>NZ_BMKK01000001.1 GCF_014644295.1 Emticicia aquatilis
GGCACAATCAAGTTTCGCTTTTTACAGGTATAACCCTACTTCGCTCGGCACATTGCAACGTCTCTACATTTGATAATGTCTATTTTGTTTTTTATACAAAAAATCAAAGAATCACATTTCCCATTCAAAAACTCTTTTAATTAAGCACCACCTTCACCACAACTGGCTGATGGTCAGATGGATAGCGTTGTTCAAATGAGTCAGTCAAAACGCCATATTTTAATACAGTTATTTGTTTACTAGTAAAAATATAGTCAATTCGATTCTTTAATGAGGCATCAAATTTAAAACCGTTAAATGTACCTTCGGGGCCATAAGCTGGTGTTTGCGATACTTGTTTAGAATCGCTCAAAAGTGTCTGAATGTGCTGAATCTGCTCAGTTTCGGGGGTAGAATTAAAATCTCCTGTCAGAATTACGGTCGCATCTTTAGCAATTTCTTGAATTTTCTTCACCATCAACTTACCTGACTCACGACGTGCCACAACTCCTTGGTGGTCGAAATGCACATTGAAAACATAAAAGCTCTTTTTGGTTATCAAGTCTTTGAATTTTATCCACGAACAGATACGATTGCAGCAAGTGGCGTCCCAACCTTTCCCTGGTACATCTGGCGTTTCGCTCAACCAAAAATCACCTGATTCTAAAACTTTAAAGCGAGATTTACGGTAAAAAATCGAAGAATGTTCTCCGCCTTGTTTACCATCATCACGACCATTGCCAAGAAATGCAAAATCGCCCATTTCGGCAATATCATCAAGCTGTCCACGCAAGCCTTCTTGAATACCAAAAATATCAAACTCATGAAAACGAATCAGCCCTTTTACCAATTCTTTTCTATTGGGCCAAGCATTAATACCATCGTTTTGAGTGTTGTATCTTAGGTTATAAGAAGCAATGGTGATTGGTGTTTTTTTCTGGGCGAATAAGTTGAGTGTCATGAAAGACATGAGGAAGAACAGAATACTTTTTTTCATTTTATTAAGGTTTTGTCATAGTTTTATTTCACAAAAGTAGGATAATTTCTGAAAGTTTTAAATGCTCCTCGAATTAAGATATTATTAGCAGATTATTAATCGCATTTTCTATTTTTGTATTCTCAAACCTTATCCAATTTATTATACAAATGAAAAAAATCCTCATTTTACTCTTCATCACGAGTTTTTCTTTTGCCCAAACCCCTAAACCTTACGGAGTAACACCAACGGCAGACCAAGTAAAATGGCATAATATGGAATATTACGCTTTTATTCACTTTGGCCCGAATGCTTTCACTGACAAAGAATGGGGCGATGGCACTGAAAAAGAAGAGATTTTTAACCCAACTCAACTCGATTGCCGCCAATGGGCAAGAATCTGCAAAGCAGCGGGCATGAAAGGAATCATCCTTACAGCTAAGCATCACGATGGCTTTGCATTATACCCAAGTAAATATTCTACACACACCGTTAGAGAATCGAAATGGAAAAATGGGAAAGGTGATATTTTGAAAGAATTATCGGCCGCTTGCAAAGAATATGGACTAAAAATGGGACTTTACATTTCTCCGTGGGACAGAAATCACCCAACTTATGGCACGCCCGAATACAACCAAGTCTATGTAAATATGCTCAAAGAAATTACGACTCAATACGGTGATTTATTTGAAGTTTGGTTCGATGGTGCAAACGGCGAAGGACCTAATGGTAAACGCCAAGTATATGATTTCCCGTTGTTTAACAAAACCGTAAAAACCTATCAACCACATGCTTTAATTTTTAGCGATGCTGGCCCTGATATTCGTTGGGTAGGAAATGAGAATGGTTTTGCGGGCGAAACTTGCTGGGCAACTATCAATGGGGATAAACTTTTCCCTGCGTACGATAAACCTGCCCACCTCAATGTTGGTGATGAAAAAGGAACTCATTGGATTCCTGCTGAATGTGATGTATCGATTCGTCCAGGTTGGTTTTACCACAAAAACGAAGACAATAAAGTAAAAACCGACAAAGATTTGATGAATATTTGGAATAAGTCGGTGGGGCGTGGCTCAAATCTCTTATTGAATATTCCAGTTGATAATCGTGGACTGATTCATGAGAATGATGAAAAAGCCTTGATGGATTTCAAGAAAATGAGAGATACTTATTTCAAGAACAATCTCTTGACTGCTGGTAATTTCAAAAAAGATTTCAGTAAAGATACCTACGATATTACGCTTATGAAGCCGCAAACTTTTAATTGCTTTGTGGTGCAAGAAGATATTCGCTATGGGCAGAGAGTAAAGAAGTTTTACATCCAAGCAAAAATGAATGGAGAATGGAAAAACCTCACTTTTGCAACAACCATAGGGCATAAAAGAATTGTTTATTTCCCGACAACAACCGCCAAAGAACTCCGCATTGTGTTTGATGAAGCTTTTGCAAAACCAATCATCTCAAATGTGGCTTTGTATAACACGCCTGAGTAATTGAATTTCAGTATTATTGCATTTAAAGGAGTTTCAAGACTATTTGAAACTCCTTTGTTTTACATTTGTTTCTCAAAAAATAGAATTTCGAATGAAAGGTAATATCTTTGAAATTCAAACTTCTAAAACAATAATCAATGAAAAAACTCCTCCTATTATTTGCGTCAATAATCGCTTTAGCGTCTTGTCAGAGTAAAAATGAAACTACTACAACTGAAACAGCTTCAGCCGAAATAAAAGTTGATAGCGTAACTTATAGCCTTAAAACACCACCTAAAATCACGAAAGATGGCGATACCGTTATTACAAGCTTTAGTGTAAAATATCCGAAACTCGTAGGTGGAAATGAAGCTGTAATTAGCAAAATCAATGCTCAGATTGAGCAAATGGTGAAAGACCAAACTTTTAGCATAGATGATACCGTGCAAACAACAAAAACTGGTTCGATTGAAAGTTTGGCTAAAGGTTTTGTGAAAGAATTTGAAGATTTAGCAGCCGAAAATGATGATATGCCACTCATGGGCTGGGATTACGAAGGTTCGGGCGATACGCTCTTAATTTCAACAAAAGTAATTTCAATTTATTACCAAGTATATTCGTTTACAGGCGGGGCTCATGGAAATTCTAACATCACTTATTTGAATTTCAATGCCCAAACTGGTGATTTACTGAAACTAACCGATATGGTTTCTGATACTACTGCTTTGAAGAAAATTGCAGAACTAAAGTTTGAGAAAAGCCAAAAAGCATTTGCCAAAGACAACGACTTTGAATACGACCGAGCAAGCTATTTTTGGGGAAATCCATTCTTTTTGCCAGCAAATATTGCCATAACAAAAACTGGACTGCTTTTCATGTATAATCCTTATGAAGCAGCGGCTTATGCTTATGGGCCAATCTCATTCGATTTAACTTGGCAAGAATTAGGAGCAATTGTAAAGAAAGAAATTAGGTAAAATAGTCCACCGTCAATTGTCGATAGTCCACGGTAATGTAAAAAAAGGCTTTCAAAACATAGTTTTGAAAGCCTTTTTTTACAAACTATTCAGAGACGGTCAGTGGTTTACCATTCACACTCAGTTCCTAACCAATCATAGCCCGATTCAATCGGCTGTCCATCAGGTGGCGTAAGTGCGTTTGATGAAATAACTGCTTCTGGATTTTCTTCAAATTGCTTGATTTTCAATAAAGTGAGTCTTGCAAAACCTCCTCCATCAAACATTTTTCCAGAAACCCAAGTCTTAATATCATCAATGGCTGCATAAGCGTTCATGCGTACTTCTGATGCGGTCTCTTTATTATTTGCCAGCTTCATCAAATGGTCGAGATATTGCGTCGCCACCATTCGGTCGATTTGGGCGTAATAACTCATATTATCAACCATTTCTGGCTTCTTCCACAGCTTTTTATTCATTTCTTTTGTTATTTCTGAGAAAGTTGGCAAATCAGCTTTCAAAACTCTTTGGCTCACGAGTCTCGAACAACGCTCTGGATTCAGAATCATTCGCAAAGTTAAACCAGCAGCAGCTTCGGCAGGAGCAAGTGGGTCGAATGCAAGACCCGTATGACGCTTGAAAGTTTCTCGTGGATTAGCATCATATCTGAACGCACGTGGAGGAATCATTTTTAGAATATGCTCAGGAACTGCCAAAAACTGCGGCGTGAGTGTACTCATCAGAGCATTAAAGGCTGCAAGTTGTTTGGCAGCTGGTACTGGCTCATAAACTACTTGACCATCGCCACGCAAAGCAAAATTATAATCTGCTCCACCCAAAACTTTCGATGCTGCTTCTACTTGGAAACGATGAAACATATACATTGGCACTAAAACCTCTTCCAGATTGGCCATCGGAGTCGATTTTGTAATTTTCTTTTCGTTAAAATTCTGTAAAGCAATTCTACGTAATTCCATTACTCTTTTCAGCTCGGTGATGGCATCTGCTCCATTATCCCACAAGTGCGTGGTCGGACTTACCGAACCTTCTGGGCGAGCATCTTGGTCGGTCAAAAAGCGTAAACCTTTACGAAGTGTGTTCTGTACGATTTTCTCTAATTCAACTTTCTCATTAACAGTTGTAGGAAAATCTTGGTAACCCCAAATAATAGACGCCTTATCGTAATCTCCAATTCCCATTGAGTAGGCACGAGAAAGGTCAAATTTACCGTTGGCATAATCAACCAAAGGATGCGGATAATCCATCACCGAGGCACGACCAGCAGTACTTGAGATATAATTATGCGGTAAACCCAAAGTATGCCCAACTTCATGAGCTGCCAACTGTTTCAAGCGGTCGAGCGACATTTGCATGATTTCTTTAACTTTCGACGAGTCAGTTTCATAATTACCCAAGAATCCTTGAGCAATCAAAAAATCTTGACGCACACGCAACGAACCAAGTGTAACTTTTCCTTTTAAAATCTCGCCAGTGCGTGGGTCAATGATGCTCGCACCATACGACCACCCACGTGTACTACGATGTACCCATTGAATGAGGTTATAGCGAATATCCATCGGGTCGGCATCGGCAGGCAGCAATTTTACTTGAAAAGCATCTTTATATCCAGCCGCTTCGTAGGCTTGATTCCACCACGCAGCTCCTTCCATCAAAGCTGAGCGAATTGGCTCGGGAGCACCTGGGTCCATGTAATAGATTATCGGCTTAACGGCCTCACTTATCATCGAAGTTGGGTCTTTTTTCTGCAAACGATGGCGAGAAATATAGCGTTTCATGATTGGCTCGCTCACAGGTGTCGCATAATCGAAGTATTCGATGCCACCGTAGCCAATGCGTGGGTCATATTCTCGGGCTTTAAATTCATTTTTTGATAAATCGGGTAATTCTACAAACGAGTGATGCTGATTCATGGTTACAATTGCGGGTGTTGGCACAACTTCACGCAAATACTGACCAGCATTTTCGCCCATGAGCGTAATGGTCATTTCAAACTCTGTGTTTTTCGGAAAACTTTTACAATGAGGCAAGTAAACCGTACTTCTTGACGCATCAAAACGGTAAGTTCCTTGTCGAGTTCGAGCAATATCTTGCACAGCTCCTACGGCATCTTGCAATAAAAATGGTGTTAAATCGACTAAAACTTTGCCATTGCTTTCGGCTTTTACTTCAAACCCAAAATGAACCGATTTAGCAAAAGATTCTTCAACGGCTCTGCGTTCGAGTGGGTCGTTTGAAATGGCTCGGTAAGCATAGTTGGGTTCAATCATCAGCACTTTGTTGCCTGTACGTTGGAATTTTACAACGTGTTCTTGCCCCAGACGGCCACGGTCGAGGCCAATATCGTTTGAGCCAATGCCTTGTGCCAACGAAGGATAATAGAGCAATTCGGTATCGAATTTATCTATTTCGAGCCAAATTTTGTTTTCTTTGGCGTTCCAGTAGAAGGTCAAGAAACCTTCTTTTTTTTCCATTCCAGCGGTAAAAGCTTCAATGGTTTTGAGTTCTTGCGAAAACGCTAACGAACTGATTGTTAGAAAGATTAGGGTTTTGATGAAGTGTTTTTTCATTTTTTGTGGTGCGAACATCCTGTTCGCTATTATGAATAATTTGAATAATACTAAATCGCTTTGTCATGCGAACAGAATGTTCGCACCACATTACTACTCCTTATACTTCTTCTCTCCTGCCCTGATTTCAGCATCAATAAAATTTTCTTTGGGTGGAATCGGGCAAATGAAACTTTCATTATAAGCACAATAAAAATTATGGGAATTATTGAAGTCTATTTCGATTTTATCACCTTTTAGATTGTCTTTCGGAATATTGATAAAACGTCCTCCGCCATAAGTTTCTTTGCCACTCGTTAAATCTCTAAACGGAAATAAAAAATGTTCGCCTTCATCAAAAAGGCTTACAGTAAAAGTCTTTCCATTGACCGAAAAAGTAGCGGTTCCTGCTTTTTTAATTTCGGTTTGAGTGCTATCTGTCATCAAAATCATTCCTTGTCCTGCACTTTCAGCCTTAAAATCAGCATCAATGGTGAATTTTTTATCAGCATCGAAATATTTTATTCCCGAAAAATCTTTGAGCGAAGCAATTGGAGAATCATCTTCACTCATCAAATTTTTCAGAAAAGTATCACGTTGTTTTTTCACAGTATCGGTATAACTTTCTGACCCACTCAACGAATAAAACATGATTCCGATAATACCCAGTATCATTATTACTAAAAAAACTTTGTTTTTAAACATATTTGCAAGGTTTGCGTGTTATAAAATAAGTAGAACTAATCCTTACGCTAAGTTAGTAAATTTAGCAAAAAACTGTTCTTTTTCCGACCTTAATTTCCGTTATTCGCAGCTCAAAAATTAGATAATTATGTTTACAGGAATCGTAGAGGCTACGGCCAAATTAGTAGATATTCATACCGAAGGAACAAACCTTACTTTTACATTTGAATCGAGCATTGCTCATGAACTAAAAATCGACCAAAGTGTATCGCACAACGGAGTTTGTTTGACGGTTGTTAGTTTAGGAGAGTCCACAGACCTCGGTCCACAGTCAACAGTGGGCAGTAAGCAAAATACCTATTCACCATCCACCATTAATCATTCACCATTTTATAAAGTTACCGCCATTGACGAAACACTCAAAAAGACAAATTTAGGGAAACTAAAACTCGGCGATAAAGTAAACTTAGAGCGTTGTATGCCAGCCAATGGTCGTTTTGATGGACATATTGTGCAAGGCCACGTTGACCAAACGGGTATTTGTACCGCCATCGAAGACCAAAATGGCAGTTGGTTAATTTCGTTTGAATATGATACCGCAAACAATAATATTACGGTAGAAAAAGGCTCAATTTGTGTCAATGGTGTGAGTCTGACGGTTGTAAACTCAAAAGATAATGGTTTTAGCGTAGCCATTATTCCATATACTTGGGAGCATACCAATTTTCATCAGCTAAGTGTGGGAAGTGTAGTAAATCTCGAATTTGATATTTTGGGAAAATATATGCTGAAGATTTTGGCGAGGAAGTAAAAATAAGTCAATCAAATATTTCAGAAAGAGTCATACACAAAAAATGGGAAGCATTTCTGCCTCCCATTTTTTTATTCGTAAATCACAATTCGTAAATCGGTTTAACGTTCTGCCATTGGCACAAACGGACGGTCAGTTGCACCAGTGTAAATCTGACGTGGGCGACCAATTGGCTCTTTGTTAGCTCTCATTTCTTTCCATTGAGCAATCCATCCTGGGAGACGGCCCAAGGCAAACATTACCGTAAACATATTCGTCGGGATACCTAACGCACGGTAAATGATACCTGAGTAGAAGTCAACGTTTGGATATAATTTTCTTGAAACGAAATAATCATCGTGTAAAGCTGCTTCTTCTAAGCCTTTTGCAATTTCAAGAACTGGGTCGTTTACGCCCAATTTACCTAAAATATCATCGGCTGCTTTTTTGATGATTCTGGCACGTGGGTCGAAGTTTTTGTAAACTCTGTGGCCAAAGCCCATCAAGCGGAAACCTGAATTTTTATCTTTCGCTTTGTTTACAAACTTCATTACATCACCACCATCGGCTTTGATTTCTTCAAGCATTTCGATTACCTCTTGGTTTGCTCCACCATGTAGTGGTCCCCAAAGAGCTGAAATACCTGCCGAGATTGAAGAGTAAATATTTGCTTTCGATGAACCAACCAAACGTACTGTCGATGTCGAGCAGTTTTGTTCGTGGTCAGCGTGAAGAATCAATAATTTATTTAATGCTGCTGAAACGATTGGGTCAACATGATAATCTTCTACTGGAAGCGAGAACATCATGTGCAAGAAGTTTGAGCAGTAATCCAATGAATTTTTCGGATAATTGATTGGGTGTCCGTGCGATTTCTTGTAGCACCAAGTAGCCAAAGTTGGGAATTTAGCCAACAAACGGATGATGTGCGTTTCAGTACGGTCTGGAGCTTTATCATCATACGAATCTGGGTAGAAACCACTCATAGCACTTACCAACGACGACATAACGCCCATTGGGTGTGCGTTTACAGGGAAACCATTGAAGATTCGACGCATATCTTCGTTCACGATTGTGTGTGTACGAATATCATGCTCGAATTTGCTGTATTGCTCAGTTGTTGGCAACTCGCCATAGATTAATAAATAAGCAACTTCCAAAAAATTAGCCTTTTCAGCAAGGTCTTCAATCGAGTAGCCACGATAATGCAATATGCCTAACTCTCCATCCAAAAACGTGATTGCACTTTTGGTAGCACCTGTATTTTTATAACCGCTATCAATTGTGATATAACCAGTTTCATCACGAAGTTTGGCAATGTCAATTGCTTTTTCGCCTTCTGTACCCTCGATGGTGGGATATTGGTATGTTTTACCGTCAAGTATTATTTCTGCTGTACCAGCCATAAGAAACATTAAGATTATGCGGGACACCGCCCGTTTGTATTATTGAAATTCGCTGATGAATTATTTTGTTAATTCGGTGACAATATTAGTAAAAAAACTGCAAAAAGCATCGACTACCAAAAAATATTTGTCGTAACAACAATAATTTAATTTACAGTTTTCTAATTATTATACTTTTTTGCAATTATAGATACTTTTATAACTTATACAACTTATTTCGGTCATAAAAAGTTTGCTCAATTTCTATAGATAATTATAATTTCAGTTTTTTTTTGTAGCTTCACTTTCCCGAAATTATAAAAATTATGCTAACCGCCATTCTAATAGACGACGAAAAAGGGTGTTTAGACACACTCGAAATAGAACTACAAACTTACTGCCCCGATGTGAAGGTTTTGGCTAAATGCCAATCGGCCGAAAAAGCTCTCGAAGTACTTGATACTTTAATACCTGATATGATTTTTTTGGACATCAGTATGCCTCAAATCAATGGTTTTGACTTTCTGTTGAAAATCCCTAAAATCAATTTTGAAGTTATATTTTGCACTGCATACGATGCCTTTGCTCTTACGGCTTTTGAGTTTTGTGCCATTGATTATTTATTGAAACCAGTATCAAAAGAAAAGCTCATTCGAGCGGTTGATAAAGTTCGACAAAAACAGCACAAACAAGTTGATTTACAAAACTTAGAGCTTCTTCTGGCCAATATGCGGGGCGGTATTCACCACAAACCGAATGTGGCTGTACCAACTCCCGAAGGATTGGAATTTATTTCGATAACTGATATTGTTTATGCCGAGGCCGACGGTAATTATTCTCGGATTTACATGACCAACAAAGAAAAAATCTTGATTTCTCGAACCCTCAAAGATTTAGAGGCCTTACTCTCAAATCATCCATTCGTACGCATTCATCAATCATATTTGGTCAATATGGCATATATCAAAAAATATGTCAAAGGAGAAGGAGGCTACGTGGTAATGACCAACGGAGCAACCTTGCAGGTTTCGAGAGCTAATCGTATAAAATTAATGGATTTAGTGAGATAGTGAAAAATAATTGAGAATTGAGAACTGAGAATTAAATACCTTATTATCAGACAAATACAAAATATTTAGTGCATAAAATCTTGAATTAATACTTACTTGCGATTTATACAGCTTGTCATAGTTTGCTTAGTTTTTAGCCTTAATTACAGTTTTGCACAAAAAACTGTTCCGATAATGCTATCTCAGCACCTGAATGATGAAGGTTTGGTTGACGCCACCCCAAACACTACCCTTTTTATAGATTCGACCAGTAAACTAAGCATAAATGAAGCTGACAAACAGTTATTTAGGCCATTAAAAGATTTTGCATTTGCACAGCTTTCTACCGAATACTATCAATATAATTTTTGGTTAAAACTGACGGTAAACAACCCCTCCGACACGAGTATTAATGTATTGTTTACGACTGGCGTTCATAAAAGTATTGATGTTTTTAGAAAACAAGGCAGAGCGTTCATAAAACTCCAAACTACCAATCAGGCACTACGACCCAACCAAAGAACCTATAAATTTGATGAATCATATTTGCCTTTGAAGTTTGAGCCAAAAAAATCGTACGAATTATTCATAAAGGTAACCGAACACCCGCAGCTATACTTCAAACTTACACCTAAACTGGTAAGCTATGCGGCAGAATACGAAGATAAAATCAGAGCATTTGACGATGAATATATTTACTTTGTGCATGATGGTATCTATATTTCTGTTTTGCTGTTTGTAGCAACTTATATGTTCATTATGTTTTTTATTGAACGTAAACGCTACTACCTATACTACGGGTTCTATCTTTTTTTTCTGGTGTTATTTGGTTTTTGGGCTGTTGAACATTCGCCATATATTATACTGATTTTCAGCCACTTACCCTCATTAAAGTTTTCTGCAAATAACAATACGTATTTGCTCATTACTAATATTTTCTACTACCTTTTTCACTACGAATTTCTGGAATTACCTAAAATAGCACCCAAATTCAGTAAAGTGCTGGTTGGCTACATCAAAATTCTTATTGGGCTTTTGGTAATAGATACCTTTGTCAATTTTGTACTGAATGATTATTCGCTTGGAGGTAAAATCTGGATTCTAACCCAACCTTTGATTGCTATTTTTGGTATTTACGGCACGGTTCAACTTTATCGCCTCAAAGGGCCTTTTGTTCGGTATATTCAAATCGGTAGCACGGTTTTGATAGTAGGAGCAATCGTTGGTTTTCTCGAACAACTCTTACTCATCAAACCAGCTGATAATGTACTGATGCGGCTCGCTCCGAGTTTTGGACTAAACTATGCAGTTTTGATTGAAATCTTCTGTTTTTCGATGGCTTTGGCTTACAAAACATGGATTTCTCAGCGTAATCGAAACCGCCTGATTCGCTCAATCAAAGAATCAGAATTACGTACGCTGCGTTCGCAAATCAATCCACACTTTATTTTTAATAGTCTTAATTCAATCAAAGCATATATTCTGAAAGACCGCCAATTGGAAGCCTCAGAGTATTTGACCGATTTTTCGACCCTCATGAGGGCTATTTTGCAGCAGTCGAAAGATAAATTTATTTCATTGAGCGATGAATTAGAAACAACGCTTCTTTACGTAAAACTCGAAAATTTGCGTTTTGAAGAAGGCTTTACTTTCAATTATTATCTTGATAAAAACATCAAACCCGACGAAATACTTATTCCACCAATGCTCTTGCAGCCCTATATCGAAAATGCTATCAAGCACGGTTTAATGGGCAAAACCGATGATAGAATTTTGGGATTGAGTATCAAAAAAAAAAGTGATGACGAAATAATTATCACGATTGATGACAACGGAATCGGCAGAGAACAGGCTTCCTTACAGCGAAAAAATACGCTCAAACATCAATCAATGGGTATGAGTATCAATAATGAACGTGTGCAACTTCTGGGAATTACCAACGATTTGCATATTGAGATAGAAATTATTGATAAAAAATCGCCCGATGGACATTCGGAAGGAACAACTGTAGTAATTACCTTACCTATTTAAGCATTTGAAACATTTAAAAATACATATTGAGCAAGCACTCAGCAAGAAGATTTTATTTAATCTTTTCTTGCCAATGATATGTATCTTTTTTAGAACAACCACCGTTTTTGCACAGATTAAACTACATACAAAAATCGACAAATCGGGTTTTATTGATTGTAGTTCACAAGCGATGCTCTTTGTTGATTCATCAGCCAAAATTTCACTAAACAGCCTATCTCAAGAGCAATTTTTGCCATTAATCAGCTTCGAGATACCTAAAAGTTTAATCAAAGCATACAGGTATGACTATTGGTTAAAATTAACGGTTGAAAACCCAACTGATGATACGCTTAATTTATTACTAACCACGGGGTTGCATGAATCTACTACGCTTTTTCGCTTTGAGAAAAATCAATTCAAGAAAATTACCGAGACTCAAGAAAGGTTTAGTAAGCAACAACGCCCTTTCCGCTCCGACGACCAATATATGCCTATTAGTTTTTTGCCTAATACTGTCTATGTATTTTATGCAAAAATCAATGATTATCCTCGTGAAGACTTTGCAATTCGTCCAATTTTAAGTAGCAAGTCATGGGTAAATCTGCATAAACTCAATGCTTTCTATGATGAATACGTGTATTTGATTGCCTACGGCTTTTTGGTATCCGTATTGTTTTTTGTGGCCTTGTTTGTATTGATGTTCTATTTACTCGACCGCCAAATTTATTACCTCTATTATGCTTTTTATACAATTTCGATAGGACTCTTTAACTTATGGGAATACGAACATTCGCCTTACACACACTTAATTTTCAATCATTTACCATTCTTAAAATTTACAGGAAACAGTAATATTTATGTTTTTCTGACTCATATCTTTTACTTCTTATTTATTTTTGAATTTCTTGAACTAAAAAAACAAACCCCACTGGTTGCTAAACTTTTCCGTTGGACGATTATCGGTTTGGCCATCATGTTGGTAGTTGATATTTTTATTTTATCTATACTAAAACGCTTAGATTGGAGTACGAGTCTTTACTGGACCTTCCAAGATATTTTTCCGATTCTGAATTTTGTGCTTTTATTCACCATATTCAAAGCAAAAGGTCGGATTGCACGCAATATCCAAGTAGGTAGCACTTTTCTGATGATTGGTGGGTTGGCGGGTTTTCTTACACATTATTTCAATAATACGCCGATGGTATTATTCAGAATCGACCCGAGTATCATGTTTGTGGCAGGTACATTGCTTGAAGTTTTCTTTTTTTCGATAGCCATCGGCATCAAAAGCTATAATATTCAGAAAGAACAAAAGTCATTGCATAAATCAATGATGGAATCGGAGCTTCAGACACTACGCTCGCAAATAAACCCTCACTTTGTATTTAATAGCCTAAACTCTATCAAAAGCTATATCCTAACTCATCGCTCGACCGAAGCCTCTGAATATCTGACCGATTTTTCTACTTTGATGCGAGCCATTTTACAGTATTCTAAAGAACAATTAATTTCGTTAAGCAACGAACTCGAAATAGCCTTGCTTTATGTGAGTCTCGAAAAACGCCGATTTGAAGAAAATTTTGTCTTTAATTATGACCTCGACCCTACCATTGATACCAATGAAATCATGATTCCGCCGATGCTTTTGCAACCATATATTGAAAATGCAATCAAGCATGGTCTGATGAATAAACACGGGATTAGGATTTTGTCGCTCAAGATTTCTAATGAAAATCCAAAATATATCAGTATCGAAATCGAAGATAACGGCATCGGGAGAGAACAAGCCTCGCTCCTACGCAAAAATACACCCAAATACCAATCAATGGGTATGAGCATCAATGATGAAAGAATCAATCTACTGGGGCAATCGAATGATTTTTTTATTGAAATACAAATCGAAGATAAAAAAACGGCTATGAATGTGAGTGAAGGTACAAAGGTAATTATACGTATTCCGGTAGAGTAAAAATACCATTCAATAAAAAAAGTACCGCCAAATAATAACTCAAACCTACCAAATATCCACCAAACCTACCAAATACTAAATGCAACTATTATAATGAAGAGTTTATTTGCAATTTTGGAATGTAAAAAAACTCCAAAAAGCCATGAAAACTTTCTATACAAAACCCAACTTTTGTGACCCTCAACTCATTTGGTTCGACCACGGTAAGACTTGTATTCTTCCCGAAGAGGTTGTGTACCTAAGTAGCCTTGAAAACTATACCGAATTTCATCTTAAATGTGGGAAAAAAGTAATTTCGTCTCGTACACTCAAAATCCATGAAACCCAATTAGTAGCTAAAGGTCAATTTGCTCGGGTGCATCGAAAATTCATGCTCAATATGCAATACCTCAAACACATTGAGCGTCATGGAGAAGAACACGTAGCCCACCTTACAACGGGCGATAAAATCATTGTTTCGAGACGTCAAGCCAAAAGGTTAAACAATTAATCTTTCCAATCAAGTGGGCGTTTAGCAGTGCGGTATGGACTTTCTTTACAAACCGCACATTCTATATCGAATGGGTAAACGATTAAACCAATGCTATATGGCGGAACACCCAGGTTATTTCTTTGAATAAAAACCGCCTTCTGTGTAACAGCTGACACTTGGAAATAGCCCAACATTGGCTTGGTAACATCTGTTAGATTTTTGATATTGCCCTTAATCATTGCAGGGGCAGTATCAAAAATTCCCCCCGAATTACTGGCTTGAGCTTTCACGTTCGACCAAAACAGGTACGCTTCTTTACTCAAACTCATCTGCTCGATTAGCATATAATAAGGTGTAGTATCATCATACGGAATCTGACCAATATTTTGTTTGGCCAGTGTGCGTCCATTGACAAGTTTATCAGATGCTACATTTACACAGCCTAAGCATTGCGTTATATTCCAGCAATCTTCGCAACATTTACGCAAATATCGTACGGGAGGGTCAGTGCGTGGCACCGTATAAACTTCACAAAAACCAGCTTTTTGGTAGTTTTTCCAAGTCCAACGATAATAGTCTCCTTCTGTAGCTGGGTCTTTTACATCTACATATACATTAAACATACCTCGATATTGTGGGCGAGGTGTGGTAGTGAGTTTGAATTCGGTATAGACTTTATCAATGGCAGGCGAAGCACGCATTGGCTCAGCGTTACTGGCATATTCTACTCCATCGCTGGTGCGTACGTGAAGCGTATAGGTATTACCGACTTGGCCACGAAAACCATCGGGCGTACTAAATTGGCCACGATTCAAATCATTTAGGTCAGTTCGCAGGCCTTTGGCATCAGTTATCCAAACTTTTGCGGCATTAACATATTTATCAAAAACACTTTCTTTACTGTTATATCCTGCCGAAAAACTCAACACAAAATAGTGCGGCCCAGGTTGGTCGGTCAAAGTACCTTCAAAAACAATTGAGGGAGTACCACCAACAAGTTTTGGGTCAAATTCATCGACACAGGCAATGAGCAAAACACAAAAAAAAGCAATAAAAAGTTGAATAAAAAATTTCATAAGTCTTATATTAATCTACCCAATTCAACGGACGTTTGGCTGTACGGTATGGACTCTCTTTGCATACTTCACAATTAGGAGCATAATTTACACTCCCTTCATTCAAATTAAACCCAAATGGCACAATTCCGAGGTTGTTTCGCTGAATATACACTGCTTTTTGCTCAATGGCCGATACTTGAAAATACCCTAATATTATATCCGAATCATCGTTTACATTTTTCAAGTTTCCACGAATAGCCGCTGGAGCAGTATCAAAAATCCCGCCCGAATTATTGGCTTGTTGGTCAACATTCCGCCAAAAGGTATATGCTTTACGAGATAAACTCATTTGTTCAATGAGCATATAATACCCCGTTATGTTATCAAATGGAATTTGGGCAACAAATTGTTTTTTTAATGTATTTCCATTTACCAAATTATCTGATGCCAAAACTACACATCCCAGACAACTTATTGTATTCCAGCAATCAGTACAACATTTCTGATAGAAAATTTGAGGTCTATCACCTGTCACTGTATATTGAGAGCAATAATTGGCTCTTTCATAATGCACCCACTTCCAACGATAAAAATCACCTTCGGTTGCAGGGTCTTTTACATCAACATATATATTAAAAACGCCTCTATATTTGGGTCTTGGTGTGGTTGTAAGCTTAAACTCACTATAAACCTTCTCGATAGAAGGCGTCATTCGCATCGTTTCGGATTCGCTTTCATAGCTTGTTCCATCACTCAATCTGATATGTACTTGATATGTTTTTCCGACTTCTCCCTTAAAACCATCGGGAGTGCTGAATTGCCCCTTATTCATATCAATCAAATCCGTACGATTTGATTTTTCATCAGTTATCCAAACTTTTGCGGCATTTACATATTTATCAAAAACACTTTCTTGGCTATTATATCCCGCCGAATAACTCAACTGAAAAAAATACGGCCCAACCAAATTTGTCAATGTACCTTCAAAAACAATTTTCGGTTTTCCGCCTACTAATTTGGGGTCGAAAACATCAACACAAGCTATTAGGCTAAAAAGCACTAAAGCGGCGAGTATTCGGTTGAGAAATTTCAAGTTTTTGAATAGTTATGTGTTTCGATAATTTATTTCATTAAAACTTAAAGTTATACGAAATCGAAGGAATCATTGAGCCTAAGATTGATAATTTATAAATATCAACTTTGTTGTAATATTGTGCGTAACGGGTTTTGGTTCGGAAAAATACCGAGTAGGCATTGCGAGTATTGAGAGCGTTGTAAATCGAAAAATTCCAACTGCCTTTAAATTTCTTAGTTTTATAAGGGTCTGCATCAATATTCATCGCCAAATCAAGGCGTACATAATTCGGGATATTTGCTTGATTTCGGTTGGCATAATAAGGCACGACCAAACCACCTACATAAAATTTGGCAGCAGGATAAGTAATCGGACGGCCAGTACTGAATGTAAAGTTAGTAGAAAACGAAATCCGCTTAGCGGCCTGATAACTTGCAATGAGGTTGAAAATGTGCGGTTTATTATAATTGGGCGAAAAATACTCACCGTTATTGATGGTTTCTTCCTCAAATTTACTTTTCACCAAAAACTGCGTTTGTGAATACGTGTAGCTCATCCAACCCGTAAGCAAACCGATATTTTTCTTTACATAAAGTTCAGCACCGTAAGCACGGCCTGTTCCTTGCAGAATAGATGCTTCGGGAAATTTATCGAGCAACAGGTTTGAGCCATCCTTATAATCAGCTACGTTGGTTAATTTCTTGTAAAAAAACTCAATCGAAGCTTCAATTTTATTATCATTTAGATTCTGAAAATATCCAATCGAAATCTGGTCGGCAATTTGAGGTTTTATGTAATTATCAGCCGATTTCCAACGTGCCGTAGGCAAAGCGGCAGTAGTGTTTGAAATCAACTGAATGTACTGAATCATTCGATTCAAACTAAATTTGATGGATGCATTATCGTTCAGTGAATATTTGGCCGAAAAACGTGGCTCAATTCCACCATAACTTTTCGTTACTGAACCTTTGGCATAAAGAGTAGAATCAGTGAGGGTTTCTATACTCTTGGGCAGTCCGTCACGATAATTATAAGTATAGCCCGTTCCTCGATTCATGAAAAACGAATACCGAACACCCACTAAAATCGAAAATTTCTTATTGAAATCATACTCATCATTGATATAAACCGCCGACTCTAAGGAACTCTCATTGCGAAGCGTAACAGGATTTATCTGCGAAACAGCATTATCAGGTCTGAGTTTACCAGGTTGAATCTGATAGTCGATTGTACTTAGGCCAAAATCAATTTTTTGTTTTTCGGAAGGTAAATAATTGAAATCGGCTTTGAGATTTTTATAGACAATATTCGATTCTAAACGAAACGCCAAAGCAGAATCTGGATTGATAATATTGGCATCGTATCGACTATAAACACCTACAATTTTAGAAGTCAGTTTTGTGCCAAACGAGTGTACCCACGAAAGCGTACCATTGGTAGTTCGCCAATTGAAAAGCGAAGAAGAAGCATTAACTTCAAGGTTAGCCAGCGAGTCGCCTGCTACTTTAAATTTATCAAAACCAGTAAAGCCAGTTAAAGCGATTTTGTCTTTTTTTGTGGGGCGAAACTCCAGTTTCGCCGTGATGTCATAAAAATCTGCTTTCGTATTTTTGATATTTTGTTGAGGGAGTAGCTTAAATAAATAGCCAACGTAAGAAAAACGACTGGCAACGAAGAAGGATGCTTTATCTTTAATGATTGGAGCTTCGAGCATCAATCGGCTACTTACAAGCCCAACTCCGCCTTGTCCCGAAAATTTCTGAGCATTAGCATCTCTCAGATTTATGTTCAAAACCGAAGCCGTACGCCCGCCGTACTGAGCAGGAATACCGCCTCGATAAAAATTAATATCACGCAAAGCATCGGGATTAAATACCGAAAAGAAACCCATCAAGTGAGAAGCATTAAATACGGGGGCATTATCCATCAAAATAAGATTTTGGTCGATATTTCCTCCACGTACATTAAAGCCCGAAGCCCCCTCTCCTACGCTCGCTACTCCTGGCAATGAAAACAAACTTTTGATAATATCAAGCTCGCCGAGTAGCGTGGGTAGCTTCTTCATATTCTTGATACTCAGATTCGTAACCCCAGTTTCGAGCCTTTTGACGTTCTGCGATGCACTATTGGCCGACACCACAACTTCGTCTAAATCATTGGCTTTTTCATCCATGATTATATCAACCATCAGGTTATTATTTACATCTACACGCTGGTGTTTCGTAAAAAAACCTTGATAACTAACCGTGATATTGAATGTACCCTTTGGCACTAAAACTTGGTAGCGACCGAGTGTATCAGAAAGTGTACCGTAGCCAGTCTCGTCAACATAGATTGCGGCTCTTGGTAAGGGTTTTTCGTTACTACTTTGTCGGATTACTCCCGAAAGTGTAAACTTTCTTTGCCCACAAGTAGTTGAGAATGAGAGGAATAACACAATAAAACACCCCCATACCCCTAAAGGGGAGTAAAAGGATTTCTTTTTCATAAATATTATTTGTTTTGTATTTAGTTTGCTCATTCTGTGGACTGCCGACCATTGACTGTGGACTATTTTTACTCAAATCTCAAGTGTTTAACCGATTCGCCTGAGTTTGCCAATTCGTTCAACGAATCAATTCCGATTTGTAGGTGTCTTTCAACAAAAGCTCCCGTTACCTTCTTATCGCTTTCTTCTGTCTTCACACCATCTGGAATCATCGGGTTATCTGATACTAACAATAATGCTCCGTGAGGAATGGCATTTACAAAACCAACTATAAAAATGGTAGCCGTTTCCATATCAATGGCCATTGCACGAAGCTCACGCAAGTAATCTTTGAAAGCCTCGTCGTGTTCCCATACACGGCGGTTGGTGGTATAAACAGTACCAGTTTGGTAATCTAACTCATGTTTCTTAATCATTGAGCTAACTGCTCTCTGTAAACGAAACGAAGGCAAAGCAGGAATTTCGGGGCGAGCATAATCATTACTTGTTCCTTCGCCTCTGATGGCGGCAATCGGCAATATCAAATCACCAAGTTTGGTCGACTTCTTCAAGCCACCTACTTTACCTAAGAAAAGAACTGCCTTGGGCATCACGGCCGTAAGCAAATCCATTACAGTTGCGGCTACTGCACTACCCATTCCAAAATTAATGATGGTAATGTTGCCCGCCGATGCAGTTTGCATGGCACGGTCACGACCTTTTACTTCTACTCCGAACTTCTGAGCAAACATTTCTACATAATTACCAAAGTTGGTCAATAATATATAAGGTCTAAACTCTTCGAGGGGGGTGCCAGTATAGCGTGGTAACCAGTTTTTTACGATTTCTTCTTTTGTCTGCATAATTTTAATGACGTAAATTTGTTGCGAAATGCTGTAACGTTCATTACAGGATATTAGAGTACCCAACCCAAAAATTACAACATTAGTTCCAGCGTACCAAAACTTTCTTTGTCATGCACCAACTCAACCTTCCGACCTACACTTATAAAATTAAAGAAACGGATGGAAAAACTTATATTTTTGATGCAATTCGTAAGAAATATTTGGTACTAACACCCGAAGAGTGGGTAAGACAGCACTTCATTAATTTATTATTAAGTCATTATGGCTACTCAAAAAGCCTACTTCGACTCGAAGGTGGTTTATCGTACAATAAATTACAAAAACGCACCGATATTGTGGTATTCGATAATGAAGGTAAGCCATTTTTATTAGTAGAGTGCAAAGCAGCTGATGTACCTGTCAATCAGGCAGTTATTGCACAAGCTTCTCGATATAACCTTACGATGCGATGCCCTTTCTTAGTAGTAACTAACGGAATCAGTACTTTTTGCTTTAAGGTTGATTTTGAAAATGGCAAGTACGAGCAACTCAAAGACCTGCCCAAAATAAATGGGTTGTAAGTAATTTACTCACAACCCATGCTCGATTCAAGGCTTCAGTATTTAGTTTAGACTAATCACATTTTCGATAATTTCGAGAGCGTCAGTTTCGGCTTGTTTATCTTTATCGTCAAAGATGATAATCAAGAAAAAATTGGTGTGACTCTTAGGGTCAATCATCCCCGAAAACATCACTCGATGACCATCTTTAAAACCTTCTACATAATAACCGTCAAGCCCATCGCCTTCAATAATTTCTTCAGCATCAATTTCTTGTAGTTTCATGGCTTTTGCACCAGCAATCACGGCCTCATCCATATCATCAGCCGAAATATTTTGCTCAAAAATGTGCATCATCAATTCCATGCCATCACCTTTCATTTCAAAGTCATTATCGGTATTTTTTGTTACTTTAAAATCATCAGGAACGGTGATTTGAAGTTTGTAATGTTCCCAGACATAAGTTTTATCGGCTATAAAGCCAAATGAAGAAAGCGTAATGAGTACGATAGAAGTAATTAATGTTTTCATAGTTCAAATACATTTAATAGGTTAATAATGAGTAATATATCGGAGCCAAAGGTATCTATTTAGTTAGATTGCAGCATCAATATCGACCATAATTTTATCAACTGGTAAAGAATTTGGCTATCAACTCCCCTATTTTTATGATTTTGAGGTAAAAATCATTATTTTTTCAATCTAAATTTTTCATTATACATAATTATTCCTACCTTTGCACCCTCATTTTTGAGGAAAATAAATTTTATCATTTAACACTGTTTTTAGTATGTTTCAAAACCAGTATGAGACAGTTTTCATTCTAACTCCCGTTTTATCTGAAACTCAGATAAAGGAAGCTGTCGACAAATTCAAAAAAACATTAACTGATTCAGGTGCAGAAATCGTTCACGAAGAACATTGGGGACTTCGTAAATTGGCTTACAGCATCCAGAACAAGAATACGGGATATTATCAATTAATTCAGTTTAAAGCTGCCCCTACGACAGTTGCAACTTTGGAAACTGACTACAAACGTGATGAGCGTGTAATGCGTTATTTGACTACGAAATTAGACAAATATGCTATTGATTACAGCGACCGCCGTAGCAAAGGACAAATTGGCAGAAAAAATGTAGAAACAGCTCCGAAAGAAGCAG
The DNA here is from genome assembly GCF_014644295.1 of Emticicia aquatilis. Lineage (GTDB taxonomy): Bacteria > Bacteroidota > Bacteroidia > Cytophagales > Spirosomataceae > Emticicia > Emticicia aquatilis. Next base: position 21,478 of record NZ_BMKK01000001.1, read on the forward strand.
AAACTGAAAATTAAGATGAGAAACAACGCAATGTCACTCGTAAACGACCCTGTGGATAGAAAAGACCAGGCTCGCAAAAAATATTGCCGCTTCAAAAAAGCAGGTATCAAATATGTTGATTACAAAGACGCAAACTTTTTATTGAAGTTTGTAAACGAACAAGGAAAAATCCTTCCTCGTCGTTTGACTGGAAACAGCCTTAAATTCCAACGTAAAGTATCGGTTGCCATCAAACGTGCAAGACACTTAGCTTTGATGCCATTCGTAGCTGATGGACTTAAATAATTGTGAATGACCGAATGAATAAATGAGTAAATTATTATTTTCTCATCAATTTATTCAAAATATTTACATTTTAACAAAACTGAGTGTTCGAGTATTTTTATTCATTAAATCTATCATTCACTCATTCAATCATTAATTAAGAAATGGACATAATATTAAAAACTGATATTGCTGGTCTTGGATATAAGAATGACTTGGTTGCTGTAAAACCTGGTTATGCTCGTAACTATCTAATCCCGCAAGGTTTTGCTCAGTTAGCTACTGAGTCTAACCGTAAGATTTTAGCTGAAAATCTTAAACAAGCTGCTCACAAAGCTGAAAAAATCAAAACTGCAGCTTTGACATTGGCAGAAGAAATTGGTGACATGGTAATCACTATTCCGATGAAAACTGGCGAAAGCGGTAAAATCTTCGGACGTGTTACTAACACTCAAGTTTCTGACTACTTGAAAGAAAAAGGTTTCGACATTGACCGTAAGAAAATTACGATGGATGATGTGAAATTCGTTGGTGATTTCTCAGCAATCCTTGACCTTCACAAAGAAGTTAAACACAAAGTAGCAGTTAGCGTAGTAGCTGAAGCATAATTTAAGGCTTTGTGTAAAAATATAAAGGCGTGTATTTCGAAAGAAGTACACGCTTTTTATTTAATAATTTATCAACTTTTGCGATGGTCGATATATTTTTAAATCTTCAACTAATGTAAAATCTGACAGATTTAATGTTAAAACCTCAAGACTATTAGCTTTAGCAATAGCAGCAATTAGTGCATCTGGAATACCAATTTGACGACTTGATAAGTCAGACATAATTTGTACAAATATTTTGGAAGCATCTTTGGTAATACTATAGCGATTAAATTGTCGAATGAGTTTTTTAGTTTGTTTTTCTTCACCCTTTCGCATTCCAAAGTAAATTTCCCCAATCGTAACATCACAAATTGCTAAATTTTCGTAACCAATTTTCTCTAATTCACTGACAACTATCGAATTACCCCTAAAAATCTCAAAGATAATATTAGTATCACAGAGTATCATTTAACGCCACGTCCTCCCCACGCTTGTTTTCTAAAATCCGCAAAATCTTTCCATTCCGTTCTGTCTCTCCAAATACCAAACGTGTCATTGATTGCATTTTTAATTTCCACTGCAGTTCCCCCCTTTTCAAATATGGCATCAAGATAATTATCACTAAAAATATTATTCATATCTTCCTGCATATTTCTCAGTAAATCTTCTTCCTTTGCAACTTTTGAAACTAAATACTCTCCCTCTAAACGACTGTTGTTAAAAGTAATATTCATTTCTTTTAACATATCTATCAATAAAGCTTCTTGCTCAGGTGTAATCTCCAATTCTAAGATTGTTCTCATCTTTTTCTTATTTTTCAATCAAATCTAATAAAAATTCATCAAAAAACAATTTGCTTTTTCATATCAACTTCTCAGTAATAGCCAGTTTTATCAACTGGGCAGTATTCTGAACATCGTATTTGGCAAGCATATTTTTTCGGTGGCTGCTTACGGTGCTGACATCCACAAAAATTAAATCGGCGATTTGTTGATTGGTGAGTCCATCAGCAATTTTTAGAAGTATTTCTTTTTCTCGACGAGTGAGAGCAGGAAGTTTTCGCTCGTCGGGCTTTTTGAGGGTGTTTGATGCCGAAATACTGAAATAGGTTTTACGTTGCATAACTGCCTTGATAGCGTCAACGATTTCGTATTTGGCAGCATCTTTCAGAATATACCCACTTGCACCGTTATCCATCATTTTTTTGATAATGCTTTTTTCATTGTTGATACTCAAAGCAATCACAGCAATGCTCGGATATTGGTCTTTCACAATCTTACATAGGTCGATTCCGTTGGTATCGGGCAAGTTAATGTCCATCACAATCACATCAGGTTGGTGGATGGGTAGTTTCGCCAAAAGGTCTTTACCATTATCGAAACTATATGTGCAATTCATGCCATCTTCTTTATCGAAAATCGCTTTGATGCCCTCTGTAACAAGCGGATGGTCTTCAACTAAATAGATTTCGGTCATGTTAATTTGGGAATTCGGATTGATGATTGTGGATTTGCGTAAAAAATCCTAAATCCACAATCTAAAATCGTAAATCAAATTGGTATCTCAATATAATACGAACAGCCAGCGTTTGGCTCGGTTTGGAAATCTATTTTGCCTTTTAGGTACTCAATTCGATTGTAAAGGTTTTGAATCCCCATACTTTTCTTACTATTTACCTGCTGTGGGTCAAAACCGATACCATCATCTTCAATCGTAATATTAATCAAATTAGGTTTTGCCATTATTTGTACCAAAGCTTCTTTTGCTCGCGAATGTCGGATGATGTTAGTTGTAAGCTCTTGAATCACCCTAAAAATAGTAGTTTTATAGATATTTTCAAGTTCAATTTCAGCTAAACCAAAACTTTGATAGGCAAATTTGATACCTGAATTTTCGTCAATCGTCTGAATATAATCTTTTAGGGCTTCTTCTAAGCCTAATTTCACTAAACTTTCAGGCATCATGTTGTGTGAAACTCGCCTTAATTCTGACAGCGATTCATCTAAAAGACTCATGCTTCGTTCAAAAGCTAAGGCATGCTCGTGTTGTAAAATAAATGAAGTTTTCATGTTTTGAAATGCGTATTTTACGCTTGATAATATACCACCGAGTCCGTCGTGTAAGTCCTTTGCCAAACGACTTCGTTCTTCGTCTTGTCCTTGCAAAACTGCTCGACCAGCTAAAATTTGTTTTTCGCTTTCAAGCTGTCGAAGTTCTTGTTCGTGTAAAATCTGTTCTTGCCTACGTATGCGATTACGGTTGCGTATCCACAAGCCAAAGAATATTAACGCCCCAACCAAAACAACAACCGAAAAAATAAGCAGACTATTGAGTCGTTTTCTATATTGATTTTCATCCGAAAGTTGTTGTAAAGCAGCTTCCTTTTTTTCGGTTTCATATTTGGTTTCAAGCTCTTTGGTATTTTTCAGAATAGCATTGTTTAAACCAATATTTCGTAATGAATCGGCCAATAGATTATACTTTTCGGCCAAAATTGGGTCTTGATTATTGACCAAAAGCAACTTGGCGTATTGCGTATAATATTGTTGTAAATGATTGATATTCTTGAGTTTTTCGTCTTTTTCGACTGCTTTTTTGATAAAATTGAGAGCTATGGGGTAGCTATGGTTATAGTAATATGCCACCGAAAGCCAATAATCAGCCAAAGACGTTCGCTCAGCCGATTGGAGTTGCGGACTTAATTCGGCCAATTCGGTAGCGTGTTTTAGCAAGTTTTCATAGTGTTGGGTTTCGACATCATGGTAACAAAAATTCTGTAAAGCATCGGCCATTGCGATTGCATCATTGAGTTTTTTTGCCAACGCAATTATCTGATTATTAACCGTTTCGGCCTCTTTTCTTCGTTTGAGTTTCCACAAAACTCCCTCTTTGTTTATCAAGTGACTCAGATAAAATCCATCTTCAAAAGTTTGACTGATGGCTATTGCCTGATTGATGTATTTTAGAGCAATCTCTTGTTTATCGGTTTGCGTAAATACCGAACTCAAATCATTATAGACATTAGCCATTTTTACACTATCTCTAAAAGCCTCAAAAATGCTCAATGATTTAAAGTAATAGTTAGTAGCCGAATCAAGTTTTTGCATCAAAACGAGGGTATTTCCCATGTTTTCATACATGATTCCTTCACGCATTTTATCTTTTTTCTCGATACTAAGCCTCACTCCTTCTCTCAACAAAACCAAAGTTTGGTCGTATTTGCCTTCGAGATTTAGTAGCTCTCCTTCGCTCGAAAAATACCGCACAATTCCTCGTAAAAACGATAATTTCTTGCTTAATTCGTAGCCTTCAAGATAATATTTACGAGCAGTTTTTATGTCGTTGTAGGCATATTCGTCACCTATCTTATTCAATAATTTCACTCGATTCGTATCTGCCTTAGAGGATTTTAGTTTTTCGAGCAGCGGAGCCAATTCGCCTGTTTGTGCCATTGATTGTAAGCACAAAATCGAAATAAAAAAGATACATAAAACTCTGTCTATCAGCTTCATAGTGTCAAGATTCAGCTTCTGAATAATATTTCAAAGGTAGTGGTTTATGAACTATTAAAATTCCCCCTTTTGGTGGAAAAAAAATAATTTTTCACCTTATAATTTTGACCCAACAATAAAAATAATCGAATCAACCATGAAAATATTACTTTCTATCGCCTTGCTATTTTTCTCTCCTTTAATTTTTGCTCAAGAGGGTCGCCCCGCATTGGCTTCGGAGACAAGTGAAGATGAAAGAGTAAAAAGCACAATCAAAAAGGCTTTTCCACACGATTTGGAAAATTGGGAAGTAGAAGACGAATCAAAAACCGATGGAATCACTTGGTTTCATAATGGTGGAGAAGCAGCCAATAGTCCGTTTACGCACCAATATAAAATTAATTATAAACGTAAAAACGTAAGTGAGCAAGAACGTGAAAAGTGGAAGAAAGTTGCGGTTGACGTTGTGGGAATTCAGAAGATGATGGCAGAAACTGAATGCGAAATCGTTGTTACAGTCAATACTTTTTTTACAGAATTTGAGGCCGAAAATCTACAAACAAAAGCCGTATCGCCATTTAATTTAAGTATGGTCGGGCCTTTTGAGGCCAAATATTTCATGGGAAATGGCTGGAAAATAAGCAAAAATGAAAGTTTGGAAGATAATCGAAGGAATTATGTAGTTGAAGCGGCAATTAACAAGGGTGTGCCGATGACACAAATTCAGACCATTCATTTAGATTGTACGGGTTCACCTACTGTCGTTGATTTTATTCTAAAAAATACCGATTTAAAAGCCATTCAAACTTTGGTTGGGCAAAATAAAATTACACAACCAACTAATAATCAAACCATTACAAAAGAGAAACCACTCACCAAACCACTCGAGGGCAATAATGAAATTGAATTTACACTCGATGGCGGTGATTTTCACAATCGTACTTTCAAGCTAAAACATTCAAAAGATGGCGAGTTTGGCTATCTGCTGAACAATCATCCTAACCCTGCGATTACAGATAATGCCATGACAAGAATTCTGATTCAAGAAGACGATGATTTTAAAACAAAAAATAAAACTGGCTTTCTTGATATAACGATTCCGTTCATTAGAAAAACAGGAGAATTTGAGGTTTTTAAAGGTGCCGAAAAAGCTTCATTTGCGGGTGGAATCAATTGCTGGGATGGCTGTGAATATAGTTTCGATGCCGATGGAATGAAAGTCAATGTTTCGAGATATGATGCAGTTGGTGGTTTTATTGAAGGAACTTTTGAGGGGGAAGTGACCGTAGGCTACAAAATAAATCAACCACTTGACAATGACCAAAAGAAACGCCCAAATGCTCAAATTAAAGGCCGATTTAAAGTTCATCGAAAAGAAGATAGGTATTGAAAATTTATGTATTCCGAATTTAAAACTATGAAAAAACTCATTCTTATATTACTCCTAAGCAGCTTTATTAATGAGCATATCTATGCTCAAACTCCCGAAGGTTGGACCAAAGAACAATGGGACGAGGCCGTTGCAGGAAAAGCCTCAAAGTTGTATTTATACTCAGACAAAGATTTATTAGAGGCATCAGAAGCCTGCATGATTAAAATTCAGTTAATCAAAATTCCGAATACTGACCCAAACAACGAAACGCCTTCGTTACAAAAAGAGTATCAGTATCTTGATTTGCCAGTTGGAGAAGCAAACTCTTATACAACTACTAATTGGAGAATAGTAGAAGGTGGAGGAAATATCGTCGGAATAGACAATAATACTATCAGCTATACCGCCCCAAAGAACAGGCCTACGGGAAGCAAAATGATTATTTCAGTTGATTTGGCACCTAATAGACCGAATCTTCCAAAAGTACAATTACTTAAAACTCTTTTTTTCGTAGAAAACGAAAGTTCTTTTACACTTAATATCCCTGCTATTGGTATCATCAATGCCAAATTTACTAATACCAGTAATGGTGGTGTAGCAGGTTTATCGAAAGGAAATGTACCACAAATGGCGTATGATATAGCAAAATCTAAAGGATACCACCTCAATGCTCTTACTAATAATGCGATGTATGTCTATAATGCCAGTGAGAACAGTTCGGCTATTACATTTTCTGGATTAACGCTTGAGGGTATTGATGGAGGAAGCAAAGCGGCAATTCCAAATGCAGGAATATTAGGAATATCCTATAAAGGAAAAGGTGTAGGCAGTTTTCCTTTGGCAGTAGAACAAAAAGGAGAAAACGTTGGAGTGGTTATGAGTTTTATGCAAAAAGGCTGTGGATGTAGTCGTGATGCTTATTCTGATGATGAAATTTATAACTGCACAGGAAAGATTACGATTACAAAAGATGACGGTAAAACGATTGAAGGGAAATTTAACACAGTCGTTTTCTCTGACGATGGTAATGGACACGTTGTCAGAGGTCAATTACAAGGTAAATTTAAAGCGATGAAAGCCAATTAATTCAATATCTCAGATAAAAAAATTAACCTCAAAATATCATGAAGAATTTAATCTTAATCCTTTTTTTAAGTCTCTTTTTAGGAACTGCGAGTGTTTTCGCACAAGACATCAAAGCCTATCAAAACTATGATTTTGTGGCTGGTGATAAAATCATTTTTTCTGATGATTTTTCAGATTCACAAACTGGAGAATTTAGTACTCACTGGAAACTCAATGGCGGACAAGGTGTTGTCAATATGGCAGGAGACGAGAAAGCCTTTTTTATTACAAAATACTACACAGCTCTTTCGCCAAGAGTAAAAATACCTAACTACTTACCCAAAGAGTTCACGATTGAGTTTGATACTTGGCTTGATGCTGCTTATGATTCAAATAATGGGGTTATCATTTGTTTCAAAAATGGGGATGATTGTCCTGTAAGAATCACCACCAATAATAGCCAATGGATTTGCGAAAACCCCGAAGGAAGACTAACAGGCGAACTACCTAAAAGTGTTGTAGGCGAAGATTATTTCAATAAATGGCATCATGTTGCCATTGCCGTAAAAGGCGGGCAAATCAAAATTTATTGTGACCAATATAGGGTATTGGTTGTTCCAGAAGTTGCCTTCAAAGCAACCACCATAGCAGTTTTAGGAGATGCAAGCGATGGCATGAATATGATGTTTAAGAATTTCAAATTAGCTGCTGGAGGTGATATGAATTTGATTGGTAAAGCATTTACCGACGGTAAATACATTTCGCACGGAATTAATTTTGATGTAAACAAATCAAGCATTAAACCTGCTTCGATGGGCGAAATTAATGCCATCGCTAAGATTTTGAAAGACAACCCAGCCTTGAAGTTTGAAGTAGGCGGACACACCGATTCAGACGGTGATGATGCAAGCAACATGAAATTATCAGAAGCAAGAGCCAATGCCGTAAAAAACCAATTAGTTGCTTTAGGTATTGATGCCAACCGCCTTGCTACTAAAGGATATGGCGAAACCAAGCCAATTGCACCAAACACTACGTTTGAAGGCAAAGCCGAAAATAGAAGAGTTGAGTTTGTGAAGATGTAAATGAGACACTTAACATAGATTTAAAATTCAACACCCACTATATCAACAGCATACACCCGAAGTGTATGCTGTTTTCATTCAGTCACTCCATTAACAGTCCAAATTTTCAATCAAAAACTTACCTCCCAAACAAATATTATCTATAATGAATATCAGAAAAAAATAAAAGATGTAAATTGCCAATCGGCTTATAATTTTTTATTGAAAACATGATTCCCCAAGAAGCTCAACCAAGTACTAATAACGATTCTCAACTATGGCAACAGTTGAAGAATGGTAGCGAATTGGCTTTGGGAAAACTCATCAAAAAGTATTTTAACCTTTTACAGAACTACGGTTATAAATTTGTTAGAAACGAAGATTTTGTCAAAGATTGTGTACAGGAAGTTTTTGTAGAAATTTGGAGCAGACGGCAGAGTATCAGTCAACCCGATAGCGTACGGGCCTATTTACTAAGTTCTGTTCGTAAGAAGATTTTGAGAGAAAGTGTCAGACAAAAAATTAATGGAGACGACAAAATCATCAACATAGAAAATGATTTAAAATTTGCTGAGTTTTCGCCCGAATTAATCATCATCGAGCAAGAAAATACGCAAGAAACTATCCAAAAAGTTTCTGGTTTGCTCAATTCTCTACCCAAACGCCAGCGAGAAGTTGTTTATTTAAGATTTTATCAAAACCTCGAACGAGACGAAATCGCCCAAATTATGGGGGTCAATGCTCAATCGGTTTCTAACCTTCTGCAAGCGGCCTTCAAAACCATTCGAGAGAACTGGTCGGGGCTAATTATTCATTATTTATTTCTGATAAACTTCATTTCTTAAAAAAATATTTATAAAAAACAGTATTTGCACCCAATCATTGGCATCCTATTAAATAATACTTCATATTAGATGAATACAAATTATCGAGAATATAGCTTTGAAGATTTCAGTCGAGATGAATCATTTCGTCAGTGGGTGTTAAATCCTCATACTAAAAATGATGAATTTTGGGAAAAATGGGTATCCGAAAATCCCGACTGTGCTGACAACGTTAATGTAGCAAAAGCATTATTATTGACTCTTCAAGAAAAAAACATTTCGTTGAGCAATGATGATTTGGCTGCTATAACCGATAAAATTGTAGAAGAAACGCCACTGATTATTCCGTTCTGGAAAACCACCGCATTCAAGTTTGCCGCTTCGATACTGCTCTTATTAAGCATTGGTTTAATTGGTCTGAAATACTACGGTCAAGAATCGGGCGATGTTGCTTCCGAAAAAATTGCACCTAATTTGAGCAGCAATTACGTAGAAGAAGAAAACACTAACGACGCAAAAAAACAGATTACGCTCGAAGACGGTAGCCAAATTACGTTATATCCCAAAAGTAAGATTCGATATCCTAAACAATTTTCGACTCAATTAAGAGAAGTATATCTCATCGGCCAAGCGTTTTTTAAAGTTACTAAAAATCCGAAACGCCCTTTTTGGGTTTATACCAATTATATTTCGACCCAAGTATTAGGCACGAGTTTCATGGTTAAAGCCTTTGAAAACGAAAAAAACATCAAAGTTGAAGTTCATTCTGGTAAAGTATCTGTGTATCGCCGAGAAGACCTCGAAAAAGCTAAACTTCAACAGAAAAATGAGTTGGTTGGTATCATTCTCACACCAAATCAAGAAGTTGATTATTCGATTGCTGATGCACGCTTACTGAAATCAATCATTAATCGACCAGAGGTTTTAGTAGCAAACTCTCCAAAACATTTTACCTTCGACGAAACCCCCATTGCAAAGGTTTTTGGTATCCTCGAAGAAACCTACGGTATCAATATTATTTTCGATGAGAAAAATATGGAAAACTGTTATCTGACTGCATCGTTTTCTGATGAATCACTCTACGACAAACTAAAATTGATTTGCAAAATTACTCATTCGACCTACGAAATAGTTGATGCTCAGATAATTATCCATAGCAAAGGCTGCTAAAAATATTTTTTTGCATTATTTCAAAAAAAAGTTTGACTTAAACAAGTATCTAAAGCATGTTTCTGCCATCCATAGTTAAAACCTAACTTCTATGGATGATTTTTTACCAAAACCTCAATTCAATCTTATTGTTTCGGCCCTCTCCTCGTCGCTAAAGGTTTTTAGCGGATAATCAAGTCATTGCTCAGATTTCAGCAAAATAATTAAATAATTATATTTCTTCTTTGATAATACATACATTAACTCTAAATTTTATCAAAATCTGATGAATGAGTATTTTCACCCTCAATTAATAAAGAAACTTATGAAAGTTTCATTTCTGCAATTGCTAATAAGTCTGGTAGGTATAGGAATTTCTTATGCCCACTCAGCCACAGGACAAGACGTTCTTGAGCAAAAGATAACCATCAAAGCAAGCAATGATAATCTGAAAACAACCCTCAATATCATTGAGCATACTACGAGCGTACGATTTGTCTATAATCCGAGAGAGATTAAAATCGGACAAAAAATATCGCTGGAAGTTAAGAACGAGTCGTTGAAAGAGGTATTGGAAAAAATCTTTAAGCCTTTACAAATTTCTTACGAAGTAAACGGAAAGCAAATTTTGTTATTTAAAAATGCCCTCGGGCTAATTAGCGAACCTCGGCTGTCTTTACCATCAAGCAGTATCGAAACTATAAAAACAGTTCAGATGCTCACGGGAAAGGTAACTGACGAAAAAGGAGAGCCGATTCCGAGTGCAAGTGTAGCTATTAAAGGCACAACCAAAGGTACAACAACCGACGTTTCGGGGATGTATCGCTTAGATGTACCGAGCGATAAAGCAGTATTAGTATTTAGTTTTGTAGGTTATGCTACGCAAGAAATAGTTGTAGGAAACCGCACAACAATTGATGTATCGCTTGCACCAGACGATAAAGCTCTTGAAGAAGTAGTAGTAGTTGGTTATGGCGAACAAAAGAAACGTGATTTAACTGGAGCTTTATCATCAATTCAATCGAAAGATATTGTTAGAGCAAACCCTACGTTGGCTGCGAGAGCTTTGCAAGGGCAAGTAGCTGGTGCAACTGTAACAAAATCAGATAATCGCCCTGGAAGCGGCTATAATATCACGATTAGAGGTGAAAACACCATCAATAACTCAACTGCTCCTTTGGTAGTTATTGATGGGTTGATGGGTGGTGACATCAATAACCTTAATCCAAACGACATTCAGTCGATGGATGTACTCAAAGATGCCTCATCAACTGCCATCTATGGTGCAAGAGGTGCAAACGGCGTAATTTTAATTACGACTAAAAAAGGTCTATCAGGCAAACCAAGAGTAAGCTACGACTCTTATGTAGGAGTTAAAAATCCTGCACACTTACCCGCAATGATGTCGAGCGAGCAGTTTTATAAACTTGCCTACACGGATAGGATTTTAGAAGGTGCTACTGGGGCAACTTTTACATCGGCCGAGATGGCTAATATTAAAAATGGCGTAACAACCGATTGGGTTGATTTAGTAACTAAACCCGCTACTCAAACAAGCCACAACATCAGCGTTGCAGGTGGAACTGAGAAAACAACTTATCGTTTTTCGGGAGGCTGTTTACTAGAGCAAGGTAATGTAATCAGCACTGACTATAAACGATATAACCTCAATGCTGGCCTTGATAGCAAATTAGGTGAGCATTTCAAGGTAGGTTTTACGTCTTATGTAACTTATTCTGACCAAAATTTAGGTTCACAAGAGTCATTGAGAGGTGCTTATCGTGCAAGACCAACAGGAACTGTTTATTATGCCGATTTGGCAAATCCAAGCGAAAATCAAGATGTAAATTTCAATGGTTTGGCAATTTGGATGGGTATCAACGATAAACAAGTACCCAACCCATTGAGCGATACTGACCCAAACGTATCGAAATTGCAGACAACCACTGCCAATATCATGGGCAATGCCTATGTTGAATACACGCCTATTAAAGGTCTGAGCATTCGTTCTTCGCTTTCGGCTACTTATGGAACTTCAAGAATCGGTGATTTTAGAGGAATGTGGTCGAAATCACAAATCGGTACAAAACCTCGTACACAATACGATAGTCGCTTGATTGGAAGTTATACACTCGATAATATCATTAATTACAATCTTGATTTTGGCAAACATAAACTTACACTTACGGGCTTGCAAAGTGCTTTCTATCAAAGAAACGAAAGCTATACAGTTGCAGTAAAAGACTTGCCATTTGATTCTGACTGGTACTCCTTAAACACTGGTACCGTTACTTCATTTGGTAGTTCATTAGTTGAGCGTTCGATTGCCTCATACATGGGTCGCTTAAACTACACCTTCAATAACAAATATTTATTGACAGTTACTGGCCGTTCGGATGGTGCTTCACAATTAGCAGCTGGCAACAAATGGGCATTTTTCCCATCAGTGGCTTTGGGCTGGAGATTAATTGACGAATCGTTCTTACAAAATGTAAAAGCTCTTTCTAACTTAAAATTAAGAGCCAGTTACGGAGAAGTAGGTAACTCGACCGTAAATCCATATAGCACACAAGCGGGCTTATTGAATACAGGTTATGATTTTGACGGCACGGCCGCTTACGGTTTTGCTCCTCAAAACTTAGGCAATAAAGATTTACGTTGGGAAAGAAGTAAAGAACTCAACTTAGGTTTAGACTTCGGATTTTTCAGAAATAGAATTGCAGGAACAGTTGAAGTCTATGACAGAAAAACAGTTGATTTGATTTTGAGTCAGAAACTGCCAACTACTTCAGGTTTTTCGCAGGTAATCTCGAATGTGGGTAAAATTCAGAATAAGGGTATTGAAATTTTGTTAAACACAGTTAACGTAGCAAGAACAAACTTCACATGGAATACAACCTTAACCTTTACAAAAAACAATAACAAATTACTTTCACTCTACGGCGAAGGCCAGACAATCGACAAAGGGAATAAATTGTTTGTAGGTTATCCAATAAAATCAAATTTCGATTACAAATTTGATGGCATCTGGCAAACTGCTGAAAAAGATTTAGCAACTAAATATAAGCAAGTACCGGGTTCGGTAAGAGTTGTTGATGCCAATAATGATGGCCAAATTTCTTCAACCGAAGGCATTGACGACCGTATGATTTTAGGAACTGCATTACCAAATTTCCTTGTGGGTATCACAAACCGTTTCAAGTATAAAAACTTCGACCTTTCATTCTTTGCTTACTATCGTAACGGAACAGAATATAAAAACAATACATTATCAGGAACATTTGGCGAACTCGGCACTCGCTACAATAGCTTAGCGTCATTAGATTATTGGAGAAGCGACAATCCATCAAATACTTACTTTGGAGCTGTTGCAGCTAACCCATATCGTGCAGCCATTACTTATCAAGATGCCAGCTTTTTAAGAATTTCTGACATCACTTTTGGTTATTCATTACCAAAAGGAGCAATGGATAAGTTCAAGCTATCCAATGCACGTATATACACTCAAGTCATTAATCCATTTATTTTCACAAAATATACTGGATTCGACCCAGAGTTTAACTCAGCTATTTACCAAGACGACGTACCCTCAATGACAGTTAGTGTTGGTCTTAATGTTAGTTTTTAATTTCCTAAATGCAGAATGACAATGAAAACAATATTATTCAAAAAATATAATTTTTGGCTCGTTACAAGTCTATTGATTGTCTTGACAAGCTGTAAAGACCAATTTTTAGAGGAAGTTCCAAAATCGACCCTAACCACCGATGTCTATTACAAAACCGAGGCAGGTTTTGAAGATTTGGTTCGTTCGTGCTATCCATTATTAAGAAATATCCACCAGAATAGAGTTTTAGTTTTGAATGGTACTGATATTTTCTCGTCGCAAGGTGGTTGGAATCCTTCGGCAGTGAATGGTAAAGAAAATCAACCAAGTTTGTTTGATGTTTATGACGCTCGATTTAACGCTACTTTACCTGAGATTCAGAGTTTATGGCAATTACTTTATGCCGAAATTGCTCGAACAAACACCGTGGTTTCTCGTGCTGATGCCATCACAACCATGAACGCAACCTTGAAGGATACACGCTTATCAGAGGCTAAATTCTTGAGAGCATTGTGCTTGTTCTATGCAGTTCAGCAATGGGGCGATATTCCGATGCCATTGACCGAAACAACCACTCCGCAAAAAGATTTCCCTCGTGTGCCAGCGGCTGATGTCTATAAACAAATCATTACCGACTTGCTTGATTGTGAAGCTAAATTACCTGTGGTAGCCTCTAACTATGGACGAATCACGAAAGGAACAGCCCAATTTTTATTGGCAAGGGTGTATCTGACAAGAGGCTGGAATTATAACAACTCACTCGGTGGTACTAACGCAGATTTTGACTTGGCTCTTCAATACGCCGATAAAATAATTGATGCCTATCCGTTAGCTACAAATTATAGCGATTTGTTCCCGAAGCGTTCAAATAACCCTTTGACGCAATATACTGGAGCTCAAAATGATAAAAATGCTGAGATTGTGTTCTCGGTTCAATATAATACCGATGTTTTGACCAATAAAACTGACCCAGCATTTACACAAGATGCAGCGGGTGGCAATGATTTGCACTCTAAATTTGGCCCAAGTGGCGAAGGTTTCATTGGTAGCAAAGGCCGTACGACAGACTATAACCGTTGTCTTGGTGTTCACCAAATAAATACGGCAACATACCGTTTCTTCGACCCAGATAATGATACACGCTATGCTCATAACTTTGTGAGTGTTGGTTATGCTCTTTCGGCAGTAAAAGATTATAAACCACTTCCATTGAGCAACGCAAACCTAAAAGTAAGTTTTGCTGCTGGCGATACAGTATTACTCTGCCGTCCTTGGAATAAACCCGCAACTACACTGGCCGATAGAGGTATTGATTTAGGCGGAAAGAAAAATTACGCTGTTGTAAACACTGACGAATACGGAGGTGGCTACCCTATTGATAATTCGGGTTTGAATATCCAAGCTCCATTGATGTGGAAGTTTTGGCAGCCAGGTATCCCTTACGGTGACGCTTACGGTACATTTAATGAGTGTATATTCCGCTCAGCTGAAGCCTACTTAATCGCAGCCGAAGCTATCGTAAAAGGGGCAAAAGGTGGGAAATTAGGTGGTGCTGAGGTTTACTATAATCGTATCCTCGACCGTGCTTTAGGTACTAAAAAAGGAACAGACCCTAAATGTGCGGCTGTTCCCGAAAACCAAAAATCACTCGAAACGGCATCGTACAGAGCAACTGCATCAAATATTACGATTGATTTGATTTTAGATGAAAGAGCCAGAGAGTTTATGGGTGAATATAGCCGCTGGTTTGATTTGAAAAGAACAGGCAAATTGGTTGATAGAGTAAAGAAGTATAATCCTTGGGTAAAAGGTCAGTCTATTTCTGACAAGCATTATTTACGACCAATACCACAAAGCGAAATTGACCTTTCGTTCCCTGCGATGAAACAAAACCCCGGGTACTAATTAATAGTAGATTTGTTAATAAATAGAATGCGAAAGAGAGGAAGAACTTTCTTCTTCTCTTTTTTCCACTCAAACCCTCATTTCAACCCTAACCATGAAAAAGTATTTATTATTAACCCTAACCACTACTTTTTTTCTTTGCTGTTTTTCGTTGGCACAAGCCCAATGGAAAGAACTTTTCAATGGCACTGATTTGAAAGGATGGACTAAGAAAAATGGCAATGCCGAATATAAGGTTGTCAACAAAACCATCGTTGGGGTTTCGCAACTCAATACACCTAATTCATTCTTATGTACTGAAGAAGCCTACGGCGATTTTGTTTTAGAATTAGAAGTAAAAGTTGACCTTGGCTTAAACTCTGGTATTCAAATCAGAAGCATCAGCGACCCAAACATTCAAGCAGGTAAAGTACATGGCTATCAAGTAGAAATCGACCCTGGCAGTAGAGCATGGAGTGGAGGGATTTTCGATGAAGGCCGAAATGGCTGGCTGTATCCGCTATCTGTCAATGCCGAAGGACAAAAGGCTTTCAGAAATGGACAATGGAACAAATATCATATTGAAGCCGTTGGAAATAGCCTCAAAACTTGGATAAATGGTATTCCTTGTGCGAATCTCTTAGACCCACAAACTGCTCGTGGATTTATAGCCTTGCAAGTACACCAAATCAAGCGAGAAGAGCAAGTCGGGCTAACTGTACAATGGAAAAATATCAGAATTGCTACCGAAAACTTAAAAGATGCTGTTTGGAAAGGCGGTGCAGAAGCCCCCGAAGTAAGTTATTTAATCAATCAACTATCGGCCAACGAACAACGAAAAGGTTGGCGTTTGCTTTGGGATGGAAAGACCACCGCAGGCTGGCGTTTGGCTAATTATGATAAATTCCCAACGGTTGGATGGGCGATTCAAGATGGGGTTTTGAAAGTTTTAGGTACAAAAAAAGATACATTGGTAAAAAGTGGTGATATTATCACTGACCAAGAATTCTCCAATTTTGAACTCGAACTCGACTTCAAACTTAGCACTGGAGCTAATAGCGGACTGAAATATTTTGTAGTTGAAGACCGCAAGAAAAGAGCAGGTACGGGCTTAGGGCCAGAGTTTCAAATCCTCGATGACAAAGTACATCCCGATGCTAAAGAAGGTGTAAACGGAAACCGCACTACTGGTTCGCTTTATGATTTAATTACCGCCGAAAATCTTTCGGAAGGCAACAATGATAAACGAATGAATCCACCCGGAAAATGGAACAAACTTCGCATCGTTTCAAAAGATGGGCATGTAGAACATTGGCTCAATAACCTCAAAATGGTTGAATATGACCGACATTCTCAAATATTTCGTAACCTCGTTTCGAAAAGCAAATACAATACATATCAAAATTTCGCACAAGCTGTTTCGGGACACATTCTCTTACAAGACCACGGCGATGAGGTTCATTTCAGAAGCATAAAAATCAGAGAATTTTAAGCAAATACACTTCACCAACAAACTTATTAAAATATCTACCACCCATGAATAGAAGAAATTTTGTAGCAATGGGAGCTACTTCGCTTTGTGCTTTACCTTTTGTTGGCTTTGGTTCATTTCAACAAAAATCAGCAGCTAAGCCTGCTTGGTTGCTCGAATGGATTAAGATTCATGACCAACAATTACCCAGCTTCAAGGCATTAAAAGTTACTGACCCAAAGCATAAATACGTGGGTGGGTACATGGACGATGTTGAGATTCCAAATCCACACTCAACGAGTGGATTTATTGGCAAAGCCTGTATGCTGATGTCATGTTCTGAGTCTTCGTTTTATCAATCAAATGAGGTTTTGAAAGAGGTAGAAGCTGCGGCCAAAGCAATGCTCCAATTTCAGCACAGCGACGGAACGATTGATTTATTAGCCACTAATTTTCATTCAACACCCGATACGGCATTTGTTTTAGAAAACATCGTTCCTGCGTACAAATTTCTGAAACAATCTAATACCAAAGGAGCTGAAAATACACTTGATTTATTACAGAAATTTCTAAAAAATGCAGGTGATGGACTTATTGTAGGTGGTATTCACACGCCCAATCATCGTTGGGTGGTTTCGGCCGCTTTAACAAAACTTAATGAGTTATTTCCTGATAAACGCTATCTCAATCGTATTGACCAATGGCTTGCCGAACATATTGATTTAGACCCCGATGGGCAATATACCGAGAAAAGTACCAATAGCTACTCTCCTATTGTCAATCGCTCTTTAATAATCATGGCAAAAGGACTAAACAAGCCCGAACTTTTAGAGCCTGTCCTGAAAAACCTCGAAATGACACTATACTACGTTCACCCAAACGGCGAAGTTGTTACTGAGGCATCTAACCGACAAGACAAAGGAACGATTGGTAATATGTCGAAATACTATTATTGCTACCGTTTTATGGCATTACAAAAAAATAACGGCGAAATGGCAGCAATGGCTCGACAAATCGAAAAGACCAGTACAAAAGAGCAACTGGCTGGTTATCTCGATTATTTTTTAGAAGACCCAACACTTTGGAGAGAACTACCTGCCGACAAACCTTTGCCAGTCAGCTATGCAAAGGCCTTCCCATACTCGGGCGTGGTGCGTATCCGACGTAATAATTGGGATAGCACACTTTTATCAAACAACACGGGTTGGTTGACTTTTCATAAAGGCAATTCAGTTTTGCAGGCAATGCGAGTAGCCGCATCATTCTTTGGAAAAGGACAGTTTCAGTCAGAGAAAATTGAGCAGCAAGGCGATACTTGGGTTTTACGAAAAACGCTCGAAGGCCCTTATTATCAACCACTTGACAAAGACAAAATATCTCCCGATGGAGATTTAGACAAAATGCCAAGAACACTCCGCAAACAAAGCGAGATTCAGCAACTGGAAACCGTCGTAAAAATAAAAGAAGCTAACAATGGGCTTGAAATTGAAATCAGTTTGAGCGGTACCGATGGAGTTCCTGTTTCGCTTGAGTTAATTTTTAGAGCAGGCGGTACGTTTTCGGGCGTTACAAAATCAACTAAAAAAGACAATGCTTATCTTTTTTCTGAGCAAAAAGGCACCTATACAGTTGGCAATGATAGCATTAACTTTAACTCAGGAAAAGTCGAACATAAGAATATTCAATTACGTGGAGCTTTGCCCGCAATGGATGCACCTACGGTTTATCTAACAGGTTTTACACCTTTCAAACATAAAATTTCATTGTCTTAAACTTGTTAGTAGAGAATAGTATTCAGATGAAAAATCTTGTTATAATTCTGTTTTCGGTATTTTTTATTAAGGCTTTTGCTCACGCCCAAGAGGCTATCTCTTGGCAAGTTAGCATCGGCATAACACCCGAAATCAGGAAATCATTTATCAAAGGGGGGCGATTAATACTACACGTAACCAAACAACATGAACGAGAGCCACGCCTTTGGTCTGAAATTGCCTTTGGCGTAACACCCCAGAATTGGGAGATAAACCAATCCTTTGTTCTGGATTCAAAAAACAAAAATGTACTCAACATTGGCTTGGATAAATTGAAAGGAAATCCTTCAGATAAATATTATTTTCAAGTAGTTTACAAACAAAACATTGAAGATGGACAGGAAAATGTAGCAGGAAATATATACAGCAATATTGATTCAGTTTTGTTTTCAAATAACCTCCAACTGAATCTTACACTCAACCAAATCATTGAGCCAACGAGTATAATTAAGCATGATTTTGTAAAATCTGTTGAAATTAAAAGTAAATACTTATCCGAGTTTTCGGATAAACCTCGTTTTTTGAAGGCTTCAATCTTATTGCCATCGGGGTACTTTGAAAATCCTGACAAAACTTATCCGATTTGCTACCGAGCAGCGGGGCTAAACGGACGCTACACCGCTATTAATGGTATAGTCAATAATAAAGATTTTTCGGATTGGTGGTTTACCCAAAACGCACCACAAATCATCTATGTTTTTCTTGATTCGCAAGGGCCTTACGGAGATACTTATCAAGTTGATTCTGAAAATAATGGTCCATGTGGCAAAGCACTGCTTGAAGAATTAATTCCAGAAATCGAAAGGCAAGTTCGCTATAAACCCGAATCAAAAATGCGTTTTCTGACAGGAAATTCTACTGGAGGCTGGGTATCATTAGCTCTACAAATCTTCTACCCTGACTTTTTTGATGGCACGTGGTCGTACAGCCCCGACCCTGTTGATTTTGAACACTACGGACTCATCAATATCTATGAAGATGAATCTATTTTCTATAATCGTTATGGCTATTTACAACCAGGCCGAAGAACAATTTATGGAGAGCCAACCTTCTCGATGAAAGATTGGATTGCAGGAGAAAACCTCAATAGTCGAACAGGTAATTATTTAGTTTCTGGCGGTCAGTTTGGAGCCTATAATGCTGCATTTGGCCCAAAAGGAGCGAATAATTTACCTTCACTGATGTTTGACCCATTTACTGGTAAAATTGACCATTCCATTGCCAAACAATGGGAGAAATATGATTTGAAAAAGGTTTTAGAGAAAAACTGGACAACACTTGGTCCAAAATTGCAAGGCAAAATATGGATTTGGATGGGCGACATGGACGGCCTTTACTCAAATGTCGCCACAAGGTTTTTACAAAAGTTTTTAGATAAAACCGAAAATCCTAAATCAGATGCAAAGGTTTCATTTACGGCTATGGCAGGGCATGGACAAGAATGGAGCGATAAGGCTGTTTTGACTTTGATTGCCAATAAAATTGCGAAAAAATAACGGTTCATTACACATCACATGAATAAGATAATCATTTTTCTTGCCGTATTGGGGCTACATACACACAGCTTTGCCCAAACAAAATCTATTTGGCTCGATGACTTGAAAATTAAATCATTTTCAGAGGGAATTCCTGCGGTTTTGGGTAAAACCAATGCGGGTGGGGATTCCATGAAAATAAATGGTAAACTATATAAACACGGTGTGGGTGTAAGCTCAACCAGCGTCTTATCATTCTTTTTAGATGGTCATGCCACCGAGTTTTCGGCCATGGTTGGAGTTGACGATAAAGGAGTCAAAGATTTACCGCTCAAATTTTATGTAATCGGCGATAAAAAAATATTGTTTGAAAGTGGTGAAATGAAACTTGGCGATGCCCCCAAACCAGTAAAAGTAAGTCTTTTGGGCGTTAAACGCTTAGGGCTTTTAGTTACGATTGAAGAAAATGGATTTAATCGTTCCTACTCCAATTGGGCAGATGCTAAGTTTATCATGAAAGATGACTTTATTCCACAAACGATGCCAAATACTGATGAAAAATACATTCTAACACCCAAGCCTGACAAAAAACCTAAAATTAATTCGCCTAAACTTTTTGGTGCAAGACCCAATAACCCATTCCTTTACACGATTGCTGCTACAGGTGAACGCCCGATGAATTTTGCAGTAAAAAACTTACCACAAGGTCTTTCGCTTGATTCAAAAACGGGGCTTATAGCGGGCAAAGTTGCTCAAAAAGGGACTTACACAAGCACCTTAATGGCTAAAAACGCCTTTGGTGAGGCTACAAAAGAGTTAAAAATTATCATCGGTGATACGATTGCACTTACGCCACCAATTGGTTGGAATGGTTGGAACTCATGGGCAAGAAACATCGACCGAGAAAAAGTAATCGCCTCAGCCGATGCCATGGTAAAAATGGGACTCAACCAACACGGCTGGACGTACATTAATATTGATGATGCTTGGCAAGGGCAACGAGGTGGCGTTTTTAATGCCATCCAACCCAACGAAAAATTTCCAAATTTCAAAGAAATGGCCGATTATATCCATAATCAGGGGCTGAAACTTGGAGTCTATTCTACGCCCATGATAACAAGCTATGCTGGGTACATTGGCGGTTCTTCAGATTTTGCCGATGGAAAAATCACTGATTCTATCAAAAATAATAAACGAGCTTTTCGCTATGTTGGCAAATATCATTTTGAAGAAAATGATGCCAAACAAATGGCAGCTTGGGGAGTCGATTACTTAAAATACGATTGGAGGATTGAAGTGCCTTCAGCTGAAAGGATGTCGGCGGCTTTAAAAAACTCAGGAAGAGACATTGTTTACAGTATTTCTAATTCAGCCCCCTTTTCAAATGCTAAAGATTGGGCAAAGTTAAGCAATACCTTCCGCACAGGTCCCGACATTCGGGATTCTTGGTTGAGCCTTTATCTATCTGCTTTTACGCTTGATAAATGGGCTTCCTACGGTGGGCATGGTCATTGGCTCGACCCCGACATGATGATTTTGGGCAATGTTACGACAGGTTCTGAACTTCACCCGACCCGTCTAACTCCCGACGAGCAGTACAGCCACGTAAGTTTATTTTGCTTACTATCAGCACCTTTACTAATTGGCTGCCCGATTGAGCAATTAGACGATTTTACGCTCAACTTATTAACAAATGATGAAGTCATCGAAATCAATCAGGACCCTCTGGGTAAACCTGCCCGATTGGTTTCTGATGAAGACGGCATACAGATTTGGGTTAAGCCCCTGGAAGATGGTTCGTATGCAGTTGGCTTATTTAATATTGTAAATTTCGGCAAAACCCCCGAGTCGTATTTCCGTTGGGGCGATGAAAAATCCGCAAATTTTGCTCTAAATTTCAACAAAATTGACCTAAAAGGTAATTTCCGTGTAAGAGATGTGTGGCAACAAAAAGATTTAGGTAATTTTATTGGTTCTTTCAAAACAAACATCCGTCATCATGGAGTTATAATGTTACGAATGTTTCCGCAAAACCATTAAAAAACCTTAACAGATATGACTACGAAAGTACCATTTAAAATTGCATTTACCTCATTATTAATGCTTTCCACCTTTATTGTTGGTTTTAAAATCATTTCTTTCAAAGAGCCAAAAGTTTCGCTTGAAGGCTACCAAATCGAAGATGGTTTTGAACTCAGCGTGATTGCCTCTGAGTCTTTATTGAAAGCTCCTGTTAGTATGGATTTTGACAATAAAGGTCGAATGTGGATTGTAGAAATGATAGGCTATATGCCAAACCTCGAAGGAATCGGCGAAGACGAACCAAACGGACGTATTTCGATTTTAGAAGACCTCGATAAAGACGGTGTGGTTGACCATTCAAAAGTTTTTTTGGATAAACTCGTTTTGCCTCGTGCAATGGCTTTTGTTTATGGTGGCTTACTTTATACCGATGGCCCAAAACTTTGGTTTGTTGAAATTAAAGGCGACAAACCAGGCAAAAAAACACTCGTTGACCCAATCTATGCCGAAGGCGGGAATGTTGAGCATTCATCAAACGGCTTGATGATGAACATTGACAACTGGATTTATAACGCCAATTATAATTTCAGATACCAACTTAAAAATGGTAAATGGCTCAAAGAACCAACTTCGTATCGTGGGCAATGGGGAATTACACATGATAATTTCGGGCGGCTTTACTACAACAATAATAGCGTGCAGCTACAAGGCGACTATGTTTTGCCTAACAAAGCCATCAGAAACAAATACTTTAAGCCTTCGATAGCTGAGGGGCAAAAATTAACCAACAATAAGGTTTTTCCGATTCATCAAACATCGGTTAATCGTGGGTATCAAAAAGGTGTATTAGATGAAAGAGGGTATCTGACAGAAGTAACTGCTTCTTGTGGACCATTGATTTATAGAGGTGGGGCATTTCCAGCTGCTTATAACCAAAATGCTTTTGTTTGTGTGCCAGAAGCTAACCTTATCAAACGCAATACTTTGAGTTTTAATAGCACACAAACCGTTGCTACCCAAGCCATTGCGGGCAAAGAGTTTATTGCTTCAACCGATGAAGGTTTCCGTCCTGTCAATCTATTTAATGGGCCAGATGGAGCAATGTATATCGTTGATATGCACCGAGGTATTATTCAGCACAAAGCATACATTTCTCAATATTTAGCCGAACAACTGGCCAATAAAAAATTAGATACGTTGCAAAATGCAGGTCGTATCTTGAAAGTTGTGAATAAATCAAGCAAACTTCATGCAATACCAGACTTAACCAAAGCAACCTCCAAAGATTTAGTGGCTCTACTTAGCCATCCGAATGGCTGGTTGAGAGACCGAGCTCAACAATTATTGATTCAGAAAAAAGACTTTAGTGTCATAAAAGATTTGGTTGCTTTGGCAAAAAGCAATAATGAGTTTTCGGCTTCGATTCATGCTTTATATGTTTTGGAAGGTTCAAGTTTCTTGAATTTTGGGACAGTATCGGAAATTATAGGCCAATCAAAACAACCCGAAACCATAGCCCATGCCTTGGGTCTTATCGAACGCTATGCAAATATCCAAAATACGCCACAAATGCAGGCGATTTGTACACAGTTATTAGCTCAAAATAACGAAACACTTGATTTATATTTAGCATTTTCAATGAATAATTGGTTGAAATTTAGCAATGATGCTTTTTTGCCAGTGCTTGCTCAAATCGAGAAAAAATATGCCGATAAACGAGTTTTCCAAGAAGCAATCGTGAGTAGCCTTGATGGAAAAGAAGAACAATATCTCAATACCCAAAATCCATCGACCCTGTTAAAAAATAACTTGACTTTGGCGATTAACAATCATCAGAAAAAAGAGTTGAATCCGATTTTTGTGAAGGAGAAAAATGCAGTAGATAACCGTACCCGAGGTTTACAATTATTCCGCTCAATTTGTGCGACATGTCATGGTGCAGATGGAAAAGGTATCCAAGATTTAGCCCCGCCATTGAAAGAATCGGAGTATATCAATGGCTCAATGAAAAGATTGGCATCAATTATTTTACATGGTTTGAGCGGCCCAATTACTGTGAATGGCAAACAATATCAGCTCAATAACGAAATGCCAGGTTTGGCCAATAACAAAGATATAAGCGACGAAGATATAGCTGATATTATTCGTTTCACGCAAAATGCCTTTGCCAAAGATGGCAAAAACATTGCGGCCAGTGACGTTAAAAAATTAAGAGATAAAAAGCCTGCGGGTGGTGGACTATTCAACGAAAAACAATTGCTCGAAACCGATTTTGAGAAGTAATTTTTAAAGAAGCCAACACTCAGACAGGGTTTTGAAAAGTATTTATTACAGTAAATTCATTTTTAAATCATGTCTAAAATACCCAAACTTCTATTACTTCTTTTCGTTTTCGTGCATGCGAGTATTTCGGCACAGCAGACCAAAACCGTATGGTTGGACGATTTATTGATTCAAACATTTTCGGAAGGTCTGCGGCCAGTACAAGCAAAGAAAAATTATTCAAACGATACTTTACGAATCAACGGAAAGAAGTATTCAAGAGGTTTGGGGGCCCAATCGCCTTGTGTGTTGGCTTTTTTATTAAACAAACAAGCTACTCGTTTTTCGGCCTTAATCGGAGCCGATGATTTAGGAAATAAAGAAATCGCCCTTACCTTCTACGTGGTTGGCGATGGAAAAGTACTTTTTGAAAGTAAGGAAATGAAAATTGGTGATGAACCAGTAAAAATTGACATTAACCTTACAGGAATCAAGCAACTGGGTTTATTAGTTACCGACAAAGTTGGGGGTATCAACAACAAACGAACTTACTGCAACTGGATTGATGCCCAACTAAAGATGCTCGGCGATGCCATGCCCGAACACGTTGTAAACACCGACGAAAAGTATATTCTAACTCCCCAAGTAGGCAAAAAACCTAAAATAAATTCGGCTAAACTTTTCGGAGCCACACCCAATAATCCATTTCTCTACACAATAGCTGCAACTGGCGAACGGCCAATGACTTTTTCGGCAGCCAACCTTCCCAAAGGGCTTCTCCTCGACAAACAAACGGGCATCATAACTGGCAAAGTAAGCGAACGTGGGACATATCAAACTACTTTAAAAGTACAAAACAAATTCGGTGAAGCGACCAAATCATTAACTATCAAGATAGGTGATACCATTGCTCTTACACCACCTATTGGTTGGAACGGTTGGAATTCGTGGGAAGCTCATATTGACCGAGAAAAAGTAATTGCTTCGGCCGATGCAATGGTAAAAACGGGTCTGCGTGACCACGGCTGGACGTATATCAACATCGACGATGCTTGGCAAGGTATGCGTGGAGGAGAGAATTTAGCCTTACAACCCAACGAGAAATTTCCCGATATAAAAGGAATGTTCGATTATATTCACTCACTTGGTTTAAAAGTGGGGCTTTATTCTACCCCCTATATTTCAAGTTATGGTGGTTATGTTGGGGCATCCTCTGATTTTGAAAAAGGTGGCGAATCTCATCAGTCAATCATGGTCAATAGACGAGCCTTTAACCACATTGCAAAATATAGATTTGAAACAATTGATGCCAAACAAATGGCCGATTGGGGAACAGATTTTTTGAAATACGATTGGCGAATTGATGTCAATTCTACCGTACGAATGGCAGATGCCTTGAAGCAATCTGGTAGAGATATTGTCTTTAGTATTTCAAACAACGCCCCTTTTGAGAAAGTAAGCGACTGGGCAAGATTAACGAATATGTACCGCACTGGGCCTGATATTAAAGATAGTTGGACAAGCCTTTTTCTAAACTCTTTTTCGCTCGATAAATGGTCGCCTTATACTGGGCATGGCCACTGGGCAGACCCCGACATGATGATTGTTGGTAAAGTTTCGATTGGCCCAATCATGCACGACACTCGCCTAACACCCGACGAACAATACAGTCATGTGAGCATTTTTAGCTTATTGGCTGCTCCCCTACTCATTGGCTGCCCGATTGAACAGCTCGATGCTTTCACGCTCAATCTTTTATCGAACGATGAAGTAATCGAAATAAACCAAGACTCACTTGGTAAAGGTGGAAGGCTTTTATTGGAAGAAAATGGCATACAAGTTTGGGTAAAACCTTTAGAAGATGGGTCGTCTGCCGTCGGCCTTTTCAATACTGGCAATTATGGCAAAACACCTGAATCGTATTTCAACTGGGGTGATGAAAAAGCTAAATCGTTTACGTTTGATTTCTCAAAAGTTGGTTTGCAAGGAAAATTCAAACTGCGTGATGTGTGGAGTCAGAAAGATTTAGGGTTTTTCAATGGCTCTTTCACGGCCAATATTCGTCATCACGGAGTCATAATGTTGAGAATGTTTCCTCAAAAACGCTAAAATTCAATCAAAATGAAAAAGAAATGGCACTTTATCACATCGTTGATAATCATTACTTTATTGGGGTTTATTTCCTTAAGTTCATCTAAAATTTCACCGTCACGCCCAAATATCATCATTATCATGGCCGATGACATGGGCTTTTCGGACATTGGTTGTTATGGCAGTGAAATAAGCACCCCCAATCTTGATAAATTAGCAGCCAATGGTTTAAAACTAAGAAACTTCTATAATGCGGGGCGGTGCTGCCCAACCAGAGCATCATTGCTCACTGGCAAGTATTCCCATGCCGTTGGAATGGGCAATATGGTGAGTTTTGAAGACCAAAAAGTGCAAAAAGGTAATTATCAGGGCTATCTCGAACCAAGCGTGCCAACCATTGCCGAGGATTTAAAGAAAGTTGGTTACAAAACCTACATGACAGGAAAATGGCACGTAGGCGAGAGTCCCGCCTATTGGCCTTTGAAGCGAGGTTTCGACCGTTATTTTGGTCTAATTTCGGGTGCATCAAGCTATTTTGAGGTCTTACAAGAAAAACGAAAAAGATTTGTGGTTCAAGACGACAAAGAGTATGTTTTGCCCAAAGATGGCTATTATGCAACCGATGCTTTTACCGATAAAGCCATCGAATTTGTCAAGTCGAACGATAGACAAAATAATCCATTCTTCTTGTATTTAGCATACACTGCTCCACATTTTCCGCTACACGCCTACGAAGAAGATATTGTCAAATACGAAAACTACTACTTACAAGGCTGGGATAAAACCCGTACCGACCGCTTCAAGAAAATGCAAAAAATTGGTTTGCTCGATAAGCGTTATCAACTCACTGAACGTCCAAACGATATTCAGCCTTGGGATGAAATAAGCGACAAAAAAACATGGGCAAGAAAAATGGCAGTTTATGCGGCAATGATTGATAGAATGGACAAAAATATTGGCAAGCTGATTGAATACCTAAAAAACAGTAAGCAATTAGACAACACATTTATCATATTTTTGGCCGATAATGGAGCCAGCCCCGAAAACGTTGACGACAGAAAACTCGGCGAACCAAACAAAAGAATTGGCGAACGAGGCTCTTATAGCACTTACGATTTCCAGTGGGCAAATGTATCGAATACGCCATTCAAACTTTA
The DNA here is from genome assembly GCF_014644295.1 of Emticicia aquatilis. GTDB lineage: Bacteria > Bacteroidota > Bacteroidia > Cytophagales > Spirosomataceae > Emticicia > Emticicia aquatilis. The sequence continues at coordinate 49,077 of NZ_BMKK01000001.1, forward strand.
TAAAAAATATATGCACGAAGGCGGCATCATTAGCCCATGTATTATTCATTGGCCTGCTAAAATCAAACCTAAAAAGGAGTTTATTGATGCTCCAAGCCATGTAATTGACCTCCTACCAACCAGTCTCGAACTGGCACAATCACAACCTTCAGACGTTCACGGCAAAAGCCTAAGTTACCTTTGGAATGGAGCAAAAATACCAACAAGAACGCTATTTTGGGAACATGAAGGAAATAAAGCTATAAGGAAAGGAAACTGGAAATTAGTAAAAGAATTGGAAGATGCCGATTGGGAATTATATAACCTCGGCAATGACCCAAGCGAAACCAAAAATATTGCAGCTAAAGAGCCTAAAATATTGAGTGATTTAAAAGAAGAATACGCTATTTGGGCAAAGTCTGTGGGAGTAAAAGAGGTTTCAAAAAACTAATAAACAACAACTATCATGAAAAATACAATTCTATTTTTGAGTTTCCTCTTGCTAAATACTTTCCTTGTCGAAGCCAATGATGATATTTACTCAAAAAAATTCACGTATCAAACTCTTTCACCTTATCAAAAGCACCTTTTTGAAGAGTTTTTGGCCGATGAAATTCCTACGGGAGCCAAAATTGAAGATGTATTAACCGATAACACCAGTTTACGCAGCAAAACCCGCTTGGCCGAGGCTTTATTATTCAGAAATGCCGCTGAAGACAAAGAGAAAGCAATAGTGATTTTGCGTTGGATTCTAAAAAATCAATACCAAGACGAAAACACTAAGATTTATGGTATCTGGAAAACTTCAATCAATAACGACAAATTTGACCAAAATTGGCGTGAATTTATCGGCTGCGATTTGATTATTATTCGAAATAAATTCAGACATCTTCTACCCGAAAATATCATCAAAGACATCGAAACGGGCATTATTCATGCAGCCAAAGGGGCTTTCAAAAGAAATGTTGCCCCCGATTATACCAATATTTCAATCATGAGTGCTTTTTTGATGGAATATGTCGGAACAGAGTTTGGTTTGGAAGAAATCAAAAATGCGGGTTTGAAAAAAGCTCGTGACATTTTCAAGTTGTATCAATCTAATAAAACTTTTAGTGAATTTAATTCGCCTACTTACTATGGTGTTACGCTCATCGGGCTTGGTTTGTGGCGAGAACTGGCCTTTTCAAAGGAAATTCAAGAAATGGGGAAGGCTCTCGAAATGGATTTTTGGCATGAGACTACCAACTTCTATAATCCCAATCTAAAAAATATGCCTGGCCCGTATTTCAGGGCTTATGGTATGGATATGAATAAATACTTTGCCATTACAGGCACATGGATTGCACTTGCGGTTGATGATGAAAAGCTGGCTCCGCTTCCTCCGAAAAAAGGACCTAAATATGGCGAAATGAGCAATCTTTCCACCATTTTTAATGTAGGCTTATCTATACCAAAAGCAGATTTGGCAAAGCTTAAATCTTTCTCAAAACCTCAGTTTATCGCTCGAAATATACCCAATAATTATAAAGGAGATAGTATCAAGAAAGTAACTGCCATGATGAATAAAGACTGGATGATGGGAGCTTTATGGGGTAATAAAAGAGTATGGGAGCAAATAAAAACTGGAACAATTCATTGGAAAACTCCAGACGGAGATATTGCGTGGTTAATGACATTGGGTGACGGCAAAACCAACGTAAAAGTATCAAAAACTCAAATGAGCATTTTTGCCAATGATACTCAACCCAATAGTTTTGAGGTATTTGTTTATGCAAAAAAATTAACAAAAGAAGCATTTACACCAACGAAATGGAGCTTATCAGGCATGATTCTCGGTATCAACACCACTTTAAAAATTACGCAAATTGATAGCATTGACGATAAAAAACTGCATGAAAACTATGCTATTTCTGACGAAATAACTGGTATTTATAAAATAACCTTTGAAATACCTGCCTATTGGGATATCTCAAAGCCTTTAGTTGAAATTACACCGAAAAAATGAACCTCATGACCAAGCAATTATTTATCAGATTTTTAGGGATAGCCTTCATTTTTACCCTCGGAATGATAGCGATTTGGGCGTGCCTAAACACGTGGTTGAGTGGCAATATTTGGGAAGGTATGACCGTAAGTAAATCCGCTTTGACGGTCGAGTATTGTGAATTTAATCATACCGAAAAGTTTTTTCATCAGTCGATGAATACTTATTCTAATTTAGCCTATTTCTTCTTTGGGATTTTAATCTTACAAATTGCCCAATATGATTACAAAAATAAAGAAAATACCATTCAAAATAGGCTTGAAAAATTCCCACTTTTATCAGCTCTAATGGGTTTTTGTTTTATTTATCTGAGTTTGGGAAGTGCCTTTTTCCACGCTTCACTCACGTATTTAGGGCAAAGAGTTGATATGAATGGCACTTATAGTATTTCTATCTCCTTGTTGGGAATTGGTCTATATCATCTTCTGCATAGAATCGACTTTTCAGAAACCACAAAAAAACTTTGGATTGTAGGATTATTAGTAATTATCATAGCTTTTCTGCCAATTTCACTCATGATTTCGAGTAGTAAACTCTTACCTGTCATGATTTTACTTTTAATGCTACTTATTGCTATTCACTATTTTCAATTCCGCAAACAAAAATCATTTATTTTGGCAATTTTAGGGTTTGTTTTAATGTTTATCGCTGTTAAAATTCGTACTTTAGATGTACAAAAAATTAACTGCGACCCGCACTCCTTTTATCAAGGTCACGCAGTTTGGCACTTGCTTACGGCCATGAGTAGTTTTTGCAGCTACGCCTTTTTTAGATTTTCAAAAATTCAACCTTTATAAACAAAAAATGAAAATTAATTACCTGATATTCAGCCTATTGGTCTTTTTAGGCCTATCCTATTTTTCTAAAATTCAAAACGACAATTCTGACCTAAACCTGCAATTCTCGGTAGCAGACAGTCTTAAATCCATTACGCCTCCCGTGCTTTCGCCCGAGCAAAGTCGTTTGGCTTTTCATGTGCCAGCGGGTTATCACATGGAGCTGGTTGCAAGCGAACCCATGATTTCCGAACCAGTAGCAATCGCTTGGGATGGCAACGCCAGAATGTACGTTGCACAAATGGAAACTTATACCCAAGATGCTGATGGCACGGGTACTAAAGAAAAAAGAAGCCGTGTGATGCTACTGGAAGACACCGATAATGATGGAAAAATGGATAAAAGTTCAGTTTTTATCAAAGACTTGCTTTTACCACGCATGATTTTGTGTGTAAACCACGAGCTTTTGGTCAATGAAACTGATACGTATGATATTTACAGCTATAAAGATACCAATGGCGACGGCGTAGCTGACGTTAAAAAGCCAGCCTATATTTTAGGGAAAGTTGCAGGTGGAAATCTGGAGCATCAAAGAAGTGGTTTAGACTGGAATCTTGATAATTATATCTATCAAACCTACGATGCAGTACGTTTTAGATATAAAAACGGTGTACTAAAACCCGACTCTATGCCAAGTGGCTCGAATGGACAGTGGGGACTTACGCATGATAATTACGGAAGATTATTTTTTAGTCGTGCTGGTGGCGAAAACGCAGGAAGCGGTTTTCAAATCAACCCTAAATATGGACAATTAGAATTTTCGGATGCTTACAACGAGGAAAAATTCAACCGTATTTGGCCAATCATTGCCACCCCCGATGTACAAGGTGGAAAACCACGTTTGAATCCAGATAGTACATTGAATCACTTCACTGCCGCCAACGGACAATCTATCTTTAGAGGCGACCACCTTCCTGCCGATTTAGTGGGTGATTACCTCATCAACGAACCTGTTGCTCGTATCATTCGCCGAGCAAAAGTCATTAATAATCAAGGCAAAACACAACTCGAAAACGTTTACGATAAAAAAGAGTTTATTGCAAGCACTGATTTTTATTTCAGACCCAATAATACTTACACTGGCCCCGATGGATGTTTGTATATTGTGGATATGAGCCGAGGTATTATTCAAGAATCAAATTGGACACCAAAGGGCTCTTTTCTTCGTGGTAAAATAGATTATTATGGTATTGGAAAAATCAATCAACGAGGTAGAATTTGGCGTTTGGTTCATGATGATTACAAAAGAGGTCCTCAGCCCAAAATGTTAGATATGCCAGCAAAATCTCTATTGGCCTACTTAGACCATCCGAATGGTTGGTGGCGAGACAACGCCCAAAAGCAAATCATTATTTTAGAGGATAAATCGGTAGTTCCAACCTTGAAGGCAATGGTTTCGGGTAAAAATGGCACATCGGCACTCGGAAGAATTCATGCACTATGGACACTCGAAGGCCTAAATGCTATTGATAAGCCAACCATTTATACGGCCTTGAAAGATACCGACCCACAAGTCAAAAAAACAGCTATCTGGATTTCGGAAATCTACTTGAAGCAAAACGACCAAGCCATGATGGCCACTATCGGTAAAATGATAAACGATGAGAATTATGACATTAGAACTCAGATTTTGCTATCGCTGGGGTCAAATAAAAGTGCATTGGCTAAACAAATCGTAGAAGAAATCCTTATTCAAAATGCCAATAATCAGATGATTACGAGCGTAAAAAAGAGCATTGATAAAAACGAAGATGCTAAGATTTATGGTATAAAACTGGCAGGATTTACTCCTCCCGAACGAAAATTGATTTTAGCGGGTGGCGAAATTTACAAATCGCTTTGTTCGGCGTGTCATGGTGCAGATGGGAAAGGTTTACCCACGAATGCTGCCCCTGCATTGAGAGGAGCAAAACACATCAATGCCGATAAAGATATTGCGATAAGAATCCTAATGAATGGTTTGAAAGGCCCAATCGAGGGCAAATCTTATCCAAGTGTGATGCTTGCCATGAATGATAACTCTGATGAATGGATTGCTTCGGTGGTAAGTTATATCCGCTACGAATTTGTTGGTACTTCGATGCGAGTTGGCAAAGGACGGCAATCAGCTGTTGTGCAAGTATCTGATGTGAAGAAAATCAGAGAACAGCACGCAGCAAAAACCGAACCTTGGACAATCGAAGAACTGGAACAACTTTCTACGCCTCCGAGCCAATGAAGCCAATTTTACCGTTCTCTTTTTTGACCCAATTTCCGGAAATAAACATGAAAAAAATAGTTGCTTTTCTTGTATTGCTATGTTTCATAAGTAGTACAAAAAGTTTTGCCCAAAAACCGAATATCATATATATCCTCGCCGATGATTTGGGTATTGGTGATGTATCGGTTTATAATTCAGAAGGAAAAATTCAAACCCCTAATATTGACCAACTGGCTCAAAATGGTGTAAAGTTTACCGATGCACACACAACTTCGGCAGTCTGTACACCTACTCGTTACGGCATTATGACTGGACGTTATAACTGGCGAACTACCCTAAAAAAAGGCGTTCTACACGGTTATGATACGCCTTTGATTGACCCAAAAAGAGAAACAGTTGCCTCTTTCTTGCAAAAACAAGGCTACAAAACAGGAATTGTAGGCAAATGGCATTTGGGTTGGAATTGGGGCAATATTGAAGCGGGTGAGAAAAATGTAGATTTCACAAAACAAGTAAGAAATAGCCCTAATACCAATGGCTTTGATTACTCATTTTGTATTCCGGCCTCGCTCGATATGCCTCCTTATGCTTACGTAGAAAACGGTTTCTGCACGGCCATTCCAAAAGATACTTGTATTGGTAGAAAAGGTATCGAGCTATTCCGTGCGGGTATCATTGCACCTGATTTTCAGCCAGAAGAAGTTTTAGGAAAATTTACCGAAAAAGCCCTTAGTTTCATCAATCAAAATTCAAAAAAAGACAAACCGTTTTTCCTTTATTTCCCATTGGCTGCACCACACACGCCAATTCTTCCGATTGGCAATTTTGTAGGTAAAAGTAATGTTTCACCCTACGCCGATTTCGTTTTGATGGTAGATGATGTAGTCAGGCAAGTTGTTGAGACACTTAAAAAAAATGGTGTGTATGAAAATACAATTATTGTTTTTGGCTCTGATAATGGCTTCGCCAACCCTGCTGATTTGAAAGCTCAACTCAGTAAAGGCCATAATCCATCGATGATGTATAGAGGACTAAAGACCGATATTTTTGAAGGTGGACATCACGTACCTTTCATTGTTTCTTGGAAACAAACTATCAAATCACCAAAAGTAAGTAGGCAATTAGTATGTACAACTGACTTTTTCCAAACAGTTGCTGAACTTAATAATCAAAAATTAAACGATAATGTAGCAGAAGACAGTTTTAGTTTTTTGAGTGAGGTTACGGGTAAAAAACCAACTTTCGATGTCAGGAAATCAGTCATTCATCACTCATCAGATGGATTTTTTGCGATACGAAAAGATAATTGGAAATTGATAATGTGTTCGCATTCGGGCGGCAATGGAAAACCCAAAGAAACAAGCGAAGAAGCAAAAACCTTACCTCCTATTCAATTATACGATTTATCAACTGACATTGGCGAAACACAAAATGTTTACGCCCAAAATCCAGAAATCGTAAAAGAACTAACGGCTTTACTGACAAAGCAAATTCAAGACGGCCGAAGTACAAAAGGAAAAAACCAAACCAATGAAGGGCCAAGTTACTGGAGCCAGTTGACTTGGTTGGGGAAGTAAAAAAGCTGCAAATAAAAATGAAAGGTTTCAAGTACTGAAACCTTTCATTTGATAATGTCTTGTATTTTTTCTCTAAACCACTTTGTCTGTGCTAATTCAATTTTCGATAAATTTTGCCGTTCAAGTAAAGTTTTACCATAATCTTTAGCAGGAAAAACCTTATAAAACTGTTCAAAATCATCCGAACGCAATAATTCAACAACAGTTTTTCCATTCTCAATGAAAACTTGCTTTTGTTTCTCTAAGCCATTTTCATTAAAAAATGGGTATCCTCGTCGTGCTAAGTCTATTCCATATAGGATAGTATCTTTTTTTTCATTTTTTAGCTCTTTAATTTTTTGAATATATAATTTTTTATCAAACTCTTTCTTCTTTTTTGAATAATACTCCTCCAAATTATCGGGATGATAAAAATAGTTTTCTATACTATAGTAATTCAAAATTCGTAAGTTTTTATATTGATTTCTAATCTGTTCAATATCAATATCCGTAAGATAATCTCTATCTATCAAACCAAAAACATCGTTATTTTTTGATTTAAAGAATACATCTTTTTTATCAATTGCATTGATAAAAAGCGTATTCTTAAACTCAAGATTATTATAAAAAGGAGTATCAGTATTTTCAGCAAAAAAGATTTTACTTCCTTTAAAGGCTTTACGCATAAAGTCTTTACTTACAGCAATCTCAAAAACCTCAAAATTATTTTTAGGTTGTGGGAGAAGTACCTGTGGAATATCAAAATCTAAATCATCAAAATCAATGATTGCTCCAAACTCTGATTCGTTGGCGTAATCAATAAAACCAAGTGAATGACTGGCTGTCCATAATTGACAATTTTCAGGAATCCAGTTTTCTGTAATCTCTTTCAGTAAATTATATTGAAGTTGCGTATTTAGATGCAAATCCAACTCATCCATGAAATAGATGGTGTTTTGGTATAAATCTCTTCTACTTAATAAATTCAGTAACGTATTAAAAATTTCTTTCTCTCCATTGCTCAATAAATCGTAGTGAATTATTGAGTTTCCTTTTTTAAATAATATTTCAGCAGTTTTACCATCTACAGGAGGAGTAAATGAATGAAACTCTAAAATTGTTTTATCAGAATGTTCACTGAATATACGAAAAAAAGCTTGATTGATAGGATTGATATAATTATTTATGATTTCAGACCTACTTTTACCATCTCCTTTAAATAAATCATCAATCATTAACTTAACGATGTGTTCTACATCATTTTCAAATCTTTCATCTCTTTCAATATACAATCTTGGTCTGTCAGTATCATTTTCAAAATCAAATTTTGTTTGGCCAAAAGCAGTTCGAGTAAGTCGAGGTACTTGTTTCAAGCTACTCCTACCATAAAATGTAGTATTTGTTGTCTGATTTTGTTCTAATCCAGTAAATCTAACATCAATTCTAAACTCTTTTCCTTCTTTTTCGTAATACCCATTAGTTTGTGGCAAAAGACCATTCTTATTCTTTGCATTTGCCATAACTTCAAAAGCATCAAAAACAGAGGTCTTACCTGAGCCATTACCTCCAATGAGCAATACTAATTTAGGAGCAATAGGCAGCTCTGACAAATCTATTGTTAAATCTGTAAATCTTTTAAAGTTTTCTAAACCAAGCTTTGAAATGTGCATAGAGGCATGTTTTTTTCAAATTTACTCAATATTCATCAAAACCCAATCCTACCTCTCGATTTTCGGCGGTCGCCTTTTTCGAGGTATTCTCTCATATCGGCTAATTCTTTTTCGAATCCACCTGATAAAATTGGGAATCGGCACCAGCCACGTGGGTCGAGATTATAACTATCTAAATGAAAGCTTGGTGCATAACGCTCACGTTTCCATTGGTTTCTGCTCCACATTCTAAAGAATTTTTCTACCCAATTGGCCAAAGTTTGACGGTCGAAACGGTCAGCGTATTGAGCCTCCATGAAAAGTAAACATTCTAAAGGAGGCTTTTTATCTCTGATAGCCACACCTTCGATTGAGTTTAGGACTTCATAAGGCATTAAGTCTTTTTCGTCGGTTTGCTTGGTTTCGAGCGGACGAAGTTCGGCAGTTGGTTGTAGGCTATTTACTTTATTTAAACCTTCAATCTTAATATGCTTTCCTTTTACATCGCAACCTACTGTTTCGAGCCAAACTAACCATTTTTTGAGCCAAAACTTATCAATTCCTGCAATCGGGTTGATACTGCCTGCCGTATCGCCGTCCATTGTGCAGTAACCAACGGCTACTTCAGAGCGGTTAGAAGTTGCTAAAAGTAAATGATTATGCAAATTTGTGAGCAACCAAACACTTGGGGCCCGCACACGTGCCTGAATATTTTGAAGCGGTAAATCGTCGGTTTCCCAAGTCAAATCTCGGCCTATTTGTTTTTCTATTAGGTCTTTATAGGTTTCTACGAGTCCGTTGATGTTTACATTGTAGAAAGTTGCACCGATATTTTTTGCCAAACTTTCGGCCGATTCGTAGGTATCAGTCGAACTATTTTCTGTGCCTTGATAAATGCTGTGAATCATTTTTTCGGCAATTTCCTCAACCGTCGTGCAATCTTGGATTTTCTTGATGAACGAAAGTTTTTTCTTGAAAGCCTCTAAACCAATACTTTCATCGGCCAAACGAATCATTAAACCACACAAGGCCACACAAGCACAGGAGTCAGCACCACCCGATAGCGAAACCGTAAAACCTTGCGAACGAGATTTACGAAGATAATCGAACAAAGCCAAACTTACGGCACGAGCAAACTCTTCTTCTTTCAGAAATCCTCCACGCTCAAACTTTTCGAGTTCAGCGGTTTGTGGAGCAACTGGTTTTATTTCGGGGAAATCGAAAAGGGTTGGTACTTTCCAGTTTCCTTGTGTAATCGGTGATTTTACCTGTGAGTGATTTACTTTCGGCATTTCTACATCAATCACAGCCGAAGTAACGTAAAAATCTTCGTAGCCAAAACGTGGGGAAGAAACCAGTAGATTTCCGTCAGAAGCAATCATGGCATCGCCATCGAAAATCAAGCGTCCAGATTCATTTCCGAGCAAATTTGTATAAATATAGCTACAAGCAAACGAGCGACTTCCATCAATAACGAAACGTTCACGGGTAACAAATTTTGAGAACGAAAACGGACTTGCACTTGGATTCAGAATAATATCTACTCCCCTATCGAACATTGTCCGTCCAGGGCGATTAGCCACCCAAGCGTCTTCGCAAATCTCGAAGCCAATACGAACGCCACTCAACTCAAAAACTAAATCGCCAATTGGATATTTGAATTCATCAATTTCGATTTCGTCACGCACGCCAGCCTGCCAACGATGAAACCAACGGTCTTCATAGAAAACTCCATAGTTTGGTAAATGTTGTTTGCAGACAAATCCTAAGATTTTCTTGTTGGCAATCAAACAGGCAGTATTGTAAACTTTATTGTTGAAACGAATAGGCAAACCCACCGAAACTATCATTCCAGATGTGTGCTGTACGATTTCGAGCAGGCTTTCTTTTGCTTGCTCAACCAAATCCCATGAGTAAAAAGCATCTTCGCAGCCATAGCCCGTAATACACAACTCAGGCAAGCATAATAAGCTAACATCTTGTTTATCAGCTTCTTTGATACAATCAATAATGTTTTTCTGGTTCTGCTCCCAAGCCAAAGGCGTTTGATTGAGCGTACCAGCAGCTACTTTTATAAGTTTCATTAAATCAGTGAGTGAATGAGTATATGACAATGAAGAAAAAATGTTTGGTTCATCATTTTATACTCTGTTTTAAAATCAAATCTATCAGTTAGAAGTCTTCTTCGCAAAGATAACAAAAACTCTTAGTGCTAAGTTTTGTTTATAACTGCTTGACATTAAAAATATCATGTTCACTCATTCAACACTATTCATTACACTATAATTTAAGAAGGTCTTACTTTTTTATTATTTTATTCCCGCAGACTTCGCAAAAAACCGCAGAATTTACACTTTTTCTGTGTAAATCTGCGGTTTCAGCAAATAATCAAAATAAATTTCAGTGTATCCAGCTTAGCGTTCTAATAATTTTACACGCTTTTCGAGTTGAATAATATACAAACTCATTTCTTCAATTTTTTCTAAAAGTTTAGCGGTCATTTCTGCATTATCGATGCCTTTGGCTACTACTTCTTTGGCAGACGGAATGTTAGGCAAATGTTTGTTTTGGGTTATAAAATTATCTAAATCATTGATTTTCATCAACTTATAATCTTTTTCAAAAACTTTATCCGACCATTGGTTTTCGTTTTGGTAGCGAATCTTGAAGTTCGACACCCAAAATTCACCTTCTTCACCAACGCCCATAAAGTCACGGTCGTTAATTTTCATGCTTGGGTTATTATAAGCCACACGCATATTTACAACTCCCTTCACATCAAGTGGGTATTGAGGATTGTGCATACCTATGCCTACTTTTACGGCATAAGCTCCCACTCCGCCCAACGTGAGAGCATTTGACACTGTGACTTGCGATTGAAAACCGATAGATGTGGCGTTGGTCAAATTATTCACTACGGTAGTTGGCGAAGCAAAATTTGTACCTGTCCAAGAGCCAGATTGGTCGCCAATAAATATACAAGAATTATTATTGGTAATGCCTGCATTTCCCCCTGCAAAATTACCAATCCAAATGTTATTTGCTCCAGTTGTTGAGAACTGCCCTGCTGCATAACCAATAAAAGTATTATAATTAGCAGTTGAGTTTTGCCCTGTATAATTGCCGATAAAAGTGCTATAATTTGAGTTTTTGGCTGTTGTACCAATGCCATCATAACCAGCACTTACACCAATCATGATGTTTTGATTGCCTGTGCGATTATTTGCACCTGCCGCTTGACCTAAAAAAGTATTAGATGCCCCCAAAGTATTAAAAACTCCAGCACTTGCCCCAGCAAAGGTATTACAACAAGTAGCCGTTGAATAAAATCCTGCATTTGCTCCAAAAAAGGCATTTTGTGAACCTGCGGCAGTTGCACCCGTACTATAACCCGCATTAAAACCAAAAAAAGTATTGGCAACACCAAGTGCTGTTGTGGCATTTCCCGAACCCGTACCGCCCATTGTATTATTTGAATTAACGATTCTAAAACTTGGGTCGCCTACGCCACTTGCAGCAGCTGGCACAAGAATAATATTCCCCACAGCATCAACACTTAAAGCTAAATTATTTGAAGCAGCAGGTGTTGAAGCCGAAGTTAAATTTGCCAACTTCACACCATTATTACCAATTGTTAGCGGTGTACCTGTGGGCGTTGTTATTGAGTTTTGGGCAAAAAGCCCCCTAACCCCCGATGGGGGAATTATTTGTAGTAAAGTATTGATTATTATAAGATAAAATGCCTTTTTCATAGATATTTATTGTTTTAAAATTTTATTTTAAATGAACTCCCCTTTAGGGGTTGGGGGTATTATTTATCTGAATAGTACCTCCATTAAAATTGATATTTCCACCATTCATCTGAATTGTTTTAGCCTGATTGCCTGCATTGGGTACGTTTACTGTATGAGTGGCATTAATTTTTGCTGGGTTTGTAGCCGTAGGTGGACTGTTTGTACTCCAAGTTGCATTTGCCCCCCAATTATTTCCCGAAGTAATTGTTTCATAAATTACTACTACCAAAAAATACTCATACGCTCCCATATCGGGCAATCCTGAGCGAGCATTTCCTAAAATGTCGGTTATAGGAGAACCCGTTGCAGTTCCTGTATTGACACATGGTGAGGTGCTTTGCAATGCCAAGCCATCGTCGGTAGTCATCCAGATATTATCTGCACCAATTGGACTGGCTGTATTTACAAATAGAGGATTTTGAGCAAAAATATTATTGCTCGTGCCAATACTCGGATAATCGGCTGTTGGATAATTGGTTACATTATTGGCGAGTTGTAAAGACGAATAAGAAATCGTTACGGTAGAAGTATTGGAGTTTTCAATATCGGCACCTACCGATGTAGCATTTCCTAATTTAGTATTTGCCCAAAAGACACAATTTTTTAACACTGAATTTGAACCATACCTATTTGCTATTGCTCCTGCTCCGCCCGTAACGGTGTAGTTTTGAGCAATTTTCCCATTAGCATAAAAAACGGCATTGGTAATTATCGGACTCGAACCATCGTTGGAGATTGCTCCACCATAAAAATTTGAGGTATTATCGTTTTCGGAGAAAACTGCGTTAGTGATAATAGGGTTAGAATCATTATTAATTATTCCTACATAATTCTTTGAAAAAACAACATTTGTGAGCGTAGGAGAGGAAAGATTATTGTACAATCCTCCATTTTTATTCGACAAAAAAACTACATTTGAAATCGTAGGCGAGCTACTTTCATTATAGATTCCTCCACCATAAATTTGAGAAATAAATTTTCCTTCAACCGTAATAAAGCCTGGGTCATTTGGATTATACAAATCCTCGCCATCTCCTTTCGTTATCGTGAATCCATCAACAATAGTTGAAGCGGCATCACTTATTGATAAAATTACAGAGTAACACGAAACAGGATTGCCAGGATTATCTTTACCAAGATAACCATCCAAGGTTGTGGTATTGCCTTTCACTCGTTGAGCAACAGAAGTTTCTGTTCCTGCAAAACCTCCATACAAGGCAACAACATTTACCAAGTAAAATGATTTGTTTGAATGGTTGGTAGGAGCAACATTGCCAAATGGGTCTTTTGATGGCGTATAAGTGCCTTTGGCCACCCAAATTTGTGTAACGCCGCAAGTACGGGCAGCTTTCAAGGCAGATTCTAAACTTCGGTAGGCATTTGTCCAAGTTGTTCCATTGTTCAGTCCAGTTGCCGAGGCATTTACATACGCAATGCCATTGGTGTAGGTATGTGGGCAGGCTACATATACATAACCGTTGAGTTCATAAGCACCCATTTCGGGGTTTCCTGTTCGGCTGAGTCCTGTAATGTCTAAGAGTGGTGTACCAGTTGCCGTTCCTAAATTTAAGCAAGGTGATGTACTTTTTAGTGCCAATCCATCATCAGCAGTCATCCAGATTCCATCTGCTCCCGCAGGATTATCGGCATCAACAAACTGTGGATTTTGAGCAAAAATATTATCCAGTGTACTAATATTGGTAAAATAGGACGGGTAATTTGTCGAATTATTTACAAGTTGCAATGAGGTATTTTTGACATAAATAAAATTATCATTGATATACATATCAATGCCTTGACTGTTGCTTCCAACAATAGATACTGCTGGATAATTTTCCCAAAAAATACAATTAGTAAATGACTTGGTGTAATTAGCAAGAAAATCGGTTTCAATTACAACGGCTCTACCCGTATTCCGAGTAAAAGTAGAATTGGCTACATTCAAGATACTTTCATCACTACGAATCCCTGCCGAATTTCCTGTAAAAACGGAATTATTTAAAGTTACCGAACCATTAAAAGTAGTGAGAGCTTGACTTCCAAAGTTTTCATAAAAAACGACATTCAAGAAAGTTAGAGAGCCACCTTCATTATAAAATCCTGCACCTCGTTCGTTGTTGTTAATTGATGTACCAGTATAGTTGTGCGAGAAAACTACATTTTTACAGTTTAAGGAAGACGAAATACTGATAACTCCACCACCGTAGTACCTATAAACATTATTGGTTTCCAAACTAACTGACGAACTTCCGTTAGCATTTCCATATTTGATTGAAAGTCCATCTAAAATGGTTGTATTGGCATCATTTACAGATACAACAACGTGATAACAATTATCAGAAATATCCCCACTAATGCCAATATCTCCACTCAAAACCGTAACATTACTCGTAACACGCTGACTAATAGCAGTTTCTATTCCTGCAAAACCGCCATAAATAGCTACGCCATCGTACAAATAAAAAGTTTTATCTCGTGGGTCGGTTGGATTTGTATTTCCATACGGGTCTTTGGTTGGTATGTAGGTCCCCTTTGCTACCCAAATTTGCGTAACGCCACAATTTCTACTGGCATTTATGGCAGATTCTAATTCGGTAAAAGCATTTGCCCACGAAGTTCCGTTGTTTAAGCCCGTTGCTGCAAAATTTACGTAGGCTATGTTTCCAGCAAAAGTTGCACACGTATTATTGTATTCAAAAGCACCCATTTCGGGGTTGCCGAGGCGAGCCAAACCTGTAATGTCTGAACTCAATGCCCCAACAGAAGTACCTGTGTTTATACAAGGCGAAGGGCCTTTAAGCTGTAAACCATCATCGGCAGTTGCCCATTTATTATCAGAGCCTTGCAGATTAGTTTCGCTAATAAATTGTGGATTTTGTGCAAAAATATTGTTGCTTGTACTAATATTTGGGAAATATGTAGCAGAATAATTGGTACTTGCACTGGGCAAAGACGAATTACTAATTGTTGTTGTGCCCGAATATGTGAATACCTCAGCATTCGCAGTATTACCATAAAATATACTGTTTTTGATTGCAAGCAAAGAGTTGCCATCTGACTCTATTGAACCTGCCCTATTTTTATAAAAAGTGGCATTGACTATGGTTGCATTTGAGGTATTAACATTATAAATAGCCGATGGTCTTTCAACTGGAAAAGGACTAAAATAAATATAAGCATTATCGTAAAAAACAGCATTTTGAATCATGGGCGAAGAACCATCGTTGTATATCCCCATGCCATTATTTGAAACTATAAAAACATTATTGAGTACAATATTTGAATTTTTGTTATAAAGCCCCGCACCTCTGGCTCTTGCAATGGTTTGCGATTCTACGGTGATAGAAGTTGAATTTGAAATAGGTGCGACACTTCCTTTTGTAATTGTTAGTCTATCCAACAAAGTGGTATTATCATCAGCGACTGACAAAACCACATGATATGCTCCCACTCCGAAACCACTCAAAACGGTTTCATTGCCTGAAACTCTTTGATTTAAGGCAGTTTCTGTACCAACAAAGCCCCCATAAATTGAAACACCATTTTTCAGATAAAAAGTTTTATCGCCAGCATCGGCTGGAGACGTATTACCAAATGGGTCTTTTGATGGTAGATAAGTGCCAGCCGCCACCCAAATTTGGTCGCCCGAAACAGCCACATCTAAAGCACTTTGCAAGCTTGTGAAAGCATTGGCCCACGAAGTTCCAGCGTTCGTTCCTGTGGCATTGATGTTTACATAACGGATGGCAGCTTTGGTATTTAAGTTAATTAGAAATAAGAAAAAAAATAGCTTTTTCATGGGTACAATAGTTTCAACAAAGTTCGTTCAAGCACTATTTCTAATCAATCCATGCTTCCTTGTAATTTTACCTGTCTTCCATACAGGTAAACCTGTATTTTGCCCCAAAACTTTGGAAAATATTAGTTTTTAACCTTACTTAATGTGATTTTTATAAAGATTTGATGAAGAAAATATTTTTCATATCACTGTTGTTGATTACTAATAATGCTTTTGCGGGTCGTCCTGTGATAGATAGCTTGTTGAAAAATGTAAAATATTTTTCGATTCAAAAACCTTCGTTTGGAAGAGATACTTTGTTAATAAATACCTTGTGGGAATTGGGTTATTACGCTATTTATTTCAGAGAAAAAAACGACAAATTGCTATTGGATTCACTCCAAAGATTGACCAACCGCACGCAATGGCAAGCAGGAAAAGGTCTATTTTTGATTAATAAATCTTTCTACGATTCGTATGTGCGAAACGATTTTTCGATTGGACTGAAAGATGCCTTAAAAGCCAAAGAAATTTTGAGTAAAACCAATAATTTCCATGCTTTGGCTTATGCAAATCTGCGTATTTCTTCGATAATGCTCTGGAATTTAGGTAATGAAAAAAAAGACAAATTCAGCATTGCGGGCATACAAGCGGCTAAAGAAATGATAGTTTTGGGTGAAAGAATACACGATTTCGATATTCAATGTCAAGGGTATATTTATGCTGCCAATCATTATAATTTCAATAATGATTCGAAAAATGCCACACAAAACCTTGAAAAAGCCAACGAAATTATCAGCAAACACAAAGTTGGTTATTTAACCGAAAATCTATTTTATGGAACGTACGGCGTGTTGTTTTCCTACACCAATCAATTTGAAAAAGCACTCGAATATTGGGAAAAGTGTTTG
Organism: Emticicia aquatilis; assembly: GCF_014644295.1. Taxonomy (GTDB): domain Bacteria; phylum Bacteroidota; class Bacteroidia; order Cytophagales; family Spirosomataceae; genus Emticicia; species Emticicia aquatilis. Next base: position 65,824 of record NZ_BMKK01000001.1, read on the forward strand.
AAAATTGCCACGCCACAAAATGATTTCTACACGCTATCGTCGATGAATCGGCTAAAAGCTGATTATTATTATCAATATGCCAAAAAAAAAGATTTAGATGCAGCCTTGAAACTTGCCCAAGAATCATTCAAATATGCTACTCAATTTGGGGTTCTAAAATTCATCGCCACTGCCCAACGAGAATTATACATAATCAATCGACTCAAAGGCAATAATGCCATTGCTTTGCTTTATTTAGAGCAGTTTTGGAAAAACAATGACTCGCTCAGCAGAGAAAAAATACAGAAAGTTTATGCCGATTATGAGTTGGCAACCAAAGAATCGCAAATTCAAAAGTTAGAAAACCTACGATTAATCAAAGAAGCAGAAGGCAAAGCCCAAGAGCTTGAATACCTGAAAACGTTGCAAGTCAAGAATGATTCGTTGATTCTTCAAAAAAATGAGAAAGTGGCTTCTGATTATCAATTGATTTTGCGAGAATCGGAAGTAAAAAAACTCGAAAACGAGAAGCTACAAACCGAAGCCAATCGTCAGAAAATGATACGTAATCTACTGTTTATCAGTCTTTTATTGGGAGCTTCACTATTAGGATATTTCTTCAAAAATAATCAAAAGTTAAAAGCGAAAAATCGAGAAATTGAAGAAGCATTGCTGAAAGGACAAACCATCGAACGCAAGCGAGTTGCGACCGAACTTCACGATAATCTTTCGGCTAAAATCTCAGGCGTAAAGTGGCGATTAGAAGCAATTCAGCCCGATTTTAGAATAGAAAAACAACGACAAATCTATGAATCTTCGGTCAATGCTCTTTCTGAAATCTATACTGATGTTAGGCTAATTTCACATAATTTACTACCGATTGAACTCGAAACTAAAGGACTGACAGTTGCCGTAGAAAACTTAGTTACAGAGCTAAATTCGCTCGAAAAAACTAAATTTTCTACAAAAATCATTGAAAACATTGGGAGATTTGATAACAGAATCGAATATGAATTGTTCAGTATTATTCTCGAATTATCGAATAATATCTTGAAACATTCAGGTGCGACAGATGCCTTAATATCTCTACAAAAGACCGATAATCAACTACAATTATTAGTAAAAGACAACGGCAAAGGTTTCGACACCAACAAAAATCATAGCGGAATAGGCATCAAAAATTTATATTCACGAATAGAAGCTCTTCAAGGTTTTCTGAAAATCGAAAATACAGCAGGTTTACAAGTAAAAATCCAAATTCCAGTTATATCATAGGTCATTCGCAAAGACCTTTTCTCCGCTTTTCTTATATTTTCAAATTATTGCTTCAAAAAATACGACAAATGACTTATTGTACCTTATGATTTTGGGCTGCAATTTAGTGTCGTAAAATATATTGCGATAGTTTTATTTTGATACTTATTTCCCAAAAAACCATGAAAAACTTCTTCTTCAAGTTGTATTGCTGTGTAGGCATTTTGTTGACTTCAAATCTCATGGCTCAAAATAGCAGTTACGATTTATTGAACCCATCAATGAAGCAAATTGCTTCGCCAGAAAGTGAGCAAAACTGGATAAAATTTAAAACTTCGGCCAAAATCAACCCCGAAACGATTTTTGAAGACCATAAAGTCGCTTTTGAACTATCAGCTTTTGATAAGATGGTGGTCAATAAAACCTTCGTCGATGATATTGGTTTTACACATCGCAATTATCAGCAATATTTTAAAGGAATTCTGATTGATGGCGAATCAATAAATGTTCATACCAATAAAAATGGTGAAACGTATGCCGCCACTGGTCGAATTTTGAAAGGAATAAATGTAGAAATAACCCCAAAAATTACTGCACAACAAGCGATTGAAATAGCCTTAAAGTATGTCAATGCCAAAGAATATATGTGGCAGAATACTTTTTGGGAAAATGAATTGAAAAAGAAAAATAACGACCCAAAGGCAACCTATTACCCTTCTCCAACTTTAGTGATTAAAGAAAAACGAAACTACAACCAAGGCTTAGGGATTTTCAATTTGGTTTATCGAATGGATATTGCCTCATCTTCTCCGCACTATTCACAACGAATATTCGTAGATGCTCATTCGGGCGAAATCATTGATAAATACCCTCTTGAATCTAATTGATTTCTCCACCTTGAAATTTCGACAATCATGAAAAAAATATACTTACTTTCGTTATTGACAACATTTTTAATAGCCTTCCAAGCGAAATCACAGTGCGTCAATTTCAGACAATATCAACCTGCAGGCTGGGACAACAGCATTGTTATTTCGGCTATTACGGGTACAAATACCTCAGAAGCAGCCTATTATTTCAACCAAACGCTTTATTTAGACATTGCAATCCAAAACAATGGTACATGTAATGCTTCTACAACCGTAAAGGCAAATGTATTTTTAGATGGTGTTTTCAAGACTACCCTTACTTATCCTATTTTGAATTCGGGCTTTTTTAGTTCTATTTCAGATTTCATGATTTCGGGTTCGCTTGGTGTTGGCACTCATACGATTCAAGTCGATATTGATAGCCCAAATATTATTGCAGAATCCAACGAATCAGATAACACTTTTACCCGAACATTTACAGTACAACAAGGGGCTTGTGTAGGAGCAACTGCAACGACTATTTTCAATGGAAATCAAGCTTTCAACACCGAGCATTACCAAGATACACAATTTAGACTTTACGACCAATGTCAAACTGCCGTTAATAAAATCCGAGATTGGAATAGCACTACAACTGTATCAAATCCTATCGAAATTACAAGCGGAAATAACTCATGGACAACTCAAACTCAAAAATTTGGTGCTTCAGTTATGTGGGCTACAAAGTCTGCTTATAATTATTTCAATAGTATTCATTCAAGAAGTTCCTATAATAATGCCAACGGCGTATTGGATGGCTATGTAAATGCTGTCTTTTGGAGTGGTTCTGCGTATTATACAGATAATGCATCTATGTCAAACTCTGGATTAATGAAAGTTGGGCTTAGTTCAACAGGTACACTTACCAATAGCTATGGAACATTAGATGTTATCGGGCATGAATATGCCCATGCTGTAACGGCTTCATCGGCGGCTTTGGTTTATCAAAACGAATCAGGGGCTTTGAATGAATCATTCAGTGATATTTTTGGAGAATGTATTGAAAACTATACCTTAGGAAGTAATGATTGGCTAATGGGAGCAAATCGTACGAGTGGAGCAATACGAAGTATGAGTAACCCGAATACATACAACGACCCAGATACGTATTTAGGTACAAATTGGATTACCGACCCCAACGTAGATTTAGGCGGCGTTCATACCAATAGTGGCGTTCAGAATTATTGGTTTTATCTGATTACAAATGGCGGAATTGGCACAAATGATAACGGAAATCCTTTCAATATCACAGGGCTTGGCATCACCAAAGCACGTGCTATTGCTTATCGTACGCTGACAGTCAATTTAGTTGGGCAGCCCAATGCGACCTACTCAGTGGCTCGAAATGCCTCTATTCAATCAGCCATAGATTTATATGGAGCAAACTCAACCGAAGTAAATACCGTAACCAATGCTTGGTGTGCGGTTGGTATCGGCAATGCACCTTCGGCGGTTACAGTTGCGGGAGGTGGTACTTTCTGTAATTCAACAACCATTACAGCATCGGGGGCTTCGGGGGCAACCATTTATTTTCAAGGAACAAATAGCAGCGGTACTTCCATGGCTAATCCTGGTACAACCCAAACAATTACATCGTCTGGTACCTATTATTTTCGGGCTATCAATGGTTGCGGTTGGGGAACGGTTGGAAGCGTAACTGTTACAATTGTACCAATGCCAGCGGCTGTTTCGGTGGCAGGCAGTGGAACTTTTTGTAATTCAACAACCATTACGGCATCAGGTGGTGCGGGCGGAACAATCTATTTTCAAGGAACAATCCCGAACGGAACTTTCTTTGGTTCAACTTCATTGAGTCAAGTTCCTACAAGTTCAGGAACTTACTATTTTAGGTCATATAATGCCACTTGTGGTTGGGGAACACAAGGAAGTGCAATCGTAACTATCCAAAATACTCCTGCTGCCGTTTCAATTACAGGAAGCGGAACGGTCTGTAACTCAACCACCATTACGGCGTCGGGAGGTGCGGGTGGAACAATTTATTGGCAAGGAACAACCAGTAATGGCACTTCAACCGCTACACCATCTACGAGCCAAGCCATTACGGCATCAGGAACTTATTATTTTAGGTCATATAATGCTACTTGTGGTTGGGGGCCACAAGGAAGTACAACAATTACGATTATTACAAGTCCTGCTGCTGTAAACGTTAGTGGAGGCGGAACAATTTGCGGGAACTCAACCACACTGAGTGCCAATGGTGGAAACGGCGGAACTGTTTATTGGCAAGGAACAAATAGTAATGGAACATCTACAACAACGCCAAGCATTAGTCAAGTCGTTTCGGCATCAGGGACATACTATTTCAGAGCCAATAATGGCTGTGGATGGGGAGCGGCAGGCAGTGCAACGGTTACGATTGTACCAACGAGTTTGAGTCTCAACGGTTCGGCAACTAATGGACTACAAAAAGCCGTAAATACTATTTCATCTAATCAAAGTATTATTTCGGATAGAAATGTAAGTTATGAAGCAGGAAAAAGTATCGAATTGGTGGGTGTGTTTTCGGCAGCCAATGGGAGTGTTTTTAGAGCAGAAATAAAGGCTTGTAACTAAAGCGATTCAACTAAACCATTTTTGATAGCAAATTTCACCAAACCTATTGAATTTTTAATACCCAATTTCTTCAAAATATTATGGCGGTGAGTTTCTACCGTAGCGGGGCTGAGGAAAAGTTTTTCAGCAATTTCATTGGTCGATAACTCTTGAGCAATCAATTTTATGATTTCAATTTCTCGATTACTCAAGTTCTCTACTTTTTCTTCTATGGTTTCATTCACTAAATCAGAAACCTGTTTATTTCGATTCAATAATTCAAAAACTACCGATTCGGAATAGTATTTTTTGCCCGAAGTTACCATTTTTAGAGCTTCTTCAAACTCTGCTTTGCCAGCTTTTTTCATGATATATCCCGAAACTCCCGCCTGAAATGCTTCTTGTATCGTCTGAGCATCTTCCGAAACCGTCAGTAAAATCACTTTTACCTTCGGAAAACGTTGCCTAATCTGATAGGTTAGTTCAATACCATTCATTTCGGGCATCGAAAAATCAGATAATACGATTTCAACATCTGTGTGCTGTTGGAGCATCTTCAAAACCTCTGCCCCATTGCTACATATACTTACAATCTCATAGTTAGGCATTGTCGAAATCAATATTTCGATACTTTCCAAAATAAACTGATGGTCATCGGCAATGATTAATTTCATGGGTTCAACTCAAATCATTTGAAATCCAAAGATAATAAATTACGGTACAATGCCTTCAAAATCTAGTTTAAAACAAGCTAAAACTATTATACAGTTAATAGGTTGTTACTAAACCAAAATTTGTTTATCAATATTTAATTACCTAAAAACATTATTTATTTATTGTTTATCAATAAATAAATTTTACATTTGTGCCATCAATCACATTTTAATATACATTTTTATGAAAACGCAAACCAAAACAATTTTAGAAATTATTAAATATTTGGCACTCATCGGAGCCATCGGTTTTTCGATTGAATGCGGTAGTCAGCTTATTTCGTTTATCATTAGTTTTACCAATCCTGAATTTGCTAAAAAAATGTATTTGGCTAATAAAAGTATTTTTGAACTACGTAGCTTAAACCTTACTTATTTCTATTTCACGAAATCGTTAGTTATCGTATTTGCTGGCTTGAAAGCTCACATTTGGTACTATCTATTTGATTTCCTGCATAAACTAAAATTAAAAAATCCTTTTACTGACGAGGTTGCTACCAAAATTCAAACCATTAGTTATTTATTACTAAGCCTCTGGATAATGGCCGAAATTGGCAATGGTTATTTCAATTATGTTTCTAAGCATACTGATATTGATTTGGTCAATCATTTCAATCATGAAGAATATTTCTTTATGGCGGGCATTGTCTATATCATTGCTCAAATCTTCAAACGTGGCGTTGAATTACAAGAAGAAAATGAATTAACCGTTTAAAAAATACCTTTATGCCCATTATCGTAAACCTTGATGTAATGCTTGCTAAACGCAAGATGCAGCTCTCAGAATTGGCCGAAAAGGTAGATATTACCCTCCCTAACCTTTCGATATTAAAAACTGGAAAGGCCAAAGCTGTTCGCTTTTCGACCTTAGAAGCCATCTGTGAGGCCCTTAATTGCCAACCTGGCGATATATTAGAATTTGTACCTGAGAACAATAAATAATATTAAAATATTTTAAGAATCCACGCAACTCTTCTTTTCAAAACTGCATCTACTACTCAAAAGCTACTTTTATAGTCGAAAACCACTCATCCTAAATTTAAAACCACTTATGTAATATCAGTTACCTTGTATTACAAAGTACCGATATATTTGTCACAGAAATTATGAAAAAGCAAACGTTATACAATTGAAGAAGTCAAAACTGCCTCAAAACTTTTGAGGTAGTTTATCAAAATCTTTAAAGGTTGTAACTCGCAAGATATTTTTTGCATCTAATAATTGAATTCACAAAAAACAAAACATGACATGACTCTTATGGGAGTCGTACCAAAGAAAAAAGCTATTACTTAACAATTACAAAAATGAAAAAGCTATTACTAACAATGCTACTCGCATTTGCGAGCGTGTTCACCTTTGCCCAAACTAACGGAGTTTCGTACAAAGGTAAAATTTCGGGAAGCCTCTTCGACGAGAAAAAACAAGCACTACCCTTCGCCAACGTTTTATTACTCAAAGCTAAAGACTCAACCCTTGCCAAAGGTGCTGTAAGTGATTTAGACGGAAAATTCAGCTTTGAGCAAATTGCAGTTGGCAACGACGCACAATACATCGTGTCGATTTCAATGGTGGGTTATAAAAAATATTTCTCTCCAAAAATCATCTTAAATGATGAAAACCTTGAAGTAAAACTTTCGACGATTCAGTTGAATTTAGATACTCAAAACCTCAAGGAAGTAACCGTTACTGCCAAAAAGCCATTTATCGAGCAAGCAGCCGATAAACTGATTGTAAACGTTGAGGGCAGCATCGTTGCAACTGGAAGCACAGTTTTGGAAGTTTTACAAAAATCACCGGGAGTTACAGTTGATAACAACGACAACATCAGCGTAAAAGGCAAACAGGGCGTTTTGGTAATCATGGACGGCAAGCCAACGTATATGTCGCAAAGTGATTTGACCAACCAGCTCAAAAACATGAATAGTGACCAAATCGAAAAGATTGAAATTATTTCAAATCCATCTTCTCGCTACGATGCTGCTGGAAAAGCCGTGATTAATATCGTGACGAAGAAAAACAAGAATTATGGTACAAATGGAAGTATTTCGGCAGGATTTTCGGCCAGTTTTCCTCCATATTTATCAAAAGGCTTAAACGAAGATTTCAGCAAAGTTGAAACCGTAAAACCTGGTATCATGCCAAAATACAATACAAGCTTAAATCTCAACAATCGCCAAGGGAAATTTAATACTTTCGCTAACCTTACTTTTTCGGATAACCAACGCTTCAATAACAACGTTTTTGTACGTGACTTAGGCGGAAAGATTTTTGAGCAATATGCGTATCGCTACAATGCCAGCCAAAACTTTAGCTATAAAGTAGGTACTGATTTCTATGCTACCAAGAAAACGACACTGGGTGTTTTAGTAAATGGAAGTGTGGGCTCATGGCAAAATAAACCAAACTCGCCGAACATCAACACAACCTACATAAAGCGTGCAGGTAAAAATGTACCAGATTCGAGCTTGGTAACTACGGCAAGTACATTAAGAACTTGGAAAAACATTACCTTAAACGCCAACTTTAAGCATACTTTTGACTCAACTGGTAAAGAACTAACAGCCGACGTTGATTACTCAACTTACCAAAACTTGGGCATCGAGCGTGGAATGGTTTCGAGATTTTATAAGTATATCGATTTAAAAGAAGTAGAGTCTAATACACCACTTAATATCACAAGCAACACACCAAATAAGTATAATATCTTTGCTTTGAAGGCTGATTATGTGCATCCATTACCAAAAAGTAAAGCTAAGTTTGAGTTTGGTGTAAAAAGTAGCTGGGTAAAATCTGATAATGATATTCGTTTCTTTCAGAATGGTGAAGTTGACAAAGGTCGCACAAATTACTTCATCTATGATGAAAATATCAATGCTGCTTACGCCAATTTTAGTAAAGAGTTGAGCAAGAAATTTAATGTACAGGCGGGCTTGCGTATGGAGCATACACACTCAATCGGTAAATCAGTTACGCTTGATGAAAAACGTGAACGTAATTACGCTAAGTTATTTCCAAGTATTTTCTTGAATCAGACGATTAATAAAGATAATCAGATTTCGTATTCTTACAGCCGTCGAATCGAACGCCCTGATTATGAGTCACTTAACCCATTTGTATATTTCCTTGACCCATATACTTACCAATTGGGTAATGGTTATTTGAAACCACAATATACCAATTCATTTGAGCTAACGCACAGTTTCAAACAAGCATTCGTAACGAGTGTTGGGTATAGTGTGACCAACGATTTTATGATTGAGGTTATCAAAAATGCTATCAATGACCCTGAGGTTTTGGCTAAAATCAAGAAATATAATAATATTCAAGGCATTGACCCAGAGAAAATCACCTTTGCTACTCGTGAGAATATCGCCAAATTTGAAAACATCAATTTCAATTTCAGCGTACCGATTCCGATTACAAAATGGTGGACAGCACAAAACAATATCTCGGTTTTCTATAATAGATATTCGGGACAATTATTGGAACAAAACCTCAACGTTGGACAATGGGCATACAATGGTTATACAAGCCACAGCTTAAAATTGCCAAAAGATTTAACAGCCGAAATTTCGATGTGGTATAACTCACCAAACGTTTACGGTATGATGCGTGGAAATGCTCAATATGCAGTAAATGCAGGCTTACAGAAGAGTTTTTGGAACAAAAAAGCGAATTTAAGATTAAACATCAACGATATTTTCTTGACGAATAAATTCACAGGAAAGACTGACTTTGCAGGAGTAAAAATGACACTCAATAACCGTTGGGATAGCCGTGCTGCACGCTTAACGTTTACTTACAAATTTGGTAATCAGAATGTAAAAGCAGCTCGCCGCCGTAGCACAGCAACCGAAGCAGAACAAAGCAGGGTTAAAGCTGGAAATTAAGAGATAAAATTAATAGACAAAACCTGTAAGGAGCAGTGCGATGTTTCGCAATCCTTGCAGGTTTTTCTTTTTTTACTCATGTCGCAGCAAACTCACGCCCATATTTAGGCTAAAGCCAGTTGTACGATAAAGAAAATGATTATCAAGAGATTGTTGTGCAGAAAGAGCTAACACAACCGATGGCTCAAGCCACAAGGCCACTCGATTATTAACTGGTTTACTGATTCGGTAGCCAATTCGTCCATTAAAGACAGGTTTGTTTAAATTAGATGTTTGAACACCAGCCCTAAAACCAACCGAAATTGCCTGTAATTTCTTTATAGCATACATTACATCGCTTTGAAGTTCTAAATATTGCCAGTTTCTTTGCTCAATATTTATACTATTTGTGGGTTGTACTTCAATATTTAATTCGTCAATTACTTTAACCACTTTCTGGTTATTATTAATTAAACCATAGCTGATATTCGATTTTCCAGTCATAAAACTGAGCCCTGTACGAATATCGAGTTTTTTTCCTAAAGGATAAACCACACCAGCTTGGGCAGCAAAGCTCAGCCTTTCAGACGAACCATTGAAGTTCTTAACAAGAAAATTATCGTTTCTATTCGGCGAAAAAACATAGTAATTCAACATCGGACTTACATTGGCATAAACTTCAGTTGGTGGAATAAATACCAAACGTTCACGGCGTGGTTCTTCAAATACAAAAACTGGTTCGTTTTGAGGTAATGTTGGCACATTTGAAACTTTATTAACTGACTGTATATCAGCATTCTTTGGTATTAAAAAGGATAATTCAGCGGTAAAAAGATTTACTTTTTCAGTGTTGATTTCCTTACTTTCTTCAATAATATTTGAACTATTTTGTTGAGAATTGAGATTAGAAATGGTAAGTTCTGAACCTTGTATTATGGTCTGATTTTGTGATTTTGACTCAAAAATTCTATCAACTTGCTCTTGTTTTGCTAAAGTTTCAGTCATTGAAAAAATCTCCTTCTTTGATTCTTCAACTTTGGGTTCACTAATACTATTGTCAAAAGTTTTGCTTGCAATAAAATTTTCTTTTAGTTCAGATTTTTTCCAAAAAGTATTTTTCAACTCATTATTTTTTTTTGCTGTGTGATGAGATTCTAAGTCTGTTTTAGCATTTTTTGTAGTTAAAAGTCGTGTAGATTTAGTAGTTTGTTTATTCTCCCCAACTGGTGTAGATTTAGTATTGTCAGATATTGATTGTTGCTGTTTTGTATCATAAAATGTTGAAAATAGATAACCACCCACTGTTAAGCCAAGCACAACACTCGCTGCAATTCCCATAGAGCGATAATTATTCCACCAAAAAACTATCGGACGTCTTTCGGGTTCGGGAGCAATTCTTTCTTGAATTTTATTCCACACAGCATCATCGGGCATTTCTTCAAAATCTCGAAAACGCTCGTGGTATTCTTTCTCTATGTTATCTTCAAAATTTTCCATTTGTAAATGGTTACTTGTTACTGGGTAATTAGTTATTGGTGAACTGCGGAGTTGCTCGTGTGGTGACTGTTTTTCATCAAACATCAAACATTCATCATCTCTCCTACGCCCTCACGCCCATTTCTTCCAGTTTTTTTCTGAGAATTTTCTTGGCAAAAAATAATTGAGACTTTGATGTTCCTTCGGTTATATTAAGTTTTTCGCTAATTTCTTGGTGAGAAAGTCCATCAATCACAAACAAATTAAAAACTATTCTTGCTCCGTCGGGTAATTCATTAACTGCTGCTAAAAGCTCTTGATTACTCATCTGACTTATCACATTGTCCGTTTCCCAGTTTCCTGTCGGAATATCTGGAATCTCTTCGATATTTGTCAAATTCACCTTTTTGTGATAATAATCAATGCACACATTCACTACTACTCTCCTAATCCATGCACTCATTTGCTCGGCACTTCGTAGTTCGTTTAAGTTTAAAAATATCTTCACAAACGCATCTTGCAACAAATCTTCGGCATCTTCACGGCTTTGAGCGTAACGACGGCAAATACCAAAAAAGCGACCTTTATACTGATGATAAAGTGCCGCTTGTGCCTTAGAATCTCGTCTGAGGCACCCTTCTAATAATTCACGGTCGTTTGACTGCACAAAAGCTGGGTAATAGTGTAGGCTATATGAATTTAATTAAAATTTATTGTTACTTTGGCTTGGACAAAGGCTTTTTCGGTTCTATAAAGTGCATATTCAAAAGTTTGTATTCCTTTCGGGGTGGTTGCCGATTTAAAATATATCACCGAATTTCCTGCATTATTTTTATCAACCCTAAGTGTTCCGATTGCTGGATTTTTAATAATTCTTAAATCCGCTTTCTGATATTTTGGACAGATAAGGTCATTTTGCAAAACATTTAAAGCCAAATCAGTATCGGGTGTATAACTCAAAACATTGATTATATCATCGGTCATTCCCGTTATACAATCCTTTGACTCAGTAATACTTAATTCAACGGGTGCAACAGGATTTTTTGTGTTATTTATCCCTAATCTATAAAAGAAAATATCATCACCTATAAAATCTTGGTTGGGGGTATAAACTACCTTTCGGTCTTTTATCTCTGCTTTACCATTTGCGGGTGGTATCTCAATTTTTAAAGAATTTTCGCTTATCATCCCGCAAGTTTTGTCGTTTGCTATAACATTTATTTCCGTAGATTGCCCTATCTCTACGCTGACTTTATCTCCGATTGTTCCAGCATAACATGGCAAATCAAGCTGGCTACTTACAAAGTTTATTTTAATTTCTTCACTTACGATACTGCCAGCCGCAACCTTTCCACTGATAATAAAAGCATCATTGGTAGCATCAGGATTCGTAGCCCGATAAAACACAAATCCATTTTGCAAAAACTTTGCTTCACCATTTTTGGGTACCTGACTCACTACCAACGAATTAGCCAATTTTAATTTTTCAAAAGCGGTCGGGTCAATACTCAAATTTGATTCAACCAAAGTATAAAATACATTTGATGGATTTTCTTCATTAGTTACAATATTGCCCACACTGTCTTCTCTCGTAACATCGCACGAAAAAACAAACATGCAAACCAATAAGAAAGATAAAATTCGAGCCATTTTTGTTTCTTTTATATACTGACTGTATTTTTTCAAAAAGGTTGTAATGGGCTTAATTATTTTTTATAATTTTTTTCACAACTCGTTTGTCTTTCACTTCAAACACTAAGAGATATGTACCCTCTTGCAATGATTTTAGGTCAATAAACTGACTATTTGAAGAAACATCATATTTCCCAATCAATTTACCCGAAATGTCCGTTAATTTTACATCAATCGGAGTATTAATGAGCGTTGGAATTGAAATAAATATTTTTTCTTCAGTTGGATTTGGAAAAACTTCTATGTCAAAATCATGCCTCTCCTCTCCTACTGCAAGTATCGTTTCAACGCTAATGGCCACAGTTTTACTCATGGTAGTACACCCAAATTTAGAAATCTGCAACGCATAATTACCCGCTTCTTTTACTTCTAAACTACTCTGATTTGCTCCTAACAAAGGTTTGCTATCTTTTAGCCATTGCATACTTACATTATCGCAACTTTCCAACTGTATTGTTGCTTTATCATTAGGGTAAATTGATTTTTTATCAACAGAAATCGTCGGCGAGTTCAAGATAATTGCTCTATTATCAGTTCCATTATCACAGGTTTTAAGCTGTATAATTTCCGAAATGGCACTACAACCATCTTGGCTTGTCACCAAAACCTTGTATTGACTTTTGTCTTTTACAAATATTTCAGACTTGTTTAGATTAGTTAAAATCAAATCATCTCGATACCAAACATATTTATAACTATTATCGTAATCTGTAAAAAGTTTGAACGAATCCACCACACATGTATTTCCTGCATACGAGAACCCAACATTTGGTTTAAAAAATGGACGAGTATTCAAGGCTTTAGATACCTCAAATACCGAACTAACGTTACAGCCATTGATTACCACCGTTCGTTTATAAACTCCCGACTGGTTCGTTGTATAAGTTGCGGTGGTAGCAACCGTATTATTTTCTTTTTTCCAACTATAAGGTCCGTAGTCTATATCCTTTGCGGGCATAAGCTCTATACTTTCTTTATCACATACCAATGTTTTTTTAATAGTTTCATGTATAAAATCTTTGTCATCATTAATTCCTATGAGGGGTGTTGCACTTCCCACGACCGATACCGCACCCTGAGCCAAAACTCTGAACCGAAAAAAATTGGCTCGTTGGTCTTGTGGTTTTACAAACTCAACTTCTACGGGACTTTCGGAAGCTTCTCCCTTTAAGATAAATGGCACAGTAGGAAAATTACCATTAATATCTGATACCTCTACCACATATTTTACCTTTTCGGTAGAAGGAATATTGGTTGTGAAATCAATTTTTATTTTTGATTGATTGCAATAAAAAGGAGTTAACGTACTACTCCAATAATAATTAGGCGATGGATAGGTATTAAAGAACTTCGGCGAATGTGTAACGATTGTATTTTTTTCAGCGAAAAGAGTCGTCGTATAGATTCCTGAATAACGAGTCATAACTGATAGTTGACCATCTAAGGAGCGAATTTTAACAAAGACACATGCTTGTTCTCCAATTTCATTGCTAATATTTGTCCATTTTGGGGTATCCGACAAAATATTTTCTCCCATAAATACACCTTTCTCGGTGGCTAAAAACAATTTCTGAAACACCAACGAATACTCTAAGTAATTGATTTTCAAATCTTTAATAGCATCAGTGTTGATTTGTTTTATTATTTTATCAACACCATTGTTCATTATCGCAAATAAGTATTTTGTTTTATCACAAATCAAAACTTGGCTCCCATCTGAGGTTAATTCTTCAATCTGTATTTCATTAAAAGTTTTTATTGGTAATTGAAACTGAAATATTTTTTTCACTATAAAAGCCGTATTTTCAGCATCAGGGTTAAGAATAGTCAAAAAACGTCCGTCACGCAACAGACAAAATACTGTATTGATAGTAGAATTATAGTAAATATCAACAATTGGGGTTGTGGTAGTTTCTATAATGCTTAATTTCCCAAGAGATAAATTTCCTGTGTTATTTCCAATCCATCTACCTAATTGACCATTATTTGTCAGAAACAAATTTATATTATTTGGTAATGCAATAATCTTTCGCCCTTCTAAATGATTAAAACCAATAAAATTTATTTTATCAGCCTCCACAGCTGCAAAAGTATTTTTAGCATCTACCACAATATTATTATAATATTCCCCTTGATTAATCACTTCGTAGGCATCGCCTCGTTCTATACTATTCATCAAAAACATCCCTTTTGTGCTAAGAGCAACAATATTATTATCACCAGCAAAAGGCTTTTTAGCAAACATTCTATACTCGCCTTGAAGCTGCCCTAAATTTCGTTCTTGAAGTCTTGATTCTTTATAAATAACGATACCCTTTTTAGTAGCAAAAACTATATCGTTTCCTACAAAAACAGTTTCGTTAATATCAGTTGGGCTTAATAGCGGTTGATAAGTTAATCCCCCATCAATCGAGTATTTAGTCAATAATTTTATTTTTTTTCTATCAACGGTAAACCCATGAAAAACCTCACCACTTTGAACCACATAGGCATGAAATTCTTCTAATTCAGGATATGGCATTTCTTCTTTCCGCATTTGGTCAAGCGAAATATTATTCCATAACACATTATTTCCATCACTATAAAGTCCATTATTATCTTCCATTAAAACATAGATGCGTTCATTTTCTTGCACCCAAAGCTGTTTAATTATTCTTGAGTTTTCAACTCTCAGCACTTTCTTCCAAGTTTTCCCTTCATCCAAGCTTGTAAACACATCATTTTTGGTAGCAGCTATCACCTTACCTTCTTTTGATACCCAAATATCATAAAATCTCGTAGAGGCTTCATTATTTATAATTTCTGACCAAGTTTTCCCTCCATCAGTAGTTTTCCAATTCACGAAATCTCCAATTGCAAAAGCAACTAATGGTTTATTTGGATGAAATTTCATTTTGTACACACGCCTATTCACCAATGAAGACCTCTGCCATTGGCTATTTGCATCAACTACATTATCATTAAATAATAACCCATCTTCTAACGTACACGCCCACAGCTTTTGGGCATCATTTGGGTCAGTTGCAATATCAATTACTTCTTTTGAACCTAAATTATAATTGACTGGACCACGAAATCTCCACGAGATTTTTGTAAAATCCGTTTGAGCAAACAATGGTAAACAAATTATGTAGCATATAAATATCTTTCTCATTCGCAGAGTTTTTTTACTTTCAGATACTGACAGATAATATTACCAAAAGGTTGGAATGAGCAAAAAAAAACCTCAAACTTTCGTTTGAGGTTTTTCATCAAGAACTTTCGAGCAATTAAGCTTCTTTAGTTTCTTCGCCTTCAGCGGCTGGTGCTTCTGGAGCTTCTTCTACTGCAGGAGCAGCTTCAGCTACTACTTCAGCAGCTGGTGCATCTTCTACAACCACAGCTGATGATTCATCAGCAACAGGAGCAGCTTCAACAGCAGCAGAACCTTCAGCTTTCTTACCACCACGACGGCTACGACGAGTTTTCGTAGTTTTCTCTTCTGCCGAAGTCAATAATGCTTCGTTATAGTCAACCAATTCAATCAAGGCAACTTCAGCGTTATCACCAAAACGTGTTCCTAATTTGATGATACGAGTATAACCACCGTTACGGTTAGCTACTTTCTCAGCAATTTCACCAAACAATGTTTTGATTGCTTCTTTGTCTTGTAGGTAAGAAAAAACAGTTCTACGAGAGTGAGTGCTATCATTTTTTGATTTAGTAATCAAAGGCTCAACATATTTACGCAATTCTTTAGCTTTAGCCAAAGTTGTTTCAATACGTTTGTACTGGATTAAAGAAATCGCTAAATTTTTCAACAACGCATCTCTGTGCGAGTGAGTTCTACCTAAATGGTTGATTTTGTTTCCGTGTCTCATTGTATTTGTTTCGTAAGTAACGGTCAAAAATGCCTACGCAGTCTTGGCAATTCCACCTATCACGATTGTTAATTAATTTACTCGATAACTGCGGTTCGAAAAATATAAAAAATCCTCTTCCCAAGTATTCATGGAAAGAGGAAAGTCTAATATCAATCTTCGTCTAACTTATATTTCAATACATCCATACCGAAATGTAAGCCTTTGTCAGCAACTAATTGCTCCAACTCCGTTAATGACTTCTTACCGAAGTTACGGAATTTCATCATATCAGCTACTTCAAGTCTTGCCAAATCGCCCAATGTACGAATATCAGCAGATTTCAAACAGTTGTACGCACGTACTGACAAGTCTAAATCTTGCAACGAAGTCTTCAATAGCTTACGCATGTGTAAGAATTCTTCATCAACAATATTGTCTTCATCATCTTTCTTGGTATCAAATACCATGTTTTCGTCCGTAAACTTCAAGAAGTGTTGAATCAAAATATGAGCAGCTTCTTGCAAAGCTCTCTCTGGGTGGATTGAACCATCAGTTTTGATTTCAAGTAAGAGTTTTTCGTAGTCAGTTCTTTGTTCTACACGAGTATTCTCAATGCTATACTTAACATTTTTGATAGGTGTAAAAATTGAATCAATCGAAATAAACCCAATTGGTAAATCGTTTTGTTTTTGTTCGTCAGCAGCTACATAACCACGGCCTTTGTCCACAATTACTTCAAGCTCTAATTCTTTTTGGTCATCCATACGAGCGATTACCAAATCAGGATTCAGAATTTGAAAACTTTGTGTAAACTTACCGAGGTCACCTGCAGTCAAAACAGATTGGTTTTTGATTCTAACTGTAAATTTGTTATCTACATAATCAGAAACTTTTTTGAAACGAACCATTTTAAGGTTAAGGATGATTTCTGTAACATCATCAACAACCCCATCAATGCTCGAAAATTCGTGTAATACCCCCGGGAATCTTACCGAAGTAATTGCGTAACCTTCCAAAGAAGATAACAAAATACGACGAAGTGCGTTTCCGATGGTCACACCATACCCTCTTTCGAGTGGTTTAAACTCGAAAAAGCCATGGAAGTCGTCAGCTTTTTCCATGACAACCTTGTCAGGCATTTGAAATGCTAATATTGACATACGTATGCAGTGTGTTTGTTTTCGTTAACTAAAAGGTGGTTAGCTACACCACCAATAAAAAAACGTAGCTGTGCCACTACTGTATTGAACAGTAATGGCACAACCACTGTACAAATATTATTTGTTATACAACTCGACGATAGCCTGCTCGTTGAAGTTTTCAGGTATTTGGTCACGCTCTGGGTAGCTGATAAATTTACCAACCATTTCAGTAGCATCCCACTCTAACCAGTTGTAACGTTTTGCATTACGTGCTTTCAAACTGTCAGCGATTGCAACAAGAGCTTTTGATTTCTCACGTACACCAACAATTTGACCTGGCTTTAAAATCAACGAAGGAACATTTAAAACAGTTCCATCAACTGTGATGTGGCAGTGTGTTACTAATTGACGTGCAGCACGGCGTGTTGGAGCAATTCCTAAACGATAAACTGTGTTGTCAAGACGACCTTCACAAAGTTTCAATAGGTTATCACCAGTACGCCCTTCTTTAACAGAAGCAAGGTGGAAGAAACGTGCAAACTGACGCTCTAAAATACCATAAGTGTATTTTACCTTTTGTTTTTCGATTAATTGTTGACCGTACTCTGATTTTTTGCTTTTACGACCTTTTCCGTGTTGGCCTGGAGGATAAGCTTTTTTACTCAACGCTTTGCTTGGCCCCATTACTGGTTCACCAAACTTTCTTGAAATCCTTACTTTTGGACCTGTGTATCTTGCCATTTTTTTTGGTTTTTAAACTCGAAATAGAGATTGATTAGCCCCAATGTCCAAACTATCAATCGAATTGGTTGCCCAAACAACAGCTAAAAAGCTGTTTTTCTATTTCTAATTCCGTTAATAAACGGAATAATTAACAATTTATTATATAATTAAGAAACAAAAGAACGAAAACTTTCGAAACTAAATTTAAACTTAGTCCAAATGTTTTCATTCTTTTGTAGATGTATTAAACTCTTCTACGCTTAGGCGGACGACATCCGTTATGAGGAAGTGGCGTTACATCAGTAATTGTAGTAACTTCGATACCTGAGTTTTGAATAGTACGGATTGCCGACTCACGTCCTGACCCTGGTCCTTTTACAAAAACTTCAGCTTTACGCATTCCTGCTTCGTAAGCTACTTGAGCACAACTCTGAGCTGCCATTTGTGCAGCGTATGGTGTATTTTTCTTTGAACCTTTGAAGCCCATTTTACCTGCTGAACCCCAAGAAATTACTTGACCTTGGCTATTTGTAACAGAGATAATGATGTTATTGAAAGATGCTTTGATGTGAACTTGGCCTACTGGCTCAACAATCACAATTCTCTTTTTTGCTTTATCTTTTCTTTTTGCTTGTGCCATTGTGACAAAACATTGTTAAATGATTGGCAGTACAGAAAAACCTGTACTCTGTTCGATTCTCTTTCCCACAAGAAAACCCAAATATTTACTAAAAACCTCACTAAGAGATTAAGAGTGGGATTACTTAGTAGCTTTCTTCTTGTTAGCTACAGTCTTACGCTTACCTTTACGGGTACGTGAGTTGTTTTTGGTACGTTGTCCACGAAGTGGTAAACCTTTACGGTGACGAACACCACGGTAGCAACCAATATCCATCAAACGTTTGATAGCAAGTTGCACTTCTGAACGCAATTGACCTTCAACAGTCATCTCTTCCGTAATGATACCACGGATGGCATTTGCTTCACTGTCATTCCATTCGCCAGCTTTTTTATCAAAACTGATATTTGCTTTTGTTAGAATTTTTTGTGAGGCACTACGGCCAATACCGTAGATGTAAGTAAGGGCGATTTCGCCTCTTTTTTTGTCTGGGATATCAACACCTGCAATCCTCATAGAAATTAGCCTTGTCTTTGTTTAAACTTAGGATTCTTTTTGTTAATAACGTAAATTTTACCCTTACGACGGATAACTTTACATTCAGCACTACGCTTCTTTACTGATGCTTTAACTTTCATAACGAATATGATTCCACCCCTGACCCCTAAAGGGGGATTTTTGTAAGAATATTTTTGTGTCTTGGGGTAATTTATAGCCACAAAATTTCACACTAATGCTATAATTCTTTACGTTATACTTTACACTTTCCCTGTAAAGGGCTGGGGTTATTTATAACGATACGTGATTCGAGCTTTTGTAAGGTCATAAGGTGACATTTCGAGTCTTACCTTATCACCTGGCAAAATACGAATATAATTCATTCTCATTTTACCAGAAATATGAGCGATTAACTCATGCTGATTCTCTAAACGCACACGAAACATGGCATTTGAAAGAGCCTCAGTAATGATGCCGTCAACTTCGATATTTGATTGTTTTGCCATTTAATTTAATATGCTGACTTTCATTTAAAAAGTCGCTGTTCTTATGTACTATGCGATTACTAAATTCTTTTTTGCTAAAACCTCTTCGATATACTGAAAAGTAGTTAAGATTTCGGCAGTACCTTTTCTAACAACAACCGTGTGTTCATAATGAGCAGCTTGCTTGCGGTCTTCAGTTCGAATAGTCCAATTATCGTTTTCTTGAACAACCCCTCTGCGTCCTAAAGTAATCATTGGTTCGATTGCCAGTACCATTCCTTCAAGAAGTTTAGGCCCATTTCCACGCTTACCAAAGTTTGGAACCTCTGGTGCTTCATGCAGAAACTTTCCAACCCCATGACCAACTAACTCTCTCACAACACCATAACGCTGTGCTTCTGCATAATTTTGAACGGCATAACTTACATCCCCAATTCGATTACCTACCCTTGCTTGTTCAATACCTTTGAATAAAGAACGATAAGTATGTTTAAGCAAATCAAGTACTTCATTCTGAACCTCACCAATAGTGTAAGTATAAGCACTATCTGCGTGAAATCCTTTTTTATATACTCCGCAATCAATCGAAACTATATCGCCATCTTTTAAAACTCTATTACTCGGTATTCCGTGAACTACAACTTCATTTACTGAAATACATAAACTCGCTGGAAAACCATTATAATTCAAAAAAGATGGTTGAGCTGCATTATCTTGGATGTACTCAAAAGCTACTTTATCAAGTGCTTTAGTCGTAACACCAGGCTCAATTAATTTAGCAACTTCAGCATGAGCTTTACCTAAAATATGGCCATTCTCTCTAATTATCTCTAACTCTTCTTCAGATTTTAGATAAATTATTCTATCTTTTTTACTCATGACTGCGTTGTCGTTTTGTTATGCAGGAACGTTAGCATCAATCTGACGACCTTGGATACGTCCTGACTGCATCAAACCTTCGTAACGCTTCATTAATAAATAACTCTCAATTTGTTGCAATGTATCTAAAACAACACCTACAAGAATCAATAATGAAGTACCTCCAAAGAATGAAGCAAAACCTTGAGTCATACCTAAAAGGCCAGCGAATGCAGGTAAAATAGCAATCACTGCTAAAAGAACCCCACCAGGTAATGTAATTCTATCTAAAATATTGGCTACAAAATCAGATGTTGGTTGACCAGGCTTAACACCAGGAATGAATCCACCACCACGTTTCATATCATCAGCAATTTGATTAGGATTAATCGAAATCGCAGTATAGAAAAATGTAAATCCAATAATCAAAATAGCGTAGATTAAACAATACTGCCATGAAGTTGGGCTATTCATAATAATTGCCCAGCTTTGGAAAGTATCACTTTTTGTACTCTCTGCTAAATATGTCAATACTAATCCCGGGATAAACATCAAGGCTTGACCAAAAATAATTGGCATTACACCAGCGATGTTCAACTTTAATGGAAGATACTGACGTTGTCCTGTTACTACTTTATTGCCAACAATTTGTTTAGCATATTGAACAGGAATTCTTCTTGTTGCCTGTGTAATTGCAACCGCAAATAAAACAACTAAGAATAAAGCCACAAGTTCAAGTACAAAGAAAAGGATTTGACCATTTCCACCTCTTGATTGAGCCTCACCGATAATTGCTCCAGGGAATCTTGAAACGATACCAATCATAATCATCATTGATATACCGTTACCAACCCCTTTTTCGGTCATTCTTTCACCCAACCACATACACATTACAGTACCTGAAACGATTAAAATTACTGAACTAAAGTAAAATAACCCTTGGCTAATTGTAATTGCATCAGTTGGAATTGTAGCTCTTACATAAGTTAATGCTTGAGCAGCAGCTACAATGATTGTTAACCAACGAGTAATCTGATTCAATTTTCTACGACCAGACTCACCTTCTTTTTGTAATTTACTAAAATATGGTAGAGCAAGTGTAAGCAATTGGATTGCGATGGATGCCGAAATATAAGGCATAATTCCGAGTGCCATAACTGAAGCATTTTGGAAAGCACCACCGACGAGTGTATTTAATAGACCTAACAAACCGTTAGTTTGAGTAAGGTCTTTCAATTTTGCTACATCAACACCTGGCAAAACCACGTGTGAACCAATTCTGAAAATTAAGATAATCAATATAGTCTGGAGAATTCTCTTTCTCAGCTCCTCTATTGACCAAATGTTTCGGAGTGTCGTAATGAATTTGTTCATTTTAATAGGAAAAACAAGGCGTTTTAGTGAAATTACTCAGCTTTACCTGCATTGAGTTTGTCTTGCAATTCCTTCAACTCATCCCACTTGCCATCACGAGCCAAAGCGGCTTGGTCTGCCCAAGTAGCTGGGTTGTGCATCGCAAATTTGGAACCTGCTGCATCAAGGATTTCAGAAACTTTCTCAACTGGAGTTGCTGCTAAATCTGCAAATGTAACAATTCCTGCATTAATTAACAAATCTGCAATTTTCGGACCAACTCCTTCGATTAATTTTAAATCGTCACCTTCAGCTTTTTTTTTTGCTGCTTTCTTTGGTTTCTCTTCAGCAACAACCTCTGCAACTGGCTGAGCGACCGCAGTAGCAGAAGCTTCAGGATTGAATGTTGCATCAACTGTAGCAGAACCACCAGCTTTCTCGATAGCAGCAACTGCTGAAGCAGAGAAAGCGTTAGCACGTAAATTAACCGTTGCAGTCAATTCACCACGACCTAATACCTTTACCAAATCAGATTTTGAAATAAGTCCATTATTATACAATACACCTAAATCAATGTTAGTGATACCAGTTTTATCAAATAATGCTTGAATTGTATCCAAGTTGATAGCTTTGTACTCAACACGGTTGATATTTTTGAAACCGAACTTAGGAACACGACGTTGTAGAGGCATTTGACCACCTTCAAAACCACGTTTTTGGCTGTAACCTGAACGAGATTTTGCACCTTTATGACCACGTTTAGCAGTGCCACCACCACCTGAACCGTGACCACGACCTACTCTATCATTTGCTTTTACTGAACCTTTCGCTGGTTTTAGAGATTCTAATTTCATTGTAATTCGATTAATTTAATCGGGTTAATAATACGCAAATCTGACCTTCAGATTTACTCGGCTATGCCTGCTAGCTTATCTAAGTACTAAAAGTAAATAAATAAGTTTTTGAATAAAGAAGTATTCTTGCTTATGCTTGCTCAACAACTAATAGGTGATTCACCGCATTAATCATTCCTTGCACTGCAGGGTTTAATTCTTTTTCAACAGTACGATTGATTTTACCAAGGCCTAAAGCAGCTATTGTACGCTTTTGAACTTCTGGTCTGCCAATTGTACTTCTCACTTGAGTAATTTTTACCTTTGCCATTTTTTTATTAGCTGTATGCAATAAGCTTTAAGTTAACCAATGCACAAGATGGCAGTCAGTAAACTTAAAGCTCAGAGCTATTATCCGTTGAATACTTTAGTCATTTTTACACTACGTTGGAAAGCTACTGCATGTGGAGCTCTCATTTGGCTAAGAGCATCGATAGTTGCTTTTACTACGTTGTGAGGGTTTGATGAACCTTTAGACTTTGCCAATACATTATGAATTCCGGCTGCTTCTAAAACGGCACGCATCGCACCACCAGCAATAATACCTGTACCAGGAGCTGCTGGTTTAACGAATACTAAACCACCTGAGAATTTTCCATGAATTTCATGAGGCACTGTATCGTTAATTACAGGAACAGTTACTAAGTTTTTCTTAGCATCTTCGATAGCTTTTGCAATTGCATCAGTTACCTCATTTGCTTTACCTAAGCCCTGTCCTACTACTCCTTTACCATCGCCTAAAACAACGATAGCTGAGAAGCTAAAACGACGTCCACCTTTTACTACTTTTGCTACACGATTGATGGCGACTACTCTTTCTTTGAGTTCTGCCTCGTTTACTTTTGCTTTGTTCATTGATTCAGAATTTCAAGATTAGAATTTCAAACCGCCTTCTCTGGCTCCTTCAGCCACAGCCTTGATGTTACCATGATACAAATAGCCATTACGGTCGAAAACACAGGCAAGGATTCCTTTTTCGGTCGCTTTTTCAGCTATCTTTTTACCAACTTCTTTTGAATTGTCGATTTTAACACCTTTCAAACCTAATTCGGTTGTTGAAACGGCTGCTAAAGTTTCACCTTTAGAATCGTCAATTAATTGAGCGTAGATGGCAGTATTTGAACGGAATACCGACAAACGTGGTCTCTCGGTTGTACCAGAGATTTTGTTACGGATACTCCACTTAATTTTTTGTCTTCTATCAGTTTTTACACTTGACATTGTATTTGCTATTTTGTGATTTTCAGAGCAGCAAGTATTAAACTTTTAAAACTTGTTTCTCCTACGTCTTGTGTCTAATGATTATTTCTTCTTACCAGATGTTTTACCAGCCTTACGACGAATAACTTCACCAACAAATCTAATACCTTTACCTTTGTATGGTTCAACTTTACGTAATGACTTGATTTTTGAAGCTACTAAGCCGATTAACTGCTTATCTGTACCTTCAAGAGTTACCATCGGGTTCTTACCTTTTTCCATCGCTGTTGTCACTTTCAATTCTGAAGGAACTACGAAGTAAACATTGTGCGAGAAACCTAAGCTTAAATCAAGGACATTACCATTATTGGCAGCCTTGTAACCAACACCGACGATTTCCATTTCAGCTTTATAGCCAGTGCTAACGCCGATAACCATGTTATTGATTAATGAGCGATACAAACCGTGAAGGGCTTTGTGTCTTTTTTGTTCAGTTGGTCTTTCAACTTTCAATTCGTTATCTTCAACTGAAACAGTGATATCCGAATCAACCTTTTGTGTAAGTGTACCCTTTGGTCCTTTTACAGTAACTACATTTTGAGCATCTACTGAAATACTTACTCCACTTGGAAGGGCAACTGGTTTTTTACCAATTCTTGACATTTTATAAATAGTTTAAGGCTTCAAAACACTTTCGTTGGCACGAGTTATTAGGAGCGGTCAACAAATAATTTACTTGAGTGAAGACGATAAAGTGCAGCGATGCACATAAAGTCAATAATTGAGCATTGTATTAATATACGTAGCACAATACCTCACCACCTACTTTCAAGGCACGAGCTTCTTTATCAGTCATTACACCTTTCGATGTAGAAACGATAGCAATACCCAAACCATTCAATACACGTGGAATTTCGGTTGTACCAGCATATTTACGTAAACCTGGCTTTGAAACTCTCTTTAAATCTACGATAGCAGATTGTTTCGTAACTGGATTGTACTTCAATGCAATTTTGATTACTCCTTGAGGAGCAACTTCTTCGAATTTATAACTTTGAATAAAGCCTTTATCGTAAAGTACTTGAGTAATCGCTTTTTTGATGTTCGAAGCAGGAATTTCTACCACTCTGTGACGTGCCTTGATGGCATTTCGGATTCTGGTAAGGAAGTCTGCTATTGGATCCGTTGTAATCATTTTTGATATTTAATTTTGGATACCTAAGCCAGCGTTAAGCAGTATCGTGAGCACGACTTTCTTAACTGGGCTGCAAAATTAGAAAATGTTTTTTAGAAAAAGTAGTATTTGTGCAAGTAATTATCAAGAAGAACAAATATTCTTTATTAAGTCATAAAATAACTTTAAATATTTACATCAAAATAAGTACTTCTACAAAAATTACCAAGATGCTTTTGTAACTCCTGGGATTAATCCTTTACTTGCCATTTCACGGAAAGTAACACGATTGATACCGAATTTACGCATATATCCTCTCGGACGGCCTGTCAATTGACAACGATTGTGTAAACGTACAGGTGAAGCGTTGCGAGGTAGTTTGTCTAAGCCAATTAGGTCGCCTGCTTCTTTCAAAGCAGCACGCTTTGAAGCGTATTTAGCAACACAAGCTGCTTTTTTTCTATCTCTTGCTTTTATTGATTCTTTTGCCATTGTATGACTGAATTATAAATATCGAAATCTTAATATTATTTCTTAATGCTTGCAAAAGGCATTCCCATTGCTTTTAATAATTCGTATGCTTCAGCATCTGTTTCAGCTGATGTTACGAATGTAATATCCATACCTTGAATCTTAGAGATTTTATCAATCGAGATTTCAGGGAAGATGATTTGCTCTTTCACACCGAAGGTATAGTTTCCACGTCCGTCAAAGCCTTTATCGCTAATACCTTTGAAGTCACGTACACGTGGAAGAGCAATGGCAGTCAAACGGTCTAAGAATTCATACATTTTATCTCCACGTAAAGTTACTTTTACACCAATTGGCATATTTTCACGTAGTTTAAAGTTTGATACGGCTTTCTTAGAAAGTGTAGCTACTGCTTTCTGACCAGTAATTGTAGTGATTTCTTCTAAACTACTGTCAATTAATTTCTTGTCCCCAGTTGCAGCTCCAACCCCACGGTTCACTACAATCTTTTTCAATGCTGGAACTTGCATCACTGATTTGTATCCAAACTTTTCTTTCAAAGCTGGTACAACGTCTTTGGTGTATTTTTCTCTTAAACGTGCCATTAGATTTTTTAATAGGAGGATTTCCGACCCTCATATTTATTGGTAGAAGCTTCGGCAGAAGCTAATTCCAAATGGTAATTGATTAAATAAATTTTCCAGTTTCCTTAGAAAATCTTTGTAACTTTCCTTTGTCGTTTTCTTTACGACCAGTACGTGTTGGTTTGCCAGTAGCTGGGTCAACTAACATAACGTTACTGATGTGAATAGGGGCTGCAAACTCACGGATTTCGCCTTGAGGAGATTGAGCAGAAGGTTTTACGTGCTTCTTCATGATGTTTACACCTTCAACAACTACACGTTGTTTTGATGTAATCACTTCACTGATTACGCCACGCTTTCCTTTAGCATTGCCGGCAATCACTTCAACAGTATCGCCAGTGCGAACGTGTTGTTTCTGCTGCTTATTGAATTTTCTTTCCATTACTTTGAATTTGAAAATTTGGAAATTTTAGAATTTGAAAATAGTTTGGTTTACACCACTTATCATTCAAATTAAAGAACTTCTGGAGCCAAAGAAACGATTTTCATGAATTGTTTCTCACGCAATTCGCGAGCAACAGGTCCAAAAATACGAGTGCCACGTGGCTCATCTTGATTGTTTAATAATACGACTGCGTTGTCTTCAAAACGAATGTAAGTACCATCTTTGCGACGAACTTCTTTAGTAGTTCTCACAACAACAGCCTTTGATACAGTTCCTTTCTTCATGTTTGAAGATGAAAGGGCTGATTTCACCGTTACGACAACTTTATCACCGATTGATGCATAACGTTTACGTGTGCCACCCAATACACGGATAACAAGCACTTCTTTTGCACCACTGTTGTCGGCAACACCTGCTCTTGATTCTTGCTGTAACATTGTCTTATGAATAGTTAAGACCCCTAAGTCGGATTCGACCCTGCTCAAGGGGTAATTTGGTTAATAGCTTTCTCCAGCTAAGGAGAATAAAATTGGGGCTATTATTTCGCTTTTTCTACGATTTCTACTAATCTCCAATTTTTGTTTTTGCTCAAAGGACGAGTCTCTTGAATTTTCACAGTATCACCGATACCTGCTTCATTGTTCTCGTCATGGAACATAAACTTCTTGGTTTTGAGCATAAACTTTCCGTACTTCGGATGTTTCAATTTACGAACCACAGCTACAACACCTGATTTATCCATCTTGTTGCTTACTACCGTTCCGATACGCTCTTTTCTGAGATTTCTTTCCATTGTTCAGATACTTGATATCCTGTATTTACAGGGATTGCTATAATTTATCTTGCGTTCAATTCGGTCATCAATTGAGCTATCAATCTACGAGACTGACGGATACGCATCGGATTTTCGATGGGTGTAATGGCGTGAGCAAACTGTAATTTCAAGATTCTATCTTTTTCAACAGCGATATTTTGCTCTAACTGCTCAACTGACAATGCTTTAATTTCTGACTTCTTCATTTTTTTATTTAAACTTTGTCGAGTTCTGAATTCTGAACGGTCGGCCGTAGCGGCTCTGAGTTCTGAGTTGTAAAACTCGCATTTGAACATTCAGAATTCAGCACCCAGCACTCAGAACTATTGTTATTATTCAGCTCCTTCTTGGTAGTCTCTACGTACTACAAACTTCGTTTGAACTGGAAGTTTTTGAGCCGCTAAACGAAGTGCTTCGGTTGCTAACTCTACTGGAACTCCAGTTGCCTCGAATAAAATTGTACCTGGCTTAACGCTGGCTACCCAGTATTCAGGTGCACCTTTACCTTTACCCATACGTACCTCTAAAGGCTTCTTAGTGATTGGTTTGTCTGGAAAAATACGAATCCATACTTGACCTTCACGTTTCATTGCACGGGTAACACCGATACGTGCTGCTTCAATCTGACGAGAGGTAATGAAACCTGGCTCTAAAGATTTGATAGCGAATGTTCCGAAAGCTATCTCGTGTCCACGAGTGGCAAGACCTTTTATTCTGCCTTTTTGTTGCTTACGAAATTTGGTTCTTCTTGGTTGTAACATGACGATGTTATATTTTCAGCACTGAGTGCTTAGTTTCAAGTTTTATTATCTTATGTTTCAATGAGTACATCAAAATCTTTCGAGAAGTAAACCTGAAACTAAGTTAGGTGCTTATCTCTTATTTGGACCTGTACCTCTGTTGTTATTATTGTTGCGATTTCCGCCACGGTTATTACCGTTGTTGCGTCCACCACCTCTGTTGTCATCACGACCACCACCTCTGCGGTCGTCACGGCCTCCGCCTCTGCGGTCATCACGACCACCACGTCCGCCAGCTTGTGCATCTGCTCCACCTCTTTCGTTGTTCGATTGAGAAGTACCACCACCTGCTGGAGTCAAGTCACGCTTACCGTAAACTTCACCTTTGAAAATCCATACTTTGATACCGATTTTTCCGTACACAGTAAGGGCTTCAGAGATAGCGTAGTCTATGTCAGCACGAAGTGTATGCAAAGGAATACGTCCTTCTTTGTACATTTCGTTACGTGCCATCTCAGCACCTGCTAAACGACCACCTAACTTTACTTTAATACCTTGTGCACCTACACGAACTGCAGCTTGAATAGCTTGCTTCATGGCACGACGGTAAGAAATACGAGCTTCAAGTTGTTGAGCGATTGATTCACCTACTAATTTAGCGTCGAGTTCTGGACGTTTGATTTCGTAGATATTAATCTGAACATCTTTGCCCGTTAATTTTTTTAGCTCTTCCTTGATTTTATCAACCTCATTTCCACCTTTTCCGATAACAACACCTGGACGGGCTGTATGGATTGTAAGTGTGATGCGTTTTAAAGTACGCTCGATAACTACTTTCGAGATAGCACCTTTTGGAATACGAGCTGAAACGTATTTACGGATTTCTTGGTCTTCAACTAATTTCTCAGCGAAAGTTTTTCCACCATACCAGTTAGAATCCCATCCTCTGATATAACCAAGTCTTAGACCTACCGGATTTACTTTTTGTCCCATTGGTAATTTACTTTATTAAGCAATACGAGTAGTGTATCGTTTGCTATTTGATTTAATTAATTTGCACTATCAACTACAATTGTAAGGTGGTGAGAACGCTTACGAACACGGTATCCACGTCCTTGTGGAGCTGGTCTCATGCGTTTCAACATACGTCCACCATCAACGAAAATTGACTTTACGTACAATTCTGCGTCTTCGATTTTCAAGTCTTCATTCTTTTGTTGCCAGTTAGCAACTGCCGATAATAAGACTTTTTTAACCACTGGTGCGGCGTGTTGTGGCTGAAAGCTCAAAATGCCTAAAGCCTGACTTACCTTTTTCCCTCTAATAAGGTCAATCACTAATCTTGCCTTACGAGGCGAGGTAGGGTAATCATTAAGTTTTGCTACTGCTTCCATTATTCTTGAAATGTAGAATTATGAATTTAGAATTAAGAATTAAGAGTTAAGAATTATGTTTACATTTCGGTATTCACACTTCATTTTACATTCTACATTCTTCATTCTTCATTCTTCATTGTAATTATTATCTTTTACCTTTATCTTTTTTTGCTACGTGACCACGGAAGTTACGAGTTGGTGAAAATTCACCAAGTTTGTGTCCTACCATGTTATCAGTTACATAAACAGGAATAAATTTATTTCCGTTATGTACTGCGAAGGTGTGTCCAATGAAATCTGGAGAAATCATTGAGCGACGTGACCACGTTTTGATAACTGACTTTTTGCCTGAGTTATTCATGTCAACAACTTTCTTGTCGAGGCGAAAATCAATGTATGGTCCTTTTTTAAGTGAACGTGCCATTTTTAATTGTTCTGAGTTCTGAGTCCTGAGTTCTGAATAAAATCAAAACTTTAAAACTGCTTAATGATTATTTACTTCTTCTTGAAATGATTAGTCTTGTTGAAGGCTTAGTCGTATCACGAGTTTTCTTACCTTTCGCTAATAAACCGTTACGTGAACGTGGATGACCACCTGACGAACGACCTTCACCACCACCCATCGGGTGGTCAACTGGGTTCATTGCAACACCTCTTACTCTTGGACGAACCCCTAACCAGCGTTTACGACCAGCTTTTCCAAGCGTTACGTTCATGTGGTCTGCGTTTGATACTGTACCTACTGTGGCAACACAAGTAGCAAGTACCATTCTCATTTCACCAGATGGCATTTTTAAGGTAACATATTTGCCATCTTTTGCAAGTACTTGAGCGTAAGCCCCAGCACTACGAGCCATCTGAGCACCTTTACCAGGTTGTAATTCGATGTTGTGAATGATTGTACCAAGTGGCATGTTTCCTACTGGAAGTGAGTTACCGATTTCTGGTGCAACATTTGAACCTGCAATGATAGTTTGTCCAACTTTCAATCCTTGAGGAGCAATAATATAAGCCTTCTCGCCATCAGCGTATTGTACGAGTGCAATACGTGCAGTACGATTTGGGTCATACTCGATAGTTTTTACTTCAGCCGTAACATCTACTTTGTTTCTTTTGAAGTCAATCAAACGATATCTACGTTTGTGACCACCACCAATGTAGCGTGCAGTACGGTGACCTTCGCTATTTCTACCACCAGTTTTTTTGATGGTTACCGTAAGGCTTTTCTCTGGCTTACTTGCTGTAATGTCTGAAAAATCAGGAGCAATTCTATGACGTTGGCCAGGTGTGTTTGGTTTTAATTTTTTGATACCCATTGTTACTTAATCTTTTGCAGCCAAAGGCTATACTTTAATTTAGTAAATTGTGTAATACTTGGCTACTTTTAGCACTTATTACAAATTTTCGTAGAAATCGATTAAATCACCATCTTTCAATGTTACTACTGCTTTCTTGAAAGTAGAAGTCATACCTGATGATGCTCTGCTACGAGTCATTCTCGATTTCTTTTTGCCGATTTGGCGAACAGTGTTTACGTCTGTTACAGTAACACCGTACATTTTTTCGACAGCTTTTGCGATTTCGATTTTGTTCGCATTCAACTCAACCTCAAACACAAATTTACCACTTGTAGTAAGTTTTTGTGATTTTTCGGTAACGATTGGTCTTTTGAGTACGCTCATTTTTGTATTATTTATAAGCTGCAATGCAACTATAAGTCTTAATTCAATATTGTTTCAATTTTCGACAATGCACCTTCGCTAATTAAAACTTTGTCAGCGTTAATTAAATCGTAAGTACTTACTTCATCAACACTCAAAACCTTAGTTTTAGGAATATTACGTGCTGATAAATATACGTTGCTATCATAATCGCCTATGATGAATAGGGTTTTAGTGCCAGCTAAAGAAAGTGCGTTGAGGAATGACAAATATGATTTTGTCTTTGGAGCTTCAAAAGTAAAGTTTTCAATGATTGAAACATTGTTTTCAGAAGCTCTTGAAGAAAGTACTGACTTACGAGCCAACACTTTGATTTTTTTGTTGAGTTTGAAATCGTAATCACGTGGAACTGGACCGAATACACGGCCACCACCTACGAAGATTGGAGATTTGGTAGAACCGTGACGAGCACCTCCTGAACCTTTCTGACGAACGATTTTCTTAGTAGAACGAGCGATTTCTGCTCTTTGCTTTGCTTTGTGAGTTCCTTGACGTTGGTTAGCCAAATAATGTTTTACATCTAAGTAAACAACATGTTGGTTTGGCTCAATTCCGAAAACACTGTCAGCTAATGTAGCTACGCGACCTGTGTCTTTTCCGTCTTTGCTTAATACTGGTAAATTCATTTGCTTATTACTGTATTTTTTCGATGTCGTTCAGCTTCGACCTAAATAGCTCCTGCCCTGTGGAAGCTTTTTCTATAACACCCCTTTAAAGGGCTGGGGGTTATCTTATTTATGTAATGTAATGTAACCGTTTTTCGCTCCTGGGATTGAACCATTCACTACGATTAGGTTTTGCTCTGTAAGTACTTTTAATACTTTCAAGTTTTGGATTGTAGTACGAGTGTTACCCATACGACCACCCATGCGAACACCTTTGAATACACGTGATGGGAATGAACAAGCACCAATCGAACCTGGGTGACGACCTCTGTTATGCTGACCGTGTGTTTGACCACCTACCCCAGCAAATCCATGACGCTTAACAACCCCTTGAAAGCCACGACCTTTC
Organism: Emticicia aquatilis; assembly: GCF_014644295.1. GTDB lineage: Bacteria > Bacteroidota > Bacteroidia > Cytophagales > Spirosomataceae > Emticicia > Emticicia aquatilis. The sequence goes on from NZ_BMKK01000001.1 coordinate 98,220, forward strand.
GAGTTTCCAGTTACGTCTAAGAAATCTCCTTCTGCAAAAACATCTTCTACACGAATTGTTTCGCCAAGGCTATATTCTTTTTCGAATTCTTTGAATTCTACTAATTTACGCTTAGGTGTTGTACCTGCTTTCTTAAAATGACCTACAAGCGAGCGGCTTGTATTTTTTTCTTTCTTTTCGCCGTAACCTAATTGAATAGCTGTGTAGCCATCTTTTTCTTCAGTACGAACTTGAGTAACAACGCATGGGCCTGCTTCTATCAATGTACATGGCACTGCTTGACCTTCTGCGTTGAAGATAGTTGTCATTCCAACTTTCTTTCCAATAATTCCAGACATGGTATTTTACGCTTTATTTTGCTAATTTAACCTAAACTTTCACCGTTTCGCCAGTTCAACGTAAACTGGGGTGCAAAATTCGTGAAAATAATGCACGATTACAAGTTTAAGCCAATAATTTATTTACTTTTTTCAGAGGTTGACCACTGCCAACTTAAACTTTGCATTGCAAACCACGTGGGTAAGGACCAAAAGGTGCAGGACAATTCCTTGTTACCTTGCAATGATTCCTGTAAATGTTCAAAAGCTTTCGGAGACCGTTTCAAATGAGTGTAGTGAATAAATTCAGACGACTCAACAGGTCAATAATCAAATTGGTTTCCCGCATGAGCTGGGACTTCATTTGACCAGAGAAGAATACTCCGTTTCTTAATGAGAGTGCAAAGGTAGAAGTTTTATTTTTTAGTTACAAATGTTTAGTGGAAATATTTTATATTTATTTCAACTTCACTGTCCAAACCTCAAATTTGGTTTTGTTGGGGTTATAAATGTACAACTTATTATAGGCTTCGGCATACGAAAGTGCGGGTAATGCACTGGCTGGCAACGGTTTATCCCCGATAGTTTTACCTTTTAGGTCAAAGAATGTATTATTTTTTCCATCAAAAATTGAAATTACTCGCAGGTCATTTCCTAAATCGAAATACTTCAATTGAGATTTCATAAAGTTGGTACTTTCAATTTTTATGACTGATGCTCCTTGCTTATTGAAAATCACCATCGAAGTTGGAGTACGACGCACCACTAACCAATCTTTGCGATTTTGGTCGAATAATAGTTCAAATACCGTTCCTTTATCGGGTCGCTCCAACTGAATATTGGCGTCGGTTATGCTATTGCCGAACATATCTACTTTCTTGATTTCACCGATTTCAGAAAGTAAAGTAATTACCGAGTTTTTGTTGCCATCTTCTTCCACTATCATTCCTACTGGTCTGGCAGTTAGTGGCACTTTCGGAAAACCACTTAGGTTCGGTCCTTGCTCGTAAAATACATTGAGTGTACCATCTTTTTGAAGGACAGCCAAATATGGATTGTTTTTATACTTAACTGGCTGAATCTGAACTATACTGCCGAGCTGAGTCGGGGTCTTTATCTTGCTTACTTTTTGGGTTTCTTCATTAATTATATATATCGCCCCCGAAGCATCAACGACATAGATTTTGGTTTCGTTGGCGGCTAAGGCTTTTACTCCACCATCGAGCGATAATTCGGGCGAACTGGCTACAATCCCTTTTGTATTATCTCTACTCAAAACCACCAAATCAGTTACTGTGGTGGTCAGATAATGCAAAAGGCCATCTTGAAAATAATCGGTTGGTAATAAATAGTTGGTGTTGATTGCCTGTCCCACCGGAATAGCATTGATTTCTTTAGCAGTATTTGACAATAATTTCAGGTGACTATCTGCCTGCTGAATAATAATTTCATCGGCGGCATTAACTGGATTTTTGATAATGTTTGGAATACCAGCCAATGGGCTATTGACAACTAAACTATCTTGCAGGAACAGCTTATTAACGACAGCCGCTTTTTGAGTCTGTGGGACTTTTTCTATCAAAAACTTAGTGCCGAAGGTGCTATTAATCACAAAGTTTTCGATGGCGATAAAGCGTAAATCTTTCACTCTAACTTCATGCTTGACAGTTGAGGCTTGCCATTTTTTTGGTAATGAATAATAAATATTGTTCCATACTCGCTGAGGGCTAATGATTGCGGTTACTTGCGATTGTGGACTAAGTTTGGCTATAAAATCTCGATAAATGCTCGATTTTGCCCAAGTTTGACCTGTGTTTAGATTATTGAGGTATTCACGCATAGCATCGTCATCGCTCGCCAAAATGATATAATCATCTTTTTGAGTATAGTAGCAGTCAGAAAAACCTTTGAATACAGAACCAAAAAGCATGGCGGGTAATTGGCTGACATCAATTTTTCTTACATAATTATTGAGGTATGTGAACGGTTGGGATTTGAAATAACTCGAAATCTTTTCGGCATTGGTAGCTAAATCATCAAATAAATTGAGAGCTTCGGCCGAATCTTCGGTTTTGATGAGCAGGATTTTCTTCGATGGTTCATCCGATGAAGTTTCCATCTCGCATAAAACTATTTCATCTTTTAGAATCGAATAAAAACTATTGATATTGGCATTAAGCAAACGATTCACACTATCTTTTTCGGCAACGAGTTCGGGTTCTTCGTTTTTCATATAAGTATTAAACTCCTGTGCCAACAAAAGTTTATTCTTAAAACTCAGACGAATCGTGATAGCTGTATTTTCGGGAATTAGCCCCGTACATGCAAATGGCTGTGGTTTCTGGCGAGCAAAAATCCCTAAAAACGGAATAGCATTTTTGCCTTTTGAGTAAATGTAGGCAGAAATGATATTAGGTAGTTTTTGTTTCTCGAAAACAATATCGGGATTTCGTGGGGTGATATTTCCGAAAAACTCAATGAGATTAGGCGACAATTGTGACGGAAGAATATCGGCTACATCTTGCAAACTTTTACTTTTGAAATAAATGTGGGCAGTTCCTTTTCTACTTTCTTTGAATGGCACTCGTTCGATTGCTACACCTGACTTGATTCGATTGGCTACTTCTTCGAGCAATACTTTTGACGCACTACAAATCAAGAAATCATCATGCACAAAGAAATTGAATATTGGACGGCTGTTTACATCGTATAATTCGTTGATACGTAATCCTTTATAGTTACGTCCGTAAACTTTACGTTTGGTAGCATCTGGCACTAAAAGATTATTCAAGAAGGCTTCATCACCGAAATTTCCCGCAGGAATATATATAATGTATTCGAGGTTTTTCTTGTTTTCTCGGTGAAGCGAATAAGTAATAAGTTTTTTCTCGAAGAACTTTTTAGCAATATCTTGGTTATCAATATTTTCGCCTACCTTTTTTAGTTGAACTAAGGCATCGTAAAAAAAAGGAATATCAGCAAGCTGAGTGGGGTCAGTTTTGGAATAAAGTGATTGTTGAATTTCGGAGCTTTCGACAACCAAAAAAGTACTGTCAGGCACAAAATTCCAAGCATCTTTACGTGGAGCAAACCATATTTGATAAGCAATAAATAGAGCAACCACCAATAAGATTGCATTCAGATACCACAATTGTCTTGCTTTTAGCATATTTCAAAAGTCGAAAGTACAGGGCTGTAAGTCGATAGTTTCAAATAAATTATCGACGTATTATCTACAATCACTGATTTTAAGATTTTAGTTGGTAGATTTGCAAAAATAAGTAATTAAAACCACGATTAAAAGATTTACAGGATTTGTAAGCTTGATTAATGGGATGGTTTAATAAGTTTTTTATACAATAAATGATTCAATTAGAAACAATTTGTGCGTTGGCTACGCCACAAGGCATTGGAGCAATCGGGGTAATCCGTGTTTCGGGCGAGCGTACATTTGAGATTGTCAATAAAATTTTCAAGGGAAAAGACCTAACGAAAGTAGATTCCCACACGATTCATTTCGGTACGATTCGAGATGGCGGCGTGATTGTCGATGAAGTTTTGATAGCAGTTTTTAAAACTCCCAAAAGTTTTACGAAAGAAGATGTCGTAGAAATTTCTTGTCACGGTAGCGACTATATAATAAGGTATATTCTGAAACTTCTGCTCCAAAACGGTTGCCGAATGGCACAGGCAGGAGAGTTTACGCAACGTGCATTTTTAAACGGTCAATTTGATTTAGTACAAGCCGAAGCCGTAGCAGATTTGATTGCCGCTGACTCCGAAGCAGCCCATAAAACTGCCATGAACTTGATGCGTGGAGGTTTCTCGAATCAATTGAAGGCATTGCGTGAAGAACTGATTCATTTTGCAAGTTTGGTTGAATTAGAATTAGATTTTGGCGAAGAAGACGTAGAATTTGCAGAAAGAGATGACTTAAAATCTTTAATATTGAAAATTCAAAATTTTCTGAAAAATCTAATAGATTCTTTTGATGCGGGAAATGTGATAAAAGAAGGTCTTCCTGTGGCGATAATTGGCCCGCCCAATGCAGGAAAATCTACTTTACTCAATGTCTTGTTGAATGAAGAAAGGGCAATCGTAACCGAAATTGCTGGCACAACCCGTGATGTGATTGAAGATGTGCTTTTTATTGAAGGGATAAAGTTTAGATTTATTGATACCGCAGGAATCAGAGAGACAAAAGATGTTGTAGAATCAATTGGTATCGAACGCTCGAAAGATGCCATGCGTAGAGCAGAAATTGTGCTATTGCTGTCGGATAGTCAAGATTCAAATGAAGATTTTATTTCAGAATTTGATGAAGATAAGATTATTAGAGTAAGAAATAAGATTGATTTGGTGGCAAAAGCAGAAAATGTAGATGGCTTGGGTATTTCAGCAAAAAACAACATCGGTATTGATGAACTCAAAGCTGCAATCGTAGCTAAAGCAAAAATGAAAAAACAAGCTGATACAATGCTGACGAATTTACGCCACTATGAACACCTTGTAAAAGCCAACGAAGCATTGAGTGAAGTATTGAATGGTTTAGATTTAGGTATAACAGGCGATTTCTTGGCTCAAGATATTCGTCTTTCGTTGCATCATTTGGGTGAGATTACGGGAGCTATCTCTTCCGATGATTTACTGGCCAATATATTTAGTAAATTTTGCATTGGAAAGTAATACTATAAAAATAGATGAAAACAAAGGAAAACAAAAGAAATATAAATCACTTATAATAAACACTTTACAGTATATTTTATTTTCATTATTTATCAAATATTTTCATTATTTATTATTATTTTTATTGATTATTTATTAATTTTAGTAACAAATCAATAAAATATAAATATGAATGTAATAATTAGAGAAAGAGCTTTAAAAGGTAATAGAAAGAGTTTGTTTCTGGATGTATATGTAAATGGAAAGCAAACCCAAGAAACATTAGGTCTTTACTTAGAAGATGACAAGAATAATCCATTAGTAAAACAGAAAAATAAAGAGACATTAAGATTAGCAGACCAACTGAAGTTAAAAAGATTAACAGAAATCCAACATTTAGGCTTAGGGTTTCGTGTTCCTCAAAAGAATAATAAAACATTTTCCGAATATTTCAATGATTTAGTTTCAGAGAGAATAAAAACAGGTAAAAACCATGAAACTTGGATAAGTGTTAATAAACACCTCAATGATTTTAAAAAACCAATTTTATTTGGCGAACTTACAGAAGATTTTTTAGAAACGTTTAGAGCATATCTCTTAAAAAAGGTACACCAAAACTCCGCAAGTAATTACTTCAATAAATTAAAAGCCTCTATACACAGAGCATATAGAGAAAAATTAATCTATGAAAACCCTGCTGATAGGGTAACCGCACCAAGATTAGTAGAAACTCATAGAGAGTTTTTAACAAATGAAGAGTTAAATAAATTAGTAGAAGAGCCTTGCAAAAACAACTTACTTAAAAAGGCATTTATATTTAGCTGTCTTACAGGTTTAAGGTGGTCAGACGTCAATAATTTAAAATGGAAAAATATTCAAATTATTGATAACATTCCTCACATAGTATATACACAAAAAAAGACTAAAAACTCTGAAACACTCCCAATATCTGCTAATGCTTTGGAATTATTAGGAGAAAGACAGAAGGACGAAGATAGAGCTTTTAAAGGGTTAAAATATAGTGCATACAACAATTCAACTTTAGCTATATGGGTTTTGAATGTAGGTATAAAAAAACATATTACTTTCCATTGTGCAAGACATACTAATGCAATGTTATTGCTCAATAATGGAGTAGATATTTATACTGTCTCTGAGATGTTGGGTCATAGGGATTTAAAAACAACTCAGATTTATGCTAAAATAATGAATGAAACAAAAATAAAAGCATTATCTAAGCTACCTAAAATTGAACTAAAAAATTTAACTTGAGATTTGAGTTCTATCATTTTTATTTAGTCTATCCTACTTTAATTTTATTAGAGAATGAATGATAATAAACATCATTTTGAAAATGCCTTAAATAAGACATCACAGTTAATTTTTAGGCTTTTATTCTATACCAAGAAAAGTGAGCCCTTTTCTTATGCAAAAGATTATAGTTATAACTTGGTATTTGAAGATTTATGTAATGAACTTACAACAACAAACGAAACGATATTTTTTTTAGAAAGATTAGATGTTTTATTATCAAACAATGTTGAGTTAGAGGAATATTTTACTGATAGATTAGATAAAATCGGGGAATGTGTATTTGATGAAATTACCCAAGAAGACATATTATCAGAGATAAATACTCATGGTAGTGGAGCATTATCTGCACAGTCAAGATGGCTCACAAAAAGATTTAATCAATTAAATGAATTAAAAGAAAAAGTAGCCCAGTATAAGAAAAACCTTTTAAAACTTGAAAACCCTGTTTCTAATGTTAAAAATGATGATGTAACTAATAATGAACAAATTACTCCATATTATAGGGGTAATTCATCAAATGTAGATTCAGAAATTAACATTGATAAAAATGTACAGAGTCAAGACAACAATGAATCATTTGCTGAAAAATTCCTTTTTTTTCTGAAAGGTAAAAGTTTAACAAATAAACCTTACATGACACTTAATGAATATAATCATCTAATCGAAGCCACAAATTATTTATTCGAGAAATTAGAAGTTCCAGAAGACCTCAAACCTATAAAAAGTACTGCATTAAGAGCTGGAGAAATAAGATATTCTTTCTATTTAATGACAAAAGAAAAGTATCCTGATACAGTGTATTCAGAGAATATATTTATTTTTCTAACAAGAATATTTCCAAGATTAAATGATAATAAAAAAAATTATCGAAAATCTACGAACTATAAAAAATTCAGTGAAGAGCCCAAAAACTACCAACTTTTACTAAGTAGGAACAAATAAATTTATTGTTCACGAAATCACTTTTTGTCCACCTTGTTGCCACTTATCCACTTCGTAATCTTGTGCTATTAAAATAATAGCATAAGTATGGTACATCTATTTGAAACTGAACAGTTTACTCCACAAATTAAAGAAATTGCTAAAAAGCTATCTAATCTCATAGTCTTTTTGAAAACTATTTTACGCTTAAATAAGGTTCCTCCCTAACTTTTATGCAACAAGTAATTGTAGTATAATCTACTTTAGCTATTCTCCAAAAAATAAGTTTAGTATACAACTATCATTTTGAAAATCATAAAAGAATCATGGAAATAATTGAAAACCACCAAGTTCTAATCAATGCCTTAAAAGAGGTATTAAATGGAAATATTGTCTCAAAAATAAATAAACCGTTCATGGATTTTAAAGAAACTTGTAGTTTCTTAGGTATTTCTGCCTCTTGTTTGTACAAGTATCGTATGAATAATGTGGTACCTTATTACAAAGCAGGGAAGAAATTATACTTCAAAAAAGAAGACTTAGAAAATTGGTTAAATATAAGAAAAGTAAAATCAAATGATGAATTAACAACCGAAATAGAAATTCACACTAAAAGAAAATACCACTATGTTCGATAATATTTCATTCAAATTAGAAAATTTCTCAAAAGAACGATTCTATAAATTAGTTACCAAGCATATAGGGGCAAATGTTAACTCCATTACTTATGCTAAATCTCAACGAGGTGGGAAACGGTATATAAACTGGGAAAATTTAAGAATTGAGTTTTATCCACATTCCAAACAACTTTGGATAAAAAATTCTATTCATAAATTTTATAACACTCACATTTTAAATTGGGGGGCATATAACCATAATACTTTTACACTTGCAAATTTTAATGAAACAGTGCTGTTTCTTTGTAACACATTAGACTGTTATCCTAATGATTTGAAGTTATTTGGTCATTTTGAGTTTGGTTTAAATATAATTGTGAATCAAAAACCGTTTAGCATAATTTCAAGATTTGACTCCATTGTTACCACTGCTTCAAATCCTTTTTATGTCATGCCAAATGAATATGGAAAACCTATCGAAAAGAGGTGTGATTTTACGAACTATGCAGTAAAATTTTATGATAAAGGAAAACAAGCACAGGTAAAGGGCAAAATATTAAGATATGAATTTGTGTGCAAAAACATTGAGCAAACAAGAAAAATATTTGGTAAACTTGGTAATGAACAAATTACACTACAAGACTTACTCAATGTAGAAAATTGGCATAAATGCTATGACAAATTAATAAGTGTATTCGGTTCAATTAGAAAAACACCATTTGCTGATAACTTATCCCCCTTAGAATATGCATCAGTCAAAGCATATACAGATACCGTTTTTATGGAAGACCATAAAAAAATTCTAAGTAATAAAAATGAGTATAAAAAAGTGTTTGCAGAATGTAAAGAGGTGTATCAAACAGTTATTCAAAGAGAAGGCACTTGTTTTGTTGAACTTAAAGAAAAATTTAAACAAACTTTTGAAAGTCTAATTTTAGAAAAAAATAAAATAAGAAATGTAAGTATTGAGCTTAAATTGCAATTTGCTACTAATTAAAATTAAGCACTTTTCATAACTAATGAGAAGTGCTTTTTTCTTTATTAACAAAGCTAAGTAACTCAAGTTTTAGGGTTTATAATATAATAATAAACTACTCCATCTTTTTAACATTCTTTATCCTTCTATACAAACATGAATATTGTAACAAAAATACGATAACAAACTGTTGAATAACTGTACGAAACTTTAAGTCAACAAATGAACTTTTGTCTTGACTAAATCATATCAGAAATAAGATAGAGATACTTTTAACTTAAAAACCTAACCTTATATTAACATTTTCAACTAATAAATACCTATTTTACAAAGGCTATTTGATAAACAAATAAAAAGAATAAATTTTAGAAGGCATTTGTATAGTCTGAATACCCTAAATCTGAAAGCCTAATACTCATAGCATGTTGGCTAACTTCAAATTTTCTTGCAAGCTCATCTATTAGAGATAAAATATTATTTTTATTAATACTGTTTTCAATAGCTTCTTTTATTAATTTCTTAGGCATCAATAAAGCTGCTGCAAAACTATTGGCTTCTTTTTCTTTTAAGATTTCACCTCTGGAAGATTTTTCGTCTCTATTATAAATAGCAATAACATTAGATTCATTTTTATCAATAAAAAGGGGGTTCTCATTTTTATGTAGTATAAAATGACCTAATTCGTGAGCTATAGTAAATCTTTTTCGGTTAATATGATGTTTCATATTAACTCCAATTATAGATTCCTTATCTTTAATAGCCAAAAAACCCGAAATTTCATCTTCTATATCAAGTTCAGAAATTGGTAATTTTAAATATTTTGCACACTCCTCAACTTTTATTGGATATGAAAATGTGTTTGAATCACGCAGAAGCCCTTCTGCTTTTAATTCAATAGCTTGATTTATCATAACATAAGTAGTTTGAAAGTTTATCTATTAATAAAATCATTTAAGTATGATTTTAGATTTTTTGTATCATCTATATTAGCATCATTTAGAGCCTCACGCAATTTGAAGTTGTCTGAAACACTATAAAGTTCATTAGTTGATGGTATTAAAAGATTGATATTGACATTAATAATTATTGAAATGTCATGAAGTAAATGAAGACTAATTTGTCTTTTGCCTGATAAAATATTTGATAAAGTAGACCTACTCTTAACATCTTCTAATTTTTCTAAAAGCTGAGATTGCTTAATATTGTTTTGTTTCATATACCTAACAATATTTTCTCCTATTAGCATATAGAATTGCTTCTTTTGCTCTTCTTTCATATTTCTTATTAATTTCTTTTATTGAAATATTTGCACAAATCTAAACTATAAATAACACTAATACAAATTTATCACTTTGGTAACTCGCTTTTTTAATCAACTTATGTACAATATTTGAAAACAAATAAAAAAAATGAAAACATTCTTGCTTTGGAAAACTTATTTGTTTTTCTTTGCTAATGAATTAATATTAAAACATATAAAATTATGGCAACTAATAAACCATTTGGCGATAATGCCAGAAAAGGGTCAATTAAGGAACGTTCACAGGTTTTGAATACCAAAACTGAACTTTGGGTTAAAAGAGATTCTACCACAGGTAGATTTATGGATGTGAAGACATCTTCAAACGAACCATTCAAAGGGGTTCGCAAAGAAAAGTAGTTACTACTGGAAGTAACCGTCTAAGCTTTTAGGTCGATAAGTTAAAAGCTATTTTTAACCATTCTATTTTATGTAAGATGAATTTAATAACAAATGATTCATTAGACTTAGGATTCGGAAACTATTCAATAAAAGCAAGTGGAGAAAATGCTAGAATAATTTCTATTGGAATCTTTATCTTTTTAGTAGCGGCTGGTTTTGCATATTTAGCAAAGCAGTCAAATACAAACTGAGAAAATGGGGCATAGTCCCCATTATTTTTTAAACTAAACTCCAATAAACATGAATAAAAGTGAACATTTAGACTCCGTAATAAAAACTCACCAAATTACAAAAGAGGAAAAACTTCTTAACAAATTCAGAGAAAGGAATAAAGAAGTCAAAGACGATTTATTTGAACATTACAAAGGGAGTATTTACAATCCTTTTAATTCGGGTTCGTATGCTAAAAATACGGCTATAAATACAAAGTTCGATTTTGATTTAATTGCTCCATTTAAAAGATATGCTTTTGGCACAAAAGGAACTCTCAAGGAAATGTACGAAGATGTTTACGATTTTCTTTATGAGAAATATAAAGATGTAGCAAAAGTAAAAAAACAAAAAGTGTCAATCGGAATTGAATTTTATGCAGATTCAGAAAATGATATTGTAAAAATTGATGTTACTCCTGGTAGAGAACTGAACGAAAAACAATATATAGAAGATAGTAAACTAAACCTATATGTCTATTCCAGATATGGAAAATTTGATGCTGGAAGTGAAAGAATTCAGACAAATATTCAGGCTCAAATAGATAGCATTAGAAATAGAGCTACTACCGAAAAAGATTCTATCAGAAAAATTATCAGACTTTTAAAGGTTTGGAAAAAGACGAAATTCGATTATCCTACAAAATCATATTTCTTGGAATTAATAACAATTAAGGCTTTTGATAATAAAACTATAGCGGGTAATCTTTGGGATAAACTGAAAACAGTTTTAGAGTATATAAAAGATGAAGTAACAAAAGACAGCTTTACTCTAAAAGATAAAGGCAATAGTTCAAACGACTTAGCCGATACTTTAACTGAATCTGAAAAAAGAACACTTTCAAATGATATGAAAAATATACTTGATAGAATTGAAGAAAATGATGAGAATATAAAAACATATTTTCCCGAAAATGCTAAGTTTAAAGAAGATAAAAAAGAAGAAAATAAATACCAAGTAAAAGGTAGTGGTTTTTTCACTATTCCACCAAAAAACGAAAGATTTGGATAATTAATGGAAGATAGACTACATAAAATTATAGGATATGTCTCTGAACTTAAAGATGTTTCAATTGTAGATACTTTTGAGATAACTAACGATTTAGATATAAAAGGTGCTATTTCCATTAAATTACCTGATAATCAAGAATCATTAATTTTTGAAGTAAGAATACTACCAGAATATCCATTAAAAACAGGAAATTCTGAATCAATTACTTTTATTAATATTGGCTTATTAAAATATAAGCACATTATGAAAAGTGGTTCTATCTGTATTCACACTTCACATTGTACTGATTTAAGAAAAAAGATTGAGATTGACTTTAATTCATTAAAAAGATGGATTTGGGAGTATTACATAAATGGTAAAGAAGATAAACATTATGAACATCTTATACTAAATCCGTCACCAATTAAAACAGCATATTATTCTTATTTATTTACAGAAGTGAGTCATTCTTTTAATAAAGGTGATTTTGGATATTTTGAATATTCGCTGATGAGTGAAGGGAGCTATTATGGAAATAAAATATATAATAATGTTGTCCAAGAATTTAAAACAAAATACCAAAAAAGCATTATTCAGTGTCAATGGGGAATTCAAATAAAAAGTCTTAGACGAGTAAGTAGTAATCATGGAATATACATATATATAGAAACGCCACCAGCTAATTTTGAAAAATTTGCGTTTGAAACATGGAAAGAATTAGAACCACTAATTAGTCAAGATTTTCTTAAATTTTTATATGATTTTGAAGTCTCAAATAAAAACAATAGAGGAGTAAATATTCCTTTATTGTTAGGATATAAGATAACTGATAATGAAATACATTGGCAAACGGCTAATTTAGAAATTGGTAATTTTCCAATTTATCACAAAAAAGAAAATCAAAAATATATAGGATATTTTGATGATAGAAATATCGAATGGGGAATTACAAAAAACTGTTCCTATAAATATTTCTTTGGTCGTGGAAAAATGGAGGATAAAATAAGTCAAGGACGAATTTTAATTATAGGAGTTGGAGCCATTGGAAGTATGGTGGCTACAACATTAGCAAGAGGAGGTTGTACTAAAATAGATGTTGTTGATTTTGATGTAAAAGAGCCTGAAAATGTTTGTAGAGCCGAATACTCATTTCTAACAGGAATAAACGATAAAGTAACAGATATTTCAAATTATTTACACTCAATATCTCCTTTTATAGATGTAAAAATAATACAAAAAGGTGGGCTTTTTAATTCTATTTTAAAAATTCAAGATTGGGAAAAATTTGAAATTCAAATTCATGAAACAGAGAAGAAAGAGTTTTTTAATCAATATGATTTAATTTTTGATTGCTCAACAGATAATGATTTAATGTTTGTTTTAAATCAATTAGAACTACACAATTTAATTTCAATGGCTATAACAAATAAGGCAAAAAGCTTAGTTTGTTCAACAGAAATCAAAAGTTATGATTGGGTTATAAATCAATTTGAAAAGATACTTGACAATGATATTGAAGACCTACATTATCCTACTGGTTGTTGGAGTCCAACCTTTAAAGCATCTTATAACGATATAAGTGTGTTAGTTCAATATGCCTTAAAACATATTAATTTAAGACTTTCACAAGATATATCACTAAGAAACTTTGTTGTAGAAACTAATACTGATAATGAGTTAAATATTAAACTAAAAGAATTTTGATTTTAACAAATATAGAAATAGGACTAAGTATAGAAATTGACGATAAATTGGTAGGTAATCTTATTTATATCGGCAAGAAACACTATCCGAATGAGTTTGGGGGTTTTCTTATCGGTAATTATTCAGATGATTTTAAGAAATTAAATATTACAGATACTATTTTACCAAATAGATATAAATCAACTCCATTTTTATTTGAAAGAGAAAATATAGGAGTAGACGAACAATTTGAAAAGTTTTATAAAGAAAACCCTCAAAAATTTTATGTTGGGGAATGGCATACACACCCCAATAACCTACCTATTCCAAGTAATATGGATATTAAAGCCATGAATAATATTACTAATTCTAAAGAAGTGGCTATTCAAAATCCTATATTCTTAATAATTGGGTATAATAAAATTAAAACAGAACTTGGTTTTTACATTATTTTTAAAAATAAAATATATAAATATGAAACAGTTAATAAATAAAATTATTGGAGTTTTGGTATTGTCAATCTTTACTGTTACTTACAGTTTGGGGCAGAAGGATAGCACGAAAGCTAAGTTAGAAAAAATTGATTTTAGAATAGAAAAAGTAGAGGGTTTTCAAGAAATAACAAAACAAGGATTAGATAATAACTTCAAACAACTAGAGAACAAAATTAATGACGATTATTCTTTATTAAAATACTTAGGTTGGATAGGTTTAGGTTTAAATCTTATTGTTTTAATCGGTGGTTTATGGAAATACAAAGAGTATGTAGAAAAAAAACTAACTGAAAAGTTTGATAAAATTATTACACAAAAAGAAGCTAATATATTGGAGATTTTAGACAAACAAGACATAGAAAAACAAATTGTTAATACAAAGAAAATTCTTGTTCTTTCTTCAAAAAATGCCAGTGATATTTTTATAAGAAAGTTTTTTAGAGCTATGGGATTTCCTGTAAATAATGTAAATTTTGAAAAGGTAGATTCATTTCAAAATTTTGGAAACTATGATTTAATTTTTGCAAATAATGAAGACAATACTTTAGATATTAATTTGATTCAAGAATTTTTTCAAAAAAGTAATAATAAAACAGTTTTGTTTTTCTTTGGTAGTCAATATCCAAGAGGAACAAGTGAATCTGATAGAATGAATTTAGCAAATAGTCGAACACAGATTTATGGAAACCTTATAAACTTGCTAAGATACCAAGAGGTTTTAAAATAATTATTTTTCTTTATAACTAGTAGAGTTTTGGTATATTGAATTAAGGGGTTTATAAAATAGCATTGAACTTAGTTTTTATTCATATTTTGATAATCTCTAAAGATAGAAAGAAGGAGTGATTAATAAAAAGTCAGGCAAAAAGAAAAAGTATTATTCTTTCAAAGAAAAGATATAATTATAGAAAGACTAAGTTTGTATAATTCTTTGTTTTAACAATAGATAATTGTTAAGTAAGGATTATTCCTATCAAATAGAAGATAATGTGTTAGAATCAGTTTTTCAATGGTATTTTTAAAGAATTATAGAGATAATTAAACTCATTTATTAATTTTAATATCTATTACTTCGTTTATTGAATCAGATTCAAGATTATCACCAATAATAAATCTATATACTCCATTTTTATTAAATATTAATTCAGGCTTACTTTCACCAGCTTTTGTTCCTTTAAAAGTAGCTGTATTAATAATTGTACTTTCTAAATTTTCAAAACCATTAGGAGTTATAGTTGATTCGACAAAACCATCATTTCCAGAATAAACAACATAAAAGAAATTATTAGAAGGGTCAACTATTCCAAACTCCTTTCCATGAGGTATTTTTAATTTTAATAAAAATAATTCACCATGATTAATTTCAGTAGGATACTTTAAGAAAATACCATCAGTACTTTTAGAAGATGTTTGCTTTTCAACCTCAGATTTTTTTTCACCTGTTTTTTCCTGTTTTTTCACATTTTCTTTCACGAATGGTACAAATCCTTCAACTACCTCTTGTCCTTCTTTTATATAGGATAAAATCAAGGTTTTATCGGTTAATTCCTTAACTTCATATCTTTCTTTTTTATTATTCAAGGTAATAATGATAGTTCCCAATCCATCAAACTCCCAACTTCCTGTTTGAGTTAATAAAACTGAAAGCCCATCTTCTGAATTACTAATCGTATAATTGCCATTTCCCTCAAATTCAAATATCGAAGTTTCCATCATTTTAAAAACTCCTTGTCCCATTGCTCCTGCTAATTGTTCAGTTAAACTTGAACTCTGAGAAAGTTCAGCTAATCTATCTTTCTTTTCATTTATGGTTTTCGGGCTATAAATCCATTTCTTACAAAGTCGTTTAATCTTTGTTTCCTTACTAACACAAGAACTAAAACAGAATGGCAAAAAGATAAAAAGCAAAATTTGAAGTAATACCAGATTTGATTTAGAAGATAGCATGAATTGAGATATTAAATAAAAAGCATGAACAATTACATTTACTTGTATTCTGAGGCTCTGGTAAACCTTACAAACAAAGCAAAGTAACGTCCATGCCATGCACAGACGTTTTGGCTTTACTTCCCTGTTTGTAATAGAAACTTACCAGATTTCAGAATACAGGACTTTTAGCTAAACGCACTATAATATTTTACTTACTATATATTTTCTAAGATAATGTGTATTATTTTAAATATACGGTTTCCTCCTTTATCTTTACAGTTAATTATTCAATTTTATTCTAAAATAAATATATTGACTAATATAAAACAATAAAAAATAATAAAGTTTTTAATACCATATTTTTATAACCTTTTTATGGTTTTTAATTACTTTTATTGATTATGTATTAATTTGTATTTGTAACTATTTAATAATCAATATATTAATACTTTTTGCATTGGAAAGTGATTTATCTCATAGCATAGATAAAATCATTATTAAATATTTACGATTATTTTCAATTTAATAGTCGCTATTTCGCCTAACCAACAATGAGTTTTTCAGAACAATTATTCGAAAAAATAAAAGAATACGCTACGTCAAAAGAGATAACTTGGATAGAAAGTAAAGCCAGTGGCAGTTTACAATCGCTACAGACTGCGTTTGTGGCTACACCAAGATTTATTAGCAAAACTCTCATTCAATCTACTGAAACTATCAACGATTTATCTATCAAAGATTGGTCGCTGGACAGACTCGTTAGAGTTTACTTGCTTTCGCAAATGGATAGTTCAGATAAAGATTCCTACACCAAAGCCCTTGATACACTCTTTGAAACTGCTGAAAATAATGAGGCGGTTGCACTTATTTCTGCACTACCCTTTTTGGCTTTTCCTGATTATTGGATGCTAAGGGCTACTGATGCAGTGCGTTCAAACATTGGTTTAGTTTTCGACGCAATTGCATTTCAGAATCCATTTCCGATGCAATATTTCTCTGAACTGGCTTGGAATCAACTGGTTTTGAAGTGTATTTTCAATGATAAACCTATTCACCGAATTCAAGGTTTAAACGAACGAGCAAATCAAGAATTGGCAATTTCGATTTCTAACCTTGCCCATGAGCGTTGGGCTGCTGGTCGCACGATTCCTGCTCAGGCTTGGCGATTGGTCAGTAAATTTATGAATGAAGCAATTTTTAAAGATATTTGTACCCTATTTGTATCTCAAAATCAAAATGACCAAATAGCGGCTACTTTGGTTTGTAACGAAACTGATTTTTCAGCGGCCAAAGAAGAATTAGAAAAACACCAAGAATTACAGAACAAAACCTTTAGTTGGTCAATGCTTGAGGTTTAGAAACGGAGTATTAACAACAATAGAATCAATAAAATGTGTCAAAAACATTCTGAAATATCGCAAAATCCTTCACACTTTGAAGGCACAGCCGAAGAACTCGTAACGTCAAAAACAGTACAGGCGAATTATGCTGATTATACAAAAGGCATGAAGTTCTTCGACCCACATATTCACATGACTTCCCGCACCACCGACGATTATACGGCTTTGATTGATGCGGGTGTGGTAGCCATTATTGAACCTGCTTTTTGGTTGGGTCAACCACGTACGGGCTTGGCTTCTTTCAAAGATTATTTTAGCAGTTTGGTTGGCTGGGAGCGTTTCCGTTCGTCGCAGTTTGGAATCAAACATTACTGCACGATTGGCTTAAATTCTCGTGAAGCAAATAATGAGGCATTAGCAGAGCAAGTCATGGAAATTTTACCTTTGTTTTTGTACAAAGAAGGTGTAGTTGGTGTTGGAGAAATTGGTTTTGACGACCAAACCGCCGCCGAAGAAAAATACTATCGATTGCAACTCGAATTATCGAAAGAAGCTGGTTTGCCAGTACAAGTTCATACACCACACCGTGATAAAAAGAAAGGAACTGAACTAAGTATGGCCATTGCTCTCGAACACGGAATCGACCCAAGCATGGTAATTATCGACCATAATAATGAAGAAACGGTAGAAAGTGTGCTTGATAAAGGTTTTTGGGCGGCATTTACGATTTATCCATTTACAAAAATGGGGAATGAACGTATGGTTGAAATCGTGAAAAAATATGGCTCGGAGAGAATTATGGTCAATTCAGCAGCTGACTGGGGTATAAGCGACCCTTTGGCAGTGCCAAAAACGGCAGCTTTAATGAAAATCAAAGGTATTTCGGACGAAGATATTCGTTTAGTAACTTACCAAAATGCCATTGATGCTTTTGCCCAAAGCGGACAAATCAATGTGGCTGATTTTGAGACGCCACAGGTAATTGACCAAAGCCTCAAATTCAATGGAAATACGGTTTTGCGTGGTGGCCAAATACCGAGAATTGATAAAAATTCGTTGATAATTAGTTAGTCGATGGTCAATAGACGATAGACAATAGTAAAAAATTGATTTTACAAAATACAACCTTGAACCTAAAAGCCTACTTACAACTGACCCGACCTGCCAATATTATCACGGCTATTGCTGATATTTTGGCTGGCGTTGCTATTGCTACCTTCTCATTTTCGATTGAAGAGATAAACCCAACAAAAGTTATCTTTTTGTGCCTTTCTACCATTGGTTTGTACGGTGGTGGCATTGTCTTTAATGATATTTTTGATTTAGAACTGGATAAAGTTGAGCGTCCTGAAAGAGTAATTCCGAGTGGAAAGGTAAGCAAAAATAATGCAATCATTTTCGGCGTTTTGTTATTGCTATTAGGCGTTTTTGCGGCACTTGTGAATAGTTCAATAAGCAGTATAATTGCCTTATCAGTAGCTATTTGTGCATTGATTTATGACAAATACGGCAAGCATCATTCGTTTTTTGGACCAATCAATATGGGGCTTTGTCGTGGTGGAAATCTGATATTGGGAATGAGTATCATCGAAGCATCCATTCCGCAATGGTGGTGGCTTGGTCTTTTGCCAGTTTGCTATATTGCTGCCATCACGATGATTAGCCGAGGCGAAGTACACGGCGGAAATAAGAACACACTCTATTTTGCTGCATTTTTATACGTTTTGGTCAGCACTTTTCAGTTGTTTATCTCTTTTAATTTAGGAAATCTACTAATTACGGTAGGATTCGTAATTTTGCATATTTATTTGATATTCAAACCTTTAATTACGGCAATTTCAAATCCAATTGGGCCAAATATCGGTAAAGCCGTGAAAGCAGGAGTACTTTCGCTCATCGTAATGGATGCCGCATGGGTAAGTGTTTCGGGCAACATTTTTCTTGCTATCGCAGTTTTATGTTTATTACCGATTTCGATGAAGTTGGCAAAAGTTTTTGCCGTAACTTAATTAGAAGTAAAATGACGATTTACGAATGTTGAATGACGAATTTTCTCAAAAATTCACATATTTTGAAAATATATTTTCAGTCAAGCATAAAAACCAAATTTATAGTTTACATTTTTTATAAATTTATTTCGGGACAAAACAATTCGTAAATCGTAATCGCTACGGCGAACCGTTCGTCAATCGTAAATTCTATAACCCAATATAATGAACCTTATTCAACAAGCCTTTCAAGTTCCGTATTCATTTAATATTGTTTTTACGAAAGGGCTTTTTTCATCTGATAATCAAGAGTTTAGTGATTTTCTAACAAATTTTGGTGATACTCGATTTCAAAAGAAAATTTTGTTTTTAATTGATGCGGGAGTAGCCGAAAACCATCCTTCGTTGGCAGGTTCTATTCAATCTTACTTCAAAAATCACCACAGTATTATTTTAGTTGATGAAATTTTGGTAATGCCTGGTGGCGAAATCGTAAAAAATGATACGCAGTATTTAGACCAAACGCTTTTGGCCATCAATAAATACGGCATCGACCGCCATTCGTTTGTGGCAGCCATCGGTGGAGGAGCGTTTTTGGACATGGTTGGCTATGCCTCAACGATTGCTCACCGAGGCGTAAAACATATACGCATTCCCACAACTGTTCTTTCTCAAAATGATTCGGGTGTTGGTGTAAAAAATGGAGTTAATTTTTTAGGAAAGAAAAACTTTCTTGGCACTTTTTCTCCACCCGTTGCGGTTTTCAATGACTCTGACTTCTTGACCTCACTTTCTGACCGAGATTGGCGTTCGGGAATTTCGGAAGCTGTGAAAGTGGCTTTGATAAAAGATTTACCATTTTTTGAATGGCTTGAAGCTAATGCTCATGCAATGGCAAACCGTGATATGGAAGTAATGCACGAACAGATTTTCCGTTCGGCGGCATTGCATACTAATCATATTTCGAGTGGCGACCCATTTGAAATGGGTTCGGCTCGACCGCTGGATTTTGGGCACTGGGCAGCTCATAAGTTGGAGTATTTAACCAATTTCGAGATTCGACACGGTGAAGCTGTTGCCATCGGAATTGCACTTGATTCGATTTATTCGCAACTTTTAGGCCTTATTTCACAAGAAGAAGTAAACCGAATCATTCATTTGCTCAAAAATCTTGGTTTCACGCTTTACCACGAAAAACTCGGTGAGAACGACAAATTAAATTTGTGGGAAGGTTTGAATGAATTTAGAGAACACTTGGGCGGACAACTCACTATCACGATTTTAGAAAAATTGGGCAAAGGCCGTGAGATTCACGAAGTAGATTTTGAGCTAATGAAACAGGCAGTGGATGAATTGAAAATGAATATTTGATATTTTTAAGTTCATCAGAATTGTACCTTATATGAATCATACACGCCGTTTGAGAAATTGGGTTTAACCAACTTAAAAGTTCTTTAGATATTTTACCCAATTTCTCAAGAGGTGATTGTATGATTCGTGTTTTTTTGTTACTTTTTTTCAAAAAAAAGTAAAGCGAAGAAGTATAAAAGTAGATTACACAATTCTATTCGACTATGCAAACCCCATACGGACACCTTTCTTATTGTAGTAATATTCATCCCGGCGAAGATTGGGATGCTCATTTTTCGGTACTTCAAAGAAGTATTCCGGAAATAAAAGCGGCTGTTTTTCCAAACGAAAAGATGGGTATTGGCCTACGACTGGCTAATCAAGCAAGCATTGACTTATCGGAAAAATCTAATTTTGACACTTTCAAGAATTGGCTCGAAGCAAACGACTGCTATGTTTTTACGATGAATGGTTTTCCATACGGAGGCTTTCATAACGTAGTTGTAAAAGACCAAGTTCACGCCCCCGATTGGACAACAACCGAACGCACCAATTATACTATCAGAAGTTTTAGTTTACTGGCTCAACTTTTACCAACTCATTTAACTGAAGGGGGTATTTCCACGTCTCCTCTCTCCTACCGTTTTTGGTGGAAAACTGCCGATTCTTTAGAGGAAGCAACTAAAATTGCTACAAGAAACATGATTTTAGTAGTAGAATCACTTATTGAAATAAAAGCTACTAAAGGAAAAATACTTCATCTTGATATTGAACCAGAACCTGACGGAATTCTCGAAAACTCTGATGAATATATCGCTTGGTATAATAATTACTTACTCCCAATGGGTATTGAACAACTTGTGAGCAAAGGATTTTCGAGCGAACAAGCTGCTGAAGCTATCAAAACACATATCCAATTATGTTATGATGTTTGTCACTTTGCAGTAGGTTTTGAAGCTCCGCAAGTGGTCATTGACAAGTTAGAATCAGAAGGATTGAAAGTTGGAAAAATACAAATTAGTTCGGCTTTAAAAATTGATTTTTCGAGCGATGCTGAAGAAAAACTGAGAGTTATTGCTCAATACAATGAACCAACTTATTTGCACCAAGTTGTGGCTCAACGAAAAGATGGAAGTTTTCAGAAATTCCCAGATTTGACAGAAGCAATTGAAGGTTTTGACGAAAACATTCATTCTTGGAAAGTGCATTTCCATGTGCCATTATTCTTGGAAAACTACGGTGTATTGAGTTCTACTCAATCTGATATTGTTGATACAATAAATGTTCATAAAAATAAACCTTTCACCAATCACCTCGAAATCGAAACTTATACTTGGGGAGTTTTACCAACTGAATTCCAAGCCCCTTTGAATGAATCAATTATTAGAGAAATTAATTGGGTGAAAGGACTCCTATAATCTTTTCCACCACGGAGTTGCACAAAGTTTTGCACGGAGTTTCTCGGAGGGTTTTCACTCTATGCAACTCTGTGATAAACTCACAAAACTCCGTGGTTAAAACATTTCAAACTAAAAAATGCAAAAAACAGTAGTCATAGATATAGTTGGTCTCAGCACGAGTGTGATTGGTGAGCATACACCTTTTTTACAGCAATTTATTGCAAAAAACAAGCTAACACATATAAAACCACCTTTTCCTGCTGTAACGACTACCTCGCAAAGTTGTTATGTTACAGGGAAAAATCCAGATGAACATGGTATCGTGGGCAATGGCTGGTACGACCGTGAAGCCAACGAAATGAAATTTTGGAAGCAGTCGAATAAATTAGTTCGGGCTGAAAAAATTTGGGAGGCTGCCAAACGTAAAAATCCAAATTTTACAGCATCAAAGATGTTTTGGTGGTACAATATGTATTCATCGGCAGATTTTTCTGCAACGCCTCGCCCGCAATATCATTCGGATGGAAAAAAAGAACCTGACTGCTACACCTACCCTGCTGATTTACGAGATAAATTACAAGCCAAATTCGGCACTTTTCCATTGTTTAAATTTTGGGGGCCAAATACGAGCATTGATTGTTCAAAATGGATTGCCGATGCTGCCTTAGAAGTTGATAGAGAAAATGACCCAACACTTACACTCATTTATTTACCACATTTAGATTATTGTTTACAGAAATTTGGCGTTGATTTCAATAAAATTGCCAAAGATTTGAACGAAATTGATGAGTTGGTAAAAGAATTAGTAGAATATTACGAAGCAAAAAATACCAACGTAATTCTGCTTTCCGAATATGGAATTAACAACGTAAGTAATCCAATACATATTAATCGTATTTTGCGTGAAAATGGTTTGATTTCGGTAAGAGTTGAAAATGGACATGAACTTCTTGATGGCGGTGCTTCAAAAGCATTTGCCGCCGCCGACCACCAAATTGCCCATGTTTATATCAATGATTTAAGTCAAAAAGAGCGAATCAAGTCTATTTTATCTAAGGTAGAAGGAATTGCTTTGATAATGGACGAAGCCGAGAAACGTGAGCATAAAATCAACCACGAACGGGCAGGAGATTTGGTTTTGATGGCAAAAGCCGATAGTTGGTTTACGTACTATTATTGGTTGGATGATAAAGTTGCTCCTGATTTCGCCCGAAGTGTTGATATTCATAACAAACCAGGTTACGACCCTGTGGAGATGTTTATGAACCCTAAAAATCCGTTCATCAAACTGCGTGCAGCTTATAAACTCGCTCGAAAACTCTTAGGTTTCAGATACAGAATGGATGTAATTCCGCTCGATGCAACCCTCATCAAAGGCTCGCACGGAACGCTTGATATTGGTAAAGAGTACTATCCTGTTTTGATTAGTAATCAAACTACTTCTGATGAAATTTTGGCAACTGACGTTTATTCAGTAATTTGGGAGGCTATTTTTGGCGAAAAGCCATTACCTACCAAATAATTAATCCTGAAACTTTCATGAAAAAAGCGTGTATCCTATTTATGTTTTTGACAAATATTCTTTTTGCTCAAAAACAAACGTTAATTACTAATGCTACAATCATTGACACAAAGAATGAACAAATTCTCAATGGTCAAAGTATTTTGATTGAAAACGACAAAATCGTAAAAATTGGCAATAATATTACAGCTACATCAAACGCTAAAGTCATTGACTTGAAAGGGAAATGGGTGTTACCCGGTTTAGTCGATAGTCACATACATCTTTTTCAGTCAGGTGGGCTCTACACTCGTCCCGATGGGTTAGATTTAAGAAAATATCGTTCTTATGAAGCAGAAAGGCAATGGTTGAAAGATAATGCAGGCGATTTACTAAAACGATATTTGGCTTGTGGAATAACTACTGTGATTGATATTGGTGGGCCGCTCTATAATTTTAATATCCGCAATCAATTCAACCAAGAAACTTTATCTCCGCATATAATCATGACAGGGCCTTTGATTTCGACCTATCAGCCCGAAGCTTTCAAAATCGAAGATGCTCCAATTATAAAAGCCAATACTCCAAAAGAAGCTCGTAAAATCGTACAAGCACAGCTCCCACAAAAACCTGATTTTATAAAAATTTGGTTTATCAATGCAACAAACAATCACGAAGCAAATTTGCCAATTTTAGAAGCGACAATTGACGAAGCAACGAAAAACGACCTACAAGTGGCCGTACACGCTACCGATTTACGCTCAGCAAAACTTGCTATAAAAGCGGGTGCAAAATACTTGGTTCATAATGTATATGAAGCCATAGATGAAGAATTTATAGGCTTAATGCAACAATTTAAAGTTACCTTAAACCCAACAATGATTGTCAGTTTGTACTCGGGCAAAACTTATAATAATTCACAAATTATATCAAAATACGACTTCCAGAAAGCCAATCCATTTGTAATTGGCACATTATTCGATTTAAAAACGCTCTCTGATACAACACTCATCAATACACGAATGCGAGTCGTTAATTCAAATGCCTATAAAATTCGTCGTGCCAAAGTTGATTCTGTTCAACGAGTCAATTTAAAAAGATTATTTGATGCGGGTATCAATATTGTTGTCGGCACAGATGCTGGTAATCTAAGCGTTTTTCACGGTACGTCTTTTTTAGATGAATTATTAGAAATGAAAAAAGCAGGGTTATCCAATAGTCAATTACTCAAAATGGCAACTTTTAATGCTGCTAATATTTTTACCAAACATCAAAATTTTGGAGCAATTGAAGAAGGACAACTCGCCAATTTATTAGTTTTGAATAGCAATCCTCTCGAAAATCTTGAGTCTCTACACGATATAAACACAGTTTTTAATAAGGGTCAAGAAATTAAACCGAGCGAAATTCTGATTGACACGCCAGAAATTTTAGCTCAAAAGCAGTTAAATGGCTATAATGCACGTGATATTGAGGCTTTTTTAGAACCTTATGCCGATGACGTCGAGATTTACACATTTCCGAATACTTTACGAAGTAAGGGAAAAGATGAAATGCGAAAATCTTATGATACTTACTTCAAGAAAACACCGAATCTTCATTGTGAGATAAAAAACCGCATCATTCAAGGCAACACCGTTATTGATAAAGAATACATCACAGGTGCAGGCAAACCTTTTGAAGCTTCTGCTATTTATCAGATTGAAAATAATAAAATTAAAAGGGTTTATTTTGTGAGATAAACCAAAACTTCCATGCAAAACCTCCGAACCGTAAATATTACTCGCTACGTAACACCTTTGCGAGAAGGTGGGTCGTTGCCTGCCATTGTAGAGGCTGATGATGGATTTTTGTATGTACTTAAATTTCGTGGGGCTGGTCAAGGCGTAAAAGCATTAATAGCCGAGTTAATTGGTGGAGAATTAGCTCGATTCTTAGGTATAAAAATGCCCGAAATTGTCTTTGCTACGCTTGATGATTCTTTCAGCAAAACCGAACCAGACGAAGAAATCCAAGATTTACTACAAGCGAGTGTTGGACTGAATTTAGGCATACATTATCTTTCTGGCTCAATTACTTTCGACCCCGTTGTTTCGCAGGTATCTCCCCTACTGGCTTCTCAAATTGTGTGGCTGGATTGTATCCTAACAAACGTTGACCGTACTTTCCGAAATACCAATATGCTCATGTGGCACAAAGAATTATGGTTGATAGACCACGGTGCTTCGCTCTATTTTCATCACTCGTGGGATAGCTGGCAGTCGCAAGCCGAACGCCCATTTGCCGCCATCAAAGACCACGTTTTGTTACCCAAAGCAAGCGAACTTGATGCAGTAAATGAAGCATTTAAACAGAAACTCACTCCCGAAATCATAGGTGACATCACAGGACTAATTCCAGACGAATGGCTTTTGGCCGATACTTATGACGAAACCGCCGAAGACCGCCGTGCAGTTTATACCCAATTTTTAGTAAAACGTTTAGAAATCTCCGATTTATTAGTAAAAGAAGCCCAAAATGCAAGAGAAAGTCTTATATGAATACGCTGTCATTCGGGTAGTTCCAAGAGTTGAACGAGAGGAATTTCTGAATGTTGGTATTATTTTATACTGTGCCAAGCAGCATTTTTTGCAGTCAATTTTTAAGATTGAAGAAGAACGTTTACGTGCTTTTTCGGCTAATATTGATTGCGAAGAACTACATAATTACCTCGAAACTTGGCAAAAAATCTGTAAAGGAGGAAAGAATGGCGGCCCGATTGGAAGTTTGGCAATTTCGGCACGTTTCAGATGGCTTACAGCTACCCGCAGCACAATTATTCAAACCTCGAAAGTTCATCCTGGCTACTGCACTGATGCCCAAGAAATGCTAACAACCTTATTCTCGGAGTTGGTTTTATGACTTTTTAAATAAGTCAATCAAAACCGATAAATAAAAATGGTTGGTATCTTCGCTAAATCTCAAAAGTTTTGTGGAACTTCGATTAAACTTAAAACACTTTTGTTATGAGA
Organism: Emticicia aquatilis; assembly: GCF_014644295.1. Classification (GTDB taxonomy): domain Bacteria; phylum Bacteroidota; class Bacteroidia; order Cytophagales; family Spirosomataceae; genus Emticicia; species Emticicia aquatilis. Next base: position 124,628 of record NZ_BMKK01000001.1, read on the forward strand.
TTTCGAGAAACACAAAATGGACTAACCGTTACGGCAATTTGCGGTACAACGTGTGTGCTATTATCATTCGATATGAAAGTAGCCAAAACCGAAGGTTTACTTGGCTTCGCAATCGAACGAGAAGACAAAACCGAGGGCGATAAGTATTTTCTAAAAGGTTTCAAATACTTTGAAGAAACAGCAGTTATTGTTGGCGAAGGACAGCTTTTCACTTCATTCGAGCATCCGATTCAATCTTTTATGTGGGAAGATTTTACGGTAAAAAAAGAACACGAATATATTTATAATATTATCCCTGTCTTTGGAAAACCCAAATTTCTCGAATATGGCAAAAGTTGTGCTATTAAAGTAACTACCCCAAGCTATGAACTGGCCGAACACGCAGTTTACTTTAATCGTGGGGTAGCAGGAAGCAATGCCTATGCCATAAAATTCGGAAATAAAAAACCGAGTGAAATGCCCGCAGATGAACAAAAAAAGGCACTCGAATGGCTTTCGAGGGGACTTTTTGAAGCACTCATTGGCTTCATTGAGTCGGCTAAAGATAATACATTTAAACTAAGGGCGGCTCTATATGAATTTGAATACCAGCCAGTTTTAGAAGCTTTCAAAAAAGCCAAAGAAAGAGGAGTTGATGTACATATTGTTTATGATTCGAGGGGACAAAAAGAAAAAAATACAAAAGCTATTCACGAAGCTGCTCTACCAGCCGAAATGTTAACTCCACGAACCAAAGACCCAGATTTTATTTCTCACAATAAATTTATAGTTCTTTACAAAAATAACCTGCCCATCAAAGTTTGGACAGGCTCAACTAATATTACCGAAAAAGGGATTTTTGGACAATGTAACACTGGTCATTTAGTAAGTAATCCAAAAATAGCTGCTCAATATGCCGATTATTGGGAATGCCTAAATACCGACCCAGAGCAAGATATTATTCAACAAAAGACAGAGGCGATTCAGAAAGATTTAAAATTAGAAGAAATACCCTCAGGAACATCTGTTTTCTTTAGCCCAAGAAGCAAGAAAGATATTCTTAAAACCTATGCGTCGTTGATTGATGGTTCTAAAGCATTGGTATGCGGAATGTTTCCGTTCTCGTTTAATAAGGCCATTAAAAATGTGGTCGTGAAGCCAACCGAACACCTCAAATATATCTTAATTGATAAACAAGATAAAAACACAACCCTTCCTAATACCGACTTTGATAATATGATTGTTTATGGTGGATATTTTAAAGAGCCACTTTTCAATTGGGTCAAAGAAACAAGTGCAGGAAGTTTGTTTAAGAGTGGCACAAATTTTATTCATAACAAAATTTTGCTAATCGACCCTATGAGTGAAAACCCAGTAGTAATTATTGGTTCGGCAAATTTTAGTGATAATAGCATTGCTAATAATGACGAAAATACACTCGTTATTAAAGGGAATAAAGACTTGGCAGATATGTATTTGACCGAATTCATTAGGGTTTTCAACCACTATTATGTGCGTCAAACGGCAAAAAAGATGGCCAGCGATAATACTCATGACCAACGAAATCCATTACATTTACAAACAAACTCAAAAGATTGGGTTCCGTCGTTCTATAAAAAAACAACATTAAGAGGAAAAAGAAAGCAGTTATTTGACGAAATGGCTATTTAGTAAGCCTCGTCCGATTCAATAAAATATTCAAAAATGAATTCTCAGATATTACAAGATTTAGTAAAAATGCAAATGCCTTATGGCAAATATAAAGGCCAATTAATATGCGATTTGCCCGAATATTATTTAATTTGGTATCAAAACAAAGGTTTTCCCGAAGGCAAACTCGGAATGTTGCTTGCCACAATGTACGAAATTAAAGTCAATGGCTTGGAATATTTGTTAAAACCATTGAAGCAACACTAAACTTCAAATGAAGTCTTCGCTTAAAGCGAAGACTTCATTCAAACATTCAAACTATCTTCTACATTTTGCTGTTATTCTTGATATATAAACTATCAGAATAACATGTCAGAAATAAAAACAGCTCTCATTACGGGAGGTTCAAAAGGAATTGGCTACGGTGTAGCGGAAGTATTGATAAAAGAAGGAATAAAAGTTGCTATCACGAGTCGCTCAAAAGCAGCTGCCGATGAAGCAGCCGCTGAACTAAACAAAATCAAAGAAGGATACGCCCTCGGAATCGAATCGGATGTTAGAAATTTTGATTCTCAACAAAGTGCAGTTGATGCAGTAATCAATACTTGGGGAAGACTCGATTATTTCATTGCGAATGCGGGCGTCGGACACTTCGCACCTATTCAAACACTTTCTTCGGAACAATGGCACGAGATGATTGACATTAACCTTACAGGTGTTTTTTACAGCATCAAAGCATCTTTAGAAGCACTAAAAGCCACAAAAGGGTACTTTATTAGTATCGCAAGTTTGGCTGGTACAAACTTTTTTGCAAGTGCCAGTGGTTATAATGCCAGTAAATTTGGTTTGGTTGGTTTTACACAGGCCATTATGCTTGATTTGAGAAACGAAGGAATCAAAGTTTCTACGATTATGCCAGGTTCGGTGGCTACGCATTTCAATAATCACGAACCAAGTGAAAAGGATGCGTGGAAGATTCAGCCAGAAGATATTGGGCAAATTGTTTCGGATTTAATCAAAATGCCCGCTCGTACGCTACCGAGTAAAGTTGAGGTTCGTCCGACAATGCCGAAGTAAATTTTAGATAAAAAAGGAAGTCTTCGCTTGAAGCGGAGACCTCCTTAAAACTTATTTCTGCTTATAAATTTTACCTTCTTTCATTACAAGCACAACATTCATCATAGCTTTTGCATCTTGTAATGGGTCGCCATCAACGGCTACAATATCAGCCAATTTGCCTTTTTCGATTGAACCGAGGTCGTCTTTCATTCCTAAGATTCCAGCATTTACAATCGTTGCCGATTTGATTGCCTCCATCATTGGCATTCCTCCTTCAACCATATACTGAAACTCTTTTGCGTTATATCCGTGAGGGAAAACACCCGCATCTGTTCCGAAAGCCACTTTTACACCTGCTTTGTAAGCTTTTGCAAACGTAGCAGCAATTTGTTTAGATGTTTCTATGGCTTTTGGGACAACCAATGGGTGATAATAACCCGGTACTTTCACTGAATCACCAACGGTTTTTCCTGCAATAATTGTCGGTACGTAGTAAGTTCCATGTTTTTTGAATAACTCAATGGCTTCATCATCCATGAATGTTCCGTGCTCGATTGTGGTTACGCCTGCACGAATCGCACGTTTCATACCTTCCGCACCATGGGCGTGAGCAGCTACCGTGAAACCATAATCTTTGGCAGTCGAAACAATAGCTTCGATTTCGTTTTCAGTAAATTGCGGGCCTTTTCCATTTTTAGCAACGCTCAATACACCGCCAGTTGCCGTAATCTTGATGGCATCTGCCCCATCTTTATAACGCTGACGCACGGCTTGACGGCCTTCTTCTGGCGAATTTACTACACCATCAGTTACATCATCAGGCACAGTATATTTAGAGTTAATTCCATTGGTTGGGTCGCCGTGTCCACCAGTTGTTGCGATTGTTTTTCCTGATGTAAAAATTCTTGGTCCAACCACCAAACCTTTATTAATGGCATTACGGATAGAAATATTTACGCCCGTACCACCTAAATCTCGTACCGTCGTGAAACCCGCCATGAGAGTGGTATTAGCGTGTTTTTGTGCCTCGTAAGCCACATCGGCCATGTTATAGCTCATGCGTTTGAGGTACTGGTCTTTGCTGGTTTCGCTTTCAATATGCACGTGCATATCAATCCAACCTGGCGTAACGGTTTTGGTTTTCATATCTACCACTTTATCGCTTGCTTGAGCAGCAGTATAACCGCTTTGTACGTCAGTGATACGATTTTTCTCGACAATAATTGTCATCTGAGACTTTGGCGAATTGCTCACTCCATCAATCAAAGTACCACAATGAATGAGTGTACGTTGGGCAAAAGATGAAACTGATAATCCAAGAGAAAGGGCTAAAAGGTAAGTTTTTTTCATTTAGATGTTTTTTTAGTTTAGGAAGATGTTATAACTATAAATCTATGCCTAAAAATAGTTGTTTTTTGAAAACTTTACTACGATAAATAGCTAAAAAGCTATTTTATAAAGACATTCAATAAAAAAGGCCTTCCGTATGCGGGAAGACCTTGATTTAAATCTAAAAGTTTTTTACAAACCTTGCAGATTTTAGAAAGACTATCAGTTTTTCGGCACTAAAACTCCATTTGCTTCAAACGCCAGTTCGGTTTTAGGCTCAGTGATTTTTGCAATTTCGTCTTTGCTTTTACCAGCATCTTCAGCGTAGTGACGAAGTTCGTCCACCGAAGTAGTTTTGGTTTTAGCATTTCCTTCAAAAACGATAGTTTTTCCTGCAATATCTTTCGGTACGAAGAAACCATAATCTTTGAAAGTTACACGCATGGTTTGGCCATCATCCATTTTTACTTTCATCCAACAGCCTTTTACTTGACAAACCGATTCTACTACGCCAGTTACTTTGGCTTCTACCGTGCCTTTTTCAACTGCTTTTTTAGCTAAATCAGCCGTGGTAATTGCACCGCTTGGCTTGATTTTTTCGCCAAAACTATCATATTTTTGACCGAATGAAATGTTTGCTGCGAAAATAATTACGAAAAGTGTGATGAGTTTTTTCATTGTTAAAAATTTAATTTTGAATGATTGACTGAGCGAATGAGTGAATATTTAATTTATATTTTTCCTTGCTTTAGAAAGTACTTTAATAATTTCCTCTGCCTCATTCATTAAGTCTGCTAATTTATTTAATGGTAAAATATTTGACTCACCTAAAATTTCTAACCAAAAAAGAGATTCGTCAGCCTCTTCAATTGTGATGTTTAATTTCGAATAGAATTCGGCTTGGCTTCTTGCTCGACAAACGGCTCTATAATTTGCTCCAACCGAACTTGCCGACCTCAGTAATTGTTTTCCTATGATTCGAGCCTCATCTGTTTTTGGTAAAGATTGAAATAGCTTTATGTTTCTCAGGGTGAAATCTTTTGTTCTTTTCTTAAATTCTTCAACAAAAATAGTCTTTTCGATAATCTTTTCCACAGCAATTAAGTTTTTTTCATAGAACTAATTAAAATACTACATTCTCTCATTCAATCATTCACTCAATCAAAACTAATCGACCACCGTCACCCAACCTTTACAGTCGGTTCCAGTATCGGTGCTTAATACATAATAATAAGTACCTGCTGAGACGCCGCTTCCCCAATCATTCTGATAATTTTTTGAGTTAAAGATAAGTTTTCCGTAGCGATTATAAATCTCTAAAGTTGCATTCTTAAAACCCGTCACAAAGTTATCATTTTTTCCGTCATTATTGGGTGTAATCACATTCGGAACTTTCCCATCGCCTTCTGGCACGTCGATACTTTTTGTAATAACCATTTCACAACCTATTTTATTGTAGGCTTTCAAAGTAACCGTGTATGCTCCGCCTTTCTGAAAACGATAATTTTCAGGAACGGCTGCTTTCAATGAATCCTGATTTCCCAAATCCCAAACGTATGAGTTAGCATTGGTGGTTTTATTCGTAAAAGTCAACTGATACGGTTTATCGCAAAACTGTGTGATACTATAATCAAAATCGGGTTTAAACGAATTATCAATCACAACCGTAGTGGTGCGTGTAGGTTTACACCCATCGGGGTATTCCCCCCTCACTGTATAGGTACTGGTTTGGGTAGGTTTTACTACTATTTGTTTGGCAACGGTATCTTTTAGTCCTACGCCCGACCACGTAAATTTGGTGGCACTTCCTACTGCGGTGAGTGTGACGCTTTGTCCCGCACAAATTTCCTTTCCTCCACTCGCCTGAAAATCAACTTTATTGTCTTCAACTTTTATAGTTACATCTTTCGATACCGAGCAGCCATCTTTTTCTATCACAACTGTGTATTTGGTAGTAGCTTTCGGCTTGGCAATCGGATTGAAAATTGTGGTGCTGCTCAAATCTGTTGCTGGCGTCCAAGTATATTTATCGCCACCTTCGGCCAAAAGCTGCACGGGCGAGTCAGGACAAACCAATGTATCTCGGCCAGCTTTAGCGATAAAACCTTTTACTAAAATCTTCTTGACTGTGGAATCAGTTGTTCGACAAGTTATTTTATTAAATATTCGGAGTTTTACGGTGTATTCACCGGGAGTGGTGAAGTTAAAAACTACATCTTTCAAACGAGAAACTACATTGCCATTAAATTCCCATTCGTAAGTTTTTGCACCTACACTCAAATTATTAAAGTTCACTCTGGCAGGGGCACATACTTCGGTAATTACTCGATTTGATTCATTTTTTATCTCAAAATCAGCTTTTAGAGCATCAATGCTAAATTTAAAAGCTGCCATATTGCAATTGGTACTTTGGTGACGTGGCTGATAGGCATTTTTTACAGGAAAAGTGGCCACAGCTTGCCCCTGACGAGGCAAACACGAACACGCAGTATGATAAATGATGCCATTTTTATCGAATCGACAAGTGCCACCATCAAGGTGGTCGCCTACTTCACCTTCGGGTGTAGGGGGAGCAGATGCTCCAAAAAAAGTAGCATAAAGCAATGATTTTGCTCCTTTTTCAAGAATCATAAAATAGTAGTTGCTACCAGTAGTTGTAGCCTGAAACGCATCAGAAGTGACAGGTAAACCAGTTGTGGTACTATTGCGATTGAGGTTACGCCCGACTGAGGCATTTACTCTTCCCCCCCAACCAGATAAATAGATATTTCCACAATCATTGACCAAAAACGCCGTAGGCACAATGTCGATTTTGCCAACTCCTCTACCTGTACCAACGATGGTAGAAAAGACACTTTTGCTCAGGTTTTTATCAAAACAATGAATAAACTGACCACTTTTTGCATTGCGGTAAACATCGCTCGAAACTGGATAATCGCCTTGTGTTAAGCCAAAAACATACACATTTTCGTCTTTATCAATATCAAGAAGGAAATTTACGTCAGCTTCGGTTGTGCCTACGTAGGTAAGTTGCTCTATTACTCCGTCAGCACTAAACTTTGCAATGTAGCCATCGCCACTTCCACCGTAAGTTTTACTATAAGCCCCATCTTTTACGGCCATGTTTGCACTAAAAGTTTGGCCACAAACGTAGATTTTACCTTCTTGGCTTACCTTTATACCGTATGCTGCATCGAAGTTATTTCCACCTAAATAAGTACTCCAAAGTAGTTGCGAACAAGTCCTGTTGAGTTTACAAACTACTCCATCAAAACCTGCCCCTTTTACGCCTTGCGATTGTTTTACGAGCGGAAAGTCAGTTGAAGCAGTAATTGAAGCAAAATAAATATTATCATCTTTATCAACTACCACTTCTCCTCTAAATTCATCTCCATAGTTTTTGATATTTAAAGCACGAGTATCATTGAAACCATCGTTGGCTTTTCCGCCGATGTATGAGCTTCCGACCAGACTTTTACCATCAACACTCAAAACGGTCACGAAAATATCAGTTCCACGCTCAAAGCCAATTCCTGTAAAATTGGGGTCTTGGTCGGCTGCCGAAAACGATGAATAAATGCCGATAAGGCTTCCACCTGCAAAGCTTTTTTGATAAGATGAACTATTGGTTGGGAAATTATTGGACGAAGTAGTGCCGAAAATCACCAACTCTCCTTTTGAATTGGCTACTAAACTATGCGGTACATCAGAGGCATTACCCCCTAAATAAGTTGAGTAAAGCAAAGTTGAGCCATCGGCACTAAATTTCATAATGACAATATCCGTAATGCCATAACCCGCCACACTTTCGGCACTTGAGGCGGTTGTAGAGCTGCCTTTGACCTGAAATGCACCATTGGTTACGGGAAAGTCCAGCCCGAAGACAGTTCCTCCCGCAAATAAATTGCCGTCGGCATCATAGGTTGCAGTTTGGGCCCAGTTATCTGACTTCGAACCAGAATACGTAGAAAAAACTAACTCAGGGTCGATAATAAGTGGCTGAGAGGCATCATAGTTTTCGGGGAACTCAAAACGTACTTCATTATTATTGACTCGAAAATTCGATTTTACATCAACGGTTTTGCCATTTCGGGTCTGAAACGAATATGGTTCAAACTCTTTCACGACATTGACCGAAGTTTTGTATCGAAGTTGTCCGTTTTCGACTGTAATTTCGTCCAAACCCTCATATTTCATCTTAATTTTCGAAACATCGGCTCGTGGCTTGGCAATGTATTCGTATTTAAGCGATTGGTCGAAACTGTATAATTTAAAATCAATATCGGGATAAATATCTCGTAGATAAATTTCGTCAAAAGCTGCCACATTAGCTTTCCATTTGGTAGGGTCATTACCGATAAAGTAATTGTAAGTGGCAGTTGTGGGAGAAACCGCCTCTATTTTTGGACTTGGATTAGCTTCTTGAAAAGTCATTTCGTAGGCGTGAGCCTTGATAGCTCCAACAGATTTTCGGCCAGATTTGGGGTCTAAACTACCCGCATGAATCGTTGCTAAAGCCTGTGTATCATAGAAAACATATTGGACACCTGTATTTTTTACCAGCAAATATCCTCCTGGAATATCGGCTCGAAAACGAATGGATGATTCCCATTGACCTTCGTTTTGGATAAACCTAACCGAAGGATTGGGAGCTGCGAAACTTAACGACCCACATACAGCAAAAATGATAAGGTATAAGTATTTCATCTTGTTTACGTCTAACCGAAGGTCTGACGATGTATTTTGTTTATAATGTTGTTCTACGCCTTTTGTCAGACCTTCGGTGCAGACAAAAAATTACAAATGTGGCAAGGTCACTACAAAAGTACTGCCTTTTCCTTCCTCGCTTGTTACATCTATTTTACCTTGGTGCATATCAATAATTCTTCGGCAAATAGAGAGCCCAATGCCATGCCCACGGTATTTTGATGCGTTCGGTGTTCTGTAAAACGGTTCAAATATCTTACTCAATTCACTGGCAGGAATACCAATTCCATTGTCTTTTACAGCCACAATACAATGTTGCTCGTTAAATTTGATTTTGGCCTCAGCTTGATGTTCGGGCGAATACTTACAAGCATTTTCGAGTAAATTAGTAAATACTGTAAGCAATAATGCTTCGTTACCGTTTGTACTTACCCATTCATCATCATCAGGGATGTCATCAAAATCAATCGAAATCTTATAGTCGCTATTCTGATTCAAAACTTCTTCTTGGGCTTTAAACAAAAGCTCGTCTAAGCGAGTTGGTTTCATCACCAAACTATTATCCCGATTCTCAGACTTTGCCAACTGTAATAGTCCGTTGGTAAGCTGAATAAGTCGCTGATTATCAGTCAACAACGAACGTAAAATAGATTTATATTCGGCTGGTGTTCGGTCGTTTTCAAGTGCAATCTGAATTTCTGATTTAATAGCAGCCAGTGGCGTTCGTAGCTCATGCGAAGCATTTGATACAAAGCTTTTTTGCAACTCAAACGACCGCTCCAAACGCTCCAACATTTGATTAAAGTTAATGGCCAGTTGAGCAATTTCATCTTTATTATTACCTGTACTAAGCTTTTGTTTAAGATTATAGGCCGTAATATTCGTGATTTCTTCGTTTATATCAGCAATGGGTTTGAGTGATTGTCCAGCAAAAATTACGCCCAAAAATATGGTTAGTAAAATTCCGATGATAAAACTAATTACGAGGGTATCTCTAATGTTTTTGAGTTTATCTTGTCCATATTTATCACTGGCCGATGCCACAACTACATAAGATTTTTTTTCTTCATCTTCATACATCGTTCCAATCACTTGATTGGCCCAATCGCTGGTTTCCACGTATCTTTGTTTACGTACTTGATTCAAAAAATCAGGGCTAAACAAAAATGATTCTGCTTCGTAGCTGGCGTAAACCAATTCGTTTTTTTCGTTAAACATCAATACTTTTTCGGTATTAAGTTTTGTCAAAAAGGTTTTGTTGGCATCACGTAGCTTCTTTTTATCTTTTTCGGTAATCTTCAATTCTTTCAATAAGCCAGCCGTCAGCAACGCACGGTCAGTTAGACGATTATAGAATTCTTGCTTCCGAAAATTCTCTGAGGTATAATAAATAGCCAACGAGAAAATAATCAAGATAGCCGCAATGATTATCGTAAACTGAATAGCTATTTTAGTACGTATTTGCATTTAAAATTTAATGAGTGAATGACTGATTGAGTGAATGAGCGAATATTCAATATATTTGTAACACAAAAACTTAAAATGAAAAGTGTAAACAAATATATAAAAATATGTATCTTAAATGAATCTTACACGCCGTTTGAAAAATTTGGTAAAGTAAATCTATAAAGTTCTTTTGATTTTTTACCAAATTTTTCATGAGGTGATTGTAAGGTTCGTGTTTTTTTTCGGACCGCCGAAGCGGTTACTTTTTTTCAAAAAAAAGTAAGGCGAAGAAGTTTAGTAATCAGCAAATTAGTTTTTACAAATAAATTTAATTTTTCTGTAACACAAGTGCATTTAAGAAACAATTAGCAAAATATATGCAAATTCATGTAATTGATGCTGGGCATTTTAAATTAGACGGTGGAGCGATGTTTGGGGTTGTACCAAAAACGATTTGGAATAAGCAAATGCCTGCCGACGAAAATAATCTTTGCAGTTGGGCGATGCGTTGCCTATTGATAGATACAGGTAAACAACTAATTTTGGTAGATAGCGGTATGGGCGACAAGCAAGATGCTCGTTGGCAAGGTTTTTATTTTCGTCATGGCGAAGGTGATTTGATAAATTCCATCAAAAAAGCTGGGTATTCGCCCAACGAAATAACCGATGTACTAAGCACACATTTGCACTTTGACCACTGTGGTGGAAGCGTAAAATGGAATACAAGCAAAGACCGATTGGAATTGGTTTTTCCGAATGCTAATTATTGGACCCATTCAGAACATTGGGCAACGGCTACGAAGCCAAATCCTCGTGAAAAGGCAACATTTTTGAAAGAAAATATTATGCCAATGCAAGAAACAGGAGCATTGCAATTTACAGACAAGATTGTCAATCCTTTTGGGGAAAATATCGACTTGCTTTATGCCGATGGCCATACCGAAAAAATGATTATGCCTAAAATAAAGGTTGGCGAAAAAACGTATTTGTTTATTGCCGATACCATTCCATCTCATGCCCACATTCCTGTGCCTTATGTGATGGGGTACGATGTGCGTCCACTCCAAACAATGAGCGAAAAAGAAGCGTTATTGAAGCAAGCAGTTGAAGGAAACTGGACAATCATCTTCGACCACGACCCAAGCCACGAAGCCGCAACTATTCAACTGACCGAAAAAGGTTATAGAGTAGGTGATTTTGAAAAAGTATGACAAAAGGCTCTTGCAATTAAGGTAATAAACAAAGCCACAAAACTTATTTGTTTTGTGGCTTTAAAATATCTATTAATTTCCTATTGCTACACAATTCCATGTAATTGAGTAATTTACAGCATTGGGGCTTGTATTTAGCAATCTTGCCTTGCAACTTGAATTAGTAGCATTATCTACTTTACAACCGTAAAGTATTAATTGTACTCTGTATAGTTCACCTGCACTTCCTCCTGTAACATCAATATCACCTACAAATACTTTTGGAGCAGAAGTAAAGTTACCACCAAATATAATACCACCTTCGGCCGATAACCCAAATCCGGGCAGTACAGCGTTAAAGGTACCAGTAGTAAATGGATAAACTCTAAGGTTAGTGGCACTTGCAGGATTATATGCAACCCCTTTCCCGTTATTAATGGTTGCAGTACCATCAACTACCAAATTACTATTGGCATTTAAAGTTCCCCCTACATTGGTAGTTGTATTCAAATTTGTTGTACCAGTGATGGTCGTTGTCCCAAATACTGACAAACTACTCTGCAACCTTGTGTTTCCGAGTACATCTAATGGGTATGTTGCATTGGGAACTGCTCCACCAATACCCAAAGTTTCTATCCCAGCCGTACCATTTACATCCAAATTATAATCAGGAAAAGGGTCGTTAACAGCCAATCTGTTTGAAATACGAGCATTACCTATAACTTCTAATGGATAACCTGGCACATTTGTACCAATACCCACATTTCCTGCATTATAATAATAACTTGTTCCATTTACACTCCACTGGTTTCCTAAGTACAGTTGTTGCCAACTCGTACCATTGTGATAGTCAAATTGGTTGGTTGATGTATTATAGATTAATAACCCTTGTTGTGGCGATATAATGGCATCACGGCTTGAAGCAAGCATTCGGGGCAATAATATTCCTTTATTTGTACTTCTGATATCCAAAATAGACGAAGAATGAGGAATATCAGTCCCACCTAAATTGCTAATCACCGTTCCGTTGGGAGAATCTACGACCTTGGTATTTTGAGCAAAACTGCTAAACGCTACTAAACAAATGAAAAGAGAGGTAGTTATTTTTTTCATAGCATTATATTTTAAAAATTGATGCTTCAAAAGTAAATGCTATTAAATTTAAAAGCATATCTGAGGCCAATATTCATTCGTTTAATTTACTGAGCGGTATTTTTTTTGAGTGAAGTTTCATTCAATCATTTATTAAGTCATTATTTTAGTAATTTTGAAAATTAAATTCACAAACATAATTTTATGTATAGATGAAAATAGGAATAGCATTATCAGGCGGAGGCAGCCGTGGATTTGCTCATTTAGGGGCATTGAAAGCACTCGAAGAACTCGGAATTAAACCAACAATGATTGCAGGCACGAGTGCAGGTTCGCTCGTAGGTGCTTTTACGGCAGCAGGATATTCACCCGATTTTATCTTTGAAACGATTCAATCATTGGGCATTATAAATTCTATTAAATTTGCTTTCAACCGTTTTGGTCTATTCAAAATGGATAAAGTAGAGGAGATTTTCTTGAAGTACATTCCGCATAATTCGTTTGAAAAACTTAAAATTCCACTCGTTGTATGTGCAACTGATATCGAAAAAGGAGAAGCGGTTTATTTCAGCGAAGGAGAATTAATAAAACCTGTGATGGCCTCGTGTAGTATTCCCGGCATTTTTGAGCCAATAAAATTTCAAGACCGAGTTTTGGTAGATGGTGGTGTAACCAATAATTTACCCATTGAGCAACTCGAAGGTATTTGCGACCTCATCATTGGCGTAAACGTTACGCCTGTAAGCAATAATATGCCCATCAATTCGGCCAAAGATATTCTGACCAAAAGCCTATATTTGGCTATCAGAAATACCTCGGGGGCAAAACTCACTCGTTGTGACATTGCCATAGAACCAACCGAAATATATAATTACAACGGCCTAAGCATGGCAAAAGCCAAAGAAATATACCAACTCGGCTACGAACACGCCATTCGTGCCGCTGAAGGAAAACTTCGAGAGCTCTGACGGGGCCGTAGAGTTCTGAGTTATTATTGTATCAAAACTAATCTAATCTTCAAGTTATTATCAGGTTTTATTCAAAGAAAAACAACTCAGAATTCAAAACTCTACATTCAAAACTACTCACTTTGGCATGAAATTAGACAATTTTTTATTCAAGAAACCGTTAAAAGCAAAGGTATCTATCATCAACTTTAATATTTAAGTGCAAAAATTATATATACTGATAGCATTTTCGTTGCTTACTGCCTCTTGTTCGCAGTTTAGCAACTCTCCCACAAGCAAGGCATGGCACAACGCCAATGCTCGTTTCAACTCGCTCATTATTGCCCGTGACAACATGAAACAGGCAGAAAAAGACCTGTTTGATAAACGTGTAGAAAATTACAGTGCTTTGATGACTATCTTCGTTCCGATTGATTCTACTAAAAGTCAGGCAGTTGCAACAAATTTGAAGGAAGTTATTGAGAAAACCTCTTTGATTGCCGAGCGTCATTCTAACTCAAAATATTTAGGTGAAGCCTATATTTTGCTCGGTAAAGCTCGACTTTTGAAAGAAGATTATCTAAATGCTATCGAGATTTTTAAGTACATCAACTCAACTGAAAGCAAAGAAGATGATAAACACGCAGCCTTAGTTTGGCTCATGCGTGCCTACACCGAAGAAAAAGATTATGATACAGCCCTTAAAGTTTCGGATGTACTTCGCACGCTTGATTTGAACAAAGAAAACACCAGAGATTTTTATTTGGTAAAAGCATATTTGCACCAACGCCGTGAAGAATTTGCAATTTCGGCCGCTATTGGCGAAGAAGCACTAAAATTGATGTCGAAAGGTGAGCAAACTGCTCGTGTGCATTTTGCAGTTGGACAAATGTATGACATGATTGGCCAACCTGACAAAGCTCTTCCGCACTTTGCGGCTGTTGCCAAAAATCGTCCGAATTATGACATGGAGTTTTATGCTCGCATGAATACTTTGCTTGATGCCGCCGCTTCGCAACGTGGAAGTACGGCAGGTGTGCAAGAAAATTTCAAGAAAATGCTGGTCGATAGAAAGAATTCTGACCTAAAAGATAAGATTTACTTCACGATGGGAAGTTTGGAAATGAAAAAACAAAACTACCCAAAAGCCATCGAATACTTTAATTCTTCGCTCCGAAGCTCGAAAGGTAATAGCACCCAAAATGCTTATACTTATTTAGAACTGGCTGAACTTTATTATAATCATTTAAACAAATACGATGTAGCCAGTATGTACTACGATAGTACGCTTACGGCCCTTCCTAAAACATCAACCGACTACGAACGAATTGCCAAAAGAGCCATTTCATTGGGAGACTTCGTGAAATATCAGAAAGTTTTAATCGTAGAAGACAGTCTTCAACGCTTGGCAGGCATGAATCCTGCGGCTCTTGATAAAGCTCTTGAACGAATCATCAAACAAAAAGAAGATGAGGATAAAAAAATGCAGGAAATGGCACAAAAAATTGTCTCGCAAAATAGTCTTCCTGTTGACCGCCTTTCCGACAAAGACCCAGAATTTAAACGTTGGGCTTTATATGACCCTCTGGTGATTTCTCGTAACAAAAGTGATTTTCAACAAGTATGGGGTAGCCGTCCGTTAGATGATAACTGGCGTAGAAAAGACAAAGAAGCGGGTTCGATTAGCTTTAAAGTTGAGCGTGGTGTCGTCGGGCAAGAACCTACCAAACAAGCACCTAAACAAAGCCCCGAGGATTTAAAGAAACTTCAAGAAGAGAAAGCATCTTTAGCTCTTGAAGGAAAGAAAAAAGAACTTTATGAAAAGATTCCAACAACGCCCGAAAAGCTTGTTGGTTCTAAACGTAAGCAAGAAGAAGCACTTTATCAACTTGGTAAAATTTATAAGTTTCAGTTTAACGAACCACAAAATGCTACCGAAACCTTCTTGACTTTACTCAATAAGTTTCCAAATACAGTTCATGAAGTAGAGGTACTTTATTTGCTTACTTTACTATCTGAGAATCAGGCAACAAGCCCCTATCGCAAGACTTTGATTGAGAAGTTTCCTGCATCAACTTATGCTCGTCAGCTTTTGCGAGGAAATGTACAGATTACGAGCGATACTGAATCAAAAGCACATTTAGTTTACTCACAGGCGTTCAACTTATATACTAATGAAAGTTATGAGTCAGCCATCAAACTTGCAGAAGACGGACTAATCACTTATACAGGCACAAGTATTGAAGATAAATTTGCTATGCTCCGAATCTTTCTTTTTGCTAAAACCGAACAAAAAGATGCTTATAAACAAGCTCTCAACGAATTCATTCAAGGGTATCCTTCGAGTGCATTGCTCGGTCGGGCCAAAGAGTTGATGGCAGTATTAGAAAAAAAGTAATTTATACAAACGCACTTTCCCTATTATAAACTATCACCCTAAGCAAAACTATGAAAAACGACGATGATTCTCCTTTGGAGGCTGACTGTGACGAGGCTCCACCAATTTTAGGAACTTGGAAAAATGTATATGCCTTAGTGCTTATTTCTTTGGTAGTATCTATTGTACTTTTCTACGCTTTCACCCTATACTTTGCATGACAAACCTCGACTGGATTTTACTTACTATTACATTGCTTTTTATTATCATTTATGGTGTTTATAAAAATCATAAAGATAAAAACATAGACGGATACTTACTTGGTAATCAATCACTTCCGTGGTATCATGTTGGACTTTCGGTAATGGCTACCCAAGCCAGTGCCATCACGTTTCTTTCTACTACTGGACAAGGCTTCGACGATGGAATGCGTTTTGTACAATTCTACTTTGGTTTGCCTTTGGCAATGATAGTTTTGTGCGTTACGTTCATTCCAATTTTTCATCGATTAAAAGTTTATACTGCCTACGAATACCTCGAAAAACGCTTCGATGGGAAGGTGAGAGTTTTCACTGCTTTTCTATTCTTGATTCAGCGAGGTCTTTCAACTGGAATTTCAATTTATGCTCCTTCAATTATTCTTTCAACAATTTTTGGCTGGGATATTTTCTGGACAAATATTCTGATGGGAGGAATGGTGCTGACATATACGGTTGTAGGTGGTACAAAGGCCATTTCATACACTCACCTCCAACAAATGATTGTTATTACGGTAGCAATGGTATTGGCGGGTGTCATTGTAGTAATGATGCTTCCGCCCGAAATCGGCTTAGTGAAAGCATTGAAAATTGCTGGAAAAGCCAACCATACGAATGTCGTAAGTTTTGATTTTAACCCTAAAGACCGTTATAATCTGTGGTCGGGGCTGATTGGTGGTTTCTTTTTGCAACTCTCTTATTTTGGTACTGACCAATCACAAGTTGGGCGTTATCTAACGGGCGAGTCTATCACGCAAAGCCGTTTGGGTTTAGTAATGAATGGTTTGTTGAAAATCCCGATGCAATTTCTGATTTTATTGGTGGGGGTTTTGGTTTTTGTGTTTTATCAGTATAACTCGTCGCCTGTATTTTTCAACAAAGTCGAAACGGATAAGCTACTGAATAGCCAATATGCAACCGAATATAAAGCCTTAGAAAGTCAATACCAAAGCGTAACCGAGCAACGCAAACAGCTCTTAGTTGGCTCCGAAAATCTCACTGACCAACAGCTGGATGTTTATAAAGCTAATTTGTATAAGTCTGATTCGGCAATTAAAAGTATCAAAGGTGAAGTCGTGTCTTTAATCAAGAAAAATGACCCATCGGCCAGCACCAACGACCGAGATTTTGTGTTTCTCAGATTCGTACTCGACCACCTACCGCACGGCCTTATCGGGCTTTTGATTGCCGTTATTTTTGCGGCTTCAATGGGTTCTATTGCCTCTGCTTATAACTCTTTGGCGGCAACTTCGGTGGTGGATGTTTACCGAAAATTTTCAAAAACTACTCCAACCGAAAAGTCAGAACTCAACGCATCGAAAGTTTCAACCGTTTTGTGGGGGCTTTTTTGTATCTTTGTCGCACAATACGCCAACCAGCTTGGTAATATGATTGAAGTTGTCAATGTACTTGGCTCATTGTTTTATGGAATAATTCTTGGCGTATTCTTAGTCGCATTTTATTTCAAAAATATTGGCGGAACGGCCACTTTTTGGGCAGCAGTTATCAGTCAAGCTATTATTCTTGGTATTGGAATCCCGCAAGTAATTCTGAAAAAAGAGTGGATAGCTTATCTGTGGTTCAATCCGATTGGCTGTTTTTTGGTAATTGGTATTGCTTGGGTTTTGCAGAAATTTAGATATAAATTATGAGATATGAGTTATGAATTGGTTAGGTGATTAGTCCGAGATATAGTTTGGAGTTGAAAAGATTTTTTGTTTGCGTGTCTTATCTTGAATTGCATATCTCATAATTCATAACTAATATCTCATATCTAAAAACAAAGATATGGAAAAGAAAAAAATACTCATCGTAGAAGACGACCAACGTTTGGCCGAAAACTTAGTAAAAGGTTTGTCAGAGAAAGACTTTGAAACCGAAATTGCTTTTGATGGACAAATTGGCCTTCGTTTTGCCCTAAGTGGTAAATACGATTTGATTTTGCTCGATGTGAATTTGCCCTTAATGAATGGCTACGAGGTTTGTGCAAAAATCAGAGAACGTGACCGCCAAACGCCAATTATCATGTTGACGGCCTTAGGTGAAACCGATGATAAAATCTTAGGTTTTGAAAAAGGTGCCGATGATTATATCGTAAAACCATTTGAATACCGTGAATTGATTGCCCGTGTGAATGTTTTTTTGAAACGTGCCTACGCCGAAAACGAAACCAACGCAAATATTCTACGCATTGCCGACCTCGAAATTAATTTTGAGAGCAAAATGGCAACTCGACAAGGCAAACACATTGACCTTACACCAAAAGAGTTTTCGTTGCTCGAATACCTGATACGTAATAAAGGAAAAGTAGTTTCAAAGGCCGAAATTGCCGAGAAAATCTGGGAAGGAAATAATGCCGAAAATAGCTTAAATGTGATTGAAGTATATATCAATTTCCTCCGTAAAAAAATTGACAAAGATTTCGAACCAAAACTTATTCATACCAAAACTGGGATGGGTTATGTTTTGAAAGATGAGTAACACAATTCTCCGAATTGTGTCATTAAATGTGGCACACCTCTTTTATTGCGATAAACGAGGTGTGCCACATTTTTTTTCAAAAACTTCAATTTTTTCTTGCTATTTTTACATTTCAACTCAATCAACCTAAAAACTACTGTTCGATGAAAGTATTGAAGAAAATCCTTCTCGGATTACTTATTTTGCTCGTTGTGGCGGGCATTGGAATCTATTTTTGGTTACAAAGCACCAAACCTACACTCGATGGCGAGTTACAACTCAAAGGACTAAAAGCACCAGTCGAAGTGCTTTATGATGACTACGGAGTTCCACATATTTACGCCCAAAACGAAGACGATTTATTTCAAGCATTTGGTTACGTTCATGCCCAAGACCGCCTTTTTCAAATGGAATTACTCCTCCGTTTGGCAGATGGACGCTTAGCAGAACTTTTTGGCGAAAAAGCACTCCCATCAGATAAGTTTTTCCGAACACTCAGTTTCCGCCAGCACGCTCAATGGACGATTGATTCGGTGCTGATGAAAAACCCTAACGCACCATTCGTAAAAGCTGCACAAGCCTACATAAAAGGAGTAAACGAATACATCGAAAATGGCAAAACGCCTCCCGAGTTTTCAATTGCGGGCATCAAAAAAACACCTTTTGAAATGGCCGATATGCAGATAATTATGGGTTATATGGGTTTTACATTTGCCGAAGCTTTCCGCTCGGAAGCCATTTCTACCATGATTCAGAACAAATACGGCCCAGAATATTGGAAAGATGTAATGACAGGTTGGCCTACCAACGAACCAAAAATTCCAACTAACGCTCAAGAAAACATCGCTTCATCTACGGCTTTGGCACGCATGGCCAATCAACTAACCAACATCGAAACCAATGCACTTTTTCCGCCTTATCATGGCTCAAATGGCTGGGTAATTGCTGGCTCGAAAACCAAGTCAGGCAAGCCAATTTTATCGAACGATACCCACATTGCTTTTTCGCAACCTTCGGTTTGGTATGAAGCTCATCTCGAATGTCCAAACTTTAAGTTTTACGGTAATTTCTTGGCAGGAACGCCAGTTGGAGCGTTGGGACATTCGCAATATGGCGGTTGGGGTTTGACAATGTTTGAAAATGACGACGTTGATTTTTTCCGTGAAAAAGCAAATCCTGCCAACGCCAACCAAGTTTGGTACAAAGACCATTGGGAAGATTTGAAAGTGCGTGAAGAAAGCATTAAAGTAAAAGATGCGGCCGATGTAAAAATTGCGGTAAAAACTTCTCGCCACGGAATCTTAATGAATGATAGTTTTGATAAAATGGCCGACCAAAAAGACCCGATTGCGTTGTGGTGGGTTTACAATCAATTTCCAAGCTATCATCTGGAGGCATTCTACGAAATGGCTCACGCAAAAAATGCTACCGAAGCAGGCAAAGCGTCAAGTAAACTTACGTCTCCAGGTTTAAATATTATGTGGGGCGATACCGAAGGAAACATTGCGTGGTGGGCAGCCGGGAAATTGCCGAAACGTCCAGCCCACGTAAATCCAATGTTAATTTTAGATGGCTCAACAGGCAACGACGACCCACAAGGTTGGTACGATTTCTCGCTGAATCCTCAAATCTTAAATCCAAAACGTGGCATACTTTACACTGCTAATAATCAGCCAGCCGATATGGGAAATGGCTTAGTGCCAGGATACTACGTTCCAGGGAATCGTGCAAGCCGAATCGAAGAACTTTTGTTTAATGATAAAAAAGATTGGACGCAGGAAAGCGTAAGAAAAGTAATCAATGATGTAACTTCTTCTTCGTTTAGTGGACTTTTGAAAGATATTCTGCCAGTAATTGATAAAAACAAGCTAAGTCCTTCGGCAAAAAGTGGTTTAGAAAAACTCTCGAAATGGGACGGTTCGCACGATTTAGAAGACATTGAACCAACAATTTACTACCGTTTTCTTTATCATTTTTTTGTAAATACCATCAAAGATGAATTGGGCAACGAAGTTTTCAAGGCTTTTGAACACAACGGAAATTTCAAGCGAAATATGGCAACATTGATGCGAAATGATGCTTCGCCGTGGTGGGATAATATTTCGACAAAAAACAAAGAAACTCGCAAAGAAATCTTGACAACGTCGCTGAATGAAGCATTGGTAAGTCTCGAAAAACAACTTGGCAACGACATGACTGCGTGGAAATGGGAAAAAGTACATACGCTTACGCATAATCATCCACTCGGTATTTTGCCAGTTGTAGGAAAATATTTCAATGTTGGGCCACTTCCAGCCCCAGGTGGCCGAGAAACCATCAATAATCTTGATTTTTCGGTCGATTCGAGCGGCACTTATAAAGTTACTTATGGCCCAGCTTTACGCAGAATTGTTGATTTTGCCGATGTCGAACATGGTCGAAGCGTACTACCAACTGGTCAATCAGGACATTTTTTAAGCAAACACTACGACGACCAAGCCGAAATGTTTGTGAAAGGTGGTTCACGCCCCGAACTGATGAATCGAGCAGAGATTGAAAAGGTGAAAACAGGAAAGTTGATTTTGAAACCTTGAGATGTAACGAGTTGGGGAAAAATCTATGGATAACGCCCCAACTCAAATAGTAGTTTTCTAAGAATTAATAAATCTGGTTCATTAAATTTGAATATTTTTATACTTGCTTGTCCGATGGGAGTTTTTGCAATTATTTCACCATCGGAAATGTCAAAATGCTCTATCCAGTTATGTATTCTTGGATTATACAGCACCACAATGTTACTGAAATCATTTAAAAGTGTGGCAAAATCAGCCCCCTTATGCTGATTACAATGTGGACAAGCGTAAGCTAAATTTTCAATGGCATTTGTACCACCATGTTTGATGGCAATTATATGGTCAATTTCAAAAGATAAAAACAAATCATCAGAATGAATATGACAATATTCACAACGAAAATTGGCTCGTTGTGCCACCGCAAGTTGAATTCGTTCAGGAATTGCTTGTCTCATTTATTCATAATCAATTGATTAGCACGAGCTTTAGCAAGCCCAATAAATAAATCAAGGGCTAAAAACCGCTCAAGTTCTGAAGTTTCATCAAGCGTGATAGTTCCATTTTTTTTCCTAAAAACTAAATTTTCTACACGCTCCGACATTACATTCGATGCTTTGAGTTTAACAATCTTTTCGGGATTCATCTGAGCAATTAAGCTCGCTACATCCCCAAATGCTTCTGATACGCTCATTTTTAGTATATTTATATGTTAACAAAGATATAAGAAAAAAATTGTGTTTGTAAATTTTGATAATAATTCGACCATTACAACAAAAGACTTTTTATTGCAAATCGCTAAAAACCACATTTTGGTCGAATTTTTATTCAAAACTTTATACTTTTAGCATATTTTCAAGAACTTTTAGTGTAATTTTAGTTATAGATTCAGACATTCAATAAACATTTCGATAATGGCAAATTATAACCTCAAAATCAACGGTCAAACCCTCAAAACCGAAGCATCGCCTGATACACCATTATTATGGGTCTTGCGTGATAATCTCGGACTTGTAGGTACAAAGTACGGTTGCGGAATGGCTCAGTGCGGAGCTTGCACGGTACATATCAATGGCGAAGCAACTCGCTCGTGCGTGTTACCTGTTTCAGCGGTTGCTGATGCAACAATCACCACAATTGAAGGACTTTCTGAAAAAGGTGACCATCCTGTCCAAAAAGCTTGGGATGCCATCGACGTACCACAATGTGGCTACTGCCAGACTGGACAAATGATGACGGCGGCGGCTTTCTTGAAAAAGAATGCAAAACCAAGTTTGGAAGAAATTGAAGCGGCGATGTCAGGAAATATTTGCCGTTGCGGTACTTATCACCGAATCAAAGAAGCGGTTCAGTTAGCGGCAACAAAAATGTAATTTTGAATGAGTGAATGTTAGAATGATAGAATAAAGTTTTGACTATCAATCTTTTACTTATTTTTCGTCTATCATCCAAAATAAACAGATACTATAATGACAAAAAATAATAGCCGACGAGATTTTCTAAAGTCAACCGCACTGAGTGCTGGTGGCTTAATATTGGGTTTCAATTGGTTTGGACAAGAGGCTTCGGCGGCCACAGTAGTAGAAGGTATAGCAAACGAAGCAGGCAACACTGCTTTCAATGCCTTTTTATCTATCCAAACTGACGGAATCGTAACGATTTTTTCACCAAATCCTGAAATCGGACAAGGTATCAAAACTGCTTTCCCGATAATCGTGGCCGAAGAATTAGATGCTGATTGGGCAAACGTAAAAGTTGTACAAGCTCCGCTCGACACCAAGAAATTTGAACGCCAAGTAGCTGGTGGTAGTGGTTCGATTCCTCATTCGTGGCAACGCCTCCGCAAAGCAGGTGCAACAGCCCGCCAAATGTTGGTTGAAGCGGCCGCCAAACGTTGGGGAGTTTCGGCAAGTGAATGTTCGACCGAAAAAAGTTTTGTGATTCATACAGCATCAGGCAAAAAGTTGGGCTATGGAGAATTGGCGACAGAAGCTGCTAAACTCACCCCACCAACTGATGTAAAATTGAAAGATAAAAAAGATTTCAAACTCATTGGCTCTACCGTAAAAGGCGTTGATAATCAGGCACTTTTAACAGGAAAACCACTTTTTGGACTCGATTTTTATCGTGAAGGCATGAAATTCGCCATGATTCAGCGTCCGCCTGCTTTTGGAATGAAACTCAAATCATTTGATGCTTCTGCGGCGAAAGCTTCGGCAAGTGGTATTGAAGTGGTTTCGCTCAAAGATAAAGTTGCCATCGTTGGAAAATCGACATGGGAAGTTAAAAAAGCCCGTGATTTAGTTAAAATCGAATGGGAGAAAGCCGCTAACCTCGAAAGTAGCGACGACCATAATAGAATTTTTAAAGAGTTATTGGATGGAAAAGCAGAAGTACGTAGAAAAGATGGTGATGTGGAAACGGCTTTCAAGGATGCAGCAAAAATCGTAGAAGCCGAATATCAATGTCCGTTTTTACCGCACAACCCGATGGAGCCAATGAACTTCTTCGCTCACGTGAGAGAAGATGGAGTCGAATTAGTTGGTCCAACCCAAACACCACAAAATGCACAAAACCAAACTGCCAAATTGCTCAATATTCCAGCCGAAAAAGTAACGGTTGAATTGACAAAAATGGGTGGTGGATTCGGACGTCGTTTGGGAACAGACTACGTTTTGGAAGCGGCCGAACTTTCAAGCATTATCAAAGCCCCAGTAAAAGTAATGTGGACTCGTGAAGATGATATGAGTGGAGGTAGTTACCGTCCAGCTGTTCGTTATCGTTTCCGTGCGGCTCTCGATAAACAAGGCAATATGATTGGCTACACACTCCGTGGAGCAGGTATTAATGCAGGAAACTCAACTCGACAAGATAATTTTCCAGCGGGAGCAGTTTCAAACTTATTGATTGATTCGGCCGAGCACAAATCACCAATTACAACAGGCCCGTGGAGAGCTCCAATTACTAATTTCTTGGCATTTGCCGAACAATCTTTCCTTGATGAAGTAGCGACAGCCGCAGGTAAAGATGCCGTACAATTCAGACTTGAATTACTGGAAAAAGCCAAAACTGCTCCAACAGGTGAAATAAAATATAACATCGACCGCATGAAAGCTGTTATTGAATTGGCGGCTGAAAAATCTGGTTGGGGTAAAAAGAAAAAAGGTGTAAGTCTCGGTTTCAGTGTTTATTTCTCACACGCATCTTATGTTGCTCAAGTGGCAGAAGTAGTAATGAAGAAAGGGAAACCAGTTTTACAAAAAATTTACGCTGCCGTTGATTGTGGAATAGTAGTCAATCAAAGTGGAGCAAGAAACCAAGTTACTGGTGGAATCGTTGACGGTATCGGTCACGCCATGTACGGAAACTTGACTTTCAAAGACGGTACGCCAGACCAGAAGAATTTCAACGCTTTTAGATTGATAAAAATGAACGAAATTCCTGCAATAGAAGTAAGTTTCGTCAATAATGGCATCGACCCAACTGGTTTAGGTGAGCCAGCTCTCCCTCCTACTGGTGGTTCGGTTGCCAATGCTATTTTTAAAGCGACTGGCAAGCGTTTACGTAATCAACCTTTTATTGAAGAAGACCAAAAGTTGTTTGAGAGTGTCTCTTGATAAATGAAGTTATATTTGCTAAAAAAGCCGAATCAGTATCAAAACTGATTCGGCTTTTTAGTTTGAGCAAAAACTTTAATTCTCGCAAGCTCGAATCCTGCACCCTATTCTAAATCGTAAATCGGATGATTTTAGACCGTAAGGGATACCACCTCACCTTTAGGTATGTATTCCACAAAAATACAGGTTTTATTTTTTAGTCTGAATCCCAAATCCATTCTCATTTAACCAATCTATACACCAAATAGACCATTTATCACCTCTTGTTGGATGTTCCAAAGCAAAACCATGCCCCCCACTTTGAAGGATATGAACTTCTGAGTTTACTTTTACATTTTGTAGAGCTTCATAAAATAAAAGGCTATGTTTCACCGAAACTCTTTCGTCATCGCCTGCATGAAGTAAAAATGTTGGTGGAGTATTGGCAGTTACATGTTTTTCGTTGCTAAAAAAATTCAATGTTTCTTCTGAAGGATTTGTTCCGAGCAACTTGGCTATAGTTGCATTAACTTTGGCTTGAGTAAAGCTGATAACGGGGTAAATTAATATCATAAAATCGGGGCGAAGATTTATCTTTTCTTTATTATCAATCAAGACGGTCTCAAGATGCGTAGCTTCTGTTGTTGCAAGATGCCCGCCCGCAGAAACACCCACAAAACCAATTTTATTTGTATCAATATTATACTCTTTTGCATTCATGCGTACCAATTTAATTGCCATTTGAGCATCTTGTAATGGACCAATCGATTTATCTTGCATAATTTCATCGCTGGGCAATCGATACTTTAGAACAAAAGCTGTTATCCCATGCTTAATAAAAGTTTTAGCAAAATCCTCTCCTTCATCCACAAGCACCCTATACCCCCCACTTGGAAGGATTATTACCGCTGTGCCATTTTTTACCTTTTTTTCTGGAGTATATACTGTTAATGTGGGGACACTAATTTTCGTAAATAAACCATCTGAATCTCTATTTTCTTGATAGTTTAGGGGTGCTTCTTTAGAATTTGGTATTTCACCCGAATAAATTGAAATTACTTTTTCCTGAGCAAAAGATGTAATTTGCCTAAGTGAAAATAAAATAATCTTTAGTATAAAAATGCGTGTTTTCATTATTGAGTTGAAGTGAAAAATGAATGTTTTTTACCAATTTTCTATTGGCTGACTACTTAAGATTGTTCCTTAGGTAATTACCTTCAATACATGGATTTTTGTTTTTAAAATAGTGGCTTTAAACAAATATCTAATGCGTTTTTTTTTTACTTTGAACTTATTTAATGGCAAAAACCTCATAATTCACACTACCATCTTGAAAACTCCCTTTTCCGACAGCAAGCACATAGTTTAACCAATCAAATTGTTTTGAACTCGTTTCAAATGTGGGAGTGATTCTCCAATACGCTGCTTCATTAGGCTGATTATGCACAATTCCAGTATAATTACATGCAATTAATTGACCATCTTCGGTTTCAAGAACTAATCTAACAGCCAGTTTATTAGTTACATCATCTACTTTCAAAAGCCAATCTTCGCCTACTGGTTTTACCTTTCCTTTCATTTTTGGGCCTTCAAAAATCCCCCCTTTGATGGGGTATGCAATCCTTATTCCGAATGGAGATTTGCCGGTGTCAATTGGCTTGTCCAACAATAATGTGATTTTGTAAAGGAATTCAGATTCTAACTGTTGCGAAAAGGAATTATTGACAAAAAACAGCGTTAGGAATAGTGTAATCCCTGAGATTATTATAGTTTTTTTCATTTTATTTGGATGTTTAACATGTAAAAAAATAATAAGATAGTAAGGCGACCACATGAAAACTTTTATTGCAATAGTGAGATTATATGTCGTTATATCTCATATTTTTAACCTAAAAAGACTATTTTTGAAGCAAAAAATCTACTTCTTCTTAAAGGATAAATTCGCTCCACAGGTAAATTGAATAAAAAACGAATTGTTATTATCAGTAAAATTGCTTGGTTTATCGTTGGCATCATTTAGCCAATTTGAATTATTATTTAATCCTAAATTATAACCCCATCTAATTCCGAAATAAATCGGTTTGTTTTCGAGATAATTGAGGCTCAATGTTGGGTTAAAAACAGCCGTATTTTTAGTATAGGCCCTTGTCTTTATCTGTTCTGAATTATTGATTATTGCTTTGTTAAGTAGCATGCCAATCCCTAAAGATGGTTCTATTGATATTCCAGAAGTAATACCAAACTTATAACCTGCAAACATCGTAGAACTAAAACCGCTAAAGTTGATTTTTTCTGCTTGTGTATTTTGAACACCATTAGCATTGTAAAATTCAGCACCTGAAAAAAAGTGTTTGAAATAATATTTTGCTCCTACACCAGAATTAAACGAATATATTTCTGGCGTAAGATTTGTATTAAACTTACTTGCAAAATTGTTCATTTGAAATCCGAAAACTCCGTAGATTTTCATACGATTATCTTGTGAATAAACAAGTTGTGTAATGACCATTACCAAAACACAAGAGAGAGTATATCTGAGCTTTTTCATAATTTTTGTTATTGTTATTATTATTAATTTTTAAATTCTTTTAAATCATCTATTAATTCCATTGATTTAATA
This sequence comes from Emticicia aquatilis, assembly GCF_014644295.1. Taxonomy (GTDB): domain Bacteria; phylum Bacteroidota; class Bacteroidia; order Cytophagales; family Spirosomataceae; genus Emticicia; species Emticicia aquatilis. The sequence continues at coordinate 151,886 of NZ_BMKK01000001.1, forward strand.
ACTGGGTTCCATTCATTATTATCAAATAGCCATTTAAACCATTTTTTCTCTTTGTTTTTGAAATTAATGTTAATAAATAACCAAATTGATAAATATAGCAATGAAAAAGTAGCGATTGCTTGGAAAATGAGCCACAAAAGGTTTTCAGTTGTAAAAAGTGCTGGGTGTAAATAAAATGTACTCCAAACGGGCAGTTGTAACCATAATATTCGAGCCACCCAAAGTGTTGAAGATTTTAGGTTTAAAAGTTTTTCTTGAGCTACTGTAATAGGTTGGCTAATATCTACTTGTTGAATCATAATGATTTGGTAGAGATATATACCAATAGATAACTTGGTTAACAAGACCTGAATTATTGCCGAAATAGTAAAAAAAGCACTTACCTCACCAAAAGTATTTATGATGACAGTATCCAAAAACAGCACCCACAAAATACCGATTATAATGAGAAACAATTTTGTCGGCTTCATTGAATTGAGTAAAGATTTTACTCTCAAACCACTGGCATTTTCTATAATTTTTTGATTAACTTTTAAAGTAGTTTCTTGCTTTTCATTGAGCGAAGCCCACATTTGCTTGAATTCTATATCATCCATTTTTATTGTTGTTTAGAAAATTTTTGTTTTAGCTTTTCTTTAATTCTTAGCACTTTAGTAGAAACATTTGAGACCGAAATTCCCAATATCTCCGAAATTTCTCCATGATTTTTGTCTTCTAAATACAAGACTATCAAGGCTTTGTCTAAATCATTTAATTCTGAGATAAACGTCTCTAAAAGTTCAAGATTTGGATTACTTTCACTAATAGGCGTATCAACAAAATCTTGAATCGAAAAATCAATAATTTGATGGTGGTTTTGTCGGATAACTTGTTTTCGGTAATAAGAAATGGCTACGTTTAGTACCACTCGGTAAAGCCATGTTGACAGTTTAAAATCGCTCTTATACCTCGGCAATGATTGCCAAACTTGTATCATCATTTCTTGCAAAAGGTCTTTTCGGTCGTCTTCATTTTTACAATACGTTTTAGCTATTTTAAAGAAAATTCCCTTATGCTCGTTGAGTATGGTTTCAAACAAGCTATTTTGTGTTGTTTGCTCCATAATGTATTAAATTGTTTTTTGTAAAATTCTCATTCGTTTCAAGTTTGATACGTTATCATTTTTACCAATGATTCGATAACAGGGAGAAAAAATCACAGTTTTTTGATTATAATTTTATTTTTTTCAAAATACTTTAAACCAAAAAGTGGTCGAGTCCAATTGATTCGTTTGATAAAAAACTCATAAAAAGCTAAACTTCCCCCAATTGTAAAAAAAAGGAGCAGTAAGTATTTGATGGCAACGTCTATTTTCAAAGGAAATAATAAAATAGAACCCATATACAAAAACACCATATGAATGATGTAAACAGGGTAAGCAGCATCTTTTAAATACTTTAACTGACGACTATTTTTATTTAAATATTTATGAGCAAATGCTAACATTGAAAATATCCAACAGTTTGATTCGATTGCCAATAAATAGTGGGGTACTGGCTCGGAGATTTTTACAGTTCGAATACTAAAAAGAGCTACCGCTACAATTATAAAAAGCCATCTCCATTTGAGTAACATTTTCCAAAAAGGCTCTCCACCAAGCATAAATAAAAAACCTGATATAAATGCTAACATCCCTAAAAGTAAACCATGTAAGGTAAAGGCGTACATCTCAAAAACCATAGGTTTACTAACTAAAGTCTCTAATACAAACAAAAATATAACAATGGCTAAGCTATAAGATGTACTAAGGGTTTTCTTACAAAAAACTCTTATTTTACTATCACTTCTATTTTTAAAAAAGAAGATAATAGGTAATAAAATGGTCACATAGAATAAAATATTACCCAAAAACCAAAGATGGCCCATATTGGGTAAATAGGCATTATCTCTCTGATAATAAAGCTGTAAAAGCCATAAATGAAATGGTACAATGGCTACACTTCCAAATATTAGTGGTAACCCAATGCGTAAAAAGCGTTCAACAAAAACCTGCTTCAAATTTCTGTTTTGGATGGCTAAATACAAACCCATGCCAGATACATAGAATAATATGGGTATTCGCCAAACATTAAGCATTGTCATGGGAATCCAAAGCGTATCCCACGGCTCTGCATTAGTAATAAATCCTATAAATCCACCCCAAGGTTGAAAACCAATAGCTGTGTGGTAAATGAGTAATAACACAATTGCAATTACCCTTATCCAATCAATGTCATAGCGTCTTTTCATGCTTTTTTATAGTTTATTTCAACATTTGGGCAATGACTGGTCTTGTTTTTTCAATATAAGCGAGGTCGAGCTTCACACCCATAGGTTCAAGCATTTGTTTCATTGGTTCATAAATTGGTTTTACATCTTTGAATGAACCTAAAACAGTTTGTAGTGCAGTACTTCCATATTTGTTTTTAATGGTTCTATTGGCTTTATAAGCGAGTAGTAATTTCACCATTTCTGGCTTACAAAAGAAAGCTGCCACATGTAAAGGTGTTGAACCATCATTGTTTTGAAAGTTTAAATCTGCTCCTGCTTTTATTAATAATTGAGCAATTTCCTTTTTATCATACAAGCAAGCCGTAATCAAAGGGCTTGAACCGCCCATAGGGTCTTTTTCATTTAGGTTTTTCTTGAGGGAAATGTATTTTTTTACAGCTGTAATATTATTTGCCTTTACTGCCTCGTGGATATTAATTTCCTTAGATTGACTCCTAACAAACGCATTTTTGGGAGAAGTAATGTTTGTACAAAAAGCTGTATTTTGGTTAAAAATAAGCAATAGCATAGCTGCAGACTGTTTCAGTCTGAATAGGAATAAACGTTTCATTTCTTAAATGTTTATTTGAAAGATTATTAAAAAATTATTTCCTAATGATTCGCATGATGGGAGGAAATATCACAGAAACTTCCTTAAAGCAGACAAAAATTTCAAAAAGCTAATTGAGAAATTAGAGTTGTTCTACCAAATTAAACTTGAAGAAAAGTATTTTCGACTTGGCCGAGTAAATAAATAAAAGTCACAATATAGTTTCACTAAAATTGTAACAGTAAGATAGAAAAAAGAAGAATTAATAGTAACGCAGATTTACTGCTTCAGGCGAGGCTAACGTGTAAACATAGAGTTTTGAACTTCTATTTGAGTTTTTGCTGATTGAACGGAATATAATCGAATGCAAAGTCTCAAAACAGTAGAGTTTTTTATTGGCAAAATAATTCAAAAATTTTTAAGCAAAACATCTATAAAAGTGGACAGAAAAGGTGAGTAATGCTCTCCAAACTCCTTTTTAACGACCATTTTTTTAAATAAAATAAAGATTGCGATTCGATTTTTTCAATATTTTATTTTGCCTTTCATTGTAACTTTAATAGAATATTTACATTTTAAATATAACCCACCCTCCAAATCTATTAGAAATGGGGGGTGGGAGGATAATCAATCAATTCTCACAACCTAAAATCTCTGCTTTAAAGACCGCACCCGATTCAAAACCAGGTGTCAGTAAAATCGACTTCCCTGCTTGGTAACTCACGCTGGCAGGTGATGTTACCTTATTACTCGCATTGATGCTCGTTACAGCTTTTTTAGTTTTTGTACCTGTCAAATTATCAGTTGGGCTTAGCAAATTATAGCTGTACGGGTGAACCGTAACTTGGCTTATCGCTGGATTACTCACTACTACTTGATTTGAAGAGGATACTCGAATCAAATACTTTGTTCCTTCAACTGTATTCTGTGGAATTGTGCAACTCAAAGTGCCTATGGCATTGGTGGTTCCTATCAAAACTGGAGTAGTAAAACTTCCCGACGAGTCAGACAACTCAACCCTAAATTCATTACCGATATTGAAAGTACCAGAGGTATTAAAACTTACATCCACCGAACTACCCGCACAAATAATGGTCTTTGAAAGTGTTGGTGCATTTATCGTTGTCAGATTACCCAATACTTTAAATCGGATAACTTTTGGTCCGTAAGTGATGCCACCTCCTTTGTTATCTTGGGCATAGCCCGTCACGGTCAAGGTGTAATTACCTGGTTTAAAACTCCTTCCCCAAATATCTGAGCCAAAATTGTCGAACAGAGCATTAGGTGCAACATTCTGTAAAATATTCCAATTGAATTCTGGGCCTTGAAGATTCATCTCAAAACTTTCGATAGTAACTGATGGACATAATGATGGTGTAACTAAAATCGAAACCTGCTCAGGAATTTGGTTGATAGTCATACCATCAGTCAGATTGAATAATGGCTGGTGCGGGTTCCCTGCTTTTACATACAAATAATCAACGATTCGACTTGGGTCGCAAGGGTCAACGCCACTGATGACAACATTTGTCGTTGCCGCGGCCGAACAACTATTTACTCCAACCACAGTCAAAGTATAAATTCCACCATTGACCGAAAGGGCATTTGGAATGGTTGGGCTGCTTTGCGTGCTACTAAAATTATTTGGACCAGTCCAACTATAAGTTCCACCACCACTTCCAACTAAACTAATACTTTGTCCGACTGTATAGGGGCCAGTATTTGTAGCTGTAACATTGGGTAGTGCTTTGATTTCCAAATTCGTTACCGAACTTTGGTCAGAATCGCAACCATTCGACACACACTTAGCTGATATTGAATATGTTCCCACTGCCGAAAGCGTCAAACTCGTGCCTGTTGAATTATCAGACCAAACAACGTTTCCACTTGCACAATTTGCCATTAATGTCAAAGTAGTTGGCGAACAAACCACTAATTGACTTGGTGGTATAATGGTTGGAATACTCGGTTTGGCTTTGATTTCCAAATTGGTTGCCGAACTTTGGTCGGAATCACAACCGTTCAAGGTACATTTTGCGGAAATGGCATAAGTTCCAACGGCCGAAAGCGTCAAACTTGTTCCTGTTGAATTGTTCGACCAAACAACATTTCCTGTTGTGCAATTTGCCGTTAAAGTCAAAGTAGTTGGCGAACAAACCACTAATTGACTTGGTAGCGTAATTATCGGAACACTTGGTTTGGCTTTGATTTCCAAATTCGTTGCAGAACTTTGGTCAGAATCGCAACCATTCGACACACACTTAGCTGATATTGAATATGTTCCCACTGCTGAAAGTGTCAAACTCGTACCAGTTGAATTATCCGACCAAACTACATTTCCACTTGCACAATTGGCCGTTAAACTCAAATTACTTGGCGAACATACCACTAATTGACTTGGTGGCGTTATAGTCGGTACGCTTGGTTTGGCTTTGATTTCTAAATTCGTAGCAGAACTTTGGTCTGATTCACAGCCATTTAGTACACATTTAGCCGAAATAGAATATGTTCCAACTGAATTAAGTGTCAAACTTGTCCCTGTTGAATTATTCGACCAAACAACATTTCCAGTCGCACAAGTTGCCGTTAAAGTCAAACTTGTTGGAGAACAAACCACTAATTGAATTGGTGGCGTAATGGTCGGCACACTTGGTTTGGCTTTGATTTCTAAATTCGTTACCGAACTTGGGTCAGAATCACAACCATTCAAGGTACATTTTGCTGATATTGAATATGTTCCAACTGAATTAAGTGTCAAACTCGTGCCAGTCGAATTATTCGACCATAGTACTGTTCCACTTGCACAAGTTGCCGTTAAAGTCAAACTTGTTGGTGAACATACTACTAATTGACTTGGTGGCGTTATAGTCGGCACACTTGGTTTGGCTTTTATTTCTAAACTCGTTGTCGAACTTGGGTCAGAATCACAACCATTCAAGGTACATTTTGCTGAAATCGCATAAGTTCCAACTGCTGAAACTGTCAAACTCGTACCTGTTGAATTATCCGACCAAAGTACCGTTCCACTTGCACAAGTTGCCGTTAAAGTCAAACTTGTTGGTGAACATACTACTAATTGACTTGGTGGCGTTATAGTCGGCACACTTGGTTTGGCTTTTATTTCTAAACTCGTTGTCAAACTTGGGTCGGAATCACAACCATTCAATGTACATTTTGCTGAAATCGCATAAGTTCCAACTGCTGAAAGCGTCAAACTCGTACCTGTTGAATTATTCGACCATAAAACGGTGCCTGTCATGCAGTTAGCAGTTAAAGTCAAACTTGTTGGAGAACAAACCACTAATTGACTTGGTGGCGTAATGGTCGGCACACTTGGTTTAGCTTTTATTTCTAAATTCGTTGTAGAACTTGGGTCTGATTCACAACCATTTAACGTACATTTCGCTGATATTGCGTATGTTCCAACTGCTGAAAGCGTCAAACTCGTACCTGTTGAATTATTCGACCAAACTACATTTCCTGTTACACAAGTAGCCGTTAATGTCAAATTTGTAGGAGAACAAACAACTAATTGGCTTGGTGGTGTAATAGTCGGCACACTTGGTTTAGCTTTGATTTCCAAATTCGTTGTAGAACTGGCGTCTGATTCACAACCATTCAATACACATTTAGCTGATATTGAGTATGTGCCGACTGAATTAAGCGTCAAACTCGTGCCAGTCGAATTATTCGACCAAAGCACCGTTCCAGTTGCACAAGTTGCCGTTAATGTCAAAGTACTTGGAGAACAAACCACTAATTGACTTGGTGGCGTAATGGTCGGAGTGGCTGGTTTAGCTTTGATTTCTAAATTCGTTATTGAACTTTGGTCAGAATCACAACCATTTAAGGTGCATTTCGCTGATATTGAATATGTTCCGACTGAATTAAGCGTCAAACTCGTACCTGTCGAATTATTCGACCATAATACATTTCCAATCGCACAAGTTGCCGTTAATGTCAAACTTGTTGGAGAACACACCACTAATTGACTTGGCGGTGTAATGGTCGGAGTGGCTGGTTTAGCTTTGATTTCCAAATTCGTTGTAGAACTTGGGTCTGATTCACAACCATTCAGCACGCATTTGGCAGATATTGAATATGTTTCAACTGAATTAAGCGTCAAACTCGTGCCTGTTGAATTATTCGACCAAAGGACCGTTCCAGTTGAACAGTTTGCCGTTAAAGTCAAATTACTTGGAGAACATACCACTAATTGGCTTGGTGGTGTAATGGTTGGAACACTTGGTTTGGCTTTGATTTCTAAGTTTGTTGTCGAACTGGCGTCTGATTCGCAACCATTCAACACACATTTAGCTGATACTGAATATGTGCCAACTGAATTAAGTGTCAAACTTGTACCCGTTGAATTATTTGACCAAACAACCGTTCCACTTGCACAAGTTGCCGTTAAGGTTAACGTATTTGGTGAACAGATAACCGTGTTTGTTGGTGGTGTAATTGTTGGTACACTTGGTTTAGCATTTACTGTAATTGTATTACTCGTTGCCACCAAAGCCGTCTCACAAGTAGCATCCTTACAACTGGCATAAAAAGTTTGATTTGCCCCCACTGGAGCAGTATAACTAAATGAACTACCCGTGCCGAGAGCAGTACCACCCGTTGCAGAATTATACCAATTGACAGTTCCACTCGTGCAAGTTGCTTGCAAGTTTACACTTGTGCCTTGGCAAACTGTTGTTTGGCTTATCGAAACAGCTGTGGGAGCAGTAATTGGCGAACTTTGCAATTCATACGCTCCCATGTCAATGGTTGTATTGAAAATACGTTGGTTTCCTGCTAAATCTGTGGTGTTTGTATTGGCTGTATTATCACCTGTATTTACGGCTGGTGAGCAAGCAAGAAGCAATAAGCCATCATCATTTGTTCCAAATATACCATCTGTTCCTGCTGGGTTGGTGGCGTTGGCAAAAAGTGGGTCTTGTGCAAAAAGATTATTTGTGCCTGAAAAAGTAAAACTGCTTGGGTAGTTAGTCGTATTATTAGCTAATTGCAGTAAAGAATTGCTGACAGTAACTGTAGGACCATTATTTAGAATGTCTGCTCCTGCAATTGTGGCATTACCTCCTTTGGTATTGCCCCAAAAGATACTATTTTTAATGGTTGGAGAGCCGCTAACGAAATTATACATTCCACCGCCATTATAAGTAGCACTGTTCTCCGAAAAAGTAAGATTAATGAGGATTGGGGAAGATAGAGCATTATACATCCCACCGCCTACATTAATGGCATTATTCCTCGAAAAAATAACATTAGTTAGAGTCGGGGAGGAAGCATAATTACCCATTCCACCACCATTGGCACCATAAGTACCATTATTGGAAGCACTGTTTCCAAAAAAAGTTACATTGTTAAGGCTCGGAGAAGAACTAAAATTAAACATCCCACCGCCATTAGCATTAGAATTATTCCTCAAAAAATAAACATTGTTGAGTTTCGGGGAAGACTGATTAATATTGTACATCCCACCTCCACTATTATAAACTTTATTCCCCGAAAAAGTAATATTATTGAGACTCGGAGAAGAATTATTATTATACATTCCAGCCCCATAATCACTATCATTAACATAACCACCGTTCGCATACCCTCCTGTAATAGTAAAACCATCTAAAAGAGAGTTACTGTTTGTTAATCCATTACTGTTATTATAAATCACATGATAGCTATTCTCACCATTACCAGTAATACTCAAAGTAGCCCCTGAGCCAGTTACCACATCATTACCATTCAAATCACCACTCAGAATGGTTGGGTTCGTCGTCCAATTTCTTTCGGCCATTGTTGGGTTGCCAGTGTTCGGAAAACCACCATATATTTTTACATTCGGTAGCATCACAAATGCTACATTGCGGTCGGAAGCATGGGGTTTGTATGTACCTTTGGCCACCCAGATTTCGGTCAAATTAGTTTTGCAAGTATAATTTAATGCCGATTGTAGGTCCGTAAAGGCATTTGCCCAATCTAAACCCGTATTAGCTCCTGTAGTGGAAGCGGCGTTTACGTACAGACGCATAGGTGAAGTTAGAGCTGCTCCTTGCAATTCGTACGCCCCTAAATCTACTGTTGTATTGAAAATACGTGGGTTGCCAATGATATCTGTACTTGCAACGCCTGTATTATCACCAACATTGAGTGCAGGGCTACAAGCGGTAAGGATTAAACCATCATCATTAGTACCAAAAATGCCATCTGCTCCTGCTGGATTAGCGGCGTTGGCAAAAAGTGGGTCTTGGGCAAAGAGAATATTATTAACATCGCTAAATTGGAACTTATTATTACCAGTAGTTGGGTAGTTTGTGGCATTATTTATCAATTGCAATGTGGTATTATTTACAAGTGTAATTGCAGGAGAACTTTGTGCACTCATATTTACAATGTCAGCACCTGTTGTATTACTATTACCCGCAGCAGAATTCCCCCAAAACACAGAGTTTTTTACAACCGTATTGGTTAAATAATCATTATAAACAGCACCGCCATTATTTGCATTATTTCCCGAGAATGTCACATTACTTAGGTTTGTAGTAGATGCAACATTAAATATACCCCCCCCACCAAGTGAAGCATTATTCGCCGAAAATAGACCGTTAACTAAGCTTGGTGAAGAGTTATTATTAAAAATTCCGCCACCGAAAAATGCCTTATTTTGATAAAATTGAACATTTTTAAGAGATGGCGAAGAACCTTGATTAAAAATACCTCCACCGTTTGAGGCACTGTTTGCTGAAAAAATAACATTACTAAGGCTTGGAGAAGAGCCCTCATTTGACATACCGCCACCATTAGTGTTACTATTCCCTCCAGTAATCGTAAACCCATCCAAAAGTGAATTGCTTGTTGTCAGACCGTTACTGGCATTTAAAATAACATGTAAACTATTCTCACCATTACCAGTAATACTCAAAGTAGCCCCTGAGCCAGTTATCACATCATTACCATTCAAATCTCCACTTAAAATAGTTGGGTTGACTGTCCAGTTTCTTTCAGTCATCGTTGGGTTGCCAGTGTTCGGGAATCCACCATAAATTTTCACATTCGGTAGCATCACAAATGCTACATTGCGGTCGGAAGCATGGGGCTTGTACGTACCTTTGGCTACCCAGATTTCGGTCAAATTAGTTTTACAAGGATAATTCAAAGCTGACTGTAAATCAGTAAAGGCATTTGCCCAATCTAAACCTGTATTTGCTCCTGCGGTGGCTGAGGCGTTAACGTAGAGGCGAGTGGGTGCATTATTTACCATCAATGTATTACTCGTTGCCATCAAAGCACTCTCACAAGTAGCAGTTTTACAACTGGCATAAAACGTTTGGTTTGCTCCCACTGGAGCAGTATAACTAAATGAACTTCCCGTGCCGAGAGCAGTACCACCCGTTGATGAATTATACCAGTTTACAGTTCCGTTTGTACAAGTAGCTTGTAAATTTACGCTTGTGCCTTGGCAGACGGTAGCTGAACTTATCGAAAGGGCAGTTGGAGGATTTGGTGGCAAACAATCGTCGTTAATAATAGTACCTGTACCTGCACTTCGACCAATAGTCGCTCCTGTTACATTCGTGATATTTACAAAAAAAGTTTCATCACCTTCAAATGTAGCATCGCCATTGACCAGTACCGTAAACGTATAGTTGCTACTTCCTTCAGGTATAGTTTGGGCAGTGAGCGATTTCGAAACGTAATCAAAACCACCTGAGGCTGTTCCATCAACAGTTCTAATATCAAATGATACACCTCCTGGGCCTGCGGGAGAAGACAAACTTACCGTAAAGTCAAAAGCGGTAGTTCCCGAAAGTCCTTCATTTAACGAAATATCATTATTGATTGAAATAGTAGGATTTGAGCCTATTCCTTGAATTGAAAATACATAAGGATTCTCATCAGAATCATCATTTGCTATACTAATAATGGCTGTTCTTGTTCCTGCCGCCGAAGGGTCGAAAGTAACTTGAAAAGTTGTACTTCCTGAAGCCACCACTGGTGAGGTAGGTAAGGCTGTTACAGCAAAATCAGCGGCATTTGTGCCACTAATAGAGACTTGCGGTGAGCCATTTAATAATAAATTGGCTCCACCTAAATTTTCAATCGTAAAGGTTCTAACAATTGTTCCAGAAGTAACCAATACTGAACCAAAATCAGTATGGTCAGTGGTAGAAGGGCTTGTATTGCCACTTACGATTGAAGTACCATTGCCTTTTACATTTATTTCTGGAATCGGCGTAATTATGTCAGTATCATTAGCCGAATTATTACCTGGAACTGGGTCTGTAATTCCTGCTCCCGCAGCAATCGTTGCTGTTGTAGATAAATTTCCAGTGGCCGTATTTATCAGTGTTCCTGTTGCTGTGAAAGTTATCGAACTACCTACAGGCAAATTAACAGTTTTGTTTATATTACCAGTACCAGTAGAAGTTCCGGATATAGAAGCCCCACCAGAGCTAATTCCAGACCACGAAACCCCTGAAAGCGATGCAGGAAAAGTAACAGCTACATCATTTCCAGAAGCATTTGATGGCCCAGCATTGGAAGCTACAATAGTATAGGTTACCTGCGAACCTGGACTAACAGAAGTAAGCCCATCAGTTATTGAAATTGACAAGTTGGCACTTGGTGATAAAGTGTCGGTATCTGTGGCACTATTATTGGCTGCATTCGGGTCTCCAGCTTGAGCTACAGTAACGGTATTTGATAATGTACCCGTTGCAGATGGAGAAACAGTAGCAGTTACTGTAAAAGTAAAGGTTGAACCCGCAGGCATTACTAAATTGGTGTTAATATTTCCAGTTCCACTGGTTGTTCCTGTTGCTCCATTGGTGGCTACCGCCGTCCAAGAAATATTTGTTAAGCTTGCAGGGAATAGATTGGCAACTGTTACGTTGTTGGCATTATCTGGCCCATTATTAGTTACAGTTATAGTATAAGTAACATTATTTCCAGGTGTTGCTATTGTTACACCATCGGTCATTGAAACACTAATATCAGAACTTGGATTAACCCCAGTACCTTGAATACCATAAGCATAATGTGTATCATTGTTGTCAATATTCAGCCCCACATATCTCAATCCTGTAACCGAAGGGGTGAAGTTAACAGTAAATGTAGTAGAGCTATTCGCCGAAATTGTAGCTGGGAGAGTAATTCCACCGATACTGAAATCTACTGAACTTGTACCGCCCATAGAAAACGCATTTGCGGGAATGATTAGGTCACAATTTCCCGTATTTTCGATGGTAAAAGTTCTTATCTTACTACTTCCAATAGCTACTGACCCAAACTCTGTGTGGTCGGCTAATGACGGACTGCCATCTCCATTCGCTATTGAAATAGTATTCCCTTTAACATTGATTTTCTGGGGTTGATTTGCCGTTTGCGACTCATACGCCCCTAAATCAATCGTTGACCCAAATAAACGTTGGTTTCCTCCCAAGTCAATTGTAGTTGTATTGGCGGCATTACTCCCTACATTTAACGCTGGCGAACAAACTTGTAACCTAAAATTACTATTGGCGGCATCCACAAAAAGTGGGTCAGAAGAAAGATTATTTCCTCCATCACTTAAAGTTCCGTTATTGACTAAAATAATGGCACCAAGCCCTCCTTCTAAAATACTATTTGAAACATTTAGAGTAGAATTAGAAATATAAATTTGACTTACTGGTGAGACCGACGTATTACCCCAAAAAATGCAGTTTTTTGCAGTAACGTTAGGTGAACCGTTGGAAATCTCAGTGTATAGAGCCCCCCCTCTACCTGAGTTCAAGGCTGAGTTATTGGCAAACGTACAGTTTATTAATTGCACTTGAGAGTTTCCATGAGCCCTCATCGCTGCTCCATCACCACCAGTAGAATTACCACTATAGCCAATAGCTTGATTATTATAAAATAGGCAATTGATAAATGTTGGGGTGGATGCGGTTGTTGTTCCAATGTGCATTACCCCACCACCGTAAATTGCGGTGTTATTTCTGATGATACAGTTTGTGAAAACTGGGCTACAAATCCCATTATTAAGAACTCCCCCACCCCATAACGAATTCGTACCGAAAACATTAGCATTTCCATCAGTAATAATTACACCATCTAATTTTGCAGTATTATTGAGGTTACCATTGCTAACTACATGATAACTATTGTCAGAATTATTATTTAATGTACCAATATCTCCGCTCAAAATCGTTTCGTTTGTTACCCAATTTCTTTGTGAAAGTAACGTTTCATTTCCACTAAATCCTCCATAAATGGTTACGTTATTTATCATGCTAAATGCACTATTACGAAAAGTTCCCGGCTTGTAAGTACCTTTGGCTACCCAGATTTCGGTTATACAAGTATTATTTCGTGCAAAAGTCAAAGCTGTCTGTAAATCATTATAGGCGTTGGTCCAACTTGACCCGTTATTTAAGCCTGTGGTGGCCATAAAATTTACGTATAACCGACTTCCTGCAAATGTCGGACAAGCATCACAAACATCACCAAATCCATCGCCATCTGTATCTAATTGATTAGAATTTGCAATTGTAAGGCAGTTATCAATTCTATCACCAACGCCATCTCTATCTACGTCCAATTCGCAATAATTTGTACAACCATCGGTATTATTACTATTACCATCATCACATTGTTCATTACCCGCTTTTACACCATTCCCACAACCTGCTGTACATACACTTGGTGCACCGCTACAACTATAATTTATTTCTATTTGGCAAGTAGCACTGCACCCATCACCCGATGCCGTATTTCCGTCATCGCATTGTTCGCCAGCGTCACGAATCGCACTGCCACAATAAGGTATATAATCAGCTTTTGACTTTGCTGAAGCATCAATAAATTTGCTCTGAATTGGCAAATCAAATAAATTACTGCTGAGTTTTTCGAGCGTTGAAAAACCATTAATTTTTCTAACATTTCCATCATTCTCCTGCACAATTAGTGTTGGAACTGCCGAAACACCCCATTTTTGTGCAACTGGTTTTCCATTAAGCGATTGTATTTCTATTTCTTGTACGTCATATCGTACATTCATCGAATCAAGAAAAGCTTTGTTTTGCTCAAACGCTTGGTGCATTTTCTTGCAATACCCGCAGTAATCGGCATAGAATATAAATAGTTTGGGTTTCGTTTGGGCTTGGCTAAATCCTTCGACATTCAGCCAAAACAGCAAAAAAAGTAGATTTAAATAGGTTCTAAACTTTGTGTTCATCGTATTTTTTGGAATTAGATTATTTTGTTAGTCAATTAGTTATAGTTGAGTTGTCACTTAATTATTCAAAATCAGTTAATTTTATCCAATGCATTTATTAGTAAAGGCTTCTTTCGTCTCGAAACCAAAACCGACTCTTGGTCTTTGATTCTGAGTATCGAGTAAGATGCCTCAAATTCGACATAATGCAGGTTGATAAAAAAAGAGCGGTTCGGGCGAAAGAAGTACTTACACTCGGCAAAGCGTTCTTCGATTACTTTTAGGTTAGTAGAAACCAGTAGTTTTTCTCCATTCTCAAAGTGTACACGGGTGTAATTAACATCAGCTTCAAAATAGACCACTTCTGAAGGAGAAACTTTTTTTCGACCTCCGATACTTATCACATTTTCCATAGCTTTTGGTTGTTTAGTTTTTAGTAAAATTTATCTTGTCATGAAAGACATAATATCTATCTATCATTTTGGCTTCGTTAAAATGAAAGCAGTAGTTCATTTTTAGGTCGGCCGTGCGGCCATCGGTGTAGCGAACCGTTCCACTAAAAAGTGAGAAAACATACACTCCTGACAAATCTGAGAACTTCATGGCCTTCTGACTACTGATGGGAATCTGAGTAAACCTCGAAAATTTCAGCGATTGAATTTTATTCACATCTCTCCACTTTTGCCATGCTGCTATGGCCGCAGCTCTGCCCACCAAGCTGGGCTGAGTAGTGTCATCGGGTAGTTCAAACTGCACATCATCGGCCAGCATTTTGCTCCAAGCATCCAAATCAAAATCAGCTTGGTAGCTGATAGTTTTTTCGGCCAATACGGCATAGTTTTGAGTAGCAATACTGAGGTCGTTATTGCTCGAATTTTCTTGTCTCTGACAGGCAAAAAGCAAGCCCATCAGTAAGATTTTTTTGAGGGTAAAAAAGATGAATCGTCGCATCGTTTTCATGCTGTTTTTTATGAAATTGATGTGACAAAGTTCGGGAAGATTAAATTTTCTATGTTAGTATATTTGACCAAAAACTTAGGTTATTTGACCAAAACTTGTGTTATTTGACCAAATGTGTAAATTTTGTCCCAAAAAGAGGCCTTGCATCATTCAGATTAGGGGATTTTTCAAAATAAAAAAAGTTGGTTGAGAAAACCCTCTCAACCAACTTCAAAAATCTTTTTTTACAGCATATTTTTCACCTTTTCTACTCCACTTCTACCTTCACATCAAGCAAGCCAAAGCGTTTCAATAATTCATTAAATCGTTTGTCGCCATCTAAGTATCTGAAGAAAGGTGATACTTTTATATCAAGTGGTATTTGCTTTAAAGTAGCCATTTGCTCAAGGTATTTGAAACTATTTTCTTTGTCTTTGAGTCCAGCATATACCATAGCAAAATACGTATAGTTCTCGGGCATATTGGGTAAATTAGCCAAGTAGGTTTTAGCGGCAGCATCTTGCCCCATACAGGCTTGCGTGTAGGCAATAGCTGCATTTACACCTTTCACAGTTGGATTAAGTTTTTGAGCTTTGGTCAAATCAGACAATGCCTTGGGATAGTCTTTAATATGAAGGTAATGATAACCTGTACTCCAATAGAACAGATAAGAATCATTAAATAAAAGTTCACCTTTTTTGATAGCTTCATTGGCTAATGCTATTTTATTGGAGTACGAACAATTCCTGATGTGTCCTGCCAAAATGACTGGAGAAAGTGGGTCTAATGAAAGTGCTTTGGTACTATACTCTAATGCCTCGTCCAACATACCAAAGGAGCGTAACATCAGACTATACCAATAATTTACCTGTGCATTGTTGGGATTACATCTGAGAGCAATCTGAAAGGTAGTATTGGCTTGTTCCCATTTGTGTTGGTCCTGATAAATAGCCGCCAGTAAGCCATAGGCCTCAGCATTGGCAACATCTATTCTGATTGCCTCTAATGCCTCTTGCTCTGCCATTCTAAAACTTGAATCTATGTTTATATAGTTCAAATTACCAAGAAAAAAATAAACACTCGCCTTACTGGCGTAAGCATCGGCAAAACTCGGGTCTAAAGCAATTGCCCTATCCATTTTTTCTAAACTTGCTATCATTTTTTCTTTGGTTCGGGTAGCCAATAGTTGTCTCCCCTGCAAGTATTCATTGTATGCCTCCGTGTTTGTTGTCTGAATCTTATTCAATTGTTTGGTATCAATATCGCTCAATTGCTCATGCAATACCTCTACAATTTCTTTTGTTATTTTATTTGTGATACCAATAACATCATTAGTTTCAGCTTCAAAACTTTTAATCCAAATCGTTCTGTCCTCTTTTGCCTTCACCAACTCAATACTGACCAATAATTTTGAACCAACTTGCTTAATGGTGCCATCTAAAATATAGGTTACTTGGAGTTCGTTGGCAATTTGGGGAATCGTTTTTGGAGAATCTTTGAATTGAGAAGAAGAGTTTTTTGAGATAACTTTGAGTTTTTTGAGTAAAGTAAGCGACGAATGAACTTGCTCCATCAAACCCTCTGCAAAAAACGAATTGTCAATATTCCCGATGTTTTTAAAAGGTAAAATGGCAATCGAATTATCGGTATTTAATTGATTATTTGTAGTAGTATTATTTTGAAAAAAGTAGATGCTCGAAAATAAAATTAATAAAATAGGAATTACCCAAAGCCAATTTTTATTAAATGACTTTTTAGAAACACGTTTTTCTGTAATTATCTCACTATCAGTATTTTGATTATAATTCTGAACAATGAGTTTATCTTTGTTTTTTCGATATTCAGTGGGGCTTACACCATAAGTTTCCGTAAAGTATTTACTAAAACTCTGAGGAGAATCAATGCCCACGGCATAGGTAATCTCGGAAATCTTCAGTTCCGAATTTAGCAATAATTCCTTAGCTTTTTGAAGCTTTCGCTGGCGAATATACAGCGAAATAGAAAGGTCTGAAGATTCCTTGATTAATCTAAAAAGTTGCGACCGACTTAGTCCAAATTCTTTACAAATAGTATCTGAAGAAAACGACTCGTTCCCAAGATTATCATCAATCAGTTGGTTGACTTTGTCCAATAAAACTACTTCTGTATTGTTAAACTTCTCTGACATTCAAAATAAGCGTTAAAGCTTCACTCAATTATAATAGGGTTACTTGGGTTACAAATATAAGTATAAAGCGAACAAACATTTCACTCTTAATCGAGCAAATCATTCTTTTTTTCTATCAAACTCAATAAATACGATGAATACCGATAAATTTTATTTTCAGCAAGGGTTTAAGCAGATACCTCAGAAAAGCCGTATTAATCAGCATTGGAATTTTAATAGTATCTATATTTCAATTTTTAAGAAATCATATCTTTTCACAAAAGCTCGACTATGACCGCAAGAAAACTTTAAATAAAGCATCTAAACAAAAACTCGTTAAACCATTAGCTCCTTTAAACATCAAAAGCCATAAAACCTATACGTATGAATCTTAAAAAATTACTCTTTGGCTCTGTTATTTTCTTTTTGTTTGTTGCCTCAAAAACAATAACCACTACCGACTACCTAAACCTACCAGCCACTCCTTATGAATATAGTGTTTCGTTACCCAACTACTATGCCAATAATGTCAATCCGATAGATAACACTCCCGCCACCAACCCTATCACCAATCATGGAGCAACACTCGGGCGTGTACTTTTTTATGATAAAAACCTAAGTATTAACCGAACTGTTTCGTGTGCTTCGTGCCACAAACAAAGCGAAGGTTTCAGCGATTCTCGCACGCTAAGCATAGGTTTTGCTGGAGGTACAACCGACCGCCACGGCATGACCGTTCTGAATGCTCGGTACTATCAACGTGGGCGTTTTTTCTGGGATGAAAGAGCCGCCACGCTTGAAGACCAAGTGCTTCAACCTCTACAAAACACCGTAGAAATGGGTTTGACTGCTGCTCAAATTTCGGAAAGAGTGAGCGAGCAACCTTACTATAATCAACTATTTATCAATGCTTTTGGAGATAATTCTATTACTAACGATAGAATTTCAAAGGCTTTGGCTCAATTTGTAAGAAGTATCGTGAGCTATCAAAGTAAATATGATATTGGTCGAGCTGCTGTAAACAATCCTAACCAGCCTTTTGCAAATTTTACAGCTCAAGAAAATCAAGGAAAGCAGTTATTCTTCACGCCAATTCCGCAAGGGGGCGGAGGTTGTGCGGGCTGTCATGGTACAGAAGCCTTTGTAAGTGCCAGACCCGAAAACAACGGAATTGACCTCACTTCAACTACCGATTTAGGCGTTGGTGGTGTTGCACCCATCAGGCCCAACTTAATAGGACATTTCAAAAATTCAAGTATCCGAAACATCGAACTTACTGCCCCCTACATGCACGATGGCCGATTTACTACCCTCGAACAAGTGGTTGAGCATTACAATAGTGGTATTCAGGCTCACCCCAATCTTTCGGGTATTTTGAAAGATGCCAACGGCAACCCCATAAGATTAAACTTCTCGACTGCTCAGAAAAACGCCTTAGTGGCCTTTATGAGAACCTTAACCGATAATAGTGTAGCAACCGAAGCACGTTGGAGTAACCCGTTTTGTCAGACTAATCTAAGTTTTACGGGTACAATCAATTCGGGTGGTTTTCAGTCGAGCAATGCTATTTTAGTGCAAGATGGTAGCAGCACACAAGTGCAAAGTGGTAGTACTGTAAACCTTGTTTCTGGCAAAGCCATTATTCTGAATCCTTCGTTTGAAGCTAAAACTGGGAGTGTATTTAAAGCCCAGATTAGCACTTGTCAATAAAACACATACCCTTCAATATATTTTACTTACTTGAGCATAGCTTTTGTCGGAATGGCACTAAGCTATGCTTTTTTTAGTTCTAACAAAAAAATGGCGAAATTTTTAGGTGTTAACATAAATCTGATGTTACGCAAATTTTCTAAAAATCCGTAGGATTGTCTCATTTTGTAGCCGTCGATTTTAATCGATGGTAAAACGATGTACATAGTTTGTTAGAGTTCCATCGGAACGACCCATATAATAAACGACCCATATAATAAATGTATCGTTCCGATGGAACTTGATTTACCCTTATAATTACTACCATCGATTAAAATCGACGGCTACAAAATCAATCGAGCCGATGGCTCTGCGTAACATCAGATACTATCAATAAAGTTTCTTTGAACTTCCATAGCGTGTTCCTCCCTCTCCCGTGGGAGAGGGGGTGAAAGGGTGAGGGTGTTTTCGTAGTAACAAGCCCTCCTTCCTTTCCTCTTCTCCCGCAGGAGAAGAGGAGGTCACAAAAAATTAGAGTAATTTTGTTTATATATCTCTTCAAAACCGAAACTCAAAAATATTTTATTCTGCTTTGGTATTAACTAATGGTAAATTTATTTGTCAAAACCGCCCAATAACATTGCATTTCTTTTGTTTTACCATTTTCTATGATTTATCTTTTTAATAGACATTTTCTCTAAAATATATCATTCTTGTAGATTAAATATACTGCCTTCTAAAAATATTCAATAAAATTTCTCTGATTTTCTAACAATTTGTTTCAACAATTAATTTATAATTTTAGTATATTTGCATGCTCATCCAAACAGACCATTCATGCAGTTTCATACCCCAAAGCATGAATCAATTCAAAAATAAACTCCCCTTCAGGGGCAGGGGGTTTTTCACCGATGAAAGTAAACCTTATTACGCAAGAATCCTTTGAAAGTCGCCATCATGGCAAAAGCGATGCAGAACTCCAAGCCATGTTTAAAAGCATTGGTGTCGATTCGCTCGAAACACTCATCAACGAAACTGTTCCTGCTGGAATCCGTTTAAAAAATCCACTCAATTTGCCAGAAGCAAAGTCGGAAGTAGATTTTTTAGCTGACTTCAAAGCATTGGCTCAAAAAAACAAAGTTTATAAATCATTTATTGGTACGGGCTATTATGATACCGTTGTGCCAAATGTGATTTTAAGAAATATACTCGAAAATCCTGCGTGGTACACAGCCTACACGCCTTATCAGGCTGAAATCGCCCAAGGACGTTTAGAAATGCTATTGAATTTCCAAACGATGGTGATTGAGCTAACGGGAATGGAAATTGCTAACGCTTCTTTGCTCGATGAAGGTACTGCTGCCGCCGAAGCCATGACGATGCTTCACAGTGTGCGTCCTGCTACCAAGAAAAACGCTCAAACCTTCTTCGTTTCAGAACTTTGTCACCCACAAACAATTGATTTGGTAATTGGTCGTGCAAAACCTTTGGGAATTAATGTTGTGGTTGGTAATCACGCAACTTATGATTTAACCAACGAAGATTTATACGGAATTTTATTGCAATACCCAGCCACAAACGGCGAAGTGTATGACTACACCGATTTGATTGCTGCTGCTCACGAACTCAATGTATTTACTGCCGTAGCGGCCGATTTATTGTCATTAACGCTCCTCACTCCTCCAGGTGAAATGGGTGCTGATGTGGTAGTTGGTTCAGCCCAACGTTTGGGAGTGCCGATGGGTTATGGTGGCCCTCATGCGGCTTTTTTTGCTACAAAAGATAGCTTCAAACGTCAAATCCCAGGTCGTATTATTGGTGTTTCGGTTGATGCCCAAGGTAATCGTGCTTTGCGTATGGCTTTACAAACTCGTGAGCAACACATCCGTCGTGAAAAAGCAACTTCAAATATCTGTACTGCCCAAGTTTTATTATCGGTGATGGCTTCGGCTTACGGTGTATATCACGGGCCAAAAGGTTTGACAAATATTGCAGCTAAAATCAATGGTTTGACCAAACTTTTTGCTGAATCAGTTGAAGGACTCGACTATCAAGTATTAAATAAAAACTATTTCGATACCGTAACGATTCATACCGAAGACAACAGCAAAATCAAAGCAATTGCCGAGAAACATGAGGTAAATCTTCGTTATTATGCCAATGGAAATGTGGGCGTTTCTTTCGATGAAAGAAAAACCATCAAAGACGTTGAGCAATTATTAAATATTTTTGCCGAAGCGGGTGGAAAAAGCACCAACATCAACTTAAAATCTGAAGTTGAAATTGGTTTTGGCGTAGGTCTAAACCGTACTTCTGATTTCATGACCCACCCTGTGTTTAGTAGCTACCACACCGAACACGAAATGTTGCGTTACCTAAAATCTTTAGAAAACAAAGATTTATCGTTGGTTCACTCAATGATTTCGTTGGGAAGTTGCACCATGAAACTCAACGCTACGGCCGAGATGATTCCTGTAACTTGGCCAGAATTCGGTCAAATTCACCCATTTGCTCCAAAAGACCAAACCGAAGGTTATCAAGAATTATTCAAAAACTTAAACGATTGGTTGTGTGAAGTAACGGGCTTCGCTCAAATGTCGTTACAGCCAAATTCGGGAGCTCAAGGCGAATACGCAGGTTTGATGGTGATTCGTGCTTATCACGAAAGCCGTGGCGATTCGCACCGTAATATTGCCTTGATTCCATCGTCGGCTCATGGTACAAACCCAGCATCGGCCGTAATGGCGGGTATGCAAGTAGTTGTGAGTAAATGTGATGAAAAAGGAAACATCGACGTTGCAGATTTGAAGGCAAAGGCTGAGCAGTATTCAGCAAACTTGGCTTGTTTGATGGTAACTTACCCATCGACACACGGGGTTTTTGAAGAATCTATCAAAGAAATTTGTGCTTTGATTCACGAACACGGCGGACAAGTTTATATGGATGGTGCAAATATGAATGCCCAAGTTGGTTTGACTTCGCCAGCAACTATCGGAGCAGATGTTTGTCACCTCAACCTACACAAAACATTCTGTATTCCTCACGGTGGTGGTGGTCCAGGAATGGGGCCAATCGGTGTAGCACAGCACTTAGCTGAGTTTTTACCAACCAATGCCGTTGTGGATATGGGTGGAAAATCGGGTATTCACGGAATCTCGGCTGCTCCTTACGGAAGTGCAAGTATCTTGACTATTTCTTACGCTTACATTGCCATGATGGGCGGTGAAGGCTTAACAAATGCCACTAAAAATGCGATTTTGAATGCCAATTACATCAAATCTCGTTTGGAAGGCGAATACCAAATTCTTTACACCGCCGATAGCGGACGTTGTGCCCACGAAATGATTGTTGATTTACGTCAGTTCAAAACTTCGGCAGGCGTTGAGGCCGAAGACGTAGCAAAACGTTTGATGGATTATAATTTCCATGCTCCAACGCTTTCGTTCCCAGTTGCGGGTACAATCATGATTGAGCCAACTGAATCAGAATCGAAAGCTGAACTCGACCGTTTCTGCGATGCACTTTTGAGTATTCGTGAAGAAATCAGAGAAATTGAAGCAGGAAATGTAGATAAAGCCGATAACGTATTGAAAAACGCTCCGCACACAGCGGCAGTAGTTTTGGTAGAAAATTGGACAAAAGCTTATTCGAGAGAAAAAGCGGCGTACCCACTACCTTACGTAAAAGCCAATAAATTCTGGGCAACCGTTAGCCGCATCGACTCGGCTTATGGTGACAGAAATCTTATCTGTGCTTGTGAACCTGTGGAGGCTTATGCTGAGAATTGATAGGATAAAACTTAACAAAAATGCCTTGTTGATTTCATCAGCAAGGCATTTTTGTTAATCAGGAAAATAATCATAAATATCTTTTCTATGAAGTACTCGGCTCAGTATAAGTTCATCTGCAATCATTAAGAAACCAATTCTGTAATTCCCCAATCTTATTCGATAGGCATTTTTGTAGCCAGTCATTTTTTTGAGGTTCTTAATTTGTGATAAGCTATCAACTTGTTCTAATTCGAGTAAAATATCTTTAATTTCGAGTTGTATTTCCTTACCCAACTTCTTGGCATCACGTACAAAACTTCCCTTAATAACAATTTTCATTTACCTAAAGCATCTAAAAAATTATCTTTTTCTGCTTCTGTCAAGGTTTCGCTTTTTAAACCCTCTTCCATTGCCACGAACAATGCTTTATCTTCTTGTTCTTCTGTCAAAACTCGGTTCTTAATTTTAGTGCGAATACTCAATAGCTTCGCCATTTTCTTAAAAACCTGTACTTGTTCGGGTTGTATATTTTCCAGAATTAAATCCATCGTATTATCTTTATTAATGAGCAAATTTATTGGTTTTTTGTTTTATTAACAAGATGCCTCTATACTAATAACAGTTTAACAATACATTGGCTACTACTATTTTCTCAAATTTAAACATTATTTTCATAACTCTTCAAATATTTATCACTTCAATTCTCCGAACACCCAGCAATCTGTGCTTGGAAAGTGCTACCTTGTTTGGCTTCAAAATTGGGTTCGAGCAAAATATATTTTCCTGCTGAATAGGTTACTTTTTGGTTGGCATTGATGGCATTATTGGCATTGGCTTGTATCCAATCCCACGATTCTATTGTGGCGTTTGGCAATCTGTTTTCTTTTTCTAACACCAGTTGGCTATTGCAGTTGGGTGGTAGTGGTAGCGTACTCATGTAAATGCCTCGTCCGTGTGTGCCTACCGCCAAAACTCGGTCAGTTGAACGATACACCAAGCCATCGCAGCGTACATTGGCCAAGCCCGTGTTTGTCGGTTGCCAATTGGGGTTAGTTGACGAAATATCTGGTGTCTGCCAAACACCCAACTCAGTAGCCAAAAATACTTGTTTGCGGTCGAGCGGATAAAAAACTGCGGCTCGCACGGGCATATCTTCCAAGCCAGAACCTGTTTGGTCTTTGTTTACCCAGGTTGTGCCACCATCGTTGGTCAACCAAACCGAAGAAATACCATAATTTGAAAACGTCACCAACAAATTATCATCGGTTGCACCAATATCAATACACGAAATAGTGGTGTTTCCAGCAGGTAAACAAGCATTATCAATTTGCGTAAAGTTCTGACCAGCAATGCCTGCGTTCGTAATTTTATAGATTTTACCACCTTTGCAGCCAATAAATAAGGTATGGTCGGTCTTGCCAGCTTTCATAAACGTAATATCCATTTTTACGTTTACGGTCATGCTACCCAAGACTGTCCCACCACCAACATCCGTCACTCTTGAAAGGCGAGTTGTAGTAGAAGTAGTATCGGAGTATGAATAAAAAACATTGATTTTATCATTATAAGCCGCAGGATTCAGAAACTTACCTTTATCACCATCAATGACGATAGATTCTGTGAAATCTCCATTTTGGTTATGCAGTTCATAGACATTTTTAATACCCGAAATTATCTGCACATTTGGGTTATCTCGGTCGATAAAACAGATATAACCATCGCCACTAAAGATGGCTACATCAGTGCCAGTTCCTTGCGTAAAAATCGGTGGATTGATTCTTTGTGAACCATTATCTTGCGTTCCGCCAATGGCGTAGCCGCTTCCTGCAATATTTTTTACGGCCACACTATAAAACTGAGCCACATTATAGCCTTTGGTTCGGCGTTGAAAAGTTGGCTCGGTAGTAGCTGCATTTCCATAATTATTTGATACAAAAACGCCTCCATCATTACCAATCAGCACTTGGTCGGGGTTATAAGGGTTAAAAACAATCGCATGTTGGTCGGGGTATGGAAGTCCATAATAGAGCATCACCCAGTTTGCACCGCCATCGGTCGTTTTGGCGAGATTCGTACCGCCCGCAATCACTACGTTGGGGTCGGTTGGATGTACCGACAAAATCAGATTATACCAACCTTGATTCGATGTAAAATTTGGTGCTGCAATATCTGTCCAAGTGCTACCAGCATCGCTCGATTTCTTAAACCATTTGATTTTTCCAGTATTTGGGGGTGAATCTCCATAAGTAGAAACCGCATAAATTACTTGCGAACTTCCCGAAGTGGAGGGAGCTAAAGCCAATTCAGTTCTTGCTCCAGTATTATCGGGCGTGATATTTGTCCAAGTTGACCCTTCGTCGGTTGATTTATAAATGCCACTTCCCGAAGAGGTAATTTTACCAAAAGTTGCAAAAATCGTTTGGTCGGAGGCAATTTCTAAATCAGCGGCAAAAGTTGAGCCAATGGTGGGTAATAAAACTTGTTGCCAAGTTGTGCCATTATCAGTTGAGCGATAAACGCCGTTTTGTGTAGCAGCAAAAACTTTTCCATTAGTGTTTACTGCTATATCTTGAACAAAATAAAAATCGGAATTGGAAGCGGTTGAAGGTAATTGTTGCCAAGTTGTACCGTTATTGGCAGAATACCAGATGCCTGCCCCACGAACAGCATCAATATTTTGCCAACCTTCTCCCGTACCTACGTACATTTTTTGTGGAGAGTTTGGGTCAAATGCAATGCAAGAAACCGCCAAATTTGCCCAAAAATCATCAATTTTTACCCATTGCTGATTAGCATCGGTGAAATCATTATTATACCAAAGTCCGCCCGCTACTCCCCCAGCCCACACTCTTTTATGATTGGCATCATTGGGGTCGAGAGCTAACGCTCGTGTACGCCCACCTGCATCCGATGGCCCCATTTCGTACCAATTCATTGAAGAGGATAAACGGCCTTTCTGTATTTTCTCTTGTAGATTTTTTCTTGCCGAAACCAATCGCTCAAGTGGAACTACTCCTGTGGCGGGGTCTTGTGTGATTTCGGTTTCAAACCTTGCTCGTTCGTAGGGATTCTCATGAAATTCTTTCTTTTTTTCTTGCCCCCAAACATTGAAAACTGAGAACAGAGCCACAGCGATAATGTAAGATTTGTGCATAAAAAATGCTCATTAAGTGAGATACTAAAGTCGTAACTTTTCACCTGATGAGCAAATTTATTTATTTTCTGGTAGTTTATCTTTTTAAGCGTATGGCGATTCTCCTTCTTGTAGATATTGCCCAATATTAAAACTGATACCTTCAATTACTTCAATATCTTGGTGCCAGTTAGCTATTTGCCAGTTTTCGTCTTTAGTAGCAATCATTACTTTTTTACTTTCCGAAATAACCCAAATCACTTTTTCCACACCAAAAGCTAAAAGTTTATCAGTTTTTAAGTTAATATAAGCCTCAGGGAATTCAAAATCTTCAATATCAGCATCAATATCTACTTCTATCTGAATTTTTGGTGGAACACTCGCATAATGTTTATCAGCAGCTTTTAAAGGCAATTTTGAGGTTTCAAAAATAGCAATATCTGCTGATAAATTGGTTTTCTTCTCTAAGTGTAGCCCTTGCTCATTTGTCAATATATGATATCTTTTCTCATCCAGATTTCTGAACAAAATCCTAAGCATATATTGGATAATCATATTTTGTAATGTACTTGCACCCATGATTTCGCTAATTTTCTTTGTTCCACCCAATACTTCTCTGTAACCTTTATAATAGATAGGTTTTCCATCAATTACTTCATAAATCAACGAGGCTGGAATTTTCTTTGCTGGAATTTTTGGGAGCTTTTTATTTAAATTTCTGACTGCTACCATATTATTTGATTTTTGCTTTCGTAAATTTAAAACAAATAGTCTCTTTTTTTCAAATAAACCCTAAAATTCTTCTCGTAGAATTACTTTCTTTGCAAATCATTGACTAACCAAAATCCCTATGAAAAACAAAAACACCATTATCGGAGCTGCATTTCTAATGGCCACTTCTGCTATTGGTCCAGGTTTCCTGACTCAAACTACGGTTTTTACTCAGCAACTAACCGCCAGCTTTGGCTTCGTGATTTTTCTTTCAATTTTGTTGGATATTGGTACACAACTCAACATTTGGCGAGTAGTTTCGGTCAGTAGAAAACCCGCCCAAGAGTTAGCCAACGAGCTTTTCTTTGGAATGGGATATTTGTTAGCGATTTTGATTGTTGTGGGTGGTTTGGCGTTTAATATCGGAAATGTAGCAGGTGCAGGCTTGGGCTTCGAGGTTCTTTTTGGAATTGATGTAAAAATCGGGGCGGTCATTAGTGCGGTGATTGCTATCGGTATTTTTATTTCGAAAGATGCAGGCAAAGTCATGGATAGTTTTACCAAGGTTTTGGGGTTCGTCATGATTTTATTGATTCTCTACGTAGTTTTTGTATCGAATCCACCAATTTTTGAGGCAGTTCAACGTACGTTTATTCCTCAAAAATTTGATGCGTTGGCTACTGTTACACTCGTGGGAGGTACAGTTGGTGGTTATATTACGTTTTCGGGAGTGCATCGCTTGATAGATGCTGGCATCAATGGAGAAGAAAATCTACCCGAAATCAACCGCAGTGCTACAACTGGTATTTTAGTAACAGCCGTGGTCAGATATTTACTCTTCTTGGCTTCACTGGGCGTGGTTGTAGCGGGCTTTACCTTGAACAAAGACAACCCTCCAGCATCGGTTTTTCAGAGTGCGGCGGGCGAAATTGGCTATAAAATCTTTGGAGTAGTTATTTGGTGTGCGGCCATTACTTCAGTAGTTGGAGCGGCTTATACTTCGGTTTCTTTCTTGCGTACTTTTCACCCCAATTTCGAGAAATACAATCGACAAATCATTATCGGTTTTATTGTTTTTTCTACTATTATCTTTGTTTTGGTCGGAAAACCTGTAAAAACGCTCGTTTTTGTTGGAATGCTCAACGGTTTTGTACTACCAATTGCATTGGCTATTATGTTGATTGCCAGTAGAAAATCCCGCTTGATGGGTAATTACAAACACTCATTAGTTTTACAGATAATTGGCTGGTTGGTAGTGGTAATTATGTCAGCGATGGTGATTTACGGACTATTACCTCATTAGTTTCTACCTTAGAAGTAGCTCTAAGAATTGTTAAAGCACTGGCTATTAATACCACATTTTTGATGATGTATTGGCCAGTAAGCGTCAGCACCAATGTATTTTGCCAAGTATCTTTTGGTAAGAAAAGTAACGGCAAAAATGTGGTAAACATCTGTAAAATAAATACTCCAAAAGCCACTTTTGTAAGGCTCGGTATCAACCACAAAACACCAATTACGCACTCAACGACACCCAAAAAGACCAAGAAATGCTCAATAGGCATCAAGGAGGCAATAGTTGCTTGGTGTAAATTAGTGACTAAACCTTCGGCAGGAGAAATATGAATAATTTTTAGGAACCCAAACCAAAAGAAAACTACAAATAAAGCGACACGATTCCACCAAATGATGTTAGAAGAAATAGAAAGCGGATTCAACTGTTTGTAATTACTTGCCATAAGATTAATGTGATTTTTTAGGCAAGTTATGGCGAGTTTTCGGGGCAATTTATGATTTTCGTCAAGTATTAAGGATTTTTCAGAATGCTTCCCCGATAGTTGCATAAAAATTTCCTTTACCATAAGGCGAAAGAGCATAATCAAGACGAAGATTGAGGTGATTTTTTGTGGCGATTCTTAGCCCTGCCCCATAAGTAAACTTGGGTTTATTCAATCGTAAAAAACTATCTTCTTGACTCCCCAAAAATGCCATCGAACCAAAAGCCACTGCTCCCAAACGTTTCCAAATCTCTTGTCTGATTTCTTGCTGAATTATCAGAGCATTTTTATCTCTAAAATATCCTTCAAAAATTCCACGCATCCGAGACTGTCCACCCAAATAAGCCAATTGATTGAAAGGAACATCGCCAATGTTAGCAGTAAACACATAATTACTGGCCAAAACTGTCTTCTTTCCCAAACTATTGTAATTAGCAATGTCGGCCGAAATCTTCGTAAAATTTCGGTTTCCTCCAAATACTCGACCAGAAGGAACAATGAAGGCTTCTCCAAAAACACCTTTTCTTGGATAAAAAACTTGGTCACGGGTATCTCGCAAAATACTCATTCCCAAACCCAACGTTCGGGATTTCTTACTTCCGTTTATTCGCCCCGAAGCCAACTCTCCGCCTGCAACCGTTGATGTGACATTATAATTTTCAAAATTAAGCCTTAACCCTACATAGGTATTTGCATTAATCGCCCTCGATGCCAATAGCCTTACTCGCTCATAATCAGCATCATATTTTTCTTCGGCAACACGATTTTCACCGATTCCCGAATAGATATAATTATAGCGAAACCAGCCATTTTCTGACGAAAAATAGTATTTATTATTACGTGTAAAAATTTTGAATGGGAAGAAAATCAGAATTTGTTTATTCTGGGTATAAGTAGCCCCAAACGAAATCTGGGAAGGCTTTGCTCCGATAGAATCTCTCGAAAAACCAAAAGTAGCTACACCGCCTACTCCTCCACCAAAACGAGTTTCGGGTAGCCTAAATACAACTGGCAAAGCAATAATACTTTTATTTCTTAATAGTTTCTTTCGGGTGGAATCTTGTGCAGAAATAGTATGAATAAAACTCAATAATATAAAAAACAAAATGTAATACTTCATGTTTGGAGGTCGAATTATCAATAAATCAATAACTCATTTACGTTTAAAAGTTGAATATAGACTTTTATCTTCTTCCAACTAAAAACGAATTTCAGCATGATTTGTTTCGGCACTACCTTCATTCTAACCTATATCGAATTTTTCTTTGGTGTTGTACCAACAAACTCCTTCAAATAAAAAGGCTCAAAATCGGCAACATTTTCAAATTGTTGTTGCTCAAAGGCACCATTGGCTAATGCACCAATACTTTTGGCCGATGGATAAATAGTGTGGTTCAAGAAAACAGCGTTCGGATTTGCTCCCAAAGTAGTTCGGCATTTTTCGGCACCATCACCAAAAAAGATTATTTGATGCTTTTCGAGTAAATCCGCAAACGAAGTTTCGTCAATGATTTTGGCTTGTGTTGGCTCTATAACTTCAAGTGAATCAGCCTTATAAACAGCACAATAAACCTCCATCCGTCGAGCATCAAGCATCGGGCAAAGGAGATTTACGATTGAAGATTGAAGATTGGTTACTGGATTTTGAGCATCTGATTTCAAATCAAAAATCGAAAAAGCCATTGCCTCCAACGTATTGATAGCAATCAAAGGTTTTTCGAGGGTGAAACACAACCCTTTTGCCGTAGAAACACCAATTCGTAGCCCCGTGTAAGAACCTGGGCCTTTTGCAACGGCGATGGCATCAACCTCTTGGAGTTTCAAACTGGCGGTTTTTACTACATGCTCTATGAGCGTAGTGAGCATGCCTGAAGAAGATTTTTCATTATATAGTTCACTGACAGAAAGCAACTTACCATCTTGATGAATGGCAGCCGAACAAGCCTTCGTAGAAGTTTCGATACTGAGAATAATGGGCATTATCAAAAAATGTAGAATGTAGAATGTAGAATGTAGAATGATGTCAAGACTCATACTACATTCTATCGCCCAAAATTACTCAATATTTTTGTTCCCCTTTAGGGGTTAGGGGTTTTATTTACTCCTAATCGCAATTACGGGGTCCAGGCGAGCAGCTTGCCAAGCGGGGATAATTCCAGAAATTACCCCTATCAAACTTGCAATGATGATTCCAAAAACGATATTCCCCGAACTAAGTACAATGTCAAGTGTTCCGAGTGGTAAGAAACTTAATAGGTACACTAACAAGATTCCGAAGAAACCACCGATAAGGCATAAAAAGACCGATTCGAATAAAAACTGAAAGAGTATAAAGAAGTTTTTGGCACCCAATGATTTCTGAATACCGATAATATTAGTACGCTCTTTTACGGAGACAAACATAATGTTGGCAATTCCGAAACCACCAATTAGCAACGAAAACAATCCAATAAAGAAACCACTCGTACGAATCGTTCCAAATAACTGGCCAAGAGCTGCTGCGGCTGCTTCAGGTCGATTAAGAGCAAAACTATCTTCTTGCGATGGGCGTAAACCTCGTTTCGTACGCATCAAGCCTGTTGTTTCACCTTCTAATTCAAAAAGTCCTTCATCATTATCAAAACCTTTCAGCACAATATCTCCGTATGGTTCACCAGAAGAGAAAATACGTTTGTGTGACAAAAACGGGATAAATACTTTTTGGTCAGGTTCGCCACCAAAATCGGCAATTTGCTTCCCTTTTCGTTCCTGCACGCCAATAACTGTAATATTTTGCCCTTTCATCTTAAAAGTCTGCCCGATTGGGTCAGAATCTGGAAAAAGAGCATCAGCAATATCTGCACCCAGAATCCCAACATTTCTACCTGATTCAACTTCTTGCGGAGCAAAATAACGACCATTGACAATCGGAACCTCGGTGATTTCAGTAAAATCGTAAGTAATTCCTTGGCACAGAGCCTCAATACTGTTGTTTCCTTTTTTGCACGAAACCCCACCCGCAAAATCCATCATCGCTACGGCTTGGGCATTTTCAAGATTATCTTTCAAATATTTGAATTCGTCGTATTTAGGTTCGGGACGACGAAAATATTTCCACCACGGATAATCGCCTCCACCAAAAAACCATGGCCATTTCTGTACGTAAATTACATTCGTACCAATCGAACTCAAACTTCCCTTAATATTCGATTCGAGCGAATCCACCATCGTATAAACCCCAATAATTGAGAAAATACCGACCGTTACGCCCAAAAGGGACAAAACTGTACGCAAAAGATTTTCTCGTAGGGCATTCATCGCAAAACGAAAACTCTCGAATATTAGTAGGAATACTTTCATATTTTCTCGCCCCGCAGGACAGTTTTTTTGAATTAATAATTTTACGAAAATAGGTCTGTGAAATTACTTTCGGAAATGAATTTCGTCAATCAGTAGTTTTTAGTAAATTAACGGCAAATTTCAAGGATATGTGGGGCGAATCTCCAAATTCGCTTTGTTAAGTTGTCACATATTTAAAACAGCGAACTGGGAAGTTCGCCCCACAGAAAACATCAATAAACATGAAGAAAAACCTTTCCCTTCTTACTCTTTTTTTAGTTTTTTTTGCTATTGCGTGTACAAATAAGCCTGTTCAAACGACTGATGGCACATCGAGCAAATCAAAAGACTTATTTGTACTTTTTGAAGAAGACCCTAATCAAAAAGCATTTTTCTCCGACCGTAAAGGTGTAATCGGTCAAAACGGAATGGTAGCATCTGCTCACCCAGAAGCCTCGAAAGTAGGTGTAGAAATCATGAAAATGGGCGGAAATGCCATTGATGCGGCTGTCGCTACGCACTTTGCATTGGCCGTTGTGTTTCCGTTCGCAGGCAACTTAGGCGGCGGCGGCTTTGCAGTTATCAGAGATAAAAATGGCAAAGCATATACGCTTGATTTCAGAGAAAAAGCACCACTCAAAGCTAACCGAGATATGTATCTCGATGCTAAAGGCGATGTGATTCAAGGTTTAAGTTTGCTTGGACATTTGGCAAGCGGCGTACCAGGGGCAGTTGACGGCATGGTAGAAATACACAAAAAATTCGGAAAATTATCGTGGGAAAAAGTTGTGCAGCCAGCCATTGACTTAGCTGAAAAAGGTGTAATTCTAACCGACCGTGAAGCATTGGGGCTAAATAATAATAAACAAACCTTCAAGAAAGTCAATGGTGAAAACACACCTTACTTTATGAACCCAGAAAACCGTGATTGGGTGAAAGGAGATGTGTTAATCCAAAAAGATTTAGGAAAAACACTTCGCATTATTCAACAAAAAGGTCGTAGCGGTTTTTATGAAGGCGAAGTAGCCGATTTACTGGTCAATGAAATGAAAAAAGGTGGTGGCATTATTTCGCACGAAGACCTTAAAAAATATCATTCAGCTTGGCGTGAACCAATCGTGGCTGATTATAAAAACTACAAAATCATCACGATGCCACCATCTTCGAGTGGTGGGGTAGCTTTGGTACAGTTACTAAGAAGTGTCGAGCAATATCCGCTCCGTAAGTGGGGCTTTAATTCCGACTCAACCGTACAAGTAATGATTGAGGCAGAACGCCGTGTTTATGCCGACCGTGCCAAATGGATGGGCGATATGGATTTCGTGAAAGTACCCATGAAAGAATTGATGAGTCGTGAATATCTGAAAAAACGCTGGTCTGATTTCAATTTTGCTAAAGCAACCGATAGTAAATCAATTGATGGTGGTACAATTCCAGGGTATGAATCAAACGAAACAACGCACTACTCGGTAGTTGATAAAGAAGGCAATGCAGTTTCGATAACAACAACGCTTAACGGTGGCTATGGTAGTAAAGTTGTTGTTTCGGGAGGTGGATTTTTGATGAATAACGAAATGGATGATTTTAGCATTAAAGCTGGAGTACCAAATATGTTTGGATTATTGGGGAATAAAGCCAATGAAATTCAACCCGAAAAACGTATGCTTTCGTCAATGACACCAACGATTGTAGAAAAAGACGGAAAGTTTTTGATGGCCGTTGGAACGCCTGGTGGCTCAACAATCATCACATCGGTTTACCAAACTATTTTGAATGTAATCGAACACGGAATGACAATGCAGCAAGCAGTAAATGCCCTTAAATTTCATCACCAATGGTTGCCCGACCGAACAGTTTATGAAGCAAACGCTTTTAGCGAAAAAACATTAAATGCCTTAAAATCAAGAGGATACATCATTGACGCCCAAAAAGGCACACTCGGAAGAATGGACTGCATCATGCTGCGTCCAGATGGCACACTCGAAGGTGCATCTGACCCTCGTGCCGATAATACAAGCGTGGGATACTGAAAAAGTGCTGAGCTTTGAATTCTGAGTTCTGAGTTATTTGCTATCTGATTTTTTAACTCAGAACTCTAAACCGCACGGGCGGCCCCGTCAGAATTCAGAACTCTATTTAAGAATTCCCTTCGCAATCAAATACGGGATTATTAGCCAAAGTAAGCCTTTTATCAAAAAAAACAGAAAACCAGCCCACCCGAGCCGCTTAAACCATTGCTTAAATTTCGACTGTTCTTCCATTCAAATTCTCTTTTACTCAACCACTAAACTCTCCGCTTTTTCTGCTTAAATTTCATTTATAGCACTGTGGATAATCGTCAGTTGACCGTTGATTAATTAGTTTTCTTGCTTCTGTTGAAGCATATAATTCTTCAACAAAAACATCAGTCCAATAGTTGCAATCAACGAAAAACCTACAATTGGCATCGGCACATCATCCATGCTTTCCAAATCCGTTTTCACGATTCCGATATTATGCAAATACATAATCGTTACGGCCAAACCATTATTAAAAATGTGGGCAAAAATCGGCACACGAATATTTCCTGTCCATAAATAAAAATAGCCAAACAAAACACCCAGCATCATGCGGGGTAAAATACCATAAAATTGAAAGTGAATAACCGCAAAAATGAAAGCTGACACCCAAATCGCAATGTGTGGATTGCCCGTTCCGAGCAACAATTTTCGCATAATTAAGCCTCTAAAAATCAATTCCTCTCCTACTCCAGCAATCACGGCAATCACCAAAAATGCCAACAGAAACTGCCAAAATGAAGTGAAATCTGTAAAAAATTTAGTTGTCTCGGCCAATTTATCTTCCATTCCTTTCAGTAATGCCTCTAAGCCTTTCATTGATTCAGGAAACGCAATACCTTGATTGATTTCTTGCAACCAACCATTGAAACCCATAAAAGCCATTTGGATTAAAACTATCATTCCGAAAACAGGTAAGGCAGGCACTTTATTAAAGTCGAGGTCTTTCCAAGATTTTTTCTCAATATTCTTCCAATATAGCCAAGCCGTACCAACAAAACCCATAAACGAACCTAAACCCTGCCCCAGAATCATTCCGAGCCACGCATTGGGTAGTTTAGAGAAGTCGCCATCGCTATTCATGAAATCAGTCAACGAGGCTCCAGCGGCCATCATCACCAAAATCTGAATCACACTACCTAAAAACAAAAAACCTATCAAAAATAGGCCAATGATAATCAGAAGCGACGAAGCTGCGGGGTTTTCACGAGAATCGGTAAGTTTCATAAGTTTTTTCGTAATTTTGTGGTAAAAATATTCAGTATTTCCTGCATTAGCAATGTTTAGGCCGTTTTTGGCTGTCCGAAAGGAATTATTAGCGTTTTTTTATAGTTAAGTTTTTGTAGGACAGGTTTCCAACCTGTCGATTCGTAGTTTAAAGAAAAACAGGTTACAAACCTGTTCTACATGAGAATATGGCAAAAATAGGTAATATAGATTTAGGAGAATTTCCACTTTTACTCGCTCCAATGGAAGACGTGAGCGACCCTCCTTTTCGTTTGGTTTGTAAAGAAAACGGTGCCGATTTGATGTACACCGAGTTTATCTCGTCCGAAGGATTGATTCGTCATGCAGCCAAAAGTGTGCAAAAACTCGATATTTTTGAGTACGAACGCCCAATCGGAATCCAGCTTTTCGGTAGCGATGTTGAAACCATGGGCGAATGTTCACGCATTGCCACCGATGCCAAACCCGATTTGATTGACATAAATTATGGTTGTCCTGTAAAGAATGTTGCGTGCAGAGGTGCGGGAGCAGCTTTATTACAAGATATTCCGAAAATGGCAGAAATGACCGCTTCGGTTGTGAAAAATACCCATTTACCTGTCACAGTAAAAACTCGTTTGGGCTGGAATGAAGAAACCAAAAATATAGAAGAAGTTGCCGAACGCTTACAAGATGTTGGTATTCAGGCT
Source organism: Emticicia aquatilis (assembly GCF_014644295.1). GTDB lineage: Bacteria > Bacteroidota > Bacteroidia > Cytophagales > Spirosomataceae > Emticicia > Emticicia aquatilis. The sequence goes on from NZ_BMKK01000001.1 coordinate 187,385, forward strand.
CTTACCGTACACGGACGCACCAGAGCCCAAATGTATAAAGGCGAAGCAGATTGGACTTTGATTGCCAAAATCAAAGAAAACCCTCGCATCAAGATTCCGATTTTTGGTAATGGAGACATTGATTCGCCCGAAAAAGCCCTTGATTACCGCAATCGTTTTGGAGTTGATGGAATCATGATTGGCCGTGCGGCCATCGGCTATCCTTGGATTTTCAACGAAATCAAACATTACTTTAAAACTGGTGAGAAACTCGCTCCGCCAAGCATCGAACAACGAGTAGATGCCGCCAGAAAGCACTTAGAGTTTTCGATGAAATGGAAAAACGAACGCCAAGGAATCTTAGAGATGCGTCGTCATTACAGTAATTACTTCAAAGGATTACCCAACTTCAAAGAATACCGTATGCGTTTGGTACTTTCGATGGATTTCCAAGAAATTCTTTCCATACTTGCCGAAGTTTCAAAAGTTTACGAAGGGTTCGTCCTCGAAAAACAAGAAATAAAAGTTGAATACGCAGGCGTGGATTAAATCCAATTCCTCAATGATTGAATGAGAGAATGAATGAATTTTAAATTTGTTTGTTTGCTACCCTCTCATTCTATCATTCAAACATTCTATCCCTCAAATATTCACTCATTCTATCATCGAGGCATTCACTCATTAATTATGAATAAAAATACCTTTACCAATCCCGAAAACCGAACACTTATTTCTTGGCTTTTGCTTAGTTTACTGGCCATTATGTGGGGGTCTTCGTTTATTATTATCAAAAAAAGTCTTGATGCCTTTACACCAATTCAAATCGGAACGGTCAGAATCCTGGCGGCTGGATTGGTATTTTTGCCTTGGATAATTTCTTCTCGCAAACAATTTCCAAAAGAAAAAACCAAATACTTCATTGCTTCGGGGCTTTTAGGTTATTTTCTACCTGCATTCTTATTTGCCTTTGCCGGAAGTAAGATAAATAGCTCATTATCAGGAACTTTAAACTCCGCAACGCCACTTTTTGTATTGATTGTAGGTGCTATTTTCTTTCAGCAAATTATCAAGCGTTGGCAAGTAGCAGGTTTAGTTTTGGGTTTTGCGGGAAGTGTCATTTTGGTACTTTCTTCAAGCAAAGATGGGCTTTCGCTCAATCAATTAAACCCTTACGCTTTACTGATAATCTTGGCATCATTGATGTATGGTTTCAACGTAAATATTGTGGGTAAACATTTGAGCGGAATCAACGCCGTTTTATTGAGCGGTTGGACACTTTTTAGTGTGGCAGTAGTATCAGCCATCATTCTATTCTCGACCGACTTTGTTTCTCGCATCAATACCGATACCCTCCAACCATTGATGATGTTGCTACTACTCGGTGCAATCAATTCGGGCATTGCAGCTATCATTTTCAATTATGTTTTGCAGATTTCTTCACCCGTTTTTGCATCTTCGGTTACGTATCTTATTCCAGTTGTGGCTACCTTGATGGGTTTCATTGATGGCGAATCTATATCTTTTTTGCATTATTTTGGTATGACAATCATTTTGGTTGGTGTATATTTGATAAATAAAAAATAGTTATTTTAGTTGCAGATTGTTGGTTTTGGTTGAATGTTGTTCATGAACAACAAATTAAGCGAAAAGCGATGTGCAACAATATGTAACAACATCAAACATCTCAAACAAAAGATTCAACCATGCTAAAAGCAATCATTAACGACCAAACTTTTGAGCTTTCTGACGAAAAAGGAGCGATTTCAATCAATAACCAGCCCTTCTCGTGGGATTTACGTGATATTTCTGAGAATCATTTTCATATCATTAAAGATAATCAATCGTATAATGCCGAACTCGTAGAGGCCAATTACGCCGAAAAAATCTTTAAACTGAAAATAAACGGGACAATTCATACCGTCAATCTCAAAAATCGGACTGATTTACTTTTAGAAAAAATGGGCATGAGTAGTGCGGCATCGGCCAAACTCAATAACCTAAAAGCACCAATGCCAGGCTTAATTTATGAAATGAAAGTAAAAGTAGGTGATGAAGTAAAGAAAGGTAACGTACTGTTGATTTTGGTAGCCATGAAAATGGAAAATGCCATCAAAGCCGCAGGTGATGGAATCGTAAAAAGTATCAAAACCAACACTGGCGATAGCGTTGAAAAAGGACAATTAATCATGGAGTTTGAGTAAAATTTAGTCGATATTTCGTGGCCAATGGTCAGTATTTTTTTAAAGAGTGGCATACCTCATTGTTGAACGCAACAAGGTGTGCCACTCTTGTTTTGTAGAGTAGATTCAAATTTCTACCGACAAAATTTTCCAAACTCAAAAATTTAACCCTAACTTTGCTCTAAAATACACCCTCATGTCTGAACTAAAATACAAGCGAATCCTCCTTAAATTAAGTGGCGAAGCCCTCAACGGCGGCGATAAAAGCCAAATTATTAACTCCGATATTCTTTCGCAATACGCCCAAGAAATTAAATATATCGTTGAAGCAGGTTGCCAAGTTGCAATCGTAATCGGTGGTGGAAATATCTTTCGTGGAGCAAGCCAAAACTCTGGCATTGACCGTGAGCAAGGCGATTACATGGGTATGATTGCTACCGTAATCAACGGTATGGCCATACAAAGTGCATTAGAAAAAGCTGGTTTAAATACACGTTTAATGTCGGCCATTAAAATGGAACAAGTAGCCGAGCCGTTCATTCGTCGTCGTGCGATTCGTCACCTCGAAAAAGGCAGAATCGTCATCTTAGGAGCAGGAACAGGAAACCCGTACTTCTCGACTGATTCGGGTGGAGCTTTAAGAGCCAACGAACTCGGCGTAAATGTACTATTGAAAGGCACAAGCGTTGACGGTGTTTATACTGCCGACCCACGTAAAGATGCTACCGCCACAAAATACGATAAAATTAGCTACGAAGAAGCCATCAACAAAAACCTTAAAGTAATGGACCTCACGGCCTTTGCACTTTGCAAAGAAAACAAAATGCCAATCATCGTGTTTGATATGAATGTAGCAGGAAATTTGATGAAGGTAGTGCAAGGTGAAGATGTAGGTACTTTGGTAGGCGAGTAATTTGAATATTATAGATATTATAATTATAGAAATACGAAGTTTAAGAAAATGGAAGAAATAGAATTAGTCCTTGATATGGCGAAAGACACGATGGAACGTGCCTTGAAACATACACAAATCGAACTTTCAAAAATCAGAGCTGGACGTGCTTCTGCTCAAATGCTTGATGGTATTCAGGTAGAATATTATGGTGCACCCACTCCATTAAGTCAAGTGTCATCAATCAGTACGCCTGATGCTCGCACAATTGCTATTAAGCCTTTTGAGCGTAAACTCATCAACGATATTGAGCGTGCCATCATCAACTCAAACGTGGGTCTTTCCCCTGCCAACGACGGAGAAATTATTCGTTTGAATATTCCACCACTGACCGAAGAACGTCGTAGAGATTTAGTTAAAAAAGCTAAAGCCGAAATCGAAGTTGCTCGTGTGAATATTCGTAAAGTACGCCAAGAAGCCAACGAAGAATTGAAGAAAATTCAGAAAGATGGTGGCTCAGAAGACGAAGTGAAAAAAGCAGAAGACCGTGTACAAAAAATGACCGACAGCTATATTGCCAAAGCCGAACAGCTAATGGCCGATAAAGAAAAAGACATCATGCAAGTATAGTACAACACAATTTTTCAAATTGTGAGAATTATAGAAAGCCTGCCCAAAAGCAGGCTTTTTTAATGAAATCTTTATAAATTGAATATTTATTTTACCTTCGAATATATTGTAGTCTCAAGAACAATATAAGGAAAGTAACTTCAAAATAGTTTTTACAACAAAAAACTATCTCATATATACAAATAATTAAAATTTCATCTATATTTGAAAAAAACAATTATGAAAATTACTACTGAAATATTAAAAGAATTAATTGATAAGGGTGGGATACTTGGGGTTCTAATTGTTGGAACATTATTGGCGGGAATTGTAATTTATCAAGGTGCAGCACTTATCAAATCGAATGGCTCGTCCAACGAAACAACTAAACATTTTATAAACAAATATACTTTACTTTTTTCAATTGTATTTTTAGGAATATATATTATCTTAATTTTACAACTTCTTTTTACTCACAAAGATGTAATTAAAGAATTTATCAAAGAAGATACTACACAATATGCATATTTAGATACAACTTTAACAAAACAAAGAAATGAGGTTGTTAATCGAATAACCAACTATGATTCTACTTCAAATTATTTAGACGATATAAATATTACACTTTCTCAAATAGATACCGTATTCATTAATGAACAGCTTTATAATTCAAAAATAGCGATGAAAGAAGAGCAAACTTATAACGATTTAAAAACATTACTTCAAATTAGTGTCAATTCGATTGACCCGAGTAATAAAATAGTCAAAGTATATATTAAATTAAGTGGGTTCCAAAATCAGAAAAAGCAAATACTTTTAAATCCAAACAAAAAAGAGATATTTTATATCGACGAAAATAAAAAATATAGTTTATCTTTCTCCAATTTAAGTAAAATTAATAATATAAAATTAGTTTATCTCAATATCAACGAAATACTTTAAAAAAATGGGACTTAATAACTTTTTAAAAACAGCCTTATATGCTATTTTTTTTTGTTTTCTAAGTTGTGCAGAGAAGAATAAAGAAATTAATCTACACTTCGATGATGTTGGAAATATTTCAATGGAAGGAAATAGCAAATTTGTAAAGAATTTAGGAGCAATGAATTCTGTTGCATTAGAAAACCTGCCAGAGCCGGAAAGAGGAGTAACACGATTGATAATTAAAAATATGAAAAACGTTAGTATTCCCAATAATGTTTTTGATATATACTTCACAGGTATGGTGGATGTTAAAGGGGATGGGACTTATCACTTGAATAGACAAACAAATTCTAATATATGGTACTTAGAAATTCATGGTGATGATGTAAAAGAATTATCAATTATTGAAGGGGAGCATGGTACAAGTACTAATTATAATCTTTTAGGATGGATATTGATTATTTTTGGTGTAATACTATTCATTATAGGGATTTTTACAATTGTTGTTGGAGGAATTGGCTGCCTTCTTAAAATAATTGCGGTTATTCTAATCATTATTGGGATATTATTAATTAATAATCCTTCATAATTACCATTTCAGAATTTCATTAAAAAAGCTTGCTCCTAACAGCAGGCTTTTTTAATGGAATCTTTATAAATTGCATTGCAATTTGGGGTTTAAAACTTTTCAATGATGCCAAACTTGAGCTTAAATAACTAATTCCTCAAGAACCAATAACCAGTATCTACCTATATGAATCCTGCCGAACGCATAAGCGAGCTAACCGAAAAACTCAATTATTATAACCAACGCTACTATATGGATAGCGTTTCGGAGATTTCTGACCAAGAGTTTGATATGCTCTTGAAAGAATTAGAATCGCTCGAAAATCAGTACCCTGACCTAAAATTACCCGAATCTCCAACGCATCGTGTAGGTGGTACTATTACAAAAAACTTTGCGAGTGTCGAGCACCGTTACCCGATGCTTTCGTTGGCAAATACCTACAACGAGCAAGAACTCATCGACTTTGATGAAAGAGTAAGAAAAGGACTCAACGGCGAAACTTACGAATATATTTGTGAATTAAAGTTTGATGGTATTTCGCTATCAATGACTTACGAAAACGGTGTTTTTGTGCGTGGTGTAACTCGGGGCGATGGCGTAAGAGGTGATGATATTACGAATAATGTAAAGACAATAAAAACTTTACCCCTCAAAATAAAAACTCCCCTAGCAGGAGCAACTGGAGCATTCGAGATTCGTGGAGAAGGTTTCCTACCTTATTCATCATTCGAGAAAATGAATGCCGATGCCGAAGCAGCAGGCGAAGAAAGCTACGCCAACGCTCGAAATGCCGCTTCGGGTAGTTTCAAACTGCAAGATTCGGCCGAAGTAGCTCGTCGTGGACTTGATGCGTACGTATATCAATTTCTATCCGATGAGGAAGTCTTTGCAACACATGAAGAAAGCCTAATAGCACTCAAAAACTTGGGTTTCAATGTATCGCAAACTTGGACAAAATGCAGCACAATCCAAGAAGTGATTGCTTACATCAACGAATGGGACGAAAAACGTTTTTCATTACCACTCGCCACTGACGGTATCGTAATTAAACTCAACTCGATTGCTCAAAGAGCCGAATTGGGTTATACCGCTAAAAGTCCACGTTGGGCAATTGCTTATAAATACAAAGCCGAATCGAAACCCGCTATTCTGAAAGCCGTTACCTATCAAGTGGGTCGCACAGGAGCAATTACGCCCGTGGCCGAACTCGACAATGAAAAACTTAATGGCAAAGGCATACACCTTTCTGGCACAACCGTCAAACGTGCTTCGCTCCACAATGCCAACGAAATCGAGCGTTTGGGTTTAAGAATCGGTGATACCGTTTTTGTAGAAAAAGGTGGCGAAATCATTCCGAAAGTAACAGCCGTTGATTTATCAAAACGAGATATGTTTAATACTCAAGAAATTGTGTATCCAAGTGCTTGTCCCGAATGTGGCAGTGCATTAACTCGCAAAGAAGGCGAAGCCAACCACTACTGTACCAATGAAAAAGGTTGTCCACCACAAATTAGAGGTCGAATCGAGCATTTTATTCACCGCAAAGCCATGAATATTGATAGCTTGGGTGAAGGAAAAATCGAATTGCTTTATGATAAAGGATTGGTGAACGACATCACGGATTTATATGATTTGACCTACGAAAAACTTTTCGGACTCGAAAAAGTAACCGAAGACGAACTCACAGGTAAAGTCAGAAAAATTGGTTTCAAAGAAAAAACCGTTCAGAATATCTTAGATGGTATCGAAAAGTCGAAGCAAGCACCTTTCAAACAAGTGCTTTTTGGTATCGGTATTCGTTATGTAGGTGCTACTGTGGCCGAAAAACTGGCGAGTTTCTTCAAAAATATTGACAATATCAAAAACGCCGATTACGAAACGCTTCGCACCGCACCCGAAATTGGCGACAAGATTGCCCAAAGTATTGTTGAATTTTTCCAGAATGAAGATAATTTGGCTTTAATCGAAAGGCTTAGAGCAGCAGGTTTACAAATGGCCGCTTTAGATGAAGTTAAAGAAATCGAAGGCGACCAACTGGCAGGAAAAACTTTCCTCTACACGGGTACGTTCGCCAATTTTGAGCGTGAAGCCCTCGAACAAAAAATTGAGGCTAATGGAGGAAAAGTGGTGAGTGGAGTTTCAGGAAAATTAGATTTTCTGATTGTTGGCGAAAAACCAGGTTCATCAAAAATAGAAAAAGCCAAGAAACTCAACGTAACGATGATTTCGGAAGAAGAATTTATGGCAATGCTTGGGTAATTTGGTAATTTGGTTATTGGTTATTGGTTATTGGTTATTGGTTATTGGTTATTGGTTATTGGTTATTGGTTATTGGTTATTGGTTATTGGTTATTGGTTATTGGGAAATTCGTTTTTACGTAAACGAGTTCTCAATACCCAGTTTTATTTAGTAACCAATTTACCAGTAACAAATAACCAATAACCCAATCACTTAATTCTTCAACGCCGCACAAAGCCACATTCCAATGGTGCAACAGCCCAAGCCAAGCGATTCACGACCCAATTCGATATTCACGGTTTTCATACCTTGATTCAACAAAACACCTTCCCACTCAGGCGGAAATTGATTTATTGCCCACATTAAAAACAATAAACCAATGCCAAAATACATCAATTTATCGCCCTTTCCCTGCAATTTGTAATAGCATAAATACGTCGGAATCAGATACACTGGAATCCAAACATAAGGGTCAGGGTCGTTATACTGTACCAATGCAAACACAAAAAACATCACTACAAAAAACCAAAGAATTACTTTCTGTATCATATCTTTAAAAGTATTGGGTTAGGAATATTTATCAAAACAAACAAAATTACGACTAACAGATTTTAAAAAATATGATATATCTCCTTAATTTTTTTTAATCCTCTTGCTTTACCCGACAAATAACTGACTATCAAGCTATTAATCCGTTTTTTGAGGCTAAAATCAAAAAAACTATTAAATTTGCACAAAAAAACGTTTGCAGACAGTCAAAAAATTACTACTTTTGTGTCGGCAAATTACCAGCTCCTGCTGAATCCCCCAGGTCTTGACCGAAGCAAGGGTACTGTGGTTGAGCGGTGAATTTGCCTTTTTTTTTGACTTTTTTTTAGAAAAACATATTCATGTAGCTTTTTAGTCTAAATAGCCCCAAGACTTGAAAGCATCAAACAAAAATCCCCCTTTAGGGGTTAGGGGTTTCTCTCCATGAAATTTTTTATTGATACAGCCTCTCTCAAAGAGATTCAAGAAGCACAAGACCTCGGTGTTCTCGACGGCGTAACTACCAACCCTTCATTAATGGCGAAAGAAGGTATTGCTGGCAAAAACAACGTTATGCGTCATTATAAAGCAATCTGCGAGATTGTTGATGGCGATGTAAGTGCCGAAGTTATCTCTACTACTTTTGAAGAAATGATTGCCGAAGGTGAAGAGTTAGCTGAAATCGACGAGCAAATTGTAGTGAAAGTACCGATGATTAAAGATGGTATCAAAGCTATTAAATATTTTTCAGAAAGAGGTATCAAAACTAACTGTACGTTAGTGTTCTCGGCTGGTCAAGCTTTGTTAGCGGCTAAAGCTGGTGCTACTTATGTATCTCCGTTCGTTGGTCGTTTAGATGATATTTCAACCGATGGTATGAATCTAATCGAAGATATTCGTTTGATTTATGACAACTACGGATTTGAAACTCAAATCTTAGCTGCTTCGGTGCGTCACCCAATGCACATCTTACAATGTGCTAAAATCGGTGCTGACGTAATGACTGGCCCACTTTCGGCTATCATGGCATTATTGAATCACCCATTAACTGACAGCGGCTTGGCTAAATTCTTAGCTGACTACGCTAAAGTGAACGCAAAATAAAATTAGTTAAGAATTAAGAATGTAGAATTAAGAATTAAGAATTAGAATGGTTTATCTTTTTGGTCAATCATTCCTCATTCTTAATTCTTAATTCTTAATTAATTATGGAAAGTTCGGTAATTTCTCTACAAAAGGCTTTTATTTACCAACGAGACCAATTGGTTTTGTCGGACGTAAATTTTAGTATCCAAAAAGGAGAATTTGTCTATTTAATTGGCCGAACTGGAAGTGGGAAATCTTCGCTTTTACAAACTCTTTACGCCGACCTATGGCTTGAAAAAGGCTCTGGAATAATCGGCGGTTTTGAACTTCACGCTCTTAAACGTTCCGAAATACCTTATCTACGTCGAAAAATCGGGATAGTTTTTCAAGATTTCCAATTACTGAGTGATAGAAATATCGAAAAAAATCTTCATTTCTATTTGAAAGCCATGGGCTGGAAAGATAAAAATGAAATGAATGAGCGAATAGCAGAAGTACTTTCGTTGGTCAATCTTCCTCATATTCTCGAAAAAATGCCCCACCAACTTTCGGGTGGTGAGCAACAAAGAGTCGGAATTGCCCGAGCATTACTCAACAAACCCGACATTATTTTGGCCGATGAGCCAACGGGTAATCTTGACCCAGAAATGTCGGTTGAAATTCTGAAACTTTTCCTCGACATTAACGAAAAATCGAATACTGCCGTACTGATGGCAACCCATGATTTCGAGCTTATCGAACGCTTCCCGCACCGTACGCTCTACTGCGACAAAGGCCAAGTTCGTGACCTTGCCGAGAGTATGTAATTTTTTTATCCTCACACAATTTTCAAATTGTTCTACGTCTTACACAATTGAGAAAATTGTGCTACAATATAATCGTTTTTCATGAGCAAATATATTTACGGAATTGATTTCGGAACGACAAACTCGGCCCTTGCAATTCTTGACACCGAAACAAATAATTTAGTTAAACTTTTCACGATACCTTCGCTCCTATTTTTCCCCGAGCCAACAAATCCCAAAGAAATTGTAGCTCCAACGGTTGGGCATGATGCCATTTCGCTCTATGTACAAAGCCGTATGCGTGGGCGATTCATGAAATCTATCAAGAAGGTTTTGCCAAATAAAAGTTTTATTGATACCCGCATCGGCTCGAAAAGCTACCGTGCCGAAGATTTAGTAGCTTTGATTTTAGTGCATCTAAAGAAAATAGCCGATGAATTTGTGGAAGAAAACATCAAAACCGCCGTTATTGGCCGACCAGTAGTTTTTGACGAAAACCCCGAGAAAGATGCTTTAGCCCAAGAAAGACTCTCAAAAGCGGCACAAATTGCCGGTTTTGAGGAGTTTTATTTCCAAATGGAGCCAATCGGAGCAGCTTTTACTTACGAACGTCAAATCGAAAACCAACAACTGGTTTTAGTAGCCGACTTTGGTGGTGGTACATCTGATTTTTCGTTGATGAAACTCAACCCAGAGGCCATCAATCAAGCTGACCGCAAAGCCGATATGCTGGCCCAAGGAGGTATTTATATCGGTGGTGATAGCTTTGATTCTGACATTATGTGGCACAAAGGCACACCACATTTCGGGCGTGGTGTAAAAGAAGAATTTACGCCTGGTAAACCGATTGATTTGCCACTTTCTTACTTTTATAGCATCTGTTCGTGGGAAAAAATGAACTTCCTCGACTCGCTTCGTATGAAGTTGAGCATTGCTAAATCTTACCAATATTCGGGCAAAGATTATCGAGTGAAAAACCTACAAACCTTGATTGAACAAAACTTAGGCTATGTTTTATTCAAGCAAATCGAAAAAGTAAAAATCGACTTAACAAAGTCTGATGATGCTGTTTTTGAGTTTAACGAAAGCGAAATTGCCATTAACGAGCCTATTTCTATTCAAGCGTTTTCGGAAGAAATTATTGACAAAAACGTCGAGAAAATCGAACAGTATTTGCAAGAGTTTCTCGATAAAAATCAGATAAAAAACGAAGATATTGATGTGGTGTTTATGACTGGCGGTACTTCGATGGTACGACCACTCAACCATATTTTTATGAAGCGTTTTGGCTCAGAAAAAATCAAATCGGGCGATAATTTTAATAGTGTGGCTATGGGCTTGGCGTATAGTTATCGTGTGTTGGCTGAGGCCGTTGCTTAATAAAAAAGCGGTCTGCTATCATCCCATCGACCGCTTTCCGATTAAACGAAAAGAGAATAGATAGATTAAGCCTAAGCCATCTAGTATATAGGGCTTTAATATTAACGCTAGGTATCATAAAACCGAAAAAGTATAACAAAAATATCGTAGGTACTCAACAAATAGTCGGTATAGTTGAATACCTACGGCATTCTAAAAATTAATATCATCAAAATTTCTACCAATATAAAAGTCCTACGGACTAAGGATTTGGGTCATTTAATTGGGAAATTATCAAATAGCATAACTTTAAAATTTTATTCTTTTATCAAAGTTTTACTTTCTATCACGCCCAATTTACTGACCATCTGAATGATATACATGCCAGATTCTAAGTCAGAAATCTGCAAATCAATATTATCAGTTGTTATTTTTTGTGATTTTCTGACCTTTCCTCTAAAATCAACAATCTGATAAAACACACCCCCTTCAATTTTTTCTTCATTACTTATTATCAAAGAAATATTGTTTTGAGCAGGATTCGGGAAAATTGAAAACTTAGTTCGAGGCTCAATAGGGAAATTAGGCAAGTATTGAATTTTCTCTTCCTTTATCTCATAATCATTTGAAGTAGCTACAATAGCATTTTTCAATGCCGCCGTTGATAATGTGGTAAAGGTAGCCGTAGAACTATAAACAGAGCAATTTGCCTTTATTTGCCAATTATATGTAGTGTTCTTTGTCAAACCAGTTAAGCTGTACGCATTAGCCGATACAGTTGCTACGGTTGTCCATGTCGAAGTAGTTGATTTCTTATATTGAATTGTATAACTGGCGGCTCCACTCACCAAATTCCACGCTATTGTAGCAGAAGTCCCCGCAACGTTGCTACTCGTCAAGCCAGTTGGGGCTGTGCAAGTAGTAGTAGTAAAACTCACAGCCGCTGAATATGCTGAGCAGTTGGCTTTTACTTGCCAATTATAAGTTGTTCCAGCAATTAGTGCAGTTAAATTGTAATTAGTTGTTGAAACTGTTGCGGCAGTTGACCATGTTGTAGCAGATGAAGTCTTATATTGAACTGTATAACTCGTGGCTCCGCTTACTGAATTCCAAACTAAAGTAGCAGATGAACTGGTAATATTGGTAGTTGATAAGCCACTTGGAGCTGTACAAGAAGCTGTTGGCGTCGCAAAACTGGCCGTTGTCGAATAGGCTGAACAGTTGGCCTTCACTTGCCAATTATAAGTTGTTCCAGCAATCAGTGCAGTCAAATTATAATTAGTTGTTGAAACTGTTGCGGCAGTTGACCATGTTGTAGCAGATGAAGTCTTATATTGAATTGTATAACTCGTGGCTCCACTTACCGAATTCCAAACTAAAGTAACCGATGTACTCGCAATATTAGTACTCGACAAACCAAATGGAGCCGTGCAAGATGCCGCAAGCGTAGTGAAACTGGCAGTTGCCGAATAGGCTGAACAGTTCGCTTTTACTTGCCAATTATAGGCCGTACTTGCTACCAAACCCGATAAAGCATAAGTTGTGGTTGAAACTGTACCAGCAGTTATCCATGTCGTGGCTGATGAGGTTTTATACTGAATTGTATAACTGGTAGCTCCGCTTACGGCTCCCCATGATACACTCGCTGTCGTACTCGCAATTGCACTACTCGATAAACTCACTGGTGCTGCACACGTAGAGGCAAGCGTACTGAAACTGGCAGTTGCCGAATAAGATGAACAGTTTGCCTTCACTTGCCAATTATAAGCCGTACTCGCTACCAAACCCGATAAAGCATAAGTTGTGGTTGAAACTGTACCAGCAGTTGTCCATGTCGTGGCTGATGAGGTTTTGTATTGAATTGTATAACTGGTAGCTCCGCTTACCGCTCCCCATGATACACTCGCTGTCGTACTCGCAATTGCACTACTCGATAAACTCACTGGTGCTGCACAGGTGGACGCAAGAGTAGTGAAACTGGCGGTTACTGAATAAGCTGAGCAGTTGGCCTTCACTTGCCAATTATAAGCCGTACTCGCTACCAAACCCGATAAAGCATAAGTTGTGGTTGAGACTGTGCCAGCAGTTGTCCATGTCGTGGCTGATGAGGTTTTGTATTGAACTGTATAGCTCGTTGCTCCACTTACTGCTCCCCATGATACACTCGCTGTCGTACTCGCAATAGAACTACTCGCTAAACTCACTGGTGCTGCACAGGTGGACGCAAGAGTAGTGAAACTGGCGGTTGCTGAATAAGCTGAGCAGTTGGCCTTCACTTGCCAGTTGTAAGATGTATTCGCTACCAAACCCGATAGAGCATAAGTCGTGGTTGAGACTGTACCAGCAGTTATCCATGTCGTAGCAGACGAGGTTTTATACTGAACCGTATAGCTCGTTGCTCCGCTTACCGTTCCCCATGATACACTCGCTGTCGTACTCGCAATAGAACTACTCGCTAAACTCACTGGTGCTGCACAAGTGGCCGCAAGCGTACTGAAATTGGCGGTTGCCGAATAAGCTGAACAGTTAGCTTTCACTTGCCAGTTGTAAGCCGTACTCGCTACCAAACCCGATAAGGTATAAGTTGTGGTTGAAACTGTGCCAGCGACTGTCCATGTAGTGGCAGATGAGGTTTTGTATTGAACTGTATAGTTCGTTGCTCCGCTTACTGCTCCCCATGATAAATTAGCAGTCGTACTTGAGATGCTACTACTGGTTAAGCTGATAGGTGCTGCACAAGAAGCAGTGCCTGTTGTTACGAAAGTGCTTGTTGTTGAATACCCCGAACAATCGCATTTAACTCTCCAGTCATAACTTGTTCCTGCCAAAAGCCCGCTCAGATTAGCCGCTGTAGTTGTAAAACTACCCAAAGTTGTCCAAGTAGCTGAACTCGTTGGTTTATAGTCAACGGAATAGGCAAGGCCATTCGGCACTGCATTCCATGATAAAGTGGCAGTATTATTAGTGATATTCGTTGTTTGTTGTCCAGTTGGAGCAGAAGTTGTACTTGCAGAAGTGGCCAAACAAGTTGCATTTGTTACACCTGCTCGAATAGCATTACCAGGTAAAGTACCAAATCCGTTGGCAAAGTTGATTCCAGTAGTTGTTAAATGGCAGTAACTCATGATAGTACCTCCATTTGTTGGTGCTGGCCCAACAGTCGTACAGCCACCTTCGGGAGCGGCACAATTATCAATTGGCCCAGTTGTACCATCGGGTTTTACCCAACCACACCATTGAGTATGATTCGAGCCTAAGTTATGCCCTAATTCGTGCGTTACACACTCAACCGTCCAAGAGAAAGTTGGGTAAGTTGCAAACGTATTTTGTACCATACTTACACCGTGTGCATACGATTTACTACAAAGTGTACTCAAATACGCAATTCCACCACCTAAATTTCTTGTCGTGAGGAAGTGAGCCAAATTACCATTAAAATTCGCTCCTCTATTAGTATTAAATGATTGTAAAACGCTTGAAGTTGTAGTAAGCGTACGATAAGGGTCGGGAGTTGTCCAAACGTAAATTTCTGAAATCTGAATATCAATATTTTCGTTCTGGTATAAAGTAGCTACCTGATTAAAGAAACTCGTTACGTAGTTTGTTACATTCGTTACATTCGAGCCATTATCTAAATACATCTGATAATCACACTCAAAATATACCGTTACTGTCTTGCATCCAATACCAGTAATAGAGGCTGATTCTTTGAGATTGGAAGTACGTATAGTTTTCTTAGGAGTAACTGGGTTTGTCCCGCACGCAAAAGGCTGAGTCGAAGTCAAATCACGCTCATTATATATAATATGGTCAGAAGATTTATCTTTTAGCTTTCCGATTTCATACTTCCCTGTTTTATCGGCGATAAAGCCTCTCACTTCATTTTTATAGATACTAATTGCCGCTACCGACTCAGTATCGCCTTTTACAATACCTCGATAATGAACACCTTCATCTGTTTTAGGATTTTGATTTAATGTACTACTTGAAGAAACTTTAAAATTGGTAGTAGTGACTTGGATTCTTGCTAATTCAACGGTAATCGGGGTGCTACGGCCAGCTATTGGTAACGATAATACTAAGGTTGGGCGTGGTCTTTGCCATAAATCAGTCAGTTTGCTTACATCTATGCTTACAGTTGTACCTTTTTTTAGCTCTGATTGATTAACATTATTGTTACTTGATTGTATAAAATTCTCTTCCGAAAATTTATTGTTATTTTTACGAACCTCCTCTACCCATTTAGCGACCTCTTTTTGTGCGAATAACGGAAAATTAATAATAAGAGTGAATGCAAATAATGCAAACGCTCTACTAAAATAGAAGTTCTTCATAAATAAATTTTATAGTATTACTCAATAACAATTGACAGGATTAACCCTATTAAATCAGTACAAATCTTATACCGTTTAATAATTTTTTAAATCATCTGAATATGCAAAAAGGGGGCTTAATGAAGTAAATTGAAAAGTAAAAAACTTAGAATAATACAATGAATATATTCGTTTACGGGCATAAATACAAGAAATATGCAAATCAAACTTCATCAATAAGTGTCGGCAAAGAAGCAAAGAAAAAACTTAATTATGTAGAAAAAAAATAACTTTTACGTATATAGGTAGAGTTATTAAGTGGGTATAATTAGTCAATAAATTAGCCACAATAATAGTGCCAAAATGAGTCATTATAACGCTCCAAAATTCCCTCCGTGATGGTCATTCTCAAATCATTTTCAGAATTTTACCCTTTCCGAAACTCATATTTGTCTAATTTTGTAGTCATAAATAGAAAAGTGAACTTATAATCCATTAAAAAAATCAAATTTGCTTTACAATGAACGCCTTAGAAACCGTAAAAAATTACTACGATTGCTTTAATAACAAAGACTGGAAAGGAATGTTGGCTCTCGTTCATCCAGAAATCAAGCACCAACCCAATCAAGGAGAAGAACGCATCGGTATTGAATTATTCACTGCGTTTTTGCAAATGATGGATGAATGCTACGAAGAAACCTTGACAGAAATCGTGCTTTTGGGTGAACCTAACAACAGCCGTGTAGCCGCCGAATTTGTGGTAAATGGCATCTATAAAAAAGGGGATGAAGATTCGCCAGCAGCTCACGGTCAAAAATATGTGTTGCCAGCGGGGGCATTTTTGGAAGTAAAAGATGGAAAAATTACTCGTGTAACTACTTATTATAACCTTCCGCTTTGGATTAAGTTGGTTTCGTAAAAATGACTCAGCTTTCGTACATAAAAAAAACAGGTGCTGAAATAGCATCTGTTTTCGATGAACTCGCACAACTCCGTATTACGGTTTTTAGGGCCTTCCCATATCTTTATGAAGGAAGTATTGCCTATGAAAAAGAGTATCTCAAGGTTTATTGTTCTTCGGCCAATGCCTTTTTATTCGCTGTTTATGATGGTACTCAAATGGTAGGTGCAACTACTTGTATTCCACTACTCGACGAAACAACCGAAGTACAAGAACCATTCATCAATGCAGGTATCGACCTCTCAAGTGTATTTTATTTTGGTGAAAGTATTTTATTGCCCCAATATCGTGGGTTGGGCTTAGGACATCGTTTTTTTGATGAAAGAGAAGCTCACGCACGAAATTTTAAAACTTGTAAAATGACCTGCTTTTGTTCGGTTGTTCGTCCAGAAAATCATCAGTTGAAGCCTGTCGCTTATCAGCCATTAGACGCTTTTTGGACAAAACGAGGTTATCAGAAAGAACCTTCGCTCAAAAGTAAATTTGAATGGCTTGATATTGGAGAAGAGCTTTCGACTCAAAAAGAAATGATTTATTGGACCAAACAAATTAACCCAAAATGACCGTAACCGTAGCTTCGGCACAATATCCGATTACCGAACACAAAAGTCTTGACCATTGGCGATTACACACTGAGCAGTGGGTAGCAAAAGCGGCTCGACAAAATGCTGAAATCTTGCTTTTCCCTGAATATGGCTCAATGGAACTGGTCAGTTTGTTTTCCGACGAAATTCGTGCTGATATTCGTTGGCAAGTACGAGAACTTGATTCACTCAAAAACGATTTTTGCGAAACATTTATTAGCCTTGCACGAAAATACCAAGTTACTATCGTCGCTCCGAGTTTCCCTGTACTTGAAAGTGACAAAATCTATAATCGTGCGTATGTTTTTTCGGCAAAAAGCTTAGTTGGTTATCAAGATAAGTTTTTCATGACTCGTTTCGAGAATGAAGAATGGGGAATTCATTCTGCTCCCAAACAACTAACAGTCTTTGAGGCTGATTGGGGAAGTTTCGGTATTCAGATTTGCTATGATGTCGAATTTCCGATTGGTTCACAGTGTTTGTGCGAAGCTGGAGCATCGTTGATTCTTTCTCCAAGTTGTACCGAAACCATTCGAGGAGCAACCCGTGTGCATATCGGAGCAAGAGCAAGAGCCTTAGAAAATCAATGCTATACGGTTGTTTCGCAAACAATAAATAATGCGTTATGGTCGCCCGCGGTAGATATAAACTTTGGTTTTGGAGCTTTTTACACTACGCCTGATAAAAGTCTTCCCGAACAAGGCATCATTTCTGTAAGTAAGGCACAAGAAGAAGGTTGGTTAATAGAAACGCTCGACCTTGATAAAATTCAGCAAGTACGAGCCGATGGACAAGTATTTAACTTCAAAGATTTTCAGCGAATAAGCACAGGCTTTGAGACTGAAGAAATAAGCATATTAAAGGCTAAAATCTAATTTTTTATTCGGCTTTAGCTATAAAACAGAACGCTGATTTTTAGATAAATCAGCGTTCTGTTTTATAATCATTACATAAAACCAGCCAAGCCAATCTTAATTACAATTTGATTAGTACTGGTTAATACCTGTTTATAAGAAGTCAGGTACGAACTATTAATTTCAACACTATTAGGCTTTACGATTTTGGTAGCATCAGCTTGCTGATAATAAACTCCAATATCAAGGTATGTATTTTTCAACTGGCCAGTAAGTTTTATACCAAGCCCCACTCCTACCCCATAATTCGGCACAACTCGATTAACAGCTTTCAAAACCTCACTTTGGTCTGGACTTAACTGCTCAACCACAGTTGTTCGTATGACCTTTGCTCCAAAAAACGCATCCGCATAAGGATTCAGCTTAGAACTCCACAAAATAGGACGATACCGAGCTAATCCATTCAACCAAAACGAATTGTTTGCCACATAAAATTCGCCCAAAGCATTACTAACAAAATCTTTGTCTCGACCGTTAGATTGATACCCCAGCTCCGCTCCATAAAATACTGCTGACGCTTTTTTTCGTTTATATGGGTTCATCAACCCACCCACCACAATACCTGCTTTTGTGCCTGCATTGTCGGCATCTTTCAGAATTTTGTGATAATTTCCTGTCGGATTCCCAAGATTAAGCGACATATACCACGCATATCGGTCTTCAAGATATTTCGTGGGCTTTTCTTGAGCCATCACATTGACTATCAAACAATTGAGTATCAGCAACAAGTTGATTATCCGTTTCATTTTCTGTTGTGGTATGTGGTCATTCTTAACACAATTTAGGAAACTGTGTTTACTTCGCTGTCAAATAAGCAAACGGCACTATCATTTCCTCGATAGAGATTCCTCCATGTTGGAAAGTATCACGATAATGGCTAACGTAATGATTATAGTTATTCGGATACGCAAAGAAATAATCCTCGGTAGTAAAGAAATAAGCCGTCGAAATATTTGGTTTTGGTAACATAAAAGTTTCTGGTTTACGCACTACCAAAACGTGGTCGTTTTTATCATCTAAGTTTAGGTTTTTACCTTGCTTATAACGAAGATTCGTATTAACGTTTCTATCGCCAACAATACGTTTCGGATGTTTTACTTTTATCATACCGTGGTCGGTTGTAATTACCAAACGGCCTTTTTTATCGGCAATTTTCTTCAATAAATCCAACAAAGGTGAGTGTTCGAGCCAAGATTTAGTTATCGAACGATATGCTGATTCATCAGGAGCAAGCTCTTTAATCATACCCATTTCGGTACGTGAATGCGAAAGCATATCAACAAAATTATAGACAATCGCCACCAGCTGATTTTTCAATAAGTTATTGAAATTATCGACCAAGCTTTTACCTTGAGCCGTATTTAAGATTTTATGATATGAAAAACTAATATTCTGGCGGCTTTTCTCAATCTGACGTTTCAAAAATTCAGCCTCATTATTATTCAAGGCATCTTCATTTTCACCTTCATCATTTACCCATAAATCGGGGTGATATTTTGCCATATCTGAAGGCATCATTCCCGAGAAAATTGCATTGCGAGCATACGAAGTTGCCGTAGGCAAAATCGCATAATAATCACTTTCTTCTTCTACATTGAAATAATCAGAAATCACCTCTTCGATTACCTTCCATTGGTCATAACGAAGGTTATCAATCAGTAAAAAGAAAAGTGGAGAATCGTTTTTAACCAAAGGAAAAACTTTGGTTTTCATCAACTGATGCGAAAGCAGAGGCTTGTCGGCTTTAGGGTCTGAGAGCCAATCTTCGTAGTTTTCTTCAACAAACTTACAAAAATTAGAGTTGGCTTCGGCCTTTTGCATGCCAAAAACCTCTTCCATACTTTTATCTTCTGATTTGTCGAGTTGAAGCTCCCAGAAAATCAATTTTTTATAAATCTCCGACCATTCTTCATGACCAATGCGGTCGTTGTATTGCATGGCTAAGTTTCTGAAATCCTGCTGATAACCCAAGTTTGTTTTCTCCGAAATCAAGCGTTTGTTATCAAGAATTTTCTTAACCGAAAGTAAAATCTGGTTCGGATTGATTGGTTTTATCAAATAATCGGCAATCTGTGAGCCGATAGCGTCTTCCATGATACGTTCTTCTTCCGACTTCGTAATCATCACAACTGGCAAGTTTGGCTTCAGAATTTTAATTTTTGAAAGTGTTTCCAAACCCGTCATACCTGGCATCATTTCATCCAAAAACACCACATCGAACCTTTCTGACTCAACCTTATCAAGTGCGTCGGCTCCGCTCGGCACAGGCGTCACATCGTAGCCCTTAGCTTGCAAGAAAATTATGTATGGTTTTAATAAATCTATTTCGTCATCGGCCCAAAGAATATTATATCGCATAAGTTATGATTTTATTCGCCCTCCAGTAGCAACAGCAAACTGACCCAGTGGAGAACTATTTAGTAAAATATAGGACTACTTTTAATTAATCTCTAACGGCATAAACGCTATTTTGTTGCTTTCTTAATCTTTAAAAAATTATAAAAGGCTCTTATTCAACTTTTCTAAATCCTCGGGGGTATCAACGCCTATACTTTCGTAGTTAGTGATAGTCGCATAAATTTTGTATCCATATCCAAGCCAACGTAATTGTTCGAGTTTTTCGGTGTTTTCGAGTGGCGATGGTGGCAAATGCGAAATCTGCTCCAAAACATCATTCCGATAGGCATATAGGCCAATATGCTTATAAAAATCTGCGTGGTCGAGCCAAGTTTCGGGTTCAAATCCACGCACATAAGGCACAGTTTGGCGACTAAAGTATAAACATTGTTTACGCATGGTGAGTACAGCCTTTACCACATTTGGGTCGAACAAGGTTTCGTAATCAGTTATTTTCTTGACAGCCGTAGCGATTTCGGTCTTAAAATCGAGCAGTTTTGCCATTTGGTCAATGGTTTCGGGGTCGATATAAGGTTCGTCTCCTTGAATATTGATAATGTAGTCGAATTTACTTCCCCCTCCTGCTTTTTGCAAAGCCTCAAAACAGCGGTCAGTTCCACTCGGGTGATTTTGGGCAGTCATGTAAGCCTCACCTCCAAATGAAATAACATGTTCTAATATACGAGCATCGTCGGTAGCCACCACTACTTTATTGAGACTTTTGGCTTTTAGAGCTTGTTCGTACACACGCTGAATCATACTTTTTCCGCCAATATCGGCCAAAGGCTTTCCGGGAAAGCGGCTCGAAGCGAATCTTGCTGGAATAATACCGAGAATTTTCATAGGTTTTGTTGCTTGAAGAGGGCGAATTTACACCAAAAAAAAAATATATACGTTAATCTGTCATAGAATGATTAAATTTGCATAAAATTGAAATAAATACCAGCAAAAAACGAAGTAAATTCGGTCTTTTTATTACATCGTGCACATTAAAAGTTTTGCATTTTATCCTAATTACGCCCATATGTTCAGATTGTTTTGTTCTACGACAGCCTTGATGCTTATTCTGACGAACTCTTTCGCTAATCCTGTTGATTCTCTTGGAGTCGAAAAAAGAAACGGAAAAATTTTGGTTCAACATAAAGTAGAAAAAGGCGAAACCCTATATTCAATCCTAAAAAGATATGACTGCTCAGAAAAAGATTTTCTAGTAGCTAATTCTTCGTTTAAAAAAGGAGCAACTATTTCGCCCGAACAAGTAATTGAAGTTCCTTTCAAAAGCAAGAAAGTAAAGCCTAAAGCAGCTCCCGTAGTTGAGATTGTGTCGGCCACACCAGCTAAAACCGAAAAGAAAAATGTCGATGAAAACGGAATTGAAGTAGTTGATGTACCAGAAGCAACACCAAAAGAACCACAAGTCACTGAAAAGATAGGCCAAACCGATGATTTAGCAAAGGGAGCTTCGGCAAAAACTGATAGTAATAAGAAAACCTCAGCATCTAAAGTGCCAATCAAAGGCAAAACGCACACAGTAGTGGCTGGACAAAATCTATTTACGGTGGCTAAACTTCATAATATTAAGGTATGGCAAATTAGAGAATGGAATAATTTGACCAATGATGCCGTTCGTGTTGGGCAAGTCCTTATCGTAGAAAAACCCGCAGTTTTAGTAACAAAAACTGCAAAAAAAGATACATTAAAGCCAAAACCTGTACAGGTTCAAGCTCCTGCGGGTGATGTGGCCGTAAAAGAGAAAGAAAAGGAAAAACGTAAAGACCAAACGGTTGTAAACAAACCAGTAACTAACAAACCTGCAACCACAACCGTACCTAATGCTCCAGGAGGCAAGAAGTTTTCGGAACAAGGAATTGCCGAAATGATTGACGCAGGTGTAAGCACCAATAAGTTTTTGGCTTTGCACCGCACTGCTCCAGTTGGAACACTTATCAAAGTTGCTAACCAAGCCAACGGCCAAAGTGTTTGGGTAAAAGTTATTGGCAAACTAAGCTCGGCGGGCGATGTAGTGATAAAAATTTCACCGAAAGCTTTCGAAAAATTATCGCCAAAAGATAAACGAATCAGAGCCGACTTGAGTTATAGTGTTAGTAATTAGTCCACTGTCGATAGTTTTCAGTCCACGGTGAAAGTAAAGTATTTATTATTTCAATTTGTACGCTTTTATGCAAACTAAGTCAGTCATTTGGACGGTTTTATTTTCTATCTTATATCCTTTTATTACGGTATTTGGCTTCTTATTTACAGCCATACTTGCCGTTTTTTCGTGGGTATCCAATAGTATTGTTTGGGTTTTGAAGAAGATAAAATCATAAAATAATGTCGCAAATCATTATTGATTTACTGAATGAAAAGTATGAGTTGTTTAATCAACCTGACTTCATTCCTCACGACCCAATCAGTATTCCGCATCAGTTCAGCAAAAAACAAGATATAGAAATTACAGGTTTTATTGCCGCTACCCTCGCTTGGGGGCAGCGAAAAACCATTATAAATAAATGCAATGAGCTTATCGGTTTGATGGATAATGCTCCTTACGATTTTATCAAAAATCACCAAGATTCTGACCTCAAACGCTTTCTTGCATTTAAGCATCGCACTTTTAATGCTACTGATACACTTTATTTTATTGAGTTTTTCAAGGATTTTTACGCAAAAAATGACTCTCTTGAAAATGCTTTTTTAGTAGGCTTAAACCCCAATGATGAAGATATTAAGGCTGGCTTAGAGAATTTCCAAAACGTATTTTTCAGCATAGAAGATTACCCTATTCGCACACGCAAACACGTAGCTACGCCTGCACGCAACTCGTCTTGCAAACGCATCAATATGTTTTTGCGGTGGATGGTAAGAAAAGATAACAAAGGTGTTGACTTTGGTATTTGGAATAAAATAAAAACATCGCAGTTGGTGTGTCCCTGCGATGTTCATGTTGAGCGTGTTGCTCGAAAACTCGGTTTTATTACTCGCCCGAAACCCGACTGGCAAACGGCAGTCGAACTCACGCAAAATCTCAAGCAACTCGACCCAATTGACCCAGTGAAATATGATTTTGCACTATTTGGGTTAGGCGTTGAAGGATATATGTAGAGATTTACGAATGTAGAATGACGATTTACGAATCGGTTGAGAACAATTATTCGTAAATCGTAATCGCACGGGCGACCCCGTCTGAAATCGTAAATTTCTCAAAGTCCATATTTATCAAGCAAATAAACCAAGGCAGCCATTGAAGCAGCACCGAGATTTAGCTCACGCTCATTTACGGCTTCAAGCGTATCAGTTTTTGCGTGATGAAAATCGAAATAACGTTGAGAATCTGGTTTAAAACCAATCAATAAAGTACCTTGCTGACCCAACGGGCCAATATCAGCACCGCCACCGCCACGACCAATTTCTTTGAGGTCATAGGCAGAGAGTAAGTTTTTATAAACTGCCACTTTGGCAATTTGGGCATCAGTTCCCACCATTCCGAAACCTCTTGGCGTAAATCCTCCATTATCTGATTCGATAGCGGCAATATGCTTTTCATTATTTTGTTTGGCCAAATCAGCATATTTTGTTCCACCTCGAAGGCCATTTTCTTCATTCATAAACATTACTACTCTGATTGTACGTTTTGGTTTAATGCCCAGAGCCTTCAAAGCACGCAAAACTTCGATTGATTGCACACAACCTGCACCATCATCTTGAGCACCTTCCGCCAAATCCCACGAATCGAGGTGTCCGCCTACTACAATAATTTCATCAGGTTTTTCTGTTCCTTTGATTTCCCCAACTACATTATGCGAAGGAGCATCGGGTAATGATTCACAACTTTGTTTGAAATAAAACTGCAATTTAGGATTTTCTTTAAGCATTTTGCTCAATAAATTTGCTCCGTTTGTACTGATTGCCGCCGTCGGAATCATCGGTACGCCTGTAGCGTAACGCATACCGCCCGTGTGCGGATTATCATCTTGTAGAGTAGTCATCGAACGCACAATTGCACCAACTGCACCATACTTAGCAGCTTGTGAAGCACCATTTCCACGCTGATTGACAGCACCACTATAAGCCTCAAAAGTATTAACTTTTGTAGGGTCCATCGGGCGATTAAAAAGCACGATTTTCCCTTTCACTTTCTCTGTGCCGAGAGCTTCCAATTCTTCAAAATTCTTTACTTCTATTACTTCGGCCTTAATTCCAGCGGCTGGCGTAGCTATCGAGCCACCCAATGCCGCAATTGGCACATTAATCTTTTGTTTGCCAGCTTCAATAAAAGCCGTTTCTTTTTGACCACGCACCCAGTGAGGCACCATTACGTCTTGCAGAAATACTCGTTCAAAACCATAATCTTCCATTACTTTTTTGGTGTATTGCACGGCTTTTGCAGCACCTTCAGAACCACTAAGTCTTGGCCCTATTTTTTTACTTAAATGTGTAAGTGTTTTATAAGCATCTCCTTTTGAGAGAATTTCATTGTAGATTTTTCGGATTACCAGCGAATCACTGTCTTGAGCGAAGGCCGAAAACGAACAAAAGATTAGGGCAAGAAGACTTTTTTTCATGTTTTAGATAGAGGATACTATTTAGTTTATTGATAAGGCAATTTAGTAAAATTTAGTGAGTTTGACATTAAATCACAAAAGGTAAATAATAAATTTATTTAAAAAATATTTTTTTCAAATGTTGAGCTTTATTGAAAATAATATTTTATTCATAACAATTATTAAAAAGATGTATCTTTGTTAAATAAAATCTTTTCGTAATTATGGTTGAACCAAAGGAGTCTGTCGTAGAAATAAAAAAAAATAAGTTAAAACAACAACTTTTGAAGGAATTATACCTCAATGGCCCAAATACTATCATTGATTTAAGTAAAACCTTGCATTCAAGTCCACCATCAGTTAATGTGCTTTTCATCGAGCTAATGCAAGAAGGTTGGCTTACGGAAGTCGGAACGGGTAATTCAAAATCAGGCCGAAAACCTGTACTTTATGGACTCAATGCTGGTCATGGCTATATCCTCACTTGGCTCATCAATAAATTCGATAGCACAATTATTTTATATAATCTTAAAAACGAGGTTTGTGCTAAAAAAAGATTTAAACTTCAAATCGAAAACAACGCCGCTTACAGCACATTTATATTAGAAAAATCCATAGAATTTCTAAAAAAAGAAGGTTTTAGTACCGAAAAAATATTGGGCATTGGCATTTGTATGCCAGGCTTGATTGATAAAGAAACAGGCTATAATTTCTCCTATCCAACCAGCGAAGGTAAAGCCATTAATATTCTGATGAGTGAATATTTCAATGTGCCATCTTATACCTTAAATGATGCAAAAGCCATAGCTTTGGGCGAAAAACGCTTCGGTTTGGCTCATGATTACAATAATGTACTGGCTATCAATATCGACTGGGGTGTAGGTTTAGGAATTTTGATTGACGGCGAGGTTTTCAATGGTACATCTGGCTTTACAGGCGAACTCGGACACATACAAGTACGTGGTGCGGGCGAGTTATGCTCATGCGGGAAAATCGGTTGTTTAGAAACGGTAGCAACCGCCCAAGTGCTTATCAAACGAGTAAAGGAAGAATTACAGAATGGTCGAGTTTCAAAGATTGTTCAGTTGACAAAAGGTGATATTGAGTCGGTCAACGAAGATATGATTATTGCTGCCACGCATTCGGGCGATGAACTTTGTATTGATTTACTCAATGAAATTGGAACCGAACTGGGCAAAGCCCTTTCGATTGCGGTACACCTATTCAACCCCGAATTGATTTTAGTAGATGGTCTTTTGGCCAAAGCTGATAAATTCATCACGATTCCGATTGAGCAGGCCATTAATAAATATTGTCTGAGTGAATTTAAGACCAAATTATCAGTCAATACTTCTCAATTGGACGAATCAGCAGGCTTTTTGGGCACTTTCTCGTTCGTTTTAGAACATTTGTTTGATGAGGTATAGGAGCTACACAATTAAAAATTAAGAGTTAAGAATGTGATTATCAGCAAATTGCATACGAATAGTTCTTCATTCTTAACTCTTAATTCTACATTCTTAATTTTACATTTCCTTCGTTCCAGCATCAATACTTATTACATAGCTTTTACCACCCACTTTATCAATTGCTTCAGCTACTTTTTCGGGGTCATTTGGAGCGTACACAAACATACATCCTCCCCCACCCGAACCATTAATTTTCCCACCTAAAGCACCAGCGTTCATAGCGGCATCAAGCATTCGTTCGATTTTTGGGGTAGAAATCTCCAGTACATCTCTCAAAATCGTGTGGTGTTCGAGCAGTAAATTACCTAAAATTTCATCGGTCATTTTATCTAACTTGAAGAGAACTAAAGCTTCTCGCAGAATATCTCGATTTCTGAGAGTTCCGAGTAAAAGTGTATAATCATCTTCACTCAAAAATATCTTTAGCTTTTCTTTTTCGGCAGAATCAAATGTATGGAGTGAGAAATCAGGTAATTGCTCTTTTATCTTTTCAATAAGTGCCAAACGGGCAAACTTTGCTCGTTTCAAGACACCAATTGTATCTTTTGGTTCACAAGAATCAGCCAAAACGAAGCTTCCCAATTTTGGTTCGATGGCTTCCGCAGTTGTACTTGGCTCAAACTCTAAATAAACAGCGTGACCGATGGCTGTCGAAAGATGGTCCATCATTCCACCGGGTTCACCAAACTCAACTACTTCGGCTTGATACGCCATTTCGCCTAATTCTTTTGATGAAAACTCATGCGGAATATCAGCCATTTTCGATAAAAAATGAATCCAAGTAACTAATAACGCCGATGAACTCGATGTACCTGAATTGATAGGAATATTACCTCTTACAGTACATTCTAAGCCTTTTGAGAAAGTTAAGCCTTTATCAATCAACACATTATAACCACTTCTGAAATAATCTCGTTTCTGCTTATACGGCATTCGAGTAGCCGAAACTTCCATGATTAGCTCTGAACCAATATCGGGTAAATGAATGATTATTTGCTTATCCGCACGATGCTCGCCCGACATATCAACCCTTCGAGAAATTGCCGCAGCAATGACAGGTAAACCGAGATAATCTTGATGCTCCCCGAAAAGACAGATACGTCCTGGAGTTGATATTTTTATCATCAATATATATTAAATTTTTATTTAAATCGAATTTGCCCAAATTTAACACAAAACTTTTAAATGATTAATTATTTATTTATCTATAATTAGAATATAAATAAATTTTTTAAAAATATTATGCAATTACTAAAAAAATATTTTTATTTGTACCAGAATCAAATGTGAGCAAAGAAAAGATATTTTTTACATCGTTCGTCAACAAGCATCATAATTAATAGAGAAAGTTAGTAATTTAATTCTTATCCCTTATTTCGCTTGAGATAAGGGATTTTCTTATTAAAAAGCCTCGCTAAGTATTTAGCGAGGCTTTTTAATAATCAACTATATATCGAAAAACTTATGCTTGAGCTGGTTTTCTTTTTTGCCAGAAATAAAGGATTGTAAACGCCACAATCAAGATAGCTGGGAATAATACCATTGTGCTAAGCGTAGCTTGTCCTGCTGCCAATTCCATTTCATCACCTGTCAAGCCAGCAGCAGTTTTTTCTGCTTTTGCTGAGTCAATCCACCGACCAATGATTGGTTGGAAAATTGAAGTTGAGAACATACCCACACCACCAATGATTGACATACCTAAAGCACCACTCAAAGGCACTTTTTCGGCAATAAATCCAACCATATTTGGCCAGAATAAAGCAACACCCATTGCAAAGAAAATTGCTGCTACGTATGCCATACCACCTGTTTGTGTACTGAATAAATAGATACCAATGGCT
This sequence comes from Emticicia aquatilis, assembly GCF_014644295.1. GTDB lineage: Bacteria > Bacteroidota > Bacteroidia > Cytophagales > Spirosomataceae > Emticicia > Emticicia aquatilis. The sequence continues at coordinate 215,557 of NZ_BMKK01000001.1, forward strand.
GCTAAAACTGCCGAACCAAGTAAAACCCCAGTTTGGTCAAGTTTCTCAACAATTGGGCCAGCAAAGAATCTGATAACAGCCATTAAACCTGTTACCAAAGCTAAGATAAGCATCGGACTTGCACCTGATTTACTCATGATTAAGCCTGTCCATTGTTGCGGGCCAAACTCTGTGATAGCCGTAAGAGCCATACAAGCAAACATAAAGATATACAAAGGTGTAGCCATTGCTTTTAGGTTTTCGCCGATTGAAGTTACACCTTCTGTTTTAGGCTTTGGAAACTCTTGTCCCCAGAATAAATAAGCATATATTATTGTTGGCACTAAAATCAACCAAATTTGTGGCTGCCATCCCAAGCCTGCATCTGTCATGAATTTAGATAATAAACTACCTACCACGATTCCGCCAGGAAACCACATGTGAAAACGGTTCAACATTTTACTCATTTGTGAGCCAGAATAGGCATCTGCAATCATCGGATTACAAGCTGCTTCCGTACAGCCATTACCAATACCAATCAAGAAGGTTGAAACCAAAAGACCAGTATATCCACCCAAGATTTGTGGATAAAGAGTCAATAAAATACCGAGAGCATGACACACGAATGCAATCATCATGATTTTTTTCGGGCCTACGGTGTGATACACCAATCCGCCAACAATCATGGCAATCGGGAAGCCCAAAAACCACATAGAGTTGATGAAACCAAGCTGCTCGGCTGTTAAACTAAAATCAGTTGCTAATTGCGGAAGAATCCCCGCACGAATACTAAATGAGAAAGCTGTTGTGATGAGAGCAAAACAACTTCCCAGAAAAAGACGGTTCTGATTTACCATAGTTTTAGAAGGTTTTAAGGGTTTTGAATAAATTGAGCCGTAAAAATAGAATATTTTAAATTTTCCCAAAAGAAAATCCTATTTTTAATTGTTGATTCGACACTTTTTCAGAAATTTGGCAACGCAATTAACAAGAATCTATGGTTTTATGTAAATTGCTACTCAAATAAATTCTTTTGTATGGAAACGGCTCTTTCACCTAAAAAACGTTATCGTCATCACTTCGCAAAGCATGAGATTCCAAAATCACTCATCTATGAAATGTACGATGGAAAACCTATGTATTATAAGGGTTACAAGGACGTGATGAATCATTTAAAAAGCACGGAAGAAATCATGGGACAAAGTGATATTCAGTATATCCTATTAAACATTATTTTAAAAAACCTTTTCAGAAATTTAGATGATGATAAATATTTTGTAGGAAGTAACGAAACGGGGTTTCATCTATCAAAAAACAATAATATTTCATCTGATATTGTAATTTTTGACAAGGAAATCCTAAAAAATAGAGAAAATAAAGGCAAATATTTTGATATTCCTCCACTGGTAGTTATCGAAATAGATATTGAAGCCGATGCTAAAGACTTTGGTCTCAGTGAGTTTGATTATTATTCGATGAAAACCAAAAGTCTATTAGATTTTGGGGTAAAAGAAGTTTTTTGGTTCTTTTCAGCATCCAAACAAGTAGCCATTGCTCGTCCGAACCAAGATTGGATTATTGCAAATTGGGATAAAGAATTAGTGGTTTTGGGCGAATATAAATTTTCGCTCGAAAAATTACTCGAAAAAGAAGGATTCAAACTTTAGAAAATTCTATAAAACTTAGCGTAAATCGCAACACATTCAACATTAATCATTAAAAATTAATCATTATTTAAACTATGGCTCGTAAAATCCGAATAGGTATGGTTGGCGGTGGTCGAGGGGCATTCATCGGGGGTGTTCATCGAATTGCGGCTGCCATTGATGGTGAAATCGAATTAGTTGGTGGGGCTTTTAGTTCTACACCAGAAAAATCAAAAGCATCGGGCGAAGACTTAATGCTCGACCCCGCTCGTTGCTACGGCGATTTCAAAGAAATGATTCAAAAAGAAAAGCGTCGCAAAGACCGCATGGACGCTATTTCAATCGTTACACCTAATCACATGCACTTTGCTCCTGCAAAAATGGCCTTAGAAAATGGCTTCCATGTGATTTGCGATAAACCCGTAACTTTCACACTTTCGGAAGCTCGAAAACTGAAAGATATTGTTGAGAAAACAGGTTTAACATTTGCCTTAACGCACAACTACACGGGATATCCGATGATAAAACAAGCACGTTCCATGATTCAAGCAGGTGCAATCGGAAATATCCGCAAAGTTATTGTTGAATATCCGCAAGGTTGGTTATCTTTTCCTGAAGAACAAAAAGGCACAAATAAGCAAGCCGAATGGCGTACTGACCCTAAACGCTCGGGAATTGCAGGTGCTGTCGGTGATATTGGTACACACGCCGAAAACTTAGCTGAGTATGTAACTGGCTTGAAAATCACCGAACTTTGTGCTGATGTTTCGACATTTGTTGAAGGCCGCCTTCTTGATGATGATGCCAATGTTTTATTACATTTCGATAATGGGGCAAAAGGTATTCTGACTTGTAGCCAAATTGCCAATGGCGAACAAAACGGACTTAATATCAGAGTTTATGGCGAACTTGGAAGTTTACACTGGCACCAAGAAACGCCACAATACTTAAAGCACAAATCTATTGATGGACAAAGAATTTTCGAACCATCAGTGGGCGATTTATACGAAGCCGCTAAAGTGAGTTCACGTATTCCGTTTGGACATCCAGAAGGATATTTGGAGGCATTTGCTAATATTTACAAAAACTTTGCTCGCACAGTTCGCAAGCGAATGAATGGTGAAACACCAAACGAATTCGACCTCGACTTCCCAACGATTGATGATGGAATCAGAGGAATGCAATTTGTGGAAACAGTAATTGCATCAGGCAAGTCTTCGTCAAAATGGGTAAAGTTTAAAAGCTAATTTTGAATAATATTTATAAATTTCTTACAAATTTAAAACGATAAAAGTCCTCCTTTAGGGGCGGGATGCGTAATCATAGGGCTTATATGAAAACAATAAAAGGACCAGCGATATTTCTTGCTCAGTTTATGGGCGATGAAGCACCATTTAATTCACTTGATACAATTGCCGATTATATGGCAGGTTTGGGCTATAAAGGAATCCAGTTACCATCATGGGATGGCCGTGTGATTGACCTCCAAAAAGCAGCCGAAAGCCAAACATATTGTGATGAATTGAAAGGAAAACTAAAAGATAAAGGTTTAGAAATCACAGAATTATCAACGCACCTCCAGGGGCAATTGATTGCTTCGCACCCTGCTTACAACACGATGTATGATGCGTTTGCACCAGCGGCTGTACATGGAAATGAGCCAGCTCGCCGCCAGTGGGCTGAGCAACAACTCAGATGGGGAGCAAAAGCTTCGCAAAATCTTGGATTGACATCACACGTTGGGTTTTCTGGTGCATTGGCTTGGCCTTTCTTGTATCCGTGGCCTCAACGTCCAAGTGGTTTGATTGAAACGGCATTCAAAGAATTGGCAAACCGTTGGAAACCAATATTAGATTATTACGATGAGTGTGGCGTTGACTATTGCTACGAATTACACCCAGGTGAAGATTTGTTCGATGGAACAACTTTTGAAATGTTTGTAGATTATTTGGGTGGACATTCACGTGCTTGTATCAACTACGACCCAAGTCACTTTGTGCTTCAACACCTTGACTATTTAGCATTTATCGACCTTTATCACGACCGTATCAAGGCATTCCACGTTAAGGATGCTGAGTTTAATCCATCAGGGAAACAAGGTGTTTATAGTGGTTATGCTGGTTGGGCAGACCGTGCGGGTCGTTTCCGTTCATTAGGCGATGGTCAGGTTGATTTCAAAGGTATTTTCTCGAAATTATCACAATACGACTACGATTCATGGGCAGTATTGGAGTGGGAATGTTGTGTAAAATCATCTGAACAAGGTGCTGCTGAAGGAGCTCCGTTTATTCAAAATCATATTATTCAAGTAGCTACTCGTGCATTTGATGATTTTGCTGCTACTGGTGCTGACGAAGCAGTAAATCGCCGAGTTTTAGGGATTTAAAATCATTAGTATCATTCTGATAAAAGATAAAGTTGGGGTTGAAGAAATTTCAGTCCCAACTTTAAACAATTACTCATTTTTAAACTTATGGTAAAATAAGTCTGCCAAAGTTTTGTCCATACTATCTACCTTTTTGTCGATTTTTCTTTCTCCAACACAATTCTTCGTTCATCTTTTCTTTAATTTGCTTAGTAGTTTATTATTTAATCAACCTCAATCATTTTTCAATGAAAACAATTTCAAAAATCCTTGCACTTACGCTATTGGTGGCTTCAACAAGTTTTGCTCAAAAAAAAGGTAAGTGGGTAACATTATTCGATGGAAAAACTTTTACAAACTGGCACGTTTATAACAAAGCAGGTCAACCAATTACTGATAAATGGAAGATTCAAGATGGAACATTAGTATTTACAGGAAAAGCCAAAGGCGAAAAACACGGTGACGACCTTATTACTGACAAAGAATACGAAAACTTTGAACTCGAATTAGAGTGGAAAGTATCGGAAGGTGCAAACAGTGGCATTTTCTATGGTGTTTTTGAAGATGCTAAATACAGTGTTCCTTACCTGACAGCTCCTGAAATTCAAGTGCTTGACAATGAGCGTCACCCTGATGCAAAAGCAGGTAAAGATGGTAATCACAAAGCGGGTTCGTTATACGATATGATTCCTTCGGCATCGGTTACAAAGCCTGCGGGAGTTTGGAATACAGTAAAAATCGTTAAAAATAAAGGCGAAGTTAGCATTTATCAAAATGGAACATTGTCGGTAAAATATAAATCAGAAGGCCCAGAATGGGACGCAATGGTAGCTAAAAGTAAATTTAAAGGTTGGGAAGGTTTCGGAAAATATAGTAAAGGTAAAATTGGTTTACAAGACCATGGCGATGCCGTTTCTTTCAAAAATATTCGTATCAAAGAATTGTGATTAGTTACTGGTTATTAGGTAATTTGTGACTGGTAATTTTTCAATTCAACAAAAAATGCGAGCCGAAATCGACTCGCATTTTTTTTATGCTATTATTTCCAAAAATTAATATCCTGGGTTTTGTACTAAAGCTTTGTTAGTGTCTATTTCACGTTGTGGAATCGGAATCACTAATTTATTATCGCTAAATGCTAAAGTACCAACATTTCTCTTTAATCGTTTAGCATCATGCACTTGTTGTCCTTCAAAAGCTAATTCTAACTTACGTTCAGCTAAAATTGCATTCAAATCAACAGTTGTCAAAGCTCTTGCTCCTGCTCTGGCTCTAATGCGATTAATATCTGCCAATGGAGTTGCACCAATAGCTGTATTCAATCTCTGATTAGCTTCAGCACGAATCAAATACATTTCGGCCAAACGAGCCACTGGCACATCGCCATATTGGTCAAGGAATTTAGCAGTAAAGTTATTATTAGATGCTCTCACGAAGAATGTACCACGACTATCACCAGCAGCATAAAGTGCCAAGTGTTTTGCCTGAATACGAATATCGCCACGTCCTTGATAAGTAGATGGAGCATAGAATGTATTCAAATCATTGGTTCCATCTTGGTCAGTTACGATAACTTTGAAAATCATTTCACTGTCATTCGAAGCATCTTCAAATGCCTCTGCAAATGTAGGTGTTAAAGCAAACTGATTACTTGCTATTACTCTATTAGCAGCGTCACGAGCGGCAGCATAATTACCTTGTTGTAGATAAACTCTTGCCAAAATAGCCTGTGCAGAACTTTTTGAAGCAAAGCCAGCATCAGAGATATTACCGAGTAATGACTCCGCTTTTGTCAAATCTTCTAACACCTGCGTGTAAACAGCTGCAACAGTTGCTCTCGGGCGACTGTCAGCCTCACTAACAATACGTGTAGGAGTTGTTACGAGTGGTACACCCAAGTTAGTAGCATTATCGCCATCACCCCATGCTTTTGCCCATAATCTCACTAAATCAAAATAAACTAAACCACGGATAAAACGAGCCTCACCTTCAACTTGTGCTTTTTTGCTTGCCTCAACTTTATCAAGTGAAGCCAAAACATTATTTGCACGGTTGATAGTGCTGTAAGCCTGTAACCAAGTCAATTGTGTTTGACCATTAGTGGTGGTCATTGTTTTACGCCACAATTCGTCCAATGTAGAGAATGTACCAGCAAATCTTACTTCTGCGTCATCACCCAATAGTTCGCCCGAATATTGAACCGCTCCGCCATATAGGTTATTGCTCGATAAACCATCATAAGCACCAATAAGTGTTACTTCTACGTCTTGTGAAGTAGCAAGAGCCGTTGACTCTTCTATTGATTGTGTTGGCTTTACATCTAAGCGGCTATCACACGCTGTCATTAATACAGCAGATGCACCAACAAATAGCCAATTTTTTATATTTTTATTCATTTTATCTAATTTCTTTAAGTAAATCAATAAAGTGTTAGGCTATTAGAAACTAATGTTTAAGCCACCCATGAAAGTTTTTGCTTGAGGAGTTGTATAGAAGTCATAACCCAAAGCGATGTTTGATACAACATCATCGGCATTAACTTCTGGGTCCCAACCAGAATACTTCGTGAATGTCAATAAGTTTTGACCTGTCACATATAATCTTACATTGCTTAATTTTATTTTGCTAATCAATGATTTTGGTAAGTTGTAAGCAAATGTTACGTTACGTAAACGAACGAATGAACCATCTTCAATAAAACGACTCGATGCTTGAGCTCCATTGTTGAAGAATAAACGTGCTTGTGGAACGTTCGTATTAGTATTTTGTGGCGTCCATGCAGCTAATTGATTTACAGTTTGGTTATCTTCAAAACGACCATTAGCAGAAGAGAAACGACCTACACCGTAAAAGTTAAGTTTGTTTCCGAATACACCATTCAAGAACACGCTTAACTCAAAACCTTTATAGCTAAATGTATTTGTTACCCCTGCAACCCATTTTGGTAGTGGGCTACCAATTACAGTACGTTGTGCTTGGCTATAAGTTTTGGTTGTTGAACGGTCGATTGAACCATCGGCATTCTTGGTATTTTTATAGAAAAGAGCATCGCCATTTGCAGGGTCAACACCAGCATATTCAACCGTAAAGAATGTACCCAATGGCTGTCCTTCAACGGCACGGCTCATGTTAGCCAAACCACCTTCAATTACTTGCCCTTGTAGGTCAGTGATTTTGTTTTTATTGGTAGAAGCATTTAAGCTTGTTTTCCATTTGAATTGACCCACTAAATTGTCGGTGTTCAGCACAAATTCAAAACCTTTGTTAGTTAAAGCACCCACGTTTTTCACTTGTGTAGCAAAACCAGTAGTACCAGGTACGTTTACGTTCAATAACAAACCAGTGGTGTTTTTCTCGTAGTAGTCAATTTCACCATTAATACGGTTTTTCAAGATACCGAAATCAAGACCAATATCAATTTGTTGAGTAGATTCCCAACCGAGAGATGGATTAGCCAATTGTGAAGGGCGTTGGCCTGGTAAAGTACCATAACCTGCATCACCAGTAAATAAGCCCAATTGAGGGAAGTTACCGATTTCGGCATTACCTGTTTTACCCCAGCTTGCACGTAATTTCAAGAAACTAATTAACTCAATGTTTTTCAAGAAACTTTCTTCTGATAGTACCCAACCAGCCGAAACCGCAGGGAAGAAACCATAACGGTTATCAGCACCGAAACGTGATGAACCATCGACTCTGGCACTTAAACCTAATAAGTATTTATCGTTAAATTTATAGTTCAAACGAGTGAAGTATGAAGCAAAACGATAATCTGACTGAGAAGAACTTGCATCGGTTTTACGAGCCGCACTTGCAATCATACGATAAGCATCTGATGGAAAATCTTTACCTTCAGCCGAACTTGTTTTAGTTTGTGAGTTTTGGTAAGATAAACCAGCCGTTGCATTGATTCCGTGTTTACCAAATACATTGTCGTAAACGAAATAGTTGTTGGTATTATAGTTTTCAACTCTTACGAAACGGTTGAAACCATACCCAAGTGGAGCACCGAAGTTACGTTGAGTTTTGCTATTGTAATATTGTTCTTCTTGTTGATTCAATAAATCAAGAGCAAATTCTGTACGGAAACGAAGACCTTTCAATAAAGTATATTCGCCATAAACGCTGCTGATATTACGGTGTACGGTAGTGTTATAGTAAGCATTACCGATGTTAATCATACCATTATAATATACAGGAATAGAAATATCACCAGGAGGTGTACCTACTGGAAGACCAGTCGTAGGGTCAGTTGCAGGTGTCATTGGAGGTAAAGCAACTAACTGTAATGGGTTGTCAAACTGACGGTCACCCGAAACACGCTCATTAAGCGAGCGAGCAATGCTCATGTTCATTCCGATATTCAAACGCTCAGATACTTTGTGGTTGAGATTCATACGGCCAGTATAACGGCTGAATGCGTTACCCAACAAAATACCCGTTTGGTCAAGTAATTGTCCAGAAATAAAGAACGTAGTTTTATCCGAACCGCCACTTAAATTAAGGTCATATTGCTTTGATGGAGCATCTTGGAATGCTAAACTACCCCAATCAGTATCTGCTTGATTAGCTGTTCCGAGTGTTCCGAGACTTTGAGTTTCAAAGAAACTTTCCATGTATGCAGTGTAAGAATCTGGGTCTTTTGCATCGTATCCATCAATAGCATCAGAGTTAGCAGCAGCAATACGATAGAAGTCCATGTATTGTTTAGTATTCAAGAACTTCAAGATATTTGTTGGCTTGCTTTTGCCATACTGCATACCAAAAGTAATTTTCGTAGTGCCTGATTTACCTCTTTTAGTAGTAATCAAAACCACTCCATTAGCAGCACGAGCACCATAGATAGCACCAGCCGAAGCATCTTTTAAGATTTCGATTGACTCAATATCTTGTGGGTTGATATCAACTAATGGGTTGGTATCACCACCATTGCTACTCAAATCGCCTTGTGTTAGTGGAATACCATCTAATACATATAATGGCTCATTTGACGCTGAAACCGACGACTGGCCACGCACACGTACCTGAATACCTTGAGCTAATTTACCAGTACCTTGGTTAATCTGAACACCCGCAGCTTTACCTTGAATACTTTGCTCGAAAGTAGTCACTGGCATATCTTGGATTTCAGAAGATTTAATCTTAACGATATTTCCTGTTAGGTCACGCTTAATTTGTGAGCCATAACCAGTTACAACTACCTCGTTTAATGATTTTACATCAGAAGTAAGTGTGAAATCAACAACACTGCGATTACCCACAACTTGTTCGGCATCAGTAAAGCCAATAAAACTTGCTTGAAGTGTTGAATTTGCAGGTACAGATAATTTGTACGCACCCTTTTCATCTGTACTTGTTCCTTTTGTTGTACCCTTGATTGTGATTGATACTCCTGGAAGTGGACTACCATCTTCGCTCGATGTAACTTTTCCCGTTACTACCGTTTGTGCATTTCCCCAAAAAGAAACAAAGAGAAATAAACACGCCAGCGAAACTCGTAGAAGTTTGTTCATTCGTAAGTTTTAGTTTGTTATACAATAATTAATAAAGCGTGATAAAATTAATCAATACTTAATAAAAAAGACTTGATTATTAAATATTTTAAATAATAATAGCGACTATTTAATAAAATATCTCGACATAATACAAATAATTATGTTTATATTTAAAAAAGACGCTTATCTTAAGAACGTTCATTTTTCTTACAACGCTGTATTTTCTAACATTTATTTTCAACAGCCTCTATTGAAAAGGCTTAAAATTTTTGTTGGAATAGCTAAGTTTCATAAAAAATGGTTCTTTTAACTTCCTGAGTTACACTCAATTCGGTAAGTTTATGAACAAAAAAAAACCTTCAAAGTTTTTATATTTGAAGATTTTTTAAATATTTACGGATGGAACGAAGTTTGGTTATCGAATTTTTCTCTCTCAACCTTTTATGTGATTACTTATTTATTTGAGTTAGAACACCTGCTTTATCAATAAAACCCACATTATTCCATGTAAGGTTTTTGTTTTTATAAAGCTGCAAAACGGGCAAGGCATCTATTTGTAATTCCTTACAAAGTGCTTGATTATCATCAGCATTAATACGCACAACTTTTACTTTGTTGGCCATATCTTTTGAAATTTCTTCTAAATATGGCTTCATTTTTTTGCAAGGAGCACACCAATCGGCATAGAAATCCACCAAAATCAGTTTATCAGACGCCAAAAGTGCTTCAAATTGTTGGCGACTCAAGCCTGCTGTTTTACTTGAGGTATTTGAAGTTGTTTCGGGCAGATTCGCTCCTCTCCATTTCATAATTCCACCATCCAATTCATACACTTCCTTGAAACCTGCTTCACGCATCGCACTGGCTGCCGACGCACTTCGCCCACCACTCAAACAATAGACAAATACTGGTTTCGATTTATCCAATGTTTCGATTCGATTACTGAAATCATTGTTACGCCAGTCGATATTCTGGGCATTTTCGAGGTGTCCCTTCGAAAACTCATCGGGCGTACGCACATCAATCAGTGTGGTCTTCGCTTGTGCTTTTATCCTTTCGGCAAACTCGGTTGGTGTTAAATTCGTTTTGATATTTTGTGATTGCCCAGACAAACAACTATTTAATATAATAGTAAAAGCTGCCAGAGTAGCAATGATATATTTTTTCATTCAGTTTAGATATTGAATATTAGAAATCATCGAAACTTTCGATTTTATCGAATTAGAAATCAAACAAGCAGCTTCTGATTTTTGTAGAATTCTCTCAGCACGGTCTTTATCAGCTTCTTTTGTGATAACCAGTGTTGGTTCGAGAATCACTTCTGCCATCAAAAACTTACCTTCTACTTGTTCTAATTTACCTTTGGCTTTGCAGTCGAAAAGTTCAAATTTGAGTTTTCGGCTACGGCCAAAAATGTGGTCATAAAACAACTATTCACCGCTGCGGTAAGCAAATGTTCAGGCGACCAAACGCCTTCGATTCCTTTAGGAAACGGTGGCGGAGTAGCAACTTCAATTTTGTCTTCTAATTCTGGCGAAGACACTTCGCCTTTTCGGTCTGAAATCCAACTCAGATTTACGTTAAAATAGTGTGGTTCCATTTTATTAAAATATGTTAAGTGTTAATTGATGGTAACGACCGATTGCTGTGTACTATTGACTATCGACCGTGGACTACTTTATCTCTTCAAACTCAATTTCTTCAGTTTTCCTCTAACTTCTTTTAGCGGATGTGGGAACTGAACAACCGTTAGCTCCACAACACCCTGTATTTGTCATTGCTTGGAATAAAAACAAAGCAGCAATAAATCCCGAAAGTGGGTCATGCAGCTGCAAAGCTACTACGGCGGCATAAAAGCCCATGCCCAGCCTCAACCAACGCATAAAATGCCAATTGGTGAATAATGTTTCTTTGGTAATCATAATTTGTGTTGTAAACTTCCCCAGCTTCCACCGTTATAAACTTGGGTGTAACCGTTTGATGAAAGAATATTTTTTGCTGCTGCACTACGCATTCCCGATGCACAACAGGTAATAATTGGTTTATTTTTATCTTTAAGTTTACTCAGGTTTCGACCCAAAGAATCGACCGAAATGTTGATTGCTCCTTTGATATGTCCGCCCGCAAACTCGCCCGAACTTCGCACATCTAAAATAATTGCTCCTTGCTTTACCAACTCAGCAAAATCGACCTTTGGGCCAAAACCTAATAAATTTTTTATTGCATTTAACATTTTCTGAAGTACGTTTTGTAAATATTCTGACTTTAAACCGCTAAAGATTGATAATAATTTACATCCAACCACGAGCCACCATTATAGCACTCAAGACCGTGTTGTTGCAAATAACGATGTGCTTGTCCGCTTCTGTTACCTGATGCACAGCACAAAACTACTGGTGCTTTCAAAGTTTTTAGGTCTTCAACACGGTATGGAACTTCGTTTAGTGGAATATTTATAGCTCCTGCTACATGTCCGCCACGAAACTCTTCGGGCGTTCGTACATCTACGATTGTACCTTTCTTTTCTTGGATTATTGATTCGATATTCATTTTAGTATAAATTATAGATTATTGATTCGACCGACCATACAACTTCCGTAACTTTTGATTTGCAATAACAAACCGTTTTTTTCGGTAGCTTCTGGATACCCCAATGAGTGGAGTTTATTGATGATACTTTCTCGGCTGATATTATCATAAGTTACATTTACGGCATCTTTTTCTACATCGACCGCTACTTCTTTTACACCAGTTAGCGATGATAATTCTTTTTTGATTGTACTGGCACAGCCATTACATTTCAAGTTGGCAATGATTATTTCTTCGGTTTTCATGATTCTTTCTTGAAAATATTAAAAAGTAAACTACCCATCACCGCACCGTAAAGCGTACTATTGAGTGGCTTGGAGGTTATCGGACAAGTGCCACTTGCACAACCTATATAGTGATAGTAGAGGAAGCCACCAATCGCTCCGATTATGACTCCGATGATGGTCAGTTTATGATTATTGATGAAATTCATGTTTTTGTGGAGCGAATATTTTATTCGCTTTTTAAATATGAGCGAACAAAATATTCGCTCCACAGTATTTATTTATCTTCTTTTTTTCGGGTAGAAATACCGAGAGGCAAGTACAATGGGCAAAAGCTCATGAAGCTGGTTAGGATAAATGCTCCCGCAACTACCAATAAAATAATGGCAGCCATTCCAGTGATTTGATTGGCAAAATATAAACCGATTATTACGATTGCGACAAGTATTCTTACTACTTTGTCAACAGTTCCCATGTTTGCTTTCATTTTGTTGTTGTTTTTAATTTTAGAGGTAGAATTATTTTAACAACACAAATATCAAACATGAAAAATGGGCGTTCAGCAACATTTGTTACATAAGCGAAATTTTATTTCGGCCGAGTTTCAAAAGTCCTTTATCTTCCATTTGTTTCAATAGGCGAGAAACCACCACTCGGGCAGTTCCGAGTTCGTTGGCGAGGTGTTCGTGGGTAATATGAAGTGTGGTAGTTTTGCCCAATTCGCATCTTTTCTTGATAAAATTGAGCAACCTTTCGTCCATTTTCTTGAAAGCAACATCATTGACAACTTCCAGCAATTCTTCAAAACGCTTGTGATAAAGACGAAAAATATAATCAAGCCATTCGGGATTTTCTTTTATTAGTAAATTTACTTTATCAATCGGCACAAAAAGAATATCGGTTTCTTCTTCGGCAATGGCTTTTACTTTGCTGGTATCGTTGTGAAGTCCACCCAAAAACGACATAATGCAGCTTTCGCCAGCATTGATATAATAAAGTAGAATTTCTCGCCCTTCGTCGTCGGTTCGCATAACCCCGATGCAGCCTTTCAGCACAATTGGAATGGCTCTGATGTAAGCATTTTCGTTGAGAATAATCGACCCTTCCTCAAATTTCTTGACGATTCCGTAAGAAGAAAGTTTTTGCTTTACTTCGTGCGATGATTTGAATGCTACTAAATTATCAAGTTCCATTTTTTGCTGAGTATTTATTAAAAGAGGAATCCAAATTTAGCAGAAAAAATCCATTATAAAAGTAAGCCTACTTCCAACGCATGATTTAGAAGCAGGCTTATACAAATACTACTTTAAACGATTCTCGGCAAAATATTTCATGGCTTTGCTCAGAAACAAGGCATATTCTGGGTGAGATTTGCCATCAATCATCGTAAAACGTTCATCATCAACGTATAACTGACCCAAACCAGCGTAGGCTTCGGCTTGAGTATCGGCTGAACCATGCGTTCCCCAAAATTTACGGATATTCTCATAATGTCGAGCAATTTGTGTCTGAACTTGCTCACTTTCAATGCTTTTGTGTATTAATGAGAATAGCTTTTGAGCAATTTCAGTCTGTTCGGTTTTTAGTTCGGCAATCTGAGGTTTAGTCAGTTTCAATAATGCTTTCTCAGATTTATAAACTTCTTCACCATATTTTTCAATGGCTTCTGTGCGATACGACTGGGCTTTTTCGGCAGATAAACCCTCGTATAATTCGGCTGGATTCGACATAACAGTATCTTTTTTTAGGTTTTCTATTGTTTTGTCAATCGTTAATATCAAAGTTGCTAATCTATCCTGCTTGGCTCTTAGGTTTACTTTATGATTTTTGAGCGAATCCATCACATCAAAATCTTTATCATCTAAGATTTGTGCAATTTCTTGTAATTGAAAATCAAGCTCTTTGTAAAACAATATTTGCTGAAGTCGAAGTAATTCTTGTTCACCATATAACCGATACTTAGCCTCAGTACGGGACAATGGTTTGAGCAAACCCATTTTATCATAGACATGGAGTGTTCGTACGCTTACTCCTGCCAATTTTGCCAACTGTTTAACCGAATATTTTTGCATTTCTTTTGAATATTATTCATTGACTCTGCAAACATAGCCTATGACCTAAGGTTAGAGTCAAGCGATTTCTCGAAAGTAATCTAAAAAATTATTTCTTACCTCTACCCAACCAAAGCAAAGTATTGATAATCAGCTGATTTTGAGTTTCGTTGGTAAACTGAAATGATAATTCTTTATTGGTTTTGTTTTCATACTCGATGTCGTTATGCCCCATATTTACGTAGAGCATTCGGTAGTTTTTATTTGTCCAAACCACGGGATAATCGCCACTGTGCCAAATTTCGTGGGCTTTTGGGCCAGTTCCGAGTGGAAAACTGCTTGGGTCAATAGAAAGTAGCACCTTAATATCCTTATTTTGGCGTAAATCTTTTTCCCATCTGTACCATTCGTTAGGCGAAGATTTGAAGGTTTCTGGAAGTTTTTTTGTGGCAGGATGTGTCGAGTCTTCTACTCGTAAAATAGCCGAAGTTGGTCGCCATGTATTGCTTTTGTACTGTCCAGCACCTAAAAACTGGTTGTGATACCAATCCCAATCTTGATTATAAGTAGAATTATTGAGAGCAAAAGCTGCAAAATGAAAGCCAATCCAAGCTCCACCTTTTTCGATGTATTGCTGAAAAGCAGTTCGCTGAGTTTTATCTTCGGGACGTGTATCTAAGAAAAGTACAATCTGATATTTTGAAAGAAAATCAGCATTAAGATTTGCCCAATTATCAGTTGAATCATAACTGAAATTATATTTCTTAGCCACAGTAGGAAACCAGCGATTGGCTTCATGCACAAAACTGATATGAGCTTTGTCGTTTTTGGCCGTATAAAAAGCAATTACTTTGAATTGAGTTTTTTTTTGAGCAAAAACATCAAGAATGAATACGCAAAAAATAAAACTGAAGGTAATTTTTCTTAGGATTGTCATAGTTTGTAGTTTTTGCCCAAATATACACCTAAAATGCTTATTTCTTTGTCAAAATTCGCTTTATCCCCTCTCCCATCTTCTTGATTTTCTCATAAGATTCTCTTGAGTTTAATTGCTTATCTAACCTAATTTTCACTTCGCCATCATCGGTTTTGACATAAATTTGTGTACCGTCATTAAGCCTCATTGCGGCATCAACTTGGGCATTTTCAAAGATTTTTTGGTCTAAATAATCATCCATGTATTCAGACACGGCATCTGATTTATCTTTATTGAAACTGGCCTCGAAGCGATATTCTTCTTTTGTTTCATTGACCGAAACCTTGATATTATCGCCATTCATTTCTTTCTTCAAAAAAGGAAACGATACAAGAGTCGCAAACAAAATAAATCCAAGAAAGTAATTGAGCTTTTTCATTTGAGTAATGTTTAAATTAAAAGATTTTCATAATTTCAAACAAATATAATGTTATACACTATACCTTGCAATACATACTTCCATTTTAAAGCCTTTTTTTTATAAACGGCTCATTATCAATATTAGTGGTTAGTGATACATTTTTATCCGTATCTTTGAATCCAAAGTATGTGTTATGCCCATAATCTTAGAAAAAAAATACGAAAACGATATTTCATTGGCAGTTTGGCAAATCACCGAATCGCACGATGAATTACAGGCGATGCTGCCTTCGGAAATACTGACCGATGCTGAACTGGCATCAATTAGCCATCCACAAAAACAAGTTGAATTCTTTTGTAGTAGGCTCGTAATCAAATACTTAGCAAATTCACTTGGTATAAAGTATTTAGGAGTCAAGAAAGATGAACACGGAAAACCCTACTTGGTGGGTAGCAACTGGCAAATGTCGATAACGCACACTTCAAATTACGTAGCGGCCGTCATGCACCCAAGCGAAGCACTGGGAATGGATATGGAAAAGCCCTCGGAGAAACTAAAAAGAATTGCACACAAATTTTTGTCTGAATCCGAAAGAATCAATGCCGAAGGAGATATTGAGAAACTCTGTATTTACTGGTCGGCCAAAGAGGCTCTTTATAAACTCTATGGCAAACGAAAGGTAATTTTCAATGAAAACCTGCACGTTTTCCCATTCCAAAAAGAGCAAAAAAAAATCACAGGAAAGCTGACAATCAATGAATTAGATGAAAAATATAGCATCTATATCGAGAAAATAGATGGTTATATTCTGGTAGTAACAGGGAAATAGCTTTGGGCGTATGCGATACGCCCCTACGAAATTGCCTTCAAAATACTTTCAACTTCCTTGGCACGCTCGAGGTCAGAGATTTTCTCAAACGAAACTATCAGATTTCGTAAAACCCTCGATACAATATCCAGGTTTGAGCAAGGTTGAAAAAAAGAATCCTGTGGTTTAAGCTGCATCTGCTTGATATAATTACTAATATCAACCTTCGAGAAAATCAGTCCACGATTAAAAATATTGATGTAAAACTGAATTTGCGGTGTTTTGTAAGTAAGCACAAACAAACTCGGCAGGTTTACGCCACTTACAGGAAGCCCTAAACGACGAGCCATAAGCAAATAAATAACGCACAACGAAATCGGATTTCCTTTTTTCAAATCAAAAACCTGATTAAGCATCGAATTTGCCACCGAATGAAAATTTTTAGTATTTGGCAAATATTTGTATTTATCAAAGAAAATCTGATTCAACACCCTGATTTGGTCGTGCGGGTGCATGTCTTCTCGAAGTTCGAGCCAAGCATCAAAATACATATCATTGATATATTGGCGAAGCTTGTCGATATTCAAATCGGGATACTGATAAGTTGCCACAATCCACATTCCTTCGAGCAGGTCTTCGTGGCCGTTATTTTTCCACGCCACCAAGCGGTCGATTACAGTATTATACTGCAAATCGTGTATCAAATCTTCAATTTTTTTCTGTAAAATTGGGTTTAACCCATTTCCTTGCCAGTGGTCTTCTAATAAAGGAATTATCGAACCACCCAAAGTCCGTAAGCGACTCTCAACGTGCTGCACCACCTCACTATCTTCATCATCGAGCAAGGTAACTAAAGCTTTAATTTCCGATTCGTTCATTTTATTTGTTGATGTCTTTTTAGGTTATCTATTTTCACTGGTCTAAATCGCTACTCAAAACTAATACGTAAAAGTGTTCAAACGCTCGCACAGAAACATAAACAACTGGCTACTAACACTTTAGCACTCCAACGACTATCTTAAAACACATATTTATACGAAGCATTTCCAATTCAAGTGCTAAATTCATACTTTTGTAAAAAAAACAAACATTTTTTTATGAAAATTTTAGTTACGGGCGGAGCTGGTTTCATTGGTTCACACACAGTTGTAGAACTAATCAATGCTGGACACGAACCAATTATTATCGACAACTTCAATAATTCTGACAAATCTGCACTAAAAGGTATCAAGAAAATTGTCAAAAAATCGATTAAATGCTACGAAAAAGACTGCAATGACATCAAGGTTTTAGAACAAATTTGTAAAAAAGAAAATATCGAAGGCATCATACACTTTGCGGCCTACAAGGCTGTTGGAGAATCTGTCGAAAAACCAATCAAATATTACGAAAACAACCTCGGCTCAACGCTCAATGTTTTAAAAGTAATGCTAAAATTGGGTATAAAAAATTTAGTTTTTTCATCTTCGTGTACGGTTTACGGTCAACCCGACCAAATTCCCGTAACCGAAGCAACGCCTCGTCAACCAGCTACCTCTCCTTATGGAAATACAAAAACAATGTGCGAAGACATTTTGCGTGACACAATCACCGCAGGAAATCCGCTTAAAATTATCGCACTTCGCTATTTCAATCCAATTGGAGCTCATCCATCAGCACATATTGGCGAACTCCCCAATGGCGTACCGAGCAATTTAGTGCCGTTTATCACACAAACTGCCGCAGGAATCAGACCAAAACTGACTGTTTTTGGTAGTGATTATAATACACCTGATGGCACAAACATCCGAGATTTTATTCATGTAGTAGATTTGGCAAAAGCTCACGTTTCGGCACTCGAATTGCTTGATAAACAGGCGGAGAACTACTACGATGTATTTAATGTAGGAACAGGAACAGGCAACACAGTTCTCGAAATTATTAAAACTTTTGAGAAAGTAAATAAACTTAAACTCAATTACGAAATCGGGCCACGCCGTGCGGGTGATGTAGAGAAAATATACGGAAGTGTAGAAAAAGCTGAAAAAGTTATGGGCTGGAAAGTAGAAAAAAAACTCGCCGAAAGTCTAAAAGACGCGTGGCGTTGGGAAAAGAAATTGATGAAGAAGTAATGAATAACATCTACTTAAAATCAGAAAGGTTACATTTAAAACCAATTGATATTTCTGATTTAGAAGCTATTCATCAATTACATTCGTTGCCCGAAACTGATGAGTTCAATGCCTTGGGAATTCCAGAAAATATTGAGCAAACACAAGCAATTTTAGAACAATGGATTTCAGAAAACCAAAAAGAAGATAATCGGATTTTTACTTTTACGATAATAGCAGAAAATCAGTTTATTGGTTTAATAGCACTTAATTTGGGCAAAGAAAAATATCGAAATGCTGAAGTTTGGTATAAACTTCATACTGATTTTTGGAACAAAGGATACGCAACCGAAGCATTAAAAACAATCATCAACTTTGGTTTTAATGAACTCAAACTTCATCGAATCGGAGCAGGTTGTGCAGTTGAAAACATCGGTTCGGTTCGAGTCTTAGAAAAAGTTGGTATGACTCTCGAAGGAAGAAAAAGGCAAAATTTACCATTAAAAACTGGCTGGTCAGATAATTTTGAATTTGCAATTTTATCATATGACTTGTAGATATATTAATTAGAAAATTTCAATTATGGACTCGAATCAAACAATACTCATAACAGGCGGAGCAGGTTTTATTGGCTCTCATGTAGTCAGACTTTTTGTTACGAAATACCCAAACTATCAGATAGTTAACCTTGACAAACTTACGTACGCAGGAAACCTCGAAAACTTGACCGATATCGAAAAATCACCAAATTATACTTTTGAGCATGGCGATATTACTGATGCAGCATACATCAATAGTTTGTTTGAAAAATATAATTTTTCGGGTGTTATTCACTTAGCAGCCGAATCTCATGTTGATAGGTCAATTACCAATCCAATGGAATTTGTAATGACCAACGTTATCGGAACTGTGAATTTGCTAAATGCAGCTAAAAACGCTTGGAAAAGCGATTTTTCGGGTAAACGTTTCTACCATGTTTCAACCGATGAAGTTTATGGCGAACTACATAACCCTGAGGAATTTTTCTTAGAAACTACAAGCTACGACCCACGTTCGCCGTACTCGGCATCGAAGGCTTCTTCTGACCACTTCGTAAGAGCATATCATAATACTTATAAATTACCAGTTGTTATCTCAAACTGTTCAAATAATTACGGGCCGAATCACTTCCCCGAAAAATTGATTCCGTTGATGATTAATAACATTATGCACAATCGTCCACTTCCAGTTTATGGTAAAGGCGAAAACGTGCGTGACTGGCTTTTTGTAAAAGACCACGCTCGTGCCATTGACGTAATTTATCATAATGGAGGAAACGGTGAAACTTATAATATCGGTGGCTTTAACGAATGGAAAAACATTGATTTAGTGCATCTTTTGTGCAAAATCATGGACGAAAAATTAGGTCGCCCAGAAGGAACTTCTGTAAAACTCATCACCTACGTAACTGACCGTGCTGGACATGACCTACGTTATGCCATTGATGCTAATAAGCTTATGAAAGAACTCGGATGGGAGCCATCTTTGCAATTTGAAGAAGGCCTTACTCAGACCGTTGAGTGGTATCTCGCCAACAAAGAATGGCTTCAAAACGTAACAAGCGGCGATTATACAAAGTATTACGAGAAAATGTATAAATAAGCACTTACAAATTCCGTGGTACGCCTACTTGCAAATTGTAAAAGGGCGTGTCACGGATAAATGCACATTATAATTGTTAACTGCTCACTGATATGTCTCCGACCGAAGTTTATCCAAATCTCGAAACTATCGTCAATCAATACATTAATAGCCTCGATGATTATTCTGACGAACATTTTTTCTTCAAAACTAATGATGAAACTTGGTCGCTTGGACAAATGTATGAACATCTGACGGTTTCTTCACAATTCTTTTTCTTGGCAAACTGTGTACGTTGTCTCGAAAAACGAAAAGGACAACTCGGCGGAGAAAAAACTCATTTTGGTGAGCAGCAATTCAAATACGGTGGTTTTCCTCCCGTAAAGCTCAAAATTCCCGATGCAATTCGTGGGCCAGAGCCAGTTGCCAAAACAAGAGAAGAATACAAAAGTATTTTAGCAAAAATTTTGGTTGATTCTCAGAATTTAATCGAAG
This sequence comes from Emticicia aquatilis, assembly GCF_014644295.1. Classification (GTDB taxonomy): domain Bacteria; phylum Bacteroidota; class Bacteroidia; order Cytophagales; family Spirosomataceae; genus Emticicia; species Emticicia aquatilis. Next base: position 236,256 of record NZ_BMKK01000001.1, read on the forward strand.
CCGTCAGCAATGATGATGGCTCTTATAAAGCCCTACAAGTAGCAATGGGCTGGCTCGATGCCAAAGAATGGTATTATTTACACGAAATGCACTACCGTCACCATTTACGTCAAAAAACAGAATTAGAAAATCAAGTAATAAGCTAATTTATGACTATCGCTATAATACCCGCAAGGGGCGGAAGCAAACGAATTCCGAGAAAAAACATAAAGGATTTTCTCGGAAAACCAATCATTGCCTATTCGATAGAAGCAGCTTTAGAAAGCAAACTATTCGACGAAGTAATGGTATCGACGGATGATGAAGAAATTGCAGAAATTGCAAGAAATTGTGGAGCGAACGTCCCGTTCACTAGAAGCACCGAAAACGCCAATGATTACGCAACCACCGTTGATGTTTTGGTAGAGGTTTTGGATGCATATAAAAATATCAGTAAATCTTTTGAAATAGGCTGTTGCATTTATCCAACTGCCCCATTCGTTTCGGCAGAAACGCTACAAAAAGCATTTGATTTGCTTCAATCTCAAAAGCTCGATTCGGTGTATCCAGTTCAGAAATTCTCATTCCCTCCACAACGAGGAGTAATTTTTCAAGATAATAAACTCCGTTGGCAAAACCCCGAAAACGCCCAAGTGCGTTCGCAAGACCTTACGCCACTTTACCATGATGCAGGGCAGTTTTATTTCTTTAAAACTGAAAAACTATTAAAAAACCGCACTATTTTGACCGAAAACACCAGCGGAATTGTTATTTCAGAAATGAATGCTCACGATATTGACAACGAAGAAGATTGGAAAGTAGCGGAGTTTAAATATCGAATAAAATCGAAGATATGAGAGCCTACAAATGTTTAAAAAATCAACGTTTTGAATATAATGAATTTACGTTGATACCACTTCGAGATGAAGACCAGTTTTCGATAATGCAATGGAGAAATGAGCAAATTTATCATCTTCGCCAAGCAAAACCACTCACTGAAGCCGACCAAAAAAATTACTTCGATAATGTAGTCTCGAAACTTTTTGAACAAGAGAAACCAAGTCAGTTGCTTTTTTCGTTCTTAAAAAACGGTGAATGTATTGGCTACGGTGGCTTGGTTCATATCAACTGGATTGACCGAAATGCTGAAATTTCATTCATCATGGAAACCGCTCTCGAAAAAGACTTTTTTGAGTATCATTGGAGCAGTTATCTAAGTTTAATCCAGCAAGTGGCTTTTTCAGAAATCAATTTTCATAAAATATTCACCTATGCCTTTGATTTACGCCCACATTTATACCCAATGTTGCTCAAAAATGGCTTTACAGAAGAAGCTCGATTAAAAGAACATTGTTATTTTGAAGGAAAATTTATCGACGTTTTGATTCATACCAAATATGCAGATTCATCACCGAAAAGCTAATTTATCAGACCTCGATTTATATTTTGAATGGACAAATGACCCTGCTACTCGCAGCAATTCATTCAACACGCAAGAAGTTGATTATCAAGAGCATATAAATTGGTTTTCGAGAAAAATTGAAGATAAAAAAGCCTTACTTTTAGTTTTTGAAAACGAAGAAAACATTCCAATTGGCCAAATCAGAATCGAACAGAAAACAGATGAAAACATCATCGGAATTTCGATTGATAAGAACTTTCGAGGCTTGGGTTTAGCAGTACCGATGCTCACAAGTGCTTGTGAAGTTTTCTTTACTGAATTTCAAGCAAAAAATATCCACGCATACATCAAAAAAACTAACTTAGCATCCTTAAATTCGTTCAAAAAGGCGGGTTTTGAGATAATTAACGAGTTAATTATCAGCAACGAAGCAAGCTATCTTTTGGAAAAGAAATATGTTTAAAATTCAAGATACAATCATCAGTCCTGACCACAAGCCATTTGTAATTGCAGAAATGTCAGGCAATCATAATCAATCGCTTGAGCGTGCCTTCGAGATTGTCGATGCTGCCGCTGAAGCAGGAGCTCACGCCCTCAAATTACAAACTTATACCGCCGATACGATTACGTTCAATGGTACTTCCGATGAGTTTGTGATAAAAGACCAAAATTCACTTTGGAAAAACCAAAATTTGCATAAACTCTACCAAATGGCCTACACGCCGTGGGAATGGCACAAACCAATATTTGATAGAGCCAAAGCTCACGGAATGTTGGCGTTTAGTAGTCCATTTGATACTACAGCCGTTGATTTTCTTGAAAGTCTGGATGTACCATGCTATAAAATTGCGTCATTTGAAAATACCGACCATATTTTGCTCAAAAAAGTAGCTCAAACTGGCAAACCAGTAATCATGAGTACGGGTGTGGCGAGTATTGCCGATATTCAAGAATCAGTAGCGGTTTTGCGTAAATATGGCTGCAAAGATTTGGTTTTGTTGAAATGCACCAGCACCTACCCTGCTACACCCGAAAGCACCAATTTGCTTACGATTCCGCACATGAAAGACCTTTTTGATTGCCAAATCGGGCTTTCAGACCATACAATGGGAATTGGGGCAGCAGTAGCGGCTGTAGCTCTTGGGGCGAGAGTTTTAGAAAAACATTTTACGCTTCGCCGTGCCGATGGTGGTGTTGACTCTGCTTTTTCGCTCGAACCAGAGGAACTCAAAAACTTGGTCATTGAGTCGGAAAGAGCATTTTTGGCAATGGGAAAAGTGAATTATATTTTGTCAGAAAAAGAACAAAAGAGTTTGCAATATAAACGTTCACTTTACGTAGTCGAGCCAATGAAAGCGGGAGATGTTTTCAGCGAAAAAAATGTACGTTCGATTCGCCCATCAAATGGCTTACACACAAGATATTATGATGAGATTTTAGGCAAAACAGCCACGCAAGATATTGAAGCAGGAACTGCTTTGAGTTGGAATTTGGTGAAGTAGTTTTTTTAATAATTTAGGAAGTTTAAGGAAGCCTTCGCTTTGAGCGAAGACTTCCTTGTTTATTTAACTATTTTCATTAATAAGTCGGTTCAGTAGCTGCTTCATGGAGTGGTAAAATCACCGAAAATTTACTTCCTTTTCCAAATTCACTTTCGACTTCAATTTTACCACCTTGAGCTTCGATAAATTCTTTGCTGATGCTTAGCCCCAAACCAGTCCCTTCTTTTTGTGTGCCGGGAATTCTAAAATATCGGTCAAAGATTTTGGATAAATATTGTGGAGCAATGCCCTGTCCAGAATCAATGATTAAGAATTTGACGCTATCTTTATCTGAAGAAATATTAATATTAATAGTAGAATGTTCGTAAGAATAACGAATGGCATTGGAAATCAGGTTAGTTAGTACCCAAGCGGTTTTTTCGCTGTCAACAAAAACTTCTGGTGCGGGCGTCTGCGTACTGGTGCGAAGTTGAATTTGCTTTTGTTCAGCCGCATTTTTATTCGCACTGATGGCATAATTCAGCATTTCTTGCGTATTGGTCGGTAAAAGATTTAATTGAATACTTCCACTCTCGACCTGTGTCACATTTAGCAACTCGCTCGTTATTCTCAGCAAGCGATTTGTATCGTCTTTTATGCTGTCAATCAAATCTTTTTGTTCTGCATTCAATAGACCAATTTGATTGTTTTCTAAGAGTTGCACACTCATTTTGATTGATGAAATTGGCGTTTTAAATTCGTGCGAAACCGTAGCGATAAAATTAGTTTTGGCGAAGTCCAGTTCTTTATACTCGGTGATATTCTGCAACAAAATCACATTCCCGATGCTTTTTTCATGCTCTTCGCCAGTCGGAATGATATTTATCGGAATCAGTTCCTTTTCAAAATAACTTTCTTTATTGTCGGCGTAGATTTTAATAGGTTCAATTTTATGTATAATGCTATTATCTGCATTGATGAATAAATCTTTGGTGAGTGTCCGAACCAAATCATTATTAGTTGCAATCTCTTGAACAGGCCTATTTAGTACATCTTCAGATTTCAATCCTGTGATTTTCAAGGCATTATTATTCATAAAAAGCACTCTATTATCTTCATCCAAGCCAATTACTGGCTCTCGCATATTATTGATGAGAGTTTCGGTACGCTTCTTTTCCATCAATAGTTTTTCGATATTCCCAGCTTTGTATTCTTCCAATTTTTGAGCCATTGTGTTGAATGATTTCGCCAAATCGCCAAACTCATTGTGGCCCTCAAAATGTACTCTTTCTGAATAATTTTCGGAAGCAATTTGCTTGATACTCTTGGTCAGTTCGGAAATTGGATTAGCAATATTATTGGGTAAATTCACCAAAAGCGTAAAGGCGATTAAGAAACAAACTGCACCGATTAGTCCAATCCAAGCAATGGCACTATCGGAGGTTCTCTCGGCGATACTACTTTTTCGCTGAATAGCCTGCATATTGAGCAATATTATGTCAGAAATATCGCTACGGATTGTTCGGATTATTTCAGCATCAACATTGTTTTTCTTTAGTTGCTCAAAATCATTGCTTAGTTTATCGGTGAGTTCCTTCTCTCCTACTTCTGTCACATTACTTTGCTGTTTCCTTAGATTTTCTTCAAAAAACTTTAGCTCTTTTTCAGAAAAAACGTTTCCATTGAGTGCAATGAGCATATTTCGGGAATAGTCGATGGTGTTATAATTTGCCACCAAAATATTCTTGGTTTCAGTCGATAATTTATGAATAAACACCGACCCGATAACCGTAAGTAGGGTTATCATTAAAAACAGAAGTCCAATGCCCGAAATGAGTTTATGTTTGATTTTCATTAGCTTAGAATTACAAGGTCAGTATCGCTACTGGAGAGTTTTTTAAGGAGTTCGTTGAAAACATTAGTTGCTAAAATGATTTTAATTAAGCTAAAATGCGGTTTTCCGATACAAATCGTTGAAATTTTACGTTCTTCGGCTTGCTGCATAATTGCCTTTACGATTTCAGAGTTTTCAACTTTGATGATTTCTGCTCCCAATTCGGTGGCTAATTTAAAATGATTTATGAGATGTCGTTGTTTATCCAACGGAATTTTATCGGCCGACTCTTTGGGTGTCTGCACGTAAAGTACAAACCATTTACTGTTATAATAGTTGGCCAAGCGAGCAGTTTTACGAATAACGGTCTTGGCTGTATTGGCATTGCTGCTAATACAAGCCAAAAAACGCTCGTGTTTGATAGTATTGACTTTCGTAATTTCGGACTCAACTTTTCGCTCAACTTGCGAGGCTACTTCTTTCAGTGCCAACTCACGAAGCTGCAAAATATGCTCACTCTTAAAGAAGTTTTTCAGGGCCATTTCTACTTTATCGGGCTGATAAATTTTCCCTTCTTTTAAGCGTGAAATAAGTTCGTCGGCCGTTAGGTCGATGTTTACTACTTCATCAGCTTGGGCAATAATGCTATCAGGAACTCGCTCTTTTACTTCGATGCCCGTGATAGTTTTCACTTCTTCGTTGAGGCTTTCGATGTGCTGAATATTCAAAGCCGAAATAACGCTGATACCTGCTTCCAGAATTTCAAGCACATCTTGCCAACGTTTCTCGTTTTTGCTACCTTCTATATTGGTATGTGCCAATTCATCGACAATCACGACTTCTGGGCAGGCATTTATTACGGCCGAAACATCCATTTCTTCCAGTTCTTTGCCTTTATAAAATATTTTTCTGCGTGGAATAAGCGGTAAGCCTACCAGTAAATCGTGTGTTTCTTTGCGGTTGTGCGTTTCGATGAAACCAATTTTCACATCGATGCCATTCTTCAAAAGCGTGTGTGATTCCTGCAACATTCGGTAGGTTTTTCCTACGCCCGCACTCATTCCGATATACACTTTGAATTTCCCCCGCTTCGATTTCTTGATTAAATTGAGAAATTCTTGGGCAGATTTTTTAGTTTCTTCCATTGGTATTTTGCTTTTCAAAAAACAATTTATAGAGCTATGGCAAACGAGGTAGTTAGAAACACATTGGAATTTTGCGGTCGATTATCACTCATAAAAATCATGTCTTTACTTTTGAAAGTTCGGGCTTCTACTCGCCATAATAAATTTTCATTTATTTTATAATCATAGTTTAACGAATATCCCCAAGTCTGGAAACCATTTTGAGTATTTGTTGCTATAATTACGCCATTTTTATCATTATAATGCTCAATTCTGGCAGCGATAGCAGACTTTGAGTTAGGTGTTATTCGACAAATCAAAATTGGACTGTACCAAGAATTGTATCTACTACTACCCTTTTGTTTTTGCTCTACGCCATAGTCAAGTCCGACAGTAAATCCGATTTTATCAGTTGCCTGATAGATGGCATAAAAATTATGAAAATACCTCATTTGTTTTACACTATCTGGCTTGTCGCTTCCGAGATATGAGCTACTATTGAGCGTTAGCTTTGCATTTTTATAAGTTATTTGATGTCCAAAAGCAGGTTGATTATTTCCATCAACTAACTGTATTCGCTGCCAGCCATTTAGCACCAAACCCGCAAAAAACCATTTTTCATTTCGGGAAGTATAAGAAAGTTTTGCCCCAGTTTCAAAGTAAGGTGAATTATCGGCCATCAGACTTCGGGTAAGATTCCAACAATCTTTACTGATGGCACTTTCAAAACCTATGTGCGAGGGCATTACGCCCATATCCAGCCATAAATTATTATTTTTTGCTACTTTTACCCCCACATTCGCCTCATAAATGTTCTTCAAAACGCCTACTTCGGCAGCATAATTGGCATTCATGTAAGTTCCCGTGGCAATGCTCAAATTTGCTCTCAGAGCATCGTTTTGATAGGCAGCTTTGATAAATCCTAAATTGATATTGACTTCATTGCTACGGTTGTGTGAATAAATAAAACTCGGGCGTGTGTGGCTGGCTTGATTAGCTACAAAAGTATAGTAGGTTTCTAAATAAGCATTGATTACCAAATTTGATTTTATACTATCTTTTTGTGCGTAAAGGGAATTATTAAATGCCATCAGACAAAACAGCATAAATAATTTAATTTTCGAATAATTCATTGATTTTATAGTTGGATTTATGAAAAAAACATTTGACTTCTATATAAAGAGATATCTCATTAACTGTTTCTATTCTTAGTTTCCCCTCCTTTTTAAAGAGGGGCGACCGACGCTTCGGTGGCAAAATTCAGACATAGTCGAATTTTGACGGGGACGCCCAGTCGGGGTGGTTTGTTCCAACTAAGCATTTTTCAAAGCACCCATAGGCTAAGAACCACCCCGTCCGACTTCGTCAGGACACCCCTCCTTTTTAAGGAGGGGAAATTTCAGACTCCATCAACTTTCTGTGAGAAAATGATATATGAATACTTTGCAAGCAAAACCACTCTAATTCTTTAACTCATCGAGTGCCAAATTTAACTTTAAAACATTGATTTTTTCAGGGCCGAATAATCCGAGTAATGGCGGTTCGGTGTTTGAAATAATCAATTGCTTGAGATTAGCCTCGGCAATTCCTCTAATTTTTGCAATTCTTTTGATTTGAATCTTTGCGGCTTGTACCGAAATATTTGGGTCTAAACCACTTCCACTTGCGGTGACAATATCGGAAGGAATTTCTGACTTTTGTACACCTGGGTTATGCACCAAAAATGTATCAATTCGGGCTTGAACTTCCTTCAAATAATCTGGGTTTGAAGGTGCTTTATTGCTTCCTGCACTTCCTGCGGCATTATAAGCTACCGCCGACGGACGAGATTGAAAATATTTATCATCGGTGAAAGTTTGACCAATATTGGCATAATATGTTTTGTTGTTTTGAGAAATAATTTCTCCTTTGCCATGATTGGGAGCAAACTGAGCAATCCCAAAAACGATAGCTGAATAGATTCCGACAAAAAACAATAAACTTACGATTGTTAGACGGAAAGCTGAAAAAATATATGCGTCCATGATTTCTGAAATTTAAGATTTTAAATAAACATTGCTACTACAACGTCAATAAGTTTAATACCTACGAATGGAATAATGATGCCACCCAAACCATAAATCAAGAGATTACGACGGAGTAAGGCACTTGCTCCAATTGGCTTATACTCAACACCTTTCAAAGCCAAAGGAATAAGCATCGGAATAATGATTGCATTGAAAATCACTGCCGATAAAATGGCACTTTCTGGGCTGTGCAAGTGCATGATATTGAGACCTTGCAGAGCTGGAATAGCCACAATAAACAAGGCAGGGATTATAGCAAAATACTTGGCAATATCGTTGGCAATACTGAAAGTAGTCAGTGTTCCACGAGTCATGAGTAATTGTTTACCAATTTCAACGACCTCAATTAATTTGGTTGGGTCATTATCTAAATCAACCATGTTTCCTGCTTCTTTGGCGGCTTGTGTACCGCTGTTCATGGCCACACCTACATCGGCTTGGGCTAAAGCTGGGGCATCGTTTGTACCATCACCCATCATGGCCACCAATCTACCTTCCGATTGCTCTTTTTTGATATAATTCATTTTATCTTCGGGCTTGGCTTCGGCAATGTAATCATCAACCCCTGCTTTTTCGGCTATGAATTTTGCGGTGAGTGGATTATCGCCCGTTACCATTACGGTCTTGATTCCCATCTTGCGGAGGCGTTCAAAACGTTCGCTAATGCCCGTTTTAATGATGTCTTGGAGTTCAATCACCCCAATTACTTTTTCGTTTTTGGCTACTACTAAAGGTGTTCCGCCATTACTTGAAATAACTTTCACGCACTCTTGTACGCCTTTCGGGTAAACATTTCCTGCTCTTTCGGCAATGCCTTTAATAGCATCTGAAGCACCTTTTCTGATACGATTTCCATCAAAATCAACGCCCGAACAACGAGTTTCGGCAGTAAATTTAATAAAAGTCGGATTTTGTATTTGATAACTCGCAGGATTCACACCCGCCAATTCGATGATAGATTTTCCTTCGGGGGTTTCGTCGGCCATTGAGCTTAATACTGCCGCTTTGATGAATTCTTTTTCATCAATATCAAATGGATAAAACTTTGTTGCCTTTCTATTTCCAATCGTAATCGTACCTGTTTTATCCAATAAAAGTACATCAATATCGCCCGCTGTTTCTACGGCTTTACCACTTTTTGTGATTACGTTTGCTCTTAAAGCTCTGTCCATTCCTGCAATTCCGATGGCCGATAATAAACCACCAATTGTGGTTGGAATTAAGCAGACAAATAATGAAATAAAAGCCGCAATCGTGATAGGCGTTTTGGAAAAATCGGCAAATGGTTTGAGTGTGACCGTAACGATGATGAATACGAGCGTAAATCCTGCCAATAGAATAGTTAAGGCGATTTCATTCGGTGTTTTTTGGCGAGAAGCCCCTTCGACCAAAGCAATCATTTTATCAAGAAAACTTTCGCCTTGCTCGGTCGTTACCTGTACTTTTATTTTGTCTGATAAAACCTTAGTTCCGCCCGTTACTGAACTTTTATCACCACCTGCTTCTCTGATTACTGGAGCCGACTCGCCCGTAATAGCACTTTCATCAATCGTGGCAAGTCCTTCTATAATTTCACCATCGGAAGCAATTATTTCGCCCGCTTCGCAGACAAATACATCTCCTTTTTTCAATTTTGCTGATGAAATGACTTGTCCATTTTCGAGCCTTGCGGGCGTTTCTTCTCTTGTTTTTCTTAAACTATCGGCTTGGGCTTTGCCTCTTGCTTCGGCAATGGCTTCGGCAAAATTGGCAAATAGTAAGGTAAGAAACAAAACAATAAAGACCGTGAAATTGTAAGCAAAACTACCTTGCGACTGCTCGCCTGCGAGAATCCAAGCACACACAAAAAACATAACTGCCGTTCCGATTTCGACCGTGAACATCACAGGATTACGAAACATTATTTTAGGATTTAGTTTTACAAAAGACTGTTTGATGGCTTCTTGCATCAAGTCTTTTTGAAATATTGATTGATTATTAGCTGACATTTTAGGTAATGATTAATGTTAAATGCTGAATGTTTAATTACATAAAACACTTATAATAAGCGACTTAAGTAACCTTTAATTATACCCCTTCAAGAAGTTTATTAAATTTTAGAGCAGGAAATATTCAGCGATTGGCCCCAACGCCAAAGCTGGAAAGAATGATAAAGCCGCTACGATGGCAATGACCGCAAAGACCATCAAGCCAAAAGTCATAGTATCGGTTTTGAGTGTACCGTTGCTTTCGGGAGTATATTTTTTGTTGGCTAAAATACCAGCAATGGCCACTGGCCCGATGATTGGCAGAAAACGCCCCAAGAGCATCACAATGCCACAAGCGATATTCCAGAAAGGCGTATTGTCGCCCAAACCTTCAAAACCACTACCATTATTGGCACTTGAAGAAGTAATTTCATACAACATTTGACTAAAACCATGGTTGTTTGGGTTGCTCAACCAACCCGCATATTCAGCAGGATTATGAGTGTATAAATAGCTGGCGATGGCAGTACCAACCAAAATCAAAAACGGGTGGAGCAGAGCAATTACCATTGCTATTTTCATTTCTTTCGCTTCGATTTTCTTGCCCAAAAACTCGGGAGTTCTACCTACCATTAAGCCACTAATAAATACCGCCAGAATGATGAATACATAGAAATTGAGCATTCCAACGCCACAACCGCCATAAAAAGCATTTATCATCATGCCCAACATTTGATTCATGCCACTCAAAGGCGTGAAGCTATCGTGCATAGCATTGACGCTTCCCGTAGAAATTACGGTTGTTGCGATGCTCCAATAAGCTGAAGCTGGTGAGCCAAATCTGATTTCTTTACCTTCCATGCTTCCGAGATTTTGGCTGACTCCCATTCGAGTAATGGCAGGATTTCCATTCATTTCTGAGATAATAGTTGGCACAACTAAGAGCGTAAATCCGATGGTCATTACTCCAAAAATCATCCAAGAAAGTTTCTTCCGATTAATTACATAGCCCAAAGCAAATATCAATGCGAATGGAATAAGCATCTGAGTAATCATTTCGACGATGTTGGTAAAATAACTCGGATTCTCGAACGGATGTGCCGAATTTACTCCAAAAAAACCACCTCCATTCGTACCCAAATGTTTGATGGCCGTAAAAGCTGCCACTGGCCCACGGCTCACCTGTACGGTTTCGCCTTGCAGCGTAGTTACGGTATCTTTCCCTTCAAAAGTCATTGGCATACCATTGAATACCAGCACCGTAGCAACCACAACCGCAATCGGAAATAAAATACGAGTGCAACTACGCACAAAATATGAGTAGAAATTACCCAACTTATCAGTTGTTCGTTCTTTCATTGCCACGAATACAACCGCTGCAATGGCAATGCCTGTACCAGCACTCAAAAACTGCCACAACATCAATACGAGTTGACCTAAATATGACATTCCGCTTTCGCCTGAGTAGTGCTGTAAGTTGGTGTTGCAAATAAAACTAATGGCAGTATTAAAGGCCAAATCGCCACTCATTGATGGGTTATTGTCTGGATTTAGTGGTAGCCAAGCCATATTGGTCAATACTATCATCGACAGTAAAAACCATGCAGCATTGATGCTTATGAGGGCAACTAAATGCTGTTTCCAGTTCATTTGCTGAGATTCATTGATGCCGCTTAACTTGAAAAACAATTTATCAATCGGATTGAAGATAGTATCTAACCAAGTTTTTTGGTAGTTAAAAACCTTGCCGATGTATCTTCCTAAAGGTAAAGCGATGGCCAGTGTTAGCACAAACATTAGCACTACGCCGAGAATTTCTGAGTTCATTTTGTGTTAGAATTTATATAAAATTTTAAATTTTAATAAAACCGCATAAAACATTGATAGAGCAATCAACCAAATAATGATTATGACTAACGCAGCCTTGATTTTTTGCCATCTCATGGTTTTAGAATTTTTCGGGTTTTAGTAATACATAGCACATGTATAAAAACACGGCGATTGAGACGATGAATAATGCTATCATGGCTTAGATGTTTTCGAAGAATTTAATGGATTTGTAGAAAAGGGCGAAACCCAATAGCCCTAAAACTGTAAGTGTGATTGTTAGAAACATGATTTTAATTATTTGTTTCTATATATAGTTTCAAGAGATGTGCCAGCAGTAGGAAACAATCTATAAGTACCTTATTATCAGTTTTTTATAAAATTTATCGGATTTTGTAAAATAAAAAACCCTTTCAAAATGAAAGGGTCTGTACTATCGTTTTGAAAGGGTGATATACCTAAAGTTTGTATTCTTCGATTTTGCGATATAAAGTAGTGAGAGCAATATTGAGCAATTCGGCGGTTTTGGTTTTGTTGCCGTTTGTGTAGTTAAGTACTTTCTGAATATGGCTTTTTTCGGCATTAGCCAGCTCAAAGTTTGTCAGGATTTTGCCCGAAGTAGCACTGGCAGATTGCGAAGCATGCTGAATTTCCAGTGGTAGGTTTTCAGTTTTTAACTCATCATCATTCATCAAAATAATGCTTCGTTCGATTACATTTTTTAGTTCTCTGATATTGCCGTTCCAGTTATGAAGTTTGAGAGTTTCGATGAAAGATTCTTCAATTTTTCGTACTTTTTTATTCATTTTGTGTGAAAAAACCGTAACAAAATGATTGGTTAGTAGCTCAATATCAACAATTCTTTCTCGCAGTGCGGGAAGTTTTATCTGAAAAACCGAAATTCTATAATATAAATCTTCTCGGAAATGCCCTGCTTCAATTTCTTTCAATAAATCTCGATTAGTGGCGGCAATGATTCTGACATTTACTTTGATTGGTTTACTTTCTCCGACCTTCAATAACTCGCCCGATTCGATGATTCTCAAGAGTTTCGCTTGTAAGTCCAAAGCCATTTCACCGATTTCATCAAGAAAAATAGTGCCGTTGTGGGCTTCCTCAAACAAGCCTTTTTGGTCTTTCACTGCACCCGTAAACGCTCCAGCTTTGTGGCCGAACATTTCACTTTCAAGCAAATCTTTACTAAACGCCGAACAGTTGATAGCCACAAAACTCTGGTTAGAGCGTCTGCTGGCTTGGTGAATGGCTTGAGCAAAAACTTCTTTTCCAGTTCCAGTTTCGCCTGTGAGCAGCACGGTTGTGTCGGTTTCGGCTACTTTTTTTGCCAAATCAATGGTTTGTAGCATGATTTTCGACTTACCGATAATTTTATCAAAGGAGTGTTTTTCGCCCAATTGTTTTTCCAACTGCTGCACTCTTTTTGATAAACTCACTTTTTCGATAGCCTTATGAAGCAAAGGAATGATTTTATTATTATCATCGCCTTTTGTGATATAATCGAATGCTCCGTTTTTGATGGCTTGCACACCATCGGGGATATTTCCGTAAGCCGTAAGCAGAATAACCTCGACGGTTGGGTACTTATCTTTAATTGTTTTGGTCAAGTCCACGCCACGACCGTCGGGCAGTTTTACATCACAAATAACCACGTCAATGGCATTTTGTTCCAATCGCTTTAGCCCACTTTTACAATCGCCCGCCTGAAAAACCTCAAAGCCCTCCATTGTCAGGATTTTGGCCAAAAGATTTCTCAATTTTTCTTCATCATCAATTATCAGAATGGTATTGTTCATGGATGTGTTTCTTCAATAAATTCAATTTTGTTATTCTTACGCCTTCGGGTGGGCTTGCTTGAAGACTTTTTTGAGTTTTTCAATCGAATTATGGGTATAAACTTGCGTAGCGGCAAGGCTCGTATGTCCCAATAAATCTTTGATAGCATTCAAATCTGCTCCACGATTGAGCAAATGAGTAGCAAAGGTATGCCGCAGAACGTGCGGGCTGCGTTGTTCGAGCGATGTCACTAATGACAAATATTTTTTCACCAAACGCTGAATAAACATCGGGTATGCTTGCGTTCCGCTATCAGTCACAATCAAGTAAGTATTAGTGGTGTCGTCAATAATATCGGTGCGAAGCGTAAGGTATTTTTTGATGGCTTCAACCAACGATTTATTGACCGGAATGATTCGCTGTTTATTGCGTTTTCCGAGAACTACCAATGTATTATTATATAAATTTAGGTCGGTAATTTTCAAACCTATCAATTCGGCCAAACGCATACCTGTTCCGTAGAGCAATTCAAGAACGAGTTTATCTCGCAAACCAGAAAAATCGTCCGAAAACTCAATATCATCGAGCAGATTTTCCATGGGTTTTTCTTCGACGTATTTAGGGAGCGTTTTATCGGTTTTCAATGCTTTGATTTTGAGCATTGGGTCGGTAATGATTGCCTTATGGCGAAGCAAAAAATTGTAGAAAGTGCGGAGTGTAGCAATTTTTCGATTGATACTACGGTTTTCGATTTTTTCGTCGACCAAAGCCACAATCCAAGAGCGAATCATCTGAAAATCGGCTTTCTCTGGTTCTTTAAATTCGTACTGGTATAGTAGAAATGCCGAAAACTGCTTCAAATCACCCTCATAAGCCGTAACGGTATGATGGCTGAGGCGTTTTTCGTATTTGATATGTTGTAGAAAATAAGAAACCATATTAATAGAAATAAGTTACTGGTGATTAGCTATTGGTAAATAACTAATTTGAACAGTTAAAAATTATAATCAGTTTGAAAATATAAGCAATTTGCGAATAAAGATAACCAACCAATAACCAATAACTATTTTCCAATGACAATATCTACTAATATGGTTTAAATATATTAGATTGCAATACTTGTTTGAAACAAATTGAATTGCTCAATAATATTACATTTCTTCGTTGCTTCTCAATTTACCCACATAAGTAGCGTGAATAATTTCGTTACGACGAGCTACTGATGGTTTTTCAAACGCCTGACGCTTGCGTAGTTGACGCAATACACCCGTTTTCTCAAATTTCTTCTTGAAACGTTTCAAAGCTTTATCAATAGATTCGTTTTCCTTTACGTTGATTACTAACATATAAATACACCTCCTTTTGTTTGGGAGTGCAAAATTCGTAAAATTTAATTAAAAAAACAAACTTTCGTAGCAAAACCTGCAAGGTTTGAGAAAACCTTACAGGTTTAACACTACATTTGTGAAAATTTAAAATAAAACTTCCCTTTAGGGACTGAGCGTTATGCGAACAGCCATTATTGATTTAGGCACAAATACATTTCATTTGCTGATTGTTGAAGGCACAGAAACACTTTATAAATCTTCGATTCCTGCCAAGATTGGGATGGGCGGAATTAGCCAAGGAGTGATTTCGGAGGAAGGTATCCAACGAGCTTTGGGGGTATTGAAAGGTTTCCGAGAAGTAATTGATAATCAATCGGTTGCACTAAAGAATGTTTTTGCTACTGGCACAAGTGCGATTCGGAATGCTGGTAATAAAACGGAATTTATAGAAAGAGTTTTGGATGAAACAGGCATAAAAATTCAAGTTATTTCGGGCGATGAAGAGGCTGAATTGATTTGTCTGGGCGTAAAACAAGCCATGAGTATTCCTGAAACTTCGATGATAATGGATATTGGTGGCGGGAGCGTAGAATTTATTATCTGCAATGATGAAAAGATATTTTGGAAGCAAAGTTTCGAGATTGGTGGGCAGCGTTTGATGGATAAATTCATGAAATCTGACCCGATTTCGATGCGTTCGGTGCAAATGATGGATGATTTTTTCCGTGAAAAACTATTGCCTTTGGCCAATGCTTGTCACCAATACGCTCCGAAGGTCTTGATTGGTTCGTCAGGGTCGTTTGATACGCTCATTGATATGCAATACATAAAAGAAAAAGGGCAACTTCCTGCCAGCGATGAAGTTGCGTTTGAATATTCACTCCCAGAGTTTTATTGGGCTTATGACGAACTGATTTTTAAAAATCACGCCGAAAGAATGCAAATTCCAGGTATGATTGAGCTACGAGTAGATATGATTGTAGTAGCCATGTGCTTGATTCGTTTCATTATTCAAACACTTGAAATCCAACGCATTAGAGTTTCGAGTTATGCCTTAAAAGAAGGTATGATGGCAAGAGTTTTAAATTAAACTCAGTTTTCCAACTTTAATCATCCTTTAATTTCCTTTTTAAAGCCTTTTTACAAGATTCTGATACATTTGCAAGCAAACAACTTTAGATATTCTACGTTTATAAAACAAAAATCTTTAAGCAAATGGCAGAAAAAAAATTATCAGGTCAAACCGCTCTGGTTACAGGAGCGAATTCGGGGATTGGTGAAGGCGTAGCGATTGCCTTGGGCGAAGCTGGTGCAAATGTGGTTGTCAATTTCGTTTCAAATCCAGATGCTGCTAATGCCGTCGTCGAAAAAATAAAGTCTTTTGGTAGCAATGCCATCGCTATTCAGGCCGATGTAAGCAAAGAAGACCAAGTACAAGCCATGTTTCAACAAATGATTGAAACCTTCGGTACGATTGATATTTTGGTCAATAATGCGGGCTTACAGCGAGACGCCAAGTTTCACGAAATGACCTTAGCCCAATGGCAACTGGTAATTGATGTAAATCTTACAGGACAATTTTTGTGTGCCAGAGAAGCCATCAAAGAGTTTTTGCGTCGAGGGCCTGTGCCAGAGCGTTCGCTCGCAACTGGAAAAATCATTTGTATGAGTTCGGTCCATGAGTTAATCCCGTGGGCTGGTCATGTCAATTATGCGGCCTCAAAGGGAGCAATAAAAATGCTCATGCAAAGCCTCGCTCAAGAATATGGCGACCGCAAAATCAGAGTAAATAGTATTTGTCCGGGTGCTATTCAGACTCCAATCAACCGAGCAGCTTGGGAAACTCCCGAAGCCTTAAATAGCTTAATGTCGCTTATTCCTTACAACCGAATTGGTCAACCAAGCGATATTGGCAAATTAGCCGTTTTCTTAGCCTCTGACGATTCTGATTATATAACAGGAAGTAGTATGTTTATTGATGGAGGAATGACTGTTTTTGAAGGATTTGCTACTGGAGGTTGATAGAGATGCTTAATTTAGAACAAAAACGGCTGGATATTAATGCCCAAAAGGCGGTTCCGCTCGAAAAATGGGGGCCTTATCTCTCAGAAAGACAATGGGGTACTGTCAGGGAAGATTATAGCGAAAACGGAGATGCTTGGGCATATTTTACACATGACCAAGCACGCTCTCGTGCGTATCGTTGGGGAGAAGACGGCTTAGGAGGTATTTCGGATAATCGGCAGAATTTATGTTTCGCTTTAGCTCTTTGGAATGGCAAAGATAAGATTTTGAAAGAACGCTTCTTCGGGCTTACCAATGCCGAAGGAAATCATGGCGAAGACGTGAAGGAGCTTTATTATTATTTAGATAATACGCCGACGCACTCTTACATGAAATTTCTATATAAATATCCACAAGACACATTTCCCTACGAAGAGCTACTCGAAGTAAATCGCAATCGCTCAAAACAAGAATTGGAGTACGAACTCTTGGATACGGGCATTTTTGACAATAATCGGTATTTCGATGTATTTGTTGAGTATGCCAAGAATACTTCGGAGGATATTTGCATTAATATCGAAATCGTCAACCGAAGTAGCGAAAGTGCCGATTTAACTGTTTTGCCAACTTTATGGTTCAGAAATCGCTGGATTTCGGGTGAAATGAACCAAAAACCACAAATTAATTTGATTTCAAAAAATTGTGCAAAAGCCACTCACGAGACGTTGGGGGATTATTACCTATATTTTGATGATGCCAACCACACTTTTTTTACTGAAAACGAAACCAATACGAAGCGACTTTTTGACGAAGAAACAAATAGCATTTTTGTAAAAGACGCCTTCCATGAAGCGATTTGCGAAGGCAACTACAACTTGTTCAATTCGTTGATTACGAACAAATTAGGGACAAAATTTTCGCCAGTTTATCAACTTCATCTTGAAGGAGATTCTTCTCAAAAAATAAAACTCAGACTTTCGCAAGAACCTCATTCAGCTCCTTTCAATGATGATTTTGAGAAAACTTTCAGTAATCGAAAAACTGAGGCTGATGTATTTTATAGTAGTTTCTTTTCAGACGAAAAATCAGTTGATGTCAAGAATATTCAAAGGCAGGCTTTTGCGGGTTTGCTTTGGAGCAGACAATATTACTGCTACGATATAGAACGTTGGCTTGAAGGAGACCCCAATCAAATTATTCCTCCTTACGAGCGTACGTTAGGCAGAAATATCAACTGGAAGCACTTGAAGAATGAAGACATTATTTCGATGCCTGATAAATGGGAATACCCTTGGTATGCCGCATGGGATTTGGCTTTTCACTGCGTGCCAATGGCGATTGTTGACCCGAACTTTGCCAAGCACCAGCTCATTTTGATTATGCGTGAATGGTACATGAGTCCAAACGGGCAGATACCTGCTTATGAGTGGAATTTCTCTGATGTCAATCCGCCCGTACATGCTTGGGCAGCCTTGTCTGTTTATCGTATCGAAAAAAGTATTCATGGAAAAACTGACATTAATTTTTTGAAACGTATTTTCCAGAAATTACTCATTAATTTCACTTGGTGGGCTAATAGAGAAGATGAAAATGGAAATAATATTTTTAGTGGTGGTTTTTTAGGGTTAGATAATATTGGAGCTATTGACCGAAGTAACCTACCCGATGATGCCAATTTAGAGCAAGTAGATGCTACCGCTTGGATGGCTATGTATGCTCTAAATATGATGGATATTGCTTTAGAAATAGCTATAACCGACCAAAGTTTTGAGGACGTAGCTACCAAGTTTTATGAGCATTTTATTCTGATTGCAGAATCGCTTAATGAAAAACTATGGGATGCCAACGAACACTTTTTTTATGATTCTTTGAAGCTAAATAACCAAGCTCCTATCTCGATGAAAGTAAGGTCGGTTGTGGGTTTGAGCGTATTGTTTGCGGTTTCGGTCATTGACCAACAGAAGATGGCAACGCTCAAAGACTTTTCAAAAAGAATGAATTATATAAAAAATTATCGGCAGAAGGCACACAAATTTCTACCAAACGAACAGATAACCGAAGATGGAAATATATTGCTATCGTTGGTTGATAAGAGAAAACTTTCAGCGTTATTAACGGCAATGCTCGATGAAAATGAATTTTTATCGGCAGGCGGTATTCGTGCGGTATCGAAATTTCATCAAGACCACCCCTACGTAGTAAATATTGAAGGTGTTATCCACGGGATTTCGTATGTTCCAGGCGATTCGGATTCGGGTATGTTCGGAGGTAATTCTAATTGGCGTGGCCCTGTCTGGACGCCAATCAATTACCTGATTATCAAATCATTAAAAAAACACCATCAATTTTATGGTGATAGTTTTAGAATTGAATTTCCAACAAATTCGGGCGTATTTATGAATTTAGCAGAAGTATCTGATACTTTGGCCAAACGAATTGTTTCGATTTTTGAAAGAGACAACGCTGGAATTCGACCCGTGCATGGCATTTACCAAGAGTTTTATCAAAGACCAGAAAACAAAGACCTGTTGCTTTTTTATGAATATTTCCACGGTGATACTGCTCATGGTGTTGGAGCTTCACACCAAACAGGTTGGACGGCAGTAGTTGCCGAACTCATCAATGATGATGCTTGGGAATGGGAGTAACTGCTATTGGCAATACCTAAATAAAAGAAATGCCCCTCGATTCAACATCAAGGGGCATTTCTTTTATTTAATTACTCAATATTAAGTAAAGAGATGAAATTACTTTAAATTTGAAAAGACTTAAATGATTGATAATAAATGCCTTATATTCGTCATTCGTAAATCTAAATTCGTCCTTCTACTTATTTAGACCTTGTTTTTGTTTTATTAATCAAAACAGGTACACAAATATCGGTTTTACAATCACATACTCGTTTCAATAATTCGACTGTTACATCTTTATAACAACCGTTGTTATTGAAGATTCTGATGGTGTACATCTGCGAGTTTGCAGTTGGGTTTGTAAGTGTATTAGTCAATACGCCATTCGATGGAATTGCTGCCGCAACCGCTGGAACTGCCGTTGAAGCATTGAATGTATTACCAGCTGAGTATTGATATTTCACTCCATTCACCACACCCGTAATTGTTAGTTTTCCATCATTATTGGCTGTTCCTGCCGTACAAGTAGCCATTGTTGCTGTAACTGACGTAAACGTTGGTTTCACGGTATCAGCCACTGTAATAGCTGCTGTAACTGTTCCCACACAAAGATTTAGGTCTTTTACGGTAATCGTGTATGTTCCACCATTTAAGTTAGCAAAGCTATTTGATGGTTGGAAGTTTGTGCCATCAATTGAGTATTGATAAGCTGGTGTTCCTCCCGTTACGGTTGCTGTAATTGTACCTTTTGGAGTTGAGCAATCAATCATCGAACCTACGGCCGTAATTGCCAGTTTGGTTGGCTGTGTTATTTCGGTTGTGGCCGTTGTCGAACATCCTTTTGTGTCGGTTGCTGTAATTGTGTATGTTCCTGCAACTAAATTTGTAAATAAGCCATTCGATTGAGCAGTGCCACCATTGATTGCAAAAGTGTACGATGGCGTTCCTCCTGTTGCTGTTGCTTGGATTTGGCCGTCAGTTGCACCGTTACATTTCAAGTTAGTTGGTGTCACGGTCAAGGCTACGCTTGTTAAAGGCTCTTTTACGGTTACATTAATCGAAGCCGTACAACCTCCCGCATCTTGGATAGCTACTGCGTAAGTTCCAGCAGTCAGACCTGCAAACACATTGTTTGATTGGAATGCTCCAGTATTTAGTTTGAATTTATATGGTGCGATTCCATCAAAGCCAGTTACTGTAATTGAACCATTATTTCCGCCTTTACAATCAACATCTTTTACATCTACTTGAGCCGTCACAGTGTTAAATTCTCTAATCAAGACAGATGCACTTGCTTTACAACCATTGAGAGCTGTTACTTCTACCGAATATGTACTCGCATCGTTTACATTAATGCTTGATGCTGTACTTCCATTACTCCATAAGTATGTATAAGTACCTGCTGGTGTAATACTGGCTGTCAATACTGACTGTGTTTTCAAGCAAGTCAATGTATCTTCAGTTGCTGTTATTGTAACCGTTGGCACGCCAGTATCAACAGTTACGCTCGTAGTTGCGGTTGCCGTACAACCATTAGCCGAAGTTACTGTTACAGTATAAGTTCCTGCGGCTGAAATAGTTGCGGTAGCCGATGTACCTAAGTTATTTGACCACAAATAAGTACCACCACCACTTGCTACTCTTGTTACTGATGAAGCAGTACAAGTCAAATTATCATTTCGTGTAATACTTGCTGTTGGAGCTGTTTTATCAACTGTCACTACTACTGCATCGGTGGCCGTACAACCTGTAAGATTATTTGTCACTGTTAAAATATAAGTAGTTGTAGTAGTTGGAGTGGCTGTGGCGACTGAACCATTTGTTGCATTCAATCCTGTACTTGGGCTCCACAAATATGTTGCATTTGGTATAACCGCATCCGAACCTAACTCTACTGATGTTGTAGTACAGTTAATTGTTTTATCAATGCCTGCATCAGCATTTGGAGCTGATTTATCAACTGTCACTACTACTGCATCGGTGGCTGTACAACCTGTAAGATTATTGGTCACTGTCAAGATATAAGTAGTCGTGGTAGTTGGAGTGGCTGTGGCAACTGAACCATTTGTTGCATTCAATCCTGCACTTGGACTCCACAAATATGTCGCATTTGGTATAACTGCATCTGAGCCTAACTCTACTGATGTTGTTGTACAGTTAATTGTTTTGTCAATACCTGCATCAGCATTTAGAGCTGATTTATCAACTGTTACTACTACTGCATCGGTGGCAGTACAACCTGTTTGGTTATTTGTCACTGTTAATATATAAGTAGTAGTTGTTGTTGGAGTTGCCGTCACGATTGAACTATTTGTTGCACTCAATCCTGTACTCGGACTCCACAAATACGTTGCATTTGGTATAACGGCATCTGAACCAATTTGTACTGAACTCGTTGTACAGTTGATTACTTTGTCGATGCCTGCCTCTGCATTTGGAAGAGGATTTACTACAACATTAGTCGTAACTGTTGTTGTACAATTTACTCCCGTTAATGTAACTGTATAAACTCCTTGAGCAGTAGTTTGGGCATTACTAATTGTTGGATTTTGTTGGGTCGATGTAAAATTATTAGGCCCAGTCCAAGAATATGAATTACCTCCCGATGCCGATAAATTAAGAGAGTTTCCTACACAAATCGGCGTATTACTACTTGCCAATGGGTTTTCTAAGCATTTGATAATTACGTTTGTAGTTGCGGTAACTTTACAGATTCCATCAACAGTTACAGCCACAGTATAAACTCCTGCCATTGAAGGTGTTGAATTTGAAATACTTGGGTTTTGTAAACTTGAAGTAAACCCATTTGGTCCAGTCCAAGCGTTATCAATAGCACCCGTTGCAACTGATGAAAGATTAATAGTTCCTCCTGAAATAACTGGACTATTACTGCTTGCAGAAACTGTTGGCTGAGCTTGTTCTGTACACTCTGGCAAATTAGATAGATTAAAGACTATCACATTTGTCGTAGCTGTTGCGGTACAACCTGTAGGCGAACTCACTGTTACGGTATAAACTCCTTCCATTAATTCTGTCGAACCACTGATTACTGGATTTTGCACCGTTGAAGTAAAGCCATTTGGTCCTGCCCATGAGTAACTTGTTCCGTTAGTCGATGTTGCTGTCAAATTAATTGGATTTCCTTCTTTAACAGAACTGTTACTTCCTGCTATTATATTCGACGGAATTGGATTAATCTCGGCCGTCACAGAAGAACGAGAACTCGTACACGAACCAACAGTACAGCTAACATAGTAGACAGCTGTAGTAGAAAGTACAGGGGTTGTGAAGGCCGCTGTTGTAGCAAGACTAACATTACTTGTACTTGATGAATACCAGTTGTAAGTACCAGTACATCCAGTTGCAGAAAGTGTTAGAGTTCCTTCTCCACATCTTTCGGCTGAAGCTGTCGTTGGCTGTGGCACGGTTGAATCACTTGTTACTACAGTTGTAGCGGTTGCCGTACAACCATTTACACTCGTTACCGTTACTGTATATATTCCTGCGGTTGTTAAACTAACACTTGCAGTTGTTCCTGTAAATGAACTTGGACCTGCCCATGAATAAGTTCCTCCGCCTGTGGCTGTACGATTTACTGACGTAACTGAACAAGTTAGATTTTCCGTTCCTATAATTGATGCTGTTGGTGGAGTTTTATCTACTGTTACTACCACTGCATCAGTTGCTGTACAACCTGTTACATTATCTGTAATTGTTAAGGTATAAGTCGTCGTTGTAGTTGGTGTCGCTGTCGGTAAGGCTGAACTTGAACTACTCAAACCTGTACTCGGTGACCAACTATATGTTGCATTTGGATAAATACCGTCTGAACCGATAGTTACTGAAGTAGTCGTACAGTTGATTGTTTTATCTAAACCTGCATCAGCTACTGGTGGAGTATTATTCAATATTACTACTACATTATCCGTTGCGGTACAACCTGTAGCTGGGTTCGTTACTGTTAACACATAAGTACCTGCTGCGTTTACTACTGGACTTGCCGTTGTTGCACCACTTACTATATTTCCTCCCGTTGTGGTCCATGCGTACGTTGCTCCTGATGTTGTGCTACTTCCATTCAACGTTACACTTGTTGTTGTACAAGTCAATGTTTTGTCTAAACCTGCATTTACGTTTGGTAAATTACTGTCTGTAATAACTACTACATTATCAGTCGCAGTACAACCCGTCGCTGGGTTTGTTACTGTCAATATGTATGTTCCCGAAGCATTGACTACTGGACTTGCTGTTGTTGCACCACTTACGATATTTCCTCCTGTTGTTGTCCATGCGTACGTTGCTCCCGATGTTGTGCTACTTCCATTTAATGTTACACTTGTTGTTGTACAAGTCAATGTTTTATCCGCTCCTGCATTTACATTTGGTGCGGTGTTGTCTAAAGTTACTACTGTTGTAGCTGTTGCCGTACAACCGTTAGCACTTGTTACAGTCACTGTGTAAGTTCCTGCGGTTGTTAAACTAACACTTGCAGTTGTTCCTGTAAATGAACTTGGACCTGCCCATGAATAAGTTCCTCCGCCTGTGGCTGTACGATTTACTGACGTAACTGAACAAGTTAGATTTTCCGTTCCTGTGATTGATGCTGTTGGTGGAGTTTTATCTACTGTTACTACCACTGCATCAGTTGCTGTACAACCTGTTACATTATCTGTGATTGTTAAGGTGTAAGTCGTCGTTACTGTTGGTGTAGCTGTTGGTAAGGCTGAACTTGAACTACTCAAACCTGTACTCGGTGACCAACTATAAGTTGCATTGGGATAAATACCGTCTGAACCGATAGTTACCGAGGTTGTCGTACAGTTGATTGTTTTATCTAAACCTGCATCAGCTACTGGTGGAGTATTATTCAATGTTACTACTACATTATCCGTTGCGGTACAACCTGTAGCTGGGTTCGTTACTGTCAATATATATGTACCTGCAGCGTTTACTACTGGACTTGCTGTTGCTGTACCACTTACTATATTTCCTCCTGTTGTGGTCCATGCGTACGTTGCTCCTGATGTTGTGCTACTACCATTCAACGTTACACTTGTTGTTGTACAAGTCAATGTTTTGTCAGTTCCTGCATTTACGTTTGGTAAATTACTGTCTGTGATAACTACTACATTATCTATTGCAGTACAACCAGTAACTGGGTTCGTTACTGTCAATACATATGTTCCCGAAGCATTTACTACTGGGCTTGCGGTTGTTGCTCCACTCACAATATTTCCTCCTGTTGTGGTCCATGCGTAAGTTGCTCCCGCTGTTGTGCTACTTCCATTCAACGTTACACTTGTTGTTGTACAAGTTAAAGTTTTGTCCGCTCCTGCATTTACATTTGGTGCAATATTATCTAAAGTTACTACTGTTGTTGCTGTTGCCGTACAACCGTTAGCACTCGTTACCGTTACTATATATGTTCCTGCGGTTGTTAAACTAACACTTGCAGTTGTTCCTGTAAATGAACTTGGACCTGTCCATGAATAGGTTCCACTGCCTAAAGCTGTTCGCGTTACCGATGTTACCACACAAGTCAAATTATTTGTTCCTGTGATTGATGCTGTTGGTGGGGTTTTATCTACTGTTACTACCACTGCATCAGTTGCTGTACAACCTGTTACATTATCTGTGATTGTTAAGGTGTAAGTCGTCGTTACTGTTGGTGTAGCTGTTGGTAAGGCTGAACTTGAACTGCTCAAACCTGTACTCGGTGACCAACTATAAGTTGCATTGGGATAAATACCATCTGAACCGATAGTTACTGAGGTAGTCGTACAGTTGATTGTTTTATCTAAACCTGCATCAGCTACTGGTGGAGTATTATTCAACGTTACTACTACATTATCCGTTGCGGTACAACCTGTAGATGGGTTTGTTACTGTCAATACATAAGTGCCTGCGGCGTTTACTACTGGACTTGCCGTTGTTGCACCACTCACTATATTTCCTCCTGTTGTTGTCCAAGCGTAAGTTGCTCCTGATGTTGTGCTGCTGCCATTTAACGTTACACTTGTTGTTGTACAAGTTAAAGGTTTGTCAGTTCCTGCATTTACATTCGGTGCAGTGTTATCCAGAGTTACTACAACATTATCCGTTGCAGTACAACCTGTTGCTGGATTGGTTACTGTTAATATATATGTTCCTGCTGCGTTTACTACTGGACTTGCGGTTGTTGCTCCACTCACGATATTGCCTCCTGTCGTTGTCCATGCGTACGTTGCTCCTGATGTTGTGCTGCTGCCATTTAACGTTACACTTGTTGTTGTACAAGTTAAAGTTTTGTCAGTTCCTGCATTTACATTCGGTGCAGTGTTATCCAGAGTTACTACAACATTATCCGTTGCAGTACAACCTGTTGCTGGATTGGTTACTGTTAATATATATGTTCCTGCTGCGTTTACTACTGGGCTTGCTGTGGTTGCACCGCTTACGATATTTCCTCCCGTTGTGGTCCATGCGTACGTTGCTCCTGATGTTGTGCTACTTCCATTCAACGTTACACTTGTTGTTGTACAAGTTAAAGTTTTGTCAGTTCCTGCATTTACATTTGGTGCAGTGTTATCCAGAGTTACTACTACATTATCAGTCGCAGTACAACCTGTTGCTGGATTGGTTACTGTTAATACATATGTTCCTGCTGCATTTACTATTGGATTTGCTGTTGTTGCACCACTTACAATATTTCCTCCTGTTGTGGTCCATGCGTATGTTGCTCCTGATGTTGTACTACTTCCATTTAATGTTACACTTGTTGTTGTACAAGTCAATGTTTTGTCTAAACCTGCATTTACGTTTGGTAAATTGCTGTCTGTGATAACTACAACATTATCCGTTGCAGTACAACCTGTCGCTGGGTTCGTTACTGTCAATACATATGTTCCCGAAGCATTTACTACTGGGCTTGCGGTTGTTGCACCACTTACAATATTTCCTCCCGTTGTTGTCCAAGCATAAGTTGCTCCCGATGTTGTGCTGCTGCCATTCAACGTTACACTTGTTGTTGTACAAGTCAATGTTTTGTCAGCTCCTGCACTTACATTTGGTGCAGTGTTATCCAGAGTTACTACTACATTATCAGTCGCAGTACAACCTGTCGCTGGGTTTGTTACTGTCAATACATATGTTCCCGAAGCATTGACTACTGGACTTGCGGTTGTTGCACCACTTACAATATTTCCACCTGTCGTTGTCCAAGCGTAAGTTGCTCCTGATGTTGTGCTGCTGCCATTTAACGTTACACTTGTTGTTGTACAAGTCAAAGTTTTGTCAGTTCCTGCATTTACGTTTGGTGCAGTGTTATCCAGAGTTACTACTACATTATCTGTTGCTGTACAACCTGTCGCTGGGTTCGTTACTGTCAATATATATGTACCTGCAGCGTTTACTACTGGACTTGCTGTTGCTGCACCACTCACGATATTGCCTCCTGTTGTGGTCCATGCGTAAGTTGCTCCTGATGTAGTACTACTTCCATTCAATGTTACACTTGTTGTTGTACAAGTTAAAGTTTTATCTAATCCTGCATTTACATTTGGTAAATTGCTGTCTGTGATAACTACTACATTATCTGTTGCAGTACAACCTGTTGTTGGGTTCGTCACTGTTAATACATATGTACCTGCTGCATTGACTATTGGGCTTGCAGTTGTTGCACCACTTACAATATTGCCTCCTGTTGTGGTCCATGCGTAAGTTGCTCCCGATGTCGTGCTACTACCATTCAAGGTTACACTTGTTGTTGTACAAGTTAATGTCTTATCTAATCCTGCATTTACGTTTGGTGCAGTATTGTCTAATGTTACTACTACATTGTCAGTTGCAGTACAACCTGTAGCTGGGTTCGTTACTGTCAATATATATGTGCCTGCTGCGTTTACTACTGGGCTTGCAGTTGTTGCTCCACTTACGATATTACCACCAGTTGTTGTCCATGAATATGTCGCTCCTGATGTAGTGCTGCTGCCATTCAAGGTTACACTTGTTGTTGTACAAGTTAATGTCTTGTCTGCTCCTGCATTTACATTCGGTAGTGTATTGTTTAGAGTTACAATAGCATTATCAGTTGCCGTACAACCTGTTGTTGGGTTCGTCACTGTTAATACATATGTACCTGCTGCATTGACTATTGGGCTTGCAGTTGTTGCACCACTTACAATATTTCCACCTGTCGTTGTCCAAGCGTAAGTTGCTCCTGATGTTGTGCTGCTGCCATTTAACGTTACACTTGTTGTTGTACAAGTCAAAGTTTTATCTAATCCTGCATTTACATTTGGTGCTGTGTTTTCTAAAGTTACTACTACATTGTCAGTTGCCGTACAACCTGTAGCTGGGTTCGTTACTGTCAATATATATGTGCCTGCTGCGTTTACTACTGGGGTAGCAGTTGTTGCACCACTCACGATATTGCCACCTGTCGTGGTCCATGCGTAAGTTGCTCCCGATGTTGTGCTGCTACCATTCAACGTTACACTTGTTGTTGTACAAGTCAAAGTCTTATCTAATCCTGCATTTACGTTTGGCAAATTGCTGTCTGTAATAACTACTACATTATCAGTTGCTGTACAACCCGTCGCTGGATTTGTTACTGTCAATACATAAGTGCCCGAAGCATTAACCACTGGACTTGCCGTTGTTGCACCGCTCACGATATTGCCACCTGTTGTGGTCCATGCGTAAGTTGCTCCCGATGTTGTGCTGCTACCATTCAACGTTACACTTGTTGTTGTACAAGTCAAAGTCTTATCTAATCCTGCATTTACGTTTGGCAAATTGCTGTCTGTAATAACTACTACATTATCTGTTGCCGTACAACCTGTTGTTGGATTTGTTACTGTCAATACATAAGTGCCCGAAGCATTAACCACTGGACTTGCCGTTGTTGCACCGCTCACGATATTGCCACCTGTTGTGGTCCATGCGTAAGTTGCTCCCGATGTTGTGCTGCTGCCATTCAACGTTACACTTGTTGTTACACAAGTCAAAGTCTTGTCAGCTCCTGCATTTACATTTGGTGTGGTATTGTCTAAAGTTACTACTGTTGTAGCTGTTGCTGTACAACCGTTAGCACTCGTTACTGTTACTGTATAAGTTCCTGCGGTTGTTAAACTAACACTTGCCGTTGTTCCTGTAAATGAACTTGGACCTGCCCATGAATAGCTTCCACCGCCTGAAGCTGTTCTCGTTACCGATGTTACCACACAAGTCAAATTATTTGTTCCTGTGATTGATGCTGTTGGTGGGATTTTATCTACTGTTACTACCACTGCATCAGTTGCTGTACAACCTGTTACATTATCTGTGATGGTTAAGGTGTAAGTCGTCGTTACTGTTGGTGTAGCTGTCGGTAAGGCTGAACTTGAACTACTCAAACCTGTACTCGGTGACCAACTATAAGTTGCATTGGGATAAATTCCGTCTGAACCGATAGTTACTGAGGTAGTCGTACAATTAATTGTCTTATCTAAACCTGCATCAGCTATTGGTGGGGCATTATTTAGAGTCACAACAGCATTATCAGTTGCTATACAACCCGTCGTTGGGTTGGTTACTGTCAATATATATGTTCCTGCTGCGTTTACTACTGGGCTTGCAGTTGTTGCTCCACTCACGATATTGCCTCCAGTTGTGGTCCATGCGTAAGTTACTCCTGATGTTGTACTACTTCCATTTAATGTTACACTCGTTGTTGTACAAGTTAAAGTTTTATCTAATCCTGCATTTACGTTTGGTGCAGTATTGTCTAATGTTACTACTACATTATCAGTTGCCGTACAACCTGTAGCTGGGTTGGTTACTGTCAATATATATGTTCCTGCTGCATTTACTACTGGGCTTGCGGTTGTTGCACCACTTACTATATTTCCTCCTGTTGTGGTCCATGCGTAAGTTACTCCTGATGTTGTGCTGCTGCCATTCAACGTTACACTTGTTGTTGTACAAGTTAATGTTTTATCTAAACCTGCATTAGCATTTGGTGCGGTGTTATCCAGAGTTACTACAACATTATCCGTTGCAGTACAACCTGTTGCTGGATTGGTTACTGTTAATACATAAGTTCCTGCGGCATTCACTACTGGACTTGCAGTTGTTGCACCACTTACTATATTGCCACCCGTTGTTGTCCATGCGTAAGTTGCTCCTGATGTAGTGCTACTTCCATTCAAGGTTACACTTGTTGTTGTACAAGTTAATGTCTTGTCTGCTCCTGCATTTACATTCGGTGGTGTATTGTTTAGAGTCACAATAGCATTATCAGTTGCTGTACAACCTGTCGTTGGGTTGGTTACAGTCAATATATATGTTCCCGCTGCATTTACTACTGGACTTGCTGTTGTTGCACCGCTCACGATATTCCCACCTGTTGTTGTCCACGAGTAGTTTACACCTGATGTAGTGCTACTTCCATTCAATGTTACACTTGTTGTCGTACAAGTTAAAGTCTTATCTAATCCTGCATTAGCATTTGGTGCGGTATTATCTAATGTTACGACTACGGCATCAGTTGCAGTACAGTTTGTTGTTGTATTTCTTACTGTCAATATATATGTTCCTGCTGCATTTACTACTGGGCTTGCAGTTGTCGCACCACTCACGATATTTCCACCAGTTGTTGTCCACGAATAGCTTACACCTGATGTAGTGCTACTTCCATTTAAAGTTACACTTGTTGTTGTACAAGTTAATGTTTTATCTAAACCTGCATTAGCATTTGGAAGTGGATTCACCGTTACTTGGGCAGTTGTTGTTTCCGCACAGCCATTTGCATCAGTCACTGTAACAACATACTGCGTTGTTGCAGCTGGATTAACAGTTATTGATGCTGCCGTAGAGCCTGTACTCCAAGAATATGTGTAAGGTGCTGTACCATTAGATGGAGTTGCTGTCACCGTTGCCGATTGCCCAGCACAAATAGTGGCATTAATTGAAGGATATACAAAAGTAGGGCAAACCGTAAAAGTAAAACCTGAAATTCGGATAGCGTGGTCATCACTTACTCCATTTGTAGCACCCTTTCCTGCTGTCACTGACCACCATGAATACAAAGAAGGATTATTTTGTTCTGCACTTGCATCTTCAGGGCCATTTGAATAAGCTACATCAAAACTTGTAATAGCTTTTGCTGTTGATAAAGTTGCTGTATTTGCAGCCAAGTTAGGGTCAACATCTCCTGTTGTACTCGTGTTATATGTTGCCTTTACAGTTTGTCCTGTTTTGGTAAGGTTCGCTCCAGCAACGATGTCAATCGGCACATTTCCTCCAATACCCGAAGCAGTGAAACTCACTTCATCTTGGTATGAGTTACCTGGTGCTTCATATTGGTTTACTGAATTACTGTAAGCCAAGCCAACATAATCAATATCGCCAACCGTATAATTATCTAAAAATATTGGTTTGGAGAATGTATATCTGATAGTAACATCTTCAGCAGAATTAAGCGTTTTTATGGCAAAAGTAAGATACCCTGTGCCATAAGCACCTTCTGTTTCAGTAAAGATACTTCCACAGTCAGAATCCCAAGGGTCTGTTATTGTACCATTGCCTGTAATATTATCTGTTTCTGTTGACCCTGGATAAGGTAAACAGCCACCACCAGTATCAAAAGGGTGAGTCGTATAAACGTCTAAATCGTAGTTTCTGTTATGTGGGTCGATGATAGTCATCGTAACAGTCATCGTTTTAGTGACTCCTCCTTCGGTGTAGGTAATATTGTAGGTTTTTGTATTGTCGCTTACCGCCCATGCGTTACCAACACCTGATGTACTCCAGCTAAAAGTACCAGACTGTGCCGATAAATGATTACTTACTAAAAATAGCAATAAACCCAACAACATTCGATACGAATATGTAATCAATCGAGGCGAGTTATTGGCTTTCATGGTATGGAAAGCAATTCCTAATAGCCTTTGGAATAAACTAACTTTGGATAGATGTTTCATTCTAACTATCATATTAAAAAATTATTCAGCGGCTAAGAATAAATAAAATAATACCGCTTAATAATTTTTCTTACCAAAAAATATGCCATAAATAAACCTTTGTGCGAATACAAGAGAAGATTGGGTGTTTTTGGAGGAAAATAAAGGAGAGCATAAACGATACCGTTCAATAATTTTTCATAATCAACAATCATGCCTATTACGTATAGTCATATATTTTTACCACCCTCGAATAATCTGTTTAGAGAGTAAAGTAGCTGATTTTCAGAGTACTATTCTTTATTCCTAATTGATTCATACACTTGAGGTTTCAAAAAACAATGAGACTAAAATCAATTATTGATATTTTTTTCGAGGAATGGTGATTTTTTTTCTTCGTTATCAAAATTTATTGTTTTATTAATGCTGTGTGTAAGTTGGCATAAAACCGAAATACTAAAATTCTGCGACCGTAGTCCAAATATTTCACCAAAATTTCATACTTTTAGCCGTTCTTTTTTCGATTGATAACCTATTCCTAAAAAACTTATTCAGCCAAGCCCAGTCATGCTCAAATTAGTAAAAAACGCTACCTCAAACCCTGATAACCAAGCTATCATTTCCGATAATCATTCATATACTTACAAAGATTTACTTGATTCTTCGCACCAATTTGCCTCTTTGTTGCTTCAAAATACATCAGACCTCAACGAAACACGAGTAGCATTCATGGTTTCACCAGGGTTCGACTACGTGAGTATTCAAAGGGGAATCTGGCGTGCGGGTGGAATTGCCGTGCCTCTGTGCATTAGTTATCCGCTACCATCTTTGCAATATGTCATTGAAGATACTGGGGCTGAAATTGTGATTGCAGGTGCTGAATATGCCGAAATCTTACGCCCATTGGCGGCCGAAAAAGGCTTTCGTTTTATTATTTTGCCCGAAGTTGATAAAGCAACTATCGAACTAAAAAAACTACCCAATTTACAATCAAGCCGCAAGGCAATGATACTTTATACGAGTGGAACGACAAACCTTCCAAAGGGTGTCGTAACAACTCACGCCAACATCGAAGCACAGGTTTCGACCTTAGTAAAATCGTGGCAATGGTCGGCCAAAGACCATATTTTATGTGTGCTTCCACTTCACCATGTTCATGGCATTATCAATGTTATTTCGTGTGCTTTGTGGTCGGGTGCGACGGTTGAGTTTTTGCCTTCATTCTCGGCCGAGGGTGTTTTTGGAGCATTTCAGAAAGGTAAAATCAATGTTTTCATGGCCGTTCCTACTATCTATTTTAAACTTATTTCGCACTGGGAAAGTCTTTCGGCCGACCAACAGACACAAATTACCGATACACTTGCCAAATTCCGTTTGATGGTTTCTGGTTCGGCAGCCTTGCCTGTTTCGGTGATGGAAAAATGGAAAACAATAAGTACCCATACCCTACTCGAACGCTATGGAATGACCGAAATCGGCATGGGAATCAGTAATCCGTACGATGCAGAACGCAAAGCTGGGTACATCGGAAAACCACTTGCGGGTGTAAAGGCCAGACTGGTTGATGAAAACAACGTGGTGGTGAAACGTGGACAAGCTGGCGAGATTCAGATAAAAGGCAAAAATGTTTTCTTGGAATATTGGAATAAACCCGAAGCTACTCAAAAGGCTTTTACAGAGGATGGTTGGTTTAAAACTGGCGATGTGGCAGTAGTAGAAAAAGGCTATTATCGAATTTTAGGTCGTGATTCCATCGACATTATAAAATCGGGTGGCTATAAGATTTCTGCCTTGGAAATTGAAGAAATACTTCGTACGCACCCTGCCATAGAAGATTGTAGCGTAGTGGGGGTTCCGAACGAAGAATGGGGCGAACTCGTAGCGGCAGCCATTATCGTAAACGATACAAACTTAGACCTAAAAGCCCTCAATACTTGGATGCGTGAAAAAATGCCTGCCTACAAAACTCCACGCCAATACAAAATTGTAGAAGAACTCCCTCGCAACGCCATGGGCAAGGTGACTAAGAATGATTTGAAGAAACTATTCAACTGAAATACGATTTACTAAGCGTCGGTTACCACGGAGACACGGATTGCACTGAATTTCACGGAGAAATATTCTGTTCTTAACCATGTTGCGACTGATGTCCGACAAATACAAACTAACCTAAATTAATGATAATCTACGGAGTAGCCATTTTGGCTTTTTGTTATGTAATTGGCCAACTTTTTGGCGAATTTTTGGGTAAAATCATCGGAGTTGATGCCAATGTTGGGGGTGTTGGTTTTGCGATGTTATTGCTGATTTTACTCAGCGATTGGTTCAATAAAAAGGACTATCTCGACCGAAATACCGAAAACGGGATTATGTTCTGGAATCAGATGTATATTCCTATCGTAGTAGCAATGTCGGCAACCCAAAATGTGCGAGTTGCCGTTTCGAGTGGATTCATTGCGGTCTTGGCGGGCCTTGTACCTATCGTTATTTGTGCTATCACGATTCCTTTACTGGCTAAACTTTCAAAAAATACCCAACTCGACTAACATGGAAATCATCGCAAAGTTCCTCGAAAAAAATGGTTTGGTGGTGGCTTTCCTCTTGGTGGGTATCATCATTTATGTGTCAGGCATTATCTCTGATAAGTTTACCAACAAAAAAATCCCTGCTTCGGCTATCGCCATTCTTATGGGTTTGGTTTTGGCCTATATCGGTGGCGTTTATACCAAAGGTGAAAAAGGCATTGCCGACATCAAAATATTCTCGGGCTTTGGCACAATGGGCGGTTCAATGCTACGTGACTTTGCCATTGTCTCGACTGCTATGGGTGCAAGTTTTATTGTCATGAAACGCACAGGTTGGGTTGGGGCATTATCACTTTTCTTGGGCATTGTTTTATCGTTTTTAGGTGGAGTTGTAGTGGCATTGCTCGGTGGTTATACCGATGCTATTAGCCTCACCACCATCGGTGCGGGTGCGTGTACATATATCGTAGGTCCTGTAACGGGTGCAGCCATCGGAGCAAACTCTGATGTGATGGCTTTGAGCATTGCAGCGGGTGTAGTGAAAGCCGTAGCCGTAACGATTGGCACACCATTTATTGCCAAATACATAGGCCTAAACAACCCACATACAGCCATGGTTTTTGGTGGACTGATGGGAACAACCAGTGGTGTAACGGCAGGTTTAGCAGCCACCGACTCTAAATTAGTGCCTTACGGAGCATTAACGGCCACTTTCTACACAGGTCTGGGCTGTCTGTTCTGTCCTTCGGTTTTGTTTTTACTAATGAAAATGATATTTGGATGATAAAAAAGTACCAATTCTCTTCAAATTTCATTCAGAGTTAGTAATGTAACTGTCCATAAATTGAATAGAAATGGTAATTTTTTATAGGTTTTATTTTGAAGGAGTTAAATACTAAGTTACGAGTCATATCATACCTATTCAGATCTTCATTTCACTTTCAAGAATTTTTTAGAATACATTTTTTCTGAATTCTCAACTAACAAAAAGTAAGACCCTGCTGAAAGTGTTTGAATATCGAGTTTGATGCTATTCCATCCGTTAGTTAATGCAATATAGGCTGATTTATACACAGATTTACCAGCAATATTTACAATGGATAGACTGACGAATGATGATTTTGACGCATAAATTTCAATCTTTAGATTATCTTCTACAGGGTTGGGAGAAAGCTTTAATTTTTGATTAATTTCTTCTTCATTTAAGCCCAAAACTTGCGGTTTTATGGTTACTTGAGTAGGAGCAGAAGTAATCGTGCAGCCCTCTGCATTTGTTATTCTGAGTGTATAATTGCCATTTTCGCTAACTGTATAGCTACTATTGGTAGCATTGGCGATTGGGTTATTGTCTTTAAACCATTGAAAACTCAAGCCAGTTGTAGCAGTTGTAGATAATATAGTTGTTTTGCCAAAATCTACTTCTGTACCATTACTTGATTGTATTTGTGGTGGAGTTAGCGTGATTTTTACCAACTTTATCTCATTTGAAATTGGACTTTCACAGCCTTCGGCATTACGAATAACTGCTGTATATGCAGCTGTTGTTTCTTTAGCATTTATTTTATTGGTTTGCAAATTGAGTGAAGTACCATTGTAATACCACATGACTTGTTCGCCTGTTTTGAGGCTCACCGCCAACTCGGTTTGTGAGCCTTCGCAAAATCTGAAATTAGTGGTTGAGGTAATAACAGGCTTGGTAGGTTGAGGCAATTTTACCAGTTTTACTTCATCCGACTCTAAACTATTACACCCATCAGCCCCTCTGATACTGACGGTATATCCGCCAGAAGTTTCATTGGCATTAATTTTACCTGTTCTGTTATCTAAAGGAACACCTCTATAATACCAAATTGCCTGCTCGCCCGTTTTGAGACTGACTGATAATTCAGTCTGTGAGCCTTCGCAAACCTTAAAATTATTGATTGAAGTAATAACTGGTTTGGCAGGAACTGTAGTACAATTTACGTTAGTGTTTAGTAAGGTTCGCATGGTGGCTTTATCTCTCGTTGCCAATCTAAATGGCTTCGCAAGCGACATCGTAAGTCCATTACGTATTTCTACTGCTACATTACTTTCGGCACGTTTCAGGTTATGATTCAAATAGGCCATTTCATCGTCCGATAATAGTTTTTCAGAAACCACAATCGTTGCCATCGTAAATTGTTTCTGGCTCTGGGTAAAATCAGGCACACGATTGCCCATTTGAGCAATAAAATCATTGATAGTATAATAGTTGAAATCCGTTTTAGGATAAATCGAACCCAATGGATATTTACTTTGGTCTTTAAATATTATCGCTTGACTCTTAACCTCAGAGGCAGGAATTAACCCCATAAGATATAATTCCCATTCATTAAAAATATCATCTTCCGCTTTATTTTTAGCTACTAATCGATACGAATTTCCTTCTTCAACAAAATTATTATGAAAATCGCCACCTGCTCCGCCAGCACCACCAATGCTTATGCCCATCACACCACTGGCTATATTACTTGCGGGCATGTGAGGCACCCCATCTTTCAGAAAACTGTTTTTTGCATAATTTATCCACTGATGCCCTGTCTCGTGGTTAAAACCATTATTGATACCATCAAAAATAGATAATTGTGGAGCATAATTAAAACCTTTGAGTCTTGCAGCACTACCATATTGGTCGCCTGCATTAAGGTTGCTTTGTCCGATTCCTTGTACCGAATTTCTTAACGAAGAATGAAAACGGTTATCTATATAACCCGGAACCAAAATAAAATTTAGAAAATCATACTCATCTCGGTGATACTTATAAAATTCTTTGGCAAGAACCGCTTCATTGGCAAAATTTTTAGAACCAACATCGTCCGTGATGTTAAATATATAATCCGTAAATTGAATGTTATTATTGATTTTTCTGATAGTTGGCGATGGCATTGCAGCAGTCCGAATTTCTGTAAAAATATTAAATCGTAGTTGCTGTACGCCGTTTTCGAATAGATAAATATAGCCTAATACTTTATCATGATTCCAGCCCGCACTTGGTTTACTTATCGTAATACTGTACGTTCCATCACCAGCTATTTTATCGCCATTTGTGGCATTATCAAGGAGCTTGGTACGAGTAGTGCTACCATCAAACTCAAATTCGATAGATGAGGGGGTACCTCCCGTAATAATCGCTTCTAAAAGAAAATTAGCGGTATTAGCATTTAGTACAGCAGGAGATTTTCTGACAGTTTTTATCGAAACCGCATTTGGCCGCATATTTTTTGCACTTTGATTGGCCATATCAATATCGCATTGAGCGATGTGTCCAATATGCTGTGCAAATAGACTACTGGTACTAAAGAACAAGAAGAATAAAAACAGTTTAGGCATAATAAATTTGTTTTTAAAATTACAAATTATATTTCACAACCAAACTCCTAATTTTCATAGAAGTACCTTGCCAATAGTTTGGAGTAATTCCTGAGCTAATGACAGGGTAAAAATTAATAAAATACGAGTAAATATTATTATCTATTGTTTCGGTAGTTGGTATATTCGTGGTTTGTAGAGTTGTTGAATTGATGCCACTTGTTGTAATAAACAAGAGATTAGAAATACTTCCTGTCGTATGATTCTTTTTGTAAAAGGCCATAGCAATATCTGCCACGGCAGAATTATCAATTACATACGATATGATATTGCTTATAACAGACCCTTGTGGTAAATTAATACCCATCGAGAAGTCGCTATCTGAGCCTGTATTTCCATACGCATCACGATTATTAAATTGTATCAGATTATTTAATGCACTATTATCCGCAGTAGCTAATTGATATGCTCCGTAAGCCATAACTTGTGGTACACCCGTACTCAAAGTACCGTTTACATCGGCAAAAACTTGTCTAACGCCTGTCCCTGCCAAACCCGACGAACGTATATTTCCCGACACATGCAATTTTTCTAATGGATCCGTCGCTCCGATTCCAACATTTCCACCATCTGTTATGCTTAATCTTTCCAATAAATCTTGTGTATTGGTTCCTGCAAAAGTATAAAAACCCATACGGGCAGATTGCGAAGTAACACCAATCGATTTAATAGCTCCCGTAAAATAACTACCCGTTTTGAAATACATATCGTTTGTAATATTGGTAGCTAAAGTCGAAGTATTTTCTAATCTCATTTTTTCGGTTTCAGTACCACTCAAATGTAGCCTTGCCGATGGTGTAACAGTCCCCATGCCAATATTGCCATTATGGTCTATGAGCATTTTTGCGGTTTGTAGAGCCGTACCATTTTGGGTAGTATAAAACACCATTCTTGTTCCATTACCCGTGCTTGTCCATGACTCAGAGGTCCAAAATCCGATACTTGTTCTTGTGGGAGTGAATGCACTATTGGCATAGCCACCCGCACCAATCCTGAAAAGTTCAGTACTCGTAACAGTATTACTTGGCGAAGCAGCCGTACCCGAAGCAGCCCTACCTGTAATTATCGCACTTGTATTGCCATATTGATTCAACTCTATGTCGTTTTGATAAGTATCCGTATTTTTTTTCAAGGAAGTAGGTGTGATAGAAACTGATTGCCCCCAAGCAAAATTGATTACGGAAACGAATATAATAAGTAGTCTTTTCATGACTATAAAGGTTTAATGAGTTTAATAATTAGAAATATTACGGCACACTTCTTCCAATCGTCTTCTTGAAATCACAAACTCTGACCCATCTTTAAGCAAAATTTTCTTGGATGAAGTATCTATTTCGCTAAAAAATGGAGATTAATAATACACGATTTATTAACTCGAACGAATGAAAAAGTAAGGCTGTCTTGATAATTTTTAAGCGAATACGACATCACTTGGGTTTTGCCACTTTGCATATAAAATACCGTGTAATTGATGTCGGCCTCCAGTCTTATGATTTGTTTGGGAGCATCGTTGAGTAGGGTTTGATGCTTTCTGGATAGTTTATTTTTCATGACTTTCGTTTTTAGATAATTTATTCTACAAAATTGAGAAAGTATATCTTAGCCGTCAATCGAATAAATATATGGTTTTTAGTAGCCTAACAAAGGTAGAAGTTTGTCAGAGAGGCTTATTATGGGTTTACTCTGCGAATGAAAATGATGTGTGTCTAATTGTAGGACAAGTTTCCAAATGTCAGTTGCCGAGAATAAAAACAATAAAAGTTCGACTCCTCCAGAGTCGGAAAATCTCTCCTATTCTTTCTCCCTGAATTTCATTTAGGGCTATTCAAGTTTGACCACCAAGTGGTCAGTTTTTTGTAGGGCAAGTTTCCAACTTGTCTGTTGCCGAGAAATATTTACTCTGATTTGTTATCAATAAAAAAGCTCCTAA
Source organism: Emticicia aquatilis (assembly GCF_014644295.1). Lineage (GTDB taxonomy): Bacteria > Bacteroidota > Bacteroidia > Cytophagales > Spirosomataceae > Emticicia > Emticicia aquatilis. The sequence goes on from NZ_BMKK01000001.1 coordinate 275,455, forward strand.
ATCAGTGATTTAAGGGCTTTTCATAAAATATCTTTTATTAATTTCAGGAGAACATTCTTCTGTTTGGTACTTTCTTCAGATTTATCATAAATCGTTACCAAATAAATATCAGTTCCTTCTTTGGTCTGATTTATTAAGTATGTAATTACCCTAAAACCTCCACTTTTTCCACTTCCTTTACTCTCCACGGCCACACGAATTTTGTATAAACCTGCCCCTAAAGATTCTCCCAAAGTTGGGTTTTTGAGCAATTCATTAACTAAAGTATCTACCTCACCTCCAAGCGAGGCGAACTTCTTGGCAAATCGTTTGTAGTTTCGTTCAAAATGAGGTGTAACAATTACTTCATTTTTCATTAACCATTTCTTTTTTGAGTTCAGCAAATGTTTTTCGTGGTAATTTTCCATCACGAATTTGCTTCACTTCTTCCAAACCCTTTTCAATAGCTTTTAGTGAAACTTCTACGGTTTCGTCATTTTCAATGAGAAGTTTTACCTCTTTTTGCACCTTCTTTGGCAATGCCTTATAAACCTCATAGAATCCCTGTGCTGCACTCATGATATTCTGTTAGTAAATGTGTTAGTGACTCCGCTCTTATCGGTTTCAAATCTATAAAAATTTCAATTAAAACCAAATAAAAAAAGCTCCTAAATCAATGATTTAAGAGCTTCTAAGTACCCGGAGCCGGCAAATAAATCAACTCCATAAATATCTGACTTTAAGCACTTTGCATAGTATTATCTGTAAATTGTTAGTAATGGTGTTAGCATGGAACCAAAATTCTGCCTAAAATTAAATAGCCTCTTGAATGAACATAAATCATTTTATCCTTGTTTTGTTTATAGGAACAGATGTATTATTTCTACAATAGTATGAGCAAATATTTTTTATTTATTTTCTTTTTAATTTCTCAAGCTGGGTTTTCACAAATCGACTTACCTCATCTATCATTAGACCAAATATCAACAAGTATAGTTGTTCTATATGACAATGAATGTAGATTATCTGGCACGGGAACATTAATAAGTCATGATAACCGATATTTCATAATTACAGCCAAACACGTTGCTTCAAATTTAAGTAATCATGCACAAGTTGTCTTTTCTTTTAGAAAAGATAGCGTTCCAATTAAGATAGATATAATTTTCATAAGCAAAAACTTGCCAACAATTTGGACACATCATCCAAAAGCAGATATCTCTTCTTTGGAAGTAGAACCAATTAATAAAGACTGGGAACAGTTTTTATTACAAATTGCTATTAATTCCATACGTATTCCAAAATCGTTAGATGCACTAATGAGAGGTGATGAAACTTATTTTTATGGATTTCCTAATTTTGACATCAATTCACCAAAGATATCGCCTGTAAGTTTTTCTGCCGAAATATCAAGTATAATAAATTCAACTAAGATATTTGAATCAAGAGTATTTGAGTCATTACAAACTAATGAATACGTTGAATACTTTTATTTAGACAAACCCAGTATGCAGGGAGCAAGTGGTTCAAGCGTTTTTGTTAGGGCAACGAAGTCTGGTTCGGGGATAATGAGAAGTCATTTTAGTATGACTGCAATGATTGGAGTTATCACTCATACTCACTCAGATAATACAGGAGGAAAACTGGGAGTAGTAATGCCTTGTTATTATATATGGGATTTAATTTCTAAATAAGATGTGACTAAAATCAAATTCCAGCAAAAACAAAAGTATCGAGACTATTCTTTTAACCTTGATTAATAAATTTAAAAGAAACTTCAACTTCGGTCATTATAGCAACAAACTTTTATAATTCGTGAGTTTTAGTATTCAAAATAACAAATTTGTATTTTGAGATATTCTAAATAATAATCATTTTGCCCCAATCATATCAATAGCTTTTTCAAGAATTCCAATCATTCTATCTTTATCTTTTATAATATTCTCTTTTTCTTGAATAATGTTTTCTTTCTCTTTTATCTTATCTTGAAGTTGTTTAATCTTAGTCTTTAAGGAATCAATCTCTCTTGATTTTCTGCGATAGTCTTCAATTTCTTCTTCGTCTCTTTGGTCGTCTTCTTCTTTTAATTTTTCGACTTGTTTCGCTAATTTTTTACTTAAATTATAATAATATTCAAAATCCTCCTTAAAATCGACCGGATTCTCTTTATCATAGTTTAAAACGCTACTAACCGACATCTCAAAAATTTCTGCAATTTTTTCTAATCTTTCAACGGATATTTCCGTAAGTCCACGTTCTACACGTCCATAATTGCTTGGGGCTAATCCAAGTTTTTCGGCTACGTCTTCTTGCTTCAACCCCTTAGCGAGACGTATAGCTTTAATATTTGCATAAATCTTATTCATAATACAAAAATCAGAATTTATATTTTATAGATAAAATCATATTTTGCACATTTAAAATTTGCATTTTTTAAATTTAAATTCAATATTTGCACAAACAAAAACTAACATTATGCAAAATAAAACATTAACTCCAATTTCTCAGCTGATTAATGAATCTCTAAAATCAGTCATGCTACCTAATACTGAATTTAAACCTAATGCCATGTTTTACTCAACTATTGGCATTAATAAACACCGATTTGCAAAAATTATGCGAAATGAAGTAGAGCCAACACGGATTGAAATAAAGGCTTTATCAGACTACTTTAAGATAAATCCAAAAGACCTTTTTTAGACATTCACCCTTAGAAATACAAAAAGCCCTTTCCTATTGCAGTAGGTCGGGGCTTGTAAACTTAAATTTTAACTTTAAACACTCAAATATATGGATAATCCATTTATTATCAATCAAGTATCGTATCTCCAATGGATACGCCGACAGTCAGAAAGTAAAAGCGGTGAAGTTTCTGTTTATATAACTATCACCTGTAATGGTCAAAAGGCACAGTTTAATTCATTTGTAAAAGGTCAAGAAAAGCAATGGAACGCAAAGAAAAAGTGCTTTAATGGCGTTGAAAACGAGCCAATAAACGCCAAACTAAGGTTAATCACTTCGACCTTACAACAAATTGAACTCCAATTATCTGCAAGCAACCAAGAAGTAACAGCCAAAACAATCATTGAAGCCTACAAAAGTAAGTTAGAAAGCAAAATTATTAAAGCAGATAAAACACCTCCATTCTTGAAGGTTTTAGATGCGTATTTACAACGCCAAAACGAATATGGAAATAAGCACCAAACTAAAAAGAATCATAATACTTACCGTAGGCATTTAATTACTTTTCTAAAGCAATCCAAAAAGGAAAATATTAAATGTCAAGATTTTGACTATGATTTAGCTGAAGAATTTAAGCTATTCATGTTTAGGAACAAGAGTGGCAATAATCACACAAGCCGTGTTCTTGGACTTGTGAAAAGAGTATTAGATTTTGCTATTATCAAAAAATACATTCCTAATAATCAACTCACAGCCCTACGCCTAAAGTTCGATGAAAGAATCAATACTACATCGTTGGATATTGAGCATTTAGAACGCCTGCAAAACCACGCATTTACACCACGATTAGAAAAGATTGTCGATATGTTTCTGTTTATGTGTGGCACAGGAATCGACCATTGTGACTATGCACGACTAACAAATGATAACTACTATTTAGAAAACGGTAGGCATTTTATTAAGCAAGAAAGGCAAAAATCGGGTTCGGAAGCCGATGCCTTAATGCTAAATTTTGCCATTAAGATTTTGGACAAATACAAAAGCATTAACGACCTCCCAAAGTGTAGTTTGACCGAACTAAACCGAGAACTTAAAGAAGCTGCAAAAATCGTTGGTATCTACATTCGTCTAACCTCCAAGATAGCCCGAAAAACATACGCTAATCACTTAGCTAATATTTCGGGTTTCTCCGATGAAAATATAGCCTATTTCATGGGTCACAAAACTACAAAGCATCTGAAACACTATCGAAAAATCAAGAAAAACAGGGTGTTCAACGAACTTTCAAAAATTGATAATAATCTATTATAAACCACTCAAAGCACTACCACAATGATAAGCAAAATAGATGCTCAAACAATAGAGCCAACACCTTCAAACATGGCAAATTTGGTTGAAAAGTATAATATTTTAGTCGAGTTATATGGAATGTCTGTCCATTGTCAGCTAAAGTACCAAGAACTATACGAATCAAATTTTGATGAATGTAGAATATTGAAAGAGCATAATACAGCCCTTTTGATACAAGCGGATAAAATACAGGAATTTAACCAAATAAGACTTTAATCAAAAAAGCCCTATTCGACGGCATGAATAGGGCTTTACACTAATCTATCAAATCTTTAGCTTTTCAAATATATGAGCAAAAATAATGATAATCAACTATTTCAAGATAAAGAAGAATTAGCAAAACGCTTTATCCGTGTAGGCGATGAATACATGAAAGAAGTATTTATACCTGATAAAGATGGGAAATTACACCGTAATTATGTAAAAAGAGACAAAGGAACTGTGCAAGACGATTTGGGCAAAAATAGTGACTTTTTTAGGTCAATTAAGAAATATGAAGGTTTTTGTCTTGTGCCTTCACACATACGCTACCAACAAGTAGTGCAAGGATTTTTTAATGAATATTATAAGATTTCACACGAACCAAAAGAAGGCAAGTTTGATGCTATTTTAGATTATCTAAATCATGTATTTGGTAATAAAATAGACTTTATTTTAGACTATTTGCAAATACTATATATGAAACCGACACAACGACTACCAATATTATTATTGGAATCAAAAGAGCGAGGAACGGGCAAAAGTACCTTTGGGAACTTGCTTAAATTAATGTTTCAAGATAATACCGCCAAACTTGGAAACGCTGAATTAGAAAGTGATTTCAACTCTATTTGGGTCAAACGATTAGCCATTATTGTAGATGAAACCTCTTTAGAAAAGAATGGCATAATGCAAATGCTTAAACGCTTCAGTACTGAAACAGGCAAAATAACCGCCAACGAAAAAAACAAAGCCCAAAAGCAAATTGACTTTTTCGGCAAATTTATCTTTTTAAGCAATGAAGAAGGCAAAGCCCTACCAATAGAAAAAGGTGAAACAAGATTTGCAGTTTTTAAAGTACCAACATTTGCAGAAAAAGGGATAAAAGAAAACCCAAACATTGAAGCGGATTTTATGAATGAAATGCCTGCTTTCTTATACTTTTTAACTAACCGCAAATTAGTACACGAAGAAGCTGGAAGAATGTATTTTGCACCCGAAGCATACCACACCGACCAACTCCAATACTATTTTGATAATAGTCTAACCGCCACAGGTAAAGCGATTAGAGACCTAATGATAGAATCATTTAACTACTTCGATGAAGAAAACGAACTTAGGTATTCTGTAAGTAACCTGTATGACGAACTTGAAGACCGATTTAGGTTTTTAGACCGTTCAAAAATCAAACGCTCACTAATCGAAGAATTTGGACTAACAGAACAAAAGAAAAACCGATATTCTTTCCATAGCCTAAAACGAGCCGAAAGAACTAAAGAAGGTAATTTCTTCCCCGAAAACGAAAATAATTGGCATTTCATTTTCAAAAGAGAATCATTTATAAAGCCTTAAAATCCTACTTTTTCATTTCTAAATGTGATTCTCCTGGCGGTAAAGTAGTAAAGCTGAATCACAGATTTTCAAATAAAATAACTGACTATGAAATTAATACTTTCACTTTTTCAAGGAATAGGAATGTTGGATAATGGATTTACTGAAAACGGTTTTTGTGTTGTTGCTGCACCCGAAAAACTACTTAGTGGGGACATTAGAAACTTTAAAGGAATGATAGGCAAATTCGATGGTATAATTGGCGGTAGTCCATGCCAAGATTTTAGCTTATTGAATCGAACACCTAAAGGCAATTCTATTGAAATGCTATGGCATTTTTGCCGTATTGTTAATGAGTGCAAGCCTAATTGGTTTCTCTTAGAAAATGTTCTACAAGTGCCAACGGTAGCAATCGACGGCTATCATGTTCAACGGTTTAATTTATCACCTAACGATTTAGGATTTGAACAAAGTAGAAATAGAACTTTCCAATTTGGTAGTCTTGACGGTATGATTTTAAATGTTTTCGACTTCAAAAAGTCAGATACAAAACAAAGAATTGTGCTTGCATCTGAAGGCAAAAAACAAGACCGTAGAAAGTTTGATGATTTTTGCAAATTACAGGGGTTCAATACTACACCCGAATTAGATTCATTTACACGTTCTGCTAAATATCAAGCCGTAGGTAATGGCGTACATTTAGGCGTATCCTATGTGATTGCTAAAGCTATTTGGGACGTGGCGACTTCTACGAATCCTAAAACAATTCACAATACGAAAGTTTGTGTTTGCGGTTGTGGAAGGATAACCACCAACAAAAAGAAAAGTGCAACCGATGCGTGTAGAAAAAGACTACAAAAGAACCGTGAAAGAGCTTTATTTCAATATAACTCGATTAGGGACGGTAAAGCGTGAAAGTACCTGGTATATGTACGCTCAGGAGATTCACAAAACCACATTTTCTTAAATATTGGAAAAGTACAATTAATTTCCAAAAAAGCCGATTTTGTTCCAAAATAAAAAGTGCTTGGAACACATTTGGAACAACAAAAAGACAAGAAAATGATTGGTTTATATTTTTCTTAAAATCTTGGAACATTGGAACAAATGACAATAAGTATTTAATAATCAATTAATTATACTGTTCCAAATATGTTCCAAAAGTGTTCCAAAGTTCCAAAAAAAATACCAAAAATGTCTTTGTTCCAAATGTTCCAAAAAAACAGCTATATCACGCCAAAACGCATTAAATTCTATTACCGCTAAAAGAAAAGTACAATGTTTATAAATAAATCAGACATCGAAGAAGTAAAGCAATATTCTATTATTGACTATCTAAACAGTAATGGAATACATCCATTTAAAGAAGTTGGCAGGCAAATGGTGTATTATTCACCATTAACCAACGAGAAAACAGCATCGTTTTTGGTCGAACCAAACAAGAACGTATTCAATGATTATTCAAGCGGTCAAAAAGGCGATATAATTCGATTAGTTGAACTAATTGAACAAATACCTTTCATTGAAGCAGTCAAGCGAATACAGAGCCTAAAAAGCACCTGTTTTGCACCTAATAGCAACGTTACAGAGAAGTATCCGAGACGTGAAAACAACGTTTCTGATTTATCTTTTTCTTTTAGCGGTAATAACACTATCAAGGAATCAAAGATTGAAATAAAGAGCGTTCAATCAATTACAAACCCTTCATTGATTCAATATATAGAACAACGAGGAATCAATATAGATTTAGGCAAAATCTATTTAAAAGAAATACACTTCAGCAATAACGGCAAAAGGTATTTTGCAGTAGGCTTTCAGAATAATAGTGGTGGTTATGAATTGAGAAATGCCTTAAAGTTTAAAGCCAAGACCGCTAACGGAATAACCGTATTTGATAAAGGCACAAAAACTGTTAATTTATTTGAAGGATTCTTCGATTTTCTTTCAGCACTTCAGTACTATAATACCAAAGCATTTAATAATACTACTATTGTACTTAATACTAATAACAATCTACAATTATTCTTAAAGACCCTAACCGATAATCAAATTATCAATTCTTTTCTTGATAACGACAAAAGTGGTCAATCTACTGTAAATCAATTGATTAACAAAGGTTATAGCGTAGTAAATCAGTCTCAAAAACTATACCCTAATAGTAAGGACTTTAACGATTATCTGTTAGGAAAACCCATAGAAACCGTTTAACGGATTTCATACCAATATCAAACGTATTTTATAACTATTAACAAACCAATATATTCCAATGGAAAAGAAAAAATGTAAACAATGTGGCAAAAGTTTTGAAGCTAAAAGAAGTGATTCTCTTTATTGCTCAAACACCTGTAAACAACAGGCACACCACAAAAGAGCGACTGAAAAAAGCCCTTCACCTAATAAAGACCAAGAAATGACTGTGTTTTATTTAGATGAATACCAAAATTTAAACTGGGAAAACTTCGATATAATCACTTTTTGTTTTTTAAGGAGGAATTTAAAAGGCAATGTTTCTCAAGATGAAATTAATCATTACATCAATGCTGTTGTGTGGGACGATACCGATTGGAGAGTAAAGTATGATACCATCAGACGAACTAAAGCATTTGCCGATTTTCAAGAAAGATTTTTAAGTGGTGAGATTCAAGTTTTATCCAAAAAAGAAATTGAATCAGAGGCTTAAAATCTGTGTTACTAACGCTATTACTAACAATTCTGATTTTTGAGAAATAAAAAAACCGTAATTGCTTAATTATCAGCATATTACGGTTTTTTTTGATACTTAGAGTACCCGGAGCCGGAGTCGAACCGGCACGAGTGTAACCTCATTGGTGTTTGAGACCAACGCGTCTACCAATTCCGCCATCCGGGCAAATCGCTTTGGGACTGCAAAGGTAGAATTTAATTTTTCAAATCCAAAACTCAACCCAAGAAATTTTCAAAAATATTTTAATGTTTTTTGCTGTAAGCAATTAGCAATTAGCTTTTAGGCTGATAATCAGCAACTTAGCTTTTAAACAAAAAAATGGGATGCCGAAACAACCCATTTTTCAATAGTAAGTAAAATATTATCTTTCAATAAAATCCTTCTTGACTATGGTCTATCGACTATCGTCAGTGGAATTAAATTCTAATAATTTCTGCACCAATCGCATTCAAACGTTTGTCGATATCTTGGTAGCCACGGTCAATTTGCTCAATGTTATCAATCGTACTTGTACCATCGGCCGAAAGTGCTGCAATCAACAACGAAACCCCCGCACGAATATCAGGCGATGTCATTCTGATTCCACGCAAATTATGCTCACGGTTCAAACCAATCACGTTGGCACGGTGCGGGTCGCACAAAATGATTTGAGCCCCCATTTCAATCAATTTATCGACAAAGAATAAGCGGCTTTCAAACATTTTTTGGTGAATCAATACCGCACCTTTGGCTTGAATAGCCGTTACCAAAATAATCGAAATCAAATCAGGTGTAAATCCTGGCCACGGAGCATCATAAATCGTCAGAATCGAGCCATCAATCAATGAACTGATTTCGTAGTGAGTCTGAGCAGGAATATGAATATCATCGCCACGGAATTCCATCTTAATTCCCAATTTCTTGAATACATCAGGAATAATACCGAGTTCTGGAATCTGACAGTTTTTAATCGTAATCTCTGATTGGGTCATGGCCGCTAAACCAATGAAGCTACCAATCTCAATCATATCTGGTAGCATCGTATGCTCGCAACCGCCCAATTCGCTCACTCCTTCAATCGTGAGGAGATTTGAGCCAACTCCGCTGATTTTTGCTCCCATACGGTTGAGCATCTTGCACAATTGTTGTAGATACGGCTCACAAGCGGCGTTATAAATGGTGGTCGTGCCTTCGGCCATTGCGGCAGCCATCAAAACGTTGGCTGTTCCTGTTACCGAAATTTCGTCCATCCAAACATACGCACCTTTCATTTTAGAACCATCTACTGTGTAGAAAGCATCGTTCGGGTCGTAGATAAATTCGGCACCGAGTTTCTGAAAACCAGTAAAGTGCGTATCCAACGGACGACGACCAATTTTATCTCCACCTGGGCGAGGAGCTTTTCCTTTGCCAAAACGTGCCAACATCGGCCCCAAGAGCATGATTGAGCCACGCAATGAAGCTGCTTTGTCTTTGTATTCGGCTGTCTCGAAGTATTCAAAGTTCACGGCATCGGCTTGAAAACGGTATGAGCCATCGCCTACTTTATTGCGACTTACGCCCATATCTTCGAGCAATTCCATGAGTTTGTTTACATCACGGATATTCGGAATATTATGAATCGTTACGGGTTCTTTGGTCATCAAAACGGCACACAAAATCTGTAATGCTTCGTTTTTTGCTCCCTGCGGAATAATCTCTCCTTTAAGTTTTCGTCCTCCTGTAATTTTAAAAGATGCCATTTTATGGAATTAAGAATTGAGAATGTAGAATTGAGAATGAGAAAAGGAGTATATAGAATCAGGAAACCTTAGTTTCAATAATTCTTAATTCTCAATTTTTAATTCTCAATTGTGCGTCAGCACTTATCTCGGTCTGCGGTTATTGTTATTTTTATTATTGTTGTTTCTATCGTTACGGTCGTTTTTGTAATTGCCGTTGCCGAAATTTTTGTTGCGGTCGTTACGGTCATTACCACGATTACGGTCACGATTGTCACGGTCGCCACCACGATTATCTCTAAACTGGTAGTTATTTCCGCCCTGCGACTGATTTTGTTGTGTACGTTGGCGATTGCTGCTGCCATCTCTCGGCGATGATTCCATCAAACCATCACGACGAAGCTCGTCGATTTCCTTTTGAAGTTTAAAGCCTGATAATTCGAGAATCTGTTGTAAACAATCGGCCGTTTCGATGGTGTCTTTGTTCCAAACTTGGAAGAAACTCTTCATTAAGCGTACCATGTACGAAATAAAAGCCTTGCGTTCGTCGTAATCTTGCGTAATCATGGCTTTTACTACCAATAATTCTAAATTTCGGCCATACAAACGGTGTTTTAGCTGATGCTGATTGTACGGAACGGTCATTGGTTTTTTACCCAAAATCTCTTTTGGTGGTGGCGGAAATGGACTGTCAACATCCAAATCAAAATTGGCAATGATATAAAGGTCATCCCAAAGTTTTTTAGAATAATCAATTCCCTCACGCATATTTGGGTGAATCTGACGCATCAACTCAATCAAAATATGGGCATATTTTGTGCGTTGTTCACGGTCAGGCAGACTCACGATGTAGTCTGTTAGTTTTTGTATATTACTTCCGTATTCTTTCACAGTGTATATTTTTGTCGATAGTCTTTCAAGGAGCTATGACAGATTTAAGTTTAAATGTCGTTAATCTAAAAAAGAATGTTAATTGATTTGTGGACTGTGGACAGTTGACCGTGGACTATTTAAAGCAAAAGTAACAAAAAATAACCTTTGGGTTAAATTTTTCTCTAATTTTGAACAAAATTTCAAAAAAAGTATTTCGATGCACTTCAAAAAAGCTGCTTTTTGTCTGATAATCTACGCTTTTCTAAGCGGATGTAATAAAAAGGTAACCCAACAAATAGTTTCAAAACCTACTGGTCCAAAACGTGAATTTCGTGGAGTTTGGATAGCAACCGTCGATAATATTGACTGGCCAAGCCGAAAAGGTCTGAGTTCGGAATCCCAACAACAAGAATTTAGAACCATACTCGATAAGCAAAAAAGCTATGGAATGAACGCTGTTTTGGTACAAGTGCGTGCCGCAGCCGATGCTTTTTATGCTCGTGGCAAAGAACCGTGGTCAGAATGGCTTTCGGGCGAACAAGGCAAAGCTCCCGAACCCTACTACGACCCAATGGTGTTTATGATTCAAGAAACCCACCAACGAGGTTTGGAGTTTCATGCGTGGCTCAATATGAATCGTGGCGTACATAAGGCATCAAAGAGCATCATGGACGAACACATAACAAAAACCAAACCCGAATGGTTTTTGACTTATGGTGGCTATAAATTATTTAATTTGGGCATTCCCGAAGTCCGTGATTATATAACGGATGTGGTCGTGACAATCGTACGTAACTACGATGTTGATGGCATTCATTTCGACGATTATTTTTATCCCTACACCGAGCCAAATCAGAAACTACGAGACGAAGATACTTTCAGAAAATATAGTAATGGCTTCAAAAATATAGAAGATTGGCGACGTTATAATGTGGATATGGTCGTAAAAAATGTCAGTGAGGCCATTAAACGAGAAAAACCAAAAGTAAAATTTGGAATAAGCCCATCAGCAGTTTGGCGAAATGCTTCAACTGACCCAATTGGTTCGGCCACACAAGGCGGACAACCTTCGTATGATAATTTATATGCCGATACCCGCAAATGGGCAAAAGAGGGCTGGCTGGATTACATCACGCCACAGATTTATTTCAGCTTTGAGTTTGATAAAGTTCCGTACAAAACCATGACCGATTGGTGGACAAAGAATTCGTTTGGTCGCCATCTTTATATCGGACACGGCGTGTATCGTGTAAAAGCTGGTAGTAAAGAAATTGGTTGGGATAAGGCCAATCAGATTCCTCGTCAGATTCGATACAATCGTACTAAACCGCAGATTTCGGGTAGTATGTATTTTAGTTCTAAGCAGGTCATCAATAATGAATTATCGGTCAACGATTCTCTAAAAAAACTTTATTACTATCCTGCTTTGATGCCAACAATGCCGTGGAAAGATAAAATTCCACCAAATGCTCCGCAGAATGTAAAGATTCGTAAAATTGCTGATTTGGGTGTAGCTATCACTTGGGAAGCCCCAGCAACTCCTCCCAAAGATGGCGACGAAGTAAATGCGTTTGTGGTGTATCGTTTTGAAGAAAATGAACAAATAAACCTCGAAAATCCAGCAAGAATCTTACAGATTGTGAGAAACGAAGGAATTTTGAGTTGCACTGATAAAACACTCAATCAAGAGAAAAACTATGTTTATGTTGTTACGGCACTCGACCGCTTGCAGAATGAAAGTGCCATGAGTAATGTGGCGAAGTTGAAATGATTTTTCGGCCCTTCGGCTTCGCTCAGGCACCGAAAAATGCCCCACTTGGATACCCAAAATAGAGTAAAGCCTTAGCTGGTGCCTGAGCGAATCGGACAGCCGACGCTGTCGAAGGCCCAACTAAGGCTTTCTCGTACTCCAAAAACTGGCCAAAAGTGAGCCGTTGGTATTCATAATTGGGCCAAAAAGTGCTGGAGCGATACCGACTGTGGCGAGTTTTCCCATTGCTTTGGCCAAACCCGATGCTAAACCTGCATTTTGTAGGCCAACTTCGATGGCTACGGTTCGGCAATCTTGCTCGGGTAATTTGAATAATCTTGCTCCCCAATAACCCAAAACAAAACCACCGATATTATGCAAAAACGTAGCAAAAACTAAAGCCAAACCAACGGTTTGTAATGATTTTTGACCTGCTGCCGTAATAATTACAATAATCAAAGCAATGCCCGCCATTGAGATGATTGGTAGCACTTTTTGCAGCCACTCGCCTCTTCCTTTCAGTAATTTTGTGAGTAAAAAGCCAATTCCAACTGGCACAATTATCATTTTTGAAATATCGAGAGTCATGCTCCAAAAATCAATTTCGATGAATTGACCACCCAACATTTTCATCAAAAAAGGTGTCATAATCGGTGCAAGCAGCGTAGCAAACGAAGTAATCGTGATTGATAAAGCAACATTGGCTTTAGCAATATACGACATCACATTGGAAGCCAAACCACTGGGCGAACAACCCACTAAAATAACTCCAGCAGCAATTTCAGGTGGAAAATTGAAACTTTTGGCGATAGCAAAGCCCAGAAATGGCATAATCGTAAACTGGCAAACCAAACCCACCACAACGGCTTTCGGCATTTTGATTACACCCATAAAATCATCGTAAGTCATGGTTGTTCCCATACCAAACATGATAATTTGCAACAGCGGAATGATTAACTCTTTTAACTGAAAACCATTGATTTCGGTAAAATATTGGGGAAAGAAATAAGCAACAGTAGCCGCTACGACGATACAAAGCGTGTAAGTATAATTTTTCATGAAACTTTATAGGGTTGAAGAAATAGTCCACGGTCGATAGACGACGGTCAACAGTGAATTAAAATTTTGAATATCAATTTATTGCAAAGATAAATTTATCTATGTAATGAGACTAAAGGAATGTTTCTTCATTGATTCATTCGAAATTAAATTGACAAAGCCCAGCGACGGCATCGCTTCGAGCGATGCCGTCGCTCTTCTCATACAAATCAACGAAAAGTCAAAGAAATTTAAGTTTAAAAACTGTGGACTATCGACAGTGAACTAAATAATCTTATAAATCCACACTCGCCAGTTGGCATCTTCTACTTTTGAAAGCAGTTTCAAATGCTCTGACGGATGCCTCACTTCAACAGCTGATAAAATATAACCGCACTTTAATTGCTTCAATTTATCGAAGTCATAATCTAAGCTTTCAGTACAGCATTTTTGTTTTTTCAGAATACCATCACCCGCAATAACAGCTTCATTATCAAATAAATAGCATCTACTCCCCCACTGCTCAAAATAGTTTTTTATGAATTTATTTTGATTCAATTCGGGCTGAATAATTGCTTGAATTTGATGTTTATAGGCCAACGAATAAAGCACCACATAACCATCAATCGTTGGAATTTGGTTGTACTGTGCAACCGCAGGGTGAAGCCCCACCATTCCGACTCGTTTATTCGGATTTTCGTCTTCCTTCAATACCGTTTTTACTTTCGAGAAAAGGTCTTCGGCATAAAATTCTCGGTAAGAAACGTAGTCTCTTCCATGAATGGTTTTCTTGATGTAATCACCAACTAATTGATTCGAAAATAACACAATCATAACCTGAATACTGGCTAAAATTATGGCTATTTTTATTGGTAATTCTCTGATTATCAACACAAAAACACCAAACCAAAGATTCGGGTAAAGTGAGTAAAAGCGGTCGAGTTGAATGGCTTTTAAAATTGGCAATTTATCTTTTAGTGATTCAAACCCTGTGAAATTCCAAAAGCCGTCTATTATTGCAATAATTCCAAGAATGACGAGACAAAAAACTACTGTGACAAGTTTCTTTTGTTTGAAAAAACCATATATCAAATAGAAAAATACGAGCGGTAGAATCAAATAAGTATGAAAAGAAGGGAAGTGATTTTGCCCACCTAAGAAGGAGTTTTTGGCAGCTTTTATGCTTTCAGCAAACGTATTTCCCTGCACAAACTCGACTCGATGCGGAGTAAACCCAGCGGGTGTTCCGATTTTAAGAATATCTAAAAACAAACGATAATCTACTAAAATGTAGCCAATTGTAAGAATTATTAAAGATAAAACTCCCGTACCATAGGCTATTTTTCGTTCCTTTTTAAGAAAATTTACTCCTAAATAACCCACCATCAAAACCATCATAAATAACCCCGATAGAATCAATGAAGAGTAAAAAGGGAATAATAAAAAGATAATCCAATCAATAACAGAATTGTGTTTTTTTAAGATTCTATCAAAACTCCAAAATAACAATGGCTGCCCAGCCGAACTCAGTCCACCAGAAAACCAAAAAGGTAATAAAGCAAATCCTAAAGCTATGAAAGGAGCAATTTTGGGCGAAAGTTTGAGGGTATCTTTTGTAAACAAATAGGTACCAAAAAAAGCCACCAAACTCATCAAAATCACATTGATATTATAGGCAACAATTGGCTTAAACCACACAAACAACCACGCTATCAAACTCCACTCGGAGCCAAACGCAATGCGTGGAGCTTGCATCACGGTTTCGTTGGGTGTGTACGAACTCGCCAAAAGTAGGTGCTGGTCGGCCAATGATTTATACCAAGCAATGTTTGCTTCCAGATTATCATGCACTCTGATTGACGCATCTTCGCCCAAAAACACAATAAAGCCGAAGAAAAGCAGCAATGATAAAAAACTGATAATAAATGATTTATTCAAAAAAAGAGGCATGTAATAGAAATTAATGGCATTGATAAAGGCTTATCAATACTTGTCATAACTTACGAATTATAAAACTCAATAATTTTATCAATAATCAATTGTTGTTCTACTTCGGTTAGTTCGTAAAATAAAGGCAAACGCACCAAACAATCAGAGTAATAATCACTTATGGGCAGCGAAACATCACCCGCTTTTTCTTTATAAAATGGACTACTATGTAACGAAATATAATGAAAAACAGCATAGATTTTGTTTTTTTTCAAGAAACCAATCAAGGCATCACGTTGCTCAATCGAATCGGTGAGCAAGTAAAACATGTGGGCATTATTAGTGGCGTAGCTTGGCACTATTGGCAGTTTTAACTTACCTGATTGCTCTAAAAAAGAGAAATCGTTATAATATTTCGCCCAAATCTGTTTGCGTCTTGCTTGTATTTTTTCAAGATTTTCGAGTTGTGCAAATAAATACGCAGCCACCACTTCCGAAGGCAAAAACGATGAACCAATATCTACCCAATTATATTTATCGACTTCACCACGCCAAAATGCCGAACGATTGGTTCCTTTCTCCCAAATAATTTCGGCACGTTTCTCGAAACGTTCATCGTTGATAACCAACATTCCGCCTTCGCCTGAAATAATATTTTTGGTTTCATGAAAACTAAAAGCCGACAAATGTCCGATACTTCCCAACGGACGACCATTATAGAATGAGTCAACGGCTTGGGCGGCATCTTCTATTACAAATAAATTATTGGCTTCGGCAATTGCCATTATTTTGTCCATATCGCAAGCAATTCCTGCATAATGCACCACCACAATTGCTTTGGTTTTAGGCGTAATTAAGGCCGAAAGTTTATCAGCATCGAGGTTTGGGTTTTCGGTAGAGCTATCGGCAAATACAATTTTTGCTCCACGCAACACAAAAGCATTGGCCGTAGAAACAAAAGTATAAGATGGTACAATTACCTCGTCACCCGCTTGAATATCACACAAAATGGCGGCCATTTCGAGGGCATCCGTACACGAAGTCGTGAGCAGGCAGCGACGAAAACCGTATTTTTCTTCAAAAAAATGCTGGCATTTTTTAGTAAAAACACCATTCCCAGAGATTTTGCCCGATTGCACGGCCTCTCCGATGTATTGTAGCTCGTTGCCCGAAAGGTATGGTTTGTTGAAAGGAATCACGAGAAAATGAATGTTGAATGAGTGAATGAGTGAATGAGTGAATGGTTTTTCATTTTCTATCATTCACTCATTCTGAACGGGCGGCGAACCGCCTCAAAATTATCTTTTAGTTAGAACCACCGCACAACTTGCTCCGAACGACATTTTTGACTTTCGCAGTTGAGCTAATTCCCAACTATGAATCTTATCGAAAATCGCAGTAGCAAGTTTTGATGGCGTATGATTGTCAAACTCGGCATCGAGGGTATTTTTGCGAGTTTTGCCAAAAAGTTTGGCGAGACGAAACGGAATCGCACGCAAAACGCCCATTATTGGCGGCAAATACGAGAAAATATAGCTACCATAAGTATATTCAAGCCCGCAATCTTTGGCGAGTTTATCAAACATTTCGAGGTTATAACGTCGATAATGTCCGCTTTCGTCATCAACTTCTGACCAAAGCCACTGATGAGCAGGCACGGTAATGTAAATGTGTGACCCCGAAGGCAAATACTGAGCAAGTGAGGTTAAAAATGCCTTATCGTTTTCGATATGCTCAATCACATCAAAGAGTCCGACCGCATTAATTTGCTTTTCGGCAAACGGAAACTCTTGAAAAAATATGTTGTAGGCTTCTTTTACGCCTCGTTTTTTGGCGTTCAAACAACCTGCATAACCTGGTTCGATTAAAAATATTTGTTTTTCGGGATACTTTTCCGACAAAAATTTAACTTGAAAACCATTTCCTCCGCCCACATCGGCAAAGTTTTTGGCAAATTTAAAGCGTTGCGTAAGCGTCAGAATCACATCGTTTCGGTGTTTAAACCAAAAACTATTGTCTTCAACCGCAAAACAATAGTTGTTTCCCTCTTCGGGATAGGACATTTTTTCAGCGTGAGAAGCACGCCAAATATCATTTTTATCAAGCACCAATGGTGCGGTTTTTATTTCTTCCGAAACGGCCATTATTTAAACAATTCAATTTTACTGCAAATATTGTCTATTTTGATGATTAACTTTGCAAATTGTAAGCCAATTATTTTGATTTAGGTTTAAAACCGATTTTACTTGGTATATATTTTCACTCAAAGGAACAACTTGGAAAGTTGTTGTACAATTCATGAATGTCATAAAAAAACAGGCTTTTCTTGGTACAATTTTCTCTTATGGAGGTGTGTTGGTTGGATTCGTCACACAGTTTTTCTTAATTGGTAATTATCTTGAACCCGCCCAAAATGGACTTTTAGCCGTTTTGCTTTCCTATATGTACGTTTTGGTACAACTTTCATCATTGGGATTTAATGCAGCAGGAAGTCGTTTTTTTCCACATTTCAGAAATGCAAAAAACGGCCATAATGGTTATCTATTCTTAGGACTTTCCGTGGGAATGTTCGGTTTTATCATCACAACTCTCGGTCTTATATTATTGAAAGAAAGTATCATTAAAAATGAAGAAAACTCTACGCTTTTTGCCGATAATTTCTATTTTTTGTTGCCGCTTACATTGGCCACGCTCTTATTCAATCTGCTTGATAATTACGCAAAAAACCTCTACGATACCGTAACTGGGACTTTCTTGGCTCAGTTTCTACAGCGATTGCTTCAGTTAGTTGCGATATTATTCTTCATATTTCAAATAGTTGATTTTCAGCAATTTATGTATGTATGGGTATTTGCGGTATCGTTTTATGTGGTACCCATGCTCTGGAAAGCGAGTAAACTCGAAGGCTTTTCGTTAAAACCTAATTTTTCAGTAATGACGCCCGCTTTTAGCAAGGAGTTTGGTTTTTATAGTTTCTTAACGATTCTGACAGGCTTTTCATCAATGGTGATTTTATATATCGATAAAATTATGCTGGCAGGAATTACTACTTTTTCTGAAACAGGTATCTACAACACCGCTTCATTTTTTGGTAGCGTAATGGGGATGTCGCTTTTGGCAGTAAATAAAGCGGCTCAACCTTTGATTGCTGATTCGTTTGCCAACAGTGACTTGTCTAATATAGCTACCATTTACAAGAAAAGTTGCACCACCGCTTTGATTGTCGGTTGTTGGATTTTCCTCGGCATTTATCTCAATATTGATAACCTTTTTCTTTTCCTAAAGCCTGAATATTCCGCTGGAAAAATGGTGGTGATTATTATCTGTCTGGGAAAACTCTTCGACTTGGCAACGGGACTGAACGGAACGATTTTGGCTCTTTCGAAACACTACATCTACGATACTTATATAATGGTTGGGCTGATTTTCATAACAGTTGCTCTCAACTATTTTCTGATACCCATCTACGGCATGAATGGTGCAGCATTTGCACTGGCCATCGCTACGGTTTATTATAATTTGGCTCGTTATTTAGTAGTTTTGATTAAACTCGGCATGCAACCTTTTACTTTTGATTTGGTAAAAGTTATTGTTGTGGCCTCAGTTTCTTGGTTGATTATCAGATTTTTACCCGAATTGGGAGGCAATAAAATGATGTCAATCGTAGATATGGGCTATCGTTCGGCGGCTCTTACGGTATTGTATGGAGTAATTATTTATTGGAGCAATATTTCGCCCGAATTGAACGGTGCAATGAAGAATTTATGGTTGAAAGTGACTAAGTTTTTCTGATAAAATATCAATAAAAAATCGTGGCATATCATTAAGATTTGCCACGATTAATTCATAAAAAACTACTATTTCTTAGCCAGCGTATAAACTTTTCCATTACTATAATTGAGTATATAAATCTCGCCGTTGGCATCTTGCCCGAAGGCTGAAACGGCAATTACAGTCGTAATTTCATCAGATTTTGTCACGGTTTTGCCATCGTAAGTCAAAGCCCAAATTTTTCCGCTTACGTAGTCTCCACAGAAATACTTTCCTACTAAATCAGTATATTTTTTACCTCTATACACAATTCCACCTGTTACTGAACGGCCGTCATTGCCTTGCTGATATTCCCAAACCGGAGCAATTAAATTGGTCTGCGAGCAATCTCCCGAATAGCACGAACTTCCCTCTTTCACTTTCCAACCATAGTTGCCGCCTTTTGTTATGATGTCAATTTCTTCTATTTTATTTTGGCCAACATCGCCAGTCCATAAATCTTTTGTGACAGAATCAAAACTAAAACGCCACGGATTTCTCAGTCCATAAGCATAAATTTCTTCTCTAAAACCCTGTGTATTAGCTACATAAGGATTATCTTTCGGAATACCATAATTTCCTTTCTCAGTCGAGTTTACATCAATTCGTAGCATTTTTCCCAATAAACTGGCTCGATTCTGAGCATAATTCTCTGGGTCCCCGCCACTTCCACCATCGCCCGTAGCTATGTATAAATAACCATCTGCTCCAAAAGCCAATTGGCCACCGTTGTGGTTGGTATAGGGTTGGTCGAAAGTAAACAAGATAGTTTCGCTGCTTGGGTCGGCAGTCTGACCATTAGCCTTAAATCTTGCAATTACACTCTGACGACGAGGAGAATTTCGGGTATAATTCACAAAGAAAAATCCATTATTTTTAAAATCAGGGTGAAATGTGACGCCTAACAACCCCATTTCGCCACCCGAAGCAACTCGGCTGGTAATATCCAAAAATACCGATTTAGTTTCAGTGGTAGTGCTATTTTCAAAAGCCTGAATTACACCTCTTTGTTCAACCACAAATACACGATTAGTGCCATCATTGGCGTGGGTAAAATCAACGGGCGAATTGAAAGATAATTTCGGAAAAGCCTCAACTGCCTGATACGAAACGGTTGTTGGAGGAGTGACTACCACTGTTGTAGGTGTGGTTGGCGTTGTGGTTGTAGTTGTAGGAGCATCTTCGGCTTCTCTACACCTAAAAGCCAGCAAAGAAGTGAAACCGCAAAAGCCGATAATAACAAACGTTTTTTTCATTAGAATACATGGTTTATGAGTATATAACGAAAAAAAACGCTTGTAAGTTTTAAGGCTTTCATTGAATTAATTGTCTTGCAATTCTTGCTGTAATTTCTCCAATTCGCTCAAATCTTTTTTAAATTCAATCTCTTTTTGATTATTAAAAGCCCCCATTTTATAAGCTATTAAGTAAATAGCTACCGAAATAGCCAACGGAATCAATGTATCAACTATTGCCATTGATAGACTTTTGGTTGCCAGTTTATGGGGCAAAAATGAGAAAATTGTCAAACATCCCGACACAAACATAATTGCTCCAAACCAACCTTCGGCTTTTTTGTTGCTCTCAAATGTGACTATCAGATTTTTCAAGAACGACCTTAAATTGGCATCTGTAATATCAATTTTCAGCATTTTATAAGCTCTAAAAAGCACACCGATAGCCATCAGATTTCCAATTAAAATAAACAAAAAAGGCACATATTGCCACAAAAACTTAAAATCAAAAGGATTTCCTGCGAAAACCGCCACTAAGAAAAAGAACTCCAAAAACATCAGCAACATTAATAAAATGTTTTCTCTTTTGATGCGTGAAACTCTCGAATTCGACCGCTCTCTAATCATACTAAAAATTAGTTTTTCGTTGATTGCCTGCGATGCTTGAAGTTTGCGGTCATAAACTTGCCAAGCTGATTTTAGTTCTTCTAAGTTCATAGTGTATTTGATTTTATGATTTTTTCTAATTTTTGTTTAATTCTATTTAATCTTACGCCCACATTTGAGTTAGAAATACCGATAATCTCGGCTATTTCATCGTAAGTTTTTTCTTCCAAATAAAGCATAATTATGGCCTTTTCTACTTCCGAAAGCTTTTCGATTGCCAACTTGAGCATGCCCAATTTTTCTTCTTCATCGGTATCAAAACTCATATCCGGAATCTGGAATTCTTCTGCCGTAATTGCCTTTTTATCAGGCTTTTTAGTCTCTTTTCGCAAATTAGAAATAGCCGTATTTAGTCCAACTCGATACATCCATGAAGTATTCAAAGACTCGTTTCTGAAACTCGGATACGCTTTCCATAGCTGTAAAACTATTTCTTGAAAAAGGTCTTTCTTCGCTTCTTCATCGTGGCAATATAGATTACACACCTTAAAGATGATTCCCCGATGAGTATTGAGCATTTCGACAAAGTCTTTTTCCATATTGATTTTTAGATTCGTTTGAACAATTAGTCGTCAAGTCGATGCAAAACTTACAATTACGCCACAACTTTTTTCAAGAAATGCACAATTTATACAAATAAAACCATCCAGTCGTGTAAAAGACCTTGGTGGTTTTTCGTAAAAAATCACGTAATTCGCATTCAATTTATCAATCAATTTCTTTTCGTTTGAAAATTCTACTTATCAATACCGACGATGCCATGGGCGGGGCCGCCATTGCTTGCTTGCGATTACTCAAAACACTCAATCAGACCGAAGGCATAGAAGCAACAATGTTGGTGCAAGAAAAAAAGCGAGATAACCCAAACGTAAAAGCGATTACCGAAACTTGGCTACAAAAAAAACTGGCATTCGCACGATTCGTACAAGAGCGTTTATTTTTCAAATTTCAAGAAAAAAACAAAGAAATCAGATTTGCTTTTTCGCCAGCCAATTCGGGTATTGATATTTCTGAGCATCCGCTCGTGCAAGAGGCTGACATCATTCATTTGCATTGGATAAATTTTGGTTTTTTATCATTAAAATCGCTCGAAAAACTTTTTGCACTCAACAAACCTATCGTCTGGACACTGCACGATATGTGGGCTTTTACGGGCGGCTGCCACCACAGTGGAGACTGCGAAAACTTTCAAGATACTTGTGGAAATTGTGTGCAATATCTCAAAAATCCATATCCAACTGATTTATCGAATAGGATTTGGCAATGGAAAAGTGCAATTTTCGCCCTTCGGCTTCGCTCAGGGAACAACATTGAACTACGCTCAGGGAACGGCACTGCAATAGTAGGATGTAGCCAATGGCTGAGTAATAGGGCGAAAAAAAGTAGTTTATTTAAAGATTTTACGGTAAAAGCAATTCCAAACCCTTTGGACACAAATCTCTTTTCGCCACAAAATAAGGTAGAGGCAAGAGCAAAACTGGGGCTGCCGATTGATAAAAAACTCATACTTTTTGTAGCGGCAAAGGTTTCGGTTATTTGGAAGGGATTTAGCTATTTTCAAGAATCTTTGGAGATTTTAAAAACACAATATTCTCATAATCAAGATATTGAATTAGTAGTTTTGGGCGAAAGTGATGCAGAAACAATTCAAAAACTACCATTTAAAGCTCACGCTTTAGGCAGGATTTCGGATGTCAATCAAATAGTTTCTATTTACTCAGCTGCCGATGTTTTTGTTACATCTTCGATTCAAGAAAACCTACCCAATACCATCATGGAAGCAATGGCTTGTGGCACACCAGCCGTAGGTTTTGAAGTTGGAGGAATTCCTGAAATGATTGAATACCCAAATACAGGTTTCTTAGCAAAATACAAATCGGCTGAGAGTTTGGCCGAAGGTATGCAATGGGTTTTATTTGAGGCAAATTACGAAGAATTATCAAAAAATGCTCGCCAAAAGGTATTGGATAATTATTCTGAAAAAGTGGTGATTGAGCAGTATTTAGGGGTTTATCGAAATCTTGTAGCACAAGTTTCCTAACTTGTTTCGCCCAAAGCACAAGTTAGGAAACTTGTGCTACAAAATCAGCAATTTCTTCGTAGGCTTTCAGCACGTTCTGTTGTAAATCAGCGTTTAACCTCTGTGCATTTTGCTTTTTAATGGCTAAATCTTCGGTTGTCAAATTGCCTAAATATTCTTTAATCTGTTCACTCAAATCGGCATCTTCACGAATCAGCCAAGCGGCCTCTTGTAGCATATCCCAATTATCGCTTTCTTGACTACCACAAAACAAAATCGCTCCACCAGCCGCCACCGCACTGACCGCTTTCGACGGAATCATCAGATGCGTGTATTTTGTCAATAAACTCACCAAATGTACATCTAAAAAATTGAGTTGGCTTCTTGGTACATTCGGCAAAGTACTTATTCCTTCATAGTTTTTAGCAAATTCAAGCACTTTTTGAGCTTTTTTGCCGTAAAGAGCCAAAACTAAATGATGCTTTTCGGGGTTAAAAGCCTTGATAAACTCTATCAAAAACTGCCCATTGTGTGCATCATTCAAATTACCACAATAACCAAAATAGATTTTATTATCATTTTCTTTTCGCCAAACAGGTAACTGACTTTCATAAGTCTGATGAAAAATAACACCACAAGGAAGAATGGTTGTATCTAATTTATTTGTGGACTGTAAACCGTGGACTGTTGACTTATCAATATACTTTTCTCCCAAAACCTCCGCTTGCTTTCGTCCCAGAGCAATTAATTTATTAGGAGCATTTTTATATGTTTTCTTTAAAAACCACTGATAAACAGCACTTTTCTCGGCAATCATGCCAATCGCTACGAAGGCTTCGGGAAATAAATCCATTGACCACAACGCCCACTTTCGTTTGGGTGGCGTCCCGCCGGGCGGCGTCCTGCTCCCTAATAACATCGAAGCCCAAAATGGTAACAATGGTGGACTCGTCATTACAATAATAGCAGCATTCTTGTCGATACTCTTCGCCTTTCTGATAAGCATAAAACCATCCAAAAATCCCGCCAGTTGTTTCAGTAGCTTGCTTTTACCATCATAAAGTGTTTGCAAAGTATGTAGTTTGCCCACAGGAGTTCGCTTAGCTCCACCGCCATCGTCGTTACCTTCGATGTTTACGATATGTACTTCGATTTGATGTTTTTCGATGAGATATTTAGCCAAATCCCATGCAGATTCTCCCGTAATTCCAGGGTTTGGAGGATAGTGGCGATTAACTATAATAACTTTATGGCTCATTCAACTTTACTCAGATATTTATAACCTCTCGCAAGGTCAATTCTCAACAACAAGCCAAAATTATAACTTATTCCTCTCAAAGACTGCGTTGCACCATCAATTTTATTAGAATTTTGCGTATAAACTACGTCAGAGCGTAGTCCGCCACTCTGCCCTATATTCATTCTTCCAAAAAGACTTATATAAAAACCATTCGCAATTCGTCCTTGTAACTCGGTCTGCACTTCAAATGCAGCCGTCATTTTCTTTGTTATATAAGAATCTGATGTAAGTCGAATAGTATCACGTTTTGCAGGACTACCCGATACCCCCGTAAAGGTTCTTGTATAAATCAGTTTTTCTTTAGCATTCGTATTCAATAATACACCACCACCAATGTACAAAGCTGCACTTTTAGTAATCCCATCAAGATTTGCCACTTTATACTTAAATCTCACAGGTATTGTATGTAAAGTTGCCCCGATTCGATAAGTAAAAGGCACGCCTCTTCCCGATGCAATCGACTGAATGAAATAAACAGGATTCTTCAAATAGCCAGTCTCAACCGCCCATCTATTATCCAGATTATATCCGACCGACACTCCCCAAGCAAAATCGTTATTATTTTGGCTGTTCACTAAATTACCAATCGTATTACTAAGCGAAGCATAGTTGAGTTTAAAGCCACCTTCAAGCCCCATATACAAGCTCATTTCCTTGCGGTTGAGGTTCGGATAAGCATTATTTCTTACATCCAAGCGTTTGGTTGGTGGTTTATAGTATTCTTCATCATCTTGAGCCTTCAACTCAGCGAAAATACCTACTACCAAAAACAAAAATATAAATATAGATTTCATCATTCTGTAAATATTTCCAAAACTACTAACAAAGACGACACGCATTCACTAAAAGTTGCCAGCAAAGCAAAACGAGATTTTATTTAGCAAAGAAATAATATAACTTTTCTATGTTTTTTCAATAAATAACGAAAGAAACGTAGTAGAATTTCGTGATGAAAGCAAAAAGAAAATTTATATTTGTAAAAGATTCTCAAAAAGCCTCTTATAATGTTTGAGCCGCAAAAAATGAGTAAATTTACTTATTTGCTCAGACGCCCATTCACTTAATTATTCATTATTGAATGAAAACCTTAGACACTTATGATTTTTCGGGCAAGAAAGCCCTCATTCGAGTAGATTTCAATGTGCCTCTTAATGAAAAGTACGAAATCACTGACGACACTCGTATCACTGCCACTATCCCGACTATCAAGAAAATCTTGAAAGATGGTGGTTCATGTATCTTAATGTCGCACTTAGGGCGTCCGAAAGATGGTCCAACCGAAAAATACTCTCTTAAACACTTAGTAAACCCACTTTCTGTTATTTTAGGTTTACAAGTAAAATTTGCTGATGATTGTATCGGAGCATCGGCTGCCGAGCAAGCTGCCAGCTTACAACCAGGCGAAGTGCTTTTGCTCGAAAACCTTCGTTTTTATAAAGAAGAAGAAAAAGGAAATGTTGAATTTGCCGAAAAATTATCGAAACTCGGTAATGTTTGGGTAAATGATGCTTTCGGAACTGCCCACCGAGCTCATGCTTCTACGGCTATCATCGGTCAATTCTTTGAAGACCGTGTTTGTGGCTACGTTATGCAAGCCGAAGTAGATAACGCCGAGAAAATCTTAAACAACGCTGAGCGTCCGTTTACGGCTATCATGGGTGGAGCAAAAATCTCTGATAAAATCTTATTGATTGAGCGTTTGTTGGATACTGTTGACAACCTCATCATTGGTGGCGGTATGACTTATACCTTCACAAAAGCACAAGGTGGTTCAATCGGAAAATCTCTTTTGGAAGCCGACAAAATGCCACTCGCTTTAGAGCTTATCGAAAAAGCAAAGGCAAAGGGTGTAAACCTTATCATGCCACTTGATAATGTTTGTGGTGATAAATTCTCGAACGATGCCAACAGAATAACCGTAGCAACTGGTCAGATTGGTGATGAGTGGGAAGGTTTTGATATTGGTCCAGAATCAGTAAAACTTTTCACCGAAACAATCTTAAAATCGAAAACTATTCTTTGGAATGGCCCAATGGGTGTATTTGAATTCCCGAATTTTGCAGTTGGTACAAACGCTATCGCCGAGGCGGTAGTAAAAGCAACTGAAGAAAACGGTGCGTTCTCGCTTATTGGTGGTGGCGATTCAGCTTCGGCTATCAACAATGCTGGCTACGGCGACCGTGTCTCTTATGTTTCGACCGGTGGCGGTGCATTGCTCGAATATATGGAAGGCAAAACTCTCCCAGGTGTTGCTGCTCTTGCGTAATTAGAGCATTTGTAGAGACAGAAATAAAAAAATCCCCGTTCGAGAACGGGGATTTTTGTTTATAAATATTAGATAAGGAAATAATAATTTGGACACTTACCAAAGTTTAACATTGGTAAAATACAGCCCGATAGCCACTGCTACGGTCAGGCCGCTGATTAATAATAATTCAGCGTACTTCATTTGGGATTCAGATTTAGCTGCTCTGTTCATGGCAAATCAATTTAGTTTATATGGAGTTTTTATTTGGACGCAATTTTTATATAAAAGCCACAAAATACATTTCGACATCTAAACTTATATCTACCTTTCTAAAACGAATTTAATTAAAAAAGATTTCTCAATCAAGTTAAATTTATTAAACGGTAACTGATATTTTCAAAAAACCTACCTGATTTATACCCTCATTTCTTTTTCAAGTAGTATCTTTGCAAGACTTTGTGTATGCTAAAATGCTTTAAACAAACTTTTGTTGTTCAGCATTTTAAACATATACCGACGAATCAAATTCATCATAAAATCAGGGAAATCTGATAAACCAGTTTAATCAGAGTCAAGAATGTCAAAAGTTATTATCATTGGTGCCGGTGGAGTCGGCAGCGTTGTCGCTCACAAATGTGCGATGAACTCCCAAGTATTTACCGAAATCATGTTGGCAAGTCGCACAAAATCAAAATGCGATAAAATTGCAGCTGATATTGAGGAAATGCACGGTGTAAAAATCCAAACGGCACAAGTCGATGCCGATAACGTACCCGAATTGGTAACTTTAATTAAAAGTTTCCAACCAAAAATGGTTATCAATGTGGCCCTTCCATACCAAGACCTTACCATCATGGATGCTTGTTTGGAAACTGGCGTACACTACCTCGATACAGCAAATTACGAGCCAAAAGATGTAGCTAAGTTTGAATATAGCTGGCAATGGGCTTACCAAGACCGTTTCAAAGAAGCTGGCTTGATGGCTCTTTTGGGTTGTGGATTTGACCCAGGCGTAACACAAGTTTATTGTGCGTATGCCAACAAACACCACTTCGACGAAATGCACTACCTCGACATCATCGACTGTAATGCAGGAAATCACGGAAAAGCATTTGCTACAAACTTTAACCCCGAAATCAATATCCGTGAGATTACTCAAAACGGACGTTATTGGGAAAACGGAGAATGGGTAGAAATTCCACCAATGTCAATCCACAAAGCCATTGATTACCCAGGAATCGGCCCGAAAGAGTCTTATGTTTTATACCACGAAGAATTGGAGTCTTTGGTAAAAAACTTCCCAACTTTGAAACGTGCCAGATTCTGGATGACGTTCGGACAAGCTTACTTGACTCACCTCGAAGTACTTCAGAACGTGGGTATGACTCGCATCGACCCTGTGAAGTTCAACGGCATGGACATCGTTCCGTTAGAGTTTTTGAAAGCGGTATTACCAGCTCCTGATACTTTGGGTGAAAACTATACGGGTCAAACCTCAATCGGTTGTCAAATCAAGGGTATCGAAGGCGGAAAAGATAAAACCTACTACGTTTGGAATAACTGCGACCACGCCGAGTGCTACAAAGAAGTAAAAGCACAAGCAGTATCGTACACAACTGGCGTACCAGCCATGATTGGTGCGATGTTGATGCTCACAAACCCAGACTGGCAAAAAGCGGGTGTTTGGAACTGCGAAGAACTCAACCCAGACCCATTCATGGCTTTGCTCAATACGCAAGGTTTACCATGGCATGAGCAAGTAAACGGAGTTTTACCTCACGAATATTAAAATTTTAGTCGATTGTCCACAGACGATGGTCGATAGAAAGTTTTAGAAAATATAATTAAATCCTGCCACACAAAATGGCAGGATTTTTTCGTTCCTGTGGAGCAAATATTCTGTTCGCTCACTATATTTACATCAGAAACAAACCTAAACTTATGAAAAAAGCACTTATAATCATTACACTCCTATCAAACATAGCTTTCGCTCAAGAAAAAAAAGAAGAACCGAAAAAAAACGTTAATGCCAAAGACGAGCCTTCAGTGCAAGCAGCCATGATTTATAATTCTCTGCAACGCAACGAAGAAACTGGCGGAGGCACTGGTGTAGTAAGAACTTATGACCTACGATACGAAGGAATGCAAGGCACTCCCTATTTTATTGATGAATGGCTTTCGGGGCAGTTAGTTTTCACGAATGGCGATGCAGGCAAGAAAAGCCATTTGTTAAAATACAATACTCAAACCAAAGAATTATTAATGAAGCGTCCGCAAGGAGACTCCATTATTATATTCCCAAATCAAATCACGGCATTTACGATAAATGATGTCAGCAAAAATGTGAGTTATCCATTCGTAAAAGTTGAAAATCTCAAAGCTGATGGCGGAACAGTACCTGTTTGCTTTTTGATGGTATTGTATAAAAACAAATCTTCACTGCTAAAATATGTGAGTAAAAATATTCTGAAAGCAAATTATCAAGGCGGATACAGTGCCGACCGCCGTTATGATTCTTATGTCGATAATTCACAATATTTCATTCGTAAGACAGATAATTCACTGGTGAAAGTAAAATTAAAGAAAAGCTCAGTTTTGGATGCTTTGGAAGATAAAAAAGTCGAAATAGAAGCCTTCATCAAAAAAGAAAACCTTTCATTCAAAAATGATATTGATGTA
Organism: Emticicia aquatilis; assembly: GCF_014644295.1. Lineage (GTDB taxonomy): Bacteria > Bacteroidota > Bacteroidia > Cytophagales > Spirosomataceae > Emticicia > Emticicia aquatilis. The sequence goes on from NZ_BMKK01000001.1 coordinate 304,948, forward strand.
GCCAAAGTATTGGCTTACTATGATAGCCTGTAGCATTTCTTCTGTTGCTTCGTACCTTCAAAAGTGTCAGATTTCGTTACATCAACTACGAAATCTGACACTTTTTCTTTTAGATTAGTGATTCTTTTTAATTTAAAAAAAATAAATATTTAGATAAATATCTAAATATTTTTATCCATTTGCTTGCACAATTCATTTTTCTTGCCTAACATTGTATCGTAGTTCAGCGAAACTACAAATGTTCAACTTAAACTTTTACTAAAATGAAACCTCACACACAAGGGGTGCAAGCTACTGCTTTACCCAATCCAACTACGCTCGATGAAATCATTTTCGAGCAACGCAACAAAGATTATGGTGCTTATGAGCTTCGCACCAAATACTCTCAAAACCTCAACCGTGCCTTGTGGATTGGTGTCGGTTGTTTTGGGCTAATGCTACTTACAAACTTTATTTTTGCGAGACAGAAAGAAAATTCTGAACGAATTGTTTCGGTGGATTTGACTGCTCAAAAAATTCCTGATGAACCACTTCCAGAACTCGAAAAACCTAAGGAAGTAGAACCTCCAAAGCCAGTAGAACAAGTAAAAACCATCACATTTCTTGTTCCTGAAGTAGTTGAAGAGACAAATAATGAAATGCCTCCACCAGATTATGATGCAATAGAAAATTCAGTTATAAGCGATAAAACACAAGATGGAATTGAAACAGACGAAATTGCAGCAGCCCCTCCTACTGAAGTAAAATCCGTTGAAAAAACAATAGTTGAGCTTCCTGAAGAAGATAACACAGCTTTTATAACCGTCGAAGTACAACCATCATTTATGGGTGGAAATAGCGAAATGTACAAGTTCTTAAGCAAAAATCTAAAGTATCCTACGGCCGCTCAACGTGCCAATATTCAAGGTAAAGTTTTCTTAAGTTTTATCGTTGAAAAAGATGGTAGCATTACCGACATCGAAACTATGAAGGGAATCGGTTTTGGTTGTGATGAAGAAGCCATGCGAGTAGTAAAACTCATGCCAAAATGGATTGCAGGAAAACAAAACGGCAGAAATGTAAGAGTAAAATTTACAATTCCTGTTTTTTTTAGACTTGATGATTAGATATTTGTATAATAATATACAATAAAATCGAACAATATAGAGACAGGGTATACCCTGTCTCTACCGTATAACAACGTTTTTCTAACACGCCTATTCCCGTCTAACACTAAAATCCAGAAACTATCAACCAATACCAAATCATGAAAATATCTCTCTTCATTTTTATTGTTTCAATATCATTTTGGACTTGTAAAACCAAACCCGAAAAAGTTGGTCGAGGATTTTATAATGATATTGTAGAAGATTTAGTTCGGCACAAATTCTATGGATACTATTTGAATAGGGATGCTAACGATGCATATGGAAAATTAGTAGATAAATATCGTCCACTCTATAGAAAAGCAGAAACAGATGAAGAATATCTCGAAATACATAATGAATTTGAAGAAGAGAAGAATTTATTGGAAGGTGTTTTTTTTACTGGTAAGAACTCTGCTTGCTATTTAGAAAATGACACAAAACATATTGAAAAGTTTAAATTTGCAGCAAACTTAGAAAGAGTTCCTTTCTATAATGAATTTACAGATTATGATAGCTGTGCAATCTTAGAAATATTAAAAACACATCTTTCTTATAGCCTAAATAATGTTAAATCTCGTTATTTTAGAGTAGGTAAAACCCCTAAAGACAGTTGCGAAATAGGAAAGATAGCTTTATCTGAACCTTTTTTTAACAAGAATAAAAATAAAGGCCTGATATTTTGTAGATTTCGATGTGGTGGTTTGTGTGGTTTTGAAAAAGTTTATCTTTTAGAGAAAATAGGCAGTTATTGGTTTATAAAAGATGAAGAACAAATTTCGATTTCTTAATTATTCTACCTAAATCAACACAAACAGCCCGCACAACATTGTTCGGGCTATTTTTTGTTATGGATTGGTATTAAATAAGTAATTTTGTGAAACAAAAATGCGTTTCAAAGCATTATTCATTTTTACATTATTCATTTTGCCTTAAAATGCCAATAGATATTTCTCAAATTCCTTCGCCGTGCTACGTTTTAGAAGAAAGACTCCTACGCCGAAATCTTGAATTATTAAACCGAGTTCAAACCGAATCGGGTGCTTCAATCATCGTCGCCTTAAAAGGCTTTTCGATGTATGCTACTTTCTCGATGGTCAAGCAATATTTGTCGGGAGCAACCGCCAGTTCGCTCAACGAAACTCGCCTCATTGTAGAAGAAATGGGTTGTTTGGCACATACCTACTGCCCTGCCTATAAACCAGCAGAATTTGAGCAAATCATGGCCAATAGTAGCCATATTACGTTCAATTCCTTGAATCAGTGGAATCAGTTTAAAGACCAAGTACAAGGTTTTGAACGAAAAATCTCGTGCGGAATCAGAATTAACCCACAATACGCTGAGGTTGAAACCGATATGTACAATCCGTGTATCGTAGGTTCAAGACTTGGAGTCACTCGTGAATTATTGGGCAAAGAACTCCCAGAAGGCATCGAAGGATTACACTCGCACACCCTCTGCGAAAATGATTCTTACACACTCGAACGCACGCTGGTGCATATCGAAGATAAATTTGGCGATTTGTTACACCAAGTAAAATGGCTTAATCTCGGTGGTGGACACTTAATGACTCGTGAAGGCTATAACCACGAACATTTGATTGCCTTAATCAAACGTTTACGAGAAACTTATAACATAGAAATTATTCTCGAACCAGGCTCAGCCATTGGTTGGCAGACGGGCTATCTGACCTCAACAGTTTTAGACATCGTTGATGCCCAAGGAGTTGATGTAGCTATTCTTGATGTATCTTTTGCCGCTCACATGCCCGATACGCTCGAAATGCCCTACAAACCACGCATTTGGGGAGCAACCGATGCCGTTGAAGGCAAACCTACTTACCGCATGGGTGGTATGACTTGTTTGGCAGGCGATTACATGGGAGATTATTCTTTCGATAAGCCTCTACAAGTGGGCGATAGCGTAGTTTTTGATGATATGATTCACTACACAATGGTAAAAACTACGACTTTCAATGGCGTTGGTTTACCATCCATCGGTATTTGGAAGGAAAACGATGAGTTTAAGTTACTAAAAAGCTTTGGTTACGAAACTTACAAAGATAGGATTTAATAGCCCCTCCCTACCCTCCCCAATAGGGAGGGTTCTTTTTTCTCGCTTTTTTTCTTGCAAATAATTTTTACTTGTTTACATTTGCACAAAAATATTATTCTTCAATTGTTTAAAGACCTAAAATATCTCTTAGCACGCCTCGCCTATCTACGTAGTGCCTGCTCATTTGTTCCTGACTTCTGTTAGGTTATCTTTTTACGTTTATTCCCGACAAAGTTTCTCAGTTGTAGGGCAGATTTCTGGTCTATCTTGTCGAGTTTATGACTCGCTGTTCGTTGTCGCATTTATACTTCATCTATAACATTTTAATCTTTTTCCTAACAATGAAAAACGTACTTGTCATTGGTATGGGCAAGGTAGGTTCATTGGTTGGTACATTACTCGCAAAACGCTTTGCCGTTACGGGTATTGACCTACGCCAACCTTCTACCAAATTGCCCTTTGATGTCTTACTCGGAGATGTAAACGACATCAGTTTTTTAGAATCCACCCTCAAAGATTTTGATGCGGTTGTATCGGCCATGCCCTACAACCTTAACTTGCCAATTGCCCAAACGGCTCATAAACTCGGCATTCATTATTTCGATTTGACCGAAGATGTACCCACAACTTCGGCCATCAGAGAAATGGCCAAAACTTCTACGGCAGTCATGGCTCCACAGTGTGGACTCGCTCCAGGTCTAATCGGAATCGTAGGAGCGGATTTAGCCAAACGCTTCACCAAACTGCGTGATATTGAGCTTCGAGTGGGTGCTTTGCCTCGTTTTCCGAATGGTTTGATGGGTTATTCGTTTACATGGTCGCCTGCGGGTGTGATAAACGAATACATCAATGACGCCGAAGTGATTCATAATGGCGAAGTAAAAATGGTAACTTCTCTCGATGGTATTGAGCATATCCAAATCGAAGGACAAGAATTTGAGGCATTCAGCACTTCTGGTGGACTTGGTACAATGTGCGAAACCTTTGCAGGGAAAGTTGATACACTCAATTATAAAACAATTCGCTACCCAGGCCACGCAAAATTGATGAAGTTCTTACTTTATGAGCTAATTTTGAAAGATAAACGACAATTGTTAGAGCAAATCCTGACCGAAGCAAAACCACCTGTGCAAGAAGATGTGGTTTATGTTTATGCGGTTGTTGAGGGTTGGAAAGGCACTGAACTGGCTCGTGAAGAATTTTACAGAGCCTACAAACCAATCGAAATTGATGGTAAACATTGGCGAGCAATTTCGTGGACAACAGCCGCTTCGGTAGCTGCGGTCGTAGAAATGGTAGCCGATGGAAAATTACCACAACAAGGATTTTTGAAACAAGAAGATATAGATTTCGGTTCTTATCTTGAAACCCAAAACGGTTCGTTTTTTAAAGATTGAAGTAGTCCACGGTCAACAGACTACGGTCAACAGTTTTTCTTTTGCATTACAACTGGTATATAAAATAATGAAAAACAGTAAAATAGAAACCTTAGAATACGTACTCAACGGACTGATGCGAAGATACAGCGAGCGAGTACCCGATGTAAATAAAGTAGCCGATGCCATGATTGCCGAAGGAATTATTTCGGAGCGGAATGAGATTGAAAACGACCACGTAGCTTTTCGTACAATGGGCGTTCCGCAGTTAGGAATTCAATCTTTCGAGAAAATCTTCTTGCATTTCGGTTACGAAAAACGTGATTTTTTCAATTTTGAAGGCAAAAAACTCAATGCTTATTGGTTTTCGCCACCCCAACCTCATTTCCCAAGAATTTTTGTGAGCGAACTTCGAGTAGATGATTTATCAGAAAATGCCCAAAGAATCATCAGAAGTTATACCGACGAGGTAAAATCTGACCCAGCCGATAGTTTGGATTTAAATGATGGCGTGGTCGTTGATGAATTTCTGCATCAACCATTGTGGCGAACACCCACTTGGGAAGATTACGAAGCTCTCCAACAAGAAAGCGAGTATGCCGCTTGGGTAATTTATAACCGATATTACCTCAATCATTATACCATTAGTGTGCATAATCTGAAAGAAGGCTACGGCACAATTCAAGAATTTAATGCCTTTTTAGAGCGAATTGGAGTAAAACTCAATGATGCGGGTGGAAAAATAAAAATCAGTCCAGATGGGGGTTTATTGCAAAGTTCGACGGTAGCAGAAATGATTGATGCGGAATTTGCCGATGGAAGTACGCACGCAATTTCGGGAAGTTATGTAGAATTTGCCGAAAGAAAAGTGTTGCCACAATTTGCGGGAATACCTATTGATAAAATCGAAAGGGTTCATCGCCGAGATGGCTTTGAAACTGGCAATGCCGATAAGATTTTTGAAAGTACATTTACGAGCCAAACTATGAAGGCTGAGATGTAAGTTTTTTTCTTCGTTGCCTGAGCGTAGTCGAAGGCAACGAAGAAAAAACAATGAAATATATCACAAATTTGCCATCAACCAAGCCTTGAAATCAGAAAACTCCGTTGACATTGGTGTTGCTTGTTTTTCTAAACTCAATAAATCTGAAAGGCGTGTTGGAATATCTTGTTTTCCAACTACTTCTTCTACCACATCCAAAAATTTAGCATAATGTGCCGTTGAGAAAAATACACCACTAACTGGCTCTGAAAGTGTATTTGTATAAGCCTTTAAACCCAAATACGCAACGGCCGTATGCGGACACATTACATAGCCCGTGCGGTCGAATACGTCCTTCATGGCCACTTTGGTAGCTTCATCATCGTAGAAGTAACCAACTACCAATCTACGCATTGTGTCTAAATCATTATCCAACAAGGCTTTCATGCGTGGAAAATTACTCGGATTTCCAACATCCATTGCATTAGAAATCGTTGATAATGAAGGGCTTATTGGCTCGTAAACGCCACTTTCTAAATACGCTGGTACAACTTTATTAACGTTGGTAGCAGCTATAAATTTATGCACTGGTAAGCCCAATTTCCAAGCGATGATTCCTGCACTCAGATTACCAAAGTTTCCACTCGGAACCGACATTACGACTGGTAAATCAACTCCCGATTTCTTTAGTTGAGCATACGCATTTACATAATAAAATGCTTGTGGAATCAGACGAGCAATATTGATTGAGTTGGCCGAAGCTAAATCAAACTTATCAGTCAATTCTTTATCCAAAAAAGCTAATTTCACGAGTTTTTGGCAATCATCAAAAGTGCCGTTTACCTCTAAAGCTCTTACGTTTTCGCCGAGAGTTGTGAGTTGTTTTTCTTGAATATCGCTTACTTTTCCGCTTGGGTAAAGAATCGTGACATCAATATTTGGTGTTTTATAGAAGCCTTGAGCCACAGCTCCACCTGTATCGCCCGAAGTTGCTACCAAAATATGGATTTGCTTCTGAGATTTTTGCAGAAAATACGACATCAAAGCAGCCATAAATCTTGCCCCAAAATCTTTAAATGCCATCGAAGGGCCATGAAAAAGCTCTAAGCAGTAAATATTTGCCTCAACCTCCACAATCGGTGCAGTAAAATCTATCGCATTATTGATTAATTGACGTAAATCTTCGGTCGGAACATCTTCACCGATTAGGGCATTGGCTATTTCAAAAGCAATTTCTTGCAAGCTAAGATTCTGAACATTTTCCCAGAAAGTCGGAGGCAATGGTCTAAACTCAGTTGGCATATAAAGTCCGTTATCGGGTGGTAGCCCACGAAAAACCGCTTCGGCTAAATCAACATCAGAACTTTGGTGGTTTGTGCTGTATAATTTCATAAATAATTGATTATCAAAGAGATGCTTTATCAAGTTTCAGACCAAATTCAGTCAGATGGTCAAAATCATTGTCAGTAGTTTGTAGAGGAATATCAAAAAAGTAGGCTGTTGCAGCAATCCATAGGTCATTCTTTCCCATGTTTCGAGAAGAAATTGTAAGTTTTTTCTCGGGATGCAAACCTTGGCTAAAAGCGTCTATTTCGGCGTATATATCTGATATTTTTTCATCAATATCAAGTACTTGCAGTGTTTGCAAATATTTATTTAGTCTTAATCGTTTTTCTGCTCCCCACTTACTTTTAATCGAAAATGCTTTTAATTCTCCAACGGTTATAATTGAAATAAATCTTTCTGGCGGACAAGAAACATCTTTTCTAATATAACCAATAATTACATTTGTATCTAACAAAACCATGTCATCAATCTAAATATTTCATCATATCGTCCCATTCTTCTTCAGTAAAATGGATATGTGGCGGAGCAATCGGCTTATCATATCCGATTAATTTACTAAAAGCCGCTAACCCTCCTGCTTTCATTATATCATCCGGGCTATAAAGATTTAGCTTGGAGTCTTTGCTTCTTGGAATAAATGGTTTCTTCGATTTTCTTCTTACAACTTCAGACATTTTTCACCTCCTTTTCTACAAAGATATAAAAAAACCTGTAAGGTCTTCAAGATGCCTTACAGGTTTAAGGAAATAATATTTTATCCTAACATCTTCACGAAATCATCGAATAGATAGCGAGAATCGTGTGGGCCAGGTGAAGCTTCTGGGTGATATTGTACCGAAAACGCTGGTTTATCTTTTCTACGGATACCTTCGATAGTATTATCATTCAAGTTTACGTGTGTAAGTTCGATATTTTCAATGCTCGAAACTTGGTCAGGCTTTACGGCAAAACCATGGTTTTGTGAAGTAATTTCACAAAGGCCAGTACGTAGATTTTTCACAGGGTGATTCAATCCACGGTGACCGTTCTTCATTTTATATGTTCCGATTCCGCTCGACAAAGCTAATAACTGATGACCAAGACAAATACCGAAGACAGGCTTATTCGTTTCGATTACCTGTTTGATGGTTTCAACTGCGTAAGGCATTGCCGATGGGTCGCCAGGGCCATTTGATAGAAAATAACCGTCTGGATTAAATGCTGCTATTTCTTCAAAACTTGTTTTGGCATTGAAAACTTTGCAGTAACAATCTCTTTCTACGAAGTTATTCAAGATGCTTTTCTTAACTCCAAAATCTAATACAGCTACTCTGTATTTTGCATCTTCACTTCCCAAATAATAAGCCTCTTTCGTACTTACAACCGAAGAAAGCTCAAGGCCATCCATCGAAGGCACTTTCTTTAGTTCAAGTGCTAAAACTTCTGGGTCGAGAATTTCGGAAGAGATAATACAGTTCATCACGCCCGCATCACGGATGTGGCGTACGATTTGGCGAGTGTCAACATCACAAATACCTACGATATTGGCACGCTCGAAATACTCTTGTAATGAAAAATCAGCGGTCGAACGAGAATAATAGTGGTTTGCATAAGCATTGCAGACCATTCCACTAATTTTTACACTCGATGATTCTTCTTCATCATCTAACACAACGCCATAGTTGCCGATATGTGAAGTAGTATTTACGATTACCTGACCGTAGTACGAAGGGTCTGTGTAAATTTCTTGGTAGCCAGTCATACCTGTATTAAAACAGATTTCGCCAGCCGAAGTACCAATTTTGCCGAGTGCTTTTCCTTTGAAAAAAGTGCCATCTTCAAGGAGCAGAAGGGCATCAGAAGGTTTGTGATTCATCGAAGAATTATAAAAGAGTTCCGAAAAAACTTATGGTTATCGGAAAACAAAGGTAGTAAAAAAATATTAACTACTCCCTTATTTCTTGATTAAATACAACTATTGCACAAAAAAACAACAATCATCAATCTTTCTTAGTATTATTTCGGAAGAACTGGTCACGGGTTACGTTGTCACGAGGGGCAGCTGCTGCTCCTGCTTTCCATGATTGGTCTTTCCATGCACCACCTCTGACAGCTTTCACGAAATTAGCCCACGCAAACGGATTTAGTAAAGGATTGGTTGTTACTTGGCCTCTATTTTCCATTTGTTTGATGAACTGATTTTGACTATATCTATAATTGGCATCGGCAGTCATACCATGTACTGAAGCCATTTTTGCTATATTTTCTGGGCTATAGGTTTCGGCCAAAATTTTACGTTCTCGGTCGTCAGGTAGTTTCATATCGACCAATGCTTGCTTAAATTCTTCTTCGGTACTAAAAGGATAAACTTTAACTTCTTTTAACATTTTCGAGTCGGTCTGAAGTTCAACAAAAACCGAATAATCAACGTCTGTTTTCTTTGGTATGATATGAAACTGCTTCTTGAAACCTAAATAACTAAACACAACTGTATCTCCTGGAAAAACACCCAATACAAAATACCCTTTACTGTTTGAGAGCGTACCACGGCCTGCTCTCGGAATCGTAATGTAAGCTCCCGGAAGTGGCTCTTTGGTTTGGCTATCAATAACTAAACCCGAAAATGTAATGTACTTTACTTCTCCTTGAGAAAAAGCTAAGTCGCTCATTATCAAGGCCATAAATATCAACAGAAGTGTAATTGTATTTCTCATTGTGAGTGATTCAACCGAAAATTTTCAGAAATGTAACAATAAAAGGCATTGAAAGCAATAGTCCGTCGAATCTGTCCATAAACCCACCATGCCCTGGAATGGTATTCCCTGAATCTTTGATGGCTATACTGCGTTTGAAGAGCGATTCAACGAGGTCGCCGAGTGTGCCTGTGATAAAAATAATGATAGCTACGCCGTACCATTGCCAACTTAACAAGCTATCGAAATACTTTGTTAGAATAAACGCTACAATCAATGAAGTTATTGCCCCACCAAAGAAGCCTTCCCATGTTTTTTTGGGTGAAACTCGCTCAAAAAGTTTTCTTTTTCCAAGAAATCTTCCTGCAAAATAAGCCCCAGTATCGTTGGCCCAAAGGATAAACAAACAACCCAAAATTAGCTGCGGAGCATAACCACGGTTATCGGTCAATACCATTTCGTTGATTAGTGCAAACGGAACTGCCACATAGATAATACCCAAGAATGTGTAACCCAAATTGGCAAAGGGTTTGGTGTCTTTCTTGCGGTAAAGTTTAATAAAAAATGTAGTTGTAAGTAACGGAACTATTAGATAATAAAACTTGAATGGCAGAAGCTCTTTCTCAATAAAAAATGTGAGTGCGTTAAGCACAACACCACAAAAAATACCATAGACACTTAATGGATGATTTTCGTCGAGTTTAAGTAATTTGTAGAATTCTCTTTGGGTAAGAATACTGATGGCCAGAAATAAAATCCAGAAAGTCCACTCATTATAAAGTACACCTGCTAAAATAATAGAAACACCTACTACGGCCGCAATTGCTCTTTGAGCAAGATTAGGAAGTTGATTGAGCTTCGAGGTCATTTTGGTTGAATATGTCGATTACTACTTTTGCTATTGATTCTTGTTCGTCGGGTACTTGTATTTCGTAGTAGCCGATGAGATAATTACTATCTTGCTTGTTGAGTACAACGCCCATTATTTCGTGGGTTAGTAGCTCATTTTTTAATAATTCGGCCTTGAACACATTTTTGGTTTCAAAAACTTTTACCCAGTTTGCCATTTTGTTTGGTTGTGAATTTGTCTCAAATATAGGGGTAAAATATTGAAAAGTAATATCTGCCAGGGAATGTCATTTGCTTGTTTTCTTTTTTTGTATTGCAAAAAGCTATAAATTGCTCTGAAAAATCAGACTTTACTCTTTTCATGCAGATAATTTTAGTTGATGACCACCAACTTTTTGGCCAATCACTGTCTTCGTTGTTGATGCAAATGAAGGAAGTTGCCAGCATCAATGTTTTTCAGCGTGGAAATGAAGTTTTGAATTTCTTAGAAACAAACTCGGCCGATGTGGTTATTTCTGACCTACAAATGCCCGAAATGAATGGCATCCAGCTCACAGCCAAAATACACGAAAAATTCCCCAATATAAAGGTACTAATTCTGACGATTGACGACGAACCTCCTAAAATTAGACAAGCTATTTCGGCGGGAGCATCGGGTTATTTATTGAAAGATACTGATAAAACCGAACTCGAAGAAGCTATCAAAAAACTGCATCAAGGGCTACCTTATTATAGTGAAAAGGTTCTGAAAATAATCACAACTGGCGAAAAAGATAAATCTTTGATTGACAAAGAATTAGCTCAGTTATCAGCCCGAGAAATTGATGTTTTAAAATTAATTGCCCAAGAATATTCGACTAATGAAATTGCTGATTTACTCTTTGTGAGTGTCAATACCGTGGAGAGTCATCGCAAGAGTTTAATGAAAAAACTGGATGTTAAAAATGTGGTGGGGCTCATCAAATTTGCGATGAGGCATAAACTGGTTGAGTAATAGGTACGCTTATGTGCGTACGTGTCCCCTCTCCTATTTCTGACTCAATATTTAATATGCCATTCATGGCTTCTACTCGTTCTTCAACGCTCGTTAGTCCTTTGCCCTTCATATAATTTTGTAAGCCTTTGCCATTATCTCGCACAAAAAGCTCTAATGATTCATCTTTTTTGCGAAACGTCATGGCAGCATCAGTCGCCTCTGAGTGTTTCAAGATATTATTGATAAGTTCGAGACAAATCGAATATAAGTGAAAGGCCGCTTTACGGTCGAGGTAATTTTCTTTTAAACCTTTAGTATTGAGCGTAAATTCGATAGGAGTAGAAAAATTAAGTCGCTCAACCATTTTTTCGAGTGCTACTTCAAGTCCATATTTTTCGAGTTCTTCAGGTAATAAATTATGCGAAATCAGACGTACTTCTCGGCAGGCATTTTCTACCATCTCCTGTATTTGGGCATATACTTTTTGGTCGTGGTTAGGTAGTTTCTCGCTATTAAGTGTCAATAAACTTACTCTTACAGCCGAAAGCAACGAGCCAACGTTATCGTGTAGTTCGCTGGCTACTCGCTTACGTTCGATGGTTTGCCCCTTCAGCAACGCTTCTTGAATCTCATGATTTTTAGCCAATAATTCTTTATTTTTTTTGCGTAAAATAAAGCTATAAATGATTGCCGAAATACCCAGTAAAGAAATCAACCCAACAATTATCAAAAGTGATTTCTGTTGTTGATTTTCGAGCTTCAGTTTATTCGATAAATCATTGACCTTTATTTGTTTAGAAAGCCTTTCTTGTTCGTTTTTTTGTTTATCAGTTTCTATTTTCAAAGCCTGTTCGGTAGCCAAAGCGTGTTCTTTTTCAAGTTTTCGACTAATGGCTTCTAAAGCAAAATCTTGAGCAAGTTTTTCACTTTTCAGCTTCGTTATTTCATATTGCTTTTGTAGAAAATCTGTCGTTTTCTGCTGAATCAGCTTTTCGTTTTCATAACGAATTTGCATTTTTTCGAGGTCATATCGCTTCTGAATTTCCACCAGCTCATTGAGTTTCTGATTCTTTTGAATACTATCTCTCAAAGCGATAGCTTCTTTATAAAACATCAAGGCTTTCTGTGGATTATTTTGCATCAAGCCAATGTCTGATAAATCTATCAAAGCCTGCAATTTTACGGCATTATTTTTCGATTCGTTGGCGTTTGAAAGCGTTAATTTAGCGTATTTTTCGGCATTAGTCGGGTCTTTTTTTAGTTTGAAAAGCGAGACATAACTTGAGTATAATGATGCTTTTCCCTGCCAATAACCTTTATTAGAAAAAAGTTTATCGGCTTCATCTAAATACTTTTGGGCTTCATCGGCATTCTGCTCGACATCCAAATAATAATCGCCCATTACCGACTGAGCAAATGCAATCTGAACATCATTTTTTGAGAGTTCGCAATACTTCAAAACATTCAAAAACATCGACTTTGCCACTCGTTTTTGTCCAAGAAGCTGAGCAGATATGCCCGAAATCCGATATGCTTCCGCAATTTGAAGTTGAAGGTCAGTCGAAAGATTGGGTTTTGCCGCCAGATAGTCAATGGCTTTTCGGAGGAACTCAATCGTCTTTTCGTATTCTTTGATATTATAATAAATCTGTCCAAAACGCAGATTTATTTTCCAAATATCGTCACAGACGGTATTTCCTTCTTCGCATTTTCTGAGGGTACTTAAGTTGGCTTCTAAAGCTTTAGTATAAAGGCTCTTTTTGATATAAAAATTAGAGAACAAGAATAAGGCTCGAAGCTGATAAACATTGTTTTTGAGGCTTAGTGCTTTATCGTAAAGTTTTTGGGTAAAATAAAGACCAGTATCTGCCGAAACCCGAGTCAATAACGAGTAGTTTTTGCAGATTTTGTTTAAATAAAATAATTCCAAAGTATCATTCACAAACGAAGGCTTGGCTTTAGCCAACTCTGTAAGGCGTTGTTTCGACTCCACAATTTCGGACAAATTCGATACTTGAGCTTGCACGAAATATGGGGTTAGACAAAACAATGTTAGGATATATAGATACTTCTTCATTGGCCGTGATTTTATCCTAAAATTATCTTTTTTTTTCTCTAAAAAGCAAAAAAATACAAAAAATCACGGTTTTCCGTGATACGATTCACGGAAAACCGTAATTGACAGATGCCGTTTAATCAATGACCTTTGTTGAAATCTTTTCTCAATCTTTATTGCCATGAAAAAACTTCTATTGGTTCTGAGCCTATTCAACTTTCATTGTTTAGGACAATCAATCCTGCTTAAACCAAATGATGATGGCATTATTTCAAAAAATGTAGCTCTTTGCTCTACTTGTGCCACTTTCGGAAACACTGTACCAGTAAGTGGTGGTGGTACAAGATTAATGTGGTTGCCTAAACTAAGTGCGTTTAGAGCAGGAACAGTTGAAAATAATACAAATTATTGGGATACAGGTTTAGTTGGTAATTGGTCATTTGCAGGCGGTTATAATACAGTAGCTAAAGGAAATTGGTCAACAGCCTTTGGTTTACAGACAAGAGTACTCGCAAACTTAGGAACTGCATTTGGATGGCAAGTCGAGGCAAATGATTTTACAATGTTTGCGTGTGGTTCGTTCAATGTAATACCAATTGGAAGTACTGACATATTCAATCCAAATGAACAACTTTTTGCAGTCGGCAACGGCACAAGTGAAGCTAATAGAAAGAATGCTTTTACGATTTTGAAAAATGGCAATACAGGTATAGGTATTGCCGACCCTATTTCAAGTTTAGATATTCAAGGAAGTAACCTTGGTTTTCGGTCTCACTTTAATTACAAAGGTGATAGCTCAGAAGATACTTATATCAGAGGAGGTAAAGTTGGCTCGCAAGTATTAATAAATGATGTAGCGGGTCTCGGGAGCGTTGGTATTGGCCTAAATAATCCAAACGAAATATTAGACATCAATGGCCGAGCTCGAATCAGACATAATGGAAGTACTTCAGGCATTTGGATGAGCAACTCAACTAATAGTTTGAGCAGTGCAGACGGAGCTTTTTATGGCATGAAAACCGATACCGAAACAGGTTTTTACATTGGAAATGGTTGGCGTTTTTGGATAAATAGTGCAGGAAATGGCTATCTTAATGGTAACTTAATTCAGACCTCTGACAAGCGGTTAAAAAAGAATTTCTTACCCATAAAAAACTCTTTATCAAGCATTTACAAACTAAACGGTTATCAATTTAATTGGACAGAAGAAGCCCGTAGCAGAGATTTACAGACGGGCTTGATTGCTCAAGAAGTACAAAAGATTTTCCCTGAGTTGGTGCAAACTGACGAAAAGGGGTTTCTATCAGTAAATTATATTGGTCTTGTACCGCATTTAATTGAATCTATAAAGGAATTGAGAGATGAGAACAATTCACTCAAAACCAAAAACCAAACCTTAGAGTCTCGCCTTGATAAAATCGAAGCAATACTTTCAATTATTCAACCAAATACTGAAAAATCAAATTCTAAAAAATAGTATTGCCATGAAAAAAACATTATTTATCTCGCTTTTTATTAGTTTCAAAATCTTTGGGCAAGCGGTTACGATTGTACCATCAAGTGTTAATAATACTGAATTCTTGAAAATAAAAAAAAATGGTGTTGGCTTAGACCATCGAGCGACAGATGGAGTAATAGGTGTTGGGACATACTCTGGAGGATATATCCAAACCCATACCCCACACAGCCTATTGTTTACTACAAATAATGGTGGACCTTATATGACCTTGAGTTACTCTACAACGCCAACTCTGAATGGCAACTTGGGTATTGGTATTTTAGCTCCTCAAGAAAAACTACATGTGTTTGGTAATATTAGGGCATCAGGCTTGGCAGGAAGTGGTAATTTGAATGTACAGGCCGATGCAAACGGAACGCTAAAAACTATCAGTCCAGTGGCTTTTTCGGCTTATCTTAATTCGGCTCTTCCGATACCTCCCAATACTAATACAACAATAGGTATAAACGCCGAAAAATATGATTTGAGCAACAATTTCAATACTACTACCAATCTTTTCACGGCCCCAACCAATGGCATATATCACTTCGATGCCTTGGTTACTTGGAGTTCAGCAACCGCTACTGGAGGGTCATTTATTTTAGAGATTATTGGAAGTTCTCCGCTTTTTACATTAACCCAAACTACTTATTCAATTCCTACCACCAATTATACATTCATTTCGAGTACGGCAAGTGTTGATGTAAAACTTAATGCAGGGCAAACCGTAAAATTATCTGCTTATCAAACATCGAATGTTACTCTAACTATTCAAGGAAACTATAATGATTATTTCGGTATTTTTTCTGGTCATTTGATAACAGCACTTTAACTATAAACTTTATATCCATGAAAACTTCATTCGTAACACTCTTATTATCAGCCCTTTTGTTTGATTTTAACAATACTAATGACCAACAAGGTACTTATACAATAGATGGTAAAACTTATAATGGGAAAGTAAGTACCCAAGAATTTGTCAACAAAAATTTCTCGGTTCTGTGCGAATACAGCGACGAGTCTTCACCTGACTATAAAAAGTGGAAATATGACCTTCTGCAAGTCACCTTTCATAATAAGGCCGAAGCTTTAAAAGGGGGTGTTTTTAAAATTAGTAGCACTTCGAGCATCAATCAAGAAAGCGGCTATGTATCAATTGGTGGACATGATGGCTTCACCAATCTTTTTGGTGATGGTAGCAGCACAATTACGGTAACTAACAAAACCATTAAAATATCAAATATCAAGCTTTTTCAATATCCTGCCACCCACCTCAGCACTAATAAAAATTACCTAATCAATAGCGTAGCAATTCCTTTTGAATAAACAATAATCACCACCTCTGAAGTCTATTGAAAATACGAATCAAACTAAAACTAACATGAAAACTACCATTCCCAATCGTAAGAATTACAATCCCAATTTTTTATGGTTTAATTATGGCAAAAAAAGTATTAATCCCGATGAAGTGGTTTACTTGAAAAGTTGTGATAACTACACCCGATTTTATTTGAGTGATGGCAAAAGTTTTTTGGCATCATCAACCATGAAATCTTACGAAAAAGAGTTACTCAAACGAGGATATTTTACACGTCTTCATCGAGGAACACTCGTTAATCTAAAATATCTTACAGGTATTGAACGAACAAAAGATGGGCACGTTGCGTGCCTTTCGACTGGACAACGAATTGATGTTTCACGCAGAAAAATGAGAATTTTGGATTTACCTTAAAAAGCCTGTACTTTAGTGGCTTCAACCAAAAATTCTAAGCCATTATGCTCAACGTTGCCCTTGTCGGATTCGGACTTTCGGGGAGATACCTCCAAGCTCCGTTTTTTCTTACAAATCCAGATTTTAATCTAAAAACTATCGTTTCGGGTTCGCAAAATCCGCAAGTCATATACCCAAGCGTGGGCGTAGCTCGCAGCATAGACGAAGTTTTGGCCGATACCGAAATTGATTTAGTGAGTATTGCTTCGCCAAGTCATTTGCACTTTACACAAGCCAAACAAGCACTTTTGGCTGGCAAACACGTATTGGTCGAAAAACCCTTCACTGCCACCGTTGCCGAAGCAGAGGAACTCATTGAGTTATCGAAAAAGCAAGGAAAAGTGCTTTCTATCTTTCAAAATCGCCGATTCGACAGCGATTTTATGACGGTTAAGAAAGTAATTGAAAACAAGCTTTTGGGCGAACTCGTTGCCTTTGAAGTGCATTTCGACCGCCACAAACCCATCTTAAATCCTAAAAAATGGAAAGAAGAGGTTACACCAGCCAACGGAATCTTGTATGATTTGGGAGCCCATATCATCGACCAAACGATTGTACTCTTTGGTTCGCCAATGGCGGTTTCGGGCGAGACTTACACGCAGCGTGAAGGCTCAAGCATTGACGATGCTTTTGATATTAGACTCGACTACGGAAAACTAAAAGTAACTTTAAAATCGAGCCTTTTGGTGCGAGAAGAAGGGCCAAGATACATTATTCACGGCACAAAAGGCTCGTTTGTAAAATATGGTATTGATGTACAAGAAGACCACCTAAAAGCAGGGCTTTTTCCAAGAATGGAAGGTTTTGGTGTAGAACCTAAAGAAAAATGGGGTGTTTTGAATACTGAAATTGGCGGGCAGCACTTCAGAGGGCATATCGAAACCGAAGCTGGCAACTGGGATTTACTTTTCCAAAACTTACATGCTGCGATAGTTGAAGGGAAAGAACTCTATATCAAACCCGAACAAGTTTTAGAGCAGATTCGGGTGATTGAAATGGTGAAAGGGATTTGATAAAAATTTATCGGTTTAGGAGTATTATCTTCTCGAACTGTTTTGTGAAAAATACAAAACAGTTCGAGATAGTCTAAACAACCCTTGAAATAAATGTTTCAAAGCGATATTGATAGAAGCAATGCAGGAGAAACTACTGAATATAATACGGCAGCAAATCAAAATCTCAGAAAATGAAATTAAACTCTGCAATGAATATTTTGAGCCTGTAATTATTCCTAAAAACAAAATTATTGAAGAAGAAGGAAGAATTCCTCAATACTTGTATTTTGTTGTTTCGGGTTATATGCGATTGTTCTACTACAATGATAATGGAGATGAAATAACTACACATATCAACTGCCCACCTGGCTTCATTACTTCCTATTCCAGTTTCATCAACCAAACAAAAGCGGCGGAAAATGTAGAATGTATTACAGAATGTGAACTCCTACGTATATCAAAGAATAATTTAGACCTTATAACTTCAAGAAGTGAAGCTTTTAAGGATTTCAGTATTTGGGTTTTCCAACAATCAATAGCTTATAATGAAAATCGCTCAAAAGAGTTAGCAACTCTTACAGCAGAACAACGCTACCAAAAATTAATAGATAGCTATCCTCATATTATCCATAACGTTCCTCTTCAATACATTGCTTCTTTTTTAGGAATGAATCCAAAGAGTTTGAGCAGAATCAGAAAACAAATGATTAAGTAACATTTGCGAAGTATTTTTGAAAAATCATTAGGGAATTTTGTGTCATCATTTTAAAATCATAAAATATGACACAGAACAATTTAGCCTTAGTTACAGGTGCAAACGGACATCTTGGAAATAACCTTGTGAGACTGCTTATTGATAAAGGTATTCCAGTTCGAGCTTCAGTTCGCAATATCAAAAATAGAGAACCATTCGCTGGTTTAGATTGCGAAATTGTCCAATCAGACATTACCGATAAAAATTCTCTCGTAATGGCTTTGCAAGGAGTGACAACATTTTATGCAGTAGGTGCTGCTTTTAAACTTTGGGCAAAAGACCCCAAAACGGAAATTTATGATGTAAATCTTCGAGGAACTCAAAACATCATTGAAGCTGCCGCCGAAGCTGGAGTTAAACGAATAGTATATGTAAGTTCAATTGCTGCATTGAATTACGCTCAACTTCCAACCAAAGAAAGCTTTGGACAAAATCCCGACAGAAGGGATACGTACTACAATTCCAAAAATGATGGAGAAAAATTAGCATTTGAATTAGCCAAAAAGTATAGTATCGAATTGGTTGCGGTATTGCCTTCAGCGATGATTGGCAGCGAATCTTATGGTAATTTAAGTGTTTCTTACAATATCATCGACTTAATACTTAAAAAGAAAATTCCTGTTGAAACTGGCATTACACTCAACTGGATAGATGTAAAAGATGTCGCCGAAGGGTGTTACTTAGCCGCCACCAAGGGCAAAAACGGAGAACGCTATATTTTAGCGAACGAAAAATGTTTATCTATAAAGGATACTACCAAAATTGCTCAAAATCTATTTCCTGAATTAAAAATTAAGTTACCAATGGTAGTGCCTAAACCCTTACTTTTTATAATTGCTTGGTTTATGGAACTGGGAAGTAAAATATCAGGTAAAGCACCTTTGCTAAGTGTTAAAGATATTGCTATGTTTTCGGGTTTACAACAAGATTTCGATATTTCAAAGGCAAGAAATGAGTTAGGCTTCAATCCTAAAAAAGCAGATATTGCTGTTAAAGAAGCAATGATTTATTTATACAATAAGTCGTTATCTTGAATTCATGTTAGAACTTGTTAGT
The DNA here is from genome assembly GCF_014644295.1 of Emticicia aquatilis. GTDB lineage: Bacteria > Bacteroidota > Bacteroidia > Cytophagales > Spirosomataceae > Emticicia > Emticicia aquatilis. Next base: position 324,460 of record NZ_BMKK01000001.1, read on the forward strand.
TTGAAAGCTAAACTAATTTTATCCATAGATGTTATCAAAGTTTTAGAGATAGAATGACTCAGAAGTTGCGAAATACCGAATAATAAATTTTTGATTATAAATAACTAATTAGGCTATATCTTTGGCGTCGATAATAATTCTGCTGTATAAATAATATCCACGTACAATGACAAAGTTTATTTTAAGTCTCACACTTATCTCACAGTTGTGTTTTGCTCAATTTACAAGTTCTAATCTACCTATCATACTCATAGAAACAAATGGTGGAACAATAGTAGATGACCCAAAAATCAGTGTAAATCTCAAAATTTTATACCATTCAGATGGTAGTACAAATTACCTATCAGATACCGATTTTCACTATGATGGTTTTGCGGGTATCGAATATCGGGGTTCTTCTTCTCAAGCCTTTCCAAAAAAATCTTACAGTATTGAATTAACCGATTCTTTAGGCGAAGATTTTGAATTTTCAGTATTTGGGTTTCCCAAAAACTCCGATTGGGTACTAATTGCCAATTATGATGATAAAACTTATCTAAAAAATGCCTATATCTATGATTTATGGTCAAAAACTGGCAATTATTCTCCTCGATTAAAACACGTTGAAGTGATTGTCAATGGAGAGTACATGGGTTTATATGTTTTCACAGAAAAGATAAAAAGAGGAACAGACAGAGTAAATATTAAAAAATTAGAAGCTGTAGATACTACCACTGCTAAGATTTCAGGCGGATATATTATTGAAGCAACTCGTGAAGCAGAAATTCTTACTTCGGATTACGCTTGGCAATCAGCTCATCAATCGTCGCCCGCATCGAATTACTATATGTTTTTTGATTGTGTATATCCGAAAGAGCCTGTTGCTCCACAGTTAAATTATATTCAAACTTATATCCGAGACTTTGAAGAGGCTTTGAAAAGTAATAACTTCAGCGACCCAACATTAGGTTTTAGAAATTACATCGATGAAAATAGTTTTGTTGAAAACTTTGTGGTTCAAGAATATAGTATTCATCTTGATGTCTTTGCTCGTAGCCAATACTTTTATAAAGATAGAGGCAAAAAAATGGTAGCCTCACCCTTATGGGATACCTCTTTGGGCTTATATGATAATTACACAACGGATTGGAGATTTTCTTGTACAACTTGTGACCCTCGTTTCTTTTGGGCCGAACGTATGATGCAAGATTGTGTTTTCAAGAATAAAGTTATTGAAAAATATAAAGATTTCCGAAAGACCTTTTTGACCTACCCTAAAGGAGTTTTCTTAATTGACAGTTTAGCTAATCTCATTCAGAGTGCGGCTATGAGAGACCGAGAAAAATGGTTTCCAACACAAAGTACGAGCTTTTTGGATGAAGTTGACAAATTGAAGAATTTCATTGCTAATCGCCTCGACTGGATGGACGCCAATATTCATAATATAACAAATGATGGAAGAATACTTGCTGGGCCATCAACGGTAAATGTCAATCAGACAGTTGGATTGGTTTCCACTTGTTCTTCAAATCTTGTAACTTGGAAATTCGATAATAGTGATGGAACTTCGGGCTATTTTACAGGTTCAGGTATTATAAATGCCTTAGTATCACAGACTGTAACTTACACCGCCATTTGCCAAGAAACTTGCCCCCAATACACTAATAGTAAAACTATTGAGGTCACTAATAATTGTAGTGAAAACTTAAACTTAACATCACACGTCATCAATCCTCCACTTCAAGAGTTTAAGACTAAATACACCATCACATCAGTTGCATCTCTTAATCCATTATCTAAGATTACATATTCATCAGGAAATGCAATTGAGTTAAATCCCGGTTTTCAAACGAACACTGGAGTAATTTTTACGGCTAAAATAGGCGGATGTCAATAATATTTGAGTCGATTCTTGTTATGCTTCACTCACAAAAAATAAAAATCCCAGCACAAAACGGCTGGGATTTTATGAATCTAACAACAAACTGTATGGGTCACATACAGGAAAATCTTTAATGCTTTTGTGCTATTGATGCGTGTTTTTGCTGATTTTGACTATGACTTATAGCCTAAAACTACCGAAGCGAAAAAATGTTTACATTCCTCAGAAGAAGTAAAGTAAATACGCTTTTTATATTTCATAATTATGTTTCTAAACGCAAATATAAAGCACAATATTATTCATGTCAAAAACATATTTTTGCATTTACATAAAAGGATTTTTTATTGGATAAATGGCAAGACCATTAGCCTTTTATCCTTCTCAATTCATCTTCTGACCCAGAGCGACGATTACGAGCTTCTTTGATTTCTTTACTACCAAAACGATAATTAAAAGTTACACGAAGCAAGCGACCTTCAAACTTAAATCTGAGATTGGTAGCAATACCTGCATATTCTGAATGATACCCTCCACGAGCAGTATTTAGCACATCACTAAATACAACTTTGAGCGTCGCATTGTCTTTTAAGAATTTTTTCTGTACGCCAGCATCCAGCATACCCATTGATGAGTTATAGTCAATGCGTCGATAAGGCGAATTATACCAACCCGAAAGTTCAAATGTCCAATTGTTTTTTAGCTTAAATGTGCTTTGACCATTTCCGTTAAAAGCTACTGTTTGGTTATTGATTATCAAGTTATTATCTAATTTTGCTCGCCATAAATTATAGTAGCCATTCAAGTTAAGGTTAAGCTCCCACCATTTTGTAACTTGTGTATTAAGGCTCAAATCCAAGTTGAAACCTTCAGAATAATCGAGATTTTCGGAAATAAAATAGGTTCTGCTGGCATCATACGGAATACGTAAACCCACAACAGGATATTTTGTACGCCAATACCCAAACGAGGTTGTTAGTTTTCCTTTATAAATATGCGTCAACTTGAAATTATTGGCATATTCGGGGCGAAGAAATGGATTCCCTTTTGAATAAACCAATTCATCAATTCGGTATTCAAACGGGTTGAGATTTTGATAGCTCGGACGATTGATTCGGCGACTATAATTGAGGTTAAACGAATGATTATCAGTGGCTTTATAAGAAATTGCCCCACTCGGAAATAGGTTCAAATACGTAGTATCTACTTTATCTAAATCATTCTGCTTGAAACTCGTCAGCTTACCCAACGACTGCGTGTTTTCTGCTCGTAAACCCGCTTGAAGATTCCATTTTTTACCCAACGATTTGTTGTAATTGACGTAAGCAGCATATACTCGCTCGGTATATCTGAATTGATTACTACGGTCAATATCTCTGATTTCTTCATTCTGAATTTTAGTAAAAAAATCAAAAGTATTATCTGAGGTCACATCCGATAGCTTTACGCCATAAGACAACTTACCCTTTTTAAAAGGCTGTTCGTAGTCAATCTTAGCCGATTTTATGATAATATCAGTGGGCGTTTTTGTTACATAATTTCGGTCAAAAGATGGTCTATCGCTATTCAAAAAAGTATATCGGTTAGGTTGATAGCTAATGCCTCGTGAGCTAAAAATACCATAATCAGCATCGAAATTTAGTTCGTGTCCAGTAGTATCGGCATAGCGATAATTGATATTAAAATTCAGGTTTTTATTCTTTTCGGGGTTCGAGGTCTGTGAATATAAAACAGAAGAATCTGGTACGGTTGCGTATCTACGACCTATCAAAGTTTCACTTTCTCCACCGCCGTTATGGTCACTTACACGACCATTCAGATTAAAACCAATGGTATTTTTTGAATTAATAAAATAATCTGCACCCGCCTTCAAGTTACTCGAAGTATCTCGCCACAAGCCTCTCCAAGTTTTGTTATACATGATATTATTCAAAATCTGGTCATCGAGTGTTCGGTTATGCCAAGCACCTTGACTATAACTATACGTACCGAAAAGATTCACCTTTTTATCTCGATGATTGAGGCTCAAAGAAGAATTATACTTTGGCGTTATACCAAACATTCCGCCCAAACTGATGTTTCCGTTTGTTCCCATCTTTCGGTTTTTCTTTAGTCGAATATTGATAATACCTAAGTCGCCTGCTGCATCGTATTTGGCCGATGGATTCGTAATGATTTCGATGGCTTCAATATCGGCCGAATTCATACTTTTTAGTGTAGAAGCCAAATCTCTCCCACTCATCGGCGACGGGCGACCATCAATATAGATTCTGACACCCGATTTTCCTTTTACCAAAATATTTTCGTCTTTATCAACTTGTACACCTGGCGATTTTCGCATCAATTCTAAAGCATTTGTGCCAGTAGAGCTAATACTACTCTCTACATTGAATATCACTCTATCTTCTTTCACCTCAATCAAAGGCTTTGAAGCTACCACTTTTACTTCTTTTAATTGTTGTGCATCGGCAGTAAGTACGAAAGGATTAAAGTCAATATCAGTATCAATTACTTCAAAAATAGGCGAAGCAAAGGCACGAAAACCTACGGCCGAAATTTTCACAAAATACTTTCCTTTGGCTACTCCATTGATTTTAAAACCACCGTTTTCATCGGCAATGTCTGCCTTAAAAAGTGTCGAATCGGTAGCGTTATGAAGCGAAATTGTAGCAAACGAAGCGGCCTCGTTTTGCTGGGTTTTAGCAGTGCCTTTTATGGCGTAGGTCTGAGCAAAGACATAGCTCGACAAGCTCGTGAGTAACACGAGTAATAGATTTTTCATAAGAAATATTGTTATAGCTTTTTCATAAAATGTTATAGGGTACAGCACACGTTCATGAACCGTGACTGCTTAAAAGTTGTGTTGTTTCGCCTATTTTATTGTGAATACTTTATTAATCAGAAAAGGTTACACAATAAATTAGAAAGCGTAAAATTTTATCTACGAAATATTTCGTAACAAAGGTAAGATGAAATTTTTTATGATTGCAAATTTTATTACGAAATATTTCGTAATTGTGATGAGCGGAGAAAAATAATGGAAGATTGGGGTTAGAAAAAATCTAATAACTATTGATAAACTTCTTAAAAAGAGTAAAAATCCTTAAGTCATTATTATAGAAAAGTCCAAACAGTCATCAAAAAAACATCGGCATGGTTTAGAACCATGCCGACGTTAAAAAAATTACTTCTTAAAAATTATTTCTTAGCATTTATCTCTTTCAAAAGTTCATCGACGGCTGCTTTGAGTTGGTCGTCGGTGCCTTTAGCAATCCAATCTGGTTGGTTTTCTACGATAATATCTGGTACAGCTGGCCCGAGTTCTTGATTTTTATCGGTAGCTTTCGTGAACCAGCCACGAAACGGCAAACGTACAAACGAACCATCCATTAAGCCTTTTCCGCCAGTCGAAATTACCGAACCATTGGTTGGGACACCCACCAATTTACCGATTCCGAGTGTTTTGTAGGCGTGCGAGAAAATTTCAGCGTTTGAGTAACTGCCTTCATTACAAAGAGCAATCGAAGGTTTTGTCCAAGCAGCATAAACTAAGCGTTCGCCAGTTGGGTAGTAATCTTTAAACTTCAATTTGTCTTTTTCCAAGTCATTGCTCGCTCCTCTCGGAATCGTGTAGGCATGTTGTTTGTAGTTCAAAATCGTCATTAAATAATCGGTCGTTGAACCACCACCATTATAACGAACATCAATCAATAAACCTTCTTTTCCGTAGCCAGCTGCTGCAAATTCACGCTCAACAACCTCAAAACTCGGAAAATCCATGCCTTTGATATGAATATACCCTAAACGTCCGTTAGAATATTTTTCAACCAGTTTTTTACGGCCTTCTACCCATTCGTCATATAAATTATTTGATATATTGGCCGTAAGTCGGATAGCTACTTCACGAGTCTTTCCGTCAGCGGCTTTTACGGTCAATAATACTTTTTCATTCACCAAGCCATTCAGTAATTCATGGAAATTAGCATTTTCACTCACTGCTTCGCCATTAACTGCCGTAATTATATCACCTTCATTAAGTTTGCTTTTTTCTTTATCAGCTGGTGTTTCTGGCACAACATGATTGATTTTCACACCACCATTTACAGGCGAAATTTCTGCCCCCAACAATCCAGTTGCTTCACGTTGTGTTTCGGCTCGGTCGGTTACGGTAAGCCCCATGTGGCTTGAGTTGAGTTCACCCAACAAGAGGTTAAACATATCTCTGAAATCATTGCTCGTGCTGGCATTGATACAACGTTCTTTATATTTATCATGCAATTTTACCCAGTCGTTTCCGTGGAATTTAGGGTCATAGAAACCATCACGGATAGTACGCCATGCTTCTTCAAAAACTTGCGTACGCTCGGCGTTATAGTCAACTTTCATTTTTGAAACGAAAGGTAGATTTTCTGAAACACTCGATTTGATGTCGATACGAGCCAAAGCTCCCTGACGGCTGTAATACAAATATTTTCCATCTTTATCCATCGAAACTCCGCTCGGATTTGAGCCTCCCTTCGTGATTTCTTTCAAATCTTTTCCATCCCACTTGATACTGAATAAATCACGACCTTTGGCATTGCTGCTGCTGGTTGTGTAATAGAAAGTTTCTCCATCTTTCGAGATAACGAGGTCACCTTCGTCGCCAGGGAAGTTGGTAACTTGCACAACACGCTCATAGATTTTATCGAAATCAATTTTAATTGGCTTCGGAGTCTTATCTTTTTTATCATTTGGTTTCGCTGGTGCTGCTTCGGCTGGCGTTTCACGCTCTTGCCAATCTTGGGTTTCTTTTTCCCAATCTTCTTTTTTGAGCCACACAAACCAAACATCGCCACTTCGACCCACACTACGTTCCGAAATAAAACCTAATTTTGAGCCATCAGCACTCCAAAACGGACGACCATCGCCACGTGGATGCATCGAAACGTTGACAGGTTTTGAAGAATTATCGGCCGCCTGAATAAAAACTTCTTCGTTGAAATATAAGTCTTCGAGCGAATACGCCAACCATTTATTATCAGGACTCCACACGATACTGCGTGGGGCTGCCCAACTATCATTCAATGTTTTTTCGTTAGATAATTTTCCATCAGTAGAAATATCAGCTACTACAAAAGTGCCTCGGCCACGCACGTAGGCAATCTTTTTACCATCCGACGACACACTCATGTTGGTTTCATCAGTCGGCGTTTTGGTGATTTGTACGAGTTCGTGTTTGAGCGATTTGAAAATATTGCGTTGAGTTGTATCGGCCGAACGAACCATATAAATATCGAAGTTTCCGTTGGCTCTATCGCTACTGAAAAGAAGCGTCGAATCATTCAGCCAAGTTGGTTCAACATCACGAAACCCATGCTCCGAAACATTGATGCTTCTCGATTTCTCTTTATCGGCTTCTTTCACAAAAATTTCACCACGAATCGAGTAGGCCAATAATTTGCCATTGGGCGAAACAGCGTATTGGCCTGCTCCCGTTGAAAACGTCTTTTGCTCGGAAGCATCCAGACGGTCGTCGGCACTGATTTGAACATTAAGTTTTTGAGCCGAACCTCCGCTGGTTTTTAGCGTGTAAAGATTCATATCTTTTTCAAAAACTATTGTTTTTCCATCAGTCGAAACGCTAAAGGCTCTGATTGATTCATCCTTAAAACTCGTTAGCTTTTCGGGTTTATCAGAAGCCTTGCCATTGGCATCAATTTTCAGGCGATAAATATTGTACGCACCATCATTGCTGCTCAAAAAATACAAAGTATTGCTACCAGCCCATTGCGGTGAAACATCGTTTGTCTCGAAACCTGGCAATTGTTGGAAGGTTTTGTTTTGGGTATCGTAGAGCCAAAGGTCACGGTCTGAACTTCCTTTATACTCTTGGCGAGCAACTGGATTAATATCGCCACGCACAAAGGCAATGAATCGGCCATCGGGGGAATAGATTGGGTCGAAACCAACGGCATCCAAAATGCGATATTCAGTACCACCTTTTGGGTTGATTGCGTAGGCTTCGTTAGGGCGTTCGATTTGCTTAAACTCTCGGTTGGTTGAGAACACAATCTTATCGGCTTGAGTCCAACTCGAAATATTGTCTGCTCCCGAATGGAAAGTTAGTCGTTTAGGCATTCCGCCTTCGGTTGGCATGACAAAAATATCGTTATTGCCGAATCGTGCTCCCGAAAAAGCAATTTGAGTACCATCTGGACTAAAAACTGGATTACCTTCGTAGGCTTCGTGAATAGTCAAGCGAGCGGCTTTTCCACCCGAACTTGGGACAGTCCAAATATCGCCTTGAAACGAAAAAGCTACCGTCGAACCATCTTTATTGATGGCTGGTTGGCGGAGCAGTAAATTGTTTTGTGCTTGTAAAAAAAGGCTTGAGCAGCCAAGAAATGCTGCGGTTAGGATAGTTTTTTTCATATAGCGTTAGTTTGTTGAAGGGCCAAAAATATAACCCCATTTCACTAACAAAGTTATGATTTTTAGGCAATTTTCAACAAAAAAGAGAGCAAAGGATAGGTCTATCAGACCAAAACAGAAAAAACTGATACGATAATTTGAAGAAAAACAAAAAAACGACTAAATTTTGGAGATAATTGAAATTCATTTTAAAACTCACAACTATGCTTTTCCTACTTTTCGCAATACTCAACATCACTTTCTTAATCGCATTTATTTACATTGGATATAGAGCCATAGTTTTGGTCAGAAAAGAGATTGGACTTTGGGCTGCAATAGTTCTGGTTATTGGAGTACTTTCGAGTTCTTCATCAACTTCAAATAAAAATAATACCAACTCAAACTTTAAAAATCTAAATAACCAGCAAAAAGTAATAAAAGGCTTATCAAAAATGAATTCTATTGTTCTTGAAGATAATTTACTGAACACAGTAAATTTAATGGTTTTCTATACTATTGAAGATAGTACACAAAAAGCTTTTTACACTGAATCAAACTCTATGTTAACAGGTTTTACGGGGAGTCGTAAGTGGAATCCTGATAGAATTAATATTCATTTTATTGATAATAAACATTATTCCTACAATGTAAACGGCATCATGGAGTGGTATTTTTTAAAATCGGTTATCTACAAAGAGTTAAAAACTTTTAAAGGTATTGCTGAAATCAAATAAATCATTCAGTTTTCAAAACCTGAATATCTTTCACCAAATTCTCAACATCAAGCGGTAAAGTTGCATTATAAACCCCACGAATATATCCGTTTTTATCAATCAAAAAAGCATTTTCGGTGTGAAGAAACTCGTTTTTGTCTTTCTGTAAACCAATTTCTTTTTCGGCAAAGTACGATTGTCGGGCTAAAGCATAAATTTCATCCTTTTCGCCAGTGAGTAAATGCCATCGCTGAGAATCAATTTTCCAGCGATTAGCATATTTTTTTAGTTGGGCTACGGTATCAGTGGCAGGCATAACCGAATGCGAAAGCATCAGTATATCAGCATCGTTTTTAAATGTATTATGTACAGTCAGTAAGTTTTGGGTCATGGTTGGGCAAATGCTTGGGCAAATCGTAAAGAAAAAATTAGCTACGTAAATTTTACCTTTAACGCTTTCGCTGGATACTCTTTTACCATCTTGGTCAATAAAACTGAAATCAGCAATTTTATGCAGCTTTAGTGTATCAAGTTGTTTTTTTGTGTACCAGTTTGGTGTAAAGTCTGCTGTATTGTAGTAAGGTAAGTTTTCTTTTTGAGTTTGCTCTTTGGGTTGGCAGGCAAATAAAGCCAGAAATAGAATACAAATATATTTACATCCCCCTGCCCCATTCAAAGGGGGAATTATATTTACAATTTTAAAAATCATTTTTTAGCTCGAAAAGTATTGTTTTCTACTACTGAAACACAGTTTTTTACACCTGGTAAGCCAAATCGGCGACCATCTTTTATGACATAATTAGCTTTGAGAGAGCCATCATCAAACCACATTTGCTGCTGACCTTCTTCGTGACCATTCACGTAATGAAACACTTCGGCAAGTTTTCCATCGGGAAACCAATCTTTTTGCTCGCCGTGATGTTCGCCGTTTTTAAAATGATATTCAAAGCGGAGTTTTCCATCGGGCCACCATGCACGATGTGTACCTTCTTTTTTGCCTTTTTCGTAATAACGTTCTTCGGCTAATCGACCATCTTCGTACCAAGTTTTACTCCATCCGTGTTCTTTTCCTGCTACAAAAGTCGAAACTTTGGCGGTATCTTGATTAGCAAAAAGCAAGAATTGAGTACCAGAAAAAGGCTTATTTTCATACAGCAAAACCCCTTGATTATGCGAAAAAGCAGCATTATTGGCTTCGACTTTTATCAGCGGAGTAGTTATTTTGGTTACTTGCCGACAAGCAGCCAACAATAACCAAAGGCTACTTAGAAACAGTACCTGCCGTGCCATAGAAGCCATTGCCATTGATGTAAGGGTCTGCGTCAGTGATGTGATAATGATAAATACCGTTCGGGTATTCGGTAGTAGCGTGCGAGTGTCCGTGATAGCCGTCCAAATCGCTATTGCTTACGGTTTTGCCTTTTTCAAGTGGCCCATAAACAGGGTAACCATCTAACAAAAAGCCCAAAAGTGCATCTTTCCCTTTTTGAGCGGTTAGGTAAGTTGGCTCAACGTGATAATGATACTGGCCTTGTTGCTGTGGGTGTCCGTTATATTGGTCAAAGCCGTTCACTTCGTTGGTCAAAGGAGCATTCATTGCCGCATATTGATTGAAAAACGGTACGCCATTGAGCGAAACACCAATCGGGCCGAGCGGTGTAGCACTTGTAGAACTTGCTTTTGTTGGATTTATAGGAATCTTAAAAACCAAACTTTGCGAAGCAATTCTATTAGGATTCAAGGCAAACTTTGTATTTGTTCCGTTGTAAGCTTCGTATTTTGCAGTAGCCCACTGTGTATCTTTATAATATGGGCTTTTGTGGTCTGGCAAACCATTGGTTTTAATTACGGCGTAGTTTCCTTCAATATAGACCTCTGTTGCTCCATAAATCTTCTTGAAGATTTCGAGCGAAGTAGTTGCATTGGCGGTTGTTGTGGTTGTCGAACTCGAACCAGTTGTACCAGTGGTTGAAGTTGTATTGGGCGATAAGTCAGACTCATTACCACAAGCCGAAACCAAAAGCATGACATTGACAATTATAACACAAATAGATATGACTGACTTTTTCATTGGAGTTGATTTTTAAAGTGAAACATTGATTAGTTGAAAGTGTTTTTACTCGTAAAGTTCAATCCATAGAATACTGCTTTGGTCAATGTTTTTTTAGAATTTAAAATTTAGATGCACTTACTTTTAAAAACTTGCGGTCTTTTTTAATTTTTTTCCGAATAAATTCGGCAGTATTATCGGTTATTCTTTTATCTTTCTGGTGGCGGAGGCATATCGTCCATCGGTGGGCGACCGTCTCTTGGCGGTGGACCTCCTTGATGTGGTCCGCCTGGAGGGCCTGGGCGGTCAATAGAACGAATAAGGTCGAGAATTACCTCATCAAAATGTTTTTGCTGAGCGGGCGTACACATTTGGCGAACTTGCTGAAAATGACGGAACGTAATTACATCCGCTTCGGCCATTTTGTTTTCTATTTTGTTAGCTCTTGCACGTAGCGTATCTTCTGATATGTTTGCTTGAGCTAAATCTTTAAAATACGCCTCTTTCATGGCTTTTACTTCTTCTCGCATTCCTCGCATTTGCTGTGCGTGTTCGTGGCGAAGTTTTCGGTAAACCTCTGTTTGTTTCTCATCAAATTTTAATTCAGTTTCCAAAAACAAACGTTTTGGTGGTGCAAAATTTCCGTTTGAAAAGAAAGCTATCCAAACAAGCAAACCGATATTGAGCAGCAAAAGCACGCTAATGGCCGCCCAAAGTATCTTGTATTTATTGTTTTCTTTCATGATTCTATAAATTAGTATCAAATGCCCCCAAGCCGTATTCTTTGGCAAAAGTAGAGGCATCTTGCGGTTCTGAAACTGTTTTCTGGCTGTATCGAATCACGACCCCAACATTCAGCAAAACAACTAAAGCAAGAAACGACCACACAAAGGCTGGCCGTACCATAAACTTTGGTAGTGGAGCGTAGCGTTGTTGCATTCTGGGAATATCCATTCGGGCTTCGAGGCGTGTCTGAAAAAACGGACGTGGCTCGGCTCTTTCGATACCAGCGAGGGCATCTAAGGTTTCGTCTATTTGGCGTTCAATTTCTTCTTGATTTTTCATTTTCTTATATGATTTGGTTCACATAATACTCTTTTAGTGTTTTTCGGAGATTTGTTTTTGCTCTGAATAATAATGACTCAACCGACGACAATGACAGTTGCATCACCTCCGAAATTTCCTGATAACTAAGCCCTTCTACATTACAAAGTGTAAAAGCAACTTTCTGATTATCAGGCAATTGATTGATATGATTAAATAATACTTTTGCTCGTTCTTTGTTTTCAAACACAACCCCTGGATGTTCAAAATCAGCGGGATGATGCACAATTTCATCGTTATCACCGAAAAGGCTCGTCAGAAATGCAAAGCGTTTGCTGGCTTTCTTTCGGCGATGCTGCTCTAAGGCTTTAGTGGTTGCTATTCGATAAATCCAAGTTGAAAGTTTTGCTTCCCCTTTAAATTTACCAACCGACTCAAAAACCTCAATAAAAACTTCTTGCGATACATCTTCGGCTTCTTCGGCATTCTGCACAATTGACAATACTGTATTAAACACCTTATTTTGAAATGAATCAACAAGGTGGCGGAAAGCACTTTGCGAGCCTTTCTGCAAATCAGTAATGAGTTGTTTTTCGTCCAAACAGGTGCGTTTTGCTTTGGTATTGAATATTAGATGTGGAATTTAAATAAAACTTGCGGGATTCTTGCAAAAAAACTTTTTGCAAAAAAAAACGTCGGCATGGTTTAAAACCAATACCGACGTTAAGTTTAAACTTATATTTTTTGAAATTAAGGCAAATTCAACAAGAAACCAATCGTAAAGTTAGCATCCCAGTCGAACACAAATTGTTCGCAACCAGTAGCATCTTTGATGGCTTTGTAGATATTTACACCTGCTTTTCCTTTAGCATCATCCATTTTATAATCTTTCGGTGCTTTCAAAACCGTATAACGCTCTTTACCATTTCTAACTTGCTTTGCCATCGTAAATGGAGCTCCACCAATAATAAAACAAGTTTTACGTTTCATGCTCGGAATTCCCGCACATTTGGCTTTTACTTCGTCATATACCTTGCCATCATCAGTTCCATCTTGGAAATACTTTGCTCCGTAAGTCTCAACCGCCGAAACTCCACCACCGTTTAACCAAGAGATTTTTGTGTTTCCAGAGCCAATATCAGTTACAAAAGCTTCATCTTCAAAATCTTTTGGCAATACGCATTTCAAGGCTAAAGCACCTTCTTGTTGAGCCGAAACTGTGTTTACGAAATAATTTAATGCTTTTAAGTTCTTGATGATTTTTTGTGTAACCTCTGCTTTTACAGCACCCGAACTCACCACAAAGTGAATATCACGGCCACTTACACCAAAATCAAGCATTTTACCGATATATTGCTTCAAACCAGCACGAATATCTTCATCCGTGGCCATATTTTCAGTTACTAAACTATTACCAAAATCTGCTTTTTCGAGCTTCCAGTTTTTATCTTTATCAATTCTTACAATAAATGAGTTGAAACCACTTGCACCAAGCTCAACTACACCTTTTAGTTTACCATTAATTGGCTCAGGAGCAACATAGCTGAAACTCGATTCTCCTCCAGCAGTTGCTTCAGTATCGCTTGAGTTTGACGATGAAGAACTCGAACTTTCAGTACTTGCACTCTCAGAAGCAGGGCCACTCTCAGGAGCTTTTGTATCGGTATCAGTTTGCTCAGTTGAACTTTTAGCAAGCATATTTTTGCCCCAAGACGTATTTTCGAGGACATATTTCCCACCGAAAAAGATTGCTCCAAGAATTACAAGCATTATCAGAAATCTTGCAAAAGGGGTTAATTTGTTCATTTTACTGTTGGTTTATTTGTGAATTAAAATAAGTGTTGAGCAAAAATAGAGAAATACTTTCATCTGCTCAATTATTTTTTTGAATGAGTGGTTGCGGGGCTTGATGGGGTCTTGTAAATGATTGATAAACCTTTTATTTATTTGTACTTTTGAAATCAAATTAGTCTATAACCCTCCATGCTCATCACAATTATATTTATCATTGGCTATGCAGCCATTGCTCTCGAACACACAATTAAAATCAATAAAACGGCTTCTGCCCTACTCGTTGGCACGGTCTGTTGGACAGTCTATGCCATGAGCAGCACGGAAAGCCACTCGATTCAAGAGAATCTATCACATCATTTGGCAGACATTGCTGAAATTCTTTTTTTCTTACTCGGAGCAATGACCATCGTGGAGCTGATTGATGCTCATCAAGGCTTTAAAATTATCACCGACCAAATTTCAAGCAAAAAATCAGTTTCTTTACTCTGGACAATAGGTTTGTTGGCATTTTTTCTTTCGGCAGTTCTCGATAACCTCACAACGGCCATCGTGATGGTTTCTCTGCTTCGCAAAATCATTTCGGATGCCGACCAACGCAAGTTTTTTGCAGGAATCGTAATTATTGCGGCCAATGCGGGTGGAGCTTGGTCACCGATTGGCGACGTAACAACCACCATGCTTTGGATTGGCGGGCAAATTACTCCGCTACACATCATGAAAAGTTTGTTTATTCCGAGTTTGGTTTCGTTGGTGATTCCACTCATGTATCTGAGTTACAAAATGCGAGGACAAGTCATTGATAATCAAAAAATCGAAGAAGATGATTTCATAGAAACAACTGCCAAAGAACGCAACACAATGTTTTTTGTCGGACTTGGAATACTTCTTTTTGTTCCTATTTTCAAAACCATTACGCATTTACCGCCATACATGGGTATGATGCTTGGCTTAGGAATTGTCTGGGTTGTGGGCGAAATTCTGCACAGTAAAAAAGATGAAGAAGAACGCAAACCATTTACGGCTTCGTATGCCCTCAGCAGGATAGATTCGAGCAGCATTTTGTTTTTCTTGGGCATTTTGTTGGCCATTGGGTGTTTAGAAGCAACTGGACTTTTGCAAAGTTTGGCGGTGAATATGAATGATGCTTTCGGAAATCAAGACTTAATCATTCTGCTCATCGGCTTGGCTTCGGCAATTGTTGATAACGTGCCATTGGTTGCTGCCACAATGGGAATGTACGACCTCAGTAGCTTCCCGACTGACCACGAAATTTGGGAGTTTTTGGCCTATTGTGCAGGTACGGGTGGAAGTATCTTGATTATTGGCTCGGCTGCTGGGGTAGCAGTAATGGGGATGGAAAAGATTGATTTTCTGTGGTATTTGAAGCGGATTTCGCTTTTGGCACTGCTGGGCTATTTTGCAGGAGCAGGGATTTATTTACTATTCTGATACCGCTCAGTAAAAACTGCCACTGTTTCTGACCAAAAGACCGCCTTAAAATACCAATTATCATAAAAAGATTTGGAATATATTCGGCGGTTTTACACCTTTGTCGCAGTTTTAAACTTTAACTATACTCAGAAAACACAATGAAAAAAATTAGTATCGTATTAGCTGCCTTATTTGTAAGCACCGTTTCTTTTGCTCAAACTGCCGACGAAGTAATAGCTAATTATGTAAAAGCAATAGGTGGCAGCGATGCTATCGGCAAAATTAAGGATATGTCAATGACCATGACTGGCGAAATCCAAGGACAATCATTAGAAGTTTTGATTCAGAAAAAACCGACCAACAAATTTCTTCAAACAGTAAGTATTGTAGGTATGGGCGAAGTACAGAAACAAGTTTGTGATGGTGTAAAAGCACAAGTTGGTGGAATGCAAGGCTCGCAGGATATTACAGAGCCTGAAAAAGTGAAAGCAATAGCTATGCAATCATTTATTGTTCCAGAAGCTAACTATGCTGCCATCGGAGCAAAAGTAACATATGTTGGTAAAGAAAAAGTTGGTGGTGCAGATGCTCACAAACTTGAAGTTGCCGTGGGTGAAGTTAAGATGACCGAATTTTATGACGTTGCTTCTGGATTGAAAGTTCGTCAAGTAATTACGGCCGAAACTCCAATGGGTAGCCAAACCATCACTTCTGACTACTCTGATTACAAAGACGTTAGCGGTGTAAAATTTGCACATAAACTAAACCAAGATTTAGGAATGGCTCAATTGGCTCTTACAGCTACTAAAGTTCAAGTAAATACAAATTTAGCTGATGCTTTATTTGAGATTAAATAATTAGTCCACAGTCAATAGTCGACAAGTCCACAGTTAGACTTAGTCTTCATCTTGATTTGATGTTTTTACAATGCAGATTTTCTTTTCGAGAAATACAATAAGTAAGAGGAATAGCTTTTTAGGGCTATTCCTCTTTTTGTCTTTGCAGCTTTCTGCACAGAAACGCTTTGAATTTACACACCCACAAATGGGAACGATGTTTAGAGTGGTAGTTTATGCCTCCGATTCTGCTTTGGCACGAGATATAACAAAAAAAGCCTATGTTAGGCTCGATGAATTGAATATGGTCTTGAGCGATTATCGGGAAGATAGCGAAGTGAATACACTCTGTCGCACATCAGGTAGCGGTCAATACGTAAAAGTAAGTGCAGATTTATGGAACATACTGCAAGCATCTGCCAAAGCAGCTCAACTATCCGAAGGAAACTTTGATGTAACGATTGGTCCACTCACTCAACTTTGGCGACGTATGAAACGCCAAAAACAATTACCAACGCCCACACAAATCAGCGAAGCAAAAGCTAAAATTGGCATTGACAAAATAGTTTTCAACGAGAAAAATCAGTCTGTTATGCTCAACACAAAGGGAATGAGGCTCGATTTTGGCGGAATCGGAAAAGGTTTTGCCGAAGATGAAATGATGAAGGTTTTGAAAGAAAATGGCATAAAATCGGCCTTGATTGAAGCAGGGGGCAATATTGTTGTATCAAATTCACCCACTGATTCGCCCACAGGCTGGGAAATTATTATCAATAAAGAAAAATATTTCTTGAAAAACTGCGGAATTTCGACTTCTGGCGATGCCTATCAATTTGTAGAAATCGAAGGCAAAAAATACGCTCATATCCTCGACCCGAAAACTGGCATTGGCTATGCCGAGCCTCACCAAGTTAGTATCATTGCCAAAGACGGTACAATTTCAGACTGGCTTTCAACAGCCTTATATTTAATGCCAACAGATAGTGGCCGAAAATTGGCAAAAAAACTAAAAGCGAAGGCTATAAAATAACTCAAAGCTACTGCTTAACAATCTTGGTAATGGTCTGATTGCTCATGTTTGCATTGGGTATTATAACAATATTTCCATCGCTGTCAATCAGTGTTGTTTGGCGTAAATCTATGTCATCGACTTTACCCGTAATATCTCCTACTTTAATTGTTTCGCCAATCTTAAATGGCTTATAGACAATTAATAAAACGCCACTTATAATATTGCTCAAAGCTTGCTGAGACGATAAACTCACAATAATAGAAATCATGCCGGCCCCTGCTAAAATTGTATGGCTCAATGTTTGGAAAGCAGGGATAAATGATAAAGCCAGCCCAATACCAATCAACCAAATTGAGGTTGCGGTAATATGTTGAAAAAACCTAATGCGAGTAATATCCGATTTTTCAGAAAGCTTACGAAGGATATTTTTAAAAACAAGATTCTGAGCGAGTAAATTGACAATAAATGCCAATATCAAGCACAAAATCATTATTGAAAAGCGTTCGGTATCGTTGATGATTTCTCTGAGCATACTATAAATTTTCAGTTTTACTCATTGTCTTTTTTTAGGGTATATGTCAATTTAGAAATATAAAATACATCAGTATTCATCATTTCATTATTTCGTTTTACGCTTTGATAGCCATATGCCAAAAAACTACGGCCATACCATGCAGCTAAATTTGTACGTTCGGCATCAACAATTCTATCAGATTCTGAACTGGCTTTTAGGTCGAAATTCTCTAAGTTTTTTACTTTTTGATTACCCCGAATTACAGCCGTACGAATAAGTTTTTCATCAGGATATGCCAAAATATGGTAATCATCCTGCTGAGTCATTTGAACTTTAGCGTTTAACTCGCTGCTTTCGATGTCTTTCAGCGAAACACTATTATCCCAAATCAGCTTACCTGTCTTATCAAAACCACAAACAATAGCGTGTGAATATCTAAAGTTATTATAGACGTCGTTCCCGATGCGATAATTTCGCCAGTTATTCCAGCCTGTCGAACTTGGTGATGTTTTATATTCTGGATAAAAAACTTCGGCCAGCATTATCCAACCATCGTTGCTCGGAATAATATCATGCAGATACAATCGGTATCTTAGCTTCACGTCTTTTCCTTTTTGTTTCTTTTGCTTGATTCTCTGCTTGATTTTTTCTTCTCTTTTAGAGTTCAAGAAGCTGAAAAAATTATCTAAATCTGCAAAATTGATATACTGAATTTTGGAATCATCATTCAGCTGTTGCATATAAAAACCAAGAGCAAGAAGCGAACAACCATCGGCATAGTTTCCCATCAGAATCGGGTGTTCTTTATCAATATTCAGCACTTCGCCTGATATTGGCGTCGTATCTCGATTCCCCAACGAAAAACTCTTAATTAACTTACCTTCATAAGAATATTTCTTGACGATAAACTGACAATTACGGTCATTTTTTAGCATTAAATACAAAAAATTACCGTGTTCGTCAACATCTAATTCATTGATAGCGAGGTTATTACTATGAACTTCGGGTAAAACTTTTGAAGTATAATCAAAAAAACTAAACATCACAACCACAGGGCGGTCATTGTATTTTCCACCGATAAAAGCCTTACTCTGCAAAACCACAAAATGCTCAATATCCATGTTGGTAAGCAAATTACCTTCAGCATAAGATTTATCACCAGTTTCCACATCAATCCGCAGAACACCAATATCAATTTTGTCGGTTTTCTTAAACAAAACGTACATAAACTGCTGGTTTCGGAAGGTTTTCACTAAATCAAATTCGGGGTCAGGAAGGAAGGTAGTTTTCCAGATTTGTGTCAGTGTGCTATCGTATTTATAAAAATCAAAGGTTGATTTTCGGTGGTAAGGCTCAACTTTTGACTGCATCAGCAAAACGCCACTTTCTTTGAGCGGTATCAAAAGGTTTTCTTCGTCAATATCATTTCGACGGTCAAACTCAATTCGTTTTCCTTGCGTGAGTTGTGCAGATGCAGAAAACGCAAGCAGAAAAAATAAGATGCTAACTATGTGTTTCTGATAGTTTTTCATATTGTTGAGGGCAAAGGGTTATTTTCCTCGCAAGCCAAGTTCCACGACCTCCAAGTTAGACATTTTTCCTGTGTCCAACGTAAATCTAAGCAAAGTTTTCATTTTATGCCAACCTTGTTTTCCTGCCGCTCCTGGATTTAGAAAAATCATGTTGTTTTGTTTGGGGTCACGCATGGCTTTCAATATATGCGAATGCCCACAAACAAAAATATCGGGTGTTTTAATTTTAAATTGTTTCTTCACAGCTGGATTATAATTGGGCGGACTTCCGCCAATGTGGGTCATCCAAACTTCAAGTCCTTCAATCGTAAAATTCTGATTTTCAGGTACTTTCCACTGAATTTCTTTTTCATCAATATTGCCAAACACAAAGCGGGTTGGTTTGAAAGCTTCCAGTTTTTCGATGATTTCGAGCGAGCCAATATCGCCAGCATGCCAAATCTCGTCACATTCTTTAAAATGCGTAAAAACCGATTCGTCAAGAAATCCGTGCGTATCTGATATTAATCCAATTTTGGTCATGTAATTTAATTTTGAGTGATAGAATGAATGGATGATAGAATAAATGAATTAAAAATATTCTATCATTCACTCACTCTATCATTGAAGCATTCTCTTTTATCTCCCTCAACTTCAAATATTTCATCGTAGCATAAACGCTCTGTGTGAAAGCCCAAACAAAACCACGATAACCATTCAAAAAATTAAGCCTGATAATATATTCGGTAAAAAATGCAACAGGAAACTTCGTAACGACTTTGAGTAAAGATGCTTTTTTGCCCTTTTTATACAATTCGTTTGCTCCACGAGACGAGTAATTATTCATTTTCTGAAAAACCTCCGCCAAATCGACATAGCTATAATGCAACACATGATTTTTTAGGGTCGCAATTTTTCCATTCAAAACCACATCTTCGTGAACTTCTCGGTCGTTATAATTTCCGTATTTTTTATTAAAAAGTCGTAAATGAGGCATTTTGTACTCACGCCCGTATCGCATTATTCCGCCCAGAAAAACAAGCGTATTAGGCACCATATATCCTTGATATTCAGGATTTTGTAAAGAAACATCAATTTCTTTTTTTAATTTTTCGCTCACAACTTCGTCAGAATCTACGATAAAAATCCAGTCGTTTTGGGCTTGGTCAACGGCAAAACGTTTTTGTGTACCAAAACCATCAAATTTTCGGTATTGAGTCTTACAACCAAACTCGTTGGCAATACTTAGGGTTTCGTCGGTACTGCCACTATCTACTACTACAATCTCATCGGCCCAACCTTTTATCGACTCCAAAACTTGTCTAATCGTACGAACATTATTAAGCGTAATAATTACTACCGAAACTTTCATTCATCAATGGTTTTTTGCCAAAGTTAAGGTTTTTGATTTTTCAATCGTAATTTTGTTGAATAATTTGAAACCATAAGTTTTCGTCATTCTTGAATCTTCATTGACAAAACCAACGTAAATGATTTGTGTTCAAATAAAAACTAAAAATTTAACATGAAAACAATCATCATTTCGATTGCCATTGGCTTGTCAGCCATAAGTTTTAACAAGAAGAATCAAGAATCTACTGGAAAAGAGATTTTCGAGAAAAACTGTGCAAAATGTCACGGAAAAGATGGCACAAAACGCCTTTTAGGAGCAAAAAACCTTCAAAAAAGCGTATTGACTACCACCGAAAACTATGAAATCATTACCAACGGAAAAGGTAAAATGCCCAGTTGGAAGGAAAAATTAAGTACCGAACAAATCAACCAAGTGATTGAATATTTGGCTGTTTTGAAGCAAAAAACCAAAGAATAATGATAGAAACCCACGCTCACATTTACGATGAGCAATTTGATGAAGACCGCAATGCCATGCTCGAACGTGCATTTGCGGCAGGAGTAAAACAAATCTGGATGCCAAACTGCGACCACGAAACGATTGATGGCATGTTGGCTCTCGAACAACAATACCTCGATGTATGTCATGCCATGATGGGTGTGCATCCGTGTTATGTGAAAGAGAATTTTGAAGAAGAATTGGCCGTAGTTGAGCAGTGGCTCGAACGCCGAAAGTTTATCATGATTGGCGAAATTGGCCTTGATTTCTACTGGGATTTGACTTTTGTGGCTCAGCAAGAGGAAGTTTTTTTACGTCAACTGGCTCTGGCCAAGAAATATAATTTGCCGATTTGTATTCATTCTCGCAACTCAAAAAACAACGAGCATAATGCTATCTTGCGTTGTATCGAGCTAATCAAGCAATTTGGCTGGGCCGATTTAAGAGGTATATTTCATTGTTTTTCGGGAAACTTGGAGGAAGCTCAGAAAATAATCGAAATCAACTTTTTGTTGGGAATTGGTGGCGTGGCTACCTTCAAAAATGGCGGAATGGACACGATTCTACCGCATATTGATTTGAAACACATCGTTCTCGAAACCGACTCGCCTTATCTTGCTCCAGTTCCGTATCGTGGCAAACGAAACGAAGTAGTTTATATAGAGTTGGTAGCTCGCCGAATTGCCGAAATCAAAGCAATAGATTTCGAGGAAGTTGTACAACAAACTACCCAAAATGCCTTATCTTTGGTCGGTCTAAAATTATAAGTTTTGAATCTAAAAACTATACTCCTCGGAATTCTTTTTGCGGCCTTATGGGCGTCAGCATCGGCAGCAGCCAAAATTGGCTTGCGTTCGGTTGAGCCTTTGGTGCTTTTTCAAGTTCGTTTTCTGGTGGCTGGAATAGGTATGCTTGCCTATTCTTATTTCATTCACAAAGATAGACTTCCGCAAGGCAAAGAATGGAAAGAACTAACGATTTTTGGTTTATTGAACGTAACACTCTACCTAAGTTTTTTTGTACTGGGTGTGAGCGAAGTAGCGGCTGGAATCGGTAGCCTTTCAACAGCTACGAACCCACTGTTTATCAGTATTTTATCCGCCGTTTGGTTGGGTAGAAAAGTAAAATCTTCGGAGTGGATGGCAGTTATTTTGGGCATGATTGGCGTAGGACTGGCTTGTTATCCGCTCATTCAAAATAGTTATGCCACACCATTGGGTTTGCTGTATATGTTTTTGTGTATGCTCTCCTACTCTATCGGCACTATTTACTACTCAAATATTGATTGGAAACTTTCACGCACGGCCATCAACGGTTGGCAAGTTTTCTTGGGTGGATTGCTGATGTTGCCACTTACATTTTTGATGCACAAAAAACCTAATAATTATGACCTAATATTCTATTTATCAGAGTTTTGGCTCATTGTTCCAGTCTCAGTTATAGCCGTAAATCTTTGGTTATATTTATTAAAAGTCGATGCTATAAAAGCTTCTTTTTTCTTATTTTTATGTCCAATTTTTGGTTTCGCCTACTCTTATTTTCTTCTCGATGAGCCCATTACTTACCACACTTTTCTTGGTACTGCGTTAGTGATTGTGGGGCTGTATGTTGGTCAGCGAGAGAAACTTAGTAAATGAATCTAAAAGCATTAATCTGGCTCTTCATAAGGTTTGGAGGCATCAAATTCAATTATATCTCCTGGTTGGCAATCTAATGCTCGGCAAATAGCATCGAGGGTTTCTAAGCGAATGGCTCTTGCTTTTCCAGTTTTTAAAATTGACATATTGGATAACGTTATACCAACTTTTTCTGCTAACTCTGACAACGACATTTTTCTCTTAGCCATCATCACATCAATATTCACAATTATTGCCATTTCTCAGATAGTTCGTTCGTTGTCTTTCTCGATTTTCATGCCGTATTTAAAAACTTGTGCCAATGCTATACAAAATAAGCCAACGATTAGGTAGATTATAGGCACAATACATTCTTCAAATGTGATATTATCATACGGTGCCGCATTTTTCACTGCTAAATACTTGGTAATCAAATATTTTTGATGGAATGTATATAAAAACCAAAGTAGTAAATTGAGCAAAAAAATAAACCCAATCCAAGTAAATACTCTACCTTGACGGTCAGAAAAAATCTCCCCCTTTGAAAGTCTAACAAAGAATCGATGTAGCAAAAAAGTTACACTAAAAATTACAAATAATAAATAAAAAAAAGAGAATAATGACATGAAATAAATTAACTTATCTTCAAAAGTACCTTTTCCCGTTGCAATTATTTCAATTTTTGGTTTATCAGCAATTTTTGTTAAAATAACATTCTGCGATAAAACAACTTCTGGTGGTAAGTTTGAATTGCTAAAATCTCTTGATAATTGCATTGCTTCATCACCGTAATTTATTTTCTCATCACTAAAAAAATTAATACCTCCTTTTATTGGGAGAGACATTCTTGTAGCACCATGAGAACTCATTGAACCTGTACTGTCAAAATAAGCAGAGGTCAAATGCCCTATTTTTAGGAGTGAATCTGTGTATTTTATGTTGGAGTTCAACCTATCCATCTCTAATTTCAATTGCATTTCAAAAACCCAATTCGGGTTTGCTTTATTCAAACTATCAATACTCTTCGTATAGATTAATTTACCATTTTGATAAAATTTAAGTTGTTTGTTTCTGGCAATTAGAGAATCTGCTACCTTCTTTAATTTGGGAGAATAAATCTGACTACTCATGCTGGAAAATTCCGAACCTTTATGTCTATTTGCTAAAGCCACAGCGTGCTTATAATAACCCGCAGTATCAAGTTGAAGTCTATTCTCTCCAAATAAATGTTTAAAACCACCCAGAGAAGATATAATAGCAATTGGATAAATTATAAATAGCAGAACTTGAATCCAAAGAATGATTCGTAAAACAAGTGCAATTCGTCCAAAGATTTTAGGAGTAGATTTCATATATCGATAGGATTTTTTGTAAATCTATCAAACTATTTATTATAAGTCAAGTATTTTTTATTGTTTTACAACAAATTATCATTACAAATCAATATAAAAGTCTTTATAGAAGTTTTTAAAATTATCCATTAAAATTAAACCTTTCATCAAGTTTTTGGTCAAAAAGTAACATTTTGTGGCTAACTTCGTTTAAGCATAAGATTCTACTGACCAATTTCTATGAAATATACACTTTTATCAACGCTATCTGCTGCCGTGGTTCTGACTGCGACGCTGATGAATTCTTGCACTCAGAAAGAGCAAATTTCAGCCAACTCTGCCAGTTTTGATTTAATACAAGCAAAGATTCTGACAAAAAGCTGTGCCATTACTGGTTGCCATGCCTCCGAGACTGACGGTACTTATGCTCAACACAAATTAGTTCTGGCCAAAGGACAAGCCTATAAAAATCTTTTTGGTATCGACCCAACAAATATCGGGGCAAAACAAGATGGTTTAAAACGAGTAAAGGCATTCAAATCGCTCGAAAGTTTATTGTATCACAAGCTTTTTTATGACACAAACCACCATAATGGTAAAAGCTATGGAGCAATCATGCCTCTCGGTGGAGATTTATTATCGGTTGGGCAAATTGAATTTGTTAGACGTTGGATAGAAGCTGGAGCTCCCGAAACTGGTAGTGTTGCCGATGCCTCTTTGCTCGATGATACTACTCCAAGCACCGCAACATTTACGAGTTTGCCTGTTCCAGCAGCAGGCACTGGCTACCAGATGACTTTAGATAAGTTTGAGGTTGCCCCCGATTTTGAGCGTGAGTTTTTTGTCAGGAAACCTTTGGGTAACACCGAAACTGTCTATGTCAATCGAGTACAAATAAGTATGCGTCCAGGAAGCCACCACTTTATTTTATACGGTTTCAGAAATAATGTAAATCTCGCCCCACTCAACCAAGTACGTGATTTACGCAATTCCGACGGCTCATATAATATTGTCACATTTGCTCAAATGGGCAATCACGTTTTTAATTTCGGAGGAAGTGAAGCCAACTCTGATTATACTTTTCCAGAAGGCACAGCCGTTGAAGTCCCTGCCAATGCCACTTTCGATATGAACTCGCACTATTACAATAAAGGCACAAAAGCACTATCAGGCGAGGTAAATATCAACCTTTTTACAACCAAAAAGGAAAATGTTAAGAATGTTCTAAAAGTGATTGATTTTGGCAATCAAAACTTGTCGATTCCACCAAAAGCAAGAACAGTATTGACAAAGGATTTTACTTTCGATAAAAATGTAAAAATCGTGATGCTCTTTTCACATACACACAAATTTGGTGAAAAATTTGAGATTTTAATCAAGGGTGGTGTAAGAAATGGTGAGGTAGTTTATACCTCTACCAACTGGGAACACCCCGAAAAAATCAATTATTCGCCTTACATTTCGCTCAAAAAAGGCGAGGGATTGACTTCAAGAATTACTTACAACAATACTTCTGATAAAACCGTAAAATTCGGACTTACCACCGAAGACGAAATGGGGATAATTTTTGGCTATTACTACGAGGAATAATCAGCAAAAAGGAAGGCTTCCAACTGGGCGTCCCCTCGAAGGGAAGCCTTCCTTAAATACAGAATCGCACATGAAAATAAAACTATTACTATTTTTATGCTTCTCGCAAACAGCTTATTCACAACTCAATTTTTCGACAAAACTTTCTGAAGCGGCCGTTGAACTTACGAAGCAAAAGGTAGTATATGACCCCACCTATTTTGTGATAAAATACCCCAACGGCGATGTGCCGAGCGATAAAGGCGTTTGCACCGATGTAGTTGTAAGAGCTTACCGAAAACTCGGAATTGATTTGCAAAAAGAGGTTCACGAAGATATGCGAGCCAATTTCAAGAAATATCCTCAGAAATGGAGACTAAAACAAACCGATAAAAACATCGACCACCGCAGAGTTCCGAATCTCATGACTTTCTTTTCAAGATTCGGAACGGTGAAGTCGATTTCTTCCAACCCAAAAGATTATCAAGCTGGCGATATTATTTGTTGGAATTTAGAAGGAAATCTCACGCATATAGGCATTGTTATCAATAAAAAATCGGTCGATGGCCAGCGAAATTTGATTGTACATAATATAGGTGCGGGACAAGTAATTGAAGATTGCTTGTTTAATTATAAAATTATCGGACATTATGCCTATCAAAAACAGAGGTAGTAAACCCTGTGCTAATTATTAAGCGTAGCAACTTAAAACTTGCTACGCTTTTTTTGTGGATTTCTGATGAAATCTATAAATTACAGCACAAATTGAAAAAGCTATAAAAATGAAATTACTTGTAACTTTCCCCCTCTTCGTGGTATGGGGGTTGCTGAACTGTAATAGTTCGCATCAGAAAGACTACGTTCTGCAAACACCCAAGAACAAAAACGTTCCCTACATCATCATTCAATCTGAGAAAGAAATCGTTGATGACCCAAAGCGAAAAGCTGCCATGAAAATCGTACTAAAAGATAGTACAGTTTTTAAGTCGCCTATCGGAATTGAGCTTCGTGGTGCGACTTCGCAGATGTTTTATGACAAAAAATCTTATGGTTTTGAACTTCGCAATGCCAAAGATGAATCATCGGCGGCCTCGCTTTTAGGTTTACCCAAAAACTCGGCTTGGGTGTTGCACGGTCCTTATGGCGATAAAACCTTGCTCCGAAATACCGTTGCGTATCAACTCTCCAACGACATTGGTCGCTATGCCGCCCGCACAAAATTTGTGGAGTTAGAAATCAATGGCGAATATTTGGGTTTTTATGTCTTGATGGAAAAACTCAAACAAGACAACGATAGAATCAAAATTGCTAAATTGAGCAAAAACGATACTACTGCCGAAAAAATCACGGGTGGATATATTCTGAAAATTGACAAAACTGTAGGAAACGACCGCAATGATTCAGATTATAATGAAGAAAACTCGTTCGTTTCTCAATATGATGCCAAAGGGAAACTCAGCAAACGAAGCAAAACACACTTTTTGTATGAATATCCGAAGGTAAAAAATATTAATCCTATTCAACGGAAATACATTCAAAACTACATTTCGACCTTTGAAAATGCCTTAGCTTCCGAAAATTTCAAAGACCCCGAAAAAGGCTATCAAAATTACATTGATGTTGATAGTTTCATTGATTTTTTCATCTTGACCGAACTCATGCAAAACCACGATGGCTATCGGCTCAGCACCTATCTACAAAAAGACCGGGGCCAAAAACTACAAATGGGCCCAATCTGGGACTTTGACATTGCCTTTGGCTCTGACAATGGTTTTTGTGATGGAATGAATCGCCACGCTTGGGTATTTCAGTACAATCAATATTGCTCAGGCGATGCTTGGCTGGTGCCTTTTTGGTGGAAACGTTTAATCTCAGATGAAGCTTTCAAAAACAAACTAATTACAAGATGGAAAGCTTTGCGAGCAAAACAATTATCTGATAATCAACTCGATAAAACGATTGATGGTTTTAATAAGGAAATTACCGAAAAAGGAATGGTGGCACGAAACTTCGAGCGATGGGATATTCTGAATGAAAGAATCACGCCAAATTCAACAAAGGGTTCGCACGAAAAAGAAATTAATAGAATGAAATCTTGGTTGAAAGAACACGCTCATTGGATTGATGAAAATATTGAACGATTGTAGTATTTTTTTTCATAAATTTGATGAAGCACTTGTTCAAAACTACAATCACATGAAAACGCTTTTGACTTTACTCCTTTTTTCTTTGAATACTGCCTTTAGTCAGGAAGTAAAAGAAATGGTACGAAGTATTTATTTTGGTGGCGGTAGTGCCTACATCAGTAAACAACAAGCCCAAGATTTATATGATTTTGTGAAGAACATTAAGCACCTCGAATACTACGAAATCAATATCATGAGCCACACCGATAATATTGGCGGACGTGAATTTAACGAATACCTCAGCCGAATGCGAAGTGCCTCGGTGATTGACCTGCTCAAAGCAATGGATATTCCGCAAGAGAAGATTAAATTTAAAGATTTTGCTTTCGATGCCCCTGCCTATGACAACAATACATGGGAAGGTCGGGAACGAAACCGAAGGGTTGATATTCAGTTCAAGCCGATTGTTTTCTGAAAAAATCCCCATTTGCTATTGAAACAAATGGGGATTTTCCAATTACCCCAAAGTTATCTTACCCAGTGTATCGGTATCCATTTCAGTAAACCACAAATTTCCGTCCATTCCCATGCGTATGCGGTGCATCATGGTTCGTTGTGAGGGTGTTTTGTACCAAAAAATCGGCACACCAGCAATATCTCCGTTCGGCGATTGGCGGATAGACTTATCAAACTTCACCACATAATCATTTTCAGCTACTGACTGTTGCATTGTAGCCATATCATGATGGTCCATGCTCATCGGTGCATCGTGTTTTACGTAGCATTGTACCCAAATATTTCCTTCATTATCGAACGAAAGTGAACCTAAAATAACATTTTTCTGAACCATCGGCACACTAAATTCAGTGATATTACCATCCATATCAATTCGTCCGATTTTATTCCCTGCCTCTTCCGTAAACCACATAAAAGGCTCAGATGGGTCTGGTATGATAGCAATCGGGCGGCTATTGGCAGTTGGAATTGGGAATTCTGTCACAACACCATCTTTGGTAGCGTTGTAAATTTTATTACCCAACAATTGCGTTCCCCACATCTTTTTATCAGGTACATTATAAGGTCCAGCCGAAAGAAAAATCGGCATAGCAGCCAATTGAGGTAACTCAAAATGCTCGACTGTTCCGTTAGGGTTAATCTTGCCCAGCGTGCTTGTTCGTTTTCCTGTAAACCAAATCGTTTCGCCGTCGGCGTCAAGTCCAATTCCGTGCGGTGCAGGGTTTATCGGAGTTTTTGCTCCTTGCGTGTACATTCGTACATCAACCGACTGCACGATATTGAAATCTTTATCCAAACACACCACTCTACCCTCAAATTCAAACGACACCCAAAGTCGGCCTTTGGCATCAATCAATAAGCCATGCGGGCCGGGATTTCCCTGAAACTGATGAAAAGTTATGTGGCCATCGTAAGTTACTTTTGCCAAACAATTCATATTTTGTCCCGTAACATAAATACCCGAAGCATCGCAGACAAGCTCGTGCGTGGACATCTTACTTGCAGAAGGCCAATTTAATTTATATTCTGTGATAGTATTCATGGTTTTTAGATACTTTTCTGATTAAATTTACAAGACACAAATTAGCATTTCTTTCTCAGAATATTCATACGTACAAATGCTTGAATTCAAAAATAGGTATTTATACGGGGTAAATAATTTCACCATTCAATCATACAGTCATGCTAAAAAATATCTTCTTCGATTTATTGAAAAAATATACCAATGATGAAAGTTTGGTCAGTAAATTTTGGTCGGAAATAGAGGAAAACTATACAAATCGCAAAAGGTATTATCATACTTTAGAGCATCTTGAAAATTTATTTCAGATGCTTACACCCATCAAAACCAAAATCAAAGATTGGGATACGCTACTTTTTACGCTATTTTATCATGATGTAATTTATAATGCAACGAAAAGTGATAACGAAGAAAAAAGTGCCGAACTGGCGATTGTAAGAATGCAAACAATCGGAATCGAAAAATCTCAAATTGAGCAATGCAAAGCTCAGATTTTAGCTACAAAAAAACATCTTCCAAACGCCAATTCTGATACAAATTACTTCACCGATGCCGATTTATCAGTACTGGGACAAGACTGGGAAACGTATATCAATTACTACAAAAATGTAAGAAAAGAATATGCCATTTACCCAAATATCATCTACAATACTGGCCGAAAAAAGGTTTTAAAACACTTTCTTGCAATGGATAGCATCTACAAAACAGACTATTTCTATCAAGAATTTGAGCAAAAAGCCAAAGAAAACTTAGCACGAGAATTGGGATTGCTTTAAATTTTTAGGAATAAATACGCACATAGATTTATCAAAGTCTCACGATTATTTCTAACTTGCTTAACAATATTCAACGCCTAAAAATACCTTCATTCAATGGAAACTCTCATCAATCGCCGTGATTTTATGCGGCAAACCAGCCTTGCTGCTCTGGGCTTGGCTTTTACTCCAACTTTTGCCAGAAAAGTATCACCCAGCGACCGCCTACGAGTAGCTCACATCGGCATCAATGGCATGGGAACTCAGCACCTTAAATGGTTTGCGAATCTGCCCGAAGTTGAAGTAGTTGGCTTGTGCGATTTAGACAAAAATCATCTGGCCAAAGCCCAAAAAGTTCTTCAAGAAATACACCCCGACAATAAAGCCCAAACTTACGAAGATTTCAGGTATCTGCTCGAACGCAAAGACGTTGATGCAATTACCTGTGCTACGCCCGACCACTGGCACTCGCAGGTAGCAATTATGGCCTTTCAGGCAGGAAAAGACGTTTATGGCGAAAAACCGCTCTCGTATAATGTGCGAGAAGGGCAACAAATGCTAAAAGCCATGAAGAAATACGACCGAATTTTTCAGCTTGGCACGCAAATACACGCAGGCGAAAATTACCACCGAGTGGCCGAAATCATACAATCGGGGGCAATCGGTAAAGTAAAAACGGTAAGATTATGGAAAACAGGTTTTCCACCAGTTTTGGGGCCATCAAATTACCAAACGCCACCCGCCAATCTCAACTGGGATATGTGGCTGGGGCCAGCCCCCTACTCGCAATACACTCCCGAGCGATGCCATTTTACGTACCGCTATTTTCTTGACTATTCGGGTGGCGTTTTCCAAGACTTTTGGTGCCATATTGCCGATGTAGTCTGGTGGGCAATCGACCCGAAAAACCTCACTCGTATCAGTGCTAAAGGTGAAGCCCCCGAAGGAACGGGCGATGCTCCGAAATGGATTGACATTGAATATGATTTTGAAGACCTCAAACTCTATTGGACATCAACTCCCCCAAATGTTCCAGGAGCGGAAAAACGTGGCATCGGTGCATATTTTGAGGGCGAAAAAGGCACATTGATTTGTGATTATAGCAGTAAAGAGATAACAATTAATGGTGTAACGATGACAGATATTCCCGAAATTCCAAAAACAATTATACGCTCGACAGGACACCAGCAGAACTTCGTGACGGCCGTAAAAAACCGTACACAACCACAATCGAACCTTGAATACGCACGAAAAATGACAATGCCAATGCACTTGGGGCTGATTTCGTATCGTCTGGGGAGAGAACTTCATTGGAATCCTAAAAAAGAAAAATTCCGCCATGATGCCGATGCCAATACTCTACTTTCGAGAGAACCCCGCAAAGGTTGGGATTTAGTTTAATTCACCATCAAATAATCACCACAATGAAAACAATTATCACAATTCTTGCTGTATTTTTCCTTGTTTCTTGCGGAAATAATGAAGAACTCGAAAATCTAAAAAAAGAAAATGCGGCCTTAGCTGCTCAAGTAAAAGCACTCAAAGAAGGTGTAAATGCCAAAGGCCCGAAGTATATGCTCAAACTTCGATTGAAGCAGTCACATCTTTCATTAAGCATCAAAAAGCATATTAAAGATGCCGTAAATGCAATAGAATTTGAGTTGCCAGTCGATAAAGAATTTTATGATTCGGTTTCGGAAGGAACGGAAATCATTGATAAATTCCGCTTCGGCTCAATGGTTTTATACGGCAGTTTGGGCGATTGGGAAATGACTGTGAAGGAGAAATATGTGAAGTGATGCCTTCGACTCCGCTCAGGCACCGAAAATTCGACTCCGCTCAGGCATCGAATCACTTCGCTCTTGGAATATATAAATACGACTCAAAAATTTAACATTAATTTTTCTCGGTGCTTAAGCGGAGCCGAAGGCATCAAGAAAAACACTTTTGAAAACTTTATGCGTGGCTTCATGTACATTTTAGAATGTTTTGATGGTAGCTATTATACTGGTAGTACTGTCAATCTCGAACTTCGGATTCAGCAACACCAAAATGGAGAGGGTTCAAATCATACTCGAAAGCATCGCCCAGTAAAACTTGTTTGTTATGAAGAGTTTGACAGAATTGACGAAGCTTTTCTCAGAGAGAAACAGATTCAAAAATGGAGTAGAAAAAAGAAAGAAGCTTTAACCAAAGGTAATATTGAGGTACTGCATAAACTTGCAGAGTGCCGAAATGAAAGTCATTATTTGAACGCTGCCTTCGACTCCGCTCATGCACCGAACGACTCCGCTCAGGTAGCAAATCACTCGACCCAACGACCAGATATTTTCGAATAAACAGCAAAACTAAACGCTTTTGGTTAAAATCGGTGCCTGAGCGGATCGGACAGCCGAAGCTGTCGAAGGCCTGATTTTAACAAAAAAGCGAAGCAAAAGTCTCGAAAAACTTCCACTTCGCTTTTTTATTTATCAGTCGGCGAACTAAAAGTTCGCACCACAGTTAATATTACTTAGCAACTTCCATGCTCACTTGGCGAGCATTGATAGTTTTGCCTTGCATTCCTTCTAATACACGCTTTACATCTGCTTGCGGTACTTCAACAAAACTAAATTTGTCGTAAATATCAATTTGTCCAATCGCACGACCCGCAATACGAGTTTCTGAAGTGATTGCACCTACAATATGATTTGGAGCAACGTTATCTTTGCGGCCTAAGCTCAAAAACAAACGTACCATGTCAGCATTACCTGAGCCACGTCCACCTTCCTGACGTCTTTCTCTTGGCTCGAAACGACGCTCACGTTGTTGGAATCCACCGTCACGTCCGCCATCACGACCACCTTCTCTACGTCCGTATGGAGCTCTTGAGTCACGGCTGTTTCCGCCAAATCTTGCATCTCTATCGCCACCTCTTGCCTCACGGAAAGTATCAGATAATTGATGGTCAGCAAATTCGCTCTTCACTTCACCTACTTGCATTTTAATCAAAGCAGCCATGATTTGTGCATCAGAATAACCTTCTTCGCTCAATTGTGCAATAATTCCATCGTAAGTAGTATCAACACCTGCTGTAAGGGTTTCTTTTACTTGGTCAACAAATCTCTGGTGACGAGTTTTCACTAACTCAGCATAAGTCGGGATAACACCTTGTTCGATTTTTGCTTTTGTATAGTTTTCGATTCCACGCAAAGCACCACGCTCACGAGCCGAAATAAACATAAATGCTTTTCCAGTCTTTCCAGCACGGCCAGTACGACCGATACGGTGAACGTAATATTCTAAATCTTGCGGTACATCGTAGTTGAATACTGCATCAACACCCGATACGTCGATACCACGAGCAGCTACGTCGGTTGCAACCAAGATTGTGGTTGTACCAGCACGGAATTTACTCATTACTTGCGTACGTACTTGCTGACGCATATCGCCGTGTAGGCCTTCGGCAGCATAGCCACGAATCTGTAAATCACTTACGATTTCATCAACTTTCGATTTTGTATTGGCAAATACCAACATCAATTTCAAGTTATGAACATCAATCAAACGAGTCATTACTTCCATTTTCGCTTCACGACGAACCGAGAAATAAAACTGTTCAATGTTTGCGTTTGAAACCTCTGTTTTCAAAGTACGAACGATTTCAGGATTTTTCTGGAAACGTTTCGCAATCGAAAGGATTTCTGGTGACATTGTTGCCGAGAATAACACTGTTTGACGCTCTTCTGGTGCGAAAGACAAGATTTTTTCGATATCTTCTCTGAAGCCCATGTTAAGCATTTCGTCAGCTTCATCTAAAATCGCCAACTTAATATCGCTCAATATTAAGGTCTTGCGGTCGATGTGGTCCATGATACGGCCAGGTGTTCCGACCACAATTTGTGAACCTTTTTTCAAAGCCAAAAACTGACGCTCATACGACTCACCACCATAAATGGCAGCCACGTTGAGGCCTCTTTTGTACTTTGCTAATTTCTGGATTTGTTCTTTTACTTGGAGAGCCAACTCACGAGTTGGACACATTACTAATACTTGTGTGCTTTTGCTATCAACATCAACTGCTTCGATTGCAGGGATACCAAATGCCGCTGTTTTACCTGTACCTGTCTGAGCCTGTCCGATGAAATCACCACCACGCATTACAACTGGGATACCTTGTGCTTGAATTGGAGTTGTGTACTCGAAACCCATTTCTTCAACTGCACGAAGGATGTACTCTGATACTGGAAGGTCAGAAAATTTTACTTGTTCCATTAAGGATAAAATGTTTTAGTCGGAACGTACACTGTCGTCCTCACGCAAAACCGTGGATTGCCCCGATAGCCGAAAAAAAATGATAAAGCGAACGATGAGAACCATCCGTTGCTGCCCTGAAAGGAAATTGAATGAAGAGAAACTTCAAAACGATTTTTATTGACGCAGAGGCCCGATAACGGATGTGCCTTTTTTAATACAGTCGCAAAATTACGGCCAATATTTTTATAAAGCAAGTGTTTGCAAGAAAGTTTGTATTTTTTTTAGACGGCTCACTAAAGTCTGCTATCGAAACCCACATATTTATTGACATAAAGGCAATATAAATACTTATTTATAAGGTATTTCTCGGCAAAACAACAATAGTCTTGAAACGACAATATATATAACTTTTTCAAGATTAAAGAATTTTATTTGGGCATATGATATTTACACAAAATTCTGATTTATGCTTTTAAAAGAATACAGTTGAAGATTTGGTAAGTATTTAAAGCGAAAACTTCTAAACTATTTTTATATTTCTTCATACAGCTTATCAATGTTTTAGGAGGTAATTATCAATAGTTTCACAACAAATATTATTTTTACTTTTCTTTTGGTTTCTTTAAGCCTAAAAAACTTAGAATAATATAAACTTAAAACTATTTCACCCTCAATCCTTTCTCTATTATGAAAAAAGTACTCCTTTTAGCGATTAATTTACTGTGCATACTTCAACTTGCACAAGCACAATTAGATTTACCTGCATCGGCCAATAACCCAAGAGCTACCGTTTCGGAAGAAGTTGGTATAACGTCTATTACTATCAAATACAGTCGCCCCGATGTAAATAAGCGTGAAGGCAAAATTTATGGTGATGGAAACCCCGTAACTTATGGTTTTTCGTCGGCTAACTTTTCTACGGGTAAGAATAACTCGCCGTGGAGAGCTGGTGCAAACGAGTGTACGACAATTACATTTGAACATGATGTAAAAGTAGAAGGTCAGCCCATCAAAGCTGGTACTTACGGAATCTTCATGGCAATGGGTGCTGAGAATGTAACAGTAATTTTCTCGAAACAAACCGAAGCATGGGGCAGCTTTAGCTATGACGAAAAAGATGATGTTCTGAGAGTAAATGTAAAACCAGTGGCTTTGGATAAAAGCGTAGAATGGCTCAAATATGAGTTTATTGAGCATAAAGAAAAGTCGTGTGTGATAGCCATGCAATGGGAAAAAGTTTCGGTGCCATTTAGGGTTGAAGTAGATGTTGATAATATAGTTTTGGCAAGAATCAGAGAAGAATTAACAAGCCGTAAAGGTTTCAATCCGATACTTGTGATGTCGGCAGCACAGTATTGTTTTAGTAAAAATATCAATTTAGAAGAAGCTTTGGTGTGGAGCAAAAAAGCAGTAAGTGGTACTGGCGGACAAATAACTTTTGTCACATTACGAAATTTAGCAACGGCCTACGAGAAATTAAATAGAATTTCGGAAGCAGATTCGGTAATGAATGAAGCCTTACAAATTGCTACAGCTAATCAATATACTACTTATGGTCGCCAGTTGATTGGGCAAAAACGTACCGACAAAGCAATGGACATATTTTTGGCATCGCAGAAGAGATATGGCGATGTATTGGGAGTAAATAGCGGTTTGATGAGTGGATATTCAGCCAAAGGTAAATTTATGGATGCCGTTAAATATGCCGAAATGGCCTTGAAACAAACACCAAATGAAGCAGCCAAGAAAGCCTTAGAAGCACAAATTGCCAAGTTGAAAGAAGGTAAAGATATTAATTAAACGTTGAATTGGTGTAGAGTTGCTCGTTGATTCCGAGCAACTCTATAACACTACAAAATCCATGAAACGACTACTCAATATTGGGTTATTAGGTTTATTTCTCATTGGTTATTTAGAATGGGGAACAGACAAGCATACATTTATATTTCAGGCTGAATATGAGCTTTTTAGCAAAATCTTTGAGTCGCCATTGACATTCTTGCATCCTTTTATTTTAGTGCCATTATGCGGACAAATACTGTTTTTATATATCATCATAAAAGATAGTACAAATGCACGCCTTAGGTTAATTGCAGTAGCTTCATTGAGCATTTTTATGCTATTTTTGTTATTTATTGGATTAATAAGTCAGAATTTTAAAATTATAGCTTCGACACTTCCGTTTTTGATTGTAGCTACAATAATTGTTAAAACCAATTGGAAACGCACCTTTAACAGATAAAATTTTAATCATGGAAATCACACAAGAAAACAACTCAAAGAACGGTATCTTCAAAGCCATCGAAAACGATACAATTGCAGGCGAAATGACTTACGTATGGGCAGGTGAGAATAAATTTATCATCGACCACACCGAAGTTTTTCCTGAATTTGAAGGCAAAGGCGTTGGTAAAAAGCTCGTGATGGCAGCCGTTGAATATGCCCGTGCTAATGGCTTCAAAATTCTTCCGCTTTGTCCGTTTGCTAAGGCTCTCTTTGAGCGAACACCAGAAATCCAAGATGTGAGGTTTTGAAAAGACTCAAACCAACCCCACCTCAGTGGCTTTTTTGATGAGCTGAGCGGTATTGGCAACTTCAAATTTGAAGAGTAGATTTTTGCGGTGAGTATCAACGGTGTATGGACTCAGAAATAGCTTCTCGGCAATATCATTGTTGGTCAGGCCTTGAGCAATTAGTGATAAAATCTCTTTTTCTCGGCGAGTGAGTGCTGGGGCTGAATCGGGCAAAATGATGTTTTCGGCCGTGTTAATTTCGCTGCTGAAATAAAACTTCCCGTTTAATACTTCACGAATGGCAAAGATTATTTCTTCGGCATTTGCACTTTTTACTACGTAGCCCGAAGCCCCGTTTTGCATCATTTGCGATACATAGCTGCGTTGTTTGAAAGTGCTGATGCCAATTACTTGTATGTGTGGGAATTCTTTTTTTACTTTTGCACAAAATTCTATTCCGCTGACATCGGGCAGGTTTATATCAGTTAGCACTAAGTTTATTTCTGGATGTTTCTTCAACAAAACATGTGCATCAAAAGCGTTTACGGCAGTAGCAATTATCTCAATATCAGCACTTTGAGTTAATATTGATTTTAGTCCTTCAAGCACCATAAAATGGTCGTCGAGAAGTAGTATTTTGGCAAGCCCCCTAACCCCCGAAGGGGGAATATTCAAATTCTTATCCATTTGGTATTTCTACGATTATCGAAGTCCCATTTTTGGGGCTTGTGTCAATATGCAAAGTTCCTTTCAAATAGTCAACTCTTGATTTTACATTGCTTAGGCCTGCACCATTAGTTTTTGAGGTGTCAAATCCTTTGCCATCATCTTCAACAGTCAGCGTGATTCCTTGCTCGTGGTGGCCGATTTGTATAAAAATCGTTTTAGCTTGAGCGTGCTTGATGGCGTTATTGGTGAGTTCTTGAAAAATTCGGTAAAGTACCTTCTGCATTGTTGCGTCAAGATTTTTGCCATCGCCAATGGCCGTAAATTGCATTTTTAGCGTACCATTTTGATTGATACCATCGCAATAATCTTGGATAGCTTCGTGCAAGCCAAATTTCAGTAATGCTTCAGGCATCATATTATGGGCTACTCGACGCATTTCGGCAATGGCACTGTCGAGTTGAGTAAGTGCTTTTTCAAACGAAAAAACTTCGCTCGAATGAATAACAAAATTTTGGTGCATAGCCGATAAGTTTAGTTTGATTCCGCTGAGCATACTTCCGAGTCCATCGTGGAGGTCTTTTGCCATTCGACTGCGTTCCTCTTCTTGACCTTTCAGAATGCTATTCATGCTGATGAGTTGCTTTTCTTGTTCGAGTTCACGAATTTTTTGTTGCTGAATTTCGTTGTTTTGTTCGGCCAAAAGTTTTTCTTTTTTATAATTCTTAAAATATAAAAATGCTAATAACGAAAGAACTAAAACACTAATAATCAGAGCAATAAGTATATAATTTTTTTGTTCAAGCTGTAATTCTCTAATCTGATTTTCTTGTTCTAAAGTATTAATTTTTTCTTGTTTCTGGGCCGAACGAAAACGTGCTTCGTTGAGTTGGATACGATTTTGGTTTTGTTTTTTTATAAATTTTTCATTGAAAATCGCCCATTTCTTTCGGTATTCGTTGGCCATTTTATAATTTCCAGTTTGCTCGTAAAACTCCGCCATATTTTTTAAAACGAGTCTTACTTTGGGCATATATTCCTTTCGCTCCGAAATCTTTAGGGCTTCTTGATAGCATTTGAGGGTTGAATCTTGTTGATTAAGTTTTTGATATGAATCTCCCAAAGCAATGAGTTCATCTGCAATATAATAAGGGTCAGCCCAAGCATTCGCCAATTCAAAAGCCTTTTGATGATATTTTAATGCTTGTTTGAAGTTTTTTAGTTCAAACTCTAACTCGCCTTTAGCATTATAGAAATAAACTTTTTCTAAATCATAAACTGCTTTTGGTAATAGCTTTCCAGTTTCGTTGAGAAGTATTTTAGCTTCTGAAATTTTATTTAGCTTCGCACAGACGGCAGCGAGTCTTGACCTATTAATGATGGTCATCCAGCCAATATTGGTTTTTCTTGAAATAACATCACATTCTCTTAAATACTGGTAAGCTTGTGGCCATTCCTGCACATCAATAAACAAAAATGCCGAATTGAAATAATTGGTGGCTAAGCCTTTTTCATCATTGATTTCTTTCTGAATGCTGATTGACTCTTCGTAATACTTTTGAGCAAGTTCTGGTTCGTTGATGTTGGCATAAGTTGCTCCAAAATCACCTTTTATAAGAGCTGAAAGCACATTTCTTTGGCGTTTACTGGGTAATGAATTGAGCAGCGATTCTTGGATTTCTAATTCTAAAATTTGATTTACAT
Source organism: Emticicia aquatilis (assembly GCF_014644295.1). Classification (GTDB taxonomy): domain Bacteria; phylum Bacteroidota; class Bacteroidia; order Cytophagales; family Spirosomataceae; genus Emticicia; species Emticicia aquatilis. The sequence goes on from NZ_BMKK01000001.1 coordinate 363,521, forward strand.
AATCGCCAATTTCAAAGTAATGCCCACCCCAAATCCTATGATAAAAAAATTGCTTCCATTGGCTACTTTTATACTCATCACTCTCCTTTAGATGTTGAAACGCTATTTTACCTTTTGCAGTATCTGCCTTAAATGTCGCATCGGCAAGCCATAGTTTGTGATGCCACCTAATGCTGTCATTAGTAGTCAAACGCAAGCTATCTTGATAGGCTTTAATTCTATCGGCTTGAGCGTTTACTCGCAAAGGGATGAGAATTAGAGCTATAATTAATTTCGGAAAATGGCGATACATTGGCTGATTTTCGGTTCGGGAATAAAGCTATACGAATAATCAAAGAAATCCAAAGCCACATAAAAAAATACCAGTTTTCAGGGATATGAAAAATACAAATTTTGTGGGATTGTGGGGGCTGACTGATGGAAGTAAATTTGTGGAACAAGTACATTTAGTAAAATATCACTAAACTCCATGAAAAAACTTATTCTATTACTATCATTAGTATCAAACATTTCATTCGCACAAGGTAGTATTACGCTAACGCCCGAAAACACAACTATTGAAGCAAAAACCAATCAGTCTTTGAGTTTTTCAACTGATGGACTTGAAAGACTAAAAATAAATACAAACGGAAATATCGGTATCGGGCAAACAAATCCAACTTACAAATTAGATATACTTCATAGTGGTTCAATTGGAATTAGGGTAAAATCAAGTTCGAATTTTTCAGCACTTGATATCGACGCTTTTAGTGGTGATGCAGCATTGAGATTTGCTAATAATGGGAGCATCAAGTGGAATATCAGAAATTCTCCTACAAATAATAATCTTCAATTTATAGCTTCTAATTTCTTGCCTGCAAAAATAGAGATAGAATTAAGCACTGGAAATGTAGGCATTGGTACTTCTTCGCCAACAGCTAAATTAGACATCAACGGCACGGCAAAAATCGGTACAAACGGCATTGCAATCAATGAAATCATAAAAGTAACGGTAAACAAAGATATTCCTTCAGTTGCTGCTGATAACCAACAGGCAGTTACGTTTGCGGTTTCCAATGCTGCTCTAAATTCTTCGGTTTATATTTCACCAGCAAGTGCCTTACCCGCAGGCTTAATTATAGCTCATGCTCGTGTGTCTGTTGCAGGAACCGTAGAAGTTGTCTTTTATAATGTCAAAGCAACTGCTATTGACCCAGCGGCTATGAACTTTTTTATTACTGTGATAAATTAAATTTTCTATAATCCCAATAACCATGAAAAATGCTTTCATTCTAATAGTTATTTCAAGTGCTTCTCTATTTGGGCAAAGCATAACCATTTCACCAAATAATGGCTCTAAACTCATTGAAGCTACATCCACCAACAAAGCTGTGCAGATGCCGAGCGTTTTGGCGACAACCGCTATCACAAGTCCTCAAAAAGGTATGGTTGTTTTTGATGATGCCACAGGTAATTTATCTTATTTTAATGGAAGTATCTGGATTGCATTGTCAAACTCTACTACTGGATGGGCAGTAAACGGAACTAATTTGTCGAATACAAATTCGGGAAATGTGGGTATCGGCACAAATACACCACTGACATCACTCCAAATATTTAAAGCAAACAATCCGTCTCTACTTTTTAGTAATGCTGGCACAGGTACGACTATAAATGATGGTTTATTTATAGGTAATACCAGTAGCGGGAAAGGCTTTTTGTGGAATTACGAAAATGCTACAATCGGCATCGGAACAGATAATAATGAAAGAATTACAGTTTTAGGTAATGGAAACATTGGTATCGGCGATGAAACTCCTACTCAGAAGTTAGATGTGGCGGGTACAGTTTTAGCTCAAAGTATTGGTATCAATGCTACAAGTGCTGCACCCAATACCAATGCAATGCTTGATATAAGTAGCACCACTAAAGGAATGCTCATTCCACGTATGACTACCGCACAACGAAACGCAATAGCTGCTACTGCTGGCTTAGTTGTTTATGACACAACTCTTAAAGGTTTTTGGTTTAATGATGGTACAACTTGGCAACCCATGAATCCATCTTGGGATACCGACGAAAGCAAAACTTATACTCATGCGTTCAATAATGCTACGGTTTTGGGTATTGGTGCAGTGCCTCTTCCAACAGTAGGTTCTACGGGCGGAAACGTTGCGAACGGTCGATTACAAATAACAGGTTTGGTTAATAGCGACCAACTGAGTTTATTGCATCCAAACAGTACTGTTTTAAAATGGGGATTTTATACCAGTTACACTGATAGTTCTTTGAATTTTTATTACAACGGGTCTTTAAGAGCCAATATTGACCGTGTAACGGGTGTATATACTAATCTTTCTGATAGAAATTTCAAGAAGAATATTATTGGATTAAATCCTGTCTTAGACAATGTTCTAAAACTCAATGCTTATAAATACAATTACTTAAAAAGTGAAGATTCGGATAGAAAATCAATCGGTTTTATGGCACAAGATGTATTACCGTATTTTCCAGAATTGGTTTATCAAAGAAAAGACCGAGAAACCAAAGAGCCTTTTCTAATGATGGATTATGCTGGTTTTGGCATAATTGCCATCAAAGCAATTCAAGAGCAGCAAGCAATTATCAATAATTTACAAGCTCAAATTGATGAATTGAAAAAGTTGATTGTAAAATAGTTTTCATTTCTAAATAAATATTACGATGAAGAAAAGCATTTTATCTTTCGTATTCTCTTTTGGATTGTTGATTTCTAATGGTCAAAGCATTGAAATTACGCCAAGTAGTACAACTGCCACCCAAAGCAATACCGATGATATTGTATTGCGAACTACTGGTAATCCCAATATTGTAGGAGTCAAATTTAATGGTTCTTTAGCATCTCCACTACCCACAACCAATACGACTACTCTATTGGCATTTAATGGTAGAGGATATAACGGCTCTGCATTTACGGGAAATCGAGCAAGCATAGAATTTAAAGCCGCCGAGGACTGGACCAGTAATGACAACGGGACAAAGATTCATTTTTCAACGACTTCAATATCAAGCACAGGCACTAATATACGAATGACCATAGACCATAATGGTTTTGTAGGTCTTGGCACAAGTTCACCTACGTCTTTACTTCATATCTCAAATGCAGTTTCTGGTGTAACACCCTCGTCAAACACAAAAGCATTTATAGAAGATATCAATCATACTTATATAAGTTTTGGAACTCCTGATAACAAAGAAAGTGGTATTTTATTTGGCAGACCATCATTTGGAGGAGCAAGCGGAGGAATTATTTATAATATAAATCGAGATTTACTGTTCCGTACTTCAACCAACGACACACGAATGGTCATTACAGAAGCGGGCAATGTGGGTATTGGAACAAATACCCCAGAAGCAAAATTAGATGTAGTAGGCGATGTTAAACTTTCAAGAATAAAATTAGACATTAATACTTCTATTAGCCTTGACCCTCTTGATAGACAAAATAACTCGTATCATGTTATCAATTTTACTGCTGCGGGTTCGGGTTCAACTGTTTTTTTGAGGGGTATTACAGCTCCTGCTTCGGGGAATGGCACTATGCTTTATTTATTAGTAGCTGGAACTGGATTTGTAAGACTTCAACATTCAGCTGGTACAAACCCAGCAAATAGACTTTTAAATAATGATGGTGCTGATATTACAATTACTGATAATGGCAGTGCCATTTATATCTATGATAGTAGTGGATGGCGGTTGCTGTCTTTTACGCAGTAAGAAAAAAAGCCATCTCGATTTCTTTCGAGATGGCTTTTTTTCAATTTATATATTTCCCAAAAACTTTACGGCTTCAACCAAGCATTTCTCAACTTCAATTGCTCGGCAGTTGGGTTTTCGGCTAATTTCAACACATTTTTTTGTTTAGCTTCCACTAAAATTGCTGGAGCAGAAAGTTTTACGATTTCTTCTTTGCCATCAGCATTTTTGCGAGCTACTTCAACCGTTACGATTTCACCTTCTTTGGTTTTGCTACCAAATTCTGTCATAATTGACTGAATTTTCATCATTTCCATAGCTTCGCCATTGACCGAAACGAGTTCATCATCAGCTTTGTAGCCCATTTGTTTTCCAAACTCATTTATGTTATTGATGCTTGTAATTTTCAAACGGTTTGTTTTTTGATTAAAACCAATCGAAATACCTCCCAAACTTGCTTGCTTTACAGTTGCTTCTGGTAAATATTCGATACCTACACTTTGTAGTATATCAGTCAATGGAAGTGGGTCTTTTCCCTCAACATAAGTAGCAAAAAACTGACGAATTTCTGGAAAAGTCAACGACGTAATTTTATCAAATAATTCATCATCTTTGAAAGACTGGTCTTTACCATAGGTTTTTGCCAAGTCTTGCATCAAAGTTTGTGTACCATATTTACCCCCCGAAAGTTGGCGAAGTTTAATATCCAAACACAAGCCAATCAAAGCACCTTTGTTATAAACATTCATGTACTGGTTTTTGTATTTATCCAATACATTGGCACTCATTTCGGTAAATGGTAAAGCATCTTTCATGCTCTTCATGGTTGTGATTTTCTGGCGAAGCATATCCAAATACTTTGGCAAATCAATCAAACCATATTTTGCTTGCATGTGTCCAGCCGCATATTCGGTCAAACCTTCGTACATCCAAAGGTGTTTCGACATCTTAGGGTCGTTATAATCAAAATTACCAATTTCTTCTGAGTGAATACTCAACGGCGTAACGATATGGAAAAACTCATGCGATGCTACATCTTTTACGGTTTGTGCCAAGTCTTTTGAAGTTGCCTCTGGTAAGTAATAAAACGACGAATACGAATGCTCTAAAGCTCCATAGCTTGTTAGATTTGGATTATCAGATAACACTATCAAAAAAGCATATTTTTTAATCGGTAATTTACCCCCTAAATATTCTTTTTGTGCTTCAAGAAGCATGTTGATATTGGCGGCAATTTCTTTAGAAGTAGCTTTATTATTAGGCGAATAAACTGAAACCAAAATATCAGCACCACCGATTTTCAAAACCGTAGTATCGGGCTGAGTGTAAAGAATCGGAGCATCTACCAAATTCATGTAATTTTCAGTTTCAAATACATCAGTTGTAGCATTACTATTTTTTGCTACCAACGAAGTTGAACCATAAAAACCGCTTGGTTTCGTGAAAGTTACCTGATAGGGTACTTGTTTCATACCATCGAAATACCCAAAGAAACAATGTGTATTGATTGAATATTCTTTGTTGGCTACGATGTCCGAACCCGTTGGCTCGAAAATCTTCGTGCCTTTAATCTCTGGAGAATCCCACGTATCATCAATTTTGTAGCTGATTTTGTGGAGTTTCTTAGCATCTTTGATTGTATAGCTATTTACATCTAATTTATTGGCAGTAAGCTGATTACCTTTTGCATCGAAAGCTTTGAAATCAGATAGATATCGGCCATAATCATCTGTGGAGTATGTACCTGGAACAGTCTTTGGCAAACGGAAAGTAATTTCATCAGTCGTGATTTTTGGACTTATTAAAGTTACATCCAATTTATCGTTATCAACTTTAGTTAAATCAACCGAATACTGATAAGATGAAGATGAGCCATGAGAAGAGTGTGAAGAATTGACGACAGCTTTTTTGGTACAGCCCGCCATGAGCATACCAAACGTCAGAACCATCAGAGCTTTTTGCATAGGTTATATGTTTTAGATTTTAAAAGTGTATTTCGGCAAAAGTAACGAAAAGCCCACTAAAAAACTCCAAAAATTGATTAAGTAGCTATTAAAGAGTGATGAAAGGTCAAAAACCATTGCCTGAGCGAAAGTCTGAAAACCGTTGCCTTCGACTCCGCTCAGGCAACGGTTAATTCAAAACTAAATAAAAAAATTTACTCATTCCAAGCATTCTGTCCTTTGAGTGGCATACATGCGATATATTCACCCGGAACTGGGTCATAGACCAACACATTTTTACCAATACTTTCGGATGTATAAAAGCCAAAAAGTGTTAGGCTTTTTACGGTCTTATAAAACGTTGGTTTAGGGGCATCGGGTTCGAGGTTAATTCCCCATAAATTCATCCCTGAGCGAGGATTATCTTTTTCGAGTTCAAGTAAATATGCCTCACGCTTGGCTGGTTCGAGTTCTACGAAGTTCTTACCGTATTTTTCTTTACAAACCTCATCAAAATCTTCGAGGTCTTTTGTAAACTTTTCTTTGCCAGCAGCATCCATAGTATCATTGACCATCTTGTCAATAAACTGTGGTACGCCCAGCTCTTTTGCCCCTGGAGTTCTGGTTTTAGGCAAAATCGTTTCGGCAATTTCGGCAATCGTGGCAGCCTGATTGGGTGAAAGGAAAACAGGTTTCCAAGTCAATTTAGCATCTTTCGCACAAGCAATAAAGATTTCGGAAAAAGCCACGCCCGAAACCCCCAAACCCAGTGCCAATGCAGTATTTTTTATATATTCTCTACGATTCATGATGATTCTGATTATTTAGTCAACTGACAACAGTCCACAAGTCAACGTTTTTTTCAAATAACACAAACTCATTTTCCATTATCAATTTTCCATTAAAACTAAAGGTTTTTCTTATTCAATTCCGAAACGGCAAAATTGGCGGCACGTGCCGTAAGAGCCATGTACGTAATCGAAGGATTTACACAGTTAGATGAAGTCATACAAGCTCCATCAGTTACGAAAACATTTTTTACTGCATGAATCTGGTTGTTTTCATTCAAAACTGAAGTTTTTGGGTCTTTACCCATCCGAGCCGTTCCCATTTCGTGTACGCCATTGCCCAAACCACCAGCATTATCAAAAGTTCGGACATTCTTAAAACCTGACGCTTCAAGCATTTCAGCGGCATCGGCCATGATTTGCTTACGCATTTTCAGTTCATTATCTTTTATTTCAGCATCAAAAACCAACTGCGGGATTCCCCATTTATCAACTTTTGATTCGTGCAAAGTCACTTTATTTTCGTGGTAAGGTAATACTTCACCAAAGCCCATCAAACCCATACTCCAGCCGCCCGGTTTATAGAGCGATTCTTTAAAATCTGCCCCAATGGCGTGTTCGTCGGCACCTCTGCCCCAGCCTGCTCGGCCTGCACCTGCACCTTGATAATCATAGCCTCGTAAGAAATTCGGGTTCTTCGATGCCTCATCAATATTTACGTATTTTGGAATAAAAAGCCCTGCGGGTTTTCGTCCTTTATAATATTGGTCTTCCAAACCATCAAAATCGCCCATTGCTCCTACGTGATAATGGTGGTCCATCAAATTATGGCCTAACTCACCACTATCATTGCCCATGCCGTTCGGAAAACGGCTTGATTTTGAATTGAGCAACACTTGTGTAGAAGCCAAAGTTGAAGCACAAGAAAAGATGATTTTTGCCTTAAACTCATGCACTTCATTGGTTTCGGAATCAATCACACGTACGCCCGTTGCTCGCTGCGTAGCTTCATCGAAAATAATTTCCTTAGCAATCGAGTTGGGTCTGATTACAAAATTTCCTGTATTATTGGCAGCGGGTAAAGTTGCAGCATTACTACTAAAATACGCTCCGTACGGACAGCCTCTCGAACAACGGTTTCGGTTCTGGCATTTGCCACGACCCAAAGCCAAATGCACTTCGGTTGGTTGCGTTAGGTGAGCCACACGCCCAGGCGTTACGATACGATTTTTAAATTTATTTTTGAGTTGTTGCTTAAAATGGTCTTCTAAACAATTGAGTGGAATTGGTGGTAAAAATTCGCCATCAGGCAAATGGTCTAAACCCAGTTTTTCGCCACTTACGCCTACAAATTTCTCAACATAAGAATACCACGGAGCAATATCTTTGTAGCGAATCGGCCAGTCGATAGCTATTCCCTCACGGGCATTTGCTTCAAAATCATAATTACTCCAACGGTAAGTATGCTTTCCCCAAGTAATCGAACGTCCGCCTACGTGGTTTCCTCGAATCCAATCGAAAGGCTTGATTTCTTGGTAAGGATTTTCCAAGTCATTCGTAAAAAAATGCTTAGCAGCTTCGCCCACAAAGCCACTTCGGATTTGGATATGATGACGCTTACGGTCTTCATCAGTCAATGCTCCACGGTGTTCGAGTTCCCAATGGTCGAGCATCATGGTTGGGTAATCTTCTATGTGATTCACCATTCGACCTTTTTCGAGTACCAAAGTTTTTAGTCCTTTCTCCGAAAGTTCTTTGGCAGCCCAACCACCGCTCATGCCTGAGCCTATCACGATGGCATCGTAGGTATTAGTTTTGTTTAATTTTGTATTCAGATTTGCCATTTTATGTTTTAAGATTGAATAGGGTACAAGTTAGAGAAAGCTGTTAAAAAATTAATAAAATAAAAGACCTAAATATCAATATTAAGTTAATATGAGTATTTAGGTCTTTTTAGAGTTATGTAGTAATCAAAAATCGCCCAATAATTTCTTTTTAGGCGACAGAACAAGAATTGCTTCGGCTTCAATCTTTTCAGTTGTGACTTTATCAGCATTCCCGAAATTATCAGTCAGTGTCCCTTCTTCATTATAAGTAAGAATATATTGAAAGCGTTTCCCCTGCAACTTCTGTTCTTCTAAAAACTCATATAGTTTAATGAAATGTGCTTTATCCATTCCATCAAAAATGCCATCATGAACTAAAAATCTTGGGGCATTTATCTTTTTATCAATAGAATTGAGCAATACAGCCAAATCATAAATCAATGTTCGACCTTGATTCCTGCCTTTAGATAACATTTCATTATTTGGCAAAATATTTATTTGCAACTTAGAATCAGCATCCAAATTAGGTGAAATACTAAAAATCGAAGGGTCATTTAAATCTGGGTACAAATAATTATAAATACTCCTAAATAATCTTGAAAATGCTAATTCTTCTTTTTCATTTTTTAATGAATAATCAAGTATTTTCCCTTCTAATTTTTTTTCTTCTTGTTCAATTTGGTTTTTCTCTCTGATTAAATCTTGATAGATTTTTGTTTGTGATTCTAAACTTGCTTTTTCGTTTTGCTTGTTAGAAAGGGACTTGAATGCTTCAGTTAAATCAGTAATAGCCTTTTCTGACTCTAACATAGCAAAAAAGCTTCTACGCTCAATACCTTTCTTTTCAATTTCTAATTCTCTTTCTCTAATAGATTCAACAAGCTGATTTATTTCTTCCTCGATAAACTCCTGCCTTGACGATATCAGTTTTTTCTTAAATTTAATTGCCTCATCAAGGCTCTTTTTAATATTATTTGCTAAAAGACTATTCAGTTCTTCGTACATTCTTTTGATTTTCAAAGGATTCACATTTATCTCCTCATGTACGCTGTCTCGGTAAGCATCAATTTTCTTCCTATCTTGATGATTTAAAAACCACAGTTCTTTTATTTCAGCTGTCAGTTTATTTGCTCTACTCTCATCAATCTGATATTGTTTGCTTAAATTAAATGATTTTATAGCTTTTTCAATTTCTTCAATTTCAATTATTAAAGTTTTTACTCGACTACTTGCTTCTCCAATATCTTGAATTCCATAGGATTCCAAAATGAACTTTTTAATACCTTTGATGGTTGGTTCAATATTTTTTAAATCAGTCTGTAATTTAAAGTTTTGGTGAGCTAATTTATTATCAATATCCATTAAAAATAGTAAATATTGATTCAGTTCCGCTGCTGTTAACTCTTTAATATATTTGACGGGGTCGGTAAATTTTTCTTTTTTGGGCTTTTGGATTTTTAAGAAGAAAAGTAGTAAATACCTTAACCATTTTTCATCAAAATAGCCTTCATAATCTTTTTTTAAGAAAATAATTTTGCATAACTTCCTTTTTAAATCATCAACAGAATAATCTTCGAAAGAAGAGTCGTTTATTGAGAATTTTACGCTATTAGGTTCTTCAAAGCTTCGACTTATGGCATATTCAATTTGATTTACTTCAAATTCCAAAACAACAGAAAGTCCTTTTAAAATTCCTTTTTGTTGAGCCGCCATGAGCCTTGGAGAAGTATCACTACGATAAGAAGATAATAGAGCAAAATCTAACAAATCTAAAAATGTAGATTTTCCTATACCATTTAATGATTTTTTGGTGTCGGTGGATTGTTCCTTTTTCCCAAAAATAAAATTTATCCCGTCAATAAATTTAACGGGTTCAAATAATTGTTTGGGTTCAGTATATATTTTTTTAAGTATCACTTTTATTCGATAATTGATAATTGATAATCTTCAAACCTTAACATGTCTGAAAGCCATAAAAAAGTCAAAACATCATAGTATTGTTCAGCATTGATACTTTTATTTTTCTTTAAAATATTATACAAATCGTCAATATTATGTGGCTTTTTCTTTAATTTTTCTAATACGTCAGCCCCGATAACCAACAGGTTATTTCTTAAATTTTCATATTTACTTGGTATTAGCATATTAGTCTATTTGATTAAATAAGTCTGTTTGTTCACCCTGATTTTTAGTTCTTTTCCCAAAATTACACAGTTCCCAAAAATATAGAACAATTGCTGTACTATTAATAATATATTTGGAGTTTTTGACGTGTTTATTAGGTATTAAAGTGAGTGCTATTTTTTCAAAAATATGATAATTCCTAACACTCTCATCAATGTAACTTGTTCCTCTGATTTCCAAAAACCTATTTGTAATAAATATCTGAAGAGCTAATACTTCATTTTCATCTATTCGACTTTGCTCTTGAACAAATGTTTCTACTAAATTTTTATGCTCCCACAAGTCAGAAACGAGTTTTCTAACTACTTTTTGATTTTCAGAGGAAAAATTTAATTTTATTTTTTCAAGGATTTCAGTCAGTCGGTTATTTGAAATTTCTCCTCTATAAGTAGTTCCCAGTTTTTTGAAAATGAAATCGAATATCTCTTCAATTATTCCATAATCCTTTTCTTCCTCAACAGTAATTTGTTCATACTTAATCAGAACTAATCTTCTGTCAATTATGTATTCTACATCACTAATGTCTAAATCCGATATTTTATCCGCTAACTTCTTGTATTCCCATGTTTCAATATCAATTCCATACTTTCTTCTCAAATCATCTATAAACTTTTCAATCTCTCCAATAAGAGTATCATTTGTCAAATAGATAAACTTCTGAACATCTGTTTGTTTATCAAGACAACCTTTTAAGTCAGTTTCTATCTTTGTCTTTATTTTTGAAGCAGATTCACCTCTTGAAGCATGAGCTTGAAAAAAAACTCTACCTAAATAACGATATCCATCATTCTTCATATCACCATGTGAGCCACCCGCCCGAACTGGTGTATAATCAGAATATAACTTGATTAACAATCTATCACAAAAACCTTGGAAAAGTTGAGATTCGATACTTCTAATATGGTCTTCTACAATTTTTGCTGTATCTGATTTAGTCATTATAAATTGCTTTATATTTAACAAAAGTAAAGGATTTTTCTATTTCTACAGTTTACTAATTCAAAAAAACATACATTAGCAATGAGTTATTATCTTAATCTCTCTACTTCTTCAAAACCTCCAAAGCTAAATCAATTTGATTTGTGAAATTATCTAAAGCCTTTGCCGTAATTTTCACTCCTTCTTCGGCATCTTTCCATTTGCGTTGCTCGATAGACTCACGTACCAAAGGCATCGTTTTCACACCATAACCCGTATAATATCCTGGGGCATAAATCTGATGCTTGTACCACGGACGCATCGGTAAGCCATCTGTCGATAAAAGCGAACGCTCGGCTTTATACAAAATCTCGTTTAGTTTTTTCAACTCTGCGGCACTCAATTTATCTGAGTTCTTCACTGCCAAAGTATAAGCATTAGCACTTTTTTCGAGTCTGAGTAGAGAATTTTTCAATGGTGCAAAATTGATATATGGCACTTCATCGAGCATTTGTATGGTATATGGCTTTTTAGGGTCGGTAGCTGCGGCATACGTTCCGTCTTTCACCAACTGATTGTTTTCTTCGGTCTTAGCCTTCTGAGATTCAAGCAATTCTTCTACTTCACTGCCATATTTTTGCATCGTATTGGCAAAACTCTGGAAATCAAACGGTAAAACCTCTGCTTCCGATAAACGCAAAACCGTACGTCCCATCGTTTTGGCAAGAGCCACACCATAAGCAAAATCAGGGTCTTTGAATCTGATATACATATCATACGAATCATAAATCGAATGGTATTCTCCGCCTTCTCCTTCACCACCAAAACCAACATTCATGGCCGAAATACCCAAGTGTTGTAAAAATGGCGTAAAATCAGACCCCGAACCTAACGCACCGATGCGTAAATCACCACGAGTTTTGGCCTCCTTTTTACTTTCTGACGAACCATTTACGAGCATATTTGCACGCAAACGCTCAGAAACACTGATATTTTTCTGAGGGTCGATTACATTTCGAGTAACTTGGTTGAAGAACTTCTCCAAAGTATGCGAGCCTCCTGCGTATAAAAATCCACGTTCGTTTCCATCAGAATTAAGGTAAACAACTGCCTTTTTTTGTAACTCATCTTGGAATGTCTCGGCCCATTCGGTCGAACCTAAAAGTCCTGGTTCTTCGCCATCCCACGCACAAAATACAATTGTACGTTTAGGTCGCCAGCCTGTTTTGGCCAATTCACCAATCGCTCGGGCTTCTTCCATTTCTGCCACCATGCCACTGAGCGGGTCGGCCGCACCAAAAACCCAACCATCGTGGTGGTTTCCTCGTAAAATCCATTGGTCAGGAAACTCCGAGCCTTTCATTACCGCAATCACATTAAATAATGGCTCAACCTTAAAATCAAACTCTAATTTCAAATGAACTTTTGCAGGCCCTGGCCCAATATGATAAGCAATCGGTAATTGTCCAGCCCAAGATTCGGGAGCAAGTCGGCCACCAATGGCTTTGAGCAAAGGCAAAGCATCGCCATACGAAATCGGCAATACAGGAATCGTCATGATTGAGGTTGCCTCTTTATAATCTAATTTTTTGGCGTTTTTTGTATGGCCGTAGTTTGGTGTCAGAGGGTCGCCAGGTTGTATGGGCAAATCTAATACCGAGCCTCTTTGCACGCCATGTTCGTTACGGAATGGGCCCTGCGGATATACTTCGCCTTGACCGTAACCATCATCTTTTGGGTCAGAATATATTATGCAGCCAACCGCACCTTTTTCGGCTGCCAATTTTGGTTTTAATCCTCGCCATGAATTACCATATTTTACAATCACAATCTTACCTTTTACACTAATCCCCATTTTCTCCAACACTTCATAATCGGCAGGCGTACCGTAATTGACAAACACTAATTCTGCTGTTACATCGCCATCGGCCGAAAAACAATTATAAGTAGGTAAATGGTCTTTCAATTGGTTCGAAGTAGCATCTTCTTTTAATGCAGGTTCGACCAACGAGGCTTTAAAAATCGTTGGACTAACCAACTCTAATTGTCGAGTTTTGGGCGTTGGAAAGAGTGTGTAAGAAGTATCTATTCGAGCCTCATAACCCCACGAACGAAACAAGTCTCGCATATACACGGCATTATCACGGTCGTGCGGCGAACCCACATAATGCGGTTTAGACGACATTTGCTTCATCCATTCTTGCAGATTTTTGGCATTCAAACGAGCATCGAATTTGGTTTCTAAATCCAACTGTTTTTGCACATTTTTAGCATCAAAACCGAGCAGGTTTTGTGCAAACGTCAGGGTATTGGTCAGTAAAATTGTGATAAAAAGAATAGGGAAAACTTTTTTCATAGTGGTAAAATCTAAAATTGATGAGTCAACCAAAATTAAAGATTTTTCGATACAAAAATCTATTAGTCAGCAGAATATTAGTCAATGGTTTTAACACCAAAAACAAAAACCCACAAAAAGGGGTTAAACCTTGAAAGCGAAAACAAAATAGTATGCCCGAACTTCCAGAAGTAGAAACCTACCGCCGATATTTTGAAGAAACAAGTTTGTATCAGCCCATTGCTGATGTCTATGTGCAAGACACCAAACTTCTCACAACCGATTATGATGTTCTGGTAGAAAAACTACGAAATAAGCAGTTTATTGGTACCAAACGCATCGGTAAAAACCTTTTTGCTCAACTCGATGCTCCTTATTGGCTACATTTTCACTTCGGTATGACGGGTGATTTGGCTTATTTCCGAGACGAAGAAGATACCCCACGTTTTGCTCGAATAGTTTTTCGTTTTGCCAATGGCTTCAAACTCGGATTTTTATGTCCAAGAAAATTTGAAAGAATTGGAATCGTAGAAAACATTGATGAATATCTTACACGAAAGAAAATAAACAAAGATGCCCTCGAAATTTCAGTGCAAGAATTAAGTAAAACGCTAAAGAAGAAAAACGCACCCATCAAATCTGTTCTACTCGACCAATCGACCGTAGCAGGAATTGGTAATTGGATTGTTGATGACGTGTTGTTTCAAGCAAAAATTCATCCCGAACGCATTTCGAGCCAACTAATTGATAATGAAATAGTTGAAATACATGAAGCCATCAAATTGGTGATTCAAACCGCCATTGATTGCCAAGCAAATTATGATGATTTTCCACGAAACTTCCTCATTCACGCACGAGGTTGGGGAATTCAACAACAAGATTTAATAGGAAAATGCCCCGAATGTGGCGAAACAATCAGTATTTCAAAAGTGGGCGGCCGCACTACGTTCTTTTGCAAGAATCGACAGCAGTAAGGCTTAATACAACTTATTCTCATTTACAATTTGATGACCATTACTTAATATTAGGCTAATTTTCGACACTTACTTTTGCCAAAAAACCAAAGTAAATGAAAAAAATTATCCTATTGGCTTCAGTCATTGCTGCCACACTATTAAGTTGTAATAAAGAAGAAGTTCCTGCTCTGGAATTTACAGTAAACGAAGACCTCAGCTCTTATACCGAGATTGCTTCACTAAATTTAGGTGGTGCTGGAGCTGCCGAAATCACTACTTTTGACCCTACCACCAAGCGTTTGTTTGCTGTAAATAATGGCAAAGAAAACAAAATTGATGTCATTGATTTCTCAAACCCTGCCAGTATTTCGGTCATTCATTCAATTAGTATGACACCTTACGGTGGCTACGTAAATAGTGTTTCGGCCTATAACGGAAAAGTAGCCGCTGCAATTGAGTCAACAGATAAACAAGCAGCTGGTAAAATTGTCATTTTCAATGCCTCAACCTATGCTGAAGAAAAGGTGATTACGGTCGGAGCTTTGCCCGATATGGTTACGTATAGCCCCGATGGAAAATACATTCTTTCGGCCAACGAAGGCGAGCCAAATGCAGCTTACACTAACGACCCCGATGGTTCGATTTCAATCATTGATGTAGTCAATAATTATGCAGTAAAAACTGTCAATTTCTCCTCATTTGCGAGTCAACTAACCGACCTAACAAGCAAAGGTTTTAGAGTTTTTGGCCCAAATAAAGATTTTGTAAAAGATATTGAGCCTGAATACATTACGGTTTCTGATGACTCAAAAACTGCTTGGGTTACACTTCAAGAAAACAATGCCATTGCCGAAATCAATATCTCCACGGGGACTATCACCAAAATTTCTCCACTTGGTTTTAAAGATTATTCAGTCACCACCAACGCAACCGACATCAGCGACAGAGATAACACTATTGCATTTAATAGTTGGAAGGCTTACGGTATTTATATGCCCGATGCTATTGCCTATACAAACTATAATGGTACACCCTATTTATTCACGGCTAACGAAGGGGATTCTCGTGAATATACGGCGTTTAGTGAAGTAAAGCGTGTTGGAACATTAAATTTAGACCCAACTGCCTTCCCAAATGCAACTATTTTGAAAGGTGATACGCAAATGGGAAGATTGAACGTAACAAGCACACTCGGTGATAAAGATGGCGATGGCGACTACGATGCACTTTATAGTTTTGGAGCGAGGTCGTTTTCAGTGTGGAACGCTACTTCGGGGCAACTTGTTTTTGACAGCAAAAACGAATTAGACATCAAAGCTAAAGACCTCGGTGTTTATGATGATACCCGCAGCGATGATAAATCAGTTGAGCCAGAAGCAATTACTATCGGCAGAGTAGGCTCAAAACTCGTAGCTTATGTTGGCCTTGAAAGAGTCGATGCCTTGGCAGTTTATGACATCACAAATCCGACTGCACCCGTATTCATAAAAATGATTAAAACTGGCGATGCACCCGAAGGTGTTTTGTTTATTTCGGCATCCAAAAGTCCTATTCAACAAAGTTTAATCGTTGTAAGTAGTGAAAACGATGGTTTGATAAAAGTTTATAAAGCAACTAAGTTATAATCGGTTTCAAAACAAAATAAACGAAAAATGCCCGCTATTTCGTAGCGGGCATTTTTCTTAACTACCAATCAATTCTTAATTGGTAGTTCTGTAAAGTGTACCATTTTCAACTACATAAAGTCGTCCTCCCATTGCTGCAATCATATTTACGTCTTTGAGTAGTCCTTTCTCTCCAACTTGTTGATAATTACCATTTTTATCATTTTTAAACAGTGTGCCATCTTGCTCAACACTCCACAAAAAACCACCCTCAGCCACCATTGCAATCGTTTCGGCAAAATCACCTTCTTTACTAATCTGTTCCCATCGCATGGCTTTAATACTTGTGCGGTATAAAGTACCATTTTCAATCGTCCACAAATAACTATCCATTGCTTGGAGCATACTTACTTCCTTAAATTCACCCTTATTTCCTATCGGACGCCACGAACCATCTTTTGAAGTTTCATAAAGCGTACCATCCGTTTCAATCGTATATAATTTACCATCCATTGCTGCTGCGGCCGCTGTATTTTTCCAGTCACCAGATTTTCCAATCTGAATCCAAGCCAATGTGCGGGCATCATTTCGGTATAGATTCCCGTTTTCAATTGTCCAAATTTCGCCATCTAAGGCTACTCCAAACTCTACATTGGCAAAGCTTCCTGCTTTCCCAAGTTGTTCGTATCTACCATTTTTATCGGTTCTGAAAAGTGTACCATCGTGTTCAAGGCTATACAAATAACCATTCATCGAAACAATTCCTGCCGTATTTTTCCAGTCGCCTTCACGCCCAACTTGTTCCCAACCTTGGGCAAAAATTTGACCGTTCAAGGCCAAATAAAAAACGAATGTAAACAAATAAATACTTTTTTTCATGACTCTATAATAGCTTAAATAATGCCTACTCTATACGTTTTCGGCAATCCGTCCCTACTCACATTATGAGGCTTTTCGGGTTTCGCCTATTATCATTGTACTCAGATAAATCACATTATTTTCTGACAAAAAAACTCCAACAATATCATATAATCCATGTGTAAACTATATGATACTGTTGGAGCGAAATCTAAATATTATAAGTCTTTATATCTTCTCAGACTTTTTGTCAATTACTGTTGTTTTTGCTGCCATATCATGCAAAGTTTGTCTTGCTGGATTTGCCAAAGCTACCAAATATATTAACGGGAAAAAACTGAATATTGATTTTATCAGATTTCTAATCAAAAGCGTATTTTGAGTTATTTCTTCGCCTAATTTAGTTGGCGATATAGTTTGCTTAAATATCATTTTTCCTACCGAAGACCCTCTTAGGAAAATATCACAAGCAGAAAAATAAACAAAACTTGCTCCTACAAATATGACATACACATAATCATTACCCGAAAAAACATACAAAATAGCATACAAAATAATGTAGTCAATCACATAAGCTCCAATTCTTTTCCCCATACTTGCTGGTGTAATTCCTTCGAGCGTAACCGTATTTGCGGCTACGTACTCATCCCAAGTACCACCAATTCCAGCAAATTTGAGTAAATTATCTTGCGGAATAAAAGTAAGAATAGCTAAAATCCCAACTAAAGCAGCCATTAAAGTCAATAATATAGCAGTTGGTGTACTCATTCCGCTATCACCACGGTGCAATAAAATCGCATCTTCTTCAATATTAAGTCCTGCATCTGTAAATAGTTTCACAATATCACTACCAAGTTGACTACCATCAAATTTACCTTCAATAGTAAAATCTGGCGAAGAAAAATACTTACCTGTACTATCCAAATCACTTTCTTGTATGTGCGTATCATGGATAACCAACTTTGCATTTATTTTATCCGTGTTTTTAACGAGTGATAATTTTCCAGTTGTATCCACAACAATCTTTGAACCATTTGGCTGAGTCGAAACTCCTTCTTTATTAAGTTCCGAGAGCGGAATTTTCACATCTTGACTTGGATAAACAGGGTAATAAATCTCTTGAAGGGAATTTGTTTTACCTTTTCTGGTTTCTACATAGGAGCCAGCAGGTACAACAGCATCTTTGATTTTCAAATAACGGGGAAGTTGTTCTTTTGGGGTTTTAAATAATTCATCAAGCGTCATCTCAACAGGTTTGCTTGATGCCATGTTAAATCTAATATCGGGAATTGCTATGCTTGAAATAACAAAATAGGCCATCACGATGCCAACTAATCGATAAAGAAAGCTAATTCTTTTTAAAAATGAGATTGTGTTCAGGAAAAAGTGTTTCATAAGAACGTGTGCTTAGATTTTTGTTTTAGTGTAGAAAAAGTAAAACTAAAAAATACTTTTGTAAAACAAACATCCTTATCAATATTTATACCAATCAAGCACCAAACGTTATATTATCAACCTCACTTCAAGCCCTCCCAACAAATTTTAGCTAAATCTCCAATTATTTTTTCGGCAGTTGCTTCTTTGTCGAAGCCTTCAATAAAGATTGACATCACAAAAGGCTGGGTAGTGAAAACAATAGCAGCATCGCCCCTAACGTATGCGAGCGTACCAGTTTTATGAGCAATCTCTAAATCTTTAGGTAGCTGACTCGGAATCGTCGTTTCGTCCTCGCAGTTTTTTAACATGCTTATCATTTCATCACAAAGTATCGGATTTGCTACTTTCTTATCATAAATCATTCGTAACAAAGCATTGATTTCCAACGCATTAACATAATTTTCACGTCCTTGTTTCACGGCTTCTACATCCATCATCACACGATTTAGGCGTGTTTTTGTAGCCCCCCATTTTGTTAGATTTTGGTTAATCGTCTCCATTCCGATTTCACGAATCAGAATATTAGTAGCTGTATTATCGCTTGTGCGAATCATCTCTTGGGCAATCTCTCGGATTGTCAGCTTTTTTCCTTCCGAAGCATTCATCAAAACACCCGAGCCACCAGCCTTTTCGGCATTGGTCAAACGATGAACTTTCGATAAATTAATCTCATTCAATTGTGCCTTTTCCATCAAAGACATCAGAATCGGCACTTTTATAACACTTGCCGATGGTACTTTTACATCAGTTCTGTGTTCAAAATAAGATTTACCTTCCATGTTCTCCACTGCCATTGTCACCTTTATTCCTGATGGAAGTTTAGCGAGATAGTCCATTATTTGGACTTTATTAACCTTTTTTTCAGTTGTCTGAGCTATTACGCTATTTACTAACAGGCTCATTATTAAAGTTTTAAATATAATTTTCATTTTTTATTGAAACTTCTAAATATATTTTTATTTCAAAATATGCAATATATACAACTAAGACTAATTAAATAATCAATTCAAATACATTAATATATTCAAAATAAATAGCTCAAATTAAATTTATAAATCAAACTATATATTCAATATATTTAATTTAAATAAGATATATGGAACATTTAAACAAATAGTTTATTTTGAATTTATAAGTTATTTAGTACGTTCAATAGAAAACAGCACTAAGTCGTGTAATGATTGACGGAAAGCAGAGTCGGGAAATGTAAAGAGGATATCGTTGGCTTCTTGAACGAAGCGTTTCATTACTTCGGTGGTATATTGAATTCCACCTGATTTTTTTACAAAATCAATCACTTCCGCTACTTTTCTAGGATTTTCAGAGTGATTTTTTACTAAATTAATAATATTGCGTTTGTCAGACCACGACGCATGATTGAGGGCATAAATCAGCGGCAAAGTCATTTTCTTTTCTTTTATGTCAATGCCCGTTGGTTTGCCGATTTCAGCATCGCCATAATCAAAAAGGTCATCTTTTATCTGAAAAGCCATGCCGATTTTTTCGCCTAAAAGTTTGGCTTTGGCCACAACTTCGGCACTTGCACCAACTGAGGCCGCTCCAACTGCACAACAAGAGGCTATCAAAGAGGCTGTTTTTTGGCGAATTACTTCATAATACACGTCTTCGGTAATATCGAGTTTGCGAGCTTTTTCGATTTGTAGTAATTCGCCTTCACTCAATTCTTTTACGGCAGTCGAAACAATTTTTAGTAAATCATAATCACCATTATCAACGCTTAGAAGTAAACCACGAGAAAGTAGATAGTCGCCCACCAAAACGGCAATTTTATTTTTCCAAAGTGCCTTAATTGAGAAAAATCCACGGCGGTAGTTTGAATCATCAACCACATCGTCATGCACGAGGGTAGCCGTATGCAAGAGTTCAATAAGGGCTGCACCACGATACGTAGCTTCGTTGATTTGCCCGATAGTTCCAGCGGTTAGAAATACAAACATCGGACGAATTTGCTTGCCTTTCCGATGAATAATGTATTTCATGATTTGGTCGAGCAACATCACGTCGGTCTTCATCGACTGGCGGAATTTCTTCTCGAAAATCTCCAAATCTTGTTCGATTGGGGCTTGTATTTGGTTAATATCTAACGACATGAAGAGGTGAGCAAAATGTTGTTTTGCCCTGCGTGTGCAATTTTACGATTGATTTCTGACTTATTGAGCAGATTAAAGAAAAATATATTATTTTTAATGCTTTTGTTCAAATTTTTCTTGAATTATATCAATTTTGAAAACTTATTTTTGATATTTTTTGAGTAAAAACGCTCATTTGAATAGTAAACATACTGTCAGACAATAAGGTTTACTTTTTGAGTAGTGTATTTGCTAAACTTTTTTTCAAAATTAGTTATTTTCGTCGTATTATTGGCGTGATAAAAAAATACTTTTATAAATGAGGGCATTAGTTTTAGGTGGTGGCTCACTCAAAGGGGCTTGGCAAGTAGGTGTGATTCATGCAATTTTAGATACGGGTTTCAAGCCAGAAATGATTTATGGAATTTCGGCGGGAGCTTTAAATGGCTCGTTCATGGTCAATGAAGCGGGCAAACAGCACCTCGAAAAAGGTAAAATCGACTGGGATTTGGTGAATAAAAAACTACTACAATTTTGGCTCGAAAATATTACCCAACCTTCGGATATTGGCGTGCTGAAATCGAAGTTTTCGTTGGGAATTGATACCCTTTTGAGTCGATTTGATGGCTTGATTGATACTAATCCATTACACGAAAAACTTAAAAAATATTTGGATGTAACGACGATGCGAAAAAGCCCCATAAAACTAAAAGTTGGGGCTGTAAATATAAATTCGGGCGAAATGCACTACACCGACCCGCTCGAACAGCATTTTTTGGATTATCTGCGTGCCAGTAGTTCGTTGCCGTTTATTATGCCAGCCATTCAGATTGGCGGCGACCACCGTCAGGCGTACATGGATGGAGGATTGCGAGAAGTTGTGCCGCTCCGCAAAGCCATTGAAGATGGAGCAACCGAAATTTATTGTGTGGCTACTCACCCGAAAAACCGTCCATTAGAGCATTTTAATTATCGTAGTTTTTTTAGCCTGATTGAGCGTATAAAAGATATTACGGTCAATCAGTTTGAGAATAGTGATATTGAATGGGCCGAAAATTATGCCCAAAACTATGCGAGTATTGGGCCGTTTAGTATTACGAAGAAAATCAAACTTACGGTTATTCGACCAAAAGAACCACTGCATATTGAACTAACCGATTTTACGACCAAAGATGTAAAGGAAATCATCAAACAAGGCTACGAATATGGGCATCAGACTTTGTTTGGGCATTAAAACAAGAGCGGTACATCACAAAGATGTGCCGCTCTTTATATCTGACTCCTCTTAGCAAATTCCTACGCCAGAGTTATTTCCTTGCTTTCTTCTCGAATCTCAAACCATACAAAATAAAACGTAACGGCCGTTGAAAGTACAAAGTAAGCCATCATCACGGCCGAAGCCCACGGATATTTAGCACTACTACCAAACCAATCGCCCATTTGGTATATTAAAGCAAAACCTATGATATTTTTGAGCACTTCCCAAGCGAGTGCGTAAGGGTTTCTGTCCATCAATTCGGTATAAGCAAAAATAGTTAGGTAGATAAATCCGCCGTAAACAAACATATTTGGCACACCAAATTTGGCGATATTCCCAAAGAAATAATACAACATTCCAAAAGTAAACAAAAACTGAAACCATATCCAAACCAGCATTGGTTTAGAAGTTTTAGGAGCGTATTTCTCGAAATTATACGGGTCTTCTATTTTTTTATCAGGAAAACGTGCTGCTACATCGGCTGGTCGCCAGCCTGTGGGCATAAACCAAATTCTGAATTTATCTTTCAAACTATTTGTACGATAAGCATCTTTTATCAGAAACCACAAATGCTGAAAATTTATCTTTATCGGATTCCAAGTACTGGCGGGGCGAGTGATACCATAAACTGGCGGAACGTCGGGTAATTCTTCTTGAAAAGTACCAAAAAGTTTATCCCAAATAATAAAAATCTGTCCGTGGTTTTTATCTAAATACTCAGGGTTGATGGCATGATGTACTCGGTGGTGCGAGGGCGTAACGATGATTTTTTCAAGGATTCCCATCTTGCCAATATAAACCGTATGATACCAAAACTGTGCAAAAAGATGCAATGGAGCCACAATGGCTATCACCTTTGGTTCTACGCCCAGCAATGCAGCAGGTAGCAAAAAAATCGTAAACAAGCTTACAAACGACGAAATACTTTGGCGTAAAGCACAGGCCAAATTAAACTCTTCGCTACTGTGGTGAATGGCGTGTTTATTCCAAAAGAAATTAATTGAATGAGCCATCCGATGCACCAAATAGCCAGTCAAATCGAGAGAAACGAAGGCAATGATATAAACCCAAATCGTTGACTCAATTTTGTAGAGTGTCCAATGTCTTACCATCCATTCGTAAGAAAGAATCGAAACACTCAGCCCCAAAACATCTTTCACCGAATTGGTATAACCCGAAGTCAAGCTCGAAATCATATCCATTGCCTTAAATGAATCTTTTCGGGCAAAGTGACCATACGCCTTTTCGATAAGCACTAAAAGTAAAAATAGCGGACTGGCAATCGTAAGAATTTTACCGTAGGTTTCCATTTGCTGACGCAATTAAGAATTTAGAATTTAAAATTAAGAATTAAAGTTTTTCAAAAGAACTTGAAAAGTAATTCTTCTGACAAAAGCTTAATTTAGTATGCTTGCATACTGAATATTGTACAAATTTATGAAAAAGTATTTTGATTTTTATAAAAGAACAAAATTTTGAGCATAAAAAAATCCTGCGGAGATTTCGGCAGGATTTTCTTCTTTGTTTTATATTTCCTCAGAAACGATATTGTACACGACAAGTAAAGTTATTGTCTTTTATATCGGTTGAATAATCTGTCAAGCTTGTTTTTTCGTTTTTGGGCATTTCGTACCAAAACGTAACTCTCAGGTTATCGTTAGGATAAACCACATAGCCTACACCTAAAGTATTGAATCGGACATCGGCTGCAGTAAATGCTTTGCCGATTTCTGTGCCTTTCACTTTTTTATTTGGGTCATACCAATCATATTTTGCTACAAACTGATGTTTTTTGCTTCCTAAATGCTGCAAGAAATAAAAATATGCACCATCAAAATTACGAATGTATAGTGGAGCATTTTTACCGTTTGATGTTGGAATTACTGCTGGAGTTTCGCTTGAACTCTGTGTGGCTGTTTGTGTTCCTCTGATATACTCTGCTCTAAATTCGGTCTGCCCTACTCGGTTTGGTATTTTTATCTGTACATCAGCACCGTAGTATTTTCGTGGAGCAATTTTACCGACATTTGATGCCGATGAATCAACCATAAAAGATTGATTGTTCGACATTTTGTAGATGTACTTTGTAAACTGCTCCATGCCCCCGAATAAACCAGAAACACTTCCACTGACAATTAATTTTGGAGAAACCTTGTAAGGTTTAATTGAAAAACGAGTAATGAGGTCTTTGTGGTTATCAAAATCAGTCGTAGCTGTCAGGCCTTGACCATTAAAAGCTCCAATATCGAATTTCAAATATTTGGCAAACGACTGTTTTGTACGAGGCTCTAATGAAATCATTGCTCCCATATCTCGCTCAACTTTCATTAGTATCTGTGACATACGACCACGTTCGAGCGATTCACGGTCGGCAGAACCATAATTTACTTCAAAACCGAACGGTCGGGCAAACATACCAGTCGTAACCGAGAACAAATTCAATTTATTCTCATAGAAACGTCCCCAAAAATCTCTAATCACAACACCACGTTCTGTTCCATCAAACTGAAAAACAAAATTTATCTGAGGTAGATTATTTTTATCAAAACGAGCATAATCGAAACGAAGACGGCCACGACGAAGCGTAAAACGATTATTTGTATTGGCCGTGTAATCGCCACCATTAAATGATTTAGCTCCTTCGGTCTGAATGAATTGATATTGCGGCTGTATATACCCACTAATGCCCACATATTCATATTTTTTGAGCGTTGATATGAGCTTTTTTACGACTGTGGTATCAAAGTCCATTAATGAGCCTTTTTGTTGCCCATAGCTAACTGCAGAAATGCTAAACATAAGCATAGCAAGTGTCAGCACTCTCAATGAGAGTGATTTTTGGAAGAATTTCATATTGGTGTTTTGGTAAATACGAGGTATTAGGTCGTATCGTAATATAAATAAGTTAGTATTCCTTGATAGTATTATTGGTAAACTATACAGGATAATGGACTAACAGAGATACCCCCTCTTGGCGGTATCTCTGTTATTTTTTTTAATCTTAATATTATTGATTGTAAGACTCCCTTGATTATAACAACCAACGGAAGAATACGAATAATGAAGCCGAAAGAATGATGGCTACTGGTAAGGTCAATACCCAAGCTAAGAGAATATTTTTGATTGTTCCTGCCTGTAAGTTTTTGATACCTTTGCTGGCTACCATCGTACCTGCAATACCCGAAGATAATGCGTGTGTTGTACTTACTGGAAGCTTGAACCAAGAAGCTAAACCGATTGTAGTTGCAGCAACGAGTTCGGCCGAGGCACCTTGTGCATACGTAAGGTGAGATTTACCGATTTTTTCACCAACTGTTACTACGATACGTTTCCAACCAATCATTGTACCAAGACCCAATGATAACGAAATCATTAAGATAACCCACATTGGAGCGTGGTCGGTGAAACGACGGATTCCTTTTTCTTCTTTAGTTGCAAGGTTTTTTAAAATTGTTTTGCTGTTATCGCTCAATACAATTTCGTCGTCCTCTACTAATTTCTTAGTATTGCTACTGATTGTCAACAAAGCCTTACGAATATCCAAAGCATTTGTTTTCTCGACTTTACCACTATCAGCAACTGAATTTAAGAATTTAATGCTCTTATTTACTTTAGCGATTTTCTCTTTTTCGGCAGTTGAGGCGTGAGTTGTATCAATCAGAGCAATTTGGCTCGAAATTGTAGCTAACTCAGGCTTTAATGTATTGAAATCAACTGTTTTATTAATAGCAAAATAGGTTGGCAATACTCCAATCAAAATCAACATTACAAGACCAATTCCCTTTTGTCCATCATTACGGCCGTGGAAGAAACTCACCAACGTACAAGTAGAAATCAAGATTGCACGAATCCAAAATGGTGGAGCTTCATCTTTGTTTGGCTCTTCAAAAACTTGTTTTCTGATTGGCTTACTTAATAAACGACGTAAAGCAAACATCAAGAAAACTGCCATCGCAAAACCTACCATCGGCGATAATAATAATGCCGAGAAGATTTCTTTAGCTTTATCCCAGTTTACGGCTGCAATACCCATTTTATTATCAGGTAATAGAGCATAGCCTAAGCCTACTCCTAAGATTGCACCGATTAATGTATGTGAGCTTGACGCAGGAATACCAAAATACCAAGTACCGAAGTTCCAGATGATTGCACTAAACAAAAGAGCAAGCACCATTGCAATACTATGATAAACATTTTGGTCGATTAGTAGTTCTACTGGAAGAAGGTTTACGATACTCATTCCGACGCCTACACCGCCAGTGACAACTCCAATGAAATTGACAAGGCCCGACCACACAACCGCCTGAGTTGGCTTGAGTGAGTTGGTATAAATTACGGTTGCAACGGCATTGGCAGTATCATGAAATCCATTGATAAATTCAAATGCACAAGCGGCTAAAATGCAGAATGACAGTAATAGGAAAATGTCGGTTTCTAAGCCAAACATAAGATTTAGAGTTTAGTTAAAGATTAATTGATTCTATTGGTGTTTATAATTTTAGTACAAAATTGAGTATTTTTGATTATTCCAAGAAAAATCCAATGTTATGAAATTGTTAAGACTTGCGTAATATTGAAATAATTTGCACATTTTCAAGTAAAATTTACATTAAATAATGACAAAACAAACAACTATTTCATTAATTGCTGCTATGAGTGAAAATCGTGCAATTGGATTGAACAATGCCCTGCCCTGGGAACCTATTGCTGCCGATTGGGATAATCTTAAAAAAGTAACAAAAGGCAAAAAAATGATAATGGGGCGTAAAAGCTACGATAATCCGCACCGAATTTGGTCAGAAGTAGGCAATTACGTAATTACTCGTCAAGCCGATTATGTAGCGGATGAGGGCTTTGAAGTTGTAAGCAGTTTGGAAGAAGCCTTTGAAAAGTGCAAATCTGACGATGAGGTATTTGTGTTGGGCGGCGAAGAAATATTCAGACTCTCGATTCCGTATGCCGATAAGATTTATCTCACGCTCGTTCACGAAACCTTTGAAGGAGATGCCTTTTTCCCTGAGTTTGATGAAAGCGAATTCACTATTACCGAACGTAAGGAGTTTTCAGCAGGACAAAATACTCCCTACGATATTTCGATTTTGACTTATGTGCGAAAGTAATTAAGTGCTGACGCACAATTAAAAATGGATAATTGAGAATGAATAATGCTGTTTATCAGCAAGTCACTTTTTGTTTTTATTCTATAATTTTGGTCTTTACACCTGATTACTTTCCTTTATAATAGAGCATTTTTTTGCCAGTATTTACATCAGTTAGCAGTAATGCCCCTTTTTCTATATAATATTTTGAATTAGGAACATCGGTGATTTTACCATTGATATTTACTCGCCAGTAAAGAATATTTCCCTTCGTAAACCACCTTGCTCCCATTGCTTTTACTTGGGCAATATCCGAATTTCCTCCACCCGAAGAATTACCAGAGCTATTTGGGCCGCTCACATACGAACTTGAGGCTCCATCGTCAATCGTGCCATCAGCATTCAAGATAATAGACGTGCTACTGCCACCATAAAAACCACCATTCGATGAATAATTTTCTTGATGAGTCCATTTCCCAACTAAATTTGGGTCACGTGGCAAGCCGTCGGCTTTAACGGCGGTGTTGGTCGTGGGCGACGAAACAGGCGTTCCTGCTTTTGCAAAACTACCCTCTAAAATCACTTGATTATTATAACTGATTTTCTGCTGAATGGCATTATTTTGTAACTGCATCGAAAACGTAAATACCGTTCCATCATTGTAAGTGAGTGTGCCAGTGGCAGTGTTACCCGTGGAAACTCCTTTGATTTGATAAGCGTTTGTTTCTCCACTCGAAAACACCAACATTTGCCCCGTTATTTGATTGGTATTGGCTGTTTTTAAAGATAATTCAGCTTTCAAACTTCCATTGCTTCCTTTTACCTGACCTTGCCAGTTGCCGAGAAATGATTGAGCAAAAATTGGGGTTTCCATCAAAATTAAAAGTGTATATAACAAAAAGGGGTTCTTCATGGCAAAATGAGTGTTTGTGGTATTAGAGTTCAAATAACGTATTTTTTAGCAAAAGATGGATTTCAAAGTCGGAATTTATTGATTCTTTCCTTATAAAAATAAATATAATTCCAGACACAATGGTATGATATACGGCATCAAAAAGGAATTGAATTATTCAATACTACCGATATTAAATCCCTACGGGATAAAATAAAATCTCGCTTTATGGTCTGTAAAGATTTCATTACTTATGGTTTTTCTATATTTTTAGGTCAAATTGATTCAAACCTACATGAAACCCCATAAACTACTCTTTTTTAGCAGCCTGCTGTTGCTATTTTCCTGCAATCAGAATAAATATGACCTCATCATCAAGAATGGTCTTATCTTCGACGGCAACGGAACTACTCCTATTTTGGCCGATATTGCCATTAAAAATGATACGATTGCCTTTGTGGGAAACTTAAGTTATTATGCTGACGCCGACGAAGTAGTTGATGCGAAAGGCATGGCAGTTGCCCCTGGCTTTGTAAATATGCTGAGTTGGAGTACCGAAAGTTTGATTGAAGATGGGCGTTCGATGGGCGAAATCATGCAGGGCGTTACGCTCGAAGTAATGGGCGAAGGCGATTCGATGGGGCCAATCAGCGATGCAATGAAGGTCGATGCAAAAAAATCGCAAGGAAATATTAAGTACGATATTCCGTGGAATACATTGGGCGAATATCTTGCTTACTTAGAAAAACGTGGAGTTTCGACCAATGTGGCTTCGTTTGTTGGAGCATCGACCGTTAGAGCAATGGAACTGGGCTATGCCAACCGTCCGCCTAAACCTGATGAACTCGAACGTATGAAAAAACACGTAAAACTGGCAATGGAAGAAGGTGCAATGGGCGTGGCATCGGCATTGATTTATACTCCAGGAACATACTCTAATACGCACGAACTTATCGAATTATCGAAAGTAGCTTCCGAATATGGCGGTACCTATATTTCTCACATGAGAAGCGAAGGAAACAAACTAGAAGAAGCCACTGATGAGCTAATAAGAATTGCAAAAGAGGCCAATATTCACGCTGAAATTTATCATTTAAAGGCCGCAGGTAAAAACAACTGGTATAAAATAGATAAAGTAATTGCTAAAATTGACAGTGCCAGAAAAGCAGGAATTAATATAACTGCCGATATGTACAACTACATTGCAGGAGCTACTGGACTTGATGCCGCAATGCCACCGTGGGTACAAGAAGGGGGCTTCGACCAATGGAGCAGACGACTACAATCTGGTACAATTAGAGAGCAAGTTGGGCGTGAAATGAGTTCGCCACAAAATGATTGGGAAAATTTGTGTTTGGCAGCGGGAGCAGACAAAACCCTTCTGATTGGTTTTAAGCAAGATTCGCTCAGAAAATATATTGGTAAAACGCTGGCCGAAGTAGCAACCATCAAGGAAAAAACTTGGTACGAAACAGCTATGGATTTGGTGGTTTCGGATGGTTCAAGAGTTGATGTGGTGTATTTCTTGATGAGCGAAGAAAACATAAAGAAACAGATACAATTACCGTACATGAGCTTCTGCTCCGATGCTGCCTCGATGAATCCTTCGGGCGTATTTTTGAAATCAAGCAATCATCCGAGAGCTTACGGCAATTTTGCTCGACTTTTGGGAAAATACGTGCGTGAAGAAAAAGTGATTACGCTTCAAGAAGCCATCCGAAAACTGACTTCACTGCCTTGTGATAACCTCAAGATTCAGAAAAGAGGACGTTTAGTAGTCGGTAATTATGCCGACATTGTGATTTTCGACCCTAATAAGATTCAAGATAAAGCAACTTTCGAGAAACCCCATCAGCTTTCAGAAGGTATGATTCATGTGTTTGTTAATGGAAAGCAAGTGGTTAAAAATGGCCAACACACCGGCGTAAAATCGGGGAGATTTGTAAAAGGGCCAGGTTGGAAAAGTGAGAAAGAAAGTCCACGGTCCACAGATTAGGTCAGCAAAAAATAATTAAAGTTACTGTGGCACAATTTTTTAGTCTAAACGTAAATAATTTTAAAATTCATTAAACCCAAACAACATGAGATTTGTATTAGAAATTCTACTTAATGCGGGCGTTTTGCTCGGAATCGCTTATTTGTGGCCTAAAGTACACGTAAAAAGCTATGTTTTTGCCATTGTAGTAGCATTAATTCTTGGTATTCTGAATGCAACAATTGGCTTTCTGATTCGAGTACCACTCAATTTCATCACTTTAGGCATGCTCACTTTTATTATTCGTATGCTCGTAACGGCCTTTCTTCTAAAAGTTATTGACTCGTTTACCGATGACCTCACGATTGACGGTTATCTGCCAGCGGTGGTGATTGCCGTAGCCATGGCAGCTGCGAGTAGTATTTTGTAAATAGTCGACGGTCAATAGTCGGCAGTCAATAGAAAAGTAAGTAATTAAAAATCAAATACTTACAGCAAAATCAATAATAAGGCTGAATATAAAAAATGGTGAGCTTGCAAGCAGGCTCACCATTTTTTATATCTATTGCTCAAATTATTTACCAAATAATTTACTCCAAAAACCTTTGGCTTTTTGAGTCACTTCGGCAACTGTTTCGCTTGCTTCGGCTGCAATTTCTTGTGCTTTTGCTTTGGCTGCTTCTACTGCTTCAGCTGCTTCTTCTTTCAAATCTTCGATTTTCTCAGCAGCTTGTGCTTTTACTTCGCTGATTTTCTCATCGCTCACTAACTCCGATGCTTTTGCTTTCAAATCACCGATTGTTGCCGATGCTTCAGCTGCCAATTCTTGTGCTTTTGCTTTTGCCGCTTCTACTGCCTCGGCTGCATCTTCTTTCAAATCTGCAATTTTTTCGCTTGCACCCGCAGCTACTTCCTGTGCTTTTGCTTTAGCTGCTTCTACTGCTTCGGTTGCATCTTCTTTCAAATCTGCAATTTTTTCAGCCGCTTGTGCTTTTACTTCATTGATTTTTTCGTCACTAACTAACTCCGATGCTTTTGCTTTCAAATCACCGATTGCTTCAGCAGCATCAGCTTTCAAATCGTTCAATTTTTCGGTTGCTGCGGCTTTTGCCTCTCCAGCCAATTCAGTTGCTTTATCTGTAACGCTTTTTTCGTTCTCTGCCATAATAATTTTATGATTAAAGGTAAGACTTTTTAATGATGCCGTAAAAATACAATTTTTGTTTGTACAAATAAATACTAAAGAACTGATATTTAAGCTATTGCAATGTTTTTTTATTGTTAATCTTCGCAAAATACCATAATTTTTAAATTTTGAGGTTTACACAACTTTTAGAGGCTCTTTTTCGTAGTAATAGAAAGGATAATCTGCTACCCATGATAAAAAAAATACAAGTAGTTTTAGTACTGTTTTCTATTCTAAGCCATACAATTTTTGCTCAACGAACCTTTACCGTCAGCGGATATATACGTGAAAAAGGCAGTCAAGAGCAACTCATAGGCGTAAACGTTTACGTACCCAATAGTTCTTTCGGCACGAGCAGCAATAATTATGGTTTTTATTCTATCACACTTCCAGCCAATGATGCCGCTACTTTAGTTTTTTCGTTTGTGGGCTACGAACGCATCGAGAAAACGTTCGTGCTGAACAAAAATATCGAAATGAACATAGAGTTAGCATCGGCCAATCAGCTCAACGAAGTTGTAGTTTCATCAAAACGTCAAGAAGAACGAGTGAGCGAGTCGGTGGAGATGAGTAAAATTGATGTACCCATCAATCAAATCAAGAAAATACCAGCTTTCATGGGCGAAAAAGATGTTTTGAAGGTGCTTCAACTCCTGCCAGGTGTACAGAAAGGCTCGGAAGGACAGTCGGGAATTTATGTGCGTGGTGGCGGACCTGACCAAAACTTGATAATTTTAGATGATGCCGTGGTATATAATGCCAATCACCTATTTGGATTTTTCTCGGTTTTCAATGGCGATGCCCTCAAAAGCGTAGAACTCACCAAAGGAGGTTTTCCTGCTCGTTTCGGCGGCCGACTTTCGTCGGTGATTGAAATGAATATGAAAGAAGGAAACAAAGAAAAACTGCATGGTGAAGGCGGAATCGGACTGATTTCTTCAAGATTAACACTCGAAGGGCCGATTAAGACCAAAAAGCAGGAAACGGCAAAATCATCTTTCATTATTTCTGCCCGACGTACTTACTTAGATATTGTCGCTTCGCCACTCATTAAGGCTTCGCAGAAAGATGCTATCGAACAAACTACGGGTGGTTATTATTTTTATGACTTGAACGCCAAAATGAATTATGATTTTGGGCAAAAGGATAAGGTTTATTTAAGCGGATATTTTGGACAAGATAAATTTCACACTAAAACCACAAGTCCAGATAATTTATCGTCGAATGGGTTAAACTGGGGCAACGAAACAGCCACTTTGCGTTGGAATCACCTTTATTCACAGAAGCTTTTTGGCAATTTATCACTCATTTATAGTCGCTATCGCTTTAATATTAGCTCTACCCAAAATGCTACTGATACCCAAACTAACACAACTTCGGTGTATAATCTAAAATACGATTCAGGTATTAGAGATTATTCGGTCAAATACGATTTTGATTATTTTCCGAATCCAAAACACGCCCTAAAGCTTGGAATCCAATCGACATTTCATCGTTTTACACCGAGTGCCGTGGTGTTGCAAGACTCTGATATCAGCAAATACGAAACAAAAATCGATAATATAGACGTAATAGAATCTGGAATTTATGCCGAAGACGTATGGCAAGCTACTGAGCGATTAAAAATGAATCTTGGCCTACGGGTGAGCAATTATCATGTTTCGAGCATAGATTATTTGCGTCCAGAGCCACGTTTTTCGGCAGCTTATAAACTTAGCAAAGATTTGGCTTTTAAGGCTTCTTATGCCATGATGAACCAATATGTGCATTTGCTCACTAACACCGGTATTGGCTTACCAACCGACCTCTGGGTGCCAAGCACCGATAAAGTTGCTCCGCAACAATCACAGCAAGTGGCGGCGGGTTTTGCCAAAGATTTAGATAAAAAGGGCTTAACTCTTACGATTGAAGGGTATTATAAAAAGATGGATAAACTCATCAATTATAAAGAAGGGGCAAGTTTTCTGCTTGTCAACGACCCCACGAGTAATACTCGGGTGCGTTGGGAAGATAATGTAACGGCTGGGCAAGGGTGGTCGTACGGAGCGGAGTTTTTATTGCAGAAAAAAGTTGGCAAGTTTTCGGGCTGGGCTGGGTACACGCTTTCGTGGACAAAATGGCAATTTGATGAACTAAATTTTGGCAAAGAATTTTTCCCTCGATACGACCGCCGACATGATATATCGCTGGTAGGTATTTATGATATAAAACCAAGCATTACGGTTTCGGCAGTTTGGGTTTATGGTACGGGTAATGCACTGACGATGCCGCTTTCAAGATATAATGGTTACAGCAATTACAATACTCGTTTTGGGGCAAATAATGCCATCAATAATTCTAACACGCCTGTAAGCCCACTTTTTGCGGGCAGAGCTGTACAGGAATATGGTGAGAAAAATACTTTCCGAGCCGAGCCGTATCATAGACTTGATTTGGGAGTGCAGTTTCACAAAAAGAAACTCCGACATGAACGTACTTGGGAAATAAGCATTTATAATGCTTATAATCGTAAGAATCCGTTTTTTTATCAACTCAATTCAAAAGTTGACCCAAGTAATAGCAGTCAGTCTATCACGATTTTACAGCGTTATTCAATTTTCCCGATTATACCTTCTTTTAGTTATAATTTTAAGTTTTAGCCTCGGCTCCGCTCGGCTACCTACAAGCCTCAAAGGGGAGTCTAAGAAAAATTTATGATGATGAAAAAAATATTTTTATATAGTTTATTTATAATTGGACAGTTTTTTCTGCTTTCGTGTGAAAGTTTGGTAAAAGAAATTGACCCATCGATTTTACCCGAAACTGATTCTAAATTAGTTGTGGCTTGCTTTATTTCGCCACAAGATACGATTTTGGCAGCTAAAGTAACCGAAACGAAAGTACTTATTGGCACTACGGGCGACGTCCGAGACGACATCACGAACGCAAGTGTTAGTCTATCAGATGGAAGTAAGACAATCCAACTGATTTATAATGCAAAATTGGGTTATTACCGTGCTTTACCTACTGCTTTGCCGATTTCGGTAGGAAAAACTTATACAATTACCGTAAGTACGCCAGACGGTAGAAAAGTAAATGCCTCGACTACTGTTCCGAATAATATTCCGATAAAAGAAGTAAAAATTGATTCAACAGCAGTCAATGATTTTCAACGTGGCAATACAGTTACCAATACCGAATATGACGTAAAAGTGATTTGGCAAGATAAAGCAGGCGAAAATAATTACTATCGGGCTATCAGTGAATTTATTATAACTTATGGAATTCCCGACCCAAAGAATGGCAAAAACATCATTTATACACCAATTTCTACAATCGTTGATTTACGTACAATTGATGATAAAGATACGGATGGTCAACTGCTTTCATTGAATAGAAATTATTTACCAACTAATATTGGAGCAAATATTCAAGGTCAACAATTAGACCTAAGTAAACGCTTAGATAAAATAAGAGTAGGCTTGTTTCAGACCGATATACATTATTATAATTATCATACATCGCTCCGCCGACAACGAGAAAACAATAATCCATTTGCTGAGCCAGTGCTGCTCTACACCAACATCAATGGTGGTTTTGGCTGCTTTGGTGCTTATAATGCTACTTGGCAGGAGTTTAATGCGAAATAAATATTTCTTCTAATCGACTAACGCTGGCAAGGTTTTAACCCCCGAACTGCTTGCCAGCGTTTATTTTTTCTCTTTTCTTCACAATTCTTAGACATATTTTATACTTATCAAATTTTTATTATAACTAAAACAAGTATTTTATTCAAAATAATATTTGGCTTGTTACCTCCTACATTCGCCATAGTCAAAATATAAAAGTTTAAAACGAAGCCTATGAACTAAGATATTTTGAACTACAAACTGCAATTATAACTCTCCCAAAAATTAAAAATTTTCATAAAAACGTGCTTTCCTAATCATCAAAAACGAAGTTTCTTGAAGAGTATGATTATGTATTTTTTTAAACAATAGCAATGGAAACGTTAGCAAAAAAACAGATTATTTATGATTATGTAGCGAATTGTTTGTCGGCCAACGACAAGGCTGATTTTGAAGCAGAGATGCAGATGAACCAAGAATTAAAGCAGGAAGTAGCACAACTAATTTTGAAAAGACTACAAAACGAGCAACGAGTGAGAAAACATATCGAGAAGGCAGAAATAGAGCGAATTGAAGCACAAAAGGCAGCATTGAAAAAGGAAAATAATATCTCTTTCAAAGATGCAATCAAACAGAAATGGGGGAAACTATTAGAAAACCTTTCGAGTAATTGAAGGTAGTTTTTGTCAGGAAACAACGCATTTAATATACAACATCGTAACCACTAAAAACAAATACCCCGCTGGGCTTGATTCCAACGGGGTTATTTTTTTCTACAAATTTCCTTTCTTAAACTCTTTCACTGCGTAATCGGCAGCACGAGCCGTGATGGCCATGAAAGTAAGCGACGGATTTTGTGTTGAATTGGATGTCATACAAGCACCATCAGTCACGAAAACATTTTTGCAATTATGAAACTGATTCCACTTATTGAGCATTGATGTTTTTGGGTCTTTACCCATTCGTACACCACCCATTTCGTGAATATCCAAACCTGGGGCTTTTGCAGGGTTATCATGCGTTTTGATGTTCGTAAAGCCAGCTTTGGTGTACATTTCGGTGAGTTGCTCATGAAAATCTTTTATCATTTTCTCGTCGTTGTCATCATAAGCTACCGAAACTTTCAGCTGCGGAATTCCCCACGGGTCAAGCAAATTCTTGTCAAGTGCCACATAATTACTTTCTTTCGGAATCGTCTCACCCATCATGTGCGAGCCAACTCTCCAATTACCATATTTAGTCTGATTGAGGCTCTCTTTCAAATCCTCCCCAATGCCTGACGTATCTCGATAAGTCATGCGGCTGGCACTAAAACCTGCGGCATATCCACGCAAAAAGTCGGTTTCCTGTTTGAAAACATTGCGGAAACGAGGAATATAACTACCATTGGGGCGAATACCTTCGGTAGTCGTATCCAAAAAACCTTCGTACTCTCCCGAAATCGTTGTACGGAAATTATGGAACGCAATATATTTACCTAAAAGTCCATTATCATTGCCCAAACCATTCTGAAAACGATTTGATGTAGAATTCAATAAAATCAAGTTCGTGTTGAGTGTGGCAGCATTCAAGAAAATTACCCGAGCATAATATTCGGTCATTTGTTTGGTGTGAGCATCAATCACACGCACGCCTGTGGCTTTGCCTTTTTGTTCATCATAAATGATTGAGTGAACCACCGAGTCAGTTTTCATAGTCAATTTTCCTGTACGCATTGCCCACGGAATTGTTGATGAATTACTGCTAAAATAACCACCATACGGACACCCACGTTGACAAAGGTTTCGGTTTTGGCATTGTCCTCTACCTTGCTGATAATGAATCGGTTGAGGCTTGGTTAGGTGAGCACAACGCCCGATGATAATCGGACGAGTACCGTTATAATGTTTAGCCATTTCTTTGGTGAAATGCTTTTCTACGCACGACTGCTCATGAGGGGGTAAAAACTCTCCATCAGGCAACTGCGGAAGTCCATCTTTATTTCCAGAAATACCCGCAAACTTTTCTACGTAGCTATACCACGGAGCAATATCTGCGTAGTTTATCGGCCATTCTACCGCAAAACCGTCACGTGCGGGGCCTTCAAAATCGTATTGCGACCAACGTTGTGTACCTCTGGCCCACATCAACGACTTTCCACCAACCTGATAGCCACGAATCCAATCGAATGGCTTTTCTTGCACGTACGGATGCTCGGCATCTTTCACAAAAAAATGAGCGGCATCTTCGTTGAATGCGTAGCATCGGCTCGCAATTGGATTAGCATCTTTGAGCTCTTTTGTGATTTGTCCGAGGTGGTCAAACTCCCACGGATTCATCATTGTGGTTGGGTAGTCGGTTACGTGCTTTACGTCACGCCCACGCTCCAATAACAATGTACGTAAACCTTTACCTGTCAACTCTTTAGCTGACCAACCACCGCTAATTCCTGAGCCAACTACGATGGCATCGAATGTGCGTTCTTTTACTGAATCTATATTAAAATTTGGCATTTTCTTAGTTGAATGATAGAATTTGATTAGTCAACGGACGGCAGTCGATAGTCCACATAAATAGCCTATTCATCAAACAGTCGTCATTATTAACATTATTTTTTTACAGGAACACAGCCATGATAAAAACCTGGAGCCATGACGTATTTCTGAACATTGACCATGTAATATTCAGAGTTTGTGTAGCCACGAATCGTTAGATTTTTAATCATTTCCGCAAACTTTTTGCTTGCTTCATCGGCTTTGCTTAGCTGCAAGATAGTATCCTTACGTTGCTGAGCATCACATTCAACAAAAGATTTGTTGAATGTTTTTTTAGCCAATTCTTCAGTTTTGGCAAGGCCTTGTTGAAGATTTTTCTGAGCTGCTTCTCCGTAGCAA
The DNA here is from genome assembly GCF_014644295.1 of Emticicia aquatilis. GTDB lineage: Bacteria > Bacteroidota > Bacteroidia > Cytophagales > Spirosomataceae > Emticicia > Emticicia aquatilis. The sequence goes on from NZ_BMKK01000001.1 coordinate 401,065, forward strand.
TCATTAATCATTCGTAAAGCAAATTGATGCACTTTTAGCGATTTTGCCCCTGGAGTTTTTGTTTCGGGAATAATAGTCTCTACGATTTCGGCTAAAATAGCCTCGTCGCTGGCAGATAAAGATTTGTCGTTGCCGATTGAGTCGGGAGTCCAACATGAAGCCCAAGCGGGCATGGACACCAAACCACCGAGAGCCACCGATAGGCTTTTCAGTGCGGTGCGTCTTTGCATAGTTTTGCTGATTTTAGGTTGAATAAATTATATTGTCGTTGAATATTCTACTGTTTTTAAACCTGTAAGGTCTTGAAGACCTTACAGGTTTTAGCTTTTAAAACTGCTTCAAATAACTGATTTTTGCAATCACATGATTTTCTTTTTCGTAACGAATATCGCTCGGCTCACTTACATTATTAAATCCTCGGCGATTCAAAACCACATAAATATACGACAGCGGTTGGTATTCCCACGATAAACGAATATTATAATTTTTAGAATTATTCTCTGAGTTTTGCTGATAAAAACCTATCAACTGTACTCTTGGGTTTAAAGCAAAACGCCCTTCAATTGAATATAAATCTACTTTTTTAACATCAAGTACATCTCCAACTCCTTTAAAGCCATTCCGATTGTATCGACCCGAGACAGAAATATGCGGAATCGGTGCAAATTGCAGCCTAATATCAGTAGAATTTAGTTTTCCATCAAAATACGTTCCCCAACTGTGGTCAACAACTAAATTAAGGATTTTTGATGGGTCGGAGCTCGCAAAAATTTGGTGACGAACATAGTTAAAATCGCCCACGTTGATTGTTACGCCTAATGGCTGAAATGGCTCAGTCAAGCGTTGGAAAGTTGGATTAACCAAATACCCAAAAAAACCACCATTCTGGAAGTTAAACCAAATAGGGTTAATATTAATTTGGCGTTCTATCAGCTGTCCTGTTGAAGCTTGGTGATAAAACTCCGTCATAATTCCTGGCTCAAAGGCACGAATGTACTTTTTAGGCAACCAATTTCCACGATTATAAATAAAAATACCAGGTGTTGTGCCAATCACATCGGTACGAGACACAAAGCCCATTTCGGGATTATAATCTTTTGTAACAACCGACTGAGTCCACCAAACTTTAAATTGATTATTGGTAAAGAAATATTGAGCAAAACCCGAAAAACCCTGCTGACCAGTATTAGTCGTTTTTGAATAAGTTGCCATTGTATTAACCGAATGCGACTGATTCAAACGAAAAAATCCATCAACTGTACCTACAATATTTGAGCCTTCTGGACGATTTTTCACTGTTATGAGTCCTCCTATACGGCTTTGTTCGCCAAAGTTTTCTGAAAAACGTCCTACAAAAAAGTTCGTAGCGGGTGTGTCTCCTACCCCACGCTGACGCATTGCAATTACGCCAAAATTTCGCTTCAATGAACGATACACAAAACGTCCACCTGCATCAATCGAAATTGGTCGGTTATTATCATCTAAACCAATTCTTCTACTAAAGAAGGGTTGTACACGCATCGTTCCACCCGAAAAATCATCATTTGGGCCAACTCCTACACCAAAAAGCGAAGCATTCTCAAGAAAAAATTGACGTCTTTCGGGAAAAAATACCGAAAAACGGGTAACATTATTCACTTGTCGGTCGGCATCGGCTTGGGCAAAATCAGTATTTGTCGTTAGGTCTAAAACAGCATTTGAGTTGATTGCCCATTTCAATTCACCGCCTAATTTAAAATTAGTTTCGGTTGGTTTTGGCACTTTCTGACCACTATAATGGTCAAAAGATGTCAAAAAATAAGGTTGGATTCTAATATTGGTCGATGGTGGTGGTGGTTGAAGATTTTTCAATTCACCCGCATAAGTCATACGTAAATTAGAAAAAATTCGAGGATACGGCGAAAAAGCGGTCTGCTCGTTGCTCATACGACGGCTACGAAAAATATTAAAACCCCATGTGTGTAGGCTATCCAATGTTTTTGGATAACGTAATGTTTGCCACGGAATTGCCATTTCGGCTACCCAACCCGAATCGGTTCGTGAGGTACGCACACGCCAAAGGCCGTCCCAATCAACATCGTAGTAGAGGTCATCGAACGAAAGCAAATCTCGCTGCACGCCATACGGGTTTGTTACCAAAACCATCGCATTGCGTTTATCGTTAAACCCATCGAACGATAAAGCTACCATATCATGCTGGCGAAAGCTAAAATCACGCTTAAAATCAGTGGCACGAATGGCTTTTTTACCTAAAGAATCCTTAGCGAAAATGCCAAAATACAAATATTGTTTATTGTAAAGTACCTTTACTTCGGTATCTTGAGTAGGCTTTTTGCCTTGAAATGGTTCGATTTGAATAAAACCCGATGTTGGTTTTACCTTTCGCCATTCGACGTCATTCATTACTCCATCAATGCGTAGTGAAGAATTAATTTGCGTTGCTTCGATTTTCTTTTTGACAGAATCGGGTTCAAAAATATTGGCATCTTGACCAAAGGCTACAGAGGTGGTGGCTACTAAAAAAAAGAGGAGTAGTTTTTTTATCATTTGTGATGAGCTTTTTCACCACAAAACTAATTAAAAATTTTAATCTGAATTTTATTGTTGTGCCAAATGTTTCTTTCACAAGCAATTTTATAATTTTGCAGTCCGTTTATTGTAGCATCATTCTCAATTATTCATTTTGCATTTTCAATTATAATGTTAGTCAATATTTTCAAATCAAAAATCCACCGAGTGAAAGTCACTCAAGCCGAACTCAACTACGTAGGAAGCATCACTATCGACGAAGATTTGCTCGATGCCGCAGGAATCATGGAAAATGAGCGAGTACAAGTCGTAAACAACAATAATGGTGAGCGTCTGGAAACTTATGCTATCAAAGGTAAACGTGGCTCAGGTATTATTTGTCTGAACGGAGCAGCCGCTCGCAAAGCTGAAGTGGGCGACATTGTAATTATTATTTCTTATGCTTGGATGACCCAAGAAGAAGCAAAAACTCACAAACCAATGATTGTTTTTCCTGACGAAAATAACTTGGTAGTAAAATAATTGTAGCACAATTCTCCAGAATTGTACATAAAACCTCTTTTTAATGAAAAAAACACTCCAGTACCTTATCTCACTGACAGTTGCCGCTGTTTTGGTTTGGTTTACGTTCAAAGACATTGACCTAAACACCCTCTGGGAAAAAATAAAACAAGCCGATTATCGTTGGGTAGCCCTTTCGGCCGTAATGGCTTTGGTGGCACACTGGAGTAGAGCTTATCGTTGGGTTTTGATGCTTGAGCAGATGGGCTATAAACCTTCGGTTTTTCGTACAACACTGGCGGTTTTAGTAGGTTATGGAGCAAATTTAATATTTCCAAGAGCGGGCGAAGTGGCTCGCTGCGGAACGCTTAATAAATTAGAAGATATTCCTTTTGAAAAATCGTTCGGAGCAGTAATAGCTGAGCGTTTAATTGATGTTTTGGTACTTTTATTATTGATTTTCTTGAATTTTATTTTCGAATTCGACCGACTAAAAGATGTTTTCTTTAATTTTTTTGGCGAAAAATTCAAAAATCCCCTCCTACTCGGCAGCTATGCTTTAGTGGGAATTAGCTTACTTGTGGCGGCTTATTTTTTATTCAAGAAAAATCAAGAAAAAATCGCACAAAATACTATTTATCAGAAAGTTGCTAAAATAATCGGAGGTTTTGCCAGTGGTTTTATGAGTGTCAGAAACCTTAAAAACCCTTCAGCATTTATCTTTCATACGATTCTGATTTGGACAATGTACTTCGTAATGACTTATGTTCTTTGCTTTGCATTGCCCGAAACCGCTAATCTTTCACCTTTGGCTGCACTTTCAATCTTTGTAATGGGGTCAATCGGAATGGCAGCACCAACGCAAGGCGGTATAGGAAGTTATCACTTTTTAGTAGGAAGTATTGTAGTGCTTTACGGGCTTTCTCAACAAGATGGTATTACGCTCGCTACATTTCTGCATGCCATGCAAGGAATGGTCTTTGTAGCTATTTTTGGTATTATTGCTTTTTTACTAACATTGGTTTTGCCGAAAAGAGGAGTTAGGATTTAGGTTTTAGGAGTTAGGTAAATCCTAATTTTCTAAATCTAAATCACTAAAACTCAATTTCTAACACCTAATTTCTTATACCTAAAAAAAATGACCGAATCAAAAATATTAAGTCTAACAGAAGCCAAACAGCAAATCGAACAATGGCAATCTGAAGGTAAAAAAATCGTTTTTACTAACGGATGCTTCGATATTGTGCATCTCGGACATATTGATTACCTCGAAAAAGCCAGAAATTTAGGCGATAAACTCGTACTTGGCCTAAATACCGATGCTTCAGTGAGACGTTTGAAAGGAGAAAGTCGTCCTGTGATAAATGAATACGCACGTTCACGCATGATGGCAGCGATGAGTTTTATTGATGCTGTCATTTTGTTCGACGAACCAACGCCAAAGGAGCTAATTGAGACACTTTGTCCGAATATTTTGGTTAAAGGTGATGATTATACGGTCGAAAATATCGTTGGTTCAGATTTTGTGATAGCCAATGGAGGCGAGGTAAAAACTATTTCATTGGTGAAAGGTTACTCAACCAGCTCAATTATTCAGAAAATAAAATTAATTTCGAATGATTGAATGATAGCATGAGCGAATGATGCTCTAAGATTATTTACTCTATCATTCAATCATTCACACATTCAAAATTAGTAATAATATGGTAATAATTATTGGTATCGTCTTTATGGTACTGGGCATGATAGTATCAGGACGTTTGAAAAGTAAATTTGCTCAATACTCTCAAATACGTTTACGTAATGGTATGACTGGTGCAGAAATCGCACAAAGAATGCTACATGACAACGGAATTTATGATGTAAGAATCACACAAGTTGAGGGTCAATTAACTGACCACTATAACCCACTTGATAAAACCGTAAACCTCAGCTATGATGTTTACACGGGTTCGAGTGCGGCTTCGGCAGCGGTAGCCGCTCACGAATGTGGACACGCCGTGCAACACGCCATGGCTTACGCTCCTTTAAAAATGCGTTCGACATTAGTTCCAGCCGTAAATGTGGCTACTAACGTTATGAACTTTGCCAATATGTTTTTGATGTTCGGAGGAGTATATATGCTTTCTCGTGGTAGCTCGTTTGGCAATATGCTATTGATGATTTTAATTGTGGCAAATGCTGCTTTGGCAATATTCTCGCTCATTACATTACCCGTAGAATATGATGCAAGTAACCGTGCCTTGAAATGGATGGAAACTCGCTCAATAGTAACAACAGGCGAACACGATATGGCAAAAGATGCTCTCAAATGGGCAGCTTTAACGTACGTAGTAGCTGCCGCAGGTGCAGTAGCCAATTTACTTTACTATGTAAGTATTTTCTTAGGTAGAAGAGACGATTAAGCCTTTCTGATAATTCAGGAGAATTGTTCTAAAAAACCACGAATTTAACAGACCTTTTGTTGAATTCGTGGTTTTTTGTTGTATTTTCGTCACTCTCAAACTAATAAAAGCCAACAAAGTGATTTCTCAATTCAATTTTCCTACTAAAATCCGATTCGGTGCAGGTGTGGTGTCTGAACTTCCTGCTTATCTAAAAGACAATAACCTTTCAAAACCTTTGGTCGTGACCGACCCAAATGTAGCCAATTTGCCATTTTTCAAGCAAATTGTTCAAGATTTATCATCGAAAGGCGTCAGCGTTGAAGTTTTCAGCGATATTCATAAAAACCCAGTAAAATCAGATGTCTATAAAGGCGATGAAGCCTATTATAGCACTGACCGTGATAGCATCATTGGCATCGGTGGCGGTGCAGCAATTGATGTAGCGAGAGCGATTTTATTGAGAATCAATCACCGAGAAGATTTATTCAAATACGATGATTTGATTGGTGGCGATGTTTACGTAACCAACGATGTTCCGCATTTTATAACGATTCCGACAACGGCAGGAACGGGCAGCGAAGTTGGCCGCAGTGCCATCATTGCTGACGACGAAACGCATCAGAAAAAAATTCTTTTTTCGCCAAAATTGCTCGCTAAAATCATCTTTGCCGACCCATTACTTACGATGGATTTGCCACCATTTATCACCGCAGCTACGGGAATGGATGCTCTCACGCACAATATGGAAGCATTTTTAGCAAAAAACTGGCATCCAATGTGCGATGGCATTGCATTGGAAGGAATTGCATTGATACATGAGTCTTTAGAAAAAGCCGTCAACAAACCCGACTTAGAATCTCGGAGTAAAATGTTAATTGCTTCATTGATGGGTGCGGTAGCTTTTCAGAAAGGTTTGGGCGTAGTACATTCATTGGCTCACCCTTTATCATCTTTGCTCGATACACATCATGGTTTGGCCAATGCCGTAAACATTCCGTACGGAATGAAGTTTAATATTGCAGGTTTTGAAGATAAATTCCGCCGAATTGCTCGTACCCTTGATTTGAAAGATGAATCAGGCGAGGCGGTTGTGCAGTATTTGTTTGAGCTAAATACTAAAGTAAATATTCCACACCGTTTGCGAGATATTGGTGTAAAATCAGAGCATATAGAAACATTGGCCGATTTAGCGATTGCAGATTTTGCTCACCCAAATAATCCAAAACCTGTCACGAGAGAAGACTTCAAAAATCTTTACCTCGAAGCATTATAATTTATCAAAAAACTATACATTTGTTTTAAAAATTCATTAATTATACCACAAATACACAAAGAATAGTGTGTTTGTGGCTATCTATATTTCGTAAAACTCCTTTTATTTATGTAACTCTAAACTTTTACTGTCATGAAACTCTCTTTGACTTTTATGCTCTTATTTTTATTTTCCAGCCAAGTTTTTGGACAAATAACCAATAATAAATATGATTATTTTTTGAGAAAGATGCAAATTGCGGGAAGTAGCGATAGTAAAATAGTTGTAAATAAAAAAAACGGGGATACGACCTTTCAGGCGTATTACAATTCGAGAGATGTGGTAAATAATACGCATCAGGAATTTACAAAAACTTACAAAGGAACACCATTTTTCAAAAACGGCTGGTACAAAGGAAAAATAAGCACTGAAAGTGGAAAAGATATGGAGTTTTTGATGGCTTTCAATGTACAGAAAAACGAACTTTATATTGTAGAAGACATCAACAAAGATGCCATTGCTATCAAACCCGAAGCATTTACAATAATGGGACATCATTTCAGTAAGTTTGAAAATGCTTATTATGAGGTTATTCATATCAGTAAAAATACACTTCTGAAAGAGCATTCGTGTATTCTGCACAGCAGTAGCACCGACAAAACTGGCTATGAAGCATCTGGTGATTACGAAGGAGAATTCGTAAAGTCTTCCAAGTTTTTTATTCTAAAAGATGAGTCGGTGATTCAACTGCCGAGAAGCAAAAATTTTCTTAATCTTTTTGGAGACAAAAAGCCTTTAGTTGAGCAGTATGTAAAGGCAAACAATATTAATCTTAAAACAGAAAACGGACTCGTAAGTACTTTCAAATACTACGATTCACTCGAAAATCCACAATGAAAATAGGTATTACAGATTGCGGAGAAAAACATCCAATCTATGAAAAATGGATTTTGTCGCAAAATGCTTTGGTCGGAAATTCGCACATCGAAGTAGTCAAACTTGGCTATAAACTCAACAATCTACACGAAATAGAGCAGTGTGATGGTATTATTTTGTCGGGAGGCGAAGATGTGCATCCAAGTTTATACAACCGTCCTGAGTTTTTGAGTTTATGCAATCCAAATTTCATGGACGAACGCCGTGATGAATTTGAATGGAAAGTATGCGAATATATTTTCAAAAATCACATCCCTGTTTTAGGAATTTGCCGAGGCTTACAATTTGTGAATGTATTTCTTGGTGGCACGCTAATTCCAGATTTACCGACTGCTGGAAAAGAAAATCATTCAAAGTATTTTGAAGGAAAAGACCGTTATCATAATATAGAAATCATACACGATTCCGAACTTTCAAAAATTACCAATATTGTATTTGGAGATGTCAATTCGGCACATCACCAATCGGCTGATATTATTGCCAAACCGCTAAAAATCAATGCGTTATCTGATGATAGAGTTGTTGAAGGTTTAGAGTTCGACTTCGCTCACTCACCAAATTTCGACTTCGCCGATTCTGTTAGGTTCGGCTCCGCTCACCCAACAGAACCAGATTCGGTGGCTGAGCGAAGTCGAAGCCAGCGAATCTTAAGCCAACAAAATCACTATTTAATGCTCGTACAATGGCATCCCGAACGCATCATTAATGCCGAACAAAATAATTTTTCTTATAAAATTCGACAAAATTTCGTCGAAAACATTCAATCAAAAATTCAATAATGACACTCGATTCTTTTCTAAAAAAACTCAACAAAACCCCTAAAGAAGTAGCATTTACAGATACTATGGCCGTTGTGGAAGCACTCTATGATTTTACGCCAACGGCTTTCCAAAATGGAGATTTACACAACGAAGCTGGACAAAACTCTGGCTCATGCAAATTATTTTCATTCGCAAAACTTCAAAGTTTTTCGGTAGAACAAACCCTTGCTTGCTTTGGTGATTTTTACCGCAAAGATGTACTCGAAAACCCCGATGCAACGAACCATCAAAATATCAGAAACTTTATGAAAACTGGTTGGGAAGGAATTTCTTTTGAAGGAACAGCACTGACGGAGAAATAAACATAAAATCTACAATGCGTGGCACATTTGAGTGTGCCACGCATATTTTTAGAGTTTCTCGCCAATCGGCAAACCAATAGACTTCAATAAAAGCGAGGCATTAAAACTTTTACAAACGCCTTCTTTTATCAAATAATCGAATAATAATTCGCCATTTTCCGTGGCGTACTCGAAGTAATAATTTTTTACTACATCGGGATACTGCTCCGAAATTTCGGTCATACGCAAATCGTGAGTAGCCACCATTGCATAAGCATTTGAGTTGACAATTTTCTCTAACAAAGCCATCGAGCCCGCCAATTTATCTTCCGAATTTGTTCCTCTCAACATTTCGTCAATCAAAAATAAGGCATTTTCATTATTATTAATTGCCGCCAAAACGAGCTTAATTCGCTCAATTTCTGCCTTAAAAGTTGAAGCATTTTGCTGAATAGAATCTTTGATTCGCATATAACAAATCAGTTTTATACCATCACTTACACTCATTTTCTTGGCAAAAACTGGGCAGCCAGTATACGCCAAAATGATATTTAGCCCAACCGTACGCAAAAATGTACTTTTACCCGACATATTTGAGCCAGTAATGAGCGTCAGTCGATTTTTTTCGTCAAAATCAAAACTATTACAAACTACATTTTTGGTATTGATGAGTGGATGCCCCATTTCTACACCATTTAATTGAAATGTTTTACTATCATTTATTTCTGGAAAACACCAATCTGGCTTATTGAAATGTAGGTTTCCGATGCTGGCATAGAGCTCAAAAATACCAATTACGTCAAAAATTTTCTCAAAAAAATCAGGGTTTTCTTTCAGCCACGCCCTCAGTTTAATTAACTGAACTGGCTGAAAGGGAGTAGCCAAAGTCAAGAAAAGCGAAGCCAACATATTGCGTCGCATATCAAGTTTTTTAAGAATCACCACAAAATCATCAATCGGATTTTTAGTATTTAGTTTTGAAATCGGCAATCGTTTGTGAGCTGTTTTCAGAATTTCTGACTGCCAATTTTCTTGAGCGATAAGCCCAGTTGCAACACCAAATTTTTCCATCAAACGCCCCGCTCCTGCAACCGTTTCAAAATATTCTTCCGTGTGATTGCGGTTAATGCCAGTAAGTCTGAAATTTATCAAAGCCAAAGCTGCCACACCATAACCAGCAAAAGATGGCGACACAAAATAGGCAGAAGCAAAGACCGCTACCCACAAAAAAGGTAAGATTTTGGCATAAATCGCAATGAATTTCTCCAATTTCAACACTGGCGGATGCTCAATTTGGTTAAGCACTTTGCTCACGCCTCGCTCCTCGTTAGAAATCTTAAACATCGAAGCAAAAAAGCTCAAACGCCAGTCAGTTTTGGCCGCCATTTCTTTGGCAGCTTCTTGTTTTTGGCCAATTGAAAAAGTTTGATTTTCACCCAAAAGCTGTTGAGCCAAGTAATCACTTCCCGACTTACTTTTTGTTCGGTTTATCAGATGAAAAAGCGTTCCTTCGCCGAAAACATCTAAATCTTCACTAAAATTATGCGTTGGTCGGCTGTATTCTTGACCATTGTAATACATTCCCGAAATTCCCTCCAAACACGTCAATTCATTTTTAATCACGGCGAGCGTTGTTTCTTTTAAATCAACCTCGGCATCAATTTTTTCGTGATGTTTTACTAAATAATAGAAACCTAAAATGCCGCCAATAATTGATAGTCCTCCAAGTATTTCATTGAGTTTAAAAAGCTGATATACCACAATTAATAATCCAATTATCAGCAATAATCGGTACATCGAAATCTGGTCGCTTTTCTTTTTTAAGGTGGCTATTTCGGTAAGTAATGTGGCTATTTTTTCTTGATAAGTCTTTTCCATGCAAGCAATTTTTGTATCTGTCGCAAAAATAGGCAACTATGTCGGAGTTTTAGATGAAATATAAAAGTTTATCCACCTGAATGCTTATTTTTGTGTGATAACCACAAAACGTCGGCAAGGCTTTGAGCCTTGCCGACGTTATTCAGTCGATATTAAACGTAAAAAATTCATATGCAAATCATCAATCCAGCTACCGAAGAAATCATTGCTACTTTACAAGAAGATTCGGACGAAAGCCTTAAAAACAAACTAAAAACCTTACAAAAAGGGCAAAAATCTTGGGCAAAAGTGAATCTAAAAAAACGTATCGCTATCATCGCCAAATTCTCTGAATTATTGGCCGAAAATATAGAAGAATTGGCCGAAACGCTCACTTCTGAAATGGGGAAACCACTTCAACAAGCCCGTAATGAAGTAAACGGAGCAAGAGGAAGAATCAAGTTTTTTGTTGAAAACTCACAAAAATACTTGAAAGATGAAGTAATGACCAAGCAAGAAGGACTTACCGAACGTATTTCATATGAACCGCTGGGCGTAGTTTGTAATATCTCGGCATGGAATTATCCGTTTTTGGTGGGTGTAAATGTTTTTATCCCTGCTTTGATTGGTGGAAATGCCGTTTTCTACAAACCATCTGAGTTTTCGACTTTGACTGGTTTAAAAATTGAAAAGTTTTTGAAAGCTGCGGGCGTTCCAGAAGATGTTTTTGCGGTGGCAGTTGGTGCAAAAGAAGTAGGTGAACAACTTTTGGCAATGCCACTCGATGGCTATTTCTTCACAGGTTCTTACCGAACTGGACTTTATATTTATGAAAAAGTAGCACCTAAAATGGTGCCTTGCCAACTCGAATTAGGCGGTAAAGACCCACTCTATGTGGCTGATGATGTAGCTGATATTCAGTCAGTTGCAGCAGGAACTGCCGATGGAGCTTTCTATAATAATGGGCAAAGTTGTTGTGCCGTTGAGCGTATTTATGTCCACGAAAAAGTATATGACCGCTACGTTGAGGAATTTGTGAAAGAGGTAAAAAGCTACAAAATTGGTCAGCCAACCGAAGACGGTGTTTACATCGGTGCTTTGAGCCGAAAATCTCAGTTAGATTTTCTCGAAAAACAAGTAAATGATGCCGTAAAAAAAGGTGCAACGCTACTTACTGGTGGTAAAAGAATTGAAGGAAATGGATATTTCTTCGAGCCAACGGTTTTGACCAACGTCAACCACAAAATGGATGTTATGCAGGCGGAATCTTTCGGGCCAATTATTGGTATTATGAAAGTAAAAGATGACAAAGAAGCCACAAAATTGATGCAAGATACTGAATACGGCCTCACAGCGGCAGTTTATACGCCCGATAAAAAGCGTGCCGAAAGAATATTGAAACAAGTAAATGCGGGAAGCGGTTATTGGAATTGTTGCGACCGTGTTTCGGCTCCACTTCCTTGGAGTGGACGCAAGCATTCTGGCTTTGGAGCCACGCTCTCGCATGCAGGTATTCGTGCATTCGTAAAGCCAAAGGCTTGGCATTTAAGAGGCTAATTTTTAATTGACTAATGAAGATTAAAAATCCTGAAAGGATTAAACACGAATAGCCGTAGGTAACGCCTACGGAAACAAGAAATGAAGGTAGCAAATAACCCTGAAGGGGTTAAACAAAATACAATAATATGTTCAACTCCTTCAGAGTTGCATCATCACATTATAAATATTCCGTAGGCGTTGCCTACGGCTATTCAAGTTTAAGCCTTACAGGCTTTTTCTTAGACAAGAGAATTTACAGATAACCAGTCCACCAATTTACCAGTAACCAATTTTCCAATAACCAATTCACAAGTTTACCAGTAACCAGTTTTCCAATAACTAATCAACCATTTCACCAATCAACAAATAACCAAAGCATGAAAAAAACAGTACTATTTGCAGTTTTAGCGATCAGTTTGGGTACTTTTGCACAAACAACTCCTGCCAAAAGACAACTCAAACCCTCTGATGTTTATCGTTTACAAAGCTTGAGCGACCCGCAAATTTCACCCGAAGGTAATTGGGTAGCCTATTCGCTTTCAAGTGTTGATTCGGTAAAAAACAAGAGAAATTCTGATATTTGGATGCAATCATGGGATGGAAAAGAATCTATCCAACTTACCTTTTCGCCCGATGGAGAATCAAAACCTCGTTGGAGTCCCGATGGGAAATATTTATCATTTACTTCTTCAAGAAATGGCCTAACGGGTAGCCAAATCTGGCTCATGGACCGCCGTGGCGGAGAAGCCAAGCAATTAACCGATATTAAAAAAGGTGATTTATCGGATTATGCGTGGTCGCCCGATGGTAAAAAAATTGCCTTAGTAATCACCAATGATGCCGATACCACAAAGTCGAAATCACCAAAACCGATTGTCATCGACCGTTTTCATTTCAAGCAAGATGTGGAAGGTTATTTAATGAAAAAAACTACGCATTTATACCTTTATAACCTCGAAACCAAGAAAATTGACACACTTACGAAGGGGATTTATGATGAAACTTCACCAAAATGGTCGCCCGATGGAACGCAAATCGCTTTTATCAGCAATCGCACCGAAGACCCCGACCGCAATGAAAACACTGATATTTGGGTAATTGATGCGAAACCAAACGCAACAATGAAACAAATCACGACTTTTACTGGTCAAGATTATGCCCACGAATGGAGTCCAGACGGCAAACAAATTGCTTATTTACGCACCACTTCGGCCGAAAGTTATATTATGTACGACCAGTCGATTTTATGTACGGTATCGAAAGATGGTGGCGAACCAAAACTCTTGAGTAAATCTTTAGACCGCCCAGTTAATAGCCCAAGATGGAGCAAAGACGGAACTTCGATATTCGCCATTGTTTCCGACGACCGTACGAGATACATTGCTAATTTTTCGGCGGTAGATGGCAAAATGACCAAGTTTGTAGGCGGAAACAGAAGTTTTACGGGTATAGAAAGACATACTTCTGGAAACTTGCTTGCAAGCATGAGCGACCCACAAACACCGAACGAACTATATGCTATTGAAGCAGCAGTTGTCAGAAAACTCACCAAACACCAAGATGCGTTTTTGGCACCATTAGCATTGGCAACGGTTGAAGGTTTTACCTCAAAAAGTAAAGATGGAGCTTCGGTTTCAAACTTGCTTTATTTGCCTGCGATGGCTCAAAAAGGTCAGAAATTACCAACTTTGATGTTTATTCACGGAGGACCAGTGGCACAAGATGAATTTAGTTATGATATGTCTCGTCAAATGTTGGCGGCAGCGGGTTATGCCGTTGTTGCAGTTAATTACCGTGGTTCGAGTGGCCGAGGCTTAGATTTTTGTAAAATTATTTCGGCCGATTGGGGTAATAAAGAAGTATTGGATATTTTGGGGGCAACCGATTATGTAGTTCAAAATGGTATTGCTGACCCCGAAAAACTGGGCATTGGTGGTTGGAGTTATGGTGGAATCTTGACAAACTACACGATTGCAACTGATACTCGTTTCAAAGCAGCTTCCAGCGGTGCGGGAGTGTCGTTGATTTCTTCATTATATGGTGTTGACCAATATATTTTGCAATATGAGCATGAATTAGGCTCTCCGTGGAAGAATTTCGACAAATATATTGCCCTTTCATATCCATTCTTAAAAGCTGACCGTATCAAAACTCCTACTCAGTTTATGGTTGGACAAAGCGACTTTAATGTTCCTTCGGTGGGTAGCGAGCAAATGTATCAAGCATTCCGTTCATTGGGGATTCCGACTGAATTGATTATTTATCCTGACCAATTTCATGGAATTACGAATCCAAGTTATCAAAAAGACCGTTTTGAGCGATACATCAATTGGTTTAATAAATATTTGAAGAAATAAAAACCATAATGTAATTTTCTCTACTCAGCGAAATGTGGTCTTAAAGGGCCACATTTCGTATTATCAATTCTACAATATATATTTGCTTAAAATTAAACCAAAAAAAACGTAACACTACTTAATTCAAATTAGGCAATAACATCTCAGCCATACCACGTTTTTTACTAATTAATCATCACTAAACCTTAACTTAATATTAAGCTATATAACCGCATAAATGGAGCCTAAAATTATTGATTTCCCTGGAGTATTTTATAATTTATTAAGCAGTATATATTATCACTTAGATGACAAGTACTACATTTTAAATGCTCTCACTTTCATCGGATATATCTACTTAATTTGGTATAAAAAAAGCGATAAAAACTTTCTTTTTTTTGCTTCTTTAGTCGTTCTGTATAATATCAATAGATTCCCTTCTTATTTATATTCTGAAATAAATGGAGATGAAGGTGAGTGGTTGACTGGAGCAGCTAATCTTGTGAAAGAATTTAAACCGTGGAAATCAATTGATAATAATACTTCTGGCTATTTTTCTTCTTGGTTATTGACTATCTTATATTATTTCAAAGTAGGGTTAAATTATACAACCATGCGTCTTTTCTTGAGCAATGTATTAATTTTACCATCTTTTTTCCTAAACTACTATGTCCTTTGTAAGTTTTTCAATGAAAAACATGTTAGAATATTAACCGTTTTTACGATTGCTTTTTTGGGTGCAGGTCGAGTTGGTAGAGAAACCGCTGAATTAGATTTTATCATATTTTCAAGCGAATGTCTGCCCTTTTTATTATTATCTATAATATTCTCTACCACGCTTTATCTCATTAATGGCTCAAGAGTAAGCATATTCTTACTATTTTTCTCTGGCCTTTTGGTTGGAATAACCCCTTTCGCAAAACTGCAATCGGTTGTGTTAGCGGCTTTTTATTCATTATATATTTTATTTCTGTTAGTAAGAGATAAAGAATGGAAAAAGATTGCCTTCTTTTCTTTAGGAGTCTTAGTTATTCCGTTCATTACTTTTATTTCTATTTATCAAAACAATGCTTTTGAATATTTTCTAAATGCTTATTTATTCAATAATCTGAAACATCTGAATCGTAATTATAGTTTTTTAGGCATTATCTATCACTTTTTTGTAGAGGTTCCTTATCTATCCCCTTTCTTATCTTTATTTATCGCCCTATTTTTGGGTCAGTTTATTTATTTTCTTTATACCAAAAATAATATTATCCAACAAAACAAAACTTTATCTATTTTCTTACTCTTAAATCTACTCGTTAGTATTTATACAATAGCTAAGCCTCAATATCCTTATTATCACTATGCTTGGTTTTTGTTAATACCCATCATCTCTTGCTTTTCTTGGTCGTTTTCTTTCTTTCAAAACTCAAAAATTCAGATACTACCTAAAGCTATATTTTCAATCATGATTGTATTTTTTTGGGTACGTAGTTTTAATCTTGATAAAGAAGTAAACGACCTAAAACACAATGGAGTTTTGGCAATTGATAGAAGGAGTTTTTTTCTAAAAAATGACCCATTTTGTCAAAAATTAGATAAATACACAGTTCCCAATGAACGCTTAGCTATATGGGGGTGGGAAAAAGGTGAATATTTTGGATTCTTTTCTTTACTCAGGGGTACCAGATTATTTCATTCGTCCCATACGATATACTCAAATACTGAAAAAGCCCAATCTATCTACCGTAAGGCATATCTTGAAGATATTACCACCTATAAACCTGTTGCTTTTATTAAAAATGAAAACATATCTCTAACATTTTTGAAATTATCGGAGGGTGATTTTCAAGTGAAACCATTCAATGAGCTTTGGCAATATCTACACAATAATTATACGTTGGTAGAAACAGATACCACATTTGCTTCGCCACGAGAACTATGGATTAGAAACGATAGATTTGCTTCAAAAGAATAATGTATAATATGCAAAACAAACAGCTTTTGTAGAACCGAAAATTGTATAAATCGCTTTGATTTTAAAGTAGTTGTTGCCAAATTACGGTACAAATTTTTCATAAATAGCTTCGCCCGTAGAAAGGTTTTTACCAAAAAGTTCGATGTATTTTACGGTTGGTTTTAAAGCATCTTCGTTTTCGAGTTGTACAAAGACCTTACATAATTGCCCTTCAATTCCATTTATTTGCATTGTTGCAATTGGCTTCCCTGAGTCATTGATTTTCACTTTCAGCGTTCGTTTTTTCAGTGCCACAATTTTTACATCAAAACTATCCTTTTCTTTGGCATTTCGCTCAACTTCTACACCGTAAGCAAGTGCTTTTTCTACTGCATTTAGCTTTTGTGTATGCGTTGTTTCATCATATCTAATCCAATATACATTTACAGGGTTTTCATGATGAAATGTCTTAGCGTTTACAAAATTGGCATCATAAACAACTGTATGAGCATTATTACTCCGTTGAATATAAAACAAACGATTGGGCGATGCAGGTGGTGAAGGGTACTTCTGGGCCAATAGCTGTAAACTACTGACTATCAATATGATAAATATTTTTATTTGTTTCATAGAGTAGCTTTTCAAGAGACTGATAAAGTAATTTTATTAAGAAGCTGATACCACTAATTCGCGGCGAATAATTCGACTGACGAGTGGCTCGATGAAATACCACGGAACGAGCTTAAATATCCAATAATTAAACCAATTTACCAAACCTGGAACTATAATTGTTTTACCAGAAAAAACCCCTTCTATGGCTTTTTCGGCCACATATTCGGTACTGGTTATGCTGATGCGGCCAAGCCAACCTTGTGTTTTTATTCTTCTTCGAATATCCTCGTTGGTAGGCATAGCCCCCGGATTGACCACACAAACTTTTACACCCTTTTCTTTCAATTCAGAACCTAAACTCAACGAAAACGAATAAATAAAAGCCTTAGTGGCAGGATACACCATTTTATAAGGAAGCGGTGAAAAAGCCGCAATGCTTGCAACGTTTAAAATATAAGAGTTAGTATTTTGAAGCAAAAAAGGCAATAAACTTCGAGTCAGAATTGCCGTTCCTTTTACATTTACTTGAATGATTCTGTCGAGTTGCTCAGTTTCAGATTCTTGGAAAGATTTTGAGCCACCAATACCTGCATTATTTACCAAAACATTAACACATATCTCGTTGTTTTTCAGCCAATTAGCAAAATTTTCAATCATCGAAAAATTACTCAAATCGGCTTCAAAATATTCGACATTTATACCATAATCTTTGTGTAAATCTGCAGTAAATTCAGAGAGATTTTCGTTTGGTAAAGCCACTAAAACAAGATGATGTCCACGCTTGGCAAAGGCAATAGCAAAGGCTCGACCAAGCCCCGAGCTTGCCCCTGTAATAACTATATGCTTTTTCATAATTTTGTGTAAAGTGTCTTGGCTTTTGAGCCATTTTAATCAAGACAACTCTTTTTTAGCTTTCCCCCATCTTACACCAGATTTTTGTTTCAATAAGCACTATCGTCCTGTTTTTTATGCTCTATATCTATATAATTTGTCTTTGTTCGGATAATAAAATATATTTGGATAATACAATTCGTATCATATTCAATCCTCTATAAAAAACAAATGGAAACCCTTAATCTCAATCGCCGAAAATTCATTCAGGGAGTTTCGGCCACGATTGCCTTATCGACACTTGGCACGAAGGCCAACCCTGTTTTTACTCCTGTCAAAACCTATAAAGTTGCCTTAATCGGTACAGGTTGGTATGGCAAAAGTGACCTTTTCCGACTCATACAAGTAGCCTCAGTCGATGTAGTTGCTCTCTGCGACCCTGACCAAAATATACTGAAAGCAGCGGGAGATTTGGTAGCCAAAAGACAAGAATCGAAGCAAATTCCGAAACTTTACGGTGATTACAGAAAACTATTGGCCGAAAACAAACTCGATATTGTATTGGTAGGTTCGCCCGACCATTGGCATGCTCTGCACGCTATCGAAGCCATGAAATCGGGGGCTCATGTTTATGTGCAGAAACCAATCAGTGTTGATATTATTGAAGGAGAAGCAATGATAGCGGCTGCCCGAAAATATAATAAGGTAGTGCAAGTTGGTACACAACGCAAAAGCACACCACACTTGATTGAAGCAAAGAAAAACATCGTTGATGCTGGACTTTTGGGGAAAGTTTCGCACGTAGAAATGTGCTGTTACTACCACATGAGAAACAACGGAAACCCGCCAGTTGAGCCAGTTCCAGCATTTTTCGATTACGAAATGTGGACAGGCCCAGCTCCGATGCGTCCGTATGATGGTTTGCCGCACATTCGTTGGTGGAGAACTTTTAATGAATACGGCAATGGTATCGTGGGCGATATGTGCGTTCACATGCTTGATACCGTAAGATGGATGCTCAAACTCGGTTGGCCAAAACGTGTGAGTTCGCAAGGAGGAATTTATGTACAAAAAGAAGGAAAATCGAATATTTCTGATACACAATCGGCAGTTTTTGAATATGATGAACTGAACTGTGTTTGGCAACACCGCTCGTGGGGAACGCCTGCTAATAATGATTATCCTTGGGCATTTATACTTTATGGTGATAAAGGAACACTTTTTGGTAGCACCATGAAATACAGGTTCGTACCGCAAGGTAAAGGCGAAAAAATAGAAAGAGATGTAGTTTACGAAAAAGAGAAATATCCAGAAGATTTGACCGAAGAACGCATAGAATTGAATGCCGCACCTGCTACTCGTCTGCACATGTTGGACTTCTTGAATGCCATCGAAAATAATTCACGCCCGATTGCCGATATTGAAGAAGGACATATTTCAACTGCCAGTTGTATTTTGGCCAATATGTCAATGAAATTAGGTCGTCCGTTAGTTTATGACCCGAAAAAAAGAGAAGTTGTCAACGACAAAGAAGCCAATACGCTACTCAGAAGACCATACCGTGGGCCATGGAAACACCCCGAAGTTGGGAATGTGTAAAATCTGTTAGTCACAATTGAAGATTAAAGATTTCAGATTGAAGATTTGAAAATAATTTTCTTGCAAAAATCTTCAATTAATCATTCTTAATCGCAAAGGCGACCCAACATCAATCTGAAATTAATCCAACTTGATGTTAGTGAGTACACTGACATCAAGTTTCTTGAAATTTACAGCTTTCGGGAAGCTTTTTTTACACTTTAAAGTAAAATAATCTATGAAAAAAATCTTCTTGTCGCTTCTCGCCATCATATTACTACAAAGTAGTAGCCCCAAAAAAGAGCAAACGCCCAATATCATTTTGATTTTCATGGACGATATGGGCTATGGCGATTTAAGTTGCTACGGTGCTGTCAATTATCGCACGCCAAATATTGATAAAATGGCCTCCGAGGGCATCAGATTTACTAATTTTTTGGCAGCTCAAGCAGTTTGTAGTGCTTCACGAGTGGCATTGCTTACAGGTTGTTATCCTAATCGAGTTGGTATTTCAGGAGCTTTGATGACATATAGCAAAAATGGAATCAATGCTAACGAAACCACGATTGCCGAAATGCTCAAACAAAAAGGTTATGCCACAGGAATTTTCGGTAAATGGCATTTGGGCTATCAAAAGCAGTTTTTGCCATTGCAACATGGCTTTGATGAATACGTTGGGCTACCCTATTCAAACGATATGTGGCCTGTAAATTTTGATGGTACTCCTGCACAACCGAATCAAAATAAATTTGTTTATCCTGTGCTTCTGTTGATTCAGAATAATGATAAAAAAGAGGAAATAAAAACCCTCGATGACCAAGCAAAACTTACGACACTTTACACCGAAAAAGCGGTAGAATTTATCAGAAAAAACAAAAAAAGTCCATTTTTCTTGTATTTACCTCATTCGATGCCCCACGTGCCAATTGCAGTTTCGGATAAATTTAAAGGCAAAAGTCAGCAAGGTCTTTACGCCGATTTGATGATGGAAATTGATTGGTCGGTAGGAGAGATAATGAAAACTTTGAAAGAAAATGGTTTGGATAAAAATACGCTGGTGATTTTTACGAGTGATAATGGTCCATGGCTAAACTTTGGCAATCATGCAGGTTCGTCGGGTGGATTGCGAGAAGGAAAAGGAACAAGTTTTGAAGGAGGTCAACGAGTACCGTGCATTATGCGATGGAAAGGTATAACGCCCGAAGGAGTGGTTTGCAATCAGCTTGCTTCAACGATTGATATTCTGCCAACAATTGCACGTATATCTGGTACAAAATTACCAAACCAGAAGATAGATGGAGTTGATATTTCATCATTATTAGAAGGATATTTAGGTGAAAGCCCACGAAAAATATTCTACTATTATTACCGCAAAAATTCGTTGGAAGCCGTGAGAATGGGCAATTGGAAATTAGTTTTTGAGCATAAAGGTCGCTCGTACATGAATCAATTGCCAGGAAATGATGGTTTTGCAGGCAATGCCCCCGAAGATGTACTTACACCAATGGCACTCTACGACCTTCGCCGTGACCCATCGGAGCAATATGATGTACAAAAACTATATCCAGAAATTATAGCTGAACTACAAAAAATTGCCGAAGAAGCCAGAGAAGACCTCGGTGATGACCTTACTAATAGAAAAGGAAAAAATGTGAGAGCGAGTGGGTTGGTTGAGTAAAATAATATTAGAACGCAGATTTAGCGGATTTTTATGATTAATTATGATTATCATACATCATCATAAAAATCTTAATAATCTGCGTTCTAACACTTATATCATCTCCCACCAGGAGGGCAGTTTTGCTTCAAATAATTAGTAAAGAGCGTATTTAAGTGCTTACGAGTACCTTCGCCTTCATAAATCCCGTGACTACGATTTGGGTAAGGCATAAACTGAAACTGGCGGTTATGCTTAATTAGTTCATTGACAAGCATTTCGGCATTTTGATAATGAACATTATCATCACCCGTTCCGTGAATATACAATAGATTTCCGACCAAATTTTTAGCATACGTAATGGGTGAACCATTCACAAAATCTTCACGGTTTTCTTGTGGAAGTCCCATGTAGCGTTCTTGATAGATATTATCATAACAAAGTTGATTTCCAACGGCCGCCACAGAAATACCAGTCTGATAAAACTGAGGATATTGGAAAAGTAAATTCAAGGTCGAAGAACCTCCCCCACTCCAGCCATGCACCGCCACACGAGTAGTATCAACGTATTTCCATTTTCTGATTTCTTTCACCGCCATCGCTTGGTCACGGATATTCACTACACCGATTTTGCGATAAATAGCTTTTCTCCATGCACGTCCACGAGGTAGTGGCGTTCCACGGTTATCAACCGAAGCGTAGATGTAGCCATCTTTCGCCATATCGCCATTATAAAGTCCATTCATGCCCGTTCCGTAAGAATCTTTTACAGTAGCTGCGGCTGGTTCGCCATAAACATTAAATACAATCGGGTAACGCTTCGTAGAATCGAAATTGACAGGTTTCACCATCCAACCCTCAATATCAATTCCATCTTCGGTTTTTACTTTAAAAAACTCTACTCGCTTGTTTATTTTCAGATTAGCCAATTTTGAAACAATACTCTCTTTTTCGTTCAATGGCGAATGGTCAGCTAAAGTTATCCATTCGGTCATTGGGGCAATATTCGCACTTGAAAATGAATGTCGAGCAAATTTTCCGTTAGGCGAAAGCACATAATTGTGTGTTCCTGAAGGAGCATTTGGTAAAACTGGCTGCATTTCGGCACTACCATCTAATTTGATGCGGAAAAGATAATTTTGTAGAGCATTTTGTGGTGAACCAGTGAAATATACATAGCCATTAGCTTCATCAATCAACGGAATATGCACGATGTCATAATTGCCTTTCGTAAGCAATGTTTCTTTTCCATTCAAATCCATTTTATAGATATGTCTCCAGCCATCTTTTTCACTTACCCACAAAAACTCTTTACCACCTTTTAGCCATTCCCAGCCTTCTTGTTCATCGGCCCAACGCTCTTTTGTGTCAATCCAAGCCTCGTCTGATTCGGTAGAAATGGTTTTAGTTTTGCCTGTAAATGCCTGACAGATAATGATTTTACTCTGATTTTGCTTACGATTCAATTGTTGAATAATAATATCATTCGTGTTTGGCACCCACTCCATGCGTGGCACGTAGGTTTGTTGCGGGTCACCGTCGATACTCATCTGTAAAGTTTTTCCAGTAGCTATATTTGCCACTAAAATCTTATATGGCGATGGGCTCTCTCCCACTTTTGGGTACTCAACTGGCACGTTATACGAATAAATCGAGTCGGTATTATTTATCATCAAGAAATCACGAATCTTGGTGGCATCAATTTGCCAGTAAGCAATACTTTTCCCATCTGGACTCCAACGAAAGCCATCACGGCACGCAAATTCTTCTTCATACACCCAATCGAAAGTACCGTTTATCATTCGGCGAGTGCCGTTGGTGGTCAAGGCTTTGATTTTTTTTGTTGCCAAATCTTCCACAAACAAATTATGTTCGCTCACATAAGCTACTTTCGAGCCATCGGGCGAAAATTTCGCAAACATCAACGACGAAGCAGGTTTACCTTGCCCAAGTTGATATAAAGCGTTGGTTTTGAGGTCTAAAACCCAATAATCGCCACGAGTATCGTATCGCCAAACTTGTTTTGTGTTGGTATAAATCAAGGCTTTTGAATCGTCATTGCTGAGCGTATAGCTTCTTACATTCAAAGGTTTTTCGGCACCTTTGGGCGTGAGTTGGGCTTTGGTAATTAAAGTAGTTTTTTGTTGCGTTGGCAAAGT
This sequence comes from Emticicia aquatilis, assembly GCF_014644295.1. GTDB lineage: Bacteria > Bacteroidota > Bacteroidia > Cytophagales > Spirosomataceae > Emticicia > Emticicia aquatilis. The sequence continues at coordinate 424,283 of NZ_BMKK01000001.1, forward strand.
ATAAGCTACCACTTCGCCACCTTCGGTGCGTGTGTAAGCATTGCCATCTTTCGTCCATCTGATTTGTTGGGCTTGGGCGAGGGTTGTTAGAATTAGGAATGAGAGTAATAAGAGTTTTTTGTTTTTCATATAACTTTGGGATGGGTGATGAAGTAAAAATTATAGTTTATTGAGCAAAATTTTAAAATCTTCTGCATTAATAACAGGAATAGTTGGAAAATCAATATCTTTCAAAACTTTGAAGTGTTTATCGTCGGTAACAATATAATGAGCATTGGCTGAAAAAGCACAATCAACAAATTTATTATCGTCAACATCATTTGTGATAAGGTTCAACTGAAAAAAAGGTTCTATTCGCAGAGTATTGGGAAGAATTATTAGAAACTCAAGAAAAGTTTTTGCGATAGTTTGTCCATAGAAGTGAGTTATTTTCTCCTCATATTCAAGTATAATTTCAGTGCTTACAACTGCTTCATATTCTTCGCTATATAATTTATCTAATAGTTTCGCTAAATTTGATTTGCTCGAAATGGCTCGCAAGACCACATTTGTATCTAAAACAACTCTTAACTTGGGCATTATTCTAATGTTTTGAAGGTATCATCCGAATACTTCTTTTCTACCCAAATCGCATCAGCTTGCGAACGTAAACGTTTCAAGAAAAAAAGAGCCATTTCTTTTTTCAATTCTTTGAGTGTTTGCTCATCAACTCCTACCGAATATAGTTTGAGCAATTCCATCTGTATATTAGATAACGGAGGTTTGACTTCCTTGACCATTTGACAAGTGATTTTTGATTGATTATACTCTGAACAAATCTACAAAAAGTTTTATTTCAAATCCTATTCTTAGAATCAATAATAATCGTTACGGGACCATCATTGAGCAGCGAAACCTTCATATCAGCACCAAAAGTGCCAGTTTCGATTGGTTTTCCTAAATCAAACTCCAATTGGGCAATCATTTTTTCGTAGAGTGGAATGGCAATTTCAGGGCGAGCGGCTTCAATAAACGAAGGTCTATTTCCTTTTTTTGTACTGGCGTGAAGTGTGAATTGACTAATAAGCAGGATATTTCCATCAACTGATTTAATATCTAAATTCATTTTGCCTTCTTCATCGCCAAATACTCGTAGGCCTACGATTTTCTTCGATAACCACTCAATATCTTCTTGATTATCTGAGTGAGTTATCCCCAATAAAATCATAAATCCCAAGCCAATTTGGCCTTTTATTTCATTATCAATCGTTACTGATGCTTGAGTGACTCTTTGTATTACTGCAATCATAATCTTAGTCCACTGTCCACAGACGGCGGTCGATAGTTTTATATTTTAAAAATCTATTGTCTTACTTCTTTTGTCAAAAACCTACAAATGCAAGAGCAAATTAGCAATCATCAAGTAAGTACCAATACCGATAATATCGTTGGCTGTTGTGATAAATGGTCCTGAAGCAATGGCAGGATTTATACCCAATCTATCCAATAAAAGTGGCGTGACTGTACCCGTAAAAGAAGCCAAAACCACCACCGAAAGTAGCGATAAACACACAACAAAAAACAGTTGTGTTTCGCCACTGACATAAATATAAAGTCCTGCTAATGAGCCAATTATAATGCCGTTTACAAGTGCAACCAAAATAATTTTAAACAAACGTTGCCCCAAACTGGTCGTTAGACCTGATTTTTCGGCCAAACTCTGCACAATTAAAGAGGAGGTCTGAATGCCCACATTTCCGCCCGTCGAACCCATGATTGGAATAAAAGCCGCCAGTGCCGCTACTTTTTTGAACTCATCTTCAAAACTCCCGATAACTGTGGCGGCCAATAAACTACCTATTACGCCCACTATCAACCAAGGCAAACGAGCTTTTGCCAATTGCCACACACTATCGTCTTCCTCGGCTTCGCCCGTGATACCCGCCATTACCTGAATATCTTCTTCGGCTTTATCAGTAATAAAATCGACCACGTCATCAATCGTGATTCGACCCAACAAACGCCCCAAAGTATTCACGACAGGAATTGCGTCAAGGTCATAGCGTTGCATGATTTCGGCTACTTCTTCGGCTGGGCGAGTGGTTTCTACGTAAACTATTTCTTCATCAAAAATATTTTCAATTTTGGTGTTTTTACGAGCTAAAATAATACGTTTTAATGATACAATTCCTTTTAATTTCTGCTCGTCATCAACCACGTAAACGGCATAAACTTTTTCGACATCTTCGGCTTGCCGACGAATCTCTTCCACACAGTCACTGACCGTCCAATTGGCATTTACTTTTATCAACTCTTTTTGCATCAAACCGCCCGCCACGTCTTCCGGATAATGCAACATATCCAAGATAAATCGTGCTTGCTCACGGTCTTCGATGAGGGCAATTACTTTTTCACGTACTTCAATAGTTTGTTCGTTGAGTAAGTCAACGGCATCATCGGAATCAAAAAGATTGACGTATTTGGCAATTTCTTCGACCGTAAAACGCTCTTTGATAAATCGTTTGCGGTCGTCTGGCTCAATGTGCGACAAGATTTCGGCCCCCATCTCGGTATCGACGAGTGTCATTAAATAGTGAGCGGGTTCACCATCAAGTTCGAGCAATATACTGGCAATATCGGCAGGATACAACTCTTCCATCTCGGCCTTGAGCAAGGTTTCGTCTTTTTGCTCAATGGCAGTTTCTATTTTCTCTAAATACTCTTTGGTTAGCTCGAAAGTTGTCATTTTCAGTCTTTCAGTTTACAATTCTTATGTAGGCTGTGTATGTATTTTTAGTCTTTGAGTTCGAGACTTTTACTAAGCATTTTCGGCAAACAAATTAGTCAATAAAATAAAATCAGCCACGCCCAGTTGTTCGGCACGTTTGTTTAGCAAATCATGCTCAAAATTCAAACCCAGCGGCTTGAGTGCATTGCGGAGTGTCTTGCGTCGTTGATTAAAACCAGCCTTTACAACCTGCACAAATTTCTTTTCGTTGCAGTCCAGTTTCTCTACGCTATTTCTCTTCAAACGAATAATGCCCGAATCAACCTTTGGTGGTGGAATAAAGGCTTCTGGGTAAACCGTAAAACTATATTCAATATCATAATAAGCCTGTAAAAACACGCTCAAAATACCATAATCTTTTTTCCCCGGCCCAGAAGCAATGCGTTGAGCCACCTCTTTTTGAAGCATACATACAATTTCTTGCACCAAATCTTTATGCTCTAAAACCTTGAAGAATATCTGCGAAGAAATGTTATACGGCAAGTTTCCGATGATGCCAAAAGGCTCGTTTTCGGTACCGAAAATCTTACTCAGATTCATTTGCAAGAAATCTTCCGAGAAGATACGGCCTCTGAGCATCGGAAAATGCTCGTTGAGATAAGTCACAGACTCACGGTCAATTTCTACTACAAAAGTCTCGCAGTCAGTTCTTTGTAATAAATATTGGGTCAAAACTCCCATTCCTGGGCCTATTTCCAATACTTTTTTGTATCCACCATGCAGCGATTGCAGATTGACGATTTTCTGAGCAGCATCTAAATCTTTCAAGAAATGCTGGCCGAGGTGTTTTTTTGCTTTTACTTTTTCCATAGGTCAAAATTACGTCTTTCTTTTTATACTTACCTCAAATTTTTTATTTAGGTTTTGTGATATTTTTAATCAATTTTCAATTTACAATTCTCCATTTTAAATTCTTAATCACTTATCTTTATAGATTATTCAACCTCAAATTTTAACAATGAAAAATCTTATTTTTGTTATTTTATTTTACACCTGTTTTAACACCATTTCTTTTGCACAAAACAGTTCGGCAGGTTCTTTGGCTGCTGCAAAAGCATTTTTGGCTACTTTAGATAAAGAGCAACTCGCCATCATCAATTATCCTTACGAATCGGAAGAGCGAAGCAATTGGTATTTTATTCCGAAAGAACGCAATGGTTTATGGTTAAAATCAATGACTGATGTACAAAAAGCGGCAGCCATGAATTTATTAAAGTCAACTTTAAGTGAGCAAGGTCAAGAAAAAGCCATTGCTATTATTCAATTGGAAATTATCTTGAAAGAACTTGAAAATATACCCAACAGCGACCGTCGAAATCCATTGAAATATTATTTTACGATTTTTGGAAAACCAGATGCTAAAAGCTTTTGGGGATGGCGTGTAGAAGGACATCATTTATCACTCAATTTTACTTCTGAAAACAATAAAATTGTATCAGGAACACCGCTTTTCATGGGAAATAATCCTGCGATTGTGCCAAGTGGAGAACAAAAAGGTTATCAAATTTTAAAGAACGAATGTAATTTTGCTTTTGAATTATTAAATTCATTTGATGAAAAACAATTAAAAAAAGCGATTGCCTCACCAGTTGCTCCTTATGATATGTTTACACTTAATAGTAAGCAATTTGGCAGATTACCCGAAGAAGGTATTTTATACACAGATATGACCAAAGAGCAACAAATAAAATTGATGCAAATAGTTAGTCTTTATGTAAAAAATTATCCTTTTGGTTTTGCTGATGAATTTATGAATAAAATTGAAAAAGCGGGCTTAGATAAATTGCGTTTTGTTTGGATGGGCGAAAAGCAATATGGAGGCAAAGGGCATTATTACAGAATTCAGAATGATGTACTTTTGATTGAATATGACAATACGCAAAACAATGCCAATCATGTGCATACAGTTGTCCGAGATTTTACGAATGATTTTGGCGAAGATATGCTCAGAAGACATTATGCACTGGAGCATAAAAAGTAATAAATCAATCTATTAACTATCAAATATTTAAAAAATCAATAAATTGGTTAAGATAAATCTAAGCCTATAAACTTAGTTTTTCTTAACCAATTTTAATTTAAAGCAAGCCAATATTCTGAAGGAAGAATCATTATTATTGAAACGTAAAATTTGAGTTTATTTACCACGGAAGCACTGATTTTAAGATTTACACAGAATGAATCGCCGTGAAAATCTATGCAAACAGCGAACTACTTCTCTATGCCTACTTGACAAACAAAATAGTCGAGTAATTCTACCAATTTATAGGATTTTAAGTCTCAGATGTATATTTATTAATAAAATATCACCTTTCATGCCTTAATTTGTACTATCCTATCTATTCAAAACTCAATCTAAATGAAATCGTTTTTACTGTCTTTAAGTCTGCTTTTTGTTGTCGAAAACTTGCTCTTTGCCCAAGCCAATACGAAAGCACAAGTAAAGGGAATTATTGTTGATGCTACCACAAGCGAGCCATTGAGCTTTGCGAGTATTCGTATTTCCAATAGCTCTGATAATAAGCTCGTTACAGGAAATATCACAAACGATAAAGGCGAATTTTCGATTCCTGCACCTTACGGAAATTATGTGGTTGAGATTGAATACATGGGTTATAAAAATGCCAAAACTGCCAGTTTTTCGGTTACTAAAGAAAACCCAACGCATGATTTTGGAAAAATAAAATTAGAGTCATCGGCCAATGCCTTGAAAGAAGTTGTGGTGCAAGCCGAGAAGAGTTCGATGGAAATGAAACTCGACAAGAGGGTTTTCAATGTCGGAAAAGATTTGGCGAATGCGGGTGGGTCTGCTTCGGATATTCTGACCAATATTCCATCGGTTTCGGTTGACCCAGATGGTGGCGTAAAGCTCCGTGGAAGCGATAACGTAAGAATTTTGATTGATGGAAAACCATCAGGTTTAGTAAGTTTCAAAGGCGGTGCAGGATTACAATCGCTACAAGCAAGCATGATTGAGCGAGTGGAAGTAATTACCAATCCATCGGCACGTTATGAGGCCGAAGGTATGGCAGGAATTATTAATATTGTCTTGAAAAAAGACCAAAAACAAGGATTTAATGGTTCTTTTGATATAATTACGGGACAACCAGTAAATTATGGCGGAGCGGCAAACATCAATTATCGTCACCGAAAAGTTAACTTTTTTGTCAATTATAGTATCGCTTATAATATTCGTCCCAATGTTTCGTCCATTAATCAAGAGCGTCGAAGTAACGATACAACATTTTTTCTAAAACAAAAAAATAATGGCGAACTCTTGGGTTTCAATACCAACATCAGAGGCGGGCTTGATTATTTTTTCAATGATAAAAACACGCTTACGGCCTCTTACCTTTATCGCCGAAGCAAGGCTCGCCGAATCACCAATTTACGCTACGAAGATTATACCTTTACCAATACAAATCTGACGGGCATTAGCAAGCGTAAGCAAGACGAACGAGAAACCGAACCAAACTCAGAATATGTACTGAGTTACAAGAAAACTTACGCAAAAAAAGGCCAAGAATTCAACGCCGAAGTACGTTTCTTAGATAACTGGGAAAGCTCTAACCAACTTTTCACCCAAGAATATTTCACGCCAAGCGAAACACCGATTGCCTCGAAATCATTGGTTCAGAATTCCTTAAATGATGAATACGAAAAACAATGGTTGTTTCAGATTGATTATGTGCAGCCCATTGGAAAAGAGGGAAAATTTGAGACAGGTGCAAGAAGTAGTTTCCGAAACATGGTGAATGATTATGTTGTAAATCAAAAAAACGAACAAGGGCAGTTTGTGGTTGTACCAGGACTAAAAAACTACTTTATTTATGATGAAAACATTCATGCCGCTTATGCCATTTTGGGAAATAAAACTAAGCAGTTTTCGTATCAAGCAGGGTTACGTGCCGAATGGACAGATGTAAAAACAACCCTCCGAGAAACCAACGAAGTAAACCCACGTAAATACGCAAATTTGTTTCCGAGTGTGCATTTGACGTATGCTTTACCGCAAGAAAATTCACTCCAAATCGGTTATAGTCGCCGTGTTCGTCGTCCATTTTATAATGATTTGAGTCCGTTTTCAACGTTTTCTGATAATCGAAATTTCTTTAGCGGAAATCCAAATCTAAATCCTGAATTTAGCAATGTTTACGAAATCGGACACATCAAATACTTCGATAAAGGCTCACTTGGCTCGTCGGTTTACTACCGAGATACAGATGGAAAAATCGAGCGTATCCGTCAAGTAAATGCGTCAGGATTTGCAAGCACTCGACCAGAAAACTTATTGGGCGAACAAGCCTACGGCGTAGAATTTACGAGCCAGTATAATCTTGCCAAATGGTGGAAATTTGATTTCAATTTTAACCTTTTCCATGCCGAAATTGATGGTAGTAATATTGACAAAACCTACAAACGTGAAACCAACAGTTGGTTTGTGCGTCAGACCTCACGTTTTTCGCTTCCAAAAGGCTTAGATATGCAGTTAAGAGCCAACTACGAAGCCAAACAAAAGACCGTACAAGGCACTCGCCTACCACTTTATTATTTCGATTTATCGGCCAGTAAAGATATTCTGAAAGGTAACGGAACACTCAATTTTAGCGTACTTGATGTATTTAATACCCGCAAATTTAGAAGCATTACCGAAGGCACAACCTTCCGTACCGAAGGCAGTTCACAATTCAGAAGACGCCAATTTAACCTAACGCTCAACTACCGCATCAAACAATCGAAAGGTGCAGGTAAAGGTAAGAAATTGGAATTGGAGGGTTGATAAAAGTTAAGTAAGTTCAAATGATATATTTTGAATTAAAGAACCTTTTATAAAATCATCGCTTCTCACAGTAATAGTTGCATCAACTTTACATGGTTTGCTATTTACAGGAATGTAAATTAAATGTTGATAAAAGACGTCCTTCTTAATCGAATTTTGAGCTATTCGAATTGCAGAAGCTTCATTTTTTCGTTTTTTCAATTTGACAAAAACCTCAAATTCTAAATTTTTATAGGTAACATTAAAAATATCTGCGTCCATAGTCTCAAAACCTATTGAATAAGGAGTAAAGAGAGATGAAGAATTCTTCCTTTCTTTTGTTTTTAGATACCTTTTAAGGTCAACTTTTGAAAGTAACTCGCAGTCTTTATTTTTATAAACCCTCATTTCTACATCACAACAAATTGATTTATTAGAATTGTTTATTATATCTAAATCAATACATTTATATCCCGATAAGTACTCATCTGTTGTCTCTCTTATTGTAGGAACTACAACTATGTCACTTTTTCTATCTTTTGAATGGTATTTATAATTATAGATATCATCTATTTCCTTCCTGCCAATTTTTGTTGTTGATGAGCCAATTCTAACATATCCATCACCACGCTTGAATTGTTGTACGTTGTTTTCTATTTTAAAATCTTTTTTAAAGAGATATGGTTTATCTGCATTATCATAGATTCTAAAATAAGCTATCAACTTATCACCATACTTTATCGACCTATACTCAAAATTAATAGCTGGTTCAATATACTCTCTGATAAATTCTTGGTATTTGGCATCGTCAATAGGATTATCTACTTCAAGAATTGTTTTCTCTACCCCATCTTTAACACCAATAATTATATACTTATCATCATCTGAAAGATGGTTTGCAAAAGCCATAATATCTTTGAGTAATTCTCCTTTTTTGGGATTTTTACCTAATTGATATTGTTCTGTTTTATAATCTAATTTGAAACTTTCCGATTCATATTCAATCAATCGTTTTATGACATCTTCCATATTTTTAAAGATTATATTGCTCGCAACATAACATATTCTCTCTTAATCTCAAAGATTTTATTTTTAAACAGCCAAGTAAACCTATATTATACTTGAAAATTTCTATACTCCTCCTTTCTTCTTATATTTACCGCATTATTAATTCTATTGTTTTGCGGTATGCTCACAGAAAAATCCAACGAAGAACTTTTGTTCGAAATCGAAAAGCTAAAAGTACAACTTTCACAAACCGAACACCAACAAAGCATCGACCAGCTACAAGATTTGGTAGATAATACCTCCGAAATCATCATGTTGCTATCGTTGAGTGGGCGTTTTTTGTTTGTAAATACTGCTTTTCGTGAAGCTTTTGGATATTCTGATGCCGAACTTTCGCAACTTACGCTTCGAGAGATGCTTCATCCGCAATTTGCTGATGAAACCCTCGACACACTCCAACGCATCAAAGATGGAGACGAACAAGTAGTTGATTTTCAGACAGTTGTACGAAACAAAGAAGGAAAAAGAGTTTATTTACTGGGTGATATTAGTTGTAGATTTGAGAACGGCAAACCCACGGCGTTCCGTTGCTTGTTTCGTGACATTACCCAACGAAGACGTGCCGAAAAAGCTCAACAGCTTTATTATACTATCGCACAGCTTAACCTCAATACGCCAAATCTGCAAGAATTCTTGACACAAGTTCATGCCGAATTGCAGAAAAATATGCAGGCCAATAACTTTTTCGTGGCTCTTTTTGAACCCGACGAAGGTACGATTCATTTTCCCTATTTTATTGATGAATACTCCGAAACCGAAGAAAATTATCACCGTCGGAAACTCGGAAATGGAATCGTAGAGTATTCAATGGTGCAAAATAAACCATTGTTTTTGTCGAATGAAGACATCAAGAAACTCGTCGAAGTTGATAAAATTTACTTCTATGGTTCGTCACTCCCCGAAGTCATGCTTTGCGTACCGCTTCATGTAGGAGACCGCACAACGGGCGTTATCGGCGTAAAGTCGTACAGCGACCGTAACAAATTCAATATCAGAGACTTAGAGTTGCTCGAATTCGTTTCGGGGCAAGTAGCAGTTGCCCTCGTTCGTAAACAAAAAGAAGAAGATTTACTTCGCCAAACTTCTCGCCTGAATGCAGTTTTTGATAGTGGTTCACACGTAATCTGGACCGTAAATCAGAAGCGACAGCTAAGTTCTTTCAACAAAAACTACGTCAATCTGATTCAGCGAAACTTGGGAACTTTACCCGAAATCAACATGAGCATCGAAAAGCTCGGTTGGAAACTTATTTCGCCCGAAGACCGCCCAATTTTACGTGAAAAATACAACGAGGCTTTCACAGGAAAACCACAGTATTTTGAAATGCACTGGGGAAATATTGACGGTGGCGACGATTGGTATGAGTTTTTTTTGAATCCAATTCTTTCGTCAGAAAGTGGACAAGTGGAAGAGGTTTCTGGCATTGCCCAAAACATCACTGATAAGAAAAATTCGACGATAACGCTCCAAAAAAGTGAGCAGAAGTTTAGAGATACCATCGAATCATTCATTGATATTTATTATCGAACCGATTTGGGCGGAAATATCACCATGATTTCTCCGTCGGTGCTAACTCACACGGGATACAGCGTGGGCGAAGTAATGGGCAATAAAGTGGACAAGTTTTTTGAAAATGCCATTGATAGCTCGAAAAATATCAAAGGTTTACTAAAAGCGGGTAGTATTACAAACTTTGAGGTAGTTGTAAAGCGTAAAAATGGCGAACTCCGCCAGTTTATGCTTAATATACGAATGATTAAGGACTCAAAAGGCATTCCTATTGAGGTAGAAGGTGTGGCTCGTGATATTTCGGAATTAAAGAAAACTGCCGAAGAATTACTCATAGCCAAAGACGAGGCCGAACGCTCGCTCAAAGTGAAAGAAAGATTCTTGGCAAATATGAGCCACGAGATTCGTACGCCAATGAATGGAGTAATCGGTATGATAGATTTGATGTACGAAACGCCACTCAACCCTGAGCAGAAAGACTATGTACAGACCATCAAAAAATCGTCGGAGACTTTGCTTACAATTCTAAACGATATTCTTGATTTATCGAAAATCGAAGCGGGAAAAATGGATTTACACAATGCTCCGCTCGATATTAAGGAAATCTTGGAGCGATTAGTAGCACTTTTCCGCCAACGAGCCATCGAAAAAAACAACAAAGTCAGCTACCACATAGCCGAAGATGTGCCTGCCTATCTGATAGCCGACCAAACTCGTTTGTTGCAGATTTTCTCAAATCTTACTTCAAATGCTCTCAAATTCACCGAAAATGGCAGTGTAACTATCTCACTATCAAAGGTCTCTTCCAACGGTAAAATCCACGTTTTGCGAGGCGAAATTACGGATACAGGTATCGGTATTTCGGAAGCAGACCAAAAACTTTTGTTTGGGGCCTTCCAGCAAGTAGATAATTCGACCAAAAAATCATTTGGTGGAACGGGACTCGGTTTAGCTATTTCTCGTGAACTTTGCCGATTGATGAAAGGCGATATGGGTGTGATTTCTGAGCAAGGCAAAGGCAGCACCTTCTGGTTTACGATTGAGGTTCGCTCAACAACCATCAGCCCAAGCGTGAGCGAAAACAACGAAAACGAAATCAAACTGACCGATTTCTTCAGTAGTCATACACCAAAAATATTGTTGGTAGATGATAATCAAGTAAACCGTAAGGTTGCCTCCGAGATTCTGATAAAAGCTGGTTGTGAGGTAATTACGGCCGATAGCGGAGCAAAAGCCATTGAAGTTTTTGGCGAAAAGCACAACTTCGACGTAATTTTTATGGATATTCAAATGCCTGAGATGGATGGTATTGAAACTACCAAACGCTTGCGTGAATTATACGGAAGTTCGTTGCCGAAGATAGTTGCCATGACGGCCTACTCAATGCAGCACGACCGAGAAAGATTCTTGAACGAAGGCATGGACGACTATGTTCCGAAGCCAATTCGTGCATCAATTCTAATTCAGAAAGTGAATGAAATTGTGCCAAACGCAAAGACAAAAACAGAAACCATAGTAGAAACGCCAAAACCAGTCGAAGTATCGGTAGCTCAAAATACGAATAGCCCGATAAATCCTTCATTACCAACTTTTGATATGGAAGTGGTGAATCAACTCAAAGAAATGGTGGGTGAAGAAATGCTAATTTCAGTCTTTGAAGATTTCGAGCGAGAAGCCGAAGAGCAAATTCAAAACGCCAAAAATGCGTATCCCGATGATGTAAAAACTATTCAAAGAGAACTTCACACCCTCAAAGGGAACTCTGGAACTATCGGCTTGGCACGCATCCATGACATTACCGAAATCATCGAAGTTCCTTCAAAAACAGGAGATTTAACTCATTTTCAAGAAAATCTGGTCTTTCTGGAGGAAGAATTTCAGATTTTCAGAGAGAAATATAAGACTTTGCTTTGATAAAATACAAAAGAGGTAGTGTAAATCCCATACACTACCTCTTTTATATAACTTAAAATTATCTCCTATCTGTAATTTTTGGCACGGGCTTTCTCATTTTACCGCTCAATAAAATATCATCGAGTTTACTCAAAACTTAGCTGCTATTTCCTTACAAGACCCATCAATTTGTTACCTTTAGGGAAAAATACAGTCAAAAAAAATCCTTCGGCAAAATTTTTGCTGTATGAAATGCACGCTGTTGTCACGATGAAAAAATTGAGCGAGTCCCTTATATAAATGAAAAAAGTAAAAATTTTAATACTTACAATGCTTCTACTGACGGGGCAAGGCAAAATGCTATTGGCACAATTTGTCTGCGGTAGTCCCTCGCCAAGCGAAGCACAAAAAAAAGAATTACTTGAGCTATTTCAGAAGTTTACTCAACAAAAAAATAGCAGAGCAATTACCAATTATAGAGTAGCGGTAAAAGCCAATGTAGTATCGGCCAATAATGCCAGTAGTTTTTTGAGCGAATCAGATGTGAGGGCGATAATCAATAACGCCAATACGTATCTTCAAAATATCAATATCCAGCTTTATCTCTACAACGATAAAGTCTATCAAATCAAAAACGACCAATACGCTGATTTCAAAATAGTCGATGAGGCTGCTCTTCGCCAAGCCAACGACGTTTCTGATGCCATCAATATTTATTTTGTCAAATATATTACGCTCCAAAACCTCACTATTCTGAGTGGATATGCAGCCTTGCCAAGCTATTCGGCCAGCACTAATCGTATTTTCTATTCATACTTTGAGCGAACCGAAGACGACTTCAATAACCTAAAAAACAAAACTTTCCTCCACGAAATTGGACATTACTTTGGTCTTTTACATACTTTTCAAGATAGCAATAACCCAGATATAAGCAAAAGAGAATTAGTCACTCGTGGAGCCGGCTCAAATTGCGTAACAACAGGCGACCAACTTTGCGACACTCCTGCCGACCCTTTTGAGCGTTTGCCACTTATTTATGCTTATAATTGCGACCAAAAAACACCTGCCGACCTGCAAGATGCCAATGGTGAAACTTTCAGCCCACCCATTGATAATATTATGTCGTATCAGCAGCGTTGTGGTAATATCTTCACCGAGCAACAATATCAAAAAATGCAAGCTTCGTTTGCTATTCGTTTTTCTCCGCTGGCTGAATATCAGATTACTGCAAGAAGTGCTAATTTCCTTACAATCAATACACTCGACAAAAAGGTTTATTGCGTGGGAGATTCTCTAAAAATTAGTTTCGACTTAGAAGGAATGTTTGAGAATAACAATCAACTTTTTGTAGATATTTCGGATAAAAATGGCAAAAACTTTCAACGAATTGAATCAAAGTTTGTGGCTGATAAAATTGCCATCAAGCTGCCATTTTCTCTGCCCGAAGGCGACGACTATCGTGTTCGCCTAACAGCCACACGCCCCGAAACCATCAGTCCAATAAGCGAGCATTTTGCGGTCAGAACCTACCCCAACGCTACTATTTCAAGTACTAAAAGCAGTATTAATGCTGGCGAAAGTACTGATTTGGTCGTAAGTTTGGGTGGTAGTGGCACTTGGTCATTTCAGTTATCGGATGGAACATTGGTAGAGAATTTTCGACAAAATTCATACGTAGTCTCTCGAACTCCCGCCGAAAGCACAACTTATTCGGTAGTTTCGGTAAAAAACATGTGTGGAACAGGTAGCACAGGCAACTCGGCATCAGTCAATGTAGTTCAGCCACAAATCCAAGCAGAAGCATTATCAACCAGTACGATTTGCCAAGGTCAAAGCATCAGATTATCAATATCAATAGTTGGAAAACTTTCGAGCAATAGTCAACTCGTCATTCAAATTTCAGACCCAACAGGTAATAATTTTACCGATTTACCAACGCAAGTTTCGTTGTTTACACTTTCGGCTCAAATTCCTCCTGGTTTTCAAACAGGTACGGGTTATCGTATAAAAGTCGCCGCCAAAAATACTGAATATTTCAGTTCTGTTCTGGGGCCATTCAGCATCATTACCCCTCCGTCGCCGCCAGTTGTTGTAGAAAACTATAGTTTTTGTCAAAACAGCGAAACATCGCCTTTAACCGCCACAGGTACAAACCTAAAATGGTACACTGGCGAACTTGACGTAAAACCATTTTTAAATATTACTCCTCCAACGGGAAACTCAGGTACTTATAGCTACTATGTCAGCCAAAGCAATAGTTATGGGTGTGAAAGTAAAAGAGCCAAAATAAATGTCACAATTATCCCGCTTGCTACTGCAATCATCAGTGGTGATGTTTCGATGCTCAAAGGCGACAGCACTTTATTAAACGTAAACCTCACAGGCGAACTACCGATTGAATTAAAGTTGTCAGACGGCCGCTCATTTATTTGTAATAAAACACCTTTCCCGATTGAGGTAAGACCCACAAAATCAACTACTTACAGCATAAAAGAAATCAAAAACTCGTGTGGTATAGGTATTGTAAACGGTAGTGCAAAGATTACAGTTTTAGAGCCATTAGCCGATGAAGAAGCTGTTATAGAGCAAGTAAAAGTTTATCCCAACCCCACAAGCGAGCAAGTCTTTGTTGAATTTGTGAGTAGCACATCTCAAAATTCAAGCATAAATATCATTGATGTTGGCGGTAAAATAATCCAAACAAGAAATATAAAAGGACTGGGAAAACAACACGAAGTATTCGATGTGAGTAGTTATTCGGCTGGTATTTATTTCATCAAAACCGACTCCGATAAGCGGGTTTCTATCAAAAAACTTATCATCGAAAAATAAACAATCACTAAAAAAGCCTTTCCTGCAAACGCAAGAAAGGCTTTCATATAAATTCTCTTTACAAGATTAAAGAGCAGGAATTCTTAATACTTGACCTGGATAGATTTTATCAGGGTGTGTAAGCATCGGCTTGTTAGCTTCAAAAATCACAGGATATTTCATCATATCACCGTAGTAAGTTTTAGCAATTTTTGAAAGTGTATCACCACTCACAACAGTATGGAATTGAGCTTCTGGTTCAGGAGTAGCTACTACCAATTGGTTATCAACTACGTGTACGCCTTCTACATTTCCTACTGCTAATGCAATTTTCTCTGCATCTTCTTGCTTGTCAACTTCACCAACTAAGGTTACGGTATCACCAGCAATTTTAACAGTAAGGGTGTTGAATGGCAAACCAAGTTTTTGAACGTGAGCCAATAAAGCACTTGCTTTCAATTCTTCTTTTTGTTCTACTGGAGCAGCCTCTTCTTTGTGTCCGAAAAGTTTTTCGCCCACACCTTTAAAAAATGACATTAATCCCATTTTGTGTAATTTTTGTTTTGGAGTAAATAAAATTTAACTATTACAAATGTATTAAAAACTTAGTTTCCGCAAGATAAAAATCATTTTTTTTATAAATTTATTTACTTTTCGGTAACAATCCCAGCTTCCTTCTACATTTACATCCCTTCTGACGTAATTTATTCAGAAAGTAACAAATTATATTTTTTTTCGTTAAATAATTATAATCGCTATTCTCAAACACAAAAAATAAAAGATTTTTTAGGTTTTGATGGTACGAAATTTGCTCTGTTTTTAGTTGATTTTTCACACAAAACCCTATAAAATTCTATTGAGACAAGTGAAATAAAATTTAGCCAAAATGAAAATTGCCTTTGCCGTAACCGCAGTATCATTAGTTTTTCTGACGATTGCTTGCCAAACTTCAGAAGAAAATATTACCCCAGCTACTAATACAACTACCAATTCGACCAATAATACAACAACAACATCCACCACAACAACCGTAAAACCCAGTAGTCAAGAAATATACGATACTTTTGTGAGGCTTGCTTTAAAGAATTCGGCAGGCACTGCAGCAATGACCATTAGAAAATGGTTGCCAACCAAAACTCAAATTAAAGTATATTGGGACGGCGGCCGAACCACCACTCTATTGAGTGCTTTAGATAAAGTGATGGCCGACATGAATACTTTGAATAAATACAACAAGATGGTCAGAACCGAAGTTGTAGCTGAAGCTGATATTATCATAAACAGAGTTGAAGCGGCCACTCATAATAGCAAATATACCAGCTTTCAGGTGAGCAATAGTTCGGTTCAAGGTACTACCTTTACTCAATGGTCGAGCGATGCCATAACCAAAGCAGTAGTTTGGCTTTCGCCCACAACACCAAGCAATTTGCAAAATGGTGTTTTACGCCATGAGCTAACACACGCCTTGGGCATTGGTCACACCGAAAATACAAAGTCGATAATGATACCCGTGATGAGTAGTAATAATTATGATTTTAATACTTTTTCGATTTTAGACCAGCGAATCATACAAATCTTGTCTGATAATAGAGTAAAACAAGGAAACACCGAAGCAAATATTAGTGCCGTAATAAAGGAATACGCCGCCAAATAAAAATAATCATTTGGCTATCAGCATCATAAAAACAAAACTTAGTCAATTTTTAAATTTAGAAATTAGATAATAGCAATAGTAAAAAAATATTTTCGTTAATTTACCACAAGATTAAAACATATCTATACCGATGAAATTGAACAAATCATTATTTGCATTGATAGCTTTATTGGGTATTTCGGTAAGCACCTTTGCTCAATCAGAAGACGACGCTATTAAAGAAACAATCAATAATTACTTAGATGGCGGTGCTGTGGGCGACACGGCTCGTTTGAATCGTGCATTTTTTCCTTATGCCAATCTCCGTAATTTGAGTAAAGAAGGGAAAGTTTCGGAAATGCCGGTGAAAAAATTCATTGCTGCCGTGCCTGCGGGTGGAGCAAAATGGACAAGCAAAATTGTAAATTATAGCTATGCTGGCACTGCAGCTACGGCCGTAACCGAAGAAGAATTACCAACTTTCAAATTCGTTGATTTCTTGAATCTCTTGAAAATCAATGGCGAATGGAAAATCGTAAGTCGTGTGTATTCGAGAGTTGAGAAAAACGTAGCAGTTGCTTCTTCAAGCCCAAGTGGTGGCGGTTTCTCTACTGCATCATCAGTAGCACCTGCTAAAGGAAATGCAGCAGCCAAAAAACCAGCTCCAAAACCAAAACCTTCGGATGATGGTTGGAAGTAACCCCCATCCCCTAAAGGGGAGTAATTGATATACAACAAAAGCCAGCAGGAATGTTGGCTTTTGTGCTTTTTGTGGGTGTAGAACAATTCAAATTTATCTTAATGCTGGAAGGTTTTTAACGCACTTAGGGAAGAGAGAAGCCCTTCCCTGTTTGAGAGCTTCGTCTTTATTAATAGGGCGATGCCCTATCTTAATTTCTAAAGACCCTTACAGGGTTAGCCATTACAAGCTTTTTATTGTGTTTGTCGCATATTAATCTTTCAAATCTTCGACAAAAAATTAGTTACGACCTTGGCACTTTCGGCTTGTTTTTCAAACATTCCTGCGTGAGCTACACCTTCTAATATCACACTGTGGTTATTTTTTAATAAAGCTATTTGTTCTTGGGCAGCCAATTTCGGCACGAAAGTATCTTTTTCACCCGCTAAAATCATAATTGGGTACGTGGCATCTTTCAAAACCTTGGTTTTATCTTCACGCCCACGCATAGCAACTTGGGCATTCATCAGGGCCTCTTTCGGGAAATAGGCATAACTTTCGATTTGCTTTTCGATAAAATCAGCATTTTTCTCCTTAAATTCTTCGGTAAACATATTCGGGTAAAATCCTTTGATAAATTTGGCCGTACCTTGCTGGTCAATCACACGAGCGGTTTTGAGGCGAATTTCTTTACGCTCTTCGTTATCTGCATAAGCCGAAGAATGAAAAAGTCCTAATCCTAAAACTTCTTTCGGAAATTTTTCAGCATAAGCCAAAGCGATGTATCCACCCATCGAATGACCAATGATTACAGATTCGGAAATACTGTTTTCATTCGTATATGCTTTTAACCAATCAGCATAGCCATCAATACTTTCGATATTAGTCAATGATGAGTAATCGGGGCAAAAATAAGTATGTTCGCTGGGTAAAAGTTTCAAAAAATCAGTCCAAACTGTGGCATCTTCGCCAAAACCGTGTAAGAAAATAACGTTCATATTGATTGTAGATTTAATTTGAGAAATATGCTGTGCTTAATTGACTAACCACAAAACG
Source organism: Emticicia aquatilis (assembly GCF_014644295.1). Classification (GTDB taxonomy): domain Bacteria; phylum Bacteroidota; class Bacteroidia; order Cytophagales; family Spirosomataceae; genus Emticicia; species Emticicia aquatilis. The sequence goes on from NZ_BMKK01000001.1 coordinate 442,458, forward strand.
CCCAAAGTATTGTACAAAGGTCGCAAAGAAAGTTTTAAATAAAAAAGTCTCATTTCGCAAGCAAAATGAGACTTTAGAAGAAAATATTATTAAAACTAAGCAACCAATTTTAGCTGATAAAACGCCGAACGCTCAAACATATTTTGGGCGTAGTCAAGCGTAATCGTAAAGTTTTTGATTGACTTGTCAGAAGGAATTTCGTACATAATATCGGTCATGATTGCTTCACAAACCGAGCGTAAGCCCCTTGCACCGAGTTTAAACTCCATTGCTTGGTCAACGATAAACTCCAATACTTCTTCCGAAAATTCGAGTTTTACATCTTCCATCGCAAAAAGTTTTTTGTATTGTTTTACCAAAGCGTTTTTAGGCTCGGTAAGGATTCTACGAAGTGCCGAACGGTCGAGCGGGTTGAGATAAGTCAACAAAGGCAAACGACCAATCAATTCAGGAATCAAACCGAATGATTTTAGGTCTTGTTGAGTCACGAAACGCAGCAAACTTGTATCTGTCGAAAGGTCGATATTTTTACCAGTATTAGAGAACCCAATCGGACGAGTATTCATACGCTTGCCAATGTGGCGGTCGATACCATCGAAAGCCCCTCCACAAATAAACAAGATATTTTCGGTATTTATCTGAATCAATTTTTGCTCTGGGTGTTTGCGTCCGCCTTGCGGTGGCACGCTCACGATTGAGCCTTCCAATAATTTCAGAAGTCCTTGTTGCACACCTTCACCGCTTACATCACGCGTGATAGAAGGATTATCGCCTTTGCGGGCAATTTTATCAATTTCATCAATATAAACGATACCACGCTCGGCTAATTCTACATTAAAATCGGCCGCTTGAAGCAATCGACTCAAGATACTTTCTACGTCTTCGCCCACATAACCCGCTTCGGTAAGCACCGTTGCGTCGGCAATGGCAAATGGCACTTGAAGCACCTTTGCAATCGTACGAGCCAAGTAGGTTTTACCCGTACCAGTTTCGCCAACCATGATGATGTTCGACTTCTCAATCATTACATCGTCTTCACGTTTTGGCTGAGTTAGGCGTTTATAATGGTTATATACTGCCACACTCAAAACCTTTTTGGCTTCATCTTGCCCAATAATAAATTGGTCAAGGTGATTTTTGAGTTCAACTGGCGGTCTTAAATCAAACTTTGGTAATTCTGATTTCTTTTTCTTTTCTTTTTTCTGCGGAGCAACTCCACCATTTAATTCTTGTTGTACTAATTGAAAACCTTGTTCGACACAAAAATTACAGATATTAGCTTCTGACCCAGATATTAATAATTCAACTTCGTTTTTACGTCTGCCACAAAAAGAGCAATAAGCTTGTCCAGCATTCATTCGAGCGTATTTTTTTGATTTATCCTACAAAATTACGAAAAATGTTTGGCTTTAGGTACTAATGGAGAACGAAGAATGTATAATTAAGAATCTAACCAACAACAGCTTAAAGGTATCTTTCATAAATCAACAAAAAAGCCCCTCGAATATCAAGGAGCTTTTCAAACCTAAACCCTAACAACTTGAAAATCAATTATCGTGAATCGATAGCCATTCTATCCAAAGCCATAATTTGCTGTGCATAATCGGGAGGAAGGAGGGCTTGTTTCAGAAACTTATCGAATCGTATTTTTTGTGTGAATTTATAAAGTAGCAGAAAAGGCTTTAAAACCGAAAACCTTCTCATTGATAATAGCTTGCTTACTCGAAAAGGCACAACGAGTTTTTGTCCTTCCCATAAAATAAGGTATCGGAGCAAACCCAAATGCTTACGGTATTGCTTGTATAAATCGTCGGTAAAGGTGCTTTTTAGTAAATTTTCTTGTAAATGTTGCTCTCGAACAAGCAACCAATCGGTATGATTACGAGGTAAATCTTTCAGACCCATTCGCTCCCCTACCCGATTGAAGACATCGAATATTTCTTCTTTTTCGGCATCTGTCAGTTTTCTTTCGAGCAATTCAAAAGCCGAAATCGAATAATGAATCAACATAAAAAGGACATCACGATAGGCCCAATCAGGAATCTTCATGCCCCTACTCTGCTCAACCGACTGATGTATTGCCGTAATTTTATCAATAGCCGCAAGGGCTATTCGCTCATCTGAAAAAATAATTTGTTGGGCATAAACCACCGTTGAAAATAACCGACCGAGTGGGTCGGCGGGGAGTTTGCCAGTAAAATAAAGCCAATCAACGGCCTTATTTAATGAAAATTCGGCTGCTGCTCCACCAAAAATAAACAAAATGGTATCGGCATTTCCCCAAATTTCACGGACGATTGAGTTTTTATTCACGAAATTCATATTGATAATATTTATGGGTCAGACGTTCCGTCAGACCTTTAGCCCCAGCGTTTCTTTATCGAACAGAAAGACAGCAAAAATGCCCAAGGTATAAGCAAAAACATCTCTCCAGTCGAACGAACTGCCCAGAACTATGACTATGATTTTGTATTTTTCTAAGCCAACACCCTTCAAGAAATTGCAGTATTGCAAGAACTCAAGAAAATACGCAACTCCGACGGCCGTAAAAGCTAAGTTTAAATCTGATAAGTTTAGAAATGTTTTCAGCACAAAAAATAGAGCAATTACGGCTAAGAAATCTCCAAAAAATGGTCGAATAAGGGTATCATCGACCCAAAGAGCGATTCCGACTTCTACTAAAAACAGCAGGAGAAAAGCAATAAACGGTTTTAACTTAAACGTAAACATAAGATTATTTGTAGGACAGGTTTGTAATAAATTTTATGAACAAAAATCCGTAACAATCTGCGATGGAACATCAGCGTCATCAGCGTGCCAAGATGGTTTAGAAATTTCATTCATAAATAATTTAAAATTGTAATAAAGCATACAAAGCGGATAACAAATTATAAACAAGAAAATAGAATATACAAAAATGGATTTTTCGACAAAAGAATAAGAGTAAATTACAATTTGAGCGAATTCTACAAACCAAAAAGAAGTAGTTATAAATCCAATAACCCAAGTAAGTAGATTCAAATAGCTTCTATATTCTCCAACCACTGCTCTAAAACTTAATATGTATCCTATTATACTTGCTAATGAAAATACCATAAACAGTATTTGCTCACTATTCCACCACAAATGGTCTTTTATTGTTATAATGCAAAAAATAATAAGCGTTACAATCATTGGCAAAACATTCAGGTTTCTTATAGCTTTAACCCAACTTTCTTCTTGCTCCATTCTCATTAGTTACTTTTTAGCCCAACATTTTGCCAATCTATTCGACGAGAGATATACATAGTTATTGATAAGATAGTAAATAAACCAATACTACCTATCAAAAGAGCAGTATCTTCTAATTGTATAATTACGAAGATAAAACCGTAGAGTGTAAGCATGACTAAGGCTACTAAACCAGACAAACGTGTATTTTGAAAAATGCTCTTTGAATACAAGAAGACTAACCCTACCGTCAAAAATGTAGCTATCAGATATGATATATTGAATGTTAGAAACTCAGAAATTGATAATAATAAGGTATAAAAAATGCAAAGAGCTAATCCAATCAAGATATAATTAAATGGGTGTACTCGCTTTTTATTTAGAATTTCAATGAAGAAGAATGCCATAAAGATAAGTGCAATAATAAGAATCGCATATTTCACCGAACGGCTACTTTGTTGATAATTATCATTAGGTGTTATAAGATTTACCCCAAAACTTGATTGTGTCAATGTTTCGGGAGTGATTCCTGTCCATTGTTGAGGAAAGTCTCGATTTAGATGCAAAACTTTCCATGAAGCCGCAAATCCTTTTTCGTTCACTACTCGTTTATCTGGCAGAAATGCTCCAATAAAACTTGGATTTTGCCAATTAGAGTTTAGCATAACTTTAGTTGTTTTGCCAATTGGAACAATATTTAACGACTCCGAACCTTTCAAATTCGCTTCAAAATGAAAAACATATTTACCTTTTCCTTCATTATTAATGTTAACAGGAGTAGAAATCCCAGAAATTGCAATATTTGACTCACGACTAAATGGTAGTTTTGCACCTGACGAATAAAACGATTTATTGCCATTCCAAGTAAGTTCTATGTCATCGGTTATCCCCCTAAAATCGCTGAGAGTAAATAAGACGCTTGCATCTTTCCAAAGTATATTTTCGGGCAACACCTTAAATTGTTCAAGGGAAATATTTTCAAAATCGCCATCAAATATAGTTTTAGAATTATAAACAACGATTTCATAAATTCCCCTACTACGTTTTTCTGGGCTAACTAAGCCATTGACTACCAGTTTATTAGGCAAAAAATACGCATATTCCAATGACTTAGTCTGCTCAATTTCTTTTTTACCATTGGTGTTTAGCTTTTCTACTCTTGAAATTTCGTAATATGGAATCCTCAAAATTGGCCCAATTAGTTGTTGACTATTCCCCCATTTTGAACTTACTTCTTGTATTACTTCACTTTTACGCCCTTCTCGTTCACTTATAAGTGATTGTATCATAAAGGTAGGAATCAACAATAAAAAAATTAAAAAGCCGATAAAAAAGCCTTTAATCAGTGCTGCATTCCTTTCAAAAAAAGTCGATTTCTGTTCAGAATTTTCCATATTATTTCAAAAATTAATTGTTGTAAATCAAAAAGAACTTTGTATTTCAAAGTAAGATTGCAAAAAAATATAGTTATGAGCCTTTTATAAACTTTTCGAGTTCATTGAGGTGGTCTTCAAATGCCTTTTTACCTTCTTCGGTTACGCTGTAAACGGTGCTTGGTTTTCGGCCGATAAACTCTTTTTTGAATGCAATATAGTTGGCTTCTTCTAAGGCACGTAAATGCGTAGCCAAGTTGCCGTCAGTCATTGATAAAAGGTCTTTCAAAACTATGAAACTTACCTCGTCATTGACCATCAGCACCGACATAATACCGAGTCGAGCCTTGCTTTCAAATGCCTTATTAAAATTCTGTAATATTTGCATAAATAGTCCACCGTCAACATCGGACCGCCGATGCGGTCGATGGTCAGCAGTGATAAATATCTTATTTCAAAGTAATTTCAAATTCACTCAGTTTTTTTGGGGGCCATATCGTATTTAAAGTACATAACAGTACCGTAAATAATATGCAGTACACCAAAACCCAATGCCCAACAAATTAAATTATATTTTGCCAAAAATAAGGATATTATTCCTAAAATGATTTCTGCTATACCCAAAGAAAATGTATCATGCAATGTGTATTTACTTGCACTCACCAAAGCAACACCATAAAAAACTAAAGTGGCAGGAAAACACAACCAAAAAAATCCGTGATAAAGCATTCCCAAACAAAATAGCCCTCCAGCACATAAAGGAATCATCAAATTGAGTAATAATAATTTTGATGATTTATTCCAAACACTCAATCCTTGTTTACGGGTCTTTCTGACTGTAAAAAATATTCCAAAAAACAAAGCGAAACCTAAAACAACAACCGCTTCAAGCACTAATTTGGGTACAATTTCGTGTCTTACTTCTGGAATACTTAGCAAACTTGAGCCATCAACATGCAATTTAGCATAAGCATACCAAGCACCCAATAAAGCACATACGCCCGCCGAAATACCCGAAAGGCCACTCAACGAAAGGAATTTCGAGGAGCGTTCCATCAAGGAGCGAATTTCTTTTAGATTTTCGAGATGTTCGTTCATAAATGAATGAAAAGTTTAGGCAAAAATATGATAATTCCGACAATAACCGCAACAATCGACATAATCAATACTGCGGCAGCGGCTAAATCTTTTACTTTTCCGATTAATTGATGGTAGTCGGGTGATACAAAATCACAGAGTTTTTCGATTGCCGTATTGAGTGTTTCTACTACCAAAACTAATCCGATTTGGGTAATAATAATTGTCCATTCGATGGCTGATAATTTCAAATAAAACCCTGCTAACAAGGCGATTACACCAACAAACACATGAAACCTTGCATTGTTTTCCTCCATCAGAAATCGAAGCCCAGCAAAAGCATGACGAAAACTACGCAGCATTTTTAAGATTTGCATCACGATTCGGAATTAAAATGAGCATCGAAACATAAAGCACCGCCACAACCAAAGTAAAAACCAGCGTTGTTTGAATAGCCAATGGATTTTGTAATTCTTGAAACGATTTTCGGAACAAATAAAATGGATTCGTGAATAAATCCCAACTATTGAACCTTACGAAACGTCCGAGATACAAACCAAAACCTGATAACACAATACTTGCCGCAATAATAAACCAAGCTAAAACACTATTAATAAATTGATTAAGTACCTGATGTGTAACTTGTAAAGAATATAAACCCGTACAAACCCCCGCCAAAGCCGCAATAAAAAAGCCTACCGTATCGAACCATAAAATATGTCTTTCATATTCGCCTAAATGTATCAAATCAGTAATCAAGTAAGGAGCATTCGGAAAGAAAAGTAACCACAAACCTAAATTAACTAAAATCAAAAGTTGCCTTGATTTAGTGACTAATACTGATGAAGATAAACGACGGGCAACAAGAGCGAAAAATAATGGCACCCAAGCCAAGAAAAGATTCCAGAGTAAAAACAGCCCTCGAAGCTGCTCGGTCTGCACCGCCCTGATAATCAACAACAAGCAGCACAATGCCGAAAGCAAAGCCAAACTCAAAGTGGCTCGGCTGATTCTGAAAAATACTTTAATTTGATTCGATTGCATTATTTTAAAAAGAACTTTGCATTGCAAAGTAAATTTTAAAAATCTCATTATGCAAGCATTTTGAAGTTTTTTTTACGACCTGATTAAAATTTTATCTAAAAAAAATGCTGGCAAGGTTTTGAACCTTGCCAGCATTAAAGATTTTACAATTAAAGAGACTAATTTTTTATCACCTTAAATGTCTTAGAAAAACCATCGGTTGAGATTTTCAGTAGATACATTCCGCTTTCGGCGGCAATGAGTTTTGAATCAAGAATAGGTTTTATTTCTTGCCAAAAAGCTTCTTTTTCCATCAAAACACCACCATTTCTATAATAAAGAGTCGCTTTTAAGACCTTATTTGTCAAGTCGTTTAACGGAAAAATATCAATCGTGTGTTGGGTTGGATTGGGAGCAACACTGAGTTGGGAAGCTATCGGCGATACGCTCAAAACTCCACAATTTGGCTTAATTACTTTTTCATAAGTAGAACTCAGTCCTTCGGCATCGGTGGCAGTCAGCGTAACTTTGTAGAAATAGATTTGGTCATCGCATGGCACAATATTCAAAACAGCCTCACCAGTTAAGCGATAAGATGATGTCACGAAATGAATGTGGTCATCGTGGTAGAGCAGCACTGACCATAAATAACTAAGTTGTTCTTTGCTATGCTCAGCATCCGTTACTTGGGCATTGAGGCTTACTGGAAAATCCTTGGTATTATCAAAAATCTCTAATTTATCGATACTTGTGTTAATGATTTGGGGAGGTGTATTATCCACAAAAATATTCATTGTCTTGAAAGAAGAAAGCCCTGCCGCATCGGTCACTTTAACGCTTGCACCATAAGTGGCTACTTTTCCTATTGAATTATAAGTATGACTGGGATTAGCTTCATTTGAGCTTTGGCCGTCACCAAAATTCCATTCATATTGCAAGGCTGTTCCTTCGGGGTCTTTCGAGTCGCTTGCTTTGAAATTTACGGTTAAAGGTGCTTTTCCATAAATTGGCGTAGCAGATTGCACAACCGTTGGGCGGCGATTGGCATTTGGGTTATAAGACAAACGTCTGATTTCGTGAATATTTGGGTAAAAATAATTGGTATAATAAATTGCTCCATCTTTCGGATTGATTGCAAACGACGTTGGGTGAATATCACTCACAAAATCAATCACTTCGGTCGGGTTTCCTTTTGTATCGAACTTAAAAGCTTTTATCCAGCCTTCGTAGTCTGCGTGATAATAGAGGTTTTGGTATTCTCTCGGAAACTGCTGATAATTATACCAAATACCCCCAATCGAAGCAATTCCTGAAAATTTATTGCCTTTGAATTGTGGAGAGCCAACGGCAAAAGCATCGCCCTCTACAATGCCTTGTGCGAAAGTGCCACGCCAATCAATGATAGGTTTTTGATGATTTTTTGGTAAATACGTTGGGTCTTGGTAGGCTTTATTGATAAAATCAATGCCCTCGTAGGTTGGCCAACCGAAATTTAATCCGCCTTTGGTAGCCACATTAATCTCTTCTCGATGCGACCACCCCACATCCCCCATATAAATTGTCCCAGGATTTGCATCAGCAGGGTTTGTGCTTCCTGTGTTTGGTTTGATTGAAAATCGAAATGGATTACGCAATCCATAACTCCAAATTCGTGATTTAGCCGAACGTGGTTTACCGCTCTCAAAAAAAGGATTTGAGGCAATTCCATCGCCAGTGTTTGGGTCTATCCTAAGAATTTTTCCATTCAAGGATGTTAGTGATTGACATTTGTAGGCATTGATATTTTCGTCAGCAGTGATAAATCCCAAACTTATGGCTTCCTTAAACCAATCGCTTTGTGTATCATCAACCACTCCTTCGGTTGCTAAAGCGGCATCACCAACACTTGCCATAAGTGTACCATCTAAAGCAAAAACCAAAGACCCAACACCATGATTATCAACCAAAATCGGAATCCCAGTTGATGGAGTTTCGCCTATCAATACCTTTCTTGAATTCAAATCAATTTCGGTAAAACCACTCGAAACTGTAAGCGAATAACGAGTAATTCGGCCGATTGTAGTCTGAAAAGGGGTTTCTTCTTGAGCTTGGTAATCTGGTTTACCGAAATTGAGTACATGATGACGTTTGGCGGCATACATTAGATAAACGTAGCCATTTTTCAGAAAATCAGGGTCGAGAGCAAAGCCATTGAGTCCGTGGTCTCCGTAATCAAGTACTTCTTCGCTTATATCAATGATTGGTTTGGTCGATTTTACACCATTTTCAACTATAAAAACCTTTCCGCTTTTTTCCCATACATACATCCGTCCGTTGGCATCAAAAGTAAGTCCAGAAGGGATTGTCCAATTATCAGAAATGACCTCATCTATAAAACCAGAAGGTTGAGCAAAAGTATTAAAATTAAAAAGTAGCAGACATAAACACCTCAGAGCAAGCACAAAAATCCTTTTAATCATGATAGCTGTTGAATTTTCTTACAAATTAAGAAACAAATTTATGCAATAAGTTGTCAAACAAAGAGGCTCAAAAAAAATATTGAACCGTAAAATAAGTTAATTTTGTTTTCGATAGAGACTGTTTAATAAGAACGTGTTTCTTACATCAGTCAAATACATTTATGTCTGAAATAACATTTGATTATAAATCTGTGCTTCCACAACTTCCCGAAGAACCGGGGGTTTATCGCTATTTTGATGAAACTGGCGAAGTAATTTATGTTGGAAAAGCTAAAAATCTAAAAAATCGGGTAAGTAGTTATTTTTATAACTTCAATAGGCATGACCGCAAAACTCGTCGTTTGGTAATAAATATTCGTAAACTTGAGTTTACCATCGTTCCGACCGAATACGATGCCCTTTTGCTTGAAAACACGCTCATAAAAAAATATCAACCTCGCTTTAATATCTTACTGCGAGACGATAAAATGTACCCGTATGTGTGCGTAACCAACGAGCGTTTCCCGAGAGTTATTACCACTCGCCGCATGGAAGATAAAAGTAAAGGCAAACTTTACGGGCCATTTGTTAATTCAAAAGCCATGTATGCCCTGCTCGAAATGTTCAGCCAACTTTATACGATTCGGACATGTATTCTGAATCTTTCGGAAGAAAATGTAGCAGCAAAAAAATATAAAATTTGTTTAGAATACCACATCGGCAACTGTAAAGGGCCGTGCGAAAATCGCCAGCCAGAGGAAGAATACAACAAAGAAATTGAGCAGGTACACCATATTCTGAAAGGTAATATTGCTCCTGCTAAACAATATTTTGCACAAAAAATGCAAGAATCGGCAGCTAAATTGGCTTTTGAAGAAGCACATCAGTTTAAGCTAAAACTGGATTTTCTCCAAAATTACCAAAGCAAAGCCACGGTTGTCAATCCAGCCATTAAAGACTTGGATGTTTTCAGTATTGTTTCTGATGAAAGTTCAGCTTATATCAATTATCTGAAAGTCATTAACGGAACAATTACTCAAAGCCAAACGCTGGAAGTAAAGAAAAAGCTCGATGAAACCGAAGACGAAATTCTGACGATGTTGATTGTGGAACTTCGCCAAAAATATGAGAGTGAATCGAAGGAAATTGTGACGAATATTCCACTCGAAATTGACATGAAAGCCGAAATTGCCGTTCCACAAATCGGCGATAAACGGAAGTTAATGGAAATGTCGCTCAAAAACGTGATGTATTTTCAGCGTGAAAAAGCCGAGCGAGAAGCGATTGCTGCCAGTGGAGCAACCAACAAACGTGACCGTGTGCTGGTAAAGTTGAAGCAAGATTTACAATTAAAAAATCTGCCTCGCCACATCGAGTGTTTCGATAACTCGAATATTCAAGGCACAAACCCAGTTTCGGCAATGGTTTGCTTTATCAACGGGCAGCCTTCGGTGAGAGATTACCGCCACTACATTCCAAAAACGGTTGAAGGGCCAAACGACTTTGCAACCATGAAAGAGGTTGTAGGCCGTCGATATAGTCGTTTACTGGAAGAAAAAGCCGAATTACCCGATTTGATTATTATTGATGGTGGGAAGGGACAACTTTCGGCAGCATGCGATGCCCTCAAAGAAATCGGACTTTACGGCCAAATTCCAATCATTGGCATTGCGAAGCGTTTGGAAGAAATTTATTTCCCTGAAGATACGCTACCGCTTTACATTGATAAAAAATCAGAGTCTCTGAAACTCATTCAGCGTTGTCGAGATGAAGCTCACCGTTTCGGAATCACGCATCACCGTGACCGCCGAAGCAAAAATTTCTTGATTAGTAGCCTCGAAAGTGCAGATGGAATTGGGAAACTGACTGCCACAAAAGTTTTGAAACAATACAAGACTATTTCTAATATTAAGAATGCTCCAGAAGAAGAACTAATAAAATTAATCGGAAAAGATAAAACCCACCGAATTAAGGAGTTTTTGGAGAAAGAAAGTTAAGAAACTAACCAGTAAGGATAGCAAAGATTCATCGCTATTCTTACTGGTTTTGATTTTATTTCATGATTACAATATTCTTCGTTTCGACAAACACTCCATGAGTCAGTTTCACGATGTATCTGCCCGGCCCTAAATTCGATAAATCTACCACTCGACGTTCGGTTAGATTTGGAATTGGGCTTGAATAAATAAATCGCCCTCTACTATCATAAATTGTCAACGTAAAATCTTCAATATTTTCTTTTGCTTCGAGTGTAACTATACCATTGGTCGTTGGATTCGGATAAATAATAATACCCGATAATTCGGTATTTGGCACAAACGAATATGCTCCCGAAAGGTTAGAACGGCAGGTAAGAGTTTTGTTAGAAACCGTGAAGTTTCGGAGTGCAGTAACGGTTATAAAACTTGGTGCATTAATCTTGATAAATGCTGTTTTATTGGCAGATGTACCGCCATCTTGCTTCCATTCATAGGCTAAATCGGTTACCTCAGTTTTCTGCTTAGCCTGTAATGTATAGGGGCCTACTTGTATTATTTCGGGAGTTTCGGGGCGTGGCTTAATAGCAAAAATTGCAGGTTCAGACTCAGCAGAAAAACAACCATTTTCATCTTTCTGACGCACAGTAACTCGATAATCTCCTGCCGTACGAAGCGTAATGACAGGAGCGGTTTCGTTAGTACTCCAAACACTCTCTTTCAAACTTGTTGAAGCCAATGTAATAGGATTTCCTTCACAAACTGCAATATCACTTTGATATATTACAGGTTTTCCTGGCAATGGGAGCGTTTGGGCCTGTATAATATTTGATTCTGGCGATGCACAACCCAAAGCACTAATACCACGCACACTATATGAGCCTGCATTTTTTACGGTGATTTGCTTTTGGGTTTCGCCAGTATTCCACACAAATGAAGCATAGTCTGGTGTATCTGTCAATAAATCGGTACTTGTCCCTTCACAGAATAGTGGACTTTTCTTGGCATAAGCGAAGGGCTTAACGGTTGGAAACACCTTCTTTACATCAATGGTCGAAGTAAAGAAATAATTACCAGTTTGGTCTCTTACGATACTACTATACGAACCTGTAGATGCCACAAGATTGGGCGAAGTAGTATTATTCGACCACCTTTGCGAACTATATGCAGTAGGCAAACTCAAAGTTACTTTATCATTAACTTGGCAAGAAGCATTCAAAGCGATAATTGGCGAAGCTAAAAACGGTACTGATTTACTAAAAAAACTTGTACTCATTTTTACATCCCAAGCTTTTGCCAAATCAGTAATTCCTGAATCGGTAAAGTGTACCCCCTCAGGACGAGGATTTTGAATTGAATCAGTGTATGGCCCTTCAAAAATATAATCGGCTGGATTAATAAGGCTATTTTGAGCTTTTATCACCGTAGGGTAAAGCTGATTAGTTTTGAACAAAGAGGTTCGAGTAATCATCCAACTTATTTTTTTTCCAGATTCTGCACGGCTTTTGTCTATGACCCTTTTGAGAGCTGTTGCATAATAATCTTGAGTTGTATTGAGTTCGGCCTCGGCTTCGCCTTGGTCCCATAAAACCGAGCGTAAACCTAACTGAGAAATATAATATTGTAGCGAAATTCGTAAATATGAGTATGGTGTTTCACGAGGGAATGTAAATTGAAAAAATGGGTGTTTGGTTGCCACGCCAATCGAACTACTATACCAGTTTTCGATGCTTGAACCTTCGTAAGCTGCATTAAAAAATAAAATAGGCACATTTAAGCGTTTGGCCAGTAAATCTCCCAATTCTCCCCAACACCAAGTTCCTTGCCCACGTGGAGCAATAGATGATGTGCGTTCGATGTGCGAGAAACTCTGAAAAGGTGGTATTTCATCTAAAAAATCAAGTTTCTGATAATCAAAGCAGTTTACACGGTCATCAACTGAAGCTTTTTCGCCAAAGTTTCGTTTGCCTTCGGCATTTGATTGTCCAGCAATCAAAAAGACTTCTCCAATACCTACTTTCTCAACAGCAGACTGTGCTACAACTGCTCCGTTTTTCCAGCCTCTTACTTGTAGTTGATACCAACCACCAGTACCTTTTATTGAGCCTACAAATGAACCATTCTGTGGTTTGTCAGTTACGGTAGCCCAATCAGTAGCAACACCCTGCCCTACTTTTACAGGAACAAGTCTTGCCTCGACTTTCTCGATGGCATCTTCATAAATACCCGATATGTAGATACTCGAAGTATTGTTGTTATCTCTCTGAAAAACACTTCTTGTTAGTGGCAGATTAATCGTAATTTGGGCAAATCCAGCAATGTTGACAAATAATAGGAAAAAAAACAAAACAAGGTTTCGCATCAGTAAATACTGTATTTCGTTAAAAAATGACCGCAAATATACTCAAAAACTTAAAATTTTCTTTAATTTCTTAACCTTAATCTAAGTTTCCCAATCATTTTTTAATCTCTTAGCTTTTCTCACTCAACCATTTTTTCACTTTTATCTCCCAATCTGCTTGTCCTTGTCGATAAATACTATGGTTCGATTCGCTATCGTATTGCTTTTGTAATTGATTCATTTCTCGATACGATTCCAAATATTCGTACTGAATCATGCTATTGAGGTCAATAATTAAATCGGCTTGCATCGCCGAAATTTTCTTCTTAAACCGCTCCGTGACAACTTTGGCAATATCAAAATGAAGTTGTTCGTGTGCAAGAGCGTAATCGCTCAAAGCGTTTGGCTGAACCCACGACATTCCTCGCACCATATAGGTTTTGGTCGAAATTTTAGCCACAATGTAATTATCAATGACTTGAAAACTTGCTCCATAAGCAAAATTGGCAAAGATGGCTGCTCCGTAGCGAGTATTGGTTGGTTTCCCTCTGAAATCATCCCAGTTTATTTTTCGGGTGTGGTAATAAATCGTGTCATTATCGTTTGCATCATTTTCGGGCAAAAAGATAATCTTCACACCCTTGATGAGTGCTTCGTGTTTACTGCCATTGAGCGTAAGCCACTTATCGAAATATTCAACCGATTTACCAAAGATAGAACCCAAAATTGATTCGTATCTGCTGTTGGACATTTGAGGGTCAGAACGAATAAACGAAGTGCCTATGGTTGTTTCGGTAAGGAAAACGGTGTCTTTTTTACCGATTCGGTCAAAGGCAACTTTTAATTGGACTTGGCCCGAAAAATTTCCGTTTGGTAGCTTCGATTCGCTTATTTTAAAATCAAGAATTCGGTATCTAAGCAGCAGTGGGGTTTCTTTATTGGATAATGATTGCGAAAGAAATTTCTTGATAGCAGTTTCGATTCCTGTTTTAAAATTAATGGGTTCTTTCTGGGAAGTAGAGATAAAGGCTTGGCCGATATTTTCTCGTTGTAAGCGAGCATCGGTGACATCTACAATGCTAAAACTTGGAGAAAAGCTTAATTTTTCGGGGCTGAGCATCAGTAGTTTTTGAGAATATGCTTCCAGTCCCAAAATCAACATTAAGCACAAAATCTTGATTGTTCTCATTGAATTATTCACGTTTCTCTATCAAAAACTACTCGTAAGCGATGCACTAAAGCCCGTGTAAGCAGGCATAAGCCGACAAATACCGCCAACACACAACAGACCTTCTCGCTGACGACCATAACCTACTGATAATCGGTGCGATTTATAGCTAAAAGCCGAACCAATATTTGGGTAGTGCGTTACTTTCTCAAAACTAAAGTTTCGATAGTTGATTTCATCAGAAATATAGAAAAAATATTTTGGTGAAACACTGTATTCAATCAAACTCATAGCCCAGTTTCCTTTATCTTGTTTGGTAGCGAGATGCTGTAATTCAAAGCGTAAAGCTCTCTTTTTCAAGAACTTGTATGTCGCATCAAAAATAAACGTATAAGATTTTACCATTTCTTGGTAAGTTCCCAAAATCTGACCTTTGTTATAATTGAGATAGACAAAAACCATATTGGTTTTAAATTTCTTCGACCATTTTTTCTCGAATTCGATATTCAAATCTCGGTAATATTTTTCTTTCCCAATCTCAAAAAAATTACTCTTATAACCTTCTTCTCCTTCGATTGTTTTTTTGTTGAGGGCATTTAGTGCCGCAAAATTACTCGTGATAGTAGTTGTTTCGTTGGGTGAGTAAACCACGTCAATTTGTCCACCTACTTCACCCATCACTTGTGAGGCGTACGGATAGAGCGTCAGGAGTCGATAAGAATGTTGTTTGGTGGTGGCAGGAATAAAACTTAGTAGTGCATTATTGAGGGTTTCGGAGCGTTGGCTGCGAAAGTCGAAGTTTTCAATGCGTTTAAGATTTAAAGCCAGTGAAAGTTTTTCAAAATCAAGATTACTACTCAGCAACAACCCCGAACCTCGGCGGGTAATGTATCGGTTAGCGGGTGTGGCATCAGCCGATTTCGTGATGTATTCGGTAGAAAAACTAAAATTATTTCTTTGAAAATTTAGCCTACCTCCCACTGCCCAAACATTGGGTTTGACGCTGGTCAGAATACCGTCATAAGGTTCATTTTTATTCACAAAACTTAGGCCTCCGCTCCATTGATTGCTGGCCGAATCTTTACTTAATCTAAAATCATTGTCCAGCCCAATGACTACCCCATCGGCGTGTTTGAAGCCCAATCGTTGCTTTCCTCCTATCAGTTTTACGGTATAATTTTTAGTTGGATTTGTCTTTAGCTGAAAACCATCGAGCGAAGTATCCATACCCAAAAAGCGTTGTTCTTGTGTGCGAAGTATCATTCCGCTGCCAAATTGCTCATAAAAATTACCAATCGTTGCCGTAATCTTATCATTTTGGTAAGTAATAAATTTATTAACCAAGCCTCGGCCTTCTAAATTATACGGATAGCCCAACAATGGCGGAAGGTATGCCTCATATCTTACACCTGCTCTAAACTTTCGATACTGACCTTGTAGTGTGAGATAATTATTTGAAGCGATTTTAGATTCTAATTGCTCATATATCAAAGAATTGTCATTGATATATCGCTGAAAATCAGATTGAAAACTGCCAGAAAATGACTGGCCAAAAGCCCCCTCCACCCCCAACAGGGGAGTTAAAATATAGCATATTAAGCAAGCTTTAATAATATTTCTCATTTGATTTTTCGGATGGCTTCGATGTAGGCTTCTTCATCGCCCGAGGCGTAAGAAGTATGCTGATAAATTATTTTCCCTTTAGCATCCAATACAAATGTATGCGGTACATTCAGCACAT
Organism: Emticicia aquatilis; assembly: GCF_014644295.1. Classification (GTDB taxonomy): domain Bacteria; phylum Bacteroidota; class Bacteroidia; order Cytophagales; family Spirosomataceae; genus Emticicia; species Emticicia aquatilis. The sequence goes on from NZ_BMKK01000001.1 coordinate 458,805, forward strand.
TCATAGCTCGTTGTAAATCACCATTTTCATCTAAATACACCTCAAATTTCCACTTTTTACTATTTACGAGCGTCGGCACACGGCCTTTACTACGGCTATCATCCACCGAAATTGCTATAAATCGTACTTTTTTTTCGGCTTGCCAATCGGCTAAATTTTCGTTGATAGCGTTCATTTCTTGCAAACAAGGCTTGCACCAAGTAGCCCAAAAACTAATGATTGTTGGCTGAGAACTTTCGCCGAGTTGTTTGGTAGAAAAACTCAGACCTTGTAAATCTTTGATTGAAACATCGGGTAGGGATTTCTGAGCCGAAAGCTTCAACGAAACTAAAAGCAGAAAAAAGAGCAATTGATTAACACGAACGAAAGCAAGCATTTGATAAGCAAGTTTTTATGATTGAGAACGCAATTCTGATGCCAAACATTGTAAGGCATGATTTTTGTAATTATTTCCGAAAAAACATACATCACGATGAATAAAATACTTCTCAAGGCGATTGTCTTTGTTTTTAGCACATTTGTGTTTTTACAATGCACCAAAGAAACCGCTTCCGAGCCAGAACCTATTGTTATTACCGAACCTGTTTCGACCGACCCAAATGTTGGTTGTACTGATGCAGCTGCTACCAATTTCAAATCAACCGCTACCGAAGATGATTGCAGCTGTAAGTATGATTATGTGAGTAGAGTTTCGACCAAAACTCCACAAGATTTTACGAAGAAGGTTTTGATGGAAGAACATTCGGGTACTTGGTGCGGTTGGTGTCCGTTGGCTAAAGAAACTTCTAATAAGCTAACCATAAATCCAAGAGTGATAAGCGTTGAGATTCATTACAACGATGAAATGACAGCCGATAAAGATAAGATTTTCACCCCTCTAAAAAATAAATATGGGTATCCTGCTTGGCCTTCGGGCATGGTTAATCGTAGGAAGTCGATTGTTGGAAGCACCTATATAATTGGCGAAAGCGACTGGTCAGTAAATGTTAATGATTTATTACAGACAGAGAAAACTGCGGCAGGAATTGCCATCGAAAGTAGTCTTAACGGCAACGATTTGACGATTTTGAGCCATGTAAAAGTACACACCGCTACCGATGAAACTTACGGTTTGGGTATCTACTTGGTTGAAGATAAAGTAGCTGGATTTCCGCAAGCAAATTATGCCAGTCGAAATTCGCTTTTCCAAAAATATGAGGCCTATAATTTGCCAACAATGATTGATAATATTCTTCATCAAAATGTAGCTCGTGATGCTATCGCACCATTGATTGGTGGCTTGAATATTCCATCGGCCACAACCAAGAATGGCAAAATTTATAAGAAATTATTTAAGATTACTCTTCCAAGTAGCATTAACGTGAAAGAAAACTGTCAAATAGTAGCATTTTTGATGAATCAGAAAACCAATGAAATTATAAACGTTCAGATTGCTCCAGTCGGCCAATTGAAAGATTGGGATTAAGTTTAGTCAGCAGTTTTCAGTCAACGGTCCGCAGGAAAGCAAATTTATGCTTTCTTCAATTATTCAAAAATCTTAAAACCTCTGTATATTTTGGTATGCAGAGGTTTTTTGTTAATTTAGGACTGAAAACCTTCTTTCTTAAAAGACTATGGCAACCAACAAAACCACCGAAACTCAAGCCAGTATCAGTGATTTTATCAATCAAATCAACGACGAAACCAAACGCAGCGATGCTTTTAAATTAGTAGATATTTTCAAAAAATATACTGGCTTTGAAGCTATTCTTTGGGGACCAAGTATCATTGGTTTCGGAAGTTATCATTACAAATACGCCAGCGGACACGAGGGCGACGCTCCATTAGCAGCGTTTTCGCCACGGGCTTCGGCTATTTCGTTGTATCTTCATGTACCAGCCGAACAAAGAGAAGAGTTATTGCAAAAATTGGGTAAAACTAAATCTGGTAAAGGCTGTATTTATGTAAAAAAGCTCTCGGATATTAATCTCGATGTGCTTAATGAGCTGATTGATATTTCGGTGAGTTCTCTCAAAAAATTATATCCGTCTTGAAATGAAAATTGGATTAGTCAGACACTTTAAAGTAAAGCATAAAGCACCAAAAAAGATACTATTAACTGCATCGGAGGTTATCGAATGGTTTTCGGGATACGATTTAGCCGATGTGGAGCATCAAACAGTAGATTTGAAAAATGTAAATTGGGAAAGGTGTTTGAGTAGTCCATTGCCGAGAGCTTTGACAACTGCAAAAACAATTTTCGATGGAGAAATTGAAGTAATTGATGAATTGAAAGAATTGGCAGTTTTTCCTTTACTTAATACAAATTTAAAACTTCCATTTATCGTCTGGGCAATAGTGATTCGTATTAAATCTTCTTCCGAAGACGATACGCTAAAAAAATTTAGAAATACGATTAAGACCTTTGTTGATGAACTATTATTGCAAGAAGAAAAACAAACGCTTGTAGTGAGTCATGGGTTTGTGATGATGTATTTGCAAAAAGAGTTAAAAACAAGAGGTTTTAAAGGCAAAGGTTTTGGTAACCCTGCCAATGCAAAAGTTTATATATTTGAAAAATAGATACCCAATGACTATCAAAGAAATAACCACCCTTACACCAACCATACAAACAGCCATTCAACATTTCATTGATTTGCTTGTAACTACGCCCTATACGGCTTCTACCGAAACCCTTACGGCCCTCGTAGCATCAGAGAATAGCCATTTGTTTTTGGCGTATGATGAGGCCGTAAATATTATGGGAATGATAACCGTAGGCATGTATTACAGCCCAACGGGCAAAAAAGCTTGGATTGAAGATGTAGTAGTAGATGACACCTATCGTGGGCAAGGTATAGGCGAAAAACTGGTGCAGCACGCCATCGAATTTGTGAAAACCAAAGATGTAAAATTATTGATGCTTACTTCGCACCCAAGCCGAATTGCGGCCAATAAACTTTATCCGAGAGTGGGCTTCAATAAACGAGAAACCAATGTTTATAAAATGGTTATTGCATAAAAATCATGAATTTAAAGCCCTACGAAGATAGCTACCGCAATGAAATAATTGAGGTTTGGGAAAGCTCTGTCAGAGCGACGCATCTTTTTTTGAGCGAAGCAGATATAGAATTCTATAAATCGTTAGTAAAAGAGATAGATTTTAATGAATTTGAGGTTTATTGTGCTTTTTCGGACAAAAATCAGCTTATTGGATTTATGGGAATAGCCGAACAAAAACTCGAAATGCTATTTCTGAAACCTAACTATATTGGAAAAGGTTTAGGGAAATCTATGACAAAATACGCCATTGAGCAACGCAAGGTCAATGAAGTAGATGTCAACGAAGATAATACGAGTGCAGTTGGTTTCTATCAAAAATTAGGTTTTGTACAATACGACCGCACGCCACTCGATGGCTGCAATAAACCTTATCCGATTCTGAAAATGAGACTGTTGAATAAGTGATTGCCTTAAAAACAAAACGACCGCCAAGATGTAAATTCGAGGCGGTCGTTTTGGTATTTGAGATTATTATTTCTTTCTCGGTAATTTTTCGTCACGCATGGCTGCGTTATAAACAAATGAAGCCACGATAGTTGCCGCTTGTTTCAAATCTTCGGGTTGAAGATGGTCGTACGAGTCCATGTTTGTGTGGTGCGTGCGAGTGTTATACTCGATTTCATCTTGAATAAATTGAAACCCTGGGATACCAACACCCACAAATGAAAGGTGGTCGGTTCCGCCAGTGTTTCTAATCGTAACTGTTTTTGCTCCTAAATCATTGAAAGGCTCAAACCATTTCGTGAAAATCGGGCGACAAGCTTCGTTTCCTTGCAAATAAATACCTCTGATTTTACCAGTTCCGTTATCAACATTGAAATAGGCAGCTACTTTCTCGCCTTCGGCATTGCTTTTTTTAGCGTCTTTCGGGTCAGCTAAATGATTTTTCACATAATTTCTCGAACCAAAAAGCCCTTGTTCTTCGCCACTCCAAAGTGCAATTCTGATTGTGCGACGTGGCTGAACACCCAAAGTTTTCAAAATTCTAACGGCCTCCAACATCACCGCCGAACCCGCAGCATTATCAGTTGCACCAGTCGAACTCTGCCATGAGTCGAGGTGAGCTCCCAACATTACAACTTCTTCTTTCAGTTTTGGGTCAGTACCTTTGATTTCGGCCAAAACATTATAGCCTTTCAAATCTTCGGTATAAAATTTTGTTTTTACATCTAATTCTAATTTTACTGGAATTCCAGCTTTTGTCAATCGGCAAAGCGATAAATAATCTTCGGCAGCAAGCATAATATCAAGCAAACCTTCGGGGTCGGTGGCTTTGTATGAACCTCCACTCGAAACGAACAAAGTACCATCTTTTCCTCTGGCACTCATGCTCAAAAGTGCCAAAGCACCTTCTTTTTTGGCCATATCTTTGGTTTTCGTAGAAAGCATATTAGTTCTACGCATCGCCTGCATCATTGAGCGGAAAGCCGTATCGGGTGCAGTAGTAGTAGTTGGTGTTGCGGTAGCCATTTTCTCTAATTCTTCATCAGTATAACGGCTCGCATCAGGCTTGAAAGAGGGTTGAATTTTATCATTTTTATAGAGTAAAATTACTTTATCCTTTAGCTTTCCACGATAATTTTCAAGGCCAAGTGTATCGGTTTCATCAATTAATAAAATCTCAGCCGATTTTAGTTTTCCTTTCGTGCCAGCCGTCCATGTTTTTGGGTATGCAATCAAAGGTCGATAATAAGGAGCGGTCATGGCCACGTAGCTTTTGTTGAGTTCCCAGCCTTTCCCAAAATCGCCCCACGCTTCGAGTTTGGCATCTTCTAAGCCCCATTCTGATAATTTTCCTTTGGCATAATTGGCAGCTTTCATGTACCCAGGTGAGCCTTGCAAACGAGGTCCGTTCACATCGGTCAAATGAAAAGCAATATCCATTACTTTTGAATTTTGAAGCCCTTCTTGACGAATTTTCTTGGTTGTTTCTACATCAATTTTTTCTTCTTGAGCATTGGCAATACCCAACGAAAACATACTAAGAGCAACAATAGGTAGGAGTTTTTTCATACAATATAGATGTGTTTAGTTTGTTGAAGGCTAAAGATATACGTAATAATTGGGGTGCACAAAATTTTGAGATTAATGCGGTCGATAAAGCGATTAATTGAGGTTTAAAGTTGATTTCGGCGAGATATTTTCGTTAAATTTGGTGATAAAATCTAACAAATAATATGACCATACAGCAGGAATTTGCCCAAAAATGCGTGAGTATTCTCAGAAACGATGAATCAGTGATTGGCTTAGCCGTAGCGGGTTCTTGGCTTACGAATGAAATTGATGAGTTTTCAGACCTTGATTTGGTTTTGGTAACGAAACAAAAAATCTCGCATGATAAATCGTTGATGATTGATTATGCTCAAAAACTGGGTAATTTTCTATCGGGTTTCACGGGCGAACACGTAGGTGAGCCACGAGTATTAATTTGCCTTTATGATAATCCTTTACTCCACGTCGATATTAAGTTTCTGACCATCGAAGAGTTTGCACATCGCATCGAAAACCCTGTTATTTTACTCGATACCGACGGACAGTTACAAAAAATTATTGAGCAAACAACTTATCAGTTTCCTTATCCCGACTATCAATGGCTCGAGGACCGTTTTTGGATTTGGGTGCATTATGCTTTGCTAAAAATCGGACGAGGAGAATACACCGAAGCTCTTGATTTCATGGGTTTCGTACGAATGGTTGTTTTGGGGCCTTTGTTGCACATCAAAAACGGTAATTTGCCGAGAGGTGTACGTAAGGTTGAAACGCAATTATTGTCCGAAGATTTTGTGGCACTCCGAAATACAATTCCTGAATATAACAGAGAATCGCTCTTGGAAAGTTTAGCAAATGCGGTTGAACTTTATCGGAGTTTACGGGTAGAACTTTACACTAATTCTATTCAATTACAAACATCAACCGAACTGAGAGTAATGGAGTATTTCGAGAAAATTAAATAAACTTTTAAAAGCTATTTTCAGAGTTTTATTCTTCTTAATATTACAAAAAAACTATTCAAACATCATTTAACAATGAAGAAACACTTTTCAATTTTAATACTAACCTATCTGATAATGGCTTGTAACACGAATACAACTACTCAACAAGACGACTCGCTCAAAGTTGAGTCAGCTCAAACACCACCACCAATAGTAGGCAATGATGCCGACGAACACGGCTGTAAAGCGTCGGCTGGATATAGATGGTCGGTTTTGAGAAACGAGTGTATCAGAATATTTGAAGCGGGCGTACGATTAGACCCCGTAGCCAAAGATCTCGAACAATCGTTATCGGCTTTTGTGGTCATAAAAACTGACAGTAGCGACCAAGAAATAGAGCTTTTTGTGCCTTACGACGAGCAAACAATTATCGTAAAAAAAGAAGCTACCGATAAATGGAAAAATGATAAATATGTATTGACCAAGGCGAAAGATACTTACAGTATCGAAAGTGCTGATAAGAAATTGCTTTATAAGGGGACGATAGAAAAGTGAAATACAGAAATGATTATTAGAAAGGCTACTATTGCTGATAATCAAGCAATTACTCAGCTATTTTATGAAACAATAACAAGCATTAATGTGAAAGATTATGATGCTCAACAGATTGAAACTTGGGCATCAAGTGCAGAAAATAAGGATTTTTGGCAAGAGCAAATTGAAAAACAGCATTTTATCATTGTTGAAAACGATGAATACTTATTGGGATTTGCTTCTTTGACAACCGACGGTTATTTGGATTTTATGTATGTTCACAAAAACCACCAAAAGCAAGGTATTGCTGGTGCTTTACTGGAAAATATTCTGAATGAGGCCAATCGCCTAAACCTCACCAAAATCTGGACAGATGCCAGCATTACAGCAAGACCTTTTTTCTTGAATAAAGGCTTTGTTATCGAAAAAATCTATACTAAAATCAGTAAAGAGGTTGCGTTTGAGAATGCGATTATGGTGAGAAATCTTAAATAACTCTTTATTCTTAATCTATGAAAACCACTGCTTTAATAATACTAATAACTTTGACATTTTCACTAAAACTATCTGCTCAATCAAGTGATACTTTATATATATATGATTTGCCGCATGAGATTTTGCTTGAAGATAGGAAAGTCGAACTAAATAAAAGTCTTTCTTTTAAATCACGAGAGCTATTTCATAAAGAATTGGATTGGTACTTATCAAAAACAGCACACCAATATATTGCCGATAGTGTTTCTTTAACTAATAAAATTCTAAATAAAGAGTTTTTGTCAATTTTTGATAATATAATGAAAGCTATGCCACTTCGCAAGATACCAATTAGTGATAGCCTTAAATTTTTTATGAGTAAAAAAGGTATAAAGAAAATGGCGGTCTTTTGGAATAAAGGGACAACACTTTCTTATGATAGTTACACGCAAAAAAGTATAAGGAACTCTCTATTTACTGCGACTACTGGGATACCAACTATTATTATTAAAGGAAGTTCATTACTGTACTGTATAGTAATTGAAGAGGGAAAGGTTGTACATTATGCAAAAAGTGCTAAAAATCAAGAACCTCTAAATATGACTACCAAAGATATAATGATTGAAAAAGTTTTACGAAGATATCTAAAAACACTAAATAAATGAAAGTAATAGTGCCATATTGTTATGGCACTATTGCTTGTGTAAAAACATCAATACTTCAAATCAAGCACTGCTCCCACATACACCATTCGGGTGATTGGTGCAGAACCGTAAACCGTGATGGCATTGGTATTTGTTAGATTTGTTCCACCCAATTTGAAGGTTGTTTTGAGAGTTTTTACGTGGTAATTTACTTGTGCATCAAGCGTTCCGAAGGCCTTTATTTCGCCTTCATCAAATGGCATGAAGTAAGTGTAAGTATCTGTCCAACGATAATTTACTGAATATGTTAAGTCTTTCTTTATCAACCCATTAACTCCTAAATTAAACTTATGTTTAGGTGTATTGAAGCCTGCAATTAAGCCTTTAATATCTGATATTTTTGACCATGTATAGTTTCCGTAAAGGCTCACATTTTTGTTTAAGCGATAATCTAAACTCACAAACGCACCTTGTGTGGTTACTGGCTTATCAAAATTCGCCCAAGTCTGAATAAATCTTCCACGTGTGCGGTCGCCTACGGGTTTAGCCCAGTCTCCTGTTTTCTTTACAAAATCACCTTCGGGCATTTGTCCATCTTCACGCCCTTGGAAACGCACGATTCCAATAAAACCATTGTACAAACTTCTATAATAACTCAAATCAATTTGTAAATCTTTGGTGAGCAATGCTTTATAACCTACTTCCCACGAATTCATTTTTTCGGGAGCGAGCTTTTTTACTTCGTATGCAGCCGTTCCAGCTGAGTTTAAACCTTTAAAACCATTTTCGGTATTTCCGATGAGCAAAATACTACCATAATCTAAATAAATATATTGGTCGAGTTGGGCTGGAGCTCGGAAAGCGGTTGAATAATTAGCTCTAAAATTATGTCGTCCAGAAGCATAAACTGCCGAGATTCTTGGCGATAATTTTGTGTCAAAATTCTTAAAAGCATCAAGTCGAGTAGCGGCTGCCAGCGTTAGTTTTTCATCGAAAAGTTTTTGCTGAATTTGTCCATAAATGCCTGATTCCCAGTTTATTATTTCGTCTCTTTGCTCGGTGTTTAATGGCGAATAAATCCCATCAGAAAGTAAAGTTCCTGCCGATTTTAGAATGTATTTGCGGTATGCTCCACCCACTACTACATTCGTAGTTTTGAAACGAAACTCACGTTGTGCCGAAAAATCAATATTACGGGCGGTATTCGTAAAAGCCGCACCTTTTACGGTTGTTCCATTTACTTTTAAGTCACCCACGCCGTTAGCTACTTTCTGGGTAACTGCTTCAAATACTGAACCAGATGCTCCTGCAGGAGTTGGCGTAAGTTGTAAACCTTGTGTTAAGTTAAAAGCCAATTTTGCGGCATTTTCAATGCTTTGTCCACCTTGAATTGTTGGTAAAGAAAAAGCCTTTGGTACACCTCCATTTACAGCATCTGGCACATAAACACCAGCTAAACTTCCTCCACCAAAACCATTGCCACGAGCAGCCGCAAAAATCTGATTCCAAGCATTAAAGTAGTTAGCTGCGATTGTCGGAAAATTCCCGTTGGCAGGGTCAGTCATACGCATATTTTGGAGGGCATTGGCCACGCCACTAATTTCGTAGGCTTTACCGCCATAATCAAACATTGAGTAGGCCCGCACAAACCAACGGTCGTTTTTAATCTCGAATTTGTGCAAATCATATTGCATTTCTCGCCAAGCAAAGCGACTTGTACTTTGAAAAATACCATTTCCGATTGATTTACGGTATTCGTAAGAAGCCCTCGTGCGTTCGTTGATTTTGAAATGAAGTGATGGATTCAAACGTAAATTTCCTGCTTTAAAATCTCCACCAAAACCAAATCTTTTGCCATCATTTACGGTCAAAATTTCACTTTCTTTGAAACCTGGCATATAAATTCGGTAGGGTTTTCCATCATTATATTTTGTAAAATCTGGGTTCGTAATAGTAGAACCAATATCTCCAAAATAGTTGAGTTTATTCCAACCAAAAGGTGAGCCATAAGCATTGTTTGTAGCATCAGAGCCCGCCAAACCACCTTCAGTTATGGCTTTGATGGCGGCATCAGATTCGCCCAGAAACTCATCGGCCGAAATGAAATTGGCATTGAGTTTAAATGCAAAACGCTTGGCAAAAACTTGTGCATAACGTAGTTGGGTATCGAATAAAAGACGTGAACCACCACGCACCGAAACCGTGACACCTTGATGTTTAAAAGGGTCTTTTGAGTTCATCAAAATTACTCCATTCAACGCCCCCGAACCATACAAAGCCGAATTTGCTCCATAAATGATTTCGATATTATCAATGTCGAGTTCGGGTGTTCCCATCCAATTTCCGCCATAAAGCGATGAAGTTGGCGACATAAACTCCACATTATCAGCCAGTTGCAATAATCTTTCGGCTTTTCCGCTATTGAAACCCCTCGTGCTGAGGCTTGTCACAAACAAACTCGACTGACTTACGTCAATACCTTTGTAGCGAGCCAATGAAGAAATCAACTCCACACTCGGAGAGTTTTGAAGCTGTAAAGCCGAAACCTTCGTGACCGAAACAGGTGCTTTAAAAATACTTTCTTCGATACGAGAAGCCGAAACCACGACTTCGTTGAGATTCTGAACACTATCAAGCTGAGCCGATGCTCGAAAAGATAGCAATGTGACTAAAATACTGGTAAAAATTGTAAATGTTTTTTTCATTTTCGTTTGGTTAACTTACATTCCTTTTCTATTCTGAAGAAAATTAATTGGTTCTAAAATTTCCTCTCCTTTTTCAAGGAGGGGTGTCCTGACGAAGTCGGACGGGGTGGTTTTGGGTCTATGAATACTTTAAGATAGGTACGTTTGAGACAAACCACCCCGACTGGGCGTCCCCGTCAAAATTCGACTTTGTCAGAATTTTGCCACCGTAGCGACGGTCGCCCCTCCTTGAAAAAAGGAGGGGAAATTTTACTTCACTGATTGTCTAATTTACTCCTCAATCCATTTCTTAAACTGGGCGGCGTTTTCTTGGCTGATACTTACTTCGGCTTTTGCGAGGTGCAGGAGTTCGAGGGCAATTTTGCCTTTGAATGAAGGTTTAAAACTCAGAATGGCATTAATATGTACAATAAATTTGCGATTTACCCGAAAAAAATCTCGACTCGGCAACTCAATTTCGAGTTCACTCAGGCTACGTTCTACGGTATAGCGTTCGCCCATTCGGTCTATCAAAAATACAATTCTTGATTCGGTATAAATAAACGCAATATCTTTGGTTGCAACCACATAATAGTTTGTGCCTTTCTTGGCAATCAAGCGGTCTTTCTGAAAAGCAGATTTTGTTATTCTTGAATTGTTTTCGGCCGAAAAACGCTTCAAAAAATGCAATTTCAATGCTTCATATTTCTCCAAAACCCGATTTACTTCTTCCTTCTCTATTGGTTTTCTGAGATAATCAATGGCGTTGTAGGCCATTGATTGCGACCAATATTTGTCATAAGCCGACATAAATACAACCGGAAAACTCGGCAATAATTCTTGAAATATTTCAAAAATCAATCCATCCCTTAATTCTACTTCGCACAGAGCCAAATCATACAAAACTCCTGCATTGAGTGCTGTTTTTAGTTCTTCGTTTGTTTGACAAAATTCAATGCTACTCATAGGAAAATACTCAGCCAAAACTTGCGTCAGTAGCTTTGCATGATTCTCATCGTGTTCGACCAAAAGAATATTCATGGCAATTTGAGTAGTAAGATTTCCGTTTTCGTGCAATGATTTTCGGGCTTGGCGAAATAAAATTTGCGTGACAAAATTACGGAGAACAAATTAGATTACAGACATTTCGAGATTTTCCGCAAGTTTTTAGTCAAAAACGCATCAAAACAACCATTTCTTACGAACTTACGTCTATCGTCTAAAATTAAACACCCTTTATGAAACCTATCAAAATACTATTTACTGCCATAGGCTTGTGGCTGATGGCTGCTTGCGTGAAGAATACCGAAACCATCACACCTTCCAACTCAAACCCCGACTGGTCAACCGAGAGCCACAGCAATGATGCCGACCCAAACTACACGGTGGTTTTTCCGCAAGATAAAGTCAACACGCTCGAAATAAGCATGACTACGGCCGACTGGACAGCTCTCAAAGCTGACATGGCTGCCAAAGGGAAAGGCACTTTTGGCTCAGGAGGCACTACACAAGGCGGAGGCGGTGCAGTTGGCGGAGGAAATGTTGGTGGAGGAGCAGCCCCTTCGTTTGGAGAAGATGCTGACTACATCCCTGTCACGATGAAATTTAATGGCAAGGAGTGGCGTAAAGTTGGATTTAGACCAAAAGGTAATTCGACTTTAAATGCCACTTGGCGAGCAGGTATTTATAAGTTTCCATTTCGCCTAAAAATGGATGAGTTTGAGGATAAATACCCCGAAATAAACGACCAACGTTTTTATGGTTTCAAAGAACTATCAATGGGTGCGGGTGTAAAAGATAACTCATTGATTAGAGATAAAGTAACAGCCGATATTTTTAGAATGGCTGGGATTCCTGCCGCTCAAACGGCGTTCTATAAAGTTTACATTGATTTTGGCGAAGGAAAAAAATATTGTGGGGTTTATACGATGATTGAAATTATTGATGATTCGATGATAAAAAGCCAGTTTGGTAGTAAAAGTGGTAATATTTACAAGCCCGAATCAACTTTTCAGACGTTTAATCAAGCTAATTTTGAGAAAAAAAACAATGAAGATGCTGCCGATTGGAGCGATGTACAGGCAAGTATCAAGGCTCTGAACGACCCGATTCGTACGTCAAATCCAGCACAATGGCGAAGCAATTTAGATGCGGTTTTCAATACCGACCATTTTATCAAGTGGTTGGCGGTCAATTCTACACTCGTCAATTGGGATACATACGGAGGCATGGCTCACAACCATTATTTATACAATGACCCTACTAAAAAACTCACTTGGATTCCGTGGGATAATAACGAAGCCCTGACCTCACAGGCTCGTGTGCAGCTCTCATTGGCGGGTGTGGCCAATAACTGGCCTTTGATTAATTATATTGCCAATGACCCCGTTTATTATGCCAAATACAAGGCTTATGTGAAAGATTTCAATGACAATGTGTTTACTACCAGCAAGATGAATGAGATTTTTGATAAAGCCACAACGCTCATTACACCTTATGTAAACGGGACTGAAAAGGAAGTAGCTCCGTATTCAAACCTCACGAATACTGCCAATTTTACGGCCGCTTTGCCGATTTTAAAACAGCATGTTGTGAGTAGAAATCAGGCGGTTAGTGCGTTTTTGAAGTGAGAAAAATTAATTTTTGAGAGCCATTAAGTTGCGGAATTAGTGTATTAAATTTCGTGACTTAATGGCTTTTTTATGGATAAAATTCTGCCAACTTGTATTTTGTTAGAAGTCCAACAATTCAAAAAGTACTACAAAATTTTTGTATATTTGGGAGTTGGCAGGCATTTTAAGGACGACAGAAAGTGAATGACAAAATATAGAAAAATACAGACATTAATAATCATTCTTATTGCGACCGTACTCAGTTTCGGTTGCAAAGAAGAAAACCACATTGACAAGTATGAAGTTAATGTAGACTCTTTAAAAACATTACCAGACGGCTTTTATGCATACAGACGTGGCAACATATTTTTTGACAATGAGAAATTTATGATTTGGTATACTTTAGACAACTCCGGAAATGTTAAAGACGTTTTTAGAATCAGCGACATGGCAAACCAGGGTTCAGAGAAAGCAGCTACAATAAACAAATATAACATTGACACAACAGCAAATAAAATTGACATACAAAGGTTTATTGACCTTAGTAGAAAATTTAAGTTCGGACACATTAAAGTTGATAGACTTAACAAGGTTTCATTTTCCTATCGTGACGGACTTTCAGAGCAATATGTAATGACCTTTATTGACAGTTTGAAGGAGAAATATTCAAATAACAAGGACTTTAAAATTTTGACAAATGGGTGGTTTGAATATATCGACAGATAGAAAAACGCCTGCTAACACGGGTTTTGCGTCAGGCGGGCTGACGAACAAACTTGGAGCTTTGTGCTTCTAATAAACCTTAGTAATAAATTGAAACTTTGTGTTTCGAGACTCGCCCGAACGCAAAGTCCTGCCCATTAGTGGCAAACATATCGCCAACACCCTGAGAATTATAAGTTTCAATTTGTTAACATTTGCTTTTCACCCCAACTTCTCATTTGACCAATAAACGGAATTAACTCTTTTCCTGTATCGGTCAATGAATATTCAACCTTGGGTGGAACTTCTAAATAAACTTTTCTGACAATTAGTTCATCGGCTTCCAATTCTTTTAGCGTTTGAGTAAGCATTTTTGGTGTTATACCCACCACTGCTCTTTTTAATTCCCCATATCTCAAAAAACCATCTCTCAGTACCCATAAAATTCGGCCTTTATACTTTCCACCTATTCGTTGGAAAGCATAATCAACTGCACAATGAGCCTTTTTAATTTTATTCTTCATTTATTTTCAAATTTAAGTTACTGATAATCAGCAATACTACCTTTTTAGTATGTAGAGTACTTTATTGTATGTACTTGCTGTAAAGATAATAAGGAGTTTTCTTTGTCTAAAATTTTACTTACAATAAATCAAAAGAAACAATGAATGCATCAATTAAAAAAGTCCTGCATTTTCCAATAACAAAAATTATCGTAGGCATTGTAGTCCCTTTTTCCTTATTCGTAGTAATTCAAAACTTTGTTTTGAAACCATTTTTTTACAGCATTATTCAAGATAAAAATACTGCTAATCCAATTATTCACTTTATTTGTTTTATAGTTTTACTAGCTACCTATTACTATTTATTTCGTTTTTATGATAAAAGAGAAATAACAGAGCTATCCATGAAATTCTTTTTTAAAGAAATGTTTGGAGGGTTTTTCTTTGGTTTTTTTGCAATTTCATTCGTTATTTTCATTTTATATGTATTAGGGTATTATCAAGCTTTTGGTATTACAACAGCTCACTACCCCATCAAATTTTTTACGTTTTTAATGTTTGCGGCCATAGTTGAAGACCTATTTCATAGAGGGTTGATAGTTCGTGTCTGTGAAAATTGGTTAGGAACTCATCTAACCATTGTCATTGCAATGTTAGTTGAGCTTCAACAACACTTTTTCAATCCAAATTTCAACCTATTTAGTCATTTTCTTACTTTGATTTGGGGGTTTACTATGGCAATGATGTTTATCTATGCTAAAAGAATATGGCTGCCTTTTTTCTTCCATTTAGGTTGGAATTTTTCACAGCCATTTTATGGCTCAAATCTTTCGGGGTTAAATAATATGGGCAGTATCATTCAATCAAAATTTAATGGCCCTGAACTATTAACAGGTGGTGCAGTTGGAATTGAAGATTCCATTTTTACAGTAACTTTTTTATTGCTTATTGGAATCATATTTTATTATCTGGCAAAAAGAGAGGGTAAAATTGTAAAAAGCGAACTATTTAAAAGATGAATTTGAAAGATGAGTTTTCAAGTCTTGGCAACTATTTTTCACCAAGGATTATAGGTGAAGTAAATGACCAATATATTAAAGTCGTAAAAATAAAGGGGCAAGAAGTGCCTTGGCATAATCACGAAAATGAAGATGAATTATTCTACGTTGTAAAAGGGACACTTCTAATGGAAATTGAAAATCAGCCAGACCTGATATTGAAAAAAGGCGACTTGTTTGTTGTGAAAAAAGGAAAAAATCACAGAGTTTCTTCAAAAAAAGAGTGTCTGATTATGCTTATTGAATCTAAAACCACTGAACATACAGGAAAAATAACCTCAGCAATTACCAAATCAATAGAAGACCAATTCTGTTAAAGCAATGTAAAGCGATTCATCTAATCAAAAAAATACCAGCCACTAACATGGTGTATTTACGATAGTTGGGCGGACGGGATAAACCTCAACATTTGTAATTCTAATCAGCTTCGGTTTAGGCAGAAGGATTTCTATTGAGCATTAGCTTATTATCATCATCTTTTGTAATTTTATCGGGCTTTGGTTACGGGCCGCAGGAATTCTAATCCCACCTCGCAAACCTCTGCTCATTGGTAGCAAGTGTAACACACAATAGTAATAATAACAAAATTATGAAAAACATACTATTTGACTTTATATCAAAATACATTTCTCTGACAGAAGAAGAGAAAAACGTATTACTCTCTTTAGACATATTCCGCTCAATAAAGAAAGGAACGATTTTACTCAAAGAAGGACAAAAATCGAAAGAAAGCTATTTTGTTTTAAAAGGCTGTATCCGAACATATTATGTCATAGAGGGAGAAGAAAAAACCACAGCTTTCTACACAGAAATGGATGCTCTGACACCTCCTTGTGTCATCAACAAAAAACCTTCCGAATATTATATAAGTTGTAGCGAAGATAGTATTCTCTTGATTTCGAATTCGGATATGGAAGAAGAAGTCAACAGCAAATTTCCAAAGTTTGACCTAATGTGTAAAATGCTGTCAGAGGAATTGCTGGCCAAAGAACGAATAGACTTTGACGAGTTTAAGACGTCTTCTCCCGAACAACGTTACCTAAACTTAATACAAAAACGCCCAGACCTCATTCAGCGTGTACCACAGCACCAACTGGCGAGTTTTTTGGGCATCAAACCTCAATCTTTGAGCAGGCTTCGAGCAAGAATTGTTGAGAAAAAGAGCTAAAAAGCATTTCTTAACTTAAGTGAACGAGTTATAGTATATCGTCTTTTTACTTTTGCCATATCATTTAAAATCAATTAAAACAGATATGCAAAAGAAAAGTTTATTGTTTGCTTTGGCCTTACTGATGGCAGGTAATCTACAAGTGAATGCACAAAATTCTACACAAGATAGCACCTACAAAAAGTGGTTTGTTGGGAGCACACTTTATTTGTTAGGAAATTTAGATAAAACAAACAACCCAGAGTATATACAACTAAATGTTGGTTATAGGATAACACCTAAAGATGTCATCTCTTTTCGATTTAAACGCTCCATTTATGCTTGGCCAATTGGTATCCCTTTTGGGCCATCGTTCGACAAACCAGGTTTGAACTATCCTGGTCATGCCCGCATACTTGCACCAACACTTGGCTATCAACGTTTTTGGTGGAAAGGAGCTTATACATCCGTACAAGCCTTGAATGCTTTTGAAAAATATATGGATGAAAATAATAAAAAGATTGGAAATGGTTACACGCTATATCTGGACTTTTATTTAGGTTATCAGTTTAAGTTTTTTAAAAATCGCTTCTTTTTCGAGCCAGCAATTGGAATTAGTTCTTGGCCTGTAAGAACTAATGTGCCAGCATCTTTTAAAGCAGTAGAACAACGATGGAATAACTACTTTATTCAACCTGGGTTTGATTTTGGTTTTAACTTTTAAAGCTACAATAATTCGATAAAAGCAGTCAAACACTTGAAAAAAAGTAACGAGTAAATCCTTTCTTAACTTAAGTGAACGATTTTAAGTCTATTGCCAATCTACTTTTGTATTAGTATTTAACATCTATTACAAATTTATGAAAAAGCAAATTTTATGGATTGGACTCGCCTTAGTGTTGGCGAGTAGTTTACAGGTGAATGCACAATACGACAAACAAGACAGCACTTACAAACGGTGGTTTATTGGCAGCACAGTATTTTTATTGGGTAATTTGTCCACAACAAATCCCCCAGATTTTGTTCAGCTCAATTTTGGCTATCGGATTACAGGAAAAGACGTAATTACGTTAGAGCCAAAAACTTGGAAATATGCTTGGCCGAACGGTATTCACCCATTTTTAAATAAATCATACGGAAAACCAGAAGAAAAATTTCCGGGATATGTGCGTGAGTATGGGGTATCAGTATCTTACCAGCGATTTTTGTTGAAAGGTTTATATGCTGAATTGAATGTAATGCCTACGTGGCAAAAATTCGTGGATGATGACGGCAAAAAAATTGACAATGGATTTCAGATTTTCAATACTTACCGTGTTGGTTATCACATCAAACTTTTCAAAGACAGATTTTTTATTCAACCATCCATTGCAATTACCCATCGCCCTTATCACACAAAATTACCTAATGGATTTAAACAGCTGGACGATAAATGGTCAAAATTTGTCTTCGGAGAACCAGGATTTCATTTTGGATTTAACTTTTAATAACGTGAGTTCGGGATTAGAATTCTTTTCACAGGTTAAACGCATTAAAATTTTTAGCCGTATAACGGCGTAATATTTGTAGAAATTAGCAATATTATCTTCATTATGAGGTGCATCGCACCGAGCATCGGTCGCCGTAATATCTCGGTGCGATGCACCTCAAATAGTCAGTTTTACTTTTTTTGCTACAATAATTTTGGGGCGATGCCCCGTTTAGAAATTTTAATGCGTTCAACCTATTCTTTTCATAAGACTAACCTAAGTCTTATGAATGTATGACGATAAACTTCAAATTACACTATTTTAGTGCTTGTTAGTCCCTAAATATCATAGATGGGAAAAATGTCCATCTACTCACGCCCTTTGTCCATTTTGTAAGAGCCACAGTCATTGCAACTTTGCAAAGTCAAAAACGACAGAATTTTTAAAGCAATAAACAATGACAAATTTTAATGTTCCTAACAGAGCAGATGTATCTGCAAACAATCAAGAGATTTTCGATAACCTAAAAAAAGGACTCGGTATGGTTCCTAATCTTTATGCGGTTATGGCTCATTCTGATAATGCTTTGGCTAATTATTTGGCTTTCCAGAATGCAAAAACTAATTTCTCAAATAAAGAAAAACAAGCCGTGAATTTGATAGTAAGCCAAGTAAACGAATGTTTATACTGTCAGTCAGCCCACACGCTACTTGGAACAATGAATGGGCTTACCGAAGAACAAACCATTGAAATTAGAAAAGGAAATGCTTCTTTTGATGCTAAACTCAACGCATTAGTGGTTTTAGCAAAGGAAATTACAGAAAAAAGAGGCTTTGTGTCGGAAGTTACAATCAATAACTTTATTGATGCAGGTTACACTAAAGGACATGTTGTAGAAATAGTAATGTTAGTGGCCGAAAAATCAGCGATGAACTATCTACACGCAATTACAAAGGTTGATATTGATTTTCCTGTTGCAAAAAGTATCTAATGAATTTGAATGGGAGTAAAACATCAGTTTTGCTCTCATTTCTAAAATAAACAAAAATGGAAAATAAAAAATACCCTTTGCCCCCGTTTACGCTTGAAACAGCTTTACAAAAAGTACAAATGGCCGAAGATGCTTGGAATACCAAAGACCCAGAAAAAGTATGCTTAGCTTACACCATTGATACTGAATGGAGAAATAGAACTCAATTTATAAATGGACGAGAAGAAGTAAAAAAGTTCTTGACTCAAAAATGGGAAAATGAGTTAGATTATAAACTAAAAAAAGAACTTTGGGGTTTCAGAGAAAACAGAATGGCAGTAAGATTCGAATACGAATGGCATGACCATAATGAAAACTGGTTTAGAAGCTATGGAAATGAATTATGGGAATTTGACGAAAACGGCTTAATGAGAAAAAGATTTGCAAGTATCAATGACTTATCCATTACTGAAGCGGAAAGAAAGCTAAAATGAACAATCAAAATACATTAACTCTTGTAAACCCTACTAATGGAAATCTTGCTTTCAAAATACTATTTTTTGAAAGCAATGCCTTCTTCGACCACATTCAAAGAAATAATTATTACTCTTTAATATGGATTAAAGAAGGTAGCGGAATTCTTAAGTCTGATTTTTCTGAATACAAATTTTCTACAAACCACCTTTTATCTTTTTCGCCATATCAGCCATTTATGCTAATACCAAATGGTTCGATTAGTGGTGTAGCATTGCAATTCCATCCAGATTTTTTCTGCATACATAAACATCAAACAGAAGTAGCCTGCAATGGAGTATTGTTTAATAACATTTATCAGCCACCGTTTGTATTGCTCGACACTAAATCAACGAATACGCTTCAATTGATAATTGAGCAAATTTGTTTTGAAATGCAAAATCCTGCACTGGCCCAAACTGAACTATTGGTTTCTTATCTGAAAATATTCTTGATTACGGCCTCAAGATTAAAAACAGAACAGCACAAACAAGCAAAAGAAGATACGACAAATACTAAAGAACCATTTATTTTACAGTCTCTAAAAGATGCAATTGAGGCTTACTACAGAGAAAAACATGCCGTTAATGAGTACGCTGAAATGCTTAATATTACACCAAAATCATTGGCAAAAATTACTAAAACACATTTAAACAAAAACCTGACAACTTTAATCTCCGAACGTATCATTATTGAAGCAAAACGAGAATTGTATCTTACTAATAAACCAATTAAACAAATTGCATACGAATTAGGCTATCAAGACGAGTATTATTTTAGTAGGTTTTTTAAAACCAATACCGAAATTTCTCCACAGGTTTATCGTAATACCGTTGGGTTTGATAGACAAGCTAAAGTTTCTATAAATTGATACCAAAGGAAGAAATTTTGAGTTTTGTAAAATTGGTTCAGATATACTAAATTTGATTATTAGTGTTTTCAACACTACTCTATGAGAATTGTAACTGATTAAGCATACACAATATAAAAGAGGCTTAAAAAATAATATGGAAAAGCCAAACAACCATAAAACTCCAAAAGTAACGGGCATAGGTGGAATTTTCTTTTTTTCTGAAAATCCTGAAGAACTGCAAAATTGGTATGCTAAAAATTTAGGTATTGAAATGAATGAATGGGGAGGTGCAAGTTTTGATTCCAGAAGTGTTGACAAACCCGAAGAAATCAATAGCCTTCAATGGAATCCTTTTAAACAAGGGAGCGAATATTTTGCTCCTTCAAAAAAGGAATTTATGATAAATTATAGGGTGCAAAATATCGAAGGACTTGTGAGTCAACTCAAAGAAAATGGCGTAACTGTACTCGACGATATTGAAACTTATGATTACGGCAAATTTGTGCATATTATGGATACTGAGGGCAATAAAATAGAATTATGGGAACCCATAAATTCTTAATAACTCAATCAAAGACTATGCTTTGAGCTTAATTAATAAATGAGATTTGAAAAAATCATACCAACTGACCAGCTAAAGCCCTACATCAAATATTTTGTAGTGTCAGAAAACGAACTTGAAAATGAATACAAAGTTTTCCCTTCATCGGGCCTTGTTATCGGTTTTCAATACAAAGGACAACTCGCTACTATTAGTAAAAATACTGAAAGCAAACTAACTTCGGCAGGGATTACTGGGATTAGCGACAGCTATAAAATTTTTAAGAATTCTGCTTGTATCGGCACAATATTAATTTACTTTACCGAAACTGGTTTTACTCATTTTGCATCACATCCCGCCAACGAATTATTTAATTTGAGTCTCTCGCTTGATGATGTTTTTGATAGAAATACTGTAACCGAAGTGGAGGAAAAACTGACTATCGCTACCACTGATAAACATCGAATAAAAATAGTTGAACAGTATTTAATATCACAACTCAACGACATTCAAACCGATAAATTAATTGTTGAGGCAGTTAAACTAATTCATCAGACCAATGGAGCAATCCGCATAAAAGAGTTGAACGATAAACTATCTATTAGCCAAAGTCCTTTTGAAAAACGATTTAGAAAAATAGTTGGTACAACAGCCAAAAAATTTGCTTCAATCGTCCGCTTCAATACAGTTCTTACCCACCTGAATACCTCCAAATCTTTAACGGAAATCTGCTACGAAAACAATTTCTTTGACCAAGCCCATTTCATCAAAGACTTTAAACAGTTTACGGGCAATACTCCCGAAAACTTTAAACGATTTTTGTAGAAAAACGTTTTTTTACAATTACAGCTATTTTAAGCGTTGCAACTTTGCATTGTAATCTCAATGCAATGACATCGACAATCATTCCGACAAGTTTAAGCATTCTGATTACGATTAATCAATTAATCGTTTAAAAGCAAAGAAAAT
The DNA here is from genome assembly GCF_014644295.1 of Emticicia aquatilis. Taxonomy (GTDB): domain Bacteria; phylum Bacteroidota; class Bacteroidia; order Cytophagales; family Spirosomataceae; genus Emticicia; species Emticicia aquatilis. Next base: position 480,453 of record NZ_BMKK01000001.1, read on the forward strand.
ATGTTTACAGTAGAAGAAATCAAAGCTGCTCACGGAAAAGTAAAATCAGGTGCAGACTTCCCAGCTTATATCAGAGAAATCAAATTAATGGGAGTTACTCAGTACGAAGCGTATGTAGAAGATGGTCATATCGACTACCACGGAGGAAAAGACTATACTGCAACTGTTCCTGCCAAGTACGAACCATTAATAATCGCTGATACTTCAAAAATAGAAAAATTTAAGGCAGAATTATTGGCACATCAACAAGGAAAAACAGACTATATTACTTTTATCAAAATGTGTGCAGAAACAGGCATTGAAAAATGGAAAATATGTATCGACAAAATGACCTGTACTTATTTTGATAAAGCAGGTATAGAAATTTTAGTAGAGCAAATACCACAATAAAATGCCCTACAACAATGAGTTTGATATTATTTGGAGATAGCTTAATATGATTTTATTGCCACCATAATTTTTACAACTATTGTGAAATAAAATTTGTAAAAGATTGGGGGATTCAAACTCAAACCTCTAAAAATAACACAAAACTTTGTATATTTGAAAATGGGGCAGTCATTGTAACACATCACGCAAAAACAAGAAAAGAATTTCGACAAAGTAATACGATTTTAACTCGGGTTAATACTTATATTGAATAACGGTTAGAAAGAAATTGCCGAATATTCGCTTGCTTGGCTAAAAAAGAATGGACTTTAACAAGCAAGAAATACACAATACGCACTCATAAAGAAGGTTGTTACGTTCTAATATTTTAATTACTTAATGGCTATTAGTCTGATAATAAGCCTATTAATAAAGACTCTATTTTAAAAGATTTGTATTTCGGCACTTAATTATCAGAAAGCCTAATTAAAGTTCAAATTGGTACTACAATCAATTAATACTATGGATTTATCAGAAAAAGTAACGCCATCTCAAATGCTCAAAGAGGAAAGCGAACAAGGCATCATAGCGTTAAGTATGTACGTTGCACCTAAATACAAAACACCCAAACACTTCCATGAATACTTCACCGAAAATTTCGAGGTGGTCAAGGGAAAAATCACTTTTATTGCTGGTAACGAACGTATTATATTACAGTCCGGAGGGAAAATCTCTGTTCCTGCTGGCACAATTCATGCTTTTCAAAATGATGAGAATACATCGGCAATCGTAAAAGTTTCTGTTTCAGACCACCAAGATGATTTCGTAGCCGCTTTTTCGATTTATCATGGTCTTATTCGTGATGGTCTGGTTGACAAGAAAATGCACCCAAAAAACTTTGGGGACTTGGCCCTGTTTCTTAAACTCACCAATAGTCGTATGCCAGGTTTTGCAAAGTACGTAGTCGAGCCATTTTTCTTACGAGCCGCAGCCAAAGCAGAAGCATCAGGCAGATTGAATGAACTAAAAAATCAATATGCTATTAGCTGAATGCACTGATTCATTATTTCGGGTTGGACAGGTTGCAAATAAATCATCAGCATCATTGAAAATATCAGCTTCAATCATTGGCTGATAAATTTCTGCTATTCCAATACTTCAAACTGTTTACATTATCTCCCCTCACCTACTCAACTTCATAACCGCACCAACAGTATTCGTCGAAAAAACAATTGTATCGGATTTGTAGCCTGTTTTCTCAAAAACTAAGGCTACATTCGAGCAATTTCGTCCCCCATCAATATCACTAAACTTAAAACTCCCACTCGAATCGGTCTTGATACTTTCATAAGATTGGCTCTGCTTATATATCACCACATCAGATAACGCTTTCATATTTTGGGCGTCATATACATTGCCCTCCACTTTTTGCAAACAGTCGCAACTCTGCATAAAAAGCATCATAATTCCCAAAAACAAGTATTTTTTGAGGTTTGACGTACGGAATAAGCATATAATTTTCATGGTAAAGTTTAGTTTTCACGGTGAAACCACATAGCTAAATTACAAAAAAATGGCAGATTATTTCTTTCAATATACACAAATCATGCGTTTTTCGACACCTTGACACGAATCTACCGAAGCCTTCGTCTTTTTGAATATGAAGTAAATATTAAGTTTTTATTAAAATTTCGACCAATCAAAAAGACAAACTTAAAGCACCGATTATGAAATCAAAGATTCTATTTTTTACTGCTATTTTGCTCGTAAGCATCAGTATTTCGTGTAATAAACTAAACGACTCCGAAACCGTTGACCCGATTCATGCAGGTTTAACAGACTGGACAGAAGCTACCCACGGCAAAACTGACCCTAACTATGATGTGGTTTTCCCACAAGATAAAATCAATACGCTCGAAATTACCTTAACAGCCGAAAACTGGGCAGCTATCAGGGCTGATATGAAAACCAAAACAGGCAATGATTTTGGTGTTGGTGGAACCCAAACAGGTGGTCAAGCAGGTGGAGGAATTACTTTTCCAACGGGCGGCGTTACACCACCAACAGGTGGTCAGATGGGTGGCGGAGTTCCGCCAACTGGAGTCAATATTGATAGCCTAAGAGCGGCTATGGGAGGAAATCTTCCAGCTGGAGGCGGTGCCGCAGGCGGTGGAGCATTAGATATTATTCCAGGCGACCCAATCTATGTACAATCATCGGTCAAATTCAATGGTAAAGAATGGTATAAAGTTGGGTTTCGCCTAAAGGGAAATTCGAGTTTATCGCAGGCTTGGAGTGCGGGTATCTATAAATTACCTTTCAAATTACAATTTGATGAATTTGAGGATACAAATCCCGAAATTAAAGACCAACGTTTTTATGGTTTCAAAGAATTTTCTATGTCGCCTGGGCAAGGAGATGCTTCATTAATGCGTGATAAAGTAGTAGCTGATTTGTTTCGTTCGGCAGGAATTCCCGCAGCACGTACTTCTTTCTACAAAATATACATCAACTTTGGCGATGGTCTGAAATACTGCGGTGTTTACACGATGGTTGAGGTCATTGACGATACGATGGTTGAAAATCAATTTGGCGAAGACAAAGGCAATATTTATAAGCCTGAGTCAACTTTCCAGAGTTTCTTACAGGCCAATTTTGAAAAGAAAAACAATGAAGATGCTGCTGACTGGAGCGATGTGCAATCAGTAATCACAGCTCTCAATGCCACTAATCGTACATCAAATTCCGCAACTTGGCGTGCAAACCTCGAAAAAGTGTTTAATGTTGACCATTTCTTGAAAGCTTTGGCTATCAATAATACAATAGTCAACTGGGATGCTTACGGGGCTATGGCTCATAATTATTATCTTTATACGCCAACCGCCACCAAAAAAGTAACGTGGATTCCGTGGGATTTTAACCTTTCGATGACCTCTACAACGACAACTGCGGGCGGAAATACGCAACAACAAGGCGGTGGTGCTGGTGGCATGAGAGGGGTTTCGCTCGAAATGACAGAAGTAGCTGCCAGTTGGCCTTTAATCAGATATTTGGCCGATGACGCAACGTATTACGCAAAATATAAGTCTTATGTTAAAGATTTTAATGATAACTATTTCACAAGTGCCAAAATGAACGCCATTTTTGATAAAAACTACAACTTGATTTCATCATCAGTTATGCAGGAAGTTGCTCCATATTCATATTTATCAAATACGGCAGCGTTCACGAGTGCTATTACACAGCTAAAAGCTCACGTCGTGACTCGCAATCAGGCAGTTGCTACATTTTTAAAATAGCAATCGTTATTTCAGGAGAGTTGAAACTATCAACTCTCCTGAAATACAGACTAATAAAATTATTAAAAAATCTGTGTAAATCAGTGATAGAACATCAGTGTCATCCGTGTGCCAAAATTTACAAGAGTAAGTAATAAAATCAGCATTAGGGTAGTTTTATTTCAAGTATTAAATTTTGTAACGATATTGCTAAGCTATTCAAGTTTGCTTAGAAACAGTAAGTGAAAACGATAAACTAAAAACATGAGAATTTTAATTTTGCTTTTAATGCCTTTCTGTCTTTTGGCACAATCGAAAAAAGATATTCGTAAAAATGGAGTCAAAGGAATTACCGAGGTTGTCGTAGAATATGAAAACGGAAAAGAAGTTAGCCACAACGATGTAACAAAGAAATTTGATAAAGAAGGTGAAGTTATTTTGGAGGTCAATTACGATAAAAACGGAGCATTAAAAGACAAAACTGCCACAAAATTCAATAAAGATGGCGATAAAATCGAAGAAGCCACTTTCGATGCCACAGGCAAGCAAATCAATCGTTTTGTCTATAAATACAATGCCGATGGCGAAAAATCGGAGGAAATTAAGTACGATGCAAAAAATGTTCTTATCAGCCGTTCGGTTTATGTAATCAATGCCAAAGGACTTAAAACCGAAAAGAAAACCTACGATGCAAAGGGTAAATTGATTCAGACCAAGAAGTATATTTATGAGTTTTAAAGCCCGCCCATTATGACACCAAATATTTTTTTTGAAAAAATACAAGAAGAAGTAAAGCTCTTTGAGCCAATTACTTTAGCCGAAATGGAAGGTGTGAAACTAATGGACAGAATGGATGTAAAATACCTGATTCCAGTAAATTTATTACCTAATATTTTGGCCGATGCCAAACAGTACTATAAACTCTTAGAAATTGAGAATCAACGAATTTGCCCTTATCAAACGCTTTATTACGACACCGAAGATTTAAGGCTCTATCACCAGCATCAAGTAGGTAAGCAAAATCGGTATAAAGTGCGTTCACGCAATTATGTTGGCTCAAATTTGCAGTTTTTTGAAGTAAAATTTAAGAATAACCACGGTCGAACCATCAAAAAACGTATCAAAACCAATGGCATCAATGAGCCTTATTTGCACGATGAAAGTTCAGCTTTTTTAAGCAAAATCAGTCCACTCGAACCCGAAAATTTGCAGGGTGTGATGTGGGTAAATTATAGCAGACTTACTCTCGTAAGCAAGCAAAGCCCCGAACGCCTCACGATTGATTTGGAGCTTACATTCAAGAACGACTCAAAAGAAGTTCAATATGCTCAAATAGCGATTGCCGAAATCAAGCAAGAAAAAGTGGGAGCATCGCCGATACTTGATATTCTGAAAAAATACCAACTTAAATCGGGGTCAATAAGTAAATATTGCTTCGGAATCATCAGCCTCTTTGAGGGCGTCAAACAAAACAATTTCAAAAAACACCTAAAAAGAATTTCAAAAACCTTACACCAATATGAATCTTTTACAGCAAACGCTATCGCCTGACACCCTACAATCCGTCCAAGCAGCTTCTTTTGAGTTATTTGATAAGCTTTCAAGCAAATTCTTTATTCGTTTATTCATTGACTTAGTCTCGGTTTTTGTACTAATCCGCCTGATTTTCTACAAAAACTACAAGAAAGCCGACCAATATCTCACGTTTTTTGCGTTCAACTTGGTTATTTTCTTGATAACTTATTTGCTCAATAAAGTAGAGATGAGCATGGGAGCTGCCTTTGGTTTGTTTGCCGTTTTTTCGATGCTTCGCTACCGCACCGAGAGTATCTCTACCAAAGATATGACCTATCTGTTTTTGGTCATTGCCATCGGCCTACTTTCGGCCATCAGCAAAGGCGGCTGGGACGAACTGGCACTCTTAAATAGCATTATTTTATTTGCTACTTTTTTGCTCGAAAGCAATTGGCTCATCAAAAAAGAGTTTACCAAAAACATCGTTTACGATAATATCAATCTTATTACTCCCGAAAAACGCCCCGAATTACTGGCAGATTTAAAAAAACGTACGGGCTTTAATATTCATCGAGTAGAAATCCAAGAAATTGATTTCTTGAAAGACGCCACCCGAATGACTATTTACTTTTATGAATAATTTCCTCCTAAACATTTGTCTTGATTCTTCATGGCTGATGTTTCATTACTAAACTTTTCCTTTATGAACAACTACCTTAGAATAATTACCCTATTATTTATTTCGTTAGTCACTTTTGCCCAAAAGTCAGAAGTTGATTTACAAACTCGTGGCTCGGTTTCGCTTGATGTAGATTTCAAAAAAGGTTGGAGTCTCGGCACCGAATATCGAGTAAAATTCAACGAAAACTCAAGCAATTATCGTGGTTCTTATTTTTATTTAGAAGGCGATAAGAAAATAAATAAATTTCTTTCGGCTGGAGTAGCCTACCGCTTTGGCGTGGTTGATGGCGAAAATTTTCACCGATTTGCAGGAAATGTAGAAGGAAAATATAAACTCAAGAAATTCACGTTTTCGTTGCGTGAAACCTACCAATCTCAGAAAAAAACGTTTATCGGCGATGATGAAGGAACAGCCGAAAACTATCTCAGAACTCGACTCGGAGTGAAATATGCTGTCACTAAAAAATTAGATTTTAGCCTTTCAACTGAGCCTTTCATGCACAAAAAAGACGGAGTTTTCGAGACAGATTTTTGGCGAAACCGTGCGGGTATCAGTTACGAATACATGAAAAACAAAAGTGTTAATTTATACTACATTTGGCAGCCAGATGTTAACAAAAAATATCCTGACACCAAAAATATCATAGGCATTAACTTTATTTTTGGCATTAAAGCACGATAAAACCTATATAAATGCGATACTCACTTACTCTTTTTCTTTTCTTCGGAATCTCGCTGATTGCATCGGCTCAAAAATCAACTACTGATTTCCAGACTTGGTATGATGCTTCTGTAAAACTAAATCTGAGAAAAGGCTGGGAAGTGTCAAGTCGGTATCGCATTCGTTTCAACGAAAATGCGAGTAATTATCGTGGGTCGTATTTATTTTTAGAAGGCGAAAAAAAACTAAACAAATACTTTAAAATTTTAGCCAACTATCGCCTTGCATTGGTAGAAGGCAATAATTATCACCGTTTCTTGATTGGTACAAATGCTCAGTTTAAGGTAAACGACTTTACGTTTTTTACTCGCCCAATGGTACAGTACCAAAAACAATACTTTGTCAATGATGAAAGCACCCTCAACGATAGCGATAGTTATCTTCGTTTACGCACGGGGCTTAAATACAAAATCAATAAACACTGGGACACCTACGCTTATGCCGAGCCTTTTCTAAAAATCAAACAAGGCGAAAGTCTATTTACGTCTTTTTGGCAAAATTCGCTTGGTCTAAGATATGAGTACAGTAAAAACAAATACGCAACTTTGTATTATATTTGGCAACCCGAAGTAAATAAAAAATACCCCGATACCAATCAAATAGTAGGTATAAGCTTCGAGTTTGAAATAAAGCCTTGATAATCAAAGACATGTCGAAACCACTTGAAGTATGGTTGCGTGGGCCACTGCCCGATGTACCTCCTCTCCTACAACCCATTGCTCACGCACTTTTGCAAGCTCAAGAAGAATTGCACGAATATCTAAACGATTTTCCCGATTCTTTACTTTGGCAACGCCCAGCAGGTGTGGCTTCGGTAGCTTTTCATTTGCAGCATCTAACGGGTGTACTCGACCGCATCTTTACGTATGCTCGTGGAGAATCATTGTCCGAAACTCAGATGCAAGCCCTAAAAGCCGAAGGAATAGAAGATTCTGAGTTAAAAGTTCAGCAACTCATAGAGGCCTTCGACCAACAAGTGGAAATGGCCATTAATCAACTGAAAAGTACCGATGAAGCTACTTTAACCGAAGTCAGAGGCGTTGGGAGAGCAAAAATTCCTTCGACTGTGATTGGGTTACTTTTTCATGCAGCCGAACACACAACGAGGCATCTGGGGCAACTTTTGGTTACTTCAAAAGTTGTAAGGCAGACAATTGATTAATAAGCTTAACGGCACTTTGTTTATCGCCCAAAAGTAGTTTTTCATGAATTTTCCGAATGGCTATTTTTGTTTTTTTTGAGCCAACCAAATCCTCCAAAGCGTTTTCGGTGGCATATAAACTTCCGTTTATTTCAACCATATCGGCATCCATCAGCACAGCAGCACGCAGTTTGCTAATATTAGATTCTACCACCACATTTTTATTTTGTTCGGGCGAGTTCTCAACCAAAAACTTTTCGCCTTTAGGCATACCACTAAAGGCATAATAGCAGATTATCAACATAAAAATTGCTAAAGTAAGCAGGTTTTGAAAATGATTTTGGCGAGACGGAAACGTTGTTTGCATCAACTTTGTTTTTATTACAAAATAAGCGTGCAGATGTTAGGAAGAGTTTATCGGAATATTAAGAAAAGGTAAAGTTTATAAATTCATAAAATAGAACCTTTATTTACGATTTCTTAACATTGGCACAATTTTTAGTTCATAGTATAGTACGACCTTTGTGTCAGTAAATTTTAAAACAAAGTAAATGATTAAGAGTAAATTCAGATTAAACCAAACTCACTGGAAATACACAGTGAGAACCACAAACGGACTCAGCGAAGAGCGTTTGTATGAAGACACCGACGAAGATTTGTACGGTGATGCCTTCGAGGGCGATGATTTTGATGAGGTTTTCGATAATTCTATCGAGAATTTCTCAATTGCCGCCTAATTTTTAGTACGATTTATAAGATTTAAAGATAGACGTAATATAAGAAATAAAGGTTTTTAGAATTATTTGTCTATCATCTTAAAGATTCATCATATAGTTTTGTTTAGGTTAGTAATCAAAGAATTAGCAGGGAGATTTTCACTCTGCTTTATTTTGTTTCCAACCAACATCAAAAACAGAAGCCCTTCGATTTAGGTCGAAGGGCTTCACTATTTAAACACTTACTGTTACTTGGGTTTTACGAAATGTTCGATTAAGAATTCCTCGGTAGATACTTCCGAAACGCTCGTAGCACCATTTCCTTAGTTCTCGAATTTCCTTGAAGGATAATAGTTTAAGGCCTTTTTTTAATTCTTTTTCAAACAGTTCTCTCTCGAAACTGACTTTTTCTAAAATCAGTTTTACATACTCAATCATCTTCATAGAACATCTACTTTTTATAATGAACTGATGGGTTATAGAGGAAATGTTATGTAAATTTAAAAACAAATTATTGTATTATCCAAAGATTTTACAGGATATTTGTTAGCAATCTCATTTCGACTCTCAACCTGTTTTGGCTATTTAGTCTATAACGCCAAAAGTAGCTCGTCTATTTCTTGAGTAGTATTAAAAAATGATAAAATTTTCAAGAGAACTGCCTCCATAACTGCATCGGGGCAAGACGCTCCACAAGTAAGCATAATGGTAGTTTTTTCCTTTTCCGATAGAAAATCGCCTATAATTTCTTGCTTTTTATGCAAATCGTAGCGTTTTATTAGATTTTTATCTAAAATACTCTCATGCGATTTAATAAAAAACGTAGGAAGTTTTTCTTCGCAAAGTTCAACCAAATGCGATGTATTCGAGCTGTTATATCCACCCACAACTACCGCCAAATCGGCTTCATTTTCTAACAAAGCGTAGGTTGCTTCTTGATTATCGTTGGTTGCGTAGCAAAGTGTGTCACGAGTATTGGCAAAATAACGTTCTACTTCGGCAGGTTGGGCGTTATGATGCTCAGTTATTACCTTTTTTAGGTAGTCGGCAATACCTTGCGTATCTGATGCCAACATTGTGGTTTGGTTCACCACTCCGATTCGTTCTAAATCTCGTTCGGGGTCAAAACCTTCCGAATATTGTCCTGCAAAATCTGCGTAGAATTGCCCTTTTGGAAGTTCACGAGTAATATATTTGGCCAAACGCTCCGCTTCTTTGATGTCGTTTACAACTACGGTTGGAGCATTTTGCTTACTGTGCGAAAAAGTCGCACGGGTTTCTTCGTGGTTAGGTTTCCCGTGTACCACAATGCTGTATCCACGCTCACCGATTTGTCCAGCACGATTCCAAACTTTCTCAACAAATGGGCAAGTCGTATCGTATTTATAGGGGTCTATTCCGAGCGACGAAAGTTGCTGTTGAATCTCAATGGTTGTTCCGAAAGCTGGCACAACAACGGCATCTTCGGGCTTCAACTCTTGCCAGTCGATTAATTGATTTCCCTTCGTATCCATCAAAAACTGCACTCCTTGCGATAGCAAATCGGCATTTACATCAGGATTGTGAATCATTTCGCTCAAGAAAAAGATTCGCTTATCGGGGTTTTCAGCAATGGTTTTGTAGGCAATCTCAACGGCATTTTCTACCCCATAACAAAAGCCAAAATGTCTGGCAATCAGAAACTTAACCGAGCCAAAATCAAGTATAGTTGGTGTAAAATCTTTTTTGAGTTTATCTTTACTTCGGCGAGCTTCCTTGATTTTACCGATGATATTGCTCTTATAAATTTCTGGAATGACAAATGATTTCATATTTATTGAAGCTAAAAGCTGATAGCCGAAGCCAATCACTAATTTATTTACAAATCTAACAGATGATTTACATATAATGAGGAATTATCTGTATTTTCGCACAACTTAACACTTATCAGAAAACAGTAAAAAACTGCTTCTACCAAAAATAACATATTTTAATGGGATTGTGTTTGCTAAAATATTTTAAAATTTCGACTGGCTACAAGCATACTACACTCCTATTTAGGAAATTTAGTATTTTATTTGTTCTGTCTATCATCAATTCTCTTAGTGGCCTATCGCAAAGTAACTTTGCCCCCCTAAACGAAGAGTATTCAAACCTAATCGAACGTTATGAGATAAAAAGTGGTAGTTTGTTAAATCTTCATTCCAACATAAAACCAGTCAGAAGAAAAGATTTAGTGAAATTATCTACTGAGTTAGAAACTGATGAAAAGGTTAAACTTTCTAAAACTGACCGTTTCAATTTAGAATATCTACAAAACGATAGTTGGGAGTGGCTCGATGATACCAAACTTCCACAAAGTGATTCTAAAAAAGCGATATGGAAACATCTGTTCAGAAAAAAATCTGATTTGTATAGTATTCAAAACAAAGATTTAGATTTTCATATAAGTCCGATATTCCAGTTTTCGTTTGCCAATGACAATCAGGCTAAAGAAACGCCTTATATCAATACTCGTGGCATTGAAATTCGTGGTACATTGAATAAAAAACTTGGTTTTTATTCGATGTTGACAGAAAACCAGATGCTTTATCCCGAATATGTAAGAGAATATGGGCGTCAGTACAATGCGAATCCTTATGAGGGTTTTACCAAAATTCCGAATGCCGATTCGAGCAAGTATTTAGCCGATTTCTTTTCAGCAAGAGGGTACATTACGTTTCAAGCTCTGAAAAGCGTCCAAATACAGTTTGGTCATGACAAAAACTTCATTGGTTCGGGTATTCGTTCAATGATTTTATCTGATTTTTCGGCTCCCTATCTTCATCTGAAAGTGCTAACAAACATCGGGCGTTTTCAATACATGAATTTGTTTGCCCAGATGATAAACAAACAAATTCCAGTGGCAGTTGATGGCACTGAACAGCTCCCGCCTAAATATTTTTCATTGCATCATCTAAGCATTAATCTTAGCCGCAATCTGAATATTGGATTCTTTGAAAGTATCGTTTTTGGGAAACGTCAAGTAGGTTTTGATGTCAATTACCTCAACCCCGTAATATTTCTACGTTTTGTAGAAGGACACCTCGGCAGTGTTGATAATTCGATTGCTGGAGCAAATTTCAAGTATAATTTCAAACGCCACTTCTCACTTTATGGGCAATTTGTGCTTGATGAATTTAATATCAAGTATTTCAAGAAAGATGGCTGGTGGGCAAAAAAATACTCCGCCCAAATCGGCACACGATACGTAGATGTATTTGGTATAAAAAACCTTGATTTTCAGGCAGAGTATAATTTAGTGCGACCGTACATGTACAGCCATAATTCGACATACAGCAATTATGTCAATTATAATCTCCCACTGGCACATCCACTGGGAGCAAACTTTAAAGAACTTTTATTAGTGGGGCGTTATCAGCCTATGGGTCGTTTATCTATGAATTTTACGGCTATGATTGCCCAACAAGGAAAAGACTCAAACATAATAAATTGGGGCGGTGATATTCTAAGAAATTATAACTTTGCTCGTCCTTCTGACTACGGTAACGAAATTGGGCAAGGCCGAAGAGCCAATACGAAATTTTATCAAATGAGTGTATCATATATGTTGGCTCATAATTTATTTGCAGATTTGAAAGTTCAGAGCCGAAACACCAACTTATCGGGCGATGCCGATGATAAGAAAAATACGATTTTTTCGTTGGGTCTCCGCTGGAATACAAGCCAACGACAGTTTTTGTTTTGATTTTCACAAATATAGTTTACGATAATTTTTCGCAATTTGCCGTTGTTCATTATCAATTATACATTTTACATTAATCATGTTTGTCTTAACCGAAAACAACTCCTTAGCCAACCACTTCCTTTCTGAATTGAGAGACGAACAAACACAAAAAGATTCGATGCGATTCCGTCGAAACTTAGAGCGTTTGGGGGAAATTTTTGCCTACGAAATCTCAAAAACACTTAGTTTTCAGAAACAAGAAGTAAATACTCAGCTCGGCATCAAAAACACCTACCATATTTCGCAAGATGTGGTTTTGGTAACGATTCTTCGGGCGGGTTTACCATTGCATCAAGGGCTGCTTAATTACTTCGATAAAGCAGAAAATGCTTTCATTGGGGCATACAGAGGCAAACATGACGAAAAAGAGGCTTTTGAGATAGAAATGGATTATATTACAAGTCCAGATATACACGGTAAAGTATTGATAATAAGCGACCCTATGTTGGCTACTGGAAAATCAATCGAAAAGGCCTATCATGCTATGCTTCGTTATGGAATTCCTGCCAAAACACATATCGTTTCGGCCATTGCGAGCCAACGTGGAGTCAGATTTATTCAGGCACGCCTACCACAATGCCGCCTGTGGGTTGGAGATATTGATACCGAAATGAACTCAAAATCATACATCGTACCAGGCTTAGGCGATGCAGGAGATTTAGCTTTTGGAGGGAAGGTGTAGATACTTGGTTACTGGGGAATTGGTTATTAGGAAATTAGTTACTGGTGAACTGGTTATTTGTAAACTCGTTACTGGTAAAAAAATTCACCAATAACAAATAACCAGTAACCAATTCACTAATAACAAATAACCACTACTTCAACCGCTCCAAAGTTGCTTTCATACGGTATTGAAGTACTACTTTTTTGCCTGATATATTTTCGAGTAAAGGCTTCAATACCAATTCAGCGTTTTTCTTGGTTTGTTCCAGAATCCCCATATCAAGTGCCGATTGTTTGATTTTTGCTTCTGCACGAGTATATGCTTCGTTCATCAACGATTGTTCATTCATGAAAGCATATTCAGTATCATAAATCTTCGATTTACTGTGGTCGATTCGATAGCTACAAAGTTCGGGGTCAGGCAGATGCACAATGAGCGTATCATCTTTAGTAGTAATATCATCGGCTTTTATTTTGGTCAAATCTAAGCAGCCAATGGCCTCACCTTGCACAATCAAAATGGCTTTCGGATTCGGCAAATAATCACGCACCAGTTCTTGTTCTACTACATCTCTGAAAGCAAAATTAGATAATTCGAGTTTCCCGAGTACTGTCATTTCTTTCAATACCATATTGTGGGTTGTTTGAATATCTTTGATAGCAAATGGACTAAAGTTTTTGAATTTCTCCCACAAAAAAATAGTTAGCACTATTGTTGCCAATACTACCACTATTTGAAAATACCTCCTAAATAAGCCCATGATTCCTTAATTTTATATAAACTCGCTCTGCCGCAAAATTACTACACATAATAAACATTTTTGGTGTAATTTTCGTATAATCATAATTAAATTATATAGTACCCTAGCTCGATTTAAGATTATAATACAATTTAATCTTAAACATTAATATGTTTTTCGTATCTTTGTTGGGTTAAAAGTAACCAAAAACTCTATTTACAGTGACGCTTATCAAATCAATTTCGGGTATTCGAGGAACTATTGGCGGAAAAAGTGGCGATTCCTTGACCCCTTTAGATGTTGTAAAATTTACTGCTGCTTACGGTTCTTGGCTTAAAAACAAAAATTCAGAAAAACCACTTCGTGTTGTAATTGGAAGAGATGCCCGTCTATCAGGCAAAATGGTTTCCGATTTGGTATCTGCCACACTCGTAGGAATGGGTTTTAATGTAATTGATTTAGGCCTATCTACTACTCCTACTGTCGAAATTGCGGTTCCTCTTGAAAATGCTTTGGGCGGTATCATCCTTACAGCCAGCCATAATCCAATTCAATGGAATGCCCTTAAATTACTCAACGATAAAGGCGAGTTTATTTCGGGTGCTGACGGAGAAGCATTATTGGCAATTGCCGAAAATGATAGTGCCGAATATGCCGATGTAAAAAGTTTGGGTAAAGTCGAAACTAATGATTCTTATTTACAGAAACACATCGAAATGATTTTGGATTTGCCTTTGGTTGATAAAGATGCCATTGCAAAAGCAAATTTCAAGATTTGTGTTGATGCCGTAAACTCTTCGGGTGGTATTGCTGTGCCGATGCTATTAGAAGCTCTGGGCGTAAGCGAAATCAAGAAGATTAACTGCGAACCAACGGGTATTTTTGCCCACAATCCAGAGCCATTACCAGAAAATCTGAGAGAAATTTCGGGTGAACTTCGTAAAGGAAGTTATGATTTAGGAATCGTGGTTGACCCTGATGTAGATAGATTGGCATTTATTAATGAAGATGGCGAACCATTTGGTGAAGAATATACACTCGTAGCAGTTGCAGACTATATCTTGCAAAATGCTCCTAATAAAGAAAGCTTAACAACTGTTTCTAACCTTTCTTCTACTTTAGCCTTAAAAGATGTCACCCTAAAAGCAGGAGGTACTTATCACTCGGCAGCGGTTGGAGAGGTAAACGTTGTAACCAAGATGAAAGAAGTTGGTGCAATCATTGGCGGTGAAGGCAACGGAGGAATTATCTATCCTGAGTTCCACTATGGCCGTGATGCTTTAGTTGGTATTGCCCTCTTTTTGAGTCACTTAGCGAAAGTAAACAAGCCTATCGGTTTCTTGCGTAATACTTACCCAAACTATCATATTGCTAAAAAGAAAGTCGAACTTACGGCTGATTTAGATGTTGATGGCATATTAGATGAAATAAAAGTGAAATACGAACGCTATCCTATCAATACAGAAGACGGCGTGAAGATTAACTTTGAAAAAGAATGGGTGCATTTACGTAAATCAAATACTGAACCTATCATCAGAATCTACGCTGAATCAGAATTTGAAACAACGGCCTCGAATCTCGCTGACAAAATCATTAGAGATATTAAAGAACTTATTTCTCAATAATGACTTTTAGCTTCACATTGAGTCATCACATATAGTTTTAGTAACAAAGAGCTTAAAATTGTTTAAACAGTTTTAAGCTCTTTGCTTTTCGCTACAATCAATCAATATTTTTTGGTTGATTCATCTGCCCTCAATTCTCAAAGAATAAGTAAGGTATCTTCAAGTATATCAGTTTTGGCACTGAATTTGTGCATCATTTTTTTGCACAGACAATTCGCTATTTATAAATGGTTGTTTTACAATCATATCATAATTTGATTTATTATGTTTAGGAAAAAAGGAAGCCCAAAATTTATCCTATCTATCTTTCTCTTGATAGGTAGTCTGCACGTAGTTGGACAAGGTTTTCCGACTAACCTTGAATGGCAGAAATGCTATGGTTGGAACGATTACTATGGAGATGAAGGCACAAAGATAATTCCCACTCAAGATGGAAATTACATTACCATAGGTAAGAAAAGTTTAAATGGATTTGAAATTGTCTGGATAGCAAAAATGGGTTATTTGGGCAATATGATATGGGAAACAACTGTATCAGATAATAATGCCTACATTGGTTGTAGGGCTCAAGATGTTATTCAAAATCCTGATGGTAGCTATATTTTAGTAGCTCGCATCAATAGTTATTCAAATCTTCGCTTTAATAACTCAAATTCACTCACGATTTCTCCAATACAAAATAAAGGTAATGCCGATATTTTAGTAGCTAAACTTGATGGTGATGGCAAAATGACTTGGTTTAAAACCTTTGGTGGTGATGGCGAAGATGTTCCAGTAAAAATATTACCTACCAACGATGGGAATCTGATGTTACTCACTTACACGGGTTCTTCAAATGGAGATATAGCTAATTCCGATAAAAATACGTCTGGCTTTAATCAAGACTTATGGCTTGCTAAATTAGACCAAAACGGTTCTTTACTATCAAAAAAATGTATTGGTGGTAGTGGAGACGAAGTGGGTTTTGATATGAAAAAGACCTCAGATGGTAGCTTTATTCTTGTTGGTTCTTCGACTTCAAACGACAGCAATTTTGGTCCAAATAAGGGAGGAAAAGATATTTTAGCAGTAAGAATTGATGAATCTATTAATGTTGTTTGGAAAAAAACTTTTGGTGGAAATCAAAGAGACGAAGCACGTAAAGTATTGGCACAACCTAACGGAGACATTATTATTGGCTTGACTTCTAACTCTGCGGATAATGATTTTCAATTTACTTCGTCAGACATTTTTCCTAATAATTTTGAAGAAAACATCTGGTTAATGAAACTCAATTCAAATGGTGATGTACAAAACAAAAAAATGTTTGGGGGAGCTGGCCGTGACATTATCAATGAGTTAATTGCCACTCGTGATGGAAATTTTGCGATTGCGGGTTCAACAAGGTCAAATAATGGAGACATTCGTGACCGAAATAGGATTCCTTCAAATAACAATGGGCAATACGATGTACTACTCATGAAAGTAAGCAATAACTTTGATTTTATTTGGTCAAAAACACTCGGTGGCTCATCAGACGATGAAGGTAACGGAATCGTTGAAACCAATGAAGGAACTTTTATCAGTATCGGTACAACTCAATCATTTGATGGAGATGTTTCGGGAAATCATTACAGTTCTCAGAATAGTAAAGATATTTGGCTAACAAAAATCAATTATAAATGTGATGCTGATATTGTAACTTCGGTTGATTTAGTAGCAGTTAATTCAGAAGTGGTTGCCTCGCAAAGTATTACGACATCAGATAAAGTAAGTAAAAACTCTTCAATACATTATGGAGCGAGTAAAAATGTTGACCTGACCGATGGTTTTGATAGCGAATTTGGAACAACTATTGATTTCAATTTAGCAGGCTGTAATGCCGTTAACGGAATTAACCCCAACCCTATCCAAATAAAGGTAAATAACGAATGTCGTGAGGGAGGAATGAAATTTGAATTTATGCCATTTACGCCAAGTACTGATTTAGGTCAATACAAAATTTCAGTTCAGAATCTCGACCCTAAAATTGAATTTAGCTTCAATGGTAATACCCTCATTACGAAAAATAACCTACCTAATAATGGCAATGCTTATTTTGTGGTGAAAGTTTCTAAAGAAGGTTATGAGGATTTTGAATATCAGAGTTATACCAGTACTTGTGAGCATGATAATGCTCCAATTGACTGCCCAGAAAATGACCGAGATGTAATTCTTGATAAAGAGTATTATAGTGTAGGTGAGACTTTTACTGCCTCATGGACAGGCACTTTACTACCAGCACAAGAATTATCTTGGTATAACGAAAACGTAGAAACTATTTCAAAAACAGCGACAACTTTTACGGGTAGAATCACAGCATTCCCAGCACATGTTCAAGCACAGCCAGGTATTTTCCCAACTTCTCGTCCATGCCACGGCTCTACGAGAGTTGAGTTTAGAGCAAGAAAATAAGATTATTTTTTCATAAAGAAGCCCCAAAAGTTTAGATTTTTGGGGCTTTTCCGTTTTTTACTCCACTATCACATTCCCACCACCGCTATAACTGCGGTAATCGCCATTATACATGGCATCGGCTGAAACTGGGCCGAGAATAAATTTACCACGAGAAACAACTCTTACTAAATAATAGAATGTCTTTTCGGTGGCATCGGCTGTGGTGTAGAAATTGATTCTATCATCACGAATATCGAAATGTTGCGGTGTTGAGGCATTTTTAATCCAAGTCATGTTACGGTCTTCGTTCAGACGTGGATTTTCAATTTCAAATGCCGCTGGTAGCATATCGGTTACAACTACATTCTCAACTGGCGTGCCAAGTGTGCTGCTTACGCTTACTTTTACAACAACTAACTGATTTTGTTTTAAGCTTCCAGAAATCGGCTCGCCATTTCGGTTCAAGAATTGACGGCGAACTTTCAAGAAATTGTCTTCTTCGGTGTAGCTTCCTGTGGCACTTAACCCTTCTTGTTGCGAGAAATAATACAAGCCACCTTTCCCTTTGGTCGAGATATTGACCAATTTTCCTGCAATGCCTTTTTCGATGTTTAAATCTGTTCCTGCGAAATTTACCAATATTTTATTATCAACTGATAATGAAGCTGTTACACTCGATTCGCCCGTACGTTTGGCAATTTTACCCAAGGCCAAGAAGCTAAACACTGATTCTTGCGTAGAAAGATAAGGCGTTGATTTGATGGCTTGCGAAAGTATGCGTGCCAATTTCGGTACTTGTAGATTTTCGGGCTCAGATTCTACCAAACTATTCAACGAAATAGCCAAATTTCTGATTGGCGATGCAAAACTTCCGCCTGTCTGTTTTTGGGTGTTTTCTATCACATAATCTTTCGGTAAAAGCTGTTTGAAGCTACCTTCATCACCGATTTGGGCAAAACTTGCACCGAGCATATATCGCTCATCGGTTGTCAGTAAAGTTTGATTTGCCTTGTAATAATTCATCACTGGCTGATTGGCTTTTCCTGCCATTGCAAGTGTATAAAGCGAGTAAATCATTTCGTGGCGGGCAATCGTGCGAGTTGTCCAAGTGCCAGTTTCGTTATAAATATAGTCGGTTTCGGTCAAATCTTGCATCGACGTTTTGGTAGTCAGATAATCCAACATTTTGCTCCATACTCCTTCATTCACTTCATAATCAGCCTTTTTAGCTTCCAATAAGAAATGGGCCGCAAAGGCCGTTCCCCACCAACTTTCGCTATCGCCACCTTGCCAGTAACTCACTGCTCCATTGGCCAGTTGCATACTTTCTACTTTACGAATAGCAGCTTGCACATTAAATTGTGGATTCCAGTCATTTTCGCCCGAAACTCTGAGCGAGCGAGAATTTTTAGCAATTGTTTTCGTGAAATCGGCAAAATATAATTGCGGGAAAGCCTTAGAAACCGTCTGCTCAATACAACCGTGCGGATAACCCAACAGATAATCTAATTGCTTGGCAAACTGCACCATCGGCAAGCGACTCACCAACAAACTTGCTTGTGCCGTGCCTGCCATATAATCGTTTCCGAGATTTACTGATTCGGTTTTTCCTGCCAAAACTACGCCCGACATTGAAGTTTTAAGCAACGATGTTGACGGTCGGATTGTCAAATCAACTTTTTCAGAAAACTTCTCTTTAAAGCCATTTACAACCACGGCAATACTTCCAGTTCCGATAGCAGCAGGTGCTTTTACGCTGAAGTTTGTTCGTACTTCTTTGCCCGCAGGAACTGTAATCGACTGATTATTAGTGCCTTGCAGAGCCAGCCCACCAGTAAGATTGACCGAAACTTGAGCAGTTGTAGCATTTTTAGTGGTATTTGTAACCGTAACTGGAATTATAACCTCATCATTCGGACTCAAGAATCTCGGAGCTCCCGTGCTGATAACGATTGGGTCTTTTACTTTCATGTTGGCATTGGCCGAACCAAAAGCCTCATCTTTGTACGCAACCGCCATGATACGTAAATCGCCCGAAAACTGTGGAATCTCAAATTCAAATTCGGCTTCACCACCCATGCCTGTTTTCAAGATTCCTGACCAAACTGCCACCAACTTCGTGCGTCCATTGCTTAATGGATTTACTCGTTTTTCGAGATTATACCCATCACCACCCGTGCTACTGCTTGCCAACGATAACTCAGGGAAAAGGAATTGATATAAATCGTGGCTGCTTACTTCCAAAGCCTGTTTTTGGTAAAAATAATTGTAAATATCAGGCGTTTTGAAGTTTTTGATTTGCAAAATACCTTCATCAACCACCGAAATCGTGAGTTCGGTATTAGCTTTTGTTTTTATCGTGACTTTTTGCTTGCGTTTCGAGCGAGATTCTTTCACCGCAACAATTTCAACTGGTAATTGATTGGCTGTTTTTTCAACTTTCATCGGTGCAAAACCATGAGCCACCGTGAGTGGCATGTCTGTTCCTTTCATTGGGCGAATGAGCGTTGCCGTTACATAGACGTTTGGCAACATTTCTTCCGTAATTTTGATGTCAATTTCTGCCGATTTTTTATCTGTTTCTACGTAAAAATGCTCTAAAACTGTCCCTTTTTCAACGGTTACGAGCATTTTTCCTGCAAATGGTGTTTTCATCAGGACCTTTGCTTTATCGCCCACTTCGTATTTCTCTTTGTCGAATTCCATCAAGACTTGTCCTTCGTTGCTCACTTCAAATGAACTACTCGATGTATTTCCGTAGCCATACGCATAAAAACCTTGTGAAGCATAGCTTTTTGCACCCGCTTGGGCAATACGAATTTCGTACTCGCCCGAAACTTGTGGAATGAATTTTATCGAAGATTTTCCTGCGGCAAAACTTACTTCTTTGGTCTGCACCAGTTTTTCTTGTCGCTTAGAGTTATAGCGAATCACGCCATCGGTTTTCTCGACAACGGTCTGATATTCAATACGATAGACCGAAACCTCAGCTTTTGCCGATTTAGGTTTTCCATCGGTCGAAACCGCAGCAAGCGGAATAGTCATCGGCACGTGCGTACCCACATAATAATCTGGCAAAGCAATGCCATAAAAAGTATTTTGTGTGAACACATCAAAACTTTTTACTCGATTGAGCGGGCGGCCAGTCTCATCAAAAACCGTTACGAAAACTTTGCCTTCCAAAACGCCCATATCTTGGTAAGTTTCGGCGATTTGAAAAGCTTGTTTGGCCAAACCATTTTCATCGGTTGAGCCTTGACGAACATCATGCTCGAACTTTGTATCATTCTGAATATCAAACGAATACTGCTCAAAACCTTTGGCATTAAATGCTTTGCGTTTGAGGCTAAAATCCATTTCATAGTTTCGGTTGGATGCTGGCGGGCCGAATAAATTGGTGGCAGTGGCCAACATCTGCACAGTTTCGCCAGTTTTGTAGCTATCTTTTGCCGTCACATCAACTTTGATTCTATCGGGCATAAATTCTTCAACGCTCACCGCTTTTGAGGTAAGCAAAACATCGTTTCCGTTCAGAATCTCTATAGTGTAGGTACCCGTAACGGCCGCACGGTCAAGCGGAATCGAAGTTTCTACGGCACCTTGTGCATTGGTGTTTTTCAAGAAAGATTTAAACTCACGACCGTTGGGTAAAATGAGTCTGATTTTCAAAGGAATTTCGCTGGCAGAAGCCCATTTGGTATCACGCACAACAGTATTAAAATGAATTTCTTCCCCAGGTCGATAAATATCACGGTCGCCATAAACAAAAGCATCTAATCCTGTGGCATTAGCTCGCTTACCTTCTACCTCGAAACGTGAAGTTTCAACCTGCGTATCTTCGAGCAACATATAATTAAAATCGTCTTCGGTGCGAGCCGTAATCATGGCTAACTTGAAGTTCGGAGCCTTTTCTTTGAGTTTTTCAAATACAATAACACCTTTACTATCAGTCTTTTGCGTTTCCATGATTTGATTATTAGTCGAAATCAATTTTATCTCGACATCGCCCATTGGCTCGGCATCGATGATTGAATTGACAAACACCATTAGTTGGTCGCCGTCAGCCGATTTCTTGGCGATAATGCCTAAATCAGATACCGAAACAAGTTTGGTGGCATTCTGATAGTATTCATCATTTGAATTAAGATTGACCAAATAAACCCCACGCAATTTATCCTGCTCGGGCATTGGCATATTCAGGACCGAAACTCCGTGGACTTTCGATAAATTGCCAGTTTCGATGGTGCGGTCAACAATTACATCGCTATAAATTCCTTGGTCGTCAGTACCATAGTTAAAGCCATTTACTCGGCTTTCTTCGCCATCATAATCGTAGTTTTCGTAGCGGTTATTTCGCACGTATGAGAGCAAATTATTCTCATAAATCTTCACGATTTTGAGTTTTACTTTAGGGATATTCGTTATACGAATGCCCACATTTCGACTACCTTTTGATGATAAATACAAACCTTTTTTGCTCGTAAATTCGATACTTGCGGGCATTTCTCCAAAAAACAAA
The DNA here is from genome assembly GCF_014644295.1 of Emticicia aquatilis. Taxonomy (GTDB): domain Bacteria; phylum Bacteroidota; class Bacteroidia; order Cytophagales; family Spirosomataceae; genus Emticicia; species Emticicia aquatilis. The sequence continues at coordinate 502,602 of NZ_BMKK01000001.1, forward strand.
TCTTTGGTTACTTCTCCATCAAGTTTTGCTCCGAGTGTACCACGAAGATTGTCTTTTATGGTCAGAGTATAAGCCTCCGAAGCACTAAAAAAGCCTTTGATGATAAAACCGTTTTCGGTCAATTCGGTTTGGGTTTCAACAGCTGGCTCGATTTTGAAAGCATCTTTCAGGTTATCGCCCGAAATTTGTTGAGTAGTGATGACCTTCACAAAACCTTGGTTTTTCTCGAAACCGGTTTCTATATCAACCACTTTTACTACGTAAGGCGAAGGTAAAACTCCTTCGAGTTCAACTTTTTCTTGCGTAGAACCTGCACTTCCTGCAATTTTTACACCTTTTTCGATGATTGTTTTGAGCGAACTTTCATCTTTTAGTGAAGGAGCATTATCAAGGGCCAGTACCAATTTTGGGTCGTTGGGTGTGCTGTTTAAGGTAAATTTAGCATCAGCATCTTCGAGTTGCACTTTTAGTAAATTCGCAACATCGGTTTCTTGTATTGGGTAATTAAAATCAACTTTTACTTTTGCAACAGGCTTATTGTCAGCACCTTTCATCCAGTAAGTTTCGAGTTTTTCGGGCTTTAAGTGGGGCGTGTGAAACTCGAAAGATTCATTATCTAAACCATAATTTTTAGTGGTCGATTTGCTCAAAAGGTTTTTAGTAAGTACAGCTCTATAATTGGTTGCCCCTTTGAAACCATTCGATGGAGAAAACACCAATTCGTTTTTGGCCGACCACTTAAAAACCCCCTCAACTTTCGGTTCGATTCTTACGTATTCAACGGCTTGCCAAGTTTCCAAGTCGGAATCAGAAACCAAGTCTTTGTTGAAAGTAAAAACTAAGTTTTGAGCCAATTGAATTTCATCTTCAAAGTTTCGAGCGGCTACACTTACTTCGTTGAGTTTTGAACAGCCAGTAAAGAGATATGAAATTTGAGTGATGAGATATGAGAAAAAAACAATACGCAAAAAGCCGTTTGCTTTTGTGCGAGAAAAAAGAGGATTCATGGGCGATTTGGAGATTGAAATAGGTTTCGAGGGTATTAACGTGGGAAGTTCGTGAAATTGTAGCGGAATATCAAAAATATTTTTGATTAAAGTCGGAATAATTGACGCAGAAAAATTCTAAAAAACCTTTTAATTATACAGTAATGTGGGCTTTTCTAAAAAAATATTAAAATTATCATACGCATTAATGACAAAAGACTTTGCACTTCAAATCCTTTTTACTTAGCTTTGCGAACAGCCTTTAAGAATTAATACCAATTTTTTCTTGAGGTGTGCTTTCACTAATTCCCTTCATAAATTAGACTTTGCTGGTCTTATAAAGTTAATCATTCGTAACCCTTAGAAGATTAAAAGGTAGGATTTAAAAATTCATATCGTGCTATTGGTATGTCCAATATTGATTCGATATGAAACTATGTACTTATATAACTTAACTCTAAAAAACACCATGAAGAAAATTTTTCTTGCCCTTGCTATGATGTGCTGTTTTGCCAGCAATTCATTTTCACAGGACTTAGATGAGGCACTACGCTACATTAAAGTTGGAAATACTTACCGTGAAGTAGATGAATATAACCTTTCGGAGTATTATCTCACAAAAGCTATCAACTTAATTACAACCAAATTTCCAACTCAAAAATATTGGGAAGCTGCTGCTTATGAAAATTTAGGTTTACTCTACCGTGACCACGAAGAACAAGCTGAAGCACAAAAATACTTCACGAAAGCATTGGATATTTACCAAAAAGCCAACTACGTGGCCAGTGTGAAAGCGGTTCAGAAATTGATGTCGAGTGCCGACAACAAAGAAGAATATTATGCAGGTATCGACGTAGGTGCAACTGGTATAAAATTGAGCGTTTTGGGAGCTAAACTTAACCCTAAAACAAAAAAATTGGAGTTTAAGGTGACTAAGAAATTTAAGAACGCCAATATTAATATGGGTGTAAAAAATATGAGTGCCTATAAAGAAGGTGCTAAAGCTATCAAGAGTTTTGTGATTGACTCTTTAGTAAGTTTTGGAATTCCTTCTGACCGTGTGATTATTGCAATCAGTAGCGGTTTAGTAGGTAGAATTCAGGCCGATACTACGGTTTTGAAAGACGAAATACAAGCTGCTCTCGGAAATCCTAACCAGAAAATAGAAGTGGTTGATTATATCCGTGAAGCAGAAATGACCATTCGTGGAGCAATTCCTCAGTCGCTTTGGTACACTTCAACGGTAATTGACATTGGTAGTGGAAACACAAAAGGTGGCTATTATGTAAGAGGTGCAAAGCCTGGTGATTCGCCAAAAATGCTCGGTATCGAATTCCCAGGTACTAAAACTTATGCGTCGTCTATCGAAAAGAAATATGACCCTAAGAATTTGCAGGAATATGTAACAGCTATTGATGCAGAAACGAAAGACCTTACTCTACAAATCAGACGTGAGTTTGACGAACGTCGCCCAGAAATGAAACGCCGTAAGAGAGTTTACTTGTTTGGTGGAGCAAGTTATGTTGCAAATATGTTGATGTCGCCTGATAGTGCTAAAGAAACAGTAATTAGCATGAATCGTTTTGTGATAAACAATTTCAAAACTAAGTCGGTAACTGATATTACAGCACTCAGAAATCCAGATTTAACTCGTATCAAAGATGAGGCTGTAAGAAGCTACGCCGAAGCCAGAATTCAAGAAATCAACAATAATATTTTCCCCCGTGATGAAGATATTATTTCGGCAGCTCACTTAGTTTATTCGTTTGCCAATGAAGTTACAAGAGGTCTTGGAGTAAAAGAAATAGTGTTTGTCAATGGAACCGACACCGCTTGGATTACGGGTCTGATACGGGCCAGCATTGAGCAGCAATACGGAAAGTAATTATTTACACTTACCACTATAAAGTTTATAAACACGAGAGAAGAAATTCTTTCGTGTTTTTTTATACCTTCTCAATGGCAAGCCAACAAAAAGGCCAAGTTGTTTGGATTCAACTCGACCTTCTTTATTATTTTCTTTGATTATTCTATCTATAAAAGCCCATTGCAACGCCGCCATCAACATTGATAGCATTGCCGGTTGATTTGCTTAAAAGTCCACCAACGAGAGCAAAACAAGCATTGGCAATATCAACTGGAAGGATAATTTCATTGAGTAATGTACGTTTGGCATAATACGCTGGTAATTCTTCAACCGTAATTCCGTAAGCTTTTGCACGGCCTTCGGCCCAACCACCTGCCCAAATATTAGAGTCAGAAATAACAGCATCAGGATTGACAGTATTTACTCTAATTTTATCTCCTCCAACTTCGGCAGCCATTAGGCGAGTTAAATGACCTTGAGCAGCTTTTGCCGAGCCATAACCTGCATTATTTGGCCCCGCAACTACGGCATTTTTAGAAACAATATTCACAATATCACCTCCGAAACCTTGTTTTCTCATTACCTCGATACCTGCTTTCGATACGATGAATTGTCCTTTTACTAAAATATCATATAATCTATCCCATTCTTCGAGGCTATGCTCAGCGATAGATTTTGAGATACTGATTCCTGCATTATTTACCACAATATCAACTCCGCCAAAGGCCAAACAAGCAGCATCAAGTGCTTTTTCGGTGCTTTCGGCATCGGTTACGTTTAATAAAGTAGTTGCTACGGCATCTCGTCCAAAAGTTTTGATAAATTCGGCTTTTGCACCTTCCAAACGCTCCTCATTAATGTCATTGATGATTACGCACGCACCTTCTTCGGCAAATTTTTTAGCGATTGCTTTACCAATTCCACCAGCTGAGCCTGTAATCAATGCAATTCGTCCTGAAAGTGCTTTGGGTTTTGGCATACGTTGTAATTTGGCTTCTTCCAACAACCAATATTCGATATTAAAAGCTTCTTGGCGTGGTAAAGAAGTATATTCCGAAACAGCCTCCGCTCCTTTCATTACGTTTACGGCATTAATATAATATTCTGATGCCAAACGAGCCGTTGTTTTATCTTTCGAGAAAGTAAACATTCCCACACCTGGATATAAAATCACGACAGGATTTGGGTCACGCATGGCAGGAGAATTAGGATGCTTACAAGTATTGTAATACTCGGTGTACATTGCCCTGTACGCCTCAAATGCGGGTGTCAATTTAGCTTTTATGGCCGAAACATCGCTCAAATCTTCGTTTGGAGCTAATTCCAGTACTAAAGGCGAGATTTTTGTACGTAAGAAGTGGTCAGGGCATGATGTTCCGAGCGGTGCGAGTTTCTCTAAATCATTTGAATTAATGAATTCTAAAACTCTTGCATCGTCGGTAAAATGTCCAATCATACCCCCAGCTCCTAAAGGGGAGTTTTTACGGTGAGAGGAACAAAGTCCCCTCAAAATCGGAGCAAGTTTAGCTGCTTGATGTTTTCTTTCTTCGGCGGGTAAAGAAGTTATTTTCTGTCCACCAAAAACATTTTTATAATTGCTTTCCAGATATTCCGCACATTTCTCAATAACTTCAAGTGTGTTGATATAACTTTTGTAAGCAGTATCGCCCCAAGTGAAAAGTCCGTGCGAACCGAGCATAATTCCACGCAATTTTATTCCACGACCAGCGGCTTCTTCCAAACAAGTGCGAAGTTGCAAACCTAAATCAAAACCTGGGCGTTGCCAGCCAACCCAACCCACTTCGCCATTGAATAATTCTTCGGTGATTTTCTTTCCATCTTTCGCCGCTGCAATGGCAATGGCGGCATCAGGGTGTAGGTGGTCGATGTGTTTGAATGGTAAAAACCCATGCAGTGGCGTATCAATTGAAGGAGCTTTTGAGGCTAAATCGAAAATACAGTGATTGAAAAGCTCAACCATTTCATCTTCAAACTCAATTCCACGATAAACTTTGGTTAGGTTTAGCAGTCTTTCCATATAAAGTGCTGCACAACCTGATTTTGTGAGCGTACCAATATCACCGCCTGAGCCTTTAATCCACATCACTTCGGTATCAGCACCTGTGAGTGGGTCTTTGTCTATGATTTTTACAGAAGTATTTCCACCGCCATAATTTGTCAATCTTAAATCTGCTCCGAGAATATTTGAACGATATATAAACAAAGCTACTTCATCGCCCGCCAATTCAGCGGCTTTTGCATCATCCCATAAGTAGCTTACATGGTTGAAAGTCTTAGAATTTTTCATTTTTTTAAAATTATAGCTTAAAATCTTCTTTTTCTCTTTAAAATCACTTCAAAAACTGCCCAACATTTTCTTTTGTAACCAACTGAAACGGTATCATCAGTTCTTTTTCGTAAGGTTGTCCTTTGGCAATTTTCACGGCCGTTTCTATTGCTCCTGCCCCTTGTTGTTTAGCATTCTGAAAAACAGTAGCATCAAGTGTGCCTTTCTTCACTGCTTGCAAAGCATCGGCAATGGCATCAATACTTACCACAATTACTTTATCTTTTAGGCCCGCATCTTGTAAGGCTTTCAAAGCACCGAGTCCCATTTCATCATTTTGAGCAAAAACTGCATTGATTTTTGAGCCGTAAGACTGAATCCAGTTTTGCATTAAATCCATACTTTTGGCTCTATCCCACTCGCCAGTCTGGTGAGCGATAAGTTTTAGGTCAGGATATTCTTTCAAAATCTCTTTAGCACCTTGTTCACGTTGAATCTGAGCTGCTTGCCCCATAAAACCATGAATCATCACTACGTTTCCTTTTCCGCCCAATTTTTCAGCAATATATTTCATCGCAATTCTGGCCGATTCTACATCATTTGAACCTACAAAAGCCGTTGGTTTGGTACTTGTAGCTGAATTTACGTTGATAATAGGAATCTTTGCTGCCAAAGCCTTCGTTACTGCGGGCGAACTTGCTTCTACCTCACAAGGATTCATAATAATAACATCTACTTTTTGAGCAATAAAGCTTTCTACTTGTTCGATTTGCTTTAATGGCTGATGTTCGGCATCAACACTTATCAATTCAACGCCCAATTCTTCAGCTTTTTTATTCATTTCGTCACTGATATTGACAATGAATTCATTTTGCATACTAAGCAGTGTAACCCCTACTTTGATTTTTTTATCGCCACTATTTTCTGCATTTTTTGACTGGCTACAACTGATAAATAAGAAAACTGTGATAATTAGAGTTGAATACAGGTGTTTCATTTTTCTGTTTATTTTCAAATATATTTTGCTAATAAAAATTTGGAAAGAACATTTGATTTTGGGGGTAGAGACAGGGCATTGCCGAGCGACGGTCGCCCTGTCTCTACATAATATAATCATGTCAATCTTTTTTCTGATTCCAACTATCTAAAACAACTGCTCCGATAATGATTATTCCCATCACAACTTGCTGATAATAAGAGGTTACATTGAGTAAATCAAGACCGTTGTTAATTACTCCAATTAGCAAAACACCTACCAAAGTGCCTGTCATGGTACCCGTTCCGCCCGAAGTAGATGTGCCACCAATAACGGCTGCTGCGATGGCATCTAACTCAAAACCAGCTCCTGCATTTGGTTGTCCAGTAGTGATTCTTGAGGTGAGTAAAACTCCTGCTAAACCTGCCAATAAACCCGAAATGGAATAAACGGCCATTTTTACCTGATTCACGTTGATTCCTGATGCTCTTGCTGCTTGCTCATTGCCACCTACTGCATAAATATATCTTCCGAGCAATGTTTTTTTAAGGGTAATTGAGCAAATAGTAAAAATGATAATTAACACAATAATCGGAAAAGGAATACCCAAAACTTCGCCCCCACCAATAAAATTGAATGAATCAGAAAGATTTGAAATAGGCCGACCTTTACTCAAAATTAAAGCTAAACCTCGTCCGATTGTCATTGTTCCAAGCGTAACTATAAATGGAGCAATTTTACTTTTTGTAATAATAAAACCATTAAAAACTCCCATCAAAAGCCCAGCCAGCAAGCCTGCAAAAATTGGCAATGCCACAGGAAAAGTATCAGGATGTGCAAGCATTGCAGCTGTTACACCTGTTACGGCTACCATCGAACCCAGCGAAAGGTCAATTCCGCCAGTAATTATTACAAAAGTTACACCAAAAGCCAATAAGGCATTTATAGATGCCTGTGTAATGATGATTGTCCAGTTTGAGACCGTCAAGAATTGGGGTGAAATAAAGGAAAGAATGAGGCAAATAATAATAAATACCACAAAAATTCCGTATTGCCTTAGGCGATTTAACATGATTTAATTTACGATTTATGATTTACGAATGACGATTTATATTGATTTCCAACTTAATTCAATCGTAAATCTAAAATCGCTAAATCGTAAATCAGTTCACTGCATATTGCATGATTTTTTCTTGGGTTGCCTCGTGTTTTGATAATAAAGCGGTTTGTTTTCCTTTTGAAAGAACCATAATTCTATCGCTCATACCAAGAATTTCGGGCAATTCTGACGAAATCATAATGACTGCTATTCCTTTATCAGTCAACTGATTAATCAATTTATAAATTTCAAATTTTGCTCCAATGTCAATGCCACGGGTGGGTTCGTCTAAAATAACCAGAGTTGGCGAGGTCAATAAAACTTTACCAATGACTACTTTTTGTTGATTTCCACCACTGAGCGTCATCACTTTTTGATTGATGCTCGTGGACTTTATTTTTAAATCTTTTGATAGTTGAGTTGCCGCTTCGTGTTCGTGACTTGAATTGACAAACCATGCTTTTGAGAAGTTTGCTAAACTCGACAAACTGATATTATCTTTGATGGACAATGCGGGAATAAAGCCCAAAGCCTTACGGTCTTCGCTCACATATCCGATGCCATTTCTAATAGCATCTTCGGGTGATTTTATTTCAACCTTATTGCCTTTTAATATGATTTCTCCGCTATCATACTTATCCAATCCGAAAATTGCTCTGGCTATTTCGGTTCGCCCTGCTCCCATCAAGCCCGCTATGCCAAGCACTTCGCCTGCCTTAATTTCAAAATTAATATTTTCAAACTTGCCTTTTGTACTTAAATTTTCTACCGAAAAAATTCTCTCTCCTTTTTTTGAATTATTGACAGGAAAGAGGTCGTTTATTTCTCGGCCAACCATCAACGCAATTAAGGCATTTTTATCTAATTCGTTTGTGTTTTTAGTAGCGATGTATTGTCCATCACGCAAAACCGTGATTCTGTCTGTAATCTCATATATTTCGTCCATTTTGTGTGAAATATAGATAATTGCGACTCCTTTTGCTTTCAAATCTTTGATGATTTTCAAAAGCATCGTCACCTCATTATCAGTAAGTGCCGATGTAGGTTCGTCCATAATAATCACCTTTGCGTTGTTTGAAATCGCTTTGGAAATTTCTACCATTTGCTTTTCGGCAATACTCAAATTTTTGATTTTGGTCTGAGCATTGATTTTTACACCAATCAAATCGAGTATTTCTTGGGCTTTTTGATTGATAGCTTTGTCATTTAACCAACTTCGATAGTTTGTTTCTCGACCTAAAAATATATTTTGAGCAACGGTTAGTTCGGGAACGACAAGGATTTCTTGATGAATCATAGAAATTCCTTTCCGTAAATTTTCGTGAACGCTATTGCTTTTTAGGATTTCTCCCTCAAAGATAATTTCGCCCGAATCTGGTTTAAGCAAGCCCATCAAAATCTTCATAAATGTCGATTTCCCTGCTCCATTTTCACCCATTAAGGCATGAACTTCGCCTTTTCGGAGGTCAAATTGAATATTATCCAACGCCTTCACCCCTAAAAACGATTTAGAGAGATTTTGTACTTGGAGGATATTTTGAGGGTTTGAAGGCATTTCAATTTTATACAAAAATGGGCATTAATTAGGGGAATTTTCGCATTGTAGAGACAGGGCAATGCCCTGTCTCTACTGAGAACGAACGCTACGAATTAATTCAATTAATTTTTCACACAAAATTACCTTCTACATTCGTATCTTTCCAACTTCTTGAATTAGCCGAATCAATGACTGCCGCACAAACTTTTTGGGTTTGAAGTGCTTCTTTGAAAGTTGGAGAACAATCTTCGCCAGTTTCTAAGCTTTTCAAGAAATCAGCTACTTGATGAATGAAACTATGCTCATAACCAATACCACAACCTGGAATCCACCATTTATTCATATAAGGTTGGTCGCCATCAGTCACATGAATCGAACGCCATCCACGAACAATTGAATCATCACGGTGGTCGAAATATTCGAGGCGATTAAGGTCGTGTAAATCCCAACGGATAGAAGCATCAGCACCGTTAATTTCAAAAGTATAAAGAGCTTTATGTCCACGGGCATAACGAGTAGATTCAAAAAGTCCGAGGGAGCCATTCGCAAAATGACAGTGGAAAATACACGCATCGTCAATGCCAACAGGCTCAACTTTTCCAGTTAGCTGGTGCATACGCTCTTTTACAAAAGTCTCAGTAACGGCAGAAACATCGGTAATTGCCCCATTGAGCCACATGGCTGTATCAATACAGTGAGCTAAAAGGTCACCAGTTACACCCGAACCCGCAGCACCTACATCCATTCTCCACAAGCCTTCACCACCTTGTGGTAGGTCAGCATTGATAGTCCAATCCTGTAAGAAATTAGCTCTGTAATGATATATTTTACCCAGTTTTCCAGATTCAATGATTTGTTTTGCTAAAGTAACCGCTGGCATTCTACGGTAGTTGTACCACACAGTGGTTTTCAATGGTTTGCCATCTGTTCCCGCTTTCTCGATGGCATCAACCATTATTTGCCCTTCTTCTAAAGTACGAGCTAATGGTTTTTCACATAAAATCATTTTACCTGCGGCTGCCGCTGCCAAAGCGATTTCAGCGTGCGAATCGTTAGGTGTACAAATGTCAATGGCATCAATATCGTCCCGAGCAACGAGTGCTTTCCAGTCGGTTTCGATAGATTCAAAACCCCATTGGTCGGCAAATGCTTGTACTTTTGCTGCATTTCTTGAGCAAACGGCCTTCAATACAGGTGTATATTCCAATTCAGGAAAAAAATTTGTAATGCGATTATATCCATTAGAATGAGCTCTTCCCATAAGGCCCGTTCCTATTAATCCGATTCTAAGAGGTTTCTTCGTTGACATAGTTTTATTAATTTTAGACAGGAGAGGTTAGACAAGAGACAAGAGAATAGTAGTATTTATCTCATGTCTTTTGTCTAATATCTTATATAAATTTAGGCTTCATACCATCCATGTTGTTTTCTAACATTTATCATGGCTGCCAAAATATCGTTCCATGTTTGTTGTTTGGTCATTACTGCATTATCAAACATACAGCCATCCCAACAAATGTGGCGGAAAGCTTTGGTCAATTCGCCCGAATTATTGCGAAGCCAAAGACCTGCATCGTGTGCAATATCCAATTTTCCATTCGGGTCAGTTGCTTGACAGTGGCGACCAGTCTTATCGTGTGAGCCTGTCCCGTGAACCGTTCCATCGTTTTGTGCAACGTGGAAATCTATTGTCCATGGACGAAGAGCATCAGTTAATTTTCTTAATCCTGCAAGGAACGTTTCTCTATCTCCCCATTGGAAATCTTCGGGAAGAATTCGAGCTTCGGGGGCGTTATACCCGAGCAAGTAAAGCGTGGTGTGCGACATATCAGCTTGGAAACCAATATTCGGGCGGTCAACTGCTTCCAGTGTGTCAATCATGGCTTTCCATGAGTGCATTCCTCCCCAACAGATTTCTCCTTCGGCAGCGAGTCTTTCACCATAATCGGCAGCTACATCACAGGCTTCTCTGAATGTTTGTGCAATTAATTTTGTATTACCAACTGGGTCAGCTGCCCAAGCGTGAGGTGTACTCGCTGAGTCAATTCTAACGATTCCGTTTGGACGAATGCCCATTTCACGCAATTTTTGACCGATATGACAAGATTTACGAACCATTTCTACAAAATTTGCTCGTTCTTCTTTGCTTCCCATTGCTGGTCCACCCCAAATCGGAGCAACCAAACTTCCAATTTCAAGACCGTGCTTTGAAACTTTATCGGCCAATCTTTTGATGGCATCGTCAGAAGTATCAAGGTCATAATGTGGGTCGAAAAGACCCAAGTCCACACCATCGAATTTTACGCCACCTACTTCGGCAGCGGCGGTCATTTCGAGCATGGTATCCAACGAAATTGGTGGCTCAGAGTCTGGCCCTTTTCCTACAATACCCGGCCATGTGGCATTGTGGAGTTTAGGATAATTATTTTCCATTTGTTTAATAGATTTTTAGGTTGATATTTTAATGAGTGAATGATAGAGTGAGCGAATGATAGAATTTTGAACGAATGTTTAATAATTAATGCAACTTCTCATAAAATATTCATTCATTCCATCATTCAGTTCCACTGCGGCACTCTTTCTATCATTATAAAACTAAATCAGGGTTGTTAGGTCCAAAGTGCTTGAGCATTACGATTGGGTCATTGGCTGAATGATTCGTGATTGTTACGCCCTCCATTGCTGCTTTTTCTGTGATAAAAAACTCATCGTTTGTTAGTTGTCCGTAGCGAATCAAAGCTGGTGTTTCGATATTCCAAACACCCATTTTGCCGTGTCCTTGCATCATAATGATTCCGTAAGCGGCACTGTCTTTAATTGTTACGGTTTGCCCTGGAAAAACAGTCAATTCTTTTGCAGAAAATGCTTCTGAACGATAACAAACCCATTTTTCAATATAGCCTTCTGCTTCCATTTCTGCCACATCTCTTACTGGTTTTGGTTGCATGAAACGAGTTTCGAGTAAATTTGGATTAGTATTTAATTCCCAGTCAATTACTCCCATTAGTTGGTCATAATCGCCAATTTGGTCAGGAGGTGTGCCATTCCACAATAATTCTTCTGGAATAACTGCCTCATTTACCAAAGATTGATACATGGCAAAAACATCCGATGCTTTTTGTGGCTCATACGTACACAAACTTCCTGGTGCATGCAACATTCCTGGAGGAACATCCCAGCCAGTTCCTGGAATTAATGGAAACGCCTGCGAGTACATCGTAATTTTATTATCACCTTTTGTGAAATTCATCAAACATTCTTTGATTTGTTCTTTAGTTGTTCCCGGGGCAATACCGAAAAATGTATATGGAAAATCTCCACCATGATTATTTAATTGTGGCGGATAATAATAAGCTTCGGGCTTGCCGAGTTGACCAATTTTGGCCGCTTCTTCGTCGTTATGGTGAATATGGTGTGGTAAAGGCCCCATATTATCAAAAAACTTGGAGTACATAGGCCAACTTTTGTATTCATTCCAAAGGCGGTCACCGATGATTTCTGCACCGAGTTCGTCGATGGCATCTTTCAAAAGTACTCTTTCATCACCCACAATAACGAAGCTTAAACCTTCATTTTCGCCAGTTAATGGACCATTTTTTGCAGGAGTTGTTGATGAAAGCCAACGCTCGTCGATTCCGCCACGAACACCACCAAGTACGTAATAATCATCGGGGTGAAGTTTTATTCTGCGGCCTGGCACACAAAATGAACGTGGAACCCAAGTCGGTGCTAATCGTAAAATTCCTTTTCCTTGTTCTAAAGCTTTTTGTGCTATACTTAAATTTGACATAATGTAATGTTTGAAGGGTTGAATTTATTTTTTAGTCCCAGAGGGACGGTTTAATATTATAGCGGTGGGTTTTAACCCACTGAAATAATCCAATCGTGTATTTATGAATTCCGTAGGGATGGCATATTTAATATGCTCCGAACCTACGGTTCTTATTGTTATTGTTTTTTCGATGGGTTGAAACCCATCTCTACAATATTTGTTGTCCCGATGGGACTTTTTACGTAGTCTATTTTTCAATAACCCTCACTTCTAAATCAAAACTTCTTGTTTCATAAGAATCCAGAAAAATTAATTCTTTATTGGCTCTTGCTTGGGCTTGTCCAATTGGAGGATTGGTGGCGGGTTCGATGCCTGTGACATACTCACCTTTGCCCCAATGTTGCCAATTAACTAAGTGTGGTAATTGGTCTTTTTTGAAATTAATCTCTACTCTCAGACCAATTTTTTCATTGTGAAGTCCTGCAACGCACATTCCTTGCTTATCGACATCTGGGTCGATAAATACTACTTCTTCACCAGTACCGAGATGGTCGTCGATGGGTGATGGACAGGTTTTAAAATCGTTTCCTTCTTTGAAAATCTTGGCATTTTCATCGCCAAAACGGGGTTTCCATTTTCCTTCCCAAAGTATTTTTGTACCTTCATCAACCATCGGATAACCAAAGTTGAAATGATACATCAGCATCAGCGGAGCGGGCGTGTTTCCTCGATTGATAACCTCATCGTGAATTTTGAGCATTGGCTCACCAAGAACCCCAGAAATTGTTCTTCTCAATTCGAGACTTGGTCCAAAAACTTTGGTTTCTTTGATAATTCCTGTGATACTCATTTCCATTTTTCCCACAACAGGGTCGGGTTGAACAATGGAAATAATTTCGGCTGGAAGATTTGAGATGTTTCCATGAATACCTCTTTCGCCAAACTCATCTTTTTCGGGGCCACCCACGTGCGAAAGTCCGCAAGTCGCTAAGAGTCCACCACCAAAGGTTTTTAGCCAATCAATTCCTCGGTCTGAGTTGGGTTGTGGAGCGTTAAATCCACCATGACTGAGCCATGCCAAGCTATGTTGGTTGTAGAACGCCTCAGCGATGTCCATTCCTCTATCAATGACCACTTTATATCTCAGCCCAGTTCCTGTATTTATCCAAGCGATACGATTTCCACGACATAAACCATTGTCAAGAACGGAAGTTTCGATGCCCCCCATTTGGGCATGATTTGAGATTTTATCTTTATAATTTTGAATTCCGCTCATTGAAAATTCATTGACAAAGTTTTTAATTTGAACCTATTAATGACCTAAAAACCAGTCTGTAACCCGAGTATTAAAATCTTCCACGTTTTCAAAATGGAAGGCATGACCCGCTTTTTCGTAAAGGAAAAGCTCGGCATTGGGCATTGTCGCCACAATTTCATTGGCCATCCACTCGGGTGTAAAAATATCTTCTTTACCACCGATTACGAGAGTTGGCTGCAAAACTGAACTTAACTCAGCAAGCACAGAATGATTGATACATGCCGCCGCCTGACCTTTTAGTCCATGAAGTGGTTGTGGGTTTGGGTCTAAATGAGCACTTTTTCGACCTTCTTCCAGTTCGGTTGCAAACTTTTCATCGTCCCATGAAGCTTTTGAGTAAATCAATAGTTGAATATAAAGACTGAATTCTTCGGGACTAAACTTTGCTTTACAATTGACAATATGCTGAAAAATGCCTTTGGCGGCATTGTCACAACGAGCCCACGGACACATCAATACCAAAGATTTTACTTTTTCGGGGTGTCTGATTGCCAATTGCTGAGCAATGGTACTTCCCATTGAACAGCCTATTATGTGGGCATTTTCGATGTTAAGTTCATCAAGCAGACCTGCATAATCATCGGCCATCATTGCCGTTGAGTAATCGCCTTCAGGTTTATCAGTTAAGCCAACGCCACGATTATCTCCGATGATACATCTAAAATGTTTCTCGAAATAAGCAGCGTGTGGCTCCCAAACAGCACCAGCGGCCGTAATTCCCATTATCATTAAAAGAGGTGGTGCGGAGCTTGAACCACGTTCTTCGTAGTAAAAATTGATTCCGTTTGTTTGTACGAATGGCATACAAGTCAACTATTTTAGGTTAGGAATTAGGTCGTTTAATATCCAATTTCCATCATGAAGAGTTACGAAATCTGGGTCTTCTAAGGCCTCTTCGCCCTCGTCTTCACAAATAATCCAACCTTTGTAATTTATATCTTTGAGCCATTGAGTAATCGAAAGAAGGTCAACTTTTCCTTTGCCCATTAAAGCAAATTCGGGTTCACCATTCCAGTCTTTGTAATGAACATGATTGATGAGCGAGGCATATTCTTTCATTTTTTCGAGTGGATTCATATCGCCATTGATGATATGACCAACGTCGGGTGTCCAGCCAGTTACTGTGCTATCCAATGATTCTAAAACTACTTTATAATCTGACTCTGTGCGAATGATTGAACTGTGCGGAGAATTAGGGTGAAAACTACAAGGAATGCCTTTTTCTGCTGCTCTCTTTGAAACCGTATTGACGATATTCACTAAATTTCGCTGGCGATTTTCTAAATCGTGGCGACCTGTTGGAATTTGAACCGTATTTAAAACAGCTCCAGGAAAACGCTCCAGCAATGCAATGGCATTATTAGCAATTTGTTTTTCGTTTTCAGATTCTTCCGTTCCATTCCATTCTAAAGCCAATGCAAGAGCGGCCAGTTCGATGCCTTGTTCTTTTAGTTTTGCCTCCAAACGGTCGGCATTAACCAAATCGCCCATCCAAGTAAAAATTGGTTGAATGCCCGTGAAACCTGCTTTGGCAATCACTTCTATCATGTGACCCAATCGCCCTTGGTGCGTTTGGCCGTTGCCACTCATAAACCATGTATAAACTTCCGAACCAAATCGAAAAGGCAATTTTGCTTTCATTTTTGTATTGGGTGAATAGTTGTTTGTTACTTGTTATTGGTAGAATGGTTACTGGTTTACGGCTATTAATTACTAACGAATGCTTATTTTGATATTTAATTAACTGATAGTCACCAACTTAAAACATAAAAAAACAATAAGTAACAAATAACCAATTTCCAGTAACTAATCACAATCCATGTTTTTGACACATTTCCTTAATAAATTTCAAACCACCTTCGGCAATGTGCCACGGGTCGTTATATTCTCGCCATACGTTGATGGCATTGGCAAAATCTGGGTCATTTCTTGAAAAAGCTTCAATCGTTAGCCAGCCTTTATAGTTTGCGGCAGATAATGCGGCAAAAGCATCATCAAAAGGAACGTGTCCGTCACCGGGAGTACCTCGGTCGTTTTCGCTGATATGTACGTGGCTCAAATACGGAGCAATGGTATTGATTGCCGTTGCGTATTTTTTCTCCTCGATATTGGCGTGGTGCGTATCAAACATGGCTCTAACATTCGGGTGGTTAACCATTGTTATCAATTTTGATAATTGTTCCATCGTGTTGCACAAATAGCACTCAAAACGATTGAGGGCTTCGGGAGCTAAAATGATGTTGGCTTGCTTGGCGTGTTCGCCTGCTTGATATAAAATTTCGGCAGCTCTTTTATACTCTTCGTCGAGAGCAGGATGAGCCTCAAAATGTGCATGAGCAGAATGAAAAGGCCCACAGAGAACCGTCGAACCTAAATCATAAGAGCGGTCGATTGCCCATTTTATTCGGTCTAAACCTTTCTGACGCACACTTGCTGACTCATTGATTGGATTGGCATCGGGGCTAACAACTGTGACCGTTGTAACTTCTAAACCAAGTTCTTTCGAGTGTTTACCTACTACTTTATACGCATTTTCGTCAGCTGCACCCACAAAATACTCTACGCCATCATAACCAATGGTTTTTAATCTTTCAATAATCGGAAATAATTCCTCTGAAACATTGGCTGACCATGCCAAAACATTGAATCCTATTTTATTCATATATTAGATATTAGACATGAGACAAAAGACAAGAGAATTTATTTGAAAATGAAACCTTTAGAAAAATCTCATGTCTCTTGTCTTTTCTCTCTTGTCTTATTTCAATTCTTTAATTCTTAAATTACGATATTGCACTTTCATGGGTGGACCTACGTGAACCTGTACGCCCAAAATACCTTTTGATTTTCCATTTACTAAATCATTGTCGGTTACATCGCTCATCAGAATATCGTTGATGTAATGCTGTAAACGATTGCCTTTGATTATTAGATGAAAAGTATTCCAATCTTGCTTATTTATTTTGGTTTTCAGAGCCTCATTTTCACCTAAACTTCCTGTTACTTTGAGGTCGGTCCAAGCATTTTTTTGTACTTTTTTACGAACCTCTTCGAGAGTCATCGGATTTTCTTGTGGGTTTATTGTGGTAATCTGACCACGATATGCCAAGGTTGTACGACCACGCTCTTCGTAGTTTTGACCTGTATAAGTATTATTTCCATCAATATCGGCCTGATAACCTCGCAAAGCGTAGGGAATATCGGGCAGCTTAACGCTGCGATAATTAATACCAGAATTGCCTTTTTCGGTAATATTAAACTCTCCTTTTAACTCAAAATCGGCTGGTTCGCCTCCTTTCCATGTGATAAAAGAATTGGTTTTGAGCAAAGTTTCGGGAGTGATTTCGCCCACTAAATTGCCGTTTTCTACTCGCCAATATTTAGTGTCACCTTCCCAACCATTAAGCGTTTTTCCATCGAAAATTGACTTGAAACCCTTTTCACTTTGAGCGGTATTTGAAACTTTACAACCAACTGCCAAGATAGCAATTACAACTGCAATATTCCAATATTTTATAGTATTTTTTGTTGTCATTGGTGTATGATTAAAAAAGAGGATTCATGTTTTAATTTCTCTGTATCCGAACGCATTGACTTGATTTTAAATATGCCTGCCCAAATTCGTTGTTACTCCTTCAAACAAGCATATTAAACTTAATCAAATCTACTTCTAATTACTTTTTTGGTTTAAACATGGCGTTGTTTTCGTTTCCTCCAGCCATCAGATACGCCATTAAATCTTTCAATTCATCTTCGTTCAAGCTATTTATCAAACCACCAAACATAATTGATGCCGAAGACGGTTTTGATGAAACTACGTTCTTTTTCAAAACCTTCTCCAACTCATTCGGAGCATACGGGTTCTGAGAAATGTAATAGGCCGTTTTATCTTCATTGATTAGACGTCCTACGATTGAGCTACCATCTTTGAGACTATAATAAGTAGCTGCATATTGGTCAGAAACCGTTTTATCAGGCATGATGATTGACTCCAACATATCTTTTGAAGAAAAACGGGTATATAATTGACTCAAATCTGGCCCAATTGCACCGCCATCACCTCTCATAGCATGGCACATCTTACAGGTTGTGGCGGCAAACATGGCTTTTCCGTTTTCAAAATCTCGGTCGGTTAGGCCTTTTTCAACGATAGGTAAGGCATTTTCCATTCTCCAGTTTCTGCCAGGGCCTTTTGGTGCAGTTAACGAAATAAAATCATTACCATTTTTACTTAATCTTTCTGCACCAGCGAGTTTTTCAAAATAAGCCCTTTTATTATCAGGAACATTTTTCAAAGCCAGTTTTAAAGACCTATCCAAGAAACCGATGTAGCTATTTCCGCCTTTGTATTCAAAAGCTTTGTAATACCATTTAAAGTATTTGTCTTGAAGTTCGGGAGTCCAACCTTCTTTAGCTAAGCTCAACATAACGGCATAATACGTGTGTTGGGCTGGTGGAATATTGGCCAACATCGCAGCAATATCTTTCCCGTATTGAGGATTTCTTAGAATCAAATCGCTTGAAGCGGTGGCTGTTTCAACGTTGAGGGCATCGCTTCCTGGCTCGGTTTTAATATCCATCAAGGCCATTGTTTTTGCCACTGCTTCAGGTGCATCTAAATAAATCAACAATTTACTTAGTGAGCGATTTAGGTGTGCGGTATTAGCTGGGTAAAGTGGGTTTAGGTAAGCTATCACTTTTGGTTTAAGTGTTGCATCTGGCTGACCCATACGAAGGAATGCCAACTCAAATGCTCTCAATAAATCTAATTGTTGCGATTGTTGCAAAGCTTTGAAGTTTACGCCCAAAAGTGCATTTACGATTTCGTTTTTCTTAGAACCATCGCCCATGCGAATCAATGAAATCAATGACTGAGTTAGAGCAACTGGGTCTTTTTCTTTCAAAGCTAAATCTTGCCATTGTGCAACTGGTTGATGCTCCAATGCCAAACGTGCAGCATAACGAATGAATCTATCTGGACTTTTTAACTGAGGCCAAGCCGTAGCTACTGCGGCAGGGTTTGGTCCTCCAGTATGAAATTTCTCCAAACTTCTACGTAACGCATTGGCTGAGTTGATTGGTGCGGCAGCAATTGGAGCAGTGCTTTCGTTGCCCACGTAAGAAACACGGTATAAATCACAATCTAAGCGACGACCACCAGTTAGGAAATACAAAGCACCATCGGGGCCAATCGCTCCATCAGTCAAAGGCAGTGGAATACCTGACAAAAACTCTTCTCTTTCACCCGTGAAACTTGAACCCGCTGGTTTGAGATGAATAGCGTGCATTACACCAAAAGTCCAGTCGAAGGCCAAGAGGGTATTTTTGTATTTTGCTGGAAATTTGGCGTCTTTCAAGTGTAATAAATTCGTAGGCGAACCTTGTCCGATATTGATGACTGGCGGAAGATTATCTGGGAATGTTGGCGACCATTTACTATTACCAGTTCTCCAACCAAATTCTGAAGCACTCGTAGCGTGAGTAATACGAGTCGGGCGATACCACGGCAAGCCGAAGTCCCATTCCATATCGGCATCATAGACAAACAAATCTCCGTTTGCATCAAAAGCCATATCGAACGCATTTCGGTAACCAGCACTTACCAGTTCCCATTTTTTACCTTCGGGGTCAAGGTTTGCAATCCAGCCGCCTGGAGCGTAGCGGTCGTTGGCGTGTCCACGAGGGTCTTTAATTAATGGAAACATTTGGTCTTCTTTCCAATTTGATGGCAGTCTATATGAATCCAATGGAGGAACATCTGTATGGTTTCCATTAATAACATAAAGTGATTGTTTGTCAGGTGATAAAACAATACTGTGAGGGCCATGTTCGCCATCGCCAACGAGTTCTTTTAGCAAGGTAACTTTATCATATTGGTCATCATTATTAGTATCTTGAAGGCGATACAAACCACTTTTTTTAGTAAAAATCTTATTACCCTTACTATTATTAATCATTACGTAAAGGCTATTGAAAGCATAGAGCAATCCGTGTGCATAGCCCATACCCATGGTGTCGGTAGCGGGGCCAACCTGTAATTTTTCAACATCCGATATTGAGATTTTGCCATCAACTGCGGGCATTTTCAAACGAAATAACTTACCATATTGGTCGGAGCAAATCATTCGACCTTTGTCATCGAAAGTCATTGATACCCAAGAACCTTGCTTGTTTTCAGAAGGGCTGTAAAGATGCTCGGCTTTAAACCCTGCTGGGTATTTTAACTTGTCAAGTTTAGGGTCTCCGGTAGTTACTGCGGACAAATTAGGTTCTTTGAGGAGAGTGAAAGAGGCGGCTGTTGCGACAGCGACCAATCCAATCCCCAGTTTAATGGAGTTTTGTCTTGAAAACATAATTAATGGAAGGGTTAAATATTTTTTTGTCGAATAGTGTAATTTCATCCCCACTTTGAATTACCAGTACATCATGAGTTGAAATTTTCTCACAATGTACTGATAAAAAAGCTATTTTAAAAAAATTAAAAATATGGCGATAAAGCTGCTTCGTCGGCTGGTAGTCCATACAATACACTAATGTTTGAGAAGGCATTACTACGCACGGCTGCACCTTCTGGATAATAATATGCTACTGGATTAGCTTTTACTCTATTTCCGTAAGCCGTGATAACTTCAACGGCAGTTCCTGTGCGTACGAGGTCGAACCAACGTTTGTTTTCAAAGGCCAGTTCGCTTCTGCGGTCTTGGTAAATTTGAGTTCTTACGGCTGCTTGCGAAGTGGCAGTTGCAGCAGGTAAACCCGCACGTGAACGCACTTGATTAAGGAACGGCAAAGCTTCAGCCATTTTCCCTTGTTCGGTTAGTGCTTCGGCTAAGAATAATAAAGCCTCCGAATAGCGGTAAATTGGGAAATTATTACCTGTATTACCATGTAGAGAGTGTGTTTTAGCAAACTTCTTATTATAAGGAAATCTTTTATCTGCTCTTAAACTACCGCTGATGGTTACATAGCCAATAGTTCCGTCCAATCGCTTATCGCCTTTTTCATAAGAAGCAATCAAATCAGGCGTTGGAGCTCCGTTGCCTTCGCCCGTTAGTGGTTGAGGATTTGATGTTCCTGTGATTGGCTTTAATTCATCTGGACTCATCGGGCGTGGCAAATAGTTATAAATAATTGCTCCGTTATAGCCCGATGCACCTTCTTGAAACTGTACTTCAAAGATTGACTCTGCATTATTTTTGTTTCCAGTATTTGTTGAGAAAGCATCATTGAAATCAGGCATCAGCTTGTATTCGTTGCTTGCTACTATTTCTTTCAATAATTTCTCTGCTTCAGCCCAGTTTTTACGCACCATATAGACATTCGCCAATAGCATTCTTGCAGTTCCCGAAGTAACTCTACCTGCTTCTTGGGTTGATTTTGGTAATAACCCAGAAATAGCAGCCGTAGCGTCTTTGATAATTTGTGCATAAATTTCATCTACAGAAGCCAATGGCAAAGCTGCTTCCTGACGATTAGTTACAGGTGTTAGGTGCAAAGGCACTTTTCCGAAATACTGCACTAACTCAAAATAGGCGTATGCTCTAAGGAATTGAGCTTGGCCTTTCAGATTGTTTTTTGATGCCGCAGCAAAATCAACTGCATCAATCGACGTTAAAATTTGATTGGCACGGGCAATTATTTGAAAATCAAGACGATACTGGTTCAAAACGTGCGTATTTGACGTAACGCCATTTGCGGTTGGCACCGCAAAATCGGCGATGTCTTCTTGTTGCTCGGTTGCTCCGAAGAGAATATTTCTATAATAATACGCATTATCAGAGTGCATTTCGCCCAAAAGCCATGCACGGTCGTTTACGATTGCTCGAAGCGGCACATAGTTAGCATTAACTGCCTGTTGAAAATCAGCTTCTTTTGTAAAGAATATGGCGGTACTGAGGTTAGTTTCTGGGACAACAGTCAAAAAGTCTTTATTACAACTCATTAAGCCCAAAAACATAAACAGTGCTGTTGTTGTTATCTTTTTCATTATCTTACAGTAATTTCGTTAATTAAAAGTTCAAGTTTATACCAATAGTATAGGTTCTTGGTACGGGATAGTTCGATAAGTCGACACCAGGACTTAGATTTCCTCCATCTCCATTGCCATCACCTTGGGCCGATGTCTCAGGATTTGGCCCACCCCAATATTTAGTAAATATGTACAATTGTTGTACAGATGTATAAATACGAGCTGACTTAAACACTTTATTTGGCTTAGGAATAGTATAGCCAATAGTTACGTTTTTGATAGTGAAGAAAGAGGCATCTGCCACAAAACGGCTATTCATCCAGTCACGCTCAATACCTGTTACGTTACCACCACCAACGGTTGTTCCGTACATTCCCTTTCCAGGATTATCAACTGAGCGAAAACGATATTTAACGCCTTCAACCATATTGAATACCCCATCAAGATTGGCAGTACTATAAATGTGGCGAACCAATAATTGATTGCCTTGCGAACCTGAGCCTATGATACTTGCATCGAAATTACCATAAGAGAAGTTATTAGTGATACCGTAAGTAAATTTAGGAAAAGGATTACCCATGATTACTCTATCATCAAAATCGCCACCATTGGTGATAATTCCATCTCCGTTTTGGTCGGTCAGTTTAATACTTCCTACCACCGAACGGCCTGGTACTTGTGGTGAGTTTTTGAGGTCTTCGGCATTCAAATACACTCCTTGAGCAATATGTCCGTAGAATTGACCAAACGGATAACCTACTTTTGTGATGTGGAAAGTACCATATACACGGTCGATACCATCGGCCAGTGCGATTACTTTATTGCGGTTAAACGAAATATTTGCATTTGTACTCCATTTCAATTTTCCTGTTGTATTCTTGGTATTCAATGAAAACTCATGTCCCCAAAACTTAATTTCGCCGATATTATCATTAAAATTGCTAAAACCAGCCTCTTGAGCAATCTGAACACTGTAAAGTAAATTTGTAGTACGTTTATTATAATAGTCATAAACAAACGTAATTCTGTCATTAAACAACCCTAAATCTAAGCCTAAGTCAAATTGCTTAGTGGTTTCCCAACCTAAATTATTGTTGGCCAATGTTGTAACCACTGCACCCGGAGCAACAGTATTACCAAAAACAGCATTAACTGTATTGTTAATCAAAGCATAAGGTGTGTAATTACCGATGTTGTTATTTCCAACAACACCATAGCTTGTTCTTAGTTTTGCAAATGATATTTTTGGAATTGATTTCAAGAAATTTTCATCCGAAATAACCCAACCTGCCGAAACTGAAGGGAATGTTCCCCAACGATTATTAGAACCAAAACGAGAAGAACCATCACGACGAACCGAAGCGGTAAACAAATATTTTCCTTTATAATTATAAGTTAATCTCGAAAGCAATGATGTTAAAGCCCATTCTTGAACATTAGATTGAGTACCTCCACGGTTGATATTAATTGCTCCCTGAATAGTTGGGAGACGGTCATCAGCATACGTATCAGCTTGAATACGAGTACCTTCTGCACGGAATCTTTGTTGTGTGAAACCGCCCAAAATTTCAAAACTATGGTCTTTGATACTTTTTGCATAAGTAGCTAAGTTTTCGTTCAACCAAGTCAGGTTTTCAAAATTCTGACGAATAGAAACGGCTGTTGTTGGAATCGCAACGTTGATGGCACTTGTAGCCGTTGATGGATTAAAGAAGAAGAATTTATTACGATTCATCTCCACATTAAATGAAGATTTCAACGTCAAGCCTTTGATTGGTTGGTAGGCTATATAAGCATTTGAAATCAAGTTCAATGTAGTTGTTTCATTCACTAATTCATTGGCGGCTCTTACCCAGTTAGGGTATGCAAAGATATTTCCTGTACTTGCAGGGAATCTATTAAATAATGTAAGAGTTTTACCATCTGCTTCATAAATAGGCATTACTGGCCAAGTATGAAGTGCATTGAACAAGATACCCGTTCCTCTATCACCGTCAGTTCTTGGCGTATTGTCGAATACATATTGTGGAGCGATATTGAAACCAACTTTCACTTTATCAGAGATGTCATACTCCGAATTCATACGCAACGAATATCTTTTGTATTCATTATTAATCACCACGCCTTGCTGATTAAAAACACCCCCAATAAACGATGTTCTTGATTTTTCTTTATTAGATGTTAGTGTTAGATTATAGCTTTGTACAGGAGCTTTTCTTAATAATGCACCATACCAATCATTGTTTTTGCCTGCGTATTGTGAAGGGTCTTGAAACTCGGCAGGAACTGGTTGACCAGCATCTGTATAATATTCTTTCTTGAACTGAGCAAATTCTTCAGCAGTGAGCATTTTCACTCTACCTCTCATCGGTACTTCCTGAATACCTGCAAAAGTACTAAAGCTAACATTTGTACCAGACCTACCTTTTTTGGTAGTGATTAGCACTACACCATTGGCAGCTCGTGAACCATAAAGTGAAGTAGAGGCTGCATCTTTCAAGATAGAAATATCTTCAATTTCATCTGGATTCATGGCTCCGATACTACCCGTAATAGGGAAACCATCAATTACATAGAGAGGGTCGCTACCAGCTGAAACCGAAAGTTGACCACGAATCCTGATATTCATTCCTTGGCCAGGCTTACCTGTGGTTTGATTGATTTGAACACCCGCTAATTGCCCTTGTAATTTTTGACCAATTTGCGATACAGGAATATCTTTAATTTCTTTCGACCCAATGGTCTGTACGGCCCCAGTTACGTTTTTCTTTAACTGACTACCGTAGCCCACTACGACTATTTCGCTCAATAATTTGTCATCGAGAACTAAAGAAACGTTAATCTCTTTTTGACCTGTGTACGCAACCTCGCTGGGAGTGTAACCCACAAAGCTGAATACTAAAGTTGAATTATTCGGTACATCCAATTTGTAGCTACCATCGGCATCAGACTGTGTGCCTCGATTTATACCTTTGATAGTTACACTCACCCCCACCAATGCTTCGCCATTTTGGCCAGTCACTTTGCCCTTCACTTGTTGGGCAAATGCAAATGAAGTACAAAACAAAGCCAACATCAGCGAAAAAATACTCGCATAGAGTTTTGTTTTGTACAAAGTAAATCTTTGTCTCATTTGATTAATGTTTTAGGTTGAAATAGAATGATTATTGATATAAGGATATTTTTCCTTGATATTATTCAAATATTATTTTTTTTTAAAAATGTACTATCCTGTACTGTACTGTGCTGTATCAAGAAAAAATAGTACTTTTTTAAGTTTTTAGAAACAAAAACTCGCAAAAAAGGTGAAGTTTTCTATTTTTGTTTTTGTGCCAATCAAACAATAGTTGCGACAAGAGGGCAAAATTTACCAATAAAAAGGCATTTATTTACTCTTTGAACATTAAGTACCCTGTGTTCAATAAATATATTTAAAAAAGTCAATTTTTTTTTAAAATTTTTCAAATACATCATACACATGGACGCACCAGTAATCAATATTTTAGCACCAAAAACACTCATCGGGAAGAAACTCGAAATGAGTTATATGAATAATCGAACTGGTGAGCTATGGTGTAGTTTCATGCCACGAAGAAAAGAAATACACAATCAAATTGGTTCAGAGCTTTACTCAATGCAGATATACAACGGTATCTTTGATTTTAGAAATTTCAATCCAAATGATACCTTTACAAAATGGGCGGCCGTTGAAGTAAGCGACTTTGAGCAAATTCCCGAAAATATGGAACATTATACCCTAAAAGGAGGGCTTTATGCAGTATTTACTCACAAAGGGCCAGCGAGTGCATTTATGCCAACTTTTCAATATATTTTTGAAGAATGGTTGCCGAATTCGGCGTATGAAGTCGATGACCGAGAACATTTTGAGCTTTTAGGCGAAAAGTATAAAAACGAAAGCCCCGATTCAGAAGAAGAAATTTGGATACCAATAAAACCTCGGTCTTAAATATGCAAAAACATTCACCACTCATCGAAGGCGAAATAGCTGATTATTATCTTGATAAAGACGGAATCCTCTACTCCTACTCAAAAAGTATTAAACGCACCGTAGAGAATATTGGCAGAAATGTGGCTTTAGTGAAACAAATCACTGGTAATAAACCCGTTCCGCTATTAATTTATCTAACAGATTCACCAGTACCAGATAAAGCCACTCGCCAATTTTCGACAGAACAGCTACCACAAATTTATAAAGCAATGGCGATGGTATCGAAACCGGGGCTTTCGCAGTTGATTATTAGTATTTTGTTCAAGTTTCAGAAGCCTCCGATTCCAATGAAATCATTTACCGATGACCAAAAAGCCCGTGAATGGTTGGTGCAATTTTTGCTGTAAAATCTAAAAAAAAGTAAATTGGCTGTTGATTTACACAATTATAATTTATCCATCATATGAAACGCACAATTATCTGCACTTTTCTTTTTCTGGCATTTCATTTTTCGTTTGCTCAAATTTCGCTTTTCAAAGATATAAATACACTTGAAGCCGGGTCAAACCCTGCCAATTTTGTTGAGGCAAATGGTTTGGTATTTTTCACAGTTCAGAGAATTGATGGCTATTATTTATGGAAAACAGATGGTACAGAAGCAGGCACGAGACAAGTTTCTGAGCAGAAAATCGTAATTAATTTGTTCAACAATACTTTTTCTAATTCCGTAACTAATCTTTACGTACACAACAACGAGGTGTACTATCAAACCAAAAACGCAAGCACTGGAGTAATTGAACTATGGAAAACCAATGGTACAACTCCTGTCTTGATTCTTAATAATTTTACAGGCACACATTTTTTTTCGTATAATAATAACCTTTACTTCTTTGATTTTGCTACCAGTATTTACAAAATAGAAAATAACAATGCCAGCTTAGTAAAAAGTATTCCAAACGTAACACTTCTTGAAAAAACGGTATTGATGAATAACATCGTCTATTTCTTTGTAAAGGGAAATACTGCCATTGAGGTTTGGAAAACTGATGGAACAGAAACAGGAACAGTTCAAATTACTACCATTGACAATACAATAGATATCTACTATAATTACAATACAAATGACCCCAAGATTGTAGGTACTGAAAATCAGATTTTTCTGTTTGTGTATCGAATGCGTAAAGATGAAATAAATAACCTATTGTTATACGATACTGAGCTATGGAGAACTGATGGAACAACAACAGGTACAGCATTAATAAAAACAATTCTCACTCAGAATGATTACAGTATAACTTTTTCAGCTAAAAGTCCGACAAAATTTGGTAACAAAATTGTTTTTAATGAGAGTGGAAAACTCTGGATAAGCGATGGTACTGAAGCCAATACTCAAATTATTAAATCTTTTCAATCAATCTACAACAATCCTTATACTCGGTCGTATGGAGTATTAAATGATAAATTTTTCTTTTCTGCCCAAGAAAATAATGATTTTGAACTTTGGATTTCAGACGGTACATATACAGGCACTCAATTACTGAAAGACATCAATCCAAATGAAAGTTCGCTTCCCAATCATTTCGATAAGATAGGAAACAAGGTATTTTTTAGAGCCAATAATAACAATGAACTTTGGAAAACCGATGGTACAGTAACAGGAACAGTATTTGTACAAAACATTGCTAAACCTGATGGCTTATCACCTTTCGATATTACTTCTCTCGAATATATATATACTTCCACCAATCAATTATTTTACAAAAACTATGATGCTCAAAACAACTATGAATTATGGATATACGATGGTGTAAGCAGCAAACTGGTCAAGAATATTGTAACCACAAGTTCTAATTCAAATGTCAGCGATAAAAGAGTAAAAATAGGTAATACTTGGTATTTTAGTGCGATTGACCACCAAGGAGCTGAACTTTGGAAATCTGATGGTACAATAAATGCAACAACAATCGTAAAAGATATTAGTGAAGGAGCATATAGTACTAATATTCGGGAAATGGTGGCCATTGGAAATATTGTTTATTTTACAGCTAACTCAACTACTGATAGCAAAATGAGACTTTGGCGGTCAGATGGAACCAACACAGGAACTTTTGAAATTCCCCTCAGTAGTGGTCTTCAAGGCGATATTGGTGTAAATCCTGAAAAACTAACAGTTGTGGGAAACAAACTTTTCTTTAAAGGGCTTTCTACTCAGGGATATCTTTGGGTGAGCGACGGTACAATAACAAACACTCGACCCATTAACAACAGAATAATACTTGGTAACTTAAACAATTTGACCCACGTTAATGGAAAACTGTTTTTTACAAACGAACGCTTATGGATAAGTGACGGAACGGATGCAGGAACGAAGCTTGTGAGTGAAAACTTCTTTGATACACCAATCTCACCCGTATGTCTGATAGAGTTTCAATCTAAGTTATACTTTTTCTCAACTTATACTACTCCTGCTTTCGAATCAGGTACCGCTTTATGGGAGTCGGATGGTACTGTCAATGGGACTAAAATCATCAAAGAATTTAATGAGTCTGATGATTATCTCACGTCATCTTTTCGACTTTTCTTAGAAAAAAGTACGAATAAATTGTTTTTTAGAGTAAAACCTACGGTATCAACATTTGATTTATGGACAAGCGATGGAACAGGAATTGGCACAAATAAGTTAACGACTGTTAATACATTATCAAGTCAAATAAAACAAAGTTTTAGCTCTTTAGGCAACAAGTTCTTTATGTTTTTATACTCTTCTGCCGACCGACCTGCTTGGGGTTGGTCTTCTGATGGAACGGTTGACGGCACTCAAATCTTTATTCAAAGAATACTTAGAAACACGGGAATAAGCGATGCCAAAGCCTTTAACGGCAAACTTTATTTTGGTATCGACGATGACAGATATGGTCATGAATTATGGTCAACCGATGGAACTCCGCTGGGTACACAGTTAGCTGGTGAAGTACAGAGTGGTCCAGCAAGTTCTTATGTAAATAGTCTAATGGACTTTTCAGACAAACTGGTCTTCTGGGGCTATGATAATACGTATGGAATGGAACCCAGATACTTTAACGGACAAATCTGCAAAGAAGAATGTATTCCGTTTCGGGTTATAAAAACTAAAACTCTCAACCGACAATAGTTTCTCAAAAACTCACACTAAAACTCAATTTTGCATTAAATGGAGTTCCGGGTGTAAAATGAATCTCGTTGACGGAGTTAGTTTCATTCTGCAATCTACTTTCGGTGGCAAATTGGGTTTCTTTCCATTTTGTATTAAAGATATTTTGCACCGAAAGACCAATCGAATAACGATTCTTCGTATAATTCAATAAAGCATCACTCACAAAATAGCCTTTAGCTACGATGCTATTATCTTCGTTGGCGGGTCTATCTCCAACATAACGATAACGCAGACTTCCACTAAAACCTTTGTTGTTTTTGAGTGTTAAGCCTCCAATGCTTGTCCATTTTACGGCCAAAGGAATGAGGTGTTGTCCTTCCGTTTCGCCAATGGCTCTTGGTTTGGCATAGTTTACATCGGCATCAAAAAACAAATTTTTCATTAGCTGATAACGCATAGACACATCAAAACCACTTCTTTTTGATTGACCCGAGGGTTCAATCACGCCCGCATCGCCTACATACACAAACTCTTGATTGAGCCACAAATACCAATAAGCCGCATTGATAACAATTTTCGGAATAGGCTTCCAAATTGTACCTAAATCTGAGCCATAAGCAGCAGGCAGAATCTCCAGACCACTTTTCTCCACGACCGCACGGGTATCATTTGAGTGAAAACCCTTACCTACATTCAAATAAAACTGCAAGTTTTTATTCTTGGTATAATACAAATTCAGTTTAGGAGAAACGATGGAAGCATTGGCTTTGAAAATTGCATTATTCTGCAATTTATCAAGATATTGATTTTTAAAGTAATCGAAGCGAAGACCAGCCGTTAATGAAAGCTTAGGGCTTAACTGAATACTCTCATCAATATACGCTCCTGCGTTGGCTTCATTTACATCGCCCAATTTGATGCTTTCGAGGAGCGTTGTTTTGTTTTTTGTATGCGAAAGCTCCGAATCTTTTGTCAAATCGTGACGATAATTTACCCCAATATTCAGTGTTGCTTGTTTGTTTCCTAAACCGTGAGCAATCGAATAATTTGAGTTATATCCCCACAAATTTCTGCCCTCTTTTTGCTTAATTTGGTCGCCGTTGATGGGGTCTTCCAAGAAAAAAGTAAAGTTTGAAAATAACTCAAAATTATAGTTCGAGTAGAAAACTTGGTTTTTCCAAACATGGTTTCGCTTTGTGAGAGTCAGAAATTCCGCATTGGCGTTGGTTCGGCTGGTTGTGCCACCTTCATTAGGGTCGATGGCTCCGTAGAAACCAATCAAACCCGACTCAACTGAACGGTCAGGGATTTGTCCCGAAGCACTCCATTTGCTCCAAAAAGTTGAGGCCGTAAAAGTCAAGCTCGTATTTTTGGTGATATGTCCGTGATATTTCCCCAATAAATTCAAGCGATTGAAGTTCTGCGGAGCATCAAAATACGCATCAGAGTAGCTATATTCACCTGCCAAATAGGCATTTTGGTTCTTTTCTATTGCTTTTTGTGCTAAAATATTAACAGCACCCACCAGTCGGTAAGTATTAAATTGTCCGACTTCAACTTTAGCAAAATTTTGTTCCAAGACTTTTTTCGTGCGAAAATTGGCCCAACCTGCGGTAGTGAAATTTCCTTTATCGGCATCGTAAAGCCCTTTCTTGAAATCTACGCCATCAATCAATTCGGGAATAATAAAATGAGCATCGGCGTAGCCCTGCCCGTGTGCATGTGATACCATATTGATTGGCACGCCATCGGCAGTGAGGTTAATATCTGTTCCGTGGTCAATATCAAAACCACGTAAGAAAATCTGTTCGGCTTTGCCTCCACCTGCGTGTTGGCCGATTACTAAACCAGGTATAATTCTTAAAACTTCTTGCGAGTTGTTGATGGTTCGGAGTTTAATATCCATACTCGAAATAAGTTGCTGATGCTGTGGATTGGCGGCCGAAACCTTTACTTCTTCGAGCGAAAACTCAGCACTTTTCAATGAAAATTCTATTGTGGTCGCCTCATCTTCTTTTACTATAACTGTCTGATTTTGAGCCACATAACCCATAAACGAAACTTCTACTTTATAAGGAGCAGCCCAAAGGTTATTGATTTGGAAATAGCCAGACTCATCAGTGATTACGCCTCGATTTTGCCCTACGAGACTAATACTGGCTCCTCTGATAGGTTGTTTGGTTTGAGCATCAGTCACCTTACCTACTATACTCCCGAGATGGGCAAATGCTGTTGAAGTTGATAGGAAAAAGAAAATATATTTAAAGATTTTCATTAAATTGTGTTTGCTATGAAGTGTGTTTAAAGCACAAAATAAAGCATCGAATATCTATTAGAAAACTTTTCTTGACTAAAATACTTAGAAAACATTTTCTAAACCGCCCGAGCAATATCTTCCTTATTTTTCTCTAAAAAATAAAGCAATACCGTACCAACAATCAGAATTCCCAATAACCAAGATGAGTAATTTGTGGCTTTTGCAATTAGATTCGTAATAATATTTGGCTCATCGAGTACTCGTTCGATAATCCAACCAATGGCGGCAATTCCCGCCACAACAGCTCCAAATACTCTAAAAATTGCATAAAATGAGGTGCGACTTAGCAAAAGCAACCACGGGATAACGGCTACAATCACAGCCAATTGCATGAGTTCGATACCGATATTGAAGCCCAAAATACTCAATATCATCTTGAATGGATTGAGATTTAAATCTTGTAAGGTATTAGCAAATGCAAGGCCGTGGATTAAGCCAAAACCCAATGCAATGTAGATTTCACGGTTTGGAAAAATAGGTTTGATAGCATGAATGGCCGATACTAAAATAGATACGCCAATTAGCACTTCGATAAATTTGCTGGGCAGAAAAACCCAACCTAATGCACCAAACAAAAGTGTGATAGAATGCCCAACGGTAAAGGCTGTAACGACTTTCAAGATATGCACTAAACTTTCTCGAACCGAACGCTGCGAAGCCCATTTCTTTTGATTCATCAATAATGGAATCGGTAACAAAAGCACCAAAAGAAACAAAAGATGGTCGGTTCCTTCGGCAATGTGTTGGCTGCCCAATTTTAGCATATTAGTAAAGCTCTTAAAACCGCTAATTTGCTCTAACTGAATTTTTAAAGGCATAATTTTTCCTGTGGGTATATCCCACTTTATTACACCAATTTCTTTGTTTTTATTCGCCTCATTCTGCCAATCTTCCACCGAAAACAAAATAGATTGATTAATAACTTGGTGTATGACAATATCGCAATTTAAGACGAAATTCGTAAGGCTATTTGCATTGCTGGGTCTGAGATAGATTTCGGCAATAATTTGTTGATAATCACCTATTTCTTCGGTATTGGCACCAGATAATGAAATATTTCCTATGCTTATAGTCCATTGGCTATGAAGCGAATCTGTTACCGAAATATGTTTTAAATAATACTGTTTTAAACTATCAAGCGATGCCTCAGATTTTAAATTGACTGGTTTTTGGTAAGCCATCTCCAAAATTTCGAGGGGGGTATGAAATTTCACTAAAAGTCTTTCGCTACCTACTATCAACTGAGCATTGCTATTTGGCAAGGAATGAGCTTCTGCCCATCTAAATCCTAAGATAAAGATGAGCAAAAGCAAATTTTTGATTTTAATCATTTTGCTATTATTTATTAGTTCCAGCATAGTCAGATACTCTATCTCTCCAAACCGAGTGCGGGTGAGGACCAGAATAAATTACGCCTCCATTTTGGCTGAGTTCAATCCAAACATGAGGACCATCAATTCTGAAATAATCACCTTTTGTATTCATATTACCCGTACCAGCATACGTTATATAGGTTTTGTCTATTTCGGAAGTATAAAGAGCTAAAAATTTAGCTGCACTTGCTGCATCAATATCATTTGTATAAGTTTTAATGACATTTATAGCCAATGTTTTTTGAGCATCTGTCAAACCACTACAAACCAAACCAGTATAAGTAGTTGGAAACTGCCATTCTTTTCCTGGTGAAAGTATTATATCCGAAAACGATGAACTTGATTTTGCAGTAGCCAATTGTGTGGCACTCAAACTCGCTAATAAGGCTTTCATAGCATCAGTTTCTTGGCTAACTGGTGCGTAAGTTACTCCACCAGTAGTCCAAGAAATTGGTTCAACCGCCACAAAATGAGGTGTTGCAGCTACCAACGCACCATTTGTGTAGGTATTGGCAACTGTTTTATGATGTCCTGTTTCCATAATCTCAAATGTACCTGTGGTAGAAGGTGTACCAAAGAAAGCTATATAATAATTTCCCGAACCGTAATCGCTATTAGCTTTTCCGTCAGAAACCAACCAGTCATCTGCTGCCCAAATTTGTTTTACCTCATCATAGCCTTCGTTGGCTACCGAACTCTTTGTCATGGCTTCAACCAATGCTTTTGCTGCTGCTAATTGTGTGGCACTTAAAGTACTGAACTTCAACCCTTTGCGTGCCGACATGGCGGCTGGCAAATTCGACCAAGTTTTGATGTTGGCAAATGTATAGTCTAATTGCAAGGTAGCAATCTGAGAGGCTGAAAGCGTAGCTTTAAAGGCATCGGCCAAACAAACGATTTGTTCAACGCCAGTTTTAGATGAACAGTCGGTTGTAGCACCACCAGCGGCCGAAACTGTTAATGAAAAACTACATGATTGTCCGCCAACTGTAACAGCAAAAGCAGCAGTACCAGCAGCCGATGGTGTACCAGTAATAGCAAAAGTAACCGTACCAGCACCCGATGCGAGTGTTCCAGCAGCTAAAGTGGCAGTTAGACCCGTAACGCCCGTAGAGGCAACGGCAGTACCTGCTGCATACGCAGCTCCATTTCCACCCGTGTAAGGTACGGTGGCTGTTCCTGTAAAGGCCGTACCAGCAGTTGGTGTAGCCGAAAATGTTGTCGAAGAACAACTCAATGCCGTAATGCTTGCGGTGGTAGCTGTGGAAACCTCAGTTTTCTCGCAGGCGATAATCAGTAGTGTGGCACTAATTGTAAGACTCAAAAATGCGTTCTTGAATTTCATAAATTTACTTATTTAATATTTGAAACTACCTACATAGACGGTAGAACGCATAATTTGGTGGGGTGAGAATTTGACTTTAAAAGTGAAATGGAAAAAAAGCCAAGTGAACCGTCGAAGGGTTGAGCCGTCGAACTACTGAGGACTTTTGTCAACCTTTTTCAAACCATTTCTTGAAAGACGTAACTTTTTCCTTACTAATTATAACTTCATAAGGCGATGTGGGATTAGTTTTCACCAAAACTCGACTATTGATGTAAGGCTGAATTTCAAGAATACTGTTTCTCGAAAGAAGATATTGTCGATTAGCTCTGATAAATTCTTGGGGGTCGAGTTGGTTTTCGAGGTCTTCGAGTTTGAAGTCGAGCAGGTGTTTTCGGCCATCAAAAAGTTGACCAAACACTAATCCATTTTCGATGTAGAAAAAAGCAAATTCGCTGGATTTTATGGGTAAAAGTTTATCTCGGTAACGCACCAAAAAGCTTTTTCGATAACTTTTTTGAGAGAAAGCCTGCTGTTTGATAAGCTCATTAAGGGTTTCTTGTTTGACGAGTTGCTGATTATTGAATTTTTCAATCGCAAAACTCAGCGAATCAATATCAAGAGGTTTCAGAATATAATCAACGCTGTTGAGTTTGAAGGCACGAATGGCGTATTCATCAAAAGCTGTAATAAATATGATAGGAGCATTGATTTTTACTTGCTCATAAATTTCAAACGAAATGCCATCAGCCAACTGAATATCCGAAAATATCAAATCAGGACTTCCGTTAGCCGAAAACCAACTGATTGCTTCCTGCACACTTTCAAGTATTGCCACAATTTCATACTCAGTATTGATTTGATTTAGCAAAAACTTTAGTTGATTGGCCGCCGCTATTTCGTCTTCAATAATTACAATTTTCATTCTGCTATTAATGGTAAAACTACTTTAAATTCTTTTTCGTTTTGCTCAATTTCTACCTCCCGACTTGCCAAAATCTTGAAGCGTTCATTAAGGTTTACTAAGCCAATGCCCGTACCTTCTGAATTTGGCTTTGGCTTGTGTGTATTCCTGACTATCAATACATTATCTCGTAATTCTATCCAAACACTCAATGGTGATGCAGTTGAAATGACATTGTGCTTAATGGCATTTTCGATTAATAATTGTAGTGAAAGCGGCGGAATTTTGAACTGCATATTTTCAATATCTTTGATAATCTTCAAATTATTGCCAAATCTTATTTGTAATAAGAAAATGTAGCTATCTACCAAAGCCAGTTCTTCTTTCAAAGGCACTAACGATTGCTCTTGCATGCCCAACGAATACCGCAATACTTGCGAAAGTTTCTGCAAATAACGTTGACTTTTTTCTTTGTCTTCATTAATGAGCCAACTCAAAGTATTTAAAGAATTAAAAAGAAAATGCGGGTTTAATTGATTCTTCAATGAGCTGAGCTGAACCAATAGGTTTTCGCTCTTTAGATGCTCGTTTTCGAGTAAAATTTCATTTTTTCGCTCAGTTTCTATCAAAAATCTACTAAAAAAGTAGGCAATTCCACCAAGTAAGACCCCACGTAATACTACACTTGGAAACATTTTCATTGAAAGCCCAATAACCAAAACATTGAGCGTTGTCAGAACTACTAAAAAGATAAGAAGAATGACAAAAATTTCAAAAATCATCTTTGATTTTGAAGCGTTTGATTTAGCATTACGGTAAACTAACTGGATAAAAAATACCGAATAAACAAGACAAACTACCACTTGAATCAGAACATCTAACTGGGCAATTCCTGACTTTTCTAAACGAGGCAATTGAAGAAATATAATAGGAAGATTGACAAACAATGCCAAAAAAAGCGACACTCCCCAAACAAACTGCGTAGTCGAAAAATTTTTATTCATCTTGATAAAAAATATCTCAAATGTATGAATTTAATCAGCCTATTTCATAAAACTTTGAGTGAACAGGAAAAATTGGGACTTGAAAACACTCTATCAATTTAAAACAAAAAACCGACACGAGTGAAACTTGCGTCGGTCTTTCGGATTCTCAACTATTGTATCTTAGAAAGTTATCGTATTTACAGTCGATGAGGTTGATGTTGTTGGGCTGGCTTTTAAGGTTGCACCCGTATTCGAGTACGTTCCGCCAGTATGTAACCCCCAACCCGATGAACCGCCTACAAAACTTCCGCCTGTGTAAGTTCCACCGTAATAAATCTTATAAGATGCTCCTTTCGTTAAACTCGGATTTGAGAAATGAAAATAAGCCGAAGCAGTTTTGGGCTTGAATGTAAGTAAATCTTTGCCCGAAGCATCTTCAATATGGATTATTGAAGTAGCAGCAACCGAAGCCGTCGATTTGATAAACATACCTACTTGAGTTGAGGCAGTCCCCATTGCTTTTGTCATGTTGCTCGCAGGTTCAGCCCCTATTAAAACTCCCCCATTTACCAAGAAATTACCATTCACATCTACGTCTTCATTTCCATTTGAAATCACAGTGCCACCTTTTATCGTGAAATTACCATTACTGTCAATGGCATCAGAGCCTGTTACGATTAAAATTCCTCCGCTCACTGTCAGTTGGCTATTGTCATTCGACTCCGTCCCACCCGACACCGTGCCATAAGAAGTATTGATTCCATCGTTTGAAGCTGTCAGATTCGTAACTCCCCCATTGATATTGATGATAATAGACTCCATGCCTTCGTAAGACTTCGTTACGTTGATAGTTCCATCATTTACAGTAATTGATGTCTCGGATTTCAGGCCATCGTCAGTTGCCGAAATATTGAGTTCGCCATTATTCATCACAAATGCCCCATCACTTTTAAAGCCTTTAGCATCGCTCGTGTTGGCGGTGTTGTAAGTATATTTTGCCCCACTCACCGTTATGTTAGTTGTACCCCCACTCACAGTTGCCGTACCATCAACATTGATTCCTTTTCCGCCTATCCCTGTACTTATTACTGTCAAATTTCCGCCTCTGATTGCTAAGTTTTTATCGCAATTAATACCCGCAGGTGCTGCTACATCGGCATCGGCCGTATCATAGTAGGCTGCTCCTGACGTTGTAAGTTTTACAGTTCCAGCGGTTAGCGTAAAATCTCCACCAGTTTTAATAGCCTTAGCACCTTTGCCCGAAACCGTCAAACTGACAGTCTCAACAGTTCCGATGGTTGTATAGCTTTTACTTTTAATGGCATTGCCTTTATCGCCAGTTGTTGTTACGGTTATTTTGCCACCTTTTATTAATACATAAGGCGTAATGCTTGCATCAGTACCCGAATATGGTGCTGCAATGCCATCATCAACGCTGTTTACAGTGATTGTTCCACCGTTAATCGCCACATAACCTTCTTCGGCCACGATACCGTCACTCGACGACGTAACAGTCACCGTTCCGTTATCAATCTGAAGATAGTCATTGGCATGAATACCATCACTCACTGCCGATTTTACTACAATATTGGCTTCGCTGATAGCAATATAATCATCGGCAACGATGGCATGTTTGTTCAAACCCGTTACGTTTAAAGTTCCAGTTCCCATAAAACTCAATTGGCCTTCACTAAAGAATGTTCCTTTTTGGTCTTCTTTGCTGGTGGCGTAAGTTGCACCATCAGTCAGATTATTAGTTGTGCCAGCCAAGATATTAATCGTACCTTTTTTGCTTGATTGAATATTGATAGCTGGGCCTGCCGAATTGGTAAGGCTAACGCCTTTCATCGTGATATTAAATCGGTATTCGCTGTAAATCTTAAAACTACCTTTACTTGCCGTTCCCGATAATAAATAAACGATTTCTTTAGTAGTATTGGTCGAAGTGACGGTTACATCTGCCCCACTAACCGCCACAGCCACTCCCGAACTCGCATACGGGTTATTGACCGCAGCACTCGTACCTGAATAAGCAATCACGACCGTATCTTTGGCAGCAGTGGCCGTACTGGATGTTCCTGCGGCAATCGCAAGAGTAACGGTACAACTTTGTCCGCCCAGACTCAAATTAAATGTAGCCGTACCCGATGAGGTCGGTGTACCCGAAATTGTATAGGTCAAATTTCCTGCTCCGTTGGCCAATGTACCTGCGGCTACTGTTGCTGTTAAGCCTTCTACCCCCGTCGAAGAAGCCGTCGAAACATCATAAGCACCGCCATTTCCGCCAGTGTAAGCCATTGTTACGGTGCCAGTGTAAGCCGTTCCGTTTGTACCGATAGCTGGTGTAACCGTACAAATCAATGTCGAAATACTGGCTTTTGAAACCGCCACTGGTAAGGAAAGTTTACAGCTTTGTCCACCCAACGAAATAGCAAAAGTAGCAGTACCAGCAGAGGCAGGAGTACCTGTAATGACAAAACTGGCAGTGCCACTACCAGAAGCCAACGTTCCTGCCGAAAGTGTTGCGGTCAGGCCAGTCACACCCGTGGAAGCTACTGATGCACCTGCATCATAGGCTACACCATTGCCGCCAGTATAAGGTACAGCGGCCGTGCCAGTATAAGATGCTCCGCTTGTGGCCGTGGCTGAAAATGTTGTACTCGAACAAGTTAATGCGGTAATTGTAGCAGTTTTAACGGTTGTTACTTCATCGGTTTTACACGCTTGAAAAACTAAAATAAATGTTAGCATAATGCCAACTACTGTGAAGACTCTTCTAATCATGGTGTCAATTTTTTTAAAGGAATTTTAGTGCAGTATCTGTCTGTGAATACCCTGCCAATAATAAAAAAGACGAGAGAAGTAGAAAAAAGGTGGTATGGGTAAATAATATTTTCGGTAAAAATGCCAAATCTTGCGGTAAGAATTACATTTTTTAATAATTCTTAAAGGATTTTGAAAGGAAAACCATTTTAAAACAGGTTATTTTCGTCGAAAAAATTTATATCTTTGGTAAAAACAGCTCATCAACTATGAAAAAAAACTTCTTCGTTTTTCTGATGCTGGT
Source organism: Emticicia aquatilis (assembly GCF_014644295.1). Lineage (GTDB taxonomy): Bacteria > Bacteroidota > Bacteroidia > Cytophagales > Spirosomataceae > Emticicia > Emticicia aquatilis. The sequence goes on from NZ_BMKK01000001.1 coordinate 541,466, forward strand.
TGCTTATTCGGTAACCGCTCAAATTAATGTTACGGTCAAATTCCCGAGCCAAGGCACGCTTGATGGTCGATTGGTCTTGATGCTTTCAAAAAATGATAAATCTGAACCAAGATTTCAGATTCTCGATGGTCACGATACTCAGTTGGTTTTTGGCTTAGACCTTGATAACTGGGCAGCTAATACGCCCAAAGTCATGAACGCCAATAATACTTTTGGCTATCCGATTCAAAACTCAAAAGATATTCCTGCGGGTGAGTATTTTGTACAAGTTTTGTTGCACAAGTACGAAACTTTTCATCGAAAAGATGGAAAAACTGTCAAATTACCAATGGACAGAGGAGAAGGTCAACAATGGAATTTAGCTCCAGGCAATATTTATTCAAAGCCAATAAAAGTTTCGCTGAATCCTAAAATTGCAAAAAATATTGAGGTAAAACTCGACCAAACGATTCCACCAATCGAAGAGCCAAAGGACACAAAATACATTAAGCATATCAAGATACAGAGCAAACTTTTAACTGAATTTTGGGGCAGACCGATGTACTTGGGAGCTCATATTTTGTTACCCGAAGGATTTGACGAACACAAAGATGTGAAATATCCTTTGGCAATTTTTCATGGACATTTTCCGAGCGATTTCGATGGTTTTCGCACAACGCCTCCCGATGCCAATATGCCAACCGATGATTACAGCCCAAGATTCAAAATTTATGGCTATAACAAAATTGTTCAGCAAGAAGCCTACGATTTTTATAAAATGTGGACTGGGCCAAATTTCCCAAGAGTTTTGGCTATCGAAATTCAACACGCTTGCCCTTACTACGATGATTCTTACGCCGTAAATTCCGAAAGCATTGGGCCGTATGGCGATGCTATCACGTATGAGTTGATTCCGTACATCGAAAAACAATTTAGAGGAATTGGCGAAGGTTGGGCAAGATTTACCTATGGTGGCTCAACGGGCGGTTGGGAAGCTCTGGCGGTGCAAGTAAAATATCCGAACGAATACGGTGGTTGTTATGCAGCTTGCCCCGACCCGATTGATTTTAGAGCTTTCACGACAGTTGATATTTATAAAGATAAAAATGCGTATTTCTACGAAAGTGATTTCAAAAAAACCGAACGCCCAGGCTACCGAGATTATTTGGGACAACTAACGGCTACGCTCAAAGAAATGAATATGCGAGAACTGGCACTCGGCACAAAATCAAGGGGTGGACAACAATGGGATATTTGGGAGGCTGTGTTTTCGCCTGTTGGGAAAGATGGCTATCCGCAACCAATTTGGGACAAAAAAACTGGAGTAATTGATAAAAAAGTAGCCGAATATTGGAAAGAAAACTACGATTTGACTTATATTTTGAAACGAGACTGGCCAAAATACGGCGATAAATGGCGTGGAAAAATTAGAATTTATTGCGGAGATATGGATAATTTTTATCTAAACAATGCGGTGTATTTGGCCGAAGCTGAACTGAAAAATTTGAATAGTCCAGCCTACGAAGGTGAAGTAGATTACGGCGACCGTGCTGAACATTGTTGGAACGGCGACCACACTCAACCAAATTATATCAGTCGCCTACGCTACCACCGAATGTTTATTCCGAAATGGGTGGAAGATATGAAGAAAACTGCACCTAAAGGTGTGGATTTGACGAGTTGGAGGTATTAACACCCATTAAAATGGGCATTTAAGGGAACAAAGGAATTGTTATTGTCATTTTTCGGACTTGAAGTCCGAAAGTGAATTTTAAGGAAGACTTCGCTTGAAGCGAAGTCTTCCTTTTATCTTACTTCCCAGCCTCAGCATGAAGCATTTCTAAACCCACTGATGCACGAGGTTTGAAGCCCGTCCAAGGTTTATCGTTAGAATTTTGATTTACATCTAAGTATTTAGCATAATCCTTTTTCTTGAGATGAATACCCAGAAAAGCCGTTACGAAATGTTGATTGATATTATTGATGCGGCGTTCGTTCCAAGCGGGTTCGGCGTAGCGGTAATATTCATCAAAGTGTAAACCTAGTTTCAATGATTCTGCTGGCGGCGGATTTGGTGCTACATTATGGCGGGCATTCATATACGTAAGCATATAACGATTAGCATTTACAGCACCGTTATAAATTGCCTTGATGCCTTTTTCATAACCCGAAACATCGTCTTGACTTCCTGCCACAAAAAATGTCGGAATCTTCAAGCCCTTCAAAGTTTCGGTGTCCCAAACGCCACGTTCCATACCCCACGGAGCAAAAGCTACGACTGCTTTTATGCGTGGGTCGATACTTGCTTTGTATTCAGCATTATTACCAGTACGCACTTCAATAGCTTTACTTCCCCCACTCAATGCCCCAAAAGTTTTGATGATTTGGTCGCTATAACCAGCACCTGCCACATTCAAAACGCCATAACCTCCCATCGAATAACCAATGAGTCCGATATTTTGGTCGTCAACAATTCCTGATAAAAAACTACTTTTATCTTTTCCTAAATTCGTAATCTGATTCATGATAAAAATATCATCTTTCGAGCGGTTGAGTAGCGTACTCGAAAAAGCTGCTGCATCACGAAAAGTCGATTCTGTGTGGTCAATCGCTACTACGATATAGCCTTTTGAAGCCAAATTTTCGGTCAAGTAAGTCAATAAAAGTCTCGAACCTAAATAACCGTGCGAAACTATAATGAGTGGAAATGCCCCATCGGTAGTTTTGGGAGCAGCATCACGCACGGCACGACCTAAAAATGTAAACGGAATGAGTGGGCGTTTAGGGTCGTTTGACGAACCCATCACTTGGTCGTAAGTTACCAAATCTTTCACATCTGCAGCCACATTGGCAGGATACCAAACCTCTACTTTGAGCGGTCGGTCGTAAGTTGGGTCAATCCCCCCTTTCGATTTTAGGACATCAACTTGGTTTTTATTCACAAAATCGAGCGTACGAACGCCTATTTTGTATTCGCCACGAGGTGCGAGTTCGGGAGCATCGGGCAGAGCATCGCCATAAACAAAAGTTTCGGCGGTATTTTGAGCAAATGAATTTGAACAGAGAGCTAAACCGATTGCAAGAATCAGTAGTTTAATGGAGTTTTGTTTCATTTCTTAAGGTTGAATTTGTTTGAAAATCTTTCTGCAAATTAGTCAAGAAAAAGAAACATTCTATGTTAATTTTCTGATGATGTAAAATTTAACAAAAAACCTGCTCCCAAATAAATGAGAACAGGTTTTATAATTTATGGTTAGATAATTTTTACAACATCAATTTGGGCAACCAGCAATTTTCCCTACAAACACACTACCCGAATCGGCTAAGAAACCAGGTTGAATCGTGATTGATGCACCTGCACTATACGTTACGTTTGCTCCCGAATTGATGGCGTTCGATGCCGTAATAGCATTAGACGCATAAACTGTGGTTGTTCCGTTTTGAGCTTGAGTAATTGTCTGCGAAACTGGACAAGCAACATTTAACAAATAATCTTCGGTTTCGCCCCATGTATATGCTGCACAAGGGTCGTCGGCAATGTCTTCAAAACGAACTCGGATTCTCATTCTCACCGTTCCGATTGCATTAACTGGAATTGTAATATTCCCGCTGTAAGGTTCGGCCACTGGTGAAGTGGTTTGTGTTACTAATTCGCTTGCTGAAAAAACACCATCTTTATCAACATCAATCCAAATCGACACATATTCGTCATTGACGGCATTGATGAAATTTATAGAAAAACTATAAGTTTGCCCAGCAGAAACACTGGCTGAATTAAGACTATAAAACTGAAAACTACCTGTCGAACAGCCACTTCCTGTACTTAAAACCGTCCCATTGATAGTAAAACTTGAGATACCATCATCTACGCCACAACCTTCGGTGTAAGTAGGAACACAGTAGCTTTGAGCTACGCTTTTTTGTTTGAAACATAGAGAGAAAATAGATACTGTAAAAAGTACCTTTATAATATTAGATTGCATACGAATAAACATTTTAGGTTTACGAATAAAACTGCTTCAAAATCAGCGTGTAAGAGTCGGTTTATTGTATCCGCTGAAAATTTCCATTTGCATCAAATATTAGTCTTAATTTGGTAGAACTCGGCCCATTTCGAATATAAGTTTTATAACTTACTTCACCTCTTCGGTTTGATTTCTCCGTACCTAAAATTGTATAGGCAGGATAATTGGTAGAAATATATGTAAGTGCAAGAGCTGGTAAGGTTGCACCACAAGAATCAAAATCACCATCATCATCTGAGTCGGGGTCGTCATTATCATTCATACCATCATTATCATCATCGGCATCACTATCATCTAATTGACCATCATTATCAAAGTCGTCGTCATCACCAAATGATTTATCTTTATCATCATTGATACCATCATTATCATCATCAGTATCATTTATATCGCTTATACCGTCATTGTCATCATCAGTATCAATATCATCGGTTGTACCATCATTATCATCATCTGAGTCAATGCGGTTCTTCTTACCATCATCATCAAAATCGTCATCATTATTAGCTTGGTCGTCCATCGAATCATGAAGGCCGTCATTGTCATCGTCGGGGTCTTTATCATCACTCACTCCATCATTGTCATCATCAGTATCGTTACTATCCGAAACCCCATCATTATCGTCATCGCTATCAGAATGATTTGGTAATCCATCATCATCAAAATCATCGTCATCATCGTGGCGTTTATCAATCAAATCGGGCATACGGTCGTTGTCGTCATCGGCATCAACATCATCATTCTTACCATCATTATCATCATCAGGGTCAATATCATCTTTAGTGCCGTCATTGTCATCATCAGTATCTTTCAGATTGTTTTCTCCATCATTATCGAAGTCCTCGTTATTATTATATCTCGAATCATCAGTGTCGTTCCAACCATCATTATCATCATCTTTATCGATATCATCATTTATTCCATCGTTATCATCATCAGTATCACTCGTATCGGGAGTGCCGTCATTATCATCATCGGTATCAATGGTGTTGTTTTGTCCATCATTATCAAAATCATCATCATCGTACGATTTTTTATCGAAAATATCAGGCGTTTTATCATTGTCATCATCTGGGTCAACGTCATCACTTTTACCATCGTTGTCATCATCAGAGTCAACATCGTCTTTCGTTCCATCATTATCATCATCCGTATCAACATTATCGTCTTTACCATCGTGGTCGTAGTCTTCATTGTTTTCGTAAAGACCATCAGTAGAGTCATCCATTCCATCGTTATCTTTGTCATCATCGACATCGCAATCTCCTTGTGCAATACGGGTAGCTTGGAGTATTCGCTCCATCATTTCAACCGACATAATCATTGAATTCTGCTCATCTGCAACCGAAAGCATTTCGGTAGAGTTTTGGTGCGTCAAATCATCTTTCAAGCATGAATTTAAAGATGAAAGGGTCAGAACAGCTCCTAAAGCAATTAGGAACTTGTTGGTTTTGCTGTATAGGCTCATTTGAGGAAAAGGTTAAAAAAGAATAATAGGTTACTACTTGTAAGTCTATACGGAGAAATGAAAATAGAGGTTGCGTAAAAAAACAAAAAAAGGGAATGAAAGTCTGAAAACTCTCATTCCCTTTACAAAATTATAGCCAATTCTATTTTAATTCTGAACTAAAACACCATTATTGACATAATAAAAATAAGAAACTCCGCCACTTAATGCCCAAGTTGCGGCATTAAACGAGCCATTACCTGTGGCACTTCCAGCAATTTTGTAAGCCTTTACTGCCTGATTGCTCCGCAACCAATTTAGTGGGCTACCACTCACGCAAGTTTCGGCTCCCAGTGTATTATTTTGCAAGAAATAGGCATTATTTAGGCCATATACTTTTCCGATGCCATTTTGGTCGATACATACGGCGGTTTCTTCATCAACTCCTATACCTTTGGCAGTGGTATTACCAAAATCTTTCATCATTTTTGCTAAGAAAGTAATGTGACGCCCCTGACGGTCACGTTGGGTGTAATGGCTATCAGTAATCACATTTTGCATATTAGGTGCCGCTACAAAATCATTTTGCCCAAGTGTCATGTATCGGTTATACGGATTTGCAAGAGCTTGTGCCGACGTAACCGTTCCTTTTGAAGCACTAAAGTATGTGCCACCCAAAATTGCACAGCCAGCACTCGTGCCGCCCACGGTTACATTTTTGGTAGTTAAAAGATAATTGATAGCATTTTCTACTGGGGTATCTTTCCAATAATTTACATAATCCCATTGGTCGCCACCCGCAATAAATAATGCTTCAGCATTTCTGATTTTCTGCTCAACACTTGGCAACGCTGCTTTTTCTCGACTATCAATAATCAAAGTTTCTACTGAATTTACGGGTACCATATTATACATGTATGTATTGTATCCATCTGCACCCGTTGCACGAATCACGACCACATCGCCTCCGCCACTTCTCTGCAAAAACCAAGCAATAGCCGCATCCACATCGGTGCTTCCTCCCATCAATAATAGACCACCTTGTGTGGTGGTGGTTACGTCGGCCGAGTTTCCCGTTAGGTAAGAAGTTACAACTGGCGGTTTTCCAGCCGTTATGCGAGTGTTTTGTCTTGAAGCAGTTTCCTGACTTTCAGAAGCAGATAAATCAGCGGTTATAGCATCGTTTTTACACGCTATCATTCCACAAAAAATTGATAAAGCCAGTAAAATAGTAGTTTTCATGCTCGATATAGTTTGTTAGTTGATAAAAATTCAAGATATTATTTTATTAGCAAATAATAAAATAATATCATTGTATGTTAAAAGAGAAATCAACATAGAAACTATGAAAAAAACTTTTCTGCCTTTACTCTTAACATTCATACTTGGATGGTTTTCATTAGCAGCTCAACGCCCAGACGCTCCGCCACCAAGAGGCGAACGCCCACCTATGCCTAATGCTGAACGGTTTACGGAGAGAATGACCAAAGAATTAAACCTAAATGCAGCTACTTCAAAAAAAATACATGATGCTTTTTTGAATAATATGAAGAAAATGGATGCCGTTTTTGCCAGTAAAGCTGAAGAAAAAGATAAAAGGGCAGCTTTAGATGCCAACAAAAAGGCATTTGAGAAAACTATGAAGGGTATATTGAGTCCTGCTCAATATGCACAGTTTTTGAAATTAGAAGCCGAACGCCCAGGCCCACCACCGCCACCACCCAATGGTGAAAGGCCACCAAGACCAAGATAAATAAAAAATGGTAGTAAGGTTCTGAATCTTACTACCATTTTTTGATGGAATAATATTTATTAAATCTTACGTTTCAGCTCAAAATGCTGTCCGAGATATACCTTTCTTACGAGTTCATCACTTGCCAGTTCTTCGGCGGTTCCTTGGCGGAGGATTTTTCCTTCAAAAAGCAAATACGCTCGGTCGGTGATTGAAAGCGTTTCGTTTACGTTGTGGTCAGTTATCAAAATTCCGATGTTACGGTCTTTTAATTTGGCTACAATTCCTTGAATTTCTTCTACGGCAATTGGGTCAACGCCTGCAAAAGGCTCATCGAGCAAGATAAACTTAGGGTCAACTGATAATGCACGAGCAATTTCACATCGGCGACGTTCGCCACCTGAACATACAATTCCTTTATTTTTGCGTACGTGTGTCAAGCTAAATTCTTCGAGCAGAGATTCCGTTTTCTCCTTGCGTTGAACCTTCGTAAGCTCAGGCTTAGCCAATTCGAGTACACCTAAAATATTTTCTTCAACACTTAAATCTCTAAAAATAGATGCTTCTTGTGCTAAATATCCTACGCCAAGTTTTGCTCGTTTATACATCGGTAGAGATGTAATATCCATATCATCGAGCCAAACTTTACCACTATTGGGTTTTACGAGTCCAGTGGCCATATAAAACGATGTGGTTTTGCCAGCACCATTTGGGCCGAGAAGTCCAACAATTTCGCCCTGCCCTACTTGGTAGCTTACGTTATTATTGACTAATCTTTGACCGTATTTTTTTATTAAATTTTCTGTTCTTAAAATCATATTTTGTAGAACAGGTTTTCAACCTGTCGTTTTCTTATTCTTGGCTGAACAAGTTAGAAACTTGTTCTACAAGCAAAATTACGCTTTAATCAACAAAAGTCAGCGTTAATATTTCTTAACTGTACTTAATATCCTTCAACATCAACTGCAAAGTAGTTTTATTGTTGAAAGTATTTTCATCAACCTGATAGGCAACACTAAAATATTTATTTGTGTTCAATCGCTCAAGGTGTTCTTCTGCCATACCAAAGCCAACCGCAGTTAGGATTGCACCCGTTTCTTCCTCAAAAAGCTCTAAACGCAAATGTTTTTCTTTCATTACTCTCGGCGGATATTTGAGTGTGATGTTTTCGGTAGCAAAAACTGGTTGCATATTTTCTGGCCCAAATGGCGACATTTGATTCATGATTCGATAAAACTTAGGGTTAATTTCGGCCAGTTTTATCTTTAAATCAACGGTCACAACGGGTGTTAATTGCTCAGGCGTAATATATTTACTCACAACTCTATCAAACTCTAATCTGAAAGCATCAATATTTTCGATAGGCATCGTCATACCCGCAGCGTGGGTGTGTCCGCCAAATTGTTCGAGTAATTCGGCACATTCTTCAATCGCTCCATAGAGGTTAAAACCTGCCACCGAACGAGCCGAACCTGCCGCTTTCTCGTGCGATTTTGTGAGAATAATCGTAGGTCTATAATATTTTTCGATACAACGACTCGCCACAATTCCGATTACTCCTTTGTGCCAATCTTCTCGGTACAAAACCGTACTTTTGGCCGTATTTGCCAACCATTCATCGCCTTCAATCATTGCCAATGCTTCTTCGGTCATGCGTGAATCATGCCCTCGACGCTCTAAATTGTGTTTCTGAATTTCGTGGGCAAACTCCAATGCTTCATCATAATCGTCTGATAATAAAAGCTGTACGGCGGCTTTTGCGTGTTTTATTCTTCCTGCGGCATTAATCCTTGGCCCCAACACAAACACCACATTCTCGATATTCATTTGGGTTGTGAAACCTGCCACTTCTTTCAGTGCCTTTAAGCCAATTCGTGGATTTTCGTTGAGTTTTTTCAAGCCATAAAAAGCCAACACTCGGTTTTCGCCCGTAATCGGCACAATATCAGAGGCAATGCTTACGACACATAAATCCAAAAACTCATACAGGCTCTCAATCGGCATTTCGGTTCGTGTACAAAATGCTTGAAGCAGCTTAAAACCAACGCCATTCCCTGTCAATTCTTTGTATGGATACGGACAATCTTTGCGTTTAGGGTCAAGCACAGCTACTGCATCGGGCAGAGTATCGTCGGGTTCGTGGTGGTCGCAGATAATAAAATCTATATCGAATTTTTCTTTAGCCAAAGTAACTTTATCTTGGGCTTTAATGCCACAATCAAGACAAATAACTAACGAAACTCCCTGCTCGGCAGCCCATTCAATACCTTGCACCGAAACCCCATATCCTTCTTCGTAGCGGTCGGGATTATAATACTCTAAATTACCGTAAAATGTTGATAGAAAACCATATACCAAAGCCACCGAGGTGGTGCCATCGACATCATAGTCGCCATAAACCATTATTTTTTCGCCATTTTCGATAGCTTCTCTGAGTCGAGTAACGGCTTTTTCCATATCGAGCATCAAAAATGGGTCGTGTAGATGCTCCAGTTTGGGGCGGAAGAAATCCCTTGCCTCATCAAAAGCCGTGATTCCTCGCTGCACGAGCATTGCAGCAAGAGCTTTATCGACATTGATAGCTTGCGAAAGTTCAACAACCGATTCGGTGCTTGGAGTGGGTTTATATGACCAACGTTTTTCGGGCATTATTCAGTTTGTATTTAGGTAACGAAGCACAAAATTACAGATTTATCTATGTTTTTAAGCGAAATTACTGTGTAATCCAGTATTGAACACCTAAAAGCAAAAATCCGTAGCCTGTGGTTTACCTCAAGCTACGGATTCACTAAATATTTTTAAATTTCGATTACTTTTTCTCTTTCTTTCCGAAAAGTGAAAAATGCACATATCGTTTTGGATTGGCTTTCAAATCGGCCATTAGCAAAGCTATATTAGCAGCCGTTCGGTCGAGATTTACGTACAACGAATCGTCTTTTGCAAGTTTACCAAGTGTTCCTTTTCCTTGATTAATTTCTTTGATAACTCCCTGCAAACCAGCAACCGATTTATTAAGTTGATTGACTGTTTCGCCGAGTTTCATGGCGTTTAACGAATCGGCAAAAGTATTGCTTTTCTGCAAAATTGGCTTGATTTGAGCATCAAGACTGTTCGATAGTGTGTTTAGGTTAGCTGTTAAAATGGCAGCATTAGCAGTGATTGCTGAAAGATTTTTTGCGTTTGCAGCCACCACGCCATTCACACCGTTGGTAGTTTGCGTAGCACTCGCCATTAGCGTTTTGAGAGCAACAGCTGTTTGGTCAAATTGCTTGATGATAGCCGTTGTGGTTGTCAGAAGTGAATCGACATTTTTGAGGGTTGGAGTAAGTTTATCCGTTACAGAAGCAACCATACCTTTTTCAATTTCACTTCCTATAACAGCTTCATCACCAACTGGCTGCCCCGCTTGAATCTTTAATTTTACAACTTTGCCGCCTAAAAGCCCATTATCGGCCAAAACTGCAACCGTTTTGTCGCTAATTTTGATGTCTCGCTTGATAGCCAACATCACTTTTATCCGATTTTTATCTTGCTCTGGCTCAACCATCACCACACGTCCTACTGGCACGCCATTGTAAGTTACTGGATTTGAGGTTTGAAGTCCTTCGGCATTGTCATAGTAGGTGTAATACTCATTTTCGGTTCGGAAAATATCCAAGCCTTTCAAGAAATTAAACCCTAAATAAAATATTGCAAATGCAATAATACCTAACAAACCAACTTTATATTCTTTTTTCATAGAAACGTGCGAGGCACAATTAAGAAATGTATAATTAAGACGGGGTCGCCTAAGACGAGGTCGCCCGTGCGATGTAGAATTAAGAATGATGGATAGATATTTTCTTAATGCTTATCTTAAATATTCAACAAAATTACATTCTTAATTCTTAATTCTCAATTCTTCATTCAAAAATCATTTCTCCTTCTCTTCTTTATACGCCTTTACTGCCTTAAATATTGCATCGGCCAATTTATCTTGTCCGTCGGAACTACCTAAGATTTTTTTATCAGTAGAGTTTGTCAAATAGCCCGTTTCGACATAAATTCCGGGCATTGCAGTTTGCCAAAGCACCTGAAAACCTGCCTGTTTCACACCCCTACTTCTATGTCCTACTTTTGAGATTTGCTTCTCGACCATGCTTGCCAACTTTACACTCTCTTTCATGAAAGCATTCTGATAATTGGCCAGCATAATATTAGCCATTGGCGAACTCAGGTCATATCCTTTGTAGTTTTTCTTATAATTATCCTCCATCAAAATAACCTCGTTTTCACGCATAGCGAGTTCGAGATTTTCTTCAGTTTTGTGTAAGCCCATCACATAAGTTTCTGAACCACTCAACTTTGAGGAATACGGATTGGCATTTACGTGGATACATATAAACAAATCTGCTTTATTTTTATTGGCGATAGCTGCTCGTTCGTGAAGCGGAATAAACACATCCGTCTTTCGGGTATAAACCACCTTTACACCTGGAAGGTTCTCTTGCAACTTTTTTCCGAGTTTCAGCGTCACACTCAAAGCGATGTCCTTCTCTCTAAGCTTGCTGTGCTGAGTACCTGGGTCTTTGCCACCATGCCCTGCGTCAATTACAATCGTTCGGATTTTTCCGCTTTGAGCATGGGCAATTTCAAGCGAGAATATAATGATAAGTAGGACTTTAAGAATTTTTAACATGATTTTATGGGCAAACGTTCTTTCACTACTATATAATAGCTAATTTTGTGCCATTACTGAGCGTTAATAGAATAGTTTTTGCAGAAAAAGCCAAAATCTGAGGATTTAAGTATATACGAATGAGCGGCTTTCTCTCGTAGGTTATAATAATAGAACATTTTTTACAAAGATACGTTTTTTGGAACAACTGAGAAAATATACCTCCCACTTCAAAAAGGGACTTAAAACATTTACAGATTTAACGTCGGCGAGGTACAAAACCTTGCAGAGGTTGGGTTTTCAAATAGCTTTCGGTCTGCTATTTTTGTTTTCATTCAATACTTTTGCACAATTTCCATCGGGTGGCAGACTTCCAAACTTTGGGGGAGGCAGTACCTCTCGCCCGAGTACTTCACGCCCAACCACTACTACACGGCCATTTGGAAATAAGCTTTTTGAAGAAAAGAAAGATACAACCCGTGTCTCAATTCCTGACTCGCTTCGTAGTAAAGACACTGGCTTACAAACAACCGTAAAATATGTAGCCGAAGATTCGACTGTAATGGATGTTTCGGGTGAAGTGCTTAATCTCTACGGAAAAGCAGTTGTAACTTATGGAGATATCGAACTGAAAGCCGATTATATAAAAATTGATTGGGGAAAAAGCGAAATCTATGCCCACGGCTCGCCCGATACTACCAAACGTGGAGAAAAAGTAAAAGGAAAACCGATTTTTACGCAGGGAGGTGATAATTATAATACCGATACGATACGCTATAATTTTAAGTCAAAAAAGGCAATTATCAAAGGCATTGTAACCCAACAAGGCGAAGGCTTCGTGACGGGCGAACGGGTAAAGAAAGATGCTAACGATGATATGTATTTGGTCGATGCCAAATATACAACCTGTAATCTGAAAGAACCACACTTTCATATTTCGGCACGAAAAATCAAGCTCGTCAATAAAAAACAGATTATTTCGGGGCCATTTAACTTTGTTTTGAGTGGTATTCCACTGCCCGTTGGTTTACCTTTCGGGTTCTTCCCTGTACCAAAAAATAAAGAAGCGGGTACTTCGGGAATTATTATGGGGACTTATGGCGAAGACCCCAACAATCGAGGTTTTTATTTCCGTGATTTTGGATACTATTTTGCTGTAAATGAGCGAATTGGCTTAAAAGTTTTAGGACAAATTTATTCTAAAGGTAGCTTGGGTTTAGGTATTCAATCCACTTATTCAAAGCGATATAAATATTCGGGCAACTTGAATTTTCAGTATAATTACAATAATAATACACCCGAAGTTGTAGCTACTGATGATAACAATAACTACAAAACCAAAGACTTTAACATTAGCTGGTCGCACTCACCAGCCAATAAACGTCCCGACCGTAGTTTTTCGTCGTCGGTAAATTTGCGTAGTAATGGTTTCAACCGAAACAACGTAAACACCGTTGATGTGAGCAACTACCTGAGCAGTACTTCAAACTCATCGGTGCAGTTTGGGCGTACTTTTGCACAAAAACTCGTAACAAGTTCGGGTATCAATATTTCACAAAACTTCACAACTGGACAAGTAGATGCCTCGGCCAATTATAGCATTGGTCTGAATCAATTTAACCCCTTTGTACCAGAGAAAAAACAAATCGGACGTTGGTTTGAGTCTTTTAGGGTTGGCTTAAACGTAAGCGGAGGCTATCAAGCCACCAACACCCGTGTGAACAGTATCACGAGCTATTCGGATTATAAAATTATTCGTCAGAACGCAGATGGTAGTTACTCTTCAATCGAAGCAAAACCTTTGACCAACGAAGAAATCAAACTTCGTGATGCCAATCCGCTTACGCTCACAGCCGAAGAACGAATCGCACAAAAAGCATTGCAAGAACGCCTCAGTAATGTAAGAAAACTAAATAGTTTAGATGCCATCAATGAAGTTTTGAAAGATGGTAAGTTTACGAGCACCTACTCTATTCCGATTGCATTACCAAACTTCAAGATTGCACGATATATCAACTTTACTCCAAGTATATCACTCAGAGGTGATATTTCGACACAAAGCCTTAGTTATGAATACATTGCGAGCGAAAATGCGGTAAAAATAGATACTGTAAAAGGTTTTTTCCCTACTTACCAAACCTCAGTTTCGGGTGGGTTAAATACCCGTGTATATGGTACTTATCAGTTTAAAGGCAAAGGACGTTTACAGGCTATTCGCCACACAATGGCTCCTTCATTAAGTTTAAGTTATGCCCCTGATTTTACTAAACGTCTATTTGAATATAAAGTAGTCAGGATTGATAAAACTACTACTAACGGGGTTTCTACTTACGATACCCTCCGTAAATTATTACCAAAATACCCAACATTGGGAGCAGCAGCAGGAGCATCGGGAAATGTTAGTTTCAACCTTACAAACCAACTTGAAGCAAAAGTTAGGTCAAAATCTGATACGGCGGCAAAGGCATTTGAGAAGATTTCGTTACTTGATAATTTAAGTCTCGGAACAAGTTATAACCTCTTGGCGATTGGTGACTCAATGAACTTATCAAACATCAATTTGAGTGCTAATACCAATTTATTTAAGAATCTGATAAACCTCAATATGGGAGCCAGCCTTGACCCTTATTTTTATCAAGCAGAAAGCACCCCCGAATTACGAGCATTAAACCCTGCGGGACGTATCCGTCGCTACTATAAAATTCAGCAAGTGCAGGGAATTGCGGGTTTAGCAACTTTACGTACGGCAAATATCGCTATTTCTACTCGTCTTTCGCCAGCGACTTTTAATCCAGATAAAGCTAAACCAAAGACAAATACACAAAGCAATAACCCACAAATGGATGCTATGAAAAAGTTTGTGGCAGCTAACCCTGAACTTTATGTTGATTTCACGATTCCGTGGACACTGAGTTTGAGCTATAACCTCAATTATAGTAAACAAGGTTTGGCCGACCCACAAATCACGCAGGCCATTACTGTTCAAGGTGATTTAAGTCTTACGCCAAAATGGAAACTGGGTTTCAATACGGGTTATGATATGCAGCTAAAAGCTCCTACGCTTACAAACATAACAATCCATCGAGAACTTCACTGTTGGGATATGGCTTTCAACTGGACACCAATTTCTGGCTATTCAGTACGTAGTAGTTATTCGTTTACACTTAATGTAAGAAGTGCATTATTGCAAGAATTGAAAGTAAGCCGTAGAAGACAATATTATGGAAGTGGAGGTTTTTAAGGTTGTCTGAACTAGACTTAGTTGATTTATATGATGAACTTGAATACGATTATATAGAAACCAATTTTCGTGTAACATATTGATTATTACATCACACTAAAACAAAATCAATCATAATAATCAAATCAATCAACTAAATCATAGTTCAGACAATTTTCTACAACTCAAACGTAGCCAATTTTCTAAATTCTTCTACACGAGCTGCTATTTCTTCTTGAGAAAGGTTTTGGATACGCTCCGAACCGAATCTTTCAACACAGAAAGAAGCCATTGCCGAACCATAAACGATAGCACGTTTCATATTGTCAAAACTCAAATCATCGGTTTTTGCTAAGTGAGAAATAAATCCACCTGCGAAAGTATCACCCGCACCTGTTGGGTCGAAAACTTCTTCTAATGGCAATGCAGGACAGAAGAAAATATCATCGTTTTGGAATAACAATGCACCGTGTTCGCCTTTCTTGATGATTAGCGTTTTTGGTCCCATTGCCATGATAGTTTTGGCTGCTCGACGCAACGAATAATCACCCGAAAGCATACGAGCCTCTTCGTCGTTGATTGTTACACAGTCAACATCTTTCAATAATGCTTTCAAATCATCGAGAGCAATATCAATCCAAAGGTTCATTGTATCGAGCAATACAAACTTCGGACGTTTGTTCAAACGCTTCAAAACCAAGTGCTGAATAGCTGGAGCGGTGTTTCCGAGCATCAAGAAATCACAATCTTGATACGATGCAGGAATCTTCGGGTCGAAGTTTTCCATTACGTTTAACTGAACTTCTACCGTATCTCGGCTATTCATATCGTTGTGATAGCGACCATGCCAGAAGAACGATTTCTCGCCTTTTCTGATTTCAAGACCATCCACATTTACGCCATGACTCACCAAAGTGTCAATCATTTCTTGTGGAAAATCTTCGCCAACAACCGCAACGAGGTTATTTTCTTTTACGAAGTATGAAGCAGTGAGCGTAATGAAAGTGGCTGCTCCGCCAATGATTTTATCTGTTTTTCCGAATGGCGTTTCCAATTTATCAAACGCTACCGAACCTACTGTAAGTAATGACATAGATAATTTACCTTTGTAAAAGGATTTTTTTAGTGAAAATGTCTATATTATTGCAAAGTTAACGATTTTTTATTTATTTTTTACTTCGTAAAACAGCTTTTTAAATCGGTGGGCAACGCTTAAATTCCTTATTTCTATCAAACAAATATCGGTAGGTAATATAAGTCTTGTATTTTTTTGCTCCCAGCATTTGCGTTACTTTGAGCATTTTTGGGTTAAAATCGGCAATCCAGTTGAGTTCGAGAGTTTCATACTGGTAATTTGGTACCCAACATGCCCTCGAAAACGACAAAGCAATGGCCGATTCGATACCACGTCCTTGGTATTCGGGAATTACCCCAAAAATTACTCCACGAGCTTTTTTGTTGGTTTTCATCAAAGTATGATACAACCATTTTATTTTACCAATCAAATTCAGCTTACCGTTGATGTGCTTAATGATTTGGTTCAATTCGGGAATCATGATAAAAAACGCAATCGGCTCGCCGTTATGGTAGCCAAACCACATTAGTTCTTCTTCCAAAATCGGTTTCATGGTTTGCATAATGGCCGCTGCACGTTCAGGTGTCATTTCGCCAGCCGACATATTTTTTGCCCAAGCTTTATTATAAATAATGCGAAAATCTTCGGCAAATTTGGGTAATTCTTTCTTGCTTACATGCTTAAATTCGTAGCCCGGTGTGTTGTAAATCCGATTAGCAATCTCGAATAATGCAGGGCGAACAACCTTTCGAGCCTCAACTTCGGGAATCGGCAACAGGAATGTGTATTGCTGGAAATAATCTTGAAAACCGTAATTCTCGAAAAACGCACGGTAGTATTTTTGGTGATAAAACATCCCCCAAGTTGGTTCGGCATCATGTGGGTCAACGTGCAGCCCCCACCAATTATCACGTTCGCCAAAATTCACTGGGCCATCCATAGCTTCCATGCCTCGCTCTTGTAGCCATGCTTTGCATTTATCAAACATCGCAAAGGCAACTTCTTGATTATCAATACATTCAAAGAAGCCCATGCCCCCAGTTGGTTGTTCGTTTTGGTTGGCAGTATTCGGGTTTACAAATGCCGCCACTCTTGCAATGATCTTACCCGAATTGTCAAGAGCCAACCAACGAATGCAATCGCCACCATCGAAAAGTGGATTTTTGGTGCGGTCAAAGATTTTTTCGATGTCGTTGTCGAGCGGACGAATCCAATATTTATTGCCTTTATAGAGGCGTGAAGGAAACTCTAAAAATTCTTTTTGTAGCTTTCTGCTCTCTCCTACTTCAATGATTTGCATACTCTATTACTATTTATGAGTGCAAAGATAGTTTTTAGAGTTCTGAATTCTGAGTTTTGAATGCTGAGTTTTGTTCTTTTGCAGATTTTTAGGTAAGAAAATCCATGTTTCGTATAGAAATAACCGAAAGTGATTGTTTAGTTTGTGGTTGGGGATTTACTACATTATGCTTCTATAACCACTAAAAAATGATATAAATGGTATCACGAAAAACAAGTTTAGCTCAAAACAATACAAAAGGTACTACAAAACTTTCGTATATTTGAGAGTTAATGGTAATGGTAGGACGCCCCTACCAATACGTAACATACAACTGACAACAAAACGTCAACACCTTTACAAAATAAAAAGGCTGCAACCTAATGTACAAGTTGACATAGTTACAGCACATTTTTGAACTACTGAATTTTGAGAAGTCGGAAATTAATTTTGTTTTTGGACTGGTCGAACTTCTACTTTTCCGTTCTCTTCAAAAATAGGACACCCTTTTGAAATCTCTACAGCTTCATTAATGTCTTTTGCGTTAATGATGAGATAGCCATTAACCATTTCTTTGGCTTCTATGAAAGGACCATCTGTCACGACTTTATTTTTTCCGTTTACCTGTTTACCACTGCGTTGAAGAGATTCGCCACCTGCAAGGATTCCTTTCTGACCAAGACCTTGCATCCAAGTTATCCATCTTTGAATGTATTCCATAGCTTCCTTGGAATCATTGGCATTATCGGGATGAGTGTCACCGCCTCTAAATAAAAACATAAATTTTTCCATTTTGATTCGATTTTAATTGTTACTTTTATTTACTTTTATAGTGTAAATATTCATTGTTAATATTTATTCTACAAGTAGGACTATAAACCAAAGTAAGTATGAAAAATAATACTATTACTGTAAATCAACAATTTAACGAAGAAAAAAAAATCGTTTTTGATGAAAATTCTTGCCCTGTCACTGCTACTATGCAGGTTTTAGGTGGGAAATGGAAGTGCATTCTCATTAATGCTATCTATATAACATCCCCTGCAAGGTTCGGTGAATTGAAGCGAAGTGTAAAAGGAATAACTCAATCTATGCTTACTCAACAGTTAAGAGAGTTGGAGGATGATGGGATTATTAGTCGAAAAATTTATGCAGAAATTCCGCCAAGGGTTGAATATACACTCACTGACTTTGGGCTAAGCCTTTCGCCAATTATACAGACAATGGCAGAATGGGGAAAGCAATACAGGCTTAACAATGAGTCAAAAAAGTAAAAGTAAGAATGGCCTAAATGTAGAACATTTAGCCAAACCTTATCTATAAAATATCCCCTTAGAACTGAGATTTTCTAATCCATTGACTTTTTTTCTAATATTAGCAAGATTTTGCCGAAAGTGTTGTTTATGACGACAGCCTCAAACTAAGGAGAAAACAAATCAAATTTCACTATTAAAACTTTAAAAGCATGACCCGTAAAGAATTTTGGAAATTATACGAAGAAAGAGATTCAGAAAAAATATTGCCAGTGCTTTCAAAGGCAAAAACTTTTGGCTTTAGTATGAAAGAATATGCTTTACAGTCGTCAGCTTTAAGGGATTACGAACAATTATATTTTTTATGGCAATTAAAAGCGAAAGCTTATACAGAAAATATAAAAGTGATTTTTGAGCGGTTTGAAAAGGGAGAAACGTACAAGGAAATTATGCTTGAAGAAGCGAAAGAAAAACAAAAAAAATTAGACTCGGTAAAAGCTGATTTGACGAAATTCAAATCGGTAAAGAAAATCCCATTTGGTGAAATTATCTTTGAGAAAAATGAGGATAAAACCTATAAATTAACCTTACCTATATTACCTTACCTCATTGATGATTACATTTGTGAAAATGGAATTTTGGAATTTGACCCTCTTGAAATTACAGAAAAACACATCAACAAAGGTCGTATAGATTTTGAAGATGATACATTTGGTCAAAGTATATATCTTTTTGGTTCTCATAATCCCGTTGATTTGAATTTTATTGAGTTTAAAGGCACCTCCAAAAACAATATAAATATCGAGATAAATTTAGCCTTTCTTTTTGAATATGAAAGTAATGGGAAAGACCAGAAATTAGTTATTCCTCTGACTATTCCTAACATTTTCATTAATTGATTTTATTCGTGCATTTAGCCAATATGATAGATTCTTCTCAAGCCAAACATCAAATTCAATGTGTCACAAATTTTCATGACCTTGTTTCTACGCCATTTAATCGAGAAATAAATGCGATTGGCTGGATACGGAATCTAAAAGGTGATTTCGCTGAGATTGTGAGTAAGGTAGAACAAAACGAAAATATAACGCTAATAGATGAAGTGCTACTCCGTGAACTTTCATTGAGCGAACAAGGAAATCTTGCTCGTGAAATTATACTAAATGACTTGCAATTATTGACGGCACATGGTGCCGCTCCAGTTCTTAATGTGGTCAAGTGTTACGACAGAGACGATGACTTCCCGTTCTTTCCGACTGATGTTTACTCTTTCCATGTAGATAGGTCGCCTATACCAACCGATACTTTTTTATGTACTTATTACGGTGTTCCGAGTGATATATTGCCAAATTCAGAAGCCATACAAAAAATAACGATTCCCGAAATACGTGATGAACTCAAAAAACTATATGATGGAGACGATGAAGGTTTTGAAGCCTTTTTAACTGAAAATTTCTTTGACCTTCACTATCAAGCGAAACCCAAGGCACACCCTATCAGCTTAGGTATCGGACACATCTGGAGGCTGGCGATAGATTATCCTGAAAGCAAAATTCCTCCATGCGTTCACCGTGCTCCTAAGGAAAAAACTGAGCGGTTGTTGCTCATTTGTTGAAACCAAACTCCCTCGCTCATAGTTACCAATAAAACCACTAATCAATCTAAACAATGCGAATATTATTTACAGGCGGCTCGGGCAAAGCAGGAAAACACGTGATTCCGTACTTACTCGAACAAGGACATCAAGTGTTAAACGTTGACCTTACGCCTCTGAAACACCCAGGAGTAGATAACCTAATTGCCGATATTACTGACTCTGGACAAATGTTTAATGCCATGAGTTCATATACTGGCTTGCACGAACTCGAAGCGGGCAGTGGCGTGCCGAAGTTTGATGCAGTGGTACATTTTGCGGCCGTCCCTCGAATCTTAATCAAACCCGATAACGAAACTTTCCGAGTAAATACTGTTGGTACTTATAATGTAATTGAAGCAGCCGTAAAGCTGGGTATCAAAAAAATTATCATTGCATCATCAGAAACAACTTATGGAATCTGTTTTGCTGATGGCATAACCGACCCAAAAGTATTGCCATTGGAGGAAGATTACGACGTTGACCCAATGGATAGTTACGGTTTATCGAAAGTTGTGAATGAAAAAACGGCACGTGCTTTCCAACTACGTTCGGGCTACGATATTTACGCCCTTCGTATCGGAAATGTGATTGAACCGCACGAATATGCCGAACTTTTTCCGTATTATTTCAAAAATCCCGAAGTGCGTCGCCGAAATGCTTTTTGTTACATTGATGCACGTGATTTGGGGCAAATCGTAGATTTATGCCTGCAAAAAGATGGACTTGGTTATCAGGTTTTTAATGCGGGCAATGACCACAACGGAGCAATTATTCCGAGCAAAGAATTGGCCGAAAGATTCTTCCCGAATGTACCAATCACACGTGAATTAGGCGAACATGAAGCATTGTTTTCTAATCGTAAAATTCGTGAAGTATTAGGCTTCAAAGAACAACATAATTGGCGGAAATATGTACAATTAGATTAAAACTTAAGCGATTGTATGATGAAAACACATGATGAACGTTTTGCCGAAATGACATTTGCTTCGGTGTATCCGCACTATATCGCCAAAGTAGAAAAGAAGGGAAGAACCAAAGAAGAACTACTCCAAGTAATCGAATGGCTGACGGGCTTCGATGAGCAAAAACTCAAAGCCCAAATTGATGCGAAATCTACTTTTGAAACCTTCTTTGAGCAAGCTACACTAAACCCAAACGCCCACTTGATTACTGGGCTAATATGTGGCTATCGTGTTGAAGAAATTGAAAATTCTTTGACACAAAAAGTTAGGTATCTCGATAAACTCGTTGATGAATTGGCGAAGGGAAAAAAAATGGAGAAAATTCTAAGAAACTAATAGTTCCGAAAACCATCTTACCTGCTTATTTTAAATACTGAGTAGGCAATCAATAAAATATTCCAGCAAAAACCATCAAACTATTGCTCAAAGAAATACCTCTACCAAGAAAAATCCTTTTCCGTGAGTTTAAACAATAGGTTTAATAACTCACGCAAAAATTTAGTAATACATAATCAACAAAATAATGACTTTAGCAGAAATAATCAATTACAGACGCTCCGTACGACACTATAAAAACCTTCCGATTGACTCAGAAAAAGTAAAAAATTGTATCGAACTGGCCACTTTAGCACCCAATAGCTCTAATATGCAGCTTTGGGAATTTTATCATGTAACGAATCCAGAAACGTTAAAACAACTCTCAGCAGCTTGTTTAGGCCAAATGGCAGCAACCACTGCCCAGCAAATGGTTGTGTTTGTGACAAGGCAAGATTTGTACAAGAAAAGAGCAAAAACCATGATGGCGTTAGAAACCCAAAATGTGCTAAAAAATACACTTAAAGAGAAACAAGAGAAAAGAGTTAAACGCTGGGAAATGTATTATGGTAAAGTAATTCCGTTTTTATATGCACGCTTTTTAGGTATTTTGGGACTTATCCGAAAAATCATTGTAAACATCGTCGGGCTTTTCAGAGCAATTGTTTATCAAGTATCCGAAAACGATGTGAGGGTTGTTGTGCATAAAACCTGTGCTTTGGCGGCTCAAACATTTATGCTGGCAATGGCAAATGAAAAATACGATACTTGCCCAATGGAGGGTTTTGATAGTAAAAAAGTAAAAAGTATCTTGAATTTGCCTTTTGGGGCCGAAATCAATATGGTTATTTCCTGCGGTATTAGAGAAGAACAGGGCGTTTGGGGAGATAGAATGAGAGTTCCTTTTAATGAAGTGTATCAACGAATTGAATAGGCTTCAAATAATTTTCTGACTATCAAGTTTGAATATCATCAGTGTTTTTCAACAGATACTAATGATATTATTAAATAAAAAAATCCAACAAAAACCATCAAGCTATTGTTCTAAGAAATACCTTTGCTAAGTAAAATTCAACCCTTCAATTAAAAACAATGAAAAAACTACTTCTATTGGTTGCTCTGATGAGTATCGGCAATTTTTTATTTGCACAAAAACAAGATAATCGGTATTTTGAAATGCGTATATACTACTGCGAGCCAGGCCGTTTACCTAATTTATTGACTCGTTTCAGAGACCATACTACCAAAATTTTTGAACGCCACGGCATGACAAATATCGGCTATTGGGTGCCTGTGCAAAACGATAAAAATGCTTTGTATTATGTATTAGCTTACCCAAGCAAAGAAGCTCGTGATGCTTCGTGGAAAGCTTTTGGTGCTGACCCAGAATGGAAAAAAGTAAGCGAAGAGTCGCAAAGAGATGGCAAAATTGTAGCCAAAGTTGAGTCAATTTTTATGAATGCCACTGATTTTTCGCCAAAAATCAAAGGAAAAGTAAAAAATCCAGAACGTATGTTTGAGCTAAGAATCTATACTGGTACACCAAATAATATTGATAATGTATTAGCTCGTTTCAGAAACCACACTACGAAACTTTTCAAGAAACACGGCATGGAAAACATTGCTTACTGGAAAAGTATCGAGAAAGAAGGTACACAATCGAGATTGGTTTATATCTTGGCTCACAAAAGCGAAGAAGCAGGAAAAGCTTCTTTTGATGCTTTCAGAAAAGATGAAAAATGGATAAAAGTACGTGACGAGTCGGAAAAAAACGGCAAAATCGTAGAAAAAGTAGAGTCTATTTACATGACTCCAACAGATTTCTCAACGATACGATAAGATTTTAGGTCATCAAAAAAACAAAAGAGTCGGGCGAATGTCCGACTTTTTTAGTGTTACTACCATGAAAATTTAAGACCATATTCATCAAACCCGATTCAATGAAACCCTTACTTTTTTGCTCAGAAAAGGTTCTTGATTTTTTAGGTTATTGGGTGTTATGCTTTTACGAAAAACGATTGTTATGACAAAACTCATTTCATTTTTTTTCCAGAAACCCTCAGTAAAAAGAAACGAATAATGATATGGTAACGTCTCTTTCACATTAGCAAGCAAATGAAAATCAAACAACTGTATATTTTTTGTATTCAAAGAGCCTCTCACTTTATATTGTTCTTCTTTACGAAACTTATTTTCGATTCTCAGCAAGCCATCAAATTTATCGGTTTCGATATACAAACGTCTTTTGTAGGGCAAGCCAATACTGTAAAAAATGCGTTCAAGCTTAGTATATGGCTCATATATTTCTAAACTTACTTTTTTTTCCATACTATCAGGTTCCATAAACTTTCCTGACCATTTGCCCACCAATAAGGGTTTGTTTTCATCAAAACTATAAGCCCACGGATACGCTCTGCTATCGGTTTTATAGCTTACATAATAACCAACAACACCCACAACACCAAACACAAGAGCAAACAATATAGTTAAAAACAAGGCCGTTAGAAAGTAAGCTAATTTCATATAAATAGCGTAGTTAAGTAAAATTCCTAAATCTAAGCATATTTACAACTTTACACAATTAAAGTTTTTGTAAAGCGAGCCTATCTCATCTATATTCGTTCGTATTTTATAACTAATCTTTTGGTTTTATTCAGTCCTTCGGCGGGAGTATAGGTGTGCGTCATTGTCATGGTTTTGCCAGAAAAACTTAGCTCATAGTTCGTATCCGTAGTTGTTTTTCCTACTTTCTGACTAATAAAGAATTTATTACCTGTTTGCGTCCAGTTGGCTTCAATTTTCGGAAAAGACTCGCAGCCTTTCGGTAAAATCATGTAGTGTTTTCCGCCACTCTCAAAAACATATTTTATATCCGCACTGCACGGAAAGGCTACCGATAAATTCTTTTGCAAATCATCAGTTTTGCCATCGACATACTCCAAA
This sequence comes from Emticicia aquatilis, assembly GCF_014644295.1. Lineage (GTDB taxonomy): Bacteria > Bacteroidota > Bacteroidia > Cytophagales > Spirosomataceae > Emticicia > Emticicia aquatilis. The sequence goes on from NZ_BMKK01000001.1 coordinate 565,989, forward strand.
ATCGAAGATGTACGTTTCCAAGTTCCCACAATATTCTGAGAAAAAGCGGGCATAAAACCACAAATAAGGCACAATAACATTAAGCTTTTCATAAGATTCTTGATTTTAAAAGTTTCATTCTTCAATTTTCTGTAAAAAAGTATTAGCGTTTCCACTGCTCGAAATAATCACATTTTTATCAAAAAAACCTGTAACTGAAAACGTTCCAAAGACATTGAGTTTGGTACCATTTTTAACGACTTTCGAGCCAATATCATCGGCTGTGCTTCCACCATTTTTTACCCATTGAAAAGCTCCTGTATTGTCATATTTGGCAATAAAATAATCTTTTGTGCCGAAGGGATTTAGTGGTTTTGTACTGAAAAAGACAGTTCCTGTATAATAGCCAGTTTGATAAATATTTCCGTTGGCATCAATAAAAATTCCTCTTGCTTCGTCATCTACTTGACCACCTGCTTTTATGACCCATTGGCTCGCTCCTGCCGAATTAAATTTTGCGATATAGGCATCTAAATAACTGTTCGTAGCCGTGATATTTGTTGTACCGAAAGTGGCTACATCGGCAAAACCTCCCGCCAAATAGGCATTCCCAGAACCATCAACCGCAACAGCATTGCCCGTATCGGCATAGTTTCCGCCGCCACGTTTCACCCATGAAACCGTTCCGCTGGTGTTGTGTTTGGCAATAAAAGCATCGGAAGTACCTACAAACGGGGGCGTAATGGCTGTGCCTGCATAGTTAAACGAACTACTGAAATTTCCTGCCACAAAAACATCGTTTGTTGAGTTAATGGCAATATCTCGAGCGAAGTCTTTGTAAGTACCACCGTAGGCATTTACCCATTGAATAGTACCAGTATTATCATATTTTGCCACAAAAATATCTTCATCGCCTGCTGAGGTGCGAGCATTAGCTCCAAAATTCGCAGTTCCTCTAAACGAGCCAACGATATACACATTTTGGCTACCATCAAGGGCGATTCCGTAACCGTACTCAAAGTTTGAATCGTTACTCCCACCCTTTTGAACCCACTGTAAAACACCTGTTGAACTATATTTTGCCACAAAAATATCAGAGCCTCCTGCCGAAGTTAGATTGCCATTTCCAAAATTGACAGTTCCCGAAAAATGACCAGTTACGTAAACATTTCCGCTGGCATCGGTTGCAATATCGTAAGCTTCGTTCCAACTACTCGTTCCGAAAGCTTTTGCCCAAACCAAACAGCCTTTTGAGTTGAGTTTGGCAAAATACATATTCAACGAACCCGAAGCTGTGAGTGTGGTATCGCAGAGCGTAATCGTTGAGCCAGAAAATGAGCCAGCTATATAAGTAAAGTCATTATCGGCCGCCAAACCATGGGTATAATGCAAAAAACCTCCCGTAATTGGCTGAGAAATAGTGGCTTTGGCAACCGAACTACTTTTGGCAATATCGGAGCATTTCCACTGGCTACCATCATAAAAACTCAGACAATTGGTGCTTAGATTATAGGCCAGCATTCCTTTTTGTGGTGATGGAATAGCCGCCAACTGACTGTTTGTTAGCTGCGGAACTTGCACATTGTTTTGAGCCACATTGGCAAATTGAGCTTGGGTATTGATTGCAATAAACAAGCACAAGAATGTATATAAATATTTGATTTTCATGGTTTTAATTCATTTTTTAATACTTATTCAAAAATCCTTAATAGAAATATATCTTCTCCCGAAGGACTGAGATTTGAGTAATTATTGGCTTGTAAATACTGCTCATCAAAAAAGGCAATTCCTCTGAAAAAACCCGTTGCGTAAAGATTCCCAAATCCATCTACGGCAATGGCGTTGGCACTTTCATCGTATTCTCCTCCCGATTTTTTGAACCATTGAAGTTCTCCACCCGAACTGTATTTGGCGTAAAAAATATCTCTATTACCATTCGGCGTAGGCACAATCATATAGCCATCTAATGAAGGTGCGAATGTATAATTGGCTGCTACATAGACGTTTCCGCTGGCATCAACCGCTATGCTTCGGCCTTCTTCTTCACCGTTTCCGTTTGTTTGCTTAGCCCATTGAGCCACACCCGAACTATTGAATTTGGCCAAAAAAAAATTACCGTAATCATTCAAGTTTGGCGTAAGTGTAATGCCATTGCCAAAAGTGGCACCGTAGGCATAAGTTCCCGTAATGTACTGATTACCAGCAGCATCGAAGGCAATATCATTCACAATATTAGAGTAACCCGCCACCGACTGTGTACGAAAAACCGATTGATAAGTGCCATTCAAATCATATTTTGCCACAAATCCATCGGATTGATTATTACCCGTTATGGTATTTCCGCCAAAATCGGCTGGACTAACATACATACCCGTTATATACACATAACTACCATTCACCGCTACTTTTCGGCCTGCATCGTGGCTGTTTCCACCTGCTCTTCTGGTCCATTGTTCAGCTCCCGAAGAGTTGTATTTAACCAAGAAAATATCATCATAGACATTAGCATTTGATGAAACAGAAGTTAGCGAAAGACTACCGAAGACGGATGTTCCTCTGAATGTACCGCTGGCATAAATATTACCAGAAGCATCAATTGCTAATCCATAACCAAAGGTTTTATTATCGTAAGTGTATGGCGATGCTCCACCTTTTCTCGACCATTGCACAATGCCATTGGCATTATATTTTATCAAGAAAAAATTATTTTCTCCAAGCGAATTAAGGGTATTTCCGTTTAAAGTAAATGAACCATTGAAATTTCCAGAAAAATAAACATTTCCTGCATTATCTACGGCGATAGCCATACCTTCGGCACTTTGACTTACGCCCAGTTTCCGTGTCCAAAGGCGTTGCCCGCTTGCATTATATTTAGAAATAAACGCATCGACATTCGTGGCTGTCAGAGTGGTATCGCCAATGGCTGCCGATTGAAAAAATGTACCAGCGAGATACATATTATTATTGGCATCGGTATAAACTTCGTAGCCTTTTTCGTTATTATTACTATTTCCTCCCATTTTTTGAGGCGTAAGAATCGGGGAGTTATTGCCTTGAACTTGATTAGTACATTTCCAAGAAACACCATCGTAGATTTTTAGACAATTAATGGTGTTATCAAAGACCGTCATGCCCACTTGTGGTGATGCAATAGCTTTGATTTGATTGATGGTCATTGACGGAATTTGAATGTTCCCTGCACTTCCAGGTGTAATGGTGATGGACTGTGCAAAAGCCCCCCCCGCCCCCAATGGGGGAGCCAGAAAGCTACCTAAAAACAAAATTAATGTCAGTTTTTTCATGGTTTTATTCTTTGATTTTGTAGAGATAAAATCCTCTTTGCGAGCCACTTGTAGAGGTCAATAATGTGCCACCGAAAGAAGCCGACTGCAAGAAATAGCCAGTAGCATAGATTCCGCTGGGTGTGTAAGCGATGCTCAGACATCGGTCGTTGTTGGCTCCTCCTCCTTTTGTTATCCAATCAATTTTTCCTTCGGAGTCATATTTGGCAATGAAAATATCTAATTTCCCAACCGTAGTAAGGTCGTTTGTACCAAAACTAACGCATTTCTGAAAAGCTCCCGCCACCACACAATTTCCCGAATTATTGGCCGAGATATTCAAATAAATTACACCATCTTCATTCGTTCGCCCTGCGTGATTGAGCCAAGCTAAAACCCCAGCCGATGAAAATTTGGCGATGAATGCCCCTCTTGCCAAACCATCGGGGTCTTGGGTAGTATTTGCGTAATTATCGACCGATAAAGTAGCACCTCCGTAAGTTCCAACTAAAAAGACATTCCCTTGACTATCAGTGGCTACGTCTCGGCCAATATCATCGCTGTTTCCACCTATTCGGTTTTGCCAAAGTGCGTTGCCATTGGTATCATATTTTACGATAAAGGCATCATTTTGGAGTATGGCAGTTACATTATTAGTCGTGGCATTGTTGCCAAAGTTAGCCGAGCCATTAGTGCTGCCTGTAATATAAAAATTTTCGCCTTCTACTTCGAGGCTTTCGGGTCGGTCGTTGGCAATTCCCCCCGCTCTTTTTGCCCAAATTTCGCTACCATCAATCGACGAAAGTTTCAGAATAAAAATATCATCTTGCCCGATATGATTTAAAGTTGTGGTATTGAAAGCCGTAGAAGTGGTATAAACTCCTGTCACAAAAATCATGAGTCCGTTGGTTACTCCGATTTCTTTTACTTGTACAAAATCGGTATAATCTACTCGCCAACCATAAGTACCGTTGGCGTTGCGTCGTTGAATACGGTTTACATGAACAATATTATTAGGCGAGGTTGCATATTGCTGATAATAAGCAAAATAGATATTTCCATAGGCATCTACTTCCAAATCTATCATCGAAGCCCCTGCTTCCGAAACTGCCCAAAGAATACTGCCTTCTGGTGAAAATTTGATGATGAACACGCCTTCAGTATATTGTTGAAGCACGGCATCGTAAGAAGTAAAATTATAGCTTCCATAAGTGGCGGTTGCATAAAAACTTCCCCCAACGTAAACATTTCCAGCGGCATCGGTGGCTATGCTTACTCCAATGTCATCGTTTGAATTATTCCCGATTCGCTTGGCTGATTGGTTGCTCGGTGTGATGCCTTTGGTAGAACTCGTACAAATCCATTCGGTGCTGTTGAAATATTTAATACATTTGGCATCAGTATCGAAAACCATCATGCCTTTTTGCGGTGAACTGATTGCCAAAACTTGGTTACTCGTCAGGCTCGGCAAACGCATATTATTGGGCGTAAACGTACTCTGTCCGAAAGCCCCGAAGCGTCGGTCGCCCCAGCCCCCGATGAGGGAGCTTATTATGATGTTTAATGTCAGATATATCAATAATTTTTTCATGGCATTTATTCTTTTATTCTCAGCAAAAACATAGAGTTTGCTTGGGAAGTAGTAAGCGAAACCGAACCAAAGGTGAGGTTCCCAGTCGTAAAACTTCCTGCAATCCAGACCGATTTTCCTTTGCCAGTGGCGATTGCATTGAGTGTTGCCTTTGTTTTGGTTGTCCAAATTACCTCATTGGCTTTATTTCGTTTGAGAATAATGGCTTGTGGGAGAATAGGTGGACAAACCTCATTAGTCAATGGGCAGGGCAAAGCTTTTATATTGTAGATATTATCGTTCGTAATCATGGTTTGTTGCTCTGAATAATACCCTGAATTGGAAAAACCTTGTTGAGTTGAATTCAAAGAACCATTTGAAGCATTGATTTTAAGCTCGATTGCATTTCCATAAGCAATATAGTTTTGAGGACTTACGCAAGAATTGTTGTTTACAATTACGCTCTCGTTGTAATAAAGGTGATTGGCATTGAAACCCACCAAAAGAATCAGATTACCTTCGGCATCAATTCTGTGAAGTGAGACATGCGTAATAGCATCATCAATAGCATTAGCTTTAAGGTTTTGAAATGTTTTTATCCATTGAAAAGTACCATTGGCAGAAATTTTACCCACAAAATGCTTTCGATTGGTAGTAGAAAGGACAGCAGTAGGGTCTGTTCCGCCCGAAAAATCAAAACTTCCACTATAAAAGTAGCCTGTGAAATAGCAATTATTGGCAGCATCGGTAAACGTTCCATCAATAAAAATATCGCCAGCACAGGCATGTTTTACCCAAAGTAGGTTTTTGTTGGCATCGTAGGCAAATACTCCATTATTGTTGGGTGGATTAGTGCCATTTGGACAACCAAAAGTAATATTATTGATAGTTTGGCTATAACCTTCGATTCTTTGATAGCCATAGACATTGCCGTTTGGAGCGAAAGTTGGCTTAGAAAAAGGTAAATCATTGGTATTATCACGTAAACCATTTGCCAAAAACTTATTACCTCCCACAAATACATTTCCAGCATTGTCGATTGACAAAGGCCCATAGCTCGTACCATTTCCCAAATCATTTGCCCAAAGTATTTGCCCATCGGCGTTAAATTTCACCAAAGCCACATAAGAAGCAATCGGGTGGCTATTGGTAAACGTCTGACTGCCATAAGTTACCGTACCACGGTAGGTTGTCAGCACATATACATTGCCGTTGGCATCGGTTTTCATATCAAAAACATTATCGTTATTGTTGGCATTTCCTCTGAAAAGTGCCATATTTTGACTTTCAAAATTGGAGCTTTGTGCATTTCCACTTCCCCATTCTGTACCATCAAAGGTGCGTAAGGTTTTCAGTTCATAATCAAAAACTATCATGCCTTTTTGTGGAGAAACAATAGCTTGAATCTGCGAACTTGAAAGGCTTGGAATCTGCAAATTATGGCTCGAAATCGTGGAAGATTGGGCGAAAACCATTTGCCCAAAGAGTAATAATAGAATTATTTTGTTCATCTAATTACAATATGGGTTTGGTTTTAAATTAACTCTTCCACCATTGCTTGGCGAAAAACGAGTGTTGGAGTTAATGAGTATTTTTTTTGATTGCAACGTAAAATTGGCAGTACCGTTTACGATAAAATTACCTCCATTCGGAAATATGCGATACAAATCACGGCTGATTCCTGTTGTAACCCCAGTCGAATAAGTTTGGCTCCCGAGTTCGGTATAGGTTTCTTGTGCAGTAATAAAAAAGAACCCAAGAGTATTTGTCAAAACATATCTCATCCTATCGCCTTGTTCGGTTGTGAAATTATTTCGGCATGCCCTAACCCCATAAGCCATAATATTGCTAACATCTGGCATATATGGAGTATTACATTCATCCAACTTTGTACCAGTATATACACAGTCAGAGGTATTCGTCGCCAAATAACCATTATTATCGTCGGGGTCGGCAGGCGTGCTACAAAGAAAATCACCATCGAATTCACAATCTTTACACGCATTTGTTCTCGATACACTTTCTGCTCCAAAAGATGTTTCAAATGTATGATACAAGCCAAACACATGACCCAATTCGTGTGCCATTGTAGATATATTTTCGCTATTAGGTTCGTCTAAAACACTACCCACTAAGCTTATATATGCACTATTATTGGGTATATTATAGGCAGTTCCATTCAATTGAGTTTGTCCAGCAACCAAATTTAAATGAACAAATACATTCAGATACCCCGCAACTCTGTATGGGTCAAGTTCACTTTCTTCAGTATCTATATCCTGAAAATTGAGGTCACTATTATTAATTTGTCTGATACCACCCAATACGAAGCAAATACCATGTGGTGCATACTGATTGAAAGTATTTTGTAGTTGTCTGTAAATTTCAGAGTCAAGGGTAGCACGGCTACTACCATTGTTTTCGGCAAATACTGTAAAATATAGTTTTATGCACAATGGAGCGGTTAATTGGGCTTCTTTCAGTAAAAACGTTTGCATATTTTTACTCGAAATTCTGTAAGGTATTGTAGGCGTTTTAGTACCACAAACTCTTGGTTTTTCTTGAGCGTTTACTAAAATTGCATTGGCAAAAAATAGTAAAAAGATTACCTTTTTCATGCTTATCTCCTTATTTTAGTGTTTTAACTTGCTTTTTGAGTTGCTCAATTTCAGTATTTTGCTCAATTACATAGAGAGTCAACTCTTCGATTTTTTGCATCATTTTTGTTGTTAACTCTGCCAGTTTTACTCCGTTTTTCTGAATCTCCTCAGCACTTGGCACATCGGGTAGATGCTTATTTTCATTGATAAATCTTGCTACTTCTGAAAGTGGTTTCAACCTAAATTTTTCATCAAAAACATAATCGGCCCAACCTGTTTCTACAATCACTTCATTGGCTTTCATCGTACCATTTACTTCCAATTTGTAAAGCGTCGGATAACGCCCGATACCCACTTTTCCTCCAGCTTCCACATCACTAATGATTACATTTGAGCCATTTTTACCTCCTCTGATGTAAGTATCCTGATTCGCACCATAGTTAAAATGATTGAAATAGGAAGTACCTCTGATAGCAGCATTACCAGTTATATCAAGATTATAAGCTGGTGTAGAATTATTGATACCTACTTTACCATCGTCCATAATTACCATTCGTAAGGCATAATTTGTCGAAAACATCAGTCTTTTTGCTGGGTCGCCCCCAACTATTGGCGGTACACCAATTTCTAAACCATAATATCCAGCTGGATTAAATGGGTTATTCGTCCATGCTCGTAAGAAACCATACTGAGCATTGGAAATACGGTCATTAAAAATCATTAAACTATTTGTACCATCAACTTTGATTAGTTGCTCGCCTGTCGAGTACAAATGGAGCTTGTATTCAGGTGTAAAGTTGGTTCCAATACCCACATTCCCTCCAAAGGGGTTTAAGACTAATTTACTTGGAGAACTATTTAAAAGGTTTCGGGCAAAACTCTGAATTTTATTGCCATCTAATTTTGTGTATGCCGCATCACCTGTAGAATTATTGATTGTCATACTTCCACCAAAGTAGTCGCCTAAAAGGCTATTATAAGATAGTGCAGGAGCAGAGAATTTTGCATCACCATTGACCTCAAGTTTGAATGAAGGATTACTTAACCCAATTCCAACATTTCCAGTATTTGTATTTTCAAGATTGATACCGTTTTCGACCCAGCCAACACCACCAGTTTTAAGGCTTATCCATGCTGTGCCATTCCAGTATTTCATCACATTTAAATCTTTATCAAACACAACTGTACCCTTTGGCTGATTAGTGAGGGCATCAATAAATGCCGTAGTAAATTGCGGAACAGAGATTCCTTGACTGGGGCGAAGTTCGACACTCTGAGCGAATCCCTCAAACCCCACCGCAATCATTAATGAGAATAGTATTATTTTTTTCATGGTATAAAAAATTATGATTTTATGCGTTCACAATTTGTGTTTTTGAATACTCACAGACAAAAGTTTAGTACCCCTACTTCATGACACATTCACGGTCATTACGTAGGGTTTAAGTCAAAATTAGCAGCTAAAACAAGGCTTAAAAAGCAAAAAGGGGCAGACTACACGAATTGGGGTAAACAACAAAGGCACAGAATCAGACTTCGACAATTCCAAACTTACGCTCGGGCGATTGGGTATCTTGCATATAAAAACTGGCGGGAGTCATTCCAGTAAACTCTTTATAATCTCGCACTAAATGTTGGTAATCATAGTACCCACAATCGAGAGCGATGCTGAGCCAATCTTTATTCGGGAAGGCATTTTTCATTCTAAAAACCTTATCGAATCGAATGATACGAGCAAAATATTTTGGGTTGATACCGATACGTTCATTGAAATTTCGTTCAAATTGTTTGGCACTCAAGCATGCTTCTTTTGCCAACCAATCGAGCGAATAACTATTGACATTTTGAAGCATAGCAATTCCCACTTTATCAATCGGGCGAATTTCGTAGGCTGATTTTTTGAGCAAACCCAACAAAAACTCTTCTACAACTGGAATCATCTTTGGGTAATCTTCGATACTGCTCAGACGTTCGTTCAAAGCCTTTGCTCCATTGCCCAAAACCGCTTCTGCATCAAAATACTGGTTATTCAAATCTATCGTCGGAATGCCCGTCAGACGATACAGTCCACCAGGTTGAAACACAACCTGAACCATCAGAAAATCTTTACCTACGTGCCTGTGGCTTACCACATTTTGCTGCCCAATGAGTGCCGACCGCACAGAAGGTAGCACTCGACCATCTTCATAAGTTACTTTTTCGGAGTCTCTTGGATAAAAACTCAAAGTTACTTCTGGTCGAGGCGGATACGCTTTGGCAGGCGGTAAGGTACTATCGGTAAATGACAAGTGCATAAACCGATACATCCGTACGTGCTGCTGCAAAGCTAAACTGGGCTGTAAATCATAAAAAAATGGCATGGCTCTATGATTTTTTAGTCAATTTACCAAATTTAGCTTCAATTACAAAGTAATCGGTGGGCCAACTACTTTCATGCCATGTGCCTGATGAATTTGCTGAACCAATTCGGGCGTTGGTGGGCCTTGCAACTCATTCATTTTCTTGAAAAATTCTTCCATTTTTCCCGCAGGTTGCAGAAAATATACCAACTTTCCTTTATCCGTTAATTGCAACCATGTGTGCGGCACTGCCCTTGGTAAGAAAATTGTATCACCCGCTTTTAAGGTTGAACGTTCGTCGCCTACTTGAAACAAAAACTCGCCCTCTACTACATAAAAAATCTCGTCTTGGTCGAAATGAACGTGCAGTTGAGGTCCAATTTTTTGAAATCCAACGTACTCAAAAACTGATAGCTGACCATCAGTATCTTTGCTCGAAATCTTTACATCGTTGGGGTTTACACCTCGGTACTTAATAGGTTGATTAAATCGGTCTTTACCCGCTCCTACCGTAAAACTTTTTGCGGAGCGATTTCCGTCTGTCAATTTTGCTGGGTTCGCAATTACTGGAAAAGCGGCCAAAGAAGCCTGAATGAAGTTTCTGCGTTGCATCGTTTTTTGATTTATTAGGTTCGATAAATATTTCGATACAAAGTTTCACTATCAGCGGGATATTTTAGTGGTAAAAAATCGACATTCTTTAATCTTGCTTCGGCATTTTATTTACAGGATTGCTTCGTTGGGCTTGCTCTACCACTACCACGTTTTCTACGGCTGTTAAGAGCCATTTATCTGCTTTTTTCACAAAAACCAATAGTTTTAAATTATCAGCTTCTGGGTATAAAGTACCCGATGGCGAACTATAAGCCCCAACTCGCTGCAACAAATGCACCACCATCACATCTTTCGTGACAGCCCTAAAATGTACACTTTTCTTGGTTAGCGTAACATTCTTAAACATTCCTTCATGAAAAACTTGATGAGCGTATTGAATCTCACGGCGGTTTTTCCACCACATACCTACTACGTTTACCCAATCGCAATCTTCGGTGGCGTAGTTGGCAATATCATCGTAATTGTGGTTATTCCAACTCGCAATCAAAGCATCGACTTGCTTATCAACTGCCATTTCGTCGGGAGTTTTAGCTTGAGCAAAAAGTATGTTTGATAATAAAATCAGGAAACAAAAAGAAACTAATTTTCTCATAATCAATTATTTATGTTTAATTCTTGATTACAAAATTAGCGGATGGGTAGTTGCTGGAATAGTACAAATACGACAAGTTTAGTAGTAAAGCTGATTACGAAGCGAAAAAGGAGTTGTATGAAATTCGTTTTCTATAATCGAAGGAGAAACGCCACAGAAGGCCTTAAAATCTCGAATCAAGTGCATTTGGTCGAAGTAGCCACATTCGTGGGCAATGGTTGTCCATTTGATATTAGGTGTGCTTTCTTTCATCACCCAAGCCTTAGCAAAGCGAGTTTGACGAATAAAAAACTTTGGAGAAACCCCTACTCGCTGCAAAAATTGGCGTTCTAACTGTCGGTTGCTCACACAGGCTTGTGAGGCAATAGCATCAACATTTACAAGTCCGCCATCTTTCAAAATCATTGGCAAAACGCTATCTATCGGCAGTCTGCTACGCAGTTTATGGAGTTTTTTCAGTAGAAAATGCTCAACAATTTCTTTCAATTTATCGGGTGATTGGGTTTCGGCCAATTGCTCATTGATAAACTGAATTTCTTTGTCCAAAATATATGTACTATCCAACGATTCATCAACGGGAAATTCATTCATCGAAATCCCCAACAAACGATACAACCCACATGGCTGAAAACCAACTTTCACTGTAAAATTAGAATGGTGCATTTTCAGCTTGATTCTATTAACCTGCGGGCCAACCAAAATGCTACGATTGAGTTTTACCTTTTTGTTGGTAGTCAGATATTCGCTTTCGGGAGCTTCAAACGGATAGAAATAAAGACATTGCTCAGGCAATGGTGGAAACGAAAACTCAGGGCGAGGCAGATTTCGGTCTAATTCAAAGCGAAAAACCATGATATTATTCACAAATTCGCTCAAAGCGGGGTGCGGTTTGTAAATTTTATGAAACATAGTTTTCGATGAATTTTATTAGAAATTTACACTTTTTGCTACAATTCGGCAATAATATTTTTTGAATATGTCCGAGAAACTGGCACAATCTCGTCGGTATCGTGTAAATGCAAGCGATAACCTTGGGCATTGCCCGAAACCCGACTTACTTTTTTGAGATTGACCAAATAAGAGCGATGACACCTCCGCAAAGTAGGAATAGACTCTACTTGAGCTTCAAGCCGAGTGAGCGTATTGCGTAAGAGTTTTTTCTGGATTCGGTTTTGTTGGGTAAAAAACACAGTCGAATAATTATCGTCTGATTCAATAAAGAGCAGATTTTCGGGCGAAAGCGTTACACTATCTCGCTGATTTTCAGCAAATAACTCAATAAATTCTCTTTTGATTTCTTCTTTTCGTTCAACACTTAAAACCGTTGAAGGTCGAGAATACTGCCGAACATTCCGTACATAACGGAACATCACGAACGACACCGCAGGGAAAAAACTCACCGAAACCGTAGCAAAAAGCATAAAAACGAAAGTTTCGGACGAAAAAGGCAGGTCAGAAATAAGGACTGTATAAAAATAATTGAAAACCGTAATGAGCGAAATCAGACTTACAACAAATGTCACTTCATGTTTAATTTTCCAGTTTTTTTCAGAGAAAACGTTTGGTAAAAGTCGGCCAACTCCCTCAATCATAATTAAAACCGAGAATGAAGTAATGAAGCCATAACCAGCCAAAAAAGCATAATAAAGCCACTGATTAGGCGTAATATCTTGAATCTCGAAAGGCTTAAAAACCGCCAAAAATATAAACACAAATATGCCTGACCACACAACCAATGGAGCATTGTGCCTCCCAGAAGTGTAGGCCATATACGGCTGGTTTATTATCTCTTTAATTCGATTCATGGCATGAAATTAAGAGATAACAAGGGAATTTTGGCTAAAAAACAATATTATCTATTAAACGGACGCCCCCCAAGAAAGCCGCAACACATAAAGCAGTCTTTCCATCGACAATTTTTGCTTCGATTGGTAGCAAAGTATCAAAATCAGCAGCCTCGAAATATTCTAATTCAAATGCTGGAAAACTGGCAAAATGCTCATTAACAGCCGTTTGCATTTCAATTACACTCGCTCCACTTTGTAGTTTTTCTTTAGCCAAATTTAAAGCTTTATATATCTGCGGAGCTAAAGCACGGGCTTCGGGCGAAAGACGTGTATTGCGTGACGACATCGCCAAACCATCGGTTTCTCGCAAAGTCGGACATGGAATTATTTCTAAATCGAAACTTAAATCTTGCACCATTCGTCTGATAACCGCCACTTGTTGCAAGTCTTTTAGTCCGAAGTAGGCTTTTTGGGGTTTTACTATATTGAAGAGTTTACTCACTACAATTCCAACACCATTGAAATGCCCAGGTCGAAATTTACCTTCCATAACTGTTTCCAACGTTCCGAAATCCATTTTTAGTTGTGGCAAACTCGGATACATTTCTTCGGCCGACGGAGCAAAAACAACATCACAACCTGCTGGAAGTAGCATTTCACAGTCACGTTCGAGTGTGCGAGGGTATTTTTTCAAATCTTCGGGATTATTAAACTGCGTAGGATTTACGAAAATACTGCAAACCGCCAAATCGTTTTCGGCTTTTGCTCGCTCAATCAATGAAATATGTCCTGCGTGCAAAGCACCCATCGTAGGCACAAAACCAATGGTTTTTCCTGCTTTTTGCTGAGCTTTTAAGTATTGTTGTGTTTCTGTGATTGTATTGAGAATTTGCATTTTAAAGGTCTGTTTGTCGGTCAAAATAAGGAAGTGTCACTTTTTTTGCTCAAATATAATCAGATAAAATTAGAAGTTTAATTTTTTGCTATTTCTACGCTCTGACTGAAGTGGAACTTCGCTCCACAGACACAACTTTACATTTTCATAACGTCTTGATAATAGGCAGTTTACATTCTTTGCGGTATTTTGTTAGCATGAAAAAACACAAGCATTTTCGCACAATAGTGCTTTCCGACATACATCTTGGTACGAGTGGCTCTAAGGCTAAAGAAGTAACCGAGTTTCTGAAACAATACCGTTGCCAAAAACTCATCTTAAACGGTGATATAATTGATGGCTGGGCATTGAAAAAATATGGTAACTGGAAGAAAAAACACACGTCATTTTTTAGGGTTGTGCTGAAAATGATGGACAAACACGATACTAAAGTGGTGTATTTGAGAGGAAATCACGATGATTTTCTCGACCAAATTCTACCTTTAGTTGTGGGTAAACAGTTTCAGATTCGCCGAGATTATATCCTCAACTCGGGTGATAAAAGGTTCTACATTACTCATGGAGATGTTTTTGATAGCATCACAACAAACATGAAATGGCTGGCTCACTTGGGCGATTTAGGCTATACTTTCTTGCTTTGGCTCAACAAAAACTACAATGCTTACCGAGAATGGCGTGGCTTGCCTTATTATTCGCTTTCGCAGGTGGTGAAGCAAAAGGTAAAAATGGCAGTCAGCTATGTGAACGACTTTGAAGAAAAACTGGCAGATTTGGCCAAAGCAAAAGGTTGCGATGGTATCATTTGCGGGCATATTCACCAACCAGCAATCAGAGAAATAAATGGCATAACTTACCTAAATTCAGGCGATTGGGTAGAAACTATGTCGGCTCTCGTTGAAGATTTTGATGGAAAATGGAGCTTGGTATACTATTCAATCAGTGATGATATTTCTACCTCAAACACTGATTTTGACGACGATGAAGAAGACGAAGGCACTATTGAGAAATTCGTTCTACCAAGAATTGCAGCTTCTCTGTAAAGTATTCTATCACCAGTTTTCAGTAGGCATTACATAGCAAAATACTCTTTTAGGACTTTATGAAATATCTTTTTATTATTCAAGGAGAAGGGCGTGGGCACCTAACACAGGCCATTGCTCTGAGTGAAATATTGAGCAAAAACAATCATCAAGTGGTTGGGGCATTGGTTGGTTCGGCCGACGGGAAGAATGTTCCTTCTTTTTTTACCGAGAAATTTCAGTTTCCAAGTTTCTCATTTGCGAGTCCATGCTTGGTTTATTGCAAGAAAACCAAAAGCCTTGATGTTCGTAAAACCCTTACCAGCAGTATTCTAAAACTAAAAACATATATTTCGAGCCTCCGAAAAATTAACACCACTATCAATCAACTGAACCCTGATGTTATCATAAATTTTTATGACGTTTTGGGCGGAATCCATCAATTTTTATTTCGTCCACAAGCACCTATGGTTTGCATAGCTCACCAATATTTACTACTCAACCCTGACTTTCAACACCCTAAAAAACATTGGCTTGATAAATTTTTGGTCAACACCAATACACACATTACAGCTTTGGGAGCAGCAAAGAAGTTGGCTCTTTCATTCACACCTTTCAACAATTACGAACAGCAAGCTATTTACACTATTCCACCACTTTTACGCACCGAAATCACCCAGATTTCACCCACAACCGAAAACTATATTTTGGTGTACATGACCCAACATACTTTGGCAGATGAACTCATCAAGTGGCACGCAAAAAATCCGAAAGTGATGGTGCATTGCTTTTGGGATAAACCACAAAATACAGAAGTGTTTAAATATTCAAGAAACTTGCATTTTCATCGAATAAATGGGCCAAAATTCTTAGAAATGATGCAAAACTGCAAAGGTTTGGTCACTACGGCAGGCTTCGAGTCGGTCTGTGAAGCAATGTATTTAGGGAAACCAACGATGATGATTCCAGTACCGAAACACTACGAACAAGCCTGCAACGCCCTCGATGCCAAACGTGCAGGTGCAGGAATTACAGGCAATAGATTTGACTTGGCTGCTTTCCTAAACTATATTCCGCAACATCAAGATATTAGCTCTGATTTTCAGGCATGGCATAGCCGTAGTTCTTTTTTATTTCTGCGAGAAATTGAGAGTATTTTTGAAAATAACAATCAAATTTCGGTCGATATTTTGGGGGCATCAATGGCTGGTATTAATTCGTGAAAATAGACGCACCAAATGCGGGAATTTCAATGTTTATCGAACGCTGATTTACTGTAATAGCCTTTGATGAATCTAATCCATCTTTCAGTATCATACCATCGGGTAAATCAAGCGATATTTTTAGTGCAACACTAGTTTCAGCGGCATTTACGGCCACTACCGCAAAGGACGAATCTGTAAATCTCAAAAATACAAACTGTTGATGCGAAAGGTGCAATTCTTTGTATTTGCCCACTTGAAGTGCCAAACTCGTTTGACGAATAGCAGCAAGTTTTTGAATATAATGATAAATCGGAGGATGCAGATGGCTTAACAAAACCTCAAGCGATGGACGAAGCACAGCATCATCTTTACCCTTCTTTCCACGCACTGCTCTTTCGCTTCCGTAATAAACAGATGGAATGCCTGGCATACCATACAAAAGAGCATGAAGCGGAAAAAGATGAGCCTCATTTCGTAATACACTGGCTACTCGGCTCACGTCATGGTTATCGGCAAAATTATAAAGTTGTAAGTGTTTATAAACGCCATGTTCACCAAATTGTCGGTTGAAAGTGTAGGCAATCTCGTAATAATTAGCATCATTATGACTTGAATATAAACCCTTATAGGCTTCATAATTAGTGGTCGAATCAAGCATTTGGTCATTAGCTAATTGGTTATAATCACCGTGAATCATCTCTCCCATTAACCAAAAATCGGGTTTCTTTTTTCGGCAAAAATCGGCCAATTCGGCCAAAAAATTTTTATCCATTACCTCGGCTACATCAAGGCGAAGTCCATCAATACCAAAATCATTTATCCACATTTCTACCGCTCCGAAAATATGGTTTTTAACTTCCTCATTTCGCAGATTTAGCTTTACCAAACTATAATAACCACTCCAGCAATCATAGCTAAAATTATCGCCAAAAGGACTATGTTTATTAAAATCAACTCCCGAAAACCAATCTTTAAAACGAGATGATTCACCATTAGCCAATAAATCTCTAAATGCCCAAAAATCTCGCCCAACATGGTTAAAAACTCCATCAAGCACCAGTTTCATACCATTTTGGTGCAATTCTTGACTCAAAACTTTCAAGGTTTGATTAGTTCCCAATCGCTTATCAACATGATAATAATCAGCCGTGTCATATCCATGCGTACTTGATTCAAACAGTGGGCCTAAATACAAGGCATTACATCCCAAATCTTTAATGGTCGGAATCCAACCGTGGATTTTATTGAGCCGTTCTACTGGCTGCCCCCACCCCTCTCCACAAGTTGGTGCCTCACATAGCCCCAATGGATAAATATGATAAAAAATAGCTTTTGAAATCCAAGAATTCTGTTGATTCATTTCTGTAAATTAAATATACCTACCGTTCGGTATATAAATGCAAAAGTAAAAATAATTTGAATAATGAAATGATTTATTGCAGAAATATTTTGTGATTGGAGAGTAGATAAGTCAAAAATGGTTGCCGCAAGGCCAATTACGAATAAATTCCGTAAGAAAATTGGCGGATAATTTCGTATTTGAGCTGGGGTGTAAGTTGGCCCGTTTTATTTTGTAAAAAACGAGCAATTACCGAATGAATAAGGCTCAGAAAGCCCATTGCATAAAGTTGTTTTCGGCCTGCCATGTTTCCGTGATTTTCTACGGCACACTCAAATAAGGTCTCGAATAACTGATATTGTTGATTCAGAAATGGTAATGCAACCTCATAGGCATCGCTTTCAATGGGCAGATTTTCTAAAGTGAGCAGAAGTCGGTAGCAAATGGGCTTTTGCTCTGCAAAATTGAAATAAACATCAACTACTTTTTCTAAAGAAAGTGGCAAATCGCCAATGTAGTCGGTAGCAGTGCTGAGTTGAGAAAGAAATGGGGTGAAGTTTTCGGAAATAATAGCCGTAAGTAAACCTTCTTTACTACCAAAATAGTGGTAGAGTGTTGGCTTAGAAATTTTAGCCATTTCGGTGATTTCACGAACAGAAACAGCATCATAACCACGCTGTGCAAATAATTCTAATGCACACGAAATAATAAATGTTCGGTTATTTATAGGGCTGTTTGGCTGCAAAATGCTAACTCAATTTTTGTTTCTAACGCTATTCGTAGGCAATTTAGGAAGTAATGTTTAAATATTAGTATTTCATGGTATGAAAACACCTAAATCATACCATGAAATGTAACTTTTTATTTAAAAATACTTGAAATAAATTTCCCTGTTGGCTTATTTTCAGTTGTTGAAGCATTCGAGAACTCATACCCCAGCAGCTTCGCTGCCGTCTTAGCAATCTGATTTTGAAATAATTGCCCTTCCGTTTTTACTTCGCCCAAAGCAGGTGTATCTGGTCCAATGGCGGCCATCCAAATTTGGTAACAATCGGCTACTTTTTGCCCGTGGCTTGTCCATTGTGATTTGTTTTTATCGCCTCGTCCGTGGTCGGTTAAAATCAAAAATGTGGTTTTCCCTTTATATTCAGGGGTTGACTGGCAATAACTCCACAAATCTCCGATAAATCTATCAGCAGTATTAGCAGCAAAAAGGTATTCATCGTATTTTCCTTCGTGGGCAAATTCATCTGTTTCGTCAAATGATAAAAAGAACACTTTTGGTTTATTTTTCTGGATGTATTCTTTGGCTAAATAGTAGGTAATGAAATCATGACGGTCGCTGGCGAGACTTGGATAATTTTTCAAAATCTCATTCAATAACTCTTCTTTTTGGGTCAAATTTCCTTTTACTAAATCTTTGGCTGAATTTACAGGAATACCACTACGCCTATCATTAATAATATACGGAAAAGCGTCCCATGTGGTATAAGCTGCCACCTTATTTTTTAATTTTGGTTGGTTATTCAGGAACTCCAAAACGGTCATATTTTTATTATACTTTTTATCATTTGAATTAATGCTGTCATCGGCATAACCGCTCAAAATTTCGTTATAACCAGGATACGAAAACCAATAAGGGTTCATGACATTTACTTTATTTCCTGCCCAACGATTGCCATAAAGTTGGCCTTCTTTGACTACTGTATTCCACATAAATGGCATCAGTTTCTGACGGCTTTCTTCCGCAGTTTTTCCAACAAAATTATTTTTGATTCTATCACGATTTCTCACGAATTTATCATCTTTCAAAATCGTGGTATCGACTCCACCAAAAACTTCTTGCCAACGAAAACCATCGGTTGTGATGATGAAAATATTCTCGGTTTTGTTTTGGGCAAATACCGAAAAACTAAGTAGTATGAGTAGGAATGTTTTTTTCATTTGTTTGATAAATAGATGTTTATAAGATTCATGAAGTGGTCTAAGGTTGGCAACTGCATGGCTTCAACTTTGGCAGCTTCGTCCCAGCGTCGCATTTTTATAATAAGTTCAAAATAAGGATTTTGTTCAAAATTTTCTGCTTCATTTTTGGTCATTCTTCCACCTTGAAACATCAACGTTTGCTTACTCGCCTCCGAAAGAGCCTCGTAATAATCTTCATCAATATATGTCAGATACCGCTTTGCATTTACATGGTTTTCAACCAAAACAGCTATTTTCTCACCAAAACCTCGTTCACGAAGCCAATCAGCCGCTACTGATTCATGGTCTTTTCGGCCGTAAACTTCCATTAATTCCTCTTCGGTTTCGGCAGGGAATAAATGTCCTATATCATGCAAAAAGGCAGCAATTTGTACTTCTTCATCGTAGCCTTGTCGTTCGGCCAGAATGGCAGCTTGGGCGGCGTGTTCGTACTGACTGACGTTTTCGCCGTAATACTCGCCATCTCCTTGACCTTCAAAGAGTTGACGGATTTCTGAAATTGTTTTTTGATTCATATATCTTAAATTAAACCAAAGAAAAGCGGAGCTAAAACTAACCCCGCTTTTGAAAAACTAAACCTATGATGCTAAATTTTTATTTTAATAACCAAAGCATATCATTGATGTCGTCTTTTCCAGCGAACTGGCTATCAATGGCTGCTTTATAGTTATTTGCGTTGGTCGTACGCTCCGATAATGGGTATTGCCAACGAATAGCGATACGGTTCGAGTTTCCGTTTCCTACACCTGCATAGAATTTAGGGAAACCCGTACGACGCCAGTTGAAATATGCTTCCATACCAGAGTTCATAAAGAACGCTAAGTATTTTTGGGTAAGAATCTGCTCTTGACCTTTGGTTGTTTTTCCTGCGTATTTTACGGATGTTTGAGCATAGTATTTCTCAAAATCAAAATCAATGGTGAAAGTGGCTAAATCGGCTGCTTCACGGCCACCCGTTCTTGAATAAGTCATGGTATTTGAGCCATTTTTCACGCCATAGAAATCCATTGATGCTTGAATACCTTTTTTGTACCATGCTTCTGTATCGCCCGTAGCCCAACCTAAATGATAGGCTTCTGCAATATTGAAACACATTTCAGGATACCCAACAATGAATGTAGTTTCGGCCACGTAATTACGATAATAACGATAACGATTTTGGAATGAATAAACACCCGGAGCAAAACCAGCACCATTATTGCGACCTGCTTTTTCGCTCATATCGGTCAAATCTTCTGCCGAAGACGCACCCACATACGCACTATAATCTGATGGTTTCTTACCAGCTTTTAGTTCTGCACCTGCTGGTTCACAAGTAATCATCACACGTGGGTCGTTCATCAACGACAATGGCTCTACATAAGCCTTTGCCATATTCTGACGAGTGGCATCAAAACCAAAATTATCAGGGTTTGATGGGTATTTATTGAAGTTATTATACGTGTATTGTAAGCTTTCCGAAACACTACTCAACAACGGAAACTTGGTAGGATTTCCCATCATTTCTGCAAAACGTGCCTTCACATTCAAATCTGCGTCAGCTTCTTTTTTGCTCAATGCCACCAAAACTCTCAATTTGTAGGCGTTAACAGCTTTTTGCCATTTACGCACATCGCCACCGAAATAAAAATCGCCATTTACTGAATTTTCTCCTTTTGTAATCAATGCGGCCATATCGGTATTGGCATCGTCGAGCCACTTTAAAACTTGTACGAAAATTGCTTTTTGTGTATCGTACTTAGGAGAAATATTTTCGATACCTTTCAAGGCTTCGGTCATTGGCAAATCGCCCATACGGATTGTCATTTCGTAGAAGAAAAACGCACGGAAAAATTTACCCAAAGCACTGTATCCGTTCACATCTGCCAAACCTGCACGCTTGGCTTCTTCTTCCATTTTAATTACATTTTTGAGCGTATTGTAATGATTTGAGCCTGATGTCCAAGTATATTCGTTGGTTGCGTAGTAGTTGTAGTTTGAACAATAAAACTGATTCCAACGCATTTCGGCACTAAACGGGCGACCGATGTTATTGAACATATCAGATTCTACACCTTGAAGTACCAACGATGCTGGCACATTTACTGGGCGGTTCGGGTCTTTTTCGAGTTCCTCGAAAGATTTTTCGCAACTGCCCAAAGTAAGAGCTGCTACTGCGAAAATTGATGTAAATATTTTATTTATTTTCATTTTTTGTAGCTGTTTAATATACCTCACCCCCTCGCTTCGCTCGACCCCTCTCCTCGAAGGAGAGGGGTGGCATTTCTGACCTTAGGAAGAAATGACGGGGTGAGGTGTAACGTAATTATCTTAAAAAGTAAAGTTCAAATTAATACCGTATCTGCGAGTTGAAGGTGTTTGCAAACCAGAGCCACCGTCGCCAATATATTGGTTTAAGTCGATGTCTTTTTTCTCAGCGAAGTATAATAAGTTTCTACCCACAACCGAGATTGAAGCATTTCTGATTTTATTACCAAACCACTTTTCTGGTAAAGTATAACCCAATACAACTTCACGTAACATTCCGAACGAACGGCTCATCAAGTTGCCTTCGTCTGAGTTATAATAACGACTTACGTAATCTTGTACAAATTGCTTCGTTGTATTCGGAGTATATTGTAGCTCAGCATAGTTTGTGATTTTGCCATCTGCATCGTATTTGATAGCTACGCCATTTGATACAACAACACCTTCTCCAACGTAGGCTTTTACACCCAAATAATCTTGATAACGTGCTTCAGCAAATTTGCCAGTTGTGGTTTCGATATGGCGGCCACCACGGAATGTTTGACGTTGGATATAATTTGAAATAACTCCACCGATACGACCATCAAACTGGAAACTCATATTGATGTTTTTATAGTTAAATCGGTTATTGATACCGAATACAAATTTAGGATTGATATAGCCCAAAAACTGACTTGTTGGATTATAAATTGGGCGTCCAGAAGCATCATTAATAATCTGTCCATCAGGAGTTTTGGCAAATGCACGACCATAGAATTTATCCATTCTATCACCTACTTTCAAGAATGTATTCAAACTATTTACTCCTGGGTAAATTTCGGTCAAAACTTCTTTGAAAGTAGAGTAGTTGGCTACTACATCCCAGCTAAAATTAGTGGTTTTGATTGGCGAACCTGTAATGGCTAATTCCCAGCCAGTTTTTTGAGTTTTGATACCATTCACCAAAGCCGAAGTATAACCTGTTGCTGATGAAATTGGTAAAGAGAAGATTTTCGGACCTTCATCAGAAATGAAATACGTCAAGTCAAATCCAAGACGGTTTTTTAATACTTTAAAATCAAGACCAATTTCAGTTTGTGAAGTAGAACTTGGCTGTAAATTCGGGTTATTTAAAGCACTCGTAAAATATCCAGCAGGTTGGTTATTATAAGCAAATGGCGTAGAATAAACCGCTGAGTTTGAGTACGCTGGGCCATCATAAGGCGAATAATATTGGTCGCCATAGCCAATCGGATTGCCGTCACCCGTTAAGGCTGGTGTTGTACCGATTGTCGAGCGAGTCAAGCCATCTTTTACGTTGGCATACGACGCACGAACTTTTAGATAAGAAATAAGCTCAGGTACTTTTACATAATCAGAAATAACTGTTGAAAGTGAAACCGATGGGTAAAAGAAGGTATTATTTCCTGAAGGTAATGTTGAAAGTTTATCTACACGACCAGTTGTAGCAAGCGTCAAGAAATTTTTATATGAAAAGTCAGCTGAATAATATGCCGAGTTTACACGCATTGCCGAAGCAAAATTGGCCGTACGAACAGGATTCGATGAGTTATTGAAGTTGTATAAACCCGGAACATTCAAATAATCAGTCGAGCCGTATTGTGAGTTATACTCGAAAGTACGAATGTTTCCACCAGCCCAAACTTTAGCATTAAAGCCTGAGAATAAGTCTTTATCGAATTTAATCAAGACATCGGTATTGTTCTCGAATAAATTACGACGGTCTTCACGGTAATCACCACGACGCTCATCACGACCGTAAGCACCCGCCGAATAAGGCATTTTTTCGCTACGGAATAAGTTCCAAGTAGTGATTTGCGAACGAACAGAGGCTTCTAAATAATCTGTTAATTTATAAGTTAAAGCAGCTTGACCAATGATGTCTGACTTTTGGTGTCCACGCAACCACTCATAACTCATAAAATATGGGTTATTGTAGCGTTGGTATTCGGCATAGATTTGTTGGATACCTTCTTTACCTGGCTGCCAATAATTACGCATATCGTCCACATTCCAGTCGGCACCAGCCCAAAGGGTCATGTTGTAGATAATTGAGTTAGGGCCATAGTTTACGTCAGGAATGTTTGGCGTATATTGACGATTATACTGTAAGTTTGAAGTAAACGAAAGTTTTTTCGAGAATTTATAATCGGCTGCTACATTGAAGTTAGTGATATTCAATTTAGTATTCGGAACAATACCACGCTGCGAAATCTGAGAAGTAGAAAAACGCAAATTATACTTATCACCCGTTGAAGCTACCGAGATATTATTTGTCGCAAGAATACCCGTTTGTAAAAAACGCTCTAAGTTGTCTTTTCCACGAGCTACCCACGGAGTACCATTTCTTTTTCCAGTAACTGGGTCAATTGGGCTATCGTACTGAGGAATTAGCTGCCCTTCAAATTTTGGACCCCAACCACCATCATAATCACCATCATTCAAACCACCACCTTTACCATCTACAAAAGCATAGCGACCGTGGTCACCTGGGCCATATTCATCTTGTACTTTCGGAATTGCGTAAAAACCTCTATCAAACATTGTCGAAGAGTTTACATCCACCGAAAAGCCACGTTTATCTTTCGTTCCACGTTTGGTTGTAATCAAAATCGCACCATTTTTTCCACGGAAACCATACAAAGCCGATGCCGAAGCACCTTTCAAAACTGAGTATGTGTCAATGTCATCGGGGCTAATATTCCAAGTATCTGAGTTAATAGGCACACCATCTACTACATATAAAATCTCGCTATTACCACGCAATGAAATATTTGGCTTACGAAGCATTTCTTGTTGAATACCAACCGTCAAACCAGCCACTTTACCAGCAAGAGCATTAATGGCGTTTGGCTCACGTGCTTTAATGGTAGAAGCACCATCAACCGACTGAATAGCATAACCAATGCGACGAGCATCTTTTTTGATACCCAAAGCCGTTACTACCACCTCATTCAACGTTTTAGTATCTTCTTGCAAAGTAAGGTCAATAACCGTCTGATTACCAACGGTTTGCTCTTGAGTTACGAATCCAATTGCAGAAACTACCAAGACCGAACGAGCAGAAACATTACTCAATTTGTAGCTTCCGTTAGCATCCGAATTAGTTCCTTGATTAGAGCCTTTCACGAGTACACTCACCCCAGGAATTGGGTCTCCGTTTGGAGCAGAAATTTTACCACTTACACTTTGGTTCTGAGCATTGGCATACATTACAGCCAACAACAAACAAAACACAATTCTGATGAAACCAGTGAATCTGGTTTTGAGTAGAGATTTGTTCATAAAAGATGATTAGAATTATTTGGGTTTATCGTGTTGTTTCCAGCAAAAAGTAGGTGTTGAATGCTGAAAATTTGATGGTGCAAAGGTCAGTATGTCTTATGACTTGAATATGAAGTCTATTTTAAGCTATTGTGAAGTAATTGGGCGATTTGTTAGGTTTTTGTTAAATTGATAAAAAAGAAGAGACCTTCTCTATCCATTTTTCAAGATTTCTTGTATATATGAGCCGATACTCAGCTATTAAACTGGCGTATTTTTTCTGAAAAGCTTCGGTCATTTTTTTGTTCACAGCAGCATCTCTTAGCACACATTCAAAATTATTCACTCTGCCTACAAATAGGCGATAGTCGTTACTGAGTGGCGTGTTATACTTCAAATGAAACTTTTCATTCGTATAGAACTCTACGGCAGTTTCATTAATTGCCAAGCCCTTCGCTAACCAATTTTGCTCACGACAAAGCCCTTCGTACTTAAAATATCGACCCGAAAACAGGCCATTCTTTTTATTAGCAGATGCTTCAGTATAAAACAAATAGTGGTCAGGTTGCTCAATATCAACGTAGAATTGTCGGGCATTCATGGTTTCGAGCCATTGACCGACGCTTAAAGGTTGATTTGAGTTGAGAAATAAATCGAAAACTACTTCTGTCCCTTGGTGTTCGAGCAATAGTGCAACGTGAAACCCCCAAGTAAGCAAACCATTTGGCGAAATACCATTGGGGTCAGGTAGCAGAATCGTTTGTTTAGAATCTTCTCGGTAGCGTGTGGGTGCATAAATCCAAATCTTTTTATGTTGCACGCCATAGCTACGTAAAATCAAAGAGGCTATATGATTAACATTGTGGCAATTGCCCTGCTTGTAATCAAATAGAGGCGAAAGATAATATTTGAGTTCTTCTAAATAATATTCAAAATAACTATCGGTAATTCGAGAAAGTCGGCTATCGGTATTGGGTAAAACCATTGTAGTTTTTTCGGCAAAAATATGCCACTAAAAATACATCGTTTCTACCTTCACTATTAAGTATTTGTTAATTATATCGGGCTAATATTAGCTTAACAATTTGTTTATATTTCGATAAAATCAAGCTAATTTTAAACGTTTTACTTTGTCGTGCAAAAAAACAAAAATCAAAAATGCTACCGATAAAATTAGTTGTCTTTGATATGGCTGGCACAACCGTGCAAGACAAAAAGGAAGTCGAAACCTGCTTTGCTCGTGCTTGTGCCGAAACTGGCCTACAAGTGTCAGAAGAGCGAATTTTAGCCCTACAAGGTTATTCAAAAATCGAAGTTTTCAAGCTCCTCTGGGATGAGCGAATCGGGCAAAATCACCCCGAATACGACGAAAACGTGGTGTATTCGTACGATTATTTCCGGCTGATTCTCGAAGACCACTATAAATTTAATGATGTTTTACCAACTGATGGTTGCTTAGAAATATTCGATTTTTTACGCAAAAACGATGTAAAAATCGCCTTAACGACTGGTTTTTACAGAAAAGTAACCAACATCATTCTCGAAAAACTCGGCTGGCTCGATGGTTTAGAATTTAACTACGTAAATACTACGGGCAAATCTGTGATTGATGTTTCTATCGCCAGCGATGAGGTTGCCAAAGGACGCCCCGAACCCCTGATGATTCAGAAAGCCATGAAGCTCATGAGTGTGGTTGACCCATACGAGGTAATTAATATCGGCGATACTCCTTCCGACCTCAAATCTGGCTTAAAAGCAGGGTGTCGTTTATCGTTGGGAGTTACAAATGGCACGCACACCCACGAACAGCTACAATTTATTCAGAATAATGGTTTGCTTACTTCCTTGCGTGAGCTCCGCCCAATTATCGAAAATATTAGTGTTTTAAACGAAGCCTAAATGAAAAACTTTGATTTAATAATTGTTGGTGGAGGCATCATGGGGGCGTTTCATGCGTATCACGCAACCAAACTCGGCAAGAGTGTCCTTATCTTAGAAAAAGACAATTATCCTGTTAGCTCAACTGTTCGTAATTTTGGCCAAGCCGTACCGTCAGGGTCATCGGGCAGATGGTTCGACTACGGACGTAGAAGTCTTGAAATATACCAAGATATTCAGTCGAAATTTGATATTTCAGTTCGTAGAAATGGCACTATCTATGTCGCTTCCGACGATACCGAGTGGACGCTGGCCAACGAATTATTCGCTATTCATCAAAGCAAAGGCTATGCTTGTAATCTACTTTCCAAAAGG
The DNA here is from genome assembly GCF_014644295.1 of Emticicia aquatilis. Lineage (GTDB taxonomy): Bacteria > Bacteroidota > Bacteroidia > Cytophagales > Spirosomataceae > Emticicia > Emticicia aquatilis. The sequence continues at coordinate 592,960 of NZ_BMKK01000001.1, forward strand.
CAGTGTTTAGAGCAGTATCCCGAATTAAAAAGTGAATATGTAAAAGGTGCGATTTATTATCCAAACGAAGTAAGTATCGAGCCAAACTTATTGATTTATAAAGTTTTAGATTATTTACAAGAACAACACAAAGTTGCGTACAAACCCAACTCTACCGTGATTGACTGCCAAGAAATCAATGGAAAAGCTGAGGTACTGACAGCCACAAAAGAGAAATTTTCAGCCGAAAAAGTCATCATTTGCAGTGGATATGTTTTCAATTTACTTTTTCCAGAAACCTACGCTAAAAGCGGACTGATTGTAAGCAAACTACAAATGATGCAGACAGTTCCGATGAAAAACGTTTCGCTGAAAGGTAATATTCTCACAGGACTTTCAATCAGACGATACGAGTCTTTTGAAGAATGTCCATCTTGTAAAAATAGTACAATACCAGACCACTACACCGAACTCAAAAAATGGGGTATTCATATACTCTTTAAGCAAGCCATTGATGGCTCAATCATCATCGGCGATTCGCATGAATATGCACCAGTTGGCAAAACTGATGAGCTGGGTTTTGATACAAAAGACTATGTTAATAAACTGATGCTCAAAGAAGCCGAACGCATCGTCAACTTCCCTGTCAATCAGATTGCTCGCACTTGGGCGGGTTTCTATGCTCAACACCCCAACGAGATTTTTGAGCATAATATTTCGCCCAATATTCATATTTTTACGGGTATCGGTGGCAAAGGGATGACCACCAGTGCGGGTTATGCCGAACAAAATATAAGGTGTTTATATTGTTAGAGGGCCTTCGGCTTCGTAATCACATAACCTCGTAGAGACGTAATATATTACGTCTCTACCAAATGAAATAACAAATTTGGCACACCTTGAAGGTTGTGCCAAATTTATTTTCACCCAATCGGATTATATTCTGATTCTTTTGAGGGCGAAACTTGCCACCATAACTTCCCTTTTAGGTATTTATTTGAGAAGTAAAAAAGCTGAATGATGAGTAGAACAAAACAAACGAATGAGATGATATAACTAAAAGTCATCAGAATATTCACGAAAGCAACTTTTTTCAAGAAAAACTCACGGTAAAGCAGCAAAACTACACTACCCAAATAGCCTACGGAATCACAGATATAAACCAAGAAACCCACGTTTCCACGAGCTTTAAAGAGAGCAATGAGTCGCTCGAAAACAACCGTTTGAATCAATAAATAAGGTAAGAAAAGTCCAATTCCCAAACTCAACATCCAAGTTTTAGGCGTAATTAATTGCTGCTCAAATACCCACGTAGTTCCGCCACAAAGCATTACGGCCACAAGCATCATACTCGAAAAAGTAAGATATGACCGAAAATTATTTTTGATAAAGGCATTGAGAGCAATCAAACTCACCACAACCAAACCAATGATTGTCTCGGTTGTCGAAAAAATGCGTTTATCAAATTGTGGGTCTATTTCTCGCCAAACCTCCACCGCAAAATTATCTCGGAAATCACGCATAGTGGCCAACAACAAATAAGTACCGATGAAGCAAATAAGTCCCAATCCAAACTCTTTTATTATCAATGACTTATCGGACTGACTCATGGCAACACGCTTGTTTCTTAGCGTTAAATCTTCGGAATTAGGCGGCGGAATTTGAGCCAACATCCAAACAAAAAACAGGAAAAATGGCAAGAAGATTAGCCCAATTACAACTGGTAAATGAAACTCAGTTAAGTGAAATGTTTCTTGCAGATAAAGGTAAATGGTTTTCAACACACCCGAAGTCATTACTAAATTGAGGCTCAGACCAAGTGCCAAAAACTCAGTCAGTTTTCGGCCTTCCAAAAAACTAAATATTACGCCCCAAACCATTCCCAATGGCAAACCATTCAGAAACAAAAACATAAAATTATACGGAAAAGGTACCAAAGCAAAAGCCAGTAAAGCACTTTCGGCAAAAGCTATTAAGCTAATAATCAACAAGATACGTTTCTTCTCCTTTAATTCAGCAATAACTTTGATTCCTATAATTTTTGACAGCATATATCCAAAAACCTGCGAAATTATCAAGATACTTTTATAGCCAACGCCCCAAAGTTCGTAGCTTTCATAAAGCCCCGTTGTGAATGGTTTTCGGAAGGCGTACATACAAAAATATGTACCAAAAGCAGCAATAATGCACCAAATCACGAGTAGCACCTCTGATTTTTCGAGTAGTTTTTTCACACTAAATTGTTGATTGAAATGAGATAAAACAGATTGATAATCTGTCGTTTTACGAATCCTGGGAGGTGCTAAAATCTTTATAAAGGTCAGAAACCAATATAAACTCAGAATTACGGCAGTGTTATGCTTAGATTAGATTTTTGGTGCAAAACTGGTGGATAATATGTTTTTCGATTTTCAAAGAATGCCCTTACCTTTGTTAAGTTAAATTTTTGCTTACTAAAAAATAATCCAATAGCGATGTCGAATTGTTGGTATCAAGGAAAAATCCGCTACCAGAGGGTAGATGAAAAAGATAAAACCATAAAAATCACCGAAGTATATTTAGTCGATGCCGTTTCATATACCGACGCCGAAGCTCGTATTTATGAAACGGTGGCCACAAATACACCTGATTTTCAGTTGTTTGGACTTTCAAGAATGAGAATCCACGAAGTGTTTTTTGTGGATGAAGGCTCAGAGAAATGGTTTAAAGTAAAAGTAAACTTTATTAGTTTCGACGAAAAAGCCCAAAAAGAAAAACGCACGGCCTACACGATGCTCATTAACGCCGATAACCCACTCTTGGCGTACCAACTGATTTCGGAAAGACTCGGTACGGTTGAAGATTACGAAATTACTGACGTAAATATTACCAATATCTTGGAGGTTGTGCCATACGAAAGCCCAGAAGAAAAGAAACTAAAAAGTGGTAATTTCAAGCCATTGGCCGAAGTAATGGCGAATGCAGAATAAAATCGTAGCACAAGTCTCCAACTTGTGCTACAACACAAAAGAAAAAGTCAGAGGCAAAGCCTCTGACTTTTCTGATTTTAACACCAATATGAATCAATTGAACTACCGAAGTAGTTGATTCAAGTCTCAGCCATAAGCTGATAATCTTTTTGTTTGCACAAATATTTTTATGAATTAAGTTGGTTAACGTCGGCAGGGTTTTGAACCCTGCCGACGTTGGTGGAAATAAGTAACTACTTCCTCCCCACCCATTCGTTTATTTTCTTATCATAAACCAGTGTTGAATCTGGCCATTCGATGTAATGTTTCATTCCTAAATATTTGTCCAAATTGCCTGTTTTTATCAGTTCTTTGAACAAAAACGCCCCTCTTTCTTTCACCAATACTTCTTCCAAATGAGGCGTATTTACTACTTCTTCAAAATCGGTTGGCATTAATGAATGCTGCTTTAATCTAAATTTTCCTACTACTCCTCTTCGGTATTTGAGGGTATTTCCAACTGGGCGAATCAGGAAAAAATAATGTGTACTGTCGGGAGCGATGTAGTAGTTTTCGAGCGAAAACTTGGGTAAATTCTGAACATAATATTTTCTAAATTGTGGTTCGAATCTCGTAGCGTTTGTTGCGTATGGTGGCTTTAGATATATGTATGTAATGATGTTTGTAAGTAAGGTATCTCGTTCGGTGTCGCTGTAATATTTGCTTACTTTATTGCTGTTATTTTGGCAAGCAAACATCACTACTGAAATCAGCAGAAGTAAGATTTTGGTTTTCATATTGGTGTAGTTTGTTGTATTTTTTAAATAACCTTTCCGAAACCTAAGTTTCGGAAAGGTTAATATTTGAGCTGAATAAGCAATTTTCATTCGCTCATTCTATAATTCGCTCATTCACTCATTAATTTTACTTCACATATTTGATAGACTGTGGGTTAAATTCAGCCCAAGTTTTTGTCCAGTCAGTATCTTTAAATGCACCTACGTAATCAGTCTTATCGAAGAATGCAGGCAATGTTGCTGGTAGAGCAGCACCGATTAATGTTTCGGCTGTTCCAGTTGTAAGAGTAAAGGTTGGAGTACCTGTTCCCCACAATGTTGAGCTTAAACCAGTTTTGCTTGTGTTATCTAAAATTTTATTACCTTTCAATGCTTTAAACCAGTTGGTTGGCGTTTGTGTACCAATTAAGATAGCAGTTGCAGCAGTATTTTGCTCTATATCCGATACTGCAAAACCTTTAGGGTTAGTAGCAAAACCTTGTCCCCAACCGTTTGTTCCCCATCCATCTACACCAGCCAATACAACGTTTTGTAAGTCGATGTCACCTTTAGCAGCGTTTCCTTTAGCATCACCTCTTTGGCTATCAATATATACGCCATTCGGATAACCCGTAATGAAAGTATTATAGATTTTTAGTTTACAGTTTCTTCTTAATTGAGCACCATTTTGGAACTGTACGTTGATAGAAGTTTCAGCTTTACCTTTTGCACCGATAATCGAAACGTTTGCCCAAGTTGCTGATGTAAATGGCGTGTTTGCAGAACCGTTAGCATCATTATCAACCTCGAAACCATTTGAACCCGATTGGTCAGCCTGAGTTGTTCCACGAATACCTACTGCATATTGTACATTTCCGCTATAACCGTTATCGTTATCAAAATCATCATCTAAACCACGGTAAGCGATTAAGTGCTTACAGTTTACAGTTCCACCAAAAAACTCAAATGAATCATCAAGACCATAAGAAGCTTGTACGTAGTCAACTGTTGTTCCGCTACCTACCGAACCAAACGTGAATGAGTTTACCTCTTGATTTGGATTGATTGGAATACCTGCATATTCAATACGAACATATTTCAACGAGCCTGAGTTATCAGCTGCATCATTTCCACCGTGGAATGCACCGTAACCACCTTCTAACTCACGGTTAGTTTTGTCATCTGGCAAGTTGTTTGGAGCTTTACCACAGATAACTAAACCACCCCAATCGCCAGCTTCTTTCTCACCTGGATTTCTTTCTGATGTCATTACGATTGGCTTATCAACTGTTCCGTTTGCAATGATTTTGCTACCACGTTGAACCACCAAAGTACCTTTTGAAGCACGGTCGCCGATGATAACTGTACCTGGCTCGATTGTAAGAGTACCTGTTTTTGTGATTGTTCCGAAAACATCTTCCTGACCCACACGTACAAAACCAACCAATTTGTAGATTTTATCTGCTGTCCAAGTTACGTTTCCTTCTAAGTTACCTCTTACCTCAACAATTGGTGTTGGTGGCACAGCCGAAACGGTTACAGGAATAGTAGTAAGGCTCGACGATTGATTATTGTTATCTAAAACTTGTAATGTAAAGTTTACAACCGTTCCAGCCGCTAAATTTTCAACTGTATATTCTTTGGTATAAGTCGTTGACGTTTCGCCAGCGAAAGTCTTTGTATCAAAAGCAGCACCATTTTTCAAAACCGTAACTGTCTTTAAGCCACCTGGAGCAGAAATATTAGCCGTAAGCGTAACCTTAGCACCCGGAACACCTGAAAGTGCAGCACCAGTCGAAACCGTTGGAGCAGGAGCAATCTCTTCTTCTTTTTTACAAGCTGTAAATGCCAATGTCATCGAAAACATTACCAGCAAAGCTTTTGTAATTTTTGATTGAATGAATTTCATTGTTTTTTTGCGATACGTCGCCACGATTTTGGTTTAAGATTCTGGAGTATTGTTTGAGTAAATTATTTCTTGCTAAATGTATAAGCCACACCCAATGAATAAACTCTACCCGCTCTGTACGACTGAATCACTTGGTCTTGATTAATGTCGAACTTGCCATCTTGGTTACCATCTTGAAGCACTAAGTTTCTGGCATTCAAAACATCAGTGATACCACCTTTCAAGACCAAATTTTTGCCAATTCCTTTCGAGAAAGTTACGTCAACAACGTTTCTTGGCATTTCGTACCAGTCTGGATATTGGTAGCCGTAGTTGTTACCTACTGCGTAGATACGCTTACCAATTACGTTATATAAAATATTGATTTGTAATTGTTTTTTGGCATCGTTATAACCCAAACCACCGTTGATTACGTAAGGAGATTGTCCTTGAAGTGGGCGATTATTCGATTGATTAGCGGCGATGTCAGAACTCAATTTTACACGGCTATAAATAAATGCTGCATTGAACGTAACATTGAGTTTGTTTAAGAACGGAGAGCTTGTTAGGCCTTCCAACGATTTGCGAGTTTCGAGTTCGATACCTGAGCTAAATGCACTGGCAGCATTGGCAAAGCTAAGGTTCGGGTTAGAGCCACTGGCAAATACAACCTCAATCGGATTTGTAAATTTCTTGTAGAAAGCTGCAATACTTACCACTTCGGCAGGTGTTGGATAAAACTCGTAGCGGAAGTCAACATTTTGTACTTGAGCATTTCTGAGGTTTGGATTTCCCGTGATATTACGGTTATTCACAAAATCATAGAACGAAAACGGAGCAATCTCACGGAATTCTGGGCGGTTCAATGTTTGGCCATAAGCTACACGAAGCAATGATTTTTCCGAGAAATTATACGTAACGTTGGTCGATGGTAAAATGTTAGTTTTAGGGTTATTATACTTCAGTGGATTATTCACTAAATCGTAGCTATCTAATTTTTGTGTGTTGTTTTCTACTCTTACGCCAACAATAGCATTCAATTTTTTAGTCAGAGAATAATTTCCCGAAACATAATATGCCAATAATGTATTCTTTGCGGTATATGAATCATTCGGGTTTGTTTGTTCGTCAATTTTTACACCCGTTGTGTTGTTGATATTACCTGGTGCAAAGATTTGCTCGATTGGTAAACTTCCTATGTTAAAATTAGCACTACTTGCTTGTACATAACCTAAATTACGAGCATCAAATTGGCGGTCTTTCAATTCATAATATACGCCAGCTTTCAATTCAAGTTCTTTGTTATCTTCTTTCTGAGCTGCTTTCTTCACCACAATTTTCTGTACTAAATTTACACCTGCTGTATAAGAAGCCTCTGTCATTTGAATATTCGTACGGCCTAAATTGAAAGTCTGAGCCGAACCTTGTGGTACTAATAAAATCGGAGTTGTACCATCTAAATTGTATCTAAAACGCTTGTAATCAGGTTGGTCACGGTATGAATTATTATAACCTACTACCCAATCAATATTTGTTTTGTCTTTTACGAGTGTGTGTTTTCCAACCAATTGACCCGAATAAATACCACGATAAACTTGGTCGAATGAACGGATATTCCATTTATTACCACTATCAAAACCTGTACGGTTCACAAACTGTCCGTTGCTTAATTGATTGAAAAGGTTTTTAAATTCAATCGTATTTTTTTCGTTCAATCTAAATGCCCAGTTGTGTAGCACACCCAAACGAACAGCGTGAGTATATTGCTTATCGTTGAAGTTGAAAACCTCGCCCGCTTCGCCATTTTTCATGATTTGACTAAATTCGTAGTCATTACGTTGCATTTCAAAGTTTGTATAGCTATTGCTATAATTTACGGCCGAAAAATTACCGATTTTAAGTTCACCTTTCTGAATTTTAAAACCACCAGTCATCGAAAAACGGAGGTCAGGAAGAGCTTTTGACTGTAATGGAGTCCAGTTGTTTTTCAACATCTGACCAATTTGTGCCAAACGGTCAGCACCAGCATTGATGATGTCGGCTTTAGTAGCAGGGAAATATTTTGGTAAATCGCTGTATCCATCGTTGAAACCTGTCCAATAGTTAGCACCGTGTTGTGGCTCGTAGAAATCTTTGCTTGTTGTACCTTCACGGTACGAACCACCCATATCAACTGTCAAGAAATTTTGGTCAGGAATACTCTTTGTGAAGATTTTCACAACACCACCCGAAAACTCGGCAGGAAGTTCAGCAGCTGGACTTTTGAAAACTAAAATACGGTCGATTTGATTACTCGGAATGATGTCGAACGAGAATGAACGCACATCAGTTTCCATTGAAGGCGTAAATACATTATTCAACATTACTGTATTATAACGCTCATTTAAACCTCTAATATTAATGAAGCGATTACCGAAGATTGTTACACCCGGAACACGCTTAACTACCTCAGCAGCGTTGCGGTCAAGTGTTTTACCGATTTGAGCAGAAGAAATACCACTCACAACCATTTGAGATGCCTTAATTTCGGAAATCACCGAAACCTCAGTTCCTGTGATGCGGTTAGCTACAACTTTTACTTCTTGTAGTACCACTTTATCTTCTTGAATCGTAGTATTGATTTCAATTACCTTATCGGCTTCTACGTTTATTTCGATTTCTTTAGTTTTATACGAAACATAAGAAATAACAACTTTTTTCTTACCTACTGGTACTTTGGCAATCGAAAAGAAACCATTGATATCAGTAGCAGCTCCGAGAGTCGAGCCATCTATTTTTACAGTTGCTCCGATGATGTCTTCATCAGTTGCAGCATCTTTGATTGTTCCACGAACAACCCCGTTTTGGGCAAAAGAAATAATTGAGAAAAGAAAAAAGAATAGAAACGAGACTTTAAATTTGGAGTTCATAATTGATATTGGTGTAAATAACCTTTATACGATTTGGTGTATCTTATTTTCGACTGCAAAGGTCTGAATCCAATGTTAACTAATTGTTAAGTCAATGTTACGAGTTAATTATGATTATGAAAACGAGTACTTCTACCTAAGGTTTCTCTTCGATAAATACTCAAGCAATTCTTTGGGCTTATCAGTCTGTAAAGCCCTGATATTAAATCCAATAGCAGTCTCCCAACCTTGTGGAGTATCATCATCGCCCAGTGTATCGAGCCAAATTGGAATATTAATTTCGGTGAGTTTTTGAATAATTTCTGGTGAATATGTTTTGACATTTCCATCTAAAACCGATGCAGGAAAGCTCAAAACAAAGGCTTCAAACTCGAAAGGTGATTTGATATTTGAAGAGGGACTCGTAATGACGGGAATCGTTGGAGCGAGTTTTTTCCATTGAAAAATCTGCTGTGGCGAACAATAAACCACTACCCGCTCACGCATTTGGTATTTGTCCAACATACCGATAATTTTTTCGGGGTCGGCGTCTTTAATATCCAAATACAGATTTATTTTTCCCTTTGCTTCCATCAGAAACGAAGAGAAAGTTGGCGGAGAAATTTCGGTGCCTTTAATTTTCAAGTTTCTAAAATCAACTGTTGAAGTAGCCGAAACTTTACCTTTGCCATCGGTTGTTCGTTCGAGGTTTGCATCGTGCATTACTACTGGCACACCTTCGAGCGTCGTTCTGATATCAACCTCCACATAATCTACCCCCAATTCGATGGCTTTTCGGAGCGATTCTAAGGTGTTTTCGGGAGCATCGACATGAAAACCCCGATGGGCTATCACAATAAATGGATGATTCGTTTTCGGAAAAACAGTTTTTGACTGTGCAAATACAACACTCGGAAGCACCAAGAGTAATATTTTGATAATGAAACATTTCATGGTTTAGGTCGATTTTTAAAACCCTCAAAGTTACACACCTGCAACTTCGGCGACCTTGTGTCTGAGGTTATGAATTTGTTAAGTTTCGATAAAAATTGCACCTAAAAGAGTAATAATTGTATTATAATAGGTTTTTCGGATTTCGGCCAAACATTTTAAAAAACTAAAGATTTTTCAAACATTTTGGCTTAATTTTGGGGATAATTTGAGCGTAGAGAAATACGCTATCTACTTTATCAGCAATAAATTAAATAGTACAACAGTGGAAATCATACACGAAAAAAACCTCGGAACTAAGCAAAAGGCATTGCGTATCAATATGAATAAGCAAATCTATGGTAGCTTTGCTGAAATCGGTGCTGGACAAGATGTAGCCGCCAACTTCTTCAAGGCGGGCGGTGCTTCAAAAACTATTGCGAAAACGATGTCGGCCTACGACATGACTTTCTCAGATGCCATCTACGGAGTCATGGAAAACGGGCGTTATGTATGCGAGCCTCGACTCATGAGTATGCTCGACCACGAATACGGACTTTTGATTGAGCGTTTGGGCGAAAAACGTGGCAATGACTCTACCTTCTTTGCTTTTTCAGATACCGTTGCGGCTCTCAATTATCATAAAAACAACGATGCTCACGGCTGGATGGGCGTAAGATTTCAGCTCACACCGCACGGCGAATACAACGATATTATCTTGCACGTAAAAATGCTCGATAACGATAGCATTCTCCAACAACAAGCACTCGGAACGCTGGGCGTAAACTTAATGTATGGTTGTTTTTTTTATAACCAAGACCCCGAAATTCTATTGTTATCGTTGATGGATGACCTCGCACCCGACCGAATCCAGATTGATATGATTCGTTTTGAAGGGCCTGACTTCAAGCACGTCGATAATCGTTTGATGAGCTTACATTTAGTGAAGTACGGTTTCTCGGACATTGCACTTTTTGGTGCCGATGGCAAAAACTTGCAGCCTTCAGAAGTACTTTTCCGCAAGCACGCTTTGGTTTTGCGTGGGCGTTTCCGTCCGCTCGTAAACGTACATTTGGATATGCTCGCCAACGGAAAGAAACAATTTATGCGTGAGCCAGATGTGGATAAAGAACGAGTAGTGGTGCTTTCAGAAATTACGCTGCAAGGCTTACAAAGAGATGATGCCGAAATCGACGAAAAAGATTTCCTCGACCGTGTAGATATTCTCTGCTCGATGGGGCAAATGGTGATGATTTCGAACTACCAAGAATACTATAAATTGGTGGCGTATTTATCGAAAATCACGAAATTGAAGATGGGTCTGATTATTGGCTATCCAAACCTACAATATATTTTCGAGGAAGAACATTACAAAGACCTCCCAGGTGGAATTTTGGAATCGTTTGCCACACTTTTCAGTCGAAACCTCAAACTTTTCGTTTATCCAACCTACCAAAACAACAATATCATGAACTGCATGAGGTTTAATCCACCAATGCACTTGATTGATTTGTATCGTTATCTGATTGCCAATAATAAAATCGAAGATATTCATCATTACAACGAGGCTAATATGAATATCAATACCAATAAAACGCTTGAATTAATCAAAAGTGGTGAGGAAGGCTGGGAAGAAAACGTGCCTGATGAAGTAATAAAAATGATTAAAGACCGTTGTCTATTTGGTTTCCCATGTGTAGTTATTCCGGGAGTGCCGGGGCCTGCACACGCCAAAGAAAACCAAGAAGTAGCCATCGAAACAGATGATGTATAAATGTGGCAATTACACTTGCTAATTTGTAAAAATCAACAACAAAAATGAAATTTAAAATCCTGACAATTAGTATATTAGTATTTTTTTCGTACCAAATATTTGCACAAGAAACACCCAAAATATTACTACCAGCAGGAAAAGAATGGACTCAACTCAAAGAAGGGTCTGAGGTTTCTTTTGAACTAAAAGTAGAAGGAAAAAATTGCGAAAAATTCCGTTTCACGATTCCCCAAGGTAAACTCGACGGCATGGCTTTCGACTCACTCGGGCGATTTACGTGGACTCCCCCCTATTCGATGGTCGATAGGCTCGATTCTTATAAATTCCAGCAGGTAATCTTCGAGGCAAAGTGCGATTCTACCAACGAAACCATTTCTTCAAAAGTCGAATTTCGTATTCAGCACGTCAATCGTAGCCCTGTGATTCGAGATTTGAAGCCTTTTTATGTACAGTATAATACCAATAATGTCTATAAAATCGACCGTGACTTTGTGTATGACGAAGACAATGACCCGATTGTAGTGATTCCATCATTTGAGTCGATGCCCGAAGGAATGAAAATGACTTCGCAGGGCGAAATCTCGTGGTCGCCGTCATTGACACAATTCAAGAAGTTAAAAGACAAAACACTCGATGGAAATCCGATGTTTTTGGAGTTTTATGTAGAAGACCAACCCGCTAAAACACAATCGAAAGGGCGTTTGAAAATCGAAGCCACTCAAATTGATTTACCGCCCGAAATTGTGGTTGTGCCGAAAGATAATGTTTTCAAGATAAAAGAAAATCAGACCATCAATATTCGATTCTATCTATCAGACCCCAACGGCGATGATGATATTCAAGAATTTGACTTTCTGACTGATAATCCGAACGTTAGCAAGAAAAATTTAATCAAAAATACCTCTAATCAATACGAGTTTACGTGGCAACCTGGCTATGATTTTGTGAAAGACCCACTCGACTCGCTCGGCTTTAACATCGACTTTTTTGTGTTGGATAAAACAAAAAAACGTGATGTGAAAACCATCAGATTCGTGGTAAAAAATGCCATCAACGAAGCTGAAACTGACTTGAAACTATATAATTTGTATCGTGGTACGCTCCTACGTGGTTGGGAATTGCTCGAACAAATGAAAGAGAAAGAAGACGAACTCAAAAAAGCCTATATCAGAGCAAAAAAAGGCAAGAAAAACCGCTCGGTTATCAATGCTTCGCTCGGTGCAACCACGAGTTTATCATCGGTTTTTGTGCCAAAAGATAAACCCGACCAACAACGTCTAATTTCGACATTGGGTGGTACGACCGTATTAACCATCGGTACGCTCGAAGCTACCGAAGTAATTGGTCGCTCGATGAAAGACATTATCGACCGCCTCAATTATATCATCGAAAAGAAGAATGAATTGCAAAGCAAAGGCGATATTTTTGCTCGTGATTTTGCTCTAAAATCGTCTCGTCGTGGGCCAGATTTTATCAGAAAAGTTGATGATTTTATGAATGTTATGAGCTTAAAAGGCTTAGTAGTACTTGATTTAGATGCCGCTTGGGAACCAAAAAATAAAGCAACCGACGCCAATATCAAGAAAGTATTCAAAGATTTTAATGCTGAATAATACTCATCAACAACAAAAATAAAATAATGATATGAAGGGATTCTTCAAGAGGCTGTTGCTATCATTTTTATTCATGCAAAGTAGTAATATAGTTTTTGGTCAGACCAAACAAGATAGTTTAGCTATCAAACAAGCCGCACTTGACTACATAGAATCGCAGCATAAGCCTAATCCAAGCCAAATGGAAAGGACTTTACACCCAAGAATGGTGAAGCGAACTTTTTGGAAAGACAAAGCAACAGGTAAAGACTATGTACGTGAAACAACTACGGAATCAATGGTGCTTTTGGCCGAAAGTTATAACCGAAATGGAGATAAATTTCCGAGTTCGCCCAAAAAAGAAGTGCTTTTACTTGATGTTTCGGAGCGTACTGCCTCAGTAAAATTAATAGCCGACGAATGGATTGATTATATGCACATTGTTAAGATAAACGGTTCTTGGAAAATAATTAATGTGCTTTGGCAGTATAAAGACACCAAACAGCATTAATTAGACCCGATTGAAATTTTATTATTCTGTAAAAAACTTCAAAAGCAATTTGAAGTTTTTTTTGTTTACCGTTTATCCAAATTTCTACCAAAAAATCAAATTTTAGCATAGTTTTGCTCAAAAAACCTTAGTTTCCTACAAAAAATTATCAGCTATGCTTTACAAAAAACTACTTTCTAAACAATTCTCATTGATTGTTTTGGGAGCTTTGCTTGCTATGGGCAAAGTCTCGGCTCAAGCCATCAGGATTCCTCAGAACACCAATTTCCCAAGTTCGATTGGTCGAACGGTTGGGGCAACTACCATCGAAATCAAATATAATTCGCCTGGAGTAAAAGGTCGAGAAGGAAAAATCTGGGGAACAGATATTGCACCTTATGGCTTTACGGTGCTGGGTTACGGCTCAAACGTGCAGTCGCCGTGGCGAGCAGGGGCCGACGAATCCACAACAATTTCGTTTTCGACTGATGTAAAAGTTAATGGCAAACCACTTCCAGCGGGAAAATATGCACTTTTCATGGCAGTTTATGCCGATTCATGTACTTTAATTTTCAATAAAAATACCGATGGTTGGGGTAGTTATTTTTACAGAGCCGACTTAGATGTTTTACGAGTAAAAACCATTCAGCAGAAAAATCAGCCAAATCTTCAAGAACGACTTATTTATAGTTTTGCCAATCAAACGGCCGAATCGGTAGAAGTAGCTTTAGAATGGGAACGTTGGAAGATACCGTTTAAAGTTGAAGTTGATTTGAAAAAAACTACTTTGGCCGATATTCGCCGACAAATGAGCGGTGCGATTGGTTTTGACCCCGCCAGCTTAGAAGCGGCCGCAACGTGGTGTTTGATGAACGATTTGAATTATGAAGAAGCACTAAACTGGATAAATTCGGCCAGCGACCCAAATTTGGGTGGTGTAAATGGTTTCCGAACACTTTCTACGAAATCGAAATTGCTTGAAAAATTGGGCAAAACAGCCGAATCTGCTAAAGTTTGGAATGAAGCCATTGAAAAAGCCACCGTAATGGAACTCCATTCTTATGGCCGACAACTTTTGGCACAAAAGAAAACCAAAGAAGCAATGGCCATTTTTGAAAGTAATTACAAGAAAAACAATGGTGCATGGCCCACAAATGCAGGTCTGATGCGAGGTTATTCGGCCGCTGGCGACTTGAAAAAGGCCCTCGAACACGCAAAAATTGCTCTAACTCAAGCCCCAGACGAAACAAATAAAAAATTTATCGAATCAGCTATTAAACAATTAGAAGCAGGACAAGCTTTGAATTAATCAACAAATGGAATTTAGCCCTTTCAATAGTATTGTTAAACTCTGCATTCAAGGCATGAGCTTGGAAGAAAATGGCAAACTTGAAGATGCAAGTAGCATTTTTCGTCAAGCATGGAACGAAGCAAGCAACGATTTCGAGCGATTTCTTGCTTCATTTTATATTGCCCGAAACCAAACAAATGTCTCTGAACAATTAGGTTGGTATCAAAAAGCTTTAGAATTGGCTTTAAAAGTAAATGATGATTCGGTAAAGGCGGCGTTTGTTCCTTTATACAGAAGCATTGCCAAATGCTTTGATGCTTTCAATGATTCTGAAAACTCAAAAAAGAACTATGATGCTGCCGATTCATTCGATGATAAACCAACTGACAGTGGGCCTTTTTATCATGGAACAAAAGCAGATTTAAAGGTCGGAGATTTTCTGATAGCAGGACACGAATCTAATTATAAGTCAGAGTTTATCATGAATCACATTTATTTTACTGCCTTAGCCAGTGGTGCAGGACTTGCGGCAGCATTGGCCAAAGGAGAAGGAAATGAGCGAGTTTATGTAGTTGAGCCTACGGGAGAGTTTGAGAACGACCCTAATGTTACAAACAAAAAATTCCCAGGAAATCCGACTCGTTCGTATCGTACACAAACGCCACTTAAAATTGTTGGAGAGATTCAAGATTGGCAGAAACAAATGCCTCAAGAACTACAAAAATGGAAAGAAAAATTAGATAAGAATAAGGGTGAAATTATTAATTAATTCAACTTGGTTTTTATTGATTTGTAATAAAACCTAACTTTTAGTATCCTCAACATTGTCTAAAAAAATAGGCAATGATGAGGGTACTAAAAATTCAGTTTCGATATATTCTGTTTTAGCTACTATTCTACTTTAATTCTGCTTATCAAACATCAAGATACTAATACTACTCCTGTTAAATCTGCTTTTCCATACTTCAAAACTTCATAAGTAATTCTATCAGCTTGACAATCAATGAATTTGATACGTTTCAAGTCGTTGTATTTAAAGAATGTATTTATAAGTTTTACGTTTTGAAACGTAACTTTTGAAAAATTACATTTCTCAAACGAACAGTCTTTGATTACACCTTCAAAAACTACATTCACAATTCTTGTGTCAAAAAATAAGGTGCGATTCCACACTGTATTAGTAATTATATTTTTCTCAAACCCTCCAGATTTAATCGTTACATCTGTTAAATCAGTTTCTGTTAAATCACAATTGTAGATGTAACTTCCTGAAAATTCAGTTTCGTTCAACAAACATCCCTTAAATGAATTATTAGCCAAATTATTCTTTAGAAAGTGGCTTCTAAAAATAGTTGAACCCGAAAAATCGCAACCATCGAAATTATTATTTTTCAGTATAAGACCAGATAAATCTGACCCTAAAAATTTACAATCTTTCATATTAGAAAAACTGAATTTTTCTTGCAGATTTTTTAAACCCGAAAAATCAACATTCACCCAATTGCCCTCCGACATGTTCCAATTAAGTGTCTTTTTCGGTATTTCGCTCGATACTCCTTTTAAATGATTATCCGAAAACTCAGATGTTACCACATCATTTTTTATAGATTGAAAGTTATCTGAAAAATAGTTGAGGTCAACACCAAGTATTTCTGCAAGGCGATTTAAGGTTGAAATATCTGGCATAGATTCGCCACGCTCCCATTTACCTACTGCTTGAGCACTTATAGCTACCTGCTGTGCAAGCCCTACTTGCGAAAGATTAATTTTCTTTCTTGCTTCGACAATTTTATTGCCAATTGATTTAGAATTTAGCATCGTTTTATTATGTTTTTTTGATGCTACAAAATTATTTTACTTGGCTATCGCCTTACAAATAAAACCGACTACTTGTAGTTGTTATTACACCACTTTTAGTTGTTTTTGGCAACAAAAGGTGGTTTTCTGCAATTTCTCAACCTCTTAATTTGATGTGAGGTTATTCAAATAAGAAAATGGCGAGAATATCTATCTATTTAGGTATATATATTTTTGGTCCTTGACTATTCCTTTAAGTCAAATGCACCCCAATTCTCATATATAACATTTTATACAAACGAATAGAATCACATCTTCATCAAAGCCACATAAGTTTCTATGCCATTCCAGATATTCTGAATTCTGATATTTTCGTTTTCGGCGTGTTGGTTATTATCGTGATTGGCAATCGGAACGGTGATAGTTGGCGTTGCCAAATATTTCTCGAATAAAAATAGTGGTAAACTTCCGCCCAAACTTGGCATCAAAACTACCTCTTCGTTGGTGCTTGACTTCACAGCTTTTATCACATTTTGGGCAATCGGCAAATCCATTTTTGTGCGTTGAGCGTTATAGCCCTTACCCGTTGTTACGCGTGCAATGAGCGGATATTTCATACGTTCTTCATCAGTAATGCTCTCATTTTGAGTAACATAATATCCTTGAGCTTTAATATGGTCAATCACTTTTTGTGCTTGACGCTGGGCATCATTGCCCAAAACTAAACGTAAATCTAAAGCTGCCGTTGCCGAAACTGGAATCACGTTGGCGGCCATTTTGCCCACATTGGCACTCGAAATTCCATTGATATTGAGCGATGGCAAGTTTATCAATTCAACCAACGATTTCCCGCCACCTTCGGCACGCATAAAACCTAATTCGTTTCGCATTTGCTCATCAACTGGCGGCACTTTGGCAATGGCTTTTTTCTCGGTTTCGGTAAAAGGAACAACGTCATCGTAGAAATCTTTTATCAAAACTCGGCCATTATCGTCTTTCATCGAAGCCAGTAATTTTGATAAAAGCATTGCTGGATTTGGAGCCCAATTGCCGTAGTGTCCGCTGTGCAATGGACGTTTTGAAGCATAAACCTTTACCTCCATATTTACATCGCCACGCACCCCAAAAACAACTTGTTTTTTGCCCGACTGATGCACTGGGCCATCGCAAATCACCCAAAGGTCTGATTTGAGTTTGTCTTTGTGTTTTTCGAGGATTTCAGATAAATGCGTCGAACCAGCTTCTTCTTCACCCTCAAAGAAAAACTTGATATTTACACTTGGTTGAATTCCCAATTTTGTCAAAACCTCATAAGCAGTCAGAATCGAAAAAACACCTGCTTTATCATCTGACGCACTTCGGCCATAAATTCGCCATTCGGGATTGATTTTTTCGTTGGCTTTTGGTGCAGGAATTATCTTTCCTCCTTTTTCGAGCGAAGCATCTAAAAACACCGATTTGAAAGGCTCGATTCCTTCGGCCCACTGATTTGGATTAACTGGTTGGCCATCGTAATGAGCATAGAAAATGACAGTTTTGGTAGCATTTGGTACGTTTACCTCACCATAAACTGCTGGCGGAACACCCTTTGTGGTAGCATCTAATAATTGAGTCTTAATGCCACGGGCTTCCATCATTTTCACGATGTAAGTAGCTGTTTTCTGAATCCCGATAGTATCATAAACAACATTGGGAATCGAAAGTAACCCCATAAACTCGCTTAAAAGTGCATTTTCGTTAGCTTTTCGGTAATTTCTGGCTTGTTCAACCAATGGACTTTGAGCGGAGGCAAAGCCTGTAATCAATAATAAAGGTAATAGGTAGCGTTTCATTTGTTAGATGGTTGATGTTTCAACAAACTTACTCCATTCTTACTTTTTCCCAACCTACTTCACGGTATTTTTTGAATAAATATAAAGCCAAAGCCAACTGAATAAGCATAAAAACACCAATCACATAAGGCACTTGCATGAGTATATAATGCACAAAACCGATGATTCCAGTAAGAAAAATATAAGCCATGTTTCGGATAAAACTGCCACCGCCATTTTTCTTGATTTCGGTCGAAAAAGGCAGTTCGTTGCTCATGCCAATTGATAAGAGTAAATCAAGATTTGTAATTGTCAGCATTCCGAAGAGTAAATCATCAAGCAAATTTACACCCCAAATAATTGATAAAATTATGCTCAACAAAACGGTAATCGGTAAAAGAAATTTTACCATGATTGCCCGAAGTGAGCCGCTCAGTATTTCGCCAGGCTTACTGATTGGGGCGAGTTCGTAAGGCCATGCTGCTTTAAAATCTTCTGATTGCGAAATCTGACTTCTAATGGTCAACAAAATTGTTCCGCACAAATAAATTACGACGATTGCAATACCTGTTGATTCTCTGAGATGTTCGATTTGCTGCATAAGGCCTCCTTCGCTTCGCCCAGTACCAATCATAAAAACAGGATAAATGAGCAGATAAGCCAACGAAGGATAGATTCGGAGTTTAAACTTGCGGTCACGAGACGTGATTTTCCAAACAAATTCAAAAGCACCTCGCTCCATTGCCGTACCTGTAAAGATACTCGACAGTGTTTCGACCAAGCCTTTTTTTGCAACTTTATTTGGTGTTTTTTCTTGGCGTTTAGCAATATCCATCCCTGCAATTTTTTGGTTAAATACTCCCGAAAAAACATTATTTACCAAGAAAACCACCATAAATGGCGTGGTCAGAGTAAGGAAAAGAAACAGAAATTTAGTAGAATCAAACTCGTGTTTGATAATCACATTCATGCTATTTCCCATCCAGATTGGCGGCACAAGAAAATGCCACCATTGTACTTTTGTATCAATTCCATTCATCAATGCTTCCATATTAACCAATCGGCCAACCAAGCGATAGCCTCCCATGAATATAAAGGTCAGTATGATTTGAAAGGTATTAATAACATTACGGAGGCGTTCTTCGCTCGTAAATTGCATCAAAACCAAGTAAAAAATATTGGTCAGAAAAACTATCAAAATCAAACTTAATAGACTGATAATCAGGAAAGAAATTGCTGCTAAAACCCCGTATTTTATTACTGATACAATAGCAAACGGTAATGCCAAAGCGAGCATCATCGAAAGCAAATACATCAGAATATGCGTGATACGAGCAATGAGCAGCGTGCGGTCGTCGATGGGGCGAGGCAGTAAAACGGCATTATCGTTAGAGTCGAGAATAACCGCCGAAAAGTCGGTGATGAGGGTCATGGCCAGCATAAACATCATTACCGCAAAAACCAAAGAATATGCCGCTGTAACCGATGCAGAAAAATAAATTAGCAGCGAAAAAGCACTGGCCATGACAAAATAAAGAAACAAAGTAAGCAAAAGGGTATTATTCGATTCGCTTTGTTTTTTATTCCATTGATTGAACCTTGCTCGGCGATTATCCATTTTGAGTTTTACTTCAACAATAGCCACCAACTGCTCAAAATTTACGCCCAAACGTAGAAAAATTGGGCGAAGCAGAAAAAGTATTTTTATGTAGAAATTTATCATTTTGTGTAAGGTGTGGAAATTTAACGGTTCATTACTTGGATAAATTCTTCGGCCAGTTGTACGTGTTCGTTATTGCCCGTTAGTTGGTTGAAAATCTGTTCGAGCGAACCCGTTTCTCGCTGAGATTTCAACTCCTCAAAAGTACCGTTGGCAATGATAGTTCCTTTATTGATAAGTACGATTCGGTCAGAGATTTTCTCGACTACATCCATGATATGCGAGCTATAAAAAATGGTTTTTCCAGCGTGTTTAAGCTGTGAAAGTATTTCTTTGACCAAAATCACGGCATTGGCGTCGAGACCAGAGAGAGGCTCATCTAAAAATATCACTTCGGGATTATGCAAAATGCCCGAAATCAATAATACTTTTTGTTTCATACCTTTCGAGAAAGTCGTCATGCGGTCGTCTCGTTGGTCATAAAGGGCAAAAAGCCTGAGTAATTCGGTGGCTTTTTCTTCGATTTGGTCGGTTTCTAATTGATACAAACTTCCCAAAAACCGCAGATACTCCATCGGCGAAAGCGTATCATACAACGAAGCATTTTCGGGGACATAACCAATTAAACGTTTCACTTCCATTGGGTTGGTTTTTACGTCAAGCCCCATCACTTCAACACTTCCAGCATAATCGGGAATCATTCCGATTAGGATTTTAATTGTCGTAGATTTACCTGCTCCATTTGGCCCGATGTAGCCGATAATTTCGCCCGAATCTACTTCTAAATTAACGTCTTTCAAGACCAAACTACTGCCATACGCCTTTTGCAAATTACTGATTTTGATTGCCTTCATTGTTGGATTAAAATAGGTTGTGAAATAAAAATGAAATGTAGAAGAAGTGGTTTAAATTTCCAATCAAAATACTGACAATCGGTCGTTTTTAATGTAATTTACTGTTTTTTGCTCCATTTTCGCCTCAAAAATGCCATTTTTCTACCGATGATTCTAAAAAGCCTTTCACATCTACACAATCCTACCTTTTGTCATCTTCTGATAAATTTCTACATAAAGTTCTTGACTCGTATTGTTTTTTTTCATACGTTAGATTAATGAAAGTTCTTTGAAAGAGCAGAAACAAGATATAAAATCGAAGACGTGAGCGATTGTTGGCTTTAGACCTCAGATTAATATCTTGAATCTCAGTAGTTTATGTAATTATTCACTCTAAATTAGTGTGTTATGAAGATTCATGTGCATGCAGTCCATTTCGACATCGACCCTAAATTGGTCGGATTTATCCAAAACAAATTAAACAAATTAGAAACCTTCTACGACAAATTTATTAGTGGTGAAGTTTTTCTGAAATTAGACAAAGGAGATAGTAATAAAATTCACAAAAAGCACATTGAAATCAAGTTGAGTGTTCCGGGTAGCACCATTTTTGCAGAAGAAAAAGGCACAACGTTTGAAGAAGCAACAGACTTAGCTCTTGAAGCTCTCAAGTCACAAATCAAAAAATTTAAAGATAAAAGAAACGAAGTTGAACATAAAAAACGAGAAATTCCGGCAGAAGAAGAAGTTGTAGAAGACGATTTCTGATAAATATAAAAAGGGCGTAAATCTGATTGGTTTACGCCCTTTTTTGTTTGGGATAAGTGTGGCACATTTCAAAAATATGCCACACTCCCGTTTGCAATAGGCTTATGCAATAAGCTCCTACCTCCGATTTACCCGATAAATCTTGCGTTGCTCATTGGTCATTACAAAATCGGTATCGTTTACATACGCAATCGACTCCATCTGATTTCTACCGATTTTTATACATGTTTTCGGTTTAGAAAAATCAATTTTCCCATCTGAAATCTCAAAAACATAGATTTTACCGTAAGAAAGTAACGCAAATTCTTTCCCGTTTGGACTAACGTCGGCAGAAGTTACTGGGCTTTTTAAGAATATACTTTGTTCGGGCAAAATTGCATAATCGCCCGCTTTATCGGGCAAGCTGTAAAGCTGAGTTTGGTGCTTACGTGACCAATCTTTCGAGAATAAATAGAGTTTTCCGCTGTACCAAAAAAATGCTTCGCAATCAAAAATCTTATCTTTGGCAGGAAAATGGTCTTGGTCGGCGTAATGATAAGTTATTTTTTCAGTTTTGCCATTTCTGAACTTATAAATCGTGAGGTCTTTGCGGTTTTGGCCGTTATTACCAAAGTCTCCTACATAAATATTTCCCTTATCATCTTTGGTCAAGTCTTCCCAATCAATATTTCTTGAATCATTCACCAAAAGTGTATCAAAAACACGTCCTTGTTCGCCAATCATGTAGAGTTCTGTATTCCCACCACTATCGTTTATTGTCCAATAATAGTTTTCTTGCCAAGCTTTTGCCAAGCCCGAACTTTCGTTGATACAAGTGGGCATTCTGCCTGTTTTCGTAATCTCGTATTCGCTTTTTGCCCTTCTAAAACCACTTTTTTGTATTTCGCTGTGGCAATTACAAGTAGCAATTTTGAGAGAAAACAAGAACATATAGAATTTATAAAGAAACATAGCCGAAGGAATGGTTTGCTAAATCAACGAGAAAAATTTGAAATTGGCTAACAAGATAGTTAATTTTGAAAAAACCTGTCAATAAAACAACGAATTATCTCCCAAAAACTTTATTTATGAAGATGAAAACATTTCAGCAGCCTTTCCCTACACGACTCGCCTACGTACTGATTTCGTTGGTGATTATCATCTTCGGAATGTATATGCTCAAAGACCTACTTATTCCACTTACTTTCGCAGGAATCTTTGCATTGCTGTTGCTACCTGTTTGTCAGTTTCTTGAGAGATTGCATTTTCCACGCTGGTTGGCCATTACGATTGCTATTTTGCTAACACTCGGCATTCTGATTTCACTTTTCTATTTGGTTTATATTCAAATAATGGATTTTGAAGAAATTTTGCCACAATTAAGCGAAAAAGCCGAAAAGTTTTACGCTGATATTCAAATCTATATCCGTCGCAATTTCCATATTAGCCGTACTCAACAAAAAGTTGAGGGCAAGAAATATTTGACAGAATTTTTGAAAAGCAACAGTGATATTTTGGGAAATACGCTATCGACAACTACTGGACTTTTGGGTAATCTGACGCTTATTCCACTCTACATTTTTCTGATGTTGCTTTACCGAGATTTCATTAAAGTATTT
Source organism: Emticicia aquatilis (assembly GCF_014644295.1). GTDB lineage: Bacteria > Bacteroidota > Bacteroidia > Cytophagales > Spirosomataceae > Emticicia > Emticicia aquatilis. The sequence continues at coordinate 615,983 of NZ_BMKK01000001.1, forward strand.
TTCTATAAAGCATTTAGTTCGGTAAGTAGCCACCGAGTAAATGTGGTCTTGAAGAAAATCAAAAACGTGGTCATTGATTACATGGTGGGTTTAATAATGGTTATCGGAATTATTGGAATCTTGAATACCATCGGACTTTATATCTTAGGCATCGACCACGCCATTTTCTTTGGCTTTTTGGCTTCTTTTTTGGTGCTTTTACCATATATTGGTATTGCGATTGGTTCGCTTTTGCCGATTCTTTTTGCATTGATTACCAAAGATAATCCACTTTATGCAGTTGGTGTGGCTTCCTTATTTGCCACTATCCAATTTCTTGAAGGAAATTTTATCACACCATATATAGTTGGCTCAAAAGTGAGCATCAACTCAATGGCAGCCATTATCTCATTAATACTTTTTAGCTCGCTTTGGGGAATGGGAGGCTTGGTTTTAGCCTTACCCCTAACGGCTATTATCAAAGTAATTTTTGATTCGGTCGAAGGCCTAAAACCTTTCGGTTTCCTACTCGGTGACGCCGACCACGTTGATGTAAAAGTTAAATAAGTTGAGTTATCAGGGAAGTGGTTATTGGGAAACTGGTTATTGGGAAACTGGTTGTTAACAACCAATAACAAGTAACAAGTAACCAATAACAAATCACACCATCCCGATTTCGGTTAGAATTCTTGTAAACTCATCGCTCATGGGGGCAGTAATATGAATATTTACCCCTGTGATTGGGTGAACAAAACTCAGCTCGCTGGCATGAAGTAGCATGGTATTTAGCCCAAAACGCTGCTCAAACATCTTGTTGTGTTTGCATTCTCCGTAGGTTTTATCGCCAATTAAATAATGGCGTAATTGTGCAAAATGCCTTCTAATTTGGTGCATTCGGCCAGTTTCGGGCGTAATTTCGGCTAACGAATATCGTGAAGTTGGGTAGCGACTTACTTCTATTTCCAGCTCAACTTGCTTCAAACATCTAAAATGTGTTACGGCATCTTGTAGTGTTCCATTTTCTTTCGCCAGAGGTCGGTCGGTCATGCCCGATTCGGGCAAATACCCACGCACCAAAGCTAAATATTTTTTCTGTGTAGCATGATTTTCAAATTGCATTTTCATGGCTTTATCGACTTCGGCCGACAAAGCAAAAAGCAACACGCCCGAAGTTTTACGGTCGATTCGGTGGCACGGACTCACCCAACAATTGAGTTGGTCACGTAGCAACTGTAATGCAAACACACTTTCTTCGGCAGCAATTGATGAGCGATGCACCAATAAATTATGTGGTTTGTTGATAGCTACCAAATATTCGTCTTGGTAAAGAATGGGAAGTACGGTGTCTTGCATGTATGCTCATTGAAAATTTCGACAAAGGTACGGAAGAATTAGTTAACCTCGGTCATTCACGTCAGCATGGCTCGAGACCATGCCGACGTTTGTTTGGAAGGCAACTATCGAATTTCTTGTCATTTGCTAAGTAGATTTTATTTTTTGCGGTTAATATTTGTGTATCGAATCAAAATACATCTTTTTATGCACTCATTATGCACTCACTCGATACAATTCCTGCTTATGTTGCTATTAGTTTCACGGCAACGACCTTACTCAGTATTTGGTTATTTTTCAAAGCGACAAATCATTCAAAGCAAACGCTCATATTCTTAATTTCGTGGGCGATTCTGCAAAGTTTTGCTGCCCTAAGTGGCTTATACTTAAACACTTCTGCCGTTCCACCACGAATTTTGCTATCGCTTTTGCCTGTTTTTATTTTCATCGGAGTACTTTTTAATTCTCAGAAAGGAAAAGCATTTATTGATAGTCTGAGTCTCGAAAAACTCACTTTGCTTCATACAGTTAGAGTACCTGTCGAGATTGTGCTATATTGGTTATTTCTGCATAAGGCTATCCCACAATTAATGACTTTTGAAGGTAGAAACTTTGATATTTTGGCAGGAATCACAGCACCTATTATTTATTACTTCGTTTTTGTAAAGAAAAAACTGAGCCACAAAATACTTTTAGGCTGGAATATTGTGTGTCTTTTGTTGCTCATCAATATTGTGGTCAATGCAATTTTGGCTTCCCCAGTGCCATTTCAGCAATTCGCTTTTGAGCAGCCTAATATTGCGATACTTTATTTCCCGTATAATCTACTGCCGAGTGTGGTTGTGCCTTTGGTATTGTTTTCGCATTTGGTGGTGATTAGGCGATTATTGAAGTAATTTTTCAATATTTCCTCACAACTTTTAATGTTTCTCTACTATTTTCTCTAAAATTTACAGCCTTCATTTCTAATTCATTATTATGGTTTTATCTTGCAATAGAATCTTAAAAAGTTTTGTGTTGTAAATATAATTTTAGAATGAAATAAACTCAGCGATGAAATTTAGTGCTTCTGCCGTCAATATTTCTAAAGATGAAAATGATATTCTAATGATTGGTTTTCTTGAAGATGAAAACTATGATAATTATGTAGTTATCCAATTTTCAAACGATTTTGAGGAACAAGATAAATCATTTAATTGGTCAAAATACTACTTAGAGTTGAGTAAGTTAGGGGGGTGTTATAGTTGTATTGATACAATCATCTTAACAAAAAAACACTTTGAAATTAGTTTAAATGATTACGGAAAAAAGGTCTTAAATTATGATAAAATAAGCATCAGTTATGATATTAGCTTAGAAGAGTTTACTAAACTTCAGAAGTATATCAACATTATATTTAAGGATGAAGAGAAGATAGTTTTAAAAAGTCTTTAAATTTAAAAAATAACCTTTACTTTCATCAAAAACACCTAACCCAATGCCACTAAAACCTACCTTAAAAACCGAAATACTGGCGGGAGTTTCTACCTTCTTGGCCACGATGTATATTATTGTTGTCAATCCTGCCATTTTGAGTCAATCTGGAATGTCGTTTAATGGTGTACTTACGGCCACCGTTTTATTATCATTCTTTTGTAGTTTGATGATGGGCCTCTACGCCAAAAACCCAATCGTAGTTGCCCCAGGCATGGGAATGAACGCTTTTTTTACGTTTACAGCCGTGAAAGGCATGGGGATTTCGTGGCAAGTAGCATTGGGAGCAGTTTTTTGGGCAGGCATTATCTTTCTTTTGCTATCTATTTTCAATGTCCGTACCCAAATCGTCAAGGCTATTCCGAAGCAATTACGCTACGCAATCTCGGCAGGAATCGGGCTTTTTATTACACTTATTGGTTTTGCTAATGCCAAGTTTATTGTACCAAATCCAGCCACGATGATTGGCGGTGCGAGCCTGCACGACCCCATCGTCATTACTTTTCTGATTGGCTTGGCCATCATGATGATAATGCTCACGAGGCATATTCAAGGTGGAATCATCATCGGAATTCTACTGACAACGCTCATTGCTATTCCAATCGGAAGATGGTGGGGCGATGCCTCAGCCATTAATTTCGGACAAAAAACTTTGGTTACTTGGCAAGGTGTTTTTTCTGCACCTGACTTTAGTTTAATGTTTCAACTTGATATTATCAACTCGCTTAAAATAAGCCTTTTACCTGTCATTTTTGCTTTTGTCTTTACTGATTTATTCGATAGTCTTTCCACGTTTGTGGGCGTTGCCGAAGCAGCCGATTTATATGATGAAGATGGCGAACCACGAAACATCAAACAATCGCTTTTGACCGATGCCGTAGCTACAACAATGGGCGGTTTGCTCGGAACAAGTCCAGGAACGGCATTTATTGAGTCTGCGGTAGGCATTAGTCAAGGTGGGCGAACGGGTGTAACGGCCATTACAGCAGGTATTTTATTTCTACCATTTATGTTTTTATCGCCACTTCTGAGCATTATTCCTGCTATAGCCACTGCTCCTGCTTTGATTGTGGTTGGAGTTTTGATGATGAAACCCGTCACGAAAATCAATTGGGATAAACTCGACGATGCCATTCCTGCATTTTTAGCAATGGTCTTGATTCCGTTTACTTATTCCATCACGCAGGGTATCATTTGGGGATTTTTGTCATGGACGATTATCAAACTCATCAACGGAAAAGCCAAAGAAGTTTCGTGGATGCTGATAATCATTGATATTTTTGCAATTTGGGCATTGTATTTAGGGCATTGATTGTTTACCACGGAGTTTCTCGGAGTTTAGCACAGAGTTTATAAATTTGAACAATACTATTTTACTATGAAGATTAAAGTTATTTTTTTTATAATATTCTCATTTTCAGCAACTTCCTTCGCTCAAAGAATTGCGATTTTGGGAGCGATGACCGAAGAAGTAGAATTGCTTCAATCGCAGTTGAAAGGGGCAAAAACTAAGGAAATTTTAGGGTTTAAGTTCAAAACTGGCAAGCTCAACGGTAAAAAAGTAGTTTTGGCTGAAACTGGTATCGGAAAAGCAAATGCCAGCATCGTTACGGCTTTGATTATCAAGGAGTTTTCGCCAAAAACAATTATTTTTACGGGCGTTGCGGGTGCGGTAAATCCAGATTTGAACCAAGGAGATATTCTGATTGGCCGACGACTCTCGTACCACGATTATGGGCGATTGACCAACGATAGTTTGAAGTTCTACCCAACTCGCAATCCACATACTAAGCAGCTTAATCCGCAATTTTTCTTGTCTGATTCTACTTTAATTACAGTGGCTAATAAGGCCGCAAAAGGCATCGAACTCAAGAAAATAACGGCTGATTCGCCCCAACCGAGAGTTTCGGCAGGAACTATCGTCACGGGCGATACGTTTGTAGCTTCAAGTATAGCAGTGGCGGGTTTCCGCAAAAATTACCAAGCCGATGCCACCGAAATGGAGGGTGCCGCCGTTGCCCAAATTTGTTTTCAGCAAAATTTACCTTTCTTGATTATCAGAAGTATCAGCGATAAAGCCAACGAAGCTGCTCCTGCCGATTTCCAAACATTCAAAAAAGTAGCTGCCGACAATTCGGCTATTTTAGTAAAAGCAATTATAAAAAATTTAGAATAAAAATTTCATGACTTACGATTTCGACGAACTCATTGACCGTACCAATACCGATAGCTTTAAGTGGGATAAATACAAAGACCGAGACATCATTCCGCTTTGGGTGGCTGATATGGATTTTAAGGCAGCTCCTCCAATTCTGAAAGCCCTCGAAGATGTGACCAAACAAGGCGTAATTGGCTATTGGCACGCACCCGATGAGTTGGCCGATGTAATTGTGAAACGCCTTGACGAACGCCACAACTGGAAAATCGAAAAAGATTGGATTGTGTATCTACCTGGGCTTGTGCCTGGCCTGACGCTTTCGAGCATGGTTGTGGGCAATGAAGGCGATGAAATAATTACGACTGTGCCTGTGTATGGGCCATTTATGAAAGCCCCCGAAGCAGCCAAAAAGAAGCTCGTAAAAGTTCAAATGAAACTCGAAAACAACCGTTGGACGCTTGATTTTGATGCCATTCGTGCGGCAATCACGCCACGCACACGTATGTTTATGTTATGTAACCCGTATAATCCTGCGGGAACGGTTTTCACGAAAGAAGAACTGCAAACATTATCGGATATTTGTTCCGAACATAATATTGTAATTTGTGCCGATGAAATCCACTGCGATTTGATTCTTGATGAGAACAAAAAGCACGTTTCGATAGCTACACTGAGCAAAGAAGCTGAAAATCAGACAATTACACTACTTTCACCGAGTAAAACTTTTAATATTGCGGGCTTGGGTTGCTCATTTGCAGTGATTCCAAATGATGAAATCCGTGCGAAATTTGCCAATCTAAAATATATCGTAGAGCCAATGCCTTCGGCGTATGCCTATCAGGCAGCTTTAGCGGCTTATCGTGATTGTGACGAGTGGCATGAGCAATTATTGGCTTATTTACGCAAAAATCACGATTACGTTTTACAAGAAATGAACGCCTTTGCGGGCTTTAGTATGCAACCTCTCGAAGCCACCTATTTGGCTTGGATTGATACCCGTGAAAGTGGTATTGATAACATTGCCAAAGTTCTCGAAAATGCTGGTGTTGGTATCTCAGAAGGTGGTTTTTTCTTTGATGGAAAAGGTTTTATTCGCCTAAATTTTGGCACTCAAATGCGACGCCTCGAAGCCGCCATTTGGCGAATGAGAAAAGTACTTTGTTGAAAAAATGTAGAAAATAGTAGTCAGAGAATTTGTTTTTACAGCATTTGCAGATTAATTTCGTTAAAACCTAAAACAAATAAGTTCTTATGAAGTTTTAGGTTTTATTAATGCTAAATTTTCAATGAATACAAAGACTACTTTTGTTAGTCATAAAGATACAAATGAGTACATTAAGGCCCACAAGTAAATCGTTACGCAAGACCAATAATGAACCCGCTCTTTTATTGTATGACAAATACGGTGCAATGGCGTATGGCGTAATACTACAAATAATTCCACAAGAAGAACTTGCACAAGAAGTACTCGTAGAATTATTTAATACATCATCATTGATTAATTGTACCGAAGGGCTTAGTGATGCCATTTGTATCATTCGTAACGCCCGAACAAAAGCTCTTGAATTTAAGAGTCGCTTAAATGCCTTACTTCCAAATAGTGAAGATACTAATCATAGTGATAGCGATTCGCTTCCTAATTTGATTTTTAATTTAGCCTTTAAACAAGGGCTGTCGCTCGATATAATTGCTGTAAAACTGGGTTTATCAAAAGAAGCCGCAATGAAAGCTATTAGCAACCATGTAAAATCTTTTCGTAAACCTTAAACTGCTATAAAAGTGAATCCTAAAGAATACATCGAAAGCGGTATTTTGGAAACCTACATATTAGGTTTAGCATCTGATAATCAACAAGAAGAAGTTGAAAAGTACTTACAGATTTTTCCTGAAGTTTCTTTGGCACTCGAAGATTTAGGAAAGGTTATCAACGGGCATTTTTCGGCCAGTATCCCTCCTCCAAGCGTGCGTCAACGTATCAAAGAATTTGACCATGATAGTTTGAAAAAATGGGATTTTAATGAGCAAACTCATTCCCAAAACAATACACAGAAGGAAGAAGTAAAATATTTAGAGGTAGAAGTAAGCGACACTCACCTACGTGTACACAAATACTGGCGACCAGCCTTTATTGCGATTTTTATTTTATCTAAAATATTTTTAGCGGCGGCCTTATATTTTTACTTCAAATCTGACTCGCTCAATAAAGAAAACTTAAAACTACAACAAGAAATAGAGTTATTGAAGAAATAATCTTCGATAATTCTATTTTACCTACAATGCACGAACTCGAACCCACCTACAACTGGCGTAAATATTATATAAGTGAAGCCGATAAAAAATCGCCTTTCTATGGCCGAGCCTACGGCAATACTTACCAAAACACCATTTATGGCTATTACATAGACCCAAACTGGGACGACATCGGCTCAGAAACGCTTTATTGCAAAATTCTGATGGTCGATTATGGTGCTCGATACGCCGTTATTGAACTTTTTGGAGAATGGAACGACACACTCCACAACGACATCATGTTTCTGAAACGAACCGTGATTGATTATTTAGTCGAAAAAGGCATTAATCAATACATTTTGATTGGTGAAAATATCCTGCAATTTCATGGTAGCGAACAAGACTATTACGAAGAATGGTTTGAGGATATTGAAGATGGTTGGATTGCAGCGGTGAGTTTTAGAGACTTTATTTTGGAAGAATTCAAGCGTTATCACCTTGATTCGTACATTAACTTTGGCGGTACACTACAAATAGATAATTGGCGAACCATGAAGCCCAACTTGTTCTATGAGTTGGTTAAAGGTCTAATTATACGGAGGTTAAACTAACGATTATTTTTTTCGGAAAAAATCATTTCCTCTTGTATATTTGAAAGGCAAAAAGTACAAAAATCGTATATTACACAACCAAATTTTTCGAGCCTCTTTAATAAAATAGCCGTTATAAAAAGAATGAACTTTTTCAAAAGTTATAGTTTTGCTGTCATTTTATTTTTATTTATTCCACGTTTAGCACCCGCTCAAGAATCGGTTTTAACATCTGCTAAAACCTATCCTATAAACTTATCTGATGCAATAGGAATTTTTAAAGACTCTACAGCCACACTCTCATTAGAGCAAGTTAGGTCTAAATATTTCCAAAAAAACAATAAAAAACACTTCCTTTTTCCGTACTCCAACAACATCTATTGGGTTAAATTCCAACTTAAAAATACAGACTCCACTAACCATAACTTTATACTGGTTTGGTCAAACCCATTAGTTGAACAGCTCGATTTTTATATAACAGATAATACTGGTAAGGGTTTTGTGCATCAGCAGCAAAAAATTCTGACAAAAGAAAAAGAAAAACCATTACTTGACCAAGACCCTCGATTTAACTTTACACTTAAAACAGGAGAAAGAAAAGAGGTTTTCATAAAACTAACTTCCAAGCGAGGGCATTACGGCAAATTGATACTACACAACGAAAAATCTTATTATAAAAGTCAACTTAATAGCCATTCAAGTCAAAGTTTTTTTAATGGTTTGGTCATTTTTAGGCTTTTTTTGGTTGTTATCTTAGGATTTTTTATCATCAAAGATTGGCCTTTCAGGTTGTATTCGTTGCATACCGTTATCAAAACTTTTGCTTTTTGGGGATATATCAATGTGGCTGGGCCGTGGTTTTCTGATAATCCAGAAATCGTTGCTAAAATTGATTTCTTGTTCTACAATTCCGTTACGCTCGGTGCAGGATTATTCGTATATTTTACTCAAATCAAGGGAAAACTACCAAAAATTCACACCTTCATTGCTCTTTTCATTATTGCACTAACTGTATTTGAGAGCATTATTATCTTTATTGATTACCAATGGTATTGGCTAAAATTAGGAGTTTATAGTATTATTTTATCGGCCATCTATTTTTCGGCACTTTACATTTATTGTATTTTCAAGAAAATATCAATTGAAAAACACTATGCAATTCCCTTCATATTGGGCTTAATAAGCTATGCTTTGCTTTATATCAGACTTTTGGGCTGGATAGAACTCGAAGCAGTTTATTCGATAGCCTACTTCTTATTTTTTGGTGAAATCTTTGTTTTTGTTATTTTCTTAGGTGGAATCTTCAGAAATGCCCAACAAAAACTTGATTTTAGTATTGTACAAAATAGCAAACTAAAAGACTTAGATAATCTAAAGACCAACTTTTTTGCCAATATTTCTCACGAATTTCGTACGCCACTCACCTTAATTTTGGCTCCTGCACAAGATTTGGTTAGAGAGACTCCTACCAATGTTGCCTATCAGGTTATTTACCGAAATGCCAATCGTTTACTCGAACTTATCAATCAATTACTCGACATTACAAAAATAGAAGCTGGGCAAATGAATTTAGATTTAGAAAAAGTAAACTTACCAGTCTATTTCCGAACATTTGTGAGCTCGTTTGCATCTTTGGCTCAAAGTAAAGATATCGACTTTAGTTTTAAGCAAAATCTTGATGAAATTTGGGGTTTGATTGATGTAGATAAAATCGAAAAAATTATTACAAATTTGCTCTCAAATGCTTTTAAGTTTACAGAAAATAATAAAAAAGTAAGCGTAAAAATCACCTATGAAGAAAATCATTTGTTGATTGAAATAAGTGACGAAGGCATCGGGATTTCGAAGGATAAATTAGAAAAAATTTTTGATAGATTTTATCAAGTTGAAAGTAATTCTAACCGCAAATTTGATGGTACGGGCATTGGTTTGGCTTTAGTAAAAGAACTTGTGGAGGTAATGAAAGGTAAAATTGATGTACGGAGCCAGGAAAATGTAGGTACTAAGTTTGAGCTTTTTATACCAGTAAAATATGAGCCAGCTGAAACTTACGCCCAATTACCGATTGTAAAAACAGAAGCACCTTTGGCGATTGTAAATGATTCGACTGTCAATAATATAAAAAATATAGATTCCGATAACGAACAAATATTACTCATTGTAGATGACAATGACGATATTAGGAGATATATTAGAAGTATTTTTGAAGCAGAATATACCATAATTGAAGCCATTAATGGCAAAGACGGTATCTTGAAAGCCAATGAAAAAGTACCGAATCTGATTATTAGCGATTTGATGATGCCCGAAATGGACGGTTTTGAATTTTGTAAGCACATTAAATCTGATGAGAGAACATCGCATATCCCAATAATTATGCTTACGGCAAAAGCCAATATTGAAAGCCGAATTGAAGGATTGGAACTGGGAGCCGACGATTATCTGATTAAACCGTTTAATAAAGAAGAGGTTGAAGCAAGGGTTAAAAACCTCATTGCAATTCGTGAGAATTTAAAGAAATATTATAGTAAAGATTTGGTAAAAGAAAATCCTGATGCGGTAAAGATAAGTGCCGTTGATGCAGGATTTTTAAATAAAATCAAAGAGATAATCGAAGAAAATATAGGAAATACAAACTTTGATGTTGAGCAATTTGCTGCGGCCATGAATATGAGTTCGGTTCAACTTCGCCGAAAAATAAAGTCGCTCACTAATTATACTGTGGTTGAATTTGTGCGAAATTATCGTTTACAAAAAGCAGCCGAAATGCTAACTCAAAAAACAGGTAATGTTTCTGAGATTGCCTACCGAGTTGGCTTTGAAAGTTTGCCTTATTTTAGTAAAACTTTTCAAGAATTCTACGGTGTTTCTCCTTCAGAGTACACCTCAAAATAACCTCAAAATCATATACTTTCAGACAAGAGCTATATCGGTTTATTTTTATATAAATCAATATGGCTTTTTTTACATTTTATTTTAATCTCTCATAAAAAAAAGCATTTTATGGTGTTTTTTATGTAAAATGTTCAAAATGAGTTAAAGAATGTTCAAAATGAGTTAACACCTATATTCTTATTTCCCATAGGTTTGTGCATCTTCTTACCACATTATTAAGATTCACATGGAAACCCAAAATTTACTACTACACATTGGCGGACGCACCAAAGCTTCGCCCGAAAACATTCTATTACTCAAAGCTGATATTAACTACACACAAGTTTTTTTTAGTGATGGTAGTAGCTTCTTGAGCTCTACCAACATCGGTGTTTTTGAGAAACGACTTCAAGAATCTGGCCAGTTTTTTCGGCCCAATCGCTCATATATTATTAACCGCTCTTTTGTATCTGAGTTTGAAGAATTATCTAAGACAATTAAACTTCAAAACGAAAAAGTGATAAGCTTATCACGTAGAAGAATGAAACAATTTTATCATTTCGCTAACCCAAAAACAGAAGACCAAGCATCGACTGACCTTTCGTGGTAGAAAGATAAAAGATTGGAGGGGGGGCTCTTTCGAGAATCTCTCTCCTCTTTTTGTAAACTATCACATTACTATTAAATCTTAAATTTTTCTACCAATGAAAAAAATCTTTTACTTTTTAGTGGCTTTGTTGATAAGCCAAAATTTGCTTGCCGTTGATAAAACTTGGACAGGCTCTACCAGCACCAACTGGGCAACTGCCAGTAACTGGTCGCCGAGTGGCGTACCCGCTGCTGGTGATGTGGTCATTATAGATAACCTAACTAATGACCCTGTTGTTGTGAGTGGTACAACAGCTGATTGTAAAAATATTTATCTAAATACTGGTGCAACCTTGACTATCAATAGTGGTGCTACACTTAATGTATTGAATAATGATGCATTCATTGCATTAGTAAATTTAACAAGTTCTACTATTACAAATAATGGCACTTTCAACATTAAATCAACTGGTACGTCCACTATAGGTTTTCTATTTACGGACGGTAACTGTTCTCTCACAAACAGCGGTAATATTACACTTAATGTGTCGCATTCATGCTTTAATTTTAATTCAAATAGTTCATTAAATACAATTACCAATAACTCTACAGGTGTTATTGATTTAAGTTTAAGTTCTGGGGTTGGTGTAAAGACGATTTCGGGTGCTTCGAATAACGTAGTAATAAATAATGGTACGTTTAATTTTTCAAACACGGGTGCTTATTGTCTGGATTTAAGTAATAGTGGTAGCTTTACAAATAGTGGTACGCTAAATATTACGAGTGGATATGGCATTTCAGCTCCAGCCACTACCTCTTTCTCAAATAATGCCTGTGGAAAAGTGATTATGTCTTCTGGTAACATTGAAAATAATGGCAATTTTACTAACAGTGGGTATGTCCAAACCAATGACATAACGAATAATTCTGGAATTTTCACTAATTTTGGTGTACTTAAATATGAATCAAAAATTGGAACAATTACCAATTCGGGCAACGGCTCTGTTATTGTAAATAATTCAACACCAATCTTTACTTATGGTGGCACATTCAATGGCACAGTCAATGGCATTTTTACTAATTCAACAGCCACAACCTCAGCTGGTACATTTACCGCACCTAATACTTTTACGCCTTCGGGTTTGCCAAGTGGTTCACAAACGCTTTATGCCAAAATAACCCCGAGTGGTGGAGCTTGTACTTATGTAGTACCCTTCACTTACAATAATATTGTTCCGCCTGAAATTACTACTTCTGGTACGCTCTCAGCATTTTCAACATGCTCAGGTACTGCCTCTACCTCACAAAGTTTTACAGTCAATGGTACTAATTTAACTGCTAATATTAGTATAACAGCCCCAACTGGTTTTGAGATTGCGACTTCGGTAGGTGGTACATACAGTAGTAGTTTAACCTTAACACAATCAGGTGGAAATGTAGCTACAACCTCAATATTTGTTCGTCTGAAATCAACTGCCACTGGCTCACCATCAGGGAATATAACTTGTGCTTCTTCGGGAGCAACTACTCAGAATGTAGCTGTTTCGGGTACAGTTACACCACTGCCAAGTGCAAGTATTTCTTATGCAGGAACACCTTTCTGTAAAACTGCAAGCCCTGCAAATGTAACATTGACAGGCACAAGCGGTGGAACTTTCACATCCAGCCCAACTGGTTTAAGTTTGAGTGGAACAAATGGCCAAGTCACACCAAGCACATCAACTGCAGGCACTTATACCGTAACATATACCATTGCAGCAAGTGGCGGTTGTGCGGCTGTAACTGCTACTACCAGCGTTACTATTAGTGACGCTCCAAATACAAGTTTTTCATACCCAGCGGCAGCCATTTGTAAAAGTGCGGGTACAACCGATATTACTCGTATAGGAACACCATCAAGTGGCGGTACATTTTCATCAAGTCCATCGGGTTTGACACTAAACTCCAGTACAGGGCGAGTTACACCAAGTAGCTCAACCGCAAATACTTATACCGTAACACTTACAATCCCAGCATCAGGTGGTTGCCCAGTTTATACCACCACAACCGATCTTACGATTACTGCCGAACCAAGTGCAACAATTGGTTATGCTAACAATGGCTATTGTACTACCGCTGGTGTTCAGAATGTTATTCGTAATGGTACATCGGGCGGAACATACTCTGCTACACCATCAGGATTAAGCATTGACACTAATACAGGACAAATTACGCCAAGTACGAGTACCCCTGGCAATTATACCGTTATTTACACCATTCCAGCTACTGGTGGGTGTAGTCAATTTCAAGCAAGTGATATTGTCTCTATTAGCTCACCTGCCAGTGCCACGATTGCATACGCTGCCAGTGGATTTTGTAGTACTGATGGCACAAAAAGTGTGAATCGAACGGGAACAGCTGGAGGAACATTTAGCTCGACACCTGCTGGCTTGAGTATTAATTCAAGCAGTGGATTAATCACACCGAGCAGTAGTTCAGTGGGAACTTATACCGTTACTTACAGCATCGCAGCCACAAATGGTTGTCCTGCGTTTACAACTACCACAAGTGTTGCTATCTCTACGCCTCCGAGTGCTACGATAAGCTATACGGGTTCACCATTTTGCGGAGTTTCTACACCAATTAATGTTAGCAGAACTGGTACTGCAGGCGGAACATTTAGTTCAAGTCCCGCGGGGTTATCAATCAACCCAAGCACTGGACAAATCACTCCAAACACCAGCACTGCAGGCACTTACACGGTTACTTACTCAGTTTCGAGCAACTGTCCATTATTTACAACTACTGCCAGCGTAGCACTGAGTAGCCAACCAAGCGTGCCAACGAATGTTAGCACGAGTTCAAATTTACTTTGTGGTGGAGCAAGTGTTACCTTATCAGCTACTTGTGCTTCGGGTACTGTAACATGGTACAATCAAGCTATAGGTGGAACTTCTATTGGAAATAGCTCACCATTGTCACAAACACCTACGGCAAACACTACTTATTATGTAAGTTGTAGTAATGGAATTTGTGAAAGTAGTCGAACAGCTACCAATCCGGTAGTGATTGAAAGAGGCAATGGAGGAATCAGTACACCTTATACCAATAGCTCTTTTGTCACACAAAATAATTTGTATTATAATAAAATTACGCTCACTAAAGGAATAAGAGCCGATTCTGTGAAAGTTTTGGTCTTAGATGGTGGATTGGGCATTCAAGGTAATGCTCGAATAAAATTTGCTATCTATTCTGACCTAAATGGCGAACCGAATACACTATTGGCAAGTTCGGATGGTAATGCTGCAGAAAATGCACCATTCTTAGTAGGAGGTTTAAATAAATTTAGACTCAATACGTCTGCCTATTTGAGTTGTGGCACTTACTGGATTTCGTACGTACTCAGTAGTAATGAATCAATTGCTGCCAATTTCCAAAATGGCGACCCTGTGCCTGACTCAGACACCAAATATTCACCATTCGCCTTTAGTAATGCCTTCCCAACAGTTAATAATCTTACGAAGTCAACAAATGGGTTTGCCTACAACGTCTATTTCTCTGGAGCAGCCGATTGTCAAATTGTAGCTCCTACAACTAATCAGAACGTAAATGTTTGTAGTGGAAGTTCGGCAACACTCACAGCCACTTGTACTTCGGGAACAGTTACTTGGTACACTTCAGCAACAGCAAGTGCAGGTACAGTTAGTTCTTCGTTCATTACTCCTACAGTCAATTCTAATACAAGTTATTACGTAGCATGTGTTTCGGGAAATTGCACAAGTTCAAGAACTCAAGTTAATTTGACTGTTATAGCACCACCTAATGTACAAATAAATGGCACTAACAATCTAAGTTGTGCTGTGAGCAGCGTTACAAGAACTGCTTCGGGGGGTGGAAACTACCTTTGGTCGAACGGTTTAGGTACTAATGCTACTGCAAACATCACAGCAGCTGGTATTTACACCGTAACCGTTACGGGTACTAATGGTTGTACGGCTTCGGCTACTACCACTGTAACAAATGACGGAAGTTTACCAAACGTACAAATTACAGGTACGGATAACCTGTCTTGTGCCGTTACCTCTGTTACAAGAACGGCTTCAGGTGGTGGAAACTACCTTTGGTCGAACGGTTTAGGTACTAATGCTACTGCAAACATTACCGTAGCTGGTATTTACACCGTAACCGTTACAGGTACTAATGGCTGTACCGCAACAGCCACTACCTCCGTAACTAATGACGGGAGTTTACCTGACGTGCAAATTACAGGTACGGATAACCTGTCTTGTGCCGTTACCTCTGTTACAAGAACGGCTTCAGGTGGTGGAAACTACCTTTGGTCGAACGGTTTAGGTACTAATGCTACTGTAAATATTACAACAGCTGGTATTTACACCGTTACCGTTACGGGTACTAATGGCTGTACTGCTACGGCCACTACCACTGTAACAAATGACGGAAGTTTACCGAACGTGCAAATTACGGGTACGGATAACCTATCTTGTGCCGTTACCTCTGTTACAAGAACGGCTTCAGGTGGTGGAAACTACCTTTGGTCGAACGGTTTAGGTACTAATGCTACTGTAAATATTACAACAGCTGGTATTTACACCGTAACCGTTACGGGTACTAATGGCTGTACTGCAACAGCCACTACTACTGTAACAAATGACGGAAGTTTACCGAACGTGCAAATTACAGGTACTGATAATCTTTCTTGTACCATTTCAAGCGTAACAAGAACAGCTTCGGGGGGTGGAACTTACCTTTGGTCTAACGGTTTAGGAACTAATGCCAGTGTAAACATCACAACTGTAGGCACTTACACGGTTACAGTTACAGGTTCAAATGGTTGTACTGCTACGGCTACAACAAGTGTTTCTATAAGCAATAATTTACCCGTAACTGCTTCTAATACAGGACCTTTTCAAACAGGAAACACAATCCAATTAAATGCTTCTGGTGGTTCAAGTTACGCTTGGGTTGGGCCTAATAGTTTTGCCAGTACAATACAAAACCCAAGCATTCCAAACGCTTTGGTTATTCATGCGGGTATTTATACCGTAACAGTTTCAAGTGGTAGTTGTACTGCTACTGCTACAACTAATGTTATTGTTAGTGAAGCGATTGACCCTTGCATTCCGATTATTGATTATCAATTTGTTAAAGCTGGTAATCCATATCAACCGTTGTTCAGTTTGACTAATGGCATAGCAATCAATCAACTATCTGACCCTGTTTCGATTATCGCTGTTCCGATTTGCCCTACAATCAATATAGAAAGTTTATTGATGAAACTGCAAGGGCCAAATATGAATGAGGAGATTCTTCAAAACGTCTCACCTTATGCTATATTCGATAATACCGCCAACAATGTAAATGGTCGAATTTTGCCCCCTGGTGTTTATACTTTGACGGTAACAGGTTACAATCAAGACAATTTACTTGGAGGTATCAATTATGGCCCTGTCATTACAACTTTCACCATACTCCCAAATACTGCAAGTATCTCAACACCAACTGTTTCTAAGACTACCGTTTGTATTGAAAGCACTTTAGATGTCAGTTTCTCGACGAGTGGAACATTTAATAATGCTAATCAATTCAGAGTAGAATTGTCTGATGCGAATGGTAATTTCGGCAGTATTGCAAATATTGGAAATAATGGGAATAGTGCCAATTTCATTTATCCAACAATTATAGGTAACAGCAGTACATCTGGAACTATTAGTTGTATAATTCCAAGTAATATTGTAGGTGGTACAAATTATCGTATTCGTGTAGTTTCAACCGATGGTGTAAGTATAAGTCAAGTAAATGGTAGTCCAATTACGATTCATCCGAGAGATTTGAATTTGGTGAGTCCGACCGATGATTTTAGCACAAATATTGGCACTAAACAAGCCTCAAATAAAGTGACCGCAAGCAATAAAATCAGTGCAATAGCCAACGTAAATTACCAAGCTGGAAAAGCAATTATTTTGAATGCTGGTTTTGAAGCTAATGCAGGAGCGGTATTTAAAGCCGAAATTAGAGGTTGCGAAAATTAACATAAAAAGGGTCTCGTTTCAATTTTGAGCGAGACACTTTTTCTATAAAATCATCAAAAAATCACTTCATCAATTTTCTATCTTTTAGCCAATCTTCCATGCGGGCTGCCCATGTTTCTACTGGCCCTCTGCCTTTTTTCTTGAGTCCGTAGCCGTGGCCACCTTTTTCGTAAATGTGCATTTCTACTGGTACTTTATTTTTCTTACAGGCCAGAAAATATCCAATACTATTTTCGGGCTGCACACCATCGTCAGTTGTGCTTATTAAGAATGTTGGTGGAGTATCTTTTGTTACTTGTTTTTCGTTAGAATACAACTCCATTTTTTCAACTGGTGGATTTTTCCCAATCAAATTATCTCTCGAACCGAAGTGCGTAAATTTATCGCTGAAAGTAATTACTGGGTAAATCAATAACGAAAAATCGGGTCTAACACTCACACTCGCATCCGTGATTTCGCCTACTTGGGTAGTAAAATGCGTTGAAGCAGTCGAAGCTAAATGGCCACCCGCCGAAAAGCCCATGATTCCAACTTTATCAGGCGAAATGCCATATTTTGCTGCATTTTTACGCACTATTCTAATAGCCTGTTGAGCATCTTGAAGCGGACGAATCTCGTCATTATCGAATAAATTTTCTTGCGGAAGGCGATATTTTAGCACAAAAGCCGTTACGCCACGCTCATTAAACCATTTGGCAATATCATGTCCTTCGTGGTCAATCGCCAATATTCCGTAGCCACCACCAGGGCAGATAATCACGGTAGCATCAGAAGTTTTTTTCTTGGCTGGATACACATACAAAGCTGGTTGAGTCACATCTTTCACACGAGTAATTCCGTCAGTAGTCTTCGAGTCTTCTGGAATATTAATACCCGCTTTCAAGCCAGGTGTTCCATCGGGATAGAGTAAAATTGTTTCACTGGATTGGGCGGATAAATCAGACAAAGTAGTCATTAGAAATAGGGCTAAAAAAAGTTTTTTCATGAGTCATAGAGGCATATTATTTCTGCCAATCTGTTTATGGTGAATAGTTGAAGTACAAAGTTGAAAAAAAATATTGTTTCACGAAGTTTTTCTGTGAATATTGTATGTAGTTTTTTCTATTCTAAATTCATCTTCATGAATTTCTTAAATGCGAACAGGGTGTTCGCCCCACAGTTATGCAGGAAGCTTTTCAACATTGTTTGGATTTTTTTCAACACATTCACCCGCTAAAACCAGCGAGTATCGAAGCTCTTTTGCCTTGCTTTTCATTGAAAAACTTCTCAAAAAAAGAGTTTTTGGTCAAACAAGGCCAAGTATCGGACGAACTTAACTTTGTTTATTCGGGAAGTGTACGAGAGTTTTTTGAAGATACCGATGCCAACGAAACCAATACTTGGTTTGGACTCGAAAACTCGGTGGCAATTTCGACTTATAGTTTCTTTTCACAAAAACCAAGTTTAACCAATATTCAAGCACTCGAAGATGTGCAAGCCGTGGTTCTAAAACACAGCGACCTGCACAAACTTTTCGACCAATTCCACGACATCGAACGCCTCGGAAGGCTCATCGTTGAGCAATATTTAGTACAAATCGAAGAAATGAAAATCATGCTTCAAACGCTTTCGGCACGAGAACGCTACGAATATATGATTAAACACAAACCCGAATTTATTCAACGTATTCCGCTCAAATATTTAGCTTCTTTTTTGGGTATTCAGCTCGAAACGCTCAGCAGGGTTAGAAATCACAAGTAACAAATTTCTTAGTCAAATCAACTCTCTCTTTGGTTTCGAGATTCACATACTCAAAACGCCTGATTTCGTTAAACGAACCCATATCTGAATCACTATTTATCAGAATCGCTCCCATCAAAATCACATACTTACAGTTGTATTTGGTGGCTCTTGCCAATTCGATAATTCGCTTATCAATGGCCTCATAAATCACTTCGGTGGCTTCTTTTATAGGAAATTCGGCCGAAAGAATGCGGTCTTTTTCCTTCAATAAAATCTGCTCAATGGTATTCATCTGATAATCCATTTCGGTGATATTATTTGGTTCAATCAGATTATCAACCAGTTTGCTTAATGCCCCTTTAGCAGCACCGCAACATCCAGAATTTTTATGTTGACCAAAGCGGTGGATTTCGCCAATCGCTCCATTTTTGGAGACTCCAATGTGTGGGCCATAATAAATAAAAACTGCACCTTCGTCGGGTACGTGGCTGGCAAAAGCTCCCATTCCTGTCAGGCCTGTAAACGGAAAACCATCTAAACCGCCCATCTTAAACGGCCCCAAAAACTCGCTCGTGCGGGCAGGGTACTGAATGCTATTCACGTCATCGCTGCAAATACTATCAGCCAACATAATTTTGGAAGGCTCTAAATCAAGCACATTTTCAATAAAATCAATCATTCGATTTACTCCATCAATCGTCGTGATGGCATCAGGATAGTGCTGATGAATAATAGCAAGTTTTTCTCGTTTTTTCATAAAGGTTCTAAAGTATGATGTTATTTTTTGGTTGTAAGGCGGGTGGTAAATCGGTTTCTCCGAGCATTTCTCTTAAATCAATTTCGATGGTTCGGCTCATTTGCGAAATCGGCACATCGTTGGCACTTCCTTCAAATGGATTTTCGGTACTTTCACCGACTTGTTCGAGCGAAGTATAAACCCACGAAATCAGCACACTAAACGGCACAACCAACCAAACCATATAGCCTTGCATAAAGCCTGTGGTGGTTTCGTTGAGTTTGTCGAAATCTTTGAGCATACCAAAAGGTAGTAAAATGCAGAATAATTTAATAAAAAGTGAATTAATCGTGGCAAATTGACGTGGGTATGGGAAGTTTTTGATACGTTCAGATTTACCTTGATTATCATAAAAATCTCGGATAATCTTTTCCATTTCCAAAAATCTGAAATTATCCAGCGAGCCATCATCAGCCAATTCTTTCAGCGTTTTCGATTGCAAACTCAATATTTGCACAGCCCTATTTTTGGTCGTCAGGATATATTTCAGTTCTTCTTCCGAAAGATATTTTCCCAGTTCTGCTTCGAGCGAGGTTTCTCTTTCAGGAATCACATAAAACTCTTTATATTCTTTGTTATAGGCTTTATTAGCTGTTTCCCATGCTCGACTATCTCGCATTTGATAACGTAGAGCCGTAAGCCACGCAAAATGTCGATAAACGAGTTCTTTTGATTTTTCGGGATTATTGACCACAAAATCTCGGCTCATGGTTCCCCAAGTGCGACTACTATTCAAAATTGCTCCCCAAATCTGGCGAGCCTCCCACGTGCGGCTATACGTTTGGGTATTTTTAAAACCCACAATGAAGGCAGTAGCAGTACCCAACAGAGCCACGACCGTCCACGGAATAGCAAGCCATTCGAGGCCCAAAACTTCATATAAAACCGTTGGAATGATACCAATCAGTAGTAATTTATAGATATTTCTCCTTGTCCAAAGAAGAAACTCTTTCAGCGAATACGAAACTCCAGCGTGCATGATTAATTATGAATGATTTTTTAAGGTTTTATTATTTTTTTTGGTCACGGAGTATCACAGAGTTAAATTCACAATGTTACACTAAGTTTTGCTCCCTGATACTACGTGTCTAATCTTCGCCTCTCGAAGAACTAAATTTTGAAATCAGAATTCCCACCAAAACCACCGTATAAAACTGCCCAATGATGCCAAAAAGTGCAGTTACGAGTTTCGTGACGTGGCTATTTGGTAGAATATCTCCAAAACCAATGCTCGTAATGGTGATACTACAAAAATAGACCAAATCCATGTAAACGGCCGAAGTGCTCGACATATCAATACCTTTGATGGAATGAGAATTATTATAAAAGAAAATCTGCATCAGGAAAACATTCACTTCTATCAGCAAAAAGTAGCCACAAGCCGATGCCGAAATAATATCGGTATTTATGTAGCTTGGCTTGAGCAAAAACCGAATGATTTCTAAGAAGATAAACAAGAAAAACAGCACATAGACCGCACTGATGGTGGTCATAAACTGTGGTGAATTTTCGATAAACGATAAGCTTAGAGGCATCAAGAATACAAACAGAAACAAAGTATTTTTGATAATTTTCTTGAAACGTCCCTTTTCGATAAAAACACCGATACTGGCAATGCCTACAATAATCATGTTGATTGGCCAAATGACATGGACATAAAAATCCATATCACGCAGCACAATACCCACAAACAGGTGCTGGACTAAGGCAAAAAGTAGTAATTCGTATTTGTTTTTAGTAAAAAATTGCTCCGATAATGTCATAGATAATTGCTTAGATTTAGAGCAAATTCAAGATTATTCATTAAAATTCCAAACATAGTTCTTCGATTAGCTATTATTAAGTTTAAACTCACCTCGCTGTTTTATTTCAAATTATCGTATATTTCGACAACTGGCGAACGGTTAATCCAAATGTATTTCATGAAACACCCATACCTTCGATACGTTCTTACATTAACACTTTTGCTATTTTGGGACAGAATTAATGCTCAAAAACTCAATTTTGAGCAGATAACTACCAAAAATGAGCTTTCATCAAATAATGTTTTGGGTATCACGAAAGACCTTCATGGGTATTTGTGGCTGGCTACTAACTTGGGTATTTCTCGGTACGATGGCTACCAATTTCAGCCATTTGGCAATTTATCAAGCCCAAATGGCATAGTTATTTCGAGCGACGGAATATTGTGGTTTAGCAACGAAAAAGGTCTATACTCTTTAGATACAAAATCTTTGGTTTTGTCACTTAAAATTGCCAACAAACTCAATGATAACATCCCCGACAACGACCATTACAACAGTATTTTTGTTGATAGTAAAGGGCTTATTTGGTCAACTGACTTTCATCACATAAAATCGTATAATCCACAAAAAAACTTGCTCACTTACTACAAGATTTTGAATGAAAATCAGCAAAACCCTAATCTTGCTAAATTCATTGAAGATACCGCAGGTAATCTCTGGTCGGTCAGCCCAATAGGTTTGTGCAAATTCGATAACAACCGCCAAACGTGGGTGCGGGTTTGGGCCGAAAGGAATCTAAGTGCATTGGCTTTTGATAAAACAAATGGCACTTTTTGGTTAGGAAATCTGCAAGGAGATTTGATAAACTTCAACCCTAAAACCAAGGTTTATACCCTCAAAACCAACATCGGCGAAGCCATTGACCAAATTCGTTTTTTGGGCAATCAATCCTTGATTTGTGTTTCGCACAACCATCTGTTTCAGCTTACTACTAATCAAACCCAACTCGAAGAAATTGGGCAATTTATGGCCGATGACATTTCGCTCAATACTGTTTTTATCGACGCACAAAAAAACGAGTTCTGGCTCGGCACAAACGATGGCTTACTAAAACAAGAGACTGAGAATCAACTCATTAGACAAATACTTATTCCTCGGAATTTACTACCAAATCCAGCAACTGTTCGGTGCTTTGAGGTCGAAAATGAGTCAAGTTATTTACTCGGAATGAGTTCGGGGGATGTGCTTCGGTGGAATAAAACAAATAATGAATTTCAAAAAATCACGCAATTGGTATCGGAAGAGATTAAAAGTATCAAAGTGCTTGATAATAAGATTTTTATCGGCACTAATAAGAATCTTTTCATAAAAAAGCAGGGAGCAAATCTCGAAAAAATTCTATCAAAACCTATCAATCATCTCGAACTCGATGGGGAAAATCGACTCTGGATTTTATTGCCCAATGAGCCAATTATGGTTTATGATTTCAACAAAAATCAATTTGTACAACCGTGGAGCAAATTTCCCTACCCTACTTTTTTCAAAGACAATCTTTTTCATAAACTTACCTATACGCCCGACCAAAAAATGTGGATGGCAGGCTGGATTCCGAGCGGTTTTGGTATTGCTTGTTTCGATTTCAAAACCAATCAATTTGAAGAATTAAGCTCAATCAACGACCACAAACGTTTCATTGGCGATTATTACCTCGATGTTTCGGTTACACCTAAAGGAGATTTATTGTTTTCGGGCTACGGTGGCTATAATCGACTAAACGCCAAAGGAATCATCACGGCAGAAATCCATGCCGAAGATTTAAAACCTTTATTTGCTGATGGTCAATGCTTTTCGATTGATGAAGACTCGAAAGGAAATACGTGGATTGGTACGGCCGAAGGCTTAGTGAGAATCTCGAAAGATAAACAGGTGAATCGTTTCACACAGTTTGATGGTTTGCTGAACAATGATATTCGTAATGGTTTTCTGATGACCAACGACGAATTATTGTTGGGACATAAAAACGGTTTTTCGATACTCAATTTGGGCAATGTTGGTTTAAAAAATCAATCACATCGACTGATGATTAGTCAAGTAAATATTTTGGGAAGCGACCAAAAAGTGGATTTATCTAAAAATCTCGTTTTTTCGAGAAAACAAAATAACCTAAGTTTTTCGTTTAGTCCACTCAATTTCGAGAATCAAGCCAAAAATAAATTTCGCTATCGCCTCACGGGTATCAACGAAAAATGGATTGAAAATGGGGTAAATCCAACCATCACGTTTTCTAATCTCGAACAAGGAAATTACCAATTAGAAGTCCAATACGCCGAAATTGCGGGTAATTGGAACACGGATTCTCTCGTCCTCAATTTCGAGATTTTACCCGCTTGGTACGAAAGCCTATGGTTCAAGATTTTGCTGGCTTCACTCCTACTGGCAATCGGCTATGGCATTTATTGGTACCGAATCAATGAGTTCAAAAAAGTGCAAGCCATGCGAAATCGAATATCTTCCGACCTACACGACGAAATCGGTGCTTCGTTGAGTAGTATTAGTATTTTAGGCGATTTAGTCAAGCAAAAATTGAGCGAAAATCACCCAAGTTTTATGTACGCCGAAATGATAAATGAAGAAGCCAAACACGCTGGAACGGCCATTGACTACATCATCTGGAATATCAATCCGCAATTCGATAGCCTCGAAAGTTTGTTTACTCGCATTAATTCGGAAGCTGCTGAAATCATTGAAGCCAAAGGGATTCAGTATGAGTTTGAAGCCAATAATTTGGACAACAGAAGTATGTCGATGGATAAAAAACGTAATATTTATCTGATATGTAAAGAACTGATAAACAACGCATTAAAACACAGCCAATGCACTAAAATAACACTACGGTGCAGCGTAAAAGCGAGTTATCTAAGCATAAGTTTTTCGGATAATGGAAAAGGTTTTGATGTAAATAAAGCAACCAACCGCAATGGCGTGAAGAATATCCAAACCCGTTTACAAAAACTAAAAGGCTCTTACGAATTAACAAGCGAAGCCGAAAAAGGCACAAAGTATGAGTTAAAAATTCCGTTGCGGTAGCTTATTTGCTACGTTGTTTTGAAATCAATGAAACAATTTAGAAAATTGCTCTATGACTACGCCCGAAATGGGTTATTTTTTGTCGGCTAAATATTCCCGAAATTTGTATCAAAAAGCATCCATGATTAAAATATCCATCTACGAAGATAACGCCCGACTAAGCCAACTTTTGTCGCTAATGATTGAAAACACCGAAGGTTTTGAATTAATGGCTTGCCACGAAAATTGCTTAGAGGCCCTGCAAAATACTCGTAACGAACGCCCCGACGTAATCGTGATGGATATTGATATGCCCCAACGCAGTGGCATTGATGGGGTGGTCGAAATAAAAAGTTATTTTCCGCACATCAAAATTATTATGCACACGGTTTTTGACGGAAATGAGCATTTATTCGACTGCCTCAGCAAAGGTGCCGATGGCTATATCTTGAAAAAAGATTCCTCTACACGCCTTATTCAGGCCATTAAGGAAGTAAACGAGGGTGGGGCTCCGATGTCGCCTTTTATTGCCAATAAAGTGCTGCAATCTTTTCGCAAACAGCCCGTTACTGATGATTTTAATCTAACCGACCGAGAAATTGAGGTACTTACTTACCTCGCCAAAGGGTTTTCTTACCGCATGATTTCGATTGAATTGAATATTTCAGTCGAAACCGTCAGACGCCACATCAAGAATACTTATCAAAAACTACACGTACAGTGCGGCCCCGAAGCCGTAGCCAAAGCCATTCGGAGCGGAATTATCAATTCATAAATTTTCAAGAATGACCCAAAAGGGTTATTGACAGTCTGAATTATTGAGTAAGTGGTCGGAAAGGCAATTTTTTATCCCCAATCATGGCATTGATGAGCATTAGCTAAACGAGCAATTTTGTATCAAAAAATTGCTCAATGAAAAAAACAATCATCACTTTTCTATTTTTAGTCAGCTTACAAGGCTTTTCGCAAACATTTATTAATCCGAACGGAGCTGTCAATGTCTATGAAAAAGAATCTTTGTATTTCAATCGAAAAGATAATTTTTTACAGCTCAAAAACGCAGGCATTACGTTTTTAAATGAACGAACATCGAATGCCCAATTCGTCGAGACGAGTGCCTTGACATCAAACTACACAACCACTACCAATACAAATATTATACAAAATTACACTCCAACAATAGATGGACAGATTGTCTATGTAGATGTTTACGGAATCGACCAAAATCCAACTTTAGGAACACGAGTAATCACGAATTGTATTCTGGAAATTATTGATAAAACCAATAATACAATCATCGCTACCAGCGACGAGAGTTTACTTAATACAGGCTACCCTTGCCTACCAAACCGACTTTGCCCCCCAAAAGACTATGTACGGTTCAGTCTTTCGCCCTTCCCGCTTCGTCTGCAAGCTGGTAAGCAATACGCACTCCAATTACGCAATACTTCACCCCAATTTCAAGCCGCAATTTCTTGCGAAAATATTTATCCGTTTGGCTCAACCAATATTACTTGTCAGAACCAAACCGAAAACGCTGATTTAAACTTTAAAACTACTTTTCTTGGCGTTTTAGAATTGGCTCGTATCGACCAAGAAGGCAATGCTACGTTTAATGTAATCAATTCTACAACCCTACAAGTTAAAGGAGTTGAAGTAAAAGGCACTAAATCGGGATTTGTTGTAATTGGGCAAAGTAATACCAAATGTAAAGATGTAACAATCATAGTGGGAGAACAATTTACTTCGCTTAACTGCCTCGTAGCGAACGAACCATCAACCGACTATCCAGATTGTTTTTCGGTTTCGCTTCGCAAATACTTGACCGATTCCAATACAGGTTATCAGACAGGTGCAGTGATGCGGGTTTGCCGAATCGATGACAATAGTTGGGGGCAAAACCCACGAATTTTGTATAACTATCAACCTTTTTATCCATGATAATTAAAAACAAAAAAATGATAGGTCTGATTGCCATCACTATTGGCTTGGGCATCATACTCTTTTGGGGAAATACTTTGATAAAAATGCTCGCTTTGCCTTTTTATGGAGTAGTGACGGATGCAAAAGTAATCGGGTTTAAAACCAAAGGCAGTAAATGGGTTACAGAAAGCAACAGTAGCGGAAGAAAAAACATCTTATCGGGTAAAAGACCTTTTTTTGAATTTAGTACCGCTACTGATGAAAAAATAAAGGCTTACAGCGAGTCGCCGCAAATTTTTGTTCTATTCAATTATCAAATAGACGAAGAGCTGACAATTGCGTATCCGTTCAACGAACCACAAAAAGCAATTATTCTTGACTGGCGAGAAGTTCCAGGCTTATTACTGATGGTTGTTTTTGGCACTTTATCTATAATAGTTGGCAGAAGTTATTTAGTCAACTCAAAAATATATACCCAATAATACCATTGTCATAATCTATGATTTTTTCGGTCGAAAGCCACATATCAATTATTTAGGTCGGTGCGGCCCCGAAACCGTAGCCAAAGCCATTCGTAGCGGAATCATTCATTCATAAATTTTCGTGAATGACCCAAAAGGGTTATTGTCAGATTGAATTATTGAGTAAATGGTCAGAAAGGCAATTTTTTATCCCCAATCATGGCATTGATGAGCATCAGCTAAACGAGCAATTTTGTATCAAAAAAAATACTCTAATGAAAAATATATTATTCTATCTCAGTATCGCTTGGGTTTTATTATTTAGTTCGGCCGCAGGATGCAGCAGTTCGACCAATGACCCAACTCCCGCCAATGGTAACGGCCTCGAAGGAACTTGGAAACTCACCAAGGTGAATGGACAAATAACCATCATAACTGATGCAAAAAAAGGTACGACTTTTACCGAATATTTCGACGAAGAATCTGCCGACCTTGTAGGATACAAAATCAATTTAGAACTCAAAGGTGGAGTAGTGAAAGGCTTTGTGGCTCCTTCCATTTTAGGTTTTTTGGCTTCGGGAACATACGAAACTGGCCAAACTGGTGGGCTTAATTTTACATTTGACAAAATGCGTGACAACGTAACCCCATTGCCCAATAATAAAATTCTCAAGTTGTTTACCTACTACAAAATCTCAGGCAATCAATTAGTAATCACTCAAACCAAAGCCGATTTTTTGGCCTCAGTAGCTGCCAATGGTACTCCCGATAAAAGTACTCAAAGTTATGACCTCTCATTAAGCTATACACGTTAATAAAATAGGAAATGAACCTCAAAGAAATGCTCTTCATTCACACAACTAATTGATAATAAAATATTTACCAAACAATATACTAATATTATATGAAATACCTATTAATAATCTTTTCACTAATAATTAGCTTTCAAAAGCGTACCTTTGCCCAATCACCCATAGCCAAGGGAGAGCATTTTGCCACAATCAATGGTTTAAAACTTCACTACGAAGTAAGCGGCAATGGGCCAGTTTGTATATTCCCGACACCAGGTTGGGGGCCAAATATTGATGCCTACAAAAACTCAATGCCCGAACTCGAAAAGTATTTCACGGTTGTTTGGCTTGATACTCGTGCTTCTGGAAAATCAGCGGCTTCTGATAAACCCGAAGATTACCAAACTGCCGATTTTATTGAAGATATTGAACAGCTTCGCCTGCACCTCAAACAAAACAAAATCTGGGTTATAGGCCATTCGATGGGCGGTTATCAAGTATTAAACTATGGTATCAAATACAGCCAAAACCTCAACGGAATCATTGCCGTTGCCGCTTTTGTAGGGCTTGACGAACTCGCTCAAACGGAGTTGATGAAGGCCGTCGAAAAACGCAAAAACGAGCCTTATTATAAAATGGGTTCGGGAATTTTGATGGGAACCGATACCACCAAACGCTCGCTCAATGAAGAAATGCCATACATTATGCCTTTCTATTTTCATGACCAAGCTAACCTTTCCAAGTTTCTTGCCATCAAAAATGTACAACTCAGCCAAAAAGCGTGGGAAATGACCGCAAAAGGTGGACTTGGCAGAGAAAAAATTATTGATTTATTACCAAAAATCACCGTTCCGACGCTCGTACTTGTAGGTGATGACGACTTCATCTGCGATCAAGTATCACACGCCTCTCGCATCCATGCGGGTATCAAAAACTCTAAACTTTCGGTTATCAAAAACGCTGGACATTTCATCTGGATTGAACAACCACAAACATTTTATCAAGCTATTGAAGAATGGTTGAAAACTAAAAAGTAAAATCATGAAAATCAGATTTTTTGCTTATCTCCTACTCTTTGCAGTATGGAGTAGCCACGCTTTTGCCCAAAATGGTACACTAACGCCGCAGGGAGTTCTATTTCCGCAACTCACAACTGCCCAAATCGGAGCTATTTCTGGCCAAACCAAAGGTACAATGGTCTTTGATAAAGACCTAAACATCATGAAATATTATGATGGTACAATGTGGCAAACCCTGACAAATGGTGGCACTGGCGGTGCTTGGCAAAATAGTGGAGCCAATCAATACAGCACAAATAGTGGCAATGTGGGTATCGGAACTGGCACACCAACTAACAAATTACATGTGGTTCATGATGAAATCATTGGAGTAAAAATAAGTGCAAGAGATGGTTCGGGGAATCCATCATTTTTAGACATACAAGCCGATGGTGGCTCGGGGGCAGGAATGAGATTTTATTCAGATGATGTTTTTAATGCTGCTATTTTTATGGATGGTGACAAACTATCATTTTTAAATTTTGTTGGCACTAATCCACTCATTATAAACCCCGATTATAGTGGTATCGTTCTACCCCACGGAGTAAAGGTTAGTAACAGTGGTTTCTTGATAAAAGATATTCGTTTTGGCAATTTGGCCATCGGTAGTAGCACCAACAATGCTTATTCTCAGCCGATTACCTTCCAAAACCCAATGCCCAACGCCAACTACACCGTTACGCTTACGCAAAACTCACTCACCAACGATGAAGATTTTTTTCAAATGCAAGTGCGAAATAAAACCGCAGCCGGTTTTACGGTTTGGGTAAAACGCCGTGATGCCAATACTGGTTGGGGACAAAGCTTACAAGTTGCTTGGATAGCCGTAGCAGGCCAATAATAAAGCAGAAAACATGGATAATTTCTTAGAAATACAACGCCCATACATTGCCAAAGGCATGATACGCATCAGGCACAATGGTAAGCTGAACTATATCAAAACCGCTGATGTAGTCCTGCTCGAAAGCGACATCAACTATACCCATATTCATCTGAAATCGGGTAAAAAACTACTTTCGTCTCGCAATCTTTCATTGTTTGAGTTTATGCTGAAAGATACGCACTCTTTTATCAGACCCAACCGTAGGCAAGTTGTAAACATTGATTACCTGACCAATTTTTCAATAGAAAAATCAACCAAAGCACTTCAACTAATCAATGGATTGAGTATCAGTATTTCTCGCAGAAAAAGCCAAAAACTCACAAAATCACTCAAAAACCAACTTTAAGCCATGAAAAAAATATTTTTACTCTCATTCAATTTCCTGCTGCTTAATTTCTGCTTTGGGCAGAAACTCGCAGTACCGTATTATTCGGCCTCACAAATAAAAGTATATGATTTGGCTACCAATCCCGCAACTTTACTGACTACTTTCAATGTAGTTGGGCCAAGCAATATCAGCTATAAACCCAACTGCGTTGCTTTTTATAACAACGAAATGTTTGTGGGCTATGACGAACCCACTTCCGATGGTTTTCTGCACTACAAAGGGGTCTTGATTTCGGGCGGAACACTCACTTACACATCGGTCACGAAAGTAGCAACCAGTCGAGTAACGACCGAAATCGTAGTCAATCAAACCAACGGAACGCTGTATGTAGCTTGTGGTTTTGGAGAAACCAAACGCAGAGTCGTAAAAATCCAACGTGACGGTAGCGGAAATTATAGTGGTGGTGGTATTTTTCAGAATATGCCTACGCTTAAAAATAATCAATCTTATACTGGTATAGGAGGAATTACGAGAAATGCAGCAGGTGATGTTTACGTGACTGACCTTTCGGATAACAGAATCTTAAAGTGGGCTACCGATAATACGCTGGCATCGCCTACGCAATTCTTATGCTCAACCGCCGTCAATTCGGTGGCTTGTACGGATGCCTTTTTGAATACCGATAACCAATCGGCCAAGCTATTTTCTTTACCCGAAGGCTTGGTTTTTGATGCCAACGGAAACCTCTGGTATGCCAATAATAATGATAGTTATTCGCCAACGCCTGATTCGGCTGGTGGCTCGCTGGTCAGACTCACGAGTGCTTTGATTAATCAAAATTCGCCAAGAGGCCAAGTTACAATTACCAGTGCAAACGCTACAATTTATTCAAAAACAAGTGCCAAATTTGGTGGTTTGGCTCGCATTGGCAATTTTATTTATGCCAACGACCAAGGCAATGGCAAAGTTTGGAAGTTTAACCCAAGTGATGGCTCATTTACTGACATTGGCATTTCAGCAACTTACCCTGGCAATGGCCAATGTGCCGAAGTTTCAGCTTCCATTTTTCCTGCATTCACTATCACGCAATGTGCGTATCCGAATTTTGGCGGAACAATCGTAAGGCTTGGTAATCAGACCAGCATCAGTATTAGAGTCACGCTCGATATTGCAACCGCAGGTAGCATTACGCTCAATGCAAGTGGTACAAATTTTTCGGGTACGGCCACACAAAACTTTGCCAATACGGGCGTACAGAACATGTTTATGAATGTCGATTACAACGGGCAGGGTGTGGCAGGAACTCGCACAATTACTGTCAGTTCGCCGAGCTTAGGAGCAGGCACTTGCTCGTTTACAGTACCAGTCTATGATGGATTTTTCACATTTGGCGACTGTGAAAATAGCACCCTCAGCGGCACTTTCACACAAGGTGTAGCGGCTACGCAGAGCATCACGATTCCGATTACGGTCACAAAAGTAGGTACAACTACCATCAATCTGATTTCGAGCGAATTTTCGGGAAGTCTCACCGCCACACTTGCTCTCAACCAAACCAGCGTCACGATTCCGATTACATATACACCTAATAATCCAAACAGTACGGGCGAAACGCTGACTTTTGCCAGCAACGAAGCCATTGGTGCGTACCCTACATTGCCAGCCTTTTGCTACAAAAGCATTACACTAAATCCCGCACCTTCTAATTGCCCTGAGTTGCTAACACTTCCGCAAGACGACCCAACTTCTGCAACCATCAACAACGGAAGTCGAACGTTCAAAGCCAAAGGTATTTTGGCAACAAATGCCATCACCAATGCTGGAACAAACGTTGTTTATACGGCCGAAAAAAACATTCTCTTATCGACAGGCTTCAAAGCCGATGCAGGAACGGTCTTTTCTGCTAAAATCGAAAACTGCCCGCAAAGCCAAGCTGCAACGATGTATATGCAGGGAAAAGATTTATACGATGCGAATCGACAAAAGTTTATCATCAGGGGTGTAAATTATCCTGTGATGGACGACTGGGGCTTTCCTGCTAATGATTTAATCACCGAAATTGAAAAAAGTGGAGCAAATGCCGTTCGCTTACAATGGTATAAAACTTACGGAAATCCGACTCGCCCAGCAGTATCAAATACCGACCTCGATA
This sequence comes from Emticicia aquatilis, assembly GCF_014644295.1. Taxonomy (GTDB): domain Bacteria; phylum Bacteroidota; class Bacteroidia; order Cytophagales; family Spirosomataceae; genus Emticicia; species Emticicia aquatilis. The sequence continues at coordinate 648,160 of NZ_BMKK01000001.1, forward strand.
ATTTATTGACCAAATGTAAGACCAATCAGATGATTCCTGTCTTGGAGCTTCATGACCTCACTTGTGCCGAAGATGCCAATCTAATAAATACTCAACTGATTTCGTGGTGGACAGACCCCGCCATCGTGACGATTCTAAACAAACACAAAAAATATTTGATTATCAATTTAGCCAACGAAGTAGGTAGATACCGTTGGGCAGGATATTCAATAGCAAGTCTAAATAATTGGAAAAATGCCTATAAAGCAGCCATTACGTCTATCAGAAATGCCAATCTGAAGATGCCAATCATGATTGATAGCCCTGATTGCGGCACAGACCTCAAAGCAGTTGTGGATGCTGGGCAAGAAATAATCGACCATGACCCTGAGCATAATATCTTGTTTAGTGTACACGCCTATTGGGCTGGCTACAATGCTAACACAGATTTGACCAATGCTATCAATGCCAATTTGCCTTTTATTGTTGGCGAAGTAGCTAACAAACAAGATGAATCGGTTAATGGTGCTACTTCTTATTGCCACTATAATATTGATGGTACAAATGATGCTCCCAACAATCCAACCAACGGATTTCAGTACCAAAACCTACTCACAACTCTCAAAACCAATAATATTGGCTGGTTGGCTTGGGCTTGGGTAAGAGATGGATGCTCGGCCAGAAATATGACCAATAATAATCAAGTAGCTCCATATGGTGGGTATAATACGCTTACTACTTTTGGTCAGAATATCGTCAATAATGCTACTTATGGCATAAAAAACACGGCTATACGAAGCACTGGATTTTAGTTTGTTTAATTCTAATGAACAACTTTTGCTGCTTTTTCGTTGATTAAGTTTCACATATTCTCTTAAACAATGAAAAAAGTATTTCTTTATATCGCAGCCATAATACTGGTATTAGTAATTGGTGGTTACTTGATTCTCAACGAAAAACTACCTACTGGCGAAAATCCAGCAAAAGCCGATGAACTGGCTAACAAAATGTTAAAGTCGCTTAACAAGTCTGCTTGGGATAGCACCAATGTAGTAGCGTGGACGCATAAAGGTGGACACCAATTTGTGTGGGATAAGAAAAACCAACTGGTGGAAGTAAAATGGGGAGAGAACGATGTATTTCTCAATCTGAAAGAATGGAATAAAGGAAAGGCTTTCAGCGAAGGCAAAGAAATAACTGATGGGCAACTTGATGTTTTAAGAGGCAAAGCATGGTCGATTTTCTGTAATGATTCATTCTGGCTGATTGCACCCTATAAAGTTTTTGATGAAGGCGTAACTCGAAAAATAGTAAAAACTGAAGATGGCTCAGAAGCACTTTTGGCGAGTTATTCGTCGGGGGGCGTAACTCCAGGCGATTCTTATTTATGGATTTTAGACTCCAATGATGCTCCGAAAGCATTTAAGCTTTGGGTAAAAGTGATTCCGATTGGCGGAGTTTCTGCTACGTGGGATAATTGGAAAACTACCGAAACAGGAGCAATAATCGCCCAAAATCATAAACTCGGACCTTTAGACCTCAACGTAACTGACTTGCGTACAGGTAACGATTTAGCAGCCGTAAAAGTTGATGCCAGTCTTTTTGATAAGATAAAATAATTTAGTCAACGGTCGATAGTCCACAGTCCACAGATATTTTCTATTGACTATTGACTATCGTCTATCGACCGTGGACTTTTCATTTCCTACCAACGAATCAAGGCCGAACCCCACGTAAATCCACTTCCAAAAGCAGCCAAACAAACCAAATCACCATCCTTGATTTTGCCTGCTTCCCAAGCCTCACACAAAGCAATCGGAATTGATGCGGCCGTTGTGTTTCCGTATTTCATAATATTGTTATACACTTTCTCGTCGGGCAGACGGAGCGTTTTCTGCACAAACTGAGCAATACGCAAATTGGCTTGGTGCGGTACCAACATATCAATATCAGCAGGTGTGTAGCCAGTTTTATTCAGAGCTTCCATAATTACCTCTGGAAACTTCGTCACAGCAGTTTTAAAGACCAACTGGCCATTCATATTTGGGTAATACGTCTTGTTTTCGAGCAAATTTTCATAGACAAAAATTTCACCGTATTCTACATCAGGAAAACCAAACTGTTCAGTTCCTAAATGATACCCACCGTGACTTCCTGGGCTAAGCAGAGCCAATTCTTCGGCGTGTGTTCCATCCGAATGTAAATGCGTTGTCAAGATTCCTTTACCTTCTTCGGTAGTTGGTTGAAGCACTACTGCTCCTGCTCCATCACCAAACAAAACCGCTACATTTCGGCCACGAGTTGTAAAATCAAGCCCCATTGAGTGCATTTCTGAGCCAACAACCAACACATTTTTATACATTCCAGCTTTGATAAATTGGTCAGCCACCGAAAGAGCATAAATAAAGCCCGAACATTGATTCCGAATATCTAAAGCCCCCATTTCTTTGTGCGTAATACCCAATTCTCGCTGCAAAAGTACGCCACAACCCGGGAAATAATAGTCGGGGCTAAGCGTAGCAAATACTATAAAATCTATTTCTTCGGGGCTAATTCCCGCACGTTCGCAAGCTATTTTTGTGGCTGCCGCTCCCATTGTGGTTGGAGTTTCTACGCCTTTTATTCCGTAGCGTCTTTCTTTGATTCCCGAGCGTTCTTGTATCCATTCGTCAGTTGTATCCATCACTTTCATGAGGTCGTGGTTTGTCACAACTTTCTCTGGTACATAAAAACCTATTCCTGCAATTTTCGAGTGTAACATATTTTTTTAGTTTGTTTAGAATCTTAGTGCGAAGTTAGCACAAAAACTTCTCCATTATACAAATTTTTCTTAGAAATATTATATTTAAGAGCATTTTTTGAGGCCTCCATCCGTTTATCAAATAATGCTATTGGGTTTAAATAACCGCTCATCAATAAAAACTAAGAAATTAGTTGAATATGTTTTTATTTTTAATTATTTATTTTCATTTTGCATTATAAAAACACATAAATTCAATCACAATTTCTATAATTTAATGAAAACAAACGCACTAATTCTTGCACTTGCTACCCTATTATTTGCTTTTACTTTTGAAGACGATTTAATTCAAAGCATTGCTGCCAAATTTGACCGTTATAATAATGAACTTCCGCAAGAAAAAGCTTATCTCCATCTCGATAAACCCTACTACACCGCAGGCGAAACCGTTTGGTTTAAAGCCTACTTGGTTGAAGCAAACACACATTTGCCCGATACGGTAAGCATTCCGCTCTATGTCGAACTCATTGATAATCAACGAGGTAAACTCATTGATAAAAAGATATTACAGCTCGAAGGTGGTAGTGCCGCCGCCGACTTCATGCTACCCGATACCCTAAAAGCTGGCTACTATCGACTAAGAGCATATACGAATTGGATGCTCAATTTCGACGAAAATCTACTTTTTACGAAGGATTTCAAGGTTTTCAGACCTAACACCGATGACGAACCAATAAAACTTAATTCGCAGGAAATTGACTTTCGTTTCTTTCCCGAAGGTGGTAATTTGGTGGAAGGTATAGAAAATCGTTTGGCCTACAAAGCTGTCGATGCTCTTGGTAATGGATTAGATGTTTCGGGAATCATTTTGAGCGATAAGGGCGATACTGTTATTAGTTTTGATAGCGAACACTTGGGAATGGGAGTTATGACTTTCAAGCCACAAATTGGCGAAAAATATACGGCCAAAATTAAGTATCGCAACATCTATGAAAAAGAGGTTTCTTTGCCTGTTTCAGAAAAAGAGGGTTTTGTAATGGGCGTAGAGTCTGTGGCTGATAAAGAAAATATTCGTTTGTTTGTGGGACATAATTCTGCAAATTCAACAAGCCAAATCGCTATCATTGGGCAATCACAAGGTAAAATATGCTATGCAGCAAAAGCTACTTCGGCAAAGAAAGTTTTGCTCATGAAAATTCCGAAAAATAAGTTTCCAACGGGAGTTACACAATTCACGGTTTTCAACGAAAAAGGCTTACCACTTTGTGAAAGGGTCATTTTTTTGAAAACAGATACAACACTGAATGTCAATATTTTACCAAATAAAACAAAATATCAAACACGAGAAAAAGTAACATTAAATATAGAGGCTAAAGATGCCAAAGGCAAACCAATTTCGGGCGATTTTTCGGTGTCGGTAACAGATGCGGGACAAATTTTAGAACAGGCATTTCCCGAAAACATTCAAACATATTTGTTACTCAGCTCTGACCTAAAAGGTAAAGTCGAACAACCAGCTTATTATTTTTCAAAGGAGAATCCCGATGCAGCTCGTCACTTAGATATTTTGATGATGACACAGGGCTGGAGACGCTACCGCTGGAATGATATTATGAAAGACGAATTGCCCACACCCAAATATCCATTGGAGCGTGGACTCAGTATTTCGGGTGAAATCAGTCGTCAGAATGGTAAGCCTTTTGAAAAGCCTGTAAATCTAACGTTTATGTTTTCGTTGAAAGATAGTACAAGGCTTTTTGGTATGGGATTAGCCCAAAAAGATGGCTCTTTTGTGGTAAATAACTTGAGTTTTGTTGATTCGGCTCAAGTAATCGTACAAGCGATTGCAGGAAATAGCAACCGAAATACTAAGATTTTTATAAACCGAGCCTTTTCGCCCAAAGTTCAAGTGGTGGCGATTCCATTCAATGCCCTTACGTTTGATGAAAAAGAATTGGCCGATTATCTCAAACGCACCAAAGAAGCTTTAGATTTTGAGCGTTCGTTACGTTTCAATAAATCTATTTTGCTCAATGAGGTACAGGTAAAAGCTAAAAAGAAAGTAGAAGAACGAGATAGTCGAGTACTTTACAGCAGTCCGAGCAAATCGTTGACCGTTGACCCAACCATGATTGGCTATATGAATGTGCTTGATTTGATAAGAGGTCGTTTTGCAGGCGTACAAGTATCAGGCAGTGCCAACGACCCCGTAGTTACTATCAGAGGGGTTAGTTCGCTTAGTGGTTCATCTGAACCAATGTTTTTGCTGGATGGTATGCGTACTGACAAATCAGCTATTTTAATGCTACCAGTGGCTGATGTCGAAAAAGTAGATGTACTCACTGGTGGAGAATCGGCTATTTATGGTATGGGAGCAGGCAGTGGTGTGATTTCGGTACTAACAAAAAGAGGGAATCCAAATTACGATTATAGCAATGATAAAGCATTGGGGGTTGAGCATTTCGGGATAGCAGGATACTACCCAACCAAAGAATTTTACGCTCCTAATTATGATGTTTCATTACCAGAGCATATTCGCCCAGATTATCGCTCAACTATTTTTTGGTCGCCTAAAATAAAAACCGATGCCAACGGCAAAGCAAGTATCACATTTTTCAATACCGATGCCGCCACCAAAGTGAATATAACGCTTGAGGGAATTTCGGCGGCAGGTATTCCGATTGTTGCCCGAAATACTTATTCGGTAGGTACAAAATAATTTTAGTTGGTAGTAATTTTATGACGACACTACGCACTCTTTTTATAATCTTGACATTGAATATTATTGTATTTTCTGCAAGTGGACAAGTAAACGATGAAAACATCCGACAAAAGGTTCTAAAAAAGGGAATTGTTGATAGTCTATTTATTTTCGGTAAGTGGACTGAAACAGGGCAGACAGAAACACATTTAAAGTATTTGGGACAGGTGACAACTAAACGTGGACGAACTTTCAAAATTGTAAATTCAATTTGGTTTTGGGGACTTTCGCATAGGGCGACATCACGTATTTTAGTTTTTAATGTCAGAAACCAATATGTTGGTAATTACTACTTGACTATGACCTACGATTTACCAACTAAACTAAAAAATGGAAAACTAATTTTCAATAATACAGATACTAATTGTGACAAAAAAAAATCAACAATAATTAACTTGAAAAATGGAATACCAAAACAGTTTTTCAGAAAATGTAAAGACAAATATGGCGACATTTGCACTTTTAATTCAGATTGATTGGTAGGCTAAAACCACCACCAACATTGCATTGGTACCATGGCGGCTGACGAATATAGCATCAACATTTGTACCACTATTTAGCTTTTACAATATATTCAGCTGACGGAATTCTATCCTCGCCACAACGCTAATACTTTAACGATAATTGATTGTGAGGTGTTGAAAGAAAACTATTGCAAAATGAACGAAAAATTGTACTTTTGTTCGGTAAGATGTCAGTTTTCCTATTTTCTGATATCTTTATATTCTTCGTCAAAACAAACAAAATGATTTCTAAAAAAGCTAAATATGCACTGAAAGCCCTAAAGGTTCTTTCAGAAAAATACGAATCAAAGCAGCCAATTTTGATTGCTGATATTGCCGAACAACAGAGTATTCCGAAGAAATTTTTGGAAGCGATTTTGCTCGAACTCCGCAATAATGGTGTGCTTCATAGCCAAAAAGGCAAAGGTGGCGGCTATCAACTCCGAATGTCGCCCGCAGATGTTTCGATTGCCAAAATCGTGCGTATCATTGACGGCCCGATTTCGCCAATGCTTTGTGTTTCGCTTTATTTCTACGGAAAATGCGATGATTGTGCTGATGAAAAAACGTGTAAGATTAGACCAATCATGGAGAAAGTTCGTGATGCAAACTTGGCAGTTTACGAAAACACAACACTGAAAGATTTGATGGATTTACCAGAAGAAGAGATAACTCAAAAATAACAAAAACGGCACAAGGGAAACTTTCGTGCCGTTTTTGTTTGTAGGACAGCTTTGTAAGCTGTCATTTCATAGTAATCGTATTTTCTCACAGCGAAGTCGGAACTTCGCTCCACATATCAGAATTGATAAACGATTGCATTACAGTGCATTCCTGCTCCAACTGATGCCATCACGACTTTCATTCCTGCTTTAATATTGTAGTTTGCTAAGTCTCCTTTACGAATCAAATCAAGCATTGTTGGCACGGTGGCCACCGATGTATTTCCTGTAAATTCGATTGTTGTCGGAATTTTCCCTTCAAAAGATAAGCCTTCGATATTATACATTTGAGCCAAATTATTGGCAAAAGCGTGGAGCATCTTACCATTGGCTTGATGAAACAAAAACATATCAACATCAGACGCATCTAAACCTACCTTATCAAGTGCTTTTTTGATAACTTTTGGCACCCAAACTGTGGCGTATTTATATACATCTTTGCCATTCATCTTAAACAAAGTCGGATTTTTTAGTTCTTTATTATACGAACCACTCAAATAAATACATGCAACATCTTCTTGAGCGTGTGAGTAGGTAGCGTAGGAAACGATTCCCGTATTTTCAGCATCAGCAGAAGAAATAACGGCGGCACCGCAGCCATCAGCCAAAATCATGGAGTCTAAATCATGCGGGTCGAGTAAGCGTGAGGCAACCTCAATACCAACGACCAAAACATTGGTAGCATCGCCCATCTGAATTGCCTGATGTGCTTGAATGATTCCCTGCAACCAACCAGGGCAGCCAAAAAGCAAGTCATAGGCAAAACATTCGTGATTACTGATTTCTAATTTATTTTTGAGCAATGCCGCCATATTTGGTACAGTATGAAAACCTTGCATTCCTTCGAGCATATTGCCCGCATTGTGTGCTACGATTATGCCATCAATTTGGTTTTTATCAATTCCTGCATCAGCAATGGCATTTTTTGAAGCTTCGACCATCAATGGCACCGAATCGCCTTTTTCGGGTATGTATCTTCTTGATTTTATACCTGTGATAGCCTCCAGTTTTTCGATGATTTCCTCGGCAGGTTTTGGATTCACAACCCCATTGGCGTCCATGAATTGTCTATCCAAAAAATATGAGTTCTCTATGATTCGCTCAGGCAAGTGGCTGCCTGTTCCTTTAATGATTGTTTTCAATTTTATTGCTTAGAATATGGTTTTGTTGTTCTTGTTAGTAAAAATAGGATTTTATTGACGACGGCGACGACGAGATTTTCCTGGTTCATCATCGGCTATGGGCTCAATAAATTTAAAAGTCGTTTTTGGGGCCTTTATGGCAGGCAATGGTTTTATATTTTCCTGAATTTCTATTGTTCTTACCGTGGCAATGGGTTCTAAATCAACTGCAATTCGAGGGTCGAGTAGTGTAGTTGCCTGCTTGAGCCAGCCATAAGTATTTACCGGAAACGGATTTCCCTCATCATCAATTCTCAGATACGTCATGTGTAGGTGCGTATCAGAGCGAGGCATGGCAGCATTAAATCCAGTTCGGCCAACGAGTGCAATTTTCTGCCCAGCTCGCACAGTTTGTCCAGTTTTCACATATATTTCTCTTTGGTGGGCATAATACCAGAGTCCACCGTTATTGGTATCATAAATCCAAATGTAATTTCCTCCACGATACTCGCTACCGGGCTGCCAACCGTTTTCGGTAGCAATCACTACACCATCGGTTGTTGATAGCACTGGTACATAATCGCCAGTACGGTCGTCTCGACAATCTTGATTTTTATCTTTCATGAAAATATCATGAGCAGGATGACTCCCTTTCTTAGCTTGGTCGAATAAATCGTAGCCACGAGGAATGTATCCGCTACCATAGCCACCAACTGCACGAAAATCGAAGCCCATCAGTGGGAAACATATACTCACTTGTGTAGAGTCGTAGCGTGCGTTAGGATGAGCCTTTTTCATGATAAGCATCATGTCTTGAAATCGTTCACGGGCTTCCTGCGGCGAGAGTTTGTATTCACGAATATCAACCAATAACTGCTTGTAGCCATTGATTACGCCAAGGTATTCTTTATAGGTAACGGAAGAAGTATCTTTCTGTAAAAACAGAAAGTTAAAACAAAAAACAAAAATTTTAATCATTCCTTTCAACGAGTCGCTGCATTTGTTTCTGGCACGAATTTAAGAAAATCCTGTGCTAATACAGAATCATCATGCGTAAAAAGTTATGCGTGACGAATATTTTTCAAGCACAAATTTAACTTTTCTAAGAAAATATTTAACCAAAACACTATTGAGTAATATTTTAAGGTGATTTTAATTTGCATTTATTTAATTTTGTGCTGAACCAAAAAATATCTGTATGTTACAAAAGTGTTTAGTAGGTTCGTTGTTTGTCATTTTATCGTTGTCGAATTTTGCCAGTAAAGCAAATTTTACGTACGATACTCCTACCAAAAAGAAATCTGTATCGGCTACTGAAGAACCAATTGAGGAATCTTATCTAAAATTAGCCAACGACATTCAGCGATACGCAAAGAAATTTATCGGAACACGCTATAAAAGTGGCGGAAAAGCGGCCAAAGGCTTTGATTGTTCGGGTTTTGTAGGCTATGTTTTCAAGAAATTCGGCATGAAGTTGGGAGCTTGTAGCACCGAAATGTTCAGATTGGGCTACGATGTTGAAACCAACGAAGCACTTGCTGGCGATTTGATATTTTTTAGAAGAGGACGCAGCCCCAAAAGCGGTATCTCACACGTAGGCATAGTGGTTGAGTCAAACTCCAAAGGCTTAAAGTTTATTCATTCAGCAACAAGCAAAGGCGTGACGATTAGTTATCTGAAAGACCCTTATTATTCAGCTCATTTTGTGGGTGTGAAGCGAGTGATTGATAGTTTTAAGTGACAATAATTCGTATTAAGAAATCATATTTTGGGCAGCTATAGTTGCCCAATTTTTATACCTTGGTTTTAATCATAATAATTGTACCTTGCCCAATAGATGTATCAATCATTAATTCGCCATTTAGGTGTTCTTTTACTCTAAAACCAATATTTTCTAAGCCCTTCCCATTATTAGCATTATTTTTTATTTCAAATCCTCGGCCATCATCCTCTATCAATACTGTCAATTTATCATCATTTTGTTTAAAAACTACCGATACTTCAGTTGCTTCTGCGTGTTTACGGGCATTATTGATACATTCTTGAATAATTGCATATAAAGCCATTTCTTTAATTGAATCTAATCGATTATGTAATCCATTATTTTGAATTAACACCTTCGGATTTGCGGATTCGTTATACATTTCGGTCAGCATGGCTACCAAACCCAGCTTAGTAAGCGTACTCGATGCCAAACTATGCGAAATATTCCGTACTTCTTCGGTGGTTAAATCGAGCATTTCGTAGCTTTTATGAAGCACTTCCAGTTCTTGGGTTTGTAGCTGCTTATTTTTTGACAATACCGAAAGATTGATTTTTAAAGCCCCAAGTAGCCCACCAAGTTTATCATGTAAATCTTTGGCAATTCGTTGGCGTTCGTTTTCTTGTACTTGTGACTCTATCTCAAAAACCTCGGCTTGTAGTTTTTTCTTTTCGTCTTGAGCAATCTTAAACTTTAACGACAAACCGAGTGTAAGCACATACATTTCAAACATCGTACAGGCATAATAATAAGTGTGAATATCTTGTACGGGCATGTGATGAATATCTGAAATAGTCTCCCAAAAGCCCATCAATAACACAGGAACGGTTGCTAATAAAAATAACCAAGCAGGTTTATATTGCAAACGTAGGCTTCGATAAAGTAAGAAAATAGTAAGCGAACAAAGTAGGAATATAAAAAAATAAAACAAAAATCGGTATTCATAGACATTCCACCCAAATGTGATAAATAGCGTAACGAGCATTACAGTCCCGACGGCCACGCCATTGATAGCCCGATTAATGTAGCCACCTTTATCATAACCATAAACCAAAAATTCACGAGCAAAAAACAAATAAAACATTGATGCAAATGAAGTCGGTATTCCGTAAAAGTTTTTAGTGCGAATAATATCAGGAATTTTATCGAAAATCAGATAATAATAATCGTTATAGACGAGCATCATTGTGAGTGATAAAAACACGCACAATAAATAATAGAGATAGAGTTTTTCTTGGAAAAAGAAAAACAATGCCGAACCAAAAAGCAACAAAAATACCATACTACCAATATAAATGCTTTGCAGAAGGTCGTTGCGTTTGATAAAGGCTTTGGCCGAATTATGGCTAAACAATCGAAACGGCGATACACTCAATGGGTAGTTGAGGGTACGCACCCTCACATAAACAATATTGATTTGATGTGGTAAAAGCTGGAACGTAAATGTAAGATATGGACTTGAAAACTCTCTCGCATTGAAAGGAATGTGAGTGCCTGTCAGACTCGCCCGCAAAAGTTGCTTTGTAGGTTCAGCAACTTGGTAACATTGCAGACTGTCTATTCCCTTGCTTACCAAAGAAAACACACGAGGGACAACACCATTATTAATAACACGAAACTTCAACCATAAATAAGATTGATTGCTACCAAAACTAATCGTATTTTTGGGTAACTTCTGAAAATTAGTATTTGACAGAATCTGATGGAAAGAAATTTGCCCATTTGGGTCAAGCAAATAGGTAGTTTGATTAATAATCTCAATTTCTTGGTCAGTTTGATTGATATTGATAGGACTTGTTTGTGCGTAAACACTCACACACAAACAACAAACCAACGAGAATATGATGGATAACTTTATCATAAAAGTCCAGCTTCAAAAGCTATTCTAATCAATTCGGCAGAGTTCTTAGCTTTCATTTTGTGGATGAGGTTATCTCGATATTCATCGACTGTATATTTTTTCAGGTTTAAAGCAATAGCAATATCTTCGGTACGAAAGCCTCTTGAAATGTATTCTAATACTTCTTTTTCTCGTTTAGTAAGCGAAATGGCATTGACAAGCGAATCTTCTACCTCAATATCTCGTTGTTTTCCTTTCAAAATTGCTTCTACTTCTTTTTGTAGATAAATACCTCCTTTGGATACCGTCAGAATAGCAGTCTCAATCTCTTCAATGGAAGTATTTTTGAGCAAATAACCTTTCGCTCCCAAATTTAATGATTGTTTAATAAAAGTCGAGTGATTAAAACTTGAAATAATAATTGCCTTAACAGTATCTTGTTTTGAACGCAACTCTTCTAAAACATCTAATCCTGATGCACGTGGTACATCATTATTGATAACTGGCATATTGAGGTCGAGAAGAATAATTTCGGGATTATATAATTGAATGCTCCAAAGGGTATCTTTACTGGTGTGGCAGATGGCCACTATTTCAAACTTATTGGTTGCTTTTAAAATATCACTGACTGTTTCGGCTAAAAGTTTATGGTCATCAGCAATTAAAAGTCGAATTTTAGTCATTAGGCTTAGGTTTTACAGTGCTTACGTCAAAGATAATATTTTTAGACTCATGCCATAATTAAATGCTTGTGTTTAAGCATTTTTTTGAATAGACTCATACGGCGGCGTGACACTGTAATTGAGCGTTGGTTAGGCATAAGTATCTCACGGCTAAAATCATTGGGCATAACATACTGGATATTAACCAAATATGACTTATGAATGCGATAAAAGTACTGGCTGTCTAATCGTTTTTCGACATCTTTGAGAGTAACCGCTATGATTTCCATACGGTCTTGATAATAAATGCGGGTGTAGTTGATATCAGCTTCACAAAATAGAATCTTATCGGGCGAAACTTTAGTCCGAATGTTAATCATTACATCTTTCATGGTAGTTTAGTTTTTGGGCATATATGAATTAAAATCAACAGCAAAAGTCGTTTTATCTCCCAAAAATTGTGTATGTGTAGCGAGAAGTACACAAATAAAGCGATTGAAAAAATCATAGCCAACCCCTATAAATGGGGGTATTCGCAAAAACATTTCATATTTTGTGCTTATCAATTAAAAAGGCACAAATCATTCGATGATTTGTGCCTCGCAACATAAGTTAAGATGTAAAAATTATTAATCTTTTTATTTTATAACTTCACCCTAACCACACTCGTGTACTGCCCTCTGATGATAATTTCTTGACCATCGACTACAATTTTTACTGCTTTATTGGCAGGATTATGCCCCCAATATGCTGTGTAAAGAATATCCTTACTATCATCGTCACGTTTTTTCATCACTAACGGAAAGCCTTTGATAAAAGCCTCGGTCGGGAGTTTGTTATCGCCCGTCACTCGACGGCCATCGGGAAGCGTAACATCGGGATATTCGATGGGTGTATTGGCATCAATAATATCTTTGTTTACGCTCATTGCCCACACACCTGCCATGAGCCAATCAATATTTTTTTGTGATTGAAACGGATAACTCGAAAGTCGTTCACCAAAACGGTTTTCTCGGTACTTTTCGGTGTCGAGTTCCATAGCTTTACTTCCCCACAAATCAGGATTATCTACTTTGATGTTTGGGTCGCTCCAAAGGTCAATACCATCAAGCCACATACTCCAAACGCCCCAACTTTGCATCAAATCGGGCGGAACGATTGGCTTAGTTTTGATTCTAAAAACTTCTCCGCTTGATGTTCGGTGCGTTTGCTCGCCCAATTGCCAGTCCATTGCTTCTACTTCGTGCCAAATATTGGCCAAAGCCTTTTTTGTTGGTTCTATTTTCTTTGAGATAAGCCCTTCAGTCATTAAGTGATAAATCGTACCTACATTCCGTAAATCATTGCAATAATTCCCAACCTGCGACACCGTTACGGCATCTCGCACCGAATTCCAAACATTTCGTGTTGGAAATATAGAAAATGCTCGATTATATGCTTCAAAGCCACTTCCTTGCCATTTTAGCACGTTTGTCATTCCTTGAGCGTCTCGTTCTCCTTCAAACTTTGCACGGCTCACACCTCTCGGATTCAGACTCCAAATCGCAAATTCGCCCTCGGCATTCTGGCGTTTGAGTTCTTGCAAAGCAATACCGATTTTCCCGATGCTTTTACTGCTGTTCCAAACTCCAATTGGCTCAAAATTGAGGCTCAGATAACCAGTTTTTATATTTGGACTTACCACCTCTGCAAAATTTTTGCGTAAAACATTGGCATCTACCCTATCGAGCCACTGATTTACCACCTCTTCGGTAGTTGTATAGGCCTTCGGGCAGCCAGATTCATACAACCAATTATCATAATCCATCCACGCTCTACGAGCTGCATTTGGAGCGTTATGTACATAGGTCACACCTCGTTTCATGGCTTTTTCGCCATCAATATCAGTTCCTGATAAATACGAAAACTTCACGATTTTACCTTTTGGGAGCGTAAATTCAGGAAAAGCATCATAAAAATCGGGTAAGATACTTTCGCTCACATATTGGGCAGGATTCCAGAAATAAATAGCATTACTAATAGTATCAGTTGTCATACGTTTGCCTGGAACTGTAATATATTGTTGTAACCAATTACGGGCGTTCCAATGTTTACCCTTTTCTGTATAAACTTCAATTACGCTAAGGTCGAAACCTGCCATTTCCGAAATATCTAAATTCTGTAAAGCAGCTGTATTCGATTTTTCGCCTAAACCAATATAAAAACCCTTTTCGTAGTTCTTATCATTCATAAACGGCCTGCTCCATTGTTCGTCGCTTAACCTACCGTTTTCAACTTTAAGTTTTGAAAGCACTTCACGCACCGAGCCGTCGGCACGTAGATAGTTGAATCCATCCGTTACTTTCGGGAAACCCGAAAAATTCACATCAATACTTTTTCCTCGTCGAGTTGTCGATAGCAAAGGAGGCTGAGTTTGCGGTAAAGTTGTAGGTTTTTCTTGCGGAATTGTGTTTGGTTTTTCTTTTGAAGGGACTGTTGACTTGGTTGAGTTTGTAGCATCAATGGCTTTTTGTCCGCACAAAATTACGGTTGTGCCATCAGGTGTTTTTTGTGCTAAACAAAATTGCGGAATGACAAAACTTTTCGGCATTTCAAGCCCACCATTGGCCGTTGGTTCGGCAAAATACTGCACATAATTTTTATAGTTTGTTACAACATCAGAGCGTGAAAGCATATTTGCCCCACGCACCACAAAGCTGTCCATTTCGCCCTGAATCACAAACATTTTATCGCCATCGAGCCAAGCTCTGAGCGGTTGATTAGTAGCTTGCCATTGCCCGATAATTTGTCCGTGACGGGGACGTAAAATTAGCTTTCGGAACTGAGCCGTGGCATCAAAAAAAGCAACAATCAGCAATAGTACAGCAAAGTTTTTTCTCATTAAAATAAAGTTTAAAAGCTAAATCAAGTCAAATTTATGAACTTTCAACGAAAAGCAGTTATATTCTATTGAGTCAAAATCGAAATGAGTTGTTCTTCATCACTCACAAATGTTTTTTCAGTATCTTTGAGGCTTACTTTTTAACCTTTCAACCTACATGAAACAATTAGTTTTACTTGTATCCATCTGGATAGGTTTTAACCAATTATTTGCACAAATTCCAACTACAATTCCCATCGAAACGAGTCAAAATGCGTTAGTACTGCACATTGATAAAGATAATCGAGTAGGCGTTGCGTATTTTGGAAAAAAACTTCGACAAAACTCTGAGTATGAAATTTTAGCAAAATCGCTCAAATACAACGATAATAACGCAGGAATTTATAATTCTATCTACACGCCAAGTGGCTCTTGGAATCTGGTAGAACCTGCTTTAGAAATTCTCCACGCCGATGGCAATACTTCATCTGACTTGAAACTTGTTAGTTATAGCACACAAAAAATTGACGAGAATGTTTCGCAAACTAATATACTTCTGCGTGACCCAGTTTATGCAACAGAAGTAACCTTATCATTCAAAGTTTATTTCAAAGAAAACGTCATTGAGCAATGGAGTAGCATCAAAAACCAAGAAAAGAGTGGCATTTTGCTCAAAAAATATGCTTCGGCTAACCTTTACTTCGTAGCCAAAGATTTTTATCTGCACCACTATCATGGTAGTTGGGCCAAAGAAATGAAGCCCGAAGACACCAAACTTACGGCAGGAATCAAAACCCTCGACTCTAAGCTGGGAACAAGAGCTAATTTGTATCAGCCACCAACTTTTATGCTTTCGTTCGACCGCCAAGCTACCGAAGACGAAGGCAAAGTCTTACTCGGAACATTGGCTTGGTCGGGCAATTTTAAAATAGATTTCGAGAAAGACTCCTATGACAACTTACGCTTGCTGGCGGGCATTAACCCACATGCGTCTGAGTATTCGCTTACTCCCAACGAAGAATTCCGTACACCGTCATTTATTTATACATATTCAGAAAACGGACAAGGCGAAGCCAGTAGAAATATGCACGATTGGGCCAGAAAATACCGAATTTTAGATGGTGAAGGCAATCGTCTAACACTTCTGAACAACTGGGAGGCCACTTATTTTGATTTTGACGAAAATAAACTGACGAGCCTTTTCAAAGGAGCAAAAGATTTGGGCGTTGATATGTTTTTACTTGACGATGGCTGGTTTGCTAACAAATATCCACGCAATGGCGATACCGCAGGCTTGGGCGATTGGCAAGAAAACAAGAAAAAGTTGCCTAACGGCATCGGATATTTAGTAAAAGAAGCTACCAAGGCTGGCGTAAAATTTGGCATTTGGGTTGAGCCTGAGATGGTCAATCCGAAATCAGAATTATACGAAAAGCACCTCGATTGGGTCATTCGTGAGCCAAATCGCCCCGAAGTTTATTTCCGCAATCAATTACCGCTCGATTTAGCCAATCCCGAAGTACAAGATTTTGTGTTTGGTGTTCTGGACGATTTATTTACTAAAAACCCAGAACTCGCTTTCATCAAATGGGACTGCAACGCCGTGACTTATAACGCCCACTCAATGTATTTGGAGCGGATAAAAAAGCCTCAAACACACTTGTATGTTGATTACGTAAAGGGGCTTTACAGCGTTTTGAAGCGAATCCGTGCCAAATACCCAAAAATACCAATGATGCTCTGCTCGGGTGGTGGTGGCCGTGTAGATTACGAAGCCTTGAAATACTTTACCGAATTTTGGGTATCTGACAATACCGACCCAATGGAGCGTATTTTTATGCAATGGGAGTATTCGTACTATTACCCAGCTATTGCCCAATGCAACCACATAACCGATTGGAGTAAAGTTGGTATTAAGTTTCGTACCGATGTAGCCATGATGGGTAAAATGGGTTATGACATCGTAGTAAACAAATTAGACGAAAAAGAACTTCTTTTCAGCCAAAATGCACTAAAAAACTACGCAAATCTTAAACAAACGATTTGGCATGGAGATATGTATCGCTTGGTAAATCCTTTTGAAAATCAAATGGCATCTGTGCAATTTGTAAGCAATAAAAAAGACCAAGCTGTGATGTTCAATTACTTGGTAGATAACCGCTACGACCTTAATTCATTGCTCTCAAACACCAAGCTAAAAGGCTTAGATGCCAGCAAAAAATATAAAATCAAGGAAATAAACGTTTATCCTGGAACAAAATCGTCTATCAACGAAGAAACTATTTATTCGGGCGAATATCTGATGACAATCGGCATCAATCCAAATCTTTCACACCGACGCACAAGTGTAGTGCTTGAAATCAATGAAGTAAAATAACAGATAATTGATTATAGTATGAAAGCAGTCGATAGAACCTTATCGACTGCTTTCTTGTAAAGATTTACTTCTTATATATGCTGTTTTTCCATCATTTTAAGCCCATAATTACGTATCGTTGTTATGAGTTCTATGATTTCCTTTCCTTGTTCTGTTAGGCTATATTCTGTCTTTGGTGGCACTACCGCAAAAACTTCACGGTGGATGTAGCCATCTTCTTCCAATTCTCTGAGCTGCGTAGTCAGCATTTTATCCGAAATATGCGGAATATCCTTTCGCAATTCTCCGTAACGCATGGTTTGGTCTTTCAATCTCCACAGAATGGGAGCTTTCCAAGTTCCACCAATTTGTTCCATCACCAGCTGCACTGGATTATAGTAAACTTTCCCGTTGTATATAAAATCTGACATACTAACTATCTGTTTATCAATTACTTTCTAAAAAGTATGTATCGCACTTTTGGGTTATACTATTGGTAAAAGTAGATACAGTTTGCAGATTTGCAAAGTAAAATTTAAAAAACATTGATAAAATCCAACAAAAACATGATAACAGAAGTAAACAATTACGTGCATTTTCATGGTGCACCTACGAAAGGAAGAATCTTAATGGTGGCAAGTTCGCCAAGCGTAAGTAAACAAACGGGCTGGCCGATTGGCTTTTGGGCAGCAGAATTAACCCATCCTTTGAGAGTGTTTCAAGAAGCTGGCTATGAAGTAGAATTGGTTTCGACCGAAGGCGGAAAATTAGAAATGGACGGATATTCCAATCCAACCGATGCCAGTGGTTATTCGGCACATGACGTAATTTCTCTGGGGTATTTACAAAAACCTGAGTTTAACGCCATGCTCGAAAATACCAAAAAGCTAACCGAGGTTGATGCCGCTAATTATGATGCCATCTTTTTGGTGGGTGGTCAAGGGCCGATGTACACTTTCAGAGGCAATCATGAGTTAGAAAAGCTATTCGTTGCTTTTTATGAAGCCAACAAACCAAGTGCCGCCGTGTGTCATTCAACTACCTTGCTTTTAGACGCAAAAAAATCTGATGGCGACTTAGTAGTAAAAGGAAAAACTTGGACAGGCTTTGCCGATGCCGAAGAAGAATTTGCCGACCAAGCCGTAGGTATGAAAATTCAGCCGTACAGAATTGAAGCAGAAGCCAGAAAAATAGCAGAAACTACCTTCAAAGTAGCTGCACCTTTTAGCTCTTATGCCATCGAAGACGGAAATTTGATTACAGGACAACAACAAAATTCGGGTGCAGCCGCTGCCGAATTGGTAGTGAAACAATTAAATAAATAACACAATGAATGCTATTAATTGGTTTGAGATTCCCGCTCTTGATTTAGAAAGAGCCTTTCAGTTCTACACTTCGGTCTTGCACGGAAACGTAAGAAAAGGAACATTTGGCAATGGTGAGTTAATTTTATTCAATGTGCCTTTCAATACTGGCGAGGCAGTTGGGGGTTCTATCGTAGTGCGTGAAGATTTAAAACCTACTACCGATGGAGCAGTAATTTATCTCAATGCTTTTGGGAAACTGAGCAGTGCTGTCGAAAAGGTTGAAAGTGCTGGTGGAAAAGTAATCATTCCCGAAATGAATCTTGGCAAATTTGGTTTTGCAGCTATCATCATTGATAGTGAAGGAAATAAAATCGGCTTGTTGTCTGATGAACAATAAAACAACTCTGCTTTTAATGGTAATGTTTCTTCTGCGAAACATTGCCATTGCCCAAATTCCCGTAGAAGTTTTTGCGGGTCATAAGAAAGCCTCTGTCGATATCATGTTTTTCAAGTTCTTTAAAAACAAAGCAGGGCAGCCATCAAAATTCTTGTTTTTCAACCGAAACCGAGCGAGTATTGACTATGCCATCACACAAACCACCAACTTACCCCAATTCGGATTCACAGAGGCCTTCAGCTACAACCACCCAAAACTAAAAGGTTTTGCTCCTGTGGCGGTGGTTCAAATACTAAACAGAGGCATTTCTCCGAAAGCAGGTATCCAATTTGCAAAAATCACCAAAAATTATACGATTTTCAGTTGGGCAGTTTCCGAAACCCTCAGTAAACCGAATATAGACTTTTTCTTTTTGGGCCGATATACCCCAAAACTGACCGATAAACTCAATTTATTTTCACAAATCGAACTCATCAATAGCTTTCCATCTAATCAACAAAATATCCTCGCATTCACACAACGATTTCGGCTGGGTTTAAAAATAAAAGAATTTCAGTTTGGTGCAGGTTTAGACTTGACCCAACAGGGAAAGGGTGTTTTCATCAAAAACGAAAATTTTGGAGCATTTACACGATATGAATTTTAGAAAATGATAGTAAAAAGAAATTTTGATTTGCGAAAAGTGTTTCAGAATATTCGTTCAGAAACACTCACAACGCTACTCGTGGCAACAAGCGTTTTTGCTTTGCACACATACAAGGCGATTGATATTGCTTTACCGTTTTCTATTGCAGGAATTTTAGGTTCTGCATTGGCTATTTTTATTGCCTTCCGCAATCAGAGTAGTTATGCTCGATGGTGGGAAGCTCGCACTATTTGGGGTGGAATCATCAACAATAGTCGCATTTTTGCCCGACAAATCATCGCAAACGTCGATAACGCCGTGGCAATCGGCAAAGCCAATAAGCAGGAAGCCGATTTATACAAAAAAGAAATGATTAACCGTCAAATTGCCTTTGCTCACAGTTTACGGCTGCATCTCAGAAAGCAAAATACCACAGAAGAATTTCGGCATTTACTCACTGAAAGCGAGTATGAAAACCTCAAAAACAAGCAAAATCGGCCAAATATTTTGCTTCAAATGCAAGGCATTAGAATAAAAGAAGCCATGCAAAAGGAAATGTTGGGGGCTTTTGATAATATTAGTATGGAACCTAATTTGGCAACTTTTAGTAATTGGCAAGGAGCTTGCGAGCGTATCAAAAACACGCCACTTCCCATGAATTATCAATATTTTACTAAATTATTTCTCTATGTTTTTATTTTTGTATTACCTATTTGTCTAATTGGCGATTTCAAAAAAATGAACATCGACTGGATGCTCATTCCTGTGAGTTTTATCATCAGTTTTGTATTTTCGGTCATGAATAAAGTAGGCGAAATCAACGAAAATCCTTTTGAAAACAACATTTCGGATATACCAATGACGGCACTCTGCAATACTATCGAACGGGATTTAAAAGAAGCTCTGGGCGAACCTTTGCCCAAAAAATTAGAAGCAAAAAATGGATATTTATTTTAAAATCAACAATATATGAAAATAGCAATTATTGGTTCGGGAAATGTTGGAGGAGCATTGGCACAACAATGGGTTAAGGCTGGTCATACGGTTTTAATCGGTGCAAAATTTCCTCTAAGCGACAAAAACATCAATTTGGCAACAAAAATTGGTGAAGATAGATTTGCAGCCATCGAAAATGCCGTGAAGCAGTCGGAAGTGATACTCATTGCCACGCCACCGACGGCAATCTTTGAGGTTTTAGAACAATTGGGCGATGTATCGGGCAAAATACTCATTGACGCCACCAATTCGGTAATGAAAACACCCGAACCGTACAAAACGGTGTATCATTGCTTGGCCGACAAAACCAATGCCGAAGTCGTAAAATGTTTCAATACTACGGGTTTTGAAAATATGCTAAACCCCAGCTACAACGGCGAAGGAATTGATATGTTTATGGCTGGCGATAGCGATAAAGCAAAAGCAGTGGCCAAGCAACTGGCTTTAGACTGCGGATTCGACACCTGCATAGATTTTGGAAAAGCCGATAAAGTAGAATTACTCGAAAAATTTGCCCTTTCGTGGATAAACTTAGCCATCATGCAAGGTCATGGCCGAGATATGGCCTTCAAGGTTATTCGCAGATAAGCGATTTGAGGCGTATTTAATTATAAAATAACTCGCACTTATAAACGATTTTCTTCGTTTTACTAAAAGTCACCTAATCAGATGGGTGACTTTTTTAATTTTATTCTAATTCTTTTGGTCGTATTTTTGTTATTCTAAAAAGAAAAAAACATTACCACATGAAAAAATATTTTCTCGCTGCCTGCATAGCGTTTTCATCATTAGCAAATGCTCAAACGCTTATCGAAGACCAATTTCAGTTTAATTTTTTGGCACTTAACCCTGCCTTTGCGGGTGCAAGAGAAACTTTCAGCATGAATGCCATGCTCGGAAACCAATTTAACGGAACACTTCGCCCACAACAAATCTATCAACTTTTCTCAACCGATGGAGCAATTCAACAAGGTCGTGGTGGTTTGGGGCTACAAGCCTTCAATAGTAATATTGTTGGATTTAATAATTCGGGCGTAAAAGTTTCCTATGCCTACCGCAAACAAGTGGGTGATTTATTCTCGGTCGGCCTTGGAGCTGATGCAGGCTTTATTTATCAACCTACACTTTTGGCGGGTCTTGGTCTAAAACAAATGTATCCGTATGCAGGTTTGGGAGGTTTGCTAAATGCCGAACGTTTCTACGTTAGTCTTTCAAAACCAGTTCTTTTCATTAACGACGAGGGTCTTTTCAATAGTAAAAAACCTTTTTATACAATGTTGGGTTTTTCATTAGGTGAATACGACGGCACGATGTTTAATATCAGTGCCTTGATTGAAACCAATAAGGCAGTTGGAAATGGTTTTTACCTTAATGGGAAAGCATGGTTTGGCCGTAAGTTTGGTTTAGGTGTTTCGTATCGTTCGCAAGAAGTGAGTGGAGCAAGAACCAATAAACTCATTCCGATGGCCGAATTTCAAGTATCAGATGCCATCCGTCTCGGAGCATCTTACGACGCTAAACCGCCAACCTTTAATAGTTCGGGGTCGCCTACAAGCAATTTCCAACAAAGAGGCATTTTACAGATTTATTTCCGATATGAGGGTCGTGGCGATGAACGTAGTACCAATCGTTTGAAATATTATTAATTAGAAGGTTTCGATGAAAACTGAATTTGCTTATAAAAAGCAGGATTTTGCATTAATCATCAAGCATTAAACATTAATCATTAGTTTATCTATTTGAATTTTGCAAAAAAAATGTTACTTTATAGAATACGTACTGTAACTTTGCACAGATTATAAAGTTTACTCATTTCCGACATATACCATAGTTCAATGGACCAATTTTCATACATTGCCAATGCCGACGTAGCCGCATTGGACGCACTTTACCAACAATACAAAGAAAATCCAACTTCTGTTGACGAAAGCTGGCAGAATTTCTTCAAAGGTTTTGAATTCAATCAAACATTTAATGGCTCAAACGGAGCAACAAAGGCTTCAACAAACGGAGCTCCCGTAAGTGCAGAGCATACCCGCAAGGAGATGGAAGTTGTTCATTTAATTCGTGGATACCGTTCACGTGGACACTTACTTTCTAAAACTAACCCAATCGGCGGACGTAAAGACCGTCAACCGATGCTCGACCTTTCTGACTTTAATCTTTCTGATGCAGATTTAGATACTGTATTTGAAGCTGGGGTAGAATTGTTCGGAGAAGCCGCTACACTCCGCAAAATTGTAGATGCTTTGAAGAAAGTTTATCTCGGAAAAATTGGGTTTGAATACCTTTACATCAGAGATAGAAAAGCAAAAAACTGGTTGCGTAAGAAAATCGAAAACGAATATTTGTATTTCGACCCAAGCCGTGACCAAAAACTTCGCATTTTTGAGAAATTGAACGAAGCTGTAAACTTCGAGAATTTCATTCATACAAAATTCTTAGGTAAAAAACGTTTCTCGCTCGAAGGTGGAGAGTCAACGATTCCAGCCCTTGATATTGCAATCAACCGTGGAGCAGAGCTTGGCGTTGAAGAAGTTGTAATAGGAATGGCTCACCGTGGACGTTTGAACGTTTTGACAAATATCTTGCAAAAGCCTTATGAGCAAGTATTTAACGAGTTTGAAGAAAACGTAACGCTTGAATCATACAGCGATGGTGACGTAAAATACCACATGGGTTACACCAGCCAAGTGGAAACACCAGAAGGCCACCGTGTAAGCTTAAAACTCATGGCGAACCCTTCGCACTTAGAGGCCGTAAATCCAGTAGTGGTCGGTTATGCACGTGCCAGAGCAGATGCTCACTTCGAGAAAGCGGCCGTAAAACCAAACGACCGTGACGATATTTATGATAAAGTATTGCCAATCTTAATTCACGGTGATGCAGCCGTAGCGGGTCAAGGTATTGTATATGAAGTAACACAAATGTCGAACCTTCCTGCGTATTACACAGGCGGAACGCTCCATTTTGTAATCAATAACCAAGTAGGTTTCACAACCGATTTTGATGATGCTCGTTCGGCAATTTACTGTTCTGACATCGCAAAAATCATTGACGCCCCAATCTTCCACGTAAACGGCGACGACCCCGAAGCAGTTGTTTACGCTATGAAGTTGGCAACAGAATTCCGTCAGGAATTCAACCGTGATGTATTCGTTGACATGGTTTGTTACCGTAAATATGGTCACAACGAGTCAGACGAACCACGTATGACTCAGCCGACGATGTACAAAACCATCGACTCACACGCTAATCCACGTGAAATTTACTTACAAGAATTAATGACTCGTGGCGAAGCCGATACAAAATTTGCCGAAGAAATGAAGAAAAGTTTCGAGGGCGAATTGCAAGACCTTTTGGCGAAAGTAAAACAAAAACAATTGCCTTACCAAAAACCAAAATTGGAAGAGGCTTGGGAAAAACTTCGTCGTTCGGTACCAGAAGATTTCGAGAAATCGCCAGCAACAGGTATTTCACAAGAAGTAATTGACAAAGTTGGAAAAGCATTATCGAATGTTCCAGAAGGATTTAAGCCTTTAAAACAAATCGAAAAGATTTTAGATGAAAGAAAAGCAATCTTCGCTCAAGACAAACCATTCAACTGGTCGGTAGGTGAATTGATGGCTTACGGTTCGATTCTTAATGAAGGAAAATTTGTTCGTTTCACAGGTCAGGACGTACAACGTGGTACATTCACGCACCGTCACGCAGTATTGCACGACTCTGAAACCAACCAAAACTATAACAACTTGTCTCATTTAGGCGAAGGACAAGGCAAATTCGAGATTTATAACTCATTATTATCGGAATACGGTGTAATGGGATTTGAATATGGCTACGCAATGGCCAACCCTGATGCACTCGTAATTTGGGAAGCACAATTCGGTGACTTTGCCAACGGAGCTCAAACCATGATTGACCAATTCATTTCAGCCGCTGAGTCGAAATGGAACTCAATGAATGGCTTGGTATTATTATTACCACACGGTTATGAAGGTCAAGGCCCTGAGCATTCAAATGCTCGTCCAGAGCGTTTCTTGCAACTGGCGGCTGAATATAATATGTACGTTTGTACGTGTACTACGCCAGCCAACATTTTCCACATGTTGCGTCGTCAATTAGCATTACCTTTCCGCAAGCCTTGTGTTCACTTATCTCCAAAATCAATGTTGCGTCACCCGCTGGCGGTTTCAGCAATGAGCGATTTTGCCGAAGGAACAAGCTTCCAAGAAGTTATCGGAGATAAATACGCCGACCCTAAAAAGGTAAAACGAGTATTGCTTTGCAGCGGAAAAGTGTATTACGATTTGCTCGACAAACAACAAAAAGAAGGTCGCACCGATGTAGCCATCGTGAGAGTTGAGCAGTTGCACCCATTCCCGAAAACGCAAGTTGAGGCGGAATTAAGCAAGTATAAAAAACCAGAAATCCTTTGGGTACAAGAAGAACCTGAAAACATGGGTTATTGGTCATTTGTATTGCGTGAATTCCCAGAAGTTGGTTTGGGTAATGTAGTAGCTCGTAAATCGAGTGCTTCGCCAGCAACAGGCTTCACGAAGGTACACGCAAAAGAGCAAGCCGACCTAGTTGAAAGAGCTTTTGCAGCCAAATAACACCAAAGAAACTAAGTTAGCCTTAGAAAATGTTGATATATAATAAAGAAGAAAAAAAAGCAGTAGAAAAATAGAATCATCATGGCAATAGAAATGAAAGTCCCTTCGGTGGGCGAATCAGTAAGCGAAGTAACCATCGCTTCATGGACAAAAAAAGACGGTGATTTAGTCAAAATGGATGAAGTTATCTGTGAATTGGAGTCAGATAAAGCCACATTCGAACTACCCGCCGAAGCCGACGGAATTCTAAGAATAGTAGCCCCAGAAGGTACTACCCTACCCATTGGAGCATTAATATGCAAAATTGAAGCTGCGGGAAGCACAGCAGCAGCACCTGCGGCAGCTGAAGCTCCAAAAGCAGCGGCCGAAGCTCCATCAGCACCAGTTGCTACCAAAGTAATTGATGTAGTCGTACCAGCAGTTGGCGAGTCAATTTCTGAAGTTACGATTGCCGCTTGGAGCAAAAAAGAAGGCGATAGCGTAAAAATGGATGAAGTTATCTGCGAACTCGAATCAGATAAAGCCACTTTTGAATTGCCTTCACCAGAAAACGGAGTATTGACAATCGTTGCTCAAGCAGGACAAGTTGTGCCAATTGGCGGAGTAGTAGCTAAGATTACGGTAGGTGCTTCGGCGGCAACAAGCCAACCAACACCAAGCATAGCACCAACTACAAGTACAGCACCAGCAACTTCTGATTCAAGCTATGCAGCAGGACATCCATCACCAGTAGCAGCCAAAGTTTTGGCCGAAAAAGGTATTGACCCAGCAACGGTTCAAGGCACTGGCATTGGTGGACGTATCACAAAAGATGATGCTGTGAAAGCTGAAAAACCGGCAGCAGCTCCAGCACCACAAGCAGCAAAACCGGCAGCAACTCCTGCACCAGCAGCCCCTACTACACAAGGAGGCAGAGCGTCACGTCGTGAAAAAATGACTTCATTGCGTAAGACAATCGCCAAACGTTTGGTTGCTGTAAAACAAGAAACAGCTATGCTCACGACCTTCAACGAGGTTGACATGAAACCAATCATGGACTTAAGAGCAAAATATAAAGATAAATTTAAAGAAGTTCACGGCGTAGGCTTAGGCTTTATGTCGTTCTTCACGAAAGCTTGTGCAATTGCATTGAAAGAATTCCCTGTGGTGAATGCTTACATCGATGGCGATGAAATCGTGTATAACGACTACGCCGATATTGCGATTGCAGTTTCTGCTCCACGTGGTTTAGTAGTGCCAGTAATTCGCAGTGCAGAACAAATGAACTTCGCTCAAATCGAGTCAGAAGTAGTCCGTTTAGCAGGAAAAGCACGTGAAAACAAACTCACGATTGAAGAAATGACGGGCGGAACATTCACCATCACTAATGGTGGTATTTTCGGTTCGATGCTTTCTACACCAATCATCAACGCTCCACAATCAGCTATCTTAGGTATGCACAATATCGTTGAGCGTGCTGTAGTAGTAAATGGAGAAATCGTTGTTCGTCCGATTATGTACGTGGCTCTTAGCTATGACCACCGCACCATCGATGGTAAAGATTCAGTTAGTTTCTTAGTAAGAGTTAAACAACTCTTAGAAGACCCAACAAGAATTCTTTTGGGTGTGTAATCATGACTAAGTGGGAATACTTAACTCTTAAAATTCCAGCCTATGAGTCTGATTTCTTTTCGTCTGCTAAAGTTAGAATGACAGAGTTAGATGATATTTTGAGAGATTACGGCAATGATGGCTGGGAATTAGCCAGTCAATCCTTCACAGGAGACATCCGTTGGGGAACTGGTGATATGGTTTTGATTTTCAAAAGACCGAAAGAATAAATTTGGTAAAAATATTATTCGTCTCAATAAAAGAGATAAGCAAAAATATGCAATACGACGTAGTAGTAATAGGCTCAGGGCCTGGAGGATATGTGGCGGCGATTCGCTCGGCACAATTAGGCAAAAAAGTTGCCATCATCGAAAAATACAGTGTTCTGGGGGGAACGTGTCTGAACGTTGGATGTATTCCATCAAAAGCCCTCCTCGACTCTTCGGAGCATTTCTATAATGCTGCTCACCACTTTGCTGACCACGGTATTGAGATTCCTGCCCCAGTGGCAAATCTTGGTAAAATGATTGGCCGTAAAAATGGTGTTGTTGAGAAAATGAACGCAGGTATCAATTTCTTGATGAAGAAAAACAAGATTACAGTTCACAATGGTCTTGGTTCATTTGTTGACAAAAACACCATTAAAGTTACCAAAACTGACGGTTCGGAAGAAACAATCACAACCCAACAAGTTATCATTGCCACTGGCTCGAAACCAACGATTCTACCTTTCATGAACTATGACAAGAAAAGAATCATCACGAGTACAGAAGCTTTGAGTTTAACTGAAATTCCGAAACATTTAATCGTTATCGGTGCGGGTGTAATCGGTGCCGAATTAGGCTCAGTTTATGCTCGTTTGGGTGCAAAAGTTTCGTTTGTAGAATTTGCCGATTCGATGATTCCGACAATGGATAAGACAATGGGCAAAGAATTACAAAAATCAGTTAAAAAACTTGGAGCTGATTTCTTTTTCAATACGAAAGTAACGAAAATCGAAAACTCAGGCGAAGAAGTAACCGTAACTGCCGAAGCTGCCGATGGAAAACCAGTTGAAATCAAAGGTGACTATTGCTTGGTTTGTATCGGTCGCCGTGCATATACTGACGGCTTGAATTTAGAAGCCGTTGGAGTAGCAACTGACCGTGGCAAAGTTGTAGTTGATGAACATACTTTAGAAACCAACGTAAAAGGTATTTATGCTATCGGTGATGTAGTTCGTGGAGCAATGCTCGCACACAAAGCCGAAGAAGAAGGCGTTTTTGTAGCCGAAGTAATGGCAGGACAAAAACCACATATCAATTATAATCTTATTCCTGGGGTAGTTTATACTTGGCCAGAAGTTGCCTCGGTTGGTGCAACCGAAGAAGAACTAAAAGCCAAAGGTGTAGCCTACAAAGCTGGAAGTTTCCCTTTCAAAGCTCTCGGCCGTGCAACTGCCAGTGGTGATACCGATGGTTTAGTAAAGGTTTTAGCCGATACTGCTACTGATGAAATTCTGGGCGTACACATCATTGGTGCAAGAGCTGCTGATATGATTGCCGAAGCCGTAACAGCAATGGAGTTTAGAGCAAGTGCCGAAGACATCGCTCGTATTTCGCACGCTCACCCAACATACATGGAAGCTTTGAAAGAAGCCGCTTTAGCAGCAACTGCCAATCGTGCGATTCACTCGTAAGAAAAAGGTTATATCCATAAAAAAAATGCCTTCTAATAACTTAGAAGGCATTTTTTTTATATTACTTTATTTCATAAATATGAGATTTAACAGCATACATGGCCAATCCTACCCTTGTTTTAATTTCCAATTTCTCGAAAAGAGCATCTCTGTACCCCTCAACTGTCCGAGGACTGCAACACATTCGGTCGGCAATTTCTTTGTAGGTTAGTTCGGTGCAGACATAACTTAGAAACTCTAATTCTCGCTCACTTAATTTGATTTCATTAATCGTTTTTCTCTCATCTTTCTTCGATAGATTCATAAAAACTTTGCTCGTTGCCCACGCAGGAAAATACATTCCTTTATCGACCAAGTTTTTAAGAGCAACTTCTAATTCGGTCGGATGTACATTTTTATGCAAATAGCCTTTTGCACCTGCTTTAATCATTTTTATAAGCGAATCGTCATCATCTTGCACCGAAAGTGCCATCACAACAATATCGGGATAGTTATCGGTGAGCCACTGGGTTGTCTCGAAGCCATTCATAATTGGCATCGAAATATCCATCAAAACAATATCAGGGATATTGACTCTGACCTTAAATTTATCCATCAAAACCTTACCATTTTCGGCCTCATAAAGCACTTCAAAACCGCTAAAACCTTCAATTATCGAACTGATGGCTTTGGCAATCAATAAGTGGTCATCTACTACTACTACTTTGTATGTCATAGCCCCTACTTTTAGTAAATCATCAAATTAAGTTTCGTTCCTATTCCTATTTCAGATTTTAGCTCGAAACCAGCTCCAATTTCGTTGGCTCGGCGTTTCATGTTCGATAATCCGATACCGTCTTTTTTGATATTTTGGTCGAAACCAATACCATCATCTTCAATTGAAATCAATGTTTTAACGAAGCCTTCGCTCGAAGCGAAGGCTTCGTTTTCTGAAATTATGATTGTAATATTCTTACATTTTGAGTGTTTAAGACTATTTTGTATAAATTCTTGCAATAATCTGAACACAGCATTTTTCTTTTCAAAATCTAAATCAATGCTATTTAAATCGGTTTTGATTTTTAACTTTACGCCTGTCTGATTTATCAGTTTTGCTTCCTCTTCCAATAAAGCGATTAAATCAGAGTGGGCTAATTGTGGTTGCACTAACGATTTTGAGAGCTGACGTAGGTCTTGCAGAGATTCATTGAGTAGTTTTGATATTTGCTCAATTTTTTGATTCTGTGCTGGATTTTCATGACTCAATTGATTTGAATATATCGAAGCCAGCGTCAGTTTCTGCCCGACGTTATCATGGATTTCTCGGCCAATATCTCGCATCGTTTGGGTCTGAATCTCGACTTGTCGGCTCAATAATTCTTCTTGATGAGTTTTACTTATTATCTGTTTTTCAGTTTCGTGCAAGATTCTTCTTCTGCGATATTGGGCAATAAAGATGATGATTCCACTAATAAAAATCAGCAGAATTATATTCGCAATAACGATAAAGATGGTTATTTCTCTTTCCCCCATATAAAACTGATGCTAAAGCAGACATACATTAAAGTCCCCAAAATCAAGATAATATGTGTATATATCAAAAAGAAATCATAGTTTTTCAGTAAAGCATTAAACAAACCGTAGTAGGGAAAGCCACCAAGATAATACAATAAGATTCCTAAGCTTACCCAAAATGAACGTTGATTATAAAATGTTAGCAGTTGTTTTTCATTGATGAGTTGATAAAAATATGAAAAAACCAATATTAGCAAAATCAGATTAGCTACCGAAAAAGACATCGACATCGTAATATGTCCTTCTTTCGGAATAAAATAATATTCTAATACCCAACACAATACATAAACAAGAGTACTGATATAAAAAGCTCTATATTTTACTTTGATGATTTGACTTAACAACCAGAAAAGGAATATAAACTGTACTGGAAAACCCACAAAACGATAAAGCAGATTGTTTTCTGAATAAAGCTTTTGTGCAGCCAAATACCACCCAAATAGCTCAATAGCCGCAACAACTCCGATATAAAATGGGAATAACCTCCAATGGATTGCATCTTTTTTATCAAAATAATATACCCCTATCACGAACGCCAATACTTCAGAAATTCGCACACAATGCCTTAATATTTCTATGCTTTCCATTTTTAATCTTTGATTTTATCATTTGACGGTAATGGCACAACACCACATTTGCTTTTATAATCGAAATACGGAAGCAAAGTTGCCCCTGAACACGGAATTTTATTTCCAATCGGCATTACAATTTTATCATTTGAAGGCTCGGCCATTCTTGCACTTCCACCTGGTGGATATGGTGGAACCAACGAGCCACCATTAATAATATTTGGGTCGTCATATTCGCTGCTTGAACTTGTGCCATAAGGCATCAAAATGTATGCTTTATTAATACCACTTCCCGCTTGAGCAGGAATTTCCTCTCTAACATTACGCAAACTATTCATAACATCTACCATGTGTATTGGTTTTCCATCACTTCCAATTCTTCTTGGGTCAAAATCTATATCATAAGTCCCGTCAAAATAGGTAGGAACGAGCATTAATGTATGATGATTTTTATATGAAGGACTTATATGTTTTTTGAGATAATCATATTTATTCCATTGAGCCATATCATTGGGATATTGGATGAAATAAAAGCGAATACCTGTGGTGAGCGAGCTTTTTGCCTTCATATCAGCAATAAAGCTTTCCAGTTTAGTTAGACTGAACCAAACAGACCTTGAATCTGAAGCATAACTTTCTTTCTTAGTTCCAAAATTCCGTGTAGGATTGATATAATTTAAGCGAAAATTAGTTCCCATCATATCTGCTAAGCTGGCATCGACCAAATCGTAGGCGGGAGCGAGTAACTTAGGTTTATTTTCATCAATTGGCTTGAATCCTGTAAATAAAAAGATAGATAACCACAGGAGATTGGTAAGAATCAGCAATTTTTTCATAACAAAGAGGCATTTAAGTTTATAAATAACAGTTGAATTATTGTAAATGTAAAAAGTAAAAATCAAAATTCAACACCCACATTTTTGCAACTTCTTGAAACGTTTACATTAGTAATATTTTATGCAAATTACTGCGTATTTCTCCTTAATAAATACCGTTAAATAACGGTTTTCTACTCCGCTAAAAACGGTTTTTATTTCCGTTTTTCATCCCTGTTTTAGTTTTGATTTTTAGATGAGTTTTGCATGGTCAAATCAACACTTTTGCAACCATGAAACAAACAAGCATTTCAATTGGAGGAAGGCAAAATGTCAACCCCAAAGAAGTCATTCGCCTACAAGCAGATATTAATTATACTCGTGTATTTCTTGCCGATGGCAAAAAAATACTGGTAGCTACTACACTCAAGGAAATCGAAATTCGGTTTTCGGCTTTCCCAAAATTCGTCCGAATCAATAAGTCAGTCATTATCAATATTGACTGCATCAAGTATATCAATGACGAACAAATCATTTTCCAAAATGGCGAAACGCTTACACCCTCTCGACGACGAAAAAAGGCCTTTTTTGCTATATATCACCATTAATTTAAACGCTTAAAACATCAAAACAATGAAAAAACTTCTCTCTTTGCTCATACCCATCATCGTTATTTGTCAAGCTTATGCACAAACAAACTTCACGATAAGTAATAACTCTACGAACGTCGAAATTTTACCTTCGGGCGTACGATATAATAGGCCACTAACAACCAGTAGCGAATTTAATACGGCACTTGGCCGTGATGCTCTGAATCCTTCAACGAGTGGACAGTTTAATACGGCAGTAGGGATTGCATCGTTACAAGCCAATACTTCTGGTAATCATAATACTGCTTATGGCCACGCAACGCTTCTTAGCAATACTACTGGAGGGGCTAATACTGCCATTGGCGTATCGGCATTAATGTATAATACAACTGGTGGACTAAACTCTGCATTCGGCTTTGGGGCTTTGCAGAATAATACAACAGGAACTAATAATTCGGCTTTTGGATATGGAGCTTTGAATACTATTTCGACTGGTAGCTATAATGTAGCTATGGGAAGAGATGCCCTTAAAACCAATACAGCAGATGGCAATGTAGGCATTGGTTATCAGGCATTAACAGCCAACACTACTGGGGTTTATAATTTAGCCAATGGTTACAAAGCATTATCGGCTAATACAACTGGTAATCAGAATATTGCTATTGGGTATCAGGCAATGCAACTAAGTTCGACAGCCAATAATAATATTGCAATGGGATTCAATGCTTTGGCAACAAGTCTGGTTGGAAGTTATAATATTGCCATCGGTAACGGAGCATTATCTTCAAGTTCAGGGGGAAATAATATAGCGATTGGCGATAAGTCTTTAGGTTCAAATACTTCTGGAAGTGGAAATGTTGCTACTGGAATCGAAAGTTTATATTATAATTCAACGGGAATTCTGAATATGGCCTATGGAAACTACACATTGCATCAGAATACGACTGGGATGTTTAATGCTGCTTTCGGCAATATGGTGCTCCGCTATAATACCACTGGAAATTATAATGTAGGCTTAGGAAACGTTGCCCTTAATTTGAATACTACTGGAATAGGAAATGTAGGAGTAGGCGGAAGTGCTTTAACTTCTAATACAACTGGCAACGGAAACGTTGGACTTGGAGGCGAAGCCCTCAGACAAAATTCGGCTGGCAGTTATAATGTTGCGGTAGGCAGTCAAGCGGGGTACAACGAACTTGGTAGTAATAAACTCTATATCGAAAACTCATCTTCTTCATCTCCGCTCATTGGTGGCGATTTTACCAACGATATCGTTGGTATCAACATGAATATTGCAAGTTTAGCGGCCAATCCCGACGGTAAATTACAAGTTAATGGCAATGCTCGAATTAGCGGCTCTATTAATGCTTCAACGGTCGTATTTTCGGCCAGTATTACCCTTACAGACGCTCATTACAAACTCATTTATACTGGCCCAGGTACTCAATATATAACGCTACCTTCGGCAGCAGGAATTGTTGGTCGTGAATACCTCATCGTCAATCATGGGCAAGGCTCTTTGCAAACTACCCCCTATACATTCAAAACAGGATTTTCTTCTACTGACCAATATTTACTACCAGGAAATATCCTACATTTAGTTTCGGATGGTACAGATTGGAGAAAAATCAATTAAAGAAATATTTCTAAAGCATATAAAGACTTTTTGTTGGCAAGCAAAAGGTCTTTATATTTTTATTAATTACCATTTCCAACCTCAATTTTCTTAAATTTGCAGGCCGATAAATATTAAAGCATGCAAAAACTCATCGAAAACTCGCCAATCAAATGGCATCATATACTCTTTTTTAGTCTTTTAGTTGCTATCATTCCGCATACTGGTTTTTGGTTCGACCTCAACAACGACTGGCCACGTTGGTCGGCTTATGCCTTAGAGCATGGTTTAAGCCAAATCTATAATTCTGATACCAATTATATGCCTATCTATTTGCACGGCCTATACTGGTTTGGCAAACTTCACGGCACAAAAGAACTCATTTACGCCAATAGCTATCAACTCAAATATTTCTTTTTATTGTTCGATTTTGCTGGAGCAATCGCCATTGCTTATGCTCTCCGCAAATACTATACTCGCCAATTTGCCGAATACATGTTGCTCTTCAACATGGGATACTTGTACTGCACCACTATTTGGGGACAACTCGACAGTGTACCGACTACCATCGTAATCTTAGCCATCATCTGTCTTTTCGAGCGAAAACTCCTCTGGGCATCGCTTTTCTGTACACTATCAATCTACGCCAAGCTGCAAGCCATCGTTTTCTTGCCATTTTTTGCAATATTACTCGTTTATCAGTTGAGTGTAAAGTTTGATAAAATACTGATTCTGAAAATATTAGCAGTTTCTATCATTGCTCAACTCATTTTGCTCAGTCCATTTATTTTGGGTGGAACTTTCAGCAATTTCTTGAAAGTTGTGCGAGAATCCGTCGGTTTCTTTCCTCGTGTTTCGGTTAATGCCTTTAATATTTGGTATTTATTGCTCAAACAAGACCCCACAAGCATCAACGATACCCTGACTTTTGCAGGCCTTACTTACAAAAAATGGGGTTTCCTCATGTTTTTTGCACTATCAGCCATTACTTTTCTGCCGCTGATAATCAATACATTAAACACAATTCTTTCTAAAAAATCTTTAGACCAAGACTACTACGCACTACTTTGGTTAACCGCCGCCACTACCGCCATAGTTTTCTTTTTTGTGAACACTCAAATGCACGAACGCTACTCGTTTCCTGCTATACCGATGTATTTTGCGTATTCGTTGCTCACTAACCGTTATTCCATTTTTGCTTTAACTTCGGTTGCTCATCTGATGAATGTTGATGGTACTAATAAGTATTTGGGGCTAAATCCTTACAAACCAGAGTTTACTGCAATAATTTTCGGTATAATTTTGTTTTTATCATTAGTAAGGCTTTACAAAGGATTTAAGTTTAAATTAATTTTATCATAAATTCTATTAAAATAAAATTCATGATATTTCCAATAAATACAATTTAAATTATCCATATCAAATATTTCATAATTTTCATTTTTACAATAATTTCAAAATAAATTGAAAATAATAATTTTAACTTTTGCTTTTATCTTTTCACTACTTTCTTGCTCTCATAAAATGAACCCCGATAAGTATAAAAAAAGTCAGATAATTTTTGGGAGTGGTGGTGGATTTACGAACTTAGTAAACGAATACCATCTGCTCGAAAATGGCAGGCTTTACCACAAAAAAAGTACCGATACAGTTTTTACAGAACTTGGTAAACAAAATAGCGATTCAGTAAAGATATTTTTCGACAAAACCAAAGTCTTATTTGATGAAACAAAGGGTTTCCGTGAGCCTGGGAATATGTATTATTTCATAAAATTTAAACACGATTCAACCACCAACGAAATTGTTTGGGGAGCTTCCAAAGAAACTTCGCCAGCAAAAGCAAAAGATTTGTACAAGGAATTGATGAATTTAGTAAATTTGAAATAACTTGGTATTCCTCAGCAACTACGGAGACAATTTACCTCTTTGGCATAATATATACCTCATTAAACAAAGCTTCCAAATAATTATGAGACTGACTTTTATCTTCCTTTTTTTTGCCGCAACAAGCACTTTCGCTCAGAAAGGTTTCGACAAAAAACATAAACCAGCGGCAGGAAAAAATGACTTGCCAACAGGGCAATTTATTGAAGTTGATGGGCAAAAAAATGACAGAAATGCTCGCCAATCAAGCCTACCCGCTATATCAACAAAGTTTGTGAGTAAACTAAAAGTAACCCACGATAGCGAAACTGGGGGTGTGCTAATGATTGAAAATCTGTCGAAATCGCCCGCACCCAATGCCCGTAAAGGCTTACAGGTCATGGCCTTGGATTTTTTGGGTGATGTAAAAACAACTCTCAAAATCGAAGACCCGAATCAGGAACTTGAAATGGTGAATATGGAGTCCGACGAAATCGGTATGACGCATATTCAGCTTCAACAAAAATACAAAAATATACCCGTTTACGGCGGCGAAATATGGCTACATACGAAAGGCGAAAAAATTGATGTATTGAACGGCCGAAATTTCCCAACCCCAAATTTGCCTTCCATCACTCCTACCCTATCAGAAGATAAAGCAATCGCATTTGCAATGACCGATGTAGCAAAAAAATCAATCGTGCAAAAAGCAGGCGTAACTGGCCAATTATTAGGTAAAATGCAAAATACTGCCGAGCTAATTATCTATCATAAAGATGGAAATTTTGTCGATGAGCGTTTGGCTTATAATCTTACGGTTCGCCCAAATATGCTTGAACGTTGGACATATTTTGTAGATGCCAACACAGGCGAGGTCTTAAAGAAATTCAACAATACTTGCTCGCTCGATGGGCCTTTTACGGCAACCGCTCGTGACCTTGCGGGTATTTCACGCACATTTAGCGTACAGCAGTCGGGCAGTACATATTACATGCTTGATACTCAACGCCCAATGTATAATAAAACAACTTCAAAACTACCCGATGACCCAGTTGGAGGTATTTGGACGATTGATGCTCAAAATTCAACTTCGGATAATATGAAGTATAGCCAAGTAACCACTAATAGTTTAAATAACTGGAATGCAACGGCGGTTTCGGCTCACTATAATGCAGGTATTTGCTATGACTATTATCGCACAAAATTCGGTAGAAACTCTCTTGATGGGAAAGGAAGCACGATTATCTCTGTAATCAATATTGCGGATGATGATGGTAAAGGAATGGATAATGCATACTGGAATGGCGAATTTATGGGCTACGGGAATGGTCGTGATGCTTTCAAGCCATTGGCAGGTGCTTTAGATGTTGGTGGCCATGAAATGACACACGGTGTAGTTGAGGCAACGGCTCGTCTGGAATACCAAAATCAGTCAGGGGCATTGAACGAATCGTTTGCTGATATTTTTGGAGCAATGATTGACCGTGACGACTGGACTTTGGGTGAAGATGTAATCAAAGCAGGTTCGTTTCCATCGGGTGCATTGCGTAGTCTTTCAAATCCAAATCAGGGTGGTAAAAACGACCCAGGCTATCAACCAAAAACGATGTCGCAGTATGCAAATCTACCAAATACTGACGATGGTGATAATGGTGGCGTACACGTAAATAGTGGCATTCCGAATTATGCCTTTTATTTATTTGCATCAAATACAAGCGTAGGCAAAGACAAAGCCGAGCAGGTATATTACCGAGCTTTAACCAAATATCTGACTCGTACATCAAAATTTGTTGATGCACGTTTGGCAGTTGTTAGGTCAGCAGCCGACTTATATCCTTCTGACGTAAGCATCCAAAATGCAGCAAAAGCGGCCTTTGATGCAGTAGGTATCGCCGACCCTAATGGGACTTCGGGTGGAACAAATACCACACCTCCTGCTCCAACTCAAACCCAACAAAATATTCCTGTCAATAATGGTGGTGATTTTATCTTAGTTTTTGAGCCGTCTTCGGGTAAACTTTACACGGCAAAAGCCAATGCCGCTGTAAGCGAATACCGAGCGATTTCGTCGAGCGGCTGTTTAGCAAAGCCAAGTGTTACAGATGATGGTTTGTTTGCTTATTTTGTCGGAAAAGATAAAAATATCCGTCGAATCAGCTTAACTGGCAACTACACAGAAACCAAAATTTCGTCGGATGGAGTTTGGGGTAATGTGGCAGTATCGAAAGATGGAAAACGATTGGCGGCTCTGACTGATGCTGGCGACAAATACATGTACATCTACAACATCGAAAATAACTATACAAGATATAGATTACAACTTTATAACCCTACGTATTCTACTGGTGTAAATACGGGTGAAGTGCAATATGCCGACTCATTTGAGTGGGATTATTCGGGCGAAACTATTATCTATGATGCCTTCAATAGTGTAAAAAGCCTTTCAGGAACAATCGAATTCTGGGATGTGGGCTTCATTAAAGCTTGGGACATAACTAAAAATGCTATCGGAAGCGGAAAAATCGAGAAACTATTTACTGACCTCGAAGCAGGCGAAAGTATCGGTAATCCATCTTATTCTAAAAACTCTCAAGATGTAATTGCCTTTGACTACTTCACCGAAGATGAGCCAGATACCTACTATCAGATTGCCATTGATTTAAGCAAAACAGGCGATGATGCCCTTGATGGTATCAATAAAAACAACGATGTGGGCTATCCGGGCTATTCTCGTCTGGATGACAAAATGCTGTTCAATACCTTAAATGGAAAACAACAAGATGTAAATATTATTGGTATTGATAAAAACAAAATTTCACCAACAGGAACAGCCAAGCAATTCTTGCCTGATGCCTCTTGGGCAGTTTGGTACGCTCAAGGAACACGAAGCACCACAACTACAAAAACTGACCAAACGATTAATTTTGGTTCGATTGCCGACAAAAACATCGGTGAAAGTTTCACGGTTTCGGCTTCTTCGAGTTCAAACTTAGCGGTTACGTTTTCGGTGGGTTCTGGCGATATTTCAATCAGTGGAAATACAGTGAAAGTGGGAACAAACGCAGGCAAAGCAAGTATCAAGGCAACTCAAACAGGAAATACTCAATATAATGCTGCCACTACCACTCAAACCTTCTGTATCATTCCTGCTGCTCCGAGAATCACTTTGAGTGGTGGCGTTTATGTAATTACTGGCGGTAAAAACTTCCAATGGTATGTAGCTGGAAATCCAGTTGGTGGCCAAACAACTGCCACAACTCTAAAACCAGACCTAAACGGAGTTTATACCGTAAAAGCCATCACAGATGACGGTTGTTTCAGTGCGGCATCAAATAGCATCGAAAATAAGATTGCGGTTTTGGCCAATGAACCAAACGAAAGCATAAAAGTGGTGATTTATCCAAATCCTACGGCTGACGAACTCCGTATCGAATTGCCAATGGGTGTAATTTTTAAAGAAGCAAACTTCTATTCAACAACTGGTAAAAACACCATGAGCTTTGATAAGCTTTCAAGCGGTAATTCTGTTAATATCAGAGAATTACCTAAAGGCTTATACACTGTAAAAATTGAAACCTCGCAAGGAAGTGTAGTACGAAAAGTGATAAGAGAGTAAAATATTTTTAGTAAATCTGATAAAAACCCTGCCAATAATTTGGTGGGGTTTCTTCATCATAAACCATTATAGCGATGAATGTGAAAGAAATTGACAAACTTTTTATTAACGAAAAAGAACACCTCGAAAAACTACATCAAATTGTAGAGCAGACTATCAAAGAAGAGCAACTGATAGTCAATAACCTACTGAATCCTCCGAAAGAAGTATTATCTCGTGGACAGGAAATTTCGGATAAAGTGGCCAGATTTGGGGGAAGTTGGAAGTTTATCATCATATTTGCTATCATTCTTACAGTTTGGATAGTTGTTAATGCTACGCTTCCCGAAAAAGACCGATTTGACCCTTACCCATTTATTCTGATGAATTTGGTTTTATCAACCATTGCTGCCCTTCAAGCTCCGATAATCATGATGAGTCAAAATCGTCAGGAAGAAAAAGATAGAATGAGAAGCGAAAACGATTATTTGGTAAATCTGAAAGCTGAAATGGAAATTAGAAGTTTACATCAAAAAATTGACTTACTTTTGGAAGAGCAAATCAAAACTTTGTTCGATACCCAAGCAAAGCAGTTTGCATTACTCGAAGAAATCAACACAAGATTAGAAAATCATTTAAAGAATAAATCATAAAACCTTATTACACAATTTATTAACACATCATGTCAACCTTATCACCTATAAGAGTACTCGTTGTTGGCTGCGGAAACATGGGAGCTTCTCATGCAAAAGCTTATCAATTAATCGACGGTTTTGAAATCTGCGGTATCGTATCGACAGGAAAAAGCAAAGAAGTGCTCAACGAAAAATTGGGTGGCGGCTATGCCTTGTATTCTGACTACGCAACTGCCCTTGCCGAAACCAAACCCGATGCCGTTTGTATTTCGACTTACCCCGATACCCACGAAGCATTTGCAATTATGGCTCTCGAAAGTGGCTGCCATGTTTTCATAGAAAAACCATTGGCCGATACCGTTGAAGGCTCAGAAAGAGTAGCTGCTGCTGCAAAAAAGGCTGGCAAAAAACTGGTTGTGGGTTATATTTTGCGTCATCATCCATCGTGGGAGAAATTCGTGGAGCTATCGCACGAATTGGGTAAACCATTGGTGATGCGTATGAACCTTAATCAGCA
Source organism: Emticicia aquatilis (assembly GCF_014644295.1). Taxonomy (GTDB): domain Bacteria; phylum Bacteroidota; class Bacteroidia; order Cytophagales; family Spirosomataceae; genus Emticicia; species Emticicia aquatilis. The sequence goes on from NZ_BMKK01000001.1 coordinate 688,428, forward strand.
AAGCCACGGTATAATGTGGGATGTACATCGTAATCTGATGAAAAGCCTCAGCCCGATTGTTGATTGTGGCGTTCACTACATTGATGTAATGTGCCAAATGACTCGCTCGAAGCCACTACAAGTAACAGCCATCGGAGCAAGATTGACCAACGATATTGCAGAAAACAACTATAACTACGGACAATTACAAATACGTTTTGAAGATGGTTCGGTGGGTTGGTACGAAGCAGGCTGGGGACCAATGATGAGCGAGACAGCATTCTTCATCAAAGACGTAATCGGGCCAAAAGGTTGTGTATCAATCGTAGCAAAAGAAGCTGGTGGTGCGGGTAAATCAGATAATGTTGATGCCCATACAAAAACTGAGTCGTTGCGTTTTCATCATGCCGATATTGATGCCAATAATCAATTTATCAAACAAGATACTTGGTTTAATTTGAGCGATGAGCCAGACCATCAAGAACTTTGTAATCGTGAACAACGCTATTTCTTGAAAGCAATCCAAGAAGATATCGACCTCACCGACCACGTACAAGATGCAGTAAATAGTTTAAAAATTGCCTTTGCTTGCGACGAATCGGTTCGTACAGGACAAGTGGTTCATCTATAAAAGACCTATAAAATGAAAATAGTCTCGAAGTACATTCGAGACTATTTTCGATATGAGTAGTATATCTGCCTGTTCCGTAAAATTGGTTCAACTAAGAATAGAGATACTTCCTCATCTACAATTCATTTGGCATCATCAAGCCTTCCCCGCATTTTTCTTAGCTTGAACTTCTGCTCTTGTATCTTTAGCCCATTTAGCCAAAGTAGCCATTCCTGCTCTTACACGAGTACCAGCAGCGTTGTTTCCTTTGTCATAAAATTTTTCAAAATCTCCTGCCAAAGAGGCAACAAGGTCAGTTAATTCTTTGTACTTCTCCATAATAGAAATAAAGGTTTTTGGGTGAATATTGAAATATTTGTTTATTAATGAATAGAATGTACTTGCAAGTTAGATATATTATAAAAAATTACAAATTTTTCACCTAAAAATACCATCAAAAACAACCTTTTTTTGCCTAAAACTAAAAAAGTCTGGCCAAAACCAGACTTTTCGTATATAATATTTCAATTTTGGGCAATTTCTTACGCTACTGCCAACGGAGCATACTCGCCTGCTTGAAGTTTAGCTTGTACTTTCTCGAAGCAATCCATTGTATATTCAACGTCTTCGAGTGTATGCGAAGCAGTAGGAATGATACGAAGCATGATAACCCCTTTAGGAACGACTGGATAAATGATTACTGAACAGAAGATACCCATGTTCTCACGCATATCACGAATCAAATTCGTAACAGTTGGTAAATCATAGCTTCCGTGTAAGAATACTGGCGTTACTGGCGAAGTAGTATCACCAATATCAAATCCACGCTTACGGAAACCATCTTGAAGAGCCTTCACGATAGTCCAAAGATTTTCTCTGAACTCTGGGTGGTTTTTCATTAATTCCAAACGCTTCATTCCTCCCAATACAAAAGGCATCGGTAATGCTTTTGCATAAGTTTGTGAACGCATATTGTATTTCAAGAACATCACAATCTCAGGGTCGGCGGCAATAAATGCACCAATAGCAGCCATTGATTTAGCAAACGTACAGAAGTGTAAATCAACTTGGTCTTGCACACCAAAATACTCCGGCACACCAGCACCCGTTGCACCCATCGTACCGAATCCGTGAGCATCATCAACCAATAAACGGAAGTTATATTTTTGTTTGAGTTCAACGATTTTATCCAAGCTTCCAACCTTACCCGACATACCAAACACACCTTCAGTAATCACCAAGATTCCACCGCCTTGCTCTTCGGCCAATTTGGTTGCTCTTATAAGGTTTTTCTCTAAACTCTCCATATCGTTGTGAGCAAATTGGTAGTAAGTACCACCCTTTGCTTTGTGCAAACGAATACCATCAATCAAACAAGCGTGACTTTCGGCATCGAAAACGATAACGTCTTTTCTATCAACAATACATTCGATTACCGACATAACGCCTTGATAACCATAGTTGAGCAAAAACGAATCTTTTTTACCAACATACTCGGCCAATTGTTTTTCAAATTGCTCGTGCAATTCGGTGTTACCAGTCATCATTCTGGCACCCATTGGGTATGCTAAACCGTATTCAGCAGCAGCGTCGGCATCTGCCTTGCGAACTTCTGGGTGATTGGCTAACCCTAAATAGTTATTCAATGACCAGTTGAGCATTTTCTTGCCCATAAACTCCATGTGCGGACCAAGTTCGCCCGAAAGTTTTGGAAAAGAATAATAATGATGCGAATTGAGCAATTTCGCCTGCGACCCGATGGGTCCTAAGTTGCTGAGAGCTTTATCGAAAATATCTTGTGCCATTTGCTATCAAAAAATAGGTAATGAAAAATGTTTTAAATAGAAACACCTTCTAATAAATTTTACGCAAAAATAACGCTTTTTTAGTAGGAAACCAAACTACGATTTCTTAGTAAAATCCTATCTATACAAAATGTGCAATATTTTTACGGCATATTTAAAAAATCCAATTTGATTTTAGTGTTAATTAGTGTTAAAATAGTCGATGGTCGATAGACAATAGACGACAGTTTTTCAAAAATATCATGCCCGTGTCATTATAAAAAACAACGCATTTTACATTTAGTTAGAAAAACTATCAAAAATAAAAAAACTATTAACCACCGACTATAAACTTTGGAGTACAAAAACTAAACTAATTAGAAGCACGTGATAAAGTCGATTCGTAAAATATTAATTGCCAATAGAGGTGAAATTGCGGTTCGTGTGATGCGAACTGCTCGTGAAATGGGCATCAAAACAGTAGCGGTTTTCTCAGAAGCCGACCGAAATTTCCCGCATGTAAAATATGCTGATGAAGCTGTGTGTATTGGCCCAGCCGCCTCGAAGGAGTCTTATTTACGAGGTGATAAAATCATTGAAGTAGCCAAAAGTTTAGGCGTTGATGCCATTCATCCCGGATACGGATTTTTATCAGAAAATGCCGATTTTTCGAGAAAAGTACAAGAAGCGGGCTTGATTTTCATCGGGCCATCGCCCGAGTCGATTGAGGTAATGGGCGATAAATTATCATCGAAACATACGGTTGCAAAATATAACATTCCGATGGTTCCTGGTACGCCCGATGCCATCACCGACCGTGCTGCAGCCAAAGCAAAATCGGCCGAAATTGGGTATCCAGTTTTGATTAAGGCCAGTGCTGGTGGTGGCGGAAAAGGAATGAGGGTTGTAGAAAACGAAGCCGAATTTGACGAACAAATGGATAGAGCCGTTGGCGAAGCAATTTCTTCGTTTGGGAATGGGGCCTGTTTCATTGAAAAGTACATTACTAAACCCAAGCACATTGAGATTCAGGTGATGGGCGATAAACACGGAAATGTAGTACATCTTTTTGAGCGTGAATGTTCGATTCAGCGACGACACCAGAAGGTAGTTGAGGAAGCTCCGTCGGCCGTACTCACGCCCGAAATCAGAGAAGCAATGGGCAAATGTGCCGTTGATGTGGCCAAAGCTTGTAATTATTATGGTGCAGGAACGGTGGAGTTTATCGTGGATGAAGATTTGAATTTTTATTTCTTAGAAATGAATACCCGCTTGCAGGTTGAGCACCCAGTTACCGAAATGATTACGGGAATTGACTTGGTGAAAGAAATGATATACGTAGCCGAAGGACGTGAGTTAAGTTTCAAGCAAGAAGATTTAAAGATAAACGGACACGCAATCGAAGTGAGGGTATGTGCCGAAGACCCAGCCAATAATTTCTTGCCTGACGTAGGATTATTGCAGACGTACGTACGTCCACAAGGCAATGGCGTGCGGGTAGATGATGGTATTGAAGAAGGCATGGAGATTCCGATTCACTACGACCCCATGATTGCCAAATTGATTGCCTATGGAAAAGACCGCACCGAAGCCATCGAAAAAATGCTCCGAGCCATCGACGAATTTAAGATTACGGGAGTAGCCACTACTCTCCCATTCTGTACGTTTGCTCTACAACACGAAGCATTTGTCAGCGGGAAATTTGATACTCGTTTTGTGGGTTTATACTTTACGCCAGAAGTACTTCAAAAGCAAGTTTCGACAGCAGAACTCGAAATTGCAGCGGTTTTAGCGTCCGAAATCTTAAAACGTAAGCAAAATAATAGTTCGGCACAAAGCATGCCAGCTACAACCCAAACCAGCCAATGGCGTAGAAATAGAGTAACTTTGAGAAGTTAAGGTAAGTTATTTTGTGAGATAATCTCTCAAAAACCAAAGACCAATCAGAAGAACAAAAATCAAAGGCACTAAGCTAACTTTAAATGCAAAATCATAATGGCCATTTGAGTAGGCTACCCAGGAAATAATTTGCGTAACAAGAATTGAGGCAGGTATTGAGTTGAATAGCGTAAACATCAGCCATCGACCAGTGCCGTCAGTCCCGTTATCAAATACAAAGAGCGAAACGTATATTAGAACTAAAGATGGGATAAAAGCAATATCGAAAATGATATTGGTAATCAGAGCAGTTGTTTGCATAGTTTTGATGGCTTTTCATCAAATTTAGAGGAAATTCTTAAAACCACAATAAACCTCCACTATTTTTTAGTTAGTGGAGGTTTTGTGTTTTTATGAGTTAATTGCAGCCCCCGAATTCAGTTTTGTGCATTTCAAAATCTATCACCGAATTAAGAAAATCACTATATTTGTACAAAACAAATAGTAGTTATGGGAGAATCAGCCGAAAAAAAGCGTTACACCGTCGAAGAATATTTTGCTCTGGAAGAAACAAGCGATATTCGCCATGAATATTTTGATGGTGAAATTTTTGCAATGGCTGGCACAACGCTGAATCATAATAGAATAGCACAAAATGTTGGCTTTTCTTTGAGGAAATCAAAGAAAAGTCATTGTGATATTTTTATAGAAAATGTAAAACTGGAAGCTATCAAAGATTTCTATTATCCATACCCCGATGTAATGCTGACTTGTAATCCATTCGATTTAAGACAGAAAAACAAAATCGCACATCCGAGTTTGATTGTTGAGGTTTTATCAACCTCGACCGAAAAATATGACAAAACAGTCAAACTAAAAAAATACAAAGCTATAGCCTCGGTGCAGTATTATATGCTGGTTTCACAGTACGAAATGAGCGTTGAATTATACAGTAGAGTAAATAATGCCCTTTGGAATTATGAAGAATTTACTGAGCCAAACGCAATGATTAGTCTTGATAAATTAGAAATAAATCTTTCATTATCAGACATTTACGAGAATATTGTTTTTGAGAAAGAGGAGGAAGAAGCGTGAGTTTAGCTAAGATTTTTTAGCAAAAATCTTAGCTAAAAAAACATCAATATCTACTAAAGTATCGCTAATCATCAGTACTTTACCACTTTCATCTATTACTATTGTTTGGGGTATTCCTGATACACCATAATTATTAGATGTACTTATCCCCTTATTATCCTCCTCATCTAAAAGTTGAAGCCACAAAAGTTTATCTTTCTTGACAGCTTCTTTCCAATTCTTACTATTTTCATCTTTTGAGATACTGATAAACACCACACCTTTTGATTGATACTTCTCCGAAAGTCGAATCAAATCTGGGTGTTCTTTTCTGCAAGGGCCACACCAACTTGCCCAAAAATTTATCAAAACTTTTTTTCCTCTAAAACTCGACAATGAAAATACTTTCCCATTAATATCTTTCAGAGAAAAATTTGGAGCGGAATCGTTTACTTTTAGGCTTGCTATTTTTCTGATGACCGCAAGTAATCGCTGAGCAGTTGGTGTATTTCTAAGTTCATCATTCATCGACTCTATAAATGCTATTGACTTACTCAACCCAAAGGCATTATAGTGGCTTGATAGAAAATTCAAACTAAGAAAACTATCCTTATTTTTTATTATGAAATCAGTCATTTGTGAATTTGATACCACCTGTAATGAGTCCAATTCACGATTTATAGCTTTTAACTGAGTCGAATCTCTTGGTAAAACAACTTGGGCACTCTTTCTATTATTCTCTACATACTGAAGTACGATGGGCAAATGTACGTTTTCTTCAAATTCATAAAATAATTTATTCAATGGCGAGCCAGTTAGCTTAATTTTCCAAAGAGAATCTTGATAAGTAATGAAGCTAAAATTCTTATTTTCAACCCAAAACGAAGCAAAACTCTTATCGCCTTGCACTTTCATTTGAATGAGCTTAGGTTCATCAATATTCCCTTTAAACACAACCTGATTATTCGTACATTTTACTGAATCTAATACTGCATTTCTGTTACCACTATCAATCAGAAACACCCATTTATTATCACAGCCATTGATTTTACCATTGATTTGATAGCCTTGTGAGAATACATCGCTTAGTAGTAGAACAAGCGGAATTAAAAGATATGTAGATTTTTTCATGTGTGAGTTATTTATGAAATAAAATTAATCATGAAAACTAAGAAAATAAAACAAAAAAGGATTTTCTTTATTCCATTCATTTACACAAAACTCCAACCAAACAACCTAACTTCCACTAATCAGAATACGATTGACAAATTCAGTTTTCTTGCCGAAATTTGTACCATTAGTCAGCTCTCACACCCTGCTTGGGCCTCGTGCGTAGAACTGGATGTTTTACATTCAAATTCTGTACAACAATGAAAACTCACAACAACACACTCGTCTTTTTTGCAATTCTGATTGCCATTATCAATTTAGTTTATGCTTCTTATTCGTTTTCTAATCTGCCTGCGACAATTCCGATTCACTTTGGCATTGATGGAAAACCTAACGGTTGGGGCGAAAAATATACGATTTTCTTTATTCCGCTCATTAATTTAGCTTTGGTTGGTTTTATGGCAAGCGTTCGTAAAAACCCATTTAGCTACCTCAATTTGCCAATAACAAAAAGTAATAATAATCTCGAAGAAAGAGTGAAACTCGGCAGACAATTATTAGATTTAATTATTGTTTCGATTAGTGCTTTATTCTTTTTCATTGAACTGCATATCGTAAAATCGAGCCATAGCCCGATTTCAAGTAATGGCATTTTTGTTATTATTGTTACCATTGTGGTGGCGATTCTTGGTTTATCAGCTTATTATACTAATAAAATTAATAAACTTGCCTAAGAAAAATTAAGCGAAGCGTGGTGAAAGACAATCTTTCACCACGCTTCGCTTTTTCTAACTCTTTAAATTACGTACCTTAACCATATCTTTTATTGGTTTTGTATTCATTCTGTCGCATCTATGAAAAAAATCCTTTACTTAATATCCTTTTTCGTAATTTCTCAAACGCTCAAAGCTCAAGAAACTGACTTAGAACGTACTCAATATTTCCCTAAAGTCATCGAAAAAGTTACTAACATTCCTTCAAAAAATAAAGTTTGGGTTTTCATAATGGCGGGACAGTCTAATATGGCGGGCAGAGGTCAAGTAGTACCTTCTGATACGATTCCTAACAAACGAATTTTAAGTCTGAACAAACAAGGTGAATTGATTTACGCCAAAGAACCTCTGCATTTCTATGAACCCACCCGCACTGGCCTCGACTGCGGCGTTTCGTTTGCCAATCGATTATTGAAACAAATCCCTGATGATGTTTCTATCCTACTCATTCCTACGGCCGTAGGTGGTAGTGCTATTTCGCAATGGCTCGGAGACTCTACTTATCGAGATGTGAAGTTGCTTTCCAATTTCAAAGAAAAGGTGGCTATCGGACAAAAATATGGAGTAGTCAAAGGTATTTTGTGGCATCAAGGAGAGAGTGACGCTTCCGAAAAACGTATTCCTTTTCATACCCAAAATTTGAGTAAACTTTTTGGAACCTTCAGAAACTTCATTGGTATAAAAAACTTACCCATTATTTTAGGAGAATTGGGCTCTTATTCTAAAACCAACGATAATTGGCAGAAAATCAATCAAGAACTAAGAGTATATGTGAGTAAAGACCGATATTCTACCATCGTGCAAACACAAGATTTCAAGCACAAAGGCGATAACGTACATTTCGATTCTGCTGGCCAACGTGCATTGGGCGAGCGTTTTGCTTTAGCTTATTTACTGAAGTTTTACAAATAAAAAGCCGCTACCAATAGGCAGCGGCTCAAAGTATTTTTCGGGAAATATTATTTTCCAGCGTTCTCAGTCATTTTTTGCATTTGTTGACGTTCGTAGAAATTAATAAAGTCTTCTAACTTGTCAACTGGTATTCGTCGAGCGATGATTTTCTTATCTTTATCCAAAATATAGTTGGTTGGTGTTGAGTACACATCAAAACTCTTTCTGAAATAATACCTACCCTTGGAATCCCAAAGATTTAATAATGGTTGGGTTTTATAGGCATGAACAAAGTTACTCATCTTTTTGGTATCATACGCAATACTCACATTGTAGATGGTTGCTTTATCCTTATTTTTGTTATAAAACTCCATTAATTTTGGAGCAGATTCTTTACAGTGGCCACAATCTGGGTCGTAGAAATGTACAATCGTATATTTAGTTTTGCTCTGCATTGGATTATACTCCTTGCCCAAAGAATCAGCCACAATCAAAGTAGGAAATACTAAACCTGTCTGCAAAGGCTTCAAAATATCAACTCTTTCCTTGAATTTCGCACGTTGAGTAGAATCTAACCAATCGGCATCTTTCAAATAATAATTTTCGGCTAAGTGAATGAATACCCCATCAAGACCAACAATTTCGTTGTTTTCGTATTTATTTGTCACCCACCACAACGCAAAACGATATACCTCTTGGTTTTTCTTGGCAAGCTTCAAGACCTTATCTGCATCACGATTGACCGAATCGGTTGTTTGATAAACCAAATCTTTGAAATAACGCTCCATGCGGCTATGTAGAAAAGGCGAACGAAGCAAACGGTCATCAGCAAAATCAAGGTTATCGAAGAAGTGACCTTTATAATAATTAAATAGATAGGTAGAATCTGGACGGCCATTGGCTTTTTTAGGCAAAACCGTTGGTAATTCAGGGTCTAAATTTGCCTTTATTACTTTGGCTGCAAAAGTCCCTTCATTTTCTTTCACCGTATTCTTCATGTAGGTATCCACCTCTTTCTGAATCAGTTCAATTTTCTTGCGGTTCATTTCTTGCGAAGCTGGGTCATTTTTCAATTTACCCATGGTACTGATGGCTTCGGCTTCTTTGCTTTTATCTTGCAAGAATTTACGATATCCGAATAAAATTTCGTTTTCTTTCGAGCCTTTAAACTTCACCGAACCTACAAAATCAGTAGTATCACCTTCGATTTCCATGAATTGCTCTTTACCATTAATAGCAAAATCATAGTATTTCGATGGCGAAAGGACAATCAGATAAATTCCACCTTTGAGTGGGTCTTTTCCTCTAAAAGTCAACTCTCCATTTTCGACCTTGGCTGAATCGACTTTTATGTATTGGTTATAACCAAAAAAATGAGCCAGATGGGCTGTTTTACCTTCAGTAACGCCCTTCATTTTTACCTTAATCGAATGCCCAAATTCTTGAGCAAAACTATCGGCCGAAAAAATGAGTGCGGTAATCAATAATAGGCTTTTGAAGTAGCGGAACGCCGCTCGGCTAATTCTCATATTAGTACAGGTTTTATTCATTTAATATTATTTCACAAAGATAAATACTTAATTGTGTGTTTTTTGTTAAACGCTTGTTAATTTAGTTGCTGGTAATTTACCCCAAAAGACAGTTTTGGGATTATCTCCCATTAAACGAAATCTAATGTTTTATATTGCGTCTAAGTTTCTCTCATTCTTTGTTATGCCTATGGGCATCTTGTGCTTATTGTTAATCTATGCTATCTCTACAAAAAATCGTACCAAATCTAAAAAGGCAGTGATTTTGGCATTTATTTTTCTTTACATAATTGGCAATTCTTTTTTAAGCAATGAGCTTTTCTTATGGTGGGAAGTTCCGCCTACTTCTATTAATAAGGTAAAGCAACATGACATAGGTATCGTATTAACAGGCGGTACTATCAATGAAGATAAACTCCCTATCGAAAATATTTTTTTAGGTGGCTCAGCTGACCGTATGGGGCAAGCCATTGAACTTTATAAGAAAGGCAAAATTAAAAAAATTCTGATAAGTGGCGGAGGAATTGAAGTTTTGGGTCAAACACAAAAATTAGAAATTGATGAGATGGCCAAATATATGATTATTAGTGGAGTTGCTAAAGAAGATATTTTTCTTGAAAAAAATGCTCAAAATACCAGACAAAATGCCCTTAATTGTTCTAAAATATTAAATAAACACTTTGCTAATCAAACTTATTTACTCATCAGTTCAGGGTTTCATTTACGTCGAGCACGTGGGTGTTTTGCAAAAGTGGGCTTAAAAGTAGATTGTTTTGGAGCAGACTATATCTCGCACGAACGTAATTTTTATTGGTATAATCTGGTTCTGCCAAGAGAAGGAAACTTAGGCTTGGTGCAATTACTCTTCAGAGAAGTAATAGGTTACAGTACCTATAAAATAATGGGATGGATTTGATTATTAATGGATAATTGAGAATGAATAATGGAGAATTAGTTTGCATTATCAATTCTCCATTATCAATTCTCCATTACTTACATACTCAATATATGCACCATTCTCAACAAATCGTCGTGAATTGGTTTTGGTTTCTTGATAGTATCAATAAATGGTGTGTAAACCATTTCGTTGTTTACAACTCCTGCCATTACGTTTTTGTAGCCTTTAATTAAGCCTTCTACCGCTCCGAGACCTAAACGGCTCGCCAAAATACGGTCGTAAGCAGTTGGTGTACCTCCACGTTGGATGTGTCCGAGTGTGGTTACACGAATATCCAATTTATCAGCTACTTGATTTTTGATTTTTTCGGCAATATCAACTGCGTGTCCTTCTTCGTCACCTTCTGCAACCACTACAATTGATGAAGATTTCGAGCGTGACCAGCCATCTTTCAATGTACTCACTACTTTTTTGAGTGGAGTGTGAGTTTCGGGGACCATTACGATTTCAGCACCACCACCAATACCTGATTGGATAGCGATATAGCCTGAGTCACGACCCATTACTTCGATAAAAAACACACGGTCGTGTGAGTCGGCAGTATCTCTGATTTTGTCAATGGCTTCGAGTGAAGTATTTACGGCAGTATCAAAACCAATAGTATAGTCTGTGCCATAAAGGTCATTATCAATAGTACCTGGACAACCAACTGTTGGAATTTCGTATTCGTTATAAAAAACCTCAGCCCCAGTAAATGTTCCGTTTCCTCCGATGGCAACCAAACCTTCGATACCAGCATTCATTAGGTTTTCGTAAGCTTTTTTACGGCCTTCAGGAGTCATAAATTCTTTACTTCTCGCTGACTTTAGCATCGTACCACCACGCTGAACTATATTACTTACTGATTGCGAGTTCATCGGAAAAATATCACCCGTAATCATTCCATTATATCCTCTTCTTATACCATACACTTCTAATCCATGATAAATCGCTCCTCTAACTGCGGCTCTGATGCAAGCATTCATACCAGGTGCATCACCTCCAGAAGTAAAAACTGCTATTCGTTTCATCTTAATATTTTCTTAATTTTGCTTAGTATTTCGCCTATTACCTTTCTCAACTTAGCTACTACTACATTAGGCACAAAAGTAATTAGTTTTCTTTACTTCTCCCAAACTTTCATTATTATTCATTAATAATATTGTTCTGCGAAAAGGGGTTTTACCGAAATTAAATTCTTTTCTATGATTATTTATAGAAATTATTGTATATTATTATTTTTATTCAAATAAAATTCGCTTAAAACGTCTTTCCTGTACTTACACGACCACAAACATAGCTATATCTTCAAAAGATAAAAAAGTAAAGTCTCAATTTCATCAAAATATGGCTTTTGATAGCGTAAATTTTTGGTGCTTATTAAGCAATTTTTAAAGTCTTCGGCTGAGAGATTCCAATCTTAACCTCTAAAGCTAATTTCTACTCCTAAAGTTAGTCAAACTATCTCAGCTTTCAACCTTACATTGCTTTTTTTATAAGTTGAGTCTGCATAAAAGCACTCAAACTATTGACTATCAGTGCATTATATAATACTTTCTAGTTTGTTTTTTTTTGGCATACTATTTGAGCCTAAGTAAGGCAATACGGTGGCCATTTTGTCACTTAACCCAAAGAGTAAGCTCGCTACTTACGATTAATTTTTACAAGAAATGTCAGGAATAACTTTACCTTTCAAGAAACTCCGTCTTAGAGTCGGAGCGTTCATGTTGCTGCTTTTGAGTGCCTTAAACTCAATGGCTCAAAACGAAAATGTTGGAATCGGAACCACAAAACCCGATAATTCAGCATTATTGGACCTCACTTCCACATCAAAAGGATTGCTGATTCCTCGTATGACCTTAGCTCAAAGAGCAGGTATTAAGAGTCCAGCAACGGGTTTGATGGTGTATCAGATTGATTTCTTTACAGGTTTCTATTTCTTTGATGGTGCCGTTTGGAAAGGCCTTTATGCCCGTAATGCCGATGGAGCAGCACTTACGTCCGAACCCGTCCCTGCGTCGGCCACAACAGGAAGTGGCTGGAGTATTGGAGGGAATTCAGGTTTAAATTCTGACCTAAATTTTCTTGGCACATTAGATACTACATCTTTAGTGTTTAAAGTAAACAATTATCGTTCTGGATTGATTGATTATCGTTTTGGTAATACTTATTTCGGTTATCGAGCTGGGTATCGTAGTCATGGTTTCAATTCGATTGCAATTGGAGCTTACGCTTTACACGATGCTAATTTAGGTTTAAATAACATCGCAATTGGTTATCAATCTTTGCTGAATAGTCAAACAGGTAGTGACAACGTAGCAGTTGGAGCAAACTCTTTATATAGTAATTTAACAGGCTCACAGAACGTAAGTATTGGTACACAAGCAGGCCAACGTTCGGTAGGTGATGGAAATATCTTTATCGGTTATAAAGCAGGGGTCAATGAGGTTGGTGATAATAAATTGTATATCGACAATAATTTTCAAAACGTAGCACTCATTTATGGTGATTTTGAAAAGTCTCGTGTGGGTATCAATACTCAAACTCCCGAAAGTGCTTTATCAATTGATAGTAAAGTAGCCAATATTAGTGGTTTGGAATTTAAGAATTTGAATAGCAACTCGCCAGCTGGAAAATCAAACCAAAAGGTTTTATCGGTTGATAGTAAAGGTCGTGTAATCTTGGTTCAAGACTCAGTAGGAACAGGCTCTGGAATTTCAGCACCAAATCTAAGCTATTGGGCAGCAAAAGGAAGTTCAATAGAAAATAGTAATACTGGTGATGTAATCGTAAGCAATTTACGTTTCAAAAGCCTAAGGACAATCTCACCTGCGGTCAAATCAAATGGAAAAGTATTAACAGTTGATGATAATGGCTTACTCGTATTGGCCCGTGATTCGGTTGGAACAACAACTCCTTCTTATTGGGGACTTAACGGAAACAATTTATCCAATACCAATGCAGGAAAATTGATTTTAAATGGTTCAATTCAATTAAACAATATCAAAGCATCAAATACCGCATTCCGCTCGTATGGGAAAGTGTTGACAGTTGATGATAATGGTAATCTAATTTTAGTAAGAGACTCAGTGGCTACTGGTAGTACAATTCCGGTTGGTCCTTCACTTTGGAATAGCAGTGGTAATAATATCGCAAATAGTAATAGCGGAGCAGTTTATATCAATAATAATTTGATTTTATCGAAACTAAGCATTGATAATACCGTAACAACATCTGCTCAAAAATTCCTTACTGTTGATAATGCAGGTAATGTAATTTTAGCCAATATACCAGCCGGAACAGGCACGACAGCAGTAGCTTCTCCTTGGACTGCTTCTGGCAACGCTATCGTCAATAGTAATACTGGTAGAGTATTAATCAATAATGGTCTTACATTACCAATCACAAGCGAAACAGCTACGACACTTTCAACACAAAAATTCTTGACTGTTGATAATGCAGGTAATGTGATTTTAGGAAACGTAACAAATAGTACACCTTCACCGTGGACAGTTAGTGGAAACGACATCGTTAACTCAAACCTCGGTAAAGCGTATATCAATAATGGTCTTTCAGTAAAAAGTGGCATCAATATTGAATCAGGTAATTTAGTAACCAATGGTTCAGTAACTAACCGTAGCGGTTTGGTTTTGAATCAATTAAAACTTTCGTTTCCTGCTTCAAAACCATCAGGTAAAGTGCTATCTGTTGATGATAACGGTAATGTAATTTTAGTGAGAGACTCGGTGGGTATTGCGGGAACGGTAGTAAATGCTCCATCGCCGTGGACAGTAACGGGCGATAACATCAGCAATTCAAATGCTGGTACTGTTTCAATAAATGCTCTTACTTTACCAAAATTAAGCAGCAATACCACACCTACGGTTACAACACAGAAAGTACTTTCGGTTGATGCTAATGGTAACGTAATTTTAGTAAATACTCCAACAAATACTACAACTACTCCAACACCAGAACTTTGGAAAGCAAATAATACCGGAGGAATCTATAATAATAGCCCATTAGGTATATCTGTAATTGGTGGTGAAGAAGGAAAAAGTGGTTTACAATTAGTAAAACTCAAATCATCTTCAAATGCCGTTAATGGAAATGGAAAGGTATTATCAGTTGACGAAAATGGTAATATTATCTTAGTAAATGATGGAATCGGAAATACAAGCTCAACTAACAGTGGTTGGACACTTACTGATGGACGCCTACACAATTCAAATAACGGAAAAGTGGTAATCGGAACTGGTATTAACTCATATCCTGGAGACTTTGGCTTATACGTAAAAGGTGGAATTCTGACCGAGAGAGTAAGGGTAGCAGTAGCTAATTCTGACCGTTGGGCTGACTACGTTTTCGAGACTGGCTATAAGTTAATGTCACTCAGAGATGTTGAAAAACATATCAACTATTACCATCACTTACCAAATGTTCCTTCGGCTGAAGAAATGACAAAAAGCGGCATGGATGTAATGGAAACAAGTGCCAAACTATTAGAAAAAATAGAAGAACTTACTCTCTATATGATTAAGGCTAATAAGCAAATTGAAGCTCTCGAAGCCAAAGTAAGCAATCTTGAAAAAATACAAAAATAACACCTTTACTATTTGGTAATTAGAAAACGTTTCGACAACAAAATGTTTAATAATATTTTACTAAAAACTACATTTTTGGCACGAAATTGTCTTATAATTAATAGTAAACTGTCATTTCTGTAAATATTTGGGTATTAATTCTTAGGCAAGAAAATGTATCCGCTTAAAAGTTTTTATTTTAGAAAACGATTTATGGCATAAAGATTGCAAATTAAATATTAAAATAATACAAATACAAAGTAAGAGTAATATAACATTGATTTTTATGGGTTAGGGTTTATTTTAAACGCCACGGCACAAGATTGCGGTGGCGTTTTTGTTTTATTTTAAAACTCCCCTATCTTTACCGTTCGTTCTACAACATTTCATAAGTCAATGCAAAAATCTAAACCTATCTCTTATTCACGCACTACAATTACCGAACTCATGATTCCATCTTATGCAAATTTTGGTGGAAAAATTCACGGAGGTATCTTACTTTCACTCATGGACAAAGTGGCATACGCTTGTGCCTCAAAACACGCAGGAGCTTATGTCGTAACCGTTTCGGTTGATGGTGTAAATTTCTTACAACCAATTGAGGTTGGCGAGCTTCTTTCGCTTCACGCATCGGTCAATTATGTAGGTCGTAGTTCAATGGTTATCGGAATAAGGGTGGTATCTGAAAATGTAAAAACTGGCGAACAAAAACACACCAACACTTCGTATTTTACAATGGTAGCGAAAGATGATAGCGGAAAACCTACCGAAGTGCCGATGCTCGAACTCGAAGACCAAGCAGACGTAAGACGCTGCCTCGAAGCCATCAAACGAAAACAATTAAAAGAAGCATATAAAGATGATTTTGACAACGAAAAATCAAGTATGCACCTCGAAGACAATCTACATTTGCTTACAAATGAGCGAGTTATCATCAAATAATTTAACTATTGGGCGAACATCCTGTTCTCCCAAAAAGTGGGTAAAAACAAATTAAATTATAAACAATAAGTACGGATTTCTGACCGCTTTCAGTATTAAACAACAAGTTTGAAACTTGTTCTACCCCCAAAATTATGACAAAAGTAACTACTATTTTCGTTACACTTTTTCTTTTAAATTTCAGCCTTTTTGCCCAAAACCTTGACATTGATATTCTCAAAAAAATCAATCAAGACCGCAACCAAAATCTCGATAAGCCATTCAATAATATCAGTAAATCGGTTTACCCTTTAAGTGTTGCCTTGCCAATCAGTTTGCTTGGTACAGGGCTTATTACCAAAGATAAAAATCTTCAACATCAGGGTATCACATCGTTGGCTTCGCTGGCAATTTCTATGGGAACAACTTATTCTCTCAAGAAAATCATTAACCGTGACCGACCCTATATTACTTATCCAAACCTACAACCTTATTACATCGAAAACGACCCAGCTTTTCCTTCTGGACATACAACTGCGGCATTCACTACGGCTACATCGTTGAGCCTGACATTCAGAAAATGGTATGTAATTGTGCCAGCCTATACATGGGCAGGAACAGTGGCCTACTCACGCTTGCATTTGGGTGTACATTACCCGAGCGATGTCTTAGCAGGTGCGGTCATTGGAGCGGGTTCGGCTTGGCTATGCTACAAAGCCAATCATTGGCTACAAAGAAAAAAATAAACCTTTCAGAAGATTGCTGGTTAAATAAGAAAGTCCACGGTCGGCAATAACACAAAACACCGTCTATCCGCCAACCGTAAAATCTTTGACCAATAATCTTCTTTAACATTGAAAAATTCTTGTATTATCATCGGAGCGGGTCTATCAGGCCTTACTGCTGCTCATGAACTATTGAAAAACAATTGGGAAGTAACGATTCTCGACAAAGGCCGAGGTGTAGGGGGGCGAATGGCTACACGCCGTGCAGGAGAAGCTCGTTTCGACCACGGAGCTCAATATTTCTCAACAAAAACACCTGATTTCAAGGCATTTACACAAAATTTTCTACAAGCGAGTATTGCCAAAGAGTGGCATCTTGAAGAGGGCGATAAATCGTTTTCTCATCCGAGAGTCATAGGTATTAATGGAATGAGTAGTATTCCGAAGTTCTTGGCAGAAGGGCTGAACATCAGAACTAACGAAAAAGCAATAGGCATTTCGGAAACTGAAAACGGCTGTAAAGTCATCACAGAAACAGGTAATTCATACGAAGCCAATGCTATCATTTGTACAGTACCTGCTCCACAAGCCATTGAGTTATTGCAAAAAAGTGAAATCTCGCTTGCCGAAATCTCTATTTTAGAAAATATTCAATATCAACCTTGTATAGCCGTCATGGCAAGTTTGAATGCTCCAACTAATATTCCAAGCCCTGGGGGAATCTCGCTCGAAAATAGTAATATTTCGTGGATTGCCGATAATTTTCAAAAAGGTATTTCGCCCGTTTTTTCGGTTACGATTCATGCTAATCCAGCATTTAGTTTGGCTCACTTTGATGATGATTTGAACGAGGTTGGAAAGCAACTATTATCAGAGGTAAGCTATCTGATTTCAGCCGAATCAGTAGAAAGTTTGCAAGTGCATCGTTGGCGATATAGCTTAGCTTCCGAACGCCACACTGACAATTTTTTAGTGTCTGCTTCCACCAAGTTTCCGTTAATTTTTGCGGGTGATGGCTTTGGTATAGGTAGTATAGAAGGTGCTTTTATTTCGGGAAAAAGTGCGGCACAGAACCTTTTAAAAATCTAAGTATATCATAACCTTGTTCAGCCTCCCAAAAACCTTCAATTTTTGGGAGGCTTTATTTCATCAATACCTCTGCATAACTTTCTGATTATCAGCAAATATTTTTCCTTTCAAGTAGCATTTTATTAGAATTCTTTTCTCTATATTTGATTAAATTCTTTAAACGCTTGAGCCATGCCTAATAGATTTCTCCCTCTGTTATTGCTCTTGTTTGCTGGGCAATGCTTCGCTAACGCTATCTTAATTCCGATGGATGACAGCCAAAGCAATCATCTGAAAGCCTATGGTATTGCCTACATGACCCTAAAAAACAACACCGAAATCGACTGGCTTCTTAATTATCGGGGAGGAAGTTTTCTGATAAATTATTCATCAAATACTCAAAAAGAATGCTTGATTCGTGGAGTTTCGTTTGAGATAATTTCGGATGCTGATGTACAAACGCTCAAACAACAAATCTCAAATCCTGATGTAAACATGGAAGTTATGCGGCTGCACAAAGCAGCACGTATTGCGGTTTATTCTCCTTCCAAAATAAGCACATCATCGTTTGAAGATACCGATGCCGTTTTGTTGGTTTTGAAATATGCCGAGATTCCTTTTGAAGTAGTATATGATGAAGAAATTTTACGAGGCGACCTTAATAAATACGATTGGCTTCACCTCCATCACGAAGATTTTACGGGTCAATTTGGTCGAAATATGCGTCGAATGAGCTACAAAGACATGAAAGCTCAAGAAGAAATTGCTCAACGCTTCAAGTACAATAAGATTTCGGCCCTCAAACTCGATGTTGCCAAAACCATCAAGACCTATTGCATGGGTGGTGGATTTTTGTTTGCGATGTGTTCGGGGGCTGAAACACTCGACATAGCTCTTTCGGCCGAAGGCGTAGATATTGTAAGTAGTCGTTTCGATGGCGATAATGTTGACAATAACGCCCAAGAAAAACTCGATTTTAATAAAACTTTTGCCTTTGAAGATTTTACGCTTTACCTCAACGACGGCGATGGATACGGCTATAATTCGATGTCTTTTTCTGATATAAACGCTTCATCTGGTAGATTCGACGAAGAAATTAATAGCTATTTCAATCTCTTCGATTTTTCAGCCAAATGGGATTTTATTCCCGCTATGTTGGTGCAGAATCACGAGCATTTGATTCGTGAGTTTATGGGACAAACGACTGCTTTCAACAAAAAAACGGTCAAATCAAGTGTTTTGGTGATGGGGGAAAGTAAGGAATCGGACAGATATATGTACGGTGAGCTTGGGCTTGGTCAGTGGGTTTTCTACGGTGGACACGACCCCGAAGGCCGCAGAGGTTTTCACCGAACACCCACTGATTTGAATCTTTTTCCGCATTCGCCTGGCTATCGCCTTATCTTAAATAACGTGCTTTTTCCTTCGGCAAAAAAGAAGAAAAGAAAGACTTGACTTTAACTTACAACGACAAAATTTCCTCCCAAACATTTTTTAAGACTGGGATTCCGTTGGCAGTATTTTTTTCTCTCGTATTCAATACACGCTCGCCCGGAAAAGTTATCTTTTTACCCTCCGAAATCGAATTTGACTGATGATAATCTTCAATGATTTGCCCTACGGCAGCCGAAATAGCCGAATGATTACCTAATTTCTTAATATCAATAGCAATATAAACTTGCGAAAGTCGAT
Organism: Emticicia aquatilis; assembly: GCF_014644295.1. Lineage (GTDB taxonomy): Bacteria > Bacteroidota > Bacteroidia > Cytophagales > Spirosomataceae > Emticicia > Emticicia aquatilis. Next base: position 707,982 of record NZ_BMKK01000001.1, read on the forward strand.
ATTCGATTTCTTCTTTGCTAATCTCGTGCGTTGAAAGTCCACCAGAAAGTACAGCCGATAGAATATCTAACAAAAGCGAAAGCCCCGCACCTTTCCAATATCCAACTGGCATCGAACGCCAAGATTTCAGAATCGCACCAGGGTCGTCGGTCAGATTTCCTTCGGTATCAAAACCTCCAATTACAGAAAGCTTTTCGCCTTTCATCGCTGCCAATTCCATTGCCCCAAACGAATACTGCGACATAGCCATATCTAACACAATCGCTTCGTTTTCGTACGGCAAGGCCATTACTAAGGGGTTGTTCCCGAGTTTTGCATCGGTTGCTCCCCAAGCTGGCATATTGGCGATGGTGTTTGTCCAACCAATAAACACAAACCCAGCCTTAGCAGCTTGCCAACCGTAAGTTCCGCCCCGCATCCAGTGATTTGTATTAGCCAAACCTACACAGCCAATACCATTTTCGGTCGCTAAACTCATGGCTCTTTCGGTTGCATGAATGGCATTCAGTGGGCCTGGGCCAAGGTTTCCGTCCCATTGCTCAATTCCGCCAAATTTTGAAACCAAACTTGGTTCGGCATCGGGTTTTACAAAGCCACCTTTCAGATATTTTATAAATCTTGGAAAACGATTTACCCCATGAGTGTAGATTCCATCAAGGCTATTGACGGTAAAGATTTCAGCACAAACTTTTGCTTTGCTTGCACTAAATCCGTTGTTCAACAATATACCCTCGAAGGTAGATTGCATGGTATCTTTTGAAATCGTAAGTGTATTGCTTTCGGCTGTCATGGTTCGTTTCTTTCAAGATTTGGTTAAAAAAAATGGCTTCGCAAGGTAAGCAAAATTTAAATATTTACTTCGCCTAAAAAACAGATTCCTAAGTGACTGAAATATAAGCCCAAATTATATTTGTTTAATTTCAAAACAAATAAATTAAACAAACTCTTATAATAGGGTAGGTTGACAAACAAGCGTTTTGGGTGCAGCTTACAAACAACCGATTTAACATACTGATAATAAGCAGTTTATAAAATATTTTAAAATTTTTAAATCCAGCTCGTAATTTATTCCGTTAGTTAAGTCAACAAATAACAAATGTAAAACTTAAACAATTAACATTCAAACGGTGCGGCGTTCCGCAACAAAAATCCAATGAAAAAATTAGCATTAGTATTCGTTTCAGCACTTATCTCATTAAGTACATTCGCACAAAAAGAAAAAACTGTGATGGTAGGCGGAGCAGCAATGTATCCATCAAAAAACATTGTTGAAAATGCAGTAAATTCAAAAGACCATACAACACTTGTGGCAGCTGTAAAAGCAGCGGGTTTAGTAGAAACGCTTCAAAGTGCAGGACCATTTACAGTATTTGCTCCAACTAATGCTGCTTTCGGTAAGTTGCCAGCAGGAACAGTTGAGACTTTGGTAAAACCAGAAAATAAAGCAACTTTGACAGCAATCTTGACTTACCACGTAGTAGCAGGAAAATTGAGTGCTGCTGATATCGTAGCAAAAATCAAAGCTGGTAACGGAACTGCAAGTTTGACAACCGTACAGGGTGGAACATTGAAAGCTTCTTTGAAAGGAAAAAGCGTAGTTTTGACTGACGAAAAAGGTGGAATGTCAACTGTAACAATCGCTGACGTAAATCAAAGCAATGGTGTGATTCACGTAATTGACACAGTTGTTTTACCAAAATAATTTGGCTATGAGTCGTTAATAAAAAAGCCAATCGTGCGAAACCGCATGATTGGCTTTTTTGATTTCTCAAGCTTGATAAAGATAATACGGATTATCTTTAAATGCTTCCCAGTCGGTCAGAATTTGTTTTTTTAGCTGCTGTAATTCATCTTTCTCTGTCAATTCTTTATATTTGGTTTCTTTTTCTAATTCCTTAAAGTAAGAAATTAAAGCATTACAAAGCGTAAACTGAGCAGTAGCTATAATATCTTTCATTCTGTTTTCTCGAATATCTTTTTCCGAAAACCACAACGTTGTGCCAGTAGTGCGAGCATTTTCGGCCACATCCATCATTTGTTGGCTTGGTGAAAGTAACTTTACATCATCCATCGCCTTGCTTTCTTCTTCTTTTTCGACCGAACCTTGATAACCTTTACTTAAAGTATAAATCAGATTCGAGACTCTACGAAAGTCATAATCTTTACATTCATAGAATTTTTCAAAAATAGCACGTCTGATTTTTTTCAGAAAGACTTCGCTCGCCATTGTAGCCGTTGACGACACTCGGCTATACAAGAGTTTTGAAAGAACCGATATTTTAATAGTTGTGAGGAAGCGTCCATATTTCGATAAAATATCCCAATTGAGGTGTTGCGTTTCGCTGGTTTCTACCTTAATCTTTGCAATCAATTCGGTTATTTTTCTTTTATAGTACCTCCCTCCTATTATCAAGGCTATGGCTGGTAGGAATGTCAGATAGCCAAAAGCTTTTGTAATACCAACCCACGTTTCGTTCGGAATATCAATAATATAGGAACTACAATAAGAAATTAACGAAAGAACCAATAAGCCAACGCCAATGGGCAGCAATCGCTTTCCTTTTTTATGATAATCATTGATACTCATTTCAGAATCTATCTTGGATACCTTTGTGCTGTACGGAGCAATAATTCTGTTCGATACATCGGCAACAATCATTAGGTCGAAAGGCTTTAATCCTTTCTTTTTAACCCTTTCATTGTTTCTTCTATCATAAGCCAGCATCATACTTTCAATGCCTTGATTATCGGTTATACCTCCATCCATCAAACCAAAGGCCGTTCCAGCTACATTACTGCCATTGGCGGTCTTGAAAATAATACTTTCAGTCAGTTTTTTCTTATTTTCTTCATTCAACGCAAAATCATCAGGAAAAACCATTGGCTCAAATCCAATCGGAAAGCAAGACGAAGCAGCCAGTAAATCGCCAACTCTTAATTGCCGAATTTCATCGGTATTGGCAATATTTACATATTTATTGCCAATGATATTTTTGGTATTTTTCTCGGCAGTTTGGAATCGAAAACTATGGCCACTCTGGAAGTCAGTAGTATTGATACATACTTCTTTGATATGCGTATTTTTCGATAAATCCCAAACATTTTCCCACTTCAATTGAAGTAGTTTTTCGTCATAAACCTTTGCAAAAGCATTGATGAAATTCTGTTCTTTTGTGCCTTGCTGCCATTTTTTATCATCAGACAAAATTTTCACGGCATCGCCCAGCAGTTTTTCGCCATCCATAAACGCCAAAAGGTTCTTCCGAAACTGCTCAAAATCTTCTTTTCGATGTAGGGAAAGTAAATACATCGCTACGGCAATCGTACCACCCGAAGCCGAAGCCATGAATTTTGTACGTTGAAGCAGCGACTTTCCTTTAAATTCTAAATGATTGAGATACATCATTGTACCCAGTGCAAAAGCAGCAGCTCTGAAACCTCCACCAGAAAAAGCTAAAGCAATTTCGTCGAAGGGAGTTTGGGGGTAAGATTGGAGATTTTTGTCAGGTTTTAATGGCATAAAAAGTGGAATTATGTATTCCAAATATAGCAAAAAAAACAGAAAAAACCGAGAGAAAAATACACTTAATTATAACTTGTAAAACAAAAAAGCACTACGAAACTGATAGCTTCGCAGTGCTTTTTTTGTTTAAAACCAGTTTACAATCAAAAAATAGAGAGGCAAACCAACTGTAATATTCATTGGAAATGTAACTGCCAATGCCATTGGTAAATACAAACCTGGATTAGCCTTAGGCACCGTTATTTTCATTGCGGCCGGCACTGCTATATACGAAGCACTGGCCGCCAATACAGCGAAAATAAATCTATTTGTCACATCGGACGTAACCGCAGAGCTTAAGATTGCAAAAACACAACCATTTATCAACGGAATAAACAATGCAAAGGCAAACGGAAACATCCCAAAAGAGAAAAATGATTTCAGTTTTCTGCCACTTATAATACCCATATCTAAAAGAAAAATAGCTAAAAAACCTTTAAATAAATCATTAGTGAATGGCTTAATACCATCGGCTTGCTTTGCATTCGCCAAAAAACCAATTACCAAACTTCCCAATATCAATAATACACTTCCGTTTGTGAGTGAGTGTTTGAGTACATCAGATATTTTTATACTTTTTACCATACTTTCTCCATCAAACAGCGAGATTAACACTAAGCCAATAATGATAGCTGGAGACTCCATCAAAGCCATAATAGCCACCATATAACCATGTATATTCAATTGCTGAGATTCAAGATACGAAGAAGCAGTTACGAATGTAACGGCACTAACTGAGCCAAATGCCGCTGCAATTGCACCTGAATCATAAATATTTAGCTTACGTTTTAGAATAAAAAAAGTGTACAAGGGAATCAGCAACGAAATACCTATACCAAGAAGCATCGACCAAACAATTTCATTCGTAAATGCTTCATGAGAGAGTTCTTGTCCACCCTTGAAGCCTATAGAAAATAATAAATAGAGTGAAATAAATTTTGAAGAATTGGGTGGTATTTCTAAATCGCTTTTCAGATAAACGGCTAAAATGCCTAAAACAAAAAATAAGAGAGCAGGATTACTTAGGTTTTCAATGAGTAAATTAAAATTCATAATCTTCGATTTAAAATAAGGATTTTTATTGTAGGTCAAAAATCAATCATCCAAGTATCTTTACTTGCTTATTGATTTCGGGACACAAAATTCGGGAATCTTTTTTATAAGTAATTATTTATATTTTCAATGAAAATCATAAATATTATTTATGCAAAATCCTTTACAATCACTTATTCAATTGATTATTAAATATTTAACCCACCTTATGGCACAAAAGAATCAAAATGAGGATGTATATGATGAGGGCACCGAATAGGACACACATAAATATGAAGTAATATGATTGAAAGCATGAGAATAGGAAGTTAAATAAACAAAAAAGCCTTAAAATCGCTTGATTTTAAGGCTTTTCTATTTACTGTGTCGGGGTGGCCAGATTCGAACTATCTTTTATATGTAATTTTTTCATTAAATATGTCGTTTTTAAGCCTATTTTTAACTTTTAGATGGTATCAGCAATTGCCATTTTGCATTTTGTTGCTGCCATTTTACTGCCATTTATTACATTATACTCTGTCAATTCTGATTTCAATCTGAACTTTAAAAAATGATGTTTTTGTATCATCATAATCATTTATAGAAGCGGAAACCGTTAAACCTGAATCAATCGCTTCAGATACAACTTTTGAATATTCACTTGGCACAAAGCCTAACCAGTAGCTTTCCCAATAAATTCTTGTTGCTGTTTTAGAATGTGTATTCTCAAAATCTCGTTTTAACTCTAAAGGTTCTCCAATTGGAATATCATTAAGCATATCTTTTACAGCTTTCTTATTTGCATCATGATATTGAAGTCCTGCTATTGATGTTTCAATAATTAACGGCCTTACTATTTTTACTTCGAGATTGGGGAAGTTTTCATCAATGAATGGTCTTAAATTATTTTCTTCATATTGAGTTAAAGATATTGGCTTATTAGCTTCAATTATCGGTTTCAATCGCTCAAACTGTCTCCTACGTATATCTGCAAACACTTTTTCTCTTTGTATTTGAGCCTCCGTGTTCTGATTCGCTTGTGGTTCTTCTTTAATCTCTCCATTCTTCTTTCCCCATTTTCGAGCTAAAATAAAGAAGATGATAACCCAAAATAGAATCACAAATAGACCATAGAATTTACCATTGAACATCTGTATAAATCCATTTATTACTCCAATAATTGAAAGAAACACCAGTGCCGTTTGCCACCATTTTAGTTGGTTTTGTGTTTTAGGTGTTCTCTTATTTGTATTTTTCTTTACAAATCTTCCCTTATAATCTCTTCTTTGAGCCATGTTTTTTTTAAATTATATGCGTAAAAATACGTTGAGTTGACTACGTAGTTTTACGCTAAACGGGCTACGTATTTGTCCGTAATTTTGCACTTGCAAACTTAATTGACTATTCTCCCTAATTATGCCTTGTTAAGAACAACTTCAATATTTTTAGCTTCTTTCAGTTCTTTTTCGGCTTTTTCAGCCCTTCTATAAGCTTCTAAGGCTTCTCTCATTAAATCATTTTCTCGTTTGAGTGTTTCAATTTCACTTTCTTGCTCCCCTCCTAAAAGTAGATGATTTGGTGTCGTACTAAGAATTTCTGAAAGTTTTACTAAAAGGTCTGCATTTGGCTTTGCTCTGTCATTTATCCAAGCTGATATAGTTGATTTTCCAGCAACATTTAATAGTTCAGCTAATTTTTCTTGGCTAATTTTTTTGCTTTTTAATAGCGTTTGTAATCTGTTACCGAAGCTCATATCAATTAATTATTAAAATAAAGTACAAATTATTTGTACTTTTCTATTTTATTTATACCTTTGTGCGTTGCTATTTTGCAACGCAAAAGTGCAACGCAAAAGCGAATAAAACAAGCGTAAAAATACTGACATGGAACACGTAAAAACCCCTATTGATGTAAAAGAGGAAATGCTATCAGTACACTACTGGCGAGATGAATTTGAACGCCTTTATGCTTTAGCTCCTGATTTTCAAAGGACTGATTTGATTCAATACGATGATTATTTTTTAATGGCAAAAGCAAAAGATGATGTTAGCCATGTAAAAAAGGGAGAATCGGGGCTCGAAAAAACACGGCGAGTTGTCATTGCATTACAAAAGCTGGTGGATTCCAGAGAAAGAAGTGCAAAGAGTTTAGCGAATTTCCGTAGTCGACAAAAATTAGTCAAAGCATGATTAAGCCTCTCTTAATACTTGGCTTGGTTACAATGTCTTCATATCTACTGATGACAGTAACCAATTTTAGAAAAAAACGAGATAAAGACCCTTTAAACAAATTCAGAAAATGATACCAGGAATGAGCATTACACAGGAAGGTTCAAAGAAAATCTTGACCGTTTGTGTTCCTGAAAACGAAAAACACGGCAGGATTGATTTGAAATTTGAGTTTCGACCAAAAGAAGACGACCGTCTTCAAGCTATTCAAGAGTGTTTATTTGAAAATTTCATCGGTTTTGATGAGCAAACACAAACAAAATGAGTAAAAAATTTGAAGTTCTGGAGCTTGCTGATAATCCAAAACAGCACTCCGAAATTGCCGTTGGAGGCATTTACTGGGGAGAACTTGACGAGCAAGAAAAACGCATATTCTACACGGATTGTGTAGGTACTGATTGGGTATTCTATATAAATGACACCTGCAAACTTGTATAACAATGAAAAGAATTATAGCCGCTATTCAGATTTGGATAGATAAGAATATACCAAGTGAAGTGATTTTGAAGGAATGCCATGTTAGGCGTTTACATGCTCTATTCACAAACTTCTATAAGGAGATTCCTGCTACTCAAGTTGCAGAGACAGCACGAGCCATTGACCGGCTAACTGCTCAGTTGCCTTTACAGTCAGAATGTAGCTGTAAACCATGTGCATTTTTGATTTATGAAGCTGACAAAAAAGCCTTAAAACAACTCTGCAATAGCTATTGCCTATGGATAGCCGAAAATTATGAAGCTATGCCTTGGTTTCCCCGATTAATCGCCTCTGTTAACTATGAAGATTTTACCAATATAATGACATCCATCAAATGAATTTTGACGAAGTAATCCTTGCTATCCAAAAATCTACAATTACTCTTGAGCAAATTCCTGAAGCTAAAAACATGCTTGAAAATGCTATTGAAGAGTGTGCCGACATTGTAAAAGACCCCGAAACCGAACTATATAGTCGCCGTGAGTTCCAAGAAAAATTAACCCTTTACAGAAAACTCCTTAACCGTTTATAATGGAATACGAAATAACGCTGGATGACATCCTAAAACAAGATGGTGGACAGCAATACTTAGAATCAGTTTACCCCGACATTTACAAATGTTTTCAGAATCCAAATCACAAAATTTCTATTCGTGATGATGATTCGACGGCTTCGGCTGGAGTATTCAAGCATAAAGAAAAAGGTTGGTGGATGCTAAAAGACTTTGGCGGTGGTGGCGATAACAAGGCAAAAACAGCTCTACAAGTTTGTATGGATGTAAATGGCTTGAGTTATGGAGCTGCTTTTAAGGTCCTTGCTGAGTTTTATGGTATTTCCATCAAATACACTCAGGCATCGGCCACTTATAACCATCGTCCAGCTCGCTCTGACGAACAACCGAAACAGGTTACAATTACCAAGTATAAAGAATTTACCAAAGCGGAGATTCTTACTATACTTTCTCCGAAAGCATGGGAAGGTATTGAATTTGGTGGAATGAATAACAAAGACGATGATAAGATTCGTTTTGACCTTGCCATGCAACTGTTCAAATATTACCATATAAAGTCGGTAGAAACCTATGAGCAAGTGAGCGAAGACGGAAAAAAGGTAAATATCTTTTCATCAAATCCCGAATTTCCAATTTTTGCTTTTGACGAAGGAGATTTCCAAAAAATCTATAAACCGAAGGATGAAAAGCAGTATCGCTTCTTATATGCAGGTAAAAAGCCCGAAAATTTCATTCATGGTCTTGCTCAACACAAGCAGTTTATATCGGGTAATGTCAAGCAGAATGAAGAAGCTTATAATGCTGCTGTCGAAAGTGGGCAAAAGGTTGTAAAAGATAAACTTGAAGAAAAATTCAGAGAAATTATCTTATGCTCAGGAGGCTCCGACGCCCTTAATGTTGCGGCTCTTGGCTACAAAGTCATTTGGCTTAACTCCGAAACAGCTAAAATTGATAAAGAGCAATTCAAATCTATCAATAGTATTTGTACGAATTTCTATAATTTACCTGATATCGATATGACAGGTAAAGAGTCGGCAAAAAGCCTGGCATTTTGCTACTTAGATATTCGCACTATTTGGCTCCCTGCAACCCTCGCACAACAAACAGATATAAGAGGAAATGCCTGTAAAGATGTCAGAGATTTCCTTAAAAATAATGATAAAAAAGCCTTCAAAAAATTAGTTGAAACGGCCCTACCTTTTAAATTTTGGGACGAACAACCAGCCTACGATAAAGAAGGAAACCGAAAAATAAAGTTCGGTCGCCCACAGATGACATACGAGCTAAATCACGTCTGTACCTACAACTTTTTGCAGATGAATGGCTTTTATCGCTATCCTACCGACAAAACAAAAGAAGGCTATGTATTCATTAAAATCGACGGTAATAAGGTTACGAAAGTAGATTCAAACATCATCAAAAATTTTATACACAACTTCTTAAAAGAAAGGCAACTGCCAGAAGATTTAAGAAATATGATGTATCGAAGCCCGCAATTATCCGAAACTTCACTTTCAAACTTAGAAGATTTTGAGCCGAATTTTAAGCACTTCGGCCGTGATTTTCAGTATATATTTTTCGATAATAAAATTTGGAAAGTTACAGGCGACGCCATCGAGGTAGTAAAGACTCCAGATGTTTACGTTTGGGATTTCAAAATTATCAAAATCGAAACGACTGATAAAAATAATCGCTTAGTGGTGCATAAGCCTAAGATTCTTGAAGATATGTTCAAAATATCGGGCAATATGAAAGAAGGTTGGGATATTGAAATGCAAGAGACGAATAGCGATTTTGTCAAGTTTCTTACAAATACCTGTCGAATACATTGGAGAACGGAACTGGAGGAACGCATGAACTTTTGGCAGCTCACCGAAAAGCAACGTAACGAATACAAAGTTACACATGACCTTTCGGAAGAGCAGGTAAAGAAATTAATGAGCTTCCAGAGTAAAGAAAAACAAGACAAGTATAACGAACAATACCAATTTCGATTAGATGGCTCACTTCTTACAGCCGAAGAAATCAAAGAACAAAAACTTGCTTTCATCAATCGAATTTTTTCAATAGGCTATATGCTGCATCGATATAAGGACTTAGCAAAACCTTGGGCTTTGTTCCTGATGGATTATCGAATTTCGGAGGAAGGAGCATCGAATGGTCGTGCAGGTAAAGGTATTTTAGCAAAAGCTTTTTACAAGATGCTATGGCACACCTGGAAAGATGGTCGAAAACAAGATATGTTTGACTACGAACATATTTGGGAGCCGATAGAAAAATGGGTAACAGACCTTATTCATATCGAAGATTGGGGCGAGTTTCAGCCATTCCCACGCCTTTACGGTCCTTTAACGTCTTCGTTGATTGCTAACCCCAAAGGCAAAACAATGATAACCTACAAGTATGAAGAATATGGCAAATTTTTGATTGATACGAACTTCTCGGACCGATATATGGACGGTAGCTCTAAGGGTAGAAAGTTGCATGGCGTATTCTCAGATTATTACCATGAAGACCTTGAGTATTATGGCGAAGTGAGAACACCACTAACCGAACTCAAGAGAAGAATCTTTGATGATTGGGACGGTGAGCAATGGAACCTATTCTACAACTTCATGGCCCAGTGCCTAAAATTTTATTTGAGTGTTGCCCAGAGCGACGTGAAGATAGACCCTCCTTTCTCAAACATTCAGAAACGTAATAGCTTGGCTCTGATGGGCGAAAACTTTAGGCAATGGGCTGATAACTACTTTGCAGGAAAACTTAACGATTTAGTAGGAAGAACCGATGCTTATGAAGATTGTAGAAATGCCATAAATGCCAAACAGTTTACACCACAAGGGTTTTGGAAAAAGATTCAAGCCTGGGCAGAGTTCAACGAGTACAAATTTAACCCTGAGCATGTAAGTGGATGGAAGAAAGAGTCGGAGCATGCCAAGTATGGAACCATCAAAAAAATGATTCCTAACCCGAATCAGGAAGGGAAATATACTCAGAAAGAATTTATATGGATTGAAGGAAAAGAAATTGATGAATCAGATATACCAGTTTAAAATGACTCATTATGAAACCACCTGTAAGACCTACATTCCCGATGTTTTTTCAAAGCCCAAATGGGTATGATTTCTGGAAGATAGAAAGCCCAGAGTTCGGGCATTTTATCAGGAATCTAAAGCGTGTAAACAACGGATATTGCTTTCAATCGAGCGATGTACGTGAAGGCGAAATCTCACTCATTTTAAAAGACGAAAAAATGATTGTGATAACTGAAACTCAATACCTTGAAGCTGTCAAAGAGCAAACAAGGAGAAATAGCGTAATACTTCTAAAAATTAGCGAAAAACTTGTATAAAGATGAAAAAGAACCCAAACCACAGTACCTACCTATTTGAATACACTTGGGGCGACCGAAGTGGTAAAAGAAAAGCAACTGCTTTTAATGGTCCTAAAGCCCAACAAATGATTGAGAATGTCTTAGTCAATAAGTACGGCGATGTAGCAATAGCTTCATTCAAGCTAATTCGTAAGATAGAACCCTTAGTTCGAGAGTAAATATTTTTTAACATAAACAAACGTGGCGACGTAACGCATAAGCAAATGTTACAGACAACATTATCCCCTACTATTGTCCGTCAGATTTCTGATATAGTAAATAGCCCTGAGTTTGGCAAAGACCAAATGGAGGCATACGGTGGCAACAAAGCAGCCATTCGCCGAACACGTGTGCAGCTCTCTAAGATTGCAAAGCTCTGTAAGGAAGGCAGAGAAGAATTAACAACAGTCAAGAAGAATTTAGATGTTACTAAGGAGTGACTCGAAGCGTCGAACCGTTGTGGCATGGAGGAGCATTTCATTATTATGACTTGCTTCAACATCGATTGTAGATGTAAAAAAGAGCAGGGATTACGGCCCTGCTCTAAAACCTAAAAATAGATTTTTAACTTAAAACGATACAAATGTAATGGAAAATGAGCGAAATTTAATTACTCCACGCCAGGCGTTGAAAAATGAGTGCGATAAATTATTAGCTTCAATAGATAAGTTTATGACTAAAGCTCAGGCAATGGGATACAGGGTTGATATTGATGCAAGATTATACCTTGACCATAAGTCAATTAGAGCAGAATTATATAAGCCATTGGTTGAAATTGAAGGAATTAAATGGTTTGATAAAAAGGAGGTGAGCGATGGCGAATAGATATTTTTTTAAAATCACGAACGAGAACAAAACGAATAATAAGCTTGAAGAAGCCGTTTTGGAGTTTATTAAAGAAAATGATAGGCAGATTGTTCACCAAACTTGGGTTGATAAGTTCAAAGATGCTCTTGATGAAGTTATAGACCTCATTTCTTCAAAATACCCAAGATGCAAACCTTCTTGTGTTGACTTTAAATGGTCATCGTCGATAAAAGATGATGAATTGCTTTACATCGGCGATTTTCTAACTGTTAGGTTCTATTTAATTGCGGGGTCAAGAAAGGAGGTGGGTGATGAAGAGTAGCCCTATTTTATTTAAGACCGAAATGGTTAAAGCCATTTTAGGGGGTACGAAGACAATGACGAGACGAGTTGTAAAATTACCTTCATGGAGTACAATGGATTTTAATGATTTGAACATTTCAGAAGAATACATTGCTGTAATTGCTCATGAAACAGGTTGTGAAGTAGAATTAGAAAGTCCTTATGGTAAAGTTGGTGATGAGCTGTGGGTTAGAGAAACCTTTTTCAAAAACGGAAATGAATATATCTTTCTTGCCGATGGAACTTGTTGCGAGCAATTTGAGCAATGTGAGTGTAGTGAAGTTGGTAAACCAAAATGGAAACCATCAATTTTTATGCCTCGTGAAGCTTCACGAATAACGCTTGAGATAACTAATATTAAAGTTGAGAAACTGCAAGATATTTCTGAACAAGATGCGAAAAATGAAGGTATTGAAACTAAGACTTATGGAGACCATCCACATTTTTGTACTATTGATTATTTAGGTGCTCAAATTTACAGCAAATCTAAGCATAAGCATATCAGAGGCTTTAAGCCCGGATTTTGTGCTGATACTGGAAGACAATTCAGAGATTCTTTCAGAACGCTATGGAGTTCAATAAATGGCACTTCCTCTTGGGATAACAACCCCTATGTTTGGGTCGTCGAGTTCAAGAAAAAGGAGGTGTCCAGTGAGTAAATTTGATGATTTTATGGCCATCTACCAAGACATTGATTTGATAGATATCCAAAGCTCTATTTTTGAGGTATTGAGCGAAATGGGAATCCCTGCTGATAGCGATGATACTGATGGCATCGTAACTGGTTTGTTTGCTCGTGGTTATGTAGTGGTGCCAGTAAAGGAGGTGCGTAATGGCTGAAATGACAATTTACACACGTACTACTTTAATTGAGGCCATCGAGGCAGCTCTCAAAAGTAGAAAGCCCGAAGATATTTATGCGATACAACATTCACTTAAAATCAAGTGCAATCAGCACCAAATGTCTTGGCTCACCTTTTTAGTTGATGAAGCTCTGCCAGCCATCAACATGAATGCAAAACAACCGCTTACTTTTTTCGTAGAATCAGCATCACTTTCTTGTCCTTATTGTGATGGTCGAGAATTTAAAAATATAATGGGCTTGAAAGCTCACCTTGGGAAGAAGCACCGTGACAAGAAAGCGAGCTGGAGGATAAAGACATAACAGCCACCGCTGTATTTGTTGTTTAGGGTTAGTGAATATCAGAAACACCGTTAGCATTGCTGGCGGTGTTTTTATGTATATATATAATACAAAAATAGTTGTCAAACTAATATTTGCGAATATTTAACTTTTTTACGGTTTGCCACTTCCCTTTTACCCAACAACAACAAACAAGCGAATTTTTATATTATTCATATTAGTATTTAATTGTAGGTTATAATAGTCTGAAATTCAACGAGTTAGATTTTAATATAAACCTATATAGTTTTGTATTTTTTAATATTAATAATATAAAAGTTTAATATTAGATAATTCACTAAGTATGGCCTAAAATACTCCTAATATAAAAAAATCGGCTGTTTTGCCGATTCTAATATAAACTCATTTGAAAGTACCTGATTTATAAGCATCTAATTATCAGTTAGTTATATTCTAAAATATCAATAATATTAAAAATATAAAAATATAGTAAAAACAGAACTCAGACCGTTGAAAGAAAAACCGTGTGATTGGTCGAATCGAAGCAAAGTAATGTAGATGATTGTTGGAAAAGTGCAAAAAACAGGCTATTTTTATAAAAATTAACCACCGCTGGTAACGGTGGTCAATTGGTTGGCATCAGGAGCGGTATGTTTTGGAACTGTAAATATACTAAATCTTGCTCTGCAATGAAAAATAGAACATTAGAAATCCCTGTTCCTCCTGTTGTCAAGGCTTATTTTTCTCATAAATCTAATCTTGGCACCGATGCCGTGATTGAAAAACGCCACTGGCTCGGTCGCCACATTTGTTCAGTTGTAAGCTATCATCCGTTAGACAAAGCAGATTTACCAGTCGAGTACACCGAGAAAGGTTTAGAAAAACTAACAATGCTTAGTGTGTCTGTTTCATTCCCTCTAAAAATCAATCAACTTACTATGCACCATTATTGCCAATTAGGCTACGTATTGGAGTCGGTTTTTGAGTTGGCAGTAATCAATTATTGTAAAGGTCGATTTGCTTTCAGCCTTAATTATACTGCTGCCATTGATGACTTTTTTCGCAGGTATGAATTAGATAAGGTTGATTATGACAAAGACAATTATCGTCGCTTTGTCAATAAGAAATACGGACCAATTATTGAACAAGAATATAAAGAAGCATTGAAAAACCGTGATAGTTTGCTTGAGAAAGTAAAAAAATAAGCCAAAAACTTTGTTCCGATTTCTACAAATTTTGTTCCTAAATCGGGGAATTTTGTTCCTCTGTTTTTGACACCTCCCATCTTCGTTCCTGTTATCTGAGAAGCCCATATTTTATTTTTGGGCATGCTTGATGACCTATTCAATTCTGGTGGAATCTATCGGCTTGTAGTTGTTTCTGATGATGGCTTTGAAACAGAGCCATTTTTAGGCGTTTGGGCAGATGCAAGTATTAAGGATGGAGCTGTCATGTGCGAATTTTTATTTGCACACGGCACTTGCTCGCTTTCCATCAAAGACCGACTCAATGAAAATGGCATTTTATGCGTAAGCCAAATCATACTTGACTTAGCTAAAATTACCGTAGAGCTTCAAAGATGGCTCTATCTTCATGCTGAACGCCGTTGGGTTTGTTTTGCCGAAGACTTCAACGGCTACACTCATATTATTGGCGAGCCACATACAGGCTGTCGATTATCTACCAATCAAGTTACTGGAGAAAGAAGCTCCAGTAAAAACCTTACGACAATAACCTTAGAAGTAAGTTCGATTTACCGCCCAATAATTACGACCATGAATTTTGTTGATTTGACTTCAAACCGATTAAAAATAGACCTTCGACGCTATGCAGAAAGAGATTTCTATGCTTATGAAGGTGATACCATTAATGAGGTTTTGACCTTCCGTGATGCAAACAGCAACATTGAAAACCTGACAGGTAATAGTTTCAAAATGCAAGTTCGTGATTTCACAGGTGCTGTAATTACGAGCTTCGTGATGGGTAATGGTTTTGTTTTACAGAACAACAATACAGAACTATTGATGTTCAAGTCTGACATAATTGCATCAGGCGAATATGACTATGATTTACAACGAACCTACCCTGATGGCACTATCGAAACACAACTAAAAGGCAGATTTATTATCGAAAAGCAAATAACGATATGAGTACAAGTAAAATAGAAATTGGCACTGGTAGAAATGCTGGAGCTCAGGGCTTTCAAGGCTGGTCGCCTGTGCTATCAACGGTTGCATACCTTAATTCAATAGTATTAAAGGTAACCGACTGGATTGGTGGCTTTGGTGTTAAGCCTGATATTAATGTATATCTAACAAATGGCGGATATACTACTAATATTGCACTTGCTACTAATGTTCGTGGCTCAGGAGCTGTCGAGCCTGGCGATAATGTATATGTTACTGGAAACTTTACGGTAAAAAACCATAGCTGCTATTTAGCCACTGCGGGTTCTTATCAAATGCTTCTTCCTGCTATTACTCAAGTTTCAGGGCTTGATTTTAAACTTATTACTCAAGGTGCAAACCTTGTAACGCTTTACTTATCATCGGACCAAACAGTTTACAAACCATCTTCGAGAAGTATAGGAACCACATTTGAAGATATGAACTTCGTGGTAGGTGCTGCACCTGGCACCTCGTTCACATTTCCCAAAGGTTTCTTTGAGGTAAGATGCTTTTTCAATGGCACTTCTGTCGCAATTTATATTTTCTAATCAACAAAATTCAAAACCAATGAAACAATTACGTTTAGGCTTTTTGCTCTTGTTTTGCTCTTGCACGCTCCATGCTCAGTCTGTTAGCATAGCAGCTACCGAAGGCGGTTCGGTAACATTTACGCCATCTGGAGTTATCCGAACAGCTCCCAAAGTTGCACTAAAAGGTATTCAAGCAGTAGCTCCGAAACCCAAAGCAGTGGTGCAATATAATGATACGCTCAAGTTAAGCACCTATCCAGTGAATGATTTAGGGCTTGAAGAAGCAAGAATGGTAAGAAACTGTTTGGCTTCGGTTGTTTATGACGAAAACCCCAATTTAACCGACTGGAAGGCGTTCAATGATACCAGAACTTTTATTTTAGCAAACAAAGACTTTAAAAGTTCTACTAAAAAGCTAAGTATTACTGTCAGCTCTGATAAACTTGATTGTATTCTATCATCAGCAGGCGGCGGCTATTGGATGGGTAGAAACGAAAAACAGATTCAGGAAGAATATGACCGAAGCATGAGAAGCATTAATATGCGAAAGAAAATCATTTCTCAAGCTGAAGATGTTGAATCAAAAAAGCGTGTATCGCCTGATAATTCGGTGGTACGTCGCTACAAAAATGATAACGACTAATGAGAAAGTTATTATTTTTCTTATGCTTTGTGCAACTGAGCTTTGCACAAAGCATTGAGTATCAGACGGAGATACTGACTCGACCAACCGCCGAACCCTGTATGATTGTAAATGATGTCAGAGCGGCACAAAATATCATTGCCAATAACCGTTTAGATTATTTGATAATAGATAATCATGGCGATGTTAATGCCTTTTACTATGCAAATGGCGAACTGAATGTATTACGGCCACATACTTCAGATGTTTTCCTTTCGGTTCGAGACGATTGGGGCAGAGTTATATCATACCCAAGTTTATTTTTCGATAAAGCCTCTTATGATAAGCCAATTACCTTTCGGATTGGCATTTGTAGCAATTGCCGAAATTCTACTATTGGGGTTCAATATGGTTTACTGAAATGGAAGAAAAATGAAGCGGATAATACGAAAGCTCTCATCGCTGGACGATATATGGGTATTGCAAGGTTGCCAAACGGGGGGCTATTGTCAGATTATACTCGAAGGTAAAAAAATTATTGTTGGCGGTTCAATCGCTGGCTTGAGTGAACATTTAGACGATAGGTTTCTTCGCATTAGTCGGACTGTTGCCGTAAATAAAAATCATGTTGTGAGCTTTAGCGATAATTCTGTAACGCTAAAAAACGGCTCAGAATACACGATTTCACGGCGAAAACGAATTTTAGTGCATTGTAGCCTATAATTAAAGCCTCATAGCTCTGCTATGGGGCTTTTATGTTTCTAAAAGTTTTGTCCTGTGAAAGCCCACCACGAGCCGATAAGTTCGTAGCATGAATTTTACTGCCGAACTTATCACCCGTACATGGGCATTAGAACCCCAATTTCACAACCGTATTGCTATGGTTGTGTTAGCTGGTCGCTTAGACCATGCTCTGAGTGTTAAAGCAAGAAAAGAGCCATACTTCGCTCGAATTTCAGCAGGCAGTTATTACTACGAAAACCGAATCACCAAAGTACCTACAAAAAGTGGTTTGGTTGCAATTATCCCAATCATTGGTGTAATGAGCCGTTATGGCGACTTATGTAGTTGGGGTACAGAAGACATTGGCTCTTGGATTTTAGAGGCAAACGCCGATGACAATGTATCGGCAATTGTTCTCGAAATCAATTCACCTGGGGGCAGTGTAGATGGTACTGAATTACTTGCAGCCATTGTTCGACAGTCTCAAAAACCTGTTGTTGCCTATATTACTGGGATGGCTGCCAGTGCTGCTTATTGGATTGCAAGCCAATGTAAAGAAATTGTCATGGAAGCTGCCATCAGTAGCGAAGTTGGCAGTATTGGCGTGCTTGCTACACACATTGATGCCTCTCAATTCTACGAAAAAGAGGGTTACAAAATCACCATCATACGTTCGGAAGGCTCAGAAGACAAAAGCCTTTTTAACTCAGTCGAGCCTTTGACTGATGAGCTTTTAGTATCTGTAAGAGAAGAACTGAAACCCATTCGTAGCCAATTTATCAAGTCTGTTTCCGATGGTAGAAATATCCCTGAATCTGACAACAGCATCTTCACAGGCAAAATGTTCAATGGCAAAATTGCGACCACAAATGGAATGGCTGACCGCATTGGCTTCCTTGGCGATGCCGTGCGAAGAGCTGATTTATTAGCCCGTAAATAAACTTTTTATATGAATAACAAACGCAAAACCCTTGCTGATTTGCAAGCAGAGCAGGGACAAACCCCTGAGCCAGCAGAAGACGGAGCCACTTCTACTGAAGACAACCCAACGCCTGAAACTCCTACACCTGCCGAGACGGAAGAAACATCGACCGAAACAGCAACAGAGCAAGGAGCAACGAACCAATCGCAAGCAAATGCTTCAAGCTCTCAGATGGTGAGTATTTCGGCTACTGAATTAGCTGCTTTAAGAGCTGATGCCACTGAATGGAATCAGAAAAAAGGCAGATATGAAGTGCTAAATACTTGGTATGACAACATGAAAGCGGCTGGAGTTACACACGATGGCGATGCGGCTGATAATAAGCCAAGTGTTAAACGCCAATCGAAAGGGAATGCGAGAGCAATCGCCATTGCCGAAAAACTGGCTTAAAACTCACTCAAATTACATTTCATCAACAATTTAAAACCAAACCAAAATGCCAGTACCTGCAACAGATTCTATCTCGGTGGCAGACATTTCGACCGACTTGCAGAACTATGCCTTGGATAACCAAGAGCATTTGATTCAGCAAGTTACATCTGTTGGTTTCGATGGGATTCCCGGAAGCCCACTCGTTCCATTAGATGACTACGTAATGTTTTTGCCAACTACCGGTGAAGTCGTATTGACCGACTTAATCGTAGATGACCCACTCCAGCCCGGGGGAACAGACACATTCGACCCTAAAAATGAGGTAGTAAAGTATAAGACACGTAAAGCGTCTGTAAAACCTGCCAAAGTCGATTTGAAGTTCAAGCACACGAAAATTATGGCCATGTATAACACTTACATTGGCCGTGTAAAAAGCAAGAAAATCGACCCTAAAACATATCCTTACGAGGAAGATGTGATTAAGAAGATTTTGAAGGCAGTGAAAAAATATTTGCGTTTGGCGATGTGGCAGGCGGAACACAATGAAGCTGACAAATCGTTTATGGGTCTTTTCGACGGCTGGATAAAGCAAATTTTAGATGCAATTGCGTTGAATGATGGCTCTATCAATATAGTTGATATTGATGCTATTAATGGCACGAATGCAGTTGCTCAGTTGACTAAGATGAAAAAAGCATTGCCTGCGGGTGTACGCTATGGCAACAATGCTGTTTTGATTCTCAATGAAGAAACGAAGGATTTCTATGAGGAAAACTACCAAGCTCTACATGGTACGCTTCCATACAATACAGGGTTCACCAAAAAGTATTTGGATGGCTCTAACATAGAAATTATCGTCGAAGAAGGTTTGGCAGGTTTTGACCGTCCAATCATTACGACAAGAGAGAACCTTGTATTCTTGTATGACGATGAAAACAAGCAAAACAACGTCGATTTTGACTACCAAAAAAGAGACCGTTCACTTGCTTATATCATGGACTTCTTCACAGGTGTAGGTATTTGTGCAACGGAGCTTATTTGGGTCGGAGATTCAAACTAATAAGCCATTGAAAGCCTATCTATCATTTATTTGATAGATAGGTGTTTTTTCACTTCTCAAACAAATTTTCAAACATGTCAAATGTAAATTTTGCAAGTTTAGTAGTTGATTCACACCAAGAGGGAAACCCAGGTGGTGTATATACTCTTGGAGTAGTTTTAGCAAAATCCTTTACGGCACCGTGGCCCGTGAAAGGAGATATTACGGCTGGTGAAATTACGGTGGCTCCCCGAATACCAGTAGCTACTAAAATTGCCGTTTATGATTTTCCAGATGGTAAAGTTGAAGCATCTTCGGAAAAACAAGGAGAACCAGGCTTTCAGAGTTTTAAACATAATATCGAATTTATGTTTGCATCATTCAGTAAAGGACACCAAGCAGAATTAAGTAAATTTTTGAATGCTGGTGGTGTATTCTTTGTTGAAATGGGCGATGGCTTATTTGGGGTTGTAGGTTCTTCAAAAACTCCAGTATATGCCAAACAGTCTTTCAAAACAGGCAAGAAAGGTGGCGACCCTCGTGGCTTTACTATGAAAGGTGATGCCGATGGTATTATGTGGGATATTTTACCTTTAAGCCCAACAGTAGCAGCGGCTTTAAATTTTGAAGCTTTACCAGCTTAATTATGATTTTTTAAAAGGCATTGCCTTTTTGCTCATTTCAAAACAATTTACCGTAATGAAAAACTACAAATTTAAACAAGGTTTTAAGCCCGGTTCGATTAGTAAGGTCGTGCCAGGTGTGGGTTTAATGCGGATTGATGAAAATATTAGTGACGCCGATGCAAAGAAATTGATTGATGCTGGTGTAACTAATATTTTCGAGTCTGTCAGAACTCCTGCTGTAAAGGCTTCAACCTCTAAACCAACTCCAACAGATGGCAAAGAACAAAAACGAACAGCTACCAAGCCAAAATCAGGTAGCAAAGTTGCAGACGCCACAACCGCCTGAGCAACCAAAAGCTCCTGAACCTGAGCAACCGAAAGCTCCTGAGCCTGAGCAACCGAAAGTTCCTGAACCCGAGCAACTGAAAGCTCCTGAGCCTGAGCAACCGAAAGCTCCTGAGCCTGAGCAACCGAAAGTTCCTGAACCCGAGCAACTGAAAGCTCCTGAGCCTGAGCAACCGAAAGTTCCTGAACCCGAGCAACTGAAAGCTCCTGAGCCTGAGCAACCGAAAGCTCCTGAACCTGATGAAACTATTGGTAAAGAGAAAGCCAAAGAGATATTGAAGAATGTCTTAAAGAACATCAAGGAATCTATTTTTAATGGTGAAGGTGAAACGGATGTACAAGTCTCGAATTCTGCGGCAAAAGCAAAAGCAGAACTTGATAGAAGGAAAGCCGAAAGTCAAGAGAGAGCGGGCAAAAAAGATGTGATTAATACTGAGCCTATTTATAGAAGCCGTACAGAAAAATAATGCCCTCAAAAATACCTGTTTGCAAAAGCAGGTATTTTTTGTATGTTTGTAATGCAAACTTAAATACCATTTATAGGCATACCACGTGTTGGCAAGAGATTGCCGACAGGCAGGGGTTGAAAGAACCCTACGTGGTTGCCTTTATGGTTAATTAAGTTTGCAGGACCTGTCGGCTCTTTTTTTATGTATGCCAAACCTGACTCAATCCCATCTGCTACGGAATTTTTAAAGTCCGAGGACATCGAAACTGA
This sequence comes from Emticicia aquatilis, assembly GCF_014644295.1. Lineage (GTDB taxonomy): Bacteria > Bacteroidota > Bacteroidia > Cytophagales > Spirosomataceae > Emticicia > Emticicia aquatilis. Next base: position 729,583 of record NZ_BMKK01000001.1, read on the forward strand.
TGTTTTAGAATCTGCTTTGCTCAATTTCCTTTTTTACTGCCCTATTCCCGACCACTTCGAAGACCCTTACGATTATATCTTAGCAATGAGTTATTACGAAGTAATTAGCTCGTTTTTAGAAATCTTGCAAAATGAACGAAAGAAAAGCCCTAAAAGCACGTTTAGAACTGCTTGAATCAGGTTTGAGAACAAAAAAATACACTCAAGCAGAAGTTGATTTATGCAAAGAAGCATATCAAAAACTATGCAATGAGGGCGTTAAACCTGATATAAAGCAGGTTGTACCTGTTCCGACCAGTAGCGTACCTACCAAGACTTATGGTCAAAACGATGTACTGCAATTAGATGAAAATGCAAAACAGGTTATTAACCAGCTACGAACACAACAGCAACAGTTTGATGCCCAAAAGAGTGAATTATCTAATAGCTTGAGAAACTACCCTACTCATGTAAACTGTAAACCTGTTGTTGAGCAGATTTTAGCTCTTCGTGAGCAATGGAAGAATGTTGGCGATAAGATTAGGTATGTTATCGAGCATGGTAAATTACCTGAAGAAAAAATTGCCGATTTGCCTGATGGTTGGGCAGATAAATTGCCCAAAAGCAAATACGAACTCGATAGAGCAATTGGTAATTTGAAAATCAATCTTAAAAAGTGGTCTGATAAACTGAAGGCGAATAAAACGCTTGTCAAACAACAGGAATATGCTGTTAAAATTCGTGAAGGTGAAATGAAATTAGAAATCATGCTTAAACTATTCAAATCATTATGAAACTTGGAGACAAAGTTTACAAAGGTATTGATGCCGTCGTTACGAGAGTAATAGATGGCGATACGATTGAGGTAACAGTTGATTGCCTATTTGACATTGCTCAGAAAAATTTGCAAATTCGGCTTTATGGAATTGACACACCAGAGCTGAGTAGTACAAAAGTTGAAATTCGCACGGCCGCAAAAGCTGCCAAAGTAAGATTGACCGATTTACTTCAGGGGAAATCAGTAAAATTGACTTCATATAAAGTTATCGACGATGATTTAGATACTGATAAATATGGACGATATTTGGCAGATGTTTACTTAGACGATAAAAATATTAATCAATTAATGATTCAAGAAGGCTATGCAAAAGAGTATTTTGGAGGAAAAAAATGAGTTGCCTGATGGCGTTTATTTATCACACTTAGTAACTAAAAAGGTCGAAACAAAGCATAGACGCTTGTTTTTTGAATTATTCAACAATACTGAGTTTCGTACACCCGAAGGTGTTCTTTATCTTGATTTAAGAACTATTTTGGGGGTAAAAGTGAAGCTGTTAAGTGTTGAGACAAATACCATTAAACCACGTGAAAGATGTGTTTTTTACATTGATGTAGAACAGTATGTTGCAAGGTTTAAAAAGATTGGATGGTTTTTATATCCTCTATATGCCGAAGTACAGACAACAGATATACACGGCGAATGTAAGAACTCAGGTAAAGAAGAAGATTTGGTTGCTTATGGCAAGAAGATTGATAATTTGAAGAAGAAATGAAAAAGACTTTAATTCATGTGATTGGTAATATTGCTGCTGGAAAAAGCTCGTTGATTGAAACGATAAAACCACAATTTCAAGATGCTCAGTTTTTCTCCATTGATGAGTATAGAAAAGTATATGGCAGTTGGGTCGAAGACTATGAGGGATATTCTTGGAGGAAACTTGTTGAAGATTTAATAAAAAGTCCATTTGCTATTTTAGAAACCTCTGGCACTTCAAGGTATGTTCCACTATTGGAAAAAGAATTTGATGGTAGAGTTATTCGTATTATAGTGAAAACACCTATTGATTTATGCTTAAAGAGATTTATTGACAGAAGAGATAATGGTTATGAATTAGCACCTATCCCTTGGCGAAAACCTGTTGAATTAGCTATGTTTGATATTAATGATATCCTTTACAGTAAAAAGTATGATGCTGAAATTGATGGCAAAAAAACTATTGAATCAATGTCTTTAGATTTTTTAAAAATATTTAAAAGAGCATAAGTTTTGCCCTACTCATATAGAATACCACATTGCAGCTTTGCAATGTGGTATTTTTTTAAATTTAAGTTTGCAAAACATGATTAATGAACTCTTCATTACCGAAAAGGTAAAGGTTAGTGAGCTTGTCCCCAGCTCCAAAAATCCCCGAAAAATTAAGCAAGAAGAACGAAAGAAACTTTGGGAGCGTATTCAGAAATATGGTATGATTTCTATACCTATTCGTGATGCCGATGGTACGCTATTAGGCGGAAAACAACGTTGTGAGTTGCTTGTGCAATATGGCCTTGGCGATTCTATGATTGATGTCCGTACAGCTACTCGAAAGCTGACTGATGAAGAATTACGAGAAGTAATGGTTATCGAAAATACCCATGCTGGAGAGTGGGATTTGGAGATACTAAAAAAAGAGTTTGATGATTTTTTAGACCTGTCAGATTATGGTTTCAATCTTGATGCCATCGACCAAGTGGCTAATGAAATTGCCGAAGCCCAAGAACCTGAATACCCAATTGTTCCAAAGTTTTCGGAGAAATATAGTGCTGTTATCATCGTCATCGAAAATTCTATTGATGAAAATTTTGTTCGGTCTGTTTTAGGCTTAGAGGTAATGAAAGATTATAAAACCTCGAATGTTGGTGAAAGTTATGTTCTGAATGCAAAACAATTTACTGAAAGATGGAACAAACGCCTATAAAAGTCTTGATAGCAAGCCATAAACGAGCCGCTAAAATCACTACTCATAAGAAAGTATCGAATAGTATCATTTGTATTCCAGAGAGCCAATTAGGTGAATACCGTGAGCATTGTGGCCATAACTACGAAATTGTTACGCATCCTGATTCTGTTGTGGGTCTTAGTTGGAAACGCCAGTGGATGATGGAATATTTCGGCGATGCTTTTCACTTGGACGATGATTTGATGTTTATGAAGCGTATTTATACTGAGCCTAACGAACCTGATAAATTGGCACCCGATGAAATATTTGAGGTCATTCAATCCACAGCACGTGCTGCTCGTCAAAGTGGGGCCTATATTTTCGGGTTCAATACAAGCGGAAAACCATTTACATACAGCTCGCTCGCTCCCGTCCAAATATCAGGGTACATAAACACTTGTGCTTTTGGGCTATTTGTTGGCTCAAAACTTTTCTTTCGTCCTGAACAGCGATACCAAGAAGACTATTGGCTTTCGGGCTTAAATGCTTATCATAACCGAAAAATTTGGAGGGACAATCGTTTTTATTTTCACTTTGGCGAGACCTGGACCGGAGCTGGTGGACTGGCAGAATTTAGAAATTTGGAAACACTCGAAAAAACTTTGAAGGAATTACAGAAATTCTTCGGAGAAGATGTAATTTGCGTCAGAAAGATGGGAACAAAAAACCACCCGTATCAAATGAACTTCAAAGTACCATTCTGATGAAAAAGAGCAAAACGAGAGTAATTATCAGGTTATATTTTCGGTACGTCATGCAAATACTGTTTCCAAGACCCGAAACGTTCATTCGTAAAGAATGGATTGAAAAATCGAAAGAATAAGTTCTTGTAGTCTGCAAAAAATCCTGTCAACATTGGCAGGATTTTTTGTTTTATAGCCTGCCAAAAAAGCAGATAAAATATATGTTTTACTGTTTTTTCTCCTTGTAAACTCCTCGTACGTTCGCAGTGTAATCAATAAACAAATACACTATGCAGTACGTCAAATTAACATTTTATAAAGCAAGTCTGGGCAAAGGTCCAAAGGGTTTTGGTAACTGGTTTTTCAAGATTGGAAACGAACTTATATCAATACCAGGAATGTACTCCGAATCAAAGAAAACTGCTTTGAAAATCGCCAAAGAAAAGAGAACCTACCAAGTCTTTTTAATGCCATAGTTTCTCGAAAAGCCCTCAGTTTAAGGGCTTTTTTTTATTAAAAAATATAAGAAAAACAGTTTTGGCTACTTGTAAACTCATCGTACGTTCGCATATCAATTCAACATCAAAAACACAAAATCATGCTATATTTTTTGCAAATAATAGAGTTAAAAAATAAAGAAGGAAGATTCACTTTTCTACGTGAAAATGCTGAAAATATAACTTTTCGTCAAGCTGACAACATTTTACATATTCCAAAATCAGACTTCAAAAAAGAAGATATAATCGAAATTTATGAGTCAGTTAAGCTATTTGGAAAAGTGCCAATAAAAAGGGTTTTGCGAGCAATTAATTAATTTTTTCATATCAAGTAAATCAATCACAATCATGTCAAACAGAACAATTAAAATCGGGCCTAATTGCCAACGCCACATCGGAAAATATGAAGGAGCAACAGAAGCTAATTATATAGCTTTTTCAAAACTTACAGCTCAAAAAGTAGCTATCAGCAGAATGGATAGTGAGCTTACAGAACGATTAAACATCTATACTGTTGCTCACCTTTGGAATTTAAAAACAGAAGCTCCAGAGCAATTTATGGACGAAAATGAGTACCATACTTATTTAGTAGAAAACAGTAAAAATCCTTATGAATTAGCTAAGTTTTGGAAGCAAGCAAAAACAGATGCAGAAAGTTGGATTTGTAAAGAATCTATCATTGATGAGTGTTTGCCTCCATTTCCCAAAACCGATTTCGAGCGATGGGGAGATAAGAACTGGTTGAAAGATGTAAGTAAGGCTTGGTTTAATGATAAGACAACTAATTTAGATGTAAAAGTCGAAGAAATCAACGCAAGCAGCTCTATTCAAATTACAATAGATGATTGTATCGAATTTGTCAAAAAGTACAAGCCAAATGCTTACAAGAACCCAAAAGTAATTGAGAGAGAGACCATCGAAAAGCGATTCAAAGAAGTAGCAGGGTTCAATATTAAGGACTACTACGCAGAGCATCTAATTAGAAGCAATGAATTTATGAGCTTAAACCTTGAGACAGCACCATTTTAAACCCAACGCCCCGTTTTCAGCGGGGCGATTTTATTTTATGGCAAAGACAGTAGATGTACCAAAGCCTTTACGGGCCTTCAATACCGAATTCAATAAGCTATCATATAAATATGATACTGCTGATGTTTTTTCAGATTTAATTGACCTAATGGTTACTTTCTTTAAGTATGAAGGTGATAAAGAATTAGGTGATAAATTAAAAAAGCAGTACAAGAATGATTACGAACAGCTTTGTATTTGTGTTCGTGAAATGTTTGTAGCCTACCGAAATGGCATCGGTGAAGGCGATGATAATGAATATAACTGGTATGATGGCATCGGTGAGTTTTATGAAGTTATTACTTCTTCTTATAAATCAAGTCGTTTAGGTCAGTTCTTCACTCCAGCACCAATTTGTGAAATGATGGCGGCAATAATTGTTTCAAATTGCCAAAATGTAAAAATAAATGACCCGTGTTGTGGGTCAGGAAGAATGCTTTTGGCTTCAGGAAGATTCGCTCGTAATAGCCATTTTTTTGCAACTGACATTGACCAAATCTGTACAAAAATGACAGCTATCAATATGTGCATACACGGATTGGTTGGGCAGGTGGTTTGTGCTGATGCACTTTGGTACGGCGACACTTGGCGTTTTGGCTATCAAATCAATGACACCTTAAAATATGGATTGCCAAGCATTAGAAGCATTACTCAAGAGGAATGTTTTCAAAGTAAAATCATTCAGAAGGAAGCAAAAATTACTGAGGTTGTCCCACCCGAATTTGAAGTAAAAATGCCAGGAATAAAAAAGCCTGGTATTACTCAATTGACACTTTTTTAAAGCCCTAATTATCAGTTATTTATGTGGAAAACTATTTGCAAAAATAAAAGATTCACTGTTTTTACCCCTTGTTAACCTTGCCTAAATTCGTACTATCAAATCAATCACAAAACAAACAAAATGAAAGAATTCACTAAAGAAAACTTGCCAAAGAGAGAAAAAAGTATCAAGCGATTAGCACCAGGTACTTTTGTAATGAAAGTAAGTACAGAAGAATACTATGCTTGCAAAAAAGCCCAGAATGGAGGTGTTTTTGTTGATGCCTGTAAGAACATCAATAAATATAATAAAGGGCGTGAAGACGCTGAAAAAGTCGTAAAATTTGAAAATGAAGATGCTACCTTAAACTATTTAAACAACGTGAAAGCTAAGGATTTTAAGAAGAAATTAGAACAGCTCCCAGCAGAGCAACAAAAAGAAATCATCGAGCAAATAAAAGAAAGACCAGATATGGTTCTCGGAGTTCAGAAGTCTTTGCTCAAGGGATTTTCAGACTTGCCATTATTTAAAAGTGCATCGGATGCACAGCAAACAAATTTATTCTAAAATGCAGAAAGCCCTGTTGTCGCAGGGCTTTCATATTCTCAAGTAAATCAATCACGAAAAACAAAAGAACAATCAAAAGTATGGAAATTTTCAGAAAAACAAAAATCTCAAAACGCTACGTCAGAACCACATGGAATGCTAAAAATGTACCATTGATTAAAATGCAAGGTGAATATTTGCGGGATGCTGGCTTTAAAATCGGCACAGAATGTAGTGTAAAAATTGAACAAGGACGTATAATTATAATAGCATTATGATACCACAAGAGCTTAAAACAGTAAATGGCTACGATTTTTATGAATGTAGCTCTGCCCTTCAAAAATGTATTCGAAGGGGGATGGAAGACGACGCACTATTTTGGATGGCAGAACTTTGTTTGAGTAACTATCAAGAATACGTTTGGAAAAGGTTAAGAATTATTAGTTCGGAAGACGTTGGTTTGGCAGAGCCTCACATCTCAAGCGAAATTATGGCACTATATGACCTACATCGAGAACAGGCCAAAAAGAAAGATGATAAGCATTTTCCAGAACGTTTGTTCATTGTTCATGCTGTCATTATGCTTTGTCGAGCAAAGAAAAGCCGACATATTGACTGGCAAACCTGTTATGTTTTTGGTTGCCACTCAAGCAGATTCCGTTCCATTCCCGACTTCGCTTACGATAAACATACCCGAAAGGGGAAAAAGTTGGGGCGTGGGTTCGCCCACTTTTTTGAAGAAGGGTGCAAACTTGAACCGCACGTGCCAGTTGATGGAGAAATAGAATCAATGGAAAATGCTAAAAATGCTTTAGGAGACAACTGTATGGGCTTGTTTTCAGCCTAAAACTTCTATCCTGTGAAACCGAAAGTCCGTGCTACAAATTCGTAGCATGGACTTTTTTATTTGATAGAATGAGAATCACAAAGCATAAGTCAGGTGTAATCAAACGGCTCCTAAAGATAGAAGAATCAGAGCTTGAACCTTACTTCAAATATTATCTTGGGGAAGTTGAATTTGAGGCCCTTCCAGAAGAACAACAAATCAAACTTGAGCGATTCAAAAAAGCATGGTCTTGGTACGTCATGGGGCGAACTAAGCAGATGATTATTGACGCACTCAAAAAAGACTACAATATCAAAGACCGTCAGGCAGAATATGACTTGGCAGCCTCTATTTTCCTACACGGTCGCAAAGAACCAGTCGACAAAGATGGTCGCCGAGTAGCATCGGCTGAATACTTCGACCTTTTATCTCAACTATCTACAAAAGAGAAGAAATACGATTGGGCCATTGCTGCTCGAAAAGAAGCCGATGACTGTTTAGGTATCCATGAAAAAGAAATGGATGGTTTGAACCCAGAAGATTTCTTGAAACCTACCAAAATCATTTTCAACACAAAAGTTGACATCCACAACTACGAAAAAGAAAAAACGATTGATTTAGATGAATGAGGCTCAAAAAATAATTTCTGTATCGCCCAATATCAAGCAATGGAAGTTTTTACGGTCTCGTGCAAAACGAAAGTCGTTTATTGGCGGTCGTGGCTCTGGAAAGTCAATCGCAATGGGATTTCAAGTAGGAATTTTATTTAATGATTTCCCAAGGGCAACTTGGGTGGTCGCTGGACTCACCTATGTACAACTTGACTCCGTTGTTATTCCTTCTATCCGTGATTCTCTCGAAATGATGGGCTATCATGAATATGACGCAAAAAATTGTCCATATGGAGTTTACACACTTGGAACGCAACCCCCTAAAAACTGGATTCGACCTTACAAGGTCCCAGGAAAGAAGGCATACCAATATTGTATGACCTTCATTAATGGTTTTACAATTCGTTTCGTTTCCCAAGACACTCAAAAATACCATCGTGGACTTTCAATTGATGGACTTTTAGTCGATGAATCGGCCACTATGTCTTTTGAATTTATTCAAACGGTTTTATTACCTGCATTTCGTGGCAATGAAAACAAGTTAGTGCCTTACAAAGACCATCCGCTCAGGTATGGATTTTTTGACTTTTCGTCAGCCTCTTGGACTCCAGAAGGGAACTGGATTTACGACACGGAAGAAAAATGGAAAGCGATGATTGATGAAAGGTTAAAAATGACACCTTCACAATTAAAGGCAAATCCACCCAAATACCTATTTCTTGAATCGACATATCACGATAATCAAGAACATCTACCACATGACTATGGTGAGCGATTACAAGATTTACTGGACCCATGGAAGTTTGAAGTCGAAGTGTTAAACCACAGGGTACTGAAAATACCTAACGCCTATTATCATGCTTTTACCAGCTCTAAACACGGGTATAAGGATAGCTATGATTATAAAAGAGATGATAAGCAGAACCTTATTTGGACTTCAAATGACTACCATATAGACCGACCATTAGAAGTGTCTTTTGATTTTAACAGTGATATATGTTGGTTATTGGTGTGCCAAGAAACATCAAATGAGTTAAGGGTAATCAATAGTGAATTTGCCAAACCAGCCGTCAAAGATAACAGGGAAAAGAAACTATACATACAGCTCGCTGAAAAGGTCTGCGAGAAGTATGCTACACATACCAAAAAGGATATTTTCATTTATGGCGACCCTAATGGAAATAGCACTAATGCAGGTACTTCTAATAATAATAAGCCTTTTTTTGATGAAGTCAGCGAGGTATTTAGAAACGCTGGTTGGAAGGTATTTAGACGAGAGCTGTCGTCCTACCCTGGTTTCAAAGATAAATATGTATTAGTCAATCTACTGTTTGAAGAGCGGTCAGAACGCACGCCTAAGATACGCATCAACGTCAACACTAATAAAGCTCTAATCATAGCCCTGCAAAACACTATGGTTAAGACTGATAAAAGCTTTAAGAAAGATAAGAGTAGCGAAGACAAAGCAAGGCTGAGAGAGTACGCCACTGATGGCACCGATGCTCTTGATTATATTCTTTATGCAAAATATAAAAATGTAATGCCGTCCACGGGTTGGTCAAGTACTGGAATCATCACTTTATCACGCTAATACCTTTATATTCTATTTTTTCTCTATGGCAACTGCCGATTCCGTTATAGTGGCGGGCAGGGAGAAAAGACAGAAAGTTGAAAAAAAAACGGTTTTGCACCGTAAAAGCCTAATTATTAAATGCTTACATTTTTTTTGATTGCAAAACATATAAAAAAGTTTTGTCCTGTGATGAAAAAAACAGTGGAATTAACCTTGTAACATGATACAGACGATTGGAATAGGTGAAGTTTTATCCGAAATGTGCCAGCCTTCTAATGTTTTTACTATCGAATACAGAAAGGTGGACGGCAACTATGGAAAAAAGGAACGATGCGTTTTGGTGCGTGGCTCAAACAACGATTTGAGTGAACGCAAAAAGATGAATCGCAATGGTTTGCTTCTGCTCCGTGAAGTTGGCGGGAAACATGATTTTAGTGTGTATATAGATTTGCTTGTAAGTTTTAACGGTACAGAAATAGATTTTCATAAATGAAACAAATTGGTCATAATGTATTTGTGCATCAGTATTCACCTACCGCTGGTGTAGTTGTGAGTTTTGGTAAAGATGGCAGTGAAGCCATTGATGGAGCTGTATATTCCGAAAGCGGTGGAAACCCGAAGGTAAGTAGCAGTGAGTATATCAAGCGTGGTGAGAATGATGCCAAACTTTTAGAGATGCACCGATTAGCAACCGAAAGCCCCAATAAATGGGCTTTGCTCTCTACAAAAGCAAGTTTTATCGGTGGTTGGGGTTTTCGACTGTTCGACCGACAAATACATAATATGAAGGAACAGCTCATTCCTTTCTATTCTACAAACTTCGACGAGTTTCACGACCGATTAGACTTAGACGATTTTCACCAAGCGGCATCTTACCAACTTGCTTTTGGGAATGAATTGAATGTCAAGATGACGCTTGATAGTACAAACAAAGTTGCATCGCTTGAAGTGGTTGATAATAATGACATTCGTTCTGAAAAACCATTGAAAGGCAAAACTAAGACTGAGCGTTTTTGGCTCAGTAATAAATTTGGCTTTCAGAAAACCGTAAAGAAAGAAGATTGTCTGATTCTCCCAGCTTATGACGCTTCTGACCCAACAAAGTACCCTGTTTGTATTATTCACCAAATCAAACGCATTCCGATGCAACGCTTCAACGGAATGGCTGAATGGTGGGGTAGTAAAGAATGGGGAGAAGTTACGAATGATGTGCCTAAATACTACAAGGCTGCTTTTCGTAATGGTTTCTTCGTTACGCATCATATTTCAATACCTGATGATTACTTCGATAAAGAGGGCTTAGATGATGTAGCCAAAGAAAAATTGAAGATAGATACGCTTAATGAAATAGCGGATGTACTCTCAGGTATCGACGATGCTAATAAAATTTTGGTTACGTTCTCAAAATATTCCGCTGATGGAAAAGGTATCCTGAAAGAAATTAAGGTTACTCCAATCACAAACCCAATAAAGGACGAAGCCTTTATACGAATGTTTGAAGCGGCCAACTTGGTTCAGGCAAGTTCGCACGCAATGCCCGGTAAGTTAGCGGGGGTGCAGCTCGGTAGTCAGATGGGCAGTTCGGGCAAAGAAATTGTTGCCGAAGCTGACTATTTACAAGACTACCTAACTTATTTCGACCGTACAATGATTTGCAAGCCTGTGCAAATTGCCAAACGAATCGAAGGGCTTGAGCCACTTAAAGTTTTAGGAATTAAGCGTATGGAAAGCTACACTCCAGATGTTACGCCAAAGGATAATACTTCTAACCCTAATCCTAAATAAGTCATGTTCATTAAAGACATAAAAGATTTTAAATCTGTGTTTGGTGGTGTTCAACGAAACATGGAGTGGGATACTTGGAAACCGTTCATCAATGAAGCTGAACAGTTTTATATTATCCCTGCTATTGGTGATGAGCTATACACAGAGCTTGACGGATTGGTAAATGCGGCAACACCTAACCTAAATACTAAACAGGCCCGTTTGGTTAGCTATCTCAAAATTTCGATTGCGGCCTATGCTGATTATTGTGGTTGGTTCAGAATCCTTTTAGGCACTGGCGATGGCGGTAAAACTATCATCGCTCCAAAGGATATGCAAGCACCTGGCAAGTGGACAACAGTTGGCGGGCGTAAGGATGCTTTCAATCGAGGCGATAAATCTTTGGAAATGGCATTGGCATTTTTAGAAAAGAATGCAGACGACTTTTCAACGTGGAAAGATTCACCGTTTTATACCATCATTCAAAAGCAATTCATTGCATCGGCCACAGAACTTACCGAGTTCTTCCCACATGCTGCACATAGCAGACGAATGTTTCTTCAGCTAAAAGACTATCTAAAAAAAGCTCAAGAGAAGCATTTGAAAACTGTGATTGGCAGTGAGCAGCTCACGGCTTGGATTGCTAAAATCAGTAACGCCAACAGTAGTTTTAGTCCTGAAGAAGATGAAGCCTTTGAAATGGTAAGAAGTTATGTTACGAGAAAGGCTGTTTCGGATGCAATTCCATACTTGAATATTTCGGAAGACTGGCGTTTGATAGCTGAGTTTGATGGTATGCAAAGTGAGAACGTTTTACCCAAAGAACGCCGTGAAGAACTTGCTTTGAAGGAAAGTGAGTTGGCAGAAGGCTTTCGCAATGAATTGATTCGGCATCTGCAAACCTATGCTTCTGCTACGGTTTTTCCTGAATATTTTTCTTCAACGCTTTACAGCTCTCGTTTGGAGCGTAAAGCATCATCTAAGTTACCAAATTCTAAAGAAAACAAATATTTTGTATTATGAAACCTACTGTCAGTACCACTGCCCCACCACCTCCAATGAGAGTTGTAAAAACAATCAATGATGATTTTGCGAAAAAAGAACAGCAGTTGAAAGAACAGCTCGCTTCTTTAGACCAACAGAGAAAGCAACAGGAAAACGCTTTAAAACAACAGGAAGCTGCTCGTATAATTCAACTTAGAGAAAATAGAGAAGCATTGTTGGAAGATGCACGCCAATTTGAAGAACTCTCATTAAGAGCTGTTACAACCGAAGATAAAATCTTTTATGTTCAGGAAGCTCGTAATGCTCGAAAATCGGCAGCAGAAATCATATTGCCAGAAGATGCTACCACTCAGACAAAAACATCGGTAGAGCAACCCGTTGCATTAGGTGTTTCTACTACTCAAGGAATTTGGGGTTTAATAATCCTTGCTTTAGCTACTGGACTTTTGTTTTGGGCTTATGGTATGTCTGATAATGAGAATGATTCTGCTGCTCGCATGATTAACAGTGGTGGAATGCGTTTTCTGTCAAACGTTTGGATGTCTCTTGGCTCATTAATATTTGGCTTTGCTATTCAATGGGCTTTATTCCCACAACAGTTTTTTTATTATCACTCAAAATTTAATACAGAAAGATGCTTACGAGAAGATTTTGTCAATCCAAGCAAAGAAGGTTTCTATCGTATTGCTTGTTGGTTTTTTACATTGGCATTGCCAATATGGGTGTTTGTCAGCATATTCCAAGTAATACTGGCATAGATTCAAGAAAATGCGTTGTCGATTGGTGGGAAAGTCAATTGTATGTTAAAGAAAAAACAAACAGAAATGACAATCCCCAAATTGATGTGTACTTTAAAAATTTGGGGTTCAATACAACCAAATATTATTGGACACATAAAATGTGGTGTGCTGCCTTTGTTTCAAATGGTTATTTAGCTTGTGGCATAAAACTTCCTTTTAAGAATAGTCTCGCTCCTGCTGTTTTTAACTGGAATAATGCGAAAGCCTTTCATATTTCCAAGTTAGATGCAAAGCCCGGCGACGTAGTTACTTATACATGGGGAAGTCATATTGAAGGCATTAAAGAATGGATACCAAATCCAAAGTATCCATTCTTTACTCCAATTGGAGGTAATACAAAACCTCCAAAAGGAGTAGAAGGCACACAAGGTGTGTGGCAGAAGAATAGGTTAAAAGTTGAAGTCAGAAATGTAATCTCTTTAATTAAATGAATATTCAAAACAAACTTACATTGTGGCAACGCCTGACAGCTCCGTCGCCCAAGTTATTCGCCTTTATTTCAAAGCTGGCATTGTTAGCTGGAGCTGTTGCATTTTCGGTTGCAAATTTCAATACGCAACTAAACTCGTTGGGTATTGATGTGCCTGTTATCTTGGTAAAGGTCGCCACCATTGCTCAGTGGGTTTCGGCTGGAGCTTTAGCCATTAGCAATTTGACAGTGGACTTCGACAAATACAAAAAGGATAACGCTCTTTAAAACTCGGTCGCCATGAATGTTTTACGCCTTTTTTTTGAAAAATGGAAACATAGAATTATCCTGATAGGTGTTGCTATTCTATGTTTATTGCCCTCTTGGTTTTTATTTAATAAAAATCAAAAGTTAGACTCCAGTAATGAAAGTTTACAAGATTCGCTTGTTAACCATCAAATAAGTAGTCGAATAATGAAAACTCGATTGGACACCTTGACGGCCAACAATGTTAAACTTCGCTTAGAACTCATTCTCAACGATTGCAATTCTTACAAAATACATGAAAAGATTCATTCTATTCCTGATGATAGCTTGCTTGTCTATGCCGATAGCATTTTGTCAAAACCAATCCCCCGAGCTGTTGGAAAGAAAAAAAGTAGAGATTTCGGAGCTACAATTAAGAAACTGCTTAGAATACCGAGAGCTTTACTTAGACCTAAAAGTGAAGGTTGTAGCGGCGAATGTGGGTAGAATGAATAGTGATAGTCTTTTGACAGTCAGTAATAAAAAGTACAACGATATTGTACCAAAATTAAAACAGTCAAAGGCTATCAACTGGATTTTAGGCGGTGTTTCTGCTATTCTGACAACTATTATATTACTCAAGTAATGGTCGCTACTTCGTATAAAGATTTGACTTCAAAGCAAATAAAAGATGTTTTGCCTTTGGTTTTACAACTCAGAGGGCTTGGCAACAATGCTGATTTTGCTCTAATCTGCTTAGAAAAGATTTGTCAGTTATTTGGAATTACTATTGCTCAAGCTGAAAGTTTATCTTGGCTCTGGAAAACAAAGATTCAGCACCAACCATTTCGATTTGTACGTGTAGGTTGGCGTTTCTATTTTCTGCCCAAGGAAAACTACGTTGATACTTCGGGTATTGAAGTAGCAATGGCAAATATCTACTACCTTAGATTTTCCAAAAAAGGCAGCACTAATTTCGATGCTCTATCAGATTTGTTAGCTGTTATCTGTCGGCCACTTCGTTGGGACTTTCTGTTTCGGAAGTTGCGAGCCGACTACGATGGCAATGACCGTGTACCTTATAATAGCATCCGAAGCGAACTTTCGGCCAAACATCTAAAAGCCTTACCAATAGGTGAGGCTTTTGCAATTCTACAATATTGGGAGAGCATGAATGAACAGTTTCTGAAAAGTTATTCAGAAGTATTTGATGCTGACGAAGGCACAAAACAACTGTTTGCCAACGGCGAAGGCTGGATAGCAACGCTTGAAGACGTCGCAAAGGATGGCGTACATGGAAGTTTTGATGCAGTCTGTAACCTAAATATTCATACCACATTCATGTATTTGAAACATCGAAAGATTCAGTTCTTAGAACAGGTTCGACAATCAGAGAAAGATTAACCCTCACTAATTATGTTGTTATCAGCAGATTTTGAAAGTTTTATTGACTACTTCAAGGAGTGGGCAGAAAATGACCCCGACATAAAGTTTTTCTTGTATGGGGGTGTTGAACTCGGCATCGATTACGCAACTGGCAATTCAAATTTTGAATATCCGTTTGCTTGGCTCGAACAGCCAGAGATTGAAACCGAAGACAATGGAGCTGGTCAGCTCATGGAAAAATACGTATTTGGTGTTTCGGTTATTACTAAGGCAGACATGAGCGACCTCGAAGCTCAGAACCAAGGGAGCATCGAAACGATACGAATTCTTTATCGTTTGCAAAGAAAACTTCTTGCCGATAATAAAAAGAAAAACCGACGACCGACGGATATTGGTTTTGTTGAGCTTGATACCAACATGAGAAAAACCGAAGTCGATAGAGGTTGGGCAGGCAACCATCGAGGCTGGCGACTTGAAATCATTTTAAAATTAAACGCTAATACTATACTGTTATGATAATAGAAAGTTTAGTTGATTGCAATGCTATTGCTCTTGACATGACACGCAATAAGATTGTAGTCAATGTCTTGGCTTACGACCCTGTTGGCGTAATTAATAGAACAGGTTTGGAGTATTTTTTAGAAGTTTGGGTACCAAAAAGTTACAACTCAGGTACGTACAAACTTCTTGGCACACTCGAAGCCAGAGAAGAACCTAAGCAGATAAACGGCACGGTCGAATCATATGCAGGGGCTTTCTTTGAGATTAGTAACCTGCTCGATGGAATGCTCGAAACTACAAAGCCATTATATGCTCAGGACCGTATAAGCGTTTGCCCATGTATGGTAACGCCCTACTACTGCATTGGTAAGGTTAAAAATAATGGTGTTGAAGTATATGCCAAAACTTTTACAAGTAGATACGCCATTAAATCAGGAATTGCAGAGCGAGATTATGAACTATATAAGGATATTTTCTTTACTCAGTATATAGGTGGCAGCCGTAGATTCTTGACCTATAAACCAATTACCTCAGTTATACAGGCAGGGCAAACAGAGTTTCTATCTTTTCTCACAAACTATGATGCCAATATCACAACTATAAAGCTCAAGATGGTTGCAAAAATGCTTGATGGTAGTGAAGTAATAACAACACCACAAGTATTGACAGGCATTTTACCAATGAATGTTTATACCATTCCGATTCAAACTGAAGATGAAAATTTAGCTTCGTGTTCAGTTTGGCTCTTGAACCAAAACAATGAGCGTATATCTGAAGTAAGAAATTATATTGTTGAGCAAAGGTATAGAAGATTCAGCCGAAAAATTCTATTTGAAAACAGTTTGGGTGTTTTTGATACGTTTACTTTTTTTGGTGAAAGTGCAGAGAACCTTACTTTTAACCGTCAAATTGGTGAACAGTTTATTGGTTATGATTATTTAGCCGAAGCCTCCGAGTCCGTTGTTCGAGACGTCAGAGCGAGGCGAAAACTAAGTATTGCTATTGATTGGTCTTCAAAAAGCGTGGTTGATTATCTAAGTGATTTGCTTTTTTCTCGAAAAGTGTATTTAGAAACTGACCGTAGCCATTTATCATTATTACCTTTAAGTGATACTTTCATTCCTTATGCTGATGCCGAAGATTGGGCTGGAAGAAAACTGGAGTTTGTATATAGCAAAGAAGAAACAAATTACAGCAGGCTCCCTATACCAATGCCTGTTGGAAGTAGAGCCACTGGCTGGAAAGCTCTTGCAACTGTTTGCGAGCTTGATTCGAAAGGCAAATACAACGGGAATTTACAAGTTACAATGCTTGAGAAAATATACCTTGATGATAATAGCCTTGTAATACCAAGACAAATAAAGGCAAATGTTGTTGGCGAAGAAGGTTACATTTCACCGATTAATACTGGCAGTTGCTTGCCAGCTACAACTCCTTTTTTATCTGCTTTGATTAGCCGAGAAGGTACTTATGTACGTAATACTTGTGGGCCTGGTTTAATCGGTGGCTATGCTACAATTGTAATTCCCGCAGGAACTTGGGGCAGTACCCTCAATCAAGCCGATGCAAATGCAAAAGCCGAAGCCGATTGGCAAAGCAAAAACACACAAGCATACGCAGATTTATATGGAGCATGTAATGCTTATCCCGAAAACTATGTAATAGCTGGTGGCGTTCCTGTTGGCAGATTTTGGGTAAGGTTTAGCACTTCAAATAAGAATGCTACCAATAATAGTGGTATGTGGAGTGGTAGTAGTGGCCAAGGTTATAGACCTGGTAATATGTGGTTTTGTCAATCTTCCATTCAAGCTGACCAAACCGATGTCTATCCGATTAATACATGGGATGTTCATTATCCTGTTCGCACGAGCTGGAATTTTTATGTATATACTGATATTCAAAGGGTTTGGAAATACTACCTTAATGGTGTGCTGAAACAAACTGTTATCGTTAATAACAGTAGCAATAATTGGATTGATTTAGTTGTAATGCCTCAGTCAGGCGATAGGGTTTATTTTTCAATCGAATAATGGAAGATGCTGAAATCAAAGCCACAGTAATTGACTTAGTTACTGAGCTGACAAAACAAGGAACTTCATTCTTTGAAAAAAGTATTGAAAGGGCTGGTCTAAACCTTACTGGAGAGCTGAGAAATTCCGTAGATTTTGTAATTCACGAAGAAATTGGAAGTTTGAGTTTGACTGCTGAGATATTTTTTAAAGAATATGGGCGATTCAAAGATATGAAAACGCTTCGTTATTCTTGGCTTCCGAATATTGATGCCATCGAAGCTTTTATTGAGAAAGTAGGAATTGAAAAATTTGCGTGGGTAAATGGCTACGAAGGGAAGCAAATACCAACTGTTAAAAATGCAAAAAACCGTTTGGCATGGAGCTATCTGATGTATCGAAAGAAAGTGCCGGTTGTTGTGCAGAATAGCAAACAGCAGTGGTATAATAAAGTAAAGATGGCTTATATAAATGTAATGAGCAGACGCTTGAGTCTTCGACTTGCAGAAATATTACCTCAGTATTTGAAGAAAGGTATTGAAAATTAATTGTAGATATGATTTCACAAATTTTAATAATGATTTTTGGTTCGCTCGCAATTTGGTTTGTGGGTAGAAAGGAACATTGGAAACGTTGGGGGTATATTTTCGGAATATTAGGACAGCCATTTTGGATTTACACAGCAATAAACAACGAACAATGGGGTATTTTAGCTATGACATTTTTTTATACCTATTCTTGGAGTATGGGGATTTATAATTATTGGATAAAGAAATAATTATAACTTTGTTGGCTGAATGTCATAAAATTTTGAGATTATGTATAGTTGCAAAAACTTTAATTGTTCAAATAGTGGATTTGATGGGTGGATGTCATCAAAAAAACAAAATTGTGAACTTTGTGGACATGAAATGATTTCAGACCACGAAATACATTTAAAAGAATTGGAGATTGAGAGACAACAAAGAAACTCATACTACAAGGCAGTTATAGAAGAAAAACTTGGCAGGGAATTAAGAGAAAACGAGAGTATTGATACTTGGAAAGATATATTTTTTAGATAATGCTCCAACACTTAGTATTCAATTTCAACTAATTAAAATCATGGAAGAAATAAAATTCACGAATGGCTTAATAATCCAAATACCTGATTCAGCTAATATGCGTGAGCAATTCGGTGTTTTTGATGATGCCTTAACTCGAATAGTAAGAGATGCCAGGAGTGCTGCTTCAAAAGTTGTAATACAGGTTTTGAAACAGTTACTCAAAAGAGAGCCAAACCATAATGACGTTTTACTCTGTGATTTTGTGACCATCAGTACCAATGAATCTATATTTTTCTATGATGGGGTTAGACTTGGAATAATAGCTAAAGAGCCAAATCCTCTTTCTTATACTCATGATACAGTTTTTACACCAGACCCAGCATTTGCTTAAAATATGAAAAAGATAATCATTACAGAAAATGAATTTCTAAATCATCATTGCATTGTCAAAGGGTTTTTCAAGTTTGAAAATTATTGGATTGAGTATAGGGCATTTGCCTATAAGATGAATTTTACCTCGTTAAACTAAATACTTATGGATATCAATCATTTACGTGAATTTGCCAGCAAAATACCACTCTACGGAAGTGGTGCTAATTTTGAATTTATACCGAATGATTCTGTTACTATTTTTACAGAAAGGGTACAAGTGAAGTTCCCGAAGTCAAAAAAGCGTAGAATCAGAAAGAAATGGGCAAAGAACGCATCTAATTTTCAATATCTAAAAGTTGATAGACCACTTAGAATTGGAAACAAGTTTTATGTTAGTAAGCGAATTTTTGAAGCTCTCAGAACCCACTATAATAAACCTGCTTTTGCCCAAGGTGGAATTTTGAATGTTTCAGACCCACAAGAATATAAAGTACCTGATTGGAGGAATTTACTTTTTATGTCAAGCCCAGGTGGGATGGTGGGCTTAGAGTCAAACCATCCGCTCCAGATGCAGACTCCATCAGTAATGAATATTGAAACTTCATTTAAATTCTGGACTACTTTTCAAAATGATGTTTGGAAAGGCTATAAACCAATGGTATTTATTTCAGAGATTCCGACGTAACATTCTCTAAAAACTTTTATCCTGTGCCACTTGAAAGGTACGATGCAAATTAGCATCGTACCTTTTTGTGTTTAGAGATGGCAACAATGGAAGATATAGCCCGTCTGAGGCTTGAGATTTTAGGTGATGAAGCCGAAAAAACGGTTGAATCGCTTAATAGTGGTTTGAAAGATGTAAACTCCGAAATAAAGCTCATGGAGCTGAACGGAGAAAAAGGCTCAGAGGCATGGCGTGAGCTAAAAAATGTTCAAAGAGAGATTAAGGACGAATTGAAAGATTTGAACCAAAATCTTGATTTGAATGAAATGAACTGGAATCAACTCAACAACCGAGCAAGACAGCTCAGGGGTGAGTTGAATAACCTAACCATTGGTTCGGAAGAATGGATTGCCAAACTCAAGCAGATTTCGGAAGTCGATGAAAAAATAGGTGATACCAGAGAAGAAATGAAACGCCTTAAAGGTGAAGGCGAATCGCAGGAAGGTTTTTGGACCAGTTTCAAAGCAAACTTTACAGCCGCTTTTGCTTGGGATATGGTGAAAGAAGCTGCTTCGGCTGTTTTTGATTTTGGTATGGAGGTCTTCAATATGACTTCCAAGTTTGAAAAGTACGAAACGGTACTGAAAACATCGTTGGGTGGTCAGCAAGAAGCTATTGCGGCGATGGAAATGATTAAGGACATTGCGGCCACTACTCCTGTGAGCGTGGACGAAATGACCGATTCATTTATTAAGTTCGTAAACCGAGGGGTACAGCCGACAAAAGACGAAATCAAAAACTTTGCAGATTTAGCAGCTTCACAAGGCAAAAGTTTCGACCAACTCACCGAAGCTGTCTTAGATGCTCAGACAGGCGAGTTTGAACGCTTGAAAGAATTTGGTATTAAGGCTAAAACCGTCGGCGATGATGTTGAACTAAGTTTCAAAGGACAAACTGTATCGGTTGAAAAGAACGAAGAAGCTATTTACAAAGCTATCGTTGCTATGGGTGATTATCAAGGTGTGGCTGGAATGACCTCTGAAATGTCGGCCACTCTTGAAGGTCGAACTTCTAACCTTGGAGATAAATTCGACTTTATCATGGTGGCTCTTGGCGAAAAACTCAAGCCTGCTTTTCTTGCCATCATTGATGTTATGGATTGGGTTCTTGATGTTACCTCACGTTTGATTCAAGAAAGTGACCCTTTGGTGGAAGTTTTTAAAAACATTTGGGAGCTACTTGGTAATCTTTGGGATAGCTATAAAAGTGTTTGGTCAAGTATGACTGGTGGAATAGAAGTCAGTGTTACGCTAAGAGATGTTATTAATGATTTTTCTATTGCTTTACAAGGTGCTTTTACGATGCTTCGTGTTGGTATTGCAGTATTACAGGGCTTTTATGATGGCATGAATGCACTGATAAATAAAGGAAAAGAGGTAGCTAATTTCTTCGGTGCTGACTTCAAGATAGATACAAGTGCAACGTTTGACAAAATGACGGATAATTTTGAGTCAAACATGGCATCTATCAAGAACAGTTGGAGTAAAACAATGACCGATGTTCATGTCAATAATTTAAAAGATGCTCTTGATGCTTCAATCAAAACAGAAGATAATAAGCTAAAAGAAGCTAAAAAAAGAATAGAATCCGAAAAGTTGGATGAAAAGCAAAAATTAGCACAAATTCAGCAATTAAATACAGACCATGATAAAAAGGTAAGCGATTTAAAGAAAGAAAGCCTTAAAAAGCAGACTGTTGAGCGATTGAACGAAATAAATAAAACCGCAAAAACAGAAGAAGAAAGAGAAGAAAAGAAACAAAAATTGCTAACAGAGTTCCAGAATGAGTACACAGGAAAAAGAGTTGATATATATAGCAAACTAACCAAAACAGCCGAAGAAAATCATACGAAAGTTTCTAAGGCTGAAAGTGATAAACGAGCCAAAGCAGATAAAAAGGAAGCTGATGATAAAGCTAAGGCTAATGTTGATGCTAATAAGAAGATTCAAGATAATCAGATTTTACTCAACAAAGATATACTTGACCGCTCCATTAAAAATCAAGAGTTGATTTATGCCCGAGAATTAAAGCGTATAAATGATTCCAAAGCAGACGAAGCACTAAAAGAAAAACAACGAGTGCAGGCTTTTCAATTGCATACGGCCGCACTTGAAAAAATTGATAAAGACCACAAAGCCAAACTCAAGGCAGAAGAAGATAAGAAGGCAGCCACCGAAGAAAAGGCACGTAAAGATAAAGAAACTGCCCAGAAAAAAGCCAATGACGAAGCCTTGAAAGGTGAAAAAGCATTGTTTGATGCTCAGTTTCAAGCATTTACAGCGTCTAAAAATCTCGAATTTAACTTAGCCAAAACTACCACAGCTCAAAAAATCGAATTGCTACGTCAAGAAGCCCAATTTCACAGGGATAAACTTGAAATGGAAGCAGCTCACCAAAAAACAAAAATAGCTACCGAAATAGCTGATGAAACAGACCGAGCGGCACGATTCAAGAGTATTGATGAAAAATTAGCGGCTGACCTTAAAGCCAGTGATGCTAAACTACAAGCCGATAAGAGCAAACAGCTTGCTGATGCTCACAAGCAAAGGCAGGATAACACCAAACAGTTTTTTGATGCTTTAGAAGGAATGGCAAAAGGCGATTTTACTTCATTTATGACTTTCCTAAATAATAAGGTAAAGAATGAAGCAACAGCCAACCAACAGCGATTGAAAGACTTTGCAAACAAAGGAACTGAAACCCTTGCTGTTGCTGCTCAGGTAGTGAGTGTAATGCAAACGCTCAATGAAACCTTTACTAAAAAGAAACTTGCTCAGATTGAAAAAGAGAAAGATACTCAGCTTAAATCGTGGGAAGCTCAGTATAAATCTGGAAAGTTAAGTAAGGAGCAGTATGAAGCTGGAGTATCTAAAATAAATAAGGAAGCCGCACAGAAAGAACATGAAGCCAAAACCAAAGCATGGAAACGAGACCAAACCATGCAAATTGCAATGGCTATTATCAATGGTGCAATGGCAGCTCTCAAGTCGCTTGCAACGATGGGTTTTCCGCTTGGTTTGATAGGTGTAGCGGCTTCTGCTGTTATGACTGGTATTCAAATTGGAATTATCAAAAACCAAAAACCGCCCGAAGCTCCGAGCTTTAAAAGTGGTGGTTATGTTCGTAATGCTGGTGTTCCACAAGGTAGTCGTCATGGCTCACAATATGGGCAAAGCGGCATTGCACTTTGGGACAGAAAAACAGGGCAAGAGATAGGCGAAATGGAGGGTGGTGAGCCAATTATGATACTTTCAAGAAGTACGTATGAAAACAACGGCGACGTAATTGATAAACTCCTGAATAGTTCATTACATCGAAATGGTGCAAGAATATTCCAAAAAGGCGGTATTCATGGCGAAGGTGGCTCATATATCAACTACTTAGAACCCTTACAATATGGGCAAATGTACCTTTTCGGAAGTAAGAAAAGGAAAGCAGCAGCCGCAGCGGCCGAAGCCGAAGCGAATGCTTCAGATATGGTTGGAGATACTGAAGGAATGGACAGCGATAGTGCGGCCACTACGGCCACAAGTCAAGCAGCTATTGAGGCCAGTCAAAAAGTACAACAGGAAATTGCAGATAATACACTAAAAGCTACTGAGCAACTGGAACAAATGTTAGGTATGCAGTCTGAGGCTAATGGTTTATTGGTTGCAATAAAAGATAAGCCTTCAGGAATTAGCCTTCATGACCTAAATAGTGCCTTGGCAAGCAATGCAAGTGTAAGTAGTCGTTCAAACCTTTAATATTTCTCATGGATTTTCAAATTATTATAGAAGGACAGCAAGCCGACCTCGATGCAGGCATGAGCATCTTGCTTGAGAGGTATAATCCTATGCTCGATTTCGATACTATCAGAGGGGCAAAGGTTTTAGATTTTACTTTGCCGTTCACTAATCGCAATAATGCCATTTTTCAAAACTTCGGACATCCTCAGGTACCGTATAGCTTTCGAGAATATTTGTGTGAAAAGCGTGTCGCTGGACGAATTGTTGAGCGTGGTTACATTCAGCTCAAGAGTGTTTCACCTGCTGGACTTATTGTATTTTTTACGCAAAACTTAGGCGAAATATTCGGCGACTATCAAAAGGTAATGCTCAATAAATTGCCACTTGGAAGTGAGGCAATACCTGTGAGCTTTATTGGTAATACTGATATAACAACCACCAAATATTGCTTACCTAAGGTTCAGAATGCTGCTTTTTATGGCACCAATGGTGGTAGTATTGGATATAGTGGATTTGTAAATAATTACTCAAGCTCTGCCTACTCTGCTGGCCCGAAAGTACCAATGTTGTCGTTACATTGGGTTTTGAAACGCATTGGTGAGATATGCAACTTTAAATTTAAGGGAGCATTCATGGATGATGCCCGAATGAAACGCCTTATCTTTTATAATACGTTTTCGCTGGATAATGCAACCATCATTGAGTATGCAAACCATTTGCCCGAAATGACTATTCCAGATTTACTCAAGGAACTTAGGCGACTCTTTAATCTTTCTCTTTTTTTTGATGTTTGGAAGCGGGAATGTACTATCAGTTTCGTGGACGATTTGATTAAAAAGCCAGTGGTTAAAAACTGGTCTAAGAAATTCCCGTTTCTTCAATCAAAAAATCCTGAATTGCAAAATAGACTCGAACTCGATTGGGAACTTGACACTTCCGACGACCTAATGAAAGACCCTATTTCTGCTTTTGACAAGTACACTACGCCCGCCATCACAGCGAGTGAACTTCTTTTTCCTATTAAAACAAGGTTTTCTACCCTCCAAATGAATGGTACAATTCCACGAGCTGAACAGGTAGGAATATCCGAGCAATTCAATCAAAAATCAAATAAGTTTACAGCAAGGCTTCTGTTTTGGCATGGGCTTATTGGTGGCGTACCAACTGCCTCAAGTAGTTATCAGGATATTACACTTGGTTGGCAAGGAGCGAATGGTAATCAAGTAAGGTTTTATTCGGAATATGAAAAATTTCGTAGAAAAACACATAGCATGACTTCACCAGCTAACCTTACGGCCAATGACCTGAGCGAAATAGATATGCACCAACGAGCAGGCGAAACGGTGGCAGTGCATATTCAAGGCAATAACTATTTAATAGGCGAACAAAAAATTTTATTACCAATATATCAAACCCCAATTTTAGAGTTATGGCGAATGTAAAACCAATTTTTAACTTGAAGCCATCGCCAGCCGATGAGCGTGATTATGTTTTTGAACCAAAGTCTAAGGCTGTTTTGGTTCTTCCTGATGCAGTTGATTTAACCACCAAACTTGGGGTTAGACCATACAATCAGTACGATATGGGGAGCTGCACTGCCAATGCAATGGCAGCGGCCATTCAGTTTTTACAAAAGCTGGAGAAGCAACCAAAGATTATGCCTTCAAGATTGTTCACTTACTTTATATCGAGAGAGCTTGAAGGTACGGCCAACGAAGATGCTGGAGCTTACATCCGTGATGTAGTGAAGGTGACGAATAAACAAGGTTTCGTCTTTGAAAAAGACTGGCAATATACTCGTAAGAACCTTTTTACTCGTCCATCTGAAGAGCTATATCAGGAAGCTGCTAAAAGGAAAATAGACCGTTATGAGCGTATCGAAGATGGAAATGTAGCTAAAATGATGGCTTGTTTGGCAGAAGGATTTCCATTCATTTTCGGAATGGTCGTTTTTAACCGACCATTTGATATAGCTAATACAACTGGAACAATGCCAATGCCAACCAAAAAAGACGAAAATATTGGCGGCCACGCAGTAATTTGCGTTGGCTACGACACCAAACGCAAAGCATTCAAAATTCGTAATTCTTACGGTCCAACTTGGGGCGATAAAGGTCATTTTTGGCTACCTTTTGCCTTTGCTGACAACAAAAACTATATGTGGGATTGTTGGGTCGTAAAAGATTTGGTTTAGATTAAGTAATAAGCCAACATTATATTGTCGGATATTTAAGATTCGCTTTCTCCTGTTGGCTTATTGCACCAATTTTTCGCAAATATTGCTCAGTTTGTTGTATTGATTTGTGTCCATTCTGCACTTTTAAATCATACACACTCGTACCAGCAATTACAGCTTGAACGTTGGCTGTGTGCTTCCATGAGTATAAATCGTACTCTTTGTCAGTAAATCCACAGGCTTCTAATGCTTCTTTATTTCTTTTATAAAAATAGTTCTTGCCTGTTGGGGTTTCTCCTGGTGTGCCGTCTGCTGAAAAAACATAATAATCTTTTGGGTATGTTCTCAGATTATGTTTTTGTATCAAATATTCCAGAGCTTCAAGAATAATTGAATGACGGTTATTATTCTTTTTTGCCGTCGAAGCCGTAATTAAAATTGTGTCTTCTAAGATGTTCTTAACTTTCAAAAGTCTCAATTCTACTCTTGGTCTTGCACAGGTATAATAGCAAAAGTTTAGAAATAGCCACGTTTGCTCATCGCCCTTTTTCTCCAATATGAATTCTTTTAATTTGGCAATTTGCTCAAGGGTTAGCGGATGGTGCGATTCCTCAGATTCTACAACTTTGAGTTCATGCACACAAGGATTCTCACTAATCACCTTACGTTTTTTATAATAAGAGAAAACAGTAGTTACAAACGATGCTATTTCATTGTGTGTTTTTGCAGCTATACTTTTTTCAAGATAGATTTCATCAAAGAATTTAGTTGCTTGCTCAAAAGAAAACTCTTTTAATGGCAAATTGGAATACTCATTTTTATCGCAAAACTTGATAAACCAATTTTTATACCCTTTGTAAGCCTTTATCGAACTTTCACTCAGCGATACTTCTTTTACAGCAATATAATTATCAAATGCTTCTTTGATAGTGAAGTCTTTTTTGCTTAGTCTTCTCTCTTCTTGAACATCCTTTTTATATTTTTCGGCTGAACTTTTTTTATTGTAAGCTACATAGCCAGCCTTAATATCTGCTTTAATATCAGCTATTGTGCTTTTTACTATTTTGTCTTTTTGTGAAGCTGAAATATCAACGGGTATTAATTTTCTTTTTCTGACAAAATCTTGTTTGTCAATGTTCCATATATAGTATATGATAAGTGGTTGTGTTGTAGAATCCACAAATCTTGGTTCAGAAGGATGTATAGGAATGCTCTTTGGATTGTCGGCCATCTTTATACTTTTATCAAAAAACTTAGCAGTTTTTACTGCCATTTTACTGCCATTTTTCAAATTAGCATCGTCTGAAATGCTAAAAACCGTCTCAGAATTGCTTCTAAGACGGTTTTTAGTGGTCGGGGTGGCCAGATTCGAACTGACGACCTTCTGCTCCCAAAGCAGACGCGATACCGGGCTACGCTACACCCCGAAGTGGAAATCTTTTGCAAGGTTATTTCCGTTTGGGAGTGCAAAAGTAGAAATTAATTTTTGTATTTCAAACTTTTACACAAAAACTTTTTAAAGTTTTTTGCGGAGAGGGCGGGATTCGAACCCGCGGTACGCTTTAGACGTACGACAGTTTAGCAAACTGCTCCTTTCGGCCACTCAGGCACCTCTCCTTCACGAACCCCTGTTTGAGTTTCGGAGTGCAAATATAAGACACTGTTTTTAATTTTTTACAAATCTGATGCCAAATTTTCTGAAAAAAAATTAAACTTTTTTATCTCGCATCACTAATTATCTGTAATTCAGGCATTTATATTTTATCCGAAACACGGCCACACAAATTTTAAGTCAATAAAAATTTTATGTTTATACGTTTAATCTGTCGGCTTGATTTCATTTTTATCGTAAAAAATTAATTTTCCTTTCTTCTTGCCTTCATTTATCATTTCATCAGCTCCGCTTGATTCGCCTCCAATTCTCAGAATCGCATCACAATGGTCAATAAGTTTGATAGCCACTGGATGAAATAATGCATTAAAAATTTCGTCACCAATATATTTAGAGCCTTTTGCTTCTATCAATGGCAAAGCAAACCATTCTCCCAAAACTGGCAAGTGTCCCATTTCGTAGATTTGTAAGGCAGCTTCAGTCATCGCTTTTACGTTTAAAGCTATAAGATTGGGGTCATCGTTTGTACCTGAGCGATACGGCCCAGCAACCAGAATCATCAGAGGTTTTGTGGTTTCTATCATAATATGTTATTGAGCCTTAAATGTTGAAGCAACATTATTGTTTTTCCATCTTTTATTTCGCCCGTATTTATCATTTCGAGTGCCTTATCATACGCTATTTCTAATACATCAATGTTTTCTTGTTCGTCTTCTGCCCCACCACCTTCGTTAACTTTCATTTCTTTGGTATATGCTGCAATAAAAAAATAAAGTATTTCAGTAACCGAGCCTGGCGACATATAGGCTTCAAAAACTTTTTTTACTTCGCCGATTCTATAGCCCGTTTCTTCTTCGGTTTCTCGTCTGATACAATCTTCGGGATTATCTTTATCCAACAAACCCGCACAGGCTTCAATCAACATTCCCGACTCATTCCCGTTTATGTAAGTTGGCATTCTGAATTGTTCGGTCAGTACCACCGTTTTACTTTCTTTATTATATAATAAAATCGTCGCTCCGTTTCCTCGGTCGTATGCCTCACGGGCTTGGGTTTGCCATTCGCCTTTATGATTGCGGTAATCAAATATTATTTTCTTCAAGACATACCAATTATTGGAAAGCACTTTTTCTTCTATAATTTTAACATTCGGATTCATAATGATTATTCATGATTGATTTTGATTATATTTGAACAAATATTCATAAAAAGAAATGAGTTATCAAAGCAGGAAGCAGAAAATATTAAAAATCGTAGAAGAACAAGGCGAGGCTGATGTGAAAGAATTGGCTTTAAAAGTAGAAACCTCGGAAATCACGATTCGTAGAGATTTGGCACAAATGGCCGGTGATGGATTGATTTTTCGCACACATGGTGGTGCTATGAAGCTTAGCTTAGCGAATATTCCAGCAAGTTTTGAGCAAAAAATTGCCGCTAACATCGAGCAGAAAGACTATATTGCCCGACTGGCTGCACAAAAAATTCGAGACGGAGATATAATCTTTATGGATTGTGGAAGTACAGTTTTTAGGCTATGCCAATTCATCAAAAACAAACGAATAAAAGTCATAACTAATTCTTTGCCAGTTGTTTATGAGTTATCAAACACAGAAGTTTCGATAAATTTGATTGGTGGAGAACTTGATTCTAAACGTCAAGCGATTCATGGCCAAATTGCCGTGGAACATATTAAACGCTACCAAGCCGATAAAGCCTTTGTAGGAGTGGATGGAATTTCGGTAGAAAATGGTTTGAGTGCTGCCAGTGAAAAAGAGGCTGAAATAACAACTGCAATGGCAGCTAACGCTCGGCAGACGTATCTGCTTTGTGATTCGAGTAAACTTGGAAAAGATAAGTATTTGAAGTTTGCCCCGATAAATATCATCCAATATTTGGTTACAGATGCACCCCAAGATTTAATAAAACCCTTTATAGATGTAGGTTTGAATGTGATAAATGAGTAAATTTGACTTTACCTAACCCTATAAAACATGAAAATAGCCACTATTATCTTAAATGTCCTATTATTGTTGGGTCTTGTTCCTGCCATTATGGGAGCCATGACTTCTCCTATGATTTTTGATTCGGGCCAAAATCCCAACCTTTGGCGAGTCTTTATTACAATGCTGGCCTTGCCAGTGGTCATCATTATTTGCCAAATAATTTCTTGGATAGCTTATTTTCGTCAAAAGTATGATTTTGCTTTCAGAGTGAGTATCATTCCTCTGGTCAATCTCATATTACTCATCATTTTTATGTTCTCGATGTAAACTTAATTTTCAAAAAGATTTCCGAAACGGTGGGTTTATCCCACCGCTATTGACCTTCCTGCATTCCTTTCTGATTAATATCTACGTTTTTTACCACTCACTCAATTTTCTTAAATTTTCTTAAAAATTTCTTCTGTATATAAAATATTGGTACTTTCGTCTCGTTATCAACTAAATACTTAGTTACTTTTCCAATACACAATAACCGTCAAACACTTTTATGAAAAAGCCACTACTTTCTTTCAATCTCCGTTTTCGTTTATTTTTCTTTCATTCATTTATATCGCCACACCTTATTGATTTTTAAGAAAATCTTGCGTTTTATCACAAATTCTCATCGTTTCAGCACACTTTTATTTTCTTAGTTGGCATTTACAATAGTTTTACGAAAAATTTACGTAGTCGGTTGTAACTTTTCTTAGCCAACCAAGTAAGTTAGCATAATAGAAAAAATGTACTATTGACAAAATGGTGCAACACTTTAGGAAAAATTACGACTTATTAAAAACAGGTTCCACCACCCAAATTATTTAAAACACTTTTTATGAAAAAAGCTATTACTATCACCCGGGCAATGCTATGCCTATTTCTGCTTACGTGCGGAGCTGCATTTGCTCAAAATCCTGCCCGAATTTCGGTCAAAGGTATTGTTATTGACTCTTCAAGCACAACTCTCCCATCGGCTACTATTATGTTGCTTACACCCAAAGACTCTGCTTTGGTAAGCTACGGTCGTACCGAAAACGATGGCCAATTTGAAATCAAAGGCGTAAAACGTGGCACTTATCTATTGAAGATTTCGTACATGGGCTACTTACCTTATCAGCAAGAGTTTACACCTGCCGAAGGTGGGGTAACAGATTTGGGTAAAATCCAGCTAAAACCAATCATGAAAGAACTTTATGAAGTTGTTGTACGAACAGCTAAAGCTCCGCTGAGTATTAAAGGCGATACGGTAGAGTATAATGCTGCATCATTTAAAGTGCCACCTGGCTCAACAGTTGAAGATTTATTACGAAAACTACCTGGTATGTCGGTTGACCAAGATGGAAATATCAAGGCCCAGGGACAAGATGTGAAGCGAGTAACGGTTGATGGTAAGCAGTTTTTTGGGGGAGATACTAAAATGGCAACCAAAAACTTATCGGCAGAAGCTATCAAGAAAGTACAGGTGTTTAATGATAAAACCGAGCAAGCAAAAGCCACGGGTATTGACGATGGTAAAAAAGAAAAAACCATGAATTTAGAGCTAAAAGATGAATTTAAAAAGGGTGGTTTTGGAAAAGTTACGGCTGGAATTGGCGACAAAGAAAGAATGGAAGTAAAAGGAAATTATAATAAATTCGACCAAAAGAACCAGTTTTCGTTGATTGGATTGGGTAATAATACCAACCAAGTAGGAATGGGTTTTGATGATTTTCAGGATTTTAGAGGTAGCCAATCGTTCAACTGGAACGATAACGCCGACTTTGGATTTGGTGGCGGTGGCCGATATTATTATTTCGGTGGTGATGAAGGCGATGAAGATTTATCAATTCCGGTAGGTGGTGGTCGTGGCCAAGGTCTTACTGATTCTTATGCCGCAGGTTTGAATTATAACTATGATACGAAGAAGAACAAGTTGAGTTCGAGTTATTATTTCAATGGTAAAAATCAGATTTTAGATGCTCTTTCGAGTCGCCAAAACTTCTTGAATAATAACGCTTCATTTAATACTACCAACAATGATTATACTCGCAATCAGAGTTACAATCACCGAGTATCGTTCCGTTTAGAGAAAATGGTTGACTCGCTCAACACGTTTACGTTTGTTGGTAACGGTAAGTTATCGAAAGGTAATACTCGTTATGATGGCCTTCAACAGTTTTTTACAGGTAATAACGAATTATCAAACCAAACGACAATCAATAACCGAACAGGTTTTAGCTCATCGGCTGCGGCACTTACGGGTATTTATCGCCATAAATTCAAGAAAAAAGGCAGAATCTTTGCTGCAAGTGGTGGGTATAACTTTACTAATTCAGATGGCGATGCTACACAGATTTCGTTAAATGAGTTTTATAAAATTACGAGTACAAACGATTTACTAAGAAATATCAATCAGTTTAACTCAACCCTCAGCGACCGAAATCAATGGAAAGCCAGTTTGCTCTATGTCGAGCCATTTGGCAAGAAATTCTCATCAGAAACTTTCTATAATTTCAGTACTCGCAATAGCATTGTGGATAGAAATGTAAAGAACAATGAATCGAATTTGCAGATTGACTCACTCACACGCTACTTCGAAAATACGATTTCGTATAACAGGGTAGGTACAAGCCTAAGATATAACTACAAAGGCATCAATATTTCAGCAGGCGTGGCTGGGCAACAGTTTTCGCTCAGAGGGAACTTCACACAGCCTAAAAAACCAGAAACGATTGTTGACCAGAAGTATTTTATATGGCTTGGCAACGTACAAGGAAGTCTCGACCTAAAAAACAATCGCTATATGTGGTTTGGCTATGAGCCTAATGTTTCGGAACCTTCTATCAAAGACCTACAACCAGTAGTTGATAATAGTAATCCGTTGTATATCAGAGAGGGAAACCCTGACCTTTTGCCACAAGTTGACCACAACTTTAACGTTGGTGGTAACTATTATAACCCTGGTAGTTTTATGAGCATCTATTTTGGAATGAACTATAATTATCATGTAAATCAGATAATTTATAACCAAAATATTGATAGCAAGACATTTAAAACAACTACCAAGCCTATGAATATTACAGGTGGAGACAATGTAGGAACGTATTTTGGGTTGGGCTTCCCGTTGAAAAAAACAAAAGCAACGCTGAATCTAAACGGAAATGTCAATGCCAGCAAAAACCTAACTTATATTAATGACATTTTGAATAATACGAATAACCTGAGTTATTATGCAGGCTTACGATTAGACCTTACGCCATCAGATAAGTTTACGTTCTACGGTAATGCTAACTTTGGTATTACAAATACGAAGTATTCTATTAACACCGCTCAAAATCAGACAATTTATAACCATAGATTTGGAGCAGAAATGAATGTCAAATTCCCGAAAGATTTTTATTTCAATAGCCGTCTGAACTATAATGTTTTCATTAACGAGCGTTTTGGGTTTAACCAACGTCAACCGATTTGGAATGCAGCAGTTTATAAACAACTCGGAAAATCGAAAAAAGCAGAGATTCGTTTAACTGCGTATGATATTTTGAATCGTAACCTCAACATCAGTCAGTTTGCTAATCAGAATTATTACTCTGAATCAAGAACCGAAACATTGGCTCGTTATTTCATGCTAAGTTTCACGTATAATATGCGTGGGGTGAAAAACCAAATGCGTAGAAGCGGTGGAGGTTGGTGATTTTGAATTAAGATTTACGAATTACAAATGAAGACTCTAAATTATTCATAAGCAACTCATTATAAAACACTTACAACAATGAAAAAAATCTTTTTATATATTCTACTATTCCCCATTTGGGGAGTAGTTTCTGCCCAAAAAACCGAAGGAATTGTACATTATGAGTATCAGCTCAACTGGATAAAAATGATAAAGAAACTTCCATATCTGACGCAAGAAGAAAAGGATAGAATGGAAAATTCTTTTAAAAACGAAGAAAATACCAAGCAAAAGCTTAATCTTTATTTCAATGAAAAAGAGAGCATTTATACTTGGGGGCAAGACCAACAAGAGTATGAAGGAACGGAATATAAAGGCAGAAATGAAGAGTTGCTGATGCACAAAAACTTTGAGTTAGAAAAGCATAACGACATGATTGAGATGTCGGGTAAAACTTACTTATTACAAGATTCTTTACAGAAAATAGAATGGAAAGTGATGAATCAAATCAAAGAAGTGGCTGGATATATTTGTATGAAAGCCGTAACAGAAGATAAAGTAAAAGGGCAAAAAATAACCGCTTGGTTTACGGGTGATATTCCAGTGGCGAGTGGTCCTGAACAATTTCATGGCTTACCAGGAATGATTCTCGAACTCGATATTGACGATGGAACGCTAATGATTGAAGCAACAAATGTAGAGTTCAAGAAACTGGAGAAAGAACTGGTTTTACCAAAAATGAAAGGTAAGAAAATCAATGACAAAGATTTCAATGCTTTGATTTCAAAATACATCAACGATAGCATTAAAATGCAACGCAACCCATACTGGGCAATTCGATATTGAGAAATAGAGATTTAGAAAAAGCCACTTGTTTTTAATGCAAGTGGCTTTTTGTTCTACAACGAATAATACAAATAAATCTATGAGTAGTTATACTTAATATTTATATTTGTTTAGGAATTTCCTTCATCAATATAGATAAAAATTTAGCTATGAAATGGGCATATAGTATAGAACAAAAACTAAAAGCGGCGTTGGCTCTGACTGTTCTGTTTGTATTTTTGTTCATCAAAAATGTATCTGACCAAAATAGTTTTACCGAACTTGGTCAAACATTCTCGGTGGTTTACGAAGACCGACTTTTGGCCGAAAGTTATATTTATGAGTTTTCAGACCACCTTTCCCGCAAAAAACTTTTGATTGATGACAGTAAGGATAACCAAGATTTGAAACAACATCGGGCCGAAATAGCTTCTCACAATAACGCTATTAGGCAATTAGTTGCTGCTTATGAAAAAACCAAATTAACGCCTACCGAAGAAGTACTATTTCGAGAGTTAAAGAAGAAAATTAATCAAAACATTGCGTTAGAAAAACAATATTTAGGGGCATTAAATACCCAAAAAGACCATAGCAAACACGCATTAGATGCATCGTTTTATGCGATTCTGACAAATTTGAATCACTTATCACATATTCAGATAAATGAAGGAGAAAGGCTGAATAAAACTTCACAAAAAATTGTGCTGGGGTCGGAGTCTCAAAATCAGTTTGAACTTACGCTTTTAATCGTTCTGGGGCTTATTATTTTAGGCTTGATTTTTACTTCAAAATCAACTTTAGCCAAAATTCCGCAGAAATCTTCTTTAAACTAAAAACATTCGTGCCACACCTGCTTATCAACAATAAGTAGATGTGGCACGTTTATTTTTTTGAGATAAATACTTATTTCAATTTCAACACAATCGCACCCAATGGTGGAAGCGTTAATTCGATAGAGTTTTCTTTTCCGTGTGAAGGAATCGCTTGGGTATGTACCTCGCCATTCAATGCTCCGCTGCCCCAATATTCTTGTTTATCGCTATTGAAAACCTCTACATAAGTTCCTGCGGCTGGTATTCCGATTCGGTAGTTTGAGCGAGGAACAGGCGTAAAGTTTAGCACTACAAGCAAGTTTTCTTTTTCGTTGAAACCTTTACGTGCATACACAATCACGGCATTTTCACGGTCGCTGGTATCAATCCACTCAAAACCATCAGGGCTAAATTGTTTATCGAACAATGCCCCTTCTGAGCGGTAAAGTCGATTGAGGTCTTTCATCAACTCATTTACACCTTTGTTCGGTTGGTTTCCGAGTAAATGCCAATCAAGGCTTTTCTCGAAATTCCACTCGGCAAACTGGGCAAATTCGCCACCCATAAATAACAATTTTGTACCTGGGTGCGTAAACATATACGTAAACATCAAACGCAAATTAGCAAATTTACGCCATTCATCACCTGGCATCTTCTCGATTAAAGAGCCTTTTCCGTAAACAACCTCATCGTGCGAAAATGGTAACATGAAGTTTTCGGAGAAAGCATAGACCAAGCTGAAAGTAATATCATTTTGATGCCATTTACGATACATCGGGTCTTTGGCAAAATAACGGAGCGTATCGTTCATCCAACCCATCATCCACTTCATGCCAAAGCCAAGTCCACCCGTATAAACTGGTCGAGAAACCCCTGGGAATGCCGTTGACTCTTCGGCAATCGTCTGAGTATCTGGGAATGAGCGATAGATTTCTTCGTTCAATTCTTTAAATAATGAAATCACTTCGAGGTTTTCACGACCACCAAAAATATTTGGCACCCACTCGCCCGCATTACGAGAATAATCACGGTAGAGCATCGAAGCAACTGCATCTACACGCAAACCATCGGCATGGAAGCGGTCGAGCCAAAATATAGCATTACTAATCAAAAACGAGCGTACTTCGTAGCGTCCGTAGTTGAAAATATAACTTTTCCAATCTGGATGGTATCCTTCACGAGGGTCTTCGTGTTCGTAGAGAGCAGTTCCATCAAAACGATGCAAGCCGTGAGCATCGCCTGGATAGTGCGATGGCACCCAGTCGAGTATCACACCGATGCCATTGATGTGTAGCTGCTCAATCAAGTACATAAATTCTTGTGGCGTACCGAAGCGGCTACTCGCTGCAAAATATCCTGTAATCTGGTAACCCCACGATGGCTCGTACGGATGCTCCATGATTGGCATAAACTCTACGTGCGTAAAGCCCATTTCTTTCACGTAAGGCACAAGCGTATCTGCTACTTCGCCGTAGCTGAGGCATCTTTCGGGGTTCGATGGGTCACGTTTCCATGAGCCAAAGTGCAGTTCATAAACCGACTGTGGAGCATTCAAAGCATTTTTAGCTCGCCGAGTTTTCATCCAATCTTGGTCTTTCCACTCATACCAAGTGTCCCAAACAATTGAAGCCGTTTTTGGCGGGTGCTCCCAACGTAATGCGTATGGGTCGCCTTTTTCTATATCTGCACCTGTATTTGATGCAATAAAATATTTATAAACTTCGCCATTTCCGATGTTCGGAATCCAACCTTCCCAGATACCTGAGCCGTCCCAACGAGGATTGAGCGGATGCTCGCCACGATTCCAGCCATTGAAAGTACCAATCACCGAAACGTATTTAGCATTAGGTGCCCAAACGGCAAACAAAGTTCCTGTAACTCCCTGATTTTGAACTACGTGCGAGCCAAGTTTTTCGTAAAGACGATAGTGTTTTCCCGAACGAAAGAGAGCAACATCAAAATCTGTAAGCAAACTAAAAGCCTCGACCTTGTTGAAAGTTGGAGTAACTGCTACTTCTTGTGATTCATTTTTAGGTATTTCTTGTTCTGTACTCGTTGTTTTTTCTTTTTTTGTAGAAACTGCTTTCTTTGCCATAAGGTTGAATATTAAAACAAGGTTAAGTATTTGTTTGTAAAAATAGTTTTTAAAAATTGAAAAGCAAAAAATGGTTTATATTTGTCTAAAACTGTCTCTAAGAAGTAATATTTTTATCTTAATTTTGAAAAATATATTTACCCTAAAATTCCAGCCTAATGAAATACACTTCAATCTTCAAATTTGCATTTTTTACTTGCTTTTTTTTGTTTTTCAGACAAAACTCCATTGCACAAGGCACTCGCTTGCTTAGAAATGCTGCTATCAGTTCATCAAATATTGCATTTGTGTATGGCGGTGATATTTGGTTGGCAAATCAAGATGGTAGCAATGTAAAACGTCTCACAACGTATCAAGGTGTGGAGTCAAATCCTCATTTTTCGCCAGATGGAAAAACTCTTGCTTTCACTGGCCAATATGATGGTAATACCGATGTTTTTATTGTGCCAACTGAAGGCGGCGAACCCCAAAGATTGACTTGGCATCCAGGTGTGGATTTGGTAAAAGGTTGGACTCCCGACGGAGCAAACGTTATATTTGCATCGGGCAGAATCCAAGTACCAAGCTCAAGACTTGACCAACTTTGGACTGTTTCGATAAAAGGTGGAATGCCTACACAATTTGCTGTTCCCAGAGCAGTTGATGGCAAATACTCACCTGATAATAAGAGATTTGTGTACGAAGAAATCGCTCCATGGGAAGACGAATTTAGGAACTATCGTGGCGGACAAAATACACCATTGCGAATCATTGACTTAAAAAGTTTTGCTGTCGAAAAAATGCCTTGGCAAAACAGCCGTGATATATGTCCAGTCTGGATTGGTAATCAAATTTATTTTCTCTCAGACCGAGATTTGGCAATGAATATTTGGTCATACGATACTCAAAACAAGACTGTGAAACAAATTACTTTTTTCAAAGAATTTGATTGTAAAAATCTCGAAGGAAATAATGAAACATTGATTTTTGAAAACGGGGGTTATCTGCATAAACTCAAAGTAGGAAGCGATAAACCCGAAAAATTGTCTATCACAATCAATGCTGAATTTCCGTGGGAAAGACCTCATTGGATGAAAGTTGATAAAAATATTGGTTCGATTGCCATTTCGCCGACTGGCAAAAGAGTGGCTGTTTCGGCAAGAGGCGAAGTGATGACGATTCCTGCAAAAAAAGGTGATGTCCGAAATATTTCAAATAGTACGGGTGCTGCCGACCGAGAGCCTTCGTGGTCGCCTGATGGAAAATATATCTCGTGGTTTTCGGATGAAGGTGGTGAATATCAATTGGTACTTTCCGACCAATTTGGCAAGGAAAAAAAGAAAATCAAACTCAACAATCCAAGTTTTTATTATACGCCACGCTGGTCGCCCGACTCTAAGTATTTGAGCTTTGCCGATGCCGACCGCACCTTGTGGATGGTGGAAGTAAATTCAGGAAAAACTGCCAAAATAGACAACGAAGGCTTTGCTAACCCTCAGCGTTTGATATATCCCGAATGGGCTTCTGACTCAAAATGGATTGCTTACACCAAACGATTGACTAATGAATATGCTGCAATTTTTGTTTATTCAATCGACCAAAACAAGGCTTTTCAAATCACCGATGGCATGTCAGATTGCAACAACCCAGCTTGGGATGCCAGCGGAAAATACATTTATTTTTCGGGTAGCACCAATTATGGAATGAATGTCGGCTGGCTCGATATGTCTTCGTATGACCATAACATTAGTCGGGCAATTTATGCAGCAGTACTTTCAAAAGAAACCCCTTCGCCCCTTGCCCCCGAAAGCGATGACGAAGTAATAAAAGCTGATTCTACAAAAAAAGATTTAGCCACTACAAAACTTGACCCTAAGAAAGATGAAGCACCAAAAGCTAAAGTAAAGGAGGTAAAAATAGATTTTGAAGGTTTACAAAATCGAATTATTGCCTTGGCAATTCCAGAAAAAAATTATGTCTCAATCGAAACAGGTAAAGAGGGTGTGATATTTTTTGGAGAAGAAAAAGACAATGGCAATTCGATGGTAGTGAGCCGGTATTCTTTGGACAAAAAAAAAGCAGAAGTTATAACCGAAGATGCTTCATATTTTGATGTTTCGGCAGACAAGGGCAAGTTGGTTTACGCAACTTCTGGAGGTCAGATTGTTATTTCAGATGCCGCAGGAAAGCCGAATCTCGCCGAAGATGCTGTAAAGCTCAGCGATGTCCAGATTTTGATTGACCCAATTGCCGAAGCAAAACAGATTTTCAGAGAGGCGTGGCGTTATCAAAGAGATTATTTTTATGTAAAAAACGTTCACGGACTCGACATGGACTGGGCATATAAAACTTACTCTACTTGGATAGATGATGTAAAACATCGCTCAGATTTGACTTATGTTTTGGATATTTTCAGTGGCGAAACCTCAATCGGTCACTCATTTGTGCGTGGTGGCGATTTTCCAGAAGTAAAACAAGTGCCTGTCGGAATGTTAGGGGCAGATTTTGCCGTAGAAAACAATCGTTTCAGAATCAAGAAAATTTATACTGGCGAAAGTTGGAATCCAACCCTAAAAGCACCATTGAGTGGCCCAGGAATCAATGTAAAAACTGACGATTATTTATTGGCAGTCAATGGTGTTCCGTTGGATGCTTCTAAAAACCTATACTCATATTTTGACCAAATGGCAGACAAACAAACGACGATAACGGTCAATAGTACTCCGAGTTTTGATGGAGCAAAAGAGGTTGTTGTTGTGCCTGTAAGAAATGAAGGTTTACTTCGTCAGTATGATTGGGTAGAGGGCAATCGAAGGAAAGTCGATAAACTCTCAAATGGTCAACTGGCGTATGTTTGGTTGCCAAATACAGGACAAGGTGGATATAATAATTTCAATCGTTACTACTTTGCTCAAAAAAATAAAAAAGGAGCAATCATTGACGAAAGATTTAATAGTGGAGGCTCAATTGCTGATTATATCGTAGATTTATTAGCCCGAGATTTGATGGGATATTTCAATAATCCGATTGGTGATAAGCAAGCATTTACGGCCCCTAACGCTGGAATATTTGGGCCAAAAGTAATGTTAATCAACGAAATGGCAGGCTCGGGTGGCGATATGTTGCCTTATATGTTTCAAAAAAGAAAAATTGGGCCACTGGTTGGCACAAAAACGTGGGGAGGTTTAGTTGGAATTTGGGATGTACCTGCACTCATTGATGGCGGAACTATTACAGCTCCAAGAGGTGGGTTTTATAACGTAAATGGTCAATGGGACGTAGAAAATATTGGTATTTCGCCCGATATTACTGTTGAACAAGAACCAAAATTAGTCAACGAAGGCCACGACCCACAGCTCGAAAAAGCAGTAGAAGTTGCTCTTGAGTTACTAAAAACCCAAAGCACAAAACTACTACCTCAACCTGCCGACCCAATAAGAGTTTTGAGACCTAAAAAGTAGATTTCATATACTCTAACAATTGCTTTAAAACCTTACTTTGTGAATAGTTTTTTTCTCAAAGTAAGGTTTCCGTTTTAATTCAAAATCTACCATGTCAGCTCCACTCGCCGAAAGATTACGCCCCAAGAAATTAGATGAATACATCGGGCAAGAACATATTTTAGGTAAAAACAAACCTCTTCGCACTGCCATTGAGGCCAATCTTGTGCCGTCGATGATTTTGTGGGGACCTCCTGGTACTGGCAAAACTACGCTTGCTTTGCTCATTGCCGAAGCTACCAAACGCCAGTTTCATCAACTCAATGCCGTGAGTTCGGGCGTGAAAGAATTACGTGAAGTCATCAGCAAGGCTTCGGGACTCTTCCCTCCTATTGTGTTTATCGACGAGATACATCGTTACAATAAATCTCAGCAAGATTCATTGTTGGCAGCCGTCGAAAAAGGACAAATCACACTCATCGGAGCAACGACCGAAAACCCATCTTTTGAACTCAACAGTGCGGTACTTTCTCGGTGTCAGGTCTATATTTTAGAGGCTTTTGGCGAAAAAGAATTGAAAGAACTGACCGACAGGGCTTTGCGTGAAGATGTGATTTTGAAAGAAAAAAACATCAAAGTAGAGTCGTATGATGCACTCATGCGAGTTTCGGGTGGTGATGGACGAAAGCTCTTGAATCTGCTGGAATTGATAACTTTTTCATATCCACCCGATGCCGAGATTATCATTAACGATGATTTGGTTGAAGAGGTTGCCCAACGAAATATTGCTCGCTACGATAAATCGGGCGAACAACATTATGATATTATTTCGGCATTCATCAAATCTCTGCGTGGCTCTGACCCCAACGCCGCACTTTATTGGATGGCTCGCATGATAGTTGCGGGAGAAGACCCCGAATTTATCGCCCGAAGAATGTTAATTTTAGCATCGGAAGATATTGGAAATGCCAACCCGACGGCCGTAATTATGGCCAATAATTGTATGCAAGCCGTAAAGGTAATTGGTTATCCAGAATGCCGAATTATTCTTTCGCAAACGGCCATTTATTTGGCTACTTCTCCCAAATCGAATGCTTCGTATGTTGCCATTGATGCAGCCATTGCTTTGGCCGAAAAAACTTCTCATTTATCAGTTCCGTTGGCACTTAGAAATGCACCAACCAAACTCATGAAACAAATTGGCTACGGTAAAAACTATCAATATTCACACAATTATGAAGGGAATTTTGCGAAACAGAACTTTTTGCCCGATGAACTAAAAGGCACAAAACTCTACGACCCAAGCAATAATGCCCGTGAAAACGAAATCAGACGACAACTGCAAACTTGGTGGGCGGAGTGGTATGGGTATTGAGGGAAAAATGTAAAATCACTATTTAGCCAACAACAATATGACTAAAAATATTGTCAACAGAATAGTAATTGGAGTAAATATCTTTTTCTCTAAACTACTTTTAGAAAGTAAGTTTCCGATGGTATTCAAGAGAAATAATGCGGCCATTCCCCAAATGATATAATTCAAGATATTTGCGGGAAAATCAACTTTAAATATACCTGCTTTGATAGCAATAACGCACAAGAAAAATAGATTTAAAACCAACGAAACGAGTTCAAATTTATACATATCAGCATCGGTCTTTAATCGACCTCCCCATACAATTTTGTAAGGGATGATTTTCACTAAAACCAACACATGAAATATAATCGTTGCTGATAGAATAATCAACAAACCTATTTGGGCTATTTCCTTCATAATCAACACTTAATCATTAGACAACACATGGCTTGAAATCTTCATTTATGAATTTTGAAGCAAAATTTGAGACGAATTCCGCACCACCATTTCGGTTGGAATCTTAATCGTCCGAAACTCTTCGACGTGGTGCTGTTTCCTTTCTATCGAATCCAGCAGTAATTCTGCAGCAGTTTGGCCAATTTCAAAGGCAGGTTGCACAATCGTACTTAACGAAGGTGCTAATAAATGAGCAACTTTCAAGTTTGTAAAGCCTATGAAAGAGAGTTCTTCTGGAATCAGAATCCCTTGCTCTTTTACGGCCGAAAAACAATCTAAAGCCAGCCTGTCGCTCGTAGTAAAGATAGCATCGGGTTTCTGCTCATTAATCAAATTAAAGATTAACTTTTTTGCTTCTTCGGGTTCAAATCCACAATATTTTACCAATGATTCATCATACGGAATTTGGTGTTTTTCGAGTGCCACTTGGTAGCCCATCAAACGCTCTTTGGTGATTGATAACAACGACGGACTCGTAATATGAGCAATCCGACGGCGACCCGATAAAATCAAATGCTCGGTTGCTTTAAATGCTCCATCAAAGTTATCGGCAACTACTTTATGGGCTTCTATTTTGTCAGAAACTCTATCAAATAACACTAAAGGCAGCTTTTTTTGTTGAATTTCTTGCAGATGCGACACATCGTTTGTCTGACCAGAAAGCGAAATCAGCAAGCCATCAACTTTCCGAGCGATGATGTGCTGAATATTGGTTACTTCTCGTTGATAAGACTCGTGGCTTTGAAAAATCACTACGTGGTAGCCTCGTTTATTGGCAATATCTTCAATGCCGTTGATGGCCTGCGAGAAAAAATGATTGGCAATTTCGGGTACAATTACGCCAATAGCTCTGCTCTTGTTTTCTTTCAAACTAAGGGCAATCGGATTAGGTGAATAATTGACTTTTTCGGCATACTCCATCACCAACCGCTTCGTTTCGGCGTTGATTTCATAACTCCCACGCAAGGCCCTCGATACCGTTGAAGTAGAGAGATTTAGGGCCTTTGCAATATCTTTTATCGTAACGGTTTCCAATCTTCAAATCTTATTAAAGTACAATTTTATCTCGTCCTCTTCCTACACAAGATGCACATAAAAATAGGGCAAATAATGCAATTATCAAAGTTTATTTGATTCAGAATAATTCAAAACCTATTTTTGGCAACGTTCCCGATAACGATTGCATAAAGATTGTCGGTGAAATACTTGCTCATAAAATATTCTTGTTGCATCTTAGAAAAGTCAAATATAAACAACATTAAATACTATAAAAGACTTTTCAAGGAATTTTACATATTTTGGTCATTATTATACAAGAAAAAATAAAAACGATACATGTTTAGCTTAGAAGGGAAAATCGCACTCGTAACGGGGTGCAATAAAGGCATCGGAAAAGGTATAGCTATTGGTTTAGCAGAAGCAGGTGCCGACATCATTGGGGTTTCGGCAAGTATCGAATTAAATGGTAGTCAAATCGAGCAAGAAGTAACTGCCCTCGGCCGTAACTTCAAAGCTTATCAAGCTGATTTCAGCGACCGAGACAGCCTCAAGGCATTTATTGGAAAAGTGAAAAACGATTTTCCTATAATTGACATTCTGATTAACAACGCTGGCACAATCATGAGAGCCCCTGCAGCCGAACATTCGGACGAATATTGGGATAGGGTAATGACTATCAACCTTGATTCACAGTTTATTTTGGCACGTGAAATCGGGCGAGATATGATTGCTCGTGGCTCAGGGAAAATCATCTTTACAGCTTCTTTGCTGACATTTCAAGGAGGCATCAACGTACCAGGTTACGCTGCCAGTAAAGGTGCAATCGGTAGCTTAGTAAAAGCACTCGCCAACGAGTGGGCAGGTAAAGGCGTAAACGTGAATGCCATTGCTCCTGGGTATATTGCTACTGATAACACCGAAGCACTCAGAAACGACCCCGAACGCAGCACTTCAATTTTGGCAAGAATTCCGGCAGGTCGTTGGGGAGAGCCGCAAGATTTCAAAGGTCCAGCCGTATTTTTGGCATCATCAGCATCAGATTACGTACACGGAACAATCCTAACCGTTGATGGCGGATGG
Source organism: Emticicia aquatilis (assembly GCF_014644295.1). GTDB lineage: Bacteria > Bacteroidota > Bacteroidia > Cytophagales > Spirosomataceae > Emticicia > Emticicia aquatilis. The sequence goes on from NZ_BMKK01000001.1 coordinate 773,337, forward strand.
ATGGGGAGGTAACCCCCCCGCCCCTAAAGGGGAGCTTAAATTACACCAAAACGAACGAATTATATAATTAACAATAAAAAAAACTCCCCTTTAGGGGATGGGGGTATGCAAACAAGATACGAAAGTAGTCCAAAAGAAACAGCGGGAATGAACACCGCCGAATTACGTAATAATTTTTTGGTAGAAACATTATTTACTGCCAACCAAATCCATTTGACTTATTCGCACTACGACCGCATGATTTTGGGCGGAGTAATGCCAACAACCGAAACTTTAACGCTGGGTACTTACGAAGATTTAAAGTCGGAATATTTTCTTGAAAGAAGAGAGTTGGGCATTATCAATGTAGCAGGCGATGGAAAAATAACAGTTGATGGGCAAGAATATCTTGTAAACAAATTAGATTGTTTATACGTAGGACGAGGAGCAAAAGACATTACTTTTAGCAGTATTAGTGCCGAAAACTCGGCTAAATTCTTTGTTCTTTCTTGCCCAGCACACAAAGAATATCCAACTCAATTAATGACGAAAGAAGCTGCTTCACCTGCCCACATGGGTACGGTAGAAACGGCCAATCAGCGTACAATTTATAAATATATTCACCTTGACGGCATCAGAAGCTGCCAATTGGTGATGGGCCTTACTGTTTTGCAAAACGGAAGTGTTTGGAATACGATGCCATCGCACACGCACGACCGCCGTATGGAAGTTTACTGTTATTTTGATGTACAAGAAGGTCAAGGCGTGCTACATCTGATGGGCCAACCACAAGAAACTCGTCATCTGTGGGTGAGCAATCATCAAGCTATTATTTCTCCTCCGTGGTCGATTCACTCAGGATGCGGCACTACCAACTATTCGTTTATTTGGGGAATGGCAGGCGAAAACCAATCTTTTGCGGATATGGATTTTGTGGCCATTAATGAGCTAAGATAACCTATTATTTATTTACTATACAATTTAACTTGCTATTGATTTTGGCAGGTTTTGGCCCTAAAATTCAACCAAAACCTGTCAAAAAACCAATAGTTTAGCTTTCTGTTTCTCTATTTTTTAAAAATCACCTAAAAAACCTTTTGTTAACTTTACAATGAAAAAATTATTTATTCTACTGCTCTTGACGACCGTACAGGTAGTGATGGCACAAGCCCAAAAGATTTCGGGTAAGGTGACAGACTCCAAAACGGGTGAAGGTTTGCCGAGTGTATCAGTTATGCTCAAAGGTACTAAAACAGGTACTACTACGAATGCAAAGGGAGAATTCTCGTTGTCTGCCGACAAAAAGAATGGAACTTTGATTGTTAGTTTGATAGGTTACACAATCAAAGAAGTTTCGATTGGTAACCAAACCAACCTCGAAATCCAATTAGATGAAGATACGCAAACCCTTAACGAAGTAGAGGTTGTAGCTATTGGCTACGGTGATGGTGTTAGCCGTCGTGACCTCACAAGTTCGGTATCTTCGGTTGGTTCAAAACAACTCAAAGATATTCCGATTACCAATGCAGCCGAGGCACTCACTGGCCGCTTGGCGGGTGTGCGTGTAACTACTTCAGAAGGTGCCCCAGGGGCTGATATTCAGATTCGTGTGCGTGGTGGTGGCTCAATTACACAAGACAACTCTCCGATTTATGTAGTTGATGGTATTCAGGTAGAAAATGCTCTTTCGTTTATTTCTCCGCAAGATATTGAAACAATCGACGTACTCAAAGATGCTTCTTCAACAGCCATTTACGGTGCAAGAGGTGCAAATGGTGTGGTTATTATCACAACAAAATCTGGTAAAGGTGGCAAAACTACCGTAAGCTACAATGGCTCGGCGGGTGTGCGTGAAATTTTCAAAAAATTAGATGTAATGAGTCCTTATGACTTCGTACGTTGGCAATACGAAAGAAGCCGTGGCGATGCTGCTGCCGAAACGAGTTTTGCAAATCAGTACGGTGCTTGGGAAAACATCAATCAATACAAAACCGTAACACCAATCGACTGGCAAGAAGAAGTTTTTGGTCGCCAAGCTAAATATCAAAACCACAATTTGATTGTAAACGGAGGAAATGCCAACACAAGCTATAACTTGAGTTTGACTGCTAACAAAGAGCAAGGGGTATTGCTTGAATCGGGTTTCGATCGTTATTTGGCGACTTTCAAAATGGACCATAAAGCAACTGACAAACTCAAAGTTGGATTTAACGTTCGCTACACTGACCAAGTGATTAGCGGTGCTGGAACTTCGGGCAGCGGAACAAAATCAACCAACCGTTTACGTCACTCAGTGCAGTATCGTCCGTTGTTGATTGGAGTAAATCCAGAAGTAGATGATTTCGACGAGAACCTTTATATTTCGTCAGGTAACTTAGTGAATCCAATCTTAATGACCCAAGCCGAATACCGCAAGGCATACACAAAGGCTATCAACTTGAGTGGATATTTTAGCTATAATATTTTGAAAAACTTAGTATTCAAATCGACAGTTGGTATAGACAACAATGATTCAAAAACGAATCAGTTTTTCAGTAAAATTACAGGAACCGCCCGCAACTTTGCTTCGCTTCCAGTAGCTTCGATTTTCCAACAAAATGCCGTAACCATCAATAACTCAAATACGCTTCAATTCACGAAGAAATTCAATAAAGTACATGATTTTAGTGCATTAGTAGGCCAAGAAGTTTACCAATACGTTTCTAAAAGTACTACCATCGAAACTCGTTATTTCCCTGCTGATATTTCGGCAGACCAAGCATTGGCAAACATGGGTCTTGGTTCACCGCCATCAGGTGCTACACAAGCTCGCCCAGCATCCAACGAGACTCCACCAAACCGTTTGCTCTCATTGTTTGGTCGTGTGACTTATGGGTATGATGATAAATATCTGGCTACGGTTTCGTTACGTTCTGACCGTTCGTCAAAATTCAATTATCAAAATGGTGCGTTGGTTTTCCCTTCTGGAACTTTGGCTTGGCGTTTCTCTGAAGAAAACTTCTTGAAAGGAAATAAATTTATTACTGATGGTAAGTTGAGAGTAGGTTATGGTGTGGCGGGAAATAACCGTATCGGCGATTTGCTTTACCAACAACTCTACGGTGTAACGGGTGAATATGCCCTCAACCACAACGTATTGCCAGGTTATGCTCCAGTGGCATTGGCTAATCCTGATTTGAAATGGGAGTCGAATATTTCACAAAACATTGGTTTAGATTTATCTTTCTTGAATAATCGCTTCCAATTAACACTCGACGCTTATAAAAACAAAGGCCAAGACTTACTTTTGGCGGTGGCTATCCCTCCTACTTCGGGATATTCTTCTCAAATCCGTAATTTGGGTTCAACTACCAACAAAGGGGTAGAATTGCAATTGAATGCTTATATCATCAAGAAAAAAGACTTGACTTGGAATGCTAACTTCAATATCTCGAATAATAAAAATACTGTAACCAGTCTCGGAACTGTTGACCAACTAACTCGTAACTCAGGCTGGCAAGGCTCTGATGGTACTGACGACTACTTAGTGAAAGTTGGTCAGCCAGTAGGTTTGATGTACGGTTTCGTAACTGATGGTTATTATAAAATCGAAGACTTTACTTATAATCCAAACTCTACTACACCGACTGGATTCTACACTTTGAAACCAGGGATTGCAGTTAACTCTGTTTACGGAACACCACAACCAGGTATGTTAAAATGGAAAGATTTAGATGGCGATGGTCTCGTAACGGCCGATAAAGACCGCACAGTAATCGGTAATGCAAATCCGAAATTTATGGGTGGTTTGAACAACCAAGTTGCTTATAAAGACTTCGATTTGAGTGTTTTTGTAAACTGGGTTGTTGGTAACGACATTTATAATGCTAATAAAATCGAAATGACTGACGGTGCTTTCCCAAGTTTGAATATGCTTAAATTTATGGAAAACCGTTGGACAAACATTAATGATAAAGGTGTAGTTGTAACTGACCCAACCGAATTAGCAGCAATTAATGCTAACGCTAATATCTGGACACCTGTGCGTGTACAACGTTACTGGTTACACTCGTGGGCAGTTGAAGATGGCTCGTTCTTACGTCTCAATAACATTACATTAGGTTATTCATTACCTAAAAACGTTCTCAAAAAATTGAGCCTGTCAAGATTTAGAATCTATGGTACGGTCAATAACTTGGCGACATTTACGAAGTATTCTGGCTATGACCCAGAGGTAAATACTCGTCGCTCTGACCCACTCACACAAGGTGTTGATTTTGCGGGTTATCCTCGTGCAAAAACTTGGGTAGCAGGTATCAATCTAACGTTCTAATCTAACCCCACCCCTCCCCGATGGGGAGGGAGAAAAGTAAAACTTTTGTTATTCCTTCTCCATCGGGGAGGGTTAGGGAGGGGTCAAATAATAACTATTAAACTCATTTACAATGAAAAATATATTCAAAAAAATAACAATTCTTGGTTTATCACTGTCGCTGACGGGCGTGGTAATCAGCGGTTGTAAGGATTTTTTAGAGGTACAACCAAAATCTCAGGTGAGTATTTCTGATGCGTTCTCGAATGTAGCCAATGCTACAAACTCAGTTATTGGTGTCTATGATGAACTCATGGGCGACAACGGCTACGGAATCCGTATCAATATGTATTACCCGTACGATTCTGACGAAATGATTGTTTCGGGAAACATCGACAACGGTCGTCGTGGAATAGGTCGTTATCAATTACTTTTGACAAATACCGAAATCCGTAATCCATTCTTACAGCTTTATCGAGGTGTCGAAAAAGCTAATCTTTGTATCGAGCAAATTCCGCAAATGGCACTTTATAATAACGGAACTGATGCAGAGAAAAAAGAACTTCGTCGCTTGCATGGTGAAGCCTTGACGCTTAGAGCTCAATTTTTGTTCGAGTTAATAAGAAACTGGGGTGATGTACCAGCTCCGTTTACGCCAGCCTATAAACAAACTGATTTGTTTCTACCACAAGCCAACCGTGACGAAACTTATGCAAAACTTATTGAAGACCTTAAAACAGCTACCGACCTCGTGCCGTGGAGAACTGAAGCAGGCGTAAGAAACGAGCGTATCACTAAGGGAGCAGCGAAAGCTTTGCGTGCAAAATTGGCGATGTTCAGAGGTGGATATTCACTCAGAAGTAATGGCAAAATGGAGCGTAACGCCGATTATTTGAACTACTACAAAATTGCTCGTGACGAATGTGCCGATTTGATGGCTAAAAGAGGCGAACACACACTCAACCCAAGTTATGAAGATATTTGGAGAAAACTCACTTCGTTTGTTTATGACCCACAAGGAGAGATTATCTTTGAAGTTGGTGCAGGTGGCTCAAACTCAAACTCTGATAGCCGTATGGGTAACTACAATGGCCCATCGGTAAATGCCGCTTCTCGTTTCGGAACTGGTGGTGGTGGTTTATTAGTGCTACCAAACTATTTCTACGCTTTCGATTCAACCGATACCCGTCGTGACGTGTCAACCACTTTTTATGCCATTGCTGCTACCAATATAAAATCGCCAAGAAGATTGGGCGAATTGACCGATGGTAAATTCAGAAAAGACTGGCGTGTGCCTTTGTTGCCAGGAACTGCTCTAAACGTAGGTTATAACTGGCCAATGATTCGTTTCTCTGATGTATTACTGATGTTTGCCGAGGCAGAAAATGAAATCAATGGAAACCCAACAGCGGCTGCTATTGCGGCTTTTGAGGAGGTTCGTAAAAGAGCATTTACCAATAAAAACAGCCCTGCTATCGGTAAAACACCAACTACCAAAGATGCTTTCTTTAATGCAATCGTTGATGAGCGTTATTTAGAATTTGGTGGCGAGGGTATCCGTAAGTTTGACTTGATTCGTTGGAACCTATTAGCTACGAAAATTGCCGAAACTCGTACTAAAATTGCTGATATGAAAGCAAGAAGAGGAGCTTATGCCAACGTACCGCAGTATCTTTTCTGGAGAAACAATGGAGAAGAACTTCAATTCTTGAATTCATTCTATAAAGCAAATACAACAACCACTGCTCCAACTGGCTGGACAAGACTCGATTGGGCTCAACACCTAACAGGAAACTTAATTGATGCCCTGCCACTTGACCAAGCTATTGCTCGTTTCTTCACCACAGGTAAGAGTGAGCTTTTCCCTTACGACCAAGCAACAGTTGATGCTTATCAAGGAAAATTGAAGCAAAATCCGGGGTATTGATTTTAATGTAGAATTAAGAATGTAGAATTAGGATTAAAAACTTATTCTACATTCTTTTTTACACAATCACCCTCAGGAGGAACACCTAATTCATTCGGGTTAATCTGAAAATACTAAAACGAACTCCAATGCCTTTAAAACTCTTCATTCTAACCTCATTTTTGGCAAGTTTGGCATTTGGTTGTCAAGCAAAAAAAGTACTTCCAACCGCTACGCCAACAAATACACCTGCCGTAGTAATTACTAAAGATTCGGTAGCCGAACGCATGCTGCTTTACCAACGCAGCAACGGTGGCTGGCCTCAACCAGGTGGCAATGCCATTGATTATTCAAAAACATTATCTGAAACACTCAAAGCCACACTAAAATCAGAAAAAAACAAACTCGATGCCTGCATCGATGATAAAGCTACTACTAACGAAATTAAAACACTGTTTTCAACTTATAAGAAAACTAACAACCCCGAATACTTAAAAGCAGCCGAAAATGGCGTAAAGTATTTGCTTACGGCACAAAATCCTGCTGGAGGCTGGGGACAATTTTTCCCTGACACAAGCAGTTACCGTAAACACATTACTTACAACGACAACGCCATGATTGATGTCATGTGGGTAATGAAATACGCTTCGGAAGGCACAAATGATTTTGAAACGATTGATAAAACGCTCATTCCACAAGCCAAACTGGCGGTTGAAAAGGGTATTACCTGTATTCTAAAAACACAGTTCGTTCAGAATGGCAAACTCACCGCATGGTGTGCCCAACACGACCGTGTAACGCTCAAACCCGCCAAGGCTCGTGCGTTTGAGCTGCCCTCAATCAGTGGTAATGAAAGCGTAGGAATATGCAATTTTCTAATGAGTATCAATAATCCATCGGCCGAAATTAAGAAAGCTGTAAACGCCGCCGCTGCTTGGATGGAATCAGTAAAAATTGTGGGGATAAAAGTACAAGACATTGCCGACCCGAATCAGCCATCGGGCAAAGATAGAGTTGTTGTGGCTGACCCTAATTCTACGCTCTGGGCGAGGTTCTACGACCTCGAAACCAACAAACCTTTCTTTACGGGTAGAGATAGTATCGCCAAGCCAACTTTAGCTGAAATCGAAAACGAGCGTCGCATTGGTTATGCCTATTATGGTACTTGGCCAGCCAAATTCCTTTCGACTGACTATCCTGCCTGGGTAGCAAAATGGGGAAAGTAACACAAGTTTCTGACTTGTGCATAACAGGATATATTTTTACAAAGAAAATTTATGACATATAGTATCTCGACACAAGTTAGAAACTTGTGCTACAAAAAAAGCCTATTTTTTGTCATTTTATTGATGAGTAAAACTCTTTTCGCACAAAAAATAACAGTCGCACACGATGGTTCTGGGAAATACAAAACCATTCAAGAAGCTATCAATAGTTTAGATACAAATTCAACTAAACAAAGGATTATTTTCATAAAAAATGGCGTTTATCGTGAAAAATTGTTGATTACGAAGTCATTTTTGAAGCTACAAGGTGAGTCGGAAGATGGGGTAATTATTCTCGCTACGCTCCCACGTGATGTTTGGCGTTGTGAAAACAAAGACGATTTCGGTGCAGCAACTATCAACGTAAAAGGTCATGATTTGACTTTCGAGAAGCTTTCAGTAATCAACGATTACGGTTTCAATGCTAAGAAAGATACCACCATCGTTTGCACTAACGAAGCTGGCAATAGTCAAAGCACCTTACCGAGAGAAGAAGGTGAAAAAACTGGCAAAAAAATCGTCAGAAAAGATGGGCATCAGTTTGCTTTTCGTTCGTTTCCCGGGGCAACTTGCTTGAGTTTTATCAACTGTACATTTAGAGCAGGCGGTGGCGATACAGTTAGTCCATGGGATGTTGAAGGTGGCTTGTATTATTTCAAGAATTGCACGATGGAAGGCCACGTTGACCTCTACTGTCCAAGAGGTTGGGCGTATGCCGAAAACTGTAAGTTTGTTTGCCACAACATGAACGCTGCCATTTGGCACGATGGTTCTAACTACGAATCATCGAAAACGGTGCTAAAAAATTGCACTTTTGAAGGCGATAAAGGCTATAAACTGGGGCGTTTTCACCGTGAAGCACAATTTTATTTGATTGATTGCAAGTTTGACGAAAACATGGCTGATGCCGAAATTTATCAATCATCAACTACCCAACTCAAGTGGGGAAAACGTGTCTATTATTACAACTGCCACCGCAAAGGAAACGATTTTGCGTGGTATGCTAATAATCTCAAAATCGAACCAAAAACGATTACAGTTGATTGGACTTTTGATGGAAAATGGAATCCTGTAAATAAATAATATATCTGATTTTTTCGCATGAAAAATAAAACCCTATACCGTTTATTGCTATTTATTGCCTCATTTTGGGCAAATTCGGCTTTTAGTCCGACCGAAGAAAAGCCTCGTATTTTCTTAATTGGTGACTCAACTTGTGCCAATAAAAATCCTTATGACGCACCTGAAACTGGCTGGGGACAAGTATTGCAGGAGTTATTTACGAATGCAGTGGAGATTCAAAACCATGCTGTCAATGGTCGTAGCACAAAGAGTTTTAGAAATCAAGGTCTTTGGAAAAAAGTACATGACCAACTGCATAAGGGCGACTACGTTTTCATTCAATTCGGTCATAACGACCAAAAAGAATCGGACACTACTCGCTACGCAGCGGCACAGACCGATTACCGAAAAAACCTGATTCGCTACATCGAAGAAACGCAAGCCAAAGGAGCTACGCCTGTGATTCTTACGCCTGTGATGCGTAGAAAATTTGATGAGTCAGGAAAATTTGTTGACCAGCACGGCGAATATCCTGTGGTTGTTCGTGAAGTTGCCAAACAATACAATATTGCGTTGATTGATATGCACGCTTCGAGCCAAAAAGTGATTGTGCAACATGGTGTTGAAGGCTCGAAAAAGATTTTCATGAATGTTGCGGCTGGCATTTATCCAAAATTCCCGAAAGGAATCGAAGATAATACGCATTTTACAGCCTACGGAGCAAGATTAATGGCAAATTTGGTAGCCGATGGCCTCGTAAGTACGGGAAACCCATTAAGGAGTTTCTTGAAAAAGACCGAATTTAATGATAAATACGCCTACGAATTACCGATAACTTATCGACCAGTTTTCAGAAAAGATACATTCAATATTGCACGTTACGGAGCAAAGGCCGATGGCTTGACAGTAAATACCAAAGCTATCAATCAAGCCATTGAGCTTTGTAATGCCGCAGGTGGCGGAACGGTTTTCGTACCAAAAGGACTTTGGGTAACGGGCCCGATTGTGTTGAAAAGCAATATAAATCTTCACCTCGAAAAAGGAGCGTTGCTTCAATTCAGTAAAAATTATGATGATTACCCAATCGTGCTGACTACTTGGGAAGGGCAAGATTCTTACCGTTGTCAAGCACCTATTTGGGGCGTTGATTTAGAGAATATTGCTATTACGGGCGAAGGCGTACTTGATGGCGGTGGCGATGTATGGCGTGCCATCAAACGAGAAAAACAAACGGCTGGGCAATGGGCAAATTTGCTAAAATCAGGTGGTGTGACAGATGAAAAGCAAAATAACTGGTATCCATCAGAAAAATCATTGAAAGGAAACATGATTCTGAATGCAGGTAGAATTTTGAACGGTGTAAAACCAACGCCCGAAGAATTGGCTTCGTACAAAGATTTCCTTCGTCCGAATATGTTGAGTCTGACACACTGTAAAAATATCATTGTTGAGGGTATAACTTTCCAAAACTCACCTGCTTGGACTATGCACCCCCTACTCTGCGAACACATTTCGGTAAAAAACGTAACAGTAAAAAATTACTGGTATGCTCAAAACAGCGATGCTATTGATTTAGAATCGTGCAGAAATGGTATTCTCGAAGGCTGTACTTTCGATACAGGCGATGATGGAATTACGATAAAATCGGGTCGTGACGAACAAGGACGTAAACGTGGCGTGCCAACCGAAAACTTTATTATCAAAGATTGCATCGTTTATCATGCACACGGTGGTTTTGTGATTGGTTCAGAGATGTCGGGCGGGGTGCGAAACATGTTTATTTCAGATTGTACATTCATGGGTTCGGATGTAGGTTTACGCTTCAAAACTGCTCGTGGTCGTGGCGGGGTTGTTGATAATATTTACGTAAATAATATCAACATGACTGAAATACCGGGTGAAGCCATTCTTTTTGATATGTATTATGCCGCCAAAGACCCCGTGCGTGCCGATGGTAAAGAAAACGAATTACCAACCATCAAAGCCGAGCCATTGAACGAAGGCACTCCACAATTCAAGGATTTTTATATCAAAAACATTGTGTGTAAAGGGGCAGAAACAGCGATTTTGATAAGAGGTTTACCCGAAATGTCTATCAAAAACATCAACCTCGAAAACGCCATGATTGAGTCGAACAAAGGCTTGGTTTGCGTAGAAGCAGAGAATGTTTCTTTGAAAAACGTTACGCTTTTGACCAACGATAAAACAGTAATGCAAGTGCAAAACAGCAAAAACGTTGTGTTGAATAACATCCAATACGGTGCTGATAAAGATGTGTTGTTGAAGGTAATGGGCGATAAATCTGATGGCGTTAAATTGCTAAACACCGATACGAAAAAAGCCAAGAAAGATATTGAATTAGGCGTTGGCGTGAAGAGTAAGGTTGTGAGTAAAAAATAAAATTAATTACTACTTTCTTTATAAAAAACAATGGCTGTTCTCTTGGCAGCCATTTGTTTTTTAGTTCGTTTTACTCAGTCATAATCTCCAAATTCTTGATTCGGGTCGGAAACCAAATTCTCATTTCACCCTGCCCACGATTCGAGCGAGCGTAATACGGAATCAAAACTAAAAGTTGAGTTTTGGTCGAAACCGATGCATTATTTTCGATACTCAAGGCATTTGCTGTACCTCTGAGAGTCATTACACCATTCAATAAATTTGACTGAAATTCTGTTGCAAAGTTCTGATTTTCAGGCACTACCAAGTTAGAGGTTAAACCATTATTATCGACAAATTCGGCACAATAAACAATCGGGCCTCGCTCTATCGCAATTTTACCAATATTATCTTTTACTTTTTCATTGGCCACCACTTGCTTCACTTTCATCGGCAAATTCATCATTACTTTATCACCTTTTTTCCAAGCTCTGTCAATAATTGCGTAGCCATTTTCGATAGAATATTCTAAAATCTGACCATTTACGTTGATTGAAGGTTTGTCTGATGATTTATTCTTATAACTATATAAATCAGTTGGAAAAGCTTCATCTCTTGCCCACCCTGGAATTCTAACATGAAGCGGAAACTTCAAGCCATTCTTATTAGCAGGGTCAACCGAAATAACAACCATACCATGCCACGGATATTCCGTATTTTGCGAAATCGTTACGCTTTCTTTTGGTAAAACCTCTAATGTAGTTGTGTTCGACATGAATAAATTTACATATACCTGATTATCTTTTTGAGCATATACATAGCTTGGAATAGAAGGCATAAAACGACAAATATTAGTCGGGCAACACGAACACCCAAACCACGGAGAACGTTTGTTTTCGCCACTCAATTTGCCTTTTTGCATATTATATTCCATCGGATTTTCATAATTAAAGGTTTTTCCATCAAGTCCGATACCGCTGATGAGTCCATTATAAAGTGTTCGCTCTAAGATGTCAATATATTTCGAGTCGCCGTACATCATAAACATTCGGTGATTCCAGTAAACGCTCGAAATTGCCGCACAGGTTTCGCAATATGCCGAATGATTCGATAGTTCATAATCAGGGCCGAAACCTTCCCAATTTCCTGCTTGTCCGAGTCCACCTGTGATATAAGTTTTTTTCGAGAAAGCATTATCCCAAATTTTATTGAGAGCCGTCAGATATTCCAAATTATTGGTCATTGAAGCCACATCGGCCATTCCTGCGTACAAATAGCCAGCACGCACCGAGTGTCCGAGTGCCTCAGTTTGCTGCGTTACAGGAATATTATCTTGCCAGTAAGCTCCTGTCTGCCAGACAGTTGCATCTTTATCACCCGTTTTCTTTTCGTACTTTCGCTGGCCTCGACAATCAATAAAAAACTTCGATAAATCAAGGTATTTCTGATTACCTGTCACTCGGTAAAGTTTTCCCAAACCAATCTCAATTACTTGATGCCCAGGAGCAACAGCTTTTTTACCTGGACCAAAAACTGTTAGAAGATGGTCAGCATTTTTGATGGCAATATCCAACATATTTCGTTTTTTAGTAGCCAAATAGTGTGCAGTTGCTGCTTCGTAGAAATGCCCCATATTATAGAGTTCGTGGCTCAATTCATGTTCTTTTTCGTAGCGAACTTTTCCAATCCACGGATGAGTTGTGTCGCCCATTGTACGAGTTGTATAAAGATAGCCATCAGGTTCTTGGGCTTTGCCGATAAGCGTGATGAGCGAGTCAATGTAAGTATCAAGTTTAGCGTCATATTTTACATGAAGCGAGTAGGCTGCACCTTCGATGATTTTGTAAATATCCGAATCATCAAAAGGATAAGTCGTGCAAAGTTTACCTGTGTGAGCAACCGCCTGCTCGAAGTTTTTGATACGTCCCGTTTCTTTAGATTTCTGAAATGACCACGGAATCGTGACGGTTCGGTTGATTTCGAGTTTTGGCAACCAAAAATTATCGCTCAATTTTACCTGCGTAAACGGCACTCCACGATAAGGATAGTCTTTTTGAACTTGTGAAAATGAGACAAGAGATATGAGACAAAAGACAAGAGAGAGAAAACGTTTCATATTGATAGGGTTGATTTTTTTGCTAAAAATAAGAAATATTTTTTCTTATTTTGTCTAAAGTATAATTTAGATTAACCACGGAGGCACAGATTACATAGATTTACACAGAGAAAAATTTCCGTGACTCTCCGTGAAATCCGTGCCTCCGTGGTTACAAAATCAAATTGAATATGAAACCAAAAATTACGCTCGAATACTGCCCGAAATGCCATTGGCTATTACGCTCGGCATGGTTGGCACAAGAATTATTGACAACCTTTGAAGCCGAATTGGGCGAAGTTGGCCTCCGCCCAAGCGAAATTGCGGGAAGTTTCAAAGTTTTGCTCAACGAAGAAGTAATTTTCGACCGCAAGCGTGAAGGACATTTTCCCGAAATAAAAGAGTTAAAACAACTGGTGAGAGATTTGATTGCTCCTGAGAAATCACTGGGGCATAGCGATAGGAAATGAGGTTTTAATCATATTTTGGGATGTTTTTTCCTAAGATTATATCTCTTTTACCCACCCAAATACCTTTTTCGTTTTTGCTGATTTTTATAATTCCAGACCCTCCACGATTTTGAAAATTAGCTTTTTCACTGGCAGTCAGTAGTAGGTCTCCTTCAAAATGAAAATCATCAATCCAATATTCATTTTTATTGGGTTCTTTGATAATGGGGTGAATATGAGCTGGAAATTTTTGATTTGGATAAGCTGCTGGACGAATCGTATAGAATTTATATTGCCCATTGACATCTGTTTTTATCCAAGCACGAAGATGTCCGTGCTTACGTGCTAATTTCTGATTAGGAGCAGGAGAATAATACCCCTTGACATCTGTATGATAGACGTATAAAATCACGCCAGAAGCTGGTGTTTTGCCATCTTTTTTGTAAATCGTGCCACTTATTTCGAGTTTTTCGCCCGCTTCATTTTCACTGCAAATCGAAGCCTGCCACGATAGTTTTTTAGGCATTCCTGCATAAATTAGTTCACAGTCTTCGCAAGCATCACCTACATTCTTTTGAGAAAAAACATAAACTGGAATAAAAAGAATTAAAAACAGCTTTTTCATAATCGTCTGATAATTAACTTATTAGGTTTTCTTTATAGTTGCGGCTCATCCGAAGCACTTTTTCATTTTTCAGAATCACCGAATAATCACCATTGAAATGCGACTGAATTTCTTTAATAAAGTGCAAGTTTACGATGGTCGAACGGTGAATTCTGACAAAGTTTTTGGGGTTTAGTTTTGTCTCAAAATGCGTGAGCGTTTCGTAGAGTAAATGCTTTGTTTTTTCGGTATGAAGAGAAATATAATTCCCTTCGGCTTCTACATAAATCAAGTCGGTAATTTTTATTAATTGGATTCGACCGCCATCTTTTACGGTCACGATTTCGGCATAAGTTGGCTGTGCGATTTGTTGAAAAAACTGTCCGTATTTTTCAAAAACCGCCGAAAACTCTTGTTTATTGGTCAATTCTAATTGCTTCAGCACTTTCTGAAACATTCGGTCGAAACGCTCATCATCGAAGGGTTTTAGCAGATAATCAATGGCGTTTGTCTCGAATGCCTGAATCGCATAATTATCAAATGCCGTTACGAACACAATCAACGGTAACTTGTTCACATTCAACGATTTAGCTAAATCAATACCATTCATTTCGGGCATCTGAATATCCAAAAAAACTACGTCTGGCTCGTGTTTTTCGATGGCTTTCAAGGCTGTTTTTCCATCATTACAAGTTTCCACCAACTCAATTTCTGGGTAGCGTTTAAGTTGGTTTTGCAAGATTTCTCTCGCAATCAATTCATCGTCGGCTATCAAAACTTTATAGGTCATTTCAGTAGCGGTAAGGTTATCGTTACGCACACACCTCTCTCGGGGGCGTTGCTCAAAATATTGATACTTGTTTCTTCTCCAAAAAGATTTTTCAAACGTTCTTGGGTATTCATTAACCCAATTCCAAACTTAAAATCTGAGAAAGTTTCGATGCCGTTATCTTTCACCGAAAGCATGAGTTGGGTTTCGGTATTTTTTGCAGAAATCTCAATTTCTCCTTGTTTGGAAAATGGCTCTACGCCGTATTTGATGGCGTTTTCTACGATTGGTTGCAAAAGCATTGGTGGCACAAATGCTTCTTGTAAGCTATTGTCTATCAATATTTTACAAGCTAATCTATCTTCAAAACGTATTTTCAAAATATCTAAATAAAGCTCTAAAAGATGAATTTCATTTTTTAGTTTTACCAAATCTTCGTTGTTTTCTTTTAGACTTAATCGAAGTAAATCGCTTAGCTTGATGAGCATTTTTGTGGCCTTTTCAGTATCGCCTTTTTGCATCAAACCAATGATATTATGGTGCGTATTAAACAAAAAATGTGGCTGTAACTGAATCTTCAAAGCACTCAATTTAGTATCCGAAAGTTGTTTTTCGAGTCTTGCTTTTTCGGTTTGAGATAGTTGATAATCTTGATAAAAATTAATGCCTTTATAAACCGCCAACAACAGCCAATAATTGATAAATTCATTAAAAAAAGAAAAAGAAAATACCCTCTTCAAGAAAAACAATGCTCCTATATTTTGATTGAGAAAATATTTTGCGAGCAGAGCAACAATCAAAGAGTTAAAAAAAACAGCTATCGAACTTACTACCAGCGAGATACAAAAATGTAGAACCAGTTTTCTGAATAATTTCGGTTGCACTAAAGGTATCTTTTTTGCCAACCAAAACACCATAAAACTAATAGGAATATACAGAAGCCACTTGGTTTTCATTATCAAAATATGAGGCCAACTGACGGGTTTTTCATCTAAGCTGTAAACCAGCAAATCTTGTCCAATCATTAAGCATGTAACGACTATCCAAAAAGCTGGAATCAGCCAATATTTTAGTTTATCGAGTTTCATTTAGGAATAAAAAAGCGTCAATTATATGTAAAAATAGAGATTAGGAAGTAGATTAAAAATTGAGTAAGCTACTATAATTCTCTTTTTTGGGGTCGAAATTGATAAATTTCTTTACAATTACTCGTTTTTTGTAAGCAAAAATAGTATTGCTCACTTTAGGATTGATGGCATAAACACCCGCTGTTTCTTCATCAGTTGGCGATGAAATGAATGTAAAAGCCACATTTTTCAACCTTAATTTATCAGAAAAAGCAGTCAGTTTTGCTTTTAACGACTCAATATTCTCCTTTTTGGGGTTCATGTACATCACAAAAATTTTCCATTTTTTGGCGTCTTTTGTCAGATACTGGGCTTCGAGATAAGTCAGCAGGTTTTCGTAATTGTTTAAATCATCATTTAGCCAAATCATCAAGCCTTCGGTTTTTGCACCATATTTGCACATAGGGCAAGTTTTAGTGTTTTTATCCGCACCCGAAACATGAATCGGGTCGAAAGCAGGGGCATCAGTTCCCACTGCGATACCCGACTGCTGAGCTACCGATGAAAAAGACAAACCAATAATAAAAAGTGAAGATAAAACTATGGATTTTAAGCTTTGTTGAAGACTGATTAGCTTTATTAAAACAGTAACTAAACTTACCATAATAATACTCAGTAAAACATTGATAATCATTTGATTACCGTAAGATGCAGAAGAAGTATTTTTTGCTAAAACTTGTTTTTCTATCCTACTTACTCGTACTTGGTTAGTAGCATTATTTTCTAATACCCAAAGGTTGCCTTTCTCATCAAAAAGCCCACCAGTTGGGTGCCACAGAGGCGAACTTTTATAGATAATGCTTACTTTTCCATCTGCCGAAACCTTGCGAACCTCTCGTTTTTCATAAATTGTAGCATAAACATTACCTGCATCATCAGCCCAAATACCAAAAATACTATGATTGGGTTTCTGTAATTGGCTGCTGCCTTCTACGTCATCTAAATTTTGAGCTACAAGCCTTACTTTTTTGTCTTTTATCTGATACAAATCATTGGCATCAATGTAGTAAAATGTGCCATCTTTTCGGCAAAATTGCCATCGAACATCAGTAGTTTTGATTGTTTGCACAACCTCAACTACCCCATTTTTAGCTTTTTTCATGAATAGACTTTCTGTTTTCCCTCGTTCTATCCAATACATATTCCCAGCCGAATCTCGGTTGAAACTGTAATTACTCAAGAAACCGTCAGCGTCAGGAATTTCTTTCGTAAACTTACTTTTGGAATCATATTTCCACACAAAATGCTTCCATTTATCGCTTGCTTCGCCTTCGTACCATAAATGTTCGCCATAAAGATTATCATACTTATCTATGTGTAACTCGTGCGTATGCACATTTGGCACAACAATGGTTTTGGTTTTTCCATCGGGTGAGACCTTCCACACTCGTGCTAAATCAGAGTAAAATATTTCTCCTTTTGAGTTTTTCACGATGCCCGTCCCAGGATGAGCAATGGAATGAAAATTCAGTAATAAATTGATAGTCAATAAAATAAATAGCTTTTTCATAAAAATTAAATTTGATGTACAAACCTAATAATTATGAAAAAGCTACAATAGTTGATTTTGACAAGAAGCGAAAAAAGTGAGTCGAAACGATGAAAAGACTATTTTTAAACAAGCCTACTTCATGGCCTTAATCCATTCTTTGATGAGTTCTACACCTTCTTTATGAGTAGTTTTTCGACCCACTTCGGGCATCATGATTCCTGGGTCGGTCGATTCCATGCGGTAAACAATGATTGATTCGTCAGGTTTTCCTGGCACAATATCATATTTTTTATTGCCCGAGCCACGCCCCGCCGCTACGGGAGTTTTCAAGATTCCGTAAGCAATAGGTTCGGTTTCGTGGATACTCAAATTCAAACCCGAAGTTTGGGCTGGGCCTCCTTTTCGGTGGCAATGAGCACAATTAATATCGAGCCAAATTCTGGCTCGCTCATCAAGGCTTCCAGTTTCTGGTTTGTTCCAAATTGCAGCTTTCGGTACAGTTTCGATGGCTGGCAGATTTGTCAAAACGCCCATTTTTTGCCAAGCAACTAATTGATTATCTGTACTTTTTATTGAAGACTGCTCACCGCCCAATGAAGACTGAAAAACGCCATTTAATTGTCGAGCAGAAGGTCCAATTGGCGACATTTTTTCGTTCCGATTATGACACCCCTTACATTGATTAATGTTCGGTATGCCGTATTCATGCTTTTTCTTTTTGCCGTTGGCATCAATATAGCTTACCTCTTTTGTATCGCCCGCCACTTCCAAAAATGCTTCGGTTTGTTCGTCATTCCACACATAATCCAAAGCTTTCCAGCCATCTGCTTCATGAATCAGCAAACGGGTTTCGATGAGTTTTCTACCCAGTTCGGGTTTGCGAAAATCATTCGGATAATAAAAGGTTTTGATGATGGTCGTACCAACTGGAAAATCCAACACTTCGGTAGCATTATAGGCAACTGTCTGATTTTCAGGTAGTTTTACAAAACGTAGCTTTTCGGCATAATCAGTAAACAAAGGCGTATTTAAGGAATAAGGCAATATGCCCTTTGCAGGTTTTTGTTCCGAACCATTACCCTCAAAAAACTGATAATCAGATAGTTTTTCTTTGGGCATACTCGCCTCACTATCAGACTTTTGATAAAAAGCTGATAGTGCAAAAATGCTTATGGAAATAAATAATAAAAATACTTTTTTCATCTACTTACAAATAACTTTACTCGTATCACGTGAAATATTCTTGAAATTATGCTCAACATCCATGTTGGCAAACGATTCGTTTTTGTTGTTTTTGATACAAATCACAGGGTTTGGATTTTTATCATCTACGATTCCATCCCACAGAATATGTGGTACATTTTTCCCAAAACGCAACTTGAATTGATAAATTTGTCCGAATCTGCCCTTGTGCGTTGCTTTTACTTTTTCACGCTCAAAATTATTGTCACGAATCGTAATCGCCTCCGAATACGGGTAATATTCTTTGTCTTTGATTGGGTTTTCGGTAGTGAAATAACTTATCACTCCCACACCCATCGATTTGTTATTAATTATCTGATTATCAAATATTTCCACATGGTTTGCTGCCAAAATCAGCATGCCTGTTCCGTCGGGAACTTTCGCAACAATATTACCTTTTGGGGCAAAATTTGGGAAATTATTGCGATGTACATTGTTTTTATAAACCCTCGTATTACCACCTTTTTTCAGAATCAAATCGGGCAAATCAAACACTAAAATTCCGCCAGTGTTTTCGGTAGCTTCGTTTTCATAGACTTCGGCATTCAGCGAGTTTTCAATTTCAATTCCCGCCACATTATGATAAGCCCTTGATTTTCTGACGATTATATCTTTCGATTGCCCCACATAAATACCCGCATCCGACGCCCCGATGGCTTCGCAACCTTCAATGAGTACCTTTTCGCACTGAACTGGGTAAAGCCCATACGCACCGTTAGTGGCTTTTGGTTCGCCGAGCCATTCAGTTTTTACATTACGGAAAGTGATGCCCGTTACGTTCATCGTTTTCACAGCATCGCCTTTGCTATCTTGCACCGTTAGGTCTTCAATCGTAATATTTTCAGCATTTGAAACTCTGATTCCTTCTGCACCATCGGTTTGTCCTTTGAAAGACAAAATCGTTTTGTCTTTGCCTTTTCCTTTAATGGTAATATTCTTTTTACCTTCGAGCGAAAGGCTTGCCGTAAACGTAAATGAGCCTTCATCAAGCACAATAGTAGAGCCATTTTCGGCCATGATGAACTGCGTTTGTATCTTTTTCTGAATATCTTTTTGGGCAAAAACTGCCGTAGAAACTAAGATAAAACCAAAAAGTGAAAGCGTTTTTTTCATATTGTTAAAGAGTTTTGAGTTTCAAAATAGCACTATTTTCTTGAGATAAGTATTTGATAAATGTCAAATTGTTTGATTCAATATGCCAGAAAACTGTTGTTTGAGTCTATTGTGGCCACTTTATTACTTTTATATTTAAGAACTTTTTAGTTGAACATTTCTTTAGTAAC
The DNA here is from genome assembly GCF_014644295.1 of Emticicia aquatilis. GTDB lineage: Bacteria > Bacteroidota > Bacteroidia > Cytophagales > Spirosomataceae > Emticicia > Emticicia aquatilis. Next base: position 793,280 of record NZ_BMKK01000001.1, read on the forward strand.
TCCCATATTCATCATTCTTTTATCATCAAAACGCACAAACTTCTTCATTTTCTAACTATATTTTATGCAAATTCACTATATTTGTCTCTAAAATACATTGCTTTCCTACCTCATAACGATGCCCGATAATAATAATACTTTTCGCAAAAAACAACCACCCAAGAATACTAACCCTACTCGAGGGTCTTCGAGTGGCAAAAGTGGTGGTTCTCAGATTCCGCTTGAGTTTAATGTCAGCAAAGAGAGCTACAAGCTCGCTTTCGGCATTTTTTTACTGATTTTATCGGTTATTTTACTGCTTTCATTTGTTTCTTATCTTTTTACTGGCGACGCCGACCAAGATATTGTTCAGAAAACTTTCAAGAATTCATTGGCTCAAACTGACCGAAAAGCAAGCAATATCATGGGCTTAATGGGTGCGTATCTTTCGCATTTCTTTATTTTTCAATGGTTTGGTTTAGCAGCCTTTGGCTGGGTTCCTGTGGTGGTTTGGGCAGGTTATCGGTTGGTACTCAAAAAAGATTTATTGCCTTATAGTTTTAATCGTTTCACGATTTCGAGCATTTTTTATATCATCTGGACAAGTATTTTCTTAGGCTATTTTGTATCAGTTTTTGATTTATCGGGCGGAACCATCTGCGGTGGCCTTGGCTACGCTGTCAATCAGTTCTTCCAACAAGCCATTGGTTGGGGCGGAATTTTAGTTATACTATTGATTGTGGCAGGTTGGTTGATTTTCTTTCATGGTTATACCGAAATCGACGACTGGTTTTTTGCTAAATATTTCAAACGTGACCCTCGTGAAGATGTAGCCACCGAACGCATCCGCAAGGCCGTACAGGTAGAAACCGATGAAGATGAGATTTTTGAAGAAGAAGAAAATACCAAAGATAATTCTTTCAGACATACACCAACGCCACCACCAGTTGTACCGAAAGAAGAAGCCAAAATTGATTTCTTGAAAATCAGTAAAGAAGATATCGAAGTTCCCAAACCTTTTGAAGAAAAAACCCTTTCGTTGGAGGTTGAAGAAAAACCAAAGAATTCATTGCCAAATGAGCCATTCAAAGGCAGTCCGACGCTTATCATTGAAACAAATCAAGAAGAGGACATTTTTGAAGATGATTTAGACACGGATGATGTAAACGAAAAAGTTTTAAAAGACTTCGGGTTATTCGACCCAACACTCGATTTGGGCAATTATCAGTATCCACCAATCACGCTTTTGAGCGAATACGGCAACACTGGCACGAAAGTAACCGAAGAAGAACTTGAAGCTAACAAAAACAATATCGTAGAAACGATGCGAAACTTCCAAATTGGAATTGCAAGCATCAAGGCTACGATTGGGCCAACCGTTACGCTCTACGAAATCGTACCCGAAGCAGGTATTCGTATCTCGAAAATTAAGAATTTGGAAGATGATATTGCCTTAAATTTGGCGGCGTTGGGTATTCGTATCATTGCTCCAATGCCAGGAAAAGGCACGATTGGTATTGAAGTACCAAACAAAAACCGTGAAATGGTGACAATGAAATCGGTAATTGCGAGTGATAAATTCCAAAAATCGAACTTCGATTTGCCGATTATTCTCGGAAAGACGATTTCAAACGAAATATTCGTGACCGACTTAGCCAAAATGCCTCACTTGCTCATGGCGGGGGCGACGGGTCAGGGTAAGTCGGTTGGTCTGAATGTTATTTTGGCTTCGTTACTTTACAAAAAACACCCTGCTCAAATCAAATTTGTGTTGGTTGACCCTAAAAAAGTGGAGCTTACGCTTTATAATAAAATCGAGCGACACTTCTTGGCGATGCTTCCAAATGCCGAAGAAGCAATCATTACCGATACAAAAAAGGTTGTTTACACACTCAACTCGCTTTGTATCGAGATGGACAACCGCTATAATTTGCTGAAAGATGCAGGCGTAAGAAACTTGAAAGAATACAACGCCAAGTTTATTCAGCGAAGATTAAATCCTGAAAAAGGACACCGTTATTTACCATACATCGTATTGGTAATCGATGAGTTGGCCGATTTGATGATGACCGCAGGCAAAGAAGTGGAACAGCCAATTGCTCGTTTGGCACAGTTAGCTCGTGCCATCGGTATTCACTTGATTGTGGCTACGCAACGCCCATCGGTCAACGTAATTACGGGTCTAATCAAAGCCAACTTCCCAGCTCGATTATCGTTTAAAGTTACCTCAAAAATTGACTCTCGTACGATTTTAGACACAGGTGGCTCTGAGCAATTAGTCGGAAACGGAGATATGTTGCTTTCGATGGGGTCTGATATGGTACGTTTACAATGTCCGTTCGTTGATACGCCCGAAGTCGAAGATATTTGTGAATTTATCGGTTCGCAAAGAGCCTATGATTCTGCTTATTTATTGCCAGAATTCTACGGTGACGAAGAAGGAGAAACTGCCGAATTTGATGCCTCCGAACTTGACCCAATGTTTGACGATGCCGCCCGTTTGATGGTTTCGCACCAACAAGGAAGTACATCGCTCATTCAACGCAAAATGAAATTGGGTTATAATCGTGCGGGGCGTATCATTGACCAACTCGAAGGTGCAGGCATTGTTGGACCATTTGAAGGTAGTAAGGCTCGTGAGGTCCTGGTAAAAGACATGGAGCATTTAGAGGAAATTTTAAGAAAATTGCGTTAAAAACAACCAATTGAATTAATTTTGCGTCTAAATTGTTTTGTAGAGACATAATTCTTTAATCCATTTCCTGAAAAATACATCTAAACCATTATTGGAAGAAAATTAACCATTATAAAGATGAAAAAAATACTTGTTTTAACTGCGAGTTTATTGATTGTTAGTAGTTTGGTGATGGCTCAGAAAGACAAAAAAGCGACTGCGATTTTGGATGAAATGAGCAAAAAATACCAAACAATGAAGTCTTTTAGTGCTTCATTCACTTACGGAGTAGAAGGAACAAACGCCAAATTGACCGAATCTTACAAAGGAGATGTAACTGTAAAAGGTGCAAAATTCCGCTTGAAAATGTTAGGACAAGAAGTTTTCACCAACGGTAAAGAGCTTTACAGCTACACTAAGGAAACCAACGAGTGCCAAGTTTCCGACTTTAATCCTGCCGAAATGGATGCACTTTCGCCGACAAAAATTTATAGCATCTACAAAAAAGGTTATAAATATGTATTTGTAGAAGAGGTTAAAGAAGGTAGCCAACTGTATGAAGTAATTGAGCTTTCACCAGAAGATAAAGGAAGTAAGGTAGCGAAAGTACAAATCAAAGTTGATAAAAAAGATAAGTCGGTAAAATCTTGGAAAGTATGGGACAAAAATGGCAAACGTACGGTTTTCCGTGTTGATAAATTTATGGCCAATGCTCCTGCTGACGATAAAATCTTCACATTCGATAAAAAGAAATATCCAGGCGTAGAAGTTGTCGATTTACGATAGTTTTCTCTCTAACAAAAAAGTCCTGTTTTCGATGAAGACAGGACTTTTTTTGTTCGTTAAAGATTCCACTAATTGGTCTTCTCAAACTTTGGTGCTTTGCTGTCAAATTTGAAGTAATTTCCAACTACCGATGCGGCATTTCCAAAACCACAATCATAAGCCTCGTTTAAATAAATGATGTTTGCCCCGCCCTCAAAGAAAGATATTTTTAGTAAACATTTACCAAATTCGTTGTTTTCGTAAATGGCTTCGTTTCTTACTAATTTCAATGAAGTTTTTTCGATAATTGCCTGATTATAACTCGGTGGTCCTTTCACGGCTTGAATTTCCAAGATAATTTTATCTTTCGCTACTTGCTGCACATACATATTTCCAGTACCGCCGTCTTTACCGAAACTGTAAGCATACGAGCCAGTAGCCGATTTTAGTTCTGGTTTATCAATTTCGGTTAAAGCTGTTTTTTTGATGCTAAATTTCATCTCTTTCCCGCTCGGGCTCGACCAAGTACCGCTTATTTCATCTCCTTTTTTTGTTCCGTAGTATAAGCCTGTAATTTCGGTTTTCTCACCAAATTCATGCAACGAAAACTCATCCCCTTCCAACGAGCCAATAACTCTTATCGGCTGTCCTACTCGCTTATACATCAATGTTCCATAAACTAAATTGGCATCGAATGTCAAAGAAAGGCTAATTGGAAATTTGTTAATTACGCCTTCGTAGGTCTGTTGAGATAGCTTTGTTTGGGCGAAACCAAAACCCTCTATCAATAAAAAAACGACCAATAAAAAGATTCTCTTCATGCTATTTCTTATAAATTTGGGTAAAATTTTTATTGAATATAACGTCTATTCATTCGGTAAATTGAGTAAACAACAATATTCGGTTAAATCATAGCCAAAGATAAAGATTTTCGCTTTTCTTTGTAGAAAAAATATTCTTCCATAACCAAACTATCAACACTAACACGACATGAAACTTAAATTAAGTCTCTCGTTATTCATTTTACTATCGCTCTCAGTAGCGACCTTCGCTCAGAAAAAACAAACCCTATTTAACGGTAAAGACCTAACAGGTTGGAAAATATACGGCACCGAAAAATGGTACGTAGAAGACGGTCTCTTGGTTTGCGAAAGCGGCCCCGACAAAGAATACGGCTACTTAGGAACAGAACAAAAATTTAAAGACTTTGAACTTACACTCGAATTTAAGCAAGAAGCCAACGGTAATAGTGGCGTCTTTTTTCATTCATCAATCGAAGGCACAAAAATATCGGGCTGGCAAGCCGAGGTTGCCCCTCCAGGGAGTTCAACGGGTGGAATTTATGAGTCTTACGGACGTGGTTGGTTGATAAAACCTGAACCAGAAAAAGATAAAGCCTTGAAAATGGGCGAATGGAACAAAATGACCGTGAAAGTTGTGGGAAATGTTGTGACGACATTCTTGAATGGCACACAAATGATTACACTCGATGATGCAAAAATCGGTGGAAAAGATGGCTGTATCGCTCTGCAAATCCATAGCGGAGGCGGAATTAAAGTAAAATGGCGTAAAATTAAAATAAAACAATTATAATTATTTAAGTCCACGGTCTATCAGCATTCCGCATCATAAAAACTGTGGACTGTTGACCATAGACCGTGGACTAAATAAAAACCTAAACCTATTTATGAATCAAGAAAAAACTACTTTTCAGCATCTTTTTAGCTTGCCTGTAGTTGTGGCAGCATTGGGCTATTTTGTTGATATTTATGACCTTCAGCTCTTCGGAATCGTGCGGGTTCAGAGTCTTGAAAGTCTTGGGCTCACGACCAAAGAAGAAGTTTCGTCAATCGGTACGACCATCATTAATTTTCAGATGATTGGTTTGCTCCTCGGTGGAATTTTCTGGGGAGTTTTAGGAGATAAAAAAGGCCGTCTTTCGGTGCTTTTTGGGTCTATTATTACTTATTCATTGGCCAATCTTTGCTGTGGAATGATTCCGCACATTGAATTTATGGATAAAATAGAAGCTTACAAATGGCTACGTTTTATTGCTGGAATAGGCCTTGCTGGAGAATTGGGAGCTGGAATCACACTCGTTTCGGAGGTGCTTCCCAAGCAACTTCGAGCCATTGGCACATCTTTGGTGGCGGGAATTGGGCTACTGGGTGCGGTGGTTGCTACTTTCACCGTAAAACTCTCAGGCGATTGGACAATTGCTTATTTCATAGGTGGAGGCTTGGGCATTGCATTATTGCTGCTTCGGGTTGGAGTAATCGAGTCGGGTATTTTTAAAGATGTAGTTGGCAAAAAACATGTTGAAAGAGGAAATTTCTTTGCATTTTTTACCAATTGGGAGCGTTTTTTAACGTACATGAAATGTATCGGAATCGGAATCCCACTTTGGTTTTGTATCGGAATTTTGGTTTATCTGAGCAATGAATTTGGCGAAGCCTTAGGAATCACCGAAAAAATCGACCCAGGTTTATCAATCATGTGGGCTTATGTCGGCATTTCAGTTGGCGATTTTCTGAGTGGTTTTTTCAGTCATGCCCTGCATTCTCGTAAAAAAGCCATTGGCTTTATGATGACATTTGCTTTGATATGTATGATTATTTTATTGTTTTCAGGCTTAATAAAAAGTGCTTCTTTATTTTATGCCTTGTGCTGTCTATTAGGTTTTGGAAATGGATTTTGGGCAATGTTTGTAACCGTTGCTGCCGAGCAATTTGGCACCAATTTACGAGCAACGGCCGCCACTACTATTCCGAATATGGTTAGAGGCTCGGTGGTTTTGATGACTATCTCATACAAATTTTTAAAGCCGACGCAGGGTATAATTATGGCAGGAGCAATCGTTGGTTTCATTTGCTTTGCCATTGGATTTTATTCTGTACTTACCATTTCTGAAACGCATGGTAAAGATTTAGATTTCTTGGAGGAGTAAAACTTCTAAAAGCATAGTAAACACAAAAGAGCGATGAAAATCATCGCTCTTTTGTGTTATAAATCTTCAAATCGCTCCAACATCAGAATGGCTGCTTGTGGGAGAATCACATATTTTTCACCCTCATATTGCACTTCTATGGCATGGCGTTGGAGATAAATTGCCAAATCGCCTTCTTGGGCTTGGAGTGGCATATATTTTACTTTTTCTTCCGTTTCTTTCCACGGCTCATCTTCTGTTTGGGTTGGTAAAGGATAACCTGGCCCAACTTTAATAATGTATCCGCTTTGAATTTCTTCTTTTTCGGTAACGGTTGGTGGCAAATATAGTCCCGAATTTGTTTTGTCTGATGGATTTTTAGGCTTCACCAAAATCTTATCGCCTACTACAATTAATCTTTTCAATTTGTTATCTGATGTTACGCCAAGCATAAATTCAATTTTGAATGATAGAATGAGGGCCGCAATGGCTATTGAATGTTGAATAAATAAACTCTACACGAACCTAAACAGAAAATTATATATTAACAGTTCTCAATATTTTCAATTCTCTTGTCTTTTGTCTAAAATCTCTTGTCTAAAATTTAATTCAACTCAAAAACTGATAAATGGCAAATGCCGATACATACGCCAAAACCGACATATAAACCAACTGGATAATTGGCCATTTCCAACCTTTGGTTTCCCTGTAAACAACCGCCAGTGTACTCATGCACATCATGGCAAAAACATAGAATATCAATAACGAAAACGAGGTTGCTACCGAAAAAGTTGGTTGTCCAGTTTCTGCATTTACTTCATTTCTGAGGCGTTCTTTGATGGTTGTCTCGTTTTCGGCATCGGCTCCGATACTATAAATCGTTGAGACAGTTCCAACAAAAACCTCACGTGCCGCAAACGAAGTGATGAGTGCAATGCCTATTTTCCAATCATAACCTAATGGTCTGATGGCTGGCTCAATGAATTTCCCAAAATGACCTGCGTACGAATTTTCAAGACGAACTGAGGCAATTTTTGAATCAAGTTGACTTTGTTCGAGCGTTGGATTTTGTGCAATTACAGCCTTTTCTGCTTGTTCGATTTTATCACTTGGCCCGTAAGATGCCAATACCCACAAAACTATCGAAATGGCCACAATTACTTTTCCTGCTTCAAAAACAAAGGTCTTTACTTTTTCCAAAATCGTAAAACCTACTTGTTTCCAGCGTGGTTTTTTGTAGGTCGGAAGTTCCATGATAAAGTAACTTCTTTCGTTCGATTTTAGCATGAACTTCATCAACCAACCAGCCAAAAGTGCCGAGAAAAACCCCAACAAATAAAGACCCATTAAGGCCACACCTTGCATATTGAAAAAGCCCAATGCTTTGGTATTTGGCACAACGAGGGCAATCAGAATCGTGTAAATTGGCAAACGTGCCGAGCAACTCATCAATGGCGTAACCATTATTGTAATCAAACGGTCTTTCCATGAGCCAATCGTACGAGCCGACATAATGGCTGGCACCGCACAAGCCATACTCGAAATAAGCGGCACGACCGATTTTCCACTCATACCAAATCGACGAATAAGTTTGTCCATCAAAACTACCACACGAGCCATGTAGCCCGATTCTTCAAGAATAGAAATGAAGGCAAACAAAAACGCAATCTGTGGAATAAAAATCAGTACACCACCAATACCCGCAACCAAACCATCAGTCAGTAAGCTAACCAATTGGTTATCAGGTAAATTTGATTTCAGAAAATCGTTTACCATTGCTACTCCTTGGTCAATCAAGTCCATTGGAGCTTCGGCAATTGTAAAAACTGATTGAAAAATCAAGAATAAAATACCCAAGAAAATCACATAACCCCAAATTTTATGGAGCAAAATATGGTCGATTTTCTCAGTAATCGTTTCTTTTTTTACGCCTTCCTCAATAACCACTTCTTCCAATGTACCGCTAATATCACGGTAGCGTTCAATCGTCTCGCTTGATTGAAATTTATCGGCATTGAAATTGTGTTTCTTCACAATTTCTTCTAAATCCTTTTGTTGATTTTCGCCCAAAAACATTAATTTTTGAGCTTGTGCAGCGTACTGAAGAGCTAAATATTTATTCTCAACACCAAATTTTGATTTTACTTCTTCAAAAACTGTTTCAGTTTTTTTATCAAAACTTGGCGGATTGATGTGCGTTTTTTTGTGTTGAAGCTGATTGAAAATGGTGTGTTTCAAACCCTCAATTCCGATACCTTCACGAGCATTGAGTTCGACAACTGGAATACCCAAAATCTTTGAAAGTTTACCTGAATTGATAGAAATCCCCGATTCTTCGGCCACATCGAGCATATTCAATGCTAAAATTGCAGGTACACCCAAATCGCTGATTTGCTCAAAAAGTAGCATATTTCGCTTCAAATTTGAGGCATCGGCCACTACAACAGCTAAATCAGGATAATCAGGGTTTTTCGGATTGGCCAATACTTCAAGCACTACTTGCTCATCGAGTGAGTTTGGGTAAATGCTATACGTGCCAGGAAGGTCAAGAATCTCAACGTCCATGCTTCCGCTCAAACGGCAAAATCCTACTTTTTTATCTACCGTTACTCCTGGGAAATTTCCGATTTTTTGACGCAACCCAGTGAGTTGATTAAAAAGTGAGGATTTCCCTGAGTTTGGATTACCAAGAAGTGCAACTACTTGTTTATTTTTCACAAAATTTTCAACGATTAAATAGCCGATAACCGATATAAAACGGACGACTGTTTCTCTTCAACTATCTACAACTCAATTCTATCAGTCTGATAAACACTTATTTTATTACGATTGTTGCGGCCTCTCTCTTACGAAGCGAAAGATGATAACCCGCCACCGTAATACCGACAGGACAGCCCAACGGAGCAATAAAATCGAGACTAATCTCGGTATCTGGTAGGCAGCCCATTTCGAGCAACTTCAACGACATCGCATCATCTTTGAAGTGATTAATGATTCCCTTCTCCCCTACTTTTAAATCGGCAACAGTTTTTTCGGCTTGCACTATGCTTTATATTTTATTTAGACTGATTTCAAATAAACGTAAAATTACTTTTTTTGGTTCTAAAATAAAAATGATTTTCGTCAGTTGTTGTATCAATCCAAAAACAGAAAAATTATAGAAAAAGAATAAAAATCATAAAAAAGCTATTTGTTTGAGTAGTATCTTTGTGCATCTGAACGATTCTGGAGAATCGCTCCACATTAAAAATGCAAGAACTCAAAGCACTTATCGAAAAAGAAATCAGACTCGAATGGCGACAACGCTATGCCCTCAACGGTATGATTCTCTATATCGTAAGCACAGTTTTTGTCTGCTACATTAGTTTTGCTCTGAAAATTAAAGGCATTGAACCCATTACTTGGAACACACTTCTCTGGATAATTTTACTTTTTACGGCCGTCAATTCAATCACAAAAAGTTTTACACAAGAGCGAGCAGGCCGACAACTCTATTATTATACGCTGGCGAGTCCGCAAGGAATTATTCTCTCGAAAATCATTTATAATATTGTATTACTTCTAACATTGTCGTTGATAGGCTTGTTTATTTATATTGTTTTTTTGGGAAATCCCGTGCAGAATTTGGTGATGTATCTGACGGCCATCGTACTCGGAGCAATTGGTTTTTCTTCAACATTAACGATGGTAGCTGGCATTGCCTCAAAAGCAGAAAATACTTCTACTTTGATGGCTGTTTTGAGTTTCCCAATCATTCTACCGATGCTTTCAATGCTTATCAGACTATCGAAAAATGCAATGGACGGCTTAGAATGGAACACCAGTTATGACGAAATTTTGATTTTATTGGCAATTGATGCCATTGTGATAGCAATTAGTTATTTACTCTTTCCTTTTTTGTGGAGGAGTTAAAAATAATTAGAGAATGAATGAATTAGTGAATGATTGAATATTCCTAACTTAAAAAATCCCCATTGGGGAGCAGTGGTTTATATGAAAAAAACTTGGTGGAAAATTTTGTGTGTAGTCATACTTCTCTACACAATTATTCAAGGGCTTGGTGGAATTGTGCCACGTCAACCGATATTAAATGAAACTATTCGTAATGTTTATTTCCATGTGCCATTGTGGTTCGGAATGATGACATTAATGACTGCTTCTGTGTGGTTTGCCATTAAATATTTACGTAACGGAAATATCCAAGACGATGAATATTCAGTTGAATTTGCCAATGTTGCTATCTTTTTTGGTATTTTGGGCTTTATGACTGGCTCGCTTTGGGGACAATATACTTGGGGAGATTGGCTTCCGAAAGACCCAAAAATCATTGCCGTTGAGGTTGGACTTCTGATATACTCTTCTTATTTTATTCTGAGAAGCTCGTTTGAAGATGAACAACGAAAAGCCAGATTATCAGCCATTTACAATATTTTCGCATTCGCAACATTCATTCCATTAGTTTGGATTTTACCAAGACTGACCGACTCACTTCACCCAGGAAATGGCGGAAATCCAGCCTTTGGTAAATACGATATGGACAACTCTATGCGAATGGTATTTTATCCTGCCATTATCGGTTGGACACTCTTGGGCGTTTGGATTACGAGTTTACGCATTCGCTTACGTGTTATCGAACGATTGGGTTCAAACTAAATCTTTGTTTTACCGTTAAATTTCAACAATAATGAAAAAATTCATATCGTTTTTAGTAGTACTTCTTACTTCATTCAATGTGTTTGCTCAAGAAGAAGTACAAATGGCCGACCAAATGCGTGCTGATGGCAAAATTTGGGTAGTTGTTGCCGTAATCGCAATCGTATTTGTCGGAATTATTGCTTACTTAGTTTTGTTAGATAGAAAGATAAGTAAGATTGAGAAAAGTTTATAGTCGGCAGTCAACGGTCGATAGTAAAGACAAAATTGCAACATTATTTTCAACAAAAACTATTGTCTGTGGTCAGTTGACCGTGGACTCTCAATAATATGAAAAAATCACATATCATAGCACTCGGAATCATTGCGGTGGCAATCGCAATCATCATTTCAACTGTTGGTGATGCCAGTACTTACGTAGGTTTCAGCGAAGCTGAGCAAGTTGCCAAAGAAGGTAGCACTAAATCAATGCACGTGGTTGGATCTTTGAAAAAAGATGCTTCGGGAAATTTTGCAGGAATGGTTTACGAACCATCAGTTGACCCCAATCATTTTGAATTTGTGATGGTTGACTCATTAAACTATGAATCAAAAGTGGTTTATAACCAACCAAAACCAACGGATTTAGATAAATCTGAGAAATTGGTAGTTGTTGGTAAAATGGATTTAGCGAATAAGTGTTTCAAGGCAGACCAAATTTTATTAAAATGCCCATCGAAATACAACAATAATGAGCTAAAAGCCGAAGAACCAGCAAAGGCGGTTTCGATGAAATAATATTTAAGGAAGACTTCGTTCAAAACGAAGTCTTCCTTTTCTAAAGTAATTAACAATGACTATTCTATTCGATGGCGTTTGTAACTTTTGTAATGCTTCTATCAATTTCATTATTGACAGAGATAGTAAAGGCATATTCAAATTTGCAGCCTTACAATCAGAAATTGGTCAAGAACTACTCAAAAAATTTAGCTTAAAAACCAGCGATTTTGATAGCATTGTAGCCATTGAAGGCGATAAAGTTTATCAGAAATCAGATGCAGCTCTCGAAATCGCTCGTAGAATGGATGGAATTTGGAAGATTTTTTATGTTTTCAAAATCATTCCAGCTTTTCTCCGAAATCCTATTTATGATTTAGTAGCTCGCAATCGTTATCGAATTTTTGGTCGAACCGATGCTTGCCGTATTCCGACACCCGAATTGAAAGCAAGGTTTTTATAAGATATTTCAACAAAAAAATCCAGTGATGTTCGCTGGATTTTTTTGTTATTCATAAACTTCTTTGCGGTGGGCAATTTTAATGATAAAAATCACCAATACTTCATTTTCAATGGCATAAATTGCTCGATAATCTCCTATTCTTACTCGATAAACTTCTTCTAATTCTATACCCAAAGACTTCGGATTTACTAATTTTTTCGTACCATTGACCGAATACGGATTCTCGGCCAAATCACTAAATTTATCTCTAAACTTTCTCACTACCTCTTTAGGCAGTTTTTCTAATTCCTTTAAGGCTTTTTTACTAATTTCAACTTTATACATTAGCCAAATCTTATTTTTTGGTTAGTATTTTGTCTGTTGCCTCAAAAAAATCGACTCTATCGTCATTCACTCTATCTTGAATAAGTAGTAAGTCTTTTATATCTTCAAAAAACGCTTTCATCAAAGGGGTTTTAAGGCTTATGATTGCTTCAGTCTCTTGGCCTTTTTCGTTTGTTACATATTTGATATTTTTTGATATTATTTCTGCGTAAGTTGCCATAAGTTATAACCTTTTTTGTCATACAAATATTTACTTTATTTCTGAATAAATCAACTTTATCCAGCTTAATTCTGCTATCACATCATTTTACATTTTATCAAAAAACCTCAACTTTCCACAAATTACTCAAGATATTTACCCTAACTAACAGCAAAATCAATATCTTAGCGATATTATTTTTCATCAACACCATGTCAGTCATCCAGATACAAGATTCGACCATTGATATTACGCCTCTTTCTGCCGAGACCGAGTTGAGATTACCCTTTGTTGATATTGGAATCAGTGCAGGGTTTCCTTCGCCTGCCCTTGATTTTACTGAATTGTCTATCGACCTCAACAAATACCTTATCAAAAACAAACCCTCAACTTTTTGCGGATTTGTGAAAGGTCATTCGATGAAAAATGTTGGGATTTTCGATGGAGATATTCTGATAATTGATAAAAGTTTAGAACCTATCAATAATAAAATTGCGGTCTGTTTTATTGATGGAGAATTTACGCTCAAAAGAATCAGAATCGAAAAAAAACAGTGTTGGCTACTTGCCGAAAACGAAGATTATAAACCCATAAAAGTTACCGAAGAAAACGATTTTATCATCTGGGGAATCATTACTTTTTCTATCAAATCTTTCTGATGTTTGCCTTAGTCGATTGCAATAATTTTTACGCATCTTGCCAACGAGTTTTTCAACCAAACCTCGTTGGTAAACCTATTGTTGTCTATTCCAACAACGATGGATGCGTGATTTCTCGAAGCAATGAGGCAAAAGCATTGGGTGTTCCGATGGGAGCAGCGGCCTATCAGTGGGAAAAGTTTTTCGAGCAAAATGGCATTGAGGTTTTCTCGGCCAATTTTGCACTTTATGGCGATATGAGCCAACGAGTAATGACCATTTTGAATGATTTTAGTCCAGAAATGGAAGTTTACAGCATCGACGAAGCCTTTATCAAATTTGAAGGCTTTGAGCGATTCAATCTCCAACACATAGGTGAATCAATGCACCACCGAGTAACAAAAGGCACAGGCATACCTATAAGTGTGGGCATTGCTCCAACCAAATCACTGGCAAAAGTAGCCAACCGAATAGCCAAAAAGTTCCCTGAACACACCAATAACGTTTATCTGATTGATGATGAAGAAAAACGGATAAAAGCCCTAAGATGGCTAAAAATAGAAGATGTGTGGGGAATTGGCCGCAAACACGCCAAGCGTTTGCAAGCCATTGGCGTAAAAACAGCACTCGATTTTACGATGCTTGATGATAAATGGGTGCAGGAAAACATGGCGATTGTGGGCCTACGCCTAAAACGTGATTTAGAAGGAAAACCTACGCTCGATTTAGAAGAAGCTCAACAAAAAAAGAATATCGCCATTACTCGTTCGTTTGAAGGCAATCATACCGAACGAGATTTTTTGGAAGAACGTATTTCAACTTTTGCGGTTACTTGTGCCGAGAAACTACGTTTGCAAAAATCTTGTTGTAATTCGGTCATGGTATTTATTCAAACCAATCGCCATCGGGTTGATTTACCACAATATAACCGAAATATTCTGTTGAATTTGCAATTTCCGACCAATTCGAGTATCGAAATTTCAAATTTTGCTTTGCAGGCTCTTTCAATTATTTTTCGGGAAGGTTACGAATACAAACGAGCGGGCGTAATTGTGCAAGACTTTACGGATGAAGATGCAACGCAAATTAATATCTTTGAAAACAGCGATGAACGTCACAAAAAATTGATGCAATCTATTGATAAAGTTAATGCAATGTTTGGCCAGCAAAAAATAAGATTAGGGTCGCAAGACCCTAAAAAGACTTGGAAAATGAAGCAAGAAAAACTTTCGCCCAACTATACCACAAAGCTATCTGATATTATTGTGATTCGGGTATAAAACCCTCCTATTCCACAATTCTCAACTTCGCAAAACTCAACAAAAGCGTTTTTTCACCTTGTCCTTGAGCATCAAATTTGATGGTTGCTTTGCGGTCATTGCCATTAATATCCATTTTGGTTACAGTGCCATAACCAAATTTTGGATGTTCTACTTTATCTCCTGCTTTTAGGTTTGAGGTATCGCTTGCCACAAAATCACCAGTTGGCGTATGGTTTACTGGAGCAGCTTTCTGTACAGGTCGTAAATTAGAAATCAGGGTTTCTTTCTTCGTAAATCCTGCTGGAACTGGCGAACTCGTTGCTGGACGGTCGTTTCGAGCGTCGCTATTTCCATAAGAAATCACTCTGCTTCTTGAAATTTGCAGGTATTTTGGGTCAATTTCTTCCAAAAAACGACTTGGTTCACAGTAGTTCAAACGACCGTAATTATAACGACTTTCGGCATAACTCAAGGTCAATTTCTTTTCGGCACGAGTGATGGCTACGTAAAACAACCGACGTTCTTCTTCCAAATCGCTGCGTTTCGAGAGCATCATTTGCGATGGAAAAAGGTTTTCTTCCAAACCGACGATATAGACATATTTAAACTCCAAACCTTTTGCTCCGTGAATCGTCATGAGGGTCACACGGTCGTGGTCGCCATCTTCGTCTTCTTGGTCGGCAGTGGTCATGAGCGTAACCGTCTGCAAAAACGCACTCAAAGTCACTTCCTCATTTTCTGGATTATCAACAAATTGCTTGATTGAGTTGAGTAATTCTTGAATATTTTCGTAACGAGCCAAACCTTCAACGGTTTTATCATCGTACAATTCTTTCAAAAGTCCTGAAGTTTTGGCAATGTATGAAGCCACCGTGTGGGCATCTTTGCCTTCTTCAATCAATAAACCGTAGCTTTTGATGAGCGTCGCAAAATCATCAATCGTCTGAGCAGCACGCCCAGCAATGTATTGGTTAATGTTACTTACCACTTCCCAAACCGACTTGCCATTTTCGGCAGCTGTAACCACAATTTTGGCAACTGTCGTATCGCCAATGCCACGTTTTGGTAAATTAATGATGCGTTTGAAAGCCTCTTCGTCATTCTGATTTATCGTAAAACGAAGATACGCCAACAAATCTTTGATTTCTTTTCGTTGGTAGAAAGATAAACCACCAACGATGCGATATTTGATATTGAGTTTTCTTAAAGCCTCCTCAAAAGCCCTCGACTGGGCATTTGTGCGGTAAAGAATCGCAAAATCGGTATTTTTTAAGCTATTATTGTTTTTTTCTTCAAAAATATTGGTAGCAATCAAACGCCCTTCTTCGTTATCGGAAGCCGCTTTTATGACATCAATTTTGCTTCCTTCTTCGTTTTCTGAGAAAACATTTTTCTCCAGTTGTTCTTTATTTCGAGCAATGACCGAATTGGCCGCATTGACAATCGTTTGGGTCGAACGGTAATTTTGTTCGAGTTTTACGACTTTCAAATCGGGGTAATCGGCTTTGAAATTCAAGATATTTTGAATATTTGCACCACGGAACGCATAGATACTTTGGGCATCATCGCCCACGATACAGATATTCTGATGCACCGACGAAAGTTTACGAGTAATGAGATACTGCGAAACGTTAGTATCTTGAAACTCATCGACCATGACGTGCTTAAACTTGTGTTGGTACTTGTTCAGCACATCGAGGTGGTCACGGAAAAGTACGTTGGTATTGTAGAGCAAATCGTCAAAATCCATGGCATTTGCTTGGAAACAACGCAAAACGTACATCTTATAAAGTCGGCCGATTTCGGGCATTCGGGCGGCTTTATCATCTTCCATATAAACAGGATTATTGGCGTAAGCCTCCCACGAAACCAAGGCATTTTTGGCACTCGAAATCCGATTGAGTACGTAGTTTGGCTTGTAGGTTTTATCGTCCAGACCCAATTCTTTGATGATTGTTCGCATCAAAGACCTCGAATCGTCGGTATCGTAAATAGTAAAATCAGAAGTATAACCCAATCTTTTTCCTTCAAAACGCAAGATTTTGGCAAAAACTGAGTGAAAAGTTCCCATCCAAAGGTTTTTGGCATCATTTCCGATAACGGCCTCGATACGCTGACGCATTTCGCCCGCAGCTTTGTTGGTAAACGTCAACGACAAAATATTGAAAGGGTCAACGCCTTGCTCAATCAACCACGCAATGCGGTACGTAAGCACACGAGTTTTGCCCGAGCCTGCACCCGCAATAATCATCAATGGACCTTCGGGGTGTGTTACTGCTTCTCTTTGTGGTGGGTTGAGTTTCTCTAAATAATTATCTTTTGCCATTCGTTTCTCTTTTTGGACTGCAAAGATAACTATAAAGCATCGCTAAAAAAAACCTACACCATCACAAAACCTGCAAGGTCTTTTCAGACCTTACAGGTTTGAATTTCGCTCATGAAACAGCTTTTATTGCTAAAATATTTTATTATTATATTAATTAATAAAAAAATAAATTTTTGTTTGCAATTATACCACGAAAAGCCGAATTTCGTTTTCCTAAAAATTCAATAAACCCCTCCGGAGCACCATGAAGAAATTTTTTGGCGTAATTGCCCTCATTGCTTTATCGTTTTATAGTATTGCACAGAACAAATACGCAATCATTCCGAAACCTACACAACTCGTACAAACGGCTGGCTCATTCGTAGTCACTGCCCAAACCAAGATTCTGATTCCGAGAAATAACCCAGATTTACGTCCGTTGGCCGAGATGCTCGCCGAGCGTTTTCTGATTACTTCGAGCATGACACTCAATATCGAAGAATTTGACCTCACGGGCTTTGCTCCTGCCAATACAAAAGCCATTATTTTTATGCCACTTAGCCCAAAATCAGGCGACAAAACTTTGGGCGAAGAAGATTATACCCTAAAAGTAGAAGCCAATAGTGTGGTGATGTCGGCCTCAACGGCAAAGGGTGAATTTTATGCCTTACAAAGTCTTTTACAATTGCTTCCTACCGAAATTTATAGCAGTTCGGCGGCCAATGGTGTAAAATGGAGTATTCCGAATTGCTCGATTTATGACCGCCCGCAGTTTGGGTATCGTGGTTTGATGCTCGATGTGAGCCGTCATTTTTTCCCAGTTTCGTTTATCAAAAAATACATTGATTTGCTGGCTTTGCACAAAATGAATACATTTCATTGGCACTTAACCGACGACCAAGGTTGGAGAATTGAAATAAAAAAATATCCAAAATTGACCGAAATCGGCTCAAAACGCAAAGAATCAATGGAAGGACATTTCACCGACCAACGTTTTGACGGAAAACCTTACGGTGGATTTTATACCCAAGAACAAATCTCAGAAGTGGTAAAATACGCCCAAAAGAAATTCGTAAACGTGATTCCCGAAATCGAAATGCCAGGTCATGCAATGGCAGCCTTGGCGGCTTACCCAGAATTGGGTTGCTCAAAAGGCCCTTACGAAGTAGGTGTAAAATGGGGCGTTTATGATGACGTTTTCTGTCCAACGGAACAAACTTTTTCTTTCTTAGAAGATGTACTAACCGAAGTAATCGCCTTATTTCCAAGCAATTATGTACATATCGGTGGCGATGAATGTCCGAAGGTTTCATGGAAAAACAGCCCTTTTTGTCAGGAATTAATGAAAAAAGAAGGTTTGAAAGACGAACACGAATTACAGAGTTATTTCATTAAAAGAATTGACAAATTCTTGACCTCGAAAGGCAAAAAAATGATTGGTTGGGACGAAATTTTAGAAGGAGGGATTTCTCCAAACGCAACAATCATGTCGTGGAGAGGAATTGAAGGCGGAATCGAAGCCGTGAAACAAAACCACGATGCCATCATGACTCCCGGAAGCCATTGTTATTTAGATGCTTATCAGTCAGACCCATCATCGGAGCCAGTGGCAATTGGCGGTTTTTTGCCACTCGAAAAAGTGTATTCGTATAACCCAATTCCTGCGGGAATTACGGCTGAGCAAGCCAAACATATTTTGGGCGTACAAGGCAACGTTTGGACTGAATATATTGCCACTCCAAGTCATGCCGAATATATGGTATTTCCAAGAGCATCGGCTTTGGCCGAAGTAGGTTGGACAGCCAATAATGCCAAAGACTACAAAGATTTTACGACTCGCCTAAAAACACACTTTGAGCGTCTAAGATTTTTGGCTGTTAATTACTCAAATGCGTACTATGATGTTTCGGCGAGTTCGTCGGTAAACGCCAAAAGCCAAGTGGCCGTAAAACTCAAAACTGCTGATAATGGGGCGGTTATCAGATACACCATTGATGGAACAGAGCCAACGGCAAGTTCATTGGTTTATCAGCCAACGGGTGTGATTGTGACTAAAGATGCCACGGTTAGAGCAACTGCGTTTACGGACAAAGGGCAGAAATTGGGTAAGGATATGAGTAAGTATTATTACATCAATAAATCAACTGGACGGAAATATACTTTGGCGAGCCAGCCAACCAAATATCTTGGCGGTGAAACTTACGGTCTAACCAATGGCGTAAAAGGCGAAGCTGGAAACTTGGATACTTGGGTAGGTTTTGAGGGCAAAAACCTTGATGTAACGATTGATTTAGGGCAAGTAATGAACCTACAAACGGTTTCGTTTGCTTTCTTACGAGCAAAATCTTCATGGATTATGCTACCTCGTGAAGTAGAAGTTCTGGTTTCGGAAGATGGTAAGAAATTTACGAGTGCCAAGAAAATGCCATTAGGAAATTTAGAAGGTGAAGAAAAAGTGGTGCAACAATTAAGCGTAGGAATTGATGGTAAAAAAGGGCGTTTTGTAAAGGTTATTGCTCAAAATTACGGCAAACTTCCAGACAATCACCCAGGTAAAGGCAGTCCCGCTTGGTTATTTGTTGATGAAATTGGGGTTGATTGATGTATTGAAACAAATTCTTTATATTTTTGTTGAAATATTATCGGTTTCGTAGTTCAACGGATAGAATAAGCGTTTCCTAAACGTTTGATTCGGGTTCGATTCCCGACGAGAATTTAATTATCACGATACATCATACCAAAACCGCCTGAATCATATGATTTGGCGGTTTTTTTATTTATTTTCCACCAAATCAACCTAAACACTTTCAACAAAAATGTATCCCTTTCGGTATCCTTTTTTGTTTGTTAGCCTTGGAGACCGAATTTCTTGTAAAATGCTGATAATAAGTGATTTACAAGAAATTAAATTAACTAAAACGAAGTCATTTTAAATGGATTCGGTCGCTTAAAACTACATCAAACAATGAAAGTAAATCAAAACTTATCAATTCTTATTTGGCTCAACAAGTCCAAAATGATAGATGGGCTTGCTCCTATCTATGTCCGATTAACCATTGAAGGTAGAAGAACACAATTTTCTCTTGGTAAAAAAATAGAGCCTGACAAATGGATTCAAAAAGCAGGTATGGCAAAGGGTAGCGGTCAAGAGGCAAAGATTATCAATAATTACATCAATACCGTTCGAGGCGAATTGCAGAAAAATTACAATGTCCTAATCTCTCAAAATGAGTATGTTACCCCAGAAATGGTTAGGAACGCCTACATGGGTGTAAAGGAAGAGAAAAAAACGTTGATGGAGTTAATTGATTACCATTTACTTCGAGTTCAAGAAAGGGTAGATGCTGGTAGAATGTCAAAAAATACCAAGAAACATTTTGTTACCACAAAACTTAAAATTCAATCTTTTCTCAGAAACAAGTACAACCTTAGTGATGAAGCTCTCTGCAATTTGAAATACCAATTTGTAATTGATTTTGAATATTATTTTGAAACCTTTGAAGGAGTTAAGAAAAATACCTACATGAAGTATATGAGTTGTTTAAAGCAAATTATTCGTCATGCTGTAAGGCTTGGTTGGTTAAAAACTAATCCCTTCCAAGACTTCAAATGTACATACGAGCCTGCAAATAAAGACATTCTCACAATGGAAGAAATTGAATTAATTTACAATAAGTCCAACTTAATAAAGCGACTTGAAGAAGTGCGGGATATATTTATTTTCTGTTGTTTTACTGGCTTTGCCTATGCTGATTTAACAAACTTATCTCCTGATAGTATATCAAAAAGTGTGGATGGAGAAATTTGGCTACAAACCTATCGAGAGAAAACAGGTACAAAAGAAAGAGTAATGGCTCTGCCAATCCCCATAGAAATTATAGAGAAATACAAAAATCATAATTGCCGGAAAATTCAAAATAGATTGTTTCCTGTAAACAGTAATCAAAAATATAATGCTTATTTGAAAGAGTTAGCGGATATTTGTGGGATAAACAAATACTTAACAACCCACTTGGCACGTCATACATTTGCAACGACCATAACCCTCTCCAATGGTGTTCCTATCGAATCAGTTAGTTCGATGCTTGGGCATAAGGACATTCGTACAACACAAATTTATGCGAGAGTTGTTCAGCAAAAAGTTAGTCAGGATATGAAAGATTTACGAAAAAGAATGATGAATAACCCAACAATGAAAGAAGAATCAAAATTGAAAATAGCATAAAACCTTTTTTCTTATTAAATTTGTACGAAAGAATCATGGTCTTATAGTTCAAGGGATAGAATAGAAGTTTCCTAAACTTTAGATTCCAGTTCGAGTCTGGATAAGACCACAAATAACTCAAGGTTCGATACCGTACAACAATCAGTTAAGCCACTCCAGTTTTTCGGGAGTGGCTTTTTTATATTTATTTGAAAATATTGGCTGATTTATTTGCATTGAACAAAACATCGCTCGGCATCTATTCGTACAACTCAGATTTATGCCAGAGTGCTACAAGATAAGTTGAGTGAAGATATGAAGAATCTCAAAGAAAGGCTTGGACAAAAGCAAATGGAGATTACACATCGGAAAACAGGGACATAATCCTAAAATTATTATCAGAACTCACTTAATATTTCTTAAATTGTAGGTGAGCTGTTTTTAATTTACCTATACAACTTTAAAGTTATAAAATTGTATGCACATTCAAGTTTATGAAGTGTATTTTACAATTTTGTAACTTTTTTCAAAAAATTAAATAAAAACTGTAAGTGAGAAAACTTCTTTTTTTGTCTTGTAATTAGTGAACTGTTATCGAAAGATTTTTAACTAAGTTTATTCAAAACAAAATGGCTCAAAAAGACATATATTCTAATGATGAATCAAGCTCGAAAAGCCATTTGATACTTTCTCACAACAAAAGTTTGAATAATGTGAACAATGATGAATTGTTCATAAAAAATGCCATTGATAGCAATCCTGAAAAAGGTATAGAATTGCTTTACAGGCGTTATTTTCAGCCGCTTTGCAGCCATGCCATTAAATATGTCGGCTCAAAAGCCATCGCCGAAGACCTTGTTTCAGAGGTGTTTTATGAACTCTATCGCACAAGGGCTTACATTAAAATAGAAACATCCTTCCGCTTTTACCTTTTCCGTGCTGTTAGAAACCGCTCTTTTAATTTTATAAAAAGCGAAATCCAAAAGGTTGAGTCTCTTGATGAAAAACATGATGAAGCATTTTCGGAGCAAGACACTCCTGAGTCTATCAGTCAGTATGAGGAAATGTATCAAGATGTGCAAAGTGCTATCAATAATTTACCCATTGAACGACGAAGAATTTATTTATTGAACAGATTTGAAGGTAAACGCTACCAAGAAATAGCCGATGAACTTCAGCTTTCAGTAAAAACCGTTGAAGTTCAATTATATCGTGCAAACAAATTTATCAGAACCTTATTGAAAGACAAATGGCTGCTTTTACTGATTATTTTAGTGCATCTGTAAGTGAAAAATGCCTTCAATTTGTCTAATCAATATCAATTACACCAATTATGAATGCCAAAATAACAAAAGAGTTACTCTTTAATCATTTTATGGGACAGACCTCTGCCATGCAAAAGCAGATGATTGATGAGTGGGTTTTGGATAAAGCTAATGAAGAATTATTTTATAGATACTTAGAAGAATACGAAAATTTACACGCTGAATATATAGCCAACATAGATGGGGCAGTTGATAAGTATTATGATTTTTTAGAGCAATATAAAAACAATCCTCACAATAATACAGTGCTTACAGCCACTACAAAGCAAACCAAAAAGTTAGATTGGAAACCTTGGATTGCCGCAGCATCGGTACTATTTGTAGTCGGATTATCATTGTTTTTTTCGAGAAATATCTGGAAATATCAAACCTTTAAAACCGATTTTGGTGAAACAAAATCTTTTCAATTGCCTGATGGCAGTTCAGTAACGCTCAATGCCAATTCTTCATTAAAAATTCCTCGTTGGGGCTTTGGCGAAGATTCAAGAATTGTGCTTTTAGAGGGTGAGGCTTCTTTTTCGGTAAAACATACCCAAAATCATCAAAAATTTATTGTTCAGACCGCCAAAAGTTTTGATGTAGAGGTTTTAGGAACCGAATTTACAGTTTTTGCTCGTGAAAGAGGTTCAAAGGTGGTTTTGAGTAAGGGTAAAGTAAGGTTAAATCTGCAAGTGGGCGATTCTACACAAAAAATCTTGATGAAACCTGGGGATTTAATAACCATTGATAATCGGAATATTGCAAAAAAAGAGACCACCACTCAACCAGAAATCCATGAAGCGTGGCGAGGACATCGGTATATTTTTGAACAAACATCATTACAAGAAATAACCTATTTATTATCAGAAAACTATGGCGTAAATGTAGAAGTAACCAATAAGGAATTACTCGGCCTCACCGTTTCGGGAACGTTTACCGCTAATAATCTTGATGAATTTTTAGAATTGATACAAGGCGTTTTAGACCTTCAAATTACTCATAAAGAAAATACAATTTTTATCACTCAATAATCATTTATTAAAACCTCTATTTACATGAAAAAACAACTTTACACAAGTTGGCAAGCGATAGCTTTGACCTTTTGTTTGTTGGAAGGAGGACATTTCTTATTTGCTCAAGAGGCATTGGCGTATAAGAAACAGTCGCCAAAAATAGAAACTTCTTTTACAAAAACTGGAGTCAACTCAAAAACCATCGCTCTCAAAGAAGCTCTAAAAGCCCTCAAAGAACATTATAACGTAGATATTGTTTTTGGCGATAAAACGGTTGAAACATTTACAATTTCTTCGAGTGAGATAGATTATCAAAAAAACATTGAAACTAATCTATCAAATGTTTTGCGTTCGAGCGGTTTGAAGTTTAAAAAAATGAAAAATGGTTCATACCTCATTTTAAGTAAAAACGACCGAAGAACTGCGGCAGAACTTCCAGTTCAGAATGCCTTACCCCTCAATGAGAATACCGAAATTCAGGCAACAAAATCTGTTGAACATTTGGCGGCTATAAAAATGGCGGATATTTCAGTAAAAGGAATAGTTTCTGACGAAAAAGGCGAAAAACTTCCAGGCGTAAGTATTACCGTAAAAGGAACTACTCGTGGAACAACTACCAACATTGGCGGCGAGTACGAAATCAGTGTGGCTGATAATAAAGCTATTTTGGTGATAAGCTATATTGGGTATCAAATCCAAGAAATTGTGGTTGGAAATCGCACAATGATAAATATTGTGCTGCAAATCGACACCAAAGCATTAGACGAAGTGGTAGTAACGGGATACTCAACCCAACGAAAAAAAGATTTGACAGGTGCAGTGTCTATTGTAAATATGGATAATGCCAAGTCTGTTCCAGCAGCAGGGATTGACCAAGCCTTACAAGGGCGAGTTGCTGGTGTAAATGTGATGAATAGCAACGTGCCAGGTGGTGGCGTGGCTATTAGAATTAGAGGAATTGGCACTATTAATAGTAATGACCCTCTCTATATCATTGATGGTATTCCGGTAACAGGTAATATCAATTCATTGAACCCTTCGGATATTGAATCCATTCAAGTGCTAAAAGATGCATCTTCTGCCTCTATTTACGGAGCAAGAGCTGCTAATGGTGTGGTCATAATCACTACCCGAACGGCTAAACAAGATAAAGCCCAAGTAATATATGATGGTTATGTAGGCGTTCAGCAAGCAGCAAAACTTCCGCAATTATTGGATGCTCAACAATTTGGAGACTTGTGGTTTCTTGCTTTGAAAAATGGCGGACAAACCCCGCCTACTGGAAATCCTTACGGAATCGGAACATCGGCTGTGATTCCTGAATATTTAGTAGCAAATGATTTAAAATCAGGTAATACCAACTGGTTCAAAGAGATTTTTTCACCAGCCTTAGTGCAGTCGCATACTTTAAGTTTGCTCAATGGCGATGCCAAAGGCAGAACAGCTCTAAATGTGGGGTATTTTGACCAAAAAGGGATGATTGATTATACGGGTTTTAAAAGATATTCAGCAAGATTCAATGCAGATTATTCGCTTTGGAAAAAACTTAAAATAGGCGAATTTGCCAATATTACTTATACACAAAGCCAAAGCCCTTCTGAAAATACGGCTTTGGGTTCAACCATTACAAGTGTATATTTTGCAGACCCTCTTTTGCCCATTCGAGATGAAAAAGGAAATTTTGCGGGTCCGCCCTTAAGAATGCCAATAGGGGGAAGAAACCCCTTAGCAATCTTAAACGGCAATAAAGACAATAATGCCACAAAATGGAAAATTTTGGGAAAAGTTTTTGCAGAATTGGAATTATTTAAAGACTTAACACTCAAAACTAACTATGCCATAGATTATACCAATTTCAATACAAAAGATTTTAATCCGACTTATTCGGAAGGCACACAAGTAAATGCCGTTAATAGTTTATCGGTTTACAACAGTTCGTTATTAGTAAACACTTGGACGAATCTATTAAACTATAAGAAATCTATTCAGAAAAATAACCTTGAGGTATTGGCTGGTGCGGAATTTATTCTTACTTCGGGCCAAAACCAACGAGCAGGGCGGTCTGGGTTTCCATCAAACGATGTGAATGGACAACAACTCAATGCAGGGCAATTGCTCTTCACCAACAGTGGCTCAGGCTTTAAATCTTCACTGTGGTCGCAGTTCGGTAAAATCAACTATGATTTTGATGATACTTACTTAGCCTCGTTTACCTTACGCAATGATGCTACTTCTAAACTTGCGATTGGACGTAATTCGCAAGTATTTTCTGCATTTTCGTTGGGTTGGCGGTTATCCAATTTAGGTTTTCTGAAAAATAAGTCAAAAATCAACGACCTCAAACTAAGATACGGTTGGGGACAAACGGGTAATCAAGAAATCATAGATTATGCTACTTATACAACTTATGCACTTGATTTAGGAACGACTTATTACGACATAAACGGTGCTAATAACTCTTCACAACCTGGCTATTCTCAACAGCGGATTGGCAACCCTGCATTAGTTTGGGAAACATCAACTCAATCGAATATCGGTTTAGATTTAGCTGCATTTGACAATAAACTCACGTTTTCGGTTGAATATTTCACAAAAAATACCAAAGATTTACTGGTTCAACCTAAAATACCTGCCACTTTTGGTGTCGCAACGCCACCTTTTATCAACGGGGGGAGTATGCAAAATAAAGGTATTGAAATAGAGCTGGGTTATAGAAATAAAGTAACAAAAGATTTTTCTTATTCGATTGATGGGAACTTTTCTTATATAAAAAACAAGTTGACAGACTTAGCACCTGAGTTAAGTTTTATTCCAAGCCCTGTGAGCAATAATTTAACCCGAAATTTAGAACTTCAACGGTCGGTGGTGGGCTTGCCGATTGCATCTTTTTACGGATATAATAGTCTCGGTATTTTCAAAACACAAGCCGAAGTTGACGCTCATGCTGCTCAAACAGGTAAAGCAATTGGGCGTTTGAAATTTGAAGACACCAATGACGACGGCGTAGTTGATGACAAAGACCGCCAATTTTTAGGAAGTCCCATTCCGACCTTTAATTATGGATTTAACCTAAAACTCAATTATAAAAACTTCGATTTTTGGACATTCTTTCAAGGGGTAGGCGGCAACAAAATTTTCGATTTTACACGGGTATATAGTGATTTCTTTACAAGCCCTTCTCTTTCAAATAAAAACATTCGGGTTTTAGAGGCGTGGACACCTGACAGACCCGATGCAGCTGTTCCTATGCTTACTACACTTTCGACCAATAATGATATTCGTCCATCATCTTATTTTATTAAAAATGGCGATTTCCTTCGGTTAAAAACAGTTCAAATCGGCTATGAACTACCGAGTAAAAGCCTTTCGGGTAAAGTAAGATTTTATGTGCAAGCTCAAAATTTATTCACTTTTACAAAATACGATGGACTTGACCCTGAAGTGGGTTTACAAAATTACAGCAGTGATAATCGAAACCTTGATATGGGCGTAGACCGAGGACTCTATCCTGTGGCTCGTACTTTTATGGTAGGAGCAAGCCTTAAATTCTAATCTTAAAATCAATTAACGATGAAAAAAATATCATTTAAAATAGCCCTTATTTTTCTTGTTTCCTCGCTTTGGAGTTGTGAAAAATACTTAGACCAACAACCTATTGGTGAACAATCATTGGAACAACTGAAAACCAAGGATGGGGTAGAGTCGCTTTTGACAGGAGCATACCATATACTAAATGGGCAATTCGACAGTGGCGAAGCCTACAACTCGGCTGGCTCAAATTGGTCTTTTGGTGATGTCAGAAGTGGCGATGCCTACAAAGGTTCTTCAGGAACTACTGACCAAGTGAATATCCACGATATGGAGGTCTTTTCAAGCTTAAACTCAACAAATCTTGATGCACAACGCAAATGGGCCTGTTTGTACGAAGGCATTCGCCGTTGCAACAATATTTTGCAAATTATTAATGATGCTACTGGTTTTACTGAGTCACTACGCCAGCAACGTATTGCCGAAACTCGCTTCTTGAGAGGCCACTATTATTTTGAACTAAAAAAGATTTTTAACAAACCTGCTTACATAGACGAAACAGCGAAAGAAAAAGATGATTTTTATGTTGCTAATGATTTATTGTCTGATGAGCAATTTTGGAAAAAAATTGAAGATGATTTCAAGGCGGCTGTCGATGGTTTGCCCACTGTAAAAAGCTCTGTCGGGCGTCCATCACGCTATGCAGCATGGGCATATTTATGTAAAGCTTACATGTTTCAGAAAAAATGGAATTTAGCAAGCACTGCCGCAGATTCGGTGATTCAAAAAGGGGGATATAGCCTATTGCCTAATTATTCAGATGTTTTTACCCCAGAGTTCGAAAATGGTGCTGAAATGGTTTTTGCCATTCAACATTCTATAAATGATGGAGCTTCTAGCAACAAAAACGGCTCGGTAGGTGACCGCCTTAACCGTATCGCCACACCTGCAGGCAGTGGTTACCCAGTTGCAGCACAAGGTTTTCACAGACCTTCACAAAATTTGGTGAATTTCTTCAAAACAACTGCTGCCGGCTTGCCTGCTTACAGCGATGTCAATGTTACCACAACAGATAACCTCGACCCTCGGCTTGATTTTAGTGTTGCTCGTGTTGGTATTCCATTTTTAGATTACACAAAAGAAACTTATAAAGCCAATTGGACAAGAGGGAATGCTGTATATGGTGATTTTAGCCCTAAGAAAAAAATGGTTTCGCCAATTTCAACTCATTATGACCGTAACAATCAAGGTATTACCGACCTCAACTATTATCTCATACGTTA
This sequence comes from Emticicia aquatilis, assembly GCF_014644295.1. Taxonomy (GTDB): domain Bacteria; phylum Bacteroidota; class Bacteroidia; order Cytophagales; family Spirosomataceae; genus Emticicia; species Emticicia aquatilis. The sequence continues at coordinate 821,556 of NZ_BMKK01000001.1, forward strand.
TGCCGATGTGTTGCTTTGGAAAGCCGAAGCATTGATAGAACTAAAAGACATAGACACAGGTATTGGTTTTATTAATCAGATAAGAAATCGAGCAAAAAATAGTCGTAAAGTGCAGAAACTCGCTCCTGCAACTGGCGATGCAGCAACCTATAAGATAGAACCCTACCCAGTTCCATTTGTGGGTGGATATACTGAAGCCATTAAAGCCTTAAAAGCTGAACGCCGACTTGAGCTGAACAACGAAGGGCATCGTTTCTTTGATTTGGTACGTTGGGGTGATGCCGCCACTGTCATAAATGCCTATTTTGCTACTGAAAAAGCAAAAAGAAGTTATTTAAATACGGCAGCCTTTACACCCAATAAGCACGAATATTTACCTATACCACAAGTAGAAATAGACCTTAGTAAAGGAAATTTGAAGCAAAATCAAGGATATTAAATTTCAGAACAGTAGTAAGATTTGAACGCTTACTACTGCTTTTTAAAACTATAAAACCGTTTTCAGATGAAACATTTTCTTAAAATTTTATTCTTTTTTGGGTTGTTAATGAGTAGTTTTGGTGGTAACCTTTTGGCTCAAAACAATTTTTTTCAAAAAAGCTATGTGCCTCTTAAAAGTCAAAATCCAATTGGTGATAGAATTTTTTATTTTTATACTTTGCTTCAATATGTGCCAGAAGTAGCTCAAACAATCAATAATGATGTTTTTTTTAAGAAATTAACCAATGAAAAGATAGAAACTTTTAAAAATACTGTTTATAAATGCGATGAACAAACGGCTTGTTTTATTGACAAGGTATTATGGTCAGATGCTGAGAAAGAAACGATTGCGAGTGAATTCAAACGCTTGTATCAAACGTCAAAAGCATTAAAAAATTTAGTAAACAATCACCTATTACCAAGTGGTTATTTTGAATTATATAAAAATGACACAGGCGAAGAAATAGTAGCTAAGGCGTGGAAAGATGCTGCCAATGCTTCTAATTACATCATAAAAGCCTATGCTTTAAACGATGGTTTACTCTATCCCAAAATTGATTCAGCTACTTATGAGGTCAAAAGTAAGTATTACCAAGACTTACTCAATCAATTATTCAAAAAAGAAGCGATTTATGAGGGAAAAGGATATAAGTTTTTTTTCCAGTCTTCATTAAGTATGGCAACACTTTTACTCGAAATAAACAACCGAGATGAAGCCATTAGGTTTCGCCCATTAAGTTTAACCAATAGTCAAGCATACCAAAAAGCCAAAATCACTACTTGGAATAAATACCCCTATACCGCCATTTTGGTATTGGGCGAAGGGCCAGAATACGCCAATATTCCGTTAAGTCCACACGGAAAGTTACGTTGTCAAATTGCCGCTGCAAAATATAAAGAAGGTACTGCACCATTTATTATTGTGAGTGGCGGGCAAGTTCACCCATTTCAAACCCCTCATTGCGAAGCCATTGAAATGAGAAAATACCTTATTGAACATTGCGGTATTCCTGCCACAGACGTTATTGCAGAACCACACGCCCGACATACTACCACAAATTTTAGAAATGCCAACCGTATTATATTTGGCAATGATTTTCCGACCAACGGTAAGCTGATGCTTATTACCAGTAAATCGCACTTAGATTATCTTACCAATGAGAATTTCAATAAACGGTGCATCAAAGAATTGGGATATATCCCCTACACATCACTCAAAAGATTAGGGCAGTACGAAGGCGAATATACGCCAAATATAACCTCTTTGTACCTAAATAGCTTAGAGCCACTTGACCCGTAGGGAGCTTTAATAATCGGAATTGCTTTTGCATTGACTTTCAAATATGAACACGCTGTAGAAAACAAATAATTTTAAATAATTTACAAGAAATGAAATTTTTATTGATACTGCTAACCTGATAGAAATTGTGGGAACACTGTAATTAGTTATTTTAGATAGCGTAAATGCCAACCAATCGCTAATGGAAAAGAAGAAATTGCAAGCACGCAAATAATGGAGCATTACAAAAAGATATGCAGCTTAGTAGATAGCGACGTGAGTGCTGAAGTCATTGCTACTGATTTTGAAAGAATGATTATCGAAGGAGAAAAATTAGCTACGTTGAGTGGGTAAATTGTGGAGATAGTACCCATGAAAAAAATGATATAAAGACCATTTAATGTCTTTCATATAAGAGAATAAAGACCTATTATTCATTGATATTTTCTTCGAGCCAAACCTTTTTTACTCCCAAAGTAGTAGCTACTTATACTTTCTTATTAATAGGTTGTCTTAATGATACATCAGATTTATCTCGAAAATCAGAACTATTTATGATAATTATGGCTATGAAACCCAAATCTCAGCAGCATCTACTCGTTATACGCTGCACATCATATGATTGTGTAAAAATTGGAGTGGATGTCATAACAGGCCTATTGCAAGCCATTGGAGGCTTATTTTCTCATCCACTAACTGATATTGTGCTGAGTATATTTTTAGCTAATTATCAAAAAGTTAATGTACGAAGTTAATGGATATTATCGCTTGTTTATTAAATACGTTCATCAAGTAAAGAGAAGTATTTATTTAGTAATATTTAGAATGTATAAATGACGTTAATTGCTTGATTATAAGTTGATTTTTCTTTCGATTTATCATTACAAGTTTAAAATTTTACATTTCCTTAAAAGCGTTTAACATGAAAACAATATTGATTTTTACTGTTTTTTTTCTGATAATTTGCTCTAAAAGCTTTTCGCAAGCAAAGGAACAACCTAAATTAGTTATAGGTATTGTTGTTGACCAAATGAGAGCCGAGTATTTATATAGATTTCAAAAGAATTATTCGGAAAATGGTTTCAAGAAATTAATAAATGAAGGGTTAAATTTAAAAAATGTCCATTATAATTATGTTCCAACCGAAACAGCACCAGGCCATGCTTCAATCTATACTGGTACAACACCTGCTAACCATGGAATAATTGCGAATAATTGGTTTTTGAGAGATAAAAACAAAACAATTTATTGCGTAGATGATAGTTTGGAGCAAATTATTGGAAATGAAACTGTAAATAATAAATCAATAGGTGCTTCTCCTCGAAACTTATTGGCAAGTACATTTACTGACGAGTTAAAGCTTTTTTCAAATAAACGCTCAAAAGTAATAGGAATCTCATTAAAAGACCGAGGAGCAATATTACCAGTCGGACATTTGGCTGATTTTGCTTTCTGGTATGACGAACGAACTGGAAACTTTGTAAGTAGTACATTTTATAATAAAAAAATCCCTAATTGGACAAGTTCCTTTAATGCTCAAATGTTACCAGATTTTTTTCTAAATAAAACTTGGGATTTACTTCTTCCAATCGAAAAATATATCAATAGTAATAATGATGATGTGACTCTTGAACGAATATATAAAGGAAAAATTAATGCTACTTTTCCATATAATTTGAAGCAGTTAAAAGAGCAAAATGGTGGTTATCGTATTTTAGCTGAAACACCTTTCGGAAATACACTTCTTACTGATTTTGCTATAGAGACAATTAAACAAGAAAAACTTGGTAAGCATTCCGATATAGATTTTTTATCTATAAGTTTTTCAAGTACCGATAAAGTAGGGCATGATTTCGGTATTCGTTCAAAAGAATTGGAAGATACATATTTACGGTTAGACCGAGATTTAGCACGATTAATAACTTTTTTAGATACTCAAATTGGGAAAGAAAAATACATTCTTTTCCTAACAGCAGACCATGCTTCCAGTGATAATCCTGACTTTCTAAAAGAGGTGAATGTAGCATCAGGCTTTTATGATACTGATTCGCTAAAAACATATTTGAACAATAAACTATTTCAAGACTTCGGAATAAACAATTGTATTAGTTATATGGATAATACTCAAGTTTATGTAAATAATCAAGTACCTGATAAACAAAAACTATTAGCAAAAACGGAAGAATACCTTTTTGGCTTAGATGGTATAAAGAATATATTTATCCCAAGTTTTAAGAATCAATCATTATTAAATAACGATTTAGGTTCATTCATAAAAAATAGTTTTAATCATAATCGTTCTGGTGATATATACATCCAATTCTATCCAGGTTGGATGCGAAACTTGAAATATGGAACTTCGCATTATAGTGCTTACAACAATGACACACATGTACCTTTAATATGGTATGGAGGCAATATTAAGAAGGGAGAATCAATAAAATATTACTCAATAACAAGTATTATTCCATCGCTATCTTTGTCGTTAGATATTCCATTGCCCAATGAAGCAAGCGTTATACCTATTGAGGAATTATTCCACTGAAGCATAAAAAACTCTTATGTATAACCTTTTTAAGTTATTAAATATACACTAAAACTCCTTTCAAGTAAGGATTTACACCAATTCAAATATATTGTTGTATGAACAGCCTACTAAATTCGATGATAGAAGAATTAAATATCATTGACGAAGAAAACCAAATACACAAATCTCTAAAAGCAATTAATGTCTGCCAAAAATTCTTAAAAAAACTAAAAGTTCATATCCAAAATAACCCTTTTAAAAACATAGAAGAAGAAATCTCATTTTTCAAGACGACTAAACCTAAATTCTTATCACAACTTATTTTTCATGTAGAATGCTATCATATTGAATTCAAAAAACCTCCTATAAATAATGAGTTGATAAAAGAATATTACCTAAAGGAAATAAAAAAAATATACCGATTTATCAAGGATAATGATGAAATATATAATTACCTACGTTCTGAAGGAAATGCTTTTGACCAGCAATTCTTTGTCAGAAGACATGAATCAGACGAATTATCTCTCGAACTAAGTTTTGCTTTGATAACACATTCTCAACGGCACTGGATTTTAAAGTCGCAAAAATTTTTGCTTATGAGTTGTTAATCACTTATGTACAAACAGAAATTACGAAACTTGATAAAAATACTCAAAATGCTTTTCCTGTTGGATTGGTAGGCACCTATCAGTGGACGGATAAAAAGATTGACTTAGTAGAATTAATTTATGCTATACATACTGCCACAAGCATCAATAAAGGAAAAGTAGAGTTATCCGAAATCGCCGATATTTTTGGACAGGTTTTTAACAAAGACCTCAGCAATATCTATCGAATTTACTCCGAAATCAAAAACAGGAAAAATCCAACTCAATATTTAGATACTTTAAAAGAATCATTACTTGAAAAAATTGATGAAGAGCTGGGTAATTAGTCTTACATTCATCTACCACTTTTCAAACAAAATATATTCATTTTATTGACTGTCAAACTTTTCTTATGTCAATTGATAGTTAATCGTGTCAAAAAAAATGTTTTTCCTACATACCACTACATACTGAATTCAAAGCCATTATACTATCGAAATTTGCATACATAATTGTACAATTATGTATGCTTTTTCACAAAACAACTTATTTTAATCAAACAATGGCTGTAGAAATTATAACAAAAGAAGACTTACTGCAATTCAAACACGACCTCCTTACTGAATTAAAAAATGTAATCAGTAACCCTGCAAACACCACAACCACCAAATACCTTCAGTCTTATGAAGTACGAAAACTACTCAATATCTCACCAGGTACACTCCAACACCTAAGAGTTTCGGGTAAACTACCATATACCAAGCTCGGAGGCAAAATGTTCTACGATTATCAAGACATTAAGAAAATGCTTGAAAAAGATAAGGTTAAATAACACTTTAGGAACAAAGAAGATAAATCCTCAATCAAACAAAATGGCTAAAGTATTCTGAGTAAAACATCCTCCTTCTCCTCGAAGGAGAAGGGGGATACACACATTCTCAAAGGAATTTACATCACCTAATGGACACATCTCCTCGTCCATAACAACACTATCAAGTATGACAAAAAATGAAATTTTGGGCAAAACCCAAGGTGGCCTTACTGTGTTCAAACATTTCTTACCAGTACAATTTAAAATCGGAAAGAGTTTTCTAAATCCTTTCTATCAAGATACCAAAGCATCATGCAATATCTACCTTGATAAAAAATCGGGTATCTATAAAATCAAAGATTTTGGTGATAATCGTTTCAATGGCGACTGTTTCTCTTTCGTGGCTGCTCTCAATAATCTAAACATTGCAGACCGAGATGATTTCAAAAAAGTAATCAACATAATCAAGCAGGAAGTACTGCTAAACAGTGCTTCCAAGCCTATGCCTAATCCAATACCTATAATCAAAGAAACCCCAGAAAATACATCAAATAGCATCGAACAAATAACTTTCAAAGACTTATCGCAGGCCGAACTAAGTTTCTGGCAAAAATATAACATTACCCAAACTGTCTTAGAAACCTTCAATGTGAATAGCATCCAAAGTTTCATTGCTACCAATAAGAATGGCAAACAATACACCATTCAAAGTACTGAGACAGAGCCCATATTTGGCTATAAGCACAAACATTTTATCAAAGTTTATCGCCCAAATTCCGAACTACGTTTTCTCTTTTTGGGTGAAAAGTCCGATAACTATGTTTTCGGACTTGACCACCTGCCACCACGTGGTGATGTACTTTTTATCACTGGCGGAGAAAAAGATGTCATAACATTACACGCTCATGGCTTCTTCGCAATCTGCTTCAATTCCGAAAATGCAACCATCCCTCCCGAAGTGGTTCGCAAACTATCATACCGTTTTCGCCACATAGTTTTATTATACGATGTTGACCAAGCAGGACTTGATGCAGCCACATATCACCAACAAAAACTAAAAGATTTCGACATCAAAGTAATGCTCCTACCACTTTCTGGCATAAAAACAGAAAAAGACATTTCCGACTTTTTCCGACTCGGCCATACTGCTGAAGAACTAAAAATACTCTTCAATCAATTACTCGAAAACTTATACGCCCAGACTTTCGCCATGCTCAAGTCATGCGAAATTGATTTCAAACGCCCTCCAAAAATCCCCAAACCCTTAGTAACCATAGCAGGCGTAACCATCGGCAGCCAAGGCAATCTATTGGGAATCACAGGCAACGAAGGCTCAGGGAAATCCAATTTCCTCGGTGGAATGATTGCAGGAGCATTAGCCCAAGCAGGTCAAAAAGTAGATAGTTTGGGTACACAAGTTTTACCCAACCTGTCAGGCAAAGCCCTACTTTATTTCGATACTGAGCAATCCGAAGACCAGCTCTACCGAAACCTCAACTACATCTTGCAACGTTGCGAATTAGATGCTCCACCCGAATGGTTCAAAGCATACTGCCTCATTAATTTGAGCCGCCGAGAACGAATGCACGTCATTATGCAATCTGTTGATAAATTCCATCATCAATTTAATGGTGTTCATGCCGTTGTCATTGATGGCATTGGCGATTTAATCGGCAGCCTAAACGACGAACGAGAAAGTGTAAACCTCATCGAAGAGCTGCATCGAATGGCCGGCATTTATCAAACCTGCATCGCTTGCGTATTGCACCTCGTACCAAGTGGTGTCAAATTACGTGGACACCTCGGCTCAGAACTTCAACGTAAATCAGCGGGAATCCTTTGCATCGAGAAAGACGAAAACACCGATATAAGCTGCATCAAAGCCCTAAAAGTACGTTCGGGTAGTCCACTTGATGTGCCACTGATTCAATTTGCATGGGACAAAGAAAAAGGCTACCACGTACACATTGGAGAAAAACCAAAAGAACACAAACAGCAGAGGAAAATTGACGACTTAACAAATGCAGCCACCGAACTATTCAAAGACAAAGAAAAAATAAACTATTCTCAGCTAATGAATTTCTTAGCCGAAACAATGGGCGTAACCGACCGAATGGCAAAAAACTACATCCGTTTCATGCAAGAACATGGCATCATCGAACACACCCCAATCGGCAAAGACTACCAATTATGCCAAACCTAACAATAATACAAAACTTATCAAATAATACAACGGTGGTAGAGCATAACTATAGTAGCAGAGTGACAATGGTTGAGCAACGACGGAAAGGCATCGGTGGCTGAGCGAAGCCGAAGCCAGCCGAAGGGGGTGGGGGGATGTAAAAAATTTGGGAAATCAGGGAAATCACTTATTAGGAAACTTCCCAAATTTCCCAAACTAATTCTGCTCAATTCCACCCAATAAATCATTCTTAATGCGAAGCAAATCAAAATCAGTTTTAGCAGTAATTTGATTAATAATCTCCTGACCAATAGATATTAAATCTTGTTTTGCAGTAGCCGAAAATAGCTTTTCGGCACTTTGTTGGCCACCGACACCATTTTGGATAAGTACACTAAGAAGCAAAGCATTTTCAGGCGAAACCTCCAATGAAATATTTATTTTTTGATTGACCATACCCCAGAAAAAATAAGCGTGAGTCGCCACCTATACTTGCACCTGAGGCTCTGGTAAGCCCTGTAACAAAGCAAAGTAACGCCCACGCATAGCATGGGCGTTTATACTTCACTTCCCTGTTACATTAATTTACCAGATTTCAGATGCAGGAACTTCAGCTAAACGCTAATCAATATGTTAGAAAATCACTGTTTTTTTATCTATACGAATCAAATTTTATCGTGTAAAGTTATGAAAATTGTATCATTTTTTGCTAAATATTATCAAACAAAACCATCTTATGAATAAATGTTGATGGATTTTTACCAATGGTTGTCCCGATGAAAAATCGGACAGATTATATAGCTTGGTTTTCTTCTAATAACTAAAAGCATATTCTTACAATATTATTGAAGTACTCGATGCAGATTTTTCAGACCAAATATTATCTTGATTTCTTTGTTTACGGATGAAAATAGTATGGTGTTTGAGTTTAAATTTGTTTTTTAATTGCTCAAAGGCCTTATTTGAAGCTATCACATACCATCCTGCACCCGCCTCGCTTTTAAAGTGTGGAGGTTTAGTAAAAGTATTTCCATCAATCCAAAATTTGGATTCAACCATTAAATTTCCATCTTTATCCTGCCATCTAAAAAGTCCTTCTTTACACAATTTCCACCCCATTTGAATAGCAATAGCTGGATTAAAAACTACCCAATATGAAGACCTTTCAGGGCATAGTTGTATAAAATTGCTTGCATTCAAAATGATTAAATCTCGGTCAGTTAATTGTAAATTCGAATAATCTTCAATTAAACGATGATTCACTTGTTCAAATGGAAAATGAGGATTATAAATTTGTCTGTTCATCCTTGAAATAAATGTATTTCTTGCTTCACATTCTAAATCATTCCCTAAGCATCTAATAAAACTTGATTCAGCAATAATAACAAAATCATTATATTGATACTGGTAATTATCAAGATTTTGTCCAACGTTTAAATACCAGTCATCTTTCAGGTGATAGTGAGATTTGTCCCCATATTCTTTAAACCCTTCATGAATGATTCCGTTAATAAATTTTGGTCTTTGGTGGATTTCAATTTTGGGATAGTCTTTATCTATTGAGTTGGTCAAATAATCGAAAATCTCAACAAACTCTTGCTGAATGAATCCTAAATCATAAATTTCTTTTAACAATAAATTATTAGCAATTTTTGCAATGATAAATCCTAATATAAAGCGTCTTGATTCTATTTCTAAGTATTGTGGTGTTTTGATAAAGTAATTTTGAAACTCTGGTTGTATTTCGATTATTTGACAGATTGATAGTATTTTACTCTCCCAAACGTGTTCACCAAGGCCCAATATGTCCGATAAAACTCTAACAATATTTTCAGACATATTTAATATATCTTCAATTTGTACCTCTTCATTTTTAAATCTAATATTGAAATCATTAGATTTTTCATTTTGTAGAAGTAATTTATTCCTATAAAGTTTCCAGTTCGATTCTTTTTGAAAATGGCTTATGTACTCCTCTTCGTAATCTGTATATTCGTATAATAAATCTTTAGCCTTATTGCTCACTTCAAAAAGTTTTGACTTAGTTAAAACCCTAAGCTCGTCAAAGAAGTTTTTTAATACCTCATTATTTGCTGCCGAAGTGCAATAAAGAATTTGAATTGAATTTAGCTGGCTTTTATATGTACTTTCAAGACAATATGTTTTCAATCGTACTATAAACCCCTCATTACCTTCCGAAAGACATTTGATATAAATAGCTATTGCGGTTTGTGAAAGAGTTAGCACATTTTGGTCAGAATAGAACAAAAGTAAATCTGCAATTACATAATCAAGGTCTTTTTTCTGTTGGCTAAATTTGGGTAAGTTTGTATTTATATCGGCGGTGGCAAGCAATCTTTTTAAGTATGATTCCATTTCTTGCCAAACATCTTTCACATGATAATTAGGGTAGATTACTTCTAATATTTTCTCAATTTCAAATAAATCACTCGAATGATTATCTACTGTCTTTGCTGAATAATCTGTAAAAGCCTCTTTTCTTGCTTTTTCTCCATCAATTTCTATCAAAAGTCTAAACGCTTCTAACCTTTTTGCTCCATCGTAATGATGCAACCAAGTATTACTCGAACTACTTAAAATTTGGTAAGTAATTTCTTTACCAATAGTCGTAAAACCTTTTTTAATTGAAAGAGAGGCTAAATCGAAAAACAATTTTTCTCTTTCGTAGCTTCTTCCCTTCAAAAAATCAAATAATTTGCGAATATTAGATTCATTAAGGTAGTTTTTCTGCTTTTCAAAGACAGGTTGCCAGTCAAATTCATTAGAATACGAATTATCTTGCTTTATGAAATACGCCCAAATATCTTCAAATGAATTTATTGTATCATTGACTTCATCAACATTTAATTCTTTACCATCATTTAGTTTCAGATTTTTTGGTTGTTTTTCTTCTAATGTTGGTTTCAGTATTTCTAAATCTGTTTCAAAGTCAATTCCAAAATCAATGAGGACTTCATAATACAACTCCCTAAACTCCGAAATCGGGTTGACAGATAAATAATATCGAAGTTTATTGAGAAAATTATCATATTGATTAACTGCAAATATTGCCTTTGCACGAGTAATTATCTTTTTTAGTAAGTCAGTATCACTATACCGATGGGTATAAATAAACAGTTTACCCCAAACATCAAAAAGTATATAGAAGTTATTTTGGTTGGTATTTTTTAGAGCAGTTTCTATAAATAAACTTAGAGACGAGCTATATCCGATTAAGTCTTGTTCTAACTGCCATTTTAGTTGGATTACACCATCTAATAAATTGATTCGTAGTATTTCTTTTAAAAGTGGTTCAGAAATATCCGTTCCCGCATTTTCGGTTGTTCTTTCTACATGAGAATTGATAGAATTTAACCATTCAAGCCTTAAATATGCCTTTTCAGGTTCAATCTTGTTAATTTTCTCTATCCATTTCATCCAAAATTGAATCTGATAGTCTTTTCTGTACCCAACACCAAGAGATTCTTTGTAACTATTCAACAACCATTCTTTCGCTTTGTCATTTTCTCCCAATTCAGCCCAATACCCTGATAATTTTAAGGATTGCTCTATGCGTCCATCCAAACCAGATTCTTGTTTGACGGATTCTTTACCAAATTCTTGTAAATATATTTTTACTTCATTTTTGTCTAAACCTATCCGATATAGTTTTATCAGAATTGTTATTTTAAAATCAAAACTTCCCCAATATTTCGGATATTCTTCGAATTGTTGTAAGTAAAACTTCCAAAGTTTTTGTATAGAATCAATATCGTATAGGCTGACAATGTTAATCATAAGCAAAACGGTATCTTTTTTCCTATCAACAATTTCTCTCCAAGTTCTATGACGAAACCTGTCATGGTCTTGATAAAAGTAGCTTACTATCGGACTAATTCTACGAATATCAATTTCGGTGTTATTTTCTGATTCAATTCTTAACTTAGCCAAGTAGTAAAAGATGCGTTCAAACTCAATACCTACATTTGTTTCAGCATCTTTTGTTAAAGAAAACACCTCAGAAAATTTGATTTCTTTTCCAAATGTAAGTTGTAAGACCAACATTTTGTATAATAAAACCTCATTAGGCTTACTCTCATCAATATTATATTCAAATTTCAATCGAGGTAGCTCAACATTTTCAATCAATTTCAAGATTGTTTCTTTGTCATTCGACACCCTAAATACAAGGTAGGCAACCCTTATTTTGTGTGCATCAACAAAAGTATTATCTTTTTCCAAGTTCAACAGAACAGAAAGCATTTGTTGGGCTGAATTTTCATCTTTTTCGTCAATAAAATAATAGACTACTTCTTCTAAAATATTGATGTAGAAATTCAAATTTTCTTTGATTGAAAAATCAAGACAATTTATAAAATCTTTAATTTTCTCACTTTCTTTTGTTTCAATGAGAAATTCCAAAAGACGATTTATTAATTCACTTTTTAATTTTACACTATCTTTTACATAGTAATCGTTATGCGGGGTTTCATCTTCTCTTTCGATTTTAAGATTTTTTATTTGATTAATTACTTCTGTAATCGAGCTAAAATAGTGTACTATTAGAACCCACTCTTTTAATAACTCTTTTATTTCCTCCCTAAAACCAAAGCGTCTATTTTCTGAAATAAAAATACTATTTTCATTAACTTCAACTGGCTTTGCCATTCTATAAAGTAGTTTTGCATCAGTCTTTTTACCATTTGCATAATAGAACTGTGCTAACTTCATTTTTGATTTAAGAGTCTTTATATCATCAGAAGGCAAGAAAAGGTATTGTTTCAATATATCATTTTCAATGATTTCTGAGGAAGAATCAAAAAAAGTATCTTGATTAAAACTCCAAGCTCTTCTCGAAAATTCAGCAGAAAAGAAAGCAAATCGTAAAAGCAACTGTAAATCCTGCCTTTCAGCAGCAATATGTTGCCCCATACGCAAATCTTCAAAAACAAAATAATATGGTCGAAAACATTCTAATTGCTTATCAAAATAATCAGAGTTGGCTATCGAAATAAATTCATCAAATTGTTTAGATTCGAAAAGATAATACAGCCTATCAAATTGAAAAGTAAGAACGGCGGAAGATTTACTATATTCTGCTAATTTTTGATTTAACTCTAATTCTATGGACTCATCAAATATTAAATCAAATTGGTTTACAGCGGTCTTTTGTAGCAAAAATTGTTTAAAACTATTATGAAAGATTGTCCAAACATCAAATGTTTTATCAAAAAACTGATTTATAAAGTATGATAATTGTGATTGAACTTCTTTACTAACTTTCCATTCATTTAATAATCTACTGTCAAATCCAAAACGCAGCCTTACGATTAAACCGAGTGTTTCAATCAGTTCAAACTTGTATTGGTAATCTCTCCAAATATTATCGTAATAGTCGTTTATATCACTAATTTGCTCAAATTGACTAAGTACAAACTCGATATCATCTGAATCTTTAATTCTCTTTAAAATAAAACTTAAATATAGTGGATGCCCCTCTGATAAAGCATAAATCCTTTCTTTTACATCAATGGTCAAAGGAATCGTTTTGTCAATTATTTGTAATATAACACTTTGAGATAAAGGCTTTACGGTAATGCTTCTCTCTGAATCATTTTGTAATTTTAGAATCGAAGGGTGAATATCAGTAAATTTATAAGTCTGACTACCAAGTACAATAAAAATGCCCTCTGGTATCGAATCTGTGGAAGGTAAATACTTGATAATACTATCATAAACCTTGTACTCTCTTGGAATGTGGTCTAAGCCATCAATGATAATAATTGTCTTTTCTCCTTTTGTTAAATATTCACGATGTAGAAGGTTTAATTGCTTGACAAAAGTAGCTTGAATCTGCTCAATGCTATCTTTGTATGGATAGACTTTTTCAGGGTAAAATCCCGTTTCTGCAATTTGAAATACCAAATCGAAAAATAAATTTTTAGCACTTCCCCTATCAGGGATATTTTGAATTTTATATAAGTTTGAAAAGGCATAGTATTTTACAACTCTTTCATTCCGAGTTTTAATCCATTCGGTAAGCAGCGTAGATTTACCAGTTCCGGGTTTGCCGCTTAATAAAACATAACCACCTGTGTGTTTTTCAATTGCTTCATTTAATTCAATAATAGTTTCAACATTTGGCGTGTAAATATCATAGTCAACAAAGAAATCGTGGTAGAATGTAGTAGATGTTTGTAGATTGAGGACTTTTAAAATTTCTTTCGAAGTAAATTTTACCTTGCTTTTGGGATTATGCAATTCTTCAAGAATAAATGATTTATAACGACTATAGTTGTTTTCAATTTGCCATTTATTTTTATCGTCGGAATAGTTTGGTCTTTGGGCATCAAATTCAAAAATGAAATTTTTAAGGAAATCATTAAAGTCATGTGCTAAAATGTTTAATTCGGACAATTCTTTTCTTATAAACTCATTCCAATCATCAGAAATCACTTCTCTGCTTTTTACTTTAGAGTAATAGTTAGTTAAAAAATCAGAGAAAGAACCAATGCTTTGTGTCCCTAATTTTAGAGTATCATCTTTTGAAGGTTGTTGAATGGTAATGATATATAAAAATATTTTTTTTAGTGGATTTTGCTCTTTGACAACTTTCCAACTATCTATGAAATCGGGTAGCAATTCTTTAAAGTTACGATAAGAAAATTTCGGCATTGAGTCCTGTACTGACCATTTCATTTGGTAAGCATGAACTTCATCTTTTGTAGCGTATTGAATATCATCTACAATTCCAACCGTCGAATCTCCAATCTTAATCCATTCAAGATTATTTTGAATTAAGAGCTGATAGGTTTTATCAACAAAAATCCCAATTTGCGGTTCTTTGCCCCCCAAATCTATTTTATCACCTTTTGCTGAATTTTTTATTGCTTTTTCACGCTGAAAATCCTGTGTATTCATCAATTTCTTTTTTGAGGTTTATTGTGTCAGTAGCTAAACCTTTTAAATCAATGAATGTTCTTTGATAAAGGTCTTTTTCGGCTTCCGAAACCTGATTCCCAAACTCTTTCATTTGGTTTTCTAAATCAAGTGTATAAGCATTAATTTTCCTTTGTGCATAATTGTAAATATCTGCTACTTGCTGGTCTATTGTACTGTAATAAACAGACTTAATTTTTGGAATAATTTTGTCAATTCTATTTTCTACCTCTTTATTTATTTTTTTGATTTGGTTTATTCTTCTGTCTTCTGCTCCAAAAATTAAATTCCCAATTAAAGAGATTACTCCAATAGCTAAACCACCAAGTGGATTTAGTAATGAACTTACTAAACCTGCAAATACACTTGTACCAAATAATGAAGTATAGTCAAAACTTGGTTTATTAAATCCTTCTATTTCTGAAATATCTACCACCTGTTGTTGATTATAATGGTATATATATTCCCTAAGTTGCTTGAAATTTGATTCAATTTGCTCATTTATCGTATTTTTCATAGCCTCTAATTGATATTGGTGTGTGTGATTGCAATTTTCAATGAGATTATTTACTCTTGTTCTTAAATAATCTCTAATTATATTTTCATCTGGAAGGGAAGTAGTTAAAGGAATACTTTGTAATTCAGAATCCAAATTTTTTAGCAAACTTGATTTAGCATTATCAATTTGAATAGTAAGTTGATTGAATAAGTTTTCCTTTTGAATAAATAAAGTATTGTGCAAAGAAGGTACTTTTTGTTGTATGTCTTTAATCATAGAATCTATTTTTCCTCTTGCTTCGTCATCTACCAATCGGCTTTTGAGAATTTCTTCAAAATTACTTATCGAATATTGTATTTCTCTGCATAATCCAGAAAGGTTTGTTAATCCATTTTTATTATTGTTTAAGATAAAAGACCATAAGTCTTTCTCTAAACTTTGTATAGAATCATAGTTTTGATTTTTTTGAGGTTTTGAAGTGGTACTTGTGAAGAAAATTTTACTCGATACCCTGTTTTCTAATTGATGCCTGTTTAAATCAATTTGAATTCGTTTTTTCAATTCTGAAAGTGTACTATCTGATAGAACATCTACTTTGTTGAAAATTAGAAAGAATTTGTCTGCCTCTGCTCCTAAAATATCAATATGCTCCTTTATATCTCTGCGAAAAATGAATCCACCTGTTTCGGCAGATGAGGCATCTATCAAGTATAAAATGACATTCGCTTTTGATGCTGCTTGATAAGCGTAGTCATAAATACTATCGTTAGGGTCGTCTAATCCCGGTATATCAAAAATCGAAATTCCACGTTCAAGCTGTCTATTTTTGGCTTTTATAGCTACCGTTTTTACTTTTTTATTATTATCTTGATTAAAGTCTTGGGAAGCAAACTGTTCTATTATTTTTGCATCAAGTGGATATTCTTCAATCTTACCATCAAGAAAATATACCGAAACATGTTCTTTTTTACTTGAAATAATCTGGATTGGTACTCCCGTTGTCTGAAAAAATCCAACGGGTGAGAGGTTCTTATTCAAAAGCCGATTAATCAAACTACTCTTCCCAGCACGAGAAGGTCCAGATATGGCGATGCGATAGATAGAATTTTCAATATTAGAATGTAAAGTTTCTGACGAAATTTTGTTGGTTTGAAAATCGAATCTACTTGCTATTGAATCTAAACATTCAATTTTATCTTGGCATAACTCCCTGATTCTAAAATATGTATCAGGTTCTATCAATTTTTTAGGTGAATTCTTAAAGTTATTCACATAATCCCTAATGGAATTTAATGTGTTTTTAGATAGAATATTCGACTTCGGAATATATAGAGATTTAGTTGATTGATTTATCCAATTTGGTTCTTTATCTAAATCTGAGATAAGTGAATCGTTAATCCAGATATAGTAAAATATGTCCGTTTCCAAATCTTCTAAAACGAGCATAACTGGAATATTGGTTCTAAACCACTCAATAATTTTCTTCGTTTCGATTTTAAATACTATCGAATCCCCTTGAATTTTAATGCGTTCGGTTGATTTTAATTGAACAGCGAAGTATTTGTTATCATTCCGATAATGTTCATCTTTTAAGGTATGCCGAGTTGTAGTTCCTACAAAGACATCAATACCATAGTCTTTAAAATTCCACGATGTAGTCCAAGGCTCTACTAACGCCTCAAAATCTCTTTTCGATTTAGCTTCTTTTAGATGTGAAGAAATTACCATAATTTACGTAAGTCGTATTAATAAGTTTACCCAAATTTATGTATTTTGAATAGAAAACGAGGGTAAACAAAATTATTTGTTTACAATAAGGAATAATTCATACGTCCCACCCACCAAACCACACCCAACGCACAGTCAGCTAAATAACCAACCATAACAAAGGCTTTTCAAAAGGCTAATCGTTGTTACGTTTGCCCATAGCCAACTTACCAAACGCACGGCTAACACACCCACCCGATTATTTTGCTTACACACAGGCTACCCGCAGCCTACCAAATCTTACTATTTCATGTTATTTCATAAATAAGATTCCGTAGGCCGCTCCTGCAATAAGGTAGCCATCATCTGCTTTTCTCCGTTGCCTGAGAGATGTCCACAATGGAATTGCGAAGGCAAAGAAAAGCAGACCATGGCTGACATAACATTCATAAAAACTTCCCTTGCTGCCTGCCAAATCCTAATGGTTTTCTAACAACCAAACTCGAAGCTCCCGTCAAACACTCTCAAAGAAAAATAAACCTCGAATTTACCTCACTGACACGCCCAATCCGAAAGCCGCCAACAAAAAGAGAACAGCAAAATTGCAGCCAGTAGCTTCTTGATAGACAAGGGTAAATAAACTCGTTTGTGCAACTTGGACTCACTCCGTTCGCCTACGTTTCCGCACTTCGCCCTTGTCTATCAAGCTACTGTCTGCATTCTATTTAGCGTTCTTTTTTGTTTTTGGCGGTTTTCGTTTTTGGGTTCGTCGTGCCAGCGAGGCAAATTTATCAGAGGTTTATCTCTCTTTGAGAGGTAACAGATTGACCTTCGGTCAGGGTCGCTTCGAGTTGAAAACCATTAGGCTTTAGCAGCCCACAAAAATTAAAAAAGGTGGCGATTTTTAGTTCTTTCTTTCCTCTTCCATTTACCAGCGAGAAGTCGAAGAAAAGCAAAAATACCTTATAAATCATTACCAACTCTTTCATATTTATTAAATGCCCCAATGTATGAAAAGAGCAACAAAATGCCCCTTTAGGGGTTAGGGGTTATACCAAAATGAAGACTTTTTACCTCCGTTCGATTTGTAGCAATTGGTTTTACTGCATAGCTGAAAATGCCTGTATTATCATTTTTAAAGCTACTTTTTATCCTTCAATCAGTCTTTGTGCAGTTTGTCCAACTGAGATTCATGACGACCTCGTTGAGTGTTCCGAATCGGAATATTTAGAGGTAAGAAACGAGGTTCTAAAAAGGCTAAATATCAATATTCCAAAGCATCAAATTCAAGATTTTTCAATACCAGTTTACCCCGACTATTCAAGTTTATAACAAGCATTTTTTAATCATTTTCAATATTTTAAACACTTTTCAATTATGTCAAATCGTAAATCAAACACCGCAAAAACAGCCCAAGCAACCAAATTGTATTTATTGCCACAAGTGGACAAAGAAACAGGCGAAGAAATTTTTGTTCCAAAATACAAATACATTCCAGGTTCGCCCAAGCAGTACCGTTACAACTCCCAAAATGGTCAGTTTAATATCAACGGTGAGCGTATTTTATTAGATGGCAAAGGTTCGCCAATTACTCAATTTAGTTTTCAACCCATTGCGTGGAGAATATTTGAAGCCCCAATGTTTGGCCGAGACCGTGCCGATAAGTGGTGTGAAATATTTTTCATCGACGACAAAAATTGTGTTTCGTGTATCATGTTCAACAATACCACATTGGAAGAACTCAATAAATTAGCCGAACAAATGTTTTACGATGATATTACTTTGGCTGATATAGTGCTAACCATGAAGCCCGAAAAAATCGAATCGAAAACCGAAAATAAATCTTGGTACATTGGGCGTTTTTCTTACGACTACGCAGAAAAAAATAAAGTTGCCGAACTCCAAGAATTTGCCAACGACTACCCAATTTTCAGACGTGATACAATCACAGAAACAGCCATCTATTTGGCAAAATCCGAAAATTTCCACATTCCACCCAAAGCAGAGGTTTTAGAAGAAGCCAAGCAAGCCGCCTAAAATTAAATTCATTAATTCACTATCTCATTCCTTTTAACTCCCTTCCCTATCAGGGAAGGGTTAGGGATGGGGCTAAACTTACAAACCAATGAAACCAACACAAAACACCATATCTTGGGAAATCGAACAAAAGCCCATCTATTCAAATAATAGCCAGTTAAGAAACTACCAAGCAATTTTTAGAAACGATAACGGTCAACTCCTAAACGTAGCAAAAACAAGCTACACACCAACCCCCAACCAAAGATTTGTAGAAGTAGTTGAAAAAATGCAAGAAATCACAGGTTTTCCGCTACAAACTTATGACGAGTTCGAGGGAGGAAAAAAGGTTTTAGCATTTCTTGAATGTACCGAAGCAATCAAAGTTTATGGCTATGATTTCAAAGATTATATGATTATCGGCAACAGCCACGACAGCAGCACAGGCTTTTTTATGGGTAATAGTTCAAAAATGATTCGTTGCTCAAATCGCTTTTCAAAAATCTTTCGCCAGTTGCAAGTACATCACACAAAAAACCATGATGGAAAAATTGATGGTTTACTCAGATACTTTGAAACGTATATGCGTGAACGTAAAGAATTATATATCAAAATGGCACGAATGCACACCGCCAAAATCGACAGCTCAATCAAAAAGGCATTAGTTGAGCGATTGACAAGAATGAACGAAGAGGAAAAATTGGGTATTGCCGAACTCTCACCAAGAAAAAGAAATCTAATTGATAACATAAACGCATCAATCGAAAGAGAATGCCTTGATTTAGGCGATACCGCTTTTGGACTTTTACAAGGCATTACGCACCACACAACCCACGTAAGAAAAAATAAAGAAGAAGTTTTTGGAAACGTATTAGGCGGAGCCGCCCGAATCAACGAAGAAGCATTTAGATTTTGTGAACAATTAATTGCTGCCTGAGCGTAGCCGAAGGTATGTATAAATTTTTAACGAAAAAAGGGCTTGTATTCAAAACCGAGTACAGCCCTAAAGAAATCTCAAAGTTTTATCATTTTGACGCTTTCGACAGCAAAGCAAATAGATTTGTCATTCTGACAAAAGACGTAGATTTCAAAACATTTGAATATATAGACTAATCATTTTTAATCAAAAATATGAAAAATAACATACAAATTAACTCCCCTTTAGGGGATGGGGGTTACCGCCAATATCCAGCAATTTCAAACAGCGATTTAACCGAATTCAGAGATTTTATTTTTGGAATCAAAAGGTTTAAACCAGTCAATGCTTTTGGCAGTGCCTTCCACGAGGTTTTATTAGAACCCAAAGCACCCCACATTTTCCCCGAATCAGTTGATAAAGACCAAATTTTGCATTTATCAAACAAAGTTCGAGAGAATAAATTTTGCAAATGGGCTTTACAATTTTCAAGAAAAGAACAAGGTTTTTTATTTGATGATGTCCAAACCAATTTACCCTGCAAAGCTAAAATTGATATGGTGTTAAGCCAAAATCTAATCGTAGATTTCAAAACCACCAGCCAACGAAGCGAAGCAGCTTTTCTAAAATCGTGCTTAGAATACGAATACGACCGCCAAGCAGCATTTTATTTAGATGCAGTTAGTACCTCACGCCGTTCCCTGAGCGAAGCCGAAGGGAGAAAAATAATGAAGTTTATTTTTGTAGGAGTTCAGAAAAAAGCACCTTATGATTTATATATTTTCGATACTTCAAAAGATGCAGCTTTTATCGAACAGGGTAGAAAAAAATATAAAGCCTTATTACGCAGATGGAAAGAAATGGGAGGCGTTCCTAATGCTTTTGTACCATCCACATGGAATATAGAACTTTTAAATCAAGCCGCCTAATGTTTGAAATATACTACAAAAAACTCCTCATATACCGTGAGGAGTTTTGGAAGCTAAACAGCCTAACGCTAAGAAACCGAAAACTTTCAACAATGGTACACGCAGCAAATATTTGCGGTATTGATTTGGTAGATTTTATTAGCGAATACGAAGGAGAAAAAGCAGAGTTACAATTTGCAAAAGCAAAAACCATTCTGCAAAAGCAAACTGAAAAGCAAACCGAGAAGCAGGCAGAAAAGCAAAAAGCAACTTTTAAATGTCCTTTTTGCGAATACTATGCAGAAAGTTCAAAAAGCCTTTCAGGACATTTGAAAAGACACAGCCCCAAGTATGAGGCGGGCGGCGTTCCGCTCTTCAATATGAAGACTCAAACAAGAGCAGTTTAAATATATAAATGAAAGCTTTATAAACCCCGATGCCTGAGCGAAGCCGAAGACATCGGGGGGCTTTTGCACAGCTTTCGCACCCACCCTCCAACCCTTCAAAATTTCTTTGCGATGGTCAAATAAGCTGATTTTTGCAAAAAGAATAATATCAAAAATCAGCTCATTTGACCCAAGAATCGGAAAGAAATTTACCAACCGCACCCACCCATCTCCACACGGCTCACACGCTTGATAAGGTATCTATCTACCTTTCCTCAGCTCAACCTCAGCTACATAATTGGGCATCCTCCTAACTACCTATCAGCAACAGCAAATTTACGAGACTGCCTAAGACAGCCGCAAGACCAAGCTCCGTTTGGATAAAAAATCTCCATCTCGTTGCTTAAATATCGAGATAGTATTTTTTATCCAAAGTCTTGCACCCAAGCCCTTTGGGTGGCTTAGGTAGCTCGTGTAGCATAGGCGTTGCTGATAGGTTTCAGACAACGTTTCACTTTCATAATTTCAATTAACATGAAAAATTTACTTTGCATTTTCGCCATTGCCATCGCTTCAAACAGCTTTGCCCAAGACACAACAAAAATCAGCTATCGAGGAAGAGACATCACCATGATAGCCTACAGCAATCCAACTCAAGATATAAAGCTAAAAGAGGTACAGCTTAAATGCGATTCACTACAAATGTCATCGACTTGTAACGTCGCTCAAATTTGGGAAATTGAAGATGGGCTAAATGCACGAAAGGGAATTATCTACAAAGCCCTACATAATGAAGAAATCAAAGAAGTACATCAAAATTCAAAGAAGTATTTCACAGTTTGTAGAGGTAACTACGATAAATACAAAGCATGTGTACAAAAGAACGGGGTGAAATAACCCCTTTTTTCTTCCTTTTCGCAAGGCAAACACACAGAAGCGGTTCGGAATAAATTACGTTTCTCCAATGCTTCTCCATACGCACATATTTACACACAAGTCACTTGCAATTTAGCCGTTGTGGTGGCGGTTGCAAGGGTACGCTACGCCAGTCTACTATTTAGCTAAGCAAAGGCAAACGCACCTTAAACCGTAGGCTGCCCTTGCAACCGAGGGGATAAACCCCGCCACCACTTTTGGGCTGCTTGTCATCTCCCGTTCCTTGCGTGTTGCTTGGCTTCCCGTTGGCGGCGGTTCCGCCATTTCTCCTTTTCTCATCATGTTCTTCGGTTGTTCCTTCGCTCTTTCGTTCCGTTTGTCGGGGCTTGGTTGTCCAGTTGTTGCTTGGGCTGGTTCTGCGGCCACTCGTCCTTTTGTTGCTGCGGCTGCTTTGGTGCCAGGTGTTCAGTGGGTTGCTGCCCAGCGTGTCACCTCTTCAGCTTTTCTCTTTGCAGTGGCTGGCCTTTTGCTTCCTCGTCCTGCCTTGGTTTCTTGGCTCGTGTCCTTTTCGGGCGTGATGGTCGTCTGCTCGGCGGGCTGGCGGGTGTTTCTGCTCCGTGCCTTGCTTGGCCGCCCAGTGGTTCTGGTTGGTGGTCCTATCTCGCTCGGGCTTTGGCTGCCATAGCTGGCCCAGGTGGGCAGAATCAAAAAAATTAATAAAGTACAGTTAATTTTCCTTCAATAGGAGAGAATCCAACCGTTTTTAAATCAAGTATATATATATATATCCCTACTGGTACAAGTTCATTTTTATATTTTCCATCCCATTTAATAGTGTTTCCTTTAGAGTAAAAAATGGGGTCTCCCCAGCGGTTATAAACGAATATTTCTGCATCAGGGTATTTGTCAAGATTGTAAACTTGCCAATCATCATTTTTACCATCATTATTGGGCGAAAAAGTATTAGGTAAATAGATGTTATCAGTTGAGCCAAAAGAAATACTCCCACATGATGTCTTTAGTGTAACTTTAAATTCTTCTGATTCTACTTCGCAATTACCTGTAGTATTTTTAACTTTTACAGTGTAATTACCAAATTCATATACGTTCAATTTTGAATCAGTTGCACCACTTATAGGGACTGTATTTTTTAACCATTGATAAGTATAATTTGGACTCTCAATCGTTTTTAAATCTAAATTATCTCCAATACAAATCTGGTAGCCCAAAACATTAGGGATGGAAATTGTAGGTTTAGGGTAAATTTTCAATAAAATATTATCCTTAACAGTAGGACAAGTAGGATTCGTAGATACCACTTTTGCTGAATAATCACCAGATTTATCAGCAATAAGAGATTTATCTTTTTTGATGAATCCTGAACCTAAATACCAATCAGCAGTTTGGCTTACATTCTCCAATTTTAGTAGAATTTTTTCACCTTCGCAAGCTTCCAACCTATCAGCGATAATTTTAACTTTTGAATTTAAATCTATAATTTTAACTTTTACTGGTTCTGACTCTGATTCTTCAGCACAAGTACTTTTAAATGATTTAACAACCCTATAAGTTCCAGAATCTTTTACTGAAATATTGTTTAATGCTGCATCTAAAATATTATCTAAATTATTTTTCCATTGAAATACCCATGTTGGGTCGTCTGATGTTTCTAATTTAATAGTTTGCCCTGCACAAATTTCAATAGTTTGATTTATTGGATTACCTTGGTAGGTTATAATTGGTTTAGATGGTGCTGTGGTATTTGGACAATTTAATACTGGTAGTGCATAATCACGAATATTACTTCCGACCTTAATCCCGTTTTTAAATTCTTCAACTAAAATTGCAAAGTTAAAGAAACCAGTTTCTGTGGGTGTAAGGCTTATAGTGCCTTTAGAATCAATACTAAGAGAGGGGTTCCCTGGTAATTGGTTATTTAATCCATAACCAGCAGCCCATTTGACAGGATAGTATGTAGTTTGAGGAGTAAAATTTACAAAAAAAGAATTACCATTTCCAGTATAGCCACTCAATGGTTCTACGATTTTATATTTTATTTCGTCTCCTTCAGCATCTGTAACATCCATCGTCATTTGAAATGGTTTGCCTTTACATAGATATTCTCCATTAGGTACTGTAAATTCGGGAGAAGAATAATTTGGGTATTTTTTTAGTGAAGGGAATTCTAATAATAAAGCGGTGGAGGCTAAACCAACATTGTCAATATTTGTAATTAATGGTGAACGACAACACCTATCAAAAATTAAATAATAACCTCCATCGTCATCATACAGATTTGGGTCGAGAAAAATTTCTTTTGACATTTTCTTAGCAAAAAGATGTATGTCAAAAAAATCAGCACAGGTTTTGTTTTTAAACGATAAATGCTTCGGGGTTTCTTGCTGTAAATCAATTTGCATCATCAATTTATTATCTCTTTTTCTATATAAAAGCACTATCTCTAATGGGTTATTTTCTGTAATTCCTTGTTTATGTTCATCGATGTACATGTGAAGAACTGCTTTATAATTCGGATTAGACTTACCTGTGCGAACCAAACTTAAGTCGGCACCAATAATATGTGATGCAAAACAATTTAAAATACAAAAGGACAAGTAGAAGATAGTAAGAATTAGTTTTCTGTTCATTGTGAAGATAAAAATTTAATTAAATCAGATAACTCGGAGAGAAATATCAATTTCACTTATCATCAAAATTAGTAGAGTTTAGATTTAAAAAAAAATGGTTTTAAGAAAAAAAATAAAATTTGACTTGACTTGATTAAAAATAATTAGTAACTATGGCAAAATATTTTGGTATCCACAAACCATACCTATCCTCAAACTTAATGAAAAAAATCTACAAAAACATCCGCTTTTGCTTACTTGTATTATGTACACTTTCTTATTCTTTTCATGTTTTAGCAACTAAGTCTACTAATAACTTTTGGGCAAATCCAACAAAGTCAAAGGGTTCTTCCATAAAACCTAAAAACCAAGACTTTTTTTTTCCTGTCATTAGTAAAACTACACTCTTTACTAATGACTCGGCTGATTATACCACTCCAAAAACAAAGGTTATTATCGAAAAGTATAAAGAAGTACCAACTGTGAAGTGGGTAGAGGATGCTAAAATTATCACAAATTTGGTTGATTGCATTCGGTACGAGTTTATAACTAATAGAAAAGATGCACGGGTGGGTGAGCCTATAGATATGATAGTCCGAGTATCCTTTGTTGAACAACTGCCATTAATGTGGCGTGATGAGGATTGTAATGATTTCTCTTTAAAGGTTGTATTTCCAAAGGGATTTCAGCAAATTAGTGGAAATTACACCGACTTTATAGACGTCCATTTGAGTGAAGAAAAACCGTACCAAGACTTTAAGATTAGAGGTGTTTTCTTTCGTCCAGACTCAATAGCTACTTTTATGGTTTTGAAAGGGCCTATTGGTTCAGATGCTAATACTATTTTTGTTAAGAAAAAAGAATTTGAAATTTTTGTAGATGGTAACATTTCAAATAGTGAGTCTTTAGTCGTTTCAAAAAGTGAACATTCAGTAATGGATAATTGTGGCGTTAATCCTCCAGAAATTTCCGTTTACCCTAAATTTTTTTTAAACGGTCAAAATGTTACTTTGAGTGCTTATCAATGTAATGGTACCGTGGTTTGGTCGGATGGTACCGAAGGGGCTTACATTTCAACATACCCTACGCAAACAACAACTTATACCGCGACTTGTACCGAAAATGGGTGTACATCAAACGCATCTCTTCCACAAACGATTACCCTTACAACTGATTGTAATCTGGCCACAATTGGGAGTCCCTATGTTGATAGTGGTAACGCTATAACAAGTTTTATAACTTCTCCTAATGATTTAATCACCCTTAGTTCATCTGGGTTTAGTTGTACTGAAGGACAATTAGTTTGGTCTACAGGAGATACTTCTCCGACTATCAATGTTCAACCTACTATTTCAACTACATACAAACTCTATTGTAAATTTGGTACATGTTTAAGTAAAGATTTTATTGAATATAAAGTATTTGTAAAATGTAATAGCGTTACACCGCCAATCCTTCAAATTATAAATGAAGGTGGCCCTAATATTCCAGTTTATACAATAGTAGGCAATAACTGTAGTGGAACAATTAATTGGTTTCGCAAAGACGGCCTTGATAATTATTTCTGGCTAAATACTATATATTATGGCTTCGTCGAAGGCAATAATACGTTGAGAAACGTCACCTATGGAGAGTATAGAGCCATCTGTGTAGAAGGAGATTGTAGCTCCGACTTTTCTCAATCATTTATAGTAGATGCTGTGAATGCACCACCACCACCACTATCATCTAATTGCCCACTTTTTTCTATCACATCACTGCCATCACCAAGTTCCGAAACACCATTAAGGTGTGGAGAAAATTTATTACTTAATATTAGTGGATGTAAGGAGGGTAGTTTAAAGGAAATACTAATCAGGACATATGGATTACAAAATGATAAAACGACTTACATCAGTAGTTATTCTAATACAGTAGTTGTACCTTCTTTGAGTAACTTATCTCCTCCGAACCCTTCTTTTAGTGATTACTACTATATTGCAACTCGAATAGGGTGTGAAAACACATGTAATACAATTACAAGATATTCTTATAATTGGATACGAGTCAATCCTTTTGATAATTTAAAGCTAACTGTTAACACCCCAAGTGTCCAATGTGCTGGTGGTGCAACAACTTTAAAAGCCAATGAAAATTGTGGAGGAACTTTCGAATGGTCAAACGGAATGGTTGGACAGTCAATATCCGTTTCTCCAACAGTTACAACGTCTTATCAAGTCAAATGTGTTTCCCCAAACTGTAATAACCCTTGGTCTGACCCCGTAACAATAACTGTTGACCCAAACGTATCAGCTCCATCTTCCCCAACAATTGTATCTGATAACCAATATTATTCAATTGGAGGACTCCATCCCGTAAGATTGGATGCAACAGGGTGTACTGATGGAACAATATATTGGTCAGATGGGGATGTAGGTTTCACTACTCGATGGGTTAGACCTTCAGTTACTACAACCTATACCGCAAAGTGCTCTAAAAATGGCTGCTTATCCCAGCCTTCAAATGCAATATTAATTCAGGTTTGCGGTATTTCTAATCCTCCCGTTCTAACTTCAAATAAAACTCAAACTGATTTTTGTAATGATAGAAGTGTTTTATTTACTATATCTGGCTGTTCAAGCGGTGGCTTATATATTCAGCAGTATCATTTGAATGGAAATCTAAAGCAAGGGGCTTTTACGTCTTCAAACACAGAATTTTATGATTATCCAACAAATTCAACAATTTATAAAGTGAGGTGTATAAATGATGGGTGTGAAAGTGCATTGAGTAACCCAATCACTGTAACAGTTGAGGGAACACCAGATACACCTGCATTTACTGAGCCACAGACAATTTGTTCAGGACAGAATGCCGTAATTACAATTACAAACTGTTCTAATGGACTTTTAGAATGGTATAGTAGCGACCAAGGACTTGATACTCCTGTACAAGTTGGCGGGAATACTTATACGACACCAATTATAAATTTACCTAATGGAATCGAAGTTCAATATAAATATTACTATGCTAAATGTACAGTTAATGATTGTAATACAGGTATTAATGGAACTATTTTAACTATTGCGAATCCTCTTCCACCAGCAATTACTATTGACCAAGCAACGTTATGTGTAAATAATGGCGGAGGAACAGTTCTGAGAGCAACAGGTTGTATTGATGGACAAATTATTTGGTCTAATGCCTCAATTGGAAATATCATTGCGGTTAACACACCAGCAGCGACAACAACTTACACAGCAGTCTGCAAAATTGGCAATTGCCAATCTCCTACTTCAAATATAGCTACACTTACTATTCTACCGTTGCCAACAATTCCAACTTTGTCAGCTTCTAAAATAAACGTATGTCCTGGCGGAAGTACAGCTATAACTGCATCAGGCTGTACAGGTAACGTAAGTTGGTCTAACGGTGCAATCGGAATAAGCCAAACAGTAACACTAACAACAGAAACGTCCTACTCTGCCAAATGTGTCAATTCTTGTGGAGAAAGTGCATTTAGTTTGCCAATAACTATTAGTGTTGCTCCATTAAGCCCTCCAGTAATATCAGCAAATATTTCTACTATTTGCTACAGTGACATAAATCCACCATCAGCCACTCTCACAGCAACAGGTTGTGTTGGTACAGTAGAATGGTCAACTAATCAAATTGGAAATTCAATTAATGTTTATCCCTCAACCTCAACAAATTACACTGCTGTATGTAAATTAGAAGGCTGTATTTCTACTACATCAAATGTTCAGCAAGTTACTGTAATAACAGTTCCATTAGCTCCAAGTCTAACATCAGATAAAAATAATATTTGTGTAGGAAGTGGCGATAATGTAACCTTAACTGCGGCGGGTTGTAATGGTACACTCAAATGGTACATTAATGGAACTTTAGTTGCGGGTTCAACGGCTGTGCGTACCTTTACTCCAACAGCAACAACCAATTATCAAACAACTTGCTCAAATCAATGTGGTGAAAGTGTGAAATCAGTAGCAAAAACGATTACTTTGACACCTATTCCTGCACGCCCTACATTAGCTTCTCAAAAAGCAAATGTATGTGTTGGAGAGTCAACTATTTTGAACGCTACAGGATGTACAGGTATTATTTCATGGAGCGGCGGTGGTATTTTAGCATCTGGGCCATCTGTTTCTGTTGCACCAACTTCTCCTACAACCTACTCAGCACAATGTACTGTTGATGGCTGTACTTCGGTCAATTCAATTGCCACAATTACAATAGGGATATTGACTAATACTAACCCTTCAATGGTTTCTATATTGTCAGATGTTTGCCCAGGTACACCAGTAGAACTATTTGTTTATGGTTGCACAGGAACAATTTCTTGGAAAAATCTTGTAACAAATGCTGTTACGACTACTACAACAAATTCAACTACATTTGTCATAAATTCATCAACCTCATACGAAGCATCTTGTCAAGGTACTTGTTCGACAGTGACTACAAATGCACTTGGGATTAACACTTTTGTGCAACCCACTCCGCCTGTAGTTTCGGCAATCAATAACTTAACAACGATTTGCGAAGGCACTACTACTACTCTACAAGCTACTAATTGTGTTGGAGATGTAATATGGTCAACGGGTTTTACTGGTAACCAATTATTAGTTTCCTCAGCTGGTAATTATAGTGCAAAATGTGTTTCATTTGAAGGATGTTTAAGCATATTTTCTAATATCGTAAGCATAACAACCAAAGCCCCCATCACTAACTTAACTGCCACCAGTGATGGCCCAAAGAAAGTGGGAGAAACAATTAATTTTTCATCAACAGTAACACCTGTAGGAACTTATACTTATTCTTGGGCAGGACCAAATAATTTTGTGAGTGCTGTTGCCAGCCCAACAATTTTAAATGCTCAACTCAACATGGGAGGAGTTTATACTGTTACTGTAAACGATGGTGTTTGTCTGCCTTCAACGGCAACGGTTGATGTTTCTATTAGTGACCCATTTTGTAACTGCACAGTTTGTGACCAGCCAACAAACATCACTAATAACCCAACAGCAAATCCGAATATTTCATATAAAAACTATCACAATGTTGTTGAGAATTATTATTTAAAGCCAACAACTACTATACCAACGGGTAATTTTGAAATTTCTCAAACTATTAGCTATTTAGATGGCTTAGGACGACCTCTTCAAGCAATCAGTAATGGAACAAGTCCATTAGGTAAGGATATGGTACAACCATATCAATACGATGCTTTGGGGCGTATCACAAAAACCTTCTTACCTTATGCTACCACACAAACGGCAAATAATGGTGCATATAGACCAAATGCTTTGACTCCTGCTAATTACGCTACCTCTGAACAGTCAACTTTTTATAGTAGCTTAAAAACAGATGGCGTGGCTTATGCTGAGGTTAAATTAGAGGAATCTCCCATTCAAAAATTATTGCAACAGGGTAATGTAGGCTCATCTTGGCAAATTGGAGACCAAGCCACTGCTAAAACTGTAAAAGCTGATTATAGACATAATACAGCAACCGATGGGAATATAAAGAAAGTTACTTTTGATTATGCCAATGCCACAAACCCTTGGAAAGTTGCTAATTATGCCGTCAATGAATTGATGATTGTTGAAACAAAAGATGAATTAAACAGACGAGTTGAAACTTTCACTGATGTTCTCGGGCAAACTGTTTGCAAGAAGGTTTATAATGGTGCAGAGGTATTGATAACATACACTGCTTTTGATGATTTTGGTAGAGTGCGTTTAATTTTCCCTCCAAGAGCTGCTGATAATTTAGCCAGTGTTGCTACAAATATAAATCCTAAAACAAATGCTTCTTACAAAGATTTGATTTATTGGTACGAATATGATGCACGTGGACGAATCATTACAAAAAAAGTTGCAAGTACCGCTTCAACCAATGATGCTACCTCTATTTCAATTCAAGGCGAAGAAGAATATGTCTATAACAACATTGACCAAGTTGTGCTATACCGTAATGGTATGCACAAGCCCAAAAGACAGTGGCTATATACAAAGTATGATGAGCTTGGAAGGGTCGTTTCTACTGGGTTATTTACTATAAGTTCCGCATCAAATGCAGTTTATAATAACCGAACCAAACTACAAACCTTAGTTAATACTACTTTTGTTACTGCAAAATATGGTAATGCAGCATTTCCTACAAGTGCAGGGTTTAATGCTACTGGTGCTATAAGCACAAATGTTGTAGACGGTTCTACCACTGTTGGAACAACCTTAGCATATACCTACAACTATTACGATGGCTACACCAACTCGGTATTTACAGGAAAAACTACAACCCTTGCTGTTACTCAATTAACATTAGCAGCTCAAAAAACAAATGTTATAGGAAAACTCACAGGTACGCAAGAGGCTGTTTTACTCCCAACTGGCTCAGCCGCAGTAAACAACAATGTTCCTTTGACAATCTATTACTATGACAAGTTTGGTCGTGCTATACAAACTCGTGCAACTAATCATACCAATACTGCTACTGAAGATATTGC
Source organism: Emticicia aquatilis (assembly GCF_014644295.1). Classification (GTDB taxonomy): domain Bacteria; phylum Bacteroidota; class Bacteroidia; order Cytophagales; family Spirosomataceae; genus Emticicia; species Emticicia aquatilis. The sequence goes on from NZ_BMKK01000001.1 coordinate 852,801, forward strand.
TTCAAGTCAGTTTGACTTTGTTGGAAGAGTTGAGAAAACTTTTACCGAAACCAAATTTCGTACAGGAACATCCACTCAAATAACAACTACTCAAGTATTAGTATCTCAAACCTACGATTTAGGTAGTCGTGTAAAAACGGTTTGCCAACAGATAAATGGTGGAAAGAAAGAACCTGTGGGTAGATATGCTTATAATGAAATAGGTGAATTGCGAGAAAAAACTTTGGGCTGTGACATACAAAAAGTTGTCTTTGATACCGATATTCATGGGTGGCTTAAATCTATTAATGACCCAGCAACCCTATTTAATGAAAAGAAATTCTTTGGAATGAAACTCGACTATGATTTTGATGGTACAATAAAATCTCAAGAGTGGGGAACATTACCACAGTTAGATGCCACAGCTGCCCAAACACCTCCTGTACGTAAATACACCTATACTTATGATGGAATAAACCGCCTAAAAACTGCCATTTATACAGGTGGCTTTGCAGGGGAGAAATATGATATAGATAACCTTAACTATGACAAAAATGGCAATATTACTTCACTCAGACGTACCATTAATGGTGTAGTACAAGATAACCTCAGCTATTTATATGCAACTAATAATGACTTGCTTGCTTCGGTAAATGAAGGAACAGGGGGACTAAGCGATGCGACAAAACCTTGGTTTAGAAACGGTTTTACTGGTACTGCAACTATAGGCACAGGTTCAGATTATACTTATGACTGGGCAGGAAATCTAACCAAAGATGCAAATAAAAAGATAACGGCCATAAGTTATAATGCTCTCAATTTGGTAGAAAGTATGACCTTTGTAGTAAGTGGTGTTACTACCAATGTACGTTATACTTACACAGGCTCTGGCAGTAAAATACGCAAAGAAAATCATGATACTAAGAAAATAGAGTATGTAGCAGGTTTGGTTTATACCAATGCCGTGATAGAGTTTGTACCAACCCCCGAAGGACGTGCACTATTGCCTGTAGCTGGAAGCTCAAATACTGATTGGCGATACGAATACCAAATAACCGACCATTTGGGCAACCTACGTATGGCATTTAGATGTGGAGACCCGAAGCGGGATGCCAATAATAATATTATTGGCTTACTTGGACCAATTGTTACCCAAGAAAACCACTATGACCCTTGGGGTATAAACCTACAAGGGATAGAGAAAACAGGGACACCTGATGATTGGTTTCAGTTTAATGGAGGAGCAGAGAAAAGCCTAAGCCCCGAAGGTATTGCTGAATACGAAACTGATTTCAGATTATTTGACCCACAAATTGGGCGTTTTAAAGCTGTTGACCCATTGGCAGCAATGACATCAAGCATCAACCCTTTTCAGTTTGGTTTTAATAATCCTGTCATGTTTAATGACCCGAGTGGACTTTTTCCATATGCTTCATCAAGTTCTGGAGGTGGAGGAGGTCTTACAGGTATTATTGTAGGGTTAATTGCTAATAAAATAGAGGGATTAGGAGAAGTTTTGAACACTATAAATGCCTTTTCAGCAGGAAGCGAAATGTTAAAAAGTGTTGGAGATGAGTGGAAAAGAACAGAGTCTAATCAAGACCTGCCACCACATACTCAACCATTGACATATGATTTATTGCAAAAAATCGCAAAAGAAAAAGGTATTACAACAGCCGAGGGAATAGGGAATTTCTGGGATAAAATTGTAAAAGAAGCTTATAAAGACCTTGGTAAACAAAAAGAATTTCAATCTAAAATTAGACAGGCTAAGGTTAGGCCTGATGTTGTATTATCAAAGGAAGGAGTAAACTTAGAAACGGGAGAAGTAAAGTCTTTTGTTGATAACATTTTTATTGAAGCTAAAGCACCTGCAAAAGGATATATTGATGGAGATTGTTGTTACAATAATCCCAAACAATTAGAAGCAATGTTTGAAGTATTAAGTAGAAATAATGCAGCAGGATATGGTGTTGCCCATTTTGTATTGGTAACACCATATGATACTGATATCGACCCTTTTAATATTGTTAACGAAATTTTTGGTCAAACACCTACTCAGTTACGAGATTTGGCTGGACAATATGGTGTTAATTTACATCAGCAATTTCCTGTTCTTATAAATGGTACAATTGTTCAACTATCTCCATTACCAATGCCAAGAGCAACTTTTTTTGGAAAAACAAGTCAAATGTTTCGAAATCTGCGAAAGGGGAATAGACCGTCTAACCCTTATATCGATTTTACCAATCTAAGAGATGTAAATATTTTAAAGTTATAATCATATGTTAATACCTATTTTTTTATTAATTAATTCAATTTGTTCAAATTGGTACTCTATGGAAAATACTCAATATTTTATAACATTTAATGAAGAACGAATAAGTATTGAAAGACTTACCAACAATCAAATAAATGAAATAAGAAGAGAGAAGCTCAAATATAGTTCTGATGAAATCTTTATTTTTCATGATGTTTTTGTTGACGACAAACTACTCTACTTTATTTGTAAGAGTGGAGTAGAGGCAAAATCTTTCTCAATAAATTTAAATGATTTTGAAAATAATAAACTTGACTTAGGATTAACTGAAAGTTATTATACAAATGATAATGAAAACCTTAAAATAAAAATTGATGATAGTGCTTTAAATATATATTATTACAATACAGAAGTATTGAAAGAAAAAATGTGCAAAATCTTGAAAATTGATAAGAATGATATTGATTTTTCAATCAAAAGTTTATCTACGATAAACGAAAAAATTAGCGAGTTTACTTATAGTGATGTTTATTTTTCAAAAGTTTACCCAATTTTAGTCATATATTTCGGTAAAACATTAGAGCGAAACACTTCTAAACACTTTGGTCTTTTTAAGAATGAGGATGAGTACGTTCTTTATTTGGGAGATGAAAATATAAAAGATAGTGAGATTGAGGAAATAATTAAAGATTATTTAGTTGAAGTAGATTTTTGGGGTGAAAATAAAGGAGATTATTCAGAAGGAAAACTTCGAGTATTGTATGATTATTTATCAAGGTAATAAAGTAGATGCAGAATTTGTAAATTAGAAGTGAAAAAAAAAGATAAAAACTGTATTTTAAAAAAACGAAAAATAATAAATGAAGAAAACATTAATTCTACTATTTACTATTTTAGTAAGAAATGTAAATGCCCAACAATTCCAAAAGGGTAATGTTGTAGCCAATCTTGGGTTAAACTTTGGGCGAAGCAACTTTGCTGTACCGTTATCAGTAGAGTATAGCCCCATAAACAATATCGGTGCTGGTGTATCGCTTTGGGCAGGAGGAGATGGCTACAATACCTATACCTTTGTAGGGCTTCGAGGTAGCTATTACCTCAAAGAGTTATTCGATAGTGCAGATTTTAGCGTAGGTGCCTCCGTCGGAAAGTTTAAATATGGCTCAGAAAAAGGGCCAGTCAAGGCAATCGTACATCTTATGTACAAACGCTACCTCAACGACCAATTCGGCATTTATGGTGGGCTTAATTCTACTTATGATGGCAGAATAAAAACATGGTTCGGAGTTGGTATTTCTATGAGATTTGGGAAGTATGAATAATTTTACAAGAATAAGTATAAACAAAACACAACAAAATAAATAATGAAGACCTTTTATTTAAAACTTCGCAATGTTACATTAATTATTGTTTTTTATTTAGGTAACTATATTTCCAATGCACAAAATCCGTATGGAAACGCAAATATTTCAGTTCCTATCTACACACTAAAAGAAGGTAATTTAACTGTACCCATTTCACTTGCCTATGATGCAAGTGGAGTAAGAGTAGATGCCCAAGCTTCAGAAGTCGGCCTTAATTGGAATTTAATAGCAGGTGGCAAAATAACCAGAGTTAAACGAGATAAAGCAGATGAAACGGTGAGAAATTTTGCTGATGCGGCACCTGGTAATCGGTTTGGTGGCTATAAAACGGAGGGGTTTCCCGATGTTGATGGTTTAACAACTGATAATCGTTTTTTTTATTTTCGAGATTTAGAGCCGGACTTATTTACAATCAATGTTTCTGGTATCAATGCACAATTCTACTTAACCAATAGTGGTATCGCAAAAAATGGAACAAATGTCGTTTTGGTATCACAAAATCAGGATATGACTATTGAGTTTACCGAAAATACAGCAGCCTCAGGTGTTCCTAATATTGATTTTCCCACAAATCTTGATACTTGGATTTATGGGTGGGGCTCTCTCAATGCTCAAGGTAAAAAATACTACATCTCATTTAAGGTAACACTTGCTGATGGAACAGTTTACTATTTTGGTGAAACTGAAAATCAGAGAGAATATGCTTTCACATATAATACCTATAAAAACTCCAATTACTTATCAGCTACACGTCAAGCAACAGCGAGTTATAATAATGACGTTGAAAAAAATGCAAGAGAAGACATATTAGCGGTAAATGCTTGGAATTTGAGCCGAATAGTAAGACCTAAAGGAGCATTGACAGGAACAGATAAATATCAGCAGATAACTTTTACTTATGCTCGTAGAGCTATGGTATTACCAGCACTGGCTTTTACTGAAGATTATTCAGACAATACATGTTCTCCACCAGCCGCTACAATATTAGCTTATGAAAACTCTCCAATAATACTGAAGAGTGAATTGCAATCAATAGAAAGTGGTCAATTTAAAGTTGAATTTAATTCCACTACAGTTAAAGCATTAGAAGGAAAAGTATCAAATATCAAAACCATCATTCCTGACTATATTGATGGTAGTTTAGCAAATACAAATAGAGAAGATATTAGTGGCGTAAATAATAATCCTAATATTCCCGCAAATATTGAAATATATACCAGTCATAACATTCCAGCGGGAAATTACCCTGCAACAGACCCTTTGACACAAATACCAACTTCTGAAGCCTTAAAACACATAATAGTCTATGATAAAGAGAGTGCAAACACTAATTCAATAGCATTTTACTTCGATTACGATTATTTTACTCAAAATGATGATGGAAAAAATACTGTTCTTTTTACGCCAGAAAAACCAAAAAGATTGAGATTAAAAGGAATATATCAGCTTAAAATTCAACGAACAAACGGCGACCCAACTTCAGGTGAACTTCAACCTGGATATACATTTATATATGACCCAAGAAATTTGCCATCAAAATTAGACTTAAGAAGAGACCATTGGGGATATTTCAATGGAACTATAAATGCCTCGACCAATGACGGGGTATTGTTAACAATAGGATATCCGAGAAATGTATCAAATATGGTCGAAAATACCAATTCTCTTAGTTGCCAAAATAAGTTTAGAGATATGGAAGCAAAAGAAGAGTACAAAACACTTGGGACATTATTGAGAATGAATCTTCCATCAGGCGGCTATATTGAATATAGTTATGGATTGCATGATTGTGATAATTATTTTACTGAAAAACAAATAGTAAACGCTCAACCTGTAAAAATAGGCCTAAAAAAGGTAGGAGGAATAAGGGTGAATCAAGTAAATACATATGACCCAGTAACCAATGCAACATATATCACAAGATATACATACGCTAAAAAAGACAACCCCAGTGAATCATCTGGTTTTTTGTCTGTTTGGCCTAACTATACTTATTGTCGAATGAATAAAGTAGCAGCGGGTACAAACGTAACAGGAATATCATTTACAAATCCTGATGGTACAAAATGGGTTCCTGATAGAGAATATTATTCTGCATCTCAATATGCATTAATTCAGTCTCAATATGTCAATGGCTTGCCAGTGATGTATAGAAGAGTGAAGGTTGAAGATATAAAAATTGAGAATGGCAATGAGATAAGCAATGGCTATACAGAATATGAATATAATAATAATGAACAACCACCATACATGATTCTGCAAAATGGCCAGATGAGTTTTGATGTGGATAACTCATCTGTTGTAGGAAAATGCTTTGATGCTTACTACTATTTGGGGTACCGCTATCCAAAGTTTGATTTAACACGTGGGACACTAAAAGCGGTAAGAATATATAAAAACGGCCTTACTAATCCATTACAAGAAACATTATATAACTATAATGTTACAGACTATAACACGAACGGTCCTCTTGGTTTCATACCAATAAACGCAGCAGCGATTGCCCCTCCTTATGATGTAAAGTTTAGAGATAATAGAAGTGCAGGTAAAATTATTGGTCGAGTTGTAATTGGAACAGGACTTGCTTTTGCAGGTAATGCAGTTTCTCAGCTTGGAACGGTTTCAAGTATAATGAATGCTACAGGGAATAATTCAGCATTTTTTAGCCCTTTAAAAGAGCTTACTCCATTTAACATTTTAGTTCAAATCCTTGATGGATTATTAGGAACAAGAATAGAAGATAGAAGTAATTATAGTATTGATAAATTTAAGGTACCGGTAGGTAAGATTGTTTTAAATAATGTTATTAATAAAAGCTATGACCAAAGTGGTTTAAACCCAAATGAGACTACAACATCTTATGTATATGGTAGTTCTAATCATGCACAAATTACCAAGACAACTACAACTCATAAACCAACACCAAGTAGTGCTGTAACTGAGGAAATAGAACAGAATATTAGTTACAGTTATGATTTTAACACAACTTCAGCCACTGGTAATGACCTATTAGGTATAAAGAGGTTGCAGGAAAGAAAAATAATTGTCCCAATTGAAAGTTATACAAAACGCAATACAAGAGTAATTGGAGGGAGTTATATAGAGTTTAACAGTGTAGAGTCGCTTGTAGGACTTCCATCTAAAACATTTCAATTGGAATTATCTACATCTTCCACTTCTTTTACGCCTGTCACAGTAAATGCTGGCACTATTACAAAAAATAGCAATTATGTTTTAAAATCAACTTTTAGTGAATATTCAGATTATGGATTACCAATAAGGTTTAATGCTACTGACGCTCCAGAAACTAAAATTATTTATGGAATAAGTGGGCAAAGTTTTTTACCCTCGGAAGTTATTACCGCATTTGGTACTACATTATCACGTTCTACAAAATTTGAACACATTCCATTGTTTGGAACTTCAAAAATAACAGCCCCAGATAACTCATTTACCACAACTGAATTTGATGAAATAGGTAGAGTAAGAGCAGTAAAAGACTTAGATGGTAATATTCGTAAAAGTTATAATTATAATTATGCAGAAAAAACTCTGGCAAATAGAACTTTTAGTGTGACAATGAATGTAACAAATAATGGTTCTCTGATTACTACAAAAACTTTATCAGATACAGAAACATATAGTTCAGCATCGAATGGAGATGTTTTAGTTTTAAGTGTTCTGCCAAATGAAGGGGTAGGAAGTTTGGTCATGATTGTGGACAACTCTCTCCATTGGAGCAGGAAAATCCTAAACAATTGGCCTTCAATTAGTGCTGGTGTAGATGGTATCCCTGCTTTTAAATATCCTGCATTAGGTGCTGCGAAACAAAAAATAGGTTTAGTAACTTTTACAATAACAGCTTATTCATTACCTGATGGAAAAGGTGATATTATTGGTTTTAGAAGAATAAAATTGAACATAGACTAAATTAACTAAGCTCTCTTTTGAGAGCTTAGTTATTATTCTCAAACCACAATAAACTCCATCCGTCCATTCGGAATATCTAAATCAGCTACCCGCCTTTGATTGGCAGGTATAACTGCCAAAGGGTCAGATTGCCCCTCCAAGACAACCGATAATGGATTCGCTGAGCCATTATAAACTTCAAACTGTGCCTGCTGCACATTTTGCGGAACAGTAATCACCAAAACATTTTCAGCATGATATGCAATCAATTTCTTATCACCTAGCTGAACTGTATAATTCTGACGAATAATCTTGAAAGATTCTCCAGTATCACCTTTCGGTCCTTTCAAATCAAGCAAATAATGCCTTGTTGCTGCACCATCAAATAGCGATACAATGCGATAAACTCCCTTTGCTAAAGTTTTAGTAGTAGGAACTAAAGGCATTACACCATCATAGAAAACCCCGCCATTCGATACAGAAAAGTAGCTCCTTGCGGATTTTCAATCATCAAAGTCAAATCAACTTGCTGATTTTGGCCAACATTTGGGAGAAACAAAGCATTACTAATACCTTCGGTCGGTACTCCTACAACCAAAAAACTATCAAATTTTTGAATCTGGTAACTGGCAGTATTCACTAATTTTGCATTACCAATCATCGACTCCTTTTCTGGACTCTGTACCAGTTCATCAATTTTGTTCTGAATCATTGCTTGAATATCCGCACTTGATGGATAGTCCAGTTTAGTGCTTCGATAAAGTCCATTAGTGCCATAAACCATCACATGGCTTTCTCCCAATACATCCATCAAAAATTCAGTCTCATGATAAACTTTCACTGGTCGAGCAGCGGTATTCACAACTGCAAGAGTCAAGTTACCATCTTTCAAAGTCAATTTGAAAAATGGGTCGTCAATCTGCTGTCCATCATGGAAGTAAATCGTTGCACCGTTCTGGCTACCCGATAATTCAAAATCGCCCGAACTTTCGAAAAACAACTTAGGGTTGAGTTGTTGCATCAATTGGGGAGTTGAGCCAATCACGCCCACAACTTGGCTTGCCAAAGTTTCGGTCGGATTGGTTGTATTTCCGCCACCAGTATTATTCCCTGTTCCCGTACCGCCAGAGTTTCCTGTACCTCCACCATTATTTTGATTATTAACAGTATCCGCACTAAGTTTGATTTGATAATCGCCATTATTCAAAATACTCTTCATATTAGTCTTTTGAAGCGTACTGGCCATATACCTAAGTGCATCAATTTGTGCATTAGCCCCCAAAAACTCTTTCAGCAACTTAGTACCCTCCAAAATCTGAATTTTGTAAGCACTACCACTTCCTGACTCCGAGAACAAGATACCTTTGACTGGCAAAACAGCCTTACCAATATCAACTGAAACAGCCAGTTGCTCCTGCAAACTGCTAATTATCAACCCAATTAAGTTAATAATACTTGTATATTTTCGGGTTTTGCAATTCGCAACAACCTCAAAACCTCCACCAGAGGCATTCTTAAATATTTTCATAAATTTTTCTTATAAGTTAAAAACAAAAAAGCCCTCCCCTTTTCGGGGAGGGAGGGGTGGGGTTTTACACCCCTGTATCAACTTTTGCAATTTTCACGGCATTGTACGAGCCATTCTTCAAAGGATACTTTTCACCATTCACATCCTGAAAGAAGCTCACACCAACTGTCACAAAAATCGGAGAGGTAAGATTTAAGTTTTGGTTTTGCCCATCGCTGAGGCTCACATCTAAGACAGTCTCAGGTACAGCCGCATTACCAACTTCAATAAAATCGCTTTCATCATCTAACGTTGTAAACTCCGATAGCTCAAAGTTGATATTCGAGGCACAGCCAAAGAAGCGATAATGCGTTGCACCACGTGGGGCAGCAATCACAATTCTTGAGTTATGGGCAGGCATTTTTGCCAAAACCTCACCCGTCTGACGATTGACACTCACCTCAGGTTTAAGATAAACCACACTGCCAAAAATGGCATTTTGGTTAAAATCAAAACCTTCAAACAAGCCTGTTTCATCATCCAAAACCCCTCGTTTTCCACGAGCATTAACCCCATCTTTCTTAATTACCTCACTCATTTTCTGAGTAACACGAGCCGTCAAATATTTATCTGACCCTTGCGAAATCACGATTCGCATCGCAATCTCGAAGTAATTTGCCCGATGAAGCGGCATTCCCAAACTCTGCTGCATTTTCACGAGTACGCTCCATCGTTGCCGAATTGTTAAACTGCTCTTTTGAGCCTCCACCCGCCCTACGAATAAGGGTTTTTCCACCTTGCGAATAACCTGAGAGTCCACCCAAGTTACCCTTGTACTTAATTAAACCAATCTGTTCTGCCATACTGCACGATACATTTTAAGTGTTGAAAAAAATTGAAACACCCTTTTCATGAAAAGATTTCGATGGCAAGATTAGATAATCTAAATTTTCTATAAAAATGCTTAGTTACAGATTGGTCAGCTTATTCCGATTTATGACCTAAATGCTTCATTTTTTGTTCGATTTTAGTAAATTATCTGATTATCCACTAAATTGCAGACATTCGACCTTACATTTGCTTTGAATCCCAAAGAATCACATACACGCAAAGAGATTATTGATAAAAAACTTCTATCCGCAGGGTGGGACGTGGAGAATCCTCTATGGGTTATTAAAGAGTTCACTGTCGAGTCTTCAAATAACAATAACTTAAATGAACCCTCTAAATCTTACAATACTTTCAGCGATTACGTATTACTCGGCAAAGATGGAAAACCATTAGCAGTTGTAGAAGCAAAGAAATCAAGTGTTGATGCTTCCATCGGGCGTGAACAAGCCAAACAATATTGTTATCACATTCAAGCTACCAAGGGAGGCGATTTGCCTTTTTGTTTTTACACCAACGGACATGATATTTTCTTTTGGGATTTAGGCAATTATCCACCTAAGAAAATTTATGGTTTTCCTACACTTGATGACCTCGAACGCTACGCTTTTATTCGTAAAAAACGGAAAACACTTTCTGGAGAATTAATCAACACGAAAATTGCAGGTCGAGATTATCAAATTAGTGCTATTCGTGCAGTCTTGGAAGCTGTTGAAAAAAAGAAAAGAAAATTTCTTTTAGTCATGGCAACTGGCACAGGTAAAACTCGTACTTGTATTGCTTTGGTTGATGCCTTAATGCGAACTGGTTGGGCGGAAAGAGTATTGTTTTTGGTTGATAGAATTGCCTTACGTGACCAAACCCTCGATGCTTTTAAAGAGCATTTACCCAATGAACCTCGCTGGCCCAAACAAGGTGAAAAAGAAATTGTAAAAAACCGTAGAATTTATGTTTCGACTTATCCCACAATGCTTAACGTGATTCGTGATGAGGAGAAATCTTTAAGCCCACATTTTTTTGACTTAATCGTGGTGGACGAAAGCCACCGTAGTATTTATAATACTTACCAAGAAGTCTTAGATTATTTCAATACCATTACGCTTGGCTTGACTGCTACGCCAACTGATGTCATTGACCACAATACTTTTCAACTATTTGAAACAGAAGACGGCGTTCCAACTTTTGCTTATTCGTATGATGAAGCCATCAGTCATATTCCTCCGTATTTGTGCAATTTTCAGGTAATGAAAATCAAAACGAAGTTTCAAGATGAAGGAATTAATAAAAGAACAATTGCACTGGAAGACCAAAAGAATTTGATTTTGGAAGGAAAGGAAATTGAAGAAATAAACTACGAAGGTACGGAGCTTGAACGGAAAGTAATTAATCGAGGCACTAATGCCTTGATAGTTCGGGAGTTCATGGAAGAATCCATCAAAGATGCCAATGGGGTTTTGCCAGGCAAAACGATTTTCTTTTGTGCAACCAAAGCTCATGCACGACGTATGGAAGAAATTTTTGATGCCTTGTATCCTGAATATAATGGTGAATTAGCCAAGGTATTGGTAAGTGAAGACCCAAGAGTTTATGGAAAAGGTGGTTTGCTCGACCAATTTACTAATAATGATATGCCTCGTATTGCTTTAAGCGTAGATATGCTTGATACAGGAATTGATGTTAGAGAACTCGTAAATCTGGTTTTTGCAAAGCCTGTTTATAGTTATACTAAGTTTTGGCAAATGATAGGTCGAGGAACTCGTTTACTCGAATCCAACAAGATAAAACCATGGTGTACTGAAAAAAATAATTTTTTAATTCTTGATTGTTGGGACAATTTTGAGTATTTTAAACTAAACCCAAAAGGAAAAGAACTAAAAGTGCAAGTACCATTGCCTGTTCGCTTATTTGGTGTGCGTTTAGACAAAATCGAAAAAGCAATTGAACTCAACGAAATGGTGATTGCTAACAAGGAAATCGAAAAACTCAAAAAACAGATTGAAACTTTACCACAAAGCTCCGTTGTGATTTTAGATGCCAAACAAGAATTACGGAAAATAGAAACCGAAAATTATTGGAATCATCTTTCGGCTGATAAAATAGAGTTTCTTAGAGCCTTCGTAAAGCCCTTATTCAGAACGGTTTCGAGTAGCGATTTCAAAGCCATGAGATTTGAAAAAGATATTGTTGAAGTATCTTTGGCTTTTATGGCAAATGAAAAAGAGAAATTTGAAACAATTAAAGAAAGCATCATTGAGGTAATTGCTGAATTACCACTCTCGGTGAATGTTGTTAACAAAGAAGAACAGCTCATCAGAAAATGCCAAACTAACCACTATTGGGCAACACTTACCGAAGAAAAATCAGACGAATTGATTCAAAAATTAGCACCTCTGATGAAGTTCAGAGAATCAAATGATACATCGGGGCCAGCCAAGTTCAATTTCAAGGACTTAATAACCGAAAAAGAGTATGTCGAATTTGGACCACAACACGAAGCATTGAGCATAGCCAAGTACCGAGAACTGGTAGAGCAAAAAATCAATGAACTGGTGCTAAGTAACGCTCTTTTACAAAAAATAAAAGAGGGCAATGAAATTACAGAAGCCGAAATTGAGCATCTGACAGAAGAATTGCACAACGAACACCCACACATTACGATTGACTTACTCCGCAGGGTTTATAACCATCGAAAAGCTCAATTTTTACAATTTATTAAGCATATTTTAGGAATAAAAACATTAACTTCTTTTCCTGAAACCGTTACTAAAGCATTCGATGAGTTTATTGCACAGCATAGTTATCTTACAAGCCGACAACTCCAATTTTTGGATTTACTCCGCAATTTTATTATTGAAAAAGGTGAACTCAATAAACGAAACCTCATCGAATCGCCCTTTACCCTGATTCATCCGCAAGGTATCAGAGGTGTTTTTAGTTCAGCCGAAATTGACGAAATTTTAACATTTACCAAAAACCTAATTGCAGCATAATGTTACACAACAACCCAACGCTTAAAGCACTCATTAACAGCCTCTGGAACACCCTTTGGAGTGGCGGCATTGCCAATCCCATTACTGCCATTGAGCAAATTACCTACTTGCTTTTCATGAAACGCCTTGACGACATCGAAACCAAACGTGAAGGTGATGCCGAATTTATCGGTGAAGCCTATACTTCAAGATTTGATGGAACATACATTCCGTATGTGGATGAAAGTATTTTAGGGTTTAGAAGTAGTGCCGATAAAAGCAAAGAAGAAATTGAGGCTATTGAGGCGGAAATTCAAAAGCAAAAAGCACCTCGCTCTAAACAAGAACTCCGTTGGAGCTATTTCAAACGCATTACGCCAACCGATAAAATGCTGGAACATGTACGCTACAATGTTTTTCCTTTCATAAAAAACCTCAATAACGATGCTTCGCCTTTTACAAAACACATGGCAAACGCCGTTTTTATTATCGAAAAACCTACTTTATTGTTTGAGGCGATAAATAAAATTGAAGAGATTTTTGTGGAAATAGAAAAAGATGCCACCGAGGGTGGACATTCTTTTCAGGATATTCAGGGCGATGTATATGAGATGTTGTTGAGCGAAATTGCTCAAGCTGGCAAAAACGGACAGTTTCGTACGCCTCGCCATATCATTAAATTAATGGCCGAATTGATAAAGCCACAATTAGGACACCGCATTGCCGACCCTGCTTGTGGCACGGCGGGTTTTTTGTTGGGTGCATACCAGTATATTCTCACAGATTTGGTGCGTAAAAAAGACAAACAAAAACTCGAACTCGACGAAGATGGCTTTGAGCGTGGCACCTATTCGGCAGTTTTAGACGAAAAAAACAAAAAAATCTTAGATGAATCTTTCTTTGGCTTTGATATTGACGTAACGATGGTGCGTTTGGGACTCATGAACCTCATGATGCACGGCATTGACAACCCCAAAATTGACTATAAAGATACCCTCAGCAAATCTTATGACGAAGCAGGGCAGTACGACATCGTGCTGGCAAACCCACCTTTTACGGGCAAGATTGACCGTGGCGATGTAAACACAAGCCTACGGATTGATACGCCAGCCAGCGAATTATTGTTTTTAGACCGTATATCTTCGATGCTACGCACGGGCGGAAAAGCAGCGGTAATTATACCCGAAGGTGTGCTGTTTGGTAGCTCAAATGCCCAAAAACAAACCCGTGAGATATTGCTAAAAGACAACCAACTGGAAGCGGTTATCTCGCTACCAAGTGGGGCTTTTAAGCCTTATACGGGCGTAAAAACTGCTATTTTGGTGCTAACCAAAGTAGAAGAAAAAAGCAAAACTTGGCATACCGAAAAAGTATGGTTTTATGAACTACAAAGCGATGGTTACTCATTAGACGACAACCGCCGCCGACTAAAGACCAGCCCATTGCCCGAAGCAGTAAATGCTTTTGACGACAGAAAACAAAACCTAAGCCCTGACCGAAAAACGCACTTCTATGTACCGCTTGCCGAAATACAAGCCAACGACTTAGACTTGAGTTTTAACCGATACAAAGAATACGAATACGTGGAGCAAACCTATGAGCCGCCCAAAGAAATATTGGCAGCATTGATAAAGCTCGAAAAAGAAATTTTAATGGATATGGAAGAATTAAATAGTTTGATAGGATGAAAACAGAAAAATTTAAAGATTTATATTTTTTCCAAAGCAAATCATCAATTCAGGCTGGTGAGGGCATTTCTGACGGAGAGTTTCCTTTTTATACATCAAGTGAGAAACTAACAAAAAGTCTTAATAGTAGCCAATTTAATACCCAAGCACTTGTATTTGGCACTGGAGGTAAAGCCAATATTCATTATGCTAAAGGAAGATTTTCTGTATCAACTGATTGTTTGGTTGCTTCAAGTAAACAAGAGCATGTAAACATCAAATTCGTTTATTACTATCTGTTTGGTAATCTACACATTTTCAGCACTAAGTGTTTACTAAACTTTGATGGGGTCGGCATTGCGGACAATCGGGCGGCGTTCCGCTTCGATTCCCCTCGGAGCTACTAACGGACATAATTCCTTGTATTTCAAGCAATTATGTCCGTTTTTATTTAAAATTGTATCACCCTCCTCTTCAACCAAAAATGTCATATTGCACAGCTATCAAATCAATGTCGGGCGAAAGACAAGCCTTGCATAAAGCCTACCACGACCACCAATACGGTTTTCCGATTCATGATGACAACGAACTTTTCTGCCGACTCATCTTTGAAATCAATCAAGCTGGATTAAGTTGGGAAACTATTCTCAGAAAAGAAGCCTCGTTCAGAGCAGCGTACGATAATTTCGATATTCAGAGAGTAGCCGCCTACACCGAAGCTGACCGTGAACGGCTTTTGGCAGATTCGGGCATTATACGCAATCGACTAAAAGTCAATGCCGCCATCGAAAATGCTAAAACTATTCTGAATTTACAAAAAGAACACGGTTCGTTTGAAAAGTGGCTGGCCTCACATCACCCAAAAACCAAAGCCGAATGGATAAAGGTTTTCAAGAAAACATTTAAGTTTACAGGTGGCGAAATTGTGAATGAGTTTTTGATGAGTATCGGTTATTTACCCCATGCCCATGACGAAAGTTGTGAAGTTTATGCCAAAGTTTTGAAGAGTGAGCCGATGTGGTTGAAGAGCTAAGATTATCTTTTCGTTAAGGACATCCTTCATTCATCAAGCATTTTGTACTTTTATCGAAAAAACTTCACGACATGAAAAAAAGTGTTCTTTTACTATCATCTATCATCGCTCTAAATGCTTGTACGGTTTCTAAACCCAAAGCGACAAAAATCAAATTTGCTGATAATCCAGTTGTGGCTCACCGTGGAGCTTGGAAAGCCCAAAATCTTCCCGAAAACTCAATAGCATCACTCAAAGAAGCCATCAGATTGGGCTGTACGGGTTCAGAATTTGATGTAAGAATGACACTCGACGATTCGCTCATCATTAACCACGACCCGCATTATACTAAACTTGAAATCGAGAAAACTACTTATGCAGAATTAGCAAAAACGCCACTTTCAAACGGTGAAAAGTTACCGACTTTAAGAGAATATATTCTGGCAGGCAAAGAAAATAATATAACCACAAGATTGGTTTGTGAAATCAAACCTTCGGCAAGTAAAGAAAGAGGAAAATTAATTGCTGACAAGGTTTTGAAACTCGTGAAAGACCTAAAAGCCGAAGCTATAACGGTTTACATTAGCTTTGATTATGATATTTTGAAGCGAATCGAAGAGATACAACCCGATGCAAGCACCCAACATCTGAACGGAGATAAATCGCCCGACCAGATTTTAGCCGATAAAATTGATGGTATTGATTATCATTTTTCGGTGTTCAAAAAGAACCCTGATTGGGCAGCCGCAGCACTTAAAAACAAACTTATCTTAAATGCTTGGACGGTAAACGATGAAGCTGAAATGAAAAATTTACTGAATCAAAAGTTTGAATTTATCACGACCAACGAGCCAGAATTATTATTCAAAATTCTCAAAGAATTGAAATAACTTATTCTTTAACTTCTTGAAAATCAGCAAATTCAGCGAGCGTTTTTTGTTCAGAAATGGGCAACTGTTTAAACTCAACTTCCCAATTCATCGAAGCTGCTAACTGACTCATCATTAGCCCTACTTGTCGGTTTGCTACTCTTGGCAAATCGCTGGTTAGGGCTTTTTCTTGCATCACTTTTTTGGCTTCGTTCAAGATATTTGTATAATCTTCGTGGTTGAATTTATTGAGCCAACCTTGGTCAATATCATAAAATTTATAATCGGTATCAATCGACAGAATTTCTGCTTCGGGAAACTGCTCAACCACCAATTTTCGGGTGGTTTCGTCTCGCTTTACTTTCATTTTTCCAAAATCAAAACCTACCGAAACCTTCGCTCTCGAAACCACCAATGCCTTTTTATTGACTTTAAAGAAGCCCATAAACTCTTTTTTACTGCTGTGGTCGTAGATTTCGGTGAAATATCCTTCGGCCATTACAACTTTGAAGACTTTTTCGATGCGTTCGAGCAGAAGCGTTGATTCTTGGCGAAGTTCTTCTTTATTATCACGTAATTTTTTTCCGTACATCCAATTGAAAATCTGCCATGCGGCAATTCCTCCGATAGCAATGGCGACAAGAAAAAGCAAAAATTCCATAGAAAATTAATTTTGAATGAGTGATTGTTTGAATGAATGATTGAAATTAAGACTAATTTTGCAAATATCTTTCTTTTTGTCATTCCGAAGGAATCTATTTTTGTCGATAACAGATTCCTTCGGAATGGCCCTTTTACTAAAAATCGAATGTCTCTTTCTGAAAATTTGACTGAATCTTTTTTGAAAAGTAACTTAATAATAATCGTCGGGCCAACGGCAGTCGGCAAAACCGACTTGTGTATAAAACTCGCCAAGGCATTCGACACAGAAATTCTCTCGTGCGATTCACGTCAATTTTATAAAGAATTAAGCATCGGAACAGCCAAACCTACGCCCGAAGAAATGAATGGTGTTGTACATCATTTCGTTGATTCGCATAGTATCAATGAATATTATAGTGCAGGGGATTTTGAGCGAGACGCCATCAAACTACTTGAAAATGATATTTTTAAGCGAAAAAAAGTGGCTATTATGACGGGCGGTTCGGGGCTTTTCGTAAAAGCTATCACCGACGGACTCGATGAAATGCCCGAAGCACCATTGGCTTTGCGAGAAGAATTGATGCAAAGATTGGAAAAAGGCGAACTGGAAATAATGGCCGAAGAACTCCGACAACTCGACCCCGAATATTGTGAAACCGCCGATTTACAAAACTCCCAAAGAGTGGTGAGGGCTTTAGAAGTTTGTCTGAGTACTGGCCGACCATTTTCTTCGTTTCATAAAAAAAGTAGTATCGAACGAAGTTTTAATATCATCAAAATCGGCATCGAACGCCCGCGTGAGCAACTATACGAACGCATTAATCTCCGCATGGATTTGATGCTGAAAAATGGTTTGATGGAAGAAGTAAAAGGTCTGCTTGATTACCGAAACCATAATGCTTTGCAGACCGTTGGCTATAAAGAAGTGTTTGAATACCTCGATGGCAACTACGATTATGCTACAATGGTTGAGCTTTTGAAGCGAAATTCTCGTCGATATGCCAAACGCCAAATGACTTGGTTTAAGAACCAAGATGCTTTTGAGTGGTTTTATGGCACTGATTTTGAAGAAGTTAAGGCATACATTGTCTCGAAGTTGCTATGAGATTAGTCATTTTAATATCTATTTGCTGGATTTCCTTACAAAATACATTCGGTCAGAGCTTTGAAGAAATGAAGCATTTGACAGATGATAATACCGTATATAAACAGTTCCGTCAGTTTTATTACAAATATTATTTTCTGAAAGAAAAAGACACTTTACTCGTAAAACTCTACACCAAACCCGAACACATTGCTCCTTTTGAACTGAGTTGGAAACTCGAACGTAAATCAAAACTAACTTTCGAGCAAGATTATACGGCCATTCATTACTTGGCAATGACCGTCAAAGCGGGTGATTATTTCGGTCAAGCCTCGCTCCTACAATACGACTATTTGAGCAAAGAACGCCGAGGAATGAAACACGAACAAACTGGCTTAGTAGAGGTTTGCAGCGATATTTCGATAACACCACCAACAGAAGGACATTTTTTGATAACGGAGCTAAATCCACGCCCCGAAATCCGTGAGCCACTCATTAAAGATAATACTTGGTACAGCACCCACACTACCAGCGATGTTGGTGGGAGCGATAAGTGGAAAACTTGGCAAGGTGCAGTTGAAGTCAGCAGTAGCTACCGCATACGAGATATTCAGACCATCAAAACCAATATTGGTTTCTTGAAATGCTTCATTATTGATGCCAACGCCCAAAGTTTGGTAGGCGAAACTCGGCTCGTGGCTTACTACAACGAAGAATACGGTTTCGTAAAACTCAACTTTACGAATATAGATGGAAGTTACTTAGTGATGGATATTAATTCGGTGAAAAAGTTTTAGGTATTTGATAACGTCGGCAGGGTTCAAAACCCTGCCGACGTTCATTTTTTACACCCAATAATCATACTGAATATAAGTAGCCGTATCAACCGCAGTAGCTTCACCGTGCAATTTTGAAACTACATACAACGACATATCAATTCCTGCCGAAACACCAGCCGACAAAATAATTCGTCCATTATCAACCCAACGTTTTTCAGGGAAAAGTTGCGTATTTGGGGCAGCTTCTCGCATTTGTTCTACTGCCTTGAAGTGGGTTGTAGCCGAAAGTCCTTCGAGCAAACCAGCTTTTGCCAAAATCAATGAACCTGTGCAAACTGATAGTAATAATTCTACTTTATCATTCATTTCTCGTACCCAATCAAGCAATTTTTGATTGTTCATTTCTTTGCGAGTACCGAAAGGAGTTCCGTCGGGCTTAAATCCACCACCACCTGGAATCAATAAAATATCAGGCGTTGGGCAGTTTTCAAATGTATAAGTTGCTTCTACAATTAGGTTATTTCTTGTGGCTATTTTTGGTTTTTCGGCTACGGTGAAAACATCAAAAAGGCCTTCTCCCCCATTTTGTTTTCCTGTTACTCCAAAAATCTCAAATGGTCCTGTGAAGTCGAGAACTTCTACATCATCGAAAATAAAAATGGCTACTGTACGCATATTTTTGAATGGATAATGGATAATGAATAATGTTTTTATTCTTTTAATGATTTAGGATTTCGAGCAACTGGCTGGCCATTTCTTCAACTGGTTGCATACCATCTAACCAATTGATTTTGATACCTTTACGTTCCATACTTCTGAAAAATGTCATTTGTCGTTTGGCAAACTGATGAATGGCTATTTCGAGGCGTTTTGCCATTTCATCGTAAGATAAATCACCGACTAAATATTCAGTAATAAACTTATACTCAAGGCCGTAGAAAATTAGTTTTTCGGCCGAAATACCGCTTTCGAGCAAGGTTTTCACCTCTTCAATCATGCCATTTTGTAGTCGGTCGTGCAAGCGTTTGGTGATTCTTTCTCGACGAATTTCTACTGGAATGGTGATACCGAAATTCTGAGTTCTGAATGCTGAGTTCTGAGTTTTAAGTTCCGAATATTCAGCGGTACGATTCCGATTTTCTTCTTTCAAATCCCAATTTTCTGACTTCCATTTACCAATTTCTATTGCTCGAATCAATCTTTTTCGGGTGGAAATATCGGCATTTTCTTGAAAGTATTTTTCCTGAAAAATGGCTTCTAATTCTTCATCATTTTTCAACGATAATTCATCTCTAAATCCTTGACTAATAGGCACTTGCGTATCTTCGTAGTTTCGCAAAACTGCTTCAATATACATCCCTGTTCCGCCACACAAAATCGGAGTCTTATTTCGGGAAATGATATCTTGATAAACTTTCTGAAAATCTCTTTGAAAAAACGCCACATTATAACTATCGCCTGCATCAATAATATCAATCAAATGCACGCCTTCAATGCCCGCTGGCCAATCTTGGTTTGGCTTGAAAACTGGCAGATAATCTTCATAATCTTTGCCCGTTCCGATATTCATTCCTTTATAAACTTGTCGGCTATCGGCACTGATAATTTCTCCGTTAAGTTTTGATACAACATTGACCGCCAACTTCGTTTTTCCCGAAGCCGTTGGGCCTAAAATCACCACCAAAGGAATATCTTTTTTTTCTATCATTGCTTCAATTTCATCAAAAACTTCCAATTTCCTGAGTTGTGGCACCTCATCTCCTCTCCTTGAAGGTGAGGAGAGTTAACTACTAATTTCCTTGTCAATGTTTCATCATCAACTACAAAGCTCAAAGGTTTGGTTAGTTCGATTCGCACAAAACCTATTTTTTCGTAATTTGTTCCGTCCGACCAGTCGGCATCGGCGTAAGTCATAATATCATCGGGGGAGTGTTCGTCCGTAAATTTTTTTAATAATTTGTTTAGTCCGCCCACCACCGTCAGACCTTTATGATTAGCAAACCGAATCATTTCATAAGAGCGGTATTCTTGGCCTTCCCGAATAAACTTTTTAGGATTACTAAATGAAGCCACTGCCACCAAAAGTGCTTCATTATCAATATTTTCGTGCAAGATAACTTCGTTTTTGATAACTCTAAAATAACGTTTGGGTAAAAACAAACCGTATTTCAATTTGGCATTGGCTTTGCTTTGTAAATGATTATCAATCAGAAATTTATCAAGCGTTGGTTTATCAATGCGTTGTACTTGCGTGAGTCGAGCAGGAAGCGTTTCACTTTTTCCAAACAACGACATCAATCTCGATTCAACGATGGCACGTTTAGTTTGCCAAATATCTTCCCAAAGATGTATGACTTTAATGTTTTTTTGAGCCAATAAAAGGCCAATTTTCTGAAAAAAAACTGGATTATCAATTAGCGTTTCAAAAGAAACACAGTGAATAACTATATTTTTTTCGGGATAAAATAAATAATCAAATGGGCTCTCTGGAAAATCTTGAGGATTGGAAATTAGCTCCAAATCGATGTTTTGCGAAAGGAATGAATATATTTGAGAAGCTAATTTTTGCAAAGGTTAATTGTTTTTAATGGCAATTTTTCAATATTTTTGTAATAGAATACGTTATAAAAGATGTATCGAAACAATAAGCAACTAAAATTATAATTTATTGAGATTCAAACCTTTATATTCGTTTTTTTGTTTAATTACTGGCTTAAATCTGTTATAAAGTTATGAAACTGCTTCGTTTTATTACGCTCAATTCTTGGATTATTTTACTGCCATTGGCAAGTAATGCTCAAGTATCTCGTGCCTATATGCTCGATGAAGCCGATACTTACTTCAAATCAGGGCGTTATTGGGACGCGTTCTTTAAATACCGTGAGTGTGCAAATTTACCAGAATTTGAAGCATCGAGCCAAATTACTGAACAAATAAAAAATAGTTCGCACGCATTGTATCTGACCAAAAAATTCAAAGATTATTTTGCACTGCAAAGATATGCACCAGCCAAAGAAAATTTGTTGGAATTGGTGAGTTTGAATCCGAATGACCCAAATCGTGGGCAAATCGCTCATATTACGTTGGCACAGGGAGCTGAATTGCAGCGTTTGGCGATGCGTCAGCGTACGCCCGCAGCTACGGCCGATATGCTCAAACGTGCCATGTCTTTTTACTATCAAGCCGCAAAAGAAGGTTTGATGGATGAGTCGATTACGGCAATTAAGCAATGTGAAGCTTCGATAAAAGAAACAAAAGTGCCAATGGAAGAAACAACTGCACCAGTGATGGTCGAAACCAAACAACCAAGTGTTTCGCCACAAGCAGCTTCTTCGTCAGTAGCTTCGCCTTCGGTAGCAACCCCAAGAAAGCCTGTAGAAGTAACGATAAATCCTGCTCCGAAAGGTAATTGAGATTAGTTACTGGGAAATTGCGGGGTCGCCCGTGCGGTTTTGAAAACAAAAACGGCTGTCAATCTGAGATTGGCAGCCGTTTTTGTTTATAATTCAGAAATTTGTACTAAAAAAACACTCCAACGCTGTTACTTCCTCGCTGAACCATTGTCTTAATAGTATCTCAAAACAATTTTTGCTAATCTTATGGAAAAGTACACTGACCAATTTATGTCAATGGCCTTGCAATATGCACCTAAAATTTTGCTGGCTGTTGTTACCCTCATCGTAGGCTTAAAGATTATAACTTGGCTTACCGGCCTCCTACAAAAAGTACTCAGAAATCGCCACGTTGACGAAAGTATCATTCCCTTTTTAGGTTCTATTCTTAGTGTTTTACTAAAAGTTGTTTTACTGATTACCGTTGCCGGAATGTTCGGTATCGAAACTACTTCTTTTGTGGCTTTGATTGGCGGTGCGGGCTTGGCAGTTGGTTTGGCTCTGCAAGGTAGTCTGGGGCATTTTGCGAGTGGTGTTTTAGTATTGATTTTCAAACCTTATAAAGTAGGCGATTTGGTGACTGTCGCAGGATTTACGGGTGAAGTTGAAGAAATTCAAGTTTTCACAACCATTTTAAAAACCCTCGACAACAAGAGAATTATTATTCCGAATGGTTCGATTACGTCTGGGCCAATTACTAATATTTCTGGACAAGGGGAAATTAGAGTTGATATGCAATTTAATGTGGCTGGCTCTGAAAGCATTGATAAAGTACGAAAAGTAGTAAACGAAGTGGCCAATAGCTGCCCGTTAATCTTGAAAGATAAACCGACCGATGTGTTGGTCAATTGCTTAGAAACTGGCACTATCAAATTCGATGTGCGTCCGTGGTGTAAAAGTGCCAGCTACTGGGATGTATATTATTTTATGCAAGAAAATATTAAACGACAATTTGATGCTCAGGGTGTACAAGCCCCAACACCAGCGATGAACATAAACTTGGCTAAATAGAAAAATCTACACAAAATTACTCAATACACATACCCCTTAATTGATATAGCCAATATAACAATAAAAAATGCCGCTCCTTTTGGGGTGGCTTTTTTTTTGCTATTTTTGGCAATTATTTAAGAAAACACGAACTCATTATGCTTTTAGAAATAGGCGATACTTACCGCCAAAGCTTTAGTTTTTCGCAAGAAGATGTGATTAAGTTTGCCGAAGTTACTGGTGATAAAAACCCTTTGCACCTCGATGCTGAATTTGCAGCTACTACACGTTTCAAGCGTCCGATTATTCATGGACATTTGAGTAGTAGTGTATTTACTCGCATCTTGGGCATGGAATTTCCGGGCGAAGGCTCGGTCTATATGAAACAAGAAACGGAGTACCTTTTTCCGATGTTTGTTGATACTGAATATGAGGTAATTTTTACTGTAATGAGCGTTGACCGAGAAAAACACGTTGCCGAAATTACGGGCGAAGTGTATATCAAAGGTACTTCTCGCCGAACAATCAGAGGTTTGGCTACGCTGATGCACTTGACTAAGATTTAATTTTTCAAAGCCTTTATCGAAAATAATACCTTTTGGTAAGGGCTTCTTTTCTTCTAATCTTAGCTCTAACAAACGCTAATTTTTATTTTTTTCTGCTCATTTTCCACTCAATAAGTTTTAAAGATTTAATAAAAATATTATTACTCAAAGTATTAGTTTTGACCCATTAATTACCATAAAACTAATACTACAAATGTCTACTAATTACTTATCTTGGATGTCAAAATACAAAGACATCCCTCTCAATCAATTAGCAATTCCGGGTTCGCACGATGCAGGTATGTACAAAATTTCATGGCATACCAATATTGCGGGCGTTTTCCCTTCGGATAATGCACAAACACAATCAAAAGATATTCAATCACAGCTCGAAGCTGGTGTCAGATATTTTGATATTCGACCGGGTTGGGTATTTGATGAGGCCGATGCAAATGATGATAGTAAAAAGGAAGGATATGCAGGCCATTTTGATTCTTCGGCAGGTAATGTGGGTTGCACTGGCGGAAAATTAAAATCTATGCTCGGTGATGTCATTAAATTCTTAAATGAATGCGGCAATTCTGAAGTAGTAATTCTTAAATTTTCTCATTATTTTCAAGTAACTCACAAAAATAATAGTGTAGATGAAACCTTATTAGATGATGGAGAACACAATGATGTGTTCAATAATTTCAAACAGTGGCTTGTAAACTATGTTGATAGTACTTTCACCATTGCTGAAGATAATGGCAATACTTTCCACTGGCTTTATCACAACAATGATGGTAAAAGATTAACCGAATATACTACAAACGAAATCACTACCAGTGGAACTACTCAACATGCGAAAGTCATAGCAGTATTTGATGGTATGAATAGTTCTATCACCATGCCCGAACGATGTTATTCTTTTGCTGATATGGTTCCAGATTCAGGAAACCACCCTGATACTGTCAATACAGCTCCTAATTTACCAAGTGGCGATTTTATACTCTATGATTGTTATTCCAACACCGATAGCTATAATACTATGTCGAGCTCGACAGACAGTAGAGGACAAATAAAAAAGTTTAATACCAGTTCCTATCATTCGGGCGACTATTATTTGCTATCTTGGACTTTAACCATGAAAAACGTTGACCATGTGTTTGATAAAATATCTGATTTGGCCGCTACCGCCAACGGGCATTTACCAGCAGCTATTAATACGATGATTAGCAATAATCAAATTAAGCTAAGTTCTGGTGGATATAGATGTGTACCAAACATTATTTATGTAGATTATTGCGATACTTTCGTAACTGATGTTTGTATCACGGTCAATGATAGTTTGCATTGACTTAAAAAAAATGTAGTGGCTTCTGTCTATTTAAAAGCCACTACATTTACCATTATCACCAATTAGTAAAGCATATTTCGAGCAAAAAGCAATAAACCTTCTCATTTAGCCGTTTTAAATTAAATACCTTAGAAAGCATTACTCACAAAAAATCCCTTTCAATACGATGATTGTATCTTGACTTGTCCTTTCCCATAATTATTTCAAAAGACAATGAACAAGTACTTTAGAACCATGAATCGTATGCTTCTTGTGGCTTTATTTTTCCCACTCGTTAGCTTCTCTCAAACACACCGTGCTTACGCCGACGAACTTTTCAAAAAAGGCGATTATTACCACGCATTCTTTTTATACCGTAATCTTTATGGTACAAATCTCAGCGAAAACCAGTTTGCCCAGCGTTGTAATACTGCAATTTCACTCACAAAGCAGTTTCTTGATTTACGTGCTTCCAAGCAATACTATGATGCAAAAACTAAGCTTCGTGAGTTACTCGAAATAAATCCCGATGATTTTCATGCTCCAATATTGCCACAATTATCAATCGAAGAAGCTACTTATTGGCAGAAACTGGCACTAAAACAAAACTCAGCGAAAGAAGTGAATTTAATGCTCGAAAAAGCAATTTCGCTCTATGAACAAGGAAAAGCAGACGGTTGGAATCATAAAGAAATTGATGATGCCATTAAACAATGTGAAGCCTCGAAAATAGATAGTGGAGTCAGCGAAAGAGTAGCTGGAATAAGTAATGCTCCTAAAGTTGAAATTGAAGTAGCAGCAGCACCAGCTACGACCAAAACAACTGAACCAACTACTACCGCAACAACCCCACAAGCGACTCCAGCACCAATCACTGCCGATGTGAAACCCGAAACTCCGCCAATTCCAACTCCAGTTGTGCAGGCAGATTCTTCGGAGAAAAAGCCTGTACCACAAATAAAAGTAGTAAAAACTCGCAGCAAGAAAATGCTTCCGAAAAGAGAAGTAGCAACAATAAAATAGTTATTTTGTAGATTTTATAATAAAACAGAGAGGTATTATTCGCAAGAATGGTACCTCTTTTTCTTTTATTAAGAAATGCGTCCTCAAATTCCTCCTTAGTTAAGGGTTTGCAAATCTTTCGCTAAGGATATTGATATTCTATCTTCATTTCGATAAACAATCATTTTGTGTATCTTGCAGACAGATATTCAAACAAAACTACAATGAAAAAACTTTCCACTCTTTTGCTATGTGCGTGGGTTTTGCAGGCAAATGCCCAAAACGTAGAAATATGGCTCACAAAAACCGATAAATCTGTTTTATTTCAGAAACAAACAAATACCCTTAGTTTTGATAAAATCAGTAACACTTCACCGAGTATTTATGTAGATGATGCCAAGAAATTCCAACAAATGGATGGTTTTGGTTATACCCTTACTGGAGGTAGCACGCTACTTTTGAGCCAGATGAATGCAGCTGAAAGAGCTAAAATTTTGCAAGAATTATTTGCCACCGATGGCAATAATATAGGTGTAAGTTATTTACGTATAAGTGTAGGGGCATCTGACCTCGACGACCACGTTTTCTCTTATGATGACCTTCCTGCGGGTGAAACCGACCCAAAACTTACTAAATTTAGTTTGGCGGAAGACAAAAAACACTTGATTCCTGTCTTGAAAGAGATACTGATAATCAATCCTAAAATCAAGATTTTGGGTTCGCCGTGGTCGCCTCCTGCTTGGATGAAAACCAACAATAATTCTAAAGGAGGAAGTCTAAAACCTGAATATTATGGTGTTTATGCTCAATATTTGGTCAAATACATACAGGCAATGAAGAAAGAAGGAATTACAATTGATGCCCTCACGATTCAAAACGAGCCCCTTCACCCTGGCAATAATCCAAGTTTATTGATGCAACAAGATGCACAAGCTGTTTTTGTAAAGAATAATCTCGGACCAGCATTTAAGCAAGCGAAAATCTCAACAAAAATCATCATTTACGACCATAACGCCGACCGCCCCGATTATCCTATCAGTATTTTGAATGATGCAGAAGCTCGTAAATACATTGATGGCTCGGCTTTTCATTTATATGGTGGTAGTGTAGAAAATATCAGAAGCGTTCACGAGGCTCATCCCGATAAAAATCTGTATTTTACCGAGCAATGGATTGGAGCTCCAGGCAATTTTGCGGGAGATTTTTCGTGGCATATCAAAAACTTAGTCATTGGTGCTTCACGCAATTGGTGCAAAACGGTTTTAGAATGGAATCTTGCCGCCGACCCAAAGCAAAATCCGCATACAGATGGAGGTTGTACCGAATGCTTGGGAGCTATCACGATTGGGCAAGACATTACTCGAAATCCAGCTTATTATATTATTGCTCATGCTTCAAAGTTCGTTCGTCCAAATTCAGTCAGAATCGCCTCAAATATTACAATGTCGTTGCCGAATGTGGCCTTTAAAACTCCATTGGGCAAAACTGTTCTGATTGTACAAAACGAAGGTGGAAAAGCCCAAGAATTCAATATTCGTTATCACAAAAAACAAGTAACTACCTCGCTCGATGCTGGCTCGGTGGCTACGTATATTTGGTAAAAATTATTCATAATAAGCAATCATAATAATGACACTTCAGAAGAGATTTGACCAAATACCTATTGAATTAAAGGTTTTTGCGGCTTTTGCAATTATAGTTACATTTTTGAGTTTTTTATTACCTTTAATTTTAGAGAAAGAACTTTGGCAAAAAACCATTAAGTACACAGGTTGGTCTCCCGCCACTACATATATGTTTTGTATTGTTATGGTTTTTAGTTCTGTTTTTCGGAATAATCATCCCAAACACATCATTCCAAGAATGGGGATTGTATTGCTGCTGTCTATTCAAATTTATTTTGGTTCTCAGCAGCAGTTACTTGTAGATGAAAGAAGGAATTTTACAAATCCGTATTTGATAATAAGCGAATATCAATATATTTGGACAATTTTAATTCCAGCTTTTTGGCTTTTAGTAATTTTACTATCACCCAACATCAAACGATTTTACAGAGCAATTTCTCAAAAATCGAATTAACCATTATGCTAATATTCTTATACCTCTTTTTTGCTTCAATGAGTACAACCCCAACTATCAGTTTACCTAAAAACACTTGGACTAAACTTCCAGAAACTCACTTTAAAAACGCCACTGACGGCAAAGTTTCGAGCCAAATAACCGAAGTAAAACTAAAAGCTGACGACCAATATTTGAGTATTGAATTTAGTTGCTTACAAAATCCTTTTGTGGCACAAAATTCATACACAAAACACAATAGCGAAATGTATAACCAAGAGGTATTTGAGCTTTTCATCGCCGAAGGCTCGGCCGCTCCTACCCGTTATTTAGAATTAGAAATCAACCCAAACAATGCCCTTTTTGCAGGTTGGATTGAAAACCCAACCAAAGAGGCTCCTAAAAGTTGTGATTTTGTGAGTCACGAGGATGCAAAAATCATTCACTCGGTAAGCAAAACTGCCGATAGTTGGTCAGGAAAAATGCAAATTCCGTGGACATTATTGGGAGGAAAATCAGATACTTATCGTGTAAATTTTTATCGAATTATCTCGCTAAAATCACATACGAAATCTGACTGGAAAGGAACGCCCACTACGTGTGCGTATCTGTGCTGGAGCCCGACTATGAGCGGTGCAATACCTCGTTTTCACCGACCAGAAGCTTTCGGTATTTTGAAGGTGGAAATGTAAACCCAAAGAGGCACGGATATGAATTCGTTCCTCTTTTTTAATCGTAACTATTTACCATTTACTAAACGGCAGTGTCGATAAATTAGAATTATAATATTTCTTTTCGCCAGTTACTTCTTCGGCAGCCCAATCGGGTAGCTCAAATAATTCATCTTCACTCGAAAGCTCAATTTCGGCCACAATCAAACCTTCATTTTCACCCAAAAACACATCTACTTCCCATAGTTTTTCGGCAAAAAGTATTTTATATCTGTACTTGGTCAAATCAGAAACTGCAAACATATCGAGCAGCTGAATGGCTTCTTCCTTTGGTATTTCATACTCAAATTCGGCACGAGTTGCTCCCTCAGATTTGCCTTTTATTGTCATAAAACCTTTGGTATCAGTAGCTCTGACCCGAATGGTTTTATTTGGGTCTGTCAATAAATATCCTTGTCTGTAAAACTCCGCATTTGGCTTTTCAACGGTAGCCCATTTTACATGATTTACCAAAAACTTTCTCTCAATTTCTAATCCCATATTTTCATTCAATTATTTCGGCACAAAGATATACATTCGATTTTATTTCTACCGAAACACTTGTTTTATTGTCCAAAAGTGCTTAATTTTTATTCAGAATTCCCTCTTTCGATAAGATTTAACATTGGCTTAATATACCTAACGTTTTTTTAACCTTACCTTTGCAGCAGTAAATAACACCAACAAATAACATTACTACTTATGAGTCTTGCTCACCGTGTTTTAGTAGTTGACGACGAAGCCGATATTGTAGAATTATTGGTCTATAATCTCGAAAAAGAAGGCTATAAGGTAGCGTCTGCTCCCGATGGTAAAAAAGCAATCGAAGTTGCGAAGGAATTCCTCCCCGATTTAGTGATTCTTGATATCATGATGCCTTTCTTCGATGGTATCGAAGTTGGCCGCATGATTCGTACGATGCCCGAACTAAAAAATACTTTCATTCTTTATCTGACAGCTCGCTCCGAAGAATATTCAGAAGTAGCCGCATTTGAGCTCGGTGCCGATGATTATATCAATAAACCAATTAAACCTCGTGCTTTGATGAGCCGAATCAATGCGTTTTTCAGACGTGAAGCTCAGAAAACCGATGCGGGCGATACACTCGAAATTGCAGGATTAAGTATCAATCGTCTGAATTACACGGTTACGAAACCCGACGGGAATGTTATTGTTCTGCCCAAAAAAGAATTCGAATTGTTATCTTTTCTTGCCCAATACCCTAATAAAGTATTTAGTCGTGACGAAATTTTGCAGAAAATCTGGGGTGCCGACGTATATGTAGTTGAGCGTACGATTGATGTACACATACGTAAAGTACGTGAAAAAGTAGGCGAAAATTTCATAAAAACCCTCAAAGGAGTGGGCTATATGTTTACTGACGAAGCGTAATTTCGATGATAAATTGCTAATTATCAATTACATTTGTAGTAAATAATCGACCAAAGAATGTCTTTTAGTCCTCGAATCATTGCGTTTTTTTTGGCTATTTTTATCACGCTCATTTCGGTAGCGTTTCTAAGTTTTGTGCCAGATGTTACGGTAGCCATGCTTTTCGTGGTAGGTGTGGCGTGCTTTTTTGCGACCTTCTTTTTGGTTTTTTATACGATTGATATTTTGGTTTTTCGTGAAGTTGAACAAATCTCGAAAACCATTCAGCAACTCAAAATTCGTGATTTTGATATTTCGAGAAAAAGCCTCTTGAAAAGTGTGAATCCTATCAAAAAACTCAATACTGAGATTTCGACGTATGTGGCAAAAAAACAAACCGAAATCGAAGAATTGAAGAAAATGGAGCTGTTCCGTCGAGAATTTTTAGCCGATGTTTCGCACGAACTCAAAACACCTATTTTTGCAGCACAAGGTTTTATTCATACGCTCATTGATGGAGCAAAAGACGACCCCAAAACACTCGACCGTTTCTTGAATCGTGCCGCCAAAAGTATTGATGGCCTTGATGCCTTAGTACGAGATTTAGTGACACTTTCTCAGGTAGAAAAAGGCGATTTAAAAATGCACTTTGAGCAAATCGACCTAAAAATCATTACACAGGAAATCTTCGAGCAACTCGAACACAAGGCTGAAAGCCGTGGCGTAACCCTAAAAATCAAACCTAAAACGCTCGAAAAAGCACTCGTAAAGGCTGATAAACAGCGAATTACGCAAGTTTTAACCAACCTCATTGATAATGCCATTAAATACGGTAAAGACAATGGTAAAGTTGTGGTTGAAATAGAAGAAGATAAAAAGCATTTTCATGTATCAGTCGAAGACGACGGCCCAGGAATTCAGCCCGAACATATCTCTCGCATCTTCGAGCGTTTCTACCGAGTTGATAAAAGTCGTTCACGTGATACAGGCGGAACAGGCCTCGGTTTAGCCATTGTAAAGCATATTCTAAACGCTCATAATTCAAAAATTACGGTCACGAGCAAAATCGACAAAGGCACTACTTTTAAATTCAAACTCGCCAAAATCATAGAGTCTTCTACCGAAAATATTACTGATAGCGAACAGCTTATCGCAAAATAAAACCTGTGAGGTCTTGCAGACCATGCGGGTTTAAAGCGTAACTTTGCACAAAAAAGCAGTAAATAAATGGAATATGATTTCGATTTTAGTGTTTTCGACGAAAAAGAAGCACCAAAAATAAAGAATACATTAAAGAAAATCGACTTCAAAGACATCATCATCTTTGAAAATGAAGACTATATTTTGATAAATAAACCCCCTTATTTATCAAGCCTCGACGAGCGAACACAAGACAAACACCAAAGTATTTTGCGTTTGGCAAAAGAATACTCACATGATGCCCAACTTTGTCACCGTCTCGACAAAGAAACTTCGGGTGTGTTGGCCATTGCCAAAAATCCAGCCGCTTACCGTAATCTGGCGATGCAATTTGAAGCCCGTGAGGTAGCTAAACGTTATCACGCAATCTCAAATGGTGTGCATGATTTTGAAGGGGTTTCGGTCTATTTACCGATTGCTCAACTTCGTGATGGAACAGGCGTGAGAATCGACCGAGAAAAAGGAAAAATTGCCGAAACGATTTTTAATACACTCAAAGCTTACAGAAGTTATACTTTAGTAGAATGTATGCCAATCACGGGGCGTATGCACCAAATTAGGGTACATTTGCAGTGCCTAAAAGCCTCGATTGTATCTGACCCCATGTATGGCGGTGATGATATTTATCTTTCGCAAATCAAAAGCAAAAAGTTTAATCTAAAAAACGGTACTGAGGAGATTCCGCTCATCAGAAGAGTTGCCCTACACGCACATTCGCTTACGTTTCGTTTGCTGAATGGCGATGCAATAACAGTAGAAGCTCCATATCCGAAAGATTTCAGCGTAGTTGTGAAGCAGTTGGATAAGTTTGGATAATAAAGTAGCACAATTTTCTAAATTGTGCTACGAAAAAGGGCATTTGCTTCAAAACAAATGCCCTTTTTATATATCTCAAGCAAGAAATTATCTTGTAATCTCCAAAATTTCTACTTCAACTACACCTGCCGGTGCTTGAATTTCAGCCGTTTCACCAAGTTTTTTACCGAACAAACCTTTTCCAAATGGAGAATTGATTGAAATCTTACCCAATTTCAAATCTGCTTCTTCTTCAGCGACCAATGTATAAGCCATTGTAGCACCATTTTTCTTATTTTTGATTTTCACTTTCGATAACAACGAAACCTTCGATGTATCAATAGTTGACTCATCTAAGATACGAGCACTCGCAACAATCTCTTCCAATTTCGAGATTTCCATTTCCATCAAACCTTGTGCATCTTTGGCAGCATCGTATTCGGCGTTTTCTGATAAATCACCTTTATCACGAGCTTCCGCAATCTGACGAGCGATGTCGGCACGACCTTTAGTTTTTAATTCGTGAAGTTTATTTTTTAGGTTATTAAAACCTTCTTCTGTGTAATATTGAATCTTTGACATAATTTATAAAATTTAAAAACCCCTAAACTTTAGGGGTGAGACAAAAAAAAACGGCGAAAATTTTCGACCGTCTCTGTGTAAAACCAAGTTTTTAGTCCAGAAACTATCTTATTTTCGGGCGAAATAGCACTTTATTTGTTCGTTTTCTTTTCATTTGCTTATTTTGAATAACAAAGGTACAAAGTTTTTTTAAAAATCAAGTGATTTTTAAAGCCACATTATTTATAACGAAAATCTGATGAAAATAGTTTTTATGGGTACGCCCGATTTTGCGGTGGCGAGTTTGAAAGCATTGGTAGAAAGTGGGAAAGAAGTAGTGGCTGTGATTACTGCCCCCGATAAGCCGTCGGGTCGAGGATTGGTCATGAACGAGACTCCCGTAAAGAAATATGCTGTCTCACAGGGTATTCCTGTCTTGCAGCCAGAGAAACTGAAAAACCCAGAATTTCTCGAACAATTACGCAGCTATCAAGCTGACTTACAGATAGTTGTTGCCTTCAGAATGTTGCCCGAAGTTGTGTGGAATATGCCACGTCTCGGTACTTTCAATTTGCATGGTTCGCTTTTGCCACAATATCGTGGAGCTGCTCCAATCAATTGGGCAGTAATTAACGGAGAAACCGAAACTGGCGTGACGACATTTTTCCTACAACACGAAATTGATACAGGTAATGTAATTTTCGCTGAAAAAACACCGATTCTTCCCGAAGATAATGCAGGAACCATTCATGATAAATTGATGGAAATCGGAGCGGGTTTAGTTGTCAAAACCGTAGAAGCAATTGAGGCGGGAAGTTATCCGCAGATTCCGCAAGATATGAGTACTGAACTAAAATCTGCACCGAAAATCTTTAAAGAAACTTGCCAAATTGATTGGAATTTATCGGCCGAAAAAATCCATAATTTCGTGCGTGGACTTTCACCCTACCCTGCCGCTTGGACTACGCTAAATGACAAAACTTGCAAAATTTACAAAACTGAAATTGGTGAAACTGCCAATGATTCGGCCGAAATAGGGAATTTCCAAACTGATGGAAAAACTTACCTCGACTTTAGAAGTGCTGATAAATGGATAAAAATCAAAGAACTCCAACTCGAAGGTAAAAAACGCATGGGAATTGAGGAGTTTTTGAGGGGTTTTAGGGCGTAATTTATAATTAGATACTGGTTATTAGAGAATTAGTTATAAGTTTATTTTATGGATAAACCTTATAACTTTTATAGTTAATTCTTACATCCCAACGTTTTCTTACCGAACTTTGCAATCAGAAATTACGTAAATCATGTAGGACAAGTTTCAAACTTGTCAAATAACAATAGCTATAAAATTAGGACAAACATGCTAATCAGTCGCCCACGTAGAAATAGAAAAAGTGCCGCAATCAGAGATTTGGTACAAGAAACCACCCTTTCAGTCAATGATTTTATCTTTCCGATGTTTGTGATGGAAGGTTCGGGTATCAAAAGCGAGATAAAATCAATGCCAAACATTTATCGCTTTTCGATTGATACTTTGTTGGAGGAAATCAAAGAGGTTTCTGATTTAGGAATCAAATCAATCTGTCTTTTTCCGAATTATCCCGAAGCAAAAAAAGACAAATACGCTACCGAAAGTCACAATCCCGATACGCTTTATTTAAAAGCATTGAGCGAAATCAAAGATAAATTCCCGCACATTGCTCTCATGACCGACGTAGCAATGGACCCGTACAGCAGCGATGGCCACGATGGCTTGGTAGAAAATGGTGAGATTCTAAACGACGAAACGCTTGATATTTTAGGTAAAATGGCTCTCGCACAAGCCCGTGCAGGAGCGGATATCATCGGGCCGTCGGATATGATGGATGGCCGTATTGGTTATATCAGAGAAATGCTTGACGATGAAGGCTTTACGAATGTAAGTATCATGTCGTATTCAGTAAAATATGCGAGTGCATTTTATGGTCCATTCCGTGATGCTCTTGATTCTGCTCCAAAATTTGGCGATAAGAAAACCTATCAAATGAATCCAGCCAATGTACGTGAAGCTCTTATCGAAGGTCAGCTTGATGTAGCCGAAGGTGCAGATTTCTTGATGGTAAAACCTGCGTTTTCGTACCTTGACGTTATCAAAACAATGGCAGACAACTTTGATTTACCGATTGCTGCCTATAATGTTTCGGGCGAATATGCCATGATAAAAGCCGCTGCTCAAAATGGCTGGCTCGACGGCGACAAAGCCATGCTTGAAATGCTTTTGAGTATTAAACGTGCAGGAGCAAAAATCATCTTGAGTTATTTTGCGAAAGAGTTTGCTTTACTCAAAAAATAAAATCAATCGTTTTCTATCGAATATCTTTCCATGTCACAAACCATACTAATACTAAATGCCCTCGTAGTTAACGAAGGAAAAATTACGCCCGCTGATGTTTTTATCAAAGATGGCTTCATTGAGCAAATCGGCAACAACCTTTCTCACCTCAAAACCAAAAAGGTAATTGATGCCACTGGTAAATATCTTTTACCTGGTGTGATAGACGACCAAGTGCATTTTCGTGAGCCTGGCCTAACGCACAAGGCAACAATTGCTACCGAAGCTCGTGCGGCTGTAGCTGGAGGAACAACAAGTTTCATGGAAATGCCCAACACAGTGCCAAATGCACTTACCCAAGCACTTTTGGAGGATAAATATCAAATAGCGGCTCAATCATCTATAGCCAATTATTCATTTTTCATGGGAGCATCGAATGATAATTATGATGAAGCCATGAAAACTGACATCAAGAATGTTTGTGGTTTGAAAATTTTTATGGGAAGCTCAACTGGAAATATGTTGGTCGATGATAAGAGTGTTCTGACACAAATATTCTCAAATTTTCCTTCATTAATTGCTACGCACTGCGAAGATGAAGCCACCGTGAAAGCCAATTTGGCAAAATATAAAGAGCAATATGGCGAAAACTTACCGCATGACATTCATGCGATAATCCGCAACGAAGAAGCATGTTATAAATCATCGGCAATGGCGGTCGAATTAGCAAAAAAACACGGTACAAGATTGCATATTCTACATATTTCTACGGCTGATGAGATTCCATTATTTAATAATTCCCCTTTAGGGGTTAGGGGTAAAAATATTACTTCGGAGGTTTGTGTGCATCATCTTTGGTTTGATGCTGATGATTATAAAACTTTGGGAAATCAAATCAAATGTAACCCTGCTATCAAACACGGACACCGTGAAAAATTGCTTCAAGCATTGCTCGACGACCATTTTGATGTAGTTGCAACCGACCACGCACCGCATACTTGGGAAGAAAAACAACAATCATATTGGCAAGCTCCTTCGGGACTTCCTTTAGTGCAGCATTCGCTCAATGTGATGTTGGAGTTTCATAAACAAGGTAAGATTTCGCTCGAAAAGATTGCTCAGAAAATGGCTCATTCGGTAGCCGATTGCTTTGAAATCGACCGCCGAGGATATATCCGTGAAGGCTATTGGGCTGATTTAGTTTTGGTTGATTTAAGCGAAAAAACGCTCGTCACGAAAGATAGTCTTTATGCCAAATGTGGTTGGTCTCCATTTGAAGGAACTGAGTTTGGCTCAAAGGTTACCCACACAATTGTTTCGGGAAATGTAGCCTTTGCTAATGGCAAATTCGATGAAATTAATAAAGGTCAGCGATTAGCATTTAACCGATAATTCATTCTTATTTTCTACATAAAAGAATCCCTCTACAATGTTTTTGTAGGGGGATTTTTGTTTTTAGCAGCTCATGAAATAATTAAAATTTTAATAAAATTAGTACCATTTATTTTCGATTATTTTACTAATTTTAAACATGAACAGACGAAATTTCATCGCAACAACCCTAACTGGTACTATTTTAGCAAAAACTGATTTTCTTTTTGCCAAACCTCTTACCAACCCTTCAATCAGTGTTTTTTCAAAGACACTTCACTGGATTGAAGACTACCAAACTTTGGCCAATACCATTGCAGAAATGGGCTTCGATGGCATTGACCTAACGGTGCGTCCTGACGGTCATGTGCTACCCGAAAAAGTTGAAGCTGACTTACTCAAATTTGTTCAAGCCGCTAAAAAAGCCAACATTAAAATTCCGATGATGACCACCAGTATCTTGCAAGCTGATGCCTTATCGGAACGAGTTTTGAAGACTGCCAGTGGCTTAGGCGTTGAACATTATCGCATGGGCTGGTATCACCTTGATATGCAAAAAGACATCATGCAACAGGTCGAGACTTTTGGTCAGCAAATGAAAGGATTAGATGTTTTGAACAAGAAATTTAAAATTTCGGGCGAGTACCAAAATCATGGTGGACAAAACCTCGGAGCAGCCGTTTGGGATTTATTCCCTATTTTCAAAAGCATCAATTCGCCACTCACGGGCTGTCAGTACGACGTCAATCATGCTACTGCCGAAAGCGGGGCTAACTGGGAAACTGGTTTTAGGTTAATTGCCCCGTACATCAAATCTTTAGCCATCAAAGACTTCAAATATATTTTGCAGGATGGCAAGCTCAAAAAAGTTGGTTGTCCGTTGGGCGAAGGAATTGTCGATTGGAAAAAATTCTTGGCATTAGTGAAGCAATACAACATTAATGTACCAATAACAATGCACTTTGAATATGATTTAGGCGGAGCCGAAAACGGCCTAAGAACAATAAAAATGGACAAAAAAGAGATTATTTCGGCCATGAAAAGAGATTTAGCATTGCTAAAAACATGGCTTGTATAAAATATCCCGTAGGGATTAAATATCGGTAGGTAAATCTAAAGCAAATTCATAAGCATGCCGTAGGTATGCAACATAAATTTATGTAGGTTTCATACCTACGGCATGAGGTTATTTACCCAAATCTATCTTTTCTACCGATATTGAATCCCTACGGGATAGTAGCACGCATTACATGAAAAATTTAGGTTAAAAAAATATTCAATCACAAATGATTAAAATTGATTACAACCTTCAACCCACCGATTTAAGCTCAAAACTAAAAAGATTTTGGGAGCTTTCTGGACAAAAAATCCAATCAATTGAGCAAAATTACGATGTTTCAAAGGGTTCGCCAGTTTTTACACGAAAAGGCGAATACACTACTCGTGGTTGGACAGAATGGACACAAGGCTTTCAGTTTGGCTCAGCAATTTTGCAATTCGATGCCACTGGCGAACAAGATTTCCTTGAAATTGGAAGAAAAAATACGCTCAACGTAATGGCTCCGCACGTGAGCCACATAGGTGTACACGACCACGGCTTCAATAACGTAAGCACCTACGGCAATTTGCTACGTTTGATGCGTGAGGGAAAAATTGCTTTCAACGAATGGGAGAAAAATTTCTATGAATTGGCTCTTAAAATTTCGGGTGCAGTGCAAGCAAGTCGTTGGACACCAATAAAAAACGGTGGCTATATTCATTCTTTCAATGGAGCTCATTCTCTTTTTGTTGACACCATTCGTTCGTGCCGTGCTTTGGTGGTTAGTCATCGTTTAGGTCATGTTTTTCAAGGCGAAGGTGATGTAAAAATCAATATGCTTGACCGTGCATTGCAGCATATCAAAGCCACTGCCGATTATTCGGTTTTTTATGGTGAAGGTCGAGATTCTTATGATATTTGGGGCCGAACGGCTCACGAAAGCGTTTTCAATGTAAAAGATGGAAATTTCCGTTGTCCAAACTCGCAACAAGGCTACACGGGTTTCTCAACTTGGACTCGTGGACTGGCTTGGGCGATGTGTGGTTTTCCCGAAGAATTGGAGTTTCTTGAAACCCTCGAAGATACCGAACTCGAAGCCTTTGGTGGCCGAGCAAGCATCGAAAAATACATGCTGAAAGCGGCTCAAGCAACTTGCGATTTTTATATCGAACATACACCAATCGACGGCATTCCCTACTGGGATACTGGAGCTCCAAACTTACATAAATTGGGCGATTATCTCAGCGAAAAAGCCAATCCTTACAATGATTTTGAACCTGTTGATGCTTCGGCGGCAGCTATTGGTTCGCAAGGTTTGTTACGTCTGGGCAGATATTTAATGAGAAAAGGCGATACCGAAACTGGCAGAAAATACTGGCAAGCGGGGCTAACAGTGCTTAATTCGCTTTTAGAAGAACCTTATTTGAGTACAAACGACAATCATCAAGGTTTGCTCCTTCACTCAATTTATCACCAACCAAATGGCTGGGATTATGTTCCCGAAGGCAGCAAAATTGCAAACGGAGAATCAAGCATGTGGGGCGATTATCATTTCCGAGAAGTCGCTCTCTATGTGCAGAAACTCATCAATCAAGAGCCTTATTATGCTTTTTATAATTGTTTAGAAAAATAACCGACCGATTAGATTTTGGCAATGACGCAATGTTCATTTTCAATTATCCATTCTCAATTATTCATTAATTAGACAAATGGCAGAAAAATTTAAACCAAAATATACCAGAGTAGCTCAACTCAAAACCGCTCAAGATTTAAGAAATTATCTTTCGACAAGTAATGTTACTCTTGATTTTGATGATGAATTAATCACAGGCGAAGCATCACCTTTCAAAAAGAGTATTACCCTAAAATCGGGCAAAAAAATTGGTAATGCACTCTCAATTTTACCAATGGAAGGCTGGGACGGCACAGCCGATGGCCGACCAAGTGAATTTACCAAACGCCGTTGGGAAAACTTTGCCATCAGCGGTGCAAAACTCTTGTGGGGTTGCGAAGCAGTAGCTGTTACACATGAAGGGCGAGCAAATCCTCGTCAACTGGTGATGAATGAAGCTAATTTTTCGGAATATGAGAACCTTTACAAGCTTGTGATTGACAAACACACCGAAAAATTTGGCTCGACGGATGATTTATTGGTTGGACTACAACTCACTCACTCGGGGCGTTTCTGCAAGCCAAATGATAATACCAAGTTTGAATCTAAGATTTTATACAATCACCCAAAACTCGACAAGAAATTTCATCTAAGCGAAAATCATCCTTTGATGACCGATGATGAAATTGATACTTTGGTGGAAGATTTCGTAAAAGCTGCCGTTTTGACTCAAAAAGCAGGTTTTCATTTTGTCGATATCAAGCATTGCCACGGTTATTTAGGTCATGAATTTTTGAGTGCCTACGACCGTGAAGGCAAATACGGTGGAAGTTTCGAAAATCGTACTCGTTTTTTAAGAAACATCGTTGAAGGCATCAAAAAAGCGGCCCCAGGTTTAGAAATGGGCATCCGTCTGAGTGCCATTGATTTTGTGCCGTTTAAAAAAAGTGTAACTGGAGAAGGTGAACCCGATTTAACTCCAAATCAAGCTTACAAATATGCCTTTGGTTGTGATGATTCTGGAATAAACATTGATTTAGAAGAACCAAAAGCATTTTTAGAATTGGCTCAAAGTCTGGGCATTCAGTTGATTTGTGTTACGGTTTCGAGTCCGTATTACAATCCTCATGTTACACGTCCTGCCCTCTTTCCGCCCTCAGATGGTTATCAGCCACCCGAAGAGCCTTTGGAAGGTGTGGCTCGTATGATTGATGTGGCCGAAGGACTAAAAAAAGCATTTCCAGAAATGGTTATTGTGGGTTCGGGCTATTCTTATTTACAAGAATGGTTACCAAATGTTGCCCATAATGTATTGAGAAATGGCAAAGCGGACTTTGTAGGCTTCGGTCGTATGGTGCTTTCGTACCCAACCATGCCAGATGATATGCTAAACGACCGTCCAACGCAACGCAAATTGCTGTGTCGTACTTTCTCTGATTGCACAACTGCTCCACGCAATGGTTTATATTCAGGTTGTTTTCCTCTCGACCCAATTTATAAAAACCATCCGCACGCCGAACTACTCAAAACTATCAAAGACGGAATATGAAAAGAGTAGCGTTCGTAACAGGCGGAAGTCGTGGAATAGGCTTAGGAATTGCCCAACACTTAGCACAAAATGGCTTTAATTTGGCTATCAATGGGGTTAGAGATGAGCAATCGGTAGAAGAAGTTTTGGAGTTTTTACGAATTCTCGGAGCAGAAGTAATTTATTGTCAAGGCGATATTGCTTCAAAGGAAGCACGTACCCAAATGCTTGACAAAATCAAAGCTCATTTCGGAAGATTA
The DNA here is from genome assembly GCF_014644295.1 of Emticicia aquatilis. Lineage (GTDB taxonomy): Bacteria > Bacteroidota > Bacteroidia > Cytophagales > Spirosomataceae > Emticicia > Emticicia aquatilis. Next base: position 893,793 of record NZ_BMKK01000001.1, read on the forward strand.
GATGTTTTGGTCAATAATGCGGGCGTTGCTCCTAAAGAACGTAATGATATTTTAGCAGCCACCGAAGAAAGTTTCGATTATGTAATTTCGACTAACTTAAAAGGAACTTACTTTTTAACCCAAGCCGCCGCCAATTGGATGATTGAGCAGAAGAATAATGACCCAGATTTTTTGGCATCAATCATAACTGTATCTTCTATTTCGGCCACAGTTGCCTCGGTCAATCGGGGAGAATATTGCGTATCGAAAGCAGGTTTGGGTATGATGACTCAGCTTTTTGCAGCTCGTCTGGGTGAATTTAATATTCCTGTTTATGAAGTAAGACCAGGTGTAATAAAAACCGACATGACCGAAGGCGTAACGGCCAAATATGATAAACTCATTGCCGATGGACTCACGGTTCAAAACCGTTGGGGGTTTCCCGATGATATTGGCAAAGCAGTTGCAGCAATAGCTAAAGGAGCTTTCCCTTATTCAACAGGGCAGGTTTTTATGATTGATGGTGGTCTGACAATTGCGAGGCTTTGAAAAAATAACCCACGGTCAGCAGTCGATAGTTATTTATAGAAATACCGTTTTTCGATTAAATATTTACCTAATGAAACGAACTATCATCTACATATTATCTCTTCTTTTCTTTGCAAATATGAACGTTTTTGCAAGGAAAGAAGCATTTTTTCAACCGATAGACTCACTTTCTATAGGCAAAGGTCAAATATTATTTACTCAAAATTGTACCAGTTGTCATCAAATTAAAACAGATGGTATTGGGCCGAAATTATCGGGCATTACGAGTATCACTTCTCCGGCTTGGGTGAAGAAATTTATCAAAAATTCGCAAGATGTAATTGCTGCGGGCGATGAACGAGCCACCCAAGCTTTTCTGAAATACAAAAAGGCTATTATGCCTTCATACAGCCATTTGCAGGAAACAGAACTCAATGCGATTGTTGATTATTTAGCTACGACAAAGCCCATCAAAAATAACTTCAAGAAAGACTATGGCGAAGGGCTCAAAAATCCAATTCCTGAACCAATCGAAGTTTCAAATCTTGTCATTGATGTAAAGCAGTTTACGCAATTTCCTGTATCAAGTGAAGGTGGGAAATATCCGCTCACCCGTATTACAAAATTGGCTCCTCAGCCAATTACAGGACAAATTTTTGTAAATGATTTACGAGGAAAACTGTATAAAATGGAAGGTAGTACGCCAGTAGTTTACATGGATTTTGCCCAATTAATGCCAAATTTCATTCACCAACCAGGTTTGGCTTCTGGTTTGGGAAGTTTTGCATTTCATCCAGATTTCTTGAATAACGGCTTACTTTATACCACTCACAGCGAAAAAACAGGCTCAGCAAAAGCTGATTTTGCTTATTCTGATTCGATAAAAGTTGCTTTACAATGGGTGCTTACCGAATGGAAAATTGAAAATCCTGCGTCGGGAGTCTTCTCGGGAAAACCTCGTGAAATGATGCGAATAAATGTTGTTTCGGTCATTCATGGTGTGCAAGAAATTAGCTTTAATCCAATGGCAAAAAAAGGCGATACCGATTACGGCCTTTTGTATATAGGAATTGGCGATGGTGGAGCCGCCGAAAATGGTTACGCTTTCTTGACAAACAAAGAAGAAAGAATCTGGGGCAAAATCTTACGAATCGACCCAGCGGGCAGAAATAGTAAAAATGGCAAATATGGTATTCCTGCCACAAATCCTTATGTAAAATCGACTAATAAAAAGACTCTGAAAGAAATTTTTGCGAGTGGTTTCCGAAACCCACACCGAATCATGTGGACGAGCAAAGGCGATATGCTTGCTGCAAACATTGGTCATGCCAATATCGAATCTTTATACAAAATCGAAGCAGGGCGAAACTACGGCTGGCCGATTCGAGAAGGCAAATTTGTGATTCATACCGACGGTGATATGAATAAAGTTTATCCACTACCAGCTAATGATAAAACCTATAACATAACTTATCCAGTAGCTACTTTCGACCACGATGAAGCCAAAGCCATTACGGGTGGCTACGAATATATAGGCAGCTTAATACCAGCATTAAAAGGAAAATATTTATTCGGAGATATTCCAACAGGAAGATTGTTTTATTTAGATGTAGCCGACCTCAAACAAGGGCAAACAGCACAAATAAAAGAATGGAAACTCACGCTCAATGGCAAGCCCGAAACCCTCAGAAATTTGTGTGGCAATGATAGAATTGACTTGCATTTTGGCATTGATGCCCAAGGCGAAATGTATATCATGACTAAAGCCGATGGAAGAGTTTATCAGATTATTGGAGCAAAAGAGTAGCACAAGTTTCCAACTTGTGATGATGTAAATATTGTAAAGTCGCATTCTCAGTTATAGCACAAGTTAGAAACATGTGCTACCATAATCTCTATTCAACCTTAACTATTCAGCAAACAATGAAAAAATTTACTCGCCGAGATATTCTCAAGGCAACAGTTCCGAGTTCACTTGCCATGATGGCTATTCCGACTATCATTCCTTCCACTGCTTTCGGTGCAAACGACCGAATGCGAGTAGCAGTTATTGGTATTAATGGCCGTGGGAAAGACCATATAAAAGGGTTTATGGCACAAGATAATGTAGAAGTTGCCACTCTCTGCGATGTAGATAACGTTGTGCTGAAAGCTGGTGCAAAGGCTTTTGAAGAAAAATATAGCAGAAAAGTAAATACTGAAGGCGATTTACGCAAGGTTTACGAAGATAAAAGCATCGATGCCGTGAGTATTGCCACACCCAACCATTGGCACGCTTTAGCGGCTATTTGGGCGTGTCAGGCGGGTAAGGATGTATATGTAGAGAAACCTGCTTGCCATAATGTATTTGAAGGCCGAAAACTGGTTGAAGCAGCCACCAAATACAATCGAATCGTGCAAAATGGTGTGCAGTTGCGTAGTTCGGTGGCCATTCAAGAAGCCATCAAACATTTGCGAGATGGACTTATCGGAAAAGTTTATATGGCTCGTGGAACGGTCTATAAGTGGCGTCCAGATATTGGTGATTTGGGAAAATCGCCCGTTCCTGAAGGCCTCAATTGGGATTTGTGGCAAGGCCCAGCCCAAGCACGAGAATTTAGCAAAAATTATGTGCATTATAACTGGCACTGGTTCTGGGAATATGGCAATGGCGATGTAGGAAATCAAGGTATCCACGAAACCGACCTTTGTATGTGGGGTTTAGATGTGGGTTTGCCCGAAACCATTACGGCTGCGGGTGGAAAATATCTCTGGAACGACTGCAAAGAAACACCCGAAGTTTTAAGCACGACTTACAACTACCCAAAGCAAGGAAAAGTGATTCAGATGGAAGTGCGTCCGTGGATGACAAACAAAGAAGATGGCGTTGAGGTGGGCAACATTTTTTATGGTGATAAAGGCTATATGGTTATCAATGGCTATAACGATTATAAAACTTTTCTTGGAAAAGAACGCACGCCTGGCCCTGCTCGCAATGCAGGTGGCGACCACTACAAAAACTTCATTGATGCTGTACGAGCAAAAGATAAATCTCTGCTTAATGGCCCGATTGAAACAGGACATTTAGCGGCAAGTATCGCTCACTTGGGCAATATTTCTTACCGTTTGGGCAGAACATTGCACTTCGACCCAAGTAAAGAAACTTTCATCGGAGATAAAGAAGCAAACGCCATGCTCACTCGTAAGTATCGAGCTCCTTATGTTGTACCTGATAAGGTTTGATTGGTCATGTAATTCATGTAAAAAGGCTAACAAAATCAATTTTGTTAGCCTTTTTTATATTTTTTTCTACAATAACAGACAAGTTGGAAACTTGTCCTAACTTTATATCGTATAATTTTTCACTGTTTCGATAAAACATTTTACTTTCTCAGGGTCGGTATCAGGATATACACCGTGACCAAGATTCGCAATATATTTTTGTCCACCGAAGTTTTTAATCATCTTTTTAGTGTGTTTTTCAATTTCTTTAAAAGAGCTATACAAAACACACGGGTCGAGATTTCCTTGTAAAGTTTTGTGCGGAATCATTCGGCGAGACTCTGTAATGTCCATGTTCCAGTCCAGACCCACTACATCACAATTCAGTTTCGACATTTCTTTTCTCGCAAAAAATGCACCCTTAGCAAATACTGTTACTGGTACTTCGTTGATGGCATCACAAATTTGGGCAATGTAAGGCAACGAAAATTTACGATATTGGTCAGGCGAGAGAATACCTGCCCACGAATCAAAAATCTGTACTAAATCTGCTCCATGTTTGGCTTGAGCTTTTAAGTAAGCGATTGTAGTATCAGTAATTTTTTGTAGCAACGCATGAGCTAATTCTGGCTCAGAATAAAGCATTTTCTTGGCTATCGAAAAGGTTTTTGAGCCTTTTCCTTCAACCATATAACAAAAAATAGTAAACGGAGCTCCCGCAAAACCCAATAATGGCACACGCCCGTTTAGTTCTTTCTTTACAATATCAATCGCTTTCAATACATAAGCCAACTCATTTTCGGGATTAGCTATCCTTAAAGCATCAATATCTTTTTTATTTTGAATAACCTTCGGAAAAACCGGGCCTTTAGATTCCACCATTTCGTAAGGTAAACCCATGGCTTCTGGCACAACTAAAATATCCGAAAATATGATTGCAGCGTCAGTTCCCAAAATATCTACTGGCTGAATTGTTACTTCGGCAGCCATTTCGGGAGTTGTGGCCAATTTTATAAAACTTCCTGCTTTTTCTCTTACAGCACGGTACTCAGGCAAGATACGTCCAGCTTGACGCATCATCCAGACAGGTACTCGCTCAACACGCTCGCCCTTGGCGGCACGTAATATTAAATCATTTTGTAATTTCATTCTACAAAGATACGCTTCCGCCTATTTTATTGCTATAATTAGTTACGGAATTTTAGTCAAAATGGTTTTGGCACGCATCAAAATGATATAAATTGTAACAAAAAAAGAGGCTACTTACGTGAAGTAGCCTCGGCGGTATGTGTTTTGTTGTTTTGGGGTAATCGGGAATTACTTTTGGGTAACTCTTACAGCAATACGTCGGTTTTGGGCTCTGCCTTCTTCAGTGTCATTTGATGCTACTGGGAATTGTGAACCATAGCCTTCTGGCGACAAACGTTTGGCATCAATGCCCATCGCTACGAGAGCATTTACTACACTGGTCGCACGGTCGGCCGAAAGTTTTTGGTTAGCCGCTTCTTTGCCTACATTATCAGTATATCCGCCAATTTTTAAATCAATCGGATATGCTTTCAAAATTTCGGCAATGTTACGTACTTCTTGCATAGATGTCGAGTCAATCACAGCACTTCCTGTCTCGAATCTGAGGTCACGGAAATTAAACCATGTAGTTTTATCAACTGGTTTAGATTTATCTTCAATAAAGCTAATCAATTCATTTTCAATACTTTTCTCGCCAAAATTCAACTCAACTCCTGTCGAAAGCGTTTTCTTCAATGAACTTACAACTTGTGTTGCGGCACTATCAACCGTCGCAACCGTTTCGGTCGTTGTTTGTGCTACTGTTGCTTCTTCGGTATTACGGCAACTGTTCCAATAATATAAAGCACCCAATAATAAACCACCCAAAAGCAACCAAGGCAGCCATGAATTTGGCTTTTTATTATCATCTGCTGCTTCAAAGGTGTTGGTTACTGTTGCTTTCGGATTTCCTAAGAAATCGCCCAAAGCACCAACATTCAAGATGCTTCCAATGCCAGCAGGTAAAGCTGTTTTTACGGCATCTTTTTGGCTCATCAATAAACTTGCTAAACCCGATGTACTGATACCCTGTGAGGTAACTTGTTTACCCAGCACATTCATCAAAATTGGAGCAGCTAAACCTAAAAGCGATGAAGCCGAGCCTGATTTAATTCCGGATACATTAGCAATAAGGCTACTTAATGCACCGAGTTTATCACCAAATATATTTCCTAAAAGACCACTACCGAGCGATGCAAGAGTTGAAGTACTTTTTACGTCGTCTAATAAACCTCCCAGATTGCTTAATACGCTACCATCGTACCCACCAGTACGAATCGTATTTAATAAATCAGATGCTCCTTGAGTTGTTGAGGCTTTTTGCATAACACCACCCAAGATAGCTGGCAAAGCACTTGTGAGTGCCGAGTTTGTATTTTCTGTTGATTCACCAAGAAAGCTACTAATCTTTGAAACGATAGTAGAAGTAAGCTGTTCTTTAACTAAACCTAATAAGTCCATTTTGAATATAATTGTTTAAAATTTCGTGGTACTATCATTCAGACTCTATTAAGTAAAAAAGTAACAAAGTGTAGAAAAAATATTTTTTTGCATAAAAAAAGCCCCATAATTGGAGCTTTTTTTGAAATATATCTTAGAAGTATTAGAAACTTTTTACAACATCGGAAATAATCTCAACACAATCCCACATCTGAGATTCGGTCATGACTAATGGCGGAGCCAAGCGAATCTTATTGCCGTGCGTTGGTTTGGCCAAAAGTCCATTATCTTTAAATTTCATACAAATATCCCAAGCCAAATCAGAATCTTCGTGCGAATCTACCACAATTGCATTCAGCAACCCACGCCCACGCACTTGCGTAACGATGTTCGTTTCATTCACCAATTTCTGCATTTCGGCACGGAAAATTTTACCCAAATAATCGGCATTATCGGCCAAATTCTCATCTTTTACCACTTGTAGAGCCTCCATTGCTACTGCACAAGCCAAAGGATTTCCGCCGTAAGTTGAGCCGTGTTCGCCAGGCTTAATCGTAAGCATCACTTCATCATCAGCCAAAACTGCCGATACAGGCAATACACCACCCGAAAGAGCTTTTCCGAGAATAACCACATCAGGCCTAACACCTACATGATTGATAGCCAGCAATTTACCCGTGCGAGCGATACCTGTCTGAATTTCATCGGCAATAAAAAGCACATTACTGGCTTTGCACAAACGATATGCTTCTCTTAAATATTCGTCATCTGGCACAACTACACCCGCTTCGCCCTGAATTGGCTCAAAAATAAATCCAGCCACATAAGGGTCGCTCATGAGTGCTTCTTCGAGTGCTTCGATATTATTATACGGAACTGTCTCGAAACCAGTCATGTATGGCCCAAATTCTTTACGGGCAGTTGGGTCAGTCGATGCCGAAATTACCGATAAAGTGCGTCCGTGAAAATTTCCTCCTGCAAAAATTATTTTGGCTTTACTTTCTGGAATCCCTTTTACTTGATAGCCCCATTTGCGGCAGAGTTTTAGAGCCGTTTCTACTGCTTCAACGCCCGTATTCATCGGCAAAACTCTATCATAACCAAAATAATTGGTGATATATTCTTCATAACGTCCCAACATTGAGCTGTAAAACGCTCGTGAAGTAAGCGTTAGTTTCTGCGATTGCTCAATGAGTGCATTGATGATTCGAGGATGGCAATGCCCTTGATTAACAGCCGAATAGGCCGAAAGGAAATCATAATATCTTTTGCCTTCGACATCCCAAACATACACGCCCTCTCCACGGTCAAGGACGGCCGAAATTGGGTGATAGTTATGAGCTCCGTAGCGTTCTTCTAATTCGATTAGTTGTTCGCTGAGTGAAATATCTGTTAGCATAATTTTCTATGGTTTATTCAGAAATAATACTCAAATATGTTAGATTGACTTAATATATTTTCACTTTAAGCATTATTTACTTTATTTTTGAATAATTAAATAATTATACCTCAAAAATTATTAATTAATATAAAAGTTGACTTATGGTAAATGATAATATGTTGGATGAATACGATAAAAAAATTCTGATTCAACTCGAAAAAGATGGTCGAAAACCCTACTCGGAAATAGCCAAACACCTAAATATATCGAATACGATGGTTCATCAGCGAGTTAATCGCATGAAGAAAATCGGTATTTTGAAAGGTGCAGGAATTATCCTCGACGAACGCAAACTTGGCTACGAATGGAGTGCTTTTACTGGCTTAGTTTTGAAGGAAGACTCTGATTCTAAGCTAATTATAGAAGAGCTACGTAAAATTCCCGAGGTAACTGAGTGTTACTATATTACAGGTCAATACACGCTTTACATAAGAATTGTGGCAAAATCGAACGAACACATGAGAAGTGTGTTATATGATAAAATAGACCATATTGCAGGAATTTTAAAAACCGAATCAATGATTGATTTTGGAGCAGCCTTCAAGCGAAATGTAAGTGTAGAGCTGTAATTAGTCAACAGTCAGAGGTCAACAGTCCGCAGTAATTGTTGCACACCTTCAAGAAAGGCTATAAATTTTCACATTTTCAGCAGAAAGCCAAATAATATTCGCCTTAGTCTATCAAAACAGTGGGTTGTAATATTAAAAACCAAATATTATTTTTGTAAAATATAATAAAAAATTTGTAAAACGGAATGCCACTCGCAACCAATTATTGATTGCGGATAGACCATTCCCAACAAACTAAGCCTCTAAAATGCCTAAAATTTATTTAGATAATGCCGCCACAACTCGCCTTGATGATGAAGTTTTGCAGGCAATGTTACCCCTGATGACCGAAAACTTCGGTAATCCTTCATCTATTCACTCGCACGGGCGACAAGTACGCTCGGCTATCGAAAAGGCACGTAAGACCGTGGCCAGTCTGATTAATGCCTCTCCTTCAGAGATTTTCTTTACTTCGGGCGGTACGGAAGCTGATAACACAGCCATTACGGGTAGCATTGATACTTATGGTCTAAAACACGCCATTACTTCTCCAACTGAGCATCATGCGGTATTGCATACGCTTGAATATCTGGCAAAACAAGGCACAATTGAGTTAAGTTTCGTAAATCTTGATGAAAAAGGCCACGTTGACTTAGTGCATTTGGAGGAATTGTTAAGTACAAAACCACGAAGTTTGGTTTCGTTGATGCACGGAAATAATGAAATCGGTAATCTGATTGATTTAGAAAAAGTAGGCGAAATCTGCAAAAAATACAATGCCATTTTTCATTCGGATACTGTACAAACGATGGGGCATTATAAGCATGATGTACAAAATACGAAGATAGATTTTCTGGTTGGTGCTGCTCATAAATTTCACGGCCCAAAAGGTGTTGGTTTCTTGTATATCAATGCCGATAATAAGATTCATCCGTTTATTCACGGTGGTTCACAAGAACGCAATATGCGTGGCGGTACAGAAAACGTGTACGGTATTGTAGGTTTAGCCAAAGCTCTCGAAATAGCCTACAAAGAAATGGAGCAACACAAAACACATATTGAAGGCTTAAAAAGCAGAATGATTGAAAAACTGAAAGCCGCCATTCCTGACGTAAGATTCAACGGTGATTCGGATAATTTAGAGCGTAGCCTTTACACGGTTCTGAATGTAAGCCTTCCACCAAGCGAAGACAATGACATGTTACTCTTCAACCTTGATATTGCTCAAATTTCGTGTTCTGGTGGTAGTGCTTGTACGAGCGGCTCAGATGTAGGTTCGCACGTACTGGGGGCCTTAAACGTACAGCCAGAGCGTGGAAATGTTCGCTTCTCTTTCGGAAAATATAATACTGTTGAAGAAATTGATAAAGTAGTTGAAGTGGTAACTGGTTTATACGGGTCTGTTCCGAAGGCCTAACCCCTTTCTTGAACTTTTCTTTTGGTCTTACTCTCAGGTCTGACCAAAAGAAATACTTCGTATCTATTATCCTAAATACAACTTCTGCTCTTCCTTTCTGACCTTAAATCCCATCTTTGAAAGATAATCAGCTGTAAGATTGGCAGTATATGGATGCCATAAAAATTGTGGCAAGTTTTTGGGTAGCCATTCTTGAAAATTCGTACCGTAACTTATCGAAGCACCAATCCAATCGGCTATCATTTCACCCACATATATACTTGGCATAGGTAGAGGGGTTGTAGTCCCATTGCGTTCCACACTCAACCAATACTCAGGATGATGAGCATTCTGCAATTTATGATGATGCCACGCTCGTTGGAACAACGACTGGGTTGGCTTAGGATTCTTGAAATCGTGTACGGCATATCCGTAGGCCTCTTGAACTGAAAACTTGGAAAGGTCGTGTCTCCAAAGATTATACCTAAACTGCTCTACTGGGTCGTTTGGATGTGGGTTATCCGATAGGGATAGTAACTCTATAAACCATTTTTCTTTCAGGAAGTCCATTCCAGCTTTGCGAACTTCTATTTTATGAGGAATCACCTTATTGATAAAGTAATTTTCAACTAAATTCCAAACCTCATCATCTTCATAATCATGACTCTCCACATCAAAACGTTCGTATAATAAACGTACCAGTTTTTGTGCATCATGCTTGTTATCACAAAACAATGAAAAGATTTTTTGCTCAAAGATACGTCGTTTATTCATAGGTAATAGGGTTCGGATAATGCAAAAACCCCCACTAAATAGTGAGGGTTCTTGACGTAATTGATTCTTGGAAGAATTATTCGAAAATATAACGAATTCCGAATTGTCCTTGCCAAACGTTGTTAATATTAATACTTTTCACAAAAGCATCACGTAATAAGATAGTTGTTCCATCCACTACTTGAGTAGCCATACGGTAAGAAGGAACACCAGCAGCACTGATAGATGCTAAGCTCAACGGGTTTGTACCTGTTGTTGACATAGCAACACCCCACTTGTTGTTAAGAAGGTTACCTACGTTCAATACGTCAAAACGTAAACGAATAGTATTTTTCTTGCCTTTTTTGCCAGTAGCTACATAGAAATCTTGCTCAACTGTGAAGTCAAAACGAGTTAAAGATGGCACAGCAGCACCATTTCTTTCAGAGTACTGACCACGTTTTGTACTTAAATAAGGGTGATTGCTGATATATGTTTCAAAAGCTGTTGCTTGTTGCTCAGGCGAGAAAGTAACGGCTGTTGCACCCGAACCTACTGTCAATGCAGTAAAAGTAAGGTCTGAAGCTTTGTTTGGAACAAAGATAAGGTCGTTGTTTTGACCATCACCATTCAAGTCATTACCGTAAGTATAAGAAACCTTAAAGCCACTGTTTGAAACCATACCCAAAGTAAACATTGTAGAACCACCTAATTTACCACCATAGTTGATACGGTAGTTTACATAACCTACTAAACGGTGACGTAAGTCGTTATCTGACCAAGAAGGAGTTAAATAGTTTTGTCCTTGTACAGTTGGGATATTAGCTAATACAGTACTTGCAACCGACTGTAAGTCTTTTGCTTTAGAGTATGTATAACCAATCATTCCACTGAAACCTTTAGTAGCTGTCTTTTCTAATTTAGCTGTTAAAGAGTAAGAGTAACCTTCTTTTGTGTTAGTCAAGATAAATGCGTTTGTATTAGCAGCATTGATAAAACGAGCTGGGTTTACAGCATTTCCTGATAAACCAGAAGCAGGGAAACGGTCACGAGTATCTGGGCCAGTAAATTTAGTTGTTGGTGATTTTAAGTTACCATCAATATAACGAAGAGCCTGAATATTATCATTGTAGATACCTTCAACTGTACCGATTAAGCCCCAAGGTAATTTTTGGTCAATCGCTAAGCTGCTTTTCCAAATAATTGGGTTTTTAAGATTATCAGTCGATGCGTTGATTACATAAGCAGGAAGCTTAGTAATATCAGTAGTAGTTGGTTTGAAACGACTTGGGTCTGTTGTAAACGGATAAGCAGTTGTATTAGTAAAGTTTAATACCGCTGTATTTACACCATTATTACCCAATTGGTTCGAAACCAATACTTGTGGAATACGTGAAACGAAGATACCTGTACCACCACGGATTTGCGTGCTTTTATCTCCTTTTACGTCATAGTTAAAACCTAAACGAGGAGTTACGATTACCTTATTACTTGGGAATGCTCCAGTTGAGATTTTCAAATCAGCATTGTTCTCATCTTTGTAAGTTAAACCTGCTACAACTGGGTTATTGAAGTCTGTAGCGTATTTATCGTTATAATCAAATACATCTAAACGAACACCCGCTGTAACTTTCAAACGAGGATTAACAGAATATTCGTCTTGTAAGTAAGTTGAATATGTATTTTGTTTCAAAGTTTGTAAAGGCTCTCCACCGTCTGGTAACAATGAATAACGGTAGTTGAAACGTGCTACTGGAACTGGAGAAACTGCAAGATTTGGATTAGCTTTATAAGCCAAAGCAGCTGTTTTGAAATCAGCGATAGAGTTAAATACCCAAACACCATTCGACGCTGGGAAGAACACGTTGTTAGATTGGAATGCTTCGTAAGATAAACCAAAAGTGATATTGTGTTTTCCAGCAAAATAACTCAAGTTATTCGTTACGTTGAACGTAGAATAATTCAATTTGTTATTAGGCGTGAATGGGTCGAAACCTACTGAAGTATAAGTACTTCCTGCATTCAAAATATCAACTGTTGGGAAAACAGCAGTGCGGTAAGTACGGTCTTCGATTTGCTTATTATAAGTAGCAATTAAGTTGTTAGCAAATTTACCCTTGAAGTTAGAGTTTAATTCAGCTACAAACGAACGAGTATTATCTGCAATCTTGTAACCAGTATTTTGTGGTGATAATGCTAAGGCCGAGTTTGTACGGTTACCATTACCTGCTGTATTACTACTATTACTATTACTGATGATAGCATCTGAACCAGAATCGTGATGTGAATAACGCACTGATAATTTATGGTTGTTATTGATGTTATAATCTAAACGAACCAAACCTTTCTTACTATTAATTTCGTTGTTGAAACCATCAAGCTCACCAGCTTCCCATCCGAAGTTAGAGCTCATGAAACTTGCTAAATCTTGTAAGTCAGCGTAAGTAGTACGAGATACGTTACCAGTTGCACCAGAGCGGTTAGCCGACCATGTAAGTGCTGGTGTAGAGCTATTAAACATTTCAAAGTTAGCAAAAATAAACAATTTATCTTTGATGATTGGAGCTCCAACTCTGAAACCAAACGTTTTTTCGTTGATATTTACTGGTGGTAACTCTTTACCATCTGCTTTCTTACCAACCATGTCACTTCCTCTTGTGAGGTAATATACTGAACCAGTTACGTCGTTTGTTCCTGAACGAGTTACGGCGTTGATACCAGCACCCGCAAAACCTGATTGACGAACGTCAAAAGGAGCAATGTTGATTTGTACTTGCTCAATCGCATCAAGAGATACGGCAGTTGTACCAGTACGTCCACCTGCTTGTGATGAGCTACCTAAACCGAAACCATTATTGAAAACCGAACCATCAATAGTGAAGTTATTCAAACGGCTATCTTGACCAGCAAAAGAACGACCATTACTGTAAGCATTATATTTAGTAATGTCATCAATAGTACGACCAATAGTTGGTAAACTATTAACAGCATTTAAACCCAAAGTTGTAGAAGCACCCGTACGGCTCGATGAAATGATATCCGAACGTCCTGATGTAACTTTGATTTCATCAAGGAATGTACCTGCCTCATCTAATTTAACGTCAACGTTAGCAGCAGAACCTAAGCTGGTGATAACACCTTCTTTTACTGCTTCTTTGTAACCTACAAATGTAAATGTAACTTTATATGGTCCACCAACACGAACCGAAGGAAGTATATAACGACCCGCAGAGTTTGAAACCGTACCATATTTAGTACCTGATGGTACGTGAACTGCAACAACCGTTGCACCTGGCAAACCTTCGCCTTTAGCGTCTGCTACTAAACCGCTAATCGAAGAGGTTGTTACCTGTGCAAAGCCTTGAAAAGCAAAAAGAATCCCAACAAGTAGGCTGAGAGCCCCTCGCAAAAAAGTAAATTTTCGCATCATGTTTTTTTTGGAGTTAGAAATGTTTGAAGTAAAAATCATTAGTGGTTTTTAAATTTCCACAACAAAGGTCTTAAAAATTTTCTCTAAAAAAAACAAGCACCTATCCTTTTTATTTGGATAAGTGCTTGAACTACAAGTTTTTATAAGATTTTTAATGAAAAATATTGATAAAATTCAATTTCTAATCGTTAAGAAATTGTTATGCGTGCCTAATATTTTTAAGAACCCATAATTTTATGCCCCATTTTATCTCGTTTGGTTTGCAAATATGCAATGTTATGAGGATTTGCGGGTATCTCAATCGGAATCGAATCTATGATTTCTAAACCGTAGCCAATCAAACCCGCTCTCTTTTTAGGATTATTTGAAATCAATTTCATTTTTTTGATTCCTAAATTTCTCAAAATTTGAGCACCTACTCCATAATCACGTTCATCCATTTTGAAACCTAATTCGAGATTTGCTTCTACGGTATCACGCCCCATTTCTTGCAATTTATAGGCTTTTAGTTTATTCAACAATCCAATGCCACGTCCTTCTTGGTTCATGTATAGTATAACGCCTTTGCCTTCTTTCTCCACTAATTCCATGGCGGCATGAAGTTGCGGCCCGCAATCACAACGACACGAACCAAAAATATCGCCCGTTACACACGAAGAATGTACACGCACCATAACGGGTTCGTCTTCTTCCCAAGTACCTTTGATAAGTGCTAAATGCAGTTGGTCGTTATCAAGCTGGCGAAAAGCCACCATATCAAAATTACCCCATTCGGTTGGCATATTTACACCTATTTCACGCTTTATCAAAGATTCTTTTTCGAGACGATACTCAATTAAATCTTTGATACTCACTAATCTAAGGTTAAACTTCTTAGCAATTTCAAGTAATTGCGGTAAGCGTGCCATTGTGCCGTCTTCGTTGAGAATTTCAATCAAAACACCTGCGGGTTGAAGCCCAGCCAGAACGGCCAAATCAATAGCGGCTTCGGTGTGGCCAGAACGACGAATTACGCCACCTTCGGCTGCACGCAATGGAAAAATATGCCCTGGACGACCCAAATCCTCAGGTTTAGTGGCAGGATTTACGAGTGCTTGAATGGTTTTAGCACGGTCGCTGGCCGAAATACCAGTCGTACAACCATTGCCCAATAAATCGACTGAAACCGTAAAAGCGGTTTCGTGTTGGGCTGTATTTTTGCCCACCATCATATCTAATTCGAGTTCTTCGCAACGCTTACGAGTAAGAGGTGTACACATTAAGCCTCTACCCTCTTTCACCATGAAATTAACCATTTCGGGCGTAGTTTTTTCGGCAGCACATATAAAATCACCTTCATTCTCACGGTCTTCGTCATCAACAACGATGATTATCTCTCCATTACGAATTGCTTCGATTGCATCTTCTATGCGGTCTAATTTCATCTATTTGGTATGTTTATGTCTTTTTTCAGAGAACAGTTTTGTTGTACAAAAGATTTGCAAAGGTAAAGGAATTTAAAGAAATTGACTCAAAAATATAATTCCAATGAGTGAAGTAAAGATAAATAAAACCATGATTGTTCGGCAACTTGAAAGTACAGATTTTGACAACTTGCTCTTTTATTTAGAAAAACTAAGTGCCGCTACTCGCAGTAGATTTGCTCCTCATGCCTTTGATTTACCCACAATCAAGCTTTTTTATGCTACCGAAAGCCGCAACACAGGCTTTATCATCGACGATAGCTACTCAAAAGAAATCGTTGCTTATACTATCATTAAATTAGGTTATGTACCAAAAGATAAACTCAGACTTGAAGCCTATCAATTTCAGCTTCAACCAACAACCGATTGCACTTTTGCACCATCGGTGGCAGATGCGTGGCAAGGTAAAGGCTTAGGAAATCTCCTGTTTGACTTTATAAAAAATGATTTACGAAACAAAGGAATAAAACGAGTGATTTTGTGGGGAGGTGTGCAAGCCAGTAATGCAAAGGCCATCAATTATTATTCTAAACAAGGCTTTCGGACAATTGGAAAGTTTGTAAATAAAGGAATTGATAATTTTGATATGGTTTTGGAGTTGGAATAAAACAAACTTTCACAAATTCTTGGAAGTTTGTTTTTATTTATATATATTTGTGTATGAAAACAGATGAAATAAAAACACAGTTTGTTCAGGCATGGGGAGTACTTGGTACATCGTGGGGAATTAGCCGCTCAACCGCACAAGTTCATGCTCTTATGTTATTGAGTAGTTCGGAACTTAGTACTGAGGATATTATGCAACAATTACAGCTTTCGAGAGGTAATGTAAATATGGTTTTGAGAGAGCTTGTCAACTGGAATCTTATCTATAAACAAACAAAACCAGGCGATAGAAAGGAATATTTTATTGCCGAACACGATATTTGGCAAATTGCTACCCGAATTATTACCGAGCGAAAAAAGCGTGAGATTATGCCTGCTAAACAAACCGTAAAAGCCCTGCTTAACTCAACAACTGATGCCAAAGATAGCGAACAGGTACACATAAAAAATATGCTTACCGAACTCAATAGCTTTATCGAGCAGATGGATGCAATGAGCGAGTTATTATTAAAAGTAGAAAAGAACGCTCTTCTTAAAAATGTTTTGAAAATGATTAGTTAATTTTTTTATTACAAATTTTCATAAATTCCTGAAACTATGAGAACTTTAAATAACTACAAACTTCTAATTGATAAAGATTGTCCGATGTGTCAACTTTATGGAGGTGCGTTTGAAAAGACAGGCATGATTGAGCAAGGAACTTGCAGTCCGTATCAGACGATTGATACTTCAGTAAGCAATAGCGTTGACATGAACAAAGCACGTAACGAAATTGCTTTTTACAATACTCAAACCCAAGAAGCACTCTACGGCCTAGATGCTTTAGTGTATATAATTACCCATAGTTTCTCATTTCTAAAACCCATCTTAAAAAACATAGTTGTTGAGTTTTTTCTACGAAAACTATACAAATTCATCTCTTTTAATAGAAAAATAATTGCTCCGAGTTCACCACAACTCAATGAAAGAGTCTGCGTACCTGACCTTAACCTAAAATACCGATTCCTGTATATACTTCTTGTAGTTATAGCTTCTTCTACTGTTTTGTTTCATTTCACGAAACCGATTAATGAGTTTATGGGTTGGAAAAATCACTTAGGTAGAGAATTTTTGGTTTGTTTGGGGCAGCTTGTCTGGCAGAGTGTAATTTTATATAAACTTCCCAAAGATAAACTCCTTGATTATCTCGGCAATATGATGACGGTCTCATTGATTGGGACATTACTGCTTATTCCTATGCTCTTGATTAACAATCAACTACCACTTTTACATTTGGCATATTTTGGGTTGGTTGTAGGCTTCATGTTTTTTGAGCATATCAGACGATGTAAAATCTTAGACATTGGTTGGCTTCCATCTATTTCATGGCTGATTTATCGAGTTTTTGTATTATTCATTATCGGCTTTGTTATCCACTAAATACTAAAATCATGAAAATTATTATTGCAGGTGGTTCGGGCTTTTTAGGAAATGCCCTTGAAAAATACTTGATAGAAAAAAAGCACCAAGTAATTATTCTAAGTAGAAATCCAACTAAACAAAATCAGGTTTATTGGGATGCGAATAGTCTTGGAAATTGGGTTAGCGAATTGGAAAATGCCGATGCATTAATCAACATGACTGGTAAATCGGTGGATTGTAGATATAACGCGAGCAATAGAAAACAGATTTTAGCGTCAAGGATAAACAGCACCAATATTTTGCAGGAAGCTATTGACAAATGCAAGTGTCCTCCGAAAGTATGGTTAAATGCAAGTAGTGCAACTATTTATATTCATGCCGAAACCCAATTGATGGATGAAGAAAATGGTATCATTGGAGATGATTTTTCGATGAATATTTGTAAAGCATGGGAGGCCGCATTTTTCAAAAAAGAAAGCACCAATGTCAGAAAAGTCGCTTTGCGAACTTCTATTGTTTTAGGAAATGATGGCGGAGCTTTTCAAAAAATAAAGTCCATAAGTAGATTAGGATTAGGAGGAAAACAAGGACATGGTGAGCAAATGATGAGTTGGATTCATATCGAAGACTTTTGTAGAGCCGTAGAATATATCATTAACGATGAAAGCATCGTCGGGGCAATAAATATTACCGCTCCTGCACCTATCAAAAATACAGATTTTATGCAGCAACTAAGAAAGCTCATGAGCATTCCGTTTGGCATTTCATCGCCAGTTTTTATTCTGGAATTAGCAGCTATTTTTATTGGTACCGAAGCCGAACTCTTACTTAAAAGCAGAAATGTTTACCCTAAAAAACTTTTGGGGAGTGGGTTTAAATTCCGTTTTCCCAATATTGAATTGGCTTTTGATAATTTGCTGTCTTAATGAAAAGAAAAACCCTGTAAAACTTTAGGTTTTACAGGGTTTCCAAGAACTTATATTATTATTTCTTATTAAACTCACGGTGAGCAACTTCTTCGAAAAGTCTTTCTTTTGGTAAGTTTTTGAAATATTCGTAGGTAATCTTCAAGCCTTCCGCACGGCTTACCTTTGGCTCCCAACCTAAGATTTCTCTCGCCTTCGTAATGTCTGGTTGACGTTGTTTAGGGTCATCTTTCGGCAATGGTCTATGCACGATTTTTTGGTCTGTTCCTGTCAATTTGATGATTTCTTCGGCAAATTCATTCATCGTAATTTCTGATGGATTACCGATATTTACAGGGTAAGCATAATCAGAAAGCAGTAAACGGTAAATACCTTCTACTAAATCATCAACGTAGCAAAATGAGCGAGTTTGTGTACCATCACCAAAGATAGTGAGGTCTTCGCCACGCAATGCTTGCCCAATGAATGCTGGCAATACACGTCCGTCGTTGAGTCGCATTCTTGGACCATACGTATTAAAAATACGCACGATACGAGTTTCCAAACCATGATAAGTATGGTAGGCCATTGTCATGGCTTCTTGGAAACGTTTTGCTTCGTCATATACACCACGTGGCCCAACTGGGTTTACGTGTCCCCAATACTCTTCTGTTTGTGGGTGAACTTGTGGGTCGCCATAAACTTCTGATGTTGAGGCTATTATCACTCTTGCTTTTTTCACACGAGCCAAGCCAAGACAGTTATGAATACCTAACGAACCCACTTTTAGGGTTTGAATCGGAATCTTCAAATAATCAATCGGGCTTGCTGGTGACGCAAAGTGCAAGATATAGTCGAGTTCGCCAGGAACGTGAATAAACTTACTCACATCGTGGTGATAAAACTCAAAATTTGGATGCTTGAACAAATGTTCGATATTGCGTAAATCTCCCGTGATTAGGTTATCCATCGCAATTACATAATGTCCTTCTTTGATAAATCTATCGCAAAGGTGCGAACCCAAAAAACCCGCACCGCCTGTTATTAATACTCTTTTCATATACCCCCAACCCCTAAAGGGGAGTTTTTGTTTTAATATTTGTATGAAATTTTATCTTAGTTAACCACCTTTTATCTCCCCTTAGGGATAGTCCGCTACTGCGGTTAGAGGTTTTATTTCACAGTATCTCTACCAACTGAGAAATATGTGTAACCTAAATCACGCATATCTTTTAGTTCGTAAAGGTTACGGCCATCAAAGATAACTTTATTTTTGAGAGCTGCTTCCATTTTATCAAAATCTGGCGTACGGAATTCTGGCCATTCGGTCATAATCATCAAGGCATCTGCACCTTCAATGGCTTCGTATGGGCTTTTAGCGTATTTTACTTTTTTACCAACTACGCCACGTACGTTCTCCATCGCTTCTGGGTCATAAACAACTACTTTGGCACCTGCTTTACGCAATTCTTTGATGTTATATAAAGCTGGAGCTTCACGAATATCATCAGTGTGAGGTTTGAAAGCCAATCCCCAAAGAGCAATCGTTTTGCCTTTCAAATCGCCATCGAAATATGCCTTCACGTGTGGCATCATCTTGGTTTTTTGCTTCTCGTTTACTTTCATTACTGATTTCAAAATTTTGAAATCGTAATCAAACTCATTGGCAGTTTTTTCTAAAGCTTGTACGTCTTTCGGGAAACAACTTCCACCGTAACCAATACCAGCAAACAAGAAACGCTTACCAATACGGCTATCAGTACCGATACCACGACGAATATCATCTACGTTTGCACCTGCTTTTTCGCAAAGGTTAGCAATTTCGTTCATAAACGTAATCTTCATTGCCAAGAAAGCATTCGCTGCATATTTTGTCATTTCGGCCGAACGCTCGTCCATAAAAATGATAGGATTACCTTGACGCACCAACGGAGCATAAAGTTTTTCCATTACTTTTTTAGCTTTTTCAGAAGTTGTACCGATAACTACACGGTCAGGCTTCATGAAATCTTCAACGGCAACACCTTCACGCAAAAACTCTGGGTTCGATACAACATCAAACTCAACTTTTGCATTTTTGGCTACACGTTCACGTACTTTTTCGGCTGTGCCTACTGGTACTGTACTTTTATCAATAATTACGGCATAGTTTTCGAGCAATGGGCCAAGGTCATTGGCTACACCCAAAATATATTTCAAATCGGCAGAGCCATCTTCTCCTGGAGGTGTCGGCAATGCCAAGAAAATCACTTGTGCATCTTTGATACCTTCAGCCAAATTTGTTGTAAATTTCAAACGACCTTCTTTCGTATTACGGTCGAAAATCACATCTAAACCAGGCTCATAGATTGTTAATTTTCCTTTGCGAAGTTTCTCAACTTTACGCTCATCAATATCTACACAAGTAACTTGATTACCTGTTTCAGCAAAACAAGTACCCGTCACGAGTCCTACGTATCCTGTTCCTACTACTGCTATTTTCATAAGTCAAAAATTCCCAGCCCCAAAAGGAGAGTTTTATAGTTTAATCATTTGTTGGGGCATTTACAAACGACTGGATTTAATATTATTTGGTCTTTAATTTGTTGGCACAAATGTATAACTTTTTTTAGAAACAAAAATTTTATTCAAACAAAAAAAATAAAAATATTTTTCAAAAATACCCACTTAAAGAAGTAAACACCCGATTAAGTCCATTATTTTTAAATATAAATATCATTTTTTGCAAGCCAGTTAATGTATTAATTATAGTAAAAATTTAAGATTGCTATATTTCGTTTTTAGATATAGCAAAAGCTATACTTCACAATAATTTTGGAGATTTATCGCTATTAATAGAATTTTCGTTGGTTTTAGCTTGCATAGACAAGTTATTCTTTCGTAAATTCACCACTTAAATTATTTGACAATCCTAAAAAGAACATCAAACATTGAATAGAAGAGATGCGATACAAAGAGTTGCCTACCTGATGGGAGGTGCTTTGTCTGCCCCAACAATGATTGCGATGCTCGAAGGCTGCAAATCTAATACTGCAACCGAAGCCGCAACCTCTTTTGCCTTATCGACCGACTACAAAAGCTTGGTTGCCGAAATAGCCGAAATCATTGTTCCAAAAACAACAACTCCGGGAGCTAAAGAAGCGGGCGTTGGACCGTTTATTGAAATGATGTTGAAAGATTGCTACTCTGCTGCTCAACAAGAGCATTTTGTGAAAGGCTTAGATGCACTCGAAGAAGAATCTAAGAAATCAAACGGAGGTAAAAAGTTTTTGGAAAGTACGCCCGAACAACAAACGGCTGTATTGAAAAAATGTGAAGCTGCTGCCAACGATGAAGCAAAGAAAAATGAAAGTGCAAAGAAAATGGTGGACTCTGAAACTGGTCTAACGAAAGAAACTAAGGGTAAAACAGAAGCTCCGCCAACACCTTTCTTTAAAATAATGAAAGAATTGACACTTTTGGGTTATTTTACTTCAGAAGTAGGTTGCAAACAAGCATTAGCTTATGTAGAAGTACCAGGAAAGTACGAAGGTTGTGTAAAAATGACTCCAGGTCAAAAAGCTTGGGCGTTATAAAATAGCCAAAGGGTAGATAGTCAACTGTCCACAAAAAATTTGACTATTGTACCAATAATAACACCACTGTTAACCGTGGTCTGTGGAATATAGACTAACAAAATACTAAAAATAATCTATTCAATCTGATGAATATTCAAGGTAAAGAAAAAGAGAAAATGACTTACGACGCCATCGTTGTGGGTTCGGGGATATCAGGTGGCTGGGCTGCCAAAGAATTATGTGAGAAGGGCTTAAAAGTGTTGATGATTGAGCGTGGACGTGATATTAAGCACGTGGAAGGTTATGAAAATGCGATGAAAAATCCTTGGGATTTCCCACACCGTGGAAACATGGATAATATGGCTCGTGAACAATATTGGGCAAGTGTTCGTACGGGTTATACTGGCCGTGAAGAACACCGCAATATGTTTGAAAATGATAAAGAAAACCCTTATGGTGAGAAACGTGGATTCGATTGGATTCGTGGGTATCACGTAGGTGGTCGTTCGTTGATGTGGGGACGCCAAAGCTACCGCTGGAACGAGCGTGATTTCACGGCAAACCTCGAAGACGGTCACGGTATCGACTGGCCGATTCGTTATAAAGATTTAGCTCCGTGGTATAGCTACGTTGAGAGTTTCATCGGGGTAAGTGGTACAAAAGATGGCTTAGATGTATTGCCTGATGGTAACTACCAACCAGGTATGGAAATGAACTGTGTTGAGAAAGAATTTAAGTCGAGAATTGGAAAGAAATTTGGTGGTCGTGCCGTTACAATCGGTCGTACGGCTCACTTGACTGCTCCAACCAAAATCCAAACGGATTTAGGTCGTGCATCTTGCCAATTCCGCAATGCTTGTATGCGTGGTTGCCCTTACGGTGGTTATTTCAGTACACAGTCGGCAACTTTGCCAGCGGCCAATAAAACTGGTAATTTGACTTTAACTACCGATAAGATTGTTCACCAAGTAATTTTTGATGACGAAAAAGGTAAAGCAGTTGGTGTAAAAGCAATCGACCAAAACACAAAAGAAGAATACGAATATTTTGCAAAAATTATCTTCTTGAATGCCTCAGCCATCAACTCAGCGTGGATTATGATGCAGTCGAAGTCGAAAACTCACCCGAATGGTTTGGGTAATGAGTCGGACCAACTTGGACGTAATATCATGGACCACCACTTAGCAGTTGGTGCTTCGGGTACTTTCGAGGGCATGGAAGATATGTACTATTATGGCCGTCGTGCCAATGGTATCTACGTGCCTCGTTTTGCAAACTGGGGTAGCGACAAAAAACGTGATTTCGTTCGTGGATTTGGCTACCAAGGCGGTGCCAGCCGTGCAAGTTGGGGTCGTGGCGGACAGATGGACGGCTTCGGTGCTGATTTCAAAGAAGCAATGACACAAGTAGGGCCGTGGTCATTTAATATTGGTGGTTTTGGTGAAACTTTGCCAGATTCAAACAACCGCTTTACGCTTTCTGACAAAAAAGATAAGTGGGGCTTACCAGTTGTTGAATTTGATGCAGGTTGGGGCGAAAATGCCTTGAAAATGCGTGTAGCAATGATGAACGAAGCAGCCGAAATGCTTGATGCTGCGGGTATAAAAAATATTCAGACTTACGATGACCGTAGCAAAAACCCAGGTATCGGTATCCACGAAATGGGAACTGCCCGTATGGGACGTGATGCCAAGACTTCGGTTTTGAACGCCAACAATCAAGTTTGGGGAGCGAGCAACGTATTCGTAACTGACGGTGCAGCGATGACTTCGGCATCTTGCGTAAACCCATCGCTTACATACATGGCTCTTACGGCTCGTGCAGCAGATTTCGCTGTGAGTGAGTTGAAGAAAATGAATTTGTAATTGAGTCCATGAACGATGGAAAATAGACCATAGTTACAAAAAACAGCGAACTTGCCTTTTGATAAGTTCGCTGTTTTTTGTTTTAATAAAGTTTTTCTCAAATATTTGTATTACACAAGTTAGAAACTTGTGCTACAATACTGAAAAATTCATGCAAAAACGCCCCAAACGCCGCACTTATACGAAATATATCTTACTGGTTTTCTTGCTTGTCTCGGCGGCGGTGTATGGGTATTTTATGAAACGCACACCCATTTTATGGGGGTATCATACGTTTTATTTTACACCTAAAAAATATAGAAATACGCTACATCAATTGACTAATGAACGTAAAGAGTTAGCTTCTAACAGTGATAATCTGAGTAAAGTATTTATTCGTCAGTTTTGTACTTTACTGCCTTTTTGGTACGGCACTCGTTATTCGTTTTATGGGCAGACCGAAACCCCAGGCAAAGGGAAAATTGCCTGTGGCTATTTCGTGACAACGGTTTTGGAAGATTTGGGCTTAAAAATCGAACGGAATAAACTCGCACAGTTGCCTTCGGAAGAAATGATAAAATCGCTCGTTGAAAAAGAGTCGATACGTAGGTTTAGTCAATATACTATTACTGATTTTTTGGCGGGTGTTCGAGAAACTGGCACTGGGCTTTATGTGGTCGGGCTTGATACGCACACGGGATTTCTGCTCTACCAAAACAACGAAATGCGTTTTATTCATGCCAGTGGTAGGTTTCCGTATGCGGTCGTAAATGAGCGAGCCAAAGATTCTATCATTTTGGGTAAATCGAATTACCGAATCGTCGGGAAATTGAACGATGATGAAAAGGTTTTGCAGAATTGGTTGTCGAACCAATAGTAAACGCTATATTTAACGATACAATCCTAAAAACCGTTCCTATGAAAAACCTAAAACTCATCCTGACTTATCTTTTCGGTACTTTTTTGATTTTTGGTGGCATCAATCACTTCATCAAACCCGAAATGTATGCTCCTTTTATACCTGATTTTCTGCCAAGTTTGGCCATTAATTATCTAACTGGAATCGCAGAAATTGCGGTGGGTGTGGGTGTTTTTATTCCTCGTTTTCGCTCAATGGCTACACTCGGAATCTTGATTATGATGCTGGTGTTTTTGCCGCTTCATATCTTCGATGTCTTCAAAGAAAATCCTGCCATCGGTAGCCATCAAGCGGCTTTGATTCGCCTACCTTTGCAGTTTGTATTGATTGCATGGGCGTGGTATATCCATAAAAAATAGCTTCCTATACTAAATAGAAAGCTATTGATATATGAGGGTGATTTATTTCAAGAATGAGCGTATCATCCAAGCCATTTTTTCGTGTTTTGCCAAAACTCCCGTCAAGAAATCAGTTGTTACGGGGTCTTTCAAGTCGGCAATATCATCAATGTCTTTACGGATATTCTTGCAAAGAGTCTCTTGGTCGGCTAAAAGTACTTTCATTTGTTCGGTCTGATGCTCATTGTACGGGCCTTCGGTCAGGCGAGTGACCGACAAAAACTCTTTCATTGTGCCAATTGCCTGATACCCCAATTGAGTGATACGTTCGGCAATTTCATCAATGGTTTCGGTCAGAATTTCGTAATGAGATTCATAGAACTTGTGTATTTCCATAAAACTTGGCCCAGTGATATTCCAATGGTAATTGCGAGTTTTGATGACCAATACGTGTTCGTCGGCCAATAATGTCGATAAAATGTCAGTTATTTTTTGGCTTTCGCTTTTGGGTATTCCAATACTTGCTTGCATGAATTTAGTTATTTTAAAGATGATTGATAAGGGTATGTGCGAAATTGAGTTTCGTCAGAAACTTTACTCATTGAGTAATATCTAAAGCCGCAATTTCAGATTTAGTGTCGGTATTGGCTTTCATCAATGACCTAATAATATCCAAAGATTCGGCAATAATTGTTCGTTGTACGATTAATAAAGCCCGCAATGGCTCGCTAAGTTCGTTCATTTCTAAAGCCAAATCATAAGCCTTGATGGCTTGGGTATCACCAAACTCGCACGAGTTTAAGATTGTGTGTCGATTTTTAGAGCTAAGTGCAGCTTTGAAATCCAACCAAACTTGATGTACTTTTCCTAAGAACGTACTCGAAGTGCTTGGCTCGCCACCAAGTTTTACGACATATTCGGCCAATGATTCAGCAAAACCATCGCTTTCGTTGATAATACTACCAAATAATCCTTGTAGGTCTTCCTGAGTTACATCGCTTATTGCTTTCTTGTAGCCATCAATTCTACTGTGATTGATTTCTATTAGCTCGTTGAGGGTATCTCTGAGCGTGTCGTGTTGCGTTTTCATGGTATTTATTAAATTTAAAAGTTGTGTACCCAAAATTTAGTACATAGTAAACTAAATGCTTATAATCTTTATGTCCTATTTCCAGAGGAGAACAGCCACAAAAACCTTTTTGGCATTTAGTTTACAATGATTTCAATATAGAAAACCGATGATTTGAAGCATAGCAGAAGCCAGTCTTATACATCAGGCGTGAACTTGCTTTATACGAGTAAAGTTGTGTTTGATTTTTTTCAAGTAGTCAACTTTTTGTTTGTATTCTGAGTTCATATTTTTCACTACTCCAGAACTAAACGGGCTAAAGTGTTCTGAAAAGAAAATCAGCGAAAATGAGGTTAATAAACCCGCTACTAAAAATCCGATTAGAATGACAGTTTCCATAGTTTCAATTTGTTTTAGTGAATAAATATGAACTACTCTTTAGTTTTAGATTTTGCCCTTGCGTATCAATCCAACTAAGAAAGATATGATGGCTAAAACCAATAAAATATGGATAAGCCCAGAAGCACTATAAGCAAAAGCTCCGATGAGCCATCCAATAACTAAGATTACGGCGATGATATACAAGATTGAACGCATAGTTGTAATAGTTTTTAATGGTTTAGAATATTTATAACTGTGTTTTGATTGTTGTATTTACTGATAAAATATTTATTCCATTGATTATGAGGCAGAAAGCTGGGGAAATATCAAGCATGAGCTTCTATTTTGTGGAAAATTTTGCCCATTTATGCTATTGGTATAAAATTTTGTTTTAAAGTACTGAGGCTTTTATAAAAGCTCAATGAGGTTTTGATTTACCTATTTATATATCAGCATTTTATGAAATATCTTAGACTTATAAGAAATACTTTTGAGGGCTTTATGAATGATAATGCCTTTAAGTTAAGTGCTTCGTTGTCTTATTACACTTTGTTTTCGTTGGCCCCGATGATACTCATCTTTTTGTCGATAGTTGGCTTTTTCTACGGACAAGATGCCATTAGAGGGCAACTTTATGGACAAATAAATGGTCTTATTGGCAAAGAAGCCGCTCTACAAGTGCAAGAAATGGTGCAACACGCTCAGCTATCGGGCAAAACAGGTTTTGCGGGAGTAGTTGGGGTAATTATGCTTTTTATTGGTGCAACGGGAGTTTTTGCAGAAATCCAAGATTCTATCAATCTGATTTGGTCGCTGAAAGCTAAACCCAAAAACGGAATCGTCAAGTATTTAGTTAATCGTTTTTTGTCATTTTCGCTGATTGTGTCTTTCGGTTTTTTGTTTATCGTTTCGTTGTTGGTCAATACATTGCTCGATGCTTTCAGCCAACGCTTATCGGTATATTTCTCAGAAACAACGGTTTATATATTTACCGTTATTAATTTGGGGGTTATTTGGATTGTGATGACAGTCTTATTTGCGATAATATTTAAAGTGCTGCCCGATGGAAAAGTGGCAAATAAGGATGCTTTGATGGGGGCTGGCGTAACGGCCATGCTATTTATGGTTGGAAAATACGTGATTGGATTTTACTTAGGACAATCGAATATATCCGACATTTACGGGGCGGCTGGTTCGGTCGTAATCTTGCTTACATGGGTGTATTATTCATCAATGATTTTATACTTGGGAGCAGAGTTTACGAAGGTTTATGCCATAGAGTTTGGCGAAGGAATAAAGCCTGCATCTTATACTGTTTTGATAAAGCAAACTGAAATTGAGGCTACTCAAAAAAATGTTGATACGATTGTAAAATAAGTTATTTAGTTGATTTTTAGTTAGTTATATTTACTGCGAACTGGAAGCGGCTGAGCGTCGGCCGCCGTCGCTCGGTTCGCTCCACAAAGAAAAAATAAAATTATGGATTCGATAGCAAAACAAATAGGTGTAAAAACCTTACAGATACTCAATTGGGGCTTTTTTGTAGCAATGGTAGCCACCAATTACTTGGCCAATGCCCTGCCATTTAATGATAAAACCACCAAACAACTTTCTGACCAATACCCAAATCTTTTTGTGCCTGCGGGCATCACGTTTTCGATTTGGGGAATAATCTATATCATGCTATTTATTTTTTGCGTGAAACAGAGCAAAAACTTATTTAGTAAAGTTCCCGACCCATCAACCAATGCGTTGGTTGATAAAATCGGCTTACGATTTATTGTGAGTTGTATCCTGAATATGTTCTGGATTGTATATTGGCATTTCGAACATTTGTTCTTTTCGGTAATCATCATGCTTTCGTTATTGATAACACTCATCGACATTGTTCGTAGAATTGATTATCTTAGTAAAAATCATGAAATCAATATTCCGATGATAGCAAAGGCTGCCTTTGGTACTTATTTAGGCTGGATTTGTATTGCTACGATTGCCAATATCACTGCCGTATTAGTATTTTTTGGCTGGGGAGCTTTGGGTCAAAGCGAAACTTTTTGGACTTGCTTGATGGTATTAATCGGAGCATTGATTGCCAGCTGGGCACTCAATAAACTCAACAATGCTTTTATCGGAGCGGCAGTTTTGTGGGCATTTGTGGGCATCCTCATTCAGCGAATCGGAGCAACGGAATACCACCGTTTTATAGTCTGGATAACGGTTTTTGCCATTATCATTGTCAGCACAAGTCTTATCATAGAAACTACGAAGGCGGCATTCCGTAGGACTTAAAAAATTACCCTGCAAAGCAGCAAAAGCTTTGCAGGGTATCTCAGTTTATCGGTCTTTGAGCAATGGAAACGCAATCGTAAAAGTAGTGCCAACTCCTAACTGAGAATCAACTTCTACTCGTGCATTATGCGATTGCAGAATCGTGAGTGTGGCAGCCAAGCCTAAGCCCAAACCATTGGTTTTGAGCGTAAAATAAGGTTCAAAAAGTCTATTTAGGTTTTCTTGACTAATACCTACACCATTGTCTTTGATTGTCACCAAGAAATAATCATTTCTAATACTCGTCAGAATCGTCAAGATACCTTTTTCGGCCTCCATTGCCTCAATGGCATTGATTATGAGGTTTAAGAAGGCGATTTTTATCTTCGATTGGTCGAGATTAAGGGTACAATCTTCACCAAAGTTTTTGACTAAAGTAATCTTTTTTAAATTAATTCGGTCGAGGGCTTCGCTCAATGCTCTTTCAATCAATTCGATTATCGAAATTGAGGTCAGAACTGTTTCTTGCGGCTTAAATGACTCTAAAAGTTCGGTAATTAGTGTATTAATTCGGAGGCTATTTCGCCTAATAATATCCGTAAAAAGCTTTAGGTCTTCGTCGGGCAATTCGGGGTCGAGTTGGTCAAGCGAAAGATGGATATTGGTCAGCGGATTTCGGACTTCGTGGGCAAGTGTTCGAGCCAAACGTGCCGTTGACGCTGATTTTTCGGCCAAAAGTCGGTCACGTTCGAGTTTTTTCCTCGATGTAATGTCTTGAATGACAATGAGGTAATAAATGTTTCCTTCGCTATCATTCTGCTTACTTCCGCTAAGCGAACAAAGCACTCGTTCGCCGCTTTTATTAACCATCCAAATGTCGTAGTTTTCAATCGAATTATTAATCTCAAGGATTTGCTTAAAACGTCGATAATCATCGTGGTCGGCAAAAAAGTTTCGGAAGCTAAGATTAGATGTATCCGAATTTTCAAAGCCTAATAATTCGTAAGCGGTTTTGTTGTAATAAAAAATCAATCCCTCAGTCGATTTCAAGACAATCGCTTCTTTCATTTGCTCAAAAATACTCTTCAAGCGAGTTTCATTTTCACGTAAGCGTTTTACGGCATCGGCACGCTCAAGGGCATATCTGATACAACGGTCGAGCTTCTCGGCATCTAAATCGGTTTTCACCAAATAGTCCATTGCTCCTAATCGCATGGCCTCATTATCGACCTGTTTATCTCCTTTACCTGTAAACAAAATCACAGGCGTATTGATACCCATTTCGATGACAGCCTTGAGCAAATCAATACCCGTTTTGACTCCCAAACGGAAATCAAAAAAACATAAGTCGAACTTGGAATGAGAGAGATGCTTGACGCCATCGTTGAACGAACTGGCCCAAACAATATCGAATTGCTTCGATGGAATTTCTTTTAAGTACTCGGATGTTAGATAAAAGTCATCTTCATCATCATCAACAATTAAGAGTTTAACGGCTTTACTATTCATTTCTTTGCATTTTGTGGTAGTTGCACAATATCGAGCCAATAATGGCCAAGTGTTCGGGCAATCTCAATAAATTCGGCAATCGCTACTGGTTTCGTAATGAAACTATTGATACCCAACTCGTAGGTTTTCAATACATCTTGTTCGGCTTTTGAAGTAGTAAGTGCTACTACTGGAATCATTTTTAGCTTCGTATCCGATTTGATTTCTTTTAAAGCCTCACGTCCATCCATTTTAGGCATATTCAAATCGAGCAAAATCAACGATGGCCTCGGACAATCCTCTGGATTTGTATATTTATTTTGTTGTTTCAAATAGTCGAGTAATTCGAGTCCATCGTTGACGAAACGAATATCGACCAGCAACTTGCTTTCTTCAAAAGCCTCTCTCGTAAATAGTTGGTCATCTTCGTCGTCGTCGGCGACTAAAATCACCAATTTCTTATTGCTGTTTCCCATCGTAATTATTTATTTTTTGTTGTAGGTAGATAAAATATAAAAGTTGCTCCGACTCCTTCTTCACCTTTAGCCATAATATAGCCGCTGTGCGACTCTACTATTTTTCGGCAAATAGCCAAGCCCAAGCCCGTTCCTTCGTATTCAGTACGGCCATGAAGTCGCTGAAAAATAGCAAAAATTTGGTCGGCATATCTAGCATCAAACCCAATACCATTATCGCTGATAGTAAACCGATAATATTCGAGTGATTGATTGAGTTGAGGAATCTTGTGATAATCTATTTTTGAAACCTTTTCGGCAGAGATATGCACCACTGGCGAAAGGTCTGTTTTCTTGAATTTTAAGGCATTTTCGATAAGATTTTGAAATAGCTGTTGCATCTGAACCCCCTGTGCCTCAATCATAGGCAATTCCCCTACCGAAATCTGAGCATTTTCGTTTTGAATTTTTATTTCTAAATCATCAATTACGTTCTTCACAACCTCATTTAAAGCAATTTGCTTCGGTGTTTCGGTTTCTCTCGATGCTCTCGAATAAGTCAATAAATCATCAATGAGCGTATTCATACGTTGGGCTGCATTTATCATTCGGTCGATAAAAAAGCCCCCCTCTTCGCCCACGGCGTCTTTGTATTTTTTTTCGAGACGCTCGCCAAACGCCTTGATTTTGCGAAGTGGCTCTTGCAAATCGTGCGAAGCAACATAAGCAAATTGTTCGAGTTCCTGATTGCTTCGATTAAGAGCAGCTACTTGCCTTTCAAGTTCTCGGCGGTAGGTTTCTATTTCGGTCAAATCAGCTGTTACGCCCACGGCTCTCAGCATTCTGCCATTTTCGTCGTATTGAACCCTTGCCCGTAGCATCACGTTTTTGATAACGCCCGTCGAATCAATGATACGATGCTCAATTTCGTAGAAGCCTTTTTGTTCGGCCAATACTTTTCGGGTGTAATCTCGCACACGTTGCACGTCTTCTGGATGAACAAAACTGGGATAAAAATCAAGCGGGACAATACTCTGAGGGTACTGATTTGAGTCTAATTCGAGCAGATTAAATAAACCCTCCGACCATCTAAAATGTGCTTCATTGATATTACACTCCCAACTTCCAAACTTAAAAATAGCTTCGGCTTCTTCCATTTGGGTATGTTGGCGTTGCAGCTGCATCATTTGGTCGTTGTATTCTTTCTCAGCCTTCATGCTGATGGTATTGTCAACCACCGTACCCATAATAATAGAAGTCTTGTTGGTTTCAAAAATGTGCATTCTCAAAATCACATACTTAGTTTCGCCATCAAGACTGATTATCGAATGTGAAATCTCGTGGTAGGGAATTTTCGCTTCAATCTTTTCATAAACTTCGGCACGCACCAAATCTTTTTCGGTTGGCGGAATAAAGCTCGAATAAAAATCAACAGGAACTCTTCTATCAGGAAACCTTTCTTTTGGCACTCCCAACAATTCAAAAAGCCCATCAGTCCACTTCACATACTCACTTCCTTCTTCCATTTCCCACGAGCCATACTGAAAAACTCGCTCAGAATTATGAAGGTGAAACTGCTTAAACTGTAAGATTTCTTCACGTAAGATTTGCTCTGTTATATCTTCGGCAATCAGCATAATATACTGATTTTTGCCTTCGGCGTTTTGCTGTAAGAGATTAGCAGTATTTTTTAGTGTACGAATTTGCCCGTTTTTATGACGAAAAGCCATCGTAAATTCAATGTTTTCGCCAATGGCTATTCTGTCGAACTTCTGAGAAATATCAGCCGCAAAATCTTTCATATTGGCATGAACCATAATAGGCCCCAGCGAATTGCCCATTTGCTCAATATCTTGTTTTGAATAGCCTAAAATATCAGTGATACGGTCGCTGATAAAAACTATTTTTCGTTTCTGTAAGTCAAGTACATAGATGAGTTGAGGTAAGATTTTCACCAAACCTTCTATTTGCTTCCCAATCAACGAAAGCCCAAATGCACTACAACTCAATTTAGAATTATCCATGCTGCTCAACTATTCAGATTTATCTGTTTCATTTTATTATAAAGTGTTTTTCGGTCAATACCTAAGACCTCGGCAGCTTTGGTTTTATTAAACTTCACTTGCTTCAATACTGTCAAAATCATTTCGTACTCGGCATCAAGAGCCGTTGATTTCAAATCGACTTTTGTGGGTAATGGAGCGGGTGCTGGTGCTGGCATGACAGGCTGTGGCGGCGAATAATACCTCGGTGTATCTTGCACAGGTGCTGGTGCTACGCTACTTGGCTCATTGAAAAGTAAACGGTTATAATTGATGAGTTCGAAAGGCAAAGTACCAACCTCAACTACATCTGACTCAGAAAGTAAAGTTGCACGACGGATGACATTTCGCATTTCACGCAAATTGCCAGGCCACGGATAATCCTGAAATGCTCGCATTACTTCTTGCGAGAAACCTCTAACTTTTTTGCCGAGTTCTTCGTTAGTTTTTTCTAAGAAAAATTGAGCAAAAAGTATCAAGTCTTCTTTTCGTTCACGAATGGGTGGCACATCAATACTAAACTCATTGAAACGATAGTATAAATCTTCACGGAATTTGCCTTTTCGAGCCGCTTCAATGAGGCGTTCGTTTGAGGCCACTATGAGGCGAACATCAACGGCCATTTCTTTATTTCCGCCAATTCTTCGCACTTTACGTTCTTGTACTACACGAAGTAACGAAACCTGAATATCATAGGGTAGGTTTCCTACCTCATCTAAAAAAAGTGTACCACCGTCGGCCATTTCAAAATGACCGATTTTCTGAGCTAATGCTCCCGTAAATGAGCCTTTTTCATGGCCAAAGAGTTCGCTGGCAGCTAAATCTTTCGAGATAGCACCGCAATCCATCGCTACAAATGGCCCAGCGGCACGTTTGCTTCGTTTATGGATTTCGAGTGCCACGGCTTCTTTCCCCGAACCACTTTCGCCATAAATCAATACACTATAATTAGTCGGAGCTACCAAATCTACTTGCTTGTATAAATGCACTGATTCGGGGCCTTCGCCGAAGATATAATTGGCTTTTTTATCTTTTTTAGCCGAGGTTACCGCCGTGCCATCGGTGGTATCAACGGGGTTTTCGGCAATATGCACATAATGTGTGGGCTGACTAAGAGCCTTTTTGATAGTCAGTAAAATTTCGTCTGGAAAAAGGGGCTTTGTGATATAATCGTACGCCCCTTGCTTCATGACACTGATGGCAATTTTTATATCAGAATAGCCCGTGATGATAAGCACTGGCACGTGCGGCAACTTTTCTTTTATTTTTAAGAGAATAGTTGCTCCGTCCATATCGCCCAACCTAAAATCGGTCAAAACCAAGTCAGGCGTGAAGGTTTCTAAGGTGGCCAGCCCAGTAGTACCATCATGAGCAATGGCTACATCATAGCCGTTTTTGCTCAAAAATCGACGTAATAATAGGCAAATATCGGTGTCGTCGTCGATGATTAAGATGCGTTGTGCCATAGGTTAAGTAAATTTAAAGAGGTTATTCATTTTGGGTAATTTATAAAGTTCGACGAAGTGTTGAGGGTAAAATACCGAGTATTTCACGGTACTTTGCAACAGTCCGACGGGCAATTTGATAACCACGTTGTGATAATAATTCAGTCAGTTGAAAATCATTCAAAGGGTTATTTTTATCTTCATTTGTAATCATTTCTTCTAAAACCAATTGGATTTGGCGATTAGAAACTTCTTCGCCACTATCAGTTTTCATGCCTTCGGTAAACAAATCTTTGAGATGAATAATCCCGAAGGGAGTTTGGGCATATTTTCCACTCGTAACACGAGAGACCGTCGAAACATCCATTTTGATTTGGTCGGCAATATCTTGCAAAACCATCGGCTTTAGCAATCGGACATTCCCCGATACAAAAAACTCCTTTTGCAATTTAACAATCGCTTTCATGGTTTTTAGCATCGTGCTTTCTCGCTGCTGAATGGCCTCAATGAGCCAATTGGCAGCATTAATTTTAGAATTAAGATAGCTGTTTACTTCCTTAGAACCACCCAAAGCCTCCGAATACGATTTATTGATACTTAATGGCGGAATTCCTCGACTATTAAGCGACACTTCAAGCAGCTCGCCTTCTACGGTCACGATGTAGTCAGGAATCACATTATCTTTTACAGTCAAAGTAGTAGCTGCTTGTCCACCCACCACTGGTTGCGGATTTAGGGTAGCTATCAAAGCCACAGCTTCTTTGATTTCGTCGAGGCTAAATGTACACAAACGCTTCAATTTATCATAGTTGCGAGTGGCCAGTTCATCGAAATAGTCTTTTACCAAATTCTTGGCAATGGCAGCATTGGGACATTGACTGCGTTCTAATTGTACTAATAAACACTCCTGCAAATTACTCGTGCCTAAACCCACGGGTTGTAGTTTACGCAAAATATCTATCAAATATTGCATTTCGGCATCATCAACAAACATTCCACTCGAAAACGAAACATCATCAACCAACGAGTCAAGGCTTACTTGAAGATAGCCTTCATCAGTCAATGAATCCACCAAATAGTCGGCCAAGAATCGCTGACGTTCGGTATCAACCAATAAATGAAACTGCTCTTTTACTTCTTCTCGCCAACCGATGCTTTCGACAAGGGTTGGGGCAAAAAAAGTATCATCATCCGAATAATTGTTTACTCGTGTGCGGTAGTCGGGTAGGTTATCGTCATTAAACTCGTCCCAATCCATATAGTCTTGGGTACGGTCTTCGGTGCTGAAATTATCTTCGGCGAGGTCATCATTAAGACTATTTCCTTCTTCTAAAATTGGATTTTCTTCCAATTCATTTTTTATATATTGTTCAAGTTCGAGCGAGTTCAGTTGAAAAAAATTCAATAACTGAATCTGCGAAGGCGAAATCTTGAGCGTTTGTTTTTGTGATTGGATGAAGTTGAGCATAGGAATAATTTTTTTACAGGCTAAGTTTTCTTGATATAGAAAAAAACATACCTAATTATCAATGCGTTGGGCCTCTAAGTTAGTCATTTTTATAAAAAAATTATGATATAAGTCAGAATATCCATAGAATTGCCTCGTTTTTTAGGTATTCTTGATAAAAGAATATTCAATGATGAGCAGCCATACAAAGTCATATTTATTGAGTGCGTAAACATTCCCCAAAATGCAGAATTTTTTCCACAACACATTGGGTAAAATTTTCCCCAATAGTTTATCCTTCTTTACGCTTCCAAAAGCTTTATTAAGTTTTGTGTTTTCGATTGTGATTAGTATCACAATGCTTAGTTTTTTGAGCTGGATAACGTACAGTAACCTCCAAGAAATGGGTAAACGAACCGCTGACGTAACGCATACTTATCAGGTTAGATTTAAAAATAAAGAATTAATAAAACTTTTGGTTGATGCTGAAACTGGACAAAGAGGATACTTATTAACTGGTAATGATGACTTTCTAAAGCCATATATAGAAAGCCAAGAAAAGATTGATACTACCCTGCACCAACTTACTGCTTTAGTAAACGATAATGCTGTACAAGCTAAGCGGCTGGATTCGATAAAGCATATAACGAAGCTAAGGCTAAAAGCAATGGAAATAAATATTGAGCGTATCCGAAAGGCTCAATCGGTCGATACACTAAAACTCTATTTAGGGAAATTTTATATGGATAAGATACGTATTCTTAGCCAAAAAGTTGACACTGACGAAGAGCATCTGCTTCAAGAACGAGACGACCTCCAGAAAGAAAGTGACAAAAATATGACATATTACTTACTGGGCTTATCGGTGGTGACTTTAGCGTTTTTGACCATATTTTTCCGATTGCTTTATCTCGAACTTAAACAAAGGATTGCACTACAAACTACGCTCGAACATAAACTGACTGAGGTAGAGCACACAAATGCCGAGTTGGAGCAATTTGCTTATATCACATCGCATGATTTGCAAGAGCCACTACGAAAAATTAGGGCATTTGGAGAAAGACTTTATACCCGCCAAAGTGAAGAACTAAGCGAAGATGCCAAAAATAATATTTTAAAAATCAATCAGTCGGCCAGCCGAATGCAATTGTTAATCAATGATTTGCTGACTTTTTCGAGAATTACTAATGTAAAAGATGATGTTTTTGATGAAATTGATTTAAATTGGATTTTGAACGAAACCAAAGAAGACTTCTCGGAATTGATATATCAGAAAAAAGCCATGATTTACAGCAAACATTTGCCCACAATAAATGGTATTAGAGTACAGTTAATTCAGTTATTCAATAATCTGATTTCAAATTCCTTGAAATATAGCCGCCCTGACGTAAATCCTGTGATTGAAATCAAGTACAAACAAGTGTTTGGCGAAGAGATTCCGAGCATCGGGCCTTTGCAGCAAGAAAAGGTTTATCATAAGATTACGTTTATGGATAACGGTATCGGTTTTGAGGAGAAATACAGCGAAAAAATCTTTACGATTTTCCAACGTTTACACAAC
Source organism: Emticicia aquatilis (assembly GCF_014644295.1). Lineage (GTDB taxonomy): Bacteria > Bacteroidota > Bacteroidia > Cytophagales > Spirosomataceae > Emticicia > Emticicia aquatilis. Next base: position 930,766 of record NZ_BMKK01000001.1, read on the forward strand.
AAAAACGAATACGAAGGGACTGGAATTGGATTGGCAATTTGCCGAAGAATAGTAACAAATCATAATGGATATATAATTGCCGAAGTAAAAAAGGATTATGTTGGTGCAATATTTCACGTATATTTGCCCTATTAAATTCGACAACAATGAACCGAAACGCCTCTATTTTAATCTGTGACGATGACGAAGACGATTTGTACTTAGTGAAATCGATTTTCAATGACACCAAGTTTAGTAACCAAACTGTTTACCTAAAAAATGGTGCAGAACTACTGGAGTATCTTCAAAATCAGAAGAAAGACACTTCGGTTGGGCTTGTATTATTGGACTTGAATATGCCCAAAATGGACGGGAGAGAAACACTCAGACTTATTAAAAATAACCCTGAGTTAAGGCGGATTCCGGTGGTGATTCTGACAACTTCAAACGCTCCGCAAGATATTGAGAAATGCTACGAACTGGGAGCAAATTGTTTCATGACCAAACCTTCATCGTATGAGGGTTTAAACGATGCCATCAAAACCTTGAGTAAGTTTTGGCTCGAACTAAGTTATTTACCTATTAAAAGATAAGTCGTTGATTTACAAATACTTTCCAATCAGTCCTTCTGATGAGTAATCGGTTTTTCGGTTACATTTTTAAGCCAAATCAGCCCTTTTTCAACAATAGTTTTTCCGTTTTTTTGAACCATATTAGTGGCAGCATTACGCACTAAAAATGGAACAACTAATCTCGGAAGCCAACCCGCACGTGCCAAAATAGTTCGTCTTAGAACCACGTCAACGCCTAAGCCAATGCCTAAGGTCAGTAAACCTTTTTTGGGCGAGGTGAATACGTCGTTTAAGACTCCAACGGCTTGTCGAGCAGGGTTTAGTTCTTCTTTGATAGCCGCAATATCGTTTTTCATGCCTATTTTCGATAGCTGCATCTGATTATGAAGTCTGGCTCTTTCGGCTTTCAAATCATCAATGGTTTGGATATTATTTTTCATAGTAGAAATTACGGATAAAAGTGTTGATGATTGGCAATTTGATGAATTTCTCTCGGATGGCGAATAATACTATACCCAAAAATCCGTAAATCAGGCCTACTATCAAGAAACCCAAGGGCAGATTACTGAGATTTTGGCCAATGTACCATGCCAAACTCAAGCTCAGAAAAAGCATCATTAAACCACCCGCAACACCAATAATGAGAGCCGATGCAAGGTTTGAAACAGCCTTAGCAGCCTTTTCAGAAAAATCTAAAACGCCTAAATTCCAGCGAGCTTCGGCATATTCGGTTACGGCATCGAACCAATCGGTGGCTCGTTCCTTAATTTCGTTGGCAGATTCTAATACTTGCATAATTTTGTTGTGTTTGTAAAATCAAGAAGCTGAGCGATGACACATAACGCACTACCAATCAACCTCTTATGTCATCACTCAGCCTCAAATTTATTGATTATTAGGCTACCACTGCATCTTTTGCATCATCAAGATTTTCTTGAAAACGGTCTTTGATTTCGGCTACTTTACCAACTGCTTTTGATTTTAAACGCTTGGCCGAATCTTCGATATTTTCTACCGAGTCGCTGTATTGGCGGCCTCCACGCTGAACTGCGTCTAATAAATCAGTGGCAAAATTATTGGCTACTTCACGCACTTTTTCTCTGAGACTCGACCCTTTTTCGGGAGCAAATAATAAACCAATTGCAGCTCCAGCCGCAGCCGCTGCTGCTACTCCTATGATGATTTTTGAATTCTTTGTCATTGTCTTTGTAATTTAGAATTGTGTTGAAATTATATAAAAAACATTGCTGTTTGGTAATAATCATAAAAAGACTATTCCAGTTGATTTTAGCTTATAAAGTGGGCTGATTCGAGGTACATTTTCTACAATATGGGAATCATCCCGACACACATATAAAATATCATATTTGGGGTGGCATGATTTTTTAGGCTTCATTCATAAATAAGCGATGTTTATTTTGATTATATCAGATACTTCTCTTATTTTCATTTAAATAAATGTTTAATTGACACTAATAATTTGTTGAACATTAGCCGTTTGAATGCTGTTACAAACTACTTCTCTATTAACAAGTATAATGAAATGAATGAGGATGGATTTAAAAAACTTTATCCGAAGGCATTGATAGTAGATGATGAATTAGACACTTGTCTTCTGCTGGGGATGCTACTTAAAAAATTCGGAATACCTTCGCTTAAAGTGCATACTTTAGCCGATGGTTTTGAAAAACTAATTTCTGAAAAACCACAATTAATCTTTTTGGATAATAACCTACCCGACGGTACAGGCATTGAGCGTATCGCATCGTTTAGGCAGCAACTCCCAAATGCTAAGCTCGTGATGATTACAGCCATTAGTTCGCTACGTGAACAAGCGTTGGCCCTGGGAGCCGATGGCTTTATTGAGAAGCCCTTAGATATACGCAAGATTGAAAGCGTATTGATTTAAGTACTGCTGCTTCGCTACCCAAATTTACACAGCAAAAGTTTTCTTATCAGGATTACTCAAAATGCCATTACAATTTTAAAGCAACTAAATCCACATTTAATATTACTGATTGAAACTCGAAACCAAACAAAAATCCCCAAGAATCATCATCTTGGGGATTTTTGTTGAGAAGATATTTCAGCCGAATTAATCAAGCTTTTCTTTGATGTCTTTCTTAATCTCTTGGGCTTTATCAGCTACTTTATCGCCAATTTCGTCAGCCTTATCTTTGGCTTTTTCCCAAGTTTCTTTGATACCATCTTTCAAATCTTCCCATTTATCTTGGGCTTTCTCGGCCAATTCTACTGCTCCGATTTTTGCTTCATCAACTTTTTCTTGAAGTTCGGCTTTCGCTACATCAACTTTTTTCTCAAGCGTTTCGGCTTTGTGTTGAGCCGCTTCTTTCAATAATTCTTCTTTTGTGTTTGTCATGATTGATAACAGTTTTGTGTGTGTAATAATTAAAAATAGTCAGTTGTTTTGGGTAAAGTGTGAGCCATTTTGGCCCACACTATTATGCTTAAAAAGTAAATCCTATATGTACTTGCCCAACTGAGTTTTTAGAATCTCCTAAAAATGTGCGGGCCGATTCGGTATTAGCGATTTGTTGCAAGCCATGATTATAGCGAGTACCTACCATCAGTTTGCCAAAATAGATATTCAAACCAGCCGATAGACCGTAATCAAAGTTTTTGTAATTATCTCGATTGAGCAAAATCTCGCTCGACGAACCATTATCTGATTTACTTTTGGTCGAAGCATTGACTAAGTATCCACCGTATGCACCTGCCTGAATATCAATCACATTACCGATTTTGTAGGTAAGTAAGAGCGGCACTTCGGCGTAATCTAATTTGAATGTTGTTTCGCCTTGAAATGTATTCAAGATATTGTATCGAGCAGTTGTTCCTTTAGTCGAATAACCGATTTCGGGTTGAAGATACAAAACTCCCTTGATGAGCGGTACTTGCGTAAATAAACCCACATTAAAGCCATAGCGAGGGTTTCGGTCGCTGATATTATCAATATAAAGGTTTGAGGCGTTAAAACCGCCTTTGATTCCCGAACGAGCCTGTTGGGCATCAGATTTAGTAGCTTGAAAAAAACCTAATGCTACTACAAAAGCTGTGATTATGATTCTATTTTTCATGTTTCGTTGTTTGTTTTAGTGAAAAGTTTGTTGATGAGTGTTTTTTGATTGTTGTAGTGATTTAGCAGTTATTTCTAAATCTAATGTATTCTTTATCGTAAACTCACTGGCGAGCTTACTTCTTTTTTCATTTGTTCGCTGGCATAGATTCCAATCTCTACACGGCGGTTTTGTTGGCGACCCGTTTCGGTACTATTACTGGCAATCGGATTACCTTCGCCCATACCTACGGTTTTGATTCGATTACTTGCAATACCTTCGCTTATCAAGAAATTACTCACAGCTCTGGCACGCATTTTTGACAATCTTTTGTTAAATTCGGTTGAGCCTACACTATCGGTATTACCTTCAACCAAAAGCTCGATTTGCGTATCTTTCTTTAAGTTATCAGCAACAGTTCTCAAGCTGGTTTTAGTGGTTGGCAATAACACCGAAGAACCAAAATCAAACAGAAGGTTATTATCCATTGTGAGTTTTACGCCTTCGCCTACTCTCTCGACTTTAGCATTTTCGCCTAAGCCTTCTTTGAGTTTCTCAGCTTTTTTGTCCATTATATCGCCAATGACTGCTCCTGCTGCTCCGCCTACCGTTGCACCAATGATTGCACCAATGGCAGTGTTATTTTTGTTCTTTCCGATGATACCACCAATGACTGCTCCTGAGCCTGCACCGATGACTGCCCCCTTCTGTGATTTTTTAAGTGGAGTCTTCTTTTTTGTTTGTGCAAACGAAGGTTCTGTGCTTAAAGCCAACAATGCACCTACGCACGTGATGGCTATGATTCTATTTACTTTCATGATTAGTTTTCTTTTGGGTTTGTGAAAATTTAGTTTGATACATTACTACTAAAAAATATCATACCTTGATAACGAAAACTCACAAAAAAGACATAACTAACTAAAAATCAATTACTTACAAAAACGCATCATGTATAATGGGAAGTAAAAAACGTGGAAATACCTCCCCATTTTGAGATATTTTACACTTTACGTAGTTTAAATGCAGAGCGGCTTGTGCCACACAAATGGGCATAAAAAAAAGCCATGCAAACGCACGGCTCTTTCCGAATTTTACCTATTATATATACTTAAAAACAACCACTTACTCTTCAATTTTTTCTTGCATGGCGTCAATCTTATCGTTGAGGTCACGCTTAAACTGTTTCCAGTCACGCTTGATGTCTTTGCCGATTTCGGTCATGTCATTATCAAGCTCTTTTAAGTTAGATTTCAATTTCTCACGACGAGTTTCCAACTTTGCTTTTTCTTTGCTGGTCGCTTTCTTGATTTTTCCATCTAATTCATCTAATTCATCATTTATCTTTTCACGACGTTCTTCGATTTTAGCTTTCAGTTCTTTGCGAGAAGCCTCAATATCATCGGCAGTCTCGTTAGCGGCATCTTTTACTGCGGTAGCGGTATTGTCAGCAGCATTTTCTACTTTTTCTTGTGCATCCTGAATGTCGTCGGCAGCTTCTTTCTTTTCGCTACGTGAGCAACTTGTGAGGGTAAAAACGCCTAAGGCACACATTACAGCAATAAGTTTGATTGATTTTTTCATTGTGTTTCTTTTGTTTTAGAGTGTGACCGAAATAACAAAAGATTTATACCACCCTAAAAACGTGGTGTTTTTGGGGAAATATTGCAGAAAAACGAGGAAGCATTTCCCCAGTATGGGGTTTTGAAGTAAGAGAAAGGAGGTGTAACTAACGAATCACAATCATTCGCTTTACCGTAATACCACCTTGTGTTTGTAAGCTATAAAAGTAAACGCCTGTCTCTAAATTGAGATTATGAAAGTCGTAGCTATACTCGCCTGCCGATTTATATTCATCAACTAATCGGCTACGTTCGGTTCCCATTATATCAAAAATTTTGAGCGAAACATGGCTGGCTCTTTCCAGCTTGTAGGTAATCTTTGTATAATCATCAAACGGGTTGGGAGCATTCTGGTTCAACTTAGCTTCCGTGAAAACTTCATTGTCTTCGATGCCAGTTACCATAGCCACAGAAGCCATATTCGAAGCTAAGCTCTCATTATGCAAGCGGTCGAACGCCGTAAGCACGTATGTATAGCGAATTGCTTGTTGAGCAATATCAGTATCAGAAAATGCCGTTGTATCTTTATAAATAATGCCTCTGATTGCCGCCGAGTTTGTAATATCTACGGTTTCGCTATCAGCAAAGCGATAGAGAACATAGCCTCTGATTTTCTCCATCTCAGATACACCAACTATCGGTTTTTGCCATTTGATTTGTAGGCCTTTATCAGTCAAATTTGCCGTAAGGTTTTTAGGAGAATCAGGCGAAACAGCATCTTTCCACAACATCTGTGGCATTAATGCGGGCGTTTTGTAAAGCTTCGTAATCAAGGAATCTCGAAAACCGAGTAGATTTTTATTGAGTGTATTGGTATTATAAAAAATACTTCCTTGTACTTTGGCGGTGCTTCGGGCCAAGCGAATCTGGGTTGGCATCTGAGAAGGATTCTGCCATGCAACTACATCTGTGGCGTTGATTCGATAAGCAGCATGACCTATGTACAGATGGCGGTCGAAAACATTATTTGCCCACCACGGCACTAATATTGAGAAGTCGGCCACTGCCAAACCAATATTCCAATAGATTTGCGGAGCAATGTAATCTACCCAGCCCTTCTGCAACCAAAGTCTCGAATCACAATAAACATCACTGTAACTCTGCAAACCGCTCGTAGCCGAACCCAACGGCTGTGCAGTAGTTTTATTTTGCCAAATTCCGAAAGGTGAAATCCCAAACTTTACCCACGGTTTCACAGCCTTCAAGGTATCGGCAATGGTTTTTACCAAAATATTTACATTGTCTCGTCGCCAATCGGCTCGGTTTAAAATTCCTCTCGAATTTCTGTTATAAGTTGCCGAATCGTTGATTGTTAGCCCTGTCGATGGATACGGATAAAAATAATCATCGAAATGCACACCATCTATATCGTATTTGGTAGCTACTTCCATCACTACCTCGGTTATGTGCTTGATTACTTCGGGTTTTCCAGGGTCAAGCACACGCAGGTTTCCGTAGGGCAAAAGCCACTCAGGGTGCTTTACGGCTACATGTTTGGCATCTAAAACGGTGGTATTGATATTAGGAACTGCCCGATAGGGATTAAACCACGCATGAAACTCAATGCCACGTTTGCGGCACTCGGCCACCATAAATGCCATTGGGTCGTAGAATGGCTCAGGGGCTTTGCCTTGTTTAGAGGTCAGATACTCCGACCACGGAGCCAACTCTGAAGGATAAAAAGCATCGCCATTGGTACGAATCTGCACCATTACGGCATTGATGCCTGCCTGTTGGTGTTGGTCAAGTATTTTAATAAACTCGGCTTGTTGTTGAGCCGATGTTAGGCTTTTGCTTGAAGGATAATCTATATTATTGACGGTGGCAATCCAAGCCCCACGAAACTCTCGTTTTGGGGTTTGAGCTTGAACCATTACACTGAAAAAACACGCAATAAATACTGAAAAGAATCGCTTCATAACAAAGATTAAAGATACAAATTTAGGTATTTTTGTCCTTTACTCAACTGTATGTGGCAATATTCATTTAAAAAAGCTCTTTTATTGCTTACCTCAATATTTTCAAAAACTCAATCCACGGACCAACTTCATCTTTGTATTGTTTTGCCATTACTCTTGATATTTGCGAAATATGGTCGAGGTCGTGAGTTACCCAAGTGGCCAATAATTGGCTCAAAGTTACAGTGCCAAATATCGGATGCTCCCCTGTTTTGCACAAATCCTGCTCAGTTATATTTAAGCTTTTTAGTTTTTCAATATTAGTACTCCGTATGATTATAAATTCTGCTAATAATTCTGCCAATGATTTTCCCTTGCTGCTTTCAAATTGAGCAAATCTATCGAAAGGTTTAAAGGTTTTCTCCGAATTATCTGATAGAATAAGTATTGCTCGTGCCATCCAATCGGTTTTATCGCCATGAATCAAATGCCCAATCACATCATATACACTCCAAGTTTCGCCACCTTCATTTACAGAAGTCCATTCGGGCGAAAGTCCTTGCAATAAATGACTAATTGCCGATGGCGTACGCTCCAACATTTCAATTGATTTATCTATCGAAAACTTCATATTATTTTGAATTTAGAACATTAACAGAAATTTTGCTTTCGCTAAAAATCTTATGCGTTGCTTTTTGGTAATCATTTTCATTGGCTTTGTAGATATTTGGCACATATTTCTGCGGATTCATATCAAATAGCGGAAAAGCCGACGATTGGACTTGAATCATTATTTTGTGGCCTTTTTTAAAAGTGTGCAGCACATCTTGTAATTTAAAATCTAAATCAGTCTGTTTTTCTGCCACCAAAGGCTCGGGGCTGGCAAATGAATTTCGATATTTGGCTCGCATTATTTCGCTTCGCACCATTTGCTGATAACCTCCCAATTTAATATTTGGTGGCGTAAACGCACTATTGGGTTCGTTTGTGGGATATACATCAATGAGTTTTATGAAAAAATCAGCATCGGTACCTGTGGTAGAAAACTTCAAGTGAGCCATTATTTCGCCTGTAAATGTGATGTCTTCTAATAATTCGTTTGTTTCAAAAGTCAAAACATCAGCACGTCCAGCCACAAATCGTTGGTCATCGCTCATATAATCTGGTAAGAAATCTACGGTTTCTTTTACGGTTTCGGCATACGGGACTGGATTCTGAGGGTCAGAAACATATTCTCGAAATCCTTTCTGAGGCAAGATATTGGTCAATTTTCCATTGGCCGCTAAGTAGAAATCAACTTTCTTGGTATTACTGACAGGATATTTATCAAAAATTTGCCATTCTTTTTTTCCTGTATCAAAAAGATATGCTTCGGGGAGTTTTGCTACTTTATTTTCAGTGTCTTTTAGGTAATGCTTGAAGAAACTTAGCTCAATGTTTTTCTGAAAGAAAGTAGCCAAACTATCACCAAAATAAATATTTCCTTGCAAATGATGCCCTTTTTCTCTCGACCAATCTCCATGCCCAAAAGGCCCCATTACCAAGGTATTGGTTGTGTTTGGCTTATTTTTCTCAATGGTCTTATAAATATCCAATACACCCGTCATATCTTCGGCATCAAACCAGCCGCCCACTTCGAGCATTGCTGGCAAAGATTTCGAGTTTTTTAGATGTGGAATTACACTTCTCTTTTGCCAAAATTCATCATAATTGGGGTGTTGCACTATTTCATTCCAGAAGAAATTTTCGGCATATAATTTATCCAAGTTCTTTAGCGGTGTCATTGACTTATACCAATCATAACCATTTTCAGAATTAATATTGGGCATATCGAACCAAGCCTTACTCGTGGGCTTTTTGTGCTGAACACCAAAAATGGGTAAAGCAAAGGCCACTCCCAACACAAAAGCTCCATTATGATGAAAATCTTCAAAGTAAAAATCAGAAACTGGTGCTTGTGGCGAAACTGCTTTGATGGCGGGATGCCCACTCAAAGCACCCGAAATAGCGTAAAATCCAGGGTACGAAATACCATAAAGGCCCACTCTCCCATTATGATTGCTTATATTTCTGAGTAACCACTCAACAGTATCATAAGTATCCGAAGCTTCATCAATATCAGTTGGCTTGGTTTTATTATCGATTATGGGGGTCATGTTAGTAAATACACCTTCCGACATCCACCTGCCACGCACGTCTTGTTTCACAAAAATAAACTTTTCACGAGCCATTGGTCTTGAATAATATAACCTCGAAGTATAAGCATCTTTTCCATAGGGCATCGAACCGAAACAAGTTCGCTGCATCAAAAATGCATATTGATTTGATGCCGAAATATCTTTAGGAATGTAGATTGACGTGAATAATTTTACTCCATCACGCATCGGTATCAGCACTTCTTGCTTTACAAAGTTTTCTCTTACAAAAGCCGAGTCTTGCTGAGCTGAAGTTAGCTTTTGAGCGAAAGAAAAAAGTGGAAAAACGGCTGTTATTATTACTGAAAGGATATTTTTCATAGTGTTTGAAGATTATAAAATTCCGACTTCTAACTGCTCCAAATAGATAAATTCTGGAGTTTTTACTCCTGCTTCTTTTCTGATTTGTATTAATTTAGGTGACTCAAAGAATTGCTTGGCATTTTGGAGCGAACTCCAAACCGAAAAATGAACAATTTTATTATCAACTTGCTCGTATTTAAGGAGTTGGTACGATAATTCGCCGGCCTCTTTTCTGATTTCAGCGGCATTATCGAATATTCTTTTCCAAATTCCGTAGTCTTCTACTTCATGAATAATAAGTACGTGTGGCATAGTTTTGCTTATTTTATAAACTTAATAATCTCCTGCAATAAGTCGTCATTTTTCAATTCATGCCCAAGTCTTTCGGTAATTTTGAGCGTCGAGCCAACCCACGCACGGCTAAGTTTTTCGGAGTCGGTGTATTTGGTTGATTTATCGGTTTTATCATGAATAATCAGAGCTTCTGTTTGAATCTTCTGAGCAAAATCAACTGCCGAAAAGTACGAAGGTTTATGCTTTATTTCTTTTTCAAATTGCTCAATAATCAATCTAAGGGCTTTGGCAGAGAGACCAAGTTGTTGCCTATAAAACTCAAAAAATTCCTCTACGCTACCTGGAGCAGCTAAAATTACGGCTTTTTTGATATGACTTTGGGGATTTAGACTTAAATAATATGTACTTGCAAAAGCCCCAATCGAATGCCCAATAATTGCCCAAGTATCGGTATTAATTCTCAAAAACTCCGATAATGCCCTTTCGTAAATCACGAGATTCATGATTTTACCGGTGGAATTTCCGTGAGCGGGAGCATCAAATGCCAAAACCGTGAAATCATTTTTAACCAGTGCTTCTATATAAGACTTCCACCTGAAACTATGGCTGGCCCAACCATGCACCAAAACCACTTTTTTAGAGCCATTGCCCCAACGATAAGTTTGTATCTGATTGCCATCTACACGCAACACGACCGCTTTGCCTGTTTCTAAGAAGGCTTCGTGATGCGGTTTTAGTTTCCTTGCGAAAGGCGTACAAAACAAATTAAAACCATCTTTTCTGAGTTTTTGCGGGTGCAAATATGCCAATATATTGAAATAAACTCCTGTGGATTTTGCTATTATTCTCTGTGTTGTTGGCATTTCTTTAGTTTATTAAACACTATTTGGTTTATTGATTCTTATAATAAAATAAACCGAATGGTCTTTTTTGTTATAAAAAAATATTAATTGAGATATTGGCTCTCGATGGAGTTTTTTAGGCCTTCGAGCAGGTTGTTCAATATCTTGGGGTCATCTGAAAGTTTGCTCATCATCAAGCCACCTTGAATTACACTAAAAATAAGTGTAGCTTCTTTCTTAGCATCTAAATCAGCCTTAAATTCATTTGTTTGTATGCCTTTTTGAATAATATATTCCAAACTTCCCAGTAGTTCATCCAATGCTTTTTGGGCTTTCATTTTCAAAAAAGGCAAATTATCATCGGCTTCGATAGCCGTATTCAATAAAGGACAACCTCCTTCTGTTAAGGGTTTTATGCTATAATTTCGATAAAAACTTAGAATAGCAAATAATTTATTCTTGGCAGTATTTTCTTTCTTCACCTTAAAACGCAAAGCATCTTTTAGTTTGCCAATCGAGTACTCAAATACCTCGACGGCTATTTCGTCTTTGCTACTAAAATTACCATATACTCCACCTTTCGTAAGGCCAGTTACCTGCAAAATATCACTCATGGAGGTTGCATTATAGCCTTTAGTATTGAAAATCGGAGCCGACTTTTCAATAATAGATTGCCGTGTTATGTCTGATTTTGTAAACATGAAACAATATTAAACCGTTCGGTTTATAAATACAAACATTTTGCTGATTATATTTTGAATAAGTCTTTGGAATACTCTATTCACAAAATAGCTCGCATCAATCTCAAAATCACAATTCGTTTTGTGTCTGTTTATATTTTCCCTAATTTCGGGCTTCTTAATTCAACAACAAAACTATGCTTATTATTGACGCCCATCTGGACATTGCGATGAACGCCATCGAGTGGAATCGTGACTATCGAAAATCTGTTTTTGAAATCCGTAACCGAGAAAAAGGGCTAACCGATAAACCCGACCGAGGCAATGGCGTGGTTTCGTTGCCCGAACTTCGCAAAGGAAATATTGGCTTGGTGGTAGCTACGCAGTTGGCTCGCTACGTTGCTCCCGATAGCGTAATTACTGGCTATAATTCACCCGAAATTGCGTGGGGAATTACACAAGCACAACTGGCGTGGTATAAAGCCATGGAAGATTTGGGCGAAATGGTGCAGATTACAAACCTTTCGGCTTTAGAAGCCCACCTCAAACTTTGGCAAGATGAAAGTATTTCAAACGAAACCAAGCCCGTTGGCTATATTTTGAGCCTCGAAGGGGCAGATTCGCTCATCAATTTATCATATTTAGAAAAAGCCTACGCCTATGGCTTGCGTGCGTGTGGCCCTGCCCATTACGGCCCAGGACGCTACGCCCCAGGCACAACGATGTCGGGCGGGTTGACTAAAATGGGACGAGAATTGGTGAAAGAAATGGATAATCTGAATATGATTCTCGATGTAACGCACCTTACTGACGAAGGTTTTACCGAAGCACTCGATATATTCAAAGGGAATGTTTGGGCAAGCCACCACAACTGCCGCTCTTTGGTTGACTACCAACGCCAACTAACCGACGAACAAATAAAGATTTTGATTGAGCGTGGAGCGGTAATCGGCGGCGTGCTTGATGCGTGGATGCTCGTACCCAACTGGACTCGTGGCAAAGATACGCCCCAAGAACGTGGCGTTACGCTCGAAAAATTGATTGATAACTACGACCATATTTGCCAAATTGCGGGCAATGCCAACCACATTGCCATCGGTAGCGATTTAGATGGCTGTTTCGGCACCGAACAAACACCAACCGACCTCGAAACGATTGCCGACTTACAAAAACTGCAAGGTTTGCTCGCCAAAAGAGGGTATTCACAGCAAGACATTGAAAAGGTTTTCCATGGAAATTGGTTGAGATTTTTGCGGAAGGCTTGGGTGTGAAATGTTCGCCTGTTTATTTTTCCGTTGGTTAAAACCTAACGGCAATGAAATTTCAACTTCTTCCTATGCCCAATAACGAAACTTCACGGCTTTCTCGATTGACTGCAATTATTACACTTTTGCAGACCAAACGGATATTGACCGCCACCGAAATTTCAAAAAAATTTGGGGTAAGTATTCGTACGATTTATCGAGATATTCGGGCTTTGGAAGAAGCGGGCATTCCGATTTTTACGGAAGAAGGACGAGGCTATTCGTTGGTGGAAGATTATCGAGTGCCACCCGTGATGTTTACTGAGGCCGAAGCAAATGCCTTGATTACGGCCGAGCAACTTATCTTAAAAAATAAAGATGCGTCATTTGTAAAAGAATATACCGAAGCCGTCAGTAAAGTAAAGGCAGTTCTACGGAGTACGACAAAAGATAAAGCCGAATTACTTTCAAAAAGAATTGTTTTTCGCCAAAATACACAACACGACCGCACGAGTAATTATCTTTCAACCCTCCAAATGGCTCTGACTAATTTCAACTTAGTTGATATTGCTTATTATTCGCCTGATAATGAGCAAACTACAACTCGAATCATTGAACCATTTGCCCTTTACAGTACGCAAGAAAACTGGCTTCTGATTGCGTGGTGTAGGTTACGGAAAGATTTCCGTACTTTCCGCCTCGACCGTATTCAATCGCTTACTATTCGAGCCGATAAATTTGAACCACACAAAATTACACTCGAAGAATATTTTGAAATTTGTCGGCAAAAATTTTTGCCCACCCCTGACATAAGGCTGTCAAAAAACGATGCCAATTTTGTGAAATAATCAAACGATTTCGCAAAAATGGATAAGCAAAAAATTGACTCTTTCAACGTTATAGGCATTGCCATTCGCACCACCAACGAAAACAATCAGGCAGCACAGGATATTCCTACACTTTGGCAAAAATTCATGTCAGAAAACATCATTGAGCAGATTCCAAACAAAATCGACCAAACACTCTATTATATTTATACCGATTACGAAAAAGACCATACCAAGCCCTACACTACCATTTTGGGGTGCAAAGTGAGTACTTTGGAGCAAATCCCAGAAGGAATGACAGGTAAAACTATCGCAACTGGCAATTATCAGAAGCACATTGCCAAAGGAAATCTCATGCAAGGAATTGTATTTGAAGCATGGTTGAAAATCTGGAATTCGGATATTCCGAGAGTTTACACAGCAGATTTTGAGGTTTATGGAGAAAAAACACAAAACTCTACCGATGCCGAAGTAGATATTTTCATAGCCATAAACGCATGAAAGAGCTTGATAATTTCTATCACCAACTCAACGAACCGCTCAAAAGCTGCCTTATGGCTTTGAGCGGAATTATTTTGGCACAAGATACCACCCTAAAGCCCGCTTGGAAGTACCAAATACCTTTTTTCTGCTATAAAGAAAAGATTTTTTGTTATTTATCAATCAGAAAAAAAGACAAGCTACCCTACTTAGGAATGGTTGAAGGACATCGACTGGACCATCCTGCACTCATTGCCGAAAAGCGTTCGAGAATCAAAGTTATGTTCTTCGACCCAAGCGAAGATTTACCCATCGAAACCATCGACGAAGTTCTCCAACAAGCACTTATGCTATATAAATCAGGCATTGTGAAAGTTAAGAAATAATGAATATCTCAACCTTTTGATAAATAAAACCAACATTGATTTCTTAAAATTTTGACATTATAGCCAAAAAGCATTAACATTGGATTTTCTCATCCAAACCTTCATTATTTATGAAAAAAATTATCCTCTTGCTTGCTTCGTTTAGTTGTATTTCGTTGGCCTCGTTGGCTCAGTCATTCATTCCTGCATTCGACCGTTTTTCGGGTAAAGAAGTTGCCTATATTTATTTAGAAGATGGTTCAAAAGTAGAAGGAACTATTGATGACCTCGACCGTAAAAAAGGGCTTATCGAAGAAGTAACGATTTTGCCGACTGGCCAAAAAAAGAAAAAAACATACGAACCAAAAGACATTAAAACTATGTATTTGCCTGCCAGCGGTTATTTTAAATTGGCAAATGCAATGGAACAAAGTTTCAATGCTCAAAAATGGAAAAACAACGATGTAAACATGGACATCATCAATAAAGGTTATGCGTATTTCGAGAAAGTAAAAGTAAAGATTAAAAACGATACCGAAGACCTGCTGATGCAAATGGTAAACCCATCGTTTTCAAGTAAAATCAAGGTTTTTCATGACCCAAGAGCCCAAGAAAGTATGCGTTTTGGCGTAGCGGGTATCACAATGGCAGGTGGCGATGACAAATCGTATTATGTACAAGTTGGCAATGAAGTAGCCGAAAAAATCAAGAAAAAAGAATATGACGACGAATATCTGAGACTTTATAAAGATTGTCCAGCTTTATTAGCAAAACTAAAAAGCGACCACCGTTGGACAAATTTCGATAAACATTTGCTCGAATACACCACTTCTTGTAACTAAAAACGAAGCCTACAAAATCTTTCTTTATGACGAACTTTTCACAGAGTTCGTCTTTTTTTGTCTTGTCTATACAACTATTTACTATTTTATTATTAGATTTGATTTCAATATTCAACCTATTTCATAATCTACCAAAATGCAAGATAAATCAACAAGCAGAAGAAGTTTTATTAAAAGTTCTGCCATTGCAGCCAGTGGCTTTTTTATTGTTCCACGCCACGTTCTGGGTAAAGGATTCATCGCTCCAAGCGACAAACTCAATATTGCATCAATAGGTGCAGGTGGTAAAGGAGGCTCAGATATTGCCAATGCCTATAACAATGGCGTAAATAACGTAGTGGCTCTTTGTGATGTGGACTTTGCCCGTGCTAAAGGCAGTGTCGATAAGTTTCCCAATGCTAAACGTTACCAAGATTTTAGGGTGATGCTCGAAGAAATGAAAGGTGATATTGATGCCGTAACCATTTCTACACCTGACCACCAGCACGCAGTTGCCGCTATGGCTTGTATGCAAATGGGCAAGCACGTATATGTGCAAAAACCACTCACGCACGATATTTATGAAGCTCGTAAACTAACTGAAGCAGCTCGCCAGTATAAAGTTGTTACGCAGATGGGAAATCAGGGTTCATCTAACCCTACTCAAAAAGTAATGATGGATTGGCTCGATAAAGGCCTAATCGGAAAAGTAAGCGATGTGCATATCTGGACAAATCGCCCAGTGTGGCCACAAGGAAATCCGCTGCCGACTGAGAAACCACCTTTGATTGAATCAATGGATGCTAAAGGTTGGGATTTATTTATCGGAACAGCCCAATACGTTGACTATCACCCACTTTATCACCCTTTCAAATGGCGTGGCTGGTGGAATTTCGGTACTGGTGCTTTAGGCGACATGGGTTGTCACTTGATTGACCCAGCTTTCCGTGTTTTAGGTTTGGGCTACCCAACTGAAGTAGAATGTAGCGTTGGACAAGTATTCTTGAAAGATTGGCAAGCAGAATATAATCCAGAGGGTTGTCCGCCATCATCGAGCGTACAAATCAAATTCCCTGCTACCAAACGCAATAACACACCAGTAACGATGTATTGGACTGACGGCGGTATTCGTCCGTTCCACCCAGAGTGGATTCCTGCCAATGAGCCTTTGGCCGAAGCAGATAGCTCAAATGGTGTAATCATGATTGGAACAAAAGGTATCATGACTTGCGGTACTTATGGAAATACACCAAAAATATACTTGAAAAATGGCGAAAAAATAGAAATGCCTGCTCCTGACCCGAACTTCAAACCACTACCTGAACATGGACACCAAATTTCGTGGGCAGAGGCTTGTAAGACAGGTTTCAATAGCAAAGAGCATAAGGCACTTTCGTCGTCATTCGATTACTCTGGGCCATTAACCGAAACAGTTTTGATGGGTAACTTAGCGATTCGTAGTTATATGCTTCGTAAATCAAACGGCAAAAATGGCTTCAACTACGACGGTCGTAAGAAACTCCTTTGGGACGGAACAAATATGAAAATCACGAACTTCGACGAAGCGAACCAATTCGTACAACGTCAGTATCGTCCAGGTTGGAAACTCGTTTAGAGTGCTGAATTTTGAGTTCTGAGTTTTTGATGAGTAAATCCAACTCAGAACTCAGAATTCTTAACTCAGAACTTTCAAAGTTTCAAAGTCTCTGACTTTTGTCAAATACATATAGTCAAGCAGAAGGGCATTGGTGTTATTAATCATTCGATGCCCTTCTACAAATGGCACTACGTGAGTTGTGATTCGCTCAAATTCGTAGTCAGTTCCCATTTCTTTATTATTCATGGAGGCTATTTCTTCGGTAGTCATTTCTATTTCACAAGCATACAAATAAATTGCCTCATCGCTCGTTCCAGTAGCAGGAAAACCTCTTTTTCCGTCCATCAAATCCATTAGTTGACTTTCCGAAATTTCTAAGCCTGTTTCTTCTCTTACTTCCTGTACAGCTATTTCGAGTGGTGTTTTTGTGCCATCAACCATTCCTGCGGGATGCTCGTATGTAAAGCCACCTTCGGCAATTCGGCGTTGTTTTACCAAAAGCAAAAACTTCTCACGTGTTTCTTTATTTATCAAGCAAATCAGCACACACACAACCTCTCCTTTTAGAAAACAAATCGGTGGAATTTTATCTCCTTCGGGCGTTTCGGCATCGAGCATCAACAACGAAAAAAGCACTTCACCATTGTAGCGTCGGCGAGTATAATGTTCATCTACTTTATTGATTTTCAAGCCATTAGCAATCAGATTACTTTTCCAAAGTTTAAATTTGTGGGCGTCTTCGAGTTTTTCGAGTATCATTTGTTTGAGCTATTTTAGTATCAGTTTTTGGTAGTCCTAAAAATGTAATGCTTTCATTTCAAGGTTATAATTGCAAATAAAGTATTTGATTGCTCCT
>NZ_BMKK01000002.1 GCF_014644295.1 Emticicia aquatilis
TATTGTACCAACAGGCACAATCAAGTTTCGCTTTTTACAGGTATAACCCTACTTCGCTCGGCACATGCCTTATCTCTACGACCAAATAATTAATTATGAATATCACTTGGGAACTCGCCCATCTGGCTCATGTTGAGCTTCTTACGCCAAAACTCGACGAAAGTATTAGGTTTTTTACTGAAATACTCGGCATGTACATTACCGAAACTGATGGCGATTCGGCATATCTTCGGGCGTATGACGATTACGAGCATCATTCGTTGAAACTTACCGCTCACAAACACAGTGGAATCGGGCATTTTGCGTGGAGATCCAGAAGTCGAGAATCGCTCGAAAGTCGAGTAAAAGCCATTGAAGCCACAGGTTTAGGCATTGGCTGGATTGACCACGAATGTGGCTATGGAAAAGCCTATCGCTTCCGTTATCCAGATGGACATTTGTGCGAAATTTATTTCGATACCCATAAATATAAAGCCGAAGGCGATATGCGTTCTGCTTTAAAAAATACCAATAGTAAGTATCCAGCACGTGGGGTAAATGTGCGTAGGATTGACCACTTAAACCTTTTGGCAAAAGATATTCGGGCATTTGCCGATTTTCAATTTGGCGTTTTGGGTGGCCGAAATACAGAAAGGATTGAGTTTGAAGATGGCCCCAAAGGTGTTTGGGTTTCGGTCAATAATAAATCGTATGATTTGGCAATAACCGAAGACCATAGCGGTCTAAACGGTCGTTTACACCACCTTACATTTGCTACAAATAGCAGAGAAGAAATCTTGATTGCCGCCGATATTGCTTTAGAAAATGGTGTTTTTATAGAAACAGGCCCTCATAAACACGCTATTCAGCAAACGTTTTTCTTATATCTCTACGAACCAGGAGGCAATAGAATTGAAGTAGCCAATGCCTCAGCCCGACTTATTCTCGACCCCGATTACGAAACCGTAGTTTGGAATAAAGAAGAAAGAATGAAAGGCCAAGCATGGGGACTAAAAACCGTAGAAAGTTTTCATACCAGAGGAAATCCAATGCCTGAAGAGTTGATTTAGAATTTTAAAAATCCGTAAAAATCAGCGATGATACATCAGCGTCATCAGCGTGCCATTTATAAAACGCCAATCAGACAATGAGGCAGATTTGTAAAGATAAAAAAATAAAAGACATGAATAAATTATTAGTCATCTCTGCTCATTCAGCCGATTTTGTCTGGCGAAGCGGAGGCACAATCGCAAAAAGTGTAGAACAAGGAGCCGAAACGCTCGTGGTTTGCCTTTCTTTTGGAGAGCGTGGCGAATCAGGGGAACTTTGGAAAGAAGACCCTAATCGAAGCGAAGAAAGTGTAAAAATCATTCGTAAAGCACAAGCTCAACAAGCCGCCGATATTTTCGGAACACCCATTATGTTTTTAGATTGGGGCGATTACCCGATGCTGATTTCTGATGAAAGAATTGCACAATTAACCAAAATCATTGGCGATTTTGAACCAACCGTTATTCTTACGCACACCGCAAAAGACCCATTCAACCCCGACCATCCATTAGCTTACCAAGCTACCGAACGTGCAAGATTGCTTTCGTGTGGAGCAGGAGTGGCAAGTGCATTCAAAAGCATCGACCCGCCTGCTTGGTATTCTTTCGAGCCACATCAACCCGAAATTTGTGATTTCAAACCCGATACTTTTATTGATATTTCTTCGGTTTTCGATAAAAAGATTGCCGCCATGAATTGTATGGGAGCTCAGAAATATTTGGTAGAATATTACACCGAATTGGGCGGAAGAAGAGCCAATCATGCTCGCAGAATTTCGGGCAAAAAAGAGGTGAAATTTGCCGAAGCTTTCCAAAGCCATTTACCAAGAGTTACAAATTCGATATTTTAGTTATTCGCTACTGGTTATTTGTTATTGGAAAATTAGTTTTTCTGATAACCTCTAACTAAATAAACCATTCATCAAACAATGTATAAAGAATTATCTAAATTCTCAGCCGCTACCATTTGCGAGGCTTTGGGGAATAAAGGATATTTACCTTCTGGCATCAAGCCAATTGCCAAGGATATGAAAGTTTGTGGGCCTGCTTATACAGTTCAAACTATGCCACGAGACAACGTTTTGTTGCACCGTGCCTACGCCTATGCTCAAGCGGGCGATGTTTTGATAGTCAATACCTCTGGGTTTTATGAAGCTGGATATTGGGGAGATTTGATGAGCCTCGGAGCAAAAACAAAAGGTATAAATGGCTTAGTAATAGATGCTTGTGTGCGTGATGCCGATGATATTGAAGCAATGGGTTTTCCAGTTTTTTCAAGAGGTTTGTGTATTCGTGGTACTTCAAATCACGGTGATGGTACGCTCAACGAACCTATAATTATTGGCGATGTTTTGATAAATCCGGGGGATATTGTGGTAGGTGACCGTGATGGAGTGGTTATTGTTCCACAAAATAAAATCGAAGAAACAATCGAAAAAGCAATGGCTCGTGAAGCTAAGGAAGAACGCACTCGTGCCGAACTCCGAAAAGGTAGAGTTTCGATTGATATTTATGGTTGGAGAGAGAAATTTGGCTGGTAGTACATTAATGTTAAATGCTTAATGATGAATGATAAATTAAAAATAGCAATACTGGGTCTTGGCGAGGCTGGCTCTTACTTTGCTAATGATTTAGTGAAATTGGGTGCTGAAGTGACTGGCTACGACCCCAATCCGATTAGAAAATTAGATAATTCAATTAAAGTAAAAAATAGTAATGTCGAAGCTGTTAAAGGAGTTGATATTATTTTCAGTGCAAATCTTTCATCGGTTTCGATACAAATTGCAGAAGAATTAGCGAGTGTTTTAACAGCTAATCAGTTTTTCTGCGAAATGAATACTTCTGGGCCAGAAAAGAAGATAAAAATTGCTGAAGTCTTAAAGCCTTCGGGTGTCAAAGTGATTGATTTGGCAATTATGGCTCCCGTTCCACCCAAAGGGATTCTTACGCCATTATTGGCTTCTGGTGAATTTGCTGCTGAATTTTTTGAAAAAGTAAAACCTTTAAATCTCGACTTAAAGATTTTAGAAAATAGTCAAATTGGCGATGCTGCTACCCGAAAACTGCTTCGTTCGATTGTCTATAAAGGCATTGCTGCCGTAGTGTGCGAAGCGATGGAAGCAGGAGAAGCCTTTGGTATGGAAAGTTATATTAGAGGACAAATTAGTTCATTGATTGGTGGAAATGATGAGTTGATTGACCGTTTTGTGGAGGGAAGCCGTACTCATGCTATTCGTAGAATGCAAGAAATGGAGGCAGTAATTGAAATGCTCGAAGCCAAAGGTATTGAGCCGATTGTAACCAAAGGCACGAGAAATAACTTAGAAAAATTAAGTGAATTAAAGTGAATTTTATGAAAATTCCATTTTACCAAATTCGTGGTGGTTCATCAAAAGGCTTATATTTCAAGGCTGATGATTTACCAAAAGATGAAGTCGAAAGAAACAAAATTTTACTTTTGGCAATGGAAGGCACAACCGAAGGCGACCCTCGACAAATTGACGGTTTGGGCGGTGCAACTTCCCTGACAAGTAAAGTAGCAATTATCAGCAAATCAGAAAATCCTTCTGCTGATTTAGATTATCATTTTGTTCAAGTAGTGGTTGGTAAAGGTAAGGTTTCTACTACCCAAACTTGTGGGAATATTTTAGCAGGAATTGTGCATTTTGCTATCGAAACGGGTATGATTGAAGCTAAACATCCATCAACTTCTGCCAAAATAAATATTATGAATACTGGCGGAATTTGTGAAGTGGTTGTGCAAACACCTCATGGAATTATCGAAAATAAAGGCGATGCCAAAGTTGATGGCGTAGTTGGCACTGCCGCTCCAATTATTTGTAATTATTTAGATACTGTTGGCTCAACTTGTGGAGCATTACTTCCAACAGGTAATGCAACAGATATCATCGAAGGAATCGAAGTTACTTGCATCGACAACGGAATGCCTATCGTCATTATGCGAGCATCTGATTTTGGACTTGTGGGCAATGAAAGTAAAGAAACTTTGGAAGCCAATGAGCTACTCCGACAAAAAATTGAGCAAATAAGACTCAAAGCTGGATACTTAATGAATTTGGGCGATGTAAAAGACCAAACAATTCCAAAAATGTGCTTAGTCTCTCCACCCGAAAATGGCGGAGCCATTAATACCAGAATGTTTATTCCGCACGTTGTGCATGAAGCTATTGGGGTATTGGCAGCGGTTTCGGTGGCCACAGCTTTTTTAATGTTAAATGATAAATGGTTAATGCTTGATGAAAACATTTTTTTGGATAAAAATCATTCACCATTAACAATTCAACATTCAACATTATCCATCGAGCATCCTTCGGGCGAATTTACTGTTAACTTAGAATATACATTACCCATAACCAGTAACCAATCACCAACAACTAATATACAAATTCTTAAATCAGGTGTTATTCGCACGGCTCGTATTTTGAGTAGGGGCGAGGTGTATATTCCTGATTGAAGCCTCATTTATAGGTTGTTCTATTTGTTTTGTCTAAAAAAGCACCCCGATAGTCGATTGAGGTTTTTGGATTCATCTAATTCTATTACATTTATAAAAAATAACCAAAAATATCTTACCTAAATGAAGAAAAAAAATCTTATCAGTCTTTCTGTTGCCTTTGCATTTTTAGCACTATCAATCACTGGTATTTTATTGTACGTCAAGCAAAAAGCCCATGCCGTCGAAATGACCCACACAATTTTTGGGTTGATTTTCGTAGGCTTTGCTATTTTTCACATCATCAATAACTGGTCTTCGATTACTGGTTATTCAAAAGAACGCAAGAGTGGAAAAATCCAAAAAGAATTAATCATTTCGGGAATTGCCTTCGTCGTAATTTTAGCAGCTGCCGCAACCGAATTATTAGAGCCAGTTGCCGAAGCAGGAAGAGTTTTTGCAGCAAAAAGACCACCAAGACCAGAGCAACTTACTTTCAATGAAGTAATTACGAATAAAGAAACTCAAGGAACTCCGTTGAGTATCATGATTCAGAAAAATAAAGAAACTGAGCTTCCAGTAGTGGCAGTTTGGGTCGAAGATTCTGCTCATAATTTTGTAGAGAATTTGTTTGTTCCTGCTAAAACTGCCGCCATGCCAGCCGATGAAGAAGAAGCCCGAGAAGGACATTTTGATATTGCCGATTTCAAAGCTGAAACACTCAGCACTTGGTCAGGCAAAGCAAAAACTAAAACGCCTAATTTTGATAGAGAAACCCCTCATGATAATTTCGTACTGAAAACTAATACCTTAGCAAAAGGTCAGTTTTTTGTAATTCTTGAAGTAAAAAGTAAAGATAAAGTTGAGCTTTACGAAGCCCCAGTTAGTAAAGCAAATGGCGATGTATTTAAGCTAAAATCAAAAGACAATACTTTGATTAAGAGTGCTTTAGTTGAAATATAATCAATAAAAATATGAGAATTGAGACATAAGTGTTTTCTTGTGTCTCAATTCTTTTATTTAAACCCAAAGCCATCTCATGTTCAGCGATACACTTTCGATTTTGGCCATTTTATGCCTGAATATTGTAATTTCAGAATGGCTCTGTCAGAAACCGTTTTTCCAACACGTCGGTACGGGACTGATGGTAATAATCTTGACAGCTATCGTTGCAAATCTGGGAATCATCCCCGCATCTACTCCCGCTACGCCTCTTTACGATGGGATTTTTGCTTATATCGCTCCACTTTCTATTTTCTTGATGTTGCTCAACGTCAATCTCAGTAGCCTCAAAAAAGCTGGAAAACCAATGCTCACGATGTTTCTGATTGGCTCATTTGCCACCATGATTGGTGCTTTGGTAGCTATGTGGTTGGTTAGTGGTAAATCTCATATCGGTGAAATGTTTTACGCAATTGGGGGAATGTACACAGGTACATACATCGGTGGAAGTATCAATTTCAATGCCGTTGCTTTGCACTATGGTGTTTCTCAGCAAGGAAGTCTTTTTTCGGCCGCTACCGTTGCCGATAATATCATCACTGCTCTTTGGGTAATTGCCACACTGGCTTTGCCGCAGATTTTGAATAAGAAATTTCCGAGAAAAGCATTAATGGAAGTAACGGAAGAAACACAAGCCGAAACGCACCATTATACTTCCGATATTGAAAGTGTACGTCCATTTGATTTGGCTTTTTTGATTGCAATCAGTTTGGTCGGAATTCAACTTTCAACTTGGTTGAGTAGTCAGATTCCACAAATTCCAACTATTTTGTGGCTAACAACTATTGCCTTGGTTTTGGCACAAATTCCTGCTGTCAATCGTCTGAAAGGGCATAAATTGCTTGGTTTATTGGGTGTTTATTTGTTTTTGGCAGTAATCGGGGCGTATTGTGATGTGCCAGCATTGCTCAAAGATGGAGCTTTAGCCATTGTTTTATTGGTATTCGTGACGATTTTGGTTACTGTTCATGGGCTTATCATTTATGGTTTGGGAGCATTATTCAAGCAAGACTGGGACATCGTTTCGATTGCCTCACAAGCCAATGTAGGCGGCTCTGCTTCGGCAATGGCACTTTCGAGAAGCCTTAATCGAACCGACCTTACCTTGCCTGGAATTTTAGTCGGAGCATTAGGTAATGCAACCGGAACTTATTGGGGAATATTAATTGCAGAAATATTGAGAAATTCGGGTTGGTTTTGAATAAAAAACTTAGTCACTATCAGTAAAGTATATAGGTAGCGGAAAATCTATTAAAAGCGTTTGTGATATTTCTCATTTCACACAATCAATGATTTTCCTTACTTTTGCCAAAAAATCTTCATCTTATGGAACAAACACTTCTTGATTCAATTCCGTCGCTTGATTTGGCGGACTTTACCTCTGGCGATGACGCTCGTAAAAATAAATTCGTTCAGGACCTCGGTGCTGCTTTTAATACGATTGGTTTTGTAGCTATAAAAAATCATGGACTTTCTGACGAACTTCGTGAAAAACTCTACGCTGCGGTGCAGAAGTTTTTCTATCAACCCGACGAAAACAAAACCAAATATGAGTTTCCCGAACTACTTGGTCAGCGTGGTTATGTAGGAAAAGGAAAAGAAACCGCTAAAGGTTTTACAAAACCCGATTTGAAAGAATTTTATCACGTTGGTCAGCCAGTGGTTGAGGGAAATATGCCATCAAATATTTTCCCTGCTGAAGTACCCGAATTTGAGCAATATACAACCGAAGTTTATAAGACTTTTGAAAATACAGGTAAAACACTTTTGCGTGCAATTGCCTTATACTTAGGTCTTTCGGAAGATTTCTTCGAGGAAAAAGTACGTAATGGAGATAGTATTTTGCGTGCATTGCACTATTTTCCTATCGAAAACCCTGATGCTTTGCCCGAAGGTGCTGTGCGTGCGGCCGCTCACGGAGATATTAATTTGATTACACTTTTGATGGGAGCTTCGGCCGATGGTTTAGAAGTTTTGCGTTTGGATGGAAAGTGGATTGCTGTAACGGCATTGCCAGAACAAATTGTTATCAATGTAGGCGATATGCTCGACCGTTTGACCAATCATAAACTAAAATCAACGATTCACCGAGTGGTAAATCCACCACGTGAAAAAATGAAGACTTCACGCTTCTCAATTCCATTCTTCATGCACCCACGTGGCGATATGGATTTGACTTGCTTGGAATCTTGCATTGATGCCGAAAATCCACGCCGCTACGAAAACATGACGGCGGGTGAGTTTTTGGCTGAGCGTTTGCGTGAATTAGGGTTTAAGAAATAAGAATTTAAAATTTCACCACTTAGGCACTAAGCACACTAAGTTACACTAAGCATTTTCTTGGTGTAGCTTAGTGTATCTTTTATTTCTTAGTGGTAAAAACATTTTCCCCAAATATGGCTAAAACTCGTCAGATTCGTTATATCATTTTCTTGAAAGACGTACTGATACTTGCTCTCACCTGTTTTGGTGGTCCGCAAGTACACTTGACGATGTTTTTAGACAGACTCGTAAAAAAACACAACTACATCACCGAAGCCGAAATTCTCGAACTCCAAGCTCTGTGTCAAGTTTTACCAGGCCCAACTTCAACCCAAACCATCACGGCCATAGGTTTTCGATTGGGTGGTGCAAGTTTAGCCTATCTTACGCTTCTGGTTTGGATACTTCCAGGAACTTTGCTTATGACTTTGGCTGCTTTGGGAGTTACTTATGTAGAAAAAGACCAACTCACAAACCTCACTCGATTCATCAAACCGATGGGAGTGGCGTTTATTATTTTTGCTGCTTTTTCGATTGGAGTGAAAGTAATCAAAACCAAAACGAGTATTTTTTTGATGCTTTTGGCTGCCATTGCTGCTTTCGTATTCCCTTCACCGTACATTACACCAATCTGGATTTTGTTGGGAGGTTTAGCCACCTCATTTAAGTTTGGTGAGCAAGAAAAAATGGAAAAACAGCCAATCAAAGTCGAATGGTCGAATTTCTTTCTTTGGTTGGGTGTGTTTATGTTTTCGGTGGTTTTAGGTAAAATTACTAATAATTTACCCGTCAGACTTTTTGAGAATTTTTATCGAAATGGCAGTTTAGCCTTTGGTGGAGGGCATATTTTGAAGCCACTTCTCTATAATGAATTTGTTGAGTTTAAGCATTATTTATCTGCTGATGAGTTTTTGTCGGGCGTTGCAATCGTAGAAGTTGCCCCAGGCCCTGTCTTTTCGATTTCGGCTTTTGTTGGAGCTTTATCTATGCGGGAGTGGGGGACGAGTGGCGAAGTTTTGGGAAGTATTGTTGCTTCAGTCGGTATTTTTCTACCTGGCACATTTCTCATCTTCTTTGTGATACGATTTTGGAATGAACTCAAAAAATACCGTGGAATCAGAGCTTCACTCGAAGGTATCAATGCCGCCAGTACTGGTCTGACAGCAGCAGCGGCCTTATCGCTTTACCGACCAATGGCCTTTGATTTAGTGGCTGATTTGACAATTATTCTTACGCTTATTCTTCTACAAACCCGACTCGTTCCAACTTACATTATCATTTTCATCGGTTTGTTTTTGGGCTGGGTGATAATTTGAAAAGGCTTTATAAGTACCCTAAATCAATATCATTTATCGCCACCACATTATCTTTAACAACAATTAACAATCTTTTCTTCACCCTCCTTTCAAAGATTTGCCGTAAATTGCGTTATAATTTGTGGAACGAATCTCTCGATTCGTTCGTAATATACCGCTATTTTAGCTTTTGAATATTTAGATGAACAAAAAACATATATTTATAACATTTTTATTGTCACTGGTTTGTGGGTTTTCGTTTGCCCAAATTCTTGATGATTCTACCAAGCAAGTTTACAGTACCAAGACCGTCAAATATATCCTCGAAGACGATATTTTAAATAACCGCAAGACTTTTTATAATCCAGATACCACGCTTACAAACTTCCATCTATTTGATTTTAATCTTCGCAGTGGGCTTCTTTATCAAGATTTAGGAAATGTCGGAACGGCAATAAAGCCACTATTTTTCATACCAACCACCGATATTGCTAAAAATTTAGGCTATACAACTTACGGAGCGTATGCCTTTGATGTGCGAAAAACTACTTATTTTAATACAAAATCGCCTTACACGAATGTCAATTATGTGCAGTCGGGTGGAGGAACTGGTATCATGCACTTTACGCATTCACAAAATATAAAACCTCGACTCAACGCCACGCTTGATGTAAGACGCTTATCTTCATCAAAACAATACGGAGCCCCACAAACCCGTGAAGAACGTATGGTGGATAGTTGGGCGGTGATGCTACATTCAAATTATGAGTCGGAAAACGGTAAGTATATCATTTTGGGAAGTTATAATCACTTCAATCATGCTCCTCTTGAGCAGGGAGGGATTCAACCATTGAGTGATAGCAGCACCTTTGTGGCGGAAAGTAGTTTAGGAAATTACCGTGATTTCCTTTCAAAACTTACTGGGGCGGCTTCGAGAGATTGGCGAAACGAATTACATGTTTATCATCAATACAAACTCACGAATGGTTTTCAGGTATATCATATTTTAGATTATCAGAAACGCCGAGATTTATTTACTGATGTGAAATTCGGAGCTGATTCATCTGAAAAAGCAGGATTTTATCAAGTTATTCCGAAGAGTGTTAAGGATACCCTTTCGATGGACTTACGCTATAATCTACTCGAAAATAAGTTCGGAATTAAAGGTATCTATAAAGGTTTTGCTTATAGATTATACATACGTCAGCGTTTTTACACGATGAGGTCTGATTCAGGAAATTATTTGCCAAATAGGATAAATACTGAAACGCTCGTTGGCGGATGGGCAAATTATTTCTTTCCTGATAGTGTCAGAAGGGTATATGCAGAAGCTGAACTTGGTGCGGTCAATACGTTAGGAAATCTGAGACTTCAAGCTGAATATTTAAGCCCTCGAATAAAGGCGGGAGTTTCGATTTTGAGAGTGCCACCAAATATCTTAGATGAGAAGTTTACAAGTATTGCCTACGATTGGAAAAAAACGCTGGCAAAAACCTTTACAACTAACCTTTATGCTTCTACAAGTTTGCAAAAGGGCAATTTTGTACTTTCTCCAAGTGCTTATAATTCACTTATTACCAACTTTATTTATTACGACACAAAGGCTCAAGTAAGACAAGATTCATCGGCTATTAATATTTTTAGGGTAGGGCTTGGTGTAGAATATCGTTGGAAAAGATTATTGATTGCCAATCAATCATATTACACAGCTAATACAGCCGAAAATCGACTTCCGACGCCAAAATTTGCTAATAATACAACGATTTCTTACGAGTTTATATACGCAAAAGTGCTGCGTATCAATGCAGGCGTTGAAATATATTATCGTTCGGCCTATTTTGCCAATAATTTTATGCCACTTACTCGTCAGTTCTTTTTGCAAGACCAACAAAAAGTTTGGGGAACTCCAGTGGCTGATGTTTTTGCTGACCTAAAAATTAATAAAGTCAGACTTTTCTTTAAATTTGCTCATGTCAATCAAGGTTTTCCGAGTAATGGATATTACGTAAGTTCAACTTATCCAGGTTTGAGACGTACTTTCTTTTTGGGAGTGAATTGGCCACTTTTTGATTGAAATTTTACAATCCTTTCATTTGGATGATGAAATATTATAGATTACTGGATAAATTAAATATTAGAAACAGATGGTTTTTAGGTGAAGTTTATTCATCTAAAAAAGTAAATATATGGAATTACATTTCTATAAAGAATTCAAAATTAGATTCCAACCAAAAGTTGGTAATGGATATAATAGAAAATGGTGAAGCATTAGATTTTACTTTTAGTGCATTTGATGTGCCAATCGTTAGCGAACGCATAAAAAGTATTTTGGACGATGAGGAAGTGTTTTTTATACCAATAAACATAAAAAAGAGTAAAGAAAATTTCTATATACTTGTGATAAAGAAATATATTGATGCAGTGGATAGTGATTTATCCGACTTTTTATTGTGGGAAGAAAATAATAAAATAAGACCAGATTTGGCTGGTACTTACAAGGTATTTCAAAAACTCATAGTTGATGGTAATAAAACCGAATCTTCAAACATATTCAGAATTGAAAACTATGAAATTGCACTAATTATTAGTGAAGATATAATGAAAAAATTTAAGAAATATAAAATTACCGGAATAGACTATAAGTGTGTTTCTTGTTTAGACTAAATTTATGTTTATATTTAGAATAGCAGCAAAGCTAAAAAATGGAAATAAACTCATTACAAAAAAACTTAGAGAAGTTTCACGTTTACACTCCAAAGTCAAGACAAGTAATTGGCAATAGAGAAATTGTACAAGAAATATATATAATTTTATCTAACATACGACATTTCATTAAGGTATATTTTTTTATATCAATCATCCTTTTCTCCTGTAATTCTGAAAAAAAAGCAGAACAAACCTCTTTTGATTTCTCTCCAACTATAAAAATCTTAAAAGAAGCTCCCAAAAACTTTCCGAAGCAAGAAATACCTAAAGATTTAGTCATTCCCGCAGGAATGGTTTATGTGCCAGGCGGATATACACAAATCGGTACAACTGATGGAATGGATTTTGAAAGGCCCATGTTTTGGGCAGAGGTAAAACCATTTTTTATGGATATTTCGCCCGTAACTGTAGCTCAGTTTCGTGAATTTATAAAAGCAACCAACTATAAAACCTACGCCGAAAACTTTGGTGATGGAGGTTTTTTTGATAAAGATACTAAAGGTTGGACGCTGAAAAAAGGAGCTAACTGGGAATATCCGCTCGGAAAAGACCAATCTAAAGCACCTGATAATCATCCAGTTACACAAGTTTCTTGGTATGATGCCGCTGCTTACGCAAAATGGGCTGGCAAAAGACTACCCTCAGAGATAGAATGGGAACACGCCGCTCGAAATGCCAAAAACGACCGAACAATTTATCCATTCGGAAACGATTTAGAGAAAGATGGGAAAGCATTGGCGAATACTTGGAATGGAGTTTTTCCTAATTATAATAAAAACACCGATGGCTTTTTCTACACATCGCCCGTTGGGCATTTTGGAAAAACGCCACTTGGCCTGACGGATATGACAGGCAATGTTTGGCAGTGGTGCGATAACTGGAAAATCAATTATGCCGATATTGCCAACGGATTAATGTCAACCGATACGCTTGAAAAAGTAGAAAAAGGTGGCTCATTTCTCTGTGAACCAGGCTGGTGTCATGGGTATCGAGTTTCGGGACGCTCTTTTACTTCGCCCGAAACTTCGTTAATGCACGTAGGTTTTCGATGTGTGAAATAGCCTACAAACTAAAATGTGGGTTGTAAATAATACCAAAAACATTATCCCAAGGGTCTTTTACTGCTGCCACAATTATTCCTCCGCCAACTTCGGTAGGAGCTTCAAAAGTTGTAGCCCCTGCTACCAGTAATTCATTGTACTTTTCTTCAACGTTTTCAACGCCCCAATACGTAATTACTCCGTCAGTTTTTGCTTCATTTTTTTCATCGGGTTGTAGGCCAAGTTCGTAGCCAGCTACATTATAACCCACATAAAAGGGTTCATCGAAATAAGGCTCGAAGCCTAAAACATCGCTATACCAATTTTTTGCTTCAGTAATATCTGAAACTCTGTAGATAGTGGTGCGTAATCCTAAAAAGGGCTTTTTCATACTATTATGGTAGGTTAAATAGAGATTATGTCACAAACTTATCATTTTTTACTAAAACATAAATCGCTTTCGTGTGTTTTTCTTATATAAAATTCGGCTTCATTTTTGCATTATCGCTTATAAGGTCGGATATTTGCAAAAAAAGACCATTATTGGATGTCTGCTGAATTAGTCATTTTAATCAATATATTGTTTTATTTATTCGGTTTTTCGTTTTTGTTGTACAAACGAAATCAACTGAGTGAGCAATCCATTGGTTTACTTTCAATACTCATAAATTTTATTGGTGTACTTTTCTCGATGGGTATTCGCTTGAGTGATATTTCGGGTGATGTTATCTCGTACAATTGGTTTTATATCAGCGATAAACTCTTCACGATTGATATTCTGCTCAATGACCTCACGTATTTGATGTACTTTTTGGTGCAATTTATAGCACTTTGGGTACAGGTCTTTTCTCTCAAATACATGCAAGGCGACCCAAGTTTTGGTCGATATTATGCCTATCTCAATCTTTTCATTTTAGCCATGATTGGCATTGTGATTTCGGGAAATCTCTTGATGATTTTTATGTTTTGGGAATTAGTGGGCTTGTGTTCGTATTTGCTGGTCGGTTTTTGGTACGAGAAAAAATCAGCCACCAATGCTGCTATGAAAGCATTTTTGGTGAACAGAATTGGTGATATTGGCTTTTTTATCGGAATATTATTGGTTTACAGATATTTTGGTACGCTCGATGTGACAACAATCGTCAATAAAGCACAGGTAATGTCGGCTGCCTCATTAAATAGCCCGATAATTACAACCATTGGCTTATTGCTTTTTTGTGGATGTGTCGCCAAATCTGCTCAGTTACCTTTGCAAGTATGGCTACCCGATGCGATGGAAGGCCCAACGCCAGTTTCGGCATTGATTCATGCTGCCACGATGGTTGCTGCAGGTATTTTTCTGATGGCCAGAATCGAACCAATTCTATCGCCAAATACACTTCTCGTGATGGCCGTTGTGGGTATGCTTACTATGTTTTTCGGAGCGTGTTCGGCACTTGTTCAATATGATATTAAAAAACTTTTGGCCTTTTCTACTATTTCTCAATTAGGTTTAATGGTGGTCGGAATCGGAGTTGGAGCAGTTAATACCGCACTTTTTCACTTAGTTACCCACGCATTTTTTAAAGCAGGTTTGTTTTTGTCAGCAGGAGCGGTGATTCACCACATGCACCACGAGCAAGATATGCGTAAAATGGGTAACCTCCGCCGAGAAATTCCTATCATTTATTATACTTACACGATTTGTGCCGCAGCATTGGCAGGGATTCCGTTTTTCTCTGGATTTTTATCAAAAGATGCTATCGTTGTTGCGGCTTTTGAGTGGGCATCACGCCAACCAAAGCAAGCATACTTTATTATCCCTGCGGTGTGTTTGGTAGTTTCGGGTATGAGTGCATATTACATGATGCGACAAGTATTTTTGGTGTTTTTAGAACGAGAAGATAATCCACTCGAACTGATTTCATCAAGTGCAAAAAGTCTCTATAAAAATGTGGCGAAACGTATCGAAGGAATCGTAAATGTGGAAGATGATGAGGAACGCCAACAAGCAGAAATCAGACATGCAGAAGAAGGTGATTTACTTGATTTCTTATCGGACATTGGCCCAATGGAGCTTTCATCAATCGTTATGGCTATCGCTTCCATAGGGTTTGTGTTTGCTTTGAACCCTTTTTCGGCCGAAAGCAGTTGGTTTTTTCATACTTTCCATCATGAAGCTACAAGCTATCAGTGGGTTGCATACATTGCTATTTTAGTGGCACTTAATGGCGTACTTTTAGGTTATATTTTTACGAAAGAAGAAAGTTATCGACTTGATAATGAGGAGCTTGAGCCAAGGGGAATGATTGCCAAGTTTATATTCAAAAACTATTATTTGAGTGAGTTGTACCAAACTATATTCGTAAAACCATTGCTTTGGATAAGCCCAAAAATCAATCTTTTTGATAGAAAGATAATTGATGGAGCAGTAAATTCGGTTGGTAGTCTGACAATCGCTTGGGCTTCATTGAATTATTGGGTTGAAAGAAGTATCATTGATAGCTTTGTGGGTTTGGTTGCCAACACGACGGCAAAAATCGGCTCATATACTCGTCAGATTCAGAATGGTAAAGCCCAAACATATATCATTACGATTTTTGTTTGTTTGGTTTTGATGATGATTCTTTTGATAATAAAATAAAAAGTCCATCAAACACTTTAAAACAACTGATTTTAAGTGGAAAAGTGGAGAAAAGATATTTAATAAATAAAATGTCTGTGGTCAGTGGACTATCGACTATTGACTAAAAATTATGAATAATTTTTTACTTTCAACACTCATTTTTCTGCCACTTGCTGGTTCGGTGATGGTGTTGTTGTTGCCAAGCACTTACCGAGATTCATTTCGATGGATTTCGCTGATAGTGAGTGTCATTAATTTGCTCAATATTTTTACGCTCTATAATAATTTTGATAGACAATTGTCAGATTATCAATTTGTTGAGCAGCACGAATGGATTCGTATGAGTCTCGGAAACCTCGGAGTGCTTTCGATTGACTACTTTTTGGGAGTCGATGGAATAAATATGCCAATGGTTTTACTTTCGGGAATTGTCTTGCTCATTGGTTCGATTGCTTCATTTACTATTGAATACCGCCAAAAAGCCTATCATTCGCTTTATTTATTACTTTCGGGAAGTGTCATCGGTTGTTTTGCCGCCCTTGATTTCTTCTTATTCTTTTTATTTTTCGAGTTTATGTTGCTTCCAATGTATTTCCTAATCGGAATTTGGGGAGGCGAACGTCGAGAATATGCTGCTATTAAATTCTTTATTTACACATTGGTTGGCTCAATCTTCATTCTTATTGTGATGATTGGGCTGTCAATGTCGGTGCAAGATTCATTTTTCTCGCAAGAAATGGGCGGTACTGTTCATACCTTCGATTTTAGACAACTGACTGACTTTAAAAATTATATTCCTCATAGTCTTCTGCACCCAATCGAAAAACAGATGATTTTTGGCGTATCAGCCCGATATTTTGCTTTTGTCTTATTAATTGTTGGTTTTGGAATAAAATTGCCTTCAGTACCTTTTCATACGTGGTTACCCGATGCTCACGTCGAAGCCCCAACGCCAGTTTCGGTGGTTTTGGCAGGTATTTTATTGAAAGTAGGTGCGTATGGTTTCATTCGTATTGCTTATGGATTTTTCCCCGATATTGCTTATCAGTTTACTTATATAGTAGCGGGGGCGGGTGTCATTTCAATTATTTATGGTGCTTATAATGCCCTTGCTCAAGAAGATTTGAAGAAAATGATTGCCTATTCGTCCATCTCTCACATGGGATTTGTGCTTTTAGGATTGGCTTCAATGACCGTTGAAGGCGTAAATGGAGCAATTTATCAAATGTTTGGTCATGGATTGGTTTCGGCAATGTTGTTTTTGGTGGCTGGAGTTATCTACGACCGAACGCATAACCGACTTATCGAAAATTTCAGAGGTTTGTCAAGTGTTATGCCTTATTTTACATTGGCAGTCACGGTGGCGTTTTTCGGGGCTTTAGGTTTGCCAACATTGCCAGGATTTATGGGTGAGTTTTTTACAATCATGGGTGGTTTTCAGTCAGAAATTTTACCAGATTGGGTTTCGATGCTTGCTATGCTGGGAATCGTACTTTCGGCAGGTTATTTCCTTTGGACATTACAAAAAATGTTTTTCGGAACATTTTGGGCAAACCGCAACCAAGAAGAAAATATGAAAGACCTTGATTTCCGTGAAATAGTCATGCTTTATTCGCTTGCAGCCTTATCAATTATTTTTGGAATTTTCCCAAGTCTCATATTTGATATTTCAGGTGAATCAGTGAAGGCCTTTTTAAATGGGTTTTAGATTTTGTGGTTAGCTATTAGCATTCGGCTGCTTCGGTGGTTTGATTTTTAGCTACTTTATTTACTTAGGTTTAGCAGACATGTTCAAAATACGATTAACATGTTTAACCACAATAGTCACAATGGATTTCTACAATGGACACAAGTTTCAGTAAAATATGTCTTGTGTCAATCGTGTCTCCATAGTGTCTTTTGTGGTAAATTTTATTATTTCTGCATAACATGAGTTATTCACTTAATTTTAACTGGTATTTCGCAAAAGCTAAATGTCAATAGCCAATATTCAATGCTCGAAAAATTATCACATATTCTCTTTAGTTCACGTGTACTATTGCCTGACTTACTCTTTGGAGTAGTATTTTTGGTGATAGTTGCTGCTATTGCTTTTTCTCAAAAATTGGATGCTGAACGCACCTACGTGTTGTTTAATGTGCTTATAATCAGTGTGTTAATTAGTATTGGTTTTGTGTTTTATGCCTTTTTTGGATTCTATAAACAATATTTCGAGTCGGGAAGTGTGCTTTTTGGGCAACTGATATATTTAGATTCCGTCAGTTTATTCTTCAAGCTCATTATTTCCATTGCATCAGTAGCTGTTCTGATTCATGTTTGGGTGGTGGGCTATAAAGTAGTAGGGGAGTTCTATGCCATTTTTATGGCTTTGGTTTGGGGATTGTTCATCATGACCATGACCACCAACTGGCTTATGCTCTATGTTTCGCTCGAAATGGTTTCTATTTGCTCATATATTTTGGTGGTTTTCAACAAAGGGAAAAACAATAGCGAGGCTGGTATCAAATACCTTTTGTTCGGAGCCACGAGTTCGGCAATCATGCTTTATGGCATTTCGCTGCTCTATGGCATGACGGGTACACTCAATTTTGTTGGACAAGAATTTGCTACTTTTTTAGGTCAAAATCCAACTTGGATAGCTCAGATTGCTGTTTTTATGACAATTGGAGGTTTACTTTTTAAACTCTCGGCTGTTCCATTTCATAGTTGGACCCCCGATGTCTATGAAGCAACTCCAACACCTATCGTTGCATTTCTTTCAATTGCTCCAAAAGCAGCTGTTGTACTGGTTTTGATTCGTCTTTTCTCGTCATTAAGTATCGACTTCCGAATGATAATGGCTATCATAATTATGGCTTCTATCACGATTGGAAATTTATCAGCTTTGTGGCAAACTAATACCAAGCGAATGCTCGGTTATTCAACAATTGCTCATGCAGGTTTTATGTTGGTGGGTTTGTTGGCAACTAATACGATTGGTGTTCAGTCAACTATTTTTTATATTGCTACTTATCTTTTTATTACGCTTGCGGCCTTTTTACTGATAGATTTACTGGCTCTGAAAACTGAAAGCTACGAACTCGAAAGCCTGCGAGGTTTGGGACAAGAAAATATATTTTTGGGCTTAGCGGCTGTAATAATTATGATTGCCTTAGTAGGCTTACCGCCAACTGTGGGTTTTACTGGAAAATTACTTCTTTTTACTGCTCTGTGGGAATCTTATCAAACATCAGGCAGCAATATGTTATTAATTGTCTTAATATTTGGCTTACTAAACACTGCTATTTCGATATTCTATTATATCAAGATTCCATATTTTATGATTTTCAAAGAACCTAAAATTGGAGTTCGCTACTATCAAATTGGCTTTATTCGCAAAGGTTTCTTGTTGATATTTCTATTTTTTATCATCTATTTATTTATGCGTCCGAGCGGGCTGATTAATCTAATTGAGAGCTTGAAATTGGCATAAATTAGCCTTTTTCAAAGAAAATGTTTTCTTAATTTTAGATATTGTCAAACTTCCCGAAATCGACTTAACATTCTC
This sequence comes from Emticicia aquatilis, assembly GCF_014644295.1. Taxonomy (GTDB): domain Bacteria; phylum Bacteroidota; class Bacteroidia; order Cytophagales; family Spirosomataceae; genus Emticicia; species Emticicia aquatilis. The sequence goes on from NZ_BMKK01000002.1 coordinate 18,940, forward strand.
TTAAAACAAATAGAACTTTTTCTTTGCAAGGCACGTATATTCTTTAGAACTTTGCATAACCAATCTCCAAAAATTCTCAATGAGCGACGCAATTAAACACGAATGTGGCATTGCCCTTGTTCGTCTTCGCAAACCACTTCAATACTACATCGACAAATACGGTACGCCCCTTTATGGCATTCAACGATTGTACGTTTTAATGGAAAAACAATCGAATCGTGGCCAAGATGGAGCAGGAGTCGGAAATGTAAAACTTGATGTTGCCCCTGGCCATCGTTACATAAGTAGATACCGTTCCGTTGAAAATCGACCGATTGTTGATATTTTTAACAAGATTAACGAGAAATACAAAGATGTTCTTCGCAACAATCCCGACAAATTCAAAAATGCTGAATGGTTGCAAGAAAATGTAGCTTACTCAGGTGAAGTTTGGCTCGGACACCTTCGCTACGGTACACACGGCAAAAACGAAATTGAAAATTGCCATCCGATGTTGCGTCAGAGTAACTGGCGTAGCCGAAACATGTTGGTAGCAGGAAACTTCAACATGACTAATGCAGAAGAACTTTTCCATAAATTAGTAAAATTGGGTCAGCACCCGAAAGATTTGGGAGATACCGTAACCGTAATGGAGAAAATCGGACACTTCCTCGACGAAGAAAACCAAAGAGTATTCGACCGCTTCAAAGGCATCTACGAAAACCCCGCCCTCTCTGATATTATCGAAGATAACATGGATTTGCCAAGAGTATTGCACCGTGCGTGCCGTGATTTCGACGGTGGCTATGCAATGGCTGGTGTGACAGGTTTCGGTGCTTCATTTGTTGTGCGTGACCCTGCGGGTATTCGTCCGGCTTACTATTGGGCAAACGATGAAGTAGTGATTGTTGCTTCTGAAAAAACGGCTATTAAAGCTGCTTTCAATGCCAATTATGATGATATTAAAGAAGTTCAGCCAGGAAATGCTTTGATTATTGACAAGCATGGCGAATATAACGAGTTTCAGATAATGAAACCATTGGAGAAAAAATCGTGTAGTTTTGAGCGTATTTATTTCTCACGTGGCTCTGACCCTCAAATCTATGAAGAACGTAAAAAACTCGGTCAATTATTGATTCCTCAGATTTTAGAAGAAATTAATTATGACCTCGAAAATACAGTTTTCTCATACATCCCGAACACAGCCGAAAGTGCATTTTTCGGAATGGTAGAAGGCTTAGAGCAATACTTGTCTGATTGGCGTTTGAAACGTATCACCGAAGGCAATCTTTCGCCCGAAGAAATCAAGAAAGTGTTGTCTTTCCGTCCAAGAATCGAAAAATTAGTATCGAAAGATGTAAAACTTCGTACTTTCATCACTAATGATGACGAGCGTGACGAAATGGTTTCACACGTATATGAAATGACTTATGAAGTTGTGCGTAAAGGCATCGATACCGTAGTTTTGATAGATGACTCGATTGTGCGTGGAACAACGCTCGAAAAAAGTATCTTGAAAATGATTGACCGTCTCGGGCCAAAGAAAGTAATTATTGTTTCATCGGCTCCGCAGATTCGTTACCCTGATTGCTATGGTATTGATATGTCGAAGATGAAAGAATTTGTGGCTTTCAGAGCTATGCTTGATTTACTTCGTCAAAACGGTATAGAATATATGAAGCATGAGGTTTATGCACAGAGTGTGGGTGCATTACAAACCGATAATGCTTACGAACAAAATTTTGTGAAGCAATTATACGATAAATTTACTGATGAAGAGATTTCTCAGAAAATTGCTGAAATCGTTACACCAGAAAACATGAAAGCGGAAGTTGCGATGGTATATCAGACCGTTGAAAATCTGCACAAGGCTTGTCCGAATCATACTGGTGATTGGTATTTTACAGGAAATTATCCAACTCGTGGCGGAAATAGAGTAGTGAACCGTGCGTTCGTAAACTTTATGGAAGGCAAATTGGTGAGAGCTTATTAGAATTTACGATTTATGAATGACGATTTACGAATGATTTTGTTTAACATATAATGAATAAAATCGTCATTCGTAAATCGTACTTCGTAAATCGATTTATTTTTTCTTCTTTTTTGGTAATGTAAAAACGTTGTTTGTAACTTCTTGCATACCAATCACTCGTAACAAATCTATAATATTTACAGTTTCATTAGAGATGGGCATTGCGGGTGTCGATGAAATGGATGAAGTATTCATTGTTATTGGAGTTTTGTAATTGTTCAGCAAAGTTAGTGTAGAAAGCGAATATTCGCAAAATGATTTAATATTTATTTTAGTAAATATTTATTATACGGCAAACTTCGACTTCACTCAGTGAGTGATTCGTCTTTACTCAGTAAAAAAGTTACTTTTTTGAAGATAACCTTCTCTTTTTTATTTAATTTTATTTCAAGAAATATCAACCCTTTAAGATAACAGTTCAATGAAAAAACTACTATTTATTTGTATTGTGGCTATGTTTAGCCAAACGCTCAAAGCACAAGAAACTTCTGATGCAAAAGCCATCGAAATTGCTGATAAAGTAATGGCAGCTATGGGTGGCAAAAAAGCTTGGGACGAAACTCGCCATATTACATGGAATTTCTTCGGTGCCAGAACTCTCACTTGGGATAAATGGACAGGAAATGTCAGAATTGATTTTCCGAGAGACAAATCAGTGATTTTAATGAATATCAATACCGAAACTGGAAAAGTTTTTAAGTACGGAGCTGAACAAACGGCCGCAGATTCGGTTAAGAAATATATGAAAGCTGGCAAAGGGGCTTGGATAAATGATTCATATTGGCTCACTATGCCGTTCAAATTGAGAGATAATGGTGTGACACTCAAATATTTGGGCGAAGATAAAACCGAAACAGGTAAAGAAGCGTACCTATTGCAGATGACGTTCAAAGAAGTGGGTAATACGCCAAACAATATGTATAAAGTTTGGGTTGAGAAAGAAAGCAATTTACTAACTCAGTGGTCGTATTATGCTAAATCAACTGATGAAAAACCAGGTTTTACTCGTCCGTGGACAGATTATAAACCTTATGGCAAGATTATCTTGTCAGGCGAGCGTGGCGACCGTGATTTAACTGAAATCAAGGTTTTTGAAGCTTTACCCGAATCAATTTACACCGATTTCAAAAAGCCAGATTTCAGCAAAGCAAAAGATTATAATAAGAAAAAAGATAAAATAGAGTTTTAAATTAAGAATTGAGAATTAATAATTAAGAATTAAGAATGTTTCTGATACAGTGCTTTAAAATACATTCTTAATTATTCATTAAATTGAAGAAATGGTTGGAAAAACAGGTGTTTTGATAGTAAACCTTGGTACGCCCGATAGCCCGAGTGTGCCAGATGTAAGAAAATATTTGAGAGAGTTTTTGATGGATGGTCGAGTAATTGACTACCCAGCGATACCTCGTTGGATGTTGGTTAATTTGATTATTGCACCATTCCGTTCGCCAAAATCTGCCAAAATTTATAAAGAATTATGGACAGAAAATGGTTCACCATTAAAAATTTATGGCGAAGCCAACGAAAAGCAACTTCAAGCTGCTTTGGGCGATGAATATGTGGTGAAATTAGCAATGCGTTATCAAAGCCCAAGTATTGAGTCGGGTTTGAAGGCATTCCAGAAAATGGGATTGAATAATATTATTGTCATTCCTTTTTTTCCGCAATATGCTTCGGCTACTACTGGTTCGGTTTATGAGGAAGTAATGCGAATCGTAACTAAATGGCAAGTCATTCCCGAAATCAAGTTTCTCAATTACTTCTACAATCACCCGAAATTTGTGAGTGCTTTTGCCGAAATGGGAAAAAAGCATTTGGAGGCACATGATTACGAGCACGTGATTTTTAGCTATCACGGAATTCCTGCACGTCAGATACGCAAAGGCGATTGCACAGGTAATACTTGTAAACTTGGTTCATGTTGTGATTCGATTACGGCCATGAATCAGCATTGTTATCGTGCTGAATGTTTCGAGACAACCCGCCTTTTGGTGAAAGAATTAGGTCTGAAAGAAGGAACTTACACCACCTGTTTCCAATCGAGATTGGGGCGTGAAACTTGGATTCAACCCTACACCGAAGATGTTGTGAAAGATTTGGCTAAGAAAGGTATCAAAAAAGTTTTGGCATTTTCGCCAGCTTTTGTGGCAGATTGCTTAGAAACAACCCTCGAAGTAGGAGAGGAATACAAAGAGTTATTTGAAGAAAACGGTGGCGAACATTGGCAGTTGGTAGAGAGTTTGAATGATTCTGATGCTTGGATTGAGTTATTAGTGGATTTAGTGAAAGAATAAATTCCTGAATTATGGACAGAAAAATACTTTCGGAAATGACCGATGAAGAGCTTTTTGCAGAGGGAAAAAAACAAAAAAAGAATAAAATTTATGCAGGTTTCGCTATTGGGATGATGATTGGAGTGGCGTTTTGGAGTATTATTCACAAAGGTTTCATTCTTCCTGTTGCTATATTTGTTGTAATTTTCTATTTTGCCAAACGTACCAATGACGGCTATCAAGCTGTAAAAAAAGAAATAGATTCTCGAAAAGTTTTATAGGATAATGGAAATAGGAATTGATAGTTTTGCGGCAGTTTTAAAGAATAATCAAGGCGAAACGATAAGTAGCGAACAGTCGATAAGGGAATTACTTGAAAGAATACAAAAAGCAGATGAAGTTGGACTCGATGTTTTTGGCATTGGCGAACATCATCGCAAAGAATTTCTTGATTCTGCTCCCACAATGATTTTGGCTGCTGCTGCTGCTCGAACCAAACGTATAAAACTCACAAGTGCAGTTACGGTTTTGAGTGCGATTGACCCCGTTAGAGTATTTCAGAATTTTGCTACATTGGATTTAATCTCGCAAGGTCGTGCCGAAATGGTAGTAGGACGTGGTTCGTTTACCGATGCCTTTCCACTTTTTGGTTTGAAATTGGAAGATTACGACGAACTTTTTACTGAAAAATTAGGACTTTTACTAAAAATCAGAGAAAACGAAGTAGTAAATTGGAAAGGAAAATTTCGACCAGCACTATATAATCAAGCTATTTATCCAAGACCTTTACAAGAAAAACTTCCCATTTGGATAGGAGTGGGTGGAACTCCACAATCATTTGTTCGTGCTGGAATGTTGGGTTTACCATTAATGGTAGCAATCATTGGTGGAGAAACGCACCGCTTCCGACCATTGATTGACCTCTACCGAAATGCAGGTTTGAAAGCAGGACATTCGCTCAACCAACTACAAGTTGGTTTGCATTCATTGGGCTATGTAGCTGAAACCACCGAAGAAGCTCACGAAGAATTTTACCCAGGTTATGCCGAAATGTTTACGAATATTGGGAAAGAAAGAGGCTGGCCACCAGTCAGACGTGAGCATTTCGATTCACAAACTACTAAACTCGGTGCATTTTTAATTGGAAATCCCGAAGAGGTAGCCGAAAAAATACTTCGTCATAGCGAAGCATTGGGCGGAATTACGAGAGTAACATTCCAGATGGATAATGCTGGACTTACACACGAAAAACTAATGAAAGCCATCGAATTGATTGGAACGAAAGTTTCGCCGATTGTGAATGGGAAATAAATAATAGTAATCTACAAAAAAGGCTCTATTTATCGAAATAGAGCCTTTTTGTTTATAATATAATTTTCACAATTTAATTTTTTACCACACTTTCATAATAATTTTTCAACGAATGTAATTTTGAATAGCCACCCGTCAAGACCGTTTTAGCAGATTCTTTCACCTCTTTCCACGCTAAGTTTTTTTCAGGGGCAATATCAAAAATTGTCTGATAAATGTAGTTTACCTGAATTGGCAGAATTCGATTCGGTAAGCTGCTGCCAAACTCACCAATATAGCCGATAGGCGAAGAAAGTAATAATCGGAAAGTGATTTTTTTAGGGTCTAATTTCTCAAATTGGTCGGTATTATTGATTAAAATTGGCGGTATAAGTTCAGCCGAATGGCTCAACATTCGCATCAAACCACCAAGCATCAACAACACTTTTGATAACAAAACTGCATCTGATAAACCTATTAATTGAATGCCGAAAATAGCAACCAAATAGGTAAGGATTCCGATGATGATAAAGAAAAGACCAAACTTTTTATCTCCGATAAAAATCGCCTGAATCAAAATAGCGAGTATTGCAACAAGCGGAATACTCCAATGCCAACTTTCAAAAATAATAAACCATAAAACAGCCTCAATAATTATGGTAGAATGTGTAATTCTCGTTGCCCAAGTGGTATGTAAGAGTACATAACCAATTGACTGATAGTCTAAATCAATGTTGGTTTGTGGTTTAAATACATTGTGCAGTGGCAAAAATTTCCCCACAATTCTATCGGGTAGGAGGTTGCATACAACATATAGAATCATGGTTGATACAAGTGTAAATACCCAAATCTGATTAATTGTAGTTTCGTATTGAGATAGCCAATCAAAGAGTGCCATTTTTATTTGTTTTTAGCGTGTTAAGTTTTTATTGATTAGGGCAGTATTCTGAGAATCTGATAGTTTTTGATGAGTTTTTGTGCCTCCTTTTTCAAAAAAAGTGATGATACTCTTAAATTGATAAATGAGATATTGAGGCATTATTTGATTCATCAAAAATGAAGGGAAATATCCACCTTGATTTTCTCTATCAATCAATACCAATTGGCTTGTACCATCATCATTAGCCTCGAAAAGATGCCCGCCCCACCAATCAATTCGCTCAAAACCTTTTGGGACAGGAAGTTCTTCCCAAATAATTGACCTAAAGCTGGTCTGTAAGGTTTTATCATCTATTTTTATTGTCCATTGAATATACAAAAGGTCTCGTTTTGAAATAAAAGGCTTATTAGGGTTGAATTGTTGATAGATAATTTGGGTGTTTTCATCAATCACTTTTACTACATATCCCCCCGTGTATTCAGCTGTCCAATAATGATGATAATCAATCATTTTATTGGTAAAAATATCAAAAACTTCTTCATGACTGGCATCAACTTTGGGTAACCGCCATCTAAATAGGTCGTTTTTATCGTCGGGAAAGGGTCTTTGCCAAACGCTGATGCCACCCTTTGTGGTTCGTTCTTTCCAGCCTTCGTCATTAGTCATTAGGGCAAGGTCTTTATCCAACCATTTTTCCTTATTTAGTTTCCAATCTTCAAATGTTATCATAAGAAAGAAAATAAATAATATTGGGATTTAGTTACACCCTTGAATTTGTGTTGTAAAAACACTACCAGATTGTGCTTCAAAACCTGTATTAAACAAAATATAATTGCCGGCTCTGTAAATAACTTTAGCAGGAGAAACTATTTTATTGGTGGCAGTAATGTCATTATTTGCAATCTGAATACTACTTCCACTTGTAATGTTTGAGGTAATCGTTAATGATGGAGTAGGAGTAGCAACCAAAACTAAAGTGCTGGCTGTTCGAGAGCTTTGACAAGCTCCGTTTTCACAACTTGAAAAATAGGTAGTATTTGAGGTTGGGCTTTGAACGAAATTATTACCCGTTCCTAAGGCTATTCCACCTGTTGCTTGATTATACCAAGTGATAGTTCCAGAAGCACAAGTCGCAGTCAAGGTGATGTTTGTACCGCTACAAACCTCTGTTTTACTCACTAAAACATTTGTTGGAGCAGTTGTAGCAGTATTTATTGTTAGAGATGTAGTAGGTGAAGAAGCCGTTGGGGCTGTCGTACAAACTCCAGTTCCGACTGTCATTACACAAGAAATTGTGCCTGGTGAAGTACCAGCATCAGTATAAGTTGTACCTGTACCAACATTATTTCCATTCTTTATCCATTGATAGGTAGGGCTTGTTCCGCCATTGGTTGGAGTAGCTGTAAATGTTACACTTGAGCCTACACATGTTGGGTTTGTACCTGATGTTACAGCAATCGAAACAGAGGGAGTAGTACCAGTCAATGTAAATGTTCCAGTAGCCGATTGACCATCTGGATTGGTGGTTCTAACGGTATATGTACCTGGTGTTTTGCCTAAAGTGTTCACCATTGCGGTCATTTGTGTTACGGAATTAAATGTAACCGAGTTAACCGTTATAGCCGAAGGTGATGTAATTGAAGCTGATAAACGATTAGTATAACCCGCACCTGGGTCGAAAAATTCTTGATTAGAGCCTGCTGTGGCAGTACCATTAATTGTCAAGGCTACGTTAGAGCCACAATTTGCACCAACTGGCAACGCAGCCGATAAAGTTTGAGGTGGGGCTGGAGCTTTTAATTGTACAGCCCTTACACCATAGGAGTCAACATCGTTAGCGTACTGAGCAAACCCCCACAATGTCATGTTATCTTCTGGGTCAACCACAACCTGAGAATAATCACCCCAACGTAAGACAGGTCCAGCGTCACCCGGTGGATTATAGGCACCAGCGGCTACGGTAGTTTGCGAAGGAGCTTGCATTACTCCACTTCCATCGGTTCTGTATCGACCAGCTACTTCAACATTAGGATAACTGGCAGCACCAGCCGAGTGCATGATTATACCAGCATGACCTTGCCCTGTGGCCGCAATGGCTGGAATGAAATAATTTTTTGGATTTGTGGCAGTTGCATCGAAAACTGTTCCGAATTGCACAACAGTAGGTGTGGTTGATAAATTTCCGATTTCATACCAACGGCTTCCATTTGCTCTTGCTGTATTGTTGGCCACTCCAGTAGTAGAGACATTCATATTATGGGTTGTCCATAGTGTACTTGCACCCGTAATTTTGTTCTTCATAATCATGGCAGCAAAGAGCCTATCATCGAGTGCATCAAGTCTTTTAGTGGTGGGACTGGCTCCTTGATAAGGTACTGTTCTTGGCGATGAGGTGGTACTAACATTTAAAGGAATATCAGCACTTATTGAAGGCACACCTCCTGAATAGGTAATTCGATGAAGCACTAAACGACTAAATACAGTGTTAGAAACACCTATGAAATAGCCTTCAGTGGCATTTGGGTCGTCATTATCCACGCCTTGTGGAGTGAATACGTCTTTAGCTACACTACTATTACGGAAGGCCGTTGCTGTTAGAACAGGTGAAGCCTTCATCAAATCAGCTTTATTAATTACATACATATTACAACCTATAAATGGTTGTCCGTTAGCAGGAGCACCAAATAAATTTGCCCCGAGATACAAAGAGTTTTTATCAACACCTAAAGTTGGGTAGTCATAAAAAGTATTATTATCGCCTGCTGGAGGAATAAGGTTATGTGCAATCTGAAAAAATGTAAAACTGCTTGTATTTGTAATCGTTGGCCCACTACTTACTGCTATCAAAAGACGATTATTAACTTGTGAAGTATTTACCTCAATACATACAATAAACCAACGTTGACTGAGGCGGTCGTATCGTATATGTAAATCGCTGGTGTAACTTCCTGCTGCTAAAACAGAACTAAAAAATACATCAGCATCCAGACTAAATGTATTTGCAAATGGCGTACTACCGTTGCCAGTTGCAGTCGTTGAGGCTGCCACAGTGACACCTGTTTTTGGAAAAACTTTCACGCTACCATTAACGGCAATGACTACTTGAGTTGGCCCAACAGCACCATTATTGTCTGGTGGGAATGCGATTGTTTCACTCAATAGTGTACCTAAAAAATTAGAATGTACTGTTTGCGTAGCAGCAGTTGCTCGGCCTTGGTTTGTACCTGTACCAGATGAAGCTGTATTAGGAGCAATGCGAAGACGTCTTTTATCGTTTTCAATTTCAACTTCTTTTTTTACACGATACGGTCTTTCTGGTTTTAACTTCTCTAATCTTTGAAGCTCCAATAATTCATCTATTGTCATCACAATAGGTTTATCACTTTGAGCAAAAATTTGGGAAGTATTAAGAAAGAAAAATGCAACAAGGATACTAAATAGAGTAGATGATATTTTCATTGAAGTAGGTTTTTATCAAAAATATAAAAAATTGCTGCACATCTTTGAAATTTGTAAATAAAAGTTTTAGATTTTTAGTGAATGGTAAATTAATAAATTGTTAGTTATCAGATACTTGATGAATTTATTTTTCCTATGATACTCGACGCTTACTATTATGACTTTTAATTAATACAAAAAACGTGATACATCTTTTATTTATAAGATATACCACGTTTGAAATTTTACTGTTCTAATCTGAATATCGTATTTGGATAATAGAGTTAATTCCCACACCCACCAATCCTTGCCATGAAATTACTGCCACTTTTTGCTTCAAAGCCAGGGTTAAATGTAAGCGAATTCCCAGCCTTGTACGTTACGCTTGCAGGCGAGAATATTTTATTTGAAGCTGTAATCGTTGTATTTGCTATTTGGAATGAGTCAGTTGTAAAATTCGTTGTCAGATTCAGCACCGTTGAAGGCGTTCCGACCAAAACCAATTTTGTGGCAACCCTATCTCGTGCATAATTTACGGTTTCGCAGCCTACATAGTAAGTTGTATTGACACTTGGGTTTACTGTAACTGAACTGCCCACTGCCACGGGAAAACCACCCGATGAAACTGTGTACCAAGTTGGCGTAGTGCTGACTGGGCAATTTGCAGCGAGTGTAACGGGCGTACCTGTACAGACTTCTGTTTTATTTGCTAAAACCCCAGTTGGAGGTGGTGGAGCTGCAAATCCGACATTTGCAAAAATGCTTGACCTTATCGTGGGTTCGCAAGCTGCATAAAATTCAAATTCGAGATTCGAGAAATTTACATCACTCGTCGGGAATCTTCTCGCAATATTTACATCATAATTTTCAACTCGGCAACTATTACGAGGAACAGTAAAAGTACCAAAAGAAGACCCAGAACTCCCTGCTGCCGAAATCAATAAATCGCTTGAATTTGATTGCGAAACAAAACCTAAATTGTAAGAACGTGATTCATTAGAATTATTACAAAGTTTTATTTGAAATGCAGCTGGTGTTCCTAAAGACACGTTCTGTATTGTAGTACTATTTTGTGCTGTTCCTATAATCTGAATAAGTGGTTGGTCTCTTTGATAACCTCCTTCGTAGGGGCAAGATGTTTTTGATTGTGTGGGGTCAAGTATAAAAATAGGCGTACCGTAGGTGGGGTCTTTTACAATTTTTATTCTTAAATTATCTCCATCATCGTTGTCTTGAAGGGTGTAAGCAATGGTCGTGGCAGTGTTTGTGGTATTAGTGATAGTTTGTCCGAGTGTTTTTTTTGTTTTAAACTCGTAGCCACCGTCAACACCAGAGCCTCCAAACTTAAATACAAAACTTAATCCGACATTTGCTTCTAAAAAATAACTTGTTTCATAATAATCACTGGTAGCCACCGAAACTGTTGTTGAGTTTGTAAGTACAGCACCATTTCCTGTCAAAGTAAATGGCTGACTTAGTACAACATTATTAGGGTTTGCGATATTGGCACTATCTTTTGCTAATACTTGCCTCCAAACTTTTATCTGATTCAAGGCTTCTTGTTTTGTTTTTTTTATGGCTGTGGTATTGGCAAGATTTTGAAGCGTCTGAATATCATCAATAATTTGTTTTTTTGTCTTATAAAATGGCGTGCCTGAACCTGGTACTAAACCAAACATCAGAATTGAATCTTTTCTTACGGTTAAGGGTAATGTGCTTGAAACTTTCACATAAGGATAAACCCCAAAGGCTTTTGTGGAGGAGTAACCCATATATATTGAGCCTTCGTTGGCAGGAGCTGATGAAGCAGTGGTTGAGATAGCATTTAGAATTGAAAGGCAGTTTTGCTTACCATTAGACTTTACACTCGAACTGCCACCTCCAAATCCAGCCGATATCGTTGTGGTAAATTCAAAAGTAGTCTCAATAAACATACCTGCCGAACCCGCAATGCCGAGTGTTACGTCTAAATTTCCTGTGTTTGATGTTTCATTATTAATCGTTTCAGAAATGTTTCGACAGGTTTCTTGATTGGTTTGAAAAGTAACGGTGCTGCCATCGCCTGGCGGATTGTGTATAATAAGCTGCGGAACGGCAGGTTCATTAAAAGTACCCAGAATACTTACTGCATTTGGTTGAGTAATATCAACAGTCGGTCCTTCAATTATGAATGGCAAGATTACAAGGTCATTAGCTCCACCCCCAAAAAATCCTGTACTTTCACCAAAATTTAAAACAATCCAGCCTTGAGTCCTTCCGACAGGAAATGTATGAGTTACTGAAAAAGTGACATTACTACTAATTGAGGAAGTTAAATTTACAGTTCTATCATATAAACTGGTTTGTTCGTTTTTACCAATACCCAATTTATCTCCAAATGCATTTACTAAACAATTTCTTGTTATATTATTTTGAGTCCCACTTGCCACTCTAATAGTAAATGTAACAGTGAACGGAACACCAGCTACTGCTTTAAACTGATTGGCGATAGGAACGGCATTAAATGTTTGAGCAATAAGTGGGTCAACCGCAGCCCGAGAAGTCATATCAAGGTTAACTCCGTTACTTGTAAAATTATAAATACCGCCCTTTACGGCATTATTGCCACCAACGCTGCCGGCTGTGCTACTTACAGTTAATACACCTCCTGTTGAATTACGACTGTCAGGTGAATTCAAAAATGGGTCTGTTCCATTATTGCCGATTGTATTTGTAATCCATTGGGCATTTGTAGTAATTGAATTGAATAAGATGCACCCTAAAAGTAAGATACCAAAAAGTGATTTAAAAAAATGAGTTTTCATGGGTATTTGCTCTAAAAAATAAATAATTTATTAGAACAAAAATAGGGAGCCTTTTTTTGAAAGACTTTTCGTATTGTGTCAAAAACTTTGTCTATTGTTGCATGGAGAGTGTTTTTGGAGGATTATTAAAAAGAGAAATCAAGAAAATATCATTTCTCTTCCAAAATTGCTTCAATAACCTTGAAAAAATGCTCGAAACGAGGGTGAGATTTAAAAAACTTAGCTTTTCTAAAAAAAATATGGATAAACAACATTCTGCCTTCGTGTTGGTCAAGGGCTTTATCCCAATGATAATGACCCTTCTCAAAATCGCCCAACGCAATATAAAATTGTCCAATGTCATGATGCGAAATAGGATATCTATCAGGGTTTGTTTCGAGTTCTGCCATCACTTTTTGTGCCTTTGCTGTTTGTCCTGAAAAAGTATAGGCAATTCCTTTAAAACACATCGTAAGGTAATTTGGGTAGAGCAGTGTAGCCTTCTCGATGGTTGGGATTAGTTCCTGAAACTGAAACCTTTCTAACAAAGCCAATGAACTAACATAATATCCTCCCCAAAAATAGGGTTTAAAATCAATTATTTTCTGAGTCTGTACCAAGCACTCGTCCAAATTGCCTTCCCACCAATAACAAAAGGCGGCAGAAATTTGGTTAATCATTGCCAGCGGGTCTAAGTCTAAGGCTTTTGAAAAATGCTGATGAGCTAAATCAAATTTTCCAGAAAAACCCCAAAAGAAGCCATAGTAAAGATGCCCTTCAATTGAATTAGGATTTTTTGATAAGGCACTTTCAAAGATTTTACCCGCTGCCTTGAAGTCCCAATCATACCACATCTTCATGTGTGCATCACGGATTTGGTTTTCGGCACTGTCTGGGTCAAAGGCTAAAGCTTTTTGAATTGCTGTTTTAGCCTTTTCGATACTTTGCTTTGGTGGTACTTGAGCAAAAAACCATAATTGGATATAACAAGCAGCTATACTTGAATACACAGCGGCGTAATTGGGTTCGAGCAAAAGGGCTTCTTCAAAATAAGCGATGGCTTTATAAAACGCCTCTTTTCCTGAGAGCTTGTTATAGTAGAAAAGCCCTTTCAGATATAATTGATAGGCTTCGGTATTTTTTGTGTTGCGTTTGAGCAAAGTTTGCTTTTCATTACCGAAAAGTTTGATTTTTACTTCGTCCAAAATTGTCAATGAAATTTCATCTTGAATCTCAAAAACATCTTGTAAATCTCTGTCGAACTTCTCCGACCATAAATGAAAACCATCTTCTACTTTTATCAATTGGGCGGTAATTCGTAATTTTTTGCCCGATTGCCTCACACTTCCTTCCAATATATAATTGACATTGAGCAAAGCACCAATTTTTCGTAAATCAGTATTTTTATTCTTAAAACTGAACGAAGAGGTTCGCCCGACAACTTTAAGAGTAGGTACTTGGGCTAAGGCATTAATGATTTCTTCGGTTATTCCATCGCTGAAATACTCTTGCTCGATGTCGTTACTCATATTCACAAACGGCAAAACAGCAATTGACTGCCCCTGTGCATATTGTTTTTCTACGTATTCGTTTTCTTCTATTAATTTTTTAAAATCACTTGGGCTGATGTCAAATTCTTCAAAGAAATACTTACTAAAATTTGATGGATTGGTAATTCCAACTGCATCGGCGACTTCGGAGATGCGTAATTGGGTAGTAGAAAGTAGTGATTTAGCCTTTTCGATTCTGATTTTACGAATGTAAAGGCTTATCGAAAGTTTGGTTTCTTCAATTAGAATTCGGTGCAGTTGCGAGCGACTAATGCCCAATTCTAAGCAAATAGTATCGGGAGAGAGTTCTGAATTGCTTAAATTTGTTTCAATGAATTGGTTTAATTTTAGAATTAATCTTTTTTTTGAATCTGTCATTTATAAGAATTCGCCAGCACCAGTAAGTAATAGTGCAAATTAAGTAAAAATCTTGAAAATCTCCCTCAATTAACAAGAAAATAAGAGAGATTTTCGTTGATTTTCAATTAATTACACCCACCAATCCTTGCCATGAAGTTACTGCCACTTTTGGCCTCAAAACCCGGGTTAAATGTTAGCGAACTCCCTGCCTTATACGTTACGCTCGCAGGCGAGAATATTTTATTATTGGCAGTGATGGTTGTATTGGCTATCTGGAATGAGTCGGTTGTTAGATTTGAAGTCAAATTCAAAACCGTAGAAGGAGAACCTACCAGAACTAATTTACTCGCAACTCTCGGTGGTACGTGATTGGTACTTTCGCAACCAACATAATATACGGTATTGGCTGTTGGGCTTAGGCTTACGCTACTTCCACTCGCTACAACAAAACCACCCGTAAATGAAGTGTACCAATTTATAGCATAATTGACTGGACAAGTTGCTGTCAATGTAACAGGTGAACCAGAGCAAACTGTGGTGTTATTAGTGGTTACAACTGCTGCTGGTGGGGCAGCAAAACTGACATTGGCAATAATACTTGATTTTATGGTCGGTTCGCAAGCTGCGTAGAATTCAAGTTCAAGATTTGAGAAATTTACACCACTGGCTGGAAATCTTCTCGCAATATTTACATCGTAGTTTTCTACTCTACAACTATTGGCAGGAACTGTGAAAGGCCCAAATTGAGAACCCGAACTTCCCGCAGCCGAAATCAATAAATCGTTTAAATTTGTTTGAGGGACAAAACCTAAATTGTAAGTGCGTGCTTCGGTAGTATTATTATTACAAAGTTTTACTTGGAATGAAGCAGGTGTGCCTAAAGTTACATTCGGAATCGTGATATTGTTTTGATTACTTCCAATAATTTCTAATCGAGGTTGGTCTCTTTGATAACCACCTTCATAAGGGCAACTTGTCTTAGAGCCAGCTTGCAACTTGAATAGTGGCGTACCAAACATTGGGTCACGATAAATATTAATGTTTAGTAAATCGCCTGCGTCATTGTCTTCCAAGTGCATAGTCATAATTTGTGTATTACTGCTTGTTGTACTGTTGGTTTGCCCATACCTTTTGCTGGTGCGTAAATTATACCCACCCGAAAAACCTGAACCGCCGATATTCACTACAGCTTGTAAACCAGCGTTTGATTCTATGTAGTGGTCAACGATTAGTGTATTTATTTGATTGGTACTAACGCTCGTGGTTCTATCTAAATAAGGGGCTCCTCCATTCAAATTTATCAAGCCATAATCTGGATTTGGGATAGTAGCATTGGCTACATTGGCATCATTGAGAGTTATTAGTTGCTTCCAAATATTCAATTGATTTTTAGCATCTATTCGTTGTTTCAAGGGTAGAGATGTATTGAGTGTGTCGAGCCTACGCAGTTCGATTTGGTCAATGATATTGGTACGTGTAAATAAATTGAGCCTTTTAGAGCCATCTACTGGCACCATCACGAGTCCACTTTTTGTGTAGGTACTGTAATTGGTAGCTGGATTAATGAACAACTGTTCATACACAGCATAATTATAATCTAAACCTTCGCACAGAAATATGTCTTCACCCGAACCTGGCGTTGCCCCAAAACCCGTGGTGCTACTTATACAAGTTTCATTATTTTTTATTTTTACACTTGAATTTCCTTCTGTACCAGAGCCTGTAAATTCTACGTATGCTTCAATATCAACTTGGGCTATAAAACCTACACTACCTTTATAACCAAGTTTAACTGAGCCGTTTCCAGAATTAGCCAAATCTTCTGTAATGCTATTTTCTACCGACTGACACGCTGTTTTGTTGATTTCAAATTTAGTATAACTTTGGTCACCTGGAGGAGCATGAAGCACGGTAACTGGTAACTCAGGCTGAGTAATGATTCGGGGTACAGAACCATTCATAACCAGCGGTACATTTGGCTCTTTTACGCCATCTACAATAAAGGGCAAAACCATGGTGTATTGTTGCAAACCACCATTTTGCAAGATTTCAAACCCAAATACCAACCATGCTTCTGGCCGAGCATTTGTAAAAGTAAAAGTACCAGTGTATGTATATATTCTGGGGTCATTTGAAAAGTTAGTAAATGGTATATTTACATAGGCATCGTAGGCGTAATTCTGTTCATTTTTCCCGATTCCTCCTGATAGTGAGGTGTAATTTGTTATTTCTCCAAAAGAGTTTATGGCAATGTCAATGGTAATAGTCACTGGCTTACCAGCACTGGCTTTGAATCGAAGCCCAGGACCAATTGCGTTAAATGTGGAGGTTATCCAACCATTATTAGCAGCTTGGATTACATCTTTTGTCCCAAAGTAAGCTGAGCCATAATAAGTGTTATTGCCTGCCACACTACCACCTGAACTTGTTACTTTTAATGCACCGACAGCCCCATTAATGCCCAAAGGTTGAACCCATTGACTGAAACCCGTATGGAAGTTAAGGAGCAAACATAAAATTGTGAATATGCCGAAAAAGTTTTTTGTAAAATTAGTTTTCATTGTTTCTATATTTTGGGGATGATTTTCAAAATTGATTTTTACTGAATGATTTTCATAAAAGCCTCACTTTTTCTTCTTGAAAGAGCTATTTTTTCATTGTTTTTGAGTAAAATATTTCCATAACTACCAGATTGACCTTTGTTTTCATAGTCAGCCATAAATTCAAGATTGAAAATAGTTGAACGATTAGGTCTAAAAAACTGAAAGTCTTTCAAACGTTTTTCGATTTTGCCCATTGTAGTCGAAGACATAATTTTACTGCCATCATTCAGATAAATGATGGTATAATTACTATCAGATTTGAGCATCAGAATGTTGGCTGGCGAGATATTCTTTCTACTGCCGAGGTGAATGAGTGTGTTGGTTTTCATGGGTAAAGTTTCATTGTTTTTCTTTGACAAAAAAACAATGAAACCCTTAACCATAAAACTCATATAGGACGAATGCTATTGAAAACTGTCCGAAGGAGGGATTTTATTTACCGAAAGGTATCTGGAGAATTGAGCTTTTGATTTTTCTTCATTCTAAATCAAATACATCCTCCAGTTTGAGCCGAAAATACTGCACTATTATCAACTTTAAAACCAGGATTTAGCTCGATAGCTTTAGCTAAGTAACTAACATTGGCAGTTCCTGTAATTTTGTTGGTAGCAGTGATTTTTCCATTTGTACTCGATGCGTTATTTACTGTAACACCAGCGGTATAATCGTTGGCTGGACTCATAAGTGGCAACAGCGTTAGGCATGGGTATTCGTAAGCTCCTATATCAGCTGGATTTGCAACGGTAAGTTGGCGAACAAAACCATCAGCATCTTTCGATGGGGCATTTGTATTTGTACCCGCATTGATAGCTTGTGAATTTGCAGCCAGATGCAAATCACTTGCTGAAATAAAAGGTGAAACTGCCGTGATAATATTATTGCCTCCATCGGTTACATTTGTCATGTTATCAAAGAGGCTAAAAGATGCTGTGGCAGAGCCACCCCCAGCATTGGCAAATGAGTTAGTGTTGCCAAAAGCAATTGTGTTGCTAATTGTGGCAAGAGCAGAAGCACCATTATTAAAAATTGCACCTCCCGAAGTTGCGGTATTGGCATTTAGCGTTGCATTTATAACCGATAAGGTATTTGCATTGTAAATAGCACCACCATTGAATGTGGACGCATTTTTTGAAAGTACTGAGTTTGTGAGCGTTAATGTGCCATTATTTTGAATACCTCCACCATTTGCGGCATTACTTGCCATATAAACATGAAAGCCTGCATCAGTTGATACTCCACCAGTTAGCGGAATTGACCAAACAGTCCCGCTTGTAGCTCCCGAAACACGAGTTCCTCCTGCATATACATCAGCACCAGCCGTACTTGTTCCACTTCGAGTAAGAGCGTAAGTTCCTGGCGATGGATTGGTAGTTGGGCGAATAATCAAGGCATATTGTGTACCTGCCACAAGTGAAGCAGGGCTACTAAATGTAGTGCTATAATAGGCTGATGAACCTGAATTAAAACCTGTGATAGTAGCTGTGGCAAGGTCAGCCCCCGTTGGTAAGCCTGCACTGGTTGCTCTTACTGATAATGTTAAATTAGGTATAGTACCAGTACAACCACTGCAAAACAGATTTATATCGGCTTTTGTTAGTGTACCCGATACCGACGGGGTGAAGGTTTGTCCTGCAAAGGTCGTTACTGTAATTCCAACACCAGAAGTGCCTAAAGATGTACTTTGTTGGTCAATTAAAATGCCTGATGCATTGTTTTCTGTAATAATACAGTTAGTTATTTGAGGGCTACTTCCACCCGAAATATTAATTCCACCACCTTCCGAAACTCCATTGCCGCCTTTAATCGTAAAGCCATCAATCAATGTATTGGCATTTGAGCCATTAAACTTCACAATTGTTTTTGTATTATCATCCGCATTTGTAAAATTTGCTCCATCATTTTCTTTCAAATCACCCGAAAGGGTTGTTAAATTGGTAGTATGAACTAATGCTAAGTTTCGGTCGGTTAAATTTACTTCGTTACCAGCAAAACCGCCATACACTTTTATGCCAGATGGAATGTTTAATGAACCATTTCGTGCGGCATCACTTAGGTCGCAAGTCGTACAATAGGTAGGTCGGTAAGTTCCTTTTGCTACCCAAACTTCAGTTATACCACTGCTACAAGCTACGTTAAGTGCCGAATACAGTTCAGCATAAGCATTGTTCCAATCAGCACCAGTATTTGAGCCAGTAGCATTGTTTTTTACATAAATTCGGGTAGGAAAAACCGTGACTTTATAAGGAAAAAGCCCACAATCATTACCAGCACATTTTACCTGATATGAAGTTGGCCCTGCCAAGGTTGGCGTAGTATAAGGCGAACCAGTGAATAAGACATTTGTTCCAGTAGCATCGTACCAAGTAGGGGTACCTTTGCCACAAACTGCTGTCAATGTAGCAACTTGGCCTGAGCAGGTATAATTTACCATCGGAGCAGGGCAGATAGGTTTTCCAATAATTGTTACTCGATGCAGTTGATTATATGCACCAGCAACCGCATTTCCACCATTCACATTAAGAGTATATGCAAAATCAATAAATTCATTTGGTTCATCAAATTGCCCATCATCATACACACGCAAGGTGAAAGATTGCGAAAGTGTTGTTCCATTTAGTACCAATGCAGAGGCATTCAATATGTTATAGTCAGTACCTTCTGTTGCTGTACCTGTTTTTGATAAAGTAATATTGACTGGCTGCGAAGGAGCATTATCAATCTGGATAGTAATTGAATAATCTTTAAAAGGAAAATTTGGTAGCCCAACTGCTGGCGTAATAGATTCAATTTGGCGAGCTATCGTTCCGCCTTTGGCAAAATGCACAGTTGGTGATGTAAGTGGGTCAACTATTTTAAAACTACCGATTCTGGTACTAAAGCCTCGGTCAGATGTCGTAGCATAATATTCGCCCGTGTACCACATTGTTTCTTCATCAGTAGGGTCTATTACCATTGCCGAATAATCTCCCCATCTACCAGAAGTCGATTGTTGAACGCCACCAGCTGCATGGAAAACCTGCTCTGTGCTAAGCGTACTCAATGCGTCAGCTTTTTTCCTTTCAGCCCAATAAATATCAGCATTGTTGGTACTACTTGACCTGCTGTATCCTAAGGCAATGTTTCCTCGTTGGTCAATCCCTGCACAAGCCATCCAGCGGTGAACTGCACTCGGTGCAAAAGTTGATTGTTGGTTTACTACCCAAGGTGAAGCAGAGTTTGGTCGGGTGAGTTCATACCATCGAGGAGCAGCTTGAAAAGCGGTCGTTGGGTCGGCATCTACGGTATGATTTAGTACCATTGACTCATAAGTATCAAATTTTCGGTAGATAATTCTACTCATCATTCTTCCACCGAGGGCATCTAAATTTACACCAGGACTATTTTGCGGTACAGTTGAAACAGTCGGGTTGAAAGTTGCTACTGGTAAACTTGTTGCAGGGCTCAATACCGAAGCCCCTATATTGGAAAAATTAGGCGTTAAAGTTCTTATTTTCAGTTGGTTAGTTAAATCATAGTTGACAAAGGTTGGCATTGCAGAAAGGTCAGGTATTTTAAACCCTTCGATGCTCGCGGGCAAATACCCAAAAGAACCAGCATCTCTAAAAAGTATAGCATTGGCAGTTGGGTCGCCATTCAACATTTTTTTTCTGTCAAATGCCCAATAACCTTGGGATTGATAGCCACTTCCATTTGTATTAAAGTTATGTGTTGCGAGTGTGTAGCTATTACTCCAAACTCCCATGTGTGGATAATCGGGCAAAAAACCAACTGTCTTAAATTCATAAACATAGTAAGCACCAGTTGGGTCATTGGTTTGCGAAATACAGAAAATCAATGATTCTTGTCCATTAGTCAAGATAGAACTAAATTGCATCAAAACCCACCTATCAGCTATTTGGTCATAAAGGGTAATAGGGTCGCCCGCATTAGTTGCTGTTCCAGCAATTTCGCTAAATTTTAAGGGGGAAGTCAGAGGAGTCCCAGACTTATTATAGACCCGATGTACCAAGTTTATCATCTGCACCACATGATTGGGGCCAACTGTTACAACTGGGTCGGGTGGTACTAAAAGCCCAAATCCTCTTGATGTATTTTCTGCTTGTCCATTACCATCAAAAGACTGAATAACCGCATTTATTGTAGGAGATAAAGTCGAATTTAGTTTGGTTTGAACGTTTTTATCAATAATAATAGCATTAGGGTCGCCATTAAAAATCCTTGCATTTTTATTGACTCGTTGTCTCAACTCTTGTTCTTCTTCGCCAAAAGGTTTGGTGCTTGCGTCTAAAAGTACTGGTTTCAAGTCTGATAATTTAGGCGAAATTCGGATAAGTGTTCCTGTAATCACTTCGGGCGGGCCTTGTGGAGTAGTATTTTTTGAGTCTCCATTTTGAGCCGTAGTAGCTGTTACTTCTTGCTGAGCATTTACAATATTTGCAAATGCACAAACAAATATTAAATAAGAAATAAGTAATGTTTTTTTCATGGGCTATCAATAGTTTAGAAAAATGAATGCTTTTAGTTTTCTGATTATATAAATTTAATAGTAAATTAGAAATAAATTACTCTTAAAGCATTATTTTTTGCGGACAGAATTCAAAAAAAGTTTTGTGTTCCTGTTTGAGCCTTAGCCTAAAGGCTTTGATATCAATAGCCAGTATCATTTCAATTACAACCACCAACTGCTGCACTAAATACTGTTCCTGAATCTGCCTTAAAACCTGCGTTTAGTTGAATTGACTTGGCTTTATAATCAACTTTGGCTGTGCCAGTTACTTTATTGGTAGCAGATATGTTACCATTTACACTGGATGCTGTTTTCAGAATTATCCCCGTTGCATAATCATCAGTTGGGCTCGTGAGGGTTACTAAAGCTGCATTTGAGCCTACATTCACAATGGTACTTGATGAAGTGCTGCAACCATAACCATTTGTAATGGTAGCTATATATGTACCAGCAGTAGTAACAACAATACTTGGTGTTATTGCTCCTCCAGGCGACCAAACAACGGCATTGACGGGCGAGGTAGCAGGAACTTGCCAAGTAGGGCTGTTTACCAAGGTTCCATTATTGCCATTTCCAGTAGCATCTGCTGTGGTTATGCCTGAGCCTTCATCAAACTTATAATAGGCAACCAATCCAGCACTATTGGTTGGAATGGTACTGTTCATATTGGTTAACATTTGGGAAGGTGTTCGCACTACATTCCATAATCTCAATTCGTCCATCGTGCCATTGAAATGGTTGCAAGCACAAAAAGTAGGTTGCTGTCTACCAATATTCATGGGTTGATTGTCTTGTGAAAACGTAACGGTTGCCGTTCCTGAAGCAACGCCGTTTATATAGAAAGTAAGTGTACCTGCATTGAGCGTAATAGCCACGTGTGTCCAAGTATTCTGTGGAACAATTCCTGTCGAATAAGACCACGCACCAGTATTTTTTGTGTAAAAACCCATTTGGTTACTATTAATATTAGGGTTTAATGACCATAGAAAGTCATAATCGCCTTTATCTAAAATGGTTACATTTTGCCCTGAATATTTTATCCAAGCTTCCATCGTGAAAGTCGCTCCCAAATTGATACTTGCACTATGTGGAACGCTGACATATTGACTACTGGTTTTTACAAAATTTAACGCATTATTATTACCCACATTTGAATTGAGCGTAATAGAGCCACCATTACAAAAAGTAGTAGGTCCACTGGCAGTTATCGTAGGGGCGGTAGGACTTGGATTTGAATTGACATTAACAACAATTGGTACTCGTGGACTTGCATTTGCTCCTTGTTCACAACTTACTCGATAAGTGGTAGTAAAAGTAAGCGGAGGCGTAATAAAAGGCGAACCCACAAATAAGGGAGGTGGCAGAGGGTCCCCAGGATTAACAATATAGGAAGCCTCCCACCAAGTTGGGTTTGTTCCTGCAACGCAAGTGGCTGATAAAGAAGCTGTTTGATTGGTACAAACCTGTGTTGGTCCAGTAATATTTGTTGGAACAGAAATAAAAGAATTTTGAATAACCCTTAACGTATTGTCCGTTTCATTTGTAATAGCTAAATCGGGTTTGCCGTCTCCGTCCAAATCGCCAACACAAACAAATCGTGGACCTGTACTTGTGAAATAATCAACTTTAGTCGCAAAAGAATTGGTTGAAATGCTACCACTCGTAGCTATATTGCGTAAAACAGAAATCTTATTTGCTGAATAATTACTTGAAATCAAATCGAGTTTGCCATCTCCGTCTATATCCCCCAAGTTTACCGCAATGGGTGATACGCCGATGGCAAAATCAACTTTGGTAGCAAAACTGATGCTACCACTTGAAGAGGTGTTTCGGAGAACAGAAATATCGTCGTTTCCTGAGTAATTGGCTGTTGCTAAATCGGGTTTACCGTCTCCGTCCAAATCGCCAATTGTTACTGAAAAAGGACCTCCACCCGTCGTAAAATCAACTTTGGCAGCAAACGAACTGGCATCAATAGTGCCTGCCGTAGCTGTATTCCGAAAAACTGAAATCGTACTAAGAGCATAATTAACGACTGCCAAATCAATTTTGCCATCGCCGTCTATATCTCCATTTACTAAAAATACTGAACTCTGACCTCCCCCCGCCAAAGCAAAATCAACTTTGGCTTGAAAAGAGATACTTCCACCCGATGAATTATTACGCAAAACAGACATGAAAGGATTCCCACCATGAGCAATTGCTAAATCAGGTTTTCCATCACCATCAAAATCACCGATATTTACGCCACGAGGATTAATACCTGTTGTAAAATCAACTTTTGCCGCAAAAGAAATGCTTCCACTCGAAGATGTATTACGAAGTACAGATACTGTGTTACTCCCAAAATTAGCAACTGCCAAATCGAGTTTTCCATCTCCGTCCAAATCACCAACTGCAATTGTACGAGGACTTGTACCAGTTGAAATATCAGCTTTGGTTGCAAAAGAACTGGCGGTGATACTTCCAAGTGTAGCGGTGTTCCGAAAAATTGAAATAGTGCCTGCATTAAAATTAGCCGTTACCATATCAGTTTTTCCATCACTATCTAAATCACCAATAGCCAAAAATAAGGCCAATGCACCTGTTGTAAAATCAACACTTTGCTCGACAAGGCTTTCAGCAATAATACTGCCACCTGGGTAGGTTACACGGAAGGGTGCAGAGCTACTTCCAGATAAAGTATTAGATAAGTTAAGTACCGTAATTGGTTGAAAAGTTGCTCCTGTGGGTACGGTCACGGTCAAACTCGTGGTAGAAGCAGTGGAAACAGTGGCTTTGGTTGCTCCAAAAAACACTATGTTTTGTGCAGCCGTAGCATTAAAGTTTGTACCCGTAATAGTTACAGTTGTGCCAACTACTCCGCTCGTAGGTGAAAAACTCGTAATTGTGGGCTTTTGAGCTTGAATATGCAGCGAAGTAAGTAAAAAGATAGAATAAATAATAAGGTAGTTGGTTTTCATGGCATATTGAGTTGAGATTATTTTTATGAGACTTCTTGGTTCAAATTATTGATTTCGGCTTTGGGAGTAAAGCCATTTTGCAATGCTAAAGGCATCAGAATATCTACATATTTGCTAAATACTTCGGCAGATTTCCAAACATCCGCAATCAAGATTTCATCTTCTCCAATCGAAACGAAATGATGCAATCTTTCGCTAAGCAGGTGCTTAGCTGCGTTGATTTGTTCTTTAGCAAAATTGTCGTAATGCTGTAAAGAAGAACCTTTAAGGTGTACGAGTGCCAAGATTTTTTGCATCTATTAGATTTATTTGAGATAATCATTTATCTGAAAATCTTGATACAAAAGAGGGCAGAGGAATGGTTTTGAGAAACCAATCAAGGATGAAGACTATCGAAAAATGTCCGAAGGGTATTAATTTCTTACCGAATTGAAAATAACTCAAATCATATTGAGTCTATTTAGTAAATCTTTTCTTAATTCTTTGCTGAGGGGTAGAATAGTCTTATCGACTGTGATATGATTTTGAGCTACTTCGTTGATATGTTTTAGGTTGACAATATAGGAGCGATGGATGCGTTGGAATTGCTGAGGAGGCAATTTATCTTCCATATTTTTAAGGGTATTGACCAATAAATACGTGTTGCCTTTGGCATAAACCTGACAATAATTGCGGTCGGCTTCAAGGTAATAAATATCTTCGATGATAATTTTAACCATCACTTCGTTATGGCGTACAAATATTCGGTCGTCGAGAACAAATTTTTCAGTAGTGGTCTGTGGTTCGCTTTTTTCTGCAAGGATTTTCTCGCCTGCCAATTCGATGGCGTGTTTTAAATCTAATTTTTTGAAAGGTTTCGATAAAAACGCATAAGGATTAGTTGCTTTTGCTCTTGAGAAATGGGCATCGTCTGTATTTGCGGTCAGATAAATTATAGGGATTGAGCCATATAATTGCATTTGGGTTGCGGTTTCGATACCATCCAACTCACCTTTTAGATTTATATCCATCAATACCAAATCTGGGCGGTCGGTTTTGATGGCATTAATGGCATCTTCGCC
Organism: Emticicia aquatilis; assembly: GCF_014644295.1. Taxonomy (GTDB): domain Bacteria; phylum Bacteroidota; class Bacteroidia; order Cytophagales; family Spirosomataceae; genus Emticicia; species Emticicia aquatilis. The sequence goes on from NZ_BMKK01000002.1 coordinate 44,662, forward strand.
ACGAGGGATAATTCCGACGATTTCGTAGCCAATATTTTCTAATTGCATCGCCAAATTGGCCGCAATCAACATTTCGTCTTCAACAATAAGTATCTTTAAGGGAATTTGCATATTTTTAGTGACTGGTTACTGGGAAACTGGTTACTGGGAAACTGGTTATTGGGAACTGGTTACTGGCAAGCTGGTTATTGGGAAACAAGTAACCAATTTTCTAATAACTAATAACCAATTACTAATCTCAAGCTGCCAGTTGTCTTTTAAAATTTATCGAAATCATTGTTCCGTCATTAACTTCTTGCACCAATTTACCACCAATTTGGCGAGTAAGCAAATCAACTAATTGAGTACCGAAACCAGTACCTTTGGCCTTAGTATTTAAAGTTTTTCCAATGCCATTATCGCTGATTTTTAGGCTTAGATTGTCTTTATCTACGTTTTCGAGGCTTAATTTAATTGAGCCTTTTTTTCCATTAGGAAAAGCATATTTTAATGAATTTGTGAGTAATTCATTCACTATTAAGCCAATAGGTACAGCAGTATCGACGTCTAACTCAACTTCATTCATTTCTATATCTACGTTAATTCTGTCCGTTTCGTTATAGGAGTCCAGTATGTTTTCGCAAAGGTTCTGAAAGTAATTTTTCATTTCGATGAAAGCCAAATGCTCACTTTGATAGAGTTTTTGGTGTAAAATACCCATACTTTGTACTCGATTTTGGCTCGCAAGCATAGCATCTTGTACTTCGGGGTCTTCGATTTTTGCTGACTGTAGTGCCAATAAACTCGAAACTACTTCTAAATTGTTTTTTACTCTGTGATGGATTTCTTTGAGGAGCAGTTCGTTTTCTGTATTTCTTTTATCGAGTTGAATGTTGGTAGTTTCGAGACTTGAATTTAATGCTTGCAGTTGAAGGTTTTTCTTTTGATTGTTGCGATAAGTAAAAAACAAGCCACCCAGAAGCAAAATTAACAATCCACCGATTGCATAACTCAACACCTGAATCTTGTTTTGCTGCTCAATTTGCCCCGATTGAGAAGCAATTGTTTGGTCTTTTTGTTCGGTTTCGTATTTAACACGAAGCTCATTTCTCAGCGACTTGGATTCTTGTTGCAAGGCGTTGATTTCGATGTCCTTTCCGCCTGCCAAATAAATATATGCCGAATCTGTTTGGTTGAGAGCTTTTAACGATTCCGCCAACCATAAATAATGATTTTTCAGGTCGTCAGGATTATTAACTGTTTTCCCTTTGATATGATTGATGTAATCTTTCAGATAAGGTACAGCCTCAGCGTGTTTTCCTTGCAAATGATAGATACTACCAATATCACCTTTCCAGCCATCTGCTTGACCATTATTTTTTTTCTTCATTCCTTCCCAAGAAAACTCAAAGTCTTTGAGGGCCTCATCATACCTTTTCAAAACCCTGTATGTTTTTCCACGCCAGGCTCTTACATTGATGGTTTCTGAATTTCTTCTTTCTTCGGGTAACTTAGCTGTGAGAGCCAGAGCTTCATTAGTGGCTGCCAGTCCTTTTTCGGGCTGTCCAAGCTCAATATAAATCTGATTGAGGATGAGCAAGGCTCTGATTAAAGGATGAGTATTATTGTCTTTTTTATATGCTGCAACAACCATTTCACTGTATTTTAAGGCCGAATCATAATCTTTTGTATTTGAATACAGGATACTTAGCAAGGCATGGATAGAATTTATTTCTTTCTGAAACCCAATGGAATGTGCAAGTTTCAGACCTTTAAATAGATAAATTTCAGCTTGAGCGTGCTGTCCTATATCATCCAAATCCGAGCCTACGGTTTTGTAGGCACGACAGATAAGTTCTGTTTCCTTAGTTTTAAGTAGCATTAGTAATGCCTGATTATCGTAATAATAGACAGAATCTTTATTTTCTGAGCTAAGGCTATGATAATGCCAATTGGCCAATTGCTGATAGACTTTGGCAATGTATAATGGATTATTGGTGACTTTTGCACGTGCTAAGGTTACTGATAACTCTTGTTTGATTTGTGCATTATTTTTGCCATCCATATTTTCGACGGCATCGCTCAACTTGACCAAAACGGTATCTAACGGTAAAGAGTGAAGGACTTTTCCTGAGGGGAGTTGGTTTTTAGATTGTGCTTGTAGGGTAAATATTGATTGAAAAATGGACAAAACTAATGAGAGAAGTATCCATCTAAAGTTTTTCATATTTTAAGCAGCTATTTGTCTTTTAAAATTTATCGAAATCATTGTTCCATCATTAATTTCTTGTACCAATTTACCATCAATTTGTCGAGTAAGCAAATCTACTAATTGAGTACCAAATCCAGTACCTTTTGCTTTTGTGTCGAGACTTTTTCCGATACCGTTATCGCTTATTTTTAGGCTCAAATTATCTTTATCAATATTTTCGAGACTTAATTTAATTGTGCCTTTTTTACCATTCGGGAAGGCATATTTTAATGAGTTTGTCAAAAGTTCATTCACAATTAAACCAACAGGTACGGCCGTATCAACATCTAATTCAATTTCGTTCATCTCAATATCAACCTCAATTCGCTCAGTTTCGTTATAAGAATCGAGGATATTCTCACAAAGATTCTGAAAATAGTTTTTCATTTCAATAAACGCCAAATGCTCACTTTGATAGAGCTTTTGGTGCAAAATACCCATGCTTTGCACTCGATTTTGGCTTGCCAGCATGGCATCTTGTATTTCAGGGTCTTCGATTTTGGCTGATTGTAATGCCAATAAACTTGAAACAACTTCAAGATTATTTTTTACCCGATGGTGGATTTCTTTGAGAAGCAACTCGTTTTCTGCATTTTTGGCGGTGAGTTGACTAAGCGTAGTTTCGAGTGTTATATTCTGTGAATTTATCTTTTCTTTCTGTTCTTGCAAAATGGTATTCGCTTTTTGTTTTTGGCGGTTATTTCTGTAAAGTATAAAAGCAGTCAGAAGGGCTGTGAATAGCAAACCAATGGCTGTATTGAATCGCAATTCGTTTTTGGCATAAACAGCCGCTAAATTTAGGTCTTCGATGCGTTGTTTTTCTTTGATTTCTAAAATTTTGACCTGTTTATTTTTCTCAATATTTGTTACGGTATCTTTGGCCGCCATCGAGAGTTTGAGGTAATCAAAAGCTTTTATTGGATTGTTTTTTTCAAAAATCTGCGATAACAAACCTGCCGAATTCATTACTACCAAATAGTTTCGGAGCTGTTTTGCTCCATCAAAAGCTTTTTCGGCATAAATTTTAGCTGAATCTGGCTTTGATTGTGCAAAATAGATTTGTGCGAGTTCGTTTTGAACTTCATTCGTAAAAAAGTCTAATCGGTCTTCCTCTGATTTTTCGATAATCTGCTTGCAATAGCTTACAGCTTCGTTGAAGTTTTTGAGTTTGCTATTGATACGAGCGAGAACCAACTTCGGATAGCCCTCTTGCATTGGAAAAAACTTTTTGGAATAATCAAGCGTTTCTGTGGCGATAATCTTAGCAGAATCTAATTTATTTTCTCTTTCATATTCTTGTGAAAGCAAAAACATCGCACTCCATTGCGTAAAAGGGTCGGTTGCTCGCATTTTTGGGTGAAAATATGATTTTCTTGCCCACTTCAAAGATTCTTTATCATCACCCAGTTTTTGGTAAAGTAAGCCCATCATATTGATGCCAAAAACCTCTCGAATAGGAGCGTGGGTTCTACTCAGTTCCATCTGTTGGTAAGCCGATTTAAAACCAATATCGAATGATGAAGTAATGGCATATGAGAAACACAGGGTCTCTAAACATTCAATTTCTCCGATTGGAAACTTGACTTTTTGGGATAATGCTAAGCCTCTATTGGCAAAATTGATAGATTCTGTGGTATTGCTAAGTGTAGTTGCTCGACTAATCCAATAAAATGCGTGTACTTTGGCTGTATCATTTGCATTACTATTGATTACATTTTTAAGACTATCTAATGCTGATTTATTCAATGGGGCTGGCTGGGCAAAGACAGAAATAACCGATGACAAAGCTATAATAAAGAAAGGTATAAGTTTTTTCATACGGAGCAGTTTTTGGTAAAGAATTTTAGAAATCTGATTACCATTTTTAGTTTTTAGGGCTGTTCTTATGCAAATTAGGAAAAAACTTCATTAATAAAATAAAAACCCCCTTTTAATCATAAAGACCAAAAGGGGATATAACAGTCAGAGTATACCACGTTGTTAAAGATTTTTCTTCAAAACCTCGACCAATGCCCATAAATCACCTTCGACATTATACACATTCTGCGAAACACGAATGGCAACACCACGATTGGAAACAAAGATTTTATTGGCTGAGAGTTGTTCTGTAAAGGCTTGATTATGCGGAACGCCGCCCGTAATTGATTCTGGTAAAGAAATTCCCAGTAAATGATTAGCTCGGTTGGCTGAATCTTCAACCCAACACCCTAATTCTTGAAGAGCTTTTAGTGGTTTTTCGATGATTTCGGCACAATAATTTTGCATATTATTTACTCCCCAATTTAAGATTTGGGTAAGAGAATCTTCAAGCATCGGCACTTGGATAAATTGTGTATGCTCTCCCATATTATAGCGTTGGGCTTTGGGTCGATACGCACGCTCGTAACGAATGAGTTGGGCGAAATTATCACTTTCGGCTCGGTGCATCCAAGATTCTTCAACGGGGACACCTTCATCAAAAAACTCTCCAAAATATGCTACACCGATGCTGTAAGGCCCCAAAAGCCATTTATAACCCGCACAAATAAGAGCATCTGGCTGAATTTTCTGAATATCAAAATCAAGCATCCCAACCGATTGCGTACCGTCAATGACCAATAAAGCCCCTACTTCTTTACAGCGTTTCGAGACAGCTTCTAAATCGAATTTTACGCCGTAAATCCAATGTATATGTGGCATAACAACCATCGTAGTTTCGGTATTGATACCTTCTAAAATTGCCTGATTCCACATTCCACCACGATTTTCGAGAGTATTGGGTTTGGCGATAGTTTTATACACTAAATTGTGTTTCTGACAAACACGGTCAAAGGCATAAATATTATTCGGAAATTCATCTTGAATCTGAATTATGTGTTTTTTAGCTGAAAGATTTGCTAAGCGATGCAAATTATTGGCAACCACGGCCATTCCGTAAGAAACCGAAGATATTACTGCAATTCGCTCATAATCAGGCTCATTGATGAGTTGAGCGAATAGTTTTTGTACTTTCTGAGGTAAAGCAAAATGGTCGCTGCCTTTGATGAGATGTGTATGTGAAGCTTTCAGTTGAATACCCTCAATGCCTTTTTCGACTGAACTTTTGAGGGTAGGAGAGTAGGCCGCACCATTGAGATAAGTTACGCCTTCTTCAATAGAAAATAGATGCTTTTGGCATTGTAAACTCATTTGTTGTTGAGGTTAGATTGTTGCAAATTGTTCGAGTGTAAAACTAAGAAAACAATTTGCAACAATCTGAAACAAATGCAACAATTTTAATCGTATCGCTCAGGTTTGTAAAGACCAATGTCAATACTATTGTTTTGATTGTCAATTATTTCTTGAACCAATTTTCCAGTGGCAGGAGCAAGGCTTAAACCCATCATGGCGTGGCCAGATGCAATCACGAGATTTTTATATTTGTTCGTGCGACCAATATAAGGCAAACCATCAGGCGAACACGGACGCAAACCATACCAAACTTTTTCTTTTTGTGGCATATCTATCTGATAATCAGGGAAATAATTTGGCACGGCCTTGATGATTCCACGTACACGATTCATATTTATTTCATCGTTCAGTCCACCAATTTCCATTGTTCCACCAAAACGAATCAAATTATCAGACATAGGCGTTATCGCAACTCTCGCTTCCAATAGAATTGACGGAATGTTGAGCTTTTTACCTTGATTCTGCTCGTAAGTTACGCTATAACCCTTACCTGCTTGCATCGGAAGTCCAATATTAAGCATATCTGCCAAAAGCGGTGACCATGAGCCAGTAGCGATGATTAAGTTCTGAGTCTTGAGTTCTGAGTGCTGAGTTGTATTATTTATTTTTTGCGTAATTTTTGTTTTTTTAATCTCATTTTTTTCAAACTCAAAGCCTGTTACTTCGGTGTTATAGAGGAATTTTACACCTTTGTTTTCGAGGTGTTTTTTTAGGTTTTTTACTAATTGGTTTGGATACAAATGAGCATCTCCTTCGTAGAAAATTGCTCCTGCAACATCAGGTTTTACTTCTGGCTCGTATTCGTGTAATTCTTTGGTAGAAAGTACTTTAGTTTTCAAACCAAGTTCGTTGGCTTGGTGGGCAACTTCTATTTCTTCTTCAAAACTGTGCTCGGTTTTGCAAAGCATCATTAAGCCTTTTTCTTGAAATGCAAAATCGAAATCAGGCGTTTGAGCTAATTCTTGATAAAGGGCTTTGCTCAGCAAACTAATATCTCGAAGTGCAGGCATAGCTCGCTCGACTTGCTTTTTGTTCGCCGCTTGATAAAATTTCAATCCCCAAGAAAGTAAATCGAGATTAAGGCGAGGTTTTACGTAAAACGGACTTTCAGAATTGAACATCCATTTGATACCTTTCTCAATCATTCCCGGCACAGCCAACGGTATAAAATGGCTCGGTACAATCATACCAGCATTGCCCATTGAGCAACTATCATCGCCATTTGAGCGTTCGACAATCGTTACTTCGTATCCTTGTTTGTTGAGGTAATATGCTGAAAATAAGCCAATTACTCCGCTGCCGATGATGGTAATGCCACCCCCAGTCCCTAAAGGGGAGTCTGTATTATATTTGTGGTCTTTTTTCATGTTTTTGAGAATGTATTAATCCCCCTTTAGGGGCTTAGGGGTGTTTTAAATCACCTGAAACCCAAACGCATAAGGGTCGTCTTGGTCGTCGATAGTGATGGTATTATTTCCATAAATCCTTGCCCATCCTTCGATACTTGGATAAATCGCATCAATTTCCCCGACTTTTGTCGTGCCTTCAATTCTACCGATAAACTTGCTGCCAATGATGCTTTCGTGAATAAATTCATCACCTTGTTTGAGTAAGCCTTTGGCAGCCCATTGTGCCATGCGTGCCGAAGTTCCAGTGCCACAAGGAGAGCGGTCGATGGCTTTATCGCCGTAAAAAACCGCATTTCTGGCAGTAGATGTTGGGTCAATTACCTTTCCTGTCCATTCAATGTGGCTTAAACCATTGATAGTTGGGTTTTCGGGGTGAACAAAAGTATGTTTCTCATTGATTCTTTCACGTAAAACTTTCGCCCAAGTAATGAGCTGGTCTGCTCGGTAATTTTCTAAACCCGCAAAGTTTTCTTGTACATCAACAATTGCATAGAAATTCCCACCGTAAGCTACATCAACTTTCAGCATTCCCAAATCCGGACATTCAACTTCGATATTTTCAGCTGCCAAAAATGAAGCAACATTGGTCAATTTGACCGATTTTACTTTATTCCCTTCTTGCTTATATTCAATCAAAACCAAACCAGCAGGAGCTTCCATTCGCACAAAACCTGGCTTTTTGGGTTGAATTAGACCATGTTCGATGGCAATCGTAATTGTCCCGATTGTCCCATGTCCACACATAGGAAGGCAGCCTGATGTTTCGATAAATAGCACCGCAACATCATTTTCGGGGTCGTGGGGTGGGTATAAAATACTACCCGACATCATGTCGTGTCCACGAGGCTCAAACATCAAACCTTTACGAATCCAGTCATATTCACGCAGAAAATGCTGGCGTTTTTCGGACATATTTTTACCCTCTAAATTTGGCCCGCCACCAGCTACCAAACGAACTGGATTGCCACATGTATGGGCATCTATACAAAAGAATGATTTTGTCATGTTATTATCAATGCTCAGGGATATTATATCTGCGGTAAAACTGGTCTTGTGGCCAACGAATCGTTGATGATTTTCAAGATTTTTTCTCTTTCTTCTCCTGCCAATGGTAATCTTGGTTCACGTACCCATTCGGTGCCGAGTCCAGTTGCAACTTGAGCAAGTTTGATATTTTGAATGAATTTAGTCGAAACATCTAAGTGCATCAAAGGAAAGTGCCAACGATAAATCGCACGGGCTTCTTCGTAGCGGCCTTGTTTTACTAATTCATAAATAACAACGGTCTCACGTGGGAAGGCATCAACTAAGCCTGCGACCCAGCCATCAGCACCCATTACAAGGCTTTCGTAGGCCAAATCATCAACACCCGACATGATTTTGAAACGTCCGCCAAATTCGTTAATAATATCGGTCATATATCGGACATCTCCAGTCGATTCTTTCATTGCCTCAAAATGTGGGTTTGCTGCCAAATCATGAAACATTGGAATTGAAATAAAGTTTTTATATGCCAATGGATTGTTATAAGCCAAAACAGGCAAATCAGTTGAGTCAGCTACACGGTGTAAATAATGAAGAATCTCACGTTCATCGGCCGAATAACGCATCGGAGGTAATAACATAAAACCGTCAGCACCAGCTTGTTCGTAAGTTTTTGCCAGAGCTACGGCCTCACGAGTGATACATTCAGCAATACAAATCACCAATGGTACACGACCAGCTATGGTTTTCTTAGCAGAATCAAGCAAAGTTAATTTTTCATCATTAGTAAGCGTTCCGTTTTCGCCCAACGAGCCACAAATAATAATTCCATGCACTCCAGCTTCGATTTGTTTTTCGATGTTGAAGTTAAACATATCTAAATCAAGGCTTTCGTCTTGGAAGAAAGGAGTTGTTACGGCAGGATAAACGCCAGTCCACGATGGTTTCATATATTAATTATGAATGAGTGAATGTTTTCTTTCGCAAAAGTAATATAGTCAATTTTAGAAAACTTATCTTAATTTCGCTAATAGTTGTACTAAATTACTCTAAAACTAAAAATTTGTTATAATAATAAGGTAAATTAGTATTTAATTGGCATTTTATTCAAAAATTCTATCATTCACTCATTCTATCATTCAAAATTAGCATTGAAACCACTATTATTCCGAATTCCAAAAACTGAAACAGAGTCTTTCAGAGTGCAAGTCGATGATTTGCCGTATTTTTATGATACATTACATTTTCATCCCGAATGGCAAATTACGCTTATTCTTGAAAGTACAGGAACGCAATTTGTGGGCGATAATGTAGAGCGTTTTCAGCCTTTTGATGTGTATTTTCTGGGAAGTAATTTGCCGCACGTTTTTAGAAATGATGCAGAATATTATGCCGAAAATCAACGAGCGTACTCTGTTTCGGTATATTTTCGAGGAGATTTATTGGGTGAAAACTTCTTCGATATTCCCGAAACGCAACATTTAAAAGCATTATTGACGGAAGCATCGAGAGGAATAAGAATCAGAAATAATGAAACCAATGCCCTCACCGATTTGATAAAATCAATTTCCAACAAGCAAGGTTTTGATAAATTATTGACTTTTTTACAGATTCTCAACGAGATAGATATTTCTACCAATAAAGAATTTCTATCAAGTATTACTTATCAATCCCCACAGAAAGAAGTTGATAATCAACGAATAAATGCAACGTTTGAGTTCTTAATGAAAAACTTCGAGCGAGAAATTTCATTGGAAGAAGTTGCCGAAATTGCCAATATAACTCCCAACGCTTTTTGTAGATTCTTTAAACTTCGCACCCGAAAAACTTTCTCCGATTTCTTGAATGATGTGCGTATAGGTCACGCTTGCCGAATGCTACAAAACAATGAAAAAAGTGTGTTGGAAATCTGTTTTTCGAGTGGTTTTAATAATGTTTCTAACTTCAACCGACAATTTAAGCGTCGTATGAAAATGTCGCCGAGTGCTTATTTGAAGAAGTTTTAGCGAAGACATAGAAAAATAGTTGAATTAGTTGAATGCTCAAAAGGGAGGTCAAAAGTGTAGATGAAAATCCACATTTTTGGCCTCCTTCTGTTTGGTATAATTTTTTTATTATTAGGATAAGTTATTCGCTCAGTCATAATACCCACAAAACGGAATAAAAAATATAATACTAATCCAACATAAATAAAATAGAAATGGAAGCTATAAGCACTATAAAATTAGCCGAAATAAGCAAAATCTCAGGCATGGGAGCCATTGTACATCCAAATGGCGTTTCATTTAGGGTTTGGGCCCCGAATGCCGAAGTGGTTTTTGTGGTGGGAGATTTCAATGAATGGGATTCAGAAGCTACCCCACTTACCAATGAAGGAAATGGCTATTGGTCGGCTGATGTCGTAGAAGCTAAAGCCGAGCAAAACTATAAATATAGACTTTGCACTCCTTTTGGTGAGTTTTTGAGAAATGACCCTTATGCCAAACAACTTACTAACTCCATAGGAAATAGTATCATAATGGATACCACTTTTGAGTGGGAAAACGACCATGATTTTGTAATGCCTAATTTCAACGAAATGGTTATTTATGAGTTGCACATAGGTACATTTAATGTGAAAGAAGATGGTAAACCCGGTGATTTTTATGGAGCAATCGAACGATTAGAGTACTTAAAGTCACTGGGTATAAATGCGATTGAAATTATGCCAATCGCCGAATTTCCTGGTGGTTTCTCTTGGGGGTATAATCCTGCACATCCTTTTGCGGTGGAGTCTGAATATGGCGGAGTAGCGGGTTTGAAAGAATTTGTAAAAGTAGCTCATAAACAGGGTATTGCGGTAATAATTGATGTAGTTTATAATCATTTTGGGCCAACTGATATGGATTTATGGCAATTTGATGGTTGGCACGAAGATAATATGGGAGGCATTTATTTTTATAACGATTGGCGTTCTAAAACCCCTTGGGGCGATACTCGCCCAGATTATGGCAGACCAGAAGTACGACAATACATCAGAGATAATGCCCTATACTGGCTCGAAGAGTTTCATATTGACGGACTAAGAATGGACATGATTCCGTATATTAGAAATGTAAATGCCGACGGAAATCCGAATAATGATTTGCAAGAAGGGTATTCGTTGATACAATGGATAAATAGTGAAATTAAAAGCAAATTTGGCGGTAAAAAATTTACAGTTGCCGAAGACCTTCATAGTCTAAATTCAATCACAGCACCTATCGAAAATGGAGGTTTGGGATACAGTAGTCAATGGACGGCAGAATTTGTACATCCGATTCGAGATGAAATCATTAAAATGAATGATGGCGACCGAAATATGGATATTATTGCTCAGGTGCTAACTCATAAATATAATCATGATGTTTTTGAGCGTGTTATCTACACCGAATCTCATGATGAGGTTTCAAACGGAAAAGCTCGTGTTGTACAAGAAATTGCAGGACAAGAAGATGTAAATACATGGTTTGCTAAAAAACGCTCTACGCTTGGAGCTGCTCTTATGCTAACTGCCCCCGGAATTCCGATGATATTTCAAGGACAAGATATGCTCGAAGATAGTTGGTTTCAAGATACTGACCCCATTGATTGGTCACGAATTTCGGAGTTTAAAGGTATTACTAAGCTCTATCGTGACCTAATTTATGTAAGATTAAATAAAGGAGGATTTTCTCGTGGCCTAATGGGGCAGCATATTGAAATCTTGAAAGCGGATAACCAAAATAAAGTAATTGCCTACCATAGATGGATGGATGGTGGAGTAAATGATAGCGTAGTAGTTGTCATGAATTTTTCACAAAAGCCAATCGAAAATTATTTGCTTAATTTCCCTTTGGGCGGTGTCTGGATAAATAGATTTAATAGTGATTGGAATGGTTATAATTCAGAATTTGATAACCAAGAAAGTTCAAATGCTTATCCAAATCAGCAGAATATCGCTTCAGTTTCGATAGGTGCTTATAGCGTATTAATTTACTCAAAAAGTGAATAATTAATTTGTGTCTCAAGTTATTGATTATAAGTGTTTTAATATAAAATGTAACTCAATTTTTTGTTTCTAACACAAACCTTTTTAAACCATGAAAAATATAACAAACCCAATGGTCGAAGATTTGAATAACATCATAAATTTGCACAAAGAGCGTGTAAGAATTTATGAAAAAGCAAGTATCGAATCTTCTGACGAAAATTTGGCAGGTCTTTATAAAAAATTAGCTTTTCAGAGTGCTGAAATGGCAGATGATTTGCGAATTGCACTAAAGGTCAATTATGGAATAGTACTCAAATTTAAGCTTTTTGTAGGAAAATTTAAGCGTACATTCTTACAAGCAAAATCAATATTTACCTCACATCCCGATGATAAAATACTTGATACTTGCAGCAAAGCCGAAGAATTAATTAAATCAGCCTATGAAAATGTGCTTGAGAGGGGGGCTGAACTTTTAGAAGCCATCAAAGAGTTGCTTCTAAAGCATTATTCTTATTTGAGTAATGCCCATAATTCAATCAGAGAATTACAAGTTAAAGATGGAGAGCAAACTCCGCTTGTTGTTGAGTAACCTCAAATATTTGTTTAACGCATAAAAAAAGCTATCATATTTTCTTATGATAGCTTTTTTTGTAAAAGGAGGTTTTATAACTTACCTACACTTTCTCGGATTTCGTTGGATGGTATTATCAAAATATCAACCCTTCTGTTTTTATCCATGTTTAACTTAGTGACATTCTTGTAATCGGGGTATTTCTCTCCAAAACTTTCTACAAATAATCTGTTTTTATCAATGGCACATCCATAAAGATAATTGGCTACCGACGAGGCTCTCTTATAGGCGAGTTGCTCGTTATGTTTTGTATTGCCAGTGGCATCTGCTCTACCAAATACAACAATATAATTTTCTTTGTTTTGAACAAGATTATAGGCAAGATTTCTTAGAATTGTCTTAGTTTCTTCGTTTAGTGTGAAATCATCAACACCAAAAACATTGCCTTTATTCAACGAAACTACAACGCCCTGTCCATACTGCGAAACCGATACTTTATCAGACATATTATCTGTAATTTGCTTAGATAAACTAACCATTTCGGTGGTTAGAATAGCGTCAGCACTACCTTTCATCGAATATTTCATCACAGAGTCAGCTAAAGGATATTTTAGGTCTGCTAAATCTTCAGTTTTGACAATATCTGTTTGGTAGGCAGTCGATGGCACTGAACTTACTTTTGCCGTTTTACATGCACCAAGAGCAAAAGTTGCTCCGAGCGTGAGGATTAAAATTTTTGAATTTTTCATATTATTGTTTGTTTGAAGTTTTCTATGATAATGATTAATAAATAATCGAACCAGCCCAGAATTGTGGAGTATATTACTCATGCGTGTGGTTTTTGGCTATAAAAAGAGATTCTTTTGAAACGAAAAGGTGAGAAATCAGGCTTGTTTTTTATTAAGTGTAACAATGCCTCCAATAAACATAATTGCAGCAATACCGATGTATATAAAACCTTGATTTTTGCCTGATTCGTTTGAAGCGTCTATTTTCAGACCTAATACTTTTACCGATGCATCGTTTTGTGATATTTTATTAATGCCTGTGTAGCCAATAAATAAACTCACTATAATTAGGACGATTCCGATGATTCGATTTGTGTTCATATAATTTTTAAGCTTAGTAGTTGAAAAACATTTGTTGATTATCTCAATCAAAATCTTGTGCCATTACCCAATTATTGGAGTTCCGATGATACTTTTCCCATAATTGCTCATTATCAGCAACGATAAGTAGTATGGGATTTGATAAGTGGGGAAATGAATGCTCAAACCAACGATTTTATGGCAGAAACCTCTTAGAATGATATTTTTATGAACATCATCAAATCAGAAAATTAAAATAATTTAAACACTATGAATGTCAAAAGGATTTTTGGAACACTACTCACAGTATTAGGAATTGCAGGGTTAGTTTATGCAGGGGCATCCTTTGTAGATAATTCAGTAGGCAAAGCCGACATAAAAGCAATTATATTGGGCGGAATTTTAGGAGCAGTGTTCTTCTTCGCAGGGGTAAGATTGCTCGCTACAACTAAAGATGAAGTATAAAATAATCTTTATGACAATATCAATTACGATGAAGTTGTAAAGACAAAAACTACGATATATTTTAAAATTGGTCTTAAATTAGCTGTACTTTATTAAAATGCTTGCTTTCATTCCTTCTGCTTTAGCTGTTGGCAATAAAGGCAAGCATTTTATTTTTAGTTGAAATTTTTAGAACGAAATATTATAAATGTTTTATTGAGTGAGGCAAGTTTGAAACTCACCCTACATCACTGCTTCACCTTCGGCTTAATAATCAATCTTAACGATTGGTCGTAAGTAACATAATTCCAAAGCCAGTTGATAAATACCATCACTTTGTTTTTTACGCCCAAGATGGCCATTAAATGCACGAACATCCACACATACCACGCAAAAGCCCCTTGGAATTTCCAGAAAGGTAAATCAACTACCGCCAAATGTCTTCCAACGGTTGCCATCGAGCCTAAATCTTTATATTCAAAACCCACTGGTTCTTCTTTTCTCAGAATTTTCAAAAGATTTTTTGCCAATAATTCACCTTGCTGAATGGCAGGTTGTGCCACTTGCGGGTGTCCATTCGGGAATTTGGGATCGCCATTCATCAAAGCAATATCGCCAACGGCAAATACATTAGGCAAACCATCCACTTGATTGAAAGCATTGACTTTCAGTCGATTACCACCTCCATAAACTTCTTTCGCGAAACCTTCAATCGAATTGCCCTTGATTCCTGCCGCCCAAACTACATTGTTGGTTCTGATTTTTTCGCCCTCTTGTGTGTAAGCGTATTTGCCATCAAAATCCGTAATTCTTACACCATTTCGCACGATTACGCCCAACCTTTCAAGATATTCTTTACTTTTCACTGATGCCTCATCCGACATTACTTCCAATACCTCAGGCGACGAACCAAACAAATAGATTTTCATCTGATTGAAATCTAATTCGGGATAATCTTTTGGCAAAATCAGTCGTTTCATTTCAGCCAAAGTTCCCGAAACCTCTACTCCAGTTGGGCCGGTTCCGACCACAACCATATTCATCAAACCTTCACGAGCATCAGCATCCGTGGCTGTAAGAGCATCCTCTAAATTCTGCAAAACCTTGTTTCTCAAATAGATAGCTTCCGAAACTGATTTCATCGGCATTGCGTTATCAATGATGTTTTGCATACCGAAAAAATTAGTATCCGCACCCATGGCCATCACCAAATAATCATAGCTGAGTTCGCCTAATTCGGTTTCTAAAGTTTTCTGTTCAGTATTCACTTTCAGCACCTTTGTTATGCGAATGTGTACATTTTTCTTTCTTTGAAAAATCTTACGAAGTGGAAACGAAATCGAACTTGGCTCAAGCCCCGCCATGGCAACCTGGTAAAAAAGTGGCTGAAATTGGTGATAGTTATTTTTATCAATCAATACAATCTGCACATCATGCTTAGCGAGTTTTTGAGCGAGAGCTAAACCACCAAAACCAGCACCGACAATTACGATACGAGTTTGGTTAGTTTCTGGAATATTTGGAGTCATGTTTTGAGTTTTTGTTTTCGATGAAAACAGCGATTGAAATCGCCGTTTAATTGAACAAAGGATTTTTGTTATAAAACGATTCAAATCGTTTTGTTTTTCTAGTCTTATTCTTTGTTCTGATGGCCAGTGAATTTATTCATTGACTTATCATATTCGTTTCAAAATTACATTTTTTGCATTAGTTTTCGTAGTTTTTCTGTAATATTCTTACCGAAATTGTTTAGGTCTTCAATCCTTTGTACCTTTGTATTTTTATAGAACAGTTTACAAAAACTATCGACTGTCGTCTGTTGACCATCGACTAAATGAATTTTAAAGAAAACTTACAAAACGAACCCATTTTTGAACTAATTGCACGTTCGGCAGCCGAAATAAATGTCGATGCTTATGTAATTGGCGGATACGTTCGTGACCTTATATTGAATCGCCCAAATAAAGATATTGATGTTGTTTGTGTGGGAAGTGGCATAGAATTGGCGGAAAAAGTTGCCAAAAACCTCGAAAAAAATGATGCTAACGCTAATGTTTATGTCAGTTTCTTCAAGAATTTCGGGACAGCACAAATCAAATCGGGAGATATAGAAATTGAATTTGTTGGGGCAAGAAGAGAATCTTATCGCCACGATTCTCGCAAGCCTTTGGTCGAAGACGGTACCCTCGAAGATGACCAAAATCGCCGAGATTTTACGATAAATGCTCTTGGAATTTCATTAAATATAAAAAACTACGGTGAGCTAATCGACCCATTCGGTGGAGTGGAGGATATTAAACGTAAGTTGATTCGCACACCTCTCGAACCAGAAATTACATTTTCCGACGACCCACTCCGCATGATGCGTGCCGTGAGGTTTGCTTCACAACTTGGCTTCGATATTGACGGAAAAACTTTCGATGCCATTGCGGCCATGAAAGACCGCATCAGCATTGTTTCACAAGAACGCATTACTGATGAGCTGAATAAAATAGTGCTGTCGAAAACGCCTTCTTATGGTTTCAAACTATTGTTTTATACGGGTTTATTGCAAATCATTTTTCCAGAGTTTTGTGAGCTTCAAGGTGTAGAAACCCAAGATGGGAAAGGCCATAAAGATAATTTTTATCATACGCTACAAGTGCTTGATAATGTGGCTGTTAAATCGAATGACTTGTGGTTGCGATGGGCAGCAATCTTACATGATATTGCTAAGCCAGCAACCAAAAAATTTCACCCGAAAATCGGTTGGTCGTTTCACGGACACGAGGAGTTAGGCGGTAAAATGACTCCAAATATTTTCAGAAAGTTGAAATTGCCACTCGATGGCAAAATGCGAATGGTGAAAAAATTGGTTCGCTTACACCTTCGTCCAATTGCTTTAGCCAAAGAGAGCATCACTGATTCGGCATTACGTAGGCTATTGTTTGAGGCGGGCGAAGATTTGGAATATTTGATGATTTTATGCCGAGCCGATATTACTTCAAAAGACCCAAATAAAGTAAGAAAATACCTCGCCAACTTCGATAAAGTAGAAGAAATGCTCGTTGAGTTGGAAGAAAAAGATAAACTTCGTAATTTTCAGCCAGTAATCACGGGTGAGATAATCATGGAAGTTTTTGATTTGAAGCCCTCGAAAGAAGTTGGAACTATAAAACTGGCCTTACGAGAAGCAGTTTTAGAAGGAATTATTCCAAACGAATTTGAACCATCTTTTGAATATGTATTGAAAGAAGGTAAAAAACTGAACTTGAAACCCGTAAAAAGTATAGAAGAAATAAGAAATATTTTAGAAACACCTAAACTCGAAGATAAGGAATGAATGACGGAACTAAATTTAAAAGAATGCTCGGCGGAATTTTAGCTGGAATGGGTCTATTATTATTGTTATTTGCTTGTATTGCATTTATGTCAGCCGATGATACCGTGATGGGCTTGACCGTGAAAGGTGCAAGAAAAATAGCTCCAGCCGTTTTAGGCCTAATTTTGTTGGTATCGGGCATTTCGATGGTAAATCGTACGTAACCCCTCCGCCCCTAAAGGGGAACTAATAAAGTCCCTCTCCTTTTGCAGGAGAGGGATTTAGGGTGAGGTAATTATTTCTTCAAAATCTCAATCCCCACATTGCATTGCAAACAGCGTTTGTGTGTGCAGAAATTATTGTAAAGTTCAATACTCGCTTGTGAGTCGAAAGCTGACTTTATGGTCAGGCCTAATCCTTCCCACATTTCTGTTATATGGTTGTCTTCGGCTGGTAATGCTTCCAAAAAACTTACACATCTTGCCATAAACTCCTGATTATCAGTTTTTTCAGAATAACAAGCCAAAAGAGGAATAACCGTATTTATCAGAATATTATTGATAGAATCTTTACCCAAACCTACCAGTTTTTTGCTGGCAACTTTCCCCAAATTATAGTGTTCTTGCCAATAGACTGATTGTTCAATTTTTAGTGAATTTCGCAAATCTTCAATCGAATTTGTTTGTGTAAAAAGCGAGAAAAAACTTTGCTGTTGCGTAATCAGCTTGGCCAGTTGAGCAATGCGAATAGTCGGAAAATTGGCAGGTCGAGTACGTAGAAATTTCCATTCGTGCGAGGCTAATTGAGTTGATTTCAACGAAAACTTTGCTGAAAAGAAGTCATATTCTTGGCTTAGTTTTTCTGAATATTCATCAACTTTCTCAATCAAACCTGCTTGCCCGAATAGCATAGCTTCGATTTGTGTAAGATTATCTCGGTGTTTTTGCAGAACCTTTAATCGTAGATTTTGAGCAAGCCTCAGAAATGTTTCATAATTGAGTTTAAAACCAAAGTTTCGGGCCAAAAGCTGATACGCCGTTTCTTCCCAATCACCGTTGTTTTTCTCTAAAAGTTGCTCCACAACTTGAGCTTTTTGCTGCAAACGCTTCGCCAAAACTTTATCTAAAATGGCAAATTTCGATAAATCAGATATATCCGAAAAATGCTCTTTACATGGAATAATAGACTGATTATCAATTAAATACTGATATTTGTCAAGAAGCTGAATATCTGTAATTGATTTCAATTCGAGTGTCGGAATCAAACTACCATTTTGTCTCGTAATTGTTTGGTCATTTTCCCAAACTACATGCAGAATTACATTGTTGTAGGCTTCGTTATATTGGTGTTTATGAAGCTGCCAATCCGAAGATTTTACATGAATTTCTACATTACCAACCCACTCAATTTCATTGATTTGAAGACGAGTGTTAGTAAAATCAGGGCCTGCATCGGTATTTAGAATACCTGTTTTTAGTACAGAAATCTTTTCACCCGAAATCGTTTGCAAATTTGATTTATCAAACTGCTGAAATTGCCAAAGATAGTGTAGAAATGCCTCAGTCATCTTTTAATGGATAATTGAAAATGAATAATTGATAATGAAAACGACTTTTTACAAATACATAATTGAAAATGATGATTTAGATATTGAAATTGATTGAGAATTAGTGGTTTTCCTATTGTGAATTGTCCATTATCAATTATCAATTCAGATACATCTGTAAATATTTCTCCATTTCTTGTTGTACTGCTTGTGCCTCTTTGGCAGCAACTTGAGCGAAATCTTCACCAGAAGAAGCATAAATAATGGCTCTCGAAGAATTTACCAACAAGCCACATTGCTTATTCATACCGTATTTCGATACTTCTTCTAAACTACCACCTTGAGCTCCGACGCCTGGTACGAGTAAAAAATGTTCGGGAGCTATTTCTCTGATTTTTAGTAGTTTATCTGCTTTAGTAGCACCCACAACATACATCATTCGCTCTGAATCAGCCCATTTTTGAGAAGTCAAAATAACTTGTTCGTAGAGGCTGGTTACTGGAGATTGGTTACTGGTTATCGGTTGTTGAAGACTATTGACTTGCAACTGCTGAAAATCATCGCCACCTGCGTTTGAAGTAAGAGCTAAAAGAATCACCCATTTTCCTTCAAATTCTAAGAAAGGCATTACCGAATCGCTACCCATATACGGAGCAACCGTTACTGAGTCGAAGTCAAGTCCCGAAGAAGCTTTATCAAAGAATGTACGAGCATAAAGCCCCGATGTATTCCCAATATCACCACGTTTTGCATCAGCAATTGTAAAACATTCTTGTGGTATATATTCAATTGTGCGTTGTAAACTTTCCCAGCCTTTTGCTCCCAATGCCTCGTAAAAAGCAATATTTGGCTTGTAAGCAACCGCAAACTCAGCGGTTGCGTCTATAATCTGGCGATTAAATTCAAAAATTGGGTCTTTTTCTTTAAGGAGATGAGACGGTATTTTTTTTATGTCGGTATCAAGACCCACACACAAATAGGAGTTTTTTTTAGTGATTTGCTCGAAAAGCTGCTGTTTTGTCATTTTTTGCTGGTTTTTAGGGCAAATTTCTGCAAATTATACGATTTAATCAGAAAAATAACACGATTTTATTTAGTATATACTACTTTTGTGTATTCTTAAACCTTAGAAGAAGTCAGTTATCTAAGTAATTGATTGAAAAATTAACTTGCCTATTTTAAAATTATTATCCGATAATGGAGTTTAGAAAAACAAGTATTGAAGGACTGATTGAAGTATACCCAAGAATTTTTGGCGATTCCCGTGGCCACTTTTTTGAATCATACAGACATGATATTTTTGCTCAAAATGGTATTCCATTTCAGTTTGTGCAAGATAATCAGTCATTTTCTACGGCTGGAGTATTGCGAGGACTTCACTTTCAGAATCCTCCCTTCGCACAAGGAAAACTCGTAAGGGTCATCAGTGGAAAAGTTATTGATATTGCGGTTGATATTCGCCCAAACTCACCAACTTTTGGAAAATATGAGAAATTTGTTTTGGATGCCACACTCCAAAATATGGTTTATATTCCCGAAGGCTTTGCTCATGGCTTTGCGGCTCTCGAAGACAGTATTTTTGCCTATAAATGCACAAATAATTACAATAAAGCTTCCGAAGGTGGAATTATTTGGAATGACCCTGACCTAAATATTGATTGGGGAATAGAGAATCCGAATGTATCTGAAAAGGATTTAGAACTTCCAACTTTTAAGGATTTATTCAACAAAAGTTAAGGGAAAATTTTCGTCACAAATTGTACCAATTTTGTATTTACTGATAAATATTTTTTTAAAATATTGAATAGCAAGCGATTGATACCGCTTGCTATTTTTATACAATAAACGGATACATTTGGCATGGTCTTGGGACATCAAGAGAATATCGCAGACTAAGGTTTTTAGACTGCCTTGATTGAATCCTAATATGCCAAAAAATAAACTATCCTTAATGTTTGAATCAATCTTTAAGAGAGGGGTTTTGAGTAATTCTACTACTACTCAAACACCTGATTTGACAGTTGATGTTCATGCACATCTGTTGCCGCAGCTCGACGACGGCCCTGTTGATATTGAACAGAGCATTGAAATAATTAAAGAAATGTATCAGATAGGGTATCGCAAGATAATTGTAACACCCCATGTGATGACAGGCTATTACAACAACGCCTACGAGGACATCTTGCAATCGCTACACATACTGAGGAGTGTATTGAAACGCAGAAATATTGCGATGGAATTGGAAGCTGCTGCCGAATATTATTTAGAAGATGAATTATTTAGGCTTATCGAACGCAAAGAAGTGTTGACTTTTGGTGGAAACAGAAAATATTTACTCTTTGAAGCATCATTTGTCACAAAAGCCTCATACATCCTCGAAGCTGCTTTACGCATCAAACAAGCTGGTTATACACCAGTTCTGGCTCATCCCGAACGCTACGTCAATCTCAATGATATTGAAGCTATCAATCGTTTGGCTTATAATGGTGTACTTTTTCAGATAAATATTGGTTCTCTGACGGGTTATTATTCTAAACAAGCCCAAGAATTGGCCGAACTACTAATTAATAGAAAATTGGTTGCGTTTTTAGGCTCAGATTGTCATAGTCTGACACAACTTGAAAGTATCAAACAAGCTTTTAAGTTGAAAATATTCAAAGAAGCAACCAAACTTGATATTTTAAACAATACACTTTTGGAGAATAAATCTACTGTTTATGCCTAAAATTGTTTATTTTGCTTGAAAAGTTAGTAACTGCATGGTTTCGCCATCAAAAACCGCATAGCTATTGTGCCAAATCCAATCACCGAGATTAACATAGCGGGCAGTATCAGAAATATTCATTTCGGCCATTGTATGTCGGTGGCCGAAAACATAAAAATCATGGTGAGTTTTGATTTCAATTTGCTTGGAATACTGCACTAAATGCTCTCGTTCTTCACCCAAAAACTCTTCGGGTTTACGTTTTTTCTTCCAGCTATTTTTAGTCCAAATTTGGCCAAACAACATGCCGAGATTTGGGTGCATAACTCGCCCAAACAAGAATCGTGGTATTTTTCCTTCAAAGACAACCTTCAAAATTTTATAACCAAAATCATCAGCACCGAGTCCGTCGCCGTGGCCGACATAAAAAGTTTTATTATTGAATGTAAAAACTTGCGGGCGGCGAATGGTGCGAATATTTAGCTCAGTTTCAAAGTAATCGGTCATCCACATATCTCGATTGCCTAAAAAGACAATAATTTCGACGCCAGCATCTGATAATTCAGCCAATTTTCCGAAAAAACGTACAAAACCTTTCGGCACAACGTGCTTATATTCGTACCAAAAATCAAACAAATCGCCAACCAAAAAGATTACTTCGGCATCATGACGAATACTTTCGAGCCAATCAATGATTCGTCGTTCACGGATGAGGCTTTCGGCGTGCGATGGAGCACCCAAATGAAAATCAGAGGCAAAGTATATTTTTTTTCCTGCGGGGATTGTACGATTCATCAACATTAACGCAATTCTATGAAAATTGAAATTTTGCACAAAGCACACAAAATTTTATGAATATTTTAAACGAAAACAGAAATTTTGTTGAAATTTTGTCGTTTTTGATACTAATTATGCGTAGTTTTGAAATAAAGCAAAATTTGATTTTATAGAAAATCATCTTTCCTTATATTTACGACCGAATTCTTATAAGACCATTTTATAAAACAATATTATTATCCAATGAAACGAGTATTAATTGCCGAAGACAGCTCAGTGATTCAGAACTTAGCCAAAAAGATTTTGGAATTCCAGAATTTTGAAATTACTGCCGTTAAGAATGGCGAACAAGTGATGCAATTGCTCGACAAAGAAGATTTTGACATCTTGTTGCTCGACATCAATATGCCGATTATGGATGGTATGGAGTGTGTGAAAGCGATTCGTGAATTGAGCGATAAAACAAAGGCAAAACTTCCTGTTGTGGCTATTACAGGCAATGCAAAGAATTATTCAGAAACTGATTTCAAAGAAGCTGGTTTTAATGATGCTTTGATGAAACCTTTGAATTTTGATAAATTAGTCGAAGTAGTAAAAGGACTAACGGAATAATAATTTTCAATGATTGAATGAGTGAATGATAGAATTGTTTATCAAGAAACTAATTCTTTCTTATTCTATCATTCGCTCACTCATTCATTCAATCATTGACTAAAATGAACGTAACTTTTCTCGGAACAGGTACTTCGGGTGGTATTCCCGTACTGACGTGTGGCTGTGAGGTTTGTAATTCGCTGGATTACCGTGATAAACGACTCAGAGTATCGGTTTGGATTGAAGTAGAAAATAAAAGTTTTGTGATTGATACGGGGCCTGATTTCCGTCATCAAGCACTTCGTGAACGTATTCCTCGCATCGACGGAATTATCTACACCCACGAACACAAAGACCACACGGCTGGTCTGGACGATATTCGTCCTTACAATTATCTGCATGGCATTCAACATTTAGACCTTTATGGGCATCCGAGAGTGCTGGCTCAACTCAAACGTGAATTTGCCTACGCTTTTGAAGAACAGAAATATCCTGGCGTACCATTGATTAATGTGCACGAAATTGGTAATGAAGAATTTACTATCAAAGAAGAGACTTTCACACCTATCGAAGTGCTGCACCACCGTTTGCCAGTCTTAGGCTTCCGTATTAAAGATTTTACCTACATTACCGATGTAAACTATATTTCTGAGCAAGAATTAGAAAAAGCTTATGGCTCAAAAGTATTGGTGTTGGGAGCTTTACAACGTCAAAAACATATCTCTCATTTTACTCTTGATGAAGCCATTGAAGTTGCTCAAAAAGTAAATGCGGATGTCACTTATTTCACTCATATTAGCCACAAAATGGGTTTGCACAGCGAAGTCGAAAAAGAGCTTCCGCCAAATATAAGACTGGCCTATGATGGCCTTCAAGTTAAGTTGTAATTTTCTTCATTCCAAAATCCCGTAGGGATTGTAAATCGAAAGAAAGTTTAGAGTAAAATGAAATCATGCCGTAGGTATGACACAATAAATTCGTACTTTTGGCAGTATTTTTCCGTGATTGAATCCTACAAAGAATGGCAATAGAACAAACTCCCAAAAACGAACTTCCTCCAAAATATTATCTCGAATACTTCAATTATGTACTGGATTTTGTACAGGAAAAATACCGTCATATCTTAAATGAAGGCGAATGGCGTTTCTTGCGAAAATACTATTGTTTGAGTGAAGATGCTCAGTGTCTTTTTATCCGTTTTTCTAATCGACGGGGTTTATTTTTTCGAGTTAATAAGTTGGCATACAGTGAATTAACTGACATTCCTGCATTACTCAACGAACTACTCGAACGAGAATTTATTGAAAGTCTCAATCCAGAAAAACACAAGACGTTCAGTAAGGAAATGCTTAGTGTTTGGACTACAAAAGAGTTAGTAGAGCAATTTTCTAAATTACACACTGAGAAAAAAACTACATATAAAAAACTAAAAAAAGAAGAACTCGTAGAGGCTATTTTACAAGATTTTGAGCTTGCCCAAATCGTAGAAGTACTTAATAGTTTCGAGCCAATCATCAAAGTTTGCTTTGAGTATGAAGTAACCTTTATGAAGTTTTTGTTTTTTGGAAATCGCTATCTCGATATGACCGAGTTTGTGATGCGTGATATGGGTTTAGTACAATTTGAAACCCATGATGACGACAAACTTGTGGCTCGTTTTAATACCCGTAAAGATGCCGAGGATAAATGGCTGATTACTGACCAAAACGATTTGTTTTCTCAGCTAAAAGATACTGCTCCCGCACTTGATGTTTATGACTGGTTTATGAATTTTGCCGATTCTGTGAATGATTTGAGCGAAGTTGCAAAACCATCTTACGAGCGTTTGATTATCAAAGTAGCTACTTTTTTGGAAAAAAGTAAGCTTTTAGATGAAGCTTTGTTGGTATATCGACTTACTGAACAAGTGCCATCAAGAGAGCGACAAGTGCGAACACTTCAAAAGTTGAATCATATCGACGAAGCATTTTCTTTGTGCCAACAAATGATTGAGTACCCTAAAAATGCCGACGAAAAATTTTATGCTATTGATTTCCTTAATAAACTCAACACTAAAAAACGAACTAAGAAAAGTACAACTTCGTGGTTGCATCAGGCTGAGTCAATTACGGTTTCTATTGATTTTAGACATCAAGTTGAAATGGGCGTAGTAGATTATTATCACCAAGAGGGCAAACTGGCAGTTTTCTCAGAAAATCATCTTTGGAGAGCCATTTTTGGTTTAGTTTTTTGGGATATTGTCTTTGACCCAAGTTTGGTGGCTTTTCATCATCCGTTCCAGCGTCGGCCTTCAGATTTGTATTTGCCTGATTTTTACGAAAAACGTAAAGATTTAATCATAAGCCATTTAGATACTTTTGCTGATGTGCAAGATTTACTCGTTTACATGGGAGAGCGATACGAGTCAAAATTTGGCATAGCCAATCCGTTTGTGGTTTGGTTAGAAGAGATTTGGCTGATTGTCAGAAAAGCAGTTGAGTTGATAGAATTTGAAGCGATGAAGAAAATCCTGCACGAAATGTCGAAGAATTTAGTTGAACATTTGCGTGGATTTCCAGACCTTTTCATGTGGGATGATATCGCTGGAGAATATTGTTTTGTAGAAGTAAAATCACCCACAGATAATTTATCGAATCAACAACTTTCTTGGTTGCAATATTTTCAAGAAATTGGTGTAAATGCCAAAGTTTTGAGGGTTTATTGGAAGGAAAATGATACATTAGAAGAAGAACAAAGTAGTCAACAGTCAACTGTCGACAGTTCACAGTAGTATAAAGTGCTGTTTGTAGTATTTGATGAATATATATTTACAAAAACGAAAAAGCTATACAAAAATGATTAATAGAAGAGATTTTATCCAGAAAATTGCTCTTGCTTCGGGGGCAGTAATGCTTTCTGACAAAACTTTGGCTTTTGTTGAAGAAGGTAAAAAACTGGGCATTGCTTTGGTCGGTTTGGGAAACTACGCAACCAACCAACTCGCCCCAGCATTATTACAAACGAATCTTTGTAAACTGACTGGAATCGTTACGGGAAGCTCTGAAAAAGCCCAAATGTGGTCGAAACAATATAATATTCCACAGAAAAATATATATAACTATCAGAATTTCGACGAAATCAGAAACAATCCTGATATTGATATTGTGTACGTAGTACTGCCAAATTCGATGCACGCCGAATTTACGATTAGAGCAGCAAAGGCTGGTAAACACGTAATTTGCGAGAAACCTATGGCAATGAATGTGCAAGAATGTAAAGATATGATAGCTGCCTGCAATGCTGCAAAAGTGCAACTTTCGGTAGGGTATAGGCTTTATTTTGAGCCACATCACCTCGAAATGAAGCGTCTTGGCACAGAAAAAGTCTATGGCGAGGTGAAAATGATAGAAAGTAGCTTAGGTTTTTCGATGGCAAATCCGAAGGTTTGGAGATTGAATAAAGCACTTGGCGGGGGAGGGGCAATCATGGATTTGGGCGTATATTGTATTCAAGGAGCAAGACGAACATTGGGAGAGTTGCCAACGGCCGTATCGGCTCAAGGATTTATTATGGATAAAACCATTTTTAAGGATATTTATGAAGGAATGACCTTTCAAATGAATTTTCCGAGTGGTGCAATTTCCAATTCAACCACTACTTACTCATCTTACGTTGATAGGCTTCATGCTACAACTGGTTGGCGATGGTTTTCGTTGAGTCCTTCATATAATGCAATCGGTACGGCTGGACAATTCTTTGATGGTGAACGCAAAGACATGAACTTTAAAGTGCTTGATTTTCAGCAGATTAAACAAATGGATGGTTTCGCTGAAAGTATTATCAATAAACAAAAACCTGAAGCATCGGGCGAAGAGGGAATGATTGATTTGAAGATTATCGAAGCCATCAAGCAATCGGCTGAGAGTGGGAGGACGGTTAAGATTGAGTGGTAAAAAAAAAACGCAAATGATAATAATCATCTGCGTTTCGTAATTTTTGGTTCACAATCATTTGTTGTTCTGGAATTCAACAGTTTTTACTTTTTGGGGTACGAGTGTTTTGAGTCAATAGCAATTGTCATTTATTTAAAAAAACTTCGATGGTAAGAAAGCAGGTATGTAATGTTCTGCCAAATCAACAGTTTGTTTTTGTTTGATGAGCTGTACTTTTTTAGCTGCTCTTCGTTTGGTTCTGAAAGTGCCAAAGCCTTTAAATGTAACTTTGTTTCCTTTAGCAATTTCATCTTTAATTACTTCAAATAAAGCCTCGGTAATAACCGAGACCTCAGTCGCATTTATTTTGTTTCTACGACTAATTTCTTGGTTTAAGTCTGCTCGGGTCATTGGTTGTTTTGTATAATTTTCAGCAAATGTTGATATTCATAACGGAGTTTTAGCGTTTTTTTTGTTTTTTTGTAGCAATAACCGTTATGCCTTATGAATCAAAATTAATCTTCACTGTTCGCTATCACAAGTAAAAAAAAGGAGAGTTTATCAACTATGCAGTTTTGTAAGTGAAACCGTTAAAATTGTACATTAAAAATAAATAAGGAACCAAAACATTTTGCAATGAAGATAAATACACTGATTATTGATGACAATTTAGATTGGCAAAAAATTATCAGCAAGCTCGTACAGATGAATCCTCTACTAAATTTGGTTGGAGTGTGTGATTCTGCCATGCAAGCCTATGCAAAACTGGTAGATGAAGATATAGACTTACTCATTTGTGATATTGAGATGCCAGAAATGTCAGGGCTACAATTCGTAAAAAGTCTTCGCTCGGCACCGTTAGCGATTTTTGTTACCGCTCATCGAGATTATGCTTTAGATTGCTATGAGGTTTCTCCCGTTGACTTTTTATTAAAACCAATAGACCTCGACCGTTTCCTGCAAAGTATCGAAAAAGTACGTCTTAAATACTTAAATCCACCCGAAATTGCAGAGATAGAACCTTATTTTTTTGTGAGAGAGAACCTCAACTATGTGCAGATACTGTACAAAGATGTGCTTTATATGAAAGCCCAAGAGAACTTCTTGCAGATTGTAACTACTACACAAAGTTTTCTGCCGATTTTATCCATTACAAAAATGGAAGAGCAGCTCAAAGGAGATAGATTCTTGCGAGTACATCGCTCTTTTTTAGTTAATCGCTCAGAAATTAGTGTTATTGGTAAAAATGAAATTACACTTTCTAACGGGCAAGTTATTCCGATTGGTGACCAATATCGCTCTCAAATCAATCGCAAACATATAGACGGAAATTTAGTTAGCAGAAATAGCTAAACTATGAAAAATACTTTGAAAAAGCTTTTTTACATCTGCCTTTGCCATAAATATAATTTAAGTCTATGGATTATGTTTATTTGTATGAATGGATTGGCCCAGGCTCAAGATGTAACTTCCCTAAAGAATGCTTTGAAACTAACAAAGGCTGATTCTGCAAAGTGTAGGTTTTTGTATGATTTAGGAGATGCCTATGAGCGAACTCAACCCGATTCTTCCTTTTATTATTTTACCCAATTATTAGAAATTGCGAAACGTGCTAATAACAAGAAATATGTAGCACGAGCCATGTATAAACTTGGCTACATGAATATGTATTACACAAAAGATGAAACCAAGGCATTGGAGTGGTTTAATAAAAGTATTTCGGTAGCAAAACCCATAAATGATTATTATTCATTGGCAAGATGCTATCAAATTATGGGTATTATCTCTCTACATCAAGGAATTGGAAGTCCAATAGAGCTTTTTTATAAAGCGATTGAATTTGCTAAAAAAGATAATGATTGGCGAAGCTTAAACAATGCTTATGCGGTTCTTAGTAATTATTACTTTTCAACTCAAGACTATGATGAGGCCCTGAAATTTACCGAGTTGGCAATGCAATCAAGTCAAAAAAATGATATAGATGAGTGGTTTGATGATGGATTAGATTATTGTGATATTCTGCTTGTTCAAGGAAAAAAAACACAAGCGTTCACCCTTGCAAAAAAATTGGAAGTTGTAAAACCTCAATTAAAAAAAACTGAAGGTGAGTTTGTTTATCTAAATAATATTGGCCGTTTAGCGATAATATTGAAAAAGTATTCAGAAGCCGAAATGTTGTTTTTGAGAAGTTTAGAGTCTGAGCGGAAAGCTATAAAAGTTGATACTTTCCATCTTAGTTTTATTTTTAAGAACTTAGAAAAACTGTATTTAGAGCAAGGTGCTTATAAAAGAGCTTATCAGGTCAGTAAAGAATTATCAAAAGTCTTGCTGTGGCTCAAAGAAAAACGCCAAACCCAAAATAGTAGGTTGGAAATGACCAAACTCAAGGCCAAATTAGATTTAGAGAAAAAAGAGATAGAAATAACACTTTTGGAAACTCAACGACAGCAACAACAAATATTTTTGATTATTGCAGGTGTAGCCGTAATGTTATTGATTGCATTTTTACTTTTTTTGCATCGAAATCAACAAAAAATTCAAGCTCAAAAAGATACTTTGAGTGAGTTAAACACCACTAAAGATAAACTTTTTGCTATTCTTTCACATGATTTACGCTCACCTGTCGCAAGTCTAAAAAACTATATGATGCTCATTAATTGGGGAGCTTTAAGTCAGAAAGAGTTTGCCGAAGCCACAAATAGACTAAATACACAACTAAGTAATGTAGGAAATAGCTTAGATAATGTTCTGAATTGGGCTATTTCGCAGATGGAAGGATTGAAACCAAAATTAGTTAAAGTAAATGTATCTGAGATAATTGAAGAAAAAATCTCGCTGTTGCAATTTACACAAGAAGCGAAGCAGATTACAATTTACAATCAAGTATCGCCAATTGCTGAGGTAACGTTTGATAAAAACCATTTTAGAATAATCATACGCAACTTACTTCAAAATGCTCTTAAATTTACTAAAAATGGCGGTAATATTACCTTTGAATTACATAAAAATGGCACAACTACCATTCTCACAATCACCGATGATGGCGTGGGTATTGCAAAAGATAAATTGGCCAATGTGTTTGATTTAGGAAAAAACGATTCAACCAGCGGTACTGCTCACGAGAAAGGTACAGGTTTGGGTTTAGTACTTGTGAAAGAATTAGTCGAACTTAATGGAGGAAAGATAAGCGTAGAAAGCGAACTTGGCAAAGGCACAACTTTTAGTATTTTCTGTGCAGCTTCGTAAACGCTCATTAAAGCTCGATTCGCTCCGAAATTTTACAAATATCATAAGCCACTTTCTGAATATTCATAAACTGTTCGGCAATCAGAATCGTACTTTCGTCAGCATCTTCTGTATTTACACTTTTGATTTTGAGTAATTGAATATTTTCCTTTACAACAAACTCACTTTTTTCGATAATCTTCATGGCTTCTTTTATCAAAACCTCAGTATTGGTAGAAATCACCTCTAAACTTTCTATGCTTGGAAGAGTATCGAAATGTTCTCTCGAATACAAGGCAAGCGTAGCCACATACGAAGAAAGCAGATGGTTGAGTACCGAGAATTTATGCACTTCTTTGATACTCATTTGTTTGTGTTTGGGTTCGGAAAACATCCGTTGAAGACCCGAAGCCAAATTGGCACTTCTGACAAAAACTTCTTTACGTACAATCTTATACGGTACTCGTTGGTATTCTTCACCAAAGTACATTTGTGAAACTTGATGATAATATGCCAAGTTAGCTTCCAGCATTTCGATGAGCGTATTTTTGAGCTTTTTATGCTCCCAATGCGGTAAAAGTACGTAACTACCAATAAATGCCAAACCTCCACCAATAGCCGTATCATAGACACGTTCGATGAGCAAGGCACGGCTACCCATTCCTAAAAAATCAAATAGTATCAAGATAAAGGGAGTCATAAATACGACGCTGACAAGATAGGTTTTTCGTTGAAAACTATAAGTTCCGAGCATACATATCAATAAAATTCCGAAAAGCCAGTATCTATCAGTTACATAATTTAAGATGAGCATTCCAATCAAAGCACCTCCAATCGTACCAAAAAGCCTATCAAGATTACGTTCTTTGGTCAGACTGTAAGCTGGCTTCATGATAACCATGATAGTAAGGAGAATCCAATTACTATGCAAAAATTGGGTCGATTGAGCAATTATGAAGCCTATTAGCATCATACCCGAAACCCTGAGAGCATGCCTGAAGTTTTCGGATTTTAGATTAAGATTATCCAAAAATGTATCTAAATCATAAACCTGACTTGTAGTGAATGCCGTAGTTTTTAAGTCGTTTCTTGATAACTTGTGTTGTTCTTTGGCTTTAAAATAGCCATTTATTTTCTTGATTCGATTCAGAATATTTTCAACATTTATCTCGATATTTCTTAATGCTTGTAAGCCAACTACCGAAAAATCTTCATTATTTAAGCTTAGATTCTCAATCCTACTTTTTAATTTATCAAGTTTTCGTGGTAAAAGTAGGTTTATTTCTGGCTTGCTACCATCTTTGAGCGATTCGCTAATTTCGTCGATTTGCTCGGCTAAAAGATTAAGAATGTGTTCAAAATCTACTAAAATACCCGTGTGGTCAAACTGCTTGTGAAGTTTTTGATAGTTATAGAAAGTTGACATGATTTGCTCGTACAAATCAACCATATCCACAAAAATAACAAGTAGAAGTCGCCCTTCTTGAGTGTTTTCTTCTACAATCTTTGGGTTTTTGAATAATTGTTCTCTAACGGCATCGAGTTTTTCATTAACAGTTATTTGTGCTTCGATGAGTTTTTTGTAATTCTCATCATAATCCATTTCTTCTTTATAAAACCCCGATTTTATACGCATAAAAGTGGCGATTTCGGAAATGGATTCGGCCAAAGAAAGCCTTGCTAATCGGTAAGGCATAATTTGATAAATAGATAGGCTCAATAAAGCATACCAAATACCACCGAGAAAAATATAAAGTGAATAAAACAAAATTTCATTGAGCGGTCTAATATCATCAATGCCAATTATAATAACCAATAATGCCGCTACTCCCATTGAAGCTGCCCTTGCTCCATAGACATAAAGCATTGAAAACAAGAAACTTAAAGCTACAACCAAGGCCGCCGATAGGTAAACCGAAACACTACAAAGGCTTGTAAGTAGTGAAATAATCGTAACCAAGCCAATGGTGAGAAACATGGCATTTCGTCGGTGAGAAATGGGTCCAGGAGAATCAGCAATACTTGCACAAACAGCACCTAACGAAAACGTAATACCGATTTTGAGCAAATCAAATTGAGCAAGAATTAAGCTCGGAAGTACAACCCCAAATGTTATCCGAAGGCCATCACCGAAGTATTGGCTTAATACGAAGCCTTTGACTTCGTTTGGGATTTTTTTTGGTGAAATAGTTATTTCCATGCTAAAAATTGAGTGTTAAGTAGTCAATGGTCAATATCGGACCGCCGAAGCGGTCGACAAGTCCGCAGTAAACCAAATATTCATAGACAACAATTTAGCCGTTTAAAAAATTGTCGATTATATTTATCCATTACTTAGGTATCTGATTACCGAAATAAAAGCTCTTAGACTACCACTAAAACCGCAAAATAATGGCAAAAAGCTGCAAAAAGTACAAACAAATGCCATATAAAATGATTGTAGGGAATTTTCTGATTTTGATAGAAAACCGTGCCAACCAAATACAAGATTCCGCCTGCTGCTAATAAATAAATTGATTTGCTGGGTATTTGGTTCCAAAAATCGGTGCCAAGAAAAAATACCAAACAGCCAATAAAAATATAAATTAAAGTAGAAATTAATCGGAATTTGCCAGTAAAAAAGATTTTTTTTACAACTCCCAAGGCAATCAAAGTCCATTGAATGCCAAGAAACCATTGAGCAGTTTGGGGTGTAGTATATAGAATTACAAACGGAACGTAAGTGCCGCCAATAAGAAAGAAAATGCTGATATGGTCGAAGATTCTAAGTGTTTTTTTGACGAGTGGGTTGGCAAAAGCATGATAGAGTGTAGAAAATGTAAACATTAACAAAATGGTGCAGCAGTAAAATGCTACACCAAAAGTCAATATTGAATGACCCTTCGGCACAACAGATGCTATTAAAACTGGTGCCGCTACCACCGTTAATAATATACCTAAGCCATGTGAAAGGGCATTGGCCATTTCGGTTTTTATTTCTGATGGAGTGTTCATTTAGAATATTTACGAATTTAGGATTAGGACTGTATTAAGGATTGATGGAACACGGATAACACGGATGCAAGCATCGCAGATTAGCACGGATTTTCTTAAATATCTGTGATTATCAGCGGTTTAAAATTAGCGTTCTAAATTATTAAAATTGAACCCTTCGTACACTCCAAACTTAGAATTACGATTGACGAATATTATATCAGATTTTTCGAAATATATCAACATTCTAAAATCGTTAATTATTATTCCGAGCATTGGTCGCTTAAATCAATTGATTGTGAATTTTAGTAGTCGCTGCCTGCACCGCCACCACCAAAGCTGCCTTTGCCAAAATCGGTTTTATTGGGTTGATTTGGTTGTTGCATGGCCTGATTGACAATAAATGCTTCTAAATTTTTGTATTCATTCGTTCCCATAGCTTCCGATGTAAGGCCAAATTTAGGTGATTTCAGTACACGAATTGCCCAAACACAAAAAGCAACAAGAAGGCCACCTCCGATAGACATTGCCCATTCGAGCGGTAATACCGAAAAGTATTGTCGATACGTAAATATCGAAAAAGCGGCGGCTCCGATACCAACCAGTAGGAATTTACGGTTATGCTTTCGTAGGCCATAAATGATGTAAGCAATCGGAATAACAGTGCTGAAAAAATAAAATAGTGCTGCATAATCAATCTGAACAGATGTTCCCAGATTGTTTAATAGGGCATTTCCTTCTCTTACAATCAGATAGTTGCCGCCAAGATAGAAAGATGCCAATGCCAAAATTTCAATGATATTCTGACATTCATCGTGATAAACACTTATTGATTTTTCTTGCCAAAGCTTAACAAAAAAGTAGGTTCCGGCCGAAATAATCATCAAAACGAAAGGAATAATAACTTTACCGATTGGGTTTTCGGTCACGACAACAAACCAAAGAGTGAGCCATACAATGTAGCTTACAAACGCTACAAGTGGGTCGGCATAACGAAGTACGGCAGGTATTAATAATACGAGAGCAATTACACAATAAATCCAAGCTTGAAAATCGTAGTTTGTAAAGCCTACAAATGCACCAAATGCCGCACTCAGCATGGCATAAAGCAAGGCATTATCTACACCCGAACGATAGAAATTGTTTTTTTTGATGAAATACTCTAAAAAATAAAGGAAAACAACTGAATAAATGAGACTAATGATGGCAAAACCAAACCGAGACTCAGAGAATATTTCGAATAAGAAAAGTGAGACAAAGCCCAAACTTGCCGAAGCTACAATGCAAGTGAATAAAAATAATCCAATTTTTACAAAGGAATTAGACTGATGGAATCCGACTGGAAAAGCTTGAATTGCCTCCTTGCGTTGTTCGTCTGAAATCAATTTTCTGAAATACCAATCATCAATAATTTCTTGTTTGTTGATATTTTCAACCCAAGTTTCGTTATATGCTTTTTTCATTTCTTTAGCCCTACAATTTCTTTGATTTTGATTAAAAATATGACAACTCCAGTTCCTGAAAGAACAAAATATAGCATGAACAAAAATGGGTCAATATCATCGGGTAAGATTTTAAATATTGTGTAAGTAAAAGCAATGTAGCCATAAATAACCCCCATCAATAAAAATAAGAATGAATGTTTGGTACGTGCATAAACAATGCTAAGATAGGCCAGAATGCCTACAATGATGCCATAAATAACCTTCAAGTCAAACGCAAAAAGCCCTGATAAAGCAGCAATAAATGTCAGATTTCCACCGAATACAAAATAGGTAAAACCAAAATGCTTTTTAAGCGATTTTTGAATAGAAAACCAACCGACAATAATTAGCACAATACCGAGTGAAATAGATGTAATTACTAAATCTTGGCTATTAAAATCATTGTTTTTAAGCAAGCGAAGCGGTGTAATACTTATGCCAATCCAAGATGCTAATGCGGTAATGGCCATTGATAAAACCCCTCGGTGGTCGAAGTAGTAGGCACAGAAAAAGAACAAAACCGCAGGTAAGAAAGCCGCAAGGCCGTAGCGATTACCAAAAAAACTATATTGATATTGTAAGTATCCTTCGAGTGTAAGAAACGCCAAACATCCTCCCAAAAGTGCAAAGTCGTCAAGGTTGGTTGTTTCTTCTAATTCTTCCCAAGAAAATGGTTTTCTATGGCTAAAGGCATAATAAAAACACCCGACACAAACTAATGCAACGAGACCAATCAGAATGTTATGTCCTATGGTATCAATGTTTTCGTAAATAACAAAACCTAAGCCTGTACTCAAAAGCATAATTCCGAGATAAAGCAGTAATCTTAGTTCCCAGTGAATAGAAAAAGGTTGAGTTGAGTCCGAAGTTTTTATTTGAGCGGCTTGTTCTTCAGAAATAATCTTTTTTTCGGCAAGTTTGTCAACTAAATATGAGTTTTGCATAGGCTTTTGCTACTTTTTGTTAAAAGTACTCAATGTTTTTCATTTGCAAAATGCCAATCGTTTTTATTACCCTAATCTGTTCAAATCAAAATATCGTTTTACGAGTAAATTAATGAAGCGTTTGAGATACATTTCATTCAAGAAAGTATTCGACCAATTATCAAATCGTTGGCACTGAATACCTATATAAAAGAAGTAGAGACTTATACCAAGCATGGGTAAGATTCGCTTTTCTTCTTCCGAAATTGGCGTGATAGATTCGTAACCTGCCATGAAACTATCCATCTTTAATTTACAAAGAGTTTCGTCTCTTTCGGTGCTGTGTAATTGCAAAATATAGTAAGCAATATCCATACAAAGCCAGCCATTTCCACAAAAATCGAAGTCGAAAATAGTGATTTTTCCTTCTTTCGTAATGTTGAGGTTATCGAACCAAATATCCAAATGTACACTGCCTTTTCTGATTTCTTCCAGATTTACTTTAGAAAACTCGTCCCGTAAATACGCTTGTGTGGACTTCATAAAAGCCATTTCTTCCGTATCGTCTGGAAGGAAATTTGGTAAATATTCAAATACACTTCCGATTAAAACTTTGGGTGTATATTCAATTCTTTTTACATGTAAGTTTTTGGTAATCTGATGAATTTGTGCCATCAAAACCCCAATTTGAAAGTGGTTTTGCTCATCAAAATTTAGCAATTTTTCACCCTCAGCATACGAAAACATAACAGCCAAACGCTCACCTTCGGGTGCATTCATAGTTTGAATATAGCTTTCAGATTTATCAGTAATCGGATAAGAAATCGAAACATCATGAGCTTTAAGTAAATTGAGAAGTCTAATTTCTTCTGAAATCTCCCTTTTACTTCGCCAATTAAAGCTGTAAACCCTGAAAATAAATCGTTTTTCGCCATCTTTAATCAAATATGTATGATTGATTCCTGCCTTTAGTAAATTACATGAAGTAAAGCTACTCAGACCATATTTTTCTTGAACAAAACGTGCCAAATGAGTAGGTGAGAGGTTAGAACTGATAACAGGAAAAGGGTTCATTTTTATGAGGATTTAATTAAAAAGCTGTGGCACATTATTGAAGTGTACCACAGCTTTTATGGATATTTTATTCTATAATTTTAAATATCTTCAATTCTAAACAAGTGGAAAGGCAGAATATTTGGGTCAAGCTCTACGTAGTTTGTGTCGCCTTTCCAGATATAAGTTGCTCCCGAAATCAAATCGTGTACTCGATAACTTTCCCACTCGTTTTTGCCGATTTTCCATAATGGAATCTTCACAAAACCACCTTGGCGATTATAGCCATCAAGGCTCGTTATGCAAAGTATTCTATTTCCATTACTGGCAGTTTTTAGATAAGCCAATAACTGCTCGTTGGCTATTTCGCAGAAATCAATATTATTTGTACTATGGAAAGCCGTATTTTCTTTACGAATACGATTCACCTGCGAAATCACATACGTTAGTTTATTGCGGTGTTCCCAATTCCACCATTTTATTTCGTATTTCTCCGAAAACGCATATTCTTCTTTGCCTGGGTAAGGTGCATGATACATATATTCATACGTTGGGCCAAAGATTCCGTAATTCCCAACGAGCGTAGCCGCCATAAAATAACGAATCAAAAACAATGGCTCATGGCCAGTTTGGAGCATATAAGGGTCAATATCGTGCGTATTTGGCCAAAAGTTTGGTCGGAAAAAATGCCTCATTTCGCCCTTCGTTAGCTCAGTCATATACTCGATGAGTTCGGCTTTTGAAGTTCGCCACACATAATAGGTATATGATTGTGTGTAGCCCAGCTTGGCCAATTGTTGCATTACTTTTGGCTTCGTAAATGCTTCGGCCAAGAAAATCATATCAGGGTAATCTTTCTTCACCTCTGCAATTACCCATTCCCAAAAGCAAAATGATTTTGTGTGTGGGTTATCAACTCGAATGATGCGAACGCCCCATTCGGCCCAAGTCATAATTACTGATTTGAGTTCTTGCCACAAGTTTTTCCAATCTTCGGTTTCGAAATTTACTGGATAAATATCTTGATATTTTTTCGGAGGATTTTCGGCATATTTAATTGTACCATCTGGCAAAATCTTAAACCAATCGGGGTGTTCTTTCACCCAAGGATGGTCAGGTGAGCATTGGATAGCCAAATCCATCGCAATTTCCATGTCATATTTCTTACATTCTTCTACCAAATGCTTGAAATCAGCCAGATTTCCGAGTTCTGAATGAATAGCCGTGTGTCCACCTTCTTCCGAACCGATTCCGTAAGGTACACCCGCATCTCCTTCTTCGGCATTGACTGTATTATTTTTTCCTTTGCGGTGAGTTTTTCCGATTGGGTGAATTGGCGGAAGATAAAGCACATCAAAGCCCATTTCGGCAATACGTGGTAAAAGTGCTTCTACATCTTTAAATGTACCGTGCTTCCCAACTTCACGAGCGGCCGAGCGTGGAAACATTGAATACCAAGCCGAGAATCCAGCTTTTTCACGGTCAACGTAAAGTTTTAATTCTTGATAACGAAATGCCGACTGACGCTCGGGGTATTTTGTTAGCCATTCGTGCATTTGGTCGCTCATTGCAATCTGAATCGCCTCATTGTATCTGCTTTCATTGCCCATTGCTTTGGCCGCTTCTTGAATCGCCTTTTTGTCATCGCCTTTGGCCAATTTTGCCATGCCATTCAAGAATAACTCTCCTTGCATCATTTCTACTTTCAGATGCTGCCCGTCACGTACTTTGAGGTCAACTTCGTGTTGCCAACTGGCAATGTGGTCAACCCAAGCCTCAACTGTATAAGTGTAGAAACCTTGCTTGGCAGCCGTAAATCTACCAACCCAGCGGTCGTTGCCCATGCTGGACATAACCACTTCGCTCCAGTTTTTATCAGACTCGTGTTTGTAAAGTAATCGAGCCGCCAAATTATCGTGTCCGTCAATCAGGATGTCGGCTTCAACCGTAATAGTTTCATTGATAATCGCTTTAGTGGCAAATCGTCCGCCATCAATTTCGGGCGTTACACGCTCCACAATAGCACGGCTCTGTCCAACGGCAGGGAAAGGAAAATGATTTTTCATAAATCGAAACAGATGGACCAATGATTATATGAGATTTTGATTCTCAATCATCAGTTAGCGTTATTCATCATTTAGGTTAAAGAAATATTCTTCAAATTTCTTTTTTTTTCTGCTAAGAAACAAGTTTAGCATGAAGTTTGCTACCATTTAATCAAATTCAAATAAAAAATACTATGAAAAAAGTTTTGTTATCTGCGATTATTACGGTTAGTAGCTTAAGTCTTTCTTTTGCACATAATTACGATGGAATCGGTTCTATTACCGCTCCTAAAGATAATTCTGATAAAATTATAATTATTTCAAAGACATCAAATGAGCAATCGAATAATATTCAAGCAGGAAAAGCTCGTGTGATGGTGCAAGAGATTGAAAACGACGATTTAGGGCAAGAATTGGCCTCAAATACTAAAGAAGTAGAGGTTTCAAGCACTAAATTCAACGATGATAACTTCAAATACGTGAAAGAAAAACGTGATTTGATTGGTTACGCATTGCAATTGGCTTCTTTCTCTGATTTGACTTTGGCGAAAGAATATGCCTTGAAAATTGCTCAAAAAGGCGATGCCGAAAAACGCCAGTTATTTATTTATACAGTAAATAACCCCGAGAAAACTTTTTACAAAGTTTATTTTGGTTTATTGAAAACTGATGAGTCGGCTCGTGAAAAACAACGTACGTTTCTTTCGCTCGGATATTCACCGTTTGTAAAAGAATTTAGATAAGAAATTACGCAAAAGAAAAATCTTTCATAGGAAACTCACGATACAAAAAATCGTGAGTTTTTTTTATGCTTAAAAATGAATTGGCACGCTATTTGACACCGCTTAATCATAAAAGAGAACAAGAAAAGATTCATTCAAAACACTCATTACCATAAAAATACAATGACTATGAAAGCACGTTTTATTTACTTACTTGGAGCTGTCCTTACAACTTTTGCCATCAAAAGTCAAGCTCAAGAAGTTACGGCCAGTTTAGCTGATGACCTCGGAATTGGCAAATCATCTGCTGCGAAAGAAGAAAATGCCTCTATGTCTTTCAATAAGAAAGTAAAATTGACAAACACAGAAAACGGAAAGTCGGTAGTAGTAAGAATCAACGACCGTGTGAAGTCTGGGGATAATAATACAATGGCTAATATCTCGAAAAGTGCAATGGACGAAATAGGAGCGAAGTCGGGAAAAGCTAAAGTAAAAGTACAAGAAATACAAGGCGATGATGAAGTTGAGCGTTTTTGGGCAACTGCTGATGCTTCTGCTTCAACGACTGTAAACAACACTACAACATTAAAGAAAACAGTAAAAGAGAAGGAAGTTGAGGTTGAAACTACAAAATTAGAAGGTTTCGATATCAATCACGTATATGATTTGAATGGTAAAATGAAAGACCTTTCAGGTTTCGGATTACAAATTGCAGCATTCGGACAACTAAAAGCCGCAAAAGAATTTGCAGCAAAATTAGCCAAAAATGGTGATGCCGAAATCGAAAAAATATTTATTCAAGTAAGCAAGTCGGCCGATAAACCAATGGTTTACCGTGTAGTTTACGGCTTATTTGAAGATAAAGCAAATGCCGAAGATACTCAAAAGAAAATGGAGAATCTGGGCTATAACTCATTTGTGAAAGGGTTCTAATCTAAATTTGTCAGGAAAGACGATTTTCACAATGCTTTCTTTTATTGATGAAAATTAATAATGGAAGGTTCTTAGAAAAACCACCAATCGAAAGAAAAGTGGTTAACTCCCCTCGAAAGTGGGGAGTTTTTTGTTTTTATGCAATCTTTTGGAGTATTATTTCGTCTATATAAATAGTTTTGTGTTCTCAATAAAATTTCTGCTAATGCGTTTTTCGATAACTATTATTCTGAGTCTCATATTTCGATTTGTGGGAGTTGCACAAGATTCTATGCCCGCAACGCCCGTTGTGTGTTATTTGTCCGAACAAAATAGTTTTACCGAAATCCCCGCTCAAGAATTTATTTCGGCCAGTAGCCGTTTAGCAGCTACTTCAAATATCGAAGTGACCTACGTTGATTTTACCGAACAAGCCAAAATTCCATTTGAATATGCAGTGGCAATCTGGGAAAAATACTTGATTTCGACGCAGACTATTCGGATAAAAGCTACTTGGTCAAAAACTATGTCTAACACAGTTTTGGCCGAAACAGGAGCAACCCGTATTTACAGAAGTAGTACCAATATCCCGAATTTGCCCTATTCAAATGTATGGTACCCAACTCCATTGGCCGAAGCTCTTTCGGGTAAAGACCTAAATTCGGCCGATTACGATATGACAGTAACTGTCAATAGTGCTATCAATTGGTATTATGGAACAGATGCTAAAGCTCAAGCTGGTAAATACGATATGATTACAGTTTTGCTGCACGAAATTGCTCATGGCTTAGGTTTTTCATCGTCAATGAGTGTTACAGATACTCAAGGTTTATACGGGCAGTCGGGTAGTGCCTATGTTTTTGATGTGTTTATGCAAGATTCAAAAAAAGTGAAACTTACAAATACGGGTATTTACGGTAATCCATCGACTGATTTAAAAACTTCACTTACAAGCAATGCTCTGTATTTTGGTCTGAAAAATCCTGCTTTTGCGAATACTTTGCCACGACTTTATGCTCCGTCTCCTTACAAAAGCGGTTCAAGTTTTTCGCATCTCGATGAAAGTACTTATCCAGTTGGGTCGGCTAATTCTTTAATGTCGCCGAGTGTGAGAGCTGCCGAAGTAAACCACACGCCAGGAGATTTACTACTGAATTGCTTGAACGAAATGGGATGGCAAATCAATGGCCTAAATGGGTATGTTGTAACTGGCGTTGAAACAATTCCTGAGCAGTCGCTCGAAGTGTTGGTTTTCCCTAATCCCGTAGAAGATGCCGTAAGTGTTGCTTTCCCATTACAATCTCAACCTCGTGCTATCAAAATCGAACTTTTTGATAGTGTTGGCAAACTATTGCAAAGTATTGAAAAACAAGGAGTTACAGTCGAAACTTTTACGATAGATGTAAATGCCTTGAATGAGGGAATGTACTTTCTGAGGGTTTTAGATGGGCAAAAAACTTCAGTTAAGAAACTGGTGAAGTAACTTAATAATTAAACTTATCTTTCCATTTATTGATTGGTTTTTCAATCAGATACCATGAAATTGTGGAAATTACAACCGTAACAGCATAAAGGAAAATGATTTTCAAAACCATGTTTTCTTCTATTACAGGCAATTTATTAAGCATCTTCACCACAGGGTTAGACGGTGAGTTATGGTAATGATTATAAATAAATTTATGGTAGATATAAATTCCATAGCTGATTCGACCCAAATAAACCGTTGCTTTGTTTTCTAACACACTTTTCGTGACGCCACTAAAACCATAAACGGCATTTCCGACCATGAAAAGTGAGAAAAACGACTCAAAAAGGCGTAGAAAGACTACCGTGATAATGTTATGTCCATCAGGAAATTGCTTACCCCATAGTACAATTCCGATGTATAAAAATAGACTAACCGCCAACCAAACCTTATTAGTTACAAATTTCTTGACTGCTTCATTTTTATGAAAATAGAAATAGGCAAATAGACCACCGATTCCAAAAGCATCTAAACAAGTTGGCATCAACACGTATGGCGTCATCCAAGCTGTGCCGTTGAGGAAGAAAAACAAGCGAAGCCCGACCGATAAAGCAATAAAACCAAAGAGAATTTTAGGCAACGAACGAGCTGATAAAAAGAAAACTATAAACGGAAAAAACAAATAAAACTGCTCTTCAACCGCCAAAGACCAAAGGTGGTCGCTCGAACCCATCCAAGTTTGTTTGATTGCG
This sequence comes from Emticicia aquatilis, assembly GCF_014644295.1. Classification (GTDB taxonomy): domain Bacteria; phylum Bacteroidota; class Bacteroidia; order Cytophagales; family Spirosomataceae; genus Emticicia; species Emticicia aquatilis. The sequence goes on from NZ_BMKK01000002.1 coordinate 86,976, forward strand.
ATGTACATATTAGTCGTGTAGGTGATATACCACCAAATTTTTTCACGAACTGGCTCAACATTCCAAATAAACAAGGCCAAAATAGTGAGATAATAAATCGGGAAAATCCTGACTGTTCGGCGAATGTAAAATTGTTTCAAAGAAAACTTATGTGAACGACCTAAACTCTCATCTTTTTGGCGAGCCTGTAACAGAATACGAGTAATCAGAAAGCCACTCAGCACAAAAAACATACAAACTCCCAAATAACTAATCGGAAACTGCAAGGCATCGCCCGACCAATGGTCAATCAAAACCATCGTTACCGCCAAAAAGCGAAGCCCGTCTAATTGTCTTAAATATGAAGTGTTTGTGGTTGTTTGTGTCATTATGAGAGAATTATCTTACCAATTTTGCTTAGGTCTGTTTTTTTCAATTGCCTGAATATCAAGTATTTGTTTACTCCAAGAAATCTTTTTAATATTGTTTTCTACCACTATTACACCAACACGGTATTTGCCCGATTGAATATATAGTTTACTGATTTCGGCTGTAAAGTTATCAATTTTGAGTTGATTATTTATTAAAAAGTCACGTTCGAGGTAGGCTTTCATGCCCCGAGGTTTGATGTGTGAGGGATATAAATAAATATTTTTGTCAGATTTAAGGATAAAATATAAACCCGATGCAGCATCCGAAAAATCAAATTTCACTCCATTTTGAGTTTTCGTTATCTCATAACTTTCCGATTTAGGAATTACTTTTAAAGTATTCAATGAGCTATCTTTCACCTGCCACATATCATCAATAATCGAATCGTAGAAAGTCTTTTCGGGTTGTTGTAAAACCTTCATTATTCCACCATTAGGAAATGATTTATCGCTGTATTGTTGTTTGAATTGGTCGGTAATACGTTCTTGATTCAGATATTTAATGTCATGATATACAGTCAGATAAGTATAAAAGTTAAACCCAATACTCAATCCAATAGCCAGCTGAATAAAGTTATTTTTATACCTTTCAGCCAATAAATTGTAGGCTACTAAATAAAAAATAACTACCGATAGCACAGAGTAAATTTTGTATTTACTTGTCATTAATATTTCAATACCATACGATATACGGGCAATCGTAATTCCAACACTCGTAATGCCAATAAAAGCCAAGCACGCTAACAAAAACAGGTCTGCTGTGCGTTGCGACAAGCGGAACGCCGCCCGATTGTATTTATTGAATATAACTTGATAGGCAAATAAACAAACGAATATCAATAAAAATAAGCCAAAAGCCATAGCTAAATCTAAGTGTTTGGCTGGTGCAATAGCTGATGAGTCGAGTACACTTCCGAAAGTAGCTAAAATACCTTTGATGATAGTCTTAAAATCAGAAAAGTTAGTTTTTACTACATTATCAGGGTTTTTCTGAAATCCGTAGAAAAAGCCAAGGACAAATACCAAAGAACTACTCAACCAAATGAAAAGTTGCTTTTTTCGTTGTTGAACAAGCAAAATTAAGCATCCAATTAGCGGAATAATGATACCATTGCTACTCGTAAAAACACCCAAGCAGCAGGAGAATAAAGCAAGATAAAAGTAATGTTTATATTTATTTTCAACTGAGAAAACGAGCCAATAGAAGGTCATAAATGCAAAGAAAATCACTCCAAAATTCTGCACCGATGCCATTCCCCAAAATGTATTTTCAAACAAGCCAACATTGAAAAAAATAAAAGAAACAGGTACGAATGCAAGTAGGGGAGAATTGTACTTTTCGGATACTTTATAAAAAAGAAAAAGGATTCCGAGCAAAGCGATAATACCTATAAACATTAGACTTTTCAGATTGAGCGTTCCTTGTGAAAGAAAAACGACCCAAGCCGAAAGACGAGTAAGTAAAATTCGATGCTCGTTGTGCTGAGAAAACAATAATTTTATTTTTTGAAAGACAGAACCTGTCTCAGTCATTTGAGCGAGCGTATTTCTAATGGCGAAATCATCCCAATGTGGAATATTGACGGCATATTTTTGAAATACGAAATAGAATACTGCAATCGGAAATAGAATTAAAAGAGTAGCAAGTATGTTCTTGATAGAAAGATTTGGCACTTGAAAAATGAATAATAAAATGAAAAATTTCTAAAGTTTTAGAATCGTAAATTCTACACGACGATTTTTTTTGCGAGTTTCCTCGGTAGCATTACTCGCAATCGGTTTCGATTGTCCCCAACCTTTGGTCTGAATCCTTTTTGCTTCGATTTGGCCTTTTTCTACCAAATATTTCTTTACTTCATTGGCTCTATCTTGTGAAAGTTTCACGTTGAGCATCATATTATCATCGCTTCCGTCGGTGTGGCCTTCAATGATTACCTCCATAGTTGGATACTCTTGCATCAATTCAATGATACGATTGAGCTCGGGATAAGAAGCAGGCAAAATATCAAACTTACTTTGGTTAAAGAAAAGGTTATTTAAAACCATCGTTTGCCCTTCTTTTACCGGAATTAAGTTGATATTCTTCTTAATTTCTCTAAATCGACGGTCTTTTGTAAGGTCAAGGCTTTCGCTGATACTGATAAAACCTTTCTTCGAAGCATTTAAGCTATACGCCTTTTTGAGTGGCACTACCATTTTATATTCACCAGTTTCGGGGTCAAATTCGGCTACGATTCGGTCTTTTCCAGTACTATCATTTAGCAATTCCATCACAACTTCAGCAGCAAGTGTCTTTTTATCTAAGGCATTCTGAACTGTTCCTGAAATAATCGCAACTGGGTCTGGTTTGATTGACGGGAAAAGCTTAATACGGAAAATATCTTCTGCTCCAATTGAGCGTTCTTCCGAACTCAAATAAGCATATTCACCCGATGCAGGAATAGTAAAATAACCGTCCCACTTTGAGGTATTTATCAAATCTCCAATGTTTTCGGGTTCGCTCCAGTTTGTCCAAGTACTGTCGAGTCGGCGGCTAACAAAAATATCATTATCTCCATAGCCTGGAAAACCAGCTGTTGAAAAATATAATGTTTTGGAATCTGCCGCTACAAATGGTGTACTTTCACTTTCAGCAGTATTGATATTTGCTCCCATATTGATGGGTTTTGACCAAACTTTGTCGTCTCGTAAAAACGAAACATACAAATCTTTTCTTCCTTTTGTGTCTTTCCGTTGGCAAGCAATCACCAGTACTTTACCGTTTGGGGCAAGTGTAAATTCTGTATAATCGCTTAGGTTTGAGTAATCAATAATCTTTTCTTCTTTTGGAAACTCCCACCCAGTACGAGTTCTTTTAGATTTTGATAACCCTGGGCGAAATGTGCCATCGGGCATATAAATATTTACTAAATAAATAGTTTTACCATCGGCCGAAATAGTAGAAACGGCATTGTGTTCGGGTGTATTGATGGGTTCTTTGATGTTTTCAGCTTCTCCCCAAGTGCCATCGGGCATTACTCTCGAAACCCAAACATCTTGAAGCTTTAGTTTACCAATATTTTGGTCGTGACTTTCTCTTGTAAAAAATAGTGTTTTTCCATCTGGAGTAATAATTGGAGCAACCTCTCTTACCTTAGAATTAATACTTTTTCCCAAATTCTCTTTAATAATTTCCTTTGGAATATCTTTTGCAAGATTTATTTTAGCTTCAAATGGCAAATCAATTTCCGAAATACCGATGGCATCTATTTGATTATAGCCCGGTATTTTGGCGGGAGCAACAATTAATTTTATAGCATGAACTTTATATTCAGTCTGCGGAATAATGATATTCCACATTCTGCCTTTTTCGGTAGGGCCATCTTCTTTATTTTCATGTATAATGTATTCTCTATCAGTAGAATCATACGCCAAAACTCGCATAACAGCTCCAGCACCCCAGTTTTCGCCGACAGATACTTGTTTTATTCTAACAGGATTGTCAAAGCCTACTTTAATGAATTCCTCGGCATAAGTATCGGCCCCTGCCGATGACCACGCACACACACTTTCGCCTTTTTGCGGTAGTTTATTAGGGCTGCCCAAAACCTGAATTGCTCTATACTGTGGCCCAGGGTTATTGGCATCGACTCTTTCCGACGAAAAGCCCAATACTTTACTGGCCCATTGGATTTTGGGTTGTGCCAGTGCTATATCGTTTGATAATAAAACTAATAGGAGTGTACCAAATTGTAATAACGTGGCAATAGAATAAGATTTATGGGACGAAATATCTTTAGTGAAAAACATTTTCTTGAGAGTAATCACTGTTTTTTCTCTAATTGGGTTAGTTTTTTCTGTAAGCAACGAAAGTATGCAATTTTATTAGACTATCAAAATTACCAACGCATACAAATATACTTTTATGCGTTAGTTTTTGCAAATTTCATAATTTTTGTTCTTAATTCATTCATCATCAGTTGATTATCAAATGTATTTGTAGATTTTTATCGGATGTTTTTTTTGCAAAAATCCATTTAACGTTTCGTTAACAAAATATTCTTCTAAAATTTCAACAAATACTTTCATTCTTACGTTTTGTTTACGAATTTAGCAGATGAATTCGAATTACGACCGCATCGACGGTCCGATTTTATAAATTTTTAAAAGCTCATAGTAAAATGAAAAAATCACTCCTGACCGTTGCGGTTGTACTTGGCATTGCATCAGTATCAAAAGCACAAACAAAAATTCCACCTGATATTGAGAAATTACTTCAAAAAAATACTTGTTTAGCCTGTCATAAAGTAGATACTCGTTTGGTTGGTCCTGCTTATGTAGAGGTAATGAAAAAGAAAAAATATAAGCCTGAGCAAATCGTAGAGTTAATCTACAAACCAAATCCTAAAAACTGGGAAGGTTATCCGCCAATGGCTGCATTATCAAATGTTCCGAAAGACGAAGCATTGAAAATTGCAAAATGGATTACTACTTTGAAATAATCTGATATAAAAAATGCCTCTGTTGAGTTTTCAGCAGAGGCATTTTTATTTCTACACTTATTATTTGTCTTCGTTTGCTTCTTCAATAGATTTATTATCTTCATCTACTACTACAAAAACTGTCTCGCCAGTTTTTTTCATTAGGTATTTTTCACGAGCAAATTTCTCCATTGATTTGTGGTTACCCATTACTTCTCGTTCTTCTTCTTTTACTTTTTGAAGTTCTTCAACGTAATATTCTTGTTGATTCTCTAAATCAGAAAATTTTTGCCAAAGCCTGAATTGTGCTACAAGATTGCTGCCATCGAAGAATATAACCCAAATTAAAAGGCCAAGAAGCGTAAATACATAAAAACGATATTTATGTACGAATTTTGGTACGTAGATTTTCATTGTTAGGAAATTTTTTAAAGCACGATTGTAAGCCAAAAGTAGGAAAAACAAAAAAGTCTGCCAACATTTTGGCAGACTTTTTTGCAAAACTCCCCTTTAGGGGGTGGGGTTAGAACTTCAATCCTGGGAATGTAGCCGCCGAACCTAATTCTTCTTCGATACGAAGCAATTGGTTGTATTTAGCCATACGGTCAGAACGTGAAGCCGAACCAGTTTTGATTTGACCAGTATTCAATGCTACTGCCAAGTCAGCGATTGTTGCGTCTTCAGTTTCGCCCGAACGGTGAGACATGATGCTCTTATATTTATTTTTGTGAGCTAAGTTTACTGCATTGATAGTTTCGGTTAATGAACCAATTTGGTTTACTTTCACCAAAATAGCATTAGCTATTCCTTTATCAATACCTTCTTGTAAACGCTTCACGTTTGTTACGAATAAATCGTCACCAACTAATTGGCATTTGCTGCCAATCAATTTAGTTTGTTCAGCCCAACCAGCCCAGTCGTCTTCTGCCATACCATCTTCGATTGAGATGATTGGATATTTCTCAACCCAAGTAGCCCAATAAGCAGCCATTTCAGCCGAATTCAATTGTTTGCCATCAGATTTTTTGAAAGTGTAAAGACCTGTTTCGGCATTGTAGAACTCAGAAGCAGCAGCATCCATAGCGATGAATACATCTTCACCTGGTTTGAAACCAGCTTTCTCGATTGATTGCAATACGATTTCGATAGCCTCTTCGTTTGATTTGATGTTTGGTGCAAAACCACCTTCATCACCAACGTTTGTAGAATATCCTTTCGATTTCAATACTTTTTTCAAAGTATGGAAAATATCAGTTCCCATTTGTAGAGCGTGCGAGAATGACTCAGCTTTAGCTGGCATTACCATAAACTCTTGGAAATCAATTGAATTATCGGCGTGAGAACCACCATTCAAGATGTTCATCATTGGCACTGGCAACGTGTTGGCGTTTACACCACCTAAGTAGCGGAACAACGACAAACCTGCTTCAAAAGCGGCTGCTTTAGCAACTGCCAACGAAACACCTAAAATAGCATTTGCACCTAAGTTTCCTTTATTTGGTGTGCCATCGAGGTCAATCATGATTTGGTCAATCAAGTTTTGTTCGAAAACATTTGCTCCGAGAAGTTCAGAAGCGATAGTTTCGTTTACATTCTTAACTGCTTTCAAAACACCTTTGCCTTGATACACTTTTGAATCATCATCACGTAACTCAACGGCTTCGTGAACACCTGTCGATGCACCTGATGGCACAGCGGCACGTCCTAAGTAACCGTTATCAGTTAAAATATCAACTTCGATAGTAGGATTTCCTCTTGAATCGAGAATTTGTCTTGCGTGTACTCTAACAATTTGGCTCATAAGTTAAAACTTGTAAGTATTAGGTATTTTGGTTATAAAAAATATTGGAATTGTCCAAAAAAGCAATATTTTCTTTGGTAACAACTGTAAAATTAGCTAAATTTTCAGTATTGGACAAATTGTATGTGTGATTTCTTCATTAAATACGACTTGTACGGCTGTATCAAGTTTGAAACTTGATACCATTAGTTGTGTCGAGTTTCAAACCGCTGCGGCGGACCGCTCGACACAGCAGAAAATCACATACCATAATTAAACAATATTCATTGTTTGTTCTTTGATTTTTTCCAATTCGTCTTTCATTTGCACTACCAATCGCTGAATAACCGAATCATTGGCTTTCGAGCCGATAGTATTTACTTCACGACCAATTTCTTGGGCAATAAAGTTGAGTTTTTTACCATTTGAAGCAATTTTTAATTCTTGTACGAAATATTCTAAATGGTTTTTCAAACGTACTTTTTCTTCCGAAATATCAAATTTTTCTACGTAATAAATCAATTCTTGTTCAAAACGATTTTTATCAAAAGTTTCGCTCGATGACCATTCCGCAACTGCCTTCTCGATACGTTCACGTACCACAGGAATACGTTTTGGGTCTTGCTCTTCAACCTGTGTAAGTAGATTTGCAATGCTTTGGATATAATCTTCAAATTTTGCTGCTGTGTTACTTCCTTCTTGCGTGCGGAATTCTTTACACTTCGCAATTGCCTGACTAATAGCACTTTTCATTAAGTCCCACTCCGCTTTTGCATCCACTTCGCTCAAAGAATCGGTATTATAGGCATTGGGCATCATGGAAGCCATTCGCAATAATTCGGTTGGGCTTGGTTCAAAACCCAGTTCGTTAGCGGTTGCTTTTAGGTCTTTGAAATATGCCTTGATTAGTGGGCGATTCACGACCGTAGCAGCACCAGATTCATCTTTAGGCACCACGTTCATCGTAAATTCAACTTTGCCACGCTCAAGTTCGGCAGTAAGGATATTTCTTATTTCGATTTCTCTTTCTGAATAAGTGCGTGGAATTCGGCAATAAATATCAAAAAACTTAGAGTTTAACGATTTAATTTCGACAGTTACAGCGATTTTGGCATTCTCGACAGTTGCCGAGCCAAAACCAGTCATTGATTGCAGCATAATATAATGAGTGAATGATAGAATAAGCGAACATTAGTGGATAAAGTTGAACCAAATACACAAGATTCGCAACCAAATACTATTGGATATAAATTTAAGACAAATAACGTAAAAATATGGGAGAGTTTACTCTTTAATTAAATTTTAACTTGAAATTTTGATAAAATAGTAGTTTTTTTATCTTTATAAAAAACCTAAATACTACACATATGAGAGCCTACCTAGTTTTATGCTATTTTCTACTTTTGTTTATTAAAACATCTTTTGCTCAACACAATAAAGGTACTTATACTGGCAGCCATGGCAATGGAAAAATGGTTGCTTTTATAAATGATACAGACGGGATTTTTATTGGATATTTTTATGAAACCAGAAATACACATCATATATTAATTGGTACTTCACTTAATAATGAAGTTAAAGGACAAATAAAACTTGCGGGTCTGAAAGAATATGATTGTGAAGGGATTTTCAGAAACGATTCTTTAATAATTTTTGTAAATGAAATCAATGCAGAACATTTCATGAAGATTGCATTAAAGAAAGAAAATAAGAATCCAAAAGTAAATTTAGATAAGTATTTTAGTAACGAAAAACCTACACATGACCCAAAATTAGTTGGTGAATGGGAGGTTTTTAGCAATTATGATTTGAAAAAACAGCAATATAGAAAAGACAAAGATTACAATTCTGTTGTACATAGTAAAGATGGGTCTTTTAGTTTTGTTGGAGGAAAAGCGACTTCAACAGATTTGTCAAAAATCACTATGTCTTGGTATGTTCAAGGCTCAAATTTAATTTTAAATTTTGAGACAAAATATGGTGCTCGAGAATTTAATTCTGGACAATACTCATTTAGTGGAGATACTCTAATAACATCGGGTGAAAGGTATATAAGTAAGTACCTAAAGAAAAAATAAACCTCATATTTTCTCAACCACTTTTATCTTACGCATATATAAGGTAGGGCGAGCGAGTAGGTTTCGGCGTTCACGGCCCCAAACCAAAAAGTTTTCATCGAACCACGGCAAAAAGCCCGTTATTTGTTCGTTGCCAAGTTCTTCATATACTCCTTTTGCCACTACTTCTCCAGTTTCAGAGTCGAGTAGGTTGGTATAAATTACATTGCCCATTTGGCAAGCCCCCATTATTCTATTTTTATTTATCAAGAATTGCATCGCAGGTTTTACGTTAGACTCCAAAATGTCGATTTTACTCGAAGTTTGGGTGCGTAATCGTTGGGTGAATATAAAATTCGTAAAACCGTCTAAGTCAATCACCGAATTCCAAACAAAATTAGCTTCTTGGTCGAGTTTACAAATCATACTATATTGATACTTGATTTTACCTGTGTATTCTTGATTGGATATGGCTGCTTCAAAGAAATCAAACACGCACATGATGCCATTATTGAGTGGTTTAAGCTGATGAACAATGGCATAAGGCGGAGCTTGTTGTTTCTTATTGAGAATACCTTTAAACTCTGAAAATTCGGTGTATTTTACTTTTTCTGGAGAAAAGTTTTCGTCGAGACAAGCGGCATATAAGCCCCTAACTCGAAAACTTAGTCCCTTTGTATATGTACCAATAACCATGAGCTTTTCACCGATTCTGACAGTTTTTGCTTCGTTGAATTGCTTCTTGTTGTTCGGAATTATATAATTACTCAGCAAATTCCCTTCTTTTGAATACTTCTTTATTAATAATGCACCGCCTTTATACTGCTTTAAGATAGTTGTGAAACTTTCTTTATCAGCATAAAGCGACAGGAATTGGGCATTTCGGTCAAGCAGATTGGGCAAAACCTTAAATGTGCCATCTTTTACATGAAAAATCATGACTACTGGACGCTCTTTGTATTTGCAAGCAATAAAGCAATCTTCGTTTACGATTCTGAAAGTAAACATTTTGATTCCTTCGGGCAATGTACCTTCAATTTTTTCTTGTAATCCTGTTCGTATAGAAGTTCTCAGTAAAAAGACCTTATTTTTCGGTAAAAAACGATTGAAAAGTACATAATGAAAAAGCGAATCTGTTTGCTCGCCAATGTAGTCGTATTTCGATTCTATTTTGAAATCATTTTGCCATATATTCTTGATATTTTTATCATATCCTTCGGTGTGAACGTAAGTAAATTTTTCGTCAGAGTTAAGGTCAGACATGATAGTGCCGCTAACTCCCATCGGAATAATACTATTTTGTTGGAGAGGTCTAAAAATACTATCTTCTTTAGCTAAATGACCGCCTTGTTTAATATGGCTTTTGGGTATTAAATTAGTCTTGGGCGATAGCTGGGCAACAGTTGCGATAGCTTCTTGAGTTGGACTAATACGTTGGGCCCAAGTAGCATAACCAATAATGTGTAGAAGACATAAAAGTAAGTATTTTTTCATAATAGATGCAGGTTAGCAATAGTAAAGTTAGCTTTTATGGGTGCTTATTTCCAAATAACTTAGCGTTTTTCTCTCAAAAAAACTGTACTTTTGCAGTTTAGTAAAACAAGTTTCCAACTTGTTCGTCATAACCAAAGTAATAGAATTCATGAATATCGAGCAATCATTAAAAAAAGCCATACAAGAAGCACTTTTGGCATTATATCAGGTAGAAGAAGAAGTGGTATTGCAACCAACCAAAAAAGATTTTGAAGGAAATTACACTTATGTAGTATTTCCGTTGGTGAAATCTCTCCGAAAAAATCCTGCTGAATTGGGTAATGCCATCGGTCAATACATTAAAGATAAAAACGATTTTATCAGTAGTTTTAATGTTGTTCAAGGCTTTTTGAATATTGTTTTGAATGATTCGGTTTGGATTGATACCCTCAATGCTATTTTAGCCAACGAAAATTTTGGCGTTTTACCATCGAATGGTCAATCGGTAATGGTAGAGTTTTCTTCGCCAAATACCAATAAACCATTACACTTAGGGCATTTACGTAACAACTTTTTAGGAGCAGCTGTTTCTAATATTTTGACTGCGGGTGGCTTTGATGTAGCCAAAACTTGCTTGGTCAATGACCGTGGTGTGCATATTTGTAAGTCAATGTTGGCTTATCAGAAATTTGGAAATGGTGCAACGCCCGAATCTTTGGGTATCAAAGGCGACCATTTGGCGGGTAAATTTTATGTGGAGTTTGATAAGGCCTACAAAGCTGAAATCTCACAATTGATGGCCGAAGGTAAAACCGAAGAAGAAGCCAAGAAAACTGCTCCATTGATGCTCGAAACCCAAGAAATGTTACAAAAATGGGAGCAAGGCGATGTTGAAACAATGGCTTTGTGGAGAAAAATGAACGATTGGGTTTTTGAAGGATTTGCCGAAACCTATAAAAAAATAGGGGTTTCGTTTGATAAAGTTTATTACGAATCAAACACCTATTTACTTGGAAAAGATGTGGTGGAAGAAGGTTTGAAAAATGGTATTTTCTTCAAAAAAGAAAACGGTAGTGTTTGGATTGATTTAAAAGAAGAAGGACTCGACGAGAAATTGGTACTTCGTGCCGATGGAACTTCGGTTTATATCACGCAAGATTTAGGTACAACTGATTTGAAATTTAATGATTATCACAACGATAAGTCGATTTGGGTAGTAGGCAATGAGCAAGATTATCATTTTCAAGTACTTTTTGCGATTATGAAGAAACTCGGTCGTGCTTATGCCGATGGCTGCTATCACCTTAGCTATGGCATGGTTGATTTACCGTCGGGAAAAATGAAATCTCGTGAAGGAACAGTAGTTGATGCCGATGAATTAGTAGCCGAAATGATTGAAACTGCCGCTGAAACTACTCGTGAACGTGGTAAAATTGATGATTTTAGCAAAGAAGAAGCCGAAAACCTTTTCCAAATGTTGGCTTTGGGGGCGTTGAAATACTTCTTATTGAAAGTTGAGCCGAAGAAAAGAATGCTCTTTAATCCTGCCGAATCAATTGATTTTCAAGGAAATACAGGGCCGTTTATTCAATATACACACGCACGTATTTGTTCGATTTTACGCAAAGCTGAATCGCAGAACGTGCCAGTAAACAATCAAGTAAAAGCAGTAGAATTATTGAAACCAGAATCAGAGTTGATTTATCTTTTGAACGAATACCCAACTGCTGTGAAGAAAGCAGGAGATGAGTATTCGCCAGCCGTAATTGCCAATTATGTGTATGATTTGGCCAAAACATTCAATCAATTCTATGCCGAAGTGTCAATTATGAACGAAACCGATAACGATAAACAACAATTTAGACTATCATTAATAAAAGCAGTTGCCGAAACAATTAGTAAAGCTACGGGGTTATTAGGAATACAAGTACCAACACGTATGTAATCAAACTATGACTATGAAAAAGAGAATCATTTTCGCAACAGTTTCTATTTTAACACTGACAAGTCTTATGAGTTTTCGTATCATCAAACACCTGTTTTCAGATAAGAAGATGGTTGTTGCAAAACCTACAAATGTAATGGCAAAAGGTTCGTTTTACGATTTCAAATTGAAGTCGCTCGATGGCAAAGAAACCATTGATTTCTCAAAATATAAAGGTAAAAAAGTGGTAGTTTTGAATACTGCTTCAGAGTGTGGTTATACGCCACAATACGCTGATTGGCAAGCATTTCATAAAGAACATGGCGATAAAATCGTAGTTTTGGGTGTTCCTGCTAATAATTTTGGGGGACAAGAACCTGGCAGTAATAAAGAAATTGCTACATTTTGTCAGAAAAACTACGGTGTAACTTTCCAAATGCTTGAGAAAGTAAGTGTTGTTGGCAGCGACCAACACCCGTTGTATAAATGGCTAAGTAAAAAAGATTTAAACGGTTGGAATGATAAAGAACCAACTTGGAATTTCTGTAAATACGTTATCAACGAAAAGGGAGAAGTATCTCATTTCTTTGCATCGGGCGTAAAACCAAATTCACCCGAATTTAAAAAAGCAGTAGGCATTTAATTTAATTTTGAATGAGTGAATGATTGAGTAGTAGTATTTTCTACATTCGTTCATTCACTCATTCGCTCATTCACTCATTATGAAAAATTGGCTTTCGGCGGCTCGCCCACGTACCCTTCCTTTAGCACTGGCGAGTATTTTTATGGGTAGTTTTTTAGCAGCATCGGTGGGGCAGTTCGACTGGCTCATTTTTGCTTTATGTTGCCTTACAACTATTGCTTTGCAGGTGCTATCAAATTTTGCTAATGATTACGGCGATACTCAAAACGGTGCAGATTTAGCTGGAAGAGTTGGGCCTCAGCGTGCCGTACAGTCAGGAGCGATTACACCCAAACAAATGCTCGGTGGAATTTATGTTTTGGCCGTGCTTTGCTTAATTTTTGGAGTTTCGCTACTCTATTTTTCGTTCAAAGATGCTTCAATGCAAGTTTTTTTTGGTTTCTTTGGCCTTGGATTGCTTTCAATGCTGGCTGCATACACTTATACCGCTGGAAAAAAACCTTATGGTTATGCAGGTTTAGGCGATATTTCAGTATTGATTTTCTTCGGTTTAGTAGGGGTTTTAGGGAGTAATTATCTATTTACTAAAACCTTCGATTGGGCAAATATACTTCCAGCATTAAGTTGTGGACTTTTTGCTACGGGTGTTTTGAATATCAATAATATCAGAGATATTGAATCAGATACTCGTGCGGGTAAAAAGACAATACCTGCTCGGCTTGGTAAAGAAAAAGCGATTATTTATCACTGGGTTTTGCTTTCACTCGGAATGCTCAGTATCTTGATTTTCAGTTTCTTACAAGCGGAAAACAAATATTATTATATCATTTGCTTCCCTTTATTTTTCTTGAACGGAATCAAAGTTGCTCGTTTGCCAAATCCCGACCCAATGCTCAAACAAATGGCGTTATCGACTTTGTTTTTTGTATTAATCTTTGGCTTAACTCAGATATTTGCATAAAAAAAGGGAGCAAGAAATTAGAATTTTCTGCTCCTTTTTTTTATCAATTTCTTTTTATTTCCCTCCCGAAACTTTAGTAGGTGCTTGCGAGGCTAAGAATTTTTCTTCATTTGCTCTGATTTTTACCAAAACTCTACGATTTCTACGTCGTCCTTCTGGCGTACTATTACTTTCAATCGGACGAGTGGCACCATAGCCTGCAATAGCCAATCTATCGGCCGTTACATCATGGGCTTTGAAGTACAACGCTACTGTTTTTGCTCGCATTTCCGACAGCTTTTTATTGTTCCATTGGTTGCCGCTGCTATCAGCATGGCCTTCGATAAAAATCTCAGTATATGGATAACGACTCAAAACACTCGAAATATCATCTAACACTCCCTTTGCATCGGCTGTAAGTCGCTCGGAACTTGATTCAAAATAAAAATCTGGTTGAAATGTAATATTGATACCTTCCGCAGTGCGAACAATCTCAGCTTTTTGACCAGATGCCCCAATCAAATCAGTTGCCAGTAGGTCGAGCATGTGGCCAATTTTCACGGCAGCTTCGGCAGCAGCAGGGTCTTTTTTACGACTATTTTTCTCGTTCTTTGTTGTATTTTTTGAAGAATTACAAGCGACAAGCAATGACACAATAATGGCTATACTTGCCAAAAGACGTAGTGATTTCATGAAATTAGGTGTTTTTATAGCGACGTAAGTCAATTATTTTTGCATCAGAAAAATAATTATTATGTAAAATTGGCAAAAAAAAAATGAAATTGGCAAGCTATTTGGTTAAAAAATTATTAATCGGTAGCAAAGTGTATGTTTAACAAAAACTTTTTAGTAAAATGTATTGAGTAAACAGGCATAAAATTTATCTTTGCTGAATAAAATTTTGGTACATTATTTTATACCTAAAAGCATTTATCCCTATAAATTCACGTTGATACGTGATTTTAAATTTTCTAAAAATCTTATGAAAAAAGTAGTTTTCCCCTTTTTGTCAATTTGTTTGACTGTTTGTGTTTTGCAAGCAAGTGCTCAGCAAACAGCATCCGAATTTTTTGATATTGGTGTAAATAAAAGTAAAGCAGGCGACTATATTGGTGCATCACAAGCATATAGCACAGCCATTGCGATGAACCCAGAAAACTCTACGAGTTATTATAACCGTGGTTTGGCAAAACAACAATTGAAAGACCACCGTGGTGCAATTTTGGATTTTGACCGTACGATTGACCTTGACCCAAAAAATGCTTTGGCTTATTTGTATCGTGGAAAAAGCAAAAGCGACCAAGATGACCACCGTTCGGCTTTGCAAGATTATAACCGTACGATTGAATTAAATCCAGAAGATGCTTTGGCGTTTTTGTATCGTGGTATGACAAGAGCGAAGTTGTTAGATTATCGCCGTGCGATTCAAGATTTTACGAAAGTGGTAGAATTGAACACCGAAGATGACAAGAAATACCAAGCGTATTTTTCTCGTGGTGCATGTAAATCACGTTTAGAAGATTATCAAGGAAGTATCTCTGATTTTACAAAAGCAATTGATATGAACCCTAAACGTTCACAATCATTTGCAAGTAGAGGTTTTAGCCGTTTGAAAATTAATGATTTTGCTGGTGCAATCAAAGATTTTGATGAGGCCGTGAAACTAAACCCAGAAGATAGTGAGTCGTATTTCAACCGTGGTTTTGCTAAAACAAAAATCGAGGATTTTCGTGGTGCAATGAACGATTACGATAAAGCGATTCAACTTGACCCTAAAAATGTACGTGCATTTTATGGTAGAGGTTTCTGTAATAGCAAACTCGGCAATCAAAAAGATGCAACAAGTGATTTGACAAAAGCAATCGAGGTTGACAATGTAAATATTGATTCTAAAGTTTATTATACTGGTCGTATGACTAAAAATACTTTAGATGAATTACGCAATGTGGTACAAGAAAGAAGTCGTATCAACGAGTTTTCAGAAGACCGTTCGGAAGCATTTTATAGTCGTGGTATTTCGAAGTTCAAAACTGGCGATGGTAAAGGTGCAATCATTGATTTGAATAAATCAATCGAATTAAATCCTACTTATGCCGAGGCTTATTTCTCACGAGGATTGGTTCGTTCATCAATGGGATTACAGAAAGAAGCTTTACAAGACTGTTCAAATGCTATCAAATTAAACCCTAAATATGGTGAAGCATACTACGTAAGGGGTATCATCAAACACGCTTTAGGCGACGAAAACGCTGGTTGCTATGACCTTAGCCGTGCTGGTGAATTAGGTTATTCGGCTGCGTATAATGTGATTCGTGAATATTGTAACTAAGATTTTTTAGAAACAAAATTATATAAAAAATCTCCGTCGTTTGGGCGGAGATTTTTTTGTTTTTAGGAACTAAGTAATTATGAATTATAGACGAACAACATTATAACTCAATCAAAGTCTCAGAGTCACATTGGAAAATAAATTGAACACTTTCAGCCAAATCGGCTTCAGATAATTTCTTCACTTGCCAATCAAAACTTCCTGCATATTTTGCTGTAATTTTTTCTGCTTTTCGCATAATTTCGGCGATGAAAGGGTGTTTCGGTTTTCCAATATTTTGCCCAAAGTCTTGAATATCAGCCTTGAACATCAAATTTACAGGAATTTTATACATTTGTCCGTTACGTGCGGCACAAATTGGCACTGGCTCGTAAGCAGTTGAAGAGGCGTATTCGCCCAGTTTTTTCTGAGCAGTTTTGTATTCTTCGTCGGTTTCTCCGAAAATAATTGCTACTTTTTTTCTATTGGCCGCTACTCGTTCTTCAATCAGATTATCTATTTTCTCGAGCAAATTACGGAGTGATACAGTATTTTTTCCGTTACGGATACGCTCACGTACTGACTGACGAATGAAATATGTAATAGATTGAGTAACTGTTAGTCCGATTTCGGCCATTTGCTTGAAAATCAGCGAAGCAGGCGACATGCCAGGCAAAGTGTTGGGGTCATGTAGTAAAACTCTGCTGTCAGGAGTCAAGAATCCATCAATACGAGTAACAACACTAAAACCAAGACTATTGAATGTTTTAAGCAAGCTTTCGTGAATTTTATGAAGGTTTTCGAGGCTTGTTTCAACTGGAATACGTTTTTTTGTAACGTTCGACTTGTATTTTGATTTGAAATCGAAAGTTTGAATTTCGCCGTAAATTTCGGTAGGAGGTAGGGCAATAGCTGTGCCATCGTCGTGCTGAATTACGCCACACGAAAACTCCTGTCCAACCACAAATTCTTCAATCATTACGTGGTCTTCGGCATTGGCTGATATTGCTGTTACTGAATCAAGCGTAAATAGAAGTGCATCTAATTCCTCCATCAATTCGACAGGGTGATGCAAGATTTTACCATTCACATAAAGCGGAAAACCAATGCCTTCATCAAGATTGGAGGTTTTTTCCATCAAATGACGTTTTTGACGGTCGGTCATTTTTTCCCAGTCACGTTTCAAGAATGTTACTTCAAAGAAACATTGTTGAACGGCTTTCGTAAACTCTTCGAGGCTTCGTTTACGAACAATAGCGACGCCAATTGATGAACCTTGGTGCGGAGCTTTAACCACAAACGGAAAACCGATATTATTGATTAGGTCAGTAAACATTTTTGAGCGGTCAGCAACCTGCCATTCTTCACGAGTAAATGTGACCATTTTCTTTTTCTGACCTGTAACGAGCGAAATGAGCTTGTTTTGCATCGGCTTATCGATACCCACCGACGAACCCATCAGACCCGGCCCCATGTACGGAATACCGTACCATTCGAGTAAACCTTGAATCGCACCATCTTCGGCTTGTGGGCCGTGCATAATGACAAACGCAAAATCCATGATTTGTGAAAAATCAGTAGGTTGGATTTGTTTTCCGACTTTATAAATGAGTTTGTAAAGTTGGGTTTCGTTGAGCTCGCCCAAAGATTCGATATAGACTCTAAAACCACGATTGAGGTTTTTAGAAGGGAAGAAATCACGAATTGATTCTTCGTAGAGCAATTCTGGATTTATCTGAATGAAATGCCCCAAGCTATCGACAAAGATAGGCACAGGCTCAAAAATAGCCTTGTCAATATGCTCAAAGGCAGTTTTACCGCCTAAATACGAAATTTCTCTTTCTCGTGCTTGTCCACCGAAAAAAACACCGACTCTGATTTTATTTGCCATTATTAAATTTTGTTCACAGTTTTTGGTCTGCAAAAATATTTCAATATATTCCTAATTTAGGTCTTTCTTTAAATATATTACACTATCAATCACAAATAGTACTCCTTGATTAGTCAGGACATTTTCGTCATGTAAGTCCTCCAAAATAATACCTAATTCGTTATTGTAGTAATCATTGTTTTTCTTTCTTTCAAAACCATTGGCTTTTAGAAAATCCCTTACTTTTATCAAATCTGTAGGTTCGGTCGATTCTACAAAAGGCTGCCTAACTACCGAGCAAAGTGTTTGTTCATTCTTATAAAAACCTATCAGTTCATAAGAAGTAGCTGGAAATAAATAATTATGAATAAGAAGGCTAATGAAATAATCTTTCCATGATTCGTAAAAAATCGTATCGTTGATTTTTATAACATTCCTTCCATCATAATCAAGGTAAACCTTTTGTTCTGCTCCTTCTGCTATATATGTACTTTCATCTAACTTATCATTGTACCACAACTTATTGATGTCGGAAAATAAGATGAGTTTCTTTATCTCATTTTCTTTATTGAAGTATTCTGATTTTTCAGTCTTAATACTTGCTCTCTTACCTTCTCTAATGAAAAAGAGGGCTGTTTTGATAAGATTTCTTTCTGAATTTCGGCTATTTCCTGAAATGACATTTCTGATTTCATGGTTCATTCTGTTTATAGAATTACATTTTTTTCAAACGGTTAATCCTTAATGATATACTAATTCAGGTAATTCTTAATTATTCCAAGTGCAAGTTAATAAAAAAGCCACTTGCAAAAACAAGTGGCTTATATTTTTAAGCGTAATTTCTGTAAAAAATACAATTTTGTCTTAAAATGCAGGAGTCAAATTTAAGGCTTCTACTTTCTTGATTTCGGGTACAGCCTTTAAAATTGCTTCTTCCAAACCTGCTTTGAATGTCATGGTTGACATCGGGCAGCTGCCACATGCACCGAGGAGTTCGAGTTTCGCCGTGAAATCTTCTGTTATTTCTACAACTCTTACGTTGCCTCCGTCAGTCTGCAAATACGGTCTGACACTATTTAATGCCGCTTCTACTTTTTCTATTAAATTCTCCATTTAGCTTATTTTCAGCAAGTATATTGTTGTAAAAATAATAAAAAATTTACACGATTAAAAAGATTTTAGGACTGGCAATGAATTGATTGACTTTCTACCTAAAAAATAATCTCACCGTTGGCTGCCAACTATTGACCGTGGACTAAATTATCTTACCTCAACTCTCACGGTTTTTTCACCAGAAGCATTTCTGATGGCTACTTGACGAGCCAATGCTTCCGCTGCATTTTTGAATGCTTCGCTTACGATTGGTGTCTCGTCCATCATCACTGGGCGACCATCATCTCCACCTTCACGGATGCTTTGTACAATCGGAATTTGTCCCAAAAGTGGCACATTAAGTTTTTCGGCCATGTTTTTACCGCCGTCTTTCCCAAATAAATAATATTTATTGTCGGGCAGTTCGGCAGGAGTGAAGTATGCCATATTTTCAACAATACCTAAGATTGGCACATTGATTTGTTGTTGGCGGAACATTGAAGCTCCTTTCGTTACGTCGGCCAAAGCTACTTTTTGTGGTGTTGTTACTACCACTGCTCCTGTCAAAGGCACAGTTTGTACCAATGTTAGGTGAATATCGCTTGTACCTGGCGGAAGGTCAATCAAAATATAATCTAACTCGCCCCAATCAACATCACCGAAGAACTGACGTAAGGCTTGACTGGCCATTGGCCCACGCCACACTACCGCACTATCGGCTGGAGTAAGGAAACCAATCGAAATCATTTTGATGCCGTATTGCATGATTGGTGTAATCATATTTTTGCCATCTTTTTGAGTAATGAGTGGTTGCATATTTTCAGCCCCAAACATTATGGGAATCGAAGGCCCCGAAATATCGGCATCAATGATACCAACTTTTGCACCTGATTTTTTGAGGGCCATTGCCAAATTTACGGTCACAGTCGATTTTCCGACGCCACCTTTCCCCGACGATATAGCAATGATATTTTTTACACCTGCCAAAACTGGAGCATTATTACGAATCGATGTAACATCGGCCGTCATGTTTACCGTTACTTTTACATCAGGATTGAGGTGTGTATGAATGGCTTCGGTACAATTTTTCTTGATGAGTTCTTTCAGTGGGCAAGCTGGCGTTGTAAGCACTACCGTGAAAGTAACTTGATTGACACCGACCTCAATGTCACGAATCATGTTGAGCGTAACGAGGTCTTTTTTTAAATCTGGCTCCTCAACTGTGCTGAGGGCTTGTAGCACTTTTTCTTTCGTGATGGTTAGTTCTCCCATTATTGTTGTTGTACATCGAGCAAGTCAGAAACTTGCTGTACGAGTCTAAATTATTACTTTTCCTTTAAAAACCGCTACTTCTGAGCCTTCGGCTAAAAGCACCGATGTGGGTGATGTATCTTTTAAAAAAGCGAAATCTTGGCCATAAAGTTCCTCAAAATTACATAAGATTTGCGAGTTCTTCACACGATGTACGTTCCATCTTGAGTGTTGTACTTGATACTCATTGGTTTTATTGGCCGAATAGCCCGCATAGCCCCAATAATGTTCGGTGATGAATTCTTCTTCACTACCCACATGGATAGGCTCGGTTGCATTTTCGGCTTCTACTTCGATGTGATTCCAACCCGAATCTGACTTCCACGAATATTTTACAAAGAGTTGATTATCAGTGGCTTTAATTTCGTGTTTACAGGGATGTGTTGCGTAGTTTTCTTTGTAAAGTGTATTTGCCACGAATGTAATCATGGCTTTTGGCACAATTTCTTTGATAAAAACCACACCTCGTTTCCATTCTCCATTATCGTTGTAGCGAACGTAGAAACGAAGATTCACTTCATCGAAATTGGTATGAAACGGGAATTTTATCCCTAAAACTTGGGTTTCGAGAAACTGAAAACCTACTAAACTGGCGTAGCATCGACCATTCCAGAAATCAAGTTCGGTTTTGTACGGTACGTATTTCTCTAAGATTTTGGGTGGAACTTCGTAGTTTGCCATTACGAGCTTGCTCCAATGGGCTTTCAGAAAGGTTTTACCGAACATATTTTTATCTGAGTTAGAGATTTGATAAGGCTGCTAATCGTCGTGCTGTTAATAAAGTTATCAAATCATTACACCTATAAAACGCAAAAATCAGTGTGAATGTTCACACTGATTTTGCAATGAATTTATATGTTTTACGCTGCAATGAGTTGCGAACGTACGATTTCAATTTCGTTGGATACATCAATTTTTTTGCTCAGAACATCCAACTTTTCAAGTAAATCGGTTAAAAATTTCTGATGTGCTGGAGTATCGGTCTGAATCGGGCGGTGATTGAGCGACATCTTTACTTTATTCCATTCTTTCAGAAAACCATTGAGGTCTTCGGTGAAATAAGTATTGGCAAATTTCTCAAAAATGTATTGTTCGGCTTGTTCGTTAGGGTGAATCATGTCGGCTTTGTAGAAACGATAGTCTCGTAGGTCGTCCATCATGATTTCGTAACTTGGGAAGTAATGCACATCGTTGAAATCTTGTTCGAGATGATAACAGGCTGTGCGTAAAATGCTTTTACTGACCGAGTTAAGCTGTAAAGTCTCACGGGTGTGGCGTACGGGGCTTACTGTCAATAAAATCTTTATTTTATTATTTTGCATCTTGAGTGCTTCGTACATCGAACGGAAACGCAGGATGATTTCCTTGACGTTTAGCATTTCTTTTTTGAAGTTAGATGCGGGAGTTTTGTGGCAATTAGAAACAATTTGACTGTTTTCTTTGAGTTGATAAACAATCGACGAACCAAGCGTAATGACCAAAAAATTAGCTTTACGCAAAAATTGGTTTACTTTTCTGTGTGTAAGGTTAAGTTCTCGTTCGAGTTCTTCCTTTGAATGAGCATAAAATTTCGAGTGGAAATCATAATGTTGCCAAATACCGTTATTTTCGAGCATTAAGTGCTTAAAAACTGGTTGATTTTGCAAACTATGGCTTATCAATTTAAAAATTGAAGAGGGGTTAAATACAGTCCCATAAGGATTACAGAGACATTGTAATTTGTTATCAGTTAGCTGACCTCCTATGACCTCGGAAAAACACGAACCAACGGTCATAATCTTAGAGTCAGTGCTGATTTTGAAGCGAGCTGGAGCCACTTCAATTTCAGTACGAAATTCCATTTTGCTTCTTTTTAGGGGTTAGTTTATAGGAACTATTAATTGATTGATTATCAATAGTTTGCGAAAGTAAATCTAACATTTTATACTTCCAAGATATTTCGCAAAAAAATGTTATTTGCAACATTTTGATTTAGCCTACCCAAGAAAAGTACAATAAAAAAAAGAAGAAGTATTATTTTTTTATAAAAATACACTTCCTCTCTTGCAAAATGTGACAAACGTTATTTTAGAAATTCCTTCACCTCGGCATTGCGTTTTACCACGTGTGCTTTTAGGCTATTTAGCTCATTATCAAAATCTTCCAGCTTATTGAGGTGTGAGAAAGGCTTCTGTTCCTTGGCTACTGCCGAGGCAATCAATTGATGATTTTTATCAAAAAGTGCCGACATTTTTTCGGGAGTGAATACGTTTTCAGTAAACTCTTTTACGTAATTTTTATATTTGGCAAAATATACCTCATCATCAGCTATGAAGCGAATCAAAGGCCAGTTTTTACTTGCTTCTTTGAGCGATAACGAAATACTACGCCCCATTGGACCGCCACCCATTGGAGGTGGGCCAAAACCAAATCCATCTGGCATTTTAGAATTTTTGCTTTGTAGGCTGTTTGGTGGTCTCATGCCTTCAGGAGCTTCCATTTTTAGTCCAAGTGCTTGGTCATGGTCCCACGGAATCCATGTTAGTTTTTGGGTAGGAGAGTTGTACAGATAAAAATTATGAGCCATTGCTCCGTAGCTGTCCCAATTTACGATGGTGGTGTTTACGGCCAAGTATTTCAAGAAATGCTCTATGTTGAAGGTCTTTTCTAAATCTGCTCGCCACTGTGCCGCATTAGTTGTACGTTCTGTGCTATTGAGTGTTTTTACAAATGCCTCAACATCAGACCAATCGGCTTTTTTCTTATTATTTTTTTTATCGAATTGCTCTTTTTTAAATTTCGTAAAATTCGATTCTGGTTTATAAATATTGCCCGAATCCTCGCCAAATTGACTTTTAATCATGGTATCGTCAATTACCTCGGTGAGTGTATAAACCCCACAATATTTTTTTCCTTGGCCAAAATCAATGTAGATTTTATAGAAAGCAGTTTGGGCGGCAGGAATTCCTGCTTCTCGGAAAATATCGGCCGCTACTTTTTCTCGAATCAACGATTTGTCACTCATTGCAGGCGAAAAAGCTAATTCTTGAAAACCATATAGTTTTCGCTTCTTTTTATCTTTTTCAAATTTTCCGAAATCTAATCGAAAGGGTAATTTGTAAACGCCTTTTCCCCAAGTCATCATTAGGCTTGAGTTGCCTTTGAGTCTAAATGCAACTTTTGGGTAGGTTTTTCCCTTGAATCTTATCGATGCTTGTACGTAATCGGGTTCGCCCTTGCCAAAATTCATCATCGGAGGGCCATCTTCAAAATTTGGTGGTGGCATTGGCGGCATCTTTCCTCGATTCGGAAAACCTCCCTCGCCAAAATCATTCCCAAATTTTGTTTTCATATCGGCCTTAATACTATCCCACTGAGCTTTCGTTAGGCTGATTTCGAGTGTATTTACTTTGTTTTGTGGAAAAACAATGGCGTAGTTGGGGTGCGGTTTAGGTGGATGATTTGCAAATAAATTTGCTCCAATCGCCGAAATAAAGATTAGGATACTTATTTTTAAGAGATTTTTCATATCAGTAAGCTATTTTTTGAGCTTTAGATGTACAAATAAGATGTAAGCTTGCTGAGAAATCGGGTAGTGTAGAAGCGTAATTTATTTGTGTAGATGAAGCTATGGAAGAAAATTAACTCTACACAAATGCTGTTTTGCTCTACACAGTAGCAGATTTTTGTGGTTTTTTCACAATATCTGACTTGTTTGCCGTTGTTTTGGGCAAAGTTTAAGCAAAATTGTAATGAATACTCTCAAACGATATTCGATATGGCTACACATCATTGGCTGGATAATCTTTAGTATTATTCCGTTGATGGCCTTTCCGTTTAGCAATATTTTTTCATTTCCTAATTTCAATATTTTTGTCTTACCGCAATTATTTAGTACAGTTTTATTGATAATTGTATTTTATGTTAATCTTCATATCATTACGCCCAATTATCTGAACTCTAAAAAAAGTTGGTACTTTTTAGGCTTCTTTCTGTTGGGTCTTTGCCTTGTATTGGTTTTAAATTCGGTAGCTTTTGAAGTTTTCTTTAAGCCTCATTTTAAACAATTTCCTTTCCCCAAAATGCCACCAAGGTTTGATAGCGGAAGACCTAAACCACCATCTATGGTTTTTAATCCAAGGTTTTTTGGTATATTTTTTTCTTATTTATTATCGGTAATTGCCAGTTCAATGTTGGCATTGGTGTACGAACGCACGCGTAGTAAAGAAGAAAATCAACAAATATTATTAGAGAAAACTGCGGCTGAATTAGCCGTTTTAAAACTTCAAGTGAGTCCGCATTTTTTGTTTAACACCCTCAATAATATTCGTTGGTTGGCTCGTCAGAAATCTGAAAAAACCGAAGATGCTGTGGTGAAATTATCACAGCTTTTGCGGTACATGATTTATCAATCAAGTAATGACAAAGTAGCTTTAGAGCAAGAAATTGAGCATTTGAGAAACTACATTGACCTTCAGAAAATGCGACTTACTGAGAAGAATTCGGTGGATTTTATTTGTGAGGGTGATACTTCTCAGATAGTGATTGAGCCACTTTTATTTATTCCATTCGTTGAAAACGCCTTCAAATACGGCCTACATAACCAAGAAAAAAGCGATATTTCGATAGGAATTAGGGTGGCTAAAAACGAACTTTGGTTCTATTCAGAAAATATGATTCATGGCTCAAATATGCCCGAAACAAGCGAAAACTCTGGCATTGGGATTCAGAATGTAGAGCGACGTTTGGCTTTGCATTACCCCGAATTACATGAATTACTAATCAGAGAATATGAAGGGAAATTTAGGGTAGATTTAAAAATAAAACTTGCGTGATGTCGAAGATAAATTGTATTGCTATTGATGATGAGCCATTTGCTTTAGAAATCATGGCCGATGATATTCAGAAAATTACTTTTTTGAATTTGATTGGCACATTTTCAAATCCTCTCGATGCTTGGGAAATAATAAAGCAAGGCAAAGTAGATTTGATTTTCTTGGATATTCAGATGCCTGTCATTACAGGTACACAGTTTCTACGCAGTTTGCCTACGCCACCGATGGTTGTTTTCACAACCGCTTATCAGCAATATGCACTCGAAGGTTATGACTTGGACGTGATTGATTATCTACTCAAACCCATTCCTTTTGACCGATTATTAAAAGCCTGTAATAAAGCCGAAGAATTATTTAGACTTCGACGAAAAGACAAGGAGGCTCATTTGGTGCCAGTTCCCGGAGAAAATGAGGCCTTTTTTGTGTTTTCTGAGTATAAACAAATTAAGATTTTATTCGATGATGTAGAGTACGTTGAGGGGCTAAAAGATTATGTAAAAATCTATGTTCGAACGCAACAAAAGCCAATTCTGACTCGTCAAAACCTTAAAATGATGGAATCAAAACTTGCGAAACAAAGGTTTTGTAGGGTGCATCATTCGTATATTGTGGCACTTGATAAAATCACGGCTTTTCAGAAAACGAAATTGCTTATTGGAAAAAAAGACATTCCAATTGGTAAGAAATTTGCCGAACTTTTTGAGCAACAATATCATCCTTAATCTTTCACGTATAGACACAATGTATTAAAGTTTCTACACATTTTTTAATCTGAGCATCTACTTTGAAATCTTCCACGTCTATCTAATTAAATCAAACATAGACGCCCATAATGAAAAGATTTCTTCTTTCTTCCTTATTTATTTTAAGCTTTTTGTCGCACTATCTTCAAGCCCAAGAGGCACCCAAATTGGCTGAAGAAAACAAAAAAATCATCAAAGATGAGTTTTACAATAATATTCCTATGCCTGCAGTTTTATCAGACTTAGAGAAAAAATATTCGTTGAAACTTCTCTACGATAAAGAAGCACTAAGAGAGTTTAGTGTTACGCATTGGTTCGAAAATCAGACAATCGAAACTGGCTTAAAATCAATTCTCAAGAAACTTCCGCTCAAATACTACATTGATGATAATGGTTTTGTGAATATTGTGGCCAAAACTATACGGGTTGAAACTTCGGTTGATAGACAGTTTAAGGGAAAAGCTGAAAAAACAAATTTTACGCTCATAGGTCGAGTTGTTGATATAAATAATGGCGAAAACTTACCTTTTGCATCTGTCTTAGTAAGAGGCACAACACTCGGAGGTCAAACCAATGTTGATGGGTATTTTACTTTACAAAAAGTGCCATCTGATACCGTAACGCTCGAAGTGAGTTACGTTGGGTATCGTACACGGAATTTTCACTTAAATCCAAAACTTGATGTAAATGACCTAAAAATTGAGGTAGAACCTGCCGTTGATATGCTTGAAGAGGTTGTGGTTGAAGGCGAAAAAACAGAAGTTTTGAAAGCAAATGAGGTGGTGGGAATGATAAAAATGACTCCCAGAAATATTGCCAAATTGCCAAATGTAGGTGAGCGTGACCCATTTCGTGCATTTCAGTTGATGCCAGGGGTTAGTGCTTCAAATGAATCTTCATCAGGGCTTTACGTGCGTGGTGGAACACCCGACCAAACACTCGTACTTTATGATGGTTTCACTGTTTATCACGTTGACCACCTTTTTGGTTTCTTTTCAGCCTTTAATTACAACGCCATCAAAGATATTCAGCTTTACAAAGGTGGTTTTGATGCCAAATTTGGTGGTAGAATTTCAGCCGTTGCCGAAATCACGGGGAAAGATGGCAATAAGAAAGAATTTAATGCGGGAGTAGATTTGAGTTTGCTAAGCACGAATGCGTATATCGAAACACCGCTCGGTTCAAAGTTTACATTTTTAGTAGCAGCTCGTAGGTCGTATAAAGGCCCGTTGTATAATAAGTTATTTAAACGTTTTACGAGTGAAAATCAAACACAAACTCAACAGCAGCAAGGGCCTGGGGGCTTTCCAGGGGGTGGACGATTTGGGAGTTTTGCCACTACACAAACTGCCAGTTCGTATTTCTATGACCTCAATTCAAAACTAACTTATACGCCAACCAAGAAAGATATTATTTCGTTGAGTTTGTATAATGGAACTGATAATATGGATAATTCGGCCAGCTCAAATTTAGGTAATTTAGGTGGTTTTGGTGGAAGAAATATTGGTTTGAATACCTCAAATACTGATGTGTCGAACTGGGGGAATTTGGGAGGAAGCTTAAAATGGTCGAGACGTTGGAGCGACAAGTTTTATAGTAATTCATTGATTTGTTATTCAAACTATTACAGTACTCGTGATAATAGCCGAACTATTACCACGAATCGTGATGGCACCGAACGAGAACTAAAAATCGGACAGTTAGAAGATAATAATCTTAATGATTTTACCGCCAAGACTGATTTTGAGTGGAAGATGTTTAAAGATAATCAGTTAGATTTTGGCTTACAGTATACCAAAAATGTTATTAAATATACTTATAGTCAGAACGATACAGTTTCAGTCTTGGACAGAAATGATAGGGGAGCAACGGCTACATTTTATGTGCAAGATAATGTAAAGCTTTTGGATGGTCGTTTGCATTTATTGCCAGGTGTGCGTATCACAAATTTTGATGTTACGAAGAAAAACTATATAGAACCTCGTTTTTCGGCCAATTATAATATCACAAAGCAACTAAAATTAAAAGGAGCAGCAGGGGTATATTATCAGTTTGTGAAACAAATCAATCGTGAAGATATTTCGCAAGGAAACCGAAACTTTTGGATTCTTTCAAATGCGGAATCCTTGCCAGTTACTAAATCTAATCACTTGATTTTGGGTGGAAGTTATGAATTGCCAAATTATCTTTTTGATGTTGAGTTTTACCAAAAGAATAGTACGAATATTACAGAATATACCCTGCGTTTTGTACCGAAAGTGGGAAGAGGTTTGAGTGCCAGCGAAACATTTTTTAATGGTTCGGAGACAGTTCAAGGAGTGGATATTTTGATACAACGTAAATTCGGCGATTTTAATGGCTGGATAGGCTACACTTTAGCTGAGGCAAAACGAAACATCACGGCTTTTTCGGATAAGGCGTATTATTCTGACCAAGATGTTAGGCATCAATTTAAGGTTATTGCGTCTTATAAATACAAAAGATGGGATTTAGCCGCTACGTGGATTTACTCGTCGGGACGACCTTATACATCAATTTTGGGAGCGTACCAACTTACGCTTTTAGATGGCTCAGTTAAGAATTTTACAAATCCATCAGATAAAAATGCTAATCGTTTCCCTGCCTATCATCGCATGGATATTTCGGCTACGTATAATTTTAGTTCACACTTTAATATCGGTTTCTCGATTTTCAATCTTTATAATAGAAGCAATACTTGGTACAAACGTTTTCAGGTGATTACCGAAGATGATATTACGGCTTTACAAATTACGAATGTGAAGTATTTGGGCATTACACCAAACGTAACACTCAGTTGGAAATTAAGATAAGTTAATCAATGACTGATTTTA
The DNA here is from genome assembly GCF_014644295.1 of Emticicia aquatilis. Lineage (GTDB taxonomy): Bacteria > Bacteroidota > Bacteroidia > Cytophagales > Spirosomataceae > Emticicia > Emticicia aquatilis. The sequence goes on from NZ_BMKK01000002.1 coordinate 115,653, forward strand.
GTTAGAGGTAGAAATTAATAAATGAAATAAGATGAAAAATATATATATAATATTATTGTTGGGTACGATTCAAAGCATTTTATGGGCTTGTACCGAAACAAACGATGTGATAAATCCGGGAGATAAACCCGTAATTGAAGCATATTTAGCTCCTAATCATCCTGTAAGTTTGAAGGCTTACACCGAAATTCCTTACTCCGAATCTTCAGAAGGCGTTTCGCAAGTAATTGATGGCCTTTCGATTAAGATAATTGGAAGTAATGGCAAAACCTTTGTTCTGAAATCAGTAGGTAATGGAGCTTACGAATCAGCAGCTAATGAATTGATAGGAGTGGCAGGCACTACTTATTCGTTAGAGTTTGATTATAAAGGTAGGAAAGTGACGGCTACGACCGAAATTCCAGCAAAACCAGTCAATTTTGCGAGCGATAAAAAAGAAATATCTCGCACACAAATTGATTTGTCGGCGGGTTTTCAAGGCGGAGTTCGCCCACCTGGTGGAGGTTTCAATGAACAGAATACATCCGTTAATCTTACTTGGAGCAACCCAAATAACTATTATCATTTTATAGCAGTAGAAAATGTTGAAACCGACCCAGTTCAGATTTTAATTCCGCCAACGGGGAGGACTTTTCCAAACTTTAGATTTTTCAACGAACCACTTACTGGTAGTAGCAATGAAGTACGCTCGCAGAGCTTTCAGTATTTTGGCAAGCACAATATCATTTTATATCGTGTAAATCCAGAATATGCTGCACTTTATCAGTCGAGTGGTACTACTTCTCAGAACCTCAGCACTCCGCCAACGAGTATTATTAATGGTTTGGGTATATTTACGGGCATCAATGCCGATACTATAAAGTTTGTAGTGAATAAGAATTAAGCACAGAGTAATATATCTATTTTTTAAGGTTAGTAAACTTGATAAAGGGTTGGTTTTACCGACCCTTTTATTTTTCAGAAATCACACAATTATATTACATTCTACGATGTTATTAATGGTATAATATTTGCCATTTTATGTGTAAAAGTTGAGTTTTTAAAACTTACGGTTGATATTCCTCGTATTTTCTATGCAATCGTTCACAGCATTTTATGAATTACTCTTTCAATATAATAGAAGAATATAAATCACTAAGTCCGAATATTCAGGCAGATATATTGGCTAAATTGAAAATTTTAGAATTTGCCAAACACGATTTCTTATTGAAAAAAGGAGAAGTCTGCAAAGGTATTTATATCATTGAAAAAGGTTGTTGTCGAACTTATCTGGAAGAAGGTGGCAGAGAAATTACTACTTCTTTTGGCATAGATACAAACATTATTTGTAGTGCTTACAGTTATTTATCGCAGACAGTTTCGGAAGAATATATTCAAACGCTTGAAGATACATTTTGCTATTTTATTTCTTACAAAAGTATCCAGTCACTTCTTGAAAAATACGTAGAGTTTAATGTTTTTGTAAGAAAAATATATGAATCATTGCTAATCAATGAAATAAATCTACTCAATTCGATTAGAACCAAAAGTGCTTTAGAGCGATACGAACTCTTTATGGAAAAAACACCTAAGATATTGCAGCGGGTGCCACTCAGCCATTTGGCCTCATTTTTAGGTATGAGTAAAGAAACATTGAGCAGGATGAGAAGTAAGATATAGAAAACTAAAAAAAGCCTTGAAACTCAAGGCTTTTTTTAGTTTTTGGGCTACAAGTTTTCAAAAAATTATTTGCAAATACCTAACGACAAGCTAAATGAAAACGAGATTGTTGGAAGGCAAGTTGTTGGTTTTGGAGCACATGGGTTTGAATAACCTCCAGTGTTACAAGATGGTGGCGGTGGAGTGTAGCAAGGTGCAGGTTGGCATGTTGTTTTGGGTGCACATAATAATGATAAAAGTCCGAAAGTACCACCTTGTACTTCTTCTGCGTTTGTGATTTCAAACGATGAGAAATTGTCTAATGATTTCATTGTGTTTATTTTTTAAGGTTCACGAACATTTAGACTTTGGTTCACTCAATAGATTATTTGTCTAAATAATTACTTTACAAATATATGATTTTTAAGTAATTATGAGCCTTAAAAATACCCTCATTTTGCCTTTTTTGATATATGTCAAAAAATAAAAAAAAGTTATTAAGTGGTATGATTTTTGCAATAATTTTAATAATTTCGATTGAAATCAATATTGTAGTACTGCTTTCGTAGTGTACAGTAATTGAGGGGCAAAATTTCTGATTTCGAGCATCGTACATATACTTTCTACCAATGTATGAAAAGGTGCTTTATTTAAAAAATCAGACGCAACATTCAGCCAATTTATTACCCAGTTTTCTATTTTTTCTTCAGACTCTATTTGTTGCACTTCTCTATAAAAATTAACTAACGGCGAGTTATTATCAATGTTATTCGGGGTATTTTCGAGCGTTTCGACTAATTCTTTCTTAATTTGTTCTTTATTTGCTTTTACCAAAGCCATAAAAATTAACTGAATAGCAAAGTTGATTCTGTTTTTTTCTTCTACAAAAAAATCGTTGTATCGGAGTGCATCAACCACAACCGAACTTAGGTTGTTCAAAAAAATGACATATTCGTTACTTGCCAAGTTGTCAGGATAAGTGATATTAATCGTTTGAGGAATATATTTGATATTATGCAAGGTGTTTTCGGGAACATTCCTGAATAATGGGTCTTCACTGACAGTTGTTTCGGACACAGGTAGATAGACTAAATAGGAGGAAATAGTATCTAATTGATTCTTTATAATGCTTGGGCTGAACACTTTTAGGTGATACCCCCGTTCGGAATCGAAAAAGAAAAAGAATTGATTCTTGTCTAAGGTTTCTTCTAAAAGAGAAAGAATCGCTTTCCAATTTCTTTTATGAGAAAATATCATGAATCCCTCGAGTTGATTATTCGTAAAAAGATTTTTCATGCCAGAATAATTGGATTGGTATAATCGAAATTTTTATAAACTATTCCGCTTCCGAAAGACTCATCATTCACAGTTGTTCGTTTATTGTGAAAATTATCCATAAATCGAAGTTTATTGCTTAGTTGAGAATAAAAATTGATGGTCGAAATCAGCGTTTCTTGCTTCGTTACTACGGTTGCATTCGCTACTAAATCTTCATTAAAAAGGCCTTTTTCGATAGAATCTTCAAGAATGTAATATCTATTTAGAAATTCGAGCGGGCGAATCGTCTCAATTTCTATACTTGGATTGCTATACATGCTATCAATAATCTGGGCGGATTCGTAAGTATTATCTTTATAAAGAATAGTCAATTTTGATTGCCAATAACTAAGATTTTCTACAAAAATGGCTTGTAGATGATTGTAAATAAACTCGTTTTTGATTCGCTCTTCTTCGGTGTGTGTAATGGCTTTTAGGAATTCTGTGTCATTAAATGTCGCTTCTGTTCGCCCTAAATTGGTTAAACGATTCTTGAGGTCGTTGTCCTCAAAACCATACCCTTTAATTGCTTCATCGTATCCCCTGATTTGTAGAAAATCACTTTTTGTAGTCGATATTTTCCCAAAAGTATCGCTCAGATTATTGTTTTGTGGAGCAATAAAAATCGAATTATGCTGCTGAAACATAGCCGTAAGGTATTCAGCGAAACCTTTTCCTGCATAATTATCGGCATCTAAATTACAAACGATATTGCCACTGGCTAATCTAAAAGCCATATTTCGAGAATGGCTGCGGTTATAGAAAGTTGGTTGAGTAGTTCTGAAATAAGCAACCTTACCGCAAAATTGGTCGAAATTTTGCTGCACCCAATCTTCTAAACCATCGGTAGAATTATAATCTAAAATGACAAACTCGATGTTTTCGGTAGCGATGTTGTCGGCTAAATTCATCGGAAGGGTTTCCTTCAGATGATATAAGCGATTCATAACCGTCGTGCAAAATGAAATTTTCAAGGCTATAATATGAGTTTTAAATCTCGAATCGTATTGCTGACAATTTCTAAAAATAAAGTCCGAACAAAGATAACTTTATTCGGACTTTATTCAATCAACTTATTGGTTTATCAATTATTACAAACTCTGATTTGTGCTTTAAATACTGTACCAGAATTTGCTACAAAACCAGCTGTTAGTTGTATTGCTTTCCCTGCTTGGTAAGTAACGTTTGCAGGAGCAACAATTTTACTTGAAGCTGTAATTGTTTGCGAGGCTTGTTCGGTTAAAGTTCCAGTCAAATCAGTTGTAATTGATTTTGTTGCTGGAATGACTGAAACCGTGCTTATAGATGGATTTCCTGCTAAAGCTTGGTTCGATGAAGCCACTCTTATGCGATAATTGCTTCCTCCAGCGGTTGCCTGTGGAATTTGACACGTAACTGTCCCAACCACATTTGTTAAACCTATAATAGTTGGAGTTCCAAAATTACCATTAGCATCTGAAAGTTGAACTTGGAAATTATTACTTGGATTGAAAGAACCAGTTGTCGAGAAAGTAACATCAACCGAACTACCTGCACAAAGTGTATTATTTGTTAGGGTTGGAGCAGAAATGGTTGCCAAATTCCCAACGATTGTAAAGGTCGTATTAACTGGACCATAAACAATACCACCGCCTCGATTGTCTTGAGCGTATCCTGTAATGGTGATAGTGTAAGTGCCAGGAATGAGATTTCTACCAAATACATCGTTTCCTAAATTATCGAACATAGCAAAAAGTTGCACATTTTGCAAGATTGTCCAGTTTTGTTCAGGGCCAATGATAGTCATATCAACACTTTCGATAGTAATGTTTTGACAAATAGGAACTGCAAGAATTGAGACTGGTTCTGCGAGTTGTTGAATAGTCATACCATTAGAAAGCGAGAAAAGCGGCTGGAAAGGATTGCCTGCTTTAACATACTGCAAATCAATAATTTGTGTACAAGGTTCAACCCCAGAAACAACAACATTAGTTGTAGCGGTTGCTGTACAAACACCAGTTGTAGCTGTGACTGTATAAATACCTCCATTGATTGTCAGGGCATTAGGGATAGTTGGGTTAGTGTTTGTACTATTAAAATTATTTGGACCTACCCAAGAATAACTTGTACCACCATTTGCAGACAATACAATAGATTGCCCAATAGTATAAGGACCAGTATTTGAAGCTGAAATATTGAGATTATTTGTGAATGTTATGCTTGTTGAAGCGGTAGCTGTACAACCATTATTACCAGTAACTGTGACGGTATAATTACCAGCGGATGTAATATTAATTGTGGCACTTGTAGAACCATTCGACCAAAGGTAAGTTCCACCACCTGTTGCGGTTCTTGTGACACTTGTTACAGCACAACTTAGGTTATCCGAGCCATTGATTTGAGCATTCGGTAATGAACCGTCATTTGTTACAGAAGTCGTAGCGGTAGCCGTACAACCATTCGTACCAGTAACTGTGACGGTATAAATACCAGCGGAAGTAATATTAATAGTTGCACTTGTAGAACCATTTGACCAAAGATAAGTTCCCCCACCTGTTGCGGTTCTTGTGACACTTGTTACGGCACAACTTAGGTTATTTGTACCAGTAATTTGCACATTCGGCACGCTGTTATCAATAGAAATATTAGTTGAAGCGGTAGCCGTACAACCATTATTACCAGTAACTGTGACGGTATAATTACCAGCGGATGTAATATTAATTGTGGCACTTGTAGAACCATTCGACCAAAGGTAAGTTCCTCCACCTGTTGCGGTTCTTGTGACACTTGTTACAGCACAACTTAGGTTATTTGTACCAGTAATTTGCACATTCGGCACGCTGTTATCAATAGAAATATTAGTTGAAGCGGTAGCCGTACAACCATTATTACCTGTTACAGTGACGGAATAATTACCAGCGGATGTAATATTAATAGTTGCACTTGTAGAGCCATTCGACCAAAGATAAGTTCCCCCACCTGTTGCAGTTCTTGTGACACTTGTTACGGCACAACTTAGATTATTTGTACCAGTAATTTGCACATTCGGCAATGAGCCGTCGTTTGTTACATTGGTAGTAGCGGTAGCCGTACAACCATTATTACCAGTAACTGTGACGGTATAATTACCAGCGGAAGTAATATTAATTGTGGCACTTGTAGAGCCATTCGACCAAAGGTAAGTTCCACCACCTGTTGCGGTTCTTGTGACACTTGTTACAGCACAACTTAGATTATTTGTACCAGTAATTTGCACATTCGGCAATGAGCCGTCGTTTGTTACATTGGTAGTAGCGGTAGCCGTACAACCATTATTACCTGTTACAGTAACGGAATAATTACCAGCGGAAGTAATATTAATAGTTGCACTTGTAGAACCATTTGACCAAAGATAAGTTCCCCCACCTGTTGCGGTTCTTGTGACACTTGTTACGGCACAACTTAGATTATTTGTACCAGTAATTTGCACATTCGGCACGCTGTTATCAATAGAAACATTGGTAGTAGCGGTAGCCGTACAACCATTATTACCTGTTACAGTGACGGAATAATTACCAGCGGAAGTAATATTAATTGTGGCACTTGTAGAGCCATTCGACCAAAGGTAAGTTCCCCCACCTGTTGCGGTTCTTGTGACACTTGTTACGGCACAACTTAGATTATTTGTACCAGTAATTTGCACATTCGGCACGCTGTTATCAATAGAAACATTAGTTGAAGCGGTAGCCGTACAACCATTATTACCTGTTACAGTGACGGAATAATTACCAGCGGAAGTAATATTAATTGTGGCACTTGTAGAGCCGTTTGACCAAAGATAAGTTCCCCCACCTGTTGCGGTTCTTGTGACACTTGTTACAGCACAACTTAGATTATTTGTACCAGTAATTTGCACATTCGGCACGCTGTTATCAATAGAAACATTGGTAGTAGCGGTAGCTGTACAACCATTATTACCTGTTACAGTGACGGAATAATTACCAGCGGATGTAATATTAATAGTTGCACTTGTAGAGCCATTCGACCAAAGATAAGTTCCCCCACCTGTTGCGGTTCTTGTGACACTTGTTACGGCACAACTTAGGTTATCCGAGCCATTGATTTGAGCATTCGGTAATGAACCGTCATTTGTTACAGAAGTCGTAGCGGTAGCCGTACAACCATTATTACCAGTAACTGTGACGGTATAAATACCAGCGGAGGTAATATTAATTGTGGCACTTGTAGAGCCGTTTGACCAAAGATAAGTTCCCCCACCTGTTGCGGTTCTTGTGACACTTGTTACGGCACAACTTAGGTTATTTGTACCAGTAATTTGCACATTCGGCACGCTGTTATCAATAGAAACATTAGTTGAAACGGTAGCCGTACAACCATTATTACCTGTTACAGTGACGGTATAATTACCAGATTGAGAGACACTTACAGTGGCATTTGTTCCCAAAGAATTGCTCCAATTGTACGTTCCTCCACCTGTTGCAGTGAGCGAAATACTTGGATTCGAGCAAGTTATTTGCCCACCTCCATTGATGCCTGCAGTTGGATTACTATTGATTATAACTTGTGTCGTGGTACTTAACGTACAATTATTTGCATTTGTAACGGTTAATGTATAAACTCCATTGGCTGCCGTTGTAACATTTGAAATACTTGGATTTTGAAGACTTGATGTAAATGAATTGGGTCCTGTCCAAGAGTAATTGGTCATGCCTGGAGTCGAATTTAAGGTCAGGGTTTGTCCAACACATTTCGGAGAATCTGAACTTGGATTAGGATTTGAAGTAGAATTCACTACAACGGACGTTGTAGCACTTGCTGTACAACCAAAACTATTTGTCTGTGTAATGGTGTATGTTCCGCCTGCTGATATTGTTACATTAGAAATATTTGGATTTCTTAATGAAGATGTAAATCCATTAGGTCCTGCCCATAAATAAGTTAAACTTGCAGCCGATGTTAAGTTGAGCAAATTTCCACTACAAACAGGCGAATTAGAACTTGGATTGGGTACTGGCAAGGAATTTATCGAAACATTTACCGCCACAAATCCGCTTTGGCAAGTCACATTTTCACATCGTACATTGTAAGTTGTTGGTGAGGTTAGATTAGGCGTTACAAAAGGCGAGCCTGTAAATGGAATTGCTACCGAGCTGGAATTATACCAAACTGGTGAGCCGCTGGCACAAGTAGCGGTTAATGAAGCAGATGTTCCACTACAAATCGTTGGATTGTTTGTGCCTGTGGGTGTAGCAATAACCGCACTTACATCACCCGTTATCGTCCAACCTTTACCACCATTACTTGTAGCTAAAACTAAATTAGCTCTATCGGCCGCAGATGCACAGTATTGCCTGCCTGTTGCCCCCATATTTCTGCCAGTTACAGTACCTGCATTGAATCCTGTGAGAGTTGCATCATAATTAGCAATGCTCATACCACAATTGTTAAGAAAAAAGCTTAAATTAACATTTGCATTAAGTTTCGTACCCCAAGCTCCCAAACTTTGGTTGAATGCACTGGCATTATCAAACATTATACCCATATTTGTAACGGCTGATACATTCCAACTGCTGATGTCTTGATTAAAAGCACTTGCTCCATTAAACATATAAACCATACTTGTAACGGCTGATACATCCCAATTACCTATGGGCTGATTGAATGCTATCGCTCCCTTAAACATATCACTCATGCTTGTCACTGCCGAGACGTTCCAACTACCTATGTTTCCGTTAAAAGCAATAGCATTAGAAAACATAGAATTCATACCTGTAACAGATGATACATCCCACGCACCAATATTTTGATTAAATGCATTAGCACTAGCAAACATATAACTCATGTTATCTACATTTGATACGTCCCAGCTACCTATGTTTTGATTAAAGGCATCAGCATTCATAAACATAGCATTCATTTTTGTTACGGCTGATACATTCCATGCACCAATATTCTGATTAAATACAGTAGCGTTAGAAAACATAGAACCCATATCTGTAACAGATGATACATCCCACGCACCAATATTTTGATTAAATGCACTTGCATCATTGAATAGAGCCGTCATCCTTGTTACAGTCGATACATTCCATCCACTAATGTCCTGATTGAATACTGTAGCACCACTAAACATACCCTCCAAATTTGTTACACCCGATATAACCCATGAGTTTATATTTGATGGACTATTTAGAGATGAACAGTTAAAAAACATATATGACATATTCCTAACAGATGATAGATTTGGTACGTCAGTAGCCAGAATATTCAAGTTATTACATCCACCAAAAGCAGCACTAAAATCTGTCCACGCCACATTACCCCATTGTTTTATTTCAATCAACCTACTCCTATCAGGGCCACTATTAATAGATATTCTTTGAAAATTTGTTGGATAAATACTTAAATCAATCGTTGCCCCCGATGGCAGGCCTGTAATATTTGGTGAACCCGTAAATGACCCCGAACCAGTAGCACCTCCACCACCTACTTCTTGCCATGTATAATTGACAGTTCCGCCAGTAGAAGCATTAAAACCAAACTGGGTGCTTCCAGACCCAGTCGTAGCCAAGTTCCAACGAGTGATAAACGGCGTTCCAGTCGGATTTACTACTTGGCTCACCGTATTGCTGGTACTCGCTGCATATTGTGTAGCATTTCCTGCATAAGATGCCGTAGCACTGTGCGTTCCGAATGTCAAACCTGAAATAGAAAACGTAGCAATACCTGATGAGTTGGTTGTAGATGTATAATTTGAAGCACCTATTGTAAGTGTAACAGTCTGACCATTTAACCCGATTGAATTGGAAGTAAGAGTTGCTGTAAAGACAACATTATTCCCAACTATCGAAGGATTTGTACCTGAACTCAAACTCAAACTCGTTTCAGCCAAACCATTACCCTGAATGGCAAATGTATAAGGATTTTCATTAGAATCATTATTGGCAATACTCACCGTAGCTGTCCTTGTTCCACCTGATGAAGGGTCGAAAGTTACGGTAAATGTAGTAGAACTTGAAGCGTTGATAGTGGCAGGTAGTGTGATTCCTCCAACTGTAAATTCGCTGTTTCCTGTACTTATTGAGCTTATATTTAATGTTGCTGAGCCTGTATTTTCAATTGTAAAAGTCCTCACAAATGTTCCAGATGTTACGTTTTGAGAACCAAAATTAGTATGGTCGATAACTGAAGGGGTTACATCACCGCTTACAATAGTGGTTCCGTTACCTTTGAGATTGATTTCAGGCAATGAATTAATAACATCCGAATCAGTTGCGGAGTTATTACCTGGAACAGGGTCTGTAGCGGTTGAGCTAACAGTTGCAGTATTACTCAAAGTACCTGTTGCCGACCCACTCAATGTAGCTGATGCAGTATAAGTAAACGAACCTCCTGCTGGTAGATTGATAGTTTCGTTGATATTGCCAGTACCAGAGGTTGTACCAGTACCACCACCAGCACCTACACCAGTCCAGGTAATTCCAGTAAGAACAGCAGGGAAAGTATCACCTACGTTTGCAGTTGTATTAGATGGTCCTGCATTCGATACAGTAATTGTATAAGTAACTCCAGAGCCAGCATTGATTGTACTTACACCATCTGTTTTAGTAATCGAAACATTGGCTTGTGGGGTTAATGTGGTATTGTCGGTCGCTGAATTATTAGCAGGATTAGGGTCTGTTACAGATGAAGACACTGTTGCTGTATTAGATAAAGTTCCAGTCGCAGCAGATGAAATACTCGCTGAAGCAGTAAATGTAAAACTGCCCCCCACTGGTAAATTTAGTGTTGCGTTGATATTTCCAGTGCCAGAAGCTGGTCCGGTGCCACCACCAGCACCTACACCTGTCCAACTAACGGTCAATGAAGCTGGGAAGGTATCAGCGACGTTAACATTTGTCGCAGCATCAGGCCCTGCATTCGAAACCGTGATAGTGTAAGTAGTTGAATTTCCTGGGGCGACGGATGTCAGACCATCAGTGCAAGTAATTGAAAGGTCGGCTGATGAAGCTGTCCCCGTGCCTTGAATAGCAAAATTATAAGGGTTTTCGTCAGAATCATTATTGGCAATATTGAGGGTAGCGGTTCGAGTACCAGTTGCAGAAGGGTCAAAGGTTACAGTAAATGTAGTAGAACTTGCGGCGTTGATTGTGGTAGGTAATGTAATTCCTCCAATTACAAATTCACTACTTCCTGTACTTATTGAGCTTATATTTAATATTCCTGTACCTGTATTTTCAATCGTAAAGGTTCTTACTATCGTACCCGATGCTACATTTTGAGAGCCAAAATCAGTATGGTCGGTAGCTGATGGGGTGGCGTCACCGCTAACTATTGACGTTCCATTCCCTTTGAGGTTTATTTCGGGATTAGCAGCCGTTGTTGTAAAACTTAAATCAGAACCATAAGAAGTACCCGCAAGATTTGTAGCGTATGCTCTAAAGTAAATAAGTGTACCAGATGGAAGCGAACTTACTGTGCCACTAAAAGTTCCAGTACCTGAGCCATTTGCAACCTTCGTATCATTGATAGTTGGATTAGAGTTTGCTGACCAAACTATTCCTCTTTCAATTACTGTACTTCCTCCAGTAGCAGTTACGTTTCCTCCTAAGGTAGCACTTGTATTTCCAACCCCACTCGCTGTGGTGGTTGTTACGGTAGGAGCTGTTGGTGCTGTAAACTTTGCATTAAACAAATCGGCAAAGCCTGCTGAGGTTAAGCCTGGCTGTGAACCAAAAGTTGTTGTGTTATTAAATGTACCCGTTATCCAATAAGTACCTGAGTTTGTATTGGTGGTAATGCCTCTTCCTGCACTTAAATTTGCTGCTGTTGCAGTTGTTGTGGCATTATTTGCCCACAACTCCGTACCGTTTGCAGCATTATAACCTGCAATAAAAACTTGACCATTACCACTACTATTACTTAAACTTAAGGAACCAAAATTGGTAGGACTTGAATTATGGCTACCAGTAATTGCAATAGTACCCGTACCATCACTAATAATGCTATACGATTTTTCAGTGTTTAAATCACCAGCAGAACCACCAGCAGATTTTCCCCACACAAAATTGTGACTGGTTGTAGAATACCTACCTATCCATATATCATTGCCACCAGCATTAGTAAGCGAAATTCCAGCACCTCCGTTTGGTAAAGTCATAGCGGCAGGGAAACTACCAGAAACAAAAACATCGCCTGTACTGGCATCATAAGTGCATGAAGAAGCATCATCTCCTACTGTAGTATTTGTTCCAAAACTTATGCCATTTGTAAAAGCACCTGTAGAAGCATTTAACTCTAAAACAACTAAATCAGCAGTAGCCGTAGTATTAGCAGTTGGACTTGAATTAGTGAATGAGGGTAAAGACCCATAAGTAGCTGTAAGCCCCGAAAAGAACCCAGAGGCTACCAGTTTTCCTGTACCTCCTGGCACATAACACAAGCCAGGGCAGCCATCACCAAATGAAGAACCACCTGTTGCTGCCCACACACATGAGCCATTACTTGGGTTTATTTTTTGAATTAATAGGTCAGAGCTTCCCACTGAGGTAAATGTACTACTACAACCATTAAAAGAGGTATTATAAGAATCAGAAATATAGACATTACCCGAAGGGTCTAAACAAATTGCATTAGGAGTATCGCTTGCTGTTCCTCCATTGGTAACTGCCCAAGTAACTGCTCCAGTAGAGGCGTTTAATTTTACAATAAAGCAATCACTTGAAGTTCCAGGATTGGTTATGGTAATACCTCCTATGGTTATACTCGAATTAGACCCCGAATATAAACCATATACATACACATCCGTGCCATTGGTACAAATGGCAGAGCCGTAATCAGCACCAGTGCCACCAAAAGCTAAAGACCATCTGTAAGCACCTGCTGAAGTATAACTGGCTATAAAGGCATCGCTACTTCCTGCTGAGGTTGCACTGGCTGTGCCTGAGCCATAATCAAGGTCAACACTGTTAGAAAATCTACCAGTTACATATATATTTCCAGAGGCATCGGTACAAATAGCAGAGGAAATTTCAGCACCAGCAGAACCATTACCACCAGCATAAGTCCAAATAGATTGTGAATATCCTGCAATGCTGATAAATAGCAAAAGGTTTAGAAGAAATTGTTTCATACGTAATTAGTATAAATTCTGAAGAAGTTTAACCTTCGGGATAGAAAAGAAAAACAAATGTATTGAGAAGGGAAAAGTTTTCAAAAAAATCTTATTGAGTGGTATGTCAATACATTTGTTCCTTTTGTCTTAGTTACAGCCACTCAAGGCCATAATTTTCGCCTCAAATACAGCTCCATTTGCTACTTGAAAACCACCTCCAACAAGTGGATTCAACGTAATACTATTATTTGCCAAATACTTTACATTTGCTCCTGCCAAAACTGTATTAGTTGCTGTAATTGTATTTGATGATGTCTGAATACTTGTACCTGAAATATTCGTTGTTAGATTGAGATTACTACCAACTGAACTTACTTGTACCGTTTGAGTAGGGATTCTACTACTATTACCACACGAGACACTTTCACAAGCGGCATAATAGGTGGTCGTTGTACTTGGCATTTGTACCAATGGACTACCAGTTCCAAGGGCTGCACCTCCTGTAGCAGAATTATACCATTTGATAGTGCCACTACTACAAGTTGCTGATAATGAGACATTTGAGCCAGGACAAACCAGTGTTTTATCAGTTGAAACATTAGTTGGGTTTGGTGGGGTTGATTCTAATGTTACAGTGACAGGAACCCTGTCTGTATTACATATACTCAAAAAGTTATTTGTACACTCGGCATAGTAAGTGGTGGTGGTACTCACTGTCTGTGAAATAGAATTAGTTGTACCAATAGATGCTCCTCCAGTTGCGGTACTATACCAGTTAAGGCTACCATTGCTACAGCTTGCTGATAAGGTTACACTACTTGTTGAACAAATAAAACTTGGGTTGGCAGTTACATTGCTCGGAACGGGTGTATAAACAAAAGACTCTCCTGAGCCACGATTACTTTCACAAGTACCGTTTGAACAACTTGGATAATAACGATTAAATCCGGGAGTTGGATTGACAGGTGTGTTTACAAACGGACTGCCTGTACCTACCAATGAGCCACCACTTGGGGCATTGTACCATCTGACAGTTCCCACCGCACAAGTTGCTGAAAATGTGATGGCAGGTATTGTATTGCCACAGATATTTCTTATGCTGGTAGTAATATTAGTTGGTGTTCCTAAAATCACTATTGGTTGAGCATTAACAGCATTGCTATAACAACTTCCACTTTTACACTTGACCGAATATGTAATGTTTGAAGTAACAGTAGGGGTAAATGGCGTGGTTGTCGAAAGAGCCGTTGCTCCATTATACCATTCGGGTATAGCTCCGCCTGTACAATTTGCACTTAGGCTTACCTGTGTACCCGGACAGACTGCCGTACTGCTAACTGTTATGTTAGTTGGGTCTGTGGGTAAAGTTACGGTTATATTTCCAGTCGAAATTCGAGTTATATTGATACAGGTAGCACTTGTTTCACAAGCGGCATAATAAACCGATGGATTTGCAAGTGGAGTAACAGATAAACCCGTTCCAGTGCCAATACTTGTACCTCCGTTAAAAACATTATACCACGTAACTGTACCAGTGGTACAAGTGGCTGATAAAGTAACGCTTTGTCCGCAAGTAACAGAAGTACTACTTGCTGATACGGTAGTTGGGTCGGCTGGCACAGTAGATGCTGATTGAAACTCGTATGCTCCAATATCAGTTTGAGATTCAAAAGGGCGAGCGTTACCCATTACATCGGTGGTTAGTCCCGTACTTCCTTTATTAATCATCGGCGAACAAGATGTAAGAGTTAATCCATCATCTGCCGTAAAATATTTATTATCTACCCCAATTATATTAGCAGTATTGCTAAAAAGTGGCGGTAAATCCATATTATTACCCCCATTTGTACCATCGGCAGGATTCCACGAACCATTTAAACTTGACCCTAAAACGTTAGAGTTTGAAATAGTAAGTGTAGATGTATTATTGATAATATTTAAACTTCCCAATGTAGCATTTCGTATGATGGAGTTGGTAATATTTACAATACCTGACTGTAAATAGACAGGGCTTGAACTTGTAGTAGTATTATTATAAAAAGTCAAATGATTGATATTAATAACATTACCACCTGGCTGATTACTTGAAATATATAGAACACCACCATTAGCAGTGTTATTTGTTATGACATTATTAATCATATTTACCCAAGTACGGTGAAAGAATATCATACCTGTAGAATTACTTGTATTACCAGTCCAATAGCAATTTTCGAGTGTCGTTACCAAGTTTGCCCAACTATTTTGATTGTTTTGATACAGGACACCTGAATTTGAAAAATTACCAGTAATTACACAGTTTTTAATCTGTGCAGTAGCAATAGAAAACATCAAAGCGGCTCCTCTAAACGAACTAACATTTATATTTCCTACACCTGCTACATTTATATCTTGACTGGGAGCCGATACTGCCGTAGAGAATGTCTGACCACCCGTAAGAATAAAACCATCTAATACTGTGGGAGCATTTAAACCATTACCAATAAAAACAGCTATATGATAAACATTGCTTCCGACAATATCCGTATGGCTTTCATTAATATTGTTTCCATCAGTATTGGTGTCATTGTTATCAATATCACCCGAAAGTATCGTTTTATTATTTGACCAATTTCTTTGACTAAGCAACGTTTCTGTACCAATAAAACCGCCGTATATTTTCACACCATCTTTTATTAAAAATAGCTTATCTCTCGGGTCAGCAGGCGAAGCATTTCCCGAACCATCCTTCTGTGGTTTATAAACTCCAGCCATTACTCAAACTTCATCACCACTCGATGAAGCGTTTATCATTGCCTGTAAATCAGCAGAGGCATTGACCCATGATAAGCCATCGCCCGTTCCAGTAGCAGTAGGTTTAACATATCTAATTACTGCGAACGAATTGATAGCAATCAGATTGAAAATAATAAAGGCACAACTAAGTGTAAACTTTGAAGTAAACTGTTTTTTCATGGTAAAAATTGATTTAGGTATGTTTGATTATTCAGCAAAAAGCGAGGAAAGATTTGATGAAGTATTCTATCTTTCAATCATGAAAGTTCCACTTATTTTGGGCTTAGATATATCGTAAAAGTGTTTGGCTCGGCGGCATGAAATCTTAAAGATTTCATTATTCTCCATCTTTATTTGTGCCGATGATTCTTCAAAACCGACTACATAATCAAGATTGATAACAACTGAACGGTTCGGTCTAAAAAATGAGAATTCCTGCAATCTTTTTTCTAAGATTCCTAAAGTGATAGATGAAATTATCGTACGGCCATCGTCTAAATGAACTTCAGTATAGTTGATGTCGGCTTTGAGAAGGCGAATGTTTTTAGGAGCAATTTTGAGTCTGCCTCCGATGTGCAAAAGTGTTTCGTTATTCATGGTCTAATTGGGCTAAAAGTCTTATCCAAAGGTATTATTTTTAGCCCCTATGGTGTTAGCTCATTTTGAACATTCTTTAACTCATTTTTGACATTTCGTAAGAAAATAGACCAATGAAGTAATAAAATAATAGATTTTTGCTCACAAGAAAGTGAAATTTGTGTAAGAGAGGTAAAGATTTAATCCTTTTAAGTGAGCCTCTTTAATAAGGATTTTTTTTTCATTTAAAAACCCGCTATTTGGGATAAAACTGAGTAGGTTTTTGGAAAAGATAGGTATGCGAGAAAGTTAGCCTGAAATTTGCGGTAAATTTTAATAATAAAAAAGAGTTTCCTTCATAAAAAGGAAACTCTCAAAATGTTTCTTTATTCTTCTTCAGCTCCAAATTGTCCTCCAGAACTAATATTACTACCAAAGAAAAGGGCATTCAAGAAAAGTTTGTTGGTACCAAACCACGTCCCTCTGAAATTTGGGTCATCAGAAAATAAAATTGCTCGGCCATTTCCCTCGTAACTTATGTTGATAGCTGCCGAGTTTGCTATACGCTTCAAAGATTCCTGATGTACATAACCCGTAATTCTTGGATTTTGAGTATAAACTAAAACCGAATTTGCTGCTCCTGTGCTAAGCTCTAAAATCGTATTATTATTACGATAAATAGCCAATTTTTTACCTGTAAAACCAAATCCAATTGGACTCGTAATGTCGAGTTCTGCTTCAAAAATTGCACCACCTGTTTGCTTGGCACCTTCCGAAGCCTGCAAATCTTCGTAGTTGATGCGAGCTTTGTTTCGGCTACTATCTGGCTTTATTTCACGGAGTTTTTCTTTTACAATTTCTTGCTTTATAGCCCATTCTGTGCCAGTTTTTAGGGTAATTAACGTTCCTCCATTGGCAACCCATGCTTTTAGTTTTTGGATTGCTGGTTTGTCCAGAACGGCATAATTTCCACCCACCAGCACGATTGTATTATATCGGTTGATATTCAAACGAGCAAAGTTATAGACTTCCACTTTCGTGATTGGCATTCCGATTTTTGTATCTAATAAATGCCAAACTTCACCAGCCTCTGATGATGTCACACCTCCACCAACGAGCATCATTGCTTGAGGCTTCTTAACGGTCTGAAAACTATTACTTCCTAAATCAATGCCGGATGTGCTAAATCCTGTCGAAACTGGTTCAATCGTAACGCCCGTATTTTGCGAAATTTGTTTTAATTTCTGGTATAATTCATCTGAAGTGATTTTTTGTTTTTGTACAGAAACCAATAAAGTTCCGTAGCCATATTCTTTGCCACCAATACCAAATTTTTTGAAAGAAGTCTTAGTAAGTATTTGGTTGTCAAGTAGTTGGTTCAAGGCTTTTGGAGCATAATAATCTGTCCATTCAATCAGATAAGCGTAGTTACTTTTGGTGAATGGGGTAGGAGTTGGCTTTAAATCGGTTTTTGTGATATGTTCTCCTTTTTGGAAAGCTCCTTTCAATTCGGCATGAGGAAGCCCATAAGCCAGTGCTAAATTCCATGCCGATGCATCGTAAAATAAGCTATCGGCAAAAGTTGTTGGTCGGTCAAATATCGAACGAACCATTAAAAACTGTTGCTGTGCCGATGGAATCACCACTGCTTTACCTTTTTTGAAAGTTGACCCATTTTCGGTAACATCACCAGCTAAATGATAGAATTCGATGTTGTGTTGCAGCAATAAATCCCAAAACGCACGATTACGGCTTTGGTCGTTGGCATCTCCGATAATATAGGCTTTAGTGGCAAATTTTTGCCCTTGTGCTATCGTCTCCGAAAAGAAATTACGTTGATGTTTCAATAAGTTTTCTTTTTCAACCAACGATGCTCGCACAGTTGCCAAAGCATTGACAAGTTGATTCCTGACCGTAAAACCAAAAGTTAAATCTCCATTTTGGCTTTCTTGTACGTGCCCACGTGAGCTTGCTTGTTCAAATAAAAGCCCCAAGCCTCCTTCTAAATCAGGGTAACTTGAGCCATAGCCAGGGTAAAAGTTATCAAACGATTCTTTGGTGTAATATAACGAGCCGATTTCATTCATGGCTTGTTCAAAATATTTTGCAAATCGCCCATTGAGTTCTTTGTAAACGTATTTCGGAACGAGTGGATTTTCGGCATTTTCTTTGGTTGGTTCAAAAAAGTGTGAAGCATTAGTCCCCATTTCGTGAAAATCAGTCACGACATTTGGCAACCATTGATGATAAAACGCCAAACGATTCCTACTTTCAACATTCACCGCCAAATACCAATCACGGTTCAAATCAAACCAATAATGATTCGTACGTCCACCTGGCCAAACTTCGTTGTGTTCACGGTCGTTGGCATCAGCTACCATCGGGTCGCCTTTGTGCATATTTGCCCAGTGTGTATGGCGGTCACGTCCATCTGGATTTATTACGGGCTCCATCAAAATCACGGCATCTTTCAGCCACCCGAGTGCCTCTGGGTCTTCGGTTGCAGTTAAATAATAGGCCGTCAGAATCGAGGCTTCTCCACCCGAAGGCTCATTGCCGTGTACATTATAGCCCAACCAAATAATGGCAGGTGCTTTCTTGGTATCGGGCATTGGTTTGCTTGGGTCAGTAATTGTTAGATGCTCTTTTCTGATTTCCTCTAAACGCTTGATGTTATCAGGAGTAGAAATCGTTACAATGATTTGCTCACGATGTTCGTTGGTTTCTCCAATTTTCTGAACTGTTACTCGGTCAGATACTCGGTCGAGTTCACGCATGTACTCAACCAATTTGTCATGGCGAGTGTGGTGCGAACCAATGCCATATCCAAAGAACTGTTCTGGAGTCGGAATAGCTGAATTGAGCTGTTTTTTAGGAAAAAAATAATCGTTTTGGGCAAAAGAAATGGCAGAAATGCCGAGGCAGTAAACAAACGTTAGAAGTTTCTTCACGGTGATTTTAGGGTTTAGTTTGAGATGACTTAAAGTTAAGAAAAAAGCCTAAGATTTTATTGGCCTTTGATAGAAGTTTGGTGTTTATTCCTGAATATCCTTCAATAATCTATATTTTTCTGGTTTTGAGCCAGTTCGTTCGATTATTGCTCTTGCCTCTAAATCGAGTTTGACGGTTTCTCCGTACCATTGAATACCTCCCTCAAAAGTATCTTTAATATTTTCGTACAAACGCTCCATCAGCTCAGTATGTGTGAGCTGAGCTTCACTCAAAATTGAAAGAATATTCTCTTTTACGATAAGGTATTTTTCTAAGGAAATCCGTTTATTCGTTTTTCCCTCGTGGGGGTGAAGTGTTTGTATTTGTTCGCTTTTCATATTTGATAAATCTATCAAAATTCAACTTATTTTATTAGACTTCATTTGTTGCTAACAGATTCCTTCGGAATGACAGCGACTGAGTATCGGCCGCACATAAACTTTGCTAACTTAAATTACAGTGTATTTATTCCTTTAAAACATAAATAGCGTCTAAATTCCGACCATAACCATCATAGTCAAGGCCATAGCCAACTACAAATTTATTTTCAATCTCAAAACCCACATAATCGAGTTTTAGTGGAACTTTCAACGCTTCGGGTTTGAAAAGCATGGTCATGATTTTTATTGAAGCAGGTTGTTTGGCAGCCAATTGACCCAAAATTTCCTGCATCGTCATGCCTGTATCAACAATATCTTCTACAATTACAATGTGACGATTCTGAATATCCTCTTTCAAACCTAATACTTGCTTTACTTTTCCAGTAGATTCTGTACTTTGGTACGACGAAACTCTTATAAAAGTTACCTCGCATTCAATTTCAATAGATTTAAACAAATCGGCAATAAACATAAACGAACCGTTCAAAACTCCTATTAATAATGGATTTTTTCCTGCGTAATCTTTGTTTATTTCTTGAGCAAGTGCTTTTATACGGTCTTGTAGTGGATTATGTTCGATGAATGGCACGAAAGATTTATCTCTGATTTGTTTCATTTTGGTGGTAATTTTATTGATGATGCAATTTAAGAAAATGATTTGAATTTTAAGGAAGACTTCGCCCAAAGCGAAAATCTCGATGAAAATTAGATAAATAATTTTAAGAAAATTTTAAGCTTGTATAATTTAGAAACCAAATAGGCGTTAATGTTGCATAAAAGCTATTTTATGAAAACCTTGAATCAGATGTCAGTAAAAATGAGTTTTAGAAGTGTATTAGTTTTGTTGATGATGAGCCAAATGGCTCAGGCTCAGTTTTCGTGGTTTGGAGGCAGCACAAAAAAGAAACAACACGAGGTATTATTGGCCAATCGAGCAATTCAGATAGAAGCTACGCAGGCCATCAATAATATGTATAACTTTAAATACGATGCTGCTGAACGTGATTTTAGATGGTTGACTGTTAAATATCCCGAGCATCCGATTGGTTTTTTCTTACTCGGGCTAAACGAGTGGTGGAAAATAGTGCCAGACACCAAAGATGAATCGCACGATGATTCTTTTTTTGCTAATATGGACCGAGCTATTGATTTAGCCGATGATATGCTTGATGATGACGATGGAGACAAAGAAGCGGCTTTCTTTCAAGCAGCGGCTTATGCTTTCAAAGGTCGATTACATTCAGAGCGTGGGAATTGGATTAAAGCAGCGTGGGATGGCAAGCAAGCCATGAAATACCTTGATAAGTGCCGTGGATTTGGTGATTTTAACCCCGAATTGGCCATAGGTGATGGGCTTTATAATTATTATTCAAAATGGATTCCTGAAAATTATCCTTCACTCAAACCGATGTTAGTTTTCTTTCATAAAGGAGTTAAAGCACAGGGAATCAAGCAGTTGGAGTATGTTGCATCGAATGCTTTTTATACCCGAATGGAAGCAAAATATTTTTTGATGCAAATTTATTCGATGGAGAATCAGCACCAAAAGGCTTATTATGAAGCAGCCCAAATGCACGCCATGTATCCAGATAATTCGTTTTTTCATCGTTATGCCGCACGAACAGCCTTTATGTTGGGTAAATCTGACGAAGCTGAAAAACTGGCTGAAGAATTATTGGCCAACGTGAATGTAGCTAAGTATGGCTATGAAAGTACCGCAGGGCGTTATGCAGCTTATATTTTAGGTTATATCAACTATAATTATAAGCGAGATTTACCCAAAGCAAAAGAGTATTATCAAAAAACGATTGATTTCGCCTTACAAAATAACTCCAAAGATTCGGGCTATTTTCTTGGAGCAAACCTAACTCTGGGGAAAATTGCAAGTGCCGAAAAAGATTATGTAAAAGCACTGCAATATTTTAATATCGTGACAAGCAATGGTGATAAAAAGCTTGATACGTATAAAGAAGCCAGTAAATTAATTGATGAAACTAAAAAGCTAATAAAAGCAGAAAAGAAAAAGAAATAATAGTTTTCCGAATAATGAAAGCACTTTTGAGCGTATTTTTGGGAAAATTTCCCAAAAATATGCTCAAAAAAGTATTTAAGTTAACAGTACTGATTTATTCAATATTATCCCTACCAATCGGAGAGGATTGGATGGGGCTTCTTCATGCACAAACCATCACTCGTGGGCCATACTTACAGCAATTAGGTCAAAACGGTGTCATTATTCGCTGGCGAACTGACGTGCCGACCCAAAGTTTGGTTACTTTTAATATAGACTCGCCAAATAATGGTGGTGCAACTACTCCGAAAATAGAATTAGATAATCTATCAACTACTGAGCATATTGTTCAACTCAAAGGTCTTCAAGCCAATACGAAATATACCTATACTGTTGGAACAGAAACAAAACCCTTAGCATCGGGTAAAGACTACTATTTCATCACTGCTCCAAGCCCAACCGACAATCGTCCGATAAATATTTGGGCCATGGGCGATTTTGGAGATAACTCGACTGAAGTTTACGAAAAAAATCAAACAGCTGTAAAGGAACAATACCTTAAAAACAAATCTAATTACACTGATTTATGGCTTTGGTTGGGTGATAACGCCTATTGTTGTGGCACTGATATTGAATATCAACGCCAAATTTTTGATTTTTATGGTAGCAATATTCTCGGAAATACAGCGTTCTTCCCAGTCCCAGGCAATCATGAATACTATGAAACTGCCACTGGGCAAGTTGATAAAAAGATTAATTATTTCAAAGTAATTAGTGTACCAACCAAAGGGGAAATGGGTGGCTTACCATCAAACACAAAAGAATATTACTCATTTAATTATGAAAATATTCACATCATCGCACTTGATTCTTATGGCTTAGATGAGGGCAAGTATCGACTCTCAGACCCTCAGAGTAAGCAATATCAATGGCTTGTCAATGATTTAGAAGCCAGTAAAGGAAAATCTCTTTGGACAATTATAACCTTTCATCATCCACCCTATACTAAGCGTTCGCATGATTCTGATGGGGAAGCTGATTTGGTTGCTATTAGAGAAGCATTAGTGCCTATTTTTGATAAATATAAGGTAGATTTAATCTTGAATGGGCATAGCCATTCATACGAACGTTCGCATTTGATGAAAGGCCATGTCGGAAAATCTTTTACTTTCAATGATTACGTACATCCTACTCAATGGGCAAATGGTAAATACGAAAAAAAAGGAGATTCTCGACCATATATAAATAAAGATGAAGGAACAATTTACTGCGTAGTCGGCTCGGCAGGTCGTTTGGATTGGAACGGCGACCCAAACCCACATCCGAGTTCTGTATATTCTAATATTTCGATTGGAGGTTCTTTGCTTTTTACAATTAATGATAACCGTTTAGATGCTCGTTGGGTTGCTGCCGATGGCGTGATTAGAGATAACTTTACGGTTTTTAAGAATGTCAATAAAACTGAGAAAAAAACGTTAGAATACGGTGAAAAAATTCGTTTGACTTCTTCGTGGAAAGGTTCACATTTATGGTCGAATGGAGTAAATAATCAAGATTTTATAGAGATTTCGCCTCGAAAAGATACAATTATTTCGGTGGTAGATTCGCTTGGCTTTTTGAAAGATAATTTTCAAATTTCAGTTTTACCTCAGCCAGTTGTGTTAACCGAATTTCCTGAAAGTGTACAGGTTTGTGTCAAAAATAGTGTAAGTGTGCCATTCTCGGTCAAAAATACTCAACTTGATAAATGGGAATATCAACTCGAATTGTCAGATGCCAATGGTTCATTCACGAAACCTTTACTATTGGGAAGAACTAATAAAAGTCCGTTTCAGATAATTCTGTCAGATGCCTTGCCAGAAGGGAAAAATTATCGCTTTCGAGTAAGAGCAAATGCTGATTTTTTTGAAGAAGTTCCAAGTAAAAGCTTCTCAATTGCCACTCCAGCATCGCTCGGTTTTGTAGGTAATAAAGTCATGCCTTTTGATACCACCCTTACCTTAAATTTACGTTTCAATGGTACGCCGCCTTTTACCTATAAAATCACTTCCTTACCAGAAGCAACAACGCAGGCAAGAGAACTAAGTTTGAAAGTTAAACCAACGGCTGCTATCAATTATACAATCGAAAAAGTGACGAATTTATGCGGTGTAGGTACGGTTTTATCAGAAAATAGTGTGAGTGTATTAGCACCGTTGAGCAACGAGGAGTCTTCTGAAAAAATAAGCATTTTCCCAAATCCAATATCCGATGAAATTACGATTGAAAACCACACAGCTAAACCAATCATCGGAACGCTGACAATCAAAGATGTAAGAGGGAAGCAAGTCCTACAAAAAAATGTATCGTTTAATCAGTCAGAGAAAGTTTTGTTGAGTGATTTGCACGCAGGAGTTTATATAATTACAATAAAATCGGCAAGTTTGAGATTTAGTAAGAAAATTATCAAAAATTGATTTCTTACTCAATATTAGCACTGTATTTGTTTTACCAATTTTATATCACCACAATTATTTAAACACAATTTATTATGAATTCTACAACTAATAAGGTTTTTAAATTCTTCATTTGCTCTTGTTTACTACTTAGTTCTATGAGCTGTGCATCAATTATTCACGGTAAAAGCCAAGATGTTTTTATTAGTAGCCAACCCAAAGGTGCAACAATACGAGTTGATGATAAAGATTTCGGACAGACACCAAAAGTTTTAGGTTTACCACGTATGGGCAGAATGGATGGTGAACCAAGTACTAAAAAAGAGTACAAAATTACACTATCACTTGAAGGGTATATGCCTTATGAAACAATCTTACAACGAAAAGTCGATGGATGGTTTTTCGGCAATATATTAATAGGAGGAGTGATTGGAATTGTAATAGATGCAGTTACAGGAAGTATGTACAAACTGACACCGAGTCAAATTTCAGCACAAATGAAAATGAATGGTGCGAATGTTCTAAATTATAAAAAGAGGGAAGTTTTTATTGCTACTATATTGAAACCAGACCCAAGTTGGCAAAAAATTGGTCAGATTGAAAAATTACCTTGATAAAAATGGCAATAAAAAAGCTCTAAAACCATTAGTTTTAGAGCTTTTTTAACTTCAGTTGACTGCCGACTATTGACAGTGGACAAATCAATATCTGTCAAGGTACGGGTAAAACCTGTGTATCTTTGAAAGTAGAAAGAATCACCATCGTTTGGGTACTTGCTACCTCTTCAATCTCATTGATAGTTTCCATGATAAGTTTTTGGTACGAATTAATATCCTTTGCAATAACTTTCAGTAAAAAATCGCATGAGCCAGTTACGTGATGACACTCGATGATTTCAGGTACTTTAGAAATTTTTTCGACAAAAGCCTCACTTACAGCTTTTCTATGCCCCGCAAGCGAAACCTGTACAAATGTCATAACTCCAAGACCAACTTTTTCTCTATCTATTTGAGCGTGGTAGCTTTTGATGATACCCGAAGTTTCTAATTTCTTTACCCTTTCGAGGGTAGGTGCAGGTGATAAACCGATTTCTTTTGAAAGTTGAGCGTTGGTAATTTTACCGTTACTTTGAAGGATTTCCAGTAGGCTATGGTCTATCTGGTCAAGTTTGTTAATACTCATTGGGAGTAATTGTTTTTGGAAGTGCAAAATATTATTTGGCACAAAGTTACTGCTTTTTTGAATAAAACAATTATAAATTCTGAAAAATTAACAAAAAAGAAAACTTATTTTGGGAAAATCACCGAAAACAGAAATTGGGTATTTTATCTTTTAGAAACTTTATTGTGCGAGATACTCCGTTGACGACTGCATTTATGTCTAAAATCGTCAATTGAAGATTTGGCCAAATGCTTCGTGCTTCGTCCTTGCACACGTTCACGCCACATACGCCACGATGATGGTTTCATTTCTCTACGCATCAATTCTATTACTTCTTGTTCTTTCAAACCAAACTGTATTTCGATTGCATCGAATGGGGTTCGGTCTTCCCAAGCCATTTCTACAATTCTATCTTTATCTTCGTCGGGTAGTGCTTTGTATTTTTCTTTTGAATTCATAAAAAACAATCTTAATTCTCATTTTAAACAACAATTCCAAAATCAGATTGTTTAATGAATACAGCGTTTTGTCAGATAAAATGTCTAAAAATAGAATAAATCAATGAAAGGGGTAAAAAAAGAAAATCTGCCATCAAAAATGTGTATTACCTGCGGGCGACCATTTACATGGCGAAAAAAGTGGGAAAAAGTATGGGATGAAGTAAAGTATTGCAGCGATGCCTGCCGTAGAAATAAAATTAGCTCAAAGTAATTCGTCTGATGGATTCCAGAAAAGTTTTTTGAAATCGACAACTTGGTCTTTTTCAATCTTAACTCCTTCACTTTCAAGTAGTTCTTGCATTTTATTACCGCCAAAATGATGCTTTCCTGTTAGTAATCCGTTTCGGTTAACAACCCGATGAGCAGGAACATCAAGTTCACCATGCGAAGCATTCATTGCCCAGCCAACCATTCTGGCACCACCGCCTCCAAGATATTTGGCAATAGCACCATAGCTTGTCACTCGACCGTGTGGGATAAGCCGAACAACATCAAAAATATCATCAAATCTATTTTCTTTTGCTTTAGACATTAGAATTGATATGAGTAATAAAACGTCGGCAAATAGTTCCATTACGGACGCCAAATTTTGCCGACGTTATAAAATTCAAAAATTCCCCTTTAGGGCTTAGGGGTTTTGCTAATTTCTTTTTCTAACTCAGCATACCATGCTTCGCCATAGGCTCTGATGAGAGGCTCTCTCAAGAATTTATAAACAGGTACACCCAGTTTTTCACCCAACGAACACGCATCACTACAAATCGACCAACGGTCATAGTTGAGAGCGTGATAACTTTCATATTTGGTGATACGAATAGGGTAGAGGTGACAAGAAATCGGCTTTTTCCAAGAAATCTTGCCGTCAAGATAAGCCTGTTCGATACCACATTTCAAAATCTTATTTTCGTCATAAATGGCATAGGCACATTCTCTATCACCGATTGTTGTTGTGGAATAATCTCCTTCCCAATCTTTGATATATTTTCCTTGTTCTTCTATTGCCTTGATGCCTTCTGCCGAGAGATAAGGTTTTACTTGCTCATATACTTCTTCTAAAATAGATAATTCTGTTTCTTCGAGTGGAGCTCCTAAATCTCCTTCAACACAACATGCTCCTTTACACTTTTCTAAATCACAGACAAACATTTTGTCGGCGACATCATCACTAATACAAGTATTATCTATTAAAATCATTATATTTTCTCTTATACTTACAAAAATTAAAAAGCTTATCTATCAACCATTGACTATTTCTTAATTATCAATTTCTGTCCAAGTTTTACATTTTGGTCGTTCATGTCGTTCCACTCTTGTACTTGCTTAGTTGTTACGCCATATCGCTTCGAAATACTATAAAGTGTTTCTCCTTTTTGTACAACGTGCGAGGTGCTTGACGTAGCAGCTGGTTTCGTTGTTTTTGGCTCTACAACGGCAGCAGGAGTATTTCCTTTCGGTTGTTTAACAATCAAGGTTTGACCTACTTTTACACGTTCGCTGGTGGTGATGTTATTCCATTCGGCTAAGTCTTTTACCGAAATATTATACTGACGAGCAACGCTGTAAAGTGTCTGGCCAACATCAACTGTGTGTACGCCCGAACTCGATGAAGTAGTTGTTGGGGCTGGCGTAGTAGTTGTTTTTACTGGTGCCGATTTTACAGTAGTTGGTGTCGGATTCACTGGTGTATTCTTTACCGCAGCTGGAGGTGTTGGATTCACAGGTGCTTTCTTGGGTTCGGCTGGAGTTACATCGTCTCTGTCCGAAATCACAATTATATCATCTTCTTCTCTTGAAGGACGATTATTTTTCTTGCCACTTTCCTCTACAATCACACTTTCAGGAATTATAGGTTTAGACGTTGGTTTTGTTGGTTTTTCGGTAGTTTCAGGCTGACGAGCATCTTTTACCAAAACCTTTTCTTCCGTTCCATCATATTGCTCTTTCATTGGCACTTTTTCCAATTCTTCGCTGTCTTTACCGTTTAAATACTCAATTGGTTGGTCTTTCGGACGTTTTTTCTGCAAATAAACCACTCTACCTTTCTGGATTCTTTGCACAGTATTCATGCGGTTGAGGCGAAGTAAATTCTTCATACGAATACCGTACATTTGCGAAATCTGCCACATGGTTTGTCCTGTCAAAACAACATGATGAGGCACTGGGCCTTTGCGGTCTTTTTTCTTCAAATAATAAATTTTACCTTCTTCAACTAAGTCTTTGTCGGTCATATCATTATAGCGAAGAAAATCCACAATTTTCATTTTGCCACTTCTTGCCAATGAAGCCACATCATCGCCTGGTTTTGCCAAAATACCTTTTTTACCATTGATTTCGTAGAAAATTGGTTCTTCTTCCGAAGCGGTCACTACCGTTACTCTTTTCAAAATCGGGAATGCGGCATCACTGGTTGCCAATTCATTTTGACGATTAAGTTTCGACTGTACGTCTTCTAAGTTTTCGGCAGGAACTAAGATTGCCACCGAATAATCTTTATCGGTCGGAATCGTACTTGTGAGCAACCACGAATTGTATTTTTTCAATTCGTTTACATCAATATTGGCCATTGATGCAATATCATTGAGGGTTTTACCTTTTGTTTTTTTGTATTCAACAAACGAAAAACGAGATTCTTTCAAACGATTGATTCGGTATTCAAAAGCAATACGGTGTGCAATTGCTTTAATCAAATAACGGTCAGTTTGAGCGTCGAAGTCAACTTCATTGGCATAAGACCATTGTGATGGAACAATTTTGCTAATGCCAGTTGCACCAAGCGAATAAGAAAAAAGTGAAGAAATCCAGTTTTTATAAATCAGATTATTACGTTTGATATATAAAGCAGCAGCTCTTGTAGAAGCATAAATATTTTTACGTTCGTCTATTTCTTTATCAACTCGTAGGCCAACTTCTTGAGCAGTTGTAGGCTTCATTTGCCAAAAACCAACGGCATTTGATGTAGAAATTGCATCAGGTAGGAGCGAACTTTCGGCCACGGCCACGTATTTAAAATCTTCGGGTACTTCTTCTTCTTCGAGAATATTTTCAATGATTGGAAAATACCATTGAATTCGCTCAAGTTTATCGAGTAAGTATTTGTTTTCGGGAGTAAGTAAAGAATTGACCTCTTTTTGAACAAGTTTTTGGGCGTCTGCGTCGAGTTTCACGGTTACACCCGCAAACTCTAATTTTTTAGGGACTTCAGGAAGTATAGCCTGCTGGGCAAATACTCCTTGAATGCTTATAAGCAAAAGTAGTAAAGCAACGTTTTTTTTCATTTTATTAGGAAAAATATGGGTTCTATTGTAATGGTTAATCTTTATTTGGTTACTTGTTATTGGTGAACTGGTTGTTGGTGAATTGAGTATTGAAGAACTACTAACCAATAACCACTAACGAGTAACAAATACCCAATCACAACTTCCTTACAACAATAAGTCCGTCTCGTATGGGTAATAATATGTTTTCGGTGCGTGGGTCATCGTGTAATTTTTGGTTGAATGCCCTAATCGAAACCGTGTCTTTATCTTTTTTACTTGGGTCGGCTACTTTTCCACTCCACAGTACATTATCCGAAATGATATAACCTCCCTGCCGGACTTTATCGAATACTAAATCATAGTATTTATCGTAATTGAGCTTGTCGGCATCAATAAAAACCAAGTCGAATGTCTGTGTGAGTGTTGGAATGATTTCAAGAGCATTGCCAATTCTGAACTCAATTTTGTCTTTTAGTGGCGATTGATTGAAAAAACTTCTCACGAAATCTTCCAGCTCTTCGTTTACATCAATGGTCAGTAATTTGCCATTTTCTTGTAGCCCTTCGGCCAAGCACAAAGCCGAATATCCAGTGTAAGTACCAATTTCAAGAATATTCATCGGACGAATCATGTGCGAAAGCATCGAAAGAAAACGTCCTTGAAAATGACCTGATAACATGCGTGGTTGTAAGACCTTGGCGTGGGTTTCTCGGTTTAATTTACTGAGAATCTCGTTTTCGGTCGAGGTATGAGCCACACAATATTCATCAAGTTCGTCACTAATAAACTCCATTTTATACTACACTGATTGGTTTTTAAGTGTTGGTGAAAATTGAATTGATAACATTTTTTTAACCACGGAGTTGCCCAGAGTATAAAAATCACAGAGTTTTTCAATTTATTCTTTTTGTAACTCCGTGTTGTACTTTGTGTACCTCTGTGGTAAAATACTATCAATTAAATAGTTCTTTGTACTTAAGTAAGCTAAATGCCTATTAATTACAAAATTAGAACATTTTTTAGAAATCCTAACAAATTAGGTTATTTTTTTTGAAATAATCAAATTTATAATAAAAATTATATTTTCAATAAAAAATGAAAATTATTTTTTTGGAATAAAATAAAAAGGAAGCCTTCGCTTTAAGCGAAGACTTCCCTGAAAATTCGTATAAATATTTTATACTTTATTTGATTTTGCTCTTAAACTAAAGTCTGCTAAAACCAATGCCGCCATCGCTTCGACGATTGGCACGGCACGAGGTAATACACAAGGGTCGTGGCGACCTTTTCCCGAGACAATTACTTTTTCGCCTTCAGCATTCACACTTTCTTGGTCTTGCATAATGGTAGCTACTGGCTTGAAAGCGACTTTAAAATAAATATCTTCGCCATTAGAAATTCCACCTTGAATACCGCCCGAAAGATTGGTTTTGGTGTGAACCTTGCCATCTTCTCCGATATAAAATTCGTCGTTATGTTCCGAACCGTATAACTCAATGCCTTCGAATCCGCTGCCGTATTCAAAACCTTTTACGGCATTTATTCCGAGCATTGCTTTACCGAGTTCGGCATGAAGTTTATCAAAAACAGGTTCTCCCCAACCCACAGGCACACCTTTGATAACACATGTAATGATTCCACCAATCGAATCGCCTTTTTTGCGAGTTTCATCAATGTAATCAAACATTTTTTGAGCCATTTCTTCGTCAGGACAACGCACCGCATTATCATCTGTTTTTGAAAGGTCGAGTTCCCAATATTGCTTGTCGAGCTTTAATTTGCCCACCTGCGAAACGTAGGCTTGAATCGTAATATTATTGGTAGAAAGAAGCGTTTTTGCCAATGCACCCGCAGCTACACGAGCAGCCGTTTCACGAGCCGAACTGCGTCCGCCACCACGATAATCACGGTTGCCGTATTTGGCTGTGTAGGTATAGTCAGCGTGCGAAGGACGAAATTGAGTAGCAATATGACTATAATCTTTAGAGCGTTGGTCTTCGTTCGGAATTACCATTGCAATGGGCGTTCCAGTAGTTTTTCCTTCAAAAACCCCCGAAAGAACTTGAAATTCATCAGATTCTTTGCGTTGAGTAGTGATTCTTGACTGACCAGGCTTGCGTCTATCTAACTCGTTTTGAATGAAATTTTCATCGAATTCAACTCCCGCTGGGCATCCATCAACAATTACTCCGATTGCCTTTCCGTGAGATTCTCCGAAAGTCGATATTTTAAAGATTTTTCCGTATGTGCTACTCATTTATTAAATATATATTTTCAGTTATTTAAACAGCGAAGTGAAACCGCCCTACGTTCGGTTCACTCCACTTTATTCATTATTAGCTTTTTTCTTTCTTCTCCAATTAAACAGATATAAACTACCTACTAACATGCAGATTATCAGTAAGTTAGATATGTTTTTCAAAACCTCTTGATAATTGGTTTCGGTTCGAGAAGTATCGAGTTTATCTATTCCTGCAAAAATATCATTCGAGGTATCGGTATCTTTATCGGCAATGGTTTTACCTAAAACCTTGATTTTTAGAGCCGATTTAAGTGTATCATACTGCCCTTTTTTTGTATTGAAAAACACCCAAAAGAAATATTTATCGAATTGATATTGGCCCGAATCTTTGGGTAAAATTCGGTATCGGAATAGTTTCTCTCTGCTTGGTTGTCCATTTGGTCGATTTTCTTTGATTTCGGGTGGGTAGAAATCAAAAAAACTATCATTAGTTGGCGAGGTGACATTAACCGTAGAAAAGTTGCCATCGCCCACAATTTTGAACAAATAGCTAAAACTCTTGCCTGTATTGATTTTTCGAGTTTCGATTTGCTCGACCAAACTAAAATTTCCAGCCGAAACTTTATCTTTGAGCGGATGCTCGGGTAAATCCAAGACCGAAATAGTCTGAGGAGTATCTTTGAAAACAATACTTTCTTTAGTGTTTTTAATGGTCTGAACCATCCTTAACTCAACCACAGGAATATTAATGGGTTTACTGTTGAGCGGAAAGTAGTTTGCTTCAAAAAACTGGTAAGAAAGATATTTTTTGCCGTTAATGCTTGTCGGAACGCCCTTCAAATCTGAAATCAGGATTCGTTGTTCTAAGCAATCAGGAGATTTTATTTTCTTGGCAATAGCATCGACCTGAGCATTCAAATCATCGGCAAAATCCATTTTAATAGTATTGCTTTCGGCCACATAGAAGGCAAGAGAAACTCTGAAACCTTCACCCACATAAACTTTGTTTTTACTGACATTCATGGCTAAAAAAGCATTGTTCTTAGCTTTTTCTGGTGAAATCGTCTCGTTTTCTTCCTCAGCATTATCGACTGGCGAATTGACTATGATATTAAATGCCTCGTTTGTGTAGTCTTTATTGTTAACCGTCAACGTAAAACTCGGAATCTTGAAATTTCCTTCTTTGGTTGGCGTGTAGGTTTGAGTGATGGTATAGCCAAGCGGATTCTTTGAGAATACTTTTTGTCTTGCTCCTTTTGTAAAGCTCGGAAGCTCAGGAAAGGCACTCATGGCCGATTTATCTGTGTTTCGAATGATAACTTTAATCGTGAAGTTTTCTTCCAGTAAAATATTCTTTTTACCCAATTCGATTC
Organism: Emticicia aquatilis; assembly: GCF_014644295.1. Taxonomy (GTDB): domain Bacteria; phylum Bacteroidota; class Bacteroidia; order Cytophagales; family Spirosomataceae; genus Emticicia; species Emticicia aquatilis. Next base: position 148,402 of record NZ_BMKK01000002.1, read on the forward strand.
TAACGTCTTCTTGAGCCAAAGCAAAATTGGATACTAAAAAGAGTAAAAAAATATAGAAAATATGTAACTTACGGCCATTCATTTTACAAAAATAACCACTATTCTCTTTGTTTGCTATGATTCGCCAGTTTTTTAAGAAAAAAGCTCATTTACTGTTCATTTTGCTATCTGCCAATACCATAAATGCCCAATGGATAAAGCAAGAGTCAGGAACAGATGCCTCATTTCGCTCGATTCATGCCATCAGCAAAAAAGTCGTGTGGGCAGGAGGGAGCAAAGGCACTGTTTTGCGAACAACCAATGCGGGGGCTACGTGGCAGGTAATAAAGGTTAGTGGTGCAGAGAAATTGGACTTTAGGGATATTTATGGCGTAAACGAAAAAGTGGCTTATATCATGAGTGCGGGTTTGGCCGAAGAAGGAGCAGCGAAGGTTTTCAAAACAAGCGATGGGGGCAATACTTGGAAAGTTGTTTTGGAATATAAAGATAAAGGTGTGTTTTTTGATTCGATGGATTTTTGGAATGAAAAAGAAGGGATTTTGATTGGCGACCCAATTGATGATAAACCTTTTATTTTACGTACACTCGATGCTGGAAATACTTGGCTGCGTATTAATAAAGAAAAATTGCCTCCCGTACTCGAAGGCGAAGCATCTTTTGCATCAAGCGGAACTTGCGTAGCGATTCAACCCAACGGCAGGGCATGGCTCAATACTCAAAGTAGAATTTTCTTCACATCTGATAAAGGCGAAACTTGGCAGGTTTATCAGACTCCATTCAAAAAAGGACAAACCGCCGGGATTTTTGGTTTGCATTTTTGGAATGAAAATCAAGGAATTGCCGTAGGTGGCGATTATAAAAATGATAAAGAAAAGATTGATAATGTAGCCATCACGCACGATGCTGGAAAAACTTGGGAGTTTTTGCCAACTGCAAAACCCGATGGCTTGAAAGAGTCGGGTTGGAGGTTGCCCAACAAAAGTTTGTTATTGGTCGGAACTTCGGGTACGAGCCTACTCGGTGAAGACGGTGGGACGCCACCCGAACCCGAATGGAAAGCCATTGATACAGAATCTTTTCATGCAATTTCGTGCTTCAAAGACGCCTGTTGGGCAATTGGCGGCAAAGGAAATTTAGCAAAATGGAAATAGTTCTGAGTTGAGAGTTCTGAGTGCAGAAGCGTATAATTTTTTAAATACCTAATGGTAACTCAGAACTCAACACCCTAAACACAGAACTCTACTTGCTTCTTTCGTCGATTTTGAGTTGGATATAGTACGAAACTAATAAACCTGCTCCACCAAAGAACATAATCAAAGCAGGGTAGAGGGCTTCGTTATCTTCTTTTACGCTGGCAATCATATTTGCTACAAAAATACCCAGTCCAACGCCAACAAAAAGACATCCCCAGCGGAGTGCTGATGCTGGATTTACTTTTGCACTTTGTTTCTGAGGTAAAGCAATACCTTTTTCAATCATTGCCATTCTTTCGTCGTTATCGAATTTTCTTAAAATAATCATTAATCCGACAAAGCCTAAAATGGCTGTAATAGGAATCGACATTGCTACAATAGCTGCTCTTGGGTCCATAATCTTGTATATGTTTTATGTATTGAAATTTTATTTTGCTAATAGGATGCAGGTTTCTTATTGCAGGTTACAGCCTATAATAATTAAGAATTAAGAATTGAGAGTTAAGAATTGTTTAAAGTGTTGATTATAAGTAAATTAGTGTTAAAATATTTACCCCAAATTTCTTGAGATATTTTTGTGAAAGTCATAAAACTAATTATTTAATCTTTTAAGTGTAACCTTTTCAAAACAATCTGCATCAAATCGGTTGTGAATGATAATCAGAAAGATATAAACCTACTCAATCGTATTCGGACTGGCGATAAATCGGCTTACAAGGAGTTGATTAATCGGCATAAAGACTATGCCTTTACGGTTGCGTACCGAATTCTGAATAATAGAGAAGATGCCGAAGAAGTAGCTCAAGATGCTTTTATGCAGGTTTTTGGGGCTTTGTCTTCTTTTAATTCTGAATCAAAATTCACTACTTGGTTTTATCGAATCGTTTTCAATGCGGCTTTGATGCAAAAACGCAAGAATAAAGTAGAGGCGGTTGATATTGAAAGTTCATCAGAGGCATTTATGGTAAGTCATTCGAGCGATTCGGCCGAAGATTTAAGAAAAAATGAAAGAAAAATAGCTATACAGAAAGCCTTGCAGAACCTTTCGGCCGATGATACTACCATGATAACTTTATTTTATTTGAAAGAATTATCGCTCGAAGAAATTGCCGAAGTAACGCATGTAAGTGCCGAAACAGCCAAAGTAAAAATCCACCGAGCCAGAAAACGTTTAGCCGAAGAGATGAAAAAACTCTTGAAAGACGAAGTGAAGAGTTTGTTATGAACGAAAGTAATTACGAAATTTGTTATGCACGAAAATGATTATGAAAATGCTAACTGACGAACAAATATTTGATATTTTGGATGGTTGTGCTTCAAAAGAGATTTTGTCACAACACCAAAACTTATTGACTGAATCGGCGGAGTATAAGGCATACTTTGACGAGTTAGAAGCAGTGCATTTCGATTTAGCCGATTTGAACATTGAAAAACCATCGGCTGAATTTACCGAAAATCTTTTGGCAAATATTGCTTACGCTCCAGTCAAAAAGAAATCGTGGAGCAGCCAACTTACTTGGATATTTTTGGCATTGATGTCGGTATTTTTTGTAGTAACTATAGGGCTGGCCGTATTTTATTTCTCAAACTCAACTTCAGCGATTGCGATTCCGAGAGTAAATAACTTAGAAGTTATCAATGATTTTTCGACAGATTTATTGGTAAAAGTGATTCTTTTAATCAATTTGATAGTCATACTGGCCATTTTTGATAAGAAAGTACTTAAACCATACTTTATGAATAGAAAGGTGCGTCTAAGCTAAATTCATCAAAAAGCTAAAGCCATGTTTCTGAAAGCCCAGCGATTCGTAGAATTGGTGGGCTTTTTCACGTTTTAGGTTGCTCGAAAGACTCATTTTATAGCAGCCTTTTTCTTTGGCATAATTCAGAGCATATTCCATCATTAATTTTCCGATGCCTTTTCCTTGCACAGCAGGCAAAACCCCAACATCCTCAACCACCGCCGATGGCGTACCCTGATGAGCCATATTTTCCATGATAAGTATGGCAAACGTTCCAATAAGTTGCTGCTCATATTCTGCTACAAATACTTTATAATCAGGATATTGCTGCTGTTTTAAGAATATTCTTTGGGCTTTTTCAACCGATAAAACTTTTCCATTGTCGAGCGATTCGGCATAAATGTGCAGAATATCTTTCACGTCATTGAGCGTTGCTTGGCGAATTATTACTTCCATCAGAATATTTTCAAACTTTTTAACCAAACACTAAGTTATACATTCTCAGTTAAAAAAATAAAGTTGTGAGTAAAAGAAAAAGTGAAAATGGGGCTATACTCAATCAAAAGTATGCCACCGAAGACTATTATTATGAGAACGGATTCTTGATTTTTACGAGTGCATATCACCTAAAGCGTGGTTATTGCTGTAAAAACGGATGTCGTCATTGTCCGTATGGATATAAAAAAATATAAACTATACTTTTTCCTTTCCAAAAAAATATGTAATTTTGCACTCCGTTTTAGGAAAGTATTCATTTTTTCATAGAAAATATTCAATAAGGCAATGGCAAAAGTTTGTCAAATCACTGGTAAGAAAACGCAAGTCGGTAATAACGTATCGCACGCTAACAATAAAACTAAGCGTAAGTTTTTCCCAAATTTAAAAACTAAAAGATTCTTTTTAGAATCAGAAGGTATCTGGGTTTCATTGAAAGTTTCGACTTCAGCACTTCGCACTATCAACAAAAAAGGCTTAGAAGCTACTTTAGTTGATGCAGCTCGCAAAGGTACTTTAGCGTTATAATTCGCTGAAATTTACTGAAAGGTTTAACAAAAAGCATGACTCTTAAGGTCATGCTTTTTTGTGTTGGTTTCAGCTCTTTTCTGAAAAGTTTCGTATATTTAAGAGTAAATCACAAAGACAAATCTTCAATCGTCATTCCTAAATAAAAAATATGGTTCATATCAACGAAGCAACTGCTTATATTCAATCAATTATCGGCGACTTTAAGCCACAATTTGGTATTATACTCGGTACAGGACTCGGTAAACTTACTACCGAAATCGAAGTTGTTCATACAATCAATTACGAAGATATTCCTCATTTTCCCATCGCAACCGTCGAATTTCATACAGGAAAATTACTTTTTGGTAAACTCGAAGGTAAAAATGTAGTTTGTATGCAGGGGCGTTTTCATTATTACGAAGGTTATACCATGAAACAAGTGACGTTTCCGGTGAGAGTGATGAAAATGCTCGGAATCGAACGATTATTTGTGTCAAACGCCTCGGGTGGAATGAATCCGATGTATCATGAAAGTGATTTAATGATTATCGAAGACCACATTGCTTTGTTTCTGCCTGAAAATCCGTTAGTTGGGGCTAATATCATGGGCGATAGATTTCCCGATATGAGCGAGCCGTATGATTTGGAAATGATTGAAAAGGCAAAACTCATTGCTACTCAAAATGATATTGAGGGTGTACACAGCGGTACGTACGTGAGCGTAACAGGCCCACAGCTCGAAACTAAAGCCGAGTATAGATTACTCAGAAATCTCGGAGCAGATGCCGTAGGAATGAGTACAGTGCCAGAGGTAATAGTGGCACGTCAGATGGGCTTACCAGTTTTCGGAATTTCGGTCATTACCGATATGTGCATTCCAGAAACACTCAAAAAAGCCGAAATCGAAAATATTTTGGCGGCAGCTTTCAAAGCCGAACCAAACATGACACTGATTATCAAGAAGTTGATTGGAAGTTTGTAAGGGTAGTGTCGGTAGTTCATTAAACAAAAAAGGTTTTAAATGAAGTTATTGAGAGTATTAACGTAAAACCCTGCCGATGTTCTTTTACATCACAAAACCCAATGAATTCATAAAAAAAGCCCTTTGAAGTTTATCACTCAAAGGGCTTTTTACTTATACTCAGTTACTCATTTTTAAAAACTGAAATTGACACGAGCGAACACAAATCGACCATTGAAGCCCATTTGTTGCACACGACGTGAATAGACAAAACGCCCCAAAGACATATTGCCTGAGTGTTTATGTACGTCTTGATAAACATCAAAAATATTATTTGCACCAATCGCAATGTTTGCTGCTTTATGAATTTGGTAATTTAGCGTTAAATCGGTGGTAGTTTTTGGTGTAAAAGTTTGGTCTAAAGTTTCACGCGTGTTGTTGTTGAAAGCATTAGCCACAAAATTAGCTTCTGTAATGATTGTTGGGTCTAAATAAACTACTTCACCAAAATGCACCATACGAACCATTGCACCAAATTTACTTAATTTATAGTTGATTGTTCCCGTAATTTTATTGCGAGGGCTGGCTACCTCGATGCGGCTTTGGTCTTCACGGTTAAAATAATTAGCTAACTGACCACTTTTGATGAGGGTTTCAGAAGCCTTAATTGCTGGCTTACCATCGCTACCTTTGATTACCTCATTATCAATAAATGCTCCAGCTAAGGTAAGTTTAATACCATGCTTACCAATTTTAGTACTGTATGCCGCTACGGCCTCTAATCCTCTCGAACGAGTATCAATAGCGTTAGTAAAGAAGTTAGCAGTATTGGCACCCACAGCTGTCAATTGTGCTGCAAGATTTGCATCGCCATTGGCCGTAAAGTTATTAGTTAAGATAATGCGGTCTTTGATTGCAATTTGGTAAGCATCAACCGTTAATTCTAATTTACCTAATTGAGCCGTAGCACCCAAACTATAATTGGTAGAGGTTTCTGGTTTAAGCGTAGGAATGCCCAAAATTGCAGCTGCTCTGCTATTATTTGGTAGAGTCGCACTTTCAACTGGTGTCTGTACGCCATTAATCGTAACAAACAAAGTATTTGTTTTTGAATAATAGCTTTGCTGTAACGAAGGAGCTCTAAAACCTGTACTAATAGCTCCACGAATGGCAATTTTATCGGTTAATTTATAGCGTGTAGCAAATTTAAAGTTCAATGGCGTTTGAGTGAAGTTTGAGTATTTTTCTAATCTCAATGCACCCGAAACCACCCATGCTTTTGTAACATCAAGTTCCACGTCTGAATAGAATGCGTAGCTATTTCGGCTGAACGTACCAGCGTCTTTCGGGAAGAAACCAGCAAAAACTTGCGAACCTAACGCTACACCAACGGCTTTTTCGTTGTAGTTTTTCCAAGAAGCCTCTTCGCCAGCACGAGTGCCGAATTGGTCAACCTTAAATTCTGCTCCAAATGCCAAGTTAAGGCCACTCAAAACTGTTTCATATTTGCGGCTTAAATCAAAATTCGTAGTGTTTTGTGAAAATGAATTTCCGCCAGCATCAAATGTACGTTGGAAGTTCGTAGTCCCGATTGCTTGTGTGTAGTTTACTGAATTATCAACACCGTAATCGAAGGTATTCTTACCATAAACATTGCTCAAATCAAAGTTCCAGTTTTTTATGATTTTACCACGAATACCCGCTGCAAATGAAATATCGGTTACATCAGAATTTATTTCAGGTAAAAATCCATTTGGATACACACTAAAAACGTTGGTTCTAACGATGCTATTGGCTAAGCCTGTTGCACTAACTGCCGCTGCATTTAAGAGTGGAACCGAATTTGGGTATCTGTAAAAACCCGCTGCATTTCCTTTTTTATTATTCCAACCGCCAAACGCATAAGCCTCAATGTTTTCGTTGATTGGCAATGCGGCGTTAACTACAATTCCACCACCTTTTACTTCAGAGTTACCAATTCTCATATCAAAATCATTACGAGTAAGGCCTTTCGATGCAATTATTTGGTCATCAGTTTGTCCAGCTACGGTCGGGAAAACTTGTCCTGTGTATGTACCTGTGCGGTTGGTTGCTCCACGCGATACAAACTCACCTGTGATGTTCACAAAACCATTTTTTCCTAATTTGATACCGTAATTTAAACCAATTTGAGCAGTGAGTCCATCTTGAATATTTACACTTTTTGATTGTCCGTTTGAGAAATTGATAGCGTAATTTTTATCATAAGATGTGATGTTTTCTCCAGTCGAAACATTTCCACTCAAGCCTATTTGCTTTTTAAGTACGATATTTATCACCCCAGCAATCGCATCCGAACCATATTGTGCCGCAGCACCATCACGCAAAATCTCAATTTTTTCAACCGAAGTCGCTGGAATGGCATTCATATCGGTTCCGACAGTCCCACGGTTTACCGTACCATTTACGTTTACCAAAGCAGATTGGTGTCTTCTTTTTCCGTTTACTAAAACCAAAACTTGGTCAGGGCCTAAACCACGTAATTGAGCAGGGTCAACGTGGTCAGTACCATCAGAAATCGCTTGACGAGAAGATTGAAATGAGGGTGCAACAAATGTTAGAATTTGGTTAATATCAACTTGACCGACGTTGTTTGTTACTTGCGATAACGGAATCACATCAACAGGCACAGGAGTGTCAATTTTCGTACGGCCGCTGCTGCGAGTACCTGTAACTACTACTTCGCTTAATGTTGAAAAAGCTTCTTCAAGTGTGATGTTGATAGTCGATTGATTATCAGCTACTTTTACTTCTTTTGTGGCGAAGCCTATAAAACTAAATACTAAAACATCACCAGCATCAGCGTTGAGTTTAAAAGTGCCATCCATTTCTGTGCTTGTACCTTTTTTGGTGCCTTTGATACTCACACTAACCCCTGGAAGGGCTTCACCTTTCGAATCGCTTACCTTTCCAGTTACGGGACTTTCGATGACGTTTGGGCTGATAATGCTTGCCTCAGCCAATCGATTTAAGATAATTTTATTTCCACTAACTTTAAAACTGATGTTGAGTGGTTTTAAAAGGGTTTCAAGAACCGCCGAAAGTTTTTGTTGCTTTACGTTTAGAGATACAAAACGACTACTTTTGATGAGTTTTGAACTAAAAATAAATTTTACATTGGCTGTTTCTTCGATTTTACTCAAAGCATTTTCAAGATTCTGTTCTTTCAATTGTAGCGAAACCTCACGGTCGAGTACTTCTTGGGCATTACTCGTGTGTGCATAACTGAGTCCAGTGAAAAGCAGAGCCAAACAAAATTGTAGGAGGCTCAATTTCATAATTTTAGTGATTAATGAATTGGAGTTTGTAAAAAATCTCATAATTTTAAACGTTTTTGACAATTTGTGAATAAATGAAACAAAAACACTCCCGAGTTTTTCGAGGTTGGGCAAGGGCTTGCACAATAATTTCGATTCGGGAAAATTCAATCGGTGATGTTGGTAGCATCACCGATTTTTTGGTTTTTAGATGAAATCAGGTAAAGTGTAAAAATTGGGTTTTTAGTTTTAAAATTGATTAGTTTTAAAGTTTTTAGTGACCATTTATTGAAAATAGTCACTTTTGTTATGTCGATTTAGTTTTTACATCCTTTACTATTGATAATTATTTGCCCATCAATTAGCTGGTATTGTGCTTCAATGGCATTGCAAACGAGTTCTAATTTTCCATAAAGTGGTTCGTCGGATAAGGAGGCCGTAACTGGACATTCTTTTAGTAATTCTTCATCGAAAACTATCGAAATTCCATAGGCTTTCTGAATCGTATTAAAAATAACTGCTGCCGACTCATCTCTAAATTCAAAATTAAATTGGGGCATTTCAGAAAGCATTTCTGGTTGCTCTACCAATGTTTTTGAGAAATTATTTTCTTCTTTATTAAAACTTATCTGCTGATTCGGAACAACCACAACACCCTCTAATACTTTTGATTGAAGTAGTTTTTCGTTATTTTTAATTTCATCTAATCTATAAACTGATACTTTTCCTGTGCGTACAATCACCTGAATGTCTTTCTGCCCTTTAAATGATTTGATGGTAAAACTTGTACCTAAAACCTTAGTAATGACTTCATTAGCATACACAAAAAAAGGTTTTTCGGGGTTTTTAGCTACTTCAAAAAACGCTTCTCCGTCTAAAAACACTTCACGGCGGTCCCCATCAAATGTTGTTGGATAACTCAATCGACTACCTTTTTGCAGCAAAATTGATGAACCATCCGATAAAGTAATCAATAAAGGTTTATCTGATTTATTTTCTTTTTCAATCAACTCAACCGGGGTATTGGCAACTAATTCTTGATAAATACCCGATTTTGTATCAGTTTTTTGATAATACCACCAGCTTAACCCAAGCAAAATAACAACTGCGGCTGCCCATCTGATAAAAGATAAGTTTCGGTAAAAAACTCGTAATGTCGTTGGTTTATCATTGGGTACATGGCTTAGTTCTTCACTAAGAGCTGCGTATTTATTTTCTATTTGTTCGGATTTCCATTTGAGTGATAAGCGGTCAAGTTCGCTAAAAGCTTCTTTAATCATTGCTAATCTTGCTTCGTTATCATCGGCCCAATCTTCCCATTCTAAAATATCGGCTTCATCTTTTCTGAAATAAAAATTCAAAAAAGATTCATCAACCAACAATTCATCAAGGGTTGGGTTTGCATCAAATCGTGTCAGCTTCTTTTTCATGCTGTATTTTCTTGTAATATTCTGTTCTATCTATACAGAGGAATAGTAGAAGAAAATCTTCCTGATTTTTTAAGAAAATTTTTGAAAATTTTTTCTTTGGAGGTTTTTGGCCTTCTTAAAGCAGATTTCTCAGCTTTTTGATGCCTTCGTGCAATGTTTTGTAGATGCTGTCGGTTTGAAGTCCAGTTTTTTCAGAGATTTCTTTAAAACTCATTTCTTCAAAATATTTCAGAATAATGATTTCTTTTTGGCGAGGGCTTAGTTTATCGAGAGCAGTACGAAGTTTAACTTTAAGCGATTCGTCAGCTTCTTGTTTGATTAAAATTTCTTCGTAAGATTGAGTTGAAAGTATAAATGTTTCGGCATCTTCCCAATTTACCTTTTCTATACTGTCGGCTTTTTGTAGTTCTTTGAAGATACGCTTTTTTAAGGAGCCTTTGAGATAGGCTTCAAAAGATTGAATTTCTGAAAGATTGTGTCGATATTTCCATAAATCACTGAAAATCAACTGAATTGACTCTTCGGTGAGGTCGCTATCCAAACACCATTTGAGGCCAGCACGATAGAGCTTATTGTAGTAGCTATTGAACAAATATCCAAGGGCTTTTTCATCGTCTTTGCGAAGTGCGTCTAAAAGTAACCCATCAAGATAATGTTCATTGGTGTTCATAGGAAAAAATAAAATCCCCTTTTTGTGAAAAATACTACAAAAAGGGGACTAATTGAATGTATTTTAAGCAAATACCAATTTCTTCATGTACTCAGCGTCAGTTTCTACTGCTTTTAGCGGAGTTGTGTTATCGAAGCGTTCTTGCTCTACAATATAATATTGCATACCGTTGGCTTTAGCTACACTTAATATTTTAGGGAAATCAATGCGGCCTGTACCCACAATCGTTGAGCCACCAATTGGCCAGAATGGGTCAGTTTGTTTTTCTTTTGCCTCAATTTCCTTCATTTTATCTTCTTTGTAGTAATCTTTCACATGGCAGAGTCGGAAACGGTCTTTGTATTTCGTAAACCAAGCTTCTGGGTCTTCGCCAGCTTTCACAACCCAATATAAATCTAATTCAAAATCAACCAATTTAGGGTCAGTGCCTTCTAATAAGATTTGCTCAGGGCAAGTGCCATCGGCAAATTTCTTAAATTCAAAGTGGTGATTATGATAGCCTACTTTTAAACCTGCTTTTGCTGCCATTTCTCCTTGACGATTGAGGCCTTCGGCAGCTTTTTTCCATTCGTCGGCAGTTTTTAAACTTCCCAAAAACGGATTAATCAAATACTTCATACCAATGCTTGCTGCATCATCTACCAATTTACCGAATTCTTTTTCGGTTTCTTTCTTCATGGTGTAATCAGGATTGCAATGCGTACTGATGAGGTTCATGCCAAGTTCGTCCATATAAGACTTGAAATCTTCGGCTGTCATACCCCAAAATACGCCTTTATCTCCTTGAAAACTCTCGATTTGCTTATAACCATAGCTTGCCAGAGATTTCAAAACACCTTTTGGGTCTTTTGCTAAATCTTCTTTTACAGTCCATAACTGTAAGCCAAATTCTTTTACTGATGGTTCTGATATTATAGATGAGGTTGCGGTCGAATCTGAACTTTTTTCTTCGGTTTTAGAAGAAGGAGTGCAAGACCATAATTCGCTGGCTATCAAAGGGGTAGCGGCGATAAGTCCTGTCTGACGTAGGAAGTTTCTACGATTGACTTTCATGGTATTTTGAGAGGTTAAGGGTTATAAGTTTGTATCTACTTTAAAAACACGAGGGTAAATATAATATTTAATCAGTGATATGATTTTATCAAGGCTCATTTTTTTCTTATTTTGTAGTAAGATTTAAACGAGGAGCATGATTAACAAGATTTTTATCTCTGATACACTAATTATTAGAGAATAGATTTGTTTGTTTAATCTCAAAAAAACAATTTATGTACGCAAAAGTAATTTTACAAGCAGGGAAAGAAATAGCAGTAAAACGTCTGCACCCTTGGATTTTTTCGGGAGCAATTGCCAAAATAGAAGGTAATCCTACCGATGGGGATGTGGTTGAAGTTTTTGATAAAAAGAATACATATTTAGCCACTGGACATTACTACAAAGGTAGTATTGCGGTTAAGATTTTTTCGTATAAGGCTGTTGATGTCGATGAAGCATTTTGGTTAAATAAACTTTCGGTAGCTTATCAGGTACGTCAAACAATCGTATTTCAAGGTGGGAGTGGAGTCGTAAATTGTTACCGATTGGTGCATGGTGAAGGCGATGGCTTCCCGGGGTTAATTCTTGATTTTTATAAAGGAGTCGTTGTTTTTCAAGCACACACGATTGGAATGTGGCGAGAAAAAGAAAAGATTGTGGCAGGATTAAAACAAATTTATGGCGAAAGTCTTTTAGCAGTTTATGATAAAAGTAAGGAAACTTTACCTGATGTCTTTGCAAAAACTGTTGAAAATTCTTATTTATTCATTCATTCACTTACTCAATCATTCGCTCATTCGTTAATTCCACACGAAGTTGCAGAAAACGATAATAAGTTTCTGATTGATTGGTTAACTGGCCAAAAAACGGGCTTTTTCCTTGACCAGCGAGATAATCGAGCATTATTGGCTCAGTATGCAAAAGGTAAGAAGGTATTAAATTCTTTCTGTTATTCAGGCGGATTTTCGATTTATGCTTTGAAAGCAGGAGCGGAGTTGGTGCATTCGGTTGATGTATCGAAAAAAGCCGTTGATTTGGTGAACCAGAATGTGGCACTGAATTTCGGAGAAACCGATAAGCACGAAGCCTACGCCGAAGATGTAATGAACTATTTGAAGAGAAATGACCAGTTTTATGATGTCATTATTCTCGACCCGCCAGCTTATGCCAAAAACATTGCTAAACGTCATAATGCCGTACAAGGATACAAACGATTGAATGTAGAAGGCATAAAAAGATTGGCCAAAGGAGGTATTTTATTTACGTTTTCATGCTCACAAGTAGTTGACCGTGAGTTATTCTATAACACAATTATGTCGGCGGCTCTTGAAGTTGGTCGCCAAGTAAGAGTTTTGCATCACCTCACGCAAGGAGCCGACCACCCCGTAAATTTATTCCATCCCGAAGGTAGTTATTTGAAAGGCTTGGTGCTTTATGTAGAATAAAGTGGGGCGAACCGAACGTCGGGAGGTTTCTCTTCGCAAAAGAACAGGAAAATTTTATTATTTACCGTTGGTTAAAACACAACGGCAATGAAATGAAAAATGAGCGAATTTATTCAAATTCGCTCATTTCTATGGACTATTGACCATCGACCGTGGTCTATTTACTTCCTGAACATCTTCAATAATTTCGCAACCGCCGTGCTGATTTCTTTATCAGTATCCATCAAGTCATTGACAGTCTGAATTGCGTGAATAACCGTACTGTGGTCACGACCGCCGAAATGATAACCAATTGATTTCAACGAAAGATTAGTTAATTCCTTAGCTAAGTACATAGCTACTTGACGAGGCAACACAATTTCACGTAAACGGCTCTTCCCTTTCAAATCGGCCGTACGTACTTTATAATATTCGGTAATTGCTTCAATAATTGTATCGACCGTCACTTCTCTTTCCGAATCTTTCACTAAATGACGAAGCGTCGTTTTTGCTAATTCTAAGTCAATTTCACGTCGAGTTAGTGATGCTTGGGCCAATAACGAAATCATTACACCCTCCAATTCACGAACGTTTGTGTCGATACTGTGAGCCAAATATTCAATTACTTCGTAAGCAATCTGAATACCTTCGGCTTGAACTTTTTTCTGAATGATTGCAATACGTGTCTCTAAATCAGGTGTTTGTAAATCGGCAGTTAAGCCCCACTTAAAACGTGATAAAAGACGGTCTTCAACACCTTCCAATTCTCTTGGTGGGCGGTCCGATGTCATTACTATCTGGCGACCTGATTGGTGAAGGTGATTGAATATATGAAAGAAAGTTTCTTGGGTTTTTTCTTTTCCTGATAAAAACTGTACGTCATCAATAATCAGAATATCAATTTGCATGTAAAAATTCATGAAATCTTGCAGACTATTATTCTTGATGGCATTGATAAATTGACTCGTAAATTTTTCGGACGAAACATAAAGCACAAATTTTCCGCCCGCTTTATTTTTCATAAAATTTCCGATGGCCTGCACTAAGTGAGTCTTTCCAAGACCAACTCCTCCATAAATCATTAATGGATTAAATGACGTAACTCCTGGTTTTGATGCAACCGCAAAACCCGCCGCTCTCGCCAAACGATTACAATCACCTTCCACAAAATTATCAAAAGTATAATTTGGGTTAAGGTAAGAATCAAGGCTTAGCGAATCCAAATCCTTCATCTGAAAAGGATTTTTTACTACATCAGCATTATGATTATCAGGCTTGGCGTATTGCGGACTATGCACTGGTGGCATATTCACGGCAATTTGTGGCTCGTTTTTCTGACGATTTCCACTATCCACTACAATCGAATATTCAAGCATTCCATCACGACCGATGGCATAATCTAAAGATTTTCGTAGTAAATGTACATAGTTCTCCTCAAGCCACTCGTAGAAGAATTGGCTTGGCACTTGGATAGTCAGTTTTTTCCCTTCTAATTTAGCGGGTACTATCGGCTCAAACCAAGTTTTATAACTTTGTTCGGAGATACTTTCCCGTATCATTTTAAGGCAATTCTGCCACACTATGTCCACCTCACGTTGCAATGTTATATTGGAGTTTTGGGGAGTTTCTAAAACGGTCATTTTTTAGTCTGAATCAAAAGGGTTGCAAAGATAACAAAAAAATCGACCTAACCGAGTGGTGAATTTTGAGATTTTTAATCTATTTTCAAAGTATTTCACAAACTAAATTTTTCCAAATAATATTTGTCTAATAAAAGTACAAACATTATTTTTACATTCAACAGAGTACAACAAATATCATCTTAGAAAAATACAATTTCATTTATGAACACTTCACTCTTCTCTGAGTTTCCTAAAATCACCAAAAATGATTGGATTGCTCAAGTAACAAAAGATTTAAAAGGAAAAAACTTTGAAGAAACGCTCGTTTGGCAAACACTCGAAAATTTTGAAGTACAACCTTACTATTCCGAAGAAGACCTTCAAAATTTACCGATTGCCAATATTCAGGCGGCTCAGAAAAATAAAAATTCAGGAAGTTGGCAAAATCGTGCGTACATAAAGTATAACACCGAAAAAGAAGTTAATGTTTTAATTATCAATTATTTACAAAGAGGTGTATCGGCAGTTGTGATTGACTTTGGAAAGACTGATGTTGAGAAAGTAGATTGGGCAAAATTGCTAAATAACGTTAAACTGAGTGATAATCCTGTATTTTTCAAGACTCCCTACCGTGAGCAAGCCTTAGAGCAACTTACAAAAATTGTCCATTATTTACCTAAAGGAGGTTTTCAAGTAGATGTATTGGCGGAGTTGTTTTTGAATGATGAGCCAACATTAAGTAATTATACTTGGGAAAATACAAAACAAATACTCAGTAAAACGCTTCAGTTTCCTCAGTTTTCTGCCTTTACGGTAGAGTCTCACGTATTTCATAATTCGGGAGCAAATACCGTACAAGAATTAGCCTTCATCCTCGCTTCAGCGGTTGAGTATGTTGATAAATTAACCGATTTAGGCTTAACTCCCGAGCAAGTTATTTCAAAGTTTGAGTTCTCGATTTCGATTGGTACAAATTATTTTATGGAAGTGGCTAAACTAAGAGCTTTGCGGTATCTATGGAGCAAAGTATTAGAAGCTTACAACTGTGCTTCACTTATCAAGGATTGCCAAATTCATTGCCAAACGTCGAGTTTTTATAATTCAACGCTCAGTCCCTATACTAACATGCTACGAGCAACAACCGAAGCCATGTCGGCAGTTATGGGTGGTTGTGACTCATTGACTATCAGTGCTTATGATGCCGTTTTAAACAATGAGCTTAGCTCTGATTTCGGCGAACGCATCGCTCAAAATATGGCTATTTTGATGAAAGAAGAAGCTCATCTTGATAAGACGATTGACCCTTCGGCAGGTTCATATTATATCGAAAACCTAACTTATCAACTGGCAACCGAAGCTTGGAACTTATTTCAGAAAGTTGAAAGTTTGGGTGGTATCACGGCAGCGTTTGAGCAAGGTTTTGTGCAAGAAGAAGTTAATAAATCGTATGAGGCGAATGTAAATCGATTGAAAGGAGGTAAAGTTATGGTTGGCGTAAATAAATTTAGAATTGAGCCAGAAAATACTTTGCCTAAAACAGAAAAAGTAAATACCAATAAATTACAAAACAGAAGACTTTCGGAAGTTTTTGAATAGAAATACCGAAAGTCGGCTAAAACTTTGCCGACGTTTGTTGCCATCAATTAAATTTGAATAGTCTTGAAAATCCTTCTTACTCCCGATAAATTCAGAGGTTCGTTAGATGCACAGCAAGTTTGCGAAGCAATGGCCGAAGGTATTCGTATGGTTTCTCCAGCAATCGACGTAGTTAGTTTACCGATGGCAGATGGGGGAGAAGGTACACTCGATTTACTATTATGGTATTCGGGAGGAAAAAAGCAAATCGCCAAAGTTCAAGACCCGTTCGGGCGAATTATTGAAGCCGAATATGGTATTTCGGCCGATGGAAAGACCGCATTTATCGAAATGGCAACGGCTTCTGGCTTACGTTTATTAAAAGCAGATGAACGAAATCCTTTAAAAACTTCTACTTTTGGAACTGGGGAATTAATCAAAACAGTTGTAGCGTTAGGCGTAGAAAACATCATTTTAGGAATTGGTGGAAGTGCCACAACTGATGCAGGAATTGGTATGGCAGCTGCTCTTGGTTGGCAGTTTTTAGATGAAAATGGTCAAGAATTAAATCCAATCGGAGAAAATCTCTTAAAAGTAAAAAAAATACAGCCACCAATAATCATTAACCAGTTTCCGGTTTTAATTACTGTTGCTTGTGATGTAACAAATCCCCTCTTTGGCGAAAATGGAGCTGCATACATTTATGGTCCACAAAAAGGGGCTGATAAAGAGGCCGTTGAGCTTTTAGACAAAGGACTACAAAATATATCTGAGATATTTACTAAAGATTTTGGTAAAGATTACGCTCAAATTGCAGGAACTGGGGCAGCAGGAGGCTTAGGTTTTGGCCTGATGGCTTTTATGAATGCCCAATTAAAAGAAGGCGTGAAATTATTAATGGATTTTTGTGCTTTCGAAGAAAATCTAAAAAATGTAAACCTTATTATTACTGGAGAAGGTAAAATTGATAATCAAACCCTTCAAGGAAAACTCATCAAAGGTATTACTGACCAAGCTACTCATGCCAAAATCCCGATTGCTGCCATCTGTGGCACGCTCGATGTTTCGCCAAAAGAGCTGCAAGAAATAGGTATCAATTATGCTACTTCAATCTTAAATCGCCCCATGAATTTAGATGATGCCTTAAAATATGGTCACGAAGGTGTGCGAAATGCCACATTTTATTTGGTAAATTTGCTGCATAAATCTAATAATTGAATGATAGAGTTTTGAATGATTGAATAAAACGCTTACCTCCATTATTCACTCATTCTATCATTGAAGCATCCATTCATTCGTTAATTTTATGAAAATAACAGGTTTTACAATAATCCGAAATGCCATTAAGTACGATTATCCAGTTGTAGAGGCAATTACTTCGATTTTGCCAGTGTGTGATGAGTTTGTTGTTGCGGTTGGAAATTCAGAAGATGGAACTTTGGATTTAATAAAATCAATCAATTCAGATAAAATTCGCATCATCGAAACCATTTGGGACGATTCTTTGCGTAAAGATGGCAGAGTTTTAGCCATCGAAACCGATAAAGCTTTGGCCGCCGTAAGTGATGATACAACATGGGCATTTTACATTCAAAGTGATGAAGTTGTGCATGAAAAATATCATCAAAACATTAAAGATGCCATGCTGGCTTACAAAGATGACCTTTCGGTGGAAGGCTTACTTTTTAAATATACACATTTCTATGGCTCTTATAAGTATGTAGCCGATTCCAGAAAGTGGTATCGAAATGAAATAAGGGTAATTCGTCATACAAAAAAGGTTGTGTCTTATAGAGATGCTCAAGGGTTCCGAAAAAATGATAATACTAAGCTGAAAATTAAGTCAATCGAAGCGTACATTTATCATTATGGTTGGGTTAAGCCTCCTACTAAAATGACCGAAAAAGTGAGGGGTTTATCATATTTCTGGCATACAGACCAAGAACTTGACCAACAACAACCTGCTAATGTTGAATTCGATTACTCAGGAATTGATTCATTGACACTTTTTGACGGAACTCACCCCAAAGTTATCCAATCACGTATCGAACGTATGAACTGGGCTTTCGATTTTGATATTCATCAAAAGAAATATTCGTTCAAAAATCGTGTACTGATGAAACTCGAACAACTAACAGGCTGGCGAATAGGAGAGTATAAAAATTATATCAAGATTTAGAGATTGGTTATTGGTGTACTGATTATTGAGATGATAAAGGTAAATTAACCAATTTTTAATTTCATTAATAATAAATATTACGCTACACCAATAACAAATACACCAATAATGTATGAAAGATAAACAAAACTGGCTTGTATTTACTCAAATTGGTCTCCAAATGGCCTTAACTATTGGACTTGGTACATGGGCTGGCTATTGGCTTGACGGCAAAATGGCCAACAAAAACCCAATCGCTACACTTATATTATCGCTTCTTTCTATCGGCATTTCATTATATAATGTAATCCGACAAATTCCTAAAAACTAAGCACTCAATAAATGATTCGGACGCTCATACTAACAGTAATATTGATAATTGTATTTTTCTTAGCCAAATATCTTGGACTCGAATATTTGCTACACCCCAAGAAGTGGTTGATACTTGGGTTCTTTGTGGCTTTTTCTTTTTTGTTTCATAGAGTCATAGAGTTAGGTTTAAGAGAAAAACAGAAAAATTTTATACCCTTTTACTTGTCAACGGTTGTTTTGAGGTTAATTCTATGCGTAATTTTTATTGGAGTTGAACTTTACTTAGGGCTTCAACAACAAGAATTGTTCATAATTAACTTTTTTGTACTATATTTATTTTATACAGTGTTTGAGATTTGGAATTTAAGTCGTAACTTGCGGCAAAATTCAGGAAAGTGATGAATTCACTATTAATTGACCGAATAATTATAGAAAATATGTTGCGTAAGATTACAACAAAACTCCTACTCGTTCTTTCATTATCGTTATTTTCGATAAACTTCGCTTCCGCACAAGAAGGCCACGAAGCACACCCCGAAAACCACGAAGCTACTGCTCACGAAGAAGAAAAATTTGACATTGGTCAGATGATTATGCACCACATTGCCGACTCACATGAGTGGGAATTTGCACACGGTCTTACTCTTCCATTACCCGTTATTCTTTACACAAAACAGTATGGTCTTGAAGTATTTTCTTCAAAAAGATTTGCTGAAGGCAATGGCGTTTACAATGGATACATCAACAATCATGAGCATATTCACCGTTTGAATCCTCAAGGCGGATTGGATGAAGAAGTTCACGTTTGGGATTTATCAATCACTAAAAATGTTGCTTCGATGTTGTTAAGTGCAGTGATTTTGATAGTATTGATGTCAACAGTTGCGAAAAGTTTTGCTAAAAACCGTGGTAAAGCTCCAAAAGGAATCCAATCGTTTATTGAGCCTATTATTTTCTTTATCCGTGACGAGGTTGTTATTCCTAACGTTGGTCCGAAATACGAAAAATATTTACCGTATTTACTTACATTATTCTTCTTCATTTTAGTAAATAACCTTTTAGGATTAATACCAGGCGGTGCTAACTTAACGGGTAACATTACTATTACTTTATTCTTAGCTGTTATTACTTTCATCATAACTCATATTAACGCTAACAAACATTATTGGTTACACTTAGTTAAGCCAGAAGGCGTGCCAGTAGCGATGCTTCCATTAATGTGGGTTGTTGAGATTGCAGGTGTATTCATGAAGCCGATGTCATTGACGATTCGTCTTTTTGCAAACATTACAGCTGGTCACATTATCATTTTGAGTTTGCTTGGTTTGATTTTTATATTCAAAAGTTTTGCCGTAGGTGGAGTCGTAACATTGTTTACATTGTTTATGAATGCCATCGAGCTTTTAGTTGCGTTCTTGCAAGCATTTATCTTTACATTGCTTTCATCAATGTATATTGGTTCTGCTATCGAAGAACACCACGAAGCCGACCACGGTCATTGATTTTAGTCCACAGACGATAATCCATAAGTCCACAGTTAAAACTGAACTATTGACCATCGTCTATTGACTGTTGACTATTTTGCATTTTTTGTTTCACTTATATAAATTGTTTTATCATGTCTTTTTTACAAGTTCTTTTACAAGCTGCCGCTGATGGCGGACGTGGATTCGCAGTAATGGGTGCTGCAGTTGGTGCTGGTCTTGCTGCAATCGGTGCAGGTCTTGGTTTAGGTCGTATTGGTGGTAGTGCATTGGAAGGCGTTGCTCGTCAACCAGAAGCTGCTAACAAAATCCAAACTATGATGATTATCATCGCAGCCCTTGTAGAAGCCGTTGCGTTATTTGCAGCAGTAATTTGTTTGTTGATTTCTTTCAAATTAGCGTAAGAATCAACTCGGTGGGTTTCCATCGAAAACAACATTAAGTAATGATAACCTGCTCCGCTCGCATTAGGCGTCGGTGCAGGTTTCATCTTTACCCTTGACAATTTTGCTAAGAATCAAAACAAAGTTTGAGTACAAAAAGTATGTAGCAGGTAGAGCTACAATGCGACATTCTCAAGTTTTACACTAAATTAATAATTTTAAATTTAAATAATTTTACAATAACATGGAATTGCTAACCCCAGCCATTGGTCTGTTATTTTGGATGGCATTAGTTTTCGGAATTTTAGTTTTCTTTCTGAAAAAATTTGCTTGGAAACCAATCCTTTCTTCTTTGAAAGAGCGTGAAGACACAATCGAATCAGCTCTTCGTATGGCAGAAGAAACACGTGCCGAAATGGCAAAATTGAAGTCAGACAATGACAAAATTTTAGCTGAAGCTCGTGCAGAACGTGATAAAATGATTCGTGATGCAAAAAATATCACTGATAAAATGATTGCTGATGCAAAAGAAAAAGCAGTAGTAGAAGGAAACAAAATCATTGCTGATGCTCGTGAGGCTATCCAACAAGAAAAAGCTGCTTTGGTTTCTCAAATGAAGAAAGACATGGCAAGTTTCTCAATTGAGATTGCTGAAAAAGTAATTCGTAGAGAATTAGCTGATAAATCTTCGCAAGAAGCTTTAGTATCAACATTGATTTCAGACGCAAACCTAAACTAATCTGTCGATTAAATAGACTAATTTAGTTGAGTTAATAGCTTTATTTGCAAGCGTTGCATTATCTTCTAAGATATACAATATTTTGCGAAGCAAATGCAAACAATTGCAAAAATTATTACACAAAATTTGTTTTATTGAAACACTCGGTTGTATTTTTGTATAGAAATATGCTGTAAAGCACCCGGGAATTCGCTCAAAATACAATGGCAGATTCAATAGTTGCTTATAGATACGCTAAGTCGTTGTTCGATTTAGCAACAGAAAAAAATGTTGTCAAGGAAGTCAACGACGACATGGCTTTGTTTAAAACAGTTTGTGACGAAAACCGTCAGTTTTTAGTGGTAATGGGCAATCCAATTGTACGTCACCATACAAAACTTGGAATTTTGAAAAAAACTTTCGAAAAAAACGTTCATCCTGTGACTTTCTCAATTTTCAACGTCTTAACTAAGAAAAACAGAGAAAATCTGATTTATTCGATAGCTGAAGAGTTTGATAAATTGTACAACACTCAAAAAGGAATTCAGAAAGTTACTGTAACGACAGTTACACCATTGACTGAAGCTCAAAGAGCAGAATTTACTAAGATTGTTGGAGATTCAACTGGTAAACATGTTGTATTGGAAGAGAAAGTAAATGCAAACCTTATCGGAGGATATATCTTGAGTGTAGGTGATATGCAAATTGATACTTCGGTTAGAAAGAGATTAAACGAGTTAAAGCTTACTTTTGCTTAAAACTCATTGGCGAGTAGGCTCGCATATAAAAATATTAGTTTTCATGGCTATAAAGTTGAGAAATCCCCCGCCCTTTAGGTGGGGTTTTTTCTTTTAGGTGGGTCTGGGTTTGAGTATATAAAATTAATAATGCTTTCTAAATATTTACAGTAAAGAGAACCTTTTCTCTTTATATCACCATTCATAAGTTGTATCATAGTGTTTACAACATTATTTTAAATTGGTATTTTTAATGATGTTGTGATTTGCTTAGATAATACAAAGTGTGCTACTCTTAATGAAATCTTCATGAAATTTAAAGGCCGAAATATCAACGTAGAGCTTTTCTGCTTCGCTATCGTTAAATAAGTGAGGAAAGAAGTAATAAACCTCTCCTAACAGCCTTAAATAATTAAATTATAACTCTATATTCAAGACCCAACAATTTATAATTACGACTTGAACTTTTCATCTGAATAAGTTTTTTTCTTTGTGATGAAAGTTAAACAGATATTTGATTGTTCGAAATAGGCTTTATTGATGCGATAGATTTAACTAAAATTATTTAGCAAATATCCAATCGGTAGGAGAGATGTTGATTGGAAATATATTAAAAAAACAATCTTCTAAAGTATATTGTGATGATTTACTTGTCCCCATTCCCCATAGCGTAACCATTTAAAAGTGGAAAAAAAAGATTAAATTTCCCATCTTTTAAACGGTAAAAAAATGAAGAAGAAAAATTTCACAGAGAGCCAGATTGTTGCAATTTTGAAGAGTCAAAATTCAGAAAAATCGGTAGAGTCACTTTGTAGAGAACATGGTATCGCACCAGCAACATACTACAATTGGAAAAACAAATATGGTGGAATGGAAAGTCAAGAACTTAAACGTATGCGAGATTTAGAGTCCGAAAATGCTCGTTTAAAAAAGTTGTTGGCAGATAAGAGCATTGATTATGACATACTCAAAGAAGGCTACGAAATGCTAAAAAAGATGTAGCCCCACCTGTTCATCAAAAGTTGGTTATTGAAGTTTCAAAGAAATTAGAAAAATCAATAAGACATACATGCAGGGTCTTGGGGCAACGCAGAGAAACGCTTTATTATAGGCATAAACGAGTTAATGAGGATGAACAAATTCTGTCCGAGGTGAAGAGATTAAGCGGACTTTATGTAAATTGGGGATTTGGTTTAATTCATGGAAAGCTTCGATTAGAGGGGCACAAATGGGGAAAAAAGTTGGTCTATCGCAACTATAAGGCTTTGGAACTCAATTTGAGAGTCCCACAAAAACGTAAGAAAATTAAAAGAGATAATCCAAATACGATTGCTGCTAAAGAAGTGAAGGAAGTCGGACCGCCGATGCGGTTGGTCATTAGATTTTCTGAGTGATGATGTCGTGGCAGAGAACAAGACACGCATACTTAACGTCATGGATGAGTATAGCAGAAAATGCTTATTTGTAGATGCTAAACGAACTTATAAGGCAAAGGCTTTAGTCGAATCTTTAAAGTACCTTGTTCAAGCATATGGTTGCCCACGATATATTAGATGCGATAATGGCCCAGAGTTAGTTAGTAAACAAATGGAAAAATTTTGCAAGACAAATCAGATAGAAATTCGCTTTACTCAGCCTGGTAAACCGATGCAAAATGGGCTTGTTGAAAGATTGAATGGTACGATTAGGACTGAATGTTTAAATTTAAAGATATTCAAAACTATACCAGACATTCAGAAGGATTTGGATGAATGGTGGAACTCTTATAACTTTGGCAGACCACATTCGGCTCTCAAAGGTAAAACGCCACAAATGCTATGGGCTAAACAAGATTATCGCCAATCAAGAATGGTTGCGGCGTAAGGAGTGAGGACAGGTTCAAGTTAAAATTTATATTTCCAAATTCCTTTTAGAGAAAAAGGAGGTTTTGTATTTGCAAATTTGTTCATTATCTTTTCCATCAGGCTGTATTTTTAAATTTAAGGTTGTTTAAATAAATGATTTAAACAACCTTAAATTTAGAGCGATTTATTAAAAATTTTAGGAAGTAATATTATTTGCTTTAGATTTAAAGCTACTAATTAATCGTCGAGAAACTTTAAAAGGGTGTATTCCAATTCTTAATTCAGCAAACCTTTTTTTAGTATTTATCCGAAAGAAACTTATATGCTCAATATTAATAATACAACCTCTACTAATGCGTATAAATTTTGAACTATGTAATAATTTTTCTTCAAAAGTTGTGAGTGTTTCATAAACGTAAGATATGGAGTTATCTTTAAAATAAATATCCGTTGTTTTTCCTGTACGAACGATGAATTTTATATTTTCTACTTCAATATTATTAAATTTTATTTTCTTTTTTTCTGAAATTTGAGGATTTATCTCTGACACCTCAGCATCATTTTTTTTATTAATTAATATTTGGTATGCTAATTTAATAGATGGTAAATACTTTTTAGAAACTATATTGTTAAAAAAAAGTTTTTCTAAATTGTACTTAGATGAATCAATTAAAAAGTTTAAATTTATTATTTTAGACTCATTAATTTTTGAAAACTGGGTATGTTGTAGTAAAAAGAAATTTATATCCTCCACAAAAGCATATTTTTCCCAATCGGCTTCATTTTCTTTACATAAATACCAATAATTTTGTTTTTTTTGTAAAAATTGAAAATCGTCAATATTTTCTAAATCCTTATAATTCCTTAACATTTTTAATCTGAAATTTAGTGCTAAAAATATAAATGATTTTTATATATGAATTATCATCTATAACGAAGCAGAAATTGTATAATAAACTGTTGTTGAATATGTTTGTACTGGTAATAAAACTGATATGCCACTTATTTTATAGCTAATTTGTACAGATAATCGGTCTTTTATTCCACTGAAAAAAGTTTGTGGTATAATTGTTATTTCTTGATACGCCGTGGTTCCACTTGGATATATTGAAGCTCCGGAAGCAAATGAACTTCCATCATTAGTTTTGTTAACCCATAGTCTTAGATTAGCATTCCAAGTGAGAGGCACACTTGCAACTGATAATTGCCAATTAGAACATCCATCAGAATTGGTAATATTTACGGTAAGGTTACCTTGTGTTCGTGCGATTGTAAGGTCACTACTTTCGTAATCTAATCCTGTTCGACTGCTCGGTAGAGGAGTAAGAGTTTCGGATGACGAAGTTCCTATTAGGCTAATCGTAGGAGTACACTGAGAAAAAGTATCTATAATGGTACTACAAAAAAAACATAAGTATAATAATTGTTTCATTTATTTTTAAGTTATAGTAAAGGTGATACTTAGGTTTGTATTTCCTTCTCTTAAAAGACTGTAATCAGAGATGACTAATTCAAATTTTATATTATATCCATATCCACTACCTTGGCCTGTATATGCTCCGCCAATATTAGAAATTATAACTTGTGGACTTGTTGATAGATTTACTGAAGATACACTGCTACCAAGAACTCCCGCACCTCCACTTGCTGGACTAATAGTTAACTTTAGTGCCATTCCACTCGGAATACTTCCAGATGTAATTTGAGCATAAATCGTACGGGTTAATGAAAACGGTACGGCAGATGTGAAATTAATCCATTTGGATGTGTTGCTACCAACAACTCGTATTGATTCTCCAGCAATTGTTGGAGAGGTTACTACTAAATTAAACACCGAATTATCTGGAGCAAGTGATATATAAGCGACTTCAGTAACAGTTGCAGATAAAGATGCAGTTTGCCCAAAGCAGACCGTTTGAAAAAAAAAGAATACTATTAATTTAATAAACTTCATATAATTATAAGAATTAATTAACTTGCCATATAGCTTTATCAAGCAAATTCACGTATAAGATTGGGTAAATACTGCAAATAATATGTTTTCATTATCGACTATTTAGCTTATAATCGTCAATTTTTTATTAATCTATAATTTGTTTTTTTCTTAGAATTCTGATTTCGAGCTGTTTTTTTAGTTTGTTTTACATTTTTTACATTTGGCTTAGATTTCGGTACTGCAAGAGTAGGTCTGTTAAATTTTTTGTATGATGAATTAGTTGCAGAAAAATCTTTTTTATTCTCTCTTTTATCAGTCAGGTTAAAAGTTGTAGGACTAAACTCAATTGTACGCTTATAATTTTCGATGGTAAAATCCACCTCTATACGATTATCCTCAACTACTTCGATTGATTGAGTAGCATCTGAAATAGAATAATCTTCTTGATTTCCTCCAATAACGCTCGCTGTTATTAACCATTTACCTGGTTTAACTTGTTTACATGAGAATTCATCATCTTTATTAACTTTGGTATAGAATGTTTCTTCATCATTTGATACTTTTATTAAAACTGAGGGTTTTGATTTTCTTTCATCGTTATCAACATTTACAAAGAATACCTTCCCCACAATTGAGCCCGTCTTGGTCAGTGATAAATTTATTTGTTTTGTGCTATCCCCTTTGAGGTCCACTTCTAAAGGGAGCCTAAGATTTGCTATGACTCCCTGAGGTACACTTGCTTTATCAATGTCTATATAGTATTTATCTGATATTAAATTTTTAAAGTAAAACTTTCCGTCTTTATCTGAAACATATTTTCTGTCTCCCAGAGTTATGACAATTCCTTCTTTTTTGAGTCCAGCAGATGTCAGTGATATTTGTCCTTGTATATTACCTAAATTCTTTACTCGTGATATAGGAGCATTTAATAAATACGAATACTTTAAAACAAAATACAATGTGTTTTGCATTGAAGCGTTAAATCCTGGAATAAGTGTTTTTCCTCCTAATAATTGGAAAGTATGCTTTTTAAGGTTTAAATTAACCGTTGTATAGAGGAGACTTTGGGTCTGAGTGAGTTCATCAAGAGCATAGTTACTTCTATAATTGAAATAGGCATTGAGTTTATTATTTACAGGTAATCTGAGAGATGCACCGTAATAAAAATAGTCAGTAAGTATGTTTTGAGCCGAGAACCTGCTCGTTCGGTCATGTTGTAAATAAACACCAGCCCAAGCCCATGGAAAAATACGCACTTCAGGTTGTATTACATTAGATATATTTTGTCTTATAATAGAAGGGTCATCTAAAGTTAACAGATTTTTGGCTTTTCCAAATCGTCCTTCATACCAAATATTTATTCTTGTGCCGTTTAGGTTGTATGCCAATCGAGCATATTCTTGTTGATAGAAAAAACGTTTAGGTTCCATTCTATCTTCATTTTTTTGCCAGTTATAGCTTAGATTTATACTACTATTCTGGTTAATATTATAACCCGCATATCCCATAAAGTTTGTGCTGAAAGGAGAAGTGCTAAAATTGATTACATCCATACTGGGATTTAATCGCATGATATTGGCATTTACTCCCAAGCTTACTTTTTTACTTACATTTGCAGAAATACTGTTTGATAATAAATAGCTATTTCTAAAATAGCCATAAAACTCTTTCCCGGAATAAATGAAATTACCTCCGTAATTTAGTTTTCTGATATTAAATCCAATCTTTGTTAAGGCTGCAAAATCATATTTTTTACTATACATACTTCCTGTAATCTCTGATTCAAAATTGAATCTTTCTGTTCTGTAATTAGTTGCAAGTCCAACTAAATTTACCCATACAAACCGCCTGATTTGTGTATATTTAGAAGAATAATCTATGGAGAGACGCAACTTGGGATTTGGGATAAAGTATAGACTTCCTCCGAATGTAGTTTTTTGTTCATTAAAAAACCTCGGATACGTATAAAAAGCATATATGCCAACTTTATTATAGCGAGTTTCAATGTTGGCCCCTCTACCAAATCGACCGTTTTCCATCAATTGATTTAACTGAAGAGTAAAATCACCTAATTGAACGCTTGACATAAACTTATTTTTGCTGTATTTATACCTTAGAGTATAAATATCATAACTACCTAAAAATGGGATATTGAAATTGGTAGGACCGTGTATGAAGAAGTTTAATAAATGTCTGTTGGCTTTATCTAAATACCCATTCCCACTAATGTCTGCTTGAACACCGTATGTAGCTTTTTTATTAACAAAATACATTGTACTCCAAAAACCTACATTTATAGGAAAACGGTTATATAGTTCAGTCTTTTTTATCTTTTTTGAATATACTAAAATAGAATTTGTAAAAGTTATAGGTTTTAGTGAATCTTTTAGAATTGCCTTAATGCCAAATGTATAATTGAAAGAATTAGTCTCTCCTTCTGGAATCAAAAGTTTAGTAAAAATCTTTGTAGATTCATTAGGATTTATTCCATTAATTTCGCTTTTCCCATCAATTTTTCCCCCAAGTGCTTCTAATTTTAAGTTATCTTTAATATTACCTCGGTTTTCCACTAAGTATTCAACTTTTAAACTATCGCCTTCTTTAGCGGATTCTGGCAGTAAAACTGGTGAAATAATGATTTTTCTGACCGATAAAACTTGAACCTGAAAAGGTTTTTCAATGCGGTAGCCTGATGCGGTGCTTATTAGAATCCGAGATGTGATAGTTCCAGGTGGTGAAAATTCAGATGTATTGATAGAAAATATATACTTTACTTTTTTCTGACCAATGAGTGTTTCTGGTTCTTTTTTAGAGAGTACTTCCCATGTATCAGGTACTTTTAAGGATACTGTCATTTTTTCTTTGAATGTAGATGAAGTTTCTACATCAAATATTAAATTGAAATATGAACCTGGAGCAATTCTTTTAGGTATATTTACTATGCTTACCCTTATACCACTTTGTGATAAACACAAGCTGGAATGTAAAAAGAAAAATAGAATATAGCAGCACTTTTTCACACTTTATAGAAGTTAACTCATTAAATAATATGGTGTACTTTGGAGGTTGACCAAATAAGTAATATTTGTCAATTGTTTTTTATGATTTTAATTGTTTGATACTTTATTTGTGTCAGTTAAGAATGAAGAGCAATCACAAAAAGAATCAAACCATCAGGATAATTATTAGTTAATACTCAGCTTACTATACTATTGAGTGATATCATTTTAAATTAATATAGACCATTTTTTAAATATTCATCTCGCTTAAATAAAAGATTATATTGTATTGTGATGTCTTGATAACACAATAATGTTATAGTGAAGTTTATTCAATTTTTATGCTGATATTCGAGCCAAATATTTTTTTTCCAGTATCAGATATAATAACACCATCATATTTGCCTGGAGGTAAATTTTTTACTTCTATATCATATGTGTTACATCGAGTAGGATAAATTCTCTTACTTTCTGCCTTAGCAACTTGAATTTTTGTTCCCTTAGAATCATACACTTCTAACTGCACCTTTACAGGTACAGCAAAAAAACCTGTATTCTCTAATTCAACTTTTACTATTCTACCATTGGAATTATTTTTGGTTAAGGAAACATTTCTGTAAACCAATTTTGGCGATTCAAATGAACCTAAATCAACAATAATTTGAATAGCATACCTTGCCTTATTTTGAACTTTTAAATCTCTATCAGAAGAAACGATAGGGTCTCCCGGTTCTACCATAGCTGCTCCCCAATATGTACCTGATGTAATATTATTTGGTAGGTTTATTCTATATGTTAGATTAAACTCTTCTTTTGGATTAAGAGTCTTTTCATCAACATCAAACTCTAACCATTCATTTAAACTCCTATCGTGATTTTGAGTATCTGAAAAAAAAGCACCGCTTCCACAGATAAACATAATATTGTATTTAGATGATGTAAAAGCTTGAGGGGTCTTTCCTATATTCTTCAATTTAATTTGTCCGACAATTTGCCCATTAGGAGATGATTGGTAAACATGGCTTAATCCATTTGTTATGACTATCTGTGCGTATGTATTAATAGGAAGAAAAATAATTAGGAAGTACTTTTTCATTTATTATTTAACAATTTTATATATATCCTTAAATAACATAATGATATTTAAGGATATATAGTTAATTTTAATTAACTCCTTAGTGATATTAGATTGTATCAGCCAATGTGTAAACAACTGCAACTGTATAGGTGTCAGCTCTTAATGCTGCATATTGTGCTGATGTTATTCCTGACATTGTTGTGGAATAAGTGAGTGCAGCACCTGAAGTGGCTGTGGTACCAGTAAACCCACTTGTGATACCGCTAATCAGCTTTGGAGTACTTGATACTGGGTTTCCAGTTGAAACTATTCCAGTTACACCTGATGTTTGAGGAGTAACGATATTTATCACACCACCAGTTGCACCAAGATTACCATTACTTGTGATACCTGCGGCATCAACTACTGGTACTGTTGCTACTACTTTTAAAGTAATACCTGCTAAACTCGTCTCTGAAGTTGATGCTGTTACGTAAATAGCTCTATTAGTGGAAGCGGCATTCATCATTGACGAATATTGTAGATAGATAGGTGTTGCTGAGCTAACATCGGCCATATTTGCACCAGCAGTTGTAGGAGCTACGTAGGTCAGATTCTGTGTACTATTACCGACGATTGCAATTAAGGTAACTGATGGAATAACAACATTTACAGTTTGAGTAACTTGTGTTTGTGCATAAGAACGGCCAAATGCAATTAAAAGAACGATTAATAAAGCAGTTTTTTTCATTTGTTTTTTTTTTAAGTGTAAAAAATATGGAGTTGATTTAAAATTCAAAAAGAGTATAATATTAATCATAGAATTAAATCTATTTTTAATAACTTATTATTCTTAACTATTACCTTACACTATTTTTTATTTCCCTAACTATTCACAAATAACATTGAGCAATAACTCAACTACAAATTATATCGTTAGAGGGACACTAATAATCGGCAAATGGAAAAATTTTGCTACTTATGATGAAATAGTATAACCAATTGAAAGCAGAAAATGTAATTGATTTAATTTTATACAATATTGGCAGGAATGATGATTTCTATTGTTACAATTGTATGTATTCAATAATAATTAAAATAAGAGAGAAAAAAGATTTGTAAAGAAGTCAGAAGTAAGTATGGCAATGCTGGGAAATAAATATATTATTTGAAATAAAATTATTAACTTACATGTATATACGTATTTAGTTTGATTGAGTTATTCTAAAGAGATTATAGTTTAATATGTACTTGTCAAGTATAGTTACTATTTCATCTTTAGAATATGGTTTTATTACTCTGCCATTAAAAAGTTGCTTATATCTCAATAATTCATTTGTTGTTTCAGAAGTACTTTGCAAAATAATAGGCGTATTACAATTTTGATTGTTTTTATGTCTAATTTTTCTTGAAGCCTCAATCCCATTCATAATGGGCATTTCTATATCCATTAATATTAAATCAAATTTTTCTTTCAATGAAAGTTCAACAGCATCTTTCCCATTAGCGGCTACTTTATAGTTGTAACCCTGAGAAGATAAAATTATACTTAAATGCTGTTGATTGAAAATCGAATCGTCAACTATTAATATCATAGCGTTATTATGTTATGTGTGTTTATATCTTTTTTAATATTTCGGAGTTAGCCAAAATATATCTTATGATTTAAGTAAGCCCAAAGCTGATATAAATGTAATTATTCTAATTCACAACCAATTTAAATGCGTTTCTTCTATTCGATGAACTGATGTATATAATCTGTGAACGGTTATTTTTTGCTTAGAATTGATTGTGAATCTTGTTTTACTGATATTGATTGATAGTTTCAATCCATTGAAAATTAACTTTTAAAGAAGCTCTAAGGAATTTTTTGTTTATGTATTCACATACTACTTATTTAATATAAGTCTTAACAAATGAAATAATTGATAATAGAATATAAAAAAGAATTATGGTAAGGATATTTAGAGTAGGGTAAATGAATGTGCTTAGTAGTAAGGATAATACTGATTAGCGATTAAGAGTGTCGATTGAACGACTATTTTTTAGGGATAATAAACTAAACCTTATGTTTGTGATAACATTTTAATAAGGTGTTCACTCAAATAGCAATTGAATAATAATAGGACGGAAGTATTGCGTCCTATTATTTTATATAAAAGAGTAAGCTTGACTTTAATGATTCATCATAATATTAATATCAGCAGTATGTTATAGCTTACTATAAATCGAATTTAAAAATTTAAAAAGTACAAATATGTGCTTTTTAAGTATGGGTAAATAATTCACAGCAAATGCAAGTAGATAAGAAAAAATGGACGTTTTGCGTCCATTTTTCTTTTATATACTATTCAACGATTATTGCTGTCGTTTCAGATATATTTTTTTTGTTCCCATTCTAATTGTTCAATATTTGTAACTGGTATGTAAAGAATTCACTTGAGTTTGAGTTGATATTCTTTTCATCGTGGCTTATTGAAAAGTAGGATATATAATTTATCCTACTTTTTTAAGTAAATTCTTCTTTTTTTAGTATTTCAATTTGTTTATCAATAATTTTTTCGATTTTAGTAAGGTCCCAGTATTTGGATAAGTTATTAACTGAATCATTATAACTCGAATTGTTAGAAAGTATATGTTCAATGTCTTGCTCAACGAATGTTAGTCCGACCATTTTAAAAGCTGGTTTTATACTGTGAAGTTTATTCATAGTTTCATTGAAATTTACTTTATCAACATTTAGGATAATTTCCTTAAATTCTCCTAAATAGTTTTGCTTAAAATATTCAAAAACACTTAGAGCATATTCTCTGTCTTTTTCATAAAATTGTTTTAAGAAGACTGTATCTAAATTTGGGTGAAATGGAATCTCTTTCTTTATTGATTGAAGATTATCGGATTTAAAATATAGTTGCATTTTTTCATATAAATCCGAAATGGTAAAAGGCTTTCTAATAATATCATTCATTCCATTTTTTAATATTTCACTCTCAATATTGGAAGTTACTACTGCGGTCATTGCAATTATCGTAAATACATCTTCATTATATTTTTTTCTAAGTTTAGCTGCTGTTTCTATACCAGAAATTCCTGGTAATTGTAAATCCATCAGTATTAAATCGTATTTGCTTTCTTGAAATTCGGTGAGAGCATCTTCTCCTGATGAAACAATATGAAAATTCACTGACCACTTATTCAAAACTTTTGCTACATATTTTTGATTAAGGTCATTATCTTCAACAACTAAAACTTGTACTGAACTAAATTGAGTATTTGTTGTGAAATTTGATTTTGGTGTAACGACTTGTTCTGTTGGATTTCCTTTTTCAAAAACCATATCAAAGTAAAAAGTAGAGCCTTCTCCTTTTACACTTTTTACTTCAATTTTGCTATTTTGTAAAGTTAGTAACCGTTTAACAATATTTAAGCCTAATCCAGAACCCTGTGATTTGTGAAACTTTGTAGAGGGAAGTTGTTTAAATTTTTCAAAAATAACTTCCTTCATCTCTTCATCAATACCAATACCTGTATCTGAAACTTTAAAATTTAGTTTTATTGTATTATCAGTTTCCTCTTGATGAGTTACACTTAAAATGATGCTACCTTCATGCGTGAACTTTTCAGCATTTGAAAGTAAATTGCTCAAAACTTGTTGCAATATTACTTTATCAGCTATAATATTTAAATTTGGTTCAAAGTCAAAATCTATTTTAAATTTTATATTTTTTTTGGATATAACATACTCAAATGTATTAACAATTTTTAAGAGAAAATTTAGTAACCTAAAAGTTGTTTTTTTGATTTCAACATTACCCGATTCAATTTTTGATATATCTAAAATATCAGAAACAAGTTTTTGAAGATACCTTGTTGAGGTATCAAGAATCTCAACATATTCTTTTTGTTCATTATCAATATTTGTCATTCTTAGCAAATCACTCATGCCAATTATCGCATTAATTGGTGTTTTTAATTCATGGGTCATACTCGCCAAAAAAAACTTTTCGCTTTCTTCAGCTTTTTTTGCATATAAGTTAGCATATCTAAGAGCTTCTTCTAAGACTTTTCGTTCGGTTATATCGTAAAAAAACAAGACACTACCTTGAATGTTCTTCTGTTGAGTCTGAATTGGCGAAATATTTACCAGTACCCAATTGCGGTCATTGTTACTTTTGATTAATTGCATCTCTTGACTCTGTTTCTGGCCATTCGAAAGACTCAAAAGGTTTGAAAGATTACTTTTCTTGCAATCAGATAAAATAAATTTATCAATGCACTGCCCAATAAGTTGTTGTTCAGTATATTCAATCATTTTACAAAAGTTTGCCGAAGGATAAGTTATCAAACCTGAATCATCGACCTCAACAACGCCAAATTGTAAATTCTCAAATATTCCTCTATACTTTTTTTCGCTTTCTTTTATAATATCAAGTGCGTAATAACTATTAGTTATATCTTCATATTTCCAGATACTAAATTCGGACTCATACCTGTTTTTGAAAGGGAAATAGCTTCTTTCTAAAACTCTACCATCTTTCAAATGTAAAACTTCGCCTAATACTTCAGTTCTATTATTGGATATTGAAATTGTAGAGGCTCTGAAGCCTTCGGGTGAAGTAAATAAACCCATGACTATATCCAAAGCCTCAAAACAGTTCTTTCCAACTAACTGTTCTGGAGAAACCGCCAAACCAAAAGTATTAATCAATGCTTGATTAATTATAACTATATTCCCGTTAGAATCTTCCATTAAAATTCCAACTTTAAGATTTTCTACTAAACTCTTTGAAAAAATATTCTTCTCATCGAAATCTTCAAATATATCTCGTTTTTGACTAACGTCATTTGCAGTGATAGTAACTAAATTTTCATTTTCTATATTAGTTACAAAGAGATTCAATCTTATCCAAATATATGTACTTTGTGCATTTCTAATTGGGAATTCAACATAAGATGAGGTTTGTGGAGTAGGGGATTTAAAGAGATTTCGGATAAAAGGGCCATACATTTCAAAAAAGATTTTTTGTAGTTTGGGATTGATTCCATAACCTAAAATTCTAATGGCTGAAGAAGAAATAAACTTTACTCTGCCTTTTTTATTAATTACACAGAATAAATCTGTAATCGTTGATTCTAATTGCTCACATGTATTATCAAAATGAGAATCTGGTAATAGATATAAAATATATTTTTTTGTTTTACGATAGTAATTTTTCAAAATAGATATCATGCTTGAATAAAATTTATATGTAATAGAGGTTGTTAATATTAATGAATAAAAAATATAAATACGATGAACAGCAATGAAAAGTAACAAGAGTAAAAAAAAAGTCTATGAATGGTATTTTATAATCGGTGAGTGGTATTGTTACATTATAAAAATGAGAATAATAATTTTAAAAAACTAAATTGTAAATATGAAAAAACAAGTAGTCTGGCAATTGATTTGAATCATATCTCTATCGAGTTATTCAAAAAAAAGTTTTTTCCTATTTCCAATTAAAATTAATTTATTAATTACTTTTCTTTTTATAAAATGCTGATATTTAATGGGTTATAGAGATATAGAATTGATTGTATAATAAATGTGTAGCTGTTTTTTATTGAGAAGAGAACAGATAAATAAAACATTTTAGTATTGTAATGAGTTTATTAACGAATTATACGAATCAAATACAAGTGAATTTGAGAAAGTAAGGAGGTTGACTATAAACTATGTAAAGAAGTAATATAGAATTAATTGTAAAAAAATAGGGGGAATAAAGACTCCCCCATTTTTAATTTTATTTAGTCCCAAAATAAAAATGATGAAAAGGTGCTTACTTATAAAGCCCTGTAACTTAATTTTTACTGTACATGTGCAATTAACAATGAAACTAATTATCGCACAATTTTAATCGGTGAATGGTCGAAATTTATCTATAAATGTGTTTTTATAATTAATATTTGCATTTTAAATGAAAAGTTTTATATTTACAGTATGAAATTAATCCGTAGAAAATACATTTTGACTATCGATTGTTAGTGTTGTTTCATGATTACCAATCTGCCTATTATTTTATGATTTCAATTATTTAGTCTTCTTTTTCATTGTAACATATCTGCTGTTTTACAATAATTGTTATGATTTTTATGTATTGAATATCATAGCTTTATTAAGTTTATAGTATGCTGATTTAACCCAATTTTAATTTATAATATTTTAAATGAACTAACTATTTCTACGTATAGGAGGTGTACAATTATTATTTCGTAAATATTTCAATATACTAAAATTTTCAGAAATAAATCATCATTTTGCCGTTTATATAGTGTTATTTACCGTTCATATAGTGTTGTTTGCAGATAATTTGTGTCATTTCATAGAATTTACATGCCAGTTTTATTAAATTACTTTATTTAAATCCGAACTTAGCATTGTGATTCAGACAGCTTATATGAATATTTTGATTAGAAATCTGTAAGATACATATTGGATTTTAAAGCAAATACGTAAGCTAAACATTATTTTGGACTTTAATTAATGATTTTAACATGTGAGCTTTCAATTATAAAAAAATGAGAACTATCATATACAGAAATAGTCAAAGAAATGTTATGTAACCTGTCTGATTTACGATAAATACTGATTTTAATCTGAAATGCTTTTGTCATATTATTTATGACTTGAACGGATATTGAATTGGATATTGACTTTCCGTTTGATTTCTAAACTATTTTATTAACTAATTCAAATCAAAACAAGAGATTTTTAATTTTCAAAGTTAGTAATCATAATGCTGTGAACTTTTTTGGAGAGGAGTATTTGAATTGAAAAAATTATGTATTAAACTTTAAAAAAATGAATTGTATTATAATTGAAGATGATTTTTTGTCACAGCAAACAATAATTAGATATTGCAAGATGTTTGGTGATGAATTGAACATTTTAGGGGTTTTTGATTCTGTGGAAAGTGCTGAGGCATTTATCAAAAATTGCGAAAAGAAAGTAGATTTAATATTTGTTGATGTGATTTTACCTGGAAAAAATGGAATTGACTTTATTTCTGACTTGTTTATAATGCCATATATTATAATGACAACTTCATATGATAGTTATGCTGTGAAGGCATTTGAAATGAATGTAGTAGATTATCTTAAAAAACCATTCATATACAGACGTTTTGTTCAGTCAATTCAGAAGGTAAAGAAACTAATAAAAATGGACGAAGATAAGGGGTCTAATGAAACTCTTATATTAAAAAATAAAGGAGCCATTACACGATTTTTAATTAAGGATATAGATTATATAGAATCATATTCAGATTATATTAAGATATATATAAAGAAAGATGCTTTTCTGCATCTAATAGCTTTGAGAGATATTTTGAAGAAACTACCTTCTGAGAAATTTGTACAAATTCATAGGCGTTTTATTGTAAATATCGAAAAAATAACCTCTATAAATGAAAATAAAATTTACTTGGATGGGTATGAAGATTTAGAACTCCCTATAAGTCGAGCCCAAAGAAAAAATTTTTATTCGCTTTTTTTGAAGCAGTAAATATAGATAATTAGCGTTTTCTTCTCTCCCCTTAAATTTAGGTCGTTATTAATCAAACTTCTTAATTTAAGGGGAGAATAATTATATATGCCTATCCCTCCAAAATAGTTGGAACAAATCTAACTTTAGTTATCTTCTTAAAAAGTACATAAAAATCAATACTTCTTGTATTAATAACATTCATAAGAATTGTATAATATTTTCTTTTCTGAAATAGATAATAATCACTCACCGAATATGTAATACCATCCACCGAGTATAATTGTATCGAATATCTTGATACCCTAAATTAGTACCTACGATAGGTTGTAATTAAATCGCATTGAATACATCGACTGTAAATTCAAAGTGAAAGTTACTTGTCTTATAGTTAGCGTTCTAAAAGAGTAACTCTATGTTTTGGTCAAAAACGTTTTTATATTTTTTTATATTCGGATTAGGGGTCTTTTTTTTCCTATTAATGGTAAAAAGACTGCGATATTTTGAATCAACGAAATATTTTTTTTATATCAATGTATGTTTTTATTTCATTGTATTTAATCATAATCTAAGTATCATTAAATATAATTCCACAATTCTTTCCGAACTTGATTATACATTCGATTTTATTGCATTTTTAGGTATTTTCATTAGATTCTACATAATGAAGATGACATATCCTGTCAAAACATTTTCGTTAAGAAATTTGAGGCATTTTATACTTCCAACTTTCGTAATAGTTGGGAAAATATTTGTAAAGAATACCCTATTTAACAAAAATATGATACTAATTTTTCAACAGTTTTATATTCCTATTATTAGTGTAAGTGATTTTTCACTGGCCTTATTTATCATAGGCTTTTCATACGTCATTACATCTTTGATTATTATTCTACGATTTATCAATAAACAATCTGCAATTTTTAAGCTAATAAATAAAAAGACCTTGATTTGGTTAAAAATAGTAATATTTGTTACGGCTTTATTTATGATATTAGAATTAATGCTTTTTTTAAATATAGAAAATAAATATAATTCACTACTGGTTTTTGGTCAGCATATTTTAATAATCACTCTAATTTTCTACCTCCTTTTTTCGCCTAAAACAGTAAAGAAAATGCGAGGTTGTGTGCATGTTATTCCAGAAATAAACGACATAAATGTATTGCCCCAGGCTTTCAGAGGAACAACCTACGACTATTGGCATTCAATTATTGAAGATTATATTTCCGTTAAAATGCCATATCTTAATATGAACTTCAATGCCAACGAGATGGCGTCAGATTTAAGTATTAGTAAACAAAAATTGCTTACAATACTCAAATATGTTTACAGAATGGATTTTGTAGAATTTGTAAATCGACATCGAGTTTATTATTTTTTAGAACTTTCAAATGATAAAACATTTAGTTCTTTACATGTAGAGTACCAAGCATTAAGAGTTGGGTTCTATAATAAATCTGATTTCCATTATCATTTCCGAAAATACATGAATTCCTTGCCTCCTTTAAACATCAGTCAAGATTAGTACATTTTTAAACGAGAAATGCTTGAAATAGGTCTACACAAATACTGATTTTTCTTAAAATATCTTTTAATTAACTTTTGAAATCTATTTTTTTTATTCAAAATCCATACAACGACTATGTCCCTCCATTCGTCGAATATTGTTTTTTTAGATGATTATCGTAGTTAGTTTTGAATTACTTAGAAAATCAAAATAAATAGAACTTTATGAAAAAAATACAACTTAAAAATGGTTTAGAAGTTTTAGTTGATGACGATATTTATGGAGAAGTAGTTAACCATAAATGGAATATTTGTACAGTGAAAGGAAAACGTTATGTTAGAACAACTATATACTTTCCCAAAAAACAAGATATTTATTTGCATCATATTGTTTTAGGCGGTTTAATGAAAGGCTATACTGCTTTGTTTGTCGATGGAAATTCTCTTAATTGCCAGAAAGAAAATTTAATTCAGGTACCTTTTCATACCAAATCTCATATTAGACCATGTCATTTCACTAACAAAACATCTAAATATAGAGGTGTTTATGTAAGCAGAGGGATGTATATATCATCAATCCAAATGGGTGGTAAATTTAATTACTTGGGGACATTCATTTCCGAAAAAGAAGCTGCTATTAAATATGATTTGAAAGCAATTGAGCTTTATAAACAGTTTGCAATTACAAATATAATTACGAATCCTTATTTTGTACTATAAAGGTGTACTTTTGATTGACACAGTTTAATCCATTTAGTGTTTTGTGATTATTGGTCTTGAGCTTTTAAGTTTATAGGGTTTTAAACTTTAAGTTTGGGAGATGAAACCGATATTTGAAAAAATAAATGTTTTATATTTAGTTTAAAACCTAATTTAGCATATATATAAAATATGCAGTTTAACAAAATGCTGCATATTTTTATATTTATTTGAATCTAAATAACTTATTTGAGTTTTATTATCTTTTTCAGATTGGCTGATTTTTTAATTGTTTTGTCCTTTTTAAGTCTTCAATTTGATTTTCAATTAATGAACTAATCGTTTTAATATCTTTTTTTAGAAAAATATCACTTAGGGCATTACTTTCAATTTCATTGTTTTTAATTACTTCTTCAATCATTAGTTCCACTTTGGTTAATCCTACCATTTTGAAAGAAGGTTTAATCGTATGAAGTCGTTTTTTTATATCTTCTATTGAAATGTTATTTGAATTTTGAATTAAGGATTCAAATTCTTTTAAATAAACAGTGTGGAATTGAACAAAAACCTCTATTGCATAATCTATATCATCTTTATAGAATTGTGTTAAAAAATCTGTGTCTAATTCATTGTGAAAATGTATTAATGGTTCTGGTATTTTATTCTGTCTGACTGTGTCGAAGCAAATTGAAATTTTATCATAAAGTTCATCAGTAGTAAACGGTTTCTTTATAATGTCATCCATTCCATACTTTAATATTTCAACTTCTATTTTGGGAAATACTACGGCTGTCATGGCAATAATAAAGAAAACTCGATTCTGAAAAGTAGTTCTGAGTTTGATTGATAACTCAAAACCATTGATGCCAGGTAGTTGTATATCTACCATTACACAGTCAAAATGAGTGTTAGAGAATTTTCTAATAGCCTCTTCTCCTGAACCAGCTATTTCATAATATATCGACCATTTGCAGAATAGTCTTTTTAAGTATTCTTGATTTAATATGTTGTCTTCAACAATAAGAACCCTTAATTCATCTAAGGGAGCATTTAAAAATTGATTCGGTTTTTCGATTTTTTTGAGTATTTCAGGTATTTCGAGACCTTTCTCATAGACGAGGTCAAATGAAAAAATAGAGCCTTTTCCTACAGAACTTGATACATTAATACTACTATTTTGTATTTCAACTAATGATTTTACGATAGATAGCCCTAAGCCCGTTCCTTGCGATTTATGCTGTTTGGTTGCGGGTAGTTGCACAAATTTTTCAAAAATATTATCTTCATTTTCCTTACTAAGGCCTATACCTGTATCTTCAACTGTAAATCGAAGTTTGATATGTTGATTTGTTTGGTGAATTCTCTCAACAACTAATTTAACAGTACCAACTTCTGTGAATTTTTCGGCGTTTGAGAGTAAGTTTATAATAATTTGCTGAAGGAGTAGGGGGTCGCCTATAACGTATGTATCAAGTTTAAATTTCCACTCAAATTTGAAAGTGATATTTTTTTTAGATAAGCTATATTCAAAACTTCGTGTGATTTCAGAAAGCATTTTCTTTAAATCGAACGATTGATTATTAACAACTAAATTACCCGTTTCTATTTTTGAGATGTCGAGAATATCAGAAATTAACTTTTGTAAAAACATAGTAGATGTTTCCATGACATCTAAATAGTCTTTTTGTTCGATGTTAAGTTGGGTTAGTTTTAGTAAATCGCCCATACCTAATATGGCATTGATTGGAGTTTTGAGCTCATGGGTCATGCTGGCCAGAAACATCTTTTCTCTTTCAGTTGCTCTGTTGGCAATATCATTTGCATGCTTTAGGTCTTGTTCGAGTTGTTTTCTTTCAGTAATATCATAATGAATGCCAATTGAACCAATTACTTCGTGATTATGATTGAAAATAGGTGTTCCACTAACCAAAAGCCATGCGGATGTTCCATCTTTTTTAACTAAAGGAACCTCATAAGTACTACTAATACCTTGTTCTCTTTTACTTTGATTGATTGTAAATATTTGTTTATTCTCTGGTTTTAAGAAAAGCTCATTTGCTTTTTTCCCAAGTAGTTCTTCTTTGGTATATCCTGTTATTTGACAAAAATGATTATACACATTTGTTATGGTATCATTATTATCAACTTCCAAAATACCAAGTTGCATATTTTCAATTATTTTTGTGTATTTCTCTTCACTTTCTTTAACTTTTTCGTTTAAGTTATAATTTTGTGTGACATCTCTGTAATACCAAAAATAGCTGTACTCTCCATTCGGATTAAGAATCATTGTAAAATCTCTTTCAAAAGTTTTACCATTTTTTGTCTTCAAGACTTCACATTTAATATTTTTTCTTTGGAGAATGTTTTGTTCTATCCCCTCTGAGAATAAATTTGGATAAATAAATGAATCTTTTAAACGGTCAATAAAAACATTACAATCTTCCCCAATGAACGTTGAAGGTGTCTCGTCGTTCATATCAAAAAATGACAATAATCCGTCATTCAAAAACAATATTCGACGATTAGAATCCTCTACCAAAATACCATTACTACTATTTTTAAATATATTGAACCAAATATTTGATTGGTTGGTATGATAAAAATGATTGGACTGAATATTGATATCCTTCATGGTTCCTATAATAAGTAAATCATCATGGATTTTTGTTATCGTTATATTTAATCTAATCCATATGTATCTTCCGTTTTTACCTTTGATGGGGAACTCTACATAGGGATAAGTCCAGTTATTTTTATTAATGGCATCATCAAAGATTTGTTTGAAATAGTCGGTGTAATTTCTTTTAATAAAAATTTTAAAATAGTTTAGTTCGGTTGAGTTAAAAAATACCTGACAAGTTTTTTTTATAAATTTTATGTTATTATTTGTGTCTGTAACCAAAATTAAGTCATCTATATTAGCTTCTAATGTTTCGCATTTTTGTAAAAAAAAACTCTTTTTAGAATTAGTATAAACAAAGTTTTTAATACCAATTATCTTATTAATTATATTATAAGTAAAAATTTTATGTATTGATAGTGATTTCATATTTACATTTTTGTTTCAATCCTTTTTTATTTGGAGCACATTTTTTGAATCTTAATTATTTTGCATAATTCTAAAAATTTAATTGTAGTATTTATTCTTTAACTATAGATTAACCCAGCAGAGTTTCATAAGTTTTTCTTTTATTCCATAATAACATGTTATACGTCATATAACTTTGTGCTGACTGCTGCTTAGGTAATTAAATTTTTAATTAAAATACACTTAAGTGATGGTAAAAATTAAATTGATAATATTTTTTTACCGAGCGTCGGTCGCCACGGAGTTGCCCAGAGTTTAAAAATCACAGAGTTTTTCTATTTTTTCTTTGTGTAACTCCGTGTTGTACTTCGTGTACCTCTGTGGTAGAATACTATCAATTAAATAGTTCTTTATACTTACATACAATTAGCAAATATTTTCAGATTGTTTGATGATTATCCGTATTATCAAAGGTTTATAGAATTCTAAGTAATATACAATTTGAAACATTGGAATATTTAGACTAATGTTTCAGTTATCATTAAAATGTGAATGTAGGAATGATTACTTATACTGTGTAGTGGAGTTTTTTTAAAAACAGCGGCATACATATAAACTCACAATTTATTGATTTTACTCTCCAAACTAATTATTGTTCGACCAATGGTTTTATAAAATCGGTGAATGGTAGTTTTAATACCTAATTTTTAGTAACAAATTGTATTTATTTAATGTACAGGTATATTTCAGATTGGATATGTTTTTGATTTTTTTTACCTCTAATCGCCCAGTATCAGTAACACACTTCCGAACCTTTGTAAAGTTTTAATCCATTGATAATCATATAAAAAATAGATAAAAGTTTAAGTAATAGGTAAGGTACAGTACAAAGTCTACTAATTAATTTAGATGTATTGTATAAAATCATTTTAACCTAAAGCATATTTTACCTATGAGCGATTTTTACAGTCGGTTTATAGACTTTTTTTTTATATGAAGTTAGTTGAGCAGAAATTTAGGAATAAAATTATTTTTTTAGGTACTTGTTAGAAAGCTTAAATAATAATACACGCCTTATTATTTTTCATCTTCAACTTAATATTATGAAATATTTTTTATTTACAATCGGACTTCATAATAATGATAAGGGAATTTGGTTTGATGATGTAATAGTGAAAGGTCCGCAAGTTCCTGACCATTTAGATTTGATTGAGGTCTTGAAATCAAGGTATTTCTCAAAAATTATTGGAGTTACAGGTATTAAAGAGGTTCAATATGAGAAGAATCGGATTCAAGTTATTGTAATGAATAGATAATTCAAAATTTCATTCTCACATAAACTTATAATAATTGATACATAGTAAATATCCCCCTAAATAAGATATTATATATATATTACAGCGAAGGAGGTTCTTCGTCCATTTTGGTGAAATAAGGTGTACCCAATAGTTTAGACAGTATTTTTACTATTGTTGTTGTAAATTTTTCTTTTTTTGCTACTTTTTTTCTTTTGTTAATTGCTGTGGAAAAGTAGATAACTATGCCGCTTTTGAATAGACCTTATCAGGGGTTAAATAGTCTAAGCTCTGATGAAATCGTCTCTGATTATAAAATTCAAAGTATTCTTCTAACCCCTTATTCAACTCTGTTCCACTTTGATAAGATTTTAGGTAAATATCCGCTTCGGCGGTCCGATTCATATTTGACGCTTTTCCAAACTCTCTCTACAAAAATATTATCAATAGCTCTCCCTTTACCGTCCATCGAAATCTGTATTTGATTGTCCTTGAGAATTTGTGTAAAGGTATTAGAAGTAAATTGTGAACCCTGGTCA
The DNA here is from genome assembly GCF_014644295.1 of Emticicia aquatilis. Taxonomy (GTDB): domain Bacteria; phylum Bacteroidota; class Bacteroidia; order Cytophagales; family Spirosomataceae; genus Emticicia; species Emticicia aquatilis. The sequence goes on from NZ_BMKK01000002.1 coordinate 192,578, forward strand.
GTGTTGAAAATTTCGGGTTTTCCAAACTCCCCAATGGTATCTTTTAGGACTTCGGCACACCACTTAGCTTCCATTGTATTGCTAACCGACCATGTTAAAACTTTTCTTGAAAATAAATCTACAATCGCTATCAAATACATAAATCCCTTTGCCATCGGAATATAGGTGATGTCGGTTGCCCATACTTGATTCGGTCGCATAACCTTCAAGCCTTTTAGTAAATATGGGTAAATCGTATGCTCTTTATTTGGTAAAGATGTATTTGGCTTGCGATATACTGCTTCTATACCCATTTTTCGCATTATTCGCTGTACCCGTTTATGATTGACTGAATAACCCAAACTCCTCAAATGTGCAGTCATTCGACGGATGCCATAGAAGGGAGTTTTGAGGTATTGTTTATCTAATTCTGTCATTAAAATTAGGTTTTGGTCGCTTTCCTGACCTACTGGTTTATAATAAATCCGTGAACGGCATAAACCTAATAAATGACATTGATGACTGATACTAAGGTCTTGATTTAACTTCTCTACAAGTTTTATACGTTCTGATGACGGCTTGGCTACAACTTTTTTTTTAGAAAGGCAATGTCCATTTGCAATCTCCCTATTTGCTCATATAAGACCGATGTATCCTCCGACTTTTCTTTCTTACTCTCTGAATCTTGCTCGAATACTAAATTCGCTCCTGCTAAAAATGCCTTCTTCCAATCGCTAATCTGTGTAGGATGCAGTTCGTACTTGGCTGCTAATTCTGAAAGTGTTTGCTTTTCCTTAATAGCTTCTATGGCAACTTTTGCCTTAAAATCCGAACTGAAATCCCATTGTTTTAATGTTTAAACAGTGATTAATTATCTTGCCTGTCTAAATTTTGGGGTACATTATAAGGAATTTGATGAGTTATTAGAAAAGTTGCGAAGAAAAGTATGGCTTAAAATAGGACAAAATGCACTACCAAGTCTCGGTATTATTGATAGAGAAAACGTTCGTTGGTGCAATACTCGTTCTTTAAATGAGATGTTTTTTGGGAACAAAAAAGTAAAAGGTATAAAAAGACATGTAATAGTCGATAATAATTGATTTCTATTAGTAATCATAATAACAGTAGCTAATATTCATGATTGACAAGCCACCTTACAATTGATGCAGGTTTTAAAAAATTTATGAAGCAGAGCGAAAGTGATTTTAGCAAATGCGAGGTTATGGAGGAGAAATAATAGAACAAATAAAAAGGAATTTTGACTATTTGCTCCAAATAACGTTAAGAATAGGTAGAAATATCTTTCAGCAACCTGAATGATAGGTAATCAAACGAAAATTTTCTTGGTTCGATGACTGAAAGCTATGTCATTATTATGAATTATTGATGGAAACTGCCGAAGAAATGGTAAAAATATTAGCTATAAAACTTTTAATTAATAAAAATTAAACATGGTCTTAGTTGAAAGAATTTAAATAAGCTATCGCAGTTATACTCGTAAATTCGTCAATTCTCGGAATGTTGGTAATTTATACTGTTATCCATTTAATTGTAATGAGTGATTTTAAAACATTTTATTACATGAAGATAAATTTTATTTTTTATTGATGAAAAATGTGGAGTTTCTTATGCTATATGTTACTACAATGTTCATTTGTCTTGTCAATTATTGTCCCCACTTGTAATTTATAGACCGCAAATTGCCTCAAGTAAACTCGAATTTACCTTAATTAATTCAAATTAACTAATGTAAACCCTAATTAACCCAAATGTGGTTAGTTAGGGTTTTGTAGTTTAGTACAACAATAAAATAATACAAATACATGCAAACAACAATGCGAACAGGTAGAGCTTTGCAATTAGATGAAATTGCGAACTCTCGAAACAAAGTAACACTTGGCTTTAAATGTAGTCCACAATTGAAAATCGGTTTAGCTAAGGAAGCACAAAGTTTTAGTATGAGTCTTTCAGAGTATGTAGAAGCGATTGTAGAAAATCGAAATACTCACAACAAAACTCAACAATTAAATGAAGTAAATGATAGTGAGGCTTTAATTTGGCAGCTTAATGCACAAGTTAAAGAATTAACAAGGAAGCTCTCTTTTTTCTATGAGGAACCAATGATGAAAAACACTTTTTTAAAATACCGTGGTCAGATTATTCCATATACTGATAAGGATGGAATCTCAAGAAAAGATGCGATAACGAGTATTGAAGATGTGTACAAGATTTTATTTAAAACCAATAAACTTTCTTAAAGCCATGTTTATACAAACAGAAAATCCATTTGGAGAGATAATGCCAGTACCTTATTCTCCTTCGTCATTAATGGAAATTACTCCTTCAAGTAAACCCTCAAATATTTGGAAATTTATTTTGGGTATTTCTATTTTCATAGGTGGAGTATTCGTTTTCTTTGTTTTAAAAAAAAAAAATGAAGAAGCGGGAGCCGCAAATATTGAATTTCAAAAAGTGGAGAGCGGTTTAAACCAAAATGAAATTGTTTAAACCATGTTTAAACCGAGATTTTGTTTAAACTAAAAATATCAATAAAAAAGCCTTATAATCTATTTATTATAAGGCTTTTAACTCTGCTCCCGAAGCTGGGCTCGAACCAGCGACCCTCTGATTAACAGTTATGTAAACTTGCCTTATGATACCCTCTTTTATCTACGTTTTATAGCTTTTTTGTGCAAAAATAGCTCTTTTTTGACCTTTTTTTTCGCTTGTTAATGCTTGTTTGAGGTTGATTGACTACCTTTGTATTGCATATTGTATTGCATATTGTATTGCATATTTTATTCTGAAACATCATGGCATTAGCAACTATAAAACTTTTTTTAGATACCCGACAAATGAAAGTTGAGGGTATTGGCATGGTCAAAATTTTGACTACTTTCAAACGTCAGCAGAAGCTTTATACTACTGGAATAAAAGTATCTTCTCTTGATTGGGCAAAACTTCAAAGGAATGTTGATGAAAATGGACTGTCTTCAAAATTGAGAGATAGTAAGTTCATCGACCTTTACACCCAACTCTATGGAGAGAACAGTTCGCTAAAACGAGCTAAAGTTATTCTTGAAAAATTAGGTGATGATTTTACATTTGAAGACTTTAAGTATCTATTTAGTAAACCTACTGAAAGTGTAGAAATTAGTAATAAGGAAACCAATAATATACTTATTGCTCTTGAGAATAAATCAAAAGAGATGTTAAAAAATGAAAGAATTTCCAGTGCAGACCTTTATCAAACTGTTGCTAATTCTTTGAAAAGATTCCTTACATCATTGAGTAATGATGAGCGATTCGAACTAAAATTGCCAATTTTGAGTAAAAGTAAGATAGAAAAGCCTTTTTTAGATTTTATTCATATCACCCCCGCTTTTCTATTGAAATATGAAAAATGGATGCTGAAATTTGGTAAAATGGCTCAAAAGCAGGGGAACGTGTCCATGCCTGCAAGCCAAACAACTGTTGGTATTTATTTGCGACAACTTCGCACTATTTATAATGATGCAATTGGAAAGGGAATAGTGAACCGAGATTTATATCCGTTTGCTCAAAAAGGTTATGTAATACCTTCAGGCAGAAATGATAAAAAAGCCCTAACTAAAGAAGAGGTTAAAAAAATTATGACTTATGATGCACAGCCCGATAGTTTTGAGCAACGAAGCCGTGATTTGTGGATTTTTAGTTACCTCTCAAATGGAATGAATTTTTCAGACATTTGTCGCCTTACTTGGGGAGATGTAAATGGAAATCAAGTGAAATTCATAAGAAAAAAGACTGCTAATAGTAAGAAATCTGACCAAAAGAAAATAACTGTTACGTTATTCCCTGAAAGTTTTGAAATCATTGAGCGGTGGGGAAATAAAGATAAAAGTCAAGATGCTTATCTTTTTCCATTCATTAATGAGTTGATGGACGAGCGACATAAAAAAGCCACAATTCATCAAGTAATTAAAATTACAAACAAATGGGTCAATCGCATTGCTGAAAAGCTGGGTATCGAAGGAGATGTAAATACCTATCATGCTCGACACTCTTTTGCTACCATCTTATTAAGAAGTGATGCTCCGATTCCATTTATTAGTCAATCACTCGGACATTCAAATATTGCCACGACCGAAGCGTATTTAGGCTCTTTTGAAGACGAACAAGTACAAGGGTATTTGAAAGCATTGATATAATTATGGAGAAAAGGTTATAGGTACTTTTTAAATTTATGAAATATAATTCAAAAATAACTCGATACCCCCAACTGAAATACTCCAGTTTTTGAAGGTGGATTACCCAATAAATCCCATTGTTTTTGAATGCGATAATTGAAGCGAATGACCGTTGACGGGATTGGTCGCCAACTGATTGCAGGCATAATTGAAATAACTTCGTCATAGATTTTATCTCCTGTTTCGGTAAATTTACCTACATTCCAATCCACTCGCTCGATACGACAAGCAATATTGAAAGTGGAATTAGGAAAGCCCAATAATGGCTTTTTATAAACTGGTTGCACAATATCCACAAATCCACCACTTTGTTTACTGCCATATTGCACGGCATAATTGTTAGGTAAATCAACATTTACCCATGCCCATTCGGTTATAATTGATGTTTTAGTTTTTTTGATAGTGGTGTTAAAATCTATGGCAAATACATTTAACGCTCTTTTAGGTGCTAAGATAAAACCATCATCTTGAAATTTATTATAGACACCTCCCATGTATGAAAGCCCAAATTCTCCAATTTTTCGGTTTCTGATGGCTATTTTACCAGTAAAAAGAGCTTGCCCATTACTACTTTCTTCAAAACGGTTTTTATTGGCTTTTGCAGTTGGTAAGGATGTTCGGCTATTTCCATTATCAATTATGGTTTCATCAAAACCATTTGTTAAATAGGCTTCATAAGCAAATACCCATTGTTTGCTGTATTTTTTGCCATAAAAACCCATTCCTACATTGCTAAACGTTGCAGGGAGCATTTGGGTAGCCGAAATAGGTCTATCACTAAATTCCCATTTTGGGCCATCATGGTTTTGGTTAAATGCACCAATCGGATTCATAATAATACCACCTCGAAAATTAAAGAGATTATTGAATTGAAAATCAATGGCAGCAAATTCGATATTGATTTCTTTTGTACCGTCTTCAAATTCAATTTCTGACATAAATTTAATTTTTTGATGCAAACTTCCCCCTAAAAATAAGGTCATTCTTCGCATTTGAAAAGAAAACCCTTCTCCAATACCATCAGTAATACCAAAATTTGTATTCATTTCTGCATATCCCCCAACGCCCAATGGAGTACGCCCAACCTGTAAAAATGGACGACTATACACCGCATCAATATTCATTTTGGTAGAATCTAAAATCGGTTTTCGTCTGAATAATGTGGTATCTATTTGGGCAAAAATATTTTGAGTTAAGCCCAATAAAAATAACCAAAATAAGTATGTTTTTTTCATCACTATTTAAGCTAAATTGATGTAAATATATTCTTGGTCAGTTTTTACAGCGAAAGTTCTCAATGCTTTTTCGGCAGGTCCTTGCGTTACTTTTCCTTTGTTATCAAATTCGCTACCATGTCCTTCACAAACCAAATAATTACCATGAGGTTGCACTTCATTTCCTTGATGCGTACATTCTAAATAAATGGCAGAATATTGGTCTTCATCCAAACGAAAAACGGCTATTGGAAAACCTAATTTTTCATATTTTGCAACGATTACGTTTCGCATACTTTGCTTGTCTTTCTTTATTTCGACAAACTCACTTTTTTTGATAACCAAGTCATTTTGTTTCAAATCAACTTGTTTGGCATAATAGGCTGAACTACAACCTTGTAAGGCGAGCGTTAAGGCACTGCCACCGATACAACTCAAACAGCTTGTACGAATAAAATCACGTCTTTTCATATTATAGGCTTTCTAAAAACTTTATCAATTCTTGTTTTTCTTTACTACTCAATGCTGCATATTTTTGCCTACTTTTGAGTGCTTCCCCACTATGTAATAAAATAGCTTCTTCAATACTTTTGGCACGTCCATCGTGCATTAAATGTACCTTTCCCCCCTGAGAATCTTTGGCTAAACCCAAGCCCCAAAGTGGTGTAGTACGCCATTCAAAAGTTTTTGCAGAACCTTCCGTATAATTATCATCTAAATCTTTGCCCATGTCGTGCATGAGCAAATCGGTATATGCGGCAAATGTTTTATTGTTTAATCCTTGAATGGTCGAGTTTGCCGTTTTCATGCTTGGAGTATGGCAAGCTCCACACTGATTTTTAACAAACAATTCCTTCCCCGCCTTTACTTCTGTTGATTCGACACTTCTTTGAATGGGAGCTTTCAATGTTTGTAAATAATGTACTACATCAGCAATTTCGGCATTAGTTACTTCGGGGTCTAATGCCTCCTTGCTATATGTGTCGTTTGGAGAGTAAGCACTTACTATGCCCATGTCTTGGTTATAGGCATTTACTGTTTGATTGAATAAATTATATACTCCTGCTTTTCTGCCAAAACGACCAATATATTTGCCATTTTTAGTAATAGCATTAGGTTTTGGTGTTAAAAAATTGGCTAATTCAATCCAATTTGGTATGCCAGAAATACCATCATTGTCTTTATCATCAGGGTCTGACAATGCCAAAATATCAGCATCAGAAACGGCTTCTAAAAAACCTAAGCCAGTATTAGATGGAGCAATAAAAGTGGCTTGTGAAGCCCCAGAAGGAATATTTTCAGGATTAAATCCTGTAATGGCTCTATGCTGTAATTGTGGACCACCCAGCAACAGAAATTTATTTCCAGTTTCGTCAGTTTGTCCAAAACGAATTAGACTTGTTGAAGGATGTCCTTTGCCATCGCCAGCATGACAACTGATGCAAGAATTTGATACGAATAAAGGACCTAAACCAGTATTGGCAGTAAAAACCTTTGCAAAAGCGGCATCTCCTCTAAGAAATTGAGCAGTTTCGGCAGTGGTTAAATCTTTTATTGTACCATCTAAAACAGCATTTTCGTAGGGAGAAACAGGCAATAGTTTTTCACAAGCCGTAGCAATGAAAAATCCAAATGTGATGATAGATAAAGTATATTTTGCTTTCATCTTGTTTTGTTTTACAATTCAGAAAGACAAATGTAGAATAATTTAGATTAATCTAAAAATATTATTAGGTATATTGTTTTAATGTTTTAAATATGGGCTAAAAATAAAAACACTACTCAGATATTTCTGAATAGTGTTTGCTAAAATTGTAAAACCTATTAAATGAATTAATTACTATCACTCGTTAATTTATCACGATTTTTTACTTCGTCAAAATGTTCGTCATAGTCTGAGCGTAGTGTTCCCATTGTTCTATCCCAAAAGGTAAAGTAAAGTCCATAATTTCCTTTGAAATACTGATGGTGCAAATTATGATTGACCGAAGTATTTATCCATTTTCCAAACCAGTTTCTACTAAACCCTTTTGGATAAAGTTCAAAACCAAGATGTCCATAAACATTATAGGCAAGGCTACAAATAAAGAATACCACCAAATGATAATCATTCAAAGGCATAATTAGCAATAATAAAACAAAAATTCCTGACTCAACAATTGCCTCCAAAGGGTGAAAAGCATACGCTGCCAAAGGTGTTGGATTGGTAGATTTATGATGTACCAAATGAAATAATTTGAATAATCTTTTATCGTGCATCAATCGGTGCATCCAGTAAAAATAAGTGTCGTGAATGACTATCATTAAAATAAATGCAATACAAAAATAAGTGATACTATGCTCATGAATATTAGAATAATACAATGTATAGGGTCTTATATTATCATTAAGGAGCATTATTACAGGCGGGAGCGTGAAAATCATAATCGAGAGAATTGAGAAAAAAACTTCTCTCTGATAGTCTTTTAATTCGGGAAATTTGAGTTGTATTTTCTTGAAAGCAATCTTTTTTTTCAAGAAAATATAAAAAATCAAGAAAGTAATGCCAGCGATAACGCTGTAATTTCGGGCATTTTCAAGTAGAATAGAGATGATTTTTGACCAATCCATAAATTTGTTGTTTTATATTTTATACAAATTTATGGTCAGTAATAGCGAAAAAAAATAACTCAGGTTACTTTCGACCTAATGCTAATCTTTTTCTAATTCTGCTTAAACTTTGGGGTTCGATTCCTAAAAAAGAAGCAGTATATTTGATTGGAATTCGGTTGTTTGCAGTTGGAAATTGTTGTAAAAATTTCAAATATCTTTCAGTAAGTGTTTCTTTTCTTTCTGCTTCGTTGGCTTTTATTTGCATCAACGATTCGTCAAAAAGTAAATGTCGAAAAATAGATTCAAATTTAGGATTTAATTCAAGAATTTTTGGAAGGTCGGCTTTATTTAAAATTATTGCTTCGCAGTCTTCTAAGGCTACAAAATTTTTATGTGAGGGAATTGGCTGTAAAAGCCCCTCCAAATAGGTAAAAAAACAATTTTCAAAAATAAACTGAGTTGTTAATTCTTTACCGTTGTCGTATAAAAAACTACGAATAAGCCCTGAATTGAGGAAACCGATAAATTGACAATAATTGCCTTCTTTTATTATAAATTCATTTTTAGAATATTTTTTGACAGAAAGATATGGCTGAACTAATAATATCTCATCATCCGAAATTTTAACTTTTGAACTAATAAAATCTTTAAGTTTTTCAAACATTTTTTTAGTTCTGTTTTATAAGTTTTACTTTAGAATAGACCTCGAAATTTTTATTGGGTTCAGCAATTTCAAAAGTTTCTTCAATTTCCTTATCGTTCAATATTCGGTATGTTTCTCTGGCTCGATAGCCTTTGGGTATGTTTTCGATAGCAACCGATGTAAATACCAATGTTTTCTTATCGTCAGATATATTTTCCATTTCAAATTCATTTACAAAACTTTCAATGTGAAACTGACGAAGTTTAAACTTTTTGAGTGCCTTGTCATAACTAAAATAGCCAAAATCCTCATGTATTTCACCTTGAGGATTTTGGTTGGTAGGCTCATAAGTAGATTTGTTTTTAATCTCTATAAAATTTTTGTTCAGTACAAATTGATAACTTCTTTGATATTTCCCCTTGCCAGGTTCTCCGCCACCTTCGCCTACCCAACTACCAATAAATGGCTTTAAAGGAAGCCAAAGACTATCTTTTTTTGAATACTGAGCAAAAATAAAACTGGGTGTAAACAGAAGTATTAAAATTGACTTTTTCATAGATTTATCTTAAATAATTAGTCTGCAAATTATAAAAATTAGTTCAATAAGCAATTTTATAGAGGTAATCAAATATTTTGTCTGCACCCAATTTTTTCTTTATAAATGTAAAACTAATCAGCAATTTTTAAAACTTCATGTTTTGAATCCTAACGGCATTTAAAATTGCCAATAGAGCTACGCCAACATCGGCAAAAACAGCTTCCCACATCGTTGCTAAACCACCTGCTCCTAATAATAACACAACGGCTTTTACAGCAAACGCAAGCGTGATATTTTGCCAAACAATGCGTTTGGTTTGCTTTCCAATATTAATAGCCATTGGTATTTTTGATGGTTTATCATCTTGAATAACAATGTCGGCAGTTTCGATGGTGGCATCACTTCCAAGTCCTCCCATTGCTATGCCCACATTACTTAATGCAACTACTGGTGCATCGTTTACTCCATCGCCAACGAAACATACGGTTTCATTGAGTGCCTTAAATTCTTTGACCTTGTTTACTTTATCTTCGGGAAGCAAATCACCGAATGAATTTGTTATCCCCAATTTATCAGCTACAAACTTTACAACATTATTTTTATCACCACTGAGCATTACGGTATTTACACCCAATGCTTTTAGCTTATTCACAGTTTCTTGGGCATCTTCTTTAATACTATCGGCAATGGTCAAGTAGCCCACAAACTTTTTATTATAGGCAATGGCTATCAATGTATAAACAATAGTTGTCGGGTCAATATCATAATGGATAGAAAATTTATCCATTAATTTGAAATTTCCAACTAATAATTCTTTGTCATTTATTTCAGCTTTAAGTCCATGTCCTGATATTTCTTCTACATTTTTCAGTTCGATGGTCGAGTCAATCTCTCCAACAAAATTATGAATGGCAGTAGCCACTGGATGCGTACTTTGACTTTCCAAAGCATTGACCATTTTTAAGATTTCATCTTTATTAAAATCTTGCTTTATAATAACTTCTTGTACTTTAAACACCCCTTCGGTCATTGTACCTGTTTTGTCCATCACTACGTTTTGGATACTGGCGATAATGTCCAAAAAATTGCTTCCTTTGAAAAGAATACCATGCTTACTGGCGGCACCAATGCCTCCGAAATAGCCCAAAGGAATTGAAATAACCAAAGCACAAGGGCATGAAATAACTAAGAACACCAAAGCTCTGTATAGCCATTGACTAAATACATAATTCTCAACAAAAAGCATAGGTATTATACAAATCAATACAGCCAATAAAACAACAATCGGTGTATAAATTTTGGCAAATTTTCTAATGAAAAGCTCTGTTGGAGCTTTTTGAGCCGTAGCATTTTGTACCAATTCCAAGATTTTCGACAATTTACTATCTTTATAAGCTGTTGTAACTTTGACTTGCGAAACCGTATTAAGATTTATCATTCCTGCCAACACTATTTCACCTTTTGCTTTGGTATTGGGCTTGCTTTCGCCTGTCAATGCTGCGGTATTGAAAGAGGCAGTTTCAGAGAGTAGTTCACCATCTAAACCCAATTTTTCACCTGCTTTTAGTTGAATAATATCACCAATATTTACCGATTCTGCTTTAATAGTTTTTGCTTGATTATTTTGTAAAATCGTTACTTCGTCGGGGCGTTGGTCAAGTAAGGTTTTGATATTTGCCTTGGCTCTTTTGACTGCCAAAGTTTGGAAAACTTCACCCACAGCATAAAAAAGCATCACTGCTACACCTTCGGGATATTCGCCAATGGCAAAAGCTCCGATGGTAGCAATGCTCATTAACAAAAATTCAGAAAAGATTTCTCCTTTACCAATGCTTTCTATTGCTTCTTTTAGCACGGGAAAACCAACAGGTAAGTAAGCAACACCATACCAAATAATCCGAACCCAACCTGTAAACCACGATTGAGGGAAATAATTATCTAATGCAATGGCAATGAGTAATAAAGCCAAGCTAATGATGGCTGGCAAAAACATTTTGAAAGTGCTTTCATTTCCTCCCGAATGGTCGTGTCCATCATCGTCTGAATGCTCATCGTGTTTTGGTTCATCAATTGCACAACAACCTACCTCTTTGTGTTCTTTCTTTAATTGTTTATGGGCTACCATATTGATTTTTTCTTCTTGCGTACAACAAAGTTGTTTGCCGTCCTTGTCATAAATGTGTTTATGTTCCATTGTTCTGAATTTTAAAATTAAAAAAACAAATTAGTGATTATGCTCATCACCGCCTTCCGAATTCGACATAGTAGATTGCAAATAGTAAGCACCTTTTGCCACTATTTTTGCTCCAGCAGGTATTTCTTGCAAAGGCGTTACTTGCACAAACCCCAATTGAGTTGTTCCTGTTTTCACTTCAATTCGCTTGAAATGAACACCCGTATCAACCTCTTGTCCTTTGCCTTTTGGCTCTTCCTCATGTTCTTCTTGAATAAAAATAAACTCCTTACCTTCAGCTTTGGCAATCGCATCTATTGGCAAAGTTTCTACATCATTTTTACCAATATCAATTAAGGCATTTACGTACATTCCTGGAATCAGTCCAATCGTAGAATTATTGATGTCGGCATGAACCGCTACTGATTTTGATTCATTTTGAAAAGCCTTTCCAACGCTAAAAATACGACCGATAATTTCTTGGTTTCCTTGATTGGTCAAAACAAACCGAACACTTTGCCCTACTTTTATACGGAATAGGTCTTTTTCATAAACCAATAAATCAACGTGCATTTTAGAATTATCTACAATGGAAAATAAAGTATTATTAGCTGAAATACTACTTCCAATTTTCACTTTCACTTCTGTTATATAACCCGAAATTGGAGCTACGATAGAAAGTATTGAAGCATTTTCATTACCACCAAGCAAAAGATTTTGGTCTAAAATAATGATTTGATTTTCAGTATTTCTGATTTTATTCTTGATGGATTCCAGCTCAGTATTGATTTTCTGAAAAGTTTTTTTTGCCGTTACATTTTCATCGCTCAATTCTTTCTGACGAGCAAACTCCAACTCTAAAAAATCTTTGCTTACTTTAGCTTGTTGCAATTCTTCGGTCAATTTGGCTTTTGCTAAACGGATATTGTTGAATTCCATGCTCTGAAATGTTGCCAATGTCTGCCCTTTTTTTACAAATTGCCCCTCGATAACGGCAATCGTTTTGATAATTCCACCCAAAAACACCGACACATCGGCTTGATTCTGAGGGGGAAGTTTAGTGTAGCCATTAGCTGTGATAACTTCACTTAGGTTTTTCTTTTCAAAACTCCCGAAAACTATTTGAGCCGATTTTACTTGGGCAGGTGTAAGTTCTACTGCACCAGTTTCATCGTGGTGTTCTTCTTCGGTTGCTGTTTCTGTACTTGCTGTTTTGTTACAGGCAATCATCAACGAAATTCCGATGATTGCGATTAAATATTTATATGATTGATTGACTTTCATTTGCTTAAAATTAATTGTTTAACAAATATTGAATATTGGTTGCATTTTGGTTGAAAGCATTGATTGCGTGCAAATAATTTTGCTGAATGCTCAAAACCGTTTCTAAACTTTGTAGATATTCTACATAACCTACTTCTCCACTTTGATAGGCTTTTGTAGCATTTTTGGTTATGATTTCAGCATTTGGCAACGCCGTTTGCACATAATAATCAATCATTGATTGATTGGTTTTCTGCTCTTGAATTTGCTGCAAAAGTTGGCTATTCAGTTGGTTTTTAAGGTATTCTGAACTTTTTTGTTGAACCTGAATTTCAGTTTCTGATGCTTGAATGCGGGCTTTATTGGCTTTACCAAAAATAGGGATACTCATACCCAAATTCACACCTTGAAAGCGAGGAACACCATTGTAGAAAACCGTTTTATCATTAACCAACTGATTACCTGTGAGCGATTGCAGGAAATATCCAGCCGAAAATTCGGGTTTTGCGATAGCTTTTTCAAGGTTTTTGTTAGCTGTTGCTATCTCAATTTGTTGCAAAGCCATTTGTAAAACAGGATTTTGATTAATAAAAGTCGAATCGGCAAAAGATACCTTTGAGGGTAAAAATGAAGTTTCAACAATCGTAAAATCATTGTTTATATTCAATATGCTTTTTAGTTTAATTTTTTCACTTAAAATCAAACTTTCATTTTGTTTTCTGACCTGTATTAAACCTTGCTGCTTGGTTTCGGCAGTAGTTTTTTCTAACAATGTACTCTCACCTGTTTTTAGTTTCAGATTTGCTGCCTTTACAAATTGTTGCAAATAATCGTCTTGCTTAACCAATAATTGATTTATTGCCATTAAATACAAAATGGTGTTCCAAGATTGCCGAATCTGAAAAGCAATGTCGTGCTTAGTTACTATCAATTTCAGTTCACTACTCTTGATGTTTTCATTGATAAGCTGTTTTTTTGCTTGAAACTGAAATGGGCTAAACCCTTGCGAAACGCTAAAATTTTGGTCAAAACTTCGGGTATTGTATTGCCCCAGCATGGCATTTACATTTGTTTTTGGAAGCTCCCTTGCCGTTGGTTTTAGCTGATTTTGCATTTTAACCGCCAATTCATTGGCTTGTACCAAGGCATTATTTTTCATTCCTAAATCAATGGCTTGTTGTAAACTAAGCGGTGTTTGAGCATGAGCAAAACTACTTGACAGCAAGAATCCCAAGATTATTATAGAAACAATTTTGGAAACTTTGGGCATTCTTAACCCTTTTTCAAGCAACAAATACAAAATTGGTAGCACAATTAAGGTGAGCAATGTTGCCGTTATTAACCCTCCAATTACAACAGTTGCCAAAGGTTTTTGAACTTCCGCACCAGCACCGCTACTTAAAGCCATAGGCAAAAAGCCCAACGAAGCTACGGCGGCGGTCATTACCACGGGTCGTAATCTTACTTTTGTACCTTCTTTGATTCTTTCTAAAACATTGTCCCATCCTTCGGCTTTGAGTTGATTGAAATAGCCAATCAATACGATTCCGTTCAAAACTGCCACACCAAATAAAGCAATAAAGCCAATGCCTGCCGAAATACTGAACGGCATGCCCCGCAACCAAAGGGCAAAAACACCGCCAATAGCAGAAAGTGGAATGGCAGTAAAAATCAATATTGATTGTTTGATGGAATTGAAAGTGAAGTAGAGCAAGACAAAAATCAAAAGCAAAGCTACGGGTACGGCTATGGCAAGGCGTTTGTTGGCTTCTACCAAGTTTTCAAACTGCCCACCGTAGGTTACATAATAGCCTTCGGGAAGTTTGAGTTTTGCATCTAATTTTGCTTGTATATCATTGACCACACTTTTCACATCACGTCCACGCACATTCAGACCTATCACAATTCTACGCCTGCCATCTTCACGGCTTATTTGTGCAGGTCCTTGTTCAAAATTCACATCGGCTACTTGCTCCAAAGGAATTTGGTTGCCATTGGGTAGGCTTACAAATATATTTTTCACATTAGAAATATCCTGACGAAAATCTTTGTCCAACCTCACCACCAAATCATAGCGTTTTTCGCCTTCATAAACTGTTCCTGTGGCTTCCCCTGCAAAACCAGTTCGTACAACTTTGTTCAAGTCGCCCACATTTAAGCCATATAATGCCAGTTTATCTGGATTATAACGAACAGTAATTTGCGGCATACCTGTTACCTGCTCTGCTTTTATATCTGCTAATCCTTCTATGTTTCCTATTAATCCAATGGTATTATTGGCTGCAGCTGCTAATTTTTCTAAATCTTCCCCAAAAATCTTAATTGCAATATCGCTTCTTACTCCTGTCATTAACTCATTGAAACGCATCTGAATCGGCTGAGAAACCTCAAAACCTACGCCTGGTATTTTCTCCATTTCTTCTTTCATTAAATCTGCCAATTCGTAGAAATCTTTGGTGGTTGTCCACTCTTTTTTGTCTTTCAAAATGATAATCAAATCGCCTGTTTCAATAGGCATTGGGTCGGTTGGAATCTCAGCAGAACCAATTTTAGAAACTACTTCCACCACTTCGGGAAACTTCGCTTTTAGTAGTTTTTCTAATTTTGTGGCTGTTTCAATACTCATATTCAATGAACTACCCCCTGCATTTCTAAAATTGATGGCATAATCTCCTTCCTCCAAAGTAGGGATAAATTCGCCACCCATTCTGCTAAAAACAAACAAGGCAATCAGAAATAAGGCAACCGAAGCACTTAATATGATGGTTTTTAATTGCAAGGCTTTGTCCAAAATAGGTTGATAGAAGCGATAAATAAAATCAATTATTTTATCTGAAATATTCTTTTTATGGCTAATGTTTTTACTTAAAAACAAAGCAGAAGCCATCGGAACGTAGGTGAGCGACAAAATAAATGCCCCCAAAATAGCAAACGAAACGGTTTGAGCCATTGGTTTAAACATCTTGCCTTCCGTGCCAACCAATGCCAAAATAGGTAGATAAACAATCAAAATAATAATCTCACCGAAAGCAGCACTACTTCTGATTTTTGTTGATGCCTGTAAAACTTCTTCATCCATCTGTTGAGCGGTAAGCCTTCCTTCTTTGTTTAGATGCAATCGGTGAATGACGGCTTCTACTATAATAACCGCACCATCCACAATCAAACCAAAATCTATTGCTCCTAAACTCATCAAATTGCCACTTACACCAAATAAATTCATCATTATTACGGCAAAAAGCAATGCCAATGGAATAACGGAAGCCACCACCAAACCTGCTCGCCAATTTCCTAAAAGCAGAACCAATACAAATATTACAATCAAAGCACCTTCCAAAAGGTTAGTCTCTACAGTACCTATGGCATTGTTTACCAATTTTGTACGGTCTATAAATGGTTCAAGAGTTACACCTTCAGGCAATGATTTTCTGATTTGTTCGACCTTCGCCTTTGTTCTATTCACAACTGCCGACGAATTTTCTCCTTTGAGCATCAGCACCATTCCGCCTACTACTTCGCCCTTACCGTCTTTCGTTACAGCACCATAACGCAATGCCGAACCTTCCTGTACTTTTGCCACATCACGAATGAGAATTGGAACTCCGTTTGAATTTTTTACAACTATTTTTTCAATGTCGGCAATGCTTTTTACCATACCCAGAGCCCTGATAAAGTAAACATAAGGTTGTTTGTCGATGTATGCACCTCCTGTATTTTCATTATTTTTTTCGAGTGCCTCAAAAATATCAGTGATAGTTGTATTCATACTTTTCAATCGGTCGGGCTGCACAGCTATTTCGTACTGTTTGAGATTTCCACCCAAGGTGGTAACTTCCGCAATTCCTGCCGTTCCAAGCAATTGAGGTTTTACTATCCAATCTTGAATACTTCGAAGTTTAGAAGCATCGTATTGGCTTTCAAAGCCCTTTTTTGCAAAAATTACATATTGGTAAATTTCGCCCAATCCTGTGCTTATGGGGGCTAACTCTGGAATTCCTGCACCTTTAGGAATAAGTCTTTCCGCATCTTTGAGTTTTTCGCTCATTTGCTGCCTTGCCCAGTAAATATCCACATCTTCCTCAAAAACGAGGGTAATCACGCTCAACCCAAAGCGAGAAAACGAACGCATTTCTACGATTTTTGGAATCGTTTTCATGGTTTGTTCAATAGGATAAGTAATAAACTGCTCTACCTCTTGGGTTGCCAAAGTAGGTGCAGTAGTAATGA
Organism: Emticicia aquatilis; assembly: GCF_014644295.1. Lineage (GTDB taxonomy): Bacteria > Bacteroidota > Bacteroidia > Cytophagales > Spirosomataceae > Emticicia > Emticicia aquatilis. The sequence goes on from NZ_BMKK01000002.1 coordinate 209,436, forward strand.
CTTGTACCTGATTATTTGTAATATCGGGCAGGGCATCAATGGGCAGGCGGCTTACATTATAAATTCCGACCAATACCAAAGCGGCTGTACACAAGCCAACGATAAATTTGTTTTTTATCGAGAAATGAATGATTTTATCTAACATATTTTGCATCTAATTTTGAAAAAATTCATAAATAGCCATAAGCAAAGAATCCTGCTGAGTAAAATTTCAGCAAGTAGCAAAGGCAATAATTTTCAAGAATTAGATTTTGGGCGGTTGCCAAATATTTCCGTAGAAATCAGAAATAAAAGAAGTATTGTAGAAATTTACAGTTACTTTTTCAGATAAAAAATTGGGTTCTATTACCGAAATGAGGGGAGAGAATGAAAAATTTAAGACAATATTTGTACCACAACAAGCACAAATACAGAAAGGTGAACAAGTTTCGGTATCCTCTTGGTGGGTGCTATGGTTGGTTTCTGAAAATGCTATTTTTTCATTATCTACTACTTTACAATCTTCCACATCTCCGCAAGGCAGACACGAAAGTACAAGTAAGTAAATGGATAATATGATTGAAAATGCTTTCATACAGCAAAAGTATATAAAAAACAAGTGCAACAGGGAGTCAAAAAGGAAATATTTTGAAAAACAAAAAATAGTTGTATGTTTACATTTATCTAATAGCTAAGTAAGAAGCAGGTATGAAGTTTTTTTTACTATTCATTTTTATTGAAATTACCCACATTACCTTCGCTCAATCGCCAATCATTGAATGGCAGAAATCTATTGGAGGAAGTTTTAAAGATAATGTTGAAAAAATAATTGATACTTCTGATGGTGGGTTTGTAATTGTAGGCTATTCGGTTTCAAATAATTTTGATATTCCTTCAAATAATGGTCAAAACGATATTTTTATATGCAAAATAAATAGACTTGGACAGATTCAGTGGAGCAAATCTTACGGAGGGAGCGGTGAAGACTTAGCAACAGGTATCGTAGAGATTGATAATGGATTTATTGTTTGTGGAACATCAATTGGAGGGAATAATGACTTTTTTAGGAATTATGGTCATACCGATATTGTCTTGCTTAGGCTCAATCAAAATGGTGATTTGATTTGGAAAAAGAACTTTGGAGGTAGTGAAAATGATTACACAAGAGCATTGATAAAAACCAATGATAATAGTTTATTATTAGTAGGATATACACAATCAAATGACAATGATATTTCTGGAAATATCGGAAATTTAGATGGTTTAATCTTGAAACTTAATATGGAAGGGGTAATAATTTGGCAAAAATTACTCGGAGGGGTCGCAAATGATTATTTTTATTCAGTTGCTCAGACAACAGATAGTGGGTTTGTTATTGCTGGAATGTCTAACTCATCATCTTGGGGGAATTATGGTACAAATGATGCGTGGATAATCAAAGTAAGCTCAAATGGACTTTTTGAATGGCAAAACCATTTTGGAGGCACGGAAAATGATAAATTTATATCTGTTGTCCAATTGAGTGATGGTAAATATGTGGCAACGGGTGAGACATATTCTTTTGACTATGATTCTATTGAAAATCATGGTGTTGCTCAAAACAGAGATTGTTTTGTTGTAAAAATTTCCAATAGTGGGCAAAAAGAATGGTCAAAATGTTTTGGTGGGACTTCGGAGGATGATGGAAGAAGCATTGTTCAATCGACAGATAATAATTTAGTAATACTTTGCCAAATACACTCTAATGATGGAGATATTTACCCCGCAATGAATGGTGAAGCAGATTATTGGTTAATAAAATTAAACAGTAATGGTACAATTTTATGGAAACGAGCTTATGGAGGTAGTGGGCATGAAGTTGCTAAGTGCTTGTTACAAACATCAGATAATGGGTATATATTCGTTGGAGATTCCTACACACTTGATAGTGGGGACGTTACAGGCAATCATGGTGATGATGATATTTGGGTAGCAAAGCTCATAGCACAAGAAAATTGCTACCCGATTCTCAATTTAGATAAAACAATTTATCAAGAAAATGCAACTTTTCAATCAAATACGATATTAAATTCTCATTCAAAAATCATCAATTCTTCATCAAATATTCAGTATAAAGCTCAAAAATCAATTATTCTTACAACTGGTTTTGAGGTGAAACAAGGCAATACTTTTCGTGCAGAAATTGGTAATTGTGAGAATTGATATTAGCTTATCTCAAAGAAAACACCCTAATCTCCTACTACTGTCATGAATAATTCAATTCTATATCTTTTTTGCTTGGTTTGGTATGGTTGGTTTCTATTTAACTTTTGAGAATCAAATTCTATTTTTTACACCCCACAGCACGATTTAGCGTCTTGTTGAATTGGCGGACATGGTACAGTTCCATAGCTACAAAAAACACAACAATCTCCATTAAGTGGCTTTAAAACTTGCTTACATTTTTCACATTCATAAAAATATTGGCAAGCATCAGTTGGCATTATTTCTACTTTTTGGTATCCACAATTAGGACAAGTTATTTCTGATTCTAAACTAATATTTACCATTATAATATATTTTTATGATTCACAACTTTGTAACCTGTTGAATTAATTGCTTTTGTGATTTCTTTAATGTTTGTTTTTTTGTTATCAAATTCCACGAATGCCTTCCCTTTTTCATACGAAACTTGTGCTATAATAATCCCTTTTAATTTACTGATTTCAGATTTTACATGAACTTCGCAACCTGTACAGGTCATACCACTAATTATAAACTCAATTTTCTGGCTTTTCACCGCTTGGTTTATCGTAACTTTATTATCAGGTTTTTGAAAAAATAAATGGGAATAACTTGGAAAGGATAAGAGTAAAATTGACAAAATAGTTATCATGGTTAAAAATGTTTTAGTTTGTAAAAATGATACTTTACTATCTATTTCACAATTGCAATTGAGCGATTTGTCGCTTGTTTGTTTTTGTGGTTTTAGTTTTTGATACCAAGCCAAACCTAAAATAAAAGCTGTTGAGCCAATAAAATAAGGTCTTGCAGGGTCGAGCCACGAAAAAGTGGAAGCAATGCCAGTTGTGCCAGCCAGAATAGCGAAAACGGGCATAATACAACATAGTGAAGATGCCAAAGCTGTAATAATACTTAAATTTTGAAGTGAGGTGTTAGTTTTCATAATGCTAATTCGGCTTGCTGAATATGCTGAAAAAGTGGTTCGATTACCTTTAAATGATTGGGTTTTAGAGAGTAAAAAATTGTTTGCCCAACTTTACGAAACTGAATTAGGTTTGCATCTTTGAGTTTACGAAGATGCTGAGAAACAGCAGGTACACTCATTTCTAAAATATCAGAAATATCACAAGGACAAAGTTCATTTTCTTGGTTAAGTAGAAAAAGAATTTTCAAACGCACTTCATTTCCTGCTAAATTTAGCACTTGGGCAAGATTAGCAAATGAGTTTTCGGCAACTTTGAGTTGTTGCTTACAGTTGTAAATCTGAACTTGGTCGGCAAAAGCTCTAATGCAACTTATTTCTTGATTATCCATTTAATGGTTTTGAATTATGTAACAAATATATTAATTATTTAAGCAAATCCTTAAATAACTATTTAAAAAAATCTCATTATAGTGTATATAATGAGATTTTTATTTATTTACGATAAGTAATCGTACAGCCTTTGGCAATACTGGTCTTGGTTTTTATTTCTTCTTTTGCCAAAATCGAAGCGATGGCAGTTTCAACATATTTGGTTGTTATCTTGGTTTCGTCTCTATTATCATCAATTGCACCGATGTAGGCGATTTTGTAAGCACCTTTTTCTTTTACCAAAATAACGGTATGCGTATTGACAATCGCACCATAAGCAAATGATATTTTTTGGTCGGCATCGTGCAAATACTCAAAATTAAAACCTTTTTCATTGGCAACGGTTTTCATATCTTCCCTCGAATCGGCAGGGTCAATCGCAACCACAGGAAAACCTAATTTTGCATATTTTTCTTGCAAATCTTTTACCCGACTTTGGTACATTTTTGCAATCGGACAATTATTAGTCAAAAAAACAAGAATAACACCTTTTGAATCTTTGAAGTTTTCCAAAGAAACAGATTTTCCATCAATATTTTTCAAGTCGAATCCAATCGCATTACTATTTATAGATGGAGCGGTTGGTGTATCGCTCAAGAAGAAGCTAAAACTTAGAATAAAACTAATAGAATTTTCATAAAATTATTTGATTAAAACGAATGATAATTATTACAATGTTAGTTCAGACTTGATAAAATCTTTTACTCCTTTTGGCCCAGTCAATGCCAAATACACATACTTTTTTTCAGCAGAAACAGAAAGCTGAAAATTGAAAAAATCGCAACACTGTCTTTCTGTTTTGATAAAATCTGCCAACATAGCAATCGTTTCATCGCTGTCTTTGAAGGCATATTTCATGCCATTTTTGAGTTCAACCGTCTCTACAATTTCCTTTTTCAAATTTGTAATAACAGTTGCTTTTCTTTCTTTAAATTCTGCTGATGTGAGTTTGCAAGCCATTGCAGTACCTTCACTACAACATGATTCTTTTTTTTGAGCCACCGCTTGAAAGCAACAAAAAAAGAGTCCGAGAATTGTTAGTTTTTTCATTTTTATAAAATTGAGTTTTGTTGATTTTATTGCCTTTTAGCAAAGAAAATGATAGAAATACCTATGAAAGCTATTATAGAACCGATGATGTCATATTTAGTAGGTCTGAAATCATCAAAAATATAAGCCCAAATAAGCGACATAATAATGAAAACGCCACCATAAGCGGCATAAGTTCTGTCAAAATTATTGGGCTGAAGTGTGGCCACGAAGCCATAAGAAATAAGTAAAATTGCTCCAATCACTCCAAACCAAACTGATTTTTCGTTTTTCAACCAAATCCATATCAAATACCCACCACCAATTTCACACAAACCAGTTAAAACAAAAATTGATATTACTTTTATGACATTCATTCGGCTTGTTTTTATGACAAAAATAATGGCATTTTATGATTTTATGGCATTTTCCTCTTTACATTCACAGTCTGTTTCGCATGAAGTTGCACAAGCTTTCTTTGCTTGATTTTTTTGATAGAAATAGTAGGCAAAAAAGATTCCTGCCAACCCTAATGCTACAATTCCGATTTTTTCGAGATAAAAAGCGATTGCAGTCAATGAGCTAATACCCGCAACTGCACCTACAATTGGTAAAGCACAACACAATCCACAAAGTGTAATACCAATCCAACCTAATTTTTTTGCTGTTTTTTCAGTTTTTTTCATTGTTTATTTTGTTATTAAATTACATTTGCAAAGATAAACAGTGGAGTATAGTCCATTGTCAAGCGAAATTTTTAAAACTTTTGAAAAATGTTAATTGGAGAATTATCAAACAAAACAGGATTATCGAGAGATACAATTCGATTTTACGAAAAGCAAGGGCTGATTTCGATAGGTAGAAAAGAGAGACGAGAAAATAATTATAAGGAATATTCCGAAAATACGCTTCACAAACTGCTTACTATCAAGCGAATAAAGAATTTTGGTTTTACGTTGAATGAAACGGAAGAGTTTTTGGCTTTGCTTGATAGAGATGCGGCAACTTGTGAAAATGTTGCTGAGAAAATGAATGAGAAATTATTTAAAATAGACGAAAAAATTAAAGAACTTCAAGATTTGAGGTCGTCATTATCAAGCAATTTGACCATCTGTTTAAGCAATTGTTGCCAATCAGAAAGCAATAATTGCCAGATGTTAAGTGTAAATTAATTTTCTAAATCAGGCATTCTTATTTGAATTATAACTGACGAAATTAGAGTGATAACTCCTATTAAAATAATAGCATATTGTATTCCGAAAATATCGGCAGTTATACCCGAAATAATAGCCCCCAAAGCATAGCCTAAATCTCGCCAAAGTCTGAACGTTCCGATACTTTCTGCTCTTTGGCTTGGGTTGGTAACTTGGGCAATTGTTGATAAAAAAGTAGGGTAAACCAAAGCTGTTCCAATACCTAAAAAGGCTGATAAGGTGGCTAATAGATAGAAATCTATTGCAAAAATTAATAATACAATAGCTATTCCCTGCAAAAACATCCCCCAAAAAAGCATTTTTTTCTTGGAAAACACATCTGACATTTTTCCTGTAAAAAGCTGACCAAAACCCCAAAATGTAGGATAAATAGCAGTTATAATACCTATATTTTGATTATTCAACTTTAAATGCAATAACAAAATTGGCAAAAGTCCCCAAATCATACCGTCATTTAGATTATTGACAAGACCTGCTTGTGTTACTGAACTCAATGTTTTATCGGTAAATGTAGTTGTCATAAATACATTTTCAGCATTTGTAATCGTTGTTTTTTTGGCTTCTAACGAAACATGACTCTTGGTATCCTTCACCCAAATAACAGTTAGTAAAAACCCTAAAATAGACATGACGATTCCGATATAAAAAGGATAGGGTCGCACTCCATAATTTTGAGCAATAAAACCCGTCAGAAAGGCAACAATTCCAACTGCCAAATAACCAGCAAACTCATTGATTCCCATTGCTAAACCACGTTGTTTTTCACCAACTAAATCCATTTTCATTACAACGGTGCTACTCCAAGTAAGTCCCTGACTGACACCCAGCAGAATATTTGCAAAAATAATCCAAGACCAATTGTTAGCATAAATAATAATAAAAGGTATTGGTAATGCTATGAGCCAACCAATGATTAGCAAATTTCTCCGACCAATTTTATTGGCTAACTTTCCTGTAAAATAATTAGCTATGGCTTTTGTAATGCCAAATGCAACGATAAACGAAAGTATTGCAGATTTTGAGGATATACCAAATTCGGTTTCAGCTAATTGTGGAATAATTGAACGCTCTAAACCTACCATACCGCCTACGAAGGCGTTTACAATTACCAATAAACCAAACTGTTGCCAGTTTTCTTTGAGTCCTAATTTTGTTTCCATGAGATTGATTTTATGAAATAGCACATCTGTTAGCTCCTGCTTCTAAGTCTATTGGGTTAATATCGCTAAAATCGCCTTGAAGATTTTTCTCAACAATTGCAAGGTAATTGGCTGGCGTAGCAGGAATTCGACCAATGATAGTTTCAATGAAATCTTCTTCATTCAACTGCAAGAGAGGAATTGATTTTACTTTTTCTAAGGTGCTATGAATCAGAAGCTTATCAAACGCAATAGGCTGACTTGTGTGGGCAGGCAGTACAATTATTTCGTTATTAAGGCTCAATAATTTTTGAAGCGATTGGTACAAAAGTTTTGCTTTTACTTTCATTCCTTCGGTATCTGCCTTCAAATCAGGTCTTCCAACACCATTTGTAAATAAGGTATCACCAGTTAGTAATACTTTATTATCAATGTTAAAACTCATGCTTTCTAATGTATGCCCTGTTGTTGAAATGGCTGATACTGAAATATTTCCAAGTTTGAAAACAGTATCATTTTCGATAGCTTGATACTTGAATCGTAGATTATTGTTAGGGGGTAAAAATAAGGCTGCGTTATTTTTCTCCGCTAATTCCTTCGACCTTGAAAGGTGGTCAGCGTGTGTATGGGTTTCTATTACAAATTTTAAAACCGCATCATTGGCTGAAAGATATTGCTCATATACGTTTGTATCTAATGAAGCATCTACAACCATCGCCTCCTTATTAGCTATTACCATGTATGACAAACAGCCTTTACCCGTTCGACGAAATTGTATGACCTCAAAATTTGAGAAATTAATTGTTGCAGTGTTCCATGCCAAACTCCATGCCTTCAAGCCTCCTTCCAATGAATATGTGTTATAACCGTGCATTTGTAGCATTTTGGCAGCAACTAAACTCATTTTTCCGCCACCACAATAAGTTACAACAGGTACGCTTTTGTCAAGATGCAACCCACTAAATGCTTCAAAATCATTGTTTTTTAGCTTTTCATAGGCATTAAAATGAATACTGTTGGGAATATACCATTCGGCTCTTTCGGTGATGGGACGTATATCGAGGACTGAAACAGGTTGTCCTATTTCTAACCAATTACGCAGGGCACTGGCATTAAGTGTTTTGATTTCTTCCATTTTGCATATATTTTATGCAAATGTAGAAACCTCAATTTTAATAAAATTTAACATAAGATAAATAATCAGCGTATGCCTCTGATGCGGCTAAGGCTCACTTGTGTGATGCCCAGATAAGAAGCGATATATTTTAAAGGTACTCTTTGTAGAACATTTGGACTTTCTTTCAGTAAAGCATTGTAACGTTCTTCGGCAGAATGAAATTGGATACTTTCCACTCGATTGACGGTATCTACATAAGCAGATTCAAATATCTTTCTGAATAATCTTTCGATTTCGGGGAAAGTATTATAAAGGTCAAATAGTTTGGCAGAACTTATTGCTATCAGCTCCGAATCTTCAATCATTTGAATGGCTTTACGAGAGGGTTTGCCAGTAAATAAACTTTCAACCCGTGCAATGATGGCATTTTCAAAAGCAAAACATTCTGTTATTTCAATATCTTCTTTGTAATAATAAATGCGAGCCACACCTTTTTTGATAAAATAGATAGTTCGGCAGGTATGCCCAATAGATTGTAAATCTTGATTTTTTTTAATATTTACAGATTTACATATCTCAGCAATGGCATTGATTGCATTTTCTGAAAGTGGATTGTATTTATTGAAATATGAGATTAGTTCATTCAAAATATTGATTTTAACTGTTTAACAATAACATAAAATTTTATGTTCATTATTGATTATAAATCAATAATTCAAACCAAACCCCACACCAAATCCCATATCACTGTCATAATGGATTCGACCTCTAATATTTCTTGAAAAAATATAATCAAATCCGCCCATGTACTCTTTATCTGTATTTACCATAAACATTCCTCTTACTCGTTTACTCAATGGTATGTCTTCTCTTGATAATTGAAGACGAAAATTGCCATCAGTAAATACTTCTGACTGTAAACGTACCAACATTGGTAAGGTATAATTGAATCCTAAACTCAATAAACTACGATTATCTTTGGTATTGGTTTGTCCGAAAATATTTTTTTCTACTTCATCCATGCCAAATTTTCTATATCGCCAATCAAACCCAATAAATGGCATAAACCATTGCATTTTACCTATATATCGACCGAGATGAGTTTCGGTTTCATAGCCGTGCATATCATTGTAGCCCAATCGCCATTCAGTACCGATACTCCATCGAGTGTTTTGTAGCATTAACATTCCATCATTTCCGTTGGTGGCAAAGTCGTTTTCAGCCATCAAATGAAACTTTCTATCATCGGCAAAAAGTTTTCTTTGGGCTAATTTAGGATTAGGAATTAGAGGATTTGCTGCTTGATTTTCATAAGTAAAAACCCGACCCATACCACTCATCATGTGGTAGAGAATATGGCAATGAAAAAACCAATCACCTTCAACATTGGCGTTAAATTCGAGTGTATCGGTTTCCATTGGCATAATGTCCACAATATTTTTTAATGGAGCATAGTCGCCCTGTCCGTTAAGTAACCTAAAATCATGTCCGTGCAAGTGCATGGGGTGTCGCATCATAGAGCCATTATAAAGCACAATTCGTACATTTTCGCCTTTTTTTATTAAAATTTTGTCGGCTTCCGAAACTACTTTATTGTCTAAACTCCAAACATATCGGTTCATATTGCCACTCAATTCAAAACGCAATTCTTTGACTGGTGCATCTTTGGGAAGGTTGGTTGTTGTAGGAGATTTTAGCATTGTATAGTTCAAGGTAACTATATCTGAAAGTTCGTTGCTGTTGTATTGAGATTCATCCATTTTCATTTCATGCCCTTTCATATCGCCCATTTCCATGCTTTTCATGTCATGTTTTTTTGCTTCTCCTGTAATTTCAGGGTACATCACCACATTCATATCCATCTGATTGAGGCTCATTGACATTCCCATATCGTCCAAATCTCCATTCATTTTCATCATGCCATTCATCATTTTCATTCCCTCAAAATATTTGAGTTTTGGCATTGGTTTGGCTTTTACTTGATTTCCAGCTCCTAAAAACAGAGAGGCTGACTTTGTGCGGTCTTCGGAAGTTACTAAAAATTCAAAAGATTTATCTTCTGGAATGGTAACGATTACATCATAAGTTTCAGAAACTGCAACAATCAGTCTATCAACTTCAACTGGCTCTACATCGTTGCCATCATTGGCTACTATAGTTATTTTTCCACCCGCATAATTTAGCCAAAAATACGTTGAAGCTCCGCCGTTTGAAATTCTCAAACGTACTTTATCGCCTGCTTTGAATTGTGAAAGCTGATTTTCATTCTTACCATTGATTAGAAATTTGTCATAATAGACATCGCTCACATCCATAGCGTTCATTCGTTTCCACTCGTTGGTTACTTTGGTTTTAAAATAACCTTGTTTAATGGCTTCGCCGTAACTTTGGGTTGTTCTTTTTTTAATAGCAAACCAATCAGTGGCATTGTGCAACATTCGATGCACATTATTAGGATTGTAGTCAGTCCATTCGCTTAAAACAATCGGAATGGTAGGTAAATCGTCAATATCATTTCTGAAATTTTTGTCGTCAGGCTTTTTCAACATTACAAAATTGCCATACATTCCGATTTGTTCTTGTAAGCCCGAATGACTATGATACCAATGTGTACCATGTTGAATAATAGGGAATTTGTACAAATGCGTAGTATGAGGTTTTATGGGCATTTGTGTTAGATTTGGTACTCCATCTTCTTTATTAGGCAAAAACAAACCGTGCCAGTGCAATGAAGTTTCTTCATTCAATTCGTTATGCACATAGATTTCTGCCGTATCGCCTTCGATAAAAGTGAGTGTTGGCATCGGAATTTGCCCATTAACAGCAATAGCACGTTTTGATTTGCCACTAAAATTGACAATGGTATCTCTTACATATAAATCATATCGAACGGTTTTTGAAATATGTTTTTCCTTTATACTTGATTTATTATCACTGATTTTCTCTACGGTTGCAGTAGATGTTTGAGGCGTAGGCATTGTATGATGCTCATGCTGGGCTTTTAGAGAAAAAGCTCCAAAGGAAATACCTACGATTAAAGCAACTTTAAATTTCATTATTATTTTGATTTTCTTTGACTTACGAAAAATAGAATAAACCCTGTTGAAATAGTAAGCAAACCAAATATTGAGAAAGCTCGTAATAACCAATTAGAAAGATTATCTCGGGTTTGATAATCCATCGTGTGCATCATCCAAAGAAAATCAAAGATTCTCCATTTGTTGGTTCTAAATTTCTGAACTGTACCTAATTCTGAACTCACATAGACTGTTGTATTTGAAGGGTGGTCAAAAGTAACAGCATAAGCTGGCAATGGGCTTTCTCGATATTCGTGATGTCCATTGGTGGTGGTCAAATATTCAACTTGCTTTACTTTTGCATCATCTGCAAAATTTGTCTGAGCTACTTCGGTAGCTTCAAGTTTGGTTAATGCTCCTCGTAATTCGCCTGTTAAGGCATTGGCTAACTGAATCTTTCTGCCTCTATCATGTTCTTTTGAATAATGAATTTGAAAGGTGGGATTTCCTAAAATCTGAACCAATCGAGTATCAAAAATATAGTTTACTGTATCTTTTTCTTTTAGTTTTTGCAGAATATCAGCCAAATTAGCCAATTTTACATCTCCCCCAATTGGATGTACGTGGGCTTTTTGGTGGTCGCCATGCACTTCGTCCATATTCGACCAACTGAAATACAAGCCTCCAATTGTCCAAAATAGAAATTGAATACCTAAAATAACGCCCATCCATCGGTGGGTTTTTCTGATTTTTCTGTGAAATTCTGCTTTTTTCATTTTTTAAACCGTTTTTGAGATTTTTTTCATGATTCTATGACTATCACCAAATCGGCAAAGTGCATCGCAATTTTGGCGTAACTCGTTAAATAATATGTATTTGATAGGTGTTTTGATTTGTTTGATAGATGGACGTGAAAGTTGCATCACCACATCTTTTTCACGACTTTCGGGAACAACCAAATAAAAGATTTCATCACCATCAGCGATTGAATAGGAAAGGTCGGTCAGTCGTAAAATTCCAGAATAAATACTTGTACTTTTTTCTACTTCAAATGCACAAATGACATTGTTTGTACCTTTTTCAAACCACAAAACATCAATCAATTTGATGGTGTTTGCTGTATCTTTGTCGCAATCAATAGCAGGAAACTTATCAGGACTCATAAACGAAAAACTTTTGCCATTATACGACCTCGAACGGTCATTAGATGCCACAAAAGCATCATAACCCAAACTTTGACCAATTTTCAATAAATGAAATTGCATTTCGGAATGAAGATTTTCTTCCAATTTTTCTTCTTTGATTTCCTTTTGGCGTTTTTCAATGCTTTTTTCTAATTTATTTCGTTCTTCTTCGCTCAAATATTCATCATTGCCAATGAGCATTTTTTGTGTTCCGATTTCAAAACAAAGACCTGCGATTGCTCCTAAATCATTTGATAATTCAGTTTTATGTTTTTGATTGGTTTCTATCAAAACTTCTCTAATTTTTAAATATTCAGACCATGAGCCTAATTTCTTTTTGTCGTTAAACAAAGTATTGAACCCGTTGACTATGGCAGTATTGAAAGGGGGAAATAGAGTAGGATGTAAAAAATACAAAATACTGCCAACGGCTGGACCTAAACCTTTAATTTTAAGGGCATCTAATCGTACAATTTCTTTGATAATTTGCTCCTCAGTCTTGGCATTGATACAGTTTTCAAGAAATTGACCAAAAGCAACTTTGTTATTTTGGTTTTCATAAATATCAGGAATCCTAAGTTTAGGTTTCCAATAAAACGGATGCGACACCCCTACAAAAACTTGTTTTTGTTCGGCAATACAATTCAAAACAAACTCTAAGGAACTGCCCTTAAAATCGTTAGGAAAAGTTTTATTTTTAATGTCTTCGACCACCTGTAAAACACCCCTTCGGATAGTGCGAAAGGCTTTTAATCGTTGGTCGTTATCAATAAACCAAGTATTAAAGACACTCTGACTGTCGTTTTTGTATTGCTGAATGATTTGGGTTAAATGTGTTGTCATTCGATTAGTTTTTCTAAGTTTTTAAATTCTTCGATGGCGTGCTTTGTTAGAGCATTTTGTCTTGAAAGAGTAAAAATAAACTTTTTGATAAACCAATCTTTAATTCCATCGGATTTATGCTGATTACCTATTTGTAAATCATGTGTTACCATTGTTCCATTTAATGTTTTATCAAAGGTTAAAAACAAATAAACAGGAACTTTATATATAGCTTTCAGAATAATTTTGTGATTTTTAATAACCCCAACTACTTCCCACTGATGATTTACTCGAAAATCGCCTATTCTCTCATCGAAATAGAAAACCGACCCTCTTTTTACATCCGTTTGCTTGATTATTATAAAGCCTGCATGGTCTTCGGGATGCCATGCCATGTATTTGGGTTTATCTAAACCAAACATAAAATCATAAATCTGACTTGGTTGTTTACCAACAATTTCGATTTTCGTTATGTGATTCATGGCAAATACTTGAGTAGCAAGCATCAGTAAAACGATTGATTGACAACACTTTTTAACAAGCAGAATGCCACCTGTTTTTTTGAAAATCGACTTTAATAATTTCATTTTTTCGAGCTGTAAAGTATGAAAATGTGCCAATAAGGGTATTGATTGAGTCTGGAATAAAAATATTATCAAAACCCGCCTTTTCTATGAAATTGGGCATTAGCCCTCTTACATTGTCGTTGGTGGTTTTGAATCCATCTAAAATTTGAACCAATCCAAAAGTTAGTCGCATAATTGGATTAGCAGCTTCGCCCCAATCTGCAATTATCAACTTTCCGTTTGGTTTCAAAACTCTAAATAACTCTTTCAGGCATTTTATCTTGGTATCAGCATCTAATTGATGAAAAACCAAACAGCTATACACTTTATCGAATTGATTGTTGGCATAAGGCAACGTAACACCATCGTAAAGGTCTAATGGAATGGAAAGATTGTTTTTAGCTATTTTATAGGCTGCTATTTCTTTTACTTTTGGGTCAATATCTACGCCTCGTAAATCTATATTTGCACATTCTTTTTTTACTAAAAGTAGATTTTGGGCAGTTCCAAAGCCAAATTCTAAAATCTTTTCATTGGGATTTGGTTTGATAGTATCAACCAAAAGCCTACGAAATTTCTTTTCGGGCATGGTTAGTTTGATTGCTAAATCGTAGTATTCCGTCAAGAAATCATAGCCTAATGCGGGTACAAATTTTTGATTTTCCATGAGTAGTTATTCGTCCGTAGTAATAGCGTTTATCCAAGTAATTACTTCTTTTTTTTGTTGTTCAGATAATTCAGCATTTCGATGAATCAGCGTATAAGAAGCCAGTGGCATTTCGTTTGATTCGATTTGTTTGGCAATTCTATCTAATTTTGATTCTTGTCTTCTTTTACTATAATTTCCCCATTCACTAAAATTTAGGTTCTCTTTTCCTATTTTTATATGGTATTCCATTAAAAACCTTGATGGCTGTAAATAAGAATACCAAGGGTAATGTGTGTTGTTACTGTGGCAGTCGTAGCAAGAGTTTTGCAAAATTTGCTGTACTTTGATGGGTATATTATAGACTTTGGCAATATGAATCGGCAAAACCTGCCCGTTGTCTGAATTTCGGGCAGGTTGGTATAATTGCAGGAGTAAGAAAACAATTAAGCTAAAAAAAAGGGCTTTTTTCATCTTAAATCTCTTTTTTTACAGAGCCACAAGTCATCATTGCTTTACCATAATAAGGGTTTTGGATTGCTTTTGTTTCACTAATCCACATCGCACCTTTACCTCCATTTGCCATCGGGCAGAAATCTTGATAAAGTTTTGGTCCACTATTGCCAAAGGTTTTAAGTAAATCGTTCACATCTTTACTGAGCATCACAAAATGCTCTCTTTGATGAGCTATTTTTCCAGCATTTTCTTCAATATGCTTGGCATTTTCTTTTAAATCATCGGCAACATCCATATAGCCTTTCATTTGGCTGGCTGACAAGCTTTTCATGTCAATTTTAGCCATTGCTGCTATGATTGCTTTTCCTGCGTTGGCAGCACCTTTTGCATCATCTTTGATTAGGGCATTTTTCAAAACCAAGTAATTGCTTACTATTTCATCAATAATCGACGTTTTTTGTACCGTTGTTGATGATACTTTCATTCCGTTTGTTGTGCCTGCATTGGCATTGGAAACGATGAATACGAATGCCATTGCTATGGCTGAAAACATTGTTTTTTTCATTTTTTTGACATTAAATAATGGACGATAAATGGTTTATTGACAACATTTCTTTACAAAAAGAAATTTAAAGACCTTAATTAGTACGTTTTTCATTTGATTTATCATTTAAAATAGATGAAGAAAAAACAAACTTCGTCAGGAATCAATGCTTATGCTCTGCCATTTTATCAGATGGCATACAATGGTTTTCGTACAAACAATGGACGGCACAGGCGGCTTGCTGTTTGTAGTTATTGTGCAAAAGCATTACTACTTCTCCTTTGGCATTTTTTACTTCGCACATACCTGTATGAGTAGGTTTACCGATTGTATAATTTTCTTCTGTTCCATTGATGTAGTAAACAAAAGTGCCATTTTTAGGGGCTTTGCCAATCACTTTGTTGTTCATATCAACAATATTTCCATTGGCATCTACTTTCGTAACTGCTTTTCCGTTTTGGTCTAAACCTCCTTTTGAATTTAAAGAGCCAATTTGTTTTTTCTCATAATAAATATGCCCTTTATAATCAACCTTGGGAATCATAACAGTTGTTTTTTGAGCAAATACGCTTAATGAAGCGATAAAAAAGAATGCGAAAATTGCGAATGTATTTTTCATCGAAATAATTGTTTAAATTGATGTAAAGACTATTTTACTTGTTCATCATTAGAAGCATTGCTCCGCTCATAGCAATCATTAGAGCATCTTCAATGATAGTTACAGTACTCATGGGCAGATTAAAAACTGCTCCTAAACAAGCACATTGAATTTTCTTTTTGTTTAAAACACTTTGTAAAACGCCAATAATGCTAATCGTCATTACGATAAGTGTTAGCCAGTTTGTCAGAATTGGTTGAAAATTGCTTAAAAAAGCCAATCCTAAACCAAGCTCAATGAATGCGTAGAGATAAGCCCAAATAGGTAAGCGTTTGGCTAAAACATCATACATTACATAGCTTTCTGCAAAACCTTTGAGGTTTAACATTTTGAAAAATGAAAAAATCAGAAAGAAACCTGCCATAAAATGATTCATCCATTGCATCAAGTTGAAAGAATCGTTGTTCAACTGAATCAATAGACTTACTGTTGTGATGTATCCAAAAATAAGCAAAATCGGTTTATAGGTTTCAAACCAAGATTTTGTATGCTCGACAGCTTCGCTATGATTTATCGCTGAAATTTGGTATTTGCTGTCTAAAACTTTTTGAAAATCTTTTAAGGCAATGTGTTTATCCATCGTAATAGTAGCCGAGTTTTCATCTTTTGAAACATCAACATTCGTTACGTTTTCTACCATCAGCAAAGCAGACTTTACCTTTGCTTCGCAACTTCCGCAAGTCATTCCAGTTAATTGATATGTATGTGTCATTGGTATGAGTTTTAGATTTTACAGGCTTCCGCACATTTTTTACAACTTTCTACGCATTTTCGACAACAATCTTTGTCATGTTTTGAGCAATTTTCGATACAACGCTCACAGGCTTGTACACAAAGAGCCATTACGGTTTCTGCATAAATAGAGTTTCTTGAGCATAGTTTAGCACATAAAGCAGCTATATCTGCACAGTCTTTACAACAATTGCAACTGTCTGTATCACAACATTCGGGGCAATTACAATTTTCGCAGTCGGCTACACAAGCCAAACAAGCATCCATACAACTTTGGTGATTTTTCATATAATTATTTGTCTATGGTAGAAGCATTTCTACACTACAAATGTCTGATACTTACCCTTAAAAGTTGTTACAAAATTTTGTGTATGATTTATATAATTATGGCTTAAAACGGTCAAAATCTAATAATTAACCCTGTTTTTTAATTATTTTATGGTATCCTGTACATTCCCACAAGTAAGCATTGAACTACCATAATAAGGGTTTTTAACAGCACTCTCATTACTCAACCAAGCTGCTTTTTTCATTGGGCAATATTGCTGGTAAATAGGCTCACTTGATAGTTTTACGCCTTTTGCCATCACATAAAAATTATCAGAAAGACTTTGGAACGTTTCTCTTTGTTTCTTCAAATCATTTGAATCAGCAATTTTCTGAGCATCAGCAATAATTTTAGTGTTTACTTTCATAAACTCCATGTGCTGCTTCATTTCCATTTTACCCATATCGACGGCTTTCATGGCGGTTACTAATGCTGTTGCCGATTTGGCAGATGCACTTGCATCGGATTTTACTAAGGCATCTTTTATCGCATAATAAGCATCTAATAGTGGTTGTAGATTGGTTTTAGCTTGTGCTTTGTCGTTGTTCATCGAAGCCATGTCGTGTCCACTGTGTTCAGAATGGTTATCGGCAGTCATTGGACTTACGGCAGGTGCAGTTACGCCCGTTATTTTTTGCCATTCTTCTACCTTCTTTTGCCAGTTGGCAACTGCGGTTTTCATGTTCTTTTTAGCTCCTAACTCAATTGCTTTTTGAGCTGATTTGATGGCGGCTGGATAATCTTTTTGTTCTTCTAAGATTTTTGTTGTCAAATTTGCATAAACAAAATTGTCGTCAACCATTTCTTCCGATTTCTTTGACCATGCGAGAGCTTGTTTTAAATCTTTCTTATTAGCAAAATAGTATTGAGCCGAAGCATTAAAAAATTTGGCATCTTCTAATTTCTCAACATTGATTTTCTTGTTGATTTCATTCATTACAATTACGTCCGCATTACTTTGCATCGGAATTTTGACCTGTGTATTTTCCCAATTTAAGTACAGGTTTGCCGAATGGTCAGGCATGATGTCTTCTAAGGTAATCGAAAATGATTCGTAAGTACGAGTGGTCGTCTCAGGTTTCACCTTCACTCGTAATATATCCTTTTTCTCATCATAACTAAATGCTCCATGACTGGTAGTATCAGTATTCAAAATGATTGTCCATTCGGTAGGATTAGGAATCGTAAACAGTGAATAATGCCCTTTTTTTACTAATTGTCCGCCAAAAGTCATGTCATCGCTCAAACGAATACGTGTACTTTCACCTGCACCTGTACGCCAAATTTGGTCGAATGCTACTAAGTTGCCGAACACTTTACGACCACGCATCAATGGTTTTTCATATTTGAGGCTAATCTCTGTGAAACCTACTTTTTGTTTCCATTCGGCTTCGGGGCTTGGTGGTGGTGTTTTTAGCTCAACTTGGGCATTTGTCAAATAAGAAATGCTCAGAAATAATATGAATGCAATTTTTTTCATTTCCATTTTATTTTGGTTAAAAGAATGTTAGTTTTTCATTGGTTCGCCATCTTTCTTACAGCATGAAGGCAGTTTTTCATAGCTTTTTTCATTGGCTATTGTTTCATCTGCATCATAACCAGCATCATTGATAGCTTGCTTGATTTTGGTGGCATCTGTTTTCTTTGGGTTAAAAGTTACAGTTACAACCTTTTCTTTTAAATCAAGATTTGACTCGCTTACTCCCTTTGTAAAAGCTAATTGCTTTTCGATACGTTCTTTACACATCTCGCATATAGCAGATGTTTTGATTTTAACTTTTACAGGTGGTTCTTGAAAATTTGCCATTGACAAAGAACCAATTATTGCTAATCCAGTAGTTAAAAAAAATCTCCTTTTCATTGTATTGTTTGTTTTATTAAAATTTTGTTTTCAAATTTTTGTTATGTTTGGAGTAAGTGATACTACCACCTACACCAAACAAATTATTTAGGTCAGCCAATCATTAAAGTTTTGCCAGAGTCCATCACCATTACAGGGTAGGTTTTAAGCCCTTTGCTACCATTAGCATTCAAACCCATACCCATTGTGTCAAACCTTGCTTGATGTGCCGTGCAAAGAAATTCATTACTTGAAGTGAAAGTAACTTGTTTTCTTTGTTCATGGCTACAAATTAAAGTTACAGCAACATAGCTCCCTTGCATTGTCCGAGCGATGACTACATCATTTTTTATGATATATCCTCCATTTTTTGTAAGAGCTACATTAGCAGAGTCGGTTAAGTCTATATTAAATTGAGCAACATCTGGAACAACTGATGCAACATTTTTACAAGCACCAACACAATATATTGCCATGAGTGCAGCACCACCTAAACCTAAATTCTTTAAAAAACTACGTCTTTCTATTTGCAATTGATTATTTTTCATTGATTGTATATTGATTAGGTAATTAGAAATTAATTATTTTACTTCAAAGTTGAGCATCATGCCATCATCTTCATGTTCGAGATTATGGCAATGAAAAACGAATTTTCCCTTTTGTTCAAATTTTACAATCACTTTTACTTTTTCAGTTGGAGCAACCAAAACCGTGTCTTTCCAAGCCTTTTCTTGTGGTAAAATGGTGTTTCTACCACCTGTTCGACTCACTACTTGAAATTGAACACCGTGTATGTGCATCGGGTGTGGTTCATCACCAGTAGAATTATCAAACTCCCAAGTTTCGGTTGAGCCAACGGCAACAGTTTCGTCGATTCGGGTAGCACTATATATTTTGCCATTAATTTTGTGCATTCCACCACTCATATTTGCCATATCCATTGTTAAAGCAAAAGACCTATTTTTTGTGGCATTACTCAATTTTGCAAGTGAAATTAAACTACTCGGCACTTTGAAAGTATCCGTTTCTTGCTTATTAACAATAAATTTCATAACCTTAAATGCTTGTGTTCCTTGTGCCGTACCCATACCAGTAAAAGTTTTATTTTCCAAATACACTTCTGTATTAAGGGCGATATTGGTAAAATCAACCAAAATATCGACTCTTTCACCAGAAGCAAGGAGCAATGAGTTGACAGATTCAGGTTTTTCAAGCATTCCGCTGTCAGCTCCAATGACATAAAAATTTGCCCCATTGCTTAAAGCTAAATTGTAAATCCTTGCTGATGAGCCATTTAATACTCTAAAACGATAAAAACGAGTAGAAACATTTAGATAAGGGGAAGCTGTACCATTAACCAAAATATTATCGCCCATATAGCCAGACATAATTTCCATCATAGTCGGGCTATACTTGATAGTTGCATCAGTATTAAAGCGTTTATCTTGAATAACCAAAGGTACTTCGTAACTACCATTAGGTAGATTTAGAGCCTTTTCTTCGGAACTTTCAACGATGAAAAAACCTGCTAAACCTTGTGTTACCTGTTTTCCTGTTAATCCGTGCGGGTGTGGGTGATACCAATTTGTACCAGCTTGCTGATTAACAGTAAATTGATAATTGAAATTTTCGTTCGGCATTACCATTTGGTCGGGGTGTCCATCCATTTCGGCAGGAATAACCAAACCATGCCAGTGAATATTAGTATGCTCGGCTAATTGGTTGCTGAATTTTATATTAAAATTAGCTCCCTTTTGAAGTCTAAAAGTTGGTCCCAATAAACCCGAACGATAACCAATGTACTTGGCATTTTTTCCATCCATGACGGTATCTTGCACCGCTTGGGCAATCATATTACTTGGACTTGTGATTGTTTCAGGAATTTTCAGAGCATTTTTAAAAGTAGTATCACCACTGACAGGAACAGGGTCGCTACCACCCATGTTCATATTACCCATACAACTTGATATTAGGACGGTAGAACTTAGTCCAAATCCTAACTTTTCGAGAAAATCTCTACGGTTAATTTGCTTGTACATTCTTAAATAATAGGTTAAAAAATATATAAATTAAAGTTTAATGACAATTCCATTAGGTTTCAAACCAACAGTTAGTGTTTTAGTAACCGTATGCTGCATTATATCAATAACTGATACGCTGGCAGCTTCTTGGTTGGTAACATAGGCGTTCATTGCATTGAAAGCGATAGCATGAGAACCTGCTCCCGTTAAAAAAGAGCCTGTTCGTGTCATTTTTCCATCAGCTCCTTTTGTCCACCAATGTACTTTTCCTGCGGTGGGGTCTGTTACCCACATTTCTTTCATATCAGCTTGGTAAGCAACAAAACCTGGCATAAAGCCTAATGTAACGGTTTCGACTATTTTTAATGTTTTCACATCAATAATTGAAACAGTTTGCCCATCTTCATTATCTACATACATTCTATTATCAGCACCAATCCATGCTCCAACAGGATTTTTTCCAACGGCTATTGTTGCTAAAACAGTTTTAGTTACGGGGCTTATGGCAGAAACTGAATTGTCTTCACCATTGGCAACAAAAGCCACTGTTCCATCAAAAGAAAAAGTAACTTCGGCAGAACCATTTCCAACCATTACTGTATTTTTGAGGGCATAGGTAGTGGCATCATAAACCAATACTTTTCCATCAGTTTGAGATGTCCAAATCTCTTTTCCATCAGGCGAAAAAACAGCATTATGATTGGACATTGGTACATCAAAAATTTTCACATTTATACCTTTCATTGCATCCAAAACGGCAACTTTTCCTGTACCTGCGTGAGTACCACCTGCATGACCTGCACTTAAATCAACACCTGGTGCTGCCACCGCAATTTGCGATTTCGTAGCATTGATATAAATATGGTGGGGGTAAGCTAAAAAGCCTGGCGTTGCGGTATGTCCTGCTCCATGAGTTGAAGTGCTTGAACCATCAGTTAGTTGAATAGTGGTGGCAACTTCGTTGGTATTTAGATTGACAACCGATAAGGTGCTACTTTCACCATTGACAATGTATGCCGCTGGATAATTGATATTTTGTTCGGGTTGAACATTGTTCATGTCCATACACGCCACTACGCCCAAAACTAAAACGGAGAAAATTACTTTTTTCATCTTAAAATTATTTATAGTTGATTGATGGAAATTCGTTTATTGGCTTTCAATTCTTTAAAATGACTTGGTGTAAGACCTGTTATTTTTTTGAATTGCATAGATAAATGTTGTACGCTGCTGTAATACATCATATCGGCGATTTGACTCAATGTATATTCATCGTACACCAATAATTCTTTTACTTTTTCTATTTTTTGATGAATAAAAAATTGCTCAATCGTAGTACCTTCGACCTCAGAAAACAAGGTTGTCAGATACTTATAATCTCGACCAATACTTTCAGCGATATATACTGATGGATTGATTTTCTGTAAAATTTTCGATTGATTTTGTACGATTTCTATGATAATTGTTTTGATTTTCTGAACGATTTGCTTGCGTTTATCATCCAATAACTCAAAACCAACTGTTTGCAATCCTTTCTCAATTAGTTGTAATTGTTCGGGAGTTAATTCGTTCAAAGTTTCAACTTCGCCTAACTCTATATTTTTGACCGTAATTTCTGTTTTTTTGAATAGGTCTGCGATAACCATTTTACATCGGTCGCAAACCATATTTTTTATATATAAAGTCATGATTTTTGATGTTTTGGTTATTTTATTTTATATCGCATCCCTGCGTAAACCATTCTGCCAATGACTGGTCCCCAAGTCATACCAGCATCATAATGTCTCCCAAAAGGGTCATTAGATGAAAGAATTGGATTTTTCTGAGTGAAATTGTTGAGATTTTCTCCCCCAACATACATATCCCATTTTAAGAAAGTCTTGGTAATTTGTGCATTGATGTTTGAGAATGCAGGTGCAGTGGTAAGTGTACCAGTCCCTGCTGACATCATCGAATGCTCTGACATGGCTGGCATTCGTCGAGAGCCGTTCCATTGCCAAGTAAAATCAAATTTCCATTTATCATAAGGCAGAGCATATCCCATATTGAATAAGATACGGTCTCGATTCAGAAATTGTTTGGTCATTAATGCCAATGTTCCATTTTCTGTTTGAAAATCATTTTTTACATCAAACCAACGATAGGCTAATTTGAAGTCAAAACGCTTGATTGGAGCGAAATTTAGTTCTGCTTGGTAGCTATTAGAAAAAGAGCGACCTTTCAGATTGTAGAAACTTAAATATCCAGCCTGTTCCATATCAACTACCAATTGGTTTTGAAAATTAGTACGGTAAGCATCTACAATAAAAGAAGCCTTTTGTCCGAATAATTCAAACTCGTTTGATAGACTTAATCCATAATTCCAAGATTCTTCGGGTTTTAGACTATTTTCAATAGAAATTGCCCTTGAACTTACCAATAAACCATAATTTTCGGCTAATGGATTGGGTACTCTCCAACCTTTTCCAGCACTGGCTCTTAGATGTACCGATTTACTAATATCATATTTGGCATGAATTCGGGGAGTAAATCGAGTACCATAGAGGTTATGAAAATCTACTCTACCACCTGCTACAACTGTTAGTTTTTCGGGATATGTATAGGTATATTCAGCAAATACACCTGGTACTGATTCAGTTCGTAAACGAGGATTAATGCCTGTAAATGTTTCATTATAATCATCTAATAAATAACTTGCACCTGCCTTATATTGATGATTGGTATTATTGATAATGTCTTGATAAATCAGATTGGCATAAATAGTATTTTGGCGACCAGAATAATTGCGTAATCCAAAGAATGATTGATTGTTATGAATTGTCCCATTCAAAATTAGACCCAAACCTCGATAGGGGATACTTTGAAATAGTTTGGCTGTTTTGCTAAAAAACTCAAGCCTCTTTGTTTGACTGCCAAAGCCATAGACCAAAGACGAACCTTGTAATTCAGGTTTGAAGTTAGTTTGCCCTCCCAAACGGTCTTCATATAAGGCTTTAACTCCGAACTGAGCCATCATCTTTTCATTCTGAAATTTCCAACGGTTAATTACATTGTATTGATTATAAAGTGGAATATCTAAAAAACTATCTCCGTTTTTATCAATGCGATTTTGCAAGGTAGAAGCATGAGTAAGCAAGCCTGTTGACCATTTCTTATTCAATTTCTTTGCTAAATTCAAATTAATTTCGCCACGCCCAAAGCTGTTTACATAGGTGTTCAAATACAATCTATCAGCCATATCAGGTTTTTGGAGTTCGATATTGATTTGACCAGTCATTGACTCATAGCCATTGACTACTGACCCAGCTCCTTTACCGACATCAATTGATGTTATCCAAGTACCTGGCACATAGTTTAATCCAAACGTTGTGTTTAATCCACGAATATTTGGAATGTTTTCAGTATTGGTTTGAACATAATTTCCGCTCAACCCTAACAATTGGATTTGTTTTGAGCCTGTAACGGCATCAGCATAACTTACTGATACACTTGCATTGGTTTCAAAACTCTCAGAAAGGTTACAACAAGCAGCTTTGGCAAGTGCTTTGGTGGTGATAATCTCAGTTTGAATAGGATTCAGACGGTCTATCACACTGGCTTCACTTCTAACAACTACTTCTTGTAAGGTAGAAGATTCCGTTTGGAGATAAATCGTTTGAAAATCATTTGAATGAACCATTATCGTATCGGTTTTATAGCCAATCGAACTGATAATTAATTCATGATTTTGAGAAGTCTTTAGGATAGAAAATTTCCCTTCAATATCGGCAGAAGTGCCATTTTTACTGTTTTTCCAACGGAGTACCGCACCAATAAGGGGTTCGGTTTTGCCGTCAATTTTCTTTTCTAATACAATTCCTTGTAGGTTTTGCGAATATACTGTTGAAGTAAATAGTAATACAAATAGTATTACTATTTTAATGATATTTTTTAACATAAAAATGATTCAATTTATTGAACAATAGAAAAACTACCTATTGAAAAATAGGCACAAGAAGTTCAATAAATAGAATCAAATTAAGAAGGATTGGATGTGTACGAGCAGTTTTCTGCCTGCATTTGGTGGAGCTGTATTATAGTAATGACTTACTTTGAATGATACAGGCTCACTCGACCAGTTGAAAGTATAAAAAGGTGAAAAAGAACAACATTCACCGATAAAAACAGGAATGCTCAGTGAGACTTGATTAACACTTGAAGAAGCGGTGTTAATATGAACAAAAGTAGAATGTTCTTCACAACACTTAGTCCGTTTAAAATTTGCTTTCGAGGATTTCGCTTCCTTTTTAAGCATTTTTTGTGGACAACATTTAGGCGGACTGGATAAAATGAAAGTTTTTTTACCTTTTACTTTACATAAATGTTCTATCATAGCAAATCCAGTGCTTGCAAAAAGCACTTGAAACGCCATGAAAAGACACAATATGCGAGTAAGTATTTGTTTCATTTTATGAAAATAATTGCAAATATTGATGATATTTAACAAATATTGTTATATTTTGTTCAGAATGGTTTATATAATTTTCTGAAACAGAGTTTACCCCTGAAATCTTTTATTTTGAACTATTACAAATATAGTCGTAATAAACATTTTTTACTCAGGAAAAATAAATTCAATAGGCTCTGAAATGTTCAGGCTTCCAAAAACACCAATGCAGCCAGCAATCTGACTTTTTAAAAACACAGGCTCTACAAACGGATTATAGGTTGCCAATTTTTGGCGGTCAAGTGCATCGAAGAAAGCAGCAGATTTGCTATCCATTGTTTGTAAATACACTTTTGCAACTTGTCCATTTGTGTGCGTGTAAGCTGGTTCAATAACAAAACTCATTGGTAAACCATTTTTATTTTGGTCATTATAAACTGAACGCCCAACTTCATTTATAGTAAATTTATTTGCTCCATTACATTCAGTTCGATAAACTTTGTTGTTGGCAGTTCTGACGGTACTATCAACTTGTCGAATCATCTGAAAGCGATAATTATTTTCTTCGTTTTGGGTATCATTAAAATTCAAAATTATGCCTTCATGCTCGCCATAAACATCATTGAATTTTTGAGTATAATCTACTGTATTTAATTTGGGTTTCGATTGGTTTATAGTTGTTTCGGCTGTATATGTTGTGCCTTGATAAACAACTTCTAATTTATAGGTTTTACCAAAAACAGCAGGAATTTTCCCTAAATAAAAAAACTCCTCTTGACATAAAAAAGGATTTCGTTCTGATGATGGTTTTAAAATATCTGTTTCGTTGCCACTTGAAATTTTGACAGTTGCATCAGTAATAAATAAATCAGCACTGCTGGTTTTTGAACTAAAATAAGCAACTGATTTATTTAAAAATAATTTAGGTACTTGCCCAGGCACTAACAAACATTCGATTGAAAGTTGGTCTTGATATGGTTTTTCTTTGATAGTTATGACTTTTTCACAAGAAAAATCCATAAAACCTATCAGTGTAACTAAAAATATAAGAATGACTTTTTTCATTGTAGAAATGTTAATACTTAAAATTTGAAATTATAGCTCACACTCGGAACGGCTGGTAATAATGATACTTGTGTTGCCACTGGAGTTTTAGTGATTTCATCGGTACTTAGATAAACAAAATAAGGATTTCGACGGCTGTAAAGATTATAAACACTAAAAACCCATTCAGATTCGTAGCTTTTATGAAATAGTTGCCTTGTCTTTTTATAAATGGCACTTACATCTAAGCGATGAAAACTATTTAAACGATAATTGTTTCTCTCCGTATAATCTGCATAAGTACCGTTGTAAAGTGTACCTCCATTGCCAACATCTACTCTACCAACAGGCAAAGTATAAGGTCTGCCAGTATTAAAAACAAATGCTCCAGAAAGCATCCAATGCTTAGATAAATCATAGTTGCCAACTATTGAAAGGTTGTGGCGGCGGTCATAAGCAAACGGAAATTCTTTACCAAAATTTAAGTCTTTAAAGGTTTGATTTGTCCAAGAAAGGGTATAAGCTAACCAACCATTAAATTTTCCAGAATTTTTTTCGATAAATAATTCTGCACCATAACTGTATCCTTTTCCAAAGGTTAGATTATTTTCAATGACTGAAACTTGTGTCAATAATGTACCCTCCTTGAAAAGTGCTTGGTTTTTCATGTCTTTATAATAGACTTCAAAGCTGGTTTTATAGGTGTTTTCTTTAAAGTTTTTGAATATGCCAAGTGAAATTTGTTTCGATTGTTGTGGTGCAGTTGCCTTACTCGCAGGAATCCAAATATCAGTTGGCAACGAAGCTGTTGAGTTTGGAATCAAATGCAAAAACTGATTCATTACGGTATAAGACAACTTCAAAGATGTTTCTTGGTTTAGATTGATTTTTGTAGAAATCCGAGGCTCAAGGTATTTATAAGAAATGTCTTTCGTATAAAAATACGGTACTCGTAAGCCAGCATTCAAACTGATATTTGATGAAAGTTTGATTTCGTCATTAAAATAAAATGCTAATTCGTTGATGATTGTTTTTATAGCCAAACTATCAGGATTAAATTTGGGAACTTTGCCACTTTTTGGGATTTTTATTGAAGCCGAAAATGGAGCAAATGTATGTGTACTAAAATTTACACCAAACCGAACATTATGATTTTGATTTGGGTAAAACTCAAAATCAGTCTTGGCATTAATGTCTTTAATTGATGAATAAAGTTGAGCTACATAGCCACTTTGAATTGTTGAAAGACCTAAATGGTAGTTATTGATGATGAACGAAGTATTGGCAAAAAGTTTTTGATTAAATAAATGATTCCAACGAAGTGTGGCTGTACTATTTCCAAAATTTATACCATAATTAAGGCTACTTGCTCCTGTATAATTGGCATTGTCATTTCCATAAAAACCACTCAAAAATAATTTGTCTTTTGGTGTGATTTGGTAATTGATTTTGGCGTTCAAATCATAAAAAGTATAGCCAATACCTTTGACAAAGGGTTTTGCCAATAAATCAATATATGTCCGTCTGCCTGAAATGATAAATGAGCCTTTTTCTTTTTTTATTGGTCCTTCGACAGTAATATTTGAAGAAATCAAGCCTATACCACCTTGAACAGCAACTTTTTTATTATTTCCCTCTTTCATTGTAATATCTAAAACCGAAGAAAGTCGCCCACCGTATTGGGCAGGAAAACCACCTTTGATAAGTGTTACACGATTCAAGGCGTTAGAATTAAACGTACTAAATAAACCAAAAAGGTGATTGGGGTTATAAACGGTTGCTTCATCGAGTTGAACTAAATTTTGGTCTGAGTTTCCGCCACGTACATAAAAACCTGTTGTACCTTCATTTCCTGCTTGCACACCTGGCAATAGTTGAATGATTTTCATTATATCTCTTTCACCTAAAACCACGGGTAATGAATTTGCCAATTTCATCGGTACATCAATAACTCCCATTTGGGTTTTCTGTACATTATCATCATTTCGAGAGGCTTTTACTACTACTTCTTGCAAGTTTGAGGAGTTTTCGAGCAAATCAATATTTAAACTTTGATTTTGTCTGCCTGAAAGTTTTTTGATTTGTGGCTGATAACCTAATGATGAAAAAACAACTCCCAATGTATCACTTGCTTTGAAAGTAACAGAATAAAATCCATAGGTATTTGCAGATGTACCACTTTTGGTATTGGTCAAGAAAATACTTGAACCAATGACTGCCTCACCTGATTTAGCATCTTTGATATAGCCACTCAAAGTATAGTTTTGAGCTGAAACAGATAGCGAAATGATAGCAAGTATGAATATAATTTTTATTGAATGTTTCATTTAATGTTTATTTATAAATTATCCTCACTTACCATTACACAACTTCCAATGATTCCGTTGCCTGACTTCTTTTATATTTCCTATTCTTAGCTTTATCTATCAGAATTATATACTATACTTATAAAAGGCATCATTGCATCATGAAAATACCTACCATATTCATAATTTTTCTTAGATAGTCGGTATTGTGCATGGTATTCAGCATAGAGCAAACTAATCCCTAATCGAATGGTTAGGTCTCTATTCGGTTTTAAACCAATATACACCTCTGAATTATTTGTACCTCTCCCCAAAAAATTTATGAATGTGGGTTTTATAAATAAAGAGTCTGGTTTTTTTATTCCAAAAATAGTTGCCGAACTAATTTTCTTACCAATTGAAAATCCAAAAAGGTCAATATTACCACCTAAAAGAAGATATTTACTATGTAATTCAAGGTAAATAGGTACATTAAAAGCATTTATATTTACTTTTTGTGTAGGGTTTATAGACACTCCACTTCTATTTTTTGAAATACCAAAAAAATCCCTTGGCTGTTCATTGAATGAAGTCATTCTTACTCCAAAACCAGCATGGATAATTTGTTTTTGCCCGAAAATAAATGTACCATTATATGCCAAAGTTATGGCTGAACTATGCTTTCTATACCCATATCCAAGAGCAAAATGCTCCCTAACATTAGTAACTTGTGCCGCAGTTTGAAAGGAATACAATATGAACATTAAAAATATATGATTGCTTTTCATAGGGACGTTGCTAAATCAATTAGATTTGTCAAAAATCAAGTAACTTTTAAGTAAAATAGCGGATACAGTAAGTTATACCCGCTATCATTTTCATTTCAATTAGTTTAGTTTTAGAAATTTCCCCGTAGCATCAAATTCTGTCTCGTAGCTTTTTCCAGCCAAAGTAAATTTGACCTCATAACCAAGTACAGTTCCTGCGGTATTTTTTTCTACGACTGCACCCACAAATACATAACCTGCAAAATTTGTTGTTAAATAAGTACCAACAATAGCAGGTAAATCGGTTTGAGCAATTACCACATCATTGCCATTCTGCCCATTACCTTGCTCGTTACCACCATGATTATCGCCACCTTTACCACCTGTATTTACACTTACGAAAGTTCCGACAGCATCAAATAGAATATTGTATTTTACATTGTTCTGTACAATTTCCACTTTGTAGCCTGTTACAACGCCAAGACTCATTTTGCTTTCAGCTTCTTTAAAAACATAGCCAACATAATTAGCACCTAAATAAGTAGTAATCGCTGGTAACAAAGCTGTTTGGGCAATACCTGCACCTTCATCATGTCCGTCAGGAGTTTCGAGTTTTGTAAATTTCCCTGTGGCATCAAATTCGAGTTCATATTGCGTAGTTCCAACAGTAATAAGCGTTTCATAGCCGATTACAATAAGTCCATCTTTTGTAAACTTTGCGTCAGCTTGCACAATCGTATAACCTGCATAATTGGCTTTGAGGTAATCTATAATTGCGGTCGGTAGGGTTGCTGGGTCAATTACGTCCCCCACTTTCAGAAACGCTCCAGTATTTTGGAATGTAGCTACTTTTCCAGCGTTGTTTTGTTTAAAGGTTGCCATAAAAGACGTAGGAGAAGTCTGATTCCAAGTGGTATTGGTAGCCGTTGGGAAATTTTTGCTTAAAGAAGCCACTACAACGGCGGGAACATTTGTAGTTCCGATAGCGGTCGGCAATGTACTTGCCACAGGCGAAATCAAATCTTGCGTTTTGCAAGACGAGAGTGCGAACACTCCACAAAAAAGCACTAAAATGATTTTATTCATAAATAATATTTTACCCTCACCCCATTGAGGATTGATTTAGAGGTAGATTCATACTTTGGGGTAGCATGAAGATTTTCTCGTTAGTAACGTTTAAAAATAAAACCTCTTGGTATTGCTTTTTGCTAAAAAAAAGACCGACGAAAGCACTTCGGTCTTTCCAAAATCCACTAACTGTATTACTCTATTTAAAAGCATTTACCAAACGAGTAAAATATATCCATAAGTGTTTTTTCTATAAAACCGTAGTTATTTACCTTTACACCAATTACAAAAGTTTCGTTGCCTATCAATTTAAAATATTTAGACTATTCGTTTTTATATACCTTTCTAATAAAAGTTGTTGTTTGAAATTTTGAATTGTCTTAGTTGGACCTTCATCCAAGCTGAGATTGATAAGCCATGCAGGAATATTACCGCCAGGGTTTGATTTGAAAATATATTCACCATAGACAAGGTTATTTTTAGCACTAAAAGTCCATTTTGAATAAAAATCTTTGATTCTAACTACATTTCTGCTCTCTGGCACAATGTCCAATTTTGCATAAGAAACTGACGTTACCACCTTCGTTTGTTGGTTTTGATGAATCTTGCTATGAATGACCACATCTCTATCATCTAAGGGAAATGGAAAGTTAAATTTATTATAATATTCCATTTCATAGGCATTAAACTCCTTTACGGTATATGAATAGGCTGCTTTATAAACCCATTCCCGATAAGCATTTACATCTCTCAATGCTTCTACGATTGTGCTTAGGTTACTATTGAAAGTAGTCTGTATTTTGACTTCATTCAAATTGCTATTAGCAACCGTTCTGAAATACACTTTGATACCATTTGTTTCTTTGACAAACTTCCACGGGTTTTCTTGTGAAAAAGTAGTTATTGAAGCCAAATACAATAGCATTGAGAGCATTATTTGCTTTTTCATGTTCTTTCTTTTTTTAAGCGACTAAATGAGTTTTGTTGTAAAAGTCGTGGAAAAGTTATTTGCTGAGTTTGATGTGGTGGCGAAGAAATAGCTTGCTTTTGCCCGC
The DNA here is from genome assembly GCF_014644295.1 of Emticicia aquatilis. Lineage (GTDB taxonomy): Bacteria > Bacteroidota > Bacteroidia > Cytophagales > Spirosomataceae > Emticicia > Emticicia aquatilis. The sequence goes on from NZ_BMKK01000002.1 coordinate 240,950, forward strand.
CTCGATATTCATCCATCGGCATTAAAATTAAGTTTTTAATGTTTGCATTTTCTTCGGCTGCCATGTGTGTATCTACGCCAAATATGGTGTGATTGGCATCTAATTCCATGAAAGTTCCGAAAATCCTGTCCCAAACACTGAGTACATCTCCATAATTACTATCAGTATATGGTACTTCGTAATGATGATGTACATGGTGTAGATTTGGTGTAATGAAAATCCAGCCGACGACTTTATCAACTTTATTGGGTAAACGAAAATTAGCATGAGCGAATACATTTGAGCCGATTTGGATAAACTGGCGAAAAATCAAAGCCCAAAATGATACACCTGACAACAAAACCCAAAGAACTAAAAAAGACAAACGAATGAAAGTTTCGCCTGGATGTTCACGCAAAGTTGTCGAAACATCAACCACGGTATCGCTATGATGCACCAAATGGAATTTCCAAAGCGTTTTTACGTGGTGCATTAGCACATGATAGGCATATTCACACAAATCTAAAACTATAAAAGCCAATAGAAATGAGTAAATTGGCTTCATAGTTGGTAGCCAATTTATCAAACCAAAATGATTATTTGTGTCAAAATCAATGACTTTCAATAAAACATAACCCAAAAGTAACTGCACTGGAATGGCAGGAATCGTAAAAAAAGCATTGGTAAATGCGTGTTTCCACTTGCGATAATTGAGGGTTACACCTGAAAAACTTTCGATATTCCAAAAAAGAAAAATACTTACGGTCAATAACACAACTCTGTGCCAATCGGGGGCATCTGAAAAATAATTAATTAGAAAATTCATATTTATGTTCATTTAGGTTTTTGAAAATTGCTTGAAAAAATTTAATAAAAAGGTAGCTGGCAAGCACCAAACTACCTTTCTGAACTACCTAAATGAATACAGAAACCTGTATAATGAATGAAAATTATCGGAAGTCAAATCTTCGATTTTGATTCATTTAGGCAATAAAAACCCCAACCCATTGAAAATTAAATTCCAATAGTAAATTATTTGTGAAAATAAATGTGGGGCTTAAAGACTTACTTTTGGGTTTAGATGAATGTTAAGCAGGTACAAGCATAGTTTGATTAAGGTAAGTTTTTATATCTTTGATTGTCTGAAATTTATTCCAATCAGTATCAGGAATACTGGTATTATACATACTTTCAAGTCTTAAAACGAGGTCTGTTACATCCAATGAGTCCAATCCAAGGTCTCGTGTCAAGTGAGCTGAATCTTTGAGAGAATTGGACGGAATGCCCATTTCTTCAAAACAAGTGTACATTTTTGCTGTATTTCCTTCCATTTTTCATTTAGGTTTTAAGTGTATCATTTAGGTTATTTTATCTTTTAATTTACTCGGTGGAATTCGAGATTTTTACCAAATAATTCAATACCCCAATAGCCTCGCACAATGAGTGTGCTATTATCTTTTAATCTGACTACGGAACTATATTTTCTTCCAGAATTGGGGTCATAGACTGTTCCATTTTTCCATTCACTCTCACCATTATACGTGAGATTTTTTACAACCTCCATTCCAAGCCATTTTCGAGTTCTTAACTTTGGGTCAGGGTTTTCAGTATCCTTGAAGTCATCCATATTTGGTGTTGATGGAAGACAAGCAAACCAAACAACTTTTCCAAAATAATGTCCCTTCTTATTGAAGATTTCAACTTTTAAATCTTTATCTGCCGAAAGCCATGTTCCAACGATTTTGTCAGATGCCGAACTATTCGCCATTTCGGATTTTTTGTTGTCTTTTGCTATATTTACGAACAAAAAACTAATTAAAAAGAGAACTTTCATAATTGTCATTTTTGATTATGTCATCATAAATTATAATATAAAAAACCAAATCAAGTACAAACTCATATCGGTCGGGTGTTCGCTTGGCAGGGAATTTTAAATCAAAAACCCCTTCAAGGTATTCGAGCATTGAATCTATTTCCTCTCGATTTAATCCAAAATCAGTTTTAAAGTTTTTCGACAATGTTACTTCTGATGGAGCTATCAGAAAATTCTGATGTAAATAAGAGGTTAAAAAATATAGGTCGAATTTCATGATAGCCTCCAAGTCAGATGTACTAATTTACGGATTGGGTTGATTTGTGATTTTATTCCTTTTTCTGTGAATATCATAATCGAATAAACCGACTTTTATGCCAAAGTTTACCGATAAACCACTCATTTGACTACTCGTCGGAATCAAAAGTGGATTTGTACTTGTTACTCCGCTTTTCCCTGCTGCAATACGGTAGTTTGCTCCCACAAAAATTTTGGCGTATTTTAAAATATTGGTTTCTAAATGAATACCTGGTTGAATCATAAAAAATAAGTTATCTTCCATGCTCTTTTTCCCATTATCACTATTGCCGTTTTCCTTCATACCACCTTCATTTTTTCCTTTTTCTCCATACGTATCACCATCATTTTTACTATTGTGATTTGCCCCCACTGAATCTATCTGAGCCATTCCAGCACCAATTACTAAGGGGAAAGAAACATGAACCAAAGAAGTAGGTTTTGGTGTATATTCCAATTTTAGTCCTCCAAACTGGGCATCAAAATTATAAGCCTTTGTAGAACTCAATTTCGTGGGGGTATAATCTCCCAAAGTCGAGTAAGCTACGCCACCAATACCCCATTTTTTATTGACTTGCAACATGGCAGATACACCACCCATTGGGGCATAGCCACCTGCCAAACCAGCGTACTGTATTTCAGGAGCAACGTAAAGTCCCAAAGTATTAATTTTTTTGAACGGGTTAATTTTTTTGCCACCCAGCAAAGTTTTTGTTTCGTTGGTGTCTTGTGCATACACTGCCGTTACGGTCAAAACCATTGCCAACACCATCAGAATTAGATTTTTTGATTTCATCATTTTCTTGTTTTTTAAATTAATATTTCCTTTATAATTACCATTACACCAACTTCATATAAAAGCGTTGCCTCCTTTCTAAAATTTTTATTTTCAAGATGAAAATTTATGTAGTTCATTAAACACAATTCATAAGGTTTTCAAGAATTCAATTAACGCCATTCTTTCCGAACTTGATAATTTATCACCATAAATATGCCCTTGGTTTCCGTATCCTTTTATTGAAGTATCATAAGTTTGATTATCTGTTTTAGTCGTTGATATTGAATAATTCCAACCAACTTTTTTAGTATTATAATCGTCTGGCTTAAATGTCCTTTTCCAGATTTTAGGTCGTACAGAACTATTTAAAAGGTCTTCTAATGTAGGTACAGAACCATTATGAAGATATGGAGCAGTTGCCCAAATTCCATCCAAAGGGGGAGCGATATAACCGTTTTTAGCTACTAACTTTGCGGCAAAAGGTTCTTTACTAAACCAACTGTTATTGTACCAGTTTAATAGTTGAGGATAGGCAAAATTAGTGCTTGCTAAAGCTGGGTCAGTACCAATACTTTCGAGTGAAACCAAAAGATTGGGATAATCATTTTTATCATTCGATGAACCATGACATCGACTACAATTTGTTTCGTATATTGCTTTTCCATCAACTACTTTTTGTTTGTCAATTATACCAGTGTAGGTCGGAGGTATCAAAGACTTAATATAGGCTAAAACATCAGGAAATTGTTTATCAATGATTCTTGCTTGCGTAGAGTCTTGTAAACTCACTAAACTGGAAGCCATCATAATTCGGGCAAAATCGCCAGTTCCTACACCTGTGTAAAACATCGCATTTTTCTTTTTCAATAACCACCATGCAGGAACATCGGTAGGAATTACTTCTTTTGTAATGCCCCAAGGGTCGTTTTCACGCCAAGTCAAATCGGTTGGATTGCGGTGTGCTGCCAAAATTGCAGCATATTTGTCAGCAGGATTAACTCCACGAGTTTCTGTTACAGTAAGTGGACTGATAGCTTGAAACCCACGTTTATAAGGTATAAAAACTTGATATTCGGAGGAATTCAAACTATAAGTTCCTCTCATAAGAAAATCCAATAGGCTAATATTTGAACTTTGGTCAGTCGTAAAATCAAATTCTGTATTTCCTAAACCTATTACAAACTCATTGTTAATGGTACTGGCATGACAGTTTAAACAATTTGCACCTACTACACGAGTATTGTTAGAAGTTGTTACAACGGTGAAACCATAACCAATTTTTGCATTATCACCTTGCCGTTTTAAAATGTTTTCAGTATTCTCGCCTCTCAATGAAATCCATAAATCAAAAGGAATACCACTATCTACATAATTACCATTGACTAAATAATCATATCCTTTTTCTACATTTCCAGACCTTTGAATCGAAGCAGGAAGCTTTTCAGTAATTTCAACTTTTGGTACAGGCTCTGAAAGTTGATTTTTACATGATAAAGTAGTCAATGAAAAAAATACAATCATTGATTGAATAATTTTATGGCGATATTTAACAAGTCTTTCCGTCATACTTTTTCATTTTTTGAGACTAAATTATTCTTAACCACTGATACAATTATCAAAATGACAAGTATTACAAAAAGTATCAATGATGAGCCAATTGTCCCAAAGTTTAGCCCTCCTTTTTCCAGTGGTTTTGTTAGTAAATCACCGAAAGTTGCTCCAAATGGACGAGTCAAAACAAAAGCTAACCAGAATAATACAACATGGGATATTTTTGCAAAATAATAAGTCAATACTATACATATCAACAAACATCCTATGAGAACGGCACCACCAATAAAGCCAAGTCCCGAATCATCTGCTAAATAATCACCTAACGCAGTTCCCAAAGTATTAGAAAATAAAATAGCTGTCCAGTAAAATACTTCGCCTCGAAGTGATTGTATATTAGTTACAGATAAAGACTTTTCGGTTAATTTCCATACGATTAATGTGATTATTAACAGCGAAACTAAAATCATTGAGCCTGTTGCGTACCCTAAGCCCAAAGTTCTATCCATATAATCTGACATGGTAGTACCTGCGGTGCTGGTTGCCAGAATAACGGCCCAATAAATCATTGGATGAAATTTTTTGGAGAAAAGTTGAGTCATTAATGTAATAAAAAAGAAACTTAAAAGAATGGCTGAACTCAACCCATATCCAATTTTTAGTGTCTGAGCCAATAAATCACCAGCGGTTTCACCCAAGGTTGTGGCACAAATTTTCATTATCCAAAATGAAATGGTGATAGCAGGTAATTTATTCATATACGCAATATTTAGAGTATTTTTTAGCTATTAAACTAAAAATTTTGCTTAAAACAGTAGTCTTTTTACAATTCACCTACTACGGTAAATTTGACTAAACAGTAGGTGCGTTAATCACTTTTTAATTTAAAATTTAAGTTGTAACCCTGTAAAAATGCCAAATTTTGAGATTGCAGGATTATCATTATGGTTTAGTCGCCAAATGGCATCTACTGTAAATACATGAAAAATATTTTCAATGCCAAAACCCGCTTCTGCGAAAGGAGTCTTACCTGTTCCCGTTCTGACATCGTTGAGGCTATTATAAGTTTTATTGGTTACGGACATACTTCCCCAATACACATTTGCAGTTACCCTTTCTCGCCAATTCAACTTATTGAGTAAGGGAATTTTATCAAAAATAAAGCCCCCAAGTGAGTAACGAGTAAGCAAGCTTGCATATTTATCATCAGCAAATTCATAAGGATTCATGGTATTAAAGGCATAACTACTCAAAAAATAGGCTTCGTTGCCTCTCGGTACATGGAGTAAAATATAGGGTAGTGTACCAAAAGTTTTGCCCATACTTAGGTTATAATAAAATGTTCCTTTGGGTGGTAATTTGAAGGTTTGAATAATACCAACATCTATCTTATGGTAGTTAAATAAGGTTTTAGCAGTTGTTTCAAAGCCAAGAGTATATTTAAAATGTAAGACAGGAAAAGGCGTTGAAAGGTGAATTTTATCGTAATTCAAAATCGTGGTACGCTCGTTATGTGCATATCTAAAATTAATTGACCCCTCCGAAGTATAAAGTTGGTGTAAAATATCACTTGGCTGTGGCACTTTATCTCCATCAATATTTTCATAAATAAACTTAAAAACAGGGTCAATGGATTTGTAAGCTAAGGCAGCTTTCACCGTCCAATTTTGCGTAAGTTGTCTTTCATGTTGAAGTTTCAACTCGCCTACAAAAATTTGAAAAGAAGGAATGTTTTTCCGAAATGCAAAATTGAAAATATTATCTTTATCCAGCTCATCATCATTGACCGTTACCATATCATAGTCTTTGTGAGCATACAATTCCGTTTTAACCCAAGGCGAGATAGAATGTAAATACTTGATTCCAACGCCTCCTTTCAGTCGTTTATCGCCAAAACCATAAGCTACATAAGCATTTAGGTTAATTTTTTTATTAAAATCCTCCAATGTCCAAAAACCGAACCTTGTTCGCCAGCCTTCGGTAAGATTGCGACTAATAAATGAGGAATAAGGTCCAACACGCAAGGTATTATGGGCGAAATCCCAATAACCACTTGCCAAAAACGTAGTCATTTTTACTGTTCTATTAAATCTATCATTATCTTTCAAAGAATCAACCGCTTGATAAATAGCAATCTCACGCTTACTTAGGCTATCCAATCGGGCAGTTTTCCAAAATTGGTCGGTTTTATTCAAATAGTTTGAATCAACTTGTGCATATTTTGATTTGAACAAAGTAGAATCTCTGATTTCTTCATTGAGTTTTACTTTGTCAAAAGTTGTAGTATTACTAAAAACTAAGTTTTCTCTTTGCTTCGTTTTCGATGAAAAAGGTAAACCAAATAACTCTGGACCAGACTCAATTTCAACTTCCGAAATACCCTTTTTAGGCATCCATGCCTTCATGGTATCTGCAAAAACAGGCACAAAATCTTGAAAGAAACGTACACCTTTAATAAAATTGAGGTTTACATCTTTACTAACCGTCATGTCGAATTTTTGTACGGCATACGAATCATCCTCAATCCACATCTCGCCATTGAATGTATTTTCGTTTTTTCGTTTGGGCGTAAATTTCATTCTAAAATAGCGGTGCGTAGGGTCGGTCATGGTGGTATCCATGATTTCGTATTTATAATAATGCGAACCAACGTCCGAAATTGGGCTTACAAAGTTGTTATTATATAGGATATTCCAGTTTTGATAAATATTGATTTTCTCATTGAATTTATCAAACTGTCTAATAAATTTATCGGTTTCGAGTCCGATTGTTTTTTTTGCTTTCAAGTTTTGAATCTGAATCGGGGGTTTCTTTGAATGATAAAAATCGGAAAGAGTTTCATAAAAATACAAGGGCATAACCGACTTATTGCTCGAATCCAAGTTTTGATAAGTCGAATAAACCATGTCTTTCATCGAGCCTTTTTTAATGTTTTCTTGTTTCACATTTTTCAAATCTACTTCCGATTTATTATAGACTTCATATTGATAATTATTGAACTTATCAAAATTATTATATCCTTTTCGGGCAACTACTTTTTTCCACAAGGCTTTTCCAGGGTCTGCATAAGCAGTTACTTTAACTTCATTAAGTTTTGTCAAAGAACTGCTAAGTAGGAAAATGAAGTTTTGAGAAATTTTGCTATCAATGTGCTGACTTTGAGGCAAATATCCAACCATCGAAACTATGATAGAATCTGATGGATGTGAAGTTTTTAAAGAGAAAAATCCATCAAAATTTGCCTGTGTACCTGTTTTTGTGCCTTTGAGTTGAATATTTGCAAATGGTATTGGTTCTTTGCTTGAAGCATCCATTACTTTACCTGTCAAAGTTTTGGTGGTTTGGGCGGTACTTATAATCGTAATTAATAATAATGGGAGTATGTATTTCATTTCTTTGTTGGTTCTTTATTTGCCTTTACACCGAATATATAAGAAAGCGTTGCCTTTGAAGAGAAATAAAATTTTGATGCAAACCTATAATTGGATTCTGTATAAAATCTGTATAAAAAATATGCTTAATGGTAAATAAATCCAAAATCAGTACAGAATCTTTTTGCAATTTTGCAATATGAAAATCTTACTCATTGAAGACGAAAAGGCTTTGGCGATAACAATTCAGAAGTTTTTGCTTGATGAAAGCTATGTGTGTGAATGGGTATCGAACTTGCCCGATGCCGAAGACAAAATTGGGGTTTATGAATATGATTGTGTGTTGGTAGATATTATGCTGCCCAATGGCTCGGGACTTTCGATTGTTGAACAACTCAAAAAACAACAATCTTCAGCAGGAATTATCATTATTTCTGCTAAAAATGCCCTTGATGATAAAATTAAAGGACTGGATTTAGGAGCGGATGATTATTTGACAAAACCTTTTCATCTAACAGAACTCAATTCGAGGGTAAAATCGGTACTGAGAAGAAGGCAATTTGGCGGAAATAGAGAAATTATTTTTGGTGAAATAAAAATCCTTCCCGACTCAAAAGAAGTATGGGTTGGCACAAAAAACATCATTCTTACTCGCAAAGAATATGATTTGTTGATGTATTTTGTAGCAAATAGCAACCGAGTTTTGCCAAAATCAAGTATTTCGGAGCATCTTTATGGCGACGAAATTGACCAATCAGATACCTTTGATTTCTTGTATTCTCACATCAAAAACCTAAGAAAAAAGCTCATCGAAGCGTCTTGCCCCGACTACATACAGACTCTGTATGGTGTTGGATATAAATTTAGTCTCACATGAAACTCATCAATAAAGCTACTCGTTCGTTTCTGATTGCTTGCCTTATGGCCTCTATTGCTGGCGGAGTTTTGTGCTATTTTATATTAAAAAAAATCTTAGCAGAAGAAGATACCGAGCGACTGTATATTCAAAAAAATAAGTTGGAAGATTTTGTAAAAACAAATGGCAAGTTGCCCGAAAATGATTTGCCTTTTTTAGATAGATTTTGGGTTTATCCAACAAAAAATTATAAACCTGTTGAGCTAAAAGACACAGTTTTACGAACCAATCCTCATCACGATGGTCTTGAAATCAAACAAATTGCATTTTGTGTAAAAACGGCCGACGGTTATTACCAAATCAAAATCCGAAAAGCACTTTATGAGTCCGAAGACCTTATCGAAGCCTTGCTTGCTGCCTTTGCAGGATTAATGGTTTTGTTGGTTGGAATGTTGTTGTTTGCTAATTATCGCCTTTCTCGTAGCATTTGGAAGCCTTTTTATCAATCTTTAGATTTATTACAAACTTTTAAAATCACTCAAAAAGAGGCTTTGGTTTTTGAAAAAAGCAATATTTTAGAGTTTCAAACGCTACAAAAAAATCTATTTTCATTGACCGAACAAGTGAGGCGTGAGTACCAAAGTCTTAAATCTTTTACCGAAAATGCCTCACACGAATTTCAAACACCTTTGGCGGTCATTGGCTCAAATTTAGAGCTTTTATTGCAAGATAATAACCTTGTTGAAAGTCAAATGCAGCAAATTGCTTCGTTGATTGAATCTCTGGGCAAACTTTCAAAGCTCAACCAAACCTTATTGCTTTTGACCAAAATCGAAAACCGACAGTTTGAAACTGCAAAAAGTATCAATTTATCAGAAGCTCTTTTTGAAAAACTCAACCTTTTAGATGTTTGGATTCAGCATAAAAATTTGGTCTTGGAAAGTTATATTTCGCCAAATATTTCTATCCAAATCAATGAATATTTATTAGATGTTTTGTTGAATAATTTGTTGGGAAATGCCATCAAATATAATCTGATTGGTGGCAAAATCAATATTGAACTCAATGAACGTAATCTTATCATAAAAAATACAGGAAACCCACTCACAATGCCAACAGAGCAACTTTTTGAACGTTTCCAGAAAGATAGTTCAGCATCTGATTCGCTGGGGCTGGGCTTGGCATTAGTCAAGCAGATTTGTGATACTTACAGCTTTCGGCTTAGTTATGTTTTTGAAAATGGTTGGCATATTTTGAGTGTTGTTTTTTGATTATTTCCAAATCAGAATAAGCATACCCACTAAAATAAAGCCAGCTCCAATCAAAATTTTTGTAGAAATTGGTTCTTTAAGCAATACAAATGAAAGCAATAGCGTAACCAAAATGCTTGCTTTATCAATACTTGCTACATACGAAACGGGGCCTTCTTTCATGGCTCGGTAATAAAAAATCCAAGATAAAGACGTTGTAAGACCCGAAATAACTAAGAATATCAAATTGCTTTTTGGTGCTTGTTTTATCTCATAAAAAGCATTTTTAAACAAGAAAGCATTCATCATAATTATACCAAACACCACAGACGTTCTGATACTTAAAGCGGTATCACTGCTTAAATTTTTCATTCCAAATTTGGCTATTACAGACGTTAATCCAGCGAAAATCATTGAAATTATTGCAAATAGTTTCCATTTTTCCATTGAAATTATTTTTTCATGGTTATAAAATCCTTATCAAAACTTACGACTATAACCAAGCCTAATAACCTGTGTTTCGTAATAGTCATTGCTGGTATAATTAAATCCTTGTCCTTTAATTTCTTTTTTGATAATCATTGTGTTGAGCAAGTCGGTAGCATTAAAAAACAATTCTCCTTTCTTAATTGCCTTTTTTAAGCCAAGGTCTAATGAAAAACGAGATTTTATTTTGCCTTGCGGAATGATGTCAGGAGCTAAATAAATAGCCATTAATTGGGCATCAATGTTTTTAGCAAAATGAAAACTGTTATTCAACTTGATGTTTCCAGAAAACAATGTTTGCTTTTCGGCTGAGAATGTGTGCGTTATAGGATATTTATTTTCAACCGTAAAAGCGTCAATTTGATTTCGGTAAGCGTTTAAATTCACATTAAATGAATATCGTTTAGAGACTTCTTGCGATAAAACCATTTCCAAACCTGTGTTGTAGCTTTTATTAACGTTTTGAAATGTGGCATAAATCAGGTTGCTGGGTGGCACTATGCTTGATATTCTGGTGATTGTTCCGTCGGCAAATCGGTGATAAAGGGCATTGTACAAACTGCCTTTTTCCCAATTAGTTTTGTAACCCAGTTCGAGAGAGTTAGTAAATTGAGGTCGCAAAGCAGGATTGCCAACTTTTATAATTTCAGCATCGTCATATTTTGGAAAAATCCGAATATCAACTTCATTTGGTCTATCTACTCTTCGGTTATAAAAAACAGAAAGTTTATTGTTGTCATTAATTTTGTAAGCCAACCTTAGGTTTGGAAACGGTTGGATATAGTTATAGCCATCACTTTTGTAAACAACATGATTTGGATTTACATCGTATTGGATTTTTACATACTCAACTCTCAAGCCCAGTTCTGTCTCCCATTTTTTATTCTCAAAGATATAGTTTCCATACATAGCAGGAATCAACTCTTTATAGGTTGCCCAACCGCCCGCATTCACATCCAACACCGAATTTGCACCTGGAATAAATTGCATATTTGTTGGAATACTCCTATTTCTAAGCTTTACTCCTGTTTCAATTCTTCCATATTTCAATGGTTTTATATAATCAAGATTAAAATCATAAACCTGTTCATCCGACAATAGTTTAAAGGCATCTGTTCCTTTTGAAATCGGCAAATAATTATCGTAAAAATACTTTTCATCTTCTCGATGGAACGTATAATTAAAACCAATATTTAACAAATGACCTGCTTCTTGAAATTTGTGCTGATAATTTGCCGTAGCCATAATGGTGGTTTTCAATTCATCTTCTAAAAACTGCCAAAGTCTCAATCGTTGCGAGAGTTCGCCATCAAAAAAAGGCTGGTCGCCACGGTCAATGATTTTTTCACTACCAAAAAGCCCAGAAATCGTGAATGAATTTTGGTCATTTATGGCATAATCAATTCCCGATTTTAAAGTTGTAAAATGGGTATTTCTATTGCGTTTTAACTGAGAATTTATTATTTCTCCGTTGTCATATTTTCTGGTTACAAACTCATTTTTGTTGAGCGTTTCGATATATAAATAATCGCCTTGAAAAAAAACATTCGCTTTGTTTTTTCTGTAATTGAGCGAAACATTGGGGTTTATTTTGGGCGTAAAAGTATATTGAGGCCTGATGCTTGGCAAATTTTCTCTTCTTACCCAAAGCGAGCCTAAGCCAGTCGTAAAACCGATTTTTCCATTAAATCCTTCTTTTTTGTTTTGTTTGTAAATAATATTGATGATGCCCGCATTGCCATTTGCATCATATTTGGCGGAAGGATTATTGATAATTTCAATTTTTTCTATCGCAGAGGCTGGAATATTATCCAAACCCGTTTGGCTTCCAAAGCCTGTTAAAGCAGTTTGCTTGCCATCAATCAGTACCGTAACTCTATCACTACCACGCAGTTGCACTTTTCCGTCTTGCACGGTAACGCTCGGCAAATTTTGCATAACCTGCAAGACCGACCCACCACTTTGACTAATATTATCTTTTACCGAAAATGTTTTTTTGTCCATTTTCTCACTTATTTCTTCGGCTTTGCCAGTTACTACAACTTCATCTAATTGCTTAGCTCTTTCTTCCAATTCTACCGTTTTTATGTCTAAATATTCAGTAAGATTACCAACAAATAAGGGCTGTTTTTTGGTTGAATATCCCAAATAAGTAAATTCTAAATAGTAATTTCCTGATTTTATTTTTGATAACGAAAAACGCCCATCTTCGTTAGTTGCTGTTCCACTTACAAATGTGCTATCCTTTTCGGTTTTCAAAACTATATTTACAAAAGGCAAAGAAGTTTTGGTGTTTTTATCTTTTACAATGCCAGAAATTGTAACCAAAGCCTGTGCATTCGCAGCCGAAAAGATTAGCAACTGCAAAATTATTGTGAATAATATTTTTGTTTTTATTATTGATTTCATCAGTTTTTCTTTCTAAAATTAACAAAGGGTTTTCGTTGCTTAATTGCTAAAATCAACATCAGGTTTATTAAGGCTACGTTCTTTTTTACGGAAATTAGCATCGGGTTTTCCGAGTGGAAGTTGTAGCGTAAGTTTATAAAAACGAATATCACGGCGACTCATCGTGGCTTGATAAGTGTTGTTTGTTTCGTAAGTTGTAACAAATTTACGGGAATTAAAAATATCATTGATATTAAAAGCCACACTTGCACGGTTTTGCATAAATGATTTTCTGATGGCAAAATCGGCAGCCTTTACGGGCAATCTATACCCTTGCAACGAAGGCGAACGCCCATCACGGTTTACGCTCACTTGTGCCGAAATATTGGCAGGAAAACGGTAGCTCACACTCGCTTTGCTTCGAACCGTAAAGGCTTGGTTTGTGCTGGTATTTGTCTGCAACGCTAAACTAAAAACATTGATATTTGCCATGACTGATAATGCTCCTGCGGTGTATTTAAAGGTGTTTTCCATACCAGTTTGAATATCGGCTTTTACATTGACAAATGTCGTAACCAAAATAGTAGGGTCGGTAGCCAAAGGCTGAATAAATGGCTTGATGGTATGGTCTTCGTAGATGTAATAAAGCGATGCGTACCAACTCAAATTTTTAATGGTTCGGTTATAATTCAGCTCGGCGGTATTCACAAATTCGGGTTGTACATTCGGATTGCCAATGGTGATATTCTGGCGGTCGTTGGCTTGTATTCCGACAAATAAATGTCTAAAATTTGGTCGTCCAACTTTTCTACTCAAACTTAAACCCAACTCTGAATCTTCATTGATTTTTTTCGATACTGAAAAAGACGGAAAAAATGCTTGAAACCAATTTTTGCCATTTTTTGAAGGATAAGTGTAACCAAAAGAGGCATTATCAAACTTTGAAAGTCCGTGCAAAAACGACTGTTCAACCCTCAAACCAGCTTCCAAACTAATGTTTTTAGGTAGTTTTTTGCCATAAAGAAAATAGGCTGCATTGATGGTTTCGAGTACATTGGCATTTTGAGAATAATTGACCAAAAGATTATAGGCTTGCGTATCGTTGTTGAGTTGGTTGAAAAAATACTGCTGGTCACGGTCAAAAGTATAGCTTCTGATACCCATTTCAATTTTGGTAGAATCGTTTATGGGGTGTATATAATCTAACTGAGCCAAATACTGACTACCAATTTGGCGACCAGTAATTTTGTCTTTTTCAGGAAAACCTACTTGATTGCTCCCATTGGCATTTTGGGCAGTCGTGAGCCAATCGGCAAGGTTTGAAACATTGTTTCGAGTATATGAAGTAAGCAAACTTAGTTCACGACCTTTCTTGGCAAAAGTACGTTTCCAATCAAACTCAGCTCCGATATTTGTATAAGCATTTTGTGGTTGCGTTGTTCGTCCGCCATAGCTTGTAATAAGATTCTCAGCATTGCGATATTCGTAATTTTGATTGGTGGCGGTATTAAACTTTCCGCCAACGATGTTTCCTGCAACCGAGAAAACATTGTATTTATTGGGCGAATAGTCAACCACCAAACGGCCATTATTGAAGATATTATCCAAACTAATAGCCGTGTTTTGGTTGAAATAATTGCTGGGCGTTCCGTTGGTAAAATTGGTGCGATTAACATAGCCATTCAAAGGGTTTTTCGTTGAATTCATGTTATATAGTGCCGTTACGTTCCATTTTCCTTCGTGGTAATCTAAGTTCAGAGAGCCATCAAGTCTTGAATTGTTACCTACACCCAGACTTGCGGTGCCATTATAGCCAGTTTTGCGATTTTTCTTTAAAACCAAATTCACAATGCCGCCCGAAGTAGAAGCATCATAGCGTGCCGATGGATTTGAAATAACTTCGACCGATTCAATCTGATTGGCAGGAATCTGTGCCAAAGTCAGTTGCGTAGGTTTGCCGTTGATATAGATGGTTGTCGCCAAGTTTCGCAAAGTTGGATTTCCGCTTTCATCCATACTGATTGTCGGCACATTTCTCAATAAAGCTTCTGCCGTTCCACCGACTGAAGTAAGATTTTTCCCAACATTAAAAACCCGCTTATCCATTCCCATCGCAATGGCATCTTTTTCGGCTTTTACCTGTACTTCTTTGAGTAATGTCGCATCTGGCGATAATTTTATTATGCCTAAATCAATCGTATTCTCTGTTAATTCGATGGTCTGGCTCATGGCTTGATAACCAATAAACGAAGTTTTTAGAGTCAATCTGCCCGCTGGAAGGTTATTTATTGTAAATATCCCTGTTTCGGTAGTGCTTGCACCACCGATAAGAGAATCTTTGGCATTCTGATTTTTGAAAATACTTACCGAAGCAAAAGAAAGTGGCTGATTGTTAGTCGCATCCGTTATTTTTCCAGTTATTTTTCCTTTGGGCTGTTGTGCAATGGCCACATTTGCCATCAAGGATAGGATAATGAAGAGATTTTTAAACATAATTATATTTCTTTGATTTTAAGTACTGCAAAATTAGTCGTTGATTCTGTCGTAATTCTGGATTTTTAATAAAAAGTGTGCTATGGTTTTATTCAAGCATTTTCATTTCTCCAAAATCGCTACATAATTCAATCGTAATGTTGCATCGTTAAACTTAAATAACGAACAACATGAAACGTAACATTGTATTGGTTGCAGTACTCGCAACCACAATTAGTACAGCCGTTTTTGCTCAAAAAATGGCATCATATAAAGTTCCAGTTGCTGTAAAACAGGCTTTTGAAAAGGCTTATCCAAATGCCAAATCAATCAAATGGGACAAAGAAGGCAATGATTATGAGGCTTCATTTCAACAAGTAAAAGAAGAATTATCAGTTGTTTTTGATGCAAAAGGTCAAGTTTTAGAAGTTGAAAAAGAAATTGAGTTTTCTGCACTTCCTGCGGCAATCCAGACGGCATTGAAAGGTAAAAAAGTAAAAGAAGCAGCCATGATTACCAAAGGTGGAAAGACTATGTATGAAGCCGAAGTTGGTGGAAAAGATTTAATGTTTGATGCTCAGGGTAAAACAATTAAATAAAGGTTTTCCCTATGAGTGAAAAGGTAGTGTCGTTAGTTCGACTCTACCTTTTCGTGCTTAAATTATTTATTTTTTAGCACAGGCAACGGTTTATAAAAATAAAGTGTATTGATAAATAGACACTAAATGAACAGAAATTTGTTTTTTAATCAGAAAATACCTTTTTCGGAAGATAACCTCGAAAGCATCTTAAAGGCGTGCCTTGAACGCAATCAAAATGCCCAAAGTTTATTGTATAAACAGTTTTTTGGATATTCTAAAAGCGTATGTTTGCGGTATTCTTCTAACCAAGAAGAAGCAAAAGAGATTTTAAATGAAGGGTTTTTGAAAGTATTTAATAATTTAGATAAATATTTGCCCGAATTGTCTTTCAAGGCTTGGTTACGTACAATTATGGTCAATACGGCTATCAATTATTATCGAGATAATAAAAAGTATAACCAAGAAATTAGCTTTGATGGTGTTGAAGAACCTATTTATGATGAAGATATAATTAATAAAATTTCAGCCGATGAAATATTAGTTTTGGTTCAGAAACTGCCGCCGTCGTATCGAACGGTTTTTGTAATGCACGTAGTAGATGGCTATAATCACAGAGAAATTGGCGAAATATTAGAAATAAATGAAGGTACTTCTCGTTCAAATTTTATGAAAGCACGAGTAAAATTACAAAATTTAGTACAAAAAGAATTTCCGCACTTGTATGAAAACTATCATCAAGAAATAGACAAACACTCGACAAAATGAACATAGATAAGTATAATGATGCAATCAAGAAAAAACTTGAAAGCATCGAACCAAAATTTGAGGAAAACGATTGGGACGAAATGAAGTCATTTATGGCTCTTAATGTTCCGAAAGGTTCGATATGGAGTCGTTATAGTCGTCTATTCCTCTACTCAACAGGTGCAATACTTTTACTTTCATCTTTATTTTTCAACATAAAACAAAATTATGATAATACATCTTTACTAAAAATCAATGAACTATTGGTAAATAAAACAGGTACTAAACAGGCTACTCAAACACAAATAGTTTACCAAACTGATACCGTTTATCTTACAAAATATATAACGAAGTGGCGTACGATTGATAATACTATTGCTCAATCTGACTTAGATGGAAATTTAAAAACAATTGATGGTCAGCCTTTTATAACTAATAATCAAATTATTGATAAAGAAATGAAAGCTGCTTTGCCAAGCCCAATTAAAGAAAACCAAACGAACCAAAATACAGTAACTATTAGTAAATTAGGTGTCGAAAATAAAAATAATTTAAGTAAAGATGTAGAAAATATTCAACCTCTAAGTCAGGCAACAAACGGAATAACCAATCAAATATTAGAGCCTACCAATTTGTCTGAAAACACACTAAAAATAGCTAAAAATGAATTAATTTCTGATAGTAAAATACAGAATCTTAGTGAAATAAATCGTATTCCGTTCAACCAAAATGTTTATTTATGGACTAAACAAGACCCTAAAATAAATTTCATTACTAAAATGCCTGTTGATGCACTGGCTCAAAGAAAACACATTACTATAAAGCTACCTTCTATCTCTTTGGTAAATTTAAAATATCGTGTCGGTGTAAGTTTTGATGTTGGCAATGAACAAATCGGTGGTAGCCTTCTGAGCGATGTACTATTGAGTAAGCATTGGAGCATGAACGCAGGACTTAGATTCTTGAATATTACAGGAAACAGCTATTATACTTCTGAACAATTTTTATTTGTAACCAAACAAGATTTTAGACAACTTTATGCTCCTTATATACCTGTGAATTATGATATTATTAATCTTGATTTTCAGAATTATTTGTTACAAATCCCATTCGGTATTACTTACCGTTATCCGCTTCGGAATGATATTACTTTGTTGTTTTCAGCGACTACTGACCTTGATTTATTCGTGCGTCAATACATCAATTTTGATTATAAAGAGGATAATAGCAAATTTGAACAAGGCACATTTAAATCAACCCTTCCAAAAAGTCTTTTGAGTAACCTCGAATTTTCGGCAGGAATTGAAAAAAAATATAACCGAATGATTTTTCAGGTACATCCATACATTTCTACTCAACTAAGAGAAACAGTTTATAAAAAAGAAGAATTTGTATTTGGTGCTAAAATGCGTTTTTTTGTAAACTTGGGTAAATAAATAAACTTATGCCTCTTTGGTTGATTTATGCTTTATTAGCAACTTTTTTTGCAGGACTTACTTCTCTACTTGCGAAGTTTGGTATTAGTAAAATCAGTGCTGATTTGGGATTAGCCATTCGTACAAGTATTGTATTTGTACTGGTTTGGCTCAATCTATTTGCATGGAGTGGCATAAGAGGAATCGAACAACTCACCTCAAAATCATTGTTGTTTTTGGCTCTTTCTGGTATTACTACAAGTCTTTCATGGATTTTCTACTACCGTGCCATGAAATTAGGCACAGTTTCTTACGTAGCCGCTATTGACAAAGGAAGTATTGTAATTACAATTTTTCTTTCTGTTGCTTTACTGAAAGAGCCACTTACTCCCAAATTATTTTTTGGAGCTGTTGTTATCTTTATTGGATTAGTGATTTTGATTTGGTAAATATAATATTAAGGAAATATTTTTTGTGTTTTTCATTTTGGACATAACGTATCAAATTTTATTGGATTTATTTATTGAAATATAGATTAGTTTGTTCTAACTAATTTTCTGTGCTATAAATCAACCATTGGTTCTATTTATTTTGGTACGAGTTCTGAGTTTTTCATAACACATTTTTCGGAAATATTTTTTATTAGTTCTTCCTGTAATTGTATGACTTTATCCTTCAACGCATTATTTTTTTCTAACTGGTCATAATACTTTTCCTTAAAAGTATCAGGTGAGAAAACCTGAATGGTTCTGATTTCTGAGCGGCCTTGAAGCCAATCCATCGAACAATTATATTCTTCACAAATTCGTAATGCTAAATCCCAGCTTGGGTTTTGCTTACCTTTCTCTATTTGTGAAATTGTGACAGCCACTACACCGAACTTCTCGGCAAATGCTGCTTGTGTAAGGTCGCCTCTAAGCTCTTTTAGGCGGTCTTTTACGGTTGTATTATTTGGAATCATTCTAAATATGGGACATTTATGTAACTAATTGGGTTTTTATTATTCTTAATAACGTAATACATTATATATTTATAATTAATAAATATATACGTATTATAATTACGTAATATTTATTACAGCGTAATTATACACAAAAAACAAGTATAAATCAAACTGTCTCATTAAAATTCATTCTTATGCTGTCATCATCTATTGCCCAAATCCGTCAAAAAGAACGTGAAGAAGTTGAAAATCGTAAAAGTGCTATTCACACTTTACTCAAAAAGTTTAGTAAACATAGAGGTTGGAAAAAAGCTTTTCTTGCAAGTAATCCAATGTTTAATAATAATGTTGGAATCACTATGATTACGAATGCTCATACAGGCAAAGTATCAAACCAACATTTCTTGGAAGCTCTCAAAGTATTCGATGAATCTGTTCAAAATGAGCGACCTGAATGGTATAAAATTACACAATAAAACGCACTTTTTTCAATGGGAACGACTGTTTTAATTCAAATATCACTCGATGATTTGCAGGATATGCTTCAAAATGCTATTAAAACTGGTGTTAATGAAGCTCTTCAATCGAAGCAAACGGTAGTTTCTCGAACCAAAATTTCTCGCCAAGAAGTGGCAGCTATGTTGGATGTAAAACCCGATTATGTTTATCAACTGACAAGTAATAAAGAAATTCCTTTTCATAAACCTGGCAAAGCAGTAATTTTTTATAGAGAGGAAATAGAAGCCTATATAGCAGGTAAAAGGATAGTTTAGAAATCTTGAAATTATGAAAATCAACTACGGATATTTATGTCAGTGGATAATGTTTTTACCAATTCTGCTACCAATTTTACTCATTGGTGGGTTCGTTAATGGCTTTTTAGGAATCTTAGAGATTATCAAAAGAGATGTTATCGAAACTATAATCAAATAAAATAACCTGAATGGAAACAAAAATATATAGCTCAGAATTAGAAGATTTTATTCTGGATTTTAGAGAATATAGCATTGATAATGATGAAAATTATAAGGCCGCTCAGGTAGATTTTCAATTTTCAAAAAACTGTATTGATGAACTTATAGAGTTAAAAACAGAGGTACTGGATGGTATAAATGAACCTAAACTATATCAAATCACCGAATTTGCCTATGATTTTTTACTTCAATCGTTAACTAAAAAGAATATAACTCTTTTTGGAAACATCGTTGAATATGCTGCAAAAATAGCCTGAAACACATAAAATATAAACAATTTTATCACCTATAATCTCCCAAAATATGAAAAAGCACTCCTTGAAAAACTGCAACAGTCCGCCCTCAAAATCATTTATATCATTGTGTTTTAGAGTTATGTAGCTACGATTCTAAAACATTTAAAGCAAGCTGAAAAACTCAGTGATGAAGTTTTATTGCCCAAAAAATGGGCATTTTTTTGAAGCCCGATTTCATGTTATTCGGTTAGGGGCTTCCTCGTCCAAGTCTTTATATATAAAGCGTTACTCAAAGAGTACCCTTACTTAAATCGTTATCTAAACGTTATTCAGAGTAACGTTATTCAGATTAACGTTAATGGCAAAAAGTTTTTTGTTTTGGGAAAGAAAATGTTTCATTTTTTTAGAATATTTTGAACAGAAATAAATATGAATACACCCATCAGTCAAAAAGAGAAAAAGAGATTTAAGTTTGTCGGCGATAGAGAAAGAGCCACTTATCGTTGTGAGATTTTTCTTCGCCCCGAACATTGTTACAGCCATAAAGATGGAACTGGAGCAGTGATGTTTGACGGTTATTCGAAACATAAATTCCACGATGAACCAAAGGACAAAGAAAAATGTCTCACAAATTTTGTTCAACGAATCGTTGCAAATGGTTATTTAGAAAAAGCTTATTACATTGCCTTTTATACGAATAAAAATGTAGGTAAAGACCAAGACGAATTATTACTTGAGTTTAATCCTTTACAGTGGAAAAAATTGATTGTTTCCCAGAGAATCATACAAACTTATTTTGTTCTGAATGACTATTTGATAAAACTGAATGAGATAAAAATTTCAACGCCTGCATCAAAAGAATTAAAACCCGAATATGCTGAAACTTCTAAAGCATCAGAAATAGAACTTTTTAAGATGTATAAACATCGTTTTGTTACAAAAGAGGCTCTTATTCAACATTGCCGAATGTTAAAAGAACGAAAATTCCCTCAAGGAAGGGTTGAAGGATTCTATTTTGCTTATCTCAATGCTTACCCGTTCTCTTGAATATATTTTATAGTAATTTGATATTTTCATTTTAAATAAATAAATATTATATTTGAAAATTAATAAATTGCAAATGCAGGCTTTTCAAGGAATATTTGTAATTAAATATTTTCATTTTAAATAAAAAATACTTAAAAAAGAAAATTTATTTGCTTGCGGTATGTAGAAATACTTATTTTTTAATTAATACAATCAATTTATGAAAAAGCAGAATGTTCCCTATTTCGATTCAAGTTAAAACCTTAAATACTTCAGATTTATATTTTTTTATTAGCAAATCAAATTTCAATCACATGAAAAAAAGACTATATGTTTTACTGCTTTCTTTATTTTCAGTAATTCAAACTCAAGCCCAAATCACCTTTAAATTAAAAAGTGTGGTAGGGCAACAAAATCCAAGTTCTAATGGCTTGTTTAGTTATGGTACAATAAATAATGGTACTTTTCAATCATTCCCTTATTACGGCGAAGATGGAACAGGTTCAGGTATTAATATTTCACAAAAAGGATGGACATTTAATGTAGGACAAGAAAGCTACCCATTTTTGGCCTATGAACAATTAAATGCTGCCGAAGTAACACCCCAACCATTTCCACCGTTTGGTGTTTTTCTCCACCCTGGAGAATCTCCTTCTGTTGTGCGATTAGCTATTCCCAACAATGTGCATATTCTCGGAATCACCAATGCCTTACAACGAGCCACTTTTGGCTGTGGTGATAATATTGGTTATACCATTAAAACCGATAATTTGACCATATTTCCACGAACCATCATTTCCACCTCGAATAGTCCGACCACTTATAATGTATCAGCAATTGATGTGAGTGCAGGTAGCTATATCTATTTTATTGTCGATAAAGGAGATGATGGTAGTACCTATTGCGATGATACTGCTTTGGATGTGGAAGTGACTTTGCAATATGATAAAATCGTTACGCCAATTATATCAGGTACTTTGAATTGTGGTGCAACCAGTGCCACATTTGATGTTGCTTTCCAACAATCAGGTACATTAGAATTATATAGACTTGGTAATCCAAGCCCCATAGCAAGCACCAGTATTTCACAAGTAGGGAATACTTTTAATGGACAAGGTACATTCACGGGTTTAAATATATCGGCAGGTGGGAGTTATTATGTCATTGCCAAAAATGCAGGGCAAACACAGTCAGAGCAAAGTGCAGTGATGAATGTAACACCTTGTTGTAGCAATGCCGTTGCACCAAATATCACAGTAAATAGTTTGTCTTTATGTCAAGGTGAAATTGGTACGCTTACTGCCACAGGCTGCATCAATGGAACAATTACTTGGAATAATGGATTTGTAGGGACGAGTACAACTGTTAATGAAGCGGGAACATATATGGCTACTTGTAAGGTATTGGCAACACCTCCTTGTGCTGATGCAACAAGTACAGCTTCGGGAGTAGTTACCATTAACACCTTACCAAACCTTACCATTGGCGGAACAACTTGTAGTGCAGATTTACTGACTTATTCCATCAATTTTACAAGTAATGACATAATTACAAGTTCCGCAGGCACAGTTTCGGGAAATACAGTAATCAATATTCCCGCTGGATTAGATGTCCAATTGACTGCTATCAATAGTGTAGGTTGTGTGGTAACTAAAACTGTCAATTCGCCTACTTGTAATTGCCCTGTCATTAATGCACCCGTTAGTGGCGGTAATAAAAGTATTTGTCAAGGACAAACACTCCCAAGTTTAAGCGTGAGTGTTGGAACAAACGAAACATCAGATTGGTATGATGCCAATCTAATATTAGTAGCCAGTAGTACATTAAGTTACAGGCCTACTACCATTGGTACATATTATGTTCAAGCTCGAAATCTGCAAAATAGTTGTGTGAGTGCAACTCGAACACCAATAAGTTTAGCTATCAATGACTTACCAACTTTAAGCGTAGGAACAGCTATATGCTCAGCAGATTTATTGACTTACTCCGTATCTTTTACAAGTAATGGCGTAGTTACAAGCTCCGTTGGTATAGTATCAGCAGCGGCTGCCGCAGAAGGTATCGTTTCAGGTATTCCAACTGGTACAAATGTCGTCTTGACTGCCTCAAGTAATTCTGGTTGTGTTACCACGCAGACAGTAAATTCACCCTCTTGTACTTGTCCAACAGTCAATGTTCCTATTAGTACGGGTGATAAAACCATTTGTGCAGGTCAAGCTATTCCTACTTTATCTGTTAGTATTGGAAATAATGAGGTAGCGGAATGGTTTGATGCTTCAAATGGTGGAAACCTATTGGCAACGGGTGTAAATTTCACGCCCAGTTCAGAAACCTTAAACAATGGTCTTTTCTACGTTCAAGCAAGGAATACTACTAATAACTGCACGAGTAATGGAAGAATTTTGGTCAAATTAATCATTAACTCAAATGGTGCTACTCCGACAATTTTGGCTTCTAAAAATCCTTTAATTTTAGGAGAAATAGCTACCTTGAATATTTCAAATTGCAATGGGATTATTTCTTGGAATACGGGTGAAAGTACCAGTAGTATTGCTGTAACTCCAAAAGCAAGCACTGAGTATTCAGCTACTTGCACCGCCAACGGTGGTTGTATTGGAGGAAATGGAAAAATAAGAATTGAGGTAAATGCTCCAAAAATTACAATAAAAGCTTCTCCAAATATCGTTTGTGTAGGTAGCTCAACAACTTTAAGTATGAGTGGCTGCCCATCAAATAATATTTATTGGACTTCCCCAGAATATGGTCGTAGGAATGAAATTTCTCCAATGTATAACGGAATAGTTCAAGCGGTTTCATTCACGGGGCATTGTGTTACATCAGCGGGCGAAGCTACCGAAACTATTGGAGTAACTATCAGACAACCGCAGGATTTTCAAATTATTGCTTCAAAAAATCCAATTGTTTTAGGAGAATCAACGATTTTAAGTACGACTGGTTGCGATGGTGTGGTCAGTTGGCAAAATGGACAAGCGGAAGGGAATCCAATCACCGTTTGGCCTACTAATAAATATACAGAATACGTGGCAGAATGTTTAAGTCCGAATGCTTGTGGTGGGAAAGGTAAGATTACAATCGAGGTAAAACCTCCCGTGATTCAGGCTAATGGAAAAGATGTTTGTTGGGGTTCTACGGCTACCCTTGGCCAAAGTGGCTGTTCTACGACATTTTATTGGGTGGTTTGGCACAAGGATGATTTTACAGACGCCAAACCTATTGAGAATCCTAATTCATACCCAATTACGAAGAAAACTAATTTCAGAGTTATGTGTTCAACTTCAGTTGGTGAAGGTGCTGGAGATATTACGATAAATCCAATTTCATTGCCCACCAAACCTGACATTGGCAGTGAAAAAACGACTTATTTTTTAGGCGAAACAGTAAGAATCGGTACTGGTGGCTGTAATGGTTCTATTAGATGGTCAACAGGTGAGAATGATGTAAATACCATTGAAGTAAAACCCAGAAGAAGTACAAAATACACCGTTACTTGTGTGGGGGGCTATGGTTGTACCAACTCAAACGAGATTGAAATTACAATGAAAACACCATCACCAACAGCTAAAGACCAAACTATCTGCTACGGCGATAATGTAAAATTGGTCAGTGGCTGCATGAATGGCACGGAGGTACATTGGACAAAAAATTGGATGGATATTCCAAATAGGGTGGAAGTGCCAGAAGGATTTCAAGAAAGATTGACCGAATCAAGCACTTATGCCGTATCATGCTATGATGCTGAAACTGGCTGGAGTGAAGCGGTGGCTATCAAAGTTACTGTCAAAGTTCCAATAGCTCCGCCAACAATTACAGCCAAAGGTGTTGAAAAAGCTGCAATTATTGTCAAAGGTGAAACAATTGAGTTATTGGCCGATGCTTGTAACCGTACTGAATGGAAAGCAGAAAATATTTTACTGGCTGATACGTTGAATAAAATTCAAGCAAAACCCTTACAAACAACTACTTACTATTCTCAATGTTTTTTCGATGGTTGTTACAGCAAATGGAATCAATTTAAAGTTTATGTAAGACCCAAAAAGCCTATTGTGAGTGCCAGTTCAGACACTTTGTGTATCGGTACATCAACAACTATTACAGCAAAAAACTGTGAAGATGGCGGTAAGTTGGTTTGGTTAGATAATCGAGATTTAAAAGAACTCTCATTTACAGTTTCACCAAAATCTGATAGTATTTACAAAGCTATCTGCGTAGGGTTAGACTCCTTGGTTTCTGATACCACCACCATTTTTATCAAAGTTTACCAAACTCCCCAAAAACCAGCTATTAGTGGAAATTTGATTATCCTTGAAGGTGAGAAAACCACACTAACCGCCAGTGCTTGTAATGAAAACTTACGTTGGAACATAGGAGAAAAATCGCAAAGCATTGTAGTAAGACCAGAGAAAAATACGGTTTACTCGGCTACTTGTGGCATTTGGCATTGTATTTCTGATACTGCATCGGTCAAAGTTCGAGTAAGGCCACGCCCAATTGAGATTGAAACGAGTAACGGTATTCGTGGTTATTCAATCACCGATACACTTTGTTTGAATAAGCAATTAATCCTATCTACTCTTACTCAATGTAATGGTACAATTGTCTGGTCAAACGGTCAAAGTAGTGAAAAGATTGAGGTAACAGGAACAAAGGTTGAAACACAAAAATATAGTTTGTACTGCATCAATGCCGATAATGAAAAATCCGATGAATCAACAGTAAGCATCACAGTCTTAGATTATAACATCAGCGAGGCAATAACCTATCCAAATCCGACTTCGGGGAAATTATACATCAAATCGAAAGGCTGCATTGATGGGGCAAAACTTATTCTTTACAGCCAACGTGGAGAAGTTCTCTATGAAGGTGGTGGACAAGAACGCTATTTAGATAGCATCGTACTCGACTTATTTAATTTACCATCCGAGACCTACATTTTGTATATCGTTGGTACAGATGGGAATAAACCAATTACCTTGAAAAAACGCATTGTAAAAGTCAATAACTAACACATTCACCAATACCTTGTCAGTCAAACTGGCAAGGTATTTAAACATAAAATCAGATGAAAAATTTAAAAATGGTTGGCTTGTTATTTTTAGCAAGTCTTCAAAGTATGGCACAAGTTTACACACCCGTAAACGAGAATAGAATTTTAGTTGGAGCATTTCCGTTTCAAAACTTTACGTATGATGCTCGAAGTGCAGCATTGGGCGAAGCAGGAATTGCGATTTCTCCCGATGGAAATAGTGCTTTGATGAACCCTGCGAAATTGGTGTTTTTAAACAATACGAGGATTAAGGATAGCACTGAAAAAGCAAAAAATAATGGTATATCGTTGCATTATACACCCTATTATAGAAACCTCATTCAAGGAATGAACTTGTACGCCTTAAATCTATTTCAAGCCAAAGGAAAGACAGCTTTTGGGTTTAGTGCAAAATATTTTGACGCTGGCAGTGTAGAAATATATGGAGATAATAGAGTGTTTATCCAAAACTTCCAATCAAAAGAGTTATCAATCAATGGCTTTTATAGCCTCAAACTTCGTCGTAATAATAGCTTTTCAGTTGGTTTAAAATATATTTATTCCAATTTATCGGCTCGTTCAACCACTCGAAATGTAACTACCAGACCAGTCAATGCTATTGCTGGTGATTTGCACTTTTACCACGATGGCAGAAATACAAAAAAGCGTTGGTTAAATTATGGTGTGTCACTATCAAATATTGGCGGTAAAGTGTCTTATGGCGATTATAACAAGCGGACTTTTCAACCAACGTTACTAAAAATTGGGGCGGCTCAAAACTTTATTTTTGGGAAAAAGCAAAATGTATTGATGTTTACTGTTGATGCTAATAAGCTACTTGTACCAACTCCATCAGTTCGTAATAGCAACAATGAAATTATTACAGGGCGAAATGAAGAAAACATCACAGGAATTGGCACAATTTTTCAATCGTGGGGTACTGCACCCAATGGTTTGCGTGAAACCATGAGAGAAATTACTTTTTCATTCGGCACAGAGTTTCGGTTTCGAGAGTCCCTTTATGCTCGTGCGGGCTATTACACTCAGAATAAGCGAAAGGGAGATATACACTACTTCACGCTTGGTTTAGGTGGAAAGTTTAAGGGTTTTGGACTTGATTTAGCTTATTTGATTCCAAATAAACGAAATAAGGTCTTGTCGAATACCTTCCGAGTTTCTTTGAATTATTCTCTTTTTTAAGAGTTTATTTGTTTTTTCATTTTTAAAAATAGCCCTGCTTATGTATGGCTATTTTTTTTGATACTATTTGTGCGACATAATCTTAACAAATTTTTGATAGCCATTTCACAAAAAAGGGGTTTCCCCCTAATTCTATCTTCGGAAAACATGACCATCATGCTCAACAAAATCGTTGATGAATAAGTCATTTGCATAAGCTTTATAGTCGAAATAATATTGTAGATGTTCTGGCATCTCATTTAGAATCCCTTGCTCTTCAATATACTTATAGGCAAATTCAACTTCTGTTCCTTCTGAGCCATCGTAATAGCCTTGATACTCGTCGCTAAACTCTTGCATCAATTCTTCAAAATCAGTATCCTTATTGATGTCTTTATCTTCAATAAATAAGCCCAGTGCTTCGATGGTTTCGTCTTCCATATCCTTTATGGCTTCAATGTAATCGAATAATTTATCGCTTACTGAGCATTCCGAAATCAACTTTTCAGGGATATTTTCATAGTCTTGAAACATAAACTCTGCATCGTCTTCATCGCAATGCAGCTCTTTGCAATACTCAAAGAAAGAATCTTTTGTATCGTAAATTTCTAAATCAACCCATTCGCCTGCGATAGAGCCGTTACGGTGGCCGCTGCCATTGTATTTAGCGTAAGTACCAACATAAATTTGAGGTGTTTGTGAAGTTTTCATTGTAAAAATGATTAAAATTAAGTAGCCCAGCACTCGCACGAGCAATCGCCGATTCCAACACGAGAATAGAATGACAGGGCGACCGCCCGTAGCGACGGCCACCCCTTGATTGCAAGCCCATTTGATGGTTTACGGTGCGTTGGGTTTTGTGAAAAGCTAAAAAAACAAATGACGTAGTGAAGGCTTGCAGTTGTCAGGCTATTTCTCGTAATTTTCGATGCACAGTGTGAAAAAAATGTGCGTGGGGAAAACGTAATGATGACCGCTTCTCGCTGGAGCATGGGTGAAAAGGCTCTTTGACAATTTGCTTTTCTGCAAGCTGGTAATGTACCTTTTGTGTGGGTCAGTTCAGTGATTTATGAATTAGGGAGGGAGTAAATTTTATTTATGTGGTAAACTGAGTGCTAATAGTTTGACAGATGAATAAGGTTTACAGTGTTATTTTCAGAAAAAAAACTCTCCAAGATAGAAGTTGTGGAGAGTTTTTGTCAAATTAATATCGAAATAATAGTTAGTCAAAAGATACTATTTCTGGTAGTAATGATGTAACATCAAACGGCGGAAAGATATATTGACTAAAAGGCGTATTTTCTGTTTTAGCATGAAGTACACCTCTCAAAGTGCCTACTGTAAGCATCGCCAAATGTACCCCCAAATCTTTAGGTAGCACAATTCTTTCAGAATCTGGCACTTGTAGTTTAGCCCAATCTTCTGAAACAATGAAAAAGTGGCAAGCAACTGCAATTATCAAAAAAGGACTACTATCAGGGTGTTGAAAACGTGCTAATTTTCGCACATAAATTCGTTTGTTTTCCTTGTCAATTCCAAAATTCAATTCGTGTTGAATTTGAGCGGCTTCACCAATTTTATGTGCTTCGGGAATAATGGCAAATTGCTCTGTTGCAATTTGATTGATTCCAAAACTGATTAATTCATTTGTATTTTCCATTAGGCTGCCATTGCATAAGATGTATTTCCTGCCTGAACTTGGTGTGTTTGGCTCGTATCAGTTATTTTTTTGGTTGTATTGATTATATAACCGCCATCATTTGTCGGAATATATGAGGTAATAGCATCAAATGAGGTGTCAGCTTTCACTACATAAGTTTGTTTAAGGTCTATCAATTGAATTTTTAGTGCATTTTCCAACTGAGCGATTGTTTCAAGCGTAAGGTTTTCGCCACCTTTCACGATTCTATTGATTCGTGGCGGTGTGCAATCCATGAGGTCAGCCAATTCTTTTTGGGAACAGGGGTATTGCCCAGCCAAACGGTTTTGGCGTAATGTGGTAAGTATTTTGATGGCAATTTTAGCCGAACGGTCGAGCCATTCTTTGTTCTCTTGACGCATTTCGGCTTTTTGTTGCCAAGTAGTATCTTGTGTAGCTAATTTGTCTAAAATTTCGGAGGCTGTTAGAGGGTTCATGTGTCTTAAATTTCGAGATAAACAAAATCGAAGTCTGAATTGTTCGTAAAATAATTTCTTTTTAATTCACTTGCTACATTCTGTAATTTATCTAATTCTTGTTGGGTGTGTAGGCGGTCTTGCATTTTACCTGTAAGTTTAATTGCACCGCCTGTTATGATATAAGTATCTTCTATTTTGATGGCATAAATGCGTAACCAACTACTTTTTGTTGTTCCGTATGCTTTGTAGGCAGCATCAAATTTTGAATTAAACGTCCCATCTTTTAGTAGATGTACGAAAAGCCTATCCAAATTATTTTCATTTTGTGTAGTGTTTCTTTTAGCAAGGTCCAAAATTCGCTTCTCTATTTTTTCTGCATGGTCAAGTGTTACGTCAATTGCTTCATCTACCGAAATAGTTCTATCAAAAACTGTCTGCCAAAAATCATTTTGTAAATCTAAAATATTGTCATGGAAGAAATCGAAAAGGTACTCAATATCGTTCCAATCATCGAATAACTGCTCAAAAGCGTGTGGTGTATCTTCTTCAAATTGAACAGAAAAAAGTTTTTCACGTACTTTTTTAAGTGCAAAAATATTGCTAATCCTCATAAAATAAACATATAAATTTATTTATTTAACAAAAGTACAAACTTTAAGACTTTCTACTTAAGTTTTTGAAAATATTTTATGCAGTAAATGGTAATATTATTAGCTTTTTCATTTTAATTTCGACTGACTCCAAATGTTAAATATAACTCATCTAACTGTTGGCTCATTAATGGCCATTTATTTACAAATGAATGTCTATGATTAAAAAAGAGATACACAACTAACAAAAAAACAGGTTGTGTTGGAAGATAATTTTTGGGTTTTTTAATCGCATAGTCAATAGATACTCTATTTTTTTGATAAATTTCTTTTATTGCATCAATTGAAATGTCGTAATCATCTAAAAAATTAAAAAAAATCTCAGTTAGCTCTCTATCAAGGGTTTCATTCTTAAAATTAGGGTCTATTGTCTTATATATGTTGATTAATTCAAGCGTAAAATTATGAACCTTACGAGTTTCATCTGCAATCATTTCAAATATTGAACAAAAATAATCATCAGTAGCTTCCATTAATGCCATTGATTTTGATAGCTTCCGAGCTATTTCTTTGTCCTTTTTAAAAGGTCCTTTATAGGTGCTATCATGACTTATTTCAGAATAAGCATGTTGCAAAAGGGTTCTTAGTTGTATTTCACAAGTTAAATCTTTTATATCATGTGTATAGCCGTTTTGTTCTTTTGGATGTACAACTACGTGAATTGACTGATAACCAAACTTTTCAGGGTCTTTTTCTGATATTTCATCATATTTTTTTGTGATTTTAGCAATCCATAAATCCGATTCTAACACTAAGTCTGAAGCTTTTTTTACATCAATTGAAAAAAGAAATACTACTCTCGTTCCTATTTTATCTTCAATTTCAGTTAGTGGATTAATATATGGTTTGTCACGTTCACGCCATAAAGCCTTTGATATATATGACCTCTCTTCTTTTAGTCTAAATGATGGTTTGATTTTAACTTTATAATTATCTACTAAGTTTTTCAAGACAATAGTTGAAAGTGATTCATCGACAAACTTTCCCCACTTCTTTAAATCGGGTTCAAGTGCCTTAAAATCAGCTAATACTTTGTCTTCTATTTCACTCATTATGATATGGTTTGCCTGCTATTTTTAGAATAGTATAAGTTGTACTTTCAATATCATTTTGACTTAAATCTGATAAATTAGTAACAACAACAACAGAATCGTTGAATTTTTGTTCTGGGCCTGAAATTGTAATGTTATTTTTAAACCTCATACTCCTTTTTTCTAATCTCGCTTTTATTAATATAGTATCCTTAGAAAATGTTGAAGGAAGATTATCAACAACCTCTGTTTTAAAAACATCTAAGAGATTCTCATCGCTAAATAGTGCTGTTGCAAATTTTGTAGGCTGTATTAATGGGTTCTTATCTACTAAAAAAAAGTTTTTTAGATAACTCAAATACTGTGATTTTTCAACATAACCATTTATATGTTTTTTTATAAATTCGTCGGTTTTATCATAAAGCCGTTGGGTTTGAATTTTGTCATTTTCATCAATTGAAAACCCTAAAAAGTCTTTATAAAAGTAGGCTGCTGGGGTTAATTCTGCTCTAAATTGACTATCAAACAACAACCCTATGTAATTTTTAGCATCAATTTTACCATCTAAAACATCAATGTCTTTTTCAATAATTACACCAATTTTGAATAATTTTTGAGCTGGGCTTAAAAATACTTTTTCCAATACTTCTATTACTGATTGATTATTTGCATTTGAATGTTTTAATGCTTCTTGAAGTTCGGCTTTTATAACGATTGCAATACTTTTTTTAGTAATATCATTATATCCATCTATTACTAATAAGTATGCCCCTGATAAACCCATTTTTTTTTGATTTTCAGCTAATAACTCTGCAATATCTACACTTATTTTAACAAAATCTTTCTCAGCAGCTTTATTTAATTTTGTTGCGTAATCAAAGAATGTTCCATCGGAGGTTTCTTTAATACCCATTATAAATGCGTTACTTTCTTTGCCTGCTGCCGAAATAATTCTTTTAAAAAGTATTTCTTCGGCTTTATTATCTAAGTTGATGATTTGGCTTTCTGGCTCTACTGTTGCAGAAGGCTGAGAAGGTACTCGTTCTATAATCCTATGAACTATTAATCTCTTTATTTTCAAAAACTGTATTCCTAAATCCATAATATATTAATTAAAGTTGTTTTCTAATTACTTCAAAATTTAACCTTCGGCAAACCTTTAACTATTTCAACGGTTTGCAAAGAAACGTTAATAATACTCAATAATAAATCTAAAATATATCTCGGATTACCGACTTCATCTGCCCAATCGTTCGGGTCGTTTTTGATTTGGCTTTCTTTGTGTACCGTTATTTGGTAACGCTCCATTATCCATTCAATGGCAGATTTGCCGTTTACTACATATTCGTATGCTTCGACAGGAATATTTTCGACTGTGATTTTGCTATTGAAAAGTATCTTGCTTTTATCGTCTTTGCTTTGGAAACGCATTTTTTCAACTTTGAAAAATTCACCATCTGCTCCTTTGACAATTACACCTTCGGCTGGTGGTACGTTTTCATAATTTATGTGTAATTCTGCTAATTTGCGACCTGCTTTACTGAATGCCCAAAAGTCTTTCATTTCATCTACTAATGGCAAACGTGGTAACATTTTTTTAAGGTCTGCCGCAAATATTTCTTTATACTCAGGGCTATGCAGAAAGCCATAAACATAATAAAAAATATCTTCCTTGCTTACATTTTTACCATAAGACCTTTGTGCTTGTTGCAAGATAAAATCAGAAACGCCATCACGTCGAATGTATTTATCTTTATTTTCCTCAAATAAACTTACTTGCTTTTTTTCATTTTCTTCATAATAATATAATGGGAAACACTGACCATTAAATTGCAATTGTACATCTGGAATACAATCTGTAATTATGGTTGAAAAATCTTTGCTCCCACCAATTCCCGAAAGACTTATGATAACATTCTTAGAGTCAGAACTTGGGAAAAAAGAATCCATTCTTGAAACAACATTATTAAATTCTCTACTAAAATATAAATGTTGCTTGAAAAATGGGCGATAAAACCCAACTCTTAAATTCTGAATATCAAACTTTTTTTCTTTTCCATTATTAGCTTCTGCTAAAAAAGCACGAGTCCAGTTAATTTTTAAATCGTCATATTCTACAAAATCTTCAATTTTTAATTTTTCATGTTTAACCCGCTCTTCTAAAAAAAATATAGTTTGTTGATTATAAAAATTTATTGACTTTGATACATTATGGCTTAAAATATCAATATTTGAATTATAACACCACGTATCACGAGAAGTTTCTAAACCCCTACAATATAACCCATTAACAAAAAATGTTTTTTTCTCATCCTTAATTCCTAACGGTATGAAAGTTTCAAAAACACTATTCCTAACACTAATCCAATCACCATGTTCATTAGGTGAAAGTATTTGCCAATCTATTTTTTCATTATTTACCGATTTGAATTTTGTAATAATATTTAGTTTATCTTCTCGGCTTAGATAATCCCCAATATCGTGATAATGAATAACCGCTTTATCGGTTTTAAAATTTTGATTTTTAACTAAAAAAGTAATAGCAATGGGCGTTCTTGAACCTGAGCCAAATATTTTTCCACCTTCTTTTCTCGAAAGTTCGCCACTGGTTCGCTGATTTCCTCTTAAATTAAAAACATAAATAGCTGTAAACTCTTTTTCTAAACACTTGCGAAAGCCTTCTGTACTATTTCCATCTATCCAAGCTCCATTTGAAACGAAGGCTATCATTCCACCATGTTCTTTGTCTAAACGGTCTGTACTCCATCTAAATGCCTTTATATAAGAATCATATAGTGAGTTTTTATTTGTTGCTTGTGTTTCTACTGCATAAGTCTTTGCTATTCGGCTATCTAATTTCTCATAGCTTTGATTTTGTGCGTTATCATTGGCTGATTTTTGACCAACTGAGTAAGGAGGATTTCCCATAATAACACGCAAAGGGGCTTTCTTTTGAGCAATTACACGGCTTGAGTTTTGTGGAAACATTTCAGAAAACATTTTTTCACTGGCATCTGATTCGCCTAATTGGAAAGTATCTGTTAAACAAATACCCTCAAAAGGTTTGTATTCGACGCTTCCATTTCGGCTAGGCTCAATGTCCGTTAATAGGTCATGGTAAGTATTTTCGATATTGATGGCAGCGATATAATAAGCTAATAATACAATTTCGTTGGCATGAAGTTCTTGGGTATATTTTCGTTCTAAATCTTCTTTTTTGATTAAACCACTTTGTAACAATCGGGTCATAAATGTACCTGTGCCTGTAAATGGGTCGAGAATATGAATGTTTTCATCTGAGATTGAACGCCCAAATTCTTTTTTCAGAATATCATCCACCGACTTAATCATAAAATCTACGACTTCAACTGGCGTATAAACAATACCCAATTTTTCAACCATTTTTGGAAATGCTGACTTGAAAAATTTATCGTATAATTCAACTATTATTTTCTGTTTACCTTCTGCATTGTCAATGCCACCTGCACGAGATTTTACAGATTCATAGAATTTTTGTAGTGTTTCGGTGTCTTTATCAAACGATTGGTCTTCCAATAAATCAAGCATTGTTTGCATCGAAACCGAAATCGGGTTATTCTTTACAAACGAATAACCTTCAAAAAGTGCTTCAAAAACTGGCTTAGTTATGATATGCTGCGAAAGCATTTCAACGGCTTCTTCCTGCGAAATTGACGGATTGATGTTTTTTTGTAAACCACTTAAAAAGTTCGCAAAAGCTTGGTTATGCTTGGTATCTTCATTAATCAAGCGATTGATACGCTCAATGTATCGTTCGGCAATTTGTGCAACATCTTTTGCCCACTGCTCCCAATAACGGCGGTCGCCGACTTTCGTAACCATTCGAGCAAAAACAACACTTTGTAATTGCTCAAACTGGATTGCCATTTGTCGGTTTAATTCGGTATTGGCTTGGCTATTGGTTGAATTATCATCACTATTGCCATAATCTGGTCTGCCTACCAAAATTTGTTCGGGGCGTTTTTTGTTGAGTTCAATTTTATTTACAGTAGCATTAAAACGGTCGTCATGGGCCCGAAGGGCATTTAAAACAGTCCAAACAACTCTATAACGGTCGTTATCATCGAGAGCTTTATCGGCTTCAACATTTGAAGGAATCACCACAGGAATAATAATATAACCATACTTTTTGCCAGGGGATTTTCGCATCACACGTCCAACCGATTGCACCACATCAACTTGTGAATTTCGAGCCGATAAAAACAAAACAGCATCTAACGATGGAACGTCCACCCCTTCGCTCAGGCATCGGGCATTGGTCAAAACTCTGCATTCTCTTGGGCCTTCGGGCGTATCTTTCAACCATGCCAATTCTCGATAACGGTCAGTTACTGACATTGCACCATCAACGTGCTTAGAAGCGATTGATACTAATTGCTCACGTTTTTCGGCAGGTAATGAATCGGAATAAGTATCACGAGTATCGTTGAAAATGCTTGTAATTTTCTTTGATTCTTTGATATTTTGGCAAAAAGCTACTGCTCTTCGCATTGGTTCGGGGTCGGTTTCTTTTAATAATCCAGCATCGCCCAAAATTTGTTTTGATAGTGCATTGATACAACCAATTAGCTTTGAAGCATCATCAGTATTGATTTCGTTGCTATCATCAGCTATCATTTGCTGAATGGCAATTGGCATATCGCTTTCGCTCAATGTCAATACAAGAACCTTATAATCAGATAATAAACCTTCTTCAACTGCTTTGCCAAAACCTATTCTATAAATTTCTTCACCATAAACTGCCACATCATCCATCGAACAAAGTTCTGCGTCTGCCTGTGCTGCTCTTGATTTGGCGTTATCATCAAAAAGCCTTGGTGTGGCAGTCATGTAAACTCTTTTCTTTGCTTTCAAAAACTCATTATCATGCACTTTTACAAAAGCTGATTCATCGCCACCAGAAAGTGTTACGCCTGTGGTTCGGTGGGCTTCATCACAGATAATTAAATCAAAAATTCCAAACGGGTTTTCTTTATCTTTTGCTAATAAACCTTTTTGTGCATTTGAAATGACTTCGATTGACTGATATGTAGAAAAAACAACCGTCATTCCTTTGTTTGGCGATTGCTTAAAATATTCAAATTGGCGTAAAATATTCGTTACGCTCGTTGATGCTGGCAAAGCTAAATCGGTAGTGCCTGTATTATCACCATCATCATTTTTTTTACTAACTCCTGAATCTGAACATATACAAATTGCATTAATTGGCTCGTTTGCTTCGGCTGTCCATTCTCTTAATGTTTGACCTAATAAGGCAATTGAAGGAACTAAAAACAATATTAAACCTTTGCCATTGGTTTCATTTTCAGCGATTTTTAAAGAGGTAAATGTTTTGCCTGTGCCACAAGCCATAATTAATTTACCTCTATCAGCGGTTTTAAAATGGTCTTTTGTAGCGTTTATTGCTTGTAATTGGTGTGTACGAGGGCTTTTTCTTGCTAATCTTGCTTTCTCACCAAATACACCATTTTCGAGTTTTTCCCAATCAACAGGAGCTTGTTCTAAATCATAAAGACTTAAACGAGAAACTGGCGGATTTTGATTTTTGATGGCCTCCTGTGCATTTACCCCCCAATAATTGGTGGTAGAAATCCATAGCCGATGAGCAAAACTAACCTTACTATTATTTTCATCAGTAAAAGTTCTACTGGATGTCGAAAGAAAAGAATCAACTTCTGGTTTATCAATTATGGCTTTTTCTTGATAACATTTGCATTGAATCGCCCAATAATCACCCTCATTTGTCAGTGCAACTAAATCAATACCAGTATCTTTTCCACCAAAATCTTTACGAGCAGGAAAATCATTCCAGAGCCAAACAGATTTGAATTTATAAGCATAATTTGGGTCAGTTTGAAGAAAAGCCTTCATTGTTCTTTCAAACTTATCTCCTTTATCACGTTCGGAGAATGCCGCTTTACGAAGTTTATTAAGTACAGTTTGAAAAGTTGTTTTTTCGTTCATGGTTTTGTTACGCTGTAATTTCTATTAAGTAGCAATTACGCCAATTATTGAACACAAAGCAATACGACCAATAAAGAAATAATCGGGTGGGGTGCGTAGTCAAAAGGCGTGCCTAACCTAAATGTGCGATGGAAAAGCCTAATATCTGTGTGCGGTTGCGATTCCTTTGCAGGAAGGAACGACCGATAAGGAATGGCAGTAAGCCTGTGCAGAGCCTCCAACAGATTTTAGGCTGTGCGGAAAGTATTTAGAGTTAGGCAAAGTCTTGTGCGGCTGGTGGGTGGGACTATAATGATACCTTATACTCGGTTGCATCAAATGCAACATCACGAATGAACACAATCAATCATATTTTCCTGTATAATTTCCTTTTTCTTCCACTTCTTTGTAATAGCCCTTTGATGTTTTATTTGAGCTACCTACAAAAATCTCTATGAAAAAGGCGAGAATCTTCATTGCAATAGCAAAAATCATCAAAACTGCATAAAAAATAAATTTTAAGATTTTAAGAAAAGTGTCCATAACATTTGGTGGTTTTAGGTATAAATTTACGAAATTCTAAGCATTTTTTTACAATCTTCGGCAATTTTATTCATCATTACTTCCATGTCAACAGGCTGATTAAAACTCGGTATAGGCTTGCTATGTGTTTGAAATGAACCATCTTTTTTATATTCCCCATTCATGCCATCAATAGTTTTAAAAATCTCTCTTATGACTTTCATTTTAAATGTAGGAATGATAGTACCAACCTTAATGTCGCTTGGCTCAATGGCTCTTATGCCTACAATCTCGCCCGCTTGAAGATTCAAAACATCTTGGGGTTTTACAGCACGCTTTTCAATTTCTGAAAAATTCTTTCCTATTGAATTATTGGTTGAGTTTAACCCCTTTGAACTATGACTCTGATTTTCACTTTTAGTAACTAATTTAGTTTCGCCAATCATCCTTGAAATATACTCTGCCGTTGAAAATACAGTTGTACGTGTAAAAAACTGGTAATTTAAGTTGGCTAATAGTGATTCAGCTTCGGGTTTTCCATATTTATCTTCGATTTGCGTTAAATTTTGTGCCATGAATATTACTGAAAGTTTATTGCTTCGGCAAGTGGCTGGTACATTTGATAATCGAGGAATGTTGATTTGGGCGGCTTCATCGAGCAAGCAAAAAGAATGGTGTTTACCTTGCTCATTCATTTGTTTGAGTGCTACCGAAAATATCAATGAAATAATCGGAGAAAGTGCTGCCGCAATATGATTATCAGTTCCTACACAAATGACCTTTGGATACTTAGGGTCATTGATATTCAAATCAAAATCATCGCCCGATAAAACATATATCAAATTGGGGTCGTTTAAGGTCGCAAAATCAATTTGTAAGGAGCTAACAACGCCTGATAATTGATTTCCAGCTCGTTCATCTCGTGCTGTTAGCACCGACCGAATGATTTTGGCACATTCATCGTCAGTTTCGAGCATCGCCATTGTATCTCGGTACGAAAAGCCAGTAATGATACTTACTAAATGTGGAATGGTACAAAAAAGAGGATGATGTTTTTTTAGAAACCAGATAATAGCCGTCAAAAAAGCAGTAGAAGATTTCACCCAAAAGTCAGATTTTTGATTCGATTCAGTGTTAAAATTCACGACTAATGCCTTAGCAAACTCAGTGGCATAAATCTGACTTTTCAAGTATTTTGGGTTCAAAGGGTTGAAGCGGTGCGATTTACTAATATCTGAAAAACTGACTACAAAAAAAGTAGGCTGTAATTCACCTTTATTCGATTCTTTCTTGGCTGAAAAATGCAGATAGGCAATATCAGATAAAGTAGGGAATTTGTAATCATAGATGATTCCTGCATAATTTTTTCGTGCAAACTGTTCGATGAATGGCTCGGCAGTTGAAACTGTCTTACCACCACCATTTGAGCCAATAACCAAAATTCCACGAAATGGATTGGTGATGTTTACTTGTTTTTGATTATCTCCTTTCAGATGTAAAGAATAGTTGGTTTCATTCTTTTTTCGGTCAGTCTGCACTCTTTCAATTTCTTTTTCAGGAAAATACGAGAAAAGAAAGCCAAGCGTAACAATCGCTACATAAATAAAAAGTGTTAAAAACGAGAATGGTAGATAGATAATAAATAACCCTAATGTCGCACACAAAACATAGGTGATTATTATATATTTACGGTGCTTTTCATTCAAAACTTTTCTTGGAGTAAAGCCATATCGTTCGGCAAGCGATTGTTTTCGGCTTATATAAAAGAATAGCCAAAGTAAAGAAAATGCCATTAATCGAACTAAAAAACCATAGTAATTATAGTACGTAGCATAGCGAACTAAAAACCATCGGGGCATATTTTCTGCTTTTATCCAATAGCGAATAAAGGCTTCACCAAAGATAAAAGTCATTAAAATTGAAATAATAGTCCATGTTAATAGTTTTTCTTTTTTCATAATTTTTGTATTAAAATGAAAATATCTTATACAAGAAAGTTTATAAAGACAAGTCTTGATTTAAATTGCGTTTCTTTTTGCGTTTCGCAGAAGGGTTTATTTGATTTTTACTAAATTCGTCTGTGCTTAGATGCTCAAAAATGCTCTGAAAACTTTTAAATTCAGCCATGAATGATTTGTTTGTTGATGGTAGCTCTAAATCAGTTTGGATTTTAAAAGGCGTGGTATTTTCCAATAATTTCATTTGCTCAGATGAAATTGGAATATTCTTTTGCTGCTGTTGGCTATTCTTAGAACTTTTATTTGCCCTTACTTCTTTTATAACCATACCTAAATTTTTCCGAAAATCAGTGCTATTGTTTTTGATTTTTGCAATGTTTCTGATTTCAGTAATTTGCTTGTCTGTGATACCCAACTTCTCCAATAGATGTAATTTCTTTTCAGTCCAAAGAATAAAATAGGCAGTTTTATCTTTGGATTTAGGTATTTCCTTGGGGTCAGGTTTAAAATCAAATTGTTGGTTAAACTGTCGTTGATTGGCTTCAAACCAAGTTGTCATTTTGAACCTTTGTTTATTAGATGTATTTGGATTTAGCGTAATTTTCTGCTCCTTATCTCGTGCTGAAACTACTACGTGAATATGTGTCTGTAAACCTTTTTTCAAATCGCCCGATTTCTTTTCACCGTTCAAAACTTCTACATCTGTACCTTTGTAGGCTCTGTTTTGGTGAATGGTAGCATACCAAACTAAATCTTTTTCAGAAAGCTTTCTGCCTGTATTTAACGGAGTACCGCCCAGATTGAAATTAGCTGCATATTTTTCCATACAAGCGATAGTAAATGCCTTCAATTTTGAATGGTCATTGCCTATATGCTCCAACTCTTTTGCTGACGGAGCAATGACCAGCGAATGAAATTTATCATCTTTTTGGGTCAAGCCTTTTACATTATTATCAATGGCTTCCAACATTTGTTTTTTATCAAAATCGCCCAAAGAATTAAAGAAAATACCTTTTTCTTCGTTCGTTGATGGTTCTTTATTGAGATAATTACCCAATCGAGCGGCACTACTTTTATTGTCATAAACTATGTTGCCATGCTTGGTAGGGTTAATTATTTTTGAATACATAGATTCGATATTTCTTTATTCCTCTAAATGTTTGAAAGCTTCTTTATAAAATAAATCAAGCCTTGCCTTAATGGCTTCAACTTCATCTTTAGTCATATCTAATGTTTCAAAGAAAAGTGTGGTAAATGATACCAAATACGCTAAAGTCTGCCTCGAAATTTGCTTGTTTTCGTTGATTAACTTATCAGTTTCTCTTTTCTTTAATTCTGCCAAAACAGTATTAATTGGCATAATATGTTGGCGTTCTTGCACCTGCAAAAAAGAAAAAATCTGATTTCGTAAGCGTACTACTTGGTTAGCTATTGAATCATTATCATCAAAAAATCGAGGGTCTATTTTGTGTTTAATAAAGTAGTTTAAAGCAGTTTCGGTAAACATTTTCATGGATAATTTCTCAACTTTTTGCGTTAGCTTACCATTAACGAAGACCGATTTTAGATGAGTTTTATCTTTTTCTGAGAGTGTTGGAATGATAGCATCGCCATTGATTTTGTTTAAATTTTCAACGGTTACTCTTACATTTTTGACAATCTCTTCATCAATCTTAATTTTGGCTATTCGCACTTCTTTTTCCATATTTTTGTATATCGGGGTACTTTATACTGTTTTAATTCATTGATAATCAATGACTTGCATTTACTTTGGGGTACTTTGTTTTTTATAATCCTCTGATTATAAATGAATTAGCTCTGCTAACCTCACCCTTCTTGCTAAACCCTATTCTACGTAGTATTAACGAAATCTTAAATATAAATATTTTCAAATAAAATAAATAAATATATAAAATGAATTATATATTTGTGTCAGAATTACAGAAATAGGATAAAACAGAAAGACAGATTTACGGTAAAACAGATATACGGTAAAACAGAAAAATAGAAATACTGGAAAGCAGAAGTACAAAAATACAAGAATACAGAAA
Source organism: Emticicia aquatilis (assembly GCF_014644295.1). Classification (GTDB taxonomy): domain Bacteria; phylum Bacteroidota; class Bacteroidia; order Cytophagales; family Spirosomataceae; genus Emticicia; species Emticicia aquatilis. Next base: position 282,645 of record NZ_BMKK01000002.1, read on the forward strand.
AGCAGAAGTACAGAAATAGATTACGCACCCCGCTCATGACAGAAAAACAGTATTACAAAAAATCAGAAATACAGATTAACAGAAATACAGAATCACAGATACCTGTTCAATACAGAATTACTAAAAAACAGAAATAGTATAAATTTTAAAACAATCAATCAATGACAACACAAACAAGAAACAACAACGGTTCTCTGTCCGCTCGAATTATTTCAGTAGCAAATCAAAAGGGTGGCGTTGGAAAAACCACGATTACAGCTCTATTGGCAAATATTTTGGGAAGCACTTATCAAAAGAAAGTTTTGGTAATTGATGCCGATTTACAAGCAACAATTGCTATGACACGAGTAGCTGATTATGAGAAAAAGGACGAAGGTTTTGTTTTTCCCTACGAAATCATCAGTATTGAAGAAACCGATACATTGCACGAATTGGTACAAGAAAACCAAAATTTATTCGATTTTATATTCATTGATGCTCCACGATTGACTAACAAAGACGACATTATCAAAGATGCCATCAATATTTTTGCTCCCTGCGATAGTATCTTAATTCCGACCCAAAGCAGTAGTTTTTCTACGGATTCAATGTTTCAATTTCTACCTGTAATTAAAGAAATTGAAAAACAACGAACTGATTTAGACCTTGATTTTTACTTTTACGCCTTTTTGAATCAATCTCGTTCGACCAATAATGACAAAGAGGTGCTGGAGTTGATGAAACAAAACGAAGAAGTACCATTTTTTGACACTCCTTTATCCATGCTCGAAGTGTTTGTTATCAAAGATTCTTACACGTCGATTTTTGATAAAAAGGGCGGTAAAGAGAAGTTTGAGCCTTTTTTCAAGGAATTTATTGAGAAATTTAAGATTGAACTATGATATGGAAAATCAGAAAGGTAAGCCAATGACAATGGAAGAAAAACAGCAGCTCATGCGTGAACGCTTGGGTAGAAATATTGGTAAAATGTACGATAAACCTGTTGAAATTACAACCAATGAGACTTTGGAAGTAGCAACAAAGCCTGTCGATAAACCCAATAAAGTAGTCAAGGGGAAAGAAAAAGTACTTGAAGCGACTGACAAAGTTTGGAGGATTGAATTAAAAATTGCTTCGGTCAAACTGCTCTACAAACTTGAAATAATATCAAAAATGAAAGGTAAGTCTAAGCAACAATACTTTTTAGGACTCTTGGAAAAGGATTTAGCTGCTAATGCCGACCTGTTTAAGAACATCTAAGATGAATTGATTTCAGTGAACAATTAGTAAATAGGACTATGCCATTCCAAAAACTTTAAAATAACGATTGGGCGAAGCCCAAAATTTTTTTGGACAAATTGGATTTGTGTCATTTAGGTAAAAAGTACAAGGAAATTAAAATTAGGGTTGTAAGCATTTGCACCTGCAACCCTAATTTTTAGGCATTTATTAACTCCGTACAGAATTTAAAAGCAGTTTGATTGAGTTCGTTTGACGAACCAAACGGATTGCCAAAGGTGGCATTTTTTGTGTTTTTAATGTGGGTAGTGTAGTGCGTGATGCCATTAAAAAGTCCAAAAGCATTATCACCCAAATCGGCACATTCTCTGTCAATTGAAGAATTGAGATTAGTTATAATATTTCTTTTTCGGGTCGATAATTCATTGCCGAGTTTTTCTTCGTCATTCATTCGGGTTAATCGCTCAACCAAAGCATCTTTGATGGAATCATCAATTTTTACCCAAGAAAGTTGCTCCATTTTTTCAAATAATTGGGTGCGTTGCTTCATAAACATATCAAAGTATTGTACTAAACCATCAATGCGGAGACTGTTATTTTTAGTGTGGTTTACTTGGAGTTGACGAAAATTTCTTGAAAAACGGTTGGAACATCTGACCATAATATTACTATTTCCAATAAAAAAGCCCGTTGAACCATCAAAACTATTGCCTATCATCAAATAATCTTTAAACTCATGCCCGCAAACCTGCATTGTGTCGGTACATTTGAGAAATGATAAAACCTTTTTTCCTCCATCCACATCGTAATAATTTTCAATCGGAAAACCTGTAATAGCGTGTAGTTTTTCGGTTACTTCGATAAATTTTTCGTTGTGTGTGGGGGTGTAACTGGATTTGGCAATGTTTAATAATTGCCCATTATCGTTGCGAAAAATACCTTTATAGCCTAAAACTTGCTTATTGTTGGCAAAAATCGGTTTTTCTATAATATCCCATTCTAAAGATTCCATTGAATTAAATTTTGAGTTTTAAAAATTGATTTGAAGAAAGCCCAACCCTAAAATTGGGCTTTCTTTGTTTGTTAGATAGTGAAATTGACAATTTCAGTTTCTAAGGCTTTGAGGTGGGTTTTGCCTGTTTTTACCAAATTATTGACAAAATCCAAAATCATGGCTACATTCTGAATTTGAATGTTTTTGTTTGTTCCTACATTTGAAATAGTCATAACTAAACCTTCATCACCGTAATCTTTTGAAAAATCCTCAAATTCGCCTACTCGTTCTTTGGCTTTGTTGAATTGTTCTTTCATTTTTAACCCTTCATCCAAACGGTCAAAAACGGCATTGGCTGATTTTAATTCAATTACCTGAAGTTGTGCAGAAACTTCAATCGGCTTTTGCTCTTCGGTAACAATCGGCTCTGTACCGTTGATTTTGCTTTTTTCGGCCACTGTTTCAGCCTTTGCAGGTGCAACTGGTGTACCGTGCGATGGACTGCCGTTGCTGTTTTTTGTTGGAGTGTTTACTGGATTTGTCATTGTATTTAGAAATTAATTGATTTGATAAGCCGATGAAAGGGGGCTTTTTCCCTTATATTATTATTAAAATAATTTAGAATGGTAAATCACCTTCATTTTTACCTGCTTCAAAAGCAACATTGCTTTCTTTGGTTTCTCCAAGTAAAGGTTTTTTCTTGTTTCCTTTGGGGTCTTGTTTAGCTTCTTGCTCTGCCTTTGCTTCAACTTCTTCTCTGCGTTTGCCCAATAATTCAATGCGGTCAACTCTGATTTTTACAGATGTTCGGGCGTTGCCGTCTTTGTCTTCCCATTTTTCAGTTCTGATTTTTCCTTCGATGCAAATACGGTCTCCTTTTTTTATAATCGTTTCAGCTACGTTGGCTAAATTGCCCCAAACTTCCAAGCGATGCCATTCCGTTTGCTCTACTTTTGTGCCGTCTTTCTTGGTATAATTTTCATTCGTTGCCAAAGAAAAAGTAGCTACTTTTGAACCACTATCAAGGGTCTTAACTTCGGGTGTACCGCCCACATTTCCGATTAAAATTGTTTTGTTCATTGCTGTATAAATCAAAGATAAAAATGAATGTTTTAATGAGATAATGTGCTGATTATTAGCTCATTATCTCCTTGTTTGATAGTATAAAGATACGGCAGAAAGGGTGTTTTTTGAAGTAAATGAGATAGAATCGACAAACAAGATTCATCCTTTTTTCCCCTTAACAAAAACTCTTTTAGGTATAAAAAAGCCCTCCAAAAACTTAACTTTGAAGGGCATAATTAAACACAATACATTTTGTTTTACAGACTTATTTCTATCGTTTCTGGTTCTTGTTTTTGATTATATCCATTGTCTCTTTCATCGGTAGATTTATCTAATTCTTCTCGGATAACCAAGCTATCTAATCCATCTTGATTAATTTTTTCAAGGTCAATTTTTTCAATTTTATGTACCGATATTTCACCATCTTTTTTCACTTTGACTGAATAATCAGCAATGGCAAGTATTTCGCCTTGTGTATCAGTTATGGTAATTTCTTTCAAGTTCAAATCTTTTTTCAACAATTCCACTTTACTTGTGTTATCCATTTTCTCAATGTTTTGCTCATTACGTTCTACAAACTTCTCTCCCAACAATAGACTTTCATGCAAAACTGGAACTGAAAGGAGTGTTATGCTATCTTGTTTAAAAACAACAGAACATTTATCTGTGGAAGCAGCATTAATCTTATCCATGAATGCAGTATCATTACTAACCATTGCTTGTAATGGTGTTTTACTAACCGTTTGGAATCTACATTCCAACGAATTATCTTCTCTGTGGTGCGTTGATAGCAAAACCAGTTCGTTTTGTTTGAATATAGTATCAGTAATCGAAATGGCTATTAACTTCTGTTTTTCTAAGGCTTGTTGTTCTTGGAATTGTTTTTGACTGGTGGCAATATCTTTCTTGAAGGTTTCATTCCTAAATTCAATATCCTTATTTTTAATCGTCGCTACCAATTCGGGAGCTTCATATTCTTGATAGGCTGTATATTTCTCCAGATAAATATTGGCTACTTTACTATTTTTTGTATCCAAACTTTGGGCATACGCTAACGCCTCGATAGGTCGAGCGAAGCGATTCATAGCCAGTTCAATAATCTTAGATTCTTTGGTAAGTGTTTCTTGGCTTACTACAAAAGGTTTATTTCTGCATATTTCCAAGTTATAATCTTTTTGTTTTGGATGTTCTAAGGAGATGGTACCTTCTAAGCCTTTCATGGCTACCAAACCTTTTTCGGCTTCGATAAGATAATTTTTGTGGTAAGGAAACCTAATTTCTATCTGTTGATGATGGGCTGAATCAGATAAAATACTGTACTTAATGGTATCTTCACTTCCTTGATAAATTTTACTTTCTAAGGGTTTTATCAGTTTATCTTCTACCTGTTTTTGTTGAGTTAATTTATCCTCAGCATTGATAATTGGCATTTGAAGTCTCAAAACGACCTCTTTTTTGTGAATACATGAAAAATCACCTTTGATAAGCTCAGAGGTTGGTGCGTTTGGGTGAGAAATCTGACCAATGATATTCAAGCTATGCCGATACCCACCATTGTCATTATCAAAAGCAAGGATTATTTTTTCGGGCTGGGTTTGGTTAATTACTTTTTGAAGGGTAGCATAAGCCGCATTGGCTGGTGTACCTGCGGTGGCAATATAAATGTTGCCTTCTTGTTTTTCTCGAATAGGTTTGTGGTGTAATTCAAGATAAGAAAGTGTATCTATTGGACTTTCTGCAATGATGAGTTTATCAATCTTTTTTGAACCGAAAATATCCAAATTAGAAATGTGCATTGCACCGTCCCGTTCATTCGTTAACCTATTCCACTGTTCTTTTCGATAACCATTTTGTTCATCACTTCGATTAATAGCACACACAAAGGCTTCATCGGTTCGTAATGGGAAGCTTATATTTTTCCAACCATAAACTCTACTATTGAATATTTGACCTTGAAATTCGGGAGAATGAAAAGAATTTTCAGTCAATCCACGACTTTCCAAATATCGGGTGTCAGTCAATGGATTCATGTTTAGGTGAAAAGAATCTACCTGCTTTTGTAAATCCTTATCGGGTTTGGGTGGTGAGGGTGGCAGTTGTACATGGGTAGCATTACCCATATAGTTGTTCAAATGAGCAAATATTTTTGCCCAATCTTCTTTTTCAACAATAGAAAAGTTTTCTTTCTTTACCAAAAAATCGACAATTGTTCCTCTGTCTGATGGGTCGCCATCTGTGATGTAGCGATAACCTTTTTGGTTGTCTTTACGAACCAAAATTGTTTCAACACTTCTGCCGTCTTCTAAACGTTGAACGACTGTGCAGTTTTTATCACTTTTACTTTGGTTGATTTGCCAACCTTTCGATACTGCATAAGATGCAATGTTAATTTCTTGCCTAAATCTACCTAAATTATTTTCCATAAGAATAGATAATGTTTGTAAATGAAAACACAAATGTTGTAAAAATACTATCATATATTTTCATTAAACATAAAAAATATTTGTTTATGAAAATATAAATATTTATGTTTGTACCCAAAGTATTCTTATTTCATTTAAAAATGGTCGAATGGGAGCGTAAAGAAATAATACTATTAGCCAAAGGGTTAGGACTTTTTTCAATAGGCATTTTTCTTATAGCATGGTTTGGAAACTGGGCTATTTATTTTTGGATGAATGATGTTACGACACTTCCAATCAAAGAGTTGAGAGGTGTATTGTTAGGGCTTTCATGCTTCTTTTTGGGTATAGGGTTCATCTTTGGGTCAGTTTTTATTTTTGAAAAAACAGTAAAATACAAACGGTCGGCGTTCCGAGAGGCGGTATTCCTATGGACAGTACTTAGACATTGGACACTGGAGTGGGTAGGCATAAAACAAAAGGAAGAAATATTAGCGGTAGAATGGCAACATTTCAAAGTCAAAGAATTAACCAAAGAAACTAATAATCCTGAGAAAAATATCCTTAAAGTTATTGACGAACAAAAAACTTCACCTAAACCTCAAATGCTAACAAGGTCAAACAAGGAGATAATCAAGACCACCCAAGCAACCGCAGTATTGAATGAGGAAGACGTTGCCAAAATCAAAATCAGTTTAAATTTTACAAACATCAATTCAAAATTATGAAAACACTAAAACTTCGTGTAACCAATCAAAACTTACAATTGTTTAGCATCTACCTAATTCTGAGCATCATTTTTTCTGTGTTGCCAAATGAAGTCATGGCACAAGGCGTTGTTGGCGGCTTAAAAAATATTAGTAAAACGGTGCAGCTTGTAGTAAATGTTGTTTTCACGATTGCTATTGTCCTCGGACTTATTTCTGTCATTATTGGATTCATCAGTGATAGCCCCAATAAAATCATGCGATTGGTTTATTTGATAGTGGCGGTTCTGCTTTGGTTCGGATTTACGTTTGTTTTTGAGCAAATCAAAACCGATGTGGGCGGACAAGGTGGCTTTAATGGTAATTGAGGTGAATATCAGAAAATCATTAGAAAAACCAACCCTTATTGCAGGAGTAGAAATGAGTGATTTGATGCTATTTCTTATTACAAGTTTTGGGTTTGTAATTGTGCTTAGTATCATGCGTACATTTTTGCCGATTCCTTCATGGGTTAATATGGTTTTGTTGGGATTACTGATAGCAGGTTTTATTGCTTTACGAAAAATAACAGCGAAGAAGCACGCCACATTTTTGAAAAGTCTAATCTATTGGTATTTGTCTGCTCCCAAAAAAGTAGAAATGTCTAAACCTAAATTATTCAGAGAGTATCATTCTAAATTTCTAAAATCAAACCAATGATAGACCAGCACAGAAATTTCGAGCAAGTGTTTCCCTATTTCGCTTTTGAAGACAATCTATTGATAATGTCTGATGGAAGAGTGGGAATTGGCTACCGTGTGCAAGGTGTTGAAATAGAGCGATTAAGCACGGGTGAATATAACAAGATTGGTGAAAATGTTTCGCAAGTCTTGAAAAGTTTAGAAATCGGTGCTTGTGTTCAAATGATGGGTTTTTATTATTATGACCAAGCTAATCTTTCGATGAAGGATAAAAACTATTACGAGCAGCGTTTCATTCATTCTTTTGGTGAAAGACCTATTCAACGCCACGAACAATACTTGTTTATCAGTTTTGGGGAAGAAAAAAACAAGGATTATACCTTGACCAATAATTGGTTTGGTCGGGGCGGTCGGGTCTTTGAAAATACATTTAAAGACATCTCATCGTACAAAAGAAAAATAGAAACGATTGCCAATCATTTTATTTCGATTGTCAGCATAGGCGATTTGAGCTACCAACGCTTGACTGAAGATGAGGTAATGAAAGTTCTTTGTCAATATTTCAACCTTGATTTTACACCTGACCAATATACTATCTTCAAAACCTTCACACCCGATAAAGAACGCTTGATTTTGGGAACGGATACTGTCAATATCATCAGTATGTCGGGGCAACCTACGAATGTCAATAATGACATGGATAATGGTTATAATGTCTCTTCTCCACAGTTGTATGCCTTGATGAATGAGTTAGAAATTCCTCATGTGCTGAGTGTTACATTCAAACCTTTGGATACCCAAAAGGCATATAACAAGATTGAATTTGAAGCAAAGAACATTGCTCGTCTGGATTTTTTGATGTCGGAACAGCACCGTGCCAAAAGTAGAGATATGTTCGAGTTCTTGAATGAGATTACAACCAATGGCAATTCTTTGTTGAATGTCTCTGTGCAATGTTTGGTTTGGAAGCCTTCGGGCGGTATGCCGCCCAGCGGCGTTCCACACAAACAAATAGAAGATTCCATTCAAAAAGTAATGAAAGCCTATCGAGAAATCGGAGCGGAATCTTATTTAGAAAATTTGGATACTACTAACCTTTTTGTCAGTAATGCCCCTTGTAATTCGTATCAGAATTTTCGTTGGTTATTAATGGATAATATGGTGGCAGCTTGTTATTTCACTACGACTGCCTTACTAAAAAGCGACAAGAAAGGTGATTTATTGTGCGATAGAATGGGCAATCCACTATTGGTTGATTTTTACGATACGATAAGATTTGAAAACAATAATTCTTTGACAATTGGGGTGCCAGGTTCGGGCAAAAGTTTCACGATGGGTAATTTGATTTTACAAAGATTTTATAGAGGTGAAAGACAAATAATTATTGATGTGGGTGGTACGTATCTTTCTATCTTTTATGCCATTCCGCCTGATAAATGCCGCTATTACGAGTACGACCCCGAAAAGCCATTAAGGTATAACCCTTTTTTAGTAAACTATGACGAAATCTCTGGCGAGTTCAGATTGACAGAAGCAAAAATGGAGTTTTTGATTAATTTGATTGCTACGATTTGGCGAGGTAATTCAAATCTTACTAATGCTGAAAGGAGTATTCTGAACAAGTTTTTGAATCAATACTTCGACGAGTATAACCAACAAAAACAAAGTACAATGCCTTGTATTTGTGGCTTTTATGATTTTTTAAATACTTTTCAGCAAGAAAACGATGGGAAAGATGTATATACAAAGATTGAAAAGAGTCTCAATATAGATGAATTACTCATCACTTTAGAACCCTTTGCAGTTGGGAGTTATCAAGCAATTTTGAATTCTGATAATAACTTCGACTTAGAACAACCGATAGCCTCTTATCCATTGATTTGCTTCGATTTAGCCAAAATAAAGGCTAACCCTACATTATATCCAGTTGTCGGAATGCTCATCATTGAACTATCCTGCGATATTATAGATAAATATCCCAAAGTAATCAAACGCATTTATATTGATGAAGCATGGTCGATGTTAGATGGTTTGTTGGGTGGTTTTATAGAATATATGTATCGAACTGTTAGAAAATGTGAGGGGACAATAAGCATCATTACCCAAGGCATTTCGGAAATCCAAAACTCTTCCATTGGTACTGTTGTCAAAGATTTATCTTCAACAGTTTTCATCCTTCGACATACCGATTCCAACATGATTGATAAAAACGTCAAATTCTTTGGATTGAACAAACACGCCGAAGACTTATTGAAGTCTTTACGAAAAGATGCCGCTGATAAATGGCGAGAAATTTTTGTCAAAAGAGCAGATTTAATCAATGTTTATCGGGTAGAAGTGCCGTCGAAAATTATCCCATTGCTTACCTCTCGTGCAGAAGAGCGTAACAAAATTCGAGAAATGGCAGAAGGTGGAAAATACTTTGATTATGCTATTAACCGCTTCGTAGAAGAATGGGAAGCAGAATACCATCCAGAGTGGCGATTCCCGACGGAACGCCGCCCGAAAGAACATGAAATTTAAACTAAATAATTATGACAGACACTATTTTGCAAGTTACCATTAGTGGTGATGCCTTATTTAAAACGGCTCAATTACTCGCCACCAAAGCAAAAGGAAATTGCTTAGAATTAGCAGGAATCATGCTATTCATTCATTTTGCTTATATGCTATTCAAGGTCTTAGTTTTTGGCGAATCTTATGGTTCAAATGTATTGAATCTAATTCGTGTCGTGGCATTAATGTTTCTGATTGGTTATTACAATGAATTGATGGGCTTGGTGGTTGGTGCAATCAATGAATTAGCCAATACCTACACGAAAGTTGATGACATATTGGCTCAAATGAAAAAGGTTTCAGGCGATGCCAACAATCCTTCTACCGAAGCAAGCGGTTGGGATTTATTAACAATGGATTTTGGAAAACTAATCAATGTAGTGCTGACCGCTATTCAGAATGGTTTATCTATGATTATTAGGCTTTTGTTAGAAAATGTCAAAAATGTGTTAGTCGCATTTACTTACTCGGTAGGTATTTTTGCCACTGCCCTCAGTACCGTTCCAGGTTTAGGAGGAACAATTACACATTGGTTTCGCTCAATGCTGAACATTCTCTTTTGGACACTTACGCTATCTGTTTTGGACAACTTGGTGGTTGGTTTATCAACCACAATTCAAACCACAACACAAGGAAGTGATATTGTCAATATGTTGGTTATCAACCTTGCTTTGATTCTGATGTATCTCGGAGTTCCGCTTTTAACCACACTTTACATTGGCTCTTCGGCGATTGGTGGCATTATCAGAAGTATTCAAGGAGTAACAGGGGGCATGGTCGCTGCTGGGGCAAGTGTAGCAGGAAAGTCAGTTTGGGAAAAATCAGCAGGAGCAAGAACCAAAGCATGGGAAGCAACTAAACAAGGCTTTTCAGATGTTTTTAGTAGAAATAACACTACAAATCGTACAAAACCATGATAGCGAAAACCCAAACGGCGATTAGGCATTTCTTTGCCGTTAATGATGTCAATAAATACATTGATAGACTTTTTAACCTTTTGAAAGCGAGTATGTTTCTATTGCTTCTTTCAAATATTCTTTGGGGAACTTTGTTTTGGGATGCTACTAAAAACTCAGACCAAAAGGTATTTGTACGTTCGGGCAAAGAAATGTTTGCCGCTTTATTAGCTGATAACGATACTCGCAACATCGGACAGGTAAGAGGCTTGATAAACACATTTGCCAAATTGTTTTTTGAAAGCGATGCAAAATCATTTAGTGAACGACTCAATGAAGGTTTTTGGCTACTAAACAAGCAAGATGCACAGGCCATTTACAAGAACTTTATTGATGAAAAAGTACAAGAAAATTACACCAAGTTCAATGCTTATTCCAAGATAAAAATAGATAGCATGGGTGTAGATATGTCGGTTGTACCTTACAAATGTACCTTACTTTTCAAACAAGCTATCTATTTCAATGAACAAGAAAAAATAAGCAACGTAGGGGCAATTTTTGAATTACAGCCAGTACCATATTCAGAAAAGAACCCATATGGATTACAAATTCAAAATTTTAACTATATCGAGTATAAACCAAAACTATAAAAATTATGAAAAAGCTATTACGAGCGGCTTTCCGTCGGGAGTCGTCACTCTGGACAGCATTCCGCTTTTCTTTGTTATTCATCTCATTTGCTATCTTTTCTCAAAAAAAGATAGACACCATTTATGTTAATGCTACATCAACAACTTACTTGATTTTTGATGATGCCATTACTCTTGTCAATTTGGGTAATACTGATTATCAAGCACAACCCGCATCAACCAATCAATCAAGTGTAGCTACACAAGTTCTGTTTTTAAAGGCGAAAAATACGAGTGCCAAGCCAACAACTTTACTTTTGACACACGGGAATCAGATTTATGAAGCATACCTAAACTACCAAGAACCCTTATCAAAAGCCTTTTATGATTATAGAGGCTTAGAGAAAAGAGTAGAAACGCTCAAAATAAAGGACGATAATATGCTACTGAATGATAAGTTTAAAAAGTTAGCATCTCTTAGTCCCAACATTTTATTTAAAGGCTATCAATCGGGTATTGCTGTTAAATGTGAAAACCTTCACAATGATGAAAATGGTACTTATCTTAAATTCTTGGTGAAAAATGAGAGTTCCATTACCTATGAAATAGATAATGTTTCCTTTTCATACATATCCAAAATGAAGAAAAAAGCTATTAATCGCTTACAATCATTAGGTATTGAGGAAGTAAATGCCTTGAAAAGTATTGAACCAACCAAAACCATTTCCCCACAAAAGCAGATTACCTATCTCTATTATGTGCCACTCTATGCAACAACCGACAATGGTTATTTACAAGTGATTTTCAGAGAAAAGAATGGTTTACGCAATGTAAGTATAGATATTCCTTTCAAAAAAATATTAAAAGCTGAAATGCTCTAATGACAAGCAAAAATGGAAACTGCGAATCAAAATGAAGGTGTGAAAGAAGAAACTAAAGCATTAACTTCTCCTGCAAAAAAAGCAAGCGGACGGCGTTCCGTTTTCAGTGAAAAGATGTTGAGCTTGTTTAGTAAAAACAGACTTGTCTTCATTTTAATAGGCTTGTTTTTACTACTCATTGTTTTCTATAGTGTGTCAAAATACGTTCGTCAAGAGATTGTTAAAAACATGACTTTTTCGATGCCCAAAATTGATGTAAGTCAAGATAATGAAAGGGCGGCTCTCCACAATAACGGCAAGAAGGATACTTTTGGTGATATGCTTGATGAAGTGAAAAAATCAGTTGATGAAGATAAAACTTCATCGGGCGGAGTTCTGTTGGGCGGCACTCCGCTAAAAGTCAATGACAAAGGTTTGAAAAACTATGGTGTGGGTAATGTATTCAAAGAAAATACATCAGAAACGAATAATTCATCTGAAATAACAGCCTCAAATTCACCTTTGACTCCTAATGTAATTGAGCAAGTTTCAGTCCCAAAAATAAGAAAAGAAGGTTATGGGGAAAGAAAAAGAATTGTAAAGTCTCGTGAACCTATCAAAGTAGCCACAGGAGAAAATCCATTTAATACGATTGTTTTGGAAAACACTACCAATAAAGTCCGTAACACACCGATTCATAAAAAAGAACTCGTCAAAGCAGCTATTTATGGTACGCAAGTGGTGCGAAATAATTCATCGGTCAGAATAAGATTATTAGAACCAATGATAATTGATGGTATTATCATTCCTGCCAACGCTCTATGCAGTGGCATAGCCATGATGGGCGGAAATCGCTTGATAATTATGATAACGGCTATCAAATCAGGAACTGAATTTATTCCTACAAAAATGGTGGTTTATGATAGTAACGATATGTTGCCAGGCATTGCGTATCTAAGTGATGATACCAAAGGGCAAATTCGTCAGCAAAATAATCAAGCAATTGATAACATTGACAATGCAGTTTATAACATTGGCAGTGCAACAGGAGTAGTTGGGCAAGTGGGGGCTGGCGTGGTAAGTGGTATTTCTCGGTCATTGCGTTATGGTGGTGTTCAGAAAAAAGCAGGAGAAATTGAGTTAAATGAAGGTTATAAAATATTCTTAAAACAAAATTAAATGATGAAAAAACTATTACGGGTGGCATTCCGCCTAAGTTGTTTGTTGTGCATGAATCTTGACGTTCAAGCCCAAGTATCTATTGACCCAACAGCAATAGAGCGATTAATTCAGTTAAAAAATTTGGTAGATAAAGCCAAAACTCAGATTGCACAATTAAAAAGTGTAACTAAACAAGGTGCTGCAACAAAGGCTAATACTACTGGTATTTTGGAAACAGGTTCAAAAATTGAAGACCTCCTGCGAAGCCCCGATGAGTATCTGAAACTGGCTTACCATTCAATGATGTACAACGATGCCACCGCCATCATGAAGTTGAATAGTGCTTTAAAAGGTTCTTTTACCTCTAACTTGAATACCAATTTTAAAATCTCAGATTTAACACCCTATATGGATGGTAAAAACTATTCCGATAAAAGTGGTTCAACTTTATACGACCTTGTAATGAAGGGAACAACCATTGATAACAAAAATGGTGTTCAGTCATTCAGTAATTTTTTGAGTAGTCAAAAATCCTTTATGAGTCGCCAATATGCTCTACAAACTGCTCTGCAAAAAAAGAAAATGCAGCAAGCCATGACTTACTATCAAATGGCCGAAGAATTAGAAAACAAAGCGATGGCAATTAATGATGGTGTAAAAAGCCGAAACAATGGCACGGCTTTTCGATTGAGTAATCAAGGCGTATTTGGCGATATAGGTAGCGATTTGGGCGGAGATTTATTTGGAGATTTGTTTTCTTCGGAGGGAATTTCAATGCCTTCCTTTTCATCGGGAACAATGACTGTCAATGGGAAAAATTATGTCATGGATGCGGTAGGCAATGTTTATGATGCTAACGGCACATTAATTACGAAAGATTTAAGTTTTGGGGCAAAAGAACAAGCATTAGATGCATTTCTAAAAGATAATCCTAATCTAAAAACGACACTGGGCAATGCTTTTAATGATTTTATGTCTAATCCTTTTGGGGCAATTGGGGCATTATTCAAAGGAGGTCCCAAAACACCACAAGATTATTTGGACGAAATTATGAAACAAAGATTAACAACTTTGAAACAAAACGAAGCCAATGCCATTCAAAATGAGATTTATAATAATATTATTAAAAATGCCTTCGCTGCAAAAAGTGATGATTATTCATCTTTGGCTAATAGTTTTGATGCAAGTCCCATCGGTAACTTATCAGGAATGTCAGCGGGACTACGAATGAACACTGGCGAACGAATACTGCTCAATAAAGCAAGCATTGATTTACTGACCAAAGCCCAAGAGCTACGAGAAAAAGGCGATAAGTTGATGTTGGAAGCCTTAGACCGTACCGAAACACAAAAACGCTTGGACGGTATTTGGTCAGCACAAATGTTTAGAAATACACTTTCTAACATTAAAATCTGATGCAGAAATTCATTTTTATAGGGCTAATTGCTTGTTTCTCATCTTGTCAAAATTCAAGTAACCATCTTTCCACTAATCCTCAAAAAGTAGCAATTGCTTATTGTCAGTTAGGCAATGAAGGTATCAAAGGCGATACGGCAAAATACAATTTGTATCGTAAAGGGTATCTTCAAGATAACATTACTCAAAAAGATATTTTCGGTGCGATGCTCATTTACAGTACTGCAAAAATGACTAAGAAAGGAACTGTTATAAGTTTTAAGAATCTGGAAGAACAGGAACTTAAAAAAGATGCTTCTGGACGTAAGGTCGAAGTAGAAGAGAAAATTCTGTTCATTTTTGAGAATAGATTAATGGATACTGTCGTAGTAAAACTTGTGTATGACAAAAATGTTTGGCGTTTAAAGTGGCAAAATATGGATGATTTAGAAAGAAAATAAATGATACGTCTTGCTTTTCTATTTTCAAATTAAGTAATAGATTTGTGTAATTGAAAAATACGCTGTAAATATATTTTAATACACAAAATAGAAATGGAACGAAACAAGCAAGCATATTTAGAAACGATTGATAATTACGCCCAAATCATTGCTGAACTCCCCCAGTTTTTAGACAATGCTGATGATACAATACATGAAATTGCGAGTAAGATTGATATTTCGTTTTCGGCACTAAGCAATAAAAAACACGGTCGCCGAGATTGGAAATATGAAGAAGTCAATAAATTAATGGAATTACTTGGCAATGAAAAGCAGAAGGAAGTAGCTAAAAACTATATTTTAATAGTCAATGATATTTTGCCCATCATTCAAGAAAATGGTATTCGATTCAGCTTTATCTTTGAAAAAGCTGGTATGACAGTAGGGAATTACCAAGTCAGAAGCAAATCAATTTCAGCGTGGGATGTTTCAGAAGTTCGGCGAATCATTGATGCTTTGAAGTTTTAAATTGCATATCAAAAACAATAAAGCCTGATAATCATATTGTAGATTGTCAGGCTTTATTGGGGTCAATCTGAAAAGTTGGGGGATTAGGCATAAATTTTTGAAAGCCTAAACAGGAAAAAGTTGACATTTCGTACCCCTCTAAACTGGTTTCTGAAAGCCTTTATCTTAGCATTGAAAGATTCTGCTGAAGCGTTTGTACTTCTATTGTCAAAGAAATTCAAAATTTTCTCATAATTATTCTCAATGGTTTTGGCAATAGTATTGAACGATTTGAAGCAAGCTTTTTCAACATCATTGTACCAAAGAGCCAATTTTTTAAAGGCAACAATTCTTTCTTTTGAATGAGTAAAAATATCAGATAGCATTCTGCTAAGTTGATAGGCTTGTTGTAAATCAGGATATAATCGAAATAAGATTTCTGCTCTATGCACTTGCGAAACTGACCAATCTTTCGGAGTGCCGAACCAGTTGTTTTTTGAAGAGTAAATAGCGACTACGTGCTAATAACTGCTTCAAAGTATCTCCATTAGCAAGTACATCTGCTATAAATGGTACTTTAGCTTCCTTAGCCAGTTCCATTTCTTTATTTTCTTGCTCAATAGCTTGCCATCTGTGGTCAATTCTGATTTTTTGAACAGCATCGCTGGCGAGCTGTTGAACGTGGAATCTATCGGCTACCATCTTAGCTTTAGGAAAACTTTTCTTTACAATTCTTTCCATTGTAGGTGCTAAATCCAAAGTTACTTCCTTTACCTTTTTTCTAACAGATTCTGACATTTTCAGCAAAATATCAATTACTTTATCACTTTCCGTACCTTTTATCATAGCTATCAAAGCTCCCTTGCGACCTTTACCAGATTTATTGGTGAGAATTGTGTAGAGTTCACCCTGTGATAAACTTGTCTCGTCAATTGACAAATATTCACCCATATTCTCTGGAAATAATAGCCAATCTTCTGCGTGGTCTGCCTCTTTCCAACTACTAAAATCACTCAAATGTGCGGCATACTGTTCTTGAAGTCTTTTACCATCTAAACCGTAGATTTCTCCCAATATTTTGCAACTTATAGGGGTATTATCTAAGTACTGCTTTTAAAAAAGTGGCGAATTCCTTCGTCATTCGAGTGCCATTTGCTACTAATTCCCAGTTTCGGTAAACTATTTTTCCAGTCTCTTCATTCAACCATTTTCTGCGTTTGATTTTTAGATAACACGCTTTGCCTCGAAGTGGGAAGTCTCGTACGGTTTCTTCATCAAAGAAACCCTTAGATTGTAGCTTTTGACCAGTATATTCTTTAGGATGAATATTCTTTTCAGATAAATAAAACGTGTAAGAATCACTCGTTTTCTGAGCATCGGTTAGTTCAAAATATTCCTGTAATTCTTCGGGTAGTATGAATTGTAGTAGGTTCGTTTCCAAATCATTTATTTTTTCTGCAAGATAAATGATTTTTTACCTTTCCCCCAACTTTTCAGATTGACCCCTTTATTGTTAAAATATAATTTTTGAAAATGTTATTTTACACTCAAATGCAATTGTGTATTGCATATTGTATTGCATGTAGTCAATTAGCGAAAAGAGTATAAATTAAAAAAGCCTCATAATCTGTTGATTATAAGGCTTTTAACTCTGCTCCCGAAGCTGGGCTCGAACCAGCGACCCTCTGATTAACAGTCAGATGCTCTAACCGACTGAGCTATTCGGGAAACTTTTTTCGGTTATAATTTCGTTCTTTATTTCTTCGTTCCGAAATCATAATGCAAAGGTAAGGGATTTATTTTTTGTTGTCAATACCTAAGTGAAATATTTTTTAACTTTTTTTGAAGTTTTTTTTAGTGTATTGATAATCAATGCCTTGCACGTTCGAGAATTAATTCCTTTACTTTACGAGCATCGGCCTTGGCAAAGTTTCTAATTAAAATTTCTTGTTCTCTTGCTCTTGCCTTGATTCTGATAGTTGAAAAAAAGATACCAGAGTCGATTTCTACACCTGCGATGTCGTTGTAGAAAACAAAGTTTTCGGTACTACTGAATACTTTTCGTTCTTTAAATGTTACGCCTTTTTCGCTGAAGATAACCTCGTCAGGTAATAAGGGATTTTTTAAGGTACTTGCTGAAAATCTTTCGTTCATATCTGTAAAATATTTAATAGTCAAAATTAGAATGGTACATAAACTACTTTCTTGGTCTCAAAGAATTCTTCGGCAAAGTGGTCGGATAAGTTGTATAACGAGTATTTTCCACCGAATTCTTCCAATTCTTCGGTTAAATCTCCGCCTTTTAGATACAAAATTCCATTTCTAAGGTCATTAAATTGATTCTTTGTTACTTTGTCTTTAATCCAACCGTAAAATGGTTTTAAACGAGTTACTGCACGACTCACGATGAAGTCATAGTCACTTGCTACGTTTTCTGCACGTTCGTGTTGAGCGGTTAAATTGGTTAGGCCGATTGCCTGTGAGACTTCTGTAACAACTTTTATTTTCTTGCCAATTGAATCAACTAAATGAAACTGGCAATCTGGAAATAATATTGCCAGTGGGATTCCGGGGAATCCACCACCAGTACCTACATCTAAAATTTCCGTGCCAGGCTTAAACTTCATCACTTTAGAAATACCAAGCGAGTGAAGTACGTGTTTTTCGTAAAGATTTTCAATATCCTGACGAGAAACCACATTAATCTGTGAATTCCAAAAACTATATAGTTCTTGCAACTGCCCAAACTGGTGTAATTGTTTTTCTGTAAGGTTTGGAAAATATTTTGTAATTAAGGAAACGTCTGACATATACAACTTACGGGCTTAACGCCATTTAATTTTCTTGGGATTTGAAAATAAAGTAATTAGACCAAAAATCAAGTAATAACCCGCATACAACATATCATAATACGGAATCTTCCATGAACTAACGGTATTATTGAGTTTTTTATTGGCTTTTGCCAGCACAATCCAACGAATAAATAGCCAGAAGAAAAAGACAAATGTAATCAAACGCATCCAATCATTATATAAATAAAAGTCCTGTAGGTTATAATCATCTAATAGATAAGTTGGAATACGTGACCACTCTGGTGCTTCAAACCATTCAGGTTTAATGAAAAATACAGGTAAAAACCAAAACCAACAGATAAGATGGCTGGCCGCTAAAAGCCCCAATGAGATTTTATCACGTAATTTATAGCGTTTACCTACTGAAAGGTGACGACGCTTTTGTGTTATCCATTCGCTCCATGTTTTCTTCGGAACAGAAATAATGTGTGCTTCTGGCTCAATACAGATTGCCACATTTTCTTGATTTGATGCTTCATTAACAAATAAATCATCATCTCCACCCAAAAGCCCATGATGACTTGCAAAGCCATTTGTTACCCAAAAGAGTTCTCGGCGGTACATCAAATTTCTACCAATACCCATATAAGGCATTTTTGATAAGGCGTACGAGAAATATTGGAGAGCCGTTTGAAAGGTTTCATAGCGAATTAATGAATTCAATCGACTATCGGCATATTCATAAGGCGAAAATCCTAACACAATATCTTTGCCTTGGGTCATTTGGGCAACCATATAATCAATCCAGTGTGGACTGGTTGGGCGACAATCGGCGTCGGTCAGCAAGATTATTTCTTTGGTAGCTTTCTTTATACCCATCGTTACTGCGTATTTTTTTGCAGTAAAGTGAGCAGGAAGACTCTCAATCCTTACAAAATTTACCTTTTTGTAGCCTCCTTCATTGAAAAGTAAATAATCGTAAGTTCCATCAACCGAGCGGTCATCTGAAACAATGATTTCAAAATTTGGATATTCTTGTGCTTCGAGTAGAGGAAGGAGTTCCTTCAGATTCTCAAGTTCATTCCACGCTGCTACAACAATCGAAACGCTTGGTTTCTTTTTTTGTTCGGCATCTGGCTCATTATCGTAGTGCGAAAGCAAACGAGTAAAAATCCCCAAGATATAAATGAGTTGGATAACTAAAGCAGTAAAAAATATGAACGGTAGTAAATAGTGCCAAAACACCATGCAAATGCGGTTTAGGTGAAACTTTGTGCAAATATACAAACCTTCAATGAAACCAATAGAAAGTTATTGCTAAAAATCAGTGAATAAATACTTGTATTAGCCAAAATGAAGGGTGAAATTTGCTGTATGAAATACGAATTACACAAAACAGACTCACAGTCGAAGGCCCGTGCTGGGAAAATCACGACTGACCACGGCGAAATTCTAACGCCGATTTTTATGCCAGTTGGAACAGCTGCAACCGTAAAAGCAGTGCATCAACGAGAGTTGGCTAATGATATTAAAGCTCAAATTATCTTAGGAAATACTTATCATTTATATTTACGCCCAGGTTTGGATATACTTGAGCGTGCAGGCGGACTTCATAAATTTAATGGTTGGAGTGGGCCAATCCTGACCGATTCTGGTGGTTACCAGGTGTTTTCACTGAAAGATATTCGTAAAATTTCGGAAGAAGGCGTGAAGTTTCAGTCGCACATTGATGGGTCGAGACATTTGTTTACGCCCGAAAATGTTATGGATACTCAGCGAACTATCGGAGCGGATATTATCATGGCATTTGATGAATGTGCTCCGTATCCGTGCGATTATAATTATGCTAAGAAATCAATGGAGATGACCCACCGTTGGCTAAAACGCTGCATCGACCGTTTTGATTCTACCGAAGGCAAATATGGTTATTCGCAAGCGTTGTTTCCGATTGTACAAGGAAGCGTTTATAAAGATTTACGTATTCAATCGGCAGAATTTATTGCGGAACAAAACCGTGAGGGAAATGCTATTGGAGGCTTAGCGGTAGGAGAGCCTGCCGAAAAAATGTACGAAACCATTGATTATGTCAATGATATTTTGCCGAAAGATAAACCTCGTTATTTGATGGGTGTCGGTACGCCAGAGAATATTTTGGAGGGAATTGCTCTCGGAATTGATATGTTCGACTGCGTAATGCCAACTCGAAATGCCCGAAACGGAATGCTATTTACAACGCAAGGTATTATCAATATCAGAAATGAGAAATGGAAAGATGATTTTACAGCGATTGATGAAGCACTCGGCGGTTATGTGAGTACGTTTTATTCAAAAGCCTATTTGCGTCATTTAGTAAAATGCGATGAGATTTTGTCAGCTCAAATTGCCAGTGTGCATAATCTGACTTTCTATTTGTGGCTCGTCGGGCAAGCCCGTGAACATATTTTGGCAGGTGATTTCTTGACTTGGAAAAACGCAATGGTGAAGCAAGTAATGCAAAGGTTATAGATAAAAAGAGGAAGTCTTCGCTCAAAGCGAATGTCGCCCAGCGAAGACTTCCTTAAAAAATGTCTATTCACTTCCTACTCACAAACTTATTCCCCTCAATATAAAACCGATAAGGCAAATCTGCTCCTTGTGTAATGCCGATTCGGGTAGTGGTAACGATTGAAAAATCATTATTGGTTGATGCAAGACAATGAAATTCTTCTGAATCGAGTGTTAGAAAATTAAAATCAAGCGTAATACCCATTGCTTGAACCAATTTAGCTGGGCCGCTGCATAGGTTCTTTAAATCATTGGTTTTTCGGCGTTTTTGCATCAATTCAATGCCTTCTGTGGGTTCTAAGGCCCGAATTAGCACGGCTTCGCCAATATCTTTTGCTCCGCTCGAAATATTTACACAATAGTGCATTCCATAAATCAGATACACATAGCACGTTCCTGGTCTTTCAAACATGGGTGCATTACGAGTTGATTTTTTCCGATAAGCATGGCAGGCTGGGTCGCCTTGAAGGTATCCTTCGGTTTCTACAATGATTCCTGCTGTACGTCCTTCTGGGCTTTCATGTACCAAAGTACAGCCCAAAAGTAGCTTAGATAAAGTCAATGTATCATGTTTTTCATAAAATTCTTTGGGAAGAATATTTTGCATCTGTACTTTTGGTAAACTTTAAGTTATTGTATGAAAAAAAACCTCTTTTTTGTTCTCTTGTCGCACTTTTGCATGGCACAAGATGATGTTGCAATTATCAAAAATGCTAACTGGGAAACTACGAAGTTGGGAAAAAAGTTTTATTGGAAACGAATACATTTTAAGCAAAAAGAGCTTTTTAGTGCCAATCAGTCCATCAATATTTTGGAGATTTCGCTCAATAATAAAAAAGTAAAGTTTGGTTTCGCAACCGTCGATTCGATGAAAACCGACCCACAAATCAAGCGTTCATTACAAAAAACAAGTAAAATCGCAGCCGATTTAGGAGCAAGCGCCGCCGTAAATGCAGGTTTTTTTGATATGAAAAATGGTGGTGCAGTTGATTTTTTGAAAATTGGAGGAACCGTAATAGACACAACTCGACTATCAAATGTTGCTCGTCTGCCTTTTCATTCTATTTCGGGTGTAATTATCGAAAATAATAAGGTAAGCATCATAAAAGGAGAACAAAAAGCGGGTTGGGAGAAAAACCTAACGCAAGAAAATGTTTTATTGACTGGACCTTTGTTAATGTATAATGGCGGAATGGAAGAGTTGGCCAAAACGCCTTTCAATGATAATCGTCACCCTCGTACGTGTGCTTGTGTAACAAATGATAAAAAATTGTTGTTGATTTCGGTAGATGGACGTTCTGCTGAGTCTTTTGGTATGACTTTGGCTGAGTTAAGTACATTGGCAAAGGCTCTGAATTGTAAAGATGCTATTAATTTTGACGGTGGAGGCTCAACAACAATGTATATCAAAGGCCAACCCGAAGGTGGTGTGGTGAATTATCCATCAGATAATAAATTGTTCGACCACGCAGGCGAACGTCCTGTGAGTAATATTTTTTATATAAAATAAGATATTGGATTTTAGACAAGAGATTATGGCCTCTCAAATCTCTTGTCTCTTGTCTTACTTCTCATGTCTCAAAAATGCAACAAGTACAATATAAATATCGCCCCGAAAACCTGACTATTTCAGAACCGAATAAGTACAAACCCGAAGATTTATATTCGGAAGAAATGGTACTGAATCTTGGTCCACAACACCCATCTACGCATGGTGTTTTGCGTTTGGAAGTGCTTACTGATGGCGAAATTGTAGTTGATGTTGTATCTCATTTAGGCTATTTGCACCGATGTTTCGAAAAGCACGCCGAAAGCTTGCCATTCAATCAAATTATTCCTTACGTTGATAGAATGGATTACGTGGCGGCCATGAATTCTGAGCTGGCGTATGTGATGGGGATTGAAAAAATGCTCGGAATCGACAAAGATTTGCCTAAAAGAGTTGAATATATTAGAGTTTTGGTGGCTGAATTAAACCGTTTGGCTTCTCATTTTATTGCAATCGGTACTTATGCACTTGATATTGGTGCAGCAACGCCGTTTCTTTGGATTTTCCGTGACCGTGAACACATTATGCGTATGCTCGAATGGCTTTGTGGTGCCAGAATGCTCTATAATTATGTTTGGGTAGGGGGCTTGTTTTATGATTTGCCAGTTGGTTTTGAAGAGCGTTGCCGAGAATTTATTGATTATTTGAAGCCAAAACTCGTTGAATTACAACAGCTTGTTATCGAAAATCATATTTTTATCAATCGTACGGCAAATATTGGTGTTTTGCCTTTGCCAATGGCCATTAATTATGGTTGTACGGGGCCAGTTTTGCGTGGTTCGGGACTAAAATGGGATTTACGCAAGGTTGACTCTTATTCTGTTTATGGTGAAATTGATTTTGACATTCCAGTCGGGAAAGGTGAAATGGGAAAAGTGGGGGATTGTTGGGATAGAAATAATGTGCGGGTGCTAGAATGTTGGGAATCAGTGAAAATAATTGAGCAATGTCTGGAAAAACTGACGAAAGAACATAAACGAACCACTGATTTCGACCCACAAGCACTCGTTCCTAAGAAAATCCGTCCACCGAAGATGGATTTTTATTGTCGTGCTGAAAATCCGAAAGGAGAACTGGGTTTCTTTTTCCGTACCGATGGCCGTTCGGATATTCCAACGAGAGTCAAAGCCCGTGCTTGTTCGTTTAATAATTTGTCAGTTTTACCCGAATTATCTCGTGGTGGAATGATAGCTGATTTAGTGGCAGTTATTGGCTCGCTTGATGTGGTGATGGGGGAGGTGGATAGATAAAGTTTAAAACAAAACTTGAAAAAGGTAGAAAATAAACATCAACTACCCTTTTCATTGTTTTGAGTTACTATTTGGGATTACGAAACATAAAGATTGTTAGTTGCTAAAATATATAATATTTCAGCGAATTTTTACTCTTGATAAGTAATAAATACTTTATACGGTTTATTCAAAATAACAGAGCTACTGGCGGCTGTATTACGGATGTAAACACTACCGTTTTCAACAAAAAAACTGTACTGAAGCCCAGCCACAGGATAACTTGGGGGAACATGTGTCTGACTTGCCGAAAGAGATACAACTAAAACTGTTACACTCACTATTTTGGCATCTGATAGCCCATGAGCTTGACTAACAAGTCCGCCTTCGGTAGTTGCGGTATTCCCTGTTAATAATTTGTGTTTGATAGCAGGGGCATCAGACCCCAGTTTAGTAAAACCATTTACCTCTAAGTCTGTTGTTGGTGCGGTTGTACTTATGCCCACATTTCCACTATTGGTGATGCTTAGGCGGCTGGTCCCGTTTGTATAAAAATCTAATCCCCAACGGTTTCCATTCAATGTTCGTTTAGAAGAAATACCTTCACCCGATGTAGAACCTCCGAAGATTAAAGCATTTGAAGTGAGATTGCCACTATTGCTTTCGGCAAAATCTATAGAAACTCTACCACTTCCTGCTATTCTGAAAAGCTCTTTAGAAGAATTTTCATTTATTGCAGAGTAAAAAACGTGGTCGCCCCATGGAGCATCTGTTTGGTAGCGGAGAACACCCCCATTGATGCCAAAACCATAATATTGGTGATTGTTGTTACCACCTTCATACAAAACAATTTTTCTGTTTTCCCAATTATTTGAAAACTGCAATGGTGCATTCGGGGATGAAGTTCCAATGCCGATATTACCGTTCCCTTTAATTCTGAATAATTCTCGTGAAGAGGTTGAGTTTATCCCAGAAAAAAACACATGGTCTGACCAAGTTGTATCAGTCTGGTACCTTAGCATAGCTCCGTTTATACCCAAACCAAAAAATTGATGGTCATTATTTTTTTCTCCCCATAACACTAATTTTTTATTGGCTATGTTACTTCCATACTGTATTCGTCCACCTGGTGTAATCGTAACAGATTGTTGAGCTTTCAAGGAATGAAAAATCAAAATAGTTAAGGCTGTAAATATTAGTTTTCTCATGAAAATAAGGTTTATTTGTTTGAAAATCAATCTATTAATGGAATATTCGATACATCAGAAAAGTATTATAAGTACCTCAAAATTTGGAGATTAATAGACATTACAAATAAACCTTTGTGTATAAATAAAACCTATTTTACAGCATAGACAAAAGGCTAAAATAGCGTGGACAATTTTTTAGAAAGGCTCAAATGAAACAGAAAATGTATTAAAAATCATTTTCATCAGCAATCTGGGATAACGTTAAGTCTGGGTATTTGCGACGTAACCGGTATCGAGTTTTGCGAATAGAGGCTGGTAAAATACCAAGCATATTACCCATGACTTTACTTGATAAATTGAGTTTTTCAAGAGCTAAAAGTCTTATTTCTGAAGAGGTTAGGTCTGGATATTTTCCAGAAATGTCTTTGAAGAAATTAGGATATAACTGCTCAAACAGTACTTTGAACTCGTCCCAATCATCTTTGGTTAAGATAACACTTTGATGTAATTCAGCTAAATAAATATTTTTTTCATCAATTCCCATTGAGCTGTTTTCTTCATTACTTTTTTCGAGCTCCCTGCTTATTCTTTCAATTTGCTCGTTTTTTTCTTTAATCACTCGTAAATAAGACTCCATTTCAATTTTGGCTTTTTCCAAAGAGTCAGAGAGTTTTTGTTGGTTTTGTTTGCGTTTTTTGTTCATCAATGAAACAACAACTCCAAAAAGTACCAAAAGTAGGGTAAAGAGTAAACTTCGGATATGGCTTTTATACTCAAAAGCCTTTCTTTCATGTTCAATCTTTAGATTACTCTCCATTACTATCAATTTTTTAGAATCAAGCTTGACTTTCAGAGTTTCCTTCAAATTCAGCAAAGAATCTTTGTACATGCCTCCCTGTCTAAAATCTCTAACCTTATCGTAATACATCGCCAGAGTTTCAAATTTTATTAAGTCATAGTTTGGGTATGACCAAACAGGCATTTTGAATTTTGGTGGAGCAATAAATTGCTTAGCTTTGTCCACCGAATCGGTCATTATAAGACATTGAGCAATATATAAACGAGAGATTACAGCATTTTCTGGAATAAATTTGTCATTTATCTGAGCGTCGGCATAAAGAGGCGGGAGTGCTTCCTTGTATTGACCTTGCAAACGATGAAGATTACCTAAATTTCCAAGTACCAGTGCTTCAAAATTCTTGTAATTCCTTTTTCGACTGGCAAGTATCCCATTTTTAAAAGCTTTTTCTGCTTTTTTGTATTCTTTGAGTTTTATATAGCATAACCCCAAATTATTATAATAACCATAGTGTGAATATAAATCTAAATCAGGCTTTTTTAGGGCTTTTTCGCAAAATTCGGCAGCGGTTTTGAAATCTTCAAAATAATAATAAACATCAAAAAAATGATTATAAAAATAGGTAGCATAAGGCAGACTATCGTAGGAGGCTTCTTCTAAAAGGCTTTTTGCTTGCAAATAAAAAGGCAGACTTTCGGCAAACTCTTTTTCTCCAAAAGCAAATTGCCCTCGAAGAATGTAATAGAAACCTTTTATTTCTGCGAATTCGGTTTCATTAAAAATTCTGCGAAGTTGACTGAGGTATTTATCTTTCGCTGCTAACGTCTTAGCGGTTTCAAATAAATGTTGTGCTTTTACTAATTGCAAATACTCTGATGCCCGAGCATCTTTCAAATTATCTGATACCCTTTGTAAACTATCTAAAATTTTGGGATAAATCGTTTTTTCACTATCTCTATGATAGCTATTAAGGGTAGCATCAATTAATTTATCAGCAGGTGAAAGTGATATTTGGGCATTTGTTTCAAAAATAGTGGCTATAAAAAAACTTATAATGTAAAGGGCTTTCAGCAAATTGGTCATCTTATTATACTATCAAAAATACTTTCATTCTAACTATGGCAAATTTATGGAGGTTGTTAAAGTGGAGTAGCTCAGATGCAGTTTTGTATTTTTGTAAATATAATAAAATTTACGATTTGGTGGCAATACCTTAGAAAGATTATCTCAAGAAATTTAGAGGCACAAGAACATTTTAATAGTAATGCCAAAAACTACTCTTTTTTCCTCCAAAAAATATAAAAAGGAATGCCAGTCGCAATCAAACCCAAGCCCATTAAGGCTTCATTGGGTTGATTGTAGATGGTGATGATAAGTAGAGATATGCAGAAAACTACAAAAAATGCGGGTACAAACGGGTAACCAACTACTTTGTACTTCCTTTCGATGTTTGGACTTTTGATTCTAAGAATAATTACTCCCAAAGCTGTACTTCCGTAATAAATAAACGATGCGAATACAAGCATATCAGTCAGTTGGTCGAAACTGCCAGACCATATTAAAAGTATTGACCATATTGCTTGTATAAAAAGTGAAAAGTCGGGTGTTTGAAATTTCGGGTGAATGGAAGATGCTTCTTTGAAAAATAAACCATCTCTCGACATGGCGTAGAATATACGTGCTGACATCATAATTGAGCTGTTTGTGGCATTCAGCGTTGTTACAAGTATCAAACAACCTACAAAAAGCACCCCGATTTTGCCAAGAATTTGATTTGCAACTTCAATTGCGGCTATTTTATTAGGTGTTTCATTGAGTTGAATGAAGTAATCTATTGGTAGAATATAAACGAAAACGATGTTGAGCAATACGTAAATCAAAATCACGATTCCTGTTCCAAAACCCAAAGCGAAAGGCAAGTTTCGTTGCGGATTTTTGACTTCTTCGCCAATATAACCGATATGATTCCAGCCTTCATAACCCCAAAAAGCCCCAAGACTTGCCAACATCATAGCTTTTGCTAAGCCCCAACCTTCGAGCGAGCCATTATTGAAATGACTACTTTTTTGTGTGAGATTTTCAAAACTTCCGTGTGAAGAACTCAACCCAAAGGTAATTAGTAGTAAAACCGCCCCAAACATCAGATAAGTAAGTACACTACTCAAACTCTCGGCTACCGTAATTCCTCGATAATTGAGCAGACTCAGTAAAATTACCAAGCTCGACGCCAGTATTTTGATAGAAAAATTATCAAGAATATTTACGCCCAAAACGATAAAACTAAGATTAAAATCAGCGAGTGGAACAAGGCTATTGAATGATTGTGCAAAAATATAAGCCAGAGCCGCAATTGAGGCGGTTTTCATAACCGTAAAGTTCCCCCAACCATACAGAAAAGCGAAAAATCTACCATAAATCTTCTGAAAATAGGCATATTCACCACCAGAATCAGGATACATACTCGCCATTTCAGCAGTTGATAATGCTCCTGCTAAACTGATGATTCCTGCCAAAACCCAACATAAAATCACCAAAATTGGTGAACCTAATTCGGCCGACATTGGAGCGATTTTTTTGAATACCCCAGAGCCAACAATTACACTCACTACTAAGATAGTAGCGGCTTGTAATCTAATTTTAGGTGTTAGTTTCGACATAGTAGAGCAAGTTTCCAACTTGCGAGAGGTTTGTTAAAAATAAAAATTACGCAATTTTCTCATATCCAAAACCCGCTTTCTGATTTATTTTAAGAAAACCATTTTCCAAAGTAAAACCAACAGTAACTAAATCTTCAGCCAAATCGAAACTACCATCAAGGTCGAGGTAGCGAGTGTTTTTGCACGAATATGCCACATGAAGAGCGGCAGTTATACTGGCAATACTTTCATCATTGCAACCCCAAAATAAATCAATATTGGCTTGTTGGGCTATATTGGCAATTTCTAATGCTCCCAAAATACCACCACATTTCATTAACTTGATATTAAAGATACCGAAAGGCTGATGAATAGCACTAAATGCCAAAGCAGATTTTGCATTTTTTAAAGATTCATCGGCAGCAAGTAATCTACACTCGTACGAACTGAGTGCGAATAACTCTGATTCTTTACCAACTTTTAGTGGTTGTTCGATTAATTCTAAGTTAGTTTTTGTGGTTTCGGTCAGAAATTTTTTTAATTGTTCTAAAGTATAACCCTGATTGGCATCGACTCTAATTTTTAGATTATTTTTATAAATTTCGTGCAGACGAATAATTCTTTCAATGTCTTCGTCAACGTCAATTCCTGTCTTTACTTTTATTACCTTGAAACCTAATTGAGCATAATTTTTAGCTTCTTCAAGGGTTTCATTCACACCCATAATGCCGATTGTTACCGAAGTGGGTAGAAACTTTATTTTTTGTCCATAAAAATCAATGATTGGAATATCTAAAAACTTCCCAAAAGCATCATGCAGTGCCAAGTCGATGGCCGCTTGTGTACCAGCCAGCAATGGAAAATGTTGATGGGTTTCAAAAATAATTTGTCGGAAATATCGAATATCTCGCCCAACAAAACTTTGTACAAAATCAGATTGCAAGTTTTGTAAGGTTTGCTGAGAATTTTCACCAATTACTTCTTCGGCTGGGCTGGCCGAACCTAAACCTACGATGCCATTTTCAAGTTCGATTTCCAGAAAAACTAACTCTACATCATAAAAAGTACTGTATGCAATCGTATAAGGCTTGGTTAAAGCCAGTTTTTTTAGATAAGGTGTAATTGATTTTATTTTCATGGTTATAAAGCAATGAGTGTCGGAATCAGTTTTTCTACACCTTCTTGTATAGGTAAAAGCACTGGCAATTGGAGCTTTTTCTCATAAAATGCTTGATATTCAAAGGCTTCCTCATCAGTGCATTTTTCGGTGTTAAGTGCTACCGCAATCACTTTTGAACCGAGTTTTTCGATGATTTCAATCTCCGATTCTACACTCGGAATCTCTCCCCAGTGTGGGTCATCATCAAAGTATTTGCGTTTGGGTGCGTGCAATAAAACTACGTGTTTAGCATTTCCCGAAATTAAAAACTCAAGTCCGCACGGGCCACTGGGATTGCGTAATGAAGATTGTCCTTCAAGAAATATAAAATCAGCGTGAGTATCTTTCCAGCAACTTACGATAGCTTTCTCTAATTCGCCCGAAACAAAATCATTGAGGGTAGAATCGAATATAAAACCATATTTTCCGCCCTGTAACCAACCAGTTTGACCAGTAAAAATCATTTGCCCGTTCAAACCGTTTCGTTCGCAGGATTGGCTAAGCATTCGGGCAGTTGTGCGTTTGCCCATCGCACAATCCATACCAATCACGGCAATTATTTTAGCTTTGACATCTCTTACTTCGCCTGTCCAAAAATGTAAATCTTTTCTACTTTTTGGCTTTCTAATATCTATTAATTCTACATTGTTTGCCTCAGCCAAAGCAAGGATTTCTGGTTTTTCGGATAAATATTCATGCAGACCATTGACAATCGAAATACCATTTTCGATAGCTATTTTAATGATATCGAGCATGGTTGGCGGTAAAACGCCACCAATTGTGGCAACGCCTATAATTAGATAATCAATTGATTGTAAATTGTTTATTGCGGAGTCGAGCGAATCAAAAACTGGAATATTTCTATGTTTTCCGTCAAGCACCTCACCCGCATCTTTTCCTGCTGTTTCTGCCGAATCTATCACACCAATAATCTCGTAGCGTTCTGTGCCTCTGATTAGTCCGTGGGCAGTTTTGGCATCACTTTTTTGCAATAAACCATTGGTAAGAATAACTGCGGCCCCCAAACCCCCAATGGGGGCAGACTGTGCATTAGTTGTTTGAATTTGATTTTCCATGAAATTATTTAATTAATTATCATTTTCAGTATTTAGCCCCCTTCGGGGGTTGGGGGCTATTAAAACTCCCGAATATTTACCCGTAGCTTTCTGTGATTGATATACGACTTGTCCATTTACCCAAACTTTTTCAATGCCCGTTGAAAGGGCTTTTCCATCTTGAATATTGGCATTGTCAATAACAGTCTCAGGGTTGAAAAGTACCAAGTCAGCATAATTCCCGTTGGTAATTATGCCTCTATCGTTTATACCTAAATTTTCAGCCGATAAACCTGTCATTTTATAAATGGCAGTTTCGAGTTGCATGAGTTTTTGTTCACGCACATATCTGCCCAGAATTTTTGTAAAAGTGCCATGTCCCCGTGGATGGCCACTTGATGCACCATCTGAGCAAATATTGGTGTGCGACCAAAGTAGGAAATTGGCAACATCGGCCTCATCCATTGATTTTCCCATAATTGCCTCAATTCCCTCATTAAAATCAGGGTTTTTCTCCTCAAATTCGGCGGCAATGGCTATTAAATTCATCAGGGTTTGTGATGGTTTTTCGTTACGTTCTTTAGCAATTGCCGAAATTGTTTTTCCTGCATAAGATTTATTTGGGGCAAAACGCACCAAAACTGACCTTTCTGGGTCAAATAATTGATTGACAGCAAATTCAGCACTGGCAGGATTGGTGTAATCTCGGTTTGGGAAAAGCACACGAAGGGTTGAATTCCAAAAATCATAAGGATAGCAATCAGCTGTGATATTGATTCCTTCTGCACGAGCCTTTTGTAACCTTGCCAACAACTGAGGAGACTTGCCCCATTGGTCTTTTTTTGCAATTTTTATGTGCGAAATCTGTACAGGAATTTTGGTTTCTCTGCCAATTTCTATGATTTCATCAATGGCATCATCCAAATTTATGTCTTCACTGCGAATATGACTCATGTAGCGACCACCGTTTTCGGCCACTATTTGAGCAAGTTGCAAAACTTCATCTCGGTTTGAGAAGAAAGCAGATTCATATTCCAAACCCGTAGCCAGACCCAAAGAACCTTTTTCTAATTCTTTTTTTAGTAAAACCTTCATTTTGTCTACTTCCGAAGGCTTGGCAGTTCGATACAGACTTTTGGCTCCCATTACTTCACTCCGTAGTGTCGAATGTCCTGTATAGGTGGCAATATTGACTGCAACTGGGCGTTTTTTGAAGAAATTTTTCAATGTATCCATCGGGTAGCTACCGCCATCTTGCCCAATTACAATAGTCGTAATTCCTTGACTAACAGCAGGTATTGCTTCGGGAACTTTATTGAGTCCC
Organism: Emticicia aquatilis; assembly: GCF_014644295.1. Lineage (GTDB taxonomy): Bacteria > Bacteroidota > Bacteroidia > Cytophagales > Spirosomataceae > Emticicia > Emticicia aquatilis. The sequence continues at coordinate 314,432 of NZ_BMKK01000002.1, forward strand.
CCAAAATGGTGGCTATGGGTATCAATAAATCCAGGTGATAAAACCAATCCTTGTCCATCGGTACTTTCTTCATTCGGGAAAGTTATTAGATTACCAATTTCCCAAATTCTATCATCTTTCAATCGCACATCTGCTTTGCGGGCTACTGAGCCAGTACCATCAATGAGCTTAATATTTTTAATGAGTTGAGTAGTAGGGATTTTAGGTTTTTTGCCTGATAGAATAGCATTAACTAAATCTATTGCTATATCGTTTGTACCATTACTGAGAATGATAACTGTTGTTTTTTTACTCAGATTTCGTTCAATATAATTTTCAAAACCAACCCAACTGCCAGTATGACTGAGTGTTTCATCATCATCGCTGGTTTCCCAAGCAAAACCATAATTGTAAGTTTCTCCATTTTTCAATTTTACAGGCGTAAATGCCTCTTGTAGGGTTGCTTTACTTACTAATTTATTCGTATATAGAGCTTGTTCCCAAGTCAATAAATCTTCAACCGAAGAATAAATATTTCCATCGCCTACAACACCATCAAATCTCATAAGGTCATTCAAAGAGTTTTGTCCATTTTGACGCTCGAACCCATAAACCCGCTGAGTTTTTAGGCTCAACGGGCTTTTCATGTTTAGATAATAAACAAAGGTGTTTGTTAGAAGAAGTGGTTGGGTAATATATTTATCGAAAAATGTCTCAACTTTCATTTTTGAGGCTTTTTCAATGATTGATGCCAACAAAACATAGCCCGTATTAGAATATTGCCATTCACTACCCGACTCAAACTCAAGTTCTGGGCGAAGGTCTACCAGTAGACTAAGAACCTTTTCATTATTGAGGGTATCGAGTGTATTAGTGAATTTGGTTGCTAAATCGAAATACTCGGGCAGGCCTGAGGTGTGCGTCAATAATTGACGAATCGAGATTTTATCGTAGGGGAAATTCGGTAAATGTTTTTTTACTTTATCATCAAATTGTAGTTTGCCTTGTTCTTTCAAAATCATTGTCATCATAGCCACAAATTGCTTAGAAACCGATGCTAAATTAAATGATGAATTAGTAGCAAGGGCTTCTTGTGTTTGAATACTCGCAATTCCAAAAGCTTTTTTGTAGAGAGGTTTTCCTTCTTTGGCAATCAAGACAACGCCATTGAACATAGCTTGTTCATGTAGTTTCGTAAGTGCAGAATTGACACTTTCAATTTGTTGAGGAGTATATTGAGAATAGCTCAGATGCGTACAAAAAAACAAGAATAAAAGTATGAAATTTCGCATAATGATGATTTGATAAATGCTTTGAAATTTTGATAAAGTTAGTTTTTGTTCTTTTAAATAAGAAATTTTTCTAATATAAATAGAAATATGTGCTAATTTTAAGCAAAATATTCTTTTGAACTATAAAATGAGATAAACAAAAAGCAAATTATGCTGGATAATGTCGATAAACAAATCTTGGGGCTTTTGCAGAAAAATGCCAAGTTGACCATAAAAGAGCTGGCCGAAGAACTGAACCTTACGACTTCACCGATTTTTGAGCGAATTAAACGTTTAGAAAAAGAGGGAGTAATTGAGGGCTACGTGGCTTTGTTGAATCCTGAAAGAGTAGGGAAGGGGCAAGTAGTTTTTTGTAATGTTTCGATGCCGATTTATACCAAAGAGAATATCGAAAACTTTGAGAATATTGTTCGTTCAATGCCGCAGGTTTTGGAATGTTATCATTTAGCAGGCTTGGTTGATTATCAGCTAAAAGTTTATGTGAAAGACATTAAGGAATATGATGATTTTTTAAAACAACTGGCTGAAATTCAGATAGTTAAGGTGCATAGTAGTGCCGTTGTGTTGCATGATGTGAAGTATTCAACCGTAATTCAGATTGACTGATTTGTAGAGCGAACATCCTGTTCGCTTATTTCTCAATGGCGAACAGGATGTTCGCCCCACATTTAAACTTTTCTACGAATTACATCAAAAACGGCCGCTATGAACTTTAGTTTTTTAGTCGAATTCATAATTTTAATTTCTTCCCAAAGATTGGTTTCTCCATCTAAAAATTTGAAGATTTGCGAGGCAGGGTTTCGTTCGTACAGGCGTGCGAAAACTTCGGCAGCGGGAAGGCGTTTTTGTTCAAGGACATTCAACAAAACACTTGCGTAGAAGAAAAAGCGTTTCTGAAACCATGAAGTTTTTATTACTGGCGAACCAGTTTTTTCCAGTTGCTCAACAAGGGCTTTTAAGCGTTTTTGAGTATTCTGAAAAGTATAACCAGTAGCAGGATTGGTGTAACCACCAGCAGTGCCAATTCTGACGACATGCTTGCTCGGAAATTCATTAGTAGCCTCATCAGACATCGGAATTATTCCAAATTCATCTTCAATTACTTCATAGTCAACTATTTGTAATTTTTCAGAAATATATTTTTTTAACTCATCATCGTATTCCTTTTCTTCCAATAATCTCTCTGTAAAAAGCGTATATTCAACGATAGCGTTGTGTTCATCAAAAGGCAAAACGTACATAAAACGACATTCGTTGTATTGTTCTACGCCAAAATCCATCATTTCGGGTAGGGCAGGGTCAAATACTGGTTTTTCTGACCTGATTATCAAACCCTTGAAATGTTGCAATAAATTATGGTTTTTCGGAATATTGAGCTTGAGTTTGTAGGTGCTATCAAATACAAAATCGGCTTTGTAAGTTTCTCCAGTTGCTGTTTTTACAGTAGCATATTCATTATTATCGTCAATGCTTATTGCCGAATCTTTGGTAAATTGAATATTAGGTGACTTTCGTAATTCAGTAAGTACAAAATTATAAAAATCTATACCTCGGAGGAGTTTGTATTGATAGTCCCCGATATCGAGTTTCTGAATTTTGTTGGAAGCATCTCGGAAATTAACGGCATTCCATTTTTTATATAAAATATTTTCAAAAGTGCCTTTTTTCGACTCCCAAAAGGCCCAAGTACGGTCATTTTTATTTTTTTCTTGAGGTTCGATTACCAAAATGGAAGAATGGCCTAACTGACTATTTTGTAGATAATACGCCAACGAAAGTCCCGCCATTCCACCTCCACAGATAATAAAATCCCAGTTGTTAGTTTCCACTTTAATTAGGTTTTGCTAAAAATAAAAAATCCATAAGATAAACTGCTGCTTATCTTATGGAAGAACAAATTTATTGAAAATATGTTTGTTGAATATTTTCTTTTATACGTGTACGTGTCGTTCGGCGTGATAACTTGAGCGAACCAACGGACCCGACTCAACATATTTCAATCCACGACGTAAGCCTTCTTCACGATACATTGCAAATGTATCTGGATGAATAAACTCAATTACTTCGTGGTGCATTTTTGTTGGTTGAAGGTATTGTCCGAGTGTAAGAATATCTAAACCGTTTTCGGCCAAATCATCCATTGCTTTGAAAACCTCATCTTGAGTTTCACCCAAACCAAGCATAATACCCGATTTTGTGCGTTGTCCGTATTCTTTTGTTCTACGGATTTGCTCTAAACTACGTGCATATTTTGCTTGTGGACGCACATTTCTATACAAACGTTCAACTGTTTCCATATTATGTGAAACTACTTCTTGACCTGCCGAAATCATACGGTAGAGAGCTTCCCAATTACTTTTTGTATCAGGAATAAGCGTTTCGATGGTAGTTTTTGGAGAAACTTCCTTCACGGCTCTTACGGTCTGATACCAAATTTCAGCACCTTTGTCTTTTAATTCATCACGGTTTACTGAAGTCAGTACAGCGTGTTTTACTTGCATTAACTGAATCGCTTCGGCTACACGGCGTGGCTCATCAGTATCATATTCATTCGGGCGACCAGTTGCTACTGCACAGAATGTACAACTACGTGTACAGACATTCCCCAAAATCATAAAAGTGGCAGTTCCTTCTCCCCAACATTCGCCCATATTCGGGCAATTTCCCGACTGGCAAATTGTATGTAATTTATATTCGTCAACTAAGCTACGTACTTTTTTGAAATTTTCGCCAATAGGAAGTTTCACTCTCAACCAATCTGGGCGACGAGTACGTTGTTCGGTACTTACAACGGGTAATTCTATCATTATTTTACGGAAGTTTTACTGAGCTTGTTTCACTAAATTTATTTTTCAGCCAAACAAGAATAATTTGTTGATGCAAAGGTAAGGCATTATGCCTTTCGAGAAGCTATTTTTTTTGTTTTCTATTACCAAAATATACCGTCAGAAAGCCTGATGTATAAAATTGTGAGTTTTGCGTTAACTGACTCGACATGATTTCAGGCTTTTTGCTGAAAGCCTCGGCGGTTAGACCAATTTCAAAACCTGTTAGGCTATTGCCGAAGGTATTCATATCAATATTAGCAGCAACTTTAAAATGTACACCAGGATTCAACTGCATATTTTTGAAGAAATCTTGCCAAATACCGGCCGAACCTTGAATACGATTTAATTCTTTATGAATATTTGGGTCGTACTGAACAACTTCAATCTGACCACGACCAGTACGGTCGTATTTGATATAATAAGGTTTTTGAATGCCAATCGAAGGGCCACCAGCTACAATCAAGCTGATTCCTATGCCGTCTTCACCATTTTTCTTGAAATAAACAATTTCTCTACCGTATTGCGGACGAACCGAAAATAGATAATTGGTTTTGCCGTAAATGAATCTATTGGCTATACTCGTAGGCTCTGATTTTTCTTTAGGATGTTTGATATTAATAGCTTCGACAGCAATGTAGCGATGAAGTGGGTGTCCTTTCATACTACCAACGGCACTTGAGTGGCGAACCACGACTCCTCCCAACAACCCCGAATTGGTGTTGGTTGTGGCACCATAAGCCAGCATTTTATAATCCTCACTTGTTTTCTTAGGTGCAGGTGTAGTTGCTTTACGTTGAGCAAAAGTACTTATCGAAAAAAGTACAAAAAATATGCTTAGAAATCTGACAATTACGGAAGCCATTGTTTTATTCGGGATTAACAATATAAATATAAACGGAATTTTTTGAAAAATCATCTTTAATTTAACTAAATAAATTAAATGAATGTTCTTTGCTTTTGAAAAATACTTGTTTTTGCCTTATTTTGAAGTGTTTATTAATGAAATTAAAATTATTTAATCAAAGAAAATGCCTACTTCAAAAATAGTTTATCTTGGCGATTTGCGTACGCAAGCCACTCATTTGCAATCAAATGAAACAATTATTACAGATGCACCTGTTGATAATAATGGTAAAGGTGAAGCCTTTTCTCCTACTGATTTAGCTGCAACTTCACTCGGAAGCTGTGCAATGACAATCATGGGAATTGTGGCTAAGCGTGAAGGTGTTGATTTTAGTGGCTCAGAAATTGAAGTTACAAAAATAATGTCGGCCGAAGCACCACGTCGAATTGCTAAAGTTATTGTTGATTTTACAATGAAAACTCCAGAGGCTCTTTCGGAAGAGGTACAAGCAAAATATGTGAGAGCTGCTCATACTTGCCCAGTTTCGCTAAGTTTACACCCTGATATCGAACAAGTTTTTAATTTTAATTGGACTGTTGCTTAATAATATTTTGGTAAATGATGAATGTCTATCGTTCATCATTTACCATTGATATGCTATAATTGACTGACGATTTCATCAAAACGTATATCAAAGTGCGAAGCATCATAAACAGACTTTCCGTTTTTGATGATTAATACTTGAGGAGATTCGTGTTCAACATCAAACTCTTGAGCAATTTTATTTGAAATCGGTCTGAGTTTCAATAAATCAAGGTAGTAAGGTTTTAAATCCTTTGCTTCCTCATCTTTCCATGCTCTCTCTAATCTCGCTAATGCAGTTGCACTAATTGAGCAAGTTGTGCTATGTTTCAGAATCATAACTGGCTGATTATATGACTCTTGCTTGATTTCTTCTAACTGATTCTCTTCTGTAAGTTTATTCCAATTCATCTAATGAACATTATATGGTTTACAGATAAAACACTCCATCGTTGTGAAAAGTTTCGGCTGATAATTGGACATAAATGAAAACGAGGATTCCTAAATTTACTTGCTTTAGGAATCCTCGTCAGATATTTAGCTAATGATATTAGATAGATGCCAACATTCTTTCTCTTTCTTTGATATTTAATTTGAAACCTTTAAGGGCATCTTCACGATTGAATTGCCCTTTTCGCTCTAAATCTTCAATATATTCGGCAATTGTAAATAGTAAATTATCAATACTCTTTGTTGTTTGATATAAACTGAGTGAAATTCTAAAGCCAGAGTGAACTACTGGAACAACAGGATATGATGCCATACTCATCAAGAAGCCTGAATCCTTGAAGTATTTGCCAAATTTAAATAGAACATCGACACTTGCTCCAACTGCTAAGTAGAAAATTGGAGTATGACTAAAGTTTATAATTGGTAAATTTAATTGTTTGGCTCTGCTTTTAAAGTGAGTAATTAATTCATTTAATTGGGCTTGTTTTTCGTAAATTTCACTTGATAAATGAATATCTGCAATTTTTGATGCAGCTAAAATTCCTGCATGTGGTGTTGGAGCTGAAAAACGTATAGCGGCATTACAGGTTTCAACATAGGTCTTGATTTCTTTATTAGGAAAAATTAAGGCCGAACTCATCGCCCCAAAACCTTTGTTGAGAGCCGTAATTATGTATAACTTTTCGTGTTTATTTATTTTGTTCAGTACAAATCCTTTCCCGTTTTTGCCTATCCAACTCATGCCGTGAGCATCATCCAAATAGCAGTAAAAGTTGTCGTACGAATTTAGAAGAGTTTCTATATCTTGAATTGGAGCCGTATCGCCGTGCATTGAGTAAACGCTATCAGCAAGATACCAGATGTTGGTGTACGTTTCTCTAAGTACTTTTATCCTTTTTTCAAGGATTTCCATATTATTATGTTTTATGACCTCAATATGTCTACCTTCTACTTTCAGCAGATTGGCAGCCATTTTTACACTTTCGTGTGCAAATTGGTCCAAAATAATAGCATCATTACTACCAACAATCAATGGAATATATGCTAAATTACCAAGTGCGGTACATGATGCTATGATAGTTGGTAATTCAAAAATTTTTTCTAATTTCTCTTCTAATTCATTGAAATGGTCAAATGTTACATAGGTTCTTGATACAGAAGTTTGAAGTCCAAATCGTTGAATTCCTTCAATTGCAGCTTGCTTAACTCGTTCATCCATTTCAAATGCAAGGTAATTATTGCATATAAAATTTGTCATATCTTGCCCATTTAAATCGAAGGTACTGCCTGAAGAATTATCCAATTTTGCTCGAATTCTAATTAATTCAAGGTCATGAGCTTTTGTGAATACCTCTTTGATAAGTGATAGTCGAGAATCAATATTTTTCATATTTATAATGGGGCTAAGTGTATGATAATCCTCAAATATCAAAGATTGTGCCAACACAAATTTTTAATAGCAATATTCATTTTTTTTGTTTTTATTTGTAGAAAAATCGAACAATACATTTTCATGTTTAGACTTGTTCTTGCTTTTATTTTTTTAATTATTCTCGCTTCGATAAATTCGCTAAGTTTTGGTAATGGAACTGCACTTTGGTTTAAAATCATTGGGCACGGCCTTCTTATGCCTCTTTGTGGAGTAATTTACTTCATAAAGCGAGAGTGGCAGTTTAGCCATATAGATAAACTAATGATGCTTGTCTCCATAATAGGGTGTATATGTGATGTTGTTCTTTTTTTTGACCTGAATGAAAGGGGAGAGTTCTTACAGATTACAGCAGCTATTTTTTTGCATTTGATTTTCATTGTTATTTTTAGAAAAGAAAGAGCTTTTGTGTTTAATATTGGTAAAACTAATATTTTGAAAATACTTGTTCCTGTAATGTTTATATTCTTCTTTTTTGGCTTTGTTTTATTAAAGATTTTGCCAAATTTGTTGTATTTCATGGTAATTATCTATGCTGTTGAAGTAACAATATTAGCAATACTTGGATACTTTAGACCCGTGCCAAGAAAAAGTTACTGGTTTGTAGCAATTGGGGTTTCAGTACTCATTCTTAAAGATATTTTGTATAGCTATTATTTCTATGTTTTTAAAGGTAATCAACATTCTTTATATATACCTTTATACTGGTCTAATGCTATTGGTTATTTTTTGGTTATTTATGGTATTGCCATTAATCAAAATGCTAATAATGGAAAATATGAGAAAATATCAATTAAAGCAATAGTAGAAGCATCGAAAAATGTATTTAAAACTCTTAGAAATGAAATAGTCAATTTTAGTATTACTCGTTCTATATATAGATGTAAAACTCCAATTTGATTCAAATAAATATTCGCCTAAAGCGTTTGAGAATTTTTCAAACGCTTTTTTTGTATTTTTTTAAGAATGTTTCTTGAAATTTGTACATTTTTGTTACCTTTATTGTTGAAAATACAACCAAAGATTTTTTTCTGCCAACAACCCTAAAATAAACCAAAGAAACTCCAAATTAATTGATGAGCCTTAATACTGATAACATCCGTCTTGTATTTGGACTAAAACTTAAACAACTTCGACTCGACAAAGGAATGTCGCTTACAGAACTGGCACAAAAGTCAGGTCTTTCGATGTCGTATATTAATGAGATTGAGAAAGGGAAAAAGTACCCTAAATCTGATAAAATTGTGGCTTTAGCCGAAGCAATGGGGGTAGATTATGACACACTTGTTTCGCTCAAGCTCAATAAAAAGTTAGAACCAATCTCTGAATTACTGCGGTCAAACTTCCTGACAGAACTTCCCTTTGAAATTTTTGGGATTTCTCCTGCCGATTTACTCGAATTACTTTCTGATGCTCCTACCAAATTGAGTGCTTTTATTAGTACTATCATCGAAATTGGGAGAAGCTACAATATGTCGGTTGAGCAGTTTTATTTTGCAGTGTTGCGGTCGTACCAAGAAATGCACGATAATTATTTCCCAGAAATAGAAGAGGAGGTTGATAAGTTTTTAGCCGAACACAAAATTTCGCCCGAACAACAAGTTGATGAATACTTTTTATCGAACTTATTGACTGATAAATACGGCTTCACGATTAAGTATTTCGACGAAGAAGATTATCCAGATATTGTTAATATTCGCTCTGTATTTTTACCAAAAAACAATACTTTGCTCATTAATAAACGGATTACTTCTGACCAACGTGCATTTACGTTGGGGCGTGAATTGGGCTTTTTATACATGAAAATCAAAGAAAGACCTTATACATCTTCGTGGGTTGAGGTAAAATCATTTGATTCTGTACTGAATAATTTCAACGCTTCTTATTTTGCAGGGGCCATTCTTATTCGTAAAGAAAAGTTAATTGAGAAATTAGAATATTTGTTCAATCAAGAAACATGGAGTAATAAGACATTGATTGATTTAGCAGATTATTTTCAAGCTACACCCGAAACCCTTTATCACCGAATCAGCAATGTATTGCCTAAATACTTTGGAATAGATGGTATTTTCTTCTTACGTTTTGAATCTCCATCGGGGCAAAAAGATTATCATTTGACGAAGGAAATGCACTTGGCAAAACGCCATAATCCGCACGAAACACAAAAAGAACATTATTGCCGACGTTGGATTTCGCTCAATATCTTAGATGATATTTCTATTTTGCAGCAAAACGGAAAGTATAAAGAACCCTTAGTGGGCGTTCAGATTTCAAACTATGTTGATTCAGAAAATCAATATTTTGTAATGTCGATGGCTCGCCCTTTGAACATTATTTCACACTTAAATATTAGTGTGACAATGGGGTTTGAACTTAACGATAACCTCAGAAGTAAATTTAAGTTCTTATCCGACCCTAATATTGCTGTGAGAGAGGTAAATCAGACCTGCGAACGTTGTAGTTTGTTTGATTGTAAAGAAAGAGTGGCTGCACCTGCAATTTTACAGAAAAAGCGTCAACTCGAAAATATGAAAGCTGCTCTTAAATCTATGGGAGCATAGTTGCTGATATTTTTCAGAAAAAAATGTCTAATTACATACTAAATTTTGCTATTTTAAAGTTAAATAACCGAACCATACATTTCTCGACCTTATATGTTACAAACTGTTTTGCTTCAAGTTGACTCAACTGCTACCGCAGCTAATGCTCAATCTATCAATTACTTAAGCCTTCTACTTAAAGGAGGTATCGTAGTTTACCCAATCTTATTATTATTATTTGTGACAATATTTTTTATGATTGAACGCTATCTCTTCATCAAGAGTGCGTCAAACATTGACTTTGGATTTTTGAGGTCGTTGAAAGATAATATTTTGAGAGGAGATTTACGCACGGCAACAACTTTGTGTAAAAGCACTAACCTTCCAATCGCAAGAATCTTAGAGAAAGGGATTACTCGTATTGGCCGCCCAGTGAAAGATATTGAAAGTGCCATGGAGATTCAAGCCAATTTGGAGGTTTCAAAAATGGAGAAAAATATGGGGTATCTTGGTTTGATTGCTGGGGTGGCTCCAATCTTAGGTTTTGTAGGTACAATTTTGGGTATTATTCGTATTTTCTATGATATTGGTACAACAGGTAACTTTACAATCGAAATCATTGCGAATGGTTTGTACGAAAAAATGATTTCTTCGTGTTCGGGTTTGGTTGTTGGTTTGATTGCATATATTGGTTATCATGGCATCAATATGATGATTGATAAATTTGGTATCCAATTACAAGCAACTGTAATGGATTTTCTTGATACTTTGAATGAGCCAGTGCGATAATTAGCATTACACTGACAACAGTTGGCCGATTAAACATGGATTAGTTTATCTGCTTTATGCTTGTTAAAAATATTTTTGGTATTAAAACTCTTGACAGTCTTTTAGCGATTGTCGGCTAAGTATATGAAATTAAAAAGACAAAGAAGATTTGTAGCTGAGGTTTCAACATCATCCTTGAACGACATCATGTTTTTCTTGTTGTTGTTCTTCTTGATTATCTCTACACTCGGAAATCCGAATGTAATAAAGTTGTTGTTGCCTAAATCGTCAAAATCTACCCATGATGTGAGTAAACAACCTGTTTCGCTGACTATCACAAAGGATAAGGTATATTACATTAACTCAACACCGATTCCGTTTCCACAATTAGAAGAAAAGCTTTTAGGAGCAGTACAAGGTATGGAAGAACCAACTGTTGTATTACGTGCAGAGAGTTCATTAACAGTACAAGATTTGGTAGATGCGATGTCGCTTGGGGCAAAACTAAAAATCAGAATGGTGCTTGCTACTGAGCTGAATAACAAATAGTTGTTGTGAACTATGATATAAAAAACGCTCAAATTGCTGGTCAATTTGAGCGTTTTGCGTTGATACTAATGCCTATTACACCAAATAAATGCCATCATCTTCGATTCTGATAATTCGCTGACGATATAAAGCTCCAACAGCTTTCTTGAACGTTTTCTTACTCATTTCAAGCTGATACATTACATAATTTGCGTCGCTTTTATCAGTCACATCTAAGAAACCATTGTTGGCTTTAAGTTTTTCCAAAATCCTTTCAGCATTTGGTTCAACATTCGCATAGCCTTGTTTTTGGAGACTCAAATCAATGCGTTTGTCATCTCTGATGTTTTTTACGTATGCTTTCGTACGAGTACCGATTTTGATTCTTTGAAAAATCTCGTTTTCATAAATCAAACCTTTATATCGGTTATTAATGACGGCGTTCATGCCTAAATCGGTTTCTTCAAATACTAAAATATCTACTTCTTGGCTGATTGTTAAATCAATATTTTCTTTTTCAAAAAAACGATTCACTTTACAAGAAGCAACCAAACGGTCGGTGTCTTCATCTAAATATAAATAAACCGCATACCATTTATCAACCTCCATCTTTTTATTTTGCTCTCTGAAAGGTACAAATAAGTCCTTTTCAAGACCCCAATCAAGGAAAGCACCAACTTGAGTAACGGCTTTTACTTGCAAATAAGCAAACTCATTGAGTTGAATTTTGGGTTCGAGCGTTGTTGCAATGATTCTATCTTCCGAATCTCGGTAAATAAATACTTCAATATCATCGCCCACAATTACATCATCTGGAATGTATTTTTTTGGTAAAAGAACGTCATTTCCTTCGTCATCACCCAAAAACATTCCAACTCCCGTACCTCGTAGGATTCTTAAAGTATTTTTTACACCTAAATCAAGCATTTATTTTTAAATTGATAATGAATAATGAATAATTGAAAATTGACTTTGAATTTTTATTCTCAATTTTTAATTTTCAATTAGTTTAAGCTAATTCTAATTCGTCAACCCGAGTGCGAGTGTGGTCTAAGAAGTTTCGGATTCGGCCAGTGGCAGTTTCTAATTCTTCAGAAGATGCCAAAAACACAATTCTGAAATGGTCAGGTTTGATATAATTAAATCCAGTACCCGATACGACTAAAACTTTTTGTTCGCACAGCAAATCATAAGTAAATTGCTCATCATCTTTGAATGAGAATTTTCTTAAATCTATTTTTGGGAAAAGGTATAAAGCCCCTTTAGGCTTAACACAAGTAACCCCTGGAATATCAGTTATTTTGTAATGAACCAAATCTCGTTGCTTGCACAGACGACCAGTTGGAGCAACCAAATCATTTATGCTTTGATAACCACCAAGAGCGGTTTGGATAGCATATTGGGCTGGTACGTTTGCACATAGGCGTAAACTTGCCAATAGCGTAAAGCCTTCTACGAATGATTTTGCTCGGTGAGTTGCTCCGCTCAAAATTACCCAACCGCCACGGAAGCCCGTTGCACGGTAGTTTTTAGATAAGCCACCGTAAGTCATTACGAAAACGTCATCACTCAATGAACCCATTGGAATGTGTTTAGCACCATCGAAAAGGATTTTGTCATAAATTTCATCGGCAAAAACCATAAGATTATGTTCGGCCGCTATTTTTATGATTCCCTCTAAAACATCTTTGTCGTAAACTGCTCCAGTTGGGTTATTGGGGTTAATAACTACAATACCTTTAGTTTTTCGAGTAATTTTACGGCGAATATCATCTAAATCGGGGTTCCAGTCAGATTCTTCATCGCAGATATAATGCACTGGTTTGCCACCAGAAAGTGCCACTGAGGTGGTCCAAAGTGGGTAGTCAGGTGAAGGAATCAAGATTTCATCACCATCATTTAGTAGAGCCTGCATTGTCATTACGATTAGCTCACTAACACCGTTACCTATAAATATATCATCAATCGTTACGCCATGAATACCAATTTGTTGAGTGTAGTGCATGATAGCCTTTCGGGCGGCAAAAATTCCTAAGTGATGCACATAACCTTGTGCATTACGGATGTTCATAATCATATCATGAACAATCTCATCAGGAACATCAAATCCGAATGGGGCGGGATTGCCGATATTCAGATTAATGATTTTTTGCCCCATCGCTTCCAATTGTTGAGCTTTCTCGAAAACTGGCCCACGTATAGCATAACTCAAATTATTGAGACGATTACTTTTGTTGATATTGTTTAGCATCTTCAATAGAAATAATTTATATGCAAAATTAGTCAAAAATCATGCGTTATTTTGATTTTTACGAATAAAAATAAGGAAGGCTTCGCTCTGAGCGAAGCCTTCCTGTTATTAAAGCTCTAAAATATTAATTATCTGCTTTTTCGTTCAGTTTTTCGAGAAGCATTTTATTGAAATTTGCTTCGGTGCGTTTGAGTTCCGAAAACTGACGAGGAGTGATTGTTCGGAGGATTTTATTCATATATTCTTCCTCTAAATCAAGTTCTTTTCTCCGCAGCGTTATTACTTGTTTCTGAGCAGCGAGTATTTTATCATCGGTAGCAGCCAACGAAACAGCATCTTCCATGGTGCGGCGGATGTTCTTTTTAAGCTCTATTTTTTTGTTTTCGTACTCATTATAAACAGCCCAAAATTGTGGTGCTTGCTCAGGTGTAAGATTGAGCCGTTCGGTAATCATTCCGATTTTTGCCGAATGGATTTTTTGCATTCTGCCACCGCCGCCACCTTGTCGGTTTTGGGCAATCGAAAGCATTGGAAGCAACAGCAATATAAAAACTATTTTTTTCATTGTATTTGAGGTCTGACGAAACGTCTGACCAGTTTATGGTTTTACTCTATTACTTTTTGGTCAGACGTTTCCGTCAGACCTGTGTTAAATATCTTCTTCTAAATCTTGATTTTCGAGATGCTCCAAAATGTCTTTTTTATCTAAATTTAGCCCATCTAATGCCTTATTATCAGCAGTTTTTGCGGAGTTTTGTACTGTTTCTGCGGCAGTTTCATATTCGAGATAGCTCAAGTCTTGAGTTTCTAAATATGATTTTATTTCTTCATTACTTACTTTTTCTAAAGCAAGTTCGGTCTTGTTTTTTGTAAATTGAGGTATCCCAAACCACAAACCAACCATCAAAACAAGACTTGCTGCTGCTGACCAACGAATTTTTGAAGACTCCCACCAGTTAACTTTGATGATTTTAGGTTGCTTTGGAGCTGTTTTAGTTAAAATTTCATCAGTTAAGTTATCAAAATAATCTGCTGGAACTTTAAAAATATTATCTTTTCCGAATCTTTCAATGTTTGTGTTGATTTCGAGTTCTTGAAAATATTCTGCAGGAACTTTGAAAACATTTACTCGTGCTAAACTTTCTAAATCAATATTTTTCTTTTCGATTTGCTCAATTCTACCCATGATTTTGGCCGAAAGTCCTTCAAAATAACCCTCAGGCATGGCAAAAGGCGTTTGTTTTTTTGAACTAAGGCTTGTGGTAGATTCAGAAGTTTGTTTTAAAATAGACAAAGTAAGGTCATCAAAGTAATTATTTGGAACTTTGAAAACATTAACTTTTGCTATTTTATCAAGTGAAATCATGGTGTTTTTGCTTCAAAAATTTGTCTGAACGATATTTTGACAAACATATTTTAAAAAGGTTTAATTTTTTTCTTAAAAACTTGCCTCTTGACTATTGAGTGTCTCCTCGATTTTCTTGACTGCTAAATGATACGACGCCTTCAATGCTCCAACCGAAGTGCCTGTAATTTCGGCAATTTCTTCGTACTTCATATCATCGTAATATTTCATGTTAAATACAAGTCGCTGTTTGTCAGGTAATTGCAAAAGAGCTTTCTGTAGTTTTATTTGAATTTCATCGCCTGAAATATAATCTTGACTTATCGAACTTTCAAGTGTATTAAGCAAATCAAGGCTATCGTCGTTTTCGAGTGGCACATGATTTTGGCGACGCTTCTTTTGTAAAAAATTTAAACTTTCGTTAGTTGCGATTCGGTAAATCCACGTATAGAGCTGAGAGTCAGACCTAAAGTTTTGCAAACCTTGCCATACTTTAATAAAAGTTTCTTGCACGACATCATCGGCATCGTCGTGGTCAATGACCATCTTACGAATATGCCAATAGATTTTCTGCTGATATTTTTTTATCAGTTGACTAAAGGCATCGTGCCGTTTTAACTCGTCTTGAAATTGTAATAGCAGTTCCGAATCGGATATCATACAAAAATATTTTCTGTGATGTTGGTTGGACTGATAAATTTACCCAAAGTTTAATTTTTAGATAAATAAAATAAAAAAGTGCTAATTACGAAGCATGTAATCAGCACTTTTTTAATGAATAATTAATTATTATCCTTTTCTTGCAATCACTTTCAATGCTTTCTCTACGATTGTTGCAGCATTTAAGCCGTATTTTTCCATCAATTGAGCAGGAGTTCCTGACTCGCCGAATGAATTATCTACCGCTACGTATTCTTGTGGAGCTAAGAAGTTTTTCGCCAATGTTTGAGCAATTGCATCTCCCAAACCACCATTCATTTGGTGTTCTTCGCACGAAACCACACATTTAGTTTTACGAACCGATTTTAAAATCGCTTTTTCGTCGAGAGGCTTGATAGTGTGAATATTAACGATTTCAGCACTGATTCCTTTTGCTTCCAAAATCTCACATGCTTGGATAGCTTCCCAAACTAAGTGGCCTGTTGCGAAAATACTTACATCTTTACCTTCCGAAACCATCCATGCTTTTCCGATTTCAAATTTTTGGTCTGGTGCAGTGAAAACCGGCACAACTGGGCGACCAAAACGTAAGTAAACTGGACCTTCGTGTTCGGCAGCGGCGATTGTTGCAGCTTTTGTCTGATTAAAATCGCAAGGATTAATAACTGTCATATTTGGCAATGAACGCATCATGGCTAAATCTTCTAAGATTTGGTGAGTTGCACCATCTTCGCCTAATGTAAGACCAGCGTGCGAAACGGCAATCTTAACGTTTTTGTCAGAATAAGCTACCGACTGACGGATTTGGTCATACACACGGCTCGAACCAAAGTTAGCGAAAGTTGTAGCAAACGGAATTTTTCCGCCGATTGTCAAACCGGCAGCTACACCTATCATATTTGCCTCAGCAATACCACATTGGATAAAACGCTCAGGGTTTTCTTTGATGAATGTATCAATTTTCAATGAACCCACTAAGTCGGCACAGAGTGTCACGACATTAGGATTTGTGCGACCAAGCTCGGTCATGCCCGCTCCGAATCCAGAGCGTGTATCTTTTTTCTCGGTAAATGGATATTTTGTCATATTAAAAATTTCTCCGCTCCCCTGATAGAGAAGATTTTTGATTTTATCCCCCTTTAGGGGTTAGGGGTTTTAATGATTCTAATTTTTTAATAAAATATTTTGCACTTTGGCAATTTGAGTGTTTGGCGGCATTTTCGATTGAAAAACCATTTTTAAGCATTATACCGGCAAAAATGAGTTTATCACTAATGCCTCTTTTTTTGATTTCAATACTTTGCCGTTTCAAATAATCGAACGGCTTTTCAATACTTTCGGGTAAATCATGATAGTAAGAATCTTGTTCAAAATAGGATGAAATAGCTTTTGTATCTGCTAAAAACCAAGACTCGATTGCTTTAACAACAATGATTTTATTCACTTCGTCAGATGCAATTTCGTCTTTGGCGTCGATAACACAAGTTAAATCTTCTAAATCACGGATAACGAAAATATATTCTGCTCCGTTATCTTTTAAGATTTCAATAAAAGCCTCAATTTTTTCTTTATTCTTGAAAATATCCTTTCCTCTCTGACCTTTGGTGGGTAAAATACTTGGTAAAATTTCGATATTTCGTGATTGACAATACGCCTTGAAATTATCGGATAAAATTATCTTTTTTTCGGTATCACCTTCCACTAAAAATCCAACTTTTACCACGGTGTGCCACCTCCCAAAGCCCCCGATAACCAAACCTCAGCCATATCTAAACCATGAAGATTCATGCCTTTGATTTGCTTGATTTGGGTTTCACCATTGATTTTATCTACAACAATAACTTCTTCTGGTTGAAGACACTCGACTAATGTTTGTGAGTGCGTATTCAACCAAATATAATGACCTTTTTCTGCACAAGCATTTCTGAAAAAATCCACCAACTTTCTGATAACGTAAGGATTTAACCCATTTTCAGGTTCTTCGATACACAAAAACTGAGGCTCATCAGATTGATAAACGGCTGCCAATAAGGCGATTATATTGTAAGTGCCATCAGAAATGAGTTCTTTATTAAATGGTCTTTCGTAATGTTTCTGATATATTAAAAGGTTCTCATTACTACTAAACTCGCTTTTTTGAACTTCAATTCTATCAAATTCTGGTAAAAATAACTCTAACCATTCGCTTATTTCTTCTCGTTTTTCTTTGTTTTCGAGAAGGCGTTTTAGAACTTTTTCGAGGTTATCGCAGGAAAAAGATAGCTTGTTATTGGATTGAAAAGATATTCTTTCTTTCAATTTATTCGAGACAAATATTCTTGAAAAACTATCTTTATAAAACTCCTCTATTCTTTTAGGATTACGAGTTTGGTAAGTTCCACTTGCACCACTTAGCCAGTATCTATCTTCTAATCCACTGAAACTAATTGTAAGATATTTATTCTTATCTTCCCATAAATTTAACTCGAATACTTTTTCAACTAAATTTTTGTTGAAAATATTATTACCATCATAGATAGAATATAAATACTCAAGTGTAACATTTTGATAAAGAAATGATAATTCCAAAGCCTCAAAAATATTAGACTTACCACTTCCATTTGGGCCGACAAAAACGGTAAAAGGATTTGGCTCGTTGATAGTTAAATCAACGATAGACTTAAAATTCTTGATATGTAAAGATTTTATCTTCAAAATACATGTCTCCCTTTAGGGGTTAGGGGTTTAATAATCTCCCAAAGTCTCAGGCAATTGAGCCAATGCTGCTGCCAATTGCTCGTCGTTTGGAGCTACACCGTGCCATTTGTGGCTTCCCATCATGAAATCAACGCCAGCACCCATTTCAGTTTTTAATAAAATCATTACTGGTTGACCTTTGCCCAATAAACGTTTTGCTTTACGCAAACCCGCTACTACTTGTTCCATGTCATTACCATCTTTGATTTCCATTACATTCCAGCCGAATGCTTTGTATTTAGCTTTCAAATCACGGTTCGACATTACTTTTTCAGTCGGGCCATCAATTTGTTGTCCGTTTAAGTCGATGATACCAACCAAATTGTCCAATTTGTGGTGCGGAGCGGCTTGTGCTGCTTCCCAAACTTGTCCTTCTTGTTGCTCGCCATCGCCCATTAAGCAATAAACCGTAGTTTTTTCACCATTCAAACGCTTCGCTAATGCTGCACCAATTGCTACCGACAAGCCTTGTCCGAGTGAACCAGAGGCAATACGGATACCTGGAAGATGCTCATGCGTAGTTGGGTGACCTTGCAAACGTGAGTTTATTTTACGGAAAGTAGCCAATTCTGCTTTATCGAAATAGCCTCTGTGAGCCAAAACACTATAAAAAACAGGCGAAATATGGCCATTCGAAAGGAAAAATAAATCTTCGTTTGTGGCGTCCATGTTAAAAGTAAGGAACCCGCCTTTACCTTTACGGTTGTTGATTTTCATTTGTTGGAAGTAAAGGCCAACAATTACATCAGTACAACCTAATGAACCACCTGGGTGACCTGATTGACAGCCATGAACCATTCTAACGATGTCTCGACGTACCTGCGAAGCGATGTCTTGTAATTCTTTGGTTTGCATTTACAAATAATTATTAAGTGTCAAATATACAATTAATACAAAAGTAATAAAAAAATATAAAAAAGGAATGTTTTACTTAGTATTATGCAAAAGTAAGCAATACATCTTGCTTTAAAAACATAAAAACCTCACAGAAGCGAGGTTTTTATTGAAATCTATATTATTTGTGCAAAAAAGTATCAAAAAAACTTCGGAAAGAAGGCAGGTACTCTTTTTATGTAATCGGCATATTGTGGCTTGGTTTCTTGTAGTTTTTGCTCTAAAAGTGTTACACCAGAAACTTTCATCAACAAAAATGTCATTAAAACTGGGCTAAAAATGTAGAGGAATCCACCATTTGAAAATGCAAATAAATAAAAGCCCCACCAAAGAAGGGCATCACCAAAATAGTTAGGGTGGCGGGTTAAAGCCCAAAAACCTGTTTGGAGTACCTTTCCTTTATTTGCTGGATTTTTCTTGAATTGAGTTAGTTGCCAATCACCAATGGCTTCAAAAGTAAATCCTATTAACCAGAGTAAGATTCCTACGTAGTCAGCAATATTTAATGTGGAGGATGTTTTGGCAATAGCACGTACATATACCGCAGAAATTATCCAAAGTAGCACACCTTGAAGCAAGAAAACTCTAAGAAAAGATACCCACCACCAATTTAGCTGATATTGTTTTCGCCATTCTTGATAACGATAATCTTCGCCCTTGCCGATATTGCGGAAAGCTAAATGAATACTTAGTCGAAGTCCCCAAATACTGATAAGTATGCAATAGATAAGCGAACGAGTATCTGTTAGGTTCAGGTTTGTTCTATAAAACCAAGCTACGATTACAAAGCCTGTTCCCCAAAAAATATCAATAATGCTGGCATCTTTTACCATAAGGCTGATTATCCAAAGGATTGATAAACAAGATATTAAAACAACAAAACCTTCCCCAAATGGAAAAGGCTCTGTAATTAAGAATATACTTAAACCAACTATCAATAAGAGTAATACTATACGAATCATGTTTTTGATGTTTAGTGTTCAATTCATTGAATTCGTTGGCGGCTTAGATTTATCCTAAAATCTGTTCGGCGTGATTCTTTGTATCTACTTTCTGAATGATTTCTTCGATGATACCTTTTTCATCAATCACGAAAGTTGTGCGTACGATACCCATGTAAGTACGGCCATACATTGATTTCTCGGCCCAAACACCATAATCATTCACAATCTTTTGGTCAGTATCGGCCAGTAAATCAAAGGGTAGGTCGTATTTTTTAATGAATTTTTGGTGCGATTTTTCATCGTCAACGCTAACACCTAAAACTACATATCCTTTAGCCAAAAGAGCATCATAATTATCTCGGAGGCTACAAGCCTGTGCCGTACAACCAGGTGTGGCATCTTTTGGATAAAAGTAAAGAATTACTTTTTTGCCAAGAAAATCTGAAAGATTAACGACGTTTCCGTTTTGATTTTTTGCTTGAATTTTTGGAGCTGGACTTCCTACTTTTAGAGACATTTTTCTTGCTTTTGAATTTCTTTTTAGATGATGATTTTTTTGTAACTTTCTTTACGGCTCTTTGGGTAGCTATGTATTCGTCGATATTGACTTCATAAACAGCCAAATTGCCTACATTATCTGTTACTTCTAACTTCAAATCACCGCTAAATGTTTCAGAATCATTGAGTTTAATTGACCAAATCCTATTCGATTTGTATTCATAATCCATTAAAACCCATTGCCCATCGACATAGCAATTGAAGGTTTTTATTCCCGATAGGTTATCAGAAATTGAAAAACGAAGTTCGGTTGAGTCAATTCTTACAGGTCTGATAGCAGGTGCTTCGTTATCAGTAATTACCTGAAAATCACCCAGTTCCTTTGTCTTAAATTGTATTTTGCTACCGAGCCAAGTTCCGCCTAAATATTTTCGTCCATCATTGACATAATAAACCCCTGTTTTTGGTGAAATTACACTGCCAAAAGGCTGCCAAGTGACGGTCATGAAGTCTTTTAGCGGTATTTTCTCAGAGTTTATCGAAAGACGATTGCCAGTAACGGCCGTTTTTAGATATAAAGTATCATAAAGAGCATCGGCAAAGTCAATCTCTAAATTTGGTTCGGCATAAAACTGACCTTTTTTAGGTAAAATTTCTTGCTTAATGCTTAATCTTTCGGAGCTATTATCAACCTGCACAAAGTCGGCAATTCCTTTGTTCAAATCATGTAAATATACCGATTCTGCTCCTCTTCTGTAAGCCAATGGAACTGCCGTCGGGATACCTTTGTATTGTAAGATTGCCGAAGATGTTTTTGCATTTTTAGCTCTGATTGCCAGCGTATTTTCAGTGATTGAAGTTGAAATATTACCAGAAAAATTACTTTCTTCGGCAAGTTCGTCCGTGAAACTCTCATTGGGTTGGTCGCCTTGAATTGAGAATGTCATCATTGAAGTATTACCGTAAGTATCTTTTACTTCGATAGAAACTTGGTGCAGTTGATTATCACGAATGATAATTTTCCCTTTGTTTTCATCGGTTTCATAGATAGATAAACGATTCCCATCAGAAACGTAACATTTTTGAATTCTTACGCCGTTAGTTTCGGCAATGTCATAGTCAATATGAACATTAATATCTTTCGAGATGTCAAATGGCATTTTTTCAAGCCCCAGCTTATAAGTTGTCTTACCATCTACTTTTACTTCAAGGTCGGTTATACCGAGTCTGAAAGGCGATGTTTGGCTGCGGTCATAGGTGTTTAGTTCAAGACCAATTACTCCGTGAGCCTTCACGACGTTCGGAATTGTATAATTGCCATCGGCAGTTCTTGAAGGTGCTATTGATACTCGGCCAAATTCGCCATTTACACGAGAATAGGCATTGAGAGTTTTTAAGATAACTCGCTCAACAACAGGTGCTTGCGAATCTTGAATTTCCCAGAAATCAAATTTTAGAGGATTAATGGCATTTTCGGCTTCATCACGTATCTCAAAGTGGAGGTGTGGGCCACCCGATGCCCCTGTATTACCACCGATTGCTACAATTTCGCCTTTTCTTACTGGAAGGTCGTTTGGAGAAGGCGATAACTCAATATCCCATACTTGTTGATTGTATTCTTTCTGACGTACATACTGCTCGATTCGGTCATTGAAATTCTTTAAGTGACCATAAACCGTTGTGTAGCCGTTGGGGTGTGTAATATAAATAACGTTGCCATAGCCACCACGCATTACTCTAATCTTTGAAACGTAGCCATCAGCAGCGGCATATACTTGGTACCCTTCTACACCACCTGTACGAATATCGACGCCTGCGTGAAAGTGATTGGTACGCAAATCTCCGAAACCGCCTGACAAAGACGCTTGCTGCCCGGGCTGTATCGGAAACATGAAATAGCCTTTCGGGTAATCTTGGTTTTGAGTTTTTCTTCGTTGCCCGTAGGCTCTGTTTGAAGAGGTATCAGAAACCAAATATGTTATGAGCAAAAGCGTGCTTAGAATACGTGTTAAAATCATGGGTTTATAAGTGGGTAATTGCCAAATTTGTTTATTTGTTGTGGGGATAATTATTCATCAATCTTAATTAATTTTTGGCCTATCTAACATTATTTTACCTCAAATTCTAACATTTTTTCGCCTTCGATAAAGGCTGTTAGCGTATCACCAACTTTTACGGCTGCCACACCCGCTGGTGTTCCAGTAAAAATTATATCTCCAGTTTTGAGAGTAAAATACTTAGAAATAAATGCAATGATGGTGTCAATCGGATAAAGCATCATTGACGTATTGCCTTCTTGACGTAACTGTCCATTTACATCTAAATGAAAATTGAGGTTTTTTAAATCAGCAAATTTTGATTTAGGAACAAAACCTGAAATAGGAGCAGAGCCATTGAATCCTTTGGCCAAATCCCACGGTAAACCCTTCGCTTTTAATTTGGATTGAATATCACGTGCAGTAAAATCAATCCCGATTCCAATTTCATCGTAGTATTTATGGGCAAATTTCTCCTCAATATTTTTTCCCATTTTACTAATCTTCACAATTATTTCTACTTCGTGATGAATATCTTGCGAAAAATCAGGGTGATAAAAAGGTTCACCATCACGCAAAATAGCTGTTTCGGGTTTGGTAAAAATAACTGGTTCGTCAGGACGTTCGTTATTGAGTTCTTTGATATGTTCGGCGTAGTTTCTGCCAATAGCGATGATTTTCATGAAAAAATATTCTAAAAATTGAAGAAAGACTTTCGGATGAATTGACAATATTTGCACGTTGATTAGTCAATCATGTTTACAAAAATAGGCAATTAATCGTTTGGAAGTACTCATTTACTGGCATAATTTTTTAAATTACCTTAAAAATAGTCATTCAATTTTGTAATATTTGACGCAAAAATTCGTCTAAATGTAAATTTTAATATCTGATAAATAATGAAAACTTTTTTTAAATCTTCGATTGCCGCAGTAGCTTTAGTAATATTTATTTGGGCCTGCCAGCGTGTGCCACTTACTGGGCGTAAACAATTTGTTGGCTTAGTATCAAACGAACAAATGATGGCCATGAGCTTTACTGAATACAAAGGCTTTATGGATACATCTAAAGTTGTGTCTGCCTCAAATAGAGATGCCGAGATGGTAGCCCGTGTGGGAGGAAGAATCAAAACTGCTGTTGAGAATTATTTGATTCAAAATAATTACAGCCAAATAATTGACGGTTATCAGTGGGAATTTAAAGTAGTACAAAGCAAAGAATTGAATGCTTGGTGTATGCCAGGTGGAAAAGTTTGTTTTTATACAGGGATTTTACCTATTTGTAAAGATGAGGCTGGGGTAGCGGTTGTTATGGGACATGAAATTGCTCATGCCATAGCGAGCCACGGACGTGAGCGTGCAAGCGAAGCAATGGCGGCTCAAGGCATTACGCAAGTAGGAGCGGTGGCTGCGGGTGTTTACACCGGAAATCAACAAGTGATGGATATTGTTGGGCAAGTGTTAGGCGTTGGTTCACAGATGGGCGTTGTATTACCTAATAGCCGCCGTCAGGAATCTGAAGCTGATAAATTAGGTTTGATTTTTATGTCGATGGCTGGGTATAATCCACAAAATGCAGTTGACTTTTGGAAAAGAATGGCAGAAGCAGGAGCTAAATCTCAGAAACCACCGAAATTACTTTCGACTCACCCCGCCGATGAAGTTCGTATTGCTGATTTGGAGAAACAATTACCACAAGCCATAAAATATTATCAAGCCTATGGTGGTAAATAATTGATATGATAGTAATTAAAGAAATTGAAGCATCAGAAACTTGGCCACTTCGACACAAAGTGATGTGGCCAAGTAAGCCTTTAGATTTTGTAGTATTACCAAACGATGATGTTGGTATTCACTATGGTTTATTTGAAAAAGATATATTAGTATCAGTCATATCTCTATTTGTTGACGGTAAGAATGGGCAGTTTAGAAAATTTGCCACTGATGATTATTTTCAAGGAAGAGGATATGGAACGAAGTTACTTACTCACTTAATCGAAGAAGCAAAAAAACTTAAAATTACGCACTTAAAATGTAGTGCTCGAATGACGGCAATTGAGTTTTATGAGCGTTTCGGAATGAAGGTTGCCTCTGATATTATTAGAAAAAATGGCAAAGATTATGTAATCATGGAACTTGCTTTTGAGTAATAATGTATTTTGGATAAAACCTCCAAGCTTATGCTCGATTCTCTATCAAAACTTTATGACCGAGATTTACTAAAACTAAAGTCTGAAATTGAAGCCTATAAAAATGAAGCAGATTTGTGGCTCATAAAAGCTGAAATTAGTAATTCGGCAGGAAATCTATGTCTTCATTTAATAGGTAATCTAAATCACTACATCGGTCATCAACTTGGCGGAACTGATTATCAAAGAAATAGACCATTGGAGTTTTCGGATAAAAATGTTCCGAGAACAGTTCTAATAGAAAAAATAGAAGCTACACGAGCAATGCTCAAATCAATTCTGCCAAATCTCTCAAGTGAAACTTTAGCTCAAAATCATACCGAAGAATTTTATGGGGGTAATGACACCAATGAGTTTTTCTTGATACACCTGCTTTCACATCTCAATTATCATCTTGGGCAAATAAATTATCATAGAAGACTGATAAATTAGTATAACTAAGGAAGGCTTCCCTTTGAGGGAAGCCTTCCTTATATTATCTGCCAAAATCGTCCTGAACTCTCACAATATCATCTTCATCAGAAGGGTTTTCGGGGTCAGTATGTTGCCAAATTTCGGCAATAATTCCCCAGCCGTCCAGCCCAATCAAACGATGTCTTTCGCCTTGTTTTAAGTTTATAATCGTTCCAAGTGAAAGCGTTTGTAATTCGTTTTCTTCATCAGTTTCGCTGGTTACTACGCCTGCAACTCCACCAATTACTTTCCAAATTTCAGCTCTGCGAAAATGGTATTGCCACGAAAGACGCTTGTTTGGAGCAACCACCAAAATTTTTGGACTAAGTTTACGACCAACGCCGAAATCATTAACTGATAAGTGCGGAAAATATGTTTCAATAAACTTAGGTGCTTGCGATTCATCAAGTACAAAAAAACCTCCCCACGGGCGGCTTTGGTCTTGCTTATCAATGTTAAATCCTAAATCTGTTATTACTTTCTCAACTGCTTCAAAGACTGCTGTTTTTTCTGTTTCGGCCGAAAAATTCATGGGATTGTGTATGAATGAAAATTTAATGAATTAATTTTGTGAGCAAATTTACTGTTTTGTTTGGGTATTTCTTAGTTTTTCATGAATATACTAAGATTGTGTAATATTATGTTATTTTTATACTAAATCTCAACGTTTATCATGGCAGTTAGCAAAAAATACAAGTAGAAGAAAATTATGATAAAAGTTGAAAAAATAGATACATTTACCGGCCATCGAGACTGTGTGTATGCTTTGGAAGTTTCTGGAGAAGTAAATCGTTTTTTTTCGGCAGCAGGAGATGGTTTTGTGGTTAGATGGAATTTACAAAAACCCGATGTTGGTGAGCTAATTGCCAAAGTAGGCCATTCTGTATATTCGATGAAGTTTTTGCCTGAAAGTAATCATCTTTGGTTAATAGAAAACTTTGAAGGCATTCATGTAATAGATATTGATACTAAGCAGGAAATTCGTACGTTAAAGTTAGCACCGACAAATTATTTTGATATTCAGTTTTATCAGAATCATGCTTTTATTGCGGGTGGAGATGGCGTCGTTTCGATTATTGACATCGAGAGTTTGAGCTTCGTAAAGCATATCAAAGCTTCTGAAATGAGTGTTCGCTGTTTAGCGATTAATCCTGTAGAACGAGAGTTTGCGGCAGGCTTTAGTGACAATACCATCAAGGTTTTTGATTTAAAATCATTTGAACTAAAAAAAGTAATTGAGGCTCACCAAAACTCTGTTTTTACACTGAAATATTCGCCAGATTTTAAGTATTTGCTTTCGGGTAGCCGTGATGCTCGACTAAAAATTTGGGATTCCGAGAATGAATATAGCTTAGAAAAAGAAATCGTCGCCCATACTTTTGCCATTAATCATATTGATTTTAGTCCTGACCATAAGTATTTTGCAACTTGCAGTATGGATAAATCTGTGAAGATTTGGGATGCCGAAACTTTTAAACTTTTAAAAGTAATTGACCGTGCCAGACACGCTGGTCATGGGACTTCGGTCAATAAATTACTTTGGACACAATACAACAATCAGATTGTATCTGGTAGTGATGACCGAACTATCTCAGTCTGGAAATTGGAGTTTTTATAATGATTAAATGGCATCGTTTTTGAAGAAAACTATTAAAAAATAAATATTAAACATACTTTTTTTGTTACTTTTGCTGATTAACTTATATTTAATTAAATTTTTGATTGAAAATATTATTTTTTAAGTATTTCAGCAATCGAAAAGAGCAAGAACCCATTGCTCCATCATCAGAAAACGTTTCAGAATCCCCTAAAACATTTTTAAAAATGAAGATTACACCCCTCGAAATACGCCAACATGAATTCGAAAAAACTTTTAGAGGCTATAATATCGAAGAAGTAGATAGCTTTTTGGGTAACCTTTCTCAAGAATGGGAAAGAGTATTAAATGAAAGCAAAATGCTCAGAATGCAACTCGAAATAGCCGAAAAAGAAGCCAACAAGTTGCGTGAAATTGAAATGACGCTTTTCAAGACCTTGAAAACTGCCGAAGATACCAGTACTATGATTACTGAGCAGGCAAATCAACAAGCAGATAAGCATCTTCAAGAGGCGAAATTACAGGGTGAGAAAGTTTTGATTGAGGCTCAACAAAAAGCTAACAGTATTGTTAGACAAGCAGAAGAGCGTGCCAGATATATTAAAGAGGAGGTTTTGGGTGATGTAAAAGTATTGGAAAGAGATTTCCGTGCAATGGACCACTATAAAACTAATCTTTTGGTGCAAATGCGTAGCCTCTCGACGGCTACACTTGAGCATGTACAACGATTTGAAGATAAATTTGATAAAGAAGGAGTTGAGGCTAAATTCAAAGAAGCTACTTCGATGCTTACAGATGAACAAGCAACTCCATCAGTTGAAGAAGTAGTTACACCAGTTGAAGAAACTAAAGTTGCAGAAACAGTAGTTGAAGAGGTTGAGGAGATTGCAGAACCAACGGCCGAAGTTGAAGAGATAATTGCTGATATTCCAAGTATTACGCCAGAAACAAGCGAAGAAATAGTAGAAGAAGTTATCGAAGAAACATCTCCGATTGCTGAAGCTATTGCCGAGCCTGTAATTGAAGAAACTATAATCGAAACTCCTGTTGTTGCCGAAGAGCAAATAGAGGAAGTAGTAGAAGCACCAATTATTGAAGAACCAGTTGTTACGACTACAATTTTATCATCTTCGGTGAATAATTATGTCGAACCAACAGTTGAGCGTGAAGTTTCAAGAAATACACCAAAAGCAGATGAGTTAGAAATAATCGAAGGAATTGGCCCTAAGATAGCGATGTTGCTTTATGACTCGGGTATTTTTACATTTCGTGATTTAGCCATTACCCCTGTTTATAAAATCCAAGAGATTTTAGACCAAGCAGGACCACAATTTGCACGCCATGACCCAAGTACATGGACTCAACAAGCAAAACTTGCCGCTGAGGGTCGTTGGAATGATTTAGAGGCTTTGAAGTTTTATTTAGTAGGCGGAAGAGAACCTAAAAAAGATGAATTAGAAGAAGTTGCTCCAGTTGCTGAAGTTCATACCCCAACCGCACCAGTTGAAGAGGCTGTCATTACACCAGAGCCTGTTGCAGTGCTTGAAGAAGTTAAAGAACCAGTAGTTGAGGAAGTAAAAGAAACGATTGCGGCAGCTTCTCAAACGCCTACACCAGTTGAAAATAATCTTGATTCTATCACTGAAGAAATGCTTGAAAAAGTAAACAAAGTGAAAGCCGCAATCAGAAAAGCAATGGTAGAAAAAAATGATGTACCTGTAAAAGACAACACACCATTACCAACATTAAATGATATTATCGCAAAAAATGAAAGTGCTACAGGTAGTTCGTTTTTCGATAATCTATAATTGATAATATTTTTCAAAGAGGTTCAGGTTATACGCTTGAACCTTTTTTTGTTCATTTTTTAATCCTAAACGGTTTTCTTACGGAGACTACGGATACAAATCATTTATAATTAAATTGCTTTATGGGAATTATCTCACTTGAGGGTTTGGAGTTTTTTGCTTATCATGGATATTATGATGAAGAACAAAAAATTGGAAGTAAGTTTTCGATAGATATTGCAATTACGGCCGATTTGAGCCGTGCAGCACAGGAAGATAAGTTGAAGTTGACGGTCAATTATGAAGAGGTATATAAAATAGTAGCCGATGTCATGAAAGAAAGACATCGGCTACTTGAACACATCGCTTATAAAATTATTGAAGCTATTAAGACGCAATTTCCTCATATTGAGGCGGTTACTGTCAATGTTTCAAAGTTTAATCCTCCACTGGGAGGTATTTGCCACCGCTCAAAAGTGACGATTTCGGTTCCTTAATTGGGCTGTGGAGCAGAAAACTTCGAAGGTTTCCATTGGTTATTTCTTGTATTGACATCTGGCAATTTATTGTCAGGGTCAATAACAATGGTTTCAATAGCTGATTTTGAATCATAACGGAAACTCCATGTACTTCCTCTTTGCCAAATTTCATACGGAAGCTGTACACGTTTTTTTGTTCCATTAGCTTCCTTGATTTCAAGAGTCACGGGCATTGGCATCTTCTCTAAGTTTTCAATAGTAATCACCGAGCCTTTAGTTGGGTCTTGCTGCACGTAGGTTACATCCTTTACACCTTGGTCAATTTTCCAATCGTTGATGTACCAGCCTTTCCAGAACCAACCCAAGTCTTCTCCAGCGGCATCTTCCATTGTTCTGAAGAAATCAAGCGGTGTTGGGTGCTTAAATGCCCAACGGTTTACGTATTCTTTAAACGCATAGTCGAAACGTTTTTCTCCTAATACCAATTCACGGAGCATAGTAAGACCATAGCCAGGTTTCATATAAGCTGCAATGCCCAAATTATTATCTTGAATTACATCAGGAATATTGACAATTGGGTCACGGTCGTAGTAATAAGGAGTCATCTGACGAACATTTTCAGGACTGTAATATTCGCCATTATTAAAGTTTTTTGTAGAAAGTGAATTGATAAAGGTATTAAATCCCTCATCCATCCAAGCGTATTTACGTTCGTTGCTTCCAACAATCATCGGAAACCAGTTGTGCCCAAATTCGTGGTCGGTTACTCCCCAAAGGCTTTCGGTTTTATCACGGTAATCACAGAAAACGATTCCTGGATATTCCATTCCACCAACAACGCCAGCAACATTTACCGCACTTGGATAACTGTATTCATAGACATATTTCGAGTAAAATTCAATACAACCCTTTACGTACTCTGACGAACGCCCCCAAGCGTCATTTCCATTGCTTTCTTTCGGATAAACTGATTGTGCCAATGAAGTTTTTCCACTTGGTAAATTGATTTTACAGGCATCCCAAATAAATGCTTTTGAAGTTGCCCAAGCTACATCACGGGCTTGTTTGCATTTAAACTTCCATGTCAAAGTGCCATCTGTGCGTGGGCGAGACTTAGCATCATTTACCTCTTCTGCACTTCTAATCATTACAGTTTTATCGCTATTTTTCGCTTCATTTAAGCGTTTAATCTGTTCGGCCGTCAGTACTTCATTTGGGTTTATTAATTCGCCCGAACCAACTACAATATGATTATAGGGAACAGTGATGTTATACTCAAAATCGCCATATTCTAAATAAAACTCACCTGCACCCAAGTAAGGCAATGTATTCCAGCCTTCAACGTCATCATAAACGGACATTCTTGGATACCACTGTGCTACTTCGTAGATTATTCCGTCTTGAGTTTCTTGTTTACCCATACGGTCAGAGCCGTAACGAGGAATTTTGAAAGAGTACGAAATTTTGATTTTTACTTCTTCGTTTGGCAACATTGGCTCTGATAAACGAATCTGCATACGAGTATCATCAGTTAAATGTTCAGCATATACAGAGCGAGTGGAAACTTTTTTCCCATTTGTGGCATTTTTTTCTACACTTACAAACTGCACTGTGTAACCACCATCAAAACCTGTATTGCCGAAACGTCCACCAGCAATTGTGGTAGTTTTGCCACCTCTCGATTCGTTATTGAATTGATTTTGGTCAAGTTGTAGCCAAAGAAAAGGTAATTTATCTGGGCTATTATTTTTGTAGGTAATCTCAACATCACCAGCTAAGGTATTGGCGGCTTCGTCGAGTTTGATATTAATTTTATAATCAGCCTTGTTTTGCCAATACATTGGGCCAGGGGCACCAGTTCCGCTTCGATAAGCCGTGCCAGGCATAAAATTAAATAGTGGATTAAAGGCATCTCGGTGGTCGTATTTTGATGTAACAGGCGTTTGTGCCTCTGCATACTGACCAATCGCTAATGCACATACCAATAATATTTTATTGATTTTCATGAATTTTGAATGATGATTTGTGTAAAATGTATTAAAATGACTACTTTATTTTATAAAATAGGGGTTTGCCCTATCAAAACGGCAAAGTAGTGATTTTCGTTTATAAGAGATAACATTATTTTAGAAAAGTTGCATTCACGAAATATATTTGTTTCCGAGCAAAATGTGTTTTTTGTAGATTTATGTGGTAACTTTATAGGCGAGATTGAGTCTAATAAATAATAGTTGAATATGCTCATTTTTTTAGATTCAGAAACCTCCAACAATAATTTTTATCAGATTTTGTCTTGTCAAAAGGTAATTTTTTTCTAAATTGGCACAAAATTTTAATATATACTATTTCTGTAAACTTAATTTAGAACCTGATTGGAGCATTTTTCAAACAGAAATTTTAACAATTAACCAAAAATGAAATCTAAACTAATTTCCGTGCTAACTTTAGCAATACTTTTACCTTTTGTAGGGTTTGCTCAGCAACTTAATTCAAAATGTAATTTACTTCCTTACTCAATTTTTAAAGGAGCATCGGATAAAACACCAGTGGTATTGAATGTGCTTGGTACAAGTCCACAATTTGGTGAAATTCCAAAGCATACAGGTGTATCTGCTTATAATCACTTAAAGTCTGTTTATAAAAAGAATACTAAAAACAGCAGAGGTGAAATTGATGACCTTTTGCAAGCTTTGGGTTACACAGGTTTCAATGACCCTGCTTTCACAAGCAAAAGCTTAACTCCTGAGATACTTCCTGCTGGAACTGTCGGTTGGATGGGTGCTTATTCTCGTGGACACAAATATGCTTGGTCAAGATTAGGAAAAGATTTCCCAACTTTCAAAGTTTATGCTAAAGGCGGTGATTGTTTCCTTTATATTATGAAAAAATGTGGTAATGCGTTTTATACTCCTGCTCCAAATTGCCCAGTTAGCCCATGTCCATGTCCAGAAGGATATACATGTAATAGCCAAGGATGTTGCGAAAAAATCCCAGTTCCACCAGTTTTCTGTAAAACACAAACTATCAATATTACAGGTAGTGGCCAAGTAAGTAGCGGTGATGTATTGAATACAAGCAAAACTATGGAAATCGTTGCTGTAAATACAGCTTCGGGTAGCACAAAAGGTTTACTTTTAGGTTCGTATCCAGTTTCGGTTCGTTCTACTTATGATTTCAATGTAAAAGGCGAAGCTCAATATTCAAAAACGGTTGAGGTTTGTACAGAAGCAAATTCTGCTCCTGCACCAATGAATTTATCATTGCCATTAAACTTGAACTACAAAATAACTAAGAATGACGTTTTGGTAGGTGATGGTGAAAAATTATATTTGAATGTTACAGAAGACCAGTTCAAGGCATTGAGCAAAGCTTATAAAGCAGTAAACGTAACTACTACAGCTACTCCAAATTTAGAAGTTGCTTCTAAGAAAGTATCTTCAAGCACTGCTACCGAAACAATTTCAAGTGCTTTTGGTGGTGGAGAACCTAAATGTGCTGACCAAAAAATTAATTTCTTAGGTAAAACTGAAATTAAAGATGGTAGTTTAAAAAGTGCAACTAACGATGTAACAATCATTGGTGTTTATAAGAAAACTGGTAAATTAGACAAAGGCGAAATGGCTGAGAAATATCTTTGCCTTGGAAGCTTCCAAGTACCAGTTAAATCAGCTTATGAGTTTACAACATCTGGTGGTAGCGATGTTTCAAAAATCTTGAGAGTGTGTACCAAAGATGGTGTTGCTCCAGCTGACCAAAATATCAATGTTCCAGTTAAAATGACATATAGTTTCACTAAACAAGATGTAACTCTTGGTGACTACAACAAATTATATGTTTCTCTTACTGAAAAACAATACAAAGCTTTAAGCAAAAATTACAACCGTTGTTGCACAGAAGGTGGCGAAGGTAAATGTAAATAATACTAAAGCACAAGTATAAAAATATAGAGAAGCCCTATTCACATTGTGAGTAGGGCTTTTTTTGAATATAGACTTTTTAACGTCGGCAAGGTTCAAAACCTTGCCGACGTTGTTTATGACTAAACACATTTAAAAACGCACTTATTATCTCATATTGAAAAACAATACAAAGCTTTAAACAAAAATTACAACCGTCGTTGTATAGGAGCTGGGGAAGATAAATGAAAATAATACTGCGGCATAAGTTAATAAATATAGAAAAAAACTGTTCACATTGTGAATTGTGAATATGGATTCTATTTGAATATAGACTTTTTAACGTTGGCAAGGTTTTGAACCTTGCCAACGTTGTTTTATTTTTTACCAACTACATAAAAAAGCCCCACTTCAATTACCGAAGCAGGGCATGTACTAATTTATTTTGGAGTTTTTAGGTTTTTAATTTCTTCTTTTTTGCCGCAGGAAATAGCACATTATTCAATATTAAACGATAACCAGCCGAATTTGGATGAAGATTCAAGTCGGTTGGCTCTTCGCCTACATAGTGTTGATAATCTTCTGGGTCGTGGCCTCCATAGAAAGTCCAGAAACCTTTTCCAGCTGTACCATGAATATATCTTGCTTCGCCAATAGAGCGATTCTCTGCAAGAGTAATAACATCGGGTCTGATGTACTGCTTTTTAAATGCAGTGGTTTGACCCATGAAACCTTTAATCAAATTTGCGTGGTTTTGCGTAAGCATTGTTGGAATTGGGTCCCATTTTGCTGAGAATTGAAACAATGAAAAATAGTCATTATTTTCGGTTACACCACGTTCCTCTTGTTGATTATCAATACTCGAAAATTCCATTTCATAAGGATTTGTAATCAGTCTGAAATCTTTGAAAGCAAAACAATTATCATATTTTAGTTTACTTTCAGCATTTGGGTCGGCACCATCACCATCGTAAGGGGCTTCCACTATATCAACACCATCAGCCGCTAAAGCTATATCGAAGGTATCGGTTGCATTACACATGGCAAACATATAACCACCCCCGAAGACGAAATCTCTGATTTTTTTTGAAACAGCTAATTTTAAGTCTGGAATCTTTGTATAACCAAATTTCTTAGCAATTGTTTCGGCTTCTTGTTTTTGCTCTTGATACCATCCTTGCCCACGCATACGTAGGAACTTCCCGAACTGCCCCGTGAAATCTTCATGGTGGAGGTGAAGCCAGTCGTATTCTGGAAGTTTATTTTCTAAAACTTCCTCATCAAATATTTTATCGTACGGAATCTCAGCATAGGTCAAAACAAGTGTAACCGCATCATCCCACGGTTGGGTAGTTTTGGGTGAATAAACCGCAATTTTTGGAGCTTTATTCAACTTAACAGCATCCATATTGGCATCATTTGAGGCAATTATATTCAAAATTGATTGCGATTCTGCTTCTGAAATTACCTCATAACTTACACCACGAATAACACATTCGTTAATAAATGTCTGTGATGCCGTAAATAAAAAGCTACCACCTTTATAATTGAGTAGCCATTCAACCTCAGTTCCATGTGTTTTCAATAGCCAAAAAGCTATTCCGTAGGCTTTCAAGTGGTTTCGTTGAGTTTCGTCCATCGGAATCAAGATGCGGTTAGCAAATAGATTCGAAGATAACGAAAACGATAACAACACAAGTAGTGTTAGTTTTTTCATTATTTTCTATTAAAATTATGTATTCAAATGTAGCAATCTTTATACCAATTATCAACGAAATAGCTATTTGATTATTAGGTACGCTCTAACTATTTTTGAATTTTCTACTTAAAAATAATACCCATAAGCTGAAAAATAAGCGATATGGCTTAAAAAAATGATAAACGGTTGATTTGTATATTTTAATCGCTTGTTGATATGGAAACTCTTAGTGAATTTTGTATCAGATAAAAAAGCACTAAAAACTAAGTTTTTTGCTATAAAATTGCCAAATTTCTACGCCAACATCAGATGAATTTAAAAGAAAATATTAGCGAAGGCCTACGTTCAATCAAGGGTAATATGCTTCGGACTGTCCTAACTGCCTTGATTATTGCCATTGGTATAACTTCATTGGTTGGTATTCTGACGGCCATTGATGGTATGCAAAGCTCGGTTGATAATAGTTTTGCAGGTTTGGGGGCAAACTCATTTGATATAAAAGGGCCTCGAATGTTTCGTCGTCGAAGTGCGGGTGTGAACGAAAAAGATTTTCCTCCCATCGAATATCGAGAAGCAAAGCAATATAAGGAACTTTTTCAGGCAAAAAACTCTGGTGCAACTGTAAGTATTTTTACGAGTGTGACAGGTGCTGCTCAGTTGAAATACAAATCAATAAAGACAAATCCCAACAGCTTAATTCGAGGAATTGATACGGATTATCTCGATATGAAAGGATATAAACTGACCGCAGGACGAAATATCAGCGAAAATGATATAAACTTTACTAATAAT
Source organism: Emticicia aquatilis (assembly GCF_014644295.1). Taxonomy (GTDB): domain Bacteria; phylum Bacteroidota; class Bacteroidia; order Cytophagales; family Spirosomataceae; genus Emticicia; species Emticicia aquatilis. The sequence continues at coordinate 349,927 of NZ_BMKK01000002.1, forward strand.
GTAGTGATTCTGGCCAATGAATTGGCTGTATCGCTTTTTCCGAAAGAAAGCCCGATTGATAAAGAAATTAGTTTGTTGGGACTACGTTTTAAAGTTATTGGTGTTCTTGAGAAAAAAGGAAGCATTACGGGCGGAGGTGATGACCGAGTTGCACTTGTTCCGCTCGAAACTGGCCGCCAGATTGCTGGTAATAGAAAATTGACCTTTGATATTACGACTTCAGTTAAAAATGTATCCGATATGGACTACATATTAGGTGAGGCAGAGTCGGTAATGAGAAGAGTAAGAAAAGATGCAATCGGACAAGCAAAGTCTTTTGAGATAGAACGCTCCGATGCACTTGCCAAAGATTTTGAGGAAGTTACGGGCTATTTGAGAGTGGGAGGGTTCGGTATCGGAATTATAACACTTTTGGGGGCTGCCATTGCCTTGATGAATATCATGATGGTTTCGGTAACAGAACGCACCCGTGAAATTGGTATTAGAAAAGCTATTGGTGCAACGCCTTTCAAGATACGATTACAGTTTCTGATGGAAGCAATCGTGATTTGTATCTTAGGTGGAATTGCAGGAATCATTATGGGAATAGGTATTGGTAATGTGATAGCGAAACTGATAAGTGATAAAAGTAGTTTTATAATTCCATGGGCATGGATTATGATGGGTTTTGTTGTCTGCGTATTCGTAGGAATTTTATCTGGATTCTACCCCGCATACAAAGCCTCTAAGCTTGACCCAATTGAATCTTTACGATACGAATAGTTTTTAAAGAAGATAAAATATATGTATAGTAAAGTCTCGTAATAAGCACTTTACGGGGCTTTTTTATGTACATATAAAATTGAAAAATTATTAAACGGATACATTTGGCATAATGTTTGGAATATTTGGTTTGAAGAATCTAATGATTTCAGAATTGACTATTTCAATATTGTGTGATGAAAATTAATGTATTTATAGGTTTTGTTAGTAGTTTATTCGTTTTGTGTCTAAACAGCTTTGCTCAAAAAGAACATATCGAAGAACCAGTTGCTCCGAAAAGAGAAAGTATTGGACTTTTCTTTTATGATGGAATGGCTAAGGTGAATATTGGTGGTAAATACGGCTTTATTAATCGACAAGGTATTTTGCAAATTCCTTGTCAATATGATATGGTTACTGACTTTAAAGATGGCTTAGCCATTGTAACCGAAAATAACCGACACAGTTTCATTCGTTTAGATGGTTCGTTGCTCACTCCTTTGATTTTTGATAAATGTGAGCCTTTTTTCAATGGTTTTGCGATGGTAAGCTTTCAAAACAAATATGGGTTTATTGATAAAAGTGGTCGAATTGCAGTTTATCCTCGTCATGATTTTGCAATGGGATTTAGTGAAGGATTAGGTTTGGTAGGCAAAGATGGACATAATGGATACATAGATGTGAAAGGTAAATTGGTTATTGATTATCAGTTTGAGTTTTCGTTGCCTTTTTCTGAAGAATATGCCGTATTTATGAAAAATGGGAAGTTTGGGTATATCAATAAAAAAGGTAAAGTAGTGATTGAGCCGAAATATGATTTGGCAAGTTCGTTTCATGAAGGAGTTGCTTCGGTTAAAATAGATAACGTTGCTGGAGTGATTGACAAAAAAGGAAATTTTGTGGTAAAGCCAATCTATCAGACTGTTCGTAGTTTTAAAGAGGGAGTTTCGGTTGTGATGAAAAATAATAAGTTTGGAGTAATCGACCACAACGGAAAAGAAGTTATATCTCCACGTTATGATTTACTCGATGACTTTGATGATGGCATAGCTGTATTCAAAGCCAATAAAAAATATGGATTTGTGAATAAACAAGGCTACGAGTTTATACCAGCCACTTTTGATAAAGCCAGTGCCTTCGACCAAGGAATGGCTGCCGTAAAATTGAATGGTAATTTCCACTACATAGATTTACAGGGCCAAATAGTTTATACTTCGCCACTTGACCCTAAATATGATGAAGAGAGTAATATCGTAATTGCTAAACTTGATAAGAAAAAAGGCTACATTGATGGTAAAGAAAAAATCTTAGTAAGCCTCGACGATTCTTTTACTCCTGCTCGTGTGGTTTTATTGATTAATAGTAATGAATATGTGATTAGTAGTGCAGGTACACTAACATCAAAATAACTTAGGTGCGGTCTGAAGCCCAATTTATTTAAGAGAATTTCTTAAAAACTTTAGAATTTCGGTATGATACTTAAATGCTTTGTCTAATTCTTCTGGATACCAAACGAAATTATCTAAAATAATAAGACTTGTTTGAGTTTTTGGAAAATAGAAATTCATTGAGATAAAACCTGGGGTATAACCCGTTTGTCCGAGTTGTAGTAATCCTTCTTTATCATCAACCGTGATGCCGTAGCCATATTCGGTTCTGCCAAATAAAGGATGCTGACGAATAGCCAATGGTTGTTTGGTTTTCATCATCTCAAAAGTATTGGCTTTAAATAACTTTCCAGAGTATAAGCATTCATTCCATTTGATTAAATCATCGACGGTAGAAATAAATCCACCTGCTGCTGGATAATTTTCAAATGTTGCCGTTTCAAATACTAATTTTCCATTTTCTTGCTCCGAATAACCTTTGACTAAGTTTTTGTACTTTTTTAAGTCTGGATGAAAAGTGTTAAGCATCACACATTTCTTAAATAATTCATCCGCAAGGACGGAGAATGATTTATTATTAACGCTTTCCAGAATTTGTGCCATTAAGTCGTAACCAATTTGAGAATAGGCATACTGTGTACCTGCTCTGAACGAAAGAGCTTTGTTTAATGATACAATACCGTGAGTATGTGTCAGAAGTTGATGAATTGTGACTGTATCTGCCCAAGAAAGCTTTAGATTTGGTAAATATTTTCGGATTGGCGTATGAAGACTAACTTTACCTTCATCATAAGCACGCAATATTAATGCGGCTGTAAATTGCTTGCTAATCGAGCCAATTACAAATTGGTCATTTCTTTCGAGAGGTGTTTTCTTTTCTTTATTGGCAAAGCCTTTTATGGTTAAGTATTGTACTTTTCCGTGTTTAGTAATGGAAATAATTCCACTAAATGGTTTCTCGGTTTTTGCATTTATCAAAGAATCAATCTGTTTTGATAATGCCTTATTTAGTTGTCCAAAGGAATGGTGGAAAGCCAAAATACATAAGAGTATAGAGCAAAGAAGTATTTTTTTTAGTAACATTTTATACACTTGTAGCACAAGTTTTCAACTTGTGAATATTGAAAATAAGTTAATCCGCAAAAGTCAAATCTTCGGGCTTGGGGTAGGTAATCAATTTTGAGAAATCAACTTTCCAAAAATCCAAATCGAGTAACTGATTATTAGCACTTTGTGTTAATGTAATTACAACCTCCGTACCATCAGCATCTACATATTTTGCCTGAATGAGGTCATCTTTATAAGGTGAAATATCAGGATTTCCCATGCTTATACTTCCCATTTTTCCACCCTCATATTCTTCTACGTCCTCATTGATTGGGTATTGTTCTGTATTTAGCCCTAATTTTTTCAATAAAAATATGATTAAATTACGTTCGTTTTCTCTGATTTTTCTACGGTCTTCCATCGAATTTTTAATATTTTTCTCCAAAATTAAAGAAATTATGCTTCATAATTCAAAAAAAGAGCAGATAACCGTAAAATTATCTGCCCTGAGAATTGAATATTCGAAATCAACTTACTCCTTAATCACGAAATCAGAATCCTTGAGACCCTTATTTACTTTTACAGATTGCACTTCCGAAGTAATTTCACCCATTTGTCCTGCACTTCTTTTAGTTTGAGAAGGTAGCATCACATCAACTCCTTTGAATTTTTTATAGTTTAAATAAAAAACATTGTTTTCAAATTTACCTCTTGGCGTTTCGTTTACTGAATATGTTTTTACTTTCAAACCAGACTCAACATCATAAAAGTCATTCCATTTTTTTCCATCACTTGTAGTAAGTTCAAGTTTATAAGCATCTTTGTCTCCAACTTTTTCTTTGCCAACAACAGTCCGAGTGATTCCCATTTTATCGTAGAGTGTTTCTGAAAATGGATTGCTTCTCATTGCTGCCATTTGTGCTTCTTTACCTTCCATCGGTGGGCGACCACCACCGCCTCCGAAGCTACTATTATTTTTTAATTTATTTCCATCATAAATTGTACTCATCACTTCGTTGCCATTCGCAAAAACCGACATTGCGTAACGGTCTGGAAATTTGAATTTCATTTCAGTTTCTGATGTACCTCTTTGAGTTTCGCTTGTGCTACTGATTGTCAAATCTTGAATTTTGGCGATTGCTTCTTTTCCACCGATGGCTGCTAAGTATTTATCGATGATTGCATCGGCACTTGGTGTATCTTGTGCAAAAGTTCCGAAAGTGATTAAAGAAAATACGGTTACAATTAGTTTTTTCATTGTTTTTTAATTTTGATTGAATTTGATGTTTAGACAAACAATTTACCCAAATGTAAAGTTTTTATTTTAATGTGCATACAAAAAAAGGATAGAAGTATATAAAAAGCTGATAAATAATGACAAAAGAAAAAGTTGTAATTTTTTGGTATCGTCGTGACCTTCGTTTGGAAGATAACGCTGGCCTGTACCATGCTTTGAAGAGTGGATATAAGGTTTTACCAATTTTTATTTTCGATAAAAATATCTTAGATAAACTCGAAAACAAAAATGACCAGCGAGTAGAATTTATTCATAAGTCACTCACCGATATACAAGAGCAGCTTATATCTTTTGGTTCATCATTATTAGTGAAATATGGAAACCCCATTGAGATTTGGAAAAACTTAATTTCAGATTTTGATATAGCCGAAGTTTATACCAATCATGATTATGAAAAATATGCAATCGAACGGGACAAGCAGGTAGGGGAAATATTGAATGCAAATGGAATTGCGTTTTATACTTTTAAAGACCAAACGATTTTTGAGAAAAATGAAGTTTTAAGTGGGGCAGGTACACCCTATACGGTTTTTACACCCTACAGTAGAAAATGGAAAGAAACACTCAATGAGTTTTATCTGAAATCATATCCGACCGAAAAATATTTCCAAAACTTCATAAAATCAAATCCTTATGATTTGCCAACTTTGAATGAAATTGGTTTTATTGAGACAGAAAGTGTTTTTCCGAAAAAAGAATTGCGTGAAGAGTTAATAAAAAAATACGATGAAGTTCGTGATATTCCATCAATTCTCGGAACGAGCCGACTTAGTGTTCATCTTCGTTTCGGCACTGTTAGTATCAGAAAACTCACACAGAAAGCTTTGGCTTTAAATGAGAAATGGTTGAACGAACTTATCTGGCGAGATTTCTATATGAATATTCTTCACCACTTTCCTCATATTGGTGAAGGTAAATCATTTAGGAAAGAATACGATAATATTGTTTGGCGAAACAACGAAACCGAATTTAAAAAATGGTGTGAAGGAAAAACGGGTTATCCGATTGTAGATGCGGGTATGCGAGAACTCAACGCAACAGGGTTTATGCACAACCGAGTAAGAATGATTACTGCCAGTTTTTTGATAAAGCATTTATTGATTGATTGGCGTTGGGGTGAGGCATATTTTGCTGAAAAGTTGATGGACTTTGATTTCTCTGCCAATAATGGTGGCTGGCAGTGGGCATCGAGTAGTGGTTGTGATGCGGCACCGTATTTCCGAATCTTTAACCCAACATCTCAAACTCAGAAATTTGACCCTGAACTGAAGTATATCAAAAAGTGGATTCCTGAATTAAATAGTTTTGAATATCCTCGGCCAATTGTAGAGCATACTTTTGCTCGTGAACGAGTACTGAAAGCCTATAAAGATGCCTTAGATAAAAAGTAGAATGATTTGCTACTTCAATCCGAAGTGTGTATTTTTGATTTAGGGTTTTGGCCCTAAATCAAAAGTAATCCCATAAAAATGACATTTCTAAATCAATCGGCTCAATATATTTTTGAGAAACACCCACTCGCACAACTGAAAAATATTTGTGTGGTGTTGCCGAGCCGTAGAGCTGTTTATTATTTCAAACAATCTCTGGCCAAACTTTCTAATGTTCCGTTCATTGCTCCAGAGATTCTTGCCATTGATGATTTCGTAATGCAAATGTCAGGTGTCAATCAGATTGATGCCGTGAGTTTACTGTTTGAACTTTACGAGATTTTTAAAAAATATGACCCCGAAGTAAAATTTGAAAGATTTATTTCTTGGGCTCCAACTTTACTTCGAGATTTTGATACCATTGACTTATATTTAGTAGATAATCCAAAATCTATTTTTGAGTATATGAGCGAGGCGAAGGTTTTGGAAAGATGGAATCCCGCTCAGCTAAAAAGTGGAAAGCCAGAATTTGAGATAACTCCTATACTTGATAAGTATTTCAAACTCTTTGAGAATATATATAATGTATATACCGATTTGCAAAAATCTTTAACAGATAAAGGTTTAGCTTATCGAGGTATGGCCTATCGTATTTTAGCAGAATCTGTTAAACAACTTCTCATTGAGAAAAATGAAAATTCTATAATCTTTGAAAAATACTATTTTGTTGGTTTTAATGCCCTGAGTGCTTCCGAAGAAAAAATTATAGAAACCCTCGTTAAAACCAACCGAGCCGAAACTCTCTGGGATGCCGATACTTATTTCATGAGTCCAGAGTATAACCATAAAGCTGGGATGTTGCTGAGGTCTTATAAAAATAGTGGAAGGTTTGGAAAGTGGAATTGGCAAACTGATGAATTACTCAAAGGCGAAAAGCAAATGAGAATCATCGGGGTTGAAAATGCAACACTTCAAGCAAAAATCGCAGGACATATTTATGCGGAAGCTGTTGTCGAAAATCCAGAAGTGCCGACCGTAATTGTTTTGGCAGATGAAAATTTATTGCATCCAGTAATTTATTCACTCAACGAACGAATTGCTGATTTCAATATTACGATGGGACTTTCATTGCGTGGTTCAATGTTATTTACATTGATTGACGCAATTTTTGAACTTCAACAGAATATTGCCGAGTTCAAAACAAAAGATGGTGGAACTGTAAAAATGCCTAAGTTTAGCCATCGACATATTTTTAAAGTTTTGAATCACCCTTTCATAAGGCGATACGAACAAATTAAATATGCTCCCGAAATCAAGGCAAAGTCTCAGGAAAGAACGGTTTTTCGGAAAACACTTTCAGAAATTCTGAGAACCAATAAAGTTTATCTAAGTCAAGATGAAATGTTGGACTTAGGAGAAAACGAACCAATATTCAAAATTCTGTTTTCGAGATGGAGTGATAATCCTCAAAAAGCTCTTTTTGCATTTTATGATTTGATTGACGAACTTAGGAATGTTTATCGAGATTCAAATGATGCCATCGAAACCGAGTATCTTTATTTGTTCCTTACGATATTACACCGTCTTGAAAAAATACTATTTCAAAACCGCGAGTTGAGCCTGAAAAGTTTCAAGCATTTTCTATACGAACTCATTAAGCAAGAGAAAATTCCGTTTAGTGGTGAGCCAATCTCTAATCTTCAAATTATGGGTATGCTCGAAACCCGTTGTTTGGATTTTGAACGAGTTATAATTTTATCAGTGAATGAAGGGACGATTCCATCGGCAAAACATATCAATTCACTCATTCCATTTGATGCCTGTATCGAATATCATCTGCCAGTTCATTCTGACCAAGATGCTGTAATGGCTTATCATTTTTTTAGGCTACTACAAAGAGCAAAAGAAGTAGATATTTTATATGTGATTCCAAACGGTGAAGGCCTCGGAGGTGGGGGCAGTGAAAAGAGTCGTTTTATATTGCAGATAGAAAATGAATTAGTCAAGGCAAATAAAAATATTAAACTGTCTTATCCGAAAATCAATTTTGGAAAAGATACAGAAATCGAAGTAATTAATAAAATTGATATTTTCAAAAATGAAGAGATATTACAGAGTATCAGTAAGTTGATTGCCGAAAAAGGAATTTATCCAACCTCACTCAGTAATTATCTGAAATGCTCGCTTCAATTTTACTTTGATAAAATTGCCAATATTTCGAAGCGAGAAGAAGTTGATGAAAATTTTGGGGCAGATGTTTTTGGTACTTGGATACACAACACTCTTGAGAAAATTGATAAAGATTTCGGGCCTAAAATTTCAGAAGAAAACATCGAAACGATTATCGGTGAATTAGAGAAAAGACTCGATGATGCTTATCAAGAAAAATTTGGTGGTTTTGTTGTTGAGTCTGGGATGAATTACTTGCTAAAACAAGTAGCTGAGCAATTACTGAATGACTTCTTTGAAAATCAGAAAATCTCACAACGCTTCCCGTTAGAGGTTGTCCAAGCTGAACAACTCATTGAGGTGATTTTTGAAAAGATAATTCATGGGAAATTACAAAAAATAAAAATTGCTGGACGAATTGACCGAATCGAAAGAGAAGGAAAAGTGCTGAAAGTAATAGATTATAAAACGGGTAAAGTTGTAGCTAAAGAACTCGAACCGCCAAAAGATTTAACTTTGGAAGAAACCTTAGTCGAATCGGATAAAGAGAAATTAAGGCAGCTTTGGCTCTATCAATATTTAGTGACCAAATCAATGCTTGATGGAAAGTTAGTGTTAGCAGGGGAAAAGTTTGAAAATTATGTAGTAACTGCTAAAATTTATTCATTCCGTAATTTGAAAGAAAAATTAGAGGTAAATTTGAGTTTTGAAACAGACCCAACAATCTTTGGCTTTATCGAAAAATCAGAAGAAATTCTTACCCAAATTATTACAGAATTATTAAATCCAGCTATTAACTTTACACAAGCTACTGATACAAAAATTTGTGAAAGGTGTGATTTTAGAGGTATTTGCGGACGTTAAAACTTTTGCCACATTGAAACCAACTGATAAACCATCAACTAAAGGAATAAAAAATATTCCGTTTCTTGACCTAAAGTTGATAAACCGACCTTACGAAAAAGACATAAACGCTGCATTAAAAAATGCGGTTGCTTCTGGCTGGTTTGTATTGGGAGAAGAGGTGAAGAAATTTGAAAAAACTTTCGCAGAATATTGTGGAGTGAAGCACTGTATTGGAGTTGCCAACGGACTCGATGCCTTAGTACTTTTGTTGAAGGCTTCGCAATTTCCACCTGATTCCGAAGTGATAGTCCCTTCAAATACCTACATTGCTTCAATCTTGGCAATCACGTTGGCAGGTTTCAAACCAATTTTGGTTGAGCCAGATATTGATACTTACTTGATTGACCCCGCAAAAATTGAAGAAAAAATTACTCGAAATACAAAAGCTATTTTGGTTGTTCATCTTTACGGGAAATGCTGTGACATGGAGGCCGTGATGAGAGTTGCTCATAGATATGATTTGAAAGTTTTTGAAGATGCTGCTCAATCTCATGGGGCAACGTATCAAGGAAAGAAAGCAGGTAATCTGGCCGATGGTGCTGGATTTAGTTTTTATCCAACAAAGAATTTAGGTGCAATGGGTGATGCTGGTGCAATTACCACAAATGACGATGCTTTGGCCGAACGACTAAGAGCAAAACGGAATTATGGTTCTGGGAAAAAATATGTTTTTGATTATCAAGGGCTCAATAGTCGCTTAGATGAATTGCAAGCCGCAATTCTTAATGTTAAATTTTTGAACCTTGATTCTGATAATTTTATTCGCCAAAAAATTGCAAATAGATATTTATCCGAAATAAATAATCCGAATATTATTTTACCACCTGCCAATACAGTAAACCAAGATGCTTGGCATTTATTTGTAATAAGAGTTGAGAATCGAGAAAAGTTTAGAAAATATCTTACCGAAAATGGAATTGGTTCGGACATACATTATCCGATTGCACCCCATAAACAACTGGCCTACAGAGAGTGGAACAATCGTACTTTTGCCATTGCAGAAAAAATCCATGAAGAGGTAGTGAGTATTCCGCTCAACGTAACTCTAACCGAAAAGGAGATTACCTACATTATTGAAAAAATAAATAAGTACTAAAATTATAGTTAGTTATCAATTATATATTAATGATACCAAATAAATCAAAATTACTTTCTGTCGTAATACCTGTGTATAAAGGAGCAAAGACAATCGCTCATCTTGTAGAGACTTTGCAAGCCGAACTGAAGCAATACGATTTTGAAATAATTTTGGTAAATGACGGTAGCCCTGATGATTCCGAAAAAGTTTGTAAAACTTTAGCTGCTGAAAATTCAAATCTCAAATTTTACTCTCTCCGAAAAAACTTTGGTGAGTTCAATGCTGTAATGTGTGGTTTGAATCATGTTGAAGGTAAATACGCAGTTATCATTGATGATGATTTTCAAAATCCTCCGTCCGAAATTATAAAATTAGTTGAGAAAGCGGAGACTGAAAATTTTGATGTCGTATATAGTTTTTATGCTGAAAAGAAACATCACTTTTTTAGAAACTTTGGGAGTTGGTTAGTCAATCGATTGACTACTTCACTTTTACAAAAACCAGCCGATTTATATCTGTCAAGTTTTAAGCTTATCAATTTTGAAGTTGTCCAAGAAATTATCAAATATCGAGGGCCATATCCATATATTGATGCACTCATATTTCGAGTAACAAATAATGTAGGCAAAATTCAAGTTCAGCACAATGCTCGAATGGAAGGTGAGTCGAACTATACTATCAAAAAATTAATCACACTTTTTATGACTATCCTTTTTGGGTATTCAATTCTGCCAGTTCGTATAATTCTTTCCTTGGGTATTTTTTCGTTAGTACTTTCAATCCTGCTTATACTTCTCTATATATGTAGAGTAATACCAGATTGGGGAATTGCAATTTTTATTTTCTTCGGCGGAGTACAGTTAACCTCACTTGGTATTATTGGTGAATATGTGTCGAAGGCATTTTTATCACAAAATCAAACCCCGCAATACATTGAAAAGTAATTCCAGTTGAAATCCTATCCAAACCATTAGATAAAAATGCTTATTAATTATGACGAGTACAGGATGATGTATGATGCCGAAGAAAAACTTTGGTGGTACAGGATTCTGCATGAAAAAGTTTTAAGGGAAATTCAGAGTAGATTTCAAGAAAATAAGCAAATCAAAATTCTCGATGCTGGTTGTGGGACGGGCGGACTGATGAGTTTTTTGATAAAGCATGGCTACGAAAATATTCAAGGTTTCGATTATTCACTCGACGCTGTAAGTTTTTGTAAAGAACGAAATCTCGATGTTCAACAAACTGATATAACCAATTTTGGAAATGTATTCGGGCAAGAAAGTTTTGATGTAATTGTAAATGATGATGTCGTATATCAATTTGATAACTCAATTATTGCGAAAATTTTTCATACTTTTCAAACAATTTTAAAATCAGACGGAATCATCATTACTAATAATAATGCGTTCAATATTTTCTACGGGACACATGATATTGCAGTAGGAGGAAAGCAGCGTTTTACACTATCTGATTTTGAGAATACTTTAGAAAATCTGCCACTAAAAATTGTTCACCATACTTATTGGAGTTTGCTGTTATCTCCACTTATTTTGGTAGTAAGGCTCACTCAGCAAATCCAATTAAAACTAAATTTAATCGACCTAAAAAATATTAAATCAGATGTAACTGTACCTTCTGATTTTGTAAATAACTTTTTTTATCAAGTTGTAAAGCTTGAAGAAAAGCTGTTTAAGAAAGGTTTTTTCGGTAGTTCGTTGTTTTTAGTGCTTAGAAAAAAACTTTAAAAAAAAGTTAATTTATAAAATATTGATAGTCAATTAGATATACTTTTAGTAGGAAAAAAAGTTGAAAAATATTGTATTTTTTTTGTTTCGCTATTGACATTTAGAAAAAAACGCCGTACTTTTGTATCACAATAAGGCAATGACCAACGACATAGAGAGATGGCAGAGTGGTCGAATGCGGCGGTCTTGAAAACCGTTGACTCGCAAGGGTCCGGGGGTTCGAATCCCTCTCTCTCTGCTTCAAAGGCCGAATCGCAAGATTCGGCTTTTTTTTGTATCTTTACTTCCGTATAAATTTACTTCATATCAAACTTTATGTGGCAGGAACAAGATAATCGCCTTACCCGTACTTTCATCTTTAAAAACTTCTCCGAAGCATTTTCATTCATGACAAGAGTAGCCATGTTGGCCGAACAACATGAGCATCACCCGAACTGGTCGAATGTGTGGAATACTGTCAAAATCGAATTGACAACACACGATGCAGGGAATACAATTACTCAAAAAGACCGAGATTTAGCTGCCTCCATTGATAAATTATTTGATTAAGTGGTAGCAAAAAAAGTTCTCCACCTATGTTTGTAACTTGTTGATAATCAAGTGTTTATGGTTTTTTAGTAGATTTTCACAGTTGCTAAAAAACTTAATTTTAGGATTTTTTTATACGAAAATCGCCAAAATTGAGTGAAAATTAAGATTCAAAACGGCTGAGAATTGAATATTTTTTGGTTGTCTTATACTTTGTGCGATATATTTAATTCTCATTAGTTTTAAAATGCTGGTTTTCGTATAAAAAAATCCTAAAACCTATCATTCTGATATACTTTTCACCCTAATAAAACTATAAAAATGTCAACTTCGCTAAAAAAGCAAATTAGCCTATTCAGTCTGACAATGATAGCTATTGGTTCCAGTATTGGTTCTGGAATTTTTCGCACACCATCAGAAATTGCACGATACCTTCCAAGCGAAGGCCTAATGCTTTTAGTTTGGATTTTTGGTGGAATCATCGCTATCTGTGGAGCATTGACTTTTGCCAAAATTGCTGAAAATTTTTCAAGAGTTGGTGGCTTTTATGTTTATCTGAAAGAAGCATACGGTGAGCTACCTGCTTTTCTATACGGTTGGTCGATGTTGATTGTCATTAACACGGGTTCATTGGCTGCGTTAAGTTTAGTATTTACATCATACCTAAAAGTTTTCATTCCGATTTCCGAAAGTATGGAATTGGTCATTGCAGTTGTATCAATTACATTGCTGACATTGATGAATATTTTGGGAGTAAAATTTGGAAGCCTTTTTGCAAGTATTTTTACTTCAGCCAAATTGCTTGGTATTATTTCAGTGGTTTTTATTGGAATTTTATTCGGTACCAATATTGATGTTAATTTTATAAGTACTCATTTTCAACAAAATACGAATAATCTATCATTAATTTCAGCATTTGGTCTTGCTTTGATTGGGGTTAGCTTCTCTTATGGAGGCTACCAACATGCAACTTTTATCGCTGCAGAAGTGAAAGATGCCAGTAAAATTGTACCAAAAGCTATGATTTTGGGAATTATTGCAGTTTGTGCAGCTTATCTTTTTATAAATTTTGCTTATCTCAAACTTATACCTATCACCCAAATAGCAGATTCAGGAAGTGTTGCATCTGATGCAATTAGCACAGTTTGGATTTTAGGCGGTAAGTTTATTTCATTTCTCATTATTTTATCGGTGTTAGGAACTATCGGCATATACATACTCACAGCTCCTCGTATTTATTTTGCCATGGCTGACGACGGATTGTTTTTTAAGAAATTTGCTGAGATACATCCAAAATATCATACACCATTTTGGGCTATTATTTTTCAATCAGTCTGGACAATTTTATTACTTATTTTCTGGAAAACCTTCTCCAACTTAATTACCTATGTAGTTTTTGTGGATACTGCTTTTTTCTTACTTACTGCCGCAACTTATTTTACCCTTATCAAAAATAAAACGTTGCTCGGTAAACTAACTGCCATTATATTTATTGCTATGTGTAGTTTTATCGTGCTAAACACTCTAATCGAGAAGCCACAACAAGCCATTGCAGGTATTATTTTCTTAGCTATTGGTTCGGTTGTTTTTCTGTATTTCAAGAAGAGAAATATTAAATAAAAATATCCTAAGTAGAGGATTAAAAATAGATGACATTATTGTTTTGTGTAAAACATAAATAGCGAATGCTTTGTACTACTGTGGACTGTCGACCATTGACTACTTTACTAATGAGATAGATATAATTGACAAATATTTTTGACTGAGTATTCAATTAAATTTGTGTTGCCATATATAATTTACATACTCATAAATGCCTTATAATTAGACTTTTAAATCCAATTGTTATATAAAATGAACCAATCGTTTATCCTAAATCAATTAGCCGAAGACCGAGAAAATTATTTTCATGCTGTTGCTCCGCCAATTATTCAAACCAGCAATTTTGCTTATCCTACCGTTGACGAGTTTAAGTTTGCCATTGAAAATGAAAAAGATGAACATATTTATACTCGCGGGAATAACCCAACCGTGAAAATGTTGTGTCAGAAAATGGCAGCCCTCGAAGGAAGTGAAGATTGCTTGATGGTAGGAAGTGGGGCTGCAGCTATAAGTAATGCTGTAATTTCGCAGGTAAATGCTGGCGAACATATTGTAAGTGTAAAGAATCCGTACACTTGGGCCAATCATTTGATGACAAAGATTTTACCAAGATTTAATGTACAAGCTACATTTGTAGATGGCACTGATGTTGAGAATTTTATAAAAGCCTGCAAGCCAGAGACAAAACTAATTTATTTGGAGTCGCCTAATTCTTGGACTTTTGAATTACAAGATTTGGGGCAAATTGCGGCATTCGCCAAAAGTAGAGGTATAACAACTGTTATTGATAATAGTTATTGCACCGCATTATGCCAACGACCAATAGATTTTGGTATTGATTTAGTGATTTATTCGGCGACAAAATACTATAATGGGCATAGCGATGTAGTAGCTGGTGCAATTTGTGGCTCGAAGGAGAAAATTACACAAATATTCCACAATGAATTTATGACTTTTGGTAATATTTTGGCTCCGCAAAATGCTTGGTTAATGTTACGTAGTTTACGCACATTGCCGATTAGACTAAAACAATCGTCTGAAACAACCCTAAAAGTATTAGATTATTTGAGGAATTCTGATAAAATTGAGCGTATTTGGTATCCATTTAGTGAGGAAAACCCACAAATAGAACTTGCCAAACGACAAATGAAAATGCCAATGGGAATGTTTACTATTGCATTAAAGAATAGAAATATATCTACAATCAAGAAATTTTGTGAATCATTACAAAATTTTCTCATTGCGGTTTCTTGGGGAGGACACGAGTCTCTAATAATGCCTAAATGTGCATTTGTAGAAGCGAATGACCCACAAGTAAGTATGCTCCGATTTTACATCGGATTAGAAGAAGCCAGCACGATTTTAGAAGATTTAGACAAAAACTTAGCTATCTTATAGCTAAATAGCCATAAATCTAATTTAAAAATAAGCAAAAACATTCACCGATACATATTTTGATATGTACTGTTGTAATTAAGATGCAAAAATAAATCTTAATACCATGAATAAACATTACGAGGACGTGACTGTAAGCTTACCAAATAACCTTTTGGAGCATACAACTCTTTTTCTTCGTTCATGCGGGTCATTAAAAGACCACCGATAGCAAGTGAGGCAATTGTGAGTAATAACATAGTTTTGCACGTTTTATGGTGTAATATTTGTTATTTACTTTATTAAAAACAATGCCAATTAAAAATCAAGTGTTGATTGTTAGATTTTTTTATCGTAAAACCCGAAAAAATACGCTTGATGATTAGAAAAATAATTTAAAATATTTTTTAAAAGACAAGATTTTAATGGAATCTTTCTATAAAAACTATTTAAAGTACATTCTAATAGTAGTAAACATTACGAGGGCGTGACTGTAAATTTACTAAGTAGCCTTTTGGAGCGTAAAGTTCTTCAGTTTCACGAACTTTAGTCATCATGATTCCGCCGATTGCGAGTGCTAATGCTGCTAATAACATGGCTTTATGGGATTTATTAGGATTAAAGGGAAATAATTTATTCAAAAGTAGGTATTAAATATTTATTTGTCAAGTATTTTCAGAAAATTTTGAAAATTATATAACTTTTGAATACATAATTTTATTGAACGGTACTATCGTATGTGATTCGGGAGAAAAACGTCTTGTTTTTAAGTGATTAACTTTTGATATTTTAACTTGTTTTGGTGTTAGTAGGTATAAAAATTTGTACTTTTGTCGAAAAAAATCTGTGAAACTTGTATTAGTACCCACGCCAATTGGCAATTTAGAGGATATAACCTTACGAGCAATCAATGTTTTAAAATCAGCTGATTTGATTTTAGCAGAAGATACTCGTAATACGGGATTCTTATTGAAACACCTCGAAATCTCGAAACCACTTCAGAGTCATCATGCCTTTAATGAGCATCAAACACTCAATAAAGTGATTGATAGAATAAAAAAAGGTGATAAAATCGTATTAGTGTCTGATGCAGGTACACCAGCTATTTCTGACCCTGGTTTTTTATTAGTTCGTGAGTGTTTACGTAATGAGATTGAAGTTGAGTGCTTACCGGGCCCGACGGCTTTTGTTCCTGCCTTAGTAAATTCGGGTTTACCTTGTGATAGATTTACATTTGAAGGGTTTTTACCAGTAAAAAAAGGACGTCAAACTCGTATGAAAGCGTTGGCTGAAGAAGAAAGAACTATGATTTTCTATGAATCTCCTTTTAGATTGGTAAAAACATTGGAACAATTTACTGAATATTTTGGTCCAGAACGTCAAGCTTGTGTATCGAGAGAAATCACAAAAATGTTTGAAGAAAATGTGCGTGGTACATTGACCGAAGTCATTGCAAGCTTTGCCAATCGTACTGTGAAAGGAGAAATTGTCATAGTTGTAGCGGGAAAATAGTAGCCTATTATAACCTATAATTGAGTAATTAGTATGTTTGAAACTATCAAAAATCTTACTTTAGAGCAGTTAGTAATCATTACAACTACGCCACTTTATACAATTTTAATTGTTGGCGAGATTCTTTTGAGCAATTATCAGCATCGCCATTATTATACATTTAAAGATACCATTACGAACCTTTATCTAATGATTTTGAATGGTGG
The DNA here is from genome assembly GCF_014644295.1 of Emticicia aquatilis. Lineage (GTDB taxonomy): Bacteria > Bacteroidota > Bacteroidia > Cytophagales > Spirosomataceae > Emticicia > Emticicia aquatilis. Next base: position 366,893 of record NZ_BMKK01000002.1, read on the forward strand.
GCTGGATTTGATTTCAAGGGGTGTCACTTGGGGGATTTTAGCATGGGTCTATCAATTTCATTTTGCTGAGATTCAAAACCCAATTTTATATTGGTTCTTGCTTTTTGTAGCCGAAGATTTTGTGTATTACCTGCTTCACGTAGTTGACCATTACACCCGTTTTTTCTGGGCTTCACACGTTACACATCATTCGTCAGAGCAATTCAATTTAACCGTAGGTTTTAGGTCTTCTGTGTTCCAGCCGCTTTATCGTTTTATTTATTTTATTCCGCTTTCATTGCTTGGTTTCAAGGTTGTAGATATGGCAGTGATGTATTCGATTACTCAAATTTATGGAATTTTAGTTCATACAAGTTATGTTCCAAAATTTCGTAAAATGCCCTATAAGCTCTTAGAATACGTATTTGTGACTCCTTCTCAGCACCGAGTTCATCACGCCTCTAATACCGAGTATTTAGACAAGAATATGGGTATGTGTTTATCAATTTGGGATAGAATGTTTGGTACTTTTCAAGAAGAAATTGATGATTTACCAATCAAGTATGGTCTGACATATCCACTCGAAAATCGCGGGCCAGCCAATATTGTTTTTCATGCTTGGATAGATTTGTGGAATGACCTCAAAAAGCCTTCAAGTTTTATTATAAAAATCAAATTGCTTTTAATGCCACCAGGCTGGTCGCCTGATGGTAGTACCAAAACAAGTAAAGAATTGCGAGAGGAATTGGTTAGAGAACGAGTAGAGGCTTAATCGCCACCACCACATCCGCCACAACCTGAGCAACCACTGTCTCCACCACAACCACTATCACCTCCGTCTGAATCATACGAGGCACCACAAGAAGAACAACCACTACTACTTGAGTCATTACTTGTATTTGATTGATTTTGAGATGCTTTGACAAGTAGATACATGATGAATGCGAAAGCTCCCCAAAAAAGTATAGTTATTAGGGCAGTTTTTGTAGGATTGGCCTGTAAGATAATAAAGGGGATAGTAGAAAATAGTAAGGTTTTGGAGAGTATTTCAACGTTTGGCTTCGGGATGACCCAGTTTCTATGAAGGTTTACACGTTGAAATTTAATTTCTGAAAAACGTTTTTGTGAATGATGCCAAATATCGTCGGGTGGGAAAATACCAAATTTTTCTTTGTAGAGGCTCTCGGATGTCTCATAAAAGTTTTTAAACTTTTCTCTTTCGTTATCTCCTCCTTTGGTTGGATTGTGGTGAATTTGCTGACCGAGCGTATTCTGACAAAAATCTATCCAGTAAGACTTGGTGAAGGTGAGATGCAAATGCCAAACTTGGTCAACGGGGTCGGATGGAGTCACGCCTGAATCGGAAATGCAGCAGAGGAAAATAAACCTTTTGTACTCGTCAATTACTCTTTGGGTGTAAATTTTGCTCCACCCATTTTCTCTTGCGAGTCGTTCGGAGAATTTGAAACTAGCGGAATCATCGTCTAATTCAAAGGCTTGAATTTTCTCAAATAATTCCATTTCTTTGTCTGTCATAGGCTGTGTTTTTTGATTTCTATGAAAATTTACAAAGTTTTTCTGTAAACTCAAACGATTAAGCCGTAATTTTGAGGCGTAATCATGTAATTTAATATTCCCTTAATAATGACTTTATTACAGAACAAAGTTGCCTTAGTTACAGGTGCATCACGTGGTATCGGACGTGAAATTGCTAAGAAATTTGCCGAACAAGGAGCAAACGTAGCTTTTACATATTTATCAAGCATTGAAAAAGGTCAAGCTCTCGAAGCTGAATTGGCCGCCTATGGAATCAAAGCTAAAGGTTATCGTTCGGATGCCTCTGATTTTGCTGCTGCTGAGCAGTTGGTAACAGATGTTGTATCTGACTTCGGAACACTCGATATATTGGTAAATAATGCGGGTATTACTCGTGATACTCTCTTAATGCGAATGTCTGAAGAGCAATGGGACGAAGTATTAAGGGTGAATTTAAAATCAGTATTTAATCTTACAAAGGCAGCCACAAAGCCAATGATGAGAGCCAAAAGTGGTTCAATCATCAATATGACATCGGTGGTTGGTTTAATGGGAAATGCTGGCCAAGCCAACTACTCAGCTTCAAAAGCAGGTATCATTGGCTTCACAAAGTCAGTAGCTAAAGAATTAGGTTCAAGAAATATTCGCTCAAATGCTATCGCTCCAGGTTTTATCGAAACAGAAATGACTGGCGAGTTAAATGAGAAAGCTTTGGAAGACTGGTTGAAAAATATTCCACTTAAACGTGCAGGACAAGGAGAAGATGTAGCCAATGCGTGCGTTTTCTTGGCTTCTGATATGTCGAAATATATTACAGGTCAAACCCTCCAAGTAGATGGTGGAATGTTGATGTAAGAAAAGAATCGACAAAAAGCTCATATTAAGTGTCGTCAGGTAGAAGTTTTCTTCTGCTTGACGACATTTTTTTGTATCTTGGCAGAATATTTGAACAGCTATTCTTGTTATAATTGAGTGCTTTATTGCAATTTTGAAATATTCTTCGACTTGGAATAGATTAGCACCTAATAGACCATCGACCTTATATATTAATGAAATCAGAATTTATTTTTCAATCTTCACCTTGGTTTATTTTACTATGCTTGTTGGCTGGTGGGATTTACGCTTTCATACTTTATCAAAACAAAAAAACTTTCAGTCCTCTACAAAATCGAGTTTTGGCCATTATTCGTGGGCTTTTGGTAAGTTTATTGGCTTTTTTGTTGATAAATCCACTCTTACGCAATAATAAATCTACGATTGAAAAACCAACAGTTGTACTGGCCGTTGATAATTCTTCTTCAATGACTCATGGCGGACAGGCCAAATTAGAAGCTTTGAAGAAAAATCTACAACAATTAAAAGAGTCTATCGAAGCAAAAGGAGCAAGTGTTGAGATTCAAAGCCTCGATGAAGAGACTGATAATCAGAATATTAGCGATATTAAATTCACAAAAAAGAGGTCAGATTTATCGCAAATGTTGGCAAACATCAAGTCGAGTTATGAAGGAAGAAACCTGACCGATGTGATTTTGGTATCTGATGGTATTGCTAATGAAGGTATTTCTCCAACTTACGGTAAATATAACTTTAATATTCATGCAGTCGGATTAGGTGACACAACTCAGAAACGTGATGTAAAATTGAATGCTATTTATGCCAACAGAATTGCCTATTTGAGTAATAAATTCCCAATTCAAGCCGAGGTGTCGAGTTATGGTTTTCAAGGGAAATCAACAACGGTTTTATTAAAACAAGCAGGAAATGTCGTTGATAAACAAGTAGTTAGCTTTGAGAAGCAAGATGATTTGAAACAAGTGACGTTCTACGTTACCGCACAACAAAAAGGAATGCAACGCTTTACAGTCGAAGTTGTACCGCTAAATGCCGAGTTTTCGACTAAAAATAACGCAAAAGATGCGTATATTGATATTGTAGATGGCAAAGAGAAAGTGTTGCTTGTGGCACTTGCACCGCACCCTGATGTAAAGGCATTAAAAAGTATCATTGAAAAGAATGATTTATATGAATTAACCATCAAAATTGTTCAAAGTGATGATTTGAATCAGATTGGCTCACAACCGTTCGATGTTTTGATTTTACATCAATTGCCTGATATTTACGGAATGGGCGGAAATGTAGTCAGTCGTTTACTGGCACAAGGAAAACCAACTTTATTTGTATTAGGTAATCAAACTAATATCACCAGCTTTAACGGAATGCAGCAAACACTTTCGATTGCTGCTCAAGCAGGAAAGGCCGATAAAGTAACTGCAAAGTTTAATAATAACTTCAATTTATTTAATCTTGATGGTGATAAACTAAGTCTTTTAGAACGACTTCCGCCTATTTTAGCCCCTTTTGGCGATTATAAACCAACAGCAGGAAGCGAAATAATCCTTTATCAAAGAGTGGGCTCGCTCACAACTCCTAAGCCATTGTTGATTGCTAATACAACTTCAGCTCGTAAATCGGCAGTTTTAGCAGGCGAAGGGCTTTGGTTGTGGCGTTTAGAAGAGTTTTCGTTGACCGATAAACAAGAAATTATCGATGAGGTTTTAATGAAAACTCTGCAATTGATTTCGGTTAAAGACGATAAACGCAAATTGAGGGTATATCCAATATCACCAGATTTTTCTATTGATGAAAAAGTAATCTTTGAAAATGAAGCTTACAATGATATTTATGAGCGAATCTACAACCAAGATATTAAATTAGACATCACCGATGAAAAAGGTAAAGTAAGAAGCTTTAGCTACACCACAACGAAAGATAATAGCCGATTTGAGATAACAGGCTTGCCTGAAGGTGTGTATCGCTATAAGGCTTCTACGCAAGTTTTAGGCAAAGGCGAAATAGTAGATGGGCAGTTTATCGTAAGAAACACTGACCTGGAAAATCTTAATACCACTGCCGATTTTAATATGTTGCGTACGCTCGCAACCCAAAACAATGGCAAGTTTTTCGTAGCAAATCAACTTGAAAAATTGAAAGACTTTTTATCATCCAACAAAGCCCCTGATAAAGTGACAAGCGTTGAGGAAATGAATGAGTTTATCAATATGAAATGGGTTTTCTTTGTATTATTATTGCTCGCCACCGTAGAATGGGGCGTAAGAAAATATCTCGGAAGTTATTAAATTATCAATGACTTTAATTTATAATCAAATTCGCTATATGATTCAATAAGAATTGTATAGCGAATTTTTTATGTCTATTTCTACAAATTCTTTATTTATCTTCTATACTGCTTTATTTTCAACTAATTTTGCATAATACTTTATAATTAACAAAATAAAAGAACAACCAACTAATGAATATAGGCGATAAAGTAAGGCTCATACATTCAAAAGAAGAGGGTATCGTAACTCGATTTTTGAAGAATGATGTTGTAGAGGTAGAGATTGAAGAGGGCTTTAAATTACCCGTATTGCGAAAAGAATTGGCTGTGGTTTCAAAGGCTGAAGACAAAGCTTTTAAACCCCAAGCACGTGTACAAGAAACGATTGCTCCTCAAAGGTCATCATCTGAAAGAAGTAGTTCCCATGTTAAAGCCGACAAAGGTATTTACTTGGCATTTTTACCTATTAATGATAAATTAGTTTCGCTACATATCATTAATAATAGTGACTGGGATTTACCATATTCGCTCACTTGTGGCTCTGAAAAAACTCACCGTGGGCTAATGGGGGGCTTTCTGAATGCTCGTAGTTTTCAGAAATATCCAATTGATTTAGACCTAAAAGACTTCGACGATTGGGGTAATCTCTCTTTTCAAGCCTTTTATTATAATTTTGGTTATTTCACCGAGCGACCAACTTTTGTAAAAAGAATGCGTTTGCGGGCCAATACTTTCTTCAATCATAAAAAATCAGCACCGATTTTGGCCAAAGATTGTTTTTTATTTCAGTTAGATGCCGAAGATTTACCATTGGTAATCAATCCAGCCGAATTGAAAGAGAAAATGATGCAGCCAAAAACGGAAGAAATTCCGCTCAAAACTGTTGAAAAACCTGCTCCAACTATTGATTTGCACATTGAGCAACTGACTACTAACTTTTTAAGTATGAACAATGCTCAAATGCTTGACCTGCAATTACGTACGTTTGAAACTAAATTCGAAAACGCCATTGCTACTGGTATGGACGAAATCGTTTTTATTCATGGTGTAGGCAATGGGATTTTAAAACAAGAAATTCAGAAGAAATTGGCTGGGCATAAAAATGTGGCTTGGTTTCAAGATGCACAAAAAGAAAAATTTGGCTACGGAGCCACACGCATTAAAATAAAGTGATGCTTTTTGAAGTTATTTGTCAAACTAAAAATAATCTATTATTAAATTAATCAATGAAAAGTAATTTAGCGAGTCCCAAATTTATTGCTATTGCCTTTTTTACAACATTCTTTACGTCTTTTTATGCCATCGGGCAGAAATCAAACCCCGAAGCCCCAGTCGAAAATTATTTACAAGATACCGTACTCGTGCAGAAGATTCCTTCAAATATTAGTATTCCATTCGATATTGCCATGAGCGACATCGAAAAACAAATCAATGCAACTGTTACGGGCCTAATCTATGAGGATAATAGTTATACCGATGATAACAATGATAATTTTAAGTGTAAGGTTTGGAAAAAGTCGAATATCCTAATCACGGCCGCCACAAACGACGTCTTTGATTTTACGGTTCCGATTAAAGTTTGGGCCGAAAAGGGTATCGGAGCGTTTGGTATCATGAAGTATATTCCATTAGAATTTGAGATGAATCTAAAATTCTCAACCCGATTCACTATCAAACCCGACTGGTCTGTGCAAACCTTTACCACGCCCAATGGCTACGAATGGATAACAAAACCTAAGGTAAATGTAGGTTTTGATGTTCCACTCGATTTCATCGTCGGAAAAATCATAGATAATAACCACACTAAATTTGCCAAATCGCTTGATGATGCCGTAGCCAAAAACATGACTATAAAGCCTTACGTGATTCAAGCTTGGAATGCTGCCATGCAACCATATTTGGTGTCAGAAGAATATCATACGTGGGTGAAAATCACCCCTTTAGAGATTTCAATGGTACCATTAAGAACTGTCGGACGGAATATCAAATCTGTAATTGGTATTAAAGCCTATACTGAAACCCTTACGGGAGACCGACCGTTTACGCCTTTTTCGGTTAGTTCTGTTCCCAATCTTAAAATTGTGACTGGAATCCCAAATGATTTTCAAGTTGGTTTAATGAGCGATGTGTTATTTACTGAAGCAGCTGCTCAGGCGAAAAAAATGTTTGTTGGCCAAACCTATGATTTTCAAGAGGGAAAATATAAAATAGAAATCACCGATATTGATATTTATGGTAGCAATGAGTTTTTGGTTATAAAGGCAGATATCAAAGGAAGCCTAAAAGGGGCGGTTTATATCAAAGGAATTCCTGTTTATGACCCAGTGAAGAAGAAAATCGTATTATCAAATTCGCAATTTGATATAAAAACTAAAAATATCTTAGCCAAAGCTGCCGCTTGGTTATTGGAAGGTAAATTGGTGAAAATGATTGAAGACGAGTATGGTTTACCAGTAGATGAGTTAATAACTTACGCAAAGCAGAATATCGAAACCGCTATGAATACCGAATTTAAGAAAGGAGTGAAGCTAAGTGGTAAGATAGATGCCGTTCAGCCTGATAAAGTATATCTAACTCCTACAAGCATTGTGGCACTCGTAATGGCAAAAGGTAAAGTTGAGGTAAAAGTCGAAGGTTTATAAATAATCTTAGGCTAATATTCATAGTTATTCATAAAACCTGTAAGGTCTTTAAGGCCTTACAGGTTTTTTTTATACCTTTGCATCAGAAAAAGTAAGCCGTCTTATCGCAGTTATCTTTCGGGGTGGCTGAGGAAAGTCCGAACAGCAAAGAGCATCATGCTACCTAACGGGTAGGGAGTAATCGGGCGACTGATTATTTACAGCCAGTGCAACAGAAAATAAACTACCGCAGCAATGCGGAAAAGGTGAAAAGGTAGGGTAAGAGCCTACCGCTCGGTTGGCAACAAACGAGGCACGGTAAACCTCATGAGCTGAAAGACCAAATAAACCGACAGCCCCTCGGGGCTAAGGCTGCTCGTCTGAGTCGGAGGGTAGGTTGATAGAGGCAAGTAGTGATACTTGTTCGAGATAAATGATAAGAACCGTTATTAGTTATCGGTTATCGGTTATTTGTTATTAGTTTTGATTGTTAGTGATTAGACCTGTAACCAATAACCAATCAACTGATAACTGATTTCAGTACAGAATTCGGCTTATAGGCTTATTTTTTCTTTTGCAAAACCTCAAAATCCGATAGAAAATTCCTCAAATCTTATATTTTTCTACAAACCACTCAATAAAATTTCTTCTAAATATTTGATTTTCAATGCAATAGTGATACCTTTGCAGTCCAAATAAAACGGGGACGAGTTCCCCAACTTTAAATCAAAAAAAAGAAATGGCAGTTAAAATCAGATTAGCAAGAAGAGGACGCAAGCAAGCACCAGTTTATGACATCGTAGTAGCTGACTCACGCTCACCTCGTGATGGTAAATTCATCGAGAAATTAGGTCAATACAACCCACAATCAACTCCAGCAGGAATCTCATTGAAAGATGATAGAGCTGTGTATTGGTTAATGGTTGGAGCTGAGCCAACAGATACTACAAGAAAAATCTTGTCTGTAAGAGGTGTTATGTTGAAAAAACACTTACAAGTAGGTGTTGCAAAAGGTGCTATCACGCAAGAAGTTGCTGATGCTCGTTTTGAGGCTTGGTCTAAAGAAAAAGAGGCAAAAAGAGAAGTTAAAATTGCTAAATTAACCGAAGGTAAAGATGCAGCTAAGAAAGCAGCATTTGAAGCAGAGAAGAAAAAACGTGCTGATATGGAAGCCGCTCAACAAAAAGCAATAGCTGAGGCAGAAGCTGAGGTTGCTGCTCAAGAAGCAGAGGCTACAGAAGAAGCTCCAGTAGCTGAAGCTACTGAGGAAACATCTGCAGAGGCATAATTCTAACAATTTGCAGTCATTTATAAAAAATCCTCGCCCAACAGCGGGGATTTTTATTTAAAACTAATTTGCTCGATATGACAAAAGAAGATTGTTATTTAGTGGGTAAGCTAACCAAAACTCACGGACTCAAAGGAGAAATGGCTATTTGGTTAGATGTAGATTATCCCGAAGAATATGAAGACTTAGAATCTATATTAGTTGAGATGAAAGGCGAGTTGATTCCTTACTTTGTTGAGGAAATCCAAATCAGAGCCAATAAGTCAATCATTAAGTTTGAAGATATAGATACAATTGAAGCAGCTCAAAAACTCATCAATTGTGATTTGTATCTGCCAAATGATAATTTAGAAGAGTTAGACGATGACCAATTCTATTATCATGAAATTATAGGTTTCAGTATTGTTGATGAAACGCAAGGTAAGCTCGGGACTATTACGGCCGTTTATACTGCCGAAGCACAAGACCTAATTGCGATGAATTATCAAAATAAAGAAGTGCTAATTCCTGTAAGTGATGAAATCGTGAAGACGATTGACCGTGAAAAAAAAGAACTTTACACCGATTTACCAGCGGGCCTAATTGAAGTCTATTTGGATGAAGATGGAACGCCCGACGATGCAGATGAGGAAGAATAAGAAGTTTTGAAATGATGGAATCAGAAAAAAATATTGCCGCAGAAACGCAAAGTTCTGGACTGAGAATTGACATTATATCGTGTGTACCACGCTTATTGGATAGCTTCTTCGACCACTCAATTTTGAAGCGTGCCAAAGATGCTGGCCACGCCGAAGTAGTCATTCATGACCTCCGTGACTACTCGATTCAGAAGCAAAAACAGATTGACGATTATGCTTTTGGTGGAGGGGCTGGAATGGTACTCGGAATTGAAACAATTGCTCGATGTATTCGTAGTTTGCAAAGTATTAGAATATATGACGATATAATTTACATGACTCCCGATGGAGAACGCTTTCAGCAAAAAATGGCAAACCGCCTTTCGATGAGTAAAAATCTCATGATTCTCTGCGGACATTACAAAGGCATTGACGAGCGTGTAAGAGAGCATTTTATTACGAAAGAAATCTCGATAGGGGACTATGTTCTATCGGGAGGAGAGTTGCCAGCAGCCGTAGTGAGTGATGCTCTCATTCGCCTTATTCCTGGGGTTTTGAATGATGAAACATCAGCACTTACCGATTCTTTCCAAGATAATCTTTTGGCTCCGCCAGTATATACTCGACCAGCTGATTTTGAAGGTTGGAAAGTGCCAGAAGTTTTACTCTCTGGACACGAGAAGAAAATTAATGATTGGCGAATGGAGCAATCCATCAAACGCACCCAAGAGCGTCGACCAGATTTATTACAGTAACAAAAAGACTTGACTATAAGTCAAGTCTTTTTGTTCTCTTTTCGTTTGGAAGTTTACTTAAGGATTAATTCAGCGGGTCATTTTTTATTCATATACAAAGTAATACTATTTTGCTCTGCTTTTTAAGTCTTCTATTAATAATGCTGTTCTAAATTCTACTCCACTTTTAGTCAAGTGATATGGGGTATTAAACATCATTGAGTCAGGCATCATGTACCTTTTTGCTGTACCTATAATATTTAGTTTTGAATGATTCAATTCATCTTCAATTTTCTTGATTTGATTGATTGAGTTTTTAAAACTTGATGCTTGATAGCACGGAAAAGAAACTAAGAGTACAGCTCCTTTTTTAGTTATTTCCTCATTGTATTTCTCAAAATATTTAATCACCTCATAGTTAAAATCTCCACTGATAGTAGGAAATGGTATGAATCTTTCTGGCTTCTTGCCCCAGTGGGTATATGTATCCCCATACTTATTGAATGAATTAACAGAATATACATCACTTTCCTGAATATTTATGTACTCAGTTATTTTGTATTTACTTAAGGCATATTTTGGTAAAAAACTGACGATATTGAATAATTGCTGAATGTCAAGATATTTTATGTTTGAAAAATCCACATCAAATATAATCCTCATTAATTCTTCCGAGCCCTCATCAAGGTTTCTATAATAATGTCCGTACTCAGGAATCAAAACAACAATGTCGCCCTTTTTAATGTTTTCTACAGTATTATCAATCATGTATTTTATCCCAATCAAAGCATGAATTCCAGTATTAATAGGATTTAGACCTAATTTTGAGTAAACAGTTTGACTATTTAGTCCAAAGCATGTATTTGACCCCCCAACAAAAATAACACGAGGCGATTGGGTGTTTCTCAATAAAGAGTTTTTATTAATACTCGCCATTAATAATGATTTTGAAGCTCGTGGGGTTGTTGGCATTACTAAGCCACAGATAATAATGGTTGGTATTGGAAGTAAAAAAAGTAAAGTCTTAAATATAAATTTTTTCATAATAGTCCTAAAATTGGAAATAAATAAATTGCTGTTCTTTACCCGTGGATAGGAGTATCGAAATGAATATTGCACTTATGATTATATAGTAAAAAATGTACCTTATTGAGCGTTTGTATTTAAGTGCAAATTTTTCAATAGCATAGAGGTCTTCTCTACCTGTCCATTCTATTAGCATAAATAATACTATTAGTATTAATATAACGAGAACTTGTCTCATATCATCAAATTTTGGGGTGCTGAAAAGAGATGATGAAAATATATCTGAAATATAATTCAGTGCATGAGAGATATTTTCGGCTCTAAAAAATATCCAAGCGAAAATAGTTAAAGTAAAAGTCAACAACATTTGAGTTAACTCTGTAATTGTTGGAAGAGACCTGCCTTTGGCCACAATATCAATATTATTACGATTGGTTTGTAATACCACCGATGGTAATATAAAAAGAGCGTTCAATGCTCCCCATGTTATAAAGGTCCAATTTGCTCCGTGCCAAAATCCACTCACAATAAAAATTATAAATGTATTTCTAATACGCATCCAATTGCCGCCTTTACTTCCTCCTAATGGAAAATACAAATAGTCCTTAAACCAAGAAGAAAGTGAAATATGCCAACGTCTCCAAAATTCTGCAATATCTCTTGAAAAATAAGGATAGGCAAAGTTTCGGAGGAGGTCTATTCCAAATAATCGAGCTGTGCCTAAAGCTATGTCTGAGTACCCCGAGAAATCTCCATAAATTTGAAAAGTGAAAAATATAGCACCGAGAAAGAGTGTGCTTCCATTCATATCTCCAGAATTATTGAATGCTTGATTAGCAAATATCGCACATTTATCTGCGATAACCACTTTCTTAAATAATCCCCAAAGTATTTGTCTTAATCCATCAACTGCTCTAAGATATTCAAACTTTCTTTCTTTTTTTATTTGTGGCAAGAGATGTGTTGCTCTTTCAATTGGCCCAGCAACTAAAAGTGGAAAAAAACTAACAAATACAGCATAATCTACAAAATTCTTTTCTGCCTGTATTCTTTGTTTATAGATATCAATAACATACGAAAGCCCATGAAAGGTGTAGAACGAAATACCAACTGGTAGTACCACCTTAATCATTAATGGGTTTATTTGCCATCCTAAATATGACATTGTATTGGCGAAGGATTCTGAGAAAAAATTAAAGTATTTAAAAATACCAAGAAAACCGAGGTTTACAACTATGCTTAACCAAAACCAAAATTTTCTTTCATTTTGATTAGTGGCGTATTGCATTTGTAAGGCTGTGAAGTAATCAAGTAAGGTTGAAAACATCAGTAGAAACATGAATCTCCAATCCCAGCACGCATAAAAAAAATAACTTGATATTAGTAATAGTAAATTTTGAAAACTCAGATTTTTATTTGTTACGAACCAATAAAGAACGAAGACAATAGGTAGGAATATTGCAAATTGTAACGAGTTAAATAGCATTATGTTTGGTTATATGTATTAAATTATTTTTGTCTGAAGAGAATATTGTTTTAGGTATAAAAATCAAATATACTAAGGTTATGTAGTACTTTTATATAGCTAAATGATTTTATACTATTTTTTGATAAAATTTGAGAATAAATATGACTTTAAAAGTTAAATTTTGCTTTCATTGATTTTAGTGTGTAGAGGTAGCAGATTGTTATGAGTAGTTTCACATTTCTTTCAATTCCTTTCTAAGAATTTCAAAAAAAACGCTTGGCCTTTCGAGCCAACTGAAATGTCCGCTTTGTTCGATGTAATAAAGTTTAGAATTTTTAGCTTTACTATCGAAAATTGATTGGTTACCATCGTTTACAAAATCTTGTCTGCCTTGTATTATTCTTATTGGTATTTCTAATTTTAAGGCATCGTTCGATATGTCCCATTTCCAATAATTTTTATTCAACCAATAAGCATAATTAAATGAATCATTATAATAAAATTCATTTTCATCGTTAGGTACAGATTTTAAAAACGGAACTACCTTGCTCTTGTCAAAGAAGTAGGCTTTTAATATAATACTCTGTGTCCTAAACTCTCTGTCAGGGCCACTCAAAAGAGTATCTTTTTCAATTATCTGCAATTGCTCCATATCCGTTTCACTGAGCCTTATCGAAATGTTATCCCATGAATAACGTTGAAACTGATTATTGGTACCTATAAACGCAAGCAATACTATTTTACGAACCATTGCGGGGTATTTTGATGCGTATAAAAGACCAAAATGAGTACCATAACTGTGCCCAATAATTGTCCATTTATTGATTGCTAATTTTTTTCTTACTTGTTCAATATCAGAAACAATTTTTTCAGGACTTACCCAGCTACTGTCGGATTTTCTTTTTTGAGACCTCCCTGTTCCTTCATAGTCAATAAGTATGCACATATTATTATTCAATGAATCTGCAATGCCACGCATATAATAACTCGAAAACCCTGGTCCGCCTTGCAAGAAGACAATTGCATCTCCTTTACCTTTGGTATAATAATGAAGATACCCGTGTTCGATTTTTACGGAGTCATGCTTATATTGAGCGAAAATTGAATAGTAAGGTATTGAAAGGATTAAAGCCGTGATTATACACTTTAGTACTTGATTCATTTTAAAACATAGTTATAAGTATAAAACTATTTATAATATTATTATCCTACAAATAAACCGATAAAATAAATATATGATTAATACAAAAGGTATTTAATAAATGTATTTAAAATAATAAAAAGTATAATTTTTAATATTTGTTTAAATAATACATTAAATATAAAAAGTATTTAATGTATTTATAGTTACTATCTTTTTACCCTTTAAACCCTGCATTTTCCTTGCAAAATCAATAAAAAAATAGTAAATTTGTATATCATTCGACGAGAATAGTACAATAAAAACCTAAAAAAATCATATAATTATCTTCATTTAAGTAAAATTAAAGGCTAATGGCTGAGGAAACAGAAAATTTAATTCCAGCGGACGACGATTCGCTATCTTCCAACAACGGCACAATTATCCCAATCAACATCGAAGACGAAATGCGTGGTGCATACATTGATTATTCAATGTCAGTTATCATTTCACGTGCTTTACCCGATGTTCGTGATGGACTAAAGCCTGTTCACCGTCGTGTGCTTTACGGTATGGCAGAGCTGGGAGTTTATCACAATCGTGCGTATAAAAAATCAGCCCGTATCGTAGGAGAGGTATTGGGTAAATTCCACCCACATGGCGACTCATCAGTTTATGGTACAATGGTGCGTATGGCTCAACCTTGGTCGTTGCGTTATATGCTCGTTGATGGACAAGGTAACTTTGGCTCAATTGATGGCGACTCGCCAGCTGCCATGCGTTATACTGAGGCTCGTTTGAAGCGTATTGCCGAAGAACTTTTGGCCGACATCAACAAAGAAACCGTTGATTTTCAACCAAACTTTGATGATTCCCTCGAAGAACCATCAGTAATGCCTGCTAAGATTCCTAATCTATTACTCAATGGTTCGTCTGGTATTGCAGTAGGTATGGCCACTAATATGGCTCCGCATAACCTTTCGGAGGTAGTAGATGGTATTACGGCGTACATTGATAATAACGAGATTACGGTCGAAGAATTAATGCAACACATCAAGGCTCCCGATTTCCCGACGGGTGGTGTGATTTATGGCTATAATGGCGTTAAATCGGCATTCGAAACAGGGCGTGGACGTATCGTAATTAGAGCTGTTGCTAATTTTGAAGTTTCAAAAACTGGCAAAGACCAAATCGTTGTTACCGAAATTCCGTACATGGTTAATAAGGCCGCAATGATTGAGAAAACTGCTGCTTTGATTAACGATAAGAAAATCGAAGGAATCTCTGATATGCGTGACGAGTCTGACCGTGACGGTATGCGTATTGTATATGACCTCCGTAAAGACGCAGTGCCAAACGTAGTTTTGAATAACTTATTCAAATATACTGAGCTTCAATCTTCTTTTAGCATCAACAACGTAGCCTTATCTAAAGGTCGCCCGGTAACGGTTAACCTAAAAGATATGATTCGCTTCTACGTTGACCACCGTATGGAGATTGTCACACGTCGTACACAATACGACCTCCGTGAAGCACAAAAAAGAGCTCATATCTTAGTTGGTCTTTTAATTGCCCTTGATTACCTCGATGCTGTTATAGCACTCATTCGTAAGTCGAAAGATGCCGATGAAGCAAAAGCAGGTTTGATGTCTGGCGATTTTATGACTGCCAAAGAAAAAGAAGAATTCTTACTTACTGGTGTTCAACGCTTACAAATCGTTGAGACGTATGATAACGATGCCGCTAACGGAATTATCCTTAGCGAGATTCAAGCAAAAGCTATCTTAGATATGCGTTTGCAACGTCTCACCGGATTAGAGCGTGATAAAATCATTGCTGAATACAACGAAATTAAAGCTTTAATTGATGATTTAAGGTCAATATTGGCATCAGAAGAGCGTAAACGTAATATTATCAAAGATGAGTTAGCAGAATTGAAAGCTCGTTACGGTGATGCACGACGTTCTAAAATCGAAATGGCCGCGGGTGAATTCAGCATCGAAGATATGATTCCAGATGATGAAATGCTCGTTACGATTTCTCACCAGGGATACATCAAACGTACTCCATTGCAAGAATATCGCACACAAGGCCGTGGAGGTACTGGTTCTCGTGGTGTTAAAACTAAAGATGAAGATTATACCGAACATCTTTTTGCTGCAACCAATCATAATTATTTATTATTCTTTACACGCAAAGGGCGTTTATTCTGGATGCGTGTTTTTGAAGCACCTGAAGGAGCAAAAACTTCAAAAGGTAGAGCTATTCAAAACCTTATCAATATCGAAGCCGATGATAAAATTCAAGCGGTTTTGAATGTAAAAACACTTTCTGATGAGGATTACATCAATAATAATTATATCGTAATGTGTACGGAAGACGGAACCGTGAAAAAGACTCTTTTGGAGGCTTACTCTCGTCCACGTCAAGGAGGTATCATTGCTATTAATATCGCCGAAGGCGATAACTTATTGGATGTAGCACTCACCAACGGCGATAATAACATCGTAATTGCTGCTCGTAATGGTAAAGTAGTTCGTTTCCACGAATCAGGTACACGCCCGATGGGTCGTACTGCAACTGGTGTGCGTGGTATCAACCTCGAAGAAGGCGACCGAGTTATTGGTATGGTCTGTGTATCGAGAGAAGATACTCAACTCTTAGTTGTATCAGATAAAGGCTACGGAAAACGCTCTGACATTGACGATTATAGAGTGACATCAAGAGGTGCTAAAGGTGTAAAAACGCTAAATATTACTGATAAAACTGGTGCTTTGGTGGCTATCAAAGAAGTAACTGATGATGATGATTTGATGATTATCACCAAAAAAGGTGTTGCTATCCGCATTAAAGTATCAGATTTGCGTGTAATGGGCCGAAATACACAAGGCGTAAAACTAATTCGCATGAGCGATTCTGACGATATTGCATCGGTAACTCGAATCATTCGTGAAGAGGAGGAAGACGTTGAAAATCCAACTGATGGAGCAGTAGATGAATCATCAGCAACCGAAGTAACTGATTCGCCAGAAACTCCAACAGCAGAATAATTAATCTAAAATAGAGTAGGAGAGAAGGGTTTTTCAATAAACAATTATCAGTGTTCTGATTTTTATCATAAATAACTACTCATCAGTATTTTATGCTAAAATCTAAGAAATACTTGATAATTGTTTATTTAACTTTATCAACTGATAATGTTAAACCTTTGTTAATTGCTCAGAAATTTTATATTTTCGACTAAATAATTGGTCTAAACCCTAAATTGAAAATAATTATCACCAAAACCGAATTTATCAAATGAAAAAAATCATTTTAGCGTCTGTAATGACAGTATTTACAACAGGCGTTTATGCACAGGGTGCTATTGATGCCCAATTGAAAGAAGCCCAATGTAAGACCGCTACTGATAATATAGCTAAAGCCGAAAAAGCAACACAAGACCCCAAGAAAGGAGTAAAATCAGCAACATGGGTAAA
Organism: Emticicia aquatilis; assembly: GCF_014644295.1. Lineage (GTDB taxonomy): Bacteria > Bacteroidota > Bacteroidia > Cytophagales > Spirosomataceae > Emticicia > Emticicia aquatilis. The sequence goes on from NZ_BMKK01000002.1 coordinate 383,879, forward strand.
ATTGGCTGAATCTCAAATCGAAATGGCTATTGACTGTGGCAAAGACTCATCAGCTTCTGAAAAAGCATATAACACATATATGAAAGCCTTAGAAGTAGATAAAGCAGCAGGAGGGAAGGGTGTAAAGGATATTGAAACTGCCATGTCTGGTACAACTTCAAGATTATATACTTCATTAATGCAACAAGGTGCAGGTTTCTATAATTCTAAGAACTTCAAAAACGCTCTTAAATTATTCAAATTGGCATCTGCAACAAGCCCTAAAGATACAATCGCAACATTATACGCAGGTATTGTAGCTCAGCAAGGACAAGAATTAGCCGATGCAAAAACGTATTTTGGCAAATTCATTGAGCAAGGAGGAAAAGACGTAGCAGTATTCTATGGTTTGTCTGAATTATACAGAAACGATAAAGAAAGTGCTAAAGCAGTAGAAATCTTGAAAAAAGGTATTGCTGTAAATCCTAAAGATAAAGATTTGCAAAGCTCGCTTATCAACGCTTACTTAGGTGGTGGCATGATGAACGAAGCGATTGATATGATGAAGCAAAGAGTAGCAAGTACTCCAAATACTCCGGAGAATGCTAAAAACTTAGCTGAAGATTTCAAAAACTTAGGTACATTATACGAAAATGGAGCAGGGGAGTTTGAAAAGAAAATCCGTCCACTTGAAAGCGAATTGAGTGTAGCTGCACGTGAAAAAGCTGAAGCAGAAAAAGATTTAGCCAATGTAGAAGGTAAAAAAGCAGCTCAAGAAGACGAATTAAAGCGTTTGAATGATAGATTGAAAAAAGAGCCTAAAAATGCCGCTTCAATCAAAGGTAGTATTGCTTCCGTAACTCAAATGATTGCATCTGCTAATTCTGAAGTAGAAGCTGCTAAACAAAAGATTGCAAAAGCAACTCAAGCAGCTCAAAATGGTAGCAAAAATGAGGCAGAATTGAAAGAATTGAAAGCAAAAGAAGCAGAATTGAAAGATTTAGCTGTTGCGAACTACAAAAAAGCTCTTGAAATCGACCCAGCTAACTTTGATGCTAACTACAACTTAGGTGTTTATTATTTCAATTCAGCGGTTGTAGCTAAAGGTGCAGTAGATAGAATGGATATGAAAACTTACAATGAGAAGGGCAAAGCTATCGAAGAACAAGTTTGTGCAACATTCAATCAATCAAAAGTTTACTTCGATAAATGCAAATCGTTGAAAGCAGATGACCAAGATACAAATGCTAATCTTGACAACTTGAAAGGGGTACTTGAGCAATGTGCTAAACGTAAATAATTGATTATCAGTTATTTGTCAATAATATTTTTAAGAAAAAGTCTGCTGAGAAAATTCTCAGCAGACTTTTTTTATGGGAGAGAGTATATTAGAATGGAGTTATAAAAAGTATTATTTAACATAATGTAAATTATAAAACTCGCATTTATATATAGATTTATATCTATTAAGTATATATATTATAATAGTTACTGTATTCCTACTCACGCACTCAGCTCTCTCTTCACTATATTTCCTCTCGCCTTCACTACTCCATACTTCCTTTGACTATACTTACATCTCACCACTCTCGTATAATTATTTCTGCGTAGAAATATATGTTTGGGCTTCCATTTGTCCTTTCATATCCTTTCTGAGAATTGAATAAAAAATATTAACTGATACATTGTATATGAATATCGAATTCTCAGAAAGCTCAAAAATGGCTTTTTTGCTCGGTATGAAGGTTTTATAAATGTCATAAGCAAAAGTTACAAGACAATAAAACGATTTTGTTTATATTGAGTTTTTATTAAAATCTAAAATATCTTTATGAATAGCGTACAAACTCGCAATAGATATTCTTAAATAAATTTAGTGAATTATAAAAAAGAAATTTATAAATAATTAACAGTCAATTAGTTATGAGAATATATGTGTGTTGATAAGTGACTTGAAAAGTATTCAAAAGGTGCATTTTTGGAATATAAAATCCACAAATGCAGAAAAATCCACGTGGAACATTTGTGGAAAAGTTGTAAATTCTTGTGAATATCCACTTTTAAGGAATAGAGTCCCCTACCGAATAATTGTTAATTAGGTCTTCACAGAATAAATTATAGTAATTATCATCGACCTTTACAATTAGCTTATTTTTCTTCAAATACTCGTCAAAACCCTTAGAAACTACTATTTTAGTGCCTTTTACCTTATTTAGAAACACAATTGAATCATAATAATTAATATATGTAGGCTTTGTAGTATCCTTCAGAGCCTTAATTTCTGCTTTTGTAACTACAATAGTATCTTTTTGTATGCTCGTTGGCATACTTTTATTCGATTCTTCAGTAAAAAAGTATTTATGTAATTGGTAGCCAGAGGCAGCGAAGATGATTGCGGTAAGAGCATAGTATCCAATTCTTCTGGATGAATCTTGTTTTGACTGAATACTATGCTCGTTATATATAGGATTGTCAGGAATCTCCTGTACAGTCTCTTTATTCAGAACTTGTTGCGGAAGTTCTAATTTTTGAAATTCAAATTTTGTCTTTTCCAAAAGGTCACAAAAGTTTTTGTATTCCTAAAATAATAGGATTCGGGACGGTTGATAAACTTTTTACGATTCTTCTTGGGTTCGACGCAAATATAATTTATTGTGGAGTGAAAATCAAAAGATTAGCTCATAAATGCTTTGAGAGCTTTAGGTTTACGGCCAACCTTCTTACGCATCTTTACTTTCTCCGGGCGTTCTTTTATTTTTTTGTCTTCAAAAAATACTCCAAGAGCTTCTATGATAATATCTTTCTGAGACATCCCTTCCCAATATCCATAGTCTTTCATTTGTTCAACCAGTTCATTCGGACAGTCAAATGTTACTTTAGTTGATGGGCCAGAATCTTGAATCGAACTTAATATATTGTTTGCCTGAACTGCTGCTGCATTTTCGGCTGTTTTGCCAGTTGGAACTAAACTTTCAAAAGTGAAATTTTTATTTTTTGCCATTGTATTGAATTTTTACTTTAGAATACTCGTGAGTATTATCAAATATTTTGTTTGTGAGGATATTATTGCTTTAGGCTACCCAAAATCTCTTTGGTTAAATTATAATAATCCATTGCACCATTACTGTCGGGCGAATAAGAAAATATATCTAAGCCATTTGCTTGTGCTTCCGAAACCGCAATATTATCACGGATAGTTGTCTTGAAAAATTTATCACCCAATTGTTGTTTGGTTGCTTCAATCAAATCATTACTTAGTTTTTTATTTATCTTAGGATTATATCGGGTAGCGAAAACACCACCTAAATGAGTATTTGGGCTAATCTGTTGTAGCTCCGAAGAATAAATCAAGAAATTACGTAAACCTTCATAACTTAAAAACTCGGCTTGAAGTGGAACCAAGTACATATCGCAAGCAATAAGTGCAATACGAGTCATACCCGAAAGTGTGGGTGGACAGTCAATCATGATAAACTCATAATTCTTTTTGACTTTATCAATCAGTAACTTTAAATTAAATGGGAATACTGGCGAAGCTTTAATGGTATCTTCTTTTGCATTCAATTCAGCCGAACTTGGAAGTAAATCACCAATCGCAGTCTGGATGACAACTGTGTCAAAAGATAATTCACCAGTCAGATAATTGCCTACGTGATTTCTCCCTACTTGAGCCTCTTGTACTCCGAAGCAACGGGTCAAACTTGCCTGCCCATCGAGGTCAATGAACAATACCCTCGCTCCTGCAAATTTCTGAAACGCCGCTCCTAAGTTTTGAGTTGAAGTGGTTTTACCTACCCCGCCTTTGTTGTTAACTACGCTAATAATCATTGGATATGAAAGAATAATATTTACCCGCAATATATGGCAAATAAAATATATCAACAATATCAATGTAATTAATTTTATCCACAGTATTTTAAAATAAGAAAATATCAATCAAAATATAATTACATATAGTTTAATACTTTTAAATAATATGAATTTATATAAAGCTATAAATGTTCTATTTTAATGGTTATTTTAAATAGTATATTTTATTTATAATGTAATAAAAAAAATATATAAATTAATAGTTTTTTTCTTTCATATATTATTGAAAATACAATATGTTTATTTGTAATTAAAATAATAAAAATTACAATAATTAATAAAAGTATATATATATTAAAATGTTATGTAATAAATTAATTAATAAAAAGTATTATTAGTATAAAACTAAATATATGTCACAACAATATAAATCAGTATAAATAGTATAATAAAAACTTAAAGTTAGCTGTTTGAGTGCTTGTAAAAGAGGCGTTTTAAAGGGTTGAATTTTTATGAAATGATAAGATACCTTACTTAGTATGTTGAAGTTATTTTAAGCGTGTTTTTAGTGGTAAAAATGAGGGCTACTTTGTTTGTAAATTGGATGGAAATATCTCGTATTGGCGGAAACTGTTGTTTGAGAGAAGAATTAGTCAGATGTAGACAAAAATATAGACAATTTGTGTAGTCATAAAACAGAAAAAAGAAGAAAGTAGCCTTCCTCCTTTTTTCTGTTTTGTAAAAATCTGTAACTTAAAATTTGAGTTTATTTAAAATAGAATCCGCTTGGAGCTATCTCAGTTTTTACTGAATCGATTAGTGTTCCTGAAGCTTGATACCTGAAAATATATCCAGCCTGTTTGTAAGATGGAATCAAACTGGTAAAAATTTGTCCACTTTTAGAATCAAATCCAACTGAAGAAAATGTACGATTGATAAAAGTTTTACTCGTACCAGTGGCTATATCGATTGCATTAATTTCTCCTTTAAGTTTATATCCGTCGGCTGAGTCATAAAAATTGTAAGTACAGTAAAGCGTTTTTTTATCCGAGCTTATACTTAAACTACTCGGAGATTTTTTATCATTGCTCCCTGCTTTAAGTTTTGTCTCAACTAATCTTGTGCTTGGATTAAACAACCTTAATTCTTTTTCTGCAACCATCCAGATTTTATTCGAGGCATCTAAAATAAAATTACTCGGATTCGCACCCACTTCAATCGTAGCTGATACTTCGTCTTTTTGTGTGTCAATCACCTTTATCGTTTTTTGACTGCCTACATTACCAACGTATGCGTTTGTCCCAATTACTACGATGCTCTCGGCTCCTTTATCAACTGGAATTTTTTTCGTGATTTTGTTGGTCGCTAAATCCAGCACAGCAACGAAGCCTTGCTTGTAAGAATAGTCAGGATTAAAAGTATCCCAGCAAGTGATGTAAGCTTTGTTGTTTCCCGCTTTTACAACTTTTCTCGGATTATCAATTTCTCCTTTAATACTTGCTATGCTTTTAAATGTGTGTGCATCTACAATTTCAATGGCATCTTTTCCATCGGTTGAGTTATCTATTAATATAATCCCTTTTTCGTCCATTTCTGAGTAGTCTGTTACTCCCCCGGCAATTGAACGATTATTCTCCTTTAAAAATATATCAATCGAAGCCGTCTTGCTATTACGGCTCACTAAAGATAGTGTACCGTTGTTATCAAAGAAATTTCCAGAGTTAATTACAAATACGCCTTCGTCATAAGGTTGTGCCGGAATGCTTTCATTTTTGTCGCATGAGATAAGCGTTAAAGTCGTTAGTGAAATCAAACTTAGATTTCTGAATGTGCGTGTTGATAAAAAATTGTCTAACATTTTCTTTGGGCGGACTTACCGCAATTTTCTGTGAATAATTATTTTATATGAAGTGTGTGAATTACTGATGAAAATTAAACACTGCCGCTAACTGGAAATTAATGCCAGGCATGGCGTTGCGTTTGACGTTGGGGTAAACTGTGTTTGTAAGATTATTAGCTTGAAAAATCAAGTTGGCATCTTGAGACATAATTTTGATTTTGTGTGTAAAAGTTGTGTTGATAATAAAGTATGGCGGAAAAGGCTGACCAGAGTGGTCGAAGGTAAAATAACGAGTAGAATTAAAGCTGCCTTGTAGGCTAATATTCCATAGTTTTTGACCGTAATAAATACTACCTGAAATTGCATGGCGAGGTACATAAATAAGTTGCTTACCGATGAGGTCTTGGGAGTAAACATCGTACACTTTTTGTTGAGAAGCGTGAGTCAATGAATACGCTAAAATTAAGCCCGCAGAACGTTGTTGTTGGAAGTCATTGTATTTCAATGATGAGTTTATTTCTAAACCTTTACTCAAGACCTGCTGGAGGTTTTCTACCCTATAGTTTTTTTCTGGGTTCCAGTACGTCCAGTTATCAATTAGGTTATGAAAAGCATTTATCGAAATGGAAGATTTGTAGTACTGCCCATGTAATTGTTTGTAATCAAATCCAATCTCTTTATTGAAGCCGTTTTCTGGTTGAATAGTAGGATTGCCCAAAACTTTCCAATAACGTTCATTTAATGTAGGTAGTCGATAACTACGAGCAATATTACCCAAGAAATCTAATTGACTAATTTTATTCGTAAAAAGATTGAAATTCAATCCAAATGCGGGTGTAAATGGTGCTTTGTATCGACTTGAAAATGCTTGTCGAAGGTTTAAAGTTGTTATGAGCTTATTTGTTTTTCCATTAAAATCAAATCCTTTACGGATGAGTGCGTAGGCATCTCCCCTATTTTCATGGATAATAGCAGGCCCATAACCGTCAACTCTGGTGGCATAATGAACGAATTCGCCCCCAGTTCTGACGGTCGGACCATTCTGCTTTGCAGCTGTTTTATGGCTAATAAAGTCGTGTTCGGTACGAATGATGTATCTATCAGTTGAGGCATGGCTTGGATTTTGGAAGTCACCTTTGCCGTAATCTAAAATATCTCTGATAAAACCCAACTTTACAGAAGTATTATCAAGCTGAGTGCCTGTGATAATACGATAGGCTTGTGTTTGAGTAATTTCTCTAAAATCAACGATATTTGGCTGAATAGTTAGTTTGTTATCGGTAAGCCAAGCATTAAGGTAAATAAGTCTATATGACGATGGTTTATTCGTATTAAATCTAAAATATAAATCCTGCACGAATCCTTTTTGGGTCGTCTCAGAAGGCTCAATCGGATATTCTCTTCCGTTCTTGTCGGTCCTAACGGCATCTACTGGAGAAATTTTACCATTGAAATTTCTGATGTTTCCGCCATAAAATAAGGTCTTTCCACTTAATGAACCCATTTTAAATGACTTATTGAAACGTGTACCAGCATTCAAATTTCCACTTCTAAAACTCCCATATTGTCCGCCAATAATAGCATTGATGCCTTTGTTATTCCAGTTAGGTACAGAGCTAAGCAATATACTTCCACCAACAGCATCGCTACCTACACAACTCGCCGACGAGCCATATTGAATAGCCATTTGGTCGAAGCCCATCAGTGGAATGGTAGATAAATCTGATAGTCCGACGGTCGGTGAATTGATATTCAAACCGTTCCATAAAACTGCCGTGTGGTTTGCTGAAGTGCCACGAAACGATATAGTTGTGAGCTGCCCAGAGCCGTAAGATTTGAGAGCAATTGGTGCTTGAAATTGTAAAAATTCGGAAAGGTTTTGATACTGAAATCGAGCCAAATTGATGGAGTCAATTTTCTGAACTTTAAGACCAGCCATGAACTTTTCGGGGGAAAATCCGAATACTTGAACTTCACTCAACTGCTGACAATCTTTACAATCTGTCGACAAATTTTGTTGTGAAAATGCTCCTACTGATATGCCCAGTCCCCAGCCTAAAAGCAACATTTTTTGAATGTTTTTTGGGCTGTAACTAACCATTTTTTTGATACGCCGTAGTGCAGCGTTTGATGGATTTTGCATCAGAAAATGAATAAAAGTTTTGTGCAAAAAGCATCAATCAAAGCCCAATAAAACAGCCAGCCGATGCTCTTCGACAAATAAAAAAACAAGGATTTTTATTATGATTCGCAGCATTGCTTTTCCTCCGAAAGCAAATGATACACGTAAATTACGGCAGGTCTCCTGACTCACCTCACTGATTGCAACACCTTCCCGCTCGATTTAGAAGCAGTGGTAAAGCTAAGTATGCCATAGACAAGGCAATCAGTTTTCAGAACCAAATGTTCTGAGGAGGTTTACAGTTGCGGGGACAGTTCTCGGTTAGAGCATTGCTGCTGGACGAGATTCCCTATTAAGCTAAAAGCACAAAAGAAGATTATGCCGATAGCACCGTAATTCGTTACAAAGGTAAGGGAATAAATTTGAATTGAAAAAGAAGATAAAAATATGTTTGGTGGTGGAGGAAAAAAAACAGCCAAAACAAACGATATGTGTTTTGGCTGTAAAGTTAATTTTTAATGAATCTCAATTTGGGAATAATATTTTTTAGTTGGTCTTAAATTCCTGGATTGTTCCGTCAGTAAACACAACCATGATGCGAGCAATGCTTCCGTGGCTGAAATTTGACAAAATGGCAGGATTCAGATTTTGTTGTACAGGATTTAGCTCGGGCGATTTTCTTTCATTCGATTCTCGTGGAGAATACTCAGGACGTTTAATGCTCGTAAGTGTCTGATTATTAGTAGGTTGGGGTGTTGTTTTAATAGCAACATCATCATCTTCTAAAAACCAGTTGAAGCCTAATTCTGGGTATCTACGGTACATTTTCTGTACAATTTCGAGACTTGGCTTGTTTCTATCCGATAAAATGTGTGAAATACTCGGACGAGGCACACCTATCTCGTCGGCAAACTTGGTTGATGTCAAATCTTTCTCACTTATAAAGCGTCTGATTTTTTCGTTGAGGTTCATTTTGTTACAAAGTTAAATTATGAATTTTACATAATGAAACAGTATAAAATAGTAAATAGTTACAATTATAAACTGATTATGTTACAAATATAAATAGTTTAACAATGCAAACCAAATACTTTTGTAAATATATTTTTAGGATTGTAAATAGCGATATGATTCGAGCTATTTACAAGGTGTTTACAAAAATTAACTGTTTGATTGTCAGTTATTTATGTGCTTTATTGTATGTGTCGTTTATCTTTTTGTAAGTAGTATTATTGAACATCGTAATTTGTTTGGGCAGAGAGTGAAATAGAATAGAAATGGCTCAGTTGGCTTATTCAATAGGTATATAGAGTTTTTATCGAATTTATAACATAAGTAAATTTTTTGACAAATGTTTTGCAGAATAAAATATTTCTGTTATATTTGTAAACAGAAACTCAAACATGATAACAAGTGCTTTTCTATATAAATTAAAAAATTATCGACTTACGTTGCTTTTCTAATTAACAAGAATTTTAAGAAAATTTTAAGTAAAAGGTTTACATTGAGGGTAGCAATACCACAATTTGGGATTCAATCGTCATAAACTCCTGTCTTTCTGAGGTGGGAGTTTTTTATTTTACTAACGCTCCAATTGCTAAATGATAAGACATTTTGTCGGTCTTTTTATTTTTTCTATCTAATTTTGAGTTTATCAGTGGCTTATGAGAGTTGGATATTTACCTTCGGATTCGCACAAAATAATTTCTGAGAGATTCTGAGATTCTTGATTTAGGCATGAAATTATTCAAACCGTCAAAAAATATTTTTTAAAAAAAACTGTCGCATTCGCCATTTTTATAACTTAACGCATTCGCAACAAAAAATTTCATTATAAATAAACATCTCCCCTACGCACAAGAGAAAACACCATGAGTAGAAACAAAAATGTATTTTTTATTGAACAACTGGATATAGCTAAACATCAGTTAAGAGGTCTTCTGTTGGTTACGCCCATGGCAATTATATCTGGGCTTGTGGTTGCATTTTTCCTTTGGTTGCTTGATGCAGTTACACATATTAGGTGGAGCAATAGTTGGTTGATTTATCTTTTGCCCTTTGCAGGGGTAATCATTGTGATGCTTTACAAGCACTTTGGTAAAGGCACAGAAGCTGGAAATAATCTGATAATAGAAGAGATTCACGAAAGTACCGATAAAGGAGTTTCTATTCGCATGACTCCGTTAATAATTTCTACAACTGTACTTACACATTTGTTTGGAGGTTCGGCTGGCCGTGAAGGAACGGCAGTACAGATTGGAGGTAGTATCGCTTCTTATTTGTCAAGGCTATTGAAACTTAAAAAAGTAGATAATAGAATATTGCTCATGAGTGGCATAGCAGCGGGCTTTGGGGCTGTATTTGGAACTCCAATCGCAGGAGCAATATTTGCAATGGAAGTGCTAACAGTTGGGAGAATAAAATATGATGCTTTATTGCCTTGCTTGTATGCTTCAACTCTCGCTGATTTGGTCTGCTCTGCTTGTGGGATAACTCACACGCATTATCATATCATCTATCAGGATGCTCACACATTAATTGGGTCTCTGGGTCTAAACCTAAATTTGAGTTTGTTGGTGAAAGCTTTAGCAGCTGGAATTGCATTTGGATTGGCAGCTTTGTTGTTCATTAGACTTTCAGAGTTAATAAAATCAACTGCCAGCAAATACATCAAACAAAGTTTATTAATTCCGGTAGTTGGTGGAGGATTAGTTTTGTTGATAAGCTATATGCTAAACACTGATGATTATCTGGGGCTTGGAGTGAATACTCAAAACGGAACAGGAATAAGTATTGTATCTGCTTTTGAAAGTAAAGTAGATTCTTTTAGCTGGCTATGGAAATTACTTCTTACTGCTATAACATTAAGTATGGGTTTTAAAGGTGGAGAAGTGACACCATTGTTTTTTATTGGTGCAACACTGGGTAATTCAGTAGCGGTTTTATTGGGTGCTCCAATCGACTTATTTGCGGGATTAGGATTCATTGCTGTTTTTGCTGCTGCTACTAACACGCCAATGGCAAGTATTATTTTGGGAGTAGAATTATTTGGTGGAGAATATCTATTATACTATGCTATTTCGTGCGTTTTAGCGTATTATTTTAGTGGTCATAAGGGAATTTATCATACACAACGTGTGGAGGTCTCTAAAGGGCTTAAAAACAACTAAAATAAAGATTTTGAGGAGGTTCTTTCAAATGTGTTTAACAAGTGGAGGATTTATTCACAAAAACGCCCATTCAAGAAACCTGAATGGGCGTTTTTTATAAACTGAAGTATTTATTTGCTGATTAAACAGACACATTGTTTTCTCTCAAAGCTTCATTTAACGAAGTTTTAAGGTCTGTACTTGCTTTTCTTTGGCCGATAATCAATGCACACGGAACACCAAACTCTCCAGCTGGATATTTTTTAGGCAGCATTCCAGGAATTACAACCGAATTTTCAGGTACATAACCAATATATTCTGTTCCTGTATTTACGTCGATAATCTTAGAGCTACCTGTTATTGTCACACCAGCACCTAAAACTGCTCTTTTTCCAACTCTGGCACCTTCTACAACAATACATCTTGAACCAATAAATGCTCCATCTTCAATAATAACCGGAGAAGCTTGTGGTGGTTCTAACACTCCACCGATACCTACGCCGCCACTTAGGTGAACGTCTTTACCGATTTGGGCACAGCTTCCAACGGTTGCCCATGTATCTACCATAGTACCACTATCTACGTATGCTCCAATATTTACATAAGAAGGCATCATGATAACGCCTTTTGCTAAAAAAGCTCCATAACGAGCAACAGCTGGAGGTACAACACGAACTCCTAAGGCATCATAACCAGTTTTAAGCTTCATTTTATCGTGGTATTCAAATATACCAACCTCTTGTACTGACATTTGTTGCATTGGGAAGTAGAGGATGATTGCTTTCTTTACCCAATCATTAGTAACCCAGCCGTCTGAAGTAGGTTCTGCTACTCTTAATTCTCCTTTATCAACTAAATCTACAATTTGTTTTATTGTTTCTTGCGTATTTTGTTCTTTTAATAACTCACGGTTATCCCATGCTTGTTCGATAATTTCCTTTAGATTCATTGTTTAAATAATATGTAAATTAATTGTTTACTTTTGTTGGCTTAAATTGCTTATAATAAGACTTTTATGATTATATTTTAAGGTTTTTTTAAGGATTCGTTTTGTTTTAATTCATTGTACTTTTCTAAGAAGAATAATATTTGGTGTTTACATATTTGATAATATTTCCTCTATTATTAACAGTAATCAAAGATAGGAATGATAGAGGTAAAAACCAAGTCTATTGTATAAAGAAATTATTTATGAGGAGGACTCTCCTACTTACGTATTAAATAATAGAATCACCAAACTCATATCTAATGCCTAAATATACAAAGATACGGTTAGTTTTTATACATAAATCTAAATTCTATTATAAAAATATCTAATAATTTTAGTAAATATCACTAAAAGATAATTTTTAATTTAGTTAGTATTACTAATTAAATTAGTATATTATTTTTTTTTAGTAATTATAATTCCTGTAAGTTTTATATATTTCTTTATTCTTTCCCATAATTTTATTAACTTGCAGCGTATTACTTAAACCAAAATTTTACGTAAATGTCAAAAGTTAAAGTAGCAATTAATGGATTCGGACGTATCGGTAAATTAGCGTATCGTCAAATTTATAACATGGAAGGAATTGATGTAGTCGCAATCAATGACTTAACAAGCCCTTCAACACTTGCACACCTTTTAAAGTATGATAGTGCTCAAGGCAGATTTAACGCTACGGTTACATCTACTGAAAATAGTATTATAGTAAATGGTGATGAAATCAGAATCTACGCTCAACGTAATCCTGCGGATATTCCATGGGCTGAGCATGATGTTGATGTAGTTTTAGAATGTACAGGTTTTTTTACTGATAAAGATAAAGCTGCTGCACACTTAACTGCAGGAGCAAAAAGAGTAATTATCAGTGCACCTGCAACTGGTGATTTGAAAACAATCGTCTATAATGTTAACCACAATATTTTAGATGGTAGCGAAACTATCATTAGCTGTGCCAGCTGTACAACCAACTGCTTAGCACCAATGGCTAAAGTTTTGAACGATAGTTTTGGAATTATTGCTGGTAGTATGACAACAGTTCACGCTTATACAAATGACCAAAATACATTGGATGCTCCACATGCTAAAGGTGATTTGAGAAGAGCGAGAGCGGCGGCGGCTAACATTATACCAAATAGTACTGGTGCTGCAAAAGCAATTGGTTTAGTATTACCAGAATTGAAAGGTAAATTAGATGGTGGTGCTCAACGTGTACCTACTATCACTGGTAGTTTGACAGAATTAACTTGTATTTTAGAAAAAACTGTAACTCTTGATGAAGTAAATGCCGCAATGCAAGCTGCTGCAACTGAAAGTTTTGGTTATAATACAGACGAAATCGTAAGTTCTGACATCATTGGAACAACTTTTGGTAGCTTATTTGACGCTACTCAAACTAAAGTTGTAACAGTTGGTGATAAACAACTTGTGAAAACTGTAAGTTGGTATGACAACGAAATGAGTTATGTAAGTCAACTTGTAAGAACTGTAAAGTATTTTGCAACTTTGATTTCTAAATAATATTTCAATCAAAAAGGGGCTTAAAAGCCCCTTTTTGATATTTATTTTCTATTTTTCGATGCTAAATAATTGATTTTATAGCCCTGAGCTACAAATAAACGCTCGTAATGAGTTTCGATTCCATAATGCTCAACCAATAGTGGCGAGGTATATAAATCAGTAGTTTGTCTTAAAACTTCAAACCCTGCAGCTGGAATGGTATCCAGCGAATATTCAAATAATGGGTAATTATCAGTTTTAAAGAAAAAATCTCCATCATTTTTTAGAATTTTCTTGTAAAGTCCTAAATATCGACTGTTTGTAAGCCTTTTTCGTTCTTCTTTATCTCTTGGTTGTGGGTCTGGATGAATCAACCAAATCTCATCAACTTCGTTATCTTCAAAAAACTCTTCTAAAAATGCCATTGAAGTCCTCAAAAAAGCAACATTGGTTAATCCCCAATCATTAGCACGTTTACTTCCACGAGCAATTCGGTCGCCTTTTATATCAATTCCAATAAAATTTTTATCTGGAAATTCCTTTGCTAAACCTGTAGTATATTCGCCTTTACCACAAGCCAGTTCAAGAACAATCGGATTTGAATTTTTGAAGTATTTTTCTCTCCACTGTCCTTTTATAGTCGTATAGAGTTCTTTTCCTCTTTCGACAACATTTTCAGATTCAGCATTATACTGGAATCTTGGTAGTTTTCTTCTTGCCACTCTCCTACTTTATTTATAAATTATTGATTATCAATCACTTAATAACTACACACTCTCTATTAATACTATATTATAAAAAGTATTGTATGTATTATTATTTTGTAAAATATAGAAATATTATTATGTATAGTATTTATTAGACTATAAGTTATCTAACTCAGCAACCACAAAAGTACTGCCACCAATATAAATTAAATCATCTCTTTGAGCCTTTTCTTGAATAAATTTCAAAGAATCATTCACGCTGAGAATTGAATATCCTGATATTCCGTGCGACTCAGCTATTTTTATCAAATTCTCAGAGGCCAGTGAACGAGGTGTATTTGCTTGACAGAAACAATAAGTACCATCTTTAGGGAATAATTCCAGAATTTCGTCAACGTTCTTGTCCGTTACAAAACCAAGTATAAAGTATTTCTGCTTGATATTTAACTTCTTGATTTGGTCAAGTACAATTTTCAAACCATGTTCATTGTGTCCAGTATCACAAATAGTCAACGGTTTTTCCGATAAAATCTGCCATCTACCTTTCAGGGAAGTTAAAGTAACAACTTTAGAAATTCCATTAATGATTGCCTCATCAGAAATACTATAAGACAAACTTCGTAAAATCATTACAGATTGAACAACTCCCGCAATATTTTTTAATTGATAAGGACCAATTAATTGTGAATTTAAGTCTTTGAAAATAAGCCTCGGAGAATCAATTTCAATATTGAAAACATCAACTATTAAATTAGTTGAATTAGTTTCCTTTTCAACAACACTAAAATTTTCAGATGCAAAGTAAATTTCGGAATTCGTAGATTTTGCTTTATCAATAAATACCGGCTTTGTTTCATCATTGTACTCAGAAATAACAACTGGAATATTCTCCTTAATAATACCTGCTTTTTCTGAAGCAATTTTTGGAAGTGTATCGCCAAGTATATTTACATGGTCAAAACCAATGTTTGTGATGACACTTAAAATCGGTGTGATAATATTTGTTGAATCTAATCGTCCACCCAAACCAACTTCTATGACAGCAATATCAACATTTTCATTTGCAAAGAAATCAAATGCAATGGCTACACTTAATTCAAAAAAAGAAGGTTTTAGTTCTTCAATAAAACTTTTATGTTCTTTTACGAATGTAACAACATTCGCTTTTTCAATAGATTTGCCATTAATCCTGAATCTTTCAGTGTAATCTTTCAAATGTGGCGATGTATAAAGGCCTGTTTTATAGCCAGCACTTTGAAGTATAGCAGCTAAATAATGAGAAGTACTACCTTTCCCATTTGTACCAGCAACATGAATTGATTTAAACTTTAGATGTGGATTTCCTAAATATTCACTTAATTTTAGAATATTGGTCAGACTTCCCTTAAAGGCTTTCTCTCCATCACGATGGAAAACTGGAAGTAAAGAATATAAATAATCTATTGTTTCTTCGTAAGTCATTCTTTAAAAATACTTTATGCAAAGCTACTAAGATAGTAGCAAAAGAGAAAAGGATTTTAACTGAATAGTAGAATAAGTTGAGGCAAATAAAAAAGGACACCTTTGAAGGTGCCCTTAAATCTTGCAATTTTGAATATCAATTTCCAGATTGAATATTGATTGTAATCGTACCTGTTGCTCTCGGAGGTGGAGTTCCTTCGGGAGAAAGTACAGAACTCAATTTTTGTTGAATATAATTTTTATAGAAATTTTGAACCGATGGACTAACAGTTGAAGAAACAACGCTTATACCAACTACATCGCCAGAATCATCAACAGTAACTTTGAAAACAATTTTACCAGTTTCAGAAGAACCATCATCTGGCAGAGAAAGCTTTCTTTTATTCCATCCGCTCAGACCGCCAATAGAAGCACCAGAACCTCCTCCTTTGCCAGGTTTGCCCATCATACTTTTACCATCGAGTGTTCCTCTTGGGTCACCTTTATCACCCACTTCACCTTTTTTGCCATCACCATTATTATTTCCACCAACACCATCTCTTGTTCCGATTGTACCATTTGACGAGCTATTTGATTTTGCTCCACTTCCAGAACCTGTACCGCCTTTTTTCATAATTGACCCTTCTTCAACCGAACGCTTTACTGGTTCAGGTTTTGGAGGCTCAACTTTTGCAGGTGCTGGTTTTGCCTTTGTTTCAACTGGAGTAGGTTTTACTACTGGTTTAGTTTCAACTTTTTTTACTGGCTTGTTATTTTCTTTTTCAGTGACAGGGCTTTTTTCATCATCGGCTGTAATGACTGGTTTTGCTGGAGCCTCTTTTACCTTTACTTTTTCAACCTTCTCAACTGGTGGTGGGGTAACTATAGGTTTTGTTTTTAAAGGTTTAGCTTCTGCCTCATCTTTTTCTGATGGTTTTACATCATAATTATTGGGAGATATATTGGCTTTATTGGTTGTTTGGATATCACCACTACCGACTAAATCAACACCATAGTTTAGTTCAACACCTTCAGCTTCTTCGGGAGGTGAATACATTAACTTTAAAAAAAATAATAATCCTAAAAATAAAGCATAAACGACCAAACTCAATAAAAAAGCGGTTGTTTGATGTTGCTTATTTTCGTTATCGAGTGATGCTGATTGCATAGAAAAATGTTTAATAAATTAGGAATAATATACTTATAAAAAAACCTGTAAGTGTTTTGCTTACAGGTTTTTAAAATAAATTGATTAGATTAGTTCGCTTTTATAATTGCAGGTTTTTCTCCGATTAACTTTGTGTGTTTCTCAGAAAGCTGAGTTGCTTCGGCATAAGACCCAGCCTCGGCTGCAACCACCTTCGATAATTCACCAACTTTAATAACTTTTGGAGTAAAGCCATTCTTGATAAGAATTGACTGCAACTTTTCTACGTTTTCTAAACTTTTAAAAACACCTGAAACAATCAAATAACGCTTTTCGGCTGTATTTATTGTTGCGGTAGCAGCTTCAACAACTGGTGTTACCGCTGGTTTTTCTATTTCTTTTTTAGACTCTACTTTTTTTGGAGCCGTTTCGATAACCGATGTTGTAGGTTGAACAGGAAGTGTTTTAAGTTCTGTTGTAGCTACTGGTTGGTTATCAAAATTAGGTTTGATAATATCAGTTTCGGCCGTTGGAGTTTTTACTGAAACTTTTTGAACGACTTCTTCCTTTTTAGGAATATAATCTAATGGGTTGAAACTACTTTTAGCAGTCTCATTACTACTTTTAGGGCCTGAAAAAAGCACCACAAATAAACCAGTCGACAAAAGTAAAATTGGAATTGAATAAAGTGCGTATGTCCAACCAGTAGATTTTCTTACAGCTGTACTTGAATAAGATGATTTATGAACTAATAATTCATCATCATCTTCTTCAAAAGTCTGGCTGTAAGTATATTTCTCTTTCGCAATTTGGCGAGGAAATAGACTATCAAAACCAAAACTTTCGCTGTAAAAGTTATTTTTTCTATCTGGTTCGAAAACTAAACTGTTTTCTTCGTTAAGCACAAAATTTCCAACTTTATCAAAACTAAAAGATTTTTCAGTTGCTAATGAATCTTTTATATCTGTTACAAAAGATTGAATTTTTCGTTTAGCTTCATCAATAGTTACACTTTCTCTACGTGAGATATGAGTAGCCAATAATCCATCATCCTGTTTTAAAATTTCATTGAAAGCTATTCTTTTTTGTGGTGGCATCAATGAGCCACTGATTTCATTAAAACTTGAGGGCAAATAATTTGCAATGAAAGCCCCAAAGTTTGGTACGGTCACGTAGTCGTGTTCGTAAAGTAAGGTGCGTATATGGTCAGCAACTGGTCTCATAAGAGATATTATAAAATTTGGAGTCCTTTGTAATGCTAAGTTAAAACGAAAAATTGACTCCTACAAGAAAATTCAAACCTTGTTGCGGATAATATAGATAGCGTTCGTATTTTTTCCCTAAAATGTTATTCAATTTGACAAATGCAGTGAATTGTTTCCCAAACAGATAGTCGAACTCGGTATTCATATCAAATATTGCTTTGTTTGTTACGATTGCATTTGTTGTAGGATTTTTGGCAAAAGTTTTACCGATGTATGCTAAATCTAAGTTGGCAATCAATCTATCAGATACGATTAAAGTATTTCCCCATTTAACAGTTACGAGCGGACGATGAAATGGTTTTTCGTAGGCTCTTTTTTGATAATGGTTTATTTCTGTACGCAAATATGTACGCCAGATTTGGGCTGGTTGGTAGTTTAATTGCACGTTTACGTTAACGTATTGAGTTTTAAGACTATCATACAAAACAGTAAATTTTGCAGTATCACCTAACATTTCGGTGGCTTTTGGTGAATAATTATTGAAATAGTAAAGGTTTTTGTAATAACCCATTGAGCCTCTGAAATTGAAACTAAAACCAGAACCAATATCTCCTTTTCCACCAACATAATATTCTTGAAGTTTTTCGGTATTCAACAATTTGGTTTGTTGTTTTAGATATGGATTTTCGTTTAAGAAACTTCCAAGTGTATTTCTAATAATATCTCCGTCGTAACCTGCAAATACATAAATCAAATTTGGCAATTTGTAAGTGAGTTCAACAGTCGGAAAACCTTTGGTACGGTTAATTTTCTTTACCTCATCAAATTCATTGACTGCTTTATAACCAATACTTGCACCAAAACGATTAAGGTTTACTTTAAATGAAGGTTCAACTCTAAATAAATTTCTCTTGTCAACTTCACCATCGCTACGCTGTGCCATATTTGCATCTGCATCAACTAATGCGATGAATTTATCTTCAATGATAGGAAAATAGGCATTAAAAGTAGTTGTCCAGTCAGTTTCTTGAGCCGAATAATTATCTTTTAATGAGCGGATGTTTGTTTTCAAGGCATAATCCACTCTCGGATTAGGAGCGATATTCTCAAAACCTACGTTAAAATTGAGAGTGTTTAAAATTTGTTTGATTTCTTTTCGGTCGAATTCTACTCTCGGACGTTTATAGCCATAAAAATAATATTGGTCTCGATTATAAGATAAACCTCCATTTACTTGAAATTTCTCAGCTAAATATTTGCCAGTCAATTCGGCTTTGTCATACATATTTGCCGAATTTTTATCATCAACTGGCCCACGAGTAGTTGAATTGTGCATGGCATGAACGCCAAAAATCATCTTGCTATCTTGAGCCGAATTGACATATAATTCTCCGAAAATTCTTCCAAAGTTACCCGCACCCAAACTGATGTAATTATTATATTTTTCCTCCTCTTCTTTCTTTTTTCCACCATCAGGAGAAACCACGGTTGGGTTAAATTTTACTTCTTCGATACCCTTTAGTTTTCTATCAAAGAAAGAATATTTCATCTGACGGTCTTCAGGATTCGTTTTAACTGGTGGTATTTTTTCAAAGACTCGATTGGCTGGCGGCAACTCAACTTTGCGGTCTTTTGTAATTACAATGTCGTCATCGAGCTGTGCGAAAACACTCGCTGAACTTGATAAAATTATGCCGAGAGCTAAGATTATTTTTTGAGAAAATAAATTATCTTTAGCTGAAATATTATTTAATTTGATAAAATTCATGATTTTAAGTTTTTTTTAAGTTCAACCACTTAACTCTTTGGTTATAAGTATTTAGCGAAAGTTAAACTAACAGCTTATTCTTTATTTTCTATATCTTTTAATTTCTTCTTAGCTGCATCAACTGTTTCTGGAGTATCTGAGTTTTCGATTACTGATTTGAGGGTTGCCTTGGCCATAAAGTAATCATTCATCCCAACATAATTATCAGAAATTAACAAGAAACTCTTTTCGTACCAATAGACAAATTCAGAAAAATCTTGAGCTAATTCTTGTAAGATTTTAATTGACTCCTTGTATTTCTTTGCTTTATACTGCATCTCTCCGATGAAGTATTTTGCTTCGGCTCCGTTGTTATCTTTTGCCATCGCAATGGTTTTCTTAAACTCTTCCTCTGCTTTTACAAAATCGTTCTTTTGCATGTAAGCTTTACCTAAAAGTAATTGAGCTTTATTGGTCGCACCCATTACAATACTTCCACCATTATTAATAATTTCTTTACTGAATACAATAACCGAATCTTGATTTCCAGTAATGTAGTAAGAGTCAGCTAAACCTTGCCATGCTGAAACAATATCACGTTTGTTTTGTGAAGCAAATAGCACAGTTCGGAAATTAGTGATTGCATTGCGATAGCTTTTGTTTGAAACCTCAATGGCTGCCGCTCTTAATGCAGATTTCGTTACGAAAGTAGTACGATTATCAGTAATAACCTGACTGTAGTATTTCAAAGCATTTGTTTTATCATTTGAAATATAGTATGAATCAGCTATATAGTACTTGGCTTCAAAACTATTACTGCTATTTGGATAATTTCTGATGTATTTTTGGAGTGCGGCAATCGCTTTATCGTATTTTTCATTCAAATAAAGATTTTTAGCCGATTCATATTCAAGATTTTCGACTGAGCCATTGGCTGGGTTAACTTTCTTGTATTCATCAACAACCGCAGAAAAGTCTTCGGGGCGACCTACAGAATTTAAACTTTCTTGCAAACCAAGCAAAGCATTATCTGCTTCATCTGAGTTACCATAACGTTGTAGAATCAATTTATAATCAATAATAGAAGCCTCAAAATTCTTCATATTTGAGTAAGCCAATGCTCTTTTCGATAATGCTTTTGGCATTAAAGCACTTTTTGGTCTTTCTCGAATCATTTTACTTAAAATCGTGATGGCACTTTGATTATTACCCTTGTCAAGTTCTAAAACACCGCTTTGATAAAGAGCATCATCTACCAAACGAGAATTAGGGTATTGAGCCGAAATTCTATCAAATAGTTGCTGGGCTTCTTGATTTTTACCTAAGAAAGTTAGCGTAAGTGCCTTTTGATACATGGCGTAATCTTTCTCAGTTTTGTTTTCTTTGATGGCTTGGTCGTAATACGTAATGGCATCGTTGTAGTTTTTGGTTGCCAAATAACAGTCTCCGATTCTAACAAGAGCATCTTCAAAATTCTGACGAGTACTTTCTTCTCTTTTTCCTTTCAAAAACTCCTTGAAATAGTTACTCGCCTGCTTGTAATCTTTGTTGTTATAATTGAGATAAGCCAATCCATATCGACTTTTTTGTTTTAAACTTTCGTTACTTGTATTCAAAACATCTTTATACAAGGCCTCAGCTTCAGGTGATTTCGCAGCGTATGATGCCTCAGCTTTCCAAAACATTGCATTATTTTTTAATTCAGCATCAATTGGTTGTGACAGTGATTTATCAAAATATTGAATTGCACGAGCGTAACGTTCGGCATTAAAATCTAAAACACCTTGATTGTAGCAAAGACGTTGATACGCCAAATTAATTTTACTCGTGCGTTTCTTTAATCCTTCAATGTAAGAGATTGCTTGAGAATAATTATTCGAATCAAACAAAACATCACTCAATATTTCGTTTACCTCATCTTCATATTTGCCATTCGGATAATTTTTAAGATAATCTTGAAGTTCGTTAATCCCTTGCTGATTATTACCTAAATCAATAGCCACTTTCGCAAAATTAAATTGAGCTTCTTCTTTGATAACTTTATCAAAATTGGCAGTTTTTGCACGGTCGAAAGCAGCTAATGCCGCATTTAAGTCATTAACTTTTAAAGAAGAAATTCCTAAATAATAAGCCGCTTGCTGTCCAATTTCAGTATTTTGAGCGGCAATTTTCTTGAAATTTTCTACTGCTTTATCAAAAACATTGGTTTTGTATAAACTGTAAGCGTGGCGGAATGTTACTTGATTTGAAACTGCCCCACGTTTAAAGTTTCTGAACTTATCATAATACTTTGCCGCCTTAACAAAATCATCTTTGAAATAACAAACTTCGGCAGTAACCAAGCATATATCATCAATCTTTTTCCCATTCGGTTTTTCGATAATAGGTTCAGTATAAGCCAAAAGTTCATCGTTTTTCTTTTGAACGTATAAGATATTGGCAATCCAATTCGGGATTTCAATTCTATAAGGGTTTACATTCTCAACTCTTTTCAAATCATTCAATGCAGCATCATAATTTTCATTTTTATAATTTATCACGCCAGCATAATAAGATGAATGCGATTGATAATCAGAAGCAACGGCCTTAACTTCATTGAAAATTGGCAAAGCTCTTTGAAAATTATTGGTCTGATAATAAGATACTGCCAATTTATATTTCATTTCGAGCGATTGTTGGCTATCGCTGGCACCTGCGGTTGCTTTTTCCAGATAAACAATTGCTTTATTATAATCGCCTTGGTCGTAGAAGTATTTTCCTAAATCATTATAGATAACCTTGGCTTTTGGATGGTCGGAATGATTGACCACAAAACGCTCAATTTCAATATCAGCATCAGTGGCTTTTGCATATAAGCCAGATAATGCTGAGTAGTATTCGGCGTTGGTCAGATTAAACTCATTTTCCTTTAGCGTTTTTTCTGTCGATTGTATGTAATGTTTAAATTCTTCTCGGGAAGCTGTATATGCTTTTTTCTGGAAAAGTTCAATCCCTTTGTTGTAGTGAGATTCGGGGTCGGTATAAGCAATCGTATTTTGAGCGTACGAAGAATGACTTACTTGCAATAAAGTACCGACAAGCAAAGCGGAAATATTCCTAACGGAAAACCGCCCTATGGCAAAAAATTGATTCATGGAATTAAGGATAGTAAAACAAAAACCAAGTTAGGTAAAAATATTAAATCAAACAGAGTGCCAATTTTATATTTGAGAGAAAAATGAAGTAATTTTATGCAAAAAACGATATTTTTATAAAAAAATTGTTTATTAAGTTTCAACAACAAACAAATCCTTATTTTTTGATGAAAAATACACTTTTTAAATGTCTCCCTTTGTTTTTGTTTTTACTTGGGGTCAATTACCTCAATGCCAAAACACTTTCTGAACCTGAAGAAAACGGCATTCCTAAAACCAACATCACCTATGAGTTGTCAATGTCAGAGCCTTGGACTCACTACTTTGAAGTAAGTATGACTCTGAGCGAAATTGATAAAATTGATGCTTTAAGTAAGAAAGATTACGTTGATTTTAAAATGCCGGTTTGGACTCCAGGCTCTTATCTTGTAAGAGAGTATGCCAAAAACGTTGAATCAGTTTCGGTATCTGATGGTAAGAAAGATTTGAGGTTTGATAAAATTAGCAAAAACACTTGGCGTGTATATGGCAAAAACTCAAAAATTAAGATTAGCTACAAAGTTTACGCATTTGAGTTGAGTGTTCGCAATAGTTTTTTAGATGATTCGCATGGTTACCTCAATGGTGCAAGTATGTTTTTGTATGTTCCAGAATTAAAAATGTCTCCTTCAACCTTGACAATCAAACCCTACAAAAACTGGAATACGATTTCAACAGGACTTAAAAAAGTATCGGATAAGGATTTCGTTTATTACTCACCAGATTTTGATATTTTGGTTGATAGTCCAATCGAAATTGGCACACATAAAGTATTGAATTTCAAAACTTTAGGTATTCCTCACGCAATCGCACTTTATAGCAACGCTCCGCTTTTAGCAGATGAAAAACTAACCGTTGAAACTTTCAAAAAAGTTACAGAAGCTGCTGCAAGTGTTGTTGGCGAGCATCCTTGTGAAGATTATACTTTTATCATTCATCAGTTACCAGGCATCGGCGGCGGACTCGAACACCTAAATTCAACTACTTGTCAAACTTCGCCAAGTGCCTACATGAATGAAGGCACCATGAAAAACTCAATGAGTTTGATTGCTCACGAATATTTTCATTTATGGAATGTCAAACGTATTCGTCCGATTGCACTCGGGCCATTCGACTATGATAATGAAAATTATACTCACATGCTGTGGGTTTCGGAAGGTATCACCTCATTTTATGAAGATAACATTTTGTTGCGTGCTGGAATTTACACACCTGATGATTATATCAAACGTGAGCAAATTGCCATAAGTAGTATCGAGAATCAAGCTGGAAATACAGTTCAGCCAGTTGCAGAATCAAGCTGGGATGCTTGGATAAAATATTATCGTCCAAACGAAAATTCAAGAAATAGTACAATTTCATACTATGATAAGGGTGGCGTATTGGGTGCTTTGTTAAACCTGTATATTATCGGTGAAACTAAAGGTCAA
Organism: Emticicia aquatilis; assembly: GCF_014644295.1. GTDB lineage: Bacteria > Bacteroidota > Bacteroidia > Cytophagales > Spirosomataceae > Emticicia > Emticicia aquatilis. The sequence continues at coordinate 408,113 of NZ_BMKK01000002.1, forward strand.
AAATCATTGGATGATGTGTTCCGTTATTTATGGAACGAGTTTTACAAAAAACAAAAAAGAGGTTTCAAAGATGAAGAATTCCAAAAAGCTTGTGAATTAATTGCAGGAAAAAATATGGATACATTCTTCAACAAGTACGTTTGGAAAGCCGATGCGATAGACTATAATGAGTTCTATAAATATGTTGGAATGACTTTAAACAAAGAAGTTGACTCAACTACACCATTTTTGGGAGTAACAATGAGCAATGGAAAAATTTCAACAGTTCAACGTGGGACATCTGCTTATGATGGCGGACTCAATGTAAATGATGAGATTTTAGAAATCAATGGAGTTAAAACAATGAACCCTGCTGGAGCAATCTCTGACAAAAATGTAGGCGATAAAGTTTTGGTTAAGGTAAAGCGTTTTGGCCAAGAATTTACTTATGATATTATTCTAAAAGCAAATCCAGCCATCAAGTTTAAACTTGAAAAAGTACAAAATCCAACAGCGGAGCAAGAAGCCCTTTATAAAAAATGGTTATTCATCAAATAATCTCTTGCTAACAAAAAAGCTCGCTTACAAGCGAGCTTTTTTGTTAATCTATTGAATCTAAAATCAATTCAAAATCCTCTGACATTTCTTTGAATCTATTAACTACTCTTTCCATAAACGTATCACCCAGCATTTCTTCGATTTCATCTTCTCCCGATACATCATATTCACTAACTTTGTATGTCTGTTCGTACATACCCGCTTCAAACTTTATGATAAACTTATTGTTCCAAGCATAAAGTGACGCTTTGCAGAAATTATTTGGTATTTCTTTTATAAATTTCATTTTCGAATAATTTGTTGATTGAAGTGCAATGTTACGAAAGTATTTTCAATTCAAAAAACAAATTCAAAATTTTAATCATACAAACTATAATTAAACAATGAACAATACTTTTAATACTTTTAGATTTATTTATATTTTTTTACCTATTATTATAATTTTAGGTTGTGGAAGGGCGAAAAAAGATACCGAATTATTTTTTATACAAGGTAACGTGGCGTATAAGAAAGGTAATTTTGAAGAAGCAATCAAATTTTATAGTGAAGCCATCGAAAAAACGCCAAAATTTGCGGATGCGTACAATAATCGTGGCCGAGTAAAACTCGAAATGGATAATCTGGAAGGTGCTATTCAAGATTTTGAGAAAGCGGTTTCGATTGATGATAAATTCTACATGGCAAAATTCAATTTAGCTGAAGCTTACTCAAATACTGATAAATTGGAAGAGTCATTGAGTTTATTAAAACAGATTTCTAATCAATATAAAGATTCATCGTTCTATTATGTAACTCTCAGTAATGTATTGATTCAAAAAAATAATTTTGCTGAAGCCAATTCTAATCTTGCTGTTGCATTAAAGCTTAATCAACAAAATGATAAAGCCTATACAAACTTGGGTTACATTCAATACACCGATAAAAACTATGATGTAGCTAAGTTAAACTTTGAGAAAGCTATCAGTCTAAATCCAAAGCAAGATTTTGCAATAAACAATTTGAGTTTGATAGCTGCCCAAAAGGAAGACTACGCAAAAGCATTAGAATTAGTTGAGAAAGCGATTGAAATAAATAAAAATGAGATATATCAAAATAATAAAGCCTACTATCTTATAAATTTAGGTAAACTGGAAGAAGGAAAAAAGTTATTGGATTTGGTACTTGAAAAAAACAAAAACAGTGCTTGGGCATATAGAAATTTAGGTGTGTATTTTCTAAAAGCAAAAAACTTTGCGAATGCCAATGAAAACTTTTTAAAATCTGATAAAATTGACCCAACTGTTGAACTATTGAATTACTATCTCGGCTTGACACAACAAAGCCTTGGAAATAATTCCAAGGCTTGTGAATATTGGTCAGTAGGTCAGAAACTCAATGAAGCAAAGTCGATTGAAATGTTAAGTAAAGTCTGTAAATAATTTTTTGTATTCAGCAAAAACTTCAGCATTTCTAGAACCATCCACTTCCACTTCAATCACAACTGGTCGGTTTGTTTTTTGGTGAAGCAAGTTTAACGCACTTTCGAGACTTGCTTCATCATTAACTTTAAAGTATTCAACATCATTTTCTTTGCAAAAATACTCAGCCGTACTGTTTTGTTTAGTTTCAAAATAATCACCTACTTCTAGTTGCTTACTTGGCCCATCAATGATTCTAAAAATGTTTCCGCCATGATTATTTATTAATATAACTCTCAGATTATCAGGCAAATACGTGTTCCAAAAGGCATTTCTATCATAGAAAAATGACATATCTCCTATCAAACAAGTGACAATCTTATCAGTTTTCAAAGCACTTCCAACCGCCGAACTCATTGAACCATCAATGCCACTTGTGCCTCGATTAGCAAAAACTTCTATATTTTTACCCTTTTCTAAGCCTATGAGATTTGAATATCGCACTACCATACTGTTGGCAAGATGAAATATCGAATTCTCAGGCAGTTTATCAACTACATTTCTAATCACTTTAAATTCGCAATAATCCGAATTATTCAAAAAGCTATTCAACTTTTGCTTAGCCTTTTTACTTACTTCATTCCAAAACTCAAAATATTCGTTATCAACTTCTTCATCGCCTTCTCTAAAATTTAAAAAATCTAAATCTTCAAAAAGTTGCCCAAAGAAATATTCAGGAGATACTTCTACTTTATGAGTTAAGGTTTGAAATGGGTCAATCAAATCAGGATTTTCTTGAATATGAAAATGATACGTTGGCCTATTATTTCTTATGAAAATTTTCAAATTTTTAGAAATTACCGACTTCCCACAAGTAATAAGTAAATCTGGTTTTAGTTTTCGTTTAAAACTTTCGTTTTTTGATGATAAAAATACATCAGCCAATATTGGGTCAATATTATTTACGTTTGAAATAATATCTGCGACTACCGGCACGCATAACTCCTCTGAAAATTTTTCTAAAATTTTATTCAACTCAGAACTTTGTCGATGCCCAACTACAATCAATTTATTTTCAGAGTTTTGCCAAATTTCTTTAAAATCAATCCAAAATTGATTCGGTAGTTTTTTTTCTATCGCAGCATTTTGAATAATTCTGACATTTCTGTCAAATGAAATTACTTCCTCTGCTGTTGGGTAAAACGGTTCTCGAATTGGTACATTTATATGTACAGGACCTTTAGGATGAACTTGTGTTAAATTAATAGCCTCATTCATTACTCGCTCAATCTGCCATACTGCGTCAGGATTTGAATAGTCAGATGGTAACTCAAAACTTTTCTTTACATGCTTACCATAAATTTCTCTCTGAAAAATTGTTTGTCCATCGTATTGATGAATCCACTCAGCAGGTCGGTCAGCTGTAAGAATAATCATCGGAATTTCTTGAAAATAAGCTTCGGCAATGGCAGGTGCAAAATTATAAGCGGCCGTCCCCGAGGTACAAACCAAGGCAACTGTTTCACCAGTTGCTTGTGCCATACCCATTCCTATAAATCCTGCCGAACGTTCATCACTGATACTGAGCGTTTCAATATCTGGATGGCGAACCATCGAAATCGTTAGTGCCGCACTCCGTGAGCCAGGACAAAGAATGGCTGTCTTCACATTTTTCCTCGAAAATATCTCCGCAATATTATGAATAGGTTGTAAAATTGCCATTTTCAACAATAAATTATATGAAAAGAAACAAAAAAAGGCACGATAAACGCACCTTTTTTTTAATTATTTTAACTTTGAATTTCTGAACGGAATTCAATTATTCAAGATTTTTATCCTAAGTAAGCCTTCAATGCTTTGCTTCTTGAAGTCTGACGTAAACGACGAATCGCTTTCTCTTTAATCTGACGCACACGCTCACGAGTAAGGTTGAATTTCTCACCAATTTCTTCGAGTGTCATGGCTTGCTCACCATTCAAACCAAAATAATAAGTAATTACCTCAGCTTCACGTTGTGTCAAAGTTGATAATGCTCTCATTACTTCTCTACGAAGTGAATCATCAATCAATCCTTGGTCAGGCTTAACTTCGCTATCGTTTTCGAGAACATCCAACAAGCTATTTTCTTCTCCTTGTACGAATGGAGCATCAACCGACACATGGCGACCTGATATTTTTAAAGTATCAATAACCTCGGCAGCAGTAATCTCCAATACCTCTGCCAACTCCTCAGGTGAAGGCTCTCTCTCAAACTTCTGCTCTAAATCAGAGAAAGTTTTTGAGATTTTATTTAACGAACCAACACGGTTTAATGGAAGACGAACAATACGTGACTGCTCGGCCAAAGCTTGTAAGATTGACTGACGAATCCACCATACGGCATAAGAGATAAACTTAAAACCACGAGTTTCATCAAATCTTTGTGCGGCCTTAATCAAACCTAAGTTTCCTTCATTAATTAAGTCACCCAACGACAAACCTTGATTTTGATATTGTTTCGCAACCGAAACCACAAAACGTAAGTTTGCTTTTGTTAAGCGTTCTAACGAATACTGGTCTCCATCTCTAATCTTCTGTGCAAGAATAACTTCCTCATCGGGAGTTAGCAAATCTACTTTACCAATTTCTTGGAGGTACTTATCGAGAGATTGGCTCTCACGATTGGTAATTTGCTTACTAATTTTTAGCTGACGCATATCTTATTTTTAACGGGCAAACGCCCAACAGATTTCTATTATAACGTAAAAAACTTAAATACCTTGACTTATAGAACAAATAAAATTTGTTAAATGTTCATCTGTGAATTAGTTACTGGTTATCAGAAAATTTGTTACTGGCTTAATAAAGAACTTTTTTCAAATAACAAATAACAAATAATTAATCAACCAATACCTAAATTACTTTTTCTCTGGTCTTGGTAAAAGGGCTTTTCTTGACAAACGGAATTTTCCAGTTTTCGGGTCAATTTCAAGTAATTTAACTTGTAATTCTTCACCAATTTCTAAAACTCCATCCATACTTGGTAATCTTTCCCATGAAATTTCAGAGATATGGAGTAAACCTTCTTTACCCGGCATAAACTCTACGAAAGCACCGAATGGTTGAATTGATTTTACTTTTGCATCATAAACTTCACCAACTTCTGGTGTAGCTACAATTCCATAAACTCTTTTCTTGGCTTTGTCCATGCTCTCACCATTCGACGAGAAGATTGAAACATATCCTTTGCCATCTTTTTCTTCGATAGTGATTGTTGCACCAGACTCACGTTGAATCTCTTGAACAATCTTACCGCCTGGTCCGATTACAGCTCCAATAAATTCTTTATCAATAACGATAGTAAAGGCACGTGGTGTATGAGGTTTCAATTCTGGACGAGACACAGCAATCGATTCCTTCATTTTTCCAAGTATGTGGATACGTCCTTGTTTGGCTTGCATCAATGCTTGTTCCAATACCTCAAATGACAATCCACCAATTTTAATATCCATTTGGCAAGCCGTAATACCATCTTCAGTACCGGTTACCTTAAAGTCCATGTCACCTAAGTGGTCTTCATCACCCAAGATGTCAGATAATACCGCCCATTTTCCAGTTGCATTATCGGTAATTAAACCCATTGCAATACCCGAAATCGGAGCTTTAATTGGCACACCTGCATCCATCAATGCCAAACAACCTGCACAAACAGTTGCCATTGATGACGAACCGTTTGATTCGAGAATATCAGACACCACACGAATTGTATATGGATTTTCTGAATCTGGAGGAAGGATTTTCTTTAACGAACGTTGAGCTAAGTTACCGTGACCAATTTCACGACGGCCAGCACCACGGTTAGGTTTGATTTCACCAGTTGAGAAACCAGGAAAATTATAGTGCAAGAAAAACTTACTGTATCCAGAAAGCATTACTTGGTCAACAATCATCTCATCGAGTTTTGTACCAAGCGTTGCAGTTGTCAAAGATTGCGTTTCACCTCTTGTAAATAAGGCAGCACCATGAGCTGATGGTAAGAAATCTACTTCGCAAACTATCGGGCGAATCTCGTCAAGTTTACGACCGTCAAGTCTCTTACGCTCATCAAGTACCATATTTCTTGAAGCATAATATTGAATATCACCGAAGTAAGGTTTGATGAACTGCTTTTTCTCAGCCAATTCTTCTTCCGAAAGAGAAGCGATAAATTCATCAAGGATTGCTCCAAATTTCTCTTTTCTTACTTCTTTCTTATTATTACCTTCTAAACATACCGCATAAACTTTGTCATAAAGTTCTTTGTTCATGCGTTCACGTAGTTCCTCATCATGAGTTTCATGACAATAAACACGTTTTTCAGTTTTACCAACCTCAACGCCAAATTCTTTCTGGGCATTTACTTGTACGATAATCGCTTCATGAGCAACCTTGATTGCTTCAATCATTTCTTCTTCAGTACAAAGGTCAGCTTCACCTTCAACCATGATGATGTTATCAACCGTACCGGCAACGATTAAATCTAATGAAGCAGATTTAATTTGAGTAGTTGTTGGGTTAACAATGTATTCACCATTGATTTTGGCAACACGAACTTCTGAGATTGGGCCATTAAATGGAATATCAGAAACTGCAATTGCACTTGATGCAGCCAAAGCCGCTAAAGCATCTGGTTGAACTTCAGCATCTGCCGAAATCAAAGTTACAATAACTTGAACTTCTGCATGATAATCTTCAGGGAAGATTGGACGTAAAGCACGGTCAATCAAGCGACTGATTAGGATTTCATTGTCAGAAAGTCTTCCTTCACGACGTTGGAAACTTCCAGGAATTTTACCAGCTGAACCAAATTTTTCTTGATAATCAACCGAAAGGGGTAAGAAGTCGGTTCCTTCTTTGTGTTCTTGTGCAGCAACAACAGTAGCTAAAAGCATGGTGTTACCACTTCTTACTACAACCGAACCATCGGCCTGACGAGCCAATTTTCCAGTTTCAATGGTAATCACTTTGCCATCGGGCATTTCGATGGTCTTAGTGTGAATGTTAAACATTTCTTAGTTTAAGATTAAAGCCACGTATCCGCTTTCGACGTGGTAGTTTGTTATCCGAATTCCGCGGGGATAAAATTGATATATAACGATGTAGTATCTTCAAAAAACAAAAAATCAGGGAATGCTCGAATGAGAATTCCCTGATATGTATTATTACTTACGAATTCCTAATTCGGCAATAATTGCTCTGTAACGAGTGATATCTGTTTTGTACAAATAATCGAGCAATCTACGACGCTTACCTACCAATTTCAACAAACCAGCTCTTGTAGAGTAATCGTGCTTGTGAGATTTCAAGTGTTCTGTAAGGTGAGCAATACGAAAAGTAAATAATGCAATTTGCGACTCAGCTGAACCAGTATCAGTCGCTTTTTTTTGGAAGCCTTTTGCAGCAAAGATTTCTTCCTTTTTTTCCGTAGTTAAATACATTTGATGTTAACTTAGATTAATAAATATGAAAAACAAACGCAAAGGTAAGAATTAATTTTCAATAAATAATGAAAATAAGCAATAAAAGATTTGTCAAATAATCGTAAAATAGCACTTTTTGTAGCTGAGAAAATATATTCAAAATAAGTGTGTGTTGGATTAGCTTAAAAGTTGGTCAACAAAAAAGCCTTTCTCAATCGGAAAGGCTTTTCAAATAACAAATGTTCAACTTAAACTTAAAAATTTTTCAAGTGTGAACTTGATGTGACGAAGAAGAGATTCGAACTCTCACAGGCTTTCGCCCACTACCACCTCAAAGTAGCGTGTCTACCAGTTTCACCACCTCGCCATTGATAGACATACAATCTATGTCACAAAACTAAAAAAGGATATAGATTTTTCCAAATTTTTATTTTGCTTTGTACTTTAAAAGTAAAAGCCTCGTTCGGAGGCTTTTGTGATCCCGCTGGGACTCGAACCCAGGACCCATACATTAAAAGTGTATTGCTCTACCAACTGAGCTACGGAATCATCAAACTTTCGGCAAAAGCCGCTGTTTGTATATATGTAAATGTGTCCTCTGACACGAAGAAGAACTATCACTGATAGCCCTTGTGATCCCGCTGGGACTCGAACCCAGGACCCATACATTAAAAGTGTATTGCTCTACCAACTGAGCTACGGAATCGTTATATTTTTGATTTAAACTTTAACAATTAAACAGATTTGAAAGTGAAATGTTTTGTATTAACTTTGTCTTTCTGTGCCGTTGTTCTTAAATCGTGGTGCAAAATTAGTACTTTTAACAATACGATGCAAACATACTTTTTGAAATTTCTGAAAATATTTTTTTTCTTTTTTTTAATATTCACGCAAGTACTTGATACTCAGGGACAAACAAGTTTAAATAAAAAAGCAGATTCTTTATTTATTCAAAAAAAATTTGATGAGGCAAAGAGCATTTATGAGAAAATCATTGAAAACTCACAAAATGTCAATCCAAAAATTTATTTAAAACTTGCAAATATTTCAGAAACGAAGGGAGAGTTTGTAAAAGAATTGTACTACTTGAATCTATATTTTTTCAAACAGCCAAACGAAAAGGTTTTTGAAAAAATGTATATCGTGGCAACTGAGAATGGTTTTAGTGGCTACGAAAAAAATGATTTGAACTATTTTCTATTTTATTACAGACAATATTCTAATTACGTCTGGGCGGGTTTTCTGCTTTTAGGTATTTATATTTTCACGGTTTTGGTACTAAAGAAAAAAAACAATCAGTTCTCCCCTATCAGACACAAGGTGATTTTCATTGTCTATTTGGTTTTCTTAGCCAGTTTGATTAACCTTCCCAATAATTATAAATCTGTGATTATAAAAAACGAAAAAGTATATCTACGAGATTACCCTTCGGCTGCTTCTCAGATTATTGGTAGTATAAGTGAAGGTAATAGACTAAATGTAATAAAAACCGATGATATTTGGTATCAGGTTTTATGGGAAGGTAAGTTTTGTTACTTAAAGGAAAGCGATATTTGGGTAGTAAAATAGCCCACCGACTTTGTCAATGGGCTAATTGTATCAGAATCAATGAATTTCGCTGATTTGCTTCAGTGGAGAATTCTTCTCTTTGGCAAGTGTTGTATAAACTAATTTATCAACCAAACGTGGGAATAATTTATTCAACCAAACAGTTAGCTTCCCTTCATTCGTAAGGATTATTGAACGCTTACGCTTATTGATAGCTTTTACAATGTGCATAGCACATTCCTCCGACGACATCATCTTTTCTTCATCTCGAACTGTTTCTTGGCTCACTTGTCCGTGAGCATCAATCGCAGCAAATCTAATATTTGATGAAGTAAAACCAGGGCAAGCAGTAAGCACGTTTACGCCCGTGTGTAGCAATTCGGTACGCAATGCCTCCAAAAATCCATTAACCGCAAATTTGGATGCTGAGTATCCACTACGAACGGGTAAGCCTCTATAACCTGCGATAGACGAAATGCCAACAATAGTACCTTTTGCTTTTTTGATATACGGAAGTGCAGCTTGGGTTAAGTAAACAGTTCCAAAGAAATTGATGTCCATTACCTTACGAATTGTGGCATCAATATCGGCATCTTCAAACATCGAACGCATCGTTATTCCTGCATTGTTGATTAGAATGTCGATTTTACCATAATGGTAAATTGCTTCGGCTACTATTCTTTTATTGTCGTACTCTAAACTTGAATCGGCCACTAAATAATGGTTTTCGATTCCTTGCATTGAAAGTTCGTGGCTGGTTTGTTCTAATTTGTCGATATTTCGACCAGTAATAATCAATTTACAACTCTCTTTACCAAGTTCAAAGGCAAGAGCTTTACCAATACCTGACGAACCACCTGTAATGATTACAACTTTATCTTTTAGCATGGAAAAAAATATTTAAAAAAATAAATTATCACCAATGATTGGCACAACTATATTTATATTAAAATGCTTTTTTACTTGAAATTGTTCCCGCTTAAGATTAAAAACAATATGCCTCAGATTAAAATTAGCGAACCAGATGTATAACTCCTTTGTAAACTTCGTCGGAAAAGGTTAGTGCGTAGAAATAATCGCCCGAAGATTCGTTATCACCTGTCCAAATAAAATTACGTTCATAAGTTAAAAAGATAGACTTTCCCCATCTATTTACAATCTCAAATTTTTTAAATTGTCGCTTACAATTATCTTCAGGAATTGCCCCTAAGCTGAAATAATCATTTTTACCATCGCCATCTGGTGTAAATGTATTGAATGGCTGAATTGGATTATCAATAACTACGTTATCTTTCAAAATCAATTTTACACTTACAGAATCTTGTAGTTGTAAACAGTTATTGTCTTTCGTGGCAAAATTAACAATAAACTCTCTTGACTCCTTTCCTCCCAACATAAAGCAGGTTGGTTTCCAAGTAAATAAACTACTAACTTTACCTCTACCTTCTTTGTTTTCAAATGACATCAAGACATTCTTAAATTCAAATCCCTTGGGTGTGCCAGTAAGTGTTAGTTGCTCGTTATCAATATCTTGTGAATTAACGTTGAATGTGAATTCATTATTGATATTTGGATTCAAAATATATTCGGCGGTATTATTTGTAAGCGTAGTCAGAACCGTGGGGGAGTTATTTTGTTTACCTTTCACCTCAACTGGTACCGAATAAAGCGTTTGAGTACTAACGCCACAGCGTTGGTCTTTCACGATAAAATCTAAAAGCAATTGTTTTTGTTTGAGGGCTTCACAGTTCGGAATAAACTGTAAAATTGAATTAACACTGCCTAAGCCCTGTTTGGTCGGAAAACTAAAACCATAATTACCCAAACTAAAATTCCTACCAGTTCCACTGAGTTGAAGCGTATCATTGTCTATATCATTTCCAAAGACCGTAAATTTAAGTGTATCTCCGTAGGTAACAACAGGATTTGCTAAAAGCGAAGTAGTGAGGTTGGGTTTTGTATTTTGGTTTTCTTCAAACTGAACTCTCATTCGGAATCCACGATTTTGTGGAACTGGGCAGCCATTATCACTAATGTTTATGAAAAATTCTGCTGGTACATTATTTTTTGTAATGATACACTCATCTAAACAGAAAGAAGTTTTTAGCGTATCTTTAGAAGTAATTTCAACATTGGCAGTTGAAGGTAAAATAATTTTTTTAGTATCAATATTCACTCCCTTGGCCGAAAGTGTGACTTTTTGCTTGAGGTCAGGGTCGGTGTATAAAATATCAAAACAACGTTTTTCTCCTTTTTTGAGTGTAATTACATCGGTATCTTTGAAAAACTTCTTACTACTCTGATTGGCCACCAAAACAACAGGTGGAGAATTAAAAATACAATCAATAACTTTCAGTTGAAAATCACGTTTCATACGACCAATTCTTTTGCCTTTACGAAACTCTTCAACCATCACCGAAAAAACATAAAGCCCCAATTTATTGGGTTTTACATTCAAAACGCCTGTTTGTGCATCAACCCTTAAAGGTATTTCTCCAGGAATTACATTGTCTATACTTATACCCGTTACCCAAGATGCCTCTTTGTAATTATTGCTTGGTGAATTTGTAGGATTAGAAACTTGTGGAGAAGAATTTCCAATCCACGGTACAACCAATGAGTAAACAAGGCTGTCGCCATCGGCATCGGTAGCACTAAAATCCATCTCGAAATTCTGATTAATACACACATAATCAGCAATAATATCTCTAAAATGCGGTGTCGTATTGGGGATTGTTACAGGTGCAAACTCGGTATAAAACACCATTCCGACATTACTCGGATTCTGAATATTGGTAATAATTGTATTTCTGCAACAACGTTCCCACACAATCATGTAGCCTTCGGGGTCAGAAAATTTATCAGCAGAAAGGTCAATCGCACTACTGTATTTCATCAAGAGTGTTGATAAATCACCTTTTTGGCACGATGGGTCAACGTATTTTATTGGCTGGCGATAAACTTGCGGACAGTTTACATCTCCCATAAACATTAAATCACGCTTCCGATAAACTTGCAGACGAATTGACAAATCCTCAGCTGCGGTGCGGCCATTGATAGCATCAAAATATAAACTTAATGTAACCTGATGAGTACCATTTCCAGCAACAGGGTTTTTGAGAGGCACAACTTCAATCTCACCACCAACAATGTGAGAAGCAAAACTTAAGACAGTGATGAGTTGAAAAAAAACAAAAAGGATAAGTCTTTTCATAGCAAATAAGTTTCATAGGGAATTTCATTTATATAGACGAAAATTGCGGGACAAAGGTTGGATTTTGAACTTCAAGCTAAGTTAAATACTTTTGTGAATTAAAACTAAAGAGAAAACGTAAAATATACGATTTCAAAAGAAAAATAGATAATGGGAAAAGTTAAGACATTTGTAATTGAGTCGATTGTAGTTGAGAGCTTTGCCGCCGAAGGTAAATGTATTGCAAAACACAATGGTCAGGTAATATTTATTGAGGGAAGCAATGTTCATCCAGGCGATAAAGTAAAGCTTTTTGTAAACAACAGAAAGAAAAACTATGCCGAAGCAAATGTTCTTGAAATATTGGAATACTCGCCAGATAGAATTGAGCCATTTTGTAAACACTTTGGCGTTTGTGGCGGATGTAAGTGGCAACATGTACCATATGAAAAACAATTAGAACTAAAATTTACTCAGGTAAGTGACCAGCTCAAACGAATTGGAAAGCTCGATTTGCCAGCCATAAAACCAATTTTAGGTTCAGCAAAAACACAATTTTATAGAAATAAGTTAGAATATACTTTCTCGAACAGTAGATGGTTTACGAGAGATGAAATCAATACCGATGAAGCTATGAGCAAAAACGCTTTGGGTTTTCACGTTCCAAAACGTTTTGAGAAAGTATTACCGATTGAAAAATGCTATCATCAAGCCGACCCATCGAATGATATTAGGCTTACGCTACGTGACTTCGCTAATGCTAATAATTATACCTACTATGACCACATCGCCCACGAAGGTTTTCTGAGAAACATCATGATTAGAACCTCAACAACGGGTGATTTGATGGTGATGGTGCAATTTGCTCAAGACAATAAAGAGGATATCAAAGCAACGATGGAACATTTGCACACTTCTTTTCCGCAAATAACTTCGTTGAATTATATCCTTAATCAAAAACGCAACGATACATTCTTTGACTTGGAGGTTCATACCTATTATGGCAAACCTTATATTGAAGAGCGTATGGAAGATTTAACATTCAGAATTGGGGTAAAATCTTTTTACCAAACTAATTCTGAGCAGGCCTATGAATTATATAAGATTACAAGAGAGTTAGCTGATTTAACTGGTAATGAGTTGGTTTATGACCTATATACAGGTACAGGAACGATTGCAAATTTTGTGGCAAAAAAAGCGAAAAAGGTAATCGGGATTGAATATGTACCTGAGGCAATTGAAGATGCAAAAATTAACTCTGATGTAAACGAATTACACAATACAACCTTCTATGCTGGCGATATGCGTAAGTTTTTAACAAATGAGTTTATTGCACAGCATGGCAAACCTGATGTTGTGATTACGGACCCTCCACGTGCAGGTATGGACGAACCAGTAGTAAGAACTTTAATGGAAGCTGCTCCGAAACGAATCGTATATGTGAGTTGTAACCCAGCTACACAAGCTCGTGACTTGGCAATATTGAGTGAAAAGTATGATATTTCGGTAGTGCAACCAGTTGATATGTTCCCACATACACACCATGTAGAAAATGTGGTTAGATTAGATTTGAAGAATACCCCTAACCCCTAAAGGGGAATTTTACAAAAAAAGCTTCAACTTCCCATCAGGAAAAGTTGAAGCCTTTTTTGTAATTACCGAAAACAGGAAATTCCCCTTTAGGGGTTAGGGGTTCAACCCTAATTCCTCAACAATATGCAAGGTTTTGGTGTTTTTTCGAGTTCTGAAGGCAATTTCTGGTTTGTACCCAACAGTGGTTTTGGCATAATAGCCTGTTCCATCGTATGGGCGTTTTCGTGGGTTTTCTTTGCACGCAACTGAGCAAGCTCCTTCCATTTCATGACCACATTTTTCGCAAATAGGCAAATGTTCATTACAATCAGGGTTTGCACAATTGACCATACGGTCTGACTCTGTTCCGCAAATATGACACTTTGAAATAATTACAGGATTAACACTATTGACATCCGTAGTCAAACGATTATCAAATACGTAGCATTTTCCATCGAAATCTTCTCCACCTTCTTCTAAACCATATTTGATGATTCCTCCATGTAATTGATAAACATCAGTAAACCCTTGTGAAAGCAGATACGCACTTGCTTTTTCGCACTTAATTCCACCCGTACAATAGGTTACAATTTTCTTGTCTTTCAAGTGAGCAATTTCATTCACATGGTCTGGTAGCTCACGAAGATTTTCCATATCAAAAGTTACCGCACCTTTAAATTTCCCAACTGAATGCTCATAATTTGAACGCATATCAACCAAAACCACATTAGGGTCGCTTTTGATTAATTCCTTGAAATCGGCGGGTTCGAGGTGTTTACCAGTTTGCTCTAAAGGATTAACTGGCAGTTCTGAATGAACTATCTCTTTCTTGATTCTAACATAAAGTTTAGTGAAAGCATGTTTTTCAACTTTCTCAACTTTAAAATCAACTTTAGCAAACCTTGGGTCAGATTTTACCCAAGCCATGTATTTTTCAGTATCTTCTGCCAGACCAGAAACTGTACCATTCAAGCCTTCTGGAGCAATAATTATTCTACCCAGCAGATTATTTTCTAAGCAAAATTGATGATGAATGTCTCGATACTCCACTACATTTTCGATGGGCGAATAAATATAATAAAGCAGAACTTGATAATTAGTAGATGTACTTACTGGATTCTCAGTAATTGAATTTGTATGTTTTTCCATTGATTTTCAATCTTTCAAGGTGTAAACTTGATTTGAATTGCTGCAAAATTACGAAACATATTTTTTTTATTCTATGATTTTTATCAGATAAAGCCTTAATTTGTAAATTATATTTAAGCTAACTCTCATAAAGTAACAATGCACATTGCGATTACGGGCAATATAGGTGCCGGCAAAACTACCTTAGCTACTAAACTGGCAAATCATTATGGTTGGGAAGTATTATACGAAGCGGTTGATGGAAATCCATACTTACCTCCCTTCTACGAAGACATGGAAAAATGGGCATTTCACTTGCAGATTTTCTTTCTCAATAGTCGATTTGAGCAAGTTTTGAAGATAAAAAAACTAACTGAAGAAAAAACAATTATTCAAGATAGGTCGATTTACGAAGATGCGTATATTTTTGCCCGCAATCTTTATGAGTCTGGTAAATTTAATGAAACAGATTATCAGACCTATAAAAGTATGTTCAATACAATCACACAGGCAATTACGCACCCAGATTTGATGATTTACTTGAGAGCTGACTTACCCAAGCTACAACGTCAAATTAGTAAGCGAGGACGTGATTTTGAGAAAAATATTGACCCTAATTATTTGATAAGTTTGAATAAACTATACGAAGACTTTGCCAACCTTTATACTCACGGAAAGCTACTGGTGATAGATGTAAATAACCTCGACTATGCCGAACGCAACGAAGATTTTGAGCATATCATAGAAATCATCGACCGCAATATTAGTATGGGTACGCAACTCGAAATACAAAATATATAAAACAAACGAGCCATGAAATTAGAATTCATGGCTCATTTGATTATGAGATAACTGCATTTTTAGGTTTAAAGAATTTCCTGTTTTTCCAATAAGTTTTTAATCTATCGAAATAGACATCATAAATATCGCTCTCAAACAAACGTGCATCATTGGTTGCTTTAGAAAGGAAACAAACACCAAAAATGAGTAGTACAGCATCAGGCATCCAAACTCCTAAAAGCACAGGCCAAATATCTTCTTTGGCATATTTATCGCCAAGTTGCATCAAAACGTACATCAAAATAAAAAATGTAATTGAAAGCAACACTGGCATACCAAACCCACCTTTTTTGATGATTGAACCAAGTGATGAGCCAATCAAAAACATCACAAAACACGCAAAAGCCATTGTAAACTTATGCCATTTTTCAACTTGGGCTTTTATTCCATCTCTTTTTTTACTCTTTACAATGTCAACAGTTGTAGTAAACTGGTCACGCAGGTTTTTCGCTTGTGAAATAGCCGTTTCAAATGTTTCGTCAAGGCGGTATGAATTCTCACCAAGTTTTAGTTTTTCGTTGACCCATTTTCCACCAACAATTGGCTTTTTTTCACGAGCAGCTTTTGAAGTATCAATTGGGTATTTCTTAAACTGAAAATTGTAAAGTTGAGTAGCGGTAGTAATTTGTGATTTCAAAGTTTTGTCAATATCCATCGCCACCGAATCGGCCTGATTATTCAGTTGAGTGATATTTTTCATGTACTCATGGTATTTAAACTGAGACTCATCGGTGCGACGCATTCCGAAAGACTCTAAAGAAAATACCATCTTGTTTTGCTTGAAGCTATTTTTTACGAATTGAGTTTCGTTATAATTTCCATCATTGGCTTTATAATCAACGTAGTTAGTTCCATTGTACAATTCAAACACTAAATAAGTATTATCATACATTGTGTACATCCTTCCCGAATCAGCCAAAGTAACATTTACATTACCATTATTGCTTGCATGATTATAAATCGTAACTCCTTTGAGCGTTTTTCCATCAGGAAACTTCTTTAACACTTTTATACTATACCCAGGTATTTCTTTATAAAAAATCCCTTCTTTAACATTTAAAGTCACTTTGGTAGTTTTTACGTCATATAGCAAGCTGTATCCTTTAAGATTAGCCCAAGGATTTACGGTATTGTTAAACCACAATGAAAAGATACTAACACCAAATGCAAAAATCATTGCAGGAAGAAGCACACGTGATATAGGTACACCAGCCGATTTGATAGCCGTCAGCTCGCTGTACTCACCTAAATTCCCGAAACACATTAACGAAGCCAGCAATACCGAAAGTGGTAATGCAATAGGAACTGTTATGAGAGAGAAGTAAACAAAAAGTTTTCCGAATACATCGTATCCTAAATCTTTACCAACAAAATCATTGAAGTAAAGCATTAGGAAACGCATCAAAAAAATAAAAACTACCACACAGGTAGTTAATATGAATGGCCCGATAAAAGACCTAATTACTAAAATATCAATTTTCTTCATTCAAAGACGTAATGATTCTGCGGCACAAAATTCCGACAGGAAATCCATTTTCACAAGTCCATTAAGTTTATTTAACAAAAATAATACTCACCCTCCCACTATTTCCTTTAGTTTGTAAATCATATCATCCCAGATGTCTTCCAATTCCGACTCATCAGTATTATCTGAATTATCAGTAATCTTCAAGAAAGTTGCATTGGTTAATTCACTTTGGTCTAATCTAAACTCAACAAAATTGCCTCTTTGGTCGTCTTTCAAAAAATCAAATTTTACGAGTTTGTTTACCCTTTGCACTGACATACGAGCTGGGTGACTTTCGTTATCCCACACAAAATCAAAATTAGAATCGCTCGTATATTTCACTTTTGCAGCAAACCATTGCTGTAAACCAGCAGGCGTACTAAAGTACGGATACAAAACTTTTGGTGATGCCTTAAATTCGTATTCTCGAGAAAATTTGAATTTGTCCATAATTCTTAAAAATTTAGAAAATATAACCTAAACCGAACTCGATTTAGCCTTATTAGATAACTATTCCAAGAATTTCTATAAATTTTTGTGAAATTTTGGATTACTTAAATTACTTTTTTTGCAATGTAAGAAAACTTTGTGTAATTTTGCAACATATTCTTCGGGACAACAATAAAAGTCTCTAAAAATATTAAAAAATACTGCGGGATAGCTCAGATGGTTAGAGCGTAGGATTCATAACCCTAAGGTCGGCGGTTCGATCCCGCTTCCCGCAACACCTAAAGAGTCTCAATTTTGAGACTCTTTTTTTATGCCTTTTTGATTGAAAAATCATCAAAAGTCTGTAATCAAAGACATTTAGCTGACAAAAAATCACTATTAGTGTAATATCTCAAAAATCAGTTTTTTCAAAATATCGCTCTCATTTTCTTCGCCCGCTTCTACTCCTTTAGATTTTAGGTCAGCAATTTTAATACAATGTATCACAAAAGCTAATTTTGACAAAGAATAATTTCGTGCAGCCGCTAAATAATCTTTTGCAAAGAAACTATTGACTTTTAGTAAAGAAGAAACGCCTGATTCTGATTTATCGTTTGAGCCATGAATTAACAAAACTTTGCTGAAAAAATTATATAAAATTATTAATACCGGCTGAATCGGATTGTCCTTAGGATTATTACCAAAATATATAATAATTTGATTCGCCTTCACCACATCTCGTTGAGTTAATGCCTTTTGCAGTTCAAAAACATTGTATTCCTTACTTATTCCAACATATTTCTGAATAACATCAGCATCAATTCCTTCACCTAATTTTACGTTTAAAATCACTTTTTCTAACTCGCCAGTCAAACGTTTTAGGTCATTACCAATATGTTCAATCAATAATTGAATGGCCTTCATGCTAATCTTAACCCCACGCCCGTGGCAATACGAAGCCACAAATTCAGGTAACTGATTATCATAAAGCTTTTTAAAATTTTGTAAAACACCATTTTTTGCAAAAGCTTTTACCCATGTTTTGCGTTCGTCTTGTGCGTTTGAAAAACTTAATACCAAAATCGTTGAAGGCAAAGGATTGAGAGCATAATCTTCAATTAGTTTTTGATTTTCTTTCAAATCAATCCCTTGAATCTGATTAGCGTCTTTTACAATGATGAGTTGTCTCTCTGCCATCATCGGAAACCGACGTGCGTAATTCAACAATGCTCCAACACTTAAATCTTTACCAAAAAGTACAAATTCATTAAAACCTTTTTCATGAACGGGAATGGCTAAACTTTGAACTTTTTCGACAATCTGCTCAATATGAAACTGCTCTTCGCCGTGTAAAAAATATAACGGCTTTATAGAATCTTTCTTGATTGATTTTAAAATTTCTGACATCTAAATATACTATATAATTAAATAATATTGTAACCTTTTTCTTCTAAAAATTGATTACATTTCATCATCATTTCGGGGAAAAACAATGCAAAATTTTCGCCAAATAATTCGTAATGAATCTTCAAGTCTTCGGTTGCTTTTTCCATATTTGAATCGTAAACTGTTCGTTTTGAGATACCAGTCAAAGCCCGTTCGATTCCCCAAAATTCTCCATAATTTTTTAGCCAATCGTGTGTTATCATTGATTCAATCATGGGTTTCATTCTATCGGGCATAATTTCCCAGTGATTTTGAAATGAAACGTGAACTCTTTTTCTAAAATCATCAAAAGGTTCGTTTGAATATTTTGTCCAATGAGTGGCCAAGTAGTGGTCAAAAAAAATATCAATCAAAACTGCGGCATACTTATGATACTTCGCATATAATACTGATTTACAAGCACTTACCGCCGAATGAGTATCTGTAAAACTATCAATTAATCGGTGTAATAATATTCCATCTTTTACTTCTTGACTAAAACCAGCATTCCGTGGATGCTCGATTCTTCCTACGACAAAATCTTCTAAAAGATTACCAACCATTAGCTCTTCGTTTTTGCCAGAAAGAAATAAATGTGCCAAAAAATTCATTAAAATAATTGAATATGCGTACGTTTGCGACAAAGTTAGAAAAATAACATCTATAAACTATCAAAAAAATTGATTGATGAAAATCGAAGCAAACAAAGTCGTAAAAATAGTCTATGAATTAGAAATTGGCGACGGAAGTAATAAAGAAATGCTCGAAATTGTGCAAGATGATGAGCCGATGGTGTTCATTCAAGGTATGAGTGGCTTACCAGAAGCTTTTGAAGCACAATTAGATGGATTACAGGCTGGTGATGAATTTAAATTTTCGGTGGATGCAGCTGATGGCTATGGCGAGCCTGACCCAGAAGCAGTTATTGATTTCCCGATTGAAAACTTTAAGATTGAGGACGGAAAAGTGCCAGAAGGAATGCTTGAGATTGGAAATATGATTCCATTCTCAAATGACGAAGGAAATCGAATGAACGGAAGAATTGTAGAAATTACTGACGAATTTGTTATCCTTGACTTTAATCACCCATTGGCTGGTCAAAATATGCACTTTAAGGGCAAGGTTTTGGGCGTAAGAGATGCAACAAAAGATGAAATAGCTCACGGCCATGTACATGGCGAAGGCGGCGTTGTGCATTAATTAGTGGATTAGGAAATTGGTTATCGAAAGTTGGTGTTTTTCACTAATTACTCAATAACCAATTTCCCAGTAACTAAATCCCAAATTGAATAACCTCAACTCCGAATTTTCTTAAAAAATCAACTCCTTCATCGCTCGGAATCCCTTTATATTGAGCATAAGATTTTGCATAGAATACTTTCTTGATTTTCATCGAATAAATCACCCTTGCACAAGCAATACATGGCGATAATGTTACGTAGAGTGTTGTACCTTCAATATTCGCTCCATTTTTAGAAGCGTACAAAATGGCATTTTGCTCGGCATGAAGAGCCAATGAACAACTACCTTTTGAATCTCGTGGACACCCATGTTCTGGAAACTCTTCATCGCAATTGTGTGTACCTGCGGGTGGACCGTTATAACCAATCGAAATAATTCGTGTATCTTTTGTAAGTACAGCCCCAACTTGAGCCTTGACACAATGCGAACGTAATGCAAGATTCTGTGCCAATTCCATAAAAATTTCATCAAAATCTGGGCGTTGTTTTACAACTTTTTCCATAAAATGGTCGTTACTTTGTAAAAATTATAACAAAAATCACCTTTTTGATATCTTAAAAAATCAAAACGCTAAATTATGAAATCTTACTCAAACGGTTGTGTGTCTTTAAGTTTTCTTTTTATCTTATTTTGTTTAACCTCAACTTCAGTATTTGCTAAAACATCAAATGACAGCATCGTAAAACCACAAGTTAGAAGTAGTCCAATCGTTATAGCGAATCTTAAAACCACCGAAAATAACTACGTAAAATGCACTTATGGACAACCTTTAAAGAAAGGACGTGAGATTTTTGGAAATTTAGTACCATACGGAAAGCTTTGGAGAACAGGGGCAAATGAAGCTACTGAAATAACTTTTACCACGAATATACAAATTGGAGAAACTCAACTACCAGCAGGTACTTACACCCTCTTTACGGTTCCAAACAAAGAAAAATGGACAATTATCTTTAACTCAGAATTGGGTCAGTGGGGTGATTTTAGTTACGATTCAAACAAAAATGTGTTAAATTTTGAGGCTAATGTTAGCACTAATACAGACATCTATGAAGGATTCACAATTCAATTTGAGGATATTACAAATGGTTTTAATATGCTTTTACTATGGGACAACGTAAAAGTAACAGTGCCAATTCAAAAAATTGGAGAACTTGCCAAAGAAAGTAAAAAGAAGAAAAAGAGAAGAAATTAGTAAAGCACTAATTTCTTCTGAACAACTTGCTGCTTGGAAGTTACACTGACGATATAAACTCCAGGCGGCAAATCTTTATTTTTTAGTGTTACTATTGTACTCGGTAAATCAAGATACGTTTCATTATAAACTTTACGTCCGAAAATATCTCTAACAATTAAGTTAAAATCCTGAAAATCAGGCAATAAGACCTGAAATTGAAGATTAGTACGAGGCAATGGGTTTTCTACATTAACTTGCAAAGACGTTGAAGGTGGCAATTGGAATTTTGCATAATTCAACACTCGTTTACGTCTTTTACTGAGGTCAAGTGCCGCTCTCATTCTTTCTTTCTGACCCTGAGTAAAGATATTCATACAAGAATCTGGTGAATAATCCATGTAATTCTCAATCATATTTCGTGTACGGGTGCCTGAACAAGTGGAGAACACATCTCTACAAAAAGCTGAACTATTAGCTGCGGCAGCCGCTGGCGTATCAGCTACGTAATCAGTACCACAACGTTCGTCACCCCAAGTATGATAAAGTCCCATCCAATGGCCAATTTCGTGCGTCACGGTTCTACCAAAGCTATAAATACCAGATTTGTTTGTACCTATTTTTTTTCCAAATACTGTGTAATCAATAAATACCCCATCTACTCTTTCATCTGAATCAACATCAAGGCCATCAATAGATTCTGCAAAAGGGAATTCACCATAACCGATGTATCCCGAACTAAAAGCAGCTACCCAAATATTCAAGTATTTATTACTGTCCCAATACCCAAGATTCGATAGCGACATTCTATCATTATCATTCACAATATTATAAGTACTTCGTGAAGAATAATGTCTTGTGATGCCAGAAGATGGGTTTCCAGATGGGTCGATGCTTGCCAAGAAGAACTCAATCTCAACATCAGCACCCACAGGATTTGTGTTGAAGCCTAAAGTACCTTCTTTTTTTCGATAATCTTCATTCAAGACCTTAATCTGAGAGTAAATCTGTTCATCTGAAATATTACTTCCAGCAATTAATCCGTTCACTTGGTTATGAATCACATGAACCACAACTGGAATTCGGATTATATCTGATGCAACCCTAAAATTTTTCTGAATATTTATCTGATTTTCCAAAACCTGCTCGTATCTCATTTTTCTAAATTGATACTGAGTATTCGTAGTTTTGGCAACCGAATCACAGAATTCATTGGCACAAGAACGTACCTTCTGAGCCATCGAATTGATGCTTATTAGAGCAAAAATAGCCGAGATGTATATATTTCTTTTCATATCTATA
Source organism: Emticicia aquatilis (assembly GCF_014644295.1). Taxonomy (GTDB): domain Bacteria; phylum Bacteroidota; class Bacteroidia; order Cytophagales; family Spirosomataceae; genus Emticicia; species Emticicia aquatilis. Next base: position 430,842 of record NZ_BMKK01000002.1, read on the forward strand.
AAGACGATTCTACAAATAGATTTGGTTGCAAAACCTATGAGTAGTTTAGTTACTCTCTGCTTTTTCGTAAGCTCTTAAAATATCTCGTACTAACTTATGACGCACAACGTCTCTGTCATCTAATTCGATGAATCCAATGCCTTTAATATCTTTCAAAATATATAAAGCATCAGCCAAGCCTGACTTTTGTTTAGAGGGAAGGTCAATCTGAGTTTTATCACCAGTTATAATTGCTTTAGAGAGCGGCCCCATACGAGTCAAAAACATTTTGATTTGCATAGGTGTGGTATTTTGGGCTTCATCAAGCAAAATAAAGGCATTATTGAGCGTTCTACCACGCATATAAGCCAAGGGAGCAATCTCAATCGTACGATTTTCGATATAAAACTTTAGTTTTTCTGATTGAATCATATCTTCGAGGGCATCGTAGATTGGCCTCAAATACGGGTCGATTTTCTCTTTTAAATCGCCTGGCAAAAAACCAAGGTTTTCACCAGCTTCAACGGCAGGTCGGGTAATGATTATTTTCTTTACTTGCTTTTCTTTCAAAGCTTTTACGGCCAATGCCACAGCTGTATAGGTCTTACCAGTACCGGCAGGACCAGTTGCAAACATTATATCAAAGTTTTTTGATGCCTCGACCATCTTCTTTTGGTTGGCAGTTTTTGCTTTGATGGCATTCCCTTTTGTACCTACTAAAATAAGTTCATCGTCAGGGGTTTCATGAGTAGCAGCCTCTGCATCTGCTTTGATATAACTCTTTACTTGGTCGATTGATATGCGTCCGTATTTTTGCAAATGCTCAATCATCGCCTCCAATACATCTGAGATTCTATTAATCTCTTCGGTATTTCCCTTTATCAAAATCTGATTTCCACGAGAAATAATCTTGCTCAATGGAAATGCACTTGCAACCTCTTTGATATTAATGTTTTCTACTCCAAGAAAATCGGTCAATGAGATTTCTTCGTCTAATGTGAATACTTTATCTGTCAAAATAAAAAATATATTGTTTAAATGTGGATGAGGTTTAATCAGCTAAACCCCACAATTAATAACTAAATATCCAAAAAGCCTCAATTGTTTGGTCTATTTGGTTTCCCAAAGTTCAAAAATTATTCACAAATTTGTTTATTTTTCCACAAAAAAATCATTAAACTTAGATTAATAATTGATTATCAGCCATTTACAAAAGTATTGATATAATATTAAAAGATATAGGGTATTTCAAAACCCCTTTTTTATGCTTAACATTGTATTAATATTATGGAAAAAAGTTATCAAAATAGCAATACTGGCGATAGAAATAGCCAAAGAGGTTTTGGAAAAAATCTATTCTTAGAAAGTTTCCGAAATGAAACTGGCAAACTACCTCCTCAAGCAGTTGAACTTGAAGAGGCGGTTTTGGGTGCATTAATGATTGAGAAAGATGCACTTACCTCGGTTGTTGATATTCTTCAACCATCAAGTTTCTACAAAGAATCTCATCAGAGAATATATAACGCAATTCTTCAATTATTTGGTAAATCAGAGCCAATAGATATGCTCACCGTAACTACTCAGTTGAGGAGTAACGGTGAGCTTGAGTTTATTGGTGGTGCTTCTTACTTAGTAAAATTGACGAATAAAGTAAATTCGGCAGCAAATATTGAATATCATGCTCGTATTATTACTCAATCTGCTATCAAGCGTGATATGATTAAGATTGCGGGAGACATTTTGAAAGATGCTTATGAAGATACTACCGACGTATTTACGCTTTTAGATAAAATCGAACAAAATTTCTTTGAAATTTCTGAGCGTAATATTCGTAAAAACTACGCCGATGCAAGCACAATCATGCGTGCAACCATTGAAGAATTGGAGAAAAAGAAAAATAATAAAGATGGCCTCACTGGTGTAGCCAGTGGCTTTACTGCTCTTGACCGCATCACGAGTGGTTGGCAAAATACTGAATTAACCATCATTGCAGCAAGGCCAGCGATGGGGAAATGTTTAGGAAAAGGCACTAAAGTTTTGATGTTTGACGGTTCTCTGAAAAATGTTGAAGATATTGAAACAGGTGAACTTCTAATGGGTGACGATTCTACTCCAAGAACAGTTCTTTCGATAGCACGAGGTCAAGAAAAAATGTATTGGATTCGCCAAAACAAAGGCATTGACTATCGTGTAAATGAAAGCCATATCCTGTCACTTAAAAGAAGTAGGAACGAAGGAAAACACAAAAAAGGAGAAATACTGAATATAACTGTAAAAGAGTTTCTTGAAAAATCAGACAAATTCAAAAGCAATTATAAAGGATATAAAGTTGCAGTTGAATTTGATGAAAAAAGTCTTGAAATTGAACCCTATTTCTTAGGTCTCTGGCTTGGAGATGGACATTCTTACAGTTCAAGAATAACAAATGTTGATACTGAAGTTGTTGGATATTTAGACCAATATGCTCAAAAATTAAATCTTGAACTGGTTACGTATCAGCAAGAAGGAAAAACTAATAATTATGCAATTACAAAAGGGTTTAAAGGACAGCAAGACTACTTTAGTATTCAGAATGAACTTAGAGAACTGAATTTGCTACAAAACAAGCATATTCCTCAACATTATTTAATTAATTCTACAGAAAACCGTTTAAACCTTTTAGCTGGATTGTTAGATAGTGATGGTAATTATGATGCTAAATTTAATTGTTTTGAGATTACTCAAAAAAATGAAGAATTAGCCAAGCAAATAAAATTCTTGTGTGATAGTTTAGGTTTTAGAACTTCTATTAAAGAAAAAAAGACAACAATAAAGTCCCTAAATTTTGAAGGCAAAGCGTTTAGAGTAAGGATTTTTGGAAACTTAGACTCAATTCCAACGAAGATTGAGCGTAAACAAGCTCGACCACTAAAAGCAAAAGCAGATTGGAGAGTTACAGGAATAAAAGTTGAGTTTGACAAAGTTGATAATTATTATGGGTTTGAAATTGATGGAAATCGTCTTTTTTTACTCGAAGATATGACAGTCACTCACAATACCGCCTTTGTAGTCTCTGCTATGCGTAATGCTGCTGTTGAGTGGGGAGTTCCTGTGGCTTTATTTTCATTAGAGATGTCAGCAACTCAGTTAATGCTTCGTTTGATTTCGGCAGAAGCTGAAATTGACAGTAATAAACTACGTAAAGGCAAACTCGAAAACCATGAGTGGGTTCAGTTGCACCAAAAAATAAAGAATTTATCTTCAGCACCAATTTATATTGATGACACCCCTGCCCTTTCTATATTGGAAATGCGTGCTAAGTGTCGTCGTTTGAAAGCACAGTTTGATATTGGATTGGTTATCATTGACTACTTACAATTGATGACTGCCGAAAGTGGCGGTGGTGGAAAAGGAAATCGTGAACAGGAAATTGCTGCGATTTCAAGAGCCATGAAAAACCTTGCCAAAGAAATTAATGTACCAGTAATTGCACTTTCGCAGTTAAGTCGTGCAGTAGAAACTCGTGGAGGAGACAAGCGTCCGCAGCTTTCAGATTTACGTGAATCGGGGTCTATTGAGCAGGATGCAGACATGGTTATGTTCTTGTATCGTCCAGAATACTATAAAATTACTCAAGACGAACAAGGTAATTCAACCGAAGGAGTTGGTGAGGTAATTATTGCCAAAAACCGTAGTGGAGATGTGGATACTGTGAAACTCAAATTTATTGGTAAATACACTAAGTTTACAGATTTAGATGGCTTCTATACACCACTTCCAGGTCAGGATAATTTTGGTGATTTCAATATGCCAAAACCAATCAATACAACTGGGGCCTTAGATAATTTCGAAAGAAGTGCACCACCAAGTTCAAATACAGGAGGGGGGACAGTCACGCTTGGAAGCAAAGCAAATCAACCAAGAAATCTGGATGCCGAGACCGATTTCCCGTTCTAAAAAAATTAACAGCAAAATTCATTTAACTATAATGATTGGTGTTTTTGACTCAGGTATAGGTGGACTAACATTACTGCACGAAATAATTAGGCAATTGCCCAATGAGCAATATTGCTATTATGCAGATACTGAAAATGTACCATACAGCACCAAAAGTGAAGAACAAATCAAAGAATTTGTAGAGAGAGCAGTTAATTATTTTCTTCAACGCAATGTAAAAGCCATCGTTTTGGCGTGCAATACAGCTACCAACGTTTGTGTTGAAGATTTACGAAGTCGATTGAATATTCCAATTATTGCCATTCAGCCTGCTGTTAAGGTTGCGGTTGATAACGATACTGTTGAGTTTAATTCACAACGCAAAAACATTTTGGTCTGTGCAACTCCGATAACGCTACGCTCAGCAAGATTCCAAAGATTGGTTGATTCACTGAATGCTGATGGAATTGTAGAAAGAATGGCATTGCCTGAACTTGTAAAACTTGCTGAGAAAGAAGAGTTTGGGAAAGAGGCCGAACTGTACATCGAACAAACACTGGCTCAAATAGATATAAAAAGTTTCGGCTCAATTGTTCTTGGATGTACTCATTTTACATACTTTGAGCCGATATTTTATCAATTAGCTCCCCAATTAAGTATTTTTGATGGAAATGAGGGTACAGCTCGGCATCTCAAAAACATTTTGGGCAAACTAAATCTACTTGCACAGAAAGGTGAAAAACCATTTTCGGTTGAGTATATCGAATCTGGGAAACCTACCAAAAATTTAGCTCGATTTGAAAGGTATATTGCCCGAATTGAGCAATTAACATAATACCTTTCTCATCACAAAATCATTCATCCAATACGTTCCAATTGGAATATCTTCTTCTTTAATTATCTCAAAACCTACTTTTTCGTAGAAAAAACGTGCTTTGTTGTAACGATTTACATTCAAATCTAAGTTTTCAGCCCCTAAGTTCTTAACTGTTTGCTCAACTTCATTTATTAGCTTTCTTCCGTATCCACCGCCCTGAAAGTCAGGATTTAAGTATAGTTTATTCAATTTAAATGTATTTACAGTATCAGTTTTGACCGAAAATGAAGCAAATGCCAAAACATCATCACCTAAAAATTGTAAAATAAAAGTTTGACCTTCATCCATTTGATTTGCTAATGCATCTTCACTATAAATTTCATCAAACATAAATTTTGGTTGTTCTTTTCCTAAGATGGGTTCGTAAGTAACAAACCAAGTTTTATTAGCGATTTCTCGAATCACTTTAATATCTTTGTGAGTTGCAACTCGATAGCTTAATTCCATTTACTTTCTCAATTTTTGATTGCAAATATAAATTATGCTTGCATAACATTTTGTTAATTTGTATTTAATTTTACGACTCAAATGATGTTCGTACCACAATAATTTATGAAACCACTAATATTAGTAACAAACGACGACGGAATCACATCTAAAGGAATATCAGTTCTGATTGAAGTTATGAAGAAAATCGGAGAAGTTTTTGTAGTTGCTCCCGATAGCCCAAATTCAGGAATGGGCCATGCCATAACGGTTGATAGTACGATTCACGTTAAGAAAAATAAAATTTTCAAAAACATCGAAGCCTACGAATGTTCAGGCACTCCAGCCGACTGCGTAAAACTGGCTAAGCATCATTTTCTAAAAGACCGCAAAATTGACCTTGTAGTTAGTGGTATCAATCATGGACTTAATTCATCTATATCGGTCATTTATTCAGGTACGATGTCGGCCGCTGTGGAGGGTGCAATCGAAGGGATTCCTTCAATTGGTTTTTCACTCGATGATTTTAAATATGATGCCGAGTTTTCGCATGTAAAACGTTGGATAAAACGAATTACTGAAAAGGCTTTGGCAAACGAATTTCCAGCGAATGTAGCTTTAAACGTTAATTTCCCTGCATATTCTGAAACACCAATTAAAGGAATAAAAATTTGTCGCCAAACCAATGGCTACTGGCATGAAGAATTTGATGCCCGTAAAGACCCTCATGGAAGACCATATTTTTGGATGGGTGGCGATTTTGTCAACCGTGAACCAGAAGCTACTGATACCGATATTTCGGCATTAAATCAAAATTATGTTTCGGTTGTGCCTGTGCATTATGACATGACAGCCCACAAAACTATCAAAGACTTAAAACGTTGGAAATTGTAAACTCATTCAATTAATTAGTTGCTTAAAGCACTGATTAAAAGTGTTTTCGACAAAATAATAAATCAGAGTATTATAAAATACTTAGACAAAAACCTATTATTTTTGAAATTATAAGCCTAATTGATTACTTTATTCAAGACAAAATATATGGCAGTATTAGGAAGACTACTAAAGGGTAGTATCAAATTTACAAGCACGATTCAACAAATAAGAAAAATAAAACCTGCTAAATGGCAGAAAAAAGCTTTTACCAAATTATTATCAAAAGCTCGATATACACAATTTGGTGAAAAATTCAATTTTGAAGAAATTCTCAGTTCGGCCATCTTTGAAGAAGGTAATGAGTTTTACGAAAAATTCAAGCAAAATGTACCTATTTATGATTATACAAAAATATACAACGAATGGTGGTACAAGGCTCGTTTAGGAGAAAAAAATGTTTGTTGGCCAGGTAAAGTTAAATATTTTGCTTTGAGTTCGGGAACGTCAGATGCAGCATCGAAGGCAATTCCTGTTACAAAAGACATGATTAAGGCTATCCAGCGTACAAGTATAAATCAAATTATCACGCTTGGACAATACACCGAACTTCCAGCAGATTTATTTGAAAAAGGTTATTTAATGTTGGGTGGAAGCACCGCCCTAAACGAAGTTGATTCGCATTATGAAGGTGATTTGAGCGGGATTACAACTGGTACGATTCCGATATGGTTTCAGAATTTTTACAAGCCTGGCCAAAAAATCTCCGCCCTTCGAGACTGGGAAAATAAATTAGAAGATATAACGGTTAATGCACCTAATTGGGATATTGGTTTCTTGGCGGGTGTGCCAGCATGGCACACAATCCTTCTTGAAAGAATTATTGACCGCTATAAATTAAACAATATCCATGATTTGTGGCCAAACCTTACAGCCTTTGCTTGGGGTGGGGTTTCGTTAGAGCCATACAAACAAGGTCTTGAAAAATTATTTGGTAAACCTGTTATCTATATCGAAACCTATATGGCTTCTGAAGGTTTCTTAGCCTACCAAGACCGACCAGATGGCAATCTAAGATTGGTATTAAACAGAGGAATTTTCTTTGAGTTTATCCCTTTCAATGAAGATAATTTCGATGAGGATGGAAATTTGGTTTCCAATCCAGAGACCTTGATGGTTCAAGATGTCAAAGAGGATGTTGATTATGCACTTTTGATTTCAACTTGCTCTGGTGCATGGCGTTATTTGATTGGTGATACTGTGAAGTTTACCGACAAAAAACGTATGGAAATAAAAATTACAGGAAGAACTAAGCACTTCTTGAGTTTGTGTGGAGAACACCTTTCGGTTGACAATATGAACAACGGTATTGAGCTTGTCTCAAAAGACTTGGGGCTTGATATTCGTGAGTTTACAGTCATCGGTATTAAACACCCACCGCTGTTTGCTCACCAGTGGTATGTGGCCTCTGATGTTCAAGTGAATGAAGAGGAATTTTGTAAATTATTGGATGAAAAACTTTGCGAACTCAACGACGACTATGCCGTTGAAAGACGACACGGTTTAAAAAATGTATTTGTGAAAGTACTTCCTCAACAAGCGTTTTACGATTGGATGAAAAAGAAGGGAAAAGTTGGAGGTCAACACAAATTCCCAAGAGTTTTGAAGGGAAAACTCATTGACGAATGGCAAGATTTTTTGAAAGAGAATTATTCATAAGCAAAAAGAGCGAGATTGTGGCCTCGCTCTTTTTACTTAACTATATTTTTATATTATCAGAGTCCGTATTTAACGATGCAATACAAAGCTCTAAAACCATCTTTCCAATTTATTTTCTTACCCTCTTCATAAGTACGCCCATAGTAAGAAATGCCTACTTCATAGATTCTTATTCCTTTGATTTTTGCAATTTTAGCAGTGACCTCTGGTTCAAATCCAAATCTTCTTTCTTGCAAATTTAGACTTTGTACCATCTTTGTATTGAATAACTTGTAGCATGTTTCCATATCAGTCAAGTTCAAATTATTGAACATATTTGACAGGAATGTAAGCAATTTATTACCGATTGTATGCCAAAAAAACAAAATTCGGTGAGCATTTCCCCCCATAAATCTTGACCCAAAAACCACATCTGCATGGCCATCAAGTACAGGTTTGAGCAGTATATTAAATTCGTTAGGGTCGTATTCAAGGTCTGCATCTTGAACAATCAAATATTCACCTTTTGCTTCCTTAATTCCTGTATGTAATGCCGCACCTTTACCTTTATTTACTTCGTGTTTAAGATAAACAATATTGGTTGGTGAAGTTGTTTTAAATCTTAAGATTTCGCCTTCTGTGTCATCTGTCGAACAGTCATTTACGACAATAATTTCTTTTTCTATTCCATTCAAAAGCTGAACATGGGCCACTTTCTCTAAAACACTTTGAATGGTTTTTGCCTCATTATATGCGGGAATTATTACTGATAATTTATTCAAAACAAGTATTAGTTTGGCTTAATTTGTACATTTTTTAATGTACAAAAATATATAAATTCTCTGCATTGACTGAGTTTTTTTTATAATTTCTATCTAATTTAAATACCTCTGGTGGAGTCGTAGTAAATATTAATACTGCGTCAAAACTACCTTTTGAAAAATCTAAAACTTTAGTATAATTAGTCATCTGAATTGGTGTAAATATAGCACTTCCCCTCAATTCATACATTATAGGGTATAAAATATCACTGCCATATTCTTCTCCCGACTTTACCCCGATGTTCTTAACACCTTTTTCTTTTAAATAGGCAATTAGTATTTGCATATCTTTAGCTTTTTTTTCTTCCATGTGAAAGAAATGAGCAATTCTTGGTTCAGTAAAATATGTTTTGGTAGTTAATGGTCGAAGTTTTATCAATGGTCGATTAAAACAAAACACAGCAAAAAAAACACTTAAAACGCCTAAAATACTAATTGAAATCTTAGAAAACTTTATTTCTCCGACCCAAAAAGCCGTTGGCACACTCATAAATAAAAAGACAGGAATATGTAGTCTTGAATGCCAAATCTGCCATTTTATTTGAAAACAAAAAAGAAAAAAAGAAATCAAACCAAAGATAGTAATTGCTTTTAGAGGCGAATTTTTCGACTTAAATACAAAAAATAAAGCAGGGATGAAAAGTACAAAATGTAGAAAATTCCCAGCATTATCTTCGGTCATGCCCAACATCGGTAAATCAAATGGAGTGAAAGAGGTTGCTGGGTCATTTACATCTAAACGAAGAATGCTATTATGAAGGAAATAGATAAATTTTTCAGCCATTAAATGCAGGCCCGGTACAGAAAAATGTAAACTAATATTACGGAATATTACCGATAAAAAACTTGGTATTGAATGTGATTGATTATTATAGACATAAAATAATTCTTTTGAAACACCCAAAGGCGAGCCAATCAATACATAATTTCTAAAATAAAACGTCCCGCAAATCAACAAAAATGGCAATATTAATAAAGTTAAAAAGCCTAACTGTGACAAAAACGTAGTTTCTTTCTTATAAACCTTAATCAACTTCATTATTCCCCAATACATACAAATTGGAAAAAGAAACACATAAGCAGTTCCTTTGGTTAAAATTGCTTCTCCAACCGAAATTCCACTAAAAATGGCCGTTGAAGATTTATTTTCATTCAAATTCTTGAGCAAGAAATACGCAGTCATTATAATAAAAAATGATACAGTAACATCATTTTGGGTCGAGGATGATTGCAAGATTACCATCGGAATGGTTCCAGCGACAAAAAAACTTAAATATTGAACCTTTCTGTTAGCTCCCGCAATTTCGGCAAGTAAACTTACACCAGCACAAGCCCCTAAAGCAAAAAGCCATTGAATAATAAAACTAAAAGTATCAAAGTTTTGCAGAACCCTAAACTGTAAAATCATATATTCGGCCAAAGGTGGCTGGTATAGCATACGGTCGGTTTGGGTAGCAAAATAATTAACGTTTTTATGTTGAATCCAAAACTCAATTCGTGTTAAGTGATAAACAGTCGAATCAATCGTATTTGGAGCATAGAGAACACCCGAAAGAAAAGTGAAAAAGAAAATTGCACCAACAACCCAAAATAATTTATTTTCTTTTATTGGTACAAATGAAAATTTAGGAAGTTGACCTCGGTTAGTATAATTATAAATGATTAGAAGAATGGTCGAGGAACTCCAAAAAATCAAGCAACCTTTAAAGTCTATTGCGTTAAAAAAACCGAGTGATTCGACACAAATCCAACTAAGTAATGCAAAAATTTGTAGAGATAAACAGAAACTCAAACGCCAAGATAAATTAGAAAAAACCTTAATTGAAAGAATTGCATTGATAAGAAAGAGAAGCAATAGCCACATACTTGATATTTTTTTGATAAATATTGGGCAAAAAAAGGCAAAATAAAACTTATTACAAACTTTCTTATTAGTTTTTTAAGGACATCCAAAACTTTGTTATAATTTTGAGGGTTGAATAATGATACTATCCAAAATCTAAGCAAATTTTTAAAAAATGGCAGAAGTAATCAGAATGCCCAAGATGAGCGACACCATGACAGAGGGTGTAATTGCGGCATGGAACAAGAAAGTTGGTGATGTTGTAAAATCAGGTGATATTTTAGCTGAGGTCGAGACTGATAAGGCTACCATGGATATGGAGTCTTATTATGACGGAACGCTACTTTATATAGGTGTTGAAAAAGGTCAGGCCGTGCCAGTGGATGCTATTATGGCTGTAATCGGTAAACCAGGTGAAGATTATCAAAGTTTATTAGGCGGAAATGCTCCAGTGGCAGCACCTACTGCCGAGCCAGCTCCAGTTGCAGAAGCTGCCCCAGTTGCAGCCGCTCCAGCAGTTGATACTTCAAATATCAAAGCAAAGGTTGTAACAATGCCACTTTTGAGCGATACCATGACTGAAGGTGTGATTCATACATGGTTGAAAAAAGTTGGAGATAAAGTAAAATCAGGTGATATTTTAGCAGAAATCGAAACTGATAAAGCTACAATGGAACTTGAGGCTTATGAAGACGGAACTCTATTATATATAGGTGTAGAAGCTGGTAAAGCAGCCAAAGTAAATGCAGTTATCGCAGTCATCGGTGAAGAGGGTGCAAATTACCAAGCATTACTTGGAGCAAGCACCAGTGCTGCTGCCCCAACTGCTGCCCCTGCTCCTACTGAAGCACCAAAAGCCGCTACTCCTGCACCAGTCGCAGCTCCAGCTGCAGCACCTGTGCAAGCTTCAAATAGCAATGGTAGAATTTTAGCTTCACCATTGGCCAAAAAACTTGCAGAAGAAAAAGGCATCAAACTAGCAGAAGTAAGTGGTTCTGGCGAAGGTGGTAGAATTGTAAAATCAGACGTTGATAACTTCACGCCAAAAGTAGCCGAAACAAAAGCTGTGGCTTCTTCTGCTCCAGTTGCAGTTGCTGCGGGTGTTGAAAGTTATGAAGAAATCGGATTGACACAAATGCGTAAGGCTATTGCTCGTAGCTTGGCTGAATCTCAATCGTCGGCTGTTGATTTCCAATTAACAATGGAAATTTGCATGGATAAAGCAATCCAAGCACGTGAAGTGATGAATCAAGCTTCACCTGTGAAGATTTCATTCAACGATATGGTATTGAAAGCTTGTGGAGTAGCATTGAAAAAACATCCAAACGTCAACTCTTCATGGAGAGACGACCATATCAGACGTAACGCACACGTACACATTGGTATGGCAGTAGCGATTGCCGAAGGCTTGGTTGTACCTGTAATCAGATTTGCTGATACTCTTCCGCTTTCGGTTTTAGCAGCAACTACCAAAGATTTAGGCGGAAAAGCTAAAAATGGCAAACTCCAACCAAAAGACTGGGAAGGAAATACATTTACGGTAAGTAATTTAGGTATGTTTGGCATTGAATCGTTTACTTCGATTATCAACAATCCTAAAAACGAATCTTGTATTCTTTCAGTTGGTGGAATTAAAGAAATTGTAGCAGTTAAAAACGGCCAATTCTATGCTACGAGTGTAATGAAAGTTACTCTTACATGCGACCACCGTGTAGTTGATGGTGCAACAGGTGCGGCTTTCTTGGTAACATTAAAAGAATTGCTCGAAGAGCCTTATAAATTATTGGTTTAAAAGTTCTGTGCATTTAGTATATGAAAAAGATAAATCCTCCGTATAGTTGGCTAACAATCTCTCTATGGGGGATTTGTTTTGTATCAACCTTTACAGTTTCGGCACAAGTAAAAGAAACACCGAAACAGCGAATGGCTCAGTTTTATAATTGGACCAGCAAAGAAAACATTCCATTTGAAGGAGATTGCTATGAAGCTGATGGTGTTGATGTTACTAAAATTGATATGATGTGTATTCAAAAATATCTCAAGTCAATTGAAGCAACTGGCTTATTTTCAAGCATTTACATCAAAGGTTTACAACAAGAGTTTGTAAAGAAACAAGCTGATATTAAAAAAAATGGATACGCAGAAGGCATTGATTATGATAGATATACGCTATCGCAAGACCCGCCTTCTGTGAAAGAATTGCTTTTTGCTTTAAATAATAGCTCTACAACGGCTATCAATGGAAATAAGGCAAAAGTGGTAGTTAAGCTTAAAAAGCCATACAGTATTAGTTACATTTACTCTTTGGATTTAGAGAATAATGTTTGGAAATTATCAAAAATAGAATCGAAATAATTTAATGCAAAAAATACACGCAACCACTGTTTTGGGGGTAATTCATAACGGAAAAGTAGCTCTTGGGGCAGATGGACAAGCAACTATGGGTAATACTGTTGCTAAAAGCAATGTCCGCAAGGTTAGAAAATTATATGGAGGAAAAATTTTAGCAGGCTTTGCTGGCTCAACTGCCGATGCTTTTACTTTAATCGAACGTTTTGAAGAAAAACTCAACGCTTTCGGTGGAAATATGAAGCGTGCAGCAATCGAATTAGCAAAAGATTGGCGTACAGACCGTTTTTTGAGAAAGTTGGAAGCTATGTTGATTGTAGCCAATGAATCTGAAATGCTAATAATTTCTGGAACTGGCGATGTACTTGAACCCGATAATCAAATTGCTTCAATTGGTTCGGGCAGTATGTATGCTCAGTCGGCAGCAATTGCTCTTAAAAGACACGCATCTGATTTAACAGCCGAACAAATGGTACAAGAAGGCTTAAACATTGCCGCAGATATTTGTATTTATACAAACCACAATATTATTATCGAGACACTCTAAGATTGTGGTCTCTTAGATGAACAAAAAAGACGAATTTTTTAATTCGTCTTTTTTATTGTCTATTCTGATGTAATTAATTCATCATATTTTTCATAGATATAATCTTCTTTTTCATAAAATCTATCAGAAAGTACCAACAAAACGGCACTCTCTGAAAAATCGTACATGGTATGCCAATCTCTTGGTTCGAGCAGAACACACTTATCAGGTGTATCTAAAATAAAAGTTTCTTCAGTTTCTCCATTATGAACATATACTTTACATGACCCACTCACACAAGTAAGGGCATTGTAAGCCAGTTTATGTCGATGTCCTCCACGAACCTGATTAAAAGCATTATAGATGTAAAAAATGCGTTTAATACCATTTGTAAGAACCTTTTCAAAAACTGTTAAACTTCCCTTTTCTGATAAAAATGTTTGTAATTCCAATAAGGTTGCCATGCAAATAATATTTCTAAATAAAACCCAAATTTATCTATGATTTATACAACTTAACAATAAAACTATTTTATAAATTAATGCAATCGTTCCCGATAACGTTGCCAATATACAAAAGTAATATTATTTACAACCGCAAGGAAACTTCATTTGTTTTGCCTTGTCTTTATCAACCAAAATTTGCCAATCTTTAGGTTTTGGAATAAATACTACTTTTCCTGCCCCCGGGAAAATTGTTGATTGTGTTGGTTGACCAATTGCAGTTGTTATTTGTTGATACATTTTGGTTGGTATTAAATCAACACAAACGTTTATTCCTGCAAAATCATTGTATTGAAAATACTTTACAAAATGTTCTAACTGTTGGTCATTAAAAGTATTTATTATTTTTGTTGCTCTTTTCCAGCCTTCAATATATGTACTATCATTTGGCGTTGCCCAGTTTCCAATTCCAACCCCAATAAACCCTTTTATGGCCGAATCATGTACGTGGCTGTAATATCCTCCAATAACTTTCTTTTCATGAAAACGACTCAAAGCATATACATTACAGGTTCGTTGAAAAATTGGACATAGGTTTTCTCTTAAACCTGTACCATCTCCACCAACAATACAAAACGGAAAATCCATTACAGCTTCTCCTTTTTGCATTTTTACTTGCTGCATATAACCAAAAAAATTCTTATCAAACTCAAAAGGCTTCTGTGAGTAGCGGTATTTGTAAACTACTGACAGTTCAAGAACAAAAAAAGTTGTAAAAACCAACAACAAAAATTTATTATACGGCAATTTTCTTACATCAGTTGGCAGAAAAAAACAAGAGAAAATAACAGGTAACAAGGAAGTAAACCTCGATGGCACCCGATTGTATGCTCCCCACGGGAAGATTTTTAGTGTAGGTATTTTATTTGGATGATAAAAAGTAGAAATCAATAACAGGATAATCAGTGGCACGAATACTAACCAAAACTGTTTTCGATTGCTAAAAAAACCAATGATTCCCAAACTCAAACAAACCCAGCCTGGACTTCCCGACCCCAGTCCTTCGGGCATATCTTTCAAAAGGTGCGTAAATGGATTATGTAATGCACTAAAATTCGGAAAATATGGCAATAACATCCGTAGCGGGTGACTCCAAAAATGCGGAGCATTGGCATCATCAAGATGAAATGATTTAGCTTCAAAATAGATTTGCAATACTAAAGGCAAATACAAAAACATAAATATCAAGCTCGGAACACTTAATATAAAATAGAATATTGGTGAACGCTTTAAATCATCAAACCAGTCGATAAGATACTTTCTTAGTTGATTTTCGCCTTTTGCAATCCTTTTTACTATGATTACCAACACAGCAATAAAACTTATTACAAAGCTATTCAGGGCAAATCCGCAAATATAACCCAGATTCATTCCGAGAGTAGCAAGGAGTATAAATACCTTTAAAAATACCCATTTTAATGAAATATCTTCTTTGAGAATGATTCGTTTAACTAAAATAAAGTCCGTAAAAAGGCTCAGAATTGCCCAATGAATTGTGCTATGATTGTAATGGTGCGGATATTTGTTTAGGGCATAAAAATTAAAGAAAGTAACCACAAAACCCACAAAAAGGGCCTTTGGCTCCCCAAAATCCTTTTTCAAGATTAGATAAGAGCCTAAAAATGAAACGATTAAACTAAGAATGTAATAATAGTTTAACCAAGCTCCATGACCGAAATTGTTGTAGAAAAAAGTAAACCAGTAATTGCTTTCGAGCGACCAGTCAGAGAAAACTTGTGTAGTGCCGAAAGGATAAAACGTTTGATTATGATTAAAAACTAAACTCGGAAATGGCTTGAAAGTAAGATGCTGTGAAAGATAATAACCCACATATTCCCATTCATCAACATCTCCACCACCCGAAAGGGGCATCGAAAAATTTCTAATAAAAAAAACGCCATATAAAATTGGTAATAATATGGCCAGTGATATGAAGAGGTAATTTCTATTTTTAACGGTCATTCATCTAATTTTATAATAATTTGGCAGCCGCCTCATCAATCCATACAAAAGAGTTTGTGTGTAGTTTGAAAACCGTTGAAGGTAATTCTACGCTTGGTTCTTGGTCAAAAGTTTGTTTCAAAACCTCTGCCTTTCGTTCTCCTGTGGCTATCAAAATTGCAACTTTTGTTTCCAAAAGATGTTTCAACCCGATGGTTATACCTTGAGTAAGCGTAGTACTTTCTTTAAAATATTTCTGCCCTATACTTATTGTTACCTCAGCGAGTTCGGAAACATGACAATAATTGTCGAAGCTATAACCAGGTTCATTTAGGCCGATATGACCATTTACGCCTACCCCAACAATTATTAAATCGGCTCCTCCTTTACTAAAAAGTAAATCATCTACTCTTTTGCATTCCGATTCGAGGTCATCTGTCATTGAATCAAAAAAAGTATATTGTGAAGGATTTACACCGAGAGGTTTCAATAAGTTATCTTCAACAATGTATCGGCAACTGCCTTCGCTGGTTGCAGGAATACCCACCCACTCGTCAAGACCAACTACTGTTACTTTCGCAAAATCAGCAGGTTGAGCCAGCTCAACTATTTTTTTGTAAGTTAAAACTGGAGTATCGCCCGATGTTAGAATTAATGTTGCATTTGGCTTATTTCTAACTAAATCTATAATATATTGGGCTGTGTGAGCTGCAAGCTGCTCGGGGTTTTGAAAGGTCTGTAATTGCATTGATGAATGTCATATTTTTGAACAACTCAAAACTATCATATTAATTTTGGATTTACAATTACTCAATAAATATCTTTGATAGAAACCCTATTTAAAATTTCAAAAAGAAAACTTCGTTATAGAAATACTAAAGACCTATTATTAGAATCCTACAATGTTTAGACTGCTACTAACTCTTTTGCTACTTCCGAGTTTTCTGACTGCCCAAAGCATTTTGCTGAATGGTAAAATATTTGACGAAACTGAACGCACTCCACTTCCTTTTGTAAGTATTCGGGTTAAAAACACCTCGAAAGGTACTCAGAGTAATGCTGACGGCGAATTTTCAATAAAAGTAAAATCATTAAAAGACACCTTAGTATTCAGCTTCGTAGGCTACGCTACAAAACAATTTTCTGCCCAAGAAATTGTAAAAAATGGTAGAGGTATATTTCTTAAATCGAAAAATAAAGATTTGAATGAAGTAGTAGTTCGTCCAGAAGAAAATCCTGCATGGGAAATCATTAGACGAACCTTGAAAAATAAAGAACAAAACGCACCCGATAAATTGGATTCGTATCAGTGCGATTCGTACACAAAAATAGTACTTTCGATTGATAGTCTAAAAGTTGTCACGAAACGAGATACTTCAAAATTGACCAGAAAGAAGTCGGCCACACTATATGTTCAAGAAAATTATTCAAAGATTATTTATGAAAAACCCGCAAGAAAAAAAGAGACAATCATTGCTTCGATTGGTAATTGGCCTGTCACTTATACTTACATAACGAATGTAATTCCGCTTGATGTTAACCCTTTCGGATTTTATAATGAACTTTTCAATTTTACACTTCTGAAGCGTTTTTATGTAAACCCGCTGAACCAACAAACTTTTAAACAATATGATTTTGAACTGAAAGATACACTTATACACGAAACTGATTCAACATTCATCATCAATTTTAAACCATATAAAAGTAAAAATTTTGAAGGTTTAACAGGCACTTTGCAAATAAATAGTGCTGGTTATGCTTTAGAAAACTTAAAAGTAAAACCGTCAGATACCTTGCAATTTACATCTTTTGAGCTGAATCAAACTTATCACCGAGTTTCGGGCAAATGGTTTCCGTTAAAGTCTGAAATGAATATTTTAGGAAATTATGGAAAAAATGGTTTAAATGGCTACGGTAAAGCACAAATCACGAGTATTTACAGTAATGCCATTCTTGACCAAGACATTGATAATAAGCTATTTGATGAGTCAAATCGGGAAATGCTACCAAATGCAACAGTAATTTCTACGGCTGACTTCAAGAAATACAGAACTGATAGTCTCACAAAACGAGAAAAAGATGCTTACGAGCTTTTTCATCGGTCATCAAAAACAGAAAAACTGTTAAAGTTAGACTCTATTGCCAACCCATATTTGATGGGGATGATGTCGGGTGTATATGAGATTGGAAAATTTGAGGTTTTGACCGATTATTTACTTTTGCTTAGCAATAGCTACGAAAGAGTCAGAATTGGCATTGGTTTTCAAAATAATCAGCGGCTAAAGCCCAAATTTAGAATTATGGGAACGGCTGGCTACGGTATTTATGATAAGAAGTTTAAATATCAAGGTATTGTAAGCTGGCACATAACTCCAGACCGATATAATCGTTTGTCGCTTTCTTACAAAGATGATTATGGAATACCTGCAAGCACCAGCTTTTTGAAGCCAAACTATTATATGGAAGCCATGACAACGACTCCCTATTCAGCCCGTGACAGTGTGCTGATTAGAGTTGATAGAGTTAGAAACTACGGTATTTCTCTTTATTTTAGACCACTTAGATATACTTGGTGGAAGTTATCGCTTGAAAATGAACTACGAATTCCGAAATATAAATATCAATTTGCCGAAAACATGTCTTTTCAGACAACTGAAGTTAAACTTGATATAAGATTTGCTTATCGAGAAATTCTTAATCGTGTTGGGCGTATCGAAAGTGTAATTAATCGATGGTATCCAATCATCAACTTGCAGTTTGTAAGAGGTTTACCTTCATTCAACGGTAACTATGACTACTGGAAAATAAATACCAGTATGGAATACCAAATTAGATTTAAGCGAATTGGTTTTTCGGAAATAAACCTCAATAGCGGTTATTCAGATGGCAAAATCCCCTATCCTTTTCTTTATGGGGCAACAGGTGGCCGTGGTACGATTAGTCTAAATGCTGGTAGCAATACCACATCATTTAAAACGCTACCTTATGGTGCTTACCTATCCGATAGGTTTATTTCACTCACCACAAGACATAATTTTGGCAGAACATTGATTCGGCCAAGAAATAAATATATCCAACCTTCAATTACGCTATTTAATAATATTATTTATGGCGATTTATCGAACCCTCAAGAGCACCAAAGTATAGTTTTCTCCACACTCAACAAGGGTTATTTCGAAGCTGGAATCGAAATTAAAGACTTGGTTAGAGTACCTTTCAAATCGCTGTTTTTAGGTACAGGCTTAGGTTTTGCCTATCATTATGGCAAAAGTTCATCAACTAATATTAAAGATAACTTTAGAGTTTATTGGTTGGGTATTCTGCCAAGTTTCTGATTCATTGAGTAAAATTTAGACTGAGTATTTTGTATTCATAAAAAACTATTTTAACTTTCTTGTTATCAATATTTTAGCAAGTTAAATAGCCTATTATGAAAACTTTTTATTTGGGTATCACTCTTTTGCTTTTTTCTTATTTAGTACAAGCTCAAGTTCCAAAATCAGAAGATTCTTTGAGGATTTTCTTACAAACCAAACCAAAAGACACACTCTACATTTGGGCAATGAGGCCTTATGCTTTAAAATTAATTTATGAAAAGGCTGATTATAAAAAAGCTGACTCTCTTGCTGAAGCTATCAAATCTCTTGCTGAAAAACTTAATTATGGTCGTGGGATTTATTTTCATTACCTAATAAAAGGAATTGTCAACAACCAAAAAGCACTATACAAGGAAGAACTTGCCTTCTACGAAAAAAGCTTAATGGCAGTTGAAAAATATAAATTAAACAACTATTTAAGAGAAGCAGCATTAGGAAATATAGCCTTAGCTCATCGAAACCTCGGTAATAAAGATAAAGCAATGGAGTGGGCATTAAAAGCAATTGAATTGCAAGAAAAAAACAATTTCCCTTTAAAATTTTTAGATGCTGGCCCTTACGGCTTGGTTTCAGGGGTTTTGAAAGCTTACAAAAAGCCCCTTGAAGCTATAAAATACACACTAAAAGCTTTAGAAATTGTAACAAAAAAAGAAGATTTGCAAGGTATGGGTATTCAAGAAAACAAACTTGGAAACTTGTATGATGATATGGGGAAGGAAAAAGAAGCACTTTCACATTATTTGAAAGGACTTGATTATGCTAAAAAAGCAAACTATCTATTATTACAAACCGATTTATTATCAAACGTTGGGCGAACTTATGCCAATCTTGGGCAGCCTAAGAAAGGTGAGCCATTTCTTTTGGAAAACGAAAAACTTTGTCGTCAGTTAGAATCAGCGGTGGGTTTGCAGACAGCGACTGGTATTTTGGGGGAATTTTATTTAGAACAAAAAGATTACCCAAAAGCTGAAAAATATCTTAATGAAGCATATCAATTAAATAACAAAGTTGAGGATATAGATGATAAATTATATGCTACCGAGATATTATCATCCTTTTATTCAAAGACAAATAATTTTAAAAAGGCATATAACTTATTGAAAGAATATAATGCTCTCAAAGATTCGAGTGCAAAAATCGAATCAGAGGAACTTTCAAGAGATTTATTGGCAAAATACGAAACTGAAAAGAAAGAAACCCAAATTAAGCTATTGAATGAAGAAAGCAAATCTGCTAATTTTCAAAAAAATGCGTATTTGATTGGAGGAATACTCATCATTTTATTAGCTTCATTCATGTTTTTTTCACTTCAAAATCGAAACAAATTAAAGCGTTTTGAAGAACAACAGTTTTTGAGAAATCGTATTGCGGCTGACCTCCACGACGAAATCGGTAGTACGCTAAGTAGTATTTCTATTTTATCTGAAATCGTAGCTATGCAACAGAAAAAGGGTGAGTATAAGCCCGAAATCATGTCGCAGGTTAGTAATGATGCCCGAGAGGTTATTGATAAAATGGATGATATTATCTGGACAATAAATCCATCAAATGATAATTTCTCTAATCTGGAAACACGCATTAAAACCTTTGCCATTCCACTTTTTGAATCAAAAGACATCAATTTCGAATTTAAATTTTCACCTGAACTCGAAAATATTAAAATTGATATGAGCAAACGTAGGGATATTTATCTGATTTTGAAAGAAGCTATCAATAATTTAGTAAAGTATAGTGAATGTAAAAATGCAAAAATTGAAATAGATATCGTAAACTCAAAAATCATTTTTACAGTCATTGACGATGGTCGTGGCTTTGATATAAATGCTCAATCGAGTAGAAACGGGCTTAAAAATATGAAAATGAGAGCAGAGAAAATTGGTGCAGAATTAAAGATAGAAAGCAAAGTAGGTGAAGGAAGCAAAATAGCCTTAGGGATTTCAAACTACTAACCCAACCAAAATTGCATGAAATTATTAAGGTTATTAGTGTCATTTTTCTTTACAACATTTGTCTTGATTTTGAATTGTAAAGCAAATTCAGAATCTGACTCTTTGGCAAATAAGTTATCTAAAATGCCCAAAGACACAAATTATATTAGAGCAGCCGAGCAGTATGCTTGGAAGCTACTCAATTACTTAGATGATGAAAAAAAAGGAGAAAACATTTTACGTGAAGCCGAGAAATTGGCTATAAAACTCAACGATTATAAGGGAATTGTACACACAAATTGGTATCTCGGATATTTATACATCCGTTTTGAAAAAATTGATGAGTCAATAAAATACTTTCGAAAAGCAGAATTATTTGTTGATAAATACAAATTACCACCCAACGAAAGACAAAAAGTTTATTCGGGTTTGGGTTTGTGCTACGATTATATCAATCAATTTGATAAAGCTGCCAAATATTTATCTCAAGCGATTGAACTCACCGAAAAACACAACCTTAACGAATATGTATTACATGCTTATCTTGTATTAGCAGTAATTTATAGAAATATTGATGAAAAAAAATATATGACCTTTACCCCAAAAATTGAAAAATTAATTGATAAAGAAAAAGTACCGCAATTTAAATATTTGGCAGAGTTAGCATTAGCCGCACATTACATAAATTATAAGGATTTAAAAAAAGCTAAATACCATGTCTTAAATTCGTATTCCATTGCAAAAAAATATTGTCATAAAATAGCAATTATTCCAAGTTGGTTGGCTATTAGCAGTACTTACATTGCCCAAAAACAACTTGATAGTGCTTATATTTATATAAATCAGTCAATAAAATTGGCAGAAAACCTAAAAAATGAGCTTCGAATGGCAGATTCATATTCAAGTATGGCTTTCTATTATGAGAAAAAAAAACAATTTAAGCTCTCAGAAAAATACCTTTTAAAAACATTGGAAATTGATAAAAAAAGAAATTATGGATTGAAAACACAATTTGATTATAAAAAATTAGCAGACCTAAATGTTATACTCGGCAACTACAAAAGAGCTTATGATTTTAAAGTCAAAGCCTCCGAACTAAACGATTCGTTGTTTTCAACAAATTTGACAATGAAAGTAAACGCACTCGAAATGGAGAAGCAAGATATAAAATTTAAGTTATTGGAATCAGAGAATAAAAATTCGATTTTTCAGCGAAACGCCATTCTCTTTGGTGGAATTATAAGCATTCTATTTGCCATTATAAGTATAGTTTTAATCATCAATCGTAATAAATACAAAAAATTAGAAGCAGAACAAAGACTAAGGAATCAGATTGCGGCTGACCTGCAGGACGAAATTGGTAGTACCCTTAGTAGTATTTCAATTTTGTCTGAAATTGTGGCGTTACAACAAAAAAAAGGAGATTCAAAACTCCAAATCATGCAGCAAGTAAGCAATGATTCAAGAGAAGTGATTGATAAAATGGATGATATTATCTGGACAATAAATCCATCAAATGATGATTTTTCTAATCTGGAAACAAGGCTAAAATCTTTTGCTATTCCGTTGCTCGAGTCAAAAGACATTGATTTCAAATTTAAATTTTCAACCGAACTCGAAAATATTAAAATTGATATGAGTAAACGCCGTGATATATATCTGATTTTGAAAGAAGCTATCAATAATCTCGTAAAATATAGTCAATGTAAAAATGCACAAATTGAGGTGTTTCTTGAAAATTCAAAAATCAATTTCAAAATTAGTGATGATGGAATTGGCTTTGATACCAACGAAGCATCTTTACGCAATGGACTTAAAAATATGAAAATGCGTGCTGAAAAAATCGGGGCTATTTTTAGTTTAAATAGTGAAATAGGCAAAGGTACACAGGTAATTTTGGCTGTATCAATATCATAGTATTAATCTAAACTTCATGAAAATTAGCAGGCTGTTATTTGTATTCATACTTTTTATTGTTTTAGTTCCCTACTGCAAAGCCAACTCTGAATCTGATTCTTTGGAAATTTTACTACAAAAAATGCCCAAAGACTCAAATTATGTAAGGACAGCCGAACAGTATGCGTGGAAGTTGTTAAACTACTTAGATGATGAAAAAAAAGCAGAAAAAATTTTACATGAAGCCGATAAAATAGCTCTCAAGATAAATGATTATAAAGGCGTTGCTCGTATAAATTGGAATTTCGGTATTTTATATTTGAGGTATGAGAAACTTAATGAAGCACTAAATTCCTTTCAAAAATCTGAAAATTATGTAAATAAATACAACCTGTCACCTAATGAAAAACAATTGGTCTATTCAGGGCTCGGTACATACTATGAATTTGTGAATCAATATGATAACGCATTTAAATACATTACTCAAGCAATCGAACTTACTGAAAAATTCCATCTGAGCGAATACATTTTACCAGCATACATAATAATGGCAAGAATGTATATTCCAATTGACGTAAAAAAGTATGAGGTATATACTAAAAAATCAATACTACTAATTGAAAAAGAAAAAAATAAACAAGCTCGTTATCTTGCAGAATTAGCTCTGTCAGACTTTTATGTCCAGAAAAAAGATTATTTAAAATCAAAATATCATTCACAAAAATCGCTTTTTTATGCTAAAAATTATTGTCGACCAGCATCAATCATTTCAAGTTGGATATCATTGAGTTCAATCTATATTAGACTAAATCAACTTGATAGTGCTTACAATTACATAAACATGTCAGTCAAATTAGCTGAAAAATTAAATAACGATTTTAGAAAAGCTGATGCTTATGCAAGTATGGCAATGTACTACGAATTTAAAAAACAATACAAATTAGCAGAGAAATACAATCTAAAAACACTTGAAATTGATAAAAAAGGAAACTATGGTTTAGGAGTCAAACTTGATTATGATAAATTGGCCGACCTAAATTTATTATTAAAAGACTATAAAAAAGCACATGACTACCGAGTAAAATCATATAAATTAGAAGATTCGTTGTTTTCACTCAAATTATCTACGAGCGTCAATAGGCTCGAAAAAGAAAAACAAGAAGCTAATTTGAAGCTACTGAAACTCGAAAACGAGAATTCAATATTTCAACGAAATGTTTTTTTGATAGTTGGGATACTAAGTATATTATTAGGTATCATTAGTATTGTTTTAATCATCAATCGAAATAAATACAAAAAATTAGAAGCAGAACAAAGACTAAGGAATCAGATTGCGGCTGATTTACACGATGAAATTGGCAGTACTCTAAGTAGCATTTCAATTTTGTCAGAAATTGTGACTTTCCAGCAAAAAAAAGGAGATTCAAAGCTCGAAATCATGCAACAAGTCAGTAATGATGCTCGTGAGGTAATAGACAAAATGGATGATATTATCTGGGCCATCAATCCTCAAAATGATTCTTTACAAAATCTTGAAACTCGACTCAAATCGTATGCAATTCCGATATTTGAATCGAAAGAAATTGAGTTTAAAATTGATTTTTTAGCAATTTCTGAAAATATTAAGATAGATATTAGCAAACGCCGAGACATCTATTTGATTTTGAAAGAAGCAATCAATAATTTAATCAAATATAGCAATAGTAAAAATGCGGTTATCGAGGCCAAATTAGAAAACAAATTTATTGTTTTTGAAATAATTGACAATGGTATTGGTTTCGATATAAATGCAGCATCTCAAAGAAACGGACTCAAAAACATGAAAATGAGAGCTGAGAAAATCGGTGCGACTTTAAATATAAATAGCACAATAAGTAAAGGAACACAAGTAATATTAACCGTGCCATTATAAAACCATATATTTATCCGATTGATTTGTAAATAAAAAAATATTCACTTTGCTACCAATAACCATTATGCCAGAAACCGTGATAAAAGTAGCATTATACGAAGATAACCTCACGCTTCGCACAAGTCTCACACACTTGCTTCAAAGCTCCGAAGAATTCGATTTCATGGGAGCATACGAATCGCCTATCAATATTATTCAAAATTGTAAGAATGAAGGTATTCCCGACGTAATTCTGATGGATGTTGACATGCCACAAATGAATGGGATTGAAGCAACACAACTAATCAAAGAGCATTTCCCACAAGTAAATATCTTAATTCTAACGGTTTTTGAAGACCGTGACAAGCTTTTTAGTGCTTTACAGGCGGGTGCGAGTGGATATTTATTAAAAAAATCTAAAATCATTGAAATCATTGAGGCTATCCATGAAATCTATCACGGAGGCTCACCTATGACGCCCGCCATAGCCCGAAAAGTACTTGAATATTTTGCTCAACCAAAAGTCATTAAAAACGAAGAAAACAATCTTTCTGAAAGAGAACTGGACATTCTGAAATGTTTGGTAAATGGCGATAGCTACAAAATGATTGCTTCAAACTGTTACATCAGTATGGGAACTGTGCGTAGCCACATCAATAATATCTACAAAAAACTACACGTAAATTCAAAATCTGAAGCCGTAGTGAAGGCTTTGAAAGATAAATTAGTCTGATAAAACCATATATTTATTCGATTGACGAGTATTGATTGAATGCAGAAATTTGCATCGTAACCAATCAAACTCGTTATATCCATGAAAAAGATTTTTATTTTACTTACCTTCTTAAATATTACTTCAATTTGTTTCGCCCAAAACTCTGCAGAAACAGTTGTTGATGGCACAAAACCTGTATTCAGAACTAATGGTTTTGGTACGGCATCTGGATTTTTTCCAAAAGTTTCAATATTGGGTAATTCTGGAAATACAAGTTCAACAAGTGATATTGTTGGGGTATTTGGTTTTGCCCAAAATTCGACTGTAAGAAATTATGGAATGTATGGGTATGCTAATGGAGCTACTTCATCAGAAAACATTGGAGTTTATGGATTAGGTAATGTGTTTAATGCCAAGGGTGTTGGTGTGAGAGGTGATGCCGCTTCAAGCTCTGTTAATGCAGATTTTTTATTGGGAGGGGAATTCTCAAGTATAGGAAATTCAGGTATTAATGGAAATGCTATTTTATATGGAGTAACCGCAAAAGCAAATAGTACTGCATTAGTCTCAGCTGCATACGGAATACAAACTAATACCAGTGCTAATGTTAGTGTATCATCTTATGGTATATCTGCAACCACCACGGCTATGGGAACTGGCTCAGAATTTGGTGGTTTTTTTAATACAAACGGAACAAGTACAGGAAATAAATACGGTGTTACGACTTTAGTATCAGGTACATCAAATGTTCCTGTGAGATTAGGTCTTAGAGCACTTGTATCAGGTCCAGCATCAACTGAGGCTTATGGTTTACAAACAAGCGTTGATAACTCTGGCAATGGTACAACTTATGGGGGATATTTTGAAGCAAAAGGTAGCGGAACAGGAACAAAATATGGTATATATTCAACGGTTTCGGGTAGTGGAGTCAAATACGCAGCCATTTTAGATGGCTTGGTAGGTATCGGAACTACTACACCCAATAACGCTGGGTTGGTTGTTAATAAGTTAGTTGGAAATACAGCAGCCATATTTGGTGATAATACAACTGGAGTTGGAATAGATAATAATTGGCCAGGCATTAGTTTAAATGGTTATTATAATGGTGGCCGAAAACCAATCGCCAATGGCTACGTTGGTGGTATCAGTTTTGACCCAACAACTGGTAAGCTCTTACTCTACAATACTGCGACAAGTGGAACTGCCGATAACACAATAGTTGGAGTTGATAGGGTTTTCATTGATAATCAAGGAGATGTAGGTATTGGAGTCAGTGACCCACTTGCTACCTTACAAGTTGCCAGAGGCACAGGTGCTAATGGAACAGCGGCTTTTGAAGGCACAACTAACTCAACACATTTCAATTATTCTACAACTGAAGACACCTACATTCGAGGTGGTAAAGCAACTTCAAAAGTATATATAAATGACACTGGAGCAAATGTAGCCATAGGGAATGTCAATCCTACTGAGAAGCTACATGTCTTGGGAAATATCAAAGCCAGTGGTAATGTAATTTCGGCAGGTGCAACGATAAATAATCTTACGGTAAGTTCATCATCCAGCTTCTCTGGTTCAATAACATTTAATAATACTATTTCGGCTACAGATGGGTTTTTCAGTGGAAGCTTAGGTGTAGGAGGAACATTATCTCCTGATGCCCTCAACATAGGAGGCTTAGGCTCTGTAATTACAAAAATCAAAAGAACAACACTTACTGGCCAACAAATTTTTGGTGTTGTAAATAATACTTGTGATTTAAACTATTATAATGTTCCAGGTGTGTTAGTAGGTGATAATGTTATTCTAAATATTGATAGTCCATTCTCAACCTTAACCGTAGCCAATGTGAGAGCATCAGCTACTGATACTGTAGAAGTAAAATTTTGTAATATTGGAAACTCAAATACATTGCTACTTACTGGTTTGACATTCAGATTTATGTATTATAGATAATTTTAAAGCTATGAAAAATAAACCATCAAAAAAACATCAACAACTATTACAAAATCCTGATAATCAAATCATTCGACTTGAAGGAGTGCTCAACTACACAAAGTTTATCCTTTCAAATGGAAAAACTGTAATGATGTCTTACACCCTTAAAAACTACCAAGAAACACTCGACTTACCATTTGTAAGAGTTAGTAAATCTTGCATAATTAATATTGATTTTATTTCTACATTTTGTAAAGAAAACAAAAAAATTAGTTTAATCGATGGTTCAGAAATTCAGATTTCAAGAAGAAGATTTGATAGTGTTTTGAAAGGAATTAGCTATCTTAATTAATGAACAAAATTTCCAGTTTTTTTTATGAAAAAGATAGTTTCTTTAATATTATTTGTAGTCAATTTTACTTTTGGTCAGTCATTAACCATAACGCCAAATTCTACAACGAATAGTGAAGTTTTAAAAATTAATAAAATTGGTATTGGCCTCGACCATCGAACTACCAATAACATTGTTGGTGTCGGAACGTATGTAAATGGAACGTTTGGAATCTTACAAACCCATACCAATCATCCGTTGGGTTTTGCAACTGGAAATAGCACAGTTAGGCTTATGCTACAAACGAATGGGAATTTTGGCGTAGGTATGACTGACCCACAGTATATTCTGGATATTAAAGACCGTGTACGCATCAGAACTGCTACAAATACAGCAGGCATTTGGTTTAGTAAATCAACCAACGGCATTGACGAAGGTTCATTTTTTGGGAATATTAATGATGCTTCGGCAGGGATTTGGATTGGAAACGCTTGGCGTTTTGGCGTAAATGATGCTGGAACTGTTTCAATTGCGAGCTTGGCTGGAACAGGAACTCGGCCAGTTGGAGCAGACGCCTCTGGAAATTTGGTGGCTATATCTGGCACAGTAAACCCAGCATTCTCAGTTTCAAGCAGTGCCCAAAATTTAGTACTGGGCAATGGCTCTGAAAGTCAAATTTATTTAAATTTTGAGAATTTTGATATCACAAATAGTTTTGATAATTCAAATTATTATCAATTTACTGCCCCTTCAAATGGTGTTTATCATTTCACGCTTAATGTAGCTTGGCAAGGTAATGTCACTGGTAAAAGAGAAATTATCTTGAGAAACCAAAACACTACGTATTTAGCAAGTTTTTTTTCATATCCTCCAAATAACCAGATGTTTCTTCAGAACTACTCGGTTGATTTAAATCTTACAGCTGGCACAAGTGTCCGAGTCTATGTTTCGCAGGACTCAGGCACTAATCTTAACATTTATTCAGCATATAAAACAATTGTTTACGAACCTATATTTAGTGGTTTTAAAATAAACTAAAAAATGATTACTTTATTCTTGACCGTTTAGTAAATCATTTAATTTTGAGTAGATGGTTTATAAAAAATCGTTGAACTTTGGACATGAAAACTGACAATGCCCATGAAAATACACCTTTACATAATATCTATTTTTTTAACAACTGGAGTGTTTGCCCAAAATCTTGAAACGATTTCTAAGCAAAAACCTTTTGCAATAAGTGGCTCGTTGGATATTCGTGGAATCGGCTACTCAGCATCAGGTATTCAGGCTCGTCGAAGTCCGTTCATGTATGTTGTTTCGGGAAGCCCTACCCTATCAATTTATGGAGTTTCAATTCCACTTTCGTTTACTTACAGCGAGCAAGAACGTAGTTTCAGACAGCCATTTAACCAATTTGGTATGAGTCCGACCTACAAATGGGCAACTGCTCACGTAGGTTTCCGAAACATTTCATTTTCGCCATATACACTTGCGGGATATACTATGTTTGGTGCAGGAGTTGAGTTAAATCCAAAGAAATTTAGGTTTGGTTTCATGGCTGGAAGGCTAAATCGAGCCACGACCGTTGATACTACGACTGGCACAATTCAACCCATTACCTTTTCAAGGTTTGGCTATGCTGCCAAAATAGGGTATGGTACAGAAGAATCACATTTTGATTTAAGTTATTTGAAAGCCAAAGATAGCGAACAAAAGTTTCAGGGAGATATAAACACAAGTGCTGTACGACCAGCTGAAAATGCTGTAATTGGTGCTGATTTAAAACTCACTTTTGCTAAGAAATTTTTCGTTTTTGCTGATGGTGGTTTGAGCATTTATACCCGTGATTATCAATCAAAATTAGAACTCGATTTTGATACTTATAAGATTCTAAATACAATAAATAAGGTTATTAAACTCAATGGAACTTCAGAATACTATTTGGCATATTCTGGTGGAGTTGGATTTAAAGAGAAAAATTATTCGTTGAAAGTTGCCTATAAAAAAGTTGACCCAAATTTTCAGTCAATGGGGGCATATTTCTTTCAAAGTGATTTACAGAACATCACAATTTCGCCAACTTACAATGCTCTCAAAGGCAAACTTAGGTTTTTAGGAAGTCTTGGTATTCAACAAGATAACACAAAAAAACAAAAACAAGCCACAACTAAACGTGTAATTGCAATGGGGAATATTTCTTGGGATATCAACTCAAAGTTTGGAATTGATGCCAATTACACCAATTTTTCATCAAATTCAGAGCCTACGGTTGCTAAAATCCAAAACAAATATTTATTGGCACAAACCACCAAGAATCTTTCCATCAGTCCACGATTGATTATGGCCAACACCAAAACTACCAATGTAGTTTTAGCTTCATATAATCTCAGCAATTTGGTTGATATAAATAATGATACCAAAACCATCAATAACATTAATTCGAGTGTAGCATTGGTCAATTATAACCTAACACTCAACAAAATGGGTCTCACACTCATGCCGGGTGTCAATTACACACTCAATAAACTTTCAATTGGCGACATCAGTAATATTGGTTTCACCGCAGGAGCCTCAAAAGGTTTTATAAAAAATCAATTACTACTAAGTACGGCTAACTCTTACATTATCAGCACATTGCCACAAGGAAATAGTACAATACTAAACTTAGGAGTCAATGCGAGTTATCAACCCACAGGCAAACATCGGTTTAGTTTAAGAGTCAATTCATTGAATAATTCGCCAAGTGATGATGCCATTGGGGGGCAACAAAAATTCTCTGAGCAAACAGGTGAAATTGGTTACACATTTACTTTTTGAAAACTGAAGAAATTTCTACAAGCATGAAAAATATATTAATACTCTTTAGCTTACTTTTTTGCACTTTTTGGGCAAATGCTCAATTTCCAGTAAACGTTACGGTGCAGTTGATTCCACCTTATTCGACTCGTTTGAGTGATTATGCCAATAATCCTGGCAAAGCAATCATTATGCTTCGTAATACTCAGCCAAGAGCAATAACTGTTTATTTACGAGCAAATATTACTGGCGATAACGGTATCCAGATTTTTACAAACCCTAATTTTAGAGCCTCACGTAGCATTACGTTGCAGCCTAATATTCCATACACGCTCAATATAAGCGACTTACAAGATGTTTTCGATATTAATCAACTTTCGACAAGAAACATTACTATTGATGACATTGAACGAAAAAATGGCCTTCCAGAAGGTATTTATCAAGTGTGCGTGCGTGCTTATGATTTTACTCGACAAACTACCCCACTTTCAGCCGAATCTCCTTTGGGGTGTACAAGTGTTCGTCTTACCCAACTCGAACCTCCAATTCTCATTAAACCTTTTGAGGATGAAGAAGTACGTCCAATTCAACCACAAAATATTATATTCACATGGTCTCCGTCAGCGGGAGCAGCACCTGGCACACAATATCGTTTAAAAATCATTGAACTTTTTGACCCTAAACGTAATCCTAATGATGCTTTTTTAGCCTCAACTCAGCCAGCATTTTTTGAAAAAACAGTTAGTGGAAACGTCTATGTATTCGGCCCTGCCGACCCTCAATTAGTTGTTGGAAGAAAATACGCATGGGCTGTTACGGCACTCGACCAAATATCAGCAGGAGGAAGAACTACCAAAGAAGGAACTGCCTTTAGAAATGGTGGACGAAGCGAAATTCGCTCATTTATTTACAAAGATTCCAATGCAAAAGAAGCCGAAAAAGAATCAAAAGAACCTGTAACCAAAAAGCCCAAAGAACCCAAAAAGGTTATTAATGGTGACATAAAATATGACCCCAAAATTGACATTAAAGCATTATACACCCAAGTGGCTGGGAAACTCTTGTATGCTTACCCAGAAGACTACAAACTCGAAAAATATGGTAAAGAATCACAGATTTTAAGTGCGAGTAATTTTACTTCAAAAAGCCAAAAACGACCAAACGGTGGTATTTTTGAGCAACTGTATTCAACAAGTTCGTATCTAAATATTATTCCCAAAGCTAAACCTTTGAAGAAAGTAAAAGTAAATTTAGTAATGGTTTATGCCTATAAAGGTACTGATAATTTGAGTGGAACTATGCCCTTGTATGACGCAGGAGGTGGATGGAAAATTTTGACAAGCCTGAAAGATATTGATTTATTGAATTATACAGTCAATGGAAAAAACATTGACAATGAGCCAATAACAAAGGTTTTAGCAACTGGCTATACTAATGAAAACGGAGAGTTTAATTTAGGTTTCGCCCTAAAGGATACCGCTAATTTGGTAAACTTTAAAGTAAATGAGCCAGATAAAGAGTATTATATGCCAAGCTACAACAGCCCAACTGGCAAAGACACAACCGTAGTAGAAAAAGGTAATACAATAACCAATAAAGTGCTAAAGCGTACTTGTATTTTGGTAGTCGAAAGCCCATACTATTGCAGTCCGTTTATGATGATTGATGCTCGTCCCAATGATAATATTTCATTGCCCGACCAAGTGGCTTTGGTTAAAAGTTTCAATATGAGTATCAATGCTAAAAACGATGACGAAGCAGGACAAATGGGTGGTGTATATGGCACTCTTGAAAATGTAAACGTTGAGGTATTTAGAATGAAACCTGTTGATGAAACAGTACCTTTAGAAGAAGGACAAAATCTTCCTCCTTCGTCAATTCAAGCCTTAAAAATGGGAGATTTTGCCAATGTTTACCCAATTTCAAAAGTTGACAGAGTAATTGCAATGGGTAAAACCAATGCTGATGGTAAATTATTCGTTCCGAGAGTTGCTCGAATTGGTAGTAAGAAACAAGACATTTTTGTTGCTCACTCTTATTCTGATAAAAACACTGGAGTTTATAATAAAGCAGATGGTATAAAAACCATCAATGCTTATGGCTCCAACTCCTCTTATTCAAATGGATTCGATGGTGATTTCGACAATAATTTGGAATTTAATGCTAAATATATCTACTCAACTGAAGATTTTGAGCTTTTCATGAAGTCAAAATTGCCATTTATCCGAGGAAAAGTTGTTGAGCAAACTAAAGGTTTGAAGAATGTTTTAGTTATTCTGAAACAGAAAAAGGTAGGACAAAATTCTTCATCTGGCAGTTTCTTAACTAATTGGTTGGATGATATTTCAGAACAATTAAATAATGAAATTGGGTCAGTTAAAATGATTTATACTGACAAAGATGGCTATTTTGAATTTAATGACTTACAGCCTGGTGATTATAAATTAGAGTTTAGCAAAGATGGTTATAAGACAAACTTGCATCCTGCAAATAATACTTTTATTAAGTTATTAATGGGACAAGGCTATCAAACAAATGAAATAAACTTAACTCCTTCGGGTAGAGTTTCAGCTTGCGTAACTGACGAAGATGGAAACAGAGTAATTGCAGACTTACAAGTAAATGATGGGGCGATGTACAAAACTGATGAAGCTTGGATTTTTAAAGGTTGTGCATCATTCCCAGCGGCGGCTGGAAAAGGCAGAAAACTTAAAATATTCCCTCGTTCTGATGAGTATTTCACAGAAGAATATACAATTGACATCAATGAAGATGGCGTAACCAACATTCCAGCCAACACCTTAATTGTACGCCGCAGAAAGCATCGAATAAATATTATAGTAAAAGGTACTCAAGGTAATGACTCGATGCCATTAGAAGGTGCTACCGTTCAAATAAAAGATATTACTGCCAAAACTGACTCAAAAGGCAAAGCTTATATAGCTTTTGAAAGTCCAGGCAAGAGCTTTTTGGTAAGAGTAAAACCGGCTAAAGGTGATAATTTTTCACATTGGGAAGGTGAAGTGAGTATTCCAGTTTATAAACTTCCTTTTGACTATACTGTCAACCTGACCCCTGCTCGTGAAGTCGTGGCGAGTGTTACTGAAAACAAAGATGGTAAGGTACAACCATCAAAAGGTGCTAAGGTTTACATCAAAACATTGAAAAGTGGTTGGGGAAATAATAGTGCCAACTATGCAGAGTGCTTTACTGATGCCAACGGGAATTGTACACTGAAAGGTATTCCTGTGACCGAAAACAATGTAGAAGTCTTTGTTTCAAAAAATCAACAATACCAAAGTTCTCAACAGAGTAAAGTATCGGGAGGAGTTCAACCTATACAACCGCTTGGCCAAGGAGGCAAAGTAAATCCGACTGATGTAAAAGACTTATCAAATGTTGGAAACAATAATTCACCAAATATTGAAGCTGGCGGCACATTTATCGGTGAGAAAAAAGAAGCCTATTGGTTCAATGGTCAGGTTCAAACAAAAGTTGCACTTAATCTATCCTTCCAAAAAGATTTAAGCATTGCAAACATTTGGGGCTTTCCTGTGCATATCGAAGAAGTAAAATCCCTTTCAGACGGCTCTTTTAGTATTTCAGGGTCATTACATAGTTTACCTGATAACGGCAGTTTTGCCTCACTCGATGACCAAAACCGTTTAGATTTCAAAGAATTAAAAGTTGTCAAAGCTTCTTCGGGAATCAATACTCATCAACCCGAAGCCAGCAAATTTGCTATTCAACAAATTTCTTTTCCTGTTCGTATCGGAAAGGAATTGCAAGGAAAAGCGAATGCTTACACTGTTTCCGCACAGAATACAGGTAATAATTTCACTAAAATTTATATTCAAAAAGGTGCAGATGGCAATGCTGAAATCAGGTCAGCTGTGCAACTCGAGCTATCATCTTTTGAAGGTGCGTATCAGCTTTCGGGGAAAATTGAATTAGGAGAAAATGGTAATCCAAGCAATATTTTGGTTTTCAAAGCTGGTGAAACTAAAAAGCGTAAACTCAACATAGGAAGTTCGCTCACAAGTAACACTATGAAAAATCTGAACTTTAAAGTTCACAATTTCAATGCCGAAGCCGATGCTCAAAAATCTTATATCTATGGCGATTCGGTAAGGTTTAGCTCAATATTACATACCAATATTCAAAATATGACTCCAAGCGATATTGCTCTTGAAGCGGGCTATATTACTGTTTTACCCAATAAGATTGTACCATTTACTGGTGGAAATAACATCAGTTTCTCACTTGAAAAATGGAAAGTAGTCGGTCAAAAAACTAACCTACCAAACATTTGGCAATACGACAATAATAATGGAGGAATCATTATTCCAAAAGCAGTGGTCAATACTGGTATTGTAAGTGTAGGATTAAAAGACCTTATTATTAAACCTGACAAACTTATTGCAGATAAACTCGAACTAACCAATGCTGATGCAAGTGCGTTTAGTTTGGGAGGAATCGTCCCTCTTGAAATATTACCAGGCTCTTCAACCTTGTTTTCTTACGACCCAAATTGCTATCATGATAATAAACCACACTGGAAACTCTCAATTTTAAGTAAATCTGGGAATGACGTGGCGGCAAGAGTTTCAAAATTAGATGGTTTAGAAGATGGTCAAAAAATTGAATTTGGTTCGATGAATATCTTCTCTGACAACCAACAGCAACTCAGTGGAACAAGTTTAAAGGAGCTCACGCTCTACAAAGTACTAAAATTATCGCTTACTTCGATTGATGTTGGTAATAACTTCTTTACAATGGTCGGCCAAGCAAAAATGGACATTCCGAATATGAGTAATGGAGGTGGAAGCATGGTAGGACAAGTGATATATTCAAAAAATGCTTCTGGAAAAGTTGAAGGAAAAATAAAGCCAATCTCATTTGATATCGAAGGAAAAGGTCAGGTTAGTTTCCATGCAAACAATGATGAGAAAGAACAACAAATCAGCAGTGGCGTTTTTTCGGCAAAAGGCAAAATGAAAGTCTATGATGTAACCAGCGGAAAGTCATTCGTCTTGGACACAAAACTTAATCATTTAAAAGTAAGCAATGGTTATAACACTTACATAGAAGTACTTGATAATCAAAAGGTTCCGCTTGATACCAAATATCTTTCAATCAAAGGCGGTGTCGAAAATAGTAGTATGAAAGTTATAAAAAACGAATGGGATAATCTACGTCTTAAAACTATTTTACCAAATGGAAATGGTGGTTTTGATATGGTACAAGATGATGAGAAATATCGCACCATGACGCTTGTTGTAAAAGGTGCAATCGAAACCGACCCATCAAGCGGAATTGTTGGAGTAAAGGGCATGGATACCGGAGTTGGAAGTATGTCGCTCTATTACAATTTCGACCGCCAAGAAGTACGTGGACAGTTTTTATTTACGCCACCTGCCCCAATTCCTTGTGGGTTGGTTAATATCAACTCTACCAACGTTTCGATGGCAATTGGAGCAAACGGAATGTACATGATGTGTAATGGTGTTGGTGATGTCGCATTGGCAGGGTTGCCACTACCTCTTACAGCAAATATGACTTTTGTGGCGGGCTATTATACAAAACCGCTTTATCAAGAAGACGTTGATATTATTTTGAATTTGGCTGTTCAGAAATCATTGCCTGATAAAATGACAAACGGAATTAAAGGAATGTTTTCATCGGCAACATTAAGCAGCAACCCGCTCGACGAAGGTTTCAAATATGACATACTCGATGTGGCAACAGTTGCAGCTTGGGCAAAAGCTGGTGTTGCCTTTGAGTATCGCAACTTCTTGAATTTCAATTCACTGACTAACTTCGACATTTTTGCCGGGCAATATGGTTACGGCGGTATAGACTTAGGAGGTGAAGCCAGTATCTTAGGAGTCGGTGTTAAAGGTGGCGTTTCATTCAATATCCAAACTGCCCTTTCAGCAAGTGCTTCACCTAAACTTGGTTTAAGTTCTTCGGCCATAAAAGAATCACTTCAAAGCTTAAAATTAGAAGGCTGTGGAAGTGTTGGAGCAAGCTTTTATTTGGGTGTTTGTATTGATACAGTTGTATTTGGAGAAGAATGTCTCGGCGGAAGTGTCAGCCAAGATGTTTCGGTTCATTTTAGCATAGATGCCAAAGAACTCAAACCTAAAATGACATTTTCATTAGGCAACTGCGGTAATGGTATGCCAGTAAATAAACTATGATATTTTATTTTAGAAAACTATGAAAAGTATTCAATATATAATGATTTGTTTGCTCTTTTCAGCAAACGTATTTGCTCAAAAAACTCAAAATCCATTTAGAATTACTAATACTCCAAATGGGATTTTTATTGAGTTTGGACAAAAAACTCTCATTGGCAAAAACTTTGAATTACTCAGAAAAGCGAGTAATGAAACTACCTATAAATCAATCGCAAAAATTAATGCTCCAACATCAATTGAAGAAGTAAAACGCAAGATTTTTCAAGCATCCGAAGTTTTCGTAGAAGGCTCACGACCAACCGATAAAGATTTGGACAAGTTTTGGGCGAGCTATCAGGCTCAAAAACCCAATATTTTAAGCCTTGTGAGTGTTGTTCCTCAATTTGAGTATATTTTTGGTTTGGCATATCTCGATAAAGATGTTCGCCCAAATACAAAATATCAATATCAATTAACCGATGGTCGAAACATTCTTTTTACTTCGGCAAATGCGGTTGTTTATCTCAAACAAAAATATTTCCCTCGCTTGCAAGAGCTTGGTCAAACAACTACTGATAAAGCAATAAATTTTGAATTTGCTTACCCAAAACAGCTTTTTATGCTGACAAAATTTGAAGTAAAACGAAAACTTTTCACTTCAAAAAGCAATGAATATCAAACAATAAAACCTGCAATTTCTTTACCAAGTGATAAGAAAAAGGAAAGCATTATTCTAAGCGATACTACGCTAACAACTTATGCTCAATTTGATTATCAAGTACATTTAAGCGATATTTTTGGTAATAAAGACACAACCACTTACAATTTTGAAGGAAATAATATTCCAACTCAACTTATACCCGAAATAACAAATATAAAAATCGAACCCGCCAAAGACCGCAGAGCTTTTGTACTTACTTGGAATTTAACTCAAAAAGATTTTGTACAAAACATTGCCCTTTTTAGAAGTAGAGATTTTGATAAAAACTTTGAGTCGATTGCTCGATTCAATAAAACAGATGAAATCTACACCGATGGAATTGAAGTAGCCAACGAACTCTATTTCTACTATTTTGAAGTAACTGATATTTTTGGCAATAAACGTAAAACTATCAAATACCAAAAGGTATATGAAGGCTCGTATATACCTACCCCACCAAGTAATTTGACTTCAAAACTTACACCACAAGGTATTGAGCTTAGTTGGCAGGCAACTGACCCCAATTCTCGTGGATTTTATGTCTTCCGAAAAGAAGGTATAAAAAGCGATTTCATGCAAATATCTCCCATCATTCTAAGTAAAAATGGAACTGGAAAATATACCGATACAACAAAACTCGATACTGAATCCACATACTTTTATTCAATCAGAGCAGAAAGCGATACTTATGAAAAAAGTACTTTTTCTGATACGGTTTCATACCGCCCTCAAGGAAATCAAGTGAGAAATCAATTAAAAGCACCCGTTGATTTGAATCTAACATTCAGAGATGGCAAAGCAATGATTACTTGGGAAAATCTAAATATCGAAAACCCACAAGTACTTGGTTATCAAGTACTAAGAAAATCAGAGTCAGAAAAAGACTTTAAAATAATTACGCCAAAGGGGCTTTCATTTGTCCATAATTATTACGTTGACTCTTCTTTTTTCTCCGAAAATAAATATCAATACGTAATTGTCAGTTTAGATGCTCAAAATCATAGTAGTAACCAAAGTAGAGTATTATCTTTAGACCTAACAGGGAAATTTTTGATGACTCCAGACGAAATTGGATTCGAGAGAAAAGATAAAAGTATTTTACTAAAATGGACTGAAATTGATGAAAGTCGCATTAAGAATATCAAAATTTATCGTTCAGAAGACGAAGGTGTGTCGAAGTTGATTGCTACTCTTGACAAAAATCAAAGAAAATTTACCGACAATAATGTGGTCAAGGGTAAAATTTATATCTATCAAATCGCTACGGTTGATTTATCAGGCAAAGAAGGAAACAGAAGTGAGCCAATTTTGATAAACAACTAATAAACAGTTATTACCATGAAAAATAATATTAAAATTTTCGTTTGTTTAGTACTTTTAGCCATTGGCTGTAAAAAACCAGAAGTAGAAGTAACACCTCCAACGCTTGATGTTGTAACAATTTCGGAGGTTTCAACGGCTACAGCACGCCTTTCGACCAATATAACAGATTCGGGCAATCAAAATATTTCTGATTATGGTTTTGTCTATTCTGAAACCAATGCTTCGCCTACTTTAAGCGACACAAAAACATCTCACGGAGCAATTGACCCTGTAACGCCAACTCCGATAGCATTTACTGACGTCATTCAAAACCTGAAACCCAACACGACCTACAATGTTAGGGCATATACGTCTATTTCATCAGGGCCAGTTTTTAGTAATGCGATTACTTTTAAAACTTCGGACATTATTCAACCAAAGATAAGAACTGATGCTGCTACCAGCATCACTATCAATTCTGCCAAAATGCAGGGTACACTTGAAGCTAAGGGTACTTTTGATATTACTGAATATGGAATTGTTTGGTCGTCAACAAACGCAAGTCCAACAACTTCAGACTCGAAAGTTGCTAAAACAGGCAATGTGACATCCTTCCCAAGTTCATTTACATTTGAAATAACCAATTTAGCAGTTAATACAAATTATAATTACAGAGCTTATGTCATTTCAAATGGTGTAACAACGTACGCAAATTCATTAAATTTCAGAACTTTGGCAA
Organism: Emticicia aquatilis; assembly: GCF_014644295.1. GTDB lineage: Bacteria > Bacteroidota > Bacteroidia > Cytophagales > Spirosomataceae > Emticicia > Emticicia aquatilis. Next base: position 470,388 of record NZ_BMKK01000002.1, read on the forward strand.
TCACTCAACCAACGATTACTACTGATATAGCGTCTAATATTTCAATAAATTCTGCAAAATTACAAGGTACGGTAACTGGCAAAGGTACATTTGATATTACTGAATATGGAATTTGTTGGTCGTCAACCAACACAAATCCAACCACGGCAGATGCAAAAGCAGCCAAAACTGGAAACATAACAACTTTCCCAAGTGCTTATACAGTTGATGCGACAAATTTGGCAGTAAATACCACCTATAATTACAGAGCGTATGTCATTTCTAATGGCGTAACTACCTACGGAAATACACTTACTTTCAAGACTTTAAATGTAACTTTACCAAGTGTAAAAACCGATGCAGTTTTACTTGTTTTCATTAATTCAGCTAAACTACAAGGCATTGTAGAAACAAAAGGCTCTTATGATATTAATGAATATGGAATTTGCTGGTCCTCGAGAAATTCAGTACCAACAACTGCTGACTCAAAAGCAAGTAAAACAAATAATCTTGTGGTATTTCCAACGATATTCAGCGAAGATGCCAACAATCTTACGGCAAATACAACTTATTATTTCCGTGCATTTGTGGTTTCAAATGGTGTAACTACCTACGGAAGTGTGCTGACTTTCAAGACAAACCCAGTTGTTTTACCAACACTTTCGACTGATGGACAAACAGTTGTGAATGATTTGGTTAGAAACCTGAATGGAACCTTATTGACAAAAGGTAGCTACGATATTACTGAATATGGAATGTGTTGGTCATTTGCCAATTCAACCCCTACCACTGCCGACTCAAAAGGCTCGAAAACAGGTAATCCAGCTTCATTTCCTGCTCGATTTACGATTGAAGCAAATGGTTTACAAGGAAGTAGAACCTACTATTACAGGTCTTATGTAATTTCAAATGGGGTGACAACTTACGGCTCTGTTTTGAATTTTAATACAGGGAAAAATTAAGGTCTAAGCCCACCCGTATGAATCAAAACAACCTTTGAATTAGGTTTAATGATTTCTAAAAAGTGCTTATAAAAAGCAAAAAACATTTTACCCGAATAGATTGGTTCGATTTCAAAATCATGCACAGCATTAAATTTTGAAACAAAATCAATCAATTCGGGTGTTTTTTTTGCGTACCCGCCATGATTTTCATTCCATAGAATTTCATAATTAACGATGGCTGGGTTTAAAACCCTGCCATCGTTTGACATTGTATTACTTTTTAATAAAGTATCAATTTCATTCAATAAATATTGTCCGTTTTTTAAGACGCAGACTCCAATAACCTTAGTTTGGCTATTGGTATTGGCAATAATTCCAGAAATCGTTCCTGCCGTTCCAACTGGACAAAGAATATAATCGGGAGCCTGCCCAAATTGTTGTAGAATTTCATCAACCATTTCCCCTACTCCGCTGAGTGATAAAGGTGTAGTGCCGCCTTCAGGAATAATTCTGGCATTTCTGTATGATTGAATAATCGAATTAGAATCTGGTTGCTCCCTCAAATTTCGATACTCAGTTCTTGTCACAAAATGCAATTTCATACCGCATTTTGAAGCGAATCTGAGTGTTTCCGAAGAATTTTCGTTCAATTCATCTCCTCTGATAATTCCTACTGTTTCAAAGCCAAAATACTTTCCTGCGGCCGCTGTTGCATAAATATGATTGGAATAGGCTCCTCCGAAAGTTACTATTTGGCGAATCCCCTGCTTTTGAGCGTCCAATAAATTATATTTTAGTTTTCGCCATTTATTTCCCGAAATCTCTGGGTGAATCAAATCATCTCTTTTCACAAAAACTTCCATTCCATGAGCTAAAAATTTATCATCATTTAGTTTTTGCAAAGGCGACGGCAAGGTCAAAATTTGATTAATTTGCTCAGCGAAAGTGATGTTTGCAGAAATATCGGTCATTTTATCTTAAATTTGCGGTAAATTTAAGGATAATGATTGAAGAACAAGATAATATTGAAAACGAAGAGGAAGACGAGTTATTTGAACATCAGCGAATTGTGGTTGATAAAGGACAAGTAATGATGCGACTTGACAAATATTTACCACATTTCACAAAGAATGTTTCTCGAAATAAAATTCAGAATTCGATTGATGCTGAGGCAATTAAGGTAAATGGCATAACCGTAAAAGCAAGTTATAAAGTAAAGCCCCTCGATGTAATTACATTTTCGTTACCACGCCCTCCACGTGACCATGAATTACTCGAAGAAGATATTCCGCTCAATATTGTTTATGAAGATGAAGACCTCATGGTGGTGAACAAACCTGCGGGTATGGTCGTGCATCCTGCGGTTGGCAATTGGTCTGGAACGCTCGTAAATGGATTGGTTTATTACTTGAAAAACCTACCAACTCACCGCAACGGAGAAATTCGGCCAGGATTAGTGCATAGAATTGATAAAGATACTTCTGGCCTTTTGGTGATTGCCAAAAACGATTTTTCAATGACTTTTCTTGCCAAACAATTTTCTGACCATTCAATCGAACGCACTTATTATGCACTCGTTTGGGGAGTTCCGAAAGAGGTAACTGGTACTATTCATAACCACATCGGCAGAAGTCTTAAAAACCGAAAACTGAGCGAGGTGTATCTAGATGCGTCTCACGGTAAGGAATCAATTACACATTACAAAATCCTGAAAGATTTACGTTACGTTTCGTTGATTCAGTGTAATTTAGAGACAGGTCGTACGCACCAAATCAGAGTTCACATGAAGTTTTTAGGGCATACACTTTTCAGTGACTCTGAATATGGCGGCGATAAGATTTTGAGAGGTCAACAGTTTTCGAACTATAAAAAATTCGTCGAAAATTGCTTTGAAGTAATGCCTCGGCAAGCCCTTCACGCCAAAACTCTTGGTTTTGTACATCCAAGAACCAAAGAATGGATGCAATTTGATACCGAATTACCCGATGATTTCAAGGCAGTTCTCGAAAAATGGGAAGGATATGTCAACAACGAACGTTCCTAAATTATAATCGAAAATAAAAGACATTTAAAATTAAGTAACTAAATACCTAATCAATTAAATTTTACCTTCTCCTCACAAAGTATTGAGGCTAAAACTATGAAAATCAAGATAAGAAAAATAAAAAAAGCCGATGTTGAGCGAGTACATGAACTGGTGTACGAGTTGGCGGTCTATGAAAAAGAGCCTCAACAAGTGACAAATACAGTAGAAATGATGCTCAAGGATGGATTTGGCAAAAATAAGATTTTTGGTTGTTTTGTGGCTGAAGTGGATGGCACAATTCAAGGCATTTCAATCTATTACTACCGCTATTCTACGTGGAAAGGTAAGCGTTTATACCTCGAAGATATTGTGGTTACGGAAGCGATGCGTGGTCATGGACTCGGCAAACTCCTTTTCGATAAAGTAATCGAAGAGGCAAAAAATACTGAATGCACAGGTATGATGTGGCAAGTGCTTGATTGGAACGAACCAGCCATCAATTTTTATCGTAAAAATTTCCCAACTCGCTTTGATGAAGGCTGGATAAACTGTCATTTAGATTTTTAGTAGAACAAATCTTAGATTTATTCTGCCTACTAATTACGTTGGCGTTCCATTCTACGACGTTCTTTCTGGAGTTTTTGTTGTTTTTTGCGGTCTTTCATGGCTTTTTCACCTATATAATGAATTTTCCCCTTCCAAAATTTACGAGGGTTAAAGGTTCGTCCACCGTGTTTATGTTCCATTTCTACCTTGCAGGATTTAACTGGACAAGGGCGATAAACATAGCAACTTTGGAGTGCCGATAAAAATATCAATATCAGTACAAAGTATTTCATTTGATTTTATAACGCTGAAAAATGTCGTTTCATATTCAGCCTATCCATTTTCCGCAAAAATAACATTTTGCAACTTAATTCCTTCAAAAATCTTATTTCATTCTGATGTCAGAACTCATTCAAATAAAAAAGCAAAATTCAGCGGTTCTAACAAAATTGCAAAAACAATTCAATTCGAGTATTCAGAAAATTAATTCGCTAAAACAAGAAATTGAGTTTGTCAAGTCTGAGATTGAACAAATACAGGTAAAAATTCAGGTTGATATTCTGCCCTTAGAAAGAAAATTGATTGATATTCAAGTAAAAGAAATTATTTATTTGGATGCTCTCTATCAGCAGGGAATTTTCAAAAAAAGAGACAATGAAACACTCTCGGAAATGATTCTTGAAAGAACTGGTGAATTTATCACTCGAATAGAATCGGATGAATTGAACGAAATATTTACGCGTCACAATAATGGTGTAAGCTTTGATGAAGCCAACGAAGAAGCTAACAAAATGGCCTCTGAAACTTTGAAGGAGTCTTTTTCGTCAATGTTTGGAATGCAGATAGATGATGATGTGGACCTAAGCGACCCTGAAAAATTTCAAGAGTACTTCGAACAGCAAATGGCAGCAGAAGAAGCCGAGTATGAGGCACGAAAAGCAAATCGCAAGAAAACTGCTAAACAAATTGAAAAAGAAGAGAAACAGCGACTGGAAGAAAAGAATTTGAATAAAACGTGCCGACAGATTTACATGGAATTGGTGAAAGCTTTTCACCCAGACCGTGAAAAAGATGAACTCGAAAAAGAACGCAAAACGCTATTGATGCACCGAATAACCGAAGCCTACGAAAAAGATGATTTATTTGACTTACTTCGCCTTAGGCTCGAACTTTTGGGTACTGATTTCGAGCATAGCAACGATGAAAGTTTAAAATACTATGTAAAGTTATTAAAACAACAAGTTGCAGAATTAGAAGAAGAACTTTCGGAAGTAACATCATTTGGTCAGAGTTCATTTTTTGGGCCATCTCTTTATGAACGCTTTGGCTCAGATGGCTATCAAACTTTGGAAACAAAATTTAAGAAAGAAATCGCTCAATTAAAGAAAATTATCAAAAACGAAGAAAAACAAGCTCCATTTTATAAAGATAGCGACCAAGTAAAATATCTAATTGACCAATTTCGACAAGAACAAAAAGCCAGAAAACGCCGAGGTTTTAATATGAATGATATTTTTGGAATGATGTAAAAAATAAAACGCCCAGCTTTTCAAGTTGGGCGTTTTACTTGCTTACTTAACTTTATCTCTTCTTTGTTTCAGTTCTCTCCAAGTCGTAAGAATGATTCCATTGTCTTGGATATACTTTTTTAATGCTGGGTCAATCATGGCCAGCATATCGCCACGGCGAGTATTTCCAGAATCAGAAATATGTTCAAAAACTTCAGTTGGCGAAGTACAGTGCATAATCACCATAGTTACACCTGCTTGCAAATCCTTGAAAGATTCAATATATTTTCGAGTTTTGTATTGTTGCAAAGCCTTTTCGTCAGGATTTTTCACTTTATTCATCGTCCAGCCGTAGCTGATATTATGCAAATCATCTAAAACTGGTAAACCCGCATCCCAAAGCATCTTACCAATTTTTTGAGCTTGTTCTAAAGTCAATCCAGCTGCTCCATCACGCATAATCATAGTATCGTGGCCACCTGGAAACATCACAGGAATTTTGTTTTCAATACCAACCTTGAAATAGCGTTCTAAATAATCTTGACGAGCAAAGAGCGTTCCCATGTGCGAGTCCATGTGTGTTGGTTCGAAGCCCATCGCTCTTGCTCGCTCCAGCTGACTTCTGATTTCTTTTTCTATTTCATCAGCCGATGCGTGTTTGGCGGTTTCTTCAACACTTCGCCACATAGCTCCTTCTGAATCAACCAAATTCGGTACGGTTGGCTTGCCAGCTAACGGCCCCCAACGATAATCTTTCCATTCGGAAGTAAGCGTAAGGTGTAAACCCGCATCAATTTGAGGGTGATTTTTAAGGTAATGAACAAAACCTGGCACCCACGAGCAAGGCATCATAACACTCATAGAAGTAGCAACTCCTTCTTCAACTGCTCTGATTGCACCAACATTTGAATCATACGACATCCCGACATCATCAACGTGCATGATGACGACTTTGGCTCCTTTCGGAAAACCTAATTTCTCGGCATATGTTTGGTTTTGTGCTTTCAATGTCAAGGCTAAGCACATTATTGAGAGAAATATGAAATATTTTTTCATAGTCTTAGAGTTGAGTATAAGGCAATGGCACTAAGAAAACTCGGATAATGTGCGAAACAGAATTGGCATATTCGGCGGCACTCGAAATACGTTTCCAATCTGGGTTTGCACTGAATACCTTCCAGTTGGCATCACGTTCTTCCATGTTTTTAAAAGCCAACATATACGTAAGGCATGGCATGTGTTCGCCAGCAATTACTTCTCCGAAAAACACCGAATTGAGTTTGGTATCTCTAAAAATCTTCAATTCTTCATCATTAAACATTTTACGTTTTCTGCGAGCCGCATCTTCTGAATAACTTTCATAGATTCTCAATTCAAATAGTTTTTGGTCGGCAGTTGGCTTTACGAGTTGAGGAATTCCATCAAAAGCATTCATCAACGAAGACGTATATCTTGCATAAGGTGCTTTTTCTGGTGGTAAAGCGTTATATTCTTGAGTTGCTTTCAAAAAATCTTCATCGGTTTTAATTTTTGCATTGACCGAGGCAAATTCTTCGATTGAAGCATAAGGAATCAGAATATAAATTTTACCGGGGTCAGAAAGTCCCATTTCACCAAATGCTCCAATGTTCTTAACGCCATACTTGTTTAAAGCTGGAAAAAGGGCATTTTTGAAGTAATTTTCAATGTTTGAGCGGGGCGAACCAAATTTTAGTTCGTAGGTTCTTAACTCATAAAACTCTTTCTTCGATTGGGCAAATGCACCAATGGCCACAAAACACAAGACTACAATTAGGTTGATTTTTTTCATTTTTAATTTATTTTGAATAGATAGTTGTTAAATAATTAGACGAAAGATTTTAGACAAAAGACAAGAGATAAAAGACTTATGATAAACTAATTATATTTTGTTTGTTGAATGTAATTTTCCTATATTTCACACTTTTATATATTTATTTCTGAGGAAATGCTTCTAAAACTTTCTTCACGACACCGTCCATTGCTTCGGTAGAAATCCATCTTACAACCATCACCAAATCGTGGTCGGGGTCAACGTAAATCATATTAGTACCATTGCCAAGATGATAAAATGATTTTGCTGAAGCACTTGGTAAGAGTTTTTGGTCAGTATTCAAAAACCAGTTCATGTAGCCGTATGTTGGCTGGGCAGGCGTTGGTGTCAGGGCTTGATTTACCCAATTTTCTGATAAAATTTGCTGGCCATTCCATTTACCTTTATTTAAAGAAAGCAAACCAAAACGCCCCATGTCAAAGGCATTTATAAACATTCCGCCGCCCCAATGTCCTCCTCCACTAACCGACTGAACAGCCTGCCCATCTAACACAACCCATGAATTTCGGTAACCAGTCCAACGCCATGTATTTGATGCCCCTATTTTATCCATCAAATTTTCTTTCAATACTTGAGGCAAAGGTTTACGCCAAACGTTCAAAGCCGCTAACGAAAGGACATTTACTCTCACATCATTGTATTCATAAACACTTCCTTGCTTGTTTCTTGGTCTATTTAACCATTTTGTTGCATCTTTATCAGGTCGGTCAGCCCAATCAGGTTTGCCCCAAAGCGTTCCTTCCCAATCACTTGTTTGGCGGAGCAATGAATTCCATGTAATTGTTTTGTTGTGTGGTGTATCAAAAAGATGAAGCATTTCGGGCTTGCCAAATTCATCAGCTGAGCGATTAACTGGATTTCCATAAATTTCAATTGGTGGTACGTAAGAAGCAACGGTATCCGAAACACTTCTAATTAAACCTCGGTCAACTGCCAAACCGACAACACTCGATAGAAAGCTTTTTGTCACGCTATGCGTAATATCGCAGCGGCTTGGTTCGCCCCACTGAGCCACTATGTAACCTTTATGAATAATTAAACCCGTTGGTTCGCCTCTTTCGGCAAAAGGACCAATTGCAAAACCGAATGGCTCTTTACCAAATGACTGATAATGAGACACTTCCATATTTCTCGGATTCTTGATTTCATTATCTTGGGCAAATTTGATGGTTTCTTTGATTTTTTCAGGATTAAGTCCTAATTCAGTAGGATTTTTTGAAATCCATTGATTTGCGGCTGGAAAATATGCCTCAGTTTTGGTTTTTTGTGCAAAACAGATGGTGAAGAAAGTCGAAAGTAGCGGTAAAATACTGGTTAAGAGAACTTTAGTCATAATGATAGGTTATTTTGCCGATAAAGATTATTTGTAAATTAAACCATTAAAAACAATTTTTGGCTTAATTTGCGATGAATAAATTTAATGATGAGACTTATGGAGTTAGTTGGACAATATCTGATGGCCGGATTTTTTGTATTTGCAGGAATTTCGCACTTTACAAAGAAAAACTTTTTTATGAAAGCCATGCCACCGTACATTCCGAATCACGAAGAAATGGTGATTATCAGCGGAATTGCGGAAATCATTCTCGGGATTGGACTACTTTTCAGCCAAACAAAACCTTTGGCAGCTTGGGGAATTATTTTATTGTTGATTGCGGTTTTTCCAGCCAATATTTATATGGCTACTTCGGGCAAATTCAAAAAAATACCACAGTGGTTACTGTGGCTAAGACTTCCGTTACAATTAGTATTGATTGCTTGGGCGTATTATTTAATTGATAATTGAGAATAGACAATGTAAAAACTACCATTATCCATTCTGCATTTTTAATTCTCCATTATTAGTTTAACATCTTCTTCTGAAATTATTGGCGTGGCTCCTTTTTGAGTTGCCACAAAGGCCCCAACGGCACAAGCATATTTTAAGGCTTCGGCTGGTGTTTCGCCATTTAACCACTTTGTAATAAATGAAGCTAAAAACGAATCACCGCTTCCGATGGTATCGTTTACAGTTACTTTAAACCCTCCATGAGCTGAGATTTTATTATTTTCATCAACAAAAAAAGCTCCATTACCTCCTCTCGTAACAATGATTCCTTTAAGATTATATCGCTCTTTAATGTAAATAGCGTTATTTTCCTCGTCAGAGTGCTGCCCATACCAAGCACAAATCATTTCCAGTTCTTCGTCGTTGACTTTTACAATATCTGCTATTTCAAAAAGTTCATTGACAAGCCCTTCGGAGTAGAAAGGTTTTCTTAAATTAATATCCAAAACCCGCAATTTTGCAGACGATTGTAAAGTAAGAAGTGTATTTTTTGAAACCTCATTACGCAAAGCCAAACTACCAAAAACCAACGCATCAGCTTCTTCAACCGCCGATTTAACATCTTCGGTAAAACAAATAAAATCCCACGCAACAGGTTCTATGATTGTGTAAGAAGGGCTTCCTTGCTCATTTAAAGTCACCTCAACGATTCCTGTTTGATATTCATTTTTCTGAACGTTTTTCACCGATAAACCCCTGCTTTCTAAAAAAAAAGTAATTCCTTCGCCCAATTCATCATCTCCAACGGCACTTATCATGGTGGCTTTCAAACCCAATTGATTGGCATGGACTGCTACATTCATGGGTGCTCCACCTGCAATTTTACCTGTTGGTAGTAAATCCCACAATACTTCTCCAAAACAAACTATATTTTTCTTCGACATTTTCTAAAATAATGACTTGTTGTATTAAATGAAAAATTAATTGGGAACGTCCAAATAGGACATTCCTACGGTTAAAATGAACTTTTAATAAATCTATTTTTTAACCCAAATTGATTTCAATGGATGTATTGTTCCAGAAACCAATTCGGTGTTTCCGCCTTTGCTGTAAAGTTCGATTTTTGTATAATCTTCGGTCGGAAAAAATAAATCTGTCATGGCAATTTTTCCGCCATTTACGAAAACTTCGATTGAAGCATTATCAACTAAAGCTTTGATTGTCAACTCTTTGACATCATTAAACGGGGCTTTATGTTTCTTGGCAAATTTTGAGGAAAAATCAGACTTTCCAGCATTTGTCCGGTCAATAAAAATTTGTTTTGAAGTTTTATCATATCCAACAATCAATTTTTCGTTCTTTGAGTTTGATAAAACAAAGCCCAACTCTGTTGCGGTTGATGCAGATAAATCAAATGACAAATCTAATTCATTTAAAACCGATTTATTATCAATTGAGAGAGTATTAGTAATTGTCTGTTTTGGAATATTTGTACTCGAAATTCTTAAAGTTTCAAGTTGTTTGACTGGCATTTGAGCTAAACGGTAGCCATCAGGAGTATTAATTAATGTTAATTTTCGGGGAACTGTCATTCCACTACGCCAAGTCGAAGTAGGCACTAAATTGGCGTAATCGTCCCAGTTCGACATCCAACCAATATAAATTCTTTCGTTATTGGGTGCATTAAACCACGTTACACCCGCATAATTATCGGCACCATAATCTAACCAAAGTTTAGTTTCGGGCGAATTATCGTTAGTGAAAGTCTTTCCATCAAAATTACCAACAAAATATTGCGTACCAGAGCCACCATTGATAGCACCACGACCAATATTTTGTATCAAAACCCATTTTTCTACTCCTGCTTCGGTTTTGAAAGAAATCAAATCTGGACATTCCCAAACACCGTCATTCACACTTTCTTTTAAACCAAATTCACTGGCTTTTTCCCATTCTTTAAGGTTGGGAGAAGTAAAAATCTCTAATTTCTTTCCTACTGCCAAAGGCATAATCCAGTGCTTGCTCGCTTCGTGCCAAAAAACTTTTGGGTCACGAAAATCAGTATCTCCTTTATTCGGTATTACTGGATTTTTCTCATATTTCGTCCAAGTTCGGCCTTTATCCAAGCTGTACGCAATTCCTTGAGATTCACGGTCGTTTCGTCCTAATTTTTCTTTCACCATATCGTGATAAGTAAATATCGCAACCAATGGTTTTTCTTTTCCAGTCTGAAAACCCGTAGTATTATTTTCATCAACAACGATACTTCCCGAAAAAATATAACCTAATGAATCGGGGTAAAGAGCAATCGGGAGATGCTCCCAGCCAACTAAATCTTTACTGATGGCGTGTCCCCAATGCATTGGCCCCCAAACGGTGCTATCTGGGTAATGTTGATAAAACATGTGATATTCTCCATCGTAGTAAACAAGTCCGTTAGGGTCATTCATCCAACCTTTTTCGGGTGTGAAATGGAATTGAGGGCGGTGTTGTTCTTGATAATAGGTATTTGTAGAGTCTTTCTTTTGTTGGCAAGCGAAACAAAAAAGCATAACGACAGCCAAAATGAGATTTTTCATAGGTTTTGAGTCAAGTATTAAAATTGTCTGCAATTAACAAAAATTTATTAGAAAAATTCTAAGTACAATACAATCAAAATTCACTCATAAACTATTTCTTATGATTTTAAAACATTAGAAAAAGCAAACGGTCGCCAAATTTGACGACCGTTTATGTTTTGTGGCTTTAAAGAAGAGTCAAAATTTTTATTATAATGGTGCATCAGGCGTATCCTTATTAACAATCGGCCAAACGCCTGGTCGTGGTACACTGACACCTTTATTTACACCACGTACTTTATTATCCGAACCAAAATAGTACAACGGCCAACCTTTGTAAGTCAACTGATTTTTTCCAAACACAGTAATTGTACCAAATAAGCTTTTGTCAATTGCAGATGGAACATCTTTTAGATCTAGTCCAAAAATTGGCCATGTTCCATCGTTGCTGAAATCTGACTTAGTATAATTATTTTTATTCTTTTTATCATTGGCAAAACCATACAAAGTACGACCTGTTTCATCAACAAAATACTGAGTATCGCCAGCACCTTCAGTGTATTTTGAAGTATATTGTTTTCCATCTTGACCAACTAATTGAGCATTTGCCAACATAATAGTATAAGTTGTTTTGGCAACATACCATTTACTACCTACATTTTCGCCTTTTACATCGCCAGCAGCGGCATCGCCACTGTATGTATAAAGCGGCCACCCTTTGAAAGTTGTTTGTTTTGTTCCATCTGCTCGAGTGATAGTACCAAAATCGGTTGCTATCAAGGTTGGGTCAACACTTGTCAAATCTACATAAAAAACTGGCCAGTTAGTCAAGCAGTTTCCTGAACACGCCGAAGTTCCGCTAACATCTGATGAGAAAAAATAGAGTGTTTTTCCTTGCTGATTAGTCAAAACAGTACCAAGAGTTGTGGTCTTTGCCATAATACCATAAGTTGGTTCGGATGCTTGTTTTTCGCAACCTACTACAATAAAGAATAAAAAACTTACGACAATGAGCAGATTAGAAATTTGTTTCATGAGAATGAAGAATAAAGGTTCGTACTTAGTTTAACATAGGCTATACGTAAGAAAAAAAACTTAGGTTGCGTAGAAATGAAAAAGAGTTGCAAAAAAATTGCAACTCTTTTAGAAATTTGATGTAATACATTTTACTTCATTGCAGATTCAAATTTTGCCAATAATTCTTTAGCACTTATAACCGCCTGCGTAGTTGGCTTACTATCAGCATCTTGCAAAATATTATGAACCGATGCCAAGCCTGATTGAATCTTTTTTAAATTTGCTTCTTTTGCATCAAATTGCTTTAAGCCTTCTTCGGTCATTCTGATTCTTTGACGTAAATCTTTCATTTTTGCCAATTCATCTTGTATTTTCATACGTCCTTCGTAGCAAGCCAATGATAAATCATGCTGAAGTTTCAAATCTATTGCCGAAGTTTTTACACGTGGGTCCATTTTTACTAAAAAAGTTTGTTCGTAAGATTTCCCATTTACTGTCAATTTAGCTATATAATAACCTGGCATCACCCACGGAGAAGTAGCATCGGGAGCTGTATTTTGATAAACTGCCGAAATCGGATAAGATGGAGGCAAATTTAATGGAGGATAATGTAAATCCCACATAAAACGATGAGAACCAGCCTCTGCCGAAAGTATTTGCTGCGGGCGAATCCAATAATGAGGAATATTCAAATCGGGTAATTCGTAAGGTTTGTCATCGCTTGAAAACTTACGAATTAACTTTTTTGATGAGTCGAAAATTTCAAGAACTACGGGATTATTAATTTTATCTTTCAAATAATAATTGATAATTGCCCCATCAGGTGGATTTTGCCCTTGAGGTTCTTCCTGTGTTATTGGTGTATCGGTATAAGTACTCCAACGCACTCTATAAGTATTCTGTGGTTTGTATAAAAACGCCTCGTTTTTTGTAATTTCCTCAGAAACTTGACGTAATGGCGTAATATCATCTAAAATCCAGAAGCTACGTCCGTGAGTACCAACTACAATATCATCATCTTTGATTACCAAATCTCTGATACTGGTTGCGGGCATATTGAGTCTGAGAGACTGCCAATTTTCGCCATCATCAAACGATACATAAACCGCATTTTCAGAACCTGCCAATAACAAGCCTTTGCGAGATGGGTCTTCACGAACGGTATTTATTGGCTCATTTGGTAATCCTTTTACGATTTCTTGCCAAGTTTTACCGCCATCTTTTGTACGGAAAATATGCGGACGTTGGTCATCAAGTCTAATTCTATTCACGGCCACATAAGCCACATTTTTATCAAATTGCCCAGCATCAATTTGTGAAATTTTTGACCAAATCCAAAATTCATCTTTTTCACCTTGTGGTGTGGGTGGAGTTACATTTTGCCAAGTTTTTCCACCATCTTTTGTTACATGAATTAAACCATCGTCAGTACCTGCCCAAATGACATTAATATCTTTTGGTGATGGTGCAACAGCATAAATCACTCCACGGCGAGGCATTTTTTTCATTGCGTCGGTAGTAAAAACATTGAAACTTGCTGGAAGTTTATCATAGCTTTCACGAGTCAAATCTGGACTAATTACTTCCCACGAATCACCGCCAGTTTTTGTTTTAAACAATACATTTCCTGCAAAAAACAAAGATTTTTTATCGACTGGTGAAAACATTACAGGGGCCGTACGAATAAAGCGATACTTTCCAGAACGAACTGCTTCGGGGGCAATATTTTGTGTTTGACCTGTTCTTTTGTCATATTTGGTAATTTTTCCCCCATAAATAATGTTTGGGTCGAGTGGGTCGGCGGCTACATAACCGTATTCCTCCACTCCTACTGGATGCCAATCTCTGAATGTGATGATACCGTCATTTCCACGAGAGGCTATACCAACCGAACCACTTTCTTGCTGGCCACCGTAAACATTATATGGAAATGCGTTGTCGGTGCTAACATGGTAAAACTGTGCGGTTGGTTGATTATACCAAGATGAAAAAGTTTGCCCTCCATTGACTGTTATAATGGCTCCTTGGTCGGCTGCCAAAAGCATAATGTCGGGGTTATTTGGATTTATCCAAAGTCGGTGATAATCATCACCTCCTGGAGCTCCACGGAAGGCTGTCCAAGTTTTTCCAGCATCTTCTGATTTCCAAGTATCAACATCAGCACTAAATACGATGTCTGGGTTTGTTGGATGCACTTTTACTTCCGCAAAATCACTTCCACGCCCCCAAATTCTTGGGTCTTGGCTCACAAGCGTCCAAGATTCTCCCGCATCGATTGATTTGAAAACGCCACCGCCTTCGGGAGAGTCAACAGTTGCGTACATTCGTTTTGGGTCGCTTGGAGCAATGCAAAACCCTATTCGGCCTAAACCCTGCTCATAAGTTGGAAGTCCTTTTGTAAGTTTTTTCCAAGTTGTGCCACCATCAGTCGATTTATACAAGCCACTTTCGGGGCCTTGCCAAGCACCATTTTCCCAAGGCCCTTGACGAGCCGCCCAAAGGTCAGCGTAAACAATATTTGGATTTTTAGGGTCAATTGTTACTTGAATCGCACCTGTGTTTTCATCTTTATATAATACTCTTTCCCATGTTTTACCGCCATTGGTTGTTCGATAAACACCTCTTTCGGTATTTGGCCCATACGGATGCCCCAAAACTGCGGCAAAAACTCGGTTTTCGTTGGTTGGGTCAATCGCTAAACCTCCAATTTGTTGACCATCTTTCAGGCCAGTATTTACCCAAGTTTTACCCTCATCAGTTGATTTATAAACGCCGTTTCCTACTGATAAATCGGGGCGTTGAATTCCTTCACCCGATGCTACATAAATGACATTGGGGTTTGATGGGGCAACGGCAACATCACCAACCGAACCAGTTGGTTGGTCATCAAAAATAGGAAACCATGTGCGGCCATAGTCGGTAGTTTTCCACACACCGCCATTGTTCACGCCTATGTAAAAGGCGTTAGGCTTTTGAGGAACTCCAACCGCTCCAACCGTTCGACCGCCACGATGTGGGCCAATCATTCGCCATTTCATGCTATCGAAAAGCGATGGACTATAACTTTGGGCAAAACTGCTGATACTTAGTAAGGAGAAGATTATACTAAAAACTTTAATTTTCATGTGTTTTTGAGGGTTTGGTGAAGGTAATTTATTTGGAGTTTAATTTATGAAAAAACTTTTTACTTTGACTACTTTTTCACAATGAACAATTTAGAAATCGGAACACTGAATTGATAGTTCTACAAAAAAAGCCAAACTTTCGCTTGGCTTTCCTCATATTTACTTCAAATTCTTCAAATATTCAATACTCAAAGGTACGTTTTCGAGTTCGTGTTCGCTTTCATCTTCAATGAAATAATGTTTGATTCCGATTTTTTTAGAAAGCTTAAAAATATTTTTCCAATCTGCTTGACCAGTTCCTAAAACTACATCATTTTCGGCTGGTGTGTGGCCAGAGAAATCTCCTACAACACCTTTTTTCAAGTCTTTTACGTGCATCAATTTCCATCGATTACCGTATTTTTTTAGTAATCCTACTGGGTCTCCGCCTCCGTGAAGCACCCATAAAACATCCATTTCAAAAGATACATATTCTGGATTGGTATTTTTGAACATATAATCAAGCAAAGTGCTTTTTTCGTAAGGGCGGAACTCATATCCGTGTGGATGATAACAAAAAGTTAGGCCATTTTCTTTTAAAAATTTACCCGCTTTGTTGAATACTTCAACTGCTTTTTGGGCATCTTCGAGCGTAAAATTATCGCCTTTGTGAGGAATCCAAGCACACATCACGTATTTTGCTCCAAAAGTCTTGGCTTTTGTAACAATATCCATCGAAAGTTTTTCTAATTGCTCGTAACCCGCACCTGTCGAAGGAATGGCAATGCTTCTTGCATCACACATTTTTTTATATTCCTCGTCAGTTACACCCTTTGCACCGCTTGTTTCGATTTCGGTGATACCCATTTTCTGAATTTTATCCAAAGTTCCAGCTACATCTTTCGGAAAATGATTTCTGAATGTATATGCTTGCACTCCAAATGGATAGGTATATAGATTTTTGCTGCTTGGTTGAGCAAAAATATCTTGGTTGAAAGCGAGCATAATTAGCAGTGTAAAAAATGTTAGTTTTTTCATTATTGATTATTTAGAGATTGAAAATTAAAGCACAATTTAGAAATCGGGTCGACGAAGCGATTGTGCTACTATAAATTACTTTTTTTTAATTCTTTCACGGCATAATCAACTGCCCGAGCCGCAAATGCCATATAGGTCAGCGATGGATTTTGTGTACTTGTAGAAGTCATACAAGCTCCATCAGTAACAAATACATTTTTACAGGAGTGCAATTGATTCCATTTATTTAGCATCGAAGTTTTAGGGTCATTTCCCATTCTTACGCCTCCCATTTCATGAATATCGGCCCCAGGATTAGAATGAGAGTCCCCGCCCCTTACATTCTTAAACCCTGCTAAGGTAAACATTTCTGTCATTTCTTTGATATAATCATTCACCATTTTATCATCATTTTCAGTCCATGAAACCGAAGTAACCAACTGAGGTATGCCATACTGGTCTTTTAGAGTTTCGTGAAGCCTTACATGATTGCTTTCGATTGGCACAGTTTCGCCTTGCATCCAACTACTTATGCTCCAATTTCCAAGTTTAGGGTTTAGTAAATTTTGTTTTAATTCTTCGCCAACGCCGCCGCTATTTTGAACTAAACCTCTTCCACTGCCTATACCTACCGAGTATCCTCTAAGAAAATCGGTCTCTTGTTTGTATAGGTTTCGGAATCTCGGTAAATAAGCATTACTTGGATTTTTTCCATCGGTTCGTTTATCCAAAAAGCCTTCTACATCGGCACTTAGTTTTCCTCTGTAATTATGACAAGCCACATATTTTCCGAGAGTGCCGCTATCATTACCAATGCCATTGGGAAAACGATTGGAGATTGAATTTAACAAAATAAGGTTAGAATTAAGTGCTGAAGCATTTACAAAAATGATTTTTGCGTAAAACTCAATCACTTCTTTCGTATTGGCATCTACAACCCTAACGCCCGTTGCTTTTTGTTTTTTTTCATCATAAATAATAGAATGGACAACCGAATGTGGCCGAAGCGTCATCTTTCCTGTTTTCATTGCCCAAGGTAAAGTCGAAGAATTACTACTAAAATACCCTCCATACGGGCAGCCACGATTACACAGATTTCGGTTTTGGCAAGAAGCACGCCCTTGGTCGAGATGAATTTGTTTTGGCTCAGTTACATGAGCACAACGGCCATGAATGATTGGTCGGTCTTTATAGTTTTTACCAACTACGTCTCTAAAATGTTGTTCAACACAACTCATCTCAAACGCTGGTAAGAATTCACCATCGGGTAATTGTGGTAAATTATCTTTGTTGCCCGAAATCCCTGCAAATTTTTCTACATGACTGTACCACGGGGCTAAATCTGCATATCTGATTGGCCAATCAATGGCAAATCCATCTCGTTTCGGGCCTTCAAAATCTAAATCCGACCAACGTTGGGTTTGTCTTGCCCACAGCAATGATTTTCCGCCAACATGATAGCCACGAGTCCATTGGAAAGGTTGTTCTTCAATATAAGGTTGTTCGTTTGGTTTAATGGCCCAGTGCATGGTTTCTTCTCGCATAAAACTCATTCGTCCACCTGGGTACTGATTGCGTATTTCGAGCGGAACTTGGCCACGATGCTCAAACTCCCATGGATTTTTCATCGTTGTAGGATAATCAATCACGTGCTTTACATCACGTCCACGCTCTAAAACCAAAGTTTTTAGCCCTTTTTCACACAATTCTTTGGCAGACCACCCTCCGCTTATGCCTGAACCAATCACGATTGCATCGAAAGTATGTGCTTTTACCGAATCTATGTTTAGAAAACTCATTTGATTTATTTAGTAAGTTGATTATCAAACATTTACGCAACCAAAATAATGACCAGGGGCCATTACATAATTATAATGTTTCGTGAGAACATACTCCGATGTGGTGTAACCCAGAACGGTTAGCTGTTTTAGAAGCGAAAAGAAATCTTTTTGCTGGGCATTATTAGTACTTGAGAGTTTGATTAGCAGCTCTTTACGTTGAATTTTATCGCAATCAGCTAATGGTTTTGAGAAAGATTCTTTTGCCAAATTATTAGCAGTTTCTAAGCCGATTTTGAAATTTTCTTGGACTTCGGTTTCATAACAATCAGCCAACATGCGATTGATAAATGCAGAAGTGCCTAAATCTTTGGCCCCAATGATTTCTGAACTCGGAATTAAGGCATCGACCAAAATATCAAGTATTTCTGCTTGACTTTTAGTAAAAATTGAAGAAATTTGAGTGAAGGTACTGGAATTCCAAGCATTTCCCCACGCAGGGAGTGTAAGCATACCTGCGGCAGAAAACAGCACATTTTTGAGTGCGGTTCTTCGTTTCATTTTATTAAATTAGGTTGAATAGTAATGTTATGAATAAATCTATTTAAAGATTTGATTATGAATGAGTTCTGTTAGACGAATTATTACTTTTATGCGACGTATCGTCCCAAATTCTAATGTCAAATCTTCAGGTAAGAAAAACTTACTCAAACTGAAAAGCAAAGTAGGTACAAGTACCTTTTCCTACATTTTTTATTCCGTGCCAATCGTTTGATTGTAGAAATATTATATCTCCTACTTTTGAATCATGCCAAACACCATTGATGGTTTCTTGGGCTTTACTATCCTTTTCGTTGGCTTGGCTATTAATTAAAAAGATAATTTCGGCAGGCTTATGTTGATGAGCTTCATGGCTCATTAATCCTTCGTTTAGCGTAGTTACGTGCATTTCAAAACGTTTGCACATACTTGTCGGGCGATTGAAAAAATCCCTTCTTCCTCCTTTGTCGTGAGGTTTGAAAGCTATTTCGTCCCAATTTAGTAGTAAAGAACCACCTGCTTTTTTGCCTCTTTCAATATCAACAGGCTCAATAGAATTTAATTGAAAGACGTAATAAGTCGTCATTTTATCGCTCATATTAACGTTTTCACGTAAATCACCTGACATGATTAGTGCAATGCCACCTGGTTTCAACACTTTTGTTTTTCCTTCAATGGTTACAGTCAATTCACCTTCTTTAACAATGATTAATTCTTCGTTTTCTTGTCTGTAAGCTTCTGGTCGCATTCGACCTTTCGGTAAAAGTGTGGAGGCGTGAACCTTACAAAGTTTAAAATGAGGCGTTGTTCCTTCTAAAATTTGCCGAGCCTCCCCTTGAGGTCTTTTTGCAACCACCAAATCGTCCCACTTATAAACCTTCGATTCTACGAGTTTACCTTGTGAATACACAACACTTTGAACCAAAAACATTAGAATCATGAATACTTCAAAATTTTTCATAGGAATTAGGTTGAATAGAGTAAAAATTAAAACTTCTTCTGTAAAGCCTCGATAGCAGCCGCCAAATATACCATAGGTGCATTCCAATTAATGGCAATTTCGTTGGTTGAATATGAGCAAGTTACATCTAAAAATGATTCATCAGCGATTTTAGTTGGATACCCTTCGCATTTATCTTGTTGGCCAGGGTTTGGTCCACCCGAAAGTAAACCAGGAATAGGCTCTTTAATGCCATCAGCTTCCGACGGACGATGATGAGGGAACATCACTTGTTTACTTCCAAAACCCGTTAGGAAAGAATAGCCAGTTGCATTTCTGCCCAATAAATAATCTAAGTTACCTAATGCAGCAGTGAGGTACTTTTTATTAGTATTAATCTTATAAACCTGCAAAAGTGCAATTCCTTGATTGGCACCGTGCGAGCTGCTTCCCCACATATAATCTTTAGCCGTTTTACCCATAACAGTATTAAACGCCTGATTTTCAACACCTAATAATAATTCATCGCCAAAATCTGTAAGTTTTTTCTTTAAATTTGGTATATCTTTTCTCGCTAACTCAGTAAGATTTTTTTCATTTCGGAGAAGTGAATAATAAGCCAATAATTGAACCTGATTCCAAGTTGGAATGGAGAACGGTTTATCGGGGTAAAGTTCAACAGCTTTATAATAATTATCATCTTTTGTGGTAATATACAATTCGGTTGCTGCCCAAATCCATTCATCTGCATCGTTTCTGTCTTCGTACCCACCTGTAACAATGTCAGGGTCAAAAGATTTATTCATTTCATTCTGCCGATACACAACTTTTGGATTTTCTTTTGCCCAATTCCAAGCTTTAATCGAAGCATTCAAACAAGAATCAGCTAAACCTGGGAGTTCTTTTTTGTATCCTTGCAAAATTCGACTTGCTTGTGCCATCACAGCAGCAAAATCTAAGGTAGCAATGGTATTTTTTTGAATCACATAGCGTGGTTTTGTGGCAGCATCTGGCATTACCATACCATCAAATGAAGGGTTGGTAAGTTTATGATAAACCCCTCCATCATTTGGGTCTTGCATAGTGAGCATCCATCTTAAATTCCATAAAGATTCATCTAATAAGTCTGGAATCTTATTGCTACTTTCTGGAATATGGGCTTCAAAATTCTTGAAAAAATCAGGAAAATCTTCATAAACTGACAGCAATGTGGCCATCGTGATTCCTGAATTTACGATGTATTTGTTATAATCTCCCGCATCGTACCAACCTCTTGGAGAAGAAATGATGGTTCCTTCTGGTCTTTGTTTAGTAGCTGCCGAAGGATGAATCAACACCTTATCGTCGGGATGTCCTGATGGACGATGCCACTTCCCTGCATATTTTTCGGGTAAAGCAGTAGATGCTCTTTGAAAATAAAATGCTTTCAGTGAAGCAATTGCGGCTTCACGATGCACATTAGGTTTGATTTCAAAAGTGTAGGAAACGCCAATATTTGGAATACCCAATTGATATTTACCAACTTTTTTTAGGTCAGAAAAATCAGCGATTTGTGTAGTTTTTTGAGAAATGGCATTTATTCTTTGCTGTGAAAGTTTTCCTTTGAAAACCGTATCTTTCTTTGTAACATTCAGAATGAAAAATGCTTCTTGTTTATCGCCAACCCAAACTGCCATTTTGGTTGCATTCGGGTAAAAACCAACTTGATTGAGGCGAATATTTGGGTTTTGAGCAAATGTCAAAGGAATACTTGTCACCAAAAAGGCGAAAGTTTTGATTATTGGGTTGAATATTTTCATTAGAGAAAATGCTTTTTCACTGTTTAGAACCAACATTATTGACCAAAAACAAAGCCTTCATCAATAAAATGAAGGCTTTGCTACAAGAAATTACCACAAATGATGTACTAATTTTTTGATGTGTTTCTCATAAATTGAATTCATTTGTGAAATTTGTTCTGCACTCAAGTCTGGAAAATCTAAAGCGGCTACATTGGCCGAAACTTGCTCAGGTCGAGATGCACCAGGAATAATTGTGCTTACCGCATCGAAACCTAAAATCCATTTCAAAGCCACAGGAGCTAAATTAGCTTGATTTGGAAATAATGCTTTCAATTCCTCAACCGCTGCAAGCCCAGTTTCGTAATCAATGCCCGAGAAAGTTTCGCCTTTATCAAATGCTTCACCATTACGGTTAAAATTTCGGTGGTCGCCCGCTGTAAAAGTTGATTGTTTAGAGAATTTACCAGTCAACAAACCACTTGCTAATGGTACACGTACGATTACTCCAATATCTTTCTTTTTTGCTTGTTCAAAGAATAATTCGGCAGGGCGTTGACGGAAAGTATTAAAAATTATCTGAACTGTCGTTACATTATCATATTCAATGCCTTTGAGAGCTTCTTCTACTTTTTCAACGCTAATTCCAAGGTTCAAAATTTTACCTTCATCTTTTAATCTATCAAAAAGTTCGAAAATTTCTGGTCGATAATATACTTCTGTTGGTGGACAATGAAGTTGAATCAAGTCGAGGGTTTCAAGACCCATATTTTTGAGACTATTTTCAACAAATTTGCGTAAAACGGCTGGCTGATAAGCCTCATTAACGTGTGGATTGAGCTGGCGACCGCACTTGGTTGCCACATAAATTCGCTCTGAGCGACTTTTCACGAAACGGCCAACGGCTTTTTCGCTTTCGCCATCGCCATATACATCGGCAGTATCAATAAAATTTATACCCGAATCAACGGCAGAATTTAAGATTTTTGCTGCATTTTCATGGCTAAATTCATCGCCCCAAACACCTCCTACTTGCCAAGTACCAAGACTAATTTCTGAGATTTCAAAGCCTGTTTTACCTAATTTCCTGTATTTCATAAAAGAGTTTAGAATATGTATTTGTCTTAATTTTTTAATTTATTAGATTTTATTCGATGACTGTCGAACAATTAATTCACCTTTAATAACCTTCGTAAATGGCACAAATATTTCTTTATTAATAATATTGTCAATCAAAATTGTGGCGGCTTCTTGTCCAACCGTAAACGGAAATTGGTTATAAACCGTCAATGATGGTTCAATCATTGATGCCAATAAATCATCTCCAAAGGCCGCCAAAGCAATTTCATCGGGTATTTTTATTCCTTTTTGCTTCAACGACATAATCATTTCTATGGCATTGGCGTAGTGAACCGTAAAAATACCATCGGGACGTTGGCTCAATTCTAACCAATTATTTAAAGCATTGAGAGAATCTTCTTTCTTAAAGCTACTATGAAATATCAAATCAGTTTCAATCGGCAAATCATACTTTTGTAAGGCAGCTTTATAACCATTCAATCTTTTCTGACTTATCAATAAATCTTCGGGGCCAGCACAAGCAGCAATTCGTCGGCAACCTTGCTTTATCAAATGCTCAACTAAGGCAAAACTTCCCTCAAAATCCTCTTGTATTACCTTGGCAGTTTCGAGTTCGTCGCATACTCTATCAAAATGCACAATCGGAATACCTTTTCTTAAATGCAATTTTATATGCTCAAACGAATTGGTTTCTTTGGTATGACTAATCAAAAGTCCATCAACTCGGCTGGCCATCAATGCTTGCACATTAAGGGTTTCGGTATTATGCGATTCATTCGATTGGCAAATCATTACTCTGTAACCTGCCTCCGACGCTACTTTCTGAATCCCAGCCACAACCCCTGCAAAAAAAGGTCGCTGAATATCAGGAATCACAACTCCAATCGTGTGGGTTTCACCTCGGTGCAAGCTTTGGGCGAGCAAATTGGGTCGATAATCGAGTTCGTTCGCCACTCTTATTACTTCATTTCGAGTATTTTCATTAATTTCTTGACTATTATTCAATGCCCTTGAAACTGTTGAAGGAGAAATACCTAAAGTCTTGGCAATATCTACAATAGTTGTTTGATGAGGCTTTTTATTGGTACTCGGATTTGGTGGATTTACAGAAAAATACAACTCACAGTCTTTGCAATAGAGCCTTTGTTTCCCTCTCACAAAACCCGACTTTACGATTGTTTCAACTTTACCACATTTCGTACAAGCTATCATGGCTATTTGTATTTTTCTAATAAACTCTTACTAATATTCTAAATTAAACTCAACACTTTTTAATTTTCCGAACACTTTAAGAATAAATAAAAAGCCTTTATTTTTCTAAAAAGTTAATGTCAATTCATCTATCGCAAACGTTTCCGAAAACGTATCCGATAGTTTTTAGTTATTTAAACTTAAAAATAGAAAGAATATTCTTTTTATAATCCTAAATTTATAGATAATATTAGATAAAAAACGATTGAATTGAGATAGTTGTAATCAATGTATCATAAAGAGTTTGTTTAGCAGGAATATCCCAAATTGTACTTTTCAAATATTACAACAACCTCAACTTTTGCTTTTTAAGTCATTTTCAGTGAACTATGTGAAACAAAGATAATGTAGTCGAAATGTCAGTTGTATAAATTGCAACTGACACTACAATTTCACTTTTTTTGTCCCACAAAACACCATTAGATTTTAAATGATGAAAAATTACTGATTATTGGTACAAATTTTACTTTAATTGAAATTATTCAATATAATATAGAATTATTTTCAGAAATTAGTTGCAAAAATTAATCAACTATGTTAAAAGAAATCACCCTATCTACATTAATGCTTCTCGAAGTTTCTCAAGTGTTTGCCCAAACCAAACCGATTCAATTCATAACCCTCGACCCTGGTCATTTCCATGCGGCTTTAGTTCAGAATAAAACTTATGATAATGTAGAATCGGTCGTAAATGTTTATGCTCCTGCTGGTCAGGATTTACAAGACCACTTGAAAAGAATTGAGAGCTATAATACTCGTGCAAAGAACCCAACTAATTGGAAAGAAAATGTATATCAAGGCAGTGACTATTTAGAAAAAATGATTGCCGAGAAAAAAGGCAATGTGTTGGTTATTGCAGGAAACAATCAAAAGAAAACTGAATACATTTTAAAAGCTGCCGAAGCTGGAATTAATATTTTAGGAGATAAACCGATGTGCATTGATAGCAAAGGCTACGTTCAGCTTCAACAAGCATTTGCCGTTGCTAAGAAAAACAACGTATTGCTCTACGATATTATGACTGAAAGGTCTGAAATCACAACTGTCTTACAAAAAGAACTAACTCAAATGCCCGCTATTTTTGGCCAGTTGGAAAAAGGAACTCCCGAAAATCCTGCGGTTTTTACAGAAAGCGTTCATTTTTTCTACAAATATGTATCGGGTAGTCCACTGAAACGACCAACATGGTTTATGGACGTAACTCAGCAAGGTGAAGGAATTGCTGATGTAATGGTACATTTAGTTGATTTAGCTCAATGGACAATTTTTCCGAATGTAATACTCTCAAACAAAGATGTTAAGTTCAATTCAGCTACTCGTTGGCCAACGCCAATGACTTTGAGTCAATTTTCATTAATTACTGGAGCAAAAAAATTTCCTGACTTTTTGAAAAAAGACTTAAAAAACGATACTACTATCAATGTATATGCCAATGGCGAAATCAATTATAGTTTGCGAGGCGTACACACCAAACTTCGTGCTTTGTGGAATTATAGTGCAAGCGAAGGTGGCGATACACATTATTCGGTAATCAGAGGCACAAAAGCGAATCTCGAAATTAGACAAGGAAAAGAAGAAAAATTCACTCCGCAACTCTACATAAAACCCAATAATTTAACTGAAAGTGAACTTCAAAAAGCATTTGAAGCACTTAAAAGTAAGTATGCAGGAATAAATTTGAGAAAACATGGCAATGAATGGTTAGTAGAAATTCCAGACTCATATCGTACTGGACACGAAGCACATTTTGGTGAGGTAATGGATAGATTCTTGGATTATAAATCTAAAAATAAATTACCCGAGTGGGAAGTACCAAATATGTTGGTTAAATATTATACAACAACCAAAGCATTAGAATTGGCCAAAAAGAAATAGAAAAACTGTAAATCCTCCATAGAGACATTGCATGCAACTTCTCTACCAAATTGAATCCTAAAGACATGAAATTCAGACCATTATTTATACTTTTATTTTTAGTGTGTGGGCAGAAATTGTTCGCCCAAACTAAAATTGTCGCTCAGAAATTCAATTCAAAAATTGATGTCCTCATAAATAATAATCTATTCACGAGTTATATTTTATCAGAAGACGAAAAATATCCATTTTTCTTTCCAGTCAATGGGCCTTCAAACGCAAGCGTAACATCCATGCGAAATGCCAATTATCCGCACCATAGTTCATTATTTTTTGGTTGTGATAAGGTAAACGGCGGCAATTATTGGCAAGAAGGACTCGAAAGAGGTCAAATAGTGTCGATAAGAGCCGATGTAATCGAGTCGGGAAATGATAAAGTTATCATTGAAAATGAATGTATTTGGCGAAGACCAAATGCCAATGCTCCGATTAAAGATACACGCAAGATAACGATTACGGCCCCTTCAAAAGAATTGTATCAAATAGATTTCGATGTAACTCTCGAAATGCTCATGGATGTAATCATTGAGAAAACCAATCACTCACTCTTTAGTGGAAGAATGGACGCTGATTTGGCAGTAATAAACGGTGGTACTATGCTCAATTCAAATGGTGAAAAAGGAGAAAAAGAAACATTTGGAAAAAAAGCTACTTGGATAGATTTTTATGGAAAACGTGGCGATAAACAAGAAGGAATGGCTATTTTGCAACACCCATCCAACGAGTGGTATCCTGCACCTTGGTTTACTCGTGATTATGGTTTTTTCTCGCCTACACCAATGTATTGGCCGCAAAATGATAAAGAAACTACATTAAAAAAAGGTCAAACAATCAAATTAAAGTATCGTGTCTTGGTTCATTCAGGCGACACATCAAGTGCCAAAATTGCCGAACAATTTGAAAAATATAAATTAGAGTAACAAGAATTACGATTGAATCTAATGACGATTTACGAATTCTACAAAATTGGAAAACAGAAACTCAACCTTAACAATTAAATAAATGGAACGCAGAAAATTTATTGGTCAAACACTTACAGGTGTAGCAGCCGCAGCGTTTGGCATTCCAACAATCGTACCATCAACGGTTTTTGGTAAAAATGCCCCAAGTAATAAAATCAATATTGGTCAAATTGGCTGCGGACGCATTGGCCGTGACCACGATATGGTTGGTACAATGCAGCACGATGTGGCTCGTATTATGGCCGTTTGTGATTTAGACCAAAATCGTCTCAAAGATGGAAAGCTCCTTGTAGAAAATTATTACAAGAAAAAAACAGGTCAAGACAACTATGTAGATGTAAAAATGTATGACGATTACCGTGAAATGCTCTTAAATAAAGACATTGATGCAGTAATTATCAGTACCCCTGACTTTTGGCACGCCCAACCAGCCATTGAAGCAGCTTTGGCAGGAAAAGATATCTATTTGCAAAAACCAACTTCATTGACAGTTTCTGAAGGACGCTTACTGAGCAATGTAATCAAAAAAACTGGAAGGATTTTACAAGTTGGAACACAGCAACGTTCTTCACCACAATTCAGAATTGCGGCTGAATTAGTACGCAATGGACGTATCGGAAAATTACATACTGTGAAAGTTGGACTCCCAGGCGACCCAGCAGGACCAACATTCCCAGCAATGCCAGTTCCGAAAGGATTCAACTATGATATGTGGCTCGGTTCAACACCAGAAATGCCCTACACTGAAAATGCTGTGCATCCACAAGTAGGATATGGCCGCCCAGGTTGGTTACGCATAGAACAATTTGGAGCGGGAATGATTACAGGTTGGGGACAACACCATTTCGACTCTGCCGCTTGGGGTATGAACACTGAATATACAGGTCCAACAACCTTACAAGCAGTAGCAGAATTCCCGAAAAGTGGTAATTGGAATGTTCATGGTGACTTTATGGTTAAAGCTGATTACGCCAACGGTGTGACGATGTACACCAGCGGAGGCTTCCCTAATGGAATCAGATACGAAGGAACAGAAGGTTGGATTTTTGTCTCTCGTGGAGATTATGTTGCTTCAGCCAGCGACCCAGTTTCTAAAGCTAAAAGTAGCAAAGCTCTCGATGCCAGTGACCCTAAGATTTTAGAATCGGTTATCGGCGAAAATGAAATTCATTTATACAAAAGTACAGAACAACATGGAAACTGGCTTGATTGTATCCAAAGCCGAAAAGAGCCAATTTCGCCAGTTGAAATTGGTCACAGAGCTTGTACAGTCTGTTTAATTAGCCATATCGCTATGAAACTTCCTCGAAAACTCACTTGGAATCCAACAACCGAGAAGTTTGTAAACGATAACGAAGCTAATGCAATGCTATCTCGTTCGCAAAGAAAGCCTTACGGTACTAATTATATTAAAATGTAAAAGATAGGTATGAGATATGAAATATAAGTTATGAGATATTTCTCACAGCTTGGATTTCTTATTTCATATCTAATAATCTCACGGGCAACCCCGTCATATTTCCAATGAACAATAGACGAAATTTCCTTAAAAAAACATCGGCAGCAGCAGGATTAATGGCTTTTCCGATGTTCCAAAATAATAGTTTTGGACATTATAGCACTGAAATAGTAAAAGGCGTGACCGAAAAGGTTTACGATTCTCCTCGAATCAAATTTGCCGTTATCGGAATGAATCATGGCCACATTTATAGCCAAGTTGAGGCTGTAAAGAAAGGTGGAGGTCAGTTAGTTGCGTACTTTGCAAAAGAGGCTAACTTGATTGCTGATTTTGCCAAACGTTATCCTGATGCCAAATTGGTTAAAGATGAAAAAGAAATCTTAGATGATAAATCTATCAATTTAGTATTAAGTTCGGCAATCGCTTCTGAAAGAGCTCCTTTGGGTATCAGAGTTATGAAATCGGGTAAAGATTTCATGTCTGATAAACCAGGTATTACAACACTCGAACAATTAGCCGAAGTGCGAAAAGTACAAAAAGCAACTGGTCGAATCTACTCAATCATGTACAGCGAGCGTTTCGAGAATAAAGCAACCGTAAAAGCTGGTGAACTTGTAAAAGCGGGAGCCATTGGCAATGTCATTCAAACGATTGGACTTGGGCCGCACAGAATGAACACCAAAACTCGCCCAGAATGGTTTTTTGATAAAGATTTGTTTGGCGGAATCATAACTGATATTGCCTCGCACCAGTTCGACCAATATTTACATTTCACAAACTCAACTAAGGCAGAAGTTGTGGCTTCACAAATAGGGAATGTCCATCACCCAGAATTTCCAAAATTTGAAGACTTTGGTGATGCAATGCTCCGAGGAAATGGAGGTATGGGTTACATTAGAGTCGATTGGTTTACACCAGA
Organism: Emticicia aquatilis; assembly: GCF_014644295.1. Classification (GTDB taxonomy): domain Bacteria; phylum Bacteroidota; class Bacteroidia; order Cytophagales; family Spirosomataceae; genus Emticicia; species Emticicia aquatilis. The sequence goes on from NZ_BMKK01000002.1 coordinate 499,328, forward strand.
TGGCTTAAAAACATGGGGAGATGGTCGCTTAACAATTCTTGGTACTGAGGGCTTTATCGAAATCAGAAAAAATATCGACCTTGCTGGTCGTGAAGGTGGTAGCCATTTATTCTTAACAGATAATAAAGAAACGAAATATTTCGATTGTTCGGCTCAAGTGCTTCCTTATGGCCCACAATTAGTTGATGATATTCTGAATCGTACCGAAACCGCTATGACTCAAGAGCACTGCTTTTTGGCAACTGAATTAGCTCTAAAAGCACAGAAAAATGCCCAAAGAATAAGTTTAAATAAATGAAAAATGTAGAATTAAGAATGTAGAATTAAAAAAACAAAATATTATACTTAATCTATTAAAGGTAAACGTAGCTCATCTCATTCTAAATTCTTAATTCTCAATTATAAAAATGATACATACAATGCGTTGGTTTGGGCCAAATGACCCAGTTTCATTAATGCATATTAGGCAGGCGGGCTGTACGGGTGTTGTTTCGGCTTTGCATCAAATACCAGTTGGTGAAATTTGGTCTGTCGAGGCAATCAAAGAAAGAATAAATATCATTGAAAAAGAAAATAACCGTTATTCCGAATTAAAGTGGTTAGTGGTAGAGAGCCTTCCTGTTCATGAAGATATTAAGAAAGGTTTGCCATCACGAGAGTATTTTATCGAAAATTATAAACAATCACTACAAAACTTAGCCAAGTGCGGAATTAAGATTGTTTGTTATAATTTCATGCCTGTACTTGATTGGTCACGGACGAACCTTAATTATGAAATGCCTGATGGCTCTAAAGCTCTTCGATTTGTTTGGGAAGACTTTGCTATTTTTGATTTATTTATTCTGAAACGCCCCAATGCGGAGAAAGACTATGAGCCAGATGTTAGAGAATCTGCCAGAATAAAGTTTGAACAGATGACCCCTGAGGCAATCGAAACACTTAAAAACACAGCATTATTAGGTTTACCTGGTTCAGAAGAAGCTTTTAACCTAAACACTTTTCAAGGTTTACTTGATAATTATGCAAACATCGGAGATGCCGAACTTCGCAACAATCTTTATTACTTTGTTAAACAAATCACTCCTTTTGCACAAAATTTAGGTATCAATTTATGTATTCACCCCGATGACCCACCACAACCATTATTGGGTTTGCCACGAGTGGTAAGTACAGAAAATGATTTGGAGCAATTAATGAATGCTTGTGATTTACGTGCAAATGGAATTACATTTTGTACAGGTTCGCTTGGTGTAAGAGCTGATAACGATTTGGCTAAAATGGTTAAGAAGTTTGCGAATCGAATTCATTTCTTGCATTTACGAACTACCAAGCGGGAAGAAAACCCTAAAAACTTTCACGAAGCTGCACATCTGAATGGCGATGTAGATATGTATGAAGTCGTCAAGGCAGTCATTGAAGAACAAAATCGTAGAAAAGCGGCTGGTCAATCAGATAATCAGATACCGATGCGACCCGACCACGGACACCAAATGCTCGATGACCTCCAAGAAGGGATTACTAAGCGTAAAACTTATCCAGGATATTCGGCCATTGGAAGATTAAAAGGATTGGCAGAAATTAGAGGACTTCAAATGGCAATTGAAAGAAATTTAAGTGAATGAAACAACACATCGCACATTTTGCATTGGTCGTTGAAGATTATGACGACGCAATTGATTTCTATACCCAAAAAATAGGTTTTGAATTAATTGAAGATACCAAACTTAGTGAAGAAAAACGTTGGGTGTTAGTAAAACCTAAAGGAGCGACTGAGACAGCGATTTTACTGGCAAAAGCAGCAAACACTGAACAAGAAAGTCGAGTGGGCAACCAAACAGGTGGGCGAGTTTTTATGTTTCTCTATACTGATAATTTTTGGAGAGACTATCATCTCATGATTGAAAAAGGTGTAAAATTCGTAAGAGAACCAAAAGAAGAAATATATGGTACTGTTGCAGTTTTTGCTGATTTATACGGAAACCTTTGGGACTTACTTGAGCCAAAAAACAAATAATATTTTTATTATCAATTCAATTGAAATGCAAAAAAGAATTTTTACAGTCTTATTTTTCATAGTTTCATTTTTCTCAATGGCCGATGATGGTTCAAGGCTTTGGCTAAAATATGATTTAATTAAAGACCAAAAGCAAAAGCTGTCTTATCAAAAATACACAAAATTTATTTCTATAAGTGCCAATCATCCAACTTTACAAAAAACTGCCGAAGAGCTTCAAATGGGTTTTGCAGGGCTTTTAGGTACAAAAACAAATATTGTTTCAAATAATAGTCAAGCAGGAGGAGTTGTTTTGGAAGTATCAACTAATCAAGCACTCACTAACGACTTGGCCAATGATGGGTTTGCAATATTTGCTCAAAAAGGAAATTTGGTCATTAGTTCAAAATCAGAAGCAGGCGTATTGTACGGAGCATTTGAATTACTAAGACGTATTCAAACTGGGCAGTCTTTGAATGAAAATATTGTAAGCAGTCCAAAAATTAAAATAAGAATGCTCAATCACTGGGACAACGCCAATGGGACTGTTGAGCGTGGCTATGCGGGTTCATCAATTTGGAAATGGAACGAATTACCTTTCAGAATTGACCCAAGATATATTGCTTATGCACGTGCCAATGCTTCTTTGGGTATTAATGCAACATCAATCAATAATGTTAATGCAAGTTCAAGATTTCTTACAGCCGAATATCTCGAAAAAATCAAAGCTGTGGCAGATGTGCTTCGTCCGTACGGAATCAAAGTTTTTATTTCGGTAAATTTTCGTTCTCCTCGTACGCTTGGTGGGCTAAAAACCTCTGACCCACTCGACCCAGAAGTAAGAAAATGGTGGAATGAAAAAACGAAAGAAATTCATCAGTACATTCCAGATTTTGGTGGTTATTTGGTAAAAGCCAATTCTGAAGGCGAGCCTGGTCCACAAGATTATGGCCGTACACACGCCGACGGTGCAAACATGCTTGCCGAAGCTATGAAACCGTTTTCAGGAATTGTCATTTGGCGAGCATTTGTTTATAATGCCGACCCCAACGGCGATAGATTTAAAGAGGCTTACGAACAATTTAAGCCACTTGATGGAAAATTTGACGAAAAAGTGATTGTGCAAGTAAAAAATGGCCCAATCGATTTCATGCCTCGTGAGCCATTTCATCCGATGTTTGGTAATTTTCCAAATACCAAACTCGGCATTGAGTTTCAGATTACCCAAGAGTATTTGGGGCAATCTACTCACCTCACCTACTTAGCACCAATGTTTAAAGAGTGTCTCGATACTGATACATATTCTAAAGGGAAAGGCTCTACTGTGGCAAAAGTAATTGACGGTAGTTTATACAATAACCCAAATTCGTTAATTGCAGGTGTTGCAAATACTGGTTCAGATGCAAATTGGTGTGGACACCCTTTCAATCAAGCCAATTGGTACGCTTTCGGTCGATTAGCATGGGATTATACGCTAAGTTCTGAAAAAATAGCTAATGAATGGATTGGAATGACCTTGACAAATGATGAAAAAGCAAAAATTCAAATTAATGAAATTATGCAAAAATCATTGCCAACATATATCAGTTATACGTATCCACTTGGTTTGCATCACATGATGGGCGAAGGGCACCATTACGGCCCAGAACCTTGGCTCACAAAAGCTGCCCGACCAGATTGGACATCAATCTATTACCATAAAGCAGATTCAGTCGGCTTAGGCTTCGATAGAACCGGAAAGTTGAGCAATGCGATTAAACTATATTCAAAAGAAATCAATGAAACATGGGGAAACCCAGAAAAATGTGACTTGAATTATCTTTTATGGTTTCATCATATTGCATGGAATAAAAAACTTAGCACAGGAAATACCCTTTGGGAAGAGCTTTGTTACAGATACTACAACGGCGTTGTCGAGGTTCAAAAATTACAGAAGGATTGGCTAAAATTGCAACCTTACATTGATACTGAGACATTCGCAAGTGTAAATGCTCGACTCAAAACTCAAGAAAAAGAATCCATTTGGTGGCGTGATGCTTGCGTTTTGTATTTTAAAGATTTTTCAAAAATGCCGATACCGAATTCACTCACTCCGCCAAATAGAAGTTTAGAAGAAGTTAAAAAAATAGTAGAAATTTATCATTTAAGATGACAGAAAGAGCAATTTTCACAGAAGAGAGTAAACACATTTCACATAATACTGCTTTTGCACTCACTAATAAATTATGTTTAATAACTGGCGGCGGTAGCGGAATTGGATTCGACATAGCCAAGTGCATGATTTTTTCGGGAGCAAAAGTAGTTATTACTGGTCGTAGAGAAGAACCATTACAAGTAGCAGTAGCCGAATTAGGAGAAAATGCCCATTACATTGTCAATGATGTAACGGATTTGCCTTCATTAGATGGATTAGTGAATGAGATTGAATCAAATTATGGCCCGATTGATATTTTGGTAAATAATGCAGGAGTTAATATGAAACGCCCAGCATTAGAGGTTTCGGACGAAGATTTTAACCGCATAATTCAAACTAATTTAAGTGCGGTGTTTGCCCTAACCCGTGCCTGTGCCACACGTATGCTTGCTCGAAAGAGTGGTTCAATTATCATGATTTCATCAATGGCCGCCTATTATGGCATTGACCGAGTGGTAGCTTATGCGGCATCGAAATCAGGTGTAGAAGGTATGGTAAAAGTCTTGGCATCTGAGTTTTCACCACAAAACGTTCGAATCAATGCCATTGCCCCAGGCTTTATTGAAACAAGCATGATGAAAACCGCCATGGGAAGCGACCCTGACCGCATGAATCGTGCTTTAAATAGAACTCCAATCGGTAAATTTGGAAAACCCTCAGATATTGGCTGGGCAGCTGTTTTCTTAGCCTCAGAAGCAGCAAGATACATCACTGGTGTTTCGCTACCTGTTGATGGTGGCAACTCTATTGGATTTTAAAATGTTATTTTCACAACCGAATAAATAGAACAAATCAATTATTTCAATTTTCTTGTTTTGGAATTGAAATGCAGCCTCTATAGAGTAATTTAAACCTTTAAAAGGTAAATTTTAGCTTCACATTTCCTTCCGATTTTGATTAAATCAAGAAAGATTAGATGTAATGTCAAATTTTCATTATTTTTAATCAAAATTTAATACTATTAGAGAAATATTCGGAATTAGATACGTTCCGAACGATAAAAAAAGGGTTAAATCTTGTAATATTACTTAAGTTTTTATTATGTTTACAACTCAATTTATAATTGAATCAACAAACTTAAGTACTGATAACTTATTTAGTACTAACCGTACCGACCACTATGCCTAAAATTTTCACTTTGCCTGTACATTCAAGTAACAGGGGAGATTTAACTGTTTTTGAGAATATTTTACCGGGTTCACTAAAGCGTATATTTTATATTACCAACGCTGACGGTGAAACAAGAGGAGGACACAGACATATAAAGGCATGGCAGGCATTAATGTGTTTACAGGGTTCATGTGATATTTATGTAGAAACTCCTGATAAAAAAATGGTTTTTGGTCTTGATGAACCAAACAAAGTATTGATTCTTGAACCCCAAGATTGGCATACCTTAGAAAACTTTTCAGACAATGCTATCGTTCTGGTTGTTTCTAATGAAAATTATGACCCAGAAGACTATATTTACCCGAGTTATTCTGATACCCAAAATGAATTAAATGCACTTCAAGCAATTGAAAATAAACAAAAAAAGGATTGATTTACATCAATCCTTTTTTCTTGTACTATCACTTCATTTTTTCTTGTAAACATCATCGCTTACTTCATTGGCTTTAGCTTTTTCAAGTTCAGCCATTTGTTGTTGTGTTATCCCTAAATCTACCACTAAATTTGGCAAAGCTTTTTTAAGATTCTCCACTCCCTTCTCTGTCACTTTTGTTTTCCATAAATAAAGTTTTTTTAGATTTTTAAGCTTGCTTAAACTCTGAATTGACGCATCCGAAATATTCGTCCCGATGAGGTTTAGATATTCAAGATTTTGTAATGTAGAAATCGATTTTATTGAGTTATCGGTAATCTTAGTATTTTCCAGGTGCAATCTGGTAAGGTTCGGAAGCTTCGCTATAAACTCAACAGACTTATCAGTTATTTGGGTATTAGACAACTTTAACCACAAAGTTTGAGTGGGTGCAATCGCAATCAAAGAAGCATCATCATCAGAAAGTTTGGGATTATTCAAAAATGTAAGTTCAACGTAATTATTATTTTGAGAAAGTGGCAAAACTAAACCACCTGATTTTTTCACTTTATCGATGGATGATTTTTCTACTTCATCAACATTAATACCTAAAATTCTTTCTTCAACTATATATTTATCTTGTTTTACTTCTACAATATTCGATTTATTTCCTATACCAAAAGTTGCCAAAATTGGCTTAACTTCATTAGTAATTGATAGCTGTGAAACTTTTTTGTCAAATGATGCTCCTTGTTCAATCCACCACTTTAAAATTGTAAGTTCATCTTCAGTTATTTGTGTTTTACCTTTGGGAGGCATGTGGTCGTCGTCCGATTCGGGCAATAAGATTCTCTTGATAAATTCGCTTCCTTGTACATCATTCGCCTTGAAAATTACACCATGCTTCCCTCCTTTTATAAAAAGCTTAACATCATCCATACGCAAATCGCCTTTCATTTTTGTTGCATTGTGGCATTGCTCGCATTTTTGTTTAAAAATTGGTTTAACAATGTCTGTATAAACCTGAGCTTCAGTCGGGTTCTGAATCTTTGTTGCAATTTCATTTTTAGGAATATCACTTTTATCTGGCATCCCTAACCAACTACGAAAAGGATAAGGTATATTTTCGGTTAAATAAGATTCACCATGTGTTAGGTTTCCACCATGATGGCCAGTTATAATCATTAATACAAATGCAAAAATCAATGAGGGGAAATAGAAAAGTTTAGCTTTAGTAGCTTTTGATGTAAGCCAATCTGTGCTTAAAATCCATACAATCCAGCAAAAAATAGCCAACCCGATTCCTTGAAATTGGTGTTCTTCTAATATTTCTTCGTTGTATCCGCCTTCTAAAGATAAAAAATAACCCAAAATCGAAGCCAATGTTGCACTAATGGCCGTAACGAGCAATGTTAGGCTAATAATTTCTGAATTAATTTGTAGTTTTTTGAATTTATTTAAAACCTCTAAAAGAAGAATTAAGAACAAAAAGCCAATGGGAAGGTGGACTGTAAGTGGATGAAATCTTCCGAAAAAAGAAGTCCACTCAAAAATTGTTAGATGAATCATAGAAGAAGGATTGAATAGTATTCTGTTTATCAAAAATAAAAATCTTAATAAAGGAATCAAAGTATTTTGTTAGATAAAAAACAAAAAAAATTGCCAAAATACATGAGCATTTTGGCAATTTGGTAACGAAGCTAATCAAAAAATTAATAACCTGGATTTTGTTTCAACGTAGGTTGACCATTTTTCTGGCTATTCAAAATTTCGTCATTTGGTAATGGGAAATAAGCATTTTTAGCCGTGAAAACTTTACCTTTCAAATATCCACGCTTATTATATGTTCTACCAGATAAGTCTTTTCCATCAACTGATTCTTCAGCAACATACTTATTCAAGTATTTTTCAGCAATTCCCCAACGTACTAAGTCGAAGAATCGGTGACCTTCCATAGCAAACTCTAAACGGTTTTCCATGCGAACTGCATTACGAGCATAATCTGCACCTTTAGCAGTAAATGTACCTTTTGGATAAGGATTTACAACATAATTGATAGTTGGGTCTTGTACTGAACCAGTTTTTGCACGAACACGAATCATGTTGATATAATCTTCTGCTGCTTGTAAGTTTCCTAACTCTGTTTCGCACTCAGCTAACCAAAGAATAACAGACGACATTTTCAATAAACGATAGTTATTATTTACGTTACGTTTTGATGTAGAGTGAGTTGAGCTACCTTCGTCAGCCAAGTAATACATCCATTTTTTACCTGTGTACGGGCCAGAATAGTTTTGATTTCTAATCCAAGAATAACCAGGCATTGGACCCCAATCAAGGAAGTTTACACCACGACGGCCAACTGTCCAATCAAGACGTGGGTCAACAGGAACAGTTTTATCTAAGTTGAATGGTTGGTCAGACTTTAAGCCTTGGTCGTTAGGTAAATCAATTTGGTTATAAGTGTCCGCAGTTCCATCAGGTGAAGAACCAATCATTGGCAAACCATCTTTATCAGTTTTAAAAGCATTCACGAGGTTTTGCGATGGAAGATAGAATCCACAACATCCTCTACCTGGGGCATTTGCAGAATATGGCCAGTTAAGGTTATCTCCAGCGTTACCATTATTACCGTTTGTACCATCATTAATTGAGAATTCAACCTCGAAAATTGATTCTGCATTGTTATTAGTGATGTTACGGTAGTTATCGTGGTAATTTGGCATTAATTTCTTACCAGAGTTTTTGTAAACATCTTCCAATAAGGCTTTTGCTGCTGCCCATTTCTTTTGAAAAATCAAAGCTTTTGCTAAATATGTTTTTGCCGCCCATTTTGTAGCTCTACCCTTTTGAGATTGAGTTGCTGGTAAATTATCAGCAGCAAACTGGAAGTCAGCTTCAATCTTTGGCCAAATATCTTGGTCATTAGGTATTTTTGTAGAATTTGGGTCTGATGCAACATAGGTTTTCTCATCAATGTACGGAACCATATTCCACATTTTCTTTGCTTCAAAATGATAGTGTCCACGTAAAAAACGAGCTTCTGCTACAATCTGAGTTTTTTCAGCATCGGTCATATCCTTAACATCAGGACTTTGCGATAATTGAATTGCTTCATTTGCACGAGCCACGCCATCATAAGAATGTTGCCATTTACCCAAGAAGTATGTATTATCAGATAACCAGTTGTACTGCTCAATATATTCTTGCTCAGGTTGGTCACCGATGTCAGTGCCTTTTACGGCATCACCACTTGTAATTCCACCAAAAACATAATTTGAAATCGTAGATTGACGACCAGTATTGCCAGCACCAACACCATCTAATAGAGAGTATGCTCCAATTAAAAGTGCGTTTACACCATTTTTGTTACTCAGCGAAGCCAATGAGGCTGCACCTTGAGGCTGAATGTCAAAGAATGACTCAGAACAAGAAAGACTTATTCCAATCAAGCCGATTATTAATAATTTTTTCATTTTATCTTTTTTATAGTTTTTTCAATTAGAATCCAATTCTTACGCCAACGTTATAAGATTTTGCAACTGGGAATGCACCTTCGTCGATACCCATGTGAATATCTTGATTGTCGGTTCCTGAGTTACGTAAATTAATATCTGGGTCAAGACCTTTGTATTTTGTGAAAGTGAAAAGATTTTGTCCTTGAACATAAATTTGAGCTGAACTCAACTTGATTTTTTGTACCCAAGCCGCAGGGAAAGAGTATGTTAATTGAATATTCTTGATTCTCATGTAAGAGCCATCTTCAACAAAGTATGTAGAGATTTGTTGACTTGTTCCATCTTGAGAGTTCAAACGTGGTAATAAAGCATCATCACCTGGTTTTTTCCAAGAATTGTATAGCATATCTTTAGAACGGTTTCCTTGGAATGTATTAAAGTCTGTCCAGAATTTTTGGTAGTTGAAAATATCATTTCCTTTAGAACCTTGAGCAAAGATTGCTAAATCCCAGTTTTTGTAACCTAAATTGATGTTAAAACCATAAGTAAAGTCTGGGTGAGGATTACCGATGATAGTTTTATCAGCAGCAGTAATGATACCATCACCATTTACATCTCTAAACTTAAATACCCCAGCTCTTGTATATGAACCAAATTTAGGAGCAGCAGCAGCTTCAGCATCATCTTTGATTACACCATCAACAATATATCCGTAGAAACTTGAGATTGGTAAACCTGCTTTAGTCAACGAGATTGCTGGGAGACGAGTAGTGAAACCAAAGATAGAAGCGTTCGGGTCATCATTCAATTTCACAACATTATTTTTGTAGTGGCTAATCATTCCACTTACTGAATAACGTAATTGACCAATTTTGTCACGATAAGTTACATTCAAATCAACACCTTTGTTACTAACTTCACCAATATTTACGTAAGGAATTGAACCTGTACCAGCTGTTCTTGGAATCGGCACTTGCGTAAGCATGTTTGAAGTAATACGTGAATAAAGGTCTAATACAACTTCTAATTTACTCTTCAATAAAGTCGCATCGAAACCAATGTTTGTTGAAGTATTTGTTTCCCATCTTCCGTTCGGGTTACCAAATTGCGTTAAGTCAAAACCATTGGCAATTGAGTTTCCAGAACCTGAGATGTCATAAGCATTGTTCAATGGGTCTGGCGTATAAAGCGTATAAGCATTAAATACGTTTGGAATCAATTGGTTACCAGTTTTACCCCAACCTCCACGAATTTTTAAATCATCAAGAAAAGTCAGTTTCTTCATAAATTCAAACTCAGTCATACGAACCCCTAACGAGAACGCAGGGAAAACACCATATCGGTATGCTGGTGAGAAACGAGAAGAACCATCACGACGTACAGTTACGTCAGCCAACAAGAAATCTTTGTAAGAGTAGTTTACTTTACCGAATTGAGAGAATAATGCACTGATTGTTGCACCAGCACCAGAGTTAGATAAACCAGCAGCAGCACCAAGGTTAAGATAACGATAAGACATATCATCAAACGCATAGTTACTACGAGCAGCACTAAATCCGAAAGCATAAGTTTGAACAGCTTCAGTACCCGCCAAAACATTGATTGTATGATTTCCAAATGTTTTGTTGTAGTTCAAAGTGTTAAACCATGTAATCGCTCTATCAAAGTTATTTGATACAGTCAAGCTATTTGAACTACGAGGCTCAGCAGCTTCAATATCACGGTTTAAATATTGAGAGAAGTTATAGTTATTGAATTCAACACCTAAACTTGTGCGGAATTTCAAATCTTTCAAGATTGCTAATTCAGCGAAAACATTACCGAAGATGTGAGTACCTTTAATGATGTTATCTTTTTCACGCCATTGTCTTGCCAATGGGTTTGGAGCATTACCGAGGTTAGAACCACGACTTCCTGCAAAACCATTCAAATCAGAAGTATTTGTACCACCAAGAGCTACTGGGCCACCAGTAATATCGAATACAGGAATGATTGGTTGGATACGAATCGCAAATGAAATTGGGTTACTTTCGTTTTGGTTACCAGAAGGTACACCCACTCTTTCATCGTAAGAGACCGTAAAGTTTTCACCAAAAGTCAAACGATTCTTAGTAAATTCTGTATTTGCTCTAACTGAATAACGCTTGTAAGAAGTGTATTTCAAGATACCATCTTGGTCGAAATAACTACCAGAAATAGCATATTTACCATTTTTTGAACCACCAGTTGCTCCTAATTGATAATTTTGGATTTTAGCTGGGCCAAAAATTACATGTTGCCAATCTGTACCTTCTTTGTTTGCTTTAGTGATATTAAAAGCAGTAACACCTAATTTCGGGTCGTTAATATCGTTTGTATAAGTATAGTTTGCAGGTAATGCTCCAAAAACGTTTGGATAGATATAATCTGCAATTGTTTGCTCACCTGTTGGAGAAAACTTATACTGAGCTGACGGCGAAGTACCTGGAGTTTTACCAGCACCTATCTCTGACTGATAGTATAATTCACCAAGTTCTTTAGTATTTAACAAATCAAGCGTTTTGCCTACACGTTGTGTACCTGTGTACATATCGAATGTAATTTTCGGCTCACCAGAAGTTCCTTTCTTGGTTGTGATGATTACAACACCATTTGCAGCACGAGCACCGTAGATTGAAGCAGCAGAAGCATCTTTCAATACTTGCATTGTTTCGATATCATTAGGGTTAATTTGGTTGAGTGTTCCTTGAGTTGGCGTTCCATCAATAATATAAAGTGGACTATTATTGTTAATTGAACCAAATCCACGTACACGAACCATTGTACCACCACCAGGAGAGTTATCGTTACCAACAGTTACACCCGCAGCACGACCTTGTAACATTTGGGTTACACTTGCCGATGGTAGAGCCGTTAACTCTTTCGCACTAACTGTTGTTACAGCTCCTGTGATGTCTTTCTTACGTTGAGTTGCGTAACCAGTTACAACCACTTCGCTTAAAGCTTTAGCATCTGATTGCATAGCTACATCGATGATTGAACGATTACCAACCGCTTCCTCAACTGCAACATAACCGATAGACGAGATTACGAGCGTTGAACCTGAAGGTACGTCAATTGCAAATGCACCATTCGCATCAGATGATGTTCCTTTGTTAGTTCCTTTCACTTGAATCGTAGCACCGGGTAATCCAATACCACTCTCTGCATCTGTTACTTTACCTGTGATTTTTTTTTGGGCGAAAACCATTGAGCTTGTGAAGAAAAGCAAAAGCATCAATGCCCTTACCTTAATAGGAATTGGGTATGAGTGTTTCATAAAATAATAAAAAAGATTAGGTTTGAAAATGTTTGAAATCAAAGATAAAATATTAATAATTTAATATCTAAATTTTATTAAAAAAAATTCATGCCATTGCTAAAATATTTAATTATTGTTTGAGAATTGGCTATTTTACAAAAAATATTGGAATATTTATATTGTCGAATGCGGCATTATAAAACAAAAAAAGCCATAACTTTAGATTATGACTTTTCTGAAAAACAATTAAATTTTAAGCGAAGTATTCAACAAATTTATTGTCAATACTTCGCTGGTTGGTTTGGCTTTGGAAGAGATTTTTTGATAAATTCACGAATGTCTTCATTAGAAGTTTGCAAATCTTCTCGTCGCAAATACATCATGTGGCCACTCCTATAACCTTTCCATGACATACGGTCTTTTAACTTGCCACTCGGGTCCATTTGCCACATATTATACTTAGCATTGAAGTAATCGCAAGCACCATCATAATAACCTGATTGTACCATTACGTGCAAATATGGATTTTGTGCCATTGCTTGTCGCAGGTTTTCAGCGGTGTTATCACCAGTTCTATCCCACGGATTTACTGGTCCAAACATATAATATTTAAGGTCGGTCTTATAATTTAAGTCATTTCTTAAATAAATATTGATTGCAGGTGTAAATGAGTGTAACCACGAAGTAAGTTCAGAATTGAAATCTGGTTTTTCGCCTGCTTCTTTTCTGTCAATCCCTTTATATCTTGAATCTAAACGCCCAACGGTGAAACCTTTCTCTCGCAAAAGTTCTTTCCAGAAAAATTCAAGTGGAATATCTAAATTTTGTTGTAAAATTACACTTTCAGATAGCCCCGAGTATCTCGACATTTTAGCCGCAATTTCTTTTCTCTTGGCATCTTCCAAGAAACCACCTTTGCTAATAGCTGGTAAAAGTTCATTAATCGTGAAGTTTTCAACTTCTGGAAGCATTTCGGTTAGGTCTTTCTTTTGCAAATCTGCGGGTAACATTTTATGATACCATGCAGTAGCCGCAAAATACGGTAATTTCAAAGCTGCTCCCGAAACTGCCCCACGCTCAATTCCAAGTGTGGTTGGCGAAACCAAAATTACTCCATTCAAATACATCCACTGGCTATTTTGTAATTGCAAAGCCAAACCCGATACACGAGTTGTACCATAACTTTCGCCAATCAAATATTTAGGTGAAGCCCAACGATTGGTACGTGTAACAAATGTATTTATCCAATCGGCCAAATATTTAATATCGGCATTTACTCCAAAAAACTTTGAGGTTGGTACATCTTTGCTTGTTGGGCGTGAGTAACCAGCATTCACCGGATTTACAAAAACAATGTCAGCAATATCTAATATTGAATACGGATTTTCTTTGATTCCGTAAGGTTGAAGCGGATAACCTTCATCATCAATATTGAGCAAATGTGGGCCTGTGTAAGCAATGTGCATCCAAACCGAAGCCGAACCTGGGCCACCGTTAAAGGAAATCACTAATGGACGGCTTGCTCTGTCTTTTACGTCTGAGCGTTCGTAATAAGTATAAAATAAACCTGCGATTGCTTTGCCATCTTCATCCCAAACTGGCATTGTGCCGGTCATTGCCTGAAATGGCACTTTCTGGCCTTTGATGGTCGTTACGTGTTCAGTCGTAACATACGAATCAGGATTGAAAGGAATTGTCAAAGAAGAAGATTTTTCTTCTTTAGGTGCAGCTGGTGCCGCAGGAGTAGATGGAGCTTTTGAAACTTGATTCTGTGCCAATGCACAAAAACTCAGAAAAACTAAAGGTAAAAATTTAATTTTCATTGGTTGAGGTTGTTAATTGAAGTAAAAAAGGAAGTCACTTTGCTAATTTGCAAAGCGACTTCCAAATATATTTAAAATTTTAGATTTTTATTCCCCATTCTTTATTCATTGTTCGTCCAAGCAAAGCATTGGCTTCCTTATCATCAATAAAAATTTCTTTTTTAGGATTCCATTTTAATGAACGGTTCAGACGATATGCAATATTACCAATATTACAAACCGAAGCAGTCCGATGGCCAATCTCAACATCACAAATCGGTTTACTGCGGTTTCTCATTGCATCCAAAAAATCTTTATAGTGATTATCAGATTTATAAACGTGTTTTTCGGTTTCGCCAATGACTTTATCTTTTAAAGAAGCAGGCGTTGTTTCTAATTTTCTACGTTGAACTTTAATCTCACCTTCAGTTCCCACAAAATGAATGGCATTATTCCAATCCCATTTTTCGTGGGTCATCGTTATACCGTTTTCATATTTATAAGTCAGAAACTTAATATCTTTTCCGTCAGGTGCTAAAACCTCCACTGGACCACTATCGTCCATACCGAGTGACCATTGTACAATGTCAAACATGTGAGCTCCCCAATCAGTAACCATTCCTCCACCAAATTCACGGTATAAACGCCAATTCGGAAACACATCTTTTGAGGTAGGAGGAGCTAATTCTGAATTAAAAACAACTGGCTCGTTAGGGCCGAGCCATTTTGTCCAATCAAGTCCTTCGGGTAATTTTTCTTCTGATAGATTATAGGCAACTGGCGGTGCTCCAACATTTACTTTAATGCTTTTCACCTCACCAATATAGCCATTTCTGATTAATTCGGCCGTTTGACGAAACTCTGGCCAAGAACGCTGCATACTACCAGTCTGAAAAACTCTTTTGTGTTTTCGGGCAGCATTGACCATTGCACGACCTTCTCGCACAGTCAAAGAAAGTGGCTTTTCGCAGTAAATATCTTTTCCTGCTTCGGCCGCTCGCACCGCTATGGCTGCGTGCCAGTGGTCGGGTGTAGCAATTACCACCGCATCAATATCTTTTTTGGCCAACAATTCTCTAAAATCTTGATATACAGGAATTTCAGCATACGTACCGAGTTGAGTATTTTTCTCATAATGTGCCTTGATTCGGTCGAGTGCCAATTGAGCTTTGGCTTGATAGACCTCGCTAATGGCAGCGATTCTAACCTCATTTGTATTGAGAAAAGACGATGTAAGTCCTCTGCCCTGTTTTCCAGTACCAATAAAACCTAATGAGATGACATCGCTCGGAGCTAAATATTGAGAGCCATTTATTCCGCCCAAAACATGTCGGGGAACAATCATAAAACTGCCTAAAGCAAATGAAGCTTTGGTCACGAAATCACGTCGTGAAATATTGTTGTTTTCAGTTGACATTTTGATTTAGATTAGGGTTGTTGTTGTATAATCATAAAGACAACTTGTAGTAAATCTTATTCTTCAAAATTATTAAAAAAATTTAAAATACTTCTCAAATTTATCATTATATTAGTGCAATTTATCATTGGAATAATACATTTTTAAAGTCGTATGAATATACAGTATTTGAAATGGGTATTTATCATTGCGTTGCCAATCGCAATCTTATATTTCACTTACAAAAATTGGGATACTGAACAAATCAGTTACAATGAAGAAATTCGTCCGATTTTCAATAAAAAATGTATCGTCTGTCATGGTGGAGTAAAGAAAAACGGAAACTTTAGTCTGCTGTTTCCTGAAGAAGCATACGCAAAAGCTAAATCTGGGAAGTTTGCAATTATCCCATTTGATACTGAAAATTCGGAAGTGATGAAAAGAATCAAATCACACGACCCAGATGAACGAATGCCAAAAGATAAAGACCCACTGACAGATGAAGAGATTCGGAAAATTGAAAAGTGGATAAATCAAGGGGCAAAATGGGAAAATCATTGGGCGTATTCTCCACCTCAACAATCAATCACTGTTCCGAATGTAGGTAATGATTGGGCAAAAAATAAAATTGATAATTTTGTATTTGAAAAACTCAAGCAAGAAGGTCTTTCTCCTTCAAAAGAAGCCGACCGTCCCACCCTACTACGTCGATTAAGTTTAGATTTGATTGGGCTTCCGCCTACACTTCAAGAAACAAAAGATTTTGTGAATGATAAATCGCCGAATGCCTACGAAAAACAAGTTGATAGACTACTAAAATCACCTACATTTGGCGAGCGTTGGGCTTCCATGTGGCTTGATTTAGCTCGGTATGCCGACTCAAAGGGCTATGAAAAAGACCTCGACCGCAGTATTTGGAAATACCGAGATTGGGTGATAAAAGCCTTCAACGAAGATATGCCTTTCGACCAATTTACGATTCATCAATTGGCAGGAGATTTACTACCAAAAACACCAAACGAAAGTATAGAATCACTCGAAAACCGCAACATTGCTACTGCTTTTCACAGAAATACCATGGCTAATGACGAAGGTGGAACAAATGATGAAGAATTTAGAAATATGGCCGTTATCGACCGAGTTTCTACCACAATGGAAGTTTGGCAAGGAACAACAATGGCCTGCGTACAATGTCATAGCCACCCTTATGACCCATTTCGCCACGAAGATTTTTATAAACTGGCGGCCTTTTTCAATAATACACAAGACCGAGACTTATACAACGAAAAGCCGCATTTCAAGACTTATGCTAAAGACAAAGAAGAAGATGTAATTCGACTTACAAACTGGATAAATTCAAAACTTCCTGCAAATCTTTCAAACATCAAACATTCAGATAAAGCACTTTTAGCAGAAAAAACAAATGATTATCTGAGAAAATTGGGCTTTTATCGCATAGAAGCCGAATCTTTTGATAGTACGAGTAGGCATATTGAACTATGGAATAATCAGAAAGAAATCATGCAAACTACCGAAGGTGCATACACTGTTTATGAAGACATTGATTTGACTAATATTGAAACAGTAAAATATCGCTACCAAAGTGGAGCAGAAAATGCCTTCATTGAAATGAGACTTGGAAGCTCTGAGGGTGAACTAATAAGTAAAGTAGAAACAAAATGCAGTGAAAAAGAGGTAAATGTGGGTTGGTCGAGGTGGAATCAATATACCACTTCATCGGGTAAAGTAAAACCAACAAAAGGTGTACATGATGTTTATTTGGTCTTTAGAAAAGGAAAAAACTTCTGGACAGATTTGATGCACCTCGATTGGATGGAACTACAATCGAGCAAAATGCCAATCAGAACTTTGCCAAAAACTGTACAGGATTCGATTGAAAAATTGGCAACGATTGATGCAATTGCAACGCCAATCATGGTCGAACGCCCACAAAAAAAAGTCCGCAAAACCCATGTTTTCATTAGAGGAAATTGGATGATGAAAGGAAGCGAAGTACAGCCCGATGTGCCAGCAATTTTGCCAAATATGAAAAACTACCCTAAAAATCGACTCGGTTTGGCAGAGTGGTTAGTCAACAAGCAAAACCCACTTACATCAAGAGTAATTGTCAATCGTTTTTGGGAACAATTATTCGGAACTGGACTTTTGGAATCTTTAGAAGATTTTGGCAGTATGGGTTCAAAACCAACCCACCCAGCACTACTTGATTGGCTGGCCGTAAAGTTCGTGAATGATGATGATTGGAAAGTAAAAAGTTTACTCAAAACAATCGTCATGTCTGCCACTTATCAGCAATCTTCATTGATTTCTAAGCAATTGGAGGCAAAAGACCCACGAAATTTACTCTTGGCTCGTGGCCCACGAGTGAGACTTTCTTCAGAACAAATTCGTGACCAAGCCTTGGCAATTAGTGGTTTGCTAAATCCGACGATGTACGGGCCAAGTGTTCGTCCACCCAACCCGACAGATGGTGCTTGGCGAAGAGAAAAAAGTGGAAATCAATTTCGTAGAGCCATTTATACCTATTGGAGGCGTACAAATCCGTATCCTTCAATGATTACTTTTGATAGTCCACAAAGAAATGTATGTGTTTCGAGAAGGGTTCGCACCAATACACCTTTGCAAGCACTTACCACACTTAATGATACTGTCTATTATGCCGCAGCTCAGAATATTGCCTTAAAAATGCAACTTTCACAAGCAAAAACCACACGAGATAAAATTCGAGCAGGCTATGTTCATATTTTTCAGAAACAACCGAGTCAATCAAAAACAGCTTTACTCGAAAATCTTTACAACGATGCTCTAATGGATTTTAGAAAGAAAAAAAGTACCAAAGCCGAACTTTTGGCTCTCACACTTACGGCAAATACAATGTTGAATTTAGACGAATTCCTTACAAAATGAACAGAAAAACTATTTTTGAAGAAGCTTTTTTTGAGCAAGCCACTTTCAACACTCGTCGCCATTTTCTGAAACAATGCACTTCGGGTTTGGGCGGAATTGCACTTTCGTCGATTCTCGGTGGCTGTTTTCAATCTGAACAAAAAACGGTTGAAGAAAACCCTTTTGCCGTAAAACCTCCGCATTTTCCTGCTAAAGCCAAACATATCATATTTCTGCACATGGAGGGAGCTCCATCGCAGCTCGAACTCTTTGACTACAAACCCGAATTGGCAAAACTGGATGGTCAGCTTTGTCCGCCATCACTTTTGGAGGGAAAGCGTTTTGCGTTTATTAAGGGAACTCCCAAAATGCTGGGTCCACAAGCAACATTTCAACAGCACGGCCAATCAGGTGCTTGGTTTTCGGACTATTTCAAACATTTGCCTGAACTCGCCGATGATTTGACTTTCTTGAAAGCCATGCACACCGATGAGTTTAACCATGCTCCTGCCCAACTTTTTATGCACACGGGAAGTGCGAGAGTTGGCCGCCCAAGTTTGGGTTCGTGGATTACTTACGGATTAGGTTCTGAAAATCAGAATTTACCTGCTTATGTTGTTTTGGTGTCTGGTTCTGAGCCAAGTGCAGGAAAATATTTGTGGGGAAATGGATTTTTGCCATCGGTTTATCAAGGCGTTCAATGCAGGTCGAAAGGAGACCCTGTGCTTTATATCAATAATCCAAATACGATTAATACTGAACTCCGCAAAAAATCAATCGAAACGATTAATAAAATCAATAAACTGACGTATCAAGAAATTGGCGACCCCGAAACACTCACTCGCATTTCGCAATACGAAATGGCGTTTAGAATGCAAGCAGAGGTACCAGAAACGATGGATATTTCGACCGAACCAGCTTACATTCACGAAATGTATGGAACTGAGGTCGGCAAAGCCAGTTTTGCCAATAATTGTTTATTAGCAAGAAAATTAATTGAAAAAGGCGTGCGTGTAATTCAGCTTTTCGACCGCAGATGGGATAATCATGGCACTGATGAAGGAAGCGGAGTTGATATTGGTTTACGTAGAAATGTTGAGTACGTTGACAAGCCAATAACAGCACTCATAAAAGACCTCAAACAACGTGGACTTTTGGATGAAACGCTGATTGTTTGGGGAGGAGAATTTGGCCGTACACCAATGATGGAAAACCGAGCTGGTGATAATAATACCCCACTCAAAGGCCGAGACCACCATGTTGATGCCTTTACAATGTTTATGGCAGGTGCGGGAATCAAAAAAGGATATTCCCACGGCGAAACTGATGAGATTGGTTATTACGGAGTAAAAGGAAAAACTCACATACACGATTTGCAAGCAACAATTATGCACGTAATGGGCTTTGACCATGAGCAATTTACGTTTCCATTTCAAGGACGGAATTTTAGATTAACAGATGTTTCGGGGAAAGTAATTCGTGAGATTTTGTAGAGTTATTTTGTGACTACTTCGTATTTTTTTCCTTTTTCAGTCCAAAAATCAATGACAAAGCCATTTGGTTCTTCAAGTTTTAATAATTTTGAAGAGTCTTTAATTATCTGCTTATCAACCTTAACAAAGCTAAAGAACTGATTAGGATTTGCTCCTTCAGCGATTTTGGCTTGCATATGATTGATTATCAGCTTTTCATTAGTTCTAACTCTACAATTTCCGTCTATTTTAGAATAAATAGTTGCTTTTAGTAATTTACCATTTTCCCAAGTCATATCTAATTCAAAGCCACCACGTACTTTCAATCCTCTAACATGCCCTGTATGCCATTCTTTCGGAAGGGCTGGTAACAGATGGATTTCTCCTGCGTGGCTCTGCACAAGCATTTCAGCAATTCCTGCCGTTGCTCCAAAATTTCCATCAATTTGAAATGGCGGATGTGCATCAAATAAATTAGGATAAGTTCCCCCTCCTTCCATGTGTGTGGTATGACTTCTAACCAATTTGAATAAATTAGTCAATAATTTCAAAGCATGGTCGCCATCATGTAGTCTTGCCCAAATATTTACCTTCCAACCCATCGACCATCCCGTAGCTAAATCTCCACGACGTTCCATGACTTTCTTGACTGCCGAAGTTAATTCTGGAGTAAACTGATTGATTTGATTACTTGGATGAAAGGCATATAAATGCGAAAAATGCCGATGCTGCACATCAGCATCCTCAAAATCTTCTTGCCACTCTTGCAACTGACCATATTTACCAATTTGATACGGCAAAAGTTGTATAAAGTTTTGTTTTACTATTTTCAATAAAGGTTCTTCAATCCCCAATATTTTACACGCTTCAACATACCGAGACATTGATTCTCGTATAATGGCCACATCCATAGTTGGACCAGCACTAAATGTGCCTTGTTTATTTTGGCCGTAAAGAAAATTTTGTTCAGGCGAGTGTCCTACTGGAGTAACCAAATACCCATTTTCATTTTTCACCAGCCAACCTTGATAAAATTGTACAGCTCCTTTCAGAAGTGGATAAACTTCTTCTTTTAAAAACTTTTTATCACCATTATAAAGATATTTCTCCCAAAAATGACTTGTTAACCAACCTGCAGCCATTGGCCAAAACGAGCAATTACAATTATCTATTGGCTCGGTGTGTCGCCAAATATCGGTGTTATGATGTGCAACCCAACCTTCATTTCCATACATATTTCGGGCAGTCTCTTGGCCATTAATTGCCAATTCCTTGATTGCTTGAAAAAAAGGTTCTTGACACTCAGACAAATTTGTGACTTCGGCTGGCCAGTAATTCATTTGGGCATTGATATTGATTGTATAAGCACCATTCCACGGCGGAGTCATTTGGTCATTCCAAATCCCTTGAAGATTGAGTGGTTGCCCCCCAATTCTTGAACCTGCAATCATCAAATATCGGCCATAATTGAAGTAAAGTGTAGGAAAAGAAGGGTCTTTTCCGTTAGAAAACAACTCGATGCGTTTATCAGTCGTTAATTTTGATTGTGGGCTTTCTGCCGCTAATTCAAGTTCAACTCTGTCGTATAATTTTTTATAATCTGAAAGATGATTTTTGTATAAAACATCAAACGATTTTCCTTGAATTGCCTTAAAATAATTTTCTACGAGTTTTCTGGGGTCTTTACCTTCATAAGCAGGGCTTTTATCAAAACCATTAAAACTTGTTGCAGCCGAAAAAACCAGCACCAATTCAGTAGCGTTTTTTACAATAATTTTATCTTTATCACTAACGAGACTTCCACCTTTATTGTATGCTTTAATAGCCGACTCGAAAGACATTCCCAACCCATCAGCTTTCTCTGCATAAAGCATGTTTTCTATTTCTGGTTTACGATTACCCGATTTGTCATAAAGTTCGGGATATTTATGTTGGTCGCCCAGTTTTTCAACTTGTTCAAAACTTCTTCTCAATCCAAAACCTGCTACTTTACCTTGCATTGTTAGTGCATTTCCTTTTGCTTCAAAATGAGTTGTTGATTGATGTGGAGTTGTAAACCTTAAAGTACAATTAATTTTTTCAGTTCCCTCAGCTTGTAATTTTATAACTATTACATGGTTGGGGTAACTGGCAAAATACGTTCTTTTAAAGGTAGTTTTACCAATTTTATAACTTGTGGAGGCAGTTGCAGTCGAAAGATTTAAGTTTCTTCTATAATCTGAAGCTGTATTGTTTTTATGCTCAAAATCTATCCAAAAATCGCCCATTGGTTGATACAATTGATGATTTCTACCGAGCCATTCTTTTGCTATTACGGCTTGGACTTCTTGGTATTTCTTAGCATTCAATAAATCTGTAACTTCCTTGAATGACTTTCTGACATTGATATTTTTGAATGTACCTTTTGGGTCGCCAGTATAAAGTGTTCCTTCGTTCAGTTGTAGATGCTCTTGTTCTGGATTTCCAAAAACCATTGCTCCCATGTAGCCATTTCCGAGTGGAAGAGCTTCTGTCCAAACTGAAGCAGGTTTATCGTACCAAAGTTCATGATTTTGTGCATGAAGTACGATTTGATAAATCAGAAACAGAAAGAAAAATACTATTTTTTTCATGATTCAAATCACTTTGATGACATTGACTGTGGTGAATCTTTTTCAGCACTTCCCCAGTTTTTATTTGGATTAGCACCCATATTCAGCAATAATTTTCCACCATTGACAAGCGTTTCGTGCCACAACCACGGTTTTTCGTGAGGTTGCCCATTCAATTGAGCCGACTGAATATAAACATTCTTGTTAGAATTATTTTTTGCCTCAATTACAAACTGTTTTCCTTTGTAATATTTAGGATTAAGCTTGAAAGTAATCTTATTAAAAATTGGGCTACTGATTTCGTAAAAAGGCTTTGGAGTAGTGCCTCCATTAGTTGAGAAAATACCTGTTTTTAATAAAACTGATAAACTTCCCATCAGTCCTTGGTCTTCATCGCCACTGTATCCATATTCTGGAGAGATTCCACTATATACTTTTTCTATCACCTGACGAGTCCAATATTGAGTCAACCACGGAGCACCCGAAAAATTGAATAAAAAGGCTGTTTGCATACAAGGTTGATTTCCGTAATTGATATAAACCCTTCTGAACTCTTCGAGTGTTTCTTTATCATGCGATTTTCCCGAAACGAAATCATGTTTTTGAGCTTTCTCAAATGAAGAATTTAATTTTTGGGTAAAAGCCTCTTTTCCTCCAACCAAATTAATTAAACCTTGCATATCGTGCGGAACAAACCAAGTATATTGAGCAGCATTCCCTTCTTCCCAACCGTTATCATAGCGTAAAATATCTACTGGTTCGGCCCATTTTCCATCAAGGGTTCGATTCCACATCCAACCAATTTCAGGATTCCAAATGTTTTTATAATTCTCTGCTCTTTTCATAAATAACTCATAATCAGACGATTTTCCTAAATCTTTTGCCATTTGAGCCAAAGTATAATCTTGATAAGCATATTCTAAGGTTTGAGTAGAACCATCTTGATGAAAACCATATCGAATATTGCTCATCGGGTGCGGCACATAACCACGCTCTAAATAGTACTCAATGCCCCCGCCTTTGAAAGTATTGTGTTCGTAGCCCGCTTTACTCATTAAACCACCAGGAAAATGATTTTTTCTAAGTCCTTCATAAGCTTTATTGATATCATAACCTCTGATACCTTTCAAATAGGCACTTACAATAAATGGTGTAGAAGAAGCTCCTGTCATTACGAAAGTATAATTTCCACCAGCTGGCCCTCTCGGAATCAAGCCACCATCATTGTACATGAGCAACATTGAGTTGATAAATGATTCAGTAACTTCAGGATACACTAAATGCCAGAGCGTATTTAATGACCATTGAGCCCCCCACATGGCATCAAAATTATGATGAGTAAACTTAGGTTTACCATTGGCATCAAGAGGAATTTGTCGAATCTGACGTTCTGCCCCAGTCATGTCCGAATATTTTCCATTAACATCCGAAATTATTCTTCTACCTTGTAAAGCATGCCATAAATCAGTATAAAATCTGCCTTTTTCTATTTCGGTTCCACCCTCAACTTGGATTCTACTAAGCCAATTGTTCCAATCTGTTCGGCTATCGATTACACATTTTTCAAAATCCCAGTGTGATAATTCTGATTTTAAATTGATTCGAGCTTGCTCTTCACTTACGTATGAAATTGCCACTTTCATTTTTCTGACTTCGCCAGCTTGCGTTTTGAAACTCACATACGCTCCAATTTTCTCTCCTTCAATTTGGCCATCTACATCCTCAAGTTTTCCTTTGCTCCATCCTTTAAAAGCATCGAAAGGTTTATCAAATTGTGCTACAAAAAATACAGTTAAGGTTTTAGGACGACGAATTGTTGGAGCCATAATAGCATATCCTTCAATTTCAGTATTTGAGACTTTTTTTACAAAACCTTTTTGTGTATCCGAAGGCCCTAAGAAGGTTGCAAAATCGAACAAAATATGGCTTTTATCAGATTTAGGAAATGTATATTTATGAAAACCTACACGAGTAGTTGAGGTCAATTCAGCTTTGATGGCATAAGCATCTAATACAACTTTATGATAACCTGCCTTTACGATTTCATTGGAATGTGAAAACTTAGAACCGTAAACATTTGAGCCTAAATGTCCATTAAAATCTCCGACCGTGGGCATTACAGGCACGCCAGATAATTGCCAACCATGAATATGACTGAAGCATTTGATACTATCAGAATTATAGCGGTAGCCAGCTCCCCAATCTGCATTTACACCGTTATCGGGGCTAAGATTAACCATTCCAAATGGGCGGCTTGCCGAATTAAAGAAAAACCAACGAGAGTTTGCTGAATCAACCCAAGGGTTTACGTAGTCAACTGGAGCCTTTTGGGCGTTAATTGATAGAACTGAAAATAGAAATACAAAAAATGTTTGAAGTGAAAGTTTTGTTGTCGATGTCTTCATTGAAGGTTAAGGATTAGGGAAACGAAAGTTACAAAAGAATTCTGCTTGCTTACAATAAAATCTTGAAAAAGTATAAAAATCAATCCTTTAGGCATTGTAGGGTCATAACCATTCAACACAAAGTTTTTATGGTTTGTGATTTTATTCTATTTTTGCTCCATGAATGAAGAAAAAAATCCGTGGCAAATTCTTGACTCAGAGGTCAAGTATGAAAATAATTGGATACAGGTTGTCCACCAAAATGTCATCAATCCGAGTGGTGGAAAAGGGATTTATGGAACTGTAAATTTCAAAAATATTGCAGTTGGTGTTGTGCCAATTGATAAAGATGGTAATACATGGTTGGTGGGGCAATATCGCTTTCCGTTGAATGAATATTCATGGGAAATTCCAGAAGGAGGCTGCCCCGATGGAGAAGAAGTGCTTGAAACCGCCAAGCGTGAATTAAAAGAAGAAACTGGCTTAATTGCTCAAAATTGGTCTTTAATCTCAAAACTTCATACATCAAACTCAGTTTGTAATGAAGTTGCCTATATTTTTCTTGCCGAAGAAATAACCCAATCTGAAAGTCAACCCGAAGATACGGAGCAATTACAAGTAAAGAAAGTTTCGCTGAAAGAAGCTCTCGAAATGGTGTTGGCCGATAAAATAACCGACTCTATGAGTGTGGCGGGTATTCTGAAAGTTGCACGTTTAAAAGGTCTTTGATATGCTTGAAGCTATAATTTTTGGTTTTGTCACTGGTGTTGTGCTTAGTTTTGGCTTCGGCAGTGTCTTTTTTGCTCTTATTCAAGATAGTATTCAGTATGGCTACAAAGCTGGCGTTAAAATCTCACTTGGTGTAGTTTTTGGCGATATAATCATGGTATCAATTGCTTTTCTCGGCACTTCATTTCTACCAGATATTCCAAACTTTGGTCTTTATTCACGTATTTTTGGTGCATTTCTGCTTATAAGTTTAGGATTAGTGCAGTTTCGTAAACCTAAAGCACCATCAAAAATGCAGGAATTTAAGTTGGCTCGATTCTTCTATTTCTTCGGCAAGGGTTTTCTTCTGAATGTAATCAATCCAGTCAATTTTATATCTTGGATGCTCGTTTCGGCAACTTTGAAAGGTTATAAATATGATTCACTTGATGAAATTCTATTTTTTAGTACTTGTATCATCATGATTTTTGTGGTAGAATCAGCTTTCGCTATTTTTGCCGACCGAATCAAAACTAAACTCAACGATAATACGATTCTCTACATTAAATATATTTCAGGTTTGGTTTTCATCGGTGTAGGCTTGAAAATGGTTTGGGATGCCTATAAAATGTTGGTTGCGTAAAAAATAATGAGCCACACCTTTGCAAAATGGTGTGGCTCATGTAATTTTCAACAAGTTGGAAACTTGTTTTACTTTCCTTTCTGCTTATTCTCCGAATTCTGATTCAAAGCCATCATTTGCTTCATGGTTTTATCAAATCCTTCGACCGAACCATCCATAAATATCACATTACCTTTTCCATCTTGTGCAACTTGACGCATGGTTTCTGTCCACAACGAGAATAAAATAATTGATGGGTCAAGATGTGCTTTTTCCATTTCAGCAGCAGCAACAGCCATACCTTTTGCAATTTCCTCACGGAATTGAGCTAAGCCTTGTCCACGTAAACGAGCTGCTTCACGCTCAGCTTCAGCCGAAATTCTGATTGCATTTCCATCAGCCTCCGCACCTTTGGTTTTTGTAATTAATAATGCTTGTCCTTCATTTTCGGCAGCTGCTTTGAGGTTATTAGAAGCCACCACACGAGACATTGATTTCACGATTTCTTCGTCAAATGTAATGTCATTTATCTGTAAATCGAGTAAATGATAGCCCCAGCCATTCAAAATATGGTCAAGATTTGCTTTTACATCCGTCACGATTTCGTTTCTTAATCCTAAAATTTCAGCTTGCTTTTTGGTAGCCACAAAACTACGAATCGAACCTTCGATTGAGCGAACTAAGGCTTGCATAAAGTTGGCTTGGTCAACAAACTTAAATGCTACATTCTTTATTTGTTCTTCCGAATTATCAGTTACTGTATATAGCAACATTGCCTTAAAATAAACATTGGCTTGGTCGTTAGTGATAGCCTGAAACTGCAACTCCGCAGAGCGATTTTGAATCGAAATTGTACGGAATACAAACTCTATGAACGGAATCTTAAAATTTAACCCAGGGGTCATAATTCGGCTATATTTCCCGAATACCGTGATTACGGCAACATTGCCTTGCTGAACAATAACAACTGATAAATAAAGAATGACTAATGCAAATACGATAAAGAAGATTGCTCCCATTGTGTTTTACGGTTTTGGTTAAATGAATGGTCAAATGTACTTTGAAAGTAGCAACCTAATCTAAAATCTTGACAAATGGTAAAATCACAAGGAATATTTGCAAAAAATATATTTATCGGCGATAATGTTACTTCAAATTACCCATTCCACCATCAATATGTAGAATCTGGCCAGTAATCCAGCTACCTTCATCAGACAATAAAAGTTTGGCAGCAGCTGCGATGTCAGTACTTGTTCCTACTCTTCCCAGTGGGTGACGTTTGTTTGAAGCATCAATTTTTTCGGGCGAGGAAAGTAACATTTTTGCCAAAGGCGTATCGGTCAATGAGGGAGCGATGGCATTAAAGCGAATTTTTGATGAAGCATATTCGGCTGCCAAAGAACGAGTCAAGCCTTCAACTGCTCCTTTTGATGCCGCTACCGAAGCATGAAAACCCATTCCTGTTTGTACAGCTACTGTGCTAAACAATACAACTGAAGCGTTACCAGAAGCCTTTAATTTGGGTAAAATAGCTTGAATGACATTTATTGCACCCAAGACATTTATCTGAAAATCTTTTTGGAAATCTTCATTTGTAAATCGGTTGAATGGCTTTAAATTGATTGTTCCTGGGCAGTAAGCAACGCCATCGAGTGTGGCAGGAAGTGAACTAAAAACTTGACTATCAGGATTTGCTGCATCCCAAGTGATATGTGTAGATTGTAAATTGGGTTGAGTACGAGAAGCTGTAAAAAGATTAGCACCCGCTTCTATTAATGATTGTGCAAGAGCCAAGCCGATTCCCGAACTTGCTCCAACAATAAGGTAATTTTTTCCTTTGAAAGACATTTCTATAATTAATAATTGAAAATGGATAATTGATAATTTCAACCTCTACAATTTTAAACCGATAGTTAGTTAAATTGTTTTGAACACTGTCAATTATCCATTCTCAATTCTACATTAAATACTAAGCACCTTCAAAAATTCGCTACGTTTTTCCTCCTTATTGAAAGCACCGCTGTAAAAAGATGTAATTGTTGAACTCGTTTGGTCTTTTACGCCACGAGACGAAACACATTGGTGGTCAGCATCGACATAAACCGCTACATCATCAGTCATTAAGGCATTTTTGATGGCATTACCAATCTGAATTGTCATACGCTCTTGTACTTGTGGGCGACGAGCAAAATGATTCACAATTCTGTGCAATTTCGATAAACCAATTACTTTACCATTTGAAATGTATGCCACATGAACTTTTCCTACAATTGGCACAAAATGGTGTTCGCAGCATGAGTAAAACTGGATATTTTTCTCAACCAACATTTCATTATAATTATATTCGTTGGTGAAGAGTGTCATTGCTGGCTCATTTTCTGGGTTTAGTCCCGAAAACAATTCTTTTACGTACATTTTTGCTACACGTTTTGGGGTTCCACGAAGACTTTCATCTTGTAGGTCAAGGCCAAGCGTAAGCATGATTTCTTTGAAATGTTTTTCTATTATTTCAATTTTTTCGTCATCGTTCAAATCAAAAGCATCTTCACGAAGAGGTGTTTCGAGTTTAGTAAACGGATGGTCTTGGTCGTCGAGTAATAAATCGTTCACAAAAGTTTTTTCTTTAAATTGGGTATTCGACATAATTTCGTTCAGTTTCAAAAAGTGTAATTTTCAAATCATAATCGTGCGATATTTTTTCTCGTAAAATATCGTAAATCACAATAGCAATGTTTTCAGCCGATGGATTTAGTTCTTTAAATTCTTCGACGTCTAAGTTTAGATTTTTATGGTCAAATCTATCCAAAACGTTTTCTTTGATTAAATCACTTAAAATTTTCATGTCGAAAACATAACCTGTCTTTGGGTCAACTTCGCCCGACAGTCGAACAATCAGGTCATAATTATGCCCATGGAAATTCGGATTATTACATTTTCCGAAGATTCGGGCATTATCTTCCGCATTCCACTCAGGATTGTGGAGACGATGAGCTGCATTGAAGTGTTCTTTTCGCAACACAGCAACTCTCTTTTTTTGATATTCCAAATTAGATGTTTAAAAATGAATAAAATGTTAGCCAAACAGTCATTACAAAGGTTGTGTACAACACTTGTAGGCTACCGAACGGTGGTTAAATCGTTCTAAAGAAACAGTTTCAAATATACTAACAAGTGGTATTTTTATTTTGTTCAAGATTTTTTCAAAAAAAATATTTACCTTAATTTTTTAGTTACTCAGATTAAAATATTTTTTATCTATTCAAACCAAAAAAGATTATATTTTTTATTAATCATTTAATTATAAAAATTTTTTATTTTATCTTTGAAACACAAATCAACATAATTGTTTGTAATACCATCTTCAAACCAACCTGAATATGAACCGTCGAAATTTTCTTTCAACCAGCTTGGCAACCTCAAGCATTCCATTTATTGTAAAAAAACAAAATCTAAATGAAGATAAAAAAGTAAGACTCGGCTTTATTGGCGTCGGCCTTCGTGGACGTACTCACCTCCAACAAGCACTTTATCGCTCAGATGTAGAAATTCCTGCCATTTGTGATATTGACCTTAATTCAATTGCTGAGGCAAATAAAATTTTCAAAAAATTTGAGAAAAAAGAGCCTGTTGCTTATACCAAAGGTGAACGAGATTTTGAAAATATGGTAAAGCGTGATGACCTCGACGGAATCATCATTGCGACACCGTGGGAATGGCACGTACCCATGTCGGTAGCAGCTATGAAAGCAGGTAAATACGCAGGTGTAGAAGTTTCGGCAACTGTTACGCTCCAAGAATCTTGGGATTTGGTTGACACTTATGAAAAGACTGGTTCTCACTGTATGATTCTCGAAAATGTGTGTTATCGTCGTGATATAATGTCGGTTTTGAACATGGTTCGCAAAAAAATGTTCGGAGAAATGCTCTACGGACATTGCGGCTACCAACATGATTTGCGTTTTGTAAAATTAAATGATGGGAAATCAGCTTACGGTAAAGGCGTAGAGTTCGGAGAAAAAGGTTTCAGTGAAGCACGTTGGAGAACACAACACTCGGTCGATAGAAATGGTGACCTCTACCCTACGCACGGACTCGGGCCTGTTGCTCACTGGATGGACATTAATCGTGGAAACAAATTTGAATATTTGACTTCAATTGCCACAAAATCTCGTGGTATGCACAATTATATTGTAGAAAATGGTGGAGAAAATCATCCGAATGCCAAAGTAAAATTCAAACTCGGAGACATTGTAACCACTACGATTCAATGTGCTAATGGCGAAAATATTGTCATTATTCACGATACAAACAGTCCACGTCCATATTCGTTGGGCTTCAGGGCTCAAGGAACAAAAGGTATTTGGATGAACGATGGCAATCAGATTTATTTAGAAGGTGTTTCTAAAAAACATGACGCTTGGGAACCATTTGCCGACTATCAAAAAGAATATGACCACCCGCTTTGGAAACGTTTTGAGCAAGATGCCGTAAATGCGGGTCACGGTGGAATGGACTTTTTCGTACTTCGTGCATTTATCGAATCAGTCAAAAACAAAGTTGCTCCTCCAATTGACGTTTATGACGCTGCCGCTTGGAGTGCAATCAGTCCACTTTCTGAGTTGTCAATTGCTCGTGGCAGTTCTCCAGTAGAAATTCCTGATTTTACTCGTGGAAAATGGAAAACCAACAAACCAATCTTTGGCTTAAACGATAATTATTAATAAACAAAAACCTTTAGGGTCTTTCATGGGCTTTAAAGGTTTTCAATTTAAAACTAAACTCTAAAAAGATTTTTATGCAAGAAAATAAAAACTACACCGGCCCATTAATAATTATTGGACTTTTATTCTTCGTTTTCGGATTCGTAACTTGGGTAAACGGAACGCTCATTTCTTTCTTCAAAACAGCCTTTGGCTTGAGCAACGCCAACTCATATTTGGTAACCTTCGCTTTCTTTATATCATATACAGTAATGGCCATTCCATCATCGTATGTTTTAAAGAAAGTTGGTTTTAAAAAGGGAATGTCGGTTGGTTTGGCAATCATGGCAATTGGTACTTTTATTTTTGTGCCTGCCGCAAAAGCAGAATCGTATCCCTTGTTTCTGGCAGGTTTATTTACGATTGGCATTGGCTTGACACTTTTACAAACAGCATCAAACCCTTATGCAACAATCCTTGGGCCACGAGAAAGTGCTGCACAACGTATTAGTATTTTAGGAATTGCCAATAAAACAGCAGGAATCATCAGTCAAAAAGTTTTTGGTGGAATTTTATTGGCAGGTAGTGTAGCAGGTGCGGCTCTTTCATCAAAAGAACAACTCGCAAAAGTTATCACTCCGTACATGATACTTACTGGCGTTTTGATTGCACTGGCGGTATTAATTTTATTGACCAAAGGTTTACCAGAAGTAAGCGAAGAACAAGAAGGCAACGACAATTCAATAAACTTAGCCAAAACAAGCATCTTTGATTTCCCGAATTTAGTATTGGGTCTAATTGCCTTATTTTGCTACGTTGGTGTTGAAGTAATTGCCGGTGATTCTATCATAAGTTACGGAATTTCACTGGGATTTTCGAGTGAAGAAGCCAGCCAATTTGGTACCTATACACTATGGTTGATGATGCTTGGCTACGTTTTAGGCATAGTTTTGATACCAAAATACGTTTCTCAACAAACTTGGCTCAAACTTTCATCTATTTTTGGCATAATCGTTACTATATTTGCATTAGTAACCACAGGCTTTACGTCTGTGCTTTGCATAGCAATATTAGGTTTAGCAAATGCCATCATGTGGCCAGCCATTTGGCCACTTGCCATTGATGGTCTCGGTAAATTTACCAAAACTGGTTCGGCTTGGTTAATTATGATGATTGCAGGTGGAGCAATTTTACCACTTGTCTATGGCAGTTTGGCTGACTTTTTACACAGTTCTCAAACGGCCTACGCAATCATGATTCCGTTGTATGCTTTTGTTTTATATTTTGCTATGCTTGGTTACAAAAAGAAGTCTTGGTAAATTTTTCAATTTAGTAAAACGACATTTTTGTGCAACAATCATTTATAATTTCAGCTGTACGCACACCAATCGGTAGTTTTGGTGGTTCATTAGCAAGCATTTCAGCTCCAACACTCGGAGCTACGGCCATTAAAGCAGCTATCGAAAAAGCAGGTATCGACCAAAATCAAGTTGAAGAGGTTCTTTATGGAAATGTGTGTCAGGCAAATGTTGGTCAAGCACCAGCACGTCAGGCAACACTCGGAGCTGGCTTGAGCAATAAAACCAACGTAACGACCATCAATAAAGTTTGTGCGTCGGGCATGAAGTCAATCATGTTTGGTAGCCAGTCTATCGAATTGGGTCAAAACGATATCGTTGTGGCTGGTGGAATGGAAAGTATGTCGAACATACCATTTTATCTATCAAAAGCACGCTATGGCTACGGATACGGCAATGGCGAATTGATTGATGGCTTAGCTAAAGATGGTCTAACGAATGTTTATGATAACAAAGCAATGGGCTGCTTTGCCGATGCAACTGCCCAAAAGTTTGAAATAAGCCGAGAAGAACAAGATGCCTTTGCAATTCAATCATACAAACGTTCGGCCGAAGCTTGGGCAAGTGGTGCTTTTGCAAATGAAGTTACTCCAGTAGAAGTCACTGACCGAAAAGGAAATGTAAAAGTAATTGCCGAAGATGAGGAGTTCAAAAACGTGAATTTTGAAAAAATTCCAACTTTACGCCCTGTTTTTACCAAAGAAGGAACCGTTACAGCAGCCAATGCCTCAACAATCAACGATGGTGCAGCTGCTTTGGTTTTGGCATCATCTGAAGCAGTTGAGAAAAACGGTTTAAAACCAATAGCTAAAATAATTTCTTACGCTGATGGCGAACATGAACCAGAGTGGTTTACGACTGCCCCAATCATTGCCGCTGAAAAAGCACTAAAAAGAGCAGGTTTAACAATAGCCGATATTGATTACTTTGAAATAAACGAAGCATTCGCCGTAGTTCCAATGGCTTTTGCCAAACATTTTGATATTAGTCACGAAAAACTAAATGTTTTTGGTGGAGCAGTATCGCTCGGACACCCACTTGGTTGCTCAGGAGCAAGAATTGTTACGACTCTAATAAACGTATTACATCAAAAAAAAGGCAAGTTTGGTATGGCAGCCATTTGTAATGGTGGCGGAGGTGCAAGTGCCATTATTATTGAAAAAATTTGATATTTATAAACAAAATTCAAACCTTGCGAGCTTATTATATCTCGTAAGGTTTTTTTTATTGAAATGAAAGTAAATTCTGATTCAAGTAGTGCATTACAAAAGTTTTTTGGTCCTAATCAAATATTAGTGCAAGCCACTTCTCCCGGTAGAATGGACGTAATGGGTGGAATAGCCGACTATTCGGGTTCGATGGTTTTGCAAAAATCAATTTCACAGAAAGCAACCGCTACTATCGGAATCAGGAATTATAATCAACTTCACATCAAAAGTTTGGATATCACCTCTCAAAACGAAATTTATATTGATTTAGATGAGATTCCAAACAACTACAACGAAGCTCAGAAATACCTAAGAAATATAGAAGGCGGAGATTGGGCATCTTATATTGTTGGCTGTTATTTAGTTTTAAGCAATGAGAAAAAGGTAAAATTAGGCGGCCTCGACATCTTGATACAATCTGAAGTACCTGTTGGCAAAGGCGTTTCATCATCGGCAGCACTTGAAGTGGCCACCTTAAAAGCAATTACTGAACTCTTCCATGTAGAATTAACTGATACTGAACTACCCAAATTGGCACAAATGGCCGAGAATTTGGTTGTCGGGGCTCCATGTGGTTTAATGGACCAACTTGCCTCTTATTTCGGTGATAACAACAAGCTACTACCTATTTTATGCCAACCCGACAAACTTTATGACTTAGTAGAAATTCCCGAAAACTTATACTTTGTGGGAATTGATAGCGGTGTAAAACACGCTGTAAGTGGTGCGTCATACAGCGAAGTACGCACAGCAGCCTTCATGGGATATTCAATCATTGCACAAAAAATAGGCGTTTCAAAAGAAGATTTAAGAGCGAAGAAAAATTCAGAATTACCATTTGGTGGTTTTTTGAGTAACATTTGTCCATCTCAATTTGAAGCAGATTTTGCTCGTAGCCTCAACTCAATGTATGGCAAAGATTTTATCCATGATTTTGGTGTAGTTACCGACTCTCTTTCAGTCATTAAACCTGATACTTTTTACAATATTAAGGCTTGTGCAAAACACCCGATTTACGAAAACTATCGTGTAAATTCTTTCAAACAGTTATTAAAATCAGTAAACGAACACAATTACGAAGATATGCTTCCAATTATGGGAGAACTAATGTACCAGGCACACGAAAGTTATAATAATTGTGGACTGGGCAATGAAATGACTGATAAAATTGTGAATATGGCAAGAATAAAAGGCTATCAAAATGGCGTTTACGGGGCAAAAATTACAGGTGGAGGAAGTGGCGGAACTGTCTGTTTGATGGTGTATGGCGAAAAAGGACTTCAATCAGCCAAACAACTATTTGAAGATTACCAAGAGCAAACCAATCAAAATTCACTGGTTTTCTTTGAGTAATTACCAAAAGCCTTTTTATAATTTTACACTTCACCACAAAATGAAAAAAATATTTGCCTTATCTTCATTGATAATCGTGCTGATTTATGGTTGTAAAACTTCTAAATCAAGCACCTATGTAGCCGTACCGAAAAAAGGCTTAATGGCTTTTTTGAAGTACAATGAAAATTTCAAGCCAATGATTTCTGCCCATAGAGGTGGTGGTGACATTGCGGGTTATCCAGAAAACTGCATCGAATCATTTGATTATTTGGCCAAACAAATGCCCGCTATCATCGAATGTGACATCGAATACACGAAAGATAGCGTATTGATGATGATGCACGATAATTCACTCGACCGCACAACCACTGGAAAAGGAAAAATTATCGAAAAAAACTGGTCAGATTTCAAGTCGGTAAAATTGAAAGACAACGCAGGAAATTTGACTAATTTTGAGATACCTACACTCGAAAAAGTTTTAAATTGGGGAAGAAATAAAGTAATTTTCACGCTTGATGTAAAACGAAATACACCATACCGAAAAGTAGTTGAGATGGTTGAAAAACTAAAAGCCGAAGAATATTCTGTCATTATCACTTATGATGTAAATCAAGCGAAAGAAGTTTACAAGCTCAACCCAAATTTGATGATTTCAGTTACGATTCGTGATATGAAAGAATACGAACGATACCAAAATGCTGGAATTCCCGATAAAAATATGGTCGCCTTTATTGGAACTCGTGAGCCAAACAAAGAATTCAATGCGTTTCTACACCAAAAAGGTATTTGCACAATTCTCGGAACACTTGGAAACCTTGATAAGATGACAGCCGCAAAAGGCGATAATTTATACCACGAATGGGTGAAAAATGGTGCAGATATACTTTCAACCGACCGAGCCATTGAAGCATTCAAAGCAATTAGTACAAAATAAACACTACCTAACCGAATTTTGACTATATTTGAATATACTAAACTAATATAAAACCAATGAAAAAAATCCTAACCACGGCCCTGTGTATTTCCTGCGGCCTCACATTTGGGCAATCTGCTCTTAAACCAAAAATCAATGCTGGTGCTGATGCCATCGAGAAAAAAGTTATTTCTTGGCGTCGTGATTTCCATGAGCATCCAGAACTTGGAAACATGGAGATAAGAACAGCTAAAATTGTAGCTGACCATCTTCGCTCGCTCGGAATTG
Source organism: Emticicia aquatilis (assembly GCF_014644295.1). Classification (GTDB taxonomy): domain Bacteria; phylum Bacteroidota; class Bacteroidia; order Cytophagales; family Spirosomataceae; genus Emticicia; species Emticicia aquatilis. Next base: position 535,459 of record NZ_BMKK01000002.1, read on the forward strand.
AGGTACAGGAAAATGTGGCGGTTACCGGTGTTGTTGGAATTTTAAAAGGCGGAAAACCTGGTCCAGTGGTAGCTCTTCGTGCCGATATGGACGGACTTCCAGTTACCGAACGTGTGGATATTCCTTTTAAATCTACTGTTAGCACAGTTTATAACGGACAAAAAACGGGAGTAATGCACGCTTGCGGACACGATTCGCACGTTGCAATTTTAATGGGTGTGGCAGAGGTTTTATCTTCAATGAAAAATGAAATAGCAGGAACGGTCAAGTTCTTATTTCAACCAGCCGAAGAAGGTGTTTATGACCCAAAACTATTGAAAAATGGCAAATCTGGTGCTGAATTGATGGTGATGGAAGGTGTAATGGAAAACCCAAAGGTTGATGCAGTTTTTGGTTTACATATAAGCTCGGTTACTGAAGTTGGCACAATCGGCTATCGTCCGGGTGCTACAATGGCAGCTGTTGACCAATTGGCAATCAAGATAAATGGCAAGCAAACGCATGGAGCAAATCCATGGTCGGGTATCGACCCAATCGTTACAGCCTCTCAAATTGTAATGGGTTTACAAACAATTGTAAGTAGGAATGTAAATATCACAGAGAACCCAGCTATCGTTACAGTTGGTGCGATTCACGGTGGTATTCGCCAAAATATTATTTCTGAGTCATTGGATATGATTGGAACAATCAGAACTTTTGGCACAGAACAACGTGATTTAGTTCATAGAAGAATCAAAGAAGTAGCAACAAACATTGCCGAAAGTGCTGGTGCGAAAGCTGATGTAACAATTGATACGGGCTATCCAGTAACCTACAATGACCCAGCTTTAACTGAAAAAATGATTGGTTCGGTTGAAGGAGTAGCTGGAAAAGAAAACGTGAAAGTTCAGCCAGTTCAAACAGGAGCAGAAGACTTTAGTTTCTTCCAACAAAAAGTACCCGGTTTCTTCTTTTTCTTAGGTGGAAAACCCAAAGGCAGCACAACTCCTGCCCCACACCATACACCTGATTTTTATATCGACGAATCTGGCTTTACACTTGGAATCAAGTCATTAGCAGCACTAACGGTAGATTATATGGATATGAATGCCGTAAAAACTACTGATAATCAAGCAAGTGCAACAAATAAAAAAGCAAAAAAGAGTAAATAAATAGACCATGGTCGATAGTCAATAGTCCACAGAAACAAATACTATTGACAGTGGACTATTGACCATCGACTATTGACCATCGACTAAAAAATGTCTGCTGAAATTATTGAATTATATCAAGGGAATTTGGATGAACGAAAACTTCAAAAAGTTGTCGAATGTCTAAAAAATGGTGGGATAATCATTTATCCGACTGATACCGTCTATTCGATGGGCTGTGATATTTTCAATACAAAAGCAGTTGAAAAATTGAGTAAAATCAAAGGAATAAAACTCCAACACAACAATTTTTCGATTGTTTGCCACGGTTTATGCAATATTTCAACTTATGCAAAAGTCTCAAATAATGTTTTCAGACTTTTAAAAAGAGCATTACCCGGCCCGTTTACGTTTATTCTTCCTGCAACTGGTGATTTGCCCAAAACTTTACAAACCAAACGTAAAACGATTGGAATCCGAATTCCAGACCACGAAATTCCTTTAAAAATCATCGAAATGTTGGGAAATCCAATCATCACGACTTCTGTAAAAGATGATATTGACGATATTTTAGAATACCCCAATGAAATTGAAGTGATTTATTCACAAAACGCCGAAAAAGTTGATATTATCATCGACGGAGGTTGGTGTGGAATCGAACCATCAACGGTAGTTTTAGCAGTCGATGACGACTTTGAGGTTATCCGTGAAGGCCTAGGCGATTTAAACGAGTTTTTGTAACGACAAATATTCGTATATTCATGGAATACAACATGCCACCAATGCACGAATAAATTTTAATGCACCACATATTCTTCTACCTCCTCAACTTCTACCAACATTTTATCATTTATCGAAGATAAAGTAACTTTCTTGGTTTCATTGATTAGCATTGGGTCGTATTTGGCTGTTACACGCACATAATTCTCGGTCCATCCGTGCATATTTCCGTCCTCAATATCTTCCTCAAATAATACATTAAATTGTTTTCCAATTTGGCTTTCGTAGAAAAATCTCTTTTTCTTATCTGATAAAATATGAAGCATTTTTGAGCGTTCGGCACGCTTGCTTGAAGGCACTGTTGGCTTGATTGAAACTGCGTGAGTATTTGGTCTTTCTGAATAAGTAAATACATGTAAATAACTAATATTCAACTCATTCAAGAAATTATAAGTTTCAAGAAATTCTTCTTCAGTTTCGCCAGGATGGCCAACTATCACATCTACACCAATGCAGCAATCAGGCATTAATTGTTTGATTTTATTGACCCTCTCTACGTAAAGTTCTCTTTTATAACGACGTTTCATCAATGCTAAAACTTTACTCGAGCCTGACTGCAACGGAATATGAAAATGAGGCACAAAACGCTTCGATTTTGCTACAAACTCAATGATTTCGTCGGTTAAAAGATTCGGTTCTATACTTGAAATTCGGAAGCGTTCAATACCTTCAACTTCATCCAATTCTTTTATTAAATCAAAGAAAGTTTCAACTCTAACACCATTTTGTAGGCCAAAATCACCAATATTCACACCTGTCAAAACAATTTCTTTTACGCCACTTTCAGCAATCTCTTTGGCAGCTTTCACTACGTTTGCTATCGAATCTGAGCGACTTTTGCCACGAGCCAACGGAATCGTGCAATAAGAACAAGGATAATCGCAACCATCTTGTACTTTCAAGAAAGTACGGGTACGGTCATTTAATGAATAGGAAGTATGATAATCAACGGCTTCTTCAATATTTGAATTAAAAACAGCAGCTTTTTCTGATTTTTCTCGTGGTTCCTTTACAAAATCGCCTAATAAATCTACCAATCGAAATTTCTCGGCAGCACCCAAAACAGCATCTACCCCTTCGATTTCTGAAATTTCTTGCGGTTTTAATTGTGCATAACAACCAATAATTGCCACATAACCATCAGGATTTACTCGATTGGCTTCTTTGACAATCTTTTTGCATTTTTTATCGGCATTTTCAGTAACCGAACAAGTATTGATTATAAAAATATCAGGGTTTTCATTGAACTCTACTTTCTGATAACCACGACTTTCAAACATTCGTCCGATTGTCGAAGTTTCCGAGTAATTTAATTTACAACCCAATGTATAAAATGCTACTTTTTTCATATTCTAAGCGATTAAGGAAGTCTTCGCTTCGAGCGAAGACTTCCTTTTTCTATTTTAAACTACAAAGTTAGCTAAAAAACAGTTCGTTTTTAGCAGAAAATCTAATTTTCAAGATTCTTCGCCCTATAAAACTGCATTATTTCAAGAAGAATTATAAACATATTTTTCTCATTGCTCGAATCTCAGATTTTCGAGTTTTCTGATGTTTTATTTCTCGTTTTCTTCATTTAATTGAATTAATTTTGCGTTTTCAAAAACCTCTACAAAATAGCAACAAAATGATTCATTTCTTCGGAAGCCAACACACAGTATTTGCGGTACAAACGCAAGACAACCTTTCAAATGAAGACATCAAAAAACTACTTTGGCTCTTCAATAGCAATTCAGACCACAAATACACCATTACAAACACCAAAGACGCTTCATTAAACGACTATTTTGTTGGCCCTCGTGCCGCAATGATTACACCTTGGAGTACGAATGCCGTAGAAATTACTCAAAATATGGGTATTTCGGGTATTATTCGTATCGAAGAGTTTAAATCAGTTTCGGCAGATTTTACGAGCTTCGACCCGATGCTTTCTCAAAAATATGCGGAACTTAACCAAGACATTTACACGATTAATATTCAGCCTGAGCCAATTATCGAAATCGAAGATATTGCGGCCTACAACAAACAAGAAGGTTTATCGCTCAGTGTTGAAGAGGTTGACTACTTGAATAATCTTTCTACTAAATTAGGTAGAAAATTAACTGATTCAGAAGTTTTTGGTTTTTCACAAGTTAATTCGGAACATTGCCGTCACAAAATTTTCAATGGAACATTTATCATTGATGGTGAAGCAAAAGAAACTTCCCTCTTCAAATTAATTAAGAAAACTTCCGAGACAAACCCAAACGATATTGTTTCGGCCTATAAAGATAATGTTGCCTTTGTGAAAGGCCCAAGAGTTACGCAATTTGCTCCGTTAAGTGCTGATAAACCAGATTTTTATGCTGAAAAAGAGTTTGACTCAGTTATTTCTTTGAAAGCAGAAACCCATAATTTTCCTACTACTGTTGAGCCATTTAATGGAGCAGCTACGGGTTCTGGTGGAGAAATCCGTGACCGTTTAGCTGGTGGAATTGGCTCTTTGCCATTGGCAGGAACTGCCGTTTACATGACTTCTTATTCACGCTTAGAAGAAAATCGCCCGTGGGAGAAAGGAATGAACGAGCGTACGTGGTTGTACCAAACTCCGATGGATATTTTGATAAAAGCCTCAAACGGTGCATCTGACTTCGGAAATAAATTTGGTCAACCGCTCATCACAGGTTCGGTTCTGACTTTTGAACACGAAGAAGATGCACGAAAACTTGGTTTCGATAAAGTAATTATGATGGCTGGAGGAATTGGTTATGGAAAAGCTGAACAAGCTATCAAACAAAAACCAAGCGTAGGTGACAAAGTAGTGATTCTTGGCGGTGAAAACTACCGAATCGGTATGGGAGGAGCAGCAGTTTCTTCGGCAGATACGGGTGCTTTTGGCTCAGGAATTGAACTAAATGCTATTCAACGTTCAAACCCCGAAATGCAAAAACGTGCTGCCAACGCAATTCGTGGCTTGGTTGAAAGCGACCATAACCCAATCGTTTCGATTCACGACCACGGTGCGGGCGGACACCTCAATTGTTTATCAGAATTAGTAGAAGAAACAGGTGGTTTGATAGATTTGGATAAATTGCCAGTTGGAGACCCTACCCTTTCGGCCAAAGAAATTATTGGCAATGAATCGCAAGAAAGAATGGGACTTGTAATTGGAGAAAATGATATTGAAACCCTCAAACGCATTGCCGACCGTGAGCGTTCGCCAATGTACACTGTTGGTGATATTACTGGTAGTCATCGTTTTACTTTTGAATCAAAATCGACTGGTGCAAAACCGATGGATTTTGCGATTGAGGATATGTTTGGTAGTTCGCCAAAATTCATCATGGATGATAAAACGATTAAAAGAAATTACTCTGATTTAAGTTATTCAACAGAAAATATACCAACCTATCTCAACCAAGTGCTTCAACTCGAAGCGGTTGCATGTAAAGATTGGTTAATCAATAAAGTTGACCGTTGCGTTGGTGGCCGTGTTGCCAAACAACAATGTGCAGGCCCCTTGCAATTGCCATTGAACAACGTTGGTGTGATGGCTTTAGATTTTAAAGGCAAAGAAGGTATCGCAACCACAGTAGGTCATTCGCCTTTAACTGCCATAGTTGACCCAGTTGCAGGTTCAAGAAATGCAGTGGCGGAAGCACTTTCTAACATTGTTTTTGCTCCACTAAAAGATGGATTAAAATCGGTATCACTTTCGGCCAACTGGATGTGGGCGTGTAAGAATGAAGGTGAAGATGCCCGACTTTATGAAGCCGTAAAAGGTTGTTCAGATTTTGCTATTGAACTCGGAATCAACATCCCAACGGGAAAAGATTCCCTTTCAATGAAACAAAAATATCCAAATGATGAGGTAATTGCCCCAGGAACAGTGATAATTTCGGCGGGAGGAAATTGCTCAGATATTACGAAAGTGGTGGAGCCAGTTCTAAAACGAAATGGCGGGGATATCTACTATTTGAATTTATCGAAAGATGCTTTCAAACTTGGTGGCAGTTCATTTGCTCAAGTTTTGAGTAAAATTGGTAGTGAAGTGCCAACAATCAAGGATGCAGCTTATTTCAAAAAGGCATTTAATACATTACAAGACTTAATCAAAGCCGATAAAATTTCAGCAGGACACGATGTTGGTAGCGGTGGCTTAATTACCACTTTGCTCGAAATGTGTTTTGCAGATGTAAATCTCGGTGTTGATTTTGATTTAAGTCCTTTGAACGAAACTGATACTGTAAAAGCTTTATTCAACGAAAATATTGCGATTGTTTTCCAAGCTGATGCAACAGTTGAATCCGAATTTGAGAAAAATGGTATTGAAATCACAAAAATTGGTTCGGTTGTAGAAGGAGATTCTGTTGCACTAAAAAACAATGCAGACTCTTTCACATTTAGTGTTTCTGAATTAAGAGATACATGGTTTAAAACCTCTTTCTTACTCGATTCTAAACAAACTCAAAATGGAGTTTCGGTTGAAAGATATAAAAACTACAAGAATCAACCATTGAAATTTACTTTCCCGATACAGTTTGATGGAAAGAAACCAGTAATTGATTCGAGTAAACCAAGACCAAAAGCGGCAATTATTCGTGAAAAAGGAAGTAATTCAGAGCGAGAAATGGCCAACGCTATGTATTTGGCAGGTTTTGATGTAAAAGACGTTCACATGACCGATTTAATTTCTGGTCGTGAAACTCTCGAAGATATACAATTTATTGGTGCAGTTGGTGGTTTTTCAAATTCAGACGTACTGGGTTCAGCAAAAGGCTGGGCTGGTGCATTTTTATACAATGAAAAAGCCAATACTGCCATTAAGAATTTCTTCAAACGTGAAGACACGCTTTCGGTTGGTATTTGTAATGGTTGCCAGTTATTGATGGAGTTGGAATTAATAAATCCAGAACACGAAATTCATGGCAAACTTCACCACAACCAGTCACATAAACACGAAAGTATTTTTACATCGGTAAAAGTGCAGAAAAATAACTCGGTGATGCTTTCAACGTTGGAAGGTGTAACTTTAGGTGTTTGGGTGTCGCACGGTGAAGGGAAATTCAATCTTCCTTATTCAGAAGACCAATACAATATTGTTGCAAAATACGGTTATGCCGAATATCCAGCCAATCCGAATGGTTCAGATTATAATACGGCCATGATGTGCGATAAAACTGGTCGTCATTTAGTGATGATGCCGCACATTGAACGTTCGACATTCCCTTGGAACTGGGCAAATTATCCAGAACGCAAAGAAGATGAAGTAACACCGTGGTTAGAGGCCTTTGTAAATGCTCGTAAGTGGATTGAGGCTGTGAAGTAATTACATACTTTTTTAGAGTTTAACGACGGCAAGGTTCAGAACCTTGCCGTCGTTTTTTTATCTGCGAACTGGAAGTTCGCTCCACAGATATGAATACAAAAACCCCACGACAGAGTCATGGGGCTTTGTGAACAAAATATTATTCGAAAAAAAGTCTTTATAATTAAGCAGGAATTACTGCTGTCTTTACAGTTTTGATGATACGTGCTGCAACTTTGTATGGGTCAGCAGCTGAGTTTGGACGACGGTCTTCCAACCATCCTTTCCAGCCTTTTTGCACGGCGGCAATCGGAATACGGATTGAAGCACCACGGTCAGAAACACCATAAGAGAATTTATCAATTGATTGTGTTTCGTGTTTACCTGTCAAACGTAAGTGGTTATCTGCACCATAAACAGCGATGTGTTCTTTAACGAATGGAGCAAACGCTTGGCAAACCGCATCGTAATCTTCTTTTCTACCAGAAGTTCTCAACAAAGTGTTTGAGAAGTTTGCGTGCATACCAGAACCATTCCAGTCAGTATCGCCCAATGGCTTACAGTGCCAGTTAATTGAAACACCATATTTTTCACCGATTTTCTCTAATAAATAGCGGCCAATCCACATCTCATCACCAGCTTGTTTCGCACCTTTTGCAAAACCTTGGAATTCCCACTGACCAGCTGCAACCTCAGCATTGATACCTTCGATATTCAAGCCAGCTTGTAAACAAACTTCAAGATGTTCTTCAACCATGTCACGTCCGAAAGCGTTAGCCGCACCTACTGAACAATAGTATTGTCCTTGTGGAGCTGGATAACCTGTTGCTGGGAAACCAAGAGGTTTGTTAGTTTCTGGGTTCCACAAGAAATATTCTTGCTCGAAACCAAACCAGAAATCATTATCTTCATCATCAATAGTAGCACGTCCATTAGACTCATGTGGAGTTCCATCAGCGTTTAAAACTTCACACATTACCAAGAAACCTGCACCAAGACGAGTTGGGTCTGGGCAAATAAACACTGGCTTCAACAAACAGTCAGATGAACCACCTGGAGCTTGCTGCGTTGAAGAACCATCAAAAGACCACATATCGCAATCTTCTAATTTACCACTGAAGTTTTTTTCAATTTTGGTTTTGCTGCGAAGGCTTTGCGTTGGTTTGTAACCATCAAGCCAAATGTACTCTAATTTTGCTACTGGAACGTTTGCCATTGTTGTAATTTTTTAATGTATTGCGGTTATCATTCAAAGAATATGATACAAATATATAATACGAAAACAATATAATATTCTTTAAAAGGCAAAAATTTTAGTGGAAAATTCTAAATTCTTTATAAAGTACAACTTTTTGTTTGATTTGTTTGGTTTTGGTGTTTTTCTTAGGTAGAAGATTAGCCTATATTTTCAAAATTGAATAAATATTTCGTGCATAAGTACCCATTTTCAAACCTAAATTTTAAGTATTTAAAACTTTAGTAAGTATTTACACTCAAATTTAAACCTAATATTTCAAAATATATCTTTTTGCTACATATAATTATTTGTAGAATTGACCGAAATGATATCTTATCTTTAAAGAATAAAAAAAGTCACAAGTTTTACAACCTGTGACTTTTGATTTTACGCTTCCTCCTCTTCCTCACCTCCTTCTTCTCCGCCCTCTTCTTCAGATGATTCATCAGATTCTTCCTCACCACTTTCTTCTTCGGCTTCTTCTTCCTCTTCGGCTTCTTCTTCCTCTTCGGCTTCTTCCTCCTCTTCACTTTCTTCTTCCTCCTCTTCCTCCTCTTCCTCCTCTTCTTCCTCTTCTTCCTCTTCTTCCTCTTCTTCCTCTTCTTCCTCTTCTTCCTCTTCTTCCTCTTCTTCATACTCTTCTTCCTCCTCTTCTTCCTCCTCTTCTTCCTCCTCTTCTTCCTCCTCTTCACCTTCTTCTTCCTCCTCTTCGTACTCTTCTTCCTCATCCTCTTCGTACTCTTCCTCTTCTAAGCCTTCAAATTGCGATTCATATTCATATAATATTTCATCGAATTCACCATCGCCTTCATATTCGAGTTCATAAAATTCTTCTGGCTCTTCTTCGTCATATTCTATTACTTCGATATTCTCAAAAACGTCAAATTTTTTGTAATCTTTTTCTTTATAAACTACAAAGTTTTTCTTGTCGTAGCCTTTGCCATCATTAATGATAGATTTTTTATCATCAACCCAGCTATCTTCAGAATCAGGAATTGGTGTCGAGCGACCAAAAATCCAACAATCGCCTAAATTAAATTTATTATTAATCAGATAATTATATGGCATGTAGCAGTATCCCTTGTCTCCCCATGCAGTTCCCCATGAATTTCTAACTATAAACATTTCGTCAACATCAGAATATCCTACGCATAGCATGGCATGAAGACCATGTGCCGAACGAGAGGCTTCATCAGGTGATGGCATTGGCACGATACCATGATTTTTTGAACATGAATCAAAAGAAGGGAAAAGTGCAACGCCAAAAACAATCGGATAACCATCAGCTAAGGCTTTTTTCCAATCATCGAGCTTTACTGGAATAAATTTCTTTTGTTCAATTTTAAAGTTACTGGCTGCTTCGTACGATTTTTCGTGAGGTTTATCATTCACTTTTTTTACTTCATAAGGCCATGTATCTTCTTTACAAGCACCCACTTTCATCAAACTATCTACCGCATATTGGATATGGCTTCCAGAGTCTTTGATTGGGCCGCCAGCTCTCAGACGAGCATTGTAATAGATAAACAAACGACTAACATCGAATGCTTTTTTGCTTAAATACTTTTTGATTAGGTATTCGTAAGCTCCAGCTACGGCATTGGCTGTACAGCTACTTAATTGTTGTTGGTTTTCGACAGGTGTCATGTACTGTCTTAAATCTACTTTTGCGGGAACGCCAGACTCTCTAACTTTAGATGAAGGGCGATAACGTTCGGCATTAGCACTTGGTGCTAAATATTCATACCCTTTGACTGTTCCATCTTCAAATTCTAAGCTCATAGTAAATAGTTTGTGCTAAATGCAGTTTTTAAGAATGATTAAATAAGTAAATTGAAGTATAATTATATATGAAGTGGTGGCGTAGAAATTTATAGGAGAGCAAAAGATTTCACAAATAAAGAAAAACTTTACAAATTATTGTATGAGAGTTTCGCTAAATTAAAAAAGTCATCAAAATTTTAATTTCTGATGACTTTCTAAAAATATCACAAAATTTTCTACTACTTGTCTAAATAATCTTGAAACATTCGTTGCATGAGTGCTTTGCCATAATCTTGGTCTTTTGGAGTAATGGTTCCGTTTTGTTGAATCACTTTATGACCAACATTATCATACACAAGTTGTTTCGACTGATTGACAAATCCGAATCCATTATTGAATGCAAAAAACGCCCAAGGTTTGGTTTTCGGGTCAAAAATATTTTTACTCCAATTGTAGGCATAGGCATTGAGATTCACTTGGCGAAGTACAGTTGAAGCCAAATCAATTTGAGAGTAAACATTTGAAACCTCTATTCCTTTTTTTTCTAATGCACCACCTAACCAGAGCATAGGAATTTTAAAATCATCTACTTTTTTACCAGTTTCAGGAATTCGGTGTCCGTGGTCTGCTACTATTACAATCAAGGTATTATTCCACCAAGGTTGTTTTTTTGCTTCTGCAATAAAATTCCCCAAAGATTGGTCAGCATAATACATGGCATTCATAAATTTAGCATCTACATCTTCACCAGCAAATTTTGTCTCGATTGGCACTTCAAACGGCTCGTGACTACTGAGAGTCAATAATGTTGAGAAAAATGGTTGATTAATATTGGCATGGTCTTGCAGAAACTTCTTGTAAACAGCTCCGTCTTGAGCCCCCCACTTGGAGTTCCAATCCTTCGGGTCGAAATCTTGTTTACTTATAATTCGCTGAAAATCAGCTTCGTATAAATAAGATTTTATATTAGCAAATTCGGTTTCTCCGCCATAATAAAAAGCGGTTGAATAAGCATTATCGCCAAAATCTTTGCTCAAAACAGGCAATTTGGCAGATTTATTAGGCTCTGTGATTATAGAGGTTGTCGATTGGGCTGGATAACCACTCAAAATAGCTGGTAGTCCTTTATCTGTGCGGTCGCCGCTTGCATAAATATTCGAGAAATAAATTCCTTCAGATTTAAGGGCATTAAATTGCGGCGTAACTGCCTGACCATTAATAATTTTCTCAGTAGCTTTCTTTGTAAAACTTTCCCAAATTATAAAAATCACATTTGGCTTTTTTAGGTCATTTTTCAAGACCTTTTGTGTAGTATTTGAAGTGGTATAAAGCTCTTTTATGGTTTCAGTAAGTGATTCTTTAGGCAGATAAGTAAACGGGTTAACTTTATCGTAAGTGCCATTTACAATCGAACTCATGAAATTCCACGGGGCATTAATGGCCGAAATATTGGCAAAGTTGTTGGTCGAAAAATAAACGGTACTTTGGTTCATGGGCGAAATCCCTAAACTTCCACGAATCGGCACAATTAAAGCCAATAAACAAATAACAGATACGGGTATAAATGGAATATTTTCGATATAATTCCAATTATCAATATTACGAGTGATGATTCGATATACTATATAAGACGCTATAATAAGAAGTATAATAAAACTTATAAAAAGCTGCAATAATGGAGAAGAACTAACCGATGCCCAAGCTTCCTTTGGTGATTTTAGGTAATACAAAGGCGTAGCATCGAGTCGATAGCCCCATGTATTAAACACCTGTAAATCAATTACAACAATTAAAGTTATAAAAAAAACAGCCACGAAAGTATAGGAAAAAATCCAGTTTTCGAGACGACTTTTCTTTATAAAGTTTGATATACAAACAAGAATAAATGGAATAACGGACAAGTAGCCCGACATCGAAAAATCCATTCTTATCCCATTCCAAAATATTCCCCAAACGGTTTCAAGCGTGAGTAGTTTTGTGTCTTCTATATGATAGCTCAAAAAAATAACCCTGGCCGACAGGAAGTATATCACCCAAAAGCAAAAATAAATTAGTAGAAATTGTAAGCGTTCTTTCATTAAATTGGTTTGATTTGCTTAATTTAGCCCAAATATAAGATAAGAAATGATATTTGTAAATTTTTAAATCATTGTCAGATTGTAAAACACTGATTTTCAAAGGTTTACAAAGCCCCCTTCTGTTCGATATATTTTAAATATTAAAGAGATATTTTTCCACCTATAACCAATAAGAATATTATTCGTAAACAATTAAAGCAATGGCAAGATTAAGATTTAAAGCAGTTGAGGAAGCACAGAATCGAACTGCTACAAAAGTAGAAATTCCAGCAGGAAAAGTAACCGACTTTTACGGTTCAAACATATTTAATGACGAAGTGATGCGTGCGATGCTTTCGCCCGAAGCATACATGAAAGTTACGGTTGCTATTAAAAGCGGTGATAAAATTGACCGTGAAATTGCCGATGAAGTAGCCGCAGCCATGAAATCGTGGGCGGTTTCTAAGGGTGCAACGCATTATACGCACTGGTTTCAGCCATTAACGGGTGGTTCGGCCGAAAAACACGATGCTTTTTTTGATATTAATCTTGATGGAAAAGCTGTCGAGAAATTTAAAGGAAGTGCCTTAACTCAACAAGAACCAGATGCCTCATCATTTCCAAATGGCGGTATCAGAGCGACATTTGAAGCTCGTGGTTACACCGCTTGGGACCCAACTTCACCTGCATTTATTATGTATAATGAAGCTGGTACTGGTACTTTGTGTATCCCTTCTATTTTCGTTTCATACACTGGTGAATTACTTGACTCTAAATCACCATTATTGAAATCACTTCATGCACTCGACAAAGCGGCTACCGAAGTGGCTATTATCTTCGACCGTCATGTCGAGAAAGTTTCGGCAACGCTCGGAGCAGAACAAGAATATTTTTTGGTTGATAAATCGTTATTTAATGCACGTCCAGATTTGATGATGTCGGGGCGTACAGTCTTTGGACATCCGCCAGCAAAAGGCCAGCAACTTGACGACCATTATTTTGGTTCGATTCCTCCTCGTGTAAACGCCTTTATGGTTGACTTTGAATTTGAAGCCCTGAAATTAGGAATTCCTGTTCGTACTCGCCACAATGAAGTTGCTCCAGCTCAATTTGAAGTTGCTCCTACTTTTGAGGAAGTGAACCTTGCTTGTGACCATAACATTTTGTTGATGGATTTAATGAGAAAAATTGCCAGAAAACACAATTTCGAGGTACTTTTCCACGAAAAGCCATTTGCAGGAATCAATGGTAGCGGCAAACATAATAACTGGTCGCTGGGAACAGACACTGGTGTTAATTTGCTCGGGCCAAGCACAAAGCCTAAAGAAAGTTTGCGTTTTGTGACATTCTTGGTAAATGTAGTTAAAGCAGTACATGACAATGCAGACCTCCTACGTGCAAGTATTGCATCAGCAGGTAACGAACACCGACTTGGAGCCAATGAAGCCCCACCAGCAATCATTTCTATCTTCTTGGGAACTCAAATGACAAAAGTTTTGAATGACCTTGAAAATAAAGAAATCGTTTCAATAGAAAAAGGAGAAAACGCATACATCAAGCTTGGTTTGAATCGTATTCCATCAATTTTGCTTGATAATACTGACCGTAACCGTACATCACCATTTGCCTTTACTGGAAACAAGTTTGAGTATCGTGCAGTTGGAGGTTCGGCCAACTCAGCTCAGCCAATGATGATTCTAAATACGATTGTTGCGAATCAATTAGAGAAATTCAGAGCTGATTATGACGCCGAAATGACTGACCATGAAGGCAAAAAAGAAGAAGTGATTGTAAAAATCTTGAAAGGTTATATCAAAGAAAGCAAAAAGATATTATTTGAAGGAAACGGCTATGGCGACGAGTGGAAAGAAGAAGCAGCACGTCGTGGTTTATCAAATATTGCCAGCACACCAGAAGCACTCAAAGCGTATTTGAATAAAGACTTTATCGAGATTTTTGAGCGTATGGGAGTCTTGACAGAAAGAGAATTCCATGCCCGCTACGAGATTGAATTAGAAAACTATATCAAGAAAATTCAAATTGAATCTCGCTTAATTGGAGATTTGGCAATGAACCACGTAGTTTCTACGGCTGTTAAGTACCAAACTCGTTTAGTTCAAACTGCCAAAGCATTGAAAGATATGGAATTGGTAAATGAGTCTGTGCCTGTGGTTAATATCATCAAAGAAATCTCAGAACGAGTAACTATCATTTCAAAATTAGTACATGAAATGACCGAAGCTCGAAAAAGAATCAATAACCTCGAAGATATTGAAGAACAGGCTAAACTTTATGGTACAGAAGTAAAAGGATTCTTCGAGGATATCAGATACCACGTAGATAAATTAGAGATATTAATAGATGATGAAGATTGGCCATTAGTAAAATACCGAGAATTGTTGTATATTCGATAATAATTTTCAATTTTATGATTCCCAAACTTAATATAACAAAACACCAAGTATTAAAAACTTCGCACCGAAGCATTTTACTTGGTGTTTTATTTTTGTTTATTTCTATAAATTCAGCGAGTCAAATTTTAGTGTTTTTTGACAAATTTCCCAAAGATGGCCAACTATTTCAACGAGACGATTTTAATAAAGCCACAGCAACTATTGAAGGGAAAGTTTATACAGAAGGACAAACAGATATTTCGCTGGTTGTTTATAAAAATAAAATTCCATTCATCTATAAAAAGCAAAAACTTCAGTACACAAACCAACCACTTTCTGCTGCTTTCTCATTCTCACCTATTATTGATGCAGAACTTTCAGAGTATGAATTTAAAGTTTATTCTTTTCATAATAAAGATTCAGTATTAGTCAAAGGAGCAAATGAAGTTGTTTGTGGCGATAATATTATAATTTATGGGCAATCAAATGCACTTGCCAATCCAACAGATGAATTACCAAGGTTTAAAGATGAATTTAAGTTTGGAAGAAGTACTTATGCAGACTTTACAAAAAATGAATTTATGTGGGTTGTCACAAGACAATGGAATCATTGGAGTGCTGGTTTTTTAGGTTTAGAAATCCAAAGACAACTCATTGACAAATACAAAATCCCTATTGGTATACTTAATGGCTCCGAAGGAAACAAAAGTATCGAAGAGCTCAGTATCAGAGATGAAGTTTCTCATGATAATCCCTCCACAATTTATGGTCGTTTAGTTAAACGCTCAAAAGCTTTTGACATAGACAAAAATGTTCGAATAATTGTTTGGCGACAAGGTGAAAGTGAAGCACTCGACCCATTCTACAAAAATGATTACGATAAGAAATTTGAAAAATTCAGGAAACAGTTGTACGAAGACTTTCCCAATCTTAAGAAAATATATACTTATCAAAATAATATTTACTTCGGTAACAACCCATCAGCAGGAAATTTAAGAGAATATCAACGAACAATCAAAAATAAATATAATGATTGTGAAGTTGTTTCTACATTTGGAACCGTTACTTTCGATGGACTACATTATAAATTAGAAGGGTATCAGCAAAATGGCAGTGATGTTGCACGATTAATAGCACGTGATTTTCTTAACAGCAAAGATACAGTCGAAATTTTATCACCAAATATCAAATCAGCTTACTTTACAGCAAAAAAAGATAGTTTAATTTTAGAATTTGATTTAAATCAGAAAATGTCTTTTCCAAAAGACGAACCTAAAAAAGATATTAGTCATCCTTCTATAAACGTAAAAGACTATATATATTTAGATGGTAAAGCAGGGAATATTGAGAGTGGAAATGGTGTAGATAATTACATAGTTTTGAAACTTAAAACTCCAAGTGATGCAAAAAAAATAACATATATTCCAGATAATTACACAAATGATTTTATTGCTGTTCTTCCTGGAATTACTCAAATCAAAAATTCAAGAGGGTTAATGGCTCTTACCTTCAAAGACCTGCCAATAACAAACATTAATAATGCACCAACACCAACCTTAAATGGCGAATGGGATACATCTACTTACAAAAGAGTAATTCTGCATTGGCAAGTACCTAAATTTTTGAACTGTACGTATGTGATAGAAAAAGCACAAAACCATCCTAATATTTTTTACGAAATTGGAACGGTCAACGGAACAACTTTTGCTGACAATAAGGTAAAAAAGGGGGTAAAATATTTTTATAGAATTAGAATTAAGGAAGATAACACCTATTCCCCATACAGCAACATAACAGAGGTAAGTTATCAATTGCCAACTGAAAACCAAGCAGTAGAGATTACAAACGAAGACATTCTTGTATATCCTAATCCTATTGCCAAAAACAGTTTATTAAACTTTGAACCGTTATTCGATACCCCAGTTATTCATTTACGAATTATTAATGCTTTAGGTAAGTTAATTTATGACAAACTCAATTCTGGTTATGTTCAAACAATAACCATCCCAACCAATGATTTGGCTGAGGGCCAATATATAATTGAAGCTATTTTGGAGGATAATACAAAATTAATTAAGAAATTTGTTGTTCAATAGAACGATAAACAATACTATTTTTGAATGTTACGTAAATTTTCGATAAAACTCTGCCTTTTTCTAAGTCCATTTTTTGTTTTAATCATCGGGTATTTAATTACAGACCCTTTCAAAATCATCAGAAAGTATGAGGCTTACCCTGATAATTTTGCTAAAAGCTTAAATCGTGACCGTATTTCGACTCAGATTTTTCTGCATAATCATCAGCATTTCAATTACAAATCTTTCATTTTTGGAAGTTCTCGCTCAAGTGTTTTCTATGCTCGTGAATGGGGTAAGCATATCAATGATAAAACACCCTATCATTTTGATGCTTCGTGCGAAACTATTTCGGGAGTTGCTACAAAGCTAAAATTTATTGAAGCAAAAGGTAATAAAATTGATAATGTTTTATTCGTATTTGACAGAAGTTTGTTTAATTATGAACAAGATACCTTAGGAAGTGTATTTATTCAAGATTATCGAGTTAGTGGGCTTCAATGGTGGAAATACCATACAGTTTTTATCAATACTTATTTCTCAAAAGGATTTTTTGTAGCATTTTATGATAATTTACTGACAGGAAGTTTCAGAAATTATATGCGTCAGTTTTTAGAATTTCGTAAGATAAACTATACTCCTATCGTCAATGATTTTATTTTTACGAGTTATATCGAGCAAATCAAGAAAGATTCGGTAGCCTACTATAATCAACCTAATTTCTTTTATAAACGTAGCAAAGAGAAAAACATACAACCAGCAGCAATTAAGGCTTATCAGCTAAAATATTTGGCTATGATTCAAGAAAGCCTAAAAAAGAACAATACCAAGTATAAAATTATCTTAGGGCCTACCTACGACCAAGCTTATTTCAATCAACAAGACTTAGCAACACTCATTAAATATTTTGGTAAAGAAAACGTCTATGATTTTTCAGGTATTAACGAATACACCGAAAACATAGCCAACTATTATGAGATTTATCATTATAAACCTTCGGTTGCCAATGATATTATGAACAAGATTTATGCTACAAAGTAAGCTCTAAAGTAAGTTTAACACCAAATTTCTTGACATTTGGCATATCCCGATAAGTGAGTCGATGAATGGCTTCGACTCTCAACACCTTAAATATATTATTTATTCCGTAGCCTAATTCAACATAGGGTTCTGTACCGAGACCAGAAAAGGGCTTCACATCTCCTGCTGGATTCATTTGCTGATTTTGTGCAGAAAGATTTCCCACTAAAAACTTTCCAGTAGTAAATGTTCTCCATTTTAACTTCTTAATTAGCGGAAAACGATTAAAAAACAAACCTTCAAAATCATGGGTATATCTTGCCGAAGCATACCTATCACTCACAAACTCAAAGTTATTCATGAGGTTGAATGAGTTTCCAACAATAAAAATACTTTCATTTCCTAAGTGACTTTTCAGCAACGGATATGGCACTGTTCCCAAAATCACACCAGCTTCTGCTTTATAATAAGTCTTACCAAAATATCCTAAATTTAGAGTATGGCTATATTTCGCCATCAATTTATGGTAATTAAAGTCGCTATTAAAAATGTTTTTAGCCCCTAAAACGTATCTAAATGTAATTGTTGGAGACCTTGTTGTGCCAAAACTCAATCTCTCATTATCATTCACTATCGCCAATTCATCACGAGCAAATGTGATTTCTGAAATAAACTCCGATGTATTGAAACTCGTAATAAGTGGCGATGCTTCCTCTAAATGGGGTTTTTCACGGTATGAAAAATCGTAGAGTGGGTCAAAACTGCGTGTCCTGAAACCAAAAGTTGTAAATACACCTTTTGCAACTTCACGTTGTAATTGAATTTTTCTTTCAGTTTCATAAAATGGTCGCATTAGAGTACCAAATCTCATGTAAGCCGAATAAATCGCCCCTAATCCTAAGTCTTCTTGACGTAAACCCACCTGCTCAATATCGTTGGTGTATTTTAAACTAATGGTTGTCCAAGGCTTTCTCGAAATAATGCGTGTTACTTCCCCTCCCATTTTCCAAGCTTCATCCTTAGTACCATAAGCCAAATACCCCTGTAAAATCCACTTTCGGCTAAACTCAAAGTTTGTTCGTAAGCCCAAACGCATTCTAACACCTTCAACATTATTGATTGCTCCCGAATAAACCAAAGGGCCAAGTTCGATTCCTGTATAAATCTTTTTATATCCACTTGATAGCAACAAAGCTAAGTTCGTATATCGCTTTACCACTGGCACATTCTTAATGGTATCAATCATTGCATAGGCCATTTGTTCTTTCTCAGAAAAAGGCTCGGGACGAGCTTTCTGCCAATATTTATTATCATTCTCCTTAAAGTCAGGAGATATTTCAATACCGTTATCAAAGAACTTGGCATCTTTTACTTTATCAGCAACGATGTCTTCATTATAATTGGTAAACTTCAAGAGCATACCCGCCGAATTTTTAGTAAGTTCGTTTACATCAACCAAAATACGGTTTTTTACAGGAAACCACACATTTCCAACGGGTTCGAGTTCTTGTTGAATTTTTATACGTTCAACAAAATTCAAATTGGCATCTTTCGTAATAGTCGCATCAATTTGAGCAATCGCCCATGATTCTTTATCAATCCAAATTGAGCCAGCAAATGCTAAATCTTGTTTACGTTTTGGTGTAAAATCAATTTTATAACAAAAGTTATCACCAAAGTAGGTACTATCTGCCAAGTAATAGTCATAAATCAGTTTCCAGTCGTCAGCTACTGGAGAAGCGAAGTTTTTGTTTAAAACATCAACTTGATTTGTATAGAAATTATATTGCTGAAAAGTAGAACCAATTAATTGTGAAGTCAAACTCCCATCAGTGACACCTATGCCTTTGATGTTAGTTTTCTCAATGATTTCTTTAGAAAGACGAGGGTTATTGCGGTAATAATAATGTGAAACCGACTCCGAAATAAAAGTAGGAAGCAAAACGTTTCCATCATCATCGGTCAAAGTGCCAATTTCTTCGATTGCTTTATTTACTTTCTGAGTGATGCGTCGCTCACGTAGTTTTTCACTTATTTTATTAAAATCAACTTCAATTTTATTGTAACTTTTATAATCAAAGCCATCAATTTTCTTGTAATTATTTTCAGACTTAGCAGCAACTGCTTTTCTAATAATTCGATAGGCTGGATTTTCGCCCGAATAAACTTTTACCTCTTGCAGTAAAATCTCTGAAGGCTTGAGTTGAATATTGAGCGTTTGTGTGAGTGAATCTTTTGAAATGTAAAAGGATTTTGAAAAATAGCCCAAACAACTCACAAGCAGCGAGTCAGAAGGAATAGCCCCTAATTGAAATTGAAAATTTCCTTCAAAATCAGTATTCTTTCCGAGAGAGGTATTTTTAATATTTATCGAAGAAAAAGGAATAGGGTCATGCGTGACGGCATCTGTTACCTTACCTTTTATGATATATACATTTTGAGCAGAAACTATGTGTGATAAAATTATAAAAAATAAAATGTAAAGTCCTTTCATTATTTGTGCAAGTTTCATCGACAGCATACTAACCATCATTTTAATTAAAACGTAATTAGTAGTAGAAACGTTGCTTTTATTAATGAAAACTAACAAAAATCATATAAATTCATTGATTATTTATGATATTCATTCAGGAAATCACCTTTGGGCATAAACTCTAAATCTTCAACTGACTGATTGAAATAATAAACCCACGCATCATAAGTTTTACCATCATTTTTGAGTTCAACTTTGGCTTGTTTTCTCACATATTCTGAGTGTGCAGGGTCCATCGGATTATATTCTTCGTAACGGTCTAAAAAACCAAAGAGTTGGTCGGGTTCTCGCAATTTGTAGAGTTCGCCTTTTACGTAATACTTTTCACCTTGCTTGCATGGAACAATACCTGGGTAATAATCAACCATATACATTTTGCCTTCCATTTTGGCTTTTCCAAGATACTCGGCATATCTATCAACCCATTGGTGCGACTCATTATCACCATATTCGCTCAACAGCGTTCCATACACAAAAAGATACTCATTCTCAGTCATTGCCTTACTTTGAAATATTACGAATATTTCCTAAAAAAAGTGTTTGTAAAAGTATTGTAGATTGGCTATCGCCTAAACTTGAAGCAATTTTAAGGTTTTTTTCGGCACTTTCAAAATCTCCACCTCTAAATTCTAATTCTGCAATGAATCTAATTACATCCGCATTTTTTCCTAAAAACATCCTCGAAGCTCTTTTTAGCTCGAAAAGTGCCATTTTATAGTCTTCGAGCATATAAAGACAGTTAGCTTTCTGCAAATATGCGTCAGCTATCGAATTATCTATACGTAAAGTTTTTTCGAAGTCATTGAGTGCAGCCTCCCAGTTTTCAAAATAGTAGTGGCATTTGGCTCGGTAGAAATAGGCGGTTGCCGACTTAGGATATTCAATGATTTGGGCATCAAAATAACGGAAGGCTTTTACGCAATCTTCTTGATTGAATAATTCAATTCCTTCTTGAAAAAGGGCCTCGTCTCTTTCTTGGTCTGAAATATCATTTCCCAATCTGATTCGCAAATAAATGTAAATCAAGAACGGTATGCCAATAAGCATTACCTCCATTTTCTTACAAATTTTTAAGTTCTTCTTTGGTCTTTTTTGTCAAACTACTCACCACAATTTCATAGGATTCATCAATCCATTCACGTAGAAGGGCATCTTTTACTCGGCCGTTGGTTAAAACCATATTCCAATGCTGTTTGTTCATGTGATAAGCTGGCAAAACAGCATCGAATTCTGCCCGCAATTCTTGATTTTTTTCAGGGAAGTTCTTTAGACTGATTCGCTCGAACTCAAAACCTGTCAGAGCAAACATTTTTCCCATTACCTTATAAACAAGCGTATCTGGCCCGAATGGGAGTTCTTCGGTAACGCCTTTTTTTGACAAACAATATTCTCTAAAATTCTCTAAATCCATCAAAATTAACGAGTGGCACAACGTGTAACCATGATAATCAAACAAACCAAAAACATCAAAATTGATATTTTATTGATTCCGTGCATCATTTTCAGATTGAAACTGTGCGGATATTTACCATCTTTATCTTTTTGAAAGATTCTAAAGAAGTAACTAAAAACAGGCCCAATGGAAAAGAATTCTTTTAATTTATTTAGCATCGTGATATTATTTTGAAATTGTTGACTGCTTTTCTGTTATTTTACTCTTACTATTCGGCATATTCAAGCACTTCCTGCTCAAACCAACGACCATCCTCTTTGATAAGCTCAATTAACTCATCTACTGCATTATCGGCATGAACTGACTTTTTCATTACAGTTTGTCCACGATAAAGTGCGATTTTATCTTTTCCGATGCCCACATAACCATAATCAGCGTCTGCCATTTCTCCTGGGCCATTTACGATACAACCCATGATACCTATTTTCACACCTTTCAAGTGGTCGGTGCGTTTTCTAATCATGGCGGTTGTTTCTTGCAAATCGAATAAAGTACGGCCGCAGGAAGGACAACTGATATACTCCGTTTTACTCATTCGGGTGCGTGCAGCTTGCAAAATACCGAATGAAGTACTATTTACGGTTTTCAGACGCTCCAATTTTTCATTTTTATCGGCCAAATCTGGCAAGCCAATCATAATTCCATCACCAAAGCCTTCAATCAATACGCCACCAAAATCAGTTGCTGCAAAAAGTTGAAAATCACTTTCTGAAATTGCCTCGTAATCTTTACTTAAAATTACTGGATTTTTGATAGAAAACTTCAAAACTTGAAAATAAAAACTTCTTAATTCAACCATTGCAGCAGCGTTTTTTGCTTTTGCAATGATTACTGTGTTTTTATATTCTTTTACATGCTCAACAAATGCTGGTGTTAGTTCATCTAAGCTTACCTCTACAAAATTGATTGTTTGATGTAATTGTTTGGCTGGATTGAAAAATTCTTCAACCGTAAACAATGGCAATTTATTTTGTAAATCTGACTGAGTCAACCAAACATCATAATCAAGAATTTCTTTGAGGCCATTTGGCAACATAAATGGCACAGATTTTTTGCCAGAATAAATATAATCTGCTCCTAAATCGTTCATTCTCCATTTATCTGGCAATGGCAAATAAAAATGACCGATTGGTTTTAAATCATCATGAGATTCGACCTCTATTTTAGAGAAATCGGCAATGACTCTCGGTACATTTAAGGCTCCAAAGTTTCCAACCTCAAAAGTCTCTCTACGACTATAACTGTATGGATTTATGGGTGAAACTTCAATTAGTTCTGAATTATGAGTTCTGAATGCTGAGTTATTTTTCTTTATCTCGAAACTTTCCTTTTCTCTTAAATCAGCACTTTTAGTTATAAGTGAACGAGCCACTGGAGCTTCAAATTCTGGGTCTTCGGTTAAACTTACACGAACAGTGTCGCCTAAGCCATCTTCGAGCAACGTACCGATTCCCATTGAAGATTTTATTCTACCGTCTTCTCCTTCACCTGCTTCAGTTACACCTAAATGTAGTGGATAAGGTTTTAGTTTTTCTCCTTCAAGTCTTTGTACTAAAAGACGATACGCCTGCACCATTACTTGTGGGTTCGATGATTTCATCGAAATCACGATATTGAAATAGTTTTCATCTTCGCAGATTCGTAAAAACTCTAATGCTGATTCAACCATTCCGAGCGGTGTATCTCCATAGCGGCTTAAAATACGGTCTGAAAGCGAGCCATGATTCGTTCCGATTCTCATGGCAGTACCATATTCTTTACAAATTTTCACAAGCGGCATGAAACGCTCTCTGATACGCTCTAACTCAACTTGATAGCTTTCTTCGGTATAATCAATTACTTCAAAACGCTTTTTATCGGCATAATTTCCTGGGTTTATACGTACTTTTTCTACGATACGGGCAGCCAGTTCGGCTGCATTTGGCGTAAAGTGAATATCGGCAACTAAAGGTGTATTATAGCCCCTTCTTCTTAATTCATTCTTAATATTTTCGAGATTCTGAGCTTCTTTTACGCTCGGAGCTGTGATACGCACCAACTCACAACCGCTTTCTATCATTCGTATTGACTGTTCAACCGAACCCAGCGTATCCATTGTGTCAACAGTTGTCATTGACTGC
The DNA here is from genome assembly GCF_014644295.1 of Emticicia aquatilis. Taxonomy (GTDB): domain Bacteria; phylum Bacteroidota; class Bacteroidia; order Cytophagales; family Spirosomataceae; genus Emticicia; species Emticicia aquatilis. The sequence continues at coordinate 559,308 of NZ_BMKK01000002.1, forward strand.
ACTCGAATCGGATAGTCTGAACCTAAATAAAGGTCGCCAATTTTTACTTGATTCGTGATTCGGCGAGAATACTCAGTAAGAGAATGACAGTATTTTTTTTGAAAATCTTGCATGAAAAATATAAAAAGAAATGGATTACCTCAAAAACGATTGAATTTAAATGGGACCTAACTTAATCATTCATAGAATTTTACAAACTCAATTAATGATTTCTTAGCACAGGTTAAGCTAATCAAAAATAATAAAATAATTATTTTAGTTTTGTTATTATTTTTGCAAAAATAGTCATCATTATAACTATAATAACGATAGAAAGGTTGAAAATTTGTCAACTATTCTTTTTAAGGTCGTATTTTGGTTATTTTTTGGTATTTTTGCAGATATTTTAATTATTAAATGATTTCTACTGAAAATAAATTACCTGTCATGGAGGCGTTTTATACACTACAAGGCGAAGGTTTTCATGCGGGAAGGGCAGCGTATTTTATTCGTTTGGGCGGGTGTGATGTAGGCTGCGTATGGTGCGATGTGAAAGAATCGTGGGATGCTGAAATTCATCCTAAAATAAGCATTAGCCAAATTGTGGCTGATGCAAGCCAACACAATGGCCGTTTAGCTGTGATTACAGGTGGCGAACCTTTAATGTATAATTTAGATGAATTGACAACAGCTTTGAAAGAAGCTGGTTTTCAGACTAATATCGAAACTTCGGGAGCTCACCCAATGTCTGGACATTGGGACTGGGTCTGTTTTTCACCGAAAAAATTCAAAGAGGCTCACCCAAGTATTTTTGAGCAAGCAAATGAGCTAAAGGTAATTGTTTATAATAAATCTGACTTTAAGTTTGCAGAAAAATACGCTAAACTTGTCAATAAAGATTGCCAGCTTTTACTTCAGCCCGAATGGAGCAAGAAAGATACGATGCAGCCTTTGATTGTTGAATATATCAAGCAAAATCCACAATGGAGAATTAGTTTACAGACTCACAAGTATTTAGATATTCCATAAGAATTGTACCGTAGGTTTGGAGTTGAGCAGTTATGTTCAGACCTACGGTACAGATTTCAATTATAAAGTCTTGCCGTGAGTGGCTCTGATAATTGGATTTAATAAAAATGGAACTTTTTTAAGTGTAGAGATTGCTAAATTAGAATTAAACTCATCGCCAAAAAGTTTTTGAAGTTGTCGGCCACGCCATAATCTATTTCGGAAATTCTTATCCCACTGATTGGTATAAGTTTCCTCCATTTCTGCCCTACTGATTTTTTTACGCAAAAAGTCATTGATAATGTCTGAGGCAATAACCCCTGCTCGAATGGCTATTGACATACCATTTCCAGCCAATGGAGTAATCAAACCTGCCGTATCGCCTACCATCAAGATATTTTTATGGACCGCCGATTTGGGAGTAAAAATGATTTCGTTGATAACCAATGGCCGAGCAAACAAAAACTCAGCATTCTGAAAAATATCAAACAAAAATGGATTTTGACACATGAACTCCAATTCCATTTCGTGGATTCCTCCGCTTTGTTTTACATTTTTTCTTTCGGAAAGATAACATAAACAATATTTATCATCTTCGATTGCCGAAATACCGCAATAGCCACCATTAAAATTATGAAGAGCTATCAAATCTTTGGGGAAATCGTATTTTATATGATACTTTACCCCTACAAATGACTGTTTTTGTTCTGGAAATTGGCGAAAAAGTGATTTATCAAGCTTTCCTCGCTTGCCATACGAACCAATTACAAGGTTTGTCTCGAAAGTTTGATTGGTATTTGTCTCAACAAAAAATTTTTCGTTGATTTTCTGAATATCATCAACACTCGTATTTAATAGAAATGTAACTCCTGATTTTTGAGCAATATTATAAAGTTCGTAATCGAGAGTGTATCTACTAATACCAAAACCACCCATTTTAAGGTTGGTTTCGAGGCTTTTTCCTTTTGTTGATGTAAGTTTAAACTTATTGATATTTGTGCAGCCCAAGTGCTCTAAATCCAAGCCAAGGTGTTCAAGAAATGGCCTTACTTCGTTTGAAACATACTCGCCACAAACTTTATTAAATGGGTAAGCATATTTTTCAATCAATAATACCTTGTAATCTTTTTCTGCAAGTTGTATAGATGAAATCAGGCCGCCAAGCCCACCTCCAACAATTATGACGTCATAATCCATAGGTTATTTTTTATATCGCAATGAAAGTGCGTTTTTTCCAACGATTTTGCCTAACTCTTCGCCTTGTTCAATTCCATCTCTAAAATGGATACCACCATAAACCCTCGATATACTACATTCTTTGGCAGCAGTCCAAAAAGACGAAAAAGTCTTTGGTGGGCCAACAAAGTACTTTGAATAATCAGTAAAGCCTACATTATCGCCAATTTTTGATGTAAGCACAGTGGCCATTGTTGAAGTCTGTGCCGAATGTCCCGATGGAAATTCAGGGAATGGAGGCGTAAGCAATGCTGGTTCCCACTGATTATCAATGTATTTTTTGATATAAGCGATTGGTCGAATAAGATTGTTTTGATACTTAATTCTCCATGTTACTATGAAAGCATCACTGATGGCAATCGCTAAGTTGCTGTAAAGCTCGGTAGCACTTGCTAAATCAACTGGTTTTTGCTTTAAAACTTGAGTCAAAATCGAAATTGAGTGTCCGGGAGCCGTATAGGTAAAAGTTGCGGCATCATCCCAAAAGTTAGCTATTTGTAACTTCTCACTGTTTGGCACAACTTGTTTTGAAATATCATACACTTCTTTAGCCATTTTATAGAAAGCTGAGTTTGGATAAATCGAAAACTCAACTTTGGGCTTTATATCAATTTCTTCTTGGTTTTTAGCTAAAAAGGTTCTGTTTTCTCCCCATTTCGGGTGCAGTGGCCCAGTATTTTCTAAATCTGCTACTCGATTGATTTCAAAACATGACTGACAAATTGGCAATTTATACCCCATACTGTAGGTACGCAAAAATGATTGATGTCCGCCATCATTCTTTGAATACTCATAAATCCAAAAAGCAATCTTTGCTCCATAAAGTTTCGATTTTTTCATGGCATCAGGCGAAAGCTGTCTGGTAAAATGGGCATTGACTGAATCATTAAGAGCATAAACTTTTTCCATCCAAATGTAAGGTGCAGAAATAAAAAGCTTGTCAACCAATTTAAAAACTGCTGAATTTAAAGCCACCGCTGGATTGAAAAATCTACTATCAATATTCAAACTATCGGGGCGATGAAATTCTTGTAACTGGTCAGAAAGAGAAATATTCCCCATATTGGCTGGTAAAATTGATTCATAAGCTGCCAGATTGATGTAAGCCATGTTTCGAGATGCCACATTGGGGCTATATCCTTGAGTTTGTTCGATTAACTCAAAAATCAATTCGTGCCATTTAACAAGCAAATCAGAATTTGTATAATCATAAACTCTCATAGGCTCAACTTTGTTCGGTGTCGGATTTCCGATTTGGGTATTCTCGGGTGTTAGCACTTCTTCCAATTCGTCAGCTTTGGTGGCTTTTTCTGTTTTTATTACTTTTTCCGGTACAGCCTTAGGTTTTTCCTTATTTGTAGGTGGAACTGGCTTAGGGGTAGTCTTTTTTGCAGCCGTTGTTGTGGTTTGTGCAATACCAAATGTTACACTCAAAATGATAAGTAATAGGGATAGTATTTTACGCATTTGAAATTCCTGATTTTAGTTTAGCCAAAGTTTAGGGTTTAAAAATGATGATTTTTAAACAATTATTACCTACAAATTTAATTTATTTCTTCACTTAAAAAAAATCAACGTAATTTAGAGCCACAAAAATTAACATCATCAATACAATGCCCACAAAAAAACTTTTTCTGTTGGATGCAATGGCTCTTATCTACAGAGCTCACTTTGCTTTTATCAAAGCTCCACGAATTACCTCTACTGGCCTAAATACAAGTTGTGTATTCGGCTTTGCCAATGCAATTTTAGAAGTGATTCAAAAAGAAAAACCTACGCACATAGGTGTTGCCTTCGACTTACCGGGGGGTACATTTAGAAATGAATGGTTTCCAGAATATAAAGCTAATCGTCAAGAACAGCCAGAAGATATTACGATTGCGATACCTTATGTAAAAAAATTGGTCGAAGCAATGGATATTCCATTGTTGATGATACCGGGCTATGAAGCTGATGACGTAATCGGGACCATTGCTAAGAGAGCGGCAAAACACGATTTTGAGGTATTCATGATGACCCCTGATAAAGATTACGGGCAGTTGGTAGAAGACCATATATATATGTATAAACCAGCGATTTTTGGAAAAGATGCCGAAAAGTTGGGAGTAAAAGAAGTTTGTGAGAAATGGGGTATCGAACGACCAGAACAAGTAATTGATTTGCTTGGACTAATGGGCGATGCCGTTGATAATATCCCGGGCGTACCGGGGGTTGGTGAAAAAACGGCCGCAAAATTGATTGCAACTTATGGCTCGGTTGAGGGTTTGTATGAAAATGCTGATAAATTGACTGGAAAAATTGCCGAAGCAATCAGAAATAACAAAGAACAGGCATTTTTATCAAAAAAACTGGCTCGAATCGAGTTAGATGTTCCGATTGATTTTGATGAGGAATTCTTGAAAATAACAGCACCAAAGCCCGAACTCATGTCGCCACTTTTGGATGAATTAGAGTTCCGCACGCTGCGTAAAAGATTATTACCAAACGAACCACAAGAGCCTTCGGCAAGTAGTAAACAGCCTTCGAGCAGTGCATCCTCAAATGCTGTTCCGCCTGTTAATGCCATAAAAGCAAAGTCTGGTACACAAATTTCGATGTTTGAGGCAATGGCTTCTCCATCAAATGCTTCAACTGCTGAACCATCACAAACGCCATTTGAAGAGGAAGAAGAACTACAATTTAGAGCCAATGCTGTCAAAGATACGATTCTAAATAAAGTTCATGAATATCATTTGATGGATACTCCTGCCCTACGCAAAAGTTTGATTCAGTACCTGAGTAATCAAGACGAATTTTGTTTTGATTCAGAAACCACTTCGGTTGATGCCGTTGATGCAGAAATTGTTGGACTTTCATTTGCCTATTACGCAGGTGAAGCCTTCTACGTTCCGATTCCAAGCGACCAAGCAGAAGCCCAACTGGTGATGAATGAATTTAAAGAAGTATTTGAAAATGAATCGATTACAAAAATCGGACAAAACATCAAATACGACCTCATGGTACTTAAAAACTATGGCATTGAGCTGAAAGGTACAATGTTTGATACAATGCTGGCTCACTACATCATCGAACCCGAACAACGCCACGGAATGGATTATTTGGCAAATGTTTACCTCAATTATGACCCAGTTTCAATCGAAACGTTGATTGGCAAAGGCAAAGGGCAAGGTAGCATGAGAGATGTGGCAGTTGAAAAAATTAAAGATTATGCCGCCGAAGATGCCGATATAACGCTACAACTTAAACAAATACTCGAACCAAAATTGGCCGACTCTCAACAGCAAAAGCTACTCGAAAAAGTAGAAATGCCTTTGGTGAATGTATTAGCCAATATGGAAATGGAAGGTGTAAGAATTGATATGAATGCCTTACATGAAATGTCGAGTGTGCTTGAAACTGACGTAAAGCAAATCCAAACTGATATTTTCACATTGGCTGGTCAGGAATTTAATGTTGCTTCGCCAAAACAATTGGGTGATATTTTATTTGAAAAACTCAAACTTGATAGCAAGGCAAAAAAAACCAAAACTGGACAGTATGCCACTGGTGAAGATATTTTATCGAAACTCGAAAACGACCACGAAATTGTTCGTAAAATACTGGATTTCAGAGAATTAGTAAAACTCAAGAATACTTACGTTGATGCTCTTCCATCGTTGGTTTCAAAAAAGACAGGACGAATCCATACATCTTATAATCAAGCAGTTGCGGCAACGGGACGTTTGAGTTCAACGAATCCAAACTTACAAAATATTCCGATTCGCACGCCACGTGGGCGTGAAATCAGAAAAGCATTTGTACCTCGAAACGAAGATTATGTAATTCTTTCTGCCGATTACTCGCAAATCGAACTCCGCATCATGGCGGCATTCAGTGGCGATGAAAGTATGCTCGAAGCCTTCAATCAAGGCATTGATATTCACTCAACTACGGCCTCAAAAGTTTTCAAAGTAGGTATTCCTGATGTTACTTCAGATATGCGTCGGAAAGCAAAAATGGTCAACTTTGGTATTATCTACGGTATTTCGGCTTTTGGTTTATCACAAAGGCTCAATATTCCTCGTGGCGAAGCCAAAGATATTATTGATGCCTATTGGATTGAGTTTCCAAAAATCAAACAATTCATGGACGACACCATCAACAAAGCCCGTGAAATGAAGTTTGTTGAAACCATTTTAGGTCGCAGAAGATATTTGCGTGATATAAACTCACAAAATATGACTGACCGAGGTTTTGCCGAGCGTAATGCCATCAATGCTCCCATTCAAGGCTCAGCGGCTGACATGATAAAAGTTGCAATGATAAATATTCATGATTTCATGAAACAAGAACAACTAAAATCACGCATGATTCTGCAAGTGCATGACGAACTTGTTTTTGATGCTCATCGTTCGGAAGTTGATTTCTTAAAAACTAAGGTAAATGAATTGATGTGCACGGCAATTCCGATGGCTGTTAAAATGGAAACTGGAATGGGAATTGGCGAAAACTGGTTAGAAGCACATTGATATAGTTATTTGGTGAATAAACTTAGTGGAAATTTGTCTTGCATATTCAGACATTTTTCCACTATATTTGTTCAAGCAAACGATATAATTATGACCGCCGTCAGCACAAAATCCAATAGCTACTCGCTACTAATGCAGGCATACGAAGGTATTAGTGCAAAAAAAATGCAAGAATTGATGGTTGCAACACATCAAGAAAAGAATTTCTTTGCCGATATCCTTCATATTTCACCAAAAACGCTTGATAGATACATCAAAGAAGATAAAAAATTTAACCCAACTGAAAGTGAGAAAATGCTTAAACTTGAACAAGTTTATGAGTGGGGCAAAGAAGTATTCGGAGATGTTGATACTTTTAATAGGTGGATTATAAAACCCGCATATGGCTTAGGCGATAGAATTCCAAAAATACTAATGCAAACCCATGGAGGCTTGACTTTGGTAGAGGATGAGTTAATCAGAATTGCATATGGTGCATTGGCTTGAAAGTAAATCCATAAACAACAATATGTATATTAAAAATTAATGATTGTTTATAGAATTACGACCCCTAAATATGCTCAACTCACAGCATCTGGAAGAAGTGCAAGATGGAATAGAAATGGCCAATTTGTCATTTATTTTGCGGGAAATATATCGCTGGCTTGCCTTGAAAACGTAGTTCATAGAGATAGTGAGGGGTTAATTGGTAATTTCAGTTTGATGAGTGTAGAAATTCCCAAAAAGGTTTCTATTAAAATAATACAAATTGATGATTTACCCGAAAATTGGTCTGATAAATTTAATTTTGAGATTTGCCAAGAGATTAGTACAAAATGGTTAAATAATCTTGAAAGTTGTGTACTATGCGTGCCATCAGTTATTGTTCCACTCGAATCTAATTATTTAATAAACCCTCAACATCCCGACTTCAGATTCATAAAACTACTCTCAGTAGAAAAATTCAATTTCGATAATCGTATAAAATCTACATGAATGTATCAATAATTATTCTTGCTGCGGGTGCATCTTCTCGTATGGGAGCTCCGAAGCAACTTTTATTAATAGATGGAAAAACGCTCATCAAACGTATCTGCGAAACAGCAATGGACACCACTTGCTACCCGATTGTAACAGTTTTGGGAGCAAATAGAAATCTGATTCGTCAAGAGACCGAACGAATGCCCATAACCATCATTGATAATCCTCAATGGGAAAAGGGAATGTCGAGTTCGATAAAAATGGGTTTGGCGGGTGCCTACATGACCGAAAAAGAAATTGAAGCTGCAATTTTCTTGACGGTTGATATGCCTTACGTAAATGCTGAATTAATCAATAAAATGATTGAAAAAGCCAAATCTGATGATAATATTGAAGTCGTAGCCTGTAAGTACGACAATCAGATTGGTATTCCGGTTCTATTTAAACGAAGCTTATTTACTGATTTACTCGAACTCACTGGCGATGAAGGTGCAAAAAAAGTAGTCATGAAAAACAAAGACAAAACCGCTCTGATTGATTTTCCTGAAGGTAAATTGGATTTGGATACCATCGACGAATATCGCAATTTTGTATCAAATTATAACTCAAATTAATGAAACGCATTGGTTTTTATATAGCATTACCTTTCATATATTCAATTTCGTACTTACCCTTTAGTATTTTATATCTAATTTCTGATTTTCTGTATATGATAGTTTATTACGGAATTGGCTATCGAAAAAGTGTAGTTCGTCAGAATTTACAAAGGAGTTTTCCAGAAAAATCTACTGAAGAATTATTAAAAATCGAAAAGGATTTTTACCGTTATATTGTTGATTTCTTCCTCGAAATGCTCAAATGTGTGACGATAAGTCAGGCAGAACTAAAAAAACGATGGAGCATTCAAAACGATGCCATTCTTGATGAATTATTGGCCGAAAAACGAAATATTATCGTTACGGCAGGACACTTCGGAAACCATGAATTAGCAAATTTAGCTCTTTCATTCTTAATAAAATACCGAGTGAAAGCCGTTTATCGACCATTAAATAACAAATACTTCGATGATTTCTTTAAAAATTTTAGAGAAAGATACGGTAGTATTATGATTTCAATGGCAAACGCCTCGAAAGAAATAGCTCAACCTGAAAATTTCAATTATGCGTTCTTTTTAGTAAATGACCAATCTCCCCCACCCGAACGCTCTTATTGGACAACTTTTCTGAATCAAGAAACAGGCTTCTTTACAGGAATCGACCGTTTCGCACGTCAGTATGATATGCCAGTAGTCTATATGTGTATCGACCGATATGCTCGTGGCAAATACAAAGTAAACGTTGAGTTAATCACAAAGACTCCAAATGCTTTGCCAGAAGGAGAATTATTAGAAATTCATGCCCGAAAACTCGAACGTGATATTAAAGCAAATCCTTCAATCTGGTTTTGGTCGCACAAACGTTGGAAATACACGAAAGTTAACGGAGAAATTGTACCAGTAAGCTACAAAAAATGAAAAAAACTAAGTTTCTAATTTTAAGATTTTCATCAATCGGTGATATTGTATTGACTACACCCGTAGTTAGGTGTATAAAATCGCAATATCCTGAAGCTGAGGTACATTTTGCCACAAAAAAACAATTCAAAGTTTTAGTCGAAAACAATCCTTATATCGACAAGTATCATTTATTAGAAAAATCGCTAAATCCTTTTATAAAAACCTTACAATCAGAGGATTATGACTACGTAATAGACTTACACAATAACCTACGAACCTCAATAATAAAATTCCGACTTTCAAAAAAAACATTTAGTTTCGATAAACTCAACTTCAAAAAATGGCTTTTGGTTAATCTTAAAATTCATCAAATGCCAGACATTCACATTGTTGACCGATACCTAAAAACAGTAGAAAGTTTGGGTATTAAAAATGATATGAAAGGGCTTGATTATTTTATCCCCGAAAAAGATAAAGTTCAGATAAACGAATCATATATAGCCTTTGCAATCGGTGGGCAACATTCCACCAAAAAACTTCCAACCAGCCGAATCATTGAAATCTGCCAAAAACTCAATAGTAAAATTATGCTTTTGGGAGGAAAAGAAGACTCTCCCGCCGCCGAAGAAATTGAAAAAGCAGTTGGCGAAAAAATAATAAATGCTTGCGGAAAATATAATCTCAATCAATCAGCATCGCTTGTTCAGCAGGCCGAGTACCTCATTACTCACGATACAGGCTTAATGCACATTGCGTCAGCATTAAAGAAAAAAGTCGTTTCGATTTGGGGAAATACCGTTCCAGAATTTGGAATGTACCCATATTTGACCGAATTCAAAATCATTGAAAATAAAGAACTTTCGTGCCGTCCGTGTTCCAAAATTGGTTATAGTAAATGCCCCAAAGGTCATTTTAAGTGCATGAACGACCTTAATTTAGATTTTTGAACTAAAGGACATTTCCTTTTATCTCATTTTAGTGCATTCTCGTCTCCAAATTGAAGCTTTGATAAGGTTTTAAACATGTTTCTCACTATTTTTGTTAAAACATCTTAACCTTCATCATTCATGAAAAAAATCTATCTTATTATTTTTAGTGCAGTAATTTCTTTTACTTCTTTCTCTCAAAAAATCATTAACCGTGACCCACAAATCGAGGCATTGGTTAGTCAAATTTCTGCCGATAGTCTGAAAAAATTCGATGAAAAACTCGTTTCATTTGGTACTCGTAGTACACTCTCAACAACTACTGATACCAAACGTGGAATTGGAGCCTCACGACTTTGGGTTTTGAGTAAATTTCAAGAATTTGCTAAAACCTCCGAAGGGCGAATGACGGCAGTGCTTGATACTTTCACACTCCAACCTGATGGTCGTAGAATTGACAAAACAATTGCAATGGCAAACGTTATGGCGACTTTGAAAGGAACTGACCCTAACGACGACCGAATTTTTATGGTAAGTGGCCATATCGACAGCCGTGTGACAGATGTAATGAATCGTGAATCAGATGCTCCCGGTGCAAACGATGATGGTAGCGGAACTGTTGCCGTTATCGAATTAGCCCGTGTAATGGCAAAATCAAAATTTCCTGCAACAATTATTTTTGTGGTAGTTAGTGGTGAAGAACAAGGCCTACTCGGTGCTAATTATTTAGCCGAAAAAGCCTTGAAACAAAATTGGAACTTAGAAGCTTTATTAAACAATGACATCATGGGTTCTAATAACTCCAACGAAACCAATATCATTGACAATACACGTCTAAGAATTTTCAGCGAGGGTTTACCAGCTTTTGAAATGGATAAAAAAGTCGGAGCAATTCGTCAGTATGGTGTAGAAAATGATGGAAAAGCACGTCAATTGGCCCGTTATGTCAAAGAAACTGGCGAACGCTACGTTGATAATTTGGAAGTAGTGATGATTTACAGAAATGACCGTTTCTTGCGTGGAGGTGACCATACCCCATTTGTTAATCGTGGATTTGCGGCGGTTCGTTTGTCTGAAATGAACGAAAATTTCCTTCACCAACACCAAGACCTTAGAGTCGAAAAAGGTGTAGAATACGGAGATTTAATAAAGTTTATGGATTTTGAATATCTACGCAAAAATACCTGCGTAAACCTTGCTTCACTGGCTAATCTTGCCAAATCGCCATCAATGCCACAAGATGTAGTTTTAGATGTGCGTGGTTTGGGAAATTCGACCAATTTAAATTGGAAAGCACCAAAAACAGGAAAAGTAAAAGGATATTATGTTTTGATGCGTGAAACTGCCATGCCGTACTGGCAAAAGAAATTTTTTACTACCAACCTAAAAATTTCATTGCCATACTCAAAAGATAATTATTTCTTCGCCGTACAATCAGTCAGTGAAGATGGTAACGAAGGCTTGCCTGTTTTGCCAAGAGTTGGGCTTCGTAATGCTGGAGAATAATTAAAAATAGTCAGCAGTCCATAGTACTCAAGTCAACAGTATGCTACGAATTACTGATTAATCAGTAAATTCTTCCTAATTATATTTGAAAAATATTTGATATAGTCACAAAAAATCGACTCTTTCAGGTCGATTTTTTTATTTTTCACCTAAACCTTTCTCACAAATGGAAATCATTGCAAAAATTCTTATCGGTTTGGTGGCAATAGAGCATTGCTACATTCTTTGGCTCGAAATGTTTGCTTGGACAACCAAAGCTCCGGGCGTATTTAAAAGTCTAAAAAAAGAACTTTTTGAACCAACCAAAGCCCTTGCTGCTAATCAAGGTCTTTACAATGGCTTTTTGGCTGCTGGATTATTTTGGTCGTTGCTCATCGAAAATCACGCTTGGTCTATTTATGTAGCAGTTTTTTTCCTTTCGTGTGTCATAATTGCAGGAATTTATGGTGGATTGACTGCTGGTAAAAGAATTTTTTATGTTCAAGCAGTTCCTGCAATTTTAGCTTTAATTGCCGTGCATTTATAAATGTGGTGCGAACTTTAAGTTCGCATTGAATAAACAGACTTTTATGTATTCAAACTATTTCTATTAGACGAACAGAATGTTCGCTCCACAAAAAGAAAATGCCCACCAAACGGCGGGCATTTTGACTTATGGAGTACAACAAAACCACAATAAAAGTACGGTTTTAACCGCAATTGTGATTTTGTTACAAAAGTATGAATATTTTATGCTTCTACCAATGATTCGTCGTGTTGACTGATGTCAAGACCAGCTTTTTCGTCAGCCTCAGATACACGAAGTGGTAAAATCAAATCAGTGATTTTCAACATTACAAACGACATCGCAAAAGCAAATACAGAAACAATTACTAATGCAATTACGTGATTGATAAACAATTTCGACTCACCGAAGAACAAACCTTGGTCAACAACCGCAGCATTGATTCCTTTGTTAGCAAATACACCAGTCAACAACATACCAACCATACCACCAACACCGTGGCAAGGGAATACGTCAAGCGTATCATCCAAAGCAGTTTTTGTTTTTAAGTGAGCTAAATAGTTAGAAATCAAAGATGAAATTGTACCGATGAAGATAGCGTGAGGGATTGTTACGAAACCAGCACCTGGCGTGATTGCAACTAAACCAACAACTACACCAATACAGAAACCAAGAGCAGATACTTTTTTGCCATTTGCAGCATCAAGTAATACCCAAGCTAAACCAGCAGCAGCAGCAGCAGTGTTTGTAGTAGCAAAAGCCGAAGCAGCCAAAGTACCAGCACTTAGAGCAGAACCTGCGTTGAAACCAAACCAACCGAACCATAATAAACCTGTACCCAATAATACGTAAGGAATATTTGCAGGTGGAAGGAAGCTACCTTCTACGTGTGTACGACGACGTTTCAAGTAAATTGCACCAGCCAAAGCAGCCCAACCAGCCGACATGTGTACAACAGTACCACCAGCGAAATCAAGAACTCCCATTTTGAAAAGGAAACCTTCTGGGTGCCATGTCCAGTGTGCTAAAGGAGCATATACGAAGATACTGAACAAAATAATGAACAATACATAAGATTTGAAGTTGATACGCTCAGCTAATGAACCAGTTACAAGAGCTGGAGTAATTACAGCAAATTTCAACTGGAAGAAAGCAAATACTACTAATGGAATAGTTGGAGCAAGTGACCACGGTTTGCTTTCTAAAACACCTGCAAACATGAAGTGTGTCATTGGGTTTCCAACAAAACCTCCGATTGATTCTCCGAAAGCAAGGCTATAACCTACTGTAACCCAAAGTACAGAAATCACACCCATTGCAATAAAGCTTTGTAACATTGTTGAGATAACGTTTTTGGTGTTTACCATACCGCCATAGAAATAAGCTAAACCAGGGGTCATGATTAATACCAAAGCTGTACTAACTAACATCCAAGCAGTATCGCCTGAGTTAATTCCTTCTGTAACGATTGTTGAAGGCACCGCAGGAAGCAACAACGCAACTACGGCAAGCACTAACAAAATAATCAGGGGAAGCGGATTTTTACGCATAGTGATTTGAGGTTTAAATGTTGTACAAAAAATTAAGTATTGGTTTAGGTTAATAACGAGTTTAGAATTTGAAGATTAAAGCTCCACCGAAAGTCGATTGAGAGTCTTTCGTATATTTACCATCTTTGTCTTCAAATTGAGCCATTCCAGCTTTTGATTTTGCGTAGCTATCAATACGGAACTCTGGCTTGAATAATAAATTATCAGAGATAATAACGTTTCCTGTCAATGTGAATGAATTTACAGAAGTTCCGTTACCTTCACGGTTTTTCAATGCTCTGATACCTGATTTATTATCGAAATATTCGTAACGAACTCCTAAACCAAATTTATCAGACAATGAAGCTTGTGCATATACAGCAGCACCACCCCAGTTTAATTTATCTTGCGAACCATAAGCTGCATTCACACCTAACAAGAATTTCTCAGTAATTTGGTATGAAGTTGTTAAGTCAAACAATGAATAGTATGATTTTGCATCAACACCTTCATCACTACCAATCCAGTTTACATATAAATTCCAACCTTCAGCAGGTGAAACATAGAACTGAGCCATTGTTCCGAGTTTGCTGTTGTTATCATCTTTCGAGTCAATACCATTTACTAAACCGAAAGTCAATGATGATTTAGCTGAAGTAGCAACTGTAGCTTTCAAACCTGTATGGTAGAATGGACCATTGTTAAAGAGGTTTGATAATGAGTAATTGTAATTAACTGGGGCATCAATTACTTCATAACCGATGTGAGTACCCCACTGACCAGCCGTAATCGATAATTTGTCAGTTGCTTTCCAAGTCAAGTATGCTTGTTTGATAGCAAGTGCAGTTCCTGTTGCTTCTTTGCCGCCAACCAAAACACGACCTAAAGCATTACCATAATTACCTAAGTCGCCGTGGTTACCGAATGTTAAGTCAATAACTCCATCAACTTTGTCAGTAGAGTAAGTCATTTTTGTTTGAGCCAAACCAACTTGAAATTGTCCAACCTTTTGGTCGAATGCTCTTTCGTATCCGGATGCTCCTAAATTTGATTTTGATTTTGGTGCGTTAAAGTTTCCGAAGAAATAAGTATCAACGTATCCTGAAAACGTGAAAGGGCTTTTCTTTTCTTCTGATTTTGTTGTAGCATCTTGAGCAAATACGTTTACTACTGTAAACAATGAAAGTACGGTAAAAAATGATTTTCTCATAATTTTCTTTGGTTTAATTAATCATTGGTTAGATTTAATTCTCATGCAAATCTTCGTTAAAAATTAATTAAATCCAAATTTTAAGTATAAAAAAATCCAATATTTTTAAATATTTTATCTAAAACACAAAATATATGTTTAAAAATTAAACTATTTATAAAAAAAGTTATATTTTACATTAAAACGAATATTATTTTGACTTTAAAGCTTTTTAACAAATTATATTCCGAAATACAATTTATTCTTAATATTGTACAATTTCAAGAAAAACACAAAAAAACCCCAAATCAGAATAACTAATTTGGGGCTACTTATTTAGTATAATATACTTACAACTACTACTCAATCATGACACGGCATTATGCCTCAGCATGTAACCATGCTTTTTTAGCCAATAAAGTTTCGTCATCTTCTACGTGGTCTGGGTCAGGCACACAGCAATCTACTGGACAAACCGCCGCACATTGTGGTTCTTCATGAAAACCATGACACTCCGTACATTTGTCTGAAACAATATAATAGAACTCATCAGATACTGGAGCCATTGGGTCTTTTCCACCGATTACGGTTCCATCTTCTAATTCTACTTCTGTGAGTTTTGTTCCACCAGACCAAGTCCATTCAACACCACCTTCATAAATGGCTGTATTTGGGCATTCTGGTTCGCATGCACCACAATTGATACACTCGTCAGTTATAATGATTGCCATACTCTCTCTATATATTTAATAGTTTACTAAACTTTAAACAAATATAAGGCTTCAAAGTTTCAGTTTACTTGTATTTTTGTAAGATTTTACAAACGAGCAATAATTTTCTAAAAATAATGCAATATAAAAAACATATTATTACATTTTCAAATCTTGGTGAATTCATTCTACAAATTTTGAATGATGAACCATTAAAGCCTCTATTTTCGTCGGCAAGAAATGAGAACGGATGGTTTACAGAAGATAACGTAAAGCTGGCTGTTGAAAATATCGCCAAAATTTATTTGAATAAAGTAGCTCTCGAAAAATTTGCCGAAAAATATTCAATTTCAGAAAACAACAATCCTAAGAAAATTGGTATCGTAATGGCTGGGAATATTCCTGCGGTTGGTTTTCATGACTTACTTTGTACGGTACTGACAGGTAATATCGCATTGATTAAACTTAGTTCGAGCGACACCGCTACGATGATGTTTTTAATCAATAAGCTTTTTGAGTTAGACCCATCATTGAAAGAAGTGATTAGAATTGCTCAAAGATTAAACGATGCTGATGCTCTAATTGCAACAGGAAGCGATAACACAGCTAAGCATTTTGAGTATTATTTTGCATCAAAACCAAGAATTATACGCAGAAACCGCA
Organism: Emticicia aquatilis; assembly: GCF_014644295.1. GTDB lineage: Bacteria > Bacteroidota > Bacteroidia > Cytophagales > Spirosomataceae > Emticicia > Emticicia aquatilis. The sequence goes on from NZ_BMKK01000002.1 coordinate 575,522, forward strand.
CATCGGTTGCAGTGATTAATGGTAACGAAACTCGTAGTGAATTAGCCGATTTGGGTAATGATATTTTCCAATACTTTGGTTTAGGTTGTAGAAATGTATCTAAACTTTATGTACCAATCGGCTATCAGTTTGATAAATTTTATGAATCAATTGAATATTGGAGTACCATTCGTTTGCACCATAAATACAACAATAATTATGATTATAATAAATCAATTTATTTAGTCAATCGAGTACCACATTTAGATAATGGATTTTTAATTTTGAAAGAAGATGAGGCATTGGTTTCGCCAATTTCAGTTTGTTATTATGAAACCTACGAAAATGAAACGCATTTAGCTCAACTTTTAGAAGAAAACGCCGAAAAAATTCAGTGTACAGTTTCAACCGATGCTAAATATGAAAATAGTTTCAGATTTGGTGAAGCACAAGTACCAAAACTTGAAGACTTTGCCGATGGAATTGATACGATGTTTTTTTTGATGAATTTGTAAAATCAAGGAAGCCTTCGGACTGAGGATTTCTCATTTGCGGAGGCTTCTTTCAAATAGACTACGAATTAAATTTCAACTTACTGTTTTTCAAACATTTCATGGCTTTTTCTAAACCACTGATTGTTAGCGGAAACATTCGATTATCAGACCATTTTCTGATTTCTTGAATTGTGTGGGTATATTGCCAGTAACCATCATTAATTGGATTTAGCCAAATCAGGTTTGGGAATTTATCTCTAAATCGTTCGAGCCAAACCGTGCCAGCTTCAGCATTGAAATGCTCTACACTACCTCGTGGTTCGGATAACTCCCACGGCGACATCGAGGCATCGCCAACAAAAATCACTTTATAATCTTTGTTATATTTATTCAATACATCCCAAGTAGAGATTTTATCTTCATATCGGCGATTATTATCTTTCCACATATTTTCATACACACAATTATGAAAGTAGTAAAATTCTAAATTTTTGAACTGATGCTTGGCCGAAGAAAAGAGCATCGAACACTCTTCAACGAAATCATCCATTGAACCACCCACATCAAGCAACAATAATATTTTTACTCTGTTTTGCTTTGATGCCTGCATTTTTATATCCAGAAATCCCGCATTATTGCATGTTCGGTCGATGGTTTCTTCCAAGTTCAATTCATCTTCTACACCTTCACGAGTCAAGATTCGTAAAAGTCTTAAAGCCATTTGGGTGTTACGTGTATTTAACTCAAGATTATCATCATAATTCTTGAACTCACGTTTATCCCAAATTTTGGCAGCATTTTTTCCGCCGCCTTTCCCTCCTATTCTGATTCCAGCTGGATTATAACCTCCATTTCCAAATGGTGAAGTGCCACCCGTTCCAACCCATTTGGTTCCGCCTTCGTGGCGTTCTTTTTGTTCTTCAATTGTTTTTCTTAACCTTTCCAGCAATTCGTCTAAACCACCAGCCGCTTTGATAGCTTCTTTTTCCTCTTCTGATAATTCACTTAAAAACTTTTTTATCAGCCAACTATCATCAATTTTTAGAAAATCTTCTACTCGAACCTCCTCAACGCCATCAAAAAACTGACTAAATAACCTATCAAATAAATCAAGATTCTGTTCATGTTTTACATAAATAGCACGACTCAGAAAATAAAAATCTTCGGTGTTATAGACCACGACTTCTTTATTGAGAGCTTCTAACAAAGTCAGATGCTCTCGAAGGTTGACCTTTAGGTTATTTTCTCTAAGATGATAAAAGAAATTGGTTAGCATTTGGTGAATTAATAACATTCTATTTTAATAATTCAATTTAGTAGTCCATAGGACTTTTATATCGGTAAAAACTAAGTTTTGGTCAATATTAGAATGCCGTAGGTATTCAACAAATTGAGATAATAGTTTAATACCTACGGCATTTTTGTTGTAATTTTTAGGTTTTATGCTACCAATTTGAAAGTCCTACGGACTATAATTGCTCTCACTAAATCTAACATTCTAACCAATCTTAATTGTAAAGATTTTAAAGACACAATACAAGAAGAAATGACAAGTTAGAAACTTGTCCTACTTAACACCTTTCTCCCTTAAAGCCTTAAATAAATCATAGTCTGATTCATTCTTTAGTAATGCTCCAAGATACGGAGGTATTTCGTTCATTTTATTCAAATCTTCTAAATCTTCGGCCGAAACTTTACCAACCAAAAGCAAACGAAGCCAATCAATTAATTCGCTGGTAGATGGTTTTTTCTTGATATTTTTTACTTCTCTGATACCAAAGAAGGTTTTTAAAGCATTTGTAAGAAGCGTTTCTTCGAGTTTTGGATAATGAACATCAACAATCTGTTGCATGGTTTCTTTATCGGGAAAACGAATGAAATGAAAAAAGCAACGACGTAAAAAGGCATCGGGTAGTTCTTTTTCATTATTGGAAGTGATAATGATTATAGGACGATGCTTGGCTTTGATGGTACGTTTGAGTTCGTAACAATAAAACTCCATGCGGTCGAGTTCTTGCAATAAATCATTCGGAAACTCAATATCAGCTTTATCAATTTCATCAATTAATAGTACAGATTGTTCATCCGTCTCGAATGCTTCCCAAATTTTACCTTTTTTGATATAATTTTCTACGTGATGCACACGGTCATCGCCCAGTTGAGAATCTCTGAGCCTCGATACTGCATCGTATTCGTAAAGCCCTTGCTGAGCGGTAGTAGTTGATTTTACGTGCCAAGTAAATAATTGTTTGTTGAGTGCCTTTGCAACCTCAAAAGCCAACAAAGTTTTCCCAGTACCAGGTTCGCCTTTAATCAATAGTGGGCGTTGCAAAGCCACAGCAGCATTTACAGCAGTTTGAAGCTCACGAGTAGCTACATAATTAGAAGTGCCTTGAAAACTGGCGTTTTGTTTGTTTTCCATATAAATTGTAGAACAATTTTCTAAATTGTTTTGCTACGGTGAACAAGTTAGAAACCTGTTCTACTCTTCTTCGCTCGTAAAACTATAAAGAGTTGGGTCGAGTTTGAGCGTTCCAGCGTTAAATTCATTGATAAATTTAGTAATTACCTCATGAGTAATTTCTTCAACATTCAACGAAACATCCAAGCCAATTCCATATTCAAAGTCTGGCTCAACTTCCACAAATTCTTTTACTTTTATTACTTCTTCTTCTTCCAATTCTTCAATGATTTCTTCGAGCATTAACTCTAAGTCTTCATCAATTTTGTGATTGGGCTTACGCTTGTCAATCTCCACATAATTTGGATATGCTTTTTTCATTCGAGTTTCAGCTTCTTCAAAAACTAAACTGCTATGATTCAAACGAAGTGTACCCATTACGGCATCATAAATTACTTCTTTGCCTTCGTGTTTTCCAACAAACTGAAAATGAGCAAATTCTCCCGAATCGTTCATGCCATCTTCATCTTCCACAATCACATAATTTTGTCCTTCTTGCTCACACTCTTTTTTGAGTTCGGCAATCTCTTCAGGGTCAAATCCTTCGTTCATATCTTTATTGTTTAAAATTGTATAATCTATTAATGAAATTCGGTCAAATCTTAGAATTGGAAATAGATAAATTGAGAATTATTATATACTCCAAAACATAAAATCAAAAACAAAACAAGGTAATAAGCACCCCATCTCTGCCATTTTGGCTTTGCTTCAAACCATTTTGCGATACTTCGGCCACGCTGCTGCCATTGCACAAACTCCATGATTAACATTGAAACGATGATTATATATAAATCATTCAAACCAATCATATCTATTACTTGCGAGAGCGTATGTGTACTGCTTTTTAGAATATTTTTTACTACATAAATTGAGTCGGCGTTTGAATGTGCCGCAAAAAATATCCAAGCGAAAGCCACCAATATAAAAGTTATGGTCGTATTGACTAAATCTCTCAAAAAAGCTGAAGGTAAAATCGAAAGGACTTTATCTTGTGCCGATTTGGTAATTTGTCCAAAAATAAGATAAATACCATGTAATGCTCCCCAAATAACAAAATGCCAGCTTGCACCATGCCAAAGCCCCGACATCATGAATACAAAGAAAAGATTGAAGTATCGGCGGTATTTCCCAACTCTATTTCCACCGAGCGGTATATATAGATAATCTCGGAACCAAGTTGAAAGTGAAATGTGCCATCTACGCCAAAATTCAGAAATATTTTTTGAGAAATACGGTCTATCGAAGTTTTTCATTAAATCAAAACCCATCACACGAGCTGAGCCAATGGCAATATCTGAATAGCCAGAAAAATCGCAGTAAATTTGAAATGTAAAGAAAAGAGTAGCAATAATCAATGGAAGCCCTTGATAATCAGTCGGATTTCCATAAACCTTATTTACAAACAATGAAAGTCGGTCGGCAATCACTACTTTCTTAAACATCCCCCAAAGCATCAAACGCAAACCACTTTTGGCCAATTCGTAATTAAACTCGTGCTTTTCATAGAATTGATGTATCACATTCTGCGGACGTTCGATTGGCCCAGCCACTAATTGTGGATAGAACATTACATAAAGCGAATAGATACCAAAATGACGCTCGGCTTTCTGATTTCCACGATAAACCTCAATCGTGTAACTCATGGCTTGGAATGTGTGGAAGGAAAGCCCAATCGGCAAAATTATATCCCAATGAGGCAGCAAGTTTTCGGGAGATATTTTAAAGAGAACCGAATTAAAATTATCAATAAAGAAGTTATAATATTTAAACACCGAAAGCACACCGATATTAGCTACTAAGCTCATAATCAATGCCATTTTTCGATTTCGCCCTTGCGACTGCTCAATCCAAATACCAGCTATATAGTCAATTACAATAGTGAAAAATAAAATAAGAATATAGATTGGAATAAAAAAACTATAAAATACACAACTGGCCATTAGTAAATGAAACCAACGGTATTTATGCGGAAGGGCAAAATAAATAAGCGTAACGAGGGGAAAAAATATTAGAAATTCAAAAGAATTAAAAAGCATGTTCGAGAGTTCTGAGTTCTAAATTCTGAGTTCTGAGTTTTAATTAACACAAAACTACTTTACTTTTCAAAGTTCCGTGTTTATTTTGATTTATAAAAGTTTTTCGAGCAAAACCATTCAGTTTCACAAAGCCTTACAATCAAAAAGGCATCGAAGATGCTTCGATGCCTTTATTTATACCCCAAAAAACAATAAAATCTTTTCTAATAATTGCAGAAAATAAAGCAATTTTAATGCCAGATTTTATTAATTTGGGTAAAAATAGTATATTTTATTAGAATAAATTGCGGTCTAAATCAAAATTTTCTAAATAATCAGAAACTCGTTTTACAAACTGCCCACCCAACGAACCATCAACTACTCGATGGTCATAGGTATGAGAAATAATCATTTTCTGGCGAATACCAATGGTATCTCCTTGTGGGGTTTCGATAACCGATACCTTTTTCTGAATTACACCAAAAGCCAAAATTGATACTTGAGGCTGCACCAAAATCGGTGTTCCAGCAATATTACCAAAAGAACCAATATTTGAAACTGTCAGTGTTCCATCGGCCAAATCATCGGCTTTTAATTTATTGTTTCTTGCACGATAAGTAAGGTCGTTGATTTTCTTCGTCAAGCCAATCAAGCTGTAAGAATCAGCTTCGTGAATGACAGGCACAATCAAATTACCATTTGGAAGAGCAACCGCCATTCCGATATTGATTTTTCCTTTTTTAATGATTTTGTCGCCATCGACTTGCACATTAATCATCGGAAAATCTTTGATAGCTTTCACAACGGCTTCAATCAAAAGAGGTGTGAAAGTAATATTTTCGCCAGTATCTTGCTTAAATTTACCTTTGGTTTTACCACGCCAAACAGCTGCATTTGTCATATCCGTTTCAACGAAAGAAGTAACGTGTGGAGCAATTCGTTTAGACTCAACCATACGCTCGGCAATCATCTTACGCATTCTGTCCATTTCGATGATTTGGTCGCTACCCGAAGCCACAACTATGCGTTCGGGAGCAACAGAAGCTGACACAGCAACAATTGGTGCTACCCCTTGCTTGATAAATGCCAAAATATCGTCTTTAGTTACTCGGCCTTCTAAACCAGTACCAACTATTTTATCCAATTGCTCAAACGAAATACCTTCTTCTTTGGCAATATTCAAGACCAAAGGTGAGTAAAATCTATTATTTGATGGCGTTGTTGCTTGTGCAGCTACGGTTGGAGTAGTAAGAATATTTACCAAATCGCCCACTGGTTGCTCGATAAGCTTTTCGACCTCAGCCAAACTTTCGGTTTTCGACTCTTCTACTACTTTTGGTTGAGCAACTGTTTCTTCTCCCGCTACATCAATGATACAAATCGGTTTACCGATAACAGCTACTTCGCCCTTTTGTACCAAAAACTCTTTAATAACCCCCGAATGCGATGCACCTATTTCAGTGTCGATTTTATCGGTTGCTACTTCCAAAATCATATCATCGGCTTCAATTCTATCACCAACATTTTTTAGCCAGTTTAAAACCGTACACTCAAAAATACTCTCACCCATTTTGGGCATTATCATTTCAATTAAAGCCATAGTTTAAAGTTTTGTTGAAGTTTCTTTTATAGCCCACAGTCAACAGACAATGGTCGATAGTTCTAAAACAATAAATTCTTGTCAGTCGTTTAAAAATTAACTTTCATAATCTCCGTTCATCATTTTACGGAGTAAATTCAAGGCTACAACGCTACCATATTGAATATTAGTGTCTCTTTGGTTAGCCATTTGAATTTTTCGAGCTATTGTTCGGCCTTCCATCGCACAAGCAATCCAAAGTGTGCCTACTGGCTTTTCGGGTGTTCCTCCATCGGGGCCAGCAATGCCACTTGTTGCAATCGCAAAATCAGTTTTCATCAATTTTCTTGCTCCATCTGCCATTTGTGTTACTGTTTCTTCACTTACAGCTCCGTGTTGAGCAATAGTTTCGACATTTACGCCCAAAACATTTATTTTCACCGAATTATCATAACTCACCACACTTCCCATGAAATAAGCAGAGCTACCTGGCACTTTAGTAAACATGTGCGAAATATAGCCACCTGTACAGCTTTCGGCAGCCGAAACTGTTAGTCCTTGCTTCTTCAATTCTTTGCCGATAGCCACTTCTAAATCATCATTATCAAAACCAAAAACCGACGAACCAATGAGCGGTAAAACCTTTTCTATTTCAGCATCAACATCTTTTCTGAGTTGTTCCTCGTCAGTACCAACGGCTGTAAGTCTCAATCTCACTTGTCCGAAACTTGGCAAATAAGCCAATTTGATATGTTCGGGCAAATTATCTTCCCAATTTTCGATTTTTTCAGCCAAAAACGACTCTCCCACTCCAATCGTACGAATCATTTTATGGTAGATTATCGGAGTTTCGAAGAAAGTTTTCAAACGAGGAATTACTTCGTTGGCCATCAAATATTTCATTTCGTGCGGCACACCCGGCATCGAAACGAAAACTTTTCCATTACGCTCAAACCACATTCCCGGGGCAGTGCCAGTTTTATTAGCTAAATAAGTACAACGACTCGGAACGGCTGCTTGTAAACGATTCAACTCTGTCATTGGGCGGCCTCGCTTTGTGAAAAAATCCGTAATAAATGCTAAGGCATCTTCATTAATAACCAACTCATCATCAAAGTATTTACAAAGCATTTTCTTCGTAATATCGTCCTTTGTTGGGCCAAGTCCTCCTGTGAGTAATATGATGTCGGCACGTCCTTCAGCTTCTGCCAAAATCTGTAATATTTTATCTTCTTGGTCGCCTACCGACGATTTCCTAACCGTCTTGATTCCTATTTTATCTAATTCCGTACTCATCCACTGAGTATTGGTATCAGTTATTTGTCCATATAAAATTTCGTCACCAATTGTTACTACTTCCGCTAAAATGGGTCTCATATAAAGATTTAATTAAATAAAACGCAGGACAATGATGTAGTTTTGTAGTTCCAAAACTTTCACGGCACAAAAATACAATTTTCGCTGTTGATTCGTTAGTTAGACAATTAATTATTCACAAAAACAATTAGAAAATTCATTCAAATGAAAAGATTACTCTCTATTTCCTTATTAATCAGTATTTTGACGCTTCAAAGTTGTGCTGGACAGAAGATTAATCTCGGAAAAGTTTTAGATGGTGTTTTAAGCCAGACACAAGGCGGCGGAGCATTGACCAACGATGATGTGGTAATGGGTCTTAAAGAAGCCTTGAAAGTAGGTATCAATAAAGGAGCAGATAGTGCTTCAAAAACAAATGGATTTTATTTGAATCCTAAAATTAAGATTCCTTTTCCTCCAGAAGTTCAGCGTGTAGAAACCGCACTTCGTAAAATTGGTTTAGGAAACGAGGTTGATAAGTTTGTATTATCGCTTAATCGAGGGGCAGAAGAAGCAGCAAAAGAGGCCAAACCAATCTTTATTAATGCGATTCTAAGTATGTCTTTTTCGGATGCTTGGGGAATTTTACGTGGCGATAAAAATGCAGCAACTATGTTTTTGAAACGCACAACTTCTGACGCATTGGTTCAGGCTTTTATGCCAGTTGTTGAAAAAGCACTTCAAAAAACGCAAGCAACCAGATATTATACAGATTTGGCTACAACCTACAATGCTTTGCCATTTACTCAAAAAGTAAATCCTGACTTGAAAGGTTATGCAACTCAAAAAGCTATTGATGGCTTATTTATTTTAGTTGAACAAGAAGAAGCCAGAATTAGAGAAAATCCATTAGCCCGAACTACCGAAATTTTGAAAAGAGTTTTTGGTGCGTCTTGATAAATTATTACCTAAAAAAGCCATGAAAGTCAGACTTTCATGGCTTTTTTGTTATCTCACATTTTTGCTTATCTAAACAAAAAATTAATTACTTCAACGAATTACCATAACCAACAATCAGAACAGAAAGTATAATGGTTAGAATTCCGATAACGATTGTTCGGAGTGTTTGCTTCGATACTCCCTTCCATTCCTTCAGAACTAATCCCCATGAGTTGGCAACTAAAATAATGAATGCCATGTGCAAAATCCATGAACTTGGGCCATTTCCGAGCTTGCTTTCTCCCATACCGTAGAAAAAGAATTGTAAAAACCACGTTGTTCCTGCAATTGCCGAGAAAATATAATTTTTTAATAGTGGCGTTTTTGAGTTGGTATAATCACCAAAAGTTTTGTTGGTGAAATTAAGGTACATACACCAAATAAAATTAGTAGTAAGTCCACCCCAAAGAATTACAACATACACTACGTTATTTCTAAATAAAAATTCTCCTTGACCTGGATTTTGAGCCACCCAAATTTCATTGGCTACTTTCGACATACTCGAACCAGCTTCAATACCAAAACTGAAACAAGCACTCAAAACCCCAGAGATAACAGCAACAATTAAACCTTTTGTTATCTGAAATTCATCATTTGCTTTTTCTGCACCGTCAAGGTCTTTGTCTTTCATTCCACCCGCTTTTCCACAGATAACAATGCCAACAACACAAACGAGAAGCCCCAAAAGAACCATCTGCCCCCAATTGGTGGTCATGAGGTCGGTAATGGTATCTTTTCCAGCGGTTGGCACAAAATCATAATAAACCGAAGGAATAATTGAGCCAAAAACCGAACACAAACCAAGTATAATTGAACTTCCCAATGAAACACCAAGATAACGAACACCAAGACCGTAGGTTAGCCCACCTATTCCCCAAAGTAAACCCATCAGATAAGTCCAGAAAATGGTATTTCCAGCTTCACCCGAAATAATACTGCCGAAATTCGGAATAGTTAGATAAGCAGCCAACGGCGGAACAATTAGCCACGAACATAGTCCCCCAACTATCCAGTAGCTTTCCCAAGCCCAGCCTTTAACTTTTTTATATGGAATGTAGAAACTCCCTGATGCGAAACCGCCCAAGAAGTGAAAAATAATACCTAAGATTGCAGTCATTTTTGTTTAATAGGGTTAGTTTTTTGTAGTTTTTAAATAGGGCGGCTTCCGCAATTATTTTTCAAAAATAATATTGGGCGACTAAAAATACTATCCTGTACTCTCATGCGAAAGATAATTTGTGTTTTTTTATAAAATAAGTTCAGAGTAAATTAGATTTCTGTGGTTGCAAGTATGACATCAACAAATATAATATCTGTATTTAACTGATAATAAGGATTTTATACAAGTGTAAACTGCCGACTGTTGACCATAGACTACTTATTTTGAACTTTATCTCGCAAAAACCTATTATTTACTGAAACAGTTATAGAATCAAATATGAAAAAATCAGAAATTAATTTTACTGTAGAATTAGATGAAACTCGTATTCCAGAAAGAATTTTTTGGGATGCTACCGAAAACCCAAATGAAGGAATCAATGAAACTAAAGCGATTGCCATTGGAGTTTGGGACCATTATCACCGTGGTTTATTAGGAATCAATCTTTGGACAAAAGATATGCCCGTTGATGAAATGAAGCATTTTGCAGTTGATATTGTTGGAAATGTAGCACAATTAGTTGCCGATGCAACTGGAGATAAAAAACTAATCGAAATTTTAGAAAGCACTTGTCGCAGCATGAAGCGTCATATTGACGAAGAAGCGAAGAAAGAAGCTCAAGCATAAAACAAAAACGGCTGAATCCTGAGTATTCAGCCGTTTTTTTATGTTTCTGACATCAACTTACGCTTTTTTCGGAGTAATGATTTTTGTCCAAGTCAATAATTTAATCAACGGATAAGTTGGGTCGAACTCATACCATTTCTTAGCAAAATTGATTGACATCGGATGTTTGTGGTGATTGTTCTGAAACAATTCGCCCATCATCAAAACATCAAAAATCAACGAGTTCTTTGACTCATCATGGTTGTCAAAATTTTGATAACCATATTTATGTCCACTCCAGTTTACGATAGCTCCGTGAATTGGCCCCATCAAAAAGTGGATTGGTAAAAGGAAGAAAAATCCCCAGTGAATATCAAAATAGAAAAAGCCAATTACATAAAAAGCAATATAGGCAAATCCCCAAGCCAAACGTGAAACCCAATTATCTCCGATTTTATCAATCAGATTCCATTCGGGTAAATCTTTCTCAAAACGCTCTTCAATTTTGAATTTGTAGTTCAAAACTGCATTATAAATATCTTTGGTTTTCCACATCATCGTAAACAAATTTTCGGTGTGATGCGGCGAGTGAGGGTCTTTTTCAGTATCACTATATGCGTGGTGCATACGGTGTAAAACAGCATACGAACGTGGATTCAGATAAGACGAACCCTGTGTAATGTAAGTAAAAAAATAAAAGAATCGCTCCCAAAATTTGTTCATAGTAAACATTTTGTGAGCAGAATAACGGTGCAAGAAAAATGTTTGACTGAAAAGCGACAAATACCAATGAGCAAAGAAAAACGAAAGTGCAGCAACCATGCTTAGAAAATAGAAGTTTTGTTGTTTTTGAAAATACAAATATACAAGTCTAACACAAAAGAAGTATGGAAAGTTGGTTACGTATATGGGTCAAACATAAAGTTCTTCAAAATATCCAAAAAATATTCTCAAAATTATCCAATTTTAGTAACTTGTAAAGGCATATTGCACCAAATTAGCACCCATTTGCAATGCTTTCGTACGAAGCTCTTCGGGGTCATTATAGACACTTCTATCTTCCCAGCCGTTTCCTAAATCACATTCATAACTAAAATAACAAACTAAACGCCCTTGCCAGATGAGTCCGAATCCTTGTGGAGCATTGCCGTCATGCTCATGCACTTTGGGCAAACCAGTAGCAAATTTATATTTCTGCTGATAAACTGGGTGAGAAAATGGCAGCTCAACAAATTCTAATTCTGGAAAAACTTTTTTCATCTCACGACGAATAAATTTATTCAAACCATAATTATCATCAATATGAAGAAAGCCGCCAGAAATTAAATATCTACGAAGGTTTTGAACCTCGCCATCATTGAAAACTACGTTTCCGTGACCAGTCATGTGAATAAATGGGTATTGGAAAATATCGGTGCTACCGACCTCAATAATATCTTCTTCGGGGAAGATATTCATTTTAAGATTTTGGTTGCAGAATTTAATCAAATTTGGTAACGATGTCTTATTGGCATACCAGTCACCACCGCCACCGTATTTCAGTTTACCGATTTTAATTGTCGGCTGTTGTGCAAAAGCAAGGTTTGCAGCAATTATACTGAGAAATATTAAAATATTTTTTTTCATAAAGTCAATTTATAAAATCTTTACTACCAACTAAAATTGACAGATTGAAAACCTGTCTTATAAAAATGTATTCACTACCGTACAAGCCACAACACCTGCGGTCTCAGTACGTAATCTCGAATTTCCGAGTGTAACTACTTGAAAACCAGTTTGTTTTGCCATTGCAATCTCTTCTTTGGTAAAATCTCCTTCGGGGCCAATCATCATTAAAACTTCCTTTTTATCAGCCACTACATCTTTTAAAGGTTTTGCATCATCAGTTAGATGAGCAATAAACATAGCTTCAAAGTTTGCGTTATTAATAAATTTATCAAAATCTGTCAATTCATTGATTTTAGGCAAATAGGCTTTGAGAGATTGTTTCATTGCCGAAATTGCTATTTTTTCAAGCCTTTCAGTTTTCTGATTTTTTCGTTCCGAATGTTTGGTTTGAATTAACGTAATTTCGTCGATACCTATTTCAACGCATTTTTCAATAAAATATTCGATGCGGTCAGCGTTTTTGGTTGGAGCAATCGCTATATGTAGATAATGGTTACGTTTCTCAAACGCTCGTTCAACCGACAAAATCTTGACTTCACATTTTTTTTCATGTGCTTTCACAATTTCGCACTCAAACAAACCTCCCACTCCATCAACAACATGAATTTTATCTTTGATGTTTTTTCGTAGCACTTTTACACAATGCCTTGAGTCTTCTTCACTTAAAATTGGAGTTTTTTCAATATCAGATTGATAAAAAAGCAGCATCTTTAATTATTTTTACAACCACCTATTTCAGCCGAAAAGTCGCTACCGAGTTCGGCATCAAAACCATGATTCAAATCTATTGATTTTTTTGCTTCCAAAGATAGTTGTTTTGCATTAGTTATCGAAACGATTGTAGTAATTGATATATTCGCTCCGATGTAAGCTACTGCTGGAAGCGTCTTTAAATTAACATTATCAAGGCATTTTAAGGCCACTTCTTTTGTATTTGACTTAGTATTTGGTGCATTTTCAGCAAAAACTCTGTAAAAATAAATTTTACCCAGTTCGGCTTGTGTATCATAATAATTACCGCCCGACACAACACCAATTTCACCAAAGCTATTATTATCAGTCGAACGCTCTACATGATATTTGGTCTGAGCATTGCTATTCCAAGTGAGTTTAACTTGAACATCTTCATTAACTTCGGTATTGAGCGTAATTACTGTTGGTGGAGGTAAAATAACTGGTGTTTCGCCACCAATACTTATGTTGTCAAAACTAAAGGCACGCATTCCATATTTGTTTTTGAGATGAACCCCGTTATAAAAACTCACCCCAAATTCGCCATAAGCATTAGGCAGATAAGAAACCGTTTTTGCGTTTTCAATATTGGCAACCGTCAAAAATATTCTATTACCAATGCCTTCTCCGCTTTGTACAACATCATTTCGGCCATCGACATAAATGAAATCTTTCATACTCCACGTTTTACCGCTGGCTGATGAGTCTTGCGGATAAATCATTTCCATACCTTCATCAAACTCTAAAACTAATTTCTGATTTTCCCAATATACTTTTTTTATATCAGGCGAATAAACTTGTGAAGACTGATTATCATTATATATTTCTCGCCCAACTATTCTTGCAAGTTCATAGGCCGTTTGACTGTAACCTTTCAGGCCATAATGCAAACCATCGTATCCGCCAGTTCCAACAGTACTCATAGTTGTGATTTTGGGCATAAGATATTTTGTGCGTCTTTGATAATCACGCAAAAAACCAGCTTTACTGTTGTTGACTGTGAGAATGTTTGTCTGAATATTGAAGACTTTCTTGAGATTCGGAAAATCAAGGTTTAGGTTATTGTAAAGCTTTTCAAACTCAGCTGGGTATTGCTCGGACTCCAATTGAAATGAACCATCGCTTTCGCCATGTCGAAAAATCACATATTTGATTTGGTCTTTCACATCACTGAATATCGTTTGTAAAAGCAATTTACCATAATGAGTATTTTTATCAGCAGGGTTTTCAGAATTTCGATTGTTTAGTCCTTTTATGTCAGAACCGCCCACCGAACCAACTATTACGCCTACAGGATAATTATATTTTCCACAAAGAAATTTCTGAAATTCGAGCGTTCCAGTGCCTGGCCAAGTTGAGGTTTTGTAAGGTAAAACCCATTCACTATCGCCATTATCGAAGTTAGCAACCGTAAAAAATCTCATTAAAGGATTTTCGGCGGGTCTGTAAGTGTCAATTCCTCCAGAACCAAGTGCATTTGACTGGCCATATATCAAAAATAAATCGCCAACCGCTACTTGAGTTGATTTCTTAATTTCTCTTGTGTCATCAAGTGTCAGAATGAATGTATAATTAAAATTTCCAGCTTTTAAGGTTGGTGAAAATGTAAAATCAGCAGAAGCATCCAATGTTTGTTCTGAAAAAACATTTCCATCTTGAAGAATTTTTAAAGAAATTGAAGAATGTCCGTTTTCGGTGATTTTTCCTTTTACTTGAAAAATAGCTTCATCTTGGTCATTACGTTGTAATACTTGATTATTGGCAGGAAATTTAGACAGATTTACCTGAGAAAAAACCTCTACACTACTCAGAAAGAGCAGAAATGCCATTAGGATGGAGCAATATTGATTCTTAAATGGGGGCATTACAGACATTCTATTGTTTTTTGAATTAAATAGAAAAATCGTGCCAAAAACAAAAAAGGTACTTTCTTCTGCAAGAAAACACCTTTTCGCAAGAGATTTTGTTATTTTACTATATATCTACCAGAATCTTCAATTACTATTTCGGGCAATTTTTTAGAACTTTCAAAAGCATCAAAACCCGGTTTTAACCACGACCAAAAGGCCAATAAACTGGCATCAGTACCAAATTCATTATTGATTGCTTTATAATTTTGCTCATTCATAACGGTTGGAAATATATGAACATTGATTTTCCCACCCGCACTTTTGGCTTTTGCAGCCAATAAATATAGTTCTTTGATATTTTCATCACCAATCGGAATACATCCAATCGTCACGCAATGACCATGAATAAAAATATTATCTCCAGGATTAAGCTTATCAGCAAAGACGAGGTCTGATTTATTCGGATAATTGATTCTGAACGAGAGATAATATTGGCTTTGTGGATTAAACAAATCTACTTCATAAAATCCCTCTGGAATTTGGCGGTCGCCTGAGCGACGCTTTGGCCCCAAAAAACCAGTTGTAGCACAATAGTCATAGGTTTTGACCAATGTAAATGTTTCGTCAGATTTATTTTTTGCCCAAACTTCAAGCTTCTGTTCTTTCTTGAAGGCCCTTAGAAATAAATCAAAATTGGTAGTATTAATACTTTTTGAAGCCAATAAATCATTAATGGCTTTCGATTTTTCTTTATTGGCAGCAAAAACCCTTGGGAATTTAAGTTGCTGCTCGAAAAAATTTGTAGGGGGAGTCATTGACATAAGGATTGATGTCAAAAGAATCATCGTAAAGGTTCTTTTCATTTTTGTTTTAGGGAGTATAAATTTGCGAACTCCGTAAATTTTGTTCTTTTTTTGAATATTTCACAATTTAGACGCAAAAATTTACCTAAAATATACAAATTCTCGCAATTTTATTTTCCCACCAACCATTTCAAAAATTGTGGCATTGCTTCGCTCCACGTTTTCTGATTATGTTCACCGCCAACAATCTCGACGTACTCAATGTCTCTGCCACGCACATAACCTTTTCCTTCTAATTCTTTTATTAAATCGAGTGTATCGTCAATCGAATCAATAATCCCATTATTATTTCGGTCATCTTGCTCGTCGTTAGTGCCACATTCCAACCAAAATTTTTGTCCAGCATTATAGTTGCCATTTCTTACCAAAACGTGCATAATTCGGTCATTGTGGTCGTCGTAGCCATCTTCATAGGCCTTTTTTCGCCACCAAAAAGAAGCACTAAATGCACCTACTTTTGAGAAAAATTCAGGATTACCCCAAACAATGTCCATTGCAGAAAGTCCTCCCAACGAAAAACCACAAAAATAATTATTAGTGTTTGAGGCGGACGCTTTGTAATTTGATATGATGAATGAAAAAAACTCCGATACTACGAAATTCTTGTAAGCCTCTGCTAAATTTCCACGGTTTTTATAATCAGGCATTGAAGCCGTACCGTATTCTTTCAAACGATTTTCGTTGGTGTGTAGGCCTACAAAAATCAAAGGTTCGATTTCGGCATGGGCATATAATTTGTTTAGTGTCTGTTCGATTTTGAGGTGTTCAAAGTCTTGACCATCATTCATGTACAACACTTTCAAATCAGATAAATTATCATAATTGGGGGGTAAAACTACATCATAAACTACCTCTCTGTTGAGGAATGAAGATTTGAATTTTTGATTTTTAATAACTAAAGCCTTTTGCACGTACTTGGATTTTTTTGTGATGAAAGATTTGGCAAAATTAACAATTCCTTTACCTTCAAAAATAAAAAAATCAAAAATCATTTGTTTCATTGCAGAAATTGGACTAATATTTCAAAGAAATTTTAGATTCCGTTAAACGCAAATATTCGATACAGATAATATATCTGTTGATTCTGAACAAAATAATATTTTACAAAAACACAAAAACACAACAATTTACAGACAATTAAAAATCACAATCCGCTGATTATCAATATTTTATTTGGCGACTTGATTTTTAAAATTAAAAACAAAATACGAATTTTGCACTTTCATCAAACGTACATCGAAAATTTATGCAAGAAAAACATATAAAGTTTTATTCACACATCATGAGTCAAGACATCGACATTCTGATTAGTGGTCACTGGGGCTATCCTATTTTAATGTTTCCTACGTCGATGGGAAATTATCTACAAAACAAAGATTTCGGACTTCTGGACACCGTTGGTGATTTGGTTGATGCAGGAAAAATAAAACTTTATAATGTCGATAGTATTGATTTCCAAAGCTTCTATGCCAAGGATTTGCCTGCTCATGTAAAAATTTACAATTACAATTTATATACACAATTTCTGAAAGAAGAACTCGTACCTGCTATTCAGCGTGAATGTGGAGTGCATAGAATTGCTGTTGCTGGTTGTAGTTTTGGGGGCTATCATTGCTCAAACTTTGCTTTCAAAAATCCTGATTTGGTTGCTCACATGTTTAGTATGAGCGGAGCATTTAGTATCAAGAGTTTCATGAAAGGCCACTACGATGATAATGTGTATTTCAACGAACCAATGGATTTTATGAACCACGCAGAATCTTGGAAATTCAATCACATGAATATCGTTTTAGGTACATCAGACTGGGATATTTGTCGTGAAGATAATCTAAATATGTCGAGACTTTTGGCAAATAAAGGCATCAATCATTGGTATGACGAAAAACGTTGGGCAAGCCACGATTGGCCACTTTGGAAAATGATGTTTTCGGAGTATGTCAGAAAAATGCCACTTTATAGTTAGTGATTAGTTACTGGTTGTCAGTTATCTGTATAGCAAAAAATACATTTTCATCAAAAACGTGCTTTAAACAACCCCAAAAGCACAGCATAACCTTAAATCAAGTCCCCCCATTGGGGGTTAGGGGGCTAACAACATGAAAAAAATAGGTATATTATTTGGAATGGAAGATACGTTTCCATGGGCTTTTATTGAACAAGTAAACAAAACTGCTCCTGCTGGAATTATTGCTGAGGCGGTTCAAATTGATAAAGTTGAGCAAGGCGTACCTACAGATTACGCAGTAATTATTGACCGTATTTCGCAAGACGTACCATTTTACAGAGCATATTTGAAAAATGCAGCTCTTTGCGGAACGGCCGTTATCAATAACCCATTTTGGTGGAGTGCCGACGAAAAATTCTTCAATAACTGTTTAGCAGTAAAACTCGGTGTTCCTGTTCCGAAAACTGTCCTTTTACCATCAAAAGAGCGTCCAGACGATACAACCGAAAAATCATTCCGCAATTTGGTTGCTCCACTTGACTGGGGATATATGTTCAATCAAATCGGTTTCCCCGCTTACATGAAACCACATGCTGGTGGAGGCTGGAAAAGTGTTTACAGAGTTGATAATCCTGATGATTTGTGGCACAAACACGGCGAAACTGGTCAACTTGTAATGCTTTTGCAAGAAGAAATCCAGTTTACAGATTATTATCGTTGTTATTGCTTAAATGGCAAATATGTGCATATTATGCCTTATGAGCCACGCAATCCGCACCATTTGAGATACGCAACTCAGCCAAAAACAACAGGCGAAGCACATAAAAAACTCATGGCTACTATAACTGACTATGTGTTGAAATTGAATCACGCTTTGGGGTATGATTTTAATACGGTTGAATTTGCTATCCGTGATGGTATTCCGTACGCTATTGACTTCTGTAACCCTGCTCCTGATGCCGATATTCACTCAGTTGGACAAGGAAACTTCGATTGGATAGTAGAAAATGCAGCCAAAATGGCAATTGAAAGAGCAATCGAACAAGTAGATGGCAAAAACAACTGTACTTGGGGAACCTATGTAAGAGAAGCAGCAATGCCAGCAGCACCAGCCGCAGTTCCTGTCAAAAAAGCTCCAGCTAAGAAAAAATAAAACAATTTTGAGCCGTGTTATTGAAAAATAGCACGGCTTTTCTTTAAATTGTATTTTTAATCAACATAATTCTCATTCTTCATTCTACATTCTTAATTGTGCGAAAGCACTTTATACCGAATAAACTATGTCTCTATTTACTTTAGGTATTGAAGAAGAGTTTCAAACCATTGACCCAAAAACTCGGGAATTACGCTCTCACATGTCGAAACTGGTCGAAGGTGGGCAGGTAATTTTACAAGAACGCATCAAACAAGAAATGCACCAAGCGGTGGTTGAGATGATTTCGAGTGTTTGCGAAAATATCCAGCAAGCACGAGAAGAAGTGACTTATCTCCGCCGAATGCTTTTTGATTTGGCTGCTAAACAAAATCTACACATTGCGGCAGCAGGAACGCACCCATTTTCGGACTGGCAAAAACAGCTTATCACCGAAGATGCTCGCTACGATAAGCTAATAGACGATATGCGTGATGTGGCTCGCTCAAACCTCATTTTTGGCTTGCACGTACACGTAGGTATTCCAAGCCGTGAAGAAGGGATGCAAATTCTGAACGCTGCACGCTATTTTTTACCACACATCTACGCACTTTCGACAAACTCACCTTTTTGGTGCGGTCGAAATACAGGTTTTAAATCTTATCGTTCAAAAGTTTTCGATAAATTTCCTCGCACGGGTATTCCCGACTATTTTTCGAGCGTAGCCGAATACGATAATTATGTAAACTTGCTCATCAAAACTGGTTGTATCGACAACGGCAAGAAAATTTGGTGGGATTTACGTCTGCACCCATTTTATCCGACAATCGAATTCCGCATTTGTGATATTCCGATACGTGTCGATGAAACCATTTGTTTGGCGGCCTTAATGCAAGCAATTGTAGCTAAACTTCATAAATTACACCAACAAAATCTTAGTTTCCGTCCATATCACAAAATGCTCATCAGTGAAAATAAATGGCGAGCTGCTCGTTACGGAATCCACGGTAATTTGATTGATTTTGGTAAAGAAATTGAGGTACCATACTCGCACTTGGCTGAAGAGTTGATGGAATTTGTTGATGATGTTTTAGACGAACTTGGAAGTAGAAAAGAAGTGGAATACATCCACGAAATATTGAAAATGGGAAGCGGTGCAGACCGACAACTAAAAGTTTTTGAAGAAACTAAAAGCCTAAAATCTGTTGTTGATTATATAGTAAACGAGACCAAAATCGGGCTTTAAATAAGGAATCTCTTTAATTTGAGGGTATATTTTCGTAAATTTACCCTCAAAATACACCCATAAGTATGAAAGAAGATATTAAAATTGCAATTTTAGATATGTACAATGGCTTTGCCAACGAAGGTATGCGTTGTATAAAAATGTTGTGCGGAGAATTTCTTGCACAAGAGGGTATCAAGGGAAACTACGATATTTTTGATGTAAGAAAAAAGAACGAAATACCTAAAATTGAGGATTATGATATTTTCATTTCGACTGGTGGCCCAGGAAATCCATTACCTGAAGGACACGAATGGGAAGCCAAATTTGGCAATTTTCTTGACCAAATTTTTGCCTACAATCAAGCAAATGACAACAAAAAATATTTGTTTTTGATTTGTCACTCTTTCCAAGTTGCCAGCCATCATTTGCAATTAGGGTATATTTGTAAGCGTCGCTCGACTTCGTTTGGAGTCATGCCAATTCATCGAACAAGCGATGGTGAAACTGAACCGTTTTTCAATGGTTTACCCGAAATTTTCTATGCCGTTGACTCAAGAGATTATCAGATGATTCAGCCAAACTGGCAGAAAATCAATGATTTTGGAGCAAAAGTACTGTGTCTCGAAAAAATCAGAGAATACGTTCCGCTCGAAAGAGCTATTATGGCTATTAGATTTTCTGAGGAAGTTTTTGGTACTCAGTTTCATCCCGAAGCCGATGCCGAAGGTATGCTCCGCTATTTCAAACAAGAAGAAAAAATGATTGCTGTAATCAGCGAACATGGTTCAGACAAATACGAACAAATGATTGACCACCTCGATGACCCTGATAAAATCATGCTCACCGAGTCGATAATCATCCCATCGTTTTTGAATCATGCTGCCGAACAAATTTTAGCAGTTGCATAAATTCCCTCTATTATGATTCCTGCCATCCGACAACAATTCAACGAAAGTTTCACGACACAAAAATATGAAGCAATGATTGCGGAAATTCATAAAGATTTCCCCAATCAGCTTGATTTTAGAGTTGCCGAAACCCCTGTTTTCGTTCCGAAAGAACTAAAAATCAAGCTATTACAGGCTTGTAATGATATTATTGAGGTCTTACTGAAGCCCGATTTTAAGGAAAAAACTAATCGTGCAATTCCTGCCAATCAGAATGTGCCGAATGAAGACGCTCACCCAAGTTTTTTGGCAATTGACTTTGCAGTTTGCAAAGACCAAAATGGCGAGTTGAGTCCGCAACTCATTGAGCTACAAGGCTTTCCTTCGCTGTTTGGTTATCAATGGTATTTGGGGCAGAAATACCGCAAGTTTTTTATCGACCCAAAAGGCTTTAGTCAATATTTCAATCGTCTTTCGATGGCATCTTATGTCGATGAAATGAAAAAAGTTTTGTTGGGCGAGGAAAATGCTGAAAATGTAATTTTGCTCGAAATTTACCCCGAACAGCAAAAAACACGCTTAGATTTTGAAATTACTCGACAACTTTGGGGAATCGAACCCGTTTGTTTGACCAAAATCAAAAAAGTTGGCCGACAACTTTTCTATGAAAAGAATGGAAAAACCATTGAAATCAAACGTATATATAATCGACTGATTTTTGATGATTTATTACAGAATTTTCCCGACTTGCAAACTAATTTCAAAATGACTGATGATGTGGATGTCAAATGGGTGACTCACCCAAATTGGTTTTTCCGTATCAGTAAGTTCACTTTACCTTTGCTCAAAAGTGTATTTGTACCGCAAAGTTATTTTTTATCAGATTTGAAAGAATACCCCACCGACTTAGAAAATTATGTTCTAAAACCATTATTTTCATTCGCAGGAAGTGGTGTAAAACTTAATTTTACGAAAGAAGAATTGGATGCCATTGCTGATAAGGAGAATTATTTGATTCAACGAAAAGTTAAATACGAACCAATTATCGAAGATAAAGAAGGAAATATGATAAAGACTGAAATCAGAATGTTATTTACATGGGAAGATAATGCTCCTCGACCAAAACTTGTTACAAATCTGGCTCGTTTAAGTCGTGGGGAAATGATTGGTGTAAACTTCAATAAAAATTTCGATTGGGTAGGCGGTAGTTGTGCCTTTTTTGAAGATTAATTTTGGAAAAATGATAATAAGTTGAGAGTCAGTGTCTAATATTGCAAAATTTAGACACTGACTCTTTTTATTTTATTCAAATTAATTTCTTATTAATTCATTATTATTAAAATATTTTATTTTTACTCGAAATAAATCAATCTTTCAAAATGAAATATAAAATAATTTTATCTACCCTACTATTTTTTTCTTTAATAAGTGAAAGTGGTTTTGCACAAAATACTATTCACCCAACTTCGTCGCTTTATCAATATCCAAAAGAACCCGAAGTTCGTCAAAAACTCGAAAATTGGCGTGACCTCAAATTTGGTATGATTATCCACTGGGGGCTTTATGCTGTGCCTGGTATCATCGAGTCTTGGTCGATTTGTAATGAAGATTGGATTACAAGAGATTCAATGAGCAGATATGACGACTACAAAAAATGGTACTGGGGACTCAGTAAAGATTTTAATCCAACCAAGTTCGACCCCGAATCTTGGGCAAAAGCAGCCAAAAGTGCAGGTATGAAATATTTGGTTTTTACGACCAAACACCACGACGGCTTCAATATGTTTGATACCAAATACAGTGATTTCAAAATCAGCAATGGTCCTTTTGCCAATAATCCACGTGCAGATGTAGCCAAATATGTTTTTGATGCTTTTCGTAAAGAAAATTTCATGATTGGAGCATATTTTTCAAAACCCGACTGGTACACACAGTATTATTGGTGGGACAGATACGCTACACCCGACCGTAACGTAAACTACGATATTCGCAAAAACCCATGGCGTTGGAATAAATACAAAGAATTTACCTACAATCAAATCAATGAACTTACCTCAAACTACGGAAGCGTAGATATTTTGTGGTTAGATGGTGGTTGGGTACGTCCGTTAAACACCGTAAATGATGAAGTACGCTCGTGGGGAGCACCGATTCCGCCATTCAGTCAAGAAATTGATATGCCGAAAATAGCCACCATGGCACGCAAAAATCAACCAGGTTTATTGATTGTTGATAGAACAGTTCATGGGCCATACGAAAACTATCGAACACCTGAGCAGACAATTCCGAAGACTAAATCAGATACTCCGTGGGAAAGCTGTATCACACTTGGTGGTGCTTGGGGCTACGTGCCAAACGATAATTTCAAAACGGCATCAAAAGTAATTCACACTTTAATTGAAGTGGTAGCCAAAGGCGGAAGTCTTTTATTAGGGGTTGGCCCAACCGCAGAAGGAACATTACTTGATGCACAAGTAGAAAGATTGAACGAGATTGGTAAATGGTTAGATAAAAACGGAGAGGCAATTTACGGTACCCGTGCAACCGACCATTTTAATGAGAATGATATTTATTTTACGAAAGGGAAAGGAAATAATTTGTATGCTTTAGTGAAAATAAATGAAGGTTCTGCTCCGAGTGCAAGTATTTCTTGGACAAAAAATATCCCAAAATCTGGCAGCAAAATAACACTATTGGGAGAAGATATTTCGTTGAAGTGGGAAAAGAAAGGTGAAAAAGTTTTGGTATATTTACCGAAAGAAATTACCGAAAAATATCATTCATCACCAGCTTTGGCTCTCAGATTTGAGAAATAAAGTCTATTCAACCCTATCTATGAAAACCATCCATCTATTCACCATCATCCTACTATTGGCATTTAATTGTTTTTCACAAGTAACATTAATCAAAGAAGGATTCATTGATGCAAACCCCGAAGAAAAATCTTGCCATGCCTCAACTATTGTAGAGCTTTCTGGCGGCAAATACATGGCAGCTTGGTTTGCTGGAGAACACGAAAACCACCCCAAAGTGTGCATTTGGGTTTCGACAAAAATTAAAGAAAATTGGAGCAAACCTGTAAAAGTGGCTGATGGTATCTATGAAGGCACTCAATATGCTTGTTGGAATCCGGTTTTGTTTAAAAACCCATCGGGTAAATTATTTTTATTCTACAAAGTTGGCATCAATCCAAGAGAATGGTGGGGAATGATGAAGACTTCTTTGGATGAGGGCAAAACTTGGTCGGCCGCTACTCGCCTACCCAATGATATTTTGGGACCAATCAAAAACAAAAGTATTCAACTCAAGAACGGTGATATTTTACACCCATCAAGCACCGAAAGTGTAGATAGCAAAGTTTGGCATACACACGTCGAGATTTCGGATGCAAATGGCGAAAATTGGCGAAAAATTCCGATTGAATGCGGTGAATATGGTGTAATTCAGCCTTCGGTATTGATTCATAAAGATGGAAGATTGCAAATGCTATTGCGTAGCCGTCAAAACAAAATTATTCAGTCGTGGTCGTCGGATAATGGAAAAACTTGGAGAGAACTCACTCCCATAAATTTACCCAATCCAAATTCGGGTATTGATGCTGTTACGCTAAAAGATGGTTCATTCTTATTAGTTTACAACCCACTTCCATCAGGGAAGGAATGGTCGAATGGCAGAAATGTATTAAAATTGGCACATTCGACCGATGGAATTAATTGGACAGATATTTATACACTTGAAAATAAAGAAAAAGGAGAGTTTAGCTACCCTGCAATCATTCAATCTTCTGATGGTTTAGTACATATCACCTACACTTTTGACCGAAAATTGATTAAGAATGTAGTTTTGAGTGTAAAATAAAAGTTTTCCAATAATTAAAATCCCCACAAAATTTGTGGGGATTTTTAATTATTACTATTTACTCACCTTAATCTTTGTAATTGTATTCGATACAACTTCTTCATAATAAGCCATTACTTTTCGACCATTGATTTTTACCATTTCAGGGGTTACATAATAATCGAATAATAGTTTTTGGTTATCAGTTGTTGTAATAGAAATTGTGCTTGGCAAATCACTTTCGGTTACTTTTCCAGCTCCTCTCAATACACCTACAACAATCTGCACATTATCACTAAACTGCATTGGCTCAGTATTTATAGCAGATTTTCCGTTGATTTGTAAATCGATTAAGGAATTTGTAAAATCGCTATTATAAGTAAATGCTACGTATTTGCCTTTCCATTTCTGCAAAATTCCCATATTTACATTTTTTACTTCTTCAAGATTTATTGTAAAGTACTCTGAGAATTTACGCTCGGGAAACTCAATATGTAGGGTAGCCAAAGGATAGCCCGAATCCTCCACTCCTCTTAAAATGCCCAACTCATTTATTCCATCATCAACTAATGTTTTATTAGTCTTTGGAATTGCCGAATTGCTATGATTTGAGATAAACAACAAAGAAAAAACGAGTAAAATGGCAGCGATTATTTGAAAATTTTTCATTTGATAATAGGTTTATAGTGATTAGTTTTAGTTTGTAAATAACTCATTAATTAGCGATATATACAAAAAAATGCTCCACAATTTCGTGTGGAGCATTTAGCAATTTTATTACTTTAAGCGAACATTAATACATCAAAAGCTCTGTTCACTTCAACTAATTATTTGTTAACTTCTGCAGCAATCAAGTTCAATGCCGAACCAGCCTTAAACCACTCAATTTGACTTGCGTTATAAGTGTGGTTCAATTTGATTTCTTCCGAAGAGCCATCTTTGTGCGTAATAACCAAAGTCAATGGCACACCCTCAGAGAACGTTGTTAAACCTGTGATTGCAAAAGTATCATCTTCTTTGATTTTATCGTAATCTGCTGGATTTGCAAATGTTAATGCCAACATACCTTGTTTTTTCAAGTTTGTTTCGTGGATACGAGCAAACGAACGAACAATGATAGCACGAACACCCAAATGACGAGGCTCCATAGCAGCGTGTTCACGAGATGAACCTTCGCCATAGTTTTCGTCACCTACAACGATTGTACCTACGCCAGCGGCTTTGTACGCACGTTGTACAGCTGGAACTTCACCATACTCACCTGTCAATTGGTTTTTAACCGTGTTTGCTTTATCATTCACGAAGTTAATGGCACCAATCAAAAGATTATTCGAGATATTATCAAGGTGTCCACGGTATTTTAACCACGGGCCAGCCATTGAAATATGGTCAGTTGTACATTTTCCTTTAGCTTTAATCAATAATTTCAAGCCCGAAAGGTCGGTTCCTTCCCAAGGTTTGAATGGGTCAAGTAATTGCAAACGGTCAGATTTTGGACTTACCGCGACTTTTACTTTGCTACCATCTTTCTTAGGTTTTTGGTATCCAGCATCTTTCACATCAAAGCCCATTGGAGGCAATTCTACGCCAAATGGGTTCTCAAGTTTCACCTGTTCGCCATTTTCGTTAGTCAATGTATCTTTTACTGGGTTGAAAGTTAAATCACCAGCGATGGCAAATGCTGTAACAATTTCAGGAGAAGCCACAAATGCGTGTGTATTTGGGTTACCATCAGCACGTTTTGCAAAGTTACGGTTGAATGAAGTGATGATTGAGTTACGCTCACCTTTTTCAGCACCGTGTCTTGCCCATTGACCAATACATGGTCCACAAGCGTTGGCTAAAACTACACCACCGATTGCATCAAATTTAGCTAAGATGCCATCACGCTCTGCTGTGAAACGTACTAATTCAGAACCTGGAGTGATTGTGAATTCTGCTTTCGCTTTTACGTTTTTAGCAGCTGCTTGTGACGCTACCGAAGCAGCACGTGTCATATCTTCATAAGAAGAGTTGGTACACGAACCGATAAGACCCACATCTAATTTTTGCGGCCATTTATTTTTGATAACTGCTTTCGCAAATTTTGATAAAGGCCAAGCCAAATCTGGCGTGAATGGACCGTTGATTCTTGGCTCCAATCTCGAAAGGTTGATTTCGATTACTTGGTCGTAGTATGCTTCTGGATTATCAATACATTCTTGGTCAGGGCGTAACAAATCTTTGATACCATTTGCTAAAGAGGCTACTCTTGCACGGCCAGTTGCTTTTAAGTAAGCGGCCATTTTGCGGTCATAACCAAACAATGAAGTAGTAGCACCGATTTCAGCACCCATATTACAGATAGTACCTTTACCAGTTGCCGATAAGCTATCAGCACCTTTACCGATATACTCAACGATATAACCAGTACCACCTTTTACTGTTAAACGCCCAGCAACTTCCAAGATAACGTCTTTTGCAGAAGCCCATCCTTTTAATTTACCTGTTAATTTAACTCCAATTAATTTTGGCATTTTCAATTCCCAAGCCAAGCCTGCCATAACGTCGCAAGCATCAGCACCACCAACACCAATCGCTACCATACCCAAACCACCTGCATTTGGTGTGTGAGAGTCAGTACCAATCATCATACCACCTGGGAAGGCGTAGTTTTCGATAACTACTTGGTGAATAATACCAGCACCTGCTTTCCAGAAACCGATACCATATTTATTTGAAACAGAAGCTAAGAAATCATAAACTTCTTTGTTTTTTTCGGTAGCAATTTTTAAATCGTCAGTCGCACCCACTTTTGCTTGAATCAAGTGGTCGCAGTGTACCGTTGAAGGCACAGCTACTTTCGGTCGACCCGCCGACATAAATTGTAATAATGCCATTTGAGCAGTTGCATCTTGCATAGCTACACGGTCAGGAGCAAAATCTACGTAATCAGCTCCACGGTTGTAAGCTTTGGTCGGCGAACCTTCCCACAAGTGCGAATAAAGAATTTTTTCGGCCAAAGTAAGCGGACGACCAACTGCCTTACGTGCAGCGGCTACTCTTTCTGGCATTCGAGCGTAAACGCTCTTAATCATATCTAAGTCAAAAACTGCCATTAGTTAAAATAATTTAAGATTTATTGTTACCGAAATTCGATGTAATTATGAGTTGAACAAAAGTACGAAACTATGATTAATTACATGAATGATTTCTTGCAAAAATAGAATAGAAGGAATGTAAATACAACCTTTGAGGTCGATTATCTTAAAAATTTATCAAAAAAAGCTCAATTTTAATCAAAAACAAGAAAGCCCTCGTGTTTGGAGGGCTTTCTTGGGTAAATATTATAGTTTTAAAAGATAATATTTTGATATTTTAATTTTCTATAACCAAAACTTTCGAGAATTGTTTAGGAACAGAATTTTCAGAGTACTGCACTGCTTTTATCACATAATTACCTTTTGGTAGGTCTTGGATATTATACTGCAATACATTTTCACCAGCTTTTACTTGTGAAGTTTTTCGGATATAAGTTCTACCAATCATATCGCTCACCTGAATCATCAAATCAGAATCTGACTTAGATTTGTATGTCAAATGCACCGCTTCTTTACTCGGATTGGGGTAAGTACTCATCGACAATATTCCTTCATCTTTTATCGCAGCTTCAGAGAGTAGTTCAACTTGTTTCGAAATACTCTCGCCCGTTTCACCTTTGGTATTTTTAGCGATTACTCTCCAAGCAAGCGTTTGTCCATTTGCTAAATTTTCGATACTCGCAAAGTTTGAAGATGTTTTCAAATAGCTTTCCCAAGCACCATCTTTCCAAACTTCAACTTCATATTCGTTGGCTCCCTTAACAGATTCCCAAGTTCCATTGAATGAATTTTCTGTAACATCAATGTTTTGTAGGTTTGTTGGAGCTGCCAAACGTAATGCAGGAGTTGGATAAGCGGCACCTACACCTACTGCATAGAAAGCATTGGTTGTGGCAATTACTTGAGCCGAACCTGCACCAAATAAATCAATAGCTGCTTGAATAGCCCCTGTTCTTGCACCAGCATAGTTTGTGCTTGATGTCATATACACAGTTTCCATACGATACGTAATTTTAGCAGCATCTAAGATTCCGATGCCTGTTACATTATAGGCATTTCCAATATCATTAGTACCAGTTCCACCAGTTGTTAATAAATAGAACCAAAAATTCAACACACCACTATTTGTATGAACACCGCAATAATCATTTGATGATGATGGTGTACAGTTAGGATTTATCCAATAAGTACCGCCATAAGTATCTGGGTCAGAGAATTGATTTGGATTTTGCATATTTCTGAAACCTTGGTGGTTTGCAATGTCAAAGTCCTCGCCTACTTTCCAAGTACCTTTGGTTGGGAATTTATAATACTCTACACAAGCCCCCCAAATGTCGCTTAATGCCTCATTCAAAGCACCTGATTCTTTTTGATAAACCAAATTGGCTGAACTTGAACAAACCGCATGACCTAACTCGTGCGAGCATACATCTTGTGAAGTTAGTGGGTCGAATGTTGTACCATTTCCATCACCATAAGTCATACGAACACCATCCCAGAAAGCATTTACGTAGTTGGTAGAATAATGCACGTAGCTTTTAATTTTTGCTCCTGCATTATTATAGCTATTACGGCCGTGTACATTCTTAAAGTAATCATAAGTATTTTGAGCTCCAAGATGGGCATCTAAAGCTGCGTTGTCTTTGGTAGCATTGGCATATTCTGTCCAAGAGTTATTTGCATCAGTAAAATCTGTTGCCGTATTATAACTTGTTTTTTTCTTTAGATTATAGGTTTCAACGCCTAAACCTCTACTAACGTCTCTCAAACGATAAGAACCATTGAAGCTATCTGTTGTTGAAGACTGTGTACCAGAATAACGTGTAGCGAAAGTTCCAGGGGCTGCTGCATGATGAATGATAGCATCACTAAAAATCCATTCGCCGTTTTTTGCATCTATATAAACGTTTGCACGACTGAGTGGTTGAGTTGCATAAATATCAAACTTCCATGCCAAACGTGGTTTGATTTTATCGGCCTTGGTTAAACCTTGAAAGTTTTCAATAATAACTAATTCTCCTGCTGGAGCATATTTACCTTTCACTTTTCCATAATATTCGGCTGCATCCTCTGTATTCCACATATATTCAGTTGCACCTACTACTTTCAAAGCATTTGCCAATGCAGTAGCCTCTGACAATGACGCTTTAGTATCAAAATCGTCGTCAACTTTCTTATAATCACCACTCATGGTTTCAATAAATCCATTGCGAGCGTGCGTCACGTACGTTCCAAATTCAACTTTAATTCCTTTAAAATACTGTTGATGCTTAGTGTGCGTAAACCCTAAACCATCTTTTTCAGATTTTTCGGGTTTAAAATCATTATTAATACTTGATTTTAGATAATTTTTGATAGCTTGCTTAGAATCAGCTTCATCTTTTTTGCTATCATCTCTAAACTGAACGAAAGTAGGTGTGTCGTTATCCGAATCACGGCTTTCTTTTTTTGCATCATTTTGTGCGAATGTAAAGAGCGAAATTCCGGAAAACAGAATTCCTAAGGGGTAAATTTTTCTCATAAGTATAGATTTTTAATTAAATTGATAAAAGGGTTAAAATTCAATTAAAGCAATGAAAAAAAAATACATTTTCAAAATTAAAGAGGCAGAAATATGAGGTGCTTTTCAATAAAATTATCAAGAGGTATCATCAATAAAAAGATATTTTTTTGGCAATTTTTTACAGAAAATAGTTGTTTTATGAATCAAGGCTTATATTTGGGCCATAATTATCAAAATCAGGATAGATGTCGAAAAATTTAGTTATAGTTGAGTCCCCTGCCAAAGCCAAGACCATTGAAGGTTATCTTGGCAAAGATTTTACCGTTAAGTCAAGTTTTGGTCACGTAAGAGATTTACCTGATAAAGAATTAGGAATTGATGTAAAAAATCAGTTTTTACCTAATTATATAGTATCATCTGATAAAACAAAGGTGATAAGTGAGTTAAAGAAATTGGCAAAAGAATCGGAAACTGTCTGGCTCGCAACCGATGATGACCGTGAAGGAGAAGCCATTTCTTGGCACTTAAAAGAGGCTTTGGGCTTGACAGATTCAACGCCAAGAATTGTTTTTAGAGAGATTACCAAAAAGGCTATCACTACGGCAATCCAAAATCCACGTACAATTAACATGGATTTGGTAAATGCTCAACAAGCTCGCCGTGTACTGGATAGACTCGTAGGTTTTGAATTATCTCCTGTTTTATGGCAAAAAATCCGTACGGGCGAACGCACAAACCTTTCGGCTGGGCGTGTTCAGTCGGTAGCCGTAAGAGTAATCGTTGACCGTGAGCGTGAAATTGATGCCCACGATTCAAAATCATCGTTTAAAGTTGTTGCTCAGTTTATTGTCGATAAAGGGAAGGTACTTAATGCAGAACTTGGTAAAAATTTTGAAAAAGAAGCTGATGCCAAAGCATTTCTTGAAAAATGCGTTGGGGCAATTTTCACCATCAAAAATCTTGAAGTAAAACCAGCAAAGAAAACTCCTGCTGCACCTTTCACAACCTCGACATTACAGCAAGAAGCATCTCGTAAATTAGGTTTCTCAGTTTTGCAGACCATGACGGTGGCTCAGAAACTTTATGAAGCTGGTAAGATTTCGTATATGCGTACTGACTCGACTAATCTATCTGATGAGGCAATCGAGAAAGCAAAGACGCAAATTGAGAATGCTTACGGAGAAAAATATGTAAAAACTCGCAAGTACAAAACCAAGAGCGAATCAGCACAAGAAGCTCACGAAGCGATTCGTCCGACCGATTTTGGTAGTGAAAAAGTTGATGGAGATAGAAATGAGCAGCGTTTATATGATTTGATTTGGAAACGCTCGATTGCTTCACAAATGGCTGATGCGGAATTAGAACGTACGATTGCAACGATTGGCATTTCGACCACTAACGAAGAGCTTGTGGCAACTGGTGAGGTCATCAAATTTGATGGTTTCTTGAAAGTATATCTCGAATCGAATGACGATGAAGACGAAGAAAATAAAGGAATGTTGCCACCATTAAGCATCGGTCAAATTCTCGACCTTGCTATGATGAAAGCAACTGAACGCTTCTCGAAACCACCAGCAAGATATACCGAGGCAAGTTTGGTAAAAAAACTCGAAGAAATGGGCATTGGTCGTCCATCAACTTACGCTCCTACAATTTCGACGATTATCAAACGAAATTATGTTGTAAAAGAAGACCGACCTGGTAAGGAAAGAGAGTTCAAGGAATTTACTCTGAAAGAAAATACGATTTCGGAAAGAGTTGGGAAGGAAAACTATGGCACAGAAAAAGCCAAATTATTCCCAACGAACGTCGGAATGGTAGTAAATGACTTTTTGGTTGATAATTTTGATGCCGTAATTGATTATAACTTTACGGCAAAAGTTGAGAAAGACTTCGATATTGTTGCCGATGGCAAAGCTCAATGGCAAAATATAATTGCGAGTTTCTACAAAGATTTCCATAGTAAAATTGAACAAGCCTCTGATGTAAAATCAACGGCTGGTACTCGTGAACTCGGAATCGACCCAAAAACTGGAAAAAAAGTAACGGTAAAAATCGGCAAATTCGGTCCTTATGTGCAGATTGGAGAAAAGGATGATGAAGAAAAACCTGTTTTTGTAAGCCTACAAAAAGGTCAGTTGATTGATACTATCACGCTCGAAGAAGGGTTGGCATTATTCGATTTACCAAAACTCCCTCGTGAAGTAGGTTTCTTTGAAGACCAACCAATTATTGTTTCGATTGGTAAATTTGGGCCTTATATCAAGCATAATGATAAATTTTATAATATTGATAAATCAGAAGACCCTTACAAAATAGACCAAGAGAAAGCCATCGAATTGATTGGTATTCAGCGAAATAGCAATGATTTATCCCAACCAAAAGATTTGGGTATTTACGAAGGTTTGGCCGTAAACATTGGTAAAGGTAGATTTGGCCCGTACGTAAAACACGGAGATAAATACTATAATATTGATAAAAAAACCGACCCTGCGACACTTACAATCGAAGGAGCGATTGAAATAATAAAAGCTAAAAAAGTAGCAGAAAGTAATAAAATCATAAAGGAGTTTGAAGAAAATAAAACAATTCAAGTGCTTAATGGCCAATATGGCCCATATATCAAAGCAGGAAAGCGGAATGTTAAGATTCCGAAAGGAACTGACCCAGCAACGTTAACTTTGGAAGATTGCTTGAAATTGGCAAATGGTTGATTTTAAAGATTAAGTATCAATGCTGAATGAATAACGACATTTGTTCGCATTAAAAATAAATGGCACAACTTATTAGAAATAATAATCGGTTGTGCCATTTTTGTATAATCCAAACACATAAAACATGAAAAGAAAACTCGTAGTTTTGACAGGTGCGGGCATTAGTGCCGAAAGTGGTATCATGACATTTCGTGATGCGGGAGGTTTATGGGAAAATCATAGTATCGAAGAAGTCGCAACCCCCGAAGGCTGGCGTAAAAACCCAAAGTTGGTTTTGCAATTTTATAACGAACGCCGTGCAAAGGCCGCTGAAGCAGAACCAAACGCTGGGCATCTGGCACTTGCTGACTTGGAAAAATACTTTGATGTTAGAATCATTACTCAAAATGTTGATGGCTTGCACGAAAAAGCGGGTTCAACAAACGTTTTGCATCTTCATGGTGAACTTTCAAAGGTAAGAAGCGTCAAAAACGAAAACCTAATTTATGATATTGGTGCAAAATCTATCGAAATTGGAGATTATGCCGAAGATGGAGGACAGCTTCGCCCGCATATAGTTTGGTTTGGAGAAATGGTGCCAATGATTGAGCCAGCAGCTGATTTGTGCCTTAATGCTGATATTTTTGTAGTAATTGGTACTTCAATGCAGGTATATCCTGCCGCAGGATTGATTGGCTATGTGTCAGATGATGCTCCCAAATATATTATCGACCCAAATATGCCCGAGGTTTCTAACCTTTATCAAAATTTGACTTTTATTACCGAAACAGCTACTATTGGCGTGCCACGATTGGCACAAAAACTTATCAAAGATTTTCAATGAGAAAAATAATTTTCTTTTTTTTAATGGTGAACTTCTCTTTTGGACAAACTTTCCAACAAGCTCTTGATTCGCTTCTTGAACATAAATTCCCTGCAAATTCGGCAGGGATAGCGGTGTTGGTAATAAAAAACAATCAAGAAATCTACAAAAAAGGTTTTGGATTGGCCAACATTGAGAAAAAAGAAGCTATTACGCCCAACACAAATTTCAGAATGGCTTCTGTTTCAAAGCAGTTTACTGCAATGTGCATTATACTACTCGAAAAACAAGGAAAATTAAGTTATGAAGACAATCTTTTGAAATTCTTTCCTGATTTTGCTCCTTCTGTGGGGACAATTATTAAAATCAAACACTTACTGACTCATAGTTCTGGAATTATTGATTACGAAGATTTAATCCCCGAAAATCAAAAAAAACAAATTCTTGATGATGATGTATTGGAGTTAGTCAAAAATCAAACAACAACTTATTTTGAGGCAGGTAAACAGTTTAGATATAGCAATACTGGTTTTTGTTTATTGGAACAGATTGTAGAGAAAGTTTCAGGAGAAAAATACAGCAGCTTTATTGAAAAAAATATATTTCGCCCAGTTGGAATGTTAAATACAAGTATGTATTCCGAAAATGCTCAAATTCCAAACCGTGCAATGGGCTACACACGAAACGATAAAGGTGAAATCGCCTTTAGTGACCAAAGTATTACCAGTGCTACAAAAGGCGATGGATGTGTTTATACATCTTTAAACGACTATAAAAAATGGGTAATTGCATTACAAAAAAATCAATTAGTCAATCTGGAAACTCAACTCGCCAAAATAAATTTTCAGCTTAATAACACTTCAAAATTTGAATATGGATTTGGTTGGTTTAACTATCTCAATTCCAAGAATCAGCTTGAGTTATACCATACAGGAAGTACTTGCGGTTTTAGCAATTCTGTAAGTATCGTTCCAAAAAGCAATTATTTCTTTGTTTTCTTTTCAAATATTGCCAACAATCACGGAATTGAACAGCCAATCTATGATTTAATGAAAAAGTATAAACTCACCGATTCGGAGATAAATTTTAAATTTTTACTTGAACAAACACGCTAACAAAAAAGCCTCTGTTCGTTAAAAACAGAGGCTTTTCTTATATATAAACGTATTAAACGTGAGCTTCCAACTTAGCAGTTAATACACTCTTTGGCACTGCACCAACGATTTTATCTACCACTACTCCACCCTTGAAAATCATCAAAGTAGGAATCGAACGGATACCAAAACTTGCTGGAACATTTGAGTTAGCATCTACATCCAATTTCCCAACAATTGCTTTTCCTTCATATTCACCAGCAATTTCTTCAACAACTGGTCCTATCATTTTACATGGTCCACACCATTCAGCCCAAAAATCAACTAACACTGGTGTTTCTGATTTGATTAGTTCTGCAAAACTTGCATCTGTAATTTCAATTGCTTTACCTGCCATTTCTGTAAATTCCTCTTCGGAAATTAATATTATTTATAATTTGTTTTATTGATAAGATAACAAAACAGCATTAAATAAAAGTTCCGTTATGCCAAAACAACATTCTCCTCTCCAACCAACTCTTTCAATTCTTTTACAAAATCATTAGTTGAAGCCACTTTTTGTTTGCGAGAAAGCAACATTACATCCATTTTTTCCTCTGAATCATAGACTGACATTTTGAAATCAAAAGTACCTGGATAGCGAGAGGTTGTTTTTTGGATTTGTTCAATCAACTGAGCATTTACAAACTGTAAGCCCAACGAAATTTTCACTTCTTTGAATAATTTATTTCTGATTTCGCTCAATAATTCCATACCGAGCGGTTTAAATTCAAAATCGCCTTCACGACCCCATTTAGTTTGTACTTTTCCACGAATGAACAAAAACAAACCAACTTGCATATACTTCGAGAAATTCACAAAGTCTTGTCCAAAAAACATCATTTCCATACTCGAATTATAATCTTCAATTTTCATTATTCCGAATGGATTTCCGTTTTTGGAAGTCTTGTGCATCACGCTCGTAACTACCCCCCCAATAGCAAATTCTTTGTTGGCATTGAGTGGGTCGAAAACTTGGTCGAGTGGCACACAACGACGCATTTCAAGTCTAAATTCATCGAGTGGATGGCCCGAAATATAAAAACCTACAACCTCTTTTTCAAACTTTAACTTCTGAATATCTCCCCATTTCTCACATTCTGGAATCTTTGGCTTAGCAATATCAAAAGCACCGCCCATGCCACCAAATAGCGAGTTTTGGCCTGCATCTTTATTTTCGTGATACTTATTGGCGTATTTGATGATTTTTTCAATCAAAGTTGTGCCATCGGTTTCATCGAAAAACTGACCTCGGTGTAAATCTGTAAAGCAATCGAATGCACCAGCATAAGCAAATGATTCAAGTGTTTTCTTATTTACAGTTCGTAAGTTTACACGAGTAATAAAATCAAAAATATCGGTAAAGTGTCCTTTTTTACGTTCTTCTATGATGGCATCAACTGCCGCATCTCCCGAGCCTTTGATACCACCCATGCCGAAACGAATTTCGCCTTTTTTGTTTACGCTAAACTGTTTCTGCGATTCGTTGACATCTGGCCCCAAAACTTGGAGTCCGAGTGCCTTACATTCTTCCATGAAAAATGTAATTTTATCAATATTACCCAACTGCGAAGTCATTACAGCCGCCATGTATTCTGAGGTGTAATGAGCTTTCAAATAGGCCGTTTGGTAAGCCACAAAAGCATAGCAAGTCGAGTGAGATTTATTAAAGGCATAAGAAGCGAAAGCCTCCCAGTCAGTCCAAACTTTTTCGAGCGTTTTACCATCATGACCTTTTGCCATTGCTCCTTCCATAAACTTCGGTTTGAGTTTATCGAGTGTCGCACGGTCTTTTTTACCCATCGCTTTACGCAAAACATCGGCGTCACCTTTTGAGAACCCAGCCAACTTCTGCGACAAAAGCATTACCTGCTCTTGATACACCGTGATTCCGTAGGTTTCACCCAAAAACTCCTCCATATCGGCTAAATCATACTTCACTTCTTCCCTACCATGTTTACGATTAATAAAGTTAGGGATGTAGGCAATCGGGCCGGGGCGATACAAGGCGTTCATGGCAATCAAGTCATCAAGTCTATCGGGTTTGAGTTCCTTCATGTATTTTTTCATACCATCGGATTCAAACTGAAACACCGCATTGGTTTCGCCACGTTGGAAAAGTTCGTAGGTAAGTTTATCATCGAGCGGAATATTATCAATATCTATTTCCACACCATGATTTTCCTTAATCATTCTGAGGCAGTCTTTGATAATCGTCAAATTTCGCAGACCCAAGAAGTCCATCTTGATTACGCCTGCATCTTCGATAATCTTTCCTTCGTACTGGGTAATCAACAATTCTGTTTCTTTTGAAGTAGAAACAGGTAAAATATTGAATAAATCTTCGGGAGCAATGATAATACCAGCAGCGTGGATACCTGTATTCCGTACTGTTCCTTCAAGTTTATGAGCTTGTTGTAAAACCTTACCTGTAAGGTCGTTGCCGTTGTACATCGCCCTAAACTTCTTCACATTTTCTATCTCGTCGGGCTGAATACCAACCTCCACCAAACTGCCCTTTCCTTCGAGTGGATAATTGACCATTTTCTCGAAATCAATACCGTAAGCGGGTTTGTCAGGCACGAGTTTTACGATATAGTTAGCATCTGCCAAAGGCAATTCCATCACACGAGCCACGTCCTTAATGGCTGATTTGGTAGCCATTGTACCATAGGTAATGATTTGAGCAACTTGATTTTTGGTGTATTTCTGAACCACATAATCAATAACTTTCTGACGACCCTCATCGTCAAAGTCAGTATCAATATCGGGCATTGACTTACGGTCTGGATTCAAGAAACGCTCGAAAAGTAGCTGATATTTGATTGGGTCAATGTTGGTGATACCGATACAGTAAGCCACCGCCGAACCAGCTGCCGAACCACGACCTGGCCCAATCATTACACCCATGTCTCGCCCAGCCTTGATAAAATCAGATACGATAAGGAAGTAACCCGCAAAACCCATTGATTTGATGGTAAATAGCTCAAAATCAAGGCGTTCCTGCACTTCTACCGAAATCTCACTGTATCGTTTTCTTGCACCTTCATAGGTAAGGTGCTTCAAGTATTCCCACTGATTGGCAACGTCATCGTCATGAATTTTAAATTCGTTTGGAATCGGGAAGTTAGGAAGCATGATGTCACGCTTCAATTTCAAAGTTTCTACTTTTGAAACAATTTCGTTGGTGTTGTCGATAGCCTCTGGCATATCGCTAAACAACGTGGTCATTTCTTGGGTAGTCTTGAAATAAAACTGGTCGTTGTAAAAGGCAAAACGAGTATCTTTTGATGAGCCTTCATCATCATTAAAATCTTTGGCTGAAGGCGTAGAAAACTTTTCGTTGGTATTGACACACAACAAAATATCATGAGCCACCCAATCTTGTTGGTCAACATAGTGGCTATCATTAGAGGCAATAACTTTTACTTGGTATTTCTTCGCAAATTTCACCAAGACTTCATTTGCCTTGATTTGTTCTGGAATATCATGTCGTTGAAGTTCTACGTAGTAATCTTCCCCAAATCTATCCAACCACCATTGAAATTCTTTTTCTCCTTCCTCCTCTCCCTTTTTGAGAATCATTTGTGGCACTGAAGCTCCAATACAGCACGTAGTGGCAATCAAACCATCTTTATACTGGTCAATCATGGCTTTTGTGATACGTGGATATTTGCCATACAAACCTTCGATATAACCCAAAGAGCAGAGTTTTACGAGATTTTTATAGCCTTGGGCATTTTTGGCCAATAAAAGCTGATGATAACGTTTATCTTTTTGTTCTTTAGTGAATTGCTTACGATGATGGTCTTCTACCACATAAAACTCACAACCAACAATTGGTTTTACGCCAAACTTGCCTGCGGTTGCCACAAAATCAAAAACCCCAAACATATTTCCGTGGTCGGTAATTGCCATGGCGGGCATATTATCGGCTTGAGCTTTTTTGAAGAGTTTTTTGATGTCGGAAGCTCCATCGAGCAACGAAAACTGTGTATGATTATGTAAGTGCGAGAATTGCATTTTACTGAATTTTATTTAAAAATATTTTGCCGGACAATTTTCTAATTTGTCCTTTTCTGCTTCACAATTTGTGAAATTATGCTACGAGTTTAACCATAAATTTACTCAAAAAGTGTGAGTTTTTTGTTAGAAATTTAGATATAAGAAATTAAATCGTTGATAATCAAGTTTATAATTGAAAACATTTTCAAAAAAATTTGAAAACTCAATATCAAATCGTATCTTTGCACCCCAATTTACTTTTTGTTCAATACTTAATGTTTTAGCGATGCCAAAGCAAAAAACCAATTCTGGAGCGAAAAAACGCTTCAAAATTACAGGGACAGGTAAGATTAAGCGTAAACACGCTTTTCATAGCCACATCCTAACAAAAAAATCAAACAAGCGTAAGCGTAACTTAGTTAAAGCTACCCTTGTAAGTTCGGCTGATACTAATCGTATCGAAGGATTATTATGTATGTAATTTGAGAAATTAAGAATTGAGAATGTAGAACGGTTCGCCGTAGCGATTAAGAATGTTCTTCTAAATTTTCACATTCAGTTTTTAAGTTTTCAAATAAAAGTACATGGTTAAATGCAGTTCAAAAATTGATACTGCCTATGTTTCACCCGACAAATGGCAAAAAAGAGTTATGAATTTTGAATTGAGGGTTCTGAGCTGTAAAATGTAATATTCATTCTACATTCTTAATTCTACATTCTCAATTGAATTAGCCGCCAACGTCAAAAAACAAAAACAACAAAAAAATGCCAAGAAGTGTAAACCACGTTGCGTCAAGAGCAAGACGCAAAAAAGTCCTCAAATTAGCCAAAGGTTATTACGGACGTAGAAAAAATGTTTGGACGGTTGCGAAAAACGCCGTTGAAAAAGGTTTAGTTTATGCCTATTCAGGTCGTAAACAAAAGAAAAGAAGTTATCGTCGATTGTGGATTGTTCGTATCAACGCTGGTGTGCGTCCATTAGGAATGTCATACTCTGTTTTGATTGATAAACTCACAAAGGCAGGCATCGAACTTAACAGAAAAGTATTAGCTGACTTAGCAATGAACCACCCAGAAGCTTTCAAAGCTGTTGTGGAAAAAGTAAAATAATTTAGTCGATAGACCATAGTCGATTAATACAATTAAAAAAGGTATCAAATGAGCGAGTTTCGCAAAATTGATACCTTTTTGTTTATAGCTGGACTATGTTTCAATAATCAAAGTTTTCAGACCTTTCCATTTACCTTCTTTATCTTGCCCTATCAAATAGGCTTCAAACTCTACCCTGTTTCCTGCTCTTAAATATTCAATATTAGTCAAATTAGCAGTTATCAATTCTTTCACTTTCAAAAAACTGGCTGCCCGCTGCTTTTCAAAATCTGTCCACCAGTCTTTTTCTATGATGATAGCATCAAAGAACTTTTCCCAAGGCAAAACTTCAACTCTTACTGATGGTACAACTCCTATGTATTTTCTGAATAGAATTGTATCAAACGGAGCAGGATTATCAGCTTGCCAGTCAATTACTTTAATTTTCTCGTCAGATTCACTCGGATAAAACAGGCCATTGACACTTTCGGTCAGTGTTTCGACAAATGATTTTTCGGCAGTTTGAATGATTTCGCTCACTTTAGATAGGTTATAATAATTTCTTTTAACTTTTTTGTTACCTTTCAATGGTTTTTGTGTCAAATATCCGAAAATAATTTCAATATATTTGGAATTAAATGTAAGTAAAATAGTAATATTGTGCCAATTAACAACCATTAAATCTTAAAAAAATGTTAGAAGTATTGCAAGGTCTCATTCAACAAGCTGGTCAAGGTGCTGTAGTTCAAAATCCAGAAGTACCTAACGAACACAATGAAGGCGTTATGAGCGAAGTAATGCAAGGCCTTATGGGAGGACTTTCAAACCAAGCTAATTCGCAAGGTGGTCTTGGTAGCTTAATCGGCTTATTAGGTGGCGGTGCTGGAAACGGTGGCAACTTAATGTCAAATCCGATTGTTGGAAACATTGCTCAAAGTGTAATTGGCAACCTTATGGAGAAATTTGGCTTGTCGAACTCAGCAGCTGCTGGTGTAGTAGGTAGTATGTTACCATCAGTTTTGGGTGGTCTTATCAATAAAACAAATGACCCAGATGATAGCTCAATTGATATGGGCGGTTTAATGGGTGCTATTACAGGTGGCAAAACATCAGGCATTGATTTTGGCAGTATTTTGAGCCAAGGTGCTGGTGCTTTAGCTGACGGTAAACTCGATATGAACGACCTTATGAACATTGCTGGAAGTGCAATGGGCGGTGGTCATAACCAACAACAAAGCGGCGGTGGCTTAGGTAGCTTACTTGGCGGCCTATTTGGCGGTAAATAATATAAACCAAAATTGCTAAAAAACGTAGTTAGTTAAATATATCTGACCATTAAATAAATAATGGAAAAGATATAGACAACTGGCTACGTTTTTTTTCGTTAATTTTGGAACTGCATTTGTAACTTTATATAAAACTTAGCTCTCCATGAGACTTGTATCTCCACTCACACTGTTGTTTTCATTGTTTTCTTTTGTTTCGATTGCTCAAATAAATATCACATTTCCAATGGAAAAGGCTGTATTTCAGAGAAATCAAAATAATACAGCCACCATATACCTTGCAGGAAATTATTCTTCGAGTATTTCCACAGTTGAAGCTCGATTCATTAATGCAACTAATAGCCAGGTTGTTATTGATTGGACAACTTTTACAACTAATATCAACGGTGGAATTTTTAGTGGATATGTTTCAAATGTGCCTGGAGGCTGGTACACTGTGGAAGTAAGAGGAAAATTAGGAACAAATATAGTTGGAACTGCAACATTGAATAGAGTTGGCGTCGGAGAAGTTTTTTTGATTGCGGGACAATCAAATTCTCAAGGGCTTGAAGGTAATCAAGGTGAAGTCGGAGCTTCTGACGAGAGAGTTTTGAATCATAATGAACTATCGTGGTACGATGGCGGATTAGGCCAATGTGATAAAAAATTTCCAAATTATCCATCATTTAGCCAAATTTTTAGCAACGGTGACACAAGAAGTAATCTTTCAAAAACAGGTTTTAATCCGTGGTGTTATGGAAAACTTGGAGATAACTTAGTATCAAAATTAGGGGTACCAGTAGTTTTCTTCAATGCAGGGGCAATCGCAACTTCTTCTATCAACTGGAAAGAAAGTTCAGACGGTTTAACGACAAACAGTCACTATAGTCAACAGCCCTATTGTAACGCATCAGGTGTACCTTATTCAGGGTTTGAACGGATTCTAAATTATTATGCTTCAGTTTTTGGAGCGAGAGCCGTTTTATGGCATCAAGGAGAAACCGACAATTATATACAAATAGCCGAAAATGCTTACACATCAAATGTGAATTATATAATTAATAAGAGTCGTTCTGAAATTGGAAATGTTCCATGGGTAATTTCGAGAGCATCTGTTTTTGATAAAAATGCAAACGGTGGAGCAGGAAACTCCAATAGTTCAGTCATTAATGCTCAAAATTCCTTAATTAATAGTGGAAATAAAATATTCCCTGGCCCATATACCGATGATATTTTAGGCTCAAATCGTGGTGACGAAGTGCATTTTTATGGTTCAGGACTCATTGAATTGGCAAATAGATGGGATGCTGTTCTTAGCACAGACTTCTTTAATAATGCAACACCCATAACAGCACGAAACTTTCCTCAGGTTTCAGTAAGTTGTCATTCATCAAATGAACTTCGACTTACTGCCCCATCTGGTTATAGTTCTTACAAGTGGGTGCGTATAGATACAGGTAATGAAGACTACGAAGATGCTACCGAAGCATCAAGCCAAAGTATAGACCGTTCTTCGGGAATTTATCGTTGTTATGTAACTGATGGTCAAGGTAATATAACATTTACTCAACCAGTTACAGTACAAAATATAGCCTCTCAATGCAGTTGTGTAGGATTGACCAGTTGCTCGGGCGTAACTTATTTATCTGATAATCAAGCATGTAGCTCTTCAAATGGGTGGGGGCCAGTAGAAATGGATAAAAGCAACGGTGAAAACGGTGCTGGCGACGGAACAACAATTAAAATTAGAGGTGTCTCTTATTCAAAAGGTCTTGGCATACATGCAAACTCAACAATAATCTATAATCTCAACAATAATTTTGGTCGTTTTATTTCTACCATTGGAATTGATGATGAAGTTGCTAATGCAACAAATGGTGCGACAGTTGTTTTCAAAGTCTATAAAGATAATATTTTATCATACACGAGTGCCATGCTCAATAAGAGTAGTTCAGCTGTAAAACTTAATATCGACATAACTGGTGTAAACGAACTAAAATTAGAAGTCAGTGACGCTGGAGACAATAACTTTGCCGACCATGCCGACTGGGCAAATGCTCGTCTTCACTGTGTGGATACTCAAGCTCCTTCTGCTCCCTCTTCATTAACCGAAAGTTTACTCTCACAAAACTGTGTGACACTGACTTGGAATGCTTCAACCGATAATATGGAAGTAGAAAAGTATAATATTTATCAAGATGGTGCTTTGATTGGTAGTGTTGATGCACCAACAACCACTTTTAGAGTAATGGGACTCAATCAATTAAACTATTATACTTTTGTTGTAAAAGCTGTTGATTATTCAGGTAATGTTTCAAATCAAAGTAATCTATTGGAGATAGTTACTCTTCAAAATCTTATCATTTCCAACTCTAATAAAATTATAAATAAAGGTCAATCAAGTTCATTGTTGGCTTATGGCTGTTTTGGTGGTACAGTTACTTGGTCCAATGGCTCAACTGAAAACCCTTTAGTTGTTAGCCCTACCGATACAACTATTTATAGTGTAAGCTGCAAAGTGGGCGATTGTACAAGTATTGTCACCAAAGACACCGTAAAAGTAATTCCTGACTGTAAAACACTCTATACCTTAGTTAAAAACAAAGATAATTTCAGTGGTACAAACACCTCTCTGACATTTAATGCTTCTCAAACTATCAGTGCTACAAATATTATATCTTCGAGTGCAAAGATTAACTATAATGCGGCAAAATCTATCACACTACTACCTGGATTTAGTGCAGATAGTGGTACTGTTTTCAATGCAAAAATAGCTGGCTGCCCCAATACACAGTCTGTAATTCTAACACCATCTGACACTTTTGAGGTCATACCAAAAATCGAGACAAAAATTAGTTCTTCTGATTCTAAAACCCAATAATACTCTGACAATCTGTCAGTATTTTCTGCCAAATTTATGCTTGGCATTTCAATTGATGAGATATAAATCAAAACAAATTGATTAAAAATACTGACACAAAAAACATGGGAAAAATTATTGGAATTGACTTAGGAACAACAAACTCGTGCGTTGCTGTGATGGAAGGAAACGAGCCAGTTGTTATTGCAAACAGCGAAGGTGCTCGTACTACTCCTTCGATTGTAGCATTTTTAGAGAATGGAGAAAAGAAAATTGGAGCACCTGCCAAACGTCAAGCTATCACTAACCCTAAAAATACTATTTCTTCTATCAAGCGTTTCATGGGTAAACGTTATACAGAAGTTGGAAGTGAATTGAAAACAGTCGCTTATGATGTAGAGCAAGGAGCAAACAACACTCCACGTGTACGCATCGGCGATAGATTATATACTCC
This sequence comes from Emticicia aquatilis, assembly GCF_014644295.1. Classification (GTDB taxonomy): domain Bacteria; phylum Bacteroidota; class Bacteroidia; order Cytophagales; family Spirosomataceae; genus Emticicia; species Emticicia aquatilis. The sequence continues at coordinate 620,157 of NZ_BMKK01000002.1, forward strand.
ACAAGAGATTTCGGCATCAATTCTTCAAAAAATGAAGCAAACTGCTGAAGACTATCTTGGCACAACTATCACTGAAGCGGTTATTACAGTACCTGCATACTTCAACGATGCTGAGCGTCAAGCTACTAAAGAGGCGGGTACAATCGCTGGTTTAGATGTGAAACGTATCATCAACGAACCAACGGCTGCTGCTTTGGCTTATGGTCTTGACAAACAAGGAAAAGATATTACAGTTGCTGTATTCGACTTAGGTGGTGGTACATTCGACGTTTCGATTCTTGAATTAGGTGACGGTGTATTTGAAGTAAAATCAACCGATGGTGATACACACCTCGGTGGTGACGACTTCGACCAAGTGATTATCGAATGGTTGGCAGATGAATTCAAGAAAGATGAAGGTATCGACCTCCGCCAAGATGCAATGGCTCTACAACGCTTGAAAGAAGCAGCTGAAAGAGCTAAAATTGAGCTTTCGAGTTCGGCACAAACAGAAATCAACTTGCCTTATATCTTCCCAGTGAACGGAATCCCGAAACACTTGGTAAGAAACTTGTCAAGAGCGAAATTCGAGCAATTAGCTGATAGTTTGATTCAACGTGCAATGGAGCCTTGCAAGCGTGCTATGCAAAATGCAGGTTTGAAAATCAGTGATATTGATGAAGTTATCTTAGTTGGTGGTTCGACTCGTATCCCGAAAGTTCAAGAAGAAGTTGAGAAATTCTTTGGCAAAAAACCATCTAAAAACGTAAACCCTGACGAGGCTGTTGCTATCGGTGCGGCTGTTCAAGGTGGAGTTTTGACAGGTGAAGTAAAAGATATTTTATTACTTGACGTTATTCCTTTATCGTTGGGTATCGAAACTTTAGGTGGAGTATTCACAAAAATGATTGAGTCGAATACAACAATCCCAACTAAAAAGACTGAGGTATTCTCGACAGCGGCTGATAACCAACCATCGGTTGAATTGCACATCTTGCAAGGTGAACGTCCAATGGCTACACAAAACCGTACATTAGGACGTTTCCACTTAGATGGTATTCCACCAGCCCCACGTGGTGTTCCGCAAGTAGAAGTAATGTTTGATGTTGATGCCAACGGTATCTTGAACGTTACAGCTAAAGATAAAGGCACTGGTAAAGAACAAAAAATCAGAATTGAAGCATCTTCAGGTTTATCAGACGCAGAAATCCAAAAAATGCGTGATGAAGCTAAAGCTAACGAAGAAGCCGATAAAGCTGAAAGAGAAAAAGTAGAGAAAGTAAATGCTGCTGATACCATGATTTTCCAAACTGAAAAACAGTTGAAAGAATATGGTGATAAACTTTCTGAAGGTAATAAATCTGCTATCGAAGGTGCATTAGCTGAATTGAGAGCTGCTCACGGCACAAAAGATTTAGCTGCAATTGACGCTGCAATGGAGAAAATCAATGCGGCATGGCAAGCTGCTTCGCAAGAAATGTATGCTGCCGGTGCAACTCCTGGTGCTGATGGTGGCCAACAAGCTGGTGGTAGCACAGCTACTGCTGACGAAGGTGTAACTGACGTAAACTTTGAAGAGGTAAAATAATTTCTTTGAAGTAATATATCAAAAAGCCCCCTTTTCGAGAGAATTGGGGGCTTTTCTATTATGCTTGACGGAAGTATTTCCTATAAAAAATGATATATGAAGTTAAAAGATAAATGAAACCCAAAAACTGACTTACTCCGAACTGAATAAAAATTACGCTCAGAAAAAGAGCTATAAAAATCGTATAAAGAAACGGCCTCATATTTTCTGAAACTATTAATAATATAGATTTTAAGCAAAGACTTAGGCTAATCAGAATTAACATAGAATAAAGAAAAGCCTCCCAATGAAAGATGTATTTTAATATAAAAATTTCTGGTAATAATAAGGTGGCAATGGTCAAAAACCAGTTCAAAAATGTGCGTGAGATTTTCGCAGGAAAATTTAAAGCAAAACTTAAATATTTCCGCTTAAAACGATAGATTTCAAAAATTAAAACTGCGTTTGATACTGACATTATTACAGCAATAAAAGCTGCTAAAGAGACTTGATTCATATCGGATAGAATTTCAATCAATCCAATCGGTAATCCAACCGCTATAAATTTTGTAATAAAAAGAGTTATGAGTTGTTTATCAAAAAGATGAAGTAATGGAATTGAGACAAGGTTTTTCTTCCATTTTCTCGTAAATTTTACCAGAATACCACTATTATAAGCCTTGATTGGGTCATTAACTAAATTTGTATATACAAATGCACAAAGCAAGTTTATGCCTATTACAAAGACAAGAAAAAGTAATGGAAGCAAATAAAAACCATACACCAAACCAACAATTATCGAAAACAAAATATAAATAATTATCGGAAAAGATATGAGTATCTGACATATAAACCAGTTTTTCAACTGCTGAGATTTACTCAGTGAATTCGCACTATAAAACAAAAAGAAATTCGTTGGTTGGTAAATTTGGGCAGAAATATAGTTGAAGCTTTTAAGACTAAAAATCAAGAAAACAAACATCATTAATGCTCCCAAAATTGGCGAACTAATGATGGTTAGAATAAAGCTGAGATTATAAAAAATAGTTTCTTGAGTTGTGATGTGGTCATCGCTAAGTACCTGAATATAAAACAAATAGGTCAGGATTGTACCAAACAAAAACAGTAATTGCCCTGCATGTACTTTATAGAATCCTTTAACAAATATCTTATATAGAATTTTTGTAAGTGCCATCAGCATTCAAGCAAATTAAGTGTACGATTTTCTACAAGTAATGTTTTTCGGGCAAGCGTTTCATCTAAATCAAGTGCTTGATGTGATGAAATCAGGAAACTTACGCCTTCCTCAGTATATTTTTTTTCAATCCATTTATACAAAATCTGTAAGGAATCAGTATCAAGTGTAATCAGCGGTTCATCGAGCAAAATCAACTGCGGGTTTCCGAGAAAAGCCAAAACCAACGATAATTTCTTGAGCATTCCACTGGAATAAGCTCCTATTGGTTCATTGATATAAGTTTGCATTTTCATCTCGTTCAGATAAAATTCGGTTTGAAATGAGCTTGCGTTTTTGGCCTCTGCAAACAAATCAACCATATCTTTACCAGTCAAAAACTCAGGAAAAAGTGGTTCGGCTTCAGCAAAATTCACCAGTTTTCTAAATTCAACAGTCTTTCTTTGCGAGTTAAAATCATTTAATTTTATTTCACCCTCAAAATTAATAATTCCAGCAATTGATTTCAATAACGTACTCTTTCCCGAACCATTCTCACCTTTTACCCAATAAATACTCGAATCAAGATATAAATTATTGATTTTCAGCACTTCAACCGCACCAAAAGTTTTCCGATAATTAGTAAATGATAACTGCATACAACAAAAAAGCGAAGATTTATTTCGTTCAAAAATAAATCTTCGCTTCAAGAACTTTATATAAAATGTGTTAATCGGCTTTGGTAAACTTTGAAGTGCGGCCAATAATCGAAATTCCGATAAATCCACGTACATCAAGCTGCGTTGGGCTAACCAAAGTCATTTTGCAAGAATAGGTTTTGCCATTTTTAGGGTCATATACTTCACCGTCTTCCCATGTTCCTTTACCAGTACTCACAAAATTCTTCAAATTCATCAAACCCAACAAAGGGCGAGTCTTTAGTTTCGCATCAGGGTTTTCTTTATCAAGTCGTGGTTTACCATTTTCGTTAGGTTCTTTGAGCCACACAATTTTACCATTGATTTTATCACCTTGTTTGAAAAACTGAATTTTACCAGTTTTTTCCTCATTATACCACGTCCCTTGCGTTATATCTTGAGCATGAGATAAAGTTGAAATTAGCAAAAAAGTGACAATTGAAAGTACTTGTTTCATAAAATTTGGAATTGATTAGGTTATTGATGCTTTTTGTTTGATTAATTTAACAATTGGAAAAATGGCAAACGGAATTAAAAAACCGATTAAACCTCCTACCAATATATCAGTCGGGAAGTGAACACCCACATAAATACGACTATATGACACAATTATTGCCCAAAAGAACAAAAAAAGTGGCAATTTTGAATCTATTTTATAGTTTTTGAACAAAATAATTAGTGCTGCTACCAAGGCAAAACTATTGGAAGCGTGGCTAGAAACAAAACCATATTGCCCACCACAATTGCCAACTACATGCACAATATGCTGAATCAGAGGGTCGTGGCATGGCCTAAAACGCTGAAAATAAGGCTTCATTAAACCAGAGGTTATCCTATCGGCCAATCCAACTGAGATTAACACAAATAATATACTCAACACAAAATCAGCTCTTATGTTCTTAAATAAATAATAAATAATGTAGAGATACAGCGGAATCCAAGTAAACCTGTAAGTAACCCAAAACATTATCGTATCCCACAAAGGAGAATGGAAACTATTGAGCCACAAAAACCACTCGTATTCAGCGTACCTTATTGTTTCAATCATTATTTATAAAAAACTTAGTGAAAGCTATCAAACCACAAATATGACTTAATTATAAATAGCCTAAAACTCTTCTTGCATCGTTTATTGTCTTTTCTGCTATTTCACGTGCTTTGGCTTCACCATGTTGAAGTTTTTCTTCTAAAGCCGAAGTATTTTCCATGTAATAGTTAAAAATCTCTCTTTCCTTCTCAAATTTTTTCCATAAAACCTCAAATAATGCCTGTTTGGCATGGCCATAACCAAAGCCACCAGCCAAATATTTCTGACGCATATCTTCAATATCGCTTGGTTCAGCAACTAATGAAAATAATTTAAAAGTAATGTCAGTCTCTGGATTTTTCGGTTCTTCAAGTGGCGTACTATCAGAAATAATTGATTTGATTGACTTCAATAGTGGCTTCTCTGACAAGAAAATATTAATAAAATTATTGTACGACTTACTCATTTTCGTGCCATCAGTACCAGGAATCACCATTACAGATTCATCAATCAATGGCTCGGGCAGTGTCAAAACTTCGCCATAAGTACGATTAAAGGCCGCTGCAATATCTTTCGACATTTCGAGATGCTGGCGTTGGTCTTTACCAACAGGCACAAAATTAGCTCCGTACAAAACAATGTCAGCTGCTTGCAACACTGGATACGTGAAAAGTCCAGCATTTACATCAGAAAGGCGGTCAGACTTATCCTTAAACGAGTGAGCATTTGCCAACATCGGATAAGGTGTTTGACAATTTAGGTACCACATCAATTCAGTATGAAAACCGGCCAAACGTGACTGACGATAAAAATAGTTTTTTTCGGCATCAAATCCACAAGCCAACCATGCCGCTGCTACTGCACGGGTATTTTCTTGCATCAATTTTGCATCTTTGATGGTGGTCATTGAGTGCAAATCAGCAATAAAAAGAAATGATTCGTTTGCGGGATTTTGTGATAATTTAATTGCAGGCATAATCGCTCCTAAAATATTTCCGAGATGCGGAACACCGCTTGCTTGTATGCCTGTTAATATTCTTGCCATAATTTCTGATAAATAATAAAAAAAATGTAATTTTCCACAAAAATAGATAAAATTACCAATGCTAACCCATCATTCACTTCAATTTTTAAGTAACTTAGAGCAAAATAATAATAGAGAATGGTTTCATGCTAATCGTAAGGATTACGAACAAACAAAAGTTGAATTTGAAAATTTATGCCAAGAAATTCTAAATGGTGTTGCACAATTTCAAGAAAATTTAGTGAATACTTCAGTAAAAAGTTGTATTTTACGCATTAATCGTGACATTAGATTTTCGGCCGATAAATCTCCTTACAAAAAGTACTTAGGTGCAGGCTTTGGGCCTGGTGGTAAGAGTTCTGGAAAAGTAGATTTCTATTTACACATTCAACCAAATAACGAATCTTTTTTAGGTGGAGGAATGTGGGCCCCGACTGGAAGTCAGTTGGCAAGTTTCAGACAAGAAATTGATTATAGTCCGCACATTTTAAAAGGTATTATCGAAGAAGACACTTTTAAGAGCTATTTTAATGAAATTCATGGTGAAAGAGTAAAAAAAATGCCCAAAGGCTACGCCGCAGACCACCCTGATATTGAATTATTGAAATACAAACAGTTGTTTTTTGTTCATAAATACACTGATAGCGAAGTAATATCAGAAAACTTTGCCAGCGAGGTAATTAGCGGTTGTAAAATACTCAAACCTTACCTCGATTATGTAAATAATCTATTTTTCGGAGAAGAAGATTAAACTTTTTGCTCCATTGATTGTCAAAAGTACAAAACCTAATCTTAAATATGACTCAATATTACTCTCCAACAGCCATTCAAGGTGGACTCGATGAGTACAAAGGCGAATGGAAAGTCGCTCAGATTAGTCATTTACTGAAACGTACAATGTTTGGGTCAAGCCCCGACGACATTGCCTATTTTCAGAAAAAGACTGTTAGTCAGACCATTGACGAGCTTCTAATTACACCTGCAAACCCAGAACCTCCGCTAAATTTCTACGATACTGCCGATTACAAAGACCCACAAGGTATCAAATTTGGTGAAACTTGGGTCAATGCTATTTATGGAGATGGAACTGTTAATTCAAAACGGAGAGCGTCCTATAAATATTGGTGGGTGATGCAAATGGCTAATCAAAAACGAAGCATTCATGAAAAAATGGTTTTGTTTTGGCACAATCATTTTGCAACTGAAGTTAACGACGTAGATGATGCTCGTTTTTTGTATATCCATAATACAGTTCTTAGAAAATACGCTTTGGGGAATTTCAAAGACTTCGTTCGACAAATTACCCTCGACCCAGCCATGTTGAGGTATCTCAACGGTCGATTGAACACCAAAAATGCTCCTGATGAAAACTATGGACGAGAACTCCAAGAGTTGTTTACGGTTGGAAAAGGAAGTGGTTCAAAATACACTGAAGATGATGTAAAAGCTGCTGCAAGAGTGCTTACTGGCTTTAATATTAATAATGATAGAATGGTTTATAATTTTACAATTAATAACCATGATACGACCGATAAGAAATTTTCTGCTTTTTATAATAACACTGTTATAAAAGGTGGAACAACGCAAGCTGGAGCAGAAAAAGAATTAGATGATATGCTCACAATGATTTTTTCGGTCGATGAAGTAAGTAAATTTATCTGTCGCAAGTTCTATCAGTTTTTTATATATTACGATATAACACCTGCCGTCGAAAAAGACATCATTGAGCCATTGGCTAAGATTTTCAGAGATAACAAATACGAAATCAAACCTGTAATTTCGGCATTGCTTAAAAGCCAACACTTTTTTGATGCAAATGTTTATGGGGCGATGATAAAAAGTCCTTTGGACTTGGTAGTAGGTACACTTCGTGAGTTTAATGTTGCATTTCCATCAGCAAAAGATTTTGTACAAGAATATTATAATCTTTTTGGTGAAATGATGCGACAAGGGCAAATCATGCAACAAGATATAGGCGACCCACCTAATGTTGCGGGGTGGCCTGCTTATTATCAATCTCCAATGTTTTATGAAATTTGGGTAAATTCGGATACGTATCCAAAGCGAAATCAATATACCGATACTTTCATCAATACTGGTTTTACAAAAAATACAAGAAAAATTCAGATTGATGTAGTGGCGTTTGCGAAAAAAATGCCAACACCAAATGACCCGAATAAACTGATAAGCGATTCGCTTGATATTTTGTATAAAATCCCTGTCAGTAGTGAGCTTGTTCAGCAGGTAAAGAAGGATATACTTTTGAGTGGTCAATCGACTGATTATTATTGGACAGAACTTTGGGATGCTATGATTAGTAAGCCAAACGATACCAATACGCTCAATATGGTTACAACTCGCCTCCGAAGTCTATATAAATATCTGTTGGCCTTGCCAGAATATCAATTAGGTTAATCACACTGCAAATGAAATAACCCTTTCAAAACATCGGGATTCTATGAAACGTAGAGATTTTATACAAAATACATTTGCAGGCGTAGTGATGCCTGCTCTATTAAACGGACTTTCTTTTAAAGCATTCGGCAATGTCGATGATGCTGCAATTGGAGACGAAAACGTGCTTGTTGTGATACAATTATCAGGCGGAAACGATGGTTTAAATACAGTTGTGCCAATTGATAAATATGCACTTTACCAGAATGCACGCACAAATATTGCGATTCCTCAGGATAAACTTCTGACTATACCACAGACCGACACGCTTGGGCTAAACCCTGCAATGACTGCCATGCAGACTATGTTTAAGGAAGGGAAAGCAGCATTGATTCAGGCAGTTGGATATCCAAATCCTAATTTTTCACACTTTAGAGCAACCGATATTTGGAACTCAGCCTCTGATTCAAATGTGTTTGTGAATAATGGTTGGGCTGGAAGGTATTTGGCAATTGATAATCCAAATTACCCAACGGGTTATCCGAGTACGAAATACCCAGACCCTCTGGCAATTCAAATTGGGTCGGTTGTTAATACTGCTCTTCAAGGGCCGATTCAATCAATGGGGATGGCAATTTCAAACCCTTCGAGTTTCTATAATCTAATTTCCAATAAAGTAGAAACTACACCTAATACATTAGCGGGCAAAGAATTGAAGTTTTTAAGAGAAGTAGCTAATCAAACCAACTTATACGCTAATTCGATAAAGACTGCAGCATCGAAAGTAACCAAACAAGCAACATACCCAAATAACAGTTTGGCAAATCAACTAAAAATTGTTGCCCAGTTGATTGCTGGTGGTCTGAAAACTAAAGTTTATTTTGTTAGTATGGGTGGTTTCGATACACACAGCAGCCAAGTAAACACAAGCGATACTACCACCGGTACACACGCTAATCTTTGGAAAACGGTGAGTGATTCAATCAAGGCATTTTCGGATGATATAGTTGCCTTAGGCGTTTCCAAAAAAGTTTTAGGAGTTACTTATTCAGAGTTTGGGCGTCGAGTAAAATCTAATGCCAGTGGTGGCACTGACCACGGTGCAGCCGCTCCGATGTTTATGTTTGGCGATTTGGTAAACCCAATAGTTTTAGGAAAATCGGCTGATATTGCGGCTTCTCCAACAACCAACGACAACGTAACGATGCAGTATGATTTCCGTTCGATTTATGCCTCGATTCTTACTCAATGGTTTTGCCTCGACCAAGCCTACGTCGATGATGTTTTACTAAAAGACTTCCAACCATTGCCTCTTGTGCAGGTACAGGCATGTGGCAAAATCACTGCTAATGAACCTATTGCGATTTCGGAAGACCTTATCAGCAATTATCCAAATCCATTTACTGATTCAACCACACTGACTTTTAATACAAGAGGAGGCCACACAATGATTCAAATTTTTGATAATGTAGGTCGAGTGATTGCAGTACCAGTCGATGGGGAATACGATGCTGGCAAACACGAAGTGGTGCTAGATACTAAAGATTTTAATAGTGGAATGTACTTTGCTCGCCTGCAAAATGGACAAATACAACAGGTAAGAAGAATGGCTAAATAAAAAAGTATGATTTTAGATTAACGATTTCAATATGTAGATTTTAGAATTTTGAAAAAACTTCTGCTACCACGTTTTTGAAATCGTTAATCTTTAAATTCATTCAATACAACTCAAAATCACATCACATGCAAATCTAATTTGCTCTTCGGTAATAATTAATGGCGGTGCAATCCTCATCGAGTTATCACAATACAAAAACCAATCGGTAATTACCCCTTTTTCGATGGCTCGGTCAATGATAGGTTTTAATACCTCAAAACTTTCAAATTCAGCAGCCAACATTAATCCTTTGCCACGCACTTCTTTGATTTTAGGATGAACCAATAATGTTTTGAATATCTGTCCTTTTTGCTCAACAAAATTACATTCAAGCGAACGACATTTTGAAGGATTACAATCTGCTTTACAATTTTTTGAATCGAAAAGCATATTTTCATCAAAAATTGCATTTAAAGTAGCCAGAGATGCGGCACAACTTACGGGATGCCCTCCAAAAGTTGTGATATGTCCTAAAATAGGATTGTCTTTTAAAACGCCCATGATTTCGTGTGAGGCAATAAATGCCCCGATGGGCATTCCTCCGCCCATCCCTTTGGCACAGAGTAATATATCAGGTTTGACATCGTAGTGTTCAAATGCCCAAAACTTCCCTGTTCGGCCAAATCCTGACTGAATTTCATCAAAAACCAATAATGCTCCAACTTCATCGCATCGACTTCTTAAAGCTTGCATATATCCATAATCAGCTTCTCGAACACCCGACTCACCCCCTACTGGTTCAAAAAATACAGCCGCTGTTTGGTGCGTTATTTTTGATAAATCCGCAAAATCATTTCTCTCAATTTTATCAATCGAAGAAAGTAATGGACGAAAGTTACGCTTAAAATGTTCGTCTCCGAGAGATAATGCCCCTTGTGTAGAGCCATGATAAGCCTTTTTGCATGAAACGATGTTAGTGCGACGAGTAAATCGTTTGGCCAACTTCATTGCCCCTTCTACGGCCTCTGTTCCTGAGTTTGTAAAATATACATTATCTAAACCTGTACCTACGAGAGTCTTACAAATCGCTTCGGCTAAATTTACTTGTGGAGTTTGTACGTATTCGCCATAAACCATCAAGTGCATATAATTGTCCACTTGATTTTTGATGGCTTCAACAACTTTTGGGTGGCGATGCCCCACATTGCTAACGCCTATGCCAGAAATTAAATCAATATATTTGGTGGTTTCTCCGTATAGATAAATGCCTTCAGCTTTTTGGATTTCGAGTGCAAGTGGAAAATCGGAGGTCTGGGCTACATTTTGAAGAAAAAGTTGACGAGTTGTCATAAAGTTTATGCTAATTTTCTTGCAAATTTGGCATAAAAAAAACTCGCATGCAAAGCCCACGAGTTTTAAGTACTAACCTATTATTTATGAGTCGTTAATTACTCCAAAACTAAACTGTAAACAGAATCATTTACTACATGCAAACTCCAACTACTAATCATTTTTCAAACCCGAAACCGCCTTATCTTTTCTTGATTAATAATCTATGACACGAAAATAATAGATAAAAGGGAAGTTGCAATACACATGAGACAAAAAGCCCAAATTCTGCGACTATACCTATTTACTACCAATTCGGCGTAATAATTCATCAGAAAACTGCTCACTAACAGGTATCAGATGCGTGCCGATACTTATTTTAAGATTTCTGATTGATTCAATTTTATTTAATGAAACTATATAAGATTTGTGTACTCGCATGAAAGGCATTGTAGCAAATTTCTCTTCGATGCTCTTCATTGTCATGCGTGTAATGATTGGTCTGGGCTGAGTACTAACATAAATTTTTATGTAATCTTTCAAGCCTTCGATATACAAAATATCGGCATATTTAATTTTTACCAGTGAGTATTCGGCATTTACAAAGAAGTGTTCTTCTTGTAAAACCTTAGGAGTTTGGGAATTTTCTTTTAATAAAAATAACTCATTTGCTCGATTACAAGCTTTCAAGAATCGCTCAAATGAAACTGGTTTAAGCAAATAATCAATTACATTGAGGTCGAAGCCTTCGAGAGCAAATTGGTCATAGGCAGTTATAAAAATGACCATCGGATTTGAAACCATACTCTTGACAAACTGAACACCCGTAATTCCAGGCATTTGAATATCAAGGAAAATCAAATCAATATTCCGATTTTCTGCTTTTTCTTTTTGTATTAGTTCTATTGCCTCAAAGGCATTTTTACATCTTCCAACAAATTCGAGATAAGGCACTTGGGTGATATTATCCTCCAATAAGTCAAGTGCTAAGGGTTCATCATCAACCGCTATACAACGCATATTTATAAAAGCGAAATCGCTCGTTTTGATTAATAATAGGTTTGTGTTCTAAACGTTCAGTTAAAAATTTCCTAATAATAACCTATACCATCTTCAAAAACTAAGACCTTTAAAATTATAATTAGTTTAAAATTAATAAAAAAATATCTACAATTTCATTTAAAAAACATTCTATTTGAAATTTAGTTTCAAATCAGTCGTATAAAGATTTTCCGTTTCACTTACATTCAAAACATATTGCTTAGGATAAAGCAGTTCTAATCGCCGTTTTACATTGTTCAAACCAATACCAGATGCTCCATCTTTTGCTTCTTTTTTGTCATAACTAAATTTATTTGTAACCTTAAATCTTAGTTCATCATTGGTAGCTTCCAACTCGACCTTTATAAAAGGATTTTCAATCATTCCTACACCATGCTTAAAAGCATTTTCAACAAAAGGAATCAATAACATCGGCTCAATGCTTTTGCTCGAACCCGTAGATTTTACATCAAAATCAATGTTTACGTAATCCCCAAATCGTACTTTTTGCAAGTCAATATAATTTGAAAGATACTTTACTTCATTTTCAAGTGAAATTCGTTTATCATCTTTTTCATAAAGCATATATCGAAGCAAATCAGCCATTTTCAATAAAACTGGCTCAACTAAATCTGATTTTTTGCGGTTTAATGAAACCAAACTATTCATCAGATTGAACATAAAATGCGGGGAAATCTGTGAACGTAAAAAAGAAAGTTCTGACTTCAATCGCTCATTTTCATTTTCACGCTGAATCTCCTGTTGTTTTTGATAATCAGAGAAAAAACAATAGGAAGCACTAATACCAAATACATATAGATACTGAATGAAAGCATTGACATAAAATAAACTTTTATTGATGTCGCTGCCAACGAAAGTTACACGAACAAAAAAACGGCCCCATAATAGGACCAAAATGAGTGCAACGATACTTAAAAAATAGCGGATTGGCTGTTTTTTATATATTTTAGGAAATAAAACTTCTGAATTAATGTAAAATAGTATAATGGATGAAATGGAAACATACACCCAATAAGTAGTATTTGTATAAGGATTTACTCTCGTTCTTGACGAATCATTCTGAAAGGCATTCAATAATGGTAAAGCCGTGTATCCAATCCACATGATTATGTGCAGGAATACATAAAGATATTTGTTTTTAAACATTGTTGTTAGAAAGTGTAAGGTAAGTTAGTAAGTGTATGATACAAGTATAAATACTTATGATTAAACTTAAATTTTTATAAGATAAATCATTTAGAAGTCGAGACTTAGGAATGCTATTAAGCGACAAAAGCCTTCATCGCTAAATGAAGGCTTTTGTTAATTTCAAAAATCAATCGTTTTTATCTTCAACAAACCTAACAGACAATGCGGCTAATAAAAAACAGACGCCTCCGCCAACTACTGCAAAAATAGCTTGATTATTATATACATTCTTGACGATTGGCCCGCCAATGATTCCATTGATAATTTGAGGGATTGTTATGAAAAAATTAAAAATCCCCATATAAATACCCATCTTCTTGGCAGGAATTGAACCTGCTAAAATTGCATAAGGCATGGCCAAGATACTTGCCCAAGCAAAGCCTACTCCAATCATTGGCAATACCAACCAATGGTAATCGGTGATAAAATAGATAGAAATCAGACTTAAACCGCCAATGATAAGTGAATAAGCATGGGTATTTTTTCGGCCAAATTTGTTGGCCATTTTTGGCAAGAAGAAAGCATATATAGCCGAAACTGCATTATAAACTCCAAAAATAACACCTACCCAGTTTCCTGCGGTATTGTATGCTTCAGAGCTTGAATCAGAAACTGGGAGTTTGTAAATATGCTGAGCAATAGCAGGTGTCATGAAAACCCACATCGAAAATAGACCAAACCAAGAAAAAAACTGAACCAAGCCGAGTTGTTTCATTGTCTTTGGCATTTGCCCAAAATCTTTGAAAATATCAAAAAAACTACCCTTATCAGTTTCGAGTTCTTCGCCTTCAAATTCGGCTTGCTCTTTTGGAGAATATTCTGGTGTTTTGATAATTGTCCAAATAATACAACTTAATAAAAATACCGCCCCGATTATAAAAGACAATACCAAACTAAATGGTACTTTTCCTGCATCAGCACTTTTTTCAAAACCAAACCATTCTGTTAGCACATAAGGAAGCCAAGAACCAACCACAGCTCCAATACCTATTAAAACCGTTTGAATTGAGAAACCAAGTGTTTGTTGTGTGCTATTCAATTTATCAGCAACCAACGCTCTGAATGGCTCCATTGCCACATTAAACGAAGCATCCATAATCATCAAAAAGCCAGCCCCTACCCATAATGCTGGTAAAATACTCACAAACATATCAGCATTGGGCATCAGAATCAAACCAATTGAGGCCAAGATTGCTCCTGTCAAGAAAAACGGTCTTCTGCGGCCAAGTTTAGTCCATGTTTTATCGCTATAATGCCCAATAATTGGCTGAATTACCATTCCTGTAAATGGTGCTACCAACCAAAACCACGAAAGATGCTCTACGTCAGCACCGAAAGTTTGCAAAATACGACTGGCATTAGCATTTTGAAGGGCAAATCCCATCTGAATTCCTAAGAATCCAATACTCATATTCCAGATTTGCCAAAAGCTTAAAAGGGGTTTACTTTTTTTAGAAGTCATTTTTTTGTAAGGTTAAAGTTGAATATATTTTTGCTTATCGAATTTCTAAAACGGTCACACTGTTGGCAGGCAAAGTCAACCTGATTGCCTCTTTAGTTGAGATTGATTTCGTTTGCTGATTAATTACAGCAGAATTCATTTCTTTCTCAAATATGGTTTTTACCGAATAGCTCACGGGTTCATTGATGTTTATTTTCATCATTTCCCAAGCCCCTTGTGGAATAAAAACGCCCGTATCGTATGATTTTTCTAAGTCAAAGTTGCAAACAAATAATAATCGGGAGTCGGCACTCTTTTGATTATCAGTGAATCTTAAATAACTAAATATTTTTTGGTCGTTGTAATTTACTGTCTGGCCATTTCCGTTCACATATTGCAAATCGTAGAATTTACCCTCTTTCACTGCCTCATTTTCATTCGTAAACTTCAAAATTTCGGCATAAATTTTACGCAAAGATTTTTGTTCGGCTGTCAATTTTCCGCCGTCGTATTGATGATTATTTGCCCAATTCTGAAACTCAGGCACACCCCAATAATCAAACATTGTTGTTCGACCATCTTCACCGCTGAATCCTTCGGCAACTGTTGGTTTTACGCCAACTTCCTGTCCAAAATACAACATTACTGGCCCTGTGTGCAAAGCAGCACTAACTACCATTGAAGGAATGGCTTTGAATGGATTATTGGCAAAATATTTTGACGCAATGCGTTGTTCGTCGTGATTTTCTAAGAAACGAAGCATTCGGTTAGAAAACTCACCCGATTCGTTTTGCCAAACACGAGTGATGTCGTTGGCATTTCCGTGTCCTTCCATTAATCGACGGAGTGCATCATAAAGTCCAACCTTATCGTACAGATAATCAAATTTGCCCTCAAAAAGATATTGACGATACGTTTGTGGATTATAAATTTCGGCAATAAAAATAATTTCTGGATTTACTTTTTTGATTTCTGGAATCACCCATCCCCAAAATTCAAATGGTACCATCTCGGCCATATCACATCTGAATCCATCAACACCTTTCTTTGCCCAATAGGTCAGAATATCACGCATTTTAAGCCATGTATTTGGCACCGACTCGAAGTGTTTTGAGCGATTATTGAGGTAATCTACACCATAATTGAGTTTAATTGTCTCAAACCAATCATTAATACTCGGTTTGGCCGAAAACACATCATTACCTGTGGCTTTGGCAGGAATTTCGGTATAGTTTGTTTTTGGAACCACAGGCGGATTTACCTCACTTGGCACAACAAACATTTGGTCTTTGATGTAGTAAAAATTATTATTTGGGTCAAATGCCTTAGTTTTATCGTCGTCTTCACCGAAATCTTTTATTCCTTTTGGCTTTTTATCAGAATGATAGCTTCTTGCTACGTGATTCGGCACACAGTCAATGATTACTTTCAAACCATTTGTGTGGCTACGTTTCACCAAAGCCTCAAATTCTTTCATTCGATTCTTTACATCAACAGCCAAATCTGGGTCAACATCGTAATAATCTTTAATGGCATAAGGCGAACCTGCAATTCCTTTCACAACCAACGGGTTATCTTGCGGAATACCATTTTTAGAATAATCAGTCATGGTGGCGTGTTCGATAACTCCCGTAAACCAAACGTGCGAAACTCCAAACTTTTTTAGTTCTTGTAAAGCCTTATCATTGATGTCATTGAATTTTCCACATCCATTCTCTTCAATCGAACCATAAAATTTGTTTGTTGTTTTTAGATTACCAAAAAGGCGTGTGTAAATTTGATAAATTACTAATTTGTCGGTCTTAGGTAAGTTAGATTTTTCTTTGGTCATTTCTGTTGATTTTTGAGCTACTGCAAAATGGCATATTGCCAAAAAGACAATCGCAATTATTTTATTCATTTTACGTAAGGTTAAAGTTAGTTTCAAATCTAAACAGGATTTTTTTATGAAAAAATAGTTTGTTTGTGTTATTTTGCCATATAAACGAATACTTTAACACTTATGACAAAACTTCAACGACTGCTCCTTCTTGTTTTTGTACAATTAGGACTGCACTATCATGTATTTGCACAAAAACCTGACATTCAACGCATTAACCCTACTAATTGGTGGGTTGGCATGAAAAACCCAAACCTCCAAATATTAGTTTATGGCAAAAACATAAGCTCAGCTAAGGTTAGTTTGAAACCGTATGCGGGTGTAAAACTTCTCAAAACTCAGAAGGTTGAAAACCCAAATTATGTTTTTATTGATTTAGACATCACAAAAGCTGCAAAGGCAGGAAACCTGCAATTTATTTTCAATAACGGCACAGAATCTTCGACCGTAAATTACGAATTACGTCTGCGAACTGCCAAGCCTCAAGCCGTAAGTCAGGCCGATGTGGTATATTTATTGATGCCAGACCGATTTGCTAACGGCGATGAATCGAACGATAAATATGATGATATGTTCGATACGCAAGCCGACCGAAAAAGTCCATTTTTGAGACACGGTGGCGATTTACAAGGCATTATCGACCATCTTGATTATTTCAATGAACTGGGTGTAACCGCTCTTTGGCTAACCCCGATAATTGAAAACAATACACACCAAACCAACGAAGGCGGTACGATGCGTAGCTCTTATCATGGCTATCATTTTACTGACCATTACCAAATCGACCGTCGATTTGGCGGGAATAATGCTTATCAAAAACTCATCAACGAAGCACACAAAAAAGGCATAAAAATTATTCAAGATGCAGTTTATAATCACGTTGGCGAAGACGCTTGGTTGGTGAAAGACCTTCCAGCAAAAAGCTGGTTGCATAACTGGGACAAATACACTAATACTTCATATAAAGACCAACCTTTGTTTGATGTGAATGGCTCTAAATTCGATAAGAAAGTAACCGAAGAAGGTTGGTTTACTTCATTTTTACCCGATTTGAATCAAAAAGACCCTTTACTGGCCAATTATCTGATTCAACACGCACTTTGGACGATTGAGTATTTTAATATTGATGCTTGGCGAATTGACACTTACATTTATAACGATATGGAATTCATGAATCGCTGTAACAAAGCGATTCTCGATGAACACCCAAATATGCTTCTTTTTGGTGAATCTGCTGTGAATACCGTTATCAGTCAATCTTATTTCACCAAAAATAATTTGAATATTCCGTTTAAATGCAATCTTCCTTCGAGTTGTGACTTTCAGGTGCAAGGAGCAATTAACACGGCTTTAAAAGAAAATTTCGGTTGGAACGAAGGCGTAAATCGCTTATACACAACACTTTCGCAAGACCTTGTATATCAAAATCCAGAAAAACTTGTACCATTCGTTGAAAATCATGACACTGACCGATATTTTTCAGTTATTGGTGAAGATTTTAATAAATACAAGTTAGGTTTAACTTGGCTTTACACGGTTCGTGGCGTTCCGCAGATGTACTATGGTACTGAGTTTTTGATGAAAAATTTCAAAAATCCAACCGATGCTGAAGTGAGAAAAGATTTCCCTGGTGGTTTTAAAGGTGATACCGAGAATAAATTTTTAGCGTTTGGAAGAAATGCTCAAGAAAATGAAGCTTTTGAGTTTAACAAAAAATTATTGACCTATCGCAAAACTTCTGAGGCATTAACCAAAGGCAAATTTATGCAGTTTACGCCTTTTGATGGGGGAATTTATGTATATTTCAGATATACCGACAAACAAACTGTGATGGTTGTGAGCAACACAAAAAATACAGAATCAACAGTTCCGACTGCTAATTTTGCCGAAATTTTAAAAGGTGCAAAATCAGCAAAAAATATAATGACTGGCGATACCATTAATGATATTTCGAGCATTAAAGTACCAGCAATGACGGCATTGATTTTGGAACTAAAGTAACACAATTTAGAAAATTGTGGTGTAAAGATTAGAATTTTAACTATGAGACAATTTAGAAAATTGTTGTGCAAATAATATGATTAAAGGATTTTTATTTGATTTAGATGGTGTAATCGTAGAAACAGCCATATTTCATTATCAAGCATGGCGTAAAATGGCCAACGATTTAGGATTCGACATTTCGGAAGAGTTTAATGAAACACTAAAAGGTGTGAGCAGAATGGATTCATTAAATTTAATTCTCGCACACGGAAATGTGGTTTTATTGGAAGAAGAAAAAATTGAGTTGGCTACCAAGAAAAATGAGCATTATCTGACACTTGTTAGCAAAATGACAGCGGATGATATTTTGCCAGGCGTTCGTGAGTTTTTTGCTCAAATCAAGCAAACAGATATAAAAATAGCGTTGGGTTCGGTAAGTAAAAATGCTAAAATGATTCTTGAAGGAGTTGGCTTAATCAATGATTTTGATGCGATTATTGACGGTACAAAAATCTCGAAAGGTAAACCCGACCCCGAAGTATTTCTAAAAGGTGCAGCCGAATTAGGCCTATCTCCCGAGGAATGTCTCGTTTTTGAAGATGCTGTGGCTGGGGTTGAAGCAGGTAAAAATGCAGGAATGAAAGTGGTTGGTATTGGTCATGCAGAGGTTTTGACAAAAGCAGATATTGTTCTTAAAGGATTTGAAAATATTGATTTAAGACAGCTTTTGAGTAAAATTCAATAGAATTGAATTTTATTGTCTGTTCATATATTCCACCAAATCCATCGACTATTAGAAAATTTAAAAATACTTTACCTACATATAAAAATGCTGGCTTTGGCCAACGAAAATTAAAATCAAAAATGAAAAATTATATAACGCACGATGAATGGTGCATCGTAGAAAATGGTTTTCACCCAGAACACAACGAAATTACCGAAAGTTTGATGAGTTTGGGTAATGGACGTATGGGTGGGCGTGGAAATTTTGAAGAAAAATATTCAGGTAAAACTCTACAAGGAAATTATGTGGCTGGAGTTTGGTTTCCTGACAAAACTCGTGTGGGTTGGTGGAAGAATGGGTACCCAAATTACTTTGCAAAGGTTATCAACGCTTGTAACTGGACTGGAATTGATGTAGAGATTGAGGGAGAAATTATTGATTTGAATACTGCCAAAGTGCATGAATTTACTCGTACGCTTGATATGCGAACTGGTGTTTTGGAACGTAACTGCACAATCGAATTATCAAGTGGCAAAACGCTAAAAATTCATTCTCAACGTTTTTTGAGTTTGGTAGATGACGAATCGGGCGTAATTAAATACTCAATTACACCACTTAACTTTTTGGGTTCGGCAAAAGTAACTGTTTCGCTTGATGGCGATGTTTCAAATAAAGATTCGAATCATGGGGAAAAATTTTGGAATGAGATTTCAAAAGAAACTGGACATGGTGAAGGATATTTGACACTCGAAACAAAGAAATCAGTATGGGAAACCGTGCCAACATTCCAAGTTTGTACAGGAATGAAGTTTGATGTGTATCAAGCTGGAGAAAAGATTGACTGTCAGACCTTTCCTATTAAAAAAGAAAAATACGTTGCCAACGAATTCAAAATCAATCTTGAAGAAGGGCAAGAGGTTTCAATCATAAAATTTGCTGCAAACCTTTCATCAGAAAATCATTCAATTGCAGCATTAGGCGAAAATACAAAAGCTTACGTAGAAAAAGTTGCTAAGAAAGGTTTTGATGCAATGTTGGCTGAACAAAAAGCTGCTTGGGCAAAAAAATGGGAAGGAAACGACATTCAGATTGAAGGAGATGTAGCTGCTCAGCAAGCGATACGTTTCAATATTTTCCAACTTCAACAAACCTATACTGGCGAAGATGCTCGATTGAATATTGGCCCAAAAGGATTTACGGGCGAAAAATACGGAGGTGTAACTTATTGGGATACTGAAGCGTATTGTTTGCCGTTCTATTTATCAACTTCTGAACAGAAAGTTGCTCGTAATCTATTGGTTTATCGCCACAATCATCTACAAAAAGCCATTGAGAATGCCGAAAAACTTGGTTTTTTTGGTGGAGCAGCTTTGTATCCGATGGTAACAATGAATGGCGAAGAATGTCATAACGAATGGGAAATCACGTTTGAAGAAATTCACCGAAACGGAGCAATCGCCTATGCAATTTTTGATTATATCCGTTATACAGGTGATTCTCAATATTTGGCAGAATATGGTTTAGAAGTTTTAACTGGGATTTCAAGATTTTGGGCTCAGCGTGTAAACTGGTCGGCCGACAAAGCTAAATATGTGATGCTTGGCGTTACAGGTCCAAACGAATACGAAAACAACGTAAATAATAACTGGTACACCAATTATTTGGCGGTTTGGTGCTTAAAATATACACTCGAAAGCTTTGAATCATTGAAAGCTCAAGACCAATCTCGTTTCGACGAAATTATTGGCATAACCAGTCTTGATTACTCGGCCGAAACTCAGAAATGGCAGCATATCATTGAAAACATGTATTTCCCTTATGACGAAACTCGTAAGGTATTCTTGCAGCAAGATGGTTTCTTAGATAAAGAATTACTAACGGTTGAAGATATAGCTTCTCAACGCCCTATCAATCAAAAATGGTCTTGGGATAGAATCTTGCGTTCGTGCTTCATCAAACAAGCGGATGTCTTGCAAGGAATGTATTTCTTTGAAGAAGATTTTACGGTGGAAGAATTACGCAGAAATTTTGATTTCTATGAGCCAATGACCGTTCATGAATCATCACTTTCGCCTTGTGTTCACGTAATTCAGGCTGCAAAACTGGGTATAAAAGAAAAAGCCTACGAAATGTATGTTCGCACGGCTCGCCTCGACCTCGATGATTATAATAACGATACTGAAGATGGTTTGCACATTACATCAATGGCAGGTACCTGGATGTCGGTGGTGAAAGGCTTTGGAGGATTGAGAGTAAAAAATGATAAACTTTCGTTTGAGCCATTCTTGCCCGAACAATGGCAAGGTTTCTCTTTTAGAACAGGTTTCAGAGGAAACTCTTTAAATATTTCAATAAAAGGAAATACTATTGAAATCGAAAACATTTTTGGTAATGAGATTTCTGTATTAGTTTATGGAAAAGAGGTTGTGGTAGCTAAAAATTCTTCAACATCAGTTACTTACTAATTATTTTCTTCTCGAATTAGGTAAAAACGCTGTCAAATTAAATTTTGACAGCGTTTTTGTTGAGGAAAATTATCAGTTACACCCTCCTATCTCAGCTTTGAAAATTGTGCCGTTGGCTGCTGAAAAACCAGCATTTAATTGAATATTTTTCGCTTGATAAGTTGCATTTGTCGCTGCTCCACTGATAGTATTTGTTGCTATAATCGTACCATTGGTAGCGGATGCTTGTTTGGTAACTGTACCAGTAGTAATATTATCAGTTGGACTAACCAAAGTTAGGCTCGAAGCACAAGGATTTGCTGTTACGTTCAAAAGTTTTTTATTATCACTCAAAAGAACGCAATTTGCTCCAACCACATCATTGATTGTTAAACCTACAAAATTTGAAGGGACAATACCATTTTTATACATTAAACCATAAACTTCATAAGTTCCGCCCGAAAGAGAGGTAAAGTTTGAAGTAGAGCTAACTGCTGAAATAATTCCTGTAACTGTATTCAAAGCGGTATATGTATAGCTGTAACCCACAGGATTTGTTCCAATCTCATAAATATTGCCACTTCCTTGTAAGCTAAATGTAATACTTGTATTTACTCCGTTAATGTTGTATAATAGAGCATAATAAGTTGTACAAGCATTTAAGGTAATTGTACGAGAACTTGTAGCACCAATTGCACCATAAGAGTTTCCAGCCACGAATGTACCACAATTATATGTATTTGAATTAAATATGCTGAAAGCTGTAAAATCTTGTCCTGTACTTGAAATAGTATAAGAGCCAGTCTCTGAAACACTAAATACTACTACGACAGCACTTTCACTTCCCCAAGAAGAGACCTGACAAGTTGTAAATGTGTTATTGGTATTATTTATAACTGGAAAACTTCCAGCACCCGCTGTGCTATATACTTTACTTCCACCGACCAATTTGGTCACTGGATTAGCACTTAAACCTAAATTTAAAGTTGAGCTTCCTGACTGAGCAGTTAGACTGGTGCTTGGACAAATAATCGTACTTGCAGGTTGACAAGTTGAGGTAATAGTAATATCAGCATCGTTTACATCGAAAAATTCTGCATTTGCATTAATAGTACATGCCACTTTAATTCTTCCTTTTGTCGTATTTAAAACATTTGCGGGAATTGTCACACTTTCACTTCCATCATTAGCAGTTGAAGCTAATAATACATAAGGAAATGAATTTCCTCCATCACCAGAAAGTAGAATTTTAACATTTGCATTTAAAGCATTGGTACCATTAACGTTCCAAGTAACCGTTTGGTTGCTTCCAGCAGCAATTGATTGTGTAGTATTAAATGCAGAAACCTGTAATGGCCCAGAATTAGCAACAGTTACAATAATTTCATCAGAATCGACACCTCCACCGCCAGTTTTATTATCACGAACTGTAAAGCGAAACTTCATAGTTCTGGCAACTTGCGGTAAGTCTTCTCCTTCATTATCAGCCGGATTATTTGCATTGGCAGTAATATAGGTCATTTTGGGAAATGTACGAGAAGTAGAGCTACTTGATTGTTCACTTCTAAACAAAGGAGCTGTTGTACTATTTACTGCCGAATACCCTCCAACACCATTAATAGAAGTTCCCAAAGCTCCTTTATCATTTGCAGTTGCCACGTCATACTGTTCCCAAGTGTAGGTCATTGCATCTCCGTTAGCATCTGTTGCTGTACCATTTAATGTAAATGGAGTACCTTTCGGAATGGTTATATCAGCTCCCGCATTTGCCACAGGAGCTGAATTACCAGTTGCCGTTGAGGTTATACATGTACCTGAAGAGCCATTTATTGCATTAAATATAGATTCTAAAGATTTTGTATTGAAATATTGCAAGCCGTTATTCCCTGACAAAGTATAGTTAGTAGGGCTCACACAGTTATTTTTATAACTCATCAACGTTGACCCACTACCGGGTTCTATTGCTGAAGTATTATCCCATCCTCCAGTACAAAAGGTTGGGCTTGAAACTGTACCGCCAATGGCGTTATAAGTGTGCCAAGCAGAAAACTGATGTCCAACTTCATGAACATAAACCCCTACAACCATACTTAAATAGGTGGGCATTGTAGCTCCCGAACTCCACTCTGTCCAACCATTTGCTTTTGAAGCATTAATACAAGGCGTTGGTCCTGCTTGTCCACGAGACGATATGTTTGCGTTTGTATATACATTAAAAGTATGACCAACATCATACTTCGAATATGATAAAGTTCCATTTGTATTCATCACAGTAAATCCTGCTTGCGATGCTGCCGCACTTGCAAAGTTTGTATCAGGCGTGAATGGGTCAGTAGCTGCATTTGTAAATAAAATACTGAAATTGGTAGTTTCAGTAATTAATTGAAAAGTCATCGACGCCTCCAATTCATAAATCAAATTAGCAGCATTAATCACATCAACAATTCGAGCGAGTGCAGTTGCTTGACTATTACCATAAAACGTAACAAATTCACCAGTTGCAGCTGCGGCCATGCGGTATTTTCTAAGTTGAGTTCCAACAGGAAACGGAGCAACACTTGCAATTCGTTTGTTATTTTCTATCATAAATTTCTTAGAAAAATCTTCTAAAACACCACATTCAATATTTTCAGCTTTAGTTTCGGACATTGAATAGATAAGGTATTGATTAGCTTTTTCATCCAATGGTTCAATAAAAAAATAGCCATCAGGCGTGTGAAAAATACCCGTCATTTTATCAGAAATAGTCAGTCGAATCTGCGTTTTTTTGTCATTTGAAAAGCCTTCAATCGTGGTAATCGAAGAAATTTTGGAAGTACCAATGAGCGTTTCTTTAAATTCTATTAATTCTGTTTTACCACTTGGCAATGGAAAATTTAATGAAATTGGCCGAATTAAACCATTCGTAAGAGGAGCATTTACGAGACTTCTTTTGAAATCTGAGAGACTAAACGTAACTGTTTGTTTAGATGGCGAAGCTTGTGCAAATGAATTATTCACCCAAAAGCACATTACAAGGAAAAGGAGAGTTTTTTTCATAAATGATAGGAGTATTTTGTGCAAAAGTTTTAAATAAATATAGCGAGTTAAATTTATATTAATTTATAATAATACACAAAATACTCTCTACAATATTATCAAAGGGAGCGACTGCTACGTCTGAATCACACCAACATTATATCGCTTCGTAATAGGAGCGTGATTAGCGGCCTCAATTCCCATTGAAATGATTTTTCGAGTTTCGAGTGGGTCAATTACGCCATCCACCCACAGATTTGATGCAGCGTAATATGGACTCAACTGAGAATTATATCGGTCGGTAATTTTATCCAATAATTCTTTTTCTTCGTCTTCGCCAATCGTCACACCTTTTGATTTTAGCGTTGCTGTTTGAATCTGAACCAAAGTTTTAGCGGCTGATGCTCCACTCATTACCGCCATTTGGCCAGTTACCCAAGAATAAATCAGACGTGGGTCATAAGCTTTTCCGCACATGGCATAATTTCCAGCTCCGTAAGAATTCCCGATGATAAACGTAAATTTCGGCACAACCGAATTAGCCATTGCATTCACCATTTTTGCACCATCTTTAATGATTCCACCATGCTCTGAGCGACTACCCACCATAAAACCTGTTACATCTTGAAAGAACACTAATGGAATTTTCTGTTGATTACAGTTCATAATAAAACGTGCTGCTTTATCGGCAGAGTCAGAGTAAATAACACCGCCCATTTGCATTTCGCCTTTTTTAGACTTCACAATTTTTCTTTGATTCGCCACAATACCAACTGCCCAACCATTGATTCTTGCCAATCCGCATAAAATTGTTTGCCCATAACCTTTTTTATATTGGTCAAATTCTGAATTATCGACGATTCTCTCAATAACTTCGAGCATATCATAAGGTTTTGTGCGGTCAGTCGGTAAGATTGAGTAAATTTCTTTTGGGTCTTTCGTTGGTAGAACTGCCTCTTTTCTATCAAAACCAGCCTTATCAAAATGCCCCATTTTATCAAAAATCTTACGAATTTCGTCTAAACAAGCTTCATCATTCGGAAACTTGTTATCTGTCACGCCCGAAATCTCACAGTGAGTAGTTGCACCACCGAGCGTTTCGTTGTCAATATCCTCTCCTATCGAAGATTTCACCAAATACGAACCAGCTAAAAAAACAGAGCCGCTTCCTTCAACAATCAAAGCATAATCAGACATAATTGGCAAATACGCACCACCTGCAACACAACTCCCCATAATAGCAGCTACTTGCGGAATACCCATCGATGACATGTGAGCGTTATTCCTAAAAATTCGTCCAAAATGCTCTTTATCAGGAAAAACCTCAGCTTGCATAGGTAAATAAACTCCCGCCGAATCTACTAAATAAATAATCGGTAAATGATTTTCCATCGCAATCTCTTGAGCTCTAAGATTTTTCTTTGCAGAAATTGGAAACCAAGCTCCTGCCTTTACAGTAGCATCATTCGATACAATCACACACATTTTTCCGCTGACGTAACCAATTCCGCACACGCAACCACCATTTGGACAGCCACCTTCTTCTTCGTACATGCCGTCGCCCGCAAAAGTGCCAAACTCAACAAATTCGGCATCTTTATCAACCAAATATTCTATTCTTTCACGAGCGGTTAGTTTTCCTTTGGCTTTGTGGGCTTGTATTTTTTTTATTCCTCCGCCTAATTTTAATTTCTCATACCGCTCAGTCAATTCCTTCAATAAATCTTCCATTTTTAGCATAATTCTTGTTATATTTCGTTGATGAAGCAAAATAGTTATATTTTCTCTAAGATTTAAACAATTTTTCTGCAAATATGTTAAATAGTTGCCAAAACAATGATTAGTTTTGCAACTAATTTATCAACAAACCTAAAATTTAATATGACACACGTAGAATTTGAAATTGACGAACAATTGGAAATGATTCGTCAAAGTGCTAAAGACTTTGCAGAAAACTATATCCGCCCACACTTAATGGACTGGGATGAAGCACAGATTTTTCCAGTTGAATTATTTCATAAAATGGGAGAATATGGTTTCATGGGCATACTTGTGCCTGAAATGTATGGAGGCTCTGGGCTTGGTTATCAAGAATATATCACCATTCTGGACGAAATCTCAAAAGTTTGTGGCTCAATTGGTTTATCAGTAGCGGCTCATAACTCGCTTTGTACTAATCATATTTTAACATTCGGCAACGAAGAACAAAAACAAAAATATTTACCAAAACTGGCATCAGGCGAATGGATTGGGGCTTGGGGATTGACTGAAACGGGAACTGGTTCTGATGCTGGTGGAATGTCAACAACGGCAGTTGAAGATGGCGATTATTTTGTATTGAATGGTTCTAAGAATTTTATTACCCATGCAATTAGCTCAGAGGTGGCGGTAGTAATTGTAAGAACTGGAGCGAAAGGAGATTCTCACGGCATGACTGCTTTGATTATAGAAAAAGGCACTCCTGGTTTCACGGCAGGTAAAAAAGAAAATAAACTCGGCATGCGTGCCAGCGAAACGGCTTGTTTATTTTTCGATAATTGCCGAGTACATAAAGAAAATGTATTGGGACACATCGGCGATGGTTTTGTGCAATCTTTGAAAATTTTAGATGGTGGACGAATTTCTATTGCAGCACTTTCACTTGGAATTGCTCATGGTGCTTATGAAGCAGCTTTAAAATATGCCCAAGAAAGAGAACAATTTGGCAAAGCAATCATTCATTTCCAAGGAATTAGCTTCAAACTGGCCGAAATGGCAACTAAAATTGAAGCAGCAGAATTATTGACCCGCAACGCAGGAACGCTCAAAAATCAAGGCAAAAAAATGACAAAAGAAGGAGCAATGGCCAAACTTTTTGCATCTGAAACAGCCGTTGAGGTAGCTACCGAAGGTATTCAGATACATGGTGGATATGGCTATACCAAAGATTTTCCAGCCGAAAAATTCTACCGTGATGCCAAACTTTGCACTATTGGAGAAGGAACTTCTGAAATTCAGAAATTGGTTATTAGTAGAGAGATTGTGAAGCACCCCTAACCCCTAAAGGGGAATACCTAATTCTCGATAAATTTAACTTAGAATTCAAATTAATCTTTAAAGCGGAGGTTTCAAAGCTATGCAAGACAACATGGAAAATATGTTCTATGGAGCTAATCCAGAAATTTTTGAATTTGCTAAAAGGAACAGAGCGAATCCTACACCTGCTGAAGATTTACTTTGGAATTATCTGTGCAAAAATCAATTGGATGGTTTACGTTTTAAAAGACAACATCCAATAGGTCAGTACATAGCTGATTTTTATTGTCACTCAGTAAAATTAGTCATAGAGCTTGATGGAAGTATTCATCGATTACCCCAAGTCCTTCAAAACGACTTAGAAAAAGAAGATTTTATCAAAGCAAATGGCTTAAAAATTTTAAGATTTACAAATCAAGAAGTTTTTATAAATATAAATGACATCCTAAATAAAATTAGAGAATCAGCAAATCCCCCTTTAGGGGTTAGGGGTATGAAATTAATTGAATGTCCACGAGATGCGATTCAAGGAATAAAGCATTTTATTCCAACTGAAAAAAAAATAAAATACATCAATTTACTGCTTGAAAGTAATCTTTTCGATACCATTGATTTTGGGAGTTTTGTTTCGCCAAAGGCAATTCCACAAATGGCTGATACTGCTGAGGTTGTGCGAGGTTTAGATTTGAGCCAAACCAAAACCAAACTTTTGGCAATCATCGCTAACGAACGTGGAGCAACTGAAGCTTGCCAATTTGAGCAAATTTCTTATTTGGGTTATCCGTTTTCAATTTCAGAAACCTTTCAGCTTCGTAATACAAACGCAACTATAGCTGAATCTTTGGAAAGAGTAAAAGCGATTCAAGAAATTACAGAAAAAGCTGATAAACAATTGGTTATATACATTTCGATGGGCTTTGGTAATCCTTACGGTGATGAATGGAATGCTGAAATTGCCATAAATTGGGTTGATGAATTGCAAAAACTGGGCATCAAGATTTTTTCTTTATCAGATACGGTTGGAGTTGCAACGCCTGAGTCAATTACATATCTTTTTGAAAACCTAATTCCCAAATATCCCAAACTTGAATTTGGAGCTCATTTGCACACAACTCCTGATGCTTGGCAGGAAAAAGTAGATGCAGCTTATAACGCAGGTTGTAGAAGATTTGATGGTGCATTTTTGGGTTACGGAGGTTGCCCAATGGCGGCTGATGAATTGGTGGGTAATATGCCAATGGAGAATTTGATACCCCCGCCCCCTAAAGGGGAGTATAATATTGAACATTTCATATCAGCTTTTCAAGAATTAATAGCATAATGTTTTATACAAATTCTGACATACAAAGATTTCACTCCGTTGAGTTTCAGTTGATAAAAACTCAGCAGGATGGTAATTTATTTACAATCACGCTTAATCGTGCTGAAAAACGCAATGCCTTCACTCCTACCATGCTCCGAGAGTTGGCGTTTGCATTAGAATTTGCCCATCAATCAAATGATATTTGGTGTGTTTTAATCCAAGCCGAAGGACCAGCGTTTTGTGCAGGTATGGATTTGACCATTTTTCAAAATCCAGCTTTAGATATTAAAAATGAGAGTTTGCCAAAGCCCACGAAAGAAATTACGATTGGTGATGCTTTCAAAAATCTTGAAAAACCTTGTATTGCCAAAGTTGAAGGAAGTGTTTTGGCGGGTGGATTTTTAATTATTGGCGGATGCAGCTTCGTAATTTCAGTCGATGATGCTTTGTTTGGTTTACCAGAAGTAAAAAGAGGGATTTTTCCGATGCAAGTAATGGCGACTTTACTCAAAATCATGCCCCAGCGTAAAGCAATGGAAATGGCCATTTTGGGCAAAAACTATTTAGCAAAAGAAGCTTTTGAGCTGGGAATCGTGACCCACCTTTCTACCAAAGAAACTATCAACCAAGACACAAATGACTTGATAAACAGCATTTTAGAAAACTCTCCATTTGCTATAAAGAAAGGTTTTGAAGCTATCAATAATTTTCAAAACCTACCCGAAAACGAGCAACATCATTATCTTCTGGGTATTCTGCAAGAAATCAGAGAATCAGAAGATGCCAAAGAAGGAATTTTGGCCTTTAAAGAAAAAAGAAAACCTGATTGGCGAAATAAATAGAAATGACGAATTTCTCGAATGACGAGTGACGAATAAGCAAAATTGCACCCGAAAGTGATTTTCTTTCGGGTGTTTTTTTTCTACAAAACCTTTTCTGTATCAGTCACATACACACGAGTACAAACACTATACGTTCCTCCATTTGGGTCTTTGTATTTAGTTTCTACATAAAATGCTTGGTACCCCTTTTTGGGAAGCGGTAATGAAGCTGTAATTTTTGGTAAATCTTTCAACTTGATATTCTTACTTAGCCAAAGATTATTTCTAAAATCTCGGTCAGAGGAAGTCGTTTGCCATAAAGTTGCTTCAACCAAATTTTCAGGTATGGCATTAACCGTCAGTTCAGCAGTCACTTTATTAGAATTTATTTCCCATGAATTTACTGGATACGGCTGATTCAAAACCGTAAGTCCGAAAAAAGCACTCAAAGTTTCAAAAGCTTGTTTTCCTCCGCCTAAATTATGGCCAACATTCGGCACATAATGAATCATATTTTTGCCAGGAATTTCGTCCAAATAGTGTTTAATGGCGTCAACTGTCCAATATTCATCGTTAGTACCTATAAAAATCATTTTCGGTACATTTAGCTTGCTTCTATATGAAAATGGGTCAATCATTGCCGTAATTGCTTTTCCATCTTCGGTATCAGTCCCTTGCGGAATGCCCAGTTTTACGTAGTCTTCTATCTCAATGCTATATTCGCCATAAGTTGTGTATTGATAATTAAGAGTAGCTGGCATATTAAGCATATCAATTACCATCGGAGCAATCGCTTTCACACGTTTATCATCAATAGCAGCCGAAAGCCAAGTTGTCCAACCACGTTTTGATGCACCCGAAATCACAAAGCCATTTACTTCATACTTTTGCTTTTGTTTCGTAAATTCCTGCACGGCATCCATAGCCCTAACAGCAGATTTTACCATCGGAAACAACAATGGCCAAGTGTAATCTTTGTCTTGTTTAAATTGATGGAGAGTATATGAAATAAGTGCATCTTCTGTCAAATTTCCATAAAGCGGTTGGTTTGGTACTTGACGAATCAAAGCCACTGTTGCCTTATTTTTTTCAGCCACTCCCGCCAATGAAGGCCATAAACCATCTGATTTACTCCAATTGGGTTGTTCGTCTTTATTTGAGCCACCAGTTATAAACAAAAGAGCATCATTATATTGTCGGTTTTTAGGAACAAAAACTGTTAGTTGGTGTCGCCAAGTATAGTTTCGCCATTTTTGCGAAGTGAGCAATAGCTGATAAATCATTACATTCCCCATTGCCGAGGAGTCTTTCAATTCCCACTGAAAACTTTTATCATTATTCAATAAATAACTTTTTAGTGCTGTCTGTGGTGTAACAGCTGCATTTTGAGCAAAAACATTAACATTAAAAAGGTAAATTAAAAAACAAATAAATGTCTTGATTGAAATAGATTTCATGTCTGAAAAGAGGCTTGATTTAGAAGGTTGAAAAAAGTCACGTAATATTCTTGATTTTTTTTAATAAATACTCAATAAAATCTAATAAATTTGAAATATGGGTAGTCCACAGTCGATAGACCACGAGTCAACGGTTTGATTTACAGTTTATTCTCTTTCAAAACACTTATAACCTAAGCCATTAAATATGAGAAACTATTCTTTTTTGCAATTTTTTCTACTATTCGCTACACAAGTCCTTTTTGCACAAAACCCTGCTATTCAATCATCTACACTTATTTTTCCGATTCAAGAAAAACATGTTCATGCCAGTAGTATTGTGTCATTACCTAATGGCGACTTTCTGTGTGTTTGGTTTCACGGCAGCGGTGAACGCACATCTGATGATGTAAAATTGATGGGTGCAAGACTTGAAAAAGGTAAAACAGCTTGGTCAGAACCATTTTTGATGGCAGATACGCCCAATATTCCCGATTGTAATCCAATACTTTTTTTGAACCACGAAAAAAAGCTTTTCTTGGTTTGGATTGCTGTTCAAGCCAATAAATGGGAACAATCAATTTTAAGGTTTCGTACCTCGACCGAATCTCAGAAAAGTGGTCCACCAATTTGGAATTGGCAAGATAATATTTTACTAAAACCCGATGATAATTTTGCAAAAGAAGTTGCCCAAAGACTGAAAGAAACACCACCCAGCACAGCAGGTTGGGCAGGTTACGCACCAAAATATGATGAATCAATCATTGCTGCGAGTAACGACCCCGTAAAACGTAGTTTCGGCTGGATGACTCGCATAAAACCGCTCCTTTTGCCCAATAAACGAATAATTTTACCATTATATTCCGATGGCTTCAATATGTCGATAATGGCGATTTCTGATGATGATGGCTCAACTTGGCGACCAAGTTTGCCTTTGGTGGGTCGTGGGCCGATTCAACCAGCCATTATTCAAAAGAAAAACGGCAACTTATATGCTCTCATGCGTGATAGCGGCGATGACCCCGCCAGAGTACACACAAGCGAATCAAAAGATAATGGTGAAACTTGGCAAGTAAGCGCCAAAACCACTATTCCAAATACTGCAAGTGTTGAACTTTTGGTGCTGCAAGATGGCCGCTGGGCTTTTGTTGGAAATGATATTGATGACGGTCGCTACCGCATTGGTTTATTTTTATCAGATGATGAAGGAAAAACTTGGAAATGGAAGACTTATCTCGAAAAAGTAGAACCTAACAAAGGAAGTTTTTCGTATCCTTCATTGATTCAAACTGCTGACGGATTATTGCATATCACTTATTCATATCATCTCGAAAAAGATAAAAAGTCTATCAAATATGTTGTTGTAAATCCTCAAAAAATTCCACTTAATTGATTTCATATCAAATCCTCGCCTCAAATGAAAAACATACTTTTATTCATATTTTTACTAAAAATGAGTCTTGTTCTGGCTCAAACAAAACAACCAGTTTATCAAGACAAACCCTTTCTACAAGATTATAGCATCAAGTTTTACAGCAAAAACGATGCAGTTTCACCGCAAAAAGCCTTTTCAGACCGAAATGGCAATATTAAAATATATTCCTCGGCAGGTTTATTAGTTCCGCACGATGGACAATTTCTTTATGCAGGAAATCTGATTGCAGATAATACTTACAGAACTATTCAAAATAAAAATATCAAAGGAATTAGTTTGTACGAAAAGCAATTCGTCTTCTTGGATGATAAAACAGTTTTCAGCAATGCTTGGGCAGGAAGTTTATTTGCCAAACATGAGCTTTCTGATGCAAAATTATTTGTTGGAGGCAAAAATTTCAATTTTCTTATCTCAAATGGAAAAGCCCTTCAGTTGATTGATAAAACACAGACTTTATGGACATTA
The DNA here is from genome assembly GCF_014644295.1 of Emticicia aquatilis. Taxonomy (GTDB): domain Bacteria; phylum Bacteroidota; class Bacteroidia; order Cytophagales; family Spirosomataceae; genus Emticicia; species Emticicia aquatilis. The sequence continues at coordinate 653,160 of NZ_BMKK01000002.1, forward strand.
TCCGATTTTAAAGATGAAATTATTGACCTAAAATTTCATCTTTCGACTAATCTTTTTTGGATTTTAGGTAGAAAGTCAGTTTCAACTTTTTCAGCCGAAACTAAGAAAACCGAACTGATTTTTGAAGGAAACGATTTTACTGCTTTTGATTTTTCAGCAGACGATAAAAACCTCTACATCGGTACAAATGATGGCTATTTCTTGGTAAATATTGCCACAAAAAAGCAGATTGGCATCATGCAAACAAAACTACCGACGACCGAAATTACGACCATTAAAAGTATTGGTGAAAAGGTTTGGTTTGGCACTACCAACGGAGCATTTGCCTTGAAAAAAGACGGAAAATTTGACTATTATAATGGTGAAAGATGGCTAACGAGTAATCTAATCAAACACATCTCCGACGGTCCAGAGCATTCTGTTTTAATTGTTAGCGATAACGGACTATCTCAAATTTGTTTCAAACAAATGACCTTGCACGATAAAGCCGTTTTCTTTGAAAAACAAGTCAGAAGCCGACACATAAGAAACGGTTTCAATGCCTCGCTTGATAACATGGAAAAAGGAAATCTTGCAACTGGTTATTTGGCTGACTCCGATAATGATGGGCTTTGGACTTCGATGTATTTGGGGGCAGAGATTTTTCGGTATGTGGTTACGAAAGAAGTGGATGCTTTACAAAACTGTCGAGAATCGCTTGATGCTATGGAAAGGCTTTATTCCATTAATCCGATTGCTGGCTTTCCTGCTCGTTCGTTTGAGCGAAGTGGATTTATTCAACAACTCGCCGACCCCGACCGCTGGCAACACTCGCCAAACAAAGAATGGGACTGGAAAGCAACCACCAGCAGCGATGAGGCTATCGGACATATTTTTGTCTATGGTGCAATGGCCGAACTAATCAAAGAACCTGACCTCAAAAAACGTGCAGTTGCCCTCATTGATACGCTCATGGGGCATATCGTGCGAAACGATTTGTATTTAATTGATTATGATGGAAAACCAACCGCTTGGGGGCGTTGGAATCCGAGTTATGTAAATGCTTTCCCGACCAATGTTGGCGACCGAAAACTCAATTCATCGAATATTATTGCCATGCTTCAAACGGCTTATTATTTCACAAAAAAGCCGATTTATAAAGTAAAAGCATTGGAATTGATGAAAAAACATGGCTATTTTGAAAATTTGATGCGACCAATGAAACAAATTGGTTATGCCCCCGAAGATGCCGACGAACACAGCAAAAAAATGTCGGATGCGTGGAATCATTCCGACGATGAAATGTATTTTCTGGGTTATTGGGGTTTATATCGCTATACTTTAAATGACACGCTCAAAGCTCATTATAAAAAAGCAATTATCGACCATTGGCAAGCCGAACGCCCCGAAAAAGAAGGTTTGTGGAATATTTTTACTGCCGTGACAGGCACACAAAGTTTTGATTTAAACGAAGCTACTTGGTATTTGAAAGAACACCCTCTCGACCTCATCGACTGGACAATTATGAATAGCCACAGGAAGGATATTGACAAAATTTCTACTAACTTCCGCAGCCAAACCATCAAAGAAGTATTACCGCCTGATGAACGACCAATTCAGAGACATAATGCCAATATGTTTAATCTAGACCGAACAAAAGGAAACGGAACTTCGGAACATAGTGCGGGCGATATTTGGTTGCTCCCCTACTGGCTGGGCAGATATTTGGGGGTGATTAGCCAGCCACAAAACAAATAACCTCGAAGCTATGCGAAGCTATTTTTCTTTAATTTTTCTTTTATTGACAAGTTGTAAAACCATGCGTTTTTTACCTGAAATACAATTAACCAACGACCTAAGCTACCACCACGATTTAGATAATAACGATAATTTTTCGCCTGATAATCAATGGTTAGTGTATGATACCCGCACCGATGAAGGTGGAATTGCCGCATCGGCAAAGATTGAGAAAGTGAATGTAAATTCTGGAGAAAAGAGGTTAGTTTATGAAGTAAAAAATCATCAAATTTTCGGCCCTGGCGTTGGTGCAGCAAGTTATTCGCCAGTTGCCAATCAGATTATTTTTATTCATGGCTTAAACAATGTTACTGAGCAAAATCCATATCAACAATGGCGACGCACTGGAGTAATGATTGATGAGTCAAGAAACGAAAACCCGATTTTTGTTGATGCCCGAGACATAAACTTTCCATTTTCAAAAGGTGCATTGAGAGGCGGAACTCATCGACACGAATTTAGTGGAGACGGCAACTGGATTGGCTTTACCTACAACGACGCCATTATGAAGTCTCTCGAAGATGCTACGGTTCAAAAACAAAACTTACGCACGATTGGGGTTTCAAAGAAAGGAAAATCAGTAAACATTTCAGATAAAAATGATGGAGAAAACCTTTCGGGTGAGTGGTTTTCGGCCTTGGTAGTGAAAGTTGTGCCAAATCCGAAAAATGGTAGCGATGAAATAAGCCATGCAGCGGGTGATAGTTGGGTTGGTAAAAATGGTTATTTGAAATCAGATGGAACTCGCCAAATGGCTCGTGCATTTATTGGAACTATAAAAACAGAAAATGGAGAAAATGTTGATGAAGTTTTTATAGTCGATATTCCAGAAAACATTGAAATTGATGGCGAATTCGGTCCTTTGGAAGGTACGGAATCTCAATTACCTCAACCACCAAAGGGTGCTTCGCAAAGACGTTTAACTTTTACTGCCAAAAAGCTAAATGTAGGTTGTACGGGAATTGTCAGGTCAAACTCTGAAGGAAGTTTGCTTGCTTTTTTGGCAAAAGATGAAAAAAATATCAAACAAATATTCACAATTTCACCAAACGGTGGGAATCCAAAACAAATTACTTTTCACGAATCTGATGTTGAAGGAAGTGTTCGATGGCATCCTTCGGGCAAAAGTATATTTTATATTTGGAATGGAAGTATTTGTGAAATTAAAATCAATGACCTTGATTTTGATACACGATTACGAATCATTTCAAAATCAAGCACACCATCGCCAACTAATTTAGTTATATCGCATGATGGAAAAACGATTGCATTTAACAGACTTTTAGAAAACTTAGCAAATGGCATAAAAACCAAGCAAGTATTTTTGATAAAACTTGATTGAGTCTATAAAGGCAATTTTTTACTGAACTATATTCAACAAAACAATATTCAACCTTCCTTAAACAATGAATTTATTACCCAAAGGGCTTTGGCCTGTGATGATTACGCCGTTCAAATCCAACAATCAAATTGATATAGTTGGCTTAGAAAGGCTGACTAATATGTATCTTGATGCTGGTTCAAATGGTATGTTTGCCAACTGTCTTTCGAGCGAAATGTATCAACTCACAACCGAAGAACGAATACTGCTCACGAGTAGTGTCGTTAAGTTTTGTCAAGATAAAGTGCCGGTTGTTGCCACTGGAACTTTTAATCGAGGCGGTGCTACAAATACAGATTTTATCAAAAAAATATACGATACGGGCATAAATGCTGTGATTTTAATTACAAGTATGCTTGTAGAACCCGATGAAAGTGATGATGTATTAAAAATCCGTTTGGAGGAAATTATGAACGAAACAGGCAATATTCCTTTGGGAGTTTATGAATGTCCAGTTCCTTATAAACGTCTTTTAAGTACTGATATGCTCAAATGGATGGCTTCGACTGGGCGTTTTGTGTATCACAAAGATACAAGCTGTAACTCTATTTCACTCGAGCGAAAATCAGACGCCGTAAAAGGAACAAATTTTGGACTTTACAACGCTGATACTGCCACTGCTCTCGACTCACTCGAATCTGGTGCAAGAGGTATTTCTCCAATTTCAGCCAACTTCTACCCTGAACCTTACAGCTATTTATTAAATGAATTTTTCACGAATGGCCGAACAGAAAAATTGAATCAATTACACGCCATTCTGACAATGATGGATAGAGTGACGCATACTTTTTACCCTTTTTCGGCTAAATTGTTCTTACAAAAAAGAGGTTTAAAAATCGAAACCAATAGCCGTATTCCAACAGATATACTTACAAATGTAGATAAAATCAGATTTAATGCGTTGATGGATTCTTTTAAAGTAATTTCTGAAATGTATGATATAAAATCTGTATTGTGAGTTTTAAAATGCAACAGATTTATAATGGCACGCTGATAACGCTGATAAATAAATTTAACGCTGATAATCGCTGATTTTAATTAAAAAATCCGTAAAATCAGCGTTGGTACATCCGCATAATCAGCACGGTCCGCCGTTGCGGTGCCATAAATTTGCAGATAAATATTTCACAACTTCTTTAACTCAACTCGCCAATTTGTGCCACTGCCAACATTATATTTTTTTGAAAAATCATCCATATTGATTCCAAAAGACAAATTCAATAAACTATTCATGTAGCATAGAGTTTCTCCTTCTTTTACATCGCCAAATGTATGCACATAAGGCATTTGTCCTTCAAAAACCTTCTTTTCACCATCAAAAATTTTCACCGAAAGCTTATCACCAATCTTTAATCCAAGCTGATTCGTAGTTTTTGGGTCAATATTTGTCCAAACATTTCCGTACTGAATATCCAAAATCGGAATTCCCCCCGAAATTAATCCATTTTCAAATTTAGGCTTTGGATATTCGAGCATAATTAACTTATTGTCAGGCACTTTCTCCCCTACTTCTTCAAAGTCAATTCCAGCAGAAGCCAATTTTGCTCCCGAATAAGCAAACACATCACGCCCAAAAAAAGTATAAGAATTTTGAGAATTAGGCAAACGATTAGCCGCCGAAATCTCTCGAATTTCTTCAACGCCTTCACTTTCAGCAACTAATGTAAAAAGTCCATTATCGGGGCCAACATAATAGTGGTTGGATTTGGTTTTCAGAATAATTGATTTACGCTCTGTCCCTACTCCTGGGTCAACTACACATACAAAAACGGTCCCAGTTGGCCAATAGGGAGCAGTTTGTTGTAACCTAAACGCACCTTCCCAAATATTGTAGGCAGGAATTTCGTGGGTAAGGTCATGAATAGTCAAATCAGGGGATAAATTCAATGCAACACCTTTCATGGCTGCTACTGCACCATCTTTTACCCCAAAATCGGTCATTAGAACTAATGGCGACGTTTGTGTCTTTGTTTTCGCATAAAACACTGATAATAAAGCTATTGCTAAAATAAAAACCAGCGAGATTATTACCTTTCTGGACATAAGATTGAAAAGGTTTGATTTTGTAGACACAAAATAACAACGATACAGCTTTAAAATTGTATTTTTGTGTAAAAATTTAAGCACTTAGCTATTAGCCATAAGCTTTTAGCATAAGTTGTTTATTGTTTTTAATCAAGATTTTAAAATATTCTAAAAAAAGCTAATAGCTAACGGCTAATAGCAAAAAGCTAATTCAAGAAATGTCGGAGTTCAACCATCGTGAAATTGAAAAAAAATGGCAACAGGTTTGGGAAGAAAACCAAACTTACAAAGTAGAAATCGACCACACAAAGCCTAAGTTTTATGTGTTGGATATGTTTCCGTATCCTTCCGGAGCTGGCCTGCACGTTGGGCATCCACTGGGCTACATCGCAACCGATATTTATTCAAGATACAAGCGTCTGAAAGGTTTTAATGTGCTTCACCCAATGGGGTTTGACTCGTTTGGACTTCCAGCCGAGCAATATGCCATCCAAACAGGACAGCACCCAGCAATCACAACCGAAAATAATATTTCGACTTACATTAGTCAGTTAAAGAAAATTGGTTTCTGCTACGATTGGAGTCGTGAAGTGCGAACTTCTGACCCAAAATATTATAAGTGGACACAATGGATTTTCATGGAATTGTTCAATTCTTGGTATAATAAAGAATCGGATAAAGCCGAAGCCATTGAAACCTTATACGCAAAATTTGAGCAGAATGGAACAACTGGTGTAAAAGCAGCTTGTAATGACGAAACGCCAAGTTTTACAGCTGAGGAATGGAAAGCATTAAGCGAAACCGAAAAATATAAAATCTCACTTGATTATCGCTTAACTTATCTTTCTGATTCGGTAGTAAATTTCTGCCCAGCTTTGGGAATGGTTTTATCGAATGATGAAGTAAAAGATGGCGTTTCGGAGCGTGGTGGCTACCCAGTTATTCAGAAAAAAATGCAGCAGTGGGTAATGAGAATCACAGCCTACGCCGACCGCTTGATTAGTGGTTTGGATTTGGTTGATTGGTCAGATTCATTAAAAGAGCAACAAAAAAACTGGATTGGTCGCTCGGTTGGAGCAATGGTAAAGTTTGCCCTTGAAAGCAATGCTGATTCGAAAATCGAAGTTTTCACGACTCGTGTCGATACCATTTATGGTGTTTCGTTCATGGTTTTAGCTCCTGAGCATGAATTAGTAGCTTCTTTGACAACACCCGAACAAAAAGAAAGCATCGAAAATTATATTTCTGAAACGCAAAAACGTTCAGAACTCGACCGTATGTCTGATGTAAGAACGGTTTCGGGGGCATTTACTGGAAGTTATTGTATCAACCCTTTCAGTGGCGAAAAAGTGCCGATTTGGATTGCAGATTACGTATTGGCAGGTTATGGAACTGGAGCAGTTATGGGTGTACCTTCTGGTGACCAACGTGACTGGAATTTTGCTACCCATTTTGGTTTGCCAATTGTACAAATACTTGATGCTCAAGCAGATATTGAAACCCAAGCCGATGCTACCAAAGAGGGGAAATACATTAATTCGGGCATGATAAATGGCCTTGAATACAAGGGAGCAACCGCCAAATTGATTGCATGGTTGGAAGAAAGAGGTATTGGTAAAGGTAAAGTGAATTATCGTTTGCGTGATGCGGTTTTTGCTCGTCAACGCTATTGGGGCGAGCCTGTTCCTGTGTTTTTTAAGGATGGTCTTCCCTATTTAATTGATAAAGAAGATTTGCCATTGGTTTTACCAGAAATTGACAAATATTTACCAACCGAAGATGGCGAACCTCCACTCGGCCGTGCCGAAGGTTGGAATTATAAAGGGAATGAATATGAGCTAAGTACCATGCCAGGTTGGGCAGGAAGTAGCTGGTATTGGTTCAGATACATGGATGCTCATAACGACCAAGAGTTTGCTTCAAAAGAAGCGATTGACTATTGGCAAAATGTTGACCTTTACTTGGGCGGTACAGAACACGCAACTGGTCACTTGTTGTATAGCCGTTTTTGGAATAAATTCTTGAAAGATAGAGGGTATGTGCCGCAGGAAGAATACGCCATGAAGCTCATCAATCAAGGAATGATTATGGGGCGTTCAAACTTTGTTTATCGTTTGAAGGATTCTGAAAAAGTTACATTTGTTTCCTACGGTTTGAAAGACCAATATGAAACAACAAAACTTCATGTTGATGTAAATATTGTAGATAATGATGTTTTAAACGTAGAGAAATTCAAAGCTACACGAAATGATATTGGTGACGACCCACAATTTATCTTAGAGGACGGAAAGTATGTTTGTGGTTCGGAGGTAGAAAAAATGTCAAAATCTAAGTTTAATGTTGTAAACCCTGATACAATCGTTGAGCGTTATGGTGCTGATACATTCCGTCTTTACGAAATGTTCTTGGGGCCATTGACAGAAAGCAAACCGTGGGATACTCGTGGTATCGAAGGAACGTATAGATTTGTGCGTAAAGTATGGCGTTTGTTCTTCGACCAAAATGGTAAAAATTTGGTAGTTGATGCCGAACCAACCAAAGAAGAACTAAAGGCTTTGCACAAAACAATCAAAAAAGTAAATGAAGATATTGAGTCATTTTCATTCAATACTTCGGTGAGTTCGTTTATGATTTGTGTGAATGAACTTTCTGACCTAAAATGTCATAAAAAAGCAATTCTTGAGCAATTATTGGTTATTTTGTCGCCTTATGCTCCACACGTAACCGAAGAATTATGGCAAGTTTTAGGTCATACGGATAGCATTACTGCACAACAATTCCCAATTTTCGATGCTAAACATTTGGTGGAAGACTCATTCGAGTATCCAATTCAAGTAAATGGCAAGGTTCGTGCAACACTCAATTTCCCTGCTGACATGAGCAAAGAAGAAATTGAAAAATTAGTTTTAGAAAATGAATTAGTAGTTAAATGGTTGGAAGGTGCAACACCAAAGAAAATCATTGTTGTTCCGAAGCGGATTGTAAATGTTGTAATATAATTTTGAAAGGCAGCAATAATTTGCTGCCTTTTTTAATTTACTTTAGACATAACCCAAAATGAAAACTTTACTATTATTTATCTTTAGCCCATTGCTTCTTTTTGCACAATCACCCAATATTCAAGCAAATTTGGTTTCCAGTGCTTTTTCATCAATCGTTGACATTGCCCATGCAAACGACGAGCGACTTTTTATAGTTGATGGAAATCGGATAAAAATAATCGTAAATGGCCAAGTTTTACCAACTCCATTTTTAGATTTAACTAATCAAGTAAATTGGATTATGGCTGTTGCTTTTCATCCTAACTATGCCCAAAATGGTTATTTTTATGTAAAATACAAGGCAAATGATGCAAGTTGTGTTATTTCAAGATTTCAAAAATCAAGCTCAGATGAGAATTTAGCTGATATTAATTCGCAGAATATACTTTACAGTTATCCTGACAATAACGGTCATGAAGGTGGTGATTTAGAATTTGGAAAAGATGGATACCTTTACACCACTACTGGTGATGGTGCTTCGGGGGCGAGAAATACAGATGGTGATGAATTTGGCAATGCTCAAAATATGGCGTCAGTAAAAGGAAAAATTTTGCGTTTTGATGTTAATTCCCCAAATCTCATTCCAGTTGAAAACCCTTACCAACAACCAAATGATAATATTCCCGATGAAATTATAGCCATTGGCTTGCGTAACCCTTGGAAATTTTCTTTCGACCGTCAAACGGGTGATTTATGGATTGGTGATGTGGGACAAGATAGTTATGAAGAAGTTAGTTTTATACCTTTTGGTAGCTTTGAAGAAAGAAATTTCGGTTGGAGTTGCTATGAAGGCAACATGCTTCATTTAACTCAAAACTGTCCACCCAATCAAAATACACTCACCATGCCAATCATCGACTATGCTGGATACAATTTTAATGGAAATCAAGCAGCATCTGTGACTGGCGGATATGTATATAGAGGTACAAAATACCCATCTTTATCTGGCTTTTATTGTTATGCCGATTACAATTCTGGAAAATTTTGGTTATTAAAACGGCTCCCAAACGGAACAATAAGCAATGATTTTAAGGGCGTTTTGATGAACTTTCCAACCACTTTTGGTGAAGATAAAAATGGAGAACTTTATGTAGCTACTTTTGACAAAATATATCAGATTTCGGCTTGTGGAAATGAACAAAACTTAACTGTGAGCGGTCAAATAACTATACCAAGTTTTTATAATGCTCTCAATTCTATTACAAGTACAGCCACAATCACTAACTATTCAAATGTAATATTTAGTGCAAGCAATAAGATTGAACTAAATGCTGGTTTTAAAGTCGATAATGGAAGCGTTTTTTATGCTCAAATTGATAGTTGTCGATAGAAATTGTTATTTTTGCTTTCGTTAAAATATATCAAAATGGGAGAAGCAGCGTTGAAATATAAGTATTCGATTGAAGATTACCTCGAAATGGAGGCCAATTCTTTAGAAAAACTTGAATATCATAATGGAGAAATATTCGCAATGGCGGATGGAACGCTCAATCATAGTTTGCTCTCAAGTAATATAGGAAGATGTATAAGTAATTCAATAATCGCAAAACGAAAAACTTGTAGAACCTATAATAGTGATGCCAAAATTGCGATTTCTGAAGAAAAGTTTGTTTATTCAGATAGTTTTGTAGTTTGTGGTAAAACAGAAGTTTTTCCTGAAATGCCACAGGCAGCCAAAAATCCGATTTTAATCGTTGAGGTTTTATCTGACTCAACAGCTTTGTACGACCGACAAGGTAAATTTCAAGCCTATCAAACAATCGATTCTTTTAGAGAATACGTACTTGTTTCTCAAAACGAAATTTTAGTTGAAGTTTTTTTTAAGCCCGAAAATGCAGTTTTCTGGCAATATCGTTCTTACAACAAACTCGAAGATGTTATTGAACTGAAATCTGTTGATGTTGAAATATCACTCAATGATATTTATTTAGATTGGGAAAACGCCAATTTGTCATAAAAAAGGAAGACTCCGTTATAATCGAAGTCTTCCTTAAATTCTCTCTTAATATTTTACTTCTTTCTAACACTCACCGCAATTCTACGGTTTTGAGAGCGTCCTTCTTCTGTGTCATTGCTCGCTGCTGGGTGTTGTTCGCCATAGCCTTCAGCCTCTAAACGAGCGTCAGCTATACCCAATCCAACTAATGCTGCTTTTACCGCTGCTGCTCGCTCGCTCGAAAGTTTCAAGTTTGCTGCATCATCGCCAGTATTATCAGTGTATCCACCAACTTTGATATTCACATTTGGGAATGCTTTCAAGATTTCAGCGATATTTTTTACTTCATTCATTGAAGTTGAGTCAATCACATTACTTCCTGAAGCAAAATTTAAAGCTTTGAAGTTGAACCAGTTGTCTTTTCCTGCTTCAGCACTTGGGTCTTCGATAAACTTAATAACTTGGTCTTCGATTCCTCCTTCCAAAAAGTTAAGGTTTGCACCTGTTGATAACACTTTGTTGATACTTGTTGGTAGAGGAGCTTCAACAATAGTAGCCTCTTCAGCACTTGCAGTTTCAGATGAAGTGACAGCAATATAAGGAGCAATTACCAACGAAACAATTGACATCAATTTAATCAAGATATTCATTGATGGCCCAGAAGTATCTTTGAATGGGTCACCTACTGTATCACCAGTTACTGATGCTTTGTGTGGCTCAGATTTTTTGTAATACGTTTCTCCACCAATTACAACACCTTTTTCAAATGATTTTTTTGCGTTATCCCATGCACCACCAGCATTTGATTGGAAAATCCCCATCAATACACCTGATACAGTTACTCCTGCCAACAAACCACCCAAAATTTCAGCCGAAGATGTATCTGCAAATACTCCTCTAAATCCAAAACCGATTAAAACAGGCGTAACCAAAGCAATTGCACCTGGCAAAATCATTTGTTTTATTGAAGCTTCTGTCGAAATCGCTACACATTTTTCGTACTCAGGTTCAGTTTTGTATTCCATGATTCCTGGAATTTCACGGAACTGACGACGAACTTCATTCACCATTTCCATCGCAGCTTTACCAACGGCAGAAATACACAAAGCCGAGAAAATAAATGGAATCATTCCACCCACAAACAAACCTGCTAAAACTGGAGCTTTATAAATATCAATTGCTTTGATACCTGCAATACCCACAAAAGCGGCAAATAAAGCCAATGAAGTCAAAGCCGCCGAAGCAATCGCAAAACCCTTACCTGTTGCTGCGGTTGTGTTACCTACTGCATCTAAATTATCTGTACGTTCACGAACTTCTGGAGGTAATTGAGACATCTCAGCAATACCACCTGCGTTATCAGCAATCGGACCGAAAGCGTCAATTGCCAATTGCATGGCAGTTGTAGCCATCATACCAGCAGCAGCAATCGAAACACCATAAAGACCAGCAAAATAATATGACATAATAATACCGGCAGCCAAAGTCAAGATTGGAAGAACTGTTGACTCCATACCAACCGCCAAACCGCCAATGATATTGGTAGCGTGACCAGTACCAGATTTTTCAATGATTGAAAGTACTGGACGTTTACCCATCGCAGTGTAATATTCTGTGATGATTGACATCAATGCACCTACAATTAAACCTACAACGATTGACATAAACACACCATTCGATGTAAATTCATGACCACGTAGCGAAAGTGTTTCTGGTAAAATATGTTTTACTAAGAAATATGAAGCAACAAATGTAATGATGATTGAAGCCCAGTTACCGATATTTAAAGCGGCTTGTACTGAAGATGTTTCAGATTTGATACGTACAAAGAATGTAGAAACCAAAGAAGCCAACAAACCAACACCAGCAATCAACATCGGAAGTAATACTGGCGAGAAACCACCATAATTATCAGTAACGTTGATTTCTTGACCGAGTACCATTGTTGCTAAAATTGTGGCAACATACGAGCCAAATAAGTCAGCACCCATACCTGCTACGTCACCTACGTTATCACCTACGTTATCGGCAATTGTTGCGGGGTTACGAACGTCATCTTCTGGAATACCAGCTTCTACCTTACCAACAAGGTCAGCACCTACGTCGGCAGCTTTTGTGTAAATACCACCACCTACACGAGCAAAAAGAGCGATTGATTCAGCACCTAATGAAAAACCAGCCAAAACTTCGATGGCGATTCTCATATTTTCTGAAGTCAGAGCTTCACCTTTTGCGAAATAGTTATAAAAAACAATAAATAATAAACTTAAACCTAAAACTGCCAAACCAGCAACTCCCATTCCCATTACCGAACCACCAGTAAATGAAACTTGAAGTGCTTTAGCCAACGATGTACGAGCCGCTTGTGCCGTACGAACGTTTGCTTTGGTTGCAATTTTCATCCCGATATATCCTGCCACAGCCGAAAACACAGCTCCGATAATAAAGGCAATAGAAATAATCCAAGATGAATTTGGTGAAGACGAACCTAACCAAGCCAAAAGAATAGCCGTTGGAATAGCAAAGTACGCCAAAATTTTCCATTCTGCTTTCAAGAATGCAATCGCTCCGTCGGCAATATAGCCTGAGAGTTTTTGCATATTGGCATCGCCAGCAGGTTGGCTCGATACCCAACTGAATCGCCAAGCTGTGTAGAGCAAGCCAATTACGCCGCATAATGGAACAAGGTAAACAATCATAGAATCCATAAGTAATTGTATTTGAGTTTAGTGATTACTGTAGTTTTAATTTTCGCAAATTTAAGTTAATTGAGTTGTTAAAAAAAGCCAAAACACAATTTTAGTATTTTTTTGATAAAAAACATTATTTTATCGGTTTTAATATGACGAAAAGCAGATAAATTTGGCTATTTTGTCGAATAATGTGGCCCAGTCATAGATGACAACAATAATTTCTTTCTGATTCGGGGTTTCTTTACTAATTTCGGCTGGCCAATAAAAAACTTCAAAAATATTAGAATTAAACTATTGACTCTTAAACCTTACTCAATGAAAAAAATATCGTTACTGCTCATTTCTCTAATTTCATTTTCGGTTTTTGCCCAAACTAAACAAATGAATACGGGTGAAATCCTTCAAGCAATTAAAAGATTAAATGTAGTTGGCAATGTACTTTACGTTGCGGCTCACCCAGATGATGAAAATACCTTGTTCATCACTTGGCTTTCTAAAGAAAAAATGGTGCGTGCAGGTTATATTGCCATGACTCGTGGCGATGGTGGACAAAACTTAGTTGGTTCTGAACAAGGAGAATATGTAGGTTTATTACGCACTCACGAACTTCTCGGTGCAAGAAGTATCGACGGTGGCGAACAATATTTCACTCGTGCGAATGACTTCGGTTTTACCAAAACAACCGATGAAGCTCTTGCAACTTGGGGAAAAGACCAAATTCTGGCCGATTTAGTTTGGCGTATTCGCAATTTCCAACCTGATGTAATAGTTAATCGTTTTCCACCTGATGCACGTGCTGGACATGGACATCACTCAGCATCGGCCGTTTTGTCAGAAGAGGCCTTCAAAGCAGCCGCTGACCCAAATCGCTTTCCTGAACAGTTAAAATTTGTGAAAACTTGGCAAGCAAAACGTTTGGTTTGGAATTCGTTCTCACCAAATTTTCAGAATAACCAACCAGAAGGCAGTTTTATAAAAATTCCGTTGGGAGATTATAATCCCCTACTCGGAAAATCATACACCGAAATTTCGGCCGAGGCTCGTTCAATGCACAAAAGCCAAGGTTTTGGCTCGGCAAAAACTAAAAATCAACGCACTGACTATGCTCTTCACAAAGCTGGTGAAGAAGCTAAAAACGATTTATTTGATGGAATTGATATTTCGTGGAAAAGAATCAATGGCGGAGAAAAAATTGAAAAGATGGTAAACGACGTGTATAACAATTTTAAAGCACAAAATCCCTCAGCATCTGTTCCAGCCTTGATTGAAGTTTATACAGCAATTAGTAGTTTAGAAGATAATGTTTGGACAAGTTATAAGAAGAAAGAAGTACAAGAATTGATTTTGGCTTGTACTGGACTTTGGTTAGAAGCTAATCCAACAGATTATTCGGTTTCGCCCAATGATAAAATCAAAGTAAATGTGAATGTGGTTAGTCGTAGTAATTCAAATATTACACTCGAAAAACTAACTTTCAAAGGAGCAAACAAAGATACCACTATCAATAAGAAACTTGTTTATAATGATGGTTTAAATATTACGACTGAATTACAAATCCCTGCTAATCAACCGATTACTCAGCCTTACTGGTTAGTTGAGCGTAAAGAAAATGGTTTTTATAAAGTAAATGACCAGCTATTGCGTGGTTTACCAATGAAACCCGCAGATTTGGTTTGTGAATATAGTTTTACTATCGAAGGTAAGCCATTTACATTTCAAACACCTCTAACCTACAAATTTGTAGAACCATCAGACGGTGAAATTTATCGCTATTTCGAAGTTCGTCCAGAAGTAACAGCAACTATTGCCGAGAAGGTTTATTCATTTGGAGACAATAGCCCGAAAGATGTGGTAGTGACTTTGAAAGCGGGTAAAAAAGGCGTAACAGGTACAGTTAAATTAGATGTACCAAGCACTTGGAAAGTAGAACCAGCCATTATCAATTTTGAATTAAAAGAAAAATACGAAGAGAAAAAAGTAACATTCAAGGTGTTCCCGTCAGCTACGGCCTCTGAAATTACAATTAAAGCAATTGCTCAAACAACATCTGGTTCGTATGATAGAGGTATTGCCAGTATTGAATACAAGCACGTACCAACGCTTACACTTTTCCCATTTGCTGAAGCCAAAGCACTTCGCATCGACTTAAAGAAAAAAGGCAATAAGATTGCCTACATTGCAGGAGCGGGCGATGAAGTTCCGGCAGCTTTACAACAAATAGGCTATCAAGTAACGATGCTAACACCCGTTGAACTTGCCAAAGATTTAAGCCAATTCGATGCTATAATTGTTGGTGTTAGAGCATATAACACCGAAGAACACTTGAAATATTTCCAAGAGAAACTCATGGAATATGTCAATAATGGTGGAAATGTAGTGACACAGTATCAAACCAATGCCTTTTATGGTGTCTCGAAAGTAAAAGAAATCGGGCCTTTCCCGATGGGAATTGGGCGGGGCCGTGTAACAGATGAAAATGCTACAATGAAGATATTGAAACCACAACACTCATTATTAAATTCACCAAACAAAATCACAGCAAAAGACTTTGAAGGTTGGATTCAGGAACGTGGTTTGTACTTTGCCGACAAATGGAGTGATAAGTACGAAACTATTTTTGCTATGAATGATGCCAACGAAACCGAGCTCGAAGGCAGTGTTTTGTATGCTAAATATGGTAAAGGGAATTTTGTTTTTACAGGATTGGCATTCTTCCGTCAGCTTCCTGCGGGTGTTCCTGGTGCTTATCGCCTATTTGCTAATATGATTTCCGTTGGCAAATAAGACTATTGCAAAGATTAGACAATTTTACGAATCATTTTATCGTAAAATTGTTAAATCTTGTCTATGAAAATTATCGTAGTATAGGATTTCGATAAAAACACAAAAAGGGCTGAATTGAGATTTCAATTCAGCCCTTAAATATTTCTACGAAAATTATTTCTTAGGTTTCGGAGCAAGAAATACAATCATTCTCTTACCTTCAAGTTTCAATTCACCTTCTGGTTTACCGTATTCTTCCAGACCCGCAATAAAACGTTTCAACAATTCTACTCCTTGGTCTTTGAATACAATCTGACGGCCAACAAAGTGAACGTAAGCCTTAACTTTTGCATTTTCTTTCAAGAATCCAATTGCGTGCTTTAATTTGAAATCAAAATCATGGTCATCGGTTTGTGGGCCGAATCTAATCTCTTTGATTACTGTTTTAGCCGCTTTGGCTTTTATTTCCTTTTGCTTCTTCTTTTGGTCATACTTAAACTTAGAATAGTCAATAACTCTACATACTGGCGGATTGGCCGTTGGTACAATTTCAACTAAATCTAAACTTTGAGCTTGTGCCATAGCAAGAGCTTGGGCGGTGTCAAAAATACCCTGCTCTACGTTATCACCTACTAAACGAACCTGTGGTACACGAATGCGTTGGTTGATTCGGTGTTCGTCTTCCTTCTGTACTGGTTTTCTGAAATTACGATTGAATGGTTGTTGTGCCATTTAACGATTTTAAGGTTGCTAAAAATTGATTTTTACGAAAGTACTATTTTTTTTTGTATAAAACAAATATTAATACTTCAAATATTGCGAAACCGAGACGATTATGCCTTAAACTGAGGTATATTTTTGTATATTTCAGTTTTTGCGTAGGCTATAAACTCTTCGATTGTCATTGAGCCCAAATCGCCTTCGCCCTTTCTTCTGACCGAAACTTTGCCTTCTTCGGCTTCTTTTTCACCTACAATGAGCATCAAAGGCAGTTTATTTACCTCCGCATCACGGATTTTTCTGCCAATTTTCTCATCACGATGGTCAACGTAGCCTCTGATGTCTTGTTCTTGTAAAGTCAAGAATACATCGTTGGCGTAGTCTTCGTATTTTTCAGAAATCGGCAAAATAGCTATTTGGTCAGGCGATAACCACAATGGGAAATTACCTGCGGTTGTTTCAATCAAAATCGCAATGAAACGTTCCATCGAACCAAATGGAGCTCGGTGAATCATTACTGGACGATGTTTTTGGTTATCTGAGCCTACATATTCGAGTTCAAATCTTTGTGGTAACTGATAATCTACCTGAATAGTTCCGAGTTGCCATTTACGCCCCAAAGCATCTTTCACCATAAAGTCGAGTTTCGGGCCATAGAAAGCGGCTTCACCGAGTTCTTCAACAGTTTTTAGCCCTTTTTCGGCAGCTGCACGACGAATTGCATTTTCAGCTTTATCCCATGCTTCATCCGAACCAAAATACTTTGTTTTATTTTCTGGGTCACGTAAAGAAACTTGGGCAGAAAATTCTTCAAAACCAAGTGATTTGAATACATAAAGTACCAAATCAATTACTTTTTTGAATTCATCTTCAACTTGGTCATCAGTACAGAAAATATGGGCATCATCTTGCGTGAAGCCACGCACACGAGTTAAACCATGCAATTCACCACTTTGTTCGTAGCGGTAAACTGTACCAAACTCAGCCAAACGTAAAGGTAATTCACGATAACTACGTGGTCTGGCACGGAAAATTTCACAGTGATGAGGGCAGTTCATTGGTTTCAACAAAAACTCCTCTCCTTCTTCGGGTGTTGTGATTGGTTGGAATGAATCTTTTCCGTATTTTTCCCAGTGACCTGAAGTTTGATATAACTGTTTGCTACCGATATGTGGCGTTACAACTTGCTGATAACCAGCTTTTACTTGTGCTTTACGCAAGAAATTTTCGAGTCTTTCACGCAACATCGCTCCTTTTGGCAACCACAACGGTAAACCTTTGCCTACTTTTTCAGAAAATGTAAACAAATCGAGTTCTTGACCTAATTTACGGTGGTCACGGCGTTTGGCTTCCTCTAAAAGTGTTAGGTAATCTTCTAACTCTTTTTGTTTTGGGAATGTCACCCCATAAATACGAGTCAACATTTTATTGTTTTGGTCGCCTTTGAAGTACGCACCCGCCACATTCATGATTTTTGCTGCTTTGATAAAACCAGTATTCGGAATATGCGGCCCACGACATAAGTCTGTGAAATTTCCCTGCTTGTAGAAAGTAATCGAACCGTCTTCTAAGCCTGAAAGTAAATCTAACTTATATTCGTCGCCTTTTTCTTCAAAATATTTGATTGCATCAGCTTTGGCCATCGGAATCCTTACGTAATCATTCTTCTGACGAGCCAATTCCAACATTTTATCTTCGATTTTCTTGAAATCGTCATTCGAGATGCTTTCGCCATTTGTATCTACATCATAATAGAAACCGTTTTCGAGCGGCGGACCAACCCAAAATTTCACTTTAGGATAAAGAGCTTCTAAAGCCTCAGCCATTAGGTGAGCTGACGAATGCCAAAATGTTGATTTCCCGTCGGTATCATTCCACGTCAAAAGTTGTACGGTTGAGTCGGTTTCGATTGGCAAATTGGCATCTTGAACCGTGCCATTCACTTTGGCAGCCAATACATTTCTTGCGAGGCCTTCACTAATTGAAAGGGCCACGTCATAACTCGAACTCCCTTTTGGATATTCTCTTACACTTCCGTCGGGCAAAGTAATTTTAATCATAAAAAAATCTGTCAACTATTACCTAATATAATATATACTTCTTTTTATCTCTTAAAGTTTCAAATGAAACTAATATAATATTTTACAATTTCAAACGTCTTGAAGAATCGGTTTTAATATTTACTTTTTTCTTCGGTGCAATGATGTTTACCCTAACTCTCGAAGTATCTAAAAGTTTTTTAGGCTCTTCTACTACAACTGGTTTAGCTACCGGAGCTGGGGCTTTCTTCACAGGAATCGGAATTGGTGCTTTGTAAACCCCCAAAGCTGAATTTATTTGACCAGAAACTCTATTCAACGCAATAATCGCTTGGGTATCATTCGGGTCTTTTTCAACTTCAGCCTTCAAAAACTCTTCGGCTTTTGTCAAAGAGCCGAGTTGTTCAAGCGTGAGGGCAATAGAGTAATTGATTTTAGATGTTTCTGGATTTGCATCCAAAACCTTCTCATAAAACTCCAATGCTTTTGTATAATTTTTCCATCGAAAATAAATCGATGCCGAATATAACATTGCATCAATTCTACGGGCATCCATTTTAGATGCTCTGTCATAATAAACAAGAGCAGAATCTAAGCGGCCAAATTTATTATAAACTAAGCCTCTATCAACCAAAAATTCAGCATTCTTGGGAAACTGCAAAATTGCAGTATTATTGACTGCCAAAGCCGAATCATATAATCGGCGATTTTTCAAGATTTCGGTCAAAGTTGAGTAACCTAATTTGAAAGAAGGCTTCATATCAATGGCCTTGTTCATTTTTAAAATAGCAGTATTGGTATCGCCTTTTCGGGCGGCCAATGTTCCTTGATAAAAGTAAGTTTCACCGTCGTAAGGAGCTATTTGCAAAGATTTTGCCAAATATTGTTCGGCATTTTTTAAGTCGTTGCGTTGCTGCGACAAATCACCTAACAAAGTATATAATTCGGGCGTATCAACATTTAAGATTTCGGCACTTTGAGCGAAGGCATAGGCATCACGATATTGCTTCATATCACGCAATATCAATGCTTTTACATAAAGGTATTTGCCAGTATTTTGTTTCAGGCGGTCGGCTCTATTAATATCCTCCAAAGCTTTCTGACTATCACCCATTTTGTGCAGAATAATTGCTCGCTTGTAGTAGTTTTCTGCCAAACTTGGGTTACTTCTGATGGCATCAGTCAGAGCTTCCAGCGATGCAGTATTTTGAATACTTTCTGTTTGGAATGGGGTTGGTGGAATTTTAGAACGTTCACGGTTATCTTGTCCGCACGCATACAAGAGAACTGAAATGGAAATAAATAGGTAGATTTTCTGATTATTAGACATCCGTTTTTATTCACAATTTTGAAAGGTAATAGTAAATTGCCTAATCGTGAGATATTTTTTCACAAAAATCCGAATTTTTTCTTAGAATAAAAACGAAAATTTAAGTTAATGGTCTGTCTGTTACTTTATAATCTATTCCAAACCTCTTGACTTCAACTCTTTATTTATTTCTTTAATAGAATTGAAATTGATAATTGCAATAGGAATCAATGCTAATGGCACTGTCAGAGCAGTCCAATTTTGTTTGCCATTGATAATATTTACTATATTCAGAATAACCAAAAGCGTAAGCATACCAAGAAGCAGCCCAGTCACAAACTTAGTGGTCTTTTTTCTTTTGAGTAATTCTTCGTTAGATAATTCGGTTAGTTTTTTGTTTTCCATTGTTATACAAGGTTAGTTTACAGGTGTCAAAGTTTCATTATTGCATCAACAGAAAAACCTATTAGAAATGCAAGAATTGTAAAAGTTATCATTCCTAAAATGTAAGCCAAAAAGGCTTTACCATAATTTATAAGTTTGGTTTTATCAAAAAACTGCCCAATCGCCCACGAGATATAGATAAACCCAAGTATTCCACCAATAAACATTAATGGGAGTTTTGTAAGTCCTACAATCAAAGCAAATAACGCATAAATTAGCATTGCAATCCCAATAATGAAACAAAGTAAAATTAGAATTTCAAAAAAATTATATTCGTACTTTTTAAAGAACACTTTTATCCAAAATGCAATAAATACAGCCATCATTATATTTCCGTATCCGTAATGGTCTTGATACCATTTAAACATCTTGCTCGTGAATACGGCTTCAGGAGCATTTAGTTTAACGTATCCGTCCTCTACATGAAAATAATGAATCGTTAGAGTATAAATTAATGATGTAACAATTATAAAAATAATAGGTTTTACGAGTCGAGCCCTATTATCAGCAATGAATTCTCTAATACTTTGCCCTGGTCGAAGCAATAACTCCCTGATAGTAAACAATATACCACGTTCAAAGTGCAAAATATGCTCCATTTCATGTTGAATATAGTGTCCATCAATTCGATGAAGTTTTGCTGGTTGTCCACAATTTGGACAATAGTTTAGTGTTACTTCAGTATTACAATTTTTACAAATCATATTTTATTGCAAATCAATATTTTAATTTGCTTCAATTTATACACATCTTAAATATTATCAATGGTTTTTGATTAGTATTTCAAAATATACTGAATCTTTATGGCTTAAATAGTTGAGAAACGATAAAAAACACCCAGAGGGAGCTTCTTCTGAAAGGAATCTTGCAGCACCAATTCTCCCATTTCTGGGTTTTGAACGTTTGCGTAATTTTGCTTAATAATTGTTTCGGCAATGACTGCCGAAAAGCCCATAGAGTAGAGGTTCAGAATAAAAAAATGATGCTTTTCGTCGAGAAGTTCGAGGCAGTTTTTCAATAATTCGTTCAAACCTTCTTCTAAAACCCATTTTTCGCCATCGGGGCCACGTCCGTACGCTGGTGGGTCAAGAATAATTCCATTATACTTTTTTCCACGTTTTACTTCTCTCTTAACAAATTTCAGAGCATCTTCAATCACCCAACGAATATCAGTCAAGCTACTTGCTTCCATGTTTTCTCTTGACCACGAAATCACTTGTTTTACAGAATCTACGTGCGTAATATCAGCTCCATTTGCTTTAGCAATCAATGAAGCTCCGCCAGTGTAGGCAAAAAGATTCAATACTTTTGGCAGTTGCAGCGAAGCATCACTCGATTTCATTGACGTTAGTTTATCCTCAATATAACGCCAGTTGGCTGCCTGCTCAGGAAAAATGCCAACGTGCTTGAATGACGAAAGTGATAATTTGAACTTGAGTTTGGTTTTGCCTTGCTCATAATTCATGTACCATTTTTCTGGCATTTTCTTTATGTTATGCCATTCGCCTCGCTCTTCTGGACTTAATTGGTCACGACCTTTGGTTTTCTTGAAGATTGCCGATGCTTTCCGTTGCCATACTTCCTCAGAAAGAGATTTATCCCAAACGGCTTGTGGTTCTGGACGAGCTAAAATAAAATCGCCGAAGCGTTCGAGTTTTTCGTAATTACCCGAATCGAGTAATTCATACGAACTAATATTTGGAGTAAGTAAATTGTACAAAATGAGTTTTGAGTGCTTAGTTCAGAACTCTGAGTAGAAATTTGGTTTCAAGTAAAAATTGCCATGACAACTCGCCGCTATTGCGGACTTGATTAAAACTCAGAACTCAGAATTTTTGAAATGTAAATAATTTTCTTTACGTTGGTTTCTGGGATTTGCTGCTGCCCTCTTTTCCTTCTTGAAGGTTTCTCTTTAGGAGCAGACATTTCTTTTATGACTTCAAATTTAATACGACTTCCATCAGCAATGAAATAATTTTCGTACCAATTTCTCACATTACGGTATTTTGCAATGTATTGACTATTCTTTGGGTCGTCATTTTCGGAAGAAAGTTTATAGACATCAGGCTCGGCATAGCCTTTGGGTTTTGAAACAACTAAGTTTCCTTTCACACAGTATGCTACCGAATTTTGCTTATTTATGGCCACAACTTCATCAATATCAGATGAGGTTTGTTTTAAATCTATTTTTTGTTGTTTTAACAAATTTCCATCTAAATCAAAAATTGCGGTAAAAGCATTCTGATAATTATAACCTGCTAAAACCTGTTTTGTTCGGTTGCGTTGGTTGCTATAATTTAAACTAAAGTTATAACCCACATAATCAGGATTATCTACGCTAACCACTTGATAGGTGGGCTGATAAAAACTACCTCCAAATGCGATTTGATTTTCAGTAAAGGTAGTTTGTGTAGGTAAAAATGTATAAGTACTTGAAACCTTTTTCAGTTGCTCATCGGTTAATGCCTCGATTCCTTTCAAGAGTTTTCGATAATCATAAAACTTTGTAAAAATGGTTTTATCGTGTTCGAGTTTTGAAAAATATATCCCTTTTACACCATTATTTGACTGATAAACGCCTGTTACGATGCTAACTAATGAGTCAACTTTCGTAAGTTGAGCAGTTAGCGGGAAATTTCCCGCATTGGATTGTATCGCACTTTTTGAAATTAACTTTCCGAGCGTATCATATTTTGCATAAACAACATACGCATTTTTTATAAACTCACCTTTTTTCTTCTTTTCGTTGGTATAACCTGGCTCTTTTATTGACCAAAGAGATTCAATAATATGAGTTTTTTGATTATAATTGATAAACTGAATCTGGGCTTTACCATTTAAATCAGCAGAAGTAAATTGGCCTTCATTCGTTTTAAAATCAAAATCATAAAAAGTTCCTCCTTTTTCATTCATCCCTGCTATCAAAATTCTATCTTTAAAAGCAACATAGCTTTGGTCTTGAAAGAATTCTCGAAGTTCAAAACCCTTGTTTTCTGCTTTACCATCTTTCAAATCAAAGCTAAACAACTGATAATACATTCCTTGGCTTTCGCTAAACAAAAAAGTAACTTTCTGATTATCAAGAAAATATGCGGTTGGTTTTCGTTCTACATCTAATAAAACTTCATTTTCCCATACTTTCCGTAACTCTGTATCAAATTTAACAATGACCGCTTTTGTAATATCTTTTTTAATGAACAGTAAGAGACCGTCTTTACCGAGTGAAATTACCTTCTGCCAAGTTGGATTTCCACTAATTTCTATCTCAACAGTTTTTAGAACTCCTGAGGCAGGGTAAATGGTATTTGTTTTTTGAGCATGTAAAGAATTAGAAAGAATGAGTAATAGAATGAAAAAATATTGTTTCATCAGCAATGAGTTGGTTGAATTTTAGGCACAAAAATATGCCACACCTTTTTATATAACGGTGTGGCATAAATAATTTGATATTTTAGAATGCAATTTTATTTAAATAAAATACCCTCCTACTCCCTTCGGTTCGGTTGGCGATTCGTTGGTATCCCCACGCCAAATAATAATTCTGATGCCAATATTCTATGTCGTCGGTGGCAGTATCTCTTACTTTATCACCTTCTTTTTGAGTGTCAATGTCAATAGTTTTTGTACCTTCAACCACATCATTTCCTCTAACAATTTTACTGGCGAGTTTTCCTTTATTGCTATAAACCAACGAAATATCGTCTCCTTCGGAATGAATTTTTACTTTCTCTTTTAGCTCCATACTTTTTACATTATCGAAGCTAAAACTATTAT
The DNA here is from genome assembly GCF_014644295.1 of Emticicia aquatilis. Taxonomy (GTDB): domain Bacteria; phylum Bacteroidota; class Bacteroidia; order Cytophagales; family Spirosomataceae; genus Emticicia; species Emticicia aquatilis. Next base: position 677,061 of record NZ_BMKK01000002.1, read on the forward strand.
CCCAAATTAGTTTTCCGTTTAAATCAAACCCTGCAACAACGGCGTGCGTATATTTGAATCCATCGAATTGCTGATTATTACTACCATAATTTGAATACATCCAAGGATTCCAAGCCCAAGAGTTTAGTCCATAATAACGAGAATAACGCAACATACTCAATGAATTATACCCTCCGTACCCAAATCCAAACGGAGAACCAAATGCACTACCATAATATGGATAATTATTATTAGTTCTGAATTCGGGGTAGAATACTTCCGCAACTAATATATATTGATTGTCTTTTTTTATAATATCATGTACTAAAACTCTGTAATTGAGTTTTAAGTCGTCGCCTTTACCTTTTTTCTTTTTTATCTTTTTTTCAATCTTTTCTTGTTGTTTTGGAGGCAGAAATTTGAAAAAGTTTTTGAAATCTGTAAAACTGTGCATTTTCAGATATTCGGGAGTTTCGCCATCAACTTTACTTATATAAAGCCCCTGCGACATTGGTCCACCATTCGACTGATAACCTTTAAATCCATAATTACCAATCATTAGCTGCGTTCCATCATTTAATGAGAAAAGTTTTCCTGTCAATAAACCATAGTCTTCTTCTGGTTCAACGGTAAGTTGCTCTACAATTTTTCCATTTGGATTGATTCGTTTGACTGCCATATAACTCGAACGCCCCTTTTTTACCGAATAAGAAACTATCAATAATCCATTAGCATCATCGTAATCTAATGACGAAATACTGGCAGTTCCTTTAATTCCTCCTGCCAAAATTCGAGGTTGCATTTTACTAAAGTTGACACTCATCAAAACGGGTTCTTCTTTTACCATTCCTGCTAAATAGGCCACGTCGTTATAGACCTTAAATTCTGAAACCTCAAATCTGCGAATATTCTCAAAGAAGAATTTTTGCATGATACCAATGCCAGTAGAGACTTTGATAATTTGATACAAATCAGAATTGTATTTACTAAACAGGAAATAGACATCACGGCCATCTCGATGAAAATCTACCATGGATTGGTTTTCTTCAAGTTCACCATTAGCCGACCATGCTTGTTGTAATTGGGCATCATACTTAGTTATATTGAAACTCAGTTTACCCGTTTTGGTAAGCACCAAAACCCCTTCTTCTCCTAATGTAATTACTTGAAAACTTTGGTCTTCGCCACGAGTGGGTATTTCGATTCGACGCACACTTTGGCCGTTTAATTGAACCACACTCAAGAAAGCAATGATTAAGAAACAAATTTGTAATAAAAACTTTTTCGATTTTCTAATTTCCATATCCTTTTGATACAATGATGTCGAACTCTTCTTTTTTAAGTTGTTGGACAGAGAGGCGAGACTGACGAATAAGAGACACATCCTGTAGTCGTACGTCAGCTTTAATGGCTTTGAGCGTAACAGAATTAGGAAGTTTTTCGACTGGAGCTAAATCAACAACCACCCAACGAGTATCATCTGTAGTTGGGTCTTGATACGCTTCTTTTACTATTTTAGCGATACCGACAACCTCAACTCCTTCGTTTGAATGATAAAATAAAACCAAATCATTCAGTTTCATGGCAGCCAGATTATTGCGTGCTTGATAGTTTCTTACGCCATCCCAAGTGCCTACGCCTTGATTAACGAAATCGTCCCAAGAATATTTGAAAGGTTCTGATTTTACGAGCCAGTAATTCATCTAATATTGATTAAATTTTGATTAATATTTAGTTGCCATTGAAACAATGACGCAAAATTAAAGTAAAATTGAAATTAAGCTAAGTATTATTGAATATTGTCTTGGATACCATTCAATAAAAATATGCCAAATGATGCTTTATTTTTGAAAGATTTGATTCAGAAATAGTATCTTTAAGAAACTATTTACCACTAAATAAGTTATTTAGAATTATTCTAAATTATTAAACAAAAAGTATTTCCTTTGTGAAAAAGAGAATTATGAAGAGCATGAAGGGAATTTTAATCTACATACTTATACAATTTATTATTCATGCTTCACTTGCACAAAGTCCTAACATCCTGTGGCAAAAATCTTTAGGTGGTAGTTTCTATGATAAAGCTGAATCTGTGATTGAATTAGAAGATGGTGGATATATCATAGGTGGTCACTCCCAATCAAACAACTATGATTTATCTATTAATCATGGTGGATTTGACTGGTGGATTGTTAGGCTAAGTAATACTGGAAATATCATTTGGCAAAAAACTTTAGGTGGCGGTGCTGATGACTATCTTCGTGGTATAATAAAAACTCCAGACGGTAATATTCTTTGTGTTGGAGATACCCAATCTAACAATGGTGATATTAGTGGTTTAATCGGTCAAATTGATTTTTGGGTTGTAAAAATTAATTTATCAGGGAATGTAATCTGGGAAAGGTGTTATGGTGGAGAAGCTCTTGATAGGGCTTATTCAGCATGTGTAACCGATGATGGAAACATCCTGATTGCAGGTTCAACCGAATCTCAATATCCATATATTGAAGATAATCATGGTTTATCTGACTTTCTTCTAATCAAAATTGATTCACAAGGCAACAAAATCTGGCAAAAAACTTACGGTGGAAGCAGCAACGAAACCTGTAAATCAATAAAAAAATCAAACAATGGCGGTTATCTGCTTATAGGAAATAGCACATCTAATAATGGAGATTTAAGCAATAACTATGGGCAACAAGATGTGTGGGTTTTAAAAATTGATAATATTGGAGGAATCCAATGGCAACAATCATTTGGAGGAAGTAACGATGACTTCACTACTACTTTTACGGAAGACCAAAATGGAAATTTTTTAATAGTTGGCGAAACTTATTCGTTCGATTATGATGCCATAGAAAATCATAGTAGTTATGGTTCGAGAGATTATTTCATACTGAAAGTTTCTTCACAGGGTCAAAAAATTTGGACTCATTGCTATGGTGGCAGTGGAAATGAATATGCAAGAGGCGTAGTGGAAAGCAATAGTAATGAGTATATTATTGTAGGAGAGTCATACTCGAATGATGGGCAAGCACCCAATAATATTGGCAGTGCAGATATTTGGCTCATCAAATTAAATCCAACAATTGGCAATATAATTTGGCAAAGAAAATATGGTAGTGAAGGCCATGACGAACCCAATGACTTAATTTTGACTTTCGATAATAACTTTCTAATTGTAGGTAATACTTTTCCAGTTAATAATTACAATGATGTCACGCAACATTATGGTGATGACGATTTTTGGGTTGTAAAACTTCTCAATAATGATTGTGTAAAAAATCTATCTCTAAAAAAAGATATGCTCTACGGAAATAAAAATTTCGTTTCTTCTGAAAGTTTATCAAGTAGTGTAAAAAATCAAAGTTCGTCTTCAAACATTATCTATTCAGCAGGAAAAAGTATTCTTTTGCAAAGTGGTTTTTCGATTAAAGCAGGAGCTGTTTTTGAGGCTAAAATTGAGGGATGTAACTAAAAAAATAGCGAAGAGTTTATTCTTCGCTATTTAATTTATCATAATAAACTCATCAGTTTATATCTTTTTTCTTAACAACATTTATTGCTGGAATCTGATTTTCGAGTACCATTTTATTGAATGCTGGTACATCTTCGTCAATTACCTTTTTGAGTTTGTCAGTTGTTTTTTCCATTTTCTTGCTCAAATCATCAAGAGCTTCATAAGCACCTTTGGTTGGTTTGGCATCAGCACTCGAAACTACACTGGCTACACCAGCAATTTTATCATTTAATCGAATAGGATAAGCCAATAAATCTTGTGTTGCACGGGCTTTATTCTGAACTAAAGATTGCTCTAAATCTTCTAAATTTTTAAGCATTGGTTTCGTTAGCTTCTGAAACTTAGCAATTAAAACAGTATCTTTCACGCTCTTCATATATTCAGAAACAGCTTTTTTGATTTCACGCATTTGATTGATTGCTTTATGATTTTCATCCAATTTCTTATGAATCTTCAACAATAAATCAAATTGTTCTTTCAATTCTGCATCAGTAGCTGGATTACGTGGGTCTTTTCTGATTTCAGCAATTTCTTCTTTTACAACATCTTTGCCAACAACCAATCTAACTTTGTAGTTTCCAGGTACAACTTTTGGTCCTGTTAGGCTACCAGCCCACATTGGCGAACGTTCGCCTTGAATCTCAGTTGCATCAGCATAACGCATATTCCAAACAAAGTGATTTAAACCTTCATTGGCCGAAAGAAGACCTGATTTTGTTTGTTTTGTATCTTCGTAGAAATCCTTAGAAGCTTTTTGTTCTTCACCTTTTACATCTTTTTTGCTCGAATAAGTCACTATAGTATCATTTGCCATGGTCAAGAATTGCAATTTTACTTCATCTTTCGGAGCATTTTTTAGATAATAATTTACTAAAACACCATTTGGAGCATTCTGACCTTCATCTTTTGGAGCTCCACGGCGGCCACCACCATCTCCTCCTTGCATACGATAAGAATGACGTGGCTTAAATAAGTGAATATCAGCAATGGCATTATCTTTTATTTCATATAATGGAGTTAAATCATCTAAAATCCAGAATGAACGTCCGTGAGTTGCTACAACTAAATCTTTTTCACGCTTTTGTACCTGCAAATCACGAATCGAAGTGATTGGAAGATTATTATTCATCAGATTCCAAGAAGCTCCATCATCAAATGAAACATAAATTCCTCTTTCTGTTCCAGCATATAATAAACCTTCTTTGTTAGGGTCTTCACGAACAACACGTGTGTATTCATCGGCAGGAATACCACTTATGATACTCGTCCAAGTTTTTCCATAATCACTTGTCTTGAATAGATAAGGCTTTCTATCTCCAAACATATAGCGAGTAGCAGCTACATAAGCTTTTCCTTTGACAAAATCTGATGTATGAATAGTTGAAATCAAAGCAAAATCGCCGAGTTGAGAAGTTGGAATCGTAATATTTGACCAGTTTTTGCCATTATCACGGGTTACATGAATAAAACCATCATCCGAACCTGCCCAAATATTACCTTTTTCGATAGTAGATTCTGCCAAAGCGAAAATCGTGGCGTATATTTCAGCACCAGTTTGGTCAAGTGTGATAGGGCCACCAGTTGCCCCAGTCGTTTTAGGGTCGTTTCTGGTCAAATCGGGGCTTATCGTTTCCCAAGAATGTCCGCCATCGTGTGTTACATGTACATATTGAGATGTTGCATAAAGGCGAGTATCATCGTGCGGTGAAAAAATAATTGGATACGTCCACTGAAAACGGTATTTCTTTTCAGCAGAAGTGTGTCCCATATTATTTTCGGGATATACCATGATATTTTGTTCTTGGTTATTTTCAGCATTAAGTTTTGTCATATAACCATCGTACGACCCACCATAAGTAATCTTAGAGTTTTTAGGGTCAATGGCAATATAACCCGATTCACCACCTGCTACTGGGTACCAATCACGAATACCAATTGAATTTCCATCTGTACGACTTGCGATTCTAACCGTACTGTTATCTTGTTGAGAACCATAAATATTGTATGGAAAATCATTGTCGAGATGAACATGATAGAACTGTGCAGTTGGAATATCAATATCTGAAAACGTAAAACCATCATTGAATGTTACCTCGGCTCCACCATCATCTCCAATGATAAAATTAGATGGATTTTTAGGGTTTATCCATACATCATGCGTATCTCCATGATGAACATTCAAAGTTCTGATTGTTTTTCCTCCATCATTAGATTTGAATGAGTTTACATTCAGAATAATCAAAGCATTTTCATTCAATGGGTCAGCTTGAAGATTCATGTAGTACCAAGGGCGTTGCCAAAGGTTTTTATTATCATTTACAAGCGTCCAATGTTCGCCCGCATCATACGAAGTGTATAGGCCACCTTTAGCATTTTCAATCATTGCATAAAGACGGTTAGAATTGGCAGGAGAAACGGCGATACCGATTTTTCCTAAAAGTCCTTTTGGCATACCTGGTTTTTCATTCAATGATTCCCAAGTATCACCTCCATCTACTGATTTATATAGACCGCAACCAACGCCACCACTACTCATGCTATGGCCATTTCTGTATGCTTGCCAAAGGGTCGCATAAATTACTCTTGGGTTATTGGGGTCAAGTCTTACATGATAAGCACCAGTGCTATCATTTTTGGCCAAGATATGTTCCCAAGTTTTTCCGCCATCTTTACTTCTGAAAACCCCTCTTTCTTTGTTTGGTGCAAACGGATTTCCGACAGCAGCCACATAAACTAAATTGTGGTCTTTCGGATGAACTTCTATTGTTGCAATGGCATCGGCTTTCGGCAATCCAATATGTTTCCATGTTTTTCCTGCATCAGTCGATTTATAAACACCATCGCCGTAGCTAATATTACTACGCATATCGGCTTCGCCCATACCCACATACACAACATTTGGGTCAGATGGAGCAACGGCAATAGCTCCGACCGAGCTTGATTTAAAAGTACTATCACCGATGTGGTTCCAGTTTGCACCGCCATCGGTAGTTTTCCAAACGCCTCCACCAACTGCTCCAAAATAATAGGTTAATGGTTGGTCGGCATGACCAGCAACTGCCAAAGAGCGGCCTGCACGGAAAGGGCCGATATTTCGCCAAGATAGCTCACTATACAAACTTTTATCAATTTTTGATGAAACTGTATTTGTAGATGTCTGCGGAGAAGGAGAAGGCGTATTTACTTTCTTTTTTTGAGAAAAAGCTGAAATTGCCAACCCACATCCCAAAAGTAGAAGGGAGAATTTCTTCATGTTGATGATTAGTTAAGGTTTATCGGTAAAAATACGGGCAATGTAATAACAAAACAAAAAAAAAAACGAAATTTGTAAACAAAATCACCTTACCAAATCAATATAATAAAATTTTCCCAAATTATGAATTTAATAATGTTCACTCCTACAGATAGCTTTGCAGCATTTGTGGAGCAGTGGTCGCAGTTGTACGACCCAAATACAAATTGGGAGGCCAACTACCACAAACACATCAAAATTGGCAAACCATTTACTCACAACGACATTCTGGAATTGTTTGAATGGCAAAGCCAAGCAGGACTCGGAAAAATTAGAACCGCAGCAATCAAAGAGAAGATTTATCCTCATCTCGACTACATCAATGATATGAAGTTTGAGGAAACGCTCGATTTAGTTCAGTTTAATGAAAAATTTGCAGATGTTGCGGCTGTATCACGTACGTTGGTGCTTCACATGATTAAACCAGAAGTTTATCCTTTATTCGACCAAAACGTGCATGTTGCTTACAATTTTATTCATGGCATTGAAATGGGGCCAAATGAATATCCAATCAAAAGTGAACCTCGGTTAAAATTCTATTTTAGGCATTTACTTCCGTTTATCACGAGAGAAAAAGGCGATATTCCGATGAAAAAAATTGATGAAGCACTCAATACATTTGGACAATTAATTAAGCGAAACCCAAAGTTGAAAATATAATTTCGGAGAACTGTATGTCAATTCGTGGCTTTTTCTGAAATTTGCGAGTAAATTATACTTCATGTTATGAATAACAACCAACTCGAAAAAATTATTGATAATCTGGACACCGTTTTTAGAGGCGACGCATGGCACGGACCATCGGTGATGGAGTTTCTGAATTCAATGCCTTTAGATATTGTTGATGTACAGAAAAACTTTTCTAAACATACTATTTGTCAGATTGTGTTTCACCTAACAGCTTGGAGAAAGTTTGTTTACGAAAAACTCAGTGATAATGTTCGCTACGATTTGGTTGACGAGACCGATAATTATGGCAGAGAAGAAGACATAACAAAGGCAAATTGGCAAAATTTGGTAAATAACCTCAAAGAAGCTCAAGAAACTTTGATGGATAAACTTGCCGAATTTGATGATAGTATTCTAAATCGTCTTGTACCAGGGCAAGATTATGATTTTTACAAGTTATTGACTGGCCTTATTCAACATGACACTTATCATCTGGGTATGATTTGGGTTTTGTGGGATTGAAGTTTCAAGCATTTTGTCAAGAATATTGATTTTAAACTAAAATAATCCTTTTCACGTTAAGGTATTTAAAAAATACAAAACTCTTCGAATAGAAGAGCCTTTTATTATGGAAGAATTGCAAACAACAGAGCTTGACCGCATCAAGACATTACTCAATGCCACTTTTCATGGTGGAGCTTGGCATGGACCCTCAGTTTTAGAAAACCTAAAAGATATTAAACCAAAAACAGCAGGTATTCGTCAAAAAAACATCCATACGATTGCTGAATTGGTCTATCATATTACAACTTGGAGGATTTTTGCTTTGAAAAAAATACAAGGCGATGAAGAGTTTGTAATAAAAACCGAAAAACAAAACTGGGGAAATATCATTGAAGTTGATGAATTTGAGTGGGAAACGCTTCAAATGGAGCTTACCCTAAGTCATGACGAGTTGATTAGTGCTTTAGAAGAAAAAGACGATAGCTTCTTGACAGAAATTGTTCCGGGTGCAGAATATGATTTTTATACGCTTCTTCACGGAATTATCCACCACGATTTGTACCACAACGGCCAAATTGGTATTCTGAAAAAATCAGCTCCAAAAGTTAGCAAGTTCGACGATGAAGATGAGTTCAGAGCGACGAGCTATTTTGAAGATGAATATTGATAAAGCTAAAAATAAAAAGGTCTGAGATTTAAAACTTCTCAGACCTTTTTTGATTGTATCAAAACTCCCACCATACTTTATCAGGATACAAACTATCAAGCACCACTGGTTCACCAATCATTGGTGTAGTAAGTTTAATTTCATCAGTAGCAGCAGCTTTTAAACGTTTAATTGGTTCATTCCAAGCATGATTTGCTAATGGAAATTTCGCCCAGTGGACTGGCATTAACACCTTAGTTTTCAAATCTTTAGCAGCTAAGAAAGTCTCTTCGGGTAATGTATGTATATGATGCCAAAGAAGGTTATACTGACCATTTTCGAGCATTGCAATATCAAACGGGCCGTATTTATCGCCAATAGTTTTAAAATGTGTATCATAGCCAGAGTCTCCTCCCAAGAAGAGATTATATCCATGTATTTTTAAAACAAACGACGACCAAAGCGATTTGGCACGAGTAAAGCCACGCCCAGAAAAATGTCGGGCTGGTGTAGCCGTAATCGAAATATCATCAGCTACTTTTACACTTTCCCACCAATCAAATTCCACAATTTTATCAGCACTAACGCCCCAATGCTCCAGATGAGCCCCAACACCCAACGAAGTATAAAATTTCTTAACTTTTGGTTTTAGTTTGAGTATTGTTTCGTAATCAAGATGGTCATAGTGGTCGTGAGATAGAAACAAAATATCTATTTCAGGAAAATCCTCTACCTGATAGGCATCTGCACCTTTGAAAGCCTTCACCATGAAACTAACTGGGGATGCACTGCCACTAAAAACGGGGTCGATTAGTATGGTAGTTTCTTTCGATTTGATAAAATACGACGAATGTCCAAACCAAACAATGGTTGGTTTATCTGCTTGTAAATTTTTAAGGTCTGTTTTTATAGAGGGAATTTCTTTGGGAGGCTCAACATTTGAAGGCTTATTGAAATAATCTTTCAATAAAGTTAGATAACTTCCATTTTCAGACATTACCGATGTATAACTTAAATTTTGAAATGCCCCATCTTTATAATTAGGCGATTTTAATATTCGTTCTAATCTGCTACCTTCCGGGTATTTGCCAAAAACAGCTTGTTGCATAAAACCCCAGACAATTATTGTCAATACAATTACAATTCCTACAATCCAAATTATCATTTTCTTTAAAATTTTCATCTTTTTTTGCTTGTTAGATATAAACTCGTTTCGATAATAAAATAGTTCCAAAAGCAAAAAACTACAATTTTTCTACTTAAAAACGCTTTTTTTTCTACGTATTTGGCGAATTGCTAAAAATTTTAGATATTCGGGTGTGCAAATTTTCCTAAGAAATAATAAGCAAGAATTTGACCGCAATGGGCTGAGTTCTTAAAATCGTAAATCCAATGTCACTCATTAGTAACAACCTCAAATACTTGCGTCGAATTAATGGTTTGACACAAGAACAATTTGCTCGCCGAATTGGCACCAAAAGAGCCAATGTAGGTGCTTACGAAGAATCAAGAGCCATTCCTCCCGTAGATACGCTCAAGATTATTGCCAATACTTTTGGCATTACGGTTGATGATTTTGTAAAAAAAGATATTCGTAAACTACGAGAAACTCCTGACTTAACTTTTGGGTTTGAAGCAAAACCATTTTATGCCAATGACCGTAGTGAAACACCACCCGTTTCGGCAGAAATTGACCCTTTTGATATTCCGATTAATAATTTGCCCAATAATGTTTTTGAGGAAACAAATTTTACCCCAACTCCATCAAAAACAGATTTTGATAATTACTCTGCTCCATCAATTGGAGATTTGATGAAGAAATTTTTGGGCGATGAGCCACCCATAAATCAAGAAATAAAAACCGCAGAAAGAGTAGCACAGAGCGTTAATCTAAAGCCAAGCTTCGAGCGAGAGCCTTATGTTAAACCACAACCTAACGTTCTACAACCAACTCAAAATCAATCAGTTAATCAAAATATTCAATTAGTTAGACGATTTCAGTTTAATGAATATTTGGTAAAAAACAATGATTTTCATTTTCTAAAAACTCTATCAACATTCAATATCCCAACGCTAACAAATAGCGAATATCGAGCATTTGAAGCGGGTGAAGATTTTGCTTTTGAAGGGGCTTTATTGATAGGTTCGTTAGTGAAAAATTGGCACGAAATTGCCGATGGTAAAAACTATATTTTAGTAACAAAATCACAAGGTATCATCTACCGCAGAGTTTACAACCAAGTAAAAATCAAAGGTACTCTCCTACTCAGCACTGACAATAATCGTTTTCCAAGTTCAGAAATTCCGTTTACGGACGTGATTGAAACCTGGGAAATTAAAGCTTTTGTAAGCCATACTTTACCCGAACCAAGCACACCATATAGCAAACTGGGGAATTTGGTTGATGAAATGAAATTTGAATTAGAACGAATAAAGAAATAAATGCAGATTACCTCAAAACAACCCAATATTGGTACAACGATTTTCACGGTTATGTCGCAATTGGCGGCAGAAACTGGTGCTTTGAATTTATCACAAGGTTTTCCTAACTATAATTGTTCGCCAAAACTTATCGAATTGGTCAATCATCACATGAAAAATGGCATGAATCAATACGCCCCAATGGCGGGAATCATGCCTTTACGTGAGGCCATTGCTCAAAAAACATTTGATTTGTATGGAATATCTTATAGCCCAAACGATGAAATTACTATCGTTTCTGGTTGTACAGAAGCTCTTTACGCAGTCATGACGGCCATTATTCACAAAGACGACGAGGTAATTGTATTTGAACCTGCTTATGATAGCTATGTTCCCTGTGTAGAATTGAACGGTGGAAAAGCAGTTTATGTAACACTTACTCCCAACAATGATTTTGCTATTGATTGGCAAGTGGTTAAGTCAAAAATTACTGAGCGAACCAAAGCAATTATGCTCACAACACCACATAATCCGACTGGTAAATGTCTTACGCAAAGCGATATTAATTCATTAGCAGAAGTATTAAAAGACACCAATATTTTTGTGGTTTCTGATGAAGTTTATGAGCATATTATTTTCGATGGTCGCAAACATCTTTCGCCTGCCATGCACCCCGAATTGAAAGAACGTACTTTTGTATGTGGTTCATTCGGCAAAACTTTTCACACAACAGGTTGGAAACTGGGGTATTGCTTAGCCCCGAAAGAATTATCGGCAGAGTTTAGAAAAGCCCATCAATGGATTACTTTTTCTTGCCCAACTCCTTTCCAATATGCTTTTGCCGATTTCTTGAAAGAGCCAGATAATTATCTTTCAGTAACACAATTTTACCAAGAAAAACGAGATAAATTTATTAATTGGATAAAAGATTCAAGATTTGAATGGATTCCTGCCGAAGGAAGTTTCTTTCAGATGGTTTCCTATAAAAATATAACTGACGAATCAGATTACGATTTGGCAGTAAGATGGACAAAAGAAATTGGCGTAGCATCTATTCCGATTTCGGTATTTTATGCCAATAAAATTGATAACAAAATACTCAGATTTTGCTTTGCGAAAGATGATGAAATGCTCGAACGAGCAGCTGAGAGGCTTTGTAGGTTATAAATACGTGTTATTTAGTAGGATGTGGATGATTTTTCCGATGTGTTTCTAACTGAACATACATAGATTTCAATGATTTTTCTTCATCATAAAACTGCTGCATTGACTTTACGATTAAGTTTTTATTTATACCAACACCATATTGTGTATCTTTGATTTTATCAATTAATGGTAAAACTTTATTAAAATTAGATTTAATTTGCTCAGCCAATCTGAGCATTTCTTTTTTTAATGGCAATGCCTTATTTGTCATTTCATCAATTGTTTTGCTGCTATTTATGTATTTATTGTTGCTAAAATATTGATAAATATAGCTATCAATCTTACTTCCATAATAATAGAGCAAAGAACACACTCCCAAATATTCGTTTGGGTTAAAATTATACATTCGAGTTGATTTTCTAAAGAGTTTTTCTTCGTCTTTTAGTCCTTTTTCTGCATTTAAAATCTCATTGAAATTTAATTTTGCAGTATTTGTTGCAACTGCTTTTCCGAAAAAAACATCTAAAGTTTGTGGATTGTCAACTAACTGAGTGGCAGGGTCAATACTACATCTGCTTTTTAGAAACTCTTCGGGTAGATTTTCAAAAGGTGATTTTAATTCTTCAAAGGGAGAAGGGTTTTTAATGAGACTGGCATCCCAAGTTGGGTCGCATAGATACCACTTTTTATTAATCTGAAAAATATTCCAAGCATGGCCAGTCTCGTCTTTACTAATAGTAGAATCTTTTACATTACCCACAACAACATCAGCATAAATTCCCGAGTGTGAACATAGGGCCACAAACAAAAATGCGTATCCTCTGCATAGTGCTTTTTCATTTTTTAAGACAGCCGAGCAAACTTGGGTTGGGTCTTTGAGGCCATTTTTCCAAGTAAAAACATCTGGTTTTCTGATATTAAATCCACGACCATTCTTCTCTTTTTCTAAAAGTTCGTCATCATAATCAATGTTATTGATTATCCATTTATGAATAGCCAACACTTTAATCGAATCTTTAGAAATTGTATCGGTAATGCTTTTTGCCAGTTCTTTGACCTTTGGAGTATCATCAAATTTTGGAAAAATAGAATAATGCTGGGCAAAACTTACCCTCGAACACACCAATAATAAACAGAATGTTAGATAAATTTTGCCACGCATACACTTACATTTTCATTATCTTCAATATCTTGTTTGGCTGAATCAATAGTGACTTTCCTACTTCATACCAAAGTTCATCACCTGCATTTAGAAATAAACCTTTATGCGATGGCTTGGTTCCGTGTGCAAAATCAGCTTCAAATTCGCCAGAAAATGTATTTTTCAAGATGTAATTGAGTTCGTCCCAAACTAAAACTTTTGTTTCGCTTGTGCCATCAATATTATTGGTTCTGACCAATTGTAATTTTCTATCTACAAACGAAGCCGTCACTAAAACCTCAACATTTTCACCCGATTGATTTTTCAGATACGTCAATTTCAAAGCCGCTTCTTTCCCAGCTTTTTCATAAACCGCTTGCTGAATTTCTTCAATCAGATATTTAAAAGCATCCGTGTTTTTTGGATAAAAACTTTTGCCGTCAAATTCCACTTGCCAAAAATCCTGATGAGGCTCTAATGACCTGATTTGCAATTCATTAGCAGATTTTAAACTACCAAAAACCACATCTGACCAAACCTTTGGCAACGTGCCTTTCCAAGTAAAATTATCGTTGGTTGTGAATCCTTCTTCCAAAATTTCATCTTCGGTTAGGTCTTCACGGTCGAGGTAGGTTAGCTCAAAACTTATATCTAAATCTTGGTCAAAACTTCCATTTATTTCAATGGCGTGAGCAAAAGGTGCTGGAATATTTTCAGCCGTTTGATATTTGAGGGAGAACGTAGGCATTTATCGTTTTAATTTTATCAATTTTTCCCGTTGGTGTTTCTATCATTTTTTCCACAAAAAATACTTCCTTCGGGACTTCAAATTTAGGCAAAATTTCTTTGAAACCTTGCAGAATATCTATCTTAGTTGCATCTTCTTTGCTCGGAAAAGCGTGATTTACCTCTTTTTCGAGTACAAAAACTAATCGTTCGCCGAGTTTTTCATCGGGCAGACTAAACACAAAGTTACGCCCACAAAGTTTTTGTTCATCGGTCGAAAGTTTTTTCAAAATTCCCTCGGCCGCTTTTTCGACCTTCTCCAACTGAATCTTCACTCCCCCACTATTAATCACATTATCAATCCTTCCATGCAGAATAAAACTACTTCCGTTGATAATTTCGGCTACATCATTTGTTGTAATCCATTCATTACCAGTAGTTTTCGATTTTATCATCAAACAATTCTCGTCATTGAGTTGTATATCAACACCATCAAGCGTATTAAAGAAATCTTCTTTCTCCGAACCGTTGATACGTTTGGTAGCAATGTGCGTAATGGTTTCGGTCATGCCGTAGGTTACATACACAGGTGGGAAAATAGTTTGTACTTTCTCAACAATCGAATCATTTACGGCTGCCCCCCCAATAATGATTGCTTTAGCCGAACCTAAAATCTCCGTAAAAATTGGCTTACTCTCCAACAAAGTTTGGATTTGAAGTGGAACAAAAGCAAAGAAATTGTGTCCACGGTTTGATTTTAGGATGTATAAATGCTTCTCAATATCTTCAAATGGATTAGATTTTGGCTCAACAACCACTAAATCCATTCCGATTTCAAAGGCACGAACGAGCATCATCATGCCCGCAACATAATCAATATTTAAGCAGCAAAAAGCAGTATCTCCTTCTTCTAAATTGAATGCTTTGGCGGTCATTTTTACAGATGCCACCATCTGCTTACGGTCAAGTGTTATTGTTTTTGGCGTTCCAGTCGAACCAGAAGTTTGAATCTCAAAGGTTTCTTGACCAGATTCCCACAATTCTTTGAATTGAAAAACTTTTTTGTAGTATGGATTATTGGGCTGTGTATTGATACAAGAGCCGTCTCTTTCTAAAAAAATCATATTATAAAATAAAAATCCCTTCTCAATTTGTCAATTTGAGAAGGGTTGAATAAATATTTTGCTATACAAAATTAAGCAAAAACTCTTAAAGTATTGTTAGTTGCATCAAAAGATGTAAAGTATTTGGTAAGTGCGGCCGTAGCTGGGCCTTTGGTTGCGGCTCCTGTCGATGAAAAAGTTGAGCCATGATTCGGACATAAGAAATCATTACTCGATGCACGATAGTCGATAGTCGTTTGTTCGTGTGTACATCTCGAATCAACTGCAATCCAAGTACCATTGGTATCATTTGCACGGGCAATAATAACGTTCTGGGCTTTTACAACCACGGCACTCCCTTTTGTTTTTAGGCTTGAATAAGTGGCATCATTGATATTAATAGTAAAATCAACTTTACCACCGTTTCCTGTTGGAGTTGGGTCAGGAATTTCGCCACCATCTCCGCAAGATTGCATGCAATTCATGAGCATAATTGCCCCAAAACTTAGCCCAACTTGTCGCATAAATTCTTTGCGGTCAATCGTATTGCGGTCAATCGTATTGCGGTCAATCGTATTGCGGTCAATCGTATTGCGGTCAATCGAATTTGTCATTTCATTTTTTTCTGGTGATTCTGTTTCAATATTGGTCATCATAGTTTCTTGCATCTTTTGTTATTTGTTTTTTAACGATTAGTTTAGAGATATGTTTTCAAAAATATCGAAATAATTAAACAAATACAAACTTTCACTTGTTGATGATTGATAAGGTATATTTCCTTAAAAAAACTAAATTATGGATAAAAAATATATTTATTTTTATTTTTATAGTTTTTTTATCCATTATATTTGCAATAAATAGATTATTTATCAGTTTTGAATCGTAAATATCTTTGCTTCATTGCACGATTGAGCAGTTTATGGATTCAATAAAATTAAAAATGACGCTTAAAGATGGAACACAATCCAATTGATAAAATAAAAGTTGCTGAAAACCCAGGTTTACTTGAATACGCTCACACCTCAGGCGGTGCAGTAATTCGCCCTGAAGATATGGGCAAAGTAAAGGGTAAAGCACAACTGGCAATGCGTCAGCAGACGCATGAACAGATAAATAAAATTTATCGTCAGATGGAATTGCTTGCCCAACAAGCCAAAGAAGTACAAAACAGAATTGAGGTTTCGGAGCGAATTTATGACGCTGTAATGGGTTTTGAACCAATTATTGGCCATATTTATTATTTATACGAAAAGAAAGATGGGTCGGATATTCTTTCGATGGTTTCTCCAAACGAATGGGGAAGAAAATTTCCGTTTAACCAATTTCTGGCGAAAGTATTCTTATTGGCCGACCACACTTGGAAAGTAGAGTTTTTCCAAGAAGATGACCGAACAGATACGATTGATTTGGATTAAATATGTGGGGCGAACCGAGCGACGGCCGCTTCCAGTTCGCAGTATTTACCTACAATTATCATAAAAAAGGGCGAACTTTCAGTTCGCCCCACGAATTATTTACACTCCTTCTGCTTTTGAGGCAGTTTTTGTATTATCGTCACTGTGACGGTCAATGAGTTTGTTTATTGGGTCGATACCTGCTTTTTTAGGTTCTTCTTTTACAATAATCGTAAAGATATTTTCCTTTTTGGCGATTTTTCGTTTCTGTAAATACAACAATTTGTCTTCGCCTTTGGCATCTTTTCCATATACACCAACATCAATCCAATCATTTATCGCAATTGGTTTTTCATTTCCCGAACTATCAGCTCTAAATTTCTCGCTGATAGTCTTAATCGTCACTTCGTAAGTTTTATCTTTTAGTTGTTTGTAACTCACACTTTCGGTCTTGTTCTCAAAAAGCGTGATGGTTTCAAACATATCCTTAATAATATATTGCAACGAATCAGGTGTTTGAGCCTTAATATATTTCAATAAATCATTACTCGTTGGATAACGCTTGAATTTTGAATCTGGCCCTGGATATTGCCAATCAGCCAAGAAATTACGCAGAGCAAGGTTTACTTTTTCTTCTCCGATGTAATCTTGAAGTGCATACATCACCATTGAGCCTTTTCGATAGTGAATGTAGCCTTGTCCTTCAACCAGATTGAGTGGCTGTTCTTTTTTGCGTTCAGCCGAACGGCCTCGTAAATAAGTATTTAACTCATATTTCAAGAACTTCTGCATTAATTCTGGTTTTACGGCGTGTTTCATTACCATCAAAGCCGAGTACTGAGCTTGAGTTTCTGACAACATGGCGTTTCCCTTCACATTAGCTTCTGCTACTTGGTGTCCCCACCATTGATGTCCGAGTTCGTGAGCAGTTACATAAAACGGCATATCTAAATCTTCTTCTGGGTCAGAGATTTTCTGAATGAAACCTATCCCCTCAGAAAACGGCACTGTATTGGCAAAAGACTGAGCAAATTCTGAATATTTCGGAAACTCCATGATACGCATTTGGCGATACTGATACGGGCTAAAGTTTTTCGAGAAATAATCAAAAGAAGACTTCATCGACGACATCATTTTATCCAAATTGTATTCGTGGCCTTTGTTGTAATAAATTTCGAGATTGACACCATTCCATTTATCTTTTTTGACTTCATATCGAGCAGAAACAATAGAATAAAAATTACACATCGGAACATCCATTTTATAATAGAAATACTTACGATTATTGTCTTCCCAAGATTTTTGCAAATATCCTGGTGCAATAGCCGTTTGGTCTTTTTCGGTACCAATTACCATTTCAAAACGAATATAATCTGCATCATCACCAAATAAACTTTGCGACAAGCCAATTGGGTCATTTTGCTCCATCATACGCTCTTTCTCAGGTAATTTATTCGACCTACGAGAGTCATCATCACCAATTTCATACTGATTTGCGTAGCCAATCGTCGGAAAATATGTATTATTGAAAAATGTACCGTTATAAACCACATCCGTATTTGAGCCACCTGCCACAAAGCCATTCGTTTCAAATTTTGTCTTGAACGACATTTTTACGGAATCCTTCGGTGCAAGTGGTTTGGCTAATGTATAAATCGTATAACCAAACTTTTCGTACTGATTATTGGCCTTTGCTCCGCCTTCAAACTTCAAATATTCAAGTTTCATTTTATGCTTAATATCATTCTGAATATGCACATCAGCAATCGGTTTTTCGGTTTTATTTTTCAACCAAAAATATCCTTCGGCTGTAAAGTCTCGACTGCTCGGATAAATCTCGACTTTCAGATTTACATCAATTATCTTGGGTTGAGGCAAATTCTCGAATTTCTTCAAAGTTTTTTCGTAGGCAACTTGCTTTTTCTCTTGTTCTTCTCTCGATTCGTATTTATTGATATTATTTGTATTGTAAAACACATAACACCCCGCTCCCACAAACGCCAAGAAAGCGAATATACCAAATGTAAGAATCGGTCGAGTAAGGCGAAGCTTACCTACTTTAATCCGAGTTTTCAAAAGAGCTTCTGAACCACGAACCGATAAAACTACCGCAACGACAAATAAAAAGACCACCAACATTAACCAATAGAATTTCAGCCATGAAAACGATGTAATGAAATGGCCGTATTTATTCATATCAGAGTAGTCTCGGAGGCTTCCACTGCCAAACATTATCAACGGATGCTGAATACCCGCTGCTCCCAAGAAAAATGTAGCCAAGAAGAAAACAAACATCATTGCAAAACCAATGAACTTGTTATTGGCCATGACTTGCACAAAAAATGAAAGCAATGTATAAAGCACCAAGAATGCTAAAGTACTGGTAAACAGTGTTTTAAAATACAAACCGATTTCAAAATTGAAATATCCGTGTCCTGCTTGAACCAAAACTCCTGCAACTATCAGAATCAAAAGTAAGCCAATGTAAACTATCAACATCCCGATAAATTTTGCCAGTAAATTGACCCAATCTGGCACTGGAGTGGCATCTATAATCAGGTGCATATTAGTTACACGTTCTTTCCAAATTAATTCACCTGAATAGAAAACCGCAATTATCAGAAAATACATATCAAAACCATTGAGTAGCCCCAACACATTGGCTGTAATTGGGTACGAACTCGTGCCATACATTTTTTGGAAGTAAAATGAGCTAACTGTCAAATCAACCAAACCCACAAAAACAATAGCAATAAATGGTACTTCACGAACCACCATTTTGAAATAGAAAATCGCTTGTTTCCAAAGCTGCGAAAGGTTAGTGCCAAAGCCGTTAAACTGATGAACAATCGGAATTTTCACCAATTCAGGATTGATTTTTTCTTTGATTTCTTTGATTGCCTTTTTCTTGAAAAGGCTATTTCTGACTACATTAAAGCTAAACAAATAGTAAGTTGCCGCCAAAACCAAAAGACCAAAACCACCCCAAGCCAAGCGATTCCACAATAAAATACCTTCGAGTGGCACAATCTGAGAATTCTTTTGAGCGGGTGTCCAGTATTCAGTAAAAATACTAAACGCACGCACACCAAAAGGGTCGAGCATTGCCGAAAGTGTCTTATTATCAATATCTTGCAGCAAAGTATCAGATACTTGATAAAGCACAAATAGTATAATTCCTTGCGTATAAATAACAATCGTTGAACGACTCAAAGCACCTGCTGCGAAGAAAATTGCTCCTTGAATAAAGAGATTTGTTACTCCCCAAACCATGAAAGGTTGCAAATATGCCCAAGCATCAAAAGCGAGCATTGTTTTTTCTTTCCAAGAGGGGTCCCACGGTAAAAATTTCCCGATGGCAAAACCAAATATAAAGGCCATCCAAATAGAGCAGTAAATCAACACCATCACCAAAAACGAACCAAAGAAACGCCCAAACAAATAATCGAATTTCGACATCGTGGTGCTGAACATCAGCGATTCGGTTTTATGTTCAAAATCACGGAGTACAGCTACCCCCATAATTGCCGAACATATAAACGTGAAGAAGAACGTCATAATGATGGTCATGAACGCCAAATTGAAAGGAGAATTTTCTTTAATTTGACCGCCAGCCACACCTCCGATAGTGACATATTTGGAAGTTACGGCAGCAAAACACAAGACAAATAAGATAGCAAAATAAATATAAGTAGCAGGTCGATTTTTACGATACGAAAACTCAAACCTAAGTATTTCTTTTAACATAGATAGTTTTGGGTTAAGCGTTTGCAAAAATTTTCGAGAAATAAACATCTTCTAAATCACCAGTAACTGCCGTAAAAGTTCCATCGGGATTAGTATCAGAAAGTACATGAATAATTGGGTTTCCGCCAATCAGTTTTTCTGAAATTACTTTAAAGTTGTGTTTATAATCCGACAATTCGGTCTTATTAATTCGTTTTTGCCAAATTTTACCTGTAATCTGACTCAAGGCCTCATCAGGACTACCTTTGAATAGTACTTCTCCTTTGTTAAAAATTGCCATATCAGAGCATAATTCTTTCACGTCTTCAACGATGTGGGTCGAAAGAATCACAACAGTATTTTCACCCAATTCCGACAAAAGGTTTAAGAAACGATTTCGCTCAGCAGGGTCAAGTCCTGCGGTTGGTTCATCAACAATGATTAGTTTCGGATTCGCCAGTAACGCTTGTGCAATTCCAAATCGTTGTTTCATACCGCCCGAATATCCACCTAAATTTTTCTTACGGGCATCCCAAAGATTTGTTTTCTGCAATAAAGCTTCTACAACAGATTTACGCTCGGTTGAATTGGTGATACCTTTCAAAACTG
The DNA here is from genome assembly GCF_014644295.1 of Emticicia aquatilis. GTDB lineage: Bacteria > Bacteroidota > Bacteroidia > Cytophagales > Spirosomataceae > Emticicia > Emticicia aquatilis. Next base: position 697,937 of record NZ_BMKK01000002.1, read on the forward strand.
CCAAATGATTGAGCAAAGTGTAGGCATCAACTTTTGGATAAACCCCAAATTCCTGCGGCAAATACCCAAGTGTTTTTCGCACATCATCTTTTTGTTTCAATACATCAATATCACCTAAACTTATTGAGCCATTATCTGGCTCTTGTAAAGTCGCGATGGTTCGCATCAATGATGATTTTCCAGCTCCGTTTGGCCCTAAAAGCCCAAACATTCCTTGGTTAATGGTAAGATTGACATCCTTGAGTGCTTGGACGCCGTTTGCATAAGTTTTGTTTAGATTGGAGATGACTAACTGCATAGGGTTTGTGTTTAAATAGGTTTTCTCTGAACTAATTTATAGTTTCAAATTAACGAATTTACCCTACTTTAGCCAAGTAAATGGTATGAAAGGAACGTAGTTGGGGTTGAAGTACAGATATTTTGTGACGAATTGTATAGTAAAATAAGGAGTTTGAAGTGAAGGAAAGCCTCAATTAGCCAAAAACAAAAAATGGCGAGCTGAAATTCAGCTCGCCATATCTATTAGCGATAAGTATCATCAATTAATTATTGACCACGCAATGCACGAGGAATTGAGATAAAGGCAACTGGATTGCTCGCAGCTTCCAAAATTTTCACTCCTTCGATTTCTGCAATAGTACCAACTTTCACTGATTTACCTAAATCTAAATCTTTAATATCAATGTTGATATAATCTGGGATGTTTTTAGCTGGTCCTTGAACACGGATTTTTTGCATTTTTTGAACCAATTTACCCCCTTTCTTTTGACCTTCTGATGGGCCATGTAATTTAACAGGCACTGCAACTTTGATAACTTTATCAGGCGTGATTTCTAAGAAATCAGCGTGGATAATTTGGTCAGTAGTTGGGTGATACTGAGAATCTTGTAAAATACCAGTGTAAATTTTACCTTCGATGTTGATTGTTACTTCATAAACATCTGGAGTAAACAACAACGGACGGAATAAATACTGTGGTACGTAAAAAGATACTTGCTCAGTTCCTCCGTATAATACACACGGAACCATTCCTTGACCACGTAATTCTTGCGATGCAGTACGACCGAGATTCGCTCTGTTATACCCTACAATCTCTGCTTTTTTCATATTATTTTTTCTCCTTACTCTCAAATCGGAGTTTTTTTAGTGTATATCGTGCCTTGAGAGTTCAGTTAAAGGCACAATCTTTAGGAATTAAAGCCCTAAAATTTGTTGGTTATTTATAAATAAAGTGCTAATAGACCCATTATCACGGATTCGTCCGATGGCTTTTCCAAATAATTCGGCTACAGAAAGAACCTTAATTTTTTCGTTTACTTGGCGTAACGGAATTGTATCTGTTACTATCAATTCTGTAAGTACCGAGTTTGAAATATTATCGTTGGCTTTGCCAGATAAAACTGGGTGTGTACAAAACGCTCTTACCGATTTTGCACCTTTCGATAAAATCAATTCGGCAGCTTTACAAATCGTTCCACCTGTATCAATCAAGTCATCGACCAAAATTACATCCGAACCTTCAACATCTCCGATTAATTGCATAGAAGCAATTTCGTTAGCTTTTTTGCGGTGTTTGTCGCAAATCACAATGTCAGCATCGAAAAATGAAGCAAACTTACGGCAACGAGAAACTCCACCAACGTCAGGAGAAGCAAATTTAAGATTTGTAAGATTTTGAGCTTTTAAATAAGGCACAAATACTGAAGTTCCTTCAAGATGGTCAACTGGAATATCAAAGAAGCCTTGAATCTGACCAGCGTGTAAATCCATTGTCATTACTCTGTCAGCACCTGCGGCTGTAAGCATATTGGCAATCAATTTAGCAGCAATACCAACTCTTGGTTTATCTTTGCGGTCTTGGCGAGCATATCCGAAATACGGAATAACTGCACAAACATAGTGAGCCGAAGCTCGGCGAGCGGCATCAATGAGCATTAGAAGCTCCATGATGTTATCGCTTGGTGGAAAAGTAGATTGGACAATGAATACATCGCAGCCACGTACTGACTCATCAAAACTCACTGAAATCTCACTATCGGCAAAACGGTTGATACTTACCCCACCTAAATCTTTGCCATAAAAATCTGCAACTCGGCTCGCCAAATAATTAGATGACGTACCAGAAAATATCTTAACTTCTGCCATGTTATTGGTTATGTCTCGAAAAGAAAGTGCAAAGGTACGGCTTTTGCTTAAAAAATCACAGATAGGATTGATTATTTTCTGAAATTTTACATAGATTTGCGATATTCATGGATTAAACATTCAAGGGCCATGACCAACAAAAGATTAAAATTAATGCAGTTGTCGTTAGTGGACGAAGTTCCAGAGTTAAACAAAATTTTCTTTTTAGATGTCTTTGCCGAATCTTATTTTGATTCGAGCCGAAAACGCATGCGTTTGAATACTATCAACGGGCAAAGCGTACCACGAGATTTGAAGGTTAGTTGCCCTGCAAAATTAGTTGCAAGCTACCCAGAAGGCACAATTTTTAAATTAGATGCCCGATTGGTTCGTCGTGGCGATGGTCGTCATCCTTACTTTATTGCTGTCAATCGTAGTAATTTACAAAGAGCACTCGAGTTCTTTGATTATAATTTAAAAGTACAAAACGGATTCGATTACGAATTCCCGAAGAAGAAAGAAAAAAAAGAGAAGGTCAAATAATACAATTGACAGGTGGAGCAGCTTTAGGCATTATTTTATGAAAAAATTTTTCTCTTGGACATTACTTTTTATCGTAGCACTTAAAATTGGCGGGTTTATCGTCATTTTAAGTGTAGAGAAAGAAATGGCAAGAAAACAAATGAAACAAAAAATTGCTGAAAGCATTGATATTAATACTCTCACTTGTATTGTAGGTACTCCAGAAAATCTTCAAAAAATAGAATGGGAAGAAGATGAAAAAGAGTTTTGGTTTGAAAATGAACTTTATGATATTGTAAAAACTCAAACTCGTGGTAGGCTTACTTATTATTACTGCCTATCTGATGCAAAAGAAAAAGAAGTCATCGCTAAAATCAAACAGTTCTCAAGCAACCTACAATCACAAAACCCGATTAGCAGTTCAACAAAACAAGTGTTGACGCTCATTTTTCAGCCAATTATTTTTAATCTTTTATATTCTCCATCGTTCAAAACTGTCAGTTACTCATTATCTACTAAGTTCAAATCCATCACTACTTTTTATCAGTTCTTGCATATTGCAAAATTATTAGAGCCACCCCAGTTTTAGTTTTTAGTCGATTTTTCCATTCTAACATTACAGCTAAACTGTATTGAATAGAAATTTATTCAGTATATCTCCACGAATGTATTTCGTTGGAGTAATATTTTCTTGTAATCAAAACTAAAAACTATTTTCATGAAAAGATTAATTATTTTATTATACATTCTTAGCTCTTTTTCGGCATTATTTGCACAAGAAACACCCAAAGCACTCGATGAGGTGATTGTGAAAGAAAAACGAAAAACAGCTAAAGAAAGAGGCGAGTTCAAGCGTCATGCACAAAGTGTTGAGGCTCTCACGGAAGAAGATTTGAATCGTAATAACCCTGCATTTATCGAACAAAGCTTGGGTACAATGGCGGGCGTCCAAGTTGATAAAAGAACTCAGTTAGGTGGTCAAAGAATCGTGATTCGTGGTTATGGCAATGACCAAAAATTCAATAACTGGGGCGTGAAAGCATACTATAATGGTATTCCGCTAACAACTGCTGACGGTGTAACGATTTTAGATGATATAGATTTTGCAACTGTCAATAATATTGAAGTAATCAAAGGGCCAGCTGCGACCATGTACGGTGGAGGTGTAGGTGGTGTTGCTCGTTTTTACCTAAAACCATCAGAAGACAAAGGAGTAACATTAACCGAAAAAGCAGCCGTTGGTTCATTTGGCTTATTCCAATCTAATACCCGATTAGATATTGTGAACGATAGCTCTTCAATGTTTTTGAGTTACGGACATTTGCAATCAAACGGCTACCGTCCTCGTGGTAATAGTTTGAAAAATTATCTTACTTATATGGGTGAATTTAAGCTCACAAAAAAACAAACGGTAATTGCTTACATCAGCCATAACTTCTCACACGAAGGAGTAACAGGTCAGATTTCGTATGCAGATTATTATGCGGGTATTGATAACGGAAACGCAGCTTATGCCAAGAAAAATGCTCGAAATGACATTTTAGCTACTCGTTTCGCCCTTACTCATCAGTATGCTTTTACATCGAAAATCAGCAATAATACTTCTGTTTTTTATTCTAATCAAGACTTCAAGCGTGTAGCTGCTGGTGCCGACGAAAGCAGTTTAAATCCAAATTTTGGTTTAAGGTCAGTGTTTAGTATTAAAGGAAACTTTGGTGCAAATGTTACTAATGATTTGAATCTTGGAACCGAGTTACAGCAATCTCGTTCGCTTATTTCTAATTATCGTTTCTTGGGTACGGATGATGCCAATCCGTTGAAAGTTCAAGATATTTCGAGAGGTTCTTATTTTAAATATACAACTAACCAAAATTCGTTTTTTGCCCACAATCGTACAAATTTCACTAAATACGATTTAGCTTTAATTTTGGGAGTAAGTGCCAATCATCTCGACTACAAACGTATTGACTTATTAGCTCCGCTTGGTTTGGTTGCAGGCTACAACAAAGATTTATCATTTACAAAATCTTTTACAACATCTGTCAACCCGCACATAGCCTTACAAAAAACAATCAACAAACAAATCATCAATTTGAGTTATAGCGAAGGATACAACGCTCCAACTGCCAGCACAGCATTTATCGGTACAATCAACAAAGCAAACGATGATTTATTGCCAGAAAAAGCTCGTATGTTTGATTTAGGTGTGCAAGGTTTAGTATTCAATGGTAAATTAGACTACCAAGTTTCGGTTTTTACGATTGACATTAAGAATAAACTTACACAACTTTCGGGCGTAAACCCTGCTGGTGGAACTTACACTTACTTTGCAAACACTGGTAATCAGCTCAATAAAGGCGTTGAATTGAGTTTAGGATACTTAATTATTCCGGGCAAAGGTGATGGCTTTATCAAAAAAGTTGAGCCGTTTTTAAATCTTTCGAGCTATAACTTTAAATACACCGACTTCGTAACAAGATTTAGTAACGCTCAAGTTGACTATTCTAAAAAACAAGTGGTTGGTGTTCCTAAAACTAAATATACAGCAGGTATTGACATTGTATTAAAGTCTGGTTTCTATTGGAACAATACTTACAATTACATGGGTGAGGTGTACACAGACTTTGCTAATAGCAATTTAGTAAAAAGTTTCGGACTATTTAACAGCAAAATCGGCTACAAACACGTTTCACCTAAATTCGATTTCGATGTATATGTAGCGGGAAATAACCTTACTAACCAAGTCAATTACACATTCCTATTCTTAGGGAACAACATCAACGACTCTGACCCAGGTAGTGGTTATCCAACTGGTGTTGCTACTGATGTGAACCCAGGCCCAAGCAAAGCTTACTATTTTGGTGGTGTAAATGTGAGATATAAATTCTAATATTTCAGAAATACCAATCAAATTCATAAATTTGACAGCGTTTCTACGGAAAATTTACGTCTTAGATAAAAACACCCATCTAAACGTAAATTTTCCGTGATTACAGCAACTACAGAAATTTACTTCAACCCATTAACTCGAAAGCCACTATTGAACTCAAATAGTTTGATGGAAGTAGTAGAAGACTGCCTAAAAGGCAAAGAAAGTGCCATGAAGAAATTCTACGAGCATTTTCACGGCTTTGCTTTGTCGGTGTGTCTAAGCTACTGCGAAAATCGTGACGATGCTCTCGAGATAATGAACGATGGTTTTTTGAAAGTTTTTAAGAGTTTAGATAAAATCGAGAATATCGAGCGTATCAAACCGTGGCTCAGGCGTATCATGATTAATGTAGCGATTGACCATTTTAGAAAAAACATCAAGAATCAAACCACCCAATTACCAGAAAATATTATTGAAACAAACTTCGGCGACACATCGGTTTATGCCCAACTTTCGTCTGAAGATATTATGAAGGCAGTGCAGAGTTTACCAACCAATTATCGTTTGGTTTTTAACCTTTATGCCATAGAAGGGTACTCTCATAAAGAAATCGGCGAAATGCTAAACATGGCCGAAAGTACATCCCGTGCTAATTTATCTTTAGCCAATGGTTTGCTTCGTGAGAAACTCAGAAAAATGCTTTAAATTATGCAAGAAGAACAACAATTTCATCGGTTTATCAGGGAGAAACTTGAGGGTTTTAGTCCTGAAAAATCACCAGAAGACTGGAAGAAGATGAAGCGTAAGCTACTTATTAGCAAAACTTTACGTTTCCTCTACCCTACTTTTGGGCTACTCTTGCTTAGTTTAATTTATGTAGTTGTGAGCGAAACTCCAATCGTGGAGTTTTATATGAGCAGTAAACCTCTATCGCTCGAACTTACGCCATCAGAACCCGAAGAAACAACTAAAACTACAACGCAGAGCCTTCCTCCTGCCGCTGAATCTACCAAATCGAGTATTGAAGAACCCGTTTCAAAATTAAATGAATCGCCAGTTTTCCCTGAATTATACAACGAAACCCAAGAATTTGACGAATCAAACGAGACGGAAGTTAAACTCAATAAAATAACGAATAAAAGATTAGTTTTTAAGGATAATCTCGCCGATGATTTAGCCGAAAAAGAAATTAGATTCCTTTCGGCAAGTGCGGTTTCGATGAGTGATAAAATTTCGAGAGTTAGAGCCCTCGGAAAGACCTATGAGCTTACCTCGTATGATGCTCTCGATAGAAATATTGATAAATGGAAAAACATAGTAATTGTCTGTGACATTACTTCAACGATGTTTCCTTATACCACACAGCTTTTCGATTGGATGAACGAAAATACTGATAATAAGTCGATTAAAGGAATTGTGTTTTTCACAGATTGCGATAGTCTTGGTCGCCAAACTCGTGGACGTCTTCCAGGCAAAATGTTTACGGTCAGAACAAAAGACGAACTCGTACTTTGGGATACAATGTTTGCGGCTATCAATAATACTGAAAACAATAAAGATAAACCCGAAAATAATATTGAGGCAATTCTTTATGCACAAAAAAACTTCCCTGACGCTGACGAAATCGTGATGATTGCTGATAATAGCAGCGAAGTAAAAGATATGAAGCTCTTATCGAAAGTAAAGAAGAAGGTGCATATTATACTTTGTGGCGAAACATACCGCAAAAACTTAGCATTCCAAGACGATTATGTGCAGATTGCCAAGAAAACCCAAGGAACAATACATACTTTAGAAGATGACATTGAAAATGTTTCTAAAGTGAAAGATATGAGCGTGGTGAGGGTCGGAAATATTTATTTCCGTTTCCATAAAGGAAAATTCTATACAACTAAGTTTTTGACAAGGCCAAACCACACCCCCAACCCCTAAAGGGGAGTTCCTTTTTTATACAACTTTAATCTTTTTCTCCCCTTCAGGGGTTGGGGGGTTTCCAAATCACCTCTACCACTTCTTCACGAGTCATTACGGTTGTTTGTTTAACTGATGGATTTCGTTTGAGCGGAATAAAATTATATTTAGCCTTTACAGATTCTTGTGTAATTACGTGAGTAGCATTTTTCTTGTGAAAAACCACTGCAATTTCACCAACTGGCATCGGAATTTCTACTTGTTTTTCGTTTTCGGCTACTTCTATGATTCTTGGTTCAACTTCACTGAGCGGTCTTTTTGCTGCTAATTTCAGTGCTTTCTTGGCACTCGGAACTCCATAACCGATAAAATTATTGCCATAAGGGTAAAGATTAGCCGATTTTTCGAGGATTGTACGAATTTCTTTGTTATTCAAATTTGGAAATGCTTGCATGATACACGCCACAAAGCCAGTAATTACTGGAGCCGCCAACGATGTACCAAAAAGCGAAAAACACGATACATTGGGTTTCATATAAGTCAAAAACTCTGGGCCGATACTACTATACCCCATTTTCATCCCCAATTCATTCGTTGCACCGATAGCAATCACCCCATCTACATCGGCTGGAGTCGAGATAATTCTCCATGAACTATCATCACCTTCATTGCCTGCCGAAACCACCAAAACTATACCTTTTTCGTCAACTGCCATTTTTGCAGCACGGGCAATCACGCTTGTTTTTCCATCCATTTGTTCGGGTGTATAGCTTTCTTTTGGATTTGAAAAACCTTTTGCGTAGCCCAGTGATGTATTTATCAATCGTACCCCCAAACTATCCATCCATTCCATAGCGGCCATCCAGTTATCTTCCTCACCTCTAAATTCTTTATTCCCGCTATCGGTTCGAGCTAAATAAAAATTGGCATTTGTTGCCAACCCAATCTGAAAATTTTCTTTAAAATTTCGACCAGTAATGGCATTCAAAACTTCAGTTCCGTGAAAATCAGATGCAGATTCTCTTTCGCCAAAATAATCTTTTTTCTTTGGGTTTACATAGTCTTTTACACCTAAAATCTGCTTTCTTTCAAATAGGTGTTTGAGGGTTTGTGTATCGTTTGCACCGAAAAAACCAGCATCAATTACACCAATGGTTACACCTTTGCCATTTAAACCAGCATCTAAAAAATGTTCGATACCAATTTGTTTCATCGCAAAATCTACACGAAGGTCATCGTTTTGTTGTTTTTCAACGTCGGCAAGGTTAGAAACCTTGCCGACGTTTTTATTAATATGCTTTATATTTGCTAGCACTGCCTGACTTTCAATAGGTATTATTTCTTTGACAAAATCAAACCTCTTCACTTTTTCTATCTGAGCGTCAGATAAATTTGCCGACACAGCATTCAACCATTTTGATTTTACAAGTGGCTGAATACCAGACTTTTCTAAATCAGTAGTATATTTTTTTGTGAGTGGTAAATCCGAAAATTGATTTTCGACCAAACCAAGCATTCGTCTATTTTCTTTGCATTTTTCAGAAATCGCTGGCTCAGCATTTACCTCTTTATCAGTAAAAACTACCCAATATTTTGACTGCTGGGCTTCGGCTTTCAGAACAAATGCAGAGAGTAAAATAAAAATTGAGAAAATTTGGTTGAATCGAATCATTCGTGTTTGATAATTTATAATTTCGCAAATATTCTAAAATTTCTACTTAAAAAACGAAAATGCGTTACGAAAAAATTGATTCGCAACTATTTATCTCAAATCGTGAAAGATTAAAAAGCCATCTCAAGCCCAATTCGATGGTAATTGTTCAGTCGAATGATGTTTTACCGAGTAACGCTGATGGCACTTTTGGGTTTCGTCAAAATAACGATATTTTCTATTTGACAGGTATCGACCAAGAAGAAACTATTTTGGTTCTGTTTCCAGATTTTCCCGATGAAAAATTTAGAGAAATTTTATTGGTTAGAGAAACCAGCGAACATATAAAAGTTTGGGAAGGAGAAAAACTTTCTAAAAAACAAGCCACCGAAATTTCAGGCATCGAAAAAGTGGTTTGGACGAGCAGTTTTGAGACAATTTTACGAAAACTCATCTTCTTGGCCGACCAAGTTTACTTAAATCTAAACGAACACGATGGTGGAGAATGGAATTTTGAAAGTCGTGAACGAAGATTTATTACTGAATTTAAACACAAATTTCCACTTCATCGAATTGAGCGTCTCGCCCCTTTGATGCACCAATTGAGAGTAATCAAACACCCAATAGAGATTGATTTAATAAGAAAAGCTATCGAAATTACGGGCAAAGGCTTTGTAAGAATGGCCAAATTCTTACAACCAAAAGTTGCCGAATTTGAATTAGAAGCCGAACTCACACACGAATTTTTGAGAAATCGCTCACGTGGCCATGCCTTTGCTCCTATTTTGGCTTCGGGCGAAAGTGCTTGTGTGTTGCACTATGTAACGAACAATAATCTGTGCGAAGCAGGCGAAGTTATTTTGATGGATTTTGGGGCCGAATATGCCAATTATAATGCCGATATTACTCGTTGTTTGCCAGTAAATGGGCGTTTCACGGCTCGACAAAAAGAAGTCTATTCGGCAGTTTTGAATGTAATGAAAGCGGCAAAAAAGATGCTTGTCGTAGGAAATACCATGGAAAACCTACGCAAAGGAGTAGGCAAAATAATGGAAATAGAATTAATAAAACTGGGTTTATTGAAGCAAAGTGAGGTTGAAAATCAGAACGAAGATGCCCCACTTTATAAAAAGTATTTCCCTCACGGAATCTCGCATCACTTGGGGCTTGATGTACATGATGTGGGTAATCGCTATGAAGTCTTTAAGGCAGGAATGCTTTTCACTTGTGAACCAGGGATTTATATTCCAGAAGAAAAACTTGGTATCAGGCTCGAAAATGATATTTTGATTACAGAAACTGGTAATGAAGATTTAATGGCCAATATTCCGCTCGAAATAGAAGATATTGAGGCATTGATGGCATAAAATAAGCAGTTGAAGTCGAAGATATTTTCTTCGACTTCAACCATAAAATTAAATATTATACGATTGTAAAAGTATGTCGTATTCTTCACTATTTCTTCTTCGTAATCCTTCGTTCTGGACCATTTTCTGAATTTCCATCAATCCATCTATAATTTGCTCGGGGCGAGGCGGACAACCCGGAATATAAATATCGACGGGAATAATTCGGTCAATGCCTTGCAAAACCGAATAGGTATCAAAAATACCACCCGAAGTAGCACACGCACCAACTGCCACTACCCAACGAGGCTCAGCCATTTGGGCGTAAACTTGCTTCAAAACGGGAGCCATTTTCTTCGAGATAGTTCCCATTACTAACAATAAATCGGCCTGACGTGGCGAAAAACGTGGAATTTCGGCACCAAATCGAGAAATATCATAGTTTGTACCAATCGTTGCCATAAATTCAATGCCACAGCAAGATGTAGCAAACGGCAGTGGGAACAACGAATAACTGCGGGCGAGTCCAATCACTTTTTCAAATGAAGTAGCAAAAAATCCGCTCCCTGAATAGCCTTCGGGAGCTTCAACGATGTTTATTTTAGTCATAAGTTCCTCATAAAATTGAAGAAACAAAGGACTATGTTTAGTATAAAAAACTTTTTAGCATAAGCTAAAAAAACTAATGTTTTTGTTTTCTGGCTCGACTCAAAGTCACTTGATTCATACCCAAATACGAAGCGATATGTCCTAGTGGAGCTCTTTGTAAAATTGTAGGAAAATTTTCTAAAAAATCATCGTATCGTTCTTTAGCACTCGCAAATTGCAAGCTGTCTATCCGTTGCTGTAACATGAAAACTGTATGAAGTGCTATTAATCTACCTAATCTTTCTAAGTCATGATGTGCTTGGTATAGGTTTTCGAGTTCAAAAATATTGATTGATAAAATTGTTGATGGCTCTAATAACTCCACCGAATGAATGAAATCTTTGATTGGCTTACTTCGGAAAATTGGACCAAAAACACCATTTTCGGCAGCAAAAAAGTCTGTAATTTCTCGTTCCTGATTATGATAATAAATTCTGACTAAACCTTTTTCAATAAAATACAGTCTATCGCACTTCGAAAGGTCAGGCACAAGAATATGGTTCTTAGGGTATGTTTTTTGAACCATTTTATGCGAAAGTGCTATTTGAGCAGCTTCCGAAAGTGGACAGATAGAATTTATGAAATTGTTGAAATTTTGCATACTTCTTTTATATTTATCGACCTAATGACAGCAAGATTGACTGGCAATGATAAACATTTTTTGGCTCAACTTATAAAAAGCAATAAAGACTTTGGGAATTACGACATTTTTCGTTTATTTTACGACAAATGTCAGAAGTTATGTTTTTATTATTTAATCAATCGGTCAAAAATCAATCGGATTTGATTGAATTGGCCCGAACAGGAATTCCGAAAAATGCAGTCGTAAAAATGGCAAAACAATTGTCGTTTTCGGGAAAAGAATTGGCTATTATTATCAATCTTTCGGAACGAACACTACAACGCTACCCAGATAATAAAAAATTAGAAAAAACAGCTTCGGAAAAAGCCATCCAATTGGCAAAACTTTACGAAAGAGGCAGCGAAGTTTGGGGAGATTTGGAGCGTTTCAAAGGCTGGATGCGTCACCCGAATCCATTTCTTGGCTCAAAAACACCGCTCGAAATCCTTGATACGAATTTTGGTTTTGAGATGGTTTTGGACGAAATAGGTAGAATCGAACACGGAATTTTAGCCTAAGCGTTTCTGCATGGAAGTTTTTCGATTGTCTTCAAGTAAATACGCCAACGATTTATCGGGAACTGGTGCAAAGATTCATGGTGGTCGGTGGAATAGAAAAGGTGATGCGGTTTTATACACTGCTGGCACTCGAGCATTGGCTCTTGTGGAGGTACTGGTACATACCACAAATGCTTACTTACCGCTTAATTATCAATTGATTACGATATATATACCCGATGATTCTATCCTAACAATTCCCACAAAATCATTACCCGAAGATTGGAATAATATCGAGCCAAGCGAATCTACCTCAAAAATTAGTACGGCATGGCTAAATGCCAATGAGTATCTTAGTTTACGAGTGCCATCAGTGGTTGTTGAAGGGGAATATAATTTTCTAATCAATCCATTACACGCTGATTTTTCAAAAGTTAAAATCCTCAGAATGGAAGATTTCAACTTTGATAATCGACTTCTCAAACATTAAGGTATCACTCGCCTATTCTTGGTTTTCTTCACTTCAAACGGAGTGCAAATTGGTGTTAGAAGACAGTCGCATACAGTCTTTTTCAATAAAACTTTTTTATCAACAAAGCAGCCAGAAGGATTAAAAATCCTGATAGTGTACCAAACATTGGTTGGGCTTCCTGCAATATTCTTAATAATTAAGCCATCAGTTGGAATGTTACTGGCCGTCTGATAAGTAGTATTTTCGGTAAATACCGAATCTTTCACATAAGCAAACTTGTTGCTACTCGCCCAAGTAAGTAGTTGAATAGCTCCATTATTTTCGACAACGCTTCCAGAGCATTTTGCAGATATTCCTACTACTTCAAAACTCGGTAATTCATTGATAATCAACGATACTTTTGTACGAACATTGCTTTTACAATTACTTACGGTATCTCTTGCTTGCACATAAAGCGTGTCCGAGGTTGTTAAACTGTAACTTAGACCCGTAAATACTTTCGTACCACCAGATGGTGAATCGAACCAATCAGCCGTTTGGCGATTGGCAACAGCGGCTTTAAAAATTGGCAAAATATCACCTCGACAAATGGTTGTATCTTGAATATTCATTGTTGGTGCAGCAATTACTGGGCAATTACAATCGGGAGCGGTCACTTCTTGACTAATGCTACATCCAAATTTCGTTGTAACTGTCAATCTTACACTCAAGGAATCTTTTGGTATATTTTTAAGAATTCCATTCTCGAAAATACCAGCAGTGCTACTCACTAAACTATCCGATGCGTGATAATAAACATTGTAATATTTTAAGTCATGTGTACATTTGGCTGAATCAATAACCAAAGTTGGTAATGGATTAACTATTGCATTAACCGTTGTTGTACTGACACAACCTTTCAATGTTACTGTTAAAGTGTATATTCCTCCATCAAGAACTTTCGCAGGATTGATAATTGGATTTTGTTGAGTTGATGTAAAACCTGCACCCAACCATGAATAACTTGCTCCGCTCACAGTTTCAGCCGAAAGTTTTAAGCTATCGCCTTGACAAACTGGTGAATTAGAGGTAGCATTCACTATTGGTAATTCATTGATAATCAAGGACACTTTCGTACGAACATTGCTTTTACAATTACTTACCGTATCTCTTGCTTGCACATAAAGTGTGTCCGAAGTTGTCAAACTGTAACTTAAACCAGTAAATATTTTTGTACCGCCCGTTGGTGAATCGAACCAATCAGCCGTTTGGCGATTGCCAACGGTGGCTGTGAAAATTGGTAAAGTTGAACCTCGACAAATTGTCGTATCCTGAATATTCATTTTTGGTGTGGCAATTACTGGGCAATTACAATCGGGAGCTATCACTTCTTGACTGATGCTGCATCCGAATTTTGTTGTTACTGTCAATCTTACACTCAAGGAATCTTTTGGTATATTTTTAAGAATTCCATTCTCAAAAATTCCTGCCGTGCTAGTCACTAAACTATCCGATGCGTGATAATACACATTGTAATATTTTAAGTCGGGCGTACATTTGGCGGAGTCAATAACCAAAGTTGGTAATGGATTGATGATTGCATTAACCGTTGTTGTGCTGACACAACCTTTCAAGGTTACGCTTAACGTATATATTCCTCCATCAAGAACTTTGGCAGCATTGATAACTGGGTTTTGTTGCGTTGATGTAAAACCTGCACCCAACCATGAATAACTTGCTCCGCTCACAGTTTCAGCCGAAAGTTCTAAACTATCGCCTTGACAAACTGGTGAATTAGCTGAAGCATTCGCTATTGGTAATTCATTGATAATCAAAGAAATTTTGGTACGAACATTACTTTTACAATTACTTACGGTATCTCTTGCTTGCACATAAAGCGTGTCCGAGGTTGTCAAACTGTAACTTAAACCAGTAAATATTTTTGTACCACCAGATGGTGAGTCGTACCAATCAGCCGTTTGGCGATTGCCAGCGGTAGCTTTGAAAATTGGCAAAGTTGAACCTCGACAAATGGTGGTATCTTGAATATTCATCGTTGGTGCGGCAATTACTGGACAATTACAATCGGGAGCTGTCACTTCTTGATTAATGCTACATCCAAATTTTGTTGTTACTGTCAATCTTACACTCAAGGAATCTTTTGGTATATTTTTAAGAATTCCATTCTCAAAAATACCTGCCGTGCTACTCACTAAACTATCAGATGCGTGGTAATAAACATTGTAATATTTTAAGTCAGGCGTACATTTGGCGGAATCAATAACCAAAGTTGGTAAAGGATTGACTACAATATTGATGGTATCTTTCGCTTCACAGTTATTTAGCGTTACTTTCAAAATATATTTCCCTGCATTGCTTGATGTTACAGGTGTTATAACTGGACTTTGCTCATTAGAAATAAATCCATTAGGGCCTTCCCAAGAGTAGTTTGCTCCTATACCAGCATTTGCTGCTGAAAGTTCTAATGTTTCGCCAACACATAATGAATCATCTTTTGCAGATGCTATTGCAACTGGAAGTGGTTTTATCAAAACACTAATACTATCGGCCTTGAAACACCCATTCAAAACGGCCGTCACTTGATAAAGTCCAGATTGTTGGACCGAAACATTAGGAATTATAGATGTCGATGTTGTATCAGAGAAACCAGCAGGCCCACTCCATTTGAAAGTTGTACCCAATTGATTATTTCCTGTAAACAATTTCAACGTATCCTCAGCACAAACTGGCAAATTACTACTCAATGCAAGAATCGGTAATGGTTTTACTACGACTTCGGTTGTATCGTATTCTATACAATTATCTAAATTGACTTGCAGAATATACTTTCCAGCCTTGGCCATTGTCATTGGCGAAACTGTCGGATTCTGAATATTTGAAGTAAATCCATTTGGTCCCGACCATGAGTAGGTTGCATTAACGCCAGCATTAGCAGCGGTTAATTGTAGAGAATCTTGTTCACAAACAGGACTATTCGATAATATTTGAACTAATGGTTTTGGTTTGATTCCAATAGAAACTGAATCGTTTTTAGAACAAGCATCTTTTGTGACTGTTACTTGATACAAACCAGAAGCATTTAGTGATACTTTTTGGATTTGTACGGTATTTTGAGAACTTGTAAAATTATTTGGTCCACTCCAAGCGTAAGTTCCACCAATTAATGAACTCACCGAAAGTTTTAATGTATCATCTTCACAAATTGGTGTATTGGCAGTTATCGAAACCAATGGCAATGGCTTTACAACTACCAAAGTGGTATCAGTTTGTTTACAACCATCAAGCGTAATCTCGACCGTATAAATTCCGGCTTTAGCTACCGATGCACTATCTAATACTGGATTTTGTAGTGTTGAATTAAAATTATTTGGCCCTACCCAAGCATACTTGGCATTTGTTCCTGCATTTTCGGCCGTGAGTTGAGTAGCTGCATTTTCACAAACTGGGCTATTACTCAAAGCAATCGTTACTGGCAATGGCTTAACAAGTACACTTGCTGTATCACTCAGTGTACATCCATTTAAGGTAACATTGAGCGTGTAAATACCCGACTGTGAAACTATGACATTTGTAAGAATGGTATCCTTTTTTGTGGCATTAAAACCCAAAGGGCCAGACCACAAATATGTAGCAGTAGAATCTTTTTGAGCGTTTAAAACTATACTTTCACCAGCACAAACCGTATTTCCAGAAGCTAAAGCTATTGGTTTTCGCTTGATAATGACATTTGTTCTTGAAGTATCTGAGCAACCATCTAATGTAACTTTCACGAAATAATCTCCCGACTGATTGGGTTGTGTATTGGTCAATACAATCCTTTTGCCCGTACCGATAGGAACTCCATTAGGTGTAAACCATTCATAAGTAGCATTTGGCGAATCTGCCGCTGAGAGTATCACGCTATCACCCTCACAAACAGGAGAAGTATTGTTGGCAATCGTTAGTGGCAAAGGTTTAATCAGCACATTTGTTGTATCTTGATTTTTACAGCCATTCAAAGACGTGGTTAATGTATAAATACCTGATAATGATGGACTTGCAGGAATTATCTTTACTGTTTGACCAGTTGCAGCGTAAGCATTAGGGCCTGTCCATGAATAAGAATCAATAGGATTTGTCGCTGATGGCATTGTCAAGGTTAAAGTATCATTTTCACAAAGGCCGAAAGTTGCATTGCTTAGAGCATTTGCATCTGGAAGTGGTTTTACTAAAACTTCGGTCGTTGCGGTGCTTATACAACCTGCTAACTCGACTGTTAGATTATAAATTCCAGACATTGAGGTTTTTGCAGGAAAACGAAGTGTATCTTCGGAATTTGCCACAAAACCATTTGGGCCAGTCCAAGCAAAGTTTGCACCCGAAACAGCAACGGCCTCTAATTTCAACGAATCTTCTTGACAAATTGGCGAGTTGTTTAGTGCAGTAGCTAAAGGTAATGGTTTGATAATCAACTTAACAGGTGTACGAGTGCTACTTACACAAGTACGAATTGTAATATCAGCACGGCGAGTTTCAGCATAATAAGTATAAGTACCAGCCGCAGTTGGACTTGGATTATAGGTCAAAGAATTGCCTTGTAATAAATTCCCTCCATTGGCTGCATCATACCAATCTACGGTTTCTCCTGCGAGCGTATTTACGTTTACCGCCAATAATGGATTAGGTTGACTCTGACAAATAGCAGTATCTCCCAAACTTACAGAGGCATCTAAAGGTGGGCAAAGGCAGTCAGGTGCATTAACCAAAACAGAATCTTGGCAACCTTCGGGCGATGTGATGTATAATCTTACGTTTGTTCCACTTGGCACATTTTTCAAACTATCATTTATGATAACTCCAGCAGTTGAACTTACGGTTCCACCAAGAGCGATAAATTTCAAAGAATAAGTAGCTAAATCAACCGCACATTTTGGAGTTGAGGTTGAAATTTTTGGTTTTGCGTTGACTACAACTTGGGTCGTTGTAGTGCTTACACATCCATCCAATGTTACGGTTAATGTGTAAATGCCCGAGCAAGCAGGAATTGTGTTAGTGATAATTTCGTTCTGATTTTCGTTCGTAAATGCTTTGGGTCCTGACCATTTATAGCTGGCATTGGCTATTGAATTAGCTGAAATATTCAAAGGAAAACCCTCACAAACTGGACTATTCGACGAAGCAATCGGTTGTGGTTTAGGCTTAATGAAAACATTCACCGAATCAGCAGTCTTACAGCCATTCAAATCAATCAACAACTTATAATAACCTGATTGTGAAGAAATTGCATTAGTAATTACAGGATTTTGCAAACTTGAAGTATAATTATTGGGTCCATTCCAACTATATATCACACCAGTCAATGAGGAGTTGCCAGTTAATTTTAAGGAGTCAGTTTCACAAATCGGTGAGTTAGCATTTAATGAAACCAATGGCTTCGGCTTTATCGTAAATTTGATTGCGGTTCGGGTAGCACTTCTACACTCGTTAATTTCATTACGGGTTTCTGCGTAATAAGTATAAGTGCCTGGCGATGTTGATGTTGGCGTAAAACTCTTGGTCGAATCGACGAGTGGACTTCCCCCACTTGGAGTACTATACCAGTCGGCCGTTTCGTTTGCTCCAACATTTACAGATAAAATTGGATTTATATCTCCTTCGCAAATAACTTTATCGCCATTACTCACAGGAGCATTTACAACTGGACAAGAACAATCAGGAGCATTGATATTCTGAATTTCGATACAATTCTTGTCAGTTTTTACAGTAAGAACAATATTAGTACCAGCAGGGACACCCACGATTTGATAATTATTTCCTCCTAAATTATTTATAGTACCCGCAGTTGTCAGAAGCGTAGTGGCATTACTTGTAAAATCAACTGTATATGTTTTTAAGTTAGGTTTACAAGCAACTAAGCCTATAGTTAGCGTAGGTTTAGGGAAAACTGTTACATCAACAGTTGTGGTTGAAAAACAAATACCAAGTTGAACAGTAAGCGTATAAATACCAGACTGAATGGGAATTGTATTATTTAAAACTGGATTTTGTAAATTAGAAGTAAAATTATTCGGCCCAACCCAAGAATAAATGGCTCCTGTTCCTGCATTATTTGCGGTGAGATTAACACTCTCCGTTTCACAAACTGGACTGTTTACCATCGCAATCGCACCAGGTTTTGGATTGACGGTAATTGAAGTTGTGGCATTATTTAAACAGCCATTTAAGTCAACAATAACTTCATAAATACCAGTTGAAGCAATTATGCTACTATTAATAACTGGATTTTGAAGCGATGAAACAAATCCATTTGGCCCACTCCATTGAAAACTCGACCCATTGGTAGCAATGGCTTTAAGATTAATATTTTCGGTAGCACATAAAGGGCTAATAATTGGAATACTTATAGTTGGCTTTGGCTTAATTGTAATGGCAGTAGATGCAGTAGTTATACAGCCATTTTGTGTTACGGTAAGTGTAAAAACTGCTGAATTAATAGCTGTTTGTGCCAATAAACTCGGATTTTGGAGATTTGAAGTAAAGCCATTTACACCAGTCCATAAATACGTTGCTCCTGCACCTGCATTTTCGGCCGTAAAATTTAAAACCTGCCCTTCACAAACTGGAGAATTAGACGATGGATTAGCAACTGGATTATCATACACCGTAACGGAAGTCGTAGCCGAATTAAAGCAACCATCCAAATCCACAATTACTTGATAAATACCTGTATTGATAGGAGAAACATTAGTAACAATAGGATTTTGAAGATTTGAGGTAAAACCATTTGGCCCACTCCAAGTATATGTGGCACCCGTTTCATTATTGGCATTTAACTGTAAATTTTGTCCCGCACACTTCGGCGAATCATTTGATGCTATGGCAGCCGGTTTCTTTTTAATAGTTATGTTTGCACTCGCAGTTGCCGTACATCCATCTCCCGAAGTTACAGTTAGGAAATATATACCCGAATTAGCTACCGTAGGACTAACAATAGTTGGGTTTTGAGCAGTTGATGAAAATCCATTTGGCCCACTCCAAGCATATACAGCACCCAGCGAAGCTTGAGCAGAAATATTAAGCGGTAAAGTTTCACAAACTGGAGAGTTTGACGAAATCAAAGCAACAGGTAAAGGATTAATAAGCACATTTGTTGTAGCTGTTGCACTACAACCATTCGTATTCGTCACCGTAACTGTATAAATTCCAGTTGCTGAAAGACTTACTGGATTAATACTCGGATTTTGCAAACTTGAGACAAATCCATTCGGACCTACCCAAACATAACTTACGCCTCCGCTTGATGTTAAATCTAAACTTTTTCCTACACAAACTGGGCTATTTGAACTCGCTGTTGGAACTGGCAAAGCATTGATAACAACATTTGTCGTGGCAGTTGCACTACAACTATTGGCATTCGTAACCGTGACCGTATAAATTCCAGATGCCGAAATACTTACTGGATTAATACTCGGATTTTGTAAACTTGAAGAAAAGCCACTCGGCCCAGCCCAAGCATAACTTACGCCTCCACTTGATGTTAAATCTAAACTTTTCCCAACACAAACTGGCGTGTTTGAACTTGCAGAGGGAACAGGTAAAGCATTGATAACAACACTCGTAGTAGCTGTTGCACTACAGCCATTCGCATTCGTTACCGTAACTGTATAAATTCCCGATGCTGAAAGACTTACTGGATTAATACTCGGATTTTGTAAACTTGAAGTAAAACCATTAGGCCCTACCCAAACGTAACTTACTCCACCACTTGATGTTAAATCTAAACTTTTACCAACACAAACGGGCTTATTTGAACTCACTGTTGGAACTGGCAAAGCATTGATAACCACATTCGTCGTAGCTGTTGCACTACAACCATTGGCATTTGTTACCGTAACTGTATAAATTCCTGTTGCTGAAATGCTTACTGGATTAATACTCGGATTTTGTAAACTTGACGCAAAACCATTTGGTCCTCCCCAAGCATAATTTACCCCACCACTTGAGGTTAAATCTAAACTTTTCCCAACACAAACAGGCGTGTTTGAACTTGCCATGGGAACTGGTAAAGCATTGATAACTACATTCGTCGTGGCTGTTTCACTACAGCCATTCGCATTTGTAACAGTAACTGTATATATTCCTATTGCTGAAAGACTTACTGGATTGATACTCGGATTTTGTGAACTTGATGTAAAACCATTAGGCCCTACCCAAGCATAGCTTACACCACCACTTGAAGCTAAATCTAAACTTTTCCCAACACAAACTGGCGTATTTGAACTTGCTGTTGGTACTGGTAAAGCATTGATAATCACACTCGTCGTAGCAGTTGAACTACATCCATTCGCATTCGTCACCGTAACTGTATAAACACCTGATGATGAAACACTTACTGGATTAATACTCGGATTCTGTAAACTTGATGTAAAGCCATTTGGCCCTAACCAAGCATAGTTTACTCCACCACTTGAGGTAAAATCTAAACTCTTTCCAACACAAACTGCCGTATTTGAACTCGCTGTTGGAACTGGCAAAGCATTAATAACCACACTCGTCGTGGTGGTTGCACTACAGCCATTCGTATTTGTAACTGTAACTGTATAAATTCCCGTTGCTGAAATACTTACAGAATTGATACTCGGATTTTGTAGACTTGAAGTAAAGCCATTTGGCCCTACCCAAGCATAGTTTACTCCACCACTTGAGGTAAAATCTAAACTCTTTCCAACACAAACTGGCGTATTTGAACTCGCTATTGGAACTGGTAAAAAATTGATAACCACATTTGTTGTAGCGGTCGCACTACAGCCAGTCGCATTTGTAACAGTAACTGTATAAATTCCAGCTGCTAAAAGACTTACAGGATTGATACTTGTATTTTGTAAACTTGAAGAAAAACCATTTGGCCCTACCCAAGCATAACTTACTCCACCACTTGATGTCAAATCTAAACTTTTCCCAACACAAACTGGGGTATTTGAACTCGCTGTTGGAACTGGTAAAGCATTGATAATCACACTCGTAGTGGTGGTTGCACTACAGCCATTTGCATTTATAACTGTAACGGTATAAATTCCCGATGCTGAAATACTTGCTGGATTAATACTCGGATTTTGTAAACTTGATGTAAAACCATTCGGACCTACCCAAGCATAGTTTACACCCCCACTTGATGTTAAATCTAAACTTTTCCCAACACAAACTGGGGTATTTGAACTCGCTGTTGGAACTGGTAAAGCATTGATAATCACACTCGTCGTGGTGGTTGCACTACAGCCATTCGCATTCGTCACCGTAACTGTATAAATTCCAGTCGCTGAAATACTTGCTGGATTAATACTCGGATTTTGTAAACTTGAAGTAAAGCCATTTGGTCCTAACCAAGAATAGCTTACCCCACCACTTGAAGCTAAATCTAAACTTTTTCCAACACAAACTGGCGTATTTGAACTCGTCGTTGGTACTGGCAAAGCATTAATAACCACATTCGTCGTGGCAGTCGCACTACATCCATTGGCATTCGTAACCGTAAATGTATAAATTCCTATTGCTGAAAGACTTACTGGATTAATACTCGGATTCTGTAAACTTGAGGTAAAACCATTTGGTCCAACCCAAGCATAGCTTACACCACCACTCGAACCTAAATCTAAACTTTTCCCAACACAAACTGGCGTGTTTGAACTCGCTGTTGGAATTGGTAAAGCATTGATAATGACATTCGCCGTGGCTGTCGCACTACATCCATTGGTATTCGTAACCGTGACCGTATAAACTCCTGTTGCTGAAAGACTTACTGGATTAATACTCGGATTCTGTAAACTTGAGGTAAAACCATTTGGTCCAACCCAAGCATAGCTTACACCACCACTCGAACCTAAATCTAAACTTTTCCCAACACAAACTGGCGTGTTTGAACTCGCTGTTGGAATTGGTAAAGCATTGATAATGACATTCGCCGTGGCTGTCGCACTACATCCATTGGTATTCGTAACCGTGACCGTATAAACTCCTGTTGCTGAAATGCTTACTGGATTGATACTCGGATTCTGTAAACTTGAAACAAATCCATTTGGCCCTAACCAAGCATAACCCACTCCGCCATTTGATGTCAAATCTAAACTTTTACCAACACAAACAGGCGTATTGGAACTTGCCGTTGGTACTGGTAAAGAATTGATAACCACACTCGTCGTGGCAGTTGCACTACAACCATTCGCATTCGTTACTGTAACTGTATAAATTCCCGTTGCTGAAAGACTTGCTGGATTAATACTCGGATTTTGTAAACTTGATGTAAAACCATTAGGCCCTACCCAAACGTAACTTACTCCACCACTTGATGTTAAATCTAAACTTTTACCTACACAAACTGGGCTATTTGAACTCGCTGTTGGAACTGGCAAAGCATTGATTACCACTTTCGTCGTAACAGTCGCACTACACCCATTACCGTTAGTAACCGTAACTGTATAAACTCCTGATGAAGAAATACCTACTGGATTAATACTTGGATTCTGTAAACTTGAAGTAAAACCATTCGGTCCTACCCAAGTATAACTTACTCCACCACTTGATGTTAAATCTAAACTTTTCCCAACACAAACTGGCGTGTTTGAACTCGCTGTTGGTACTGGTATAGCATTGATTACCACATTCGTCGTAGCTGTTGAACTACAGCCATTCGCATTTGTAACAGTAATCGTATAAATTCCTGTGGCTGAAATGCTTACTGGATTGACATTTGGATTCTGTAAACTTGATGTAAAACCATTAGGCCCTACCCAAACGTAACTTACTCCACCACTTGATGTTAAATCTAAACTTTTTCCAACACATACTGGCGTATTTGAACTTGCAGAGGGAACAGGCAAAGCATTGATAACCACACTCGTAGTAGCTGTTGCACTACATCCATTCGCATTCGTCACCGTAACTGTATAAATTCCAGATGCCGAAAGACTTGCTGGATTGATACTTGGATTTTGTAAACTTGATGTAAAACCATTTGGTCCTAACCAAGCATAGATAACTCCACCACTTGATATTAAATCCAAACTTTTTCCAACACAAACTGGGCTATTAGAATTGGCTGTTGGTGTTGGTAAAGGATTTATAGTGACAGCAGTAGTTGAACTTGCACTACAACCATTTAAAATCACATTCAGACTATATGTTCCACTTGCCGCAGTTGTTACTGTTGTTATACTCGGATTTTGTAATCCTGATGTAAAATTATTAGGGCCACTCCATTGATAAATCGCTCCTGTAACGCCCCCAGAACCCAATAAATTTAAAGTATTACCTACACAAACAGGGCTATTACTATTTGCCGATGTATTTGGTAAAGGCTTAATAGCCACATTTGTAGTAGCAGTAGCCGTACATCCGTTTAATGTAACTGTTGAAGTATAAACTCCATTAGATGCAGGAGTTATACCACTAATTGTTGGATTTTGTAAAGCAGAAGAATATCCGCTCGGTCCATTCCATAAATATGATGCTCCTGTTCCACCATTGACCGAACTTAACGTTAAAGTTTGTCCTTGACAAATGGGTGAATTATTACTTGCTCCTACTGTTGGTAATGGCTTAACCGTAACACTCGTTGTGGCCGTTGCAGTACAACCATTCAATGTAACTGTTAAAGAATAAGTACCATTCTGGGTACTTTTAGCAGCTGCGATACTTGGATTTTGTAAAGTAGATGCAAAAGAATTTGGTCCACTCCAAGCATAAGTTGCTCCGGTACCTGCATTTGTGGTGGTCAAATTCAATGTTTGACCTTGACAAATAGCTGAATTTGAACTTGCATTAATTGCTGGCAATGGCTTTACTGTAATCGGAATCTCAAGAATATCATTGCAACCATTCACAGTTTTACTCACAAAATAGCTTCTTGAGGCCGTTGGGCATACCACCGAACTTGTAAGTTGATTTACATCTGCTTGAGCATCAGCCAATGTGTTAAAATATTTAATACTTACAGTACTATTAGGAAGCAGAGGGGTATTATCAGTAAATAATGTCGATAAATCTGTACAAGTTTCAGTACATATGCTTGTTCCTGAAGTAACTAAATCTGGATATGGCGTAACAGTGCCAACTAATGTTGGGGTTGAAGCAATTCGGCATGTAATTAGGTTAATATTACCACTTTCAGATGCTAAAACTCTATAATAATAAATACCACTCGTTGCAGGTGTTAATGTATATGTAGTAGTTGTTGCACCACTTATATTTGTCCAATTAGTAGCATCTGTACTGACTTGCCATTGAAACACAGGATTATTATAGCCACTACTTAACGTTGCATTCAGCGTGAACGACTGACCAATACAAATCTTAGCTGTTGTAGAATTGGTATTCAAAAACTTAGTTGTCAACGTCGGCCCGCATGCTCTAAACTGAATATCATCGAGGGCTAAATCATTCCCACAGCCTCCAGGTGCATTATTTACTAAACGTAAAACGACGGTTGAAACCCCCGTTGGTGTAGTAAAAAATGTTGCATATCTATTCCACTGTGGACTTGAAGTTTCGGGAATACTTCCAGTAGAAAATGTTTTTAAGACTGTCCCAGAAGTTGTTTCAATATTAAAAGTTACATTTGGAAATCTTTGAGAATTAGTCGAGCAGCTTCCCGCTTTTAATAAATTCATTATCCAAGAAGAAAACTCATAAGTTGTTCCACCACACAAACCAGAAATAGTTGTTTTGAAAAATTCACCTGGTGAATATGAAGCATTAACCACCATCATGTAGCCATTAGTATCACCTGTATGGTCACGTGTAGAAAGCAACCAACCACCACCATAACAAGTATTATTGTCGGTAGCATTGGCTACTGAAGTTGTGCGTATTCCATAAAATCCATCTTGAATACAGGTCACTCCCGAGTATGTGTAATTCGTTTGTCCAGTCGGTAAGGCCGCACCAATACTTGCACCCGAACCAAAAGTAACGTTCACAACAGGGTCGCCCAAAGACCCAGTACAAGACTGAGCCTTTGTTTGTACACTTTCAAGAAAAATCAACAGCAAGATGACTATTTTTACAATCCCTTTCATCAAATTTATAAGGATTTATTTATTTTTCAACCGTTCCAATTCGGTTTTCAAGGCTTCAATTTGCACTTGTTGTTCTTGAATCGCCTTCACCAAATACGGAATCAACTCTATATAATTTACACTCAAAAACTCGACTGGTTCACTCAATTTTGCCTTAGTTACGGGATCGTATTTAGCAGGTTGAATGGCTTTTGTAACCAATTCAGGTAAAACTGCTTGCACATCTTGAGCTATAAATCCGTGATGATTACCTGCTGGCAAATTCATTCCTGCAATTTTTTCATATTGATACGAATAAGGCGAAAGCTTCATGAGCGTTCCGAGTCCATTTGAAATCTTAGAAAGGTTATTCTTTAATTTAAAATCAGAAGCCGATGTGACTGTACCTGTTACAGTTACATTTCCATCAAAATACCCAGCATATTGTGTAGCAGGCCCAAAGCTAAACGCCTCACCATATACGCCATATAATGCACGTGCATTAGCATTGCCGTAGGCCGAACCTAAAACCCCAAATGCGGCACCAATGCCCATATTAGTTCCCACTCCCTTCACGCCAAAGTTATCGCCACTGCCATCAATAACTGCCATGCCCAAAACTCCATGATTAAGTATGGCAGTATTGCCCGTTAATCCTAATAATCCAGCATTACTGAGTGTAGAATTTGTTGCGTAACCATAAACCGAAAAAACCTCATTGCCAGTTGAAGCAGGAGTAGCTTCGGCACTTATGGCAGAATATACTTGGCTCGATATCGGAGTGATAGTTGGTGTTGTACCAACACCTTTTACGTGAAGTTTGGCGTTTGGATTTGAGCCATCGTTATTGATACCTATCGAAGTTGCCTTCAAAATATTATCAGAAGGACTAAGTAAAATAGATTGTGCCACTACCATCGAGTGGCTCAATATCAATGAACTGCAAAGCAATAAACGCTTAATCATGTTTTTATAGGAAATTTATAGGAAATAAGCACGTAAGTCCTTGATGTCATTTACTGAAGAATCAGCGGTAGTTTCAAAAACTTATATTTTGACTTTGTCGAAAAACGTACCAATCAATCATTTTTTTACAAAATCTTACCCAACGGTAGCATTTTGAGTTAAGCTGTAATATTTTAGTAGTTGAGCCGTTCAATAATCGTATTCAAAAAACGTTTGAATTCTACATATCGAAATCATACCTTTGTCAGATAATCTCAAAATCAAGTATCAAATGCTGTTCAAAAACACCTTCAGTCTATTTCTTACAGCCTTTTCTCTGAACATTGTATTTGCACAAAGTGCCGACGAAATGGTATTTATGCAGAAAATGAAATTGCCTAAAGGCGAAAACAAAGCACAAACAGCCATAGCAATCGCTAAGAGTTTCATTGGTCAGCCTTACAAGGCAGGAACGTTGGACGCTCTTCCGAACGAACAATTAGTTTGTAATCTTAGAGATTTTGACTGCTGGACATTTGTAGAAAGTGTAACAGCAATGACTTTGACGAAGTACGATGAAAAACCGAGTTACGAGAAATTTAATAATCACCTAAAAAATCTGCGTTACCGCAAAGGAAAAGTGAATGGTTATGGCTCACGCATCCATTATTTTAAAGAATGGATGATTCAAACTGAAGATAACAATATTGCTCAAGAAATGACGCCTCTGATTGGTGGCGAAGAAGCCAATAAAGACATCAACTTTATGACTTCTCACCGAAGTCTATACACAAAATTACAAGATAACGAATCTTTTGCAGCCGTAGAAAAAGCCCAAAAAACAATCAATACTTACGATTTCTTTTACATACCTAAAAGTAAGGTAGCTAAAATAGAGTCTGAAATTCAAGATGGAGATATTATTGGCATAACATCAGGAGTAGAAGGACTGGACTTCAATCACGAGGGTTTTGCCATTAAACAAAATGGTCGAATTCATTTACTTCATGCGTCATACGACCTCAAAAAAGTAATGATTACCACCGAACCTTTGGCTGATTATCTCAACAGAATAAAGAAGCATTCAGGAATTACCGTTCTGCGTTTACTATAAAATCACTATCTTAGATACAAAAAGTACGAAGTCACTCAAGTAAAACCTTGACATAGCTTCGTGCTTTTTGTGTTCTAAGTGCTAAAATTTCAGTATTGTTATTCTACTAAGACTCCATTTTTATAAACTTTTTTTACCTTTCTAATATCGGTAATTGTCTGCGAAGGATTGCCCTCCACTACCAAAATATCTGCCAAAAGTCCATTTTTGATTCGACCAACCTCTTTATTGATATGAAAAGCATCAGCATTGATACTTGTGGCGGATTTTAAAGCCTCTGTCGGGCTCATTCCGTATTCGACCATCATTTCAAGTTCACGGGCATTATCACCATGAGCAAAAACTCCCACGTCACCACCAAAACAAATCTTCACTCCTGCCTCCAGAGCTTGTTTAAAAGTAATTCGCTTTTTCTTGATTCTTTCTGGTTCTTCATCTACTCCCTTTTTCCAACCTCTGTATTGACTAATTGCATCACCAGCCGCCAGAGTCGCACACAAATACACATTCTTTTCTGCCATCAATTTCCAGATTTCGGGTGTGCCGTTATCACCATGTTCAATCGTTTCTACACCACCCAATATTGCACGACGCATACCTTCTACGGTTGAAGCATGGGCAACCGTTGGTCGGCCAGCACTTTGAGCGGTTGCCACAATCAACTTTATTTCGTCCAAAGAAAAAGTCGGAGCGGCTTCTCCTCGCAATCCCCAACGATAATCGGCATAAATTTTTATCAAATCGGCCCCTTTCCCAATCTGATTACGGGTCTTTTTTATCAAATCATCAAAACCGTCAGCTTCTTCTGCCCCTTGTGGCACTTTGATGTCGGGCGAAAAAGTACGTGGTCCATAACTACCCGTAGCAATTAAAGCTTTCGTAGCTATCAGTAATCTCGGGCCAATAATCACACCATCATCAATGGCTTTTTTCAGACCTACATCATCAAACTCTGCTCCTTCTGTACCCAAATCTCGTGCGGTAGTAAAACCCGCTTTGAGCGTTTTTTCAGCATGTATAACTGCCCTTGCTGTGCGATACGAACGTGGTTCTTTCAAAACTTGGTCATCCCACGTTACTTCGTTGTAAGGATGGAGAAAAAGATGCGTATGCCCTTCAATCAACCCAGGCAAAAGCGTACAATTTTTCAAATCAACAATTTTAGCATCTTTTGGCAAACTTTTTTCAATATTCGCCTGACTATCAACTTGTTCAATTTTATTTCCCTTGATGACTACTCCGTATTTTTCAAGATTTTTTTCACCATCAAAAACCCTATCTGGACGTAGATAAACCAAACTTTGAGCAGAAACTTTACTAAGACACGTAGCAATAATAAATAATAATAACGTTTTTCTGAAGTACATTTTATAAAAGATGAAGTGAGTTTTTATTATAAGATTTGTGTAAAATTTATTTTCGCTTGTACATTCTAAGGCCTACAACCCCAATAATTACGAATAAAAGAGCCATTACGGTATTTGTAGAAGACTTATCCTTGATGTAGAGTTTCATGACGAGAAGAAAAATACCACAGAAAATTGCCACATAGCTGGCATAATAAGAAAGTTTATCTTTGTTCATTTTTTTAGGGTTTTTGAGATTTTGATTTAAATATAATCAAATTTAATTTTCTTTGTGAAAGAATCTCAAAATCTAACTCAAAAGCATATTTTTCAAACAAAATCATGATTATTGGCATTGGAGGCGTGAGCCGCTCAGGAAAAAGTACACTCGCCAATCTGTTGGTGACTTATTTCAGAAAAAATGGAAAAAAAGCAATCATTTTCCACCAAGATGATTTTGTTTTTCCTGAAACACAAATTCCAAAAATTAAAAACAAAACCGATTGGGAATCGCCACAATCCATTGATTTTGAGCAGTATAAAGAAGTTATAGAGCTTTTTAAAACTCGATTCGATGTCGTAATCGCTGAAGGTTTATTTGCATTCTATGATGATAGCATTAATCAGCTTTACGACAGAAAATTTCATGTAAAAATATCGAAACGAACATTCTTGATTCGTCGTGCAATGGATATCCGCTGGGGCTACGAGCCAACTTGGTTTATCGACCACGTCTGGCTTTCATTTTTGAAGTACGGTAAGCCAAGAAAAGATTTAAAAGGCATTGTAAATGTAAGTGGAGAAGATGAATTTGATATGGACAAGGTCATTAAGAGCCTCGACTCCCCTCGGATAGCGTAACAAAAAATCTTAAATCATCAATCGTAATTCGTAAATCGTAATTATCTTCTTACTTTTGCACTTTCAATAAAAAATCAGCTCCATGACAATCATTGATGGTAAACTTATTTCTGCTCAAGTTAAGCAAGAACTCAAAGAAGAAGTAGAGAAACAAAAAGCAAATGGTGGTAAAATTCCGCATTTAGCCGCAATTTTAGTTGGCGATAATGGTGCAAGCGAAACCTACGTAGCAAGTAAAATCAGGTCTTGTGAAGAAATTGGTTTCAAATCGACACTCATTCGCCGTGATTCAAGCACTACTGAAGAAGAAGTTCTCGAAATCATTCAACAACTCAACGAAGATGATGATATTGATGGCTTCATCGTTCAACTTCCGCTTCCTGCACACATAAATGTAGATAAAGTAATCGAAGCCATCGAGCCACGCAAAGATGTTGATGGTTTTCATCCAATAAACATTGGTCGTATGGCCAAAGGCTTACCTGCTTACATTTCGGCAACTCCTTTTGGTGTTTTAGAATTAATCAAACGCTATAATATTGAAACCGCAGGAAAACACTGTGTGGTTGTGGGAAGAAGCCAAATCGTAGGTTTGCCGATGAGTATTTTGATGCAACGCAATACCTACCCAGGAAACTGTACGGTATCTTTGGTGCATAGTAGAACGCAAAACCTCTCAGAAATTACCAAACAAGCTGACATTTTAGTTGCAGCACTTGGAAAACCAGAATTCATTACGGCCGATATGGTTAAAGAAGGTGCCGTTGTGATTGATGTTGGCCTAACCAGAGTGGTTGATACTACAAAGAAAAGTGGTTTTGCACTCAAAGGTGATGTAAAATTCGATGAAGTTGCTCCTAAATGTAGTTATATTACGCCTGTACCGGGTGGAGTTGGACTAATGACCGTAGCAGCCTTGATGTACAATACACTACTTTCGGCAAGAAGAGAAATTTATAAGTAGATAGTCTGAGTGGTATGTTTCGGCATACCACTCTTATATTTTTTAATTATGGCTCACATTAAATTGATGAGTAATTGCCTTGCCATGTGGCAAAAGTAACTCTACAAAATATACACCATCTTGTAATTTATCTACTTCAAATTCATTGCTCGCTTCATTTTCGAGGTCTCTCATTTCAAGAACTCTGCCTTGAGAATCTTTAAGAAATATTTTTGTTTTCATTTCTGTCATCGTTTCTATATGGATTAGTAAGTACAAAAGATTTGCCAATTTAATATAAAGACGTTCGTTTGACCGAAATATGTTGCATTGGTTTAAATAATTTTAAAAAAAATTATTTAATGGTGTCAATAAGCAGTTCTACTCACCATTTTTTTATCAATGAGATATAACTTCCATAATTATCTTTTATTAAATCGCCATGGTCAACCGATACATTGACATTCAAATCGGCTTTTAATCTACGAAGCGGAACCGTAGTGTTGACTGAATAAGAAATTTGGTCAACTGGTTCTATAACTCTTCCCAGTAAACTTGTATTTCCAAAATTTCTACTAAACGAAAGTCGATTCGAGAAACTAATCGTTCCAATCTGATTCAATAAAGCTCCATAAAATGCCCAAATACGATTATTATTCACGAAAACATTACCATTTCCAAGCTGATTTTCGTTTCTGATATTTTGTTCGGGAGTCAAAAAAGGCGTACCAATCGTACGTTTATTATAAGACCAACCATCAAAATATTGTTGATGATTAAACAAAAAACTTTCTTCATTAGGATGTCGGTCAGGCATATTCAACAAACGCCCTATTCCTGCTACATATCTACCTTGGTTTTTAGTAAATAAATACTCAAAAACAACTCTCTTAAACGAAGATTCAGGTTTTGGAGTAAAACTAACTCCATAAAGACCATCATCTGTATTTGTCAGTCCAAAAAGTTGCCCATCATCAAACAAAAATTGTCGATAAAGTATCAATTTGCTCTTCTTAAACTTAAATTCGGCAGCAGCATCAACCGAGCCAAGTTGATTCCCAAAATGATTGGTAGTTTCAAAAGCATTGTAAGTATAATACTTAGGAGATTGTTTCCAAAGGCCTTTTAAAGGCAAAACCACGTTTCCGTAAACATACCAATCGGCAGGAAACTTACCATTATACAAGCGGTCATCATTAATCGGCAACGTATTTTTAGGTGTTCCACCCCATGTTACATTATGAACAATACCTCCGTAAAGATTGAGCATTGAAGCGGGCTTTCCAAGCCTAAAAAACAATGATTTTTGATGAAGATAATATCCTTTAGCAAAAGTCTGATTCCCAAACCACCCGTGCGAATAAGTACCTTTAAAACTCAGCCATTTAAAAAATAACTTAGTATAGTTTGGCATTCCAATTTGTACTTTCGGAATTGGCATGGCGTTTCCCGACCACGAAACCGAACCCGAAGATAAAAGGGTATCAACAATTCCGAAAATCTCTTTTCTACGGCCAGCATATATCTCAAATTTTCCAAGTTTTGTGCAGAGAAAGCCTTCGGGTAATAATAATTGCGGATTTTTACCAAGAATCGTTACAGCTTCAAAGCCGTAATCAAATTTGAAGAATCTATTGAGTGTGTCTTTTTGAGTCTTGATACTTTGTCGGCAAAGAAACGCTGGTAAATCGCTCGGAATACTTCCAAACTGATTAGAACTCTGCCAAAAAGGTAATTTATTTGTAATAGAAAAATAACTTCCTATTTCGAATCTATAATCAAACTTTTTAGGTGGATTTTGCTGAGCATTACACGCCACAACTAACCCCAGCCAAAAGGTAAATATTTTTTTCATGTTCGCTCAATTTTATACTAAAAATCGAGCAAATATGATGCCTAAGATAAAATTTGGTATATATACGTCTTTTATGGTACACTAAAAACCTAATTTGTTAATTGCAAGTCTCTTATTAGTTAGAAACCCATTGCATTACAAGCCCAGTAAGGTAGCCACAATAAGTGCCAACGGCATTGCCAAGTATTGCCAACAAAACACCAATCGGAGCCAGCGAAGGATTAAATGCAGCCGCTACAACCGACGCAGAAGCAACTCCCCCAACATTCGCTTGCGAACCAACTGCTGTAAAGAAAAAAGGAGCTTTCACGATGTACGATGCAATGATAGTGAAGACTGCGTGAATCAAAATCCAAATCAATCCAACCAAAAATAACATCGGATTTTTGAACGCCTCAAAAATATGCAATTGCATACCAATAGTAGCAATCAGAAAGTAAAGAAACAAAGTACCAATTTTAGAAGCACCGAATCGCTCAAGATTACGAGCCTTCGTATTTGACAAAATAAAACCTGAAAGCGATGAAACTGTCACAATCCAAAATGATTTGGACGCTAAACTATAAGCCTTCAGATTCGGATAATTGGTTTCGATAAAAGGAGCAACATTATCGGCCACAATATGAGCAAGACCCGTTATTCCAAACCCAACGGCCAGTAATAAAAATAATTCTTGAAATGTTGGATTCTTTTGTTTGGCACTTTCAATCTCAACCCTTTCTTGTATTTCTTTAATGATACTTGCATCTGCTTTCATTTTTTTATCGATAATTGCAGCTTTTGCCACGAAATAAAGCAGAAACCCCAACCATAACTCTGCAAAAAGCACATCAATCACACTCGTTTGGGCAAAAACAGCAGGCGATGGCTGAAAGATTTCTTTCAAAGCCAACTGATTGGCATTGCCGCCAGTCCAACTTCCAGCTATCGTAGCCAAGCCTCGCCAAATTTCTTCACCGTCTTTTCCCAAGAAAGTTGGGTCAATCATTTTTCCTACCCAAATTCCAACTGGTCCGCCTACCATCACTCCTATTGCTCCAGCAAAAAAAACAAACAAGGCTTTTCCACCAAGCTGTCGAAGAGCTTGAATATCAATACTCAATGTAAAAAAGACTAAACAAGTTGGCAAGAAAAATCGTGAAGCGGTTTCGTCAAGCTGAGAATCAGCCGCCGAAATAACATTAAACGAACTCAATAAACCTGGAATAAAAAAGCAAAGAAGTATTGAAGGAACAATTTTATAAAATTTCTCAAACGACTTTAGAGTAGTTGAATAAAAAATAATAGCCAACGTAGCCATTAAAATTCCAAGCACTACAGCATCGTTTGTAAAGAAGGCTTTTTCTTCAATCATGGTTTAGGTTTGTTTCAGTCAGAAACACAAAGTAAATAATTCTTGATTAAACATTCGTGTTTTTTATACACAAAAAAACACGCAAACCTCAATTCGGGATTGCGTGTCGCAATTACACTTCATCAACAAACTAAAAACCAAATAATATTTTTACTAAGCAAAAATACTCAAAAAAAAAGTATGAAAGAAATTTATCAATTAAAATATTCTTTCACACTTTTAAATTGCTTGCTGTAAGAGGGGGAGTCGAACCGCCCACGGTGTAGTTAGCCACAGTACAAATTTGGTGGTCAATCCCAGTCGACTAAGATAGTCCGGCTTTATGCTGCGTTTGTCCTATAATCACCACCCCCGAGACAGGAGGGCATGGCTGCCAATTTCATCACC
Source organism: Emticicia aquatilis (assembly GCF_014644295.1). Taxonomy (GTDB): domain Bacteria; phylum Bacteroidota; class Bacteroidia; order Cytophagales; family Spirosomataceae; genus Emticicia; species Emticicia aquatilis. Next base: position 732,435 of record NZ_BMKK01000002.1, read on the forward strand.
TTACAGTATAAATCAAAACTTTAAACTTTGCTGTAATTGTGGTGCTTTGTCTTATTTTGATGTTACAAAGTTAATACAAAAAAGACATACGTTGCAAATATTTTATAAAAAATATTTAATATTTACATTATTCATAATTTTTAATTAACTTTATTATCAAATTTATAATTCAAGTTTTTAAAAATGGAAAAAAATTTAGAAATTGATAAAACAGATTTGAAGATTTTATCATTGCTCATGCAGGACGCCAAGATGCCTTACACAACAATTGGAGAAAAAATCTTTGTTTCAGGTGGGACAGTTCACGTACGTATGAACAAAATGGAGCAAATGGGCATAGTAAAAGGCTCTCAACTAATCGTTGACCCCATTAAACTCGGTTGGGACATTAGTGCTTTCTTAGGCATCTATCTTGATAAAAGCGAATTATACGATACAGTGGCCGACCAATTAGAAAATATACCAGAAGTTGTAAGCATTAATTACACGACTGGTCAGTATAGTATTTTTGTAAAAATTGTTTGTCGAGATACCCAACATTTACGAGAAGTGCTTCACGATAAAATTCAGAAGGTTGGCGGAATCAATCGCACCGAGACTTTTATTTCATTGGAAGAAAGGTTTAATAGGCCTATTCCTTTGGTGTGATGGGGGATTTATTTATTGAGAAATTTTCACAGAATCGGGTTTGGAAACCCGATTCTATGGAGAGTCATCCATTCTACAAGTTCATATATTAAATAAAAACAACTTTCATTTCAAAATCTCTCTCACATCCACAATTTCAAAATATGGGTGCGATTTTAGCATATCTCTTAAAATCTGAACGTGTCCCCCGCCGATTATTACAAGCAATTTTCTATCATACGGGCTTACACTCGATAAGATATTTTGCATAATTTTAGTATTGCGATAATATTCTTTAGCAGTGAATTCCGCTCCGTAGCCATTGGTATTAGTATCCATCCAGCCAGTTATGTTAAAATAATGTAGCGTTGCGATACTTTGCTCAGAATTTAGGTTTATTAAGTGTTCTTTAATCGGAAGTTTTTTCCAAGTCTCATAATTACTCAAATATTCATTAAATGAACGATTGACACTCGGATTTTGCTTGAAATAAACATCATAAGTTGGCTTCACTCGTTCGAGTTCATGTGAGTAAAAAGTTTGTAATGTATCAATTTTATTGCGTGCGGTTCGCATTCCCAATGATAAATCTGGTTGAACGTAATTAATGCAAGTAACGCCAACAGGATTATTGATTTTCTTAGCCAGTTTAATACCAATCTGAAAAATCTCGTTGAGTTCTCCACTTTTTTCGGCAGGGCGAAAACCATTCAAATAATTTCGGTAAACAGTATTCCAATAAGGTTGAGCATCGGGGGTATTTTCAACAAAAATTTTATCGGGTTTAAACCTTGCCAAAGCATCGACCACATCTTGCACTTGTTTTTGGCGTTCGGCAGAAAGCAAATCATCAATCCCTCCTTTCACATAATCGGGAGTTTCGCCCATGTGAAAAACACCCAAAAAAGCCACTTGTACCCTCCCACTCTGGGCATTCAAGAGAGTTGAACCGCAAATATAAAATATGACAGATAGAAGATATTTCATAGATAAAACTAAATAAGTTAACGGCACAATTTACAAAATTGTGCTACATATCTAAACAAAAAGGCTGCCAAATGACAGCCTTTTCAATAATATATAATTCTCTGTGAAATCAACCTACACTACCCTCTAACGAAATTTCGAGTAGTTTTTGTGCTTCTACCGCAAATTCCATTGGTAATTGGTTTAAAACTTCTTTTACATAACCATTAACAATCAACGCAACGGCTTGCTCAGTCGGAATACCTCTTTGATTACAATAGAACAATTGGTCTTCACCAATTTTTGAAGTTGTAGCCTCGTGTTCTACCGATGCTGATGAATTTTTCACTTCGATATACGGGAAAGTATGGGCTCCGCATCTATCACCCAAAAGTAAAGAATCGCACTGTGAGAAATTACGAGCATTGGCCGCACGTTTTGAAATGTCAACCAATCCACGGTAAGAGTTTTGGCTTCTTCCTGCCGAAATACCCTTAGATACAATACGACTCTTTGTGTTTTTTCCTAAGTGAATCATCTTTGTACCAGTATCGGCTTGCTGCATGTTGTTGGTCACTGCAACCGAGTAGAATTCGCCGATTGAGTTATCGCCACGCAATACTACTGATGGGTATTTCCAAGTGATTGCCGAACCAGTTTCTACTTGTGTCCAAGAAATTTTAGAGTTTTCTCCAAAACACAAACCACGTTTCGTAACGAAGTTATAAATTCCACCTTTTCCGTCTTTATCGCCTGGATACCAGTTCTGTACAGTCGAATATTTCACTTCTGCTCTTTCATGGGCAAAAATCTCAACTACCGCAGCGTGTAGTTGGTTTTCGTCACGCATTGGGGCAGTACAGCCCTCTAAATAACTTACATAAGACCCTTCGTCGGCCACAATTAATGTACGCTCAAACTGCCCAGTTCCTGCAGCATTAATACGGAAGTAAGTTGATAATTCCATTGGGCAACGAACGCCTTTTGGAATATAACAAAACGAACCATCAGAGAAAACCGCCGAGTTGAGAGCCGAATAATAGTTGTCTTTCACTGGCACTACCGAACCCAAATACTTTTTGATAAGGTCTGGATGCTCATGAATTGCCTCAGAAATTGAGCAGAAAATAATACCTAATTCTCCAAGTTTGGCTTTGAAAGTGGTCGCAACCGAAACCGAGTCAATAACTGCATCAACCGCAACACCCGATAAACGTTCTTGCTCCTTCAATGAAATACCTAAACGCTCGAATGTACGGCGTAATTCTGGGTCAATTTCATCAAGACTATTGATAACTTTTTGTTGTTTTGGAGCAGAATAATACTTAATGCTCTGTAAATCAACTGGTTTGTACGAAACATTAGGCCAAGTTGGCTCGGTCATGGTTTGCCAAACTCTATATGCACTCAATCTGTATTCAAGCATCCACTCTGGCTCGTTTTTCTTTGCAGAAAGGAGTCTGATGACATCTTCATTCAAGCCCGCAGGAATTTCGTCAGCTTCAATATCTGTGTAAAATCCGTATTTGTATTCGGATGTGGTTAGTTCTTCTAATAATTCTAAATCTTTGCTCATGCTATTGTTTTGCTTGATTTACTCTATATAACGCAACAAAATTTATGCGGTAAATGTTCGCAAATTTAGACTTAATATAAATAGGATTTTAAATATTCTCTAAGTTTTTATACAATCGCTTACTTAGCAGGCTCAAAAGTTGCCGAAAATTCGTAATTTACACCATTAAGTGCTAATGTAGTTTTGCCAACAAAAATATTATCATTTAACTCAACAATATCGAATGAAATATTATCAAATTGGCGACCTTGAAAACTGATTTTATCAACAGTAAATTTGGTTTCATCTGCATTGAAACCCCAGTTTGCCTTCAAAACTAAATCTGGGTCAGCAGCATTACATTTTGTTGCACCTTCTCTGATTTCGTAAGTCTTTGTTGTCGAAAAAGTAAGGATATTATCTACTACACAAGTGGGTTGTGAGTTTACTAAATCAATTGTTAGACCACCGTTTGCGGCTATTGCTTTTGTATTTTTCCAAGATTTTGAACTTGTACCTGCCAAATACTCAGTTTTTGTTTTTGGCGTAACAGTTGTTTCGCTCTTTTTGCACGAAAAAAGTGCTACAAACGTCAGTGTAAGAGCAATCGAAATGCTTTTGATATTCATCTTTTATTATAATTTATTGTTTTGTACTACTCAATATTTCTACAATTCTTCGTCCAGTTTTTTCGGATGCTCCTACTTCACCCAGACTTTCTTTTACTTGCTTATAATCAAGTATTTGTTGATTTCTAAATGATTGATTATTGATAATTTTATCTAATTCGTTCGATAAATTCTCAATAGTTAAATCATCTTGAATCAATTCTTTCACTACTTCCTTTTGTGCCACTAAATTTACTAACGAAATATATGGCACTTTTATGACCCACTTACCTATTTGATATGAAATTATGCTCGTTTTATAACAAACCACTTGCGGAACGCCAAAAAGAGCGGTCTCAAGTGTAGCAGTGCCAGATGTCACTAAAGCAGCCGTACTGTGCGATAATAAATCGTAGGTTTGGTCAATAACAAGGCTGATATTATCGTTCAGAAATGGTTTATAAAAATCTAAAGATAAATTCCCGACCCCTGCAATAACAAACTGATAGTCAGCAAATTTACTTTGAGTAGCTACCATCAAATTGAGCATTTTCTCAACCTCTTGTTTTCTACTGCCAGGTAATAAGGCTATGATTTTTTTATCAGATAAGTTATTTCTAATTAAAAAATCGGCAGAAGGTTTAAAGGTAGCAATGGCATCAAAAAGTGGATTTCCAACAAATTCTACATCAAAATGATATTTTTTAAAGAACTCCACTTCAAATGGAAAAATAACAAAAAGTCGGTCGAGATTTTTTTTCAAGCTCCAGGCACGGCTCTGATTCCATGCCCAAACCTTTGGCGAAATATAATAGAAAACCTTGTAACCTTCCTTTTTTGCCCATTTGGCAATTCGCATATTAAAACCTGCGTAATCAATCAAAATAATGGCATCAGGCTTAAACTCTTCGATAGTTTTTTTGCACTCCCCAATGAAACCTAAAATTGTCGGCAAATTCTTCAATACTTCCAGAAACCCCATAAAGGCCAAATCTCGGTAATGTTTTGTGATTTCTGCACCTGCTTCTTGCATATAATCGCCACCCCAAGCTTTTATAATCGACGGAACGCCGCCTGCCTGATTATCAGCCGTCTTGATGGCCTTTATCAAATTAGAGCCATGTAAATCGCCCGAGCGTTCGCCTGCAATGATGAAGTATTTCATTGTACTCAATGATTGAATGAGTGAATGAGCGAATGAGTGAATGTGTTTTTTTTATTCTATCATTCACTCAATCATTCATTCAAAATTATTATCCGAAATATTCCACAAAATGATTAGCGGTTTCTACCAACTTGATACAGTGCAATTGACCGTGGCAATAATTTGGAATAATTGGCTGGAGAATTTTCCAGATTTCTACCGCAAAAACTTCTGTACTTGGCAATTTGCCTTTCAAAAACTCAACATCAGTATTCAAGAAAGTATGGTCAACTTTATTCACAATTTCTTGTTTCATGATTTTGCTAAGGTCTTTCAAATCCATCACAAAACCCGTTTCTTCGTTAATTTCACCTTTTACAGTTACGTAAAGTTCCCAGTTATGCCCATGAATATTTGAGCAAAGTCCGAAAACCTCCAAGTTTTTTTCTTTCGACCAATGCGGATTATATAGTTGATGAGCAGCGTTGAAGGTTTCTCTTCTTGTAATAAAAATCATTATTTGCTTAATTTTTTCGCAAAATTACCAACAAAAAAACTTATTTATTCAAAATACTCATAATTCTTAAAAAAGTACAATTTAATCAAAGTTTAGTGTATGGATTTGTAAGCTACAATGTTATAATTTTGCAAACTATTTCAAAAAAAATAGGATATACACTATGATAATTGTAACAGGTGCAGCCGGTTTTATCGGAAGTTGCTTGATTCAGCGTTTGAATCAGGATAACTTTAATTTCATTATTGCCGTCGATGATTTTTCAAATGAAGAAAAAATGGAAAATCTCAAGGGCAAAAAAATTCAAGAATTTGTACATCGAGACAATTTCTTTGAATGGTTGGAGAAAAACCAAGCTGAGGTTGAATTCTGTTTCCATATTGGAGCAAGAACAGACACCACTGAATTCGATACCGATATCTTCGACCGCCTGAATCTCAATTATTCAAAACGTATTTGGCAAAAATGTCATGAGTTTCAGATTCCTTTGGTATATGCCTCATCAGCAGCTACTTACGGAGCAGGTGAATTGGGCTACGACGACAACGAACTTGTAATTCCACAATTAAAGCCTCTGAATCCTTACGGGGATTCTAAAAATGACTTCGACAAATGGGCTTTACAACAAAAAAATGCTCCTTTCTTCTGGGCTGGCTTGAAATTCTTTAATGTATATGGCCCGAACGAATATCACAAAGGACGCATGGCCTCGGTGATTTTCCATTCATTTAATAATATCAATAAAAACGGTAACATCAAACTTTTCAAATCGCATCGCCCTGACTTTAAAGACGGTGAACAAATGCGTGACTTTATTTACGTAAAAGATTTGGTTGATGTTTGTATTTTCTTGATGCACTCACGCCGAAATTCGGGTATTTATAATTTAGGTACAGGTCAAGCTCGTACTTTCCTCGACCTCGCTAAAGCTACATTTGCGGCACTCAATCTTGAGCCAAACATCGATTTTATTGATACTCCGATTGATATTCGAGATAAATATCAATATTATACGCAGGCTAATATGAGCAAACTTCGTATGATTGGTTATAAAAAACCATTTACAAGCCTCGAAGATGCGGTGAAGGATTATGTCACAAATTATTTGGTTGGCAAAAAATATCTTTAAAAATCTGCCTTTTTCTTACTAATTTTGCGGTAGAACAGGTTTTCAACCTGTTTGTTTGAGTTAACGTATGTCAATAAAATAATATCAGAATTACGTTTCGGCTTAATTCTTAACTAATATAACACGAACAAAACAGGTTAGAAACCTGTTCTACATGAATGAAAAATATTCGTAATTTTTGCATCATTGCACACATCGACCACGGTAAAAGCACACTTGCCGACCGATTATTACAATTTACAGGAACAGTTTCGGGTAGAGTTATGCAAGCCCAAGTGCTTGACGATATGGATTTAGAGCGTGAACGTGGTATTACCATCAAGAGTCACGCTATTCAGATGAACTATAAGTTTGAAGGCGAAGAATACGTACTGAACTTGATTGACACCCCAGGTCACGTTGACTTTAGTTACGAAGTTTCTCGTTCGATTGCAGCCTGTGAAGGTGCTTTGCTGGTTGTTGATGCAGCCCAAGGAATCGAAGCCCAAACAATCAGTAACTTATTTTTGGCTTTGGAGCATGACCTTGAAATCATTCCTGTTTTAAACAAGATTGACTTACCTGGGGCAATGCCCGAAGAGGTAAAAGACCAAATAGTTGATTTGATTGGTTGTGACCGTGATTCAATCATTCCTGCAAGTGCCAAAGAAGGTATCGGTATCAACGAAATCTTAGCAGCAATTATTCACCGAATCAAACCACCAGTTGGCGACCCAAAAGCCGAACTCCAAGCCTTGATTTTTGACTCTACATTTAATTCTTTCAGAGGAATCGAGGTAATTTTCCGAGTAAAAAATGGAAGAATCAATAAAGGTGATAAAGTAAAATTTGTGGCTACTGGTAAAGAATACTTTGCTGATGAAGTTGGGATTTTACGATTAACCAAAGAACCACGAGACTATGTTGATTGTGGCGATGTAGGCTATATCATTTCGGGTATCAAAGTTGCCAAAGAAGTAAAAGTTGGTGATACAATTACGAATGCTCTTAATCCGACGAAAGAAATGATTAAGGGTTTCCAAGAAGTAAAACCAATGGTATTTGCGGGTATTTACCCAGTTGATACTTCTGAGTTTGAAGATTTGCGTGATGCCATGGAAAAACTTCAACTCAATGATGCAGCCTTAATATGGGAACCTGAAACTTCGGCAGCTTTGGGCTTTGGTTTCCGTTGTGGGTTCTTGGGTATGCTTCACATGGAAATCGTGCAGGAACGTTTGGAGCGTGAGTTTGATATGACAGTGCTTACGACAGTACCTTCCGTAAAATTTCACGTTGTTGGTAAAAAAGATGAAATCTTGGAAGTTTCAGCACCTTCCGAAATGCCCGACCCAAATGTTATCAACTGGATTGAAGAGCCATTTATCAACGCTCAAATCATTACGGCTGCAGAATACGTGGGGCCAATTATTGGCTTGTGTATGGACAAACGTGGTTTATTGAAAAACCAAGTTTATCTAACCTCTACCCGTGTAGAGTTAACATTTGAATTGCCACTTTCAGAGGTTGTATTCGACTTTTTCGATAAATTAAAAACTATTTCTCGTGGATATGCTTCACTTGATTATCATTTGATTGGCTATCGTGAATCGAACTTAGTAAAATTAGATATTCTCTTAAATGGAGAGCCTGTCGATGCACTTTCGGCCATCGTTCACCGTGATAAGGCGTATGAGTGGGGTAAAAAACTATGCGAAAAATTGCGTGAATTATTACCACGTCAGCAGTTCGACATTGCTATTCAGGCTGCCATTGGTGCAAAAGTAATTTCGAGAGAAACAGTAAAAGCATTGAGAAAAGACGTAACAGCCAAGTGTTATGGTGGTGATATTTCTCGTAAACGTAAACTCTTAGAAAAACAAAAGAAAGGAAAGAAACGTATGCGTCAGATTGGAACAGTAGAAGTTCCACAAGATGCTTTCATGGCTATTTTGAAGATTAATAACTAATCTAAAAAAAGCTAAATATATTTCTATTCAAGCCGTAGAAAAGTGTTTTCTACGGCTTTTTTTATTGTTATATTAACAATATTTAATGAATAACATAAATTTATCAAGCAGAAAATACTCAATAATTACAGTTAATTCAGAACTCACTAACCTCATTAAAAAAAGCATTTAATTATAATTTTTTGAAGATTAATTATCATTTCATAAATATAAAAACTATTTTTACTACCTATTCTTGAGTACAACTATTTTAACCTATTATTATAAACCTATGAGTACCTTTCATCATGAAATCACTCTACTCACTCCACAAGACTGCTTTATGGTTGTTGACCACTACAAAAAAGGATTTATATCTCAACCCCACTTTCATGAAGATTTTGAGCTAAATTTTATCGAAAATGCAAAAGGTGCAAAACGCATCGTGGGCGATAGCAATGAACAAATTGATGATTTAGAATTAGTATTGGTTGGCCCAAACTTACCGCATAATTGGGCTGGATATGAGTCGCCAGAAAATGAAGTTCGTGAAATCACTGTTCAGTTTCACCGTGATTTATTTAACGATAAACTGCTGCAACGTAATCAGCTAAGTGCAATTCGTACGATGCTTGAAAAAGCGAATATGGGAATTGCATTTTCGCAAGAAACAATTACTCAAATAAAACCCCGATTGACTGAACTTTCCAATAAAAATGGTTTTAATTCAGTAATCGAACTTATTTCAATTCTGAACGATTTGTCGGTGTCGCCAAATATGCGTACGCTCACAAGTAATACCTTTTCAATCGGCATCAAGGAATTTAAAAGCCGACGACTTGAAAAGGCTTTTGAATATATGAAAGCCAATTATAATAAAGAAATAACACTCGAAGACATAGCCAAAATAGTCAATATGGCGGAAGTAAGTTTTAGTCGTTTTATCAAAAAATGTACAGGAAAAACCTTTGTCGATAGTCTAAATGATATTCGTTTGGGTCATGCAACTCGCCTTCTGATAGAAACAACATTCACAATTTCTGAGATTTCTTCTAAATGCGGATACAATAATCTTTCTTATTTTAACAGGGTTTTCAAGAAAAAACACGAAATAACTCCCAAAGAATTTAGAGAAAATTATGCTGGCACAAAGACTTTTGTATAAAAATCTTCTACCTTTACGAGCATATTCAACAACAAAAACCAAATAAAAATGATACCGCAAAAATTTTCAGATTCGCTGTCTTTGCCAGCGGTAGCCGCACCGATGTTTCTGATTTCTGGGCCTGATTTAGTAGTAGAATGTTGTAAAAACGGCGTGGTTGGCACTTTTCCAGCACTCAATCAACGCTCTACCGAAGGTTTTGAAAAATGGCTCATTGAAATTGAAAATAAACTTACTGGTTTTACTCAGCCAAACGGAAAACCAGCTGCTCCTTATGGTGTAAATTTAATTGTTCATCGCTCAAATCCACGTCTTTATGCTGATGTAGAAATGATTGTGAAACACAAAGTTCCGGTCGTAATTACATCTCTCGGTGCGGTATCTGATATTGTTGATGCAGTGCATAGTTACGGTGGACTTGTTTTTCATGATGTAATCAACCGACGCCACGCTGAAAAAGCTGCCGAAGCAGGTGTTGACGGACTAATATTAGTTTGTGCAGGTGCAGGCGGACACGCAGGAACTCTTCACCCTATGGCATTTGTGAACGAAATCCGCAGTTTTTTCAATAAAACAATTTTGCTTTCAGGATGTATCAGCACAGGTAGAGATATTGCTTCGGCTCTGCAAATAGGAGCTGATTTAGCTTACATGGGTACACGCTTCATCAATACCACTGAAAGTAAAGCCGACGCAGCTTACCAAGAGATGATTATTGAAAGCGAAACCGCTGACATTGTTTATACGGCAGCTGTTTCGGGAGTAAATGCCAATTTCTTGAAACCAAGCCTCGAATCCGCAGGACTTACGCCCGAACTTTGGAGCAAAGCAGGAAAAATAGATTTCGGAAAAGAATTAGATGCTGCCCAAGCAGAAGCCAAAGCGTGGAAAACCATTTGGTCGGCAGGACAAGGAGTTACTTCCATACATGATGTACAAAGTACTCAAAACTTGATAGACAATTTGAAGCAAGAATTTCGTTCTGCTATTGAAGAACAGTATCAATTATTACAAAAATATTAACCTTATAGGTTTAGATTTTCAATGAAAACAGCCGAAGAATTAGTACAATTATTGAGTCTTGAAAAAATAGAACAAAATATATTTAGAGGAGAAAACTATCAAGCACCGTGGAAACGTGTTTTTGGTGGTCAAGTGCTTGCACAATCGCTTTATGCAGCTTACCAAACCGTACCAGAAGACCGAGTTTTGCATTCGATGCACGGCTATTTCATTCTAACAGGCGATATTTCTATGCCGATTCTGTATGAAGTTGACCGCATTCGTGATGGTGGAAGTTTCACAACTCGTCGGGTAAATGCTATTCAAAACGGGAAAGCTATTTTTAGTATGATAAGTTCTTATCAAAGCTCGCAAGAAGGTATTAATCACCAAATTACGATGCCTAATGTACCTCCACCTGACACATTGGTTTCTGATTTGGTGTTAATCGAAGCATTTAAAGACAAAGCACCTGATTTTTATAAGAATTTTTCGCACCCACGCCCACTGGAATTTCGTCCAGTTGAGCGAATAAATCCGCTTAAACCGCAGAAGCAACAGCCTTTTCGACACGTTTGGATAAAAGCCAACGGAGATTTACCCAATGACTTGCGTTTACACCAAATCATTTTGGCTTATGCTTCTGATTATAACCTTTTAGGCACAGCCACCCTCCCCCACTTGGATACCGTTTCGCTCAATGACTTATTTTTGGCAAGCCTCGACCACGCCATGTGGTTTCACGAAGATTTCAGAATTGACCAATGGCTTCTTTATGCACTCGATAGCCCAAGTGCCTCAAATTCAAGAGGTTTTACGAGAGGTAATTTCTTTACAGAAGATGGTAAGTTAGTAGCATCGGTTGTGCAAGAGGGCTTGATTAGAGTTAAGAAATAGATTCAATCATTTAACACTTTTTACAATTAAATTAAAGGTGACAAAAAAGAATACGATATTATTCTCAATCGGAGCAATTATTTTTGGATACTTTCTTAATAACGTCGCTTGGTCAGGTAAAATTGAACACCCATTAAGTACTATTTGTTTGTTGGGTGGCATAGCATTAATATTCATTGGCCTTATATTTTTAGTTTCGACTTTTTTTAGAAAAAATAATTAAGCTATACTATGCAGCAAGTCTATTTTGCCGATGATAGAAGCATTTGACTCCTTCAAAAAGGCAAAATAAATCATGATGTCAAAAATTGTAATAAGTCCAGATTCAAGAAATGCAAAGACGAAAATTCATAAAAAATAGTTTATCTGGAATACCTATACTATTAACCGTTCCTACAATTTTAAACAGTTCGTGTCAGAATGATACTATTATTCCTACTGACAAAACAGTGATTATTGTTGGAGCAGGAATTTCTGGACTTTCGGCTGCGAAAAAACTTCATGAAAAAGGATTTAAAGTAACAATACTGGAATCGCAAGATAAAGTTGGTGGTCGATTAAGAACTAACCGAAGTTTAGGCATTGCTTTTGATGAAGGTGCGAGCTGGATTCACGGCATTGATGGAAATCCAATTACAACTTTGGCAAAGCAAGCAAGAATGACCAGTGCATTTACCGATGATGAAAGTAGAAAGTCTTATGATATTGGAGGAGTTCTGAGAACCCCGACAATTTATGATACTGCCGAAGATGAACTTTATACAATTCTAAATTCCCTAAACAAAAAAGGTAGTGCAACGCAAAGTTTTGAAACAGTTTTCAATAGTTTATATCCAACAAAAGCCAAAGACCGTCTTTGGAAATTTCTTCTTTCCACTTATATTACTTTTGATACTGGAGATTTAGATAAACTTTCTTCCCTTCTTTACAATGAAGGCGAAGAATATGCTGGCGTAGAGCAAATTGCGACCAATGGATATGATACGATAGCTCAATTTTTGGCAAAAGACTTAAATATTTTGCTTAATCAAAGGGTATCAAAAATTGATTATAGCAACGCAAAGGTAAAAATCATCCATAATGAAACAATCAGCGAAGCTGACTATGTGATAGTAACAGTGCCGCTTGGTGTTTTGAAAGCCAACACCATTCAATTTTTACCAGCTATTCCCTTGTCTAAACAAACAGCCATTCAGAAAGTAGGAATGAATTGTGTAAATAAATTCCTGCTAACTTGGAATACAGCATTTTGGGATGACGTTCAGTATATTTCCTACACACCCGAAGCTAAAGACAAATTCAATTATTTTGTCAATCTAAAAAAAGTAAATCCTGCAGCAAATGCTTTAATGACTTTCGCCTACGCAAACTATGCTCGACAAACCGAAACGATGACTGATGCTCAAGTGATTGACGAAATAATGTCGCACCTAAAAGATATTTACGGCAATAAGATTCCAAATCCAACCAATATGCTACGAACCAAGTGGCAATCAAACGAAAATTCTTTCGGTGCATACTCATACACAGCAGTTGGCACAGAAATGCAACATTTCGATGATTTGGCTGAGGAAATTGACAATAAAGTTTTTTTTGCGGGCGAACACACTGAAATTGATTACTTTTCAACTGCTCACGGAGCATATCTAAGCGGAATTCGAGAAGCCGACAAAATTATAGATTTGCAATGATATAGGAGTTACGCAAAATTTTTGAAAGAAGGTCATGGCTAATTAGAGTATTTAATTTCCTAACCCCAGACTTGAGTCTGGGGTTTAAACATAAAAAGAACATAGGCTTTAGCCTTGACTTATATTTCGTAGATATTGTATTTATTTTGCGTAACTCCTACGATAAACTAAATCAATAATTAATAAGTGGTCGACCCCAAAATTCCCCAATAACCAGTTTCCCAATAACAAATCAACCAGTAACCAACCTCAGCTCATTTCACCACAAATACTTTGTTCCATTCTATATTTTACTCGTTCAGGCTCAGTTTCTTGGCCTAACAAAAACATCAATTTCGTAATTGCCGCCTCGGTCGTAATATCCGAACCACTAATGATTCCAATAGATTTTAGTTTACTACTGGTCTGATAATGACCTTGTAGCACTCGGCCACCGTCACACTGCGAAACATTCACAATCACAATTCCTCGCTTGGTAGCCTGATGCAATTCCTCCAAAAACCATTCGTCCGATGGGGCATTTCCCGCACCATACGTTTCTAAAACAACTCCTCGCAAACCTTCTGTACTCAATAAATTATGTACCATTGCTTGATTTATTCCTGGGAAAAGTTTCAAAATCATCACTTGTTCTTCGAGTTTTTCATGCACAACCAATGGTAGGTCAGGGCGAAATGGCATAATAAACGGAAAATTGAAATCAATCGTTACGCCCACTTCGGCCAAAGCAGGATAATTCTCCGAGCGAAAAGCATTAAACTGACTGCTTTCTTTTTTCTTTGCCCTATTTCCACGCAATAAATAAGAATTAAAATAAACCGCCACTTCTGGCACAACTGGTCGTCCATTTATTTCGGCTGAGGCAATTTCTAAAGCCGTAATTAAATTTTCACGAGCATCTGTGCGGGCAATACCGATTGGCAATTGAGCTCCAGTCAGAATAACAGGTTTCGATAAATTTTCTAATAGAAAACTCAATGCCGAAGCTGTATAAGCCATCGTATCTGTTCCGTGCAAAATCACGAAAGCGTCAAATTGTTCAAAATTATCTCTCACAATCGCCGCCAGCTCAATCCAAGTTTCGGGTTTGATGTTTGATGAGTCAATCGGTTTTGGTAAAGTAAGAATCGTCAACTCAAATTCGAGTCTTTTTAGTTCTGGAACATTTATTAAAATTTGGTCGAAATCAAAAGGCACGAGTGATTTTGATTTTGTATCATAAACCATTCCCAATGTACCTCCTGTATAAATCATAAGGACTGATGCCGAACGATTTTTTTTGTCTGATGAAGTAAAAATTTTAGAAGTTTTGTAAGTCATTTTAATTTTTTTTCAAGAAAAAATGAAGTGTCGTTTTAGGCGTTTTTACGAAAATTGATATTTTTTTCCTAAAAACAAGTGAAATCTAAATTTGATTTTCGATAATTAAGTACTTTTTAAGTATAAATACTCAAAAATAAAACCAAATTTTCTATTTTCTAAATTTTCATAATTATACTATTCCAAGAAATTATTACATTTTATTGAACATTTTTAAGATTTTTTCGTTATGTTTGATACAAGAACAAAATATTATTCGGAAAAATTAAAAATATAAGAGTTATGAATATCCAGCCAACCTTACGTATAGTTAGTGATGATGTAGCAATAATTGACTGCTTAGTTGACCACGGTGAAATGTTTAAATCATTTGATACCAACAAAACTACAACTTTCTTAGTAGATGAAGACCTACACATTGTATTTTACTTTGCAGAATCTGAAGTGGAAAACAAATTCATGATGTATATAGTCGATAACTTCACCGAAAATCAAGATTGTATGGCTTTGGTTTTGAATCATTTGGAAGAACAAATCAAAAACAATAACTATACATATATCATGAAGCAAGCCAAGAGCAAAGTTTTGGATATGCTTCACATGACAAACACTTTCAGAGCATTATTTGGTAAAAACAAAACCGAAGAAGCCAACGAGTTGTATTACTAAGTAGCCGATGGACATAGACGATAGTCAATAAAACTTTTTACTATCGACTGTGGACAGTGAACCATCGACTCATTTATTCCATTTCATCAAGAAACATTCGGTAAGCCCGTTTAAGCTCATCATAAGCTTTCATTGATTGCTGTTGATGAGCTTTTTCTATACCAACTTGGTAAGTTTGCTCAGCTTTTGTATAATCTTCCAACTCAACATAGACGGCCGCCGCATGATAATAGGTTGGCACATAGTCAGGGTGTTCGTTCAATAATCTTTCGAGATAATACTTTGCCTTCTGAATGTCCTTATTCATATACTCCATCGCAATGGCGTAAATATTAAAAGGTTCATTTGGTTCTTCTTCTAAATACTGAAATAAAATTTTTAAGCGTTCTTCTTGCATTGAATATATCTTTAATTTAGATTTGCATAATGTTATGCACGCATACTATTATTTACTTATTTCAATAAATAATACTATCTTTCTAAGTGCATTGATTATCAGACAATTTCTTAAAATATGCTTTTGAGCTAACCCCTAAAAGCATACAATAAATAAAATCTCCCTTTAGGGGTTGGGAGCCTAAAATTATGAAAATATTAGTTTGTATTTCGAGTGTACCCGATACAACTTCAAAAATCTCCTTCACCGACGGAGATACAAAACTAAACAAAGCTGGCGTAACTTACATCATCGGCCCTTATGATGATTACGCCCTGGCTCGTGCAGTAGAATTAAAAGAGCAATCGGGAGCCACAATTACTGTATTGAATGTAGGCGGTGCTGATGCCGAACCACAAATCAGAAAGGCATTGGCTATCGGTGCAGATGATGCCATCAGAGTTGATGTAGAACCAACAGATTCATTCTTTGTTGCTGAGCAAATTGCAGCGGTTGCTAAAGAAGGAAATTATGACTTGATTTTGATGGGTCGTGAAACAAGTGATTATAATTCAGGTGTTGTTCACGGAATTGTTGGTGAAATGCTCGGAATTCCGTCATTCTCGCCAGTAATGCAACTCGATGTAAACGGAAATGAAGCAAGCATGACTCGTGAAATTGAAGGTGGAAAAGAAAAACTAACAGCTTCTCTCCCACTTGTTTTGGGTTGTCAAGAGCCAATTGCCGAATGGAAAATTCCAAATATGCGTGGAATCATGACGGCTCGTACGAAACCATTGAAGGTTATTCCAGCGGCTGGTGCGGCACTTACAAGCACCGAAAAATACAGCTTACCAGCTCCAAAAGGTGCCTGCAAGATGATTCCTGCCGAAGAAGCCGAAAAACTAATTGAATTATTAAAAACAGAAGCGAAAGTGCTATGAGTTCTGAATTCTGAGTGCTGAGTTATGAGTTGCTAATTAATTTTAAACTCATAGCCAAACACTCTTAAATCCAAACTCAGAACTCTCAATTCAAAACTCAGAACTCAAAATGATACTCATATTCACAGAGATTGCCGATGGTGCAATCAAAAAATCATCACTTGAAGCCATTTACTATGGCTCAAAAGTAGCCGAAATGATGGGCACAACTGCAACAGCACTCGCAATTGGTAGTGCAGATGCAGCAGAATTAGCAAAAGCAGGAAACTATGGAGCTACCAAAGTTTTACATGCAGCTGATGCAAAATTAGCTAATCCAAATAGCATGGCCTATGCAAGTGTATTGGCTGAAACTGTAAAGAATACAGGTGCAAAAGTTGTGGTTGCAGCAAAATCTTCGTTTGCAGATGCCGTAACAGCTCGTGCGGCTGGTGCATTAAAAGCAGCTGTTGTTGGTAATGTGACTGAATTACCAAATCTTAGCAATGGATTCCAAGTAAAAGTAAGTATTTTCACTGGAAAAGCTTTTGCTGATGTAAATGTAAATGGAGACGTAAAAATCTTGGCAATCAAGAAAAACGTAGTTGCTCCAGTTGAGAGCAGCGATAGTGCATCGGTAGAAAGTATTTCACCTATATTAGCCGATAATCTTTTTGCAGCAAAAGTAACCGAAACTATCAAAGCAACTGGTACTATTTCATTACCAGAAGCAGACTTAGTTGTTTCGGGTGGTCGTGGAATGAAAGGACCAGAACATTGGCAGCCATTACTCGACTTGGCTGACGCCTTGGGTGCGGCAACTGCTTGCTCGAAGCCAGTTTCTGATTTAGATTGGAGACCTCACCACGAACACGTTGGACAAACTGGTGTAAAAGTTTCTCCAAATCTTTACATTGCTTGCGGAATCTCAGGTGCAATTCAGCACCTGGCGGGTGTAAACTCTTCAAAAGTACTGGTTGTGATTAACAAAGACCCAGAAGCACCATTCTTCAAAGCTGCCGACTACGGTATCGTTGGCGATGTGTTTGAGGTTTTACCAAAATTAACAAAAGCGGTTTTGGCAAGTAAATAATCTCTAAGAAAATATTTTCTTGAAACTAATTAGCCCAGATTTGGTTTATTAAACTAAGTCTGGGCTAATTGTTTTACAAGACATAAAACGAAAAACACAAATTTTTAGAAGGAATAAAACCCAAGTTTTATTTATATTTGCACCGTGGAAAAAATAAAACTCGAAATATTAGGACTATCGCCAAGTCAATCTCAGACTGGCTCATTTGCATTGGTTTTATCGGAAGAAGGTGGAAGCCGTCGTTTGCCGATTATTATTGGTATGTTTGAAGCTCAAGCAATTGCGATTGAGATGGAACACATTACACCAAATCGACCAATGACACACGATTTATTCAAATCTTTTGCTCGTGCATTCGATTTTACGGTTGAAGAAATTATTATCTCTGACCTCAGAGAAGGTATTTTCTTTGCAAAAATTGTTTGTACTGATGGCATACGTCAGAAAACGGTTGACGCTCGTCCATCGGATGCAATTGCGATTGGATTGCGTTTTCAGGTGCCGATTTATACCACTGAGCAAATTCTAAGCGATGCGGGTATCACAACTCACGAAGCAGAACAAGCCGACGAAACCGAAGAATTGGTTGAGCCAGCAACTACTCGTCCGCAAAAATCGCAAAAAGATGCCTTGAAAGACCTAAGTTTGGAAGAACTTAACAAAATGCTTTCGCAGGCATTAGCAGAAGAAGAATACGAAAAAGCAGCAAAAATACGTGACGAAATTAGTAAGCGTAACTAATCATTCTGTATCTAAAAATATTAAAAGCGTTGGTTTTTGTTTAGAAAACCAACGCTTTTCTTTTTAAAATGAGCCATTCCTAAATCTTTTTCGTTGATGATTTTTGAATAATGCCATATATTTATTATCTTTCAATTATAAAACACCTAAACCTTATAAAAATAGTAATTAGTTTTGAGAATGATTAAAATTATTAAAAATTTTCTCCCTATTCCCAACAATGACCCAAATCCTTTTTTTAGATATGTGTCATACATAGATTTATTTGGCATTTTTGAACGTGACCCCTTTGGTAATTGGCTGATACTCAAACGAATAATTATTTTAATTGCGGGTATTCCAACTTATTGGCGTTTGGCAGTTGCGAACCAACTAAAGGTTGAAGGGGCTGAATATTTAGAAAAACTACCTAATCATAACGTCTATTTTATTTCAAACCATCAAACTTATTTTGCCGACGTAATATCATTTTACCATATATTTTGCTCTGTCAAATGGGGTTTTCGTAATCAAGTTTTGCCGATAGCTCTATTTGCTCCTCGTGCAAGAACTTTCTATGTTGCAGCCAGCGAAACCATGAAAGAAGGGTTAATTCCGAAGATTTTTAGTTTGGCGGGTGCTATCTTGGTCGAACGCTCATGGAGAGCCAAAGGCGAAAATGTAAAACGAACGCTTGATACTTCAGCAGGTGATAATGTGGCAAAAGGCTTAAAATTCGGTTGGGTTGTAAGTTTTCCGCAAGGAACAACCAGTCCTTACGCTCCCATTCGCAAAGGAACCGCCCACATCATTAAAGATAATAATCCGATTGTGGTACCAGTTGTAATTGACGGTTTCCGTCGAGCCTTCAATAAGTCGGGGCTTAGCTACAAAAAACGTAATACCGAATTAAAGGTTAAATTTAAAGAGCCTATATATTTTTCGCCCGATGCTACGGTTGAGGAAATAACTGATGTTGTCAAAAATATCATAGAGCAAAATATGCCCGAAAGAATTGCTCGTTGGAAAAGCGAAGCAGTCTAAATTTGCTATTCTTCTGTTAAAAATCATTAAATTCTGCGTATTTTATACAACATCCTTTATCTTTGCAGAGGATTTATCATTGAGTCAATAAATATGCAGAAAAAAAACAGAAAATTAGGTAGTTATCCGAGTATGCTCATAATTCTAAGCCTCACAGCGGCATTATTTTTGGTAGCATTTAGTGGATGGATAGCCCTAACTTCCAAGCAATTGGTGTTGTACATCAAGCAAAATATTGAAGTTCAGGTATATTTAGATAAATCGCTTACACAAATTCAAAAAGACTCAGTTAGAAATCTGATTGCACAGAAAAATTATGTTGCTTATTCAGATAATGTTCCTCAAATAAAATTTATCTCTAAAGAAAGCACTGCCGAGAAGGTTTTGAAAGAAACAAACGAAGACTTTCGTTCGATTTTGGGCGAAAATCCTTATCGAGATGCCTTCAGCTTAAAATTAAAAGAAGAATACTTTAAGGAAGAGGAGCTGGCAAAAATTAAAGCTGATTTAGAGAGTGTTCCAGGCATTTTTGAAGCCGATTATGCCAAAGACTTTGTTGATAGTATTAACAAAAATGCCAATAAAGCCTATTTAATCATTGCTTCAATTGTAGTTTTATTGTTGATAGCCATTGTTTTACTCATCAATAACACCATCAGACTGGCACTATATTCGCAACGATTCATTATCAGAAGTATGCAATTGGTTGGTGCAACTGACTGGTTTATTCAAAAACCATTCATCAGCAGAGGAATTTTGCAAGGTTTTATTTCGGGTGTTATGGCATCTGCATTGTTGATAATAGTTGAACAAATTGCGATTCGTGAAATTGAAAACTTAGGTATTCTACAAAACTTCACCAAACTCTCAATTCTCTGCGGTTTTGTAATTCTATTAGGCATTTTAATTGGAGTTTTGAGTACATTTCAATCTATGTATCGCTATTTGCGAACTGATTTAGAGGATTTATATTGATTAGTCAACAGTCGATAGTAATTAAAATATTTACAATTTTTATCAATCACTTGAAAAGATTAACACAGACAAATTTATACAATGAAAAATACAACAAACAACACCCCAACCGAACAAACAGGAAATCAAGAAGCTCTTCCGTTTGGCAAAAGTAATTATACCTTGATGATTGTGGGTATCGTACTTATTTTTGCAGGTTTCTTTATCATGACTCTCGACAAAGAAGAGTTCGGTTTCGGATTTTTAGGAATAACCCTCGGGCCAGCTATCGCCTTTATTGGTTTTATTTTTCAGTTTTATACTATCTTCAAGAAAAAGTAAAATCTCATTGAAAATACATTTCATAAAAAACTGATAGTCAAAAAGTTACATTGCTATGGTCTATCGACTAACAACAATGGACTATTTACTATCAGTTTTCGTATTTATTTACCCTCTTTAATTTTTAATCATCCATGAATTTTATTGAAGCAATTATCCTTGCTATCATCGAAGGCATCACCGAATATTTGCCAATCAGCTCAACAGGTCACATGATTATTGGCTCATCATTGATGGGTATAAGCGAACTTGATTTTACGAAAGTTTTTGAAGTAAACATTCAATTCGGTGCGATTCTCTCGGTTGTGGTTTTATATTGGAAACGTTTCTTTCAATCTTTTGAATTTTACAAAAAACTATTGGCAGCTTTTATTCCAGCAGCCGTAATCGGTTTTGTACTGAACGATTTGATTGACCAATTACTCGAAAGCGTAGCCGTTGTAGCAATTATGTTGGTTCTGGGAGGAATTATCTTGGTTTTTATTGACAAATATTTTGAAAAGAAAGCAACCAAAGAAGATATTACTTATGTTGATGCAGTAAAAATTGGTCTTTTTCAGTGTATTGCCATGATTCCAGGGGTTTCTCGTTCGGCGGCAACCATTATCGGAGGTATGTTTCAAGGACTTTCACGCAAAGAGTCGGCAGAATTTTCATTTTTCTTGGCAGTTCCAACGATGTTTGCAGCTTCGGGTTATAAACTTTTGAAAGCATTTAAAGCAGGTACGCTAACGTTTTCGACCAACGAATTACAATTATTGGCCATCGGAAATATCGTGGCTTTCATTATAGCGATGGCCGCTATCAAGTTTTTTATTAGTTATCTACAAAAATATGGTTTTAAAGTTTTTGGCTATTACCGAATTGTAGTCGGTTTAATAATTTTAGGACTTTTAGCCGCTGGCTATGATTTGAGAGTTATTTAGTCCACCGTCGAAAGACAACTGACGACAATAATTTCTCGCAATTCTATATTTAATTTTAGTTTTCGATGGATGAAAGAAATGAAGTAATTCTGATTGACAAACCTTTGAAATGGACATCGTTTGATGTTGTGAATAAGGTTCGCTGGGCAGGAAAATATAAAAAAGTAGGTCATGCTGGTACGCTTGACCCACTGGCGACTGGTTTGTTGATTCTTTGTACTGGAAAAATGACCAAACAAATTGATACTTTTCAGGCACAAGAAAAAGAATATACAGGTACTTTAGAACTGGGGAAAACAACTCCTTCGGTCGATTTAGAAACCGAATTTGATGCTGAATATCCCACCAATCATATTACGCAAGAAGCTATTAGCCAAGTGGTTAGTCAACTTTCTGGTGTGATAGAACAAATACCTCCTGCACATTCTGCGATAAAAATCAATGGAAAAAGAGCCTACGAATCAGCTCGAAAAGGTGAGGAAGTTGTCATAAAATCTCGACAAGTTGAAATAAAAGAATTTGAGGTTGATACGACTAATTTTCCCGAAATTTCGTTCAGAATTGTTTGCTCGAAAGGAACATACATCAGAAGTTTAGTAAGAGATTTTGGTAAATTACTTGATTCGGGTGCATATATGAGTTCGTTGCGTAGAACACGTATCGGAGAATTTAAGATTGAAAACTCACTCACGATTGAGCAGTTTTTGGAAAGTGTACCCGAAAGACTTAGTAAACTTGAAAATTTGAATAATCAGCAGTGAAAGTATATTATAATTTAGCGGACTTTGAGGCTCTTAAAAATGCCGTGGTTACGAGCGGTACTTTTGATGGCGTGCATTTGGGGCATCAGAAAATTCTTCAAATTTTAAGAGAAACTGCTCAAAAAACGGGCGGTGAATCGGTTGTGCTTACTTTTTGGCCACATCCGAGAGTTGTGGTTTCAAAAGATAGTCAGGATTTAAAACTCCTTTCTACAATTGATGAAAAAATAGAACTACTTGAAAGCCAAGGAGTTGACCATCTTTTGGTGATTCCGTTTACTCGTGAATTTTCAGAATTAAGTTCAGAAGAATATGTAAAAGATATTCTTCTCAAACAAATCGGAACAAAGAAATTGGTAATTGGCTACGACCACCGATTTGGACGAAACCGTGAAGGTGGCTTTGATTACTTAAAGACAAACTCTGAGTTATTTGGTATTGAAATTGAAGAAATTCCTCGTCAAGAAATTGAAAATCTGACAATTAGTTCAACCAAAATTCGTCAGTCGCTAATGATTGGTGAAGTTAGTTCTGCTAATGAATTGTTGGGTAGAAAATACAGTTTTACAGGAATTGTAGTAAAAGGACGCCAACTTGGGAGAACGATTGGCTTTCCAACGGCTAATGTACAGGTATCTCAGTTTTATAAATTGATTCCTGCCAATGGTGTTTATGCGGTCAGAACTTTCTTCCGCAACCAATGGCACGGTGGCATGATGAATATCGGCACTCGCCCCAC
Source organism: Emticicia aquatilis (assembly GCF_014644295.1). Lineage (GTDB taxonomy): Bacteria > Bacteroidota > Bacteroidia > Cytophagales > Spirosomataceae > Emticicia > Emticicia aquatilis. The sequence goes on from NZ_BMKK01000002.1 coordinate 755,531, forward strand.
CGTTGATGGTGTTGGACGCACCCAAGAAGTAAATATTTTTGATTTTGATGATGATATTTACGGAGAAACGGTTACTGTCGAAATCGTTGACTACATCAGGCCTGAGCAGAAATTTAACGGTTTAGATGAATTAAAGGCACAAATATTGACCGATAAAACAAAATCGAAGGAAATTTTAAATATTCTTAAATGAACGTCCAGATTGGATGTTCCTACGAGTAAAAATCAATGACATTATTTATAGAAATCGTCGGCTGGATTGGTTCGGTGCTAATTGTGGGTTCATATTTTTTGAATATCCAAGGCAAACTCGACTCCAAAGATAGCAAATATATTTGGGCAAATTTATTAGGCGGAATCTGCTTTATTATTAATACTTACGCCCACCATGCCTACCCTTCCGTTGCGGTCAATATCGTTTGGGTAATTATTGCTCTATTCGCTATTTTCAGAAAGAAATAAAACAAAAAAGCCACCCAAAAGGTGGTTTTTTGTCAAACTGCTTTGTACTTATTTTCCATGAAATAATCTTAAAAATATTTTCAAAGTCAATATTAGCTTTCGATTAAATCTTGGAAAGTATTGTGCAATGACTGTACCAGCAGCAGACAAAAATTATTTGGAGGTAACAAAGTGAAAATCTTTTTTTGAAATTGTATTAAAACAAGAAAGATGAGCGTTTGCCCATCTTTCCACAATAATTGTACCAGTTAAAAGTTCTGAGTTTAGAATTCTGAGTTCTGAGTTTTTTTTACTCATAGAAGTCAATAAAATTCAAACCGTTGAAAAAGGTAATTCTTAACTCAGAATTCAAAACCGCACGGGCGGCCCCGTCAGAACTCTCTAAGCGTTTCTTACATAACTTCCCAACCACTTAATTGAGTTTTTGTATTTCTTGAAAACCTTCTCGACGTTATCATCTTGAAAGAATCCTTCTAATTCGATAAAAAACCAAAAGTTAAAATCTTCATCGCCTTTGTATGGTCGGCTTTCAATTTTGGTTAAGTTGATACCTGCTTTCTTGAAATCTTGTAAGAAAGCCGCCAAAATCCCTGGTTTATCGGTATCTGGAAGGCGAGCTATGATGGTTGTTTTGTCGTTTTCGCTTTTGGCGTTTACAAAGTTTTTGGCCAAAATATAAAAACGAGTGCGATTTTGGCTGTTATCTTCGATATTATTGAACAAAATCGGTAAACTAAATAGCTTCGCAGCAATTTCTGAACAAATAGCTGCACTTTCTGGGTCTTCAGCTGCCAATTTTGCCGCTTTTGAAGTTGACTCTACCTGAATTTCTTCGGGGTGCGTTTGTTCAAAATATTTATTCAAAAATCCTCTACACTGACGAAAAGCAATATCTTTTGAATAAATACGCTTTATTTTTGAAGGATTTTCGGCTTCTGTTGCCAATGCAAAATGCACAGGAATTTTCAATTCAGCAGCAACGTTTACATTCATTTCATTCAATAAATCAACAGTTTCGTAAACGATACCTTCTTGGTTATTTTCGATTGGAATTACACCAAATTTAGCTCTACCAGTATCAACTGCCTCAAAAACCGATTTGATGGTTGGCAAAGTCATGTACTCGCTCATAGCACCGAAACGGCTCTCGGCAGCTTGGTGCGTGAAACTTCCTTCTGGACCAAGATAAGCAACTCTTTCGGGCAATTCGATATTACGAGCAGCCGCAAAAATCTCCAAATAAATAGCTTCGATGGCTTCTTTATTGAGCGGGCCATCGTTTTGAGCATTCATGCGGTCGAGGATTTGCTTTTCACGCTCTGGTCGGTAGATAATGGCCTTTGTCGAACGCTTGATTTCTCCTACTTTATGTACGAGTTTCATTCGTTGATTGAGCAGTACGAGCAATTGGTCGTCAATTTTATCAATATCTTTTCTAACTTCGTCGAGAGTCACTTTAATAAGAGGTTGGTTTTACAAAATTTTCATTGGGTTGCAATTTAGTTAAAAACGATTAATTTTAGCTCATTGGTTATAAGCATTTCTTATACTTTACAAAAATTAGAACTAATTTACAGTTTTTCTTCGTATTTTAGTTTTACATTTGAAAAGCAAAATGAATGTGATTTATGCAAGAAGTAGAAAAACTGTATTTTTTTGATACGAAGAAGAAAAAAGTAATGCCATACACTCTTTTGAGTTTGGAGGTGGAGAATTTTAGGGGTATTAAGCATTTGAAAATTGACGGAATTCCTGCCGATACCAAATGGATTTTCTTGACTGGTGAAAATGGATTTGGAAAAACTTCTATTTTGCAAAGTATTGGTTCATCATTAATACGAAACTATGATGATAAGGAAGAAAAAAGTATAAATACACTTTTAAGCATTGAAGGCTTTCTACTCAAAATTTCTACCAATTCAAATGTCTATAATTTTGCTACTTCTGAAAATTTTCCCAAAGAAAAATTAAATGAATATCAAAATAACTCCTTATTTGTCACCCTATACGGCTCTTCTCGTCTTGACATTACTGCTGCCTCAAATGAGGAGGCTATCAGACAGCAAAATTCGTTAGATAATTTATTTGGTAAACCTAATAGCTATCTTCTAAATATCAATCACACTCTTAAAGAGGCTTATGCATATAATAGAGATAGGTTTGAGCAGATTTTAGAGTTTTTCAAGGCAATTTTACCAAATCTTGCTGATATAAAGATTGAAGTGAATAACGGAGAACCCGAAGTTGTCTATTTTGAGAAAGACGAAACTGGGCATGGATATAACCCAATAAGTTTCAGCCAACTGGCGGCAGGATATAGAAATATCTTGGCAATGTTTGGCGATATGATTATTCGTTTACAAAAATTACAACCCGAAGTTAAATCTATCAGCGATTTAAAAGGGATTGTGATTATTGATGAAATTGAACTTCATTTACACCCAAAATATCAAAAATGGCTTCCGAGTAAACTCTCAGAATTATTCCCAAATATTCAATTTATTGTTTCAACACATAGTCCAATTCCGCTCTTGGGTGCTCCGAGAGAATCGGTTTTTCTGAAAGTTAATCGTAACGAAGAACAAGGTATAACAGTGGAACGAATAGATATTGATATAGCAGGTTTGAACCCAAATCTAATCCTGACCTCACCCGTTTTTGGTTTTAATGATATATTCTCAAATAATCAAGATAAAAAAACAGTAATAAGAAAAGAAGATGTTTATAATGATGTACTTTTTTACAAAAAGTTGGATGAACGTTTGAATGAACAAATAGGCAGCGACCGAGAACAAGAACTATTGAAATTAATGAAGTAACATGCGGAAAGTAAGTAAACCTTTAGACTCAAAACCTGATATTTTAGACTTTTCCAAGACTCCGAGTACATTGGAGGTTTTGAAACAAATAATTTCTAATCAACGGGTCGAAGAAAAACATGGTGAAATTTATCGAGGAACTTACAAAGACGAACAAGGAGTTACTAAATCAAAAGTACGTGATGAATTAAATAAATTTTACTTCAAAAAATGTGCATACTGTGAAAGTTTTGAAAGTTCTGCTCAAATAGAACATTATCGACCAAAAAATAAAGTAATCGGAATTGGCAAAAATAATGGATACTATTGGCTCTGCTTCGAGTGGACAAACCTTGTTCCAGCGTGTTTTGATTGTAATAAGGTCGGTACTGGAAAAGGCAACAAGTTTCCAATAATTAGTTCAGCAAGCCAACGACAATTTTCGGTTCCCATCAATGATGATTCATCGCTTCGATTAGGAGATTTTATTTATAATTCTGGCTATTTATCAACTGAGAAGCCTTTTTTACTTCACCCAGAATATGACGAGCCAAAGCTTTTTTTCAAATTTGAATGGAAGCAAAATCAATCATATTTAAATTTAATTGGAATAGATAAAGAAAATAGAGGACAAAAGACTATTAAAATCTGTGATTTAAATCGAGAAAACTTAGGAAATAATCGAGGGCAAAGATTATATGATGTAATCATTACACCGATATTAGCCAACTTAGGATTATTTTTAAACTTGCAAAAAACGCTTACAGAATTTGAGAGAGATTTATTTGAAATCTTCAAAATACTTAGTAAAAGAGCTGAAAACAAACAAATAGAATTTTCTCTTATGTGGTGGTTTGTATTTGAGAATGTAGAAAATTTTGAAAAAATCATTGGAGCAACCCTACCAGAAGGAACTCAACGAAATGTAGTAATAAATTTGTTTAAGCAATTCAGAAATAGCCAATAAATAAAAATAAGACCCAGAAGGTCTTATTTTATACGATTAATCTTGCATTTGAAACTTTACTTATCGTAAACCCCATTACAAAAACTGCTATACAATCATTGAAGTTCTTCTAAAAGTTTGGCTTCGGTTGGTTCTTCTTTCATATAAACCACCGTAACTTTATCACCTTTTTTATGTCTTTGATAACTTACCTGACTGATACTCAGTCGCATTGATTGATAATCGCCCAATTTGGCATTGGCAACAGCTTCTTCTGAAATAGCGGCAATTTTATCAACGATATTATCAGATTTTGGCAAAACTTTCACTTTCTCGGCGTCTGTAAAAAAAGCTACGTCCATATAATACCGATACGTTTTACTTTTTCTCGTTCCTGTTACTTGTTCGTATAGTTCAACTACACTGGCGTCAGCTCGTTCGCCTTTTTCGAGCAATTCTTTATCGTTGTCTTTTTGTATATAAAAACCAATAACAAAGACCCCAATCATTAAAGCCAAAAGTGAATAAACTATGATAGTAAGTTTGGTCTTTTTGCTTAGTTCTGAGTATTTCATGGCCTACATTTTCTTGATATAATAAAATTCTTTTCCTTGTTCGAGCACCGTTAGAGGGTCTTTGTTTTGGTTTCTGTCAGCTTTGGGATGTGGCTGAATTACTCCACCTTTTACCATAAAACCATATTTTGCGATAGTCGATTTGCCAGTTTTTGGATTTTTGACATTGATTTCCATGATATAATTCCCGTCTTTTAAATCAGCTCTGGTAAACATCTCTTTGTCATTACTCCCAGCCTTGAAAGTCAAAAACTGGCAACGTGTCCATTTTCCATTAGAGGGTGTAAAATCACCCGAATTAATAGTTTGACCGTATGTTGCTACCAATGAGCCGTTACGAGTAATTTTGACAAGTCCTTTCATCGGAACTGTGTCATCCCAATTGCTTGCACTTTTAATATCAAGATTCCGTTCGGTCAAATAAACACTTGGTAGCACTTCTCCACTACGCTCATCAAATTGGATTCTTGCCCAGTCTTCCCAGGGACCCTTCAAAAAATATAAATCTTTTACGGGTGCATAAGAATCGGGATTTGTCTTTTTTTCAACTTGAAAAGGAAATGTATAAAAATGTGATTTCCCGACAAAAAAGCGAATCTCGTAGCTTCCTTCTTTCACATTTGAATAAAAAGGGAAGAAATCGCCACCGTATTCTTCAACCAAAATCAACTTTTTAAATGGCGGAATATAATCTTCGGCTTTAAAAAACTGCTGTCCTTTTAATTCGCCAGTGGCTGCATCAACAATATCGGCTCTGATGGGCGGTTTCATGTTTTCATATCCTTTGCTCGTAGAAAGCGACGGACGATAATTTATATCTTTACCATCTTTGGTTTTAGATGGTAGAAACGATACATGAAGTGACATTAGTCGAATCTCGCCTTTTGTGATGTCGAATCTAAAACGTTCATTATCCAGTAAATCAAACCAAGCAATAGCAGGTGGAAAATTTGCTGTCGAAAAGTCAGGCTCAAAATTGGCATAAATACGTTCTTCGTAAGCTTTTCGTTCAAATTCTGGACTTGTCAACTTGGTTTTTCGGTCAAGTTCTCCAGATTTTGCTTTGGCATCATCTTTCTGTTTATAATGTGCATCAAAACTCTCATTGCGTTTCTGGTCTTTTTCGGTTGCGTTGGGTGCACCACCACGAGCATTTGTTTCTCTTGTGGGAGTAGCTCTTTCGCTGGAGGGTAGCTCTTTTTTTACTTTTTCTTTCAGTTTATCGAACTGAGCGAAAGCTGGTGAAACGACCCAAAAACAAAGCATTATACTTAGATTTCTTATATTCATGATAATATTTTCGATTTTGTATTTGAAAAAATAAAATCCTTTAAATCAAGCCTTCGTCGGCGAGAAACGTGTAATTCCAAATCATTCTTCATTTTTACAATTGCGTAGTTTTCGTTGGTTTTAGCTATGAATTTGAGATTAACCATGTTGGTTTTGCTAATTCTGAAAAAGCCATGTTCTGAAAACGACTCATGCAAGCGTTTGAGCGTTTTAGCTAAAATGATTTTGTTTCCATTCTCAAAATGTAGTTCGGTATAATTGGCTTCTGCCTTCAACAAAACTACCTCGTTGGCAACAATGTATTTTTTATGGTAAATCTTGACGGTATTCATAAAAAATTCGGTTTGTGTGATAGATTTTATCTAAACTTGACAGAAAACTCGCCTTCAGTCAGTGTATAAACTTTGGTAGAATTATTAGCTTGTTTCACAGTACACTTAAAAGTGCCTTTGACAACTTCGGCAGTTTTTTCGGTGATAGTAACTTCACCAGTCGCTCCTGTTCGGTCAGAGCGATGCCCAGTTTCTGTTTCATCGGCATACAATGCAAAGTTGGGATTTTCAGTAATTTGGTGCGTTCCAACTCCCTTATTTTTAGCCAACTGAATATACATTGAGCTTTTGCTTGAAAAGACTCCGTATATGTTGTATTCGTCATCGTCTTGTACTGCGTAGGCATTGATTCCAGTCGCTTCTACGAGTTTTCCATCAACTTTTACTCTGAAAAATAGAGCCTCGGCATCGTCTTTTTTTGTACACGAATTAAGTAAAAAGAATAAACTTAGGATAGATAATAGTTTGATTTTCATGGTTTTATGTATTTTTTAGTTATTTAAAGTGTATGAATAACGTATTGCAGCTCCTACCAAAGTTAAATTTGTTGATGCTGGCATTGTTACGACAAGTCTGTAAAAAAAGGTGTTATTATCAATAATTTCACTTAGCGGAGAAGTCGTAAAAAATCCCATATTGGGACTTGCAGGCGTGTTTATAAAATTTCCGCTTCCAGCAAAAACATTGGTGTATGAGCCACCATTACCTGTATGATTCAATTTTTGAAGTGCAAATGATGTCAACCCTAAACCTGTTGCTGGTGCTACCCCATCGTTATCAATATAATAAATTGTAAAATCGGTAAGTGCAGCACCATTAGGCAACGCTACATTCGCATGAAACGAACCGGCAGCAGTAGTCATCGAAATACCTTGCCCACCCATAGTAGATTCGTTTGTAGAAATATGAGATTGAAAAGCAGCAGCTCCTAATTTTAATACATCTGTGCGTATTAAGCTCTCCCAAACTGCAGTACCATTTGCATCAGTACTAACTAATACTTTATCAATTCCTGCTCCATTGCCTTGAAAACGAATTTTTCCAAGCGTTTGAAGTCCAAGTCCGGAAGCATTTGTATTTTCAAATGAACCTGCTATTGAGTTTGTTCCATTAGCAAATCCTTTAACAGCAGTGCCAAGGTTTCCACTTATGCTACCAGCAACACCAATGGCATTGGCATTACCAGTAGAAATTCCAAGCACCCCCTGACCTCCATTTGTCGATGTGCCTTCTACTCCCGAACCAGTAGTAGTAACACCTTCAACTCCATTACCAGAAACCGATTGACCAAAAACACCAACTCCCGACCCATTGTGTCGGCCATGCACTCCAAATCCATTTCCATTTGTTGCCTGATTTAAGCCATATACTCCATAATTATGGCCAGTAGGAGTTGTACTTACTGTATATCCCCATACCCCCGAAGCTCCTGCCAAAGCAGAACCAGTAATTCCATTGATACCTGCTGAATTTGCTCCACCTCCCGAATTTGTTATAGTAAATGGTGATGTAGATGATGATATGCTTCCAGAAAAAGGTAGTGTCAAAGAGCCACCACCTCCTCCTCCTGCCGATACTTCAATCCAACCAGTTCCACTACAAACGTTGGCACGGTTGGTGGTTGTCAAGAATACAATTTTACCGTAATCAGCGGCAGCACAAGCGGGTAAGGCAGAAACACTCGGAATCTGTAAGTTATTAGGATTTATGCTCACCGATTGAGCAATAAGTGAAAAAGTTGCGAGTGTAAAAACACTCATCAAAATACATTTTTTCATGGTTTTAAGACTTTTTTGTTTGAAATAGGATGACTCAACTGAATTTCAACACCAAAATCGGTGCATGCACAAACACAAAGGACAAGAATAAATAAATAGGCTAATTTTCGCTTCATTGGGTATCTGTTTGATGAAGCAAAGTTGAAGTGAAAAAAAAATAAAAAAATTTTACACTTATCAAATGGTAGAGTCTGGCAGTTGGAATGTAGTAATTATTTATCCGTTGGTTTTGCTATATATAATGATATTTTAAAGCCCAAAATTGAGATTTGGAAATATCAAAAAAAGGTTTCTACTTTCGGAAAAAAGCAGCAATTCAGACCTCAAATGAGCAGATTTTTACTATTTATTTTATTGACAATAAGCAGTTTGGCCAAAGCCCAGCAACTCGAAAGCTTGATTGAAAAATGTGAAGATTTTCATTTGTCAGGGCAAGCCGATTCTTTGAAGAAATACTCAAAGATTGCAATAGAAATTGCTAATAAAAACAACGATGCCCAATCAAAAACTCGGTTACACTATTTTGGTGCTACTGCTTTACTCCGCACACAGCCTGATAGTGCAATCAAACTACTGACTAATCTCAACAAAGAATTTATCAACCGAAACGACACAAAGTTTTTGCCCTATATCAATGCCAGTTTTGGTGCGTATAATCGAAAAATGGGAGATTTTAAGGAGGCTTTAAAGTATCATAATCGAGCCATTGAATATACCAAACAGCATTATTTGAATACCGACAATAAAAAATTAAATAAAATTGTTGCATTACAGCATAACAGTATCGCTGTAATAAATTTTGAGATGTCAGACTATGAACTTTCTAACCAAAATGCTTTGTATGCTTCCAAACTGGCAAATCAATATAATTTTCCTCAAATAGAATTGGCCTCAACAATTATCTTGGCCAATATTCAGATGCACTTCAAGCAGTTAGATTTGGCCGAAAAAAGTTTTCTTGAAGCAAAAAATCTATCTATCCGACTCAACGATAAATACCGTTTGGGGGTTGCTTTGGCCAATTTAGGAATTATTAATTTGCTGCGAGTTGAGGCATCACAAACTAACTCAAAAGCATACGTAGCTTCAAAAAAGTATTTCTTCGAGGCACTCGAAATGGCAAAAGAACAAAATGATTTTACGGCGATTTCAGCTCGGTATTCAAATTTAGCGAATGTCGAAAACGTGGTAAAAAATTATCAAAGTGCCAATAATTTCCTGAAGGAAGCACTAAAATATGCCGATTTGTCAAAATCAAAGTTGCTCACTATGCAGGTAACCACCTCTTTAGCACGCAATTATTTGGCATTGAACGATACAAAAATGGCCATAGAATTGGCCAATAAAGGTTTGAAGATGTCGCAGGAAATGAGCAATGAAAAAGAATTGCCAAACCTTTACGGGATTTTACAAGAAGCCTATACCAAAGAAAAAGATTTTGTAAAAGCTCTTGAATTTCAGAAAGCACAAATGAGTGCAAAAGATAGCTTGTACATCACTTCAACATCTTCCAAAATCACCGAGCTCCAAACTAAGTACGAAACTGAAAAAAAGCAAAAAGAAATTGAAGTTTTGACACTCCAAAACCAAGCAAAAGAAGCCGAAATCAAACAAAAAAATTATTTAATTTTGGCCATTACACTCGGAATTTTGATGCTTTTGGGTAGTTTTTTCTTTTGGAACCGTCAGCGAAATCTCAAAGAAAAACAACAAGCTGCCGAAATGAAACAAAGGCTTCTGAGAGCTCAACTCAATCCACATTTTTTGTTTAATTGCCTCAACTCAATACAAAGACTTTATATAGATGGAAAAACTTCACAAGCCAATGATTTTATTGCTGATTTTGCCCAATTAATGCGAGATATTCTCGAAAAAACCAGTCGTACGACCATTCCACTCTACGAAGAAATGGATTTTATCGAAGCCTATCTTTCGCTCGAAAAAAGGCGTTTGGGCGATAAATTCGATTATGAAATTATCATGACCGATGAAATAAGAAATGGAGATTTTGAAGTGCCTGCATTTATAGTTCAGCCTCTGGCCGAAAATGCACTTTTACATGGCATTTTACCCAAAAATCATAAAGGTAAAATTGAAATTTCGGTGAGCCAATTAGCCGACGAAAGCCTTTCGATTTCAGTAAAAGACGATGGCGTAGGGTTTTATCAATCAATGAAAAAAGCAGGAAAACATACCTCAAAAGGTATGGAATTGATAAAAACACGGCTCGGAAAACGTGGCAAAATGCTGATAAAAGAAATAAAAAATTTGAATCAAGAAATATTAGGGTCAGAAGTTGAAATTGTTTTAAATACGTAAATGCTAAAGGTAATCATCATAGACGACGAAGAAGATGCAAGGTATCTGCTTCGTAAGGCATTGGAAGAAAATTTTAAAGAAACCATCCAAATCGTTGGCGAAACTGATGGTTATAAAAAAGGTGTGGCTTTACTCGAAAGTGTTCCTTGTGATGTTGCTTTTCTTGATATAAAAATGCCCGATGGAACTGGTTTTGATATTCTAACTGCCATCGAAAACAAAAACTTTTCGGTAGTTTTTATTACTGCTTTTGATAGATTTGCCATTAAAGCCTTTGAGTTTTCGGCAGTTGGATACTTGGTTAAACCCTTCAAAATCAGCGACTTAACAAAAACTATCGACCGAATTTTAGAACAGCGTGAAAAGACTGTAAAAGATTCATCGACAACATTTAAGATTCTACTCGAAAGTTACTCCGAACAAAAAATTCGTAAAATTGTAGTGCCTAATACGGATGGATTTACGGTGGTGATGTTAGAAGAAATATTATATATCAACTCAGTCAGAAACTACTCAGAATTCCATTTGGTCAATAATACAAGAGTGCTTACAAGCAAACCATTAATCAATTACGACACACTTCTATCCGAACAAGGATTTTTCAGAATTCACCACTCATATCTCATTAATTTGAGCCATTTAAAAGCTTTCGTTCGCTCTGAAGGTGGGGCTGTAAAGATGATTAATGGAGATTTATTACCTGTTTCACGCCAGAAAAAAAGCGAGTTGATGGATAAGTTTTTATAAGACTTCCTTTCGCTAAAAAAATATCATATAACATATCGAAAACCATTAGATTATGCGTAAGTTTCATCTACTTTCGATTAGCATTTTATTGCTTATAATTTCATGTAAAAAAACAATTTCGGGCGAAAAACCGATGTTTGAACTTGTTTCAAGTCAAGAGTCGGGGCTTTATTTCGTTAATGAACTCAACGAAAATGAGCAACTAAATATTCTTACTTACGAATACCTCTATAATGGTTCTGGTGTAGCAATTGGCGACATCAATAATGATGGGCTTCCTGATGTTTTTATGGGAGGAAATCTTTTTGGAGGCAGACTTTATCTCAACAAAGGCAATCTTAAATTTGAACAAATTTCAGAAAAAGCCAATGTTTTTTATCGTGGATTTTCGACTGGTGTAAGCATGGTCGATATCAATGAAGACGGCTGGCTGGATATTTATATTTGTCGCTCTCTTGATAACAATATTGAGAATCGTGCAAACCTGCTGTTAATCAATAATCATGACAATACATTTACTGACCAAGCCGGTAAATTCGGTTTAGCAGATACTGGGTACTCAACGCAATCGAACTTTTTTGACTATGATAATGACGGTGACCTTGATATGTTTTTGGTTAATAATCGTACTGATTTTAAAAATGCACTCACGCTTAATACTTTTGGTGTGAATGGTTCTAAGCAACTAAGACCCAACACATATTCGGCCGAAAATGCTTGTAAACTATACCGAAATAATGGAAATCAAACTTTTACAGATGTTTCAAAATCAGCTGGAATTATGAACACAACCTTTGGTTTGAGTGCATCTGTGGCCGATTTGAATAATGATGGTTGGCTGGATATTTTTGTTGCCAACGACTACGCAGATAAGGATTTGCTCTATATAAACAATCAAAATGGCACTTTTACAGATAAAATTGACAGCTTTTTTGAGCATATTTCAAAAAATTCAATGGGGTCTGATTTTGCAGATTTTAATAATGATGGTCTAATTGATTTGATGAGTTTAGATATGGTTGCCGAAGATAATTATCGACAAAAACAACTCAAAGGCAATAGTCCTTACGATAAATATATGCTTGCAGCATCGGTTGGTTTGCATCATCAAGTGGTCAGAAATACCCTCCAACTTAATAATGGAGACAGCAGCTTTAGCGAAATTGCTCAATTGGCTGGTGTCTCACACACTGATTGGAGCTGGTCTCCCCTCTTTGCAGATTTTGACAACGACGGTTGGAAAGACCTCTACATTACGAATGGTTATGCTCGTGATGTTTCAGATTTTGACTTCACAAAATATGATTCTGACGAAGCTGTTCGCAAAGCGAATGGAAAACCCAAATTCATGGATTTATTGAATTTGATGCAAAAAACGCCTATTTCAAATTATATCTTCAGAAACAATCAAGATTTAACTTTTAGTAACGAAACTCAAAATTGGGGTATCAATCTGCCTTCATTTTCTAATGGAGCGGCTTATGCCGATTTAGACCTTGACGGTGATTTAGATTTAGTTGTCAATAATTTTAATTCTGTTTCTTTTTTGCTCAAAAACAACAGTCGTGAACTTAGCAAAAATAATTTCCTGACGATTGAATTAGTTGGTCAGAAAGGGAATCCAAATGGTTTTGGAACAAAAGTTTGGATAAAAACCGATGACACTGAGCAGTTTTTTGAGCAAACTACTTTTCGGGGTTTTATGTCATCGAGTGAAAATAAAATCCATGTTGGTTTAGGTAAAAATGATAATATTAAAGAATCAAAAATAGAATGGCCTAATGGTAAAATACAAATCTTGAAGAATATTAAAGCAAATCAAACCCTAAAAATCAACATTCAAGACGCTCTTGAAAATAAAAAATTGCCATCAGATACTAAAGAAAAACTTTTTACACCATCTGATTTTGATTTTACCTATCAAGAAAACGACTTTGTGGATTTCAAAAGAGAACCACTTCTTGAGCATCGTTTTTCAAATAAAGGTCCTTATGTTTCCGAAGGTGATTTGAATAATGATGGTTTGATTGACTATTTCGTTGGTGGTGCATCAGGGCAACCAGCCAATATTTTTATACAAAATTCAGATAATTCATACAGTAAAAGAATCCAACCTTGCTTCGTTGAAGATAAACTTTATGAAGATGCTGGTTCAGCATTACTTGATATTGACAATGATAAAGATTTAGATATTTTAGTGTCAAGTGGAGGATACGAATTTGAAGAAAATTCAGATTTTTACTCGCTTCGTTTATATAAGAATGATGGAAAAGGTAATTTTATTAAATCACCAAATTTTTCAACTATCAAAACTAATGCAAGCATTTTGAAAACAGTTGATATTGATAACGATAGAGATTTAGACATTTTTGTGGGAGGAAATACATTTCCCAATAAGTACCCTTACTCGTCAAACTCTTATTTATTAATCAATGAAAAAGGAATTTTCAGAAACGCTTCAAATCTGCTTCCTAACAATGGTAATTTAGGAATTATCAATGATGCTGAATGGATTGATATTGACAAAGATAAAATTCATGAATTGGTCTTAGTCGGTGAATGGATGCCCATAACAATTCTAAAGCAAAAAGCAGGGAAATATATGATTGATGAAAACTTGAATCGTTCGCTAAAAAATACCAGTGGATGGTGGAATTGCATTGAGTTTTCGGACATCGACCAAGACGGTGACCTTGATTTTGTGGCAGGAAACCGAGGAGAAAATTCGTTTTTCGAGGCCCAAGAAGACCAAAAAGCCGTAGTTTACGCTGCTGATTTTGATACAAATGGCTCGATAGATGCCATACCTTGCTACTTTTATCCTGATGGCAAAACTTATCCAAAACATATTTTAGATGAATTAACAAACCAAATTCCTTCTATAAAAAGAACAATTAAACGCTATCATGACTATTCAAATGCTACAATAAATGACATTTTTGATATAAATTTATTGGAAAAATCCTTAAAAAAAGAAGTTCTAACATTTAAAACTTCACTTTTTTTGAATAATGGCAATGGAGAATTTATGAGCGTTAAAATACCGATACAAGCACAATTTTCGAGTGTAAAGGATATACTTTTACAAGACTTAGATGGCGACAAACTGACAGATATTCTTTTGGTTGGAAATGAATACGGCTCAGATGTTGACTCTGGTCGCCAAGATGCTTCTTTTGGGTGCTTTTTAAAAGGTAATGGAAAAGGGCAATTTACTTCATTATCAAACCTTAAAACTGGTATAAAATTAAAAGGAGATGCGAGAAAAATATCTCATTCAAAAGCTAACAATCAACTAATTATTTGGATGAATGAAGGTCGTTCACAGACTATAAAATTACATAGTCGTTAGCCTTCCACTAACGACTATGTAATTGCTGATTAGTTTTTGAGTAATTGAGTAAAACAAGGATTCTGAATTTTAGCAGTGAAAACAGCCCCAGCGGAGATTTCAAAACCTGAATTCAAAATTATAGCACCTCCCGATTGATAATTTACGTTTGATGTGTTTCCTAATTTATTTTTTGCATCAATCAAATACACGGCTTTTTGAGTTTTAGATACAGCTTGATAATTATCAGTCGGACTTTCAAGACTGGCAATGTGTGGATGAATAACAATCGGCGTAGGGTTCATATTTGAATAAACTGCATTTGAACTCACCACTCTAATTCTGTATTGCTCTCCCCTTTCGAGACTTAGTGGTAATTGACAATTCACTGTTCCAGCATTTGGAGCACCTCCAATTATTCGTGATTGATTGAAATCACCATTTTTATCAGAAATCTGAATTTCAAATTGATTTCCAGATTGGAATGCCCCAGAAGTTGTGAATGTAACAGCTAAACTACTTCCTGCACAAAATTCGTTACCACTGAATGTAGGAGATGAAACCGAAGAAGAATTTCCAACAATAGTAAAAGTTGTAATTATAGGGCCATAAGTTTTTGTTCCACCCTTATTATCAGCACTATAGCCTGTAACTGTAATGGTGTAAATTCCAGGCTCAAGTGTCCTTCCAAAAACATTTTGACCTAAATTATCAAATAAAGCAAAAGGCTCAACATTTTGAATAATATTCCAGTTAGTGTTCGGGCCTTGTAAGTTCATTTCTACACTCTCAATAATTACTGCATTACAAATGGGACGAACTAAAATCGAAGTTGGTGAAGTTTCTTGAGGGATATTCATTCCATTATTCAAAGTAAACATTGGTTGATATGGTAAACCCGACTTAACGTAAGAGTATTCCATTAATTGTGTACATGGGTCTATTCCCGAAACTATCACATTGGTTGTAGCTGTTGCAGTACAAAGCCCATCTGATACCAGAACAGTGTAAACTCCAGCAACCAAAAGATTTGCATTCGGAATATTTGCAATAGCGTTGTTTGATGAAAAACTATTCGGGCCACTCCAAGAATATGCACTTCCGCCAGAAGCAATAAGAGTAATTGTTTGGCCAAATGTATAAGCCCCTGTATTACTTGCGAACGCATTTATTATCTTAACAGTCACACTCGTTGTAGCACTCGCACTGCATCCATTGGTCGTTACGACTAAACTGTAAGTACCTGTATTTGAAGCACTTGCGTTCGTAATGATTGGATTCTGCAAACTTGAACTAAAATTATTTGGGCCACTCCACAAATAACTATTTCCAGCTGATGAAGTTAAATTAATGGCATTGCCTGCACAAACTGTCAAAGGTTGGTTGATGCTTATATTTGGTAAAAGTGTCACCGTAACACTCGTTGTAGCACTTGCACTACATCCATTGGTCGTTACCACTAAACTGTAAGTACCTGTATTTGAAGCACTTGCGTTAGTAATGATTGGATTCTGAAAACTTGAACTAAAACTATTTGGCCCACTCCATAAATAACTATCACCAACTGATGATGTTAAATTAATGGTATTTCCTGCACATACTGTCAAAGATTGGTTGATGCTTACATTTGGTAATGGGGTTACCGTCACACTCGTTGTAGCACTTGCACTGCATCCATTGGTCGTTAGCACTAAACTGTAAGTACCTGTATTTGAAGCACTTGCGTTCGTAATGATTGGATTCTGCAAACTTGAACT
>NZ_BMKK01000003.1 GCF_014644295.1 Emticicia aquatilis
TCATCAGAAATGATGAGACTTTTTTTGTTATTAGCCTATACCAACCAAATTAACAAACAAAAGCGTTGTGCCTCAAACTCGGGTGAAAGACGGACTGAGAGCCCCTCCAAAATTTTATTATGCAAATCAAAGGTAGCTCATAAGGCTGCCTTTTTTGCGTTTAGGTAACTACGAAAATACTAAAATAAAGTCGCTCTGTTTTTCAGTTCTCATTGAAACACAATCTTTCATACATCTACGCCTCCATATTAGCATATTTTTTGACTAATTTTATGCCCCTAACTTGGTGATATTCTGCTCATTTTAGTCCCGAACTAATATTGAAAGCGTATGTAAAAATACTTTTCCATTGTTACTTTATTGCCCTTCCTAATTTTCTATATAAACATTCACCAGTATTTTTTTGTAATTTTGCAGACTACTAACTTTCAATTTAGATGGCGTACATACTTTTTGATGATGAGTTAATCAGAAATCAATTGAAACCTTTTACTTTTACTCGTCCAGTTGCCGATATTCGTTGTGGTATCTTGACTATTAGAGATAAATGGGCATTTAGACTAAAAACAAAAGTTACGTGTCTTTCAAAGCGTTATTTAGAAGAAATTACGGCTGAGAGTTCGATAAATACTTACATCAATGGAGCTGTTTGTCCCGACGAAATTTTAATTACTGAAATTAATAAATTGGTCGTTGGTGAGTGTTTAGTTGATAGTAGTAATAATGTATTGGCCATTCGGACTACTGAAAAACTTTCTTTCCCAATAAATTTTCAAGCATTTCGGCAAAAGAGATTTGACGGTGAGATAAGTATCATCACTCAATTGCCGCATATTTTCTTGAAAAATGGTGACCAGATTAAGGCAGATTTTAAACTAATTACAGAAGGGCGACAATCGCAGGAAATAACAGACCCTTTTACACGTGTATATGGTTCGGAGAATATCTTTGTTGAAGAAGGTGCGAGTATCAAATCTGTGATTTTGAACGCTGAACAAGGCCCGATATATATAGGTAAAAATGCTTCGATACAGGAAGGTTCGATTGTGATTGGGCCAGTTTCGATTGATGAAGGTAGTGTAGTGGTTTGGGGTAGTAAAATTCGACCTAATACTACGCTTGGGCCGTACTCTAAAGCAGGTGGTGAGGTTGGAAGTTCAGTAATCTTTGGTTATTCAAACAAAGCTCACGATGGATTTTTAGGGGCTTCGGTTATTGGAGAATGGTGTAATTTGGGTGCAAATTGCAACAATTCAAACCTTAAAAATGATTATTCGGAAGTAAAACTATATAATTATGCCACCGATAAACTCGAAAAAACGGGAGAATTATTCTGTGGTTTGTTTATGGGTGATTATACAAAGGCAGGAATTAGTACGATGTTTAATACGGGAACGGTAGTTGGTGTTTGTTCAAACATTTTTGGGGCAGGTTTTCAAGATAAGCACATTCCATCTTTTATGTGGGGGGGAGCAGATACCGAATATGTAGATTATCGTTTTGATAAAGCTTTAGAGGTTATTAGAGCTACAATGGCTCGACGAAATAAAGAACTTACAGATAAGGATATTGCTATTTTGAAGCATGTTCATGATTTTAAAAAATAAAGGCGTACTTACGAGGGAAGCGTTATAGGTAAGTCTTCGCTTCAAGCGAAGACTTACTTGGCTTCTTTGAATCTATTTTACCAATGCTTTTTCGAGAAATTATAGGTTTAGACGACGTAAAACAATCGTTGATACAGGCGGTCAATAGTAATCATGTGGCACATGCTCAGCTTTTTCATGGAGCAGAGGGTAGTGCAAACTTGGCATTGGCGTTGGCGTATGCTACCTATATTAATTGCGAAAATAAGCAAGCCGATGATGCCTGCGGACGTTGCCCAAACTGCAATAAAATGAGCAAGTTGGCTCATCCTGATGTCAATTATATTTTTCCAACTGCGGGGGGGAAATCGGTTATTTCTGAAAATTTTATGCCTCAGTGGCGTACTTTTGTAAAAGATACGCCTTACGGAACACTTTCCGACTGGCTCGAACATATTGCTATCAAACAAGGAAATATTCCTGCCGAAGAATCTCGTCAGTTGATTCAGAAACTTTCTTTGAAATCTTATGAGGGGGGCTACAAAATAGCCATTATTTGGCAATCCGAAATGCTTAATATTGCGGCGGGAAATGCTCTTTTGAAAGTTTTGGAAGAACCGCCAGAACAAACGCTGTTTTTGTTGGTTGCCAGTAGCTCGGATAAGTTATTGACGACTATCATTTCACGTACGCAACGCATCGCTGTGAGAAATTTTACGGACGATGAAATTGTCAGTTATTTGACTCAAAAACAAGACATTGGCCCCGAAAGAGCCAAACAAATTGCTTACCTTTCTGACGGAAATCTGAATCATGCTCTGGAGATAGCTCATAAAACAGACGATGACCAACACGCTTGGTTTGCCAACTGGATGCGAATGTGCTATGCGTTGAATATTCTGAAATTAGTGCCAATGGCTGATGAATTTGATGCCAAAGGAAAAGAGTATCAGAAAGCTATGCTTGAATATGGTTTGAGTATTTTTAGAGAGATTTTCTTGTATTGTCATGGAGGAGAAAACTTAATTCGACTTGAAGGTGATGAATTGGTGTTTGTTCAGAAATTTTCTAATGTGTTGAATATCAGCAATTTAGAGGCTATTACTAATTTGCTGAGCGAATCCCATTATCATATTGAGAGAAATGGACGTGCAAAGATGATTTTCTTGGATATTTCGTTGGCGATAGCTCGTTTGATGCGGTGAGGTTGGTTACTTGTTATTGGGAAATTTGTTATTTGTTTCGACTGAGTTTCTCAAAATTTCGTAAGTGTTTTTAAGTGAAAATAATTATAGGCGAACCAGAGGCAAACGTTGCCCGGTTCGCCCCACAGATAAATATGAAAATAAAGATTGGTACACGTGGTAGTAAATTGGCTCTTTGGCAGGCTTATTATATTGAAGATAAACTGAAAGCTGATGGCATTGAAACTGAAATAGTAATTATAGAAACAAAAGGCGATAAGATTCTTGACCGAGCTTTATCAAAAATTGGTAGTAAAGGAGTTTTTACCGAAGAATTGGAAGACCAATTGCGTTCGGGAGAAATTGATATTGCCGTTCACTCTGCCAAAGATTTGCAGTCGGAATTGGCTGATGATTTAGAACTAATTGCCTTTACTGAGCGTGAGAAAATTGCTGATGTTTTGGTGAGTTTCAATAAAAATTTATCGCTTGGTAGTGGCGAAAGCTTTGTGGTCGGAACTTCTTCTACTCGACGAGTGGCTATGCTTCGCCATTATTATCCACATATAAAAATTGTGGATATGCGTGGAAATTTGCAAACTCGCTTGCGTAAACTCGAAGAAGGACAATGTGATGCTCTTTTGTTGGCTTATGCGGGCGTGCATCGCATGGGATACCATGAGATGATTGCTCAAGAACTTCTTACAACCCAGTTTACGCCGCCTGTGGGGCAAGGTTGTGTGGCGATTGAAGCCGCTAAGAGTTTATCGGAAGAAAAACGTGCTGCTATTCGTAATTTAATTAATGACGATGTAACTGAGAAGTGTTTAATAGCCGAGAGAGCATATTTACGTAAGTTGCAAGGTGGTTGTTCGATTCCGTCGTTTGGGTGGTGTGTGGCAGAAGAAAAGAATGGAGAATTAGCTTTAAATATGACTTCGGGAATCATTAGCCTTGATGGTAAAATGATTGTCAAGAAAAATGAGTCAAAATCAGCTGCTGAGGCCGAACAACTCGGTGAAACTTTGGCTGAAAAAGTGCTAAGAAGCGGCGGAGCAGAGATTTTGGAGGGAATTAGAAATAATATTTCGTAAGAACTAAACGTGTGAGGTATCCAAAACCTCACACGTTTGATAATATTAATCCTTAATTTCTTCTTTAATTTGTACCTCAGTTACTGGGCCGTATTTTTCGGCAATCTTCTTAATCTCGGACGATTTTCCTACCATTACAAACTGCAATTTATCTTTCGGAAAATAAGTATCAATGATTGATTTGGCTTTTTCAAGCGTAAGTCCATCAACGTTTTTTTCGAAATTATTGATGAAAGACTCATCGAAATTATACCAAAACATTTGTGTCAATAAACCTGATAATTGTCCTGCGGTTTCGTAGCGTGGCGGAAATTGTCCTTTTACATAGTTTTTGGCCGAAGCGAGAGCGTTTTCGTCGATGCCGTTTTTGTGAAGTTTATCCAGCACTTCCAAGGCTTTATCGATGGCGGCTTCGGTAGTTTTATTTGCCGTGAATGTTGAAATGGCGAATGTTCCACCAGTTTTCAATGGACTGAAACGGCTATTGGCCCCGTAAGTAAGACCAGTATTTACACGAAGTTCGTCGTTAAGCATTGAGGTAAATCTGCCGCCAAAAAGCGTATTTATAACATCAATTGCTACGTAATCTGGGTTATTTCTACTAATTCCTGCGGCTCCGATATTGAAAGTTGTTTCACGAGCATCATCTTTATTGATAAGCAAAACACGGTTTCCGGTTGGCTTTGCGATTGGCTTCGCTGCTAAGTTTTCCTGTGTTTTTGTGCCTTTTTTCCACGAACCTAATAAAGCTGTTAAAATATTTTTCATTTCTACACTATTGAAATCACCAACTACTGAAATGGCTGAGGCTTCGGGTAAGTAATTTTCTTTGTAGAAAGTTTTTATATCTTCAACAGTCAGCGGACTAACAGTCGATTTTTTTCCTTGAATGATATTCCCATACACGTGGCTTCCGTACATAAATTTATCAAAATAAGCAGGCAAAACCGAGCGTGGACTTTCTTTTTGTTGGTCGAGATTTGAGAGTAAACGCTTCTTTTCTTTTTCAAATTCTGCATTATCGAAAGCTGGTTCGAGCAAAACTTCTTTGATAATACCCAACACTTTGTCTTTATCTTTGGTAGCAAATTTGGCCGATAAACCTGCTGACTCTTTTGAAGCATAGGTATTTACGTAAGCTCCTATGAAATCGAGTTCTTCGTCGAGTTGGGCTTTTGTGTAGCTTTTTGTGCCGTGTTTAAGAGCAGTTGCTGTCAAAGAAGCCAATCCTGCCTTTGTGCCGTCATAGATGGCTCCTGCTGGTAAAACTACCGATACGCTGATAACTGGCACTTCTTTCTGTTCCATCAAGTAAACAGTCAGGCCGTTAGCTAATTTGAATTTTTGATATTTGGGCAACTGGTAATTTTGTGCCAAAATTAGGCTGCTGCTTAGGCATATCGCCAAAGCTGCGGTGAAGAATATTTTGATGTATTTAGACATGATTTTAGACAAGAGATTTGAGAATAAGTAGTCCACCGTCAATGGTCGGTAGTCTACAGTAAAGCGTTCATTGTTAGTTTTTTACGCAAAAAAAAATAAAATATTTCAGTTATTGCCTGTGTCCTCACAGGCAATAACTACCTTATTCTTCGGTATTTGCTTTCAGGATACCTACTGTGCGAGTGGTTTTCTTGAAATATTTTTTTGCTACGTTTTTGATATCATCTACCGTTACTTTATTGAAGGCCGCTGGTGCGTCAAACATTTTTTTGTAGTCGCCAAAGAAAACTTCGTAGGTGCCGATATTATTTGATTTTCCATTAATGGTCTCGATTTGACCATAGAATTCCATCAATTTCTGATTCTTGATTTTCTGCAATTCTTTTTCGGTAATACCTTCGGTTTTAATTTTCTCAATTTCTTCATAAATCGCTTTTTCTAAATCATTTTCGTTGACCTTAGCGGCTGCGGTTGCATAAATACCAAACAAAGTTGGGTCGAAACTTTCGCCAAAATTGGTGAAAACTTGGGTAGCCAATTGTTTTTTGTCAACCAACGAGCCATACAAACGAGAAGAATTACCGCTACTAAGAATATCGCTTAAAATAGTAAGTGCATAATAATCTTCGTTTTTCGATTCTGGCACTTTGTAGGCAATCATCAAGGCTGGCGTAGAAACATCTTTTTGCACCCAAACACGGCGTTCGCCAGTTTGTGGAGGTTCAACAATCATTACTTTTGGGGGTTCGGGCTGGGCAGGAATTGACTCAATGTATTTTTCGGCCAAACGCTTTACTTCATCAAACTTTACATTTCCCGAAATTACAGTTACACAGTTATTTGGGGCATAGTAAGTCTTGAAATAACGCTCTAAATCTGACTGCTTCCAGTTTTTCATGTCATCTTCATAGCCAATAACTGGCCAATGATAAGGGTGTTCTTGAAAAGCAGTGCCTTGAACAGTTTCCGAAAGTAATCTCCACTTCGAGTTTTCGAGGCCTGTGCTACGTTCGCTCAAAACTACGCCTCTTTCACTCTCAACCATTTTAGGGTCGATACTTAGTGTTGCGATGCGGTCGCCTTCTAAATCGAAAATCACTTCGGTGGCCGATGAAGGAAACCAGTTGGTGTAAACTGTTACGTTTTCGGTGGTGTAAGCGTTGTTTGCTCCACCATTAAATTCCATAGTGCGGTCAAACATCTTTGGGCCGTACTTTTTCGCCCCGTTGAACATCATGTGTTCAAAAAAGTGCGAAAGTCCCGTAATACCTTGATATTCGTTGCGGCTACCTACTCGGTAGAATAAATACATGTTGGCATTAGGAATAGAACTGTCTTCAATCACCAAAAATTTCATGCCGTTTCTGAGTGTGAATGTTTTTACGTCTTCTGCTTTCATTTGTGCATTGGCCGAGAGTAGCCCCACACACAAAAGTGCAGACATCAGAAGCTTTTTCATTGGAATAAATTTTAATTGTTGATTAGCCTGTAAAACTATCAATTTTAAGCTTTTGTTGTGCTTTTTTATTTCTTAAAAAAACATAAAGCGTTGGATGAATACCAACGCTCGATAGGAGTAAAACCATGTTTCAAGAAACTTTAGTTGCTCCCACCAGTCTGTACACTACCAAAACTGAAAGTCGGTAATGGAATTTTTACGCTGAAAAACCAATATCTTTTATCATTCGGAACGTTGTAGCCGATGCCGCCTTGTAGCCAATCTTTAAACAGTGAAACCGTAAGTCCAACGCCAAGCTCTGGGACATCATCTTTATTAAAATCCATCGAAGCGAAGTTTAGCCCCCAACCCAGACCGAAGTATTTATTGTAGCTAACTGATTTTCGACGAAGTTTTTTGTCGAAAAGGCCTGTCATAATAAAACTATAAGAAGCTGCTGGCTGAAAAACTGTTTTGATAGGCAAAGTCTGTGAGTGTGGGTCTGCGAAAATCACACCTACGGTTGTATGTACACTCGGAAGCACTTTAAACAAGTAAATGCGGTCGGTTTCGAGCGTTTGAGTTGAATTTTGTCCAGTACTCGTGCCAATTTTAATAATCACAAAATCGCCTTCTTGGCGAAAACCAGTGTCTTTCAGCGAAAATTCGGTTTCTTGTGGCAGTGCATTAAAGGCCAGTTTTGTGTTCAAATCTGAAAATTGTAAGGTACTTTCATCAAAACTACTGCCTTTGAAAAAACCAATCAGCTCGTTTTTGGCTGTATTGAGGTTTTCTAAATCGCTATTGATGCCAGTCACAACGCCGTTGAGTTGCGTTTGTAGGGCAGTTAAATCGGTTTTTATTTCGCCTGCGGCTTGATTGGCAAGTTTCTGAACTAATGGAATGTATTTGTTTTTGAGGGTGTCAACAATCAATCGGCTGGTTGTATTATAAAGGTTACTCAAATCGCTTTGGGTTTGTAGTAAAAATTGCTGTGAACTCATGCCTTGAGCCGAGCTTGGATTCTTGTATTTTTCGCCCAAAGCTTTCAAGCTATTAGCGTAGTTTTGTAAATCAATAAAAACTGGACGAACCTGTGCGATAACTGCTGGAGCTTGAGTTTTGTATTTATCGACCAGATTTTTAGCAAAATCTCGTAAACTCGCTAAGGATTTGAAAGTAGCTGTATTCTGAAAAACATCCGTAACGAGCTGCATCACTTCCTGATTCGTAACTTTTCCATTTTGATTGGTATCAGTGATTAAATCCGAAAAAGTTTTGAGTTGTTGTTGCTGGGCATCGCTCAACTGAAAATTGAATCTTTCTACCTCATATCTATCGCCTTTTTGGAGTGAATCGAAACCCGCCAAATGAATGGGTGTTTGCCCCTGTTTGGTTACTATCCAAGCTCCGAGTTGCACCAAAATCTTTTGATTACTGATGGAGTCTTTGATGATTTTTCTTAAATCTTCGGATAAACTTTGGGCAGCATCAAACAAAGCACCATATTGTCCACTTTTTGTGGCGAGTTCGTTGAGTGGAAGTTTATTGAGTTTATCATCGAAATCGTCGGCAATTTCGGGAGCGGCATCTAAGATGGCGTTCGGGGCTTCGGCAGCATCGGCAATGGATTTGGCATAAACCGCAAACGAACCTGTATTATTCGTAAGGTTTTTGAAGTTTTTGTTCGATTCCTTGATTTTATCCAACGATTCTTTGCGTTTACTCAGAGCAATGCTGACTTTATTGACCTTATCCCAAAAACTTTTTGGAAGCTGCGTTTTTGAACGCATACGACGAGCTAACGAATCAGAATTGATTTTTATCTGAATATCGCTGTTGATATCCACCACCTTTTTTTCGGTTGCTGAGCCGCCATCATCGTCTTTTTCTGTCCAATTTAAAATTTGGGCATTGACAACGGACGAAATTAAAAATAAGAAAAGGAAAAGTTTTTTCATGGCTATCAAGACTTTGTTCGGTTTTTTGAAGAATTAATTTAAACCAGCCGAAAGCGGCGACATACGGTCGGGGCTAACGGTGCGGTCGGCTTCTGCCCGAATAAACCCGATAGCTATTTTGGCTTTGTTGAGTTCGTCTTCGGCTGTGATGCCATCGCAGATAACCCCACTCAGGGAAATGAAAACAGCTTTGAAAGTTGCTCCCTCATCAAACTTATTGATTACCAGTGGTTTGGCAGGAAACGTTTTCAGTAAATCAATAATTGGCTCGTAGGGCGGTGTATCAGCCCATAAGACTCGACGATGGTTCTCGGCGATATTTCCGCCCGCAATCACATCGGCTATTCCTGCCATTGTTTCGGAATCTGGGTCGTTTCCTGCCATCACCATCATGACAAATGGCTGCGTTGCAATGAAGTTTTTGAGGGCATCGACTCCCGCTTGTCCTGCGGGAATCCGAGTAGTTTTGAATAAGTCCATGACGATAGAATTTTGCCTCAATTAAGGCAAAATTCTTGTATTTTCTTAGCGTAAAAACACCTGATTTTATCAAGTGGTCTTGTGGCTTGCTAAATATTCGTTTCTGACAACGGTAGCCGTTTTGTGGTCGCCCGAATGATGCCAACCTGGGGGCATAAAAATATAAAGGATTTTATCTTTGAGCGTAGGAGCCGCCCAAACATCTTTAAAAAGTGCGATGAACTCACCGAAATAGACATCCCAAAGATTGCCCGAATCCATTGGTCGGGTGATGCCGTATTCGAGTTTTATTTCATCTTTTTCGAGTTGATATGTACCGAAAACTTTATCCCAAATATTTAATAGATTACAAAAATTAGTATCCATATAAAGTGGATTGCGGGCGTGATGCACTCGGTGGTGGGATGGCGTGAGAATGATATGATTCAAGAACCCCATTTTGCCGTTTTTCATGAGGTTTTCACCTACGTGAATAAACATTCCGTAAGTGCCATCAATAAACATAATAAAAAACAACAATGCAGGATGAATGCCCAAAATGATGCAAATCGACCCACGAATGACATCAGCATAAGGGCCTTCGAGGAAAAAATGAGCGTGCGAAACTGACAGGTTCATGTTTTCGGGCGTGTGGTGAGTTGAATGTAAACACCAAAACAAACGAACTTTATGCCCCAAGAAATGATAGGCAAAATGCGAAAACTCCCAAACAATATAGCCATAAATGAGCCAATACCAAGTAAAAGTGGTTTGGAAAGGGGCATAAGGTTGAAGTGTAGCAATCAGAAACGAAATAGCTCCGATTGAAATAAAACGACCAATAAAACGATTGAGGATGTAAATTAAGAAAGTCATTTTATAGACTTTGGTATGTGGATTTTTCTGAATGATACCACTGATAAGTTCGAGAACGAGCAGTAGTGGCAAAATTGGACCAATGCCCGTAAGGATACCATCGAAAGTAAGAAATTTGCTGAAATCGCCCGATTTAAGAATCTCTAAAGTACCACGAAGCCCCAAGAAACTGATTATTTCTTGGTACAAAAACTCAAGAATTTCCATCTGTTTATCTATAATATTTTGTTAAGGTTGAATATGAATTCAATTTCTAAAATATTTTTATAAGTATGATGCTTTTGATAAAATTTTTTATTGAACTATTTTTTGTGCTTACCAAAGCTCTCTTTACTAATTGAAAAAAAAAATATTCTTTGGCTTCAAATATTTTAATTTTTTCTTGGAATATTTTAAAATATTTATTACGTTTAATAACCTTTAAAGGATACTTAGTGTAAGATGTTGATTCTATGAATCTACACAGTAATGACTTTGCTCACTATAAACTCTTACCATCATGAAAGTACCTATTTTAGCTTCACTTTTACTGACAATTACAATATACTCATGTCAGAAATCTTCATCGGCGGTCAATAGCGGAATCGTTGACCAAGCTAAAGAAGAAAAAGAAATCATCGCATGTATTGAGGCAGAAACTGACTGCTTTTTTAAACGAGACTATAATTGTTGGCAAGACCAATTCACTCATTCAGAATATTCTTACCAAGCATGGAGCAATGCTGACGGCACTTTTGACGCAAGTGTTGGCTGGGAAAATATTAATAAAAATCTTGGGAAATTTATTAAGGAAAATCCTGCTGAACCCGAAAAGGAGGGAAGTAGTCACC
This sequence comes from Emticicia aquatilis, assembly GCF_014644295.1. Lineage (GTDB taxonomy): Bacteria > Bacteroidota > Bacteroidia > Cytophagales > Spirosomataceae > Emticicia > Emticicia aquatilis. The sequence goes on from NZ_BMKK01000003.1 coordinate 10,872, forward strand.
CGATTGTTAAACGGAAAAATATGAAATTTAAGTTTTATGGAAACAATGCCTCGCACGTAACTTGGGACCAATATAACAGCGACCGAGACCAAAAGTATTTTTTGCATAGCAAAGAAGTACGTTTGATGGAAAAGGGAAGCGATGGTAAATGGCGGATTGTCAATGTTTCTGCTTTTTGGAATTACAAAAACAAGATTCCAACAAATAAAATTTAGTAAACAAAAGAGCCATTTCTGAATATTAGAAATGGCTCTTTTGTTTAATTTTCTTCGAGAGAAGATTTCGCTTTAGCTTCTAATCTTTCTTTCATTGTGATTCTTCCTTTTTCAAAATTCTTTTTATTGAGAGCGTTGTGCTGTTCTTTGGTGATTCTCAAACCTTTTCTCGATGCAAACTTAACAACGGAAGAGCGAGTTCGTTTGAGATTTTGGGCAATTTCTGAAAATGAAATCTGTCCATAATTTTTGAGGATGTATTTCTCTTCACTGGCTGTAAACTCACTTCTGTTCCAGCGGTTTCTGATAGCCTCTGTTTCTTCGAGAGTTTTTAAAAAACCATGTTTCTCGCAAAGATATTTTACCTGAGTCCAGCTTAGATTACCCAAGATATTGCTCATTTCTCGGGCGGTCATTGTGCGATAGTTGGCTTTCAAAAAGTTTATTGTTTCTTGAGGAATTGCTTCACTTAGTGGTTTTCTGAGAGGTTTAATATTGAGCCTATGGAAGGCAATTCTGATGACATCGCCACTACAATTGAGCTTTTGGGCAAACTCTTTTACGGTGTATTTTTTATGATTTTCTTGGATAAATTTTTGTCGCTCCAATAAGTGCGACGGTGTAGGCAAGGTTGGTTTAATGGATTTTATGTTCAAACATTTAAGATGATATCTAACCGAAGTGATTGAGGTATTCAACATTTTGGACATTTCAATAGCAGTGTGTTGCTTGTAGTGTTTCAGAATGAAATCAATCTTTCTTGCTGCAATCGCACTTTTCTTTCGCTCTTTAGTTTTCATTGCCGACACCGTTACATCGGATTTTGCAGGAACTTCAATAACTATCGGAACTTCTTTTATTGGTTCTACTGCCACTGGCTGAGGTTGCTCTTTAGGTACTTGTACATCGAGCGTAGAAACCAATTTCTCTTTTTTTATAAACTTTTCAATCACTTCGAGCGGTTTTCCAATTCTAAAAGCCAATTGTTGCTTAGTAAGAGTATTGATATTATTACGGATAGAATTTTTATCTGACGCACTTAATTCGTTAGGCTTGGCAGACTTAAATCTCTTGCCTGTCACACTCATTCTACCTATTGGGGCAATTTTTTTCATTTGTTAAACATTTTTCTCAATTTCAAATATAGTACTATTTGAGTGGATTTGGTAGAAAATTTGTATATTTCTGTAATTCATGGGGTCTTACGTATAATGTCTTTATATTTGTTTTTTATTCAACTTTATTTTATACAATGAAAGAAAAAATATTAATTATCACTGGTGATGCTGGTGAAGGTTACGAATGTTTATACGGAAAACATCGCTTTGAAGAAGCTGGTTATGAGGCAGTTATTGCTGCACCGAGTGTAAAAAGGCTCAATTTGGTTATCCACGACTTTGAACCTGGCTGGGATACTTATATCGAAAAACCAGGCTATATCGTAGAGGCTAATATTGCCTTCGCTGATGTAATAGTTGAAGATTACATTGCGGTTTTAATTTTGGGTGGAAGGGCCCCTGAATTTCTGCGACACAACGAAAAAGTAATCGAAATCGTAAGAGAATTTGATAAAACTGATAAGTTTGTGTTCTCAATTTGCCACGGAATTCAGATTCTGACAGCCGCAGGTTTGGTCAAAAATAAAACCATTACGTGCTACGAAAATGTAAGATTTGAAGTAGAAGCCTGTGGAGGAAATTTTGTGGGTAAAGATGAAGCCGTAAGAGATGGTAAGTATGTTTCTGGCCAAACGTGGCAATCGCACCCCGACTTTTATCGAATGGTTTTTGAATGCTTGAATGAGAAATAGATACAAAAAGGCCTCTGCTAACTGTTTAGCAGAGGCCTTTTTTGATTTATAGATAACGAAATTCTTACCAAACCATAATGCGTTCGCTTTCGGGTTTGTACATTTTATCGCCAGGTTTTACATCAAATGCTTTGTAGAATGGCGTAAAGTTCATCAATGGGCCGTTCACACGCCACATAGCTGGTGAGTGTGGGTTAGTGTTTACATACGTACGCATATAGGCATCTTTGGTTTTTACACGCCAGATTCGGGCAATGGAAATGAAAAAGCGTTGTTCGGGAGTGAAACCATCAATTTTTTCGTTGCTTTTTGCTTGTTCAGTTAGTTTAAAGGCATCGTAAGCAATGGCAATTCCTGCAATATCGGCTGTGTTTTCTCCAACGGTTAATGCTCCTTTGATGTGCATCGAATCGAGTACCGTAAATTTGTTATACTGCTCAATCACGAGTTGAGTTTTGGCCTTGAATTTCTTAAAATCATCGGCTTTCCACCAGTTTTTTACATTCCCTTGCTTATCATACAATGCTCCTTGGTCATCAAACGAGTGCGTGATTTCGTGACCAATTACCATTCCAATTCCACCATAGTTGAGGGCATCGTCGGCATTCATATCGAAATACGGTGGTTGAAGAATTCCCGCAGGAAAAACAATCTCATTTAATGGTGGATTGTTATAGGCCGTTACCGTTGGTGGAGTTGTTCCCCATTCGGTGCGGTCAACTGGCTGACCTATTTTTGAAATTCCATAAACAAAATCATTTTTGCTCGTAGCCAGTCGATTTTCAAAATAAGTACCACGATTGATAACCACTTTTGAGTAGTCTCTCCATTTGTCAGGGTAGCCAATCTTTTCAGTAAATGCGTAGAGCTTTTCTTTGGCTTTCGCTTTAGTCGAATCGCTCATCCAATCGAGGTTAGTAATTCGATTTTCAAAAGCTGTTTTCAAATTTTTCACCAATTCTTTCATGCGTCGCTTGGCTTCTTCGGGGAAGTATTTTTTCACATAAAGTTGAGCAAGCCCATGCCCAAGCGACCTATCCACGGCTTCTGTAATTTCTTCACCACGTGGTTTTTGAGTAGATTGTCCTGATAGCACCTTAGCGTATTCAAAAGAAGCTTTTGTGAAAGGTTTGCTCAGAAAATCAGCATACGAAACCAGCGTTTTGGCTCTTAGATAAGCTTTCCAGTCTTCGATTGATGCCGAAGCCAATAAAGAGTTTAAGTGGTCATAATAAGCAGGTTGTTGCATATTTAGCGAATCTATTTTCACACCCAACGCTGCAAAAAACGCTTGCCAACCAATGTTTGGTTGTTTTTGGGCAATGCCCGAAACTGCGAGTTTATTATAGTTTGCTTGCACATTTCGGCGTTCGATATTGGTCTTGTGCGATGCCGCCAATTCTTTCTCGATGGCGTATGCAGCCGAGGCCATTTTGCTTGCAGTAGCCGCATCAATCCCCGTAAGTTTAAACAAGGTACTTAGGTAATTTTGATAAGACTTTTGAATAAAAAGTGTAGAAGAATCAGTTCTGAAATAATAATCTCTTTCGGGTAAACCGATTCCTGTTTGACCTAAATTGACGATATTAATAGCACTATTTTTAATATCTGGCCCAACACGAAAGCCTATGATAGAAAAATTATTGAATTTCTGCTGGTCGGCCACGTATTTCATAATGCCAGCCACATCTTTGATGCCATCAATTTGTTTGAGCATTGGCTTTATGGGGTCGAAACCTCTTTTGTTGATAGTGGTGGTATCCATGCCCGAAGCATAGAAGTCGCCTACTTTTTGTTCGATGCTACCTTTGAGATTTTTAGTAGCCGAAACACTATCCAAAATGCCTTGGAGGCGTATGCGTTGCGGATAATTCATAAACGAATATGCCCCAATACCCGATTGGGTAGAAGGAATTTCAACTGAATTATACCACTTACTGTTGACATACATAAAGAAATCATCGCCAGGTTTTAGGGTTGGGTCAATGCCAGTGATGCTTACTTTTTGGGCGAAGCTTGTACTGATACAGCTTATGATAAACCAGAAAATTAATAAGAGAGGGTAGTTTTTTTTCATGATTGTTGATAATTTTTCTTAAAACGAAAGGTACTACTATCAGCCGGAAAAATCTACAAGCAATGAAGGTATTTTCGATGTTTATCGACCTGTTGAGGGAAATTATCGACTTTGTTGGTGAATTTTTTGTAGGCTTGCTGTGCAAAAACTGGGTGTTCTCGTTTCAAACTTTGCTCGGGTGAGTTTCGTTCTCCAGAACGCAATTTTCAAGTTGACATCAGGAGAGGTCAGAACACCTCTGCGAAGAAAGATTCTTCGCAGAGCGAGTGGAGATATTACAATAATTTAGATTTAACAATTCTTAGGTTTTCTTCTTTTTTCGGTTTTCGTTTTTGGATAGAGGTTTTTGTAAAGAAATTATGACTTTCCAAGAATTTCTCCTGCAAAAAATTCCAATCACGCTCTGAACTTATGATGCCGAGCATCGTAAGTTCATCAAAAAGTTTGTCTCCAATAGTAAAAAAGTCATCCCGACCCAGATAATCCAAATCAGCATCAGCCAGAATTTCTTCTAAGTGGTTATGCGGCGTTTGTGGTATCTTGGTGGCCATTATCATGCCTTTTATAGTGTCTATTTGAGATTGAGTATAACCATAATTGGGCAAATGCTTTTGGGCAATGACGCACGAGTTGGCTTCGTGGTCTTTAGCACCATGCAAAAACCCTGTATCATGAAACAACGCAGCTGTTTTTAGCAACTTTATATCTTCGGCGTTCTTTTGTTCGGCTTTACCTATTTCGGTAGCTGCCTTTATGACGTCTTCTACGTGATTTACACTATGGTAAGTCAAATGCTTGGGAAGGTTGTTTTTAAGCTCCGCAATAATCACTTTTTTAATTTCATTGTATCTCATAAAATATCAAATGCTTTTATTGACAAAATACATATCTAATGCCCCTTTACCTTTGGTATCTATTTTGCCTCGGTGTTCACAATCAAACTTTTCGTGAATAAGGGCATACGTAGAACCCGAAACATTCAATCTACCTTTTACCCCATTTTGTTCCATTCTGGCGGCCGTATTTACAGTATCACCCCAAATATCGTAGGCAAACTTTTTCACTCCAACTATGCCCGCAATAACAGGGCCTGAATGAATACCAATTCTTATTTCAAAAGAATTTTCGTTCAAAGACTTCTTTTTGTTGATAAACTCCAATATTTCAAGACCAGCGTTTACGGCATTCTGTGCATGATTAACGTTGGTTGATGGTAGGCCACTTACGGCCAAATAGGCGTCGCCAATGGTTTTTATTTTTTCTAAACCATACTTTTCCATTATTTTATCAAACTCAGTGAAGCATACATTTAGTTCATTTAGCATTTTTTGAACCCCCAACTCCTCTGATTTCTGAGTAAAATTAACAAAATCAGTGAATAATACGGACACTTCATCATAATGTCTGGCACTACTTTCACCATTTAGCTTTAGTTCCTCGGCTACTTCATGAGGTAAAATATTCAGAAGCAATTCATCAGATTTTCGTTTTTCGTAGGCTATTTTTTTGTTGTCTTTTTGTTTTTGATAATAGGAGAAACCCGCAAAACCCAATAAAGCCAAAGAGAGAGCCATTCCTAAAGCCCACATATTTTTCATATATCTGGAATTCTCAATTTCTGCCTTTGCGAGAGCATCCTTTTTCTCCTGATTTATTCTGGCAATTTCTTTTTCTTGGTTGAATTTCAGCGTGATAGCCTTTTGCTTTTCTTCGTATTTCAATAGTATCAATTTTCTTTTAAGCTCTTCCTCCAGAACGAGCCTCTTCTTTTCTTCTTCGGTTTTGGCCAAAGCTTGTTTTTTTTCAAATTCAAATTTTATTGCCTTTAATTCTATCTGTTTTTCCAGTTCGAGACGTTTGGTTTCTTCTTCCAATTTAATTCTACTTTTCTCAATTTTCATTTCGTACTCCGACTCAAAATCAGCGAATTCTCTGAGTTTTTCTTGACCATATACTACATTTTTCGAAGCGATGGCTTTCTTCAAGTAAGAAAGTGCCAAATCATAATTCTCTGCATACTCATAGCCCTTTGCCAGTTTTTCGTAGTTTTCATATAAGCCATATTGGGCTCCCATATTACCTTCAATATCTTTGGAAGAGTTCTCCAACTTGCCTAACCAACCCTTCAATTCATTTTGTTTCTTGGGGTCGGTTTTCAGTGTTAGACTATCTTGAAATAACTTACTCAGTTTTATTATATATAGTTGGTTTTGATAAGTAGATTTCGCTTTCTGTATATCCTCCTCTGGTGCAAGTTCAATTGCCTTTAGTATATTTTCTTCAGCTTTGTCAAAATCCTTTTCTTTTTCCTGAATCTGTGAGTTTGTATAATATACTTGTGCGAGTAAGGGGTTATTACCAGTTTTTTCAAAATATTCTTTGTTGCCCTTTAAGTAATATTTGGCCGAATCTAATTTATTGGATTCCACATAAGCCAATGCAAGGAAAGTTTTGGCCTGAGCATCAAATAAGGTGTTTTCTTTTTTATTTAAACTCAAACTTTTCTGAAATGCTGAAATACCTTTTTTAAAATCTCGACTTGTCACATAAAATATCCCCAACATGAAATTCGCATCATTAAGTTTATCAGGAAAATTGATTTTTATAAAATCGTAATATTTGTTTAGTGCTTCGAAGGTATTTTTAAGATTATTTTGAGCAAAGTTGGTTGAAAATAAACTTTGGTATGATGCCAAGACCAAATTTTTATCTATGCTCTTACCCTTAGTATATGAATCTATATTTTTTTTATAATATTCTTCCCCTTTTTGGGTTTCCTTTTTCAAGAAATAATAAGCCCCTAATAAATAGTTTAATACAGCTGCTTGATTGATATCATTTGAATTTTCTAATAATTTTTCGGCCTTGCTCAAATATGGATACGCCCCATCTGGCTTCCCTTTCATTAGGTGCTGCTGAGCCATCCATACATTCATAGATGCTAACTTATCCTTATCATCAATTGTGGCATTTGCAGTGAGCATTTTGTCGATATAGACAATGGCACTATCATACTTTTGAATTCCAAAATATTCTCGTGAAAGCTGTCCAAGAAGCGATGTTTTCGTTTTTAGTGTAGAAGCGGTATCTAATTTGCTTTTTAAACCCGTGATTGTGGCAGATTCTTGGGCTTTGAGAACAAAGCTGAAAAAGAAAAGAATTATTGTGAGGGATGTTTTCAAAGTAGTTTTTTTTCAAAAATATACAAATACTATTTGTCGTACAAATTATATTTCAAATTCTGAATAGCATAAATCAAGGCCATATTTTTCAAAATATAATTTTGTAGAATGGCGTTTATACGAAGTTTTGTATTTTTATTTCAACTTTAGGCCTTGTTGTGTGAATACTGGAACTTTGTATGGGTGAGTTTGATTTTCTCGAACGTAATTTTCAAATTGACACCTCGTGATGCCAATTTGAAAATTAATTACTTCGTTTGGCTAAATGTTTTACATTTAGTCATTGTGAAATGCGTTCTTAGAACGCAACTTCAAAGAAGCACCTTTAAGATACCGTTCTTAGTTAAATTCGATCGAATTTGGTAAAATGTATTTTAATAAAAAACTTTCACAATAGTTCTTTATGAGTCTTAATACTTCTATACCATTAATCAATTTTATCTTTTTATATAAAGTTTTGACTTTTTCTATCACATCTTTTGTAAAATCAGTATTAGTAACCATTACTCCACCATGAACTCTATTTTCTTCAACAACTTGTATAAAACTTCTAAATTGGCTAATATTAACCTTCTTTTCTTTCTGAAACGATTTACATTCTAATAATTGGTGTACAGGTATAAAGCCATTTTTTATGATTAGTGCGTCATAGCCACCATCTCTTGTTGCTTTTGTAGGTTCAACTTCATACCCTAAAAAGGTAAATAGCTTATTGACTAATTTTTCAAAATCATTATGATGAATAAACTTCAAATTGTTATTGTCTTTATAAATTGTTAATGCACAGGCATCAATAAAGTCCATTTTAATACTAAACTTTTTATTTATAAGATTAACCCAAGATTGTAGATTATAAGTGTCATATTTAGATATTTCATTAGGTTCATAAATTGTTGAATCCTTCATTATATTATTGATAATATCATCATCTGAGATAATATTTTTTAGCACTCGATATTCTGTCTGAATAGAAATGCTCGAATCTAATTTAAATAATAAATTTTCTATGATAGGTATTACAGGATTTGAAGAAATTATTCCATTTATGGTTGATAAATGCTTCAATAGAGTGTTTGAAGAAATTACAAACTTCATAGTATTTAACTTAATATTGATACATACAAATTTAATCAAAAGGACTGGTATATTATTATCGTTCGGCTAAATGTCTCACATTTAGTCGTTGTGTTAGCCACAACGGAATTGTCGTTTTAAGAACGACAATTCCGTTAGCTCAAAAAGTAATATTTCTATTTGTATCAATTACTCTTGTTCCGTAGTATTCAACCCCAATGAGCCCACCTTTATCCATAAAATTACTGGCAGAAGAATAAAGGTAGTCTTCCGCTTTAGCTACAATTCCTGCACGTACTGGATTTTGATGAATATAGTCTGCTTTCTGAAAGAAAAATTTATCACTAAATATTTCGACTGCATGATTCTCATGTGTCCAAAATTGCGAACTTGTCATATTAGATTTGCTTCTTGCAGCGAACTCAAATCGTTTTAACATCCATTCTCGGCGACTTTCTGGTTCGGTTTCAATAGCTTTCAAAATCTTAGCTGCTGTAAATTTCTTAATATCACGTATTAAATCTGAAAGTTTTGCATCTTTTGAAGCAGCTATTAAATGTATGTGGTTTGACATTATCACGTATGAATATAGCCACAAACCTTTTTCTTTTTGACAATATCGAAAACTATCCAATACAATATCTCTGTATAACTGCCTTGAAAAAACATCAACCCAATCGACTACTTGAAAAGTTAAATAATGTATAGCCGACTGATTGATAATTTGATAACCTTGGCTCATAATTTTCTTCTTATTTTGAATCTGAAACTTATTTCGCAATGCCGTTCTAAGAACGGCTGACACACCGACTGAATAAAAATTCAGCCAAACTCAAAAAACTATCATATCCTACACCGCATCAACATCCACCACCACATAAACCCCTCTAAACTCACGTTGAGTCATTACGGCGTCGATTTGTTCTTGCAAGAAAACCTTGGCCGATTTTATATTGATTTTATCTTTTTCGAGTTTTAGCAAAATATCAAACAAAAACTTGTTTCTCACTCGCTCAACCATGCCTTTTTCGGGGCCGAGTACACGAGCCTTGCCGAGTTTTTCGAGCAATTTATTGGCCAACCAATGAGCCGCTTTTTCGGCTTTGTCTTGTTCTTCGTGCTTCACGGTTATCGAAATCACACGAGTAAAAGGCGGATAAAAATACCCTTCTCGCTCCTTGATTTCATCATTATAATAACCCATGTAATCGTTCGCCACAACTTTGTGTAGCAAACTCTGCTGCGTATTATTGGTCTGAATCAGCACCAAACCTTTTTTCTCACGTCGGCCTGCACGCCCGCTCACCTGCGTAAGCATCTGAAATGCCCTTTCTGCCGCCCGAAAATCAGGGAAATGAATCATACGGTCGGCATCAAAAATTCCAACTAAACTCACTCTGTCGAAATCCAACCCTTTACTAATCATCTGCGTTCCGACCAAAATATCGGTATTTCCTTGCTCAAACTCCCCAAGAATTGTCTGATAAGCATTTTTTGTGCGAGTCGTGTCTAAATCCATGCGTTGTACTCGTGCCGCTGGATACATAATTCGGAGGTCATCTTCGAGTTTTTCAGTACCAAAACCAACCGTTCTGATTTTTCCCGAACCACAAGCTGGACAAGCCCTCGGAATCTCCTCTTTATGTCCGCAATAGTGGCAACGCAATTCTTTCGAGTCGAGGTGATAAGTCAAACTCACCGCACATTGCTCACATTCACCAATCCAATTACATTCTTGGCAATTCAAATACGGCGAATACCCCCGTCGGTTTTGGAAAATGATTGTCTGCTCACCAATCGCCAAATTTTGCTCAATATGCTGGCACAAAGTTCCCGAAAAATCATTTTTCATGGTTTTTGCCTTACGTTCAGCTTTTAAATCAATCAGTTGAATATCAGGTAATTGAGCATTTCCGTAGCGTTGGTTGAGCGTAACCAAACCATATTTGCCAGTAGAAGCCTGATAATAACTTTCGAGAGATGGCGTGGCCGAACCCAACAAGATTTTTGCACCTTGTTTTAGCCCCAACATAATGCCCACATCACGGGCGTGATAGCGTGGAGCGGGGTCATATTGTTTATACGAACTTTCGTGTTCTTCGTCAATAATCACCAAGCCCAAATTATCCATCGGCAAGAAAACCGCCGAACGCACGCCTACCACAAACTGGTAGCGTCCTTCAAGCACACCTTTCCAAACCTCAACTCGTTCATTATCTGAAAATTTAGAGTGATAAACACCCATTTTATCGCCAAAAACTCGCTTCATTCGCACCACAATTTGGGTCGTCAGGGCAATTTCGGGCAATAAAAACAATACTTGCGAGCCACCTTCCAGCACTTGCAGAATCAAATCAATATAAATCTCAGTTTTGCCACTTCCCGTAATTCCGTGCAGTAAAACAATGTCTTTTTCTTGAAAATTCGATAAAATCTCGTTGCTGGCTTGCTGTTGGGCTTCGGTCAGTTCGATTTTAACTGGCTCAGTTGGCATATCATCGCCAAAACGAGAAACCACGATTTCAAACTGCTCCAAAATTCCTTTTTCAATCAATTTATTGAGCGAAGAATCAGAAGTTTCGCCTTGCGTAAAAAACGATTTATCAACGCCAAACTGATTACGTTCACGGAGTTGGTGCATCGGAACTTGGCGTAAATACTCTAAAACCACCGTTTGTTGTTTGACATTTTTGGTCAACGAATCAATCAAATTAGCTACTTCTTCACTGCCCTCATAAACCCTTTTTAGGCGAATCTTCTTGGCAATTTTCGGCTTATATTTTTCCTTAACTTCCTCATACATAATAATTGCGTGCTTACCAATCAACGATTTTATCATGGTGTTGATATTGGTTTCGCCCACAAATTTCAAGGCATCATCATAAGTCAACGAAGCGTGGTTTTTCAGAATCTCCAAAAACTCAATTTCGTTTTCTTCCAAAAGCTCAGGATGGTCAAAGTCAGGATTGAGTTGAATCCTCGATTGGCTCGTAACTTTCAAGCCCGACGGCACTGCCACATTCATCACTTCGCCCACGCAACACATATAGTAATCGGCAATCCAATCGAATAGCCAAAGTTGTTGCTTCGTGATAAGTGGCTCTGTATCAAGTAATTCGAGAATGTATTTTGCTTGGTATTTTGCTGGAGGTGTTTCATGAATCCGTCCGACAACCGCCGTCACGACCCGATTTTTGCCGAATTCAACAATGACTCTCGCCCCGATTTTTATCTCATCAACAAAATTTCTCGGCACCCGATACGTAAACATTCGAGGAATCGGCACGGGCAAAATCACATCAGCAAAATATGTTGTTTCAACAGAAAAAAGACCTTCCATTTAGAATTTATAATGTAAAATGAAGAATGTAGAATGAACACGTCGTAAAAAACGTCCATTAAATACATCCTGAAGAATGCTTCAAAGGTACTAAATTCAATCATTGCTTGGGAAAAAGTACCTTACAAATATCATAACACTAAATGAGTGTAAATAATTTTCTACTTCTCGCTTGCAAATATTATGCACGCATACTATTTTTGTTAATGTTGAGTTACAATAAAAATCATTCTTAATTCTAACGCAGCGGCGTACCGCTTCTTAATTCTTAATTAAAAAAATGGCAGAAACTATCGAATATAAAGTGCCAACGATGGCAGAAATGGCAGCAAGCGGTCAAGAACCCGAAGTATTGTTTTGGGTAGGTTGTGCTGGTTCGTTTGATGACCGATATAAAAAAGTTACGATTTCGTTTGTGAAGATTTTGAATAAAATTGGGGTAAAATTCGCTGTTCTCGGCACGGAAGAAGCTTGTACGGGTGACCCCGCACGTAGAGCAGGTAACGAATTTACATTCCAGATGTTGGCTCAACAAAACATACAAGTTTTGAATGGCTACGGCGTAAAGAAAATCGTCACGGCTTGTCCGCATTGCTTCAATACGCTTAAAAATGAATATCCAGAATTGGGCGGAAACTATGAAGTAATTCACCATTCGACCTATTTACAGCAATTAATCAACGAAGGGCGAGTGAAAATTGAAGGAGGAGGCTCGTTTAAAGGACAAAAAATTACGTACCACGATTCTTGTTATTTGGGTCGTGCGAATGATATTTATGAAGCTCCACGTCAGTTACTCGAAAATTTGGATGCTGAACTCGTAGAAATGAAGCGTTGCAAAACCAACGGACTTTGCTGCGGTGCGGGTGGCGGACAAATGTTTAAAGAACCAGAAAAAGGCACTAAAGACGTAAACATCGAACGAATAGAAGATGCACTTGCAACTGGAGCGAAAACTATTGCGGTGGCATGTCCGTTCTGCATGGTGATGATGTCAGATGGCGTAAAAAACAAAGAGCGTGAGCATGATGTAAAAGTTTATGACTTGGCGGAATTGCTTGAGCAAGCAATGTAAAACAAGTTTCTAACTTGTCTCTGAGCGAGAATAATATTTTGAATATCAATAAGGAACAAGTTGAAAATCGGGTTACCGATGCGATTGTTCTACAAAAATTTAATTGACTTTATCGGAGACTATTTTCATAAAAATATTGTTTATAAACTAATTGTGGCACACTTCAAAAGTGTGCCACAAATTTTTAACCATATTGTTATGTACGTAGATTTCGATAAAATTCCGCAAGATGCCCGCATTTGGGTTTATCAAGCTAATCGTCAGTTGACTGATGATGAGGTAAATACGGTTGAGAGTTATCTCAAGCCAGCCGTTAATCAATGGGCTGCTCATGGAGCTGCCTTATTGGCATCGGCTAAGGTGCTGCATAATCGTTTCGTGATTATTGCCCTTGACCAAAACATGAATGCCGCCAGTGGTTGCTCGATAGATGCCTCTACTCGTTGGTTTAAAGAGCTTGGCGATGCTCTAAACATAGATTTCTTCGACCGCTCACAGGCATATCTCGATGGCGACGAAATAAAAACTTTCTCGGTTTTTCAATACAAAAAAGCCGTTGAAAGCGGTCTTGTTTCTCCTGAAACTATCATCTTCAATAATATTATTTTATCGACTTTGGATGATTTGAACAGCAAATGGCAAATGAAAGCCATTGATGCTCCGACTTTGAAAAGGTTTTTTGTTAATACATTGGCTTAAACTTACTTTGGACGATGTAGGAACATCGCCCCACAAATATGGCTGAAACATTATATATTCCAGAAAATGCCTCTCGCAAAGAGGTATATAATAGTATTATTCCACAAGTAGAGGGACTTCTGAGTGGCGAAACCGACCAAACTGCTAACTTGGCTAATTTTGCTGCTGCTCTCAGAGAAGCTTTTGGATTCTTTTGGGTTGGATTTTATCTCAAAAAAGAAAATCAATTAGTTTTGGGTCCATTTCAAGGTCCGATTGCTTGTACTCGTATCAATTTCGACAAGGGCGTTTGTGGCTATTGTTATCGTACGAAAGAAACGGTTATTGTACCAAATGTCGAAGAGTTTCCTGGGCATATTGCTTGTAGTTCGGCCTCAAAATCTGAAATTGTAGTGCCTGTTTTTGATAAAAATGGCGATGTTTCAATGGTTTTGGATGTTGATAGCGATAAATTAAATGATTTTTCGGAAGTTGACAAAGAAGGTTTAGAAGCTTTAGTAAGAATGTTAGAAAAAACTTTCAAAGATTAATGATTTAACTTTACATAGTTTAGATTAATGTGATTTTGTTCGACCCCATTCGGGGTCGTATATTGGTAGAACATAATTTAATTACTACCGATATTTGACCCCGAATGGGGTCGAACTTCATACTTTATCGAGAGTGATAAATAATTTTGTAAAATATCCCAAGTGCCTTATATTATCCATTAAAAATGAATACATTATTTCCAGTATTTCTGAAACTTGAAGAATTGAACACGCTTGTAGTAGGCGGAGGAAATGTGGGTTTGGAAAAGCTCGAAGCTATTTTTAGAAATTCTCCAAAAGCGACGGTGACGCTCGTTGCCCCCGAAATTCGTGATGAAATCAAGGCTTTAGTGCCACATCATAATCTTACTTTGATTCAAGAAAGATACAATATTTCTCATTTGGAAGGGATGAACATCGTTACGGCAGGAACTGATAGCAAAGAAGTAAACCGACAAGTACGAGACGATTGTAAAGCTAAACGAATATTGGTAAATATAGCAGATACACCGGATTTATGCGATTTTTATTTGAGTTCGGTAGTGGTAAAAGAAGATTTGAAAATTGCCATTTCAACCAACGGAAAATCACCGACTTTTGCCAAGCGTTTCCGTGAGATTTTAGAAGAAATCATTCCCGAAAACTTGCAAGAAACATTGAATAATTTGCAGACAATCAGAAATAAACTCAAAGGAGATTTCCAGAGTAAAGTGCAGAAGCTGAATGAGATTACGAAGGTTATGCAGGAGTAGTCCACGGTCGATGGCCAACAGTCCATAGCCTTAGAGTTATAAAGTAAATGTGCCACACCTTTTGTCAATGATGACAAGGTGTGGCACATTTTTTAATAGTGCTTTTACATTTAAGCAGCTACCAATTTATTCTTGCGTTCGCCAATTTGTTGACGCCACATGGCATAATAAAGCCCTTTTTCTACCAAAAGTTCTTCGTGTTTGCCTACTTCAATGATTTTTCCTTGTTCCAAAACAAAAATTCTATCGGCGTGCATCACGGTACTTAGTCGGTGAGCAATCATTACCGTTATGTAGTCGCCTTGGGCAGTTACGTCTTTTACCGTGTTTGTGATTTCTTCTTCGGTCAATGAATCTAATGCTGAAGTAGCTTCATCAAAAACAAAAATCTTTGGATTTCTCAATAAGGCTCTTGCAATCGAAAGACGTTGTTTTTCTCCGCCCGAAATTTTGATTCCACCTTCACCGATTACGGTATCAACGCCATTATCGGCTCTTGCCAAAAGATTCTGACACGAAGCTTTATACAAAGCGTCCATGATTTCTTCATCGGTCGCACGAGGTTGGGCAAAGAGTAGGTTTTCTTTGATTGTTCCCGAAAATAATTGCGTATCCTGCGTTACGAAGCCAATTTGCGAGCGTAATTCTTCGATATTGATTTCGTCAGATGGCAGTCCATTATAAAATACTTTTCCTTCCGATGGATTATAAAGCCCAACCAAGAGTTTCACCAAAGTAGTTTTTCCCGAACCCGATGGCCCAACAAATGCTACGGTTTGACCTTTTTTTACTTCAAAACTTACATCTTCTAATGCTTTTCCTGCGGCAGTTAGGTGTTTGAAACTCACATCTTCAAAACGAAGGTTTTCAACCATTCCGAGTTTAGTCGGAAACTCTGGCGTTACTTCAATTGGGTTATTGAGTAATTTCTCAAAGTTATTCAATGATGCTTCGGCCTCACGGTAAGCAATAATTACATTGCCCATTTCTTGCATTGGTCCAAAGACAAAAAATGAACAAAATTGTAGCGTAAGTAATTGACCAACAGTCATTTGGTCTTTGAAAATCAATAACAATAAAAGGAATAAAATTGCTTGACGCAAGAAGTTTACGAAAGTACCTTGAATAAAACCAATACTACGTATGCTACGAACTTTCTTCAATTCAAGTTGTAAAATCTTAAATGTGTTAAGATTCAAACGTTTGATTTCTTGGTCAGTTAGTCCTAAACTTTTTATCAATTCGATGTTTCGGAGCGATTCGGTGGTTGTTCCTGCCAGTGC
The DNA here is from genome assembly GCF_014644295.1 of Emticicia aquatilis. Taxonomy (GTDB): domain Bacteria; phylum Bacteroidota; class Bacteroidia; order Cytophagales; family Spirosomataceae; genus Emticicia; species Emticicia aquatilis. The sequence goes on from NZ_BMKK01000003.1 coordinate 26,909, forward strand.
CGTTGTTTCTTTCGTAATTGTCTGCTGAATCTTCTTGATTTTTCGACTCAAAACTCTTGTCAGAGCCGCCAAAGCTGCTGCTCCACCCAAATACACAAAAAACAACCACGGACTAATGCCGAAATGGAAGATATACACATTTAGCACAATAATACCAATCAAGGAAGTAAAACCAACATTCACAAAAAGTGTGATAAACTTCTCGGTGTCGGTGCGTACTTTCTGTAAAACCGAAAGGGTTTCGCCGCTTCGTTGGTCTTCAAATTGTTGGTAGGGAAGTTTGAGCGTATGTTTTAGACCATCAGTAAAGATAGATGCTCCAAATTTCTGAATCACCATGTTCATTACGTAATCTTGGAGAGTTTTGGCAATTCTACTTACCATCGCCACGCCTACAACGGCTGCAAGCATCAACAAAACACCTGTTGTATAATCGGATTGTGTAAAGGTTTTTGCTTTACCAGCATACTCATCTACGATTTTTCCGAAAATGAGCGGGTCGAGCAATGAAAATGTTTGGTTAATGGCAGCTAAAAATAAAGCCAGCACTACCTGCCAACGGTAGCGGCCTAAGTATTGTAATAGTAATTTCATAAGATAGAAGTAAAGAAAGGCAAAAAGTTCTTGTTTGTACTAAACTTTAACAAAGCATAACGGCAAATAATTCCGTTGGAGGATTTATCGCCAAATGGCAGAAATTAAAAAGGGTAACTATCTGATTAACAGATAGTTACCCTTTAAGGTTGTTGACCTACCAGGATTCGAACCTAGAAAGACGGTACCAAAAACCGTAGTGTTACCATTACACCATAGGTCAGTCCTGAATTATGATGCAAAATTAATATTTTTGAGTTAACAACGCAAGTCTCTCCTCAAAAATTTTTTATTTTTTTTTATTGAGCTTGTGCAGCACGACGTAATTCTTCCAAAATCACTTCCTTCATCAAGAGCTTACGCTTTTGAGTTTGAATATTCGATTGCGTGATTTTATCTAAATCTGGCCCTTGCGAAACGCCCTCATTGCTTTCAATCAAAATCTTCAATTCGCCTCTTGCACGAATCACGATGTTTTCCATTTCACGGAATTTCGTCAAGACTTGTTGTTTTTCGCTCAAGTAATTGTAATTAGGCAATTTTCGAGTAACCACTTTCATCAAGTAGCTCAATTCAAAAATCTTATCACAAGCTGCTCTGAAACGCTCAGCAACATTGCGTACTGCTAAATGCGATGGCACTTTGATGTTTTTCCAGTCATTGAGCATTACTTTCGCACGCTCAGTTGCTGCAAAAATATCTTTCGATTCTGCCAAGCTTTCAGCTTCTTCCATCATTTTTTGTTGAGCTTCTACACGAGGGTCAACACGTACTTTGATTTGAATGCCTTTAGCAGCACAATATTTTTCGTAATATAATGTAGTGAGTTTCTTGAATCTACGGAACTCATATTTCAATCGCTTTGGTGGTACGTCGCCCACATTACGCCATTCTGATTGTAGGCGTTTTAATTCTGCGAAAGAAAGTTCCCAGTTACCCATTCTGAATAACATCTCGGCACCACGAACAAGCTCAGCATATTTTTCCATACGCTCGCCAATGATACGATTTTGTTCTTCATAGAAAGCCTTTCTACGTTGATAGAAATCATCTAAAACCTCTTTAAAAGTTTGTTCGATTGATTCCTGATAAGGCTTATCAACTGGACCTGTTCTAATCCAGCGGGTTTTGATGTCTTGGAGTTGCTCAGCAACGATATTCCAATCAACCTCTTCTTTAGCTACCTTAGCTTCTTCAATAAGAGCTTCTTTGATAGCCAAGTTATTGGCCTGATTGCCCACAATCAATCCACGTAGAAATTCCTCTTGCTCATCGAGAGTTTTGAGCAATGGAATAAAGTCGCCGATGCCGTCGAAATTCAGCAAGCGTTTGCGGAGTTGCGTGAGTTTTGTCAAGAAAGAACCCTTATTTTGGGCCTCGGTAATCTCAGATTCCAATTGAGTAACCTTGTTTACCGCAATTTGGTAACGGTTAATGAAATACTGGAAAGCCTCTTCTTCTGTGCGTTTAACTTCTCCGATTTGTCGGTCGGGCATATCTAAATACCCTTTCAAGAATACCTTACCGTCTTTTATGTAAGCATATTCGTTTTCTAATGTTACGCCGTTCATAATAAAAAAATCACATGGCTTGTGAGTCAGGGATGGTGGTTTGTTTGGGTAAAATTCGCAGTTTTTTTGTATAATACAAACAGCTTTACCGATATTTGCGTAAAAATTTATTAAATATAGTAAAAAATTACTGATTTGATAGATTTTGATGTGAAATTATTGAAAAATTAACATTAATTTTTGTTTTCATACCTAATTACAGATTTATTCAACCATGAGCGAACAAATTATCTTTTCGATGGAGCGAGTGAGTAAAATCATTCCACCCAATCGTCAAATCTTAAAAAATATTTACCTTTCGTTCTTCTACGGAGCCAAAATTGGGGTTTTGGGTTTGAATGGCTCAGGTAAATCTACCCTTCTCCGAGTAATTGCAGGCATCGACAAAAACATCAATGGTGATGTGGTTTTCTCGCCAGGTTACACCGTTGGTATGCTTGAGCAGGAACCAAAGCTTGACCCAACAAAAACGGTTCGTCAGATTGTGGAGGAAGGCGTACAGGAAATCGTAGATTTATTGAAAGAATTCGACGAAATTAATGAAGCATTCGGCGACCCCGATGCTGATTTTGATAAACTTTTGGCTCGCCAAGGCGAAGTACAGGAGAAACTCGACAACTTTGATGCGTGGGAATTAGATACTCGCTTGGAGCGTGCAATGGACGCTTTGCGTTGTCCACCAGAAGATGCTTTGGTTGAAAACCTTTCGGGTGGAGAAAAACGCCGAGTAGCACTTTGCCGTTTGCTTTTGAAACAACCTGATGTATTATTGCTCGATGAGCCTACCAACCACTTGGATGCTGAATCGGTGCTTTGGTTGGAAGAACACCTACGTCAATATAAAGGAACGGTTATTGCCGTTACCCACGACCGTTATTTCTTGGATAATGTGGCTGGCTGGATTTTAGAATTAGACAGGGGCGAAGGTATTCCGTGGAAAGGAAATTACTCTTCGTGGTTGGAGCAAAAACAAAATCGCTTAGAAAAAGAAGAAAAAACCGAATCGAAACGTCAGAAAACTTTGCAACGAGAATTGGAGTGGGTGAAAATGGCTCCGAAGGCACGTCAGGCAAAATCTAAGGCTCGTTTGGCAGCATACGACCGCATGGTGAGCGAAGACGTGAAAGAAAGAGAAGATAAACTCGAACTTTTCATTCCACCAGGGCCACGTTTGGGTAATAAAGTAATTGAAGCATCGGGCGTGAAAATGGGCTTTGGCGATAAATTATTGTACGAAGACCTTAATTTCAGCTTACCACAAAATGGTATTGTCGGAATCATCGGGCCAAATGGTGCGGGTAAAACAACTTTATTCAAATTGATTACGGGCCAACTTCAGCCATTGGCAGGTACTTTTGAAGTTGGTGAAACCGTGAAGCTTTCATACGTTGACCAAGAGCATAATCAACTCGACCCTAATAAATCAGTTTATGAATTGATTTCGGGGGGAAATGATTGGGTAATGCTCGGAAATAAGCAAGTCAACGCCCGTGGATATGTGAGCCGTTTCAATTTCCAAGGTTCTGACCAAGAGAAAAAAGTTGGTACACTTTCGGGCGGTGAGCGTAACCGTGTGCATTTGGCTATGATGCTCAAAGAAGGCGGTAACTTATTGCTTTTAGATGAGCCTACCAATGATTTGGACGTAAACACGCTCCGTGCCTTAGAAGAAGGTCTCGAAAACTTTGCGGGTTGTGCGGTGGTTATTTCCCACGATCGTTGGTTCTTAGATAGAATTGCTACGCATATTTTGGCATTTGAAGGAGATTCGCAAGTATATTGGTTTGAAGGAAACTTCTCAGAATACGAAGAAAACCGCAAAAAACGCCTCGGAACTGATGTAACGCCGAAGCGTATCAAGTATAGAAAATTGCAGTAGAAATTAATAACATCCCGAAAATACTAACTTTCGGGATGTTTAGTTTTTAGGGTTAGGGCTTAGTGTTTTACTTCCTTGCCTCTCTAATTGCACTTTCAAAGTGCTGAGTTATTTCTTTCACCACATTTTCATCCTTTGTTGCGAGTGTAAATGATGTATGGCTATCTTTCTCATCATCTTTTACATTAAACGAGCCACCGATATTATTATCTTTCCCAAAGCCTAAATCTACTTTCACACGGTCGGCTGGTACATCTAATACCAACTCATAATTACCATTTTTTTCTTTTTTATAACTTACTTTTCGTACATCTTTCAAAGACCAGCTAATATTAAAACCCATCGAAAAATCTTTGTCTTTGGCACTGATGTCCATCAACATTTTATTTCCTGCAAACGAAAAAACAGGCTTAGATTTATTCCCGTTTACGTTCAATTGTTTGTCATCGTCATTAATAACGAGTTTGTTTAAGTGAGTTGTGAGCCAATCGGTATTAGATTTTAGGGTAGATTGGGCAAAAATAAATGTCGAACAGCCAAGCAGACTGAGTGTTAAAAGAAGCTTTTTCATAGTTTTTATAATTTTGTTTGATAGGTAGATGCAAAAAATGACAATGTGGTTGCGTAGCTTTAAACAAGAACCTTTACTTTTGATAAAAAAACAGAAATTACACTTTATGAAGAAAACATTCCTAACTATTCTCTCTTTTCTAAGTCTTTCAGCATTTGCTCAGAATAGTATTTCTGAACAAGTCTTAAAACACCTCGATAACATTGATACTAATAGAATCAAAGCTCACGTAGCTTATTTATCAGACGATAAGCTCAAAGGGCGTTTACCTGGGAAAGAAGGTTACCAAATGGCGGTTGATTATGCGATTAATCAATACAAAGAAATGGGTTTAAAACCAGCAGGCGAAAAAGGGACTTATACCCAAAGAGTAATGCTCCGCAAAGCCAAGCTGGTAAAAGAAACGGCCAAATTTACGCTCACTTTACCCAATGGCGAAAAGAAAGAATTATCACTCGGAAATGATTTGTCGATTTATCCACACCCCGAATTAAAAAGTGTTGATTTCAAGGCCTCTTTGGTTTTTGTTGGGTCAGGATTTGATGCTCCGCAGATAAATATTGAAGATTATAAAGGTCTTGATGTAAAAGGGAAAATTGTAGTTGTGTTGCGTCGAATTCCTGAAAACTTACCCGCAAATGTGAAGCTACATTTGGGCTATCCAGCCACATTGCAAGCATTTGCTGCTCAAAACGGTGCAATTGGCGTGCTAGTTTGTAATTATACGAATAGTGTTGTGCAGTTTAAAGCTGCTGCTAATAGTATGGTTTCAAATGGTATTTCGGCATCTGTAACTGCTAAGGGTAAACGTGCAAGTTCGGCAACCGTTTTAGGCGGAAAAATCAAAGTTGCTGGTGGAATTTCGGTTGCTGCTTTACAAGATTTGATGCGTGCCGAAAATAATATGCTTGATAGTACTTGGCAACAACTCGAAAAAGGAAAATATGTAAGTAAAACGCTGAAAAGTACGATTTCGGGACATTATGAAAGTTCATATCAAGATATAGAAAGCTATAATGTTGTAGCTAAACTTGAAGGAACTAATAAAAAACTAAAGAAAGAATACGTAATTCATTCGGCTCATCTTGACCATTTAGGTGTTGGCCGACCAATCAACGGTGACTCAATCTATAATGGTGCTCACGATAACGCCTCAGGCGTGGCGTGTGCTTTAGAAATTGCTCGTTCGTATGCTACTTTACCAGCGGTCGAAAAACCTAAACGTTCGTTGCTTTTCTTATTGGTTACAGCTGAAGAAATGGGACTGCTTGGTTCTGGCTATTTTGCAGCATACCCAACAGTAAAGAAAAGCCGAATCGTGGCCGATATAAATACTGATATGCCTACATTGCTTGCTCCATTAGAATCTGTTGCTCCATTGGGTGCAGAACACAGTAGCTTACAGAAAGTAGTAGAAACGGCGGCAAGTATTGTGAAGTTAGAAGTTGAGCCAGACCCAGACCCAAGCGAAGGGCGTTTTGTACGTAGTGACCAGTATAATTTTGTAAAAGCAGGTATTCCTGCTCTTCACATTAAGTATGGTTATAGATTTAGTAATCCAAGCTTAAATCTGGCCGAAAAGGTAAAGAAATGGCGTGAAGCTCACTACCATAAACCATCTGACGAAATAACAAATGGTTTTGTGTGGGCAGCAGGTAAAACGTATGCTCGGGTAAACTTTTTGGTAAGTTATTTAATTGCTCAAACTCCCGAAAAACCAACTTGGAATAAGGGCGATTTTTTTGAAGTAAAGAAGTAAGAATGGTTAAGTTGGACGAACCATTCTCAATTCTCAATTTTTAATTCTCAATTCAATATGCCACATCATTGTTATCTGAATGGGGTTATTGCTCCTGTCGAAAATACAAATATTCATATTACAGACTTAGGACTTTTACGTGGCTATGGGTTATTTGATTATTTTCGTACTTATAATGGCCGTCCGTTTCAATGGGACTGGTACTGGGAACGTTTTGAGCGTTCGGCAAGGTTGATGTATTTACCTAATCCTATCTCGAAAGATGAGGCTTACATAACCGTAATGGATTTAATCAAAAAAAGCGGTTTAGAAGACTGTGGAATTCGTTTTGTACTTACGGGTGGATATTCAGCCGATAGCATGAAAATGACCCATCCAAACCTGCTTATTATCAGCGAAGATATTCATCCAGTAAAGCCACAAGAATACGAAACTGGAATAAAGGTGATTTCACATGAGTACGTGCGTGATTACCCCGAAATTAAAAGCACCGATTATAAGCATTTGATGATTCTACAAACCAATATTAAAGCCGCTGAAGCAAGCGATGTGTTATTTCATAAAGATGGATTTATTAGCGAATTAAGCCGCAGCAATGTGTTTGTGGTGAAAGATAATGTAATTGCCACGCCTGATACCCAAATTTTGAAAGGAATAACCCGACGATACGTTTTAGAACTGGCTAAAGAAAATTTTAAGGTTGAGGAGCGAAGCGTGACTTTACAAGAACTTCTTGAAGCCGATGAAGTTTTCACAACAAGTACAACCAAGAAAGTTTTGCCTATTACAAAAATAGATGAGGTAACTATTGGGGCGGGTAAGGAACGAAATGTGTCTAAGTTTTTATTGAATTCAATGAATGAAAAACTAAAAACTTGGTAAAAGCTTGATTATTAGGCAATAAAAAAACCTTGTTCTGATGAACAAGGTTTTTTTATATAACTCAAGAAAAATTATTTCTTAGTTGTATCAGCAGCAGCAGCAGCTGAATCTACAGTTGCAGTAGCTGAATCAGCAACAGCTGTTACAGTTGAATCTACAGCAGCTACAGTTGAGTCAGCAGCAGTTTCAGATTTAGAAGTACAAGCAGCTAAAGAAGCTACACATGCTACGAATAAGATTGCGATTACTTTTTTCATTGTCTTTGTTTGCGGTGTTTTAAGGTTTTATTTTAAACGCATTGCAAATTTAAGACAATTTTAAGATACGGTGCAAGTGTTTGCTTAAAAAATATTTAAAATTTTCTTAAATTCTTTTTAAGAAAACAGGTTTTCTTGTTTTTGTACAATTTTATCGAATAGAACGAGCTTTGATTTTATCATAAACACCCGTACTTCTGAAAGTTAAGAACTTATGACCATAAAAATTAGCAAAAAAACTAAAGCCCATTCCTACAACGTGCGAACCTTTTTCTCTCAAGAAAAGCGATAAATTACTGAAGAATGGATTAGCGATATAATCGAGTGCTAATGATGAAATACCTACTTGAATTCCCAAAGCAACCGTTGCAATAATGAGGTACTTGATTGACTCACGTTTTGAATTTCCCGATTCTTTAGCTGAGAACGCAAACACTTTTGCTGGAATAAAACTAACCACTGTGGCCGTTAGATAACCAGCAAAAACACTGAGATTAAAGGCTGGTTTATCGGAATATCCTAAACTTAAAAACAAAGATTTGTATGGAATTTGAGTTACAAAGTTTGTTCCCGCTCCTAAAACAGCGGTAAGAAAGAACGTTATGAATGACCTTAACTCCTTATTTTTTATTTTGTCAAGTAATTTCACAAATAGATTTAGTCCAGTAATGTTTAAAATATGCTCCATAGTTTGACGATTTGCAGGTTAGCAAATCTTTTAGAGCAATTCACGTACCAAGTCAGGGAATAAGCCAAGTAAAATTGAGCCTGCGGTAGTAAACCCAAGGATTATTTTATAGAATGAGCTTAATTGAATATTATCTCCTTCACCATCCTTCATGTATGCTGCAATAATCGGTTTGAAATAATAATAAATACCAACCGCCGACATTGCTATTGCAATTACAAGCACCCAAATGTGTCCACGTGAGGCTGCATCTGCAAATACATAAAATTTACCCCAAAAACCTGCCGTTAGTGGAATACCAGCCAACGATAACATCGAGATTGCCAAAACTGCTGCTAAGAAAGGACTTTTCTTTGATAAACCGTTTAAGACCGCAATATTTTCGTTCGGACGACCATCAACTAAGCGGTCTTTTGATACTACCATCAACACGCCAAATGCACTAATAGTTGCCAAAGCATAAGCCAATGAATAGAATACGATAGAATCACCAGATTTATTGTTTAGACCTACAACAGCCAATAACATATATCCAGCGTGCGAGATACTCGAAAACGCCAACATACGCTTGAAACTGTTCTGAGAAACTGCCGTAATGTTACTGATAAACAAGCTTAGGATAGCCATCGTTACGACCATCACCCACCAGAAATTATACATTGGTGAGAATGATACTTCGAGAATACGGTAAATTGCAGCAAAACCAGCCGTTTTTACAACTGTTGACATAAAAGTTGTAAAAATAGTTGGGGCTCCTTCATATACGTCTGGTGTCCAGAAGTGGAAAGGTGCTGCCGAAACTTTGAATAATAAACCAATTAATAAAAATGTAACTCCAACATATAAAAATACTGGACGAACATCAGTTACTGGTTGTAATAGTAATGTACGAGCATCAGTGATATTAAAGGTATAATTTGCTCCGTATAGCATTGCAATACCAAAAAGCATAATACCCGTAGCAAAGGCACCCATTAAGAAATATTTAAGGGCTGCTTCGTTTCCTCGTAAATTACGTTTATCGCTTCCTGTAAGAATATACATCGAAACCGAAAGAATTTCTACCCCGATGAACAACATGATGAGGTTTTGGAAATTAGTCATCATGATAGCTCCTACCAACGAAAACTGCAATAATGCAAAGTATTCAGCAGGGTGAGCGTGTTCGTCATCAATGAAGCCTTTCGATAATGCCATAATCAAAAATGCAGAAAGCAAGATGATTGATGTAAACAAAATAGAAAGATTACTTGCTTCGAGCATCTCGTAGAAGTATAACCCTGGAGAGTTCCAATCAATAAGATTAGAAAGGAAAGCTACCGCTACAAAAAGTAAAGAAGCTGGTAAAAGTATTTTCTTTGATTTTAGGAAACCTAAAAACAAGGTAACAAGTCCAGTAACAGAGAGTACGAGTATTGGATACATATTTTATTTGATAAACCCCCAGCCCCTTGAGGGGAGGAATTGAGTTTTATAATATTTCTATTTTTTGATAAAATTTAATGTGAGATTTTCAAGAATCATCAACATCAAAAAACTATCGACCGAGATTATTTCATCATCTGTAAAATACTATTTACAGCAGGCTCGGTGATTTTTAAGAAAACATTAGGGAAAAGACCCATAATCAAAACTACCGCTGCAATTGGCAATAAAACTGCCACTTCGCTGCCACTTACATCTTTAAATTTTGCTGTAATGTCATTGCTTTCTCCAAACATTGAGCGTTGCATCAAGCGAAGCATATAAACTGCACCTAAAATGATTGTAAGACCAGCAAAACCACCTAACCAAGCATTTTTATCATAAACTCCTTTGAGTAATAAAAACTCTCCAACGAAACCATTTGTAAGTGGTAGAGCAACACTTCCCAACATAATAATCATGAAATAAATACTCAAAGCAGGTGTTTTTTGTGTAATTCCACCCAAAGCCGTCAAATCACGAGTTCCAGTGCGGTCGTAGATGATTTTTACGATAAAGAATAAACCAACTGCATTTACACCATGAGCAACCATTTGAAGTAATGCTCCTTGAATACCGTTAATATTACCCGATAAAACACCCGCTGCCATCAATCCCATGTGAGCAAAAGATGAGTAAGCAATAAGGCGTTTGATATTGTTTTGCTGAATAGCAATGATAGAACCGTAAATTAAACCAATGATTGAAAGAACCATTCCGAATTGTCCCCAGTTGGCCACACCCACAGGAGCGAAAGGAAGCATAATACGAATCAGACCGTAAACCCCCATCTTAGAAAGTAAACCCGAAAGTAACATCGTTGCTGGTGTTGGTGATTCTGAATAAGCATCTGGCTGCCAAGTGTGGAACGGAAGCACTGGCATTTTGATGGCAAATGCAATGAAAAATGCCCAGAATAAAAGATTTTGTGCGTTTGGTGAAAGCAGTTTCGCTGTTGTGGCTAATTGGTCAATTTCAGCACTTGCCCCTTTCATATACAAATAAACAAGAGCAACCAACATAAACAAACTTCCGAAGATGGTGTAAACAAACATCTTGAAAGTAATGCGTGGTGCGTCTTTTCCTCCCCAGATAGCTGCAATGAAATAAACAGGAATCAAAGCTGCTTCGTAGAAGAAATAGAATAAGAAAATATCACGAGCCATAAACACACCCATCAAAGCTGTTTCGGCCAAGAGAATGAGAGCGTAAAATGAAGCGTGATTTTTGTAAGTATGCTTAAATGTTGAAGCTATGATAAGTGGTACTAAGAATGCTGTAAGCAATACCAATAAAAGACTGATTCCATCAATAGACACATGGAAATTGATGTTTAGGTCTTTCATCCAACTGTATTTTACTCCGATAGTTGTTTGAGTACTGAAGGTCGTAAAAGCATAAATAGCAACAGCAAGTGTAGCCAATGATACTACAAGAGCTGTATTTTTTGATGAACCTACGCTACTTCCTTTCAATAAGAGTAGTACAAGACTACCAATGAGGGGTATAAGTATGAGTGTTAGTGCCAACATTCGAAATTAATTTTATTATTATTACTTAACCGTAATTTTATGAATATCAATAAGTCTAAAACAAAGACCTAAGTTTTATTTTTTTCCAACAAAAGCCAAGATAGTTTCCAAAACTTGGTAGCCGAGATTCATTCCCAAGATTACGGCAATACCGATAACCATCGCAAATAAATAGAATCCTGTTCCTCCTGCTTGTAGTTTTCGAGCAACGCCGCTGAATGTATTTACAAAACCACCAATGCCATTTACTGCACCATCGAATCCTTTTAGCTCAATAATGTTAGCAAATACATTTGATAAACGTTTTACTGGGTTTACGAAAACTCCCCAATAAGCCTCGTCAATGTAGTATTTGTTGTAAATAGTTTTTTGTAAGCCTGTAATTTCTGAATCTTCGGCAGGAACATTTTTGCTTCCACCAAATTTAGAATAAGCAAAAACGATAGAAATAACTGCTGCCGCAACCGAAATTCCCATCAGCATCCATTCGGTTGAGTGGTCGATTGGTGTACCGCCAAACTCAGGATTTACCGCTTTCGAACCTTCGTATAGTGGACTCATAAACTCAGCAAGTGCATGAGGGAAGTGGAAAATTTCGGGCATTCCGATAAAACCACCCACGATTGATAACACTGCAAGTACCATCAAAGGGAGTGTCATGCTGAAGGGTGACTCGTGTAAGTGATGCTCTTGCTCGTGTGTACCTCTGAAACTTCCCGTGAAAGTCAAGAAATACAAACGGAACATATAGAAAGCAGTCATCATCGAGCCAGCTACTGCCAAAACCCACATAATTTTATTGTGTTCGTAAACGTGTGCTAAGATTTCATCTTTTGAGAAGAAACCAGCAAATGGAGGAATACCAGAGATGGCAATCGTACCGATAAGGAATGTAATGGCTGTAATTTTGATTTTACCACCAAGTCCACCCATGCGACGAATATCTTGTTCGCCACTCATTGCGTGAATAACGCTACCAGCACCCAAGAATAACAATGCTTTGAAGAATGCGTGAGTTACGACATGGAAGAAGCCCGACGTATAAGCCGAAACACCCATTGCCATAAACATATAACCCAATTGACTCACGGTTGAGTAAGCCAATACTTTTTTAATATCATTTTGGAAGATACCAATTGTTGCCGCAAAAAGAGCCGTTGCTACCCCAACCCATGCCACAACTTCAAGTGTGCCAGGTGCGAGGGTGTAGAGGATATTTGAGCGAACAATCATGTAAAGACCAGATGTTACCATGGTAGCAGCGTGAATCAAGGCCGAAACTGGTGTTGGACCCGCCATCGCATCTGGTAACCAAGTATAAAGAGGAATCTGAGCTGATTTTCCCATTGCTCCGATAAACAAGAAAGCTGTAATGGCTACGATTGTAGCATCGCCAACCGAGAAACCTTTCGCTTTATCGAAAACTTGAAGGTATTCTACTGTGCCAAATTGATTGATAATCAAGAAAATACCAATCAAAAATCCCAAGTCACCAACACGGTTCATGATAAATGCTTTGCGAGCGGCATTGCCATATTCAAAATTTTTGTTCCAGAAACCAATCAATAGATAAGAACAAAGACCTACACCTTCCCAACCGATAAACATCACGATGTAGTTTGAACCCATCACGAGCAACAACATCGAGAATAAGAATAGATTTAAGAAAGCGAAGAACTTGCCAAAACCTTCATCATCGTGCATATAGCCCATCGAATATACGTGAATGAGCGTACCCACACCCGTCACGACGAAGAGCATCAAGATAGAAAGTTGGTCAATTTGGAAAGAGAAATTGATATTGAGTGTTCCGACCGTAATCCAATCAAAAATACTAACGATGATTGGTTGTTGGCCACCTGCAATAAATGCTTGATAAGCTGAGAAAGCTCCAACAAAAGAAAGAAGAGCCGCTCCTGTGCCAATCCAACCTGCCAGACCTTTAGATACTTTGCGGAAACCAAGCCCATTGATTAAAAAACCGATGAGTGGAAATAAAGGTATAAGTTTTATTAATAACATATCTTACAAATTATATTTTCAAAGAATAATGATTAATGAAGTATGAAAACGAAGAGTTGCGTTTTACATTTCATTGAATCTTACCACTTTAATTTATCTAAAAGACCAACGTCGATTGAGCGAATGTTGCGGTAAATCATTACGATAATGGCGAGTCCGACGGCTACTTCGGCAGCGGCTACGGCCATAATGAAGAATACAAAGACTTGTCCCGCTGGGTCTGAACGATACGACGAAAATGCAACCAAAAGTAGGTTTACGGCATTGAGCATTAACTCGACAGACATGAAGATAATGATGGCATTTCGGCGAATAAGTACACCCACGATGCCAATGATAAATAAGATACTGGCTAATAATACATAATTTATTAGGGGTATCTGAAAAATGTCAGGTATTTGGCTTTGCATTTCTTTATCAATTAACAGTTTAATTAATTCTTTCAAAATACGCCTTTCGGGGGCGTGCGTTTAAGAATATTTCCGCAAAAATAAACAATATTCGTTTTTGTAGTGTGCTTTTTAAGAAAATTGTTGAATGTGCCGTGATATTCAGTCTTTTATCTATTTATCAAGCATCATTTTGAGCTTAATTTCAGTGAGTTTACGCTTGGTGTCGAGCGGAAAATCTCCGTTTATCATCCAATCATAGTACTGAGGCTCGTTTTTTAATATTTGTTTTACAGGCTTTCCGCTATGTTTACCAAAATTAAACACAATTTCGCCCTTATTGTTTAAAGTCATTCTTTGAGCAAAATCAACGATATTAGCCGAAGTAAGCTGATGCAATACTTCCATATCATTTTTTACTGGTTCGTATTCTTCGCCTTTATCATTTTTGATTTTCACACCTTCATAGCGTTCTACCTGCGAGCAGAGAACTTCGAGCGTAGCGAGTGTATCAGCTTCGGCACTGTGGGCATTTTCGAGGCTTTTATTACAGAAAAACTTATAAGCGGCTGAAAGCGTACGAGGCTCCATGAGATGGAAAATACGTTGAGCATCAATCAATTTGCGATTTTTAATATCGAAATCAATATCCATTCTCAAAAACTCTTCTACCAACATTGGCACATCGAAGCGATTACTATTAAAGCCCGCCAAATCGCAACCCTCTAAAAACTGAGCAAGAGCCTTGCCAATTTGCTTGAAAGTTGGTGCGTCTTTAACGTCTTCGTCATAAATTCCGTGAATAAGACTCGTTTCGAGTGGAATCGGAATGCCAGGGTTGATGAGCTTGGTTTTTACTTCTACTGTACCATCGAGTTTTGCTTTGGCGATACAGAGTTCTACGATTTTATCTTTGGCTACATTTACACCCGTTGTTTCGAGGTCTATTACTGCTAAGGGTTTACGTAGTTTGAGCGAATGGGTGTGCATTGGGGATAATTTTAATTCAATGTGCAAAGTTATGAATTAAAAAATAATAATAGCTGAAATCAAAGGATTAGATTATGTTGTTGATTTGTCAAAGCATTGATTGTAATAGAAAATCTAAAATTTCGTTAGTTTTCAAGGTTTTATCTGCGAATGTTTTTATTCCCGCAGACTTCGCAGAAATTACGTACTTTTTCTGCGAATATTAGCGTTTTCAGCGGGCAATAAAAAGATAAACGCATTATATTTTCAATAAAGCTATGACTATTAATATGTATAAAATTATTATTTGCTTATTGGTTTCAGTGGTGGGTTTTGCTCAACAGAAGGTTTATAGAAATTTGGTGATGGAAGGTGGAGGCATCAAAGGCATTGCTTATGGCGGAGCATTGATTGAACTCGAAAATCGAGGTGTTTTGCCACAGATTCAGCGGGTAGGAGGAACTTCGGCAGGAGCAATACAGGCGTGTTTGTTGGCAGTTGGCTACTCGGCGGCCGAGATTTCGCAGATTATTGCCGATACGCCCATTGAGACTTTCAATGATGGGGGAACTGTCTTTCGAGCAGGTGAAAGGTTCTTGAAAAAATTTGGTTGGTATGAAGGGAAAAGCTTTTTGAACACAATTCAAAAGCTTATCGCCGACCGCACTAATAAACCCAATTTGACATTTGCCGAATTGCACGAATTGGCTCAGACTGTACCGTACAGAGATTTGTATGTAACTGGCGTAAATCTTTCCAAACAAAAAGTTGTTGTGTTCTCGTACGAAACATATCCAGATATGCGTATATGTGATGCCGTTAGAGTTTCGATGTCAATTCCACTGTACTATCAGTCGATTTCTGTGAATCCAAAAGGGAAAATTATTGAGAATCCTTTGCCGAGCGATGAATGTGATGTTTTTGTTGATGGTGGACTTCTAATGAATTATCCGATTGAGCTTTTTGACCAAACAAAATATTTAAGTACTGCAACTGATAGCACAGTAAACGAACCCGTTTTTAATGAAGAAACTTTGGGCTTACGCTTAGAAAGATGCGAACAAATTGACCACGAAACTCGCTTGAAAACGGGTTTTGCTCCTTTTGAAATTCAAGATTTTAAAGGCTACGTTTCAGCTTTATATAATATCATGACCGAAACCGTATGCCGACCCAAACCCGAAGATATTGTGCGGACAATTTATATCAACGACTATGATATGAACCCGAAAGTGCGAAAACTATCGGAGGAAGAGAAACAAAAAATGATGATTAGCGGTCAACAGGGCGTTGTTGAGTTTTTTTATCGTTAAGGAAACTCTGCACAAATTACTTGCGATTTCTAAGTTTCTTATCATCAACGGTTTTGTTGAGAAACTGATTGATTTTCTCGATGTCGTAACTCATCTGTATTTCGCCGAAAGAGTTTATTTTTATGTCGAAGCCATCCAAATCTTTGTGTACACGAGGCTTTTCAGTATTTGGTTTTTCGTCGTTTTTTTTCTTTGCCATGATTGTAGTATGTTTGTGTCGTGAACCTATAATATTGTACTTCTACTTTTTTGTTTGAATACAAAATCTTACCAAAAAACAACTATGCTGAAAGTTGGGATAATTACCTCACTACTCGCTCTCGAATTGGGCTTATATTATACTTTGGGCAATTTTCCGTCTTTTATTGTACAAGTAGCCATTATTGGCTATATGTTTTATTGGTATTATTCTGAAAGAAAAGCCGATTTTAATATAAGCGATAAACTCTTAATTGCTTCTACTGTAGTATCTCTTTTCTCGCCTCTTACTGTTTATCTGACTAACTTTTTCGTTAGTAGTACCATTAAATTTACATTAATAGCACTTAACTATATTTTGGTCATTATACTGTTTAGGCTCGAAGGTGCGAAGATAGATTTTTCAGGAAAATCAAAAACGTTTTTGGTCTTTGTTTCTTATATCTTCACACCTTTTGCCTTTTTATTTGCGGTAATTTTTCCACTTACGAGCCTCCAAAATGCAATTCTCTCGGGAGCGTATATTTTGCCGCTTACTTACATGGTTTTGTTATCAACCTTTTTGCCATTTCCCGAAAAAAGCAAGTTTTACATCTCAATCTCAATGTTTACGGTACTTTTGGCAAGTGGGGTAAGTGCTTATCATTTATATGTGTCCTCTTTTCCGTTTGATTATCCGATTCTCAGGTCTTTGATAACGACGAGCCGTGTATGTATGTTACTCGGGATGTTAAATCGTTTTGATTCAAGCGAAAAAACATTCTTAACCTAAAGCAACAACGGCTTTTTCGATACGTGAAATAACCTCGGCTTTGCCCAAAATCTCCAACGTTAGCATCAAATCTGGGCCTTTTCCTACACCTGTAATTGCCAAACGGAATGCTTGCATGACTTTACCTGCTTTGATTCCCGCTGCTTCAAGAGCTGGGAAAATCGTATCGTGGATATTCTGAGAAGTAAAATCAGCATCGCTAATACCTGCCACTGCTTCTTTGATTACGCCCATGGCTTTACGAGCATCATCATTCCACTTTGATTTTGCTACTTCTTCATCATAAGCACTCGGTGCGTCAAAAATGAAAGGTACTTCAGTGATAATTTCCTGCGGGAAAGTTACACGGTCTTTCATTAAGCTTACCAATTTGACAGCCAATTCATTAGATAAATCTGCTTTTGATTCTTTGATGATAGCGGCTAACTCACTTTCAGATTTTGATTTGATATAGTGCTGATTAAACCATTTGGCTTTATCAATCATAAATCTTGCACCTGCTTTATGAATTTTATCTAAGCTGAAAGAATCAATCAATTCGTCCATCGTGAAGAATTCCTGTTCAGTGCCAGGATTCCAACCCAAAAATGCTAAGAAATTGACAACCGCTTCGGGCAAATATCCATCTTGCTTGAAACCACGAGCAATTTCTTCGGTGAAAGGGTCTTTCCACTCTAATGGGAAAATTGGAAAATTACCCAACAAACCATCTCGTTTGCTAAGTTTTCCGTTACCTTCTGGTTTCAAAAGTAGCGGTAAGTGAGCAAATTCTGGAGCTTTCCAACCAAAGGCTTTATACAATAATATATGTAAAGGTGCAGAAGGCAACCATTCTTCGCCACGAATTACGTGTGTAACCTCCATGAGGTGGTCGTCAACGATATTGGCTAAGTGATAAGTTGGCATGCCATCTGACTTCAATAAAACCTTATCATCAATCGTCGAAGAATGTACCACAACCCAGTCACGGATAATATCTTTGAAGCGAATTTCTTCTTTCAAAGGCACTTTTAAACGTATTACGTAAGCATCGCCATTAGCTATTCTTGCCTCAACTTCTTCTTTTGGAAGCGTAAGCGAGTTTTTCATTTGCATTCTCGTAACGGCATTGTACGACATATTGTCAACTTTTGCTTCTTCGAGACGCTTACGCATTTCATCTAACTCTTCCGCTGTATCGAAAGCATAATAAGCTTTGCCTTCCGAAATCAGTTGCTCGGCATATTGGCGATACATTGGTTTTCTTTCCGACTGGCGATAAGGTGCGTGAGGCCCACCAACGCCTTGACCTTCGTCGATTTCGATACCTACCCATTTTAAGGCTTCCAAAATATAATCTTCCGCACCAGGCACGTAGCGAGTTTGGTCTGTATCCTCGACACGGAGGAGCATTTTTCCGCCCATTTTGCGGGCAAAAAGATAATTATACAAAGCAGTACGAACACCTCCGATATGCAGAGGGCCTGTTGGACTGGGAGCAAATCTTACACGAACCATAACTGTGGGGCGAACTTCCAGTTCGCTCAAAAAATAGAATAATAAAAAAAACAGAAAACACAACTCAGAGAATTGTGGTACAAACGGGTCGCAAAATTACAGAAAATTATGCAAGAATTATACTTTCGGCTTTTTATAAAGTGGCACAGTGCTGCAAGGTTCGCCAAACATGATGCTTTGGGCATACGGACGTAAACGACGAGTGACTTCCACATACGCACTTGTGGGTACTGAAACTTTGCTGCAACCTTTTACCACCACTCTCGTGCCTTCGTATTCTTGGAAATTGATTTTTGAAAGTGCTTCTTCGTAGAGTTTGGTTTCTAAATCGGCTAAACTTCCAAAAACTACCATGTGGGCGTAAGGTTCAAGTTGAATTGCCAAAAGCATATAGGCCCAAGTTGGCACAATGGCATCTTCGGAGCAGGTAATGGCTACGTTTTTGCCAGAATATTGGCTCCAATCATGAGCTTTGATAAATTCTCTAAAATCTTTTTCTTTCAGAATCAAGCCCATAAAAAGATTATCTTTCAAATCATAAACTACTCGTTCGCCTGGGTGGTAATAATCTTCTAAGTCGAGCGATAATAAACCGCTTTTGGCTACTCTATTTACTATTATATCTTCCATTTTAATTCTTTGGATAACTTTCCTGTTAAATTATTCAAATTCTTAGTCCGTAGGACTTCTATATTGGTAGAATTTGTGGTTGTATTAATTTTCGGAATGCCGTAGGTATTCAACAAATAGGAGGAGAATGAGTTGAATACCTACGGCATTCTTGTTATACTATTTGGGCTCTATACTACCGATATGAAAGTCCTACGGACTAAATAGCTTTTATTTAATTTATTACTCCTTATCTCAACCATTTAATCGGATATTTAATCGGAAAGGTTATAGTCTTCGTTATTGTGCGTAATATGAGTTATCAAATAAATCACCCCTTACTTTACTTTTTCTGGGTAAAGATTTGTAATCTTTATAAAATCCTTGTGCTGTATTAATCGATATACAGAGGTTCTTGGTTACTTTTTTTAATAACAAGTCTCTTATTCAGAAAGTTTAGTTTCCGAATCTTGTTCTTCGTCGGTTTGTGTTTCCTGACTTGTTTCTTCTATAACTTCGGGTTCAATAATTATTGGCTTAGGTGTAAGCGGAATTGGGCGGAGAGACACAAAATCAAATGCATTGCTAAGATTCCAAGTACGAATAAAAACCTTACAAAAGATAAAAAACTGTTGAATGATAAACATCAACCAGATTTTAAAACCCGAAGTCATACCAATATTCGATTCAAGCATTAAGTAAACCAGCATCACCGCAAAGCTAACCACCACAACAGCCCAGTAGATTTGCATGGTTTTGAAATTTCGGAAAATATACTCAGTTGCTTTCCAAAATGCTTTCCACGGATTCAATAAATCATCTCGGTGCAATAAAACTTTGGCATAGTCACCCACGTTGAGCAACAATGTAATAATGAAGAAGGCAAAAGCACTCGGAAAAATCATCCACGCCACGAAAGTTGGTTCAGTTTTTCCATCAGCTATTACTCCAAAAATGCCGTAAACAATAAATACCAGTAAAATCGCTAAAACAAGGAAAACAACTTGAAGTAAAAATAACAAGAAGAATCGGAGAAAATAATGTCCAGAATTTTTCAGAAATTCGTTCAGTTTGAAAGAATTACGAAGTGTAAACTGGCTCAAAATTCCACCTGAAAAGAAAATATTTAGTGCAATATAAAAACCACTTAAAACCAAACTAATAGGAATCATTGAGATTAGCGATTTGCCGCTTTTGTGCATGAAATCATAGAAAACCGTAAAGTCAAAATCTTTGATTAGCTTCTCGAACGCCAACGATTGTTCAGATTCAGCCTTGATGATACTAAAACTCGGAAAAGCAATGACAAGCCCCAAAATGAAGTTTACGAGAAATATAACCAAAACTATTTGCCAGTTTTGAGCAGTTCGACGGAAGGCTTGTCTCAGAATTGTAAACATTACGTAGTTGGATTCAGTTTTTCATTGTTTTTATGGCGTAATAAATCACGTTTGGTTTTCTTTTCGAGATTTTTGCGGAGAGCTTCCGTGAGGTCGATACCCGTCTGATTAGCCAAACAAATCAATACAAAAAGTACATCGGCCATTTCGTCGCCTAAATCTTTGTCTTTATCCGATTCTTTTTCTGATTGTTCGCCGTAGCGACGTGCCATGATTCGAGCCACTTCGCCTACTTCTTCCATCAGCATTGCCATATTGGTCAATTCATTAAAATATCTTACGCCAATGGTCGTAATCCATTCATCAACAATCTTTTGTGCTTCTTCTATGGTCATTTTTTATCAGATATTTAGACAATAGACATGAGACAAAAGCAGAAAATAGCTTGTGAAATTTCTTTTGTTTCTTGTCTGATGTCTTGAATTCTATTTCACAAAGCTAATCAAAAAAACGATTCTTGAAATACTTAATTCAATTCAACGTTAGTAGAAAAGAATCAAAACTTATAACTTTGCTCAACCACTGGCGACGCTTCGCTCAGGTGCATCCGCTTTTATACAAATTTTATTATGAATTTACTAAAATACACTTGTTGTCTATCTGTTTTTGCCATTTCCACGGCTTTTGTTGGTTGTAAGCAATCGGCCAGCTCGGAAGAAACCTCTACCTCAACCGAAACCGTGAAACTCGCTACTGCACCATCATTCAACGCTGACACAGCTTATAATTATATAGCAAAACAAGTAAAGTTTGGACCAAGAATCCCAAATTCGGCAGCCCATGTAAAATGTGGCGATTGGATGGTCAGTGAACTAAAAAAACTCGGTTGCGAAGTAATTGAGCAAAAATTCAAGCCAGTAACTTACGATGGAAAAGTGCTAAATGCCCGAAATATCATCGGGACGTACAATCCACAAGCTACCAAACGCATCATTTTGGCTTCGCACTGGGACACACGACCGTTTTCGGATGATGATTCAACGGCCAAAGATAAACCTTTCGACTCGGCCAACGATGGCCCAAGTGGTGTAGCTGTTATTTTCGAGATTTTACGCACAATTCAAAATTCTGCACAAAAACCAAACATTGGCATTGATGTTGTGTTATTTGATGTAGAAGATTGGGGACCGCCAAATAGTTATACAAAAGAAGTGACGATTCCAAACGGTGGTTGGTTGATGGGTTCGGAGTATTGGTCAAGAAATTTGCATAAACCAAACTACTCGGCCTATTTCGGAATTTTGTTTGATATGGTTGGAGCAAAAGGAGCAACTTTCACGAAAGACAACGCTTCGATGCAATACGCTCCTGCTGTCATGAATAGCGTTTGGAGCATTGCGAGTCAGTTAGGTTATAGCCAATATTTCTTGAATCAAGATTTTGGAAATATTACTGACGACCACGTGCCTGTAAACGTCAATGCAAAAATACCAATGATTGATATTTGTGATTTACGCCCAACAACAGGCAATACTTTTGGCGACTATCATCACACTCAAAAAGATAACATGAGCATCATTGATAAAGGTACTTTAAAGGCTGTTGGACAGACAGTTTTGCAAGTTTTATACGAAGAAAGTAAGGTGCAATAAAAAAAAGATTGTCTTGACAACTATTTTTGCATTTTTCCTTGACAGTGTGGTATATTATTTGTTACTTCGCAAGTATAAATAACTAATAAGTCGAGTGTGCCACACTTAGGCTAAAGTAAATCAAATCGCCATTCATTCAAATTTTTTTGTTTATGACAGAAACACTTAACATAGACGTTACGCTGGTTGCTGAGAGCCGAATCCAACAACTTGACCCAAACAACATTGTTTTCGGAACGGTATTTACTGACCACATGTTGGTTGCAGACTGCATTAATGGTGTGTGGCAAACACCAAAGATTATGCCTTATGGCGATATTAGCTACAACCCAGCTCTGGCTACACTGCATTATGGACAGTCGATTTTTGAAGGAATGAAAGCTTTCAAAAATGATAAAGATGAAGTTTTGATGTTTCGCCCGTTAGAGAACTTCAAACGTTTCAATATTTCGGCTGAACGTATGTGCATGGCACAAGTTCCAGAGGAAATCTTTATCGGAGGTTTAGAAGAATTACTAAGAATTGATGCTGCGTGGGTACCAAAAGGCGAAGACAACTCGCTTTATTTGCGTCCGTTCATGTTTGCGAGCGATGTGTATTTGGGCGTACGTGCCTCACAAAACTACCGCTTCATGATTATCATGAGTCCAGCAGGAAAATATTACTCGACTCCACCAAAAGTGAAAGTCGAAACTGAGTTTATCCGTGCCGCTCCGGGTGGTGTTGGTTATGCAAAATGTGCAGGAAACTATGCTGCATCGTTGTACCCAGCAAAATTAGCACAAGAGCAAGGTTATACACAATTATTATGGACAGATGCTATCGAACATAAATATTTTGAAGAGTCGGGTACTATGAACGTAATGTTTGTGAAAGATGGCAAACTTATAACGCCAAATACAAGCACAACGATTTTGAAAGGTATCACGCGTGATACTTTATTGCAAATCGCCAAATCAATGGGTGTTGAAGTAGAAGAAAGAAGAGTTTCGGTAGAAGAAATTATTTCTGGAATTGAAAACGGAAGCGTAACCGAAGTATTTGGTGCAGGAACTGCCGTAGTGGTTTCGCCATTTGCTGCTATTGGTTTTGAAGGTAAAGATTACGCATTACCAGCAATCACTGACGATTCGATGTCAACTCGCTTGAAAAACGCTTTGAACGATATTCGTACTGGTAAAGTAGAAGATACATTTGGTTGGGTTTGGAATATTCATGCTTAACTGCCCCCCCGCTCCTAAAGGGGTGTTTATACAAAACGCCACTGCGATTTTTCGTAGTGGCGTTTTTGTTATGAAATATATTTCATAATTTATTAAAACTTGATAAATTCGTACAAAAAATCAAATAAATGCTTGTATTCGACGAAATATTGCAGTCTCCTAATCTTCGTGAAATCATTGACGAACTCGAAGCCGCTTGGGCTGACGAACAGAAACGTCGCCATGAATTTTGGGCAGATATTGATGAAAATGTCAAAGCCGAGTTTATTATGGGCGAAATTATTTATCATTCGCCCATTTATGGAAGACATTGGATGGCTTCGTCTAATTTAACAAGAAGACTATTGCCTTTTGTTTATGAAAAAGATTTAGGAAAAATTGCCTACGAAAAAGTAATGGTTAGGCTCACAAGAAATGATTATGAGCCTGATATTTGTTTTTGGAAAAAAGAACGTACGCTTGATTTTGGAAAAAAGCAATCAGCATTTCCTGCTCCTGACTTTATTATTGAAATTCTATCTGATAGCACCAAAGAACGTGATTATGGTATTAAAATGACCGATTACGCACTTCATGGTGTGCAAGAATATTGGATTGTTGACACCGATGCTCAGACAGTTGAGCAATATCTACTGGAAAACCATACTTACAAATTAGCCCAAAAGTTGAAAGATGGTATTTTATACTCAGAAGCAATAGTGGGTTTCGGAATGAACGTAAAAGAAATATTTGAGTGAGATATTTTACTTTAACAACCCTATTCCAATCATGGCTACCTCTTCTGCTGAGTTTGAAAGCACTACTACGCCAATTTGGCGTTCTTTATCGAAGCCCACAAAAGTTCTGAATCCTCCCGTGCCGCCTGAGTGCTGATAAATTGTATTTCGTTTTCGTTTGGTAATATGCCAGCCTAATCCAACAGTATTTTGTCCGCTTTCAAAAGTTACTTTTTGGCTTAAATCAATGGCTTCTTGTAGTTGTTTTGGGGCTTTAGTCATATTTGCCTCTACATATTTTGCCATGTCGTTGGTTGTGGAGCGAATGCCACCAGCACCAGCCAGCATATTCAAATCCCATGCTGAGGTGGCTTTGCCTTTTTCGTTATATCCTTGAGCAAAATTATTTTTGTCAGTAGCATATAAGCTGATTTTTGTGTTTTCAAGTTTCAATGGCTTGCAGATTTTTTGCAACAATAATTCTTCGTAAGTAAGCTGATTTTGTTGGGCTAAGATAGTTCCGAGCAAACCCACCGCAAAATTTGAATATTCATAATTTACACCAACTTCACGGTAAGGCTTAAAGGTTTTCAGATAACTATACATTCGGTCAATATCATAATTTTTATATGGATTATTTAAATCATCGCCTAATTTATAAAGATTCATCGGTAAACGAGGAAATCCCGACGTGTGGTTAGATAAAGTTTTGAGTGTGATTTGCACACCTTTATACGCCATTTTTCCAATAGAGTCGGGTAGATATTTATTGATGGGGTCATCGAGCGACATTTTGCCTTTCACAACTTCATCGGCAAGCAAGATGCCCGTAAAAGTCTTACTGATTGAGCCAATCTCAAAAAAGGTTTTATCGGCATCGGGGAGTTGTTTTTCGTCTTTTTTTACTTCTCCGTAGCTGTAAGTAATCGTTTTTCCATCTTTTATGAATGCCACACAAATGCCTGCCGTGTGCTGCATCTGAATATAAGGTCTTACCAAACTGTCAATCCGTAAATCAAGCGGTGTTTTCATCGGATTATTACTCGCAACTTGATAATCCTTCTTTGGTACATCGCTTTTGTAAGGTTGAAAAAGCAGTGTCGAAATTTTATCGTTTTTATCCAGTCCAATAAAGAAATTCTGACTTCCTTTATCAAAGATAGCTTTGTAAAGTGCTACACCATCGGTTGTTTTCTGAAATTCCGACGTTTTCCACTTTCCGAACTGAGTATAAAGCATTGATGATACCTGTACGATTTGAGTTTCTGAAACTTGCTTCTGAAAACCTTCGTTCGTTAGAGCATATAAAGCTTTACTGTTTTTTTCATTGAAAGTTGTTTCAACTAATTTTCGCACAGAATCTATTTTGGCAGAAACAGCTTGCGAAAAGCTTGTAAATGAACTTGTTAGTAGTAAAATTGTGAATAAAGTTCGCATTATATACGGTTTGTTTGATAACCCAATTTGCAGAAGAATCATTAAATTCAGACCGAAATTTTGACAGGTGGTAAAATAAAATGATTTGGAGGACGAAAAATTAAAATCATAAACCAAAACCAAATTCCACTATAATAAGTTGATATTCAAAGTCTTTCGATTTTATGCCATGCTTGAGTGCATAATTTAGTTGTTAGTTTTGCCAAGTTTGGCGTTATTTGTTGTTCAATCTATATCTCTGATTTCGGCGAACAGGATGTTCGCTCCACATTTTATGTCATTAGAAGTATTCCTTAAAGCAATTCAAACCGAAATTGCCAGTACAAAATACGGCGAAAGTCCCGTTGAACTCTATGAACCCATCGAATATTTGATGTCGCTTGGTGGAAAAAAAATGCGTCCATTGCTTACCGTGATGGCTACCAATATTTTTGTTGATGACTGGCAAAAATCAGTTAAGCCAGCACTTGGCGTAGAGGTTTTTCATAATTTCACGCTTATGCACGATGATATTATGGATGCCGCTCCACTACGAAGAGGCAAGCCAACGGTGCATGAAAAATGGAATGAAAACGTAGCGATTCTTTCGGGTGATGTGATGCTCGTATGTGCATACGAGTTAATGACAGCCGTTGATGATAAAATTTTCAAGCATGTAATTAGAAGATTTAATCGTACGGCAGCCGAAGTTTGTGAAGGCCAGCAATGGGATATGAATTTTGCGACCCGAAACGATGTTACAGAAGACGAGTACATTAATATGATTCGCCTAAAAACATCAGTTTTGCTGGGCTTTGCCTTGGAATTGGGCGGTTTGATTGCCGAAGCAGGAGAAGAAGCTACACAATTATTATATGATTTTGGAACGAATATCGGAATTGGTTTTCAGCTAAAAGATGATATTTTAGATGTTTATGGAGACCCCGAGAAATTTGGCAAACAAGTAGGTGGCGATATTATCGAAAATAAAAAAACTTGGCTTTTGCTGAAAGCCCTCAAAATCGGTAAAGGCACTGCCCAAGAAGCTGAGCTACAAGCATGGATTTATGCCAAAGAATTTGATAAAGACGAAAAAGTAAAAGCTGTAAGAGCCATTTACGATGCCTTGAACATCAGGCAATTGGCCGAACAAAAAATGAATGCGTTTTTTGATAAAGGCTTGGCTGATTTAGAAAAGCTCAACGCTTCGGCAGAAAGAAAACAGCCGTTGATTGAGCTTACCAAACAATTAATAGAACGAGAATCATAGAAAGTCAACAGTCGATAGTCCACAGTCGACAGAAAAAATAAACAAATGGAACAACTGACCGCAAATTTTTTAATTATACTCGTCACAGTAGGTGTGAGTCTTTACGCACTCAGTAACCCAACGATGCTTTATAGTTGGATGATGAACCCTAAAGCAATTGACCGCAACCGTGAATACCACCGTTTCGTCACTTCGGGCTTTGTTCATGCCGATTTTATGCACTTGTTTTTCAACATGTTCACCTTATACAGTTTCGGTGATTTTATTGAGCAGGTTTTCATTCAAAAATTCGATAATGACCCTCGTCTTGGCTCGGTGGCTTATGTTATTTTCTATGTAGTAGCAATCGTGGTGTCTGATTTATCGACATTTTTCAAGCACCGTAAAGACGGAAATTATAACTCACTCGGAGCTTCAGGAGCAGTTTCTGCCGTAATTTTTGGAGCGATTTTATTCGTTCCTACTGCAAAGCTTGGGGTATTTTTTATTCCGATGCCTGCTTTTATTTTTGCCATACTTTATTTGGCTTTTACGTACTACGAAATGCAGCGTGGTAATGGCTATATCAACCATTCTGCTCACTGGTGGGGAGCTGTTTTTGGAATTGTTGTGATGATTGTAATGTACCCAGAAGTTGTGCCGAGTTTTATTAACCAAATTGCAAACTGGCGACCGTTTTAGAGAAAAATGCTTAAAATCCTTCAACAACCATATCCTTTTGGCGAAAAATCGAACACTAAGTTGCTCTTACAAAGCTTGGGGGAAGGAACTTTTATTGCTTTATTTTTAATTCTATTTCAACCTTTAGGGGTTTCGGATTGGCACGACCCTAACAAAGTTTGGTATTTGGCGTGTTACGGACTCATCACTACTTTGTGCGGTCTTGTGCTGCGTTTTGGGATTTTCAAGAGTTTTCCTAAATACCACAACGAAACAACTTGGAATGTAGGCAAAGAAATACTTTCAATCCTGCTTCTTATTTTGATGATTACGGTCGTCAATGTTTTTTTCAGTAGGATTGCTTTTAACCTCAACATCAGCCTGAAAAGTTTTTTTTGGATGCTTATTGGCGTAATGATTATCGGCATTTTTCCTGCTACTTTCGGAGTAATGCTCAACTATATCATTCAGCTAAAGAAATATAATCAACCAATCGTTGTGCATCATCATGCACCCGAAATAGGCTTAAACGAAAATAATATTGAAAATAAAGCACCGAACAATGACGTCGTTCGCTTAAAACTTATTGCCGAAAACGATAGAGATTCGATAGAGTTGAGTACCGAATCGCTCTATTTTATTGAATCGTCTGATAATTATTCAACTATATATTACGAAAAGCAAGGCAAACTCCAAAAAGAACTTCTTCGTAGCAGCCTTACTCGCCTCGAAAGCCAAATACCTTCCGAAAACATTGTGCGTTGTCATCGCTCGTTTATTGTCAATCTTGATAAAGTCGAGAAAGTAACGGGTAATGCACAAGGCTATAAACTTCACCTCGAAGCTCCCGAATTGCTTGTGCCAGTTGCTCGCAAATACTCAGAGATTGTTGAGCGATTGAAATAAATCTACAAAGAGGCGTTTGATACTAATTAAATGAGTTTTTGGGTCTGCAACAGCGATAGTTGAAAGGTTCAGTATAAATAAGCCATTAATTGCTCATCAATAAAACGCTCTTCAGCTTGAATGTAGGTATAGTTTTTCATGACTCCTTCAAAAACAAAACCATGTTTCTCGTAAAGTTTTATTGCCTTTGTATTGAAGGTTGCCGTACTAAGTTCGAGTCTTTTCAAGCCTCTTTGTTTGCCCAAATCAATAATTTCTGTCATCATTTTTGAACCAAAACCTTTTCCTGTAAAATCAGGATGAATAGCAAGACCGCCAATGTAATTAATGTGTTTGGTTCGGTGATGGAAAGGGATAAGTTTAAACATTCCTATATTTTGTCCTGCGTCAGCGTAAATAAAGATAATATTTTGCTTCAGTAAATCATTAAAAATAGGCATAAACGCCTCTCTATCCATCAATTCGTAAAGCAAATACGGATTAGTGGCCGGATTCATATAAAGCCCATAAATAAAATCAAAATCATTAGCCGTAATATTGCGAACCATATTAAAATACAGAGATATTATTGATGAAAAGCAAAGATAATATTTTGAAAACTAAAACAAACCTTTGTCATTCGTCCCACAATTTTGTTAAATCTCCCTTCGCTTTGTCAAACTCCCCAACTGTTTGATAATCAGCCCTTTGATTTGCATAGTTTTTTAAGCCATTCTACCTTTGTGTCATTCAAATAACACAAAAAATATTTCAAAAAAACACGTAATCAAATGAAAACGCTCTTCAAAACAATCATCCTAATCGCAATTTTTGCATTTACTTCAACTATCACTTTTGCTCAAAACAAATACAGTGTAACAGTTACGATAAAAGGCATTCAGCAACGAACAGGAAAAATTTTAGCTACGATTTCAAACGATGAAAATAGCTTCCCACAAGGTGGAGGTATAAAATCGGCCACGGCAGAAGTAACTAAAGAAGGTGAAGTAACTTTAAAGTTTGAAGGAATGTTGGAAGGCAAATATGCCATTGTTTTATACCAAGATTTAAACGGCGATAACAAACTCGATATGAACGGGCAAATGCCAGCCGAACCTTTTGGTTTTTCAAATGTAACGATGCTTATGGGGCCGCCAAATTTCGAGCAATGTGCCTTCGATTTGAATGAAAATAAAAATATTACCATCAGTTTATTCTCTTTCTAAGAATTTACCTTAAAAAATACAACAATGGAAACGCTCATCTATAAATCTTCAATTGCAGTTCATGTCTTGTGTGGCATTTTATCATTGATAGCTGGTTTGGTAGCTATGATAGCCAATAAGGGTGGAAAAGTACATAACCGTGCGGGTGTAATTTTTTATTGGTCAATGTTTATGATATTCGTTACGACCACTATCTTTTTTATCTTATATCCAACCAATCTAAAATATCAATTTTTCTTAGGAATCGGTATCGTAAGTTTTTATCCAAACTGGTCTGGCAAAAGAATGCTGGCCATGAAAAAAGGCTTAAAGCCAACTTTGGTAGATAAAATCGGTGCGTGGTTGATTGGCTTTTCGGGCGTGTGTATGTTGGCTTATGGCGTTTATCTGACAGTTAATCCAGCTAAGTATTTCGGAGAATTAAATGTACTGTTTTTTATTTTCGGAACAGTAAGTTTATTGAATGCCTATGGAGACCTAAAATTATACTTAGGTTATGTAAAAGCCGAAAAAATGCACTGGTTTTTTGCCCATGCTGGCAAAATGATGGGAGCATACACAGCAGCAATCACGGCTTTTTGTGTAAATATCGTACCAAGATTTATGCCTGATAATACACCAAGTTTTGTATTCATCCTTACTTGGACAGCCCCAGGTATTATACTCGGAATTCTTTCGGCTCGCATCATCAAAAAATATAAAGTCAAGTTCAAAATCGAAACAAAGCCAAGCCTTTCCGCTAAAATTAAACAACTTTTTGCTAAGAAAGAATTGATATGAGTCAGTTCTTTCTCCCCTTTAGGGGTCGGGGGCAATTCCGCAAAAATCAGATTGTCCATCAACGTAATCCAACGTAATTTTGACGAAAGATTCAAGAAAAGCTAAATCAAAAGCGATGGAAAATATTGATAACCAAGAATATATAGATTATAACAGAATAGAAAAAGCGATTCGATTCATCGAAGAAAACTTCCAAAATCAACCAAGCGTAAAAGAAATTGCCGACCACGTTGCATTATCAGAATTTCATTTTAATCGGTTATTTTCGAAGTGGGCAGGCACAAGTCCGCAGCGATTCATGCGATTCTTGACCAAAGAATTTGCCAAAGAAAAACTCGCCGAAAGTAGCAATTTACTCGAAGCAACTTTCGAGTCAGGCCTTTCAAGTTCAAGCCGTTTACACGACTTATTTGTGAGCTACGAAGCCATGACTCCCGCCGAATTTAAAGCAAAAGGGCAGGGTTTAACAGTTCATTACGGAATCCATGAAACACCATTTGGCGAATGTCTGATTGCCATTACTGAGCGAGGAATTACCGATTTTAGATTTCTTGAAGAGTCGTCTAAAGATTTGATAATAAAAGAATTACAACAAGATTTTGAAAAAGCTAAACTCATTTTTGATAATAACTTCACGAAGCCATTTATCGAACAAATTTTCTATGAAAACATCAACACAAGCGAACCGCTCACGCTTTTGTTGCGAGGAACAAATTTTCAGATAAAAGTTTGGGAAGCCCTTCTTAAAATTCCGTTTGGACAAATGGTCAGCTACGAAACCATTGCCAACGCCATCGGCAAACCCACTGCCCAACGAGCTGTCGGGACAGCCATCGGAAGCAATCGACTTGGCTATATTATTCCGTGCCACCGAGTGCTGCAAAAAGTAGGAGGAATTGGCGGCTACCGTTGGGGTACAACTCGTAAAAAAGCAATTTTGGGCTGGGAAATGGGGCATTCGTAGCACAAGTTGCCCGTAACCGCTACGGCGGACCGTTCCGATTTCAAATTGTGCCTTTCCAAATCAAATACTCCGACCGCATACAAATCGCACAGGGGCGATAACCAAGATTTATCGCCTCTGCTTCGCTCTGAAAAAATACTCTATTTTCCACTTTCATTCGTTTCCCCGCTCGGCAATCCAAACGTCCAAAAATCTTCAATTTTCTGTTTCCCCCTAATGAGATTTCACCTGATTCTATTTTCAAAAATAGATTTCTCGAACGCTCAAAATTACTTTTTCCTAAGTCAATATGTTTTAAACTCACTTCGCATCATGAAAAATAATTCCAAGATTAATTCTTTTACCGCTCCGTACTTCACTTACCCCATGCCGCATTGAAGTTCGATAATACCCACGGCTGCCCAGCGTTGGTCGGAAATTCGTTGTAAAAATCACTGCATCGCCTTTATTTGGCTGTAAAACTATTCCCTTCGATTGCATTCTTGGGCGATTTTCGAGCATCATAAATTCTCCACCCGTATAATCACCATTAGGTTGAGTCAAGAAAATAACCATCTGAAAAGGGAAAAAGATTTCACCGTATAAATCTTGGTGCAGGGCATTCCAATCGCCAGTTTCGTATTTCAAAATCAAAGGAGTTGGGCGGTTTTGCCCATTTTCGTGACACAATTTCAATAACTCACTCAACTGATTCGGGAAAGTTTTCTCGATACCCAATTTTATCATCCAATCATTGGCAATGTGTGCTAAATGTGGATAAATCTCATGCCGTATTTCATCAATAATAGTAGGTAGCGGATACTTAAAATATTTGTATTCACCACTTCCAAACTGATAACGTTTCATATTAATTACACTTCTGAAATTCTCAGATTCATCATAAGTTGTGGCCAATTCATCGCAAATTTCATCCGAAAATAACTTGGGCAAAACTGCATAACCATTTTGATTAATATTAGCTAAATGAGTTTTAAAATCTATATTTTTAAGCATTTTTCATTTGTTTTTCTGCAAAAATGACATACTTTCTTGCATTTATCAAACCGAATCTTGCTTTGTTTTTAGTAGAAAAATAAAAAAATAATCGTCTTCATCTTGCAAATCTTTTTAATCGTGCTACTTTTGCGTAATCAATTACGTAACTAATTACATAATGCAAGATGTTTTTTCAAAACTGGGGCCATTAATCATTGCCAGCCGAATGAAACGCATGAGCGATTATATCATGCGAGCAGGGGCAGAATTTTATCGGAGTAATGGAGTGGAGTTTGAGCCTAAGTGGTTTCCGTTATACTATTTGCTTTCGCAAGAAAAGGAACTGGGTATTATGGATATTGCCCAAAAACTCAATATTTCGCATCCAGCGGTTATTCAGTTGGCCAAAGAATTAGAAAAAGAAGGTTGGATAACTTCTACAAAATCGAAAGAAGACGCTCGCAAAAGATTATTAAAATTAAGCAAGAAAGGGCTTAGTATGCTGCCGCAACTACAACTTATTTGGGACGATATTCGAGAAGTAAACCGCCAAGTTGTAGAGTCTCAACCAACCAATATTTTAGATGCTTTAGGTGAAATAGAATTGTTTTTTGCTTCAAAATCTTACACCGAACGCATGAAAGAATTTCAAGAATCGAAGAAAAAATAGTTGTAGGGGCATATCGCATACGTCTGCTACGGAATAATATTTAGTCAATATTAATAAGAAAAATTTATGAAAATTTCAATACAGACATATTCAAATATCTACCAAAAGCAAGTTGAGAAATTAGTTTTGGGCATTCAAAACGACGAATTTGGTTTAGGATTGACCGCACAAGACCAACCAGATTTGCCAAATATCGAAGAATTTTATAAAAACGGGAGGTTTTGGATTGCACTTGATGAAAATAACCAATTAATGGGAACAATCGGTATAGAGCCACTCACTGGTAGACAAGCTTCACTACGAAAAATGTTTTTGGATAAAACCATGCGTGGAAATAAAGATGAAAATTTAGCCCAGCGACTTTTTGAAACCTTGCTTCAATACGCCAAAGAAAAAGGTTATCAAGAATTATGGCTCGATACGCCGCCGCCAGCAAAAGCTGCCCACCGATTTTATGAACGAAACGGTTTTGAGCTGATGCCCGTTGAAAGTACGCCTTCAACCTACAAGCACCCAGCCATTGAAGGTTTGAAAATTTACCGATTGACAATAAAATAAAGGTTTTCGTAGGAACGTCCAAACTGGACGTTCACAAACAGATGAAACAAATTGTAATTTTCATTGAGAACGTCCAATTTGGACGTTCCTACGGTGGAAACAAATCTAAATTAAATAACCTATGAATAATAATACTTTAGATTTTAGTCAAGAAGAGTTTAGTAAGATTTTGGAGAAAGCATCTTCGATGATTCTTGAAAAATACGCCAATCTTGATGCTATCAAGGGGTTTAATGTAAACTCCCAAGAAGAAGTTGAAAGTTGGTTTGATGAACCACTTCCCCGAATTGGAAAAGATAGCTTTGAGCTGCTCGACGAAGTAAAAACAAAGGTTTTTGATAGTGCAACGGGCAATTTGGGCAAAAATATGTACGCCTATGTGATGTCGGGTGGAAATCAGATTTCTACGGTGGCCGAGTTGTTGCTCTCAACCGTCAATCAAAATAATACGAAATGGCATTTGGCTCCAGCCATGACCGAAATCGAAAAACGTGTCATTAAATGGGCGGCCGAAATGATTGATTATACACCAGAGGCGGGTGGTGCAATGGTGAGTGGTGGCTCGGAAGCTAATTTGGCTGGTTTGACGGTTGCCCGAAATATCTTTTTCAAGAAATTTGATATTAAACGCAACGGGCTTTTTGGCTTAAAGCCTTTTATGGTTTACTGCTCAAAAGAAACCCATAATTGTACTGATAAAAGTTTATCATTGTTGGGTATCGGCACAAATCAACTTCGTAGAATAGACACAAACGCTGATTTGACGATTGATGTAAATGCTCTTGAAAAACAAATCGAAGCCGATATTACCAGTGGTTTTATGCCTTTTTGTGTAGTGGGAAACGCTGGAACAGTGAATACGGGTGCTATTGACAACCTAACTGCATTGGCCGATATTGCCCAAAAATACGAAATGTGGTTTCACGTTGACGGTGCTTATGGTGGTTTGGCTTCGGCTTTGCCTTCAATCAAACATAAATATGCAGGTTTGGAGCGTGCCGATTCGATTGCCCTTGATTTTCATAAATGGCTCTATCAGCCTTTTGAAATCGGTTGTGTTTTGGTGCAAGATTGGGAGAAAATGCGAGAAACGTATTACAAAGAAGCAGATTATTTGGCGACTGAATTGCAGACAAATGCCAATGCTCGCTTGGAATTTAATGAGCATTATTTCCAACTTTCTCGCAATGCAAAAGCCTTTAAAGCATGGATGTCGGTGAAGGCGTATGGTTTTGACCGAATCAGAGAGATGATTCAAAAAGACATTGATTTGACCAATTATTTGATAAAACTCGTGGAAGAATCGACTGATTTTGAATTGAAGTCAAAGGCCGATTTAGCAGTGGCGTGTTTTAGGTATAAAGGAAAAATGGCTGATAATGAGGCGATTAGCGATTTAAATCAAAAACTGATTCCTGCTCTCGAAGCTGATGGACGAGTGTTTATTACCAGTACAAAACTTAATGGAGAGTTTGTGTTACGGGCGTGTATCATCAATCACCGAAAAACTGAAACTTCGATAGAATATTTGTTGGATACAATTCGTGATGTGGCTTCTAAACTATAAATTATCATGCAAAAAATAGAAATCATCGAACTTGACCCAAATAATGAAGCCCAAAAATTGGCTTTCAAACAAATCAATTATGAGTGGATTGAGAAATATTTCAAAGTAGAAAAAGGTGATTTGGCTTCGCTCGAAGACCCCGAAAAATATTTCTTGATAACTGGCGGAGCGGTACTTTTAGCACGTAGAGGAGAAGAGTATCTCGGAACTTCTGCTTTAAAACCAATGGGCAATGACTCTTATGAACTTTGTAAAATGGGCGTAAGTGAAGCCGCTCGTGGCTTAGGAATTGGTGGACTAATTGGTGAGGCAGCTATTCAGAAAGCCCGTGAGTTGGGAGCCAAACGTGTATATCTCGAAACCAACTCGAGTCTTACGCCTGCACTCACACTTTATGCAAAATTGGGTTTTGTACGAATCGAAAACTTTACATCGCCCTACGAGCGTGCCGATGTGGCTATGGAGTTGTATTTGTAACACAATTCTCCGAATTGTAATCTTGACCAAACAATTTAGAAAATTGTTCTACAATTTCAATTTGTCAGACTATTAAAAAAGCGGTATCTTTGGGCGTTTAAGAGGGTATTTTATGTAATGTAAGTGTAAAACATAAAATTATTACCCCAAGTCAACTATTAATTAAATTAGTCGTTTTCTGTGGACTGTCGTCTATTGACCATCGACTAAAAACAATCAAAGATTCTAAGA
This sequence comes from Emticicia aquatilis, assembly GCF_014644295.1. Lineage (GTDB taxonomy): Bacteria > Bacteroidota > Bacteroidia > Cytophagales > Spirosomataceae > Emticicia > Emticicia aquatilis. The sequence continues at coordinate 62,485 of NZ_BMKK01000003.1, forward strand.
AAATGAGAAAAAAAATCGCCGCTGGTAACTGGAAAATGAACAAAACTTTTGAAGAAGGTCAAATCTTGCTTTCGGAAGTTGTAAATATGGTAAAAGACGAAGTTGTAAATCCTAACGTACAAGTTGTGATTTGCGTACCGTTTCCTTATTTAAGCACTTTCGGAAAATTGATTGATACGCCAAAGGTTTCGTTGGGTGCTCAAAACTGTTATCCAAAAGCTTCGGGTGCATATACAGGTGAAGTTTCGGTACCGATGTTGAAATCAGTTGGCGTTGGTCACGTAATCATTGGTCACAGTGAGCGTCGTCAGTATTTCAATGAATCTGATGCGTTTTTAGCTGAGAAAGTCGATGCTATTTTGGCTGAAGGTCTTACACCGATTTTCTGTTGTGGTGAAACTTTGGAACAACGCAACGAAGGTATTCATTTCGATTTCGTTTGTGGACAAATCACTAATAGCCTTTTCCATCTTTCGGCTGAAGATTTGAAGAAAACCGTAATTGCTTATGAGCCAATTTGGGCAATCGGTACGGGTGTAACTGCTTCAAACGACCAAGCACAAGAAATGCACAAAGTTTTGAGAGACCACTTAGCATCAAAATACGGTCAAGAAGTAGCTGACGAAATCTCTATCCTTTATGGTGGAAGCGTAAACGGAGGAAATGCTCAAGAACTTTTCGCTTGTCCAGATGTTGATGGTGGCTTAGTTGGTGGAGCTTCGTTGAAATCAAGAGAGTTTACGAATATTGCAAAGTCATTCTGATTAAAATAAATTTTGTTAGAAACCTTACAGGATTGAGAAGTGTTGCAATCTTGTAAGGTTTTTTATGTAAGACCCTTTTATAGGAATTCTATCAATAGTTGTAACTTTTTAGTATATAATTTTAAGTACCTGTTTTTACAAAAATTTGAAATATATCTTTATATTTGTTTCAAAACATATAAGAAATATGCTAACTGATGCACAGTTGAAACCTGCTTTTCATCAATTAATTGATACGATTGATAATAAAGAGTATCTGCGTGAACTCTACGATAGCATTGCAGGTCTTTTACCTATCAAAGGAGATATACTTGATGGTTTAACTCAAAAAGAACTTGAAAGAACGCAACAATCTATTAATCAAGCTAAATCAAATGAGACAATATCTGACGATTTAGTTCGTCAAAAAATTGCTCAAAAATGGAATATTCAATAGTTTGGACTACAACTGCTGAAGCAGACTTTGATGCAATTATTGGATATATCTCAACAAGTCAAAATCATGAACGAGCTATTGATTTTGTTCGTTTGGTTTATAGTAAAATTGATTTGATTGCAAAAATGCCCTTTATTGGTATCGAATCTCAACAAATAAAGACAATTCGTCGTATTTTAATTTCAAAAAACTACTCCCTGCTTTATCAGGTAAATAACGAACAAGTGCTTCTAATCAGAATTGTAGATAATCGAAGTGCATTTAGTTTTTGAAAGTTTAACCTTCAATCAAATGTCCGCAAAATTGAGCTTTATTATCTAAAATTTTCCCACCTCTACGATAACCCAGCCCACAGGCTTCACCTACAAAAAATACACCTGCTTGGTATGAGTTTCCTGCATTATCTTTCAAAAAATCGGTATATTCTTGAAAAACTGTGTTTTGTTCAAAATACTCTCCTTCGGTCGAGGTTTCGGTAGTGCCTGATGGCGAAATGATGCGAATATTTGCTCCTTCTCGCCCAAAAAGTACTTTTTCTACACAAGTTTTGCCTAAAATTGCTTGCGAGGAAGTCTCTAAAAGTAGAGGATGATTTGGGTACAATTCCCACAGAATTTTCAAAATTGCTTTTGATTGAAAAAGTAATGTATAGGCAGGATTCAGAATTACAGCCTTTTGGTTTTTCGAGATTTCGGTTAAAATCTGAGCTAATTCGGGTTCGTCCCAACCAATATATTCCCACGGAATAAGTTTGAACCAAAAGTCATATTTCGTAAAACTTCCACTATCAGTGTTGTACTTGAAAATACCTTCAATGGCCGAAAATTCCACGTTTTCGATATAATCAAACGTTACTTCAAAGCCTGCTTCTTTGGCGGCTTCGCCCAAAACTTGCATGTTGGTATCGTCTTCGGGAAAATCTTTCATCGTCGAAATCAGCAAAGTTTTCTGAAAACTCGGATTTTGGCGGTGCAATTCTCTGAATTTTTCTACGAAAGTTTCATACAAAGTATTGAATTGTTGGCTTTCATCGAGATAATTTGCTTTCAACGAAGCCCACTGCACAACGGCAGTTTCTGGAATACAAGTAGCCGTATCGGCATTGAATTCTATCAATTTTATTGGTTTTCCATCAACGCCACCACTCAAGTCGAATCGGCCATAAATGTGCCAATTTGCATCGTTTTCCCACGAATATTCAATTAATTCAATCAAATTTTCAGGAATACCGAGTTCGGCGTAACGCTCGTTATCAATTACATGTTGGGCGGCTGCAATGTACATTTCGTAAAGCTCATTGGCCGCATCGAAATAGCTTTCGGCTTCTTCTTCCGACACAACCACCATTTCGTTGGTAATATAAGGCAAGGTATCTTCGCCGAGCATCCAATTCCAGCCAATGTTGCGGAGCGATGCTTCGGGTGAGATTGTGAGATTTTTTAATTTCATGATTTTTAGTCCATGGTCAAGAGACAATTGTCCATGGTCATTAAATATGTTTTGTCTAAAAACTTTAAATTTATACTGTTGACTATCGACGGTTGACCGTGGACTTTCTTACGAACTATGGCTACTATGGCTCGAACTATGGAAAAATCCGCTACGGCCACCCACGGGGCGTGCCATCGTAGTACGAGAATTACCGATGTTTTGGTGAATTTGGTTCGACCTATCAAACGCACTTCGAGTGGCGTAATAAGTCATTAATCCAGTACCACCAAAGTGATGACGACGATGACGTGAAGTATCTGCCCTTGAACCCGAATTTTGTGCAACACCATTAACATCGGGGCGATAATTGGCATAATTCGGACTCATCGTTTTAGCCAATAAATAGCCCATTCCGCCAAACAAAAGAGCATTTGAAAGATTACTGCTTTGGCCAATTGTGTTCGGACTTGTTTTCACTTCGCTGTCGATAAGGCCTTGCACAACTTTGGGTGATAGACTATCTTTTTTACCATCGAGGTAGGTTACGATGGCTACCGAACTATCAATCGGCACCTCTTTTTCGTTAGTGATTTTGAAAACTCCTTTTTCGGTTTCCGAAATATAGGTTTTCACACCTTTGGTATAAACTTCTTCGTATTCATACTCTTCTTCGTCGGAGCTATCGCTTCCACAGCTTTGGAGTGCAACACTATTGCCCATAATTGTAAGGGCGATTGTGCCACTAATGGTAATATCTTTAACTTTTTTGATAAAAGTTTTTTTGCTAATAGGAGTCATTTTTCGATATTGTAAGAGCGGTTTAGTAAATTTATGTGTCAAATATTTAGTAAATGCTGCAATTAAGAAAGAATCTTGGTAGGAATGGTTATTTTTCCTTGTAATTTGGTGTTTTTCTCGGACAATTTATGAAGTATTTTCTGTTTTTGATATTTTTAGGATTTGGGAGGGCAGTGGCTCAAAACCCTTATGTACAGGTGCTGGGTGTGGCACAAGATGGCGGTTTTCCGCAGGCAAATTGTCAAAAAGAATGTTGTAAAGCTGTTTTTGATGGAAAAACTGCCCGCCAGTTTGTTTCGTGCATAGCGGTTATTGACCCAGTTTCAAAACAACAATGGATATTTGACGCCACACCAGATTTTACGCAGCAATTACATTTGCTCAATAACCCCGTACCTAAAAACTTGGGTATTTTCCTGACCCACGCACATATTGGGCATTATACGGGAATTATGTATTTGGGTCGAGAAGCAATGGGAGCCAACCAAGTGAAGGTTTATGCCATGCCCAAAATGAAAAACTTTATCGAGCAAAATGGGCCGTGGAGCCAGTTGGTAGCCTTACGAAACATTGATTTACAGCCAATTAAGGAAGATTTGGTCATTGTCTTAAACGAACGTGTGAGCGTACAGCCTTTCAGAGTGCCACACCGTGATGAGTTTTCGGAAACGGTTGGTTATAAGATATTTACGCCCAATAAAAGTTTAGTGTTTATTCCTGATATTGATAAATGGCAAAAATGGAATAGAAGTCTGGAGGAGCTAATCAAATCAGTCGATTATGCTTTTTTAGATGGTACTTTTTATAAAGATGGAGAAATTAATCGCCCAATGAGTGAAGTACCGCACCCGTTCGTGACCGAAACGATGGATTTATTGAAAAACTTACCAGCTACCGAGAAAGCCAAAGTACATTTTATTCATTTTAACCACACAAATCCTGTAATAAACCCTAAATCTTTAGAAAATAAAGAAGTCAGACAGAAAGGTTTTAAAGTAGCTTTTCAAGGGGAGAAAGTGGAATTGTAAAACTCGATTTAATCGGGGGAGGGATAATAGAAAGAATCGCAACTCTGAAAGGGTTAAACCCATTTAGGGTTCGTTTTTGTATTTCAACTTTTACACCGATTAGCAATCGGTGCTATTCGAGTTTGACACTTTTAGTGTCATTAAATACATGATTGACTAATTAGAAAATATGAAAGGATATAAATATAGAGGGAGAGATACTTTTGAAAGAGATTTGGAGAGCATTTTAAATAATCAACTATATGCGTCTTCATTTGACAAATTGAATGACCCATTTGAAGCTACTTTTAAAGAAGAGATTTCTCAATTTGGTGAAACTCTTAAAATGTTAGGAGTAGATTCAAGTGAGGTTAAACACAATTTCAAAGAGGTACTTGATTACACTTCAAAATTGGGTATTTATTCTTTATCTTATACTCCAATAAATGAATTGATGTGGGCACATTACTCTTCCTCTCACGAAGGTTTTTGTATAGAATATGATATTGAAAAAATCAAATGGAGTGAGTTTGAAAATAGGTTTATAAAAGAGTTGGATGTAGATTATAAAGATGCTATACCTGTACTAAAATGGGATGATATTTATGATTTAGAAAATGTGTTAAAAAAAATGTATGCAACTAAATCGTTATCATGGCAATATGAAAAAGAGGTACGACTATTATTTGATAATTATGGATTAAAGAGTTATCACTCCTCAGCTCTGACAGGGATTTATTTTGGAGCTAAAATGTCAGACAATTTGAAACAAATACTGATAAATTCTTTGAAAAACAGAGATATAAAGTTTTATCAAATATCAAAAGGACTAAACTCTTATCATATAGAAAGTAGATTAGTACATGAAAATAAGCGAATAATAATCAATAAATTAGATTTTGATTCCTTTGAAATACTAAGAACTAATCATTCTATACAAATAGAGGTTTTTGATATTTGGTATAAAGATAATGATATAAGCACTGATGCTATTCTTTCCTTCGTTAAAGCATTTACTGAGAATATCTCAACAAAAAAATGTATAATAAATATATTTAATGATAAATCTATTCAGCATTTACTTGGAAAGTCTCCTTTGACAAAAGAAGAATATTTACAATTTGCAGATTGTTATATTGCCGACTATAATTACGTAACTCCTAATGTTATTTATCCATATCCTTACCAAGATATAAGGTATAAAGAATATGGCGGTCAAAACTGGAAAAAGTAAAACAAACACAATTATATGGACAAAAAACACCGCACATTGCTCATCATTATATCAATCGTTGGCTGGACTGCTATTGGTGGTTTGGGTTGGTATTTTATCAATAGCTATACTTCTAAGCCTAAAAAGGTTCGAGGTGTGGCCGAGTACGATACGCTCGTTCAGCCGACGCATTACAAAACGATTCCATCACAAGCTTTCAAAAATGTAATACTCGAAACGGATTTAGGCCCAGTACAAATTTATTTTGAACCAAGCGAAAAACATTCGGTAAAATTTCATCAATCGTATCTAAAATATGTAGATATTGCATACAGGGGAGATACCTTAGTCATTCATGCCAAAAAGACACCAAAATCTACCAAAGAAGAGCCAGTGTTTAAGCAAATATATGTTTATACGCCCGATATAAAATATTATCAAGGAGAAGCAAGTCAGACTACTTTTTCGTATTTTAACATTGAGAAACTAAAAGTTGACAGCCGTAGCAGTTGGATGCGTTTTTACGGGTGCAAAATTGAAAATTTAGAACTTCTCACCGACCATCCGTGCAATTATCGTTTAGAAGAAAACTCTTATTTTGGCAAAGTGAGAGCCGATATAAACGAAAATAGTGCCATGACTTGCCTGAGTTATATTCAGAATGACCTCATTATCAAAACCAAAGATTTCAAGAAAATTGATATTAGTAAGGAAAATGTGAAGAAGTTATTGGTTGAAAAATAGCCTGAGTAAATATTTGAAGCCATGAAACAAGGATATTTATTGGTAATGTATTTTATTTTAGGATCAATTACTGATGCTTACTCTCAAACAAAATACAAATACCTTGTCTTGCTCAAAGACAAGGATAATTCGCCATATTCGGTAAATACGCCTCTTGATTTTCTTTCAAAAAAAGCCCTTGACCGACGCTTTAAGCAAGGAATTACTGTAAAAACTACTGATTTACCGCCAAATCCCGCTTATATTTCGAGTATTCAGCAAACAGGGGCAACGGTCATTTATAAATCTCGATGGATGAATGCAGTTTTGGTAGAAGCCACCGAAACACAAAAAAATACAATTTTGGCCTTGCCATCGGTCAAAGGAGTTGAGTTTAATCGACCACTCAAACAAGCTCGACAGCAGTTAGTAAAAGATAAGTTTGCCATTGAAAACACCGAAAGTCTAAACTATGGCGATGCAACTGCCCAAATTCAATTATTGGGAGCAGATGCGATGCACAATTTTGGCTTTCATGGAGAAGGAATGCTGGTGGCTTTGCTTGACGATGGTTTTCTGAATGTCAATACGAGTGCATGTTTGCAGCATCTCGTTCAGCAAAATAAAATCGTAAAGGTGTATGATTTTGTGGATAATGACAATACTGTTTATACGCAAGGCGGACACGGAACTGCTGTATTGAGTACGATGGCGGGTTATATTGATAGTCAGATGATTGGCCCCGCTTTTGGTGCATCAGTGGCATTATTTCGGACAGAAGATATTTTTTCAGAAACACCACTCGAAGAAGCAAATTGGCTTTTTGCCGCCGAAATGGCCGATAGTTTGGGGGCTGATATTATTAGTTCATCGTTAGGGTATAGTACTTTCGATAACTCAGCCGATAATTATACACCCGCCATGATGGATGGTAAAACCGCCCTCAGTACACGAGCAGCCGATTTGGCTGCTGCAACGGGTATGGTCATTGTGATTTCGGCAGGGAATTCGGGCAATGACCCTTCTTGGCAAATAATCACTGCTCCAGCCGATGCCGATTCTGTTTTGGCGGTTGGTGCGGTAACTCGTGCAGGAGTTTACGCTTCGTTTAGTTCGAGAGGGAATTCGGCCGATGGACGAGTAAAACCCGATGTGGTAGCAGTTGGCAGCGGAACCGCTCTTTGTAATACTTCGGGATTTGCTTCAACCAGTAATGGTACTTCGTTTTCAGCTCCTTTGGTGGCGGGTTTGGTAGCAGGATTTTGGCAGGCCAACCCGTATCTTACGGCACAGGAAGTAACGAGGGCTATTCGTAGGTCGGGACATCAGTTTGTATCTCCGACCATTCAGTTGGGTTATGGATATGCCAATTTTTCGAGGGCAAATACGGCCGTACTGAATGATTTTCCATTGACAGTCATCGAGCCAAATGCTGACTTAGTCTCGGTGGCGGTTTTGCCTTCAAATAAGTCGGATATTAGCTTGAAATTTTCTAATACACTCATAAACAATAGTTTACGTGTTAGCCTCATAGACCAAAATACTAAACAAATTGTTTTTCAAGAAACTTTCACACTTTTGGCCAATCAGGTTACAAAAACCATTTCGCTTAATACGCTCACGCCCGATATTCTACTCCGAATCGAAGACCTAACACAAAAAAAGACTTTGAAAATTATGCGTTGGTAGGCTACAAACTTTCGGCAAAATCTTTTAGTGTAATACTCGGCTTACCCAATAAATCCCATGTTGATTGTGCTTCAAACTTTTCGGGATATTTATTCAGAGCCTCTACGATATGATAGCCATAATCGAATTTCTGACTGAATTTACCCATGATTTTCATCACAAACATCGGAGCCCACATCGTGCGAAGCTTTTCTTTTTTATAATGCTGAATAAAAGTTTCGGCGGCTTTGTCTTGCGTAAAAGCTTCTAATCCCTGTATCACAAAATCTCGATTTTCGTTTTCTTTCAAAACCTCAAATGATTTAGCTACTTGTCGGGCATAGTCTTCGGCAGCAACATAATACATCGCATACTCCGATTTTCCACCCAGAGCAATCATGCTTCCTTGCTTTGATTGATGTATGATGCTTTCCATAAAAATAGAAGGATAAAAAATCGTATAGACAATACCCGAATTCTTGATTTTCTGCACAGCTTCTTGTTTGATTCTAAATACCCACCAGTCAAAATCATTCATGCCTTGATACAAATGCACCAACGAAGAAAGATAAGCTATTCGCTTTATTTTTAGTTTTTGAGCAACTGTCAAAATGGAGTCAAGACCTTCTCCTTCGGGGTGAAATTCGTTGGGTTTTTCGGTCTGTTTCACTGATAAATTTAAGAAGACTGCATCTTGGCCTTGCATGGCCGTTTCAATATCTGCACGATTGTTTATATCACCTTTAATGATTTTTGTGGTAGGAAAAAGCTCTGTTGCCAAGTCGGTACTACGCACCAAAAGAGTCAGTTCAAACCCTGCTGTAATTAATGCCTTCGTGACGGGTTTTCCGAGCAAACCAGTTGAACCGATGATAAGTATCTTTTTCATAATGTTTTTTATAAAAATAGCTTTTGCTTGATAGTCAACGTTTTATGTAGCTACATTGAATGCTTAAACAAATAAAATACTGAAAACTAATAAAGCCAACCTTTCAATAACTTTATTTAAAAAATCTGTGTAGAATGATAACCATGCTCATTTTTATGAGTTATTTTGTATGAATCTAATCAAACTGACCTTATGAAGAATCTTTTTGTAATATTGGCTGCGGTCATTTTACTCACAAACTGCGAAAAAAAGACAAGTAATGAAATTTCTCAAGCCTCAACGACGGTTTCGGACGAAATCCAGACAGGAGGAGTGAAGATGGTAGAAATCGAAACTTTAGCTGGAAAATTTAAAGTATGGACTAAAAAATTTGGTGATAATCCACGAATAAAAATCCTATTGCTACACGGAGGCCCAGCCATGACCCACGAATATATGGAGTGTTTTGAGAGTTTCTTCCCGAAAGAAGGCTTCGAGATGTACGAATATGACCAACTTGGCTCTTACTATTCAGACCAACCCCAAAATGATTCTCTCTGGACAACCCCACGATTCGTAGAAGAAGTTGAGCAAGTACGCAAGGCTTTGGGCTTGAACAAAGATAATTTTTATCTCCTCGGAAACTCTTGGGGTGGTATTTTGGCAATGGAGTATGCCCTCAAATATCAAGAAAATCTGAAAGGATTGATAATCAGCAATATGATGCCGAGTATTCCTGATTATGCCAAATACAATGAAGTGTTGCGAAGCCAAATGCGTAAATCATTGGTTGATTCGCTCAATGCTTTTGAAGCCGCTGGAGACTTCAAAAACCCAGTCTATGTCGATTTGGTTACTCGTGAATATTACAACCAACACATTTGTCGCTTGCCCGAATGGCCTGAGCCAGTCAATCGTACTTTTAAACACTTAAACGAGCATGTTTATGTTTTGATGCAAGGCCCAAGCGAGTTTAAGGTAGGTGGAAGATTACTGACTTGGGATAGAAAAGCGAGTTTACCGAATATAAAAGTTCCAACGCTCGCCATCGGAGCAAAATATGATACAATGGACCCCAAAGCAATGGAGTCTATCAGTAAATCGGTGCAAAAAGGGCGTTACCTATATTGTCCAGATGGCAGTCATCTTTCTTTTTGGGATGACCAAAAAACTTATTTCCCAAATGTTATTCAGTTTATAAAAGACGTTGATGAGAATAGGTTTTAAAAATAGCCTTATAAGCTATTACTTTTGAAATGAGTGAAATTTCAGATAGTTTTGCTATTATTATATGGGCAAATATCCAGTTTGTCCTACTGTTAACCTATTGAACACCATAAAAGATGTCACAACCTATAAACCGAGTTTTCGAATTATTAGATACTTCTATTGCCAAATACAATAAACCAGATGTTTTTGCTTCAAAAATAAAAGGCGAATGGCACCGTCTGACAGCCAACGATTTTTTACAAGCCATTAATCAGTTAAGCCTCGGTTTACTAAGTATTGGCATCGAAAAAGACGATAAGATTGCGGTTATTTCAGAGAGCCGTCCCGAATGGAATATCGTAGATTTTGCCATTCAGCAAGTTGGAGCGATTGGCGTACCACTTTATCCAAATATCACGGTTGACGATTATAGCTATATATTCAATGATGCCAGTATAAAATTGGTTTTTGTGGGCGACGCCGACCTTCTCAAAAAAGCTCAAGAGGCAGCCAAAGAAGCCCCCAGTGTACAAGAAATTTATTGTTTCGATAAAATTGTCGGTAATAATTATTGGAAAGAAATTTTAGAGAAAGCCAATAGCAAAGATGGCGAAAAGCTGGAAAGCATTAAACAAGGTATCAGGACTGACGATTTATTGACAATCATTTACACATCAGGTACAACTGGTAATCCAAAAGGTGTGATGCTTTCGCACCGAAATCTGATTAGTAATTTCGAATCATGCCGAGATAACTTTCCGATTGATGAAACCTGTCGAGCTTTGAGTTTCCTGCCACTCAACCATGTGTATGAGCGTATGGTTTTGTATCTCTACATGAGCAAAGGGATGTCGATATATTACGCCCAAAATATGGCAACAATCGCCGACGATTTGCGTGATGTACAACCACATATATTTACAACCGTACCACGATTGCTCGAAAAAGTATATGATAAAATTGTGGCAAAAGGCTACGAACTAAGCGGGCTAAAACGTCGAATTTTCTTGTGGGCTTTAGATTTAGGTCTGAAATATGACCCTAATCAAGAGTTTGGAGCGTGGTATAGTTTTCAGCTAAAATGGGCGAGAAAGCTTGTTTTTAGTAAGTGGCAGGAGGCTTTGGGCGGAAATATCCGCATGATTTGCTCGGGAGCGGCAGCTTTGCAGCCACGCTTAGCGAGAGTTTTCTGGGCGGCGGGCATTCCTGTTTCGGAAGGATACGGCATGACCGAAACATCGCCCGTAATTGCTACTAATCGAGTAATGCCTTTAGATTTAAGGATAGGCACAGTAGGCCCAATCATTGACGGAACGACAGTAAAAATTGCCGAAGATGGCGAGATACTCGTAAAAGGCCCCAACGTGATGCTGGGATATTATAATAAACCTGAACTTACGAAAGAAGTAATCGACCACGACGGCTGGCTGCACACAGGCGACATTGGCAAACTCGAAGAAGGAAAGTATTTGAAAATCACCGACCGTAAAAAAGAAATTTTTAAGACATCGGGTGGAAAATACGTTGCTCCGCAAGTGCTTGAAAACAAGATGAAAGAGTCGGTGTATATCGAACAAATGATGGTTGTGGGCGAAAGTCAGAAATTTCCTGCGGCCTTGATTATTCCTGAGTTTGTGTCCCTTCGGGAATGGTGTAAATCGCAAGGAATTGCCTATACTTCTGACGCCGAAATGATTAAAAATCAGCAAGTCTTGAAGTTAATTTTTGGTGAAATTGCCAGATTCAATAAAGAATTTGCTTCTTATGAGCAAGTAAAGAAATTTACGCTTTTATCAAACCCGTGGACGGTTGAAGGAGGTGAAATCACGCCAACCCTAAAACCTAAACGCAAGGCAATCATGGCTAAATACAAAGATGTGATTGATAGAATGTATGAGTGATTTTTAATGTAGAATTAAGAATGTAGAATTAAGAATGCAGTGTAACTTGTTGATTGTCAGTTTAATATGTCGATAATTATTAATTATTAATTCTTAATTCTTAATTTCATTGAAACCTGTCGGCATTTTTTCGTGTTGTGTTTAGAGCAAAGAAAAAAACCTAAATATGCCCTCTCAACAAATAGAGTTAAATTCGGTCGGTGCATTTCCGAAACTGTTTTTAGATTATATTTCAAAAAACGAAAATCTTACAAAATTCTACAATCAATATCCTGATTTACAAGGGTTTAGTAAAGTAATCGAATCAAGGAAGTTTTCGGATGATAAACGTTCTACCTTGGTTTCGGTTCTCAAAAAACAGTATCAAGGCTTAGAAAATACCCCCGATTTTGATGCCCTATTGCAAGCCAATACTTTTACCGTAACAACTGGCCACCAGCTAAATATTTTTACTGGCCCGCTTTATGTGATATATAAAATTGTTACGATTATCAATTTGGCAAAAAAATTAAAAGCCGAATTTCCTGCTTATAATTTTGTGCCTGTTTATTGGATGGCCAGCGAAGACCATGATTTTGCCGAAATCGCTTCTTTTAATCTTTTCGGAAAGACCTATAAATGGGAAACCGAACAAAAAGGAGCAGTTGGACGCATGAACCCTGCTGAATTGCAGACTATTTTCGACGAACTTTCTGAAAAACCAGCACTATTCGAAGAGGCGTATCTGAAAAACCCTACATTATCGGCGGCGGTTCGCCAGTATATGCACCAGCTTTTTTGTAGCGAAGGTCTGATTTGTTTAGATGCCGATGATGTTGCCTTGAAAGGTATCTTTAGCGATATTATCAAAGATGATTTATTGCAAAATTCAGCCAATAAAATTGTCAGCGAAACTTCAGAAGAACTCAATAAAATGGGTTATCATACCCAAATTACGCCTCGTGAAATCAATTTCTTTTATCTCGAAAATGGACTTCGTGAAAGAATAGTTTTTGAGGAAGGACAATTTAAAGTGCTAAATTCTGAGTTAGTATTTTCGCAAGACGAAATTCTCCAAATACTTAAAGAACATCCCGAACGCTTTAGCCCGAACGTGGTTTTGCGTCCACTTTATCAAGAAACAATCTTGCCAAATTTGGCCTATATCGGTGGTCCGTCAGAAGTGCCGTATTGGTTACAACTCAAAGGTATTTTCGACCACTATGGTGAGCAGTTTCCGCTGTTGATGCCACGAAACTTTGCTTTGGTAGTCAATCAAGCCAATAAAAAACGCATTGATAAACTCGGTATCACGACCGAAGAACTTTTTGCCGATGAAGTTGCTCTTCGCAGAAGTTTTGTGGAGAGAAATTCAGAAAATTCACTGAGTCTTGCCTTTGAAATTGATGATGTAAGCGAAGTTTTTGAACGCATCTTGAAAAAATCATTGGTAATAGACCAAACAATGAAAGGTGCGGTAGAAGCCGAGAAAGCAAAAATCATTACTTCGCTCGAAAACCTCGAAAAACGCATCAAGAAAGCCGAAGAACGTAATCAAGAAACAGCAGTTACCCAGCTTTTAGGTTTAAAACAAAAACTCTTCCCTGATGGTGGTTTGCAAGAGCGTAAAGAAAATTTCTTGAATTTTTATCTCAACGATAAGGAATTTATCAACAAACTCCTCGAAGCTTTCGACCCGATTGATTATAGCTTTAATATTATTGAGATTTAAAGTATAAATCAAATATAGAAAAATATACAACCACACTAAAAAACATGAAAAGACTCATATTTTCTGTCTTAATACTCTCATTCATTAGCTGTGAGCAAAGCACAATAACAAAAAACATTGATACTTCTTGTTTTTTGGAAAAAGTATCCAACGAAAATGGTACTTTTAATAGTTCATTTAAATATGATGTACAAAATAGAGTAACAAACTTTACCGCTTTTAATAGTAAACTTAACTTTGATATTTCTTACGACGATTCTAAGCGTTCTAAAACTATTAATAGTTCATTTTTAGGACAAATACAAATATTTTATGATGCAAGTGGAAACATTACATCTGCAAAAACTCAGTATGGGGATTTTTCATTTCAATATGATGGAGAAGTAATTAAACAAATAACCGTAGAATCTAACGTTTCGCAGATTGTTTCGGGTAGTAAGACTACAATATTTAGATTTGAGTTTTTAGGTAGAAATGTAAAAAAGGTATTTCTCAATAAAGGTAGCCAACTTCAAAACTTTTTGATTTTTGAAGGAGTCGATTATGATAATAATAAGACAATCTATTCGAAGGAGGCAAAAGAGTATTTTTTAATTGCTAATATTATAGGTTATATCAGTAGTAATTCTGAAATAGACTTTTCGGTAATTAGTGATAATAATGTATTAGCAACTAATATTTATAATTTTAAAGGAACAGGGTATTTCGCTAACCAAAAATACAATTACAAATACAATACGAATGGTTATCCAGTTTCACTACAATATTCTTTACAACCTTCGGGGGCAACTGTAATTTATAATTACTCTTATATTTGCCAATAGAATAACTTTATGATCTCGGAACGTATACCTCCTAAGGCAATTTCAAAATCAAGTTTTGAATATTGTTTGCACAAAAGTATATATTGTTTAGCTTGATTTTTAAGGTTTTAAAAGTAAAAAATTAATAGGTGTGGTACGTTTTAAAAATGTGCCACACTTTTTTTATAAAATATTTGCATTTCTGAACACTGTTCATTTTATTTGCATCGTTAAGTAGAAAATTGATTTTCAAATGGGTGTAATTGATAGAAAAGAAAGAGAAAAAGTTGAAATGAAGCGACAAATTTTGGATGCCGCTCGGTCGCTTTTTTTAGAGCAGGGATTTGAAAAAACGAGTATTCGTAATATTGCCGAAGTAATAGAGTATAGTGCCGGTACAATTTATTTGTACTTTAAAGATAAAAACGAGATTCTTTTCGCTTTGCACGTAGAGGCCTTCGGGGCGTTGATGCAGGCCATGCAAGCGGGTATCATGAGCGAAAATGACCCTTTTGAAAGATTAGTTGCACTCGGTAAGCATTATCTAAAATACGCTTTTGAAAACCCCGAACTCTATGACTTAATGTTTGTCATGACGGCTCCGATGGAAACCTTGGAATGTCGTGAAGAAATTTGGTGCGATGGTGAACGTGCCTTTGAAACCCTCAAATTTGTGGTTGGCGAATGTATGCAAGCAGGGTATTTTGAAGGTTTCGATAACGAGACGTTTTCGGTGATGGTTTGGAGCTTGGTGCATGGCTTGGCTACACTTCATTTACGCCGCCGAACCATGATTTTTGCCGAAGAAAAAAGAATTCAACTATTAGAAGATGCTTATGCCCAATTTGTGCAAATAATCAAACAATACAAATCTTTGGCAGCATGAAAAAACTTCTAATTCTTGAAGAAATTGCTCAGTTTTTACTCGGAATATTTCTTTTTAGTCAATTAAATTTTGCTTGGTGGTGGTTTCCTGCATTGATTCTTGTACCCGATTTTAGCATGGTGGGGTATCTTATAAATCCGAAAATTGGAGCGTGGCTTTATAACTTTTTTCATCATAAATTATTGGCCGTAATTGTTTTTGTTTTAGGGTATTATGTTGATAGTCAGTATGTTATTCTTGCAGGTGTAATTCTTTTTGCTCACTCGGCAATGGATAGAATTTTTGGATATGGTTTAAAATATGAAGATGCTTTCAGCAATACGCATCTCGGAAAAATTGGAAAATAGAAAATGACAAATCAAGTTTTAGATTATTTTATATCAAATATTGGTAAAAATGCCGCCGACATTAGTCCATCGGCTTTGGGGCGTTGGCTAAATGGTAAGTTGATTGCGGTTGAAGAAGGTTCTCTCACGGTTGAGTTTGTGGTGCGTGAAGAAATGACCAATCCTGGCAAAATCTTGCACGGAGGCGTAACGGCTTCGATGCTCGATGATGTGATGGGAATGACGGTTTTTTCGTTGGGTCGTGAAAGTTTTTACTCTACCATCAATCTAAGTATTGATTATCTGCTTCCTGCCAAAGTAGGCGATAGTGTCTATGTAAAATCGAAGGTGATTAGAGCAGGAAAAACGGTTATTAATATGGAGTGCGAGGCACGTAATTCGGAGCATAAAATTATAGCTAAATGTACTTCTAATTTGGTCACTACGGGTATTAAAATATGATTTTTGAGGTCTGACTATAAGTCTGACCTTTTTTCAGAAATATAACTTAACAGTGTTCAGAAACTATCAAATGGTTATTTTAAATGTAGCGAATATTAAATAAGGGCAATAAAGTTGGAATTGCAATTCGATTTGTCTAAGATTTTATACATGATTTATGAAAAAGTTACCTATTTATTTACTTTTCGTGCCTTTTGGGGCATTCGCACAAGCTGGCAGTATTCCTTCGTCACCCATTCTTGAATCATACATTCAGGAAGGATTGAAACAAAATTTGGGTTTGAAACAAGAACGTCTCGAACTCTTAAAATCTGCCGAAAACATCACGCAAGCGAAGGCTAATTTTATGCCGAGAGTGACATTCAACCCCAATTATACTTTGGCAGCGGGTGGGCGTAGATTAGAGTTCCCGATTGGAGATTTGTTGAATCCAGTTTATTCTACGCTCAATCAACTCACTAAAACCAATAATTTTCCGCAGGTCGAAAACGTCAATCAGTTACTTGCCCCCAATAATTTTCATGATACAAAACTGAGTTTTCAGTACCCCATTTTCAATACTGATATTCGTTATAACTTGCTCATTCAGAGAGATTTACTTTCGGCACAAGAAGCAAAGAAACGGGTTTTAGAAAACGAAATCAGATATAGTATCACGACCGCTTATCTACAATATTTACAAACCCTCGAAGCCCAAAAGATTTTCGATGCGTCTCGAAAACTGCTCACTGATTTCGTGAAACTCAACGAAAAACTGGTGGGTAATAATGTAGCTACCAAAGATGTGATTTATTCGGCCGAATACGAAGTGAGCAAACTCGACCAGCAAGTAGCGGTTTTGGATAAAAACAGGCAATCGGTGCAGGTTTTTTTGAATTATTTAATGAATCGTGATTTTTCTGCCGAAATCGTTGCTGATACCAACTTAGTAAGTGCTCCCATCTTAGCAAGCAACTTGGCCGAACTAAAAGCCGATGCTCTCAATAATCGTCAGGAATTAAGCCAGCTACGTACAAATATAAAGGTTAGCGAAACCGCCATCAAATTACAAGAAATGAATGCCATTCGTCCGCAGGTTTTTGTGGGTGGAAGCACTGGTTTTCAAGGGTTTGGCTATACTTTCAAAAACCAAGCTTATATCATTGGTCAGATTGGTTTGAGTTGGGATTTATACCACGGATACGAAAAAAAATCGAAGATTCAGCAAGCAAAAATCCAGAAAAATATACTCGATGTAAAGTTTGAAGAAGTACAAAAACAGATTCAATTACAGATTTCGCAGGCATATTTTGAGCTGGAAGCAGCTAAAAAAGCACTGAATACAGCAAAAGATGGTACTATAAAAGCTGAAAAATATTTCAAAATAGTAGAGAGTCGCTACCGAAATGGGCAAGCGATAATGATTGAGTATTTACGGGCATCTAACGAAATAATCACGGCTCGTTTGCAGGAGTCAGTTGCCAAATATGATGTTTTGGCGAAGCAAGCAAATTTAGATAAGGTTGGGGCGGTGAAGTAAATATTATCGGTACGAATGTCATTATAACAGCTATATATTTATGAAAAAGATATTAATTATTCAAGGACATCCCGATGACGAAAGCTTCAATTTTGCTCTTTATGAAGCCTATAAAAAAGGAGCAATTGCTTCGGGTGCAGAAGTAAAAGAAATCATCGTTCGAGATTTGCAGTTTAATCCAAACTTACAATATGGCTACCGAAAACGTACTGAATTAGAACCCGATTTGCTCGAATCCATCGACAAAATCAAGTGGGCCGAGCATATTGTGCTATTTTATCCAGTTTGGTGGGGTTCTATTCCTGCTATTCTGAAAGGTTTTTTTGATAGGATTTTCTTGCCAGGAATTGCCTATGAAAAAATCGAAAATTCGTTGTGGTGGAAAAAACTCTTGTCAGGCCGAACAGGACACATCATCAGTACGCTCGACCAGCCAGCTTGGTTTTATTGGCTTTATTACGGTCGCCCGAGTTATCATGCAGTTAAGCAACTTACGTTTCACTTTGTGGGCATAAAGCCAGTCCGCACAACTACAATCGGCCCAATTCGATTGTCGAAAGATTCATTTAGAGCTAACTGGTTGAAAAAAATAGAAAAATTAGGTTTTGAACAAAAATAAAAATATATGAAAAGTTATACTTACATAATTCTTGCAGCTACCTTATTGATAGCCAGTTGCGGAAAGAAACAAGAAACGAAAAAGGCCGAAGCCGAAGAAACCTTAACGGTTGAAGTTCAACCCGTTAGCCGGAAATCGTTGAGCGAACCAATTATTGCGAGTGGGGTACTTTCGTCAAAATCAGAAATGAAATTGGCGTTCAAGACTGGCGGAATGATTCGCCGTGTGTATGTGCAAGAAGGGCAGTTTGTAAAAGAAGGTCAGCTTTTGGCCGAACTCGATTTATCAGAAATTGATGCCCAAGTTCG
Source organism: Emticicia aquatilis (assembly GCF_014644295.1). Classification (GTDB taxonomy): domain Bacteria; phylum Bacteroidota; class Bacteroidia; order Cytophagales; family Spirosomataceae; genus Emticicia; species Emticicia aquatilis. The sequence goes on from NZ_BMKK01000003.1 coordinate 81,137, forward strand.
TCAAGCTAAATTGGGCTTAGAAAAATCGGAAAGAGACTTGGAGCGAGCAAAGAAACTCTACGCCGATGAAGCCGCTACGCTCACAAACGTACAAGATGCTACCACGGGCTACGATGTGGCCAAGCAAAGCGTGCAAGTAGCTGAGTTTAACCAAAAGTTATCAAGAATCTACGCCCCAACGAGCGGACGAATCCTTAGAAAAATCTCTGAGCAAGGCGAACTCATCACGCCTTTTGCTCCTGCTTTTATTCTCGGTACGGGCGAAAGTGCCTATATTGTAAACGTAGGTTTGGCCGACCGTGATGTAGTGAAAGTAAAAATCGGCGATGTGGCCACGGTTTATTTAGATGCCTATCCAAACGAAGCTTTTCAAGCCCGAATCACACAAATTGCCCAAACCGTAAACCCCGCAACTGGCACATTCGAGGCCGAATTACAGATTCAGCCGAACGGCAAAAAGCTCATTTCTGGCTTCGTAGCTAAAGCCGAAATTTCTACGGGCAAAGGTGCCGCAACACTCGCTGTTCCAATAGAAGCACTGATTGAAGCCAATAAAAATACTGCATTTGTTTATGCGTATAATGCTTCAAATCAATCAGTTAGCAAAGTGCCAGTTAACATAGGTAGTATTTTCGGCAATAATGTATCCATCATTTCAGGCATCAATGAAGGTACTCAGATTGTAACTAAAGGAGCAAATTTCTTGAGCGATAAAGCGAAGGTGAAGGTGATAAAATGAGTTTTAATTCATTAATTCTCAACATCTAATCAATAATTAATGTAAAAAATTTACCACTGAGAGACTAAGTGACACTAAGAAAACACTTAGTGAAAACTTTGTGTCCTTAGTGCCTTAGTGGTGAAGAAAAGGCACGGTTTCCAATATTTTTATAAACATGAAATTAGTCGAATTTTCCGTCAAAAACTACCAATTTACCATTATCATTTTCGTGATGATTATGGCAATTGGAGTTAACTCATTGCTCAATATGCCCAAAGCCGAAGACCCAGCTTTGAAGGCAACTTTTAATAGTATCGTGGTTGTTTACCCCGGTACTTCTCCTGCCGATATGGAAAAACTCATCGTTGACCCTATCGAAGATAAAATGTCTGAAATCAGCGATATTAAAAAAGTAATTTCGTCGGCTGACGAGGGTGTTGCTCAAATCCGTTTGGAGTTTGTTCACTCTATCAATCCCGATGATAAATACAACGAGGTTGTGCGTGAGTTAAATGCTATTCGCACCAAACTGCCAGCCGATATTTATAGCATGGATGTACTACGTTTCACACCCGAAGGCGTAAACATCATTCAATGTGCCGTGATGTCGGAAACAACGCCGTATAAAGAATTAGAGAAAGAAGCCGATAAACTGAAAGACAAACTTCTGAAAGTAAAATCAATCAAGACTTCTGAAATTTGGGCATTCCCGAAACAACAAGTGACAATTTCGGTCAATTTAGATAAAATGGCACAGTTCCGAATTCCGCTGAACCGAGTTTTAGGGGCAGTCCAGTCAGAAAATGCCAATATTCCCGCAGGAAATATCGAAATCGGTAGCCGAAAATTTAGTGTAAAAACATCGGGTAGTTACGAGAATTTAGATGAAATCAAGAATACTATCGTTAGCTCGTCTGGCACGACCGTAACTTACCTGCGAGATGTAGCCGACGTAAAATTTGACTACGAAGAAGAAAATTATCTGGGGCGTTTGAATGGCAAAAGAGCCGTTTTCATCACGGCTACTATGAAAGACGGTAGCAATATCTTCAAAACTGGCGAAGAAATCAGACCAATCATTGATGATTTTGCTAAGAGTTTACCAGCTGATATAAAATTTGAGCAGAGTTTCGACCAAGTAAAAAGTGTTTCTACTCGTTTATTCGGCTTGGCTCGTGACTTTGGTATTGCCATTTTATTGGTGCTCATCACACTCATTCCGTTGGGTATTCGTCCTGCCATTATCGTAATGATTTCGATTCCATTGTCACTGGCGATGGGACTCACGATGCTCGATTTGGCAGGTTTCGGAATCAATCAGCTAAGTGTGGTGGGGCTTGTTATCGCATTGGGTTTATTGGTGGATGATTCGATTGTAGTGGTCGAAAACATCGCCAGATTTCTTCGCACAGGTATGCCTCGCCGAGAAGCAGCCATCGAAGCTACCAAACAAATCAGTTTAGCAGTTTTGGGCTGTACGGCAACCTTGATTTTTGCGTTTTTACCACTTTGTTTTCTTCCAGAATCAGCGGGTGATTTCATCCGAAGCCTTCCGATGGCCGTAATCATGACCATCATTGCATCGCTCTTTGTTTCGCTTACGATTGTTCCGTTTTTAGCGAGCCTTTTAATGCCTCGTGAAGAACACGGCGAAAACGTGGTGCTTAGATTGATGAAAAAAGGTATTGAAGGCTCTTATCGTAAAGTATTGCACAAAGCACTTTCGTATCCTAAAACCGCCTTATTGATTGCTGTTTTGATTTTTGTTGGCTCATTGGCTCTCATTCCTGTGGTGGGTACGAGCGTTTTCCCTCGTTCCGAAAAACCCCAATTCTTGATAAACATCGAAACCCCGCTCGGCACCACACTTTCCGAAACCGATAAAGCTGCCCGATTCGTTGAAAATGAGTTGTTAAAGCATAAAATCGTTAAGAATTTCGCCACAAACGTAGGAAAAAGTAATCCACGTATCTACTATAATACATTGCCCGTTGGTGGAACCCTCTCGAATTACTCACAACTTTTTGTGCAGCTACAAGATAAGGTAGAAGTACCTGAGCGTGAGCAATTTATTGATGAACTACGGGCAATTTTTGATTCTTATCCAGGGGCAAAAATCCGTGTGATTCAGTTTGAGCAAGGAGCTCCATTTGAAGCACCTTTGGCAGTGAGAATCATGGGCGAAAATCTTGACTCGTTGCGAGTAATTTCTGCTAAAGTTGAGAAGGTTTTTAAGGAAACCCAAGGTACAATCTACGTAAATAATGCCCTTGCCGCCCAAAATGTTGATTTGCGAGTAAACATCAATAAAGATAAAGCAGGAATGTTGGGTATTCCGACGGTTGATATTGACCGTACTATCAGAATGGGAATTGCGGGTGTAAACTTAGGGATTTATAAAGAAAAAGACGGCGAAGAAATGAATCTCAACGTCAATCTCCCTCGTGAACAACGCCCAAGTATGGATGTGTTTTCAAAAATATTTGTGGCCAATCAGATGGGAAATCTTGTGCCTTTGAGCCAGTTAGCAACTGTTGGTTTCGAGACATCGCCTAATCGCATCAATCACTACGACCGTGACCGATATTCTACGGTTTCGGCTTTCATTAAAAGTGGCTTTCTGACACCAAATGTTACGAAAGAAGCCATGGCAAAATTGACACAAATCAAGCTTCCGAAAGGCTATGAGTTTAAAATGGCAGGAGAAGTAGAGCGTTCGGCCGAAACATTCGGTGGGCTTGGTACGATTATCATCATCACCATTTTCGGAATTATCGCCATCTTGATTCTTGAATTCAAAACTTTCAAAAGCACATTTATTGTACTTTCGGTAATTCCGCTCGGGATGATTGGGGCAATTTTGATTCTACTTTTTACTGGAAATTCGCTTTCTTTTACGGCCATCGTCGGTATCATCGCATTGGCTGGTATTGAAGTGAAAAACTCCATTTTACTTGTAGATTACACTAATTTCTTGCGTAAAGAAAATGGTTTGAGTATTGATGAAGCCATCGAAGAAGCTGGTGAAACTCGTTTTATACCAATCGTTCTGACAACCATGACCGCCATTGGTGGTATGATTCCGCTTATTATGGAACATTCTCCGCTTTATTCACCATTGGCACTTGTAATTGTTGGCGGGCTGATTTCATCACTGATTTTAACTCGAATCGTTACGCCTGTAATGTACAAACTATTGCCACCGAGTTTGAAGTAATTCAGAAAAGCCTGTAAGGTTTAAAGCAGACTTTACAGGCTTATATTTGAGTTTTTTTAGGCAATAAATAGTACATTACTCCACCTACTGAAACAATTATCAGAACGATAATTAAAATCTTCTGAACATTCCCCTCATTCGGATTTTCGAGTAGTTTTCTGATTTCTTTGGCCTGTGAGCCAGTCCAAACCGCCAATAATGTACGAGGTATCATTCCCAAAAAACCACCTAAAAGGATATTTTTCAGCTTAGCCCCCGACAAAGCAAACACAAAATTTGTTAGTGCAAAAGGCAAAATGGGTGAAAGTTTGGTGAAGAAAATAAACTTTAATTCTTCTTTACGGATATTCTCAAGAATACTGGTAACATTCTTATTATCAGATAAATAGCCTCTGAATTTATCGCCGTCAATGCGTTTTGTAATGCTATTTACGAGAAAAATAGCCACCATATTCATCAAGAAAACTGGTAAAATGGCATGCCACCCGATAAAGTACCCAAAAATAAGGGCCAGCAGGGTAGGAGGGGTAAAGGCAAATGTACAGGTAAGGCAGCAAACAAATGTGATGAGTGTCCAGTCTTGCCAAGTGAAAGCCGAAACTGTGTTTTCGTGAGTAACGACCGCAACAGTAAGTGCCGAACTAAAAATTAATGGAACAACCGTCAGAAAAATAGAAGAAATGAGCGGAAAAGAGTATTTGTTGGAGATTTTCAAACCAATAAAATTAAAAAAATCTCCTTCTCTATTAAAAGAAGGAGATTGAATGAAAAATAATATTTTGACTCACAAAGTTAAAATAAAAATCCATAACGGAGCGTAATTGGGGTCTGACTACCAAGTAGGCTTTGTGGACTGATAAACCCTCGGTTTGGATAACCTAAATTATACATCAACGAGATGAAACTTCCACGTCGGCCATCGCCTCCCTGATAAAAACCTGCCCCAATGAGCGGCGAACTTCCCCAGATTCTTTTATTGGGGTCTGTTGTGTTGAGATTATATGAATAAAATTGGTCGGCGTAAGCATTGATAAACTCATATTCAGCATGAGCAAAGAATCGTCTAAAGACCTGCTGGCGAACGAATATTTTAGGCCCAAAAATCGTATTGTTTGTGTTGGTTGCACTATTACGATTGAATGTTCCTTGAAATATAAAGTTTGCACCTATACCCGCAACCGTTCCTTTATCGTTTAGTTCGTAACCCAACATTGGCGAGGCATCAATATAAAAAGCACCAAAAAAGCCTAACCAAAACGTGCCACCGTATCTCAGTTTTTCTTTCCATTCGGGTTTTGGTTTCTCAAAAAATACTTGAGTTTGGCTGTCTTTATCACCCGAAGTTGGTATTCCTTCCTGGGCAAAAACGCTCAATGTGCTTATAATCAACGCACTCGCTAAAATGATTTTACGCATATTCTAAAGTCTTCTCTTCCTGTAAAAACTCAGGCAGTTTGATGGTATCGAGGAGTTGTTCTTCGAGCATATTTGCCCACTCCGTAAGATAAACGATTACATCAGCCCGAACATTGTGGCGAAGATAACGATTTTCGATAGGCAGACGCATTAAAATTTTTTTATCTGAAAGCTTTTCGAGGTTTTGAAGGTCTTCCAACGAAAATCCAGAGGTAAGCATTTCGTGGATGAGCATATCAATCGGCATTTCCGAAATACCACAGTATTCGTTGAGTTGCTCATTCCAGTCTCCATTGCCTTGCATAGCGTAGGCATGAATCTCAGCTTTTGTGCGTTTGGTTACTTCCTGCACGAGGTTTCCACAGTTACAGCTGCCCATGTGGCCCCACATATATTCGTTTCCCGAACTAAGTTTTTTTGCAGTACGACGCAGTGCGTCAATGATTTCTACTTTTGCCTGTGCCATTTTTAATCAATAAGTTTATATATAAAAATGTATATGTATCTGTTTTTGATTAAAACATACTGTGATATGCTTTTGTTTCTTGAATTTGAAGTAAAAATAAAAGGTCTCTCGAAAAATATTCAAGAGACCCTCACAATAATTTTTAACTAACTACTCTAATCTGCTCGATTATGCTTTTTTAGCTTTAGTAGTCTTAGTTGCTTTGGCTTTAGTTTCAACTTTTGGTTCAGCAGCAACTTTAGCTTTTGCTACTTTTGCAGGAGCTTTAGTTTTTTCGGCTACTGGCTCAGGCTTTGCTTTAGCTTTTACAGTTTTAGCGGCAGCTTTTGGAGCAGCAGGAGCAACTTCAGCAGCTACTTCGATTACACAGTTTTCAACTGAAAATTCTGAATTATAATTATATTTTGAAGCTTGTGTATCGTTTACCCAACGTCCGTCATTTAACAAGTAACGGTATTCGTAAGAACCTGATTGTAAGCTAACTGAAGCCTTTAATGAACCGTCTTTTTGTTGTTTTAAAGCAACACCTTTATTAGAGTCCCAATTGTTAAAATCACCCAATAAAATACCCGAAGTTGCACCAGCTGCTACATCGGCAGGAAGAAGAAAATCAATTTTTTTGCTTGACATAATATGTATTTTCGTTTGTTTACAATACAAAGTTTTGCATAAAAAAATATCTTTTCCTAAAAAAATCATTGAAAAGTGCAAAAATTCTTTTAAAAGTACAATTTTATTAAAGAATGATTAAAAAAATAAGCAATTTAAGTCGATATTTTAAGACTTAAATTGCTTATTATCAATGGGTTATTCGTTATTAGTAAACTGGTTATTTGTAATTACTAAATTAGTTTTTGTGTGCCATTAGGCACTAAATATTGGTAGAAAAAATAACAACCCATCAAAGAATGTGTGCCGTAGGTACACTACTTTTATTGTTGCGTACCTACGGCACGCTTACCATCAACGCTATTGCAATACTCTACCAATATTTAACCCCTAATGGGGTAGTTTCAAGCCATTTTTCAAATTACTTTGGAAAACTTGTGAATACTACTTTGTTTTCTAACAAGTCGATGACACATAATTGTTTAATAACAACCAATCACTAATTCTGATTAAATTGCTCAGTAATTACTTTGCGTAAAGCCTGATGCGGACGAAGGCCGTTATTGCGATAAACTTTCGGCCCTGCATCTGTTTTAGTGTCTTGAGCATTTCGCATCTGACGCACCGACGTACTTCTAAATTCTTCGTATTCTTCGTCGGTCATTTCGTCACGGTTGGCTTTGCCTTTTTCTAAACCATCATCAAACGTATTGATGCGGCGGTCTTGGTCGGCAACTTTCGAGCGGTTGAGCATATCTTCTATATGAGCCAAAATTTCTTTTCTTTCAGCTTTCAGTTCGGCTAAGTTGGGCAATAAAGCTAAGTCATTCTCTAAGATACCTTTTTGCGTAATTTGTTGAGCCAATTCGCCTTCGGCTGCTTTCAACTCTTCAATCAATTTCAGATTACGTTTCTTTATTCGGCGAATGGCTGGCCCAGCTTGCAGCCAACTGTACCAGTAAGCTTGCATAATCGGGAAGGAAATACCTAAACAAATAGCACCCGCAATGGCAAATAAAACACCACTCAAAATAAACGACATCAATGCCCACGGACTATTTACCAAATCAAGATTGAGTTTGTCGTAAGCTTTGAGTTGCTCATCCATTTTCTGAATAAGAGCCTGATTATCAGCAGGATTTGCCGCCGTTGGGTCCATTGGCTGGCTATTGAGCTGCATCGCCTTGATTTGCTTATTGATGCTCTCTTTTAGCTTATCGGTTTTGTAGGCTTCGTATCTGAACCAACCCAAAATAAGCATTGTAGCCACCGAAAAAGCCACTAAAAAACCTTGAAAAATAGCATAAGTACGCTTCGTTTTTGGCGAGTATTCGTTGATATATGGCTGCTCGACCAATCTATCATAAGCTGGTTTGAGTAATACCGAAAGCATCGCCAAGCCGATTGCAAAGGCCCAAGCCTCATAATTATCTCGGATATTGAGGGCATAAGCCACAATTTCGTGCGAAATAATCAAATCTCCAGTAACGAAAGCAATACCTGCCAACAAATACAAGATTCCGGCAAATAACGAGTACGGCGACTCATTACGGTTACGTTTGCCTTCGATTCGTTTGATATTTGCCAAGTTATCATCGATTTGGTCTTGCACGAAACTAACTTTTCGCCCGTGCGTATTCACACCCATGATGTATTCTTGCAGTTTATCGAACGAAGTTTTCTGTTTTTCTTTCGTTTCGGCTATTTCGGTATCAATTTTAGCCATTTCTTGTTTTTTCTCAGAAATGCGTTCTTGTAACCATTCGTAGGTTACGTGGCTTGAGATGTAGCCCTCATAAGGGTCATCATCTTGGTCTTTATCTTTTCGGATATTCTCAACACCGATCAAATAACCATGCTGGAAGTCTGAATTATAATAATCTTCTGGGTTTTCCATGTTTTTTGCTTTTAGCTGTTGGCTATTAGCTTTTAGCGTACTTTTTTGCTAAAAACTAACAGCTAATGTCTAATTTTCTATTTCAATATTATATTTATCCAAAAGCCCTCGGATATTGCTGAGCGAGAACCTTGCTTTTTTTATACGATTTAATTCGGGGTCGATTGAAAAATTTTGTGAGGTTCGTAAATCGACTTTTTCTAAGACTGTTCGTTCAAAAACTGCCGAAATAAATTCACAATTGTCAAAAACGGCACTCGTTAGGTCGGTTTCGGTAAAATCGGCTTCTTTCAGATTACAATTTTTAAATTTTGTGCCTTTCATTTTTAGCTTGTAAAAGCCAGCTAAATGCAAGAAACAGTCATCGAAACTAACCGAAAATAAAAACGGATTACATTCACCAAAATTTACGCCCAGCAACTTACAATTCGAGAATTTAACTTGTTTGAAGGCCGTATTACTGATTTTTACGTTGCTCAAGTTGCAGTCTTCAAATTCACACTCCACAAAATCGAAGTTCGAGATGTGTAAATTCGAGAAATCACAGTTAGTAAATGTACAGCCCTCGTATTCGCCTTTGCGGAGGCTTTCTTGGGTGAAATTTATTCCATTAAATTCTTCTTCTTCTATGATTGGTTTTATCATTACTATTCATCGGCGAACCAGAGATTCGCCCCACAAATGTTATTTCAAAATATCTTGTATCTGCTTGCCTGTTAGTTTTTCACGGTAGCTGCGAGCCAAATTAAACTCACTTTCAAAGAGTTTTACGAGCATTTCACGGCGTTCGTTGAGGCGTTTGAGTTCGGCTTCGGGAAGCTTTAGGGCATCAACGATTTTCCATTTTTCTACTCTTTGCTCATCAATTTCGAGTTTGAGTTTGGTTATTTCATCTTCCCATTCTTGGACTTTGTTGATTTTGTCTTTTTGTAAGCGAAGGTTATCAAACCAAATTCCCGAATCAGTTTTTAACACAGTCAGATTGCTCAAAAGTAGTTTTCCCGCAAACAAAAACAAGAAAAATACAAAGAAAAACAGGGCAAATGAGCGAAGAAAGCTCTGATTGTCAAGCGATTGCACAAATACAAAAACCGAAGCTGCCAGAGGCATTCCGACCTCTTCGAGGAGTTGTCGCCATGAAATGGAAGAATCTTTTTCGTGAAAAAGCGATTTCGGATTGAATAAATTGAACATTCCTGCCAAGAAAATTCCGAGTGCAATCACATAATGATTTTGCGGGAAATTAGTCAAAATAGATTCATCAATCAGATAATAGTTACCGATACACATCGCCAACGAAAGCACGATACCGATAAAAGTACGAGGGAGCTGATGGTCAGTACGTTCACGATTTTCGAGAACTCGTGCTTTTTCGGTCAGTTCGTTGATACGAGTTTCTTTTTGCTCAATGAGCAGATTTATCTCACCGATTTTTTCTGAGTGATACTCTACCGTTTTTTCGAGTTCGGCGGTTTGATGAGCAAAATAATTACGGATAGCCCCAATTTTCTCTTCTGCTTTCGATTCAGATAAACCAAAAATCACACCTTCATCACGCAGTGCATCTTCATTTTCGAGCCAAAATGGTATGATGTCCATTTCGGGTGAAAACGGCTGTACTTCAGATGTGGGAACTGTAATTACTTCTTGGGAAATTGGTACTTGTGGGGTATTCAAAACAATTGCTTCTTCGTCTGGCGAAGAGACAGTCGGTTTTGAACTAAAAAGGTTTTTTACTCGGTCAAAAAAAGACATGGGCTTATAGGCTCGTTTTAAGCACTCATGCTCACGGGTGTATTGGGAAAAATCGGGTGAGTCGTGTTTTTTTCGTACTCAATAATAGCAGTTATTATTTCACGAAAATATTTTTCACGTTCAAAATTTCCGCCAAAACCAGCGTCTATCATTATAGCAGCTTTTTCGTAAGCAATTGTGTATTCTCGGTGATTGCGTATCTTCATGGTGATTGAGGTTGGTAAATGTATGCCTACATATAAGCAACCACAATGCCATATTAACTCGAAATTGGGGAAAATATTTTGATTTTGAAAAAATAAAAGTGAAGAAGGGATTTTTCGATGGTTGAAGGGCGTAAATTTGTGACTGATTTGAATAAAAACGAGGTTTTGTAGAAGGTTTTATGAAACTGAAACCTTTCGGTAAATCAATCAGCTAAATCAAAGTTTAAGACGAAATGATTTCAATAATAGTAGCTACCGCCGAAAATGGCGTAATCGGAAAAGATAATCAATTACTTTGGAAGCTCTCAGCTGATTTGAAGCAGTTCAGAGTGCTTACAACGGGGCATTCGGTCATTATGGGACGCAAGACTTTTGAGTCAATCGGCAGGCCATTGCCAAATCGTACAAATATTGTTATTTCTCGCCAAAAAGATTTGGTTTTACCCGAAGGTATTCTAAAAGTAAACTCGCTCGAACAGGCCATCGAAGCTGCTAAAAATCACGCAGGAAATGAAGAAATATTCGTAATCGGAGGTGGAAATGTATATGAACAAGCCTTAAAAATTACAAATAAAATATATCTCACCGAAGTTAAAGCCAGCATCGAAGGCGATGCGTTTTTTCCTGCATTAGATACCAATGTATGGAAAGAAACTGCAAGAATTTCGCACCCAAAAGACGAAAAAAATGAATATGATTTTGATTTTGTTGAGTTGGTGAGGAAGTAGCACGATTTTCTAAATTGTGCTACATGCCATCCATTAAATAAAAAACCTTCATCTTCTTTGTTCTGCTGCTGGCGTTTGCTTATATTCGTTGTTTGGGCTTTATGCTCATCATTATTTTTATTTCAAACACTACTTTTTGGAGTCTTAAATTTGATTTACAGGCTAATCCTGCTCATTTTTGTGGTTTGGTTTAATTCTAAGTTTGAGAAATGACACAGATAAGATTGGTTTCACCCAAATTCCCAAGTGGGAGGGCTTCCTATTTTGTTAATATGAAAGTATCTACACTACAACCTTTTCAGATGGTCTATTCGTTATTCGAACACGAATATCTGGGATTTTTATTTGAAGCCTTTGTGGTGCAACTCAACAGTAAAGGCGAACTGACACTCCAAAATCAGAGTGTATCGTCGAAAAATATTTCCGAATTTTCCGAACGAATTGATGCCGATGATTTTACGCTCGTAAAACTTACCGAAGCCATTCAGCAAGATGCCGTTGTAAAGAAATTTAGTCCAAAAAAGCTCGCTCCACTTGATTTTTTCCTAAAGATATTCGACCCCGAAAAAGGAGATAAACTGCTCCAAGAAACGATTCACGGCTACATGGAAAAACACCGAGCCGAAATTTTGGAGAAACTGCTGAAAAAGCCACTTTATATTATGAGCAACGATGGCGACCCTACTTGGAAAGCCGTCAATAATATTCAAGAAGGAGCGAAAGCCTACTTTAATTTTATCCGAAACGAAGAAAATACGCATTATTTTCCGAGTATCAAATGTGGCGGCGAACGAGTACATTTTCAGTTTAAAAATGCCAGAATTTTGTGTGAAGAACCTGCTTGGCTACTCATTGACGATAAATTATATCATTTCGAGAAGCAAGTTGATGGCAAGAAATTAAAGCCTTTTCTGAATAAAAATCATATCATTATTCCTCGAAACATTGAGGAAACTTACTACCAAAAATTCATTGCTCCGCTGGTGGCTCAGTTCGATGTTTTTGCACAAGGATTTGAGATTAGATTCGAGAAACACGAACCCAAACCACTTTTATCTATTTCGGAAGTAATGGCCACAAAAAAAGTTGCCGTAGCGTTATTTGATAATAATGAGGAAGAAGAAGAAAATGATGAAGAAAACAAAATAGTTTTTGATTTATCGTTTCAGTACGGTGATTATACTTTTCGTTTCGATAATTTCTCGGCTGAGGCTTACGTAAGCGTCGAGCGGGCGGGCGATAGCTGGTTTTTTCATAAAGTAAAACGAGATTTGAAGTATGAAAAAACACAGGTAAACTTACTAAAAGATTTGGGTTTAGATGTGCGTCAGGGCCGTAGTTTAGTGCCAAAAAGACCCGCTTTTTCGTGGTTGCAGAGCAATGCAATAGTTTTGGAAGAAAATAATTTTGAGGTAAGACAAGTTGATAATAGCCAAAATCAAAAGCAATATTTCTTGGGCTATTCGTCGATTGAGGTGCATATCGAAGAAAAAAACGATTGGTTTGATATAAAAGCAAAAGTGCGTTTTGGCGAATTTGAAATTCCGTTTTTGAAACTTCGGAACTTGATTTTGGCCAATAAACGAGAGTTTACGCTGCCAAACGGACAAATTGCGGTCATTCCCGAAGAATGGTTTACGAGATATTCAGAATTATTTAGCTATGTTGATAAGCTGGATGAAAGTGACATTACGATTCTAAAAAAACATCATTTGGTTTTAGTACAAGATTTGACCAATGAAGGTTTAGCGTTTTCGGTCATTACTCGAAAATTGGAAAGACTACGAAACTTTGATAAAATTGGTCAATACGAACTTCCAAAAGGCTTAAATGCCAATCTCAGACCTTACCAAAAAGCTGGCTACGATTGGATGAGATTTTTGGCAGAATACAAATTAGGTGGCTGCTTGGCCGATGATATGGGTCTGGGTAAAACTATTCAAACATTAGCTTTCTTGCAATCACAAAAAGAACAAAATCAAAGTGAGAGTCTTAAAAACTCCCCTTTAGGGGCTGGGGGTGGACCTCCAACCTTATTGGTAATGCCTACTTCGTTGATTTACAATTGGTTAAAGGAAATAGAAAAATTCACGCCAAATCTCCGAGCGTTTATTTATACAGGCACAAATCGAGAGAAAAATACTGAACAGTTTGATAATTATGACCTGATTCTGACTTCCTACGGAATTCTCAGAATCGACATTGATTTTATCAAAGATTACCGATTCAATTACGTAATTTTGGATGAATCTCAATCAATCAAAAATCCAAGTTCGCATATTTCAAAGGCTGTTATGCAGTTAAATTCGGCCAATCGCTTGATTCTGACGGGTACGCCACTCGAAAACAGCACGATGGATTTATGGACACAAATGACGTTTATTAATCCAGGGCTTTTGGGTACGCAAAGTTATTTCAAAAACGAATACCAGATTCCGATTGAAAAACACCAAGACGAAAAGCAAAACAAGCGTCTGTATAGTTTGATAAAACCTTTCATGCTTCGACGCCACAAATCGCAGGTAGCAACCGAACTTCCGCCGAAAGTAGAAAGTATTCATTATTGCGATATGACCGAAGAGCAAGAAAAATGCTACGAAGAAGCCAAATCGTATTATAGAAATATCATTTTGGAGCAAATCGAAGAAAAAGGTTTCGGGAAATCTCAGATGGCGATGCTACAAGGTTTGACCAAATTACGCCAGTTGGCCAACCATCCACAAATGATTGATGAAGACTATGATGGAGATTCGGGTAAGAATGAAGAAGTGCTACAAAAACTCGAAACTATCATCGAAGAAGGTCATAAAGTGCTGGTTTTCAGTCAGTTTGTGAAACATTTGGATATTTACCGTGATTATTTGGAGAAAAATAATATTCGTTATTGCTACCTCGATGGCTCAACAACCAACCGCCAAGAGCAAGTAGATATTTTTCAGAATGATGATTCGATAAAGATTTTCTTGATTTCGTTGAAAGCAGGAGGTTTGGGCTTAAACCTGACAGCCGCCGAATATGTTTTCTTGCTCGACCCGTGGTGGAATCCTGCCATTGAAGCACAAGCCATTGATAGAGCACATCGAATTGGGCAGCAAAACACGGTTTTTACCTATAAATTTATCACCCGAAATTCGGTAGAAGAGAAGATTCTGACCCTACAGCGAAACAAACGCAAGCTTTTCGATAACCTCATCACAACCGAAGAAAACTTTGTAAAATCGCTCTCGAAAGATGATATTTTGAGCTTGTTGGAGTAGAAATCATAATTACCGCAAAATCCCTAAATCCCAACCGACTTTAAAGAATTTCTGAGGTGGTTGGGTTTTTATGTATTTGGGCATCTGAAAACCAACTTGTAGCCGCAATGCCGATTTCTTTTTCTGATTGTTTTCTTCTTTTACCGTTTCTTCAACGCCTTTCAAAGATAATCTTAACCCAAAACCCAAAAAAGTGGTCATTTCTTCTTTCAATTCTTGGTCGTTTTTTTCGTTTTCTTTAGCGTTCACTGCTTCATATTTTACTTTTTCCGCCAAAAGTAGCTTTGTTTTTTGGGCATAAGCATTTGTACTAAATATGGCGAGTAAGAGCAATAAAAAGGCTTTTTTCATAATTTTAGTATTGGATTTAGATAAAACGAATCATGCTAAGATTAGTTTTGATTTGTTTAGAAAATTGTGGTCAGATATTTATTAGCAAATCTAATCAGCTATTGGATATAAACAAAAAAGGTCAGGCAAAAACCTGACCTTAAAATATGTTTTCCGTGAGTCAAACAAAATTATCGAATTGCCACACTATGCGTGTAATCTTTATGGATTTCAAACTTTTTATTCCAGATTTCATCACCACTTTTGAGCGTAAACTGATATGAGCCTGCCGATAATGTTGAAATATCATATTTTGAAATAAAATTTCCCCAATCGTATCTTCCCAATTCTCTTTCATAAATTAAATGTGAGTTGGCATCGTATAAAGAAACCGTCATTTTTATTCCTTCTTTTTTCCAATATCTCAATTCTATCTTCTGCCCTTTTTCTATTGGACGAATGTTTGCCAAAAATAATTTTGATGGAGTTGCCAACGGAGTGAAATTTGGCTTTTCGGGAATTTCGCTTTCCGATGATTCTATGACAGTAGCAAGAAATTGTGCTTGAGTATTTAGGCTTAGGAAACAACCAAATACCATTAAAAGTGCAAGTTTTTTGAATGCGTTTGTAAAGTTTTTCATGTGCGTAAGTGTTAGATTATTGATAAAGAAATTTGTATAACTATTTAGTTTACAGTTACTTATGTTTTAATTCTTTCACTAAAGAATCTATTACAATGTTGAAAATTTTTCTAAACACTTCAAATAGCACTCTCCGAATAGTACAAGTACTCGGTTGGAAAATTCAACGAATATTAGAATAATACCGTAAGTTCATCTTAAAGTTTTATGAGATTTTGGCTTATTTTTCAATAAAAAAGGCTTGAAATGTGTTTTCAAGCCTTGAATTATTTATTATTTTGGATATACTATTTGTGCGTAAATCCATCGGTTAGCTTTTCAAAAGCCTCCATAATTTGATATTTGTAAGGATTATCTCGTCGAAAAATAATTGATACAGGAACAACTTCTTCTCCAGACGTTAGTAAAATTGCATCAGTTTTCAGATAATTCTCATTCTGAAAAGCGAGAAACCATCTTGAAAACTTTCGCTCTCGGGCAAATTGTTTTTCGTCAGATGTATCGCAAATATAAATGGTAATTGTTTGATTATTTCTTTCGTAAAAATCGTCAAATATTTTGGCTATTGTAATACCCATATTTGAGTCAAGACGTAGATTTTGTTGATTGGGATTAGAAAAAACAGCAATGACAAACTCAAAAGTATTTTGTGCAAAAGGCTCGTTTGAGTCAAATAAATAGGGGAAGGGCTTAAATTTTATCTCATAAGCTATATCATTTTTTGTTACGAAGAAATAGCGGTTATCTTCTGTTCCCGAAAAATAAAACTCATAAGATTTTATTTCACTCATTTTGGCATTTTATTTTTAGCTCTTAATGAAGAAACAATTTCTTGAAATTTTGGATTTTTTGCATCTTCCAAAATCTCTAACTTTGTCAATTTCTTTCTTTCCAAAAGAAGATTAGCCAAAGCCCTACGGTTTCGGATACGCTCTTCAACAGATATTGGTACTACTGATGTTGACATTTTCTGTAATTTTATTGATTCAAAGCTAATTAGTATTTGGTAAAAACGCAAGTTAGGGTTTGAAGATTTATATTGCCAACAAAAAAGGTCAAGCAAAATGCTCGACCTTTTTTGTGTTTTATATAAAGAGAACAAGAATTCTACATTCTTAATTCTCAATTTTTCATTAATTAAACATACTCTCTGCGTTGCTTCGCTGCCTCTTGTTGTCTTTTCTTTTCGGCTGCTGCTTCGAGTTCTGCTTTGCTACCAACGATAATGTTTTGGTATTTACGGTTACCAGTTCCGGCTGGAATCAAGTGACCAACGATAACGTTCTCTTTCAAACCTTCGAGTGTATCACGCTTACCTCTTACGGCAGCTTCTGATAATACTTTAGTTGTCTCTTGGAACGATGCCGCTGACATGAATGATTCTGTACCGAGCGATGCCGTAGTGATACCTTGTAATGTAGGACGAGCAACCGCTGGCATAGCATCACGAACCACGAGTTGTGCTAAGTCAGCACGTTTCAAGCGGCTATTTTCGTCACGCATTTCACGAGCAGTGATGATTTGTCCTGGTTTGAACTTATCAGATGCACCTGCGTCCATTACAACTTTCTTATCAAGAATCTTATCGTTTCCTGCACGTACAACCCACTTATCAACCATTTGGTTATCTAAGAAGAGCGTATCGCCAGAGTCAATAACCTCTACTTTTTGCATCATTTGGCGAACAATCGTTTCGATGTGCTTATCAGAGATTTTTACCCCTTGCTGACGATATACGGCTTGTACTTCGTTTACTAAGTATTCTTGTACAGCGGTTGGCCCTTTGATACGAAGAATATCGGCTGGCGTGATAGCTCCATCAGAAAGTGGGTCACCTGCCAATACGAAGTCTCCGTCTTGTACTAAGAATAGTTTCGACAAAGGCACCATGTATTTCATCTTGATACCATCTTTCGCCTCAACAAAAATCTCACGGTTACCACGTTTGATAGCACCGTATTGTACGATACCGTCAATCTCCGACACAACCGCAGGATTTGATGGGTTACGAGCCTCAAATAACTCAGTGATACGAGGCAAACCACCCGTAATATCTCGGTTCATGTTGATGGCACGAGGAATCTTAGCTAAGATTTGTCCAGCTTTGATGATTTTGCCATCTTCCACCGTCAAACGAGCCAATACTGGCAAGTTGTAGGCTTTTTCTTCTTCACCATTGCTTGTTCTTACGATGATTGAAGGGTTTTTCGTACGGTCTTTCGATTCGATGATAACTTTATCACGGAAACCGGTTTGCTCATCGGCTTCTTCTTTATAAGTGATGTTCTCTTCGATTGCATCGTATTCTACAACTCCATCAATATCAGCAAGGATAACGGCGTTGAATTGGTCCCAATGGCAAAGTGTATCACCTTTGGCAACTTGTTGTCCGTCTTTTACTTCCAAAGTAGCACCATAAGGTACGTTATTTACGATAAGTACGTTGTTTGTACCTGTTTCGATGATACGAATCTCACCACGACGACCCAACACTGTTGTAATTTCGTTACCTTCACGGTCAGTTGACTGTACGGTACGCATTTCTTCGAGTTGGATTGTTCCAGCAAATTTCGCTTTGATGTTTGCTTCCGAAGCAACGTTTTGGGCAGTACCCCCTGTGTGGAACGTACGGAGTGTAAGCTGAGTACCTGGCTCACCGATTGATTGTGAGGCAATTACACCAACTGCTTCGCCACCTTCCGACATACGGCCAGTAGCCAAGTTACGTCCATAACATTTCGCACAAACGCCCGTTTGTGTTTCACAAGTCAATACCGAGCGAATTTCTACTGTTTCGATAGCTGTTTCGTCGATTTCTGCCGCAATTTCTTCGGTGATTTCTTCGCCAGCTTTTACGATAAGTTTCTTCGTCAATGGGTCAATTACATCATAAACCGATGTACGGCCCAAGATACGCTCAGAAAGTGGCTCAACGATGTCTTCGTTGTCTTTCAAAGCCGAAACTTGAATACCACGTAAAGTTCCACAGTCGATTTCGTTTACTACTACGTCTTGAGCAACATCGTGCAAACGACGAGTTAAGTAACCAGCATCGGCAGTTTTTAGGGCTGTATCGGCCAAACCTTTACGAGCACCGTGTGTTGAGATAAAGTATTCGAGTACGTCGAGACCTTCTTTGAAGTTAGACAAGATTGGGTTTTCGATGATTTCTCCAACCGAGCCTTGAATATTCTTTTGTGGTTTCGCCATCAAACCTCTCATACCACCTAACTGACGCACTTGTTCTTGCGAACCACGAGCTCCAGAGTGCATCATCATATAAATTGGGTTGAAACCTGCTTGGTCTTCTTCCAATTGTTTCAATAGAATCACACGCATCGAACTATTTACACGTCCCCAAATATCAATGATTTGGTTATAACGCTCACGCTCAGTAATGATACCGAACATATAGTTGTTTTGTACTTCTTCTACTTCTTTTTTCGCATCTTCAACGAGTTTTGCTTTTTCTGGCGGAACAATGATGTTGTCCAAACCGATTGACAAACCTCCACGGAAGGCTGTTTGATAACCCAATTGCTTGATGTCATCTAAGAATTGTGCTGTACGAGCATAACCAGCTTCTTTGAATACACGACCAATAAGCTGTTGTAGCTTTTTCTTAGTCAATAATTCGTCGAGGTAACCTACTTCTTCAGGTACACACTGGTTAAACAAGATACGTCCAGCAACGGTATCAACGATTTTCCAAACTAAGTTGCCGTTTTCGTCTTTTACCTTCACACGACACTTAATGTGAGCGTGTTTTGAAACCGCACCTTCGTTCATCGCAATGATTACTTCTTCTGGCGAGTAGAAAGTAAGACCTTCACCTGGCTCTTTGTGAGTTGGTGTTGACTTACGTCCTTTCGTTACGAAGTAAAGACCCAACACCATGTCCTGAGAAGGTACAGTGATTGGAGCTCCGTTGGCAGGGTTCAAGATATTATGAGCAGCCAACATCAAGATTGAAGCCTCCATGATTGCTTCCTGACCAAGCGGCACGTGAACGGCCATCTGGTCACCGTCAAAGTCAGCGTTGAAGGCTGTACAAACGAGTGGGTGCAATTGGATTGCTTTTCCTTCCACCAATTTAGGTTGGAAAGCTTGGATACCAAGTCTGTGGAGCGTAGGGGCACGGTTCAAAAGAACAGGGTGTCCTTTCAATACGTTTTCCAAAATATCCCAAACTACTGCATCTTTTCTGTCAACGATTTTCTTAGCAGATTTTACCGTCTTAACGATTCCACGCTCAATTAACTTTCTGATAATGAACGGTTTGAAAAGCTCGGCCGCCATATCTTTTGGTAAACCGCACTCGTGTAGTTTCAATTCTGGACCTACAACGATTACCGAACGACCAGAGTAGTCAACACGCTTTCCAAGTAAGTTTTGGCGGAAACGTCCTTGCTTTCCTTTCAACATATCTGAAAGTGATTTCAAGGCACGGTTCCCTTCCGAACGAACAGCGTTTACTTTACGAGAGTTGTCGAACAATGAGTCAACAGCCTCTTGTAACATACGTTTTTCGTTACGTAAGATTACTTCTGGAGCTTTGATTTCTAACAAACGTTTCAAACGGTTGTTACGAATAATCACACGACGGTAGAGGTCATTCAAGTCAGAAGTTGCGAAACGACCACCATCCAATGGCACGAGCGGACGCAATTCTGGTGGAATAACTGGCACCATACGGATAACCATCCACTCAGGTTTATTTTCGATACGAGTGTTTGCATCACGTAAAGCTTCTACGATTTTCAAACGTTTCAAGGCATCAGCCTTACGTTGTTGTGAAGTATCGGTAGCCGCAGCGTGACGAAGGTCGTATGATAATTGGTCTAAGTCAAGGCGAGAAAGCATCATTTCTAAAGCTTCAGCACCCATTTTGGCGATAAATTTATTAGGGTCTTTATCGTCGAGCATTTGGTTATCACGTGGCAATTTGTCCATGATGTCCAAATATTCTTCTTCAGTCAAGAAGTCGTTTTTAGAAACGCCATCTTCACCTTTGATACCCGGTTGGATAACGACGTATCTTTCATAGTAAATAATTTGGTCGAGTTTCTTCGACGACATACCTACTAAGTAACCAATTTTGTTTGGTAAACTACGGAAGTACCAAATGTGAGCCACAGGCACAACGAGTTCGATGTGTCCCATACGTTCACGACGTACTTTCTTTTCGGTAACTTCTACACCACAACGGTCGCAGATAATACCTTTGTAGCGAATACGTTTGTATTTACCACAGTGACATTCCCAGTCTTTTACCGGACCGAAGATACGCTCGCAAAACAAACCGCCCATTTCGGGTTTGTAAGTACGATAGTTGATTGTCTCAGGTTGAGTAACCTCGCCAAAAGAGCTTTCTAAGATTGACTCTGGTGAAGCCAAACTGATAGTGATGCTCTGGAAGTCACTATTGAGTTTTTTATTTTTCTTTAAAGACATTTTCAAGTATGATTGATGTGAAAATGATAAGCTCATTTTGAGGTGTGTAATTCCGTAGAAAAACACACCTTTATTTTTTCAGACTACTGCAAAGTAATCTCTAATGCTAAGCCTCGTAATTCGTGAACCAATACGTTGAATGATTCTGGGATATTTGGTTTTGGCAAATTCTCTCCTTTTACGATTGCTTCGTATGCTTTGGCACGACCCAATACATCATCAGATTTTACAGTCAAGATTTCTTGTAAGATATGCGATGCACCGAATGCTTCCAATGCCCAAACCTCCATCTCTCCGAAACGCTGACCACCAAATTGTGCTTTACCACCCAATGGTTGTTGCGTAATGAGTGAGTATGGTCCGATTGAACGGGCGTGCATTTTATCATCAACTAAGTGACCGAGCTTCATCATATACATGATACCTACGGTTACTTTTTGGTCGAATGGCTCACCAGTCAAACCGTTGTATAGTTGAGAACGTCCGTAAGGTGGTAAACCTGCTTCTGCCAATTCGGCTGATACTTCTTCTTCAGTAGCACCATCAAAGATTGGCGTAGCATATTTACGGCCTAATTTTCTACCCGCAAGACCCAATACAACTTCGTATAGCTGACCGATGTTCATACGAGAAGGTACACCAAGTGGGTTCAACACGATGTCCATTGGCTGACCTTCTGCTGTAAATGGCATGTCTTCATCACGAACGATACGAGCTACAACCCCTTTGTTTCCGTGACGACCAGCCATTTTATCACCCACTTTCAACTTACGTTTCTTAGCGATGTAAACTTTAGCCAATTTCACGATACCTGCTGGTAATTCGTCACCAACTTCCAATACAAAACGCTCACGTTTGAATCGACCGATTACTTCGCTACGACGAGCCAAGTAGTTCTTACAAAGTGTTACGATTAGTTTGTTGAAAGCAGGGTCTTCTGTCCAACCATCCAAGATAACATCGCCCAATAAGTTTACTTCTTCAGGTACATTATATTGGCTTTCGTCAACATAATTGTTTTTGTCTGGGAATAAATTATTGGTGATGTTTGCACGGTTGAATTTCATGCCTTTAGAGATAAGTTCGTCTCCAAATTTATGTTTCACACCTACAGTTGTTTTGCCATCAAGCAATTCAACCATTTTATCAATCATCAATGCACGGAGTTCGATTAATTGGCGTCCGTGTTTTTTCATCAATGCTTTTAATTCGTCTTTGTGTTTCGAACGCTCTTCTTTGCTTGGGCGAGAGAAAAGTTTTGTGTCGATAATTACACCATCCATTGATGGTGGTGCTTTTTTCGAAGCATCTTTCACGTCACCTGCTTTATCGCCGAAGATAGCACGGAGGAGTTTTTCTTCTGGAGTTGGGTCTGATTCTCCTTTTGGAGTAATCTTACCGATTAGAATATCTCCTTCACGTACACGTGTACCAGTGCGAACGATACCGTTTTCGTCGAGGTTCTTCACTGTTTCTTCCGAAACGTTTGGAATCTCAGCCGTTAATTCTTCTTCACCACGTTTTGTATCACGTACTTCGAGTTCGTATTCTTCGATGTGAATTGATGTGAAAATATCTTCACGAACAACTCTTTCAGAGATTACAATCGCATCCTCAAAGTTATATCCTTGCCAAGGCATGAAGGCAACCAAGAGGTTACGTCCGAGAGCAAGCTCTCCGCCTTGAGTAGCATATCCTTCTACAAGGATTTGACCTTTTTTCACTTCTTGGCCTTTCAATACAATCGGACGAATGTTGATACAAGTATCTTGGTTCGTACGGCGATGTTTGATAAGTTCATAAGAAGTTACGTTTGTATCGAAGCTCACCAATGATTGCTCGTGAGTCCAGTTATAACGAACCTTGATAACATTTGCATCAACGTATTCGATAACACCATCTTCTTCGGCAACTACTAAAGTACGTGAGTCACGAGCCAAACGGCCTTCGAGACCTGTACCTACGATTGGAGCTTCTGGACGCAACAATGGCACCGCTTGACGTTGCATGTTCGAGCCCATCAAGGCACGGTTGGCGTCATCATGCTCAATGAATGGAATCATTGAAGCGGCCACTGATACAATCTGATTTGAGGCAATATCCATGTAGTCGATTGAATCAGGAGTCTTCATTGGGAAGTCACCTTCATAACGACACTTCAATGTATCAACCAAGAAGTTTCCTTCGGCATCAACATCGGCAGTTGCCATCGCAATATTTTTTCCGTCTTCTTCTTCGGCAGTTAAGTAAACCAATTCTTTGGTTAATTTACCGTTTTCAATCTTAACATAAGGGGTTTCGATGAAGCCCATGCTGTTAATTTTGGCATACGTACAAAGTGACGAAATCAAACCGATGTTTGGACCCTCTGGCGTTTCGATAGTACACAAACGACCGTAGTGCGTATAGTGAACGTCACGAACCTCGAAACCTGCACGCTCACGGCTCAATCCACCTGGCCCGAGTGCCGACATACGACGCTTGTGCGTGATTTCGGCCAATGGGTTGGTTTGGTCCATGAACTGTGATAGCTGGTTGGTTCCAAAGAATGAGTTGATTACCGATGAAAGCGTACGAGCGTTAATCAAATCAACTGGTTTGAAATCTTCGTTATCACGAACGTTCATACGTTCTTTGATTGTACGGGCCATACGAGCCAAACCTACACCAAATTGTGCGTAAAGTTGCTCTCCTACGGTACGTACACGACGATTCGATAAGTGGTCAATATCATCGACAACTGCTTTTGAGTTAATCAATGAGATAAGGAACTTAACGATTTCAACGATATCTTGAGTTGTCAATACACCTGTTTCGAGTGGTGTAGTGAGGTTCAATTTTGTATTTACACGGTAGCGACCTACTTCTCCTAAATCATAACGTTTATCAGAGAAGAACAAACCTTGGATAATCTCACGGGCTGTTGCTTCGTCTGGTGCTTCTGTATTACGTAACTGACGGTAGATTTGCTCAACGGCCTCTTTTTCAGAGTTTGAGCTATCGCGTTGTAACGTATTATAGATAATGTTAAATTCTGATACGTTGGCATCTTCACGGTGCAAAATGATTGATTTTTGCTCAGTGTTTAAGATAGTGTCAATGTCATCGTCAGAGATGATAGAGTCACGCTCTAAGATTACCTCGTTACGGTCGATAGAAACAACCTCACCAGTATCTTCATCTACGAAGTCTTCTGTCCATGTACGTAATACACGTGCGGCAAGACGACGACCGATTGCTTTTTTCAAGGCTTCACGCGTGCCAGGAATTTCTTCCGACAAACCGAAAAGGTTAAGGATGTCTTTATCAGACCCGAAACCGATTGCACGAAGCAATGTTGTAACTGGGAATTTTTTCTTACGGTCGATGTACGCATACATTACATTGTTTACGTCAGTCGAGAATTCAATCCACGAACCTTTCATCGGGATTACACGAGCTGAGTAAAGTTTCGTTCCGTTAGTGTGCTTGCTCATTGAGAAGAACACCCCTGGCGAACGGTGTAATTGTGATACGATAACACGCTCAGCTCCGTTGATAACGAATGAGCCACGACCATTCATGTATGGAATGTTACCGAGGAATACTTCTTGCTCGATTGTCTCGAAGTCTTCGTTGTCGGTATCATTACAAATCAAACGCAATTTTGCTTTTAAAGGCACAGCGTAAGTAAGACCACGGTCAATACACTCATCAACTGAGTATTTTGGTGGGTCGATGGTGTAATCGACGAATTCCAACACGTAGTTTTCACGTGAGTCGGCGATTGGGAAGTTTTCGGCAAATACATTGAAAAGCCCTTCCATTTTGCGATTTTCGGCTGGAGTCTCAATCTGGAAAAAATCTTGAAAAGATTTTACCTGAATATCCAAGAAGTCTGGGTATTCGATGAGCGGCTTTACCGTTGCGAAACTTTTTCTACCGGTTTCTGTCAGATTCAAGGTTTGAAAAGTTTTAAGTGATATAAAATTTTTAAACTTTTTGTTTAAAGCACAAAACAGACCGAACGTTTCAAAAACGTTTAAAAGGACTGAAATTAGTTTGCTAAAAACTTTTTTATATCGTAGTGAAGCGAATGATTATCCCTGTGCGACTATCCTACGAAAACAGCCGTGTATCGGACAAAAATTCTACTAATGAAAAGCGTATTTTTTTGGGGTAATCTTAAATAGGGTGCGAAATTACGAAATGATAACGAAAAAAACAAAGATTTATTGATGTTATTTGTTTATAATGAGTAGTTTTTGTTAGATTGTGTAATTAATATATAATTAAATGGTAGGTTATATATTTTTTTAAAAATTTTAGGGGTAAATTTAAAAACTAATACCGTCTAATCATTAAATCTCGTTTTTATCGCAAGTGTCCTAATTTTTATAGCAGGTGCCGTTTAAAATAGTATGATATTTGCTTATTTTAGATTTACTTACGAACCTTTCTATTTCACAAAGTTTCATTCATGAGCGAAGCTCTCCAATATTTAGTTTTTGTATCAATTGTCGCAATTGCTTTAGTAGTGGTGTTTTCACTGATGAAAAACTCCTATGCTAAGTATCGACATATTTATATAAACAACGTAGAGGAATTATCGAGGCATTATTACCGCTATGTGCAGTATTTTTGGGGCGTTGGGGTCTTTGTTCCGTTTAGTGAGCTTTACATAGACTTATTTGGTGTTAGGAAAGAAAGCGAACTAAGTTATAATTTACTTGTGGGGCTTTTTTGCCTTGGGATAGCTTTTTTTAGCCGATATTTTGATATTATTCGCAAGAATCTGCATCGGCTTTTTGCTGCTTTTTTTGTCATTTATAATTCATTAGTTTTATATAAAATTGCCACTCTTGGGCAAATGGATTATCTGACATTGGCTGAGTTTACGCTCGTCAATATGATTTCCTACTACGTTTTTTATACTTTCCGATACTTCTATACTTATCTTCTTGCTATCGTTATCGCTCTGTTGGGTTTAGTTTATTGGGGTTTTATCTCAACAAAGGACTTTATTATTTATTTCAATAGCTCATTTATTGCCTTCGTAATCAACTACGTGATTCATTACATTGACCTAAGTATTAAAGAAAACCTCTTCTTTGCTTATAAATTTGTGAACCGTGGTAATTTGGTCATCATAGGCGTTAACACAGAAGGGGTCGTAACATTTGTCAGTAAAAACGTTGAGCAAATTTTGGGATACACAGATGAAGAATGGATTGGTAAAAGCTGGGAAAACGATATTGCAAAAACCTTAGGCTTAGAGCAAAACGATGTTAGTAATACAAAAAAAGTAAAGGTAAAAGATGGCAATCATAAGTTTCTCGATTGGCACGAAGAGGTATTTAATAATGACTTAGTACTGAAAGTTGGGCGAGATGTAACTGACATTAAAAAAACCGAAACCCAACTCACAACCACTAATAACCGCCTCAATAGTTTATTATCGAATATCGGAGACTTGGTTTTTGTGTTGAACTTAGACTATATTTTTACTGAATATTATCAGAATGAAAATAACGAAGATTTATTGATTCCCCCTTCTGTGTTTTTGGGAAAAAGTATCAACCAGATTGGTTTCCCCGATGATGCCCTCAATGCCATCAAGGCAGCAATGGATAAGACAATTGCTACTCACAAAAAATCAAATGCGGAGTATAGCTTACAATCTGAGGCTGGTCGTCAATGGTTTAGCGTAGTTATTTCGCCTCTGGCTGACGATGATGGCAACCTAACCGAAATTATTTGTATTGCTCGAAATGTTACTGATAGTAAAAAGGCCGAACTCGAACTTAAACGCACGAAAGAGGTACTCGAACAAACTAATCGTGTGGCGAGAGTAGGTGGGTGGGAATATAATCTGCTTGAACAAAAAGTATATTCTTCGAAAATCACCAAAGAGATTTTTGAAGTTATTGACGAAGCCGAGTCTGATTTTAGTCAAGTAATTAATTATTTTGATGAAAGTGAGTCAAGAGATTTGCTTTTAAATTCCATCGATAGGTGTATAAAAGAGGGTGTTTCTTACGACCTCGAACTGGCAATTATCACTGCCAATAGAAAAAAACATTGGGTAAGAGCCAAAGGTGCTGCCGAGTTTGTGGATGGGGTTTGTAGAAGAGTATATGGTATTGTACAAGATATTGACCAGCAAGTTAAATCCAAAGCAGCTCTCAAACAGAGCGAAGAGAAGTTTAGGTATATCAGCGAGAATATATCGGATGTGGTGATTGTTTTTGAAAACAATAAAGTGTCGTATCTATCATCGGCTCACGAACGCCAGTTTGGATATACTACTGAAGAAGCCATTGGGATTTCGGAACGAAATATTTATGAGTTTTTCCATCCAGATGACCACGAATTTCTTAGGAATCTGTACCGTAATGCCATAAAGAGCCAGACATCTAAGCTGACATATATTGTTCGTTTTTTACACAAAAATGGTTCTTATGTATGGCGAGAAGACTCCGTTACGCTCATTTATGATTCGACTGGGTATCTTGTTATGCGTCTGATTACGGCAAGAGATGTGAGTGAGCGTAAAAACCAAGAAATTGCCAGTCAGCTTCGACAAGAGCGAGTGCTTTTGCAAAATAATATTTTGATTCGGCTTTCTAAAACCCATCTCGATGAAGGTGATTTTTGGAAAGAAGGGTTACATACAATTACAGAGGCGGCAGCCGAAGGGATTGGTGTTGGTCGTGCAAGTTTTTGGATTTTTGAGAGCAATAAAATTGTATGTGTTGATTTGTATATCAAAGCCGAGCAAACACATTCATTCGGTGCTGAAATCAGCGAAAACGATTTTCCACTTTATTTTCAAAGTCTCAAAAATGAAATGGCCATCGTTGCTGATGATGCCTATACCCACGAATGTACTAAAGAACTGGCCGACATTTACCTACGCCCCCAACAGATTGTTTCGATGCTTGATTTGCCAATTTATATTGGTGGAGAATTAGTGGGTGTTATTTGTTGGGAACAAACCGAAACAAAGAAAAACTGGTTAGAAGAAGACATAACTTTTGCCCGTTCGATTGCTGATATTATTTCGCTTGGAATCGAAGCCGATAAACGCTTAAAAGCAGAAAGAGAACTCAAACGCACGAAAGAAATTTTGGAGCAAACAAGCCTTGTAGCGAAAGTTGGAGGTTGGGAAATTGACGTACAGAATCAAACGGTATTTTTCTCTGATATTAATAAAGCTACTCTCGAAGCTCCCTCTTCGTTTACATTGGAATTAGAAACTGCTTTAGATTTCTTCAAAGAAGGCGAAAGTCGGGATAAAGTATTAGAGTCTTTCACAGATTGCTTCAAAAAAGGTACTCCGTTTGACATTGAAGTGCAGATTATTACTCTCAAAGGAAACGTGCGTTGGGTGCGTGCATTGGGGCAAGCGGAGTACGTAAATGGTCGTTGTAATAGGCTTTATGGTACATTCCAAGACATTGACGAGCAGGTAAAACTTGTTCAAATAATCAAAGATAAAGAATTACAGTATCGAACACTCATCTCTAATATTTCGAGTGTTACGTTTAGGTGCTTGAATGATGCTGAATGGACAATGATTTTTATCAGTGATGCAGTAGAGCAACTAACGGGTTATCCAGCCCAAGACTTTATCCTAAACAATAAGATAAGTTATGCCAATATTATTCACCCCGATGATAGAGAATACGTCAATGTTCATTCTAATGAAACTAATCGAGAATACACAATAGAGTATCGAATCATCAACAAAAACAATGAGATAGTTTGGGTAAATGAGAAGGGTAGATGGTATTTTGATGAGGTAGAAAAACGAATATTGTTAGATGGTATTATCTCTAATATTACGGAGCGAAAACATGCCGAAATTGCCCTTGTGAAGAGCTACGAAGAACTTAAAATTACCCAAACCCAGTTGTTGGCGATTCAGGTAGAGCAAGAGAAGTTCGTAAACTTAGTAAAGTATTCGGGTGCATTTATCGGTATGTCGGATATGAGAGGAAACTTAATTTTCTTGAACGAAAAAGCCAAGCAAATTTCGGGCTTTGGTGATAGCTTTGAAGGACTAACTGCCAAAGACTGCCATTCAATCCAAGGGGGAGTGTTACTTGATGATGTAATTGTGCCACAAGTTTTAAAGAATGGAATGTGGCAAGGTGAGCATGATTTGATTAATACCAAAACCAAAGAAATCAAATATACAGATGCCACAACTTTCTTAGTTAGAGACCCTCTCTCTAAAAAGGCGATTGCTTTCGCCACGATTCAGATTGATATTACCGAACGAAAAAAAGCAGAAGCCCAATTGCTCGAAAATCAACGAGAATTACTCTACAAAAGCGAAATGTTGGCCGCTATTGCCAAAACCACCGAAAAACTTTTGGTTAGTAAGAATATCGAAGAAACACTCAACGAAACCTTCAAACTCATCGGGGAGTCTATCGGAACAGATAGGGTTCATTACTTTGCTAATGATTTAGCAACCAATCGAATTAGTCAAAAAGTAGAGTGGGTGCGTACAGGTATAAGCTCTCAGTTACATAATCCAGATACACAAGATATATCGCTCGATGATGTTCCTTTTTATACCGAACCACTACTTCAAAATAAGATTTTCCAGAAAACACTGAGCGAAATCCAAAATCCTATAATCAGGGAAAGATGGGAAAAACAAGATTTGTTGTCGGTGCTTTTATTGCCGATTGTCATTAAAAACAAATTTTATGGTTTTATAGGCTTTGATGATTGTACGCACGAACAGATTTGGTCAGAAGATAAAATCAATATTTTGCTTTCGTTGGCTACTAATATTGCAAATGCCATCGAGCGTATCAATAACGAAATTATTATCAGCGAAAGCGAGAGCAATTTCCGCCAACTCAACGAAACCATCGAAGATGTTTTCTTACTATTTGATGCCGTTAACAAACGATACATTTATGTTAGCCCTTCGTGCAAAGAGGTTTTAGGGCCAGAACAATCTTATTTCTATGAAAAAAACTCATTCGTACGAGATTATTTATTCCCAGAAGACCAAGATATAAATGATATTATTGATGCTCAAATCAAAGCCAATAACTCGTCGGAAGTAGAATATCGCATAAAGACCAACGACGGACAAACCAAGTGGATTTACCAAAAATCGTTCGGAATCCGCAACGAAGCAGGCGAACTGGTCAGAATATCAGGAGTTTGCTCTGACATCACCGAGCAGAAACTCATACAAAGCCAAATCAAGGAACTATCGTTAGTGGCCGAACGAATTACCAATGGTGTATTGATTTGGGATACCGAAGGACGAGCATTGTGGGCCAATCAAAGTTATTTAGATATGATGGAGATTGAGATGGAAGACCTCATCTACAAGTCACCTATTGAGTTGTTTAATCCACGAAACGAAGACCTTGATGCTTCATCAGAGCTGAATGGTGTGAATTTTAATGTTGAGTTAGAAATAGATACCTTTAAGAAAAACATCAAATGGGTTGAAGCCATCAATACCGTTGTGAAAGATGATAATGGCAAGGTCGTCCAGCAAATAGCCGTTGTGATTGATATCTCGGAACGTAAAAAAGCCGAAAGTTTATTGAAAGAAAGCGAAGAAAGGTTCCGTTTCATTGCCGAAAATACCTCTGATGGAATCTTCGTTATTGAAAACACATTCATTGTTTATACATCGCCTTCTTTCCAAAAAATGTTTGGGTATAGCTTCAATGAGAGCGTAGAGCAAAGTAAAGGTAACCTCATGAATTTGGTGTATCCTGATGATATTGCAGGTTTTGAAAAGAAAGTTAACGATGCTGTAAATTCTCGAAGCACGGCTTTTACACACCAGTATCGAACACGCCACAAAAATGGGCATTATGTGTGGCGAGAAGACACCGTTACGATTATCTACCAAGATGATAAAGTTTTCAGATTTATCAGTGTAGTTCGAGATATAACCGAGCGTAAGAAGGCCGAAGAACGTCTCAGGGAAAGTGAGCGTAAATTAAGTAGTATTCTCAATGCTTTAGATGAGGTTGTGTGGGCTATCAGTGTGCCAGATTATAAGTTGTTATTAGTTAGTAAATCATTTGAAAAAGTCTATGGAAAAACCTCAAGACAATGGAAATTAGACTTTAGTTTATGGAAAGAGGCAATCATTGAAGAAGATAAACCGATTGCTCAAAAAATGGAGCAAGATATTTTGTTTTCAGGTGTTGCTTACGGAGTTTACCGCATTATAGATGCCCACGGAAACCTTAAATGGCTTGAAAATGCAGCCAAAGTTGTCAGAAATGAAAACGATGAGCCATTTATGATTATGGGTATCATGACCGATATAACAGAAAAGAAAATCGCCGAAGAAGCCCTCAAAGCAGCCCAAGAAGTGGCCGAAGAAGCCAACCGAGCAAGAGCCGAACTGGAGCTGAGAGCTTTACAAATGCAAATGAATCCGCATTTTGTGTTTAATGCCCTCAACTCGATTCAGAGCTACGTGATGAACCAAGATACCCTCACGGCAAACTTGTATTTATCGAAATTCTCACGATTGATTCGTTTATTCCTTGATTCGTCTCGTAGTCGATTTATTCCATTGGCCGAAGAAATCAAATTATTAACGCTTTATATTGAATTAGAAAAAATTAGATTTGAAAACAAATTTGATTTTGAAATAACAGTTGATGCACAAGTCAATAAATACGTTGAGATTCCGACGATGATTTTGCAACCTTTCATCGAAAATGCTATCAACCACGGACTTCGCTACAAACACCAAAAAGGACTTTTGAGTATCAGATTCTACAAGGAATTAGGTTATTTGATTTGTAAAATCGAAGATAATGGTGTTGGTAGAAGTAATGCCGAAAAAATACAATCAAAATCAAGTAAAGGCTATAAATCGCAAGGGCTAAAAATCACAACCGAACGCCTAACGACTTACAATAAAATCAACGATGCCAACATTGTGTTTTCAATCAAAGACCGCATCGAAAATCCCGCCAGTCCGAACGACGAAGTTGGTACATTAATCGAAATCCGATTCCCCGAAAATTAAACAAAAACTATATTCAGAAGTTAGCTTATAAGCTTTCGATAAAGAAATAGCTTAGCAATCATGTGTCATTCTTCACATTGATTGCTTAATTTTGCAAAAAATAAAGGTTTAATGCTTTCCGAAAGCTTTCATTGAGCATTTAACATTAATCATTATACATTACTATAAATGGCACTTAGCGAACAAGAATTACTACGCCGTCAGAAAAGACAAGACCTAATGGCAATGGGCATTGACCCATATCCTGCCGATTTATTTGAAGTAAACGTAACGGCCGCCGATATTGAGAAAAACTACGAAAACAATAAACTCGATTATAAAAACGTATCAATCGCTGGTCGTTTGATGTCGTTTCGTATTATGGGAAGTGCGTCTTTTGCCGAATTGCAAGATTCAACGGGCCGTATCCAATTATACTTCCGCCGTGACGACCTCTGTCCAGGTGAAGATAAAACGCTTTATAACACAGTTTTTAAGAAATTGCTTGATATTGGTGATATTATTGGTGTAAAAGGCTATGTTTTTACAACTCAAACTGGCGAAACTTCGATTCACGTAACCGAATTTAAAATTCTTAACAAATCGCTTCGTCCGCTTCCAGTAGTGAAAGAAGTTGATGGCAAAGTCTATGATGCCTTCTCAGACCCAGAGCAACGCTACCGCCAACGTTATGTAGATTTAATAGTAAATCCGCACGTAAAAGATGTGTTCATCAAACGTGCAAAAATCATCAGCACGATGCGTAAAATGTTTGATGAAAAAGGCTGGCTCGAAGTAGAAACACCAATCTTACAGCCTATTCATGGTGGAGCAGCGGCACGCCCATTTGCTACCCACCATAATACGCTCGATATGCCTTTGTATATGCGTATCGCTAATGAATTATACTTAAAACGCCTCATCGTAGGTGGTTTTGATGGCGTTTATGAGTTCGGGAAAATGTTCCGTAACGAAGGTATGGACCGCACTCACAACCCAGAGTTTACTTCGCTCGAATTCTACGTGGCCTACAAAGACTACGAATGGATGATGGGAATCACGGAAGAAATTTTCGAGAAAGTGGCAATAGCCGTTCATGGCTCAACGACTTTCAAACTGGGTGAAAACGAACTAAATTTTGCTGGTCCATTTGCTCGTTTGAGTATCTTGGAAGCCATTGAAAAATATACAGGTGTAAACTTAGCCGATTTGAGCGAAGAAGAAACCCGTGCTTATTGCCGCCAGTGGGGAATGGAAATTGACGACACAATGGGCAAAGCTAAGTTGATTGACGAAATTTTTGGCGAAAAAGTAGAAGCAAACCTTATTCAACCGACATTTATCATTGATTATCCAGTCGAGATGTCGCCACTGACTAAGAAACACCGCTCAAAACCAGGTTTGGTTGAGCGTTTTGAGTTGTTTGTAAATGGAAAAGAGGTGGCCAATGCGTACTCTGAGCTAAACGACCCAATCGACCAACGTGAGCGTTTTGAAGAACAACTCAAATTGGCTGAGCGTGGAGATGAGGAAGCAATGGCAATGGACGAAGATTTCATTCGCTCGCTCGAATACGGAATGCCACCAACCGCAGGTATTGGTATCGGTATCGACCGCCTCACGATGATGTTGACCGATAACGTGAGTATTCAAGAAGTATTGTTCTTCCCGCAAATGCGACCAGAGAAAAAACAAGAACTCTCGCAAGAAGCTGATTATGAAGCCATTGGTATTCCAAAAGTTTGGGTGCCAGCCTTACAAAAAATGGGTTTTGTGATGGTTTCACAACTTAAAGAAGTCAACGCCAATAAAATTTTCAATGATTTGGGTGGAATGAGAAAGAAACTCAAAATCGATGAAAAAATGCCAAGTAAAGAGGAAGTTGAGGCTTGGGTGAAGTAAGCGAAGTAAAACAATTATACTCTTTTAAAAAGCGGAACATTAAAATTCCGCTTTTTTTATTAAACGGTAAGGATGGATTCGATTTTATGTCGTTAAATTTGTTGAAAACAAAAAATTGTATCTCCATGAAGAAAATACTTAAATACGCTCTTATTTTTTTGCCATTTTTAACACAAGCCCAGTCAAACTTGAAGGCATCGCTTGATAAAGTGAAGATTTATGTAAAAGAAATAAAATTAGAAAAATCTACTGTTAATCAGCATTTTAGCTATGAGACTGCCACGCCATTCGATGTAAAAATTGCAATCACCACCACTGATTCAAAAGGCAAAAGTACCGAAGAACTTTATGAGTTTAATTTGGGCCTAATAGGCGAAATCAAACGCAGTGCTTCGACCAAAGAAATGAAAGTTGAACTTGCTTCGCAGAAAAGCCTAAAAGTGATTCGCTATACCAAAGGCGGAGAAATGCAAAACTACGAAAATAAAGTAGAGCTATTATCAGAGAATATTGATGATGCACGAGAGCTTGAAAAAAATCTCAAAGATGCTATTACTGCTGCTAAAACCGCTTGGGAAACATCAATAAAATTGCCGAAAGAAGAGTTAGGAGCATTGCAAACATGGCTCGAACAAAACATAAAAGAGGCTACCGCTGAAAAGCAAACTTTTAAGCAAAGCCTCAAGAAATCAAGTATTTATAAAGACCGAGCTTCTTTGACTTTAGAAGAAAACGACGGTAAGAAAACTACTGAAACGCAAGCTGATTTTAGTTGGGGAGACCTCAATGAAGGTAGTGCCGAACTAAAAATTAGTGGCAAAGAAATTTATGTAGTTGCTAAGTCAAAAAATGATTACATAAAAACTACGAAGGGCTACAACGATGAAATAAAGATTTATGCCCAAACGCCAAGCGAGGGAAGTATATTACAAATGGCTATTCAGAAAATCATTCCTTTGGCTAAAAAAGAATTACAGACACGTTTGCCCAAATTAGCAACCAAAGAAGATGGTTTCAAGATTTTAAAAGACCGAACCAAAGATTTTAAAGTAAATGAGTCGGCCTATACCCAAAAGATAGCCACTACCTGCCTTACAACCTACGATTTGAAATCTAATAATAAAGGAAAAACCGTAGATGAATCATTCAAATTTAATTTTGGCGATTTATCTGATTACAAACTTTCGGTTTCAAAAGAAATAATCAAAATCACAGCTAAGGTAGCAGACAACAAGAAGTTTATTCAATATACCAAAGATGGTGCTTTACAAAATTACGATAACAGTGTAGATTTCATCGTGGGAGACCTCGAAGATGCTCGTTATTTAGCCGAAGCTCTCCCTGCTATTTCAAAAGGCTGTAAGACAAACATAACCGCAGGTGATTTTAGTAGTTTAGTGGCTAAATTGAAACTCACCGAAAATCCAAAACAAGACCTAACGCTGCAAGATGGCGATAAATGCAAATGGAAGTTGACAGCTACACTTTCGGAGTCCAAAAAATCAGTAGAGTCGGTTTCGGAATGGAATTTATATGACATCGACCCTAAGAAAATTGATATTGATGTTTCGGGTAAAACGGTTGGTATAACTGCCTACACGCTCAATAAAGAGAAGTTCGTCAAGCTCACTAAAGACAGTAAACCTGGGTTTTCGAGCGAAATAAATTTCGTAGTCAAAGACATCGAAGATGCTCAGAAATCGCTCGCTACAATCAAGGCTTTGGTAGAAGGTTGTAAGAAACCGTAATCGCTTGATATATATACGTTTACGAATCAGATTCTTTACAAATATTTTATATTAAAATTTGTGAAGAATCTGATTTTTTTCAATTAAATTGCCCTACAAATATATAACCGCTAATCTTCAAATGTTTTTATGAGCAGGAAAGTGTTAGTTTTAAATGCCGATTATAGTGCATTGAGTATTTGTACAGTACCAAAGGCCTTTTTATTGGTTTATCTCGATAAGGCCGAGTTAGTCTCCGATTCCCCAAAAGGTATGCTTCGCACCGTTGATAAAAGCTATCCACTCCCCTCAGTCATTAGGCTCAATCATTACGTCAGTTTGCCATTCAAAGGCGTGATGCTCAGTAGGCAGAATGTATTTAGGCGTGACGGCAACAAATGTGTTTATTGCGGAAGCCACGAAGACCTCACACTCGACCACGTAGTACCTAAATCAAGAGGCGGAAAAACCAACTGGGATAACCTCGTAACCGCCTGCCGCCGCTGCAACTCTCGCAAAGGCGACCTCACCCCCGAAGAAGTCGGATTTACTCTCCCCCGAAAACCTTACAAACCATCTTTTATTATGTTTCTACGAGACTTCGCAGGCTCTATCGAAGAGAACTGGCTGCCTTTTCTCGGTACGAAAGAGCGGGCGTAGCGTTTTTATTTAATCATAAAATATTAAAAAATTAAACCTGCAAGGTCAGAAAAGACCTTACAGGTTTTTCTACATTACATACTATTGAGTATATTGATAGCAATCGTTAGAAAAGTATATGTTTCGGCTTAAAGTCGGAAAATATAAAAAGATATTCTGTTATTCTCTTAGGCAGCGTGGATGCGACCCTTCGCTTGATTAGCCGAATGGATATTTTCGTGAAAATTAAAGGTACGTATATACTGCTTTTCCTATAAAACTACTTACTTTTGGAAAAAGCAAGGCTATCTCATGCCCACATAATATTAAGTACTATGCCTAAAAATAACTTTGACATCAGCGGCCTTTCTCAACAACAAGTTTTAGCAGCCAGAGAAAAATTTGGTAGTAATAGCCTCGACTACAAAAAAGAAAATGGTTTTCTGGAAGCCGTAAAAAGTTTGGTCAAAGAGCCGATGGTTATTTTGCTACTCGTTGCTTCTACAATCTATTTCATCAGTGGCGATATTGGCGATGGTATTTTCTTGGCTTCGGCCATTGTTTTGGTGGCTACGATTTCACTTTATCAAGATTCTCGTAGCCGAGATGCCCTCGAAAAACTCAAAAACTTTACGCAACCCACCTGCAAGGTCATTCGAGATGGTGAAATCATAGAAATTTCGAGTGAAGAATTGGTACTTGGCGATAGCCTCGTGATTGAAGAAGGCACACTCGTGGCAGCCGACGGAACGATTGTGCGTTCAAATGATTTTTCGGTCAATGAATCAATTCTTACGGGCGAATCTTTGTCGGTCGAAAAAGATGCCAACAAAGAAGATAATCAGGT
This sequence comes from Emticicia aquatilis, assembly GCF_014644295.1. Taxonomy (GTDB): domain Bacteria; phylum Bacteroidota; class Bacteroidia; order Cytophagales; family Spirosomataceae; genus Emticicia; species Emticicia aquatilis. The sequence goes on from NZ_BMKK01000003.1 coordinate 117,948, forward strand.
TTTTAGAGGAACAACCGTTGCCAGTGGTTTGGCGATAGCCACCGTAACGGCCATCGGCAATGAAACCAAATTGGGTAAAATAGGTAAAAGCCTCGAAAGTATTGAAGAAGAAGAGACCCCGTTGGAGCTTCAGATAAGCAATTTTGTCAAGAAAATGGTCATTGCGGGAGCAATCGTTTTTCTGATTGTCTGGGGAATCAATTTCTTCAAATCGCACGATGTTTTGGATAGTTTGCTCAAAGCTCTTACGCTGGCAATGAGTATTCTGCCCGAAGAAATTCCAGTGGCTTTCACGACCTTCATGGCATTGGGGGCGTGGCGTTTGATGAAAATGGGAATCGTGGTGAAACAAATGAAGACCGTAGAAACGCTGGGAAGTGCGACCGTTATTTGTACGGACAAAACAGGAACGATTACCGAAAATAAAATGTCGCTGGCAAAGGTTTTTGTATTAGGTTCGGATAAAATTTCTGAGCCAAAAGATACATTGACTGATGCCGAGAAAAACCTAATAGAAATAGCCATGTGGGCAAGCGAACCGATTCCATTCGACCCCATGGAAATTGCTTTGCACGATACTTACGCAAAAATAGTTTCGCAAGACGAACGCCCCAATTTTGAGTTGGTTCACGAATATCCGTTGGGTGGAAAGCCGCCAATGATGACGCACATTTTTGCAAATAAAGCAGGAAAACGCTTCATAGCAACCAAAGGTGCAGCCGAAGCCATTATGAACGTGAGCGTTTTGACCGAAACCGAAAAGCAAAAAATCAACGAAGTAATAGAAACATTGGCCAAAGATGGTTACAGGGTTTTGGCAGTAGGAGAGGCTCAACTCGATGGAAATAATTACCCCACAACTCAACAAGAATTTAAGTTTGGTTTCAAAGGTTTGGTAGCGTTTTACGACCCACCTAAGAAGAATATTCAAGCGGTTTTGAATAGTTTTTACCGAGCAGGAATCGACGTGAAAATCATCACAGGCGATAATGCCGCCACCACAACGGCCATTGCCAAACAAATTGGTTTTAAAGGTCACGAACGCAGCCTTACGGGTGACGAATTGATGCAATTATCGGAAACCGAACTACAACAACGAGTAAAAGATACCAATCTTTTTACCCGAATGTTTCCCGAAGCGAAACTACGGATTATCAATGCCCTAAAAGCCCAAAACGAGGTTGTGGCTATGACTGGCGATGGCGTAAATGATGGCCCAGCTCTCAAAGCAGCACACATTGGTATTGCGATGGGCAAAAAAGGCACAGAAATTGCCAAACAAGCCGCTTCATTGATTTTGGCAGAAGATGATTTATCGAAAATGGTCGATGCTGTGGCAATGGGACGAAAGATTTATACAAATCTCAAAAAAGCCATTCAGTATATTATTTCGATTCATATTCCAATCGTCTTGACGGTCTTTATTCCATTGGCTTTGGGTTGGTTGTTTCCTAATATTTTTTCGCCCGTTCATATCATCTTTTTGGAGTTGATAATGGGGCCAACCTGCTCAATTATCTACGAAAATGAGCCAATGGAAAAAAACACGATGAGTCAGCAACCACGTCCAGCCACCAATACTTTTTTTAGTTGGAAAGAACTGACTATCAGTATCATTCAAGGCTTGATGATTACGGTAGGAACGCTGGCAATTTATCAGTATAGTGTGCATGAAGGCTATAATGAATCGCTTACTCGTACGTTGGTTTTTGCTACGCTCATCATTGCCAATATTTTCTTGACTTTGGTCAATCGCTCGTTTTATTATTCCATATTCACGACTTTGATGTATAAAAATAATCTTGTATCCTTGATTATTTCTATCACCCTTATTTTGCTTTGGTTATTGATTTTCGTGAAGCCACTGGCCAATTTCTTTGCCTTCACACCACTGACTATCGAACAACTCGGTATTTGTCTTGGAGTTGGTTTTATTTCGGTGATTTGGTTTGAAGTGGTGAAATGGTGGAAGAGGAGGAAATCATAATTTCGTAAATTTTAAACAATATAAATTATACTTAAAAATTTCATACAACTATGAAACGTTCATTTGCTGTTTTACTATTCAGTCTAATTTTTAACATTGCTTTTGCTCAAACGACAATTATTTCAGGAAAAGTACCTTCTATGAAAAAAGGTAAAATTACTGTTTTTCGACCATCAAAATGGCTGATTGATAGTGATATAAATGGAGTTTCGTTGAAAAAGCAAATTGCACAAAATGGCTCGTTTACTCTCGATTTAAAAGCTATCGACAAAGAAATTATACTATTCACCGTTTGGGATAGTTTACAAACAAAAAAACTTTACGAACAGTATTTGTATATTTCTAAGGGCGATAAAATCACGTTAAATGAGAAATCTGATGGCAAAGTTGTGATTACAGATGCTGGAACAAATCACAGTAAATTAGTGGGAGTCAGTACATACTATGATGTTGGCGAGGCTTATGGCGACCCTCTACCCGATAGAGTATATGAAAGAATCAATAACTTTTATCAGGCAGATAAATTATTGATAGAGGCTTACTTGGCTAAATATAAGTCATCCAAAGAAGTTGCCGATGCTTGGAATTATCACCTAAAATATACTCGTTTAGCAGCTTTCTATTCGATTTACACAAATAGTCCAGTAAGAAGAAATAATCCAAAGTGGGCGGCAGTATTTAATCAATTACAAGATGAGGTTGCTATTTCTGAAGATAAAGCCCTTATTTCTCCTTCCTATCAAAATTATTTAGGACAGTTTTTATTTGCTAAACACGCAGGTTCGAGAGAAGATTTTGACAAAAAGCCAGCAAAATTTTACGATGAGTGGTTTGGTGGAGATAGCTTAAAAGCAAAAGCCGTCATGGAAATTGACTATACCAATCAGCTTAAACAAAAAATCATTGAGCGATATTTTACGGGGAAGGTAAAAGAGCAAATGTATGGGCGTGTGTTTTATAACCTGATTCATGAGCAGCATTTTTTTAATGCTAAATCTGTTTTCAACGACTTTGAACATCAATATCCCAATAGCCAATACATCAAATATTTCAAAAAGCCTATTCAAGAAGCTGCGGTTCGCTTGGAAAATACAATTCCTAAAAAGGCTATATTCTTAGAAGGTAATACCACCGCAAAATGGGATAATATTTTAGAGCATTTTAGAGGTAAAACTGTATTTTTGGATATGTGGGGAACATGGTGCAGCCCGTGCCGAGAAGAAATCGAAAAGAACGCTGCCACTCTCAAAAAGCATTTTGAGGGAAAAGGCGTAGAATTTTTGTACGTAACAAACTATGATAAAAGCGAAACCAAATGGAAGCAGCTTATTGCTTTTTATAATTTAGAAGGAAGTCACGTTTTTGCCAATGAAGCTCTGACTAACGAAATCATGGAGAAAATCAAAGGCTCAAGTTTTCCAAGCTATGCCATTATTGATAAAAATGGCAAAATTGCTAAAGTCGAATACCCAATTGACCGAGAAATATTAATTCAGCAAATTGAGAATACTTTAAAAAATTGATATACACAGAAGATAAATCGGTAGGATTGATAGATGGTGGTGCTGTAGCCGTCGATTTAAATCGACGGTTACAACATTGATGAGTTTATCGAAGGTTGCCTTGTGTATTTCCCAAATAGAAATTTCACTCAACAGTATTACTTAATTTTCCGATTCCTTCGATGCTTATATGCACTGTATCTGCTTTAACGAGAGAAAAACTATCGGGTGGGACGATTCCAGTTCCTGTCATTAGAAAACAACCAAATTTGAATGTACAATCAAAGGTTAGATACTTAACTAATTCAGGAAATTCCCTTTTCATTTGTGTAAGACGTGTTGATTGCGAAAAGATAATTTCTCCTGCACGCTCAATTTCGAGCAAGATTTCGGTTTCTCTTGAAATCGGTTCTTTCAAAACCAAAATTCCAGGCCCGATTGCGGCACTTTTATCATACGACTTTGCTTGTGGAAGATATAGCGGGTTTTCTCCTTCAATATCACGAGAACTTACATCATTTCCGATGGTATATCCCGCTATTTCGCCCGATGAATTTACAAAAAGAGTGAGTTCTGGTTCGGGAACATTCCATTTTGAATCTCTTCTAATTTTAATATTCTCTTTATGTCCAACAGTGCGTGCAGCGGTAGCTTTAAAGAAAATTTCCGGGCGTTCGGCCGAATAAACCCTGTCATAGAAGTCGCCGCCTCCAGCATCTTTTGATTCTTCCATACGAGCGGTTTTACTTCTAAGATAAGTCACTCCCGAAGCCCAAATTTCCTGCGAAACAATGGGAGGGAGGAGGTGGGCTTCTAATTCAAAGTTTTCGGCAGGTGTCAATTCCGAAATCATTGTTTCGAGGAAATCATAAAGACTGGGCTGATTGACTAAAGTATCAAAATCATAGTTTTTTACTGTAAAATAATTACCATTGTGTTCGATACAAGGACCGAGAGCAGTGTTGAAAATTTTCATTGGGTAAAATGTAATTATATAAATTGCTTGAAAGAAAAAAAGCTCGGCGATTCGTCGAGCCTTTTGAATTAAAAAATTGTATTATTCAAAAAATGGCACTCCTGGAGTAGCGTACTTTTTCATACCTTCTTCGTTTATTTCAACTCCTATACCAGGCACATCTCTTACTCTAATAAAACCGTTTTTCTCTACCATATCTCCTTGATAAGTAACGATTTCTTTAAACATTGGGTCCTTGTGGAAATAAATTTGCCATTCCATAATCATGAAATTTGGTACCGACGCACATACGTGAGCACAGGCCATTGCTCCCAAATACGAGGCGACCATGTGCGGAGCAAACGGAACGTAGTATAAGTTTGCCAAGTTAGCAATTCGCTGGCCTTCGCCCAAACCACCGCATTTTTGAAGGTCAGGCATGATAATATCTACTGCACCACTTTCGAGCAATGGTCTGAAACCATAAGCCAAGTAGTGGTTTTCGCCTGCACAAATGGGTGTAGAAGTAGAAGCTGTGATTTTCTTGTAGGCATCGGCATTTTCGGCTGGTATTGGTTCCTCCAACCACATTAGATTAAGTGGTTCTAAAATCTTTGCGGCTTTTTCGCCAGTTACAGCATCATAACGCCCGTGCATATCGGCACAAATATCAATGTTTGGTCCAACTTCTTTGCGAGCTGCGGCCATTTGGTCATACATCCGTTGTAATTCGGCTGGGCTGGCTGTCCAGTTGAAACGGTCATATTTATTGGGGTCATTGGCTTGGTCTAAATCAAACTTTACGGCATTGAAGCCCATATCAACTGCCTCACGGGCAGCTTTGGCAAAATCTTCTGGTTTAGGTAATTGATTTTGATAAAGAGCGGTGTCCATATACACTCTGATTGTATCACGGAACTTTCCTCCTAAGAGTTGATAAACAGGCACACCCAAGGCTTTTCCTGCAATATCCCAAAGGGCTGTTTCGATGGCAGTAAGTACAGAAACAAACATACCTGCTTGAGCTCCTTCAAAAAAACCAGATTTTCTGACTTGCTCAAATAAACGATTGACATTTAGTGGGTTTTGTCCTTTTATGCGGTTTCCTATATTTTTTACTAAATGATAAGTACCTGGGGTAGCATCGACTCCCTCACCATGCCCGACAATATCTTGATTGGTATAGATTTTTACGAATAAACTATGACCGCCACGAATGTATCCAGCCTTTATATCGGTAATTTTTAGATTTGATGGAGCCGAACTTTTTGGTGCTTTATAAATAGCTTTTTCGTATTCGCTACCAAAACTTGCTAATGGACTCACAGCCATGGCCGAACCGATTGCTGCTTTTTGGAAAAAATTTCTTCTATTCACTTTGATATTTTTTATTGAGGGTTTATGCTCATTTGAATGATTTCATTTATTACATAATCTTACCAAGTTCTTTCCTTCAAAATCTCTTGGATTTGCTCGGCTGCAACAGGTAATTCATTAATATGGTCTTTGAGCCACTGCGAAAAGTCTTTTTCGATATCTGCCGACCAACGGGTGTCTATCTGACCGGTGGTATATTTGCCTTCTTTGAGTCGTTGATGACTGAATTTATCTCTTAAACGCACTACTTCCGATGATTTTACCACATCTTCAGCTAAGTGAGGAGGAATAAAAATTACTCCACCATCACGCCCAAGTACCACATCTCCAGGCATACATGTAGCATTACCGATTTTGGTTGGTTGATTGATACCAACCAAAGTTGTGTTTAATCCACCTGGTTGAGTAGCCGTATTCAGATGGTGGCTTGGGTGATAACTTCTGAAAAATGAGGTGAAACCTCCAATTTCACGCAAACCACTTATATCTCTGACCGCACCTTCGTACACGATACCGTTGCCGGTTCGGTTATAAATGGCATTGCCGAGGTTATCGCCAATCGTCGGACCGTCTTCGTAGGCATTAAATTGGTCAACTACATATACATCTCTCTTGACGAGTGTTTCAATCACCCAAGTATTTTGGGCTTTCAAGCGGCCATCTTGTTTGGTGCCTTTATCATCAATGGCGGTTTGAATATCAGGTCGGCCTGGCATAAAAATGGCCGTTACGGCTCTGCCTACCAAAACACTATCTGGGTTGATAGTTTGCCAGTTACCTTCGTACTGATGGCGATAATTTTTGTTTCGTAGCACCGCCCAAGCTTCTTCATGCGTAACTTTTTTCATGCGATTCAGAATAGCATCGGGCACTTTTGGACGGCCGTCGGGGAATCGTTCGCCTTTCCATTCTCTGGTCAGTTGTAATAAATAATCCTTGGATATTTGTTGAGCGTACAAACTGGGCGATAGTAAAAGTATTACTGCCCAAAGCAAGATTTTCTTCATAGAATTGTTGTTTGATAGTCTAAATGTGAGGGTAATTTGTTTTATGGCTATATTTCTTTTGGGGCTTCTCGTTTACTCCAATAATTGGCTAATAATGAGCCTGTTACGTTCATAGTTGGGCCAAAAATTGCCGAAGCGACACCAACGGTGGCGAGTTTTCCCATTTCGTTGGCTAATGCCGAAGCCAAGCCTGCGTTTTGCATACCAACTTCTAATGCCACTGCTCTCGAATCGGCCTCATTGAGTTTCAATAATTTTGCGGAGAAATAACCCAACAAATAGCCCAATACGTTGTGAGCAACTACAACTAAGATTAAAACCGCCCCAACAGATTGCAGCGAAGCCGCACCGCTGGCAGTTACAATCAGAATAATGTAGGCAATGCCAAGCATCGAAAATACTGGGAGCAAAGCAATGATTTTTTTGATAAACGCTGGAGCGATTTTATTGATAACCAAGCCAACTACAATCGGAATAATGACTAATTGAGCCATGTCCCAAAGCATTTTCCAAAAATCAACTTCAATTAAACTTCCGCCCAGCATTTTCATTAAAAATGGAGTAAGTACTGGTGCAAGTAAAGTAGCCGTTGTGGTGATGGTTATCGAAAGAGCGACATTGGCTTTGGCCATAAGTGCCATTACATTTGATGCCAATCCACTCGGACTACTGCCAATAAGAATGATACCCGCTGCAACCTCGATTGGAAAATCGAATACTCGAGAAAGAAAAAAGCCTAAAAAAGGCATGATTGTAAATTGGCAAAGAAGCCCAATAACAACCTTACGTGGCGATTTGAAAATCTCAACAAAATCGTTGAGGGTCATGGTTGCACCCATGCCCAACATGATTACTTGTAAGACTGGTTTTATGAAGGTATTTAGCTTAACGCCCGCAATGCTATTGAACGTATCGGGGAAATTATACCCGAGAATTACCAGAAAAATTATACTTATTGTGTACCAATAGTCTTTGATTTTCATTCTAAGAAGGGTTTTTCGGATAGAAATAGAGGACTGCCACAAAGACAGCCTCTATTTTCTAAAAATTTGTAAGTGTAGTTAAATTACTTATCCCAAAATATGCGAGTACTGAGGTTATCGGCACCTCCTAAACTCGTTACAGCCTCCTGATAATTAGCATTATTTCTGGCCGACTCTTCGTTCGGATAGGCCATTCTGCGAGTAAAGCCGTTTTGTAGGTTGTTATTATATTTGTTTGGGTTTAAAGTCGGAAAACCACTTCGACGGAAATTAGCAAACGATTCTGCACCGTTTCCGAGTGATGCAATCCAATATTGTGTATTGATTAATTCGAGAGCTTTTGCCGCATTATAGGCAACATTTGTGCGTGAGATATAACTATTTTGTAATGTTGCCGAAATCACAGGGTTGGTTGGATAAAGGGCATATTCATCAAAAGATGCCTTGATGCCAGCTTCGTAATACTCCTTAGGAGTTAAAGCACCTGACACACCACTGAGCCATCCTCTGAAGGCTGCTTCGGCCAAAAGTAATTTGGTTTGAGCATTGGTGATGTAGAATATTGGAGCAACGGCACTTCCAAAAACCGTATAATTTAGTTGTGAATAATTCTGTCCAGTTCCTTTAGTTCCTTTATAATCAGGGTATTTCAAGACACTTGTTTGGTCATAACCAACAGGGAAACCAAATTGAATAGCAGCTGTTGTATCAGGTGTTAGAGCCAACACTTGGTTTGGGTCAGCGTACTTTCCACATACATACTTCATGCGTGGGTCAGCCGTTGTTTTTAACTGGTTCACAAACGGCTCTGCTAAATAATAGAAATATGGATTTGTGGCACGTGGGCCATTGTTTAGTGGGTTATTATAAATTGAATTATAGACCAAATAAACATTGTCGGCATTTGTTTGAATCAAACCTCCATTGTAAGCCTCTTGAACAATGTTTTTTGCTTTAGTTTCATCAATTTTTGAATAACGCATTCCTAAACGAAGCATCAACGAATATCCCAATTTCTTCCATTTTGCTACTTGCTCGGTGGTGTTTGCAGCTTTACCAAAGAACATATCTTCTTTCACAAAATCCTTTGAGGCATCTAAGGCAGCCGTTGCGGCTTTTATTTCGTTGTATAAGCTTTCATAGATAACTTCATCTTTATCATATTTTGGATAAAAAATTGCTTCAAGATAGGCTTTTCCTGCTTGGCTATATGGCACATCTCCGTAAGTATCTACAAGTGTCATGAAAATAAACGACTTCCAAATTCTTGCTTGATTATACAAATTGGCCTTAGTTGGGTCTGCTTTCGTAAGCTGAATTATTTGTTCAAGTAGTTTTACTGGGCCATTGTAAGAATCATTCCAACGAGGTACATTAAAGTTATTATTATCTTCATTGAAATTAAAACCCGCCGTAGCTCCAGTGTTATACGCATTTACAAATTGCTGCACGATTGTTTGCTCTCCTTCCCACGAACCTGCATGTGTGAGGCGTTGTGCATTTGAAAATAAAAGCCCTGCATTGACATTTGTCAGAGCATAAGGATTTGTGTTGACAACCGCAAAGTCTTTATCGCAACTCGACATCAAGGCAAATATCGAGCAAATGAATATATATTTATAGAATCTTTTCATATCTCTAAAATTTTAAAATTTAGCATTTAGGTTAAACCCATACGTACGAGTGGTAGGAAGCGAAGTTTGTTCGTAACCAACTCTGAAATCACCCGAAGAAGCATTGGCTTCTGGGTCGAGGTCTGGCAAATACTTTTTGATAATCAATACGTTTCTACAAGAAGCCGAAAGTGTCAAGCCTTTTACAAATTTTGCTTTTGAGCCAATTAAGCGAGTCATATCATACGAAAGCGTGATGTTTCTTAGCTTAATAAAGTCAGATTTGAAAAGAAAAGGATCGGCGATTTGTAGATTTCGGTAGTCAGTATAAAATAATTGAGGGTCAACAGCAACAGTGTTTTTTTGTCCATCGGCTAATACACCAGGAAAAACCACGCCACCTTCACGACCAACTAAAGAAGCTTCGGTGTGTCCTTGGCGTAATCCATTTAGAGCAGTAGAAGATAATACTTTTCCACCCGCTTTGTAATCAAAGTGTACCAACAAACTGAGTGTTTTGTAGCTAAAAGTATTATTCCAACCACCAGTAAACTTCGGTAAAGCACTACCCAACAGCACATCAGGGCCTGTGCTTGCCAAAAGGCGGCCATTATTCTGTAAAACAATGTCTCCATTGGCATTTCTTAAATATGTTTTTGCGGCAAGTTGATTCAATGGTTGCCCAACCTCATAAACCAACGACCCAAGAAACTCATTTCCACCAAACGAACTAACAATCAGACGGTTGGTATTTGGAGCTAATGATAATACTTTGGTAGTATTGATTGCAGTATTGAATGAGCTTCTCCAAGTGAAGTTTGAATTCTTAACAGGAACTACTTCCAACATAAATTCCATCCCTCTATTTTGTAACGAACCTAAATTGAGCGGTGTACCAGTGTAACCCGAAGCGTTCGAAATTTCAACCGTTAGGATTTGGTCTCTTGTTTGTTTGTCGTAGGCAGCAATATCTACATTTACTCGGCTATTAAACATTTTGAGTTCAACACCTATTTCTTTTTCGCTCACACTAAATGGTCTGAGTAAAGGGTTCGGACTTGTACCATTATTGATTGTTCCTAAAGAATATCCATTAAACGGATTTTGAAGAATTCCGTAGTTGAGCAATCCTGTAAAAGCCCCGATACCATTTACACTACCAACGTCAGCAAATGAGCCACGAAGTTTTCCATAATTTAGCCAAGATACATTTCTAAGTACTTCTGAGAAAATAAAACTACCACTTACTGATGGGTAAAACGAGCTGTTATTTTGTGGATTTAGTACCGAAAACCAGTCATTACGGCCCGTAAGGTTTAAGAAAAACATATCTTTATAACCCAATTCGGCAAAGCCATATAGCGAGTTTACTTTTTCTTTGTAGATACCAAAGGTTTGAGATTTTGTAATACCATTTTCGATAGAATAAAGGTCTTTAACAGTAAAATCCGTAACACTTTGGTCGAAGGTGCGATTCGCATTATCGAAGGCATTTCCGCCTAAGCTCACATCAACTGAGAAGTTCTTGAAATTATGGCTACCACCTAACAAGAAATCAATGTTCATTTGACGGCCTGTATTGGTGTTTACACCGTAAGTGCCATTAAAACCTGTTCCTGCACCATTGAGTAATGTAGAAGTTCCTACTCCTGTTGGAAGATTTTGCTCCAAAAACGACACCCCGTAGTCCATGTTTACACGTCCTTGCACATATAACCACTTCAAAATATCGTACCTAACGGTAGCAGTTCCCAGAAATCTATCTCTTTTATTTTTGATAAATTGCCTATCCATAATAAAGTATGGATTGATGAGTGTTGACTGAAAACCCGATGTTTGGCGTTCGGTGCCATTATCGGCAACAGCTTTTTCTCTTAAAGCATCAAGGCTAATAGAATTGGCTAATCTGTATAAGAAATTGGGAGAACCTACACCCTGAACACCTACTTGTGGAGGATTATTATTGATTTCGTTGGTGTAATTCACGTTTACTTGCACCGAAAGCTTATCATTGATTTTTTGATTAACCCCCAAATTGAATATCTTTTTATGATAGTTATTATTCGGAGATATACCCAAAGCGTCTTGGTTAGAGTATGATGCACGGAAACTACCCTTAGCATTGCCACCCGATAAAGCTATTGTATTAGTAAATGATTGACCATTTCGAAAGAAGTCTTTGATTCGATTAGGGTTTGGCGAGTACGGACGAAGCACGCCGTCAAATTGCACGGTTGGTACACCATCGTATTTTTCACCCCAACCAAACTGGCCAGTCGTGACAGCATTTCCTTGATTTTGAGGTCTTTTGCCCGCTTGTCCTTGGCCATATTCTTGCTGAAAGTGTGTAAAGTCTAACACTTCATCGGAAGCAAAATTCGACGTAAATTCAACACCAATACCTGAGTTTTTACTGCCATTTTTGGTTGTGATAATAATGGCTCCATTGGCTGCACGAGAACCATAAATTGCGGCGGCAGTAGCTCCTTTCAATACGGTCATACTTTCAACATCATCAGGATTAAACTGTTGCATATTATCTCCTAAGTCAATTGAGTTATTACCGTTGGCTCCACGAGCACCTTGGTCCATCGGAAGGCCATTAATTACAATCAACGGTGAGTTATTGGCCCCAGCAAAAGCCGATTGTCCACGTAAACGCACTTTAGTACTCGAACCTGCTCCCGAAGAGGGTGGACTAATATCAAGCCCCGCAACTTTGCCTTCCATCGAAGTCATGATGTTGGTAGTACGGTTCTTTTGAATCTCATCAACTTTCACTGTTTCGGCCGAATACCCTAATTTCTTGGCTTCTTTCTTGATACCTAAAGCCGTAACAATTACTTCGTTGAGGCTGGTAGCATCTTCTTCTAACGATACATTAATTGTCGTTTGATTTTCTGCATTTACCTCCAAACTACGGTATCCGATAAAACTAAATACCAAAACTGAACTTGGCGAAGCATTAATGGTGTAACTTCCAGTGGCATCAGTGATAGTTCCATTGGTGGTACCCTTTACTTGCACCGATACACCGAGGAGGTTAATTCCTTCGTTTTTTGAGGTTACTTTCCCCGTAATCTTTTGGGCCATTAAGGCACTTGATAGTAACCAAAAGCACAGGAAAATAAGTTTAAAACGTATTTTTGTTTTCATAATAAAACAGGTTTGGTTGTTAAAATTCGATATATTTAAATTAGTAGGGTTAATATTTTATTATTTAGTGTTAAATTGACACATTTTTAATGTTCACAAAGCTACAACGTGGCCAAAGCGAAAACTTCCAAATTTTAACGGCGGTGAGATTTAGAAGTTTTTCTATTTTAAATTGGATTATTTTTACATTAGACAAAGGTTATATCGTACAAAAAAATTGAGATTCTTCGCATTAAATAAAGATAAATCAGATGAATTGAGGGCTTTTCATCATGTTTTTGAGTTTTCAAGGAAGAAAGTTCAATCAGTACAAACCAATTGGGCAGATTGTAAAAAGAATCCTGGATTAAGGTTTATTTTTATTCAAGAAGGTAATTTTGAATGGGTAATTGATAATAAAACGATTACGGTTTTCCCGAACGATTTGGTGATTATCTACCCAAATCAAGTATTGCAAAGCAAAATGGAAGCTTTTGATAACGGCACCTATTATTCTATTACGATTTTGCCCAAACTATTTAATGAAGAAAAATTAGTGTTTGGCGATTGGAGTAGTATTCCTGCAACCGAACAACTTCTGATTGGAAAACTATTTTTACTGAATAGAAAATCGGTTTTTCAGAACTTCAAAATTGCTGGCGAGATTCTAAAAAAGATAGAACTCGAAATATTTGCCACAGAAATAGGCTTCAAAGCCATCGTCAATCACTTGATAGATGAGTTGGTGGTATATTCTACTCGCCAATTGAGCAGAGAAGAAAATCAGCGAAAGCATTTCCCCCAAACTTTTCATAAATTTGACCAAATTTTAAGAGAAAATCTTTCGCATCCGTGGACAGTCGAAGAAATGGCTGCGATTTTGGGTTTAGGCACAACTACATTAAACGAAAAAATAAGGGCATACTCAGGTTTTTCGCCTTTAAACTATCTAATAAATCTCCGCATTTCGGAGTCAATCCGACTTTTAAAAAACACCGACATCAGCATAACGGATATAGCCTTTGAGATGGGTTTTTATTCTTCTCAACATTTTTCGTCAACATTCAAGAAAATGACAGGGTATTCTCCGAGGTATTTTAGAAAAACTCCTGAGTCAAAAGAGGAGTGATATAACATAATGTAAATAAGGAAGGTAGGTTTTATATATTTTGAAGAAGCAAAATGGAATTATTAATCACAATTGATATAGGTACAACGGCCGTTAGAATTGTTGCATTCGATTTTAAAGGTGAAAAGAAAGCGTATAAGAAAGGCTCGTATCCGACCTTTCACCCGCAACCTGATTTTAGTGAGCAAGACCCCGAGCAGGTTTTTATTACGGTTTTGTTTATTCTGAAAAGTTTGCTCAATGAGCTATTTGAGGATAAAAAGAATAAAATAAAAGGCATTGTTTTTAGTTCTTCGATGCACAGCGTGTTGCCGATTGATAAAAATGGAACACCACTCGGAAATGCCCTGATTTGGGCAGATAACCGTGCAAAAAAAGAAGCTGAGAAAATAAAAAACTCGGCTTTAGGTAAAATTATTTATGAGGCCACGGGTACGCCAATTCATGCCATGTCGCCGTTGGCAAAAATTGCTTGGATTCGTGAAAACGATGCCGAACGATTCCAAAAAACTTACAAATTCATTTCTTTGAAAGAATATGTTGTTCACCAGTTCACGAACGAATATATAATTGATTACAGTTTGGCGTCGGCAACGGGTTTATTTAATATCCGAACTCTAAAATGGGAACAAAATTCTTTGGATATATCGGGTATTAACGAAAATTATCTATCCGAAACTTGTCCGATTTACAATTCAGAAGCTAAACTTAAACCTAATTTAGCTAAATCTTTGCGATTATCGGCCAATACAAAAATCATTCTTGGTAGTACTGATGGCTGTATGGCCACCATTGGAACAGGTGTTTTTGCCGAAGGCCAAGCCACAATTTCAATCAATTCGAGTGGTGCAGTACGAGTATTTGGGGAAGAAGTACTGAATGATTCAAATCAGCGGTTATTCAATTATGTGCTTGATAAAAATCAGTACATTTCTGGTGGGCCAACCAATAATGCAGGGGTTGTTTTGGATTGGTTTGTGAGTCAATTTGGAAGTTTTCAGCACGGTAAAGATTTTGAAGAAACCATGCTAAATTCGCTCAATGAAGCACTGCATGTTTCGCCAGGGGCAGAAGGATTGATTTTCTTGCCTTATCTTTTGGGAGAAAGAGCACCAATCTGGAACTCAAATGCCCGTGGTGCATATTTCGGTATTAATATTAAACATGAGCCACGCCATTTCGTTAGAGCCACTATCGAAGGAATAATTTTTGAACTTTTTAGTATCGGTAAAGTTATCGAAACCTATCGAAATATCAATGAAATATCGTTGACAGGAACGGTCGTGACTTTGCCGTTTTGGTCAAATTTAGTGGCTGATATTTTTGGCAAAAAGGTAAATATGAACCATTCGGTTAATAGTATCAATTTAGGCTCGGCGTTGGTTGGCCTAACCGAGATGGGAGTTTATGCTAATATCGAAGAGGCGGTGAAAAGCATAGTAAAACCCGATAGAATCATTGAACCCAAGGTTCATCACCATGAATTATATACCAAGTATTACCGTATTTTTAGTCAATTAACTCAAAAATTCAAGGAAGAATTCGATTTAATTGCCGAATTACAGGCTGGATAATGCGTAAAATAAAAAATCTAACGTCCGTAAAGTACAGACGTTAGATTAGCTTTGTATGAAACAAATTTACTTAAATAAATTTAAAGTATGTAAATATTCCTGTTGATGGTTTATTATCACTTTAAAAATATTTCCCATTTTTAACCTAATCATAATTCAATATCAATACCCAGGATTTTGAGTAAATGGCGGACCTTCAACCGTACGGTCAATTTCAGATTGTGGTATTGGTCTTAAAACATGAAAGTCTTTTACGTAAGGGCCAGCCTCATTATTCCAAAGTTTTACTCTTCTTACCAATGATTTAGTACGTACCAAATCTTGGTATCGCATCCACTCACCAAATAACTCACGACTTCTTTCATCTAAGATAAAATCAATCGTTACGTCTGTATCTTTGATTAGCATCGCCGTCGCTGCTGCTGCATTTTGTGCCGCCGTATTCGTTTTACGATAAGCTGCTCTTTGACGAATCACATTCAAAAGTTCAGCAGCTTTTGCCTTATTGCCTGATTGCAGATACGCCTCGGCTCCAACTAAATAAACCTCTGAAAAACGAGTAAGTACAACTGGACGAGTAGAAGGGTCATTAAAGTTGCTACCACGGCTTGGGTCCATGTGTTTCTTCACTGCTGGGTAAACATCTGATTTCCAAAGACTTGGCGGAACAATGATACCCTTAAATGGCTTGGTGCCGTTGAATTGTGGTGCTCCTACAACTTCATAATCTGGTAACCAAACAGCTGTATCGACTCCAACTTGTGTTGTGTATCCAATTCCGCGTTTGTTATTGGTAGCAGTTGCTGAATTTGTTATCGACTGGTTAGCGATGTAAACTGTGTAAAAAGTATTAGCAAAACGAGAATCAATATCTCTCTTTACAAATGCTTGGTCAAGGAAATAGTTCTTACCTGCAACCTCGCCCGAAGTTTGCTTGACACTATTTGGACGCAAACGTTGATACGGACGGCCATAGTATGAATCACGAACCATTAACGATGTACCTGAATTAGCTAAAACGCCACTTGCATTCACAAATGAGTTTACACCGCTGTTATTTGGATAATTCCAGTTAGTAAACCAAGGAGTTAAGTTTTGTCCTGCTCCACCACTTGCACCACCACCAACTGTATAGTATCCGAATTTAGCATCAGATGAATGGTCGCTAACAAACATTGTTTCCTTTCCATAATCATTGGCAGGTACAAACGCATCACCAAAGTCTTGCCATAAATCCAAGCCATAAGTTGCCTTATTGGTTATAATATCATTCGATATTTTTGCAGCTTCAGCAAAATCAGCTTGCGAATTTGTTAACCATCCACGCGTGAGATATGCTTTTGCTAAAAAGAAAAGAGCCACTGGTTTTGTAGCAGGTTTGCCTAAGAAAGGAGCCGTTGGCTTATCTGGTAATTCTGCTGAAGCTTCCGTCAAATCTTTAATGATTAGTTTATAAACTTCCGAAGCTGGGTCTCTTTTGGCTGCTTGCGACGGAACCGTGATAAATTCTGTGTGCAATGGCACATCACCCCAAGTCTGAACTAAATAGAAATACCAAAATGCTCTCAAAAACTTCGCCTGTGCTAAATATTGTTTTTTAGTTGCTTCTGGTAAATCAATGTTTTGCCCAAATTTTAAAACACCATTGAGGGTATTTATACAGGTAAAAGATGTTCCCCATGCCGAACCAAAGTTAGTACTATTTAGGCCATTAAAAGTGTGAACAGGACCACCACCACTACTTGCACCTTGAATAAACTCATCAGTACCTGCTTGCATTTCGGTTGAAAAACCCTCCGTACCCCATTGGTTACGAATTTCGTTATAAACCCCAGCAATACCACCAAATACCCCCGCAGGGCTATTAAAAAACGAAGGCACAATCTGAGATTGCGGATGCTCTTCAAGAATTTTTTCACACCCTAAACTCAAAAACAAAGAACAGGCGAGTATTGAAATTTTTATTTTTTTCATGTTATTTTCTACAATTAAAATTTAAGATTTACACCTAAAGTAAACTGACGCACAGGTGGGTTATTAAGGTTTACGCTGATAACACGGTTGAAGTTACCTCCTTGAATGGTGTTTCCGTATCCATTACCTTCTGGGTCTATGGCAAGTTTAGCTTTAACTAATGGTGAGTAAATAATAAAAGGATTGGTTGCGTTGAGATAAATACGAGCCGACGAAATACCTATTTTGCTAAGTCCTTTAGTTGGAACCGTATAACCTAAGTTGATACTTCTCATTTTAATGAATGACCCATCTTGGTATTGAGTAGTCGAAGTAAAATCTCTTACGCCGCCACCTGCATTCGGTTTAGGGAACGCATTAGTCGGATTAGTTTCTGTCCAGTAATCCATAACCAATTGGTTTGAACGACCTTGGTTCAAAAATCCAAATCCAGAGCCACCACCCGAAGTACCTGATAAATAAGGAACCAACACTTTCATACCCATACGAGCGTAGGTAACGATAGATAAATCAAAACCTTTGAAACTGAATCGATTAGTCAATCCACCTTCCCACTTAGGTTGGAAATTTCCGATAATTTTACGGTCAGCGGCATCAATTTTTCCGTTTCCATCAACATCTTCAACTCTGATTTCGCCTGGTACTTGTACAGGAGAAGTTTGTTTGCCCAACGTTCCATTTTCTTTATCTGATAATTGCCAGATACCGATTTTATTATAATCATAGATTACAGTAAGAGGCTGACCAACAAACCAGAAATTACCTTTGTTGTCTAATTCGCTTGGAGTTGTAAGTTGCGTAATTTTTTCACGATTGAAGAAATAGGTTACATCAGCACTCCAATTGAAGCCACCTTTGTTTCTAAGGATATCAAAAGTTAAAGTCGATTCAAAACCTTTACCCTGAGTTTTTCCTAAGTTTTTCAGAGTTGAACCAGCACCATTACTTTGAGGAAGATTTACCGAAAGCAAAATATCTTTTGTATTTTGTTTGTAAACATCAAATGAACCCGTGATTCGGTTATTGAATAAACCAATCTCCAAACCAAAATCTGATTGCGAAGTCGATTGCCACCCTAAATTACTGGCAGGTAAGCTTGTTACGGTATAGGCCAGTGCTTGTCCAGCAGCGGTTGGACCAAAGTTATAGTATCCAGACGAAAGTGCTCCTAAAGTAGCATAAGCACCTACGTTACGGTTTCCTGAAATACCCCAGCCACCTCTAAGTTTTAAGTTTGATAAAAAGCTTAGGTCTTTCATAAATGGTTCGTCGATGATATTCCAACTCAAACCAATTGCTGGGTAGTTAAAATACTGATTACCAGGCGATAAAGTTGAAGAACCATCTCTACGGAACGTTGCCGTAAGGGTATATCTACTGTTGAATGTATAATTTAGGCGTGCCATATATGACAATAAACCAGTTTCGCCAAAACTACCGCTACCTGTTGGTTGGCCTGATGCCAACGAAAAGTTGGCTGTTTGAATATAATCAGCAGGTACGCCTTTTACATTAAAGCTACTTCCCAAGTTATGGTTTTTAGTAACTTCATAGAGAGCTGTAAAACCTATTTTATGCTTTTCGGCAAATACTTTATCATAGTACAATAAATGCTGGAAATTGACATCCCAATATTCAGTATTTCTAACATCAGCATTTGATACGTTTTGTTCTGTTCCTGAATTTACAAAGGTATTTGGTGGGCCATAACCATTGAATGAAACCTGACTAAAGTTAAGACCTGCATTGAAACGATATTTTAGACCATCTAAAATGTTTACCTCCGCATACAAACTATTGAAAGTTCTAATCGAACGCTCATTTGAAAGAATGTCATCTCCACGTGAGATTAAAGTAAGTGGGCTTACTGCCTGAGCTTCGATTGTTCCTTTCTTAGGGTTTAAATTTACACTGCCATCTGCATTATATGCTGGTACTAATGGCGATAAACGCACTAATTCGGTTGGAATACCGCCACCCGCTGGGTCATTTCTACGGGTCATGGTGTTAATTGTATTTAAACCAACTTTTACACGTTTGCCAATCTTTTGGTCAAGCGTTGCACGGATGTTCATACGGTCAAAATTCTGATTCGGCATAATACCTGTTTCGTTGAAATAACCGATTCCCATACCATACTGAGTGTTTTCAACCCCACCCTGCAAACCAAGCTGGTGACTTGTATTGAACCCTTGCTTGTAGAGTAAATCTTGCCAATCAGTTGAAACCCCTGCGGCTAAATTTGCTCTTTCCTCTTCAGTTAATGGATAAGCAGTAGTTCCAGCTCCTTGTGTGTTATAAGCAGCCGAAAGCTCTTTGAATTTTGCATATTGTTCGCCATTCATCACGTTATATTTGCCCATGATGCTTGTTACGCCATGATACCCATCATAAGTAAGAACAGGCTTACCAACTTTTCCTCTTTTAGTTGTGATTAGAATCACACCACCCGCACCTCTTGAACCAAAAATGGCCGTTGCAGAAGCATCTTTCAAGATTTCGATGTTTGAAATATCATCTGGATTAATATCATTCAAACCGCCGTAAGGAATTCCATCAACAACCACAAGTGGGCCGTCAAGTCCATCTCCATTACCAGTTGTTAATGAGCGGTTTCCACGAATACGAATCGAAGCTTGGCTACCTGGAGTAGAACCATTACTAACGATTGAAACCCCTGCCGCTCTACCTTTTAAAGTATTTAAAATGTTTGGAGCTGGAACTTCTTTTAAGGTCGCTTCCGAAACCGAAACAACCGAACCAGTAATATCTCTTTTCTTCTGAGTACCATAACCCACAACTACTACCTCGTTTAACTCTTTTCCAGTACCGACATTTAAAGCGACATCAATATTGGTACGGCTACCCACCAAAACTTCTTGGGTTTCGTAACCAATAAAGCTAAACACTAAAGTTTCGCTTGCGGATGCTTCAATTTTATAATTACCCGAAGCATCTGCAATTGAGCCTCTACTTGAACCCTTCACAGTAACACTTACACTTGGCAGAAATTCATTGTTAGAAGCATCTCTAACTTTCCCGCTGATAAGTTTTGCTTGGGCAAGGAGTGATAGGGGGCTAAGTAATAGCAATAGGGCTGCTATACTCCACCTCATCGTTTTTTGTTTCGTTCTGTAGTTTTTTGTCATTTTACAGGAGATTTCGTTTATTTGAATAATACAATTTATTGTAGCTGAAATGATAGTTTTGCTTAATTGAGCCTTTAAACCCTTTCAAATACATTGAATCGAATGTATATGTAGGAATTTGGTTTTTCAAAAAAAGAGTGTCAAATTGACACTAAATAAAAAACGAAAACTATCGGAAACGATTTCGGAATCGTTTCCGATAGTTTCTTAAAATTCCTTAATTATAATTTACTCTAAATAAGTTTTATAAATTTGTATTCGACTTATGGTTAAAATAACCAAAAGGGTGTGACACATAATCTAAGAAAAATACAATTCATGCCATGCAAAAATGTATAAAATGTGGGAAAGTTGATGGAATTATTAGAGCTGGTTTCTTGAGAGGTCAACAGCGGTATCATTGCAAGCTGTGTAGTCATTTTTTCGTGCTAAAATCAAATCAACCACAGCCAACCAAAAGCAATAATCCAATAACCATAGTTGATGTAGCTAATTTTTTGGGAGTTTCTATATCTACGGTATCACGAGCCTTAAACAATAAATCTGATATAAATCAGAAAACCAAAGATGCCATCATTCAAGCAGCTATTGATTTAGACTACAAACCTAATTTCTTAGCACAAAGTCTTAACAAAGGAAGCACCCATACGATTGGTGTGATAGTTCCTGACGTAGGACACCCATTTTTTGCGTCGGTTTTGGCAGGAATTCAGCAAGTTGCCAATAATACTGGATATAGAATTATTGTTTGCCATTCAAACGAATCTTACCGAATAGAGGTGTTGAATACTGAAACGCTCATGGCATGTAGGGTTGATGGTATTCTGATTAGTCATTCTAAAGAAACGACCGAATTTGACCACATAAAAAAAATAACAGAAAAGGGCATTCCTGTAGTTCAGTATGATAGGGTCAACTCTGAGTTAAATACATCAAATATTATTCATCAGGATTTTAAAGGTGCTTTCAATTTAGTAGAACATTTAATTTCGCAGGGATGTAGGCGAATCGGAGTAATGTCTGGTCCAAAAGAAATGCAAATCTGCAAAACACGCATTGAAGGCTATAAGGCCGCTCTTCAAAAACATGGTATTGAAATTAACAACGATTATATCGTACATTCAAATATTTCATACGGTGAAGGAGAGCAGATATTGAATTATTTTATAGGATTAGAAAATCCACCTGATGGGATATTTGCGATAGTTAATAGAAATGCAATTGAAATGATGAAAGCTGCCAAAGAAAAGGGCATTAAAATTCCTGATGAACTGGCATTTGCGGGTTTTGGCGACGATATTCTTGCACAATATTTTGAGCCTCCACTTACTGTTTATAATCACTTTCCAACGAGAATAGGGGAGATAGCCATTAGAATGCTGATTGAAAATATTAATAATAAAAGCAATTTTAATCCTTATAGTAAAATCGTGGAAGGGGAGCTGATTATTAGAAAATCCTCTTTAAAAAAAGGTAGTTGTTTATAATGAGTTGAAACCAGTATTACTTAGGTATAGTCATAAAATCTTGTCTTATTTTTTCTGTATTTTGCATTATAAAATCAACGTTTATAACTATTAAAGTTCAACCAAAATGTCACAAATTATTTTAAGTGCAAATGCAGCACTGGCTTTTATTTTGGAATTGATAATGTTTTATTCAGTAGGAAGTTATGGTTTTTCTATCGGTAAAACTTCGATTACGAAATGGCTTTTTGCCATTGGTTTCGCTTTGATTGCTATTGCCCTTTGGGCTATTTGGGCTGCTCCAAAATCCGAACACCGCCTAAGTTCGCCAGCCCGATATATTTTTGAGTGGCTCATGTTTATGGCTGGTTCGTTTTGCTTTTTCAAGCTAAACCATATTAATTGGGCGGTCGGTACTGCCATTCTTGCCACGATAAGTGTGTTCATTGCCTATAGTTCGGAGCAATAAAAATAGATTTAATCTTTGGCAAATGCCGAAATAGCTACATAACGCTCATTAATATATTTTTCCAAGTCTGAAACGGCTTGGTCGAAACTTTGTGGGTTTTGCAGGTAACTGTACGGTGGTTTTTCAATTTCGGAAGCCGTGAAACTTGGTGCCAAAATGGCCTTATGCTTTTTAATGTATTCATTCATAGCCGTTGGCGTAAAATATTTAGTGATAAAATCCTTTACGGCAGATTTATAAAAAGCATAATACTCAGGGTCGTCGATGATGTATCTTATCAAAGGCCATTGCGAGCCAACTTCTTTCATATCCATCGTAAGAGCCGTACGATTTAGCCCACCTTTCATCTGAAACGAAAGATTCAAATCGTAAGGAATCCAACGTAAAACACCATTGGTATTGGCCAGAAAATAGTTGTGCATTACTTGTCCGTAGGTATCCCAATTACCTACTGTGTTATTTACTGCCAGATATTTCAGAAAGCCTTTTACATCAAATATTGCCTCCAGTTCTTTTTTCCAAAGTGGTCGGTCATTGACCCTTGTTGGGCTATTAATTGCTGTTATTAAAGCCTTTACATCGCTGTAATCGTTGAGGTCTTTGTTGTTTTGTTTTTCGATTTGAGCGGTAATAAACGTTTGAAGATTTGATTCGGGTTTATACACATTCCCTACCTTAATTCCACTTTGGTTTTCAACCATGTGTTCTTCAACCGTTTCGATAGCTTGATAAACTCCGCAATATTTTTGTCCTTGACCAAAATCAATATAAACCTTATAATAGCCAACTTTACAGGCCATAACTCCAGCTTTTCTGAATAAATCGGTCAGGAGTTTTTCTTTCATAAAAGTATTGTCACCGTAGCTTGGAGCAAATGACAGTTCTTTGAAACCATAAAATCTTTGATTTTTGGTTTCAGCATATTTATCTTCAAACTCATCAAATTGTATTTTGAAAGGTAATTTATAAACCCCACTTCGCCAAGTGGCATTCAGCGAAGCATTTCCTTTCAATCTAAATCCCACTTTTTGCCATTTATTACTGCCTTGCGAAACATCCGCTTCTACATAAATAGGGTCGCCTGGCACTGCATCAAGGCTACCATTTCCTGCTGGCGGAACAGCCCCCGGAATAGTAGTAGCACTACCGAATTTTCGGGTAGTACGATACTCCATATCTCGCTGAATTTTATCCCAGTTTGTTTGACCTAATTGAATAACCATACTTCTCATTTCGGCTTCGGGAAACACCCAATCATAATCGGGTATTTTGCCAAATGCTTTTGAAACACTTGGGTCGGTATTTTTTTCGCAAGCCAAAGCGAAAAGCAGAAAAACAACAAAAATGGTAGCAAGACGCATATAGATAAGAGTAGAGATACCTACATAAAATGGAACAAATGACACTAAACAATTTACCCCCCAAATATTGATAAAATAATTGGAGGGTAAAACTTTTTTGGAATAAACTAATGGGCTTTTATACTATCCATTTACTTTCTTATAATCAGCCAAGAATTTCTCTAAGCCACTATCAGTAAGCGGATGTTTGAGTAATGCTAAAATGGCACTTAAAGGACCTGTCATTACATCAGAACCGATTTCGGCACACTTAATGATATGAATTGGATGACGAACCGAAGCTGCTAATATTTGTGTTTCAAATCCATAATTATCAAAAATCAAGCGGATTTGCTCAATTAAATCTAATCCATCAAACGAAATATCGTCTAATCGACCGATAAATGGCGATACATAGGTAGCCCCAGCTTTGGCCGCCAAAAGAGCTTGACCCGCTGAAAACACCAAAGTACAATTTGTTTTGATACCTTTTTGTGTAAAATATTTAATTGCCTTGATACCGTCTTTAATCATCGGAACCTTTACAACGATGTTGGGGTGTAAATCGGCCAAGGCTTCGCCTTCTTTAATCATTCCTTCAAAATCTGTAGAAATTACCTCTGCTGAAATCGGGCCATCTACAATTTCGCAAATGGCTCTGTAGTGGTTTAGGATATTTTCTTGACCTGAAATGCCTTCTTTAGCCATTAACGATGGGTTGGTGGTTACACCGTCTAAAACACCCAAATCGTTTGCTTCTTTAATTTCAGCCAAATTGGCTGTGTCGATAAAAAATTTCATGTTTTAAATATTGTTTTGTAATAAATTTCAATGTTACACTTAACAACCTTGCCCATAATAAGCGTTTTTTCCGTGTTTACGCTCGTAATGTTTCATACGTAAGGTATCTTTTATTCTTGGCGTGTTGGGGTTAATTTGCAGCGTTAGCATCGCCATTTTGGCTACTTCTTCCAACACTGCGGCATTATATACCGATTTTTCGGCATTTTTTCCCCACGTAAAAGGCCCGTGATTTTGTAGTAAAACCATTTCGACTTCTTTATGCGAAAGTTTTTTTTCAGTAAAACAATCAAAGATTTGATTACCCGTTTCAAACTCGTAATCTCCTTCAATCATCTCATCGGTAAGGACTTTTGCACACGGAATATCTTGGTGAGTATGGTCGGCGTGAGTTGTACCAAAAATCGGAATATCCATACCTGCCTGAGCCCATGCTACCGCATACGTACTGTGCGTGTGCGTGATTCCACCAATATCTTCCCAATTTTTGTATAATTGAGCATGAGTTTTGGTATCGGAAGATGGTCGCATGTTTCCTTCAACAACTTTGGCATCATAGTCCATAATTACAATGTCAGTCGGTTTCAGAAACTCATAAGGCACACCGCTTGGCTTGATAGCAAAAACGCCTTTTTCTCGGTCAACTGCACTGACATTCCCGAAAGTAAATAAGACCAAACCCAACTTTGGAAGCATCATGTTAGCCTCAAAGCATTCTTCTTTTAATGATTGATACATATCATTTTCTATATTTTCATTGAGTAAAACAGCTTCTTAGAAGCAATTCGCCCAAAGTTTTATCCGATTCTTCTTTTTAAATAATTTTTATAGTCAGGCACAGCTGTTTCGTATTCTGTGTGCATAAGA
This sequence comes from Emticicia aquatilis, assembly GCF_014644295.1. Lineage (GTDB taxonomy): Bacteria > Bacteroidota > Bacteroidia > Cytophagales > Spirosomataceae > Emticicia > Emticicia aquatilis. The sequence continues at coordinate 143,276 of NZ_BMKK01000003.1, forward strand.
GCCGACGTGACGATGTAGTCGGCAGTGGCACGGTCGCAAGCCATCGGGATATTCCAAACCACACACAAACGCAAAAGTGCTTTAATGTCGGGGTCGTGCGGTTGTGCTTCCATGGGGTCCCAAAAGAAAAACAGCATATCAATTTTGCCTTCAGCAATCAAAGCTCCAATTTGTTGGTCGCCACCCAAAGGCCCACTCAACAGTTTTACGACCGAAATGTCAAGGGCCTCTTCGAGTAGTTTTCCTGTTGTTCCAGTAGCAAATAATTGATGCTTCGATAAAACTGCTTTATTATAAATTGCCCAGTCAATCAAATCATCTTTTTTGTTGTCATGAGCCACTAAAGCGATTCGTTTGCGTGCCGAAACAGTTTTTGTCTTGAATAAATCTGTCATATTTTGAAAGGATTTTCTACCCGTAAGTGTTTATGTTAGTTCATACAAACTTACGTATTTTCCATTTCTATTTGTAGGCAACATCATTAAATCTAAGCTCATTTTTTAGTCCACGAATGGTGGTATCTTTATCAATAACCACCAGTTCAACATCGAGTATTTCGGCCAAATCTTCCATGTATTCGGTCGTAAGGTTCTGACTATAAACTGTGTGGTGAGCTCCTCCCGCTAAAAGCCATGCTTGTAGCCCGACTTCCATATTCGGCTGAGGTTTCCATAAAGCACGTGCCGTTGGCAGTTTTGGGAACGCTTCCGTTACTTCAATAGCTTCTACTTCATTGACTATCAGGCGGAAACGATTACCCAAGTCAACCAACGAAACATTTAAAGCAGGCCCAGCAGCAGCATTGAAAACCAAACGAACAGGGTCTTCTTTGCCACCAATTCCGAGTGGATGTATTTCACATTTTACTTCATTAGCTGCAATCGTAGGGCAAATTTCGAGCATGTGCGAACCCAAAACCATTGGATTTGCGGGGTCAAAATGGTACGTATAATCTTCCATAAATGAATTTCCACCTTTCATGCCGCTGGCCATTACTTTTAGGATATGCACCATAGCCGAAGTCTTCCAGTCTCCTTCGCCGCCATATCCATAACCTGCTGCCATCATTCGCTGCGAACCAATACCAGGAAGTTGACGCATTCCGTGTAGGTCTTCAAATGTATTTGTGTAGGCCGAAAAACCACCATCTTCTAAGAATGCTTTCAATCCCAGTTCTATACGAGCAGCTTCGTATAAAGAGCTTCTTTTTTCTCCGTTTTTAGTAAGAGAAGGCATCAAAGCATAAGTATCTTCGTATTCTTGAATCAATCTGCCAATTTCTGCATCTGAAATTTGATTGATTATTTGTACTAAATCTCCCACGGCAAACGTATTGACCGAAAACCCAAATTTCATTTCGGCCGCAACTTTATCACCATCAGTAACCGCTACTTGACGCATATTATCGCCAAAACGAGCAACTTTCATGGTTTGCATCTTATATTTTGCTACCGCAACACGAGTCCAAGTATTGATTTTTTCGTGAACCGATGCTGCTTGCCAATGCCCAACCACTACTTTGCGGTTCATTCGCATCTTCGATAGTATATGCCCAAATTCACGGTCGCCATGAGCCGACTGATTAAGGTTCATGAAATCCATGTCAATGTCAGCATACGGAATATCACGATTGAACTGGGTATGCAGATGCAAAAGCGGTATTTGTAGGGCATTTAGGCCTCTAATCCACATTTTTGCGGGCGAAAACGTGTGCATCCAAGTAATTATTCCCACGCAGTTTGGCGTAACGTTGGCTTCTTTGCAAATCGTCAGGATTTCTTCGGGAGTTTTTACTACGGGTTTAAAAACAACTCTTACAGGAATTGTCGAAGAATTATTAAATGAGTCGGTGATAATTTTGGAATGCTCATCAACCTGACGGAGCGTTTCTTCACCGTATAAATGTTGGCTTCCAGTTACGAACCAAACTTCATAAGATTTTAAATCAAGCATTGTTTTCTATAAATTTTGTATATTTTTAGTATTTTTGAAGATGGACAAACCTATCTATAACATTGAAACTTCACCCGATGGACTGTATCATATTTTTGAAAGCGTTGGCGTACAAAAAAATACCCGAAAAATGGTTGTTTATGTACCCGATGACAACAAAGCAGATTTGTTTCATTTAATTTTTGGTGACATTACTGATGATAATAATCTCGATGTGTTTGCAATTAGTAACAATCAAGATATGAAAATGATATTATCTTCGGTTATACAAACTTTGTATGCTTTTTTTGAAATCAATCCGACTAAAAAAGTTTTTTTTACCGGAAGTACGGATGCTCGAACTCGACTTTACAGAGCAACTATTTCAAAATTATTGTAAAAAACAGAACTTTTTTACAATATTTATGGTCTTTTGGACGATGATTCAACGGAACCATTCAATAAATCAACTTATTACAAAGGATATTTTATCGAAAAAAAGCAATGAAAAAAGAACTTAATATCTTAGGTATTGATGAATCAAAAGTTAAAATCAATCCTAATATTCCTAAGATTAACTTAGAAACCCCTGAAATAAAGAGTCATTTGAGTAAAGTGAGTAATCTTTTGAAAAATGTAAAAATTCCGTTTTGAGATTACTCGCTCTGCATTTTATTGTTTCTCAATAAAATGCCCCAAACTTTGATATTTAAGATATAGTTTCTGATAAATTTCTACGTACTCAGCTCGTGGTTCGTAATGAGCATCAAAGCCCGAACCCATTGCTTTTTGTGCTGCTTGGAGGGTCGGATAAACGCCCGCAGCTACTGAAGCATTCATGGCGGCACCTAATGCACAAGCTTGGTCTGAACTTGCTACCTTGATGGGCATATTTAGCACATCCGAAAGGGTTTGCATCACAAACGGCGACTTTTTGGCCACTCCGCCAATGGCAATCACTTGTTTGATTGGCACACCTTCGTTGATAAATCTATCTACAATCGCTTTCGAGCCGAAGGCCGTCGCTTCAACAATCATTTTAAAAAGTTTCACGGCATCTGTTCCTAAATTCAGACCCATCAGTGAGGCTTTTAGCTCATGATTGGCATCAGGCGTACGACGTCCGTTAATCCAATCGGTGGCAACTGGGTCATTTTCGGAAACGGGTAGGAGAGAAGCCTTTTCTGATAAATACGGAATCAGTTTTTGAGCTAATTCATCGGCCGCTTTTTCGCCCAAAAGTTCACGTACTGGCTCGGTAATAACTCGCTGAAACCAAGCATAATAATCGCCGTAGGCAGATTGCCCTGCTTCCATTCCGAGCATATTTGGAATGATAGAGCCATCGACTTGACCACAAATGCCTTTGATTAGTAAATGTCCGATTTCTTCGTTGGGTGCAATGAGCATATCGCAGGTAGAAGTTCCCATTACTCGCACGAAATCATAAGGCTCGATTTCGGCTCCAACTGCTCCCATGTGGCAGTCAAACGCCCCAACTCCGATGATTACGTTTGTAGAAAGCCCGAGTTTTGTTGCCCATTCTTCCGAAATCTGACCCATTGATTGGTCAGATGTAAAAGTATTTCGGAAAAGACGTCCTCGTAAACCAGTTAGAAGTGGGTCGAGTTTTGTGAGAAATTCTTCCGATGGCAAGCCTTCAAATTCTTCGTGCCACATGGCTTTGTGACCCGCTGCACAGCGAGAACGCTTCAGGGTCAGTGGGTTTGTATTTCCAGTCAAAACTGCCGAAATCCAATCGCAATGCTCTACCCACGAAAAGGCTTTTTCACGAATACTTTCATCAACTCTGAGTGTGCGGAGAATCTTTGCCCAAAACCACTCTGATGAATAAATTCCACCTACATATTTGGTAAAATCTACCTCCCAACCGTGAGCCAAATGATTGATTTCTTCGGCTTCGGCATTGGCGGTGTGGTCTTTCCAGAGAATAAACATTCCGTTTGGATTGTCCGCAAAATCGGGCAATAATGCCAAAGGCGTGCCATTTTCATCAACAGCTACTGGGGTTGAGCCAGTAGTATCGACCGAAATACCAACAATGTTTTTCTTGATTTCCTCCGAAACACCATCTAATGCTCCTTTGATAGCACCTTCGAGCCCTTCGAGATAGTCGAGCGGGTGTTGTCTGAACTGTGAAATGGAAGGATTGCAGAATAAACCCTGTTTCCATCGTTCATAATAATGTACGGCCGTACCGATATTTTCGCCAGTTTGGTTATTTACTACCAATGCTCGCACCGAATCAGTTCCGTAGTCGATTCCTATTGTGAATGTTGTTTTCATAATATTTGTGTCAAATTAACACATTATATTTTAATCCTTAATTATTTCAGCTAAATTTATTTTTATTTTATCTCATCGAGTCAGAAATAAAATAGTGGAAGGCATTAAATTTATTTTGGTATTTCTCTTTATCAAGACGATAAAGTATTGCTTTTTTTGTGGCTGATTGCTGATTTTTTTCACCAGTATCTATCAGTAGATTTGTTGAAAGAATTTTACGGCTAAAGTTTCTTCTATCAAGGGGTATCTGATAAATAGCTTCGTAAAGTTTTTGTAGTTGTGGAATCGTGAATTTTTCTGGCAAAAGTTCAAAACCAATTGGGTGTAAAGCCGCTTTGTATCTGAGTCTTTCGAGAGCTACATTTACCATTTCATTATGGTCAAAAATAAGATTTGGCTTATTTTCGATGTTTATCCAAAACGCATTTTGTGCTTTTACGGCATCTTGGTCATGAGCATGAATATTAATCAAAGCAAAGAAACAAACAGAAAGTGTGCGTTCAACTGGGTCACGATTTACTTTTCCAAAAGTCTGAATTTCTTCAAAATAAATATCTTTCAGGCCTGTTAAATCGTAAAGAATTCGATTTGTTGCCACTTCAAGGTCTTCATTTTCTTCTAAAAAGCCACCCATCAATGACCACTTTCCTTTTTCGGGTTCGAAGTTTCGTTTTACCAACAAAAGTTTTAGGGCTTCTCCATCAAAACCAAAAACGATACAATCAAGTGCAACAAGTATTCGGGTTGAATGGTGGTACTTTTCCATCAAGTCTCTGTAAATAATTAGGTTCTGATTTGTTAATTTTCAATTCGTAAAATAACAAATACCGTGCGATTTTAGACATTGACTTTGCATGAGTTACGAATTAATTTAGTATGCAAAGACTGACAATAACATGACTAAATTGTGTAAAAGTAGTATATATTTTGTTTTTGGACAATAATATTTGCTCAATATTTGAAAAACATACTTTCCGACTTGAAAAGTATGTTTTCCTCAAAATATTAAAAATATGGTTGTTGATTATTTTGTTACTTTCAAAACAATAACAGAATAGGCAGGAATTGAAAGTTTTAAAACCCCTTTTTCAAGCTTTGCACCAGCGAAATCTTTGACTGCTACTTTGTTGGGTTGCTCAAAAGTATTGTGGTCGCTGATGTTTGATGCTGACAAAATCTGACCCGATACTTTGCTGAAATCATCTCCTCTGAGGTTTATTGACACTTCGTGAGCTTTACTATAATCAATGTTTGTCAACGAAATATTCAATGCTCCCGCAGCGTCTTTTGAAGCAGATGCTGAAACTGCAGTAAGTTTTTTGCCATTGAATTCATACTTGGGCGACTCGATGCTCATCGGAACGAGGGTGGCATCTTGGTGAACGTTATACATTTTCATCACATGAAAAGTAGGCGTTAGCAACATTTTTTCTTCATTGGTCAGAATCACGGCCTGCAAGACATTTACGATTTGAGCCAAATTTGCTCCACGCACACGCTCAGCGTGATTATTGAAAATGTTGAGAGTCAATCCTGCAATCATGGCATCACGCATGGTGTTTTGTTGATATAAAGCACCTTTGCCTTCGGCATCGGTTTCGTACCAGCCACCCCATTCGTCAACGATTAAGTCGATTTTCTTTTCTGGGTCATATTTATCCATGATTGTGCTGTGTTTTGTCACAAACTCTTCCATCTTCCAAGCTTCTTCCATCGTTTTGAAGTAAGTTGCTTCGTTAAATCCAACCGATGGACCTTTTGTATCTCGCCAGCTTAACACCGAATAATGATGAAGAGCCAAGGCCGACATCATATTGTGTGGGATGTTTTTCATTAAAGTTTCTGTCCACGCAAAATCGTCGCTACTTGCACCAGATGCTACTTTATAAAGTTTTGACTCAGGTGTAATATCTTTCATGAAAGTAGCATACTGGCGATAAATATTGGCGTAATATTCGGCTGTCATATTTCCACCACAACCCCAAGCTTCGTTGCCAACTCCCCAAATTTTTACATTCCAAGGTTGTTTACGACCGTTTTGAATACGAAGGTCAGACATCGGGCTTCCTGTTGGTTGATTAACGTAGCTTACCCAGTCAGCTAAATCTTTTACCGAGCCACTTCCTACATTACCTGCCAAATACGGTTCGGCACCGATACGTTCGCACAAATCAAGGAAATCGTGTGTTCCAAAACTGTTGTCTTCGGTAACACCGCCCCACCAAACATTCACCATTTTAGGGCGACTGGCTTTCGGGCCGATGCCATCTTTCCATTGGTAAGCATCAGCGAAACATCCACCTGGCCAACGTAGGTTTGGTACTTTTAGGTCTTTGAGAGCTGCAATAACGTCGTTTCTCACGCCAGCGGTATTAGGGATTTTAGTGTTTCCTTCGCCAACGTACATTCCACCGTAGATACAGCGGCCGAGGTGTTCGGCAAAGTGCCCATAAATGTGTTTACTGATTTTTGTTTTGGCCAAATCAGTATTAAGGGTGATTTTGGTTTGAGCTGTAGCCGATAGCATAGCACAACCAGCAATAAAAGATAAAATTGTTTTTTTCATTAATCAGGTGTTTAATTATAGATTTATCACAATGGTCGAAACGCTCTTGGCTGGCATATCGAAAGTTACGTTTTTATCGATGATATTTAATGTTTTCTTCTCAACATTTACGGTCAAACTTGTGGTGTAAGAAGTTATGTTTTTGGCAGATAACGCCTGTAATTGAATATTTTTGACATCAAACGCATCAGGATTGATTATGACCATTACAATTTGATTGTCTTTTTTGTAGGCAGTTGTTTTTAAGAAAAAACTTGAACTTGATTTGGTGTCTATTCTTACAAATCCAGGCCTAACAAATTTTGAAAAATGTGAATAAGCGTATCCTCTTTTTAGAATTTCTCCAAAAGTCGTTCCTTCTTCTCCGTCGCCAATAAATGAGTAATATCTTTGTAAATACCACCAAATATAAGCATTCCAATTTACATTCATGGCATCATGAATTCCCGTAAGCATTTTTATGGTTTCGTCCCACTTAGCTGACTCAGAGTACGTATTCCATTTTGCTGCACCTGCATTTCCTGTGTTTAGATTTAGGAGGTATTCTGTCATCCAAATTTCCTTTTTCTTTTGCTCTGCTATAGGGAATTTCGCAGTACCCGCACCATAAGTATGACCTGCTACAATATCAATTTTTTTAGCAGCCTCTTCATCATTTAAAATGGCGTTGGTCATGGCTTGATTAAAATTAAGCGACTCAGGTGCAGCGAGTTTTGCTCCTTTAATTTCACCTGGGGCTTTCAAAAAATTTATCATTTCTTGTGCTGTCCAGTCGCATGACTCGTAGGTCGGTTTCCAATCTGGCTCATTTTGTATAGAAACTACGTCTATTTTGGCACCGTTTTTTTCTACAAAAACCAAAAACTCATTGATATAGTTTTTGAAAGCTGTATAGTTTTCAGGTAATAAAATACCTCGAATATCACTGTTATTATCTTTTAATGCAGGTGGTGGCGACCACGGACTTGCAAGCACTTGCACTCCTTTTTTATTGGCTTCTTTTACTGCCTCAACTATTATAGGCCATTCACTTTTATTTGAAGATAACCTGACTCTAAACATACTCATTCCTAACTCATTCTCACCGAGTCCGAAGGCTTTTTGGGCTTCGGCAGGTTTTAAAGACATGGTTCCCCACATTCTGTTGGCTCCTCCAAAACCAGTTATCGTTTGATAGGTAACTGTCGGTATTATTTCTAAACTCACTGTTGGGGTATTTGTGTTTACTGGAACGTCTTCAGATTTAGTACAAGAAATTAATATCCATAAAAAAACAAAATAAAGGTTAGTTTTTTTCATAAGTAATAAGGTGGTTCTTACTTTTCAATTTGTTGCTTTAATAGTCGAATTTGATGAAAACGTGGTGTTGGTGCTTTAGTTTTTGCAGATAATTTCAATAATAAATTATCAGATGTTGGCAATTTTATTCTAATGTTTTTATCATCTGTAGAGAAAATTTCTGCTGCATTTCCATTGATAGAAATCTCCAAATTCTCAGCTTTAAAATCATCTAAAATACTAATTTCGAGATATTTGCCTGCATTATTTTTGTTTTGTAATTGATAGGAAATATAGGAACGAGTATTTCTCCAAAACTTCTCGTCATCATAGCCTGAATTACTTTGCTCACCTTTGTATTGGTGGTCAACTTCCGGTTGTTGTTCACCGCAGTTTATTTTGTCGATAGTTTGAGCTTCTAAAGCGAGTAAGGCATCTTCTTGTTGCTTTTGAAGGGCTTTTTGATTTTCAAACTCTGATGTTTTCAAAGTCTGAAAATACATTTGATAGCGAGCATCATGCAATTCAAAAAATGGTTGAAGATGTAATGAATCTAATGTAAAGTTCAGATTATCAATCTGTTTTAATTTTGATAAATAATTTTTAGACTCATCTACCAAAGCAAAAGCCTTATTGATAGGAAAAAGCTTGCCCTTTGTTTCGTGACCCATGCGGCTATCATCAGCAAAAAGACCTTTTAGGTCTTCGGTTGAGGTTTTGGCGGCCAAGACAATCGGGCCATGCACAAATGCAGCCCAATTAGAGCCATCGGGCAAGTACTCGAGATGCGTTTTCATTTCAAATTCAATCGAAACCTTGTCTCCATTTTTCCAATTTCTACTAAGGCTCATGTATGCTGATGGTTTGGCGTTTATAGTTTGGTCTTTGCCATTCACCATTACTTTTACACTTTCAGCCCATTTCGGGTAGCGAATGTTGAGTGAAAATGTTTGAGGTTTTGCCAGTTTCAACACTAATTCTGAATTGTTTTTGTAAGGAAAATCTGTGTTTTGGCTTAATTGAATGCCTTTTTCTTGCCAATTCAAAGTTGAAGGAATAAACAAATTGACGAAAATGTCTGTATCAGAATGACTGTAAATCAACTCGCCGTATTTGGTATGGTTTTCTATTCCAGAACCCACGCAGCACCACATACTCGTATTAGGTTGAGAATAAACTCGATAATGATTGGGACGAATAGGGGTAAAATAAACAAAACCACCTTTTTCGGGGTGCTGGCTTGATAAAATGTGATTGTAGAGCGTTCGTTCATAGAAATCGAGATAGCTGACGTCATTTTTATCCAGAAACAAAGCCATACTCAACCGAAGCATATTGAAGCTATTGCAGGTTTCGGGGCCTTGATTGCTTTCCAGCATTTTCTTGAAGTCGTTGGTAGGATTGAAATGCTCACGCACACTATTACCACCAAATGCCACACTTCGGGTTTGAGAAACATTTTTCCAGAAATACTGAGCTGCATCTGACCACTCGGCGTTGTTGGTCAATTTAGCAATTTTCTCAAAGCCAATAACTTTTGGAATTTGGGTGTTAGCGTGTAGGCCAGTAAGTTTATCTTGTTTGGCAAGTAACGGGTTTAGTAGGTTTCGATGAGAGATTTTTTGAGCGATGTCTAAATATTTTTTATCTTTTGTGATGATAAATAAATCAGCAAAAACCTCATTCATTCCTCCATGTTCGGTGCGTAATACTTGCTGAATTTGCTCATCGCTCAGTGGTTTTATTAGTTCGGCGAACCAATCTCCCAAACCAATCAAAACTTGTTTTGCTTGTTGATTATCAGCAAATTGATAAGCGTCTCTCAAACCGGCAAAAAGTTTATGAATGTTATAAAGTGGAACCCAAGTGTTGTTCAAACCAAAACTACTTCCATCAATATCCCCATTGTGAATTCGCTCCCAGAATACCTTACCATTGGGTATTCCGCCCACATAACCATTGCCGTTTTTTGCTTGACAACTGGCCAGTTCACCGACCATATACTGCAAGCGAGTTTTCATTTCGGTATTGCCTGTGCTGGCATACATCATGGCCAAAGCAGATAAATAATGGCCACCAATGTGACCATCTAAACCCGAACTTTCCCAGTTTCCATAACGCTCGGCTTTTAATGGCAATCCTGCATCAATCAAATAGGGAGCCAGTAATTTATCAGGATTTAAAGACAAAATATACTTTAAATCCACTTCTTGAGCATTTTTGAAAATGCCTTTTGACAACTTTACCTCTTGCAAGGCAAAGGGTTGCATTTGTGCAAAGGAGTAATAAATGCAAAAAGATAACAGAATACTAAATGAGTATTTCAAAACTTCAATTATTTTAAATAAAACAATGGTAAAAATATTTATGATTTACTTCAAATATGCCGTTTGTTGTTTCACGGCTGCTTTTCCAGCTACAATCAATTGGATTTTGGGTAAATGCCACGACGCTGAAAATTTATAACAATAAAGAAAAAAGCTTTTCAATTTTGACTATTCGCTCTACAAATCACAATTAATGCACTTTGAAATTCCATTTAGAATTATCGCTATCAAAGTCAAATTCGGCAAGTGTTGGTGTGCTATCTCCTGCTGAAACCAATGCTAATTTTTTGCTTGAATTTGGTACTACCTTGGGCATTATTCTGTAAGTGCCGTCAGTCAATTGGTCGATTCGCCATAGTTGTTCTGGGCTACCTGTAAAGGCAGGAACAGTTATCACCTGAGCATCGGCGGTTGCGGCTAATGCTCGTTCGGTACCTGTTAATACAATTTTATAATACGGACCGCCTAAATAACCCGTAGAATCAGGGGCATCTGTAATAGTCCATTTTTGGTGCGGTCGATACATATAATCACCAATGCGTACATTAATATTACCTGTTGGCCAACTTTTGATTACATCGGCTAATTCCTGAGCAGGTACTGGTTTAATAGGCTCGTTATTTGTTTGGCCAAAGCCACGTTGAGCACCAGCCATTCTACTAAAATCTACTGCGAGTTCTAAACCATATCCTCTTCTAACCGATTCTATTTCATAAGTTCCTTCTTTAAATTTTTCACCAGCTACTGGCCAGCCATCTTTCCAAATTATAGGAAGGATACCCAATACACTGCGGCCACTTTGGTCTAAATCTGCCTCATAATGAATTGACATTTTTTCAATACCTTTTTCAAGAATTATTCGTCCAAAATGGCCAGGACCTATTTGTCTCCCACGTGTAGCCACCACCATTTTACCACCTCCTTCCATCATGCTTCTACCTACATTATCAATGTAAGGACCTGTTACTTTCCTCGAACGACCCACTACCACATTATAAGTTGAGTTTGCACCATCGCAACAACTACCGTGAGTAGCAAGCAAATAATACCAGCCATCTCGGTATATCAAATCGGCGGCCTCACACACTATTGCCACATCTACGGGTTTATTTCCAGCTTTAAGTTTACCTGACTTTGGGTCTAACTCTATAATGCGAGTGAATCCATAATAAGTGCCGTAGGCTAACCAGAGGCGACCGGTTGTAGGGTCTAACATTATACCTGGGTCTATGGCATCGTTTTCTTCATAGCCATCAGAAGTAGCCACGATAATTGGTTCAGAATATTTAAAGTCGGGCGATTTTGGGTCGAGCGTTTTATTCCACATAGTATATATGATACCTTTGTGCGAAGGACTCCCACCTGTTGCTCCATAAACCACTAAATAGCGGTCGCCAATTTTTATGGCATCAGGAGCGGCACCCCCACCTGGTCTTACACCGCCACCAAACCATGACCAACCATCTTCCGATATTAATCCTCCGCCACCTGTTCCGAAGGTGTAGAATTTTCCTTCACATTCTACAATGGTTGATGGGTCATGGATAAAAGGTTTGCCAATTTGGGCTATTACTTGATTGGTGAGTATTACTGATAAAAAAGCAATTAGTTTAAATTTCATCTTTGTAAAAATTAGGATTGGACTTTAATCTTTGCTGATATTGATATTTTTAACAGGCTTGCCCTTTTCATCAATAAAACGAAGGCAAAAATTGGCCATGCCAGGGCCATTAATTACAGCCCCACGGATAATATTTTTCCCCTTTTTTAAGGTTATTAATGGTGAGGCCACGTTGTCAACAATCATATCTCTATCACCAGAAAGCATGAGTGCTTCTTGACCATTGAGCCAAAACATCCCTCCCGAATTACATCCGGCAGTCATTCTTATATTCTGTATTTCTTCTGCACAGTCAATTACCGTAACCAACCAAAAAAGTAAACCATACTTTGGTTTGTTGATGTCATAAGAAAAATTGAACAGATTAAAATTAAAGGTTTTACTGTCGAGAGCATACCAGTTGAGGTCTTGATTACCCACCTTTACTGTTTCACCAGCCTTTGGTATCACTAAATAATCTTCCGAAAAATTATTGTTTTTGAACTCATTACGTAAATAATTGTCCGTGAAAATATTATTTCTTGCTATGTCCTTCTTGATTGGTTCTAATACTAACCACCTATGTATAAAACCATTGTCATAAGGAGGTATTTCAGTGTTGGTAGCGAATTTAAAGTGCCTCGTTAATGTATGTGAGGTATCACCTTTTATCGGGATAGAGGGAAGGGGTGCTCTTTGCTGACCAGGCGGCTGGGCAATGGCTTTGTTAATAAGAATTTGTACACTCAGAAACAAAATAAATGACAAAGTAGTAACCAATGATTTACGTATTTTTTTCATCGTTTGAGTTCTTTAAAAATAACTTTTCTTGAATTTTAGATACATTTTAAATTTTTGACATCAATACAAATTAGTTTGTTCATCATTTTTAATCATATCCTCTAATTTTTGAACAGAAATATCAAGTTTTCTGTGGTCAACCAATGCTTTTACCCATGATGAAACTGGGCGTGCTTTTAAATTATTTGAACTCCTCTACAAATCTTGCTGAGTCACTTAAAGGTGACACAGCAAGATTCCTTAATAAATATGATGTGGCAATGCTAATAAGTGGAGAATTTTTAATAAACTTTCGACAATGTTCGTCATCGCTATTGATAATACTTTGTCTTTTATTTGAATAATAACTGCGAAAATTCATAAATATCATGACGCCAAACTGGCCAAGTATGTCCGCCAGCATATTCGCTGTATTTGTATTTGATGCCCATTTCATCAAATTTCTTCATCATAATTTGGCAATTAGCGTGGGCTATATCTTCTTTGCCGCCTTGCGAAATCCAAAACTCTTTGATATTGGCATTGATTTTATCTTTATTGGTCTTCATGAATTCGTATTGTGGGTCTGAAAGTTTGGTATTATTTGCCCACCAGCCCGAACTGAAAACGCCGAGATAATTGAATACATCGGAGTTGCGAACACCAGCATGTAAAGTTTGTAAACCACCCATCGAAAGGCCTGCTAAAGCACGATTTTTAGCCTCGCTCGAAACTTTAAAATTGGCTTCTACAAATGGAATTACTGCATTTTTGAGTTCGTTTTCAAACTGATTGAGTTGCTGAATACCAAATCCTGCAGGGCCACCGCCTCCTTGAAAATTACCATCCATCATAACAATTACCATTGGTTTGGCTTTCTTTTCGGCAATGAGGTTATCTAAAATCAAATCGGTTCTACCTTGAGTAGCCCAACCACGTTGGTCTTCGCCACCACCGTGAAGTAGGTAAACGGCTGGATATTTTTCGGTAGCATTATCGTAGCCTGGCGGCGTATAAACATACATTTCTCGCCAAGAGTTAGTGGCTTTTGAAAAATATTTTTTGATACGAATATCACCATGTGGAACATCTTTTAAGGCATAAAAACCACCATCTTTGTATGGTATTTCAATGCCACTGGCTTGGCGGCCCATGCCGTAGAAAGTTTCACTTGCTGGGTCAACCACAGCTACGCCATCAATAATTAAAGAATAGTAGTGAAAACCTCGGCTGATGACATCGGTTGTTACATTCCAAAATCCGCTGGTGTCTTTTACCATATCATATTTTTTGCCCAAATCAATTTGCACTTTTTGTGCTTCAGGTGCTTTTACTTTGAAAATCACTCTGTTATCAGGCAAAATTTGAGGGTATTTAGCATTACGTACATTGGTAGTGGCAGGTGTTCCCAAAACCGAATATTGCTCCAATGAAGAATTATCAACGGGTTTGAACAAGAACTGCGAGAACATATACAAACCATTTTTCCAAACTTTAAAATCATGACCACCCGCTTCTAAGTAATAGATGTGCGGAACGTCGTTTTGGTACAAATAATCATGCGTACGTTTGCTAAAGCCAATGAGTCCATCGGCATCTCCACACGAAATGAAAAGTAATTTTAATTTCTGTTTCGCAATTTCTGGATTTGGCACTAAGTCTTGTGGTAATTTAGTATTTGGTGCTGAAGAAAATCCTCCCACCCACGAAAATTTATCTAAATTTCCTAAGCCAAAATTTAATGACTGACCACCACCCATTGAAAGACCAGCGATAGCACGATTGTCTTTGTCGGTTAATGTTGGATACGTTTTTTCGATAAAAGGTATGAGGTCATCTAATAGGTCTTTTTCAAAAGTGGCAAACGCCTGTACTTTGTCAGGAGCCATGATATTACCTACTGAGCGGTCGTCTTTCATGGCACGTCCGTTTGGCATAACCACTATCATTGGTTGGATTTTTCCTTCGGCATAAAGATTATCCAAAATGTTTTGTGGACTCGCTCCCTTGAACCATTCCAAATGGTCGCCACCAATGCCATGAAGCAAATAGAAAACAGGATATTTCTTCTTTTTGTCGAACCCCGGTGGTGTATAAACCAAAGTCTTACGTTTATTTCCTACGGTTTTTGAATCGTATAAAACCGTGTCTATTTTTCCTTTAGCAATGCCCGTTTTTTCTTGCTCATAGCCTTTCGGCATTTCTTTTTCCATTTTTTGTGCGAAAACCGTACTTCCACACAAAAGAAGACCAGCTAATACTGATAGTAGTTTTTTCATAGTTTTTAGATAAAAGAGGTTAAATAAATTTTATTTGGCGGGTTCAATGATTTTATAATTACCACTTAGGTGCATCAGACTGAATAAATACATCAACCCATCGAAATAGGGGTCAAAGTAGCCATCTTCATAAGGTTCGAGTTTGGCATTCCAGATAGCTTTCACAAAATCATTACTTTCTTTTCCTTTATTAATGAGTGCGGTAGTGGCCGCCGTTGAAACCAAACCTATCGAATGACGAAGTTTTTTGACTGGCCCAGCTTGTAAAATGAATTCTGGCTTTGAACCATCGAGATTAAACTGGTCGTCGTAAGTATCTAAGCCTTTTGACCGCAAGAAATTTTGGAATCTTTTAGCGTAATCTAATTGCCACTTTTTGTCTTTGCCGTACCAAGTATAATCCATCGCAATGTTCATCGGAACACGCCACGAGTCATATCTGAAACCTGGGGGCATCCAACGAGTTGGGTGCGGGGCTCCACTAAATTCGGTATAATCAGAATTTAAAGCCGTAACTGGATGACAAGCTCGGTGTAAAAATGCCCTTGAAGTATCAGCACAAGCTTTGTAAAATTCTTCGTGACCATCTTTGGCGTATTTTGCCCAAACTTCCATAAAAGCAGGTAAGTGGTAAGATGGGTCAGTCCATTTATAATTGGCACCTTCTGGCACAAAACTTATTTGCTTGGCATCGGTGTTGATGACATTATAGATATTTCCTGTACCGTCTTTTTTCCACATGTTATCTAAAATTCGGCGGGCTTCTTGGTAGTAATTGATTCCAGTTTCGTTACCCCATCGGTTGGAAGCAAACAAAAGACTTGTTACAAAATAAAGTTCTCCGTCAGAAGCCGAACCCTGTGAGTTTTTTTTCTTAGTTTGAGGGTTGATGCTCCACGCAAAATATGCTTCTCTTGGCCCACTTTGGTGCTGAGAATACTTAACCGCCCAACGCCAGATTTTATCAAAAACTTCCTTTTTGTTTAATTGAACCGCCACCATCATGCCGTAAGACATTCCTTCTGAGCGGGCATCTTTGTTTTTTACGTCCGAAACGTAAGCCAAAGAATCTTCTTCCTCAAAATAAACTTTGTTTGGCCCCTCAAAAACATCATAATATGCTTTTTTGAGTTTGGCATCTATGTCTTTTTGGCTGTATCCCATTTCTTTAAACACATTACGATAGCGAACTTTTTGTGCTAAACTCACTTCGGAGATGAGTAGAAGAAGAAATAATAATACACAATTGAATATTTTCATTTTGTTTCATTAAAAGTTAAGGTGAAATATTTTATTTAATCCTAAACCAATCGAAGTCAGCAAAACCGCCAATATTCTTGGTGGCGTAATTGAAAAGCCCAAAACGATAACCCATAAAATGGGGGAGTGTATAAGGCATTTTCAGCGGTTCGCCAATTTTCACCCATGATTTTCCATCTAAACTGTAAAAGAAATGAGCAATATCGGCTCGGTCTTTAAAATTACATTCGGCTTTGAAGTAAACGGTGCTTTGTGAAACTGGGACTTTCTCAATTTCAACAGCTTTACCACCTTTGGTATTAACCATTAGGATAGATTTTGTGCCATTCTCTATTTTTACACCTACAACACCATAATTCTTTTGGAGTAAACCCAAGCCCGCAAAATCACCTTCTTTCATATTTGAGACATCTAATGAAATAGCCCCTGTGCTTTCGGGGCCAATCGTGCGTTGGGTAAGTGTGTTTTTTGCTGAAACAAAGGAAGTGTCAATTCTGCCCGTTTTGAGGCGAAGAAAACCTTTACGCTCGGTAAGCGACCAAAGTGAATTATCAGGATTGTGATTCCATTGCCAAACTAATGGCAAAGCTGGTTCACCTTTTTTTCGAGTAAATTCATCAGAATTTACCAAATTTGGAATCAGACTTTTATTGGCAGGAAGGTTTAGACTCATGGGTACTTTACCGTTTTCACCTAAAATTGGCCAGCCATCTTTCCATTCGACAGGCACATAATAGGGAATACGCCCCACACCACCATAATCACGGAAAAGGTAAGAAAACCAACGTCCATCAGGTGTATCAATTAAGCCACCTTGAGCTACGCCCAAATCTTGTAAACCAATTTTCCCTTCCCACGGCCCAGTGATTTTGTCGGCACGGTGAATAAGCACCGTTCGCATTCCGCCACGTGGCCAAACGATATTGAAAAGGTAATATTTGCCATTGTGTTTGAAAAGCTGCGAACCTTCGGCTTGTAACATAATTGGGGCATTGGCAGCAGCAGAGGCATTTTCAATCAAAACTTTTTCTTCTGTACCTTCCATTTTTCCACTCAAATCTGGCTTTAATTC
The DNA here is from genome assembly GCF_014644295.1 of Emticicia aquatilis. Classification (GTDB taxonomy): domain Bacteria; phylum Bacteroidota; class Bacteroidia; order Cytophagales; family Spirosomataceae; genus Emticicia; species Emticicia aquatilis. The sequence continues at coordinate 160,677 of NZ_BMKK01000003.1, forward strand.
TATGATTTTGAGTTTTCCTGCACCGTAAATGAGATAGGTTTTCCCATCATCATCAAAAAAGATGCTGTGGTCGTGGTAAGCAGGGGCAAAGGATTTTTCTTTCCAAGGACCTTTGATATTTTTTGAGGTATAAATATGTGTTTTGCCCGAAGTAGCCGCAAAAGTGCTGACCATAAATTCGCCATTATGATAACGAATACAACTTGCCCAAGAGCCTTTACCATAGGTATTTTGCCCATTGGTAAGGTTCATGGCATCGTTTTCTACCAATCTATCATAGCAATAGCTTTCGAGTTTCCAGTTTACTAAGTCTTTTGAACTCATAATTGGCAAACCTGGACTCATGTGCATCGTAGTGCTACTCATGTAATAAGTATCACCCACCTGAATCATCGAAAGGTCAGGAACATCGGCATGAATGATAGGGTTGTGAGCCACCTGTTCTTGGGCAAAATTTTCTTTACCCAAAAACAGACAGATTGATATGATGATACCCAAAAATTTCAATTTCATTTTTTTATTCTTTTCAGATATGGTCGAAATCACCATTAGTTATTTAAAAAGACTCTTAATTTGCCCTTAGCAGATTATTTCAAAACGGCATCATCACCGCTGTATTTCAAATACTTAAATGTGGCGTTATTATCTGATTTTTCGCCATTTGAAGTTGCATACAGAGCAAAAACATTCCCTATAAAGCCACCTGAAACTCTGGTTGATAGATGCTTTCCATCTTGGTTTTCAGCCAAAGTCTTAAAGTCTTTGCCGTTTTCAGAAATGGCAAAATGGCATTTATCTGCATTATTGGTGATGCGTAGCACTAATTTCCCATTGCCAACGGGTAGCGTATTAATTAACTCCACGTCTTTTTTGCGGTGAACACTCTTGTATAATTCTACCTGAGTTTTACCATCTTTGATTGATTTTGCCAAGAAATAATAATGACTTTCGTCTTGATAAATCACTAAGCCAGCTTTCTCTTTTTCAGATTTTGGCGAAAAAACAAGCTCTGTTTCGGCAGTGCTACTCATGTGCTGCTGGCGTTTGGCAACAAAAGATGGATTGCCGAGTTCTGAAATAGTCTCTGGTTTGAGTTTTAATGTCAATCCATTTTTAGAAGTTTTGAACGAACTACTATCTACTGTTCGCAAGTGCATCATCGAAAGGTCAAGGCCTTTATCGAACTTCATGGTATAAGAAAAATTGCCATTTTGTGGCAAAGCACCTTTTTGTTTTACTTCTTTGATATTGGTTTTGTATTTGTATTCAATGGCTTTTTCTCCGTGTTCAATCATTGGCCAGTCGTTTACCCAAGTAAGCGGAGCAATAAACATTTCTCGACCAGTATTGTAATAATCGCCTTCGTAAGGGCGAACGGCCAAGAAAATCGAGTACCAATTTCCATCTGGACCTTCAATAAACTGGGCGTGTCCTGCCGAAGTAATTGGATTTGGGCGGTCGGCTGGTAAACCTCTTTGTGTCAATACTGGGTTTCCTTCATAAGGTACGTATGGTCCCCAAATATCTTTACTACGCAATGCCACTTGTGAGTGATTAACCGATGTTCCACCCTCGGCACAGTATAAAATATACCAATCGTTACGTTTCAAAATGTGTGGCCCTTCTATCCAAACTGGCTTTTTAGTAATATCTACTCCACCGTTTATCAATTGCTTTTTCTCACCAATAGTTTTCAAGTTTTTGTAATCAAACTCATACATTTGCACAGTGCGGTGGCCGGGGTAAAGTGGCTTATTATCAGGAGCATCACTGTTGTAAACCACATAGGCTTTATCGGTTGCTTCGTCGAAATAAATAGATGGGTCGATGCCACGAACTTGGGGTATTTTTACGGGGTTGCTCCATGGGCCTGCTGGGTTTGTGGCCGTAACCACAAAGTTTCCATCGTGGTCAATATCAGTACACGTAACATAGTAAATGCCTTTGTAATAAGTAATTGCAGGAGCAAAAAGACCACGGCTCATACGCTCGCCCATGAAATCCATCTGTGATGGACGGCTGATTACATTGCCAATTTGTTTCCAGTTTTTCAAATCACGGCTGTGCATGATGGGTAAACCTGGGAAATACGAGAAAGTAGAGTGTACGGAATAATAATCTGCACCCACTTTTACGATACTTGGGTCGGGGTAGAAGCCCGTTAATATCGGGTTGGTAAGGGTTACTTGTGCTGACGCTATTTTTACACAACAAACCAGTACGATAATGCTACAAATTTTTGATACTGTTTTTAACATTGCAATCTTTGTTTATTCGTTAATTTTAAAGTGATAAGGTAATGATTTGTCCTTTTTGAGTGGCAATATCATACAATTTAGTTGCTGCCAAAGTTGGTGCTTTTATGCTGGCTTTTTCGGAAATGATTGGTTTGGCAGTTTCGTTAAGAAAATAAAACGGATTTGAATTCTCGCCTTTTGCCTCTTTTAAAGTTGCTCCATTGGCAAGTTTTAAATCATTAGGTAAACGAAGCCTTAAATTTCCACCAAGCGAAGACTTTACAACCAATTTTATGAGCTTTGAATCTTTCCAGACCATTTCCATTATCTCAAAACCACCTCTGGCTTTTAAGCCACTGATGCTTCCCGAAGGCCACACATCGGGTAGTGCGGGTAATAAATGAATCGCTCCGTCGTCGCTTTGCATGAGCATTTCGGTAATGCCCGAAGTACAACCAAAGTTGCCGTCAATCTGAAATGGTGGGTGAGCATCGAAAAGGTTATTGTAAGTTCCGCCCGCACCACGCTCATTGCCGATTGGTGTAAGCTGATTTTGAATCAATTTATAAGCGTGGTTTCCGTCTTGTAGCTTTGCCCACCAGTTTACTTTCCAGCCCATGCTCCAACCAGTCGAAACATCACCTCGATAAATCAAAGAGTTTTTAGAAGCTTCAAAAAGTTCGGGCGTACGATAAGCCGATATTTGATTAGAAGGATAAAGGCCATACAGATGCGAAATATGGCGGTGCTTGTCATTCGGGTCGTCAATATCGTCGAGCCATTCTTGTAATTGATTATGCTGCCCGATGTGCATGGGTGGAAGCTTGGCTTTCATGATTCTTAAAGTGTCAATAAAAGAAGCATCTTTTTTAAGAATCTGAGCCGCACGAATGGCCGTATTGAATACATCGAATACAATTTGATTATCCATCGTAACGCCCGCATCGAGCGAAGAACCATCATGGGCTGCAGGAGCATTTTCGGGCGAATTGCCAGGGTTTACTACCAACCAATTATTCTTATTTGGGTGAGGAATGAGGAAATCGACATAAAATTGTGCCGCACCTTTTAAGGCGGGATAGGCAGAAGCTAAAAATGCTTTGTCGCCTGTGTAAAGATAATGCTCCCAAAGGTGCTGACTCACCCAACCACCACCTGCCGTCCACATTCCCCAAAAAGCACCGTCAATAGCACCCGTAGCACGCCAAATATCGGTATTGTGGTGGGCCATCCAGCCTCTTGCACCGTACATATCTTTGGCAGTTTGTTGGCCAGTTATCGACAAATCTTTCACCATCTGCAAAAACGGCTCGTGCAATTCCGAAAGGTTTGTTTTTTCGGCTGGCCAGTAGTTCATTTCGGCGTTGATGTTGATGGTATATTTGCTATCCCAAGGTGGACTTAGACGATTGTTCCAGATACCTTGCAAATTGGCGGCTTGTCCACCTGGCTGAGAAGACGATATTAATAGATAACGCCCAAATTGGTAATATAAGGCTACCATTTGAGGGTCGTTGGTATTTCTAAAATTATTTAGACGTTCATCAGTTGGTAATTTAGTTGCATCTGTTGTGCCTAAATCTAATTTTACTCGGTTGAAATATTTTTGATATCCTTTGATGTGTTCGGCTTTCAGATTTGCAAAGGTTTTGCCAAATGCTTTATTCATATAATCTTCGGCACGTTTTTCTTCGTCTCCACTGATATCGTGGTAATTATTAAAGTTTGAAGCAATCGAAATAAAAATTGTAGCGGCAGTTGTTTCACTGATGCTCAATGAAGTATCGGTTTTAGCTATTTTTCCACCTTCTAATTTGATTCGAGTGATACCCTTAAACTCAACCATACCTTTTACCCCATCTTGGTCGCTGGTAGTACCATTGATTTGTAAGTCGAGATTTTTGACCGAAAACTTCTTTATTTTATGTGGAGAACTATAATTTGTTGTGAATGCGAGTGAACCTGCTTTGCTTGCTGTTAATCTCACAACAATTACTCTATCGGCAAACGAAGCGAAAGCTTCACGAGAATAGGTTATACCATTTACAACATAAGAAGTTGTCGAAATGGCTTTTTCAATATCTAATTCACGGTAATAATCGGTGTAGTTTTGGTGTCCTTCAAAACTGAGGTTCAGGTTACCAACTGGCTGAAACATTTGTCCGTGCGATTTTTTGGTGATAATCGCCTTATTGGCCAGTTTTTCGGCTTCTTTATGATTTCCCTCAAAAATCATTTTTCTGATTTCGGGCAGAGCAGCCAAGGCTTCGGGGTTATCATTTCGGTTTGGGCTTCCACTCCAAACTGTATGTTCGTTGAGCTGAATTATTTCTTTTTCAACATTCCCATAAATCATAGCCGCTTGGCGGCCATTACCAATGGGTAGGGCATTTTCCCATTTTGTACCCGATGGCTGTTTGTACCAAAGTTTGAGATTTTGGCTACTTTGGGAATAGCCAAATTGAGTTAATAGTAATAAACAAAAGCTAAATACATGCTTCATAAAAGTAATTGGGTAGGATTGGCGTAATTTTTTATAAATTTAATCAAGTTGAGTAGATGATTCTAAAATTGGTCATATTTTATATTTGAATGATATAATGTGTCAATTTAACACAAATATAAATGGATTTATTTATAAATTTTATACAAAAAAACATAAATTTTGTAGGGCAGATAAAATCTGGACCTTGTTACGAGAAAGTTTTTCAAGAATTTATCATGGTTTTGTCTTTGTAGTCAATTACATCTTTCCAAAAAGCATTGTGTAAGTATATCACAATGCTTTAGAAATAGATATTTTATTTCTTGAAAACTTCTGCACTTGAACTCAGTTTATAAATTTGGCTTTTCCCCGAATTGGCCAACACAAGCAAAGTTTTGGATTTATTTATAAAAATAGCATTCCTTACGTCACTAATCAGATTTAGGCCACTCGTTTCGTAGTTCACTACACTAAATCCTCCCTTGCCATCACCGAGCAAGATAGTGCCTCTTGAAGCATCTTGTCGGCCTTGGTGGGCTTCGTTCGCAAAAAAGTTTCCGCCTAACAACAAATCAATGTTGCCATCGTGGTTGAAATCTTCGGTAATTATCGAAAAGATGGGCGATTGTTGGGCTTGCCACGGAAGTTTAGCTAAATTAAAGTCTCCTTTACCGTTATTGATAGCTATTGATGAAGTTAATTCATAAGCTTCCTTTCTGATAACTCCATCTTTTTCAGTTTCGGAGAATAAATCATCAAAAATCACAGAAGAATAATCTTTATAAGTAGTATATTTTTTTCGGAATGAGTTGATTTGTAGGTTCAGATTCTCTCTTGGATGAATCGGATATAATTTCCCTTTAATGTATTGTCCCATGATTGGGTCAATTCTGCCATTGCTATCGAAATCTTTGGCCAGTAGCGTTACTGGTTCTTGTGCGTTTGCTTGATAAAATGAGTTTTTCCCTTCGTTTCCTAAAACCAAATCAAGTAGGCCATCATTATTTATATCGGCGGCTTGTACTTTATTCCACCATCCTTCGGTGTGTTCTTTTTGCTGAAGCGAAAATTTGCCTCGATTATTTTTTAAGATTGTCAATGGCATCCATTCACCCACAAGCACTAATTCTTTAAAGTTATCCTTGTCAATATCAATCACAACGGCATCGCAAACCATGCCAAGATTTTGCAAAAATGGAGCAACTTGTTGCGTAATATCGGTGAATTTTCCTTTATCGTTTCTAAGTATATAGCTCTTCGGATTTGTAGGATATTGATTGGGAATAATTCTTCCGCCGATAAAAATATCAAGGTCGGCATCATTATCAAAGTCGAAAGTTTCAACGACATGGCTGCTTACATTCAGCTTTGGTAAATCATTGGCGAGAGTAAATTTACCTTTACCGTCGTTTTTCCAAAGCTGGGGTTGAAATGCCTCTGCTGTCTCCATTGGGCGTTCGCATCCACCACCTGCCAAAATCAAATCTTTGTCGCCATCTTGGTCGGCATCAAAAAAGTGAATGGCACCAACTTCAATATACTTACTGGTCGGTATCTCCATTATTTTCTCAAATTTACCTTGCTTGGTTTGGGTATAAATTTGGGTTTCGTTGCCCATGTAAGCCCCACCAATGGCAATGTCTTCCAAACTATCGCCATTAACATCGGCTTTCGTTACGGCTGGACCAAATCTCGAAAGCATCTTGTGCAAAGTGGCCAACTCATTGAAATCATTGAAGTTTGATTCTTTGTGTTCGTAATCAAAAACATTCTCAACAAGCTGAAAAATAGGATTTGTCTTGAAATGCTGCTTTACACGTTCTTTAGCATCAGCATAATTCAAGGTTAGCGTTTTAATTGAATTATCAATATTTACTTTTTTCTGAACCTTGCCGTCGGGCCAAGTCACAATCAAAGAATCAATTCTTTTAGCATTTCCTTTACCAATCACTATGTTTTTTGACATCGAAGAAAGATAACCTCTGACTGGAAAATGCTCGAAATATAGTTGCTCACCATTTATCCAAGCCGAAACCTTCGCACCAATGCCATTGATATTGCTCTTTTGCCCAATGAATTGAATTTTTAGGCTTTGATTTTGGGTTTGTTTTTCAGTATTATTCCTAAAAATCGAAGCTTCACTATCAATATTATTTACAATCAAATCGAGGTCACCGTCGTTATCGAGGTCTGCAACGGCCGAGCCGTTGGCATACGAGAGCTCGTCTAAGCCCCAAGTGTCTGATACATTCTCAAAATCAAGGTTGTTTTTATTTCGATAAGCATAGTTTTTAAGCTGAATTTCGGGTACTTTTTCAAGTAATTTCAAGCGATTTTCCTCCCTTGCTTCATTAGAACCAAACATACCTTGGCTTCTGTAATAGCTGATAAAATCGAGGTCAGTCACATTTTTTCTGTAACCATTGGAAATAAAAATATCTTTTAATCTATCGTTATCGAGGTCACAGAGGAGGGTACTCCAACTCCAGTCAGTTTTGGCGACCCCTGCCAAAAGCCCATTTTCACTAAACTGTGGAATCCCGCCTCGATTTCCCAAATTAACTTGCAGCATATTACGCATATATTGTAGCTGAAAGTTATAAGGAGGCTTTATGCTCATTTCTTTTTTGTCATAATCATGCTTACCGAGCATCTGCTTTTGTCTTTCGTTTTCTTCGGGGAGCATATCAAGCTGAAAAATATCCACTTTCCCATCTTGATTAATATCGGCAGCATCAACACCCATACCCGACATGGCAGTGTGAGGCATGGCTTCTTTCAAAACATTTGTAAAAGTGCCATTGCCGTTATTTTGGTAAAGTACATCGGAGCTTAAAAAATCATTCGAGCAATAAATATCTGGTAAGTTGTCATTATTATAATCAGACACCACAACTCCCAGCCCGAGGCCTTCATAAAGTATGCCTGCTTCTTTTGAAACATCTTTAAAAACGGGATGGCCATCAACAAGACCGTTGTTTTGAAAAAGTTTGCTGGTTGATGGGTGCGAACCATCATCAACCCGTGGTCTTAGATAACTTGGATTTTGGGTATCAGGCGATGTACTCAATAAAAAAACATCGAGGTCTCCGTCGGTATCATAATCAAGAAAAGCGGCTTGGGTAGTATAGCCAGCATCGTCAAGTCCATAAGCAGCGGCTTGTTCTTTAAATGTCGGATTTTTAGTTTTTTGATTGATGAAAAGTAGATTTCGAGTTTCGCTCATAGTCGGATGATATGCTACCGAAATGTATAAATCGTCCCAACCATCATTGTTTATATCTACCACCGAAACCCCATTGCACCATCTATTGGTTGTCAGACCAGCCGTTTTTGTGACTTTCTCAAATTTGAAATTTCCCTTATTTAGATACAATTCACAACTGGCCTGATTTCCTGTAAAAAACACATCTTCGAGACCATCATTGTTGAAATCGCCAATGCCAACACCCCCTCCATTATAGAAATTTGTGAATGTAAAAGCATTCAATTTTTCATTGGCTTTTAGAGAGTTTATGAAATCAATATTTGTGGCTGAACTCGACACTTTTTCAAACAGTTTGTCAGACTTATGGCCACAGCCAGACAAAAACGCAATCAGAATCGAGATGGTTAAAAGGAATTTCATTGTTATATAAATTGAAATAGATTGTGATTTAAATTAATTATTTCAAGAAAAAGTTCGCCTAATGTCAAAATAGTATTATTTAATAAAAAAAAAGTAACATTTTCTTTTTTTGAAAACTATTATGTGTACATTTGACACGTATTTATTTGTGTTACAATGACACAATATAAAATAAAAGAACTTTATGTTACAAATTCTATAATTTAAATTTCAACTTTTTTCAAAATGAAAAACAACAATTACAATTCAATCCATTATCAAGATGACTCTCTAAGGTTGAGAAGTCTATTACTGGTTTTAGCATTGTCTCTGTTTTCTTTTGGAACATTAATGGCACAAGTCAGAGGTGTAGTCAAGAACGAAAATGGAGAAGCATTTCAAGGTGTGAACGTAGCGGTCAAGGGGGCAAACAAAGGTACCATAACAGATGCCTCTGGTCGATACGAATTATCAGTATCGCAAGAGAATGTTTTAGTATTTAGCTTTTTAGGTTATAAGCCTATTGAAAAAAAAGTTGGAAATCAGAAAGAAATAAACGTTTCGTTAGAACTTGATGAAGGCCTCATGGACGAAGTTATAGTTGTGGGTTATGGTACACAAAAGAAAACTTCTTTAACAGGTGCGATATCTTCAATTACTAATAAAGATTTGGTAACGCAACCTGTTATCAGTGCTACACAAGCCATGCAGGGTCGTGTTGCAGGGGTACAGGTTGTAAACAGCAGTAGCCCAGGAACAGAACCAACAGTTCGTATCAGAGGTATTGGCTCAATCAGTATCAGCTCGAATCCATTATATGTAATAGATGGAGTACCTGGTGGTGGTTTGAATACGATTGCACCAAACGATATTGAATCTATTGAAGTATTGAAAGATGCAAGTGCATCGGCCATTTATGGTTCAAGAGCTGCAAATGGTGTTGTGTTGATTACAACTAAAAAAGGAAAAGCTGGAAAACTTAACATTACGGTCGATTCGTACATCGGTACACAACAAGTATGGAAAACGCTTGATTTATTGAATAGTGCCGAATACATTAAATACGGTACTGCCTTATTGACGGCTTCTGGACAGGCTGTTCCAGGACGCTTTTCAAACATGAACACACCTATTTACCCAGGTGCAACCACTACTTTTGCACAAACCGAAACCGATTGGCAAGATGTAATGTTTAGAAATGGCCCAATTCATAACAACCAAATTGGTATTTCGGGTGGTACTGATAAATCGAAATTCTATTTGTCAATTGGTAATTTCAAGCAAAATGGTGTGCTTCCGTTTACTGAATATGGTCGTAGAAGTATCCGTTTGAACACAGACCACAGCATTGGTAAATATATTTCGATTGGCCAAACAATGATGGTGTCGAACGATACTCGTATCGGTGAAGGAAGTGCTGGTGGTAGAAGTTTGGTGATGAATATCATGCGTATGACTCCATACTGGCCAGTAAATGACCCAACTAAAATTGGTGGTTTCAGTACAACAGCACAGGGTTTGGATGCAACTGACCCAGAAAACCCAATGCGTATCGTAAATCAAGAGCAAAAAGACAACATCAACCGCTCTTACAAAGTATTAGGAACATTATATGCTGAAATCAAATTTACCAATTGGTTGAAATATAAATTTACAATGGGTGGAGACTATGCCAGCAATATCAACAGCACTTTTTCTCCAATTTATGATGATGGAAACCGTAGCCGTCCGACTGCTTCTCTTGGCCAAAGCAGAGGTCAATACTTCTCTTCTGTATTTACTAATCAATTAAGTTTCGATAAATCATTTGGAAGACATTCGATTAGTGCAACAGCAGTTGCTGAAAAACAAGATGCCCAATTCAAGTCGATTAGTATTTCTGGACAACGTCCTGATAACAATATCAAGGAAGTGCAAGGTGCATCAAATATATCAGGAACAACTTCTACCACCGAAAGCTCACTTATTTCTTACATCGGTCGTGTAAATTATGAATTTGCAAGCAGATATTTATTGAGTGGTTCGATTCGCCGTGATGGTTCTTCAAAATTTGCACCTGGCAAGAAATGGGGTACATTTCCTTCGGTTTCGGCTGGTTGGAGAATTAGCGAAGAATCTTTCATGAAAGATTTACAAGCAATTTCTGAATTGAAACTGAGAGCCAGCTACGGTGTAACAGGAAATAACTCGATTGGTGATTATGACTGGCAACCATTGATTTCTGCAAATAATACTAATTACTCGTTTGGTAATGCTTCTCAATTAGGTTCATATTTCAATGGTCTTGGTAATACAGGATTGAGCTGGGAAGAAACAATCATGAAAAACATCGGATTAGACCTTTCATTGTTCAATAATAAAATTACCTTAACTACTGAAGTTTACGAACGTAAAACTGATGGTCTATTGCTTTCTGTGCCGCTTCCTCAATCATTGGGTTATTCAAGCAGCCCATTGGCTAACGTTGGAAGTATGCAAAACAGAGGATTTGAGTTATCGCTTGGTTATCGTTTGGATAAAAATGATTTGAAATCTACTATCACTGGTACATTCGATTTAGTTAGAAATAAAGTATTGAGTTTGGCTACACCAAACGCTACAATCAATGCTGGTGCTGGTGCTGACTTCGGTGGATTTGACATCGTTCGTACAGAAGCAGGACAACCTTTCCGTTCATTCTACGGCTGGAAAGTAGCGGGTATCTTCCAAAGTGAAGCTGAGATTTCGGCAGCCAATGCAATTGATGGTGACCCTAAATCACTTTACCAAACATCTAACACAAGACCTGGTGATATTAAGTTTGTAGATTTGAATGGAGACGGAAAAATTGACGCAAATGATAGAACTTATTTGGGTAGTTATCTTCCAAAATTCTCTTATGGATTAAATTATGCAGGTACTTATAAAAACTTTGACTTTGCAGTATTTTTCCAAGGTGTTTATGGCAATAAAATTTATAATGGAACAAAAGTTATCGGACAAGGTATGTTGAGATTATTCAATGCTACAACTGATGTATTGAATGCTTGGACTCCAACCAACACAAATACTGATGTACCTCGTGCAGTAAGTGGTGACCCGAGCCAAAATACCAGAACTTCTGACAGATTCCTTGATAATGGTTCATATTTAAGATTGAAAAACTTGACGATTGGTTACACATTACCTTCAAATAAATTGTCGAAAATTACTAATAATGTATTAACAAAAGCAAGAATTTATGTGACAAGCCAAAACTTGCTTACCATAACTAAGTATTCGGGTTATGACCCTGAAATTAATGGAGGAATTGATACTGGAACCTACCCACAAGCTCGTACAATGACTATTGGCTTAAACCTTGGCTTGAATTAATAACCTTAATAACGATTAAAAATGAAAAAAATATTATTACTCACAGGAATAATCGGACTCTCAACTATTCTGAGCTGCGACGATTCAGATTTAGATAAAGTAAATCCAAATGGTGTAACGTTTGATACCTACTTCACAAACGATGGTGAACTGACTGCTGGTATTAACTCTGCTTATGCTTTATTACAAGGTTTTGGTCTTGGTGCCAGAGAGTGGTTTTTTGTGCATGATTTAAGAGGTGATGAAATGGCTACTGGTGGTGGCCAGCTCGAAGCTCCTCGTAATCAATTACTTATTGGTGCTAATGATGCGGGTAATTCTGTTTCAAATGATTGTTACACTGGTTGGTTTAGAGTGGTTCACCGCTCAAACGTGGTGATTGAAAGTGCGGCTAAAACAACCGCTTCTTTTACAGCAACTACAAAAAACCGCATTGTGGGAGAAGCAAAATTCTTGCGTGCATTGGCTTATTACGAATTAGGCACTGTATGGGGTGGTGTGCCTTTATACACTGAATACGTAAAATCTGTTGACGGTGCAAAACCAAGAGCAACTCAGCAAGAAGTTTATAAACAAGTACTTGACGATTTAAAGGCGGCTGAAGGTGCTTTGCCAGATTCTTATCCAGCAAGCGAAGCAGGTAGAGCAACAAAAGCTGCTGCTCAAATGTTAATGGCTCGCACGTACTTACAACAAGGCGACTACGCCAGTGCAAAAACTGAACTGGAAAAAATTGTAAGTTCGGGTCGATACAAAATTGTAGATAACTACCTTGATTTGACTAACGAAGAAGGCGAATTTAATGCAGAGTCAATCTTTGAAATCGTATTCTCTCCTTCAAACGGTGCATTCAACTGGAGTGGACCAGATGGTGATGGTAATAGTGCCCAAGAGGAATGTATCAGAACGCAAGAGTACTCGCCGATTGGTTGGAGAAACCTAATTCCATCTAATAAAATGTTGGATAACTACGAAAGAACTACCAAAGGAGATACAAAAAATGACCCTCGTTTTGATATGTCTTTCTGGAAAACTGGTGATACTTTCAATAACGGAAAAGATGTATTGAAAGATGATGCGGTTCAAGGAAATTTATCTAAACTTGATGGCAAAGACTTGAAAATTAGCTGGAGAAAATACTCAATTCTTTACAAATCGAATGCAGGTTTTGCATCAAGCGGAATCAATATGCGTGTGATGCGTTATGCCGATGTACTTTTATTGCTTGCTGAATGTGAAAACGAGCTGGGCAATTCGGCAAGAGCGATTACTTTGATGAATCAAGTTAGAGCCAGAAAATCGGTAGATATGCCTCCGTATCCTACCAAAAACTACCCATGTGATTCAAAAGCAAAAGTATTTGAAGCTCTCCAACATGAGCGTTTTGTAGAGTTAGCTGCCGAACAAGTGCGTAATTTTGACCTTCTCAGATGGAGAAAGAACAAAAAGCAAACTACTGAACCAATTTCGTATTTTACGGCGAATAAGCACGAATTATTGCCACTTCCTCAAGCAGAAATTGACAATAATCCGAAAATTGACCAAAAAGACCAAAACCCTGGTTATTAATCGCTATTCATAAGATAAAGTTGTCGCAAAAGTTAATTCATAAAACCTTTTGCGGCAGCTTTAATCTAATCGAAAATATTCTTGAAGAAGCTATTATCAACAACATTATGACTATATTCACCTTGCAAAACTTTTCAATAAAAGCCTTTATCCATAACGACTAAAAATATTTCTGAAAGTATTAATCAACAGTAAATTATATCAACTAAAAAAAGCTCATCAATGAAAAGAGTTCTAATGCTCATCAGCTTTATAATGATTAGGTTTAATGCACATGCCCAAGACCCTAATTTTCACATCTATCTCTGCATTGGCCAGTCAAATATGGAAGGTGCAGCACGTATCGAAGCACAAGATACTGTCAATCTCGACAGTCGTTTCAAAGTCTTGGAAGCATTAGATTGCTCAAAACTCAACCGCCAAAAAGGGCAATGGTACACCGCCAAACCACCACTCTGCCGTTGTGATACTCGCCTTTCTCCAGCCGATTATTTTGGTAGAACAATGATTCAAAGTATGCCACAAAATCAAACATTAGGCTTGGTTCATGTAGCAGTTGCAGGAAGTAAAATAGAAATTTTTGATAAAGTAAAATATAAAGCTTATCTCGATTCTTCGGCGAAAGAAAGACCGTGGATGATAAATATGGCGAATTCTTACGGTGGAAACCCTTATGAAAGATTGATTGAAATGGCAAAAGTTGCCCAAAAATCGGGTGTAATCAAAGGAATTTTGCTTCATCAAGGAGAATCGAACACAGGAGATAAAACTTGGCCAACCCAAGTGAAAAAGATATATGATGATATTTTGGCTGATTTGGGCATGGCTCCAAACTCAATTCCATTGCTGGCAGGTGAATTAGTAGCTGCCGAGCAAGGCGGTAAATGTGCCAGCCACAATGCTATTATTGCTACGCTTCCACAAGCTATTCCAAAAGCTGTGGTGGTTTCATCAGCTGGTCTGACTGCTGCCAAAGATGGTTTGCATTTCGACTCGGCAGGGGTTCGTGAGTTTGGCAAACGCTATGCTGAAGCATTGATGCAATATTCAAAAAAATAAAAATGCCGTGCTATTGTCTGTGTCTCCACAGACAATTCACACTGCAAACAAAATATATTTAATTCAACCCTACAATGAAAAGTAAATTCCTCTTAATAACCGCCCTTTTGTGTGGATTTTCCGCCTTTTCACAAGATAAAATCACATTGTATCCCAATGGTGTACCAAATTCCAAGCCAACAACCATTACTGAAACGGGGGCTGAGCGTGGCTTATATAAAGGAATCACCAATCCAACACTCGAATACATCAAGCCCGAAAAACCGAATGGAACGGCCGTAGTCGTAATTGCGGGTGGAGGCTACGGTGTAATCGTGTACAATGGAGAAGGACTGGGAACTGCCAAAAGTTTGGCTGAAAAAGGAATTTCTGCATTTGTGTTGAAATACCGCTTGCCAAGCGACGAAATCATGCCAGATAAGAAAATCGGGCCATTACAAGATGTGCAGCAATCAATTAAATATTTGAGAGAAAATGCTGAAAAATATGGTATTGATAAAAATAAAATTGGTGTAATGGGTTTTAGTGCTGGTGGACATTTAGCCAGTACGGCAGCCACGCATTTTGAAAAACCATATATCGAAAACCCACAAAATACCAATCTCCGTCCTGACTTTCAGATTCTTGTTTATCCTGTAATTTCGATGCAAGATGCACTTACACACGGCGGCTCTCGTGATGCCTTGATTGGCAAAAATCCTTCTCAAGAAGATAAAGATTTATTTTCTAATGATTTACAAGTAAAGGCCAATACACCAATCACTTGGCTTACTCACGCTGCCGATGATAAAGTAGTTGATGTTGATAACAGCATTCAATATTTTGAAAAATTGCGTAAAAACAAAGTCGAAGTTGAAATGCACGTTTTCCCGAAAGGTGACCACGGATTTATTTTCCGCCAAAAGGGTTGGATAGACCCACTTTTCGATTGGATGAAGCGAAATAACTTATTGTAAATCAGATAATTATGAAAAAGATTTTAAGCATAAAATACTTGGTGTTTTTTCTTATACCTTGCTTGAATTTTGCCCAGATAAGCGGTACAGTTAAGGTAAAAGAAGGATTGATTCAAGGGACGGTCGAAAATGGACTTGCAGTTTTCAAAGGCATTCCGTTTGTGGCTCCACCTGTTGGTGAATTACGTTGGAAGGCACCGCAGCCTGCTCAAAGCTGGTCGGGAGTGAAAGAAACTACCAAATTTGCACCTGCACCATATCAAGGTGGGAATCCACCAGCGGGCAAAAGCGAAGATTGTTTGTACTTAAATGTTTGGTCGCCAGCCAAAACAGCCAATGAAAATCTTCCAGTGTTGGTATGGATTTATGGCGGAGGATTTGCCTTTGGTTCTGCCTCTGAGCCAGTCTATAATGGCGAAAAATTAGCAAAAAAAGGTGTGATTTTAGTAAGTATCGCCTACCGAGTTGGGCAATTGGGCTTTTGGGCTCACCCCGAACTCAGTGCCGAAACCGCCCAAAAAACTTCGGGTAATTATGGACTTCTGGACATGATAGCTGGCTTGAAATGGGTAAAAGAAAACATCAAGCAATTTGGAGGAAACCCAAATAAAGTAACCATTTTTGGTGAATCAGCAGGTGGAATTGCCGTAAGTATGCTTTGTGCTTCACCTTTGGCTAAAGGACTCTTTCACGGAGCTATTTCGCAAAGTGGTGGTTCTTTCGGACCAAACAGAACTACTACTTACCCAGGTGAAAATATGAAATTATTATCTTTAGCAGAAAGCCAAGGTGTAGAATTCATGAAAAAGGCAGGAGCAAATTCTTTGGCTGAAATGAGAGCAATTCCAGCCGAAAAACTGCCAGGCGGATTCGGAATGCCAGGTGGCTGGCCGATTGTGGATGGTTATGTGATTCCTGATGACCAATACATTTTGTATGAAAAAGGGAAATACAACCATACCCCAGTTCTAATCGGGTATAATTCTGACGAAGGAGCAAGTTTTCAACCTCCTAAAACACCCAAAGATTATATCGAAGGCACTCAAAAACGCTATGGCAAATTTGCTGAAAGTTTGATAAAAGCCTATCCCGTTGGCGAAAACAGTGTGCCGAAAACTGCCCGTGACCTCGCTCGTGATGCGGCTTTTGGCTGGCAAACATGGGCTTGGGCAAATCTGCAAGCTAAAACATCGAAAGAAAAAGTATTCTATTATTATCTCGACCAACACCCAGAGCATCCAGCAGGTTCGCCAAAATATGGCTACGGCTCACCTCATGGACAAGATGTGGCCTTTGTGTTTGGCAATCTCAATCCTGCCGACCAAAATCGTACTCCGACCGACGAAGCCGTTTCTGAAACCATCATGACATATTGGACAAACTTTGCAAAATATGGTCATCCAAATGGCGGTGCTGTGCCTAAATGGGCGGCATTTACACCCAGTAAACCTGCGGTGATGTATTTCAACCAAAAAGCCTACATGGGGCCAGTTCCGAGCGAAGATGCCATGAAAGTTTTAGATAAATATTTTGAATGGCGAAGAACACCCGAAGGGAAAGAATGGGCTAAGTAATTAATAATCAATATGAAAAAAACGCTTATTATCTTATTGCTGTCATCAATCACCTGCTCATTTGCACAAAATGTAGCACCAAAACCTTTTGGCCCAGTTCCTACAGCCAACCAATTAGGGTGGCAAAAAATGGAGTATTATGCCTTTATTCATTTTTCGATAAATACCTATACAGACATGGCTTGGGGTTATGGTAATGAAGACCCTAAGCTGTTTAATCCAACTAAATTAGATTGTCGGCAATGGGCCAAAATCTGTAAAGAAGCTGGAATGAAGGGCATTATTTTCACTGCAAAACATCATAGTGGTTTTTGTCTGTGGCCATCAAAATATACTGATTATTCAGTCAAAAATGCACCTTGGAAAAATGGCAAGGGAGATGTTGTAAAAGAAATGTCTGAAGCATGTAAAGAATATGGATTAAAATTTGGAGTTTATCTTTCTCCATGGGATAGAAATCATCCTGATTATGGCAAACCAGAATACATTACTTATTTCAGAAATCAACTAACAGAATTACTTACAAACTATGGTGACATTTTTGAAGTTTGGTTCGACGGTGCTAATGGTGGAAATGGCTATTATGGCGGTGCGAATGAAACCCGAAAAATTGATGCAAAAACCTATTATGATTGGCTGAATACCTACAAATTGGTTCGTAAACTTCAACCTAATATTGTGATTTGGAATGATGGCGGCGACCGAGCCGATTTACGTTGGGTAGGGACAGAGGCTGGTTATGTGGGCGAAACCAACTGGAGCTTATTAAATGCAACTGGTGATGTGCCAGAAGATATGCTTAGACATGGCGTTGAAGACGGAAATGCTTGGGTTCCTGGAGAAGTGAATACCTCTATTCGTCCAGAATGGTTTTATCATGAACGAGAAGATAGAAAGGTAAAAACTTTACCGCAATTATTGGATGTATATTATCATTCGGTCGGAAGAAATGCTACTATGTTGCTCAACTTTCCGATTATGCCAAACGGACTAATTCATGAAAAAGATGAAAAGGCTATACAAGAATTGACCAAAACCCTAAAAGAAACATTTAAGCAAAATCTTGCAAAAAATGCCATCGCCTCCGCCAATCAAACCAGAGGAACAAAAGAGCTATTCTCTGCAAATAGAGTTTTAGACAATAGTGGTGATACTTATTGGGCCACTAACGATGATGTAAAAGCAGCATCGCTCACTTTAGACTTTGGAAAAACAACCTCATTCAACCGATTTTTAGTTCAAGAACCTATTCAACTTGGGCAGCGTGTAAAATCATTCACTTTGGAAGCATTCGTAAAAGAAAAATGGATTGAAATAGCTAAAGAAACTACCATTGGCTATAAAAGAATTTTACGTTTTCCCACTGTAGAGGCTACAAAAATACGACTCAATATTTTAGATGCTAAAAGTTGCCCACTCATCTCAAATATTGAAGTTTATAAAGCTCCGATTATTCTTACACCACCCACAATTATTCGAGATAAAGAAGGTTTAGTAAGTTTTGTTTCGGGAGATAAAGAATCTGAAATTTACTATACACTAAATGGTAGTCAACCTACTGCCAAGTCAGAAAAATACACTTCACCCTTCAAAACCAGTGATGGGAAAGTAGATGTTAAGGTTATTTCTTATAATCCATTCACAAAGCAATCAAGTATTGTAAATGAGGAATCCTTCGATGTTTCACGTAAGTCTTGGAAAGTAATAAGCACCGATGACCAAAATGCCAATAAATTATTAGATGGCAATGCTGGTACATCATGGCATCAAAAAAGAGTCCAATCAATATCTCCCGAACTTGTGATTGATTTGGGTAAAACAGAAACCCTACAAGGTTTTCGCTATTTACCAGCACAAAACTGGTGGGAAGAGGGGAGTATTATTACAAATTTTCAATTTTGGGTGTCAAAGGATGGGGCGAAGTGGAAGCTTGTAAGCGAAGGAGAATTTTCAAATATCAAGAACAATCCTTTCTGGCAAGTGAAAAGCTTTGAGCCGGTAGTTGCCAAATATATAAAATTTACTGCATTAAAAACCGCACAGGAAAGTTCTGCTCCAGGTTATGCGGAGTTAGATATAATCACCTCTAAATAAACTATTAATAACGATGAATTCACTAAAAAATATTACTATTCTGATAATAATGTCTGTGGGTGGAGGATGTATAGCCCAACCAACTCCACGCCCAAATGTGGTTTCGCCAGAAGTACATGCCGATAATAGCGTAACCTTCCGATTTTATGCCCCAAAGGCTAACGATGTAAAGTTGAACGGCCAGTTTGAGAAAGCTGCTTTGACAATGACCAAAGACCAACAAGGTGTTTGGTCGGTGAAAACTTCGCCCATCAAGCCAGATATGTACCCGTATTCATTTTCGGTAGATGGCGTTTCGGTAGCTGACCCAAATAATACAGCTATTTTCCCTAACGAGGGTTTTCAAAATAGTGTAGTTGAAGTCACGGGCAGCACGCCTCTGGTGCATACTTTACAAAATGTTCCGCACGGAACGGTTTCTTATCGCTACTATCAGTCGCCCGAACTCGGAACTCGTCCAGTAGTTATTTACACACCACAGGGCTACGAAACTAATCCAAAAGCCTCATATCCAGTGCTTTATTTGCTTCATGGCACAACCGATACGGAAGAAACTTGGACAAAAGTAGGTCGTGCGAATATCATTCTTGATAACCTCATTGCACAGGGTAAAGCCAAGCCCATGATTATCGTGATGCCTTACGGAAGAGCCTATCCAGTTATTTCAAAATCGTCGGGTAGCTTGCGAAACTGGGATAATCTTCAAGAATTCAAAAAAGACTTTTTCGGAAATCTGATGCCTTTCGTTGAGAAAAATTACCGCACTATCAATAACAAAGACAACCGAGCCATTGCTGGTTTTTCGGGTGGTGGTGGTACTACCATGTACTTTGGTTTCAATAATTCCGACAAATTCGCCTACGTATGCGGATTTGCCCCAGGAATGCTCAAAAACGAATTTGACCGCAACAACGAGGCTGCCTTCAAAGACCCCGCAAAAACTGATAAAAATCTCAAATTACTTTGGATTGGTGTAGGTAAAGAAGACCCACTTTACACTGTTAATCAAGAGTTTATGCAAGTGCTTGACCAAAAGAAAATTAAATACGAAAGCCTCTTTACCGAAGGTGGTCACACTTGGATGAATGTGAAGCATTATTTGAGTGTGGTTGCTCCCAAACTTTTTAAATAACTATCAATTTCTATTAATCTTAAAATTATGAAAACAAAATCGACTTTTTTAGTGTGCTGCATAATTGCCCTACTGGGAATTCCCAGTTTTGTACATGGGCAACCTCCACGTGGCCCATTTGTGATTTCGCCCAAAGTTAATCCCGATAAAACCGTTACTTTTTCATATTTAGCACCCAATGCAACTACTGTTTTGCTCGATGGAAATCAGTTTGGTTCGGCAAATGTACCCATGACCAAAAATGCCGAAGGCGTTTGGTCGGTAACTGTTGGGCCAGTGAAACCCGATATTTATCCCTATGGTTTCAAAGTTGATGGTACAACTGTCATGGACCCTGCCAATGTAGCGTTTTTTCCTAACGAGCGTTTTAAAGCAAGTTTAGTAGAAATTCCTTCTGATTCGCCAGCCATTTATGCTTTACAAAACGTACCTCATGGCTCAATCACTTATGATTATTACCCATCGGTAGAAAATTCTACCGGTACGATTGTGGTTTATACACCACCGGGTTATAACAAAGAAACTGCTAAAAAATACCCAGTTTATTACCTAATCAGTGGTACAACCGATACCGAAGAGACTTTCTGGAAAGTAGGAAAAGTAAACTTAATGCTCGATAATATGATTGCCCAAGGCAAAGCAAAATCAATGATTGTGGTAATGCCTTATGGAAATCCACTGGCAAAAATTGCTGAACAAACGGGTAAAGATAAACCTTCGGATGTAATGAATCGTGATGGAGATGATGCCCTCAAACGTATGAAATTGTTTGAAACAGACCTCATTACGAAAGTTATTCCTTACGTTGAGAAAAACTACCGCACTATCAACAATCGTGATAATCGTGCTATCGGTGGTTTCTCTCGTGGTGGTGGTCAAACGCTCCGTGCGGCCTTCAATAATGTCGATAAATTTGCTTACGTATGTAGCTATGCGTCATACATTTCACCTGCTGAGATGAATAAGAGTTTCACGAATATTACAGCTGACCCAGCCAAAACAAACAAAGACTTCAAACTTTTATGGTCGGGTATTGGTACAGAAGATTTCTTGTATAAAGGCACAACTGAGTGGGAGGCATATTTGAAAGATAAGAAAATTAACGTGAAGACTTACGCCATTCCAGGTGGACATACTTGGATGAATGTAAAAAGTTATCTCAATGAAACTTTACCAATTTTGTTTAAATAACGCAAGATGAAAAACTCAAAATTAATCGTTTTCATTCTTCTTTTGTTAGGAGGATTTGCGAAGGCACAGCGACCGCCTGTCATCGTTTCGCCGCAGGTACATGCCGATAAGAGTGTCACGTTTAAGTATTTCTCTAAAACGGCCAAAGAAGTGAAACTTTCGGGAGAATTTTTGAAAGACCCTGTTTCATTGAGCAAAGACACTTCGGGTGTTTGGAGTATTACCGTACCTTCAATTTCGCCAGATATTTATCCCTATAATTTTGTAGTAGATGGTACGGGGGTAGCCGACCCAAACAATACTCGAATCTTTGCCAATGAGCGTTTTAAGCGTAGTATAGTAGATATTCCGGGAGATAAACCATTGATACATTCCTTGCAGAATGTACCACATGGTAAGATTACTTATCAGCTTTACAACTCGAAATCACTGAATACGACACGTCAGCTATTGGTCTATACGCCACCAAATTTTGATGCAAGTGGCAAAACCAAATACCCTGTTTTGTATCTGATTCATGGTGGCTCTGATACCGAAGAAACATGGACAAAAGTAGGAAATGCCAATTTTATAGCCGATAACCTCATTGCTCAAGGTAAAGCCAAACCAATGATTATCGTGATGCCTTACGGCAATGTTCGCCCTGCACCAATGCCTGATTTTACAAAAGATGTGGTCAATGATGTTATACCATTTATTGAGGCCAATTATCCAGTAAAAGCTGGTTCGGAAAACCGTGCCGTGGCTGGATTTTCGGTGGGTGGTGGTCAAACGCTCAATATTGGGTTTACAAACACCGATAAATTTGGCTATATCTGCTCTTATGCACCTTTTACGGCAACCGAAGAATTCAAGAAAAACTTCGATAACTGGACTCCAAATGCTGATGTGATAAATAAGCAAGTCAAATTATTTACCATCAGCGTAGGTACAGACGATTTTCTTTATGAAAGTGTGAAGAAAAACATTGCCATGTTTGAAGAAAAGAAAATCAAGATTAAACCATTAATCGTATCGGGTGGACACACATGGATGAACTGTAAGTTGTTCTTGGCCACATCTTTACAAGAAATTTTCAAATAATTAAATTCAATCCTCAATAAAAATGAAAAATACACTCTATCGAAATTCCTTAGTTGCAGCTTTTTCTATTTGTTTCAGCTTTGCCCAAGCCCAACAACCTGCCATTATCGAAGACTTTAAGCCTTCGGAACTCAATCAACCGCAACAAGAGTATCCAATGGTAAATTCGCAAGGCTACGCACGTTTCAAAATTATCGCCCCTGCTGCCGATAGCGTTCGAGTAAGTCTGGGTCTTGGTGGCCGTGGTGGTACTAAACTCGCCAAAGCCGAAGACGGCTCATGGATGGGAACTACCGAAGGGCCAATGGACGAAGGTTTTCACTACTACAATGTAAGAATTGACGGTGGTAAATTTAATGACCCAGGTACGTTAAACTATTATGGTTCAGTACGTTGGGAAAGTGGCATCGAAATTCCAGCCAAAGACCAAGGTTTTTATGCTCTTAAAAATGTTCCACACGGAAATGTGCAACAAATCTTGTTTCCTTCGCCAAGTACAAATACTTCTCGCCGAGCGTTTGTTTACACGCCTCCAGGCTACGAAAAAGGCAAAGACAAATACCCAGTTTTATACCTACAACATGGTTGGGGCGAAGACGAAACTGCTTGGATGAACCAAGGTCATGCTAATTTGATAATGGATAATTTGATTGCCGACGGGAAAATAAAGCCATTCATTATTGTATGCACCTACGGCATGACCAATGATATTAAGCCGGGTCAAGGGGGAGGATTACGTAGTTTCAAAATAGAACCTTTCCAAACTGTCTTGGTTGATGAATTGATACCTTACGTAGATGCCAATTTCAGAACAATCGCCAAAAAAGAGCAACGTGCTATGGCTGGACTTTCGATGGGGGGATTTGAGACAAAAACTATCTCAATGAATAAAACGGATGTTTTCGATTACTATGGTTTACTGAGTGGTGGAGTATATGCCCCTGCTGATTTTAAAGATAAACCACAACCTAAATTAATTTTCATCAGCTGTGGAAGTAAAGAACGTCCAGATGGTGTAAAAAAAGCGGGTGAGGAATTAAAAGCTGCTGGCTTCAATGCCGTAAGTTATGTTTCGGAAGGTACTGCACACGAATTCCAAACTTGGAGACGTAGCTTGTATCAAATGGCTCCATTATTATTCAAGTAAATCTTCTTTTACACTGGTCGAAACTATATTTTGGCCAGTGTAAAATTCATAGACATTCACTTTACAAATTGCCCTAAAAACGATTTTTTAATACTTGCTTCTGCTGGTTTTTACAATCAGCATTGGTCGAAAACACTCCAAAAACGATGAAATTAAGAATATTTTGTGTAATCTTTCTCTGTATCGGGTATTCTCAACTTGGCTATTCACAGTCAACTAAGATGAAAAAAAATGGTACAGAGAAAGTGATAAAGATAGAAAAAAAAGAATTTGGTACTTTGCCCGATGGCACTAAGGCTGAGCTTTTTACGCTTCGGAATACCAATGGAATGGAAGCTCAGATTACTAATTACGGTGGCATTATTACAAGCTTGACCGCACCTGATAAAAATGGGAAATACGAAAATGTAACACTTGGCTGCGAAACCCTTGATGGTTACCTAAAAGGTGTTCCGTTTTTTGGGGCATTGATTGGAAGATACGGCAACCGAATTGGCAAAGGTAAATTTACACTCGATGGTCAAGAATATACTTTGGCCAAAAACAATGGCCCGAATGCCCTACATGGAGGAAAAAAAGGCTTCGATAAAGTACTTTGGAAAGCTACGGCAATAGATGGCCAAGAGCCACAACTGCAACTGAATTATACCTCAGTTGATGGAGAAGAAGGGTATCCAGGAAACTTGGATGTGGAGGTTATTTACACCCTCAAAAAAGACAATTCATTAAAAATTGAATATAAAGCCAAAACCGATAAGACCACAGTTATAAACCTTACAAATCATACGTATTTCAATCTTACGGGTAATGTAAATAAAGAAATCCTTGACCATGAAGTTACTATCTTGGCCAATAAATTAGTACCTGTTGACAGAACCCTAATTCCAACGGGTGAACTCACGGCGGTTGCAGGTACTCCATTCGATTTCTTGACTGCTCACAAAATTGGCGAGCGAATCAACGATGCCAACGACCCACAAATAAAGTTTGGAAAAGGCTACGACCATTGTTGGGTATTTACTGATTCAAGCAATAAGTTGAAAAATGTCGCCTCGGTTTATGAGGCAACAACTGGCCGAAAAATGGAAGTTTTCACAACCGAACCCGCAATTCAATTTTATTCAGGCAATTTCTTAGATGGCTCAGCCATTACAAAGGGTGGGATTCCTGCGAAATTCCGTACAGGATTTTGCTTAGAAACACAGCATTATCCTGATTCACCGAATAAACCAAGTTTTCCAAGTACAGTTTTAAAACCAGGCGAAACCTATCAGACTACCACAATCTACAAGTTCTCAGTAAAATAATTTTGCTGAAAACTTAGCATCAATTTTTCTCATTTTCCAACTTCTTAAATTTTCATCTATGAGTTTCAGCTTTAAACCCCTGCCGTTGGCAGTGGGCATTGTTATCCTTGTGGGTCTTGGATTACAAGGTTGTTCAGTTCAGTCAGCCAATAAGTCGGGCAATACCGCTAAAAGCGATACTTCACGAACACTTACACCTTACTTTACGGCAGCCACTGCCAAAATTAAAACACCCGATGCCGATGGGTTCTTGCAACGCTGGCTACTTTTAGAGCCAATCGTTAAGCCTAATCGAAGCAATACCGTCTTTACTGATAGCTATTTGCGAAGTGCTTTTGCTACCGAATATTTCCCAAATCAGTTTTCGATACTTCCCAAAAATGGGGATAAAGTAAAGGTTGGAGAGCAACAGTTAACTTGGCATGCTCTCGAAAGTACCACATTCAATACCAAACTCTTTCGCTTCGCCTACGGCTTATATAAACCAGTTTATGGCGTGCTTTTCTGGGCGGTGACAGTGGTAAACTGTCCCGAAGAAATCAAAAATGTAAGAATGGCGGTGGGGTCAAACTCAGCATCAATGTGGTGGCTGAATGGAAAAGAAGCTATTTTACTTTCGGGTGATAGACGTATGGTAATGGATGATTGCGTATCGAACCGCCTAACCCTCAATAAAGGTAAAAATATCATTCGTGGGGCAGTAATTAACGGCCCAGGAATGAGTGATTTTTGTGTTAGATTCCTCGATGAAAAAGGCGAACCAATTAAGAATATCACGATAAGTTATGAATGACTTTAAAGATTCATATTAGAAAAACATTCACAATTTTTTACTTACTGAAAAATGAAATCAAGAATAAAAATATTGGCCGGAATTGTCCTTTTTTCAATAATTTCCACAGAAAAGACTTCGGCTCAGATTGGTAAACCTTTCATTCATGACCCATCTACAATTCTGGAAAGTGATGGCAAATATTATACTTTTGGCACTCGTGGAGGCGGATTAATTTCAGAAGACGGCTGGACTTGGAACCCAGGAGGCGAACGACCAGGAGGAGGTGCAGCACCAGATATGCTCAAAATCGGAGATAGGTATTTGGTTGCTTATGGTGCTACGGGTGGCGGACTCGGAGGTGGCCATAACGGGAGGATTCTGACAATGTGGAATAAAACACTTGACCCAAAATCCCCAGATTTTAAATACACTGAGGCAATCGTAGTGGCATCATCTGATGGCACCGAAGATTGTGATGCCATTGACCCAGGTTTATTGCTTGACCCAACCGATGGCAGATTGTGGTTGTCTTACGGTACTTACTTTGGCTTTATTCGTTTGGTAGAACTCGACCCAAAAACTGGTAAGCGAGTAGAAGGAAACAAGGCTATCAATATTGCAATTGACTGTGAAGCAACGGCTTTGATGTATCGAGATGGTTGGTATTATCTACTCGGCACGCACGGTACCTGCTGCGATGGTGCAAACTCAACTTATAATATAGTGGTGGGGCGTTCGAAGAAAGTAACTGGGCCGTACCTTGACAACATGGGTAGAGATATGCTTAAAGGTGGTGGAAAAATGGTGATGGGTTCAGGTGGTGGTAGAGTAAACGGAGCTGGCCACTTCGGGCATTGGAAACTTGATGATGGTGTAGAAAAAATGTCGTTTCACTACGAGGCAGATTTAGACCAAAGTGGGCGTAGCGTTTTAGCAATTCGTCCGCTGCTTTGGAAAAACGGCTGGCCAGTGGGTGGTGAACTGTTTAGAGAAGGAACTTATCAAATAGAATCAGAACGCCGTGGTTATGGCTTGGAACTGATAGTAGATTTTGTACGTATGGCTGGAGGTTTCCGTGGCCCACGTGACCCTAACGAACCTATCAAGCCTGTTGCTTCGCAAGAACTAAAGGATGTGATTGATACTTGGCCAAAGGGTGATATTGGTGTAAGAGCAGGCGATTATATTGCCAGACCTCACCAAAAATGGACGATTACTGCCGTGCCAGATGGTGGTGGTTACCCTGGTGGAGTTTATTATAAAATTGTGATTGCTGGAACTGATAGAGCATTGGCTGCCACTGCTGACGCTGAAGTAAAAACTGTGCCAGCATTTACTGGGGCTCCCGAGCAACTTTGGAGAATAGACCAACTAATTGATGGTACTTACCGCATAATGCCAAAGGCTGTGCCAGGTACCAACGAAAAATTAGCCTTGATTTCTTCGGGTGATAGCACTCCAACTCTTGGAAAATTTGATATGAACAGCGATAATTCTAAATGGAATTTCAAGGCACATTAATAATATTTTTAATAAGTGAAACGACGTTGGCGATTTCGCCAACGTCGTTTCACTTGTAGATTTAGTAGCTATTTTAATCAAAAGATGATGCTAAGTTTATTAAGATTGTTTATATGGAAGTTGTTGAATTATAAAAAAAACGCTCAAACTTGGCCAATGTCATGTTTGAGCGTTTTTCGTTTGAAGAGGTTGGTAAACCAACTATTATTGTTTTACACGAGTTAGTTTCATTTCACCTCTTTCGTTTTTCGTAACGATTTCGTTTTCATTGATAAGCTCACCTGTGTTATTGATGGTCATCTCATTGAACGAAATAGTATATGAAAATTTCTTTCCCTCAACTTTTCCGTTTTCGATTTTGGTTTCACCAAACTGAGTCTTCCAAGTACCCGTGAGTTTATCTCCTTCTACTTTGAAAGTGTAGTTTATCTCAAATGTACCATTAGGCGTTTCTCTTGTACCTTTCCAGTTTCCATCAATTGGATTTGTTTGGGCAAAAACCGCCGTGCTGCAAATGAAGAATAAGAAAACAAATAGTTTTTTCATAGTTTTTTTTGAATTTTGGTTAAAAAGATAGTGAAAAGAATTAAATAAAATTTTAGTTTTTCAAACCCACAACTTTATAAAAAGCTGGCTTAGGCTGATTATTTCTGTCGAATAATAATGGGTAATTAGTGCGACCTCTCACTGGCCAGTTGTTCAGCCAACTATCGCCATCATTCACACCCCAAAACGTTACTCTCGAAATTTTATCTTTGTGCTTCAAAAACAATTTGAACAACGCTTCGTAGTCATCCGCTAATTGTTTCTGAACTTCTTCGGGCAATCCATTGGTATATGGATTCATTTCTGGACTATTTGCCATTCTTTGACTTACATCAGCTCCTTGAAAATTTCTCTGCAAAACTTCAATATCTAACTCCGTAAACATCACTTTCATCCCCAATGCCGAATATTCGATGATACTCTCTTCAATATCTTTCAAAGGCACTTTCCCAAGATGCCAATGTCCTTGAATCCCCACACCGTCGATTCTGGCACCTGATTCCTTAATCTTCTTGATTATTTTTATGCAACCTGCTCTTTTGGCTGGCTGCTCATTGTTGTAGTCGTTGTAGTAAAGTTCGGTATTGGGAGAAGCCTCTTGCGTTAGTTTAAATGCTTCGGCAATGTAGCCTTCACCCAAGTTTTTCAAGAAAACAGAATTTCTGAGAGTTCCATCTTCATTGAGTGCTTCATTTACAACATCCCATGAGAATACCTTTCCTTTGTAACGTCCAGCCACAGTTTTGATGTGTTCAGTAAAAAATGTGCGGATTGAGTCGCTGCTCTTAATGCCTCTAATAAAGTTTGGTAATTGGCTATGCCATACCAACGTGTGTCCATTGATTTTGATGTTATTCTTCTGTCCATATTCAACCATTTTGTCGGCCAGTTTGAAATCATAAGTATCCCATTTTGGATGAATCAATGCCGATTTCATGATATTTTCGGGAGTTGCTGCATTAAACTGTTGCTTGATTAGGCTGTTTACAGTCGGGTCTTTTTCTTCAATTTGTAAATTATTAAGAGCCGTACCAATCAAAAAGTCTTTCTTAAAAGCATCTTTAAGCGAATTGCTTGCCTTATTTCGTGTAATGAAATTTGAGCAAATAAAAACTACAAAAACCAGGGCAATAACTAAATTTTTTTTCATTTTTTAATGAGATTTAATATACAGTGAAATGGGTGATAATCATAATAAAATCTAACGTTCATGAAGCATAAACGTTAGACTGAAGTGAATCAAAACATATATATGAAACAAAACAAATATTCATTTTATATGATTTTTAACGGTAGTTTTCAAGTAAAATCTTAGAATAGTACTATTAAATGCGATATAGTTTCTAAAAATATCCCGTTAAATACGCTTTTTAATAATCAAAGCTATACTTAAAATTTAGAAATCCAAACAAAAAGTGTCAATTTGACACTAATATTTTTATTTAACATATCGGAAACGTTTTCGACAGATATTTTAACCTCATTTATTTAAGATATTTAAGCATAATTATAGAGTAGTGGAAGGTTTTATTTATGTGAATAATAACTCTTGATTACGTTTTCAATCTTAGTAGAATACAATTATGTAATCTTAGGAATCTGTATTTTCTGATTGTATAACTTCATCAAAAATTAGTATTTAAAGACGCATGAAATCACGATAAATTGCTTCTCAGTTGTAAAAAACGTAAAATTATAGTTAAAAACTCTCTCAGATGAAACAAAATTACTCAACAGGTTCTGTATCTACTACATTACGATTAATCGAAATGTATTCAGATGGTGACAAATTATACTTGGCTTTAAATGCTCGGGCAAAATAATTTGGGTTTGAAAAACCAACCGAATATGCAATTTGCGAAATCTTCATATCGTGCTTTTGCAAAAGAGCAAGTGCTTTTTGTAGCTTCAATGACCTTACGTATTCGACTGGCGTTTCACCAGTTATATTCAATATTTTCATATACAAAGTTCCTCGACTTACATACATTGCTTTACTCAATTGTTCAATCGAAAGATTTGGATTTTCAATATGTTCTTCAACATAACGGGTAAATTTTAATAAGAACTTTTCATCCTCAGATACAACCTCTTTTTCTGGCATTTCGACTTGAATATGCTTGCTGTATGTGTTTTTAAGCATATTATTCAAACTGAGTAAGTTTTCAATCTTGATATTCAGTAAGTGAAAACTAAATGGCTTAGTTAGGTAATCGCTCGCACCAGCCCCCAAACCTTTGAGTTGTTCGGTTTCTTCTGACAGAACCGTCAGCATAATGATTGGAATATGCTTTGTTCGGTTATCATTTTTGATTTTTCTGACCATCTCGACACCATCAATTACTGGCATATTGACATCGCTGATGATTAGTTGCGGGTGATTGGCCAGAGCTTTTTGCCAACCCTGACGGCCATCGGCTGCTTCAATAACTTTATATTTATTTTTTAAACTCTGTACCAAATAAGCCCGTAAGTCGTCGTCGTCATCGACAATTAAAACGATTGGCTTTTCTAATTTTTTTGGTTCTTTCTTAGTTTGAACCTGTGGTTCGTCTAAAACTTCATTTTTCAGTATAATAGGCTGGGTTTCTTGGAAGGCAATAGGAGATAGGGGCAGGGTAACAATAAATGCACTTCCTACGCCTTTTTCGCTTTCTACTTTTATTGTTCCTCCGTGTAATTTAACAAATTCTTGTGCTATTGATAGGCCAATACCGCTGCCTTGATTCAGAATGTCTGAGTTGTCGTTTGCTTGAAAGAAACGCTCAAAAATCTTATCTGTTAGTTCGGCAGGAAGCCCAATGCCAGTATCACGCAGAATCATTTTTATACCTGATGCTCCATCTGCAGTAATCTGAAGGCTTATGTTTCCGCCATCATTCGTGAATTTGATGGCATTTGAGAGCAGATTTATAAGTATTCGTTCAATTTTATCTTTATCAAAACTTGTGTTATAACTACTAAATCCACTCACAAAATGCAGAGAAATATTTTTACGAACGGCTATGTATTTGAAAGAATCTACGATTTCTTGAATGAAAGTGACTAAATCGCCCTCAGTCTTGTGTAGTGTCAATTCATTATCTTCTATTTTTCTAAAATCAAGTAGCTGATTAACCAAATTCAGGAGCCTTTTGGCGTTTCTGCTTACAAGGTTGAGTAACTCTAATCTTTCGGGACTACTCTCTTGAGACATTAAATTTTCGATTGGATTTAAAACAAGCGTGAGTGGGGTTTTTAACTCATGACTTAGATTTGTCAAGAATTTAATTTTCACTTTCTCAAGTTCCATCTTTTGCTCTGCATCGTGTCGTTCTTTTTCGATTATGTGCTTCATCTCTAATCGTTCCTGAGTACGCATAAATTCTCTCTTTAATTTTTGAATAGAACTTCTACGAATGGCCCATATAGCCAAAAGAATTAGAATGAAATAAAAGAAATAGGCATAGTAAGTACGCCAAAAGGGAGGTTTAACGGTTATATTGATAATTTTTTCGGGAGTTTCCCAAGAGCCATCTTCGCTGTATGCTTTTAGTCTGAATACATAATTACCAGGGTCAAGATTTGTGTAAACGGCCGTGTTTATTATACCAACTTTGTTCCATTCTTTATCAAAACCATCAAGTTTGTAAGCATAGCGATTCTCGTGGGGAACAGTGTAATTGAGTGCGATAAAGTCGATAGAAAAATTTTGTTTGTAACTCAAAATCATCTCTTTGGCGGTTGATATATGCTCAGTTATTTCGGCATTTTCGGCAGGATTTACTTGTTTATTATTGATTTTTAGACTTGTGGTTACTAAAGTCGGAATATTTTTCTTCTGAAAGATATTCGATGATTTAAAGTAATTGAACCCATCGAGTCCTCCAAAAAATATTGTTTTATCAGTAGTAATAATTCCCGAACCAATATTAAAAGTACTTTGCTGAACGCCATTGTAATGTGTAAAATTTCGGAAAACCTTTTTATTGTAATCAAACGAACTTATACCCTTATTGGTACTTACCCAAAGCTTGCCGCTTTCGTCTTCTAAAATTTTATACAATACATCATTCGATAAAGCATAGTTTTCATCAAATTGCTCAAAAGATTTGGTATTGGGTTTATATAAGCATAGCCCACCGCCTAACGAACCAACCCAAACTTTGCCAGTATAGTCACAAAATATTGTCTGAACTCTATCCATCGGCAAACCACTATTTCCATGGTTTAGTACCTGAAAACGATTTTCATTCGGAAAATAGATGGCTATACCTGTACCGTTTGAGCCAAACCACAAATTACCTGACTTATCTTGTTCGATGGTAGTAATGAAGTTATTTAAGGGGATTTTTTGAACAGAATTTATGCCAAAAAGAACCTCACTTCCTTCTATTTGATTAGTGGCGGGATTATAGCAATAAATCCCATTGCCATTGGTACCAATCCATACTTTGCCATTTCTATCGGCTTTTAAACAGTTGATAGTAAAGTCTTTGGATTCACTCTTGTTTTTTGAGAGTTGGAAATACGTTGAAACACCAGTACTCAGATTTAAGTTATATAGGCCTGCTTGATAAGTACCAATCCAAAGCGTATTTTTAGTGGTTTCGAGAGCGATGATGGATGGATTATTTGGCAGTTTTTGGTTTAGCTTAAAAGGTTTGATTTGCCCGGTTTTTCTATTAAAAATATTCAACCCTGTTCCTTCAGTTCCAATAAATATATCGCCCGAAGGGCTTTCTGCGAAGGCCATTATTGAGCTTCCTGTGAGGCCATTAGGGTCGAATTGTTTGAATTGTCTGTGATTGAAAAAAGCTAAATTCGTATCGTATTTATTGACACCTCCTTGATGAATTGCCACCCAGTAAATTCCAGCATCATCAATATAAATATCTCTGACCGAACGCCCAATAATACTTGGAGTAAACCCTGTTTGCTCAACCAATGAGCTTTTGACTCTGGTAACTTTTGCAGTATTCGGATTAAAAATATCGAGATTGCTCTCAGTTCCGACCCAAAGTTGGCCGTCTTTATCAAATGCTAATTTATAAATTTGATTGTTCGAAAGAGTACTAATATCATTGACATCGGATTTATATGAAGTAAAGCTATTGCTCGTGCCATTCATCACATTTATTCCACATTTACTTGTTCCAATCCAAATCTTGCCACTTTTATCTTCGGTTATGCAAGAAATTTGATTGCAAGAAACAGCATCTTTACGAGTAGCATCACTCAAAAATCTTATGAATTTTTCATTTTTTTTGTCAAAAAGGTGAAGACCATTGTCGGTGCCTATCCAAATATTTTTCCGACTATCTTCAAAAATGTATCTTATGATATTAGAATTTAGCGTTGCTGGGTTGTGTATATCAGTCTTAAAAGATTTTACATTTTTAGTGAGTGGGTCAAAAACGAATAGACCGGCATAGGTACCAACCCAGATTTTTCCTGAGTGGTCGGCACAAAGACTT
Organism: Emticicia aquatilis; assembly: GCF_014644295.1. Classification (GTDB taxonomy): domain Bacteria; phylum Bacteroidota; class Bacteroidia; order Cytophagales; family Spirosomataceae; genus Emticicia; species Emticicia aquatilis. The sequence continues at coordinate 193,770 of NZ_BMKK01000003.1, forward strand.
ATAATCCAGCCGAGATTTGAGAAATCGTAATTGATGAAAGAATCTAAGTTGAGGTTATAAACCGACAGCGTGAGATTAGTAGCCAGCCAAATTTTACCCGACTTATCTTGTGTCATTGCAATAACTGGGCCTCTTCCTATACTTGTGCTATCGCTGTCTTTGTGATGATAAGTTGTGAAATTTTGGCCGTCAAATTTATTGAGTCCATCTTCAGTACCAAACCACATAAATCCATTTTTATCTTTGAGTATAGCATTGACGGAGTTTGAAGAAAGCCCATTTTTACTACTAAAGTTTATGAATTTAAATTCTTTTTGCTGCCCATAAATCAATTGAGCAGTACCAAAAAAAATAATTATGAAGTATAGTTTTCTCATTTTATGGATTTTAGCCGACTGATTATTTCTCTAAAGAATCAAAATTATCATTACGATAATGGTGTCACAAATAAATTATACCATTGTTCAATATTAGTATATGAAATCTCACTTTTATAGCTTCTTGTTTATGATTAGAGCAAATGTTGTTAAGGGTTCATGGAAAGAATCCCCCATCATTCGTTGAATGTGGGGGATTTGGTGTTTTTAGTGGCGATGATTTTCCGAAATATTACTTCAAGTTTGCCTTAATAGATTCAGCAACGTATGAATAAGCTAATTTTCTAACATATTGTTGATTCCAAAGGCCAACTGGCTCGTCAGCTCTCCAACTTGAATTGGCAGGACTATCCAACGGACTCCAAATAGTGATGCCGTATCGTTGAGCGGCAGGAACAATCTCAAAGTATTTATCAATCACATATTTATACATTTCGGCTTGTGCCTTGTACTGGTCTTGAGTAGCTGCTGCTGTTTTTACGCTTCCCAAACCAATATCCATTTCCGAAATCTTAATCAGTTTGCCAGTTGCTGCCAATAATTTAAACATTTCGGCAATTTTGGTTTTATCAGATTTGATATCAATGTGCATTTGAGTGCCAATACCATCTACTTTTGCACCTTTACTTTCGATGTATTTTACGTATTCGATGAGTCCTTTGCATTTATCCAGACTATACTCTAAGTTATAATCATTGATAAAAAGGATATCGTTGGCATTTCCGTATTTTCTGGCCATTTGGAAAGCCATTACACCATAATCTTTACCCAAATAATCTTGCCAGTAAAACTCATCAGCTTTGAGAGTTCGGCCTACGCCCGTTTTGAGTTCGTAAGGTTTTCCATCGTCCATTGGTTCGTTTACTACGTCCCATGCTGTTACATAAGGCTTACTTACCGACAACATTCCAGACATCCATTTATCCAAGGAATTAGTAATGAGTGTCTTTTTTACTTCAGGAGATTTTTCTTTTGTTTGAATACTTCCCGTAGCATTATATTTTGTAAGCGTGATGTTATCGAAGTAGTAACTTGTGGCTGTTTTGCCAAGATTAAAAGCAATTGCACCACAAGTAGCCATATCGGCCGTAACAGTAATTTCTTTGGTATAAGTTGTCCAAGTTGGAGTTGCTGCAATAGTTCCGAAGAAATCCCAGTGTTTGTATGCACCTGGTGTTACGTGTGCCTGAGTTGGATACGATGCGTCAACATCAGCCTTCACGTCCATTTTAAGTGTATATTTTTCGCCTAAAACAGCCGCTGGAGCAAATTTTATAAAGAGTTGGGCTTCCCAATCGTTGGCACGAACACTTGCATTCGTTATTTTCAAGGCTCTGCCAACTCCATTGGCACCACCACCAATTGCGGTATATGATGTTACGGCATTGGCATTGGCTTCAAAGTTAGTGGTAGTATTGCCTTCAAAATCATTCGAAGTGATTACATCCCAGCCTGGGCCAGTTGATGACAAAACATCGGGTGCAATGACACTTCTTAGATAGGTGGCATTTTGGTTGGCGTGCCAACAAAGCGTATGTCCATAAACTGATACACCTGAGGTTTTGGCATTTTCAAGTAATTTTGAGACATTATCAAGTGCCAGATTTCCGTTCGATTGTACTACGCCACCGTGCTTCATTTCATAGCCGAGTACGATTTCATCGAAATTTTTATTGGCCAGTCGGTACATTACGCCCTTGTTGTTATAGTCGGCCAACGAAAGTGCCGCTCCCAACTTAAAGTTCGGGTGTGCCGCACGATTAATGTAAGATTTTAGTGCAGGATAGCTATCAATCTCTTCTTGCATTGCTACACTGTTGGGTTTCGGAACAGTGTATTGCAATGGCTCCATTTTGGCACACGAAGCCGCTAAAATGACGGTTAGTCCGAGTGTTAATTTATATAATTTGTTCATAAAATAATAATTCTTTTAGTAAATGAAACATTACTTTGCAACTGGAGAGAAAGTCTCGAAAGCCACCGTGCGGTCACGCATCACGAGCGTGTCGGTGGTGGCTACTTTCATTCCGGCAACATTTACTTCATACTTCAAATAAAGGGCATCACGGTCTTTGTTTCCCCAACTGTTTTTCTCTCCTTTTTTCACGAAAGCACCGCTTCCAGAGGCTGTTACTCCACTTGTCAGAGAGGAAACTGTACATTTTCCATCGTTATCAAACTTCATTAATAAGTTCACATTAACATTTTTGTTGTCTTTGTCTTTAAGTACAACAGGAAATTCGAGTTCAGACAACGACTTAGTTGTAAGCTTATTCACTTCATCATTTTCTACGAATTGAGCATGACGAACCACCGTTTTGCTTACAGCTCCCGTTACAACATCATTTCCACGACGGAGGTAATTACCATGCCAAGGATTGATGTATTTGATGGCATACAAAACAAAGTTTTTGCCAGCAAGTGCAGGTATTGCATTTACATCGCTTTGAGTAATTGCCATCGGAATTACGTAAGTATTTTTGATTGATTTAGGGTCGGCAAAAAACGCATCGGTTAATTGCACATCCACTCCACCTGCTAAAGCTCCTTTGGGGATAATAATTTTATTTGATGCCAACGAGTAGTAATTATCGGGCATAGCAAGTACTTCATCTCTACCAGCACCAAACAACATTCCATTTTTAAGTAGGGTTTTATCAACCGAAACTTGAATGGCTAAATCGCTTCTACTTTCATAGACACCACCCAAAGTGGCATAAATTTGGCATTTTTTTGCATTATCTAAGTCAGTATTTACAAAAGCATCATCTCCCAGTGTAATTGTTCTTACTGGATACTGGTAAGCAAAATATACATTTTGAGTTTTGAAGTCTGGAAATACTTTCTCCGTATTACAAGAGGCAAGTCCAATCAGGAACAATACCGATACATAAACTAATCTCTTCATATTGATATAAAATTTTGTCGATAATAAAGTTTAATTCCAACCTTCGTTTTGTACGAGTGCTGAATATTTTAAGATTTCGGAATATGGAATTGGCCCATATTTCATGTGACTCTTAAATATTCTATCTTGAACAGCTGGTATAACTGTATAAACACCATTCTGAATACTCATGCCCTTGGCAGGTTCGGTAAGGTCGGCGTTCCAACGACGTAAATCCCAGAATCTGAAACCTTCAAAGCAAAGTTCTAAGCGGCGTTCGTTACGGATTAACTGACGCATGGTTTCTTTGCTTCCTTTAGCACTTTCTAAATACGCATCGTTGTTTGTTAGGCCGATACCCGCTCTTCTACGAATCGCTCTGATGATGTCATAAGCAGAATAGGTATTTGAACCTGTACCCGTTGGCCCATAAGCCTCGTTGGCAGCTTCGGCATAAGCCAATGCGATTTCGGTATAACGGATATGTGGCTTATAGCGACGTTGGTTACTGGCAGATGTTGGGTTTAAGTTCACATCTTGACGCAATAACTTTCTTAGGTAATACCCTGTACGAGTCGATGTTTCAACTTTGTTGAGAGCATCGTTGGTTGGGCCATTTGCTGTGGTATTGATAGCCGTATTGTTTACGCCAGCAGTTGCTCCATTCACCAAAATAAACATTCTGAGGCGTGGGTCACGGTTGGTGTACGGGTCGTTTGGATTATAACCACTCTGTGGACTATTAATTGGATAACCGTTTAGCATTGGGAAAGCATCAACCAAATTTTGTGTTGGATTGATTCGGCCATTTCCGAAAAGAGTAGGAGGGAAGTTTGCTTGCTCTAACTCTCGGTTTTCTAACCAGTTATTACGCCATAGAATTTCTGGTGGGTTAGCTCCATCTCTCAAACCTGCAATTTCGGTAGCATTTGAATACCAAGTTAAGCCACTTGCCGCATTGCTCGGAATAGCGTTTAGACCACCATTCAAGTTTAAAACTGCGGCCGCCGCATTGGCTGCATCGGCCCATTTATCGGTGCCATTATTGAATGCTGGACTTGCAGCCAATAATGCTGTTTGAGCCTTGATTGCTTTCGCAATACGCCCCGTAAACAAACCACTGAACGTAACACCAAACGCACGATTATATTGCTCAACCGTTACTTTTCCGTATTTGGCTGGTATCTGCGATGCTTGCCCAGATGCAATATCACGGTAATCTAAAGGCAGTTTTACATCGGCACTATCTAAGTCTTGATTTATTTGTTTAACACATTCATCAAAAGTAGCTCTTGGCAAGTTGTAGTTGTCAGAAGTGGTTTGCGGTTTAAGCAAAATCGGCACACCTAACATTTGTCCATTTGCTCCTTTGCCAGCATGAGCCTGCAAAAGATGGAACATCAACAATGCACGAAGTCCGTAGGCTTCTCCTTTAATACGGGTTGCAAATAGTTTATTAGTTGCGGGGTCTGCTACCCACTGAACTTTATCAATTTCACCCAAAGCAATATTCATGTATTGGATTCCTGCAAAACAGTTTGTCCATTGGTTAGCTGGGTTATTATTGGCCGTCCATTGTCCTGTTGCCATTTTCAGATAACCGTTGTTTTGGTCATTGCTTACGGCATCATCAGTAGCCACATCGTTAAATGACCAAGAGTTTGTCGGAATTCTATTATATCCATTCAGCAAAATTCCGTATGGGAATCTCGAATCGCTCGGGATATAGGCACTGGCGTCTAATTGTCGGTTATTTTCAATGGCAGGCTCGATTAGGTCTTGACACCCTGCCAATAAAACCGTCGCACAGACCATTATTTTTAATATTCTTTTGTTCATATATAACATGATAGTCAAAATTTAATGTTTTCAGACGCTTAGAATAAAGCTTTTACCCCTAAATTAAACATACGTGTTTGTGGAGCCGAGCCAACATTCAATTCCAAGAGTTCACGGTTTTCTGCAATCGTAAGTAGGTTAAAGCCACTTACATACACGCCTAATTCACGTACAAATGATTTCATCTTTAATAGATTGCTCAAATCATAAGAAACTTGAACTTTAGTCAAATCGAAACGATTGGTTTTATACATCCAAAAATCTGATGAACGGAAATTGTTATCGCTAACCAATGTGGTCAATCTTGGAAACTTAGCAGTTGCTTTTGTTTCTTCAGTCCATCTATCTCTTACTACTTCTGAGTATTTATCTTCGGCATCTATCCAAAAATATGAATTGCTACGCATGGCATTTCCACCAAATCGGCCAACACCCAAAGCAAAAAATGTGAGTTTTTTCCATTCTGCAGTAAAGTTGAGTCCTAATGTAAGCGGAGAACCAAACCAACCACCTCGACCCAAGTAAACTTCATCACGAGTATCAATGATTCCATCACCATTTTGGTCTTTATACTTAATGTCACCAGGTTTTACTTGCCCAAAAGTTTGTGTTGGTGATGATACGATTTCTTCTTTGGTTTGGAATAGTCCTAAACTTTGTAAACCCCACATCGCATCAAGGGGTTTTCCTTGGCGGTTTTGGTAGGGATTTTCAAATAATTCGGCACGTTTCGATGCCGTAGCTTCATAATAAGTAGCATTTAATCCCATTGTCCAGTTTACGCTACCAGATTTTCTGTTCATGCTTGCACCAAAATCAAAACCTACACGCTTGTCGTCGTTGTAGTTGACAAAAGGTATAAATGAAGAAACAGGGAAACCAGTTGTAAAATAACTCGGAAATAAAACCGCAGCTTGAATGATATTTCCTGAGATTTTATTGATAAAGAAATTACCATTTAGTGTCAAGAATTTCTTGAAAAATGAGCCTTCAAAACCAACCGTAATTTCTTCACGTTTCGGGAACGTCATATTTGGATTATCGCCTCTTCTTGATTCTGTTGCTTGAATACCTGTACCATCTTTCCAACCATACCACTGGCCAGCACCTGTGTAAATGCCTTGATATAAGAAGTAATTATTGATGTCGAGGTCAGTATTGAGAATACTTGCCGATGCAGTGAGTTTTAGGTCATCAATTTTATTAGCATTTTTGAGAAATGCTTCTTCGCTGATTCTCCAACCTACAGAAACCGATGGCGAAAGTGCTTGACGATTGCTCTGTGGAAGTTTGGCCGAATGAATGTAAGCTGCACTTAAATCTGCGTAGTATTTTTGTTTATAATTATAACTTGCCAAGAAACCTAAGTTTGCGTTGCTGGTTCTGTGATAAATGGCTGACTCGGACTGTTGAAAGCCATTTAACAATAAAATAGCCGATAAATTATGATTGGAATTGAATGTTCTGTCGTAATTGAACTGACCTGATAATGCAATCGTTTGGCGGTATCTGTTGCCCGAAACGTTTTGAGTCCCAGAGCGTGAATCTTGATTATAGACAGTCAATGAGCTAATGAGGTCAGTGCCGCTGTAACGATTCCAAGTTGGAGCATAGGTAGCATACGTGTAATTATACGATAAGCTATACTCGGTAGCATAGTCAACCGCAAAAGCCGATTTGAAAGTTAGGCCTTTCAATACATTTCTTAAATCAGCTTTTATACCTGTATTGAACTGAAACTGTCGATTGGCGTATTGGTTATTTCCACCCGAATAAATCGTAGCGAGTGGGTTAGTTTGGTCTAACTGTGTTCCACCCAGTAAATACTTTCCATCAATGATATTATTGCTGTTTTTAATGAAAACCTGAGAAGCTTCATCTTCTTTTTCGACTAAATCAATCGGAATCAGCGGAGAAAAACGATTCGGACGAATGGTTGTTGCACTATTCCAGAAGTTAGCATTTACGCCACGACCTGTAAAAAAGATAGCTGTTGCATCAGCATTGAATGTGATGTACTCGTTGAGGTTTACATCAATATTTCCTCTGAAGTTAAGTCGGTCGGAGCTATTGTTGTTTTTTGCTTCACCAAAATTTAGGAGGGAACTTGTTTTTGCGTAGCCTAAATTGGTGTAGTATTTTACTCTTTCATTTCCTCCCGATATTTCGGCCGTTGCATCGTAGCTTCCGTAGGCACTTTTGAGATATTCTGGCGAATAAAAATCAATATTCGGATAGCGATATTTGTTTGTACCCGAAGCATAATTATAAATATCTAAATCTGAATAAAGATTTGTCAAACCATCGTTTCTACGAGCTTCGTTGTAGAGTGACATATATTCTGCCGAACCTAAATAACGAGGCGTCGCTTTAGGTGTATTTATCCCATTATTGATTCGTAGGTCGAATCTATTTTTGCCAGATACGCCTCTTTTAGTGATTATATTAACCACGCCTTTAGCTGCTCTGCTACCATACAAAGCCACAGCATTAGCTCCTTTTAAAAATACAATCTGCTCAATTTCGGTTGGGGCAACATTTCCTATTTCACGAGGTACACCATCAATCATGAATAGATAATTTCCCATTCCCCAATTACTATTACCATTAAAGCCCGGTATAAGAGCCTCCATATCAGCTAAGGGATAGGTAAAGTAATTTTTAGGGAGCAGTTCGGTTACATTCACCGATGAAACGCCACCAAGAATATCCTGTTTATCGACGTCACGAAAGGCAACACGTACTTTTTCTCTATTGATTGCTGGGGTCAAGGCTATTTCACTTACTTGCTCAGTAGCCGTAATGTATTTAATTACAAAACCTTTAGCAACAATCGAAATCACATCATTTTTCGGCACATCAATCGAAAACTTACCTACTGCATCGGTAGTGACCACCTTTGCGTTTTCGTCAGAGCCTTTTACCTCAGCTCCAACGATTGGCTGCTTATCAGCACCAATCACGGTAGCTCTAATTTTAATTATCGGAGTGCTTTGCCCCATGATGTTGGCTTTCGGAAAAGCCAACATCAGACACAAGCATATCATTATTTTTATAAACTTCATTGCTTAATCGTTTATCAATTTTTATCTCATTTTGTGATTTGACTCGCTCTTACCAGCCAGGGTTTTGCCCAAACTCTACGTATAAATTCACGTCATTTACTTTCAGAGGCAACCAGTTGTGTTTTTCGGTAAACTTACGCTCTAAGATTGTTGTCTCACGCAAATTTAAAACTCGGTTATCTTTTGGGTCTTTGGCTGGGTCAATAGGAGCGGCTCTGTCAAATTCTATAGATTTTTTGAGCGTGTAAGGGCTTTTTGAAATTAACAACCAACGGCGAAGGTCATTGAAGCGGTGTCCCTCAAACGAAAGTTCTACGGCACGCTCACGTCTTACTTCTTCCATATATGTATCTAACGAACCCAAGAATTTAGCATTTACAGGGCTTACACCTGCTCTTTCTCTGATTACGTTAATGGCATCGACCGATGTTTTCGAATAATTACTCGATTTGCCTAAAGCCGAACCATAAGCTTGTGCAGCGGCTTCGGCATACATTAAGTAAATATCTGCCAAACGCATGTAAGGAACTTTGATGTTCAAACTTTTATCGTAGCTATAACCTTGGTCATATTTATTGGCTGTTCTTGGCACAAATTTGAATAATAAATACCCTGTGCGGCTACCCGTAGCAATATCACGGTAAGAACCACCAGTATGTAAATTGGCGTAGCGGTTATTTGTCTCAGCGGCGTTAGGAATACTACCTGCTACCATTCTAACACCATCGAAAACGATGTCATTATAGAAGCGTGGGTCACGGCCTTTCCACGGGAATTCTGGATTATAACCTGACTCTGGGTCGGCTTTGGTGATGTCCTTAATTGGCATGCCGTTGGCCATGCCGTAGTTATTTACATAGTTAGAAGTTGGTAAAAACTTCACATCGCCTTCGCTAATAATCAATGGGCTGTATTGTTTACTTGTTCCCCAGTTTGAGTTATTTGCTCCATAATAAGGTCCACGGAAAATGGCTTCTGTACCACCTGGAATTTGCCAGTTTTGGCCAGTAGTATAGAAATTAGTGTAGTATTGTGCAAACGGAACCAGTTTATGAGGTGCTGCTCCACTTTCGGTCAAACTGAGCAATTCTCCAAATGCTTCTGCTGCTTTTTTGCAATATTCTACATTATATGAAGTACTTCCACCCGAAACTTGGTTCATCAACGGGCTGCCCGCCCATAGATAGTTTTTGCCTAAATAGCCCAATGCCATAATCTTATTGATACGCAATTGGTTTTTGCCCAGTGTTCTTTTTCCAGCCGTTGTGTTGTCCCAGTCTGTTGGTAGTAAATTAGCCGCTGCCCTAAAATCTGCGGCAGCTTTGTCGGCACACTCGCTGTATTTTAGGCGTGGTAATGTCAGTTTCTCATCTCCAGGCAAAACCGTATCAATGTAGGGTAAACCTCCAAAATATTGCATAAACATGAAGTGATACCAACCTCTGAAAAACAAAAGTTGTCCTTTGATTAGGTCTTTTTCTTCTTGTGTAGCATCGGTTAGTTTATCAAGATTGGCTAAACCTAAGTTTGCTTTTCGGATACCATACCAGCCCAAACCCCAAAGAGATTTTGCAAAACGGTCATCGTTCGTTACGTTGTTATTGCGGTCCATCCAACCTGCTTGCCAGCCATCAAAGTTACGTTGCCAGCCCCAAAAATCTCCATTATCAATCTTTACACCAAAGTGGAAATTCTGAGCTGTTGACTGAATTTCATCTTCCCCCCAGTTGAAGGAGTTTGTCCAATATCCATTCGTAAAGTCAGGAATTGTATGGTAGAGTTCTTCGGTAAAACCCTGAAAATTGACAAAGTTTTTAAAGGCATCTTTATCCGATACCAATGATTGTGGGTCACGGTCTAAAAAGTCTGAACATGAAGTAACCCCAAAAGATAGTGAACAAACCAATACTAAAAGCTTTATTCTATTTTTCATGATTGTGTTAATTAGAAAGTAATGTTTAAACCCAAATTATATCTTTTCACTGTTGGATAAGCCCCTTGCGATGCCCAACCTGTTCCCGCAAAATTCGACTCTCTATCATCAGGCATTTTACTCCAAGCATAGAGGTTATTGCCATTCAGATATACTCTAAGGCTATTGAAACCTAATTTTCGACTAAGTTCTGAAGTAAATGTATAGGCGATTTCGGCATTCTTTAATCTCACATACGAGCCATCGTACATATACTGCGTGCCTCGGTAGTCGCCAAAAGGAGTAGTTAACCAGCGTGGAATTGGCGTTCCGTTTGGATTCTGTGGCGTCCAGTATTCACCTTCCTTATACACTGTGTTGCTCTGAGCATTCAAACTCGTGAAAACAACTTGACGAGTTACGTTATTAACGGCGTATAACTGAACAAACGCAGAAAGCCCTTTCCAGTCTAAACCTAAAGTAGCATTATAGGTGTTTTGTGGCCATCCTGTATGCCCATACGGGATTCTATCTTGCGAATCTATCACCCCATCAGCATTGTAATCCACTAAGTAGTAGTTACCAACTAATTTCTGATTATCATTTACGTTGTGCATTGTACTACCATACAATTGGTCCCAAGTATTATAAATTCCGTTGTTTACGAAAGAATAAACTTGGTCAATTTGCATTCCTTCTGGTTTCTGATAATCTGGTAGCAATTCAGGTGTAGCACGTTCCAAGATTTTGTTTTCCGTATGAGTCATGTTAAGGTCAGACCACAAACGGAATTTTCCGATATTTTTATTGAAATGTAATTCAATTTCGTAACCTTTCGATTTTACTGCACCTAAGTTGGCCACAGGTGGAGCCGCTCCAAAATAACTCGGAACATCAGACCTTCCAGTCAACAAAATTTTACTTCTATTATCTTGAAAAACATCTGCTTTACCTTTTACCAAACCTTTGAGAATCTCAAAATCTAATCCTAAATTGAACTTCTCAGATTCTTCCCACTGAACAGTTGGATTTCCAACCGTTGCCTGCGAATACCAAGTATATGGACTTTGCTCGGCTGCCTCGTTAGTAACTCCTAATCTTGACCTTCCGCCGTAAGCCCATTGCTCTAAATATGGCCATCTGACACCCAAATTATCAAAACCTGTTTGACCATACGACATACGGAGTTTCAAGGAATTAATGAATTTTATTGGTTTCATGAAGCTTTCATTAGAGATAACCCAGTTTGCTCCACCCGAAGAGAAAAATGCAAAGCGGTAATCTTTTGCAAATTGCTCCGAGCCATTATACGCTCCGTTATATTCAATAGTATATCGGTTATTGAAGTTATAGGTAGTTCTAAAAACCCAGTCTTCACGATATGATGGAATGGTATTTCCGCTGGCAAAAATATTTCTATTAGTCAAGCCCATTGCTGTAATATTGTGCTTACCCGCAATTGTTTTGTTATAATTCAGTTGTAATTGATAAAACAAACGTCTTTGACTCGCTCCAATATTTCCAGCCGCTGGCGACCATTTGATACCCTCTTGAAAATCAAAACCTGTAATACCATCAACGGCTTGTTGGAAAGACTCAACTCCATTGTCGGGGTTTATCCATTTGCGTTGTGTTCCATTGAAAAGGTCATTTACACCACGGTCAGACTCCACAAAAGTATTATCCAGCGAAACTGTTCCAGATGCTCTCAGACCTTTAACGAGTCGGTCTAAATCTTGTTCCAAAGTAAAGTCAGTTGTGATTCTGGCAGTTGTTTGGTATTGAATCCCGCCAATTGCAAGGCTTAAAGCTGAGTTTTCGGCCCTTGCTTGGTTAGGTGCGTAGAAGCCCCACGAACCGTCAGAATATTTTGGTAAGAATAAATCTGGTGCAGCACTGTACGCATCAATCCAAGGGCCATATTGGTTTCCTGTGAAACCCCACGGACTCTTTCTGATACCATACGAACCTGAGAGATTTGTTTTGAATAAAGTACTTTTTGATAACTGAAAGTCTAAATTACTGCGAACATTCAGACGATTGAAGCCAAAACCTTGTTGGTATCCACGTTTGTTATCGTAGGTCTTAAATAAGTCAGCTTCTTGCAAGAAATCAGCACTGGTAAAGTATTTTACCAGACTTGTTCCACCACTTATGTTCAAGTTTGCATTGTTTGAAATGGCGTAAGGCTTGAATAATGCTTCTTCCCAATCGACGTTTGGATAACGCTCGGCTTCTGCCAAGTTTGCAGGAAAACGATATTTATTGATTATCGCTTGTGGAGTATAATTTCTCCAACCTTCTGGTCTTGCAGCAAGTTCGTATTCAATCGCATCATTTCTTATTCTTAGAGCGTCATACGAATCATACTTTTGTGGCAATTTCGATGGTGCTTTCACAATCGTATTCACGGTGGCACGTATCGAAGCTTTACCTGTTTGACCTCGCTTAGTAGTAATCAAGATTACACCATTTGCACCTCTTGACCCAAAAACTGCCGTAGCTGAAGCATCTTTTAGAACCGTAATTGTTTCTACCGAACTGATATCAACACTATTCATCGGACGCTCAACTCCATCAACAAGTATTAATGGCTCTGAGTTATTCCATGAACTACGACCACGAATGAGAATCTGTGGGTCTTCTGAGCCAGGAAGTCCAGTACTTGCATTTGTAATTAACCCCGGAACATTACCTGTCAATGCCGCTCCTATACTCGAAACTCCACCAGCTCTTTCAAGCTCTTTGTTGGTAGTTTGAGTAACAGACGCAACAACACCTTCTTTCTTTTGTCTTCCATAACCAACCACTACCACCTCGGATAACTCCGATAGAATTTCTTCTAATACTACATTAATAATTTTCTCATTCCCAACAACAACCTCTTTCGCCTTGTATCCAACAGAGCTAAAAACCAAAACCTGTTTTGGAATACAAGTAATTGAGTACTCTCCAGTCGCCCCCGAATTTACTCCTCGGGTTGTTCCCTTAATAGTAACCGTTGCTCCAGGAATAGTCTCACCTGTGTTAGATTTAACCGTTCCCTTTACAGTTTGAGCTTTTACCGAAAAGCTCGAAAAACCAATCAGAAGCAAAACGCCCCATACAATTAAGTACCGCTTTTTCCAAGTGATTGAAATGTACAAGTCAATTTGTTTCATAAGTCGAAAAAATATGAATCATTTAATAAATAATATGAATTTACTTTTGCAAAGTAAGGTGATGAACAAAAAATACAGTAGCACTATTCACTAAATAAGCAATACAAATGTTCAGTAATATTAAAAAGTGTCATGTTTACACAATTGTTCTTACTTTTTGAGACCTTGCTCATAAGAATATTAGAGAAATTAAGGGCGAAGAGGTGAGAATTTAATGAGTGAGCAAATGCTCAACAGCATATAGAAAAGTCCTTAACATTTAAAATTCGCCAGTAGATTTATGCGAATGAATCTGATAATTAAGGTATAAACTTTGAGTTTACCAATACTATAGTAGCACTTATATAAATCGAAGAGGAGGAAAAAACTGTTAAATCTACACAGCATTAATTTAATCGATTAATGTTAAGCATAAAAAAGAGGTTGCTTTTGTGGGTTAAATTCTCATTTAACTCTACATGAAATCCTCGGAACATTATCAAGAACTTACTTTCGATAATGACTTCCGAAATATTCGCCTTTTTTGAGTTGGTTTATTTTTTGTATTGAAAAAAGGAGGTTTTTAGAAACAAATTTATGATAGTAATTTTTGAAGAAGCTAAATGAAACTGCCTATTTTTGTTAGATTTTAAATCTTAAAGAATCTGATGACTACCATAAAACCCTTTCTTACTGTAAATAACGGCCAAAAAGCCGTAGAATTTTATCAAGCTGCTTTTGCTGCCATCGAAACCAAAAGATGGGAAATGGCAGATGGCAAGATTTCATCAGTTTTGGAGATAGAAAAGGCCGAATTTTATGTAGCCGACGAAGAACCAGAAAATGGAAATTTCAGTACAAGTTCACAATCAAACTGCTCAATTAGGGTAATACTCAACACCAAAAACGCCGATAGTTTTTTTGAAAAAGCTATAAATTTAGGAGCAACTGAAATTTGCCCAATGACTACCGAAGAAAATTGGAGAATCGGTAAATTGAAAGACCCTTTTGGACATATTTGGGAAATTGGATATGAGTTATAAAACGATTAGGCAATGATAAAGACTATTTTAGACCCAAAACTTAGAGACGAAACTATACAAAGAGTTCAGCAACTAAAATCTAATTTAATACCCATTTGGGGCACAATGAATGCCTATCAAATGCTAAAACATTGCCGACTTTTTGAGGCTTGGATTCATGGTATTGGTGAATGGGACTATAGCTCTTCACGAAGTACACCTCTCCAAGCCGCCGAAGCTTTGGCTAATATCACCTCTGATGATACTCCCTTGATGTTATTTGCTCCAAGTAGCGAAATTCTGATAGTAACCGATACAGAAGGAGATTTCGAAACGGAGAAAAATACATGGATTGATTACTTAAAACGTTATAAATCATACAGTAACCCCGCATTTGTACATGATTTCTTTGGCAAAATGACCAAAGAGCAAATTGGTATTCTTGCATATAAACACACCGACCATCATTTACGACAGTTTGGTGTGTGAGAAGTAAGATTCTCCGAATTTAGATTTTACTAAACAAGTAGTTGGTTTTAGTTGAAACTCGCCCGAAATTCCAGCGGACTTTTCTTAGTTTTTGTCTTAAATAATTTACTAAATGACTGGGAATGTTCAAAGCCCAAATCATAGGCAATTTCAGAAACCGTCAGACTCGTCGTAGATAACCTTTCTTTAGCTTTTTCGATAAGTTTTTCGTGGATGTGTTGCTGCGTACTTTGCCCTGTCAAGTTTTTTAGAAGTCCTCTCAGATAACTGGGCGAAACGTTTAATTCTCCCGAAATATACTGAACCGTTGGCAATCCTTTTGTTATCAAATCTTCTTCGTTAAAATAATGAGTTAGTAGTTTTTCTAACCGGTCAAGAATCTGGTGATTAGAAATTTTTCGAGTTATAAATTGTCGTTGGTAAAAACGTTCGGCGTAGTTGAATAGCGTTTCAAGGTGCGAAATAATGATATTTTGACTGAAATTATCAATGTTTGAATGGTATTCGTTTTCAATATTTTGTATGATGCCGTTAATAGTAGATTCTTCTTTATCCGATATAAACAAGGCTTCACTGACCGCATAATCAAAAAAATCATATTTCTTGATTTTATTCGCCAGTGGTGTACCCCACAAAAGGTCGGGATGAACCAATAACACCCAACCCGAAAGGTCATCTTCGGGACTTGCCCCCGCTCCTCGCATGATTTGATTAGGTGCTACAAACATCAACATTCCTTCGTCGAAATCATACGTTTGTTGCCCGTAATGCAATTTATTACAAAAGCCTTTTTTGAGCGAAATAAAATAAAAATCGAACAAAAAAGCCGCCGTAGATGCATCAATATCGGGAGCTTGAATATCGGCGTATCGAACCACCGAAACCAGCGGATGCACTGGTTTGGGCAAACCCATGATTCGATGCCCCTCGGTGATAGTTTTTATTTTTATGTGTTGCATTTCAATTAGCTTTTAAACGGATATTTCAACCAAATCATAACCAAAGGCATTATCAAAAACGGAATTTCCATCAAAACCATTTTGAAATTACCCGCACGAGTTGCCAAAGCCATAATCAACAAGATTGACATCGCATTGAGTACATTTCCAACAAAAAATGTTCTCGGAATCATTAAAAGTACGCCAACCAAAATCGTCAAAATACCAAATATTGGTACGAATGCCTCCGAGATACCTAATTCATTCAACATTTTAAGCGATTGCGGATTATTTTTATAGTTAAACGTGTCCCAACCGTGTTTGAAACTCAAGCCTACCGAAACCACGAGTAAGCACAAAGAAATTATATTTTTTACCATTTTATTAGCTGTTTTGATTTTAATACTACACAAAATTTGAAAAAATCGCAAATATGAGACCCTACAATTTGTTTTCTTTTTTAGCTTTTTTAAACTCACCATGTCCAAAACTTAATAGCATTTTCGGAGCGATTCTACTCGCTACTTTTATGATATTTATCAAAAATGGCTTTAATTCTGGTTTATCTTTTTGCAGCCCTTCTATTACTACTTTTACCATTTTATCAACTTCCATCATCATACTTGGATTCGGCTGTACCGCCCAATCATTTTGAAGGTTTGTTTTTACGCCAGGCGGAATCATTTCAAAAACTTTCACGTTGGTTTCTTCCAATTGCAAACGCAAAGCCTGAGTATATGCACGTACACCTGCTTTGGTGGCACTATAAATTGGGGCAATCGAATAAGGCATGAAAGCAATTCCTGAAGATACATTGACGATGGCGGCCGATTTCTGCTTCACTAAATGGGGCAAAAATTGATGCACCATTTGGATGGTTCCAGAAAGGTTAGTTGAAACCTCACGATTGATATTTTCCAAATCGAAACTGGCATCTTGTAAGTCAATTAGCCTCATTTGCCCTGCGTTATTGATGATAATATTCAAGTCAGGAAAATGACGTGTAACGTCGTTGTAAAGTTTTTCAATGTCTGATGCTTTACTTATATCGCTCTGGAAAGTATTAACTTTGGGAAAAGCTTTTTTTGTTTCGGCCAGTGCATGAAGGTTTCGCCCTGTAACAATAATGTTTGAGCCTTGTTCGGTCAGTTGTTTGACAAGCTCAAGACCTATTCCGCTTGTTCCTCCTGTAATGAGTATGGTGCTATTTTTTAAATCCATTGTTTTGTTATTTTGTTGATGCAAAGTTGCAGCAACTTTAACCAACAGATTTAACCAAAACGACTTTCGTTGTAGCCGAAAGTGTATTTCATGATGGAATCATTTAAAAAATCAATTCTCTGTAAATGAAAAATCCCTTACTGACTAAAATGTTTGCCAGTAAGGGATTTTTAAATACTTTCTTTAATTACTTCGACACAGGAAGTTGCGTACTGATGGCAATTCTATTCCAAGCATTGATAGCAACCGTAATCATTATCAACTGAGCAATGCTAGTTTCGTCGTAGAATTTTTTGGCGTTTTCATAAGTAGCTTTAGAAAGCCCACCATGACTGATGAACGTAACTTCTTCGGCAACCGCCAAAGCAGCTTTTTCTTCTTCTGTGAAAATATCCGTTTCTTTCCAAGCATCTAATAAAAACAACCTTTTAGCAGTTTCACCATTTTTCATAGCACTGGCCGTGTGCATATCAATACAGAAAGCACATTGATTCAATTGAGACGCTCTGACTTTGATTAACTCCTTGGTGATGAGAGGGATATTGATATTTGAAAGTGTGTTTTCTACACCGTACATAGCCTTCCAAGCTTCTGGGAAAGCTGTCTGAATTTTTACTCTGTTGCTCATTTTTCCTTTGTTTTAAATTATATTACAAAGGTGGCAGATGAGAATCTTAATAAACTTAAACTGGTTTAAGAAATGCTTTTTCTTCTGATTTCGCTCAAATATTCTGGTGTAAAACCAAGATATGAAGCGACGAGATATTGCGGAACTCGTTGGAGAAATTCGGGTTGGACTTTTCGAAAAAAATGGTAAAGCTCTTCTCGTGAATGTTCGTACCGAAACTTGTTTCGTCTCTGGGCAGCGGCATAAGTTCGTTGATACACGCACCTAAAGTACTTTTCCATGAGTGGGTGGGCATCTAACATTTTATCGTGAGCATCTCGATGAAGTACTAAAACTTCAGTATTTTCTACTGCCTGAATAAAAAATTCTGACGGAGTTTGATTGATAAAAGAGAAGGTTTCTGTCATCCACCAGTTTTCGATGGCGAATTCGGTGGTTTGTTCTACACCTTTTCCGTTGATAAAAAATTTCCGTAGAATGCCTTTTGTTACAAAATAGCTCGCCTTGCAGACCTGTCCTTCGTTTAGTAGGTTTTCTTTTTTCTTAAAGTGCTGCACTTTAAAATAACTGATGATTTTGGCAAACTCATCATCACTCATTTTTACGAATTTATTAATATGGGTTTTGAAAGAATCATCCATCAATGAAAAGTTAATAGTATAATGACTCCTAATTTACGGGGTAATTTAGTAAATTCAAATTACCCCGTTTTTTCTTATTTTATTAGAGCCAAATACTTTTCTCTATTTTCAAAAATTACCCAAAGTTCTACGGCCACAAATACCAATGCGATGGGCATTCCAGAAGTATCTGTAACGGTGTTGATTAACAATATGCCCACTATTATCGGAAATAACATGAGTGCCGCTAAGGCTCTTGTTTTGGGAATAATGAATAAAATTCCGCCAATTATTTCAACAACTGCCACTAAGGGCATCAACCAACCAATTTCGGTGAAGGCATTGAATGCTTTTTGCAGATTTTCGGACAAATTTGCTGGTGCTGGCATATAATTAAAAAGCTTGTTTAGCCCAGCGTTCACCATCATCAACCCAAACAATAACGATGCAACAAATAATATTTTATTTTTCATTCTTTTATCTATTTTGAAAATTTATCATCCAATTTATTCCGTATTTGTCAGCGAACTCTCCAAAATAAGCTCCAAAAAACATATCAGCCATTGGCATTGTCACGTTGCCATCAACCGAAAGCTCGTTGAATAATCGGTCGGCTTCTTCCCTTGTTTCGGGTTCGATACACAAGTGTATATTATTGCCTTTGGTTAGCGTAAAACCCATTTCTTTCGGAGCATCCGTACCCATCAATACATGGCCGCCAGTGATAGGTAGTTCCACATGCAAAATCATATTTTTTATACTCTCGTCCACTGGTGGCTGACTATCAGCTGGTATATCGCCAAAGCGTTGGATGCCCTTACCAATGAATTCCGTTTTGAAAACCTTTTTGTAGAATAAAAACGCTTCTTCTGTATTACCATCAAAATTCAAATAACTTGTTACTCTGGCCTTATTAGAAGTTTTATTTTGCTCACGAAGCATAAATTTAGCCTCAATGTACTGGTCAAGATTTTCGAGTGCCATGCTAAATCCTTCCTTAAAGCCCATTTCAATTACTTTTTCGAGGTCGGTGAGGCTTTGATATTGAGCTACTATTGTCACTAATGTTTTATCATTAGATACTGTTGTAAACGAATTTGTCCATTGCGTTCGGGGCATATCCATATTTACTACACCGTTTTCATCGCAAAAGGCATCTAAACCCGTGTAACTTTTCTGCTTATCAATTTTTAAGTAATCGTTTTTGCACCAATGCACCTCGCCTGCCGGACTAATCATACAATACAACCACATACCACCCTCTCTAAAATCCATCGACTTGGTTTTGTTTTGGTAAGGCTTTGGTGCCCACCATTGGTCAAGAATTTCGGGATTTGTCCAAGCCTCCCACACCAATGCAAGGTCGGCGTTAAATTCTCGCTGTACATTTACAGTATTGTTAGCTTTGTTTACGGTAAAGTCAAAAAGTAATGCTGTTTTCATTTTTTCTTTTTTTTGATTGTTGTTAATACTTCGTCTAATTGATTAAAACGGCTCGCCCAAATCTTCTTGAATTGTTTTAACCATTGGTCTATTTTTTTCATTTTATCCATTTTAATAAATAACGAAACCATTTGGTTGCAAATATATGTGCAACTATTCGGTTTCGCAAAATTATTTTTAAATTTTTCTCAAGTTTTTAAAATAGAATAGAAATTTTCGGTTGGAAAATTTTAATAAATAATTATAAATGAGGCTAATTCAACAAAGCTTCAAGGATTTCTCCAATCCGCTTTTCTTTGGTAGGTATAGTTTTGGCGGCTTTCAATCCATAGAGCATGAGTTTTTGTTTTGATTTGCTTAGGGCTTGAAATTTTTGTTTTGAGCCATTTGTTTGACTAAATGCCAACTCCAAAATCTCAGGAATTTCCAGTGCTTCAATGCTATCGAGGATAGTCCAAGAGCCATTTTGTTTGGCTATTTCTACACTTTTTAGGCCTGTATGTGTCATTAGGCCGGCAGCGGTGAGTTGTTCAATTTTATCTTTATTGACTCTCGACCACGTACTTTTAGCTTTACGTTTGGTAAAATATTGGTGCGAAGTTTCGGAATCTATTTTCACTCTTTTGCTATCTATCCAGCCAAAGCATAGAGCCACATCAACGGCCTCCGACCAAGAAATTGTGGGTTTTCCAGAGCTTTTACTATAATATACCAGCCAAACAGCTTGTGTAGAAAGACAGTTTTGTTCTAACCATTCTCGCCAAGCCGAAACACTGGTTGGATAGAAAATTTCGATTTCTTTATTTTGCATAAAAAGTAATGTTACATTGATTTTAATCGAATATAAAATTAATTATTTCATGGCTATTTCAGAGAATTGTTCTCGAAAACTCTTTATGAATACATAAAAAGGGTAGCTTGAATTTTCCAAACTACCCTACAAATATTAATTCAGAATTTGATTGGTCAAATAAACCTCTCGATTTGCCAATAGTGGCACAATCTGATTGACGACTATGCCTTGAAAATGTTCTGAGTTTCTGTGTTTATTCAATGCATTTTCATCTTGGTAGGCTTCAGATAATATCAAGGTATTTTCATCGGTTTGACTTTGGTGAATTTTATAAAACAAATTCCCGCTTTCTGCTCTACTTTTTTCAGCAACGTCATTCAGTAGATTTAATACATTCGGTAATTGATTTTCGGCAACTTGCCATTTGGCAAATACAAAAATTACGTTCGAGTTCATGTCTTTATGATTTAGCTTTTATCAAAAAATTGAATAAAATAGTCCTTACTCCGCTTATTTTATCAGAAGAAGAGCAAGGACTTACAATTACAAATTATGCTTCTAAAATAGCAATCATTTTTTCGGCAACACCTTTGGCAGAAGCTGGATTTTGACCAGTTACTACTCGTCCATCGGCAATACTATTGGCCGACCACAGTTCAGCAGCGTGAAAAATTGCACCTTGAGCAGTAAGAGCCGATTGAAGGTCAAAAGACACATCAGGTCGTGCATAATTATCTTCTTCGGCAGTGGTAAAAGAAGCAATATTTTTGCCATTTACTAAATAGCTACCGTCACTCAATTTTACATTCAATAAAGACACAGGTCCATGACAAACAGCACCTACAACGGCCCCTCTTTCGTAAGTATCAGCGATTACTTTTTTCAATTCGGGAGCTTCTACCATATCTACCATTGGAGCCAAGCCTCCTGGAATAAAGATGGCATCATACTGGTTTACATCCACATTTGATAATTTGGCTGCTTTTTGCATATTTGCCCAGCCTTCACCAGTCAAGAACGCCAAGTTATCTGGGTCATTGGCTAAGAAAAGAGCGTCTAAATAAGGGGTGTCGCCCGATTGTGTTGCAAAATCAATTTGGTAACCTGCACGGTTGAATTCGGCATAAGGGTGAGCCACTTCGGGCAAAAATGTACCAGTTCTTCTATTGTTTGGGCCAATTGAATTAGCGTTTGATGCGATGATTAATACTTTCGGTTTCATATCTATAAATGTTTAAAATTGTTATTTTGATTATTTATTTCGAACTTCACCGTGAGCTGCTCCATGTCGGTATTGTTCTGATTTTTGATGTAAAATTACTACTTGGTAGGCTCTGACTCGAAGGAGGGAAATCACTTTGTTGGTGTGATTTAAATCACTTCTGTCAGTGAATTCCTTTCAATATTCCACCATCAACTCTGATAGCTGCACCATTGGTTGCGGCTGCCCATTGGCTCGAAACATACAGCACTGCACTGGCAACTTCGTCAGGCGTAATGAATCGTTGTAACAAACTCAACGGACGGGTTTCGGCAAAAAACTGATGCTCAACTTCTTTCGGTGTTAGATTTTTTTGTACGGCAAGTTCGCCAATGAAGCGTTCTACTCCATCTGAGAATGTTGGCCCAGGTAAAATAGAATTTACAGTTACGCCCGTGCCTTTTGTTAGTTGAGCCAAACCATTAGCAATAGATAGCTGAGCCGTTTTCGACATACCATAATGAATCATTTCGGTTGGAATTTGTATCGCTGATTCGCTTGAAATAAATAGCACTCTTCCCCAATTATTTGTCAACATTTTTGGCATATATAAACGTGTCAGGCGGATTCCGCTCAAAACATTGATATTAAACATCTTGAGCCAATCTTCATCCTTCGATTCAAAAAAATTAACAGGTTCGTAAATACCGAGGTTATTGACCAAAATATCTACTTCTGGTACTTCTTTTACCATACTATTAAAACCTTCTTCAGTTGTAAGGTCTGCCGCAATTCCGAAAACCTTAGCTTCTGAGATTTCTCTTTTAATGCGACTTACGGCATCATTTACATTTTTTTCGCTTCGGCCGTTTAAATAAACCAATGCACCTTCTTTTGCAAAACCTTTTGCTATGGCATATCCGATACCAGTTGTTGAGCCTGATACCAAAACTTTTTTGTTATTGAGTAATAAATCCATGATTGATAATTGTTAGATTGATGATACAAAATTAGATTCCGCTCGGTCAATGTCGAAGGAGCGAAGTCACTAATAATGTGTGATTTGAATCACTTCTGAAAAGTTGAAGGTACGGTCATCAAAATATGCAATTGACCGTACCTTCTATGTTTTAAAGAATTATTGACCGATTTTAGCGAGTAAATTAGTTATTTCGGTAGGTTGAGATAAAAACTGAGAGTGGCTTGTATTGACCGTATATATTGTCTTAATACCTGCTCCAGCAATCATGCGGTCTTGTAAGCCAGGCGAAACTACTACATCTTGAAGTGTCTTGATGTAAACCTTTTCTACACTGCCAAAGTTTTGAGGAGTCAATGTAACCTTATTTGTCAACGGAATCGAAGGTTCGCCTCTATAATTTGTTAATACACTCTCTTTTACATTTTGGCTACCATCATTGATAAACAAACTAATCAGGTTCTCTTTTTTTACATCAAGTGTCAATTTGTCTGCCGATTCGACAAGATTTGGGCCGAGTTTTGAATCTGGGTCTGAGAAGGCCAAATCAACTAAAGCTTGTCCATTTGTTGGAAGAAACGCTCCGATATAGACTACTTTATTGATTTTTGAGGGTATTTTTTCAGCAACCGCTGAAACGACCATACCACCCATATTATGCCCAACGAGTATTACTTTTTCGTTTAATTGAGTGATTGCTGCCACTACTTTATCACGGTATAAATCTAATGTGAGGGTATGTAACGGAGTTTTATCTGTGCCATGCCCAGGTAGTTCAATGACAATTACTTGATTACCAGCTTTTGTTAAATCAGCACGAACGGCTTCCCATACATAAGGAGCTTGCCACGCACCATGAACAAGAACATAAGTTTGAGATTTAGCACTTGGAGTTGTATCATCTTTAGTACAAGAAGCAAATGCGAATACTGAACTTGCCGCACTAAGCAGCATTAAAACTAACTTTTTCATTGTATTTTATATTTAATATTTAATTGTTTTGCCTACTTTGTATCACGGTGTTCGGCACGTCCGTTCTATTATTTATTTAAATTGCTTGCCTAATTGCTCTACTTCATTGAGCCATTTCCTCCGAATTTCATCAGTTGATTTTCTGATAAATCCGAACGTTGAAAACCGAATAGGGTCGAACCCGACGTATCCGAAAATGATGTCTTTGAGAATTTGATATTGTGATGCACGATAGATGAGATAAAACCACCATTTGGGGGTATCCATTGTTACCATAATCCTGATACTTTTTCCTGCAAGAAGTTTTTCAGGGAAAATTTTTCCCGAATGGTTTTTGAAGGCAAAACCAGGTAGAAATATCCTATCGAAAAAGCCTTTGGTGATAGCAGGCATAAAACCCCACCAATTTGGATATGCTAACACAAGATGGTCGGCCCACGTGATAAGCTGTTGAGCATCACGCAAATCTGCTTCGAGTTGCATAGCTTCGCCAGTTTTATATCCATCGGCCAGATTTACGTCGAATTTTAGCCTTGATATATAAATGGTTTTACAAGTAGCTCCTGAGTTTTCAGCACCTTTTTGATAGGCACTAATAAGGGCGTTGCAGAATGATTTTTCTGAAGGATGTCCTAATATGAGTAATATGTTCTTTGCCATTGCAGTATTTGTTTATTTTGATACTGCAAAGTTCTACTCTAAATGGAAGGCGTACCTGACACTTAAGAGTCAAAAAACTATTAATGTGCTATTCTTTGTCGAATACGGGTAAGTGACTGCCTCTCGATGCCGAGAAAACTACAAAGATGTGAAAGAGAAATTCTGTTGAAGAGAGCAGAATTTGATTGCATAAAATTTAGGTATCGTTCCTCTGGCGTTTCAAAAATAAAACTCTCGATTCTGTTTTGTTGAGCTTTTAGCACTTCTTCGGCTACGATTCGCCCATATCTTTCAAAAAATGGAGAATATTTATATAAAAGTTGCTGATTTTCAAACGAAAGACAAATCAAGGAGGTAGGCTCTAAACATTGGATAAAGTACCTACTCGGTTTTTGTGCAATAAATGCTGGATAATGCGTGGCATAATCTCCTTCGGCATAAAAACCGACAGTTTTTTCATCACCATCAGGGTCGATAAAATAGGCTCTAACCAAGCCTTTGGTTATAAATCCAATGCTTTTTTGAACCTTATCTGCGTGTACAAAGTATTCTTTTTTGTTTAATTCCTGTACTGAAACTTTTGAAGCAAAATATAGCAAGTATTCGTCCGAAATATCAGGGCAAATTTCTTTCACGGAATCTAAAAATATTTCTATTGCAGACTGCATTTAAGTTTATTGAAATTTATCATTGATACAAACGACTGAGTGTTTCTCGACTAACACCCAAAAATTCAGCAATCAACTTTTTGGGAATCTGTTGCATCAGATTTGGGTATAATCTCGCAAATTCTTCGTAGCGTTGCTGTGGAGTTCCAGAAAGCAAAAGCTTTATTCTTAATTGCAAAGCCACATAGCCATTGGTCAGTTTTACTCTGAAGAAATGCTCCATTTTATGAAAGTCGGCCGAGAGTTTTTCTCTACTGTCGAGCGTCAGACACAAAACTTCACCCTCAACCAAACATTCAATATACATAGTTGCGGGTTTTCTTTTAAAGAAAGCTGGATAATCTGACATCCACCAGTTTTCTTGGGCAAATTGTAAAATATATTCTTTTCCTTGTTCATCTACATAAAACACCTTATAGATACCCGATAACACAAAGTATTCGTGCTTTGCCTCATCACCTTCACTGACGAGGTATTGCCCTTTTCTAACTCTTCTTGGCGTAAAATGAGTTTTTATACTTTCAAACTCAATTTCATCTATCGGCGTGATATGTTCAATGTGTCTCTGTAGCTTTTCCATTCGCAAAAATTCTTTTGCTACAAATATATTAAAAGATTTTTGCTCAGTTGAAAACCTTTATGAACTGATTTTAAGCTAAAGTCAGCTTCGCTTTCAAATCAGCAATCTCGGCTTTTAAATTTTTGATGTGTTCGTATTGAGGCTTCAAAGCTTCTTCAATTTCCTCAACCGTAAATCGTGGTGTTATATGTTGTGGACAATTCCAATCGTAGGCTTCAATGTTGAGTACCATCATACGTTCGGGACGAAATGTATATCCTTCTAAATCAAGCAAATGGTGCAATTCAGGATTATCTTTTAGCTCCACAACTTCGGCCGTAGCATATATTTTCAAACGTTTTTTGTTGGGATAATCTACTAAAAATAATGACACTTTGTTGTTAGTTTCCAAATTGCCCACCGTGATATATTGCATATTACCTTTGAAATCAATAAATCCAAGTCGATTAGTATCTAAAACCTTTAAAAAGCCTTTTGGTCCGCCACGGTGCTGGATATATGGAAATCCATTTTCGCCAGAAGTTGCCATGTAGAAACTATCTCGTTGAGCAATAAAATTTTGTTCGTATTTAGTCAACCCATCCAAGGTGGTTTGGCTTTCCATACGAGCATAAGTAGCACGGCTACCCATTTTTTCTTGTAATTTTTTGGCAGCTGAGCTAAAACCGATTTCTGCAAAATTTTTTGCCATGATTTCTATTATTTTTGAGGTTCTTTGTTTTCGTACTGTGCTAAAACTTTATCCCATAGTGTGTCGCCACATTCGTCTGGCATTACCACTTCGTCTTGTTCACTCAGCTGCACTTGTTTGGGCTGAGTTGCCAATAATGTAGCTAAATCCAGCTTTTTGAAGGTTGTTTCGTTCGTTTCCATTGTTTTGTTTTATTTAAGTTGAGAGTCAAATTTTCAAAAACAGACCAGTCTGTTTTTATACTAAACAGAAAAAATTAGATTATTTTCTCTACAATTCTAAGAGTAGTTTCAATAGTCCATTTGTCTTTGAAGACTTTGCTACTTGCCAAAGCTCCTTCAAAAAGAATGTATAGTTCATCCGCCAAGTTTTCTTTATTAATGGGTTCAAGAATTTCGACGAATAATTGACGAATTCTATTTTTATGACCTTGAATTATAGAGAGTACGTCTTCGTTGGATTGTGGAATCTCGGTCGCAATATTTAAAAATTGACAACCATTAAAGTTAGTTTCATTTGAAAAACCGAGTAAAAAATCAAAAACACTAAGCACTTTGTCTTTTGGTGTTTGTTTTTGTTCAATCACATTTCTCAAGGCCTCGATTGAACTTTCAGACGTATTCTGTAAGTATTTTTTCAGAATATCTACTTTCGATGGAAAATGAGCATACAAACTGGCTTTTGCAATACCTGCTTCGGCAATTATTTGGTTAATTCCCGTTGAATTATAGCCTTGTTCGTAAAATAATCTGGCGGCTGTGCTTTCAATATTTTTCTTGGTGTCCATGATTTCTATTCGTTTGCACAACAAAGGTAATATAATTTTTTATAAAACATACAGACTTGTCTGTTTTTTTAGGAATAATTTTTAATTTATGGTTTCCATTTCAAATAGAAATTATTAATTGTAAACTTTGAATATTAACTTTGGATAAAGTTGTTTTGCTTTTTTGATACTCAACCCCAAACAAATTAACATAAAATTTCATGAAAAAACTTTGCTTAATACTCCTACTCTTTGCATCTCATAGCATAGGTTTTTCGCAATCTGTTCAACTTATTTCTTCATTAGATGCTTCAAAAACTGCCTACGCCAAGCGTATGCTCGAAAAAACGCTGAGTATTAAAGGATATGCTGTAAAAAATTCAACATCAAAATTTAAGATTGATTTTAAAATAGATGCCAATAAATATGAACCTGAAGCTTTTGGTATTTTAACCGATAAAACCACCATTAGCATTGTTGGAGGCGATACACGTGGCTTGATTTACGGCTCACTTGCTGTATGTGAGAATATAAAAAATGGTGTTGGTTTAGATAAAATCAAGGCTTTTGAGGAAAAAGCAAAATATCCTTATCGCACTATAAAGTTCGATTTACCTTACGATACCTATCGCCATAGCTATGCATTAGATTTACATCAGGAGACCTGCAAAGATATAAAATATTGGGAGGCATTTTTAGATATGATGGCAGAAAATCGCTTCAATATCTTGAGCCTTTGGAATTTACACCCGTATGTGTATATGATTCGTTCAAAAAACTTCCCCGAGGCTTCTCCTTTTTCTGATGCTGAAATGAAAGAATGGCAAACGCTTTTTCACGGTATTTTGCGAATGGCTAAGGAGCGTGAAATAGAAACTTATTTAGTGCCTTTTAATATTTTCGTGAGTCCAGAATTTTCTAAAGCCCATAATGTAGCTATGGATAATCTGGAACACCACTTTTTTGTGAAAGGTGATACTTCGAGCATTATTAAAAAATATACCCGTGAAAGCGTAGCCCAAGTATTGCAAGAATACCCCGAACTGACTGGGTTTGGTCTGACTTTGGGCGAAGGTATGGGCGGAATGACTCCACAGCAACGTGAAGACTGGATGAAAGAAACCATTATTGAAGGCATGAAAATGTCGGGTAGAAAGTCTAAGTTGATTCATCGAATACCATTTTCGAGTAATGTGGGTTCACTTGGTCCCACCAGTATCGAAACCGAGCGATTGACAAGAAGGGCCATCGACGAAGAAGGTACGATGGATTTTATTGAAAAACCAATTTGGGCTGATTTTAAATACAATTGGTCGCATGCACACTCAACACCTACCCTTGTAAAAGTTCATGGCGGAAAGCTTTTTGATACCTATTTTGTACCTAAACCCCAGACCTATAAAGTTACTTGGACAGCTCGGAACGAAGACTTTTTCTGCCTCAGATGGGGTGTGCCAGATTTTATCAGAAGCCATATCAAAGAAAATAGTCAAGAATACGTCGGAGGTTATACCATTGGTTCAGAAACCTATATTCCTGCCAAAGATTATTTTACAAAATCTGATATAAAAGTTGATTGGAAATACGCTTTCGAGCGTCAATGGTTATTTTACAAATTATGGGGGAGATTGCTCTACAATCCAGAAACGCCCGATGCGGTATTCCAAGCCGAGTTTACCCGCAGATATGGAAAAGACGGACAAAACTTACTTACTGCCAGTTCGTTGGCAGGAAAAACGCCCCTCA
This sequence comes from Emticicia aquatilis, assembly GCF_014644295.1. Taxonomy (GTDB): domain Bacteria; phylum Bacteroidota; class Bacteroidia; order Cytophagales; family Spirosomataceae; genus Emticicia; species Emticicia aquatilis. The sequence continues at coordinate 222,407 of NZ_BMKK01000003.1, forward strand.
GATTAGCTTCGTCTTTTGATTTTACTTGGGATTTCAGTTTGTATAGCGAAGGCTTTTTATCCTTAAAAGATAAAACAGTTAGTTACATTGATATTATCCGACAAATCGAACAGCCTGTTACCGAGCCGTCGTACGTTTCTATTGCCGATTTCGTGAAGATAAAAACCAGCGGTGAAAGTTTTGAAACTGGAAAAGTTACACCTCCGATGTTGGCCGAAATGCTTGAAAATGATTGCAAAAAAGCATTGGAGTTGGTAAAAGATATTAATACCAAAAACAATAATACATTGATGTTTGAGGTGGCAGATGTACGCACATGGGCGAACTTGGGCTTGTATTATGCAGCAAAAATTAAAGGCGGAATTGAGCTACAAACCTACCGAACCATTGGCGATTTGCAGTACCAACAACAGGCCATAAAGCATTTGGAAGTGGCCTTAAAATATTGGGATGAAGTAATAGCCATCACTAAACCCATCTACAACGATATGCCTTTGGTGCATTTTACCGAACAAGCGGGCAATACCAAAGAACAAAACGAAGCTCTGCGTTTTCATTGGCACATTCTACGCCCTGCCGTGGCCAATGACATTGAAATTGCTAAGAAAGCGGTATTTGGAAAATGAGCGGAGTAATGTAAATACTTACACATTATTTATTGGAAATTATTTTGTCAATTTTACTTGACATTTAGATATACATATTTATCTTTGTGTCGCAATAAAAAGACATAACATGAAAAATCAAGTAAATTTAAGTAGTGTGGTTTGGGCATTAGTTTTTGCCATCATCTTCCCAATTTCGGTATTTATTCTTTCCAAATATTCCATTTCTGCACCATTGGCTTTGCTAATCATAGGTATTAATGCACTACTTTTTGGCATTTACACTCTTAAACTCATACGCAGCATTAGTATATTGGATGAAGTGCAAATACGGATACAATTAGAAGCAGTTTCTATTGCTTTTGTGTTGTCGTTGCTTTTGATAATGACATTGGGTTTAGTAGAAACCACCAAAGTTTTTGCATTTGATGGCCTCAGCTTTTTATACATTTTTCCTATTTTCTTCTTGTTTTATATTATCGGTTTAATCTTCTCAAATAGCAAATACAAATGAAAAACACAATAAAAGTTGAACGTGCTAAGAAAGATTGGACACAGGCAGATTTAGCAGAAAAAATTGGTATTTCGAGACAAGCCATGAATTCAATCGAAACAGGAAAGTTTGTCCCATCAACTCTATTGGCACTAAGAATGGCACATGTATTTGGAACTCCAGTGGAAGAAATTTTTAAGTTAGAAGATACAGATTTTGAATAATTCAAACACAATATTATGAAAGTAAATTCGATTGAAAAAAACGTTTCAGCTAACCGATAATAATCAGTTGTTAGGTGAAATAAACAGAGTGTGATGAGTGGTATTTATGAAGTAGTATTTTTTTATTTAATTTGCTCATAAATGTATCTAATTGCCTCTATATCAATCTGTTTGTTTTTGGCTGTTGTTTTACTTACGAACAATACCGACTCACTACCCAAAAAAATACTGGGCATTTGGCTGCTTTTTAGTGCGTATTACAACTGGGGTATTTATTTGTGGGCGGAGCATTTAGAAAATCAATATCCAAGTATAATCGTTTCGGGTTTTTCTATGCCCTTACTGTTTGGACCTTTTTTGTTTTGGTATGTAAAATTCCAAACTTCTGATATCGGATTTACCAAGAAGGAGTTTTGGCATTTGACTCCGTATTTGTTAATTAGCCTTTCCTATATTTCGTATTTTTTTCAGCCATTTGAACATCGAGCCAATAGCCTCATAGCGAGTAATGAGGGTTTATTGTTTAGAAATTTGGTTAGAGCAACTTGCATTTATTTCACCATCCCTTTGTATTTTGGTTGGTGTGCATTAAAAATATTTCGTTTTCAACGAAGCCTAAAAAATAACTTCTCTAACGCTGATAAAATACATTTTAACTGGATATTGTTTTTGATGGCGGGTATCCTTGTCATTTGGGCTGTTGTGGTTATTACCCAAAACGAAGAACTCGTAACCAAAGCTATTGCTGTTTTTCTTATTTTATTGGGTTATTTTGGAATTACACAGGTTGATGTATTTTCAAAAAGAACTCCGCAAAGTACCTTAGTAGAAGAACCCAAAGTCAAATATGTAAACTCTGGCCTTGATGATACCGAATTAGTTAGATTACACAAATTACTAATTGAAATACTACAAACCGAAAAACCTTACCTCAATCCTGAGCTTACACTCCAAAATTTAGCATCTACGATTAATATTCCAGTGCATCATCTCTCGCAGGTAATCAACGAAAAGGAACAAAAGAATTTTTATGACCTTATAAACGAATGGCGAATTCAAGAGTTTTTAAGAGAAGTAAAAAACGAAAAAAATAAAAATTATACGCTAATTGCCATTGCCTACGACTGCGGATTCAATTCTAAGGCCTCCTTCAACCGAAACTTTAAAAAATACACTGGCAAAACGCCAACTGAGTATTTGACCGATGCTCAGTGATTTATTTAAGCAACACTAGTTTCTTCTAAAATACTGGTCTCAACCCAACGGATGCAACTTCATTCTCTTTTTTCATTGCTTTTTTTGCAGAAAAAAAATAAAAAGTAATGAGCAATAAAGCTGTTTTAGAGACATTTCAGATTTCCAAACAATATGGAAATAATAAGGCACTTCACGACGTAAATCTTAGAATTGAAGAAGGACAAATCTATGGACTCATTGGGCTGAATGGTTCTGGGAAGTCCACCTTCATGAGAATCGTGTGCGGACTTATTTCTGCCACCGAAGGCCATATTGAGCTATATGGCAAGTCGGGTAGTACTGACCTACAAAAGCAAAGAAGTAAGTTGGGGCAAACCATCGAAACCCCAGCCTTGTACCCAGAAATGACCGCCGACGAAAACTTAATGGTTCAAATGACTTTGGCAGGAATATCAGAAAAGAAAAAAATCAAAGAAGTACTCAGAAGGGTTGGTTTGGAAGATACTGGCAACAAAAAAGCTAAAAACTTCTCATTGGGCATGAAACAAAGGCTTGCTTTGGCGATTTCACTCATTACAGACCCTAAATTTCTGATATTAGATGAACCTACCAATGGATTAGACCCTGTGGGTATCGTCGAAACCAGAGATATTATCAAAAATTTAGCTCATGAATACGGACTGACAATTCTATTATCGAGCCATTTATTAGATGAATTATCGCAAATTGCTACCCATTATGGAATTCTACATCAAGGTCAATTGATTACCCAAATTTCTGCTGATGAGCTTCTTAAATCGACCAATCAATACATAAAGATAATTACCGACAATGCCAGTGCTTCGGCAGAAATACTAAATACTGCTTTTTCGGTCAAATGTGAGGTACTCTCCGATACAGAAATTAGGATAAATGAGCAATCTGAAAGAATTGCAGATTTTAATAAAGCCCTAATAATGAGCGGACAAAAAGTACAACACCTATCGTGCAATCAGCATAAACTCGAAGATTATTTTTTAAATATTACACAATCCAATTAAAATGAAAGATTTACTAAAAGTCGAATTATACAAATTATCCAAAAGCAAGACTTTGTTCTATCTGATGCTATTGCTATTTACTACGAATACCTTTGGCATCATCACCAATAAACTTTTGAAAAACTATGTTTTACTTGGGCAAAATGGCGTTTTTCAAGCTGGTACAAGCGTAAATGCCATGTGGTTTGGGGCCTTTGCTGGATTTTTTATAGCCTCAGAATTTCAAAACGGAGGTATAAGAAACGCATTGGCTTTAGGAAAAGATAGGGGAAACGTATTCATGGCTAAAATCTTTTCTATGATTATTTGTATTACTATTTTGTTATTCGTGATTGTGGTCGTGCAAACCATTGGCAATAGTATTGTCAATGGCTTTGGAGAGATGCCAGTTGGCGAATTCGCAGTATTTTTTCTCAAAAACTTTTTTCACACAATTGTTTTTCACTTGTCGTATGCGGGTTTCTTTACCATGTTTGCGTTTCTGACCCAAAAACCGGGGCTTACTATTCTATTTTCTTTTTGTTTCGAGGCTATTATTTTGGTATTCGGTGGCTTTTTTGAGAATTATAAAGGGCAAAATCTTAAACCTTTTTTGAAGCTATTTCCTCAATTTTATTATACCAAAATTGACCATAATTTAAGCAATCAGCAGTTTTTTATGAATGGTTATTTAGTATGTTTGCTGTATTTTTTGATTCCTGTCATTATTTCAGTATTTTTATTCAGAAAAATGGATATTAAATGACGAGTAAAAAATTGTTGTTTAATCAAACTATGTAAGTATTATGAATATGCTATTTCACCTTGCAAATGGATTGTTGCTGCCACCTGCAATGTTTTTTGCATGGAATTATTACCGATACCAAGGTAAAGATATTGCTTTCAAACGGCTTTGGATAAGTATAACTATATTGCTAATTACTACCGTCATTACAAGTCTTCAATTTGTTTTCCCTGAAATAATTAAATTGTTAGAACGTGATAGACGAGCAATCTTTGAAGGTGAATTATGGCGATTGATTACGCCGCTTTTTATTCAACCGATGGGGATATGGCAATGCCTTTTCAATGCCTTATTTTTTATCTCATTCGTACCGCTCGCTGAGCATTTATACGGCAATAGAATTCTGATAATTTACTTTATAGTAAGTATATTAGCTCAATTAATCATTCTCTATTGGCAAACCACCCTCGGTGGATTACCAACCAGTGGTGGTGGGTCCTCAACGGCCATATATAGCGTAATGGGGGCTTTATTTATGTATGTTTTTGTGAATTATAAGAATTTCCCGAAGGCATATATCCTCATACCAATTGCAGGATTCGTTGGGGCAACTATTCTCGTTTTCTTTGAAGATGGCCATGCTCCAGCAACGATTCTTGGCGGGATTGCTGGCTTTTTATTTAGAAATAAGATTAAATAGATAGATTTTTGATTGGCTTAGTCGAAAACTAATGTATTAATCAAAGGCTTCAAAATAGCCTTTGATTAATACAAGTCCAAGTAAAATGTGTTAGATGCGACTTCATCAAATAATCACTCAGCAGTTGGCCTTCATTATCAATGCTTACATTTTCTAAATTTTTACAGATACTTACCCAAGTTTAGTTCAACGTCAGCGTTTTGTTGGAGTCCCTTTGCAAATAGGTTTTTCATTCTGACGGCCGCCTCCGGTTGGGCTAAGGCTTCAAAGAAACGAGTTTGGGTATCCATAATATGCTCATTTTTGGGATTTACCGCTCTTTCGTTGATGATAGCTTTGATTTCTGCAATTACTCTCTTATCAAACGAAGCGATGCGTTGGGCAAGGTTTTCAACAAAAGCATCTAACTCGTCATCGGTGATTGCACGGTTTATCCAACCGTAAGCAGCGGCTGTTTCGGCATCAAAATCACTTCCACTCAAAATAATCTCCAATGCTTTTGCTTTTCCTGTGAGCAGATGCAAGCGTTCCATACCACCGCCACCTGGGAAAATACTGAATCCAATTTCGGGTTGACCAAAAATCGCTTTTTCTTTACTCGCAAATCTCATATCCATTGCTTGAGCAAATTCGCTTCCTAAGCCTCTGGCACGTCCTCGGATAGAAGCAATACTTACGAATGGAGCTTGCTCGAAGCGTTTGGCAATATCGGGCCATGATTTTGAAAGTCCAGTTTTTCCAGCACCTTTCGGAAAACCAGTTGCTTTCAATACATCTAAGTGAGCAATGAAAAAGTCAGGGTTTGCACTTTCAAATACCACTACTTTTAGGTTTTGGGCAGCTTCAAGTTCATCTATCAACACTATCAATTCTTCAGACATTTCTGGGCCAAATAGGTTGATTGGTGGGTTATTAATGATTACTTTCCAGTAAGATTCATTAATTTTTTCAGTAGTTAATATCATTTTAATTTTCGTTTTTTTTAGTAATTATTTGCAAACCTATTTTCATTACTTTATTTTTGCAAGTAGTTACTAAATTGTGAAGTAATAACAAAAAGTAAACTAATATTGATAGTCAAATCATTATGTCCGAAAAAAAATGCAATTATTTTGAATGTCCTATTACCAGAACCGCCGATGTTATTGGTGGTAAGTGGACTTTGCCTATTATTTTTGCTTTGATTTATGAAACCAAGCGTTTTAAAGAATTAGAAAGAAGTATAGAGGGTATCAATACCCGTATGCTTGTGAAAGAACTGAAGCAATTAGAAGATAATGGTCTGGTCATTAGAAAAGTATTTGCCGAAGTGCCACCACGTGTTGAATATTCGTTGACGGATAAAGGTAAAGCTTTAAAAAATGTGCTTGTTGAAATGAGAGAATGGGGCAATAAATATCTATTTGATACAATTTTATAAATTCAAAATTAGGCTGTTTAAAAATCTTAGCACAAATATTTTTAAACAGCCTAATTTGAGAAGTTCGATTTTTTAACCCAATTTTTAATCAGGCACAATCAGAGCTGGAATCGCTTTTTGTTTATACATTTCGTTGAATTTGGCTACTTCTACGTTGATAAGCTTATTTAAAGTTGCTTTGTGCGTTTCCCATTCTTTACTAAGGTCGTTTAAGCGAGTTGTTGCTCCTGTGGTTGGTCTTGGGTCGTGTACGTCCACACGATTTTTTAGGTCGAGCAATTCGGCATTTAGGCGATTATAAAAATTAATTACATCTTGGAAAGTCTCTTGCTTTGGTGTAATCAGGTTTTCTTCCCACGCCGATATTTTCTTCAAAACTGCCTTTCCTGTATCAACCAAAGCCACCATGTCTTTATTATCTTTTAGCAATGCTGTGATGTTTTCAATCTGAGTTTTCACTTTTCTCATTCTATTGACTGAGTTGTGAATGTCTTTGGTTTGAACCTCAATTTTAGCAAGCATGGCTTGTTGAGCATCAAAGTCGGCTTTGGTAGCTTTCAGACGTGGGTCGGCAATGATAGTGGCTTCTGTCATTGAAGTATCCTTCTCGGCAATGAGCCTTACTTTATAAGTGTTTGGAGCTACCAACGAACCACGATAATCGCCATTTACAAAGACCTTGCTGATACCCGCAATGCCTTCTCGACGCATATCCCACGCAAAGCGATTGATACCTTTTTTACTTGGCATAACTGCTTTTTCGGCTGGCCCACCCTCGTAGCGTTGATAATTCAAATCTTTCTTGTTATCGTAAGTTCTGATGATGTTTCCTTGATTATCAAGTATTTGTAAAACAACATTTGAGCTGTCCATATCTTTAGGTAAGAAATAATCTAAAATTACGCCATTCATAGGGTTTTGGCCAACCCCTGGAACTGGCTCGGGTGGCGTTTGCGAATCAAACTTTACGGTATTTTTCGGTTTATAAATTCTCGCTTTAGATTCGGCTTGAAGGTTTTCAGATTGTTGTAAAACTGCCAAATCGTCTAAAATCCAAAAGGCACGCCCTGCCGTAGAAGCTACTAAATCATTGTCATGCACAACTAAGTCTTTAATTGGTACAACTGGTAAATTAAGCTGTAATTTCTGCCAATTTTCGCCTTGATTATACGAAATATAAAAGCCCAATTCGGTGCCGCAATACAACAAACCTTTGCGTTTTGGGTCTTCTCTCACCACTTTGGCAAAGCTTTCGGCTTCAATGCCTTGCGTGATTTTCTTCCAAGTTTTACCATAATCTTTTGTTACGTAAATCAAAGGTGTAAAATCATTGAAACGGTATTTAGTAGCCACAATATAGGCCGTCGCTGGGTCATGCGGCGAAACTTCGATGCTGTGAATCAAACACTCATCTAAATCTTTTGGGGTAATGTTTTGCCAAGTTTTGCCATCATCTTGTGTCAGATGTACCAATCCACAATCGCTGCCTGTATATAAAACACCCTCTTTATGAGGCGAAACCGCAATGTAGGCCAACGTATTATAGACTTCGCCACCCGCACCTTCGTTGGTGTATGGGCCACCACCATCTTCTTGTTTGGCTTTATCGTTTCGGGTTAAATCTCCGCTAATTACTTGCCATGTTTGGCCATTATCGCTACTTTTCAAAACAACATTTCCGCCGTGATAAATAGTGCCATTTTTGAAAGGCGAAGCCATAATTGGGGCATTCCAGTTGAAACGGTATTTTTGAAGTTTAGGCGTTACGGCCAAACCAATGTGCGGATAGGCCATTACATCTTTCACAATGCCCGTTTTAGTATCAAAAACCTCAATATTCCCTTGATAGCAACCACCATAAATGACTTGTGGGTCGTTGGGATTATCGAAAGCAATGTAGGCCGACTCGCATCCTGGGCCAATGAACCAATCTTGGCGTTCGATGCCCGCTCCGTTGGTGCGAGAAGCCGTACCGAGCGAGGTATTATCTTGCTGCCCACCATAGACATAGTAAGGAAAACGATTATCGGTAATTACTCGATAAAATTGTGCCGTAGGTTGGTTGTTTTGGCTGCTCCAACTCGCTCCGCCATTGAACGAAATATTTGCTCCGCCATCATTGGCGTTTATCATCACTTGGTTATTGGTGGGGTTTATCCAAAGGTCGTGATTATCACCGTGTGGCACACGCATCGGAGCAAAACTACGTCCACCGTCGCTCGATTTCAAGAATGGAGCATTCATGATGTAAACTAAGTCGGCATTGAGTGGGTCGGCAAAGATTTCGATATAATACCACGCACGAGTAATCGTAATTCTTTGTTTCTATGATTGTGTCCAAGTTTTTCCTGCATCATCACTTCTATAAACGCCCGCTTTATCGCCTTCAGCTTCGATATTGGCATAAACTCGGTTTGGATTTGCTCTCGAAACCGAAACGGCCGCTTTTCCAATGTTTTTAGGTAAACCTTCGGTCATTTTTGTCCAAGTATCGCCACCATCAACCGATTTGTATAAAGCACAACCCGCTCCACCACTTTCAACTTTCCACGGATAGCGGCGGTGTTGCCACATAGCAGCGTACAAAATTCTTGGATTCGTCATGTCCATACTTAAATCGGCACAGCCAGTGTTGGCATCAACGTAAAATATTTTTTGCCAAGTTTTGCCGCCATCGGTAGTGCGATAAATGCCACGGTCTTCGTTAGGGCCATGCAAAGCACCTTGAGCCGCTACATAAACTACATCAGGATTGTTGGGGTGAATTCTGACTGCTGCAATATGCTTGGTTTTTTCGAGGCCAACGTTTTTCCACGTTTTTCCTGCATCCGTCGATTTATAGATACCATCACCATGCGAGGTCATCATGCCACGCACAGGGTGTTCGCCCATACCCACGTACAGCACATTCGGGTCAGATTCGGCAACCGTAATTGCTCCAACCGAACCAGTTTTTAGTTGACCATCCGAAATATTTTTCCATGAAATACCTGCATCTTCAGTTTTCCAGATTCCACCGCCTGTCGAACCGAAGTAATAGGTCATGGGGTTTTGTTTTACACCCGTGGCCGTCACGCTTCTGCCACCACGAAATGGACCAATATTTCGCCATTTCAAGCCTTTGTAAAGGTCGGGGCTGAAGGTGCTCGCTGGTGTTGAAGAACTTGCCTTTTGGGCGAATGTATTATTGAAAAGAAAAACGGAAAACAACAGAAGTAAAAGAGTTCTCATAGTTTGATGAATAGGTTTAGTTAAGATGGGTTAAAAATAGCTTTATTTTTAATTGCAATGTTTGAATTATAAATTTTTCTTATAAATCTGACCAAAATCATTCATTCCTCTAATTATTGTCATGTATAAACAATTGATATTCAATCACCTTTGTTAAAGATAAATTGTTTAGATATGAAAAAGATAGTTGGTTTATTGGTTTTGATTTTGCTTTGGGGATGTAAGAAAGATGATGTTCCCGCAAAATTAGACCTGAATGGTGTTTTTGTTGGGAAAGTAACGGGTTGGGCTCAGCCAATTGCCATTAATGGTACTGCCACTTGGACAGTTGTGCATACTGGCAACGAAATAACTGCCAGTATTGTCTATAATTCAGATGTAGTGGGGTTCAATATTCCAAAATATAAAGGAACAATCGTGAATGACACTACCTTAGTTGGAGGGTTTATTGAGATACCTGCTCCGAGTATTGTTAATGGTAAAATCAGCAAAGACGGGAATCATATTACTTGTGCTACTGCTTCCAATGACCCTTCTATCAATTATGTGCGGGTCGCTTTTGATTTGACGAGGAGATAAAAAATAAAAAGTGATATTTACTTCTCAACCACCAACTCCACTCGCCTATTTTTGCTACGGGTGAGTTCGTTGGCATTACTGGCAATGGGTAGTGTGCTTCCAAAGCCTTTGGTTTTGATTCTGTTTGGAGAAATACCTTTTTCTACTAAATACTTTTTGATAGTTTCGGCTCGGTCTTTTGATAATTTGAGGTTGAGGTCAAAATCGCCTTGATTATCGGTATGGCCTTGTAGTTCGATTTTTATTGCAGGGTTTTGAGTCAGAAAATCATAAACTTTTTCCAGTTCGGGTGTTGATTCGGGGAGCAAAATGGGTAAACTTTGTACGAAATACAGATTTTTCAAAACACCCAAAGGCGAGCTTGAATTTTCATTAGAATTATCGGTAAAAGCCTTAAACAGATTCTGAGCCGTTGGGGCATCAATAAAAAAATCATAAAGTTTTATCATAGCTACGGTTCCCGAAGTGGTGGTGCGTCCTGAGTCGGCAAAGAAAGTTACTTGGGCATTTTTATCCATCTCCATTTGGTTGTCGGAGTCCACAAAATCGAAGCGTATTTTTCCATCAATAAAGATATTTACTTTCTTGGTTTGCTGGTTGCGAGTCGTCACCAAATGCACGTATTTTCCTTGTTTATTGGCCAAGTCATCGCCCAAAATTTGGTTATAGAGCAGCATACTGCCATCGTCGTATTTGAAATACATTTCGATTCCGTACGAACCAGTAATGAAATTCTCGATTTTGGTATTATCAAAAACTAAGCCCGAATTGAGCGGAAATCGGTACACCAGCCGCTTCGTTTTACCAAATTTTTCCACAACTTCTTCTTCAAATTTACCTTTTGTTCCCATAACATTGAGCGGTGGAAATTTGCCCGTAAATTCCTTAAATTCTTTATCAAAATAATAAAGTGCTTGTTTTTGTGCAGATAGATGCAGAGAAATGAAGAAAAGAAACAGAACGCTTACAGATTTCATGTTGATGTAGAAAAGAATGTTGTCAATGGCTTTATTGAAACGGCACTATTATTTTACACTAACCTTAATAAATTTCTTGCCAAAAAATACAAAAATGCTCGTGCAGATAAATAAAACAATAAAGAAGATGCTGCTCAAAGCTTGGTTGTAGTAAATAATAGCTACTAAGCAAAGCACAGAAAGCATGAGAGCAATAAATGGGAAAACAGGATAAAAAGGAGCTTTGTAAGGCCGAATAAGATTTGGTTCTTTTTTACGAAGAATAAACAAACTAATCATACTCATGATATACATCACGATTGCACCCAGCACCGACATAATAATAATTTGGTCGGTTTTGCCCGAAAAAATGGCTAAAAACCCCACCAGTCCGCCAATGATTAAGGCCCAGTGTGGAGTTTGATAGCGGCGATTGACTTTCGCCAAAAAATCAGGCAGATAGCCACCCCGAGCCAAAGCGTAGATTTGTCGAGAATACCCGATGGTATTTCCATGAAAGGAAGCGATGAGTCCAAAAAGTCCTAAGCTTGTAAAAATCTTCGACCAAGCATTTCCTGCACCAAGTGCCATAGCCAGTGTTTCGGGTAGCGGGTGGTCGATTTCGCTTAGCAGACGCCAGTCACCAACGCCTCCGCTCAAAATCATGATTCCGATAGAAAGAATAACAAGCGTCAAAATGGCCGAAATATAGCCTTTAGGAATGGTTTTATGTGGATTTTCTACTTCTTCGGCAAGCATCGCCACGCCCTCGATAGCCACAAAGAACCAAATCGCAAATGGAATACCCGCAAAAACTCCATTGGCAGTAATGCTTGAGTTAGCCAAGAAGTTTTCGGTTTTAAACGCAGGGAAAATAAGCAACATAAACACCAAAATCTCTGCAACCGAAAGGGTAGTGACAAGCAGCGAAAAATTGGCTGATTCTTTCATGCCAAACAAATTGATTGCGATAAAAACTATGTAAGCAATAATTGCTGTTGTGAGTACAGGAATGGCAGGGTTCAGAAAGTTGGCGTAACTACCCAAGGCCATTGCAATGGCTGGTGGAGCCAAAACGAAGTCAACCAACGTAGCAAAGCCGGCTACAAAACCTCCAACTGGGCCTATCGCTCGAAAAGCATACGCAAATGGCCCACCTGCTTCTGGAATTGAAGTTGTAAGTTCGGTATAAGAGAAAATAAAGGTTAGATAAAGAACCGTAACTAAAAGCACAGATACCAAAAAGCCCGTAGTACCTGCCACGCCCCAACCGTAGTTCCAGCCAAAGTATTGTCCAGAAATCACCATTCCGACGGCAATTGCCCAAAGTTGGGTTGTTCCTAAAACTTTTTTGAGGCCAACTTTGCTGTCGTCAGGCGGTTCTATCATTGCTTAAAGTTTGATTTATAAGTAGCGAAATTAATAAAATTCTTAGGTTTTGAATGTTTTTTTATAGTTTTGTTTCGACAAAACAATCGCATCGGCAATGGCCTACCGATTTCTCTGTTGTATTTTTAAATACTTTCAAATCTATTATCGAAACAAGTAAGAATCTTGTTCTACTGGCGATGCTTCATCTACTTTATAATTTTTCAATACACGCTTATTCGTTTATAATCAGCATCGTAGCTCCGTTTAACTCCAAAGCAAAGTTTTGGATGGAGGGTAGGAAGAATATTTTTGAACGGCTTGGTTCGACTTCGCTCACCAACCATGATTCGGATTCAATCACTAACCTTGGTTCGGCTTCGCTCAGCAACCCGTTTACCGAGCGAAGTCGAGGTACGCTTGCTTGGTTTCATTGTGCTTCTTTAGGTGAATTTGAGCAAGGAAGACCAGTCATTGAAGCGTTTCGAGCGAAATATCCAGCCTATAAAATCTTGGTGACATTCTTTTCGCCATCGGGATATGAAATTAGAAAAAATTATGCGGGTGCTGACTACATATTTTATCTGCCAGCCGATACTCCTGCAAATGCTCGAAAGTTTATAGAAATCGTAAAGCCGTCGATTGTATTTTTTGTGAAGTATGAATTTTGGCGAAATTATCTGAACGAACTCGAAAGAAAGCAAATTCCAGTGATTTCATTTTCGGCCATTTTCCGCCCTAATCAGCTATTTTTTAAGCCTTATGGTGGGTTTTACAGAGAAGTACTGACAAAGTTTAGACATATTTTAGTTCAGAATCAAGAATCATTCGATTTGCTGAAAAGTATTAATATTCAGCCAATTACACTCGCTGGCGATACCCGTTTCGACCGTGTGAAACAAATTGTAGATGCCAAAAAAGATATTCCGATTGCTGCCCAATTCAAGGCAAATCGACAAGTATTTATGGTAGGTTCGGCTTGGCAAACCGATATGGAAGTTTTGATTCCGTTGATGAACTCATTTAACGTCGACAGGGTTTCGAACCCTGCCGACGTTAGAGTTACGGACGAAATAGCTTTCGTAATCGCCCCGCACGAAATCCATCGAGAGGAAATAAACGCTTGGCAAAAGCAAATTGAGTTGAAAAGTATTTGTTTTTCGGAAGTAAAACCCGATACGAAACTAACAGATTATCAAGTACTTATCATTGATAATATCGGAATGCTTTCATCGCTTTATCAATACGCCGACTTTGCGTTTATTGGCGGCTCATTTGGCAAAGGACTGCACAATATCTTGGAAGCTGCCACTTTCGGAATGCCTATTTTTTTTGGCAATAAAGCTTATCATAAATTCCAAGAAGCAGTCGATTTAGTCAAACAAGGGGGAGCTTTTGCCGTTTCTTCAACCAATGATTTGGGCGAAATATTGAAAAACTTACGCTCAAACGAAGCAAAAAAGAAGGAAACGGATAAAATTTCGCAGAATTATGTTTTACAGAATATCGGTGCTACCGAAAAAGTGATGTCGGTTGTAGCATCAATTCTTAACAATTAAATAAACCCCAGCGACAATTAGCAGTCCGCCCGCAATTCTCCAAGCGTTGATTTGGTGCAATTTGAAGCCTAAAAGCCCATAATGGTCAAGTAGCATGGCAGTTATGAGTTGCCCTGCCACAATCAAACAAATCATATTTGCCGAGCCAATTTTTTGTACGCTTAAAATAACAGTCGTTACAAAAAAAGCCCCTAAAACTCCACCCGTTAATTTCCACCACTCCAACGATTTTAAGGTTGCCATTGTCGGCACTGATTCTTTGAAAAAAGGCGTAATCAATATCAAAGCAACTAAACCCGATGCAAACGAAATGATGGCCGCATAAATTGGATTATTGATAGACCTCCGCAGCTCGGCATTTACGCCCGACTGCGTGCTGTTAGTAACGCCACATAAAAAAGCAAGAATGTAGTAGATGATGCTCATGGCTAATTAGTTTGTTTCATAGCGTAGGGTTCGCAGGCCCTACGCTATGAAAAGCGTTTGTATGAGGTTATGAAACGATTATTTTTATATAATAACCTTGCCAAGCATAGTGATATATAGCTTGATACCTTCTTCAATTTCATCAAGAAAAATAAATTCGTCGGCCGTGTGCGAGCGAGCCGAATCGCCAGGCCCCATTTTCAGAGATGGACAATCAAGCAAAGCTTGGTCAGAAGTCGTTGGCGAGCCATAAGTATTTCGTCCCATCGAAATTCCAGCTTGCACAATCGGATGTTCTTTCGGAATACTCGACGGACGCAAACGAATTGAGCGAGGAACAACTTCACTTTCGATGTTTTTCTTCACAACATCCGTAATTTCTTCCAAAGTATATTGCTCTGTTACTCGAATATCGACCGTAAACTTGCAAGTATCAGGCACAACATTGTGCTGCGAACCAGCATTTATCATCGTTACGCTCATCTTGATTGGTCCGAGGTTTTCAGAAACTTTAGGGAATCTATAATTCTGAAACCAAGCAATATCTTTCACGGCTTTGTAAAGTGCATTTTCGCCTTCATCACGGGCAGCATGCCCCGATTTTCCATGAGCAATACAATCCAAAACTAATAAGCCTTTTTCGGCAACTGCTAAATGCATTTGGGTTGGTTCGCCTACAATCGCAAATTCAATTTCGGGTAATTCTGGTACAACCATTTCAAGACCTTCTCGTCCCGAAATTTCCTCTTCGGCAGTCGCCGCCATAATGACGTTATATTTTAAGTCATTTCTATAATAAAAATAACAGAAAGTTGCAATCAACGAAACCAAACAGCCACCCGCATCATTGCTGCCGAGGCCGTAAAGTTTACCTTCTTTCACCAATGGATTCAACGGATTGAGTGTCCAAGAAGGGTTGGGCTTTACGGTATCGTGGTGAGAATTTAATAAAACCGTTGGCTTAGAAGCATCGAAAAACTTATTTCTCGCCCAAATATTATTCTTTTTTCTACGATACGGAATATTTCTTTCACGAAAAAACTCTTCGATAATCGCTGCCGTTTCGTCTTCTTGTTTGCTGAAAGATTCGGTTTGAATTAAATCTTTCAGAAGCTCGATGGCATCTTTAGTAAGTGTTTCAACTAATTCTGAATTTTGAAGCATAGAGTTCAATAATGAATGATTGATTGAGCGAATGAGTGAATAAAGAAAGTTTACTCTCTTCTAAATTGCTCAAATAATATGATTTTTATTGTTGACCGCCAACTGTTGACCGTGGACTTACAGAATTATCTGTGTTCCTCGTGTACCTTCGGCAACGGCTTGTTTTAGTTCATCGGCATGGCAAATCGTTACTTTCGCAACGCCTCTTTGCAATGCCGCAAAGGCATTATCAAGTTTCGGAATCATACCAGCATTGATTACCCCCGAAGCCTTATAATCGGCATAAATGCTTGGCGTGAGCTGCGGAATTACCGAGTCGTCGTCATCTGGGTTTGAAAGTACACCTTTTTTCTCGAAACAATAAATTAGATTTACTTCATACTGCTCAGCCATCGCTACTGCCACCGATGAAGCTTGTGTATCGGCATTCGTATTGAGCATATTCCCTTCTTTATCAAACGTCAGCGGAGCAAAGATTGGCGTTAGTTCATTCTTTAAAAAATTATCTATCAATGGTGCATTTACTTTTTCTACATCGCCCACGTAGCCATAGTCAATGTCTTTTACGGCACGTTTTTTTGCCAAAATTACGCCACCATCTGCTCCTGTAAGACCAAGAGCATTGCAACCGAGGGCTTGTAATTGTGCCACAATTTGCTTATTTACGAGTCCGCCATAAACCATCGTTACTACTTCGAGCATTGGCAAATCGGTAATTCTGCGGCCGTCAACCATTTTGGTTTCCACATCAAGTTTTACGGCAATTTTTGTGGCTACTTTTCCTCCACCGTGAATCAAAATTTTTGAGCCTTCGAGAGCGGCAAAATCTTCGAGGAATTGTTTACATGAGCGAGGATTATCAATTACATTTCCTCCGATTTTGATGATGTTTAATTTCATATATCCAGATTAAGGAAGTCTTCGCTCGAAGCGAATGTCGCCCAGCGAAGACTTCCTTGAAAATTATAGGCTTTTATCTATATTTGTAAACTTTAATAATACAAAATTACAAAATGAAAATCGAAACTCTTGCGATTCACGCAGGAAATCATGGCGACCCAACCACTGGAGCAGTTGTTCCTCCTTTGATTCTTTCTACGACCTTTGAGCGTGCCGCCGATGGAAGCATAGTTGAAGGTCGAGATATTTATACCCGTGCCTCGAATCCTAACCGACGAGCCTTAGAAGAAAAACTGGCTGCCCTCGAAGGTGGGAGCGAAGCCATTGCTTTTGCATCTGGGCAAGCCGCTACGATGAGTGTTTTTCATTCGTTGGGTGGGAATAGCCACGTCATTTTGCCCGATGATATTTATTATAATACAAAAGTTATCATTGATAATCTCTATGCCAATTTCGGACTTACTTGCACTGCCGTTGATATGACTGATTTAAGTGCAATCAAGCGAGCGATTAAGAAAAACACAAAACTGATTTGGGTAGAAACACCGTCGAATCCGAGTTTGAAAATCACCGATATTCAAGCGGTTGTGAAAATTGCTAAAGCAAAAAATATCATGGTAGCCTGCGATAATACTTGGGCAACGCCATTTTTTACTCGACCTTTTGAGTTGGGTGTTGACGTAGTGATGCACTCAACTACTAAATATTTTGGTGGGCATTCTGATATTTTGGGTGGATGTGTAATTTTACCGGCCGACTCATCGCAAAGCGATTTAGCGAATAAAATTCGTACTTTCCAAACCGTCGGTGGAGCTGTACCTTCGCCGTTTGATTGTTGGTTATTGAGCCGAAGTTTATCTACTTATGCCGTTAGAATGCCTGTTCATGCTCAAAATGCCATGAAATTGGCCACTTTTTTAGAAGCCCAACCGCAAATCGAAAAAGTAAATTATCCTGGGCTGAAATCGAACGAATACCATAAGGTGGCTAAAAAGCAAATGACTAATGGATATGGAGGCATGATGTCGATTTTAGTGAAAGGTGGGCAAAATGAATCAATGGCGTTAGCATCGAAACTCAAAATATTCAAACACGCTACGAGTTTAGGTGGAGTAGAAAGTTTAATCGAACACCGTTATTCTGTAGAAGGTATTCATTCAACGAGTCCCGAAAACTTATTGCGTATTTCGGTTGGTATCGAAAATATTGATGATTTGATAGCTGATTTCGAGCAAGCCTTTCAATAATTACCTAATCATAGGTTAAATAAATATCAAACTTATTCGTTTAATTCGCAGTTTATTCATCATCAAAGCATCGTTGTCCCAAAATATGCTTTTTCTCAAAAACAAAACTTATGCTAATGAAAAAAATCCTTTTTTCGATTTTAATTTCCTCGTTTCTTCTTCAAACAAACGCCCAAGAACTAAAAACTAAACTTAATTGGTTTAACCTTGATTTTGAGAAAGATGGTGTTCGTGGAATGAGTGTGGAGCGTGCCTATAATGAGCTGCTGAAAGATAAAAAATCTAAGCCAGTAGTTGTGGCAATTATTGATGGTGGAACTGATGTAAACCATGAAGATTTGAAAGATAAACTTTGGGTAAATACCAAAGAAATTGCTGGAAATGGCAAAGATGACGACAAAAATGGTTTCGTTGATGATATTAATGGCTGGGATTTTTTGGGTGGAAAAGATGGGACTGATGTGCATCATGAACAACTCGAAATGACCAGAATTTTGAAGCAATTGAAAGATAAATTTGGCGATAAGCCATCGAAGAAATTGATTCGTAAAAACAAAGCCGATTACGAATTATTACAAACTTTGCAAAAAGAGTATGACGAGAAAAAAGCCGAAAATGAGCAATATGCTCCATTTTATAAGCAGCTTTATACTAATTATGTAGAGTCGGAGAAGATTTTGAAAGATTATCTGAAAGTTGATAACCTTACTCAAGCAGCTATCAAAGGCATTGACGAAAGTCAAGCTGACCGCAAGGTAAGAGCAGCTAAGAAAACCCTCGAAAAATTTATTGAACTGGGGGCCACAGGAGCCGATATTAAAGAAGCAGCTGAGCATTTTGAAAGCGAATTGAAGTATAACTATAATCTCGATTTTGATGCTCGTAAAGTAGTAGGTGATAATCCGAAAAAACTCGAATACGGAGAATACGGCAATAACGAAGTTACTGGGCCAGATGCTATGCACGGCTCGCACGTAGCGGGTATTGTTGGAGCAAATCGCAACAATAATTTAGGTATCATGGGTGTGTGCAATGATGTGCAATTAATGGTTGTGCGTACGGTGCCTGATGGCGATGAGCGTGATAAAGACGTAGCCAATGCTATTCGTTATGCCGCCGATAACGGTGCTGAAATTATCAATATGAGTTTTGGTAAAAAATATTCTCCAGAGAAAAAATGGGTTGATGATGCCGTAAAATATGCACAATCTAAAGGAGTTTTGATGATTGCAGCGGCTGGAAATGACAATACAGATATGGATGCAGACCCTCAGTTTCCGAATGATACTTATGAAAATGGTAGTGTAGCCGAAAACTGGATTTCGGTAGGTGCTTTATCTTGGAAACCAGACGTTGATGCCGTGGCTACATTCAGTAATTATGGCAAGAAAAATGTGGATGTTTTTGCTCCAGGTGTTGATATTTACTCGACAGTTCCAGGCTCAAAATATGAAGAAAAAAGTGGAACAAGTATGGCTTCGCCAGCAACGGCGGGTGTAGCTGCTTTATTGAAATCTTACTTCCCTAACCTTACAGCAGCTCAAATCAAGAAAATCATTTTAGAATCATCGGTGAAAGTGCCAGATTTGAGAGTTAAAAAACCTGGTGGAGACGAAATCGTGAAGTTTGAAGATTTATCAGCTACGGGAGGAATCGTAAACGCTTACAATGCCGTGAAAATGGCGATGGAAATGAAATGATAGACTAAAGTTAGTAGTCGATAGCAAGAAAGCTCTTTTGACAATCAAAAGAGCTTTCTATTTTTTTAAACTATGCTATCAATGTTCCAACTAATTTTTCTCTTTTATCAGGATTATTCTTAGTGTTTTCAGCTACACTACTTAGAAGCGAAATAGAAACTTTATTATCATCAAAAATTACTGTCAATTTATCGCCGTGAATCTGGTCAACAAACTTAAAGTTTATCTGTAATGTATTGTCATTAAGCCAAGTGGCAGTGCTGGCAATTCGTGAAGGAATCACAATAGGATTTGCCGAGAAAGGATTTTTCTGTTTAGCAGGATTTACTTTCCACTTTTCCCAACCGAAACCAATTTTTTCTATTCCTTTACCAAAATTCAAGCGTAAAACCCCCGCATCAGCAAATAATCCAAAGCCCACTTGCGTGATACCGAAAGCATTTTTATCTACATTAAAAATCTTATCGCTGTATTTACTCATCAATGACGATTTTATAGAGCCTTTCGGAACACTCAAAGAAAGCTCGCTAAGTTCTTTTTTCAAAGCACTTAACTCAGCAGGATTTTCGGCTAAAGAGGTATTTTTAATAGCGGGTAAAATTGTTTGGTAGGCTGTATCCATTGACTTTTGTAGATTCCAACTTTCTGAAGTCATTACCAAAACTGCATCTTGTTCGGGCATTACCATGCAAAATTGGCCATAAGCACCATCGCCACGATAAAATCCTGGTTTGCAACGCCAAAACTGATAACCGTATCCCTGCGACCAATCGTTATCGCCAGCCTGCGAAGTTGTCTGTTTGCTTGTGGCTGTTTCTACCCAACTCTCGGGCAAGAGTTGCTTGCCTTTCCATTTACCTTTTAGCAGATAAAATTGACCAAACTTTGCAATATCTTCGGTACTTACACGTAAGCCATAGCCTGCCGTATTCAGACCCTGCGGAGATTTCTCCCAGTCGTAGCCTGTGATATTTAACGGAGCAAACAAACGTGGTTGTAAATATTCTTCAAGTGTTTGCCCAGTTACTTTATGTAAAACTGCACCGAGCATATAGGTTGCCCCTGTATTGTACATAAAAAATGTACTTGGTTCATGTTCGACAGGTTTTTCGAGGAATGATTTTACCCAACTTTGCTCAGGTTTTGCACGAATATCGGGCATCGAATCGGTGTGATGCCCTGTGTTCATCGTTAGTAAATGCTTGATTTTCATAGCCTTCAAATTTTCGCTGGGCGATGTTGGTGTTTCGTCAGGGAAAAATTTGATTACTTGGTCTTCGACCGAAACTTTACCTTCATTCACCAAAAAACCAATGGCTGTACTCGTAAAACTTTTGGAGAGCGAATAAAGCGTATGCTTATTTTGGGCGGCAAAAGGTTTCCACCAACCCTCGGCTACCACATTGCCGTGTCGGAGCAGCATGAAACTGTGCCATTCGAGGCCAGATTCTTTGATAGCCTTCAAGAAATTACGGATACCTTCAGAAGAGATTCCTTGAGATTCGGGGCTTTTTCGTGGTAGGCCTTGCGGTGTTTCGGCGAAAGAATAAAAAGGAGGTAAAATACTCAAACCAATAGAGCCAAGCCCCGTGGTTTTAATAAAATCTCGGCGAGTAGTTGTCATTTTTAGAGAAAGATTGAATAAATAGTATTTTAGTCGATAGACAATAGTCCACAGACAACAGATTTTTCATAAATCTAACTTTTTTTCTCTATAATAAAGAATAAGAAGCTAAATCTATCGACTTTTAAGAAAAAACTATCGTCCATCGACTATGGACAATCGACTGAAAAAACTATTTTACCGCCTTCAAGCTCAAATCTAAACTTTTGGCCGAGTGTGTCAGATAGCCCATCGAGACGTAATCTACGCCGCAGTCGGCATATTCTCTTACGTTTTTAGGTGAAATATTGCCCGAAGCTTCGAGCGGAAAACGACCATCAACAATTTTGATGGCTTCACGGATATTTTCGTAACTAAAATTATCGAGCATAATACGCACCACTCCGCCAATTTCGAGGGCTTCTTGGAGTTCGGTAAGGTTACGTACTTCGATTTCAATCGGTAAATCTTTTCCAGTAGATTTTAGGTATTGGTGGGCTGCATTAAGGGCATTTTTGATACCCCCAGAGTAATCAACGTGGTTATCTTTTATCAAAATCATATCAAAAAGTCCAAAACGATGATTGACACCTCCACCAATTTGCACGCCCCATTTTTCAATCATTCTGAAACACGGTGTTGTCTTACGAGTATCCAACACTTTCGTTTTTGTGCCTTCGAGCAGTTTTACCACTTGTTTGGTTGTGGTCGCAATTCCGCTCATGCGTTGCATACAATTCAGTACCAAACGTTCGGCGGTTAGAATTGAGCGGTCACGGCCTTCTACATAAAACGCAATATCACCGTATTTGATTGGCTTACCATCTTTAATAAGCACTTGCACTTTTAGGTCTTTATCTATAATCTTAAAAATCATTTTGGCCAACTCTACACCTGCCAAAATTCCTTCATCTTTTACCAAAAGTTTAGCTTTGCCAATGGCATCGACTGGTACAGTTGAAAGCGAAGTATGGTCGCCATCGCCAACGTCTTCGGCAAGGGCTGCTTTTATAAATTTCGTTATTGCTCTTTTATCTAATTTCATTTTTTTCAATCTGATAAATTTTGTGGAATATTATTGAGAAGAACGTCCAACTTGGACGTTCCTACGAATTTATTTGATTTTGGATTGCATATAATCTGCTTTCTCCAATTATTCTCAAACCTTCCAAAGTTAATTCTCGATTTACCTCAACAAATTCATCTTTCAATGTCGAAATAATCGAAGAAAGGCCGCCCGTAGCAATGGCAATGCAATCGCCACCGAGTTCGGCCCTTACTTTCTGAATCATATTTTTTACTAAGCCTTCGTATCCCCATAAAATACCCGACTGAATGGCATGAACAGAGTTTTTGCCAAGCACCGAAGTCGGCAATTCGAGCGGAACTTCGGGCAATTGTGCCGTATTTGAAAACAAGGCTTTTACTGCCGTGCGTAAACCTGGGGCAATCGAAACGCCAAGTACTTTTCCTTCGGCCGAAACGACTGTGAAAGTAAGTGCCGTTCCGAAATCAACCACTACGCAGTTTCTGCCATATTTAGTATAAGCCGCCACCGCATTTGCTACCAAATCGCTACCGATTTCATCGGGATTATCTATCGAAACCGTCAAAGTCGGGAAAATATACGCATTGACAACAATGGGGTCTAAGCCAAATAAGTTTTGAATCAACGATTTGAAAACAGGTGTGAGCGGAGGCACAACGCTACTCAAAACCACCTTTGTAATATCGGCAAAGCGAAGATTATTTTCAAGAAAATACTGACGAAAACGATATTCAAAATATACGTAGTTTTCATCTTTCAGTGATTTTATCCTAAAGTTATGAAGTAGGTTTTCTCCATCGAAAATCCCGAAAGTGGCATCAGTATTGCCAACGTCAATAACCAGTAAATGTGCTGAGTTTTTTGTCAATGTTAGTTTTTTTATGGTCAAAGTTTGCTAAATCTTCTTAATTTTTCAAATTTTATTTCAAAAACAAGTTTTTAGTGTCATTCCGACGCTTCAAGAAAACAAAGCCATTTTCTTCTTTAATCAGCTCCAAATTTGGGTGATTTCTGTACTCTTCATAGCGGTCAAATTTTGTTACAAAAAACACAGGTTTGTCAACTTTTCCGTTTAGAAGCCAATCTTCGTAAGCCTCACCTTTCTCGGCCGAAACCTTTGAAACTGGTTTCTGAAAATAAAACAAATGAGCATAACTTTTAAAGCCTAACACATGAATATACACATCTTGTCCACGTTTCGACTCGTAGAAGTCAATCGCCGCACCTTGTGTATAACGTTCGATTTTTGGCACTACAATCGCTCCGAACAAGAACAAACAAACCGCAGTTGCTAACGAAAGTGTATAAATGAAAGCCTTTTTGCTTTGTTTGCGTAGAAAAGCTACGGCAAAAACAATGACAGCAAAATAAACAATACCGATAAACATTTCGTAAATGTGCCAGTCAACCACCGCTTCGAGATTTTTTACAGCAAAAGGGTCTTTAATGAATGGAATAATCTCCTGCGTGTGCATTCCTACATAAGGCACGGCTGCTAAAACCAACGATAGGATAAAGCCAATCGAAAGAATCCCAAAACTCACCCACTTGTTCCAAGTAGCACGTTCATTGAGCCAATCGTAAAGAAATTTAGCTGCCAAAAACGACACAGGAAAATACGACATCGACGAATAATGCACAATCTTGGTCGTGACGATACTAAACAAAATCATAACCACCCAAAAAGTAGTTTTCATCCACGGGACAAAGGCTGTCAGTTCGGTAAATGCACTATCAATTTTTGCGTGACTATAAGTAAAAGCTCGAATCGCAAAGATTGAAATCGGAAAACAGCCAATCAACACAACCACAAAATGATAATAGAAAGGTTGTCCGTGGCCTGCGTCGGGCGTACTGAAAAGTCGGATTTGATAAGTAATGAATTCGTTGATAAACCAAAACCCGTTGTTGATTAGCTCATTGGCAAACCAAATAGAGGCCACAAGTAGGCAACTTATTCCAAAAATTAGTATTTCTTTCCATTTTACAGACTGCTTGAATTTGGTAGAAACAATGTAAAAAAATACTGTTAAGGCCCAAATAAGCCCTCCAACGGGCCCTTTTGTAAGAATTGCCAGCCCAATGAATACTCCAGCCAAAAGCGTATTTGGCATAGATTTCTTTGGCTCAATTTTTGCTCTGAAAAAGAAGTAAATGCCTAAGAAAATGCACAGATTAAAGGTAGGGTCAATGATACCAGATTTGAAATAAAGGTGCGGCGTAAAAGCTCCCAAGTACATCAAAGCCCAGATAAATCCGAATGTATTGTCTTTGAGTTTTTTACCAATTAAAAACAATATCAACAAAGTAAGAACCCCAACACAGGCATTCGGAAAGCGTGCTGCAAACTCATTAATACCAAAAATGTGCATTGCTGCGGTTTGCATCCAAAAGAATAGTGGAGGTTTTTCCCAGAAAGGTTTAAAATCAATTTGTACACGACTATAATTACCCGTAAGAATCATTTCTCGGGCCGATTCGGCAAAGTTTATTTCATCCCAATCAAAAAGATGGACCCCTCCCAGAAATGGAAAATAAAAACAGATACCTAAAAGAATAATGTAAAGTATTTTTGAAGATGTTTTGGTCATATAAGGTTTATTAATTGTCGATTAAAGCGTCTAAAGCAAAATACCACTCGATAAAAAAACATTATTTAGATAATAACTAAAGTCAATTTTGTGTATCTATGTTCCCTTATTCAGAACTCTGGTTTTAGCTTTTTACTCATTTAAAGTAATTTTTAAATTATTGATATAAAAGAACGATAAATTGAGAAAAAATATCGTAATTTGTGTTAAATAATAGTTTTATAAGAAATCAAACATTTAGTAGTGCATAGAGAAATAGAAAATATTTTAAGGAAACTCTACGAAACACTGGAGCGTTTTTATCCTGATGATGTAAAGATAGATGATAAAAAGTATCTTGAAAAATCAGGACTCATCAACTTACTAAATAATCAGCAAGGAAACCTAACATTTTTAATCGATGTTAAACAACTCAGAATAGTTCAAGTTAGTGGGAGTGTACTCAAATATACGGGTTATAGCCCAGCTGAGTTTGCGGATAATACACTATTAAAATTTATGACGATGTTTGCTCCCGAACATCGGTCATTTATGAATACCTTTGTTTCGTGGATTCTTAATATCGAAAAGGTTTTACCAGTTGAATATAAATCTCGACAGTTTATAAGTGCGTGGGGAATGAAGCTCTTCAATAAAGCTGGGCATGGTATGCGTTGGTATCTGAACATCATTCCGATTGAGTTTAACGACCAAAAGAATCCTACTTTAATCATGATGTCTATCCAAGAGGTAGCTCATCTTGTTAAGGGCGATACTTATTGTATTAGAGGGGCTTTTGGCAACGAAGACAAGAAAATTTTCGTATATTATTCTAATGAAGAAAAGACGATAGACAATGATATAATCTCTGACAGAGAAAGAGAGGTGCTTCAGCACATTTCGCAGGGTTTTGATACGAAGCGTATCGCTACCGAAATGAAGATTAGCCCTAATACAGTTGATAATCATCGCCGAAATATGCTGGCCAGAACTGGTATGCGAGATACGACCGCTCTTATCCAATTATGTCGGATGGTTGGGATTTTATGAGTTCAAATAATTAGTACTTAAATACGATAAAATTAGAATATTGGTATTAAAGATATTAAAAGTGAATAAATCTTATATTTTTTTTAAATCTATAAGTATTGTAAGTAGTTGATTATAAGTGCGTTGAAATAATTAATGGGTTGCTTAGTCAGACTGACTATTGTCATAACCGTAAATTTTGGAGAAATCGCACACTAAACTAAGAAATTCACTTTTTTAGTCACAGCAAAAGTTGTTTTGGGTTCATCGGGGGACATTTTATGCCCCCTTTGCCTTTTCTAACGACTATCAACATATATATATCTAAAAAGACGCATCATGCGTCTTTTTTATTTTCTTCTAAAAAAGATGACTAATAATGGCTTTAGGGCAAGAGAAGGGTATTAAATGAAAGCCACCAAACTCATTGAGTTTGATGGCAAAACAATCTTTGTGTGGATTTATAACGCCCACAAAATTGAGAATACTTTTCCGAAATAAAAATTGACCTAAGTCAATAAATGCAAGGCAATGCTATTTAGGCATCACGTTCGGCTCGTTTGGAGCGAACCCTGCTGAGGGTTTCGGGTCTGATATTGAGGTATGATGCTATGTATTTTTGAGGAACACGATTAACCAAAGTAGGGAAGGTTTCTTCGAACCAAGCTAGTTTTTCTTCCGAACTACGATACCTGATTAAGAGCAAAAATTTTTCGTATTCGGTTAAGGTTTGCTCAGTTACAAGCCTGCCTATACGCTCCATCTGAGGTACTTTTTCGTAAATAATTTGTAAGTCTTGCTTGGTTATATAAAGCAGTTTTACTTTTTCGATGGCTCTTATGCCCATTTCAGTAGGTACTTCGTTGATAAAACTGACCGTCGAATACACAAAACTGCCTTCGGGCATTAGCCAATGGGTATTGGTTTGGTCTTCTTCTTGGTACGAAAATTCTTGCAAAACACCTTCTTCTACAAAATATAATTTATCGTTTATTTCTCCCATATCCAGCAGAATAGTGTCTTTTTCGTAAGAAACGGGCTTGAAGTACTGACTTAGAATTTGTAAATCTTTTTCGGTGAATGTAGCAAATTGTTGTAATCCTAAGAGCATTGGGTGGTCTAAACTCAGCATAGTTGTTCTATCTTCTTCATAGGTTGTAAGAGGTGCAAAGAAACGCAATAGCCCAATAAGTTCAAAATAATTTTACATCGAACTTATTGGGCTACTATTGTCTTTCTGTGAAGATATTAATACAATTTCGGGTATAAAGTAGGCTTGGCTTCGTGCATTATTTCATAAACCGCATCAAAAATTGTTTCGGTATTTGGTTTCGAGAAATAATCACCGTCTGAGGCGTACGCAGGGCGGTGTGCTTGAGCCGAAATAGCTTTTGGTGCAGAATCTAACCAGCGATAAGCTTGTTGGTTGTCGAGCACTTCTTGCATCATAAACGCTGACGCTCCCCCCGGTACGTCTTCATCTGCAAAAATCACTCGGTTAGTTTTTTTGATTGATTCTACAATTAAATGATTCACATCAAATGGTAGTAAAGATTGTACGTCTATCACTTCAGCCTTGATACCTACCTCTTCTAATTGAGCTGCGGCTTCCATGACGATTCGGCACATTGAACCATAAGTTACGATGGTTATATCTGAGCCTTCTTTGATGGTTTCAGGTACGCCAAGCGGAACACAGATTTCATCTAAGTTGGTAGGCAGTTTTTCTTTGATTCGGTATCCGTTTAGGCATTCGATAACTAAAGCTGGGTCGTCGCCTTTCATGATAGTGTTGTAGAAGCCCGCAGCTTGTACGAAGTTGCGAGGAACCAAAACATGAATACCACGCAATGCTCCCAACATAGCCGACATTGGCGAACCAGAGTGCCAAATGCCCTCCAGACGATGCCCACGTGTACGAATAATCAGTGGGGCGAGTTGCTGGCCAACCGTACGATAACGTAGCGAAGCTAAATCGTCGGTAAGGGTTGCGAGAGCGTAATAAATATAATCGAAGTATTGAATCTCAACTATTGGGCGAAGTCCACGCATGGCAGCCCCAATTCCTTGCCCGATGATGGTAGTTTCTCGTATGCCTGTATCAGTTACTCTGATTTCTCCGTGTTTTTCTTGCAGACCCGCAAAACCTTGATTTACATCGCCGATTTTACCCACGTCTTCGCCAATCGCAAATACCCTTGGGTCACGTTCAAGTAATTTATCAAAATAAGTATTGATTATTTCCCGACCATCGACAGTTGGGCTATCATCTACGTAGTTGGCCGAAACTGGTTTCACATTCATTGGCGAGGTCGGAAACTCGCTCAGCAGATGAGAGTTGAATCTTTTATAATTTTCGGGAGCAACATCATCCAGCCATTTGACTAAATCTTTTTTTGCAGCTATATCTTCAAAGCGTAATGTCCTTATAGCTTTTTTAATGGCCGAAATAACATCACGTCTAACTGGGTTTTCTGTTTTTTCGAGCGATTCTCTGATGGCAGCAATCGCTTTCGTATTTTTACTCTCTATGGTCAGTTTTTTCAGAAGTGCAGTTGCCGAATCGTATTCAGGCTTTAGCGAGTCTCGGAAAGCTGCCCAAGCGGCATTGCGTGATTTTTTCGCAAGGTCTTTGGCTTGGCTTTCTATTTCGCTTAGTTCGTCTTGTGAAGCATAGCCATTTTCGAGAATCCATTTCTTAAAATGTACGTTACAATCAAACTCATGCTCAAATTGCAATCTTTCTTTTGATTTATAACGCTCGTGCGAACCCGAAGTAGAGTGGCCTTGTGGTTGTGTAACCTCAACGACGTGTACAAGCACAGGTACGTGTTGGTCACGGGCATAAAGGGCGGCACGTTGGTAAGCATCAATCAGTTCGACGTAATTCCAAGCACGAGCTACAATGATTTCGAGACCATTGGAGTCTTCTTTACGCTGAAAACCCGACAGTGCTTCCGAAATACTCGATTTGGTGGTTTGGTATTTGATTGGCACCGAAATTCCGTAGCCATCGTCCCACACCGAAAATATAATAGGAATCTGTAAAACACCTGCCGCATTTATTGCCTCAAAAAACATTCCTTGCGAAGTAGAGGCATCGCCAATGGTAGCAAAACAAACTTCATTTCCTTGATTAGAGAATTTTGTAAGTTGCTGTAAGTCTGGGTTTTCTCTGAATAATTTTGAAGCATAAGCCAAGCCGATTGCACGTGGCATTTGTCCAGCCGTAGATGATACATCACACACGGTGTTGTACATTTGGGTTTGGTCGAGCCATTCGCCTTTATCATCAACCCAACGATTTCCGTAGTGGGCATTCATTGAGCGACCGCCCGTAAATGGGTCGTGGGCAATATCAGTATGAGCGTATAATTGAGCAAAAAATTGTTGCCAAGTAAGCCCGCCAACGGCTGCCAAGAAGGTTTGGTCACGGTAATACCCCGAGCGGAAATCGCCTTTGCGAAAAACTTTCGACATGGCAATCTGAGCCAGTTCTTTTCCATCGCCAAAGACTCCGAATTTTGCTCTACCTCTAAAGACATCCTGTCGTCCGATGTAGCTTACTTCTCGGCTTTCGCAAGCCACTCTATAATCGTTCAGCACTTCTTCTTTGGTTAAAAGAACATCGGTCGAAGAAATTGAGGCAAGTAGGTCAGTCATAAGATGAAATGTAGAGCGAGCAACTCGCTACTGGCTAAAGTGACCAAATTTATGGGTCAGTTTTTAATAATATAGAAAATAGTTAGTATAACAACTAATTTCAACGTAAAGTTAGAAAAAAATATTTCATTTTTCAAAATAATGAGAAGTGGCACGATTTTGTTAATGACTTGCCAACACAAAAAAACTGCAAATACTCAGCTCGCACCATTACTACGTATTTTTACGCATATCAATAAGGGGTTTCACGGATTTTTACTGGAGTATTAATACTCAGGCATTAACATTGTTTAGGGTCTATTTTTCACTAACACAATTTTAATATGAACAGTAAAAAACAATTCACATCTACGAAATGGATTTACTCTTTTATCCACGTTTAAACGATGCAACCAACACAGCTGGCCGTTGCTCTCTCTACTGCAAAATCACAGTCAATAAGCTTTCATGCGTCCCCTTCTCGACTGACATCCGAATTTATGCAAAGAACTGGCAACCCAAAAAAAAAACCACCAACGACGAATTTTCCGACACAGTTAGGCAAGAAATTAACCGACTGGAGAACATTCTTAGAAGAATTAAAATTGACCTCGAAGAACGACACGAGCCAATTACAGCCGAAATTATTAAGTATAACTATCTAAAATTAAAGAAAGACCAACGTCAGACAAAACCATCAATAACTTCCAATTCAACAACGCTTGAAAGTTTGTACAGTGCTTTTACTGAAAAAAAAATGAAAGAGGGAGCAAAGAAAAGTACTAAACGACATGATTATTATTTAGCAAAATCATTTCTTGATTTTGCTACAAAGAAAGGGTTTAAAGACATAAAGCCCTCAAATGTTACCTTAGAACTCGTTGAGCAATTCTGTGATAATTTTAATAATTCAAAAAATTATTTACGTCAATCAGTTAAACTACTTATTCGTGTGCTTGATATAGCGGTAAAGAAGAAAATCATCATGCACAACCCAGCTAAAGAAGTAGAACTCCCGAAAGGAGGGTCAACAAAAAAAAATAATGAAATAGGGCTTGAGCCAGAAGAACTTGAAATTCTAAAAAATGCAAAAACATACACCGAACGGGAAGAAAAAGCCATTGATATTTTTCTGTTTATGTGCGGTACAAGCTTAGATTTTTGTGATTACAATATTCTAACAGAAAACGATATTGTTACAATCGGTACAACCAAAATTGTAAGAGCAGAACGCCAAAAGACCGACCGATATGATACTGAAAGAATATGCCAACACAATGCGATTATAAAAGAGGTAGCTTTGGAAGTTCTCGGTAAATATGGAAGTATCGAAAATTTACCACGCTTTAAGTATTCCCACGATTTAGATGCAATACTGAGAGAAATAGCCGAACGGAACGGAATAGAAAAAAATAGTAACCACCAAACGAGCAAGAAAAACATTTGCAAACTTATCAATTAACTATGAAAAGCACACTGACGAGCAAACTGCCTATCAAATGGGACACGTGGACACCAAGCAACTCAGAAACTACCGAAGATATAGTGATAAGATTTTAGGAAATTTGATAAAATAATAATTGGATAACCATAATCAGGTGTTTATCATGCAACACCTGATTATAATGAATATTATCGTAAACGTGTTTTGCTGGAAAGTATCAACTTCTTCAAACTCTCAGTTTCCTGCAAATTTTTTTTCATTTGACTCTCTAAATCATTAATTCTTCTATCTTTTTCAAGTAGCTGCCTTTTCAATGATTCAGTCTCGGATAATATTGCAGAAAGAGTAACAGGAATTGTACCTAAAATCAATTCCCCTTTGTCATTTACTGTAACAAATTTGGTTGTGACAACACTGGCAGGACTGGCAGAAGTCAGTTTTTTTAATCTTAACCCACTCACATTAGCTATTGGTGGATTCGTTGACATTGAGGGGCAATCACAAAGTGTGTTTGCTGTTGATGAATATACCTGCAAAGGTTTTATAGAAAAATTATCAAACGCAAGGTATGAGTTAATTCCATCACCAAAAATGGAAATGAAAAGCCCCAAAGGTGAATAAATTGGAAATATATTACCAAGTGTTACATTGTAAACAAGTCTTTGAGTATCTCCCCAAACTTCATATTTTTTTGGGTAAATTGCCTGTGGCTCTCCTAACGGATTCGTAATGATAATCGTATCAGATGTATTGTTGATTAATATCCTAATTCTTAATCCATTACTATAAAATCTAAAACCATTATATTCCAATATTCCGTTACTGACTTCAAAAGTTCCAAAACTGGCTTCTCCAATTTTTGGCTGTACTGTTTGTCTTCTTGGATTTGGTAAAACACCGCTTGAAAAATCTAAATCAAATTCCAGAGAAAAAAGGTTTAATCCCACTGGCAAGGAAATATCCTTTTCTATTGATGAGTTACTAATACCTGATTGATAGTCACTATTAGGCTTAAATACAAGTTTTCCATTTATAATATTTGCGAAGTTAGGACGGATATAAGTAAACTGTCCACTATCTGGGGAAGCACTTACATAACTATTAAGGTTAGTTGAACTTGAAAAATCTTGTGTTAAGTAACTACCTTGTCCGTGTAAAGTGTTAAGTAGAAGACTTAGCATTACAACTGAGATTAAAGTAAAAGTTCTCATAAGGCATAAATATTTTAGATGAAATATAGCTTAAACAAATATAAATAGGAAATGTATTCAACGTATGGAATAGCTTGTTGTTTTTTGTAAATCATTAAATATTAGGTATTTATGATTTTTCTTGTATTTATATATGCGTAAAAATACCTGACATAAACAGGTATTTTTACGCTATTTTGTACGTACAAAATAACTTACATTTGCTGCGAATAGTCAAACAGCACAACCACAATGAAAAACACCGTTAAGCCTATAACTACTATTTTCTTTTTCTTCCTTTTAATTTCTTGTGAAAATAAGCCAGCTTCTAAGGTTGAACAATTCTCTAATTCTGGTAACGTAGTTGATTATGTAGGATATGCAGATGAAATGATTATTGAAGGCTATATTCGAGATAGTGTAGAAGCCGCCGAGAGAGGACGTACAACACATTAATAATTATTACAGAATAGCTTTATTTAGATTTTGATTAATGCAACTATCTGAACACACTAATTTCAAAAACCTTATAAATAAAAAATATATGATTGAAATACACCACTACGTTATACATGAATTAGAAAAGCAAGCAACTTCAATGGATGTTAATGAGAAATTATCACAAGGTCTTGCTGAAATTAATGGTTTTGCATTTGCTTTAGTTGAGAAAATGCACGTTGCTTTTAAAGAAGATTCTTCTACCAAAAACACTAAGTTTACTGATACTAATGAAAGTCCATTTCAAAATACACTCAAAAGCTACTTGCAAAATGAATGTACTTCTGATGATTTTTTGAAATTTAGTAAAGATTCATTAATTGATTTAAAAAATCGAATCAAAGGTGAATCACTTTCTGTTGGGGGATTTTATGTATTCGCAGACTATAAATTTAATGAAAAAAAGTATATTTTAGTAGGATTACTAAGAAAAGAGGATGGTTTTGATACCGAATTCAAGAACGGCGTATTTGTTGTAAAAGGAATAAAGAATTTAAATATTAATAAACTTGCAATGGGATTTCGATTTAATGTCGATATATATGATAATCAAATTGATGATGATAGAAATTATATAGCTTTAATCACGACAGGGAAGACAATTTCTAAATATTTTAGAGATTGGGTCTCAGCAAAAGGTTTAATAAACAATGATGCGAATACTAAGGCATTTATTGAGATAATAACCTCTATAAAAAAAGAGGAGATTCCTAAGAGATTTAATTCCAAAATTGAATTCTGGACTTCCTTATATACTTTTATCGAAGAGAGCGACAAATATGTGAAACTTGAAATAGTTAGTGCTATGTATTTTGACGATAAATTCTTTTTAATCAGTTTTGCAAATGAAAAGGGCATTGTTATTGACAATGAGTTTAGTTGCGATATGAATAGATTGAAGTCTTTAATTGAGATTAGAGTTAAAGCAGATGGTATTGATTTAAAAATACCAAGAAATAAAATAAATAATGAGGATATTTCAATTGATAATGGCTCTGTCACAATTCATTCTCAAGAATTTGCCGAAGAAATACTACAAGAGTTAATTTTATTCCAAAATGGTTAAGAATTATGAAGCTTTAAAGCTACTTTCTGAGATTATAATTGAATCCAAGTCAGTAACAGAAATAAGAAGAGAGCAAAAAATAGTGCTTGAAGTTGAACAATCTATTAATCTTACATTGGTAGATGTTTGCAAGAATCTAAACCTAAATTTAACGCAAAAAGAAAATATTTTTGAAATAACCTTTCCTAAAAGTTATTTTTTGACTGAGATAGATTTTATGAGTCGTTATTCATTTTCTTCTGAAGATGAATTCGACAGTTCAGAAGTTGTAATTTTTAATTTTAATGGTAAACTCCAGGTTAAATCAGAGAATGACATTTTTAATACTGAGAATAGTTTAATTTATAATTTTAAGTCATACAAATTTTTATTAGACTATCTAAGTAAGAAAGAAGAGTTTTTGGAACATATCAATAGCCAAACAAGAGAAATGATACTTGTTGGTAAGAATAGTAAAAAAAATGCTGTTATTAAGATAAGATATAATCACAATGAAGCAAGAGTTGCATACTTAGAAAACCTTGCTCCAAGCATTGAATTAATTTTTAAAAGCTTCAAAGATAAGGAGTTTATTTACTTATTTAGAGACAGGGTAGTAGATTTTTTAAGTACAAATATTTCTGAAAAGGATAGCTTTTTTTTGGTTGTAAAAAACCTGCCTAATCTGCTTAAAGAAGCTGAAATAGACTTTCAATTTTATTTGAAGAAGTTTAATTTTGAAAACATCAAAAACCGTTTTAGAGATGATAGGATAAAGTATTTTGATAGTTTAGATAAGCATCTTGATAATATAGGAAAACAGATTGCAGCAGTTCCATTATCATTTTCAGCCGTTGCTTTTGCTGAATATCAAGTAAAAGATACTTTTCTCATTCTTTGGTTGATATTTTTTGGAATATTAATCTACACATACTTGAGTTGGAAAATGTTAAATTTATCTTTATTTGATGTAGAGAAATTAGAAGAGGACTTAGTTAATGAATATGAAAACATAAAAAAAGATTATCAAGATATGTTAGTATCACTTGATTCTGATTTTGCAAAAATATGGCAAAAAATAGATAACTTTAAGGATATTATTAAATATGTTAAATATTCCTTAATTGCTCTTTTATGTCTATTTATTCTTTTTTCAATATATTTAAATTTTTTCACAGAGACTGCGAAAGTTAAAGACTACATTTTAACACTATGATTAAACTACTTGCTTCAAAATTAGAGAGTTCGGCAGTTCACTTTATTGGAAATAAAAATAATGATGAGAGGTTGATTTTAACTAAGAAACCTATTGATATTCAAGATATTGAATTGAAAAATGTTTTGAATAGGTTTTTTACCAATCAATTTAATGGAAAAGAAGAATTATTCAGATTTAATCATAGTTCAGATTTAAGCTTAAATGAGATATATTCTTATGTTACAGATATATTTGACAATCCCAATTCATTACATTTTAACTCTGTTAAAATTGCAAAATTTCTCTATGAGAAAACTTTGCACCCTAAGATAAAATCAGGAGAACTCTATATTGGTTTTTTAAAGGATTGCGTAGTAGAAGGAGAGGTAGTTGATGGCGTTTGTATATTCAAATGTGAGTCCAAAACTACATTTTTGACTGTTAATCAAGAAGAAAATGAATTAAAGGTGTCATATAACTCATCAGGTGTTAATATTGAAAAAACAGATAAAGCCTGTATAATATTTAATGTAAAAAAGGAAGAAGGATATAAGATTTGTATCACAGACAATACTAATAAGTCAGTAGATGCCCAGTATTGGAAAGAGTCTTTTTTAAACGTAGAAAATATATCAAATAGTTACTTCCAAACAGATTCCATGATGGGTATTTATAGAAGCTTTATTAATGAAGAATTTTCAAATAAAGATAAATTTCCCAAAACAGAAAAGATTGAATTAATAAATAGGTCAGTTGAGTATTTTAAGAATGAAGAAAAATTTCAAATTGAAGATTTTGCTGAAAAAGTTTTGCAAAGCCGTGATTTAATCGAATCTTTTAGAACTTATAGAGAAGTACAGCCAACTAATGATAAAATAGTTGATGAGTTTAATATTTCTGGCTCTGCTTTCAAAAAACAGTCTCGAAAACTAAAAAGCGTTTTGAAGCTTGATAGTAATTTTCATATTTACATACATGGAAACAATGAGATGATAGAGCATGGCGTAGATGAGAAAACTGGAAGAAAGTTCTATAAAATTTATTATGATGTAGAAAGTTAAGGGGTAAATACATAAAACTATCTGATGATGTGCTTGAGGGTTCACTAAACACACTAAGCTCATAATTAACTTTTTATTTTTACCATTTTTGTCTGCCATTTTCTATAAATTAATGTAAAAGATTTATCATATATTTATTATTCAATCAATATGAAAAGTCGCCCGATGGTTCATGGATTGCTAAATGGGGATATTATTCAAATTGAAGATGTTGAAAGTGGTCTGAAATGCAATTGCATTTGCCCTGAATGTGGAAGTAGGTTAGTAGCCCATAAAGGAGAAAAAGTGATACAGCATTTTAAGCACTATGATAAAACGGAAATTGAGAGTTGTTATGAATCAGCCATTCACTTAGCATCTAAAGCCTTATTTGCAAAACATAAAGAAGTTAGATTACCAAATCTTAAAGTATTTATACCTGAGTTAGGTTATAATGCAAATATATTACAAGAAAAAAAGTATAAAATATCAAAGGTTAATGTCGAAAAGTATCTAATCGACTTTAAACCAGATATATTAGCCGAAATCATTGTAAAAAGTAAGGGAGAAACTAAAATAATTCCACTTATAATTGAAATTGCTGTAACTCACTTTGTTGATTACAATAAACTTCTAAAAATTGAAAAAAGTAAAATCTCTGCCATTGAAATCTCATTAAAAGATGTGGAGAGAATAATGGATGATGACGACTTATGGTTTGAAATACAGAATCCTGTAAATATCAAATGGCTTTACAATAATAAAACTCAAAATCTTATTGAAAAAAAAATAAATACGATTAGAGCGATTGAAGAAAATAGAGAGAAACAAAGAATAATGGCCGAAATAAGTAATGAAAATTATAAATTGAAGCTTAAAAAAGAAGGGTATTTACTTTTAAAAATATATAAGGGGAGAAAAGAATATATAGGGACTACGGTTGATGAATATATCTTCACTGGTAAAATTTACTGCCCCAAACAGAATAATACTGAAATTGATAGAAGTATTTGTGAAAAATGCCTGTTTAATCATGGTGACTTCAAAAATTCAAATGAAGATTTTTTTAGAATTATTTGTGGTTTTAAGAATAATAGGCTAAATCATAACGAATAATTGGCAAAATAGATGATTTTACAACAAAGCCGCTCCAAATGAAGCGGCTTTATTGCCATTTAATTGTTTCGACTTTTACCCCTTTATGCAGCCATTTCAACATAATTAGACGGTTTGCCCAAGTGCTTGACAAGCAAACCAACTTCTTTTGGAGATAGCCAATTACCAGTAAAAAGTTTTGGGTTTTGTTCTTCTTCTCGGATTCTTCTCAGCCAAGACCGCCAAATGTGAGTTTTGCCAGTGCTATAAAATCCGTAAGATTCGCAAACGTGCTTTTTAAAGGCAATCTTGCCAGCCACAATAGCAGTTGTGGCTTTTTTCTCCGCTTCAATCGTCATGGTTTTAGGAATTAGCGTTGAAAGTTTAAAGGTACGTAAAAATGTTTATTCGGGTGTGCTTCTACCGTATCAAATGCAGCCAGCACGGTTTCTGCATTGGGTATTTTATCAAGCGATTTCAGGTGTTTTCTACTGCTACCAGTTTTAAACAGAATCAAAAAATCTGCATACTGGAAAAGCTCACGTGGTACAGACTGCAAACTGTGGTAAGTCATAATCACATTGCATCGAAAGTGTTCACGTTGATTCACGAGCCTTTGAAAACGTTGTGATGCCTTAAACTGCACATAATTGGTGCAATCTTCTAAAATTACCGTACAATTCAAACCCCTGCCATCGGCCAGAGCAATGAGATTTTCCATGAAGTATTCGGGATTTGCTTCCGAATCATAGCCACGAATAACAGGCACAGAACCTTTGTTGCTTGCTTGCCTTAAAGCCAGTTCCCAATGCTTCAACTGTTCCGATTCTATACCTTTCAGATGCTCCATCCACTTTTGCGGTTTGGTTGCAAATATCAAAACAGGCAAAGTGCTTGGTTGAATAAACTGCGAAAGTAACAAGGTACTTTTACCCATGCCAGGGCCACCGACAATGATAACAAATTTATAGCGGTGTTCTTGGTTGAAAACATCACCCTTCGGTAGAACTTTCGTCAAGTAGTCCCCCGCCGTCGGGGTTTGGTTCAACTGTGGTTTTCTGCGTAGCTTCATAAGCGTTAGTAACTTGCTGTTTTATGGTCAGTTCATCGACTACAAGCGGGCGGAACTGTTTCGCTCCCGACAATTCGAGGTTTGCAAAACGACTTCCCACCGATGATGCCACCACGACCGCAATTGTTATCATCGGGTTTTGCACTTTGTCTCGGTTTTGGTAAAGCCACGTAGCAAGGGCTTTTTCAAGTAATTTGGTTTCACCTTCATCCAAACCCTTTTGTTCAACTGATTTTTTAATCAGTGGGTACATTTGCCAAACTCGGTCGGCTTCTTCGTACGCTCCTTTGGCCTTCGAGAAAAACACTTTTTGCACTTCGTCTTGTTGTTCTTCGGAGAGCGAAACAAAAGCTTCATAATCGGCCTTAAATTGCTCGTAGTTGACTTGGTGCAAATTATACTGATGCTCACATTCTTCTTCGGTCGGGATATTATAGACCTTTTTTAGAATGACAGGCAAACCCCACTTTAGGCCATTATCCAACAGGCCGACATAAACCTTTGCTTCGGGAAGAAAATCGTCGATTTTTACCTCTGGTTTAGGTTTAGGGAAATCAAAGCCATTTTGGATGTGATTAACTGGTTCAGGTTGGTCAAAAACCGATTGTCCCAAACTTGGGGGCGTTGGTTGGTTCATTTGGTTGGCAATTTCTTCGACATTCATTGTCGAAAATTGCGGATACTTATCAAACATCATAAGTGATTAGGGTTTAAGGCTATTTCTGACTAAGTTTTTGTTGGGGTAAATTATCGTAATACATACCCCAAAAACGGATAAATTCAAGCATGAATCCACGTTGGTCGGCTGTCATCGAAAAAATACCTTCCAAATTGAGTGGCATTTTAGCGGCTGCAAATTTCTGGTCGATGGTTCGTAGCATATTACCACCTTCATCATTGCTTTTCAAGAATGCAGGGGTAAGCTTATCTTGCATTAAAGTTTTGCCAATATCCATCACAACCCCCACAATCTCATTTTTATTGACGCTTTCAAAGTCAATCGAAAGAATTGGTTCAAGTTTGATTCTTACGTGGGTGGCAAATACCCTCGTAAATTCAACCCCTTGCATAATTTCGGCCAAAGCATCTTTCAATGTTACTTCGTTGAGATGCACGAGCGGATGCCCATCGGGGAATGTATGAAAATCTTTAAATCTTGCGGTGGTCAATAGGCCATTATTGGCCGTTTCTGCGTTCATATTCTGAAATGGTTTTGATATACGAAATTTGTTGTTTTACGTCACTTCGGCCAAAAATACACCCACCAAGCACCCCACAGCCAGTATTTCTATTGGCTACGTGCAAATCATAAAATTCTGCTTTCAAGCCCGTTGCTCCTGCTTTTTTCTTGAAGTTGGTTTCAGCATCGGCATACCCTTTTTTATAGGCAAGGTCGGGAAGTAAAGTTTTGGCTTTTTGTAGTTCATCGTTCAAGGCCGTAACCATTTCGGCTTGTTGGATAGCCTTTAATTGCAAAGCTGCATTGTCTTTGATGATGGCCAATTCACCTGATAAAACTTTCTGTACGAGAAAGTTTGCGAACTGAAAGGAATTTTCACAGCCGAACTGTTGGCGGCCTATCTGCAAAAATTTTTCGTGGTCAGTATGGCTCACTTTTGCCGTAATTGATACCATAAAACAGGCGGTTGAATCGTGGTTGACTAATGGTTGAATTTTGCCAAAAAAGTGGCCAAATCGTGGTTGAATCGTGATTGAACGCATTCAACTAACGATGCAAATTTGAGCCAAAAAATTGCCTAAAAACAAGCAAAAAAACGAAAATCAACTATTTGCGTACGTGGATGTAAGTAAATGTATGTAGGTGTAAGTTGAACGAAGTTGACTAAAATTTGCTATTTGTTTTTTCGATTCCAAGCCACCTAAATTTGAACCCGAATCAAAAAACAACTACTCGTATGACATCGGTACAGGTTAGAAAAGCTTGCTTACACATCGAACCATTAATTGAAGGCATTACACTTCCAATCGTGGACAACAAAACAGCCCATTCGGATTCTCCCATCTATTGCATCCCAAGCCATAGACGTATCTACATCAACAAAGACAAAATGAAGGATGTCAATATTTTGGAGAAACCCGAACTACTCATGTTTTTGGTACTTCACGAAGTTCAACACATCAACGATAATAGCCTAATGGCCGAACTCCGTTTCGACCGCCAAGCCTTAGAATTGATGCTTGAACACGAAATTGATATTACTAAGATTAATGTCGATGATTTTGCAAGCTTATTGAACCCTACCGATTCGTACCGAGTAGCACGCATCAATCAGTTACACAACTATCAAAACATCGTAACAAATGGCAGCATCAAAGGCTAAAATGAAACGTGTGATGAAACGTGCAGGTAAGTTGCGAAAAGAGGGAAAATCCGCCAGTGCGGCAATGAAAACCGCTTGGAAAGAAGAAAATGGCGGTTCTACCTCAAAAAGCAAAACCAAAAGCGGCAAATCACAGGAGAAACCAAGAAAGAAAATTTTTGGGATTTTCTAAACTAAATCCACACAACTAAATCAATGTTTAAGAAAATCATTGAGGTAGCCAATGACCTGTTTAACAACTCCAAAGGTATTCAAGCGGTAGAAACACCGAAAGAAGAAAAAAAGCAAACCCTTTGGATTGTCTTGGTTGTGGTTACAATCGCAGTTTTAACAATTATCTTCATCAACAAAAAATGAAAAAAAACACAACTTTTGCCTTAATGGCAGCCCTCGTGTCTAACCTTTCGTCAGCAGGTGGCAAATTGTATGGTTACGCTGACCAAGTAATGTTTTACCGTACTGGTGGCGGTTCTATTCTCGGTATTTTCTCATTCATCTACAACGGCAAATTACACGCAATCGCAGTGGCCAACGATGGTGCAGGTAACTTCTTCCAATTCATTCCGAAATCGGTCTTAATCAACAACTTTGGTGTGCCTTCGGCCTATGCCACTGGTTTCGTTGAAACGGCTGATGCTGGCTTGACCTTGCTCCCGCAAGATTCTAAATACACCACAGGCGTTCGTATTGTGAGCAATATCAGTCCTTCGGATGCGGCAAATGCAATCAATACTTTGAGTGCCTTAGAGAAAGGAACGAAAGTTTTTCCAACTACTGATGGATATTTTGTTTCGGTGAATGGTGCTGTACCTCCTTCATCTGCATTACCTATCACAACCGCTGATGGTACAGTTCCAGATAAGAAAATCACTACTCAATCCGATGGTGAAGGCGACAAAAACCCCGATGGTTCTAAAAAAACATGGATTCAGAAAAACTGGGGCTATGTAGTGGCAGGGGTTGCGGTCGTGGGTATCATCGTGGCCATCGTAGTTTCTAAGCGTTAATCAAGAATTTAGATGTATCAATGAATCACTCTATCTGAAAAAGCGGTAGAGTGATTCATTAAAAATCGACACAAAAACATGAATTTAGCAAGTTTAGCGGGCGGTGTAACCGTCGTAAAAAACAGGGCGTTTCAATGGTTTTTGGTGGTTTTTGCAATACTTCTAATCGGCTATTTGATTTACAGGCAAGGGCAGAAATCGGGCGGATTCCAAGCAGCGGCCAAACTACCCAACAACGGTAGTGGTATTCCGCAAGGTTGGACACCCACGAAATTGGTTGACGAACTTTGGGACAATCTCGGTACTATCTTTTGGTCATGGACTGAAAGAAACAGTAAGATTGAAACTTTACTGAATTTAACGCCCGACCAGTTGGCAGCAGTTTACAATGATTACAATTACAGGTATGGCAAGAAAGACGGCAATACATCATTGACAAAGAAAATCTCGAAAGAAATCTTCTTACTCCGTCAGTCTGAAATACTCGCAAAACTCCGTAGTTACGGTTTATACTAATGAAAAATTTTAATCCACTATGGCTTTTCTTGGTTGCGGTAATTGTAGCATTGGTATATCTACTCAAAAAGGCAAATGATGCTTTCAAAACCGACCCTAATGTGGGGTATTTTGGCGAAAACATTGTGAATCCTACCGCTGTCGAAGAAAAAGCCAAAACCGAATCACCCAAGCAAAACGCATCAGTTTATATCAAATCAAGTTTGCTAAGAATCCGAGATGCAAAGGGCAATCAGTACATTAATTCTGTCACGAAACAGCCTTTGTACTTCCAAAAAGAGGACGAGAAAGTGGGCGAATATATCGGCAATTCTTATTTCAATGGTAAAAAGTATGTAGCCGTGAAAAAGACCCCCGAAACTGCTCAAAAATGGTCAATTAAAGGACTGGCAAACTACAATACAGTATATCTGTGGCGTGATGCTGTAATAATCAAATAACATGGATGCAGGAAAAAAACTCCAAACAACCACCAACGATGGCACACGAACGGATTTAGGGACGGTCTTAGATGTATTGAGCGGCAAGGCAAAACCAACCGTCAATTTTGAAACATCCATTTCAAAAGATTCAATCATCTTTTTGGCAGTAACCACCACGCTCGTAGGCCTATTATTAATCTTTGTCAGCAAGAGAGCATGAACAAATTAAGTGCTGTTTTGGGCTTAGTTGCTGCGATTTGTATCATCGCTTACTATATCAGCGGCACGGCCTTAAACATTCGACAAAACAAGCTTTTGAAGAATGCAAAACTATAAAAACGGTAGTATCATTCAAGTAAGACCCGACGACTACCCCCTCATACTACACTATGGAATACTGGTCAATTATCTGGGCGAATGGTGGGTTTTACACAACAACGAAAGCAATGGTGTGCATCGTGAAAAGTTAGCTTCGGTATTGGATAGGAGTACATTGATACAAGTAATTGATACCAAACTAACTGGCAAGACCACGAACGAACTACTGGAGAGATTCAAGGCATACGAGGGCAAAAGCTACGATTTAGTAGCCTACAATTGTGAAAGCTTCGTGAATGACTTTATCAATCAAAAGAAGTATTCAAAGCAGACAATCATTTATACCTCCTTGATACTCATAACCATTGTTTTTTTAACCGCTTGGATAACAAAAAAACTCGTCAGATAACATGAAAGGTACGTACAAAATAATGCTCATAGTGTTGACGGTGGTAGTTATCATGGTAGCAGTTTTTAACAAAAAGGCAAGCGAAACAAAGATGCTTAATCCACTACCAAGCGGTAGAAAAACAAGCAAATTTGGGGACGATAGAGGCACTTACAAACACAATGGTTTAGACCTTGCCGCTCCAACAGGTACACCCATCATTGCACCATTGGACGGCATTGTAAGTGCGATATATACTAACTCATCGGGTGGTAATCAGTTGCTAATACTCCACACAAACGGCATTACAACTGGTTACGCCCATTTGAGTAAAACGCTCGTAAAAATCGGCGATTATGTGAAACGAGGGCAAGCCATCGCACAAGTGGGTAACACTGGCAAAAGCACAGGCCCACATTTACATTTCACCGTGACAATCTTGGGTGTCAAACAAGACCCCGAAAAATTCATAACAACATGAACAAAGCATTTTATTTCATCTTAGCCATAT
This sequence comes from Emticicia aquatilis, assembly GCF_014644295.1. GTDB lineage: Bacteria > Bacteroidota > Bacteroidia > Cytophagales > Spirosomataceae > Emticicia > Emticicia aquatilis. The sequence goes on from NZ_BMKK01000003.1 coordinate 265,918, forward strand.
TGGCCATTGTGGCGGTGTATGTATATACCCAATATCCAAAATGGCAAAAAGGGCAGCGAATGAGCATCACGATTGACAAAACGAAGCTTACAACCGCACACCTCAAGCAACTCGGTTATATCTGAAATTCAATGGACAAAAGACGTATGAACGCAACTATTCCATCAACGAAACAAAGCTTTTACGGTGAAACCGATTTAGCAGGAAACCGTGCCATTATTGCCAATCTTGAAAGGAGTTACGGCAAAATGATTCGAGAAGCAGCCTATCAAAACGGTATCGAACCCGCACTGGTGGGAACTTATCTTTTTGTAGAATCAAGGGGAGATATTAACGCCCGCAATGGCAACACTTATGGTTTGGGGCAAGTATCGGTAGCTACTGTGGCCAATACGCTTTATAACGACTATAAGCAGAGCAGAATCAGCCCACGAGAAGAAGAATTGTTGATTGGTTTCTTAGGTCAGGCAGCCATTGATACCATCAAGAAGGCGAAAGCAGATACAGAAATCTTGTCATTATTCAGCCCACAATTGCTGTATAATCCAAATTTCAATATTCTGGTATCGGTGATGTACTTCCGTAGATGCCTTGACAAATCGCACACTTTGGGGTATGGTCTTAGACTCGATATAGCTATCTATTTATACAATGCTGGCTACTATAAAACTGTGCCATTTTCAACGGATGTAGATAGCTTTTTGGATGCTTCGATTCCAAACACAACAAAGAATTATATCAAAAAGGTATTAGGCACAAATACGCCTTATCCCGATGCAAAACAAATTTTTGGGTAAAATGGAAAAAATCAAGCTACAAGAAATCAAAGACAAATACACCTTTGAAAAGCAAGAAATTGAGCGAAAAGAAGGTGTAATCGTATCCATCAACGAAAAACTACAAGAAATCAATGGCACACAGACGCAGATTCAGAAATGGAATAAATCCATCGACAGTATTAAAAACCCTATCGACAAAGCAACCATGTTGCAGGCAAGAATTGATGCAGAAACCAAAATTGAACAACTCGAAACCGAGATTGACCAACTTTGGCAATCAATCAACGAGCCTATTTCAGCGAGTGCTGAAAAAGCTATTGATGATGTGGTACAAGTTGATGAACAAGGCATCCACCGAAAATGGCTGAATACAGGTTTATTCAAGTATTTGGGATTTGCTTTCGTATCTCTTTTTCTATTTGTTCTGATTCATGGTTCACAATTTTTATTCACAGAAGAATGGACACAAACATTAGAAAGTTTCAGATACACACATCAAATATTCCTAAAAATCTCAATGGGCTTTTTCGGTGTGCTAATGATGGCGGTATCGGTCAATTTATTACTGCCTTCGGTGCTTCGCTACTTCAATTCAGATTTAAGTGCTTACGATTTCTTTGCAGATTTCAAGGAATCCGACCCCAAAACACGCTTGCTTGTGTCCTGTTTTATCTTGTATTGTCTCATGCAGTATTGGGGCAAGATAATGGCTTGGGAGATAGTCTTATAAGGTCGAAAGTAGTCAATTTAGCCCTACTAAATACAGGGGTTTGCGAAGTTCCAGTAAATAGAGGTAAAGTCATTGACAAATACCGCTCGGTGGCTCTCGACCGCAAAATCAGTGGCTACACTGACCCGTGGTGTGCCTACTTCATCGGCTACATTTACAAGTCCTACGGCATCGACACCAAAAAGGTTTTGGGTAATGGCTACATCGCAAGGGCGGCCGATTGGTTCAAGAACAAAAATCGAATTGTGTACCAAAAGGGTATCGGCTACCAACGAAAGCGAAAACCCAAAGCGGGCGATGTGGTAGGGTATAAATTCACCAGTGGCCGAATTAGCCACGTCGGAATCCTAATCGAATGGAACGAACTCGACGGCTACGCTCTGGTAGTGGAAGGCAACACAACCCCACGCAACAGTGTAACACGAGACGAAAACAAAAACGATTGTGTACGGCTCAAAAAACGCCCAATTTCAATGATTTACGTAGTATCAAACATTATTGAATAATGAAACAAGAAACCATTCAATTTGCCGACCAAAGTATTTTGGCCAGTGAATTACAAACCGAAAAAATCGGGATTGACACATTAATAATCTTGGTCGGAATGTTAGTGGATGTCATCGAAACGCTGAAAGGGCTTCTCGGGAAAAAAGTAAAATTGCTTGCTGTAATGAAGGCATTAAAGGCAGTTTTTCCATTCATCAAGACCTTTTCCCAACACAGTAAAAAGGTATTGGCCGAGATTAAAGACCTTTCGACAGAAGAATTAACGGATTTAGCTTTGCTTGTGTCCGACAAGTCAACCAACACAACAATTACAGATATTTTATATTTTATTCAGTTCATTACAATCTTAAAAAAGGGTAAAGAATAAGTTTAGGTAAGTCAGAAAAGCGGTTGGCATTGCTGACCGCCTTTTTTCTTGTAAAGCAATTTCACTTCATCAACATATAAAAACAATGGCAACGAAAAGAACAAAATCAACATCAAGACCGAGTGGACAAATGAGCATTTCATTTGGTAGCAAAAAAAAGGTCAATTCACAAGCAAAGAAAATGGGTTCTGCGTTGAAAAAAGCCCACAGTATGACCAAAAAACAAATCAAGCCAGTGAAGAAAACCATCACGGTTCGAGTGGGCTACAAGAAACGATTCAAAGAGAATCTAAAAAAGACAATGAAGCTTTTCGGGGTTAAATAATTTTCACTTGAAAATACCGCAAACAACATGAATGAATATTGGAAATATTACTCAGAAGATTATCAAAAGGTTTTGGAGTCACAAATGACTACCACCAAACCGCCCACCACCGACCCTCCTAAAAAGACTTTTTGGGAAACAGGCTTCGGCACAGGGTTGTCAAACCTTTGGGGTTTCGTAACGAACAACCCACAACAGGTGGTGAATTTGGTTGCACCGAAACGAGCCATTGTAACCAACCCAACCGACCCCAATTATTTGCAAAATGGTGGTTTTGTTGGTGGAAATACGCAAAATCCACAACCAGAGCAACCTCAGAACAACAATAGTGCATTGCTTATCATCATGGGAGTTGTGATTGTGGTAATCCTATTTTTGATGTTTAAAAAGCAATAAGATGGCAACAAAGGCTGAAAAATACCAATGGAATCAATTACCCGAACCGTGGCGACATGGTGGTTTATTCCGAAATATCAACAATGATTTATCGGTTGCTCGGCAGGTTGGTTTTGTGTGGTCGGAGAGTGCCAATACTTGGTATATCGAAGTTGATGGAACAAAATATTGGGCTTATGATACCAGTATCAGCTATGAAGCTTGGGCAGACCCTTATCGGAATTTAGGCGATAAAAACCCTAATAACGATGCCATTTTTGTATGGAATAATACAGGAAAAGCGTACCAACCACAAGGCACTTATGTATTGAGACAGGACGAAAACGGCCTTTGGTTCTATTATGATGATTTGGGTAAAAAAATCTATGATGATGCGACCTACTCCAATGATGTAAAGGCACAAGACTTTATAGGTAATAGTATTTTGAATGCTCCTACTTACGACGCATGGGATGCAAACATCAAAGACATTTTAGGCAACCCAATTGTGCCGAAAAAGCCCGAAGTTGGCCTATACGATACCAAAAATTATTTGGATTCGGTCGATAAAAAGCGAACAGTTTACAAGCAGTTTTATTCTGCTAAAACACAGACTGAAAAACTCAATGCCATAAGCGTTCGAGCGGCTGACATTGTAGCCGAACAAAATCAGTTGATTAGCGACCTAAATAAAGCAGGGGCAGCAATTAAGCGTGAAAATATCATTATCAATACCGTAGTCGGTGGTTTTGGTAGTGCTTCTATAAAAGCAGCAAGTACAGTTACGAAACTTAATCCTATTGGTGTTGGATTAGTTGTTTTTGGATATGTAAAGAAATACGCAGCCTCGAAAACAACAGGCAGACGAGAACAACTAAGGTCAGAAGATTTATTGTATTTAGAAGAAGAATTGAACGCAATAAAAGCCTATATCGAAAAAAACAACCTTAGTTCTGATAGTGGTAATGCTGACAAAAAAACTATCTATTGGATTATCGGGAGCGTAGTTGTGCTGGGCATAGTGATTTATTTTTTAGTACGTAACAAATAATGGCAGTAGTAAGCAATAATAAAATATTTCGATGGGTGAATGGCATCGTTCCTTTCGAGATTTCAAAGGATTTTCCCGAAGGAAGCGAAGGACGAAAAGAGATTTTACAAGCCATCAACGAAATTAATGTACGTACAAATTGCAGCTTTATTGAGCGAACGACTGAGCCAAATTACGTGGTTTTTGTCTATGATGCAAAGTGGTGTCAATCATACGTCGGAATGCTCGGAGGTCGGCAAGAAATACGCTGTGCCATCGGCAAGAATTTCAAAGCAGGTTCGTTGATTCACGAAGTATTGCACGCTCTTGGATTCTACCATGAACACCAACGCCCCGACCGTGACGAGTACATTAGAGTAGTGAAAAGCAATATCAAACGTCTGGACGATTTTCAAATTTTGAACAGTGAAATTGTCGAAACGATTGGCGAATATGATTTTTCAAGCATCATGCACTACCCTCGAAGGATTGTAAACCCCAACTTGGTAAACAATATTTCGATAGATACCATTGAGCCGCTGAAAGCTTTACCGCTCGAAACCATCTTGGGGCAACGTGGAGCATTATCAAGCAAGGACGTAGCAGCCATCAATCAAATGTACCCAAAGAAGGCCATGAACACGAAGGAGTACAGTATGAGCGAACCGATAAAAGCATGGCAACTAATACTAATCATTACAGTTTCAGCCACATTACTTTATATTACAGTTAGAAAAATTACCACATGACAAAGAAACTATTGATTGGGATTGCTCTCGTTTTGGGGGCAATTCTTGCTATTTGGGCTTGTACCAAAATAGATGTTCGACCAACACAACAAACCAAGACTACACAAAACACACAAACGAATGATTCGGGTAGCAGTGGTGGGAGTGGTTCGGGTGGTGGCGGTGGTGGCACTGGCACTGGTGACGACGACAACCCTGTGGGTTCGGATAATTTTACTTATCTATACAACTATGGCAGTAATTATGTTAGATGTACGCCCATTCCGAACAAATTTGAAAAGGTTGACCACGCATCAAAGGATGCCGCAAGGTCAATGATTCCCATAGACTTGCATAGTTGGTCAATTGCGAATTTTGTCCGTACGAAATTAATTTTCAGTCACTTCAAATTGAAGGATTCGCAAGGTACGGTATTGTATGAGTACCACGACACCGAAGGAGCGGTTCATGTAAGTCTTTCGCAGAATGACCGAGAAAACAACCGAGGTAATAACCATCAAGCGGCACTTTCGAGATTCTTAATTGCCGAAGGGAATTACACGATTGAGTACCAAAATTTATCTAATAGTGTCGGTAAAGCTTATTTTGAAGCGTTTGAGCAGTACGAAGGCAATCAGTTTAGAATGTTAATTGGCTCGAATGTGACAGGTAATTTACAGCCTTCGATTGAGGTATCAGACCGAATGGAAGTAAGCCCAAATACAAGTATTACTTACGGTTTTACGGTCACTTACGGCAATTATTCGATGATTAAGTTTAATGCAAATGGTTTTGAACACAACTAAAATTACTACACAATGATAAACGGTAACACACAACCTAATAAGGGTTATCAAGAAATTTTAGACCCTCACATGACTGGAGCGGCAAGTAATGCGAATAGTAGCAACTATGATTTACAATCTATCAAGAATTTTATTCTTGCTGACGAAAGGTTTTCTAATCAATCTCCATCACCATCGACACCCGAAACTGAGCTTACAAAGGTAGCTTTGTTTATTATATCGGGAGAGAGCAATTCGGGTGGCTACGCTTTAAACTCGGAAGCACCCACCAATGAAATTGGGCTAAGAAGTGAAGTAAAGATACTTAACAACACAACTTTGGCTTTTGAAAACCTAAATATTGGAGTTAATAATTTATTGGCACATACAGGATTATCGAACGGTTTAACTCATGGTTTTGAACTGCCAATTGCCAATGCAGTAAGAGACAGTGCATTGAATTTTTCCGAAACATTCATTGTAAAAACTGGACAGGGCGGAAGTCGTATTTCGGAATGGGTTGAAGGTGGTCAATATTTCAATACCTATAAACAAAGGGTTCAAGCCGCTTTGAATTTACTGAAAGAACAAGGCAAAACACCTTACATCTTTTTGATTTATTCGCAAGGCATTAATGATGCCCTTGCGGCTTACTCAGCCGAGAGTTGGAAAGCAGATACATTGGCACATTTGCAAAAATTACGTTCAAAAGTTGGTTTTTGTCCAATCTTGTTAACCAAGTTTATGAATCCGTACAGTGGCTACAATGCAAAACTTGATGAAATAGAGCAGGTCAATAGCCTTAATATTGCCATCAGTGCTACGGATGCAGCCTTACGAGATGAAAACCATTGGAGTTATAACGGTTTTAGAACTCTTTTTTCAAGGATGATTCCGCATATTAACAGAATCGCAAAAGAATATGCCATTAATCAAAACCGTGCTTTATTTGAACATATAAATATGATTCCGAACACAAATAATTCAAGCAATTCAAGTAATTCGGGCAATCAAGGCAATTCAAGTGGAAGCAATTCGAGTGGACTATTAACTTGGGGTAATTTCGTAAACGCACGAGAGTTAAATGGATATATTGAATGTGTAGGCAACAATACACCATCGGGTGGACGTGCAACGCAGACCATCAATGCACAACAACCGTTTTCGATTATTGTAGATATACCTACCACAGTGAGCGATAGCAACGCAACAGTAGTTTACTTAGATGAAAATCAAGCGGATGATTTTGCATGGATAACAGGAAAAGTATTTTTGGCAGGGGTATATCAGTACGAAGGTTCGCTTTTTACACCAATTGGTGGTTACGCTGCTACTCCAGCAGGTTTGGCAGGTTCGGGCGATAAAATTAAGATTGAAAAATCGGGTAATGATTTGGTTTATAGTCGCTCAGTAAATGGCGGGCAAAGCTATAATGTTATCACAACAGCCACAGGGGTTTTAACTGGCAAAAACACGTTGTACGTGAAAACACTTTTTGCGGTAGCAGGAGCATATAAAGTCAAAGTTTCAATGAACTAAAATCTAAATACACACAACCAAAATGATAGGACTTACAAAAAAAGTGGCAGTAGTACCACTGCAAAGCGAAGCAAATGCCAATTATAATCCGTTCCCAAATGATACTACTACTAATCCAACGGATATTCAAGCTATCAAAGCGGCTTTTTTGGCTGACCAAGATGTTTTAACGGCACTAAAAGGAAGTGACGGCCAACAAGGCCCACAAGGGCCGCAAGGTAATCAAGGACAGGCAGGACCAGCAGGTGATTCCGTAATAGTGCGAGATACAGACCCGACTGATGCAATCAGCAGTAAGGTTGGAGATTTGTACTTGAATGCCACAAGCGGAACACTTTACCAACGTTCGGGTATTACTCAAGCCCAATTTTACGCAGCAGGTTTACAAGGTCTTGTATTGCCCAATTCCATTTGGATTAGAAAAGGCAACCTAAAGGGGGCAACTGGAGACAAAGGAGATAAAGGGGACGGAATTATTAGTGGCAATGGACACCCGTCAAACGTTGTTCAAACTTTGCCGCCTGTTGGTACTTTGTACATCAATAAAAATACATTTGGGATGTACGAAAGAAGTGCAACCGAATACATTCCTGGCAATGTACCTGGAGAACTCCCCGAAGATTATACATTAGGCTACTGGTACGCTTTAGGTTCTTTGAGAGGTACAAACGGAACTAACGGCACTAATGGTGTAAACGGTACTGATGGCATGGATGGCAATGATGGAGAAAGTGCTGTTAGAATCTTATCTAATTACCAAGTAATTGGCAATTATGATTTGTTACAAAATGATATGGGAAAAACCATTGTCATAATGGCACAATGTGGGCTTTCAACCATGCAAGAAATAGACAACTATGATGGTTCTATAATTGTAATAAATGACCAAAACACTAATGTCACAATTTTAAATGCAAATGGTACACAAAGTGTTATTTGTTCGCAAAAATCGGTTTCAGTGGTTAGTTTTAAAGTTGATGGTTCGGTCTCTGTGTATAGTTTGAAAGGCCAAAACGGCACAAAAATTTACACTGTATCTGCTTTACCATCGAACTCGGCAGATGTACAAATTTACCAAAATGGCGATTTGATGTTTAATACAACAACAGGTGTTTTGTATGAAAAATCAAATATGACAGCTGCACAATTTTTAATTCAAAATTCACAGCAAGGAACACAGGGAGTTGTTTTAGCCAATGTTGTTTTTCTAACGAAAGGCAATCTAAAGGGTACAAACGGCAAAGATGCAGTTGAGATTTTAACAGGTGCAGGCACAGTTTATTTGTCTAATGCTCAATTAGGTAAATATTTGGTCATTCCTGCTGATTCTGCAATAACACAGATTAGTTTTCGAGATACGACAATAGCATCTACAACTACATTTCTTTGTTTAAAAAAGTTGCAAGGTGGTATCAGTTATATTCCTACAAATATGGATTTGCCTTCGCAGTTGGCACAGGCAAAGTCGGGCGATTTTTTTGCTATTCAAAATTTTACTGCACCTGTGGATGGGTATTGGTTTACAAAAACAGACCTAAGAAGTGGAACGAGAATCAAAACAGGAACTGACCATTTGACTTTTACCGATGCCAAAACAGGAGATTTGTATATTAATACATCAACTGGTCACTACTGGAAATTTACTTCGGCACAGGATGCGTATTCTCAATCTGGGGTATGGGACGATTTAGGAGCATTAGGGGGAGCAACATCAATGACGCAAATTTTGCGTGACCAAGTTTTTACAGTTCCTCTCAACATAAAAAATGTTTTAGTTCATGTATCTATTGATGCTCAATACATCGCTGGCGGTATTCCTACAATTAACCTTTATTACGATACTTCGGTGTTAGAAATGATGGAAATTTTGAATCCTACCACAACGGCTGTCAATGTGAACATTATCAATGAAGGTTCACTTGTTAAAACTTATTCGCTTGATGGCTTTTCAATCACTAAAATTTTTAGAGTAGAAGATGTACAATTATTTGACTTTTTTATGCTTTCAACTGCAAACGGAACAAATTCAAACCGATTGTAATCATTTTGATACCAAAATTTTAGTGTTGCCGAGCTGATGGACGACGGAGCAGCTCTACTGAAGATTTTTTTTGATACCAAAATTTAACAAAATTTTTCTTCAGATTTTATTTTCTTTAAAATTTTGACACCCAAAAGCAAAGCCGCCTACCATATTGATTTGGTAGGCGGTCTTACTTTATCCGATGAAATGTTATGAGATTTTATTGGATTTAACTATATATTTACCATATAGTAGTAATATAAATATTCCCCAACTCTCTGTACATACTTTAAGTTGCTCTTTCCATTTAGTAATAATTTTAATATTAAAACTAAATTGATAATTTTCTTCATCGTCTTTAGATTGGGGGAAAATATTATTACTTACATTAAGCATCGCTTTGAAATACTCTTGCTCTTCCTCACTTTGAATATAGCTTTCTTCATCAAACGGAAACATTTTTAACCAATAGGATAATGACTCTACTACCGTTTGAAAGGACTGCTGCAATTCTAAACTTAATTTATTCAAATGTTGTTGTAACATATTTTTATCAACATCCGAAAGTTCAATCTCATCAAATAACCTCAAGTCATAGAAATGGTCAACCAAGAAAAGTAATTTTCCATAAGCCTCGGTTGCATTATGGATTTTATTAAAGTCAGGATATATTTTCGCCCAAGTATCTATATTGAATCTTTTACAAACTTCATCATCAATAGGCTGTGGAAGTGAATTGATGATAGATAATTCTTCAAAGATTTTATCGTTTATTTTATAAAGATTGAACTCATTCCAATTATTGTTTAATGTTTTATTTTGAACTGTTTGAATAAAGTAAAATTTTGGAAACCATATTTTTAACATTAAGTACTTTAAACTTGTGTATGCTGGATTATCAATAGCTTGATGCAAAATATTATAAGCTTCTTTAAGCCCCAAAAGTGAATAGATAGGGCTTTGGCCTTCAATTATAAATATTGGTTTGCCCTCTGTAATTTTATGATTAAAATATTTTATGGTAAAGTAATCAGACTTAGAAGCTTGTTTGAACTCTTTCAGTATTCTGTTTTCAAAATCAGACTTTAAATTCAATAATCTGTTCAATGAATGGTCTGCTTTTTTGTTGTTCAAGAAATCTTTCCAAATAATAGCTGTAGTATAGATGGATTTTGTCACAATTTTTGAATTATGAAAAGGGTCAATATTTCCCAAAACAATTTTATATTGAATATTATACTCGGTAAGACTATCAATTGCATCATATAGATTGATTTGTGATAATCTCTCTATGTTTTCATTGTGAATATGTTCTTTTTCTGTTTGTAATTTTATTCTTGAATACAGGGTTTGAGCTGATTGACTAATAAAAGTTTCAATTTTACTTTTAAAATTTGAATACTTATCAAAGAAGAGTTTATATTTAGATTTTAGTTTATTATTTATCACTTCCTCTCCACGCATTTGATTTTTAATAATATTATTGTCATTATATATTCCTAAAGAATCAGTAATGGATTTTGGCTGCATAACTTCTTCAGGAAACTTAAATAAAGCATTGTTCATAACGGGAATTACAGGCTTATAAGTTTTACTGTCTGCAAAAAGCTTTGCAAACGAATTGTTAAATTCATTTAGCTTTTCTTTTATTAGACTTTCCCAATGATTTAAGAGAGCTAAGTACTCTTTCCAATCTTCAGGTCTATTGGGGTAATTATAAAGTTTTATTATACAAGCATTAATATTAACCCATTCTTCTAATGGTAAATTGTCAATGGGTATCGTTTTATGTGTATCGTCATAATCCACTGCCAATGTTTGTAAGCGATGACCATAGCCTTGTGAGCAGTATTTTTTCTTATCTGGAAGAGCTGTTCTGATTATATCTAAAATATTTACTACAAAATCATTGCTTGCTCTTAATTCCTCATTCTTGATAATATCAATAATGTAGTAAACTGTGATTTCTTCTCCTTGAAAGTTAATATGTACTATGTCAAACTCTTCTTTTATTTTCTTTATAAATTGTTCAATATTTTTCTTTCTTATGTTATCCAATTGAGAAGAGTAATAGAACATTCCCAACATCAATTTAGATAGACTCAGACTATCCATAATTTGAAAGGCTTTTTCAAATTTTTCTTCAGCAAAAGTTTCAATATCGTTTTTTTCATTAGGTATATTTTTCAACCAAAATAACGCTTCACCAAATGATTTCCATTCAAATATTGTCAAGGGAGTTTTATTCGGAAAATGAAGTTTATTAATTACTATAGTTGCTAAATTGAAAACATTTTCCTTTGCAGAAACTTTCTTATTAATTTCATCTATTTTTTCTATAATAATATCATCAACCTGAAGAATATCTAATATTCTTTTTTTATCAAAATTACTTGAAAACATAAAATCAATAAAAAACATCCAAGCTGCACCACAAGTTTTTCTACATTCATCGAATAGCCCACGATTAGTTTCAACATATTTTTTTGTTCCAAGCCATATAAAAGCTTTTACTATTGATGAGTATGTCGCCCAATTTTCTACAGAAATATATTCATTTAATTTTTGAATAAATGTGTCTGATTTTAGAATTTCAATATTGAACAATTGTAGAAGGAACAAATACAAATCTTGTTCACTTAATAATGGGATGACTTTATAAGCGTAATCTTCTTTATGATTAATAAATTCATCAAACAAAATTTCGGTCAACTTTTGAGAGCGGACAATGTGTAACCCCTGAATGTACTTTTTGTCCAAAGACTTTTTAATCAGATATTCATTTTCTAATTTTTCAATTATATACTGATAATTTATATTAGAATTTAGTTTTGAAGCATCAATCTTTGCTCCAAATGAATCAGCAAGACTTACAACTCTTAAAAACTCAATTTGTTGGGCTACATTTGGGCTATTTTCTGACTGTATTTGCTGTATCTGTTGTTTTAATTTATTAACTAAGGAATCTCCTTGTGTAATTGAATAAACAAATTCTAACATAGGAGCATTATTACCTAATTGAATCCATGCTTGTTCAAAATCAGTAAAGTGGTTTACTTTATTTTTTTTATTTAGGTTTAAGTAAACAGTCTTTGCTTCATCTTTCGTAAGAGATAGTTCTATTTCATTATACTCAAATTCAATGCCCACTGCGGATGCTCTGTACCAATCCTCATTCCTAATTGCAATGAGAAACTTGATATGTTTTAAATGAGCTGATTCTTTTATTACTTTAAGCCATTCTGTAGTATTCGGTGTTACATTGATTACAAAAACTGTAGGAATCTCTAATTTCTTACTTATAGAGGCAATGGATTGGATAGACTGTTGAGTGACTATAGGGTCTTGTTGAATATTGAGTTCAAAAGAAAACCAATCATTTATGTACCTATGTACATAACTGTATAACAGTGCAGTTTTTCCTTGTCCAGATGCACCTTTTAGCATTAAAACATTATTCGTTCGTAACTCTTCATTAATTTTTTCTAAATACTTTTCTCTACTAATATCAAGACCTAACATAATGTGTTCATATCTCGTTAATGTTGCTTTGTAAAATTCTTTTTCTAATAATTGGAGATTTACATCGTTACTTGAAATTTTATGTAATGGTTTTAGAACTACACCAAATTGATTGTGTATGGCGATTCGCTCACTTAAATACCTTGCAAAGTCCTGAACTTTATTATAGAAATCTTTTTTCGTAATTGGTTGTTGTTTTTCAGCAATGAACTGTAACCAATACAATAGAAATCCGATGGTTGGTATCGGGTCAACTTCAGTGAAGCTGGCTTTCATCAGTTGTTCAACTTCGTTTGCGATTAGCTCTTCATTGATTTCGACAAACTGTATTTTATTCTTAATTAATTTCCAATCATCTTGGGTTATTCTGTGTTTTTCTAAAATAGGTTTTTCTGTTTCACTAATTATATTCTGATTTTTATTCCAGTTTTTAAGCTTTTCACTTATCTTCCCATACGACACAAGTATTGGTGTTGCCTCTCGGTAGTTATTCAAAAACCTTTTAATGAATGAGGTTTTTTTTGTTAAAAGAATATCCGATAATCTTATAGGGTCTTCTATGTTTTTTAACTGTATAGCATACAATAGTTGTCCATTGTTATCTAAAATATCCAAATCTTCCTCTCCCTCTAACCTATAAATGAAATCATTAGAAATGGTGGATAAGATATAGTGCAATGAATATAAGAATTGGGTTCTATACCCCTTAAGAGCTGATATAGCTGACATTGGATTAAATTTGTTTATTATAATTGCGGAATATATTCACGAATTAACTCTATTGTTATTCCAATTGCAACCATTATTGTTAAATTGTAGAGTTATCTTGAGTGTAGAAATAACCTCGAAAGGGTGTGTGCTTTAGTATGTTGCAGCAGGTATAGTTCCTAATCAGTGTAATTAACATTTATGGGGTAATAAGATTCTAAAAACTTATTGCCCCATAAATGTATATTGTTTATCCAATAAAATACCCCGACTTAAATTCTTTCATAAAGTCTTGAAATATTTTATCTACTTCACGCACTTCATTTTCTGTGGGATAAATCAATGGGCTGTATTTGGCTTGTGATAATAGTTTATTTTGAATGTTCATCGAACGAAGTTTAAGCGAAACCCAAGCTTCAAACCATCGTGCAAATAATTCATTCCTACGAATCAAATAATCGCTTTCAATTCCATTAGCCATCATAAATTTAGCCAATCGGGTATAATAGGCCGAAGGGGTTTTGTTGGGTACTTTCCAAATGATTTTTTCAAGTAAATCGTTGGTAATAACCCTTAGTCTTTGCCTGTCGTTGCAAGGCATTCTACTTCGAGATACTGAACGACCACCAGTTAGGGCAAATACTTGTGGATGTGGTGAGACGTATTCACCGCCTACATAATCAAGAAAGTGGCCGTATTCGTGAGCAAATGACCCCATTCCACCAGTAGCCACAAACCGAGCCAATTTACTTTCATCGCCACGATGGTATCGGGTAACGTTGATTATTTTAGTTTGTGATTCGTAGTGAGCCAAAGCAGAACCCGCCCCCCTTGCTCCAAATGAAACCGATAAAAGCCCAAGACCTAAGAAATAATCAATATTCATTAGTTTATTGAGGTCATAAAGGCTGATGATTAATCCATTCACATAATTGAATCTATCTTCGTTAGTTACCCAGTTACCGAAACCAATTTCAGCAATTCCAAATTTGGTACGTAACAAATCGGGGTTTGAGCCATAAGAAAGTGACTTTGGCAAGTCAAGATTCGGGCGAATGAATTTTGAATAATCGAGGAAACCGTTTTCGCTCCAATATTTGTCAGCACGGCTGCCAATGGCAATTTTAGGTGAATTTAGGATTACTTTACTTCTTTGCATTTTTGAGGAAATTTTGTGCTTGTTTTTCGATGGCTTTAAGATTGTTGTTAGCGGTTGTTTTGTTGTTTTCTCCGCCAATTAGCTTTTCATTATCGGGCAATTTGGCTTTCGTTGGTGTTAGTTTTCTAACTTTCATTTTGCTTTTTGGTTTTGGTGAAAAAATATTTAACTGTGAAAAAATGCTTATTAATGCTCCAGGTCAATGCACATTTTGAAAGTGTGATTTTTATTAATTATAGCTGCATCGAGTATTCACACTTAATGTGATTTTGGCTAAATTCAGATTAGCCGGCCATTCACACTTGGTGTGATTTTTTACCATTCAGCTATCGGCGACTGCTCACATTTGGTGTGAATAAAACCTATTTAATTGGAACAGTTGCTTCACACTTGGTGTGAATTTAGGCTTGTCAATTCGCTGAGCTTTCGCACACTTAGGCGTTTTCTACAAGTATTGTTAGCCGATTTCTGCTTACCTTGTAAAGCCCTACCACATCCACAGGGGCAAGTTTTAGTGTTAAAAATTGTACGACTCTGTGATTCGGTAGCGTTCTTGATAGCACGTGCAATCACATTTGAAACGCCTAAATGCACTCCGTTTCCAACTGCTTTGTACTTTGCGGCTTTATGGAATGATTCAAGCAACGGAGGACCTGAAAAGCCTTGAAGCTTACAAAAATCATCAAAGTTTCTGCGTTCGGCTTTTCTCCCTTCGCAAGCCAACGCACAATTTTGTTTTTGGCCGTTGTATTTTCGTACTGGTGGGAGTTCCAGAAGTAAGCCTTCTTTGCTACCGAATTGGAATGTTCGATTTCGATTTTGTGAAAAACCAATGTCAAAGGGGTTAAGGTTGAATCGTTGAACGTGGTAGCCATCCACGATAATATCGGGTACTTGTGGCACGTTTTCGAGTAAAAACCACTTTGGTTGGCATTCTATTACGATGCGAGCAAATTGTAAAAACAATTCGATTGATTCGGTATTTTGGTTTCTGCTACGGTTTACTATGCTAAATCCTTGACAGGGCGAACCACCTATGATGCCATCAAATTTGCCCAAAATACCATTAAAATCTTGTATCGGCTGATTAGTGATAATATCGCCAGCACTAACCACACAAAAACCGTTTTTCTTGAATCCATCATCAAGCATCCCGATACCTGTAAATGTTGAAAGAACTAATTGCATGGCTTTAAATTTAGATGAAACACATTTTATAATTTGTTACCAAAATTCACAAAGCTTTCAATAATCCAACCCTTGCAAATGCGATTTTTGGTAACAAATTTGATTTATATTTTTTTTGGCCGTCAATGCTCCGAGCGTCAGCGTTTTTATTTTGGTATCAAACAATGAATTGGCTAAACAAAGAATTGAAACCCGATAGCATTTGCGATTCTATCTTTTCGACTTCTTCAAGGTCTGAAATCACGCTATAAATGGAATCGAACTCGTGTTCTAAACATTTTACGTAGGTAAATTCAAAGTGAGGTATTGGCTTATTTTTACTTTGAACTTGTGTAATTTTCAAGCAACAATCCTCTGATATTTGCTTGAGTAAAACCGTATCAGTTTGGTTTTTATCGCTGGCAATCAAGATATAGTTCATAATTCGGATAGATTTTGTTGAAATTCTTTGAATGATTCAATCGTACGTTGGTACTTTAAAACTTTGTTCTCCAGTTGACGGATTTTGGTTTTTGCTTCATTAAGTTCAATTGCTTTTTGGTCTCGTTCGGCTTCATACTTCATCTTAAACCATTGGCGTTCTTTCAAGCCTTTAATCACAATCGAACTTCCAGTAAGTAGATTGTTTTCTCTACCGATTTCGTTCATTATGTCGTTGGTTTCTTGGTCAATTTCCCTAATCTTGACCGTCTCAAAGTTTTTGTTCATTTGATTCTTTTATTTTAGGTTTTACCGATACTCCAAATATTTTAATGAACCATCTATTTAATTGCTCCCACTCCTTTTCATCTAATGGATAGGCTTTTACAAAAACTACCTCTTGAATCAAGACCAAAGAAAAAGCAGATTTACGTCGAAATTCGGCAATGGCTTTTTCTAATGTTTGAGCATCAACAAAAACTCGAAATCGACCGCCATTGTGGCGATAAACTATTTTATATTGATTCATTTTTGCTTGTTTTAGGGTGAGTTTTGAATAAATAGTCATAGTACATATTAAGGCCAGCAATCAAAACGTCATGCTGTGTATGTGGCAATCCTTTGGCTCTACAAATCAACTGCGTATGTTCAAGTGTTTCTTTCTGAATCTGTGTAGCCTTAATCTCAATCCTGTGTTCGGATTTAGCAGAATACTTGGTTTTGCGTCCCATCTTGAATCTGAATATTACAATTGTGATTAACTAAACACTGGTCAAGCTTTGAAAGGATGCTTTGTAGCAAGGAGTTTATTTTTTTGCCCAATAAATCTTTTGCAATGATTCGAGCGGTTGAAAGTGGCATTTCAAGGCTGTGTAATTTTGCTTCATTTTTGAAATGCCAAACGTATGATTTTTGGTTTAAAATATGGAAATAGTCACCTAAAACCATTTGGCTATCACTCACATAATCCAAGTTTGTATCCTGTAAATAGATATGTATCATGTGGCAATAGTGATATAATTGCGAAAATTCAGCTACCGAAATTTTTATTGTTATCTTTTTCATTTTGAGTTCTGAGAAATGTAATAAAGAATAGTGTCATAAGCTTCTTTCAATTCAGTATTGGTTTTGTACTTACAAAACGTTATTTGAATGGTTTCGGAAATGTCCAAATCATCAAAGAAATTAGAATAAATAGCGATGTAAATTGCTTTAGTATTCATTTTCAAGGCTGCCCGATTTTTACCTTTCATGTCGTTGAGCATATAAATTTGCTCAAGCAATCGCATTAAAAGTTTCTGTTCCATATTATCGCCTAATCATGTGGCCGAGATTTGAATTAACCAAATTTTCAATGTTTTTAACCTCATTGGCTTCATTCACGGAGTTCAACGGATGAACTTTTAGGTAAGCATAATAAAAGCCTTGAACACGACCGTATGGCACACCTTTGGTTTTCAAGCCTTCGCAATAGTTATCAAGTTCGGCTTGGTTTTTAAACTGACCTTTGATTTTGAATAAATCAGGGCTAAATGATTTTGCAGTTATAGGCTTTACTTCGGTATAGTTTTGGCCTTTGTGAATTTTGGTATAGACTTGTTGTAGATAATTTTTTAAGTCGAACATTGTTTCTGCAATACCATGAAGTTTGTAACCTTGACAATGAAGCTCTACCAACATTTCATCGTTTTCTTTTCCTGCTTTTCCATGTTTATAGAAAACCATATACTGACTTTTTGACAGGTATCCGTTTGCAATAATTCGACTGATATAGCCAACTAAACACTTTTCTTTGTCCAGTGGCTCGTCATGGTTTTTATGTTTTGAATAACCATCCAAAACTTCGACTTTTCCATCATTTAGATAGATTTCGTGTCTATAAGTTGCGTTTTCACGGTCTCCTACGAATTTGAATTTGCGTTCTGACATTTTTGTTAAATTTTTTGAGTTCGTTAAAAATTTGGGTTCTCCTAACGTTACAGAAACGTTCTATGTACTATTGAGACAGGTACGTTAGTAACGATTCTACGAAGTAGAATTTTTGGTACTTCGACCCTAACCGAATAACATGGTAGGGGGGCGGAAAAAAAAGCCTAAAAATTAGGCAAAAAGAAATCCGCTCGCACTTCTTCGAGGGGTGCGACATTTGGGGTGTGGGTGCTGAGAATTGGCCATAGCTAAGCAACCACAGGGATAATATAAATACTTGATTCTAAGGGGCTTGCGAAGTAATACGCATAAGGAAAAATTAAAAAAAGGAGTAAAAAATACTAAAAAAACTTGCTTTTTTGCTAAGAATTTATTAGTTATTAAGGCGGAATACTAAGGAATTGGCACATAAAGAAAACAGTTAGGTATAGTCAATAATTAAATGCTCCAGTGTGGCCAAATAGGCTTGGTTAAGAATGTAACCGATACATAAATTCGTGCTTTCTAATTACAACCCAAAAAATTAACTAAATTAACAGTCAATATGATAATCGTCGTAGTGCCTGTTTTTCGACTTTGCACGTCCTAAGGCGTACATAAAGCCAGCAACAAAAAAACACGCTCCGACAATAAAAATCTTTTTCATGTTATTTAGGGTTTCAATCGCCAGTTTTTACAAAAACTTTCTCAATCTGATACCTTCCCAATGGTGCTTTCTGTAAAATATCCTGCTCTGCATCTTGGTAGGTGTCATACTTACGTTCATTCAAGAAAAATGCTCGTTTTTCTTCGTCCCATCTTGAAATAAAAAAAACAACTTTCATATACATTGAGGTAAAAGGGGATTTTTATATTTTTCTGAATTTAAAAGGATGGTGGGGGCAAAGCCCCCGAATCCATGTCTAATAAATCCACACAACTTTTATGAAAAATCTTGTTCGGTTAAAGTCCTTGATTTATAAGGCTCAAAACCTGCTGTAATATTGTCAATCTCTCTTTGTAAGTTATTTTCTCCGAAAACCTCACACCACATTTCTTGTATCCTTCGATTCAAAAAATTATACTCATATTTTTCGGCTGTAACCTTACCTTTCAGAATCGAATAAATTCTATCTCGTGTTTTTGGAAACTTGCCTGTTTCCAATTCCTTCATCTTTTTCCAGTCAAAAATGAATTTCGACTTTTTGACTTCAAACTTTCTCGAATCAACTGATTCGTAAAGTGCCAGTAAAATTGGAATTTCAAGCCGTAACATAAATTTTTTATCGGTTAGATGATGAAATTTCAACAATATACTTTAATTTCGTTTCGTTATCGTTTTGATTTCGATTCAAAGTAAAATAAATTTAAAGTAAATTACAAATAAAATTAGAAAAATTTTAATTTATTGTATTATGGTACATCACGGACAAAGCATTTTCAGTATTGCAAAGACAAAAGGTTTTAATAAATCAAGTCTTGCCAGAATGTTATCAAAAACTCCCCAAGCAGTTGATTATGACGTAAAAAGGGCAGTTTTAGATAAAGAAGTATTAGAATCTTACGCTAAGATTTTAGGAGTGCCATCAGAAGAATTTCAAAAGAATTTAAAAGAAATTTCAAGTAACGAAGATAAGTCTTTGCAAGAAAGATATTTAGATGTTCTTGAAGAAAATAGAAAATTATGGAGAGTTCTAATGAGTAATGGCTTAACAATTGATTTGGGAAAGCTTGATGTTATTAGATTGCCACGTGTTTCAAGCCTATATTTTTTTGGCTTTACTAACATTTCTAATAACATTTGTGAGTAATTTACTTACAAGTGGCTGATTATTAAGGTTTTGGGCATATTAATTGTTAATGACTTGTTAAAAATTTGGGATATAAATATATAATGATGTTTATTTGTATTAACAATATGCTTTGCTAATAACAAAATCTTATTTCAAAACTTAAAATCAATTAAATCAATGAAAAAATTAATTTCAACAATTGCAGTTGTTTTCGCTTTTGTAGCATCAATCCAAGCACAAGGAGTATTGAAATTCAATAAAGAAGTGCATGATTTCGGAAAAATTTCTGAAGGCCCATTGGCAACTTATAACTTTGAAGTAACAAATACAGGTACAGCTCCAGTTGTTATCTCAAATGCACAAGCATCTTGCGGTTGTACAACTCCTGAGTTCTCGAAAGACGCTATCATGCCAGGTGGAAAATCAGTAATCAAAGTAGGATATAACACTTCTGGCCGTCCAGGTGCTTTTACAAAAACTATCACTGTATCAAGCAACGCTGAAAACTCATCAGTTATCTTAACTATCAAAGGTGAAGTAACTTCTGCACCTGCTCCAGCAGCAGCACCAGCGGCATCGCCAAATGCTAAGAAAAAATCATAATCTGAAAAAGATTAGTTTTTATACAAGAGCCTCTCGCAAAACTGCGGGAGGCTCTTTTGTTGGTGATTAAAAAAGTTTTAGCTACGCAACCATTCCGAAAACATCAGCGTACTTGTTAAGTCTTTTAGACCTTCCCCTTTTTTAATTACTAAACAAAACCGTAAAAAATGAAGACTAAATTTTTAGCCCTTATCGTGGCAAATGTACTGTTCTTTTCATGCTCAAAAACTGAGCTTGAACCATCGTCGAGCGAGCAGCCATTAAAAAGCTATCAGTTGGCTGGTGGTGGTACATGTACGCCAATTTCGAGCTATACCGTGAAAGGTGATTATCGTGCAGGCGAAACAGGTGTTTCGACGATTGATGTTGCGTATGCCGTAAAACCTTGCGATAAAAATCAGACAGTAAATGTTAAGATTGAAATTATAAAATTTGATACTAAGGCTGTTTTGGCAGTTGGCGAAAATCTTGAATTGAGCGGAAAATACCATTTTGCAGGTGTAGGACTTTATGGAATATATACTGCAAAAATGACGGTAACTGATACCGCAACAGGAAGCGTTGTTGCTACAAATTCATTCTCGGTTGCACTTGTTCCGAAAAGAGTATAGTCAACCTTTTTTAACTTTTAAATATTATTATTGGTCGTAGAAAGATTAATAAATATGCTGAAGCCCCATTCTTTTTTGGAGATTGGGGCTTTTTATTTTTGACAAACATTGAATATAAATACCAAATTTTTATATTTGAGTATTAGAAGATATGTCAACCATCAACAATTCCCTTGAACCTATGAATTTTCTTTGTATCTGTACTTATTTCAAAGGCGTCGAATTCCTGAAATCTTGTAAGGCCGAAGGCAATAATGTGTATTTGCTGACCAACCAAAAACTGCAAGATAAAGCATGGCCTCGTGAGTCAATCGACGAGATTTTTTATTTAGATAATGTAGAAAATACTTTCGATACTTACCAAAAAATATTGGTAGGCTTAGCAGCTTTGATGCGAAGCAAAAAGATTGATAGAGTAGTGGCACTCGATGACTTTGATGTCGAGAAGGCTGCACTGGTGCGTGAGCATTTCCGTATTCCAGGAATGGGACAAACTACTGCTCGTTATTTCAGAGATAAACTTGCCATGCGTGTGCAAGCACAAGATGCTGGCATTGCTGTTCCGCCTTTCAGCACACTTTTTCATGATATTGATATTACTGAATATTTGCAACGTACTTCTCCACCGTGGGTGATAAAACCTCGTTCGGAAGCATCAGCTGCTGGAATCAAGAAGGTACACAGTTTCCAAGAAGCATGGGATACCGTACATTCGTTGGGCGGCGAACGCCATAATTTCTTGATTGAGCAATTTAAACCTGGCGATGTATATCACGTAGATTCGTTGACGCTCAATGGTAAAGTAATTTTTACGAGATGCAGCCAATACCTAAACACACCTTTTGAGGTGGCTCATGGCGGTGGAATCTTCCGTTCGGTTACCGTTGAGCATGGTTCAGAAGATGATGCTGCTCTCAAGAAAATGAATGAGGATGTGATGCGGGCTTTTGGTATGAAATCGAGTGCCTCGCATACCGAAATGATTAAGTGTTACGAAGACGGTAAATTTTATTTCCTCGAAACAGCGTCACGCGTAGGAGGGGCTAATTTGGCCGAAATGGTTGAGTATTCGTCTGGAATAAATTTATGGAGAGAATGGGCTAAAATAGAAACCTCAGTAGCCATTGGAGGAGCTTATGAATTGCCACCAGTTGAGGATTATTATTCAGGAATCGTGATTTCGCTTTCATCGCAGGAACATCCCGACTACGCACCTTTCAATGACCCCGAAATTGTTTGGAAAATGAACGAAGAATATCATATTGGGCTTATCGTACGTTCAAAAAGTAGAGCAAAAGTAATCGAACTCATGGAAAAATATGCCATGATGATTCGAGATTTGGGCTACCATGCTTCTGCTCCCGCTCCCGATAAACCTGTACATTAATTTGATTTACGAATTACAATTTTGGATTTACGAATAATATCCTATTCCATAAATCGTAATTCGTACTCGCACGGGCGACCCCGTCTTAAATCGTAAATCGAAATGACACAACAAGAAATCATCAATTACGTAAATACTCATCCATCAGGCAAAGTCAAATTGGCGATTGCTGATATTGATGGGGTTTTACGTGGAAAATATATTAGCAAACAAAAATTTATGTCGCTACTTGATGGCGACTTGGGTTTTTGTGATGTAGTTTTTGGCTGGGATATGGCCGATGTTTGCTACGATAACCCCAGTTTTACGGGTTGGCACTCGGGCTATCCTGATGCAAAAGCAAAGCTGGATTTAAGTACATTTCGGAAAATTCCGTGGGAAAATGATATACCGTTTTTCTTAGCCGAATTTATTGAAGATGCTGCCGAAGTTTGTCCAAGAAATGTACTGAAAAGAGTCATTGAAGATGCTGATAAACAAGGCTTTAAGCCTTTCTTTTCGCAAGAATTCGAGTGGTTTAATTTTGAAGAAACGCCAGCCTCTGTTCACGAGAAAGGCTTTCAGAATCTTACGCCACTTACCCCAGGAATGTTTGGTTATTCGTTGCTCCGCAGTAGTTTACGCAACGATTTTATGACCAATATTTTCGAGCAACTCACCAAGTTTGATATTCCACTCGAAGGTTTGCACACCGAAACGGGGCCTGGAGTTTACGAGGCTGCAATTACCTATTCAGATATTTTATCGGCTGCCGATAGAGCGATTTTATTCAAAACTTCGGTCAAAGAAATTGCCAATAAATTGGGTATTATGGCAACTTTCATGGCAAAAATCAATGAAAATCTCCCAGGTTGTAGCGGTCACGTGCATCAAAGTCTGTGGGATTCTGCTGAGAAAACCAATCTTTTTTATGATGAAAATGCTCCAAATCATATCAGTTCATTGATGGAAAGCTACATGGCTGGACAGTTGCATTGTTTGCCGCATATTTTGCCAATGGTTGCTCCGACAATCAATAGCTACAAGCGTTTGGTAGAAGGTGCTTGGGCTCCAACAACGCTTACTTGGGCGGTCGATAACCGAACAGTGGCTCTGCGAGCTTTGCCTTTAGGTAAAAAATCGTGTCGCCTCGAAACCCGTGTGGTTGGCTCAGATACCAACCCTTATTTGGCATTGGCGGCTTGTTTGGCAGCTGGATTGTATGGTATTCGTCATCAGCTTAAACTTAATCAACCCGCTACGGTTGGCAATGGCTACCGTGACCTCAGCAATGGAATTTTACCAAGCAATTTACACGAAGCTACGCAAGCCATGAAAAATTCGGCTATTGCTAAAGAACTTTTCGGCGAAAATTTCGTGCAGCATTTCACCCAAACCCGTGATTGGGAATGGCGACAACACGCCAAAGTTGTAACCGATTGGGAGTTGAAGCGTTATTTTGAGATTGTATAAAATCAATGATAGAATATTGAATGATAGAATGAGTGAATATTCAAGTGCTTGATTATAATTAAGTAGAATGACGAATTTAGATTTACGAATGACGAATTTAAAATGCTTACTATCAATTATTTAAGCCATTTCAAATTTAAAATAAATTCATCTCTCTACTTAACTTATGGTTATAGGTGTTCTAATCGAATATTTTCTCATTCATTCTCCCATTCTCTCACTCTCTCATTCACTCATTAATTCTATGATAATCCTTGTTGTATTTTTGGCGATAGCCTTCATTGTTGTTTCTTCTACTTGGTTCAAACTTCACCCTTTAGCGGGCTTACTTTTGGCGGCTTTAGGCGTTGGTATTTTTGCAGGTCTGCCGATTGATAAATTGGCCGAAACAATCGGAAAAGGCTTCGGAGAATTGATGTCGAAAATTGGCTTGATGGTTATTTTGGGCTGCGTGATTGGGGCTATTTTGGATAAATCAGGGGCAGCAATAAAAGTTGCGGATGTTATTCTGAAACTTTTTGGTGAAAAATATCCTGCCTTTGCGATGTCGGTCATTGGAGCGATTGTCGGTATTCCAGTTTTTTGCGATTCGGGTTTTATCATTTTAGCAAAACTTAATAAAATCGTAGCAAAAAAAGTAAATCGGCCACTCGGAACGATTGCTATTGCTCTTTCGGGTGGACTTTTCGCTACGCATACGCTCGTACCACCCACGCCTGGCCCACTTTCGGCGGCAGGAAATTTGTATCTAACTGATTCGGTCGGACTTGTGATTTTGGTTGGTTTGGTGGTTTCGATTCCGAGTTTATTTGTCTCTACTTGGTTTGCTCAGAAATTTGCGACAAACGTAGAAATAATCGAAGATAACGATTTGGAAATCAGCGAAGTAAAGAGCAACAATTTGCCCGCTTGGAAAGCATTTATGCCAATTTTATTGCCGATTTTATTGATTGCTTTTGCATCTTTTGCCAAAATCTCACACGTTTTCAGCGAAGAAGTTTTGCATTGGTTAAGTTTTCTTGGAAGCCCACTGGTATCGTTTTTATTGGCAATTGGGTTTTCTTACACACTTTTCCCTGAGAAACCTGCTGAAAAATTGTTGACTTGTTTTAAAAGTGGAATTGAACATTGCGGTACAACGCTTGTATTGGTAGGAGCGGGGGGAGCTTTCGGTGCGATTTTGAAAGAAACTGCTCTAAAAGATATGATTAGCGATTGGCTTTTGGCCAATCAGACATCGGGCGTGATGTTTTTGGTGATTGCGTTTTTGGTGGCGGCATTTTTCAAAACTGCACAGGGTTCAACCACCACTTCGATGGTGCTTACTTCGGGCATTTTAGAACCGCTCACCACCACCGTAGGTTTCACCGAACCGCTCGACCTTACGCTTTTAGTAATGGCCGTTGGTAGCGGAGCAATGACCGTTTCACATGCCAACGATGCTTGGTTTTGGGTGGTTTCGCAGTTTACTGGCCTCAACCAACGAGATGCCTATCGCACCCACACATTGCTTTCTGGCTTGCAAGGAATTGTGAGCTTGATTGTGGTTTGTTTGATATATTTGATATTTTGAGTCTAATTATCTTTAAAAATAAACCACGAAGTGGTTGAACATAAATAGCCGTAGGTGAAACCTGCGGATTAGTGGAGAAATAAGTTTAACCCTGACAGGGTTGAACTTAAAAGAAACCTCACAATTTTCCATAGGTTTCACCTACGGCTATTCAAGTTTAATCTCTTCGAGATTACAAAAAACATCACTAAATGGAAGCTTTTATACTATCAAATTAAAATCTTTTTTCTACACATTCAACCAATAAGTCATTTTCAAAATCAATGCTCGGTTTTTAGGAGTCCATGCTTTGATATAATAATTCGGAATACTTTCGGCAAAATAATTATCGGTATAAACCAAGAAAATATCTGAAACAGGACGGAAACGCCACTGTAAACGAGAGTTGATATTCGTATTGTTGGTTTGGGTATTATACTGAAAAAACGTACTGAAAAATACACTTTTCGAGAACGACAACTCAGCACGAGGCCCGACAAGCCAATATTTTACACTGTTGTATGGCTTCGACATATCAATTTGGGTATAGTTAAAATCAAGGCCAAAAACGCCGTAAGGCTGATAACGATACCCGATGCTTCCTTCTAAAAACAAGCTTTTTCCCTCAATTCCTTTGACTTTATTCGTAAAATAATCACCTTTTGTGTAGCTAAATGAACCATTGAGGTCGTTACGATTACTACTTGTATAACCAAAACTTATAAAGTTTGAGCGATAATCTCCCACAGGCAGTTCAACCACATTTTTGAAGTTATCAGGGTTTGGATTATCGCTGGCATTGGTGGGGTCGAAAGAAGCAAATAAATGCGTAAAACTCCAGCCTTTTGCCAAATACACCTCCGAACCAGCCGAATTATTAGCGAAAAGAAAAACGTTGGTTTCTCCGTCAAGACGTTTGCCTTTTAAGTCGAAAACGTCACTTCCTTCAGTACCGATTCCGTAGGCATTGATGTATTTGGCCACTTTTTTCGATTTCGGATTCAGAATAATATTTGCTGGGCGGTATATTTGCCAAATGCCCGTACGTGGCACAAAACCCACATCTGCACGATAGTTTTCGCCGATACGTTGCACACCTAAGTTCAATTCAACATTTGGATGGCTATACCCCATAAAGTGGGCGGCACTTCCTGCATCTTTCTTGTTTTCAGGCGAAAAAGATTGATGATAATAACTTTCAGACTGAAAACGGCTATCTTTTGAGTAATAATTAAACTCTAATCCACCGACTCGATTAAATTTTCGGTAACCCGCCGTTTGTTCGGCGGTTAGATTACTGAAATCATTTTCTTTATTAACAAAAATTCCTCCGAGCGTAGAGCGATTCAAGAGTTTTCGTTGCACAACTGCCACCGAATAATTGGCCGCTGGTAAATATTTATCTTCACCGAAATTTACTTTGCGGGTTTGCATATTCATTACTCCAATTCGCCAATCGTCGTTGAGTTTTCCGCTGAGTCTTGCACCTGCCAAAATCGGTACTCGTTGTGTATTTCCTGTATTTGGATTTCGAGTAATACCGATACGACGTGAGAAAAACGGACGAGTATCAGGAAAACCAAATGTGCCAAAAAGGTCGTTATTTTCAAGGAAAAACTGACGTCTTTCGGGGAAAAATAGTTCAAAACGGCTGAGGTTTGTTACTTGTTTGTCAACTTCAACTTGTGAAAAATCGGGATTGACTGTTAAGTCTAAATTTAGTGATGGTGTGACCGCAATTTTGGCGTCCATGCCCACACCAGCAGGGAAATTAGAGGTCGTTGGTAGGGCTTTTAAGTCACTTTCATTGCGTGGAAAATCCTTTTCGGTTGCCACCGATACAAACGGAATCAACGAAACATTAGCCCCAGGTTTTGGCGGGTTTTCGTCCCAAATCATGTTTCCTGCAAAAGCCAAGTTGGCTGGTCTAAAATTACGTGGAACTGGTCGCCAAGTCGAGATTTCATTTTTTTTCAGCACATTCCTCCCAAAATTTACACGCCAAGTATTTTGTCCTTCAGTTACTTTATAGCGTAAAGTTTTAAAAGGAATCGCCATTTCTACGACCCAAAAATCATCGTGCTGTTTTACCTGAGAGTACCACTTATTATCCCAAAAGTTAGACGTTTCTTCTCCGTTAAAAATCAATCCTTCACGTTGCACACCGTAAGGGTTAGTAGCAAACTGAAAACCATTGAGTTTATCTTTGAAGGTGTCAAAATTGACCGTAAATACATCGCTTGTACCTCCCTCAAAATCACGTTTCAATGACGCAACCGTGTAGAGGCTACGGGGTTCGTAGCAGACAGCACCAACGTAAATAAAATTATCATCAAAAAGGACTTTTACTTCGGTTTGAAGTTGAGCAAAAGAAGAATCATACGGTCGATTCAGAAAGAAGTTTTTGGCAACTTCGGCAGTTTTCCAAGAATCTTCGTCGAGCAGCCCATCTAATTTGATGGGAGTTGTTGATTTTTTGATGTGAATATTATATTTGTCTTCGTCCTGAGTTTTTGAGTCCTGAGCAAATAATAAGTTCATTCCCAATAGGATTGCCCCTACGGTAAAGTAAAGTTTTTTCATAAAGAATTTTAGAAATTGTAGTTTGTTGCTTTTAAAACAGACACATAAAAGTACGAAAAAGTTGCAAAAATGCTTTAAATCATTCCTTTTGGAGTCTTTCCTTGCTGAAATGCCACGATATTTTCTACCACACCTTTCAACAATTCTTTGCGTGCATTTACACCTGCCCACGCAATATGTGGTGTAATAATGGTGTTTTTGGCTGTCAATAAAGGATTGGTTTTAATAGGTGGCTCAACTGAAAGCACGTCAAGTCCAGCACCTGCAATCACGCCTGCATTGAGAGCATCAGCCAAGTCTTGTTCGTGAATTAATCCACCCCTTGAAGTGTTTATCAAAATCGCAGATGATTTCATTAAAGTTAATCTTTCTTTGTTGATAAACTGTTGATTATCATGTGTTAATGGGCAATGTAGTGAAATGAAATCGCATTCTTGAAATATTTGTTCTTGGCTACAAAGTTGCACATCGGTCATCCCGCCCGAGGTCAAATCACGCTTGTTTGCCAAAACCTTCATGCCAAATCCTAAGCCAATATTGGCTACTTTTTTGCCAATATCACCCAAGCCTATGATGCCCAAAGTTTTTCCTTCGAGTTCGACCAAAGGCGAATGATAAAAACAAAAATCAGGGCAAGAAGTCCATGTATTTTCTATGTTTTGGGCGTGTTCGGCTACTCGATTCGTAAAACCTAAAATCAGCGAAAACACTAATTGAGCTACCGATGCCGAGCTATATCCACGCACATTAGCTACTATAATTCCACGAGCCTTAGCCGCTTCAATGTCAATGATATTATAGCCAGTTGCTACCACTCCAATATATTTTAGATTGGGTAATTGGCTGATAGTCTGTGCATTAAGCGGACATTTATTGGTCAGTATTATTTCTGCATCTTTTGCTCGCTCAATAATTTGGTCGGGTGAAGTGCGGTCATACAATGTAATATTTCCGAGCGTATTTAATATAGAAAGGTCTAAATCATTGAGCGGATTTAGGGTGTAGGCATCAAGAAAAACGATGTTCATTGCTAAGGTTGATTAAGATAATCCATTTTCAATGGCAAATTTAACCAAATCGGCTGGTTTATTGATGCCTAATTTTAAGTTGATATTATTGCGATGAGTTTTTACGGTGGCAATGCTTAGAAATAATTTATCGGCAACTTCTTCATTTGTATAGCTTTTTCCGATGAGTCCAATGATTTCGATTTCTCGCTTAGTTAGCTGAAATTGTTTCATAAAAAAATCATCGGTATGCTGGTTATTTGTGGTGCTTTTGGTGAGTTTTGGGTCATAATATTTTTTATCACTCATCACCGATTCAATCGCCATGATGACTTCATCAACGCCAGAGTTTTTTAAAATATATCCCTGAACGCCCATTTTCTGACAGTCTTCAACAAATTTTCGGTCGTTATACATCGTCAGAATAATCACTTTTAGGCTCGGATGATGTTGCATGATTTGAGCCGCAACTTCCAAACCATTGAGATGCGGCATATTTATATCAAGCAAAACCACATTAGGAGATAGCCGATGAATGGCATCCATCACGTCTTTTCCAGTAAAAACTTGTCCAACTATTTGAATATTATCTTCGGGCGAAAGCATCATTTTGATTCCATCGTTGAATAATTGGTGGTCGTCGGCTATTAATATTTTTATCATGTTTTATTGGCTATTTGAAATCATAGATAATGTTTGTAATTAATTTATAGTCAATTAATTATGTTGCATAAGTGCTAAAAGTTATTAACTAAAAGGTATCTCCACAATTACCGTTACACCACTATCATTTACATCCAGATTGAGCGTTCCGTTGATAAAGTTTACTTTCGATTCGAGGTTATTATACATGGGTTTTCCGCTACCATCATCTTCCGAAATTAGTGTTAATTTTTCTTCATCATAAATCAATTGTAAAGTGGCATTTGTGGCAAACGAATTTTTTAAAATATCATTGATAAGTTCGGAGGCGATTCTGAAAATCTGGATTTCTACGGCCGAACTCAACCTTTTTTCTTTGCCAACAACCACATATTCAAAATGAATATCGCTGGTTTCGGATACTTTATCAATGGTTTCGGCGAGAGATTTTGATAAACCTAATTGAGCAAAGTTTTTAGGCATCAAGTTGTGCGAAACGTTTCTTAGGTTTTCAACTGCTCGCTCTAAAAGTTTTCGTGCTTCCGAAATTATCGGATATTTTTCTTTGACTTCGGCTTTCCGCGTGATACTCGAAATATAACCGATTGCCGTCGAGAGAATCGCTCCGACATCATCGTACAGGTCTTCGGCAATCCGATTTCGTTCGATTTCAAGAGCATCAATAATTTTCTGCGACTGTGCCTGTTCGTGTTGGTGAAGTGTGGTCAAAAGTTCTTCATTTTGCGTGCGAAATTTACTGAATCCAAAATACAGAACTCCCAAAGAAAGAATAATTAAATCGAATAGAAAATTGTATAAAACTACCGATAAACTATCAAATTCAAAGAGTTTGAGTGCCACATTTAAGAGATAAATCAATAAAATTAATGATTTGAAAAGCGTTACGGCTGCTAAAAAAAGTATGATTTTTTCACGTTTTTTGATACGTTCAACAACACTAATAATGCCCAATGGAATGACTATAAAGTCGAAGAAAAGTGACAATAAGAGCATAATACCGAAGAAATGCTGCGGAATTATGTCTAAAATCAATACGATGATACTGATAACCAGCGAGCCAATGATAAACGATTGGATTTTTTTTACGAAGTGAAAAATACGGCTATTTTGGGCAGTTTGACCGATGAATTGTTGCATAAAATACAACTGAAATAATACCACGAGCCACGATGAAAATGTTTGTGGATAATAACCATTAATATCGGGAAAATTCGGCCATAAATACTGAAAACTCAGCCCAGTGGCGGCCCCAATATGAAAAGCTCCCGTGAGGATAATCATCATAAACCAGCCGTAAACAATATCTTTGGTGGCAAACCAAACTACGGCATTGAGTAGCAATACAATCAGCGTTAAGCCAAATAAAATTCCCCAATTTAGGTAACTTTTTCGGTCATTTTCTTCAAATTTATCGGCTTGCCAAAGCTGAATTTTATAAGTCAAAGCTTCATAGCGTTTTTCGGCCATGATGTAATAAATGGCCGTTTCGTTGGGTTTGAGCGATAGCTGGCAAACAAAATTTCGATTTGGGAAACCTCTGCTCTCAAATTTTAGAGCATCGCCTGTGTGTATTTTTTTCGTGAGTGAATCAGTTCTAAATTCATAAATATCAAGATGATTAATTCTTGGATTTACGACTTCGATAAAATAGTTAATTGTTTGGTCATCAGT
This sequence comes from Emticicia aquatilis, assembly GCF_014644295.1. Taxonomy (GTDB): domain Bacteria; phylum Bacteroidota; class Bacteroidia; order Cytophagales; family Spirosomataceae; genus Emticicia; species Emticicia aquatilis. The sequence goes on from NZ_BMKK01000003.1 coordinate 297,333, forward strand.
ATTTTGCAATTTGAACTTTACCCAATGATTAGATGGTGAATTACCGACATTTACCTTTTCGTTTTTCAGTAATTCAAAGTTTTTTTGTTGGATGTTTCGCTCAGTAAGTTGGTTGGTTTTATCTTCAAAATGATACAAATACCCCTTTAAAGAAAACGTTCCTTCGGGCTTTAATTCAAGCGAGCGGATTATTTCCTGCGATTGTACGGAACTTGAAATTAGCACCGCAAAAAAGATATTTAGTAGTTTTTTGAACATCAACTTGGTTTCAACTCGCAAAATAGAATAACAGCATTAATTAAAAAATACAAACTTGTTTGTATTTTTCTAAATCGGAACATCAATCTTAATCGTCGTTCCTTCTTGGCTCGAATCAATTTTTACATCACCTTTCAAATATCGGGTTCGTGAATGTAAGTTTTTTACGCCAATTCCGCTCTCAGTATCGTCTAATTTGCTGATTTCAAAGCCTTTACCGTTATCTTTTACCAGCACGATTAGTTTTTGAGGCTTGTAATCGAAAGAAATTTTTGCCTCCGAAGCACCCGAATGTTTCAGAATATTATTGATTAATTCACTTACAATGCGGTAAATCTGCACTTCTTTTTGGGTACTAATTCTTTGTTCTTCGCCTTTTACGGCATAATTAAATGAGACACTTTGTGTTTGATTAAGTTTTAAAACCAATTCATTGACGCTCTGAATAAGGCCTTTTTCGGCAAATTCGAGAGGAAGAAGGTTTTTTGAAATCTTGTTTAAATCTTGATTGGCTTTATCAATGAGTTTTAGCGAATCGGTCAATAAAGCTGTTGATTCGAGGTTTTTAATTTGGTTTTGGGCCGCAATTAATTTTTCGCCAACGCCGTTTTTAAGCATAAAATTTATTTGTTCTCTCTCTGACTCAAGCGAGTCGATTACGCCTTGATTGACTTCCTGTTGAGCTTGGATTAATCTAATTTGTAATTGTTGGTTTTGGGTATGAGAATTTTGGTAACGAACCGATAAAATATAAGTAAAAAAGATGAGGTCAATCAGAAAAACCCAAAGATAGATAATGTGCGGCTCGGGAGTTATTAAATCTAATTCTTGGTATTGTTGGAGCAAGTTTTTGATGATTACAAGCACAAAACCCAATAATTGAATCAGAATGGCAATAGAAAAAAAACGTTTTAGAATATCGTCGGAGCGTAAATGTGCAAAACCAATAATCAAAAACACAATGGTAGCCAATGAAGAAGAAACCGAATGAATCTTGGCACTGAGATTATAAAGATTATGAGTTATTGTAGAGCCTGTTAGCTGTAAAATTAGAAAAATACAAAAAAGTGTAAAAAAGAAGTACTTGAAAAACTGTGAAATGTAAAAGAGTTTTTTGCGGTATTTTTTGAGTTCAAAGAATGCTTGCTGAAACTGAATCATGGCTGGTAAAAATAGCCAAAGAGCTTGTAATAAAGGATTTGGCCGATTGAAAATCGGAAAATCATACCAAAAAAACTGAAAACCCAGCCCAGCATCAGTGAGCTGTCGGAGCGAAAGACCAAGTATATATAACGTAAACCAAATATAAATAGGGTCTTTGGTGAGCCAGCCAAAAATAACATTGAGTACCACAATCAAAAGCACAATGCCGATATAAAACCCCCATAAAAAATAAGTTCGTTGGTCGCTATTTTCAAAATCATGGGTATTCCACAACAAAATTTTAGTAACTAAATTTTCTTCTCTTTTGTCGATTTTTAGTAAATAGGTAGCATTTTGGTAAGAATCTAAGCTGATGGGATAAACAAAAGTCTTGGTTGGCGATGGTCGTTGACTAAATTTTAACCAATCGCCAGTTTTTCCGAGCGAAATAAGTTGGTTGTTTTTCAGCTCAAATAATTCCAATTCGTTGATTGAATTATTCGTGATTTCGAGTGATAATTCTTTAGGAACAAGTTCAGATTTGAGCTTGAATCTAAACCATTGAATGGCTTTTGTATTACCAAAATTGCTTTGGTTGGGTGATATTTTTTCAAATAAATGGCTTATAATCAGCTGATTAGGCAAAGTTGTATTTTGCTGGTCTTGAAAATGTTCGATTTCGAGAGGCAAAGAATTAATGTTTTTTACAGAATGAAAATGATACCACGAAAACCCAAAGATTGTCGAAATCACCAATAAGAGCAATATAATTAGGTTTCGGGTCATTGGGCTTTAGCAATTAGATGATTATTGGTCGGTACAGTCAATATTACTGATGTGCCATGTTCGCTCGAATCAATTAATAATTCACCTTTTAGGTATTCAGCACGGGCATAAAGATTCCGAATACCTTTGCCATCGTGGGTAGCATTGCCAAAACCTTTGCCGTTGTCTTCCACGATTAAGTTCAGAAAATCTGCATGATAAATCAATTGTATGGTAGCTTCCGTTGCTTCTGAGTGGCGTTGAATATTGTTTATGAGTTCGGTCAGAATCCTAAAAATGACCAATTCGTCCGATTCTGAGAGTTTTTTAGGCTCACCAATCGTAATGAAATCAAATTGCGTTTTTTCTGAATTTATCTTTCTAATACTTTCATCAATCGTGCGGGAAAGAGCAATTTTATTAAAGTTTTTAGGCATTAAAGTGTGCGAAATCGTGCGGAGTTCTTCGGCTGCTTTATCTATTATGATTTGAGCATTTATCAATTCTTTTGATTTTTTATCTCGCCCCAAAACCGACAAATAACCTTTTGCGGTAGCCAAAGTTGCACCAATATCATCGTGCAAATCTTGTGAAATTCGCTTTCTTTCTTCTTCCAGCGACTCAATGATTCGTTTCTGGCTTTCTTGCTTCGTATTTAAAATATTAAGTTCGAGGTTTTGGTTTTGCCTTTTATAGCTTTCAAAACGGTAAACCAAACCATACGAAAAAAAGAAAATATCAATAACTACCACAATTCCCATCACCACATAAGTTTCGATATCGAAAGGTAAATTAAAGCCGTTTGACTGACTTAAATTCAGTAAAGTGACGGTTGTGTAGCCCAAAAACTGAAAAAATAGTGCATAAGCATAGTATTTTACGAGTTTTTCTTTTTCGTTGCGTTTTTCGTAAAGACTCACAACTGTTAGTATGCACATTATCAATACAAAAATCGAAGTTGCCGTAGCCACGGCTTTATACATGTAAATTTCTTTGCCTTTTGGTTCAAAAAAATGAATGCTAATGGCTGTCAAAAGAGCAATCGTCAAAAAAACTTTGAAAGCGATAATCCACTTAAATACTTTACTATTTCTTCGAGTTTGGTGCAGAAAATACTGCATAAATGTGAGTTGGGCAATCATTGCTCCCCAAATGTAGAGATAAACGGGGTCGTAAATATTGAATTGCGGATAATCATGCCAGAGATATTGAAACCCCAAACCTGCATCCGAAAAAAGGTGCATCGTGATGCAATGTTGGTAAAGAATATACCAAAAATAAATCCAGTCTTTGATGATAATCAGCATCACGAGATTAACTACCAACAAAATCATAATAATACCGATATATATTCCCCAAACTACATATTCTTGTCTGTCGGTTTTCTTGAAATAATCATACTGAAAAAGTCGAATCGCAAATGATAAAATAGCATTTGGCTGATTGATATGTAGAAAATACTGGGTTTTTTGATTGGGTTCTAACCTCAGTAAAAACACATAATTGTTGTTATAATAAGGTCTTTGTTCATACTTATAAATGTCTCCTGCAAAGCCTAAAGAACGAATTTCGTCATTTTTTACTTCAAAAAGCTCAATATGGTCGATGTTGGCGTACTCAATTTCGAGTATCAACTCTCGTTTTTGTGCAGCATTCACTTCAAAACTTAGCCAGTGTTTAGCCTTTGTATTATGACCAAAATTTTGTCGATGAGTTGTACTTTCTGATAAAATAAACTTCTTGTTTTCGTACAATTTTATGGCTTGCAGAATATCAATATCGCCTTCGGGGTGTTCGAGATGAAAAATGAAGTCTTTGAGAGGAAGTTCGCTTGCAGCATTTATATCTAAAACTTTCTGCCCCATAGCCATATCAAAAACCAGCAGGAGCAGTAAGCAAGTAAAGTAGTTTTTCATGGAGTAGGGTAAGAATTTGTCAAAAATAAGGAGATAATCTGAAAATACAAACAAGTTAGTATTGAAAAAGGGGTAGTGAATCTGCCAACTTTGCATCATCGAAAGGTCGTTAAGATTTGCAGTTTTTAAGCAGCGATTTCAACAAAATTCAAAAATACAAACAAGTTAGTATTGAAATCGGGGTAGCGAATCTGCCAACTTTGCATCATCGAAACAGTAGCCATCGAAATATTTACAATCAAAACTATTTTTTTAAAACAGCCACGAAAATTAAATTATTAACAATAAAATAAAACAAAAAAAACAATCATGAAAACTACAATTTTAAGTATCGTATTTTTATTAATTTCAGTTCTTACGTTTACTGCATCAGCTCAATCCGAAATGCCAAGTTATGATAGCTCTACCGAGGTTCGCTTATCAAATGGCATGAACACTTTTGCTATACCAAATTCAAAATCAAGCCTTCGTGTCATTGTTAGAAATGGCGATATCATTCAAGCCGTAGTACAAACCGAAGGTGGGAAAAGTATCAAAGCAGACCTCAATGAAACAGCAGGTCCAGAGGTTCGTAGCGACTGTGGTGAATGTGGGAAAAACAAATATATTGCCTTCACATGGAACGATGACAGCGGTAATGGTGGGTTTGGTTGCAAGGCGTGTAAAGGGAAAAAAGCACCAAATTCTTCATCAAATAATGAGCCTGAGTCTTTGACAATTTATTTAAAAAATGGCCCAAGAAATTAATCATTTTGATAACGACTTTGAAAAGAATTAGCCCTGCGTGGTAGGTCTGACTCGTGAACTTGAACAAATTATCAATGTCGTTGTCAAACTTAATAAATAATTTTTAAAAGCAATTAAACAATCAGCCATGAAAAACACAGTAATAACTTTCGTATTTGTACTTGCTACGGCATTTGCAATAAATGTTGCAGCACAAGATGCTCCAAGTGCTTCACAGCAAACCATATACCTTCGAGAGGGCATGAATACAGTAGTATTTAACCAATTTGGCACACTTAGATTTTTGTGTCGTAACCAAGAAGTCAGCAATGTAACATTGCAAGACGAAACAGGAATGCAACTTAGGTCTAAAAGAGCCGAAGCTTCAGGAGATTCCCGTGAGTTTGATTGCAAAGGGAATATAATTTATTTTAAGAATGAAGAGAAAGGAATCAACGTTTATTTCTGTCATTCGGATATTACAAATGAAGGCAATAGCTCAGGGAAAGTCCAAAATCGAAGAGTAGAAGTTAAACTTTCAAAATGATTTTATTTTAAACAAATTTTTCAAACAAAAAACAAGCCATGAAAAAAACAATCGTAGTATTCGCCCTTTTATTAGTAGCCTTCGTAGGCAAAGTTTCAGCACAAAGATATGAGTTGGAAAATGTTTTGATAAGTTCCGTCAAAATGACCGAAGGAACTAACACAGTTCAGATTCCCAACGGAAGAGGAACAATCAGATTTGTAAAGCGAGGAGAAACTTTCTCAAATGTAATTTTCCAAGATGCCGCAGGTAAAATTGAGCGACTAAGCCCAAGTGATGGCTCGGTCGAAGGAGCTCCAACAATTCCTTGTAAATGTCCAGTGCCAGATGCGTGTTTCGGAACAGCCAACAAAAATATTGGAATGTGTATGTGCAAACCTTGCGATTTGTCGAATGGTCAAAATGAATGGAATATCGGGCTTTTATTGCCAGCCGTTCAGAAAGTAAGAGAAGCAGCATCAAGATTATAAACTATTCATTATCAATTCTTTAAAAAAAGTGGCGATTGTATCGTCTAATAAAATATCATGAAAACTAAATTTTTTGTAGCCGTAATTATCTTTATTTCAAGTTTTAGTACAGCCGTTTTTGCACAAACCTCACGTGAAAATACAGTAGAAAAAAACGTAAGATTGGTAGAAGGAAATAATACCATAGATTTTGGAAGAGCAGGAACGCTTTTTATTACCAGAAGAGGTGGAAAAACAGTAGCGATTAGAATGAAATGCCAGAATAATCTCAAACAATTAGCATTAGGCAACCACGATGGTAGCACCAACGGTGGCTTAGATTGTGAGTGCGGCATCAAAGTTATCACCGAAGGATGGGCCGAATGTATTCCTTGTCCTGCCCCTGGGCTTCCATTTATTCCATCGGGAGATTTAACCCGAATCGTTTGGAAATTGGATGATAATAATAGTCCAAATACTGGAAATTGAAATATCATTTTTTCATAGTAATTATAAAACCAGCCATCTTTAAAGGTGGCTGGTTTTGTTTTAAATGACTAATAGCCAAATAATTACGCAAAAATACAAACAAGTTTGTATTGAACTGAGGCATCAAAAAAGTGCAAATTTGTATCATCAATCTGATACAGATTTTAGCCATGAAAACTATCTTATTTATCGTTATTTTAACGTCAAATTTTACTTCAATCCTTGCCAATGATTCTACCCAAACAAAGGCAGATTCTATAAAAATACCTGCACCAAAACTAAGCATTACGGGCGATTGGAGTATATCGACGGGTTATTACAAAATGAATGGTCTGGATTCACCTCGTGGACAATTTAATCCGTGGGGAATAAATGGTAAGCTCAGTATCAAGACCAGCAATGGTTGGTTTGTGCCTATTACGATGGTTTATAGTAGCCAAAATAACCGCTTTCGACAACCTTATAATCAAGCAGGGGCAAGTCCTTTGTATAAAAACTGGTTGGTGCTGCACGGCGGTTATCGAAATGTATATTTTTCACCTTTTACATTGGCTGGGCATACTTTTCTCGGAACAGGCATCGAACTCAATCCAAAAAAACTCAGATTTGGCTTTATTTATGGAAAATTCAATCGTGCGATTGAAAATAATTTTGCCGAACCAGACCGAATTCCTTTTTTCAAACGCACAGGTTTCGCTTCCAGAATTGGGGTTGGTACAAAAACAAATTACCTTGATTTGATAGTTTTAAAAGTAGCCGATGATGTAAATTCTATCAGCTTACCAGCTGATTATCAATACACTAAGCCTGCCGAAAACTTGGCGTTTGGTATAAGTTCAAGGCTGAAAATTAAAAAGAAATTTATGTTTGAGTTAGATGGTTCGGTGAGTGCCTACACACGAGATAGTCGCACCGAAGCCATCGCCGAATTTATTAGCATCAAGTTTTATGATGTCATCAAAAAAGTGTTTATTCCACGGGTTTCAACGCAACTTTCGACGGCCTTTCAATCATCAATTGCTTATAAATCAAAGTTTTTTAATACCAAAATTCAGTATAAACGCATTGAGCCAGAATTCAAGACAATGGGTGCGTATTATTTTCAGAATGATATTGAAAGCTATACTTTTAATCCAAATGTGAATTTGTTTAAAAGCAAGTTGAAACTCAATACGAGTATTGGTTTGCAGCACGATAATCTGTTGAATCAGAAAAAAACACAGACAAATCGACTTATTGGTTCGGCGGCGGTTGTGTATGCTCCAAATGAAAGTTTCTCGACAGATTTTTCGTATTCTAACTACGGAATTACACAAAAAGCGGGTTATTTACCCATTATCGACACACTCCGAATTGCCCAAAATAATAAAACTCTTTCTCTCAATTCGATTTATATGCGTATCGGTGAAAGCAATATGCAGACTTTTATGGTTTCGGCAATTTATCAAGAATTACAAGATTTGAACAGCAGAACTGCTCTTTTCAACGAAAATCAAAACTGGAATTATAATGCCAGTTATTCTTATCAAAACCTTCTTTCAAACTTCGACTTTAGTCTAAATTATTCCTATACACTCACCAAATCGGCTGATATTGAAAGTGTTTTTCATGGTCCAACCGCCAGTTTTAATAAACGTTTTTTGAAAGAAAATAACTTAGTTCTTTCTTCAAATGTAGGATTTATGTTTAGTCAACAAAAAATCTACGAATTCAATGATAATGGCAGTGTTATAAACGCTTCGGCAAATGCCTCTTATACATTTCTAAAAAAACATACTTTGTCGCTCAATTGGAGTTTGATACAAAATAAAGGTCAACAAGCATTCTCCGAAAACAGAGGTGCAATCGAATATCAACTAAATTTCTAAAGTCATGAAAAAATATATCTTACTAATAATCAGTGTTTTAAGTTTAAGTTTTACTTTCGCTCAGCAAGTTTCGGTCAATGTATCGGTTGCTCCGCCATACACGCCTTATTTACTTGATTATTTGTTTTCCACAGGAAAAATCACCCTTCAAGTTAAAAATAATACTCGCCAGATTCTGCAAATAAAACTGCTTGGAAGTATCACGGGCGATAACGGACTTTGGGTAAAAACAAAACCTAATTTTCAACCAACAAAGCCTATTATTTTAAATCCAAATGAGATAAAAATCTTTAAAAATTGGCAAGAACTACAAGGCTTTTTTGATGGGAATAATGTAGAATACTCCGAAATAAATCCAGAAGTTATCGCTCGAAACGGATTTCCCGAAGGAACTTATAATATCTGTTTGAGAGCTTTAGATTTTACGACTAATACAGTTTTATCTTTTGAAGAACCCTTGGGTTGTAGCAATCCTATCAGTATTCGATACGTCGAGCCGCCAGTTATTATTTTTCCCAAAGATGAAGATATTGTGAATATCGGTAATCGCCAGCCCATTATGTTCAATTGGTCGAATATAATTGGTTTGACAAAAGGTATTAGTTTTTCTTTCAAATTGGTAGAATTACCCAACGATGAAGTAAGCCCAAATGCTTACGTAGAAGCCGTTTCGATTCCGATTTATGAACAAAAAAATATTCGTTCGACAACATTAATTTATGGAAATAATATGCCAATATTGAAGCTAAATACCAAATATGCGGTCAGAATAACGGCTATTGATATTGATAAAAAAGTATCATTTCTAAACGATGGTCATAGTTTTGTAACAACATTTACCTGTAAATAACCAATCAAACCCATGAAAAAACTATCTAATTTCTTTTACACCCGAGCCAGTGGTTACCTTGTTTTAGGTTTTTTAGCCTTACAATTTACTTTTTCGGGGGCAATTCTGCCCTATTTTCAAAAACAATTCGACCCTGAACTAAATCGAGGTTTGATGGATTTAAGTTTTGGTTTTACTCCCGACAAAGGTTATAGTATTATTGAATCGTATGGCGAGAAAGGCCGAGAAATTTATCTCTTTGTCGAATCCTTCGTTGATGTCATTTATCCGATTATCTACACGCTTTCGTTTATCATGCTGGTTAGCTTTTTGTTCAAGAAAAACCAATGGCAAATGCAACGTTTTTCGGTAATCAATGTCATTCCGATTGGCGGTTTAATCTTTGATTTGTGTGAAAACTATGGAATTGTGCAAATGCTTCGAGCCTTTCCCGAAAAAGTTGAATTTTGGGCAACATTTGCTTCTAATTCAGGTTTAATTAAATGGATTTTTGCAGGAATAACCGTTTTGATGGTTTTGTGTGGTTTGGTAGGCTGGGCGATAAAGGCTTTAAAAAATAGATAACACTTTGTTGCAGAAGGTCGGCAAGGCTCAAAGCCTTGCCGACCTTGAAAATAAGACTCAACCTTAAATTCTAAAAAATATGAAAACAACGATTTTTGCTTCATTCTTTATATTGACAATGGCTATTCAAAGCTTTGCTGGCACGTTGCGTGGAGCGTGGGAAATGCAGCCAGAAAGCAGTGTTTCTAACGAAAGAGCGGTGATGATTGCCTCCGAAAATTATCTTTCGATTGCCATTTTTGAGAAAAATACGTACATCCGAACTTACGGCGGTACTTACGAAATTAATGATGCTGGTCTTATACTGACACTCGAATTTAATGATAAAAATCCTGAGAGTGTAGGCACGAAAATCACCTATAAGTTTAGAAGAAAAGATAACGAGTTTATGATTGAAAATCAAGCAAAAACAACTTGGAAACGCATTGATGAAGGAAAAGATGCTTTGTCGGGCAATTGGCGAATCTCGGCACGGGTTGGGCAAGATGGACAAATGACTGAAATGAAGCGTACAGCTCGGAAAACCTTAAAAATATGTTCGGGAACACGGTTCCAATGGTTTGCGATTAACCCCGAAACCAAGGAGTTTTTCGGTACAGGCGGAGGTTCATACACCCTCAAAGATGGTAAATATACTGAAACCCTCGAATTTTTCTCAAGAGATAATAGCAGGGTAGGAGCGTCGCTCACGTTTGATGCAAAAGTGGAAGGAGATAAATGGCAACATTCGGGTAAAAGCTCAAAAGGCGACCCTGTCAATGAAATTTGGGGAAAAGAGAAATAGCTTTTCCCCTTCATATTTAGATTTGTTGTAAAGCTGCTTCTGCGGCTTTTTTTACGATTGCCAAGTCGGTTGCACCTTTAAAACCACTAAAACCGCACGAAATAGTCGTTTCGTCATCTAACTGAATCGGTTGGCCACCTTCCCAGCCCATGAGTTCGGGCAGTGGAATACCAAAATCTCGGTAATTGAGTTTATCGGTAAAAATTAAACGCTCAAATTCGCCAGTTTTATAGCCAGTTATCCAAACTTGCGATGCTTTTCGGTAGGCCACATCGTAGTAGCGTCGGCCTTTTAGTTTATCATCACCCCAAATTTTGCCGTAAACATTGCCTTCGTCGTCAATGATACAAACTGCTACATTTCCTTCACAAATCCCCCAATCGGGTTCGCTATTTTGGTACGTAGGCACTTCGATTGAGATATTTTCGAGTATTTGATGAATAATTTGTTGGCGTTTTTGAGGTGTCATTTTAGAAGATTTTTATAAATAACCAATTGAGAAAAAAAGTAGTAATCGTGGCTAAACCGATTGATAAAACATAAGAGCGAATTACGAAGCCATCTGCTTTGAAAATATCAAAAAGGTCTTTGGTAAAAGCAAAGTAGGTAATTTCCAGTAAGAATGGCAACAAAAAATATAAATGTTGGTAGTTCTGCCCCAGATTAGTGTTTTTAGTAAAATAAAAAATAAGCGAACAACTAATAAAAATCGGAATAATAAAAATCAATTGTATAACAGGAGCAATGCCTACTTTTCTGCCCGCTGTACTACTGGTCACAATCAAAATATTGAAAATGAAAGCTAAAATGCCAATCGCTAAATAGAGGAAGTACATTGTTTAGTTTATAAGATGAAAACACCCTCAAATCAACACAATATCATTGGCATTTGCTACTTCGTAGTTGATTGTTTTTAGATTTGCTGCTAACTCAGCCGAAGAAACCTTTGTGCGGGCAACAGCCAGCATTTCACCGTGATTATCAACAATTTCTACAACTTCGCCCATTTCAAAATCACCTTTTACTTTTCTTATACCAACGGCCAACAAACTACTGCGTTTTTGGATAGCTTTGGCTGCTCCTGCATCAATCTGTAAAGTTCCTACCGTAACGCTTCCACTGGCCAGCCATTTGTTTCTCGACGATAAATTTACTTCTTGAGCCGTAAATTCGCTTCCTGCATCGCCTTTAATGGCTTTCAAGATGCCATCTTGCTCTTTCATTCCGAAAATAATAACTCTGATTCCCATTCGAGTGGCGAGCTTCGTAAAGGTGAGTTTTGAGGCCATACCGCCAGAACCAAGTGCCGATTTACTGTTATCAACCAAACCAAGAATCTGATTATCAATGTTTTCTATTTTACGAATGATGTTTTTGTCTTTATCCAAAAGTCCACCAACCGAAGTACAAATCATTAGCGTTTCTGCACCAAAACCTGTGGCAATGAGAGTTGCCAGTTCATCGTTATCCGAAAATTTTAACTCACGGTTACTCACTACGTCGTTTTCGTTGGCAATCGGAATGATATCGTTTTCCCACAATTCTTGGTACGTTTCTTTGAGTTGCAAAAACTGTTCACGATTGCCAAAATGTTGGCGTTCGCACAAACTTTGGGCAATCTGAATGCCGTATTGTGAGAAATATTTCGAGTAAATATTCAACAAAAGTGGGTTTCCGATGGCAGCGGCGGCTTTACGCTCGGCAATTTCACCCGAATAATTTTTGATAAAATGTTTTCCTGCACCCACCGCACCCGATGATACCATAACTATCTGATAGTCAGCGTGAAGAATGGCCACTTGGCGAGCAATATCGGCAATGATGGTTTCGTCAGGCTCTCCGTTTTTTTGAGTAATCGAAGCCGTTCCGAATTTTAGTATGAGGATAGGTTTTTGAATCATAATGGCAAAGATACGATTTTCAAACTACACAAAAAAAGCCTTGATAATCATTCGACTATCAAGGCTTTTAGAAAATGAGTCAGACCTGCGGTACAGACTCTATTGATAATTACGCCATTGCGAAAGTACCTTTACTTTCTGCACGTTTACGCTCGTTTTCGTCAAGATAAATCTTACGCATACGAATCGATTTTGGTGTAATTTCTAAGTATTCATCTTTTTGGATATACTCCATTGCATCTTCCAACGAGAAGTTGATTTTTGGAGCAATCTTCACGTTTGTATCTGAGCCAGATGCACGCATGTTGGTTAATTGTTTCGCAGTTTGTACGTTCACAACGATGTCGTTCTGACGGTTATGCTCACCAATTACCATACCCATGTAAACCTCTTCACCTGGGTCGATGAAGAACGCTCCTCTGTCTTGTAGTTTATCAATCGAGTAAGGAGTAGCTGGGCCATTACCGCTGGCAATCAATGAACCGTTTACACGGCCAGCAATTGCTCCTTTGAATGGCTCATAAGATTTGAAACGGTGGTTCATGATAGCTTCTCCGAAAGTAGCTGTCAATACGCTCGAACGCAAACCAATCAAACCACGTGATGGAATATTGAACTCAAGGTGTTGTAAGTCGCCTTTTGGCTCCATAATCAACAATTCACCTTTACGTTGCGTAGCTAATTCGATTACTTTACCAGCAGTTTCTTCTGGAACGTCAACAACCAATGTTTCGATTGGCTCGAGACGCTCGCCGTTTTCACCTTCTTTGTATAATACTTGTGGTTGACCAACTTGAAGCTCATAACCTTCACGACGCATCGTTTCGATAAGAACCGACAAGTGGAGGATACCACGACCGAATACTAAGAATTTATCTTCAGTATCGCCCGATTGTACTCTCAAAGCAAGGTTTTTCTCAGTTTCTTTCATCAAACGGTCACGAAGGTGGCGTGATGTTACGAATTTACCTTCTTTTCCGAAGAAAGGAGAGTTGTTAATCGTAAACAACATGTTCATCGTAGGCTCGTCGATTGAGATACGTGGTAAAGCCTCTGGGTTTTCCATATCAGCGATAGTGTCACCGATTTCGAAATCTTCGATACCTGTAATCGCACAAATTTCACCCGAAGCTACTTCTGCAACTTTTACTTTACCAAGACCTTCAAATACTTGTAATTCTTTGATTTTGTTTCTCTTGATTGAGCCATCCGCTTTACAAAGAGCCACTTGCATACCCTCTTTCAAAACGCCTCTTGCTACACGACCGATAGCGATACGACCTACAAAAGAAGAATAATCGAGTGAAGTGATTTGTAATTGAGCCGTTCCGTCAACTACTGGAGAAGCAGGAATATGCTCAATGATAGCATCTAACAACGGAACGATGTCGGTTGTTGGAGTTTTCCAATCAGTACTCATCCAACCTTGTTTTGATGAACCATAAAGACAAGGGAAATCAAGTTGGTCTTCTGTTGCTTCGAGGTTAAACATCAAATCGAAAACTTGCTCGTGAACTTCGTCTGGGCGGCAGTTTTCTTTATCAACTTTATTTACAACAACGATTGGTTTCAAACCTAATTGAAGAGCTTTGCCCAATACAAAACGAGTTTGTGGCATTGGTCCTTCAAAAGCATCAACTAATAAAATTACGCCATCGGCTAATTTCAATACACGCTCCACTTCACCACCAAAGTCAGAGTGACCCGGGGTATCAATGATGTTAATTTTTACGCCATTGTATCTCACTGAAACGTTTTTAGAAACGATAGTGATACCACGCTCACGCTCAAGGTCATTGTTATCAAGAATCAAATCACCGAATTCTTGGTTTTCTCTGAAAATTTTTGAAGCGTGAATGATTTTATCAACCAATGTAGTTTTACCGTGGTCAACGTGGGCAATGATGGCGATGTTTCTGATATTATTCATTAAATGTAATTGTTTAGTTCGTTGGCGTCAGCATTTACCCAACGGACGACGGATAAACAATGACGAAGAACACTTTTTCTTAAATAAACCGCAAAATTACGGAATATAAATGATAATTCCTTAACTAATTCAGACAATCCCCTGATTATCAAATTGTTAATAAGAATAGTACAATTATTTTTACGAAAATCAATAATTTGAACAATATCTATGGGCCTTAATCAGGTTTAATTTACCCTAAGTCACACTAATTTGGTAGATTTAGTGGTATTTTAATCTCGTGTTTATTTTTTTCTTGTAATTTTGCAAACCCTTTTTTAGAACTCTGTATATCAGATAATTACACTCAGTGAAAAACGTACAACAAGCCTTCAAAATACATAAGCAAACTTACCAAATCGTCGGATTTTGCCTTGGGATATTTTTTTCTACTTCGGGTTATGCCCAAACTTACAATCATACCAGCGTTTGGTCGAGATTATTGGTCAGTAAACAGATTAATAAATGGTCTTTGTCGGCCGATTTCTCTTACCGTCGTCAAAATGATTTTCGTTATTCAAAATATAATTTTTTGAGCAAACCTTTTCTTGATGCTCAACGAATAATTGTTGGGTACCGCACTACAAAATGGCTATTTAACCTTGGTATTTCGAGGTGGCACTCTTACCAAATTTTAGGGAAAGAGGCAGATTTTTTACGTACGCCAACCGTTGAATGGCGATTTACACCAGGCGTAGAGTTTTTTCAGAAAATCAATAAAGCTACTTTTCAGTGGCGAACCCAATATGAGTATCGAAGCTTCATTGACCGTACGGCTGGACGTTTTCGCCAGCGTTTGCAGCTTCGTCAACCTCTTTCCGAAGCCAATAGTTTGGTTTTTATGCAAGAATTTTTGTTTGGAGCTCCTCCAAATTCAACTAAAAAATATGAACAAAATCAGATTGGATTTACGTTCAATCATAATTTTACAAAACATTTAGAGTCGGAGTTGGGCTATCGTTACATTTTCCGCCGCCGCCGTACTACCGCCGAAATTGATAACGAAAATGCACTCGTAGTTGGGTTGATGTTTCGTTATTAACACAATTTTTAGTTTGTAATTTCCTTGTTGAACTAATTTAAAGTCAAAAAAATATAAGAAAAAGCAAATATTTCGGTAGCTAAGATTGAAAAAGAGTGCTTACTTTGCTATATTAATTTACTCTATCCAATTTAAAAAACCATGAAAAAAATATTTTTGCTTTTTTCACTCGTTCCTGCCGTTATGTTTGGGCAAACAAAACCTGTGAAACTCGTTCGTGACGATGCCAATAAAAAGGTTGATGTCTTGGTCGATGGCAAACCTTTCACTTCTTATATCTACCCAGGCCCAGATGTGCTGAAAAAAGCGGTTTTATACCCAGTTCGTACATCCGAAGGTACACTTATCACGCGTGGCTGGCCAATGGACCCACGCCCAGGCGAGCGTATCGACCACCCGCATCATGTTGGCGTTTGGTTTAACTACGAAGATGTAAACGGACACGATTTTTGGAATAACTCAAATACGCCGCCCAATCCGAAGGGAGTTTACGGAACAATCGTTCACACGGGAATCAAATCAGTAAAATCGGGTGCAAATAAAGGTTCGTTGGTAGTTACAGCCGATTGGTTGGATAAAGACGGAAAAATTATGTTGAAAGAAACAACGACCTATATTTTCCAAGGTACTGATAAACAACGAATTACTGATAGAATCACAACCCTGACGGCTGCTGATAAAGAAGTAACATTCAAAGACGTAAAAGATGGTACGTTTGCTATTCGTTTGGCTCGCCAGTTAGAGCATCCTTCAAACAAAGCCGAAGTATTTACTGATGCAAGTGGCGTGGCTACCAAAGTGCCAGTATTGGATAATACCGGAATCACAGGGAGTTATCGCAACAAACAAGGAATTGAAGGGGAAGATACTTGGGCAAAACGCTCTGATTGGGTGAATCTTCGTGGAAAAATCGGTGAAGAAAAAATCTCAGTTGCCATTATCGACCACCCGAAAAATGTTGGGTATCCAACCTACTGGCACTCACGTGGTTATGGTCTTTTCTCGGCAAATCCATTCGGACAAAAAGTGTTTTCTAACGGCAAAGAGGAACTCAATTTCAAACTTGCTCCTAAGCAATCAACTACCATGCGTTTCCGTTTGGTGGTAACTTCGGGCGAAGTTTCGGATACAGAAATGAACAAACTAACTGCCGATTTTGCGAAAGTGCAGTGATAACATAGCTTTTTGAGAAAGAAAAACGTGGCATATTTTAAGAATGTGCCACGTTTTTTATTTGCGTAACGTCTTTTCTTTTTGAAATTTACTACTTTAATTGCGACAGAATCCAATCAAACACATCTAATTTATTCACACCATGCTATTCCGTTTCTTCGTTGTATTACTATTACTAACTTCTCAGATAGGTTTTTCACAAGTTAAGTTTGAAAATTTCGATGATTTACAAGCTTTGCTTACAGCCGCCAAAACACGCAATAAATTGATTTTTGTTCAGACAAAATCTGATAATTGTAATCAGTGTAATGATGTTGCCCGAACGGGTTTGAGCAGTACAAAATTGAGAGAAAAATATGCTCAAAACTTTATTTCCGTCGAAATTGATTCGAAATCAAAGATTTATGGACAGTTATTAGAGAAAACTGGTTTGAGAGGACTTCCACCTTCAACCTTTTTCGATGCCGAAGGGGCATTGATTTATCAGTTTGCCATGACAACTTCGGCGGAAATGAAATATTTAGAAGTAGCAGATGAGGCCATTGCAAACGCAAAAAATCCAGCTTCGAAAGAGTTTGAGATGAAGTATAAAAATGGAAATAGAGATAAAGCTTTTCTGAAAAAATACATCGAATATAAATTATCAGTTGAGCAAGAAGCAGATAAATTGGTTGATGAATACATTGACCAACACACAATTGGTGATTTATCAACGATTGATAATGTGAAGTTTTTGATGAGTACTGCTCCCGCCCTTGATAGTAAAGCACGAAAAATAATGTATGTTTTATTACCTGAAAAAACGGTTGATAGCTTGTTCAGAGCATTACCGCTTTCGGAGCGAGTAAAAATCAATAATCAAATTATCGATAAAACAACAAGAATTGCTGTTAGACAGAAAAACGTAGTTTTAGCGAATCGTTTGTCGAGTTTTGTTGCAGGAACATACGATAGTGACTGGGAAAAGGCCAATTTTTTCAATCAGATAACGATGCTCAATTTTTTTAATGCCATAAAAGACACCCCAAATTATTTGCAGAGAGCCGAGCCTTTTGCCGAATACACCTTAATGCGTTATTCGCCCGATAGCTTATTGAAAAAAGAAGAAATTGCCCGAACACGCTCATTGGAGAGGTCTCGTGCGGAGGTCAAAAAAGAAGGTAGGGTAGAAATTGCTTATGCGTCATTTTACAATCGTTATGCCAACGAACTAAACAATATTGCTTTCAATTTTTTGACTTACAGCAATGACTTAGAAAAACTGGCAAAGGCTCTGAAATGGTCGAAAAGAGCTTTGGAGATAAACGAAGAGCTGGCAATGGATAAATCTCGAAAGAAAAATCCATACATGATGGATACTTATGCTCAGCTACTTTTTAAATTAGGACAAAAAGAAGAGGCTATCAAATGGCAAACTGATGTAATAGAAACGGCTAAACTATGGAAAGCAGATACTACAAAATTTGAAGAAACCCTCGAAAAAATGAAGAAATAATCGAAAGTAAAAACGTGGCAGATTCTTGAAATATACCACGTTTTTTTGTAGAAATATTTTTTCAAAACGACGAGACAAGGCACTGCCTTGTCTCTCTATCAATGTGATATTACGCAATACTCATTTCTAAAATTTCGGCTACAACCTCTGGTGTAATATCGGCTTTTTCTCCGAAATTCATTCCTCTTTCAACAAAACGTTGCTTTATCTTTTCGATTGTCTCTTTATTAACGCCGTACTCGCTGGCTTTGATTGGTAAGCCCAATGATTCGTAAAATTCGCCAGTTTTCTGAATTGCTCCCGCTACTAATTCGTCATCGGTTCCGCTCAGATTCCACACTCTTTTGGCATATTGAATCAGTTTTGCACGTTTATCGGCTTTTTTATACTGCAATAAATGTGGCAATACAACTGCGAGCGTTCGGGCGTGGTCAACGCCGTGGAAAGCCGTAATCTCATGCCCGATCTGGTGCGTTGCCCAATCTTGTGGTACGCCCAAGCCAATCCAGCCATTGAGTGCTACCGTAGCCGCCCACATAAAATTGGCACGAGCTTCGTAGTCAGTTGGATTTTCGAGTGTTTTTGGAGCAACTTCGATGAGTGTTTGAATTACGGATTCTGCAAAACGGTCTTGGATTTGTGCATCAACAGGATAGGTCATATACTGTTCCATTACGTGCGTGAAAGCATCGGCAATGCCATTGGCAATTTGGCGTGGCGGTAACGAATACGTGGTTTCGGGGTCGAGAATCGAGAATTTAGGATAAACTAATGGCCCGCCCATTCCTTTCTTTTCGTGCGTCGATTTTTTGCTAATTACTGCGTAATAATTCATTTCCGAACCAGTTGCAGGAAGTGTAAGCACCGCACCCAACGGAATTGCCGTTTTATATTTCTCTTTCCCCGTTACGATTTGCCAAGCATCTTCGCCTTCAAACGGAATAGCGGCGGCAATAAATTTGGTTCCGTCAAGCACCGAGCCACCACCAACGGCCAGCAAGAAAGTAATTCCTTCTTTACGCCCCAACTCAACGGCTTGCATGAGCGTTTCGTAAGTAGGATTGGCTTCGATTCCACCAAATTCTACGATATTTCGGCCTTCGAGGGCAGTTTTTACTTGTTCATAGACGCCATTTTGGAAAATACTTCCACCGCCATAAGTAAGTAAAATTTTTGCATCGGCAGGAATTTGTTTGCTCAGTTGAGCAATCTGACCTTTACCAAAAAGTATTTTTACTGGATTTTGATATACGAAATTATTGAACATTAGCTTTTTGTTTGATGATTCTATCTATTTCAAACAAAGCTATTTTGAATAAAGTTTTCTAAATGAGGATTAAATAAGCTCGAAAAAAGCCCTCCCCGTTCCCTGAGCGTAGTCGAAGGGCGGGGAGGGTTGGGAGGGGCTTTTACTCAGGAATATCCATCCGAATTCGCCATTCTTTCGGCAAATAATTATTCATTCTATTGCCAATGACTTTCATAAAGCCGAGATTCAAGCCTTCATAACGAGCCAAAAGCCAGCCATTTGGTGCATTTTCGACCGAAATTTGTTCTTTTTTCAAAAATTTTAAAGCATCTTCTTTTGATAAATCTACGTGTGGTAAATCATCAGAAATGGCCGTACTCAAAGCTAAATCATGGCTCGGAATAAAATCTTCACCTTTAAATTGTCCAATCTCAAAGCCCGATGAACGCTTCTGTAAAACCCTCAGAATCGCAGAATATTCGTTGGTCAAATTAGTTGGAATCGCTACGATTGCACCTTCTGGTTTTTCGTAAAACTCAAAATATTCGGGGTTGGCGAGCCATTTTTTCAATAACTCAACTTTCTTTTGCGGTACACGGTTAAACTTAACTTTGCCTCTCACTTCGGCTCTTGAGCCTTGTGTTTTGCGGAAAATAGCCAAATAAAAACCTTCACCTTTGGTTTTGTGAGGATAAAATTGATAGCCAAAACTTTTCTCAGTAATATTCCAATCGGCAGGAATATTGAGTTTAACCTCCTCAAAATCAGCGGTTTGAGTGAGCCATTTGGCATTTTCTTGGTTCTCTTTTTCGTTGTAGGTGCAGGTCGAGTAGCACAAATAGCCATTCGGAGCAACCAACATCGCTGCTGCTTGAAGAATACGTTTTTGGCGGGCCGAGCAGAGCTGTACACTATCCTCCGACCATTCGTTACGAGCCTTTGGGTCTTTTCTGAAAAGTCCTTCGCCCGAGCAGGGAGCATCGGTCAGAACCAAATCAAAAAATCCCTCTAAATCAATCATATCTTCGGGGTCGTGATTGCTCACAATGTAGTTCGGGAAACCCCACTTTTCAAGATTTTCTTTCAATGGTGCAACTCGGCTTTTGATGACTTCATTGGCCACCAAAAGACTTTTTTCGTTGAGTAACGATGCCAAAAGGGTCGTTTTTCCACCAGGAGCGGCACATAAGTCCATCACTCTGAGAGGCTTATCAAAATCAAGTGTTTGTTTGATGGCCTCTGCTACAAACATTGACGATGCCTCTTGCACATAATAGGCTCCTGCATGAAAAGCAGGGTCGAGCGTAAATACTGGTCGCTGTGGTAAATATCGCCCATCGGCGTTCCATTTTACTGGTTCGGTATTTTGGTCAAATAAAACTTCGTTTGTTACCTTTTTGCGAGGGTTCAGTCGAATTGTCGTTGGAGTTTCTTGTTCGAGACTTTCGGCAAAGACCGAATACTCAGCACCAAGAATGTGCTGCATTTGGGCGATAAAGTTTTCGGGTAAATTCATTAACTTTTCATTAACAGTAAAAGTGCAACGCTCGATGTCTTAATGGCATCTACATAATGTAGAATCAAGAATGTAGAATTAAGAATTTTCTACATAAACTTCCCAAATTCAAATTGCCTATTGCAAATCAATACTCATTTTTTATGCAAATTTAATTAAAACTGATTACTAAAATGAGAACTATGTTCAAAACACTTGTATTTGTGTTACTGGCAAACTTGACTTTTGCCCAAATTTTTGTTGGTGTGCGTGGAGGCGTTACGGGCTCAACTATGACAAAATTCAAATTGATTGAAAATATTACGCCCGATTTTAAACTTTTACCTGCTCCATCGGGTGCGATTTTTGTTGAGTTGCCTATTTCGGATAGAATTTCGATTCAGCCCGAGTT
The DNA here is from genome assembly GCF_014644295.1 of Emticicia aquatilis. GTDB lineage: Bacteria > Bacteroidota > Bacteroidia > Cytophagales > Spirosomataceae > Emticicia > Emticicia aquatilis. Next base: position 318,428 of record NZ_BMKK01000003.1, read on the forward strand.
GGCTTTTACACAGAAAGGTTTTGTGATAAACGAATCGTTTAATATCAATGGAGGCGAGAATTTGTTTGGTATTGATATTCCGATAGGTGGGAGAATCGCACTGAAAAACAACCATTTAGAAATGCCAATTTTAGCAAAATTTAAGCTCGGTGACTCAAACGAAGGTCATGCTTATATTTTATTGGGGCCATCGGTTGGGTATTTGTTTGATTCAAGAACGGTGATTCGTGTGCTAAATATTTTTCCGATTCGTACGGGTCTCGGCACTGGACTTTTCAAAGATGCCGAATTTAGTGGAGTAGGGGCTTTGGGTTACGAAATTCCGTTTAAAAACGGTAAGTTTTTTATGGAAGGACGCTACCAACATGGTTTTTCTCGGGTGTTAAACTTACCCTTGGTTCAATTACCCGTGAGAAATCAAACCGTAGGTTTTTCGGTAGGGCTATCATTTGCTCTAAGGTCGAAAGTAACAAAAGCGTAAAAGCTTGTGGAATTAGGCATTTTTAGTAAATTTGACCAAATTAAACCTTACAATGCCTAATTTATACATCATAGCTGGTTGTAATGGAGCTGGTAAAACAACTGCGGCAAAAGTACTTTTACCCGATGTTTTCAGAATTGATACTTTTTTGAATGCTGACATCATTGCTGCTCAATTAAACCCTATTTCTCCCGAGAGTGTGGCTATCCAAGCGGGTAGGCAAATGCTAAACGAAATACATATAGCTTTAGGAAAACGAATTGACTTTGTGATAGAAACAACACTGGCTACTAAGAGCTATGTTGAATTAGTCAAGAAAGCTCAAAATCTTGCTTATGAAGTTGTTTTGGTATATTTTTGGATTGAAAATGCGGAGCATGCTATTGAAAGAGTAGCTCGAAGGGTTCGTCAAGGAGGGCATAATATTCCTGAAGAGGTAATCAGAAGACGTTATGAAAGCGGCATAAAAAACTTGATGAATCTTTTCTTGCCGATTGTTGACAAATGGTCAATTTACGACAACTCAGATTATACATTGGGGCATCCTCAACTTATTGCAGAGCAGTTTCCGCAAGAAATGGTGATAGTTGAAAATGCTGAAATTTGGAATATCTTGAATAATATTAGCAAAACATAAATATGAAAATATTAAAACGTGACCCTCTTCTTGAGAATATTCACAAAGGTCTTCTCAAAGCCTACGCCCACATTCCTGCTGAGCTGGAGCAAGAAAAGAAACGCAAAGAAGCATTGAAAGATAAAAAATAAGGAGGCTTCTAAACAAAAAAGGAAGCCTTCGGTAAAGGGGGACACCCAGTCCGAAGACTTCCTTAGAATTAATCGTCCTTGGACTATTAGATTTGAACTCTTTTGAAAGCTGTGATTTTTAAGCCTTTCAAAGTTTTCTCTAATAATTGAGCGATTGTCAATGAGTTGTCTTTTACGAACTCTTGGTTCAATAAAGTAGATTCTTTGTAGAATTTACCTAATTTACCCATAGCAATTTTCTCTAACATCGCTTCTGGTTTGCCTTCTTGACGAGCAACTTCCATACCGATTTCGATTTCTTTTTGAACGATAGCTGGGTCAACATCGTCTTTATCAAGACCTACTGGCTTCATCGCTGCGATTTGCATCGCTACGTCTTTACCAACCTCAGTTACGTCAGTTCCTTGAGTATTATCAAAAGCAACTAATACACCTAATTTACCAGTTGAGTGAGTGTATGATACAACTTGCTCAGCTTCTACGAATTGGTAATCAGTTACAACGATTTTCTCACCGATTTTACCTACTAATTCGATGATAGCCTCTTCAACTGTGCGGCCATCAGACATTTTAGTAGCTAATAAAGTTTCTTTATCTTTTGCGTTGTTTTCAACACCTGTTTTCAAAACATCAGCTGCTAACTCACGGAATGAATCAACTTTAGAAACTGGCTCAGTTTCGCAAGCCAATGCTAAGATTGTAGCATTTTTACCGTTATCGCTAATCAATACTAATCCTTCGTTTGTTTCGTTGTCAGCACGTTTTGCTGCAACTTTTTGTCCAGCTTTACGGAGTATTTCAACTGCTTTGTCGAAGTCACCTTCTGCTTCTGTCAAAGCTTTTTTACAGTCCATCATACCCGCTCCTGTCATCTGACGGAGTTTGTTTACATCTGCTGCTGTGATATTCATTTTATGTTTTTATTAAGTTTGTATTAATACGTTGTCTTTTTGAAACAGAACAGCCCAAAACTTTCGCTTCGGGCTATTCTATCTGAATTATATCATTAGCCTTATATTAAGCTTCTGTTTCTTCTGCAGGGGCAGCAGCTTCTTCTGGAGCTGAAATGATAGCTTTCGCTTCATCAACTGCACGTTTTGCATCTTCTTCATCTTGCAAAGCAGCGTTGTCTTTGTCAAGTTTACGCTCCATGATACCTTCCTCGATAGCCTTACCTATAGCCAAAGTAATCAAGGCTACTGATTTGTAAGCATCATCGTTTCCTGGGATTGGGTACTCAACTGCCTCAGGGTTTGAGTTTGTATCACAAATGGCAATTACTGGAATACCAAGACGGTGAGCTTCTGATACTGCAAGGTGTTCACGTTTTACGTCAACAACAAACAAAGCAGCAGGGAGTCTTGAAAGGTCAGCAACACCACCCAACAAACGCTCTAATTTGATACGCTCACGGTCTAACATCAAACGCTCACGTTTTGCGATGTTTTTAGCAGTTGCTTCGTCTTTCAACATACGCTCTACGTTTTGCAATTTTTTCAAAGATTTTTTGATAGTTGCAAAGTTTGTGAGCATACCACCTAACCAACGCTCAGTTACGTAAGGCATTTTCAAGCGACGTGCTTCTTCAGCAACGATTTCTTGAGCTTGTTTCTTCGTAGCTACGAACATGATTTTGCGTCCAGAACGAACGATTCCTTTAACAACTTCTTGAGCGTCTTCTAAACAAGCAAGAGTTTTGTTAAGGTCGATGATATGGATTCCGTTTTTCTCCATGAAGATATACGGAGCCATTTTTGGGTCCCATTTGCGGGTAAGGTGACCGAAGTGTACACCTGCATCCAATAATTCTTTGTACTCTAATTGTGCCATTTGACTAAATTAGTAAGATGTAAATAATAAATTAAACTACGCAGCACAGCACACCGGACACGATTAAGTGCTGTCTGGACTTTATAAATAAGTTCTGAATGCTGAGTTATGAGTTCTGAGTTGCAGAAAGTTTTGAAACTTAGATTTTTTGCAAAAATTAAGTAAAAAAACTCAGAATTCAGAACTCTAAACTCAAAACTATTAACGTTTAGAGAATTGGAATCTCTTACGTGCTTTACGACGACCTGGTTTTTTACGTTCAACCATACGTGCATCACGAGTTAAGAAACCTTCTTTTTTCAACGCTGGACGGTTCTCTGCATTTGCTTCACACAAAGCACGAGAGATTGCCATACGAACAGCTTCAGCTTGTCCAGCAATACCACCACCACTTACGTTTACTTTTAAATCGTACTGACCAGCCGTACTTGTTGTATTAAACGGTTGGTTTAAGATGATTTGGAGAATCTCTGAAGGAAAATACTCCTTCAAACCTTTTCCATTTATAGAAACTTCACCATTTCCCGCTTTCATGTAGATACGGGCTACGGCTGTTTTTCTTCTACCTACTGCGTTGATAACTTGCATTTGTATATAGAAATTTGAAAATATTCTGAAATTAGATAAATTATTTTGGTTATTAGAAAATTGGTTATTTGGAAATTGGTTAAATAAATTACCTACTCACAATTAATAACCAGTAACTAATAACAAATCACCAAATTATAGCTCAATTGTTTTTGGTGTTTGAGCTGCGTGTGGGTGTTCTGCTCCAGTATATACATATAAATTTGTATATAAACGACGACCCAAACGACCTTTCGGCAACATACCTTTCACGGCCATTTCAACCACACGGCGACCATCTTTTGCCATTAACTCACGAGGAGTAGCAAAACGTTGTCCACCTGGGTGCCCTGTGTGACGGATATAAACTTTATCAGTCATTTTCTTTCCCGTCAAACGTATTTTTTCTGCATTGATAACAATTACGTTATCGCCACAGTCAACGTGAGGAGTGTAGTTTGTTTTGTTTTTACCACGAATGATATTCGCAATTTGGCTACACAAGCGGCCCAATACTTTGTCGGTAGCATCAATAACTACCCATTCTTTATTAACGGTTTCGCTGTTAGCTGAAATCGTTTTGTAACTTAAATGCTTCACTGTTTTGTTTATTTTAAATGTTCGATACACTTAGTTTCCTAAGCGGTTTGAAAAAAGCATTTGTCATCTATTTTTAGCTTTCACTCCCAACTGCTACGACTACCTTTCGATGACTTTTTCCACAAAGTTATGGGGTGCTGAAACAACACATGATTCGCTTCGGAATTAGCGTTTCTCCCTAACTTGAATTTTCCCTCGAACAAACGGGCTACGCTACGAGGGTGGTATTTTGGGGCTGCAAAATTATAAATTTCTTTTAATAAAACCAATAACTTACGAATTATTTTATGTGTAATTAGTTGATATGAAGATAAGAACGTAATTTTGTGCATATTGATGTCCGATAAAAGCTTCAAAAAAGCATCGACTGTTAGACCCACCCAAAAATCATGAGATATTTTCTTACAATTTTGCTGATTACATTTTCGGTACAAATAAGTTCTGCACAATGGAAACCCAATGATGCTACGCCTTCGATGGTGAGTGCCGCACCTGACTTTCAGTATGCTGTACTTTATTCGATTGATGATGACGGAAATAGCTTTTATGTTTGGGCTGATTATAGAAGTAATTTGATTGATTTGTACGCCCAAAAGCTCGATGCCAAAGGTACGCCGCAGTGGACAAAAGACGGCTTACGTATAGGCCGAATCTTAGATAAGAGTACATTTATCTATACGCCCAAATTAATTAAGCCTGATAGTAAAGGCGGAGCGTATATTTTGTGGCACAGATGTATTGATGTAAATAAAACTGACCGCAGAAATTTGTACGCTCAGTATGTTTCGAGTGATGGAAAAGCTCAATGGACGGCCGATGGTGTAAAGGTTACGGACCAAGAACTCACAAGCGATGATGCCAATGATGGTGTTTTGGAATTGAATGACCTAAAAAATGATAAATTGTTGATTACTTTCAATAATTTTAATCGTGCTACTAATGATAATGTGGTTTACACAAAAAAAATAAATTATGCAGGAAAAGTAGTCGAAGACGAAGCTAAACTATTGAGTGCCAAAGGTTTAGAAACGAAGGTTTTGTACGATGAAAAAAATAGCAAATTTATTGCCCTCATAAGAGACCCAAGCACTGATTATTCATTCCAGACTTTTGATGCCGCCAATAAAGCACTTCTTCCGGTGACAGCAGCCTTGCCAAATCCTTTTTTTGGCAAAACTCGCATTGATTTATTTAAGGTTGATAATGATGGAAATGCAATAATCGGAAGGACGCTTTCGAGCGATGCTGACTCGAAGAAAATTGTTTTGGTACATAAAATCAGTAAAGATGGAAAGAATATTTGGGGAAGTAGCGGTGTGAATTTAGGTTCAAACTCAACTTTTGATGTGCAAATTATCCCAACAAGTGATGGCGGCGGAATTGCGACTTGGATTGAAACGGGCGATAAATCAAGGCCTTTTCAGATGGCAAAAATCAATGCCAGTGGCAGTATTATTTGGAAAAAAGACGTCTTCACGCCACGTTCCGATAAATCTTACTTTTTACCCAATAAGCTTATCTCGGATGGTAAAGATGGTGTTTATACATTATGGTTATTTCCCAAAAACATTGGCTACGACTTAACGATTCAGCATTTTGATGCTAACGGAAATCCAAAATTTGGCGAAGATGGCGTTGCGATAAATGACTATACTTTCTACAGCGATTATCGTTTGATGCTTCACCCAAAAACTGGTGGTGTAATTGTGCTTTATGGCTGCAATAAAGAACTGGAAGATGGTCGTGGTGGTTCGGTAGATTTATACACGAATTATTTTACAGAAAATGGTAAAATTGGCTTAGATGTGCCGCCGAGTATTACGGTTGCTTTACCGAGTCCCAATAGTTTTTGTGCGGGACAAAGTTTTTCAATTTCGTTTACAACCGCCGATGGTAGCTTTAATCTCGATAATAGATTTAGGATTTTACTTTCTGATAAAACAGGAAGTTTCGATAAAGCGATTGAATTAGGAAACGATACCCGAAGAACTGTGAATGTAAAAACTACACAAGATTTAGAGAAAGGAACGTATAAAATAAAAGTAGTTTCGACTTCGCCAGTAATTGAAAGTACAAATACCGTTGAAATAACAGTAGGGGATACTGGTGTGCCGACAATCACATCTGATAAATTATCAATCTGTGCGGGAGGGAACGAAAAAGTAACGCTCACTACGAGCAGTTGCAAAGATGGCCTTTTGAAATGGTCGAATGGCTTAACTACTACTTCTATTGCAGTTTCACCCGTTGATAATACTACTTATACCGCAACCTGTACGATTTCGGGGTGTAAAGAAAGTGCCGCTTCAAATTCGATTCTGATTCAAGCAGTAAAACTGGCAGTTACAGCCAGCAATACAGGCCCATATTTTGAAGGTGAATTATTGAGACTGAGTAGTGCTTCAAGTACTGGAACTGCTCCGTTAAAATACGAATGGACTGGACCAAACAGTTTTGCTTCGACGGTTCAGAATCCAAGTATTTTGAATATTTCGGTGAGTGCTTCGGGTACATATACTGTAAAAGTAACCGATGCAAATAATTGTCAAGGAAATGCCCAAACTGAAGTAAAAGTTAGTCCAATTTTGGCCAATGAAGCTCCTAATAATGCTGTAGTAAATGTTTACCCAAACCCAGTTAGCGAGCAGTTGAGCGTTTCTTTTGATTCTGAACCCAATAAACAAATCAGTATAACGATTTTGGACAACCGAGGTCGAGTAGTAGAACAACGAAAACTCAAATCGGTAGGTGGCAATCAACAGGAGAAATTTGATATTAAAAACCTAACGAGCGGCCAGTATTTGCTCAAAATAAACACTTCGCAGCAAGAAGTAGTTAAGAAGATAGTAATTAGTCAGTAATAGACCACAGGTCTAAATAAACCAATAAAAATGTCGTTAAAAACATATTTCCTACAAGTAAAAGAAGTCGTACAAGAAACGGCTGACAGCGTAACCATTTATTTTTGGCATCCATTAAGCGAGCAAATCAAATATAAAGCAGGGCAATTTATTACGATTATTGTGCCAGCGGGCGAAGGTGGCAAGAAAGTACGTCGTAGTTATTCGATGTCCACTTCACCACACAGCGATACCGCCATTGGTGTTACCGTAAAACGAGTAGAGGGTGGTTTGGTTTCTAATTACCTAAACGATAACGTAAAAGTAGGCGATTTCTTAGAAGTGCTTGAGCCATTGGGTAACTTCTTCGTAGAGCCAGATGCCGATAAAACTCGTCATTTAGTGCTTTTTGCAGCAGGAAGTGGTATTACACCGATGATGTCAATCACAAAATCGGTGCTGAAAATGGAACCAAACTCTCGTGTTACTATCATTTACGGAAACCGTAGCGAAGAAACTATTATCTTTAAAAGTAAACTCGAAGAACTCGAAGCTCAGTATGGTTCACGCTTGGTTGTGCATCATTTGTTGAGTCGTCCATCAAGTGTTTGGGTGGGAAAATGTGGTCGAATCAATCAAGGAGCAGCTATCAGAATCATGAAAGAGGCGGATACTGATTTCGTAAAAGATAATTTTTATCTCTGCGGGCCTGTCGGTATGATGGAAGACGTAATTGCTGGTTTAGGTATTTACAATGTATCGAAAGACCGTATTCATAAGGAAAACTTCCACACGGTAATGGTTGAGGGAGAAGCTGAAGAAACCGACGAATCGCTACAAACTCAGACCGTAAAAGTGAAATACAATGGCGATGAATATGAATTTGAAGTAAAACCTCACCAAACAATTTTGGAAGCGGCTCTGGACTTAGATATAGATTTACCGTACTCGTGTCAAGCGGGTATGTGTACGGCCTGTATGGGAACTTGTACGGAAGGAAAAGTAAAACTCGATGAAGAAGATGGTCTAACCGAAAAAGAACTCAAAAGAGGCTTGATTCTGACTTGCGTAGCTCATCCAATCTCGAAAGGTGTTGTGATTGAGATTGATTAAGAAAGAGATAAAGTTTTCATTTTAAGCCATAGATTATTTACTTTTGTAATAATCTGTGGCTTTTTTGTTCGTTATACCCCCAAAACTTAAAATTACTTCCGTGCTTTTTAAAAACAGAAAAATACTTTTGCTGGCTATTATTTGTAGCTTTTTTGGTTTACTGACTTCGTTTATTTTACCGCAGAAAACTCCGCCCGATTATCTCGCTCGTCAAGAACGTTGGGCTGATAGTTTACTCTCAACAATGACTCTGGAAGAGAAAGTCGGGCAGTTATTTATGATTGCTACTTTCTCGAATCGTACCGAAACTTACTACCAACAAGTAGAAAATAATATTGCAACTTATCATCTCGGTGGTCTGATTTTCTTTCAGGGCGGGCCATATCGCCAAGCACGTCTGACAAATCGTTACCAACAAATTTCCCGTATTCCGCTCATGATTGGTATGGATGCCGAGTGGGGAGTGGGTATGCGGCTCGATAGTGTACTGGAATTTCCGAAGCAGATAACGCTCGGGGCAATTCAAGATAATAGTTATGTTGAAAAATTTGGTGAAGAAGTTGGCCGTCAATGTAAACGACTGGGTATTCATGTAAATTTTGCTCCTTCGGTTGATGTCAATACCAATCCCAAAAATCCGATTATCAATTATCGTTCGTTTGGTGAGTCGCAGTATAATGTTGCCGAAAAAGGTGCGATGTACATCAAAGGAATGAAAAAATACAATGTCATGGGAAGTGCCAAGCATTTTCCTGGGCATGGAGATACCGACCAAGATTCTCACCGTACCCTTCCATGGGTTAGCCATTCGATTGATAGATTGAATGAAGTTGAACTTTATCCTTTCCGCAAGCTAATTGCCGATAGTGTGGCTATGGTCATGACTGGGCATTTGTTTGTACCAGCTCTTGAGCCTCGCACCAATACTCCGACTTCGATTTCTCGCAAAATTGTGACCGAAACCATCAAAGAGAAAATGGGTTTTGAGGGAATTGCTATTACCGATGCCCTCAATATGCGAGGAATTACGGCAGGTTTACAAGCTGGCGAACCCGAATTGTTGGCTTTCTTGGCAGGAAATGATATTTTACTGCAATCGGGCAATCTTCCTGCGGCATTTAATCGAATTAAAGCGGCGGTAGAAAGTGGACAAATTCCGATAGCAGAATTGGAGGCTCGTGTAAAGAAAATCTTAAGGGCGAAGTTTTGGGCGGGTTTGAATACCTATAAACCAATCGAAATGGCTGGTTTAGGTAGTGATTTAAACAGCAAAAAAGCCACTGACTTAAAAGCTGAATTGTTTGAGCAGGCAGTTACAATTATCAAAAATCAAGATAATTTATTGCCTTTTGTGAATATTGATACCACGAGTTTTGCATCAGTGGCTATCAGTGCTGAGGCGGGCAATGAGTTTCAGAAAATGCTCAGTCAATATGCCAATTTTAGGCATTTTGCTGTGCCTTTTAAACCTGCGGCTGACAAAGACATTACTTGGGTTTTGGAAGAAGCATCCAAATATAAAACAGTAGTCGTGAGTGTGCATGACATGAACAGCCGAGGCGATAGAAACTACGGAGTTTCGCCCGCAACTATTTCGTTTATTAATCAACTTCGACAAAAAACTAAGGTTGTTGTAGTTGGTTTCGGGAATCCGTACGGCATGAAATTATATGATGGTGTACCTACTTTAGTTTGTGGTTACGAAGATGAAATTGCATCGCAGCGGGTTGTGCCGCAGATTTTATTCGGAGCATTACCAGCCAAAGGAAAATTACCAGTGACAGTTACTTACGAACAAAAAGTAGGAAATGGCGTGCAAACCGAACGCATCGGAAGAGTATCTTTCGGAACGCCCGAGAGCGTAGGTATGAACGAAAAAAAACTCAACGAAATAGAGCAGATTGTGCAGCAAGGCATCAGTAATCGGGCTTTTCCTGGATGTCAGGTGTTGGTGGCTCGTAATGGAAAAGTAGTTTATAACCGAAACTTTGGTACACTTCGCTACGACGTTTATGAGCCAGTAAACGACCAGACGCTTTATGATATTGCTTCAATGACTAAAGTATCGGCAACGCTACAAGCGGTTATGCTTTTAAACGAAAGAGGAGCAATTGATTTGAATGAAAAAGCCTCAACCTATCTACCCGAAATGCGTGGAACTAACAAAGAAAATATGTTGGTTTCAGATATTTTGATGCACCAAGCTGGTTTGGTGGCTTTCATTCCGTTTTGGGAGAAAACTAAGTCGGGCGGAACTTTTAAAAGTGATTATTACCGTTTCACAAAAGATAGTGTCAATCTGCAAGTAGCTGATAATCTGTATATTACACCCGCCATTCGAGATTCAGTTTGGCGTTGGGTACAGCAGTCAAAACTTATCAATGTCTATGATAGATTGGGCGGATATCGGTTTACTTACAGCGATTTAGGTTTGATTATATTGCAGAAAATGGTCGAAAGAATCACGAATCAGCCGCTTGATGAGTTTGTAGAGCAGAATATTTACGAACCCCTCGGAATGACTTCAACGCTTTATAATCCGAATACAAAATTTGCCAAAAACAACATTGCTCCAACCGAAAACGATGCGATTTTTCGAGCCTCACAAATTCAAGGAACTGTACACGACCCAAACGCCGCTTTGCTTGGTGGAGTGGCTGGCCATGCGGGACTTTTCAGCAATGTGAGCGATTTGGTGAAACTTTATCAGATGAATTTGCAGAAAGGCTATTATGGTGGTCGGCAAATTTTGTTTCCTACAACCGTTCCACATTTTGCCCGAAATTATACACAACGCAGCCACCGAGGGCTCGGCTGGGACAAGCCCGAATCAGGAGACGATAAACCTGTCATTGCGATTGATGCTTCGCCCAAAACTTTTGGCCATACTGGCTTTACTGGCACGGCCGTATGGGTTGACCCCGAGCGAGATTTAATTTTTATTTTTCTATCAAACCGAGTGTATCAAAGTTCGGCCAATAATAAAATCAATACTTTGAAGATTCGTAAACGTATCCACGAAGTTATCAACGCTGCCATTATTCAATAGTTTTGATATTACATACCCGACGATTTGTGTTTCATAGAACTTTATACTAATTTGCTTTCAGATAAAGACAACCCTTTCTATGAACAAAATAACTATTCTCCTTTCATTTCTTTTTCTTTCATTCACCGTTACAACCTTGGCACAAAAGAAGAAATCAATCATTCGAACCCTCATTGTTGATGGGCAAAATAACCATGTTCAATGGCCCAAAATAACCTTCATGATGAAGAATTATTTGGAAGAAACAGGTAAATTTAAAGTAGATGTGCAACGAACAAAATATACATGGTTGGGAGAAGAATTTATAAAGAAATTCCCGATTGAAGGCCTTGGCGAAACCGAAGCGATGAAAAAATCGCAAACAGACCCCGATTTCAAACCAGATTTTTCAAAGTATGATTTAGTGATTTGTAATTTTGGTTGGAACGCCGCTCCGTGGCCCGAAGAAACGCAAAAGAATTTTGAGAAATACATGAAAAAAGGTGGAGGATTAGTCGTAATTCATGCCGCCGATAATTCATTTCCACAATGGCCTGACTACAACAAAATGATTGGTTTGGGTGGCTGGGGCGACCGTACTGAAAAAGACGGACCTTATGTGTATTACAACAACGAAGGCACTCTTGTGAAAGATAATTCAGCGGGCAAAGCGGGTTCGCACGGGCCAGAGCATGAGTATGTGATTGAAATTAGAAATTCGGAGCATCCGATTACGAAAGGAATGCCAACAAAATGGCTACACGCCAAAGATGAATTATATGACAGGCTCAGAGGACCAGCCGAGAATATGGAAGTATTGGCAACTGCTTTTTCGGCAAAAGATAAGAGAGGAACTGAGCGTCATGAACCAATGTTACTCACACTTAACTACGGAAAAGGTAGGATTTTTCACACACCAATGGGGCATATTGATTATTCAGTCGAATGTGTAGGCTTTATCACTTGTTTGCTTAGAGGCTCAGAGTGGGCTGCTACTGGTAAAGTTACGTTGCCGATTCCGCAAGATTTTCCGACTGCCGAAAAGACGAGCAGTAGAACGTTTAAATGATATTTCAGAAGGGTAATCCACAAATAATCTTTGTGGATTACTTATTTAACATACTAATTTTTCCTCGTTCAAAATCCATAAACAAGAAATCAAACGGGTCGATGTATTGATTATTTTTCTTCAATGTATAATGCAAATGCGGCCCAGTTACCGTACCCGTAGCACCTACTTCTCCAATTACTTGCATTCGCTTCACGTGCTGGCCTTTCTTAACAGAAATCTTATTCAAATGGCCGTAAATTGACTCAAAACCATAGCAATGCTTGATTTTGATGTAATTTCCTAAGTCAACCTTAAAACCTACATCAATCACATCTCCATCGCCCGTAGCAATGGCTTTTTCGCCCGTTGCACCTTTCAAATCAATGCCACGATGAAACAATGAAACTTTATGCACAGGATGATTACGAAAGCCATAAAATGAATTGATATTGACTTCTTTATTAAGCGGATAACCCGCAGGAATAAAATTAATGTAATCTTCTTTGAAAGGGTCGCTGTAAATATGGCGAAGCATATCATTTACCTCGACCATCGGCGTGAGTTGAGTTTCCCAGTAATCTTCTTCGGGAAGGTTGTTGTTGGCAAGTTGTGAAAAAACCGAAAAATTTATTGACAGCAAAAATATTATTAACGCTACTTTCTTCATTATCAGACTTTTACTCCTTAGTACTTCACCACAAAAATACATCAAATTTAAGCTAAAAATGCTTTTTATAGGAATTGTACAACAAGTTCGATGGAAAGTTATAAGATGCTATTTAATTTTTGTTTAAAATATTTTGGAGCAACAGTGTTTTTTTTCGTTTTTAGCTAAAAAATTCTATCTAAATACCCACTTTATAAACCTGCTGTTAATTCTCATGTCTAATCGCTTTTATCCATCAAGTCCACTCATTAAAGATTATACCTTTTTAAAGCCGAGTGCCAGTTTTATCAAAAATGTAGGTTCTGTCTTTACAGCTATTTTGCTTTTTGCTGGAAGTTACATGTTTTTGGTAGCTGTGGGGGTATTATTTTTATACTTATGTGTACTGGGAGCCATTGCCATTCTTACTGCTAAAATTCACTGGATTACCTTAGCCTTAGCACTTGGTATATTGGCTTTTGGGGTAATGTTTTTTGCTTTTTTATTGAAGTTTATTTTTATGGTTAAGAGGAATAACCATGAAAATAGATTGGAAATCAATAGAAATGACCACCCCAAATTATTCGATTTTATTGACCAACTAACCAATGAAGTTCAAGCACCAAAACCTAAAAAGATTTTCCTGATTCCCGATGTAAATGCTTCCGTTTTTTATGATTCGAGTTTTTGGAGTATGTTCTTACCTGTTCGGAAAAACCTTCAAATCGGAATGGGATTGATTAATACTGTCAACCTCAGCGAGTTTAAGGCTATTATGGCTCACGAATTTGGGCATTTTTCGCAGCGAAGTATGAAACTCGGTAGCTATGTTTATACGGTCAATCAAATCATTTATCATTTGGTTTACATTCGTGATAAGTGGGACGATACCCTTGATAGTTGGGCTGATTCGACCAAAAGTGGTAATACATTTATGTTGGTTTTTGGCTTTTTTGCGATAATCACACGAGCATTGGTCAATGTGGTTCGTAGTATTCTTGATACCCTTTATCAGTTTATTAATAAGCGATACATGGCTCTTTCAAGAGAAATGGAATACAATGCCGACCTAATTGCTGTCAGTGCCGCAGGTACCGAAACTGCCATTACTGCTCTTCGCCGTATTGATGTTGGTAATGCTGCTTATAGCCGTACGCTGGGCTATCTCAATGAAGCTATACAAGAAGATAAGCTAACCGATAATGTTTATTCGCTTCAAAAAAGCTTTATTGAGCGTATTTGTACTGAAAATAACCTTGCTACCAGTAATTCTCTCCCAATTGTAGATGATGCTTTTGCAAAGAAAATGGTGCCGCAGTCACGTATTGTATATCGTGACCAATGGGCGTCGCATCCTGACCAAGATGAGCGTGAAGCCAATATAAAAACTGTAAATTTAGAGGCTCAAATTTCGGATGATTCGGCATGGGTTTTATTTGATAATGCCGAAAAGTGGCAGAAAAAAATGACCAACGTTTTGTATGCCAGTGCAGTTGAAGCCGAGAAAAAATACGCAGTGCTTGATGATACCGAAGTGCATCAAGACATTGACGAGAAAAATGCTCGTTATGAGTTTCCACTTCAATACAAAGGTTTTTATAATAATCGTTTTTTGTATGAAATTGATTACTCCGCAGCTATCAATGAGGCCAAAAATGCTGAACTCAATTTTGATGAAATTTATAATGATGAAAATACCGCCCAAATAAGTCAGTATTTCAATAACATAAATGACCTACGCACACTGGAGCAAATCCGAGATAAAGCAATAGACACTCGTTCTTTTGATTTTGATGGTGTAAAATACGAGCGAGAAGACGTTCAGCAAGTGATAGATAATTTGAGTACTGAAATCGAAACTCAGAAAAAATGGCTTGAAGATTTAGATAAAAAGGCTTTCTTGTATCATTATGGTTTATCAGAAAAACAAAATAAGGTAGAGGAATTTAAGCAAAAGCAAGGAGATTATCAGAACCTTTCAAAAGAAAGAGATAAATATCTGCAATTGGTTCATCAGGTAGAAGAGTGGATGTATCGTTTACGAACTAAACAACAATGGGATGAGTACGAAATGCCAAGCTTAAATAACGGCATGATTGAATTGTATGAAAATGCTCAAGCGGCTTTTTCAGAAAGTACCAAGCTGAGTATTTCGCCCAAAATACATCAGCAGGAGATTAACGATAGTTATTCTAATTATTTATTATCTGAGCCAATAGCCGATTTATCAAGTGGTTTTGAGCAAGGGCAATTTATAAAAATCTACAATCAGATTTATGGAATGTATAATAAAGCCAATTCATTGAGTGTAGAATCGCTTTATGAGCTAATAAAATTTCAGTCAACTATGATTATAAAGTCTGAAATAAAATGAGCTACGACTGTTCGAAAAACACTTTTAGGAGATAAGCACAAACAAAACCGCTTTCGTAGTGGTTTTGTTTGAATGAATATCGTCTGGTTTAAAAGAGACTTACGCCTAAGCGACCACGCACCTCTCAAAGCTGCCATCGAAGATGGAGAATCATTTTTGATGCTTTATATTTGGGAGCCGTCGGTCATGGCCGACCCACATTACAGCCCTCGACATTGGAATTTTGTTCAGCAATCACTCGACGACCTTAATAGTCAGCTTTCGGCTGGAAATGCTTTGCTGTCTATTACGGTTTTAGAAGGTGACGCAGAGGCTGTTTTCACTGCCATTCATAAAAAATATCAACTCAAAAAAGTATTTTCTTACGAAGAAACGGGACTGAAAATTACTTACGACCGAGATAAAATTCTGACTAAATATTTCAAAGAAAACAACATAGAATGGCGAGAATTTCAAACCAATGGTATTGTAAGAAAGCTAAAAAATCGTGAAAACTGGTCGGAGCTTTGGAAAACCCACATGCACCAAAAAATCGACGAGCCTGATTGGACAAAACTAAGAAATCCATGTTTGGTTTTTGATGAAGAAAATGAGATTTATAAGCAGTTTCTTCCTAAAAAATACTATCTAAATAACGATAAAGAACCTAAGCCAATTTTTCAGCCAGGTGGCGAAACTTACGCCCATCGCTATCTACAAAGTTTTTTGAATGATAGAGCCAAAAATTATTCAAAAACTATCTCAAAACCGCTTGAAGCTCGCAAAAGTTGCAGCCGACTTTCGCCTTATATCGCTTGGGGGAATTTGTCGATTCGACAAGTGTATCAGTACACCCAAAACGCCAAAAAGCGAGTTTCGTACCGCCGAGATTTAGAGAACTTTTCCTCTCGACTGCACTGGCATTGTCATTTCATTCAGAAGTTTGAAATGGAAGACCGCATGGAGTTTGAAAACATTAATCGAGGTTATGATAATTTACAAAAAGATGAAAAACAACACTTTATCGAGCAATGGCAAGCAGGAAAAACTGGCTATCCGCTCGTGGATGCTTGTATGAGATGTGTCTGTGAAACTGGCTATTTGAACTTTCGGATGCGGGCAATGGTGGTTTCCTTTCTTACGCACCAACTTTTTCAGCATTGGAAAGAAGGAGCGGTTTTTCTCGCCCAACAATTTCTTGATTTCGAGCCAGGAATTCACTACCCACAGTTTCAGATGCAAGCTGGCGTTACGGGTATGAACACTGTCAGAATGTATAATCCTGTGAAACAATCGCAAGACCACGACCCGCACGGAATTTTCATTAAAACTTGGGTAAAAGAACTCGAAAACTGTCCCGAAAACTTTATCCACGAACCTTGGAAAATGACACCAATGGAGCAAGACTTATATAATTTTCGTTTGGGAGAAAATTATCCTTTTCCAATAATTGATTTAGAGCAAACTACCAAATTTGCCAAAGACAAGCTTTGGGGAATCAGAAAAAATATTGAAGTAAAAGCCGAAAGCAAGCGAATTTTGAGCAAACACGTTGTGCATCGCAAGAAAAAGAAATAATTTTGTCTGTGGGGCGAACATCCTGTTCGCTGAAGAAATGGCAATAAATTTTGAAAAACAATTTGAAAAACCACTAATAAGAAGTATTAAGTGAAAAACCATAAACCCTACATTTACCTCCTAACTTCCATGTACATTGCAGGAGTAATTGGTCTAAATATCAATGCAACTGCCGAACTTTTTAAATTTCTCACGCCTTTCAATTTGGTCGCATCGTTGGGCATTCTGCTCTATTTTCACAACGATTGGAATCGTAATTTTATCATTTTTGCCGTAATTACCTTTCTAACTGGCTATTTCATTGAGGTCATAGGCGTAAAAACTGGACTAATTTTTGGGCATTATCAATACGACCGAACCCTCGGATTTGAGATTCTTGATGTTCCACCAGTTATTGGAGTTAATTGGCTTTTGTTGGTTTATTGTGTTGGAAGTTCTTTTTGTCGAGTTAATCAGCCGTTATACATCAAAGTGATTTACGGTGCAATGCTAATGACAATGTTCGATTTTTTGGTCGAACCAATCGCCATTCGTTTAGAAATGTGGTCGTGGTTTGGGCTGCTTCCACCTGTTCAAAATTACGTTGGCTGGTTTCTCGTTTCAGCGTTTTTACTTACTCTTTTTCATTGGTTACCCTTCCGAAAAGACAATAAAATTGCCTTTTGGTTGTTGATTCTTCAAATATGTTTCTTTGGCATACAGAGTTTGTTATTTTAATTTTCAAATCATTACAACTTTTTTCTGATAAATCGAATCATTATTTTTGAAAGAGTTCATTTACCTATTTTTACAAACACACTCTGATTTATGAAACCCTTTTTTAAAACCTTTGCGAGCCTATTGGTAGGTTTTGTGGCTGTTACAAGTTGCGAGAAACAAACCGAAGAACCAACTCCAGTTTTAACGACTGATACTTCTATTTTTGCTAAATATATTGCTGTAGGTGGCTCATTAGTTGCAGGTTATACCAACGGTGGGCTTTACCGAGAAGGCCAACTTGCTTCTTATCCAAACCTTATTGCTCAACAAGCAGGTGTAAAATTCGACCAAGCACTTTTTCCAGTGGGCCAAGAAAATGGAACTGGGTATTGGGCAACAACTCAAAATAATACTTCGACACTATTTGATAAAATTTCAGACAAACTGGCTGTAATTGCTACTGCTCCACTTACTTTGACTAAATATTCGGGTAGTGTTGCAAATAATTATGGAGTAGTGGGCTTACGAGTTTCGGATGTCAATAAAGCAGGGTTTGGCAATGCCAAAACACAAGGTTTTAATCCATTTTATGAGCGAATCCTTCCCGCAGGAAAAGAAGAAACTTCATACACCGATTTTGTCAAGGAAAGTAATGCTACTTTCTTTGTGGCGAGTATTGGTGAGCAAGATTTATTGTCTTATGCAGCATCGGGCGGTAAAACTTCAATGACCGAAACATCTTCTTTTGCTATCAATATTCAAAAATTACTCGATGCTTTAGTGGCAAATAAAGCAAAGGGAGTTTTGACAAATATCCCAAGCGTACTCGATTTACCTTATTTCAATTTTTATACATTTCAAGAACTTGCCAAAAGTGTTGGTACAACTGATATTTATATCACTACTGGAAATGGAATCGTGAGAGTCGCCACGGCAAATGATAAAATTTTGATGGAGGCTATTTCGAATGTTGGGAAAGCCAATGCCGCAGGTCAAAAGAAAGGATTTAGTATGGCTTATCCACTGACGAGTGAAGAAGTGTTAGACAAAGATGAAATCAGTATTATCGCTTCACGTCTAAGTGATTTTAATGGTGTTTTGAAGTTAGAAGCCGATAAAAGAGGCATTCTTTTAACCGATTTGAATGGTCTTTACGCCCAAGTAAAAAGCAAAACATATACTGTAAATGGCGTTAAATTTGATAATTCATTGTTTACAGGCGGCTTTTTTAGTCTTGATGGTATTAACCCAACACCACGTGGTTCGGCCGTTATTGCCAACGAAATCATCAAAGTTATCAACGAAAATTATAAAAATTCATTAAAAACAGCAATTCCTTCGCTTGATGTTAGTAAATTTGAGGCTTTAAAAGTCAAATAACTTAAATTTTAGACAGTTTGGTCTAAAATTGCGAAGCGAACCAAATAATGAAAATATCAATCGTTACGGCCGCCTACAATTCAGCGGCAACCATCAAAGACACCATCGACAGTGTACTCTCACAAGATTATCCAGATATTGAATATATCGTAGCCGATGGCGGCTCGAAAGATGGTACGGTTGAAATTTTGAAATCTTACGGCAATAAAATCAAGTGGGTTTCTGAAAAAGATAGTGGTATTTACGAAGCCATGAGCAAAGGCGTTAAAATGGCTACTGGTCATGCCGTTGGAATTATGGGTTCTGATGATTTTTATCCTAATAATCAGGTTATTAGCAAAGTAGCTAAAGCTTTTGAAGAATCAAAAGCTGATTCAGTTTATGGTGATTTGTATTACATTGATGCCGTTGACACCAATAAAATCGTAAGAAATTGGAAGTCAGGTAAATATGACCGTAACCGCTTCTTAAATGGTTGGATGCCACCCCATACCGCTTTTTTCTTAACAAAAGCTGCCTACGATACTTATGGTTTGTATGATACTTCATATAGAAGTGCGGGCGATTACGAACTCATGCTTCGTATGCTTTACCGCCACAAACTTTCTTCTTATTACATTCCGGAAGTTTTGATGAAAATGCGTGTTGGAGGAACAAGCAATGCCTCGCTTAAAAATCGAATAAGAGCCAATAAAGAAGACCGCCGAGCATGGGTTGATAATGGCATTGAGCCTCGTTGGTACACGCTCTACGCCAAGCCTCTTTCAAAGATTTTTCAATGGATTTTGAAGTAATTCTTTTGATTTTCACCAATGAATAATGATGTTGTGAAGAGTAACAAACATTCTTCATTCTTCATTCTTCATTCTTCATTCTTATTATGTCTTCACACCATATAGTGCGAGAAAAGCAAGAGCCTGCACTCATTATTGCAAATGGCGAAAGTTGCAGCTCAGAGTTACTCGGGCAGCTTCTCGAATGGAGTCCGTTTGTGGTTGTGCTTGATAGTGCCATCCATCGTGTGATGTCGCTCGGTATCAAGGTTGATGTATTGCTGGGCGATTTTGATAGAGATATTGATTTAGAAGAAATCGAGCAAAGTCAATATCCAATTGAGATTGTTCATACGCCCGACCAAGATAAAACTGACCTCGAAAAAGCCTTTGATTTCTTGATAAATAGGGGTTTTCCTGCTGCAAATGTGGTTTGGGCAACTGGCCGCCGTGCTGACCACTCCATCACGAATATGACTAATATTATTCGTTACAAAAGTAAACTTTCTATCGTTATGATAGATGATTATTCAGTTATTTACCCCCTTTTACCCCTCCCCAATACCTTTGAAAAGTGGTACGCAAAAGGTTCTAAAATATCACTTATCCCGATAGGTAACGCTATGGGTATATGTAGCAAAAATTTACTGTATCAACTTGATAATGAGCAACTTATATTGGGTTATCGCTCGGGTAATAGTAATGAGGCTGCCGAAGATGGAATCGTGAGTATTTCTTACCTATCAGGCGACCTTCTTCTCATGGAATGTCATGATTAATTTATGTTTTTTTCAATGTGGATAACTTTTTCAGAATTTATTTTTTTTTCTGAAAATAAAATATTTACATTTGTCAATGAAAATATAACCAAGCCACTTCAATAAAAGTCCCAATTTGGAAAGAAAAAAGTATTTACTTTATGTGGATAACTTTTTTTATTAAACTTTTCCAATCCGCTCATTAAGTAACTAATTGATTATTAGCTCTTAATAATTTCATAACATTACACTTTTTGACTAACGGTAAATAGGTATAGTTTTTTGATTTTTATATGCCTTGACATTTTACTAATTTTACATCTGTTGTTTTTGGCAGAGATAGTAATTTTGACCATTGACAGACTGCTTTATAGAATTGTTGTATTGAACCCAAAAAGTGACTGGCGGTCACAAAATATATAACTGTTTTTTTAGTAATTGAATCTTTTGTGCAAGGCTAAAATTGTTTGGCTCTGACTATAATCTTGTTGTGAATCCCTAAAACCCTTTTCTAAGGCTGCCTATGTTTGTAATTAAGAGAGACGGACGCCGCGAGTCGGTAAAGTTCGACAAAATCACTGCTCGTATCGAGCGACTTTGCTATGGTTTAGAACCTGCATTTGTCCAACCCGTTGAAGTTGCCATGAAGGTCGTGGCTGGTATTTATGATGGCGTTTCTACGTCTGAATTAGATAGCCTCGCTGCCGAAACGGCCGCTTCGATGACAACCAAGCACCCCGATTACGCTATTTTAGCTGCTCGGATTGCCATTTCAAATTTACACAAAAATACCCTCAAGTCTTTTTCTGGTACGATGAAGATGTTATATCAATACATCGACCCGAAGACAGACCAAAATGCCTCTTTAATTGCAAAAGATACGTGGAAAGTGATTCAGAAACATGCAGCTTTGCTTGATTCTGCAATTATCTACGACCGTGACTTTGGCTATGATTATTTCGGATATAAAACGCTCGAAAAATCATATTTGCTCAAACTCAACGGTAAAATCGTTGAGCGTCCACAACACATGTTGATGCGTGTAGCCGTAGGTATTCATGGTGAAGACATCGACCGTGTAATTGAAACTTACGAATTATTGTCGGAGCGTTGGTTTACTCACGCTACGCCAACGTTGTTCAATGCTGGTACGCCAAAACCACAACTTTCGTCGTGCTTCCTGCTTACGATGAAAGAAGACAGTATCACTGGAATTTACGAAACACTTGGTCAAACTGCTCAGATTTCACAGTCTGCTGGTGGAATTGGTTTGGCTATTCATAATATTCGTGCAACAGGCTCGTACATCAAAGGTACAAACGGCACTTCAAATGGTATCGTACCGATGTTGCGTGTTTTCAACGACACCGCTCGCTACGTTGACCAAGGTGGTGGAAAACGTAAAGGTTCGTTTGCGATTTATATCGAGCCTTGGCATGCCGACATCTTCGAGTTCTTAGATTTGAAGAAAAACCACGGAAAAGAAGAACTTCGTGCAAGAGATTTATTCTACGCACTTTGGATTTCGGATTTATTCATGAAACGTGTAGAAGCCAATGACACTTGGTCATTGTTCTGCCCTCACGAAGCTCCAGGGTTATCTGATTGCTACGGTGAAGAGTTTGAAAGACTTTACGAAAAATATGAGTTAGAAGGAAAAGCCCGCAAGACTATCAAAGCTCAAGACCTTTGGTTTGCTGTGATGGAGTCGCAAATTGAGACAGGTACTCCGTATATGTTGTATAAAGATGCAGCTAACCGTAAATCAAACCAAAAGAACTTAGGAACGATTAAATCATCGAACCTTTGTACTGAAATCATGGAATACACATCTCCTGATGAAGTAGCGGTTTGTAACTTGGCTTCGATTGCATTGCCTAAGTATATTACAAAAGATGAGAAAACTGGTTTCTTGAAGTTTGACCATCAGAAATTATATGAGGTAACGAAAGTTATTACGAAAAACCTCAATAAAGTAATTGATGTCAACTACTATCCTGTTCCAGAAGCAGAGCGTAGCAACCTCCGTCACCGTCCGATTGGACTGGGTGTACAAGGCTTGGCCGATACATTCATTACATTAAGAATGCCTTTTGAGTCTGACGAAGCTCGTAGATTGAACAAAGAAATCTTTGAAACAATTTATTACGCAGCAATGGAATCGTCGATGGAATTGGCAGTAATCGAAGGAGCATACCCAACTTGGGAAGGTTCTCCGATTTCGCAAGGTATTTTCCAATTCGATATGTGGGGCGTAACGCCAGACTCAGGTCGTTGGAATTGGGAAGAATTGCGTGAAAAAGTGAAGAAAAATGGGGTAAGAAACTCATTATTGGTTGCTCCAATGCCAACGGCTTCTACAAGCCAAATCTTGGGTAACAATGAGTGTTTTGAACCTTATACGTCAAATATTTACACTCGTCGTGTACTTTCGGGTGAGTTTGTGGTAGTGAATAAGCATTTATTGAAAGATTTAGTGAAAATTGGTTTGTGGAATGATACCATGAAAAACAAACTAATTGCCGCTAACGGTTCGGTACAATCAATTCCTGAGATTCCACAAAACTTGAAAGATTTGTATCGTACGGCTTGGGAAATTAAGCAAAAAACTATCGTTGATATGGCCGCTGACCGTGGAGCATACATTTGCCAAAGTCAGTCATTAAATATCTTCATGGAAAATGCTAATTTCGGTAAATTGACTTCGATGCACTTCTACGCTTGGAAAGCAGGTTTGAAAACAGGTATGTATTATCTACGTACGAAAGCCGCTTCTGATGCTGTTAAGTTTACGGTTGACCGCCAAGCAATTGCGGAGGTTGTACCAGCTACATCGGTAGTAGAAGAAAAACCATTAGATTACGCAAAATATGCAGAAGAGCAAACAGCCAAATCAGCGGCTGCTGCTACATTTGCCAGCGAAGAGGAATATCAATATGCAGCAATGCAATGCTCGCTCGACGACCCAGAGGGTTGCGAAATGTGTGGCTCATAAGGGATTCCGACTTGCAAATGCTCTTTCTTAATATAAAATCACTACAAAACCACCCCGAAAAGGTGGTTTTGTTTGTTTTAGTGCTTTTGTTATTTTTTTACTTCAATAAAAACCTCGGCTGTTTCATTGCCATTACTTACTAAGATTCGGTAAATGCTCGCATTATCGGCTGCATAAAATGAAAATGTACTGCTCGATAGATTTGGTTGCCAGAATAGGGTAGTTCTGATATCGAGTTTGGTAGATTCTTTGGCTTGGGTCGTGCCATAATTTGGACTAAAGAAAGGTTTTGGGTCGTGATAACCAATGATTGTTAATTGTTTGGCACTTGATTTTAGGCCAGCATTATTGCGTTCGGAAGGTTTTGAAACAGATGATTTGGTATAAATCGCAATTACGCCATTGGCCCCTCTCGACCCAAACATCGCACGAGCAGTTTTTAGCACTTCAATGCGGTCGATATTGTCCATACTCACATTCATTAAAGAGGTAACGTCTTCTACTGGAAAGCCATCAAGCAAATAGAGAGGAGCAGAGTCTCCCTCGATAGAGTTTTGCCCGCCACGCATACGTACTTTTATTCGCCCATCGGCATAAGTGATTTGTACGCCTGGTACTTTTCCTTGCAGAGCCATTACGGGGTTCATTCCAATCAAAGCTGGACTAATCTCTTTTGCATAAACTGTAAAATCGGGATTGCCGTAGATGGGTTTGCTGACAAATTGTTTTTCGCTGCGTTTGGTGCTTACGCTTACTTCATCAAGTTGAATCGCATCTTTCGGCAAATCAATGTCTTTTTCTATTAAAACCGTTGATTGTAAGTCTTTTACGGTAAAATTAGGCTTGAGGGTTGAAAGTTTTATTGCGGGAAATTCTTCGGCATCGAAAAGGACTCTTTCGAGTAATTTTCCTTTTAGGTCGGTTGCTTGGTAGTTGATGTCGGTAGTATCACTTAGCTGAATACCCGATACCGAAAACTTACCTTCGGTATCAGTCAAGGTCGTGACGGTAGATTTGGCTTTTCCAAAATAGAAAACCAAATTGGCCAGAGCGGGTTTATCGTTTTTATCTAAAACTTTGCCCGAAAGGCTCAGACCAGTTTCAGCCAAATATTTAAAATCGGGAATAGTTTTGAAGCTGGAAGCAGGCAAAAAGGCTTTTGCTTGAGCAGTTAAAGCCTTTGCTCGTCGAACCGCCATTGTATCGGTTACCGAAACTGTCAAGCTTTCGGGCTTTATGCCTTCAATCATAACATTAATTTTTTCACGAGTTTGATATGTTTTTTTATCAGTTATGACTTTAAAAACAGATTTCGTGGCCACATTATCAGCAATATATTGTTTGGGCGAAATAACGGGGATAATTTGTTCATAAAAGCATGAATCTCCAAAATTTCGCATCCATTTGGTGTAAGCACGAAGTCGATAATTGCCGAATGTTAGGTCGGCTGGGAGTGTAAACATTCCTTTGAAATGCAGCGAATCGACGTGGTGTTTTTGGCGAGTAATCAGTTCGTTTTTAGGGCTTATCCATTCAACATAAACCACTTTACTGATAGAGTCGCTCATGGAAGCATCGGCATACAGCATTTTGCCCGAAAACCAAAGGTTTTCGTTTGGATGATAATATGATTTATTGGTTGTGAGCTGTACTTGCTCTTGCAAACGCCACAGGCCTTTTTGGGTCGTAGAATCAAGCTCTATATTCAGTTTTTCTTTAGGAATTTCTCTTTCGATGCTTTCGTTAGGCAAGTAATCGAGCGGAAGCATTTCGGCCAAACGTTTGCTGCTCATAAAGCCCGAAATAATTAAATCTTTGGGATTTTGAATGACTCCACGGTCGTTGAAATCTAAATCTTTGAGGTTTTCTATCCACGAAATCATGCGGGTATCGTCACGGTAAAACTGCCCGTTGTAGTACGGACTCGCAAAGTGTAATTCAATACGTTTTGGAAATCTGATGCGGTATTCTGAAGCAATTCTTCCTTTTCTTACCAATGAATCTATCGGGTAGGCTAAAATACTTTTACCCAATTGGCCGTAAAAATTACTGGTTCGGTTGGCAGGATTGAACCCTACGGCATCTATAAAGCCTTCGTAGCCTTCGGCTTTGAGCTTTCGCTGAGCCAAAGCCCAAAAAAGATGACGGTCGGAGCCTTCAAAGGCCATTTGGCGGTTTTGTGTCCATTTATTAGCTTCTTTTTCGCTAACTGGTTTTAATTCTTCAAAACGAGCGTAGCCTTGATATTGAATTTCGTCGTTGGCTAAAACAAAACCCGTGAGTGTAAAAAAAACTCGGTAGCCCAATGCTAAATTTTCAAGTTCGATGGGGCGAGTGCTGGAGGCTTT
This sequence comes from Emticicia aquatilis, assembly GCF_014644295.1. Taxonomy (GTDB): domain Bacteria; phylum Bacteroidota; class Bacteroidia; order Cytophagales; family Spirosomataceae; genus Emticicia; species Emticicia aquatilis. Next base: position 344,236 of record NZ_BMKK01000003.1, read on the forward strand.
TAAAACGCCTTTCGTATCTTCAAAATCTATCAGATAACTGTTTTTAAAGGAGCAAGCCTTCGCCAACGGACTTTCGCCCAAAATGGCTTTTGAGAAGCGTTGAAATTGTTTTTCCCAAGTTTTATCTTTGCTTGCCGAGACTTTTACTTCGCTGAGTTCTTGCTCGTTAGGGCTGATTGTGAAGTCGATTTCCTTTGTAGCATCTGTTTCGCCTCTGACAGTTTGGCGTGCAGGAGCATAGCCCACCATTGATACCGAGACAATTACAGTGCCAAACGGTATTTTTGAGATAGTATATTCGCCATTTTCGTTGGTGCTTGTACCTTTGGTTGTATTGGCAATAAAGACATTGGCAAAAGGCACGACTTCGGCTGTTTTAGCATCACGCACTACTCCCTTGATGGTGAATGTTTGAGCCGAAATGGCAAAACTGGCGAGCGAAAAAAATAAAATTGTGAGGAGATTTGAGCGGAAAAATTGTGTCATAATGTAATAGGTATATGTGTTTTAGGTTTTTTACTTTAAAGTAAACGAAATTATTTGAGTAAATGTATTTTGAAAGATGGCATTAATGAAATTTATGTAGCTAAAATTGTTAATTTTAATCCAATTTTAAAGAGAATATAACGAAATGACCCCGAAAAACGATAGAAAAGCCTACGGTAACAGCCTTGCCGAAAATGTGGCAATAACTCTGATGAATGGAAAATGTATTTGTTATTCACACCGAGAATATTGCGGTATGGGACTAATCTATGAAGATGAGGTTTTCTATTATTGTGAAGTAACCGATGGCTGTAATTTTTGGGAACAGCAGTCTTTTCCGAATAAAAAGGCATTTGTTAGTTGGCTGGCCAAACAGTCAGACTACACCATGAGTAGGGCCGAAGAAAAAGGTATTTCGGAGTTTTATGTAAATAATCAATGCCTTACTAAAGATAGATTGAGAAATCCTGCTGAGTGGATAGAGAAAGCGGAGCATATTGGAGTTGGGAAATTGGGTGATAGATAATAGGGATGTCAAATTACTTTCTCAAGAATCAATTTATAAAGCTCTTCAGCCTTGAATATTTTATCAAATTGCTTGACAGACTCATGCACATGACTGCCATCAGGGTGAAGCTCAAGATTGAAAAAATCAGTCTGTTCAGTCAATAAGCTGTCTAAATCAAAATGACAAGTTTCGAGGATAACTTGTTGATAATGAATATAAAGCGATTCTTCTTGAAGGTGCTTTAAAATCTGCCCGAATGCAATAATCCATTCGGTTTTATACCACAGAAAATTGAAAATACTACCTTTCTGAAAACTCTTGTTGGATAGATATACCACGTAAACGATTCGCTCTTCTAAAGTCAGTGTAGCAAAAAAATCATCGAATTGCCCGCCTTTTAGCTTCCAACTTTCTTCTTTCGGACGAATGTTCTTTCGGAAAAGTTCTTTTAACTGTAACTCAGGCGTTGTGCCTTCAAAAGCAAAAGCTATTTTTTCAGAAGTAATTTTTTCTTGAAATAAATTGAAAAATCCACGCTTTGGGTCATGCTCAAACTTTACTACTTTTCGATTAGATTTCAATAAACGAAGAGCAAAAACTATCAATAACAATAATTTGAATATGACCCAGAAGTGTTTCAAGTTTAAGTGTTTTATGCGGCAAATTTACGATAAAATTCCTTTAATAATTTGTCCATGCACATCAGTTAAACGAAAACGACGACCTTGATATTTGTAGGTTAGTTGTTCGTGGTCGATGCCCATGAGATGCAGTAAAGTGGCTTGAAAATCATGTACATGAACTGGGTTTTTGATGATATTATAACTAAAATCATCGGTTTCTCCGTAGCTAATACCTGATTTTACGCCAGCACCCGCCATCCACATCGTAAAGCATCTTGGGTGATGGTCTCGGCCGTAATCGTCTTTGGTTAGTTTGCCTTGAGAGTAAACCGTTCGTCCAAATTCTCCGCCCCAAACTACTAAAGTATCTTCAAGCAAACCTCTTCTTTTTAAATCTATAATCAAAGCTGCGGTGGCTCTATCGGTTTGTTTGCATTGGTGAGCCATTCCTTTGGGTAACGAACCGTGGTGGTCCCAGCCTTGGTGATAGAGCTGCACAAATCTCACGTCTTTTTCGAGTAATTTTCGAGCTAAAAGGCAATTAGCGGCATACGTTCCTTTGTCTCGGCTACCTTCGCCGTACAATTCAAAAACTTCATAGGGTTCTTTAGAAGTATCCATTACTTCGGGAACAGAGGTTTGCATACGATACGCCATTTCGTATTGGGCGATTCGGGCATCTACTTCGGGGTCGCCCCAAGTTTCGTTTTGTAACTGGTTGAGTTTTGTCAAATATTCCAACATTTCTTGGCGGTCTTGGCCGTCATAACCTTCGGGATTATTGAGAAATAAAACTGGGTCTTTTCCCGAACGGAATTGGACTCCTTGATGCTCGGAAGGCAGAAAGCCATTTCCCCACAAACGAGCATAAAGTGGCTGGTCTTTCGAGGCATCTTTTGAAACCAAAACAATAAACGCAGGCAGATTTTGATTTTCAGAACCCAGTCCGTAACTCATCCAAGAACCAATTGAAGGTCGGCCAGGGAGTTGATGCCCCGTTTGAAAAAAAGTTATGGCGGGGTCATGATTGATTTGCTCGGTAAACATAGATTTTACGATGCACAAATCATCAACCACTTGGGCAGTATAAGGCAGTAAATCGCTTACCCAAGTCTTACTTTTTCCGTATTGATTAAATTTATAGGCCGACGGAACGAGCGGTAAAACCGCTTGATTGGCACTCATACCCGTAAGTCTTTGCCCTTTTCGCACCGAATCGGGCAAACCTTGCCCAAACATATTACTGAGTTTGGGTTTATAGTCGAAAGTTTCAAATTGCGAAGGGCCACCACTCATAAACAAATAAACGACTCGCTTGGCTTTGGGGGCAATGCTCGGTAAAGCACTCATAATTTGCTGTTCGAGCGTGTTGCCTTTTGCGTTTGAACTAATCAAACTACCCAAAGCCATTGCACCTAAACCAGAGGCCGTGCGGAGCAAAAAATTACGTCTATCCAATTTTCGATTTAAAGTCAAAAACTCAGGCGAATGAAGTTTGAAAGTATCGTCGTGATGTGCCATTTTATCGTTTGGTAAGGGTTGCGTCTGAGTTTAAAATCGTACTTGCCACAACGGCATTGGCGGCTACTGCGGCGGCTTCTAAAGTTGGGTCAATTTTGTAAAGTCCTGTTTTTAGCCAACCTTTAGTTTTATCTGGATTTCGTTTAAACTGTTCATATTCAGCTTTTTGTAGAGATAAAAGTAAGTCCAGTTCTCGTTCAGATGGCATTTTACTGCTTAGTTTTCGGTAAATTTCAATGATTGCTTTTCGTGTATCGGTTTGTTTGGTCATACTTTCTCCCATTACTTTGGCGGCTTCGACAAAAGTTGGGTCGTTGAGCGTAACGAGGGCTTGCAAAGGCGTATTGGTCTTTTGTCGGCGAACGACACAATAGCTGCGAGAAGGAGCATCGAAAGTACCCAATGTTGGATTTGGTACCGAACGCTTAACAATCACATAAAGACTACGGCGATAAATAGCATCGCTCGAATCTTGGGTATAGTGTGTATTATTGATTTCCCAAAGTCCATCAGGTTGGTAAGGTTTTACGCTTTTACCGCCAATTTTTTTATTGATTATGCCACTCACTGCCAGGGCGTTATCACGCATCATTTCGGCCGAAAGTCGATTGCTTGGCCCGTGCGAAAGCAAACGGTTTTCAGGGTCACGCTCACGCACTTCCTTGATAGCTTTTGAATCTTGTCGATACGTGGCCGACATCACGATTAGTTTATTAAGTTTTTTTACATCCCAATCTTCTCGAAAATTGACTGCCAGCCAATCGAGTAATTCGGGGTGGCTTGGCATTTCGCCTTGATTGCCAAAATCTTCGGTAGTTTTCACAATGCCCGTTCCGAAGAAATTTTGCCAAATTCGGTTTACTGCTACTCGTGCAGTGAGCGGGTTATTTTCATCAGTAAGCCATTGTGCCAAACCAAGTCGATTTTTAGGTAAATTGGCAGGAAATGCAAGAATATCTTTAGGTGTATTGGGTTTTACCTCTTCGCCCAAAGCATCATATTGCCCTCGATGAAGCAAGTGCGTGACTTTAGGTTTAGGCATTTCTTGCATGACCATTATTTCAGCGATTTTTTCACTTGAATCAGATAAAGCCGTTCGGAGTTTTTGTAGTTCTTTTTGTGCCGCTAAAACGCTTGGATTGATGGCCGAAAAGTAATAGTCTTTTAAAATCGCTTTTTCCGTTGCATTTAATTCGCTCGCTGATTTATTGGTAATACTGCTCCAATCGGCCTTTTTTGCTAAGATTTTTACTTCAAATGGTGTCAATGCTCGATTGTAAACTACGGCGTCGTCAACCTTTCCACCCTTAAAACCTAAGCCACGCCACCAGCCGCCAATTTGTAAGGCAGGCTCTGATTTTGAGAAAAAAATAATGTCTTTGTATAGTTGGTCGATGACGGTTTCCATCGCCATTTCTTCGCCATCGAGATATAATTTGAAACCATTGGCTCTGGCTGAACCATCATAAGTCATGCTCAAATGCAGCCATTTTTCTCGTGGGGCATCTTTCAAACTCAATTTTGTAATGGCATTTGAAGGAGCGGTGTGAGCCATCGTAATTTCCAATTTATTGTTTCGTAGAAAAAGGTGGTAGCCCTTGAAATTATACAGACGCTCGGCGTTGCTTTTATGAAAAATCACTCCATCTTTCATTTCTTTTGGTATGTACGCCCACATTCCAACCGTAAAAGCCTCTGATTTTCTGAAAACGCCTACGTCTTTTAAATCAGCATAGACATCGCCATCCAAGAGCAAGACTTGACCTTTAGAGGTTTTCTCGAAAGTAGGTTTATCAAGTGTGCCCGCATCACGCCGCATCACGCCCGATTGTTTTGGGTTGATACTGTTTCTAAGGGAATCTTCAAAGGTATAAAATCCTTGTAAGTTTGCTTGTGGTAAAGTGTTGTTTATCAATGATTTATATTCATTGTTTTGCAGCCATTTTTCAAAATCTGCCGAAGCCGAATTTTGTGTTTCGATAACTTTTTGTTCTTGCTGTGTGATGGAGTTTTTGATGAAATTAACGACTTTTTCTTGTTCAGCAGTAGGTAAAAGTAGGGTTGGAGTGGGAAGGTCATCATTCCAAGAAATCTGCCCTGCTTCTCTTACATTATTGAAAAAACTGAATAGTTCATAATAATTTTTCTGCGAAATAGGGTCGTATTTATGGTCGTGGCATCTGGCACAACCAACCGACATCGCCAAGAAAGCATCGCCAAAAGTATTGGTTCTATCCATGACATATTCGGTCTGAAATTCTTCTTCTACAATGCCACCTTCTAAATTTTGAGGATGATTTCGATTAAAAGCCGTAGCGATAATCATATCTTTTGTGGGCGAAGGAAGCAAATCACCAGCCAATTGTTGGTGGATAAAATTGCTATAAGGCATATTTTCGTTGAAAGCCCGAATGACCCAATCTCGGTAGGGTGACATATCTCGAAGGCGGTCAACTGTATAGCCATGTGAATCGGCAAAGCGTGCCAAATCGAGCCAATCAGTAGCCATTTTTTCGCCATAATGTGCTGAAGCGAGTAATCTATCTACTTGTTTTTCGTAGGCGTTGGGGCTATTATCGTTCAAAAAAGCATCAATTTCTTCGAGAGTTGGGGGCAGTCCGGTCAAATCAAAAGATAAACGACGCAGTAAAATTTCTCTCGAAGCCTCCTTCGATGCTGATAAACCTTCTTGCTCCAGACGGCTAAAAACGAAGTTGTCAATTTGGTTAATAGGCGAAAAAGTAAGCGTATTTTTAAGAGAAGGAATATTTCTTTTTTGTGGTTTCACAAAAGCCCAATGAGGTTGATAAACCGCTCCATTTTCAATCCACTTGATGATGACAGCTTTCTCGTGAGCCGATAAACTCAAATGAGATTTGGGCGTAGGCATCATATAAGTTGGGTCGGTAGAGAGGATTCGGTGAAAAACCTCACTTTTTTTTAAGTTTCGTGGAGAAATTGCTACTTTTCCTGGGCTTTCTGGTAGTTGTGCATAAGCGGCTTCGGGTAAATCTAAGCGTAAACCTGCTTTTTGTTTGGCTTTATCTGGTCCGTGGCACGCAAAGCATTTATCCGATAAAATGGGTTTTACATGAAGGTTATAATCTAAATTTGCAGGTAAGTTTTTATAGGCAAGTGCTACATCTTCGGGCAATTTTGTAGGGTTAGCATGCTGATGCCCATTCGGTTTGAATGACCATAAATAAATACAAGCAATGAGTAATAGTAAGTATTTTTTCATGATTGACTCATTATTTGAAATAGTAAATTTTGACTTGCAAGCTATGAATGTAATTATATTGCTGTATTATATAAATACTCCGTTAGGAGTTAAATATCGGTAGTAAAGCTTATGCACAAATTCAATTTGCTCCGTAGGAGCTAAACCAATTTACTCAGGGTCTTTGAAAATATATTTTTCATCAAATTCAATATCGAACAACTTTAAAAATCCCTTGTATTCTTCTAAAAATGTCCTCTTTTTGTGGTGTTCTTCTTGGTTTTCAATGTATTTTATGATGGTTGGTAGTTGAGATTGTCCATAAGAAAATGCGGCGTAACCTTCCTGCCAAGCAAATTTACCTTTGGTTAATTTGTTTTCGTTTATCCAAAGCGAGGTCATTTGTTTTATATCTCGCATCAAATCGGCAAGTGCTTGTGTACTACGAAATCCGATTAAAATATGAATATGGTCAGCCATACCGTTGATAATCAGAACTTTGTGACCATTATTTTGTATAATTCCAGTTGTGTATTTATAAAGTTTATCTTTCCATTCACGTTGAATTTGGCTTTGTCTAAATTTTACCGCAAATATCAAATGCAGATGTATTTGTGTGAATGTATTAGCCATTTTTTTGGGTGTATTTTTGCGTTGTTGTTGGTTAGTTTAGCTCCTTACGGAGCAAAAGAAATCTGTTTTTGCTGTTATTTCTACCGACATGGAACTCCTAACGGAGTATGCCATAGGCACTCAACTGTTATTGTGTACTTACATACACTTACCTCGATAATCTTTATTTTATCATTTTATTCGTATCAGGCTTCGCAAACTGAAACTCTCCCGTTTCGATTTGTAATTTGGGCGATGCCTTTTTCAACTGTTCGATTCCCGATTTACTTACTTTGGTTTGCCATAAATAAACCACTTTTAGGCTGGGATATTTTGCCAAAACTTGTAGTCCGCTATCGGTAATTTTTGTGCCATATAAATTGAGCTGTTCGAGACTTGGTAATGTTTTCAAATGCTCTAAAGAAGCGTCCGTTATGGCGGTATTTTCAAGATTTAACTTGGTCAGGTTTTTAAAGTTAGCGATTTTTTCTATGGCATCATCATTAACTGGTTGATTACTTAATCTTAGGTTAACGAGTTGATTATGAATGCTTTCTAAATCGTTTAATAATGAAGGTTGATAGTTTCGGACATTCACAAAATTGGCCGAAATATAATTTGAGCCATTGCCCAGATAAGTAATTCTGATGTTTTGTTGATTTAATTTTTCAAGTACAGATAAGCTGACGGCTTCTATATTGCTGGTCAGTAGTTTTGATTCGTTATTTTTGATATATTCTTTTTCAGCGATGGGAATATCTGAAATACTTTCAGGCGAAATTTGTGTATTTTGAATGACTAAATTAGAAGCCTTTTCGTTAGAAGTACTCTCAACTTCTTCTACAAAAGACGCTCCCCTTTTTATCCAAGAGTAAATGGTCGAAATCTCGTTTCGGGTAAGTTGCATTTTACCTTTTGGTGGCATGTGTTTATCATCGTTTTCGGGTAAAATTAAGTGCGTAAATAAGATACTTTGGTTTGGATTCCCAACGCTCACAATACGTCCAGTTTTGCCACCTTTTTTTATAAAATCTTCCGAATCTAAGCGTAATCCACCTTTCTTTTTACTTGCAGAGTGACAGTTATAGCACTTAGTTTTAAGAATCGGAATAATCTTATCTCGATACACAAACGATTTTCTTACGGCCGCATGATTGATGCTTTGTGTAGTGTCAATATTTTCAAAAGAAGCAATTTTTGTGGTGTCTATCGGTGTAGAAGTTTTGTTTTGAGAAGCAAATAGATAGCCCTCACCATGCGTGAGATTTCCACCAAAATGACCCGCTATCGTTAAACAAATGATGGTTGCGGTTGCTAAAATCCAGCGATGATTTTTGAGAAAATAGGCTAAAACTCCGAGAATGGCGGTACTTATACCTGTCCATTGATGTTTGAAAATGGCTTCGGTTTCGTAGTCGCCAGATTGGACTAAAAACCAACCTGCGATACAAGCTATTACAGAAGAAATCGTTCCGAGAAGTAGTGCTAAATCAATGGCAGCATTCATATCAATCTTTCTGAATTGCTGCAAAATCATCATTATATAAGCAAAAATCAGAATGCCGATGGGCAAATGCACAATGAGTGGATGTAAATGTCCGATTAATTCTGTTTGAAACATTTTTGTTTTTGTACAAAGATTTTCTCAAAATTAATCAAATTTACTTCTCAGAAAAGAAAGTAGTGAGATTAGATTTTATGTAGATAAAATTGGATGGAATGTATTTTAGAAGTCAGATTTTTATGCCTGACTTCTAAACTTTTATAATTTTCCTTTCAAAAAATCGGCAGTATAGTTTCCTTCGAGTTTTACCATTTCTTCTGGCGTACCTTCAAATGTTAAATAGCCACCTTTTTCGCCACCTTCAGGGCCTAAATCAATAATCCAGTCGGCCGATTTAATCACCTCCATATTATGCTCGATGATAATCACGGTGTCGCCTTGGTCAACCAAAGCATTGATGGCTTTCAAGAGTTTTTTGATGTCGTGGAAGTGCAAACCAGTAGTTGGTTCGTCAAAAACAAATAGCGTTTTACCTTTATCGGCATTGCCTTTGCTCAAGAAAAATGCCAATTTTACACGTTGTGCTTCTCCACCCGAAAGCGTACTTGACGACTGCCCCAAACCGATATAACCCAAGCCAACATCTTGGAGCGGACGAAGTTTATCGGCCAATTTTGGCTCACTTACACTAAAAAATTCAATGGCTTCGTCAACGGTCATTGCCAAGATATCGGCAATATCTTTTTCATTATATTTTACTTCCAGAATCTCCTGTTTAAAGCGTTTTCCGCCACAACTTTCGCATTTTAGGCGTACATCTGCCATAAATTGCATTTCGATTGTCTGCTCGCCTTCACCTTGGCAGGCTTCGCAACGCCCACCATCAACGTTGAATGAGAAGAAAGCTGGTTTGTAATCTCGTGCCTTTGAAAGTTGTTGTTCGGCCATCATTTGGCGAATGTAATCATAAGCCTTGATGTACGTAACAGGGTTCGAGCGAGATGATTTTCCAATTGGATTTTGGTCAATCATTTCAACCTGCGTGATGCGGTCGAGTGAACCAACCAAACCAGCGTATTTGCCTGCTTCTTCGCTATATTCTCCTTTCAAACGAGCGATTGCAGGGAATAGAATTTTACGAACTAAAGTCGATTTTCCTGAACCACTTACACCCGTAACAACTGTCAGTACACCCAACGGAAACTTTACATCAACTTCTTTGAGGTTGTTTTCTCTTGCACCTTTCAGTTCGATAAAATCAGTTGGTTTTCGGCGTTGTATAGGCACAGGAATTTGGTCGATTCCTGTAAGGAAATTGATGGTGTGAGAAATATTTTTTTCGCTTGATTTTTTATTAATTTCAGCCCAACTTCCTTGAAAAATCAACTCACCGCCCAGCCTTCCAGCATTTGGGCCGATGTCAATGATTTGGTCGGCAGCACGCATGACTTCTTCTTCGTGTTCAACCACAACTACTGTATTGCCCATATCTCGTAAAGATTCCAGAACGCTTACCAAACGCTGTGTATCTCGTGGGTGTAAGCCAATACTTGGTTCGTCAAGAATATACATCGACCCAACCAACGAACTACCGAGCGAAGTAGCCAACTTGATACGCTGAAATTCACCGCCCGAAAGACTTGAAGCAAGACGATTGAGTGTCAAATATCCCAGTCCAACCCGCTCCATAAACTCAAGACGGCTATCGATTTCAATCAAAATTCTTTTAGAAACGGCTTTTTGATAATCGGGTAATGCTAAATTCTTGAAGAAAACTGCCAAATCTGAAATTGGCATCAAAACCAAATCAACGATTGACGCACCGCCAATTTTTACGTAGCTGGCATCTTTTCGTAAGCGTGAACCTCGACAATCGGGACAGTCTGTGCGGCCACGATAGCGAGAAAGCATCACACGGTATTGTACTTTATGCACTTGGCTTTCGATGTCGGCAAAGAAAGCGTCAAGTCCTTGAAAATATTCGTTGCCCGTCCAAAGTAATTGTTGTTGTTCGGGTGTTAGGTCTTTGTATGAGCGGTGAATCGGGAAGTCGAAGCGAATACCATTTCTGAGCAAAGGAGCAAGCCATTCGCTCATGCGTTCGCTTCTCCACGGAGCAATTGCTCCTTCAAAAACTGAAAGGTTTTTATCGGGAATTACCAATTCTGGGTCAATTCCCAAAACTTTTCCGAAACCCTCGCAGCGTTTACAAGCTCCATAAGGATTATTGAACGTAAAGAGATTTACGCTCGGTTCTTCAAAAGCTATTCCGTCGAGTTCAAATTTATCTGAGAATGTACTGCGAATAGTTTGGCGTTCGCCAGTTTCGGCATTAGTTGAGATAACGTCAACGATACATTCGCCTTCGCCCTCAAAAAATGATGTTTGTACCGAGTCAGAAAAACGAAATTGTGTATCTTCATCGTCGTGTTTCACAACATTTCTGTCAATCAGAATTTCTAAATCTTGTTCGGTCGAAAGCTTGATTTTTGCTTCTTGGAGTTCTTCTATTTGCTTTATTTCTCCATCTACTACAATACGAGTGTAGCCTTTTTGGAGCAAAAGTTCTAATTCCTTTTCTATTTTTCGGCCTTCTTTTACTTTCAGAGGAGTTAGCACCATTACCCTTGTGCCTTCTTCGTGCGAAAGAATGAAATTTACGACATCGGTTACTGTATCTTTTCGTACTTCTTGCCCAGAAACAGGCGAGTAGGTAATACCCGCACGTGCAAAAAGAAGCTTTAAGTAATCGTAGATTTCAGTGGTTGTTCCGACCGTTGAGCGAGGGTTTTTGGTCGCAACTTTTTGTTCGATGGCAATCGCTGGCGAGACGCCTTTGATATAATCGACTTCGGGTTTTTCCATTCGACCCAAAAACTGACGAGCATACGAACTCAAACTTTCGACATACATACGCTGCCCCTCGGCAAAGAGGGTATCGAATGCCAACGAAGATTTGCCACTTCCCGACAGCCCCGTGACTACCACGAGCTTGTTGCGGGGAATTGCCACATCAATATTTTTGAGATTATTTACTTTTGCTCCCTTGATGATGATGTATTGCTTTGGGTCAAGAGATTCGACGTCGGTATGATGCGTGTTTTGGGTATTATTCATTCAATTGTTAAAGAATAGCTCGAACTAATTTAACCATTTTATCGGTAATATAGTTTCGTCATTTTAGGATTATTAAGCGTGCCGACCCCTTGAAGTCATCACCAGTTATTTTGATTTCATAAACACCTTTTTCTAAGCCTCTTATGTCGATTTCTTTTCGTTCGGCCGTATCGTCTAATTTAAACTTAAAAACTTGTTTTCCAGTAACGGTATAGAACTTTACTTCTAAATTTCGGAGCGTTTCTTTAGCATCTAAATAAATCAAATCGCCCGTTGCTGGATTTGGATAAACCGAAACAATATTTGTTGAGGCCTGAAAAATGATTGCTTCTGAAGGTTTGGATGTACAGCTAATCTCTTGATTATTAGGTGTTTTGTAGCTACGGAGAGTTGAAACTTGGTAACTGCCATTTTGTGTAACTTTTATATTTTGAGAAGCCGTTTTTAATAAAACGACGTTGTCTTTTTTCCATTCAAATTGGTCAGTAGATAAAAAGTCTCCGTTAGATGCTCTCAGAGTAAAGAGTCCAATTTGCGATAATATTGGTTGTTTTGGCGTTGGGTTGATGCTGAGTTTTTCGATAGTTGAAGTTGGCGATACGCAACCAAAATTATTGCTGACTTTTAGCGAGAATTCATAATTTCCGTTTTTATCGAGGGCAATAGTTTTTGAATTGGCATTATTACTCCATAAGGGTTTGTCGTTGCTGTCGGTCGAGAGCGTGATAACTTGCCCTTCACAAACATTATTGGTAGGAGAAACCAAGATTTTAGGCTGAGCAGGAATCGGATTTGCTTTTGTGGTCACTTTTTCCGAAACCTCCGAAATACAGCCGAAGTTATTTTGTGCTTTCACCGAAAAATCGCCCGATTTATCAACCGATATTTTCTGTGTGCTTTCTCCTGAACTCCAAATGTATGATTTTGCCCCCGAAATATTAGCTGTAAGTTCAATTTTTATAGTTCCTTCGGTGCAGAATTCCAAACTTTTATCAGCCGTAATAACAGGTTTTGTGGAAGGATAAATCAAGTTTGTGTTAATACTCGGCACAAGTAATTTATTGCCTTTGGGGTCTTTTACAGCTACCGTGAAAGTGCCTTTATCGACCGTAATTTGATTTGTTTTAGCATTGTTCGACCATTCGTAACTTTTTAGCCCTTCTGGCAGTTTGAGGCTTACTCGGTTGTTTGCATCACAGCTGATTTCGGGTTCGATGATTGATTTTGCCAAAATCGGTTTTGAGTTTTTGAAGAAATTATCGTCCAGCGATTTATCCCAATTCTCGGCTAAAAGCGAAATACCCATATTACCAGGCACATTCTGAAAATGCACATTGTCAATGCGTGGAATCTGTAAATTATCGGTGAAAGGGCCCGCAAAAACATTATTTCCTGCTTTATTGATTACTCGGTTTTGTCCACCAGTGACTTCTGGATTCGAGGGAGCCAAATACGTAACCGAAGTTCGAGCCACCATCCAAGTAAGATTTTCATCAAAATCATTTCTTGAAATATCTATCACTCGTTGAAGATTGGTAGAATAAGCATCAGCTGAAAGTCTATTCGGTGAATTATCGGTTTCGCCTTGAATCCAAAGCAGCGACCGAACACCCATCAATGAGCCATAGTAATTTAATGTATTTCGTAGGTTGACATAAGGCAACCCCTTGGGTAATTGGAAACGCCCGCCAACATCTAAAACAAAATTGAAAGTTGGTTTGCCTTCGGCACTTTCTCGCCAGTTAATGACCGAAACCAACAGAAGCCCTTCATTAAAAAATGCTACTGGTACGTTTAGTCTCTTTACGAGTCTATCGCCCAATTCTCCGTAGCACCACGGCCCATCACCCGAAGGGGCTATGTTTACTTTTTCACTCAATTGAACAAAATTAAGATTTTCGGGGAGTGGGTCTAATACTTCGGTGTTCTGAAAATCAATCGTATTTACTCTATCATCAGTTGCTCCTTTGGCTCCATAATTGGGTATTCCTTGAGCGTTTGATTGCCCCAAAGCGATAAAAACCTCACCAATTCCTACTTTTTCGATAGTTTTGGTTTGCAAAATGACATTATCTTTCGACACCCTGATGTCAAGTTTATACCAGCCACCTTGTCCTTGTATTTTTCCTGTAAAATATCCCGCTTTAGGATTCTCTTGTATTACACTCCAGTTTGTTTCTACACCTTGTCCAGCCAATACAGGAGTAAGTTTCGCTTCAACTTTATCAATAATTTGACTATAGTTTCCGATGATGTTAATGAATCCAACATTATCATTATTTCGTTGGAAAACGATGCGATTTGTGGGGAAATTGATAGTAAAAATATTGTTTGTTTGTGCCGATGTCGAGTAACTTCCCATCAAAGAAAACAACATGGGAAGTATAAGAAACTGTATTTTAAACTTGAAAGCCTTTGGTAAAATATAAGATTCGTAAAACATTGGGGACTTTTCGTTTCGGGGAGTGAATAATGGCAATTTAAAGCAAAAATAAGTCTTTTAAAAGATAAACAATCAATCCAGTGCTAATTTTAGCAAATCAAATGGTAGAATCTGGCCTTGAAAAATCGTACTTTTGCAAAATAAAACTTAAACCTCCCAAAAGAAAATTGGAAACATCTTTCGCCGTTATTTTTGACATGGATGGTGTCATCTGCGACACAAACCCTTATCACTCACTCGCTTGGAAAGCATATCTCGATAAACACGGAATAGCATCAAGTGAGGAAGAATTTATTGCTCACATGTACGGTAAAAGCAATAGTTATATTCTAAAGTATTTTTTTAAAAGAGAAATCGTAGGCGAAGAATTCGACCGCATGGAGTTTGAAAAGGAAGCTCTTTTTCGTGAAATCTACGAAGCACACGTAAAGCCAATTTCGGGTTTAATCGAATTTATCGAAGACCTAAAAGCTAATGGCGTGCGAACAGGAATAGCCACTTCGGCACCATATCTGAATATGGAAATGATTTTGAGCAAACTGCCACTGCGTGATAAAATGCAGTCATTATTGGCCAGCGAAGATGTAAACGCTCACAAACCAAACCCCGAAGTTTATCTCAAATCTGCTTCAAACTTAGATATTTCGCCTGAGAGATGCGTAGTTTTTGAAGATTCGTTCTCGGGCGTTACCGCAGGAAAAGCCGCAGGTGCAAAAGTTGTGGGCGTACTTTCGACTTATAAAAAAGAAGAACTTCCAGTTTGTGATGAATACATCGTTAATTACGAAGGGCTTACCTATCAGAAAATCAAAGAAATCGTCGGATAGATTTTATAGATTGTTTATGATTTCCACAGATTTTTGTTTAATCTGTGGAAATCAGCGTTATGAAATATCCGTTTCATCAGCGTGCCATATTTTAACAGCCAAAAAGAACTCCATTAATATAATCGCTTCAACTGACAGGTTAGAAACTTGTGCTACAATATTGTTTATAATGCTTACTCATTTACGTACTTTTTTTACCCATCGGCAGAGTTTGGCCATCGGTATGGTCTTTATTTCGGTGGGATTTTTATTTGGAAATTGGGCAACTTTAATTCCCTACATCAAACAAAAATTTGACTTAAACGATGCCCAGTTGGGTTTACTACTGCTAAGTTTTCCCATCGGAGCAACAGTCATGAATCCATTTTCGACCTTTTTCATCAATCGCTTCGGAATGCTCAATACAACTATTATTGGGCTGATTTTACTGGCTACCACATTTGTTTGTCCAGTTGGTGCAAGTTGCTTAGCTCTCACTTCTTTTAGCTTAATAATTGTAGGAATGTGCCTTTCGGTTACGAATGTGGCCATGAATACCTGCGTAACGAGCCTTGAGCATCAGTATGGCATCAATATTATGTCAACTTGCCACGGAATGTTCAGTGCGGGACTCATGTTTGGCTCAATAGCCGCCAGTATTTTGCGTGGAATGAAAATCGAACCAGCTTTACAGATGGGGGCCATCGCAGTTGTGATTACAGCTTTGGTTCTGCTACTCCGACCAACGATTTTGGGTATTCACGAAGAAAAAATTATTGAGGAAGAAAGCGGAGGAGGTGGAGCAAAGTTCATTCTTCCGAAAGGAGCTTTATTATTAATGATTCTGATAAGCCTCTGCACCAACGTAACCGAAGGAACAATGGCTGATTGGACGGCCGTTTATATGCGAGACATCGTTCAGACCGATGATTATTTTATTGGCTGGGGTTTGGCTGGTTATTCAATGTTTATGTCGTTGGGGCGTTTCGTGGGCGATGCTCTCATTCCTCGTTTCGGGGGAAATGCCGTTCTTCGCACGGGCGGAATTATCGCCGCTTTGGGTATTACGTTGGCCATTATTTTTCCTTATACCATAACAGCTATTTTGGGTTTTACGCTCGTGGGTGCAGGCGTATCGTGCGGAGCTCCTATATTATATGGTAGTGCGGCTCGTGTGCCAGGTATGGCCAAAGGTGCAGGTCTGGCAACCATGAATACTTTCAGCATGGGAGGTTTTTTGGCTGGGCCAGTCTTGATAGGTTTTATCTCAAAAAGTATCAGTCTTCCTTTTGCATTTTCGATAGTGGCAGTTTTGGCACTTGTTTGGGCTTTTTTGGTGAATCGGGTGAAATTATACTAATGTTTTTTCTTGAAAAGATAGTTTTCACTTCGCCACAAGCTATGTGCCAATTTTTTATTTACCATTAAATAAAAAAAACATTTCTCATAAATGTTACCACTCAGCAGAATTATAGCCAAATACTTGCTTATGGAATGATAATTGCTTAGTTTTATCGCAGAAAGCACTGGAAAATTCTTAAAAAGTACCCAACAACCCCTCATTAAGATGTTGTTGACCATTAAATAAAATTTAGTAAGAAAGTTTTTTCTTATTAAAACAAGTATTTACCTTTATATCAGGAAAACAAGATAAACGTATTAATATATGAAAAAAATCATCTACTCACTTGGCGTCTGCTTATTGGCTGGCCATGTTAATGCACAGTTTGTCAATAGTACAGACTTCTATGTAAGCGAGGGTGCAGTCGTGAGCTTCAATACCGATGTAGTAAATGAAGGTAAAATTACTAATAACGGTAAAGTTCATTTCCAAAAAAACTTAGAAAACCTTAGCACTGTTCAATCAACAGGAGTAGCGGTTTTTGATGGTAACGGGACTCAACTTATCAAAAGCAAAAACGAACTCTCATTTAGCCAATTAATGTTGGATAATGATGTAAAACTCGAAACTCCAGTTCGTGTAAACGAATCAGTAGCATTCCGTCGTGGCGTAATTGAATCTTCATCAACAAATCCATTAGTGTTCTCAGCAGATGCAAAGCATAGCGGAGCTTCAGACTTCTCACACGTAAGAGGTGTAGTGAAGAAAGAAGGTAGCGAAGCTTTTGAATTTCCATTGGGCGATGGCACAAATTTCCGTGCATTCAGTGTAGCACGTAACTCAGAAAGCCAAACACTTTCAGCTTCATATTTATACAAAAGCCCATTGAATATCTCTGGCCAAGTTTCAGAAAACGTTGAGACTATCAACGAAAACGAATACTGGACTTTGAAATCAGAATCAGTAAAAGCTTCTGCTAAAGTAGCAGTAAATGGTCAAGCTGGTTTAGAAGAAGTAGCTTATTTGAAAAGAGGTACTTGGAATGTTTTAGAAGATTCAAAACTTTCTGCTTCAACTGATTTGTCAAATGGTACTTTGTTTACACTTGCAAAAAGCCGTAATATCAAAGCTGAGATTGGTGTTTATCCTAACCCAACAGAAGGCGAGTACTTCTTGAAGTTGGGTGGAATGAACGAAAACGAGCAAATCACGGTAGATGTAACAAACCAAGATGGTTCGACAATCATGCACAAAGAAGGTATGGTAAAAGATTTACGTAAAGCATACCAATTACCAAGCAACCTTCCTGCTACTGAACTTACAGTTCGTGTATTGAGAGTTGAAAATAAACCATTGGTTCAAAAAATGATTTTGAAAAAATAATCAATAGCCGTACAGGTTTACGATTATAATATCATAAAATGGGAAAGCCGCTTCAAACGAAGTGGCTTTCTTGTTTTTATACCTTTTATAAACTTTAAAAATTGGGTAATTGAGATAAGATAAGTAGCATTGTGATAATTTTCGTTCTTCTGTGAAAGTCGCTGTTTAAGTAATAGGATAGTTATAATCGATAATTTTTCAAACAGCTAAATAACTGTTTATTAGTTAATTAACGTAAATTCGGCATTGTCAATATTATGTAAAGCTCTCATAGTCAGCAATTTAAAATAAAAAATATTTCGTAGGAGTTAAATATCGGTAGAAAATGTGACCTCCTTGCTTCTAAAGCCCTATCGGGGCGACCGTCAATATTAAGCCCCTTATTTTAATCCCGAATTCACGTTTAATTACCTTACTGTGGACTTGTCGAACGCATCGGCGGTCCGATATTGACCATAGACTACTTAATCTGCATTTAGAAAGAAACCCTATGAGCTGTTTTGGTTTGATGAAGTGAACGAAAGTTTCTGAAATGCAATCCATCATTTTTCCAATCAGATTGGCTATAAAAAAATAGACTCCCATAAAGAGAGTCTATCTTACTTTTACAATTTTGGATTACTATAATAACTTAAAGATTTCGATTTCCCTGAACTTTAATATCTTATAGTATAAAAGATTCACTAAAGTGAGACTTATTTTTATTCAAAAGGTAATGATTAACAACCGCAACCAGTTCCAGTACCTACAGTAACAGTTGGAGCGGCAGCAACTACAGAAGAAGCAACAGTACCAACTTTAGCAAGTACTCCAGCTACAGTAGATTTAACGGCAGCCACAGTAGGAGCTGCATTCACAGTTACAGAAGGTACACAGATAGCAGGAGTTGAGATAGCAGTTCCACCGATTACGTTCTCTGCGTTGAATTCAAAAGCATTAAATTTTTCCATTGTTTTTAATTTTAAAAGGTTCGTAAAAAAATATAGTTACTTAAAAAAGTACAACTTTAGATATTAACATCCACAGCCGTTAGAAGTACCAGCTGAAACACCAACGTTAACAGAAGCACCAACGTGAGCAGAAACAGATGTAGCAGTAGTGTGAACAGTAGATAGCAACCCACCAACTTTAGCTAAAGTACCAGCCACAGTAGCTTTCACACCAGCAACTACTGGAGCAGCGTTAACAGTTACAGAAGGTACACAGATACAAGGAGTTGAGATAGCAGTTCCACCGATTACGTTCTCTGCATTGAATTCAAAAGAGTTAAATTTTTCCATTGTTTTTAAAGTTTTTTGGTAAAATAATATAGAATATTGATATGAAAATATCCAAAAACCAGTGGTGAAGTATTGAAACTTCACCAAATTTGTCAAGGCAACATGCCCTTATGAGGCAGTACCTCACAATCGAACTTCTACAAATTTGAGTTACAGCAAGATTTGTTTTTCTGCTTAACCATATCATTACGACCCAAAGGTCATCTGAAGTAGGATAAGCTACTGAGCGAATTTCTTAAGATAGAAATAACCGAATGAAGCGATTAATCCTGACATTTTTATAATCAATAGTAAGCTTTGAATTTTTTCATTTTTAAATGATATACTAAAAACTTTACTAATTGGTGTAGATTTATTTTACTCAATAATCAACAGGGTACGTGTTTTCTAAAATCTTTAATTGTAGGATAAGCAACGAGAGTTTATAATAGTTGTGAGAAAACAGCAATTTAATACACTTACGAAATTGGTTTTATTTTGGATTTAAATATTTGTATATTTTTTTAAATTTTTAATTTTAACAATCATTTTAAATCGAAAATGAAACGTGTATTCGGAAAACGTGTCTTTTTTTAATTTTTAGAGTAGATACGAAAATGGTTTTAGTTTGGATTTAAGAGATATTATTTTTTTTATAATTAATTGAAGTACATAATAAAAGGATACTCCAATTTATCGTTATTATAAAAAAAGATTTGATTTTGTTATATTTTATGCAATATTAGAATATCTAATAACCTGTTGATTTTATTTTAATGACACCAGCGAAAGGGAAAATATTGATTGCAGAACCGTTTTTAGGAGATAAAAACTTCGAGCGAAGTGTGGTATTGCTATGCGAATATAATGAGCAAGGAGCGTTTGGATTGGTATTAAACCAGTTGACAAATTTGAAGTTAGATGATGTAATGGAAAATATTTATGGTGAACTGCCACTATATTTAGGTGGGCCAGTTGAACAAAATACCCTCCATTTTATACATCGTTTGGGTAATGAAATTGAAGGTGCAGTTGATATTGGAAATGGAATATTTTGGTCGGGTGATTTTGAGCAGATAAAAACCTTGGTGAATATCGGAAAAATAACAGAAGATGATATTCGGCTTTTTATAGGTTATTCGGGGTGGTCAGGTGGCCAATTAGAGGTAGAACTCAAGCAAAATTCTTGGATTGTATCGGACACCGATGCCAGCTTGATTTTTGAAACTCCAAGTAAGAATTTTTGGCGAGAAGTACTGAAACGGATGGGTGGGCAATATAAAGTTTTATCTAATTACCCAACCGACCCACGGCTAAACTAATCAGAGCGTGTAATTGCTTTAAAACTACACGCTCTGATTAATGATTTTAGTTTACTTTACCTTTCCCATAAATAATTTCGCCTGATTTCAGACCAGTATGTTTGCCATTTTCAAGCACGGCCACACCATTAACCAGTACGGCATCAATGCCTTCTGAGTAGGCGTGGGGCTTTTCAAATGTAGCTTTATCGGTAATTTTATTTTCATCAAAAATCACGATGTCGGCCGCATAGCCCGTACGAATTAAGCCACGATTATCAATTCTAAATCGTTGGGCTGGGAGAGAAGTCATTCGACGAACAGCATCTTCCAAGCGTAGTACGTTTTTTTCTCGCACATATACACCTAACACACGGGCGTTTGAGCCATATCCACGTGGGTGTGGTACATTTCGGTTAAACTGGATTACACCCGCATCAGAAGCAATCATCGTGAATGGATACTGTAAAATTCGAGCCACATCTTCTTCGCTCATTTTATGAAAAATCATTTGAGCTCCACCTTTATCAACCATGTCCATGATGAGGTCTGCTTCGGTTTCCATATTTAATTTCCTGCCTAAAAGCTTATTGATTTCGGTAATGTTCTTTCCATTAAGTGTCGAATCGGCTCTGTAACGTGCCACAAAAGCATAATCGAAGTTTTTACGATTATCTGCCTTCAAGCCTTTTAGCATTTCTTCTCGAATCTTTTTGCGAGTTTCAGGGTCAGTCAATCGAATATGTACCAACGAATCGCCGTCGGCTAATGCCCACGAAGGAAGCATCGTGCCCATGTTTGTGCTACTTGCTGTGTATGGATATTGGTCAATATTTACGTCAATTCCTTCCAAACGTGCTTTTTCTACTAAATCAAGGGTTACGTTGCTTTGCCCCCAAAGAGGTTTGCTCGAAATCTTAAAATGCGAAATCTCGACAGGAATGTGTGCCTCTCGCCCAATATTGATTGCCTCATTGATAGCTTCTTTGACTTTTGAGGCTTCATCTCTGATGTGCGAAGCGTAAATTCCGCCATAAGAAGAAGCAACTTTGGCAAGCCCAACAACTTCAGGAGTTTTAGAATAGGTGCCTGGAATATAAATCAAGCCTGTTGCCAGACCAACTGCTCCATCTTTCATGGCTTGCTCCACGAGAGCTTCCATCTGAGTTTGTTCTTTGGCGGTTGGGTCACGAAATACATTTTTCATGACATATCTTCGTACCGAATTATGGCCAATCAATGAGCCAAGATTTACGCTTAATTTTATTTGTTTGAGTTCATCAAAAAACTTAGCTAAGTTTACTTCGGAGCTACCACAATTGCCAGTAATGATGCTTGTCACACCATCATAGATAAAATTATCGGCCGTAGGGAGTTTCTGAATAGCATCTTCTACGTGCGTATGCACATCAATGAAACCAGGGCAAACGATTTGGTTTTTGGCATCAATAACCTTAGTAGCATCGCTTGCTTGTATAAAGCCAATGAAGGTAATTTGTCCGTTTTTTATGCCGACATCGGCCGAAAACCACGGATTCCCCGACCCATCAATGATACGCCCGTTTTTGATAACAGTGTCATATTTTTGGGCAAATAAGCTAAAAGAAAATGTAAAACTAATAAGCAGAAAAAACAGGTGTTTTTTGCTGAGGAGTTTGTTGAAGTATTTCATGTGTTTAGGTAGTTTTTGAATCCTACTAAAATACGAACTTATTATGTGAAATGAAATATTTATGTTCAAAAGCCAGTTTTTGGCTGTGATTTAAGCTATTTTTGTAAAAATTTAGACAAAAGATATTAGACAATAGCCAAAAGAAGAATGCCTTTTCTCATATCTCGTGTCTATTGTCTCACGTCTTATTTATCATAATCAATGCAATCAGAAACGGCAGGCTTCTTTAATCGTCAGACTTTATTCATTGTTTTTTTCGGATTAATCTACTTTTCGTTATCGCTTCCAGCAGGTTATGCGGGTTTTAATATAGATGCTTCGTGGCATGAGTCTCTTGTGATGGCGATTGATAAAGGCTTCGTTTTCGGGCATGATTTTATTTTTAATTACGGCCCGTTGGGCTATCTCAATACTGGACTTTTACCCAAAAGCGTTCCGATTTGGGTCTTGGTTTCGGCCGAAGTTTTTACGCTGCTCAATTACCTGATTATCATCAAATTTTGTTTTCAGAAAGCAGGTAAAAATTGGTGGATTGTGGCGGTTTCGTCGTTATTGATTTTTATGCCGTGGGGTTTTATTTCTGATACTTCATTTACGTTTTTCTATTTCTATTTGTTTTGGTTGCTTTATGCCCTTCGTACTCGTAACTCGGCTGCTTTGTTGTTGGCGGTCTTAATCTCAGTACTCATTTTCTACATAAAAGTAAACCTAAGTATTATAGTTTATGGCCTTTTTGGTGCATCTTTGGTCTATTTTGGATTGATTAAAGCCTTTACACTCCGTACGCTTATTGTTTGTTGGGTTGCCCAAATTTTACTGACTTATGCACTTTCGTTTATCTTGCATGTTGATATTCCAGCGTATCTCGAAGTCAGCCTTAAAATCATAGATGCCTACCAAGATGCAATGGCTGCCATGCTTCTGACTACCAAAGAATTGCTTTCTTTACTATTTTTTGAGGCATTGATTGTGGTGGTCGTTTTAGCTTTTGTTTTCAAGTCTTTTCGTTCAATTTTTCAGAAAAATTTCGAGGGCGTGTACTTATATCTGCTCATTGCACTTGCTTGGTTTTTGGGTTTCAAACAAGCCCACACGGCCGTTGGAGCGTATAATATTTTCGGGTTTTTCTTATTGATGCCCCCATTGGCCGCACTGATTTATTTATTTACCGAAAACTCGTATAAGATTTGGGCTGGGCGAATGTTTGTGGCTGTTTTGTGTTTACAATTATTGGCTACCCAACTGATTCGTTTTTATATTGGAGAAAAGACCCTCAAAGGATATTTGCTGACTTATCCGCCAACCAGTATTTCGCAGAAAATTTCGGAGAAAGGATTTTCAGGAAAAGATTTAGTAGAAATTTTGGAACAGAAAAATCCTATAAATTACCTAAAAAGACTCGTCAGCTACGAATATGAAGACAACTTCAAAAATTCGCCAGTAAGATTGCCAAGCAACCTGATGGCTAAAGTAGGAAATGCCAGTATTGATATAGTTCCGCATCAGATTTCGCATATTTATTTCAATCAACTGAATTATAATCCACGCCCAATCATACAATCTTATCAAGCCAATAGCGACTGGTTGATGAAAAAAAATGGCGAAAAATATCTATCAAAAACTGCTCCCGAATTTGTGCTGTTTCGCACCGAAGCATTTCGTGAGCAAAATCCGTTTTGGGTAGAAACCGATTTGAGTGAGGCACTTTTGAGAAATTATGCTCTGACCGATACGACCGTCATTCAGCAAGATACATTTTATTTGTTTCAAAAAAATAAGGTGCTTAAAGGTTTGATATACAGCGATTTATCAAGTATTAAGTTTAAATTAAACGAAGATATATCTTTGCCAAAATCACCGAACCCGATTCGTTTTTCGGCAAAAATCAATTATAGTACGAAAGGAAAATTGGCAAGGTTGTTTTTCCAACCACCTTATTTATATTGCTTGGTAACTTACGAAAACGGCCGTCAAGAAAACTTCCGAGTGATTGATAAAATCTTGCGTGGTGGTGTATTTATCAATCAAAAAGTAACCACTCAAGCCGAGGCGTGTAACTTTTTCTTGAATAAGGGTGTTGATAATCAGAGAGTTACAAAGATTCGTTTTTGGGCGAAATACACTTCGGGCTTTGAAGAAGGCTTTGAAGGAACATTTAAAGAGTTAAAAATTAGTAATTAAATTGAAAATAAACCCTCTCTATTGGGGAGGGCAGGGAGAGGTTTATGGAAGAAATAGAAAATACATTTGAACAATTTGAGCTTAATCGTCAGCTACTCAATGCCGTGGCTGATGCTGGTTATACAATACCCACGCCGATTCAACAGAAAACTATTCTGTTGACTTTGCAAGGGCACGACGTTTTGGGAATTGCTCAGACTGGCACGGGCAAAACTGCTGCTTATCTTCTGCCGGTTTTGATGAAAGTAAAATACGCACAGGGGAAATTGCCTCGATGCTTGATTTTTGCACCTACCCGTGAGTTGGTGATTCAGATTGACAAAGCGGTAGGGGAACTGGCAAAATATACCGATATTCGTCACGTAGCACTTTATGGTGGCCTTGGCCCAAAAACTCAAATCGAAGCCATTCAGGCGGGTGTTGATATTATTGTTTCGACTCCTGGTCGATTCATGGATTTATATTTGCGTGGCGAAATTGGCGTGAAAGACATCAAAGTGATGATTCTGGATGAGGCCGATAAGATGATGGATATGGGTTTCATGCCGCAGATTCGTAGTATTTTGGAGGTAATTCCTCGTAAAAGACAAAATCTGTTGTTTTCGGCCACTTTTCCCGAAAAAGTAGAGAAACTTTCCTACGAATTCCTCGAATTTCCTACTCGTATCGAAGTTTCTCCGCAAGCTACTACTGCTGAAACCGTTAAGCAACGAATGTTTCCAGTGCCAAATACGCAAACAAAAATCAATATTTTGGCGTATCTTTTCAAGACTGGCGAGATACAAAAAACGATTATTTTTACTCGCTCAAAAGACATTGCCGACAAGGTTTTTGAGGCTCTCAAGGGGCCAATCATAGCCAAAGGAGATATTCGAGTGATTCACGCCAACAAAGGCCAAAATACTCGTATTAATTCAATGGACGCCTTTCGTGAGGGTGATGTAAAAGTTTTAATCTCGACCGATGTGGCGGCCAGAGGGATTGATATTCAGAATGTTAGCCACGTAATAAATTTTGACGTACCGCTCATTTATGAAGATTACGTGCATCGAATTGGGCGAACTGGGCGAGCCAACAATATCGGCGAAGCCATCACTTTCTTGACGCCTGCTGAGGAATATCACATCAAAAAAATTGAGAAAATTATTCGCATGGAAATTCCTCGTGAGTTGATTCCGCTCGATGTAGAAATCGCTCCGACACCATTTGATGAAAATCAAGCGATGTTGCTCGAAATTGATAATCAACGCAAAAAAGAAGACCCAACTTTCAAAGGTGCGTTCCACGAAAAGAAAAATCCAAGAGCTGCCGCAGCCAAGAAAAAGGCGATGACTTCGGGTAAAAGTGGAGGAGGTTCATCATCAAAAAGCTCATCTTCGGGTGGAAAAAAATATGGTTTTTCAAAAAGCAATAAAGGTTCTAAGAGATAAGTAGTCGATGGTCAATAGACTACAAGTCCACAGAAAGTTCATAGCTTATAAACAGAAATGAGACGAATACCAAGCAGAATCCCGAAGGGATGGAATAATGAAAAACAGCTTTTTAGCGTTTATTAGAACCAAAAATTTCGAATGCTCGATAAATAAAATTTTATCGGGCATTATTTTTGTAATAACAATATTAGATATAATTCGTTTATAAAATTCAGTAAGTAAAGTATTTAAAAAGAAATGCTATTTTAGCTTAAAAAATCTTTTTAAATCCTGTTAAATTTTACGAGAAAAGCTAATAAATTTACAACAGATGTCGTTATATCTGTGATGTATCTGTCAAAAATTGCTAATGAGATTTTTATTATTATCGAGTTTGTGTGTCTTGATTTCTGCCGATATAGTAGCCCAACAAGCTGTTTTTCGTTCGCAGAGTGCCAATCTTAATAGCTATTCAACACCAAGCAAATCTTTATCAAATTCCTCAAATACGAAGTCGTTTGTGCCTGCTCAGGATACCCAAACACAAGTAGTAAAGAAGAAATTGGCTCCGAAAGGAGTAAATATTCATCTTTTGCCACTTTTTGGAGAATTCGAGAAAACCGATGCACAAAAAGCGGTTGATGAAGAATTTCTGAAAGCTTGTGATGCCAATTTCAAGAGCCGAAGCGAAGCCAGCGATTTTTTTGCCACTCGTGCATGGGAATATTTGAGCGAAGGCGAAAAAGATACAGCAACATATCGCTTCAATTTGGCTTACTTACTCGACGACGAAAATGCAGAGGCATATTGGGGATTGGGCGTAATTGCATACCAAAATGAAAAGTATGCACAAGCCATTGATTTGATGAATCGTGGGCTCGAAATTGAAGATGACGACAACGTAACGCTTATAGTTGACCTTTCTACGGTTTATATCAAATGCTTCACAGTTGATGCCGAAAAGGAAGATTTAAAAAAGGCATTTGAGTTACTCACTAAGGCACTCACGAAGCAGCCAGAGTCGGCTAATGCACTTATGCAATTATCGTTGGCCAAACTACTCAACAATGAAGTTGACGAAGCTTGGGAGCGTTTTCATCAAGGATACGAACTTGACCCCGACAATGCCAGCATTGAGATTCTCGAAGGACTTTTGGCCAAAAAAGAAGACCCAAGAGGCATTTTTAAGAAGAAAAACTAAACATTCATATAGAGCCAAAACCTAACGTTTTGGCTCATTCTTTTATCAAAAAACTGCATTTCGTTGTGCTTTTCGTAAAACAAGGTTTCAATATTTCAAAAAATGGTGTAGTTGCCGAAATTCAACATTCACATAACGGCCTACCCAACGGCACCTTTCTTCAATCTACCATCAGTAATAAAATTTGGGAAATCAAAGGCCGACTAACTTTCTCGCACGTTGAGCATCTACAAGTTTTGTTTGAAAATGAAACGCTATCGCCTATGTTGATGAGTTTTGCTTCGACCGAACAACTCGAAAAATCAAAGTCTGAGATTTTGAAGAGCGAAAAGGCCAATATTTTTCAATACATCATTTATAACCGAGAAAATTCTATTCCGAAAGATGGCGAAGAGCTGATTGCTATTAATCTTTGATAAAGTGCTAAATGAGCAAAAATGATTGAAGAAATTTATTGTCAAAGTCGCTTCAACCAAATAAATCCTACCGCCGAAACAATTCCAAACGACCCCAAAATATACCAAAGAGCATCAAAACCAAAGTGGGCAATGGTCTGAGTGCCAACCAGCGGAGCAGAAACCTGTGCTATCGACCACGTCATAGAATGTAGTGCCGAATACTGCCCACGATTGTGTGGTTTTGAGCGTTCGATACTGAAAGCATTCATAAAAGGCATAGCAAAGATTTCGGAGAAAGTAGCAAACAGAATTCCGATAATTAGCCAAGCATAATTATGCGAAAACAAGAAAATTATATAATTGACAACCACTAAACTTGCACCAAAACTTATCAGATTAAGCTTCTCGAATTTTCCTTCAATTTTATAAATTAATATCATTTCGACTAAGGCAACAATCAGTCCGTTTAGTCCCAAAATATAGCCAATCTGTATTTCTGTTAAAGCACAAACTTGTTTGTAGAAAACTGGACCAATTGTGAAAAGCTGAAAGAATGCAACCGCATAAATGGTCGTAAGCAGCAGAAAAATCCAATATTTTCGGTCACGATAAGCCGAATCTTTCGGGTCTATTTCTACTTTATTTGCCTTAATATCAGCTCTTTTCTGACGAGAACTTCTCAAAAAGAAAAATACTAACGTTGCTGCTCCGATATTCGTTAGTCCATCAGCCCAAAACAATAAAGTATAATCTCTTGAAGCCAAGAAACCTCCTACAGCAGGCCCAATAGACCAACCAATATTGATGGCCAAACGAATTAGAGAAACCGAGCGAGTGAAAGTTTCGGGTGTACTAAAATCAGCAATCGAAGCAGTATTTGCGGGGCGATAGGCTTCGCCAAAAGCACTCAAAAAGAAAACTAAAGTGCAGATAACGTAATAGTTTTGGGTTTGAGAAAGCAATAAAAACATGATTCCGCCCAACATCAGACTAAATAATTGTACAGGAAAATAACCAATTAGGTCGGTCAGTTTTCCACCAAGAAAAGTTCCGCAGATTGAGCCAACGCCAAATATAACCATCACAAAACCCGCATCAGTAATGCTAAAACCCAGTTTTTGAGTTAAATAAAGGGTTAAAAAGGCCACAACCATTCCGCCACTTCGGTTGATGAGCATCACCAATGCCAACAACCAAACTTGCCGAGATAAACCACCAAAAGCATTTCGATAAAGAGAAAGCATACACTGTGGAACGAAACGGTTCGCCGTAGCGACTTTGGTTCGTTCATTAATTATGAAAGGAAATATTTCGATTAAATACGCTCACTAAGTAGATGGTAGAAAATAGTCAGCAGTTCTATTTTGTGTAAAACAGTACTTATGGGTATTTTCATTACCATGGACTATCGACCATTGACCGTGGACTACTTACTGTCCAACAAAATTAGCCTTTTCCTCATTTGCATCAAACCAAACTATTGATTAGTTTTGTCAGATAAAGTATGCTTGCATACTAATTTCTATTCACCATTACATTAAATCTTACAAATGGAAGCATATATTTATGATGCCGTTCGCACGCCACGTGGCCGTGGAAAATCGGACGGTTCTCTGCACGAAATACAACCAGTTGACCTTCTCGCAACAGTTCTGAAGGCCATAAAAGACCACCACGACCTCGATACAAGTTATATCGACGATGTAATTATGGGTTGTGTTTCGCCAATCGGCGAGCAAGGGGCAGATATTGCTCGCACGGCAGTTTTGGCGGCTGGTTATGCTCAAAGTGTAGCGGGTGTACAGGTCAATCGTTTCTGTTCGTCGGGTTTGGAGGCCATCAACATGGCGGCGGCCTATGTGATGTCGGGACAAGTAGATATGTTGGTAGCTGGTGGTGTAGAGTCGATGTCGAGAGTGCCAATGGGTTCGGATGGTGGAGCTTTGATGATGAATCCGCAGATAATTTCTCAGCATAAAATTGTTCCGCAAGGTATTTCAGCCGATTTGATTGCTACAAAATATGGTTATTCTCGTAATGACGTTGATACTTTTGCCGTAGAATCGGTACGCAGAGCCGTAGCGGCACAATCGGCAAATCGCTATAAATCAGTTGTGCCAGTAAAAGATGAAATCGGAGTAACAGTCCTTGACCGTGACGAAGGTATTCGTCCTGATACAACTCTCGAATCTTTGGGAAAACTAAAACCAGCTTTCGAGATGATGGGCGGCATGGGTCTTGATGCTTTAGCTTTATTGAAATACAATGAGTTGGTGAATATCAACCATGTGCATCATGCAGGAAATTCTTCGCAATTGACCGATGGGGCAGGGGCTTTACTAATAGGAAATAAAGCAACTGGCGATAAACTCGGACTAAAACCTCGTGCCAAAATCAAGGCTTTTGCGATTGTGGGTTCTGAGCCAACAATCATGCTCACTGGCCCAGTACCTGCTACCGAAAAGATTTTAAAAAAAGTAGGCATGAATATCGGTGATATTGATTTATTTGAAGTAAATGAAGCATTTGCGGCGGTTCCGATGTTGTTTATGGAGCATTTTGGAGTTGACCACTCAAAAGTAAATGTCAATGGAGGAGCAATTGCCTTGGGGCATCCGCTGGGTGCAACAGGAGCAATTTTGTCAAGTACATTAATCGACGAACTTGAACGCTCTAATAAATCTACGGGACTTGTAACGCTTTGTATCGGTGGAGGAATGGGAATCGCTACGATTTTTGAGAGAGTTTAAAAAAGGTCAGCACCGAAGGTCTGACCCATAAAACAAAATGCCTTGAGAAGTGATTTTCAAGGCATTTTGTTTTACGAAATCTTAATTCCTTCTTCATCAAGATATTTGCCGATATTGATGTTTATTCCGTCGAAAAGTTCGATGTCTTTATCCCAACTTCGGATGTACCAATCTTCATTTGGTTGAGCAATAATCACTTTTTGAGATGCGGTAATTACCCAAAATACTTTTTCTGTGCCAAATTCAAAGAGTTTTTCGGTTTTCCGAGTTAAATAATCCATAAAACTGCTTTCACTCAAATCGGCATTTGTATCAACTTCGATAGCATATTTTGGGGGTACGTTTGAATATTTTGTGGTGATTTTATCGGCGGTTAAAACGGTTTTTTCATAAACTAAAATATCACCAGCAAGCGTGTCCTTATACCCTAATTGCAAGCCAGATTCGTTGGTGTGGATTTTATATTTCTTTCGGTCATACTGACTTAAAATAGTGTCTAAAATAAAAATTATTAATTCTGATTGTAATGAACTGCTTCCCATAATTTCCTCGACACTTAGGTGTTTTTTTATCGCTTCCTTGTATCCTTTATAATAAATTGGTTTCCCATCTATGATTTCATAGATGAATTCTTCAGGAATTTTGCGAGGAATTACTTCAATATCTTTTTCAAGTACCATACTACTATCGGTTTTAATAAAACTAAGATACAAAAAATATGCAAATAGTTGAATGAAAGTCAGAAAAATCTGTCAGTCAAAACACATAAATCAATCTAATCGGAGTTTAAGAAAAGTTTTATTCCTATTTTTGCAGTTCAATTCAAGAATAAAAGAGAATCATGCAAATCAAGGAATTACTGAAGCAATCGCCAAGCGAACAAGAAGTGACCGTGAAAGGTTGGGTACGTACCAAACGTGGGCAAGCAGCCGTAACTTTTATTGCCATTAATGATGGCTCAACGATACATAATATTCAGGCAGTTGCCGAAGGTGGAGCAATAGATGAAGAAACATTGAAATTGGTTTCGACGGGTGCGTGTGTGGCCGTGACTGGTAAATTGATAGCTTCGATGGGTTCTGGACAGGCAGTTGAGGTAAAAGCCGAGAAAATCATGGTTTACGGTACTGCTGACGAGACATTCCCGATGCAGCCAAAGAAACACTCAATGGAATTTTTGCGTGAAAAAGCTCACTTACGTTTCCGTACGAACACTTTTGGTGCAATTTTCCGCATTCGTCATGCTTTGGCTTATGCAGTGCATAAATATTATAACG
This sequence comes from Emticicia aquatilis, assembly GCF_014644295.1. Lineage (GTDB taxonomy): Bacteria > Bacteroidota > Bacteroidia > Cytophagales > Spirosomataceae > Emticicia > Emticicia aquatilis. The sequence goes on from NZ_BMKK01000003.1 coordinate 375,252, forward strand.
ATAACGGCTTCTTCTATCTTCATACGCCAATCATCACAGCTTCTGATGCTGAAGGTGCAGGAGAAATGTTTCATGTAACTAACTTCGACATGGAGAAACCTCCAAGAGCCGAAGATGGAAGCATTGATTACAGCCAAGATTTCTTCGGTCGTCAAACAAGTTTGACCGTTTCGGGGCAATTGGAAGGTGAATTAGGTGCATTAGCCTTATCGAAAATCTATACTTTCGGGCCTACTTTCCGTGCTGAAAATTCAAATACTACTCGTCACTTGGCGGAGTTTTGGATGATTGAGCCAGAAGTTGCTTTCTACGAATTAGAAGATAACATGGCTTTGGCTGAAGATTTTGTGCAGTATGTAATCAAATATGCTCTCGAAAATTGTGCGGAAGATTTGGCTTTCTTAGAAAAACGTCTTTTAGAAGAAGAGAAAAATAAGCCACAAAACGAGCGTAGCGAATTGAGCTTATTGGAGAAATTGAAGTTTGTGGTTGATAATAAATTTGAGCGTTTGACATACACCGAAGCGATTGAAATTTTACTTCGCTCGAAACCTCATAAAGAGAAAAAATTCCAATATCCAGTTGAGTGGGGAATTGATTTACAATCTGAGCATGAGCGTTATTTGGTTGAAAAACACTTCAAAAAACCAGTTATTTTGACCAATTATCCGAAAGACATCAAGGCATTCTATATGAAGCAAGATGCTGATGGAAAGACGGTAAGAGCAATGGATGTACTTTTCCCAGGAATCGGAGAAATCATCGGAGGCTCACAACGTGAAGATGATTACGAGAAATTGTTGGCTCGTACGAAAGAAGTAGGTATCGACCCAGAAAACATTTGGTGGTATCTCGAAACTCGTAAATTTGGTTCGGCTCCGCACTCAGGTTTCGGACTTGGTTTTGAGCGTTTGGTATTGTTCGTAACGGGCATGACCAATATTCGTGACGTGATTCCTTTCCCTCGCACGCCTAAGAGTGCAGAGTTTTGATAGACTTTAAATAGTTTTTTCTAAATTTGACAACTCTAAACAGAGTTGTCAAATTTTTATAACGAAACCTCATGAAAATTTCAATAAAAAATTTCGGCCCAATCGACCACTTCGAGTTTGACTTGGAGAAGGATTTGCATGTGATTTATGGCGAAAATAATATTGGAAAATCGTGGGCGATTAGTCTATTATATTTATCACTTAAATCATGGAAAGCATTATCGAATTTAAGTATTGAGCAGTTTAATAATATTAAAGAAAAGCAAAAATATAGATTAGAAAACACAGATAAAAAATTCTTATTACCCGAAACTACTTGGGAAGAAGATGAATTTATAAGAGATTTTAACAATTCATTGTATAATACATTTACTCAAATGAAAAATTTTATTTCTGGATTAGAACCAGAAATAAAATTTATAACTAATCACTTTACTTTACAAATTACAAGAGATGATGATGAGGAAGGAGACGAAGAACTCTTCTTTTATAATAAAGGCTATGTGTTTAGTGATTTAAATGTAGTGGAATATCTACCCAATGATGAATACGAGAATATTTATTTTTTACCAGCATCTAAGTCAGGTATTTATCAAGTATTGAGTAATATGGGCAATATCTTTGCACAACTTGCTCAATATTCTTTGAGAGATAAGAATCTGTCTCTTCCCGCAATGAATGAGCCTGTTTCTGATTATATTTTGAATATTGCAACTATTCAAAGTAAGCGTCAAGGTAGGTTCAATCAATTAGTTGATTTCTTAGAAGAAAAAGTAATCGAAGGAAGTGTTATTTTTGATGATTTTCAAAAGAAATTAAAATATAAAAGCAATCGGACAGGTCTAGTTTCAGAATTGCACGAAGCATCTTCTATGATTGCTGAAATTTCGCCTTTAGTTGCCTACTTAAAATATATTTTACCAAAAAAGAATTCAATTCTTTTTATCGAAGAACCCGAAGCCCATCTTCATCCAAAGGTGCAAGTTGAAATGATGAAAATTTTTGTGGAGTTGGCTAAATCGGGTGTGAAAGTAGTAATGACTACGCACAGCGATTTTATGATGAATGAGCTTACAAACTTGCTTTTAGAGAAAAAAATTGATGCTGATAAAGTGGGAAGTTATCATTTAATGATGGGCGAAAAAGGCAGCTATGATGCAGGAGATATGAAAGCAACAATCGAGGGGATTGAAGATTATAATTTTACGGATGTGGCGGTTGAGCAGTATGAAAGACGAATGGCAATACTCGAAAAACTGAATCAAGATGCTATTGCAGAGAATTAAAGAAGATATACGTTTTGCACCGTACAAAGCGAAAGAAAATAAGTTAGAGGTTGAAAGAAGTATAATTCAGACTGTATGCTGTGAAAATGGAATTTGTGCAGAAATAGATAGCACGATTCTTGAAGAAGATTATGTGATTATAAAAGTTGATAGTTATTTTCAGAAATTCAAAAGTGATAGTACTCCCAAAGGCGTAGATTGCTTGATTTTGGTGAGAAATAAAGCTGTAAATGAACGATATTGCTTACATTTGGTTGAATTAAAAAAGGAGGATTCAAGCAATGTAAAAAGCAAAGTAGATGATGTGATTGAAAAGTTTGGTTCAACAATTAATCTTTTTTTGAGAGAGAAATCATTGGCTAAATATTTTAATCGAATCTTTGAAGATGTTCAATTGGTGTTAGTGACAAAGGTTGCGATTGACAGTAAAAGTAATCGTAGAGACGAACTTCTTGAAGCAAAAGCATTCCGAAATTTATTGAACCATACATTTGAGATTTCGCTGAATCCAGTAAAGAGAACAAAAATTTTAGTTTCAATTCAAATGAAGCCTCATACAACAAAAAATATGGTTTCATCTTGTAAATGATATTTACCCAAAAATGCTCATAACCATACTCATATTTCTTGCTGCGATTTTTGCCAATGTGGTCGTTGGGGTGTATGTCGAACGTAAGGTTTCGGCATTTATTCAAGACCGTACTGGTCCGATGGAAGTTGGTAAGTGGGGGTTGCTACAACTCATTGCCGACCTTTTGAAGTTGATTCAGAAGGAAGACATTGTGCCTGCTGCTGCCGACCGCCGTATGTTTAAATTCGCACCATTGATGATTTTTATGGCGATTTTTGCGGGTTTTGCATTGTTTCCGTTGTCGCCAAGTTTGAGAGGTTCTGCTACACCGACTGGCGTTTTTATGCTTTTGGCGGTAGTTTCGCTTGATATTTTGGGTATGTTGATGGCTGGCTGGTCATCAAACAATAAATATTCTTTACTGGGGGCGATGCGTTCGGTTGCTCAGATTATTTCTTACGAAGTACCGCTCGGACTTTCGGTTTTGTGCGTAGTTTTAATTACACAAACACTTGATTTACAGGAAATTAGTTTCCAGCAAGGGTTTCTTTCACTCGAAAAAAACTATCTTTTTGGTATAAAAGCTACTGGCATTGAAGTCAATCAATACGGTGGAATCTTAACTTGGAATATTCTACGAAATCCGTTTCTACTCATAGTTTTTGTGATTTATTTCATCGCCTCATTGGCCGAAGCCAACAGAGCTCCATTCGATTTACCCGAAGCAGAATCAGAATTGATTGGTGGTTTTCACACCGAATATTCGGGTTTCCGTTGGGCAATCGTGATGCTCTCTGAATACGGAATGATGCTTTTGGTGTCTATTCTGGGAACAGTTTTGTTTCTCGGAAGTTGGAATACTCCTTTTCCAAATATTGGCTCTTTTACGCTTGGAAGTTGGACAAGTGGGCAAATCGGACATTGGTCAAGCGACCTTTGGGGTGCTTTTTGGTTGATTTCAAAAGCTTATTTCTTGATTTTGATTCAAATGTGGGTGCGTTGGACACTCCCTCGCTTGCGTGTTGACCAACTCATGTATCTTTCTTGGAAAGTGCTAACGCCTTTTTGTTTGGTACTTTTATTGATTTCGGGCGTTTGGCGTTTGTTGATGATTTGAGAAAGTCAACGGTTTTCAGTACACGAGTTCAGGGTAATTTTTAGCAGTTTTTGAACTTCTTTTTGTGAGTTATTTAGAAAATCCCCTCAAAAATGTCACCCATCAAAAGCGAAGCCTCAAGTGTCGTTAGTTCGATGTTTTCCTTTAAATCGGTGTAATACCTAAACTCCCATTTATCGGCATTTTTGGCATAAACCTCTACGAAAGGCTCTTCCTGCGAAACTATCAAATAGTATTGTAGAGTAGGCAAAATAGAATATTCTCTTAGTTTGTCAACGGTATCGGTTTTTACTGAATTATCAGAGAAAACTTCCACAATCAGCACAGGTTGGGTGATAGCGTGCGAATCTTCATCATCAATCGTGGGTGCAACGGCAATATCTGGGTAGCGATAGCGATTGTTTTCGAGCATCAACCGCACATCGTGATTATACACTTTCAATGCTCTTTTCTTGAAACTATTTCTTAAAGAAACATAGATATTTCCTGCAATTTCATTCGCTTTTTTTGATTCTCCAGGCATAGCAAAAAGTTTTCCGTTCACAAATTCGTGACGGATTTCAGAAGTCTTTTCAAGTTCAAAATACTCCTCAACGCTATATAATCTCTCTTCTGCTAAAGTTTCTGTCAGCATTTATTTGAAGTTTTACTCAAATTTAAAAGATATTTTGATAAAAACAAATATCAACCCAACTCAAACCAGCCTCTAAATTGGTGGGCTTTTTCTTTACTTACCACTACTTCATCTTTGGTTACCACTACCAATTTTAATTCAATTTTTCCAGTAAAATGTGTGCGATAACTTTCAATGGCGTGTTTATTGACTATAAACTGGCGGTTTGCTCGAAAAAATCCTTCGGGGTTCAATAACTCTTCTATTTCATCGAGCGAATTATAGTCTGTAATAAGTCGCTGATTATCAGTAGTTTGAATCCAAATAACTTCATCTCGATAAAAGCATGCAATTCGCTCGGTCGTTACAGCCACGATGTTTCGTTGGTGATGTGCCGTAAATCGAGTTTTGAATTTGGGGTTTGTGGAGCGATTTTCTAAATCGCTCAATAGATGTGAAAGTTGCTCTTTAAAATCATTCTGATTGGGTGTATGGTTTAGCTTTTTAAACTTCTCGAAAGCACTGCGTAGCTCATCTTTATCAATTGGTTTTAACAAATAATCAATGCTATTGAGTTTGAAAGCTCGAATGGCATATTCATCATAAGCAGTTGTAAAAATAATTGGGCATTGCGGCTGAATTTCTTGAAAAATATCAAAACTTACGCCATCAGAAAGCTGAATATCAGATAAAATAAGCTCTGGTTCAGCATTAGTTTTAAACCAATCTAAAGATTCTTTCACACTGCCAATTGTGGCCAATAAAACTGCATTTGGTTCAAGCTGTTTGACCAAATTTTCGAGGTTTTTAGCTACGAGTGGTTCGTCTTCTATTAAAAGGATTTTCATATTAAATCAGTGGGATTTTTACTCTGAAAACTTCGTTTTTTTCAATCAAAACTTCTTTATCACTCAGAAAACTATAGAGCGTTTTTAGATTATTTAGTCCTTGTCCGTTTGAGGTTTCAACTTGTTTTTTTAGTTGAATTACATTTTCTACAATTAAATATTGTTCTTGGTTAAAAATGTTGATTGTCAGCGGATTAGCTTGATTAATGATGTTATGTTTAAGTGCATTTTCGATTAAAATTTGGAGTGTTACAGGGGCAATCTGTAAGTCTAAAACTTCTTCAGAAATATTAAAATTGATTTTCAGAGATTCGCCAAAACGGGTATGGAGCAAAGCCACGTAATTTTTAATAAAATTAGCTTCGGTTTCGAGGCTGACCAAGCCTTTTTCTTTATTCTGTAAAACGTATCGGAATACTTTTGATAATTGTCTCAGAAACTCACTGGCCAGAGTTGGATTTTCGTGAATCAGCGAATCGAGAGAAGTAAGGCTATTAAATAAAAAATGTGGATTTAGCTGATTTTTCAAATTATCAAACTGTACTTGTGATTTTTCTTTTTCGAGGTTACTGGCTCTGAGTGCATTTTCACGCCATTTATTCAAAGAGTATTTGGCAAAATGAATAACATTTAGGAGTGTTACAACCAAAACCTCGGTAGCTACGCCCGCAAGTTGTGCAAGATTAGTAGCTTCTTTTTCGACGATTGAATGAAATGGCAACATTGTTCGCCCAATTAAAAATGCTAATCTTGAAACAATAATAATAAATACAAGATTGAGAAGAATTTGTGGTATTAATCGCTTGACAATTCCCTTGTCGTAGGGCATAAACTTATCGAAAAAGAGGCAAGTTTTGTGAAAAAAAATGTATGTTGTAGATAAAACGATGATAGAAACAAGAAATAAAACGGCGTTACTTTTGAGGTCAAAATCAAAAATATACCACCTAAAAAAGGCCGCAATCATCGCCATCGTAACAATGATATACAATACTATTTTATTTTCGTTTTTCATTAGCTAATGATTTGCCCGTCCGACATTTCGATAATTCTATCACTTCCTTTGGCAAAGTCGGGGTCGTGCGTTACGGCAATGATGGTTTGATTATTTTCATGTGCAATTTGCTTAAAAATCTCGAAAACCACCTCCGAATTTTTCTTGTCCAGATTCCCTGTTGGCTCATCGCCCATGATTATTGTAGGGTCGTTGATTAAAGCCCTTGCAATGGCTACACGCTGTTGTTGACCGCCTGAAAGCTTGGCCGACTGCTTGAGTGCGTGGTCTTGCATATCAACCAATTTTAACTTTTGATAGGCACGTTCTTCGATTTCTTTGTTTGAATATTTACCGAGTTTTAGAGCAGGAAGCATTACGTTTTGCAAAACGGTAAACTCAGGTAAAAGAAAGTGGAACTGAAAAACAAAGCCCAGATGCTCGTTTCTGAACGCCGCCAGTTGGTCTTGTGTTCGGCCTGTTAGGCGTTCGCCATTCATTACCAACGAACCATCGTAGGCAGTATCCATTGTGGAAAGAATATACAAAAGTGTAGATTTTCCACAACCAGATTTCCCGACCAAAGCCAAAAATTCACCACGATTGGCTTCAAAAGAAATGTTTTTCAAAACCTGAAACTTTTCGGGTTCGTAGAAATATTTGTTGATGTTTGTGGCGGAAAGCACAGCCCCCCCCACCTCTGATGTGGGAGCTACTTGCACTACGCTTTTTGGAGATTCATTATCAAACATAATTTGTTGCTATTTATTTTGTTTTTTACTCCCCTTTAGGGGCGGGGGGCTACCCCCTCAATATCGCTACTGGGTCGATTTTTGATGCTTTTCGAGCTGGCATATAACCCGCCAAAATGGTGGTTGTGATACCGAAAATCATTCCAAGTCCGTAGTATTTGGGTTCAAATAAAATTGGGAATGTTTTTATATCAAGAAAATCGCCTGCATCAAATGGAACGGATGAAAGTAAATAGCTTAAGCAAAAACCAATAATAATACCCAATAATGCACCCAAAATGCCGATAATAATTGATTGGATGAGGAAAATCGAAACAATATCATTTCCTGCAAAACCTGTGGCTTTCAAGATGGCAATGTCTTTCATTTTATTGATGACATTCATATTCATAATGTTATAAATTCCAAAGCCAGCCACTACTAAAAGTGTAATCGAAACCATGATTACCATGCCATTACGGATTTTATCACCTGCCAAAAACGCTGAGTTGGCTTCTGCCCAATCTTGGGTTTTGTATCCGTACTGATTTTTCAGCACTTTGGCGTAAGTAAGAGCCGCTTGCGAGTCTTTCATTTTTATGTGAATATCCGTCACGAAACTTTTATCTTTTTGTAGGATTTCCTGCACCATCGACATATTAGCGTAGCATTTTACACCATCAACGGTCTGAATACCAAAACCAAAAGTGCCTACGATTTTGACAAGTTTTAGACTTCCAGTGGGCGTTGTCACCGTGATTTTATCGCCGACTTTTACGTTGAGATTACGTGCCAAAGTCTTTCCCATCAGAATTCCGTTGGGAGTAGAAAGTAGCGATTCGATATTTCCTGATTTGATACGTTTTTTTAGGTCATATAATTTGTCTTCTTTCACCACATCGACACCCGCAATCTGACCCGAAAAAGGCACTGGACCTTTATTGAAAAATACCTGTGAACTTATCTGTGGCGAAACTCCTAAAACTGCTGGTTCTTTTTCGATATTAGCAGCAATTTGTAGCCCGTTTTTGATGTTAATCAATTCATTTTTAGGTAATTGATGATACGTAACATTGAAATGAGAAGGGTTAGCTTCTTCGATGATACTTGGGTGATTACTCGTTATCTCTTTATAAATTCTTATATGCGGCGATGAGTCGAGGGCCGAATCTTCAAGAAATTTATTGACACCCTTAATGACTGAAATCATGACGATAAACATCGCAATGCCGAAAGTAACGCCAAGCATCGCAATCAAGGTCTGACGTTTTTTTGTCAGTAGGTGAGTTTTGGCTATTTGGAGTGATATTTTTAGATTCATTTTTTGTGGTGCGAACTTCCAGTTCGCCGAAAAGGGTATTTACACAAAATTCATAAACGAAACGGAGTTTCGCTCCACAGTTTAATTTCCAAGCATCAAAACCGATTTTTCGGTCAGGCCAGCTTTTACCTCAACCATATCAAGGTTTTCAACGCCTTTCGTGATTTTGATTTTCTTTTTATCGCCATTTTCTTCAATCCAAACCGAATCGCTGCCTACTAAATAGTTTTTCGGAATCGTCAGCACTCTTGGATTTTCCGAAACCACAATGTTAGCTTCAATCGTCATGCCGTAGTAGGCATTGGGTTTTTCCTCCACAAATTCGGCATCAACCCTAAAAGTTTGGTCGGCTTTATTGAGTTTTGGATAAAGTTTGGTCACTTTTGCTTTGAAAATTTTGTCTTTGTAAACATCAATTTTTACCAAAACCGTTTGTCCGATTTGTACTTTTACAAAATCCGACTCGTCAATGGCCAATTGAGCGTAAACCTCGTTGGCATCACCTACCAAAGCCACTGCTTCGCCACGACGCACGAGTTCACCTTGTTTTTTATAAATTTCGTAGAGTTTTCCTGCTTCAAAGCTCTTTATTCGATAGTTATCTTCTTCACGAGCATTGACTTTGAAATTCGATTTTGAATTTTGTAAATCTACATAGAGCTGATTTTTTGTACGTAACCAAGCCTTTCTACGTGCCGAAACATCATTTTTGGAAGTTTGGTAAGCCAGTTCAGCTCGCTCGTATTCGATGCGAGTGGTGGCGTTGCGGTCGTAAAGTTCTTTGTAACGTTTAAAATTTATTGAATCGTTGGCCAATTTTGTGCGAGCATTTCGGAGTTGAGCTTCGAGTTCATCAAGAATAGGGGAGTTATCGCTAAAATTGGCTTCTGACTGGCGTAAAATATTGCTCGACGCTTCCAAACGAGCTTCTTGGGAAGCACTTTCAAGCTGAAAAAGCAACTGGTTTTTGCCCACAGCATCGCCTTCAAAAGCGGTTTGTTTTATTAAAAAACCATCGGCGTTTGCTGTGAGTTTATACTCGTTTTTTGGATAAATATTCCCCGAGGCATAAACCGCTTCGGTAAGTGATTTATATTGGGGCGAAGTATTGGTATTTGCTGATTTTTTGCAGGAAACCAATGTGCCAACAAAGGCTAAAATGATTAGGCAACTATTTTTCATGTGATGTTTATGCTTTCTGACGTACGAAAAATGGCATTCTTAAATATTACCCAAAGGTGAATCTAAATTATAGAAGCATCAAGAAATTTTGAACGAAGCGGAAGAAAAAAACGCCGAGACAGGAATAAATTTTGCCGTTAAGTAAATAAGTATTCAATTTTGTTGTAGTAAGTTCGTTCTAATAAAGCATCCTATCGTACATTAGCCCTTTCAAAAATTAAATCCAAAAAAATATGAAAATTTCATCAGGTCTTAGAAAACTACTTGTATTGTTTGTATTAGCATCTTTGTCAATGACAGTAATGAACTGCTCGAAAGCAAAAGATGATTCACCCTCAGCTCAGATTGTAGGTACATGGAAAATAACTAATATATATGTTAAAGAAGGTTCTGCTGCCGAAGAAGACCAATTTCCGTTACTTGTATTGATTTTCCCTTGTTTTAAAGATATTAGTTTTACCTTTAAAAGTAATGGAGACTTAACTGGGTCAGTTCCTGCAGCTTGTAAAAGTGAGGCCGATAATTTAGGCGTTAGTAGTGCAGCCAAATACGAGGTAAAGGACGGTAAATTAATAATAACAGATACTGACGGCACAAAAACAGAAGAAAATGTAAGCTTTAGTGGTAGTCAAATGACTTGGACTTCGACAGATGTTGATGCGGGTGTAACTACAACAACTCGAATAGTATTTACTAAACAATAACAGTAATTAGCCAATATAACTCGTAGCCCATTACCTCGGTGATGGGCTATTTTTTTGGAACAATTTTCCCAATCATTTCCCAAACTAAATCGGTCTCAAAACCTTTGCCGATGGCGTAGCGAGCAAGCTTTTGTTTGAGAATTAAAGGCTGTTTTTCGGTGCGAAGTTCGTGCTTTTTCTTTTCGAGAATTTCTTGCAAGGTATTGATATAATCTTCGTCGTCGATTTCGGCCATGCCTACTTTTATGCAGTATTCTGAAAGCTTTCGAGCTTTGAGTTCATATTTTATCTTTAGCCTTCCCCATTGTTTTACTCTGAATTTACTTCCTGCAAAAATCTTAGCAAAACGTTCTTCGTTCAAGAAATTATCTTCAATCAAATACGCAATTATTTCTTCGGCTTCATCGCCCCAAACCTCCCATTTTTGTAAACGCTCACGCACTTCTGCATGCGTTCGCTCTTGATACGCACAGAAGTTAGCAGCTTTTACGAGTATGTCTCGGCGAGTTATCAATTAAGTAAAAAATTATCAATTCCAGACTCAGAACTCTACACTCTAAACTCAGAATTCTACAGCGTCTGCATCGAACTTAGTTTTTTGTAGAAACCATCTTCTATTTTCAAAAGTTCGTCGTGCGTGCCACGTTCAATGATTTGTCCTTGATGAATAACCAAAATTTGGTCGGCACTCTGAATCGTACTTAGGCGGTGAGCAATCACGAGTGTCGTGCGGTTTTTCATCAAATTCGTAAGAGCTTCTTGTACCAATTTTTCGGATTCTGTATCAAGTGCCGAAGTAGCCTCATCGAGAATCAAGATTGGTGGATTTTGCAAAATGGCTCGTGCAATCGACAAACGTTGGCGTTGTCCGCCCGATAGTTTTGTTCCTCTGTCGCCAATAACTGTTTGATAGTCAGATGATTGCTGCATGATAAAGTCGTGAGCATTTGCGATTTTAGCTGCTGCCACTACTTCTTCCAAACTTACGTTTTCACCAAAAGCAATATTATTAAAAATCGTATCATTGAATAAAACGGCTTCTTGAGTAACGATTCCCATGAGTTTGCGAAGTGAGTGTTGCGAAACATCTTTCATATCAACACCATCAATCGTGATTTGTCCACCAGTAGGGTCGTAAAATCTCGGAATCAAGTCGGCAATCGTTGATTTCCCACCGCCCGATGAGCCAACTAAAGCAATGGTTTTGCCTTTTTGTAGCGTAAAATTGATGTTTTTCAAAACCTCAACATCCCCTTCATAAGAAAAACCAACGTTGTGTGCTTCGATGCTGTGTCCAAAATCTTTGATAGGAATAGCATTCGATTTGTCTTTGATAAGTGGTTGATTATCAATTAATTCAAGGATTCTTTCGCCCGAGGCTAAACCTCTTTGTGCCGAACTAAAAGCATTAGAAATATCTTTGGCTGGACGCATCACTTGCGAAAAAATAACGATATAGCTAATAAATTCGGACGCAGTCAATTCAGATTTTCCATCAAAAATCAACGAACCGCCGTAAAGCAAAATACCGATTACGACAAAAACGCCCATGATTTCGGAAAAAGGCGAAGACATTTCTCGGCGAGCCGCCAATCCAAAAATAGCATTTCTGTAACCTTGGTTTTCTGTGCGGAATTTTTCGCTAATAAATTTTTCTGCGACAAAGCCTTTCACGACACGCATTCCGCCAAAGGCTTCGTCCATGAGAGTTATTAGGTTACTGAGGCGTTGTTGGCCTTCTCCTGCGTCACGTCGCATACGTTTCACGAGTGTAGAAATAAAAATTCCCGAAACAGGAATTACCAACAAAGCAAAAAATGTCAGATTCCAAGAAATATAGAAAAGCGAAGCAATGTAAAATATAAACAGAAAAACCTCTTTGGTAGCAGCCGAAAATGTATTGGCAATTGAGTTTTCAACTTCTTGTACATCGGTTACGATGCGAGAAATTAGATTCCCTTTACGTTCGTTGCTGAAAAAACCGAGGTGAAGATTGATTGAATTATCAAAAACCGCTTGTCGGAGATTCGACACCATATTGGATTTAAATTTTTCTAAAAGCCTAATACTCACATATTTAAAGATATTAGCCAACAAAACCGAAACCGCTATAACTCCACAGACAAACTGCAATGCTCCGAATTTGCCATATTGAGTTAAGAATAGCCCGAAATAATAATTAAATTGATTTTTTAGGTCAAAAATTGAGTCAGGTTTGGCTACAGCTTCAAAGGCGATTTTATCGAATAAAACATCCAAAAGAGGCATTAAAAGTGTAAAATTGAGTACACCAAATAAACTTGCCAAGATAGAAGTAATGACAAATGGCACAATAAAACCACCAAGCGGCTTGGCATAAGAAAGTAATCGAAAGTAATTTTTCAATTGTGTATTAAGAAAATGTTAATGCTACAAAGTTCGGAAAGATGTTAGAAATAGAACTATTAAAAGCCATATTTTTTGAAGAATCAAAAAAAGATTAAACATATACATCCCACAAGCTGTTGATTCCGTATGTGATTATGAATTATTTAAACGTTTCTTTTATTTATGAAAAATTTATTGACTCTTGCAGTCCTATTGGTAGGTTTGACTTTTGCTTCATGCAAGAAAGATGAGGTTGCATCATCGGATGTGGCTTTTATGGCAATGCTTTCGGGTTCGGAAGAAGTTCCAGCAGTAACTACTACTGCCACTGGAATGTTTGATGGTGTGTATAACAAAGATACAAAAATCTTAACCTACACAATTACTTATTCGGGTATTACTCCAACTGCTTGGCATATCCACAAAGCAGCTAAAGGTGCGACAGGTGGTGTTATCTTTCCTCTTGGAACTACATTTAGTTCTCCTTTCAAATCAGCAACAGTAGCTCTTACAGCAGAGCAAGAAACTGATTTGATGGCAGGAAATTATTATGTAAATATTCACTCAGCGAAATCGGCATCTGGCGAAATTCGTGGACAATTATTAAAGCAATAATTTTTGTTGGATTTAAAAAAGCTGCAAGGTTTCTAAGGATACCTTGCAGCTTTTAATTTTTAGACCGTTGTAGTTTTCCAACGACCTCTTTTGAATACAAAAATTGCCACAATCGCCAAGATTGACTCGCTAATAGCAATCGACCAAAATACGCCATTCGGCCCCCAATCAAGGCTTTTGGCAAAGAAATAAGCTAAAGGAATTTCGATTAACCAGAAGCAAACAAAATTCATAATCGTTGGTGAAAGCGTATCTCCAGCACCGTTTAACGATTGTCCAATGACCATTCCATAACCAAAGAAAATATAGCCTAAGCAAATGATTTGTAGGCATAAGACGCCAATTTCAATGACTTTTGGTTCATCGGTAAAAATTCCAACGAAGTTTTCGGCAAAAAAAGCAAACACTATTCCGACCAAAAGTAAGAAAATCATATTGTAGAAGGCCGTTCGCCAAACCGAAGTTTCGGCACGTTCGGGTTTCCCTGCACCGAGATTCTGTCCGACTAATGTTGCAGCAGCATTCGACATTCCCCATGAAGGTAAAATCGTGAATATAATGATACGAATGGCAATAGTATAGCCTGCCACAACCTCACTTCCGAAAGTCGAAAGAATACGAGTCAAGAAAATCCAACTGGCCGACTGAATCAAAAATTGCCCCGTTCCGCCAGCTGCTACACTCAGCATATTTTTAATAACTTCTTTATCTGGCACAAACTGTTTAGCTAAAATCTGAACATTGCCATTTCCGCCATAAAGTGCATACAATTGATACAAAACGCCTATTGTTCGGCCAACAGTTGTGGCAATTGCTGCTCCTTCAACTCCAAAACCCATGACAGGAATCAGAATAAAATCCATGACGATATTCACGAAATTAGCAAGCAAAATCGAACGCATGGCCGTTGAGGCATCGCCCGCACCACGCAACGCACCACTGAGTGTATAAAGCAAAACGATTGACGGACTACTCGAAAAAATGATTCGAGTAAAACTTGAGCCTTTTTCAATCAGGTGTTCGCTGCCACCCATTAAACGGAGAATATCTTCGGCAAAAACAAAGCCGATAATGCCAACCGAAATACCTAAAACCAACGAAATCATAATGACTTGAGCCACCGCCAAACCGCCACCAATTTTGTTGCCTTCACCTACTCGCCGAGCCACAATAGCCGTAGCAGCGGCACTCAAACCAATAGCTACTGAGTAAATTAGTGTTAGTACTGATTCGGTCAAACCAACAGTTGCCACGCCTTCTGTGCCTACATATCGAGCCACAAAGAAAGCATCAACAACCGCAAAAAGTGACTCGCCAATCATTTCCAAAATCATTGGTACTGAAAGCAGAAAAATCGCACGGTTGATGCTAATATCAGTATAGTTTTGGTCTTCGCCACGAATGGCTTCCATGAATAATTGTATAATTTTTCGCATTGTAAAAAAGAGTGTAATAATCCACCGCCAATGTTTGATAGCAACATAGTAATACATTGAAAATCAATACTTTGTGAAGTCGGATTTTGTTAAAAACAATAAGTTTTATCGTTCAGGAGAATACCGAACAACCAGTAATAGTTTTATAAAATAATTAGATTTGGCTTATGAAAATAAGCTCAAAAAGGAAATAAGAATGTAGAAATGCGTTTGCAATTAGCAAACAATATCGAGCAGAATCATCGGCTTTTATAATTTTGTGTTACAAAAGTAGATATTTGTTTTTTGAAAAAAAATATTTGTGGAATAAATTTCAAAGTTAGGCCCTAATCACCCCACGCCTCAATAATTCCCAAAAACATTTGGCAGTGGCTTCAATGTCAATGCTGGCATCGTGGGCGTCAATAAATCTTTGATTGAAAAGTTTGTAGTATAATTCCTCCAGTTTTGGCCATTTGTAGCCGTTTTTACCTGTAATTCGGCAAAAACTTACTACATCTTTGTTCTTCATTGTACAAAAACTGCGTTTGGTTAGTAGAGGTTTAGTGTCAAACTCTTTTCTGACAAACTCTGCCCCAACGATATTTCTATCAAAATCAAAATTATGGGCAATTAGAATGGCTGATTCGCTGATAGCATCAGCAAAAATATCTAAAACTTGTGTTAAATCTTTTCCTTCGGTTTGGGCTTGTTCGTTGGTTATTCGATGAATTAGCGTAGCATCTCGTGGAATAGTGAAGCCTTCGGGCTTGATAATGTAATTGTGTTTGGCAGCAAGTGAGCCATCTTCGTAGTATTCGAGAAAAGCCAATTGCACCAAACGAGGCCAATTATTGACTTGCGTGATTGGTACATTATAGAATTGTGGTAATCCAGTGGTTTCGGTATCGAAAAAGAGGATTTTTCGCATTGTTATTCTCTGTTTTTTCACCACGGAGGCACGGAGGACACAGAGTTTCACAGAGAATATGCTCCGTGTTAATTCGTGTTCTCCGTGCCTCCGTGGCGGCCGACGCTCGGTAATTTAAAAATCTATTCTTTCTTACTATTAAACCAATAATAAACAGGAATACCGATGGCTACAATTCCAAGGCCAGGGTATGTAAACTGAGGTTTTTCTTTTACTAAAATCAATACGATAATTGATGCTACGATTACATAAAGCATTGGCAAAATCGGATAACCAGGTGCTTTGATTGGACGCTCAGCATCTGGCATTTTTTTACGTAAAATAAAGATTCCGTAAATGGTGAAAGCATAGAACAGAATTACAACGCCCATCAGATAATCAAGCAAATCGCCGTACTTTCCTGTTAGACAAAGGAAAGATGCCCACGCACACTGCCACCAAAGGGCATTTTGCGGAACACCTGCTTCGCTCAATTTGCCAAAATTCTTGAAGAACAAACCATCTTTAGCCATTGTATAATAAACCCTCGAACCTGACAAAATCAAGCCATTATTGCAACCAAATGTCGAAATCATAATCAAAATTGCCACAATTACCGAGAAGCCTTGTCCACCAATTACTTGTGCGGCTGCCGCTGCTACTCTGTCTTCCGAAGCAAATTGGATACCTCGGCTCATTACGTCAGCACCATTTGGGTCGCCTTTTAAAGGTAAAATGCAGAGATACGCAAAGTTCATCAATAGGTACAAAGCAGTAACTAAGAATGTTCCAATCATCAAACCTCTTGGAATTGTTTTTTCGGCATTTACCACTTCATCGCCTGCAAAAGTAAGCCCATTCCAAGCATCGCTCGAAAACAATGTTCCTACTTGTGTTACGCCAATTGCCAAGATAATTCCAAAACCTGTGATTCCCGTCACAATCCATTCTCCATTAACTTTTGCAGTACTTGAAGCATCAAAAATATTTGAAAAGTTTTGGGCAATTACATCTCCGTTTGCTCCAAGTATAAAACCCAAAATAATGAGCATCGCAATAGCTCCAAGTTTGGTTGTACTGAATATATTTTGAATGATTTTGCCTTCTTTCACGCCACGAGTATTGGCATAAGTAAGCACAACAATACTCAAAATAGCCAGTAAACGCTGAGAAGTAAGTTTAAATGAAGTATCACCAAGTGCAAAAATCTCGTGTTTATCGCTGATAACTTCAGGAAAAAGCACACCTGAATACTTAGCAAAAGCCACCGCAACGGCCGCAATAGTTCCTGTCTGAATTACCGCAAAAAACGACCAACCATAAAGGAATCCAGTGAGTTTGCCGTAGGCTTTTTGTAGAAAAACGTATTGCCCGCCCGCTTGTGGAAACATGGCGGTTAGTTCACCGTAGCACAATGCACCGAGCATTGTCAGTACACCTGCCAAAAGCCAAGATGCCAAAAGCCAGCCAGTTGAGCCAACTTGACGAGCCACATCGGCACTGACAATAAAAATACCAGAGCCAATCATCGAACCAGATACGAGCATTACGGCATCGTAAAGTTTGATTTCTTTTTTAAAATTTGCCAAAATAGTAAGAAGGTTAGGGTTTGTTAATGGAAATAAATTACTCGAATATTTTGTTTAATTCTAACTCAAATCCTTTGATGATTTCTGATGTAAGAACATCGTTTTTTTGAATATCTCTTTGCCAACGAAGTTCATTATCTACTTGTTTATAAAGCGTTAATGACTGTTTTTCTACATTTATCAGCCAATATTCTTTTACACCTGTTATTTCATAGATGTGTTTTTTATAGGACATTTCATTGGTATCATTTGATGGAGAAAGAATTTCAACTACCAAATCAGGCGAACCTTCAATTTTATTTTCACCGATAATATTGAGTCTTTCTTTTGTGATAAAAAGCAGGTCGGGTTGAAAAGTATCATGGGGAGTAAAAATTACATCCATTGGAGCTGCAAAGAGTTTTCCAAGCTTATGAGTAATTATAAAAATCCCTAAATAAGTGTTCAGTAAGCTGCTTATTTCTTGATGCGAAGGTTTAGGAGATGCCATAAAATAGATTTGACCATTGAGCAATTCAAAGTTTCCGTTATCGGGTGGCGTTAATTTTACGTAATCTTCATACGTAAGCAATTTAGGTTGAGGAATTTTCTTCTCAACCTTCTTTCCTCCAAGTTTATACCTCGAATGTGTTGCTATTGCGTTCATAATCAATCTATTATGTTTCTTTACTTCTTAGCCAATTTGCTATGTTTATAGCCATAAGCAAAATAAATCACCAAGCCAATGCTCATCCAGATGATAAACATTCGCCAGTTTGTCCAGCCGAGTTCGGTCATTAGATAGAGATTTGTTAAAATTCCGAAGATTGGTAGGAGCGAGAAATTATATTTAAAACTCATCACCGACAATGCTAACCACGTTGCCCAAAACACAAAAAGCAATGGTTTTTCTTCTAAATGCTGCATGACATCACCTTGTGAATACGTAAAGTATAATGCTCCAACCATCAAGATTCCGCACAAATATTTGGCATTGATATAAGGAATTTTGAATTTAGCGTCTTTACTCATACCTTTTGTATCAAGGTATAACACACCCGCACAAACCAAAATAAATGCAAAGAAAGTACCCACACTCGTGAGGTCAACAAAGAAACTCATTTTGAAAAATAACGAAGGTACAGCCACCAAAATACCAGTAATAATTGTCGCAAAACCTGGCGTTTTGAATTTTGGGTGAATCTCGCCAAATTTTTTGCCCAAAAGTCCATCACGGCTCATGGTCATCCAAATACGTGGTTGCCCGATTTGATAAGCCAATAATGCACTCGTGATGGCCACAACTGCACTCACCGAGATAACTCCTGCTACGGTATCAAATCCTACATTCGTAAATACATAAGCTAATGGGTCGGCTACGTTCAACTCTGTATAATTTACCATTCCAGTAAGCACCAAAGATATAAGCACGTAAAGAATCGTACAGATTACCAAGCATAAAATCATCGCACGAGGCAAATCTCGTTGAGGATTTTTGGCTTCTTCGGCAGTTGTCGAAATCGAGTCGAAACCAATAAACGCAAAGAAAACCGCCGCAACTCCGCTCAACACCCCTTCAACACCATTTGGTGCAAAAGGCGACCAATTCGCAGGTTTTACATAAAAAACTCCCGCTACAATTACTAAAAGTATCACCAAAAGCTTCAAACCAACTAAAAAATTACTCGCATTGCGAGATTCTTTGATTCCGATATAACAAAGTGTTGTAATCAAGACCGTAATCATTCCCGCAGGAAGATTAAAAATAATTTTCAAGAAACCCAAACTTGGAGCATCTTGAAAAGCTTGAGCCAAACGTTTAGTACCATCGTTAATTTCTGTTCCTCCCGCTTGCACACTTTCAAAGGCTTCTTTGGCGGTTGTGTAATCTACGGCCAGCCAAGTCGGAAAGTGTACTCCGAAACCTTCGAGCATCGAAGTAAAATAACTCGACCACGAAATGGCTACTACCATATTCGATACGGCATATTCAAGAATCAATGCCCAGCCGATAATCCAAGCGAGCATTTCGCCAAACGACACATAAGCGTAAGTATATGCACTCCCACTCACAGGTACCATTGAAGCAAATTGGGCGTAGCTAAGAGCCGTAAAAACACAAGCAATAGCCACAAAAACAAAAAGAAGCGAAACCGCAGGGCCTCCGTTGAAACTCGCAAGTCCGATAGTACTGAAGATACCAGCCCCGATGATGGCTGCAATGCCGAGCAAGGTTAAGTCTCTGACTCCCAATACTTTAGCGAGTGAGTGTTCGCTTCCACGCTCTTCGGTTTCTTTGATAGCTTGCGTTACATCCTTTCTACGAAAAAGAGAATTACTCATATATTTTTTAGTAAGTTTAGGTTTAGTTTCTGATGAATACTTTCCAAAACTATTAAAAAAACATCAACTCTGTTGTGCTAATCCCCAATTATTTATTGAATGTCATGGGTTTTTATCTGAAATTTGAATAATCCCATGATATTTCTAAAAACAATTTCGATTAACTTGTCTATACAAGTTGTTTGTTTTATTTTTGTAGAAATTCATTATTATTAAAAAAACTTCACAAAACCTCATGAAATATTCTCTCCACCAGATTGCTAAAATGATTGACCATTCATTGCTTCATCCCACAATGACCGATGCCGACCTAATAGCGGGTTGTGAACTGGCCAAACACTATGATGTAGCAACGGTTTGTATAAAACCATATTTTGTAAAACAGGCGGCTGAGTTACTTAAAGATTCCGACGTTAAGGTTTGTACAGTCGTAGGTTTTCCGCACGGAAGCAGTACGATTCAGCAAAAGGTAGCCGAAACCCGTCAGGCTTGCAAAGACGGAGCAACCGAAATTGATATGGTTGTCAATGTTGGCAAAGTGTTATCAGAAGATTGGCGATATGTGAAGAAAGAAATCAATGCGATTTTGAAAGAAAGTCATAAACACGGAGCAATTTTGAAAGTAATCTTTGAAAATGATTTTCTTCCAAAAGATAGACTCAAAATAAAACTCTGCAAGATTTGTAGCATCGTGGGAGTAGAGTTTGTGAAAACTTCTACGGGTTACGGTTATGTAAAGCAAGCCAATGGCGACTATAATTATAAAGGAGCAACCGAGCATGATTTGCTTTTGATGAGAAAATATTCATCAGAAAAGGTTCAGATAAAAGCAGCAGGCGGTGTACGAACCCTCGACGGTTTACTGAAAGTCATGGATATGGGCGTAACTCGCCTCGGAGCAACTGCCACCGCCACAATCATTGAAGATGCCAAGAAACGCTTGGGTTTAGATGCCAAAGAAATTACCGTTACAACGGCAGGTTATTGAACATTTTAGAGTACAATTTGTTAAATCAAATCTATTGTTTTTTAGATAAAAAATAATACTTTTTTGACTATTTTGTTTTTTAAAGGTGTTAATTGTAAAAAAAACATTTAAAATATTTGCCTGAATACTGATTTTTAGTTTCTTTTGTAAGTAATTATTCTGTTGTCTATACAAGTTGTATAAAATATATTTCGATTTCATCTGAAATCATAAAGAGTTTGAGTACCCCGATTTATCGGGTTTATTCATCATAGGTTAAAGTATTTTCGTCTTGGAAAGGCATTTGGGATTCCTAAATGCCTTTTTTCATAAATAATTTATAAAGAACCTTCTGAAAATATTCTATCAATGTTTGGTGTCTTTTATGAGTTTATTAGATTAATTTGCCTTTCAGAATTTCTATTCACACTGACATAGCCAACTTGCTGGAGACTATTTATGAAAATACCACTTTATCGACAAATTCAAGCTAATTTAAAAGAGAAAATCACTTCGGGCGTTTATGAAGAAGGTGGACTTTTACCCTCTGAAAACGAACTTTGTGTAGAGTTTAATGCTACTCGCATGACCGTTAGGCAAGCCCTTAACGAACTCGTGCGTGAAGGCTACATTACTCGTCAGCATGGTAAAGGAAGTACAGTTTCGGCCAGTCGGAAGTCGTTGGGTTTACTTTCGCTGAAAGGTTGGACAGAAGTAGTGGTAGCCAGCGACAGACACGGTAAAACCTTGGTTTTGGAAGGCCCAGTATTAAAAAAACTGGAAGATGCCGCTCTTAAACCCTTAATTGACGACGAAAAACACGAAGAATTTATATTTTTTAAGCGATTGCGTTTGGTCGAAGATTCGCCAGTGATGTTTGAACAAACCTATATTCCGAACGAAAATTTACCAAATTTTATCGAAGAACCATTGTTAGAAGGCTCACTTTTCCGAACTTTGCTCATCCGATATCAAATTGATGTGCAGAGTATGACGCAAGAAGTGCGAGCCATTGCGGCGGATAAAGAAACAGCGAATTTGCTGAAAATTAAGCAAAAATCACCAGTTTTGCATTTATTGAGAAAATACAAAACTTCGGTTGATGATTTTTTTCTTTATAGTTCAATTTATTGTAATACCGAAAAATTCGCCATAAGTAGTTTTAACTAAATACCGCCCCCCCGCCCCTAAAGGGGGGCTTTTATTCTTATCTATTCACTAAAAAAAATCCCCCTTTAGGGGTTAGGGGTGTTTGTTTTACCATGAAAAAAATCAAAGTTGCCGTTGTTGGCACAGGTTTTATCGGGCCAGCTCATATCGAAGCCCTCCGTCGTTTACCAAATGTTGAAGTTTTAGGACTTTGTGAAGCAAATATTGATTTAGCGAAGGATAAAGCAGCTTCTTTGGGTATCGAACGTGCGTATATCTTTGAAGATTTATTGAAAGATTCAGAAATTGAGTGTGTACACGTTTGTACGCCAAATTTCTTGCACTATTCACAATCAAAAGCTCTTTTGTTGGCAGGAAAACACGTAGTGTGCGAAAAACCATTGGCTACTAAAATCGAAGAAGCAGAAGAATTAGTGAAATTGGCCGCTGAAACAGGTTTAGTAAATGCCGTTCACTTCAATTTGAGATATTATCCGTTGGTTCGTCAGATGAAAACTATGCGTGAAAAAGGCGATTTAGGCGAAATCTACTCAATCATGGGTAGCTATTTGCAAGATTGGCTTTTCTACCAAACAGATTATAACTGGCGTTTAGAACCAGACAAGTCTGGCGATTCGAGAGCGATTGCTGATATTGGTTCGCACCTTTTAGATGTGACTGAGTATATTACAGGAATGAAAATTACGGAAGTAATGGCCGATTTCAATACTGTACATAAAACTCGTTTGAAGCCATTAAAGGCCATCGAAACGTATTCGGGCAAAATGCTTGAGCCGTCTGATTACCAAGAAGTGCCAATTAATACCGAAGACCACGCAAGTGTACTTCTAAGATTCGATAACGGTGCTAAAGGAAGCGTAACGGTAAGCCAAGTTTCGGCTGGACGTAAAAACCGTTTGAACTTAGAGATTTCGGGTTCGGTAGCAAATTTTGAGTGGTGTTCAGAAAAACCAAACGAAATGTGGATTGGCAAACGTGATGGAGCTAACCAACAATTGATGAAAGACCCATCGTTATTTTATCGTGAAGCACAAAGTCTTGTGAGTTTCCCAGGTGGACATAATGAAGGATTCCCAGATACATCGAAGCAATTATTTAAGGAAGTTTATGCAGCAGTTGCAGCAGGAAAACAACCTGAAAATCCAACGTATCCAACATTTGCTGATGGTTTACGTGAATTATTGATTTGCGAAAGAATCATCGAAAGTCACCGCAAACAAGCTTGGGTTACTATCTGATAGTTTCGGAGATAGATTTATATAAAAAGCGAGTTATTCCAAAAGAATAGTTCGCTTTTTTGATTTATCGAAGTTTGAAAAAGATGTATTAAAATACTCTTGTTCCGTCAGGTTTATATTTTATCAAGTTAATTTTAGTTCTTAAATGGTCAAAGTCTCCATCAGTAGTAATTAAAGTGGCTCCAGAAATTTTAGTAGTGGCCGCTATCCATAAATCATTTTTGCCCATTTTAACTGCATTTTGTCCTTGAGGTAAAGGCTGATTTAAGAGCTTATTTTGGCTGTAAGAATCTATTTCTGCATACGCTTCAAATAAAGCATTGTCCGACGCATTTATATCAAGAATAAAAATCTTATTTAGAAGTTCATTTAGCTTTTCTTTCCTTTTTTCGCCCCAATTATTGTTTAATGCAAAAGCCATTAATTCTCCTTTAGTGACTGATGAAATCATAACTATATTTTGAGAATTAGTAATATTTAACTCATTTTCAATAATTGTAGATAATGGAGCTGAACGAAGATAGGCAACAAGAATATTAGTGTCAAATAGAAATCTCATCATTAATCAAGTTGGGTTAAGATTTCTTCAAAACTTTCTTCTCCTGGCCATTGACCAACTATTTCAGACAAATAATTAAAATGCTTTTTCTCACTTAATTGTCTTTTGATTTGTTGCTCAATATTTTCTGTTTTAGGAATTTTATTGAAAAATAGATTTGATTCTTCCATTGGAAAAACACGTTCTACTTCAATGAATGAAAGTCGTGCATTGGGTTTGTAGTGTGCTGTTCCTGTTAATGTAATGTCCTTCCCCCAATATTTGCTTATCTCTTCAGTTGAAATATCTTCTGACAAAATTCCGTTTACAAAGCCCTCATTCGTTTCTACTAAAATTCTTGAGGCACTATATTTAAGGGTGTCTAATTTTCCAGAAATTACTGCAAATTGTGCTTCTGGGATACTTTCTTGAATAGAATTGATTTTATCAAAGTCATTTTTTTTAAGGATTAATTCTGGTATACTACCTCGATTTGAAAATTGTATAGTTTCTGAATCGGTAAGAAAAAGACTTTTAAAATCACTTAATTTTTTTAATAGGGGTTTATCTACCCATTCATAGTCTTTATCTTGTTCCAATACTCCTCTAAAAGTATTCATTACCAGCGATACAGGAGTTAAGTTGGGTAATTCTTCTAAAATATTGGGATTAAAAATATCCCCTTGCCAACCACTAAGATATTTAGAAAAGGGCTCGCATTCTAATTCTAAAGCGGTATAGATATTTTCTTCATATAAACCAGATAGGCGAATTTTAAGGGCATTAGAGATTTTTTTTGGTGGTTGTCCCATTAATTTACTAAAACCTACTAATCGTATCTGTAAAGCCCCTTTAGCGATTGATTTTATATTTTCTGCAAGTTGAATTAATCGGTCAAATTCAATTGTACCGTTATCTTCTTCTGCACCTTGTAATTTGATGTCGTAATTCATTATTATAATTAGAGTAATAAACAATAATATTAGATAACCACTATAATAACAAATTCTTTACCAATAATATTTCAAAATAAAGTTTATTTATTGAATTATTTGAGGCAATCTTTGTTAAAATCCCCACAAAAAAAGCGAACCATTCACCGAACAGTTCGCTTTCCATTAACAAAAAATAGTTATTAATGTAAGAAGTGTCTCACGCCAGTCATGACCATCGAAAGACCGTTTGCATTACAATAATCAATCGAATCTTTATCACGGATTGAGCCACCTGGTTGAACAACCGTTGTGATACCTGCTTGGTGAGCAATCTCTACACAATCAGCAAATGGGAAGAACGCTTCCGAAGCCATTGCTGCTCCGTTAAGGTCGAAACCAAAGGTTTTTGCTTTGTCGATTGCTTGTTTCAAAGCATCAACACGTGAAGTTTGACCAACTCCACAAGCCAACATTTGGCCATCTTTTGCTAATACTACGTTGTTAGATTTCAAGTGCTTACAAATCTTCAAAGCAAATTCTAAAGCCTTAACTTCGCTTTCGCTTGGGGCTTTTTCGGTTGCTACCGTAAAGTCTTTCGCAGTTTCAATCGAATTGTCTTTATCTTGTTCCAAAACTCCATTTAAAAGCGTTTTGAATTGTTTTTTGCTAACTTCAACTGGCTTTCTGATTAACAAACGACGGTCTTTTTTCTTTGTTAAAATTTCCAAAGCATCGGCATCAAAACTCGGAGCGATGAGGATTTCAAAGAAAAGTTTGTGTAGTTCTTCGGCAGTTGCCAAATCTACATTAGAATTTGTGATGATTACACCACCAAAAGCCGAAACAGGGTCGCAAGCTAAGGCGTTCACGTAGGCTTCTTTAGCCGTTGGGGCAGTAGCTACACCGCAAGCATTGTTATGCTTCACGATTACAAATGAAGTTTCGGTAAATTCATCCATCAAACGTACGCACGATTCTACGTCCATGAGGTTATTATATGATAATTCTTTCCCATGAATTTGCTCAAACATCGCATCTAAATCACCGTAGAAAGTAGCCGCTTGGTGCGGGTTTTCGCCGTAACGAAGGACTTTTTTAGGCAATAAATCAAAACTTTGAGTTGAAGTATAAACATCATCAGCAAAGTAGTTATGAATAGCTGTATCGTAGCTCGAACTCATCTGGAATCCTTCTTTTGCGTAACGACGACGGTCAGAAAGGTCAGTTGCACAGCCTTTTTCTTTCAAAATTTCAAAAACATCGTCGTATTGGTCACGTGACGAAACTATCAATACATCATTGAAGTTTTTGGCCGCTCCACGAATCAACGAAATACCGCCGATGTCGATTTTTTCAATAATATCTTCTTCGTCTGCTCCCGAAGCAACCGTTTCTGTAAAAGGATACAAATCAACAATCACCAAGTCGATTGACGGAATCTCAAATTGAGCGGCAGTTTGCACATCGCCTTCGTTGTCACGGCGGTAAAGAATTCCACCAAATACTTTCGGATGAAGCGTTTTTACACGTCCACCAAAAATGGAAGGGTAGCTTGTAAGGTCTTCAACGGCCGTTACTGGAATGCCCAAATCTTCAACGAATTTTTGTGTTCCACCAGTCGAAAAAATTTGAACATCGTGTTCGTGAAGCAACTGTACGATTTTATCTAAACCGTCTTTGTAATAAACCGAAATAAGTGCCGATTTGATTTTCTTGGTCATTTTGGAATGATTTTTGCAGTATTACTAATACAGATATGTTTGATGCCCGTGCCAAGTTTTGAGCAGCGAGTCATAAATATTGAAAGTGCAAATTTAATGCTTTTTCTTGATAACCCAGTACTTGACCTAAAAACATTAAAAAAATAGCAATAAATGATTAAAAAGTGTGTGCTGTTGGCTATTTGTGTACTGTTTTCAAAAAGAGAAATTTTTGCACAATCTCAGAATAATACAAATTTGAGAAATCAATATTTGGGGGTTAGGTATAAAGATTATCGAGAGTTGCGAGAGCTTACGAAGGTAAATAGCAATATGATTAACCTTCATTACGGAATTGCCTTAATGAAGAAAGAGGATAAACATTTTCTTTTTTTATCAAGATTCGAAAACTCCGAAAACCATTCGGATGATTTTCAATTAAAGGTGATTGACATTAAAGAGATTCCGAAATTTAATGAGTTTTATCACTGTGTATCGGTAAAAGGGTGTTCGCAAAATGGTAAAAACGACCCAACGCTTTTTGCATTGGCAGTCATTGAGCCTCAAAAGTATCTTACAAAAATAGTAAAGGTTTGGAAGCTCGATAAGCCTACGGGTAAAATTTTAGATTATACGAGTTCGGGTGTGAAGTGTATTAATCACAGCCAATTGGCATTAGTAAGTGAGTAATCTTAGCAAAGTAGCGGAGGAGGCTTACTCCTCGCTACTGAGCGTTTCTATACGGGGTGCAGGTTGTCCGAAAGGCGGCTTGCATCTTTTTTTATATCGAGAAGAAAGAAAAATTATCCATTCTCCATTATCAATTCTACATTAAACACGTGGTTTCCATGCTACTTCTTCGCTGCCTAATTCCTGAGTCATTTTTCGTGAAAGTACAAAAAGATAATCCGAAAGGCGATTTAAGTATTTTATAATCAACGGATTAACTTCTTCTTCGTGCGAAAGTCGAATACTCAGACGCT
Source organism: Emticicia aquatilis (assembly GCF_014644295.1). Lineage (GTDB taxonomy): Bacteria > Bacteroidota > Bacteroidia > Cytophagales > Spirosomataceae > Emticicia > Emticicia aquatilis. The sequence continues at coordinate 402,360 of NZ_BMKK01000003.1, forward strand.
CTGCCCGACGGCAAACCGTGCGAGCAACGTGCGTGTAAGAAACCGACTGATGTCCACCTGGCAAAACAAACGCTCTGAGTGGCGGGATTTCAGCATCCATCAAATCCATTTGTTTTTCGAGTAGCTCAATATCTTCATCCAAAAGGTCAGGAATTTTCTTTCTCCGAACCTGTTCTGGCTCGGATGCTAAATCAGAACCAATCGTAAATAATCGGTCTTGAATTTCCTTCAAAATTTCTTTTCTCGATTCGTTGATTGCTTGGTCACGTACCAACCCAATCCACGAATTGAGTTCATCAACCGTACCGTAAGTTTCGATTTTCAAATCTGCTTTGCTGATTCGAGTACCGCCAACCAACGAAGTTGTACCAGCATCACCTGTTTTTGTGTATATTTTCATTGTTTTACTTTAGAAAAGCTGTGGCACACTTCAAAAGTGTGCCACAGCTACTTTAAAAATCTCTGTTCCCTGAGCGAAGTCGAAGGGAAGGGTTATTTTCCTGCTAAATAATCTTTATAAGTGCTACATTCTTCAATCAATTGGTCTTCGTAGGCGGTGCTACCGAATTTGGTTTTTAAGAGATTGAAGTAAGTAGAATATTTATCTTTTTTCAAATTAACCAAAATTTGCTTGTTTTCGGCTTCTTTTTTCTTCATTTCATCTTCTGGGAGCAAGTATATGCCATCATTGAGTTTTGAAGCAATGGTATTGTATTTAATTTGCTGACAAGCTGCCGCCAAATAACAAGCCTTAGCGGCGAGTTCGGGTTTAGGAGCGGTTTGCATGGCCTTATCGAAATAAAAGAGCGTTTTTTCGTAAGAATAATAATCATCTTGCTCATTGATGGCATCCATGCTACTCCAACCACGACGTAGCAAAACCCAGCTATTGCCATAATAACTCATGTTGTAGCTGCCACAACCCAAAAGCATCCAGCTTTCGTAATCGCTCGGGTTTTGCTTTACTTTCTCGGCCAAAGCGGCCATTCGAGTGGCAAACGAAAGAGGAGTTACTCTCTGTTTGGCATTAGCATCTCCTTGCCCGTTTAAACTAAACGGATTTACATCTAAATATGTTTGAAAAGGCTCAGCTTGCCAATTTTTTGGCGAGATGTGTTTCCAAGCCTCAGCTGCTTGTGCGTATTGATGCTCAGACAAAGCCCTACGACCCAAAACCATATAAAGATAGTCGTTGTCAAATCCAGCTAATTTTTGCAAACGTTTATCGAAATCATTGGTAGAATTTTTTGAGAAATAATCAATCACATAAGCAATGGTTTTTGATGAAGTCGAATCTTCGATTTTGTATTGGTCTGTATTGCTCATAAACGAAGCCGTTCCGCCGTATTCGGTTTGTTTAGCTTGCTGATACGAAGCCAGAACCTTCATAATAAAAGCTTTAGCTTGATTTTCGGGCGAAGCATCAGACGAAGAACCACCTTTTTCTGCGGCATCTTTTTTACCGAAACATCCCGAAAACCAACCGAGTGATTTTGTGCTTTTGGTTTCAGAAAGTGTCGTTTTTTCTCCCAAATTTTCGGAAAATTCATCGTTTACAGGTAAACCTTCATATTTAGCGGCTAAAATTTTGCAGGCAGCATTAAAATTATTGGCCGTTCGGAATTTATCGGAGCGAGCAAATCTTTCGAGCAATGGCATGACAGTTGCCTCCATTTTGGGCGTTACTTCGGGTGTTTCATAGATAGCCAGCATCATCTCTTGCATTGCAATTTGGTCTTTCAAACTTTGATTTTCAGTCGGAATCGCCTTAGCTTTTTGTAATAATTCGTTGGCTTTCTTGAAGTCTTTGCCAATGAATGTCAGATACGAAGCGGCGGTGTACCAAAAAGGTGAATTTTTCAAACCATCACTTTCTGCGGCATCCAGATTAAAGGCCAATAATTGCTCGAAATAATTTTTTGCATTGCTTTTCCACTCGACTTTTTTCAAGGAATCTACCGCCCAAAAACCGTATTGAATAGTCTCTTGATTATTGAAAAAATAATACTCGTTTTTATTAATTTCACGAGCCATCACAAACTCCAAAAGAGGATTTTTTGTGTCTAAACTTTTGATTTTCTCAAGAAAAGGTAATCCATCTTGTAGCGGTAAAACAGCCGTTGCGGCATACAAATTAGCCTTTTCGGTGTCGTTTTTGCAGAGTTTTACGGCATCTTCGCTAAACTTTGAAGCGTATCGTAAACTCAAATAAGCTGCCGATTGGCGAGTAGGAGCGTTGACCAGAAGTTGAGAAAAAAGATAATAAGCATTTGTCGAATCGCCAGCGTGCATGTACGCACCTGCCATGCGAGAAGCTGCCCAATCGCTGATAAATGTTTTGGTTTTTAGGGGTTTTACCAGCTTTTCGTATAAATCAATGCTTTTCTTTGGGTTGTCAGCCATATCAGCCACTTTTACGGCTTGATAGGCTAATCTTTCTTTCAAAAAGACATCATTTGTCTGAGCAAATTGAGACTGAATTTTACTTTGCAAACCCTCATAATCAATCGCTTTCTCGACTTTGGTTGTGTCTTCTTCGGCATAAGGGGCATCAAAAGCCGTATCAATTGCTTCAATTTCTTTGGCTAAAACTAAATACTCAATGGCTTCGGTTTTCCCTTTTCTTTGCAAAGCATTGCTGAGCGCATTTCCGCCATTTTCTCCATAAGCTGGATATAATTCGACCGAAACTTCTTTTTCCGAAACACCCGCATACTCGGCCCATGCCTTTACATTGGCTTGTTGAGCTGGGTCAGCAGTGTTCACTTCGTCTGACCAATAATTATCGCCGTAGGTAAATTGAGTAGTGAAGTTGTAAGGTCGAAATTTTGCCTCATTGGCTGCACTTTCGGGCGAGAAAAAACTCTTAAACTCATCATAGTCAAACGGCATGGGGCCGCAGGCAATCAAGAATAAAATAATGAACGATTTTGTTCGATTACTCAAACGAAGCATAGATTTCAGCGAGTTTTTCATTGCCATAAAAAGTGATATTCTGTTGGTCCAAATGATACAAAGCAAAGGTAAGTTTTTGACTTGATATTTTTTCATGCAAGGTCTTTGAGCCTTTAATAATTTCTTCGGCATTTACTTCCTCGACCCGAATCATATCGCCTTTTCTCAACGAAATTCCAAACGCCGAAGTATCGGCCAAAACAGTAAATTTATTGTCGTTTTTTTCTAAGAATTTCTTCTTACTAAGTGCTTGATTATCAATGTTATTGATGACAGTCAAGAAAACATTATTGCGGTAAATAATTGCCCATCTAAAAATCGGCATGACCAAATCAAGTGGGAGCGGGTATTTATCGAGGGTAGCCAAATATTGAGAAGCCGCATCGAGGTCATAAATCGAATTCCGAATTTGTGGCTTTTTCCAGTTCGACATATTATAAAACATCAACATTCCACGCTCCACGGGCGGAATGCCCGTTTTATGAGCAAATTTTATCTGATGCAGCCTAATAGTGGCCGAAAGGTGTTTTTCGGGAAAAAGTTTTTTGAATGCTCTGAGTAAATAGAAATAACGTTCACGGGTCGAAATCGTCCAATCGCAATCAAACTGGATTTCTTCAAAATTTTTGTTTTTCAGTACAGTTCGGAGGTGTTTGTTGATAAACGAAATCGTTGTATCTAATTGCTGGTCAGTGGTTTGCTTTAAAACATTGTTCGTAATAAAAACCGTCGGAATAATGGCGAGATTGCTCGGAATTTCCTCTTCAAACCTAATCGAAGCCTTCAGAATCGCTCGCCTTTTTGTGAAATCCCAATCCATATCAAAAGCCTTGAAATAGAGTTTTTTTATTTTGCACGAATCAAGCGTTTGGCGTTCGACTTCGCTGAGTCTGAAAGTTGACTTCCAATAATAAATTCCTCTTGAAACATCTTTGGGAGTAGTTTCTTTTTGGCAGGAAAGACAAAAAACAAAAGCAAAAAATAAGAAAAAACGCATGACTTGGGTTTCGGAATGAGTTTGTAAAGATACAACAAATTAGTTTTTTCAATAAAAATCAAATTCTCTCGAATCTCTGCCCTAACTTTGCACCCGAAAACAATCGCCCAAAACAGGCGGTTTTCAGTAAAATACCTTAGTAGTTAATAACGGATAAGTGATGAAATTGTGATTTTAACTCATAATTCATAACTCAGAACTCAAAACTCTTCATGTCAATATCAAACGTATTCTTTAATTTTTGGCGTAAAGCCTCGATGCCACTTTTGGTGGTGGCTCTTATGTTATGTTATTTCACAATGCCCGATAATGCCGCCATTCACCACGATGAAAAAGGCAATCCTGATGGCTTTATTGATAAGCAAAACTTCTTTTATATTACATTCGGAGTCATCATTGCTTTCAATTTTCTCTTGAATTTACTCAAAGCTCAAGTATTAAAAATTGATTTTGCGAAAGTAAATCCACTGAGTATATGGGCCAAAAACCGTGAAAAACTTAGCTCGTTGATTGAAGGCTGGTTCAATGCTTTTGTGGCAATCACCAATACATTCTTGGCGTTTGTGCTAATCGGTTTACGCCGAATCAACGGAACCGAAGGCCAAAAGCTTGATTTCGATTATAACTGGCTTTTGATTGCTGGCTTTGCCTTGTTGATTATCTTGATTTTCTTCTTGCCACTCAGATTGCTTTTCTCAAACCCAAGCGAAGATTAATTGTAGGACAGGTTTCCAACTTGTCAATCGTTGAAGAAAAATGATTGAAATAGACTTAAAAGAATACAACTACGAGCTTCCCGATGAGCGAATCGCACGTTTTCCCGTAGAACCTCGTGATTCGTCTAAGTTGTTGTTATATAAGGGTTTACAGATTTTGGAAGATGTTTTTTATAACGTAAAAAATCATCTTCCTGAAAACACTTTCTTGGTTTTCAACAATACCAAAGTAATACCCGCTCGCTTGTTTTTTCAGAAAGCCAATGGCGTAGTTATCGAAGTTTTTTTGTTGAATCCCGTTGAGCCATCAAATGTAGTTTCGCAAGTAATGGAAACTACCGAAACTTGCACGTGGGCCTGCATGATTGGCAATAAGAAGCGTTTCAAGGAAAAAATAGTAGGAACATATAATATAGAGGTAGGGGAGCATCGCCGCATACGTCCAGAAAATGTAGAATTGACAGCAGAATTAGTCGATTCTGAAAAAAATTACGTAAAATTTTCGTGGAATAATTCAGATTTAACTTTTGCCGAAATTGTTAGGTATTTCGGACAAATCCCGTTACCGCCTTATCTCAAAAGAGAAACCGAACAAAAAGATTACGACACCTACCAAACCGTCTATTCAAAAAATGATGGAGCAGTAGCCGCACCAACCGCAGGGCTTCATTTTACCGAACAAGTTTTTGCCGATTTAGCCCAAAAAGGTATCAAGCACGACTTCGTTACGCTGCACGTAGGAGCGGGAACTTTTCAGCCCATAAAAGTCCAAAACGTAGTCGAACACAAGATGCACTGCGAGCAAATAGTTTTCGATAAATCGTTTATTATCAATTTGTTAGAAAATGTTTCGTTCGTGATTCCTGTCGGCACAACCTCCATGCGTTCGCTCGAAAGTTTGTATTGGTTTGGCGTAAAATTGCTGTCGGGAAAGCAAGAGTTCTTTATCGAAAAACTTTCACCCTACAATCAAACTGAAAGCTTCACGGCTGAAAAATCGCTGAAAGCAGTCATTGATTATATGACCGAAAATAACCTTTCACAACTCGTTGGCGAAACCGAAATTTTCATTTTTCCGAGTTATGAATTCAAAATTTGTAAAGGAATTATCACTAATTTTCATCAACCAGATTCTACATTAATCTTACTCGTAGCGGCATTGGTAGGCGAAAATTGGAAGAAAATTTATGAATATGCCCTCGAAAATAATTTTCGTTTTCTAAGTTATGGTGATTCTTCGCTTTTGATTCCGTAATTTTGCGACTCAAATTTCGTTATCAACTGTGGAGCGAACTTCCAGTTCGCATATTTATTTCTCATAAATGGTGAACATGTAGGTCACTAAAACCAAAAAGCGACAGGTTGAAAACCTGTCCTACAAAACATTTCAATGAAAAAAGCATTAACCACTATTTTAGTTTTTGTAAGCATTCTTAGTTTTGCACAAGTGCGTCCAGCTACGCAATACGGTTTCAAACTTGGTATCAGCGATTCTAAAACTGCCATCATTAATAACCGTACTAATATTACTCCTAAGCTAAAAAATAATATTAATGCAGGAGTGTTTTATCGTTGGAATCTGAAAAAAATTAGCATTCAACCCGAAGCATATTTTCAGGCAAAAGGAGGAAGTTTTAAAGCAACAACCAATTTTGCTGAAACAGGAAATACCATTCTTCGTAATGACTACCAATACCTTACGGGCTCGTTGGTTTTGGGGTATGAAGTTGCCAAAAATATACATTTAGTAGTTGGCCCTGAATATGGCTATGCACTCAATGCTGGTACAAAGCGTGGTCCTTATGCTCAGACTGATTTTAGTATAGCTGGTGGTGTGCGTATAGATATGCTTGATGCGGCTCATTTGTTTAGTCTCAACATCAGATATGTACACGGTCTGACAAATACAACTAACAAAACCTACACCCTCGAAGATAAATCGGTTATTCCGCTTAACTTCCAAAACCGTACATTACAGGTATCGGCGAGTTTCAATTTCAGCGATTACTACCGTTGGGCAAAAAAAGACAAAACCAAAAAGAAAAAATAAGGCAGGTATTTTTTTCAAATACAAATAATTGCTTTAATTTTGCCATATGAAAAAACAAGTGTCATATAGTGTATTGTATTATTGTTTCGGATAAAATCCGCATCAAGCAAGATAACTATGTACATTTTTGATATATAATTAATCCTCTTGGTGCAAGCTAAGAGGATTTTTTTATAGTTCTCCTCGTCCCTAAAGAGGAGAAAATTACGTAACTTTTTTTAGCTCCCCTTTAGGGGCGGGGGGGTGATATACTATGAATTTCATCGAAGAATTACGTTGGAGAGGAATGTTGCAAGATGCCATGCCAGGCACCGAAGAACAACTCAATAAAGAAATGACGGCTGGGTACATCGGTTTCGACCCAACCGCAAAATCATTGCATATCGGTAATTTGGCAACCATTATGTTGCTCAAACACTTCCAATTGGCAGGCCATAAACCTTACGCCCTCGTGGGTGGAGCAACAGGTATGGTAGGAGACCCTTCTGGAAAATCGGCTGAGCGTCAGTTTTTATCAGAAGAAGTGTTGAAGGCTAACCAAGATGGCATCAGAAACCAGCTGGTAAAGTTTTTGGACTTTGATTGTGGTGCAAATTCGGCCGAAATGGTTAATAACTACGATTGGTTCAAAGAAATCGGTTTCTTAGAGTTTTTGCGTGAAGTAGGTAAATACTTGACTGTAAACTACATGATGTCGAAAGATTCGGTAAAAAATCGTCTGACAACGGGTATTTCATTCACCGAGTTTTCTTATCAATTATTACAAGGCTACGATTTCTACTGGTTATACAAAAACAAAAATGTTCGCCTACAAATGGGTGGCTCTGACCAGTGGGGAAATATCACAACAGGTACAGAATTGATTCGTAGAAAAGAAGCGGCAATAGTTGGCGATGTTGAAGATGAAAATGTAACACACAAAGCATTTGCTCTTACTACACCATTGATGACAAAAGCCGATGGACAGAAAATGGGTAAAACAGCAGGTGGCGAAACCATCTGGCTCGATGCAAATCTAACTTCACCTTACCAGTTTTATCAATTTTGGTTAGGCCAAGACGATAGAGACGTACCGAAATTATTGAGAGTATTCACTCTATTCTCGAAAGAAGAAATCGAATCAATCGAAGCCCAACACGCTGAAGCACCACATTTGCGAATTGCCCAAAAAGCATTGGCAAAAGACGTAACTTCTCGTGTACACGGCGAAGAACAATATGAATTAGCCGTAAAAGCCTCAGAGGTTTTATTTGGAAAAGGAACCCTCGAAACCCTCCAAAGTTTAGATGAAGCCACTTTTACGAGTGTATTTGATGGTGTTCCAACGACCGAAATCTCGCAAGAGGCATGGGCTGGCTGTGCAAGTGTATTAGATTTGATTTCGGTTACGACAAATAACGAAGTTTACGCATCAAAAGGTGAAGCACGCCGTGCCATGCAAGGGAACGCCGTAAGCATCAATAAAGTAAAAATCACCGATGAAAAACTGCCAGTTGCTGAATTACAACTCTTACAAGGAAAATATTTATTGGTAGGTAAAGGCAAGAAAAACCATATTGTGAAAATAGTAGAATAAATTGAGAATTAGGAATTGAGAATTAAGAATTGCAAGTTTTACTGTAAAGGATTAATAATCAGTAATTTGCAAAGAATAATTTTCAATTCTCAATTCTTAATTCTTAATTCTCGAATATTTTTTGGCATAATTTTGGTATTTCTAATTTGCAAAGAAAAAAAATACACTTATCTTTGCAGTCCCAAACAAAAAGGGAAACATACACGGGCATGGTGCAATGGTAGCATACGGGTCTCCAAAACCTTTGATCTGAGTTCGAATCTTAGTGCCCGTGCAATTTTATTAATAAAGAAATTATGCAAGAATTTTTTAAGAACTCTTGGGAAGAAGTAACCAAAGAGGTAACATGGCCCAAATGGAGTGAACTACAATCAAGTGCAACGCTTGTATTAGTAGCATCATTAATTTTTGCTTTAGTAGTAGGTGTTATCGATTTTTTAATCGAAAACGGTCTGCGTTTATTCTACCAGTCAATCTAAGTTTCCTATAAATTTCCTATACAATGAGCGAAATCAATTGGTACGTTGTGCGGGCAGTTTCGGGACAGGAGAAGAAAATTAAAACCTACATCGAAAACGAAGCAATTCGACGCAAGTTGGATGAATTAATACCAACGATATTAATTCCAACCGAGAAAATCACAGAGGTTCGTAATGGCAAAAAGCGTGTTCGTGAAAAGAGCTACTTTCCAGGATATATCCTTGTAAATGCCGACCTCAATAATGGTGAAGTGCTTCACTTAATTAAGAGTATGCCAGGTGTAATTGGTTTCTTGGGTCGTAATAATGGTACATCCATGACACCAGAACCTTTACGTCAATCTGAAATCAATCGTATTTTAGGTGTGCAAGAAGAGGTCATTATCGGTGATAATATTTCTCCAACACTCACATTTGTGAAAGGCGAAAACGTAAAAGTAATCGATGGTCCATTCAGCGGTTTCGATGGTGCGGTTGAAGAGGTGAACGAAGATAAGAAGAAACTCAGCGTAAGCGTCAAAATCTTCGGACGTAGTACACCTGTGGAGTTGGGATATATGCAAGTTGAAAAATTGCAATAGTCAATCAAAGAATATTGAAGAAAGCCTTTCTGAAAAGAAAGGCTTTTTTTATGCCCAGAAATGATAAATGTTTTGGACTGATTTTTCAGTAAAGCCACATCTTTCATAAAACCTACAAGCTTGAATATTATCAAGTTGAGTTGGTACATCGAGCGTTATGATATTTTCAGCTTTACAATATTGCACGCAAGCATCAATCAACGACATTCCTACGCCTTTTCCCTGCAAAGTTTCATCTACGGCAATTAGCCCGATATTAGCCGACTGTTCCTTAACTCCTAAGGTTACCATCCCTTTTATTTGCTGCTTATCTTCATAAACAAATACTTTTTTAGCAATCTGATAGCTTACTGATTTGTCAATCCATTCTCGATATAAACGTTGAAAGTTTTCAATGCCTAAACCCTTGTCTAATCTGAAACGTGAATGATTACCACTCAAATAAGCCAAGTCATATAACAAGTTGCTGTCGGGGTTATCAAACTCTTTGATTTCGACAGTAGATTTGGTTCGTAAGCCTTCTATTTGAGCAGTATAAGTGATTTTTCTATCAACTAATTTTCCATTAAATCTTGTGAGAATGTTGCTCGGAATATCAGTGTTTTTATCGCCAAAAACATAAATTAAATCATACTGTTGTTTAAAAGCCTTTTCAAGTTCTTTAACTAAGCCAATACAATCATCTGCCACATCAATTCTTCCAATTTTCTTGCCGAAAAAATTACTATCCCATGTTAGTTCTATCATCAGAAATTAAGTTTTTGGTCTATAATGTGAGCAGGGCGTCCTTTTACTTGCTCAAAAGTTTTACCTAAGTAAATACCAATGATGCCGAGAATAAATATGATTAATCCTGAAAAGAAAGTAATGGAAATAATTATACTCGCAAATCCTAATTGTTTGATTTGGTCAGTGAAGTAAAGATAAAGATATCCGACTCCTAAAAGGATAGCTATGAGCGACATTATCAGACCCAAACGTACTGTGAGTCTTAGAGGTTTATCAGAAAACGAAATGATATTATTGAATGCCAGTTCGATAAGTTTAGACCACGAGTATGAAGATTTTCCTGAAGCTCGTTCGTCGTGTTTTACGGGTAAATACGCTTTTCGGAAGCCTACCCACTGGGTCATGGTAGGAAAGAATCTGATGCGGTCACCTAAGCCAACCACGGCATCAACAACTTTACGGTGATAAATTCCGAAATTGGCTACACTGCTATCTTGCACAGTATCAGTTAGATAACTGAAAACCTTATAAAATAATTTTGAAGAAAGTTTCTTAAAAAAACCGTCTTGGCGGACTTGGCGTTGGGCAAAAACTAACTCGTAGCCTTCTTTTGCCTTAGCCAGTAGGTGAGGAATTTCGTCAGGTCGGTCTTGAAGGTCACAGTCCATTACTACTACCCACTCACCTTTTGAAGTAGCCAAACCTGCTGTGATAGCTGCATGTTGACCAAAATTGCGGCTAAGTTTTACGCCTTTTACTGCCTTATCTCGCTCACATACTCGCAAAATTGCTTCCCAAGATTTGTCGGGGCTTCCATCTTCTACTAATATGATTTCATAAGAATCAGTTATTGGTTTGACAGCTTGATGGATTTCTGCAACTAATTGTTCAACAATTTCTTCAGCTCTGTAAACGGGCGAAATAATAGATAAGTACATTGAAAGTTTTTTTATTGCAATATTCGCTACTTACAATTAGAGTGCCAAATGATTTACCTATGATTTTAAAATATATTAATAAAACCGTAACTTTGGTCACAAATAAAACAAAGCTATGAATCTAGACTTAACAGGAAAAACTGCCTTCGTATGCGGCAGCACACAAGGAATTGGAAAAGCCACAGCCATTGAATTGGCTCTTTTGGGTGCGAGTATCACGCTTGTCGCTCGAAATGAAGAAAAACTAAAAGCCGTCTTAGACGAATTACCCCGCAAAAAAGGTCAGAAACATCGCTATCTGTTGATTGACTTCTCCAAAACAAACCAAATTAAATCCCGCATCGAACGTCATTTGAAGAAGTATCCCGAAGCACATATTTTGGTCAATAATACAGGGGGACCAGTTGGAGGGGCAGTACTTGAAGCCAGTACTGAATTGTTTACACAAACTTTTAATGAACACGTAGTATCGGCTCAGGTTATGACCCAAGCGATTGCTCCACTAATGATAAAGACTGGTTTTGGTCGAATTATTAATATTACTTCGGTCGGAATGAAGCAACCAATAGTTGGTTTGGGAGTGTCAAATACAATACGTGGTGCGATGGGAAATTGGGCGAAATCGATGGCTAATGAGTTGGGAAAGTTTGGTATTACGACCAATAATGTTTTGCCGGGTTATACTACAACTGCTCGTTTGCAGAAAGTAAACGAAATGCGAGCTGCTTCTACGAATAAATCTGTGGCAGAAGTAGAGCAAGAGTTAATCAAAGACATTCCGATTGGTCGATTCACTTCTCCGCAAGAAACCGCTGCCGTAGTGGCATTTTTATGTTCGCCTGCGGCTGCTTCGGTTAATGGAGTAAGCATTCCAGTTGATGGTGGAAAAACGAGTAGTTTATAAGTAAGTCCACGGCTTTCGGACGATAGATTAAAGTATTCGTAATAAAAAATGCTCTTTGAAATTAATCAAAGAGCATTTTGCGTTTATCACCTTAAAAAAATTAAGCTTGTTTAGCTACCTGAATGTTGAAAGCTAATCTTACTTCGTCACTCACAACTACACCACCAGCTTCTGTAACTGCACCCCAAGTAAGACCAAAATCTTGACGATTGATTTTACCCGAAATATCGAAACCAGCTTTTGTATTTCCGTAGAAATCGCCCATGATTCCACCAAATTCCGCTTTCAAAGTTACTTGTTTTGTTGTTCCTTTGATTGTCAAATCGCCAGTTACTGTATATGTGTCGTCATCAACTTTTTCCATTGAAGTAGAAGCAAAAGTCAATTTCGGGAAGTTTTCTACATCAAAGAAATCTCCTGATTTCAAGTGACCATCTCTTTGCTCTTGTCCAGTCGAGATGCTGTCAATGTCAGCAGAGAAACTTACTTTTGAACCTGCAAAATCTTCTTCGTTTGCTGTTTCTACACTTCCTTCATAAGTTCCGAAAGTACCAGTTACTGTCGAAATCATTAAGTGTTTTACTTTGAAGTGTACTTCTGAGTGCGTTGGGTCAATAATCCAAGTTGCCATTGTTTTGTAATGTTTAAATTTTATGAATATTTTTAATAATGTTTTTACATTGTATGTATATACATATAATACAACTAAGACTAATAAAAAGTTTCACAGAAATAAAAAAAGTGTTATTCTTTTTTCAGAATAACACTTTTATGTAGCCAAGTGTTTGATTATCAGTTGATTATTTCTTTGGAGTTTCTTTCAAAATTCCTTCACAAATTTCCTTAACGATACTTGGGCCTTCGTAGATAAAACCCGAATATACTTGTACGAGTGATGCTCCCGCATTGAGTTTATCAATGGCATCTTGGGCGTTGTAGATTCCGCCCACACCAATAATAGGGAATGCGTTGTTTGATTTTTCGGATAAATATCTGATTACTTCGGTTGAGCGGTCGGTGAGGGGTTTTCCGCTTAATCCACCTGCTCCGATTTCGGTAACTGTCTCTTTATCAGATACTAAGCCTTCTCGGCTGATGGTTGTGTTGGTGGCAATTACGCCCGCTGTGCGAGTTTCTTTAACAATTTCGATGACATCATCGAGTTGTTCGTTTGTCAAATCGGGAGCAATTTTCAAGAGAATTGGCTTTGGTTTTGACTTTCGGCCGTTGTCTCTTTCCAAAACTTTCAAAATATATTTGAGTGGCTCTTTTTCTTGTAAATCTCTCAGCCCTGGAGTATTTGGCGAACTCACGTTTACTACAAAATAATCAACGTAGGGGTAGAGGTCATTGAAGGCTTTAAGGTAATCATAAACAGCATCATCATTTTCGGTGACTTTGTTTTTGCCAATATTTCCGCCGATAATCACTTTTGATTTGCGTTTACGCAGATTATTTGCCGCTTCTATTGAGCCTTCGTTATTGAAACCCATTCGGTTGATGAGTGCTTCGTCTGGTTTTAGTCTGAAAAGGCGAGGCTTTTCATTGCCCGCTTGAGGCTTTGGCGTAACTGTTCCGATTTCTATAAACCCAAAACCAAGATTTGAGAGTTGGTCAGTCCAAACGCCATTTTTATCGAAACCTGCTGCCAGTCCTACAGGGTTTTTGAATCGTAAACCAAAAACTTTTCTTTCGAGGCGAGCGTCTTTTTTCTCAAAAATCAATCTCAAAATACTGGGCATGAGCGGAATCGCACAAGCAGTTTTGAGGGCATTCATCACAACGTAGTGAATTTTCTCAGCATCGTAACGAGTGAGGTATGGGAATACAAAACTTTTGTAGAAACTCATTTAGGCTTTAAAAATTTAGGTTTTATGTAAGTGTTTTTTGTAAATTATTTGATACTCTTTTTGTGATTTTGAATAGCACCAAAACCAAATCTTGAATTTTATATAAGACTTTTTGAGTATTAAAATTATACAGCAAAGCAGAACGAATAGATAGGTTTACAAAAGTACGATTTATCCACAAAATTTCCTCAAAAATCGCTTATAACATTTTGGTGATGAAATGACGAATTTGAAAAGTACAATTTTTTATTAACTTGATTCAATTAGTTATACAGCTAATTTATGCTTAAATATAAGTTCATCCTCGTATTTTTAAGGTTTATACCTATATTTTATTGCTTCATCATCTTTGTTTTCGATATGTAAGCTTGATTTTTAAAATTTGTATGGTTAAAGAGGAGTTCTAAAAAAAATTATAAAAACTTTGAACCTTTTAAAAGTTTCCTGAGTTTCTTAGAGTATAAAAACAATTTATTACAATGAAACTGGGTCATTTTTAAGAGCAAATAATGGAAGTAAGAGAGCGTATATTAAAAACTGCCGAAGAACTTTTTATGAAGTTTGGGATTCGTAGTGTGACAATGGACGAGATTGCTTCTGAACTCGGGATTTCGAAGAAGACAATTTACATGCACTTTGAGGATAAAGATGCAATCGTACATGAAGTTGCTACATTCAGAATGAGTTGTGAGCAGGATATTTCCGAACAGATTTGGAAAGAAGCCGAAAACCCGATTCATGAAGTAGTCAAAGAAATTGAGATGCTCAAAACCCACGTTGCGGCTCTAAATCCAGTAGTTATTTATGATTTGAAAAAATATTATCCGAAAACATGGGCGGTTTTTCAACAACATAAACAAACAATTTTTTTGGATATAACCCGACGTAATCTACAAGAAGGCGTGAAACAAGGTCTTTACAGACCCGAAATTAATATTGAAGTCTTATCAAGATTACGCATGGAAGAAATTGATTTTGCTTTCGACCAAAGTGTTTTTCCGAATAATGTCTTTAATCAGTTTGAGATTCATCAAACGTTTATCGACCACTTTCTTAGGGGAGTGCTAACTCCAAAAGGTTTGACCGTTTACGAACAATATATAAATACCGATAATAACTAAACATCCATTTTTAAAAAGAATATCTACAAAACCAAAGTCTTAATTAAAAAACAAATACACAAATATGAAAATAAAATACCTACGGGCGGCGACACTCTGCCGAAGGGCATTTAGCTTACTTTTTCTGATTGTGGGTACGAGTGCGTATAGTCAGCAATCGTTCACACTAAAAGAAGCCGTTCAATATGCTTTAAAAAACCATATTACTGTAAAAAATGCCGAATTAGAAATCTACTCAGCTGAAAACACCATCAAGCAGGTAAAAGCTGCTGGTATGCCGCAAATCAACGGCCAGTTTCAGTACACTGCCAACGTGATTGTTCCGACACAATTGGTTGATGCTAAGAACTTTAACCCACAAGCTGCCGAAGGCGAAGTTGTAAAGTTTAAGTTTGGTGTGCCGTGGGGCGGACAAGCAGGTATAGGTGTGAATCAGTTGATTTTTGATGCTACTTGGTTGGTTGGCTTGAAAGCTGCACCAGTGTATCGTGAATTAGCTAAACGCAGCGTAACAAGCTCGAAAGTGGCAGTTGCCGAAAACGTAATGAAGGCTTATTATTCGGTTTTAGTTGCCGAAGAAAGAAGCAAAATTCTGGGCTTGAATATCAGTCGTTTGGATACGCTTCTTCGTGAAATCAAGATAATGAACGAAAAAGGTTTCGTAGAAAAATTAGACGTTGACCGCCTACAAGTACAACGCAATAATTTGGTTACGGAAACAATCAAAGTACAAAACTTGATTCAGTTATCTTATGGCTTATTGAAATTCCAGATGGGAATTAAGCAACAAGAATCAATTTCGTTGAAAGATAAACTTTCAGAAACCGATGTGAATTTATTGCAATTGCCAGAATATCAAGGAGTTGATTACGGAAACCGTATCGAATACTCAACTTTGATGACGCAACGTAAACTCACAACCCTTGACATCGAACGTATTCAGAAAGGTGCTTTGCCAAAGGTGTTTTTCAGTGGTTCGTTGGGTGCAGGTCATAGTAACCCACGTTTCAATCCTTTCGAGCGTTGGTTTGGTTCTTCGGCTTTGAGTTTGGGCGTTCAGATTCCGATTTATGATAGTGGTCTTCGCAAGATTCAGGTGCAACAACAAAATATCAATTTGACGAAAATCGACCAAAGTGCTTTGTTATTACGTGAATCGTTTGAATTACAGGCAAGCCAAGGAATTATCAGTTTGAAAAATGGTTTGGAAACACTCAAATCGCAAAAAGCAAATATGGAATTGGCTACTGAGGTGGTTCGAGTATCAAAAATCAAATATCAAGCTGGTGCAGGTACAAACATCGAGGTTGTCAATGCAGAATCATCATTGAAAGAAGCACAAACCAATTATTTTGCGGCCTTATATGATTTATTGATTGCAAAAGTAGATTTAGACAAAGCAATGGGTAAACTATTAGCCGAGTAAAAACAATCGGGCGGCGTTCCGCTATCAATTATTAATTATCAATTATTCATTGAATCATTTATGAAAAACACATTATATATTTTATCAGCGGTTATTATTTTAGCTTCTTGCTCTAAAGGAGGCAGAGACAAAGTTTCAGAAAAAAGAGCAGAACTTGCTAAACTTCAAGCCGAAGAAAAAACTCTTGCGGCAAGTATCAAAAAACTTCAAGCCGAACTCGATATTCTTGACCCTAAGAAAGAGGTAGAGAAAGTAATTTCGGTAACTGTTTCGCCGCTTGCAACGCAGACTTTCAAACACTTTGTAGAGATTCAAGGTCGTGTTGATGCTAAAAATAATCTTTTTGTATCGCCACAAATGGGCGGTGCCATCACGAATCTTTATGTGAAAGAAGGTGACTACGTAAAACAAGGCCAAGTAATTGCAACGATTGATAACTCAGTTTTGAAACAATCAATTCAAGAAATTGACGTACAGTTGGGTACAGCAAAGGTTTTCTTTGAAAAACAAAAATCGCTTTGGGACCAAAAAATTGGTACGGAAGTACAATACATTCAAGCAAAAGCGAATGTGGAAGCTCTTGAAAAACGTCTGGCTACGCTCCAAACACAAACCGCAATGACTAAGGTAATTGCTCCATTGAGTGGTTTTGTTGATGAAGTACGTATGAGAGCTGGCGAAATGGCTGCTCCAGGTCTTGGAATTGTGAGAATCGTAAATTCTGATAACTTGAAAGTGATAGCACAAGTGGCTGATACTTACGCAAGTACAATCAAACAAGGCGATGTAGTGACTATTAAATTTCCTGATTTAGGTAAAGAAACAACCGCCAGATTGACATTCGTTGGTCAAACAGTAAATCCTGCTTCAAGAACATTTTCAGTAGAAGCTTCGATTTCGAAAATTGACCCTAAGTTGAAGCCAAACATGACGGCCGTAATGAACATCAACGACCAAGCTAAAGGTAATGCGATTATCATTAACCAAAATTATATTCAGCACACTGAGTTAGGTGATATTGTTTATGTAGCCGTAACCGAAGGTGCAAAGAAAGTAGCACGTAGCCGTAAAGTAACAACGGGTGTAACTTATAATGGAGATATCGAAATTACATCAGGTTTGCAGTCTGGCGATATGCTTATCACGCAAGGCTACCAAGATTTAGTTGATGGACAAGCGGTTAATTACTAAAAGGTTTTGAGAATTGGTTTCTTTTTAATTTCCTCTCCGAAAGGTGAGGGGAAAATATTGGAATCTAAAAACATTACACTAAATGGAAAAAGATAATTTACATGAACAAGATTTACCTCACGGAAGTGGGTCTATCTACAACCTCGTTCGCTGGTTAGGCAATAACCAAACGACGGTCTATATTTTCACGGTCATGATTTTTATGGCAGGTTTAGGAATTTATTTCAACCTTCCAAAAGAGCAGTTTCCTGATATTAAAGTACCACAGATTTACGTTCAAACGATTTATTTCGGAACTACGCCTTCCGATATCGAAAACGTTATCAATAAACCAATTGAGAAACAATTAAAGACGATTTCGGGCGTAAAACGAATTAAATCGAATGCTTTGCAAGACGTTTCTGTGATTTTAGTAGAGTTTAACCCAGACGTAAAAGTTGAGGCGGCTCTTCAAAAAGTGCGTGATGCGGTTGATAAAGCCAAGCGTGATTTACCACAAAAACTTGATAGCGGTCCAACAGCTCAAGATGTAAACTTCTCGGAGTTTCCGATTATGAATATCAACTTGGTTGGAAACTTTCCGCTTGAAAAACTCAAAGGATATGCCGAACAATTACAAGATGAGATTGAGTCTTATCCTGAAATCACAAAAGTTGATATTGTAGGTACTTTGAAGCGTGAGATTCAGATTAACCTCGATTTGTATAAAATGCAAGGTGCAGGTCTGACTTTCTATGATATTCAGAGTGCAGTTCAAGGCGAAAACGTAAATATCTCGGGTGGAGAATTGAACGTTGATAATGTACGTCGCACAATTCGTGTAAAAGGTGAATTTAGTGGTGTTCAGCAAATTCAAGACTTGCAAATTCGTAGCTCGACGGGAGCAACGGTTCGTTTGGGTGATGTAGCTGATGTGCGAGATAGCAATGAAGAACAACAAGATTTTGCTCGTTTAGATGGAAAATCTGCCGTTACACTTAACGTTGTGAAGCGTGCAGGAGCAAACGTAATTGCTGTTTCGGAGCGTATCGAAAAATTACTCGAAAAATATCGTGAAGACCGTTTCCCGCAAGGTTTAGAGGTAAAAGTTACAGCCGATACTTCGGAACGTGTAAAAAGCGATATTGCTGACTTGGTAAATACCGTTGTTTTAGGTTTTATCTTCGTTGTAATTGTTTTGATGTTCTTCATGGGTGTGCGTGATGCCATCTTTGTTGGTCTTTCGGTGCCACTTTCGGCCTTGATTGCCTTCATTCCGCTTTGGTTTTCGGGCTTTACGCTCAATACTATCGTACTTTTTGCCTTCTTACTCGGACTCGGTATTGTGGTGGATGATGCCATTGTGGTTATCGAAAATGCTCACCGTTTGTTCAATAGATTCAAAAATCTTAGTATTAAAGAAGCGGTGGCTTTGGCCGCATCTGAGGTTTTCTTGCCTGTATTGTCAGGAACACTCACAACCATTGCTCCGTTCTTCCCATTGTTATTCTGGCCAGGTATCGTTGGTGAATTTATGAAGTATTTGCCAATAACGTTGATTTACACGCTTTTGGCTTCGTTGATTGTAGCTTACGTAATCAACCCAGTTTTTGCAATTTCATTCATGAAACGCCACGAAGAAGGCGACCACGAGGACACCAGTTTCAAGGCCATTCAACGCCCGATGATTATCATGGCGGTTATTGCGTTGCCTGCCTATTTGATTAATGTTGGTATCGGTAATCTCGTTGTTTTGTGTGCTATCTTGTATGCTTTCAACCATTTTATTCTTACGCCAAAAATCATTTTGCCTTTCCAAGATGGAGCTTTACCACGTTTCAAACAAGCGTATCGTAACCTTATTTCGTGGGTAATTACTGGTTATCGTCCTGTTTATGCAGTTTTAACGATGTTTGGAGTCTTGATTATGACTTTCGTTTTGTTGGGAATCGTAAAGCCAAAAGTTATTTTCTTCCCGAGTGGCGAGCCTGACTATATTTATGTGTATAACGTAATGCCAGTAGGAACTGATGCTCGTGTGACAGATTCAGTGACCAAGGTTATCGAAAGCAAGGTTTTTGCAGTAATTAAGAGAAATAAGGCCGAAGGTGCTATAAACTCAGTAATCTCAAACGTTGGTAAAAACGCAGGTGACCCATTCAATCCTGACCGTTCGGCAACGCCTCAGAAATCGAAAGTGACAGTTGCGTTTGTGAAAAAAGAATTCCGTGGCGAAACTTCTTCGGCCAAACTTTTGGAAGAAATGAGAAAAGAGATTCAGGGAATTCCAGGAAGTGAAATTTCGGTACAAAGAGAAAATAACGGGCCACCAACTGGAAAGCCGATTTCGGTTGAAATTTCGGGAGATGAGTTTGATAAACTCATTGCTATCGAGAAAGAAGTTCGTAAACGTATCATTGCCGAAGGCATTCAAGGTATTGAAGAATTAAAGTCAGATTTGATTACGAATAAACCAGAAATCATTGTTGATGTCGATAAAGTAAAAGCTCAACGTGAAGGTATCAGTACCTCGCAAATTGCTTTGGCAATTCGTACGGCCTTATTTGGTGCAGAAATCTCAAAATATAGAGATGACAAAGACGAATATCCGATTCAATTAAGATTAAAAGCTGATGACCGTAATCAGATTGAGAAACTATTGAGTTTGAATATCACTTATCGTGATATGAATTTGGGCGGTGTTTTACGTCAAGTTCCATTAAATTCGGTAGCAAAAGTAAGTTATTCGACTACTTTTAGCCAAATCAACCGCAAAAACCAACAACGTATCATTACGCTTGGTTCGGAGGTTTTAAATGGCTACAATGCCAACGAAATTGTGGCTGAGATTCAAGAAAAAGTTATTGACAGAATGGAAATTCCGAGCGGCTATATCGTGAAGATGGGTGGTGAGCAAGAAGAACAAGCCGAAACTGGAATATTCTTGGCAGGTGCTTTGGGTGCAGCCGTTTTGTTGATTTACTTGATTTTAGCGACACAGTTCAACTCGGTTATTAAGCCAGTTATTATTTTTGTTACGATTCTACTTTCATTTATTGGGGTATTCTTAGGCTTTATGGCATTCGGAATGACCTTCTCGGTAATTATGTCGGGTGTTGGTATTATTGCATTGGCAGGTATTGTGGTGAAAAACGGTATTTTGCTCATTGAGTTCACCGACGAATTACGCAGTAGGGGATATGGCCTCAAAGAAGCGATTGTAGAAGCAGGAGGTGTGCGTCTAACGCCTGTATTGTTGACCGCATCGGCGGCTATCTTAGGTCTTGTGCCTTTAGCATTTGGTGTGAGTCTCGACTTCGTGACGATGTTCACCGAACTAAATCCACACTTATTCTTTGGTGGTGATAGTGCCGTTTTCTGGGGAATCTTGGCATGGACAATTATTTTTGGTTTGAGTTTCTCGACCATTCTTACATTGGTTATCGTGCCGTGTCTGTACTACATCAATGAGCGTGTACGTGACAAATGGTTCCGCAAGAAAAAAACAGTAGAATTGGTTGAAGAACCAGCTTAATTCTTGCCAACTCGGCTGAGCGAAGTCGAAGGCAGCAACAAAAATCCTCATTCTCGCAAGAGTTTGGGGATTTCTTGTTATTTTGCTCTCGTAAATATTCAGAAAGATGAAATTTCGCCCCTCATACCTTTTGTTCCTGCTTTGCTTTTTCTGCTTTACTTGTTCTGATAACAAGCTAAAAGTCAAGAATAATTCTTCAAAAGAAATTATAGTGTATTATTTTAGAACTGATGAGATTACAGAATATGGGGGAGGAACCAGAATACTACCAAATTTCACCAAAAGTATTCCAGCAATAAACCGAACTAAGTGGGAGGAGGTTTTTGAAGAAAGCCCAGATAAAAAAGTACGTTTTTACATATATGATGCTGATTTAATGGTTGGTAAAACCGCAACAGAGCATCTTGATTGGATAAGAGACACTAAAAACTGTTTAAGTAAACAAAAATTAAGCGTTTCAGAGCTTGAAAGTCTTAATTGGGAAATATCTTATAGTGATTAGTGACAATCAATAATAAATAAGTTAAAACCAAGTCGTGTTACCTGAGCGAAGTCGAAGGCAGCAACAAAAAAAAACATTCTCGCAAGAGTTTGGGGATTTTTGTTTATGATTTCTTCACAATTGTTGGTTTAAAAGAAGCATCTAAATAAAACTTTTCTTCAAAAGTAACTTTAGGTTCTTTACTTTTGAGTATGGCATAGACCATCCAAATGACCATAATATGTAGCACAAGAAACGTGGCCATGATGAATGGATAAGGCATTTCAAAAACAATAAATAAGCAGTAAACTACCAAGAAAAGGGTAGTGATGTAAATAGTAAAAGAGTCTTTTTTCATGATGATACAAGGTTAAGTCTGAAATATGTTTCTAACTATCAGACCTTACTGATTGTTTAATTCTCCATTTTGCTCTATCTTTAAAACCAAAATTCAACCATATACTAATGATTTCTATTAAACGTACAATCCGCTATTCATTTCTAATTTTACTTTCTACTTATTGCTCTGCACAAACCCTCAAAGATGCCTACAAAGATGCTTTCAAGATGGGTGTTGCAGTAAATGATGCCATCGTTTCGGGGCAAGATAAAGCCTCGCAAGATATTGTTGTAAAGCAATTCAATACCATTACCATCGAAAACTCTATGAAGGCCGAACGTATTAATCCTAAGCCTGGGGTTTTTAATTATGGACCTGCCGATGCGTTTGTAGAGTTTGGTAAGAAAAACAACATGTTTATCGTTGGTCATACGCTGGTGTGGCACAACCAAACGCCTGCATGGTTTTTTCAAAATGAAGATGGAAAACCAAAAACAAAAGAAGAGGTAAAAGAGCGTTTGCGTGAACATATCCAGACCATTGCTGGAAGATACGCAGGTAAAGTCAATGCTTGGGATGTGGTGAATGAAGTAATTGATGACGACGGGAATTACCGCCAAACTACATGGGTAAAAGGCATTGGTAGTGGCGATGAGTTAGTGAAATTGGCCTTTAAATATGCCGCCGAATATGCACCAAATACCGAACTCTATTACAATGATTTCAATGCGTGGCGACCAACCAAACGAGACGGAATAGTGAGAATGGTAAAAATGCTTCAAAAAGAAGGTATTAAAATTGATGGTATCGGCATTCAAGGCCACTGGGGGCTAAACTATCCAAAGACAGAATACATTGAGGCTGCCATCGAAGCCTATGCTGCTTTAGGTGTAAAAGTAATGATTACTGAGTTGGATGTCGATGTATTACCATTGACAAAAGAAGGACAAGTAATCGGGCAAGGAATGAGCGAAAAACAGTTTCAGAACGAAGAATTTAAGGAGTTCCTCGACCCGTACAGCAAAGGTTTGCCAGCCGAAGTTCAAACCCAACTGGCCAATCGATACGCCCAGTTATTTGAAATTTTCTACAAAAAACGTGATAAAATAGATAGAGTAACGATGTGGGGAATCCACGACGATATGTCTTGGAAAAACGATTATCCAGTACCAAGAAGAACCAATTATCCATTACTTTGGGATAGAAATAAACAACCAAAACCAGCGTTTGATGCAGTTTTGAATCTACCAAAGAAATTGAAATAATTGCAGAAACGAATACTATTGAAGCCAGCCATCAGGCTTATTAGGAGTGCGTGTTGGGCTTAGCAAACACTTAACTAATGGAGGGCGACCAATTTCGCCAGAAACTGGGGGTTCTTGACTTAAAGTATGGTCTCTGAGACCCACAGTTTTTATTTTTAATTCATTGGGTTCTTTTCTATCTATCCAATACCTTTTGCTCTTTATGCTCTTAACCATAAAAAAACCAGCAACGGGTTCACTGGTATTATTGATATTAGTTATGTTTCCGATAAGTGCAGCGGGTGGGGTATCAACCAAAGTGCCTGTATTTTGAGTTTGGTCAGCTAATAATTTTAAGTATTTGTAGGCCTCGTTTGAGATGGACTGTTGACTAATCTCAATCAAAGCTCCATTGGTAGTATAATAAGGAATTTGGGCTACTAATCTATTTGAAATAGTCTTACCGTTGGATGTAAAATCGTTTAAAACATTCAGTTCCGAACTTCTCAAAATATCCCAACAATCTCCCTCACAATAATAGTCAAAAAATAACCCTTGATATTCATTTTGGGCTCTACAACCAGTATTTGGGTAATATCTGCCTCCTTCACAAGTTATACAAATATCTTGTTTTTCCCAAAGTTGCCAAGTCCATAAATAATTGTTTTTCTCTTCGGCAGGGTCTTTAGTGTCGATGTAAACAAAGTTTGCAGGAATAAATTTTTCTTCTTTCAATATTCCATCTTTGTAAAACACATCATGAATTCTTATTATTTCAGGCACTTCAACAAGCTTTTCAATACCAGATTTATAGCTACTTCCATCGTTTTTCGTGAAAAATAACTGATAGCTGGTGCCTGTTTTTAATTCAAAATTTGTCGGAAGAGCATATATGCCTTCTCCTTTTTCAATAAACTTAACGGTTTCTTTTCCATTGATTAGTAGCTCAACCGAAGCTTTTAAAATAGGTGAATTAAAGGCCGTTCCTTTGGCATTAAACGACTCGGATATGGTGACACGTTGTTCTTTAGCAATGTCGGTGAGTGTGGCATCCACGGTCAATATTCTTAAATCGCTCACAACCCCTAATTCAAAGGGTTCAACACAGGCTGTTACCCACAGTCCGATGGTTATTATGAACCCTATAATTTTAGTTTTCATTTTAGAAGCTTTTGGTACTAATCAATAAACAAATTTAATATTTGATTTTGTATTTTATGTTATTTCATAAATCTTATATAAAGTTAGCGAAATACTTAGCAGAACTTTAAAGTTTTCAAAGAACTATAAAATTTTAGCAAAAATTAATTAAAATTTAATTGCTTGATTATAAGTTGTTTATGTCTATTAATTATCGTGTCATATCTCATAACTCATATTTTTTTTTGTACTTTTCTCATTTCAAACTACTTTTACGTAAAATTCAAAATACACGAAAATAATGAGCGTTCTTGTAAATAAAAACTCCAAAGTAATCGTACAAGGTTTTACTGGCTCGGAAGGTACATTCCATGCGAGTCAAATGATTGAATACGGCACAAATGTCGTTGGTGGTGTAACGCCAGGAAAAGGTGGACAATTGCACCTTGACCGCCCTGTTTTCAATACTGTTGAACAAGCAGTAGTTAGCACAGGTGCTGATGTCTCAATTATTTTCGTGCCACCAGCGTTTGCAGCAGATGCAATCATGGAAGCAGCCGATGCAGGTATCAAAGTAATCGTATGTATTACTGAAGGTATCCCAACTAAAGATATGGTAACTGCCAAATCTTATATTCAAGGCAAAAATGTTACTTTGATTGGCCCTAACTGCCCAGGTATTATCACAGCTGAAGAATGTAAAGTAGGTATCATGCCAGGTTTTATCTTCAAGAAAGGTACAATCGGTGTAGTTTCTAAATCTGGTACTTTAACTTATGAAGCCGTTGACCAATTATCAAAAGCAGGTCTTGGTCAAACAACTGCTATCGGTATCGGTGGTGACCCAATCATTGGAACAACTACAAAAGAAGCCGTTGAATTATTAATGAACGACCCAGAAACTGAAGGTATCGTAATGATTGGCGAGATTGGTGGTGGAATGGAAGCCGAAGCTGCTCGTTGGATTAAAGCAAACGGTACAAAACCAGTAGTTGGTTTTATTGCTGGTCAAACAGCTCCGAAAGGACGTCGCATGGGTCACGCAGGTGCAATCATCGGTGGTGCTGATGATACAGCTGCTGCTAAGATGAAAATCATGGAAGAATGTGGAATCTTCGTGGTAGCATCTCCAGCCGACATCGGTGCAACGATGTTGAAAGCTCTCGGAAAAGCTTAATTCAAAATTCATGATTCGTTAAGATTTAGTAAACATTAAGCCTAAATTTGAGTAATCATACTCAATAATCTTACAAATCTTTTCAGTCTAATTATAAAAACAAAAGGTCAGACTCAACAAGTCTGACCTTTTTTGCTTAATTTTGCAAAAAATTTAAAGCAGGCCGTTGAAGAAGATTCTTTACATACTTTTGCTAATCATATCGTCAAAGTCGTTTGCCACAACCGTTGGCCCAAACGACCAATACTTCTTGGTGCATGATTACCACGATGATTGGCAAGTATATAACGACCGAATGAAAGCCTACATTCCGTATATTTCGGAACAGCACTTGGGATACCCTTCTCACACCGTTTTCTGCGATATTCAGAGTAATCGTGGGTATAGTATTTTAGTCTATGCACAAAAAGCCGATAATTTCTTATTCATCAATGGCTCTCTTCGTCAGAAAATTCCCGTTGGCAAATGGATTGTACTGAGTGTCGATAGTTTGTATCGAGCTTATGAGCAACCAACGATTTACATTACTCTTTACGGTTCCAACGATATTGATGATAAAAAACTAATGTTGGGCTATAAACGCTCCCTTAATCAGAAACCAATTGTATTGGCTGAATCGGGTATTACGGCCAAGCCTCGTACGCCAGCACCATATAGAAATTATATCGTATTGGTGTCGATGTTCATTTTGGTGTTCTTTTCATATTTATCGAACTCATATATTAGAGCCTTTCAGCGGTATTTCAACTTTAAAGATTTATTTAACACCTTTGTTCGAGAGCAGTCGTTTCTGATAAATAAGCCACTCAATAGAATGAATGTGATGTTTATCATTCTTTTGAGTTTAATCATTAGCTTATTTTATATGTTACTGCAAAGCAAAGGGATTCATGTTTTTGGTGGAAGAGCAATCTTGCAAGAAGGCGATACCCTCGGAGTATTGCTTTCCAACTATTTTCGAATCAGTTTGGCGGTGTTCGTAATCTTGGTCATGAAATACTTTTTTATTGGCTTAGTAGGGCAACTATTCAATCTCGAAAAAGTAGTTGATTTGCATTATTTCAAGATTATCCAAGCGTCGAGTCTTTTCTATTCGGCTTTGGTTATTGTGTTGTTAGTACTCTTTATGGACTACTTCCCGCATGATTTCAACTGGCAAGTGTACCTATTTACACCAATCGTTGTATTTTATTTAATTAGATTTTTCATTCTATATTTTACCATAATTCGTAGTATTCCTATACAAAGTCTCTATTTAATTTCGTACCTTTGTATCGTGGAAATATTGCCCGTTATTCTCGGCATAAGGTTTGCCATGTAATGATGTCTTTTTAGTGTTCATCATTTTAAAAACCAAATACAATTTTGTACTTGAAAACCCGCAATTTG
This sequence comes from Emticicia aquatilis, assembly GCF_014644295.1. GTDB lineage: Bacteria > Bacteroidota > Bacteroidia > Cytophagales > Spirosomataceae > Emticicia > Emticicia aquatilis. The sequence continues at coordinate 429,158 of NZ_BMKK01000003.1, forward strand.
GATGAGTGAAGTAACAGAAAAAATAACTCAGGACCGCCTCCGTAAAGTGGAGAGTATTTTGGTAACTCAAGCGAGACCGACCGACGAAAAGTCTCCGTATTTTGAGTTGGCCAAAAAGTTTAATTTAAAAGTGGACTTCCGTTCTTTTATTGAAGTAAAAGGCTTAGACCACCGTGATTTTCGTCGCCAAAAAGTGGATATTTTGGCTCATACAGCCATTATTCTCACAAGTCGTAATGCCGTAGATAATTTCTTCCGTATTGCTAAAGAACTTAGAATCGAGATTCCGATAGATATGAAGTACTTCTGTATTTCGGAGCAAACGGCCAATTATTTACAGAAATACATCGTTATCAGAAAACGTAAGATTTTTGTGGGGCAGAAAACCGCAGCTGACTTGGAAGCATTAATTTTAAAGCACAAAGGCGAGAAATTCTTGTTCCCATGCTCAAACATTCGTAGTAATGACATCCCGAATCTGATGAATCGTAATGATTTGCACCTTACGGAAGCAATCATGTACGAAACCGTTCCATCTGATTTATCAGACCTTACAGAGGTTTTCTACGATATTATATGTTTTTATAGCCCATCGGGAATTACCTCATTAAATTCTAATTTCCCAGATTGGAAGCAAAATAATACTCGCTTGGCAGCTTTTGGCCCAACAACAGCCAAAGCCATTCGAGATGCAGGGTTTATTCTTGATATTGAAGCACCGCTCCCAAATGCACCTTCAATGACAGGAGCTTTAGAACTCTACATAAAAAAAGCGAACAATATATAATAAAAATAAGTTAATAGGCTAAACCACAAGTTTAGCCTATTTTTTTTCGTTATGGTGTTAGGAATACAAATAATTAATTAAATTGCCAATAGAAATAGAATTGATACAAAAAGATTGTTGCATTTGCAGCCCCAAACCTATCATTTCTCGTCTATTGACCATCGACTATTTTAGCCCACTATGAGAAAGATTTATTATATAGTTTTATTAATAGCGTCTTTTACTGCTCATGCTCAACAAGATGCCCAGTTTACGCATTACATATACAATCAATTATTTGTAAACCCTGCCACAGCTGGCTCTGAAAACGTGACCCGTTTTCAGGCAATTTACCGTACACAATATCAGGGCTATCAGAGTACGTTTGATGATGGTGGAGCACCAGTTTCTCAGGTTGTTTCGGCCAATGTTCCGCTCAAAATGATTAAAGGTGGCGTGGGCATTACATTTGTTAATGATAAAATAGGAGCAAGCACCCAACGAGATTTTAAATTATCTTATGCTTACCAAATGCCAGTCGGTAATAGCCAGTTGGGGATTGGTGTTAGCGGAGGATACTTTTCGAGAGGAATAGACTACAGTCGCTTGCGTGCAAGAGACGAAAATGACCCACTCTTGGCAACTGGTCGTTTGAGCCAATCGGCAATAGATTTAGGAGCAGGACTTTATCTAAATAATCCATCCTATACCGTTGGTTTATCAATGAATCATATCAATCAGCCAACATTTGGCCTTGGTACTGACAAAGCAACCAATACGCTCAAGCGTAGTGCCTATCTGACAGGTAGTGTTTTGATAGGAGTATCATACACGGTTGATGTAAGCCCGATGCTTATCGTGAAATCTGACCTAAATACAATTTCTGCCGAAGCAGGAGCAATAGCAACTTATGATAGTCGTTATTGGATAGGGGCAAGCTACCGCACAGGAGATGCAGCTTCGGGTCTTGTTGGAGCAAATTTAATGGGGGGAAGTCTGAGAATAGGCTATGCAATTGATGTAATTGTAGGTGGAAAAAACGCCAAAAGTCCTACCTCACATGAGTTACTTTTGAGCTATTCGTTGGCAGCTCTTAGAGCGGGCAAAAAATCAATTGTTCGTACGCCAAGATATAGATATTGATAAAAATTACCAAAGAAAAAATTAATAAATACTACTGTTTATTATCTTCAAAAATGCTATTGAATAGTATTTTGGCATAATTTGTGCCGTTTAATAATAAAATTGCTATTTCTCCACTCATCTACCTAAGTTTGACAAAACATTAATTGTTTTAGCAAATAACTATGAAGAATTTAAACAAATAGGTTTGAGCAAGACCCGTAAATAGATATTTTGGCTTAATAATTGCTTTATCAGTTGTTAGTTATCGGAAAAACTTATTTTTTTTCATAACTTTGTGAGCTAATGCAATATTATTTTCGGAAGTCACGTTTCTATATTGTCGAAAGTATCAATACCAAAAAAAATAGATAACCAACTTGTTTTCAGCTATGAACAAGAAAATGTTAAAGACCTTTTTGAAAAGTCTGTTAGTGATTGCCCCAATCGTAATGATGCAGAGTTGTGGTTCTTCAAGTAAGAGTCCATTGGGCAAGGTTTTCGGTGGAAAGAAAAGCAGCAAAGGAGGAGGCAAGGATATCGGAATGGATGGAATCCGTGACGGTGAAATCATGGCAACCTCTCGTAAAGGCTATAAGCAAACTGCTCCTTACGGAATGGTACTTATTCCATCAGGTTCATTAATGATGGGACAAGCTGACGAAGACGTAATGTCAGCTCGTATCTCAATGAACAAAAGAGTAACAATCGTTCCGTTTTATATGGATGATACAGAAGTTACTAACCACGAGTATCGTCAGTTTGTAAATTCAATGATGACCGACTCAGTTTCAGTTTTAGGTGAGGAGTTTATCATGTCAACACTTTATCCTGATACTTCGGTTTGGAGTAAAGACTTTACTTATCATAATGGCGACCAAATGACAGAATATTACTATTCGTCGCCAGCATTTGATATGTATCCAGTAGTGGGTATTAGCTGGGATGCCGCAGTATATTTCTGTAAATGGCGTACAAAACTATTGAACGACAACAGAGCTCAAAAGAATTTATTTAAATCACCTCGCTATCGCTTGCCTTCAGAAGCAGAATGGGAGTGGGCAGCACGTGGTGGCAAAGAAGGAGCAAAATACCCTTGGGGTAATCCTTACGTAGCTAATGGAAAAGGTTGTTTCTTAGCTAACTTCAAACCATACAGAGGAAATTATCGTGCTGATGGTTATCCTTACACTGCTCCATCAAATGCCTTCAATCCGAATGATTACGGTTTATATAACATGGCAGGAAATGTGGCAGAGTGGTGCCAAGATGCTTATGCAGAATCATACATGCCAGTTACATGGGATTTGAACCCTGTGTATAATGATGAGAACGAACCTCGTAAAATCATCAAAGGTGGTTCTTGGAAAGACGTAGCGTACTTCCTCGAAACAGGTACTCGAACTTATGAATTCCGTAACGAACGCCGCTCTTATATCGGATTCCGTTGTGTAATGGACCGTTTAGGTAGTGTTCCAGGAAGAGAATAATATCAAATTGAATTGCGAAGTTGCAAATTGACGTATTCCAATCAGTGAATACATCGCTTGTACTTCGCATTTCTTATGTTTACTCAAAAGTAGATTTTAAACACAAAAAATAAATTACCTTTTAAACTAAAGCTTAATTCTTAACTTTTTTAAACACATGGCAGCAAATAACAACGGTACAAGTTTATTTTGGGACAAAATTATTCCGTTTTTCTATGGAGCAGGAGCATCAGTTGTAATCTTAGGTGCATTGGGTAAAATCATGCACTACGATTGGGCAAACTTCATGTTACCTATTGGTTTAGGTACTGAGGCCGCTATCTTCTTAATCTATGCTTTCCAATCATTCCTTCGCCCAAGTACTGAATATCAGTGGGAAAAAGTTTATCCAGAATTAGCTGATGATTTCCAAGGTGAACTTCCAAAAAGAAGCGTTTCAACTCAAGGTGCTGGTTTAACTGCGAAAATGGATGATATGCTTGCTAACGCTAAAATTTCACCTGATATTTTTGATGGTTTGAAAACTGGTATCCAAAGCTTGACTGGCCAAGTTGCTAAGATGTCAGATTTGACAGATGCAACCGTAGCTACAAGCGAGTATGCTAAAAATGTAAAGACAGCTTCTGGCCAAGTAACAGCTATGAATGCAGCTTACGGTACTGCTGTAACTGCAATGAATAGCATGGCTGATGCTACTAAAGATGCTCAAGAATACCGTTCACAATTCAGTAAGATTACTCAAAACATGGGTGCTTTAAATGCTGTTTACGAACTTGAATTACAAGACACTAACAAGCACTTGAAAGCAATGAACGCTTTCTACGGTAACTTGACAACTGCTATGCAAGATATGTCAGATGCGTCGAAAGAAGCTCAACAATTTAAAACTGAAATGTCGAAGTTGACAAATAACCTTACTTCATTGAACAACGTTTATGGAAGTATGTTGTCAGCAATGAAAGGCAACTAATTGAGTTCTGAGTGCTGAATTCTGAGTTTTATTACTCTAATTATACATTCATCATTCTACATTTTTAATTAACACTAAAATATTTACTAACTGTATAATATATAGAATATATGGCAGGTGGAAAAGAGTCGCCACGTCAGAAGATGATAAACATGATGTATCTCGTTCTGACGGCAATGTTAGCACTGCAAGTGAGTAATGCTCTCTTGCAGAAATTTCAGCTTTTGAATAATAGTTTGGAAAGAGCAAACTCTGCTGCTAATGGCAATAACGAAAAATCGGTAAAAGCAATTGAAAAGGAAATCAGAGAGAAACCAGGTGGTGCTCAGTATGCTGATGTGCTTCAAAAGGCTGTTGAAGTAAGAAAAATTACAACCGAAATGGATAATTATATCAGTGGTTTGAAGCAAGAAATCGTCACTGCTGGCGGTGGACTTGATGCCGAAACTGGTGGTGTGAAAAATCCTTCGGAAGAAGAAAAAGTAGCCATATTGATGGTTGGTGATGCGAAAAATGGTAAAGGATATGAATTGAAAAAGAAATTGAATGATTTCGCTGTTCAGTTACAGAAATTTGCTGCTCCAAACACTAAATTTCCTGAGTTAGCTGTTGATGCTTCGCAAGACCCAGCTTTGGCAAGAACTGATAATATTACTAAAAGTAAAGATTTCTCTGAGTTATATTTTGCTCAAACTCCAGTACCAGCGGCATTGGCTGTATTGAGCCAAAAACAATCAGAGGTTCGTCGTTTAGAAGGTGAAGTATTAGAATATCTCGCAAGCCAAGTTGGTATCAAAGAAATTAAGTTTGACGAAATTTTTGCAGTAGTTATTCCAGATTCACGTTCGGTAGTTGCGGGTCAGAAATACAAAGCTGAGGTAGCAATCGGAGCGTACTCTAAATCAATTACACCAAGAATTAGTATTAATGGTTCGGCTTTACCTGTGAAAGACGGTAAAGGTTTATACGAAATCACAGCTTCTGGTGGTGATTTTGATAAAAATGGTCAGTTGAAACGTTCATATAAAGCAACTGTCTCCTATCCTTCACCTGATGGCTCAATGAAGTCAGTTGAAAAAGAAGAAACATATACAGTATTGAAGCCATCGGTTCAAATCGAAACAGCAACGATGCCAGCTTTATATTTCAAATGTGCTAACCGTTTAGCAACATATTCACCAGGTTTAGGTGCTTTGTATAGTCCAACGTTTAGTGGTTCTGGTGCTGAATTTATTCCAGGTGGAAGTGGTAAAGTTACTATCGTACCGAACTCTGCAAAAGTAACTATGGATGTGATTAATGGAGGAATCGTTCTACAGCCATTTAACTTCCCTGTTCGTCGTGTTCCTAAACCAACGATTAAGTTACTTGGAATTGATGAGCGTAGAGGAGCTTCGGCTACTGGTTTAAGAACAATTAATATCGGTGCAATAGCTGATGAATCTTTCAAATCAACTAACCCAGAAGATGCTGCGTTTAGAGTGGCAGAATTTGAGGTGAACTTGGTTCGTGGTCCAAGAAGAGTAGGAAATAGCACATATAGTGGAACTGCAAATATTTCTAACCTTGCACAACAAGCACAAGCTGGTGACCGTTATGTAATTGTAGTTAAGCGTGTAGAACGTAAGAATTTCAAAGGTGAAATTGAGTCAGTTGATGTGGGTGAAGTTATCTTCAATATCCCACTGAATTAATAATAAAAAATTGTCAGAATTATGAAGAAATTACAAGGCTTGGCTTTTGGTATGTCTTTGATTATCAGCCAGTTTGCAGTAGCTCAAGAAAAGTCAAATAATTATTTGAATCCGCTATCGCTTCGCCCTATACATGAAGAAAACGTCATGTATAAAACAACTTTGTGGCGAAGAATTGACTTGAAAGAAAAGCAAAATCAACCGCTTTTCTCGAAAGGAAGTGAAATTACAAGACACTTGATTGATGCCGTAAAAGCTGGTTTGATTGAAGCCTATGATAATGATTCTTTGACAACAAAGCTTACACTCGACCAATTCAATGAGCGTTTATTATTGAAAGGCGAAGGCGGTGGTTTATCAGAAGAAGAAAAAGCAGCTGGTTTTTCGACTGGCGGTGACGACGGTTGGGGTGGAGATAGTGGCGGTGCTGCTAAACCCGCAGCTGGTGGTGCTGCTCCCGCAGCAGCAGCTGACCCTGGTGCTGGTGTAGAGATTTTCCCGACACAGTTGACAACTCTCGAGTTGAAAGAAGACTGGATTTTTGATAAACAACGTTCACGTCAGTATTTTGATATTCTTACGTTGAAATTAATCATTCCAGCTGACCAAACAACTTTAGGTTTCGACCGTCCGATTTGTGTATTCAAATACAAAGAATTGGAGCGTTATTTCCGTAGCAATCCTAAATGTATTTGGTACAATGCTGCTAATGTAGCATCGCACAAAAACTTAGCAGATGCTTTTGAATTGCGTTTGTTTCATGGAAAGATTATCAAAAAATCGAATGCTTTAGATAATTTCTTAGACGATATTTATAAATCTCCACGTGAAGGTTTGTTGAAGTCTGAGCAATTAGAACACGAATTGATGGAATTTGAACACAATTTGTGGGAATATTAAGATTCAGTTAGTAATCTAACAAAAAAGGGAAAATCTTTCGATTTTCCCTTTTTTGTTGCCCTATTATCTCGATTAGAATTTCAAAGTAGCTGGCAAATATTTAGCTACTAAATCTTCGTAGTAAGGGCGAAGTTCTTTGGCATTTGGTGGCACTGGCACTTTAGAATACAAATCGTAAGGATTGAATTTATCTACCCATTTGAACATTTTGTAGTCGTGAGCCGACATCAAATGACTGTAAGCATCATCACGGTGTTGCGGATAGAATGAGTGATAACGAATTGGGTAGAGAGCTTCTTCTGGCAAATAATTTTTCATCATTTGGTAAAGATACTCGTCGTGTCCCCAAGACATTTTTACGTTTTCAAGTCCACAATTTGGTGAATAGATACCATATTTTGTGTTATAACGTTCGTCTTTAGAGTCTGGGTTTGCCTCGAAAAACTCAGGGTAAACGATTTTATCTGAGTGCTTGCAACCCACAGGAAAGGTATCGCCTACAACTGCCCATTGTGGCTCGCCGAACAAGCAAAGAACCTTGCCTAAATCGTGCATAAAGCCCATTAGAACGAACCAATCTGGGTGGCCGTCGGCTCTGATAGCCTCTGATGTTTGAAGTAGGTGTTGAAACTGGTCGAGGTTCGTATCTGGGTCAGAATCATCAACCAAAGTATTCAAGAAATCAATCGCATCCCAAACTGACATTTCACGTTTGTCGAACTTCAAGAACTCTTTTTCTTTCTGAACAACAAAATCGTAAGTTTGATAAGTATGATTCAAACGGTAGAATTCTCTAACGGTATTTACTCGCTCCGAATCAGTATAGTTACGGTATTCTTCTTTCTTTTTCTTAGTTTCAGCGTTTTTAGGCTCTGGGTATCTTTCGAGCAAATCATCTTCCCACTCTTCGATGCTTGCGAGGGGCGAAATTTCTTTTTCAGTGAAGTTCATTTCTATTATTTTTTGAATTGTCTAATGAATTTTTCGGCTTTTTGAAACTTAATAAAAATATCTGACCTATGATGCAGACATTCAAACTAAATCTCATGCAATAAAGTAATAAAATCTATAACATTTCAAATAAATTTTACGCAAACGTTTGAAATCGTTGCAAAAAGAAATTTGATAAAAAGCGATGATAAATAAAATTTAAGTTTTATTTATCATCGCTTAATCAATTAATAATGAACGCTTTACAATTATTAATTATACATTCCAATAAAATTAATATCCTTGATTTTGTTTCAAATAGCCAGGAAGGTTTGATGCACCATCAATGGCTGTTTGTGGAATCGGGAAGATACGTTTGAGTTTATCCGTGTTGGTTTTCTCGGTCCAAGTTCCTTCGTATTTTCCGAAACGAATCATATCAGTACGGCGAAGCATTTCCCAGTAAAACTCAAAGCCACGTTCTCTAAATAAAATATCGAGCGACATTGATGTAAGAGCAGGCGGAGGGGTTGTACGTGCAGCACGAACGATGTTTACATCGGCTAATGCACCCGCAGCATCATTACTTTTACGTAGTTTTGCTTCGGCACGCATCAGATAAACATCTGCCAAACGAACAATCACGATGTCGGCTTCTCCGAAGTTACGTCCACTAACTGATTTTTTACTGAATTCATATTTTTCAACACGGTAGCCAGAACTGTAATCGCTTCCTGCGGTTGTAAAGTCAACTTTTTCGGTAAAATTTACTGGTACAGTTGGGCGATTACGAGTATCATTGAAGAGTTTACCTACTTTAAATTTACCATCTGGACATTTCAAGAATACACCATTTTTTCTAATCAAACCATATTGTTGACCTCTCAAAATACCACGGTTAATATTAAAATTAGCTTCAGCTACACAAGAGTCAGCAGGGTTTGAGTATGCCGAAAGATTTTGTTTGTAGAAACGTGGGTCAACTGCCGAAGGGTCTTTTGGAGCGTATTGGTCAACCCAAGTACGATAGAAATCAGGTGTGATAGCTGGGCCATCAGTACCATTCGCATTTGGATAAGCTGGAAGAGGGAACTGGTCGCCCGATAGCGAGAAATAAGCCATACGGTTGTGTCCATTCAACTCTGCACGTTGGTCAACTGCAAAAATCAACTCAGGGTTAGTGTGATTGTCAGAACCGAAAATTGAGAAGTAATCTGGAGATAATTTGTATGTACCAGAGTTAATGATTTTATCACAATATTCAGTTACTTTGTCCATCTCATCAGCTTTGAAAGTAGGAGTGCCGTAAACATCACGATAAACCGCAGCATTGAGGTATAAGCGAGCCAATAAACCCCATACGGCACCTTTCGACAAACGACCTGGGCCAACTGTTGCATCTAAGTTTGGTTCAACCGCCAAAAACTCATTTTTAACATATTGGAATGCTTCTTCTCCACGAAGAATTTTTGAAGTTTCGCCAATGTCTTCTTTCACGAAAACTAATCCAAACAAATCGAGTGTAAGCATCGAGTAATAAGCACGCATTCCACGAGCTTCAGCCAAATATACTTTAGCGTTGGCATCATTGAGCGTTGGAAGGGTGTTCATGGCCGTAATGGCACGAGACATTCCTTGCAAAATGAAGTTCCAAGTATTTCTGATATTTGGGTCGGTGCTTTGGTAAGTATGTTGGTGCATGGCAATGTAAATACCATTATCGCCCCAGTCAGTACCGCCACGGTAAGGCAAGATAGCCTCATCGGTCGAGATTTCTTGAATCGCAAAATAGTTGGTATGCAAGAAAATATCCGGGAGACGTGCATACACAGGGGCGATGATACCGTCGGCAGCTTGTTTGTCAGTAAGTTTGGCAGCCGAAAGGGTTTCGTCCAGAATTTCTTCTTTCAGGTCGGTGCAGCCTTCTAAAACAGCAAAGCTACACAGGAATAATAATGAATATATTTTCTTTTTCATTGGAGTATTTTTTGAGCTTTTAGAATGAAACATTTAGACCAAAGATGATTGATTTAGCTTTTGGATAGCTTAAATAGTCGATACCGTACGATGAAATACCGTTGATAGTTCGGTCGGTGTTTACTTCTGGGTCATAGCCATCGTATTTCGTAATTACGAAAAGGTTTTGGCCTGTAACAGATAAACGCAATGCTGGAATGTATTTATCAATACCCAATGCTTTGGTATTGAAGCTATAACCTAAAGCTAAGTTATTGAGGCGAAGGAATGCTCCATCTTTTAAGAAACGAGTAGAAACTGGTGCTGAGTTATTAGTCGATTCGTTGGCATATTTTACAGCCTCAGGTGTTGTATTGATTCCTTTCGACAAACGGAGTTTGTAGAAGTTAGAGTTGGCAGTATTATCATAGATTTTATTGCCACGAACACCGTTGAAGTTTACTATTAAATCGAAGCCTTTGTAACCGATATTTCCGAAGAAGTTATATTGCATAGTAGGCAAAGCACTACCCGCTGCGATACGGTCTTTGTCAGTAACGAGGCCATCGCCATCAACATCACGGTAGGTGCTAAGACCTTTGTCGTCGAAACCTGTGAAGTCTTTCAAGAAGAAAGTTCCGATTGGCTCACCACTAAGATAACCATTGATTGTAGCCGATGTAAGACCCGAACCAGAAGCACTTCCCGAAGGAATAACCGAATAAGGCGAGTTTGTTACTTTGTTACGAATGAAAGTTACGTTTCCACCGATTCCGTAGTTTAGACCGCTATTTGTTTTCTGACGATAAGCGAGTTCGATTTCCAAACCTTTGTTGGTGATATTCATATCTTTTACGTTTGTCCAGAATGTACCTGCTGGTTGAACAGGGTCAGAAGGAATAACTTCTAAGAGAATATCACTCGACACTTTATTAAAATAGTCAACCGAGCCTGATAATGCACCATTCAAGAAACCAAAGTCGAGACCAAGGTTTGTTTGTGTTGAAACTTCCCATTGAATATCAGGATTTGCTAAACGGCTATAAGTAGTACCTGCTGGGTAAACACTTGATGAATTGAGCGGATAACTCGTAGCTGCTGAAACCGTTGATGTAAATAAGGCTTGGGTAATTTTTGATGGAATTTCTTGGTTACCAGTTTGTCCCCAACCTGCACGAAGTTTCAAGTTGCTAACTGGCGAGCCTTTCATGAAAGCTTCTTCTGAGATTCTCCAACCTGCTGCGAACGAAGGGAAAATACCGTATTTGTTGTTATCACCAAATTTTGATGAACCATCGGCACGAACCGTAGCTGTGAGTAAATATTTGTCTTTGAAACTATAGTTTACTCTTGAGAAAAACGACTGTAATTCGTTTTTGAGGGCATAACCCGAAGGCTTGTTATTAGCCAAAGTAAGTTCTTGACCTAAACCTGGGTTATAGATAGGCTCAATATCCGAAATTGGGAACTTATTGATACTCGACGAACGACCTTGCAAGAAAAACTTTTGGTAAGAATGTCCAACCAATGCTGTTAGGCTGTGGTTGTTGAAATCTTTAGTATAAGTCAAATAGTTTTCGATGAGGCTATTGCTATTGTTTGTATAGATAGTTTCGAGGCGACCATCTTGCAAAGGCACAGCGTTTGGTAAAGATTCTAAATCACGTACCGAATTTGAGTTATCAATACCATAGTTGAGACGGTAAGTCAAATCTTTTGTGATTTTGAGCGATGGCGAGATATTTCCAATCAAACGATTTGTTTTTGTAATATCTTTTTCCAATTTCAAACTAACCAATGGGTTTACTAAGTTTGGATAAACCGCAGGATTGCCGTTGGCATCGAGTGCAGGGTAAGTTGGGTTTACTGAAATCGCATTTCCAATCATACTTCCGATTGGCGGACGCATGTTAGTAGTGAAAGTAGCATTAAGGTTTACATCAACACTTAGACGGTCTTCCCAGAATTTCTGATTGACATTGATACGACCTGTATAACGATTCAAATCGTTGTTTTTCAAGATACCTTCTTGTTTTTGAGCTCCAAACGACGCATAATATGTCAGTTTTCCTGCTCCACCACCCATTGTAAGGTTATGGTTTTGCGTATAGGCCGTGCGAGTGATTTCTTTTTGCCAATCGGTATTTCCTTTTAAATCTTCTAAAACACCACCTACGCTTGGTACGGCTTTGCGGTATTCGTCAGCTGTATAAACAGGCAATGCACGAGCGATTTCGGAAATACCCAAACTCGCCGAATAATTCATCGAAGAACTTCCTGCTTTTCCTTTTTTAGTAGTAATCAAAACTACGCCATTTGCTCCACGAGCACCGTAGATAGCTGTTGCAGAAGCATCTTTCAATACATCAATTGTTTCAATATCTTGTGGGTTCAAGAATGTAAGTGGGTTCATTGCACCACCTGTTCCCGAATTATCCAAAGCTAAACCATCAACCACGAATAGGGGAGTACTGCCCGTACGAACACCACCTGGCCCTCTGATTGAGATATTTTGTGCCGAACCTGGCTCTCCACTGGCTGAAGTAACGTTTACACCCGCTACTTTACCTTGTAAAAGCTGCTCAGGAGAGTTGATGATACCCTTGTTGAACTCTTCGCTTCTAACTGATTTTACTGCACCTGTGATGTCGGTTTTCTTGGCTGTACCGTAACCTACAACTACAACTTCGCTGAGGGTTTTGCTATCAGATTTGAGTTGTACATTGATTTGAGTTTGGCTGCCTACGTTTACTTCTTGTGGCGTGTAACCAACATAGCTAAATACCAAGACAGCTTTGCTATCTGGCACAGCGATTGTATATTCACCATTGCCGTCGGTGATTGCACCTTTTGTGCTACCTTTGGCCGTTACGCTTACTCCCGGAAGGCCATCGCCTGTTTCGGCATCGGTAACTTTACCTTTTACAGTAATGTCGATGGCATTAATGCGTGCAGTGGGTTGATTTTTGGCAAAGCCAACATCGACCCCCAGAAATGCAAATAATAGGATAGTGACAGATAGCTTTGTGAATAATGGAGAAAGCAACCTGTTTTTCAGTAATTTTTGATTCATTGTCGTTGACTGATTTTGTGATTAAGAATACTTGTTAGGTTTGTGAAAGGCAAATACAGAAAACTGTATCAGATGAACAGCACATGACATTGGTGTTAAATTAGGTAATCATAAATGGTTTGGTGAAAAATTGATTTAAAAAGAGAAATAAAGACACTGGGTTGCTCAATTAGTAAGTATTTGCCTTGAGAAACAACTGCAAAACTACATCTTACTGATTAGGAGAATATTACCGTAATGTTACGATTATATTGTCAAAAGTCAATAGTTTATACGTAATGAAGTGTTAAACATAGAATACTTGCTACTGCATTTTACTAATAAAAAATAAGATATTTCTCATAAATTATTACGCAAACGTTTGAAATAGTTATGCAAACGTTTGAAATTGGGGAGGGTGTGAGGAGAAATGAATTAAACCTTTAAGAAATAGGTAACTCCAACAACTCAGGATTATTAACAAATCGTTTCAGTAGTTTAAATAATTTGCCACCGTGCGAAGCATCGATGACCCGATGGTCGAGAGCCGCACCGAGCATCAGAATACTTCGAGGTACGATTTCGTCATTCACAACCCAAGGTTTTTTACTAACGCCTCCTAAAATCAAAACAAATGCAATATTAGCCGAAGGCATCAAGGCAGGATAGCCAATGTCCAGACCAATACTACCGATATTTGATAGAATAAACGAACCAAAGTTATTGGCCGAAAGCCCCAGCGGAGGAATAGAAATACCAAGTGTGGTAGTAATATATTTGATTGACTGATAAACCCACCCACGCAAGGGCCACGGAATAGCCGCCAGTTTTTCTTTCATTTGCATGGTGGCGTTTTCATCGCCATTGTAAGTTTTTTGGATTTCTTCTCGCAGTTTTACAGCCGACTCTGTAAGGGTCAGTTTATCAGCATTCAGCATTTTTACCGAACCCATTTCTCCGCTTTGCAAAAGAATACTTACGGTGGCATTGATTGCTTCTTGCGAATAAATATTCCCCCTCTTTACATAGGTATTTAGCTCTGGAATTTCTTTAATAGCACGAGCCGTAGCTACCAAAAAAAAGTGTGTAAGTGTGATTTTTACGCCAGATTTGCGTTTGTCGGCAATGTATTTTTCTAAATCAGTAATATCAATCTCGACCGAACCAAAGATTTTTGAGTCAACAGGTTTTTTGTATATCGTTGAGGCGGTCTTTCGCCAAGAAGTATTCAATGGGTTGTTTTCTTTCATTTGCTCGTTTTTAGTTTCTTTCTCAAATTCTCAAATGTCTGCAAATGAGCTTTTTTCAAAATTGACGCAAAATAAGCAATTAGTAAAGGATTTCCTTTTATTTCGACTCTTTCAGTTAAATCAAAATTAGTTCTTGAATCATTTTCAGGAAAAACAAAGTCAATATTTAGTAAAATCGCACCTTTGATGTGGCTGAAATATCGAACGTGTTTCTGTGCTTCAAGTTCGATTACTTCAACTTCATAAATAGGCTTCGTTTTCAAGAAACCTAATAAAAGTGCTTCTTCCTTTACCTCATAATTGGTACTATTTGGCTCGATTTTAGAGAGTTCTGTAACCTCTTTCATGTATGGATGAATTTCTCCAAACTTTTTGAAGTCAAGAATATAGTCATAGACGGCCTCAATTTTTCATCGAAAGAATGATTTAAAAGGATTGTTTTATTTGCCATTTTATTTCTTTTCTAAAAGAGCCATCACTTCTACATCGCCTATCACCGCATTACTTGGTCTGGGGTGTTTTTCATCGAAAACTTGTAGTTCGGTTTGGCTTAAAACCTTATTGGCACTTTCGTCTATTTTTCCATCTACCATTACTTTCTGAAGGTCGAGTTTTAAATATTTTGCCAAAAATGGGTAAGCCGCTTGGCGTTTTGAAGGGCCGTAATCGTGCTTTTCGTTGGCGAGATGCACATTCTCTACTTTATCTGTCGCCCCGAAAAACGAATAAACATTTTTGATGTACGGATACTCCATCGTAGGTGTGTTAACAGTCCAATCTCCGCCATCTGAAATCAAAAGCATAGGTTTGGGAGCAAAGGTAGCGGCAATTTCTACATTGGTTGTTTGGTGCGTTGGGCGTTTATGAATCGGCATTCCACTTTCACAAACACAACCACCGAAGAAATAGCCTGAAACCATCACAACGGGTACGGAAACTTTAATGCGGTCGTCGATAGCTGAAAGAATAAAAGTCTGTGTTCCTCCGCCCGACTCGCCTGTCATACCGATTCGATTTTTATCAATATTGGGCAAATCTATCAAGAAATCAAGAGCCGCTTTGCCATTAATTATTTGAAGTTTGAGAGCTTTTTCTATCTTGTGAATAGATTGTTTTGAATCGCCCATGCCAATCATATCATAAGCAAAGACAATTGCTCCCATGCGTGCGAGCGTGGCACAACGCTGCTGCGTGTAAGCCGCAAAACGTGGGTCTGGGCCATGCCCATGTGGACATAAAATTCCAGCAGTTTTTCCTTTGGGCGGCAAACCGTTAGATTCAGCTGGGCGATACAGATTTCCAGTTACATAAATACCTTCAATACTCTGAAACGATACATTTTCAACCGAATATCCATTCAAATCTTTTTTACTGTGAATAACGATATTTGTCGGTTTCTTGAATTCATAATTACTCAATTCTGCCCCATCTAAAATTCCCTGTCTGATTTCTTGAGCGTGTTTTTGCCAAGATTTTTTATCAGAATATCGCTTCGCAAAATCAGCGTGTAGGTTCCTTGCATCTTCCTCCGTAAAAAATTTGCCTTGACAAAGGTCTGGCTTTTCTGGGTTGTATTGAGCAAAACTCATTTGCCCAACGAGCAGCAGAGAAAGCATTAAAGATGATGTTTTCATATTTTTTATAAGGATGAATAATTTTTAAAGCCAAAGTATTGGATTTCGGATGGGTAAATTTCTGATTACTTCGTCATTTTTCGGGAAATGTTCGAGCCTTTTCCATGTCTCAAACCAATTTTTAGTGCCAAAGTGCTGATAACCAAATAATAAAAAAGGCTGTGCTACTGGCCATTCTTCCCAATACATCACATCTTTTGGGGAAGCCCAAAGATTTTTGTTTTCGATGAAAGGGTACAAAAACTCAATCGCCTTTTTCATCGTGCGGCCATCTTCCAGTCTAAAACTCCATAAATCATCTTTTGAGTCGGACAAGATTTGGCAAAGCGTAGCCATAGCGTCAAGGTTGAAAATCGAATATCCGTAAGGCTTGGTGCGTTTGAGTTCGAGCGGAAAACTACCATCTTTTTCGAGCTGATTGGGCAGTAAAACTGCCTTAAAACGATTTTTGCAATAGTCAATTAAGCTCTGATTTTCGGTTAGTTTCGCAAATGATGCCACTTGCATTACCCAGCAAGTGCCATGATTATTTTTGGCTTCTCGCTCATCAATGCCGTATTGGTGAGTTGTGAGCCATTCTAAGTATTGAGCAAACCAGTTTTTGATGGTGTTCAGATTGTTTTTATCTACACTCGCTGCCTTTTGCATTACTAAAATCCCTTGAGCGACCTCCATCAAATGAATCGTGTCGATGATTCCGATGCCTCTTCCCGTAGCCTTACCTTTGATGGCTTGAGCATAAAGCAACGAAGGATTCATCGCAGTATTTTTATCAACAAACCAAGCATTAATGTGCAAAAAAGCCTGTTTGACATATTTTTCATCTTTGGTAATCAGATACGCCGAAGCCAACGAACCAACGATTTGGCTAAACCGAATCATGGCCTTGCGGTGAGCCACAAAATTATCTGGATTAGTCTGTCCATCTCGCTGAATATAAGGCCCATTTGGGTCGTCGGGATTTTTCCACCAATAATCTCCCTCTGAATAAAAATCATGCAAGCCACCCGCCGAACGCTCGCATTGCTCGGTCGTAATCGTGACTGGTTGTTGGGTCATTGCCCAATTGGCTTGAGCAATGATGTCTTTCTGCAAAACTTCAATTACTTGACTGGAAACTCGCTTTTGACCAAATAATGTAATTGAAAAAAGGTGTAGCAAAATAAAGATATAAGTAGTTTTCATTTTGTTCCCCTTTAGGGGTTAGGGGTGTTTACAAAATCCTCACGCATCGGATTGAATACATCAATCAAAATACCATCTTCCAAACAAACTGCTCCGTGAAGTACATTTGAAGGAATAAAATAAACATCGCCTTCTTTCAGAACTTTGCTTTCGCCATCGACCGTAATTTCAAACGCCCCACTGGCTACATAGCTAATTTGTAAATGAGGGTGCTTGTGCGTAGTACCGATTCCGCCTTTTTCGAAAGCTACTTTTACGAGCATGATGTCTTCGTTGTAAGACATGATTTTACGTTTGATTTTTGGGTCAACCACTTCCCACGGAAGTTCGTCGTCGGTCACTAAGGTTTTGTTGAATTGTATCATGTTTCGTTACACAATTTTCTAAATTGTGCTTATATTTTGTTTGAGAAATTAACAATTCGGAGAATTGTACTACTTTAAGACTTTCTTTAAAAAGGTATCAATATACTCAACCGTAGGGTCAAACCATGGTGAGAGTAAACAAAATGAGTGCGGGGAATTTTCAAAAGTATGAACTTCTGAGTAAATGCCAAACGCATCTAATTTTTTGCGGTAGTCGTCACGGCCAGCGTGCATTCTGTCAACTGAGCTATTCAAGAAAAGGGTAGGAGGCGTGTTTTTGCCTGCGTGCGTCAGTGCCGAGGCTTCGTGCCAAAGTTCGGGGTTTTCTTCTTTGCTAAATCCAAACCAATAAGTAGCAGCCGAAGTACTTTTTCGGTCATCGCCCTCGCCTGATTCTGGGTGAATATAGGCCAAAATTCCATCAATATCTACGATGGCGTTTATTTTGCTCGAATGTTTCAAATCACCAATGTTTCCTTCAAATTTTGGTAAATTATTCGTATTTCCGAGGAGTGCTGAAAGCTGTCCTCCTGCCGAAAAACCTACGCTGGCAATTTTATTGGTATCTATTCCGTATTTCTTGGCATTGGCTCGAATCCATCTTACGGCTGCCTTCAAATCATGTACGCCAGCAGGGTAGAGGGCTTCGGTCGAAAGGCGATATTCGGCCGTGAAGGTTGCATAACCCAAAGCTGCCAAGCGTTGAGCCAATGGAATATGTTGCGAACGATTACCCGTACGCCAACCACCACCATGAATAATTAAAACCGCAGGACGAAGTTTTTTGGATTTAGTTTTTGGATAAAAAGCATCGAGTTGTAAATCTCTCGTACCTGTGTTGGCAAAAACGATGTTTCGTTCTTCAATTACATTTTCTGGCGTTTTTTCTGGTACTAAAGTGGCATTTGGGTGCGTTTTTAAACTATTTTTCAATGCACTATAATTACTATAAGAAGTATCTCGAACATTCGTGATGCCTTTCAAAGAAGGCGTTTTACTCCAAAAATCTTGGTATTGAGTCAGTAATTTTCCTGAGAAAATCTCCTCTTTTGTATATGTTAGAGCTTCTTTTTCACTCAGTTGGTGCGACCATTTTACTCTATTTTGTGTATTTGTACCTGCTCCTTTTGAGCCAAACTCGGCATAGAAAGTGCTTTTTTCGGTTTCTGGTCTGCCCCAGTTATTCCAGCCTTCGGGCAAAATATGACTGTCCATTTCGCAGTTGATGAAAACAGTTTTGGCAAAATCTCGCCACGGTCTGCCTAAATATACTTTGGTAGCCGCTTTATCGGTCGTTAGTTTACAATCTTTGAAAACGTAGCCATAAGCCACCCATTTTGGCGTAGAAGCGGCCGTAACATAACCATCGGTTTTGGAGTGAATATGACAGTTTTCAAACAAAGCCGTTGACGACCCGAAAATAAAATCGACTGTACCTTCGATGTAGCATTTCGAGAAATATTGTCTTGAGTTTTCGCCCGAAGCAAAGATTGTGTCTTGGTTTCCCAGAAATTTACAGTTTTCAAAAACACAGCGGTCGCCCTCTACGTGCAAGGCTACTGCTTGCCCGACTCTCCCTGCGGTATTTTCAATAGTGAGGTTCTTAAATTTAATATCATTTCCCAACACTTTTAAGGTGTACGAATCAAAGGTTTCCATTTTACCTTTTCCAGAAAAATCATCGTAGCTGATGATGGTACTATCGAGGCTTTCGCCCACAAAAGTGATGTTTGTAAGAGTGCTATAAACTTCGAGTTTTTCTTTGTAAATGCCTTTTTTGATTTTAATCGTAATTGGTTTGGGCAAATATACCCGCACGGCATTGATAGCATCTTGAATGTAGCGAAAATCTCCACTTCCATCTTTGGCTACTACCAAATCGTGCTGAACTTTGAGGGCTTGGGAATAGATTTTTGTACTGAAAAGTAATAAACAAATTAAGAAAATACTCGAAAATCGTTTCATTTTATGAGGTAGGCTGATAAAAAGGCTTAAATTACAAATATCGTAAACACCTCGAAATATGCCTTCATGTAGTGTGATTTTTATTATTCGTTTGATTCTACTTTTTCATAAAAATCTTTTTCCTTAACTTTCAAAATCAATCAACAAATTATCTCACCAAATGAAAAAAGCTATCTTACTTTTATTGGTATGGGTATCGTTTTCGCACAAGATTTCGGCTCAAACCAACGACCTCTATTTTGCTTCTTATCCGAGCATCAGTCCCGATGCTAAAACTGTGGTTTTCTGCTATGAAGGCGATATTTGGAAAGCAGATTTAGCTTCTAAAATAGCCACTCGACTAACGGCCATGACTGGTAACGAAACTCGCCCACGTATCTCACCCGATGGAAAATGGGTGGCGTTTTCGGGCGTGCAATACGGCAATAATGATGTATATGTGATGCCTTTGGAGGGCGGAAACATTCGTCAGCTAACTTACCACGATGCGGCCGATTTGGTAGAATCTTGGTCGTGGGATTCGCAAAGTATTTATCTTACATCAAGTGCTTACAATGGCGGAACAACCTACAAAATTGGATTAAACGGCGGAACCCCAACGAGGATTTTTAAGCATTTTTTTAATCGAGTTCATAATGTGGCCGAGCATCCGAGTTCGGGAGAATTGTTTTTCAATGATACTTGGGAAAGTGATAATCAAGCTTATCGAAAAGGTTACAAAGGGGAATTTAATCCTGACATTCAATCATATAACCTAAAAACCAAAGCTTATAAGCGTTATACCGAGTACAATGGTAAAGATTTCTGGGCGAGTATTGACCGTTCGGGTAAAATCTATTTCGTATCAGATGAAGCCAATGGCGAATACAATCTCTATACTTTTGAGGGCAACAAAAAAACGGCTTTAACTACCTTTAAAGAATCGGTCAAACGCCCGCAAGTGAGTGCTAATGGCGAGAAAGTAGTTTTCGAGAAAGATTATCAGCTGTTTTTGTATGATGTTTCGAACAAAAAAACGCAGGCTTTGCAGCTCACACTGAACAGAAACTTTACTTTGCCCAAAGCACAAGATTTTAATGTAAAAGGAAGTATCGTGGAATTTGATGTTGCTCCTGATGGCAAGAAAATGGCTTTTAGTTCACGTGGACAGCTATTTGTTTCTGACCTCGAAGGCAAGTTTTTGAAACAACTTAATACGAGAGCTGATGGTCGAGTTTTGGAAGTGAAATGGTTGGCCGATAGCAAAACTTTGGTTTTTAATCAGACCGTTAATGGTTATCAGAATTGGTTTTCGATTGTGGCCGATGGTAAAGGGGCAGAAAAACAATTGACCAATGATTTGAAAAATAATCGAGATTTGACACTTAACAAAGACCGAACTTTGGGGGTGTTTTTGAGCGGAAGAGATGAAATAAAAACGATTGATTTAAAGGCTTTTACCACAAAAACAATCGCCAAAGAAGAAATTTGGGGCTTTCAGAACTCGAAACCGTATATTTCGCCCAATGATGAATATGTAGTATTTATGGCCAAAAAGAACTTTGAAGGTGAGCTTTTTCTCCATAATTTAGTCAAAAATGAAACGATAAATTTGACGAATACAGGAATAACTGAAGAAACTCCTTATTGGTCGCCAGATGGAAAATATCTTTATTTTGCATCTAATCGCACTAAAGCCAGTTATCCATTTGGACTTGACAAAGAGCGAATTTATCGTTTGCCATTGAGCAAAATCGAAGCACCGTTTAAGTCGGATAAATTCAATGATTTATTCAAACCTGCCGAGAAAAAGGCTGATGATAAAGCAAAAGCAGACTCGACCAAAGCAAAGAAAATAGAGCCGATGGTAATTGATATGGAAGGTTTGATGGAGCGAATGGAGGCAGTTAGTCCAAGCAATGGAGCGGCCGATTCGCCGATTGTGTTTCAAAAAGATACCAAAACTTTTGTGATTTACCCATCCGACCACATAGATGGTAAAAATAATCTTTACAAGACAACCATTGAGCCGTTTACGCCTAATAAAACTGAAAAAATAGAGGGTGCAGATGCTTCAACTACCAATATTGTGCAAGCTGATGGCAAGTATTATGCGTTGATAAACGGCACGATTTGTAAGCTCAATTTAGATGGAAATAAAGTTGATAAAGTAGATGTAAGTTTTACGTTCCGAAAAGATTTTGCGAATGAATTTAAGCAAATGTTCTACGAAACTTGGGCCAATGTTGAGGAGAATTTCTATAACGAAACCTTCAATAACGTCAATTGGGTGGCTATCAAAAAGAAATACGAGGCATTTTTGCCATACATCAATACTCGTGCAGATTTCCGTACGATGCAAAACGATATGTTGGGCGAATTAAATGCGTCGCACACTGGATTTTCGAGTAATGGTGCCGAGGAAAGTATTTTCTACAAAACCACTACAATGGCCACGGGAATCATATTTGAAGAAGAAAATCCGTACAAAGTAAAATACATTGTGAGAAAGTCGGCAGCTGATAAAACAGGCAAAGGAATTTTGGCGGGAGATGTACTGACGAAAGTAAACGGAGAAAGTATTGATACGAAACAAAACCGTGATTTTTACTTCCAAAAACCTTCGATGGATGATGAAATTGAGCTCACATTTGCTCGAAAAGATAGTTCGTTTGCTGTCAAGATTCATCCACAAAGCTCGGGTGCTTTGGTGAGTAATTTATATGATGAATGGATTCAGTGGAATCAGAATTATATCGACCAAAAGAGTAAAAAACGAATCGCTTACGCTCACATGCGTAATATGGGAAATGAAGAATTGGAGAAATTTTTGATTGATATGACTTCGGAAGCCTATAATCGTGAAGGTTTGATTTTCGATTTACGCTATAATACAGGTGGAAACGTACATGATTTGGTGCTGAATTTCTTGGCTCAAAAACCTTATTTGAAATGGAAATACCGTGAAGGACAATTTACGATTCAACCCAATTTTGCTCCCGCTGCTAAACCTTTGGTTTTGCTAATCAACGAACAATCTTTAAGCGATGCCGAAATGACAGCTGTTGGTTTTAAACAACTCCAACTCGGCAAAATTATCGGTACTGAAACTTACCGTTGGATTATTTTTACTTCAGGAAAAGGCTTGGTTGATGGCTCGTTTTATCGTTTGCCTGCGTGGGGGTGTTATACGCTTGATGGGCAGAATATCGAACGTGAAGGTGTAAAACCAGATATTTACATAAAACAAACATTCAAAGACCGTCTCGAAGATAAAGACCCACAATTAGATAAAGCGATTGAGGAGATATTGAAAGGTTTGTAACATAGATGAAATTACCACGGAGGCACGGATTACATAGATTTACACAGAAAATCTGTGCTAATTCGTGTAACCCGTGCCTCCGTGGTAAAAATTACTTCACTACTTTCATAACACCATTCATGATACTCCAGTGCCCTGGGAAAGTACATACAAATGGATAATCACCAACTTGGGTTGGGGCAGTAAACTTCAAACGATAAGTTTCTCCTGCATTCACCAATGGCGTTGAAAATAATACTTGCGGAATAGCAGGAACGTAGTTTTTCTCAACTGCATCTTTCTGCGTAATCATTTTATTAGCAGCATTTCCGATGATTTCAAGACTTTTTGGCTTACCAATTACCAAATTGTGTTGCATGGCATCGGGGTTTTCGAGAACCAAAATGATGGTTTTGCCTGCTGGTACTGAAAACTCTTTTTTATCAAATTTCATTGCTTCTACCACAGTCTTGATGTTGATGACGATGGCATCTTTTTCTGCTTCGCTGGCCGAGTTTTTCAAGTTCCAAGCTTGCATCAACTTATTGATTCTTGTCAAATTATCATCGCTCAATTTACTGCTTAGACTCGCCATAAATTCTTGATTCGCAGCGTTTACTGTTCCTTTTTTACGAGGATTCCAGCCACTTGATAAACCTTTCAATAATGCGGCGTTTTCGGTACTTGGCAGTTTATCCCACAATTTCAAAAGAGCAACAATCGAATCTGGTGCTGAAACCGAAGCATAACTACGAGCCGCTCTTTCGAGTGCAAAGGTGCTGAGTTTTTGTGCTTGTTGGTAGGTTACTTTTTTTACGAAAGTATTATTTCTTTCGTTGCCTTCCGCAATTTTGTTTTCTTCATCAACCATCACTGTGAAAGTGTATTCACCTGCCAAATCGGTTGAGTAACCAAAATCTCCTGACCAAGGGCCGTTGGTGTTTTTGCTAATCGTTACGGTTTCGTTTGGTGCAATGCCCGAAGTATGCACTTTACTCCAAACCGTTGATTTTTGTCCTACGCCCGTAATATCAATTTTGAGAGAAGCAACTTGTCCTTTTTTCAATGAATCAGTTCCGTTATTTTTTACTTCTACAAAGTATCTCATGCCTTCACGCACAAACGGAGAAGTTGGTTCGGTACGCACATTTGTAATTACTAAATCTATTGAGTTCTGAGTTTTGAGTTCTGAGTTCTGAGTTGTTTCATTGCTTTTGTTCTCTACTGGCATTGAATGGTTCATTGCTGAATGGTCGTGCGACATTGCTGCTGGTTTAGGAGTTGAAGCAAGATTACGTAGATGTTTCTTCAAAAGTACCGATTTATGACTTGTTAAAGCAGTTGCAAACGCATCTGGAAGCCAGCGGTCATTGGCCTCCGTTGCTTGGTCGATGCGTGTTAAAATTGCTTTTTCGGCTGCTGCCGTTAATGGCATTTGGTTGAGTGCCAAAACACTATTTAAGATAACCAAAGGCTCTTTATCATTCAATAAATTGTTTTTCAAGATAACATCAACCGACTTTGCATTGGTTGGTAAAACCTGCACGGCATTCTTACGAACTGCCCAAGATTGATGTTTCAATGCCCCAACGGCCGCTTGTAATGCCGCTGGGTTTTTATCAATCGCACCTAAGCCTTTCAATGTCCAAAGGGCATGAATAGCTGCTGTATTTAATCCAAGTTCATCAACCGATGGGTCGTTTACGAGAGCAATCAAAGCAGGCACAACGTCGATGTTTCCACGCTCTACTAAAAGACGTTGAGCATGATTTCTCCAAAACATATTGTCGTTTTTGAGAGCTTTTAGCAAACCATCTTTGTCGTTTTTATTGAGTGTAATTGGCTGATAAGCAGGAGCATTTTTGTAACCAACTCGGTAAATACGTCCGTGTGTGAAATCTCTCAAATCTGTATCGTAAGCATTTCCTTTACCATTGCCAAAACCTTGTGGTGTTGGATTGTGCTGAATGATGTAGCTGTACCAATCGGCTACCCAAACGGCTCCATCGGGACCAACTTCGGCAAAAACTGGCGAAAACCACTCATCAGCACCCGCCATGAGGTTGAACGATTCTTTATCTTCATAGTTAGTTCCTTTTTTCACCATCATGTTTTGGTGTAAAATATGTCCTGTTGGCTCGGCAACAAACGCAATCTGATTCCAGTAATTTTTCGGGAAAGCACGAGCCGTGTAGAAATTATGTCCAGCAGCGGCCGTAAAACCACCAAAAACGTCAACCTGACGAACCTTTTCGGTGATAGGTTTCATGTCTTTGTGGGTATCTGTTCCACGACTTCCGTTATCGCCATTAAAACCTGGATTCAAGAAGTTTTGATGAGGAATGGCCATGTACCAACCATGTGAGTTGTTGGCCGTTGAGCCAAATACATCGCCCGCTTCGTTGAAGCCCATTCCCCAAGTATTGTTTGAAGTGCTGGTTGTCCATTCCATTTTAGAGCCATCTGGCTTGAAGCGGAAAAATGCTTGTCCAAACTTTAATGAATCGCCTTCGGCCAATTTTCCGTTGAAACCCGAATAACCTACGCAACCCCAAATCCAGTTATCGAAGCCGTAGTGCAAGTTCGATGGCCCTGCGTGTGTATCGCCAGTTCCGAAACCAGTGAATAAAACTTTCTTTTCGTCGGCTTTATCATCGCCGTCAGTATCTTTCAAAAACAACATGTGTGGGGCTTGCGAAACAATCAAACCGCCATTGGCAAAAACCATTCCTGTTGGAATACTCAAACCTTCGGCAAAACGAGTGAATTTATCGGCTTTACCATCTTTATTGGTATCTTCACAAATCAAAATATAGTCGCTACCGCCCGATTCTTTGCGTTCGTTCGGATAATCTTTTGTGATTAGTACATACAAACGCCCTTTTTCGTCCCAACTCATCGCAATCGGGTGCATTACGTTTGGTTCGGCAGCAAACAAACTCAAATCAAAATCAGCAGGTACTTGAATGTGCTTCATTGATTCTTCAGGCGTAAGAGCCAATTGTTGTAGTTGTTCACCTGGACGTTTTTCGTAGTTAGGTAATTTTGCTCCACGATATTCAAATGGCTTCGGATTCAATGCTACATGAGCTGCACGAGCTTCGTCGTTTACTGCCCAAAGAATACCATTTTCAAGCAATTTTTGGAAGTTTACATTGCTCCAAGTTCTATCATCGTGGCCGTAAGCCGTGTAGAAAACTCGACCTTTTCCATAGCTGCGAGTCCAAGTATAAGGCTCAGTTTTTGCATCGGGGCGGTCTTTTGTTTGGTCGGCTTTTATTTCACGAGTTTGTAAAACGTTGTTATCGGCTTGTAATTGGCTGTGCAAATAGGTTTCATCAAAGGCTTTTATTGTGCCTAAATCCTTCATAATGATATGATTTGGTTGCACAGTATTCACTTGAATCGTGTCCATACGATGTCTCCAGAACTGCCCACCAACCATTTTTACATATTCAGGCGAATTGCGGAAACAATAAGAAGCACAGTGAATCGGTAAAATACCTTTTCCCGAAGCTACGTAATCGAGCAAAGCCTTTTCGGCTGCGGGCGTGATGTCGTCCCAGTTAGCAAAAATCATCAAGGCATCGTACTTCGATAAGTTTTGGGCGTTAATATCCTCTAATTTATCGGTATAAGTAAAGTTGATGCCTCGGTTTCCCAAAGCCGCCATGATTGTCGGAACTCGCTCAATGGGTTTATGATGCCCATTATCACCGAGGAAAAGGATTTCGAGCCTTCGGCCTGTTTGGGCGTTGGCAAACTGGTAAAGGAAAAAGGTTAGGAGAACGAGGGCTTTTTTCATTTTTTATTATTTAGTTAATATGTTATTCATCGACATTTAAACCTAATTTTCTCATTTCATCAATGTATTCTTTAGGTAAATGTTCAATGTGTTTTTTAAATGGAGTTTGTTTATTTATTCTTCGATTAAGCCAATTATACATTATTTTATCATGGGTGGCTCTAACATTAAAAGTGCCATTTTGTTCTCTATATTTTAAAAATAGATTAATTCTGTCTGAAATTTGGCTATCAGTATTATGTACAGGTTTATCTAACATAACTCCTAAATCTATCAATTCAAGAATTTCACTATCACTAAAAAAAGAGTTCTTTCCTTTTTGCTCTTGACGATAATAGAACAGAATCTTGTAGAGTGCTTTTCTAAGTTTTGAATTATTGTTTTTTAATACCTCAATGTCAAAGTTGGGATTTTGAAATTTGGCATTTCTTAAAGTTTTGAGTACATATAATGTATCTTGATTCCCACCTTTCTGCTTTTCAAGTTTGCTCTCTAACTGAAAGCCAATAGATTGTAATTTTCGTAGATGTTCATCTGTTAATTGTTCAATTAGTGCTTTTTCTGTCTTTTTAGGGTAATAAAGATAATGTACCCAATTTCGTAAAGTTTTTTGTTCTTCGTGTGTTAGCCCAACTTCGGAGAAATCTTTATTCCTATGCAAATCAACTCTTATCGCCTCTTTTTTGCCAATTTTCTGGTAATGGTCGTACATTTTTTTCAAAAGCGAAAACTTTTCTTCAAATCTTACATCAAAACTTTTATCTCTTCTTTCTTCTCTTTCGCCCCAATCGAAACCTATTGAATCCAGCAGTTTTTTTCTTTCATCCAATATAGTTTTGTCAAGTTTATTATTGTACTGTACGTATGCCCAAGCTCCCAGTTTTACCTTCCCAAAACCTGTATCGAATAACTCTCTTACTTTTATATTTGTATGGCCGTGTAATGACTTGTATTTTGACATTTGTTCAAACATGAAAAACCATCTTTGCTCTCTGTCTTGAATAAATTCTTCTAATTTTAATAGACCTTCTTCTTCCTCTATATCTTCGTTACTTAATGACTTAAATTTTTGGATTTTAATTCTTGCTTTATTTAGGGCTTTTAAATATGAATTTTGCCAATTAGCCACCTCAATTGCAGATGGTAAATCAATCACTTTTCTTGTTGGGAAAAGGTTTGCCAATTTGGCTGAAGGGTTTTGAATTGCTTGTTTTCTCTGACTTTCATATTTAATCATCTTATCAAGAATTCTATCATCTTCTGTACCTATGATTTTTCTTTCAAGCAACCCTTCAATTAATTCTTTAGAAAGCTTCTTTATGTTTGAATCTGTTCCGTCTAAGAGATTGGCAAAGTAATCTTTGATTTCTTGAATAAAAATTTGTCCGTCTTTATCATTCGATGATGTTTCTACTAAAATAGACGATTCTACATTTTGAAATAATCCTCCTTTTGTCAAATTGGAAGAGCCAATAATTACTTTGGACGTATTTTTTCCTTCAAAAAGATATATTTTAGGATGGAAAATTTGATTTTCC
Organism: Emticicia aquatilis; assembly: GCF_014644295.1. Taxonomy (GTDB): domain Bacteria; phylum Bacteroidota; class Bacteroidia; order Cytophagales; family Spirosomataceae; genus Emticicia; species Emticicia aquatilis. The sequence continues at coordinate 457,063 of NZ_BMKK01000003.1, forward strand.
GATGGATTATAAAAAACATAGCTATCTACGTTCATATTTAAAATCATATTCAGTGCTTCAACAGATGTTACTTGTTGGTCAATTCCAACTATGATTTTTATATTTTTATTGACAGCTTCTTTAATGTATGCAACACCTGTTTTTGAAGCAAATGCTGAAATTAAATACATAGAATGATACTCATTGCTTGAGGCAAAAGTTGTCAAATAATAGCCTACATTATTTTCATTTTCTCCTCCTAAACCTTGTCCTAAAAAGCTAATTTTCATAAAAAATATTTCATTAGATATTCATATGGACATTATTTTATGGCAAATTTTTGGTGTTATTCATAATTTTAAAAATTCCCTCGGTAGAGACAGGGCATTGCCCTGTCTCTACATTGCGACGAAATATTCTTATCCCCCTTTAGGGGTTAGGGGTATTTCTCAAAACTCAGGCAAATAAATAATCTCGCCACCTTTCATGGCCGACTCGTGTGCCAAAATTCCAACCGATGTCCAGTTGGCCGATTGTACGGCATTCGGGAATGGGTCACGGTCTTCGATGAGTGCCGAAATAAACTCATGAGCCAAATGCGGGTGCGAGCCACCGTGTCCGCCACCTTGGGCAAAACTTAGGTGCGTATTGTCGTCGTGGTCATAGACACCTTTTCCTGTAAAAGATTGAATCTCCTGCGGAAGCAAGTGTGCATAATCAGGCGTTTCAACTTTTTCTGGAATTTCTGGCTCTGGCTTTTTGGCAGTGTGAATAACGTTTGGTTCGTTTTCAATCAAAGCCCACTCGAAAGATTTTTTCGAGCCGTAAACCTCGAAACTCTCACGGTATTGACGTGCTACATCGAACAACGAACGATAAACGTAAGCACTCAAATCGCTATTTTTGAATTTTATGTGTGCGGATTCAACAGCAAATGGTGAATTATGTATTTTTATCAAATCTTCCGAAATTGTTCCTGAACCAAAACACGAAACGTATTCGGCTTCTAATCTCAATAAACCCGCCACAGGCCCAACGCAGTGCGTAGCGTAGTGCATTGGCGGTAAACCTGGCCAATAGTCAGGCCAGCCTTCCATGTCTTGTTGGTGCGATGCTTTCAAGAATTGTACTTTTCCGAGTTCACCTTTTTCGTATAATTCTTTCACAAACAAGAACTCACGGGCATAAACCACAGTTTCCATCATCATATACTTTTTGCCAGTTTCTCGGCAAGCATTTACTATGGCTTTGCAATCTTCCACCGAAGTTGCCATCGGAACTGTACAAGCAACGTGCTTTCCTGCATAAAGAGCTTTCAAAGTTTGTTCGGCGTGGTTCGGAATTGGCGAATTGATATGTACCGCATCAATATTTGGGTCTTTCAATAACTCGTCATAATCTGAATAGCGAACATCAACCCCAAAAGTATCTCCGATTGCGTTGAGTTTTTCAACGTTTCTTTGGCAAATAGCGTACATATTTGCGTTTGGGTGACGTTGATAAATTGGAATAAATTCTGCTCCGAAGCCAAGTCCAATGATGGCTATGTTAATTTGTTTTGACATATTATTTATAGGTGAGATTTTAAAAACGATAGACTATCTTTCATTAATTGTTCTTCTGAATCAAACATTTTTCGCCAAATATTGGCCGCTGGAAGTTTCATGCTGAATGCTTCGATGCTTAGCATTCCATCATAATTGATTGATTTTAAGGCGGCTAAAATTTCGGTAAAATCAATTCGCCCTTTGCCAAGCGTACTACGGTCGTTTTCCGAAAGCTGCACATGAACGATGTGTTTGGCCAATTTCTTGATGGCTTCGGTCATTGATTTTTCTTCGATATTGGCATGGAAAGTATCAAACATTATCTTGCAAGCAGGGTGATTGATGTCTTCGACCAAAGCCAAAAGTTCGTCCGACGACGAAACTAAATAACTTTCAAAGCGATTCAAATATTCAAGTCCGAGCGTGATACCCATGCTGTCGGCGTATTCGGCTAAATCCCAAAGATTTTCTTTTGCCCAAAGCAATTCTTCTTTGGTTGGTGGCACGCCCGTAAAAACGCCCAAAGCTGAGTGAAAAGGCCCCGTGAGTAAATCCGAACCCAAAATCATGGCACAATCAATGGCACGTTTGTTTCGTTCCAAAGTTGCTTTACGCATCTCTGCATCAGCACTGATTTGATTGAAATCTGGTCCGTTTATCGTTACAGCGATGCGTTTCAGTTCTAATTCGTCTAATTTTGCTCGCCAAGAATACCATTTTTCTGGATTTACATCGAAGATTGGAATCTCCACACCATCAAATCCAATTTCCTTAATTTGTTCTAAAACTGGAAAAAGGTCTTCGTTAATTTCTGTTCCCCATAAAAGGAGATTCATTCCGTAGGTCATGTCCCCAGCCCCTAAAGGGGAGTTTATAATTAAAAATAATAGTACAAATTTATCGTAATAAAATTATATAAAATGTGCGTTGATTAACTTATTTTGACTGTATTTTGATATTTAATAATATTTATTTCAATATTTATGCAAAAAAAGTGTTTATAAAAGAAAGCCTTTATTCATAAAGTAATCAGAGAAGTAGAAGCTCCCCTTTAGGGGCGGGGGGGCGATTGGGGCTATGAAGTTATTAAAAAAAACACTCGGAAGTCAGGTTTATTCATTTGAAGTGCAAGAATTGCGTCAATCTCATTTTGATTCGAGTTGGCACTTCCATCCTCATTACCAACTGTTTACCGTTTTTGAAGGAAGTGGTACTCGCTTCATCGGTGATGATATTCAGCATTTTGAAGCGGGCGATACTGTTTTTTTAGGGCCAAACGTCCCACATCTTTGGAGGAATGATAAAGCCTATTTTGAGCAAAATTCGGGTTTAGAAACGCACGGAATTGTGGTCTATTTTACGGAAGATTTTCTGGGGAATAATTTCTTTGAAAAATCAGAAATGCACCGCCTCAAGCAACTTTTGCAAAATGGTCAACGTGGAATGGACATCGTAGGTAAAATGCGTGATAAAATCAGAGAAGGTTTAGTTGAACTGAACAAACTTGAAGGCTTTGAGAGAGTTTTGAAACTGCTTTCGATGCTACATGAACTTTCTCAGTCAGTTGATTATGAGTTTATTACGAGTTTAGGTTATGTAAATATGCACAAGATTTCAGAAACCGAGCGAATGCAAAAAGTGCACGATTACGTAATGAAACATTTCAAAGAAGAAGTACGATTGAGCGAACTGGCTTCGCTGGTGAATATGAGTGATGCGGCTTTTTGTCGGTATTTTAAGAGCCGAACCAATAAATCTTTCTTCGATTTTATTGCCGAAATTCGTATCGGTCATGCCTGTAAACTGCTGCATGAAGGCACGCTCAATGTTACGCAAATTGCCTACGAAAGTGGTTATAACACTATCTCAAATTTCAATCGGCAGTTTAAGGCAATCGTTGGAAAATCGCCATTAGTTTATCAGAAAGAGTATAGGAGGGATTGAAAGCTTTGGATTAACCAGTAACGAGTTTAATTCAAAACGAAAATCAAGTATTCTAAAATATTTTTTTAATATTAATTTATTGAAAAATAATTTTTTAAAAAGACTTGAAAAGAAGGCCTTACTACCTTAATATTGTAGTATAATTCAACCCCAACCATTTTCAATTCAACAAAACTCTTCTTTCGTTCTATGAAAAAAGTTCTTTTTTCGGTGCTTAGTTTTGCCTTTCTCAATCTAAATGCCCAAAATACTCCCTTAAATCTTATTCCGCAGCCCGTTGAGGTATTGCAAAGTGCAGGAAGTTTTGCTCTCACTGCCAAAACAACTATCAGCTACAACAAGGCCGATGTAAGCGGTGTGGCTGAAATGTTGGTGCAGAAATTGAGCGTGCCTACGGGCTTAGCTTTAAAAGCCCAAGAAGGAAAAACGGGCTTGATTCAACTCAATTTGAATGATACTCCGAATGCCCAACTTGGCAAAGAAGGCTATACTTTTGAATCAACTCCGAAGGGCGTCGTTATTTCGGCCAATCAAACTGCGGGTTTGTTTTACGGAATGCAGACTTTGCTACAACTTTTACCAAAAGAGATTGAAAGTAAGGTAGTTACGAAAGCTACGTGGGCGGTTCCTGCCGCAAAAATCACTGATTATCCACGTTTTGGCTGGAGAGGAATCATGCTTGATGTAAGCCGTAATTTCTTCACAAAAGCCGAAGTGAAAAAATACATTGATGATATTGCTCGCTTAAAATATAATACTTTTCACTGGCACTTAACCGATGATGAAGGTTGGAGAATCGAGATAAAATCTTTGCCGAAATTAACCGAAGTAGGAGCGTGGCGTGTGCCTCGTGCTGGTCATTTTGGCGACCGTGAGCCAGCGAAAGTAGGCGAAAAAGCTACGGTTGGAGGTTTTTATACCCAAGAGGACATTAAGGAAGTAGTAAAGTATGCCCAAGAACGCAACGTAACGATTGTACCCGAAATTGATGTGCCAGGCCACAGCATGGCGGCAATAGCAGCGTACCCAGAATTAAGTACAACTAAGAACCCAAATACATTCGTAAATCCAGGGGCAAATATCGCAGATTGGTACGGAAACGGAACTTTCAAGATGCGTTATGAGAATGCCTTGAATCCTTCGGACGAAAAAGTGTATGAGTTTTTGGATAAAGTAATGACCGAAGTGGCAGCACTTTTCCCGAATCAATACATCCACGTCGGTGGTGACGAATGTTACAAAGGTTTTTGGGCAGCCGATGCTGGTTGTCAGACTTTGATGAAAAAATTGGGTATTCGCCACGTTGAAGATTTGCAAGGATATTTTATGAATCGTTTGGAGAAAATTTTGGCAGCAAAAGGGAAAAAACTCATCGGTTGGGACGAGATTTTAGAAGGTGGAATTTCGCCAAATGCAACCGTAATGAGTTGGAGAGGAGTGAAGGGCGGAATCGAAGCGGCACATCTCGGACACGAGGTTGTAATGACACCAACGACTTATGCTTACATTGATTATAACCAAGGCGAAAACACCATTGACCCTCCGATTTATGCAGGTTTACGTGTGAGTAAATCGTACAGCTTTGAGCCAGTGCCTGACGGAGTTGATGCAAAATATATTTTGGGTGGACAAGGGAATCTCTGGAGTGAACAAACACCAACTTTACGCCACGCCGAATACATGACTTACCCACGTGCGTGGGCGTTATCGGAAGTGTATTGGTCGCAAAAATCGGCTAAAAATTGGGATAATTTCAGCAAACGCATGGAAGCTCATTTCGACCGTGCCGAGGTTGCCGAATTAGGTTTCTCGAAAGCCGTTTACGATGCGATTATCACACCAAGCATGAAAAATGGTAAATTAATGCTCGAATTGGGTAGCGAAATTTCGGATTTAGATATTTTCTATTCGATTGACGATTCGATGCCCGATAAATATTCTTCAAAATATTCAACTCCAATCGAACTGCCCGATGGCCCAATTACGCTTCGTGTGATTACTTACCGTGCAGGAAAACCAATCGGTCATTTGATTACTTTGAAACGTGCTGAGTTGGAGCGTAGAGCTGGGAAGTAAATTATCTTATTACCACGGAGGCACGGATTACACAGATTAACACAGAGAACATGCTCCATGCTAATCTGTGTAATCCGTGCCTTTGTGGTTGAAGGCCTTCATAAAATCGCTTACCAAATAACTAATTAATTTTCCTGTTAAAGTAGAAGCCTGACCAGTAGCTAATTGCGTTGCACCTTCACAAATATGTAAATAAGCAATATCAGTTAAAGTAGCGGTTTGATAAATATATTGTCGGGTTTGTGTGGGTGAGATTCCGCAGGGAGTCATGGCACTTGAAAGTACATTTTCTACACAATCAAGGTCGAGTTCTATGCCCGTTGGGGTGTTTTTTGTAAAATCAACTGCTTGCAGAATTGCTTCTTTGAAAGTCATTTTTTCTCTCAAAAAAATATCCTCCCAAAACGAAAACTGAATTGCAGGATTCTGCGAAATTTCATTAATAATTGCTTGTGAATTATAATTTTCGTGCAACCCGATAATGGCATATTTTTGCAAAAATTCCTCTACAAAAGCATACCGAAAACCATTGCCACTATGTCGGCCTTCTTGTATCCTAAAATCAGAATGAGCGTCTAAATTGATGGCGTTGATGGCTCGTTTTTTTGCCATACTCACACCCTTAATTATCGGATAAGCATTGTTGTGTCCACCGCCAATTATGATTAGTGTTTTACCCAAATTTACTATCTCAGAAATTGCCTTAACTACTTCATTATCAATTATTTCAACGCTTTTTGAATTGACTTTTAAATCATCAAAAGAAAGACAGCCATAAATGCCGATTTCAGTACCCGAAAGCATTTTTGTACTTTGAATATTCAGAAAGGCATTCAAGAAACTTTCCCAAGCTGTATGCGTGCCACCAATTCCTCGATTTACTTGTACGCCAATATCTTCGGCAATGCCGAGAAGCACAAACTTTACTTCGTCGGCTTGCCAATTGAGGTTGATTTTTTCGCCCAATTTTGTTTCACCCATTCGGGTTTTAATGATTGAGTTTAAATCGTTTTGTTGATATGTTTTTAGGTTTGGCATAATTTGCTAAAACTTTCCCCGAATCATCACTTTATCAATCAAATTTTCTCCAAATGAATAAGGAAAATAAGCTAATGATGGTATGGGTTTGGTGAAAATCAAGTTGGCCAATTTTCCTATTGTGATACTCCCGACTTGCTCGGAAACTTCCATAGCATAAGCCCCATTCAGTGTTGCGGAATTGATGGCTTCTTCGGGTAACATTTTCATCTGAATACAACTCAAAGCAATCAATAATGGCATATTTCCGCTGGGCGATGAGCCTGGATTAAAATCGCTTGCCAGTGCCAATGCAACATTGGCATCAAGCATTTGTCGAGCGGGTGGATATTGCATTCGCAAGAAAAAAGCCGCTGAGGGTAAGAGTGTGCCTATGGTGTTTGAATTGCTCAGACAAGCAATTTCTTCATCGCCCATTGTTTCCAAATGGTCAACCGAAATGGCTTGGTGTTTTACGCCAACTTGCACGCCACCCGAACGATTTAACTGATTTGCGTGAATTTTGGATTTTAGTCCGTATTTATAGCCTGCCTCTAAAATCTGTTCCGTTTCTGCCACCGAAAAGAAGCCCGCTTCGCAAAAAACATCAATATAATCGGCCAGTTTTTCGGTGGCTACGGCTGGCAACATTTCATCAATTATTTGTCGAATATAGCCCTGATGATTATGCTTGAAAGCCTCTGGATAAGTATGAGCCGCCAAAAAAGTTGATTTTATGAGCAAATTTGAAGTTTTTTTGAGCCGTTCTATCACTCGGAGCATTTTTAATTCACCTTCAATGCTTAGACCGTAACCACTTTTAATTTCGATTGCTCCCGTACCTGTTTGTTTTACAGCTTCCAAACGCTGCCATGCTTGCTCAAAAAGTTCATCTTCCGAAGTTTCGGCAATTCGCTTGGCTGAATTCAAAATTCCTCCACCTTTTTGTGCAATTTCGGCATAACTCAGTCCTTTTATTTTATCAATAAATTCATTTTCTCGGCTTCCTGCATACACAATATGTGTGTGCGAATCGCACCAAGTAGGCATCACGAATGCTCCTTTTGCATCATAAATTTCATCGGTTTCATTGCTCAAATCTAAGGCTTGCATCAAACCATAATCTAAAATCTTTTCGCCCTTAATTCTTAAAAAAGCGTTTTCGAGCAGTGGCAAATCTGCCATTGCTACACCTCTTAGCAATTGAGGGTTTTCTCTAACTCCGATGAGTTGTTTGATGTTGATAATGATCATATTATTGAGTTCTGAGTTTAGAGTTCTGAATTCTGAGTTAAAAAGTTGTTGATACAAATTATTTTCTGAACATTTAGAATCGCACAACAACTCAAATCTCAGAATTCAGAACTCTTTTAATACGATGTTGACGAGCCACATCTTTGGCAATATCATAGCCTGCATCGGCATGGCGAATCACGCCCATTGCGGGGTCGTTGTGCAAAACTCTTTTTAGTCGTTTGGCGGCATCTTCCGTGCCATCGGCCACGATTACCATTCCAGCATGAATTGAATAACCCATGCCCACGCCGCCACCATGATGCAACGAAACCCAACTTGCCCCGCCCGCAGTATTTATCAAGGCGTTCAAAACAGGCCAGTCGGCAACGGCATCAGAGCCATCAAGCATGGCTTCTGTTTCTCGGTTTGGCGAAGCTACCGAGCCAGTGTCGAGATGGTCACGACCGATGACGATTGGGGCTTTGACTTTACCAGTTCGTACTAATTCATTAAATGCTAAACCTGCTTTTTCTCTTTCGCCTTGTCCCAGCCAACAAATGCGGGCAGGTAGCCCTTGAAAAGCGATGCGTTCTTGGGCCATTGTCATCCAGCGTTTCAAAGATTCGTTTTCGGGGAAAAGAGAAAGAATCAATTCATCGGTTACTTTTATATCTTCGGGGTCGCCCGAAAGTGCTGCCCAACGAAAAGGTCCTTTTCCTTCGCAGAATAGTGGACGAATATAAGCAGGCACAAATCCAGGGAAATCGAAAGCATTTTTTAGTCCTTGTTCGTAAGCTCTTCCACGTAAATTATTGCCATAATCGAAGGTAATAGCTCCTTTTTGCTGCAATTCGAGCATTAATTCTACGTGTAATCGCATCGAACGATTCGCCATTTCGAGGTATTGTTCGGGATTTGTTTCACGCAAAATGTTGGCTTGTTCTTGCGAAATCTCATGCGGAAAATACCCAATAATTGGGTCGTGGGCAGAAGTTTGGTCGGTCAGAATATCGGGCGTGATATTTCGCTCAATACATCTTTGGAGCAAATGAATGATATTGCATTTTACGCCGATAGACAAGGCTTCACCGTTGATTTTTGCTTCAATGGCACGGTCAATGGCTTCATCAATATCATTAAAATAAATATCCAGATAGCGAGTTTCGATTCGTTTTTGAATTCTCCATTCTTCCACTTCGGCTACCAAACACACACCATCGTTCATCGTTACAGCCAATGGTTGAGCTCCGCCCATCCCACCCAAACCTGCGGTTATTGAAAGCGTATTTTTTAGGGTATTATTGAAATGTTTGCGAGCAATCGCCGAAAAAGTTTCGTAAGTGCCTTGTACGATACCTTGTGAACCAATGTAAATCCATGAGCCAGCAGTCATTTGTCCGTACATCATTAAGCCTTTTTGTTCGAGTTCGCTGAAATGCTCCCACGTTGCCCACTTCGGAACGAGTTGAGAATTGGAAATCAATACCCTCGGAGCATCTTTATGAGTCGGTAAAATCCCGACAGGTTTTCCTGACTGAATGAGTAAAGTTTCATCTTCTTCTAAATTCTGTAAAGCCTTGATAATCAAATCTAAAGATTCGATATTTCGGGCAGCTTTTCCACGTCCGCCATAGACAATTAAGTCTTCGGGACGTTCGGCCACTTCGGGGTCGAGATTATTCAGAAGCATCCTGAGTGCTGCTTCTTGCACCCAACCTTTGCAAGAAAGTTTGTTGCCTGTTGGGGTTTTATATTTTGCGAAATCGTAAGTGCTTTCTATGGTTTTCATAATTATTATTTTTATTCACGTTTTATAATTTCCTCCCCTTTTTTCAAGGGGAGGTGTCCTGACGATAGTCGGACGGAGGGGTTTTTCGGCGTAGAACAGGCTTTTATTTCAATTTTACTACCCTTGTTTAACCGTGCGACGGTCGCCACCTCCCCTTAAAAAATCAAGAAAAATGATTTTTTAAGGTACTCCTCCTTGAAAAAGGAGGAGAAATTAACTCAGCAGTTTGTGGAGTAATCACTAAACAGTCATCATATTCAAAAACTCTACCGCCAATTTCATATCATTTTGCAGCACTCGGTCGGCTTCGTTGAATGGGACTTTTTTGCGGAAATCCTCATAAACTTGTTCAATAATGGGTGAGCTTTTGAGCGGTCTTCTGAATGCCAATGCCTGCGTAGCAGTCAGTAATTCTATCGCCAAAATTCGTTCTACATTATTTAGCACTCGTAAACTCTTGGTGGCGGCGTTTGCCCCCATGCTCACGTGGTCTTCTTGTCCGTTTGATGAAACTATCGAGTCAACACAAGCAGGTGTGCAGAGTTGTTTGTTTTCGCTCACGATTCCTGCGGCGGTATATTGCGGAATCATCAAGCCCGAATTTAGACCCGAATTTTTAACCAAAAACAAAGGTAAACCACGTTGTCCCGAAAGCAATTGATAAGTACGTCGCTCAGAAATACTTCCGATTTCGGCTATTGCCATGCTCATCAAATCAAAGGCGATTGCCAATGGTTGACCATGAAAGTTTCCGCCCGAAAGAATCAAATCTTCATCGGGGAAAATATTAGGGTTATCGGTCACGGCATTGATTTCTTGCAAGAAAGTTTTACTCACAAAATCAATCGAATCTTTGCTTGCACCGTGTACTTGCGGAATACAACGAAACGAATAAGGGTCTTGAACTTGCGTTTTTGTTTGGTTGATTATTTGGCTGTTAGTCAGATACTTACAAATAGTTTCGGCGGTTTCTACTTGTCCCTTGTGCGGACGAATCGAATGAATTTTTGGGTGAAAAGGTTGTAGTGAAGCATCAAACGCATCAATCGAAATTGCCGAAATTAAATCAGCTATTTTGAGGAGTTTTTGAGCTTTCAACAGACCATGAATCCCATAAGCGGCCATAAATTGAGTACCATTTATCAACGCAATTCCTTCTTTACTTTGCAGCTCAATAGGTTGCCAACCAAATTGGTCTAAAACTTCTTTTGTGGCTCTTTTTTTGCCTTTAAAATTTACTTCTCCTAAACCAATGAGCGGTAATGCCAAATGTGAAAGCGGAGATAGGTCGCCCGAAGCTCCGAGCGACCCTTGTGCATAAATAACAGGCGTAATATCGTAATTATAAAAATCTATTAATCGCTGAACAGTTTGCTCTTGCACACCCGAATGCCCGTAGGCAAGCGACTGGAATTTCAAGAAAAGCATCCATTTGACAATTTCTTTCGGTACTTCATCGCCCATGCCGCAAGCGTGAGATTGCAATAAATTATATTGCAGTTGGGCAATTTGAGTTTTATCAATCGCCACATTTTGTAAAAATCCAAAGCCTGTATTGATACCATAGAAAAGGCAATCACTGTTGATAAGTTTTTGGTCAAGGAAATCTCGACAATGATTGATTCGGTGGCGTGCTGCTTCCGAAAGTTCGAGGTCGTGCGTATGTGTCGAGATTTGCTGTAAAGTATCAATATCGAGCCAATCTTGGTCAATGAAATATGTGCTTTTGTCGATGGTTGTCGTTAGCATGGTTAAGGCTGATTTTTTGACAAAATTCGAGCTTCTATTTAATAATAAAAAATAGTATTTTTGTAGTTAATTAATCAATAAAAGTGATTAATATAAAATATACATGACCACATACTGGTCAAACATGAATAGCCCTGAATGCAATTCAGGGAAAGGGAAGAAAATAGTATTAAGTCACGACTCTGAAGGAGTCGAACTTCTTTTTTGATTGTGTTAAAACCGAGCAAAACATTTTAATCTCACCCGCTGGCATAGAATTTTAATGAAAGTATTTAGCTTTACACAACCAACAACAGCAAACGTAATTAATGACAAGAATAGCAAAGACTATCAATAAAAAGCCCGATGTGGTGCTTATTGGGGCAGGAATCATGAGTGCTACGCTCGGAATCATGCTCAAAGAGTTTCAACCTGACCTCACTATTGAGGTCTTTGAGCGACTGGATTTTGTAGCGGGCGAAAGCTCAGATGCGTGGAATAATGCAGGAACGGGGCATTCGGCACTTTGTGAATTAAATTATACCCCCGAACTCGAAGATGGTTCGATTGATTGCAAAAAAGCCATTACGATTGATGAAGCCTTTGAGACTTCTCGTCAGTTTTGGGCTTTTTTGGTCGAGAGAAATATCGTTCAATCGCCCGAAAGTTTTATTCGTAGTATTCCTCACATGAGTTTTGTTTGGGGCGAAGAAAATGTCACTTATCTCCGAAAACGTCATGCGGCACTTACAAAATATCATCCATTTAAAGGTATGCAATATTCGGAAAGTCATGACCAGCTGAAAAAATGGATGCCGATTGTGATGAAAGAGCGTGACCCCAATCAGCACGTGGCGGCTACAAAAATGGATATCGGAACTGATGTTAATTTCGGAGCTTTAACTCGTGCTTTGCTCGACTATTTAGATGGTTTAAATGGCGTGAATATTCATTTGCACCACGAAGTAGAAGATATTGAGCGAGAAGATGATGAGAAAAAATGGACGATTGAGGTAAAGAACTTAGATAATGGTGAAGAAACCGAGGTAAAAGCCAAATTTGTGTTTATCGGGGCGGGTGGAGGCTCATTGCATTTGCTCGAAAAGGCTGATATTCCCGAAGGTAAAGGTTTTGGCGGTTTCCCAGTGAGCGGGCAATGGTTGAAATGTATTAACCCCGAAGTCATCAATGCTCATCATGCAAAAGTGTATGGAAAGGCTTCGGTTGGAGCTCCACCGATGTCGGTTCCACACCTTGATTCTCGCATGATTGATGGCGAAAAAGCTTTGCTTTTTGGCCCGTATGCAGGTTTTTCTACGAAATTCTTAAAAAATGGCTCTTATTTCGATTTGCCGACTTCAATCAAATGGTCGAATCTGATTCCGATGATTTCGGCAGGTTTAGATAATATTCCGCTTACAAAATACCTGATTCATGAAGTCATGCAATCTGAAGAGGCAAAGTTGGAGGCTCTCAGAAATTTTATGCCAACCGCCAAAATGGAAGATTGGGAATTGGAAATTGCTGGGCAACGTGTGCAGGTAATCAAAAAAGATGATGAACATGGTGGTGTTTTGGAGTTCGGAACAGAAGTAGTCAGTGCTGCCGATGGCTCTTTGGCTGCTTTGTTGGGGGCTTCGCCTGGAGCATCTACATCGGTTTCGATTATGCTCAATGTGATAAAGAAGTGTTTCCCAATACAAATGCAGTCGGACGAATGGCAACAGAAAGTCAGACAAATGATTCCGTCGTATGGTCGTCCGCTGATTGAAAATCCAGCTTTGTGTGATGAAGTAAGAGCGTGGACAAGTAAGGTTTTAAAACTGAACGGATAAAAAATGGAACTCCGACAACTTCGTTATTTTCTGATGCTTGCCGAAGAACTGCACTTCAAGCGTGCAGCTGATAAGCTATTTATTGTTCAACCTGCACTGACAAAGCAGATTCAAGATTTGGAGGCAGAATTGGGTGTTTGTCTGTTTGAACGTAACAAACGAAATGTAAAACTTTCGGTGGCAGGAGAATATTTCAAGTTAGAAATAACGAAGTTGTTTGAACATTTAGAGAAATCTAAAAACGAGATTAAGCAAATAGAACTGGGGCAAAAAGGTGAATTGAAAATTGGTTATGTAGGCTCGTGTATTCATACTTTTTTGCCTGATTTACTCGGAAAATTACACGATAAATACCCCGAAATTCATACTTATTTATCGGAAATGACTTCGGCTTTGCAACTTTTGGCGGTTCAGAAAGGCGAGTTGGACATTACTTTTCTACGCAATCCACCGCCCAATAAACGTTTCCTGCAACGAATTGTTTTTCAAGAAAACTTTGCGTTGGTTTTGCCCAAAAATCATTGGCTTGATGCAACGAATTTTCAATCCATCGCACAAGTTGCCAACGAAAAGTTTATTCTTCCCACCAAAACCGATGGCGAAATTTACCATAACCTTCAATGGAGTATTTGTGAAGATGCGGGTTTTACGCCACAAATTTCCCACGAAACAGTTCACGGTTATACTACACTAAAATTAGTCGAGAATAATCTGGGTATTTCGCTCATTCCGATTTCATTTGAGCGAGTAACCAATGCTGCTGTTAAATTTATTGAACTTCAAGATATTCCACAAAAAGCCGAAATTACTGCCCTGTGGAATCCACAAAATCCTAATCCGAGTTTGAGGCGGTTTTTGGAGGTACTACCTTAATTTTCGTACGGTTATTGGCGTACATTGATTATTAAGTTGAACAATTTTTATGGAATTGCTGTCTCCACTAAAACCACAAGATGTCTGACATTTTGCTGTGTATGAACCTTCTTTCAGAACGGTAATAGTTGTTCCAGTTGAACCATTATTCCACAGAACTATTTCCGAACAACCAGTTGCCGTGAGTATAGCATTATCAGTACCACAAAGAGCAGTTTTTGTACTTGTGATGGTTGGAGTTTGTGAGTTGTTTATAGCTTTAATAACAACACTATTAGAGACAGCCGAAACACCACATATAGTATTACAAGTAACGGTATAAGTACCTGATTGCGAAATCTGTACGGATGTGGAAGTCATTCCGTTGTTCCAAATTACTACACCATTACACCCAATTGCAACTAGAGTTGCTGTTTCTCCATTACAAATAGATGTCTTATCAGTGATTGCAGTTGGAATAGTTGGTGAAATACCACGTCGCAAAATAATTGCATTTGAAGGTCCACTTTCCCCACATTGGTTTTTACAAATAACAGTATAAGTACCTGATGTAAATAATTGAATAGACGTAGTAGTTGAACCTGTTGACCAAACTACTTGGCCTGAGCAGCCCGTTGCCGATAATGTTGCCGATTCGCCATCGCACAAAAGAATTTTATTTGAGGAAATAACTGGTGCGGCTGGCGGGTATCCTTGCTGAATAGTCCATGTATTCGAAGGATTGCTATTTCCGCACGATGTTTGACAAATAGCTGAGTAAGTTCCTGTTTGTGTGACTGTTATGATAGATGTAGTTGCTCCAGTATTCCATAAAACTGTACCATTGCAAAGCGAAGCTGTTAGCGTAGTAGAAGAGCTATTACAAATTGTATTTTGATTGGAAGACACAAGAGGCGTTGTAGGAGTGGCCCCACTTTGTGAAATAGTAATGATGTTTGATGGTGGACTCGTTCCGCAGGAATTTTGGCATTGAACCGAATAAGTTCCTGTTGTTGAAACCACAAGAGATGTTCCTGTACTGCCATTGCTCCATAAAAGTGTACCATCTACACAAGCACTTGAAATCAATGTAACAGTTGGATTTAGACAAAATTCGCCATTTAATGCTGAAATGACAGGAGGATTGGTATTGATAGCGGAGATTACTAAAGTATCAGAATTAAGACTACGGTTATCATCTTTCGTACAAAAGGCGTAATATTCTCCTGCGGTATCTACCGAAATACTGCTACCCGTAAAGCCATTGCTCCAATTGATTAATCCTGGGCAATTTGTTGCAGTTAAGACTGCTCTTTCTCCGCTGCATAATGAAGTTTTGTCGGTGGAGATTATAGGGATGGGTAAAACATTTACTTGAATAGTATTAGAAATAGCACTCCTGCACGGCGAGCCTTGACAATAAGCATTATACGAGCCATCAGCCGTTACGGTAATGCTTGTGCCTTCTGCTCCATTATTCCAAATGACAGCTCCATCACAGCCGCTTGCAATTAGAGTATTGGCATTCTGAGTGATTATCGGGGCAGTTGGTGGAAGTATCGTTACCGTAATAGTGTTTGAAACTTCACCAGTTGGCATACAAGTAGCAAAATAGTTACCACCTTGAACCGCATGAATAGCCGAAGGATTATAGGTGTTGCCGTTATTCCAAATGATATTGCCTGTGCAGCCCGTAGCAACAATATTTACCGAATCGCTACTACAAATAGTTGTTGGACCAATAGCACTGATAGTGAATGTATTATCGTTCCCGAAAGCAAAAATAGAACACGTCAATAGCAAAAGTGTAGTGAATATACGCATGGATTATTTATTAGTTGTTCTCTAAGAAATAGCAAAAATCATTCCAAACGTAGCCATCTAATCAGTATTTTATTTATTCAAAAATATCTGCGTAAAATAGATATACCCATCATTTCTTTTTATGATTCCAACGCCTGTTAAGTTGAATTTTCCTTCGATATTCTTTCGGTGTCCTGCACTTTGTATCCAACGATTTACTACTTCTTGTGCCGAAAATTTTCCGTAAGCTACATTCTCTGCAATGGCATTTGATTGTTCAATTTGGCTCATTAATCTATCGGCTCGACCATCAAAACCATCGTGTCCGAAATCTACTCGGCCATCGGCCATGTTTTTGCTGTGTTTTAATGCCTCCGCTGTGATGAGTGGCATCATTTTGAGTGGTGCTAAACCTCGGCCTCTGCGGTATTGATTTACATAATCTAACACCGATTGTTGAAGCTGGGCTTCGCCACTGATTTGTTCGGGCGACTGTGAACAAGCTTGAAGTGAGAGCAAAATGAAAGCACAAAAGGCAAAAACGAAGCAATTTTTCATCATAAAATTATCAGTACGTTTATCCTAACGTAATTGATGGGGTTTTGTATTGTGCTTGAGTAAATTAAAAGCAAAAATTATGTTATTCTGCTGATAAATAATGCTTTATAGGCTTTCTTAAATTTTCTTAATAATATTCTTTCGACTAAATGGAATTTAATAGAATTAATACTTATTTTTATGAATAAAAGTTTGGTGACTGAAAAGCTGCCGTTAATCGACTGTTAGCCACCTACTTAACTCAACCTTCAATCTATAAAACTATAATGCGTAAAACTTTTTTATTACTGAGTTTTGTGCTGCTGGGTGCGTTTGTGCATCAGGCAACGGCACAAGCTAAAAAACAGCCATTGGTAGTCTTTGTAACTGGCGACCACGAATATAGTGGTGAATTCACACTTCCATTAATCGCCGCCGAACTCGAAAAAAACTACGGTTTCCGAACCAAGGTTTTGAAGTCTTACCCCAACCAAAACGCCGAAAAAGACATCCCAGGTCTGGAGGCTTTGCAAGAAGCGGATTTGGCAGTTTTCTACCTTCGTTGGCGACAACTTCCGCCCGACCAACTCGAACACATTGAAAAATACCTCAAATCAGGAAAGCCAGTAATGGGTTTCCGAACAACGACTCACGCCTTCAATTTTCCGAAAGGTGATGCTTCCGAACGTTGGAATGCCTTTGGCGAATTTGCTTTGAATGCCCCTCCAGGTTGGGGTGGAAAAGCTGCCCACACGCACTACGGACACGAGAGTAGCACAGATGTTTCGGTCATTGAAGCGGCCAAAAAACACCCGATTCTGACGGGCGTTGCACCAAATTTCCATGTACGTTCGTGGTTGTATCGAGTTTTGCCCGATTACCCAACCAAAGGTTCGGAGTGGTTATTAATGGGAAAAGCCGTGAATCCTGATAAAGCTGCCATCGAAAATCCAGTTGCGTGGACAGGTACAAATTCGTTTGGTGCAAAGGTCTTTACAACTACAATGGGACACCCCGAAGACTTTCAAGTAGAGTCTTTCCAACGCCTCATTATCAATGCCATTCATTGGGAACTGGGCAAAAAAGTGCCAAAAAATTGGAAAGGTAAAATAGATATTAATGTGCCATATCGTGGCATGGTGAAATGATTTTTTATCAACCACTAAGGGACTAAGGTTCACAGAGAATTAACTTAGTGAATCTTAGTGTTCCTTAGTCCCTTAGTGGTAAAAAAACAACCAAAATGAAAATCAAAATATTACTCACAATATTCGTACTGACGGTTTTTCTGGTCAGTTCGTTTCTTCCTGCTCCGCTTGATATTATTAAAGTCGAAAAGGGAAGCCATATATCGCTCATTGGTGGAAATCTTGGTTCACGGATGATGAATTATGACCATTTCGAGACCGAAATGCACGTACGTTACCCCGACAACTCATTGATTATCAGAAATATGTGCGATGGTGGCGATACCCCAGGTTTTCGTCCGCATGCCAGTCGAAATCTGCCTTGGGCTTTTCCGGGAGCGGATAAATTCCAGACCGAATATGCCAAAAACTCAGAAAGTGAAGGGCATTTTGAGTATCCCGACCAATGGCTTACTCGCCTAAAAACCGATGTAATTATTGCATTCTTTGGTTATAGCGAATCGTTTCAAGGCAAAGCAGGTTTGGCCAATTTCAAAGCCGAATTAGATGCTTTTATTAAATATACATTGAGCCAAAAATATAACGGAGCAAATGCTCCACAGTTGGCCATTGTTTCACCCATTGCTTTTGAAGATTTGACCAGCAAATATGATTTGCCGAATGGCGTAAAAGAAAACGAGAATCTTCTACTTTATACCAACGCCATGCGTGAAGTTTCGGCAGCGAATAAAGTGCTTTTTGTCGATGCTTTTACTCCTTCAAAAGCATGGTATGCCAGCACGACCGAACCTTTGACGATTGACGGTTCTCAACTTAATGCGGCTGGGTATAAAAAATTGGGCGTGCTACTCACCGATAAAATTTTTGGTAAAACACCAGCAAAAGCCGAAGAACGCCGTCAGTTAATTTATGATGCCGTGATGGAAAAAAACTGGATGTGGCACAATGATTACAAAATTCCGAATGGTGTTCATGCGTATGGTCGTAGATATAATCCTTTTGGGCCAGATAATTATCCTGCCGAAATAGAGAAGATTCGACAAATGACCGATATTCGTGATAATGCCATTTGGTTGGCAGCCTCAAAAGGCGAAAAAATGGATGTAGCAGCTGCTGATAAAAACACCCGAACGCTTCCGCCAGTAAAGACAAACTTTAATCCAGAAAAAAATGGTAGTCTTGAATACCTCTACGGACAAGATGCCCTCAATAAACTGAAAGTGCCAGCGGGTTATAAAATTGAGCTTTTTGCCTCCGAAAAAGAATTCAATGATTTGGCAAATCCAGTGCAAATGTCATTTGATAATAAAGGGCGTTTGTGGGTAGCCACGATGCCAAGTTACCCGCATTATAAACCTGGTGATGCCAAACCAAACGATAAAATTTTGATTTTGGAAGATACCAATAACGATGGTAAGGCCGATAAGCAAACGATTTTTGTTGAAGGTTTGCATTTGCCGTTGGGCTTTGAAATTGCTCCCGAAGGCGTGTATGTTTCGCAAGGAACAAACCTTAAACTTTTTACCGATACCAATGGAGACGACAAAGCTGATAAAGAAGAAATCTTACTTAGCGGCTTCGACGACCACGATACGCACCACAATAACAGTGCATTCTGTGCCGACCCATCGGGTGCAATCTATGGCGGTGAAGGTGTTTTCTTACACACAAATGTCGAAACGCCTTATGGAACTGTGCGTGCCACCAATGGTGGTTTTTATCGTTATTCACCGCAATTACACAAACTCGAACGCACCGCTCAATTATCTATTCCAAATCCTTGGGGAATTGCCTTCGATGATTGGGGACAACCATTTTTTGCCGAAACTTCAAGTCCTGATGTACGTTGGATGATGCCCGGAACTGTACTTCCACGTTATGGTGAAGCTACGCATAAAGGTATTCAACTCATAGAAAAAGACCACATGGTTCGCCCAACTTCTGGGCTTGAGTTTTTGTGGAGTCGCCACTTCCCCGATGAAGTGCAAGGTGATATGCTCATCAATAATACCATCGGCTTTTTGGGTACAAAACAACATTCAGTTTCGGACGATGGCACTGGCTACAAAACCAAACATCGCCAAGATTTAATAGTGAGTGAAGACCGAAATTTCCGCCCAGTTGATATGGAAATTGCTCCCGATGGCTCGCTTTATGTCATTGACTGGCACAATATTCTAATCGGACACATGCAGCACAACGCCCGTGACCCATTGCGTGACCACGTACATGGGCGTGTATATCGTGTTACGTATCCATCACGTCCATTGCTAACACCAGCAAAGATTGATGGTGCAAGTATAGAAGCTTTGCTTGATAATTTGAAGCTGCCAGAATACCGTACTCGTTATCGCACACGTCGAGAATTGCGAGGAAGAAATGCTGCCGAAGTTTTACCAAAAATCACAAAATGGGTTGCAAGTCTTGATAAAAATGACCCTCGTTACGAGCATCATGTATTGGAGGCCTTGTGGGTAACTTGGGGTTTGAACAAAGTTGACCAAAAGCTGCTTCGCCAAATGCTCAAAGCTAAAGATTATCATGCACGAGCGGCTGCGGTTGAGGTTTTACGTTTTGTGGGGCATCAAGTGCCTGACCAAGCGGCTTTATTGATGCAGGCAGTGCGAGACGAAAACAGTCGAGTGCGATTAGATGCCATCGTGGCGGCTTCGTGGATTGGTAAAGAAAAAGGCTTACCAATTTTAGCGGAAGCCAAAAAGAAACCAATGGACGAATGGATGATTCATGCTCACGAAACTGCTGTTGCTCACTTGAGTGGAATGCCCGTGAAGAAAGCTAAAGAAATTGCCGAAAAATCTGCTTTGAAAGATAAAGAACTTGAACTGTTTACAATGGGCAAGAAGATTTATGCCAAAGAAGGCTACTGCGGAACGTGCCATCAAGCCGATGGAAAGGGTTTGACTGCTTCGGGATTTCCACCATTGGCAGGCACAAAATGGGTAACGGGTAATGAAGACCGAGCTATCAAAATCGTATTGAAAGGCTTAATGGGACAGATTGATGTCAACGGCAAAACTTACCCTGGACAAGTACCAATGACACCGTTTGAAGGTTTGCTCAACGACAAAGAAGTAGCGGCAGTTTTGACTTACGTTAGAAACTCGTTTGGCAATAAAGCATCGGCCATTTCGCCCGAAAAAGTGAAAATTGTGCGTGCTTCGGTAGCCAATCAGAAGGATATTTATAATGTTTCAAAATTGCTTTTGGAGCATCCGTTGGAGTAGGGGATGAACTACTGAAAACAAGTTTATGTTATTTAATTTCAACATATAAACTTCCTCATTAATTATGAAAAGAACATTTTTATTCTTGTTTTTTGCTCTTATTGGCTTGTCAAATCTAAGTTTTGCACAAGATAAAGAACAAATGCTTACTGATTGGCAACGTGCAAAAGAATATACTAAAGAGTATCTCGATGCTATGCCAGAAGATGGTTATTCGTTTAAACCATCGCCAGAAATGCGGTCGTTTGCTGAGCAAATGCTTCACCTAACTGATGCGAATTTTGGTTTTGCATCAGCGGCGAGTGGTATCAAAAGCCCAATCGAAAGAGGTGCTGCCGAGAAATCAGCTGACAAGTCGAAAGCTGCTACTGTAAAAATGGTAATGGATGGCTATGATTTTGTAATTGAAGCAATTAAGGCTATCAAACCTGAAGAAATGAGTGTTAAAGTACCGTTTTTTAGAGGAGAAATGGCAAAAGCAACGATTATTAATAAGTGTTTTGAACACCAAACTCATCATCGTGGACAAACAACTGTTTATATTCGTTTGAAAGGTGCAAAACCACCGCAAGAGAAGTTATTTTAAGCTTTAGATAATTGAGAAAAGACACAGGTTTTACAAAATTAGTTATGTTCGTAAAACCTGTGCCTTTTTTTGTTAATAACTAAACACACACTGAAAAGTAGCATCGCCCATGCCATTCATATTGCTTTTTCTTCTGATAGTCATGGTTTTTACTCTATTTTCTGCATCAAACTTATAACTGTAATCTAAAGTCACGTTTTCTCCTTCTGAAAATTGCACCCTTTTCAATAGATTTGTACTGAAATTTCCTAAATAATTGTCTCGGGTAATTGCATAAAGACTTATAGAACTGGGAGATACAACCTCCTGACGAATGGTATTTGGAAATTCGGTGTACTCATAATCAGCCTTGATGCCGTCGGCTCTTCGGGCAATTAGATTTCCTTCGGTAGAATATGTATTAGCAAAACCCTCTTTTCCTATACTTAACCACAAATAGCCATCTTTGTAATAAAAATTATCCATCTGAGCAAGCCCCGATTTATCAAGCGTGTATTTTTTATTAATCAACCCTGAGCCGTTTGAAACTATCAATTCGTTGCCTTGATATGAGAAAGTCCAAATATCTTTTAGATTTGATTTAATAGCTTTAATTTTTCCGTTTAGGTCATATTCATAATTATATACATAATCCAGATTTGGCCCTTTATCATACTGCACATTTACTTCAACTTTACTGACCAATTTTTGTGATACAGGTTTTGCCAAAATACTGGGTTTGGCATCAATATCGGCCAAAATTTGCTTTTCGATGGCATCTTGAGCATTAGGTGTGTCTTTTGTTGAACAAGCAAAAAACAATGCAGGAAGCAATAAAATGGGTAAAGTTTTCATAAGAATGGTGGTTTAGAATCAAAGATTGATGTGTATATGATGATTTTGGTGCATAAAAGGTTGTATGACAATAAAAAAGTTGACTACAACACAAGATTATAGCCAACTCATTCATTTTCATTCAATATTTACTTCCCAAATACCAAAGTCTTTGTTCCACCATTTCCACCGCTTGATTTGGTGAATTTTAGCGTTGTATCGGTTTGTTCGCTCAAAATCCAGTCTTCGTTGATTTCTGCCAATGTATTGTCAGAAGTCGCAATTACGATATTGAATTTTTGCTTGCCGCTATCCATCACGGTTGCGTATGTACCGCTGTATTTGGTGGCACTATTAGTAACTACAATTTCACCAGTCGATTTGAACTCAAAGCTATATGCAGCATAGTTGCTCGTGCGGTCACGGTTATTATTGTCGATAAACGATTTTATTTTCCACGAACCACTGATGCCCGTGTTGTTACTGCTGGTTACATCATCGGAGCTACAACTTGTCAGAATGGCTACAAAAGAGAAAAGAATTAAAAGATTTTTCATAAATAATACATTTTAGGTATGTCAAATATAATCAGTACGATTGTTAGTACTTCAAGGTTGCGTAAAAGTCTCAAGAAAACTTCTCAAAGACCATTTTCTTTTAAAAACTTTGCAATTTTTTCCATCAATTCGGGTTTGCTATAAGCGGGGTCAGAGTGGCCAGCATTCGGAATAAACTCAATCTGAACTTTCAGATTTTTGGCTTTATAAGCACTCATTAACTCAATCGACTGATTGACAGGTACTTGAATATCCTGCTCGCCATGCACAATAAAAAGTGGTGGGTCATTGGCATCAACTTGATAAACAGGACTTGCCAATTTTGCCAATTCGGTAGATTGGTCTAAGGGTTTTCCGAGCAAAATAGCCAATGCTGGCAAACGAACATTGAGGCCATGCGGTGTTGATTGATTGAGAATCGTCAGAAAGTTGGTAGGGCCATAAAAATCAATACAACCTTGAACCGAAGATGAAGTATTGGTAAAATCTCCGAGCTTTCCTTCTAACTCAGCATTGTTGTTAGTGGTAGCTACCAAAGCCGCCAAATGTCCGCCCGACGAACTTCCCCAAATAACTATATTGTCGGCTTTATAACCATATTTACTGGCATTGGCTCTCAGAAAACGAATAGCGGCCTTAATATCATGCACATCAGCAGGGAAAGGTTTTTCGGTACTGGCATGAAAATCGACACTTGCTAAAGCGTATCCGAAAGGAACTAAGCCCAACGGTGGGTTCTCTTTACTACCCGAATGCCATGCACCCCCATGTACCCAAACAATCAGGCGAGGCTCTTGCACGGCTTTTGGTTTATAAATATCGAGTTGGAGTTTTTTGTCTCCATCTTGGGCATAAACAATGTTCTTTGTGGTTTCAATATCGTTTTGAGCATATAATTTCCCTATACAACCTATTAGTATTGTGAACAGAAGGAAGTTTTTCATGTTATTTGATTTTTATAAACTCAATAAAATCATAATTCATATTGCCTCTTTCGACAGTTCGGAGGGTCAGAATATGCTTGCCTTTGCTGAGCTTTTTGGCTTTAAAAATGCTTTGTTTGTTCCAATGATGCCATTGCCGCCAAGCAATGGGGTCTTTCTCATTGAAAGTCGATTTGATTAAAATCAACTCTGTCCAAGGCAAACCATCAATTTCAATCGCAATTGTAGCATCAGCATTAGCGGTGTACATCAATGAGCCATCATATTCGCCGTCTTCCTTTACCTCAACCGAATACTTAATCCATTCGCCAGCCTCAGTCCAACCTACATATAATTGTTGCATCAGAGGCTCTACTACATTATAAGGGTTATTGTCAATGTCTCTTTCTTTGGTGTACGAAATATCAACCCCTTCTTTGATTCGATAAGTATTCAAGTAAGTGCCATCATTGGGGTTGAGTTTTCCGCTGCCATTATTAACACTATCTTTGTCATGGTAAGCGATACCTTCTCCACCTAAATCGTATTTTTCGCACTCCAATTTACCAGGAATTGTCTGAAAAACACCATTCCACGGTTTGCCTTTATAATTAGTTTGTGCTAATAAATTGAGGTTTATGAGGCAAATGACAAGAAGAAATAGATTATTTTTCATAGAATATTCGCTGTTTGGGTTTACCACAAAGAACACTAAAAGAATGCACAAAGAACTCAAAATTTTTAAGACTTTGTACAATACTTTGTGTCCTTCATGGTTAAGAAAAATCTTACTTCAACTTCACTTTTCCAACGCCCTCAAAGGTCATTTTCACGTCTTTGATGGTATCGTCTTCGTTGAAATACATTCGGTCGATGCACGTTACACGGTGGTCACGGTCGAGATTCGGAATCGGGCGACGGTGATAAACAATGTACCAATCATCTGTATTCGGAATATTAATCACCGAGTGATGACCCGCACCAGTTGCCACTGCCTCGTCGGCCACCAAAATCGTAGATTTTTTCTCGAAAGGTCCAAAAACATTGTCCGAAACCCCGTAGGCTACTTTATAAGTGCCGTTTGTCCAACCACCTTCCGACCACATCAAATAATATTTTCCTTTGCGGACAAACATCGTTGGGCCTTCAACGTAGCCTTTGGGCGTAATTTCTTTCACTAAATCGCCATTTTCGTAAGGTACTAAAGCCGTGAAATCTTTGTTGAGTTTGGCAATATTGCAGCGTCCCCAACCGCCATACATGATATAATATTGTTTGTCTTTATCTTGAAAAACGTACTGGTCAATCGGCTGGGCTTTGTTATAAAACTGATTGATGAGCGGCTTGCCCAAATAATCTTTGTAAGGCCCTTCGGGACGAGACGCCACACCAATACCGATGCCACCGATTTTATCATCTTTGTCGGGATTATTCGGCCCAAAGCCTTTACGCTCCGAACTCTGAATATCATTGGCCGAGAAAAACAGAAAGTATTTGTTGTCTTTTTTGACGATACTCGGAGCCCACATTGCCTTATTTGCCCATTTTACGGCCGAAGTATCAATGATTCGTGGGTGTTTTGTCCAGTTTACCATGTCTTTTGATGAAAAAGCATCTAAAAAAACTTGGTCTTTGTATTTGGCCGAGAATGTCGGGAAAACCCAAAATTCTTTGTTCAGAATCACACCTTCTGGGTCGGCGTACCAACCCTCAACAATCGGGTTGCCAGAAGTGGTTTTTGGGGTTTGGGCGGTGAGAGATTTTGAGAAAAGTAAGGAAATTAGGGTTAGGAATAGAGTTGGTTTGATAGTCATTGTTAAGTTTTATTTGTATTTATCATATGTTTCAATAAATTCTCTGTGGTATTCTTTTGATTGTTCTAACAGCTCTCTGTATGTCTTTACAAAAACTTCTCCAGTAGACATGTAAGACTTTTCTTTACTCCTAAAGATAGCTTCCTCTGATTTTTCTCCACCAACAACAAAACATACAACTTTTGAAAACCCTGTTTCAGATGCATATTTATCTTTCAAAAAGACACCATACTCATATGCTTGCTCCAAAGCGTCTTTGTCAACCTTAAAGTTACTTCTTTTTATTTCTATAACATATAGTATTTCACCCAAAGCATTGCTACATAAAAAATCAATTCTTCTATCTTTAATATCTAATTTGTCATCAGGGTATGTTTCCTTTAGAAGTTTTGTATACGTTACTTCATCTCGAAATTCTAATATCCTTGGGTCAAGTAGCCAAGAGAATTTTTTAAGGAAATTATGCAAAGTTGGTACTTCTTTGGTATTTGTATTAATATATTCTTCAAATTGTTTTATTACTTCGATTCTTGCATAAGCTAAATCTCTGTACTGTTTAGCTTCAATAGCTTTCCAATCATCCATTAGCTTTAATAAAGCTGGAATATCTTCTGGTTTTGAAATATCTGCGATTTTAGAAGCATATTCCTTGAATGTTTTATTCTCAAATTTATCAATTACATTTCCAATTATTTCACTTGACTTTTCAATATCAATATTTGCATTCTCTAAAATAGGATTAATAATCTTGTCACTTAATTCTCTTTCATAAGTTGGTAACGTATTTTGCCATACTTCTATATCCAAACTTCTTTCTTCCTTAATCGAAGAACGTTTTAACTCACTTCTTTTCTTTCGCCAATCCGAGCCAATTTTTTTTATGACTGATTGAATATATTGTTGTAGTTCTTTAGTTTTGTCATTTTCCCAGTTTAAGGAATGTCTATCAGTAGATATAACATCTTCATCAAAATTATCTATAAAATCAACCTCTAAATATCCCGTTACATAACTGTGAAATTGGTCATTGTCTCTCAGACCATAGAAACTTGCGGTGTTAACAATTTTACCTCTTGATGTTAAATATATCCCACTCATTTCGGTATCTTTAACGGGGGTTTCCGTTGTGATTATTGAACCTCTAACAGATTTCCAATATGGATACCCTTCACCAAAATCAATATTTGGAAATTTCCATCTGAATTGTTCTTTTAAATCGTTGAACTTTAATTCGTTTGTTACAACTGTTTCATTAGCATTATTGAGAGTCAACGAAACGGTCATTTTATCAAATATTAAAAATTTTTTTGATAAACTTAATGAGATATTTTCAAGGTCAAAGTTAGATTTCCGTCTTATTTTCTTTAATAAAATTGTTGTGCCTTTTTCTGTTGATGCAGTAGGTTGATTAAATAGAATAATTTCGGGGGAATATAAATTGGTTCGGCTATTTTTTATTTCATTAATATCCATCTTAAAATGATTTTTTAAATCATTTTTTATAGAAATAACTTCAATAATGTCACAAATACCAAAAACGGATAGTTTACCCAATCCCTTTTTACCAATAACTTCTCTTCCTTTTGAGCTGATTTGAGCATCGGGTTCCGTTCTTCTATTTCTTCCTATAACTAAATATTTTTCGTTTAATTCTTGAAATGTCATTCCTGCTCCATCATCAGAATAGGAAATTTCCTTGGTTTCATCGGTATCGGCAAAGTCAATAGACACATTATCTGCATCAGCATCCCATGAATTTGAAATTAGTTCAGATAAACACTTGGAAGTTTTGAATAAAGAGAAATTCCTAAGTGTTCAATTGTTGTTGGGTCGAATTTTAATACAAGTTTTTCGGATTTTTCAGACATAATAATTCTTTAATTTTAGTAGCAATAGCAAAAGCCATTAGTGGAGGAACGGCATTGCCGATTTGTTTAAAAGCTGCTGAGCGTGAACCTTCAAAATAAAAATCATCAGGAAAAGATTGCAATCTGGCGGCTTCTCTCACTGATATTGAGCGGCACTGTTTTATATCAGGATGTATATAATAATGCCCATCTTTGGCAATATGAGCCACAACCGTATGAGAAAACCCATTGCCATCAACAACTTTATATCTATCCGTAAATGATGTTTCGTTTTTGTGGGTCTTTAGGTGGTCAGATAAATCAGGATATTTGAGTCTTTCTTTATTTTTATTCCATTTTTGAATTGCCGTTTTGTATATTTCTAAATCTCTCGGATTATGAGGTCTTGAGATATGTTGAGTTACAAAATCAACACAGTTACGGAGTTCAAATTTTTCTAAATATTCGTTTTTATCGCTTGTATAATTTACACTTTTGAATCCATCACCTGGTTTTAGCTTCGGCAAATCTTGCAGTACATCATTGACTCTAAAGGGAGTGATGATTTTTTCAAATTCAGGAAACCCTAAATCGTTATCTTTTTGCCAACCTATTATAATTATACGTTTTCTGGCTTGTAAAACTCCAAAATCAGATGCAATCATTGTGCTACTATGAACTTCGTAGCCTATTTTCTTGAAATATGCTTTTAAGTCAGTAAAATGTTGTCCTTTGTTGGCACTTAGTAGCCCAGGTACATTCTCAAAAACAAAAGCTTTTGGCTTAAACTCTTTCAAGAATCGCCCATACTGAATATACAATTTGTTTCTTGGGTCATTTTCAATATTATCTTGATGACGACCCAAAAGAGAATATGCTTGGCAAGGTGGCCCACCAATAATTAAATCAATCTCTTTTTTTGATTTTTTTATAGTTTTGAAAATTCCAGAAATTGTATCGTCATTAATTTCAACATTGATAACAGTATTCAGAATTTCGTCAGGTACTAATTTGTAAAGTTCATTTTTGGAAATCTCACCTTTAGTGTATTGATGGTAAAAATCAAGTTTATCGACAGATTTTAGATAATGATATGCAGCTCTTGTCTTTATTGTTTGACAAGCTTCTGCGTCCATTTCGATATGCGAAACGGGGTTAAAACCAGCTTTAATAAAGCCTTCGGACATTCCAGATGCCCCAGCAAATAAGTCTATAAAATTAAGCACACGCATTATATTTTCTACTTAAAAAGACCTCAAAACAAGTCTTGAATCGAAGTTTGATTAAGGTTAAAGCCCTTTTATAAGGGCAAAGTACCCCCACTTAGCAAAAATAGATAAATATTTAGATTATATCTAAATCCATACCAATAATTCTACGTAGTAAACTTTAATTATGATTAGCTGGTACTAATTTTTTAGTACCAGCTAAATTTACCCCTACAAACTCCACAAAAAAGGAGCTTGACGAATGAAAGTTTTGTCGGTTAATTGCTCAATCAGAAAATGAGCTAAGTCGGTTGCACTGACTTTATCGCCTTCGCAATCTTCCAAACTGGTTTGGGTTTGCCTTTGCTCGTCGGTTTGCTCGATGAGTGGTAGCCGTACCAAAGTCCAATCAATATTATTTGCTATTAGTAGGGCATATTCGGTTTGTTTATCGGCCGTCGAGATAGGGAAATTCTCGTACATCCAACGAGTAGCCATAAGATTTTTGTCGCTTTTTTTATCCCAAATAGTATCAACATTTAAACCCGTAATCACCACATAACGCCTGATTTGATGCTCATTCATTGCCCGAATAATATTGGTCGTTGATTGGCTAAAGATTGTCTTTTCGCTCGCAGGAATGCCCATACCTAAAGTGCTGATAACTGCTTCACAACCATCAATGAGCGTACTTATGGATTGATAATCATTGGCATTACCTTCTATGATTTCGATGAGCGGATGCTTGGGTGTATCTGTTCGATTAGTCGAAGGACGAAGAAGAAGTTTGATAAAATATCCCTGTTTGATAAGTTCTCTAACAAGGTATTTACCTGATTTGCCTGTACCGCCAATAACAGCGATTTTTGTATGTTTTTGCATAAAATTCTCTATAAAATTTGATAAAACAATAATACGAGCATGTGCTGTGGCACAAACCCTAATCAGCAAAAGCACCGAGGCTTCTGCCCGAAATCAATATTTTATAAAGAGATTTTAATGAGTCAAAATTAGTCGTTTTTTAGTCATGCCCAAGCATTTAACCAGATTTTTTGTATAATTTTGAACTTCCTAAGCAACAGCTATCAAGCATAGACTGTTAAGCATTGGCTCAAAAGACCTAACACTAAACTCAATTTTATGCGTAAAATTTATTTATTCCTTGCGATTTTGGCGGTAGCTATCACGGCTTGTCAGAAAGATGGTATTCCAGAAGATGACCAAATCAATAGCTATGTTACGAGCAAAAATCTGACTGTTACTGAAAAAACAGCTTCGGGCTTACGTTATATTGTCACGAAAGCCAATCCTACGGGAGCAGCTTTGAAAGCAGGACAAATCATTAACGTAAATTATGCAGGAACGTTTTTGTCTGGAAAATCTTTTGACTCAGGAAATTTCAGTTTTGTATTAGGTGCAGGTCGTGTAGTTGAAGGTTTTGATGAAGGAATCGCAAAAATGAGAGTCGGAGAGAAAGCAATAATTATTTTCCCTTCAACTTTAGGCTATGGCCCGAATGACTACAATGGTATTCCAGGAGGTTCGCCTTTGGTTTTTGATATAGAAGTAGTTTCAGCAAGATAATACAAGAATAATATTTTTTAATTATAACTTCAATAATAATGGCAACATACGGAAAGGATGGTTTTTCGGGTACGGAAGATGAGCAAATAGAAAGCTATATAAGCAGTAAAAACTTGGCTATCACCGAGAAAACATCTTCGGGGTTACGCTTTATTCTGACTTCACCAAATGAAGCGGGTGCAGTATTAGCAGCAAGACAAAACGTTACGGTAAAATACGCAGGAAGACTTCTATCTGATGAGCAATTTGATGAAGGTACTTTCAGTTTTATACTGGGCGTTGGGCAAGTAGTTGGTGGTTTTGATGAAGGTATTGCCAAACTAAAAGTTGGCGAAAAAGGTACAATCATTTTTCCTTCGTCGTTGGGTTATGGCTCACGTGGTGCGGGTAGAGATATTCCAGGGTACTCTCCTTTGGTTTTCGATATTGAAATTGTTTCGGCAAGATAACCCCCAGCCGCAGACCGCCCCTAAAGGGGAGGGAAATTTAAAAACAAAAATAGGTCTGCAAAGAATTGTGCAGACCTATTTTTGTGCTTAACTGATAGTTATCTATTACTTTTTATAAGCAATTCGGTAGATTGTGCCGTTCAAATCATCGCTTACATACAATGCTCCATCGGGGCCTTGTGCCAATCCGCAAGGACGGTGTTGTACTGGGCCAGTTGGCTTTACGAGGTCAATTCCTGCAAAATTATCAGCAAAAATCTCCCACTTTCCCGAAGGCTTATTGCCTACAAAAGGTACAAAAGCTACAAAATAACCTTTTTTTAATTCTGGTGATTGTCCGTGAAAAGCAATAAATGCTCCATTTCGGTATTTCGCAGGAAACATATTTCCAGTATAAAAAAGTAAATCGTTTGGCCCTAAATGAGCAGGGAAAGCCACTGTTGGATTGATTGCTTTTTCACCACCTGTTTTTTTGCCATCGCCACCATACTCAGGAGCAACGATTTTCTTCTTCTGAAATTGGTCATAATAAATATATGGCCAACCAGCATCATCGCCTTGATGAAGCTCGTAGAGTGTTTCGGCTGGAAGCTCGGCACTTTGTTGAGGTGTATAATATTGCGGGTAAAAATCATGGAATTGCCCACGTCCGTGAACGGTTGCGAAAAGCGTGTTTGTTTTTGAATTCCAAGCAGTTCCAACAGCATTTTTTAGACCAGTTGCATAGCGAATACCATCAGAAAATGTCTGATTCAATTTTTCAGCATTGAATTTCCAAATCCCACCCGCTGAATCTAAAATCGAACATGGCATGATACCTTTACCAGTGCCTTTTTCTCGGCAGGGGTCGTTATATGAGCCAACCGTTACATATATATTATTGGCATTATCCAACACAAAGGGTTTGGCGTTGTCTCTGCCCTTGTCAACCAACCCATCAACAATTTTTTCGGGGTTTTCGGTATCAATAATTTCTTCTTTTTCATTGAGTTTATAGCGAAGCACACCCGTATTTGATGAAACATATAAATAACCGTTTTTGATGGTAACACCCGTACCTGGGTAATTTCCAAAATATTTTGTTTCATCAATTATACCGTCTTTGTTGGTGTCACGCATGAGCAAAATGCCTTTGCCGTCTTTGAGTTTTGATAATTTTGCATAAATATCTCCATTTCTTGAGACAGTAAGGTGGCGAGTTGCTCCTAAATCAGTGCCAAGAATAGTTGCCGAAAATCCAGTAGGAAGCTTAATTTCTTCAGCAATAACTGCTTTTGTTTTCTTTTCGGGCGGTTCAGTGACGTTTTTATAAGAAAATAGACCTACACACCCTGCCAAAGTAGCAAACGTGAAGGCTGAACGAACGAATGTGTTTTTCATGAAAATTGAGGTTAGGATTAGATAGATTTTTCTGATACCGTAAAAATAGGAGTTTTTAAAGTTTTTTTTAGAGAAATATTATTTTTTTATTCTTTCTTACTATCTTTAATAAAATTTTTTAAAAACTATTTTTTAAGTGCTATTTACTATATTCGATGTTTATAAGTCAGTAAATGACTTATAGATAAGTGTTTAATAAACTTTTGAGTATAGAATGGTCACTTAAAAAGTTTTAAAAAATACTCTCAACAATCTATTCGCTATAATTCTATTTTACTAACCGATGAAAAGTGTAGTTTTTAAGGCTAAAACTTTTTTGTTTTTACTGCTTACGAGCGTAAGCTTGGCAATAATTGTGTGGAATTGTACTTCTTCTTCTGCCGCAGAAACAGGGGCAATTCCTGACGAGGTTGATTATAATTTTCATATTCGTCCGATTCTGTCCGACCGCTGTTTCAAATGTCATGGTCCCGATGTCAATAAACGAGAAGCTAATTTACGCCTTGATACTCCCGAAGGTGCGTATGCTGCCCTAAAAGATAACCCCAAAGCTCATGCAATTGTGGCTGGAAGTTTGGAGCAATCAGAGGTGTATCAGCGAATCATTGCCAAAGATACCGCCGTTTTGATGCCGCCGCCTTCATCAAACTTAAAACTGACTCAACACGAAATCGAACTAATTGCCAAATGGATTAAGCAAGGGGCAAAATATAAGCCTCACTGGGCGTTTATTGCACCACAAAAGCCCAAATTGCCCGAAGCTGACGAAGACTGGGTGAAAAATGAAATTGACCATTTTGTATATGCTAAAATGGATGAAAAAGGTTTAAAACCTAACGAAGAAGCCGACAAAGAACGCTTACTAAAACGTGTAAGTTTTGATCTCATTGGTCTGCCACCAAGCATAGAAATGCAAGAGCGTTTCTTGAAAGATAATTCGCCTAATGCCTACGAAAAAATTGTTGATGAATTATTGAAAAACAAACATTATGGCGAAAAAATGGCCATTTCGTGGCTCGATGTGGCTCGTTATGCCGACTCGCACGGTTATCAAGATGATGGACTTCGCACGATGTGGCCGTGGCGTGATTGGGTGATTCATGCGTTCAATTCAAATTATCCGTATAGTAAATTCTTAACTTGGCAGTTGGCAGGAGATTTATTGCCAAATCCGAGCAAAGAAATGTTGTTGGCAACGGGTTTTAACCGAAACCATAAAATCACGCAAGAAGGGGGCGTAATTGATGAAGAATATCGCATCGAATACGTGACTGACCGCACCAATACTTTCGGAAAATCTTTCTTGGCTCTCACTTTCGAGTGTGCCCATTGCCACGACCATAAATACGACCCGATTTCGCAGAAAGATTATTACCGAACCTTCGCTTTTTTCAATCAAGTGCCAGAAAAAGGGCTTTTCGGAACGATCGATGCTTCGTTTGCCGACCCTCCCAACATGAAAATTACGACCGAAGACGTAAATTCGATCTTGAAATTTATCAATAAAAAAGATACGGCTAAAGTAATGGTCATGGTGATGAAAGATAGCTCGAAAGTTCGCCCGACTTATATCCTGAATCGTGGAAATTATGATTCGCACGGAGAGATGGTTGGAGTCGGAATTCCGAAAGCTATTATGCCATTCGATACCAACAAATTAGAGAAAAACCGACTTGGCTTGGCAAAATGGATGCTCGATGCCCGAAATCCACTCACGGCACGAGTGTATGTCAATCGTCTTTGGGCTTCGTTTTTTGGTCGAGGAATTGTAAAAACTCTCGGTGATTTTGGAATGCAAGGTGAGCTACCTTCACACCCCGAATTGCTCGATTGGTTGGCGGTAGATTTCAGAGAAAATAGCTGGAATATCAAGCGTTTGGTAAAACAAATTGTGATGTCGGCCACTTATCGACAATCTTCAACAATCACAGAAAAACACCTAAAAACCGACCCCGAAAATATCTTTTTGGCTCGTTCAACTCGTATGCGTTTCCCTGCCGAAAACGTGCGTGACCATGTATTGGCAAGTAGCGGAGTGCTGAACGAAGAAATTGGTGGCCCAAGTGTAAAACCTTATCAACCAAAAGGGCTTTGGGAAGTAGCTACTTCGGGGCGTGGAACTTTGGCAAGATACGTGCAAGACCACGAATCTGACCTTTATCGCCGAGGAATGTATGTGTTTATTAAGCGAACTGTTCCTCCACCATCAATGCTCATTTTTGATGCCAGCAACCGTGACCAATGCGAAGTGCAACGCAGCAGAACGAATACGCCACTCCAAGCTTTGGTAATGATGAATGACCCACAAACAATGGAAGGTTCAAGGGTTTTGGCAGAAAATCTGATGTCGGAAAATATTCCGTTGGAAACTAAACTCGAAAAGGCATTCCGACGCATTATTTGCCGAAAACCAAAAGCCAAAGAACTGGATATTTTGAAGCAATATTTTGAATCAGAAAAGGAGTTTTTTGCTAAAAATGCCAAGAAAACTGATAAAATGCTCAGCATTGGCGAATATAAACGCAAGGAAGTAAAAGATAAAAACGCAACCGCCGCTCTCATGCAAACTATCCAGATGATTTTTAATATGGAAGAGGCGATTGTTAGGGGGTGAAATATGAGTTTAACCCCATTCGGGGTTAGCGTTTTCATCTTGAATCTTTATTCATAGGTTTCACCTACGGCTATTCGAACGGTCCGCCGCTGCGGTTAAAGCCCTTTGGGCTTTTTGCGAGAATTATTTAGAGAGTGTAACAAGCCCGAAGGGCTTTAACTTGAATAGCCACGATTGAAAATCGTGGAAAATGTAAACGAAAATAAGCTGACCCTGAAAGGGTCAAACATCAGAGAAATGGGAACTTTCACACAAACATTTTACCAGATAGTTTTTAGTACAAAATATCGAAAAAAGACACTTTCTAAAGATGAACGACCTGAATTATTCAAGTCAATTTGGGGGATTTTAAAGAATAATAAGTGTCATTTATATCGAATCAATGGGGTAGAAGACCACATTCATATTATCACAAGTCTTCATCCATCAGTGGCATTGTCTAATTTAGTAAAAGATATTAAACTGGGTAGTACAAGTTTTATCAAAGAGAAAAAGATTTTTCCCAATTTCGGAGGTTGGCAAGATGGATACTCCGCTTTTACATACTCAATTGAGGCAAAGGATAACTTGATAGAATATGTGAAAAATCAAGAAGAACATCATAAAGAAACAACATTCAAAGAGGAATTAATTGAATTATTAAACGAACACAGAATTGAATTTGATGATAAATATTTGGATTGAGGCCTTTAAGTTTAACCCCATTCGGGGTTAGGAGTTTGTGCAAAATCTTTTTTCCGTAGGTTTCACCTACGGCTATTCAAGTTTAAGCCTTTCAGGCTTTTAAAAATATTGAGTCGTAGAGTAAGTCTTATAGAGGCTTATTAACAATTATTCTGTTTATTAACCACGAAGTGGTTGAACACGAATAGCCACGATTGAAAATCGTGGAAAAGATAATAAAGTATAAACTGACCCTGAAAGGGTCAAACATAAAATAGAAACAGCATTTATATGCAAAACGAATTTTTCAATCATAAACTAAACATTACCCGCCGCCACTTTTTGGGTAAGGCTGCCGCTGGAATCGGCACTTTGGGTTTAGGCTCATTGTTGATGCCTAATTTATTTAAAGGCGATGAAAACCTCGACCAATTGCCTTTGGGTTTGCCGCATTTTGCCCCAAAAGCCAAGCGAGTGATTTATTTGTTTCAGAATGGGGCTCCATCTCAGCTTGAATCTTTTGATTATAAGCCTACGCTCACCAAAATGATGGGTCAAGATTTGCCAGAATCTATCAGAAATGGACAGCGACTCACGGGAATGACTTCTAATCAGACAAAGTTTCCGTTGATGGGTTCGTTTTTTGACTTTAAGCAATACGGTCAATCGGGTGCGTGGGTGAGCGATTTATTCCCGAATATGGCCAAAATCGTTGATGACCTTTGTATCATCAAAACCATGAATACTGATGCCATTAATCATGACCCAGCACTCACTTTCTTGCAAACTGGAGCTCAAGTGGGTAATCGCCCGAGTATGGGAGCGTGGGCGAGTTATGGCTTGGGTAGCGAAAACAAAAATCTTCCTGCATTTTGCGTTTTGCTTTCTCGTGGTCGTGGAAACGGGCAAGGCGTTTATTCAAAACTTTGGACGAATGGATTTTTAGACTCTACGCATCAAGGCGTAGTTTTTAGTAGTGGCGAAGACCCAATTTTGTATCTCAACGACCCCGAAGGCACGGATAAAATTGCCCGAAGAAGAATGTTGGATAAACTGGCCGAACTCAATCATTTAGGTTTTGAAGAAAACGGTGACCCCGAAGTACAAGCTAAAGTGCAGCAGTACGAAATGGCGTATAGAATGCAAACGGCTGTGCCAGAACTCACCGATTTATCGAAAGAACCCGACCATATCATAAAAATGTATGGCCCCGAGTGTTTAGTGCCAGGAACTTACGCTGCCAATGCTCTTTTAGCTCGAAAACTATCAGAATCAGGCGTAAGATTTGTACAACTTTATCACCAAGGTTGGGACCAACACGGAAACCTTCCCAACGAAATGCCACTGCAAGCCCAAGACGTTGACCGTGCTTCGGCAGCTCTGATTACCGACCTCAAACAACGTGGACTTCTGGATGAAACTTTAGTAATTTGGGGTGGAGAATTTGGCCGAACAAATTATTGTCAAGGAACATTCACAAAAGACAATTATGGTCGTGACCACCACCCAAGAGCATATAGTATTTGGATGGCAGGTGGAGGTGTAAAACCTGGCATTGTTTACGGAGAAACTGATGAATTTGGCTACAACATCGTGCGTGACCCTGTGCATATTCACGATTTTCATGCAACCGTTATGCACCTAATGGGCTTGAATCACGAACAACTTACCTACAAACATTTAGGTCGAAGATACCGCCTAACCGATGTGGCAGGAAATGTAATATCTGGGCTAATGGCGTAACATAATTTTTTAAATTGTGCCTTTTAGATGATGGACAATTTAGAAGTCAGACCGCCGACATATTTGTCCTATAAACAATATCCCGTAGGGATTAAATATCGGTAGAAAGAATAACACCACAATAGTTGAGCATGCCGTTAGGTATGCAACATCTAAATACGCATTGGTAAATAAAGATGTCTAATATGCAGTAAAACTTAGAATTCAGACCTAAATGACCCGTTTTTATAAAATTTCATCATACCTATTATTAAGTCTAAATATTCTCTTACTTTTCTTTTTGGTGTTTGAAGAGCAAGTAAGCCTTCCGCTTTGGATGAATCCACTTGGACGAATGCACCCATTATTACTGCATTTACCGATAGGTTTTGTGGTATTATTGGTGCTTTTTTCATTCTTGAAAAATGAAATCGAAACAAAAAGTTATGAACTTATCCGAACGCTTATACTGACTTTAACGGCACTTTCGGCAGCAATCGTGGCATTGATGGGTTTCTTTTTATCAAGAGAAGGAGGCTATGATGAGCGACTTTTACAGTTTCATAAATTCACTGGTATTGGTGTCAGTTTACTGGCTTATGCAATAGTAATTTTTGATGAAAAACTGAGTCAAAAAAGATATCCAAATTGGGCATTACTGGCCATCATGGCCGTAGCTGGACATTTCGGGGCGGGCATTACACACGGTGAAAATTATCTGTTTGAAGCGTGGCAAAAAACTGATACTGCTCCACAATTTTCGGAGAATGACCCAATGTACAGAGCTGCCATTTTTCCGATTCTTGAAGCCAAATGCGTGGCTTGCCATAACGATGATAAAACCAAAGGCCAACTCAATATGAGTAGCATCGAAAAGATTCTGAAAGGTGGAAAAAATGGTTTGATTTGGAAAGTGGGTGATGCCCTCAATAGCCATATTATTCAAAGAGCAAATCTACCGCTCGAACACAAAGAACACATGCCACCGAAAGGCAAACCACAACTAACAACCGATGAAATTGCTCTCTTATCTGCATGGATAAACGAAGGTGCAGACCTTAAAAAAGCTTTCAAAAACTATTTGGTAAGTTCAGAAACCAAGAAAATTGCTTCAAAACTTGTTGGTATGAAATCAGCGGCCAAAGAAGCCAAAGTTTATAGCTTTTCGATGCCTTCTGAATCGGATTTAGCGGCGGTTAATACACCTTTTTGTTCGGTTTTTCCGTTGGCAACGGGTTCGCCCGCATTGCAGGCCGATTTCTTTGTAAGTAAGAAATTCGACCGTAAAGTTTTAGAAAATCTCTCGAAAGTAGGTGAGCAACTGGTGATTTTGAATCTATCGAAAATGCCTGTACACGATGAAGATTTGGCTTTAATAGCCAATTTTCCGAACCTCGAAAAACTCATTCTTAATCAAACTGACATAACTGGAAATACTTTAGAACAACTCAAAAAATGCAAGAATTTGGAGTCTGTCGCTCTGGCAGGAACGAAAATTTCTAAAGAAAACCTTCAAAAAATACTTGATTTACCGAAATTAAAAGAGGTTTTTGTGTGGAATACGAATATTGACGAAGCCACTGTAACAGAATTGGGAAAGAAATATACCAAAATCAAATTTGATAGGGGAGGACTCGACAATCCAAATGAGATTCTGCAACTTAATCCGCCAATTTTGGTCAATGAAGATTTTATCATCAAAACCAATACACCAATTACGCTGAAACATACGCTCAAAAATGTAAAGATTCGCTATACGCTTGATGGTTCTGAGCCAGACTCAACAACGGTAAATATCTACGAAAAACCAATCATCATTGATAGTTACACAAAATTCAAGGCCATAGCAACCAAAGAAAATTGGTACGCCAGTCGAAAAGTAGAATATAGTTTCTTCAAGTCGAGTTTTGTGGCTGATAGCGTGTATTTGCTCAATTTGCCCGACCCCAAATACTCGGGTAAAGGTGGAAGCACACTAAATGATTTGAAAAAAGGGCCTACTGATAATTTTGGTGATAAAGCATGGCTGGGCTATCGTGAAAAGGAATTTATGGGGATTTTTGAGTTTAAGAAAGTTCAGCCCATCAAAGGTCTAACAATCAGTTATTTACAAAAAATGGATTCTTTCATTATGCCACCTTTGGCGGTGGAGGTTTGGGCTGGAAATAGCAAAGCTGATTTGAAAGTTATTCAGAAAATCACGCCAAAACAAGCTAAAAAAATGGAAGGAAACGCCAATGTTGGGCTTCAAATTCCTCTTATACAAGGCTCATATAAAATGATAAAACTGGTCATTAAACCAGTGTCGAAACTTCCAGTTTGGCACCCTGGAAAAGGGCAGAAAGGTTGGTTTTTTGTCGATGAAGTATTTTTTAATTGATTTATTGACGTACTTTGTGGCATTAATGCGGCTGTCTTTCAATCGCTAATTTTTAATTTTATTACGTTTATTCTATGTGCTACTGTGGCGAAGCAAAACCATTTTCTGACTGTTGCGAACCAATCATCAAAGGTGAAAAAACTGCCCAAACTGCCGAGCAATTGATGCGTTCGAGATACTCGGCTTATGTGGTGGTTGATGTGAAATATTTGATTGCAACTACCTATCCAACTCAACAAAAAAACTTCGATGAAGCCGATATTCGGGCGTGGGCAGTGGCCAATCAGTGGAAAAAATTGGAAGTTATTGCTACAAGAAAAGGTAAATTCAATGAAGAAGATGGTGAAGTTGAATTTAAAGCCTCTTATTTAGATGATTCTGGGACATTACAAATTCATCACGAAAAATCTACGTTCATCAAAGAAAATGATAAATGGTATTATCTGAGCGGAATAATTGGTAGTTCTGAAGCACCACAAACCCAAAATCGAAACGATTTGTGTGCCTGCGGAAGTGGTAAAAAATACAAGAAATGTTGTGGTAGATAGATTTAAAACTAATCAAAAATACTTGCGAGATTAGAATTTACTTAGACCTCTAAATTCTAATCTCAAAAAGCAGATTTTCTATTTTTTTAAATATTATTTTGCTCTTCAAATTGAAGGGCATTTTTATTTAAACTATATGAAAACTCCATTTTTTATTTCTTTATTCTTACTTGCTTTTGAGGGATTTTCGCAGAAAATAACCTCTATTACCCTCAACGAATCTACACGTGGTTTTAGGCGAGAAATTTTAATTTCCGAAAAGGAATATATTTTAGACGAAAATTCGATTATCTTTAAGAAAAAACTTTCTATTGAAGATTGGAAAGAAATCATGAAAATTTGTGAAAAGATTAAACTTGATTCATTTTACTCTTTCAAATCTTCATCAAGAAAAAGGGCAAATGATGCAGCTTTGCAGGCTACTATTGAAATAACAGTAGGAAATAAAAAGTATCAATCTTCTACTTTCGACCACAATAATCCACCCAAAGAGCTTGTAGCGTTGGTAAATAAACTAAGAAACTTCTGACTTTCTTTGAATCACGATATTCCGATAAATTTATGGTACTTCTTCACAAACGCCTTACCTTTGTGCTTTCGGTAATTATCTCATTTCTAACCAATATGTCAGCGATTGCACAGCCCAAACTCCCAGATTTTTCAAAACAATTATTCGATATTCACGAACAAATCAAAGAACAAAGCCTCACTAAACGCCGTTTTAAGCACAAAGATATTGTTCCGTTGATAGAAAAATTGCCTTTTTCGGTCGAGAAAATCGGGAAGTCATTTGAAGAACGAGATATTTATCAAATCAAGATGGGAAGTGGCAAAATCAAGGTTTTGTTGTGGTCGCAAATGCACGGCGATGAAGCTACTGCCACGATGGCCTTGTTTGATATTTTTAATTTCTTTCAAGGAAAAAATGATGGATTTGATGCACTAAGAAGCAAAATTCTTGAAAATTGTACGCTCTATTATGTGCCAATGCTCAATCCCGATGGAGCAGAACGCTTCCAAAGACGCACCGCTACCGACATTGATATGAACCGTGATGCTCTAAGTTTTCAGACTCCCGAAGGCAGAATTTTGAAGAAACTCCAAGACGACCTAAAACCTGATTTTTCGTTTAATTTACACGATAAAAATACCAAATACAGTGCTGGGGCGAGCGGAAAGCAAGCAACGATTTCGTTTCTGCCAACGTCATACAATTATGCAAAAGAGTGGAATCCTGCCCGAACACGAGCCATGCAAGTGATATGTGGCATGCACCAAACGCTACAACAGTTTATTCCTGGGCATTTAGGCCGCTGGAACGACGACCACGAACCACGGGCTTTTGGCGATAATATTGCTAAATGGGGTAGTAGTCTGATTTTGATAGAATCGGGCGGATATAAAGAAGACACCGAAAAACAATTTATCAGAAAACTCAATTTTGTGGCGATTTTGACGGGTTTACAGGCAATTGCAGAGCAATCATACACAAAGTTTGAGTTAAAAACTTACGAAGCTATTCCAAACAACGACCGCTATTTGTTTGACTTACTCATTCGTAATGCCCAATTTGTGCAGAATGGCAAAACCATCATCAAAGATATTGGTATTAATCTCAGCGAAAAAAACATCAACAACGCTACTGATTTTGTATTTTCGAGCGTTATAGAAGACCTCGGCGACCTTTCTATTTTTTGGGGTATCAAAGAGATTGATGCCAAAGGTTTGACAGTGAGTTTATTAAAAGAATATCCAGAGGTTTTGCAGAAATATAAAGTTTCAGAAAAAGAAATACAAAATCAAGAAATTAATCTCGACGAAACAGCGAGTTTCTTGCTTACGAAAGATAAAGAAGTGAAATACATCATCTTGAATGGACAAATTAAATAGCAGCCCAACCCAATCGAACCGTCGAATAGAGAGGTTTTTAAAAGTTCTTATGCTTCTTATTCCCCTTCAGGGGTTAGGGGTGTTTTCTGCTTTCGCCCAAAAGGCATACGTTCTTGGCAAAGCCATTGATAAGGCCACAGGCAAACCCGTTCCAGCTGCAACAGTTGTGAATAAAGACACCAAACAAATAACCAAAACGAGCGAAAATGGTAATTTTTTGGTACGAGCATCAAAAGGCGATTCAATAAAAATTACTTCGGTTGGTTATAAAGCAACGGGCATTGCGTGGGATGGTGTGAATATGGAGCCTGTCATCGAAATGCGGCAAGATGCCATTGCCCTAAAAGAAGTAGTGGTTAGAGATAAACGGTTGGAGCAAGTAAAGAAGCAAATTGATGAATTAATGGGTTCGCCTGAAGCTTCAACGAAGTTAAAATGGAAGGATATTTCAAACCTAATCAATACAAATACTTCTACTCCAGGCACAATTGGTATTTCGATTGATGGGCTTTACGAACTTTTCAGTAAAGAAGGAAAATCTCGTCGAAAACTGGCAGCCATGAAGCAAGAAGACCTCAAAAAGCTCTTGGTTGAGTATCGCTACAATGCCGAATACATTTCGTTTGTAACAAAACTCAAAGGCCAAGAATTGAAGAATTTTATGCGTTTTTGTAATTTACCCGATAATTTTGTGCTTACCGCCAACGACTACGACCTAACTTTTGAGGTTTTCCGTTGTTTGGATGAGTTTAAGCGTTAGAAAGAAGTGAGATTTTAGACAAGAGACAAAAGATTAAAGACAAGAGATTTATTTTAAGTAAAATCCTCTCTTGTCTTTTGTCTAACATCTTTTGTCAAAATAATAAATAATTATGCAAGAAATAGAAATACCACAGCGAAAACCACGCACATTTATTGGTGAAGAATTTGCCCTTAATCAGTGGCAAGATTTAAAGCCACTTTACGAAAATTTGGTGAGCCGTTCGATTGCGAATACCCAAGAACTCCGCCAATGGTTCATTGACCGTAGTGAGTTGGAATCGTATTTATCAGAAAATTTGGCTTGGCGATACATCAAAATGACTTGCGATACCGCCAGCGAAGAAAACCAGAAAAACTACCAGTTTTTTGTAGAACAGATTCAGCCCGAACTTTCGGTTTACAGCGACCAACTCAATAAAAAAGCTCTTGAAAGTGCATTTTTGAGTGAATTGACTGATGAAGGCTTCTTTATCACGATTCGTGGAATGAAAAAATCAGTTGAGATTTTTCGTGAAGAAAATATTCCGATTGAAACCCAAATTCAGACCAAACAAACTGAATATCAATCAACTACGGCCGCAATGACCGTAAACATCAATGGCGAAGAAATGACCTTGCCGAAAGCAGGAGATTTGTTGCAGTCGCCTAACCGTGCAATTCGTGAAGAGGCTTGGACAAAAATTGCCGAACGCCGCTACCAAGACCACGAAAAGCTCGATACTCTATTTAACGAACTCCGTGATTTACGTCACCAGTTGGCCGTCAATGCAGGCTTCTTGAATTTCCGTGACTATATGTTTGCGGCCATGGGGCGTTTCGATTATACGCCACAAGATTGCTTCAATTTTCACGAGGCCGTGGCCGAAACCGTTGTGCCTTTGGTGGATGAAATGGCCAAAGAACGCAAAGCAAAGTTGAATGTCGATGAACTTCGTCCATGGGATTTGAAAGTTGACCCTGATGGCAAACCTGCTCTCAAACCTTTCAGTAATGGAGAAGATTTGTTGGATAAAACCGTTGAATGTTTCCGAAGAATCGACCCGAAATTGGCTGATTATATTCGTATCATGCGACGCATGGGGCATTTCGATGTAGAATCTCGCAAAGGAAAAGCCCCAGGTGGATATAATTATCCGCTCGAAGAAATCGGTGTGCCGTTTATTTTTATGAATGCCACTTCAAGCCTGCGTGATGTGGTTACGATGGTTCACGAGGGTGGACACGCCATTCACTCTTTCGAGGTGCGTGATTTGCCTTTGAACTCATTCCGTAGTACAACCTCTGAGGTTGCCGAATTGGCTTCGATGTCGATGGAATTGATTTCGATGGAACATTGGGGTGTGTTTTTCGAGAATGAAGAAGACCTAAAACGTGCCAAAATAGAGCATTTGGAAGATATTTTGGAGGTTTTGCCGTGGATTGCCACCGTCGATAAATTCCAACATTGGATTTACGAAAACCCTACGCACAGCATCGAAGAACGTCAGACCCGTTGGGTACAGACGTTCGAGCAATTCTCCGATTCTGTGACCGAATGGAAAGGTTTTGAGCGATTCAAAAAATATAATTGGCAGCGTCAGTTGCATATTTTTGAAGTGCCATTTTACTACATAGAATACGGAATGGCCCAATTAGGTGCAATCAGTGTTTGGAGAAATTATAAACAAGATGCCCAAAAAGGACTCGATGGCTACCTAAATGCTTTGAGGTTAGGCTATACCACAACCATCGGTAAAATTTATGAAGCTGCTAATGTAAAATTCGATTTCTCAAAAGAATACATTGCCGAGTTAATGGATTTTGTAAAGTCCGAATTAGAAAAGTTGAAGTAAGCAATAGTTGCAGTCTAAATGATGCCTCTGGTATTTTATCAGAGGCATTTTTTATGTGATTTATTTCAAGAAAATGATGAAAATTCAGAATAAGATGCAGATTTTTGTATATTGAAACCAACAACAAATTCCATCATTAACAGACTTTTATGAAATTTAGATTTCCTTCACTTCTATTCCTGTTTTTAGTTTCCACACTTTCATTTGCACAAGACATCACTTGCGGGTTTAACGATAACGAAATCTCGCAGGAAATCATGAAACAGTTGCCGCAGTTTATCAAAGAACGCAAAACTCGTCAACAAGCCATTGATGATTTTTATCTATGCAAGGTAGTGGTTGATGTTGATTATCAGACTTTTAAGAAGTATAATGGCGATACCCTTTTTATCAAAAATGAGGTAGCTACTATCATTCAGAAAGCCTCCGAAATTTACGAAAATGAAATAGCGACCAAGCTCGTACTGACCTACGTAAATATCTGGAAAGAAGAAGCAAAAGACCCTTACAACAATGTAACGGATATTTTTACGATGCTTACTAACCTTCGGAATGTTTATACAAATACATCTTTATCGAAAATCCCGAGCGATGTGGTAATGTATCTCAATTCAAAAGGATTTTCTGGTGCGGGTGGCGTAGCGA
Organism: Emticicia aquatilis; assembly: GCF_014644295.1. Classification (GTDB taxonomy): domain Bacteria; phylum Bacteroidota; class Bacteroidia; order Cytophagales; family Spirosomataceae; genus Emticicia; species Emticicia aquatilis. Next base: position 502,016 of record NZ_BMKK01000003.1, read on the forward strand.
GTGGTAAATTCAATGTTTCACCGTGGCAAAATATCTCGACAATCGCTCACGAGATTGGGCATAATTTTGGTTCGCCACATACACAAAGCTGTACGTGGCCAGGCGGAGCCATTGATTATTGCTATGCCGTAGAGGGTAGTTGTTATTCCGACGCACTCGAAAACATCAAAGGTACATTGATGAGCTACTGCGGCCGCCGCCTCAATAATTTTCACCCACTTTGCATTGAATTGATGAACCGAACGGCTGCATCGAGATTTCTGAAAATTAGGGCAATTACGGAAACCGTTAAGCTAAACGAAAACTGGGATTTTAATCGAGATGCTTATTTTTCTTGGAATACGATTGTCAATGCCGAAAGCTATCTAATCGAATTGGCGGATGGAGCTGATTTTAAGAATATCGTTTTGCGTGATACCAGCGAACAATCATACGCTGTGTTGCCGTATTTGAAGAAAAACCAGACTTGTTTTCTCAGAATTAAAGCAAAAAATAGGCTTGGCGAGGGTCAATGGTCAAATACAATGAAGATGAATGTACCAGCCATTGTAGAAACCCCGAAAATTCAGTCGCCAAGCAATGGGCTAACCAATGTAGATGGTTCGACGCTTGTTTTGAGATTTGATAAAATAGATGATGCCACCGAATACCAAATTCAGACGATTGGTTTTAGTTCGGGCAATACTTCGTATTCATTTGATTTAAACGCTACTAATCGTCGTTCGACTACCAATTCATTATCATTGGTTGTATCAAACGAAGCCTTTACTTGGCGAGTAAGAGCCGTGAGAGGAACGGAGACAAGTGCGTGGTCGAAACCTTCAACGTTTTGGATAAAACCCAATACGACTATTCTTGACCTTACCCAACAAGCACTCAATGGCTATCCGCTTACTTTTCCGATAAATTATAGTGCAGGCAGCGGCGATATTCTGGAGGTAAGGGTTATTGTTTCCGAGAAATCCGATTATTCCTCTCCGATTATTCAGAAATCTATCAAATCGGGTATTTATGCCAGTCAGACCAACTATCCGTTTTTGTTGCAAAATCTAAAACCTAATACCACCTATTATGTAAAGTTTGAAGAATACAACAACGAAAAGTTTAATATCATTGGTTTACCGCAGGGACTTGTGCGTTTTACGGAGCGTTCGTTCAAGACTGGCACAGAGGCTATTCCAGAAAGTTTTTCGTACTTCAATAATGCCAATGTCGAAAACCTGAGCCGAACGCTACGAAAAGTTGTTTTTAATGATAATTTCGCTTTTGTAACTACCAACGAAGGAATCGTTCAGATGAAACTCGATGGTACTTCGAGTAAATTGCTCAATCGAAACGTTACGAACGGAAATGTAAGTAATGTACTGCTTGATTCGAAAACCGATGTGGCAGGCAATCTATGGATTTTGACACAAGTGAGTAAACGCATTGCTTTTGATGGTGTTTTTCCGAAACCAACTTTCCGTTTGGCTAAATTAGACCCTAATACGTTCAAGATTCTTGAATCGAGAGATTTTGTGGGTAGCAATAACGCAAGCTTTAGCAGTTTCGACCCACAAACCAAATTCGTGACAGATAATACAAGTATTCAGAAAGTCAATCAAGATTCTACCGATATTGTTTATCAGTTGCCATCGGGTATTTCTCTTCAACAAAGTGTGGCTTGGGGCAAAAACTCGGCTTGGATGCTCGTTTTTAACAGTACAAATGGCACATACGAAATCTATAATTATAACTTTGAAACCAAAAAAGCAGAGGTTTTTAATCGAAGTAACAGCTTATTGAGTAGCTCAATTAGTCAGATTTATTTAGATTCAAAAGAAAATTTGTGGGTTATACATAGTGGGGGGGCACCATTGCTAAGATACAGTAAAGAAACTGGCTGGGTAAATCAGAATTTGCCACTTTCAGGTACAAATCGTGTCATTGGCGAAACAAACGGTAAGCTATTTTTATACAATATACTTGGTACTAAAAGAGACCTTTATTCTTTCAGTGGGAGCGAACTAAAGTTGGTTGAAAATATTCCGCTTGTGAGTACATCAGGTACTTGGCAATTAGATAATAGTGGTAAAGTGTGGCTTTTACAGTTTGATAAATTATTGAAAATAAACTCTTGTAATTATCTGAAAGCTCCCAAATTAAAGGCTTCTTCAAGCCAAATCTTGAAGGGTGAGCAAGTGAGTTTAACTGCCGAAGGCTGTAGCTCGGCCAAGTGGACTTGGACTGGTGAAAACCAAGCTGTGGAAACCTTGATAACCGACAAAAATAATATAATGAAGGTGAGTCCACAGGCCAATATTCAGTATAAAGTGCAGTGTCTTGACCAAGAATGTATAAGTGATTTGAGTAACCAACTCGAAATCAATGTGCTGGCTTTGAGTCTAAAGAGTTTTGATAAAAATCAGTATTGTTCAAACGAAAAAATTGATTTGAAACTCAGCATTGCAGGCAAATACAACGCCAATAATGAGTTTAAAATAATATTTACAGGAAAAAGCAAATACACTTCGTCGATTGGTAATGACCCACTCAAAGCGAATATTCCGAATGATATTGTTTCGGGAAAATACTGGGCAAAGTTGGAGAGTACCGACCCAAAAGTATCATCGACCGACTCGATAGAAGTACATATTTTTCAAGCACCAACCATTAGCCTTACGAAACCTGCTCAGGCTTATGTGTATGATACCGTGCAGGTTTTGGTCAACCTATCGGGTACGCCACCTTATAAGTTTGTGATTAACGGAAACGAGCGAATCACAACATCGGCGAGTACTTATATTAAGAAGTTTTATCCTACTGAGCCAATTTACTATGCTTTTTCGGTGGCAGATATATCAGATGCAAATTGCCCAAATGGTGTCGTTTTGACCCCCGAAGAGAGCCTAAGAGTTACATTAAATCCTAAAACACTTGGTTTTTGGGTCAATTATTTCCCTGTTCCTTTCGATAGCGAACTGAATTTTCATGTTTATAACAAACCAAGCACGAAACTCAACGTAACTTTATTGAATGAAAAAGGGAATTTGATAACTCAACAAGAATATCCAATCACTACATATTTTGATAAATTTAAGTTGAGTTTACCTGACCTCAATGCAGGAATATATTTTTTGATTTTAGAGACTGGCAAGAGGAGAGAAGTAAAGAAAATTGTGAAGTGGTAAAATATTGAAAACAAAAACGCTGGCATGATTCAAAACCATGTCAGCGTTTTTTATACCCAATTATCAATTCATAGACTTGACCGAACCTGCTCCCGACGTGCTTGATTTCACAGAAGCTCCGCCTTTGTAGCGTACACTACTTGCACCACTGGCATCAGCCACGATTTTGCTGGTTACGAATAATTTTATATCGCTTGCCCCCGAAGCATCAATATCGGCCGAAGCAACTTTATAATCTAAGGAATTAACGTTTGAAGCTCCCGAAACATCAGCATCAATACTTTGCCCATTACCGATAAGTGTAAGGCTCGAAGCCCCCGAACAATCTATTGATAAAGCTTTGGCATTGACCTTAAAGTTACCAACCGATGCTCCAGAAATACTGATAGATAATTTATCAGAATTAAACCCCGAAACTGTCGATTTTGATGCTCCCGAAAACTCAGCTTCCGTAAGTTTGGGCATCGTAATAGTCACGTAAACTTCTTTTCTGTTTTTACTCCCGCTCCAGTTTGATGGAAAATGTAAATCGAGCGTGCTACCATTGACTTTACCGATAATTTCTTTCAAATCTTGTTCTCGCCCTCTAACATCAACTTTGTAGGTGCTACCTTGTGTAACGTTAATGATAAAGGCACTTCCCATATCGAGTTTATCAAAATCTTTAAGATTGAACGAGCGTTTTAGTTCTTGAGCAAAGCAACTACTGGTGATTAATAAAAATAATGTAAATAATTTTTTCATGCGTTTTTATGTTTAAGTTTTCTTATTAGATGTAATGACTGAACAGAATGTTGCATGAAAGAGGGAAAATAAATCGACATTTAGGTTTTTTTCACCAAAACAATCTGATTTTTGTCGGCTTTTACTATTTTTTTTCGGAAATCTACAAATTCATTGAAGGCCGCCGCAGGATAACGCCCTTGAAGTAGCGTAATCTGACGAACATACAGAATCTTATCGCCAGTCATCTGCACATTTGTTGTGTAAGTGCCAAACTTCGATTGTATTTTGGTTGGTTCGGGCAGGTATTCCGAAGAAAAACCCGCAGGAATCTGAAAAGAAATACTATCAACATCCATATAATTTCCTGATAGCTCGAAATCAACTTTGCGGTCGGGATTGGGTAGTGGAACTGTGCGAGCTTGATTTAATAGATTAGGTGTCAGGAAAATCCTTGTGCCGCTTTTGTTCGAGATATTCCTAAGAGCCAAAGTCATTTTTTCGCTGACACTTGGTATTTTTTCTCGTTTTTCAGTCAGCGAAAATTGCTTGATTTCAACACTCGAAAGGCTCATATTATTGGTCAACCATTTCTTTTGTTCATCCGTTCCGAGCGTGTGAATCACGCCTGCGTGTGAGTCTTGCTGCAAACCCGAAAGGCGAGTTTCGATTTCTGCTTCGGCATTGCCATCTTCGGTCAAAACAAATTTCCCCTTTCTGACCATCATGTTGTCATTTGGTCTGTAAGTTGGCGTTTTTACGAGTTTCCCCCCATTTTCTTGAATCAAAACTACGTGTCGGTTGCTCGTAAAATCGCTCAAATACCCAAAAGCATTGGTTTGGCTTGTACATTCAAGCCAAAGTGTATCTTTGGTCTGTGGTACACACAAAAAGACGTGATTGAACTGAAAAGAAGGGAAATCGGTCAGAATATCGTTGGCATCATCGCCTGCTTTTACGAGTGCTTGGTAGGATTTTATGCCCAATTCTCGGAGCATTCCCATCGTAAAAGTCGTGAGAGCCTTGCAGTCGCCGTAGCCTTTGTTGGCCACATCTTCCGACTTCATCGACTGCCAGCCACCAATGCCCAACTGAATGCTCACGTAGCGAGTATTGGCTTGTAAATATTCATAAACCTTTTTTATCTTCTTGGTTTCATCGGTTTCGTTTTTGACCAAATCTTTGATTTTTGTTATCAATTCGGCAGGGAGTTTTTCACGGTCCTTGTTTAAGTTTCCATAAAATTTCGCCAAATCAGCCCAAGATTGAATATTCCCTTCGTAATCATCGACTTTGAATAGGGTAGGGGCAGTATAAACCGTTGGTAAAATCTCACTCAAACTTGGGCTGTAAGGCTCTCGTTCGATGGCTTTGAGATTGCTCACTTCCCAAGAATACAAAAATTTATCTCCATCTCTCCCCATCACTACTTTATTGAGCATGTTTTGCTCTTTGTAGCGTAGTTGTACGCCATTGGGCATAGAAACCATAAATGATGCTTGTTCGACAGAAGTGGCTTCTGCATTATATGGTATTGCCTCCCAACTCGGATAAAACATCATGTTTTTGGTCGTAAATTCATAGCTAAAAACAATCGTGTATGGATATTTTGTGTGCGTAAGGCTGGCATATTTTACAAAACTATCATCAATATTGTTTGCTCCCGACGAGCCACCGATGCTTTCGATGTCGTCACGTTTGAGGCTTTTTATTTTCTTACCCGTTTCGTCGTAGAGTTGGGCTTCCATATCGTTTACTTTCGTGAACTTATTGTATGGAATCACGAGCGTGGTGTGTTGCTCGCCTTTTTCGTCCAGAATCGTGATTGCTCCCTCCACTTTCGTGACGGCCGAACCAATGTCTTTCACAATAAACGAGGTCTTATGCTCACGCACTACTGCATGAGCTTTTTCTTTGAGTTCGGCAGGGATTGTCGAAACTGGGTATTTTTGTGCAAAAACACTCGAAAATGAAAGTGTAACAAGAAAAAGGAGTGCTTTTTTCATGCTTTAGTTTTGTTAATTGTATATGAAAGTAGAACGCAGGTTTGAGTAAAATCTACGTTCTATTCTGTTGAAACAGTAGAAATCTAACATTTTCTACTGTTTTTTCAATACTACTTGTTCGTTATGTTTCTTTACTATTTGGTCATAAAACTCTTTCAAAAACGGATATTCATCGGGCGTGTACGTTGTTTTTCGGAAACTCAAACGGCTCGTGACCGTGATTTTGTTTTCGAGTACATTGATTACGTGCGTGAATTTACCACCATTTTCGGGAAGTGCGAACGATACATTTTTGGGCGTTTCTATCACGGCATATCCCGCTGGAATTTCGTAGCTTGCCATAAAAGTTTCGTCGATTGGCATCGCAAAATCAATCGGATAGGTGCGTTCGGTATCTTTAAATGGATTTTCGGTGTGTCCTTCCGAAATCATTGGTTTTAAGTACATCATATTGCCCGCTTTCGTCACGAAATCGCTCATCTCTACGTCGTATCTTGCTTCCATCGGTTGGCTAATTTCATCACTGTTATTATATTCGGCTTTGCTGATTGTCCAGTTGGTTTTGGCTTTTTTTATTTCTTCCAAAAACTTCTCTTTTCCTTCTTTTTTGAAGGTCTTTCTGGCACTCCAAGCACTGTATCCAGCATAAGATTTCATGAATTTACCCTTCATTTCGCCTTCTTCGTCTATTTTCATTTCAGCCTTTTCAAACTCAATGTCACGTTCGATTGGTTCGAGTGATACAAATCGAGGAAAAGATGGATGCACCAACCAACCGCTATGATTGAGGCATTGATAAGGCAGCATTCCTACTTTGAGGTGTTCGTCGGTGGCATCAATCAGTAAGTCTTTACCATCTTTTTCGATATGAGCCACTACGTAATTGAAGCGACGCATCAAGGCGTATTGTTCATGAATACGACCATGGTCACGGGTACTCAGAATCACGGGATTAGCATCGTATCCGATTTCTCGTAGCAAGGCAACGAGCATAAGATTGATGTCGGCGGCATCACCTGTTTTTTTCTCAAAAACCTTCTTCAATCCTTCTGTGTAGATATTATTGTTGCCATCCCATTTTACATTTTTGACTATATAGTTTACGGCAGTCTGAATACGGTCGGTTGAGTCTTTGTATTTAGTTTTTATTTCGGAAGCAATATCTTTCAAGAAACCATTACGCTTGAGTTGTTGACCAAATTGCTCGCTTTCAAGAAGGGTTTTGTTGAGATTATTATAATCTAAAGAAAAATCTCTGACCAACACATCGGGCCAATTGACACTCGCCAACTCGAAATCAATTTTTGACAGATAGTCGCTTTCGGTTGTGATGTAGGCTTCGTCACGAAAAGCAGGTGCATCAAGCACGATAAAGTGATATTGCAACCCATTGACATTAAACTCACTGATATTGACATCTTTGTTTTCGTTGAGAGCCAAAGGTAAATAGCCATTCATAATCATTCGATAGTAGAAATAGGCAGGAATCGTGATTTTGTAGTCACTTCGCTCGACGGGAACTCCTTGTTGGAAATACCAAGTGGTCGGGTTATGACTAATACTCATCGGAGTTTGTTTTTTGTAGCTGTATTCAATCACCGAACCTTCTTTGATATTTGGCATCGAAATTTTGGTATAATAGACCGTTTCGGAAGCTTTTTCCTGAAAAATCATGTCTTTAGTCAGCTTATCTTTGGTTGGTGAGCCGTTATTATCATTATAGGTAAAGCCCTTAATATCGGTCAAAAACTCTTGAGAAGTGCCACTTTCTCGTATCACAGGAATTTTGATAGAGCCACGCTCCAAGGCCGATTTTTTAAGGATTTTGATTCGTTCGTGGATAATTTGTGTAATCATGATATTGCCACCCATGATTTCAAAATAGGTTTCGCCGCCATCATAAAGCACAACGGCTTCGGCCGAAGAATCTTTCGGATAAACTTTCATTTTGACAACATCAGAGAGTATATCACCAAACTTAACAGGAGCGGGTTTTTGTGCAAACGACGATAGTGTGACAAGCAGACACACAGAAAGAGTTGTAATAATCTTCAGCATAAAGGAATAGTTTTTAAGAAAAGTGTCGGTTTAGTATGGAAGAATAATAAGTTGTTGGAAGAAATTATTATCAAACCCTACATTTGTTACGAAAATAAGCAAATTTTGTACCCACTGAATCATTTCAGAAAAATATTTTTTTACCATTTTTTACCAAGAATTTACCCGAAATAGTTGAACCTATTTTGAGATTCAATCTTTTTTGTACTTTTGGTTCTTTAACTCTTATCATCACTTATTCAAACTAATTATTATGAAAAAACTATTGACTTTATTGATGCTCACGGTAGCAACTCAGTCATTTGCCCAAACCGACGAAGAACAAATCAAAGCAACCATTAATCAATTATTCGACGGAATGCGTAAGAGCGATTCAAGCATTGTGCGTGCAGCTTTGCATCCTTCGTGTACGCTCAAATCAATCGGGAAAAGTAAAACAGGGGAGGTGCGTCTGCAAGAAGATGCGATTTTAGGCTGGTTAAAGCAAATCGGGACTAAGCGTGAAGGAGTAATTTTAGATGAAAGATTGACGAGTTACGACATTAAAGTCGATGGAGAAATGGCAATGGCTTGGACACCCTACGAATTTTATGTCAATGATAAATTTAATCATTGTGGTGTAGATATGTTTACGATGATGAAAACCGATAAAGGTTGGAAGGTTGTAAGTATTGTAGATACTCGCCGAAAAGATAATTGTGTCAAATAATGATGTGATTATTAGTTATTGATATTGACTATAAAAAATCCCTAAGAGCATAGTGCCTTAGGGATTTTGGTTTTTGTCGCTTTCCGTTGTAATAAATAAACACTAATTACATCCTTTTATCTCTGCTTTAAATATGCTGCCACTGCCAGCTTCAAAGCCAGCGTTTAAAGAAATGGCTTTTCCTGCTTGGTAGCTGACATTGGCGGGGGCAATGATTTTATTAGTTGCCGATAATGTCTGTGTAGCTTTGTTGGTTACTGTGCCAGTCGATATATTTTGCGAAATATTTGAATTGAGCGGATTAACCGTTACAGCACTCATCGTTGGATTTCCAACTGCTGTTTGGTTAGCAGATGCTACTCGAATCAAGTAATTTGTTCCCTCAGCAATATTGGCTGGTATAAAACAAGAAACCGTACCCGTTGTATTAGATGTTCCGATGGTAGTTGGATTTTGGAATGAGCCATTGGCATCAGATAATTGTACTTGGAATTGGCTAACTTGATTGAAGTTTCCCGAAGTTGAAAAACTTACATCAATGCTGCTTCCCGCACAGATACTTTGTGATGAAATTGTTGGCATTGAGATTGTTCCGAGTGTTCCAACTACTTTGAAGGTAGTCACAATTGGTCCGTAAACAACGGCTCCGTTTTTATCATCTTGCGAATACCCAGTTACAGTCAAAGTATAATCACCAGGGGTGAAGTTTCTACCAAAAACATCTTCTTCTTCATTGCTAAAAAGAGCGAAGTATGATACGTTCTGAACCGTTAGATAGTTTAATTCTGGCCCAACGATTTTCATCTCAAAACTTTCGATATTGATTGTAGGACAAACGGGTGTTACGAGAATAGATGATTGCTCTGGAATTTGTTGGAGAACCATTCCATTGCTCAACGGGAAAAGAGGCTGATGCGGATTTCCAGCCTTTACGTAGCTATAATCCACGATTCTTTGTGGACTACACGGAGCAAAATTATTGACAATAACATTGGTTGTTGCAGTTGCTGTACAGCCATTTATCGAAACGGTTACACTATAGATTCCACTGTTTTGTAAGGTTGCATTGGTAATTGTCGGTGACGAAACCAAACTCGTAAAATTATTCGGACCTGTCCACGAATAATTCGGGCCATTACTTGCTGTGAGCTTGATGGTTTGACCAACAATATAAGGTCCATTATTACTTGCTTGTGCCGTTGGGGCTACTTTTATTTCTAATCCTGTGATAAGCGAACTTGATTCACTCACACAGCCATCAATGGTGCATATTGCTGATAATGAGTAAGTTCCAATGGTCGATAATGTGATGTTTGAACCAGTTGAATTATTAGACCAAGTAACCGTTCCTGTACAGCCATTTGCTGTCAAAGTTAAAGTGTTAGGAAAACAAACAACTAATTGACTCGGCACGCTGATAACAGGAACTGGAGGTTTGGGTTTTACAATTACATTCGTTGTAGCGGTAGCTGTACAACCATTTGCGTCAGTAATAGTTACGCTGTACGTACCCGATAAAGCGGTTGTTGCATTAGCAAAGCTTGGATTTTGAATAGTTGAACTGTAAGCATTGGGTCCAGTCCACATATAAGCGTTTCCAGTTTCATTTCTGGTATTTGTTGCATTTAGGGTAAGTCCAAATTCAGCACAAATCGGAGAATTATTTGATACACTCGGAATCGGCAATGGATTTACTGTTATAGATGTCGTAGCGGTAGCTGTACAACCATTTGCGTCAGTAATAGTTACGCTGTACGTCCCCGATAAAGCAGTTGTTGCATTAGTGAAAGAAGGATTTTGGATAGTGGAAGCATAGGAATTAGGTCCCGTCCATGAATAAGCGTTTCCAGTTGCATTTCTTATATTCTCAGCAGTAAGATTAAGCGTAAAACCAGTACAAATTGGTGAGTTGTTGGAAACACTCGGAATCGGTAGTGGATTTACGGTCACCGATGTCGTAGCAGTAGCCGTGCAGCCATTTGCGTCAGTAATAGTTACGCTGTACGTACCCGATAAAGCAGTTGTTGCATTAGTGAAAGAAGGGTTTTGGATAGTGGAAGCATAGGAATTAGGTCCCGTCCATGAATAAGCGTTTCCAGTTGTATTTCTTGTATTCTCAGCAGTAAGATTAAGTGTAAATCCGGTACAGATTGGAGAATTATTAGAAACACTCGGAATCGGTAGCGGATTTACGGTCACCGATGTCGTAGCAGTAGCCGTACAACCATTTGCGTCAGTGATAGTTACGCTATACGTCCCCGATAAAGCAGTTGTTGCATTAGTGAAAGAAGGATTTTGGATAGTGGAAGCATAGGCATTAGGCCCCGTCCATGAATAAGCGTTTCCAGTTTCGTTTCTTGTATTTGTTGCGGCAAGATTAAGTGTAAAACCAGTACAAATTGGTGAGTTGTTGGAAACACTCGGAATCGGTAGCGGATTTACAGTTACCGATGTTGTAGCAGTAGCCGTGCAGCCATTTGCGTCAGTGATAGTTACGCTATACGTCCCCGATAAAGCAGTTGTTGCATTAGTGAAAGAAGGATTTTGGATAGTGGAAGCATAGGCATTCGGCCCCGTCCATGAATAAGAATTTCCAGTTTCGTTTCTTGTATTTGTTGCGGTAAGATTAAGTGTAAAACCAGTACAGATTGGAGAATTATTAGAAACACTCGGAATCGGTAGCGGATTTACGGTTACCGATGTTGTAGCGGTAGCTGTACAGCCGTTTAAGTCAGTAATAGTTACGCTATACGTCCCCGATAAAGCAGTTGTTGCATTAGTGAAAGAAGGATTTTGGATAGTGGAAGCATAGGCATTAGGCCCCATCCACGAATAAGAATTACCAGTTACATTTCTTGTATTTGTTGCAGTAAGATTAAGTGTAAAACCAGTACAGATTGGAGAATTATTAGAAACACTCGGAATCGGTAGCGGATTTACGGTTACCGATGTTGTAGCGGTAGCTGTACAGCCGTTTAAGTCAGTAATAGTTACGCTATACGTCCCCGATAAAGCAGTTGTTGCATTAGTGAAAGAAGGATTTTGGATAGTGGAAGCATAGGCATTCGGCCCCGTCCACGAATAAGAATTTCCAGTTACATTTCTTGTATTTGTTGCGGTGAGGTTGAGTGTAAAACCAGTACATATTGGTGAGTTGTTGGAAACACTCGGAGTTGGTAGTGGATTTACAGTTGTCGATGTCGTAGCGGTAGCTGTACAGCCATTTGCATCAGTAATAGTGACACTATAAGTGCCTGACATCGAAGTATTTGCATTCGTTATAAATGGGTTTTGGTTAGCCGAAGTATAGGTGTTTGGCCCTGTCCAAGCATAAGAATTTCCAAAGGTATTTCTTGAATTTGATGATGTAAGATTGAGCGTAAAACCAGTGCAAATAGGGCTATTGCTTCCAATCGTAGGAATTGGCAAAGGATTTACAGTTGCAGCCTTAGATGTGGTCGCCGTACAGCCATTTGCATCAGTAACAGTTACGCTATAAGTACCTGATAAAGTAACAGTTGTTGCCGAAAATGAGAGGTTTTGATTAGTAGAAGTATAGGCATTTGGCCCAGCCCAACTGTAAGTATTTCCCGTATTCACTCTTTCATTTGTAGCGTTTAAGGTCAAAGGCATTGCCGTACATACAGGCGAGTTAGTGGTAATATTTGGAATCGGTAAAGGATAAATAGAAACTGTTGCCGTAGCCGTTGGGCAGTCGGCAGTAGAAGGCAGCATTGTTACGGTATATACATCGTTTGCTTTGACATCATTCACCTGCAAAGTATTGATAGTAGCAATAGCCAGCCCCCCTGTAGTGGCGGCATAAATATTATTTCCTAAGGCAAAAGCATCATTTAATGTATTAGTTCCTAAGCCATCGGTAGTGGTTTTATTGATAAAGAAATTCGTACCATTATCATTCGATAAGCTTAAACCACCAACAGTAGAAGCATAAATAAAACTACCAATAGCAAAAACACTTGAAACATTGTTATTTCCCAAACCATTAGCAGTTGTTTTGTTAATAAACGAGTTACCGTTATCTGACGAAATGCTTAGACCACCCGAAGTAGCTAAATAAATTCTGGTACCAACTTTATATACATCATTGATATTATTATTTCCTAAACCATTGACAGTAGTTTTGAGAATAAAATTTGCCCCAGCATCGGTCGAGACATTTAAACCCGCAGAGGTAGCAGCATAAATATTATTTCCATCTACAAAAACACCACGCACGCTATTCATACTCTTATTGGTAAAGCTCGCACCTCCATCTATTGAGATACTTAGCCCTGATGCAGTTGCAGCATAGACATTGGTTCCATCTACAAAAACATCATTAACAATATTGCTTCCCAAACCATTAGCGGTTGTTCTATTAGTAAAAGTCGTACCATTATTATCCGATATACTCAGACCACCCGCCGTGGCCGCATATATTTTGGTAGCGGTCACAAAAAGACCATTGACGAGGTCATTGCCTAAACCGTTGGAGGCTTTGGTTCTGTTTGTAAAAGTGCTACCCGAATTGGTAGAAATATTCAAACCTATTGAGGTAGCAGCATAGATATTACTACCAATTACATACACCTCATTAATCGTGTTATCACTCAAACCCGCTTCAGTAGTTTTATTGGTAAAAATAGGGAGAATAGCATTATTTAATTTCCATGTATAAAATGGCGTAGAACCGCCGTTGGTGGGTGTAGCTGTAAGTAATTCGCTTTTTCCTGCACATAAACCTGTTAGGTTTACACTCACCGAAGGAGTATTCACACAATTTGACTGGGCTTTAGCAAGAATGATACTATTTAAAAATAGCAAAATATAGAGTAGATGTTTGTTTTTCATGATTACGATTTTATAGAGAAGATACTTCGGAATGCCTGACTAATATTTTAAAAATATTCCACTCCTAAGAAAAGAAGTGGAATAAAAACACTGTTTTACCCCAAAACAATGTCGTTTAGTTAAAGTATTGAACCTCCTCACGAGGTGTATAAAATGCTCTAACTAAACGACATCATCTCTTTATTTTTGAGTTTTAATTACTACAACCTTCTATTTTTCCTGTGAAAACAGTTCCCGGTTTTGTTTCAAAGCCTGGTTTCAACTCAATCTTATTACCACCTTTGTATTCTAATCGAATACCCGAATTGACAACAACTTGCGATGAAATAGAAACCGCTTTTACAACGTCATTGGTGCCTTCGGTAACGTTTCGTACGACGACATCCAAACAAGCCCCTTGTTTTAGTCGTTGGAAACAGAAGGTAGTTTGGCCATCGCCGAAGTTCGGACAGTTTAAGGCAAAAGCATCAACACAGTATTTTCCAGTCCATGAAGTATCACGCATGACCGCCGTAATGACGCCATTATTGTTGGTGATTGTCAAAGGAGAAACATCTAAAGGTGCAGGTGTGATATAATCACCTAATTCTTTATTGTTTTTGTAGGTTACTCCTGATTTTACAACAAATGTCTTTTTCATAACATTTGAGTAATACTTCACATCAATCGGTGTTTCGGCCGAAGTAACGCCTCCTTTCACAGTGAAGTTGAAGACATTGAATTGACTATCAAAAGTAGCACAACCTACTGTTAGGCCCGTTGTTGGGTTAACAAATGATAGTACGTCATTACTCGAAACGAAAGTTGAACGCTCATTGTAGTTGATTTTCATTACCCCCGTCATGTTTCCTTCAAGTCCTGTTTGCGAAACGCACACTGGCTTGGTTTCGGTACCAACTGGTAAAACACTATTGAAAGTAAATGAACCACAAGCCGTTGATTGTCCGCTAACCGCCGCTGGAATCGAAACCGTTGGGAAAATTTTAGATGGTTGCCAGATTAATTGGTCTTTGATATCAATTGTAATCGGCACCAAATTCGCAGATTCCAAGTTGAAAATAATTGGAGCTTCAACTAAACCCGCCAATGTTTCTGATTTAAACGGAATGGTTCTATTGAGGCTATACTCTTTCTTTCTATCAGCTTTATACAATTTAAAGTTGATGTTCGACTCATCTTCAAAATAGATAGTTTGGAAAAATAATCTATCTTTTGAGTGAGCAATAGATTTATTAACTCCTACTAATTGCCCATTTATATATGCTCTTAGTTCGTCATCAGCATCAATCGTCATTCCATTTACTTTACCAATGAGGTTCATGGTGAGTTGGTATTTGGTGAAGTCAAAAATCATAGGAGCTTCTTGTGCTGCTTGAGCAAGCAAGGCCGTTGGAGTAATCTCTTCCGTTGGTCGGTTAGTAGTACCTGTCGGATAGACTAATGTTCCTGCATTGCTGATTTTCAATAAATATCCTTTGAGAGGCTCTAAGAAACTCAAGTTACCAATCCAACCAATACCCGCCACATACTGAGCAAACAAGGTTTGACTCTTGATAATATCACCGTTGAGCGGTGTTAAGCCTTTGAGTGCCTGACTCACCGTCATACCTGTTGAAGGTACATAACCAACCCAGTTCCAACCCGGAGAAATCGTAATCGGGAACTCTTCAGTCAGATACGGACTCCCTTTCATACAAATGGTATCCTTCTCAGAAACATTAATCATGTAGCGTTTTTGAGGAGTAATATTGACTAAACTTCCTTTCCAACCATTGATTGGGCTACCATAATACTTCGCACTGAAATCTTCACTCTTGATGATTGTACCTGGCTTGAACTTCATTGAGGCAAGTACGTTTGTTACGGTATTACCTTCAGGTAGATTGAGGTTAAATGATACCCAATTCCAACCTCTATTTAATGGGATACATTTCTTGACAACGTTGATTACCTGAATGGTATCAGGGGCAATCGGACTACCCACTAAATCTCCTGTTTGGAAATTGATTCGGTTAATTACCTCAACGTATTCATTACATTTATCGCCATCCCACACACGGAATTCAATTGGTTTATCGTTGTCAGCATCATCGCCGAAGACAGTCATAAATACTAACCAACGATTACTTTCATCTTTTGGCTTGCCAGTTAAGCCATCAATAGTGGCATCAGCGGCAGGGATATTTCGGTAGTATGCAACTTTACCAACACCTCTGATTTGCCCGTTGATTTTTGCAACCACAACATCAGAAGGGTCAACTGAGAACTTATCGAAAATACTTAATCGAGCAACGATGTTCATCGAACTCTCATATTGTGAAGGATTATCAACTACAAAATTTGGTTGTGGACAACGTACACGGTAGTCGATACCCATTGGTTCTTTCCCTTTTGAGCCAACTAAATTCAAAGTAGCGGTGTAATCCCCAATCAAGAGGTCTTGTTGGAAAGTAAACGTTACATCGGCAGTTTGGCCAGGGTTCAATGTACCAGTTGATGGGGTAACTGTTAACCAAGAAGGCACATTCTCCATACGGAAACTTGCGATACTACCACCACGGTTGCGTACTTGACGTTTTATTGAGAATGGTTTCAATACTTCATTGGTCTCGATGATGTCAGTTCCTACCCATTCAAGGTTATTTTGATTGACTGCAAATTCCCACTTAATGGTTTTCTCAATCATATTACCCGCCTTATCTCTAATAGCTGCTCTTTGATGATTAGGGTTTTGAGCCAGCATGGCATCGTCATAATCTTTACCACTTACTACAACTCTGAATGTACGGTTCTCAAAGAACACTGGGTTGATATTTGGTGTAATAATAATCTTATTACCTGTACAAGTAATGGTAGCATCAACAAGAGCGTTGGTGGTGGCATCATAAAGACCAATCGTATTATTGGCTAAAATATCGGCTTGAACTACTTTGTTACAGTCAATTGGTTCGTTGAAAGTAATAGAGATTTCATCGCCTGGGTCCCAAGTGCCATCGCCTGGCTCTGGTACACCAAATACTACTGGTGGTGTTCGAGCTACTTCTCCTTTAATAACCGTTGAAATACCTGGAGCAAGGTTAGGGTTGAAACATTCGGCTACTGCTCGGATTTCATACGGTCCATCTTTCAAGAGGGAAGAATCCCATTCTTTTATAGTAAATACCGCTCCTAAGTCATCCTTTAAAGTCTCGTTGATATTAATCCAAGAGCCATCTCCACCAATTGGGCGATATTGCAAGCGAATTAGTTTTAAGTCATCGTCTCCTTTATCATATTCATTTAGGGTAATACTTAATTTATTACCAGATGCTGGAGTAATTACAAAGTCTTGTAAAGGGAAGCCGATATCAACTTTTGAACATGGTTCTATAAAAGAAGCTCTTAAAGCTACCGTACTAACAAAATATTTATCAACGAGTGCGTCTCCGCCTCTTGCATCTGCTAATTCTGTTTCACATGCAGTTTCTAATTGAATAATTAGGTCTTCGTAGTTATATTCTATAGGCCCCCTATCAATTGTAAGAGTTACCTCTTGTGGCTCGTCAGGAGCTACTGTAAATGTTACAGGTTGCGTAAGTGGTTGTCCATTTAGTCTAATTATTGCTCCATTAGGATTTGAGGCTGGGTCAACAGATAAATCATAATTCATGATTTGTCTTGTTGGGCTTTCATTACCAATTTGCAGTCTATAAACAGCCGCAGTGTTTGATGGTACGTTTACTTTTGAAACTCCGTCCAAACTTTTTAATACGGGGGCAGACCTGCGAGCTGTGACACCCTGTTCCCAAGGACAAGAGGTTTCGGCTGCATTAATTTTAAAAGTAGGAGAATCCCATCTTTTGCCATATCTTACTTCAACGCTGTAGTTATCTCCAACATCATCATCCTCTAAGTGATATGATAGAACTTTAGACTCTTGATTGGTTTCTGTATCATTATTCGATTTAGTATGCTCGTATTTTAATTTTACGTTTCCACTAAAGCCTGATTCGTTTACCTCCAAACCATAGGTATAAGCAAACTCGGCAAATCCTACACTTTGGAATTCAAACGAGTTTTCGGTTGAGTTATCAGTTGCCCTTGACCAATCTCTTACAGCTCCTGCATCAAAAGAAATGCTTTCTATGAGTTCTCCTGTAAAATAGTCAGCATGATTTGCTGCTACAATTTGATACCAAAGGTTTGCAGATAATGAGTCCTTTTTGGTTTTTAAACTGTATAGACTCGGAATAACATCATTGAGGATTTGAAACTCACTGTAAATAAAAGTTGTTGCGATATTCTCTCTTCCAATAATTGGTTTTGCTTTTATCGTAAACTTACAGTTCTTAAAGTCATAATTAAGTTCGTCAGCAATACCATACTCAACGTTTTTGGCAGTACCAATATACACGTCTCCTCCCATTGTACTACCAACTACTTTATCATTAGCGGATGTACTGATGGTTTCGGTTGCAGTAATACAATTATTAGTTACGCTGGAGTTAACCCAAGTTTGATTCGACCCTCCATTTACTGAAAATGTATTGGTAATCTTAGTTTCCAAAGATGCAGCTCCAAAAAAGCTGACATTTTGTTTAGTACCTAACTTTAATTCCAATGTAGCTTCTTGATTTGCCACATTTGTTACCGTTCTTACATGTTGATTACATTTTGTTGTCCCTTTTTCCCACGTTGCGTAACTTGCATCACCAGGGGGGTCTCTGAGTATAAACTCAGGAATTTCAGGGTCACGGGTTGTAAAGGTTGTAATTCTTGGTTTTTGCCCTAAAACGATAGCGGATGTTGTATCAGTAGCGAGTGCTCCATTAACATCAGCAGTTACTGTCAAAAGCTTTTTATACGGTAAAATTAAGTTCGGTAAGCCTGGAGAAAACACATACTTGTAAGTATCGGCTTGCATGGTTAAGGTATCTACTTTTCCATCAGCTATATCGTTTGTGATGGTTAATTTAGCATTAGATAAATAACACTTACCCCCATCGTAGTTTTCATATACACGAATATTGGTTTGTGCTTGGCCAAATGATGGTAGTAATTTTACTCCACAATTATTAGCAGCAAACTCTGCAAGTTCAACTTTAGGTGGAGCAATATAGATGAAATCAACATTAGCAGTTTGATTATCTCTTAAATCAACTTGCTGACCACCCTTAGCCTGAAAGTAATTGTAAATAACTGAGTTCGAGTGTTCTACTACACTTATTCTGAAGGCACGAGCTGGTAAGTCTTTGAACATAAACTTTCCGTCTGGGTTTCTTAGAGTATCGGTTTTTTCAAAGCATCCATCTAATGTAGCCACTTTAATTACAACTCTCGAACCATTAGGAATGATTGATTTGCGGCAAATATCATTTCCTGCTACTTGGCCTGTTATGGTTCTCTTCGTGTTATCTAAAAAGACAATACCTGCTTTAGGGGCTTGGATTTTGCGAATTTCAAAGAAACTTGGAGAAAATAGGTGGTCTTTATAAGATGCACTTAGTTTAATTGTTCGACCTGGCTCAAAATCGGCTGACCATTTACCATTTCTGTCAGTTCTGATTGGGGGGAAGTTTTCCTGCCCATTAACCAAAATATTAATAGAGTCAGCGAAACAAAACGTATTGGAGAATCGTACATACCCCGAAACATTAACAGTAGATACGTCTTTAAAATCAATATTACCAACCGCTGTATTACTTGTGTTTAGATTTACAACTCTTACATTTGGCTCAAATTCATGAGGTTTGGTTTCTTTTCTACGAGCATTATTACTCCAAGAAGCCTTTAGAATAGTTCCTTCACGTGGAACCGATGCTCCGAAGTTAATGGCTGCATAGTCATAAACTTTTGTATCACTACCTTCATTTAGGTCAAAATGGCTAAACAAAATGTTGGTCGTTGAATCTTGCGGAACTCCCAAGACATAATGTTCTTGAATTACGTTTTGTGGAAGGGCGGTTTTGTAGATATAAAACTCATCAACCAAACCTGTATAAAATTTACCAGTAGTAGCATTGGTTGAGTTAGTCGCCAATAGCCACGGATTACCATTTTTCCAGTTGGATGTTCCTGTAAACGATACTGTTCCTTTTAATTCTCCTTCTAAATAGATTTTTGCATTACCCGCTGTGTTGTCAAGTGAAACAGCCAAATGGTAATACTTAGCTCTGATAGCTCCTAAATCAGTAATTGTCCCATTTAGATTTAAGAAAAGCTTGCCATTTTCAATGTAGGCTTCGTAAAGGTTTCCTTTTGAAAGTACAGTTTGACGAGATTTAATATCGAATGGATAAAATAGCACTTCAACCGTTGAGGTATCTGGCATATCATAATCGGTCAGATTTCCGTAAGATTTATCAGCCGCATTAAACTCAAGAGCCGAATTGAACTCAAAGTTTTTTATCGGAGTAGCTCTAAAACCTTCGTTTTGGCTATAATTTATGCCATCAATGACATAGTAGCCCGTTACGTCGGTTATACCGGCACTATACACCTCAGGTTTATCAGAAGAGAAAGTAGCACCGTAGATATTGGCGTTGGTTGGTATTGCGGTATTATCAAAAACTTTTGCACCTACGCCTTCATCCATTTTCCAGTACGAAACCAGCCCACTTTCAGATTTTGATACCGAACGGTTTTTGGTTGAGTTTACCTCTGTTTGGGTTAGCGGACGGTTATAGACACGTATATCATCAATTTTACCTTTAAAGAAACCATCATTTCCAATCTTACTACCAATATTTAAGTAGTTTTTCTCACGCACAATGCTGGCAGGTTTTGTGCCAACAAATTCACCATCTACCATGACCGACATTGCCGCACCGTTATACACCATCGTGACTTGATGCCAATCTGTTACGTTGAATGGGTTAGTCGGTAGATTTGGTAAATAATATTTCAAAGAATCGCTACCTGTGCCATTACCAATATGAAAAACATACCCTTTCGGTTCATTATTTTTGGTAGTGGTAATCCACCAGTTTTTATTGATAGTGCTACCCCAGTCAATGATACCACCTTCGTTGTTTACATCACCCAATTTTACATAAGCTGAAACCGTGAATTTATCCGTCGGAAATTCATCATGGTAGGTTACACAAAGTTCATCGTTTACCCCATCAAATGCCATTGAGTTTCCTGTTAGGGGGGTAAGACGCACTTCTACTCCTGGTACTGGATTGCCAGAATTAGTAGAGACTTTTCCGCTCACGACTCCATTCGGGTTTACAAAACCTACATATTTAGAGGGGCTACCCGTACCAAAAACGTTTTTAGCTACAATACTATATTCGTAATATTCGCCCGCCTGGGTATTAAAATCTAAAAACTCACGTACGTTTTCACCCAAATCGGCCAAGAAAGAGCCATCACGGTATAATATAAAACCCGTTGGGGGAGTAGAAAGCGGGTTTACATTCCACGAAACCTTAATTCTATCCTTAAAATCTCCTTGTGAAGCTATTAAGATTGGAGGTTGTGGAGGCAAATAAAAAGGACTATAAACTCCAAATCCTCCTTGAAAACTTTGCGAAAGCATATTACGTGGCGAAGCTAAAGGCTGGCCCATCACAAAAGTAGAGCGGTTGAATGCCGAATAGGCATTCGTGACAGAGCCATAATTGAAATACAGCTCGCCGAATATTTTTTTATTCTCGTTTGGGTCACAGAGCGTATCGGCTTGGGCAAAAGTTTTTTGCCAACCAAACAGCATTAGCCAACCCAAGAGAATGTAGAGGATTCTCTTTTGCATAAAATTTTTAATTTAAGAATTGACTAATGAATCTTAATTGATACGGATATATACCCAGAAGTTTAAGTTGTCGGGGCGGGTTTCGTTGCCACCCGCAGAACTTGTATTACCTGTAGCAGAACCATAAATAGAGTGTGAGTGACCACCTGCTGATTCAGTAAACAAGCTATTCCATGTTAAGTCCGCTGCACCACTTCCTGTTATCCTTATACCATGTTGAGAAAGACTTAAGTTTTCATTTGCTGCTTTAAATCCACCTACACCATTTGCCCCAGAGTTAATTCTTAGATTATGCGAATGAGACCCATCAGAGTTTGTACCACCACTAATTGATAAATTTGCTGAGTGAGTGTGGCTTCTATAATCTTCAACTTGTACTTGGGCAATCGGGCTATTTGTATCTCTATTATCATCGTAGTTCGTACTATTAGCAAATTCTTGGCTTCTGATAAACAAACCACCACCATTAGGTAGTGAAGTCATTCCCGTAATTTGGCGTAATTTATCGGTTGCAGCCAATGCACGTCCATCCATCGGCACCCAACAGTTTCCATTTACAGCGGCAAATTGCGTAGGATTTAATATTGAATGTTTCACATCTCCCACGGCACCTGAACAAACAACTTCTTGTGCTTTTGGCGAGCCAAGCGAGTAGGGAGCAAAAGTAAGCTCTGTACGTGGCGTAAGTTCAGTTCCTTGTACGGTTACACCAACGTAGTAAGTAGAGGCACCCCAGTTAAGGTTTTCAAGTGATACAGTTTTACCAAGGTGGGTGCTATATACACCGCCAAAGACATTAATGGTTTGGTCTTCTGTCCACTCGGCGGTTCCACCTGCTTCTTGTGTATAAAGCTTGAAAGTGATTGTCTGCTGGCCATCGGCAACTGCTTTGCCATTGGCATCTTTTAAGAAGCCTTGTAGCGATATTTTCTTAGCTTGCTGAGCTGACGCTTCAAAAGCAAAAAACAGACTGAGAGTAAATACTAACGGAATTAATTTCGAAAGTGTAAAGGATGTTTTCATTGTATTTGTAATTTAATTTAAGACAAAAGAATTTATTTGGATATCTGATAAAAGAGAATTAGGAAAATGCAGTTTTGTGCTTGCGGCGAGAATACGTGAATTTTGAATTGTCAGCCAACTCAACCTCCTGTACTCCCTGCTGACTGATTACTTTTTGCGGGTTTATCAGTACGCCTTTATTGATTCGCTGGAAATCTTGAAAAACACTCTGCCAATAGCTAAGGCTATAGCTAACAATAAGCTTCTTTCCGCAGTCGAACTTAACTTCGTTGTAAGGCTCTTGCCCGAGATGCTTGATGTAGAGAATATTCTGGTGTTCGGCTAATTTAATGACCCTTGTCTTACGCCGTGGTGTATTGCTGCTCATATTGCCTGTGTGTTCTTAATTTTTACTTTTTGAGTTTTTGACTGTGCAAATGTAGGGAGGCGTTTTTTTTCCTTGACTTAGGGGTAAACCCCTGTTTTTTTTCCTAAATCTGAACAAATTGAATGGCTATTAACCTTGCCATTTTCTATACAAATATTTACTTATATTGTATGATGAGCAATAGGCTTGCAGGTTCTACACCGTGAACGGTAAGAATATAATACGTGAATGGTAGAACTTATTACGTGAAAGAATTCAGCGAAAAGCGAAGGAGAATGCTTATAAGTACTTTTTTATGTAGAAACAGAAGTTGTTATTAAGAAAAAAGAGTACCCAAAGAGAAGATATTTTCTTGGATACTCTTGAATTGATATTGGTTGTTTTTTAGTATATACGATTAGTTAGTACACCCCTGAATATACGCTTGGAAAACTGTACCATTGGCTGCTTCAAAGGTTGTTCCACCGCCGTTGGTACTGGGTTTTAATTCTACTGATTTACCTGCTTTCATTGTTACGGTAGCAGTGCCAGTAATTTTATTGCTTGCCGAAATGCTCTCTGAGGCTTGGAAAGTTGTCGTACCAGTTGCTTTATCATCGGCTGTACTAATCAAGACTAATGTTGTTGGGCAAGGCGTACTGTTTTGGTTGAGTTTTGTTGTAAAAATGCCTCTTCCGTGAGTGGCAACAGCAACTGTGTTATCAGAAGAACGATAGCGTAACATATCGCATCGTACATTGGCCAAGCTGGCGTTTGTCGGAGACCATTGTGGGTTGGTTGCCGTAATATCACTCGTTGACCAAACACCCAGTTCAGTTGCCAAAAGTACCTGTTTGGTATCAACAGGGTTAATGAGTGCATATCTAATCGGTATATTTTGTAAACCATACCCTGTTTCGTCTTTTGATGTCCAGTTTGTACCACCATTTACCGTATAAAATACCGACTTGATATTATAGTTAGATTTTGTGACTACCATTGTTTGGCCACCATTGGCAAAGTCAATACTTGATACATTTCCTACGGAAGTATTAGCTTTATCCATAATTTTTGTAAGCGTAATAGTTTGGTCGGCATCAGGAAGATTTGCTGTTTTATAAACATCTCCATCGGAGGTTCCGATGTACAAAGTATTCGATGGCCCTACTTTGATAACTGATATTTTGAGGGCTGTAAGAGCTGGTAAACCTGCATCTAAGGTATATACCACACGAGCAACCGCATAATTAGGAGCTGTTCCCGAAATAAGGTATCGTCGTATTTTGTTTTCGGTGACCGACTCATTTTTTATAGAGTAATCGGTATAGAGTTTATTGTTAGGCGAATCATAATCTGCGGCATTAATAAAACTACCTCTTTCTTTATCGTTATCAAGAGCAATTGCCCCTGTTTTGTTAGTTGGACCATTCGGAAAAAGCTCAACATCTAAGTTTGTATAGCTTGCAATAAGGATATTGGAATCTTCTTGGTCAATAAAGCAGAGTCCACCATCACCGCCTTTTATCTCGAAACCATTTCCTAAAGTGCCATAGTTTGAGGTAATCGTTTGTGAACCATTATCTTGAGCTCCACCCATTACTAAACCCGCATTAGCTGCTCCAGCCATTGCAACACCAAAAAATTGTGTTACGTTGTAGCCATTTGTTCTACGCTGAAAATCAGGTGCAGTAGCTGTGGCATCGCCCCACTCAGCTGAATAAAAAACTCCACCATCATTACCAAATATAGCTTCATTCGGAAAACCAGGGCGTGCTGCGAAAGCATGATTATCCACAAAAAACTTATTGGTTGGGGGATAAAAATAATTAGACCCATATTCAAATTTCCATGCTGGATTTCCACTTACTGAAACGCCTCCTGTATAAGAAATTCCAATCGTAGTGCCACCTGCATAAATGACATTTGGGTCGGTTGGTTTTATTCCCAATACAAGATTATATGTGCCTTGTTTACCCGTAAAAGGTGGTTTGGGGTTTGATTCTCCATCAACATCGAGAGGTACAATTACATCTGTCCAATTAGCCCCAGCATCAACACTTTTCTTGAAAAAAGCAACTCTTGAACCCGCCGCTACTGCATAAATTACTTGAGAATTTCCACTTGTACTTGGGGCAAGTGCTAATTCGACTCTACTTGGTGCGAATGTACCCGCTGGTGTGATAGTTGTAAAAGCACTGGCCGTATTATCGGTTGACTTATATATTTTGGGGTTGTTTACTCCTCCTTCGGCAATGTAGAGAATCCCGTCACTACCCATTTTCATATCAGTTATAATGCCAGGATTGTTGTAGTCAATGGCTGGAGCTCCAGTACCAGTCAAAGTAGCCCATGTTGTACCGCCATCGGTTGATTTCAATACCCCTTGAAAAGTAAGTGCAAAAACGTGTCCTTGGGCATTAACTACTATATTCAATACTTCTCTCCAACTGGAAGCAAGAGTAGTACTATTTACATAGTCGGGTATAGTAGAGGTCAATAGCGACCAGCTTGTACCACCATTGGTTGATTTCCAAATGCCACCACCACCTGTGCCAGACGCCCCCGTATTATCTGTTTTATCTGATGCACTTCTTTCGCCTGTGCCTACATACATAATTTGGGTATTGCTGGGGTCATAAGTAATGCAGCCAATGGCTATATTATCCCAAAAATCATTCACTTTTGTCCATACTGTGGTGTTGGTAGTAATATCATTATTGTACCATAATCCACCAGAAACACCACCTGCCCACACTTTCTTTTTGTTGGCATCGTTTGGGTCCCACATTAAGGCACGAGTACGCCCACCCACATTATTTGGCCCACGTTCTACCCAAGTTATGTTTGGAATTGGAGCCATCAATTTTATCATTTTCGACATGATTGCTCTCGATTTTTCGAGTTCATGGCGAGGCATTAGACCTGTCTTGGGGTCTTTTGTTCTCTCGTATTCAAATCTGGCCCTTTCTTCGGGGTTTTCTTTTTCTTCTTGTGATATAGCAAAAAACGGAATACTCAACAAGAGCAAGTATAAGTAGAGGTTATTTTTCATAATAAAAGGTTCTTTCTCTGTAAAATTAGTATGTTTTTAAGTTTTTCTTAGAAAAGGTGCGTAGTAACAGGCATTTTTTATTGAATGGTAAATATCAAGGCTTTTAATATTTTGAATACTTATTTTCAACTATCTAAGGCATACAAATTACGTTTCGAGAATAAAAACGATTCGATATGGGTTTTGAAAATATACTCATCGACTGGTTTTTGAAGATAAAATTTAGTGAAGTGTAGCGATTTGTATTGATTATAATAGACTTGACTTTCGTAGGCACTGCAAATAATCACCCAAGTTGAGGCGTCTTTCAGAAACTTTATGAGGTCGATGCCTGTGACTGATTCTTGTAGCTTGATGTCAACAATAATGAGCATGTATGACCGCTTCGAGACTTCGTTTAGGAATTCTTTCGAGCTGCTTATATAAAGTGTTTCGATTTCGGGAAACTGATTGAGAATCATCTCAATAGAAAGTTGGTCGCTCAGAGAATCCTCTAAGACCAAACAGTTGAATTGTTTCATTATTTATGTGCCTGATTCAATGCACAAAGGTTCTGAACTATTCAAAGAAATGCAATACCAGCTTCCCTGTCATTGCGTGAATGGTAGCTTTTATTACGTGAATGGATGTTTTTTTAGCGTAATTGGTAATCTTGAGTATGGCCCCGAAACATTCGTATATTGATGATGGTTCTACGTTAGACAGCTTTATCAATATACTTATCAATAAATAATTGTTTGTTGCTTCTACTAATCTGAATTTGGTGCTTGTCGATTTCGATATAATTTTCTTTGATATTGATGCGTCGGACGGCATTCATGTTTACCAAAGAATTGCGATTTGCTTTCTCGAAGTAATATTCTTTCAATAAATCTTCAAATGTTTTTAACGAAGTATAAGTAGTATATTTAGTTTTATCAGTGTAAACCGTTGTGGCGTGGTCGGCGGTTTCGATAAGTATAATATCGGTATAGGATACTTTGTAGAGATAATTGCCTTGCTTGAGCATAACGTAGTTGTCGGGAATAATGGTTGTACTCACCGCAGCAGTTTGTTCTTCCTTTTGATTAAACAAAAACGACTCAAGGTTGGTCTTGAATATAAATTCGTCAATTGGTTTTTTGATGAAAAACTTATTGAACTTCAATGACTTATACTGCTCATAATAATCTTTGCTATCCATCGAACTCGAAATGATAACCCACGCCGAAGTATCGGTAATTGAATGAATCAAATCAATACCTGTGAGCGAATCTTGTAGCATAATATCAACAATGAAGATGTGATACTTTTGCTTCGATAATTCCTGCAAAAATCCCTTCGGAGTGTTGACATAAGTTGCACGAATTTCGGGGAATTGGTCCAAAACCATCTCGATAGCCAGCTGGTCGTTGAGGGTATCCTCCAATACTAAGCAGTTGTAATATCTCATTTGTGTTTAGGTAATGTTTCAAATTGCAGTCTGGCGATAAATGTATCTTTACTCTCCAGTTTATCAAGTTTTATGCCCGCTTTTTCTAAGAGGGGTAACAATAAAGTCAGTCCCAGGCCTAAGCCGTTGTGTAATATACGATTTTCGTTACCCCTTTGGTTTTCTATCTCTAAAAAATAATTACTGTCTGATACAAGAACCGAAACTTTAATTTTTGATTGTGGAGTTGAATGTACAATGGCATTAAAAAGTAAGTTTCTTAGTATGATTACGAGTAAACCATAGTCGAATTTTGCCCATATATCGGCATTAACGATTTCAAACGAAAGAGATTTTTCATTCAATTCATCGGTATAAATATCAAAAATCTGATTGATGAGTTCTCCTAAATTTCGCTCTGTGAGATTCAACTCCCAGTTTTTATTGGTACTTTTTACCCAATAGACCAGTTCATCAATGAGCCACAATACTTTTCGACTTTTGTTTTCGGTTTCTTTGCCGAGCAAGAAGAGCCTTTCGTGGTCATTTTTTTGAGTGAGATATGCCAGTTTTTTAGATAAATCATAGAAACTTTGTATCGGATAACGAACGTCATGTACTAACAGTGAAAGCAAAGTTTCTTTCAGTGTCAAGCTTTCTTTGAGTGAGTGGGTTTGTTCATCTACTTTCTTTTGCAGAAGCTCATTGCGTAGGCGTAATTGATAAGTAGAGTAGGTGATAACTCCCCAAATTAAAAGACCTAAAATAATCAATACGATTGGTGCAAAATACCATTCAAAATACAAAGGTTTTTGTCGATTAATGGTTAGTTTTTGGATACGGGCCTCAGTAAAATTATCGCAACTCACAACTCTGATTTCGATGTTTGTTGTACCGTGGTCAATGTTGTTGAGTAATAATTTTCGGTCAGATAGTGGCACCCAGTCACTCTCTACCGACTTATCGCTGCGGTAGTAGTATTTTTTGTTACAATCATACTTATAATCTTCGTATGCAAGTATCAGTTCGATACTGCTTTCGCTGCGTTCGAGGTCAAGAGATGATTGATTGAAGTTAGTAAATTCTCGATTTTTTGACAACCCTTCGTAGGTATATAAGGCATCTATTTTTATATCAAATTGTTTTTCTTTTTGACTCGAAAAATTGATTGGGTTTATTACATTCAGCCCGTTGATTCCACCAAAATATAAAATATCATTATCGTCTTGGTAATGTGCCAATCGATTACACTCTTTGGTCGTAAGGCCATCGGTTTCGGTATAAATTTTTAGTAAAATCCCTTTGTCGTCAAAGTGCCAAACCCCTTCATCTGAGCTGGCCCAAACTCCATTATTTGTGCGATAAGCCGACAGGTATTTTTTTCTCTGAAAATCAATATCTTGTATAAAAGGACTTGTGATTCGTTTGGTCAAATCATAAACCCAAATACCGCTAATGCTGGAAATGAGTAGTTGATTTGCTTCTTTTTTGTCTTTTCGTATCGAAAAACAAGTCATTTGAAAATCTGCTTGTTTGGGAAACGGTATTTTCTCAAAAACTTCATTGTTTTTCAATCGGTATAAACCCGCTTCTGAAGCCACCAAAACCTCGTTTTCGTTGACCACAAAGAAGTCATAAATAATAGAGTTTTTTAAGGTTTTATCAATCTTAGGATATTGCTTGGTTTGTTTTCTTTTCTTATCGTAGAAGATAATTCCCTTCTTTTCGAGTCCCAATAAAAGTCCGTCTTTATACTGAGCAATCGACCAAATTTTGGTGCTATCGAGTTGGCATAAAGTAATGTCTTTGTTTTGTTGCAAGTCTGTTTTAAACAAGGCGTTTTCGCCAAAGAGCAAATCGCCATCTTTGTCTTTTAGTACCGATAAAATGAAGCGGTTATCAGCTCCTATTTCTTTCTCAAATTGTTTGATTGATACGACCTTATCGGTTTTAAGATTTATCAACTGCCTTCTTTTGTTGGTGTTGACAATGAGTCTTTCATCGTCGATTTTTAAGATAGCTCGGCACGAATAATTATCATTGATTTTATCGGGTTGAGAATTTTTTAAAAAAGTCTTTATTTTTTGCTCAATTAGCCTAATGATATGCACACCATTATTGGTCGTCAGAAACAAATTTCCCTTGTTATCGCTGACTATATCATGAATCAAAAAGTCAAACTTTTCTCTTTTGAGCAAAACCATATCTTTATTGAAAAACTCAATGGCATTACCTTGGTTTACGACGAAGAAATCTTTGTTTTTATCATAAATGATATTTCCTAAATAACTGTCTTTTGAAACCTCAAAACGCTTACTGAAAGTACCTCCAACTTCAGTTAGTTCGATAACTCCTTCGGTGATATGTGCTACATAAAATAGACGATTATCAAATTCCAGAATTGACCTGATGAACTTAGCTTTGAGTGGCTCTTGCCTAATGATTTTGCCATCAGTATTTAGATGTATGAGGTGCGTATCGCTTCGAGAGTCTTTTTCGGTACATACAACTATGCCTTTTGTGCCAGCATAAAGTAGTTTGACTGGCGTTTTAGCCAGTGTAGCAAGCAAACTTAGCTTTTTTGTTTTTAGGTCGAAACGATATATCTGCCCAACTTTTGTGCTGATGTATATTTGTCGCTTCGAGTCGGCTATGATTGAGTGAATAGGAAGGTTTTGACCAATGTATTTTTCAATAGCAACCGAGGTCTTATTGATGGGATTGAAAATGACACATCGCTGAATATTAAACGGGTAATACCACTCGAAGTTTTCGGTGAGCCAAAAATTCCCCTCGGCATCTTCGATGGCAGAATTATAGCCTTTGTTTGAATAGGCATTGGCAAATTCAAAGTTTTTAATGTTTCCGTTTTCTAACAGACCAATTTTGTTGTTAGTCAAAAACCAAACATTGTTCTTAGAATCAATGAGTGTGGAATTGACGTGGCTATCACTTAGACCATCGTTATTGGTCAAGTGTTTTCGGATAAGTGCCAAATCATAGTGAACAGTTTGGCCAAAAAGAAAAGTACTTAAGAAAAAAAAGCTTAAAAAAAGCAATTTTTTGCTCAAAAAACGTGGTTTCATTGTGGCTTGGTTATTAGGTCGTAAAACTAAGTAAAATGCGAAATACAAAAAACACCTTCTGATAAGTATTTTTTGTTTTGTTTCGATACATTTTCACTGTGCAAATTTATAATTATAGTATTTTGCTGGATACAAGGGGAAACCCCTGTTTTTGTCTGAGGTATGATTAGTAGGATATTTTAAAACTATATTTGCTTTTTTAAAGGCTGTATGAAAGATTTAAGAGAGTGTTGGCTACTGCTTTTGTTAGTGGCATTTGTAATTTCTATCGGGCAAGGATGTAGCAGCGATGGCGACAAAACAATGAGGAAATCTGAGATTCAAAAATCAGATAGTATTCATAATTGGCTACTTAATGATAAAAATTACGTCAATAAAGAGCAATATCGAAAGGTGTTTATGAAGCATTTTGATGAGGCTATTGCAAAGAAAAACTATGATGAGGCAAAGATGTTACTCGTGGATTATGGAGATATGATTTTTCCGCTTCATGCTTACGATAGCCTTTATCATCGTACATTAAATAATTTTATTGATAAACACAATGAAACACTTCTCAGTGATTCGACAAGTGCAACACTTTACTATCTAAGTGCTAATCAATATCATAATTTGAATCAAGTTGAAAAGATGCGTTTGTTCACCTTGAAAGGATTAGAGAAATGCAATTTTGCTCATGCCGAAAATATGATAATAAGGCTCAAGAACTTCATGGGTTTGTATTATACCGAAAAAAGCCAGCCCGAAAAAGCGATACAGGTTTTTATGGAGGTAATTCCTTTAGCCGAAAAACTAAAAGCCTACAGACGTTTGGGGTCTCTGTATAATAATATGGCATATTGCTATGATATGCTCTATGCCTCAACGGAGTCGGCAAGAATGTATGAAAAGTCGGCGAAGAGTTTTTTGCTGGCCAAGGATACCACTAATTATCTTGATTTATCAATAACCTATGCCATTAACCAACTATTTTTCTCTAACGATACACTCAAGACAGTTCGTTTGATAGATTCTTCTTTGGCGGTATTTGCAAAGTACAAGCAGGCCAGAGGTATGGACAGTTGCAATGCTAATAATGGCTTGGCCTATAAATATTATTTGACTAAGCAGTATGAAAAAGCCAAATATCATATTGATAAAAGTACAGATTACTTCAAATCGGTAGGTAATGAAGAACTCTTGCCTTATAATCAGAATTTAGCAACACTTATTTACTTTGCTCAACACAAGAAACTTGAAGATTCGCCCAAAGTGGAAGAGTTAGCCAAGCAACTTTTGGCAGACGAGAGCTACTATGATGCGATAGAATTATACGGAATTTTATATGCCAATGCCAAGACACAAGGTAATTATGCCAAGGCTCTTGAGTTTCGCAATAAAGAAGTAAGCTTGAATGATTCCTTAACCGTTAAAAATCAAAAAGGACAATTGTTTGAGTTAGAAAAAAAATACGAAACTCAAAAAAAAGAACAAGAGATACTAACTCAGAAGAACGAAATTTCTCAAAAAAATACCTTTATCGCTTTATTGGTGGCTTCGCTTGCGGGGTTAGTTCTGATAATTATAGTTTATTACTTGTGGCAAAAACAAGCGAAACTTAAACAAGAAAAAGAAAATGGTATGAATTTTACGAAGCAACTACTCGAAAATACCGAAGAAGAACGCAAACGCATTGCCAGCGATTTGCACGATAGTATCAGCCACGAATTACTCAATCTTAAATCTATCTTTACGCAAGATTTGGCAGTGGTAAACACAAAGATTGATACAATAATCAACGATATTCGAGGTATTAGCCGAAATCTCCACCCTGTGATGTTTGATAAAATTGGACTCGTACCGAATATCGAACAGTTGGTCGAACGAATCCAGAATCAGAATAATTTCTTTATAAGTACCGATATATCTTATGCAGGAAAACTCACTTCGGCCGACGAATTACAGATTTATCGTATCATTCAAGAAGCTCTCACTAATGTCATTAAATATGCTAATGCTCATGCTGCCAAGATTACTATCGAAGAACAACCCGATAAGATACTTGTCGAGCTGAGAGATAATGGACATGGATTTAATGTAAAAGAAACCCTAAATAGCGGAAAAGCTTTTGGGCTGCATAACATCATCGAACGAAGCCGTGTAATTGGTGGCGAAGCCAACATTACTTCATCACCGAATGGTACAATTATTACGATTAACATACCCAAAAAATTATGAGAATACTTATTGCCGACGACCACCCTTTTACACTTATGGGTACAAAAGGTTTTGTAGAATCGTTGGGCTACAAAGTAGAAGACATCTGTTCAAATGGAATTACGGCCTATAATCTCATTAATACGCATCAACCTAATATAGCCATTCTCGACATCAATATGCCAGGCATGGATGGCCTCGAAGTACTCGAAAAAGTACATAGGCAGAAGCTAAAAACCAAGGTTATTTTGCTTACAATGCACAAAGAAATGACGATTTTCAAGAAAGCAAATCAGTTGGAAGTGTCGGGCTATATTCTGAAAGAAAATGCCCAAGAAGAGTTACAGTTGTGTTTGGAAGCCGTGAAAAAAGGGAATCAGTATGTCAGTAAAAACCTCGAAAATGATTTATTGATAGATAATTCTCAGGGTAGTAGCGATGAACTTTTAAATAAATTGAGTTTTACGGAAAAGAAAATTCTCGAACTAATTGCCCAACAAAAAACCTCGAAACAAATAGCCGAGATGCTATTTATCTCCGAAAAAACCGTTGAAGGACATCGAACCAATATTATTCAGAAGCTCGAACTACCAAAAGAAAAAAATGTGCTATTAGTTTGGGCGAGTAAATATTTTAAAGGATAGCTTTTTCTAATCTAAGAGTTAAAAAAGCGTCGGCAAATTAGTAGTTTGCCGACGCTCGAATTTAATTTTTCAACAATCCGCCACCACCTGCGGCTTTCATCACTTCTTTCAAATCGGCTTGGTCGTTGAAGATTTCTACTTCAATATTCTCGAAACTACCGTTTTCAAACTTATTGGTTTTGGAGGCTCTGCCCAGAATTTTTATTTCTCGTAGTTCGCCATAAACTTTACCAGAAATGATGGCTTTATTGCCAGAAGTTTGCCATTTGCTAATCTCAACCGTGAAATCAGTATCTGCTTTACCATTCACAAAACCGTAGATGGTCGTATTATTTTTATTACCATCGGCCGCTCCCGAAAAATTGATTTCCATGTCTTTAGGACTATACTTGGCAGGAGACTCTTTGGGATTGAAAATCTGAATAGTCAATGTGCGGTCATCGGGTGAATCAACGCTGCCAAATTGGAGTTGCAGATATGGTTTGTCAATATAATTTTTCACTCCTTTTCTCCATAATGATGCCCCTTTGTAAGTCCCTTTCCCTCGGAAAGACTTTCCATCGAGCGTAGTCTTGAAATTGACACTCGCCGAAAGTTTTGCATCAGTTTCGGCTTTCATTGCACCAGTATTTACCTGAAAACCAGCAGGGTAGGCTTTGTAGCCTGCTATTAGATAGTCTTTACCTTTTGATGGGTCTTCGGTAAATTTTACATCAAAAAAACCGTATTCACCTGCCTTGACAGCATTAACTTCTTGACGATTATCTCCTTGAATTTTTACGATTGTACCTGTGAATTTTCTGCCCGTAGGGGCGTAAATTTCGAGTTTGTCATTCTTCTTAATTATTCCTGTTAATACTTTTATATTTCCATATTGAAGCAATGGGTCGTCAGAAAGGAACAAAGTGCCGATTTCGGCAGTGAATGATTGGGAATAGCTCCACAACCCCCAGAGAGAAAATATTAGTGTTAAGATGATTTTTTTCATGAGTTTGAAAATTTAATTTATTCAAAATGAGCTATTTAGTTATTTTATTGAAATACAGATTTGCTAACTGTAAGTATAAGTACACGAAAATCAGGTTTTATTAGACATAAAACCCGATTTTCAATAAGTGTATAAATAAATATCAATAGACCTTATGCCCCATAAATCGAATGGATTTATCACTGACATCTCCTAAAGTTAATGCCTCTCCAGTTACGTTGTTTTTTTGAAAAACCCTCACCTGAACATAGTCGTTGGCATTGAGGTAAATATCTGCACTCAAATTGCTTCCTCCCCGGGCTGTTGCATTAGTGGTTGTGGTATTAAAATGATTGAGTCGGGAGATGTATGGAGTTCCATTTTTTAGAAGAGTGATTTCTAAATAGCCAGAATTTACAGCACTAACCCAATACATAACTGGTATCACAACATCAAAATGATAAACTCCAGCTGAAGGTGCCGTAAATCTGCCAGTTGATTCGCTAAACACTGGGGGGCCACCACTCGCATAGTTATAATCGGCTATGTCAAAAGACGCAAGTGTTTGGCTTGTATTATTATTGAGCAAAATTAAAGCTCCCAAAGGTGCAGAAAAACCAATGTTAGGATTGAAATTAACCGAAGCCCAAACAGGTGTACCGTTCCCAAGAGACATCAAAACATCACCTAAGGTTCCTGCGTTTCCACCCACTCGCATAGCACCGACCAAATTCATCCCAGCCCCCATATTAAACCTTGAATATGCCGTAATTCCAGTACCATCTCCAAAAATCTTAAGCCTTTGGGTGTCGCCAGTATAAAAACTTAAATCATGTGCGTTTTTTGTTCCAATCTCAAAATTACTGTTTATTGCTTGCAAATACCCTTTGAATACTGCTCCTTCATAAAAGGTTATGTAAGGGGCATTTCCTTGGAATCGAGCCACTTCACCACTATCGAGCCACTTCACCACTATTGAATATATGCAATGGAATTGATGAGAGAGTATTTTGACCAATGCCGATAGAGTAAGGCAAAGCTTGTACCTGTGCGATACTACGTAAGCCTATAAAGGCAAACATGAGAGATAAAATAGTTCTTTTCATGGGTTTATTTTTGAATTTTAATGTCGATGTCATAGTAAGAAATTTTGGAAACTGGATTGATGCCAGTTCCTATGACTCTGAAAAGCCCCTGCTTGCCGTCTGCCGTAATGAAGGCAAATACATTTTGGTTATCAATGCCTTTACTGAAGTCTTCGATTACAGCTACGCCATTTTCATAATCTGAATTTTTATTCAATTTATTCTGCAAAAGGCTACTAATTCCAGCCGAATTCTGAACATTGTAGAAATCTAAATTGCTGATTTTGAGTTTAAATGCTTTGTCCGAACCATTCGAGATTTGAATCATGCCTGTGTTCCAGATGTTCCATGAGATTGATTTGAGGTAATCATTCAAAGAACCAACTCCACACGAAATTCCACAGGTTTTCAGAAAACCGAAAGTACAAATCGAATTCTGAATGATGTCATAATACGCCACGCCATCAATGGCTTTATTTGTCTTAGATTCAGCAAAAGTGTAAGTTTTACCTGTATCAAAATCAATCACATTTTTAATATCGCTTTGGTTTTGGCGAGTACCGACTTCGACTCGTACATTCTGAAAATAATTGATGTCCGCAGCCACAGGAAGACTTGTAAAAGAGGCCAGACTTTGAACCCATTTGGCAGATTCGGCAAAGGCAATATCGCCCGTAAGGCTCACATCATAGACGCACTGGCTCAGATATGGCTCACGGTTGATACCCGCCTGACGGCAACGACTTTCGGCTTGCTGAATGGCCGTCAGGCTAAATACAAACTCTTGATATGGGAATTTGGTATCGGTAAAACTCAATGAATTTTTGCCGCTTTCGTAAGTAAAAATAGACTCAGCTTGTTTGATTCGCCACGCATCAGCATAGGCGGGGTACAAGCCTTTAAACGAGCGGTCGGTCAAGGCTTTGCCATCAGTCAATACCAAATCGTTGTTTCTGTTGCCGTCAAAATCTCCTAAAAGACCTTTTAATTTGCCTTTTCGAGCGTCATTCAAATAAACCAAATAATCAATTCGAGATTTATACCTGATAATAACCTCATCTTTGGTGGATGAATAGACTCTGATTTCTTCGGCATTTTTGGTAACCAAAGTATTATCCGAAAGGCGTTTTGACACGAAAGCATCATTTTGAGCTTCACCATTAATCAATAGCCTAAATGGATTTGAAAATACATTTACCACATCTTTATCGAACCTTACGGCAATTCCTGTATTGATTGTTGCTCTTTTCTCGGTAGCATTTACAGGTTCTTGTCTTACTTGAATTAAAAATTTATCAGTAGTTGATTGCACAGCAGTAAACTCGCCATGACCCATAAAATCGTAAGCAAAACCATCGTGGGTTGTAAGGTGTGGGTCGCCATGCCCTCCGCCTACGCCGTCGAGTAAACCTGGGGTTTGGAGTTCGTCGTTGCACTCACAAGCCTTACGTGTGAGCCACGTATTTGCTACGGTCTGGCCACAGTTCGATAAGGCTTGCCCTGTTTCAGTAACAATATTTGTGAAACAATCTCTTTCTGCTCCGCCTGCTTCGGGGCATTGGATGGCTGGACGATTGTTTTGAAGATTATCAATCAATTTCTTGGTTTCGCTACAAGCATCGAGAGCAGTGCGACCTGCTGTGAAAGTAGCAAGAATGCCCAGTTCGGGTGCTGCCAAAAGTGCTGCCCCAGCCGTAATACATCCTGCAATATTTTGCCCGATGTATGCTCCAGCAGCAATTCCACCAATGGTTTTATCGCAAGTCAATACACTATTCGGGCGACCATTTTTGGTATAATCAATGCCATTTGCAAAATAGGCTTTGGCTTTTTGTGCCAATTCGAGGTTACCTTCATACATTATTTCGCCTTTCTTCGAGGAAACTTCTTGACCATCGGCTTTTTTCTTTACCGAAATATCTACTTTATTCGACTGGTAATTGGAAAATTCAATGATAAAACCATTCGATGTTTCGGCTTTTGAAGGCAAGAAATCGGCATTGAAATCATACTTTATCCAACCGTTGTTGGTAGTATTGACCAAAATCAATTTATCGAGATTGGTCATTTCTCCTCTGGCGTTTTTTTTGCCTGCCGCTATGACTTGTAGCTTTTTATCTTCATAAGAAGCCACATAGCCAACCGCAATATTGGGGTTGGTTATGATGGCTTGCTGAGCAGTCGTCAATGAAGCAGGTTCACCCAATTTGAAGGTTGGATTAGTAGTATTTCCACTTCTTGGGACATTATCTTTTGAGCAAGCAAGAAATAAAAATATAGATAAATAAGAAATTATTTTTTTCATCTTAGTGATTCCAGTTTTGGAGGTATCAATTTAAAACACTTTGTACCCTGAAATTGTCCTATTCCCGTTATAACCACCACTGATATTGAGGGTACTACCAGAGATTTGCAAGAATGTAAAATATACAATATCGTTGCTTTGTAAAGCCATTTGAAAAGTACATTCTAAATTTTCTGAATAGGTATTACCAGAATTTACCCTTAGAATTTTGTTAATTTGCTCTCTTTGTACGAAATTCTTATAGGCCCTTATTATTGCAGGTACACCATTATATGAAGCTGATGAAGGATATTGAATCTTTACGGTAAAACTGTAAAGACCATCAGAAGGTGCAGTAAACTCTCCAGTCGAATTATCAAAATTATTGCTAAAATCATAACTCTCTACTAAGCCTGATAATAATACGTCGGTGTTATTAGGTATTGATAAACCACTACTTAAGTAAGAATCAAAACCAACTTTCCTATTCTCCCAAGTAGGCGGGTTTGCCGAGCCTTTTGAAACCAAAATCATTCCATCGGTACCACTATTTCCTCCAGCAGCCTGTAATGAACCACCTAAAAGCTGAATACCGTTATTGAATGTAACTTTCCCAGTCGAGCCACTAATATTCATTCGTTGGGTATCACTTGTATAGAAATCCATGTCGTAGTTGTTTTTTGTGCCTATTTCGAATCTAAGCCCAATAGCTTGTAGATAACCATTCATATTGAGACCATCGTAAAACGAAACATAAGGCCAAGTTCCCTGAAACCGAGCTACTTCGCCACTTTTGTTGATATGAAGCGGAATGCTTGAATTAATGCCAGTACCGATTCCGATGGAGTTTGGAAGTGTTTGTACTTGTGCTATAAGCGATTGTGTAAGAAACAATAAGAATAGTGTTTTTTTCATGGGTATTTAAGAATTTTGTTCTCAAAACTCCTAAAACCTATAAATATCTACAAGCCACAATGAGTAACTGGTGGCTATGAGTTGATAACTTGCAGGAAATGGCAGAAAATCGGTAAGGCTTATTTCGGAATCGTGAGGATAACCTTTGTGCCGACTGGCTGATTTTTTGAATCGAATTTGTCCATTATTTGACAGCTAATATCCCAACCGTGAATTTTATTGAGGAGTTTCAATCGTTCATCATTGATTTTTAAACCCATTGATTGATGTCCGTCTGAATTGCTTTTTAGTTCGGCGGCACGATTTCGACCGATTCCGTTATCATCAATCAGAATTTCTATGTTTTCTTCCAAATCTCTTACGATGAGCTGTAAAGTACCTTTTTCTTTCTTGTTGGTTAAGCCGTGCTTGATGGCGTTTTCTATATAAGGCTGGAGAAGCAATGCTGGAATCATTATGTTTTCTGTGTCAATTTCGGGCGAAATTTCAAAAATGAAGTCAAATTTTTTCTGAAAACGTAGCTGCTCTAGTTTCGTATAGAGTAAAATTGTGTCAAGCTCTTCTTTAAGCGTAACAACTTGCTCTTTTGATTTCTGCAAAATCGAACGAATTAGTGTCGAGAAATCGGTCAGATAATCGGCTGCTTCATCGGTTTTGTTTTTGATGATATAGCTCTTGATAGAATTAAGGCTATTGAACAAAAAATGTGGATTTATTTGCAAACGAAGCGTATTAAGTTCAGACAACGAAACGGCTTGTTCCAAATCGTTTTTCTGATGAATAACTTCGGTAGCTTTATAGGCCAAACCCATCGAGAAAAATAAAATTTCGAGCAAAATACACGCATTAAAATATACATTTGGGTAGTGGTCGAGCAAATCAGAGCTTTGCGGAACCCAGTTCATCCAGCTCGAAATAAACCCAAAAATGCCACCCAAAAGCAAAAAAGTACTACCAATTTTAACATATAAAGCCAATTTAGTTTTAATTTGATAAACATAAAACAACATCAACGCCCCAAAAACTGATAAGAAAACCTGTGTGAAAACACTGAGATAAATTTCCCAGTCGTATCGCTGCAAAATGAGTGTAAAAAGTAATTCCAGTACAATCAAAAAGCTAATACCTTTGAGGAAAAGGTTGCTCAGTTTGCCGATGCGTGAGTGGGTGCGTGCGTAAGCCAGAAATTCGGCAATAAATAAAAAGTAACATAGCTGAGTCACGAGTACATAAAAGTTTTGTCGGAGTGAAATCAGCAACAAAGAAGAATATTTCAACAGGAAAAAGCCGTAAGAGGAGTGTTCAAACCCCCAAGCAACAAAGGCCGACATGGCAAAAAGGTAAAGCGAATAATACAAAATATAGCGTTGTCGGTTGAGTAAATATTGCAGGAATGTAAATAAAGCCAAAAACAATAAAATTCCGAGAAGAGCATAATTGCTGCCAATTGCAAAACGGTTGTCGTAAAGGTCGCTTTCTTTCTTTTTGGCTTCCCATTCATAAGTAACTATCGTGGGCTGGACTCGTATTTTTTTTAGCGAAAATTGGGTGATTTCTACATAAAAATCATAAGTGGCTTTGGGAGGAATAATGATAGGTAAATATTGTCCATCAAACCTGAAAGGACGTTGTTGGTCGGGTAGTAGTTTATCATTACTTGCTTGACTTACAAGTTTCTGATTATCAAACACATAGATGCTGGTTTGAAAGCTGCTCCCTGCCGAAAACAAAGCTTTTAAAGTATCAGTTTTTGAAGGGTTTCTTAGCTGAAATCGAAGCCAAACATTGGCTTTATATCTTGAAATATGATTAAAATCGGGTAGTTTCTTGAAGCCTTGAAATTGACTTTTTCGAATATCATTAATCGTTTTTTGCTTGGTTGAATCCAATAAAAAAAGCGTTTGGTCTGACAAATCAATGATTTCTTTTCGCTGAAAACTGCTGTCAATTTCAATCGCTTTCTGAGCGAGTAAAGGCAAGCAAAAGCTCCAAAGCAGTAGTATGAAAATGCTTTTTTTCATGCACCAAATTTTACCATGCTCATCAATTTGGTTTTGTTGGCTCTCGAAACCTGCAAGGTTGTTCCATCATTCAAAATCACCGAGCCTGTATCGCCCTTGATGTATTTACGCACGTGTTCGAGATTCACCAAATACGAATTATGGATTCGAGCAAAAGTAGAGTCATTCAAGATGCCTTCAAACTCTTTGAGGGTTTTCGAAATCATTATTTTTTCTTGGTTTTGCAGCACAATCGTGGTGTAATTGCCATCAGCTTTAGCGTAGGTAATCTGCTGCATATTCACAAATTCCAAACCCTCGAAAGTTGGAATGGCCACTTGCTGCCGTTTCTGAATATCTTTTTGCATATTTGCCAGCAAAAGAGCAATGTTTTGCTTCATATTGATGTTTTTTTGCTTGCTTCTTATCTTTTCGGTGGCTCGCAAAAGGCTTTCTTTGGTAGTGGGTTTTACCAAATAATCAACGGCACAAAAATCAAATGCTTTAAGGGCAAAATTATCGTAGGCGGTTACAAAAACCACATCAAAGTCAATATTCGAGACTTGTTTCAGTAAATCGAAACCATTGAGAAGGGGCATTGAAATATCCAAAAAGAGGGCATCAAAAGTATTTTGATTGATAAAATTTACGGCCTCAATCGGATTATCGAACTTTTGTAGAATCTGAAAATCGGGGCAGAAACGCTTCAATTCGGCCTCCAGAATATCCAAACACTCGGTTTCGTCATCTACTAAAATTACAGAAATCATTGCTTTTAGAAATAGGTTTTAATCCAAATTTATTGTTTTTTCCTATCTTAAGCAATTGATTATCGGTAAAAACTAAAAATACTTGCTGGTAATTTCGGGGTGCGGAAATTCCATTTCAAAATCGCTAACGGCCAAGATAGATAAAGGTTTTAGCTGCGAAATAGGCGGGAAGTATGATGAATCAACTTCAATATTGAGCAATTTGGTAAAGGATGCTTTGCCTTTGGCGGGTGAATTGGTTATCAATAAATCATTGCCAAGTTTTTGGGCAAGTTTCAGTGGGAAAAATTTAGTAGTAATCGGAAATTTGAACGAACGTTTGTGAAGATGAACTTTGAAGAAGGTTTTTCCAGCAATCATTACTTCTACAACTTCTTCTTTTTCGCTCAATTTAGAGATTCTAAAATCGGCTAATTCCTTCGGAATTCCCCAGTTGGCAATGCCATTTTCTACACTTTCTTGGCTCGAAACATAGATTTTTGAAATCGAGAAAATCTTCTTCTTATCAAAATTCAATCTCCCTGGTACAAACAAAAGTTCGTGATATGGCCCAACGTCTGAAGTTGCATAATCAACCAACATAACTGTACCTACAAAATCGCCATTGAATCTATCAGCTTGATAATCAGCCAGAAAGCCAAGTTTTTTAACAAACGATTTCGGGAAATGATAAAGAAAAATGTATCCATTACCCTTGAGTTTCCACGGTGGCGGTGCTTGCATGTTTTGTTATCAATTATTGGTTGATTGGTTACTGGTTTTGACTGCCTACTGAGAATCGCCCATTGCTCACTATTTCAAAACGCTATCAAAGCCTTAGCTTGTTTTTCGAGAAAATTCCGATAGACCTCAAACGTAAATTCTTCGCCGTTAAAATGAGCTTTCATGTTGCCAAATTTCATGCGTAAACCCATTACGTCAGTTCCCATATAGCTCAAAATATCATTCAAATGTCCGAGTCCAACGGCATTTCCCAACATTCCTGCCGAGATTCCGACCAAAGCTGCTTTTTTGTTATTGAAACTATCGGGGTATCGTAAACCATCAAAGAAAGTTTTCAAAACCCCAGGAAACGAACCGTTGTATTCGGGTACAATAAATACAAATTTTTTGGTTTCATCAACTATTT
The DNA here is from genome assembly GCF_014644295.1 of Emticicia aquatilis. Classification (GTDB taxonomy): domain Bacteria; phylum Bacteroidota; class Bacteroidia; order Cytophagales; family Spirosomataceae; genus Emticicia; species Emticicia aquatilis. Next base: position 544,179 of record NZ_BMKK01000003.1, read on the forward strand.
TTTGAAACTCATTAAAAGCCTCGTTTTTACCTGAATTGTGGTACAGAGCCGAAAAAGCAAAATCGGCTGGGAGTTCTGCCAAATCAATAATCTGACTTTCTTGACCGAGCGATTTTAAAAGATTTTGGTAATTGATTCCTACTTTTTTTGAAAGTGAATGTTGACGGTTAGTACCTATTATAATGCCAATCATGCTACTATTTTCTATGGTTTAATTAATTTTTATTGGTTGTTTTTGTTAGTGAATGACCTCACCCAACCCTCTCCTCGTAGGAGAGGGCTTTACTCCCTTCTCCTCAAGGAGAAGGGCTGGGGATGAGGTACTTAAAGCACAGATTTTCCTCTACCCCACAGTTTAGCTAACAAAAAAAACGATAAAATGTTCACCTTCCGAGAAAATCCCAACGCTCAATTCGCAAATCTCGTATCTTTGTCAAAAACCAAAGATTTATGTTTAAAACCACCTTAGATAAATTCAGAGTCGTAGCCTTTTTAGAAGGTTGTTCGTTTATACTTTTCGGAATCACGATGCCACTCAAATATATGTTGGGTTTTCCGAAACCAAACTATTTTGTGGGTATGGCTCACGGTGTGCTTTTCATAGCCTATGTTGTGCTTTTAACTATGGTGGTTATTCAATACAAATGGTCGTTGAAAAAAGCTGTTTTGGCATTTTTGGCCTCATTTGTGCCTTTTGGTACATTTTATGCCGATAAAAAACTATTCAGAGAATAAATATTCTCCGACAAAAAAGCAGTCTTCTCCTCAATATTTGCCAAATTCTCGTCTGAAATCTTTTAATTTACATCCAAATTAAAGACAGATGAAAGACCAAACTCGCCAAATATTGATTCACGTAATAGCCATCATTGGCTTTTTATCATTGGCGTTTATTCCATTTTTTCAAGGGAAATCCAATGAGCTTTTCAACCCTTTGGCAGGGCGAGAGTTTTTGGGTTATGGCTTGCTGATTCTCATTTTTTACTTCAATTACTATATTCTCGTTCCAAGATTATATTTTTCAAAAAGATACGTTCTTTACTTTTTCGCCATCGTTTTAGTCTATTTGGCATTTAGGCGGTCGGGGAGTTTTATCATTGGGCAAAATGAATTTTTGAATCGTTCGCCGCATCAGATGGTTGGTAAATCAATGCCACCTCCGCCACCAATGTTTAAGTCTGGCGAAAGACCTTCTCCACCACCTTACGGAAAGCCCCCTCATAATCAACCCGAAGGAGATGTATTTATTGATGTCAACCAAAAAATATTTCCGTTTTTGGTGGTAATTTTTTTCTCATTGATTTTGCGAGTAAGCAGCCGTTGGCGAGAAACCGAACGTGAAAAAATGAACGCCGAATTATCTTATCTAAAGGCACAAATCAATCCACATTTTTTGTTCAATACGCTCAATAGTATTTATTCGTTGGCCATCATGAAATCCGACGAAACGCCTACGGCAGTTGTGAAACTTTCGGGCATGATGCGGTACGTTTTGAGCGAAGCCACGACTGATTCTGTCTCGCTCGAAAAAGAAATTATTTATATAAAAAACTACATAGATTTACAGAAAATTCGCTTTGGAGAATCAATTTCGCTCGATTTTTCGATAAATGGTACGACCAATGGCAAACAAATTGCTCCATTGATTTTGATTTCATTTATAGAAAATGCTTTCAAGCATGGCATCAATGCCGAAGAAGATTCGGTCATAAAAATAAAGATAAATATTATTGACGAAGAGTTGTTTTTGAATGTGTTTAATAAGAAAGTAGCGGTACATATTTCGGAAGAAAACAAAAGTGGTTTAGGCGTAGAAAACACACGTAATCGCCTCGAATTACTCTATCCGAAAAGACATAAATTATCAATTTTCGATACAGAAAAAGATTATTTGGTAGAACTTTCTATTGTTTTGTAAGCGTTCGTGGCACGCTGTGCGTGGCACGGATAAAGTTTGTATCTTCTATTTTAATGAATTCATTTTTTTATCCGTGCCACGCACAGCGTGCCACGAGAAATGTATAATCAATGATAAAAGCCATTGCCATCGACGACGAACTTCTTGCTTTGAAAGTGATAGAAAGTTTCTGTGCGAAAGTTGATTTTATCAACTTAGAAAAGACCTTTCATAAGCCCAAAGAAGCCCTCAGATATTTGGAGGAATATCCAGTTGATTTACTTTTTCTGGACATTAATATGCCATCCATGACGGGCATTGAGTTGTTTCGCAGTGTTACACAAAGTACGATGGTTATTTTCACGACTGCGTATAGCGAATATGCTGTTGAAGGTTTTAATCTGAATGCGATTGATTATCTGCTAAAACCATTTACATTCGAGCGTTTCCTGCAAGGTGCCAACAAAGCCCACGAGCATTTCAAGATTCAGCAACCAAACGATGCCGAAACACCGTCTTATTTATACATAAGAGCAGATTATCGTTTGCATAAAATTCCGCTGACTGATATTCTATTTATTGAAGGGTTAGATGATTATTTAAAAATTCATATTGTTGGAACAAAACCAATTGTAGCTCGAATGACCATGAAAAATATGCTTGAAAAACTTCCTGCAAAAGATTTCATGCGAGTGCATCGGTCTTTCATAGTGCCTTTTAGTCGAATAGAAAATGTACGAAACAAAATCATTACAATTGGCGAAGAAGAAATTCCGATTGGTGTTAGTTACGAAAAGACTTTCTTTGAAAATTTTGGAAAATAATGTAGGACAGATTTCTAACCTGTCAAAAGATACGAATTTGCTTTGCGAATAGAATTCTTCATATTTTTTACATCCTTACAGATTTGACAAGTTGAAAACTTGTCTTACTATGCTATGACACAAAACGAAGCAAAAATATTTCTTTCAGCCCAAAGAGGCAAAACCGAGTTGTCTTGGTTTCGGAGTTTTCATTCGTTCAATTTTGGTAATTTCCAAGACCCAAATAAAGAGCATATCGGAAAACTAAGAGTTTTCAATGATAGTACCTTGGCGGCTGGTTGTGGCATGAAAATGCAAGTAGAAAAACCAACCGAAGTCTTGATTTTACCCTTGGTTGGTGGCATCGAATTTAAGAATAGTGCGGGCTATCATGATTTTTTGGAGGCAGGGAAAGTACAAGTTTTTTCGGCCGATGCAGGCATGGAATATGAAGTACTAAATCCTTACGAAAACGAACTAATAAATTACCTTGAAATTTGGATTGAGAAAGAAAATTCCGTCAGACCATCAACGATTTCGGTTGATATTGACATCGAAAAACGCAATGAACTCCTACCGATTTTTTCATCAGTTCATAATGATGCTTTTGGCTATTTTGGGAAATACAATGGCCGAGAAGAAGGTGTTTTTCAAGTGAAAAATACTGGTAATTGCCTTTATGTCTTTGTGATTGAAGGAGCGTTTGAAGTCGATAATAAACTCATGGAAGCCCGTGATGGTTTAGCCATTTGGAATGCTGATGAGATTGAGTTTGAAGCACTTTCAAACGATGCCATGCTTTTGATTTTTGAGATACCCGCTTAGTTTACCGCAGAAATTCCCCTCTTTACCTCAAACTACGACTTTCAAACAACTTTAGTTCGCCCGCCAGCGTCTTTAAGATACAAAGGCAGTTTTCTAATACAAAGATTTGGCGTGTTCGCTCAAAACATTACCTAATAAAATTCTAACAAAATGAAAAGAGAAGATTTTATCAAAAGAGGCTTAGGCTCATTGAGCTTATTTGCGGTTATTCCAGCATTGAGTTCTTGCACAAAAGATGAGGTTGTAGCTGATACCACAACAAGTAGTTCTTCAACAACAATTACTTCTGACCCGACTACAACACCTTCGAGTTGCTCAGTGACAAACTCAGAAACTGAAGGGCCTTTTCCGACAAAATCACCAGCAACACTTGTTACAAATAATATTGTTTCGGATAGAAAAGGTACACCTTTGACCATTAAAGTATATATCCGAAATGTCAATGCCAGTTGTGCTGTGATTAAAGATGCCATTGTGGATATTTGGCATTGCGATGCGGCAGGACTTTATTCAGAGTATGGTGGAACTGGTATGCAAAGTGTAGATATGACTGCCGTGCATTTCTTGCGTGGTCGCCAAACAACCGACACCAATGGTATGGCCGCTTGGACGAGTATTTATCCGGGTTGGTATTCGGGTAGAGCTCCGCATATTCACGTACACGTGTACAATAGTGCGGGTAAATCTTTGCTTGTTACTCAAATTGCATTCCCTGAAGATGTAAGTAAAGTAGTTTATGCACAAGGCGTGTATGCAAGTCACGGCCAAGCTGATACTACCAATGCCCGAGATAATGTATTTAGTGATGGAACATCCAACGAGATGTCTTCTGTAACAGGTAGTGTTTCGGCAGGTTATGTACTTACGCACACGATTTACGTAAAAGCTTGATTTGATTAGTAATAAAGAGTTGAGAATGATGGGGAAATTATTTCTTCATCATTTCTTTTATAATTACACCTTAAAGTAGAAACCAGTTTCTTAATAACTGATAAACAAACAATGGCAAAAGCACAAATAAGGCTCGCTTTCAGAATAGTAATCAATAAAGACTCGCAATCTCGTTGGGAAAAATACGTTTGGGATAGCACTTATCAAGAGTTTTTGATGCAATCGCAACTGTACAATGATGCAGAAAATCCGTGGATGACTTTCAAACAATTATTGAGTAGAAATGAAAAAGCCGAACAGCTACATTTTTTGGTAAGCATGGCGGCACATCCGTATCTTTTGCAGTGGAAAGGACTAACTTACCCGATGCCCGATGTATTGGGTAATAATTATATGCCCTTCCAAAATTACCGACTTGATATTATTGATTCGAGTATAAAAGATAAAAATGCTCACGAAATAGGCATTACTTTTTATTCGCCTTTGCTGACGTTGGTTGATATTGTTGAAGGTCACTACTTGGTTTCGACTAACGAAAATATCTATGAGGGAGTAGAAACCACAATGTACAAGATGCAGCCACGTCTTTCGATAGTTTATTATAAACCGCTTGAGTAGATTAAGGTTTGCTTTGGGTAACAAGTTTACTTTCTGGCTTTTTGCTCGAAATACCCATCGGTAAATCTTTAATTTCTTTCTTTTTGAAGATAGTATTGAAACTGCGAGTATGCTGCAAACTCACACCATTGACCGAGACGTTACTATTGAAATTGTAGTAATAGTTCGGTACACTGCGGCTATAAGCTTTCAATCTCCACGAACCATCTTGGCTTAAAAGCCACTCAACTTCGCCACCGTAGAAATAGTTATTGGTGGTTTGACCTTCGTTTTGCAGAATCGTATTATTGAGACTTACCTTAATATTATTCCCGAATTTGTACGAGAAATTGAGCTGTGTATTATTAATCAAACTTTGGCGGAGATTATTTAAGTTTCCTTTGCCAAACTGCACCGCAACTTCCAAATTAGGGTCAATTTTTGAAGCAATATTTCCGAGTTGATTCGTCAAAATTCCACTGACATTATCAAGTAATAGTTGCGTATCAAGGGCATCTTTGAAACTATTATCATTGAAGAGCCTATTCAATGCCGTAATACCCACAAAGTTATTATTGCGTAATTGTTCGTCGTCGTGAAGACGTTGCTCAAAAGCAATCACTTGCGGTTGGAGGTTCAGCGGAATTCGACGTTGATTAAATTTAATATCAAATTTGGTTGTAGGCTTCATCAGTTTGTCGGTTAGCATGATTGATGCCACAACTGGATAAAGTGTATTCAATTCAGAAGAATTAGCCGTTGTGCTGGTAGCAATACCATTCAATGATACATTAGCTGTGTAACTCGCACCAATGTTAATATCGGCATCGTAAGGGTCGCCCGACCACAAAATTCTGCTACCTTCCGAAATATCAAACTTTCTTAGTTTTGAGATATTCTGTAAGCTGAAATCATATTTCCCACTTTTAATCGTGTAAGGTCCCGACATCGTGAAGCCCCCACGAGTATCATATTCGATGCTAATATTGCCATTCCCAATGGCATTGAGTTGGTCTTGGTTTGTACGGTCAAAGATTACTATACATTCGGCATCGGGTGTAATTGTGAAGTTGAAAGCCATTTTCAGCCCTCCTTCACTACGCACAACAGTATCTTTCTTAACAATATTATCTGCGTTTTTTTGCGTGTTTTTACTCACAAATGTAATACCTTGCTCTTCGGTATTCACGGTTGTTTCTCCATCAAGTGGAATCGTAATTCTTGTGCCTTTTTTGCTCGTTAGATTGGCCGAAATATTCACATTATTTAAATCACCCGTAATGTGCAAATCACCCGTTGTGATGCCCGTTCCGTAGAAATCTTCGTTGTCTCTGATGCCTGTGTTCATGATTTTGAAGCCATCACGACCTCTCATATAGGCATGAATACCCAACATGAAGTTTCCACCACCACCGTTAAAAATACCACCTTCCAACTCTGCAATATTGCCATTTTGAGCGGCATCTCTCACCTTGAAGCCTTTGGCTGCTACAAATCCTTCTTCATTGAAATTCAATTGGTCGTCAAAATACAAATAAGAGTTTAGTGCATTGATGCGTAAAACCCCTTTCTCAAAATCAACTCCACCTCTAATAATTGGGTCGTTGGCATTACCTCTTACGGTAAGCGTACCGCTCGCATAACCACCAATATTCGAGAAAATATCATCGACAAACGACTCAAAAATTTCCAAATTGGTTTTCTTCAAAGTTGCTTTCAGATTGAGTGGGTTGCGGTCGTCTTTTGGGTCGTAAGTTCCCGAAACTCTAAAGATTTCGTTATTGATTCTGATAATATTTCCGTTGATATTGAGGCGTTGTTTTAGGTTATCCCAAAGGGCTTCGCTTGAAATTGTACCTATCAAAATATTCTTGTAAATCAATTCGTCAATGCCAAAACTACTCGTCACGATGGCGTCATCGTAAATATCTCGCATCGTGAGTTTACCGTTTACGATTCCTTTGAGGTCGAGGTCAGAAAGGGGTTTAAGGGTTTGTAAATCAAAATCACGAATATCAATAAACGATTCGACCGTAGAGTCGGGCGAAAACGAACCATTCAATGAAATGCTTTGGTTTTGGTTCGATAACGCCACATCTTGGAAACAAATATCATCGTTTTGGATATTGATTAAGTTGTTTTTACCCAACATCCATTGGCTACCCAGTAGGTCGAGCTTGGTGTTTTTGGGATTGAAAGTAATATCGAATCCTTCTGATAAAAATGCCAATTTTCCGAAAATCTGAGCTTTGTTTGAGCTGTTTTGTTGTTTGATTCGCCCGTCAAATTCAATGACATTTCCCTGTCCCCACATTCCAGCAACTTCAATTTTTTCGGTCGGGGTCATATCGCCCAACTTTTGAGTAGCCGAATTGAAAATCAACGAGGTCAAAATCTTTGGAGAAGTGGCTTCTTTGGAAGTATTAAAATCAAGGTCGTTGCCATAAAAAGCCAAAGTTCCGTAGCGAAGCGTGTCAATTTTTCCTGCCAAAGATAACTCAGCCGTATTTCTGATATTTAGATTGCCGCTTAATTCTGTACCATAAGAAACATAAATATCGGGGTAGAAATAAGCAAAAAATGGGTCAGATTTCTTGAACGTTACTTTATAATCTAACTGATATTTATTGGCCACATCGGCATACGGCAACTGGGCGTAATAATCAAGGCGAGTTTGCTCTTTATCGTAGAAATATTGGGTATATTCTTTCGATAAACGAGTAACATCGGCAATGACCTTGCTCGGGGTAAATTTTCCCGAAATATCAACATTGAAAAACTCAGATAGCAGGCTTATTTTTCTGGAATTATCCGATAACTCTGAAGTGACAAAAAGCGAGTCAATACCCAATTGGCGTTTGTCATATTGCAAAACGGTATTCAATAATTTTGCTTCGCCGAGCCAATTATCCAATTCGTTTCCTTGAAAATTAAGGTTGATTTCGGAGCGAAGTTTTACATCGTTTTTCGAATAACCGAGTGGTCGCAGATTGGCATTTTGCACAATTCCGTGAATATCAAATTTATTCAATGCCTTTGCAAAATCTACTTTTCCGCTCACATTAAAGGCCAAATTTGTGTCTTTTACGCTCACTTTTCCATCAAAAAGCGATTGGCTCATTTTGCCATCGACATAAATATTTTTGAAGTCGTAGCCATTGAACCAAATGCGGTCAACTTTCCCATCGAAATCAAGGGCGGCATCTTTGATAGTAAAACCTTTACCTTTGATTTTTCCAGCAAATGAGAGTTTTTGTAAGTATTCAGATTCTTCAACAAACTGCCCCAAATCAAAGTTTTCAACACTAAGCGAGCCATCGTAAGTTGGTAATGCACCATTGTTTGGCAATTTCATTTTGATTTTTCCACCCACATTTCCCATCGCTGATTTTACGTAGGCATCGGTTTCAAAATCGTTATAAACGCCTTTAAAATTTCCCGCAAAATTAACTACCCCAAACTTATGCACTTGCGAATGATAAAGTGAATCGCCCACGTACTGACGAGCGTCTTCGGCGTCAATTTGGCTGAGCTTCCAGTTCAAATCCATGTCGGCTTTATACAAATCGGGTAGATGCTTGAAGGCAATGTCGCCATCGAGGAAGCTATTTTTACCAAATTTTAGGTTAAAACCTTTCACTTTAAAATCATGCACCGTTCCTTTGAAATCGCCATTGAGTAGGTAAGTTTCTCGATAAGCATACATATCTGTTGCGAATCTTCCAAGGTCTTGAGCGTCGATTTCGCAATCTTTCAAATTGCCAATCATGACCACTTTTTCGTTGAAATCACCAAAGTCTCGTGGACTGTCATAATTGAAAACAACCGAATTTCGGAGGGTTGAATTATTGATTTTTGCATACAAATCATTCAACCGCATTGATCTACGAGAATAGAAGAAATTGGTGTTTAACTGCTTGATTGTGAGGTCACTACGGCGTTCTACTCCTTGCATATTCTTTAGACCGAACGTAATCGTATCACCCATGATGAAGAAGTTCTTGATGTTTCCGTGTAAGTTATTGACCGTGAAGTTATTATAGTCAAACTCTTCTTTTGGGAAACGTGCTTCTTCGGGGTCGGCCAACGTGAAAGTGCCATCTTGAATGTAGGCTTCATCAATCGTAAATGGCGTATTGTGTTCTCCTTTTAATCGGTGTGTAGTATCACTCGGAGCGGTCAACTCTTCAATTCTGGCAAGCCATTTATCAATATTCAAATCGCCATCGGGTTCGTAAATAAGTTTTACTCTTGGATTACGAATCATTACGTAATCAAGGTTATTATCAAAGGTCAGAATCTTTTCCCAACTGAAATCAAAATTTGTTTTGCAGTTGACGTAGAGTTCTTTCACGAAAATCATTTCACGGTTTTTGTGGTCGTAAATCGTGATGTTTTCGAGCGTAATTTCATCGAACCAAGTCATTCGAGCCTTTTCGATGGTTACTTTCGAGCCTAATTTTTGGGATAATAATTCGGTGGCTTTTTGTAAAGTAGTAGTCTGAAATTGTGGCAATTGCATGGCGTAAAATACCAGTCCAAAACCCAATAATAATTGCAGCAGAATCGTTGTAATGGCTCGTTTTGAGTAATAACCCCAAACCAAGCTACCCAATAAAAGAGCAATCAGAATAAGTAAAGTTTTGGGTACGGGCGTAAACACTAACAAGCCACTCATCATCGCAACAACGATGAGAGAAATAAGCGTGAGAGTGATTATTTTTATAACTTTACCCATTTGGTAGAGCAAGTTTCTATCTTGCTTCGTTTCAATTTATTTAAGCACAATTCGGAGAGTTGTGTTACAAATAGTGTTAATTTTGTGTTTTATTTCAAAAAATTAGGTCTGTGGACTGTTGTCTGTTGACTGGGCGGCATTCCGCCGTGGACTATGAATATTTTAGCAATCGAATCTTCGTGCGACGATACGTCGGCCGCTGTTATTTCTAACGGTAAAATCTGCTCCAACATTGTAGCTGGGCAGCTAATTCATGAACTTTATGGAGGCGTTGTACCTGAGCTTGCCTCCCGAGCTCACCAACAACACATCGTTAGAGTGGTTGACAAGGCCATACAAGTTGCGAATATAACAAAAAAAGACCTAAATGCCATAGCTTTTACTCGTGGGCCGGGACTTTTAGGCTCTTTGTTGGTCGGAACATCGTTTGCAAAAGCAATGGCTTTAGCTCTCGAAATTCCCTTGATTGAGGTCAATCACATGCAAGCCCACGTGCTGGCTCACTTCATTGACGAACCTCGTCCAGCCTTTCCATTTTTGTGTTTGACCGTCAGTGGCGGACACACCCAGATTGTACTTATCAAAGACCATGCTACAATGGAAGTTTTGGGCGAAACACAAGACGATGCCGTTGGTGAAGCCTTCGATAAAACCGCAAAATTGCTCGGTCTTCCTTACCCTGGTGGCCCACTGGTAGACAAACACGCTAAGCTGGGAAATCCGTTGGCGTATGAATTTCCTTTGTCTGAAATGCCACAATATAATTTTTCGTTTAGTGGTATAAAAACTTCTATTTTGTACTTTTTGAAGAAGAAAGTTGCCGAGAACCCGAACTTTGTGGCCGAAAACTTAAATGATATTTGTGCCAGTGTGCAGCATACGTTGGTGCGAATGGTGCTACAAAAACTACGCCGTGCGGCACGTGAACTGAATATAAAAGAGGTGGCGATTGCAGGTGGAGTTTCGGCCAATTCAGGACTAAGAAAAACTTTGCACGAAATGGGCGAGAAGGAAGGTTGGAATGTATATATCCCCGATTTTCAGTATTGTACCGATAACGCAGGCATGATTGCAATGGCAGCACATTTCAAATACCTAAAAGGAGATTTTTCAAGTCAAGATGTTAGTCCATTGCCGAGAATGGAGTGGGGGTGAGCGAACGCTTCACATGACCGTTCCCTTAATTTTCAGATAAATCTTTGGAGGGTAGATGGTTTGCTCATACCTTTAATGAGTAAAACCTTTTTAGGGTATGATTTTCAAGCATATTACACCGTCGGCACATCTTCAATCATTTGTAAAAAGGTATTTACTGATACATTTTAAAGTAAATGACCCAAATATTTCATTTATAAAACCCTATACACCTTCGCCCGAACAATGCCTCACGTTTGACCCTCGAAATACAATTAAAAGTGTCAATGAGCAAACTGCTGAGGTAGTCAATCGTACGGCTAATTATATATCTGGTCAGCAAATTTCAAGGTTAAACTTGCATATCCCGAATGACTATTTGATGTTTAAAATCGTTTTTCAACCTGGTGCAATGTATCAAATTTTTGGTGTGCCGCTGGCATTGATGACAGACCAGCATTTTGATACAGAAAGTGTAATCGGTAACGAAATGAAAGGTATTAACGAACAAATGGCTAATGCTGAATCGTACCAAACCATTGTGGATATTGCCGAAAAGTATCTGTGGCGAAAGATTAAAAATAGAAAAAAAGAGGCGAATGCAGTAGATAAAATAGGGGCTATTTTGATTGATAATCCAACAAGTTTTTCGTTAGATTGGCTCGCTGACCAAGCTTGTTGGAGTCCACGTAATTTGGAGCGGCAGTTCATTGAGCGGATTGGTATTAGTCCTAAGTTATTATCTCGAATTAGTCGGTTTGATAAAGCTTTTTTACTAAAACAGCAGAATCCAACGCTTGATTGGTTATCAGTAGCTATTCAGACAGGCTACAATGATTATCAACACTTAGTGAAAGATTTCAAGTATTTTGCGGGTGTAACGCCCAAAGTAATGTTGGCAATTGACCAAAACTCTCCTGAACGAACCTTGGGGCTTCTTCCTGATGTATACACATCTTCTCGTTAGAAATTCGTCGTTTTTTTACCACTTATTGAAAACAACAATCTATGATATTTGCATCAATATCAAGAAACTAAACATTTTACTACATGAAAAAAATTGGATTATTTATAGGTTATGTTTTTTTCTCATTATTGGCAAAAGGTCAAGAGAACAAAGATGAAGCAGAAATCAGACGCTTAGAAGATGCTGAGCGTGTAGCAGTTTTAAAACAAGATTTAGTGACTTTGAACAAAATTTGGGATAAAGATTTCACAGTCAATAACCCTGCAAATGTGATAGTTACTCGTCAACAAGTTGAAGATTTTATCAAGTCGGATGAAATAAAATACGAACGTTTTGATAGAATCGTAGAAAAAATCATCTTTAGAGGAAATATTGCTATTGCGATGGGTAATGAAGTGATAAAACCCCTCACAGGACAAAATATTGGGCAGATAATCAATCGCCGATATACCGATATTTGGTTTAAAGAAAATAAGTCATGGCGAATGCTCGCTCGCCATGCTAATGTGATTGTTGAGATAGGGAAATGATTCTCAAAAACTCCTCAAATCATTGATATAAGCCACGCCACCCAATGCACGCATTTGACGAGCAATAGCTGCAGTACGTCGGTTGACATAAGGCCCAGGCTTGGCCGCTGACCACTTGATTGGGCTTGGCAAAACTGCCGCAATTCGTGCAGCTTGCTGACGAGTTAGATTCTTGGCATTTGTATTAAAATATCTTTTCGAGGCTTCTTCAACGCCAAAAGTCATGCTTCCCATTTCGGCTACGTTGAGGTAAACTTCCAAGATTCGTTTTTTTCCCCAAATCAATTCTATCAAAACCGTGAAGTAAACTTCAAATATTTTTCGGATATAACTTCTTGATTGCCAGAGAAATACGTTTTTGGCGACTTGCTGTGAGAGCGTACTTGCACCACGCAATTTTTTACCTTTGAGATTTTTGCTAAAAGCATTGCTCATGGCTTCAAAATCGAAACCATTGTGGTCGGGGAAAAGTTGGTCTTCGGCAGCGACCACGGCCAAAGGTGCTTCTTTCGACATATTGGCGTATGATACCCAATCATAGTAGATTTTGCTGTCTCGGCCATCGGCTATGGCTTCCATTTTGCGAGCAATCATGGTTGAGGTAACAGGTACAGGTACGAATTTGTATAGCACAACCAGTCCAATCGAAATAGCAAAAAAGTAGAGCGTTATTTTTATAGCCCAATATTTCAGTTTACTTTTCCAATTTGATTTCGCTTTCTTGGAAGCCGTATTTTCTATTGGTTTAGGAGTATTTTTTGTCCGAAATGTATTTTTTCCTCCTCTTGGGTCGTTTGCCATAGCTTTGGTTAGTAATTTACTACAAAAGTCGGAAAGAATTTTCTTTCAAACAAACCATTTGCCTTGTGCAATCAACTTTGTTTTTCCACCAACTTTCAAACTGAAATCTTGTTTTTCGTTTAATTCACCCTTGATTTGGATAAGCGATGGACGCCCCATTTCGTAGCCTTGCTCTACTCGGTAACTGATTTTGTTTGCTTCGTATTTGAGCAAATAGGCAAGCAGACATGAGTTGGCACTGCCTGTGGCGGCATCTTCTACAATTTTTTCGTTTTCGTAGCAAAACATTCTTGTATGAAGCTGATTTTCAGCCTTTTCGGTTTCACGAGTGAAAGTAAAAAATGCCGTTGTAAGCTCATCGGGGGCATTGGTTTTGTATAAATGATTTTCGATCAACCAGTTTTTTACTTGCTCATTGTTGAATCTGATGCGTTGAATAGCATCAAGATTTTTAAGCGGAAGTATTAGATAAGGAAGCCCAGTTGAAACAACTTCAATAGGAGACGTTTCGTCAATATCTTCGGGTTTTAAACCAAACAAATTTGCGATTTCTGAATTAAAATTCTTACCGAAAATAGGGTTGTTTATTTCCAGCCAAAGGGTTTCATTATCTTTGATTACTGGTACTTGTCCAATTTTTAGATTGAGTATAATATTTTGTTTATCAGTGTTTTGAGGGGAATTAAGCAAAATAAAAGCAGTTCCCAAAGTTGGATGCCCCGCAAATGGAACTTCATATTCGGGTGTAAAAATTCTCACATCAAATCCACCATTTTTTTCTTCGTCAGCAATGATAAAAGTAGTTTCTTGAAAATTGATTTCACGTGCAATCTTGAGCATCATTTCATTGCTCAAACCGCCTGCATTTTCAAAAACTGCTAATTGATTTCCTTGATATTTTTCTTCGGCAAAAACATCAACAATATGAAAATTGAGTATCATAAAAACCAAGTTTATTTTATCGAAATCTTACGGATTCGGTTATAATCAGAAACGTAGATATTGCCTTTTGAGTCAACCGCAATGCCCGAAGGATAAGTAAACAAAGCATCTTTGTCATCGCCATCTTTGTAGCCTTCGGTTAGTCCGCCCGCAATAGTCGTTACTTTTTTATCTAAATCAATTTTTCGGATTCTATGTCCCAAACCCATATTGTTTTCAATAAAGTAAATTACACCTGTTTTATCAACACAAAGCCCAGAAACATCTCCGAGATAGGCTTTGGGCAATGTTCCATCACCATAATTAAAGACTTTTGGATTGCTAACCGATGATTCTCCTTTTAGAAACTTGATACTTTTGTCGGGTGAAATTATTTTGATTGGTCCATTAAATGTACTCTCGAAAAATCCAGAGAGCATATAAAAATTATCGTTTTTATCGACCGAAACAATATTTCCATCAAGTTGAGTAGCAGCAGCTTCTACGTTTTTCATCCAATCTCTGTCCAAAACAAGGCTTGGCGATAGTTTACTGAGCGAACTACTGTTAAAGAAAAAGTAATCGCCTTTGGTATTTTTAAATACCGTACTGGTACGCATAACATCAATGGCTTTTGGGTCAATGACAAAATCTTGTAGACCATTTTTCTCAGAATAGGTCTTGCAAAGCCAACCATTTCTCGGATAGATTGTCGAGATAACTACTTCGTCATCCGCTCCTATATGAACTCGATGCGGGGCCGAATCGAATGGTGATGCTTTTGAGTTAATGGTCGAAACTACACCGCTCGGACTGATAATTCTTACGGCATAATTTCCAGCCTCGGCAATGTAGAGATTATCTTTACTATCGATGGCCAGTCCTACGGGGTCGTCAAATAAGGCTTCGGTGAGTTTTCCATCGGTTTTTCCAGTTTGTTCTTTGCCTGCGTAGGTTGTTACGGTATAAGTAATTTCCTTGGGAGTGACTGTTGTTTCGTCGGTTGCCTGTTTTGAACAAGCCAGTAGTGATGCAGCGAGTAATAGTGCGGAAAATTGTTTTATCATTGTGCTAAGTTTTTGGCAAAATAACACAAAAAATTAGCTGATTCAAATGCGGTGGTTAATAAAATCAAAAAGCAGGTTGTGATTGTAAACGACAACCTGCTTTTTGTTTGAAATATTTTTAAAGAACTATTTTTTATAGGCAATGCGGTAGATTGTTCCGCCTAAATCATCACTTACATACAAGGCACCATCAGGGCCTTGTGCAAGCCCGCACGGGCGATGTTGTATCGGGCCAGTTGGTTTTACGAGGTCTGTTCCTGCGAAATTATCAGCAAATATTTCCCATTTTCCTGAAGGTTTATTATTTACGAAAGGCACAAAAGCCACCAAATAACCTTTCTTTAATTCGGGAGATTGACCATGGAATGCAATGAAAGCTCCGTTGCGATATTTGGCAGGAAACATTTTTCCAGTATAAAAAAGCAAATCGTTTGGCCCTAAGTGTGCTGGAAATGCCACAATCGGATTAATGGCTTTTTCGCCACCTGTTTTTTTGCCGTCTCCGCCATATTCGGGAGCAACGATTTTTTTCTTCTGAAATTGGTCATAATAAATATACGGCCAGCCAGCATCATCTCCCTGGTGAAGTTCGTAAAGTGTTTCGGCGGGTAACTCGGCACTTTGCTGTGGCGTATAATATTGCGGATAAAAATCATGGAACTGTCCACGACCGTGTACGGTTGCAAAAAGCGAGTTAGTTTTCGAATTCCACGCTGTTCCGACTGCATTTTTTAAACCCGTTGCATAGCGAATGCCATCCGAAAATGTTTGGTTCATTTTCTCGGCATTGAATTTCCAAATTCCGCCCGCTGAGTCCAGAATCGAGCAAGGCATAATGCCTTTACCTGAGCCTTTTTCACGGCAAGGGTCATTGTAAGAACCTACGGTTACGTAAATATTATTGGCGTTATCAAGCACGAAAGGTTTGGCATTATCACGGCCTTTATCGACCAATCCATCAACGATTTTTTCTGGATTTTCGGGGTCGATAATTTCTTCATTTGCATTTAGTTTATATCTTAAAACACCCGTATTCGATGAAGCATACAAATATCCATTTTTGATGGTGATGCCAGTGCCTGGATAATTCCCGAAGTATTTGGTTTCGTCAATTACGCCATCTTTGTTGGTATCTCGCATGAGCAAAATGCCTTTGTCGTCTTTTAATTTTGAAAGTTTGGCATAAACATCACCATTTTTTGAAACCGTAATGTGGCGAGTTGAGCCCAATTCAGAGCCAAGAATGGTTGCCGAAAATCCAGCAGGAAGTTTGATAGCGTCGGCCGCTGTGGGTTTCTTGACGGGTGGTTCGGGAAGGTTTTTGTAAGAAAATAGGCCAATAACACCTACCAGACTTGCAAGTGCGTAGCTTGAACGAACAAATGATTGTTTCATTGATGAACGAAAGGTTAGAGAGGTTGAATTTTTCTCTAAAATTACGACAACTTTTGGTTGTTCAACTATTTCTTTCCAAATATTCGTTGGAATGGCCTTACGTTTTGCCCCACAAAATCTTTCGGAAAATGCTCGTCGTCGGGTAGTCCGACTGGCAGATTTTCATCATCCGATGGCCAATAATTTGTTCCGAAAAGATAGTCCCAAATACTTAGTGTTATACCATAATTGAAGCCATTTGGGTGGCTTTCAGGCATATATTTGGCGTGGTGCCAAAGGTGCATTTGTGGGCCATTGAGCAAATATTTGAGCGGCCCAAGATTGATTTTGAGATTGGCATGCCCGAGCTGACCCGTGACGAGCGTGAAGATATGGACAATAAAAAAATCGGTCAGACCAACGCCCACCATCGCCAGCGGAATGTATTCGAGGCTACGGTAAATGACGTTTTCCATCCAGTGGTAGCGTAGGAGTGCAGCGAAGCCCATTTCTTCGGTGCTGTGGTGCACTTTATGGAATTCCCACATCCAGCCAACGTTATGCAAAAGGCGGTGAATGGCCCACTGCATGAAATCTCGCATGACGAAAATAATGAGGATTTTCGACCAAAAAGGTAGTTGTTCGATATTGACTGCTACAATATTAGTTATACCAAAAAGTCCGAGAAAATCTTTGAAAGCCTGCACACCCACCATCGAAAGGGCATTGTAGGCAATGAGCGAAAAGAGGAAGTAATTCCACAATAAATAAAAAGCATCGAGCCAAAAATGTTCACGAATCAGAGGCTGATTTTTTCGCCACGGAAACATGATTTCGAGCACCCAAATGGCCAACGAAGCACCAACCAACCAATAAAAATAATTGTGCCAGCTTGGATTCAGCATTTCGTTGATGAAATAACTGAAATAACCAGAATATGCTCCTTGAATGATTTTAAGGTATTTTTCCATTGAGTTTGCTACAAAAAAGAAGGCTTGCGGATTATCCGAAGCCTTTATTTAAAACCCAAAAAAATGTATTTTAGTTTTCGATTTGACAGGGTATTTGAAAATTATATCCAAGCCTGAAAAGCTTTCATTCGGCGGCGAGAGATATGCACTCTTCGGCCGTTGTTGAGTGTAAGTGAAAACTCATCGAGATTGATGAGCTTTACAAACGTTTTATTAATCATTTCAGAGCGGTTGAGCCTCATAAAAGATTGATTATCAGTTCGGTCTTCGTAGAATTTGAGGTTATAACCCGAAAGCAATTTCTTGCCATCTGACAAATGAATAATGGTGTAATTATTATCCGATTCCATCAAAATTATCTTCTTTTCTCTTGGAATCTTCTGAATTATTTTAGGTTGTTTCATGGCTGTTTTTTTATTTTTTGAGTTGCTTGATTTCTTTCTTCAAAGCATCAATTTCTCGTTGTTGCTGGATTGTGTAAAGTGTGAGTTCTTCTACTTTTTCGAGCAGTTTTGATACCATTTCGTCCATCGCTACGCCGTTTTTTACAACTTCAGTAGCTGATGGAAGGTTTGGTAAATGGTTATTTTTGGCTATAAATTTTTCTACTTCTTTGAGCGGCATTAGATAATAATTTTGTTCAAAAACTCTATCCGACCACTGTTTTTCGTTGTCGTATTTCATCTTGAAGGAATTCAGTACAAACTGTCCTTTTTCGTCGAGTTCCAGAAAATTGCGGTCGTTTATCTTGAAAGATGGCGAATTATAGGCCGTTCGCATATTGAAAATACCTTTTACATCTAAACGATATTTAGGATTTGAAAGCCCAATTCCGACTTTCACGAGTGAAGTATCGCCTAAAACTAAGCCATCACTCACCGAAACTTTGGCATTATAGCCAATGGCTGAAGCTCTTTCGAGTGTGTTTTGATTGACACCAACTCCGCCTGCGTAACGTCCAAAATAAGAACCTGATTGAGCAAAAGCTCCGAATGTTAAGAAAAACGAGAAAATGAAATATACTTTTTTCATAGTTATAATGTTTATACAAATTTCACAATGTTAAAAATCTATTGAAATACCTATTTGGAGGTATTTTGATGGCTTTGCCAATAAAACCAACTTAACAGCAAAACAAAAGCGATAAATAAGGCATAAGCAAAAGCATCGGGGTGTTGGGTATAAAAACTTTTCTTGGTTACGAGCAGCACCTCATTGGTTGAAATGTTAGGCGTAAACCACGGAATTTGACCATAAACCTTACCGAATGGGTCGATGAAGCACGAAAGACCACCGTTTGAACAACGAGCTACACTTCGGCGATTCTCGATGGCCCGAATCTTGGTAATGTTCAATAAAAACTTGGTTGCAGGTGTTTTGCCGAACCACGCATCGTTGTTCATGAGTGCAATGTACTCGGCTCCGCTATTCACTAATTTTGCTACTTTTTGTGGGTAGGTTTGTTCCCAGCAAATCGTTAGTGCTACATTAAAAATATTCTCTTTACTACTCAAATAATTGAAAATGTGAGGTTCGTTTCCGCCCACTAAAATACGATTTTGGAATGATGGGTAATCGCTCAAATAGGGCATTGTTTCCATAAATGGTAAGCCGTATTCCTTTTCATAAACCTTTATTTGGTCGGGCGTAATTTTAAGCGAATCCCACATCATGGCCATTTGTGGCGTAAAAACTAATGACTTATTTTTATAGTTATTTCTCTGATTATCAATTATTTCCGAATAACCAACAGCCACCGAAGTTTGCCAACTCGAAATAGCATTTTTGGTGAATTGAAACAAACTCGAATCTTGAAACAAGGCCAGCGGAAAAGTTGCTTCGGGTAAAATAAGTATATCGGGGCTTTGCGTACGCACGGCCGAATCAGAAAGCGACACAATTTGCTCGAATGTCTGATTCAATACCACCGAGTCGAGCGGTAGATAACTATCTATATTGGTCTGAATCAACGAGACTTTTGTTTGGATATTAGCCGTTCCGATGGCACTTTTGGGCGAAATCTGAATTTTGAAAAAACTATACCCAAAAGCCAACAGTAACCATCCAAACGTAAGAAAAAGATACTTTTGGGTTCGGTAAACTATACTAAAAGTCAGTAAAACGTTGAGCATCATCACCCAAAAACTCAAACCCCAAAGCCCCGAAAAATCGGCTATTTGATTAAAATACTGCATGTTAGCTTGCGTATAACCCAAGTGCAAAACCTGCAAATTATGCGGAAGCGGTTGCGTAAGCCATTCGACCAAACTCCACAAAAAGGGTAGTAAAATGAGTGCTTTTTGCCAGCCAATTTTCTTCTGAATAAAAAAATGAATAACAAACGTAAGATTCAGAAACAAAAGCTGACTTAGCAGACAAACCAAAACCGCAATGGGTTTATAATAGCCCGTCCACCAAAAACCAATGACGATGGTGAAGCTATAAACCACCAATGTTTTGAGGAGGTATTTTCCAAACGAATTTTCGTTTTGGATAGACAATAAAAATGGTACAAAAGCCACCAATGCCAATGGCCCTTGATGGAAATCAGAAAAACTGAGGTACGCTAAACCCAACAGAATTCCAGAAAACCAAAAGAGGTGTTTTTGTATGTTGTTCGGCTTACTCATTGATGATTTTCCAGCTAAACTCAATGTTTGATTTTCCTTTTTGTAATTCTTTCACTTCAAAACCCTCACGAGTTTTTTTCGAGATGAATACGCCATTACAATCGCCTTCGAGTTGAATGTTTATTTGAAGATTTTCAAAGTTTTCAACTGGACTATTAAATCTGATAAACGAACTTCCATTTGTCAATCTTCCTTTTCCTCCAACTTTTTGGGTACTTTCGGTTACTAATCGAGCCGATGGTGTAGAACCTAATCTTTGCCAGTTAGTACCATCGAAATAATAGAAGCCAGGGGTGTTGTCAATCTGATAAACCAAAAGTCCAGTTGCAGGAGAGCTTGGGCGGTTTGATTGAGCAATTCTTGGAATCAGAATACCCAAACTATCGCTTTTTACATCTAAAATGGCCGATGGATGTGCTGTATCGTTGTCAATATTGATGGTTACGCCCTTGCTATCATTATTGAGTTTTACGTCATTTCCTTCACTTAGTAAAGAGGTTTGTACTACCGTGCGGTATTCAATTTCGCTCACCGTTACATTTCCACTGGTGCCAGATACTTTTGCCGTAAAATATTCGCCAGTTTTAGTAAGAAAACCGACATGATTCGTTGTCGAAACCAACGTGTAAGCAACAGTATTGTTGGGACGTGTATATTTCTGAATACTCGTAAGCATTCGCAGGCAATCGTATGTACCCGTAGGCGTAGTGATTGTTCCGAAAGCATCGACATTTACGGTAAATACTTCTTTTAGTGTTTTTTGATTGGTAATATGGTCAGTTTCTTCACTGGTACTACTGTAATTATCGTTCAAATCAAACGGTACATCAGCTACTTCGTAGTCAGATTCATCAAATGTATCATCGCTGCCTACCTCCAAATCATAACTACTTCCGATATGATAGACGCCATCAGCGGCAAAATTATAATGGTCATACACATCCATTGGGCGGTCGTTTTCGTCATAATAGGCCGTTCGCATCACTTTATTTGCTCCAGCTACTTGTAGTGCGGCTGGCACGTTACCTACTGCAATAAAGTCTCCTCGACCCGCTCCATTAAAATACGTTAGAAAATTAGCTGGTAAAGCCCAAGTTTGTGGTGTAGAATTATTGGCAGAACCAATATTCATCGAAAATGAAGCATTGTCGTTAGAGTAATTCAGCCATGTTTTACCAACAGCCGTAAACGCATTAAAGTCGGCTAAGGTAATTGAAATAGCACTATTGTTTTGAGCTACCGAATTGTTTTGTGTATTGTTTCTGAGGTTCAAAAGATTGGTATCAAAAACCTGCATTTTGCCCGAACGAGACTCCGCCGAGATACGGCCATTTATTCGATTGCCCTCACCAGTACAGCTCACTTTTCCCCCAAATGAGTAGAAAGACATAAATAGCAAAAAGATTAGAAAAGATATAAATCGTAGTTTCATAATATGATTGGTGGTTTTAAATTATGATACATCTAAACTATTCAAGATTTCGAGGGCATCTTTTTCGGCGGTTTTGTCTTCATCATCGAAGATTATGGCAATAAAGAAGTTAGTATGGCTATTGGGGTTGCCCAAACACGCAAACATAATTCGGTTTCCGTCTTTGAAACCTTCTACGTAAAATCCTTCAAACTCATTAATCTTTACTTGGTGGGCTGCGTCAAGTTCTTGTAGTTTCATGGCTTTTGCTCCTGCTATGGCGGCATCGTCGAGGTCTTCGATGGCTACGTTTTCTTCGTGAATCAGCATCGAAAGTTCCATGCCTTCGCCTTTCATTTCAAATTCTTTGGCGGTGTTTTTCTTTATTCTAAAATCGTCAGGAACTGTGATTTGGATATTGAATTGTTTCCATACGTAGTTCTTCTGAGCAAAAGCACTGAATGAACATAAGATGGCGAAGATGATTAGTAGTTTTTTCATGTCTTTTATTTGTTTGATAATAAGTAAGGGCTAAGAAAGTACAATCCTTTCTTGCTCTTGCAAATCAAAGACATAGTTGGCGGATTGTCATAGAATTTAGCGTGGACAAAGTGTGGACATAGGACTATTTTGTGCAAAAACAGCTATTTAGTTCTCTTGAACTTGCATTTTTTTGTTCAAACGCATTTTGGCTTTGCGTACACTGGCTGGGTCGATATTCAGCAGATTGGCGATTTCTTTCGTAGAAAGATTGAGATGAAAGTAGGCACACAACCTAATTTCGTATTGGGTTAGAGTAGGGTGAGTGATTTGTAATTGCTTGAAAAAATTGGGGTGTACTTGCTCAAAATGAATGCGGAATCGCTCCCAATCGCTTTCTAAATGGAGGTTGTTTTGAATAACAGCTTTGATGTTTTTTATTACTTTCTGCGAAGTATCAGGAAGGTTTTCTCCCAGATGTTGTACGCTCGATTTGAGGTCTAAAAGCAATTCATTTTTTTGCGAAATATAGAGCGTATTTGAGGCCAATTCACGCTGGTTTGCTTCTAATTTTTCTTGTAAATATTGGTTCTGAGCTTGTTGCAGCGTATTCTGAAACACTAATTCCTGCGTTTCTAATTGTTTTTGTTTCAATTCTTCACGAATCAACAAAACACGTTGCACCAAGGCAATAGCCAAGAATAAGGCTTGGGCAATAATGGCAACTTTGGCAAAAATAGCATGGTCGGTCGTGCGAACCACATCAACAAATAAATACAGAAAACTACTTACCAAAATAATTGACATCGAAATGCCATTCGCCACCAAAAAATAGCGAGCCAGCTTGTGCTTTCTCCTAAAACTCAATATAGCTACATAAAAAATACAAACTATCGTGCTGAATATTACAAAGTTGGGTAGTAAATTGGGTAATTTACCAGCTTTTATAATTCGGGAGAATAGCAGGACATTTGAAATAATTACTATGGCAATAAAGCCAAAAGGTAGATATTTTAGCACTAAATCTTGTTTTGGGAGGTTATTTGTGGTGTCGAAGTAAAGACGAGTAATCTGCACGTAACCAAAGAGAATCATGGAAACACCAATATCGAACATGACTCCGTTGATTTCATGAAACATCACGAAACCATTTGGCTGAGCATCTACCACGCAGAAGCGGAATGGCAGTAAAACATTGAAATAAAACTGGTCAGCTAATATAAAAATGATGCCACCGATTTGAGCAACAAGGTAATAAATGAAGGTTTTGTCTCGAAAAACATAAAAAATGTAGGCATTGTATATCAAAAAGAATACAAACACAAATACCGTAATCCAAGTGGCAAGGTCAATGAATTGCTCATTTTCGGTGATATAACTCTCTTTTTCGAGCCAGACCGTAGCTTGAATAGGAGCAGTGGCCTTACGGAATGATTCTATATTTGCTTTAATGTATAGCTCAACGGTTTCGTTGGCTGGTAGCACACATGGCATCAACCAAATATTTCGTTGGCGATTATTGACCATCAAGCCATTCGAGTAACTAAGCCATTTTTGTTGATTTTTGTTGAAATAATACAAGGTATTGTCGGCCATCGGCAGAAACTCAACCATGTATTTTTCGGAATAGGCAAACGGATTATGAACTTTTAGCTTTATCCAGTAAGCGTCGGTTACATTAGTTGCAAGCGTATCGGTATGTTTGAATTTCAGACTTTTATCAGTAAGAATCTGCTGAAATGTATAAGATTTATTGGGTAAAATGCTAAAATCCTTTGATTTTATAGACTCTGCTTCATCAAGTTTAATGATGTTTTGGCTTTGGGCAGAGAATCCCAAAATAACTAAAATTGATAAGATAAAAAATCTACTTTGTAGCGTAATCTTTTTTCTCAATGGGATATAATTTTTAAACTACAATATTAACCATTGACATTCAAAAAACATTTATAGAACCCATACATTTTTTTATGAAGCTTCTCCTAAATCATATTTCAATTTACTGCAATACTAAATTTAGCTTTTCCGAAAAGGTTTAAGAATTACTTTTTAATCCAAAAGTAGAGTATCAGTCCGAACATTATACTACTAATCAAAATTACAAAAAAACTGGGGTGTTTGGTATAAAAACTTTTTTTATTCACCGCCAATACGTCTTGCGAGGAAATGTTTGCAGTAAACCACGGAATCTCTCCGTAGATTTTGCCAAATGGGTCAATAAAACACGAAATCCCTCCATTTGAACATCGGGCTATCGCTCGTCGATTTTCGATGGCTCGTAGTTTTGTGAAACTCAGTAGATATTTTGCTCCAGGAGTTTTACCAAACCAAGAATCGTTGTTCATCATTGTGATATATTCTGCTCCATCACGCACTAATGAGGCAATTTTGTTAGGGTAGGTTTGTTCCCAGCAAATACTCAAAGCCACTTTAAATTTTTCGCTTCGGGCTTTGGCATACAGAAAAGTATAAGGTTCGCTTCCTTTGATTAATCGTCTGCCTTTCAGCGAGTTACAGTTTTCGCAATAAGGCATAAATTCTATAAATGGTAGCCCAAATTCTTTTTGATAAATCTTTACATCGGCTTCTTTGATTTTCAGTGAATCCCAAAAATAAGCGAGTTGTGGCGTAAAGACCAAAGCCAAGTTTTTGAATGAAGTGCTGTCTTCGTAATTCACATAGCCAATCGCTACGTTGGTATTCCAATTCACAATGTTTCTTCGGGCAAAATCTAAGAAACTTTTGTCTTTGAATAATGAAAATGGGAAAGATGCTTCGGGAAGTACGACCAAATCGGGTTTGTGTGTACGTACTGCCGAATCGGAGAGTGAAATGATTTGATTGAGGGTTTTCTGCACAATCAATGAGTCGTTTTCGGCATAACTATCAATATTTGTCTGTATCAACGAAACTTTGGTTTTGGTATTTCCGCTGCCGATAGCACTTGATGGATTAATGTGCAGTATCCAAACCGAATAAATGAGAGCAATCAAAACCCAAGTCGCAGAAAAAAGATAGTATTTCTTTGCTTTTGTATCAATAGCAAAAGTTATCAGAACATTGAGTGAAATCACCCAAAAAGCAATACCCCAAATACCTGCAAGGTCGGCAAATTGATTGAAATACAGCAAATGTGCTTGAGTATAAGCAATATTAAGCACTTGTAGGTTATGCGGAAGCAGGTGCGTAGCCCATTCGACAAATACCCAAAGAAATGGAAAAAGTATGAGCGAACGCCGCCACCCAAAGCGTTTTTGCAACCCAAAATGCAATACAAATACGAAGTATAATGAAAGTAATTGCGTAAAATAACAAACAAAGAATGTTTGCCAGCTGTAATAGCTCGTCCACCAGAAACCTATCGGGCTACTGATGGCAAAGACTGGCAAAATGATGGAAAGATAGGCTTTAAATGAAATTGTTTTCTTGATTTCGAGCAAAAGTGGCACTAAGGCAAACCAAGCCAAAACCCCGAAAGGAAATTCGGGGTAATTGGGATAAGCAAGGCCGTAAAGAATGCCTGATGTAAGAATTGTACTCCAAACAGAACTTTTTAATTTGCTCATCTACAAAAAATTAATTCATTTCTACATATAAATTTATTTAAAAAAACTAATTTGCATAATCAAATTCATAGAAAATGACTATTGTGATTAAAAGTAATAGTAAAAATACTGATGTAGATTTACTATTGAAAAAGTTGAAAGAAAGCCCTAAAAAGCAGGGATTAAGAAAACATTTTGGTTTATTAAAGCGTAATATTGATGGCTTAGAACTTCAAAAAGAACTTCGTAATGAATGGGATTGATTTCTTAGCCGATACTAATTTTCTAATTCAAATACATGAAGGAAAACCTAATGTAGAAGCGTTTCTTGATTATCATTTCGGGGTGTCATTTATTACAGAAATCGAACTTTTAGGTAAATTTAGTGTATCAAAAATTGAGAAAAAACCTTCTCCGAAATTTACTTAACGATTGCTTTATCATTGAGATGAATCAAAATATTAAATCAAGAACAATATGGCTACGCCAGCGATATAAACTCAAAACCCCTGATGCTATTATTGCAGCTACTGCCATCGAATTTCAAGTACCTCTTATAAGTTCAGATAACGATTTTTCTGTAATAAAAGAGCTGGATTTCTTATTTCTTGAAAAGTAAAAAACTTCATTTTTCAATTCTCCAACTAAACTTCACATTCGATTTTCCTTTTTGTAATTCTTTTACCTCAAAACCTTCACGAGTTTTATTTGAGATATAGACTCCATTGCAATCTCCTTCGAGTTGGATGTTTATGATTAAATCTTCAAAATCATCTCGTGGTGTATCGAATTTAATAAAAGTTGTCCCATTTTGTAGTTGATTTTTGCCACGAAAACTCAAATTTTCGCTAATTATAGAATTGCTTGTTCTGATATTTGCTTGCATCGAACTTGACGGTGTTGTACTTAATTTATTCCAAGCTGTTCCATCGAAAAAATAAAAACCAGGTGTATTATCGACTTGATAAACCAGTAGCCCCTCGGCTGGTGAACTTGGGCGATTAGCTTGGGTGATGCGTGGAATCAAAATGCCCAGTGAATCGCTGTTTATATCTAAAATTGCACTGGCATCTGCCGTGAAATCAGTATTATTTATTGCAATCCCATGACTATCATTGTTGATTTTGACGGCAGATTGCGAAGTAAGTGTGTTTGTTGGCACAAAGCGTGTAAGTTCCATAAATCCTACAAGACCTACATGATTGCTGTTTTCTGATTGGACTGCTGCACTAAAGATAAAACCATTTTTGGTTATCCATTTTACTCGTCTGATTTCATAATTAGCTTGCGTTCCATAAGCTACTGCTTCGCTTACTCGTCTGAAATACTTGATGTTTTCAGTTTGGCGTAAACATTGAAAATTACCATAAGGCGTATTGATTGTTCCGAAGGCATCTACAATGGTTTCTGTGCGAATTTTTAGAAAATTTCCATTGTCATTTTCCTCAATCGGATAATCTTCTGTGATTTGATTATCGCCCAATTCAAGTGGCACGTCATATAACTCTACATCAGGTTCTTCATCAAAGTTATCATCACTTCCTTCATCAAAGTCATAAGAAGAGCCTAAATCTGTAACTTCAGTTCCATCAACTTGTAGGTGCATGTAAGAATCGGCCTCACCATCGTTTGGTTCAGAAACTACCTCCTTCAATACATGAGTTGCACCCGCTACCTGCATTGATATTGGAATCTGGCTCGGCAAAAGAATATCAAGCCGAGAGGTATGCCCATCTACATATTCAGCGAGATTAGATGGGAGCGTCCAAGTTTGAGCATTAACGGCATCGGCAATGCCAATATTCATATAGAAATAATCAAAAAAACCTTGAGAAAATAAAATGGATTTTCCTGCTTGTAGGATGCTTTCAAAGTCGGTTTGAGTAATTTGTATGGCTGAATTTACAGAGGCAATTTTCGCATTTGGTTGCGAAATATCATTTTTGAGATTTAGTAACTCTCTATCACTCAAATTAATTAGGCTAATACCATTTGGACAATCGAAACCTTTAAAACAACCAAAAGGGTTAAAGAGACTATTGGGAAACCCAGGAGGGTGCTGTGGGTCTGGTTTCACTTCTACACAACCGCAGCCACTTGTTTGGCTACCACAGCCACAAGTCGAACTTGCTGCTTGGGCATAGAACGCTGATAGAAATGTAGTAAAAAAGATAAGGTGGTAAATAACTCTTTTCATAAGTCTTAACTTAAGATGATTATCTGAAAGAATATTACAAAATTCACTGATATAATGAATCTTTAAAATACCTACATGGAGGTATTTTGAGAGAAAATATCTTTCCTTAATTAACTATCAATATTCTGAAGGTGCCTTGAGCTATTCCACCAGCGGCATTTGTACATCTAATTTTTAGTGTATTATTATCTACATGGTAATAAGATGTCCTGACATATTCCATTAACGAATACTCATTGGCTTGCTCATTAGTAATCATAATGATAGGTTGATAGCCTAAATTATGAACCCACTCTACTTCGGCCATACCATGAGTGGTTGTTCCACCTAAAGTAACTGTGGGAGGTACGGTTATGGCTACACTCGCAGTTCTGAGAGGCGTTTTAGAGTTCCAAGAGGCATTTCCGTTGGCATCACTCACCAAAACAGCATTTTCTGTGGCACCTGTTCGTAGGCGTACTGTTCCTACTACATCAAAATTTGCGGTTGGAGAATCAGTACCGATACCGACATTTGCACCATTTGGATTCAGTGCTAAATTTCTCCATTCATTCAAGTCGCTATTATGACCTCCAATAGTTGCCGTTTGATTGAAAATACCAAATACTAATCTGTTGCCTGTTTGTCCTCCAAAATTTCCAGAAATCCAATCGGTAAGACCCGTTGCTCCGTGTGTACTCGAAACTTTCAAACCTGCCAAACCATTCACTTCCAGCTTTGTAGCAGGGTTTGAAGTCCCAACTCCCATTGCTCCACTGTTGTCAATTATCATTCTATATTGATTGGCAGTGGCATCGTAAACCCCAAATTTATTCGGTCCAGAACCCGCACCAGTGCCAGTACTAATCAAAGCAAAGTCGGTATCGCCATCAAGATAAACAGCAGGGCCTACATTAGAACCACTACTAATTCTAAAACCATTATCCCAGCCATACCCGTGAATATGAAGCCCAGCACTTGGCGAAGTCGTGCCAATTCCCAGTGCTTTATTGGCATTATCCCAAAACAAATTAGCATTGCTCTGCGAAATATTTGAGCCGTTGCTAAATAAAATACTTCCGTTTGTGAGACTTGGGAGATTATATTTATTGTTGAAAGTATTCCAATCGGTGCTGGTTAAAATTCCATTTGTTGAGGCACTCGCATTAGAAAGTGCATTTTGTTTAGTGTTGAATATATTCCAATCAGTACTGGTCAAAATGCCAGAAGTTGTTGCGTTGGCATTGAAGAGAGTATTTTGTTTATTATTGAAAGTATTCCAATCGGTGGATGAAAGATAACCATTAGTTGTACTATTGGCTTGGGACATACTTATAACGGGAGTTGTTGTGCTATTCGTTACCTGCATGGGAGTAGTAGCTGTGACAGAGGTTACTGAATTTAAAGCAGCAGAACTACTACTTAATGTACCATCAGCAGCAACAACCACATTTCGAATGCCCGTACCAGCCATTGACTCAATTTGAACATTTGTTGACCCTTTCACAGCAATTGCTTTTGTCGTCCCATCAATCTTTAATAAATCAACAGGTGTTTCTGTTTCATATAACTTTAATGAAAGGTCGTAGTTATTCTCTGGAGTTGCAATATCGTAGTAATATTTACCCGCAATGTTATTTGGGGCTAAAGCAAGAATCATTTGTCCTCCATATCCTCCAATAGTAAGTGTATAAACTTGACCGGCCACAACAGGTTGATTGAGATTGATTTCTGCATAAGTTGATGGACTATATGGTGGCAGAGAAAAATTACCTATGCTTAAAGTTTCGCCCCCATAGTAACCTTCACCCTTATTTAATATATATTGCCCAGTACCCGTATACTGAGGCCGTCCCACATTAACAGACACTTTGTTGAGTATTCCTGTTGTTTGAGCAACAAAAGATTGCCCAAAAGAATTTTGTGTCGTAATAATCGTAGGGGAATTTGAATAACTATCGACTGTTACACTTGGTTCTACACCACCACCTTGAAAAGTGAATTCTTTACTGTTAAGGCTTATAATTGTATTTTTTTTAAGGACTCCGCCTAATTGCAATGTGTCATTTTGAATTTTGATACCATTTTCAACATTTAGCGATTTTAAAAGACCCTCCGAATTTGTTGATAAAATTTTAGCATTGGGGTAATAGGGTATTCTAATAAGCCCACCCGGATTGAGGTCTAATGTCTCCCATTGTGCATGTAAATCGTTGGTAGCACCAATCGTTGGATTTCCATTTCTTGTACCCATTACTAATCTTGAACCCGTAGAGGCACCTATTGATGAGACAATCCACAGGGATGTATTACCATTGTTTATTGGAGATAGTTGTGAAGATACATGAAGAGGGAAGGTTAGAATATTAGTACCGACTCCTAACTTAAAATTCGTGTTATCCCAAAATAATTTTGAGTTGTTTTGGCTAATAGTTGAGCCATTCGAAAATAGTAAACTGCCCGAATTTAGTACTGGTAGAGTAAATTTATTATTAAAAGTATTCCAGTCAGCACTTGTTAAAATTCCCGAAGCAGTAGCATTAGCATTTGAAAGTGGATTTTGTTTGTTATTAAAAGTATTCCAATCAGCACTTGTTAAAATTCCCGAAGTAGTAGCATTTGCATCTGGTAGTGGGTTTTGTTTATTATTAAAAGTATTCCAATCGGCACTTGTTAAAATCCCCGAAGTAGTGGCATTTGCATTAGAAAGTGGATTTTGCTTATTATTAAAAGTATTCCAATCGGCACTTGTCAAAATCCCCGAAGTGGTGGAATTGGCGTTTGAAAGTGGGCTTTGTTTGCTATTAAAAGTATTCCAATCGGCACTTGTTAAAATCCCTGATGTTGTAGCATTTGCATCTGGTAGTGGATTTTGCTTATTATTAAAAGTATTCCAATCAGCACTTGTTAAAATCCCCGAAGTGGTGGCGTTGGCATTAGAAAGTGGATTTTGCTTATTATTAAAAGTATTCCAATCAGCACTTGTTAAAATCCCCGAAGTGGTGGCGTTGGCATTAGAAAGTGGATTTTGCTTGTTATTAAAAGTATTCCAATCAGCACTTGTCAAAATCCCCGAAGTGGTTGCATTGGCATTGGGTAGTGGATTTTGCTTATTATTAAAAGTATTCCAATCAGCACTTGTTAAAATCCCTGAAGTGGCTGTATTTGCATTTGGCAAGGTATTTTGCTTATTATTGAAAGTATTCCAGTCCGTGCTTGAAAGAAAACCATTGGTTGTTCCATTGGCTTGTTGGATAGTTATGGCCGGTGTTGTTGAGCCATTTGTTACCGATAAAGGCGAATTTGCCGTAACATTCGTAACGGTTCCGCTGTTTCCACTACCACCGCTTGAAACTGCTGTCCAAGCGGTTCCGTTCCAAATATAAAGTCCAGTTGAACCGTCAGTTTGATAAATCAGTTGCCCTTTAACTGGATTTACAGGCCGAGTAGCTTGTGTAAATGAAGGTATTACAGTACCATTAGGCAAAATGATACTTGATTGAGCAAAAAGTTTAGAAGTAGCAACGAGTAAGAAAAGGATAAATATTATTCGCTTCATATGCAAGATTTTTGAGTTACAAAAGACTATGACAAAAGTATAGGCGAGGCTTTCGTAGTAAAATACCTACATGGAGGTATTTTGAGAAGTGAACGAAAAAGATAGTTTTGTAGAAAAATTCAATAAATCAGCTTGAAAGCCTTCCGAATTATCATTTTATCATTGATTCATCATCTTGTTTTAGCTCAAAACGCACCTGTTTTTGAGCTGAACGACGATTTTGAGAGTAGCGATTTGATAGGTTACGTTTCAAGATATGATTCGGACAAACGAGATTCGGTTCAAAAGGTTTTTCGCTCGAAAGATTTCAAATTATCTTCACAAGTCCCTTCTTTCAATGCTGATTTTCAATATCATTGGCTAAAATTTAAGCTAAATCCTGCTCAGAATAAGCAGTTAGTAATTGAGTATCAGCAGATATTCATTGATGAAATTTCTTTTTATTTGTTTGAAAATGACTCTCTGATTCAACAAAAATCTTCTTCATGGAAATTGAATTTTTCTGATAAACCAGTGCCGAGTCGCTACCACGCTTTTGCGTTTAATGTAAAGAAAGGTAAATCATATACAGTATTTTTAATGTGCCACAATTCACACCTAAAATACTCAAATCGGGCGTTTATTAGGGTTTTTGATGAAAAAAGTTATGAAAAGGAAGCTGATATTTATTTATTACAGATTTGTTTAAGCGTTGGGAGTTTGATTTTTGTAACCATTCTGTCATTAGGATTTTTCGGATATTCACGTAAAAGAGTATATATATTTTACACACTTTACATCGTCTCTATTTCCTTGTATATTCTGGTAGTAAACGGGGTTTTCAATCAGTTTTTTAATGCCAATAATTCCTTTTTCGCAAAACCCGAGTTTGGTTCAATACTGGTTGTTTTAAATCTTGCCTTTCATGGTTTGTATGTTTACGAATTTTTTAAAATCAAGCATAAAATCTTTACAGTTGCGTATCTTATATTTTTGTTTTTGAGCTTAATACAGGCTTTGCTTTTTTCTTTTACTCCACAAACCTACATACCTTTTGGTTATATTTATCTCTATTTTGCCCTCCTAATTATTTCAACTTTAATCTTTCATTTCAAACCCAACCGAAAGGCCGTTTATCTTTATTTGGTGGCCTCTGGCCCTGTATTTCTTACTTTTATTTTTGTTATTTTAGGAGCAATCGGTCTGACCAAAATCAACACATTTTTCTATTATTATGCCCACATTCCACTCATGCTTGAGGGTATCGGTTTAGGTTTGGCTCTGTTGTATCAGTTCAATGATGAACGTAAAAAAATTGAAGCCGAATTAGAAAAAAATCGGGTAGAAACGACTCAAAAAATCTTACTCGCACAGGAAGAAGAACGCCAAAAACTCGCACTTGATTTACACGATGATTTAGGCGGAAGCCTTTCGGTTTTGAATCGGGAGTTAGATGATTTTAATGAAAGAAATGGCCAAATTCTTACGAAGTCAGTTAATCTCACCCAAAAAATTGTATCCGATTTACGCACAATCTCGCACCATCTGATGCCGTCATCGTTTGAAGAAAAAGGATTAGTAAAAGTTGTGCAAGAAAGCATCGAAATGGCTAATCGGCAATCCAAAGTTTACTTTGTTTTCGTATATAACGGTGAAGAACGAAGATTACCTCTCGAAACCGAAATCAATATCTATCGAATCATTAAAGAGTTGATAAACAATGTTTTTAAACATTCAGAAGCCAAACAATCGGTTGTGCAGATGATTTTCTTTGATGATTTTTTGTATGTTTCGGTCGAAGACGATGGCAAAGGCTTTGATTTTTCGGAGCAGCATAGTTGGGGAATTGGACTGAATAATATAAATTTACGTACCCAATACCTGAAAGCAAAATTAACCACTGAATCGAGTTCTGCGGGAACTCTCATTAGCCTCGAAATACCATATAATGCCTACGAAAACAAAAATCCTGCTGGTTGATGACCATCATCTGTTTAATGATGGCATTATGAGTTTATTACAAAACGAAGCAGATTTTGAGGTAGTTGGGCAAGTTTTTGAAGGAAACCAAGTGTTAATTTCTATTCTAAAAAATTCTCCAAACTTAGTTTTATTAGATGCTAATTTGCCTAATCGAAATGGTAAAGAATTAGCGGAAGCAATCAGAAGAGATTTTCCGAATGTAAAAATTGTTATCTTGACCATGTACGACGAAAGTCAACTGGTGAAAGAATTTAA
Source organism: Emticicia aquatilis (assembly GCF_014644295.1). Classification (GTDB taxonomy): domain Bacteria; phylum Bacteroidota; class Bacteroidia; order Cytophagales; family Spirosomataceae; genus Emticicia; species Emticicia aquatilis. The sequence continues at coordinate 577,713 of NZ_BMKK01000003.1, forward strand.
AAAACTGGGTGTTGATGGTTATATTCTGAAAAATTCTACCAAAAACGAGCTTCTCGAAGGAATCAGAACCGTTATTGAGGGACAACCATTTTTCGACCCAAAACTCTCGGAAAACTCACAGCAACCCACGCTCGTTGATGATGAATTTATCAAGAAATTCTCGCTCACTCCTCGTGAAATCGAAATGATTCGCATGATTCGTGATGGGCTTAGTTCGCAAGATATTGCCGATAAAAGTAACCTTAGCTTGCTTACGGTAAAAACCCACCGCCGAAACATACATTTCAAACTTAAAACCGAAACAACTGCCGATTTGATAAGATTTGCGAATGAAAATGGTATTTGAAACTCACCAACCAATATATCCAATCGGTGTTATGTCATTCAAACGCAAATAACAAACAACCTGCCCTCGATGATGAATGATATGGTTTTCGAGGGCATAGAATAGTCGCCAAACTGGAATTTTTCCACCCGCAAAGCTTTCCAGTTGCATGAGTTTTTCGGGTTTGGTTTCAAACAAAGTTTTTTCTACCCAAGCATAAAAATCTTTGATTTCGGTTTCGAGTTCAGCTTTGGTTAAATTCTTCCAAAAACCATTTTTCTTTTCCTTTTCATCGTGTGGATTCGGAATATTCAATCGCCCACAAATCTGAGCCGTATTGAATGTAAGGCAATGCACAAATTGGGTACGAAATGAAAACGATTCGGGTGTATATCTAAAATCAAATTTTTCTTCGGGCATCTGATTATAGAGCTTGAGCGTATAATCAAGAGAACTTCTCCAAGCCTCCGAAAACTCTTTCTTAAAGGCTAAAAAATCTTTTTCTGCTTGTTTTTTACTGAAAACTGGTAAGGTTATCAATGCTCCAAAGATTGATTTTAGAGCGTTTTTGCGTGAAATATTCATGTATTGAACAATAGTTATGATTGTGTCTATCAAAAATAAACATTTTTCTACGAAATAGGTTTTTTAAATGTAAATCAGACCCTCAGTATTAATGAAAATCATATTCTTGGTATTGTTGTGCGTATCGGTTTTTGCACAAAATAAAGTTCCTATCAATCAATCGAAAGCGGGTTGTGGGCCAGTGGCCGCAGTAAAACAGACTAAAAATAACAAAATTATGACAAAGAAAGGCGAAAAAAATGTACTCGGAACCGACCTACAAATAGCAGGAAAATCTCCACTTACAGGTTTTTATCGAGATGGTTTTTGCTCAACTGGCGACCTTGATGCGGGCGTTCACGTAGTTGCGGCTGTCGTAACTGATAAGTTTTTACAATATTCAAAAGCTCGTGGCAACGACCTCATTACACCTTACCCAGCTTATGGTTTCCCAGGGTTGAAAGCAGGCGATAAATGGTGTCTTTGTGTGGCTCGTTGGAAAGAAGCCTACGAAGCGGGCGTAGCTCCACCCGTAATTTTGGAAGCAACTCATGAAAAAGCACTCGAATACGTTACGATTGAGCAGTTGCGTAATGCCGAGAAACAATAATTAAACGAATTTTTCTGCGAAAACTACCAAAACCAAAAATGCCCCAAAGGACAACCTTTGGGGCATTTTTGTGTAAAATATCGGTTTCATGTATAATCAAAACGAAATCGGTACTTCAACCAAAGTTGTATCCCAAGCCATTTTCATGGTCGTTTCTTTGTCGTTGCTGCCTTTTACGCACTGAATTGAGAAGTTTTCTATCACTTCGTCGGTTTTCTTGGTGGGTACGCTCACACGTAGCACGTCGTTGTCTTTGTTGTAGCTATATGCTCCCCAAAAATCAAGGTCTTTGTTCAGAATAATTGTCCATTCGGTAGCGGTTGGAATCGCAAAAAGCGAGTATGTGCCAGCTTTTATTTTTTTGCCTTGAATCGTTACATCTTGATAAAACTTTATCTCGGTCGATTCATTTGCTCCCAGTCGCCAAACTTCGCCATACGGCACAATTTTAGTTCCGAAAATCTCACGTTCTTTTTTGGCAGGTCGGCTGTAAGTTACACGCACAATGGCGGGCATATCGCCGATGAGTTTTGGAGCAAATTTGCGGTCATGGGCAAAATTATCGGGATAATACGCCATATCCATCGGACTTTTATCAATTCCACGCATTTTTTGAGCGTTGGCTTCGATTGTCAGTAAAGCAAAAAAGCAAGCGATTAAAATTATTTTGTTCATAGTTTTGATTGATGTTAATGTTGAGTTTTAGCAAAAATACGTAATTATTGGGCAATAAATGCTCGACCAAGACGAGTTTATTTAGAGAAAACTATTTTACTGGGAAACTTAATTTTACGTCATATTTTTTCTAATTTCGAGTAACTTATATCTATTCAAAACCACTCTTAGCTGCAATGAAAAAATACTTTTTTACTTATTTAGGCCTTCTTACTTTTATACTAAATGCCTGTACTTCGACCGAAAAAACAGCCGATTTTAATCCAAAATTCAAGCTTTTACCAGCCGAAAAAATCAAATTTAACTCATTTGTTGATTGTAATATGGCAGAAGTTTGGGTGGGAGACACCTTCCGTATTTTCCCAGGAAAATACGGTGAAGACCCACTTTGGGGCTATGCCAAAGACCTAAAATATGCCGATGGAAAAAATGCCGAAGAAACTTTCAAGAGCAAATCCGATAATTTTCACAGCCCGATAATGCCCAAGAATGTACTGCCAACCGAAGATGGTTTGCATGGTGCGGTTTGGTTCGAGACGGTCTATCAAGATGCAAAAGACAAATCAGGCCGAACGCTTTATGCGGTATATCACAACGAAAACTATCCCCAAACTTTTCCTTACGATTCACTCAAAAATTCGGGTTATAGAGATAGTAAAAAATGGCCTCAAGGCTTAACTGGCGAAAAAAGTCCCGCCGCAGTTTGCAGAATCGGCATTATGAAATCGGTCAATGGTGGAAAAAGCTGGGAAAATAAAGGGATTTTTATAGAAGATTTGAATGCCCGAATGATTTTGAAACCGCACAATACATCGAATACTTTTGCGGGTGGTGTAGGTGACCCTTCGGCCGTTGCGAGTGGTGATTACCTATATTTGTTTTACGGTGAATATGGCTATCCCGATGTTTATGATGAAGCCACTTATGATGCCAAAAAGGAGTGGACAGGTCAGTGTATCAGCGTTGCCCGAATCGCTCTCAAAGATTTAGACAATCCAGTTGGTAAAGCCAAACGCTGGGACGGAAAAGGTTTCAATGCTCCGCACGATGGTATCGGTAAACCAATTGCCTCATTACAAATTCCACAAGAAAATGGTGGAGGAGCAGCATCTTCACCAACGGGCGGTTTTCATTGGGGGCCTTCGGTGAGTTGGAATACGTATCTCAACTGTTGGGTAATGATGATGGGAAAAGTGGTTGGAAAATCGTGGAAAGGTAGCCAAGTTTTTATTTCATTCAATAAAAATCCTGATTTTACGGAGGCCATGAATAGCCAAGAATGGACAAAACCACAGCTATTTTTTGAGAAACCTGGCTATATTCTTTGGTATCCTTCTTTGCAGCCACTCAATACCGAAGAAGATATAAAAGCCCGAAATACTTGCTTGAAACTGGGCAAAAAGGCACGTTTCTTCGTCAAACGAATCAAACCTGGCGATGATGAATATGCTTCTGAGCATATCGTGGAGTTTGAGAAATAGTTAGACATGAGTTCTCAAAAATTTTGTTAGCATAATACTCATAGAGTCTTGTTAAAATTTGATGTTAATCTCATTGCCGTCAGTTTCAACTGACGGATACCTTTATAGAAACAAATTTGACTTTAGTCGAAACACTTATTTTGACTAAAGTCAAATTTGTTATATCTTTATTCAATAACCATCAGCTAAAGCAGACGGTAATGAATTTTGTATTTCCAAATATTGTAAGATTGCTCTTTAAAGGCTTCCTAAAATTCGGGATGATTCATTTTTTCACTCCAATACCAACCAAGTAAAACCCTCGGCAGGAATCGTGACATCAAGCTCAATTTCGTAGTTACGATTGAGTGTATAACTTTTGCTCTTCCCTTCTTTTTCTCGCACCAAAATTTTGTCCGAAAGTCCAGTATAATAAAGCGGAAGGTTGATTTTTCGAGAAATACTTTCTTTCAAAGGGTTGTAGAGCATCACAAAACCCTTCTCTTTCAGATTTGGATTTACGTGCATGATTCCGTCCCAATCTCGGCCATCGGGGCGGCGTAGATGAATAAGGTCGGAGTTCAGAATTGGGCGGTATTTTTTATACCAATCAATCGTTTTCTTGACGGTTTGCTTGGTTTCTTCGGTGTCGTAGAGGCGTGGGCCACGATAACAAGCTTGCACTCCTGCACCGTAATACTGTACCATTAGTTGTTCATAATCTTTCAAATGTTCGCTCAAAGGCTCTAAAACCGCCTCTGCTCCACCACCTTGATATTTGGTGAGCGGCACAAATCCCCAACCCATCGAAGGTGTTTTTTCCCAAGTTCCATCAAAGATATTTTGTCGATTCAAGATTTTTTGTTGCTCACGAGAAAGCGAAAAGTTTACTTCACGATAGCCCAACGCAATTTTATGCGAACCATCCAAAAAATACCAGTCGGGAGCATTGATGTACACGCCCCGCTCATTGAGCCAGCGATAAAATCCTTTTTGCATTTCCATCTGCACCCACTGCGAATCGTCGAGTCCTTTATGGCCAGGGTGTTTGGTCGAGGCACACACATCGCCAGGGTATGGACCATCATGTTCGAGTAAATCGAAGCCAGTTTCGGTGATAAATTTCTTTAGATTATTCAGATAATTGATTCCCCATTGACTGGCCAAGCATGGAGCATTTCCGAAAAAAGCACCTTTATCGGGCAAGCCAGTTTTTGGGTCAATTACATCGTTTTCGTCATCAATTCTGCGGCTACTAAAAAGCGAGTATCCACCCAACAAAACGCCCTTACTATGAGCATAATCGGCCAATTCTTTAAATTTTTTGATGTTTTCGGCACTTACATCCTCCATATTCAGGCCACTACCAAAACTCAGAATCACCATTTCATAGCCAGTTTCGGCACATTGGTCAATTGTGGTTTTTACTTTCACTGGGTCGGTACTGACAAGGTGCATGAAAATCGGATTTTGGGTTGTGTACGGAAAAAGCGTAGCGTACATTCGGCGGCGGGCGAGTCCGTTTCGCTCACGGTCATAATTATCCAACAGCAATTCATAACTCCTAATCGACTTATAAGTTTGATTGGGCAAAAGCTCAAAACCAATACCAAAACTTGGGTAAACCTCCAACACACAAGGAGTTTGAAAATTATAATTTACCTGCGAAGTATAACTCGAATCGACCTTCCAGTGCGTAGCTTGGTCGGATAACTCATAACGCATGGCATTATTGAAAGCGTAGTTGTTTTCGATATAAATACGTTGTGGTTTTTTCATCTGCTCGGGGCTGCCAACTACGGCCGATTCTTCTTCGGGCGTTGCCAATATTTCATTGACCAGTTGGTTGATTTTTAGTGATTTATCGCCTTTGTTTTCAACACTTACCCATTTGCAAATCGTCGGTATATTATCAAAAATCTCGTAGTGTACCGATACCGAAATTCCTTTCAGTTCGGGTAAATTTGACTTAAAAATCAATTCTAATTCTTTGCCTTTAGGGTTTTGCTGATTCATCGCCCAAGTGCGAGACTTGAAATTTACGTGCGGAGTTAAAGGGTTGATTTTGAAAGTTTTATACTGAAAATCCTGCGATTTGCTTTCTAATTTATCAATCCATTCGGTGAGCAAATAAGCGTGTTCTTTTTGACCGTAAAGTCCGCCAATATTATAAGTTTTACCATCAATCGCAATGCGTGCTTCTGGACGTACTGAGCGAACAAACTGCTCGTTGGTTCGTAGATTTTTAAAGTCAATGGTAGCAGCATTGGGCGAAATTCGGATTTGGCGTTTGAGCAATCCATTCGATAAAACAAGGTCTTTTCCGCCGCTCGTTTGATAGATTTCTGCCTTGAAATTTTGCTTTGAAATCAACCAATCGGTGCTTGGCTTAACTTCTTGATAAATAGGTAGTTGTGTAGGTTGAAGGATTTGGGCAAAGCTGAGATTGATGCCGATAAAAAGCAAAAAGATGTGTTTCATAGTTTGGTTGATTGTGTAAGGTTGAAGGTTTGGTAAAGTTAAGGTTTTGTTGTAAAAAAGCCAATAAATTGATTTGAACTATTGATTTTCGGCTGAAATCGCATCGTTGCCTTATTTTCCGTACCTTTGTGGCTCAAATAATACAAAAGAGTTTTGGAAACATTCAAACAAATCGGTGTTTCGGAGAATTTGATTAAGGCTTTGGCCGAAATGAAAATCACGAAGCCTACCGAAATTCAAGCAAAAGCAATTCCGTTTTTGCTCAAAAATACATCTGATTTTATTGGCCAAGCTCAAACGGGTACAGGAAAAACCGTTGCCTTTGGTATTCCGCTTTTGCAGCGAATCAAACCCAACGACAAGCACATTCAGGCTTTGATTTTGTCGCCTACACGTGAGCTTTGTCAGCAAATAGCCAAGCAAATTTTCAAGATGACCAAATACACCGACAAAGTGTTTTCGGAAGCAGTGTATGGTGGTGAAAAAATAGACATTCAGATTCGTAATCTTCAACGTCCGACGCAAATTTTGGTAGCAACTCCAGGGCGTCTGACCGATTTATTGGCCAGAGAAGCCGTTGATTTAACCCACGTCCGAACCGTAATTTTAGACGAAGCCGACGAAATGCTAAGCATGGGTTTTAAAGATGATTTAGATAAAATCTTGAATAAAGTTCATAAAAACAGCAATACGTGGTTGTTTTCGGCAACCTTGCCCGACGACCTCCGTTGGCTGATTATGAAGTATATGTCGCCCGACACGCAGACGATTCAAGTAAGTAAAACTGAAGTAGTTAATGGATTAATCGAGCATCAGTTTTTTATCTGTGAACTCAACCAAAAGTTCGATTATTTAGTGCAATTCTTGCAGTCGCAAGGGGCGGCACGAGGCATTGTTTTTTGTCGAACAAAGGCTGATGTTGAGGTAGTTACGAGAAAACTGATAGGTAAACATTTTGCTGCTGAGGCTATTCACGGAGACTTGGAACAACGTGACCGTGAGAAAGTAATGCGGGCTTTCAAAAACAAAAAAGTACAGATTTTGGTAGCGACCGATATTGCCGCTCGTGGCATTGATATTGAAGCATTGGCCTACGTGGCTCATTATCAATTACCTGACCAAATGGAGTATTACACGCACCGAAGCGGTCGTACGGCTCGTGCAGGCAAGCGAGGAATTTCGATTGCTTTCGTAACTCGTGATGACCTAAAAATGATTAAAGAGATTGAAAAGAAGCTGAATATTAAGTTTACGAAGATATAAGTTAGTCCACGGACGATAGTCAATAGACGACAGTAATCAGTATTGATTTCAAACTAACAACTGTGGTCTATCGACTATTGACCGTGGACTATCAAGCAATATCACAAATCGTAACACCTTGTTTGAGCGATGCGAGAGCATCTGGGCGTTTTGGTACGAATTCTTGTCCGACAAAGCCTTTGTAGCCTGTTTCTACAATTGCACGCATGATGGCTGGGTAATTTAGCTCTTGTGTATCATCAATTTCAGCACGACCTGGTACACCGCCCGTATGGTAGTGCGAGAAATATTTGTGAGATTTTTTAATCGTTGCGATTACGTCGCCTTCCATGATTTGCATATGGTAAATATCATAAAGCAATTTGAATCTGTCGGAGCCAACTTTATCGCACAAAGCAATTCCCCATTTGGTAGTATCGCACATATAATCTTTGTGGTTTACTTTACTATTGAGCAATTCCATCGTTACGGTAATGCCATATTTTTCGGCCGAAGGCATTAATCTTTTTAAGCCAATTGCACAATTTTCGAGTCCTTGTTCGTCCGACATCCCTCTACGATTTCCCGAAAAACAGATAACTTTATCTAAACCTGCTTCTTTTAATTTAGGGAAGATTTCTTCGTAGCTTTTTACCAATTCATCGTGTAGTTTGAGGTCATTAAAACCATCGTTGATGCCTTTTCCTGCTCCCCATGGCATGGCACAAGTTAGGCCGTATTTTTTCAAAATCGGCCATTCTTCGGGGCCTTGCAGCTCGATTGATTTGATTCCCATCGCAACGGCTGCTTTGCAAAGGTCTTCCAGTGGCGTTTTGGCATAACACCAACGACAAACCGAGTGATTGATTTTACCGTTGAGGTCGGCACCGAGTGCTTTTTCGTTGGCTGCGAAAACCTCGTTGAATGTCATCGGAGAAAATGCTACTGCTGTGCCACCAATAATATTTTTGAGTGCCGAGCGGCGTGATGAATTAGTATTCATTATTTGTAAGGTTTTGATTGAATGATTGAGCGGGGAAATTAATGAAATTGTTTGAATCTACCCTCATGTAGTTGGGAATAAAGTGTGTTAGGTAACTTTCCTATTAAAATATTCAGTCATTAGTCCATAGGACTTCAATATTGGTAAAAACAATGATGGAGTCAGTTTTCAGAATGCCGTAGGTATTCAACCTCTTCGTTTATTTGTTGAATACCTACGGCATTCTTGTAGGATTTATTCGGTTTATGCTACCGATATAAAAGTCCTATGGACTAAAAGGCTATGGTTTCATATATTTTTCTTGTCCCAACAATCTAACTGGAAAGTTATCTATGTGAGATTATACGAACCTATGAACCTATCTATTCCCCCAACAATTTATTCAATCTCACCACCGACTGCACCATTGCTCGCACATCGTGGTAGTTGATTTTCCATGAATGGCTCATGTGTCGCCAAATTGGTTCGCCTTGGCGAGTCATCAATGGCCACCATTCGCCTACTTTATGATTAATCATTTTATCGAATACAAAACGGTGAATATTTACGTAAGCATCCCAATATTTTTCGTCTTTTAAGTATCGGTAAGCATCAAGCATTCCGATAAGCATTTCGGCTTGTTGCCAAAACTCTTTTTCTCGGTCATAAACTTCACCAGCGTGTGAGCCTTCCACATAAACCCCACCAAATTCCCAGTCAACACCATTATCAACCGAATGGCTAAATGATTTCTGTATTTGGTCATGATGAATATCATACTGCAATTTCAGAATATCGAGAGCGTGCATGAGTAGCCACGCAAACTCGGCATTGTGTCCGTAGCTCGTATTGTCTTCGGCAGCGGCTTTTTGTCCATCTTCGCTAAATCTGTCCCAACCCCAAACGATGTCGAATTTGATTTGTGGAGCAACCGACCAATCAGCCCAAAACTGCGGAATACCTGTTCCGTATTTCGGGTGCATGATTTTCTTGGTCAGCAATTCGATGGATTCCAATAATTTACGGCGGTGTACTTGCTTGCCCGTGCATTCGTAGAGCGTTGTGAAAGCTTCCATGAGGTGCATGTGGGCATCGAGGGTTTTGCGGTCACCACCTGCTGGGCCTGCACCTTTCAAATCCCAGTTTCGATGGAACATTTCCCAATAGCCACCGTAATGTGTATCAACCACGTGTTTTTGAAGCAAATCGAATACTTTTTCGGCATATTCTTGGCCACGAGGGTCACCAGTAGCGAGAGTGTATTCGCTCAGACTATAAATAGCGAAACTGTGTCCGTAAACGATTTTTTCGTCAATGACTACTTCGCCTTTGCGGTTCATCATCCAATAAAAACCGCCGTGTTCTTCGTCCCACATTTTATTGAGCAAAAAATCTACACCATGACGAGCCATTTCGGCCAGTTTTCCACCGCCATACCCCGCACGATGTGCCGAAGAATAAGTGAAAACCGAACGAGATTGAGCAATTAACGATTTTTCGTCTTCGCCCGAATCATTGCCAAATTCATCGAAATGTGTCAGAAAACCACCGTATTCGTTGTCAACGGTGCGGGAAATCCAGAAAGGTAAAAGGCCATTGTTGAGGTAAGCGACGATTTCGTCTCGCAGCTCTCGGGCATGAGAAGGATTCATGTTGAATAGTTTTTTATAGAGGTTGAATGTTTAAGAACGTTGAATTGGTCAAGGATTTTTCTCAGCCTTACTTTTTTTTGAAAAAAAGTAACAAAAAAACACGAATCTTACAATCACCTCTTGAGAAATTTGGCAAATATTTTGAAAGAACTAATAAAATTTATGAACCAAATTTCTCAAACGGCGTGTAAGATTCATATAAGGAAGTAATATGTAGTTTATTTATTCTGTTGTTCTAAAATCTCATCCAAAGTAGCCGTGCCTGTTTGGTTTAATTTCTGGACCGTTACGGCGGCTGCTAAGTTAGCGATTTCGAGCGATTGAGTGATGTTTGCTCCCGTGCCTCTACTGGCCGAAAATGCTGCCACAACTGTATCGCCCGCACCAACGGTATCGAGTTCGGTGTTTAGCTGTAATGCTTTTACACTTTGTGTTTCGGTTGGACTGATGTACGAAATACCGTGTTCGCCTCTTGTAATTAAGAGCGAGCCACCAATTTTTTCGAGTAGCGTTTGTGCGTGTGAAATGCAAGCTATCTCGTCAGCTTCTTCGATGGTTGAAATGCCTACTAATCGAGCCAGTTCTTCTGTGTTTACTTTTAACAAAATGTTTTTTATATGAAGTCCGTATGCTCGTAAATCAGCTACAAAAAGGCAATTCTGGAACTTCGATAAAGTATCATTTAATCGCTGAATGCGTTGAGGTGTAAGTAATGGATTTGGAAATTGTTGGTTGATAATCAGTACGTTAAGACCAGGTAGTGCTGATTCGATTGCTTCGAGGATTTCCTCAAAAACGGCTTCAGAAAGTGTATTGTGTGTGCCAAAATCCAGCCGATTTTCTTCACCATTGACTGACATCGGTTTGGTATAAGTGCAAGTATCCCAACCGCTCTGAATCGTTTTGAGATTTGTTGTATCAACATTCAGTTTTTGAAATAAATGTTGCATCTCTCGACCATAAATATCATTGCCCATACAGCCAAAAACCTGTAGGTTTTCTACGCCCAAAGCAGCCAAGTTTTGCACCACATTTCCTGCTGCACCGAGCGATGTTTTGGGTTTAACTCCCCAAAAAACCTCTTTGCCAGTTTCAACTGAAAACTCTTGGGTTTGCTGATTGATTCCGTAGTAAAAATCAACGGCAAAATCACCAATCACACCTACTTTTAAGTGCTTAATTTGTTGGAAAATTTCCTTTATTTCGGTGGGTTGGATGGGCATGTTTTGATTTTCAAGTGTAAACATTTTCAATAACTTTCTTAAATTCTTGGATTGTTATTGCTTGTACTTTGGGGAAAGTAATGTTATGAAGTATCTTAAAGTGCTTATCATTGGTAATAATATAGTCGGCATTTGAGGCTATGGCAACATCTATGAACTTATTATCGTCTTTGTCTTCTTCTATGAGTTGCCATTTGTAAAAGGCTTCTGTTTGTTCGGTGAGTGGTAAATTTAACAATTCATCTAAAACTATTTCAGCAAAATATTCTGAGTAAAACCAAGCTAATTTTTCTTCATACTCTTCAATAATTTCATTGGATAGAATCAGAACTAATTTGTCATTTCGTAGCATTTCATACAGCCACCTTTCTGACGACCGCTTGGGGACGATGGCTAACAGAATGTTGGTATCAATCAAAATTCTCATTTATAAGGTATGCGTAAATGAGTGTTTAGTAAATCGTCAATGGTTTGTTGGGACATGCCTTTTTCATCCCAAAGTTTTTCTGATTCGGCATCTACCTTTTGGGCGTAATAATTTGATAATAACGATTTTATTGCCGCCAAATCTTGTTCGTCCATCGGACGAGCAAACATCTTGAGCAAATGCAACTGCACGGCATTGAGTTTGGTTGATTGAGGTGCTGCCATTTTATTTGTTTTTTACAAATTTATAGGTTTTTTGTTTCTTATACTAATTGGTTTTTGAGAGATTTTGTATTAACTCAGAGATGTTTAGTTTGCTAAAAAATTTGTTTTATTTCGGGGAATTAAAGGTGAATGAAGGCTAATGTTCGTTGAAAAGATTCAAGATTGAGTACTAAATAATTTTAGCATTAAGCACCATTTTCTCTTCAATCCACATGCCCATCTTTCTTGAAAGGCTTTCCACTCCAGGCTTTTTTTGAGGTCCATTCTGCTGCGGGAGAAGTCCAAAATGGGTGGGAGGCGGGTAAACCCAGTGGTAAAAATCCGAAAGTGCAGAGATACAAACTACCAGTCGATATATAAGGCTCAGCAATATCGGTTTGATGACCTGCAAAGCCCAATTGTAGCCAGCCTTTGGCATCATCGAATGTACCTTCGGCTTCAAATTGATTTTGCATCACTTTTGTCAAGGCACAACGCACTTGGGCAGGCTGAATATAGCTTGATAGATTATTGTTTAAAGCTACCAAAGCAAGCACATGAAATGCCCCAACTCGATAGGCTATTGAACGTCCGATTGGTGGATAAGTACCTTCGGGAGAAATGAAACGCTCTTGGTGTTCGGCATAGCGAATCATGCGTTTCATGGCCAAATCGTAGTCTTCTTTCTTGGTGAGTTTGTTTTCTACCATTACCTGCAAAACTTCTACGAGCATCGGGTGAATGACAAACGAATTATAATAATCCATCGCAAAACTTGGCCCATCGCCATAGATGCCGTCGCCGTAGTACCATTCTGGTATTTTCTTGAGAGCGTAATCAATGCGAGCTGGGTCATACTCTTCGCCAATTTTTAGTAAAAAAGCCTCGGTCATTGCCGAAAATAATAGCCAATTGCTGTAATAAGCCTTACGATTACGTAGCGATTTGAATTCTTCTACAAAACGCTTTTTTGTTACATCATCAAGTGGGTCCCAGAGTTTGGTTTTTGCTCGTAGAAACCCCTGTGCTAAGAAAGCCGCATCAACTAAAGGCTGCATATCTTTTCTAAAATTCAGATAATCAGCACTTTGTGGATTGACCATGTTTTTCAATCCTTTGAGCAAATCTTCACGCAAGGTTTTGCGGAGTTTTCCTTCGTCGGTATTATCATCTTCAAGAGTCAACCACGGAGAAATTCCCGAAACGGTTCGACCAACAGCCTCCAAATGCGATACTGGAAACTCTCTTTTGTAAGCATTTGGTCCAGTTTCAATGGGCATATTTTTAACCAAAGTTTCTTGGGCTAAATTATGCACAACTGGATACGAGATTTTGTAAAGCAACTTACTCCAATAAGCTCTATTTTGCTCGCCAGTTTCGGTACTTTGAGCGAAGATAATTAAACCTTGTAGCAGCAAAAATGCTGTAAAAACTATTGTCTTTTTCATCGAATAATCAGTAAGAAGGTGCAAATTAAAGGGCGTTTTCTATCTCGAAAGTCCAAGCATATTGACAAGGAATATTGCTTGGGTTTACGGGTGGAGTCATGATAATTAGTGTGCCATTTTTATAGCTAAATTTTACTTCACCTTTGTAGCCCAAAAGGCTTACTTTGCTCGGTTTTGCTACGTTTTGAACCGTTATCACCTCTTCCCACTTACGACTGATAGCGTATAAATTTTTTCCTTTTTGCGTAAAATAAAGTGTCGATTCTTTGGTGTAGGCGGGTGCTTTTGCCCATTTTCGAGAGCCATAAATGGCATTGCCGTTTACCTTTAGCCACGAACCAATTTCGTGTAAACGCTCTTGCATAATTACGGGAATCGTGCCATCGGCGGCTGGCCCAATATTAAGCAAAAGATTACCTCCTTTGGCCACAATATCAATCAACTGATGTACCAACGATTCGCCAGTTTGGTAGCTATCAAGATTTTCGTTGCGGTTATAGCCAAACGATTCACCCATGCCTCTGCATTCTTCCCACGGACGCTGAAAACCACCCGTTGTTTCGGTATTGTCGGTTCCGCCATGACCGTATTCGGAAGTGGCAAAACTGCCGTGTTTGCTCTTTGTATCATTTCCCCAACGGTCATTTACCACGATATTATCTTTTACGGTTGGATTATTAAAAAGCCACGCTAAAAACTCCTCACTTTTCCAAGTTTTGGCTGGGTGGTCCCATTCGCCGTCTGTCCATAAAATATCTGGCTGATAGCGAGTTACAAGGTCTTTCATTTGCGGCAACATTCGCTCATTGACGTACTGATGTACATCGCTTTTGTAAGTTGGGTTAAACCATTCATAGAGCGAATAGTAATACCCCATTTTGAGGTTTTTGGCTCTGACAGATTTCATTAAATCGCCCGCCAAATCTCGATGAGGCCCAACATCTACGGCATTCCAGTTCCATGACTCTTTGCTTGGCCAAAGCGTAAAACCTTCGTGGTGTTTCGAGGTCAGAACCACATATTTTGCACCTGCTTGTTCAAAAATAGTTGCCCAATCATCGGGTTGGAAAAGCTCAGCCTTAAAGCCCTGCACAAAATCTTGATAACTTTTATCTCCGTAGTTTTTCTTGTGAAAGGCCGTGAATTCGGGGTGAATTTTCAGATTTGGAGCGAAAAGACGTTGCCAATACCATTCGGCGTAACCGCTACCAAAGCCATCAGCGTTTGATTTTGTGGCCCACGCTGGCACCGAATAAAGTCCCCAATGAATAAAAATACCAAATTTGGCATCTTCAAACCAAGTAGGAGTGGGGCGTTGGTCGAGACTCTGCCAGTTAGGTTGATATTGGGCTTGACAGAAAATACTTGAGAACAAAAAAGCGGTAAGAATAAGGTGTTTTTTCATTTTAGGTTGATAGATAGAGGTGTTTTTTGTTGAGTGAAACTAAAATTTCATTCCAAAAGTAGCAAGCCTTCACTTAGGTAAATTTAGAGCATCTTTCTCCAAGAAAATTTCTTGATGAAAGATGCTCTATTATTTTTGATAAATTGGAAATCAATTATTTGTAGTGGCTTTTTGCCATGAAAACCTTTCCACCTTCATCGCTGGCTGTAACTGAATAGCTAAAACCTGGATTTATAGAATAGGCACCATATTCGCCAGCTTTATTGATGGCAATAAACCCAACTTGGAAGTTCTTAGCTTTTTCGGGATTGATTTTTACCAAACGCTCAATGGCACCTTTGCAGGCTTCCTCGGGCGTTTTTCCCATTCGCATCATTTCTACAACCAAGTGTGTTCCTGCAATACGAATTACTTCTTCGCCTTGACCAGATGAAACAGCCGCACCGATTTCGTTATCAACAAAAAGACCCGCACCGATAATTGGCGAATCGCCCAAACGGCCTTTCATCTTAAAACCCATTCCACTCGTGGTACAAGCCCCCGAAAGATTTCCCGAAGCATCTAAAGCAATCGTTCCCATGGTATCATGGTTGAATGAACCATCTTCAAATTTATTCGGAGCAAATGGCCCGTGACCTTCTTTCTTTTGTCCTTTGCTTTGTTGCTGCTCAATGTTCATCACGGGCTTATATTCCGATTTTTTAAGCCATTCTTTGTATGTTTTTTCGGCATCGGCCGAGAGCTTATCAGGTTCTAATTTAAAGCCATTGGCCAATGCAAATTGCTGAGCTCCTTCGCCTACCAAAAATACGTGGGGGGTAAGTTCCATCACTTTTCGAGCCACCGAAATCGGGTGTTTGATACGTTGCAAATAAGCTACTGCACCACAGTTGGCGTGTTCGTCCATTATACAGGCATCGAGCGTTACTTTTCCATCACGGTCTGGGTTTCCACCTAAGCCTACGCAGCAGTTAATAGTATCTTCGATTGAATTTGCTCCTGCCTCAACGGCGTCTAAGGCACGGCCATTTTTTTCTCGTAAAATCTTCCATGCTACTGCATTGACGGGCAAGCCACTATCCCAAGTCGAGACAACGATTGGCTTTTGTGGAGCAACAGATTTTTTGGCAAATGCTTGACTAATTGATAAAAACGGCAAACTCAGTACCGACCAATGTAAAAAGTTCCTTCTTGATTGCATAGTTTGTTGATTTGTTATTAGGGTATTGGTTTACTGGTAAATTGGTTACTGGTTAACTGGTTATTTGTGACTTATGCACTGGTAAATTGGTTATTCGCTTCGTAATGTATTAGTTTTCCAGCAACAAGTAGGAATGTTCTTAATATACCAGTAACTAATATACAAGTAACCAATTTTCCAATAACCAATCCACCAATTACGCTGTTTTTAAAAGAGATTCTACCACGTAGGCATGTACACCAAAGATTTTGGCATCTTCGCTGAGTTGCGAAATTTCGATGCTTAAATCTTCTTTGAAATCGGTCAAACAGTATTTATTAATAGCGTGTTCGATTGGATTAACGATGAGTTTTTGTGCCTTCGATAAAACCCCGTCAATAATAATAATTTGTGGGTTGAATAAATGCACCGCAATCGAAAGCCCTTTTCCGAGTTCGAGTCCGATATTATGAATGATGTCAATCGCAAAGCCATCGCCTTGTTGGGCGGCATCAATTACCATTTCGAGGTTGATATTTTCGAGCGAATCTTTGTATTCGCCGAGTTTTGAAACTTGTCCGTTTCTTAGGCCTTCTTTGATACTTTTTAGCAACGAAGAAGCCGAAGTAATGGTATCCAAACATCCTACTTTTCCGCAGCTACAAAGGACGCCATCAGGATTTACCTGAATATGCCCCAACTCGCCAGCGAAACCCGATGCACCATCAAAAATTTCGCCATTTAGTACGATTCCTAAGCCAATTCCCCAATCAACATTCACCGATAACACGTGTGATTTTCCTTTAGCCAAGCCAAAATGATACTCGCCAAAAGCCGTTGCTTTTGAATCGTTTATCACAAAAGTTGGTAAATTGAAGTGATTTTCGATGAGTTTTCCGAGTGAAGTATTCTCGCTATTGAGGCTTTTGTAGGTGTAATTGATACCCGTTTTTTTATTGACCAGTCCTGGAATCGAAACACCTAATGCAATCACTTCTCTGCCTTTCGCAATTTTTTGTTCAAGGACATTATCAACTAATTGAAAGAGGGTTTGTAAAAAAGAAGGGTTGTTTTTGAGTTGTAAATCAAATACTTGTGAAAATGCAATTTCGTTTTTGAGGTTTAAAACTGCAATGCGTGTATCGTGGGTGTTTATATCAAGTGTGAGAATAAAGTTTTTGTCGGGGTTGATACCATAAATAGCTGGTCGGCGTCCTTGCTTCGAGATTGCGAACCCAGTTTCAGAAATCCACTTTTCTTCGACGAGTTCATCAACCAAAGCGGTAATAGATGGAATACTAATATGCAGCGAATTTGAGAGTTCGGCAATCGTATTTTTGTTATTGAAGTAGAGGTCGTACAAGATGCCTTTCTTCTGTTTATTTTTCTTAATATCTACAACAGACTCACGGCTGTTTGCTTCTACTTCCATTTCGGCAATAGCTTCATTTTTAGTGATTAACATAATAGTTTAGGTAATAATAGGTTTAGTTTTGGTAAATGATTAAGCAATTTATCAAATAATTGCAAACCATTATCTTTAATTATCCTAATAATTTCAAGTTTATTTAAGATAATTTAATTGATTGACTAAAGTAAACGATATATTTTAATTAAAACAAGAAAATTGGGGTTGCAAATTAAAAAAAATTAGTATTTAATCTCTTTTTAATTAAATTATTGAATTTGTTTTGTGCAATCGTTTGTCTCGTGGGTATTTTTCATCATTTATATAGTTATACCACGAAAATAGCCATTTGGTCGAAATCTCACGTAAAAACATTTATTTACAGAATGCCAATTTGAATCAAATTGCTTATTTTTAAAGTCCAATTCTATCTTAATACTATCCAATCAATTAACAAAACTATGGTTCTAAGTAAACTCCTAAAAAGCAAACTCGTTTGGGCTTCGGCATCAACTATTTTGATTGTCTCCTGTGCTAAATTTGGGAAAAAAGAAACACCTTTGGTTATCAATGAAGACCCTACAAAGGCAGTTGCCAAGGCCAAAGAAATTCGTGAGAAAACATCAGCTAAAGTAATTGATGGCATTGAAATGACCCTTTGGGCGTCTGACTCGCTCGCACCTGACCCCGTTGCGATGTCGATTGATGACCAAGGACGAGTATATCTGATTCGTACGAATCGTCAAAAAAACTCTGAATTTGATATTCGTGGACACCGTGATTGGATGACCGAATCTATCGGACTGCAAACCGTTGAAGACCGTCGTGCATTTTTGCGTAAGACTTTCGCCCCAGAGCGTAGCAAAGAAAACGAATGGCTCAAAGACATAAACGAAGATGGAAGCCACGATTGGCACGATTTAGCCATCGAAAAAGATGAAGTTTGGCGTTTGGAAGATACAAACGGCGATGGAATTGCTGATAAATCAATGCGAGTGTTGAATGATTTCTTCGAGGAAATCACCGACGTGGCAGGCGGGCTTTTGGTACGTGGCAAAGAAATGTTTATTGGTATTGCCCCTGACCTTTGGCGAGTAAAAGACACCGATGGAGATGGTATTTTTGACAAGAAAACTTCAATAAGCCACGGTTATGGTGTGCATATTGGTTTTAGTGGACATGGGATGTCAGGCGTAACCGAAGGCCCGGATGGACGAATCTACTGGAATATTGGCGATATTGGAGCAAATATTACAACTGCCGATGGCAAAAAATTCGAGCATCCAAACTCAGGAATCATTGCTCGTTCAAACCCTGATGGCAGTGATTTTGAGATTTTTGCAGCTGGTTTACGAAATACGCACGAGTTTGTTTTTGATGAATACGGGAACTTGATTTCTTCAGATAACGATGGTGACCACCCTGGCGAAAGCGAGCGTTTGGTTCACGTAGTTGAAGGCTCTGATGCGGGTTGGCGTTCAAACTGGCAGTACGGAAAATATACTGACCCGAAAAACAATAAATTTAATGTTTGGATGGACGAAAAACTTTCTAAACCTCGTTGGGACGGTCAAGCGGCTTACATCATTCCGCCAATCATGAATTATCATAATGGCCCAACTGGTATGGTTTACAATCCAGGAACGGCTTTGGGTTCGGAATGGAAAAATAAGTATTTCTTGGTTGAGTTTGTAGGAACTCCAACTCGCTCACATATATGGTCGTTTGGTTTAAAACCAAAAGGTGCATCGTTTGTACTTGATGGTGAAAAAGACGTAGTGAGTGGAATTTTGCCAACTGGAATCAAATTTGGCCCAGATGGTGCATTATACGCTGCCGACTGGATTAATGGTTGGGATACGAAAAATTACGGAAGAGTTTGGAAATTAGATGTGACGAAAGACAAAAACGACCTCGAAGCACTCAGAAAAGAAACAAAACGCCTCATTCAGCTTGATTATACTGCACAAACTGATGCCGCACTTTACGACCTACTTTCAAATGTAGATATGCGTATCCGTCAAAAAGCACAGTTTGAACTCGCAAGTCGTGGACAAAAAGGTTTTGCTCAATTCACCAAAGCTATTGCTCAAACCAATAATCAGCTTGCTCGTATTCATGGCATTTGGGGAGTTGGACAACTGACTCGCCAAAATAAAACTTTTGCTTCGCCATTATTACCTTTGTTGAAGGATAAAGATGAGGAGATAATCGCTCAAGCAGCAAAAATCATCGGTGACGTAAAACTCGAAAACACAGGTAGTGAATTAGTGCCTTTATTGAAAAGTAAAAATCCAAGAATTCAGTTTTATGCAGCTGAGGCATTGGGCAGAATCGCTTACCAAGATGCAGTTACACCATTGATTCAGATGCTCGAAGCCAACAACGACGAAGACGTTTATTTGCGTCATGCGGCAGTTTTGGCACTTTCTCGCATCGGAAAAGTTGAGCCAATTGTGGCTTTGGCCAATAACCCAAGTAAAGCACTTCGCACAGCTGCGGTTTTGGTTTTACGCAGAATGAAAAACGATAATATCGCTCTTTTCTTGAATGATAAAGACGAATACATTGTAGCCGAAGCTGCTCGTGGTATCAACGATGATTTATCAATTCCTGCGGCCTTACCTGCTTTGGCGGCTACTTTGGCCGAAACTCGTTTTACGTCTGAGCCATTGCTTCGCCGTGCTATCAATGCGGCTTTGCGTGTGGGTTCGCCAAAAGAACTTGATTTATTGATTGCTTTCTCAACTCGTACCGATATAAAAGATAATATCAAAGCTGAGGCATTGGCTACTTTGGGAACATGGGGAAATCCATCAGTTTTGGATAGAGTGGATGGACGTTATCGTGGTGTTTTAGTGCGTGATGGTGCTTTGGTGAAAGCTAAAATTCAGCCATTTGTTGGTAATTTCTTGAAAGAAACCAATGCCGAAACGCTCGTTACGATGGCAAGTTTGTTATCGGAATTGAACATTACCGAATACAACAACGAATTGGTAAATATCTACAATAGCACTGATAATGCCAAAGTAAGAGCGGCTATTTTACCTGCCTTGAATAAACTCAAATATGCAGAATTAGAGTCGGTAATTAAGAAAGGAATGGACGATAAGGACGAAAGCGTACGAACAGTAGCCTTAAGTCTATTGAACAACGATAATGTATCGAAAGAAAGTTTGCCTACGCTCGTGAAAACAATCTTTACGAAAGGCAGCATCAGAGAGCAACAACAAATTTTGATAGTTTTGGGTAAACTAACGATTGATAAAACACAAGAAGTTTTATCGGGTTTGATTGACCAATTGAAAGAAAAGCAATTATCGCCAAATGTTTCGCTCGAACTAAAAGAAGCAGTAGAAGCTTCGGGTTCTGAGGCTCTGAAAACGAAAGTGGCTGCCATCAAACCAGGTGCCTCAATGATGGATGAATACATGGAGTCGCTTTTTGGTGGAAACCGAAATAATGGACGTAATATTTTTAATAATAACTCTACTGCTCAGTGTGTGCGTTGTCATAATATGGGCGGCGAAGGTGGCTCGGTTGGGCCAAATCTTGCGAAAATTGGTGGTACACTGACTCGTGAGCAAATCTTGCAAGCACTCATTGAGCCAAGTGCGAGACTTTCACCTGGTTACGGAACGGTTTCTTTAAAACTAAAAGACGGACAAGAGGTAACAGGAACACTCGCCAAAGAAAATGCCGAAGAATTGGTAATTACGACCTCCGATGCCGAGCCTTTGGTGATTCCAGTTTCACGCATTGCCAAACGAGAAAATATGCCATCGAGTATGCCGCCAATGGGTAGTTTACTCTCAAAACGAGAAATTCGTGATGTGGTAGAATTTTTATCGAATTTGAAATAAAAAATCAAGAAACGTTCAGTAACTTAGTTTATTGAACGTTTCTTTTTTATAATCATTTTACAATGAAACGAATACTCGTATTTGCTTTGTTTTTAGCTACTTATGTTGGCTTTGCTCAAGGCCCAAAGGTATTAATCGTGACGGCTCACCCAGACGATGAAACGATGTTTCCTGCTACAATCTTTAAGATTACGCACGAAATGAAAGGCACGGCTGACTTAGCCTTGATTACCGATGCTTCGGGTGGCTATAATGGTTTGGTGGCTTCATCTTATTATGGTAAAAACCTGACTGATTCTGCTACGGGTCGCATCTATTTGCCTTTACTTCGTAAGAAAGAATTGTTTTGTTCGGGTGAGGTAATGGGTATTAGAAATTTCTTCTTTTTCGACCAAATTGATGATTTTTATCAACTCGACCCGCTACCGTTTTTAGCAGGGCAAAGGTGGGATATTGATTTTTGCGACAGAAAATTAGATAAGATTCTGAAAGACGGACAATATGATTATGTTTTTTGTCTGATTCCGAGTGCCGAACAACACGCTCATCATAAAACAGCTTCGATTTTAGCCTTACGGGCAGTTCAGCGAATGAGAGAGGGTAATCGTCCCGTGATTTTGGGTGGGCGTTCGCTCAACAAAAATTATACATACTCTTTTTCGCAATTAGAGGCTTATCCCGAAACTAAGATTTCATCAACTGCACCGGTTTTTTACTTCGACCGTTCGTTTGGTTTTGGCGAAAACAATCAGCACAGCTATATGATTGTGGCTGATTGGGTAAAAGCTTGCCATAAATCGCAGAGTGGAGATATGAATAACTCGATGCACAAAGGCGAACTCGAAACCTTTTGGTATTTCGACCTTAACGGAAACAATAAAGTAGAATCAACGAAAGCTTTCTTTGAAGATTTACGCAAGAGTGGTTTTCCAACTAAATAAGTTTTAAAATTCATCTATTCATACCTATCCTTTTTATCATGAAAAATCAACTTTCTCGTCGTGGTTTTATGACCATCGCACCAATGGCCACACTTGGCTTGGTATTGAGCAAACGCTCTACTAATTGGCTCGATAAACCTAATTCAAAATTCAATGGTGTACAGATTGGGGCTATTACGTATTCGTTCAGAAGTATGCCGCATGACATTGACCAATTATTGCAGTTTTGTATTGATTGTAATGTGAGTGCTATCGAAATGATGGGCGACCCTGCCGAAGATTTTGCAGGAAAACCTAAGAATCCGAATCCGTTTAGAATGGGGCCGCCACCACGCCAAACTGCTGGCCAACCACCACAACGCCCACAAATGACCGAAGAACAAAAGGCTCAGATGGCAGAATATAACAAAAGCGTTGCGGCATGGCGTGCAACTGCCTCGATGGATAAGTTTAAAGAAATCCGTAAGAAATTTAATGATGCGGGCGTAACAATTTATGCGTTTAAGCCCAATGCTTTTGGTGCAAATAACACAGATGCTGAAATTGAATATGGAATGAATGCCGCCAAAGCTTTGGGAGCAACTTCGGTAACGGTTGAACTTCCTACCGATTCGGCTCAAACCAAGCGTTTGGGAGATTTTGGCTCAAAACATAAGGTTTATGTGGGGTATCATGCTCACTTACAAGCAACCGATACACTTTGGGACGAAGCATTGAGCCAATCTCCATATAACTCGATGAACCTTGATTGTGGACACTACATTGCGGTAGGTGGAAAGAACACAAAAGAATCATTATTGGCACTAATCGAAGCCAAGCACGACCGTATTACGAGTATGCACATCAAAGACCGCACTGCCGATGGCAAAGGCAACTTAGAATGGGGCAAAGGCGACACACCACTCAGAGAGATTTTGACTTTGATGAAAACCAAGAAATATAAATTCCCTGCAACGGTTGAGTTAGAATACGAAATTCCAGAGGGTTCAAATGCCGTAAAAGAAGTTGCCAAATGTGTAGCTTATGCGAAGGGGTTGTTGGCTTGAAAAGCGTTAATTAAATTACGATATGTTAACAAAGACACTGAAAGTGTCAAACTTGAATAGCACTGATTGAAAATCGGTGTGGAATAATATATCGAAAAATACGAACCCTAAAAGGGTTCAACTTTTTTATGGTTCGTATTTTATACTTTTGTTATTATTACATAATTGAGAAGTGATTCAAAGTATTCAAGTGCTTTGATTTTTAAATTAGACTTTCATGAAATACTACTTGGTCACGCTTTTCTTGTTTCAAATTTCTAATGCTATTAGCCAAAACCTTGTTGATATACAAAAAAAGTTAGATAGTTTGGAAGCAGAAAAAAATAAAATCATTCGAAACTCATTTCCTCAAAAAATAGAAAAACTTCAAAATAAAAATGATAGTTTAAAAATGAAAAGACAAGAATTGTCTTCTTTGTTGGAAGAACTTAGCTGGCAAATTATTAACAATGAAAATGAAATTATTTCTTTAAAAAAGGGATTGCCTTATCCAACCTTTCAAAGTACCTCAATTACTTCACTTAGTCAGATGCCACTTAAATCTGCACCAGAACTAACGAGTGATATATTGTATTGGATTCCAGAAAATGCGGAGATATTAGTGCTTGATTATGTTAATAATGAGTGGATAAAAATCCAGCATGATGGAAAAATAGGGTATTTATTAGATACAAGTTTTGATAGATATCCTGACGTTAAAAAGCAAATTCTTAAAATAAAAGAACATCGAGAAAATATAAAAAGAGATTTCATAAAAGTTGATACAAATTCTTCTTCTGGAAGTTCATCAAATTCTAACAGCCATGTTATAAGAACTGGGCCCAAAGATGGGCACTACTATATTAACTCAAATGGTAATAAAACTTATATAAAAAAGAAGTAAAAATCACCTCAACCGATTCATCAAAACCAATACCGCAGTATCTTTTTTAGATTCGTTGATTGCTCCACGTTTTTTCCTATCAAAATTTCCGAGTACAATATCTTCATCGCCATCGGCATCGAGGTCGGCGGCATCCATCACGAGCCAATTTCCTGCATTTACTTCTTTGATTGAGGTTGCTGAGAAAGCAAACTTTCCCTTGTTTTCGAGGTACACAAAACCTTCTTTCGGCTGATTCATGAAGTCAGGGAAATAGGCAATCGTAGCAATGTCTAAATCTCCATCGTTATCAAAATCACGAGCGAGAGCCTTAAAACAACCATTGATTGGATAGAAAAAGGCTTGTTTGTAGTTATTTTTGCCGTCATTCAAATACCCATAAACTCCGTGATAAGGTTTGAGTACGGGCGTGGTATAATCGGCATTATCGCCGCTGGTATAGAGAATATCCTTGTGGCCATCTTTATTTAAATCTACTAATTCAAAAAACGAAGAACCATGAACTGGCGAAAATCTTAGAATTTCTTTGGTATCAAATTGAGTCATGCCTTCGGCATTTTTTCCTTTGTTCGTAAACAGAAAAATCCCTTCTTGTGCTTGAGCAAAAAGCACCCAAATATCGGGCAAACCATCTTTGTTTACATCATCAATATAAGCCTTTATTGCTCCTGGAAATGGCCTGATTATTTGCTCTTGAAATTTATTATTTCCCAAGTTTTTGTGCCATGTCAAAGACCCATTTTTATTGCCATAGCCACAGACAAGCTGGTCGATGAGTCCATCTTTATCCAAATCAACGGCAATGCTCTGTACGGGACGAGTGAGGTTTTCGAGAAGCATTCCTGTGTTTTTGAAATTGTTTTTCCCATCAAAATCAAAGCTATGTAGTGAGCCTTTGGCTAAATCGTTTGGGTTTAAAATGCCAATATTCGTAAAATATCCAGCTCGATTTCCTGCTTTTTGAAGCGTATTTCCAAAATCAATATCAACAATGGTTTCTTTTACTTTTTGAGCAAAAATGGTTGATGTTTTTTTATCAAAAATGCTCAACATCGAATCACTGGCAGCGTAGATTTGTTGGGTTGCACTATCAATTTTTATGTAAGTAAGCGATGGAAAGCGGCTTTGCGGAATAGCAATAGGTTTGACTGAAAATTTATCAGTAATACCCAAAATTGGTTCACGATTTTGTGCAGGAAGTTTCTCAGGAGCATTTGCTTCATAAAAAGCTACAATTTTGCTCCATTCTTCGGGCGTGATACTTGCTACACTCTCAAACTTCCCATCAGCACCTTTCTGAATATCTGGGTACGCTTCACCATTGACAATCTGTAAACCCAATTGTTGAGCCATTACTGGCAAGACATTATTTTTCCAAGTCGTTTTATCAAGTAAACTTGGTTCCGGGAAAAGGTGGCAAGAAGCACAATAAGTTTGAGCCAGTTTTTCGCCTTCTGATTGCTTATTGCAGCTTAGCGTGAATAATAAACCGATGAATGAAAAATAGCTTACTACCTTAAAAAACTTCATGCTCGTGGTTTTAACTTTTAAATTACTTCAAATTTAGTCTTTAACTTACTGATGTCCAAAATAAAAGGAAGCCTTCGCTCAAAGCGAAGGCTTCCTTAAAATATTTGAAGAATCTATTACAAATTCTTTTTCTTCAATTCTTTCACCGCAAAGTCAGCCGCACGAGCTGTGAGTGCCATGTATGTAAGTGAAGGATTTACGCAAGATGCTGATGTCATCGCCGAGCCATCAGTTACGAAAACGTTTTTCGCTCCCCAAACTTGGTTGTTGCCATTCAAGACCGAAGTCTTAGGGTCACGTCCCATACGGGCTGTTCCCATTTCGTGAATTGCCATACCCAAATATGAGCCACGGTCATATCCTTTTACGTTTTTCACACCTGATTTTTCGAGCATTTCGATAGCGTCGTTTTGCATATCGATACGCATTTTTTTCTCATTTTCTTTCAGTTCGGCATCAAAAACTGGTAACGGAAGTCCCCACTTATCTTTTTCGGTTGGGTGTAAATATACACGGTTTTCAAAATAAGGAAGGGTTTCGCCGAAACCACCGAAGCCCATCGTCCAGTTACCTGGTTTTGTTAATTCTTCTTTGAAATCTGCTCCGAAACTTAGTTCGGCTACGTTGCGTTGCCATCCTTGGCGGCTACCACCACCTTGATAACCAAAACCACGTAAGTAATCACGTTTGTCGTTGCCGATATTGCGATAACGAGGCACGTAAATACCATTGGCACGGCGTCCGTAGTAGTATTTATCTAAGTCTCCTTCCCACTCGCCCGATGCACCTGTGCGGAAGTGGTGGTCCATCAGATTATGTCCTAATTGACCCGAATCATTACCAAATCCATTCGGGAAACGGTCTGATTTCGAGTTGAGCATTAAGGTTGTAGAACCTAATGTACTTCCACAAACGAATATGATTTTTGCATAAAACTCACGTACATCAAGTGTTTGTGTATCAATGATACGCACACCTGTAGCTTTTTGAGTTTTAGCATCGAATAAAATTTCTTTGGCAACCGAATCTGGACGGAGCGTTAGGCGACCAGTTTTGGCGGCAGGAGGCAATGTACAAGATTGTGTACTGAAATATGCACCAAACGGACAACCCAAGGCACATTTATTACGGTATTGACAAGCTGCACGACCAACGCCCAACTGTTCTTTACGAGCTTCCGATAAGTTGGCTACACGCCCAATGGTCATCGTGCGACCTGGGAAGTTTTTCTCAAGGCGTTTACGAACTTCTTTTTCAACACAGTACATTTCCATCGGTGGTAAAAACTCACTATCAGGCAATTGAGGTAAACCGAGTTTTTCGCCCGAAATACCAACAAATTTCTCAACGTAAGAATACCACGGAGCAATATCTTTATAGCGAATCGGCCAGTCAACTGCAATTCCATCTTTTAAGTTTGCTTCAAAATCAATATCGCTCAAGCGATATGATTGACGCCCCCACATGATTGATTTTCCACCAACGATATTCGGTCTGAACCAGTCGAAACGTTTATCTTCTTTGTATAAAGCATCCGAATCATTCATCCAGTACTTTTCGCTCATTTCGTTGTATGGATAATCACGAGCTAATTTCGGGTGACTTTCTTTTTGAGCAACAGTTAAACGTCCGTTGTATTGCGACTCCCACGGAGCTTTCATGGCGTTTTCGTAGCCTGTTACGTGTTCGAGTTGGCGGCCTTTTTCGAGCATCAATACTCGCATTCCTTTTTCGGTTAATTCCTTTGCTGCCCAACCTCCCGAGATACCCGAGCCGATTACGATGGCATCGTAAGTTTGGTCTTTTATTAAATCTATATTTAAGTTTGCCATTGTTTAATGCTAATTAGAGTTTTTTTATTTAAGTCTAAGAATTGAGACAAAAGACATGAGATTTATTGAGTATATTAAACTCTTTTGTCTCTTGTCTGTAATCTAATTTCTCAATTATAATGCCCAAGCTTTCTGACCTGGTTTGAGTGGAATACAAGCTTCGAATTTACCTGGAATTGGTAAATATTCTAAAGCTTGCGTTGCTCCGATTTCTGAAGTGAAATAGCCAGTCACGGTTAAGCCTTTCATCGTCAAGAAGAAAGCTTTATTATCAACCGTACTTTGTTTAACCATTTCGTTTTTCTGAGCAACATCAAGTGCCGCAAACCCTTTGCCGAACTTCGCTTGGCTATCGGCATCAAGTTTTGCTAAACCAGCATAAAATTTCTCTTGCTCTGGTTTTTCGTAACAATCACGCATAACACGTACAATAAACTTCTCAACACCTGCGGCTTTTGCTCCTGGAGTACCAGTTGTTGGAATAATAATATCGGCTACTTCGGCCAATAAAGCTGATTGGTCGGCTGTTACAGCAACACTTTCGCCAGTGTTGAGAACCTTTCCCATAGCACCTGCCATTAATGGTGCAGAAAGTACACCCCCGAGTAGGAGAGTGGCTCTTTGTATGGCTTCTCTACGATTCATATATATAAGTTTTGATTGAGTAAATGTTGTAATATTTAAATGTTTTGTTTCAAAAAATGTTTGAATAAGGTGAAGTTTTTTGTGCTTTTATTTCATCAATGCTGGTTGATGTTATCGATGAAAACTTTCTCCGACAAACTTCAGTACTTCGGGCAAAGCGGTACGCCAGTATGACCAAGTATGGCCGCCATCACGCACCCTAAATTCGTGCGGAATCTTCTTGTCAATCATCATGGCATGAAGTGCCATATTTCCTTTTATCAGGAAATCGTCGTCACCACAATCAATGTAGAATTTTACTTTTTTCAAATCATCTGCATTGGCTGTTTCTACGATTTTTATAGGAGCATTTTTGTAATAATGGTCGGTTAGACGTTCTTTCCCTTTTAAGTCTTTTCCATACAAATCACCAAAGACCGAGTTCCATCGTGCATTGTCCATCGTGCCAG
The DNA here is from genome assembly GCF_014644295.1 of Emticicia aquatilis. Classification (GTDB taxonomy): domain Bacteria; phylum Bacteroidota; class Bacteroidia; order Cytophagales; family Spirosomataceae; genus Emticicia; species Emticicia aquatilis. The sequence continues at coordinate 606,187 of NZ_BMKK01000003.1, forward strand.
TTGCAATTTCATCATCAGTCCAAACGGCAGCACTTAGTGGAGCGGCTGCTACAAACATATCGGGGTGTTTGGTTGCGTAAAGGAGCGTTCCGAGTCCGCCCATCGAAAGGCCAGCTACGGCTCTAAACTCTTTCTTTGCACGAATTCTGTAATTTGATTCGATGTAAGGAATAAATTCTTTGATGAAAAAATCTTCAAATTTTGTTTTGCCATCGAAGGTATTCATATACCACGTTACGCCAGCATCGGGCATTACGATAATCATCGGTGGAGCTTCACCACTATTGATGGTACGGTCGGCAATTTCGGGAGTTTGACCAAATTGAGTCCAGCCTGTTTCGTCGTCGGTGTAGCCGTGAAGTAGGTAAAGAACTGGATATTGACGGTTTGTTTTGTCGTAGTCGGCAGGGAGATAAATGCTGTATTCAACATCTTTGCCGAGAGTACTGCTTTTAATTTTTAGGCTTTCTTTGATAGTTCCTTGTTGGGCGTAAGTAGCGAACGAGCCTATCATTAATAATAGCCAAAGTAAACGTTTCATTGTGTCGTAGTATAAGGTTGAATAAAAGTCAAATATAGTAGATTTCTTGTCAGATTTTATAAATAAAATGAGAATAAATCTACTATATTTTAAATTATTTAGATAACCACAATAGACACAATGGGTTTCACAATAGACACAAAGCCATGACGATATAAATCTTGTGTCTATTTCGGACCGCCGATGCGGAGCCTCTATCGTGCCTATTGTGGTTAAAAAACTTTTAACTCAAAGTTTTTCTTGCTTCACGGTCAGGGTCATTTTTTACGATACATTCATCATTGAGAATCATGGTCTCGCCATTGGTAGAAGTATATTTTGGCCAATTTGGCAAACCCCCACCGTTTGGATTTCCTGTTCTGGCAAAATTCACAAAAGATTTTGCCATTTTTTCTGAAAGTCTTCTTGGCCTTGCTCCTCCGCCCGTGTGCGTAAGCATGAGGTCGGTGTTATAAAACCAAAAGCAAATATCATCGCAGTGGAAAGCTCGCATACGACCATCGAAAAGGGGAGGCTGAAAACCAAACCATGCCAAATAAACAGGAGCTTTTTGTTTGGCTTTTGCGTCAGCTGCAGCAATGGCACCTTTACGATTACTCATTATCATCGACCAAATTTCTACTGGTTTTTTATCGGGGAAAACCTTGGCGTAACTATCTACAATTTCGCCAGTTTTTTCGCCAAAACGAGATTTGAGCTTTTCCTTCACATCATTGAGTGCAATGTTTTCGAGTGCAGAATCAACTCTACTTGGCGATTGCTCATTGAATGTTGTACAGATAATCATTGGTACATCAGCCGAAAAATGCGAGTTGCTTGCATAAAATGTGCCTTCGTCTAAGAAACGCCCATCGGCAACGGGTGCAAAACCACCACGAGTAAGATTCATGCGTTTGGCTTCATCGGCCATTTTAGCCGTAGCACGGTTGGCAATATCAATATATTCTCTCCACGGAATTTGCTGTAACTTACCTATTTCATTCGGTTCTAAACCTGCTTCTTTCAACACCATTTCACCCAGTTTTTCAGAATATTCTTTTGATAAACCGTTGAGCGATGAACCACTAAGAGCCACTGCTTTGTGGAATAAACCCTTGGCTGATGGCATGGCAGTAAGTGAACAAACTTTTGCACCACCACCTGATTGACCGATGATGGTTACATTACCAGCATCGCCACCGAAATTAACAATATTATCACGAACCCACTCTAAAGCCGCTACAATATCAAGCATACCTACATTGCCCGAAGCCGCTAATTTATCACCACCTGCTTTGGCTAAGTTTGTAAAACCTAATGCTCCTAAACGATGGTTGAGCGAACAAAAGACCACATCACCAAATCGGCTAAGGTTTTCGCCATGATACCCATCTTGTTCGATTCCATTGCCGTTTACAAATCCGCCACCATGTAGCCAAACAATTACGGGACGTTTTTTCGAGTCGAGGGCGGGAGTCCAGACGTTGATTCTCAAACAATCTTCACTTACATCATCATAATTCCAGTGGTCAACAAACGAAGCATATTCGTTAGCGTAGCGTTTTTCCATGATTTGTGGAGCAGAATTTCCCCACCAAACTGCTGGTTTTATATCTGTCCAAGAAGCTGGTTTTTTGGGAGGCATAAAACGGTTTTCGCCCGAAGTATCAGCCCCGTAAGGAATTCCCAAAAATGTATGGATTCCTCGCAAAATATAACCTCTTACTTTGCCATATTGTGTGTTGGCAACTGCAATATTATCACCAACAAAAAGCACTTGTTCGTCTTCTTTTTCTTTAGGTTTAAAACCCTTAGCCTCAGAAGTAAGCGTAGAACCAAGTCCAAGTCCAGCCGTACTTAAACCTAATTTTTGAATGAAATTTCGGCGATTTGATTTCATTTTGATAATTTTTATAGGGTGAATAGATGGTTTTTACTCCACGGTCGATGGTCAACAGTCCACAGTATGGGATACATTAGTTTCTTCCTATGGACTATTGACTATCTACCGTGGACTTATCTTAAGCTACAATTTTCTTCAAATTATTGAAGCTGGTTGTAAGGTTATCTACTGGTGATGGAGCTCCGTCTTGTTCGACAAAGAAATGTTTTACACCCGCAGTTTTGGCAGCTGCAAAAATTGGCTTAAAGTCGATGTAACCTGTGCCAACTTCCACTGGTTTTTGGGTTTCTTTGTTTAAATCTTTTACGTGGAAAAGTGGGAAACGACCAGGGTGTTTTTGGAATAATTCTGGGATATTTACACCTGCTTTGGTTGCCCAAGCAAGGTCAAGCTCAAATTTGAGTAAATCAGGGCTTATTTGTGAGGCCATCATATCAAATGGACGTTGTCCTTCAATCGTTTCAAACTCGGCCGTGTGATTATGAAAAACAAAAGTTAGACCTGCTTTTTTTGCAGCTTCACCTGCTTTTTGAAGGATTTCGAGCGAAAGTTTTATCTCCTCCATTTTATTGACAGGAATACTGGCACAAACTAAATATTTTGCTCCACCTTCGGCAACTTCATCAACAATTTCTTGCGTATTATTCAGTAAGTTTTTCATAGGAGGCATGGCTGGGCGAGTAGGTGCTGGAGCAGCTCCGTCGGCGGCAGGACGTGGAGCTGGACGGTTAAATGGAGCTCCACTTACGTGGTGGGCTTGCCACGACATTCCTAAATCAGATACCAGTTTGGCAAATTCTTTGGGTTTCATGCCATAAAAACCACCTTTCATACTAAATGCTGATTCGATTTCTTTATAGCCGATTCCTGCAATTTGTTTTAAAGTTCCTTCCACATCCTTGTCAATAACCGACATCGTTGTAAAGAGTTGAACACCAAAGTTTTTTACTTTTTTAGGGTCAATAAAAGCATCGGCCAAGTTTGGTAACATCAAACCACCGAGTGCCAAAGCACCTGTATTTTTAAGAAAGTCTCTTCTGTTTTGCATTGTAGTTAGTAATTATTGAATATGAATATCTGATTTGTTTCATTAAAGCTTTGAGCCTACTACTTTGTGTATATTACTCCCGATGCTTTCATTTTTTCAGCTTCTTGACTTGGAAGTTTCCAGTTATTATCGAATCTTCCGCCCGAAATAATATTTGAATTATTGCCTTTGAAAAGCACAAAATCTTGGAATCTACCTAAGGCATTCATGGCTGCGGGAGACCCTTGACGAGTTGGAGCTCCGTTGGTCATTTCTGGAACCGTCCACCACGGTAAACCCGAATTAACCAAAACGTAATGGTTGCCTACTGGGAAGGTGTATGACAAACCATAATCAGTAGCCGAAGCATTGAGATGGATAGGGAGTTTATTAGCAAATTTTTCGATTAGGGTATTGGTTTCTTTAGTACCAAATAAAATCAAATTCGATGATTCGATGTCGCTTGGGCGAATCTCTTTATCGCTTAATGTTCTTGGAAAAACCATCACTCTACCTAAGAAATCTCCACGATAAACTGACCATTCTGCAGCTTTTTGTGCATCGGCACGGCGTTTGGCCAATTCATCTGCCGAAGGATTTCCTGCTGTTCCGTAAACATAAATATGGCGGTCGGCAATAGCTTCTGTCATCGGGCCTTCTGCACCTACTTTTTTAGAGATTTCGGCTGGCGAATAGTTGCCTTCAGCCCAACTTCCTGTGTTTTTTGAAAAAGTAAGGCTGCTGCTATTTTGAGCCGTAATGGCTTTACCATCTATGATAACTTCTACTGGACTTCCCTTTTTGTATTTTGGGTGGTTTTCAAGATTTAGCGTGAATGTGTTTAGCTCCGAAGTTGCGATTTCGATACGATTTTTATCAGTGAATTTCGCATCAATTGAAGCGGTTTTTCCTACCGTAAATTCATTAAAAGTTACCCAATAAGCTTTATTATGCTTATACTGGCTTGCTGCAAAACGAACTCTTTCGGGGTAAGGATTTCGCTTGAATTTAGAGAACCACTCAAATATAAATTCATCTTTATAGGCATTTTCCCAGCTATTATGTTGCACACCTGGATACTCGGTATATTCTACTTGAGTGCCTACCTCTTTAAAACGCTGTACCCATTTGCGAGTTGAATCAACTTTTACGGCAGGGTCTTTATCCCCTTGAAAGAAATACATAGGAAAATTAAGTGCATTTGGCACTAATTCGAGTGTACCAGCGGGTGGGGCAGGGCAAACGGGTGCGATAGCTGCCCATATATCAGGGTGACTTAGGCCAATCCACATCGTTCCGCCGCCGCCCATCGAAAGGCCAGTCAGATAAGTGCGATTTTCATCAATCGAAAAACGTTTTTTAGCATCAGCTATCATATCCATCACGTCTTTTTCGACGACTCCTTGATAACCCATAGTTCCACGAGCAAACGATGAAATGACAATATAGTTTACGTCTTTCCACTCCGGGAAATAGCGACTTGCTTCTACATCAGACTCACCTTCGGCATTGCTTTTTCCAAAAACTCTACGCAAAGAAAGACGGTGATTTGAACCCGCACCGTGCAGCATTACTACTAAAGGATATTTCTTCTTAGGGTTGTAATTTTTCGGAATATAAAGCCCATAAGGTTGTTCGGTGTCATCTACATCCGAATGAAAAGTAAGCACTTGTGGGCCTGCGGGTAATTTTTGAGCCAACGACGAAAGGAGTGTCGCAGAACTAAGAAGTAGCGTTAAGCCAATTTTCTTGATAGTATTCATAGTTTTGAGGTTAAAGAGTCTTAGCTTGTAAGAATAATGACTACGAAAAAAACAACTGTCATTTTATTCGTAGCCATTCGTGTAAGGATAGGGAAGAAGGGTTTATTTTTGTCGTAATCTCTTCAAAAATTGAGAATTGGGTTTTTACACCCAATTCTCGGTACTGTACTTATCTTAGGGTTTATTATTCGCTGGCTTTAAACTCAATTGCCGAAACTGCCATTACGATTTGCGTATCTTTTGCTTTATCATTTCTGAAAACCAGATACACATCATGTTGGCCAGCATTTTGAGGAACGTTTATTTTGAGTTTGCTATTCATATTTGGGCGTGCTGGTGGGGCAGCAGGAGGCGTTCCTGCGGCAGGTGTACCAGTAGTGGCTGCTGGTTGAGCAGGTGGCGGTCCCATACGCATTTCTCTTGGTTCAATTTTATCACTTGTGCCAATCAAAGTACCAGTTGGAGAATCAAGACGAAGCTCAATCACACCACCTGATGCACCTACACGAGTTTGTGCCTGAGCAGTAATTTCGATTTCGTTGATACCCGTTAAATCTACATTATTATAACCCAAATAAGATTTATCACCTACCATCGAGAACGAACGATTAGGAGTAATGACTAACTGAGTACCTTTCGATTTATCGGCCAATTCTGGGTTTAAAGTTGGGTTTTTCAACACAACTACATCTTCGGTAGCTAACGATTTCATTACTTTTGTGCCTTTGTCTTTGTAAGCCGCACGCAAAATGTATGTGCCGTTAGATTTCTGACCATCAGGTATTTTTGTTGCATAACTACCTTGCGTTGGCATTGATTTGGCAGTTTTTGGCTCGTTGATATTCAAAATATAATCAACCATAATGTTGGCTTCAGCCATCGAAATTTGTGGGTGAGCTGCCATTACGTGGTCGCCCCAAACACCGCCACCACCATTGATGATTTTCTTAGAAAGATACTCAACTGCTTTGCTATCACCTTTGTATTTGTTGGCTACATCTTTTAGGCTTGGGCCAACTGATTTTACATCAACAATATGACAAGATTTACAGTCGCTTTTAGCCATCAGACGTTCACCCATTGAAGCAAATGCTACGGCATCAACGCCACGGTGATTTTGCGATGCCTCGATTTTATCATAACCAATTGGCATATAATCAATACTCACGGCTACTTGCTCAGGTTTGATTTTTCCGTTTGTCAAGCTACCATCTTCTTTATCTGCAACCGTTACTTCGTAGTCGATTGGTTTATTCGGGAAATAGAAAGTTTTGTTGCCTTTTTTGATATTGAAAGCCACCGCTGGCGGTTCGTTTCCAACTTTTATTTCGAGTGACTCGCTGTTTTCTTCACCTTTTCCGTCTTTTACGGTCAAGGTTACATCATAAGTACCTGGCTTATCGAGTAGCACGCTTGCGTTTTCGGTTTTGAAAACCTTTTTGCCAGCTTTGCTTTTCACTTCCCACAAATACGTTAGTTTATCGCCATCTGGGTCGTTTGTACCAGCCGATGAAAGGTTCACTTTTAAAGGTGCCGAACCTGTCAAGTTATCGGCTTTGGCCACTACTTTTGGCATACGATTTCCGCCGTTGTATTCTACTTTTACGAGGCGAGCGTTATCGTTTCCTCTAAACCAAGCTGAGCCGTATTCTAATACGTAAAGGTCGCCATCTGGTGCAAAATCCATATCGATTGCACTACCAAAGTCGGTGCTTGGCATGAAGCGTTCCATTGATTTATAGTCGCCGTTTTCATCCATCGTTACCGACATAATCCAACCACGCATAAATTCAACAATCAACCATTTCCCTTCGTAATAATCAGGGAAAACACGTTTTCCGTTAGGAAAATCAGATTTATGGAAAACTGGGCCTCCAGTAGCACTACGGCCTGAGCTTCCAACCAACGGAAATTCTTCAGAAATGCCATAAGGATACCAAATAAATGCTTTTTGTGCTGGAGGAAGTTGTTTCAGACCAGTATTGTTTGGCGAATCGTTGATTGGCTTGGCTGGGTCATAAGTAGAATTCGGACGAGGTTTTCCTGTTTCAAAATCCCAGTCGGCATAAGCTTTGTTATCGCCGATAAAATACGGCCAGCCAAAGTTTGAGGCTTTGCGAGCTTGATTAAATTCATCGTATCCACGTGGGCCTTGCTCTGAGTCAACTGAAGCATCTGGGCCAACTTCTCCCCAGTATAAATAACCAGTTTTGCTATCAATCGTTGGTCTCCACGGATTGCGGTGTCCCATTGTGTAGATTTCTTTTTTTACTAAACCATCACCATTATTTGGCAAAGTTTCGTAAAGATTTCCTTTTGGAATGCTATAAGTAGCATCAGCTTCGGGCTTGATTCTCAAGATTTTACCCGTCAAACTATTTGTATTTCCTGCACCACGTTGGTCGTCCCAATATTCCCAACCTTTTCTTTCGTCAAGGTTTGCGTAGCCCGGCGTTCCGCTGTTTGACGTATTATTTCCAACTGTCAAATAAAGATTTCCTGCTTTATCGAAAACCATTCCACCACCTGTGTGGCAACATTCTTCACGTTGGGTTGGTACATTCAAAATCACTTTTTTCGAGCTTGCCACTAATTCTTCACCACGCAATTCCCAACGAGCCAATACGTGCTGGTTTACGTCAGGGTCAGCATAATACATATAAATCCAGTGGTTTTGCTCAAAATTTGGGTCATGAATCAAACCCATCAAACCTTCTTCTGCTTCACGTTTTACTCCTTTGGCATTTGTATATTTTGTATTTACTGGAATCGTTGCCAGGGTCTTGATTTCGCCAGTTTCGGGGCTGTATTGTTTTAATGCACCTTTGCGTTCAACGAACAAAACTCGGCCGTCTTTTAACAAAGTCATTTCCATTGGCTCGTCGAGTTTTTCGCCCAAAACTATTTTCGTAAAGCGATTTTCGTCGGGTGCTTTTTGAGCCATTACATCGAAGCTGCTTATGGCGGTGATTGCCGCAAATATGCACGGTAAGACTTTTCTGATTTGTTTCATTTTTTTGTAATAAGGAAAATTATGATTCATGTGTTCGGAGTAAATGATTGTAGGTTTTTAATAAACAAAAATGCAAATAAGATTTTTTTGAAAAAGGATTAATCGGCACATTCTTTAAAGTACTCGACAAATAGGCTTTTTTAAAGGATTTATTGGACTTTTGGTTAATTAGAAAAGAATTCGATTATTGTCACATTTTGATACAATGATAGAGGGTTTCTTTGATTATTACAAATAATTCTTTATTTTTGTATAAACCTAAACTCTGATGACCGAAAATACTGACCTAAAAGAATATTGGGAGAATAAACCACGCCTTTTGCCAAACGTTTCGATTGATTGTGTAATATTTGGCTTTCACGACAATCAACTTAAAATCTTACTTCTGAAATATAAAAACACCGAATATTATGCTTTGCCGGGTGGGTTTATAAATTTAGAAGAGGATTTATCGGATGCTGCTTTGCGAGTTTTGGAGGAACGTACGGGCTTGAGAGATATTTATTTGGAGCAGTTTCATGTGTTTGGAAAAACTGACCGACGCTATGACGAAACACATCGCCAGATAATGGCGGGTAATGGCATTACGATGAAGCCGAATCATTTTTTAATGAATCGTTTTATTTCGATTGGTTATTATGCTTTGATTGATTTGTCGAAAGCGGCCCCAAAACCCGATGGACTATCGGATACCTGCGACTGGTATGATTTATATAAAATTCCTTCGTTGATTTTCGACCATAACGAAATCTTACAAAAGGCCCTCGAAACTCTTCGTTTGGCTTTAGATGAAAAATTGGTTGGCTTTAATCTTCTGCCCGAAACCTTTACGATAAACGAAATACAAAAACTTTATGAAACAGTTTTGAACGAAAAACTTGTTCGCTCGAATTTCCAGCGAAAAATTTTGAGTTTGGGTATTTTGGAAAGAATCGAAAAGAAAATGACAGGTGCTGCCAATAAAGCACCGTATTTGTATAAATTTATTGGAGAATAAAGGGATTTTCGACGGGATAGTTCGTGCGATTACGCATTTTTTATCTTAAAATATCATCATTATCATAAAAACCTGCGTTCTATTTCTTGAATTTTAAAATGATTTAAGACTTATTTATTTCTAAATTATCATCCGATTCAACGATTTTAGTTTCATTGTTTAGTATTTCCCATCGGTAAGAACAGACCTTGCTACTGCCACATTTTGGGCAAGTCCAGAGCCAATTATTATCGCTGGCAATTTCGATGTCTGTTTGTCTGATTAGTTTTTCGACGGCTGTTTTTTTATTGCTTACATCTTCTGATGATATGAGTTTGTTGGTGTCGAGTATTTCTGCTAATCTATTGTCTTTCAGGCGATTAACGAATATTTGAGGCGAGATACTTGCACATACAAAACGCTCAATATCAATGGCGTTAATGCGGGCTGCTCCGCAATCTTGGCACCGCCAACCGCTTATTTGGGTAGAAGTAGTATTGATTCGAGTAAGAATATTTTCTAAGGTATCGCCATTGGCCAAACCATAAGCCAAACTTTGCAACATTCCGAATACACGCCCTTGCCACAAACCTGCCAAATCTTGATTGCCTATCACTACGTCATTAAACGAACCCATGCCTCCGTACGCTCTTAGGTGATGCTCGGTGCTTTTGGTTTCTTCCCAGTTTTCTATGTCTTCGGTCATCCAATTTGCCCAAAAGTCATATTGGTTTTCGAGTAAGATTGCCCGTAAAAGCTCTAATGATAGTTTATAATAATCGGTCATTGGTTTTATTTGTTTGTTACGATTACAATCGTGCCATTTGCTCCTCTCGCTCCGAAGGCCGCACTATTGCCATATTTTACTGCACCCAGTGATTTTATATCACGAACATTCAAATTATTTAAGATGTTCATCACGGTACTTTCATCATCAATAAAATTACCGTCAAATAAAAGTGCTGGTGTAATAGAGCCACCACCCCCACCTAAGTTGGTATTTGTACTGCGGAAATGTATTTGGTATTGCCCTTGAACGTTGATAACCATAAGCCCTGGAATACGACGAAGTAAATCAAAAACTGTTAGATTTTGGTCGCTTTCGCTTATTTTTACCGTAATATCATTTGATACAATTTGTGGAATCGTACGTTCTTCCGTTATTTCGGCAACCTCTTTCTTGTTGAAATTTGTCCCTTGAATCTTCACTTCACTTTTGATGCTATCGACTTCAAAACCTTTGAAAGCAATTTTTGAGGTGTTGCTTTCAAGTGGTGGAAGTGTGTCAAATGTTTGCGTTTGTGGGGCATAATCATCGGGCAATAAATTTGCCATTCCTTCTGCTCCCCAATAACCTTTTATCAGAATACCGTTAGGTTTGCTTAACCAGCCATTTTCGGTAAAAGCAGCATAAATACGAACTAAATCTATGATTGAGTAGGGGTGTGGATAATCGGCAAAAATGCGAATCGGAACGTAGCGGTTAGTAGAAAAAACCATTATCGGAAAGTCTGATTGCAGAATATATTGACCATTTTCGGCATCATACTTACATATTTCTTCGGGTGTGCATTCGGCCAATGCTCCATAAGATATTTCGCTGGCTACGCTTGTTCGACCGTAATACATCGTTTTCGGACGGAGGATTTTGAAAATTGCAAAGCCATTTTCTTTGAGTTTTCGCTGTGCAAGTGAGACCAAAAAATTTCGGAAAGAATCATTGTAGGCTTTTTCTCTATTTTTTGCCCATTTTTTTGATTGTTCTGCCGAAACCGAGTCAAGATTCGTGAAAAACTTGAAACCTGCAAGATAGGTTTGCTCGCCATCGGTTTCAAATTTCTCCATCTGAAAAGCTATTTTCAATCCAAACGCATCGTTTTGAATCATAATGGGTTCGTCTGCTGTGGCAATAAGTTTTTTCTTATTGTTATAATCCAGCTTAATTACTTCGGGATTTAAGATTTTACAGTCTTTAAAAAAATTAGATTCTCCCAGTAATCCCCGACTGAAAAGCTTCCATTTTCTCCGCCATTCTCTATCGTGTTGAGCTATAACTTTTACTTCGTTGAGTTCGACACCATTTTGCAGGACGATTGTTAAATTATGTTGCGTTGAGATTCCTTTGATAATAGTCGTGCGATACCTTTCATAACTTATAAATGAGGCAATTAAATCAGCTTTTTGAATATTATTGGGAATTTTAATGGTATAATTTCCATTAACATCGGTAGTTGTGCCGATACGAGTGTTATTGATAAAAACATTGGCAAACGGAATGGGCGTTTGATTTCGTTCGACCACTTTTCCGCTAATTTGCCAATAGTTATTTTGCGAAAATGAGGTATCGAACGAAAGGATAAAAACAAAAAACCATATTAGTTTTTTCATTTTGGGGTGTTCAGTAAATGCCCGATATAATGCTAAATTACATCAGGCAGAATTTTATTTAATAATACGTTTCGCACCTTTGGTATTAATAATCTCGACGTTCTGAATATCTGAGCTAATTGTCAGATTATGAGCAGATTGTGATAAAAACGATGAACCAAATCCGATTTCTTCTCGACGAGTTTTTCCGTTTTTGAGTTTAATCAAAGCGGTTGTTTCGTTGGATTGTAGTGGAATCGTTTTTACAGGAAAATGATAATCGAATACCTTTATTATATTTTTGTTTTGTGATGTGAGCGTGCGTAACTGCCCTTGTGGACTCATTACTTTTACGAGTGCTTTGGCATCGCCCGTTACACAAAATCCACTTTTTTCGAGCGAAATTGGCTCAAAATTGCCGTTTCCTTTGCCTTTTAGCAATAAACCATTGAACGCATCATTACGCCCCGTACCCAGTTCTATGCCGAAATCATTACCCGCTAAAAGTACATCAAGGTTGCCATCTTGGTCGAAATCTTGGGCTATCATGCCGAAAATCGGTGCAAATTGAGCTTCAAGTGGCAACTCTTTTATCTCGAAATTACCATTTCCTTTGTTTTCTATGTAGCTGCTTCTGAGCCAGTTAGCTTTTAGCACAAGTGCATCTTTGAGTTCTTCGGGTTTCAGAATTTCCTTAATCGTAGCTTGCGAAAACTTCGCATAGTTTTGAAAACGTTGACGAGTTTGAATAAACTGTTTTGCCAAATCATCACGGGTATTATACGGAAACTCTTGGAGTTTATCTTGTTGGTCTTTGAAATAAACCGTCGGAATGGCATCGAAGAACCCATCATTATTGAAGTCTTTGGCGTATATGCTGAATGGATGCTCGTCGGAAGCTCGCATGAGCGTATTGATTCCCATATTGCCAGCAATGTAGTCGATGTCGCCATCATTATCAAAATCACCCGAGGTGATGCTATTCCACCAACCGATTTTATTGACAAGAGACTTATTCGGTGTCTGAGCGAAGCCGAAGACTCCTTGATTATTTTTTAAGAACGTTATCGGCATAAATTCTCCTGCCATTACTAAGTCTTGCCAACCATCATTGTCAAAATCCGACCAGGTGATGTCGCAAATCAAACCGATGTTTTTGAGTTGTGGAGCAACTTGAGTCGTTACGTCAACAAACTTCCCTTTATCGTTTCTCAAAATATAGCTACTTACAGCTTTAGGATAAGCCGAAGGCTCGACACGTCCACCCACAAAAAGGTCTAAATCTCCATCGTGGTCATAGTCAGTGGCTTTTACACATGAGCCACTTTTTAAGAATTTCGGTAGAGCATCGGCAGCTAATTGGAAATGCCCTTTGCCGTCATTCAAGTAAAATTGGTCTTGTAATGAAGGAGAATTTACTTGAAACTCCGAGCTTCCACTCACAATATAAAGGTCTAAATCTCCATCACCATCGGCATCGAAGAGTAGTGTACCCATATCTTCCGTGATTTTTTCTTTTCCATCTTTACCCGAAAGTAAATCCTGAACCGAAAACTTTCCATCTTTGCTTTGAATTAAAAATTTACCTTTATGATTGTTTGAGCCGCCCACAAAAACATCTTCTGTGCCATCGCCGTTTACATCACCAACTGCCAAAGCAGGCCCAAACTGAGATAATTTATGCGGAATTAGCTTCTGCACATTGAAGTCGATGTAGTCTTCTTCTTCGTGTTTATAGTCTATTTTTAGTTGGTCGGTAATATCATTAAATAGCAAATTTGCCTTAGCCAACTGTACTTCGGGGAGGGGAGGAGTAGCATTCTTCTCGTCAAGCGTAATTACTTGATTAGCATTGATATTATCAAGTGTTTGGGTGTAGCCATTGCCCCAAGTTACTTTTAGTTGTGCTATTTGTTTGTGTTTACCTAATCCAAAATGAGCAATTGGCTCGACGGTTGAGAGGTATCCACGATAAAGCGAGTGTTCATAGATTTGTTTTTCACCTTTACCATATTTGATTTCTACCAATGCTCCAATTCCCGCAATATTACTTTTGTTTCCTTTAAATTTTACCCTCAAATAATTGCTTTCTTGAGGTCGGAGTTGCACTAAATTATTCTGATAAACCGATGCCGAATCGTTGATATTATTGACCACATAGTCGAGGTCGCCGTCGTTATCGAGGTCGGCATACGCTGCCCCGTTCGATGAAGTTGGTTGTGTAATTCCCCAATTATCAGTCACATCATCAAAGCCTAAATGCCCGTTGTTATGATACGCAAAGTTTTTGAGTTTAACCGAAGGAATATAGTCTAAAAGGTACATCGGTGAAGCGAAATTACCGACTGACGAACGATAAGCGATAAAATCTAAATCAGTAATATCACGAGGAAAACCATTGGTGATAATAATATCTCGGTAACCATCATTATCAAAATCAGTGACCATCGGTGTCCAGCTCCAATCGGTTTGAGCTACTCCAGCCGCAAAGCCAATTTCACTAAATACCATTTGCCCCTTTACTGGATTTTTACCTTGATTTACCTGCAATGTATTGCGAGCAAACTGATAGATATAATCGAAACGGTCGTTGTTTTGGTAAGTGATATAACTATTGGCAGGAGTCATCATTTTCTTGCGATAGTTGGTGGCAGGCATCATATCAAGTGCAATGATGTCCATTAGTCCATCGTTGTTTATGTCGGCCACATCATTACCCATTGCCGAGTAGGAGGTATGCTTAAAATAATCTTTTGCTTGCTCAGTAAAAGTACCGTTTTTATTATTGATATAGAGAAGGTCGTTGGTCAAGAAATCGTTGGTCACATAAATGTCTTTCCAACCATCTTGGTTGATGTCCGTAATGTTGATGCCCAGCCCGAAAGCGTCATCAAAAATACCTGCTTCTTTTGAAACATCTTCAAAATGAACTACACCTTTTTCGAGGGTATTTTTATATAGTCTATCCGATTTCTTTGAGAAAATAATTTTACCTTTTTCGTTATATTTATTCGGAAAACGGCTGTCTTCCATTTGGTTTACTACTAAATAAAGGTCTAAATCGCCGTCGTTATCGTAATCAAAAAATGCAGCCGTTGTTGTGTGAGTAGTGTCGGCAATGCCATATTCTTGAGCCATTTCTTTGAAAGTAGGCACGCCTTCTTTATCAATGCCTTGATTGACATAAAGTAAATTGGCTCTTTGTGAAGCACTTTTTTTGACGGTTGCTGCGATGTAAATATCCAACAAATTATCATTGTTGATATCAATCAATGATACTCCACTGCACCATTTACCTTCTCCATTGACTTTAGCTTTGTCGGTTACATCAACAAATTTCAAAGCACTACTCGAATCAGCAGTTTTATTGAGGTAGAGTTTATTACTTACCTGATTTCCTGTGAAGTAAATATCGGTTTTGTTGTCATTATTGAAATCGCCCATTGCAACACCTCCGCCATTGTAGATGTACTCGAAACTCACGATGTTCATGGTATCATTTTCTGTAATTCGATTAGAAAAATGAATACCCGTATCTTCGGCCGAAAGAGAGGTAAATAATGAATCGTTTTTCTTACTACATGAGGCAAAAAAAACAATACCTGTAATGAGAAATGAACAACACAAAAACAGCGAAAATCGAAAAAAAACTTTCATGGGTTGAATAAACGTAATTATAAAAAAATAGAGATGGCAAAAGTTGCCATCTCTTTAAGATTTATCTGATAGTTTAACTTAATCACAAAATCAAATGGCTAAATCAAAGATAGTCGAAATATCCAAAACAATAAAGCGACTATCTAAAAAAGCCCTTTTTCTACTCATTAATTATAAGCAGCATCTTGTACTAAGGTAGCTCTTCCATCTTTCTCCGACCTGTCGATTGCTTCTTGAGGAATCGGGAAGAATTCGTTTTTACCTTTTACAAATCTTGCACCTTTTTTGTACACACGTTTGGTAGCTTCTACATCGTTGTATTTGTTCAACACATCAGCCGAAATACCCCATCTTTGTAAGTCAAAGAAACGGTGGCCTTCCATACCAAATTCGAGACGAGTTTCAAAACGAACGGCTTTTCGAGCCACTGTTTTATCAGTCCATGGAGCAGTATAGTTCTTGATTACATAGTTAGCCGCAGGCTCTGGATTACCTTTTGAATCGAAGACCAATGTATAGGCATCACGGGTTGAACCTTGAATGGCTTTTTGTACAAAGCCAGCAGGATTTGCCGCACGAGTTCTGATTTGATTGACGAGCGTACGTGCTTTATCTAAGCTTCCAATTTCAACTTCACATTCGGCCAACCACAATAAAATCATGCTGTATCGCATAATACGGTAGTTGTTGCTTGTCAAGTTACCCCAACCATTGATACCAGTAAAGGCTTTTGATGGAATGTGCTTTTTCGGAGAATAAGGCCCTGCGTAAGTTTGGTCACGAATGAAGTCAACGTTATGGATTTTGTAGTCGATAAACAAAATACCACGACGGCCAACTGTATGGTCGAGACGAGGGTCTAAGTTTCCTACATAAGGCGTGAATGGGTCTTCTAATTTTAAACCTTGGTCATTTTTTACATCTGAATCGTTGAATGTATCAAGCAAAGGCAAGCCATTAGCATCGGTTTTGAAAGCATTTACCAAGTTTTGTGATGGTTGGTAGAAACCACAACATCCCCACGGTGAAGCATAAGGGTGAGCCAAGCCAACACCAGCGTTGGCAGCGTCGCCCGAAGCACTCGATGAAGCATACTGAATCTCGAAAATTGATTCTTGGTTATTACGAGTTGAAGCATCGTGATTATCTCTGAAACTTTCAACTAATTTGAATTTACCGCTATTAACGATTTCTTCTAATAATGCTTTAGCAGCAGTCAATTTTGCAGTATTTGCTGCACCAGTTGCCACATCAAAGCCTTGATACATCATAGCTTTTGCTTGGAAAGCCTTAGCAGCCCATTTTGTAGGCCGACCCACTTGTGCTTGTTTATCAGGCAAAACCGAAGCCGCATCAGCAAAATCTTTTTCGATTTTTGCCCAAGCAGTAGGGTCAACTGGCACTTTTGTACTTTCCAAATCATTCAAATTAAATGTAGCATCATCAATATAAGGAATATTTTTCCACATTTTCTTTGCTTCAAAATGAAACAATGCACGCAAGAATTTCGCTTCAGCGAGTACTTGTGCTTTTCTTTCAGCACTGATGTCTTTTACTTCTTTCAATGTATTAATTGCGTCATTTGCACGGGCAACACCTTTGAAAAGACCTCTCCATTTGTTTTTGATGTGGCCATTGGTTGCTTGAAAATCCCATTTTTCGAGGAATGACTCTTCTGGTTGGTCACCCGCATCAGTACCTTTATAGGCATCATCAGAAGTAAGACCACCAAAAACCCAGTTTTGAATATCATTCTCCCACGGAGCTTGGCCATCTAAACCTTGGCCGTCGAGCATGGCATAGGCACCCAACAAAACGCCTTCTACACCTTTGGCTGTTTTTAGTGCCGTTGGGCTATACTGTGCCTGCGGGTCACGAGTCAGGAAGTTGTCGCTACACGCAACTGCCAGACTAAAGACGATGCCAGTAACAAGTGATACTTTAAGAAAATTATTATTTTTCATATCTTGAATTAGATTTAAATTTTTGTCTCGATTTTTAAGTAAAAGAGTGATTAATTAAAAACCAAAGTTGATACCTAAGATTACTGTTCTTGAAACAGGCATATAACCTCCATCAAAGCCCAAGGTATTATCAACTCCTGTTTGAATTTCAGGGTTAAGACCTGTGTACTTAGTAAATGTTGCTAAGTTTTGTACTTGCATGTAAACCTGTGCATTATCAAGGGCTGTTCTCTTGATTGTTTTCGATGGCAAGTTATAAGTCAACTGAACATTCTTGATACGGAAATAAGAACCATTTTCGATGAAATAGCTTGAAGGACGGCTACTAACTTGGTCGTTGGCATCCATGATAGGCACAGTGCCTGATGGGTTTGATGGTTGCCAAGCTTCGTACAACGCACGCTTCGAGCGATTGCCTTGGAAAGTATTGAAATCAGAGAAATAACGAGTATAGTTAAAGATGTCATTTCCTTGTGTACCATTGGCAAAGATTGTCAAATCAAATGCTTTGTAACCCAAATTTAAGCTCAAACCATACGTAAAGTCTGGGTGAGGATTTCCGATAATCGTACGGTCAGCATCAGTAATTTTGCCATCTCCATTTACGTCAGCCACTTTAAATTTACCTGGCTTGTTATAATCTTCGTACTTAGGCCAAGCATCGGCTTCGGCTTGTGTTTGGAAGATACCTTCGATTTTGTAACCATAGAAAGATGAAATTGGCAAACCTGCTTGAGTTAAAGTAATAGCTGGTACACGTGAAGCATATCCGAAATAACGAGTATTAGGGCTTGCATCCAACTTATCAACGTTATTGCGGTAAGTAGAAAGGTTAGCCGAAATACTATAACGTAGGTTACCAGCCGTGCTTTTATAGTTTACTCCCAAATCAAGACCTTTATTGGTCATTTGTCCTACGTTAAATGCAGGAGCACTCGCATCACCAGCTGTAAATGTCAAAGGTGTTGTGAATAACATATCCGAAGTTACACGTTTCCAAAGGTCAATTTCAAAGTTTAATTTGCCTTTCAAAAGTGAGGCATCTAAACCTAAGTTTGTAGAGGTTGTTGCTTCCCATTTTGCATTAGGATTACCAAAAGCTTGTGCATCATAACCAAGCCCTGGAGTTGTCTGACTACCATCAATCGGATAACCAGCGTGGAAAATATCAGAACGATAAGTTGTATATGCGTTGTAATCACCAATTTTTTGGTTACCAGTTTTACCCCAACCAAAACGAAGTTTCAAATCGCTCACAAATGGTAGCGATTTTGCAATGAAATCTTCTTGCGATAAACGCCATCCTAAACTAAACGCAGGGAAAAGTGCATTACGTGAAGCAGATAAGAAACGTGATGAAGCATCATTTCTGAGAATTGCTTGTACTAAATATTTGTCATTGTAAGAGTAGTTAACCTTACCAAACTGAGAGAACAAAGTATAATCTTTATCAACACCACCGTAGTTCGAAACTTTGGTTGGGTCACCTAAGTTTAAGTAGCTGATGATTGGTAAAGTTTCAAAAGCATAACCATTACGAGCAGCACCAAAAGTTTCGCCAAATTGTTTGATGGCCTCAACCCCAACATAAGCATCTACTTTGTGGATGTTGTTAAATACTTTGGTAAATGATAAAGTATTTTGCCATACCCATTGGTACTCATAAACCGACCTCGACTCCGAACCATTATTGAAGCTACCCTCAATGTATTCTGGGTTGGCACGACCAATGCTCAACTCTCTTTGAGTGGTAATATCAATACCTAAGCTGGTTTTTGCAGTCAAGAATGGAAGAATGTCATATTCGCCATAAACATTACCGAAACCTCTCAAACGGTATCTTCTGTTGTCAGCTGCACGAGCAAGTGTTGCATAAGGGTTTGAGTTGTTACCTAAGTTAGCACCACGAGAACCTGAATAAAAACCTGCGATGTCATAAACTGGCAATAAAGGATGGTGTTTGTAAGAACCCGAAACTGCGTTTTGCTCTTCGTTGTTGTTAAATCCACCTTTACGATTATCAAGCGATACCGTAAAGTTTTCACCGATTCTCAACTTTTTGTTGATAGCCGAAAACTCAGTGTTTGAGCGTAAAGTATAGCGGTCATAACCGATAAACTTCACCACACCATCTTGTGAAAAATAACCTACTGATAAAGCATAACGGCTATTTTCCGAGCCACCACTTGCCGATAATTGGTAGTTTTTGATTGGTGCAGTTTGTGTTACTTCTTTCCACCAGTTTGTATCTGCCGATTTCGTAATGGCATAAATATTATCAGGAGTCAACGAGTAAAGAGCAGGATTTGTATTGGCAGCACCCTCTTTTCCTGCACTCGGAAATACGTAGTCAGGAATTGTTACTTCACCATTTGGTCCAAAAGTATATTGTCCGTGTGAAGGAGTTTTTCCCGCATATTTATCTGCTAAATATAGGTATTGGCCTAATTCTTTGGCATTTAGAGCTTGTACATCATTAGATACTTTTTGTGAACCATAGTAAGCCGAGAAGTTAATTTTAGCTGGCCCAATTTTACCTTTACGAGTAGTGATGATTACAACACCATTGGCAGCACGTGAACCATAAATTGAAGAAGCCGAGGCATCTTTCAAGATTTGGATGGTCTCAATATCATTTGGGTTTAAGTTACCTTGATTTTCGGTTGGTACACCGTCAATGATAAACAGTGGGTCGTTATTACCAATTGTACCAAAACCACGAATACGAACGGTTGCATTACCACCTGGAGTTGCATCATTTACGATATTCAAACCCGATGCACGGCCTTGTAATTGTTGGGCAAATGTGGTTGCGGGTACTGATTGGAGTTCTTTGGCATTTACCGTTGTAACTGCCCCAGTGATATCTCTTTTAGACTGTGTACCGTAGCCTGTTACTACCACCTCATCTAAATTTGCGGCATCTTCTTCCATCGAAACATCAATGGTACTTTGCCCACTCAACTTTACTTCTTGGTTTTTGTAACCAATTGAACTGAACACTAAAATGCCCCCTGAACTTGGTACATTAATTTTGAAATTTCCACTGGCATCACTGATACTACCTGTGTTGGTGCCTTTTACTGTAATACTCGCCCCAGGTAATCCTTCTCCCTTCGAGTCAGTGACTTTCCCCGTAATTGATTTTTGTGCAAAAGCCACTACTGACATAAGCAACAGTAGCCCGCAAAACAGAGTCCCTTTGATGGGAACAAAGTAATTTTGTTTCATAGTTTCGATTTTAGTTTAGAGTAAATTAAAGAATTGGTTGATAAATTAAATATGTAATAAAAATGTAAATACATAGTGATTTCGCCTCAGCCAATAACTGTCTTATAGCTTCACTAAAAACTTGTTTAGAGAAGTTATGAAAAACCTTTTGAGCAATTAATTATATGCAATAGCTTTTGTGTTAATTCCTATAACTCGAAGAAGAGAGTTGTGGGATATTATATGTTGCTCGTGGGAATACTTTACGAGCTAATAATTCAAATGATATGAATCCTATTGATGCTTGGTTAGAACAATAAACAAAGCACTATTTTCTATCACAATTTTATAGATGGGAAATGTCTTAACGCTTAACGAATGTTAATAAAATTACATTTATCATCGTTATTGTGCAATTATAGCGATTCGATTAAATTTTTGCAAACATTTCTTAATATTTTTATATTTTTAAAAATATTAATTAAAAAATATTATTAATTCTTGTGTTTGAAGTAGCATAAGAGGAAAGTTACCTAACTCCAATCATCTTATTAAGTTGGTAGGGGAGTAGTAACCGACAATGCTTGAAGAAAAATGAAAACGAAATATGTAGAAAACCAAAAACGTCATGCAGAAGTCTCCGCATGACGTTTTTTATTATTTTTAGATATGTTATTCTGAATAATCAGAATATTAATATCCAGGATTTTGCTTTAAGATATCAGCACCTAACAAGTCAATTTGTGACTGTGGAAGTGGTAATAAAGCATGTTTAGCTTGATATGTTGCACCAGCACCTAAAGTATTTGGTAGGAATTGGCTTTCATATTTCAAGTAAGCATTAATATCAGTAACATCAGTTCCCCAACGTACTAAGTCGAAGAAGCGGTGTCCTTCCATTGCTAACTCCAATTTACGTTCGAAACGAACAGCATTACGAGCTACTGTTTTATCAGTCCAAGTACCACCATAAGGCTTAATTACATATTTAGCAGCAGGACCACCATCTTGTGTAACAAAACCAGCTGGGTTAGCAGCACGGTTACGAACCATATTTACATACTCTTGTGCTTTTGTTAAGCTACCTACTTCAACTTCAGCTTCTGCAGCCATTAATAAAACATCAGCATAACGAATGATGTAGTAATTTAATGCAGTATAACCAGGAGTCCAAGAACTATTATCTTGCAACGAACCTTTATCAGATTTGTAGTAAGAGTATTTCTTTGGAGAGTATGGACCACCATTTGGTTGGTTACGAATCCAGTCAAATCCTGGGTGTTTTTGCCAGTCTAAGAACATGATACCACGACGACCGATAGTGTGGTCAAGACGAGGGTCAACTTCACCTGCATCAGGAGTAAACGGAGTACCTGATTGGATACCCATATCAGTTTTCAACGCATTTGCTGGTAAGTTATACGAACCATCTAATAATGGTAAACCATCTTTTGTACGGTATGAGTTACCTAATTCAAAGCTTGGTTGGAAGAAACCACAACAGTTACCTGGGCCATTCGGACCAGTATTGTAAGGCCAGTTAAGGTCACCATCAGCATTAGCATTATTTACGCTACCAGTGTTAGCTGCTGCTTGCAACGCAAATACTGATTCTGAACTGTTATCGTTAGATGCTTTGAATAAATCAGAGAAGTTTGCTACTAAGGCATACTTTTTACCATTGGCAGTTACACCGTTTGCAATGATGGCATCAAACAAAGTTTTTGCTTCAGCATATTTTCTTTGTGCCATGTAAGTTTTTGCTAAATATGCGGCAGCCGCCCATTTGTTAGCACGTCCTGCTTGTCCTTGAGTAGCAGGCAAAGCATCGTAAGCAGCTTTGAAATCAGCTTCGATTTTTGGCCACAAATCAACATCATTTTTGATTTTCTCAATACCACTACCTACGTCAACTGTTTCATCAACATAAGGAGTATTGTTGTAGTTTCTTTTCAATTGAAAGTAAAAGTGTGCTCTCAAAAATTTTGCTTCTGCACTAATACGAGTCTTATCATCAGCAGTTACATCAGCTTGAGCATCTTTCAATAAGCCTAATACGTTGTTTGCACGAGCTACACCTTCATATAAACCACGGTAGTTATCGTTGATTACACCTTGGCTTGAAAGATATTCGAAGCGTTGGATTGGGTTGATATCAGAAAAGTCACCTGGGTCAGTTCCTTTGTTGCCATCACCACCACGAATACTACCCCAAACCCAGTTTTGCGGGTTTACCATACGAGTACCATAACCACTCATTTGTCCGTAAGCAGAGATTAATGCTCCTTCCAAACCTTTTTTTGTAGTCAACTGTGTTTTTGCAATCGCACCAGTTGGCAATACTGTAAGGAAATCTTCCTTACAAGAGTACCCTATCAAAGTAAGCAAGGATACTGCTAAAGTTAATTTACTAAAAATATATTTTCTCATTTTAATAATGAATTTTTGAGTTAAATGTTTTTTAAAACTTACTCTTATTAGCTCCAGCTTCTAATATAAAAGCTGAAGCTAAATTGGATTAAATTAGAATCCTAAGTTAAGGCCAACAGTAAAGCTTTTTGTCATTGGGTAGTTACCTACGTCAATACCAAAGTTTGTATCAGCATTACCACCAACTTGAGGGTCTAAGCCTTGGTATTTAGTAACTGTAAACAAATTGTTTGTAGAAGCATATAAGTGTAATCTGCTTACTTTCAATTTATCTAAGATACTCTTAGGTAAGTTATATCCTAAAGAAACATTTTGAAGTCTCAAATACGAACCATTCTCTACATAGAAAGAGTTAGCTTGTGTATTTGTACTGAAGTTAGAAGCAGTTTCAAAAATCGGAATAGTTGCTCCTGTATTTTGTGGTGTCCAAGAATCTTTCACACGCTCAGAGATAGCTGCTCCAGAGAATGAAGGATAGAAATCAGTGAACCATTTAGATACGTTGAAGATTTTGTTTCCGATTGAAGTATAAAGGTAAGCCGATAAGTCAAATCCTTTGTAAGTCAATGTGAAGTTTACACCACCAGTGAATTTAGGGATTGGGCTTCCTAAATAAGTACGGTCATTAGCATCAATTTTACCATCGTTGTTAAGGTCAGCATAACGGAAACGGCCAACACCTTTACCATCTTGAGCAGGAGCTGCATCAACTTCAGCTTTAGATTGGAACAAGCCTAATACTTTATATCCATAGAATGAAGATAAGCCATAGCCCAATTGGTTACGGATTGGGTTGATACCACGGAAACCAGGGTTAACGTTAGTCAAGTATGTTTGACCTTCAGCAATTGCAGTAATTTCGTTTTTCAAGAAGCTACCAGTTACGTTTACTTCGTATCCTAAATCAGTAGTAATTTTTCCACGGTTGATAACTTGGATGTCGATACCTTTATTTACCATTTTACCAATGTTTACTGAAGGAGCAGAAGCTTGGAAACCAGCAGTTGCAGTAATTGGTAATTGATACAATAAGTCTTTAGTATCTTTTTGCCAGAAGTCAACGATAACGTCTAATTTACCTTTCAAGAATGAACCATCGATACCGATGTTTTTAGTGATAGATGTTTCCCATTTAGCGTTCGGGTTTCCGATACGAGTACGGTAGTATCCATCAACAATGCTTGAGTTAGAACCATTGATGTCATAACCTGAGTTATCAACTCTTGCAGCATATAAGCTATATTGGTTGTTAGGGTCAACGTTGTTTGAGTTACCCATTGTACCGTAACCACCACGAACTTTCAAGTCTTGAACCCAAGGAAGGTTTTTCATGAAAGATTCTGATGATACACGCCACGCAGCAGATACCGCAGGGAACACACCATAACGGCTGTTAACACCAAATCTTGAAGAACCATCACGACGAATAACACCAGTTACAATATATTTATCGTTGAATGTATAAATAGCTCTACCAAAATATGAGTTAAAGTTTACACCTTTAAACAAGTTACTTGATGGTGGGTTTTTAGTTCCCAAAGTAGTAATTGTTACATAGTTAGGGTCAGTAGAGAATGGATTTAAACCATTTGCATTTAAGTTACGTCCAGCACCAGTATTCAATGCTTCTTGGCCAACTAAAGCTTCGATATTGTGTTTGCCAAATGCTTTTTTGTAACTTGCTGTATTTGTGAAAGTCCATCCGAATGAATAACCACCACCTTCATTGTAACCGAATGCTGAGTTATTTTCAGAGTTTTCATATTGCCAACGAGTATAACCCCAGTTGTAGAAATTACCGTAGTTACCCGCTGCTGAAGAGCGTAATGTTAAACCTGGGATTACATCTAATTCAACATAAACGTTACCATTAGCTAAACCATTGAAGTTACGGTTGTTTAATAAACCTTGTTGGTTAGCTACTGGGTTACGTGGGTTATTGAAACCTTTTGCAGCAGTACCAGCGTATCCACCGAACTCATCATAGATAGGAATGATAGATGGCATACGGAATGCTTGCAAGATGTCGTTTTCGTCAGCTGCGATACCGTTACCACCAGCACCACCAGTTTGTCCTAATACTTGAAGGTAAGTTAACTGGATGTTTTCACCGATACGTAAGTTTTTCAATACGTTAAATTCAGTATTAATACGGAAAGCATAACGTTTTAATTGGTTACTAATCAAGATACCTTTTTGGTCTTGAGCAGAAAAACCAACATAGAAACGGCTGTTTTCGCCACCACCACTGAATCCAAGAGAGTGTCTTTGGATTGGAGCTCTGCGAGTGATTGCAGCATACCAGTCAGTACCCGCTTTGTTAGCTTTGATAACTTGGTAGATAGCACCTGCCGATGGGTCGATGTTATATTTTAATTTTTGAGCAGCTAAATCAACTGTTCCGATAACACCTGGAGTTCCACCAACACTTAAATAATCAGGAATAACTGGAGTTGAACCTGAACCAAATTGAGGGTGTCCAAAAGCCTCACCTGAGTTTCTTTTAGCATTCCAAGTCCAAGTTGCAAAATCAGTTGGATTCATCATTGCTTGGCCATTACCTGGGTCAGTAACACCATACATGCCATCATAAGTTACATTAAGTTTCTTAGCACCTTTTGTTCCTTTTTTAGTAGTATATACGATTACACCATTGGCAGCACGAGCACCGTAGATAGAAGCAGCCGAAGCATCTTTCAATACAGTAGTTGACTCGATATCATCTGGGCTTAAGAAGTTAGTCGAACCTACTGGCATACCATCAACAACGTAAAGAGGCTCGTTACCACCGAATGCACCAAAACCACGTACACGGATTTGGCTGGCAGTACCTGGTTGACCGTTAGTTACAACTGTCAAACCTGCAACTCTACCTTGTAATTGTTGCTCAACGTTACCTGATGGCACAGCTGTTAAATCTTTTGATTTTACAGTTGAAATCGCACCAGTTGACTCACGTCTTTTGTCAATTGAGTAACCAGTTACAACAACTTCATCAAGACTTGCAGCATCATCTTCCATTGTTACGTTGATTGAGCTTTGTCCTGTTAATTTTACTTCTTGAGTTTTGTAGCCGATTGAGCTAAATACTAAAGTTCCACCCGCATTTGGCACGTTGATTTTGAAGCCACCATTTGCATCACTGATTGTACCCGTTGTTGTACCTTTTACAGTGACACTGGCACCTGGTACACCATCTCCTTTTGCATCACTTACTTTACCACTTACGGATTTTTGAGCAAATGCAACTACGGACATAAGCCATAGTAACCCGCAAAACAGAGCCCCCTTGATGGGAACAAAGTAGTTTTGTTTCATAGTTTTGATTAAGTTAAAAAATTAGAAAAAAAATTGATTAAGATTTTTCCTTATATATACAAATTACTTGTTAAAGTAAGGTTTTGCTACTACTAAATACCCGATTAAGTGTATTTGGCACAATTATAAGAAGCGTCTTGCCTTGTTCCAAATATTTCTCAATATTTTTATATTTTTCTGATGAAGATGTGATTGACTTTTCGATTTAATAGGTATCCTCTCAAAGCCAATTTTCGATATTGTATCAATCTGATGCAATATTAAATATTTTATAGAAAACTACAAAATATTTCTATTTGTAAAATTAATTTTCTTTATGAAAAAGATTTTTTTACATTAAATATAGAAATATTTATATAGATGCAAATATACAAAACTTTACAGTTCTATTGATTGTATAGACAAGTTTTTATTATGAAATGTTAAAATAATGCTGATTTGTGCAAAAATCTGTTGAAAATTGAGAAGAAAATAAAGTTGTGTGGAAGTGTGAAAATTTTAATAAGTTATAGAATTATTTTTTTGAAAATTTTTCGGCTTCGGCCAAAACTCGCATGGTATTGCCGCCCCAAATCTTTTTGATGTCTTTGGCAGAATAGCCACGTCTGAGTAACTCGATTGTTACATTTTTTATCTTACTTACATCCTCAACACCTATTACATCGCTACCGCCATCCATGTCCATACCAATTCCTACGTGGTCGATTCCTACAAGTTTAACTACATGGTCGATGTGGTTTACGACGTCTTTCACGGTTGGGACATCGCTTGGGTACTTATACTTAATCTGACGGAGTTCGGCATTTAGTTTTTTCTTGTCTTCGGGTGTGGCATCGGCTTTTTGTACTTGCATTCTGATTGTTCTTATCGAAACTGCTACTTCAGCCGAAGGCTTCTTCAAAAAATCGGCCACGAAGTTTATCTGAATAACTCCGCCTTTCGATGCCAACAATTTTATCATATCATCGGTCATATTTCTCTTTACATCGCACAAAGCACGGCACGAAGAATGTGAAGCAAAAACTGGAACTTTGCTCAAACGCATCACATCATAAAAAGCCGAGTCTGAAAGGTGCGATACATCAACCACAATTCCCAAACGATTCATTTCGGCAATACATGCTTCTCCGAGTTTGCTTATTCCGCCGTGTTCTGCTCCTTGTGGGTCGCCTGACGAATCGCTCAAATCATTATTGAATGAATGAGCAAGCGTAATGTAGCGTAAGCCTAAATCATAATACAATTTCAGATTTGATAAATCGGTGCCAATTGGCCAACCGTTTTCCATTCCTATAAATACGCCCAGTTTTCCTTGCTTGTGGGCAGCATAACCTTCTTTGGCGGTCGTAACTAAACTTACTTTATCGGCATTATTTTTTACGGCTTCGTGAATTTTAGCAAAAATCTTTAAGGCTTTTTCTTTGGCTTCAGCATTGGCTTCGGGGGTTCGTTTTCCTTGCCCCAGATATACTGCAAAAAACATGGCGTCCATGCCACCTTCTTTCATTCTCGGAAAATCTATCTGTGTACCATCTTCGGCGTAGTTGTGTTTTGCTCCAACATCAAAGCCCTCCATTTCCATCATATTGATAGGTGCATCGGCGTGCGTATCGACCGTATAGGCACTGGCATGAATCTTATCAGCTTTTTTTAATAGACGTTTTTCGGCTTTGTCTTGTGCAATGCATAAAAATGGTAGGCAAAAAAGTAAGGTGTAAAGATGTTTCATTGTTTTTGAGGTTTAGATGAAGGTGTATTGCCAATTGTTTCTTATTTAAGTTTTCGACCTTTCCATACATATTCGCCTTGTTTTTGAGCTACAAGTCCAAAAAAGACTACATACAACGGATAAACAAGCTGCACGAAAGGAATCAACCAAATTAAGTTTTTTTTACGTAAAAAACTGACCATGAGGCTCAAAAAAATAAATTCTGCCGAAAATTTTAAGAAAAGACTCATCAGAAATGTTTCGGTAGAAATAAAATCAGCAAACCAACTGACAAAAGTTAGAGGTACGAGCAGATTTGCTAAGAAAACAAAAACTGCTAAAGCCGTAGTTTGCCAGTTATTATAATGTCGCCATTTGCTGGCCCAGCGTTTTCGTTGATTGTAGAACGACCGCCAGCTGGTGTGAGCTTCAGTTTCGACGATTGCATCTTGGCTTTTCAGAAAACGTACTTTATCGGGATACTTCGCAGCAATTTTGTGCATCAAAAATTCATCATCGCCCGATGCCAAATCTTCGTTTCCCGTAAATCCTTTTACTTCATGAAAAACTGATTTTAAGTAAGTAAGATTGGCACCATTGCACATATTAGGTTTTTGTACGAGCATCGCACAAGCCCCCGAACCCACCAAACTCGAAAACTCAATGATTTGAGTGTTATTAATGATAGAATGAATAATGGAGCGAATGATAGAATATGGTTTCGATAGCGGTGCTTGAGCGAAGCGGGCGGCTTTCCGCTCGAAGGCAATGTTATTGAAGGCAGCGGAGTTGAACGTAACAGCACTACTTACCAAATATGCTCCAGTTTGTGCCTGAAAATTGGCAATTGTTTCCAGCCAATATTCGCCAACTCTGCAATCTCCATCGGTAGTGGTAATCAAATTACCTTTGGCCAGTTTGATAGAAGAATCAATCGCTCGTTTTTTTGGTGAAGTATTATTGGTTTTGGGCGGCAATTGATTAATGACCAAATTGAGTTTTGTTGTTTGTTGAAAGTTTCTGACAATCGTCACAGTATCATCTGTCGAGTCATCATCAGCTACAATTACTTCAAATTTCTCTTTCGCAAGTGTCTGCTTTTCTAAATCTTGTAGTAATGAAAGTATGTTTTTTGCTTCGTTTCTGACTGGAATAATGACCGAAATAACGAGTGTATCAGCCATAAAGTTCTTGTCGATAAACGATACCTTTCGATTTTTACTCCAGATGATTACTAAGCCTGTGGTCATCAGAAAGTACAGAGAGCCAATAATTAATAGTAGTATCGAAAGAATCATTTTAAGCGTTTTTAGTAGTTAGTTTTAGTTGTAGAATAAAAATACTGCCGAATATGATGGGTAAAAGCACATTTACTAACCAAATCATAAAAGTTGCCGATGAAATAGCTGCAATATCGGCCCCGAAATAGCTAAAATAATAGATTGAAGTTAAGGCACGTACGCCTAAGTCCCCTAAAGCGTTAATAGCTGAAATGATGGTTTTGGTTAAGAAAATGATGCCTATTCCGGCCAATAAAACAGTATTGGAAAGATTAATTTCAAAAATCTTAAACATCAAAAGAAACTGAAAGCTAAAAACTAAATAGCGAGCAGTGGCAATGTAAAATAAGTTTCGTAGTTCGTCGATTGTATAGTTTTCTAAAATGCCTAAATACTTTTTTAGGTATTCAAAAAAGCGATTTTTCGATAAAAACACCTGAATATCTGAAAGATGAGAACTAAGAAATACACCAAAAACTAAACACCCAGCCAGAATAATTATAGCAATGATATGGACAATCAAGGGCGAGGGTTTACTATAAATAATAAAAAACAAATATCCCAATGTGCCGAAAAGCAGCGAAACATACATTTGTAGGCTATTGCCGAGTAGAATTGCCCCAATACTTTGCAGACGCTTATTGCTTTTGAGCATCAAGATTTTACCTGCATAATCTCCAATCATCATCGGGGTGGCCGTCGAAAACGTAAGACCAATCAAAACGCCTCGATATGCTTCCGAAAAACTTATTTGTTCTACTTTTGAAGCTAATTTTTGCCATTTCAAAGCTTCTAATGCCCAATTGAGTGGCGTTAGCAAAATGATACAGCACAACAACACAACACTTTTGGGTCGGAATAATATGTTTAGGCTCTGCTTAATTTGCTCAAAACTATCAATCTTATCTATCACGAGCAGATATATCAACGACAGCATAATGAAGAATAAAGTAGTTTTTATCCACCTTATGCCTTTGCTTGAAGTTAGATATGAGATTTTTGAGTTAATTTGCATCTATGAATCAAGATAAAATAATATTAGGGGTTGACCCAGGTACACGTGTGATGGGCTACGGAATTATCTCCGTACAAGGAAGTGCTTTAACGCTTATTCAATACGGTGTCATAAAACTTGACAAATATACTTCACACGAAATAAAGTTAAAGAAAATATTTGAGCGAATCACGCAGCTAATCACCGAATACCTACCCGATGAAATGGCCATTGAAGCTCCATTTTATGGGGTAAATGTACAGTCGATGTTAAAACTTGGCCGAGCTCAAGGAGTGGCTATTGCGGCGGCTTTGCAACGTGAGGTGCCGATTGTAGAGTATTTACCCAAAAAAGTGAAGCAGTCGGTTACAGGAAACGGAAATGCTACCAAAGAGCAAGTAGCATATATGTTGGAGCATTTGTTAAAAACTAAATTAGAATCACAATACTTAGATGCAACCGATGCTTTGGGCGTAGCAGTTTGTCATTATATGCACGGAAAAACGAAGGCTTTGACAGGAAACGGCTCAAAGAAAAAAGGATGGTCTGCTTTTGTGAGTGAAAACCCTGATAGGATGAAGTAGGGATTTACGCTCTCTAAACGAAGTTTATATTTTCCGTTCCCTGAGCGGAGTCGAAGGGAACGGAAAAATACATTTTTTATAGCACCCCCTTCGTACTCGGAAGAGAATTCATTTCATTCAAATTTCTTTTTACGGCCATCTTGATAGATTTAGCAAATGCCTTAAAAATTGCTTCGATTTTGTGGTGTTCATTTTGCCCTTCACATTTGATATTTAGATTACATTTTGAAGTATCCGAAAACGATTTGAAGAAATGATAGAACATTTCGGTTGGCATTTCGCCGATTTTCTCACGCTTGAAATCTGCATCCCAAACCAACCAGGGTCTGCCCGAAAAGTCAATAGCTACTTGAGCCAGAGCCTCATCCATTGGCAATAAGAAACCGTAGCGATTGGTGCCTTTTTTATCGCCCAAAGCCTTTAAATATGCTTCTCCAAGTGCTAAAGCAGTATCTTCAATGGTGTGGTGTTCGTCGATGTGTAAATCGCCTTCTACAAAAATCTTTAAATCTGCACCCGAGTGTTTGGCTACTTGGTCGAGCATGTGGTCATAAAAACCAAGACCCGTATGAATCTCCGATTTTCCAGTGCCATCAAGATTTAGCTCAATTTTTATTTTAGTTTCCTTAGTGTTTCGCTCAATAAATGCAGTGCGTGCGGGAAGTTTCAAAAACTCATAAATTTCGTCCCAGTCATTCGTTACTAATTTGGTTGCTTCTTTTTGTTCAGGAGTAAAGCCTTCAATCAAATTATTAGTTAATCCATCAGTAATAAAAATTGCTTTTGCTCCTAAATTTACTGCTAATTGAACATCAGTTGCTCTATCGCCAAGTACATAAGAGTTTGCCAAGTCATACTTTTCGGTATCAAAATACTCAGTCAATAAAGCAGTTCCAGGCTTACGAGTTGGCAGGTTTTCGTGCGGAAAACTACGGTCGATATGAATGGCCGAGAAATAAACATTTTCATTTTCGAGCGTTTTCAACATCTTGTTATGGGCAGGCCAAAAAGTTTCTTCGGGGAAAGAATCTGTTCCGAGTCCATCTTGATTAGTAACCATAATGAGTTTATAGTCAGTTTCTTCGGCAATCTTGCGAAGATTAGAAAGTGCTTTCGGAAGAAATTCTAATTTTTCGAGTGAGTCTATCTGAAAATCAGTTTTTGGCTCATCTATAATCGTACCGTCACGGTCTATAAAAAGGAGTTTTTGCATTATCTTAGATTATCTTATAAAAGTTCAAAATTAGGCATGATTTAACTCAAATGCCAAAAAATGACTAATAAGTATATTTTATTGAAAATACTAATTAGATTGTAAAAATAAGATATACTATTATTTTGAAATAATTAGAAAATATGAAAAATTAAGAATATTCAAAATAAATTGAAAATAATGAAAATTTAAAAATCCGTCAACTCATTTCGAAAGGACGGATTTTTATAGAATTTAGCGAATCCTGTTAAAGATTCCCTTTTTTCATTTCTTTTACTGCATAATCAGCCGCACGAGCGGTGAGTGCCATATACGTCAACGATGGATTTTGGGTTGAAGTTGAGGTCATTGATGCTCCGTCGGTTACGAAAACGTTCTTGCAAGCGTGCAAAGCATTCCATTTATTCAACAAAGAAGTTTTAGGGTCTTTACCCATTCTTACGCCGCCCATTTCGTGAATATCCAAACCTGGTGTGCGGTTCGAGTCGTTGGTTCTGATATTTTTAAAACCAGCTTTCGTAAACATTTCGCTTAGTTGGTCGAAATAATCTTTGGTCATTTTTACGTCGTTATCGTCATAATCGACCGAGATTTTTAACTGCGGAATTCCCCACGGGTCAACTTGGTTTTTATCCAACGCCACGTAGTTACTTTCTTTCGGAATCGTTTCGCCCATCATGTGCGAGCCTACATTCCAAACATTATTTAAATATGGTTTCAGAATACCGTTTTTCAAGTCTTCTCCCAAACCATTTCTGTTATCTTTTGTGTATCGGTCAGCACCAAAACCTGCGGCATAGCCACGCAAAAAGTCAGTTTCTTGCTTAAATACATTGCGGAAGCGTGGAATATAAGGCGAATTCGGACGGCGACCGTCGGTCATGCTATCTAAATATCCTTCGTACTCGGCATTGACCGTTGCTCGGTAATTATGGAAAGCTACGTATTTTCCGAGTACACCGCTATCATTACCTAAGCCATTCGGGAAACGGCTCGATGTTGAGTTTAATAGAATCAGATTTGAATTTAAAGCCGCCGCATTGACGAAAATAATTTTTGCATAATACTCAATCATTTCTTTGGTGTTAGCATCAATTACTCTTACGCCCGAAGCTTTTCCTTTCTTTTCATCATAAATAATAGAATGAACAACCGAATGAGGGCGAAGTGTCATTTTTCCAGTACGAGCCGCCCATGGTAGGGTAGAAGAATTACTGCTAAAATATCCGCCATACGGACAGCCACGCTCACAAATGGTGCGGTGTTGGCAAGTACCACGTCCTTGGTCGAAGTGTATTTGTTTGGGTTGTGTAAGGTGAGCTGCACGCCCCATAATAATATGGCGGTCTTTATAATTTTTGGCCACTGCTTGGCTAAAATGCTTTTCGACGCAGTTCATTTCGTGAGGTGGCAGAAACTCACCATCAGGTAAGTTTGGAAGACCATCTTTATTACCCGAAATTCCCGCAAATTTTTCTACATAACTATACCACGGAGCAATGTCTGCGTAGCGAATTGGCCAATCAACAGCAAAGCCGTCACGGGCTGGGCCTTCAAAGTCGAATTCTGACCAGCGTTGCGTTTGTCTGGCCCACATCAATGATTTCCCGCCCGTTTGGTAGCCACGAATCCAGTCGAATGGTTTTTCTTGGACGTAGGGGTGCTCAGCATCTTTCACGAAAAACTGTTCTGTTCCTTCATAAAAAGCGTAGCATTTGCTGATAATTGGGTTGGCATCACGCAATTCTTTGGTTAGTTGTCCACGATGTTCAAACTCCCACGGCTGTTTCATGGTCGTTGGGTAATCGGTTACGTGTTTTACTTCACGTCCACGCTCCAATACGAGTGTGCGTAAACCTTTGCCAGTCAGCTCTTTAGCTGCCCAACCTCCACTAATTCCCGAGCCAATAACGATGGCATCGAAGGTTTGTGCTTTTATTGAATCTATATTTATGTTTGACATTTTTATCGTTGATTTTAAGGAAGACTTCGCTCAAAGCGAAGTCTTCCTTTGAATATTATTTCTTTACAGGTACACAGCCGTGATAACGAGCTGGGGCAAATTCAAAAATTCGTAGATTAGTCATTACGTATTCTGAGTTGAGATAGCCTTGAATCGTGAGGTTTTTTACTAAACGCACGAAACCTTTTTCATCCGCATTTTCCGAATTCGACATTTTATTCAAAATTTCGAGTTTTTGCTTGCCATCACATTCAATGAAGGTTTTTGCGAAGTCTCTTTTTGCGGCAGCATCTACTAAGCCAAAACCTTTCGAGAAAGTTTCTTGCGATTTTTTATCGTAGCAATCAGCCACCATTTTGATGGTAAATTGATGTACGTTGAGGTCTTTTGCTCCGAGAGTATCTGTTTTAGGAATAATCGTTTCGACGATTTCTGCCAGTAGGTTTTCTTGCGATGCCGAAATCTTTAAAGAAGTGCTTGAGATGGCTTCTTTGTTCCATGCGTTTGCCCACGAAGGTAGCACTATTGTACCGCCAATCGTTAGGGCAATATTTTTTATTGCCGAACGTCTTTGCATTTTAATTAGGATTGAATTTTAAACGGATACAAATAAAACAATTTTCTGCGAGAAAAAGTATCTTGATTTCGTAGCAAAATAAATTCTGACAAAGTTTGGTTGATTGTGTGCTGAAAAGATAAAATAAAACCTCCCGAAAATTATTACTTATTCGAGAGGTTTTTGATGTAATTTATTTAGTCAGACGTGTCGCCAGAATGTTTTATCGGAGATGATTCCAACCTTGTGCTTTGATGGCGGCAGTTCCTCCACTATTGAGTGCCAATTGTACGGCTGTATCTTGTGTCATATAGCCAATCGGCAATACATCACTTACCTTTTGGATTTTATCAAAATCAGATTGTTTTACCGTAAAAAGGAGTTGATAATCTTCGCCGCCGTTCAATGCTGCTGTTATTGGGCTTACATTAAATTCGGTGGCTGTGAGCATCGTAATATCTTCAATTGGCAGTTTATCTTCAAAAACCATCGCACCCACACCCGACTGCGTACAAATATGCAATAAGTCAGAAGCTAAGCCATCAGAAATATCAATCATTGATGAAGGCACAACGCCCAGCTCATTGAGTTCGTGAATAATATCGGTGCGGGCTTCTGGTTTTAGAATTTTACCCACTAAGTATTCTTTTTCGGTGAGTTCGGGCTGCATACTTGGGTTGGCCAAATAAACTTGCTTTTCACGTTCCAAAACTTGTAGCCCGAAATAGGCTGCTCCTAAATCGCCCGTAACGCACAAAATATCGTTTGGTTTTGCTCCGTTTCGATACACAATTTTATCTTTATCGACAAAGCCAGTGGCCGTAATTGACACCACAAAGCCCGATGCCGAAGCACTGGTATCGCCACCGATTAAATCAACATTATAGCTTTCGCAAGCAAATTTTATTCCTTCGTAAAGCTCGTCAATGGCTTCGACCGAAATACGATTGCTTAAACCAATCGTTACCGTAATTTGCTTAGCAATGCCATTCATGGCTGCAATATCAGATACGTTTACTGCCACAGCTTTATACCCCAAATGACGCAATGGCGTATAAGAAAGGTCGAAGTGAATGCCTTCAAAAAGAATATCGGTCGTGACCAACATATATTTATCACCAACGTCAATAACGGCAGCATCATCGCCGATGCCTTTGATTGTTTCGGCGTTTTGGTTCGTAAATTTTGATTTTATTCGGTCGATTAAGCCAAATTCGCCAAGTGTATTAAGTTCTGTTCTTTCCATGGTGCAAAATTGATGAAGATTTTAGAATTTTTGCTAAATAAACTCTAAAATCTTCAAATTTATATGAACGAAGTTGAACTTCGTTCCACAAAAAAAGGTGAACTTTCCAGCTCACCTTTCTTATAAAATATTTTGAGGTCTTCTTATTTCTTAATTATTACTGAGTAATCAAATTGTAGCTATTGATAGTTCCACCTGTTTTTTGGCTGGCAGTTGTACGAGTAATATCAAGTGCAGTATCAGTGATAGAATTGATTGTAAACTCGATAGTACCACCTGTGCCTGTTGGAACTGGCGTAAGGTTTTTCAATACTAATTTTGTATCGCCTACTAATTCGTATTGACCTGTGAAAGTATTGCCATCAGCTTCTTTTAAAGTTACAGAAGGTGCAATCAATAAATTAAGTGTAAACGATGAATATCCTGGTTTTGTGTTGGATGCAGCACCTTTTGTGTAAACCGTTGCACTTCCTTCTTTTACGATGTTGGCTGTCCATGTTTTCTTGATTTTTTCAGAAACTGGAACAGTTTTGTCTTTGCAAGAAGAAACTGCAAGAGAAACTAAAGATACAAATAGAATGGCAATCTTTTTCATGCGAATATGTTTGTTTAATAGCCTTATTTACAATTGATAATTTCTGTATAAGACAGATTTTTAGCAAATATGGTTTAAATATAAAAGAAAAAAAAATGTCGTATGCAAGAAAGACGTTTTTTTTATTGAAAACGTTGTAAAAGCCCCGAATATTTTGACCAATCATAAAAAAGCCTCGGATATATTTGTGTTGAACAATATATCCGAGGAGAATGGCTATTTTGAAGACTATTTAACTCTTTATCACTTAGTTTTTAATCAATGGTTTCGTGTTTTACTCGATTGAAAACCCAGAAAATAATCGGGAATACAAGCAGGGTTAATACGGTTGCCGTAACGAGCCCTCCAATGATAACGATTGCCAGTGGTTTTTGAGATTCGGAGCCAATACCTGTACTGATAGCGGCAGGTAAAAGTCCGATTGATGCCATAAGGGCAGTCATAACAACAGGGCGGGTTCTGACTTTTACGGCCTCCAAAATTGCAACGTCGAGTGTCATTTTAGCCTTTATGTTTTTATGAAATTCTGAAATCAGAATAACACCATTTTGGATACAAATACCAAATAAAGCAATAAAACCTACTCCCCCAGAAATACCAAAGTTGATACCCGTAACGTGCAAAGCAATAATACCTCCGATGATGGCAAAAGGCACATTGGCCAACACCAAAAGAGAGTCTTTTACATTGCCAAACATGATGAAAAGCAGCACAAAAATACCCACTAAACTAATAGGCACCATTTCGCCGAGACGTTTGGTGGCTCTCACTTGGTTTTCAAACTCACCCGTCCAGCCGATTGAGTAACCTGCTGGAAGCTTTACTGTTTTTTCTACATTTTTCTGAGCGTCGGCAATGGTGCTTCCTAAGTCACGGTCACGAACTGAGAACTTTACACCAATGAAACGCTTGTTATTATCTCGATAAATGAAGGCTGGACCAGTGATTTTCTGAACGGTGGCTATCTCTTTGAGCGGAATCTTGACACCCTGAATCGTCGGAACTTTCAGGTTTTTCATGTCTTCTTCGTCTTTGCGATAGTTTTTCAGGTAACGCACCCGCACATCAAATTTCTTTTCACCTTCAAACTTTTGGGTAGCGGTTTTTCCGCCAAAAGCCATTTCGAGTACGGCTTGGGCGTCGGCGAGCGTAACACCGTAGGCGGCCATGCGTTCACGGTCGAGAATTACACTGATTTCGGGTTGACCTACGTTTCGGAGGATACCAACATCTTTTATGCCTTCCACTTTTTCGATTTGCTTGATAACTTGGTTGGCTATTTTATCCAATTCGTTGAGGTCATCGCCAAAAATCTTTACGGCGTTTGAGGCATTAATACCTGCCACACTTTCGGCCACGTTATCAATGATTGGTTGCGAATAATTGTAGCCAATTCCTTGATATTTTGAAAGCGAGTCGTCCATCTGACGCACCAAATCATCCATTGTGATTTTTCGTTTCCATTCGTCTTTATGCTTGAGGTTTACCTGCATTTGTACGTAATAAAAACCGCTTGGGTCGGTTCCGTCATTGCTTCGGCCAACTTGCGAAAGTACACCATTTACTTCGGGGAATTTGCGAAGTTCGTTGCGTAAAATAGCCGTTTTCTGTACAGTTTCGGGCAAGCTTTGGCTCATAGGGAATTTTGCTTCTACCCACAATGCCCCTTCGTTGAGTTGAGGTAAAAACTCAGTTCCGAGAAATGTGGCCGAGAAGAAAGTAAGTGACATAAATACCAATGAAACCAAAAGCGTAATTTTTTTGTGAGCGAAAGTCCAAATGAGACCTTTTTCTACGATTCTATTCCAAAAATTAACAAAAGGATTGTTTTTCTCTCTGACGTTTTTATTCAAGAAAATATGTGAAAGTACTGGCACCAAAGTAAGTGTAAACAGCAATGCACCCAATAAGGCAAAACCCAATGTATAGGCCAAAGGCGAAAACATCTTTCCTTCCACTTTCTGAAAAGCAAAAATGGGCATTAAGGCCGTGATAATGATGAGTTTTGAGAAGAAAATGGCTTTTCCAAGTTCAGTTCCTGTCTTTTTTATGACACTCCCGATGGCCAGTTTATTATATGCCGCCATACCTTTTTTATGGGCAATGTGGTCAAGGGTTACGAAAATCCCTTCAACCATTACTACCGCACCATCAATGATAATTCCGAAGTCAACCGCCCCCAACGAGAGTAAATTGGCACTCATGCCCTTGAGCTTGAGGCACAAAAATGCAAATAAGAGTGATAGCGGAATAATGATAGAAACCGTGACGGTAGTCCGCCAATCGGCCATGAATAAGAATACGATGACGGTCACGAACAAAATACCTTCAAACATATTGTGCATTACGGTTGTGGTGGTGTAGTTCATGAGGTTGTCTCGGTCGTAGAATGTTTCCATCTTTACGTCCGAAGGCAATATGCGTTCGTTGAGGTCGGTAATTTTTGCTTTTACTCTTTCAAGAACCTCCTTTGGGTTTTCGCTTTTACGCATCACCACGATTCCTTCTACTACATCATCATTGTCATTTAAGCCAACTTGACCTACACGTGGCATGGCTGCTTCATGAACATCAGCCAGATTTTTGACCAAAATTGGGTTTCCACCTGCATCATCGACAATGATATTTTCGATGTCTTGTATCGAACTTAGCAAACCGATACCACGCACCACATACGCTTGTTTGTTTTTTTCGATAACATCGCCACCTACGTTGAGATTACCTTTATTTACGGCCTCATAAACTTGTAGTGGCGTAATATCATATTTCGATAAGCGATTAGGGTCAACGCTTATTTCGTAGGTTTTTTCTTGCCCACCGAAGGCTACTAAATCAGCTACGCCCGCTACCGAACGGAGTTGGCGGTCGATGACCCAGTTTTGAATCGTGAGCAAGTCTCTCGAATCACGTGATTTACTTTTGAGTGTATATCGGAAAATCTCACCAGTTGGCCCGTAAGGTGGCTGAACGTCGGGTTCGACACCATCGGGAAGCGAGACATTACGAAGAAGGTTATTTACTTGTTGGCGAGCAAAAAAGTCTTCGACATCATCTTCAAAAATGATTTTAATGACCGATAAACCGAACATCGTAATGCTTCGGACACTCGTTTTTTTCTGCACCGAATTCATCGAGATTTCGATAGGAGTGGTCACGAAACGCTCAATTTCTTCGGCACTTCGTCCGTTCCATTCGGTCACGATGATAATCTGTGTATTAGTTACATCGGGGAATGCCTCAATGGGCATATTTTTGAACGAAATAAAGCCCGAAATGACCAATATGCCGACCCAAAAGAACGTAAAAGGCTTGTTTTTGAGCGAAAAAGCAATAATATTTTTAATGAATTTGTTCATATCTTTTTTGATGGATAATTGATACGGGGTCGCCCGTGCAATGAAGCATTGAAAACTGCATAGGTTTTATCAATTTTCATAGACAATCTTTATTGGGCTTGAGTTGCATTAATAATCAGATGATTGATTCTCATGTTAAACTCAATCATTTAGTTCGTCATAAACCAAAAGCTGATTTGCGGTCATTACTTTTTCGCCTTCTTTTAAGCCCGATAAGATATAAGTGATATTGCCCACTTGGCGGAAAACTTCCACTTGGCGGGTTTCGATATTATTGCGGTCTTTGAAAATCATTACGTAGTTTTTGCTCTTATCAAAAATCACTGATTCCGACGGAATCGCCAGCATTTGTTGGCTTTCGGTATAAGATAATTTGATATTGGCACGCATTTCGGGTTTGAGTAAGTAATCGGCATTTTTGAGTCTAATTCTGACTTTCATGGCTTTGGTTTCGGGGTCGATGATATTGAAGATTTTATCGACTTTACCATTAAAAACTTTATCAGGATAACTCAAGGTTGTAACGGCGGCATCAATGCCCAATTTTACTTGATTAATGTCACTTTCGTTGACATTGGCAATGGCCCAAACATCATCAATTTCGGCAATATCAAAGATATTATCGGTGCGGTCATTGCGGAGGAGCATATCTTGGTTGATGTTTTTTTGAATCACAAAGCCGCTCAGAGGTGAGCGTACTTCATAGACCGCCCCTTGTTTGATATTATAGATGCTATAAGTTTCTTCAATTCGGTGGAGTTGCGACTTTGCCTTGTCGAGTTGGCTGCGGGCTTCAATTACGTCTCGTTCGGCATTGAGTTTTCCCTCGAAAAGCTCTTGTGCTACTTTTAAGTTATTCTTCGCCACTAATAAGTCATTACGAGCATCATCTAATTCTTTCTCAAAACTGGCTACTTCCGTACTACGAATTGTGGCCAAAAGTTGTCCCTTTTTCACATAGTCGCCGAGTTCGACAAAAACTTTTGTTACGTTTCCGCCTACTACTGGGTAAACCTCAATCATTTTGTTATTATCGGCCGTAATTTTTCCGTAAAAATTAAGCTCATTGCGTAGGTTTTGCATCGCAACGTCTTGTGTTTTGGTTGTTTCGAGCATTTTATTGCTCAGTACGAATGTTGTTTGGGTTTCTACCTTCTTTGGGGTTTTATCACAGGCAAAAAGACCACAAACTATGAAGGTTAGCAATAATATATTTTTCATTGTTAGAACAAATTTACGTTTACGATATGATTGATGGTTTCGCCCGAAAGAATGACTTGTTTACGCATTTCGATGAGCAGGAGGGTGCTTTGATTGTAGCTTTCCATGAAGTCGGTGAATTCGAGTAAAGAGATATTTTGTTTCTGGAAATTTTGTAAAATACCTTTATAAACAGCCTCGAAGTTTTCGGCTCCTGAAGCAGTAATTTGGGCGTATTGAAGGCGTTGTTGCTGCCAAGTTTGCGTAGCGTTGGCAATTTGGCTTCGTAGCTCAACTATCTTTTGGTCTTGCAGTCGTTTCGATTTATCGAGTTCGGCCTCGGCAATTTTGATATTTCCTTTGTTTCGATTCCATAAATTGAGCGGAATCCCAAACGTAAAGTTTACTTGATTGCCAAAAGCACCGCCACGTTGGTCGTACGATGCACCCACCGTAAGGTCAGGTTTGGCGAGCGATTTTTGCCATTTTATCATCAATTCGTTGCTTTCGATGATTTTCTGGAAACTCAAATAGTCGGGGTTTTTCTCCAGTGCCATATTGAGCAAAGCTTCGGTAACAGGCAAATTATTCTTGGTGAAGTAGCTATTAAGAGCTTGTTCTTCAACAACGGGAATGATGTTTTCTTGGCTCGATGTCAGAATCTTGAGCGATTCTTGCTCGTCGTTTATCTCCTTTTGAGCAATCATGAAGTCGTTTTTTAGACTAAACGATAATGATTGTAAGCGAACAACATCACGCAACGGCCAATTGCCTCGCTGAGCTTGAATAGCATAGCTTTTGACGAGTGTATCAATACTGGCGATTTGCTTGTTGAGGTTAGTGATTTTCTGCTGATTGAAATAGATGCTATAAAAGCTCTGATGCAGCCCGAAACGCAGATTTTTGAGTAATTGCTCAAATTGTAATTCGGCAATTCCGATGGTTGACTTGGCAAATTCTACCTCGTTTTGCTTCTTTTTTCCCAAATACAAAAGTTGCTGAACGGCAATGGCCTTTTGGCCTTTAGCACCAATATCCAGCACCCGCTTGTCTTGTGGATTAATAGCATTAAATTCCCCCGAAGCCACTGGTAAATCCCAAATTTTCGCTTGAA
This sequence comes from Emticicia aquatilis, assembly GCF_014644295.1. Lineage (GTDB taxonomy): Bacteria > Bacteroidota > Bacteroidia > Cytophagales > Spirosomataceae > Emticicia > Emticicia aquatilis. Next base: position 648,144 of record NZ_BMKK01000003.1, read on the forward strand.
TAACACTGGCTTTGGCAATATCGAGATTGTATTGTTCGGCCAAGAGCAGCAAATTGTTTTTGACAAACCTGTCTTCGCACTGTTGTAGTGAAAGGTTTTGTTGTGAAAAAGCAGTTTGAGTGGCTATTAAAATTAAAAAGGTTAGTTTTTGAAACATTACACGCTGATTTTTTTAGAATTGCAAAAATCGGGTGGTAAAATTAAAAATGCCTTTAAGGTTACCTTAAAAATAGCTTAATTGGAGAAAATAATAATAAATTGATTGAGATTTGGCTGCGTATTTTGGTAATTGATACTGGCCGAATGATAATCGAGAATACGTTTTGAGAGTCTCAAACCCAAGCCCGAACCAATCGTTTGATTGGCATTTTGACCACGCATAAAAGGCTGAAATAACTTTTCTTTATCGGTTTCGTTTAAAATATTGCCTTCGTTACTGACGATGATTGTGAGTTGATGCGAAGCGTTTTGTTCGATAACCACACGAGCCGCTGGCTGAAATGAGTACAAACAAGCGTTCTTGAAAAGATTGTTAAAAACAATTTCGAGTAGCGATTTTACCCCCCAAACTTCCATCGAAAGTTCGATTTCGGGGTTATCAATGATTTCAAAACTAAGGTCAAATTGAGGATTAAATTTTTTGGCTTTTTCGTTAGCCGAAAATATCACTTCGTCGATTCTTACTTTTTCAAAGCGTTTTTGGGCATCTTCCTTATTGATTTTTGAGAGCAAAAGTAGCGAATTGACCAAATCGGAAAGTTGATGGACGTAATCGTTGATACTTTTTAAGGAAGCAACAGTTTCGGGCGAATGTTCGGGATTTTGTAGTAGATTCTGAATCTTAAAGGTCATACGAGCCAAAGGTGTGCGAATCTCATGCGAGGCATTAGAAGTAAATTCTCGTTGACTCTGGAAAGCACTTTCGATGCGTGCCAACATAATATTAAAGGCTTTGGTCAGAAGATTAATTTCGTCGTTGTGTTTGCCTTCTTCGAGTTGAATATCAAGTTTATTAGCCGAAATATTGGTGATTTGTTTTTGGAAGGTATCGAGCGGTTTGAGTAAGCGTTCGATAAAAAAATAGGTCGAAAACCAAACCAGCATTGTTCCTGCCAAAAATGTAACGGCGAGTGTAAAAAGCAAAAATTCGAGTTTATTATTGCCGTATATATCTTCAGCCGAAATCAGAATATAGTAATCGGTTTTTTCAAAATCGTAGTAAATTCCCAGCACATCTTTTTCTCTTTCGGTTCTGAAAAAGGTTTTTGCACGCTTCAATTCCTGTAAATCTTCGGTGTCCCAACTGATGGTTGCATCGTCGATGCTGCTGTATAATAGCTTGTAATTTTGGTCAAAAACCAATGTTTTTTCGTTGTATAATTTATTTATTGTGTTGCGGTCGATGAGTTTAAGTATCTGATTATCAATTTCTTTTACCTCAACGAGTAGCTTGGCAGTTGTGAGGGCTTTCTCTTCGAGACGCTGGCGAAACTCTTCTCTTCTGAACGATGAGAAAGAATAAAAAATAATAAAAGCCGCCAATCCGAATAAAATAGAAAAGGCAACAGCGATATTGATTGCAATGCGTCGTTTGAGGGTCATTAGTCTTCGATTTTTAGATAATAACCAAAGCCGGGGCGAGTATGAATAAGTTTTGTAGGATGATTTCGGTCGATTTTTTTGCGTAAAAAATTGATATAAACCTCAATCGTATTCATGTTCGAGTCGAATTGAACGTCCCAAATTTGCTCGGCAATACTTTGTTTCGATAACACCCTTCCTTTTGCTTTTGCTAAAGTAAATAACAATTGATATTCTTTTGGCGTAAGGTCAATCAGCTCGTTTTTTCGATACACTTTCATTTCCGAAGTGTTGATTTCGAGGTCATCAATGACCATAACACTATCGGCATCTTGGGGCGTATTGCTTCGGCGTAGGAGCGAGGTGATACGCAAAAAAAGTTCTTCAAAATGAAAGGGTTTTACCAAATAATCATCAGCTCCGAGTCCGAAAGCATCGGATTTATCTTGAATATCGCCATAAGCCGTGAGCATAATAATTGGCGTAAGTTTGTTCGATTCTCGAACTTGCCTACAAACATCTAAACCATTGATTCTCGGCACATTAATATCCAACAAAAAAATATCGTAGTCGTTTTTTTTGATTTGGCGAAAAAATAATTCTCCATCAAAAACGGTATCACACTCGATTTTTTTTGATAATAAAAAACGTTGTATTTCTCTCGACAAATCAGGGTCGTCTTCTAAGAGCAGTGCAGTCATTGGCTTAGTTAATTAGATGCGAAGATACTTATTTTAATCAAGAATTAATAACTAATCAAGTAACTGAAATTGCTTTTGATGAATCTGTAATTGGCGATAGGTTTTAGGATTATTATTAGTATATTTTCTGAATTGTCGATTAAAGTTAGAGAGGTTTTTAAAGCCCGATTCGTAGCATATTTCCAAGATGTTGAGGTCGTTTTCGGCCAATAATTTACAGGCATATTCGATACGAATTTCGTTTACAAACTCAACAAATGTTTTTTGTGTGCGAAGCTTGAAATATCGACAAAAAGCTGCCTCTGAAAAGCGGGTTTTATTGGCTATTTCGCTCAAATTAATGTCGTTTTTGAAGTTTTTAAGCACATAATCAAATACTTCGTTCATGCGTTCGGAATCTTTTTTACTGACACCCACAATGGCATTTTCTGATAAAATTTGGTATTCTTTCGAGCAAGACATTAGGTGTAGGATTTCTATCAAACCCAACATTCGAGCAACTTTATCAGCCTTTAATAAGTTTTGTATTTTTTCTTGAATCCTTGCTCTCGATTCTCCGTAAAATTCTATGCCCAACTTGGCAGTTTCGAGGAAACGTTTTATTTCGGTCATTTCCGCCAATTCAAAAAAATCTTTCCCGAAACAATCATCCAAAAAATGAATCACAATCGAGGCAGGTTTTTGCTGCTGATAGCAAGCATCATCGGCACGATACCAATGGGGTAAATTACTGCCCAAAATCGCCAAATCGCCTTCGGCATAGTCAGATACGTGATTGCCCACAAATTTTTTTCCGAAACCTCCATCACAAAGCACAATTTCGATTGCTTGATGATAATGCCACGGAGTCTCGAAATACGGACTTTCAAAGCGGTCAATCAGAAACGATGAGCCGAACGTAAGTGGTAATTTTTGTAAAAGTGGTTTTTTGAGCATAAAATCAAAATAGTATCGTAAAAATAACTTTTTCTGGTGGAATCTATAATTATTCTATTAGTTATTTGTATAATAATAATTTAAACTATTTTTAATAATACTTTATTTGCAAATGCTGAAAGGTAAATCAATCGTAATCATTGGCGGAACGACTGGCTTGGGGTTTTCGGCAGCGAAAGCATTTGTGCGTGAAGGAGCAAAAGTAGTGGCCGTTGGTCGTAAGCCCGAAAGCTGTTTATCGTTCGAATTAGTTTTGGGAGAAAACGGCCGAGCGATGGCCGCCGATGCCACCAACGAAAATACAGCAAAAAATGCTATTGAGTTGTGTATCAGTGAGTTTGGTAGTTTTGATGGCCTCTATCACGTAGCAGGTGGAAGCGGACGCAAGTTTGGCGATGGTCCACTGCACGAACTTACGCTTGAGGGCTGGAATAAAACTTTTGAGCTAAATCTTACAAGTTTGATGCTCTCGAACCAAGCAGCAGTGCAGAAGTTTTTGGAATTGGGAAAAGGCGGTACGATTCTGAATATGGGTTCGGTTTTGGACTTTTCGCCTTCTCCAAAATATTTTGTTACGCACGCCTATGCAGCTGCAAAATCGGCAGTTGTGGGTTTTACGAAGTCTTTGGCGGCTTATTATGCCTTCGAAAACATTAGAATCAATCTTTTAGCACCTGCTTTGGTCGAAACCCCGATGTCGGAGCGAGCCAGTAAGGACGAAACCATCATGAATTTTGTAAAAACCAAACAGCCGCTCGATGGCGGCAGAAATGGCCGTCCCGAAGACCTCGATGGTGCTGCCGTATTTTTTATGTCGGATGCTTCAAAATTCACTACTGGACAAACACTCTACATTGATGGTGGCTGGGAGGTTTCGGAAGGGCAGTATTTTTAATTTAATTAAGAATGTAGAATTGAGAATTAAGAATGATGTTCAAAATTTTGATTTCGCTTAATCTTAGAGACCATGAAGTGGTCAAACTTGAATGGCCCTAAATGAAATTTGGGGTCTAAAAGGAACAATTTAGTCACGACCCTAAAAGGGTCAAACTTAATAAAAACTTTTTTAAAGAATCAATAATTCAATAATGAAAGTAGCAATCGGTATCGACCTTGGTGGCACAAACGTAAAAGGGGTTTTGATGCGTGAAGATGGAGAAATCTTGAAACAGCATTATATTCCTACGAAAGATGATGCCGAAGGAAAATGGCGAGAAAATGTACTTGAAATGGTCAATTTCTTGAAAGATTTTCACCAAAAACCAATCGACTTCATCGGGCTTTCGGCACCAGGTTTGGCCAATGCCGATAATAAATGTATCGCCCATTTACCCAACCGATTATTTGGCTTAGAAAACTTTATTTGGGAAGAATATTTTGGTACAAAGACGCTTGTCTTGAACGATGCCCATGCCGCACTTATGGCTGAAGCCAAGTTTGGAATCATGCAAGGTTATAAACACGCAATTTTGCTCACACTCGGCACGGGGGTGGGCGGAGGAATTATGATAAACGGGCAACTTTATCAAGGTTTGAGTCAAATGGCTGGGCATTTGGGGCATATTTCGCTCAATGCCAATGATGATGAACTAAGCATCTTGGGAATGTCGGGAAGCTTAGAATATGCTATTGGAAACTGCTCGATTGAGCGGCGTTCGATAGGGCGTTTTCAGTCAACGCATGAGCTGGTGAAGGCTTATCAAAATAATGATTCGTTCGCCACGTGGCTTTGGCTTGATTCGGTCAGAAAATTGGCCATTGCCATTGCTTCATTAATCAATGCCCTTTCGCCCGAAATCATTGTATTGGCGGGCGGAATTACGACCGCAGGCGATGCTCTATTTAAACCTTTGAATGAATTTATCGAGCTTTTTGAATTTCGTCCAAAAGGCAAAACAACATTAATTAAACACGCAAAATTTGCCGATTTATCAGGAGCAATCGGTGCGGCCGCATTTGTGTTTGATAAAGTTTAATCGTAGAGACGTTGCACTGCAACGTCTTTGTAGTCAAAATATATTTCATCCATTTTTCATTTATTTCAGCATGTCATATACCACCGAATATTTAAAAAAATGTCAAGGTTTAATCGAAACCGTTGCCGCCCAAGAAACACAAATTCTGCAAGCCGCAAAACTGTTTTCGGAATCAATTTTGGCAGGAAGAATGGTACACGTTTTTGGTAGCGGACATAGCCGAATTATGGTCGAGGAAATGTGGCCACGTTATGGTTCGTTTCCAGGCTTTAACCCAATTGTGGAATTATCGTTGACATTTCATAATTTGGTAGTAGGAGCAAATGGTCAACGCCAAGCAATGTTTTTGGAGAATGTGACAGGCTTTGCTGCTCAGATTTTAAGAAATTTCGACCTTTCAGAAGTCGATACTGCTTTGGTGATTTCCTCATCAGGTTGTAATGTCGTACCGATTGAAATGGCAGAGGTTTTTCAGAAAAAAGGTATAAAAACCGTCGGAATTATTTCAAAACAACATTCTGAAGCCAGTACAAGCAAAAAACAAGATGGACGAAAACTCCAAGATTTCTGCGAGGTAGTGCTTGATTCGGGAGCTCCCGTAGGCGATGCCATGATTTATGTCGATGGTTTAGAAACACCAGTTTCACCAGGCTCAACGGTTGGTTCGTGTATGATTATCAATAGTATAAAAGCTGAGTTGGCCAATATGCTTACACAAGCGGGACATCCACCAAAAGTGCTGACGGCTGGGGCAGTAATCGGAGCAGAAAAAGCCACTGAGATTTTCCAAGCGGCTTATGACGAACACGCCCACCGAATCTCGAAAATGTATCAAAAAGTAGGCATCGAAAGCTATGTTTCTAAAGAAAAATAAAGGATAGCCCTTGAATTTTCTATTATCAATTTTTCATTAATCATTCTCCATTAAAGATATGCAACCAATTCCTATAAAAACTACCGTAGTTGGCTCGTGGCCGTTTCCGAGTTGGCTTGAATTTGCGTCAGAAAATTTAGATAAATTCGGCCCTGCCGACATCAGCGAAATGATTGAAGATGCGGTTGTAAATGCCATTCACGACCAAGTTACGGCTGGTCTTGATGTAATTACCGATGGCGAACAAACCCGTCTTGATTTTAATCTATCGTTTTACGGTTTCATCAAAGGACTTCAACCTAACCACGAAGAAACCCGAAAATTTGGCCCACCCGCTCACGACCAGCGTGGCAAACACACAATCATCGAAGCCCTTACCGCACCAAAAGGCTTAGGCGTAGTAGAGGAATTTAAAAGATTGCAAAGGCTTGCTCCAGAAGGAAAAATTTTGAAAGCATCCATTCCCGGTCCTTACACGCTTTCGGGACGAATGCTGGCGGGCGGAATCTACAAAGACCGTTGGGAAATTACCGAAGCCTTATTGCCGATTGTAGCCAAAGAATTAGAAGATTTAGTAGCCGCAGGAGCAAAAGAAATCTGCATTGATGAGCCTTCGATGTCGTGCTATGCTTATAAAGAAGATACCAAACGTTTTGTCGATATTTTTAACCGAACCGTGAAAAATATTGTCGGTAAAACCCGCATCGGAACACACTTATGTTTTGGAAATTATAAAGGTCGTTCGGTTGGGAAGAAAACAATTTTGCCGATGCTACCTGATTTTTTAGATTTTACGGTCGATGAATTACACACTGAGATGTGCGTACTAAATTTTGCTGAAGTGCATTTACTGGAGCGTTTTGCTGAAAAAATGGACGTAGCAGTTGGTGTAATTGATGTGAAAAGTTATTATATCGAAACTGTAGAAGACGTAAAAGAACGCATCGAAAAATGCTTAAAATACGTTCCTGCCGAGAAACTCGCCGTTGCTCCCGATTGTGGAATGTCGCAAACGGCACGTTGGGCAACAAAGCAAAAAATTGCCAATATGTGTGCAGCAGCCAAACAAATGAGATGCAATGGCCTTAATTAAATCAAAACAAAAAGATAATGAGTTATTGAACGACATCAAATCATTCAATAGCTCGACTGGTTTTAAAGTTTGGTGGTTGGCACAAAGTGGTTTTCTGATAAAATGGCAAGAAAAACACCTACTTTTTGACCCTTATTTGTCGGATTCTTTGAGCGTAAAATACCAAAATACTGATAAGCCACACGTCCGTATTAGCGAGTTGGTTATTTCGCCCGACCAACTTGATTTTATTGATATTGTTACATCGAGTCATAATCATACAGACCATTTAGATGCCGAAACTTTGATGCCAATTATTCAAAATAATGTTGGCGTAAAATTCATTATTCCAGAAGCAAACCGAGCATTTGTGGCAGAAAGAGTTAAATGCGATTTGAATTTTCCGATTGGCCTAAACGATAGACTCAGTTTTGAGCATAAAGGATTCAAAATAACGGGAATTCCAGCAGCACACAACACTGTCGAGCGAAACGAAAAAGGTGAGTGCAAATTCATGGGTTTCGTTGCCGAATTTGGTGGTTTTTCAATCTATCATTCAGGTGATACACTTTGGTTTGAGGGTTTGGAAGAAATCTTGAAACCATATAAGGTTGATGTTGCTTTTTTACCCATCAACGGCAATAAACCTGAACGAAAAGTGGCAGGAAATCTCAGTGCCGACGAGGCCGCTAAACTCGGAAAAATTATCGGTGCGAAACTCGTCATTCCGCATCATTATCATTTATTTGAGTTTAATACCGAAGACCCACAACGTTTTATTGAAGCTTGCGAGCATTATCAAACAAACCATAAAGTCCTCGAAATGGGCGAGGGTGTTATTATCAGTAAATTAAAATATACAGAATTTTACCACTGAGGTACACGAAGTACGACACGGAGTTTCACAAAGAAAAAATAGAAAAACTCTGTGAAACTCTGTGTTTTCTTAAACTCTGGGCAACTCCGTGGTGACCGTCGCTACGGTAAAAGAATACTAACAATTTAATTTTTTACTATTACTTATATCATAAAAATCATCTATTCATCAAACAATTTACAATAAAATCATGGCAAAAGTATGTATTCTTGGCGGCGGATTTATCGGACGATTCTATGCCGATTCACTTCATGGACAACGTGGACGTGACCGAGTTTCGGTAGTCTATGCTCGACGTGAAGAAACCGCCATTCGTTTCGCTACCGATTATGCTGTTCCGCATTATTTTACAGATATGGAAGAGGCCATTAAACACTCCGAAACCGAAGTGGTAGTAATTGCTTTACCTAATAATTTACACGAAACGGCCGTAAATCTTTGCGTAAAACACAAAAAAGCAGTGCTTTGTACAAAACCACTCGGACGCAACGCCGAAGAAGCCCTCCGAATGACCAAAGCCTGTGAAGAAGCAGGTGTTTTTGCAGGATATTTAGAAGATTTGTGCTACACACCTAAATTCATGAAGTCTCTAACAAGTGTAAAAAATGGAGCGATTGGGCGAATTTTATGGTCAAAATCTCGTGAAACGCACCCTGGACCACACTCCGATTGGTTTTGGGATATTAATATGGCAGGCGGCGGAGCAATTTTAGATTTGGGCTGTCATTGCATTGAAATTGCCCGAAATTTTATTGGAAAAGACATCAAACCAGTAGAAGTAATGTGCTGGGCCGATACACAAGTAAAACCCATTGATGCAGAAGACCACGCCATCGGACTCGTAAAATATGAAAACGGTGCAATCGGACAATTTGAGGTGTCGTGGACTTTCAGAGGTGGCATGGATTTGCGAGATGAAGTGATGGGAACAGAAGGGACGATTTGGATAAATTCATTTTTAAGAACTGGTTTCGAGATGTTTACGAGCGGAGCGGGCGAAGGTGGCTATGTGGCCGAAAAAGCCGAAAGTTCGAGCGGTTGGCAATTTCCAGTCGGCGATGAAGCTCATGAATTGGGCTACACCAATATGTTTACCGATATGTTTAATGCGATGGAAAAAGGCATCGAACCCAACGAAACTTTTTATGATGGCTATGTAGTAAACGCCATTATTGATGCTGCCTACAAATCGGCTAAAACAAAACTTTGGGAACCAGTTCAGCTACCCGAATGGCGTGGACAAGTTGGGGTACAAAAACCATCAGTTTACAACGAATACGATGCAGACCATTGGTTTATCAAAGATGAAATTTTGCCAAATGGAGATAAAAAAGTTATCCTAAAAAAGAAAACAACGGGCGAAATTATAGAATTGGAAACTTGGAAATAATCGGTTCGACCAAAATAAAGAAAGGAGCAATTAGATTCTATTTGCTCCTTTTTTGCTCATAATGAAACACTTATGAATAGTTTTTCGTTAAAAACTTAAACATTCGCCTACGCAAATATCTTAGTTATGCGTATTTTCGTTAGTTATTTTAGAGAGTAAAGCATTGATAATAGTCAGAATTTAAAGTTTTTAGGTTTTCCAATACAACATAATGCAACCAAATTTTATTTGGCAGCGTCTTTATCATACAAGAGCGTTGGAAACGAATAAGAAATGAAAAAATTATATATATATCTATTTTTTGTTGGGCTGATTCTGTGGAGCTGTGATAGCGTTACAGACCTTCAACCGCAGCAAAATCTTGATGAAGCGATTCCGGTAGCTGCTATTAATGCAATCAAAACCAACTATCCAGAAGCGACTAAAGTACGTTTTACGACAATCGAGAGAAACAAGATATTTCAATCAGATTTTGATGTAAAAGTTGAGCGAATGTCGGCGATTGTGAATAACGTAGGGGTTATTTCGGAAATGTATAAGCAAACTGGGGTTGTAAATTTACCTGATAATATTAAGGCTTATCTTGAAGCCAATTATTCTGGTGCAGTTATTATAAATGTATGTCAGCAAGTAAATAAAGATGGCAAAATAGAAGGCTATAAGGTTATACTTAAAGATAAAGACTCCAAAAACATTACTTTGATTTTTGATGCCACAGGTACACTTATCATGAATGTTTCGGATAATCCGAATGGCGGACCAGGAGGAATGCCTCCTCCAAAACTTTACTTTATTGATAAAAATGAGCTTCCGCAAGTCATTATAGACTTTTTGGTTGCAAAACATGGCGATTATAAGTGCATAAAAGTAGGAGTTGTCTTAGATGGAGCAACCAAAAATTATTCGGTAGTAATTAGTCAAGATTTCACCACTTTTGATTACTTATTTGATGAAAAAGGGAATGTCTTGAAATCATCATCATTTGGGGTGAATGCTCCGAGTGGCCGTTTTGAAGATAAACCAATTACAATCAATGATTTAACTTCCAAAATCAAAGCATATCTCGATAAAGAATACAAAGGCTGGCAGTTTGAAAGAGGTATTGCTTTCATCCAAAACGGAGCCATTCAGGTATATAACGTACTCATTACTTACGATAAAAAGCAGTATTCTTTACAGTTTGATAAAGACGGTAATTTCTTAAAAAAAGAACAAGTAGGGGTAGGGGGAAATGATAACAAAGTGGAGGTCAAACTTATTTTCCCGAAAGATGTACCAGCCACAATTGTGAATTATCTCGCATCGAAACACAAGGATTATAAATACATCCAAACGGCTATCATTATTGATAAAACTAAAAAGACGTATTGGATAACTATTTTGAGCAATAACGAAGTGTATGATTATACTTTCGATGAAAGTGGAAAGTTTTTGAGTGTCAAGGAAATTGAAATGAAACTTCCTGACAATAAAATCTATGATAGACCTCTCGATTCAAAAGATATACCAAGCAATGCCAAAGCATATTTGGATGGAAATTATAGAGGCTGGGTATTTCAGAGAGGAGTAATTGTATATGCCGAAAATAAAATTTTGGGATATGTAATAGCAATAAAGGTCGCTAACGACTATTATTACATAAATTTTGATGCTAACGCTAATTTTTTATCGGCAAGAAAAGGCTAATGCCTTGCATCAATACTAACCTTATTAATTGAATCTATAAACACAGCAACCCTTTTCGGATGCGGAATGAAGTTGAATTAGTTCTTGGTTGTCAGCGGAACGACCCGAGAGCCCAAGCAGCCTTTTATAACCTCTATAAAGGCCGACTTTTGGGTGTATGTCGTCGCTATGCCCGAACTGTAATGGAAGCCGAGGATATTTTCCAAGAGGCATTTATAAAGATTTTTAATAAAATCAATGATTTACAAAAACCTGAGTCGGTCGAATATTGGGTAAAATCGTTGGTCGTCCGAACGGCCATTGACCATTATCGACAAAATACCAACGAACGGCAATTTCTTGATTATGAGGCTATTGAAAATCAAGGCGATGCAGATATTGGCGTGATTTCGCAGTTGAGTCACGAAGAAATAGTGGGAGCAATCAATCAATTACCCGATGGCTATCGAATGGTAGTGAATATGTATTTGATTGATGGTTATGAGCATAATGAAATAGCTAAGATTTTGCAGATTTCGGAAGGAACGTCAAAGTCTCAGCTTTCGAGAGCCAAAGTTCATCTCCGTAAAACTTTACAGGAAATGGGTGTAGTGCTTTAGAACAAGTATTATTCGATTAATAATTATAGAAAGAAATAGTGTAAAGTTCTGCAAGGTTTGGAATGACCTTACAGGATTATCAATAAATGAAACCAACAGACGACATAAGGAAACTTTTATCTGAAAAATTCGAGAATTTTGAAGCAGAACCGCAAGATGCCTCTTGGGAGGCAATTCGCTTTGCTCTCGATTTGAAAGATAAACTCGAAACTTATGAAGCTGAGCCTCAAGAAGAATCTTGGGGCGAAATAAAATTTGCTACTGACCTCTCTCAGAAATTCGAGAACTACGAAGCCGAGCCACAAGATGATACATGGAGCAAAATTCAATTGGCTACTCAGCTAACTGCCAAATTCAGTGATTACGAAGCCGAACCAACGGCCGACTCGTGGGAGAAAATCAGAGCCGCTCTACCAATTAATGAATCAATTCCTCTCAGCGAGAAATTCAAAGACTACGAAGCCGAACCAATGGCCGATTCGTGGGAGAAAATCCGTGCTGCTATGCCAGCCAGCGAACCAGTTTCGTTGAGTGAGAAATTTAAAAATTACGAAGCCGAGCCACAAGCTGCCACTTGGGAAAACATTCAACTTGCAACCCAATTATCAAGTAAGTTTAGTAACTATGAAGCCGAACCAACAGCCGATTCGTGGGAGATTATCAAGGCTGCTATCACGCCAGAAAAAGAACGCCGTGTAATTGCCTGGCCGTTTGCATTCAGAGTTGGTATTGCTGCGAGTATTGCACTTTTGTTGGGTTTTGGTTGGTTGGTTTATAATAATAATCAAAAAGAGGATTTGGCTCTCCCAAACGATAAAAACAGTAAACCCACTAATAGCCAGATACTTAATGGTAAAGAAGGCTTAGCTACCAGCAAATCAAATGAAACAAACAAAAATGCCACCGATAAAGAAGCTGGTAATAAAAAAATTAATGCTTCAAAACCAACTGTTATAGAGCAATCAACTGATTTGAGTGGTATTGCTTCTAATGGTAAAACTAAGAATAGAAAAGACTCAAATAGCAAAAGTTTAGAAAAAGCTTCGACCGAAAATCAAGTTGCTAAGGTTATTAGAAAAAAAGAGAAACGTTCGCTTAGAAATAACTTAGAGAATTCATCTTCGACAGAGAGCATTGTTCAAAATAATAAGAATACAACATCACCGACAAACACAACACAAAACGGTAGTGAATCAAGTGTTGCATCTAATATAAACCCCTCAAATCAAGCAAACAATATTGAATTGAATCTGCTTGATAGTAAGGAATTTAAGCAGACAAATATCAGGCTTCCTTTTGGCGAAATTGCGTATAATAACGAAGTGCCAATGGAAGAACCGGAAGTGCGTGTAAGACGTAAAATGATTCTGACGAGTAGCATTATGCCATTGCAGACTTATCAGGCTCTTACGATTCTGCCACAAACTTCAACGTATATTCAACAGGTAGGTTCGTTGAATGCACTTGATGCCCAACGCTTAGGTGTACAGGCTCGTGTGGGCGTAATGCAACCACTCTCAAATCGCTTCTCGACTGGTGTTTCGCTCGCTTATGCAGGTATCCGTCAAGCGGTTAGTTATGAAGTAAATAATGGCACTTATGATGTTGATTTGACCAGTAGTACATACACGCTCGTAGGCGTAGGCGAAACCGTTAGTCAGAATAAGTTCTTGCACACTCTTGGTTTGAAACTTGATAATTCATATTTAGTGTCAAATAAGAAAAATAAAGTTTTTGTTTTGGGTGGAGCAGAAGCTGTAAGAGTATTGAACAATAATCAATATGCTTACTACCTCAATGCTTCTGTTGCTTTAGCTTATCCAATGAAAGGAGGCAAAACCGTTTGGATTGAGCCAACTTATCGTTACAGTCTCTCACAATCGCTCGATGCCAACAGCTATATGCAAATCCGCCCATCGAATATAGGCTTGAATGTTAGGGTTAATTTTATGTAAGAAACTGTTATTTATATTTACTCCACATTTAATACAATACCATGACAGTTGTAATTCCTAAACATGCCAATAAAGCACAAATTAAACAAGCATTAGATAGTATTAAAAAGCCTCAAAAGCCGTTTAATGCTGACAAATATTTTGGTAAAATTAAATGGGGGCAAGATGCTCTCGAATTTCAAAGAAGTTTGAGAGATGAGTGAAAACAATTACATTTTCTTCGATACAAATGCCTTAATTCGATTTTTTGAAGGAGACGAATTAGTTAGGGCAATACTTGATGATAAAAATTTTTGTATATCTGTGGTTACCGAAATGGAAATACAATGTAAGCCAAATATTACCGCTTCATAAAGAAAGTTAATACGTGATTTTATCAATGAGTGTACCGTTTTTGAGCTTAATGAACAAATCAAAAAACTGGCCATTCAGACTCGTCTTAGTACTTCCTTAAAGTTAATGGATTCAATTGTAGCAGCATCTGCTCAATGGATGAATCTACCACTTTTAACTGGTGATGATAAATTTAAAAGTGTTAAATTAGTAGATGTGATTTTGTTACCCGCAAGGTAATTATACTTCTACCGCTTCAAAGGAAATAACTCCGAATCAACTCTTGAAGTTTGCACAATTTTCTCCATTTCGGCTACAATTTTTGGGTATTTTGCAGCCAAGTCAGTTGTTTCCGAAAGGTCTTTGCTCAAATCAAATAGTTCGGTATTTCCTTTTTGCTTGACGAGTTTCCATTTGCCTTTTCTCACTGCTTGGTCGAAGCCTCGTTCGTGAAATTCCCAGTATAGATAATCATGTTTTTGGGCTATTTTTTTGCCCGATAGAATATTAGCAAACGAAAGCCCATCAATGTTTTGTGGAGACTTTGCTTTGATTAAATCAGCAAAAGTTGGCATCACGTCCCAGTTAGCCAATGGTTCGTTAGAAGTTTTTCCTTTAGGTACATTTGCTCCCCAAGCAATCATCGGAACTCTGATGCCACCCTCGTATAAATCTCGTTTGAAGCCTTTTAATGGTCCATTACTATCAAAAAACTCCATATCTCGGCCGCCTTCGTTATGTGGGCCATTGTCAGAGGTAAAGAAAACGTAGGTGTTTTTATCCAAGCCCAATTCTTTCAGTAAAGTCATTAAACGTCCAATATCGGCATCCATGTGGTCAATCATAGCTGCCATATTGGCATTTGGTTTATCTTGCGAACGATACGAACGCCCGCCTTTTGCTTTCTGAACAAAAGGTTTGTTTTCTTCAAAAATACTGCTGCCATCAGGGTTTAAATATTTCTTTAAAGTAGCAGGAGGTGCATACATTTCGGCGTGTGGCATAGTGATAGCCCAATACATAAAAAATGGTTTTTCGTGACCTTTTTTTAAGTAATCAAAAGCTTTTTCGGTGATGAACGGGTGTGAATGTTGGAGCGAATCCATCGGGTAGGATTCACATTTTCCATCTTTAATTGTCCAGAGATTATTGGTATAAAATCGGTGGGCGTGACCTTGTGTAGCATAGCCCAGAAACTCATCCCAGCCTTGTTTTTCGGGCGAACCAGAATTGTGACTTTGTCCGAGTCCCCATTTCCCAAACATAGCGGTTGTGTAGCCATTTTCCTTCATCATTTTTGGTAAAACCTGCTCATTTTCACGAATCGGAAATTCACCATTGCCACGTATGTAGGCGTGTCCCATGTGTAGGCCTGTCATGAGAGCGTAGCGTGATGGAGCACAAACAGTATTTCCCGAATAAAAATCCGTAAAACGAGTGCCTTCGGCTGCCATTTTATCGAGATTGGGCGTTTTTATGGTCTTTTGTCCATAGCAGCCTATATCGCCATAACCCAAATCATCGGCCATGATGTAGATGATATTTGGTCGGTCGATTGTGCTTGGTACGTCTGATTTTGCAGATAGCAAGATAACCAATGATGATAAAATAAATGCGTATGAAAAAAGTTTTTTCATGATAGAGTTTGAATAGCTAAGTGGAAGCAAGATAAACTTTTTTTTGAAAAATTACATCCTGTTATTTCTTGTCAAGCTTGTTACCTTTCAAAGTGTAGGTTCGTCTTATTAGTATATAATCCAAAAGCCATCATTCAACACTCTTGATGACCATCTATGGACTATCGCCCACAATTCTTTGCATATTTCTAAAAAATCCGTTCTTTTGTATCATCAAAACCAATAAACTTTTTCAAGCAATGAAATTCAAAATTACTCTTTTTATCATACTCGGACTCCTCGTTGGCGTTGGCTATTATCTTACTGCTGGCTACTATTCTAAAGGCGAACGTGCAGGCACAATCTCAAAACTTAGCGAAAGAGGTTATGTATTTAAAACTTATGAAGGTGTGCTAAATGAAGGTGGATATTCGGGTGAAACAGGCACGCTTACGCCACGTTATTTCGATTTTTCGTGTAAAACTGATTCAACTATCACTAAATTACAACGAGCTTTAAAAACTGGCGAACGTGTAACGTTGAAGTATTCAGAAAAATTCTTTCAGTTTCCGTGGAATGGTGATACTAAATACTTTGTGAATGATGTAGAATTTTTGACCCATCCTACGCCAGTTCCAGTAGAGACTTTTCCGCAGCATACTGTTCCCGCTCCAGCAAGTGAAGCAAAATCTGATTCTACGTTATAATTAAAGTTTAGTCTATAAACACAAAAAAAGACAGTCTAAAAGGCTGTCTTTTTAAATTTTACTTATTTCCTATAATCTAATATTCTTAATCTTCAACTGTTTCGTCTTCGATTACACCATCTTGGTCGCCTGGTTTAGAGTCCAAGAGTGCATCGGCATCGGTTGCAACAGTTGCTTTGATTTTTTCTTCTAATTCGGCCATCAATTCTGGATTGTCTTTCAACATATCACGCACACCGTCACGTCCTTGGCCTAATTTTGATGTTCCGTAAGAGAACCACGAACCCGATTTTTTCACAATCTCTAAATCAACTGCTAAGTCGAGTACTTCGCCCGCTTTTGATACCCCTTGTCCGTAAAGAATATCGAATTCCACTACTTTGAATGGCGGAGCAAGTTTGTTTTTCACAACTTTCACACGAGTACGGTTTCCAAGAATATCGTCACCATCTTTAATTTGGCCAATTCTACGAATATCAATTCTCATCGAAGCGTAGAATTTCAAGGCATTACCACCAGTGGTTGTTTCTGGGCTACCAAACATCACACCAATCTTATCACGCAATTGGTTGATGAAAATACAGCAACAGCCAGTTTTGTTAATCGTACCAGTTAGCTTACGCATGGCTTGCGACATCATACGTGCTTGGAGTCCCATTTTGCTATCACCCATGTCGCCTTCGAGTTCGGCTTTCGGTACAAGGGCAGCTACTGAGTCAATCACGATAATATCAACCGCACCAGAGCTAATCAAATGTTCGGCAATTTCGAGTGCTTGCTCGCCGTAGTCAGGTTGTGAGATTAATAAATTTTTGGTATCAATGCCCAGTTTCTCGGCATAACTGCGGTCGAAAGCATGTTCTGCATCAATAAATGCCGCAATACCACCTTGTTTTTGAGCTTCGGCAATTGCTTGCATCGCAAGAGTTGTTTTACCCGAAGACTCTGGTCCGTAGATTTCGATGATACGTGCTTTCGGAAAACCACCCACTCCAAGAGCAAGGTCAAGGCCAAGCGAACCTGTCGAGATAACTGGTACTTCCATTACCTTCGCATCGCTCAATCTCATTACCGTTCCTTTACCGTAGGTTTTATCGAGTTTCTCCATTGTGGTTTGGAGACTTTTCAATTTGTTTGCTCTGTCGTCGCCTTTTGGTTCTTTTTCTGCTGCCATTTTATTTTTAAAATTGAATTTTAATGATATTACTACAAACTACTACTATTTAGGTAAAATTTGTTTATATTTCAAAATTAGTGGTTTTTTATTAGAAAAACTAAGTGTTTTTTATTTTTAATATATTAAAAAAATACAATTTAATTTTGTTAAAAATATCGAAAAATTTACAGGTTTTTTTAATACATTCTTTGTTCTAATCCTTACCTGTGTTGCTGATTTGAACACTACAAAGGTAATACAAATATCTAATACAATGCTCAAAAAATTTGATGAACGGTTTTTTTTAATGATGAATGGCTTTTTAAAATCTTTATTTTTTTGTATATGCAACTTTGCGTGCGTGCATACATATACATACGCACAAGTAGATAATATTAGCCTCGAAAATAATCATAAAATTACTGGCATTGATATAGGAAAAGTACAATTAAAGTTAAATACTTTAGTTTATGTAAAAAACAATGAGTATTTCAATGAAATGGCTGATGGTTATACACTTATAGGCTATTATGTCAACCCAACGGTGGGTTATAAGATTCATAAAAAAGTACAAATTGATGCAGGGGTGTTTGTCAGAAAAGAATACGGCCACAATGGTTTGAAAGAAATAGAACCAACTTTTACAGTACAGATAAAACAAAAAGATTGGAGGTTTTTGTTTGGCAATATCGAAGGAAATGTCAACCACCGTTTGATTGAGCCATTGATGACTTTTGAGCGAGTCTTGACACAGCCTTTGGAGCATGGTTTTCAGGCCAAGTATCAAAAGAAAGAGGCTTTCTTTGATGGTTGGCTCGACTGGCAACAAACCACGATTGCAGGACGCACAAATCAAGAACGGATTTGGGCTGGGGTGTCATGTTATAGCCCTGCTGTGAGTATCAAAGATATTAAATTTCAGGCACTTGCACAGGCGAGTGTGCTGCACATGGGTGGACAGAATATTCAGAGTTTACTACCCGTACGTACGCTTATAAATCCTGCGGCTGGGCTTCGTATAAAGAAAAACTTTGGTAAAAATCAATCGGTGACGATAGATAATTATTATGTTGGATATTTCGAGTCGCCGCTGCAAGGGTCGGCTTATTATCTGAATTCTTACTGGCGAAATCCGAAATATCAGGTGGGCTTTAGTTATTGGTTTGGTAGTTTCTTTAATTCACCGTTTGGCAATGATTTGATGCAGTCAAGTTCTCGTAAATTCAATAACGAAGGATACTATGAAAACACACGTAGTTTGTTGATAATAAGGCTTGTAAGAGATTGGAAGATTTCGAAGCAAGTAAGTGTGTCGCTCAGAGTTGAGCCTTATTATGATTTTAATAGCCGAATTTTTGAGCATTCAGAAGGTTTATATCTAAACTGTAAAATATAAAAAAAGCCATAGGAAAACCTATGGCAAACAACTCTTCAACAGCAATTTTCAATATTATTATCAGAATCTTGCTTTCATTTTTCCTGTAAATGAAAGTAGATTCTCGTAGTCGATTTCATCAAAAACGAGGTCATCTGGCACTTTATCCTCGGCACTGTGATTCACAATCATGTTATAGTATTTGAAACTACTCACAGGCACCGAAAGGCGGTAAATAACACCGTGTTCGTAGCGAGTATCTTCCATTTTCCAAATAGCCAGTTTAGTTTTAGGGTCAAGTACTTTAATGGTAAACTTACTTCCCTGAAAACAGTCAATAATGATTGAGTTTTGAAACTTTTTTACTGACTTTATGAAATGTGTTTCGGGGCCTTCTCCTTTGGTTGTTACGATTGTCGAATCGGTCAAGTGAAAAGAATAATGCCCTTTGATTGTCTTTGGGCAAAAGACGTAAGTTTTACCGTTTAATTCTTGTGCTTCAAACCATTTTTTTGGTAATGAATTATACAAAGTGTCATCCTTAAACGACCAAAGTTCTTTCATTTTTTTTGCAGCTTTAAAATCTCTACAATGACGAAAAACGATAGATTGATAATAGTCGTCGAGGTCAATGCGTTGTTCTAAATTCTGACAAAAAACTGAGTTTTGTGTGGTGTCGATAAAAATTCCGTATCGGCGTTTGATTACCTTATCGGGGTTATCGGGTTTGATTGTAATAGTTTCGTTATAAAAACTTCGGTAAATGGATTCGGAGATATTGCTCGCTGTTTGAGCAAATGCCGAACTAACAGAAAACCAAAGTATTAGGTATGCAACAGCGTTTTTCATAAAGTCACGAAGGGCTATTTTCGGATTATGATTAAGCGGTGCAAAAATCGTGCTAAAGTTTCAGTGAAGATGCTCGTAAATTTATTGTTACTGAAAAGTGCTTATAGTCAACAGATTACAATATATTTTGTAGCGTTGAATAACAAAATATCAGTTTCGGAATGGTTATTGTACGGTAGTATAATAAGTTTTTCGACGAACAATATACTCCTAAAATAATAAAAAAACGTGGCAATCTACCGAGGTAGTTTTGCCACGCTAACACGTCTAATTCGGAATATACTACTCTTTTAATCTCTTTGTTTTGGCTCGTATTTTTCGGGAGCGTATAAAAAACCAAATGCCTCAGCACCATCTTTTGTATGTACTTTGTGATGAATGTAGTGAGCGTGCATAATACGCTTCATGTATTTGCTTTTTGCCACAAACTTGATTTTGACTCGGCGGTGAACGATAATATCATGAAACACAAAATAGGCTACACCGTAGAGCGTTACGCCCGCTCCAAACCAAGTTAAATACCAGAACTCTGGATTCAGATTCCCGTAAATAATCGTTGACGAAGCCACAATACTGAATACAACTGCGTAATAATCATTCTTTTCAAAAAAACCTTTGTGGTGGTTGTGGTGGTCGGCATGCCAAGCCCAGCCAAAGCCGTGCATGATATATTTGTGTGCAAACCATGCCATAAATTCCATAAACGCAAATGTGCCAACTACTATTAAAAACTTGATAAGCATAAATTGAATTAGTTTTTAAAATACAACACAAAATTATGAACGAATGTTTTGGAATAAAAGCGATTTTAGTGTGCTTATAACAGAAAAAATCTCTGCTTTAGATAAAACAGAGATTTCGGATGCTTTCTGATTACAATTAGTTACTTCTTCGCAAACGAGAAATTTGTAAGATAAGATAAACGCACCGTTGGGTTGCTTTCTTCGATGGTATCAGAGAAATTCCAGATGTTTTGATGAATATAGCATAATTGAATTTGGTGGTGAGGATTGAAAACATACCCCAAACCAGCAATAATTCTGTTTTGATTCATGAAGGTTTTACCGACATTATTTTTGCTAATGTCAGTTCCGAGTGGCCCGATGTTCATAAAGGCTTCATCGCCGATGATACCGAGTAATTTTGGCTTGTTATCTACTTTCACGAGCGGATAAGTAGCCAAAACCATATAACGCAGGCGGTCACGGAATTTGTAGTCGCTGATTGCGTAGTCGGATGGCCCTGTTGGTGTAGCTACTGTGCTGCTTGCAATACCCACAAAACGGAACTCATTTCGTAAGCGATTGGTGAGTTTCAAATCGCCAAACTGATGATTGAAAGTTCCTTGAATCCATGGGTGATTTTCTGGAATCGGGCGTTTATTGATGGCTGGGCTACCATACACATAAGTGTTATAATGACTAAAACCAACGCTTCCGATAAAATGCTTGGTAAACTGATAGTCAAACGATGGGCGAATGAAATATTGCTGTTTTTCGCTGAAACCATTGGCATATCGCATGGTAGCCTCGAGCGTAAAAGATAGCTTTTTAGTGAGCATATTTTTGCCTACATAATGCAACCAAATATCGTTGTTTTGACTTTTTGTTTGGGCAAAAGTAGAGAGCGAAGTTAAGCCCAAAAATAGCCCGAATATGAGTTTTTTGATATTTTTCATTGATTTACGTGTTAAAATTTGTTGTGATTAGTCGAGATTTATTTCGGTAATCTCTTAGATAAATAATTAAAATTCAGACAAAAAAATAGCTTCCCGCTCCTAATAAACGAGTAAAATTTGCTACGAAGATAATGCTTAAAATTCTGCGTGAGCCCTCAAACTGAAAACATTTACGGGGCCTCTATCCTTGTTATAAGCTGGATTGACCACAAACTGATAATTAGGAGCTAACCAAAAATGTTTATCGTGAAGGTGAATGTTGTAGTAGGTTTCAAAAATCTTCTCTAAACCATAGTTTAATTTCCCATCTCCTACAATAAATCCATAACCACCACTGGCCAAATACGCCTGATGCTCTTTCGAGATGCCATTGGCTACGATTGCTACGCCAAAAGTATCGTTAGGTCTTTTCCACTTTGTTCCTGTATTTGAGAAACCCAAACTAATTGAATGGTCGATTTCGGTAAAAGCCCAAGTTTCATTTTTTCCATCGTTCCAGCTCGTTCTGAAAAACAGCCCCGCATTAGCGTTAAGTTGTTGTTCGGCATTTAAGCCAAATCCCATCTTGGTTCTGCCATCTTTTCGAGTTTCGGTAATATCCTTATCAACCGTTTGGGTAGCTATTGCATAATTTCCCATGTAGGTTTTGGTATAATAGCCTAACAAACGAATGACCATTTGCTTTCCAGATTCACCAAAGGGCTTTGACACTTCGAATGAATGTGAGTAATTTTTGGCAAAATGGTAATTTAAATCAGGACCATTGGCAGTAGTTGGCACCGCCGTTGTGCTGAATCTAATACCAATCTCTGGACTTCCGTACTCAACCATATAACCTGAGGTATAACCACGCACATTGGCGGCGTAGTCCCATGCTCCGTGACTCATCAAAGCCCAATTCATAAACTGTGAGCGAGGGTCATGGCTGTACGTATTCAAATCAAAGAAATCAGATAGACAAAACTTGCCAAGCACAAACCGAAGGTATTTCTTCGGGTATTTTGTCGCTATTTGATTAATCCCATCTTCGACAGTTACGTACTCTTTCGAGAGCGGAATAGTTTGTTTGAGATAAAGCCTTGCCAAGTATATTTTGGGAGCGGCATCTCCAATTCTAAACGCTTCGCCATTCGTAAAGCCTGCAATTCCTTTTGCTCCACTTAAACCACTTCCACCCGATAATTCTGCATCAAAATATCCTTCTGCACCTTTCCAGAGTTTTGCTCCCGTAAAAAATGTAGCAGTAATAGAAGCTTGGGTTTCTTTTGATTGAATCAAGCTATTTGTGCCGCTATACGGTGCGTTAATACTGGGTTTTGTTTGTGAAACTACGGTTTGTTGGAAATGAAACGTGAAAGGTTGTTGTGCGATGGCAGAAAAAGATAATAACAGACAATAGCAACTTATGAATTTTGCTTTCATTTTCAGGTCTTATTGCGTTGATGTAATATTTTAAGTGGTTGATAATGAGGCCTTATCAACCACTTAAAATAATTTATTAGGCTTTCACTACTTTTTTACGAGCAGCCAATTTATGTTCTGATACTGGTTCGTGTTCTTCCAAACCGATGACAGAAACACTACCGCCACTTTGGGTATAATCATGCTCAAAATGGTGCAAGTTTTCCATCACAGAGTGGTCAACCAATTTTGTGCCTTTCAAGTCAATGATTACTTTGAAACCTGGAGGAATCGCTTCAAGTTTAGATTTTATACCTAAATAATTGGTAAAAATCGCTGCTTTGTCAATCTCAACCAAATATGTATCCTCAGTAAATGACACTACAACTGGAGCTTTGAAAAGTGCAGTCACCGAAGCTCCGTGGTACATGTGGATGATTATTTTGAGCAACATACCAGCACCAATACCTACTAATAAATCTTCAAAAAGCGTGAAGAAAATAGTTACTAAGAAAATAGCCAACTGCTCTTTTCCGATTTTGAAAGTATGGATAAACTCTCTTGGGTGAGCCAATTTTATACCTACGGTAATCAACATAGCAGCTAAGGCCGTATTCGGAATCAATTCGATAAGGTGCGAAGCCAATAATACGAATGCTAAAATAAAGAATCCGTGGAAGAAGTTTGCCCAACGAGTTTTAGCACCATTATTTACGTTTGAAGAACTACGTGCAACTTCTGAAATCATCGGCAAACCACCCAAAACTGCCGCAATTGTATTACCAATACCAACAGCAATAAGGTCTTTGTTTGCATCAGATTTACGACGGTACGGGTCAAGCATATCAATGGCTTTTACGGTCAATAAAGACTCTAACGAACCCACCAAAGCAAACATAATTACGTATTTGATGAAAATACCTGTTTGAGCAAAACCTGCGAAATCGACATTGATTTTAACGTTTTCGAGCAAATTTCCGATGTGAACCAAAGCATAAGCTGGCTCAGTTGTTTGGAAATCCATGATTAATTCGGCAGGAATGGCAATCAATAAAACTACCAAAGGAGCTGGTACTTTCTTGAGTGGACCTTTAATAAAAGGCCAGCCCAACATAATTGCTAAACTTACAACCCCAATCAGCGTCGCTTTAGGGTCGAGGTGCATAATAAACTCTGGAATCGAAGCCAATAATGCGATTGGGCCTTTGCCTTTTGTCATGGCTGGAGCCACATCTAACAATACAGGAATTTGCTTGGCAATGATAATCAAACCAATGGCAGCGAGCATTCCGTGAATGGCAGAAAGCGGAAAGAAATCTGCCAGTTTTCCGAGTTTGAATACACCAAATAAAATCTGTACGATACCTGCCACTACCATTGCTCCGAGAGCCAAATGCCAGCCAGTTTCGCCACCACCAAACTCGCCAACAGCACCAGCCACAATTACAATCAAACCAGCGGCAGGGCCTTTAATCGTCAGGCGTGAACCCATAAAAAGACTCACTACAATACCACCAATAATTGCAGTAATTAAGCCCATAATTGGCGGAAATTCTGATGCCTTAGCAATACCTAAGCTTAAAGGCAAGGCCAATAAGAATACGATAAACCCTGACATCGCATCTGTCGAGAAGTTTTCTTTCAAACCTTCAATACCGTCTTTAGGTAATATGAGTTTTGTTTTGTTTTCCATTTCGTTTTATTTAAAAATTACTTTTATTAGAATTTATTTAAGGCTTGGTTTTGGTTATTAGTTATTGGGGAACTGGTTATTGGTCATTAACTGAAGTACAATAACAAGTTTCCAGTAACTAATTATGATGATTTATAGGCTGTTTCGTGATACGTTTTTACGTGTGGCCCGAGGAATAGGCGAGAGTACAAACGAATCAGAGAGATACCTGCTAAAATGTAACTTGATGCTGCCGCATAAGCCAAAACCACTTGGTTTTCGTGAATATGGCTAAACACTAAGTCAAGGCCGATGAAGGTTGGGGTAATCGGGAAGCCCGCCAAACCTAAACAAGCCAACAAAAAGACCATCGCAAATTTCGGATGCTCAAATGAGTGTCCGTGAAACTGATTGAGGTCGATGTTTTGCTCGTAGCTTTTAAGTTTATTGATTCCCCAATAACCTACTATCCCAGATACCACCACTCCGCTGAGATAAAAGATAACTTCAGTCAATTCAAATTTTTCGTTGAACGAAATCGCCAAGGCAATCCAGAAGTGGTTCATTATCAGCAATAACCAGCTCATCAATGGGCTTTTTCTTTCCGAAAATGATTTCAGAATCATCAATAGCCCAATCAAGGCAAAAGCCCCAGGTAGGTATTCGTGTGGGTGTTCGCTGCCATTTCCGTTGATGAAAAGGAAACCAAGACCCAATAAATAAGCAGGGATAAAGAGTAATAACAGGCGATTAACAGTCAAGAAATCGAGTTTACGGCCAATATTTTTGAGCGGTTTCCAAAGAATATAATTCATGAACGAATCAAGATTAAACTCTTTTAGGCTCAATAAATAGATAGAATATTCGATTTTCTTCGGTAAACTATCTTCGATTGTATGATGACGAGGCACGAAATTGTAGAACTGCTCACGGATTTTATAACTAACCACCGATGGAGAAACCAAAAGTTGGTAAGTGCGTAAAAAAGCGTTTCCTGCAAAGTGGAAAAGAGCGAATTTCTCGAATCCTAAAGCAACTTCAATGAAAATAATACCGATTTGTGCAATCGAAGCATAGGCAATCTGGCTTTTGACCGAAGATTGTACCCTTGCGATAGGCGATGCAATCAAGGCCGTACATAAGCCAAGTAGCACAATGAGGATACGAACCGAAATTTGGTGGTCCCAAAACGGATAAGTACGCATCAACAAAAACACGCCTAAATGCACCGACAATGAACCATAGAAAATAGCACTCGATGGCGTTGGGCCTTCCATAGCACGAGGCAACCACGACGAAAACGGTAATTGAGCAGATTTAGCTGCAGCTGCCACCAAAATCATCAATGAGATGAAAACGCCGATGTAGCTGTGGCTTTCGAGATGCTCGTGTACGAGTTCATAATTGCTCAGTTTCAAGAATGTGATGTTTTCGTGCCACAAATGGTGGCTTGCCCACATAGCCAAAATCAAGCCTACATCACCGATTCTGTAAACAGAAAATACTTTGATAGCGTTTTTTACTGGCAGATAACGGTCACGATAAAAAGCAATCAGCAAAAATGAACAAACACCCAGCACTTCCCAACCCACAAAAAGTGTTTCAAAATTGCCTGATAGAATCGTGATATTATATCCTAAATAAAAGAATAGAATAGTATTGAAAAAACGTTTGTAGCCACGCTCACGGTGTAAATAATAACGACTATAGATTGTAACCAAGAAAGTTAGAAACGCACCTACTAATAGATACACAACCGTGATTTTATCGAAGCATAAATCGACCAAAAACTCATATTCTTTCGATTTGAAAAGCACGATTTCTTTGAGATTAAGCACTGGATGTCCATTGAATAGCCAGTAAGCCACAAATCCAATTACGCTGAGTAATGTTACACCAACTGTCAGAAACGCTGTTCTTGAAATAGCCGTTTCGTTTTTATCTGGAATCAATAAACTGATAAAAAAACCCAGTAAGGGAATAAATATAAATAACTGAAGTATCGGAGTCATAATCACTTGATTAAATAAACAGGGAAATTTTCTTGGTGCGATTCAATCAACTCTTCAAAGTCTCGCACAGATTTGAGTGTCTTCTGCAAAGGTTCGTAGGTCGTAAAACCACCATCTTTGAAGTAAGAAAGTTCTTTAGTCAGCGGATTGACCACTACTAAATGAATCCATTCGTTATTAAACCATTCGTAAGTTTGGTCAGATTTCTGAATCGCCGACAAAACTATATCTGTGAAATGCTCTACAATCACCATCAATCTGATTGGGTCATGTACTTCAATCATTTGGCTCGGAAGGCCAGGACGAAGGTCGCCGTCGATACCATTGGCTACTCCAAAAAGTCCCATTACATTGTGTGGCAGTTTTGAACCAGCCCCCAACTTATGATTATCAACTCTTGAAAAATAATATTCGAGGTTGATACCTCCACAAACAGGAGCTACGGCATTAAGGATATTTACCAAAAATTTACCTTCGGGGTCAACTCGATAATCAAAAGAGTTCATAAACGAACGACGGTCGAGGAATAAACCTTCCGACATTTCTCTTCGACCAACAATACACAAAGCATTGGTGGCGTGGTTGAGTTCTGGACGTGGCTCGAATAACGACACCGCTCTGATACGGATACGCTCATGAATTTCTTCGGGACAAGCATGTGTATCAATCGACTCGAATCTTCTCGAACGCTCTTTTGCATTAAAGTCAAGTGCCTTCACAAAAAGAGCCTCGTTTTTAATATGTTTTTGTTGATTTTCTGCCGAAAGAATAGTTGTATCGTAGAAAGCGATTTCGTCACGAGTAGTATCGTGCAATGCTCCTACAAACTGCGTACTATCTGGAATATCAATGCCTTGTCCTCTCAAAATCTCACGTACACCTGCGTGATTGGCCATGAAGCTAATCACACGGGCATTGACCGAACCTGGGCGACCCGAACACGCTCCGCAATCATAACCTGCATAGTGAGTATTGTTTACGCTACTTGCACCATGACCCACTACATAGACTATCGAAGCAAAATCTTTTACCAAACCAATGCTGTTCAAAAGATTTCCTACACGTAGAGCCATTTCTTGTACCGTGAAGCCCACTTGCAAGCCGTCTTCTATATCATTAGGATTACTGTTTTCGATTGTAAGTTTCGAGGCATTGTCCATGTGTTTGAAAGAAGATACCGCTGCGGCATTTTCTGATGGACGAAAAATATTGAGCATCAAACGAAGTGCCGACCAGAAACCTACTGTTTGGGCAATAAACCAACCCGTAAAAAGCGAATGTGAATGCTTCTCAAAGTGAATATCATTATTCGACTTTGCCTTTGCATTCGGAATCTCTTCTTTTATCAGATATTTCGGTGTTACTGGGGCAGGGCATTGCTTGGTTGATGAATTGGCGTGTACGGGTTTATAAAAAAACTCTACCCCAAAAAATCCAGCAGTACCGTAAGTTTTGCAGCCTTCATCAAATTTTTCTAAATAACGTCTAATCGAACACTCACGGTCATCGATACAGAACATTGCTTGAAAAGTCTTCTCTTCGGCTCTTTCGTGGCTTGGTTGATTCACTTTCAAGCCTGCCAAAACTTGGTCATAGTAGCTCCATTCAAAAGCATCTTGCCAAATATTGAGCAATTCGCTAAGTTCGGTTACTGGAACTTCTTCAAATAAATCGGCAGGTTTTGAATCAAGACGTTGGCTCAACGATGCCCAGTTTTCACCAAATTTTGTATCAAGAGCATCAATTTCGAGTAGAAGTTCAAAAATGATGAGTTCTTTAAGCGTAATTTTCTTTTGGTCGAGCAGGGTTTGAGGTAAATCTTCTACTGCCGAAACCATACCTGCCCATCCTTGATGAGCAAATTGTTGGTCGAATATATATTGATTAAAAAGCGATTGGTCGCCAACAATCAGTGCGAGCAAACTTTCAATCGTAGCGGTGCCATCGAGTAAGAGTTTTTTAGCACGAGGATTTTTGAAAAAACTACTAAAAGTATTTTTTTCGATTTCCTGCATTGAAGCCAAAAATCCTTTTTTCGAATCAGGAAAACTCCAAGTCGAAATACCTTGGTCGAGGTAGCTACACAAAATTCTGAATAGAAGCGGATGCACCAAAAGGTCAAGGTCGATGTAGTATTTTTTCTTCCAGTTAGAACGAAGCATACCAACTTTCGGATGAATAGATTCATCATACTTGCCATAAAGTGCTTTTGCTTTCCACTCTTCTACGTTTGCTTTGCCTTTTCTATCAGCAATGGCTCTTTCTAAAATATCGTTATTGATTTGCTCCTTTGAGTAAAGTGCACGATACTCCTCAAGCGAGAGCGACACTTTGTATCCGAAAATTTTAGATGCTCTACGTATGGCATCATAGAATTTCAAATCTTGAAAGGCGTGGAGCGTGTTGTGATGAACGAAGTCTTTGAGCGGAGCTTGTGCAGGCAAAAAGTGCTTGAGTTCATGCAAAAGCTCGTGTTCATCGAATCCTTTTGATTCGTTTGAATGTTTCTTTTTCATGAAGGAAGGTTTTAAGTATATATATGAAAAACGAAAATAGGCTCGAAAGAGGCTATCCGACTTTCTTTCAAACCCCAGTTCGATTTGAACTATGCAACAAATAAAAGACGGTGTACTAAAATCAACTTAAAAAAGAGATTAAAAGTCTTTAATCTGAACAGTGGGGTAGAAGTGTTGGTATTGAGTTAGAGAAAAGTAATAGTGAATCAAACTTTCGGCTTTGGCCAAAGCAAGGGGAGTCTAACTCATGCAAGGAGCATATCAGATTCGGATATTTTGATAAATAATAAATTTTGCCCGATTATTGGCAGGAGAAGTATATTTTTGGGCTATACGAATGCTGCCAGAATACTCAGTGAGTGTAGGCAGGAAACGGTAGCTACTTGTGGCATCTGCCAAGTCATAATCTAAAAACTGAATTTCAGATTCGCCATCGGCATCTTCTTCGACGTTTTCTTCAAACTCTTCGGCAAGAAAATATATCTGAGAGTTTTTGTTGGATGAATGTTGGGAAGAAGATTGCGACCAAAATGAAATTTTTGAATGTTCAGAACCCTGCTCTCCTTGTTCATAAGGGCTTCTCAATGTATTGAAACTCAATACATTCAGCACAAACCACAGTATGGGCAGGAATATCTTCATGAATAGAATTTAATAAGAGCTTAGGTTTTTGTCTAACCAAATTTAATGAATTTGAAGGCCAAAAAACAAGGGTTTATTTCTAAAAAATATTGATTTCTTAAAATATTCTAATAGATTATTTGAATAATTACCAAATTTAATACTGAGATTAAAAAAGAATTAAAAATATAAACTTGTATTTTATGATTTTGGAAAAATAAAAAAGCTGCTACTCCGAAGAATAACAGCTTGGGGACACGTAAAGAAAATATCGTATATCAATTATAACTAAAAGCTACTGGTAATATATACATTTGTTTCGCTGGGCGATTATGATGTCTGGCTGGTAACCATTTAGGCATTTCGTTTACCATCTTCAAGACCGAATTGTCAAAAATTGCTCCCAGAGATTCTTCGATTTTAGGATTTGCAATCGTACCATCTTCATTTACCCAAAAACTTACAACCACTTTGCCTGCAATTTTGCTGGCTGCTGCTTCGGCCGGATATTGGAGGTTTTTCTTGAGGTATTCGCTCATTAAAAGCTGACCGCCATTAAACATCGGTAATAAACGCTCTCCTGAAGATTTATTGATTAGGCTTGTGCCGTCTTCATTCCAATAATCTTCTCTTACTCTATTTCCGTTTTCATATACTTCCAAACTACTCATTTGTCCATTCGGGAAATAGAATTTCCATTCGCCAGTTGGAATGTTTTCTTGGTAAACTCCTTCGTAGTCAATCACACCACTTGGGCGATAGAATTTGAATTTCCCCGAGCGAGTTTCTAATTTTTCATCCAAGAACGTTCCCTCCATACGTAAGAATCCATCAGCAAAAAATTCGGCTACATCCCATGAGCCTTTGGCGTTTTTCTTTGAAATCTGAATGAATTTTGCACCATCCAGCGATTTTACTTCTTCACGATTAACGTTGAAATATTTTCTTGTTACATCGTTTGAGGTTAAATCAATTTGCGGACTCGCCGCTTCTGATGCTTGTGCATATACGGGCGAGTTTTCTGAGGTTGAAGTCTGAGCAAAAACCGATAGGCTAAAGCTCAATGCAATGGCAGAGGTAAAAACCTTTCTCATGTAATTATTCTTTTTGGGTATGTGTTAAGCACGTAAATTCTTGGATAAAAAGAATTTTCGGGATACATTTTGTATCCGTTTAATAACTTTTCAAAAACTATGCCAAAGTCTCCTTTGGGCTTTTCCTTAGAGCATAGATACATACAGTTGTGGGTCGTATCTATGTATTATTATAGATTATTAGGCACAAATAATTACTTTCTGATAGTAATCGTGATCGGCATGGTGTACTTTGCTCTGATAAGACGATTATGAGATTTTGCTGGAATCCACTTGGGCATTTGGTCGAGTACCTTAAATGCGGCTTCGTCTAATGCACGATTGAGCGAAAGCTCAATTTTAGGGCTTGATAATGTGCCATCAGGCTCTACGATAAAACCTATGGCCATTTTACCAGTAATCTTGTTTTTTACGACCTCTTCGGGTAGTTCGATAATCTTCTGTACGAATTTATCCATTTCAATCACACCGCCCGGAAAACTTGGTTTTTCACGCACGGCAGCCGTAATATCAGTGAGTTTGCTACCATCTTCGTTGAAGTATTCGGCATCAACGAGCAGGCCATCTTCATACATTTCCTTTCCACTTATTTTGCCGTTTCGGTGGTAATAGTACCAGTTTCCTACCTGAACATCGTTTTTGTACATTCCTTCATTATCAATCAAGATGCCGTCGGGGTAGTATAAACGATAGGGACCATTTTTTACATCATAAGCAGTATTGGTTACATAAAGCTCCATTGAAGGGCGACGGTCGATGCGATATTCGCATACTTGGTAGAGTTTTTCGGCTACTTGCTTAAACTCTCGATAGAAGGCAGCATCTTGGGGTACTTTTACTTCTTTGCGATTGGCAGAGTAGTATTTGGTAATTACTTGCTCAGCATTTGGGGCGGTTTTCTTGGCTTCATTGCCAATAACAAGTACAGAAACAGGCAGTTGTGACGTTGGGTTTTGCCCACGTGCATAGGTATAACACAACAGTACGCCTGTTAGGACGACTAAGGTTAATTTTTTCATTCTTTATGGGTATGGTTCACTTCAAGTTTACAAATGTAAATGAAAGTTTCTAAATTTTCAAAATAATTTGAAAATTTTTTATATTTTTTAGGATACTTACAAGGTATCTATCTACTCGACATTTTTTTATTATTCTGCTCCAAAAACTACAATAAATTTTAATTAATAATAAAAAATACGACCATTTAATAAATTCGTAATTTATATTGTATTTATTTATTAAAAAATATTAATATATTTGACACTTTATTCAAAGCTTAATTATTAAACAAAACAAAAAAACTTAATTTTTTTATGAAATGTAAGTTCTATCTATTCAAGTCAAGGTACTTATCGGTACTATTCTTTTTACTCTCTTTGGTGGCGTTGGGGCAAAACTCCAAGGTAGTTACGGGTAAAGTAACAGATGCTACTGGAGAGGCAATTATTGGGGCGAGTGTGGCCGTTAAAGGTACAACCAAAGGAGCAGGGACGGATGTTAACGGTAATTTCAAAATCGAAGTACCGAGCAACTCAACGGTTTTAGTGGTGTCGTTTGTGGGTTATGATACACAAGAAATTGTAGTTGGAAACAAAACCACCCTTGATATTGTGCTTACATCTAAAGAGAATGTCTTGGATGAAATGGTTGTGATTGGTTATGGTACACAAAAGAAGTCAGATTTGACTGGTGCAGTGGGTGCCGTAAAACAAGAACAATTATTAGAACGCCCAGCAGCGTCATTGAACCAAGCCCTTTCGGGTAGAATGTCGGGTGTGCAAGTAAATACCAACTCAGGTCGCCCAGGTGGTCGTACAACTATCCGTGTAAGGGGATTTAGCTCAATCAACTCATCAAACAATCCTTTATATGTAGTTGATGGTGTGATGCTTCCGCAAAATAATCAAGCACAATTTAGTTCGGCTATTGATTACATCAACCCTAACGACATCGTTTCGGTAGAAGTGCTAAAAGATGCTTCTTCTACGGCTATCTACGGTGCGAGAGGTGCAAATGGTGTTATTTTAGTAACAACTAAGAAGGGAAAAGCGAATGAAAGTCAAGTAACTTACAGCTCTGATTTTAGCGTAAATACGATTGGACCAAACCGTCCAGAAGTCTTGAACGCTAAGGAATATATGGCAGTTGAAGATTTAGCTTGGGCTAATATGCAAAAATACGACCCAGTGGGTTGGGCAGCTGGCCGATGGGCGTATTTGAATCCAAAATTGCGTCGTACTGACCCACGTGTTTTTGATGCACAAGGCAATCCTTTGTATGATACAGATTGGTTTAAAGAATCGACACAAACAAAACTTTCACAAAATCATCAATTAGGTTTTAATGGCGGTAATGAGCGTACTCAATATTCATTCTCGTTGGGTTACAGAGACGACCAGGGTCTAATTAAGACTTCTTACATGAAACGCTATGCAGGAAGATTTACGATTGATGACCAAATCAAGAAATGGTTGAAAGTAGGAGGTACGCTTGCTTATAACAATCAATCAGAGAATGTTGTAGATATTAATGATGCAGTTGCACGTCAGATTGTAGAAGATTTTCCTTTCCTTCCTGTACAATATGCCGATGGTACGTATGCCAACAACCGTGATTTCCCTTTTGCTGAGGGTACTTTTAGCTCAGTTCACCGTTTGATGGGGCGTAAATATATTTTGAATACTCAAACTACTACGGGGTCGTTATACTCAAACATCACTTTTGCGAAAGGTTTAGAGATGAAAACTGTTTTTGGTGCAAACATCATGACCCAAGAAAACAATCAATCTACTACACGAACTTTGGCAATTGGTGAGCAAGGAACTGCTTCTGCTTCAAACCAAAAACAAACTTTTTGGTCGTTGGAGAATTTCTTGACTTACAACAAAACTTTCAATAAAATTCACGCATTTACTGGTTTATTGGGGGTTTCGTGGCAACAAACAGATTTTTTTAATATTGCAGCAAGTGTACGTGGATTTGCTACTGATTATTTTGGCTTCAATAACTTAGGTGCGGGTTCTACACTTCCTGCCGTTGGGTCTGGTGCATCACGCTTTGCGTTTAACTCGTATTTCGGTCGTATCAATTACAGCTTGAGCAATAAATACTTGTTTACTTTTACTGGTAGAGCCGATGGTTCATCAAGATTCGGTGAAAATAGTAAGTTTGCGTTTTTCCCATCGGGAGCATTTGCATGGAAGATTTCGGAAGAAGAATTCATGAGCAAAAATACTGTTATTTCTAACTTGAAATTACGTACAAGCTACGGTCTTACTGGTAACTCAGAAATCCCTTCGTATTCGTCATTATCATTACTTAGCTCAAACTACGCTACTATTTATAATGATACTCGTGTTTCTGGAACTGGTATCTCTCGTTTGGCAAACCCTAACTTGAAATGGGAAAAAACAGCACAAGCTGATGTAGGTTTAGAAATTGGCTTGTTTAGTAATCGTGTAAACATCGAAGCTGATTTTTACTATCGTAAAACAACTGATATGCTTTTGGATGCTCCAGTACCACAAACAAGTGGATATAGCACTATCAGAAGAAACGTTGGTTCGATGCAAAACAAAGGTTTTGAGTTTGCTGTAAATACTGTAAACTTCAATTCGGCTAAATTCCGTTGGAATACTAACTTCAATATTTCATTCAACCAAAATAAGGTGCTTTCGTTGGCAACGCCTTCTGATATCTTTAACGTTGGTGGACCTAACTTTACAAACCCTACTAACATTATCCGTATCGGAGAGCCAGTTGGTTCATTCTGGGGACTTACTCGTTTGGGTGTTTGGAGCGAAGCCGAAAGAGACCAAGCTGCTAAATTCACAAGTTACCGCAATGGTTTGACTATTCTTCCTGGTGATATTAAGTATTTGGATGTAAACGGCGATAACGCTATCACTGATGCTGACCGCTCGATTATCGGAAACGGTAGCCCTAAGTTCTGGGGTGGGTTTACGAATACTTGGAAATACGGTAACTTAGACCTTACGCTCGAATTACAGTATTCTTACGGAAACGATGTAATGATGATGAACCTTCACGCCAGCGAAGACCGCCAAGCATTGGCTAATAGCTACAAATCAGTATTGAACGCTTGGACTCCACAAAACCAAAATACAATGATTGCTGAAATCAGAGATACAAGAGCAGGATATGTAACAAACGTTGATAGCTGGTGGATTAAAGATGGTTCGTTCTTACGTGGTAAAAACTTATTGTTAGGTTATACTTTCCCGAATTCAACAACTGAAAGATTGAAATTGAGCCGCTTGAGAGTTTATGCTTCTGCACAAAACTTCTTCTTATTGCTTAAAGACAAAATCGTAGGCGACCCAGAGGTAACACCAACTAACCAAGGCGATGGAAACAGTGCTTTCTCGCAAGGTATGATTTGGCACAATTATCCAAAACCTACAGTTTATATGTTGGGCTTACAGCTTGCGTTTTAATCAGTGAATTATCTTGAAAATAGAATTAAAAATGAAATATATTTCTAATAAATTTAAAATCGCACTTGCAAGTGCATTATTGGTTAGTCAGACCAGTTGTTCTGATTTTTTGAAAGAAAATGCTCCTTCAAACCTCACTCCTGAGAGTTTTTATACTATTCCAGACCACGCTGAGGCTGCTTTGGCTTCGGTATATGCCGACCTCCGATTTATGGGTGGCGGTGCTGGAATTTTCTCTTCTAACTGGCAACTTTTAGAAGCCTTAACAGGAACTTCGACAACCGAAACGGCTCAGAACTCTGACCTCAATAACCTCTACGGTTTGGTTCATGACGGAAACACCGCTCACGTAGTAAACTATTGGAATGGTTTGTATAAAGTAATTGCACAAGCAAATCAAGTGATTGCGAAAGTACCACCGATTACGCCAATGCCTGATGCTCAAAAGAAAAAGATTTTGGGTGAAGCTAAGTTTTTGCGTGCATCGGCGTATTTTACGGCCGTAAGACTTTGGGGAGATATTCCGTTGATTACCAATCCGCAAACTGCGAGTTCGGAAGATTTCTTACCGTCGAGAGCACCAAAAGAAGATATATATAAATTGATTATTGCAGATTTGACTGAAGCCGAAAATGCGGGACTTGCATGGATGGATGCAAGTGGTAGAGTTGGTTTGGCGGCTGTTAAAGCACAATTAGCAAATGTATATCTTACGATGGCTGGTTTTCCGCTGAGCAAAGGAGCATCGCACTATAAATTGGCAGCAGATAAGGCTCTTGAAGTAATTACTTATGCTAATAGCAACCCAACGGTAATCAACCTTTTTCCGACTTATCTTGATGTACATAGAGAAAGCCTTAAAAACAAAGTTGAGCATTTATTTATGATTCAGCACAATACATTGGTTGCAGGAAATCCGATGGGTAATATGTTCCCTAACTTTAAGCCAGTAACTTATAATGGCCCAGGCGGAACAGGTAGTACTGTACCAACAATATCTTTCTACAACTCTTATGAAAAAGGCGACTTACGCACAAAAGACCAAGAGGGATATTTCTATACTACATACTTTACAAATGGTAATGGAGCAAGATTCGATTTAGGTGCACCTTATATTTTCAAACACTTCAACCAAACAGCCAATGGTTCATTTGGAGTGGCGGGTACTCGTAATGATAACTTGAATGTGCCACAAATTAGATATGCTGAGGTATTATTGACATTTGCAGAAGCACAAAACGAAGTTGGTGGGCCAAACCAACAAGCTTATGATGCCTTTAAGCGTATCAGAGACCGTGCAACGCTCACGACACCAGCATTAGGTACATACACGAAGGATTCGTTTAGAGAGGCTGTTTGGAAAGAAAGATGGCATGAGTTGTGCTATGAGCAAATCACTTGGTTTGATATGGTACGTCTGCGTAAAGTATTCAACGAAACCACCAAAGGATTCGATAATTTCGTTGGGCATATCAACCAAAGCTCTAAGCAACCATTGCAAGAAAAACACTTGTTGCTTCCGCTTGGAAAACAAGAAATGTTGAATAATCCGAATTTGAAACCCCAAAATCCGGGCTATCCAAACTAAGAAATAAATTTAGATTAGGTTATTAACCAAAAAGCCTTCTCTCACTGAGAGAAGGCTTTTTTTATGATAAATTTTCTTAGTGTTTTGCCTTCAACAACTCAGGAAACTGAGCTTTCATGCGTTCGATACGTGGAATCGAAACATTCTGAACGTAAGGATTTTCGGGGTGATTACGTTCGTAATCTTGGTGATACGCCTCAGCCTTCCAGAAAACTTTAAAAGGTACTATTTCTACTGCAATCGGTTTTTTGTATTTTCCCGAAGCATCGAGTTGTTTTTTGTAATTCTCAGCGGCAGTTTTTTCGGTTTCGTTCTGATAAAAAATTATCGAACGATACGAATCACCTTTATCTGGCCCTTGTCCCTTTACTTGCGTTGGGTCTTGCGAAGCAAAATACACTTTTAAGAGCGTTTCATAAGAAATAATTTTTGGGTCGTAAATTACCTCAACTGACTCGGCATGGCCTGTAAGTTCGGTATTTACATCTTCATACGTTGGATTTTTAGTATGTCCACCACTATATCCCGAAACGGCTTCTTTAACGCCTTTTAGGCTCTCAAAAATAGCTTCTACACACCAGAAACAACCCGATGCAAAATAAGCCTTTTCGGTTGGGCCATAAACTGTTTTGTCAACCACCTTTTCGGTTGGTTTGGTAGTTGTACTACACGATAATATAAAGATAAAAACGCTCAGCGTAAGGCTGGCAACAAATGTTTTTCTCATAGCTTTTCTGAAATGATTTTGATTAAAAAAGCGTGTCAGGCTTGGGCTTGACACGCTCATGTATATAAACGCTGAAACAGGTAATTTGGTTTTATGAACAATTTTAAAATTGTTCTACTCGATTTCTAAAACCTTAAATTCAGTACGGCGGTTAGTCTGATGCTCTTCTTCGGTTTTAGCGTTTTTAATGATTAACTCACTTTCGCCGTAACCTTTCGCCGACAGACGTTCACGAGCAATGCCTTTCGATACAATATAATTAATGGCCGATTCAGCACGTTTTTGTGACAAACGAAGGTTATAAATTTCGGTTGCACGAGAGTCTGTGTGTGAGCCTAATTCAATCTTAATCTGAGGATTATCAGATAATGTTTGTACCAATTTGTCCAGTTCGATGGCTGCATCTGGGCGAATATCCCATTTATCTAAATCGTAATAAATATTATCAACTCTGAATGTTTTTCCTACGAAAACAGGCTCTAAATTGAGCGATGTATAGAAGGTCGTATCTGTTACAGGTTTCTTCAATAATGACTGTGGAATCTCACGGCCATTCATCGAAAACTCTTCACGGTTTGTCAAGAAATTTGTCTTTTTCGACATCACCAAATAATTGCCATCGGCTTTCAATTTAATTGGGCCAAACTTACCATCTTTTCCTGTGGTAAGCTCTGTAATTACTTCGTTATTATTGTCGGTATCTACCACTCTCACACGTGCCGAATCAAGTGGCACAAAGCCATTTGAGGTATTTTTTGTGGTAATGGTTCCGACTAAATAATAATTAACCGTCTTGATTTCGAGTGCTTTGCTGGTGCTATCTGGATTGCCAGTTTTGGGTGAAAGCAATGGGTTTTTCGATGGGTCGTCGTTATCGGCTAAATCTGGTTTTTTAGGAGCTTCGTAATAATAAATATCGTCGTCGCCTGAGCCACCCGCACGGTTCGATGAGAAAAACACATCGCCACGCTTGCTCATTACCAAGCCAAAATCATCCATGTTTGAATTATACGGAATTCCCATATTTTCAACCGTGATTTTTCCTCCTGCACGCACAGCTAAGAAAAGGTCAAGTTTGCCAAGACCAGGGTGGCCATCAGAAGCAAAATAGAGTTTTCCATCTTCTGATACATACGGAAACATTTCATCGCCAGCAGTATTGATTTCTTTACCCAAATTCACAGGATTTCCGAAACGCCCAGAAGCATCCATATTTACTCTATAAATATCCAATCCGCCAAAACCACCTGGGCGATTTGATGAAAAATAAATCGTTTTTCCATCACGAGAAAAAGCAGGGCTACCATCCCAACTGGCTGAATCAGAGGCACTTACGTAGCGTGGTTCTGTCCATCCGCTGCCATCAACGTAGCGTGAAATATACAAATCCATGTCGGGTGAAAGGTCTTTGCGTTTGCCCGTATTGCCACGAGAATAAATCATCGTTTTGCCATCGGGCGAAAAAGTTGGCGTTCCTTCGTTGCGTTCTTCATCAAAAATGGCATCGCTGAATTTCTCAACTTTACCCATTTCACCAATCGTTTTATCTATTTTTACTTTGTAAAGTCCAACATACGGCAAGCCATTAGCATAAATTTTATTTTTGCGAGAAGCCGTAAAAATCAATTCATCGCCCAATACCATCGGAGCAAACTCTGAACCTTTGGTATTAAGTTGCGAGAGATTCTTGAATTCTACCACGCTTTGTTTTTTCTTAATATCATCAATCGTTTTGAGCGTATTTACTTCACGATACGCCTTTTCGTTATATGCCTTTATTGTACTTTTCGAGTCAATGAATTGTTGTAGTTCTTTCAAGGCCAAATCATAATTTCCTGCGGCTTTCAGAGCAAAAGCATAGTGAAAATGAGCTTCTGGATTAGTAAGTTTTGCCTCAAAAGCCTTCTGATAATATGGCACGGCTTCTACCCAACGATTCGACAGACGATAAGCTTCTGCTATTTTATGATACAGATTAGCTTTCTCGCTTTCGTCTATATTTACTACCTTCGTCAAATCTTTGATGGCCAATTCGTACTGACCCCTATCGAAGCTCGAAAGACCACGTTTATAGGTTTGAATTTGTCCAAAAACTGAATTTGTAAGCACCAAAAGGGCAATAATATGAATTATTCTTTTCATGTTTTACGGGTTGTTTCATGGAATGCTTCGCTTTCCATAGAAATTTGATATTTCGACTCAATTTATGAGTTTAACCTAATCAATCAAACGATTTTTTCAAAGAATTGTTGTGTAGAATAAGAATGACGAATAATTCGATTGACGAATTATGAATAAATAATTGATAATCAGATATTTATATATTTAAAATTTGCTTTTGATTCACGATTTAATTGAAAAAACAAAATATGTCTTTTATTGTTTCCGAAATCACGATTTATCCAATCAAATCACTGGGTGGAATTAGCTTGCAAGAAGCCATTGTTGAGGAACGTGGACTGAAATATGACCGCCGTTGGGTACTTGCCGATGAAAATAATGTGTTTATTACCCAACGCCAAAACGAACAAATGGCTTTGATTGATGTGACTATCGAAGAAATGGGTTTACGAGTGACACACCGATTGAAAAGGATAGCACCTTTGCAGATTCCGTTTGAACCACAAACGGTTGCGGGCGGCGTCCCGCATAGTGAGCAAATTACGATTTGGGACGATGTGGTGCGTGGAATCCGAGTAAGCGATGAGGCAGATGCTTGGTTTTCGACAGTTTTGGGTAAAAAAAGCAGTTTGTTTTATCAACCCGATGATTCGATAAGACTGACCGACCCGAAATATTCAATCACAAAAGAAGAACATACAAGTTTTTCGGACGGCTATCCGATTTTGGTGATTGGACAAGCAAGCCTTGACGAACTGAATGCTAAACTCGAAGAGCCAGTTTCGATGAAGCGTTTTAGACCAAATCTTGTTTTTACGGGTGGTGAAGCACACGTAGAAGATTCTTGGAGATATTTTACTGTGGGCGATGCAAAATTGGTAGGCGTAAAACCCTGTGCAAGGTGCGTTTTGACAACGATAAACCCCGAAACGGCAGAGAAAGGAAAAGAACCACTCCGAACGCTGACACAGTACAGAAATGTGAATAATAAAATTTTATTTGGACAGAATTTGTTGGTTGTAGAAACAGGAAAGATTTCGGTAGGAGATGAGCTTCTGATGTTAGAAAATAAATGATGAAAGATTGATGATTGAAGCCAAAAACAATTTCTTAAAAACACTTCACTATCTAAGCCTTGATGTGGTGTTGGGGGCGGTGGCAAGTAGTTGGATGTTTTGGAAAATACCCGATGGAAATGGTGTGGTAAATCTGCCCTCGCTATTAATTTTGGGTATCTGTACTTGGATTATTTATATACTCGACCGCTTGCTCGATAACTTAAAGTCTGAGCCAGAAGATGCCCGACATCAATTTCACTTCCAGCATCAGTATTATCTGCAAATAGGTATTATCATTTTGTTTTTGATTGCGGCTATTTTAGCCTTTTTCTTGCCCCGAAATGTCATTTATTTTGGCATTGCTCTTTCGGTTTTGATACTGATTTACTTTTATATTTTACAGAAAAAATCAAAATCGGCTAATTATCAATACTTTAAAGAAGTTTTTACTTCCGCAATTTATAGTCTCTGTGTGGTTGGGAGTGCTTTTAGTACCAAACCGAATTTGGATTGGCAAGCCTTTTTAGCGGGATTTATTTTCTTTTTACTGGTGCATCAGAGTATCTTGATTTTTTCGTTTTACGAATCACAGGCCTATCCAATAACAAAAAATCTCGCCAAGAAACTCGGCAAGACCAATTGTACTTATCTCATATTGGGTGTTTTAGCTTTTTCGATTATTTCTATCTTTTTGACCGATAACTTATTTCTTAGAAAAGTATTTTTGATAGAAAGTTTAATGGCTTTTTGCTCGGTGTTGATTTACTTTTTTGAAGGAAAACTGGCAAAAAATGAAAATTATCGTTGGCTTGGAGAAATTGTATTTTGGTTGCCTTTGATGCTTATTTTCTTTTAAGTCTATCTTCAATCTTCTTTGATTTTACATCCGTTTTAGCTTCTTCTTCTTTCTTTTCTTTCATAATTCTAAGTCCACGGCGGTAGGTATAGTAGAAAAATCCAGCCACGGCAAACATTAAAAAGAAATAACTATCTTTGAGAGCAACGCCCTTGTAAAGTGCTTGGTCAACAAACATGGTCAAGAATGCCAAGCTTGCAAAAAGTATAATTGATTCGATGAGTTTCATGATAAATTAAAATAATTATGTTGATTGATGATGCGGTGATTTTCTCAGCCCCACAAATCATTTTTTTCAGTTAAAATAATCGGTTTTCCGTCAGTCACGATAATTGTATGCTCGTGCTGAGCCATAAAGCCGCCTTTATTGCCAACCATTGTCCACCCATCTTTTTGAGTGATGGCTTCCGTAGAAACCGTTGAAATAAAAGTCTCGACGGCCACTACTGAATTTTTACGAAATCTGGTAGTGTTATATTTATCTCTATAATTCGGAATCTCTTTGGGTGCTTCGTGCAGGCTTCTGCCCACGCCGTGGCCAGTCAGATTGCGGATTACTCGATAACCTCTTTTCTTTGCTTCGGTTTCCATCAAAAAACCAACATCAGAAATTTTGACCCCACCTTTGATGTTGGCAATGGCCTTACGCAAAATATCTTTAGAGGCATCAACAAGTTTTTGGTGTTGATGAATGTCATTCCCGAGGATAAACGAACAACCATTATCTGAGAAAAACCCACCGACTTCGGCCGATACATCAATATTAATTAAATCGCCTTCTTGTAAAATTCTCTTATCCGATGGAATACCGTGGCAAAACTCTTGATTGACACTAATGCAAGTGAATCCTGGGAAATTGTATGTTACTTTCGGAGCTGATTTTGCTCCAAAGTCTTTGAGTATTTGCCCACCAAAATCGTCTAATTCTTTGGTAGTCATGCCAGGTTTGGCATAATTTACCATCTCTCGGAGTGCTACGGCTACTGCCTCACTCGCTGTTTGCATTCCGACTAATTCTTCTTCTTTTGTTATTGACATTTTATTTTTTACTTCTCAAATTAGTTAACCAACTTCCCAATGATTTTAAATTTCTCAAAAACGGCTTCGTTATGCGGGGCATCGGCCAGTTCTTCGGTTAAATCTTGCCCTGCCCAGTGTTCGTAATGCTTGCCATTTCGCCACAATCTTGAACTGCCTACATCGTAAATTTGTCCTTTGTAAGCCACCCAAATATCATCTTTGTCTTGTCCGTTTCGGAGGGCGAGTTGGTTTTTGGTATATTCTTTCACGTTGCTGAGTGTATCTTTTTCACAACAAAATTGGCATTAAATCCGTCGTGAAGCAAAATTTTTATTTTTAAATTCACTACTCCGTGACTTTGATTGACTAAGAAAATATCTCAAGCCTTTGTGTAAACTTTAGTGTTCTTAGTGCCTTAGTGGTAAAAAAAATGATTGACCGAGCCGACTAATATTCTAACTTTCAATGCTTACTTTTGTTTTCAAATACAAAAACTGGGTAGTTATAAAAATGTAATGCTATTCTTACCTTTGCAAGAAAAAGAGCAAAAATGAGATGCCTTCAT
>NZ_BMKK01000004.1 GCF_014644295.1 Emticicia aquatilis
TGATTAATAGTGATGTTTGGTAAGGGATTTACAGTCACACTTGTCGTGGCACTGGCACTGCATCCATTTGTGGCTACTACTAAACTGTAAGTTCCTGTATTTGAACTACTTGCATTTGAAATGATTGGATTTTGTAAACTTGAACTAAAGCCATTCGGCCCACTCCATAAATAACTATCGCCAACCGATGAAGTTAAATTAATGGCGTTTCCTGCACATACTGTCAAAGGCTGATTAATAGTGATGTTTGGTAAGGGATTTACAGTCACACTCGTTGTGGCACTGGCACTACATCCGTTTGTGGCTACTACTAAACTGTAAGTGCCTGTATTTAAGCTACTTGCATTGGAAATAATTGGATTTTGCAAACTTGAACTAAAACTATTCGGACCACTCCATGAATAACTATTCCCAACCGATGAAGTTAAATTAATGGCATTTCCTGCACATACTGTCAAAGGCTGATTAATAGTGATGCTTGGTAAGGAAGTAATTCCCACATTCACCACCATATCAACTGTATTTGTACCATCAGATACCCTGATTGTGAAAGAATCACTTCCAGTCTGATTATTATTTGGCGTATAGGTCAGTCCTGTCGGGCTTATACTTCCACCATTTGTTATACTCGAAAAAGGAAAACCTGTAAGAACTCCCTTCTGTGGGCTACTCTGAATAGACCAAGTTAACGTTTGTCCATTATCAATATCAGTAACCGCCAGTAAATTATTGATTGCTATTGCTGACGAATTTTGACAAACTGTCAATATCTGTGGACTTGCCAAAACAAAACTTGGTGCATTGCCAAAGCTGTAAATTTCGCCACTCGTAAACCCTGCATTAATTGCATTTGTAGCAATATCAGTTATTCCTGTACCAGAACCATTCAAGTTTAACTTTAGCGTTCCTGCTCCTGATATATTATTTACAGTAACCAAATAAATGCTACTTTGAAACGTCACATTGGCAATATTCCCTGAAACATTGCCCGTAGTTGCTAAACTAAAATCAGAAACATCAACCCCTGTTACGGTTTCAGAAAAACTTACGCCAAAAACTACACTTGGTGCATTCGTATTCTGGCTCGTCGGATTATTCCTTACAATGCTCGAAACCGTCGGGGGTATATTATCAAACTGAATTGAAAAAATAGATGAATTGGTATTTGAATTACCCGCTAAATCTGCATACCGATTTCCAATTACGTCAACACCTACTGCTCCATTTGAATTTGGCGTAATTGCGGCTGTATAAATCAACCCACTACCCGAAAAACTACCTAAAACTCCATTAGTAACACTTACATCGGTGTCCACAAATCCTGTTACAATTTCATTAAAAGTAAAAGTAACAGGAATCGGAGAATTTTTGGTCGGATTGCTCGCCGTACTCGTAATGGTTAGTGTGGGTGGAGATTTATCAATCGTATAAGTAGCACCAGTTGTAAATGGTTC
This sequence comes from Emticicia aquatilis, assembly GCF_014644295.1. Lineage (GTDB taxonomy): Bacteria > Bacteroidota > Bacteroidia > Cytophagales > Spirosomataceae > Emticicia > Emticicia aquatilis. The sequence continues at coordinate 1,455 of NZ_BMKK01000004.1, forward strand.
GTTCGATAATGCGGGGGTCAAACCCGTATCATTCAATAAATTTAGCTTTATTGTCCCATTTCCAGTTCCCGAATTAACAACAACGGTCCATGTCGTACCCGAACCTGAAACCGAACTTATTGATGCACCAGAAACGCCCGTTGTTGATAAACTAAAATTACTACTTGTCAATCCTGTAATCGCAGCCGAAAAAGTGACGGTAAAACTTATTGAAGTCGCATTGGTCGTCGAAGCAGAAACATTCGTAATAGACGAAACCGAAGATTCCACTTGTGGTGCTGAAATGAGCGTTACATAAAGAGGGGTATTTGTACCATTGGATGTACAGTTATTTCCACCTAATTTTTCATTTAATTGAATCCTGTAAGAACCCCCAGTTGGAAAAGTATATTCAATTTGAGACCTTGTTCCGCCCGTTCCACAAAAATTATCATTAAACGCAATCTGCGTTGTTGAGTTTTTGGGAAATAACGTCATATACGTATCATAAGTGGCATCACAAAAATCAAATCTGTACTTCGCTCCCGCTTGAATATTATTGATTTCGTAGTAATCGCCTGCCCACATTGATTCATACAAGATAGAGCGAGTGCCAAGCACAAGATTACTTGCATCATTATTAGCTGTACCACCAAATGTTGGAGAGTTATTGAAAGGGCATTGGGCAAAACTGGCAAACCCAATGAAAAGAAAGAAAAAACAAAGGAAACTTTTCTTCATGACATAAAAGCTAAAATCGGTTTTAAATTACCGAAATTAAGCCGATGCCTGTATTTCTTGAAGCTGACTTATCAAATGGTATAATTGAACAGTTAAAGTGTCACAAAAATTTATCCTTTGGAATATAACAATAAAGAATAAATGCCGAACATTGTTAAAAAAATCATTAAATTTTAAATTCTTCTTTCAAGCTCAATTACAGTGTTTGAATTGTAGAAAAGGGTTATAATCACCCCATATTCAAACTAAATAAAAAGAAAAACTCAACCACCGTATTTCAAAATACAAGGGTTGAGTTTTCATAACAAACCAACATTATTTAATATCTAATACCTCAGCCAAAACTTCATCAATTTCATCCTTTTCAACTCGAAGATTTTCGATGATAAATTTCTGACGCTCTGGGGTATTCTTACCCATATAATAGCTCAAAATTTTCGGAATTGACGATTCTTTTTCCAAAATCACAGGTTCAAGACGAATATTTTCTCCAATAAAGTTTTCAAATTCGTTCGGTGAAATTTCTCCCAAACCCTTGAAACGTGTAATTTCTGGTTTTGGTGAAAGTTTTGAAATTGCTTTTTGGCGTTCTTCTTCCGAGTAGCAATAAATCGTTTCTTTTTTATTTCTTACCCTAAACAATGGAGTTTCGAGAATGTATAAATGTCCTTCACGCACTAAATCGGGGAAGAACTGTAAGAAAAATGTAAGCAATAACAATCTAATGTGCATTCCGTCAACGTCTGCATCGGTAGCAATAATGATTTTATTGTAGCGTAAATCCTCTAAACCATTTTCGATATTGAGAGCGTGTTGAAGCAAATTAAACTCTTCGTTTTCGTAAACGATTTTTTTAGTAAGTCCGAAACTATTCAATGGTTTTCCACGCAAACTAAACACCGCTTGAAGTTCAGGATTGCGTGCTTTGGTGATAGAACCACTCGCAGAGTCACCTTCAGTGATAAACATTACCGTATCAAATCGCTTCTCGTTTTTCTCATCATCTAAGTGAAAACGACAATCTCTCAATTTTTTATTATGCAAATTGGCTTTTTTGGCTCTTTCATTAGCTAATTTCCTTACACCTGCCAATTCTTTACGTTCACGCTCTGACTGCTCAATTCTTTTCTTGATGGCCTCCTTCACCGCCAAATTCATGTGCAGATAATTATCCAACTTCTCTTTCAAGAAATCACTGATAAAAGTTCTGACCGTTGGAGAATTGGGTTCAGGTGAAATCGTAGCCGAACCAAGCTTAGTTTTGGTTTGAGACTCAAAAACGGGTTCTTGCACACGAATCGAGATTGCACCAATGACCGACTGACGAATATCTTCGGGAGCATAATCTTTACCGAAGTGTTCACGAATCGTACGAACCAACGCTTCTTTAAAACCAGAAAGGTGCGTACCTCCTTGCGTAGTATTTTGGCCATTGACGAATGAATAATATTCTTCACCATACTGATTGCCATGCGAAAGTGCCACCTCAATATCTTCACCTTTTAAGTGAATAATTGGATAACGTAAAGAATCTTCGTCAGTTTTTCTTCTTAATAAATCCAAAAGTCCATTTTGTGAAATGTACTTTTGTTTATTGAAAACAATCGTCAGACCAGCATTGAGGTAGCAATAATTCCAAATCATTGCTTCAACAAACTGTGGGATATAATGGTAGTTCTTGAAAACCGAATTATCTGGCTCAAAAATTACATGAGTACCATTTTTTTGGTCAGAATCCATCATTTCTGACTCTTTGGTAAGTTCACCTTTGTTAAACTCCGCCCATTTCGATTTACCTTCACGGAAAGCCTGAACTTTAAAGTATGTCGATAGAGCATTCACTGCTTTCGTACCAACACCATTCAAACCAACAGCTTTTTGGAAGGCTTTGCTATCATATTTTGCTCCAGTATTAATTTTTGAAACTACATCAACCACTTTCCCGAGCGGAATCCCTCGACCATAGTCACGCACCTCTACCCTACCTTCATCGAGTTTTATTTCGATTGATTTACCATAACCCATTGCATATTCGTCAATGCAATTGTCCATTACTTCTTTAAGCAAAACATAAATTCCATCATCCGCTGCCGAGCCATCGCCTAATTTACCGATATACATACCAGGGCGTAAACGGATATGTTCTTTCCAGTCAAGTGAGCGAATACTGTCTTCGTTATAAGTTGCTTCTTTAATCTCAGCCATTTTTTCTTAGAATATTTTGTAGTTTGGGGTTTTATTATTTACTTTGCAATTCAAAGTTCTTTTTAATACATACTTAACATGAAACAGCAACAAAATAAAAAATCTTGTGTTACTTTGCATAACTTTTTCGTTTCCCAAAATAACCAAAGAGAAAGTCTTTTGACAAATAACGTTATTGATATGAAATTAAGCAAGAATAGTTTTTCACAATTTTTTTTCAAATTTACGCTTTTTATACTGATTTTTAGCAAAACATTTGGACAAAATCCTGTTGCTACTCCTACCGGCCCAACAGCCATTCCTACTAATCTCCCAACCAACATTCCAACTGGTGTACCTGCAAATACTGGAAATGGCAATGGAAATCAAGCTACTCCAAATATGCCACTTCCTGCAAAAAATCGAGCTTTAAATCCAAACGATGGAAATGCAGCAAGAAATGTACAGGCCAACCCAGCTGACCAAAGAGCTATTAATAAGGAAGATTCGTTAAGAATTATCCGTGAACAAGAAACAGAACAAGACGCAGCTAAAGCTACACTTAGAAGAAGAATCTTTGGATACAATCTCTTCAATACTGTAAAATTCGACCCAACTCCAGCTATCAACATAGCGACCCCAAGCAATTATGTACTCGGTCCTAACGACCAACTTTTGATAGATATCTATGGTTACTCACAAGTGATGTACAAACCTATTATTTCAGCTGATGGGTACATTACTTTAGATAAAGTTGGATTGATTTATATGGCTGGTTCGACCATCGAACAAGCTAAGGAAAGACTTAAAAGTCGTTTATCGAAAATTTATATTGGATTAAATCCATATTCTGGCTTTCCCGCAAATACTTTCCTAAATGTTTCATTAGGAAATATACGTAGTATAAAAGTTACAGTTACTGGCGAAGTGATTGCCCCAGGCACATACACGCTTTCTTCTTTATCGACAGTTCAAAATGCCTTATATGCTTGTGGAGGACCGAATGAAGTAGGTACATACAGAAAAATAAATATCATCAGAAATAACAGAATTGTATCTACTTTTGATATTTATGATTTATTGATGAATGGTTTTACGAAGAATAATATCATTCTTCAAGACCAAGATATTATTCAAGTATTACCTTACACTTCACGAGTGGCAGTAAAAGGCAATACCAAAAGAGAAGGCTTATTTGAACTATTGGAAGATGAAAAACTTAGTAAACTAATTGAATATGCGGGTGGATTCGCACCTTATGCGTATCATCATCGTTTAAAAGTATATAGAAATACAGCTCGTGAAAGAAAACTGTTAGATGTATTGGAAGCTGATTTCCCAACTTTCAAAATGCAATCTGGCGACTCAGTTGTAATTGAAAGAGTTTTAGAACGTTTTGAAAACATGGTTGCAGTAAATGGAGCTATTTTCCGTCCAGGTGAATATTCATTAGAAACCAGTCCAACACTTTCACAATTAATCAAATCGGCTGAAGGATTGAAAGGAGAAGCATTAATTGGTAGAATTTCAATCATCCGTACTCGTGAAGATATGATTGTTGAAAATATTTCGGTCAATTATGATGATATAGTTAAAGGTAAAGCAGCAGATGTCGTATTGAAACGTGAAGATGTAATCACAATCCCATCCATCTTTGATTTGACCGAACCAGCTTATGTGCGTATTCAGGGAGCATTGAATAATCCAGCAGCTGTTGATGGAATTGAAATGCCATTCTTGAGAAATATGACCATCGAAGATGTATTGGTAAAAGCAGGTGGTTTATCAGAGTCGGCATCGTTATCAAGAGTTGAAGTTGTTCGTCGCAAAAGAAATGTTGACCCAACATCGGCTAATGCTCAAATTTCGGATACTTACACTTTCAATATCAACGCCGACCTAAAAGTTGACCAAACAGGTAATAAATTCGTTTTATACCCATTTGATGAAATTTTTATTCGTCGTTCACCAAATTATATCGAACAAACATTCGCCGAAATTCAAGGTGAAGTAATTTTCCCTGCTACTTACGGTATCAAAAGCAAAACTGAAAAAATATCAGATTTGATTGAGAGAGCTGGGGGTTTAAGTCCACAAGCATATTTAGAAGGAGCTACTTTGGTACGTCAAATTCAATTAAGTGAAATTGAAATTGCTCAACGTCGTAAAGCAATTACAGAAATTACCAATAGTGTTAGAGGAAATCAGGCTGTACAAGTTGAAGATGTTAATGCAACAACAGTATCATCAATCGGTATTAATTTGATTAAAATCATGCAAAATCCAGGCTCAAATGAAGATATGGTTTTGCAAGATGGAGATATTATCAGAATTCCAAAACGCCTCGAAACTGTTCGTGTACAAGGAGAAGTTCTATATCCAACAACTATTAAATATTTGGACGATAAAAGCTTTATCAATTATATTTCAAATGCGGGTGGATTTACAAAAAAATCATTGAGAAGTAAATCATATATTTTATATGCCAATGGCTCGGTGGATAGAACTCGTAGAGTTTTGTTTGTCAATATCTATCCTAAAGTTGCTCCAGGCTCAGAGATTATCATTCCACAAAAAACAATTACAGCTCAACAACAGGTTGCCCAAGTACAAGGCTTGTTTTCTACCATTGCAGGTACAATGACAGCGTTTTTAAGTGTATTGGCTATTTTTCAGTTATCTAAATAATTGAATATTGTTGTAAATTAAAATTGAAAAGTAAAATGGCAGAATATCAAACAATACAAGAAGAGCAAATTAACACCAAAGATTTAATTAAAAAAGTAATAGGTGTCTTCAAACTTATTGGTAATGAGTGGAGATTACTTTTAATTAGTATTGCTCTCGGTACACTCATTAGTATCTTGCTTGATGTCAAAGAGTTAAAAGACACTGATTATACAGGAGAAATCCAATTTAATTTAGAATCAGGTGGTGGCCAACAAATGGGTTTAGGTGGTTTAGGCGGCCTGGCAGGTGCATTTGGAATTGGTGGTGGTGCAACTTCAAACGATTTATTCAGTGGAGGCAACTTTGGATTATTAATTTCATCAAAAACTCTTTATGAAAGAGCTTTAATGAAAGAAGTACTCATAGGCGGAAAAAAAACTCTATTTATCAATTTTTATAAAGATAGTAGTGATATTGCAAAAAAAGAATGGGGAGGAGATTTACTTCACGAACCTAATTTAAAAGCGATAAAATACCGTTTTAAGCCAAAGTCACCAAACGATTTTACGAAAGAAGAAAACATTTTGCTATCAACTATATACGAAAAACTTGAAGCCCAGACCTCTCTTCAATCTCTTGACAAAATGGGGTCTATCATGGTTTTGTCAGCTACAACAAATAGTGAATTTTTAACAAAAGTTTGGTTAGAAACATTATTAAAAACTCTTGAAGAATTTTATATTGAAGTACGAACTCGAAAAACCAGAGATATCTACGATATTCAGATGGTTCGCTTAAGAGAATTAGAAGGAAAATTAAGTTCAACTGACCGTCAGTTAGCTAATGCACAATTTCAAAATCAAAATGCTGTTGACCCAACAGCTCCAATGAGAACAATGCAGTTAAATCGTAGCAATAGTTATGTTTCGACCCAGTATTATCAACAATTAGCTGCAGTTGAACAAATAAAAATGCAATTAATCAATCAAACTCCACTCTTTACGGTATTACAACCAGTCCGATTGCCACTGACTCAACGCACCTATACAATTGGCGGTAACACCCAAAAAGGAGCACTTGTTGGTTTCTTCTTGTGTTTAGTTTTCATTATTATGAGAAAATCATATAAAGAGTTAATGAACTAATAAGTGAATTTGATTGACTTTAAATTTTAGTTTTGCCTTTTCTTTGAGGATTATTGATAAATGGATAAAGACAACGAAGTAGTAATAAAAGCAGGAAAATCTGCCTTACATTATTGGAGAGAAGTTTGGCGTCAGAGAGAATTATTTTGGATTCTGGGCAAACGTGATGTGATGGTTCGCTACAAACAAACAGTTTTGGGCGTAGCTTGGGGAGTAATCAGGCCATTAATGACTGCTATGGTTATGGTTTTTGCCTTCGGCAAAATTGCCAAGTTGGAGCAAGATTCAAGTATTCCTTATATGCTTGTTGTAATACCTGGAGTTATTATTTGGCTATTTTTCTCACAATCACTTTCACAAATTAGTAATAGTATTGTTGGAAACGGAAACTTAGTTTCAAAAGTATATTTCCCGAGAATAATCATACCATTTAGCTCGCTTTTAGTTGGTTTACTCGATGCAATGATTGCATTTGCAATGTTCTTTGTGTTTTGCATTTACTACCAATTTATTCCAAGCTGGCACATTATTTTTGCTCCTATATTTTTGTTTTTAGCATATTTAGGAGCATTTGGTGCAGGACTTTTCGCTTCGGTATTGAATGTAAAATATCGTGATATTGCTCAAATCATTCCTTTTGTAGTTCAATTTGGTTACTTTATTTCACCAGTTGCATACTCAAGTGAGCGAGTACGCAATGAATGGTGGTATCCGATTTATAATCTGAATCCAGTAGCTGGCACGATTGACGGATTGCGTTGGTGCCTATTGGGAGACTTCGCAGAATTTAATTGGCAGAGTTTTATCCCGATGCTCATTTTCGTAGCTATTTCAGTATTGTTCTCAATCTGGTTTTTCCGTAAAAACGAAAACTCATTCGTTGACCACCTATAAAAATCTAAATTGAGAATTATTTTTCAAAACATGATTTTTATTAGTTTTTCAAACAGAAGTTCATAATAAATTTGTAACAATTATCGCAAAGGTCATTTAAGCAATGGCTTTTTTGTAAATAATAAATGAAAGCAATTTCGATTGAAAATATTTCAAAGAAGTATATTCTAAGTCATAAAAAGAAGAAATACCAAAATCTGAAAGAAAGCGTTTCTGGATTTTTTACTGAGTTATTTACTTCAAAAGATGAAGAAGAAACAAAAGAGGTTTTCTGGGCTTTAAGAAATGTGAGTTTTGATATTGAGCAAGGCGACCGTATCGGAATCGTTGGCTCGAATGGTGCAGGAAAATCTACTTTGCTCAAAATTTTAAGTCGAATTACTGAGCCAACCAGCGGACAAGTAAAAGTAAATGGCCGAATGGCGAGTTTATTGGAAGTTGGCACTGGCTTTCACCCCGAATTAACTGGCCGTGAGAATATTTTTCTAAACGGTGCGATTTTGGGGATGAAACAACACGAAATCAGAAGCCAGTTTGATGAAATCGTAAGTTTTGCAGGTATCGAGAAATTTTTAGATACACCCGTAAAACGCTACTCATCAGGTATGTATGTGCGTTTGGGCTTTGCGATTGCGGCTCATCTTGAACCCGAAATTTTAATCGTTGATGAAGTTTTGGCCGTTGGTGACTCTGAATTTCAGAAGAAATGTCTCGGCAAAATGAAAGATGTTTCGAGTAGTGGTCGAACCATTTTATTTGTGAGCCATAATGCAACCGCTATTCAAGGACTTTGTAATAAAGCAGCATTCTTGCAAAAAGGGAATTTAATAAAGTACGGTGAAGTTGGCGAGGTACTGCATGATTACATGACGAGTATTTCTAAATTCCAATTACAACAAAATTGGGAAACGCCCGAAGAAGCCCCAGGAACTGACCAAGTAAGAATCAAGAATATTGAAGTTGTGCCAGAATTTATCAATGGAAGCAAAAACATTGATGTTCGTACACCGCTCAAAGTGAATATCGAGTTTTGGAATATGCTCGAATCCGCACATTTGAATCTGAGTATGTTTTTGTATAACATGACTGGCGAATGTGTGTTTAATGTAGGTAGCCAAGCTAAAACTTTCTCGAAGGGTCTTATCAAAGGAATGCTCGAAATTCCGGGAAATTTCTTGAATGATGGCTCCTACTACATTTCTGTTATGATTGTGAAAGATACAGCTGACCCAATTTTCTTTATGGAAGATGCAATTAGCTTCGATGTGGCCGATTGGCGTGAGGGCACAAACTGGTATGGTAAATGGCCAGGAGCAGTTAGACCAATCAACATTCCAGTACAAACATGGAAAATGGATGGTTTGATTTAATTGCAGTCAGGAATCAGAATTATTAGTAATCAACAAATTTTTACAGCCTTTATTGGCATTTTAAAGTGGCTATAAACGTAACAAAATCTTTTTTACCTCCGATTGAAGAATACCAAGAAATTATCAAAGGTATTTGGGACAACACGTGGCTTACCAATAATGGGCCCTTGGTTAGAAAATTAGAAGGTCAGTTAAAAGAATATTTAAACGTTGAAAATCTACTTTTTGTAGGAAACGGCACAATAGCGATTCAAATTGCACTCAAGGCATTAAACCTAACAGGCGAAATCATCACTACGCCTTTCTCCTACTGTGCAACAACAACTTCAATTTTGTGGGAAAGCCTCCAGCCAGTTTTTGTTGATATCGAACCAAAAACTTTCAACATCAATGCTGATTTAATTGAAGCTGCCATTACTGAAAAAACCTCGGCAATTATGGCTACGCACGTTTACGGTCGCCCATGTGATGTTGAAAAAATCGAAGCTATTGCCCAAAAACATAATCTGAAAGTCATTTACGACGGAGCACACGGATTTGGAGCTACCTACAAAGGCAAATCTGTGCTATCTTTTGGAGATATTACCACGTGCAGTTTTCATGCTACAAAAGTTTTTCATAGTATAGAAGGTGGATGTGTGGTAAGTAATAATGCTGACCTGAATAAAAAACTGGAATTATACCGCAGTTTTGGGCATAAAAATGATGACTATTACATGATGGGAATCAATGCAAAAAACTCTGAGTTTCATGCTGCCATGGGTTTGTGTAATTTGCCGAAAGTTGCCGATATTATCAATAATCGTAGGGTTATTTCAGAAAAATATGATGAACTATTGAATTGGGAAAAACTCCAACGCCCAAGCAATGAGATTGAAGGCTTTGAATATAATTATGCTTACTACCCAGTCATACTGGAGTCGGAAGTTAAACTTTTGCAGGTTACTGAGGCTCTCAAACAACACGAAATTACCCCAAGAAGATATTTTTATCCATCTCTCAACCAATTACCTTACTTAGATTTTTATAATCCTTGCCCAATTTCTGAGAACATTGCACAAAGAGCATTATCTTTGCCTCTTTATTACGATTTAGCATTGGAAGATGTCGAACGTATTGCGAGTATCATCAACGAAAATCTTTGAGTAAACACTTAAATCTAAGTTTCATTTGGTAACAGTTTCTATCATAATTGTCAATTACCGTACGCCCGAATTAATTGTTGAGTGTATCAAAACAATCAAACAATTTACTACAAAAGTTAGCTACGAAGTAATAGTTGTCGATAATGCTTCAAAAGGAGACGATGAAGGTTATATTAAATCATTCTTTCCCGAAACTATCTGGTTATCAATGAATTATAACGCAGGTTTTGCCCGTGCAAATAACGCAGGAATGAGAATTTCGAATGGAAAATACTTGCTTCTACTCAATTCTGACACAAAATTATATGAACCAGTAATTGATACTTGTGTCGCTCGACTTGAGGCACGGCCAGATGCTATTGCAGGTGGTGCTTATCAAGTTTACCCTGATTTAAATCCTCGTACGTTTTATCATACTTTTACATTTAGACGTGATTTTTGGATAGTTCCACCTAAATTTCGAAGTGTTCTAAATTCACTTATTCGACAAACAGAATACCAAGACCCCGAGCAAGTTGATTATATTGCAGCAGCATTTTTAATGGTAAGACGAGAAGGCTTTGAAAAGACCGGAGGATTAGATGAGGAATTTTTCTTATATGGTGAAGATACCGAATGGGGTTATAGACTTAGCAAACTCGGTAAATTATTAGTTTTCAAAGATTGTAATATCATTCACGAAGAATGGGGAAGTAAGCCCGAACGCTACGATGAAGCCCAAAATTACACCTATTTCAATCGTTTTGACCACCAAATTCAGCTTTCTAATTTAGTCTGGATTCGGAAACAGTTTGGAGCATTACACTATTTTTTATTGATGCTTCACTATTGGCTTTGGGTACCAACTTTTTTCTTGATGAAAATTGTTTCAAATGCAATAAATTTCAAAAATCCATTTTCAGAACTCGAAAATCAAAAGAAATTTGCTCACATGATTGGCGTTTTCTCTAAATATTTTTGGAATATTTTACTTAAAAAACCAACATTTTATAAGATTAGTAAATAATTATTGGAAAATTAGTTATTAGTCAAAATAATATCCCATATCCAATAACAGATTCCCAAATAAATCAGTAACTAATTTCCCAAAAACAAATAACCATATCTAATGAGTAAAAAATTAGTTCTTTTTATCACTCCCACGGGCGGACGAACAGGTTCGGAAATGCTACTTTGGTATTTACTGAAACGTCTTTCAGGAAAGATAAAAACAGCAATTTATACTCGTCAGAATGGAGAATTATTTGCCAATCACTCAACCGCCGAACAAACTTTTGTAAATACTTCCAAACGAGGATTTGTGTATCAAATCTATGAAGGAATTTATCATAAAATCTTCAAGATTACTCCCGAGGAAAAAAAGCTAATTGATATACAAAAACAAATAAAAGCCGACCGTTGGTATTTGAATACCCTCACAATGCCACAATTTGCCAAATTGGCGGTAAAACTTCAAGTTCCTTACGACCTCCACGTGCATGAATTGGTGAGTATTTATGACGAAATCCGATACGATGAATTTAAATTCATGTTCGATAATGCAGATAGAATTATTTGTTGTTCGTCAATAGTAGAAAAGCGAGTAAAAGAAATGGGCTATCAAAATACGCTCCTACTACACTCGTTTATTGATACACAAACCATTCAATTAAAAACCTCTGCCGAAACTATTCGTCAAAAACTCAATATTCCAACTAATGCTTTTGTTTGGGTAATGTCTGGCTCGATGAATCTAAGAAAAGGCTATGATACGGTCTGCGATTTATTTGAGTTTTTACCCGCAAACACCTATATTGCGTGGCTGGGAAGTGTTAAACAAACGGGAGTTTTGCACTACATTCGCCAAAGAACTAAGCTTGAAAAACTAAATTTTATCGAAATTGGTGAAAAATCTGACGAATATTATGATTATCTAAATATAGCAGATGGCTTTGTTCTGACCGCCAAAGAAGACCCTTTTCCTTTAGTAATGATGGAAGCTGCCTATCTCGGTAAGCCAATTGTGGGCTATAACTCAGGCGGGATTTCAGAATTTGTGCAAGAAGGAATGGGAAAAAGTGTTGACAGCTTCAACCCAAAAGATTTGGCCGAAGCGATGATTGCTACACAAAATAAAACATTGGTTATTGACAAAGAAAAACTAAGAAATAGAGCCTTAGAGTTTGATATTCAAAACCAAATTAGCAAATGGGACTCAATTTTTGATTAAAAAAATGACAAACTATAAAGAAATTTTAGCCGAACTTCAAGAAGCCCAAAAAGTGCTGAATGATTTTATGAGTTCGGAAGAAAATATAAATAATATTGAAAAGGTTGCTGATTTGATGGCCGATGCCATCAAAAATGGCAAGAAAATTATCTCCTGTGGCAATGGTGGCTCGCATTGTGATGCCATGCACTTTGCCGAAGAACTTTCTGGACGCTACCGAGATAACCGTAAATCATTGGCGGCAATTGCCATTTCTGACCCAAGCCATATTTCTTGCGTAGGAAATGACTATGGTTTCGACTATATTTTTTCAAGATTCATCGAAGGTTTAGGAAATGAAGGCGATGTACTTTTAGGGATTAGTACAAGTGGAAACTCCAAAAATATTATTAATGCCACCCAAGCTGCTCGTGAAAAAGGCATGAAAGTAGTGATTTTTTCTGGAAAAGATGGTGGAAAACTGGCAGGCTTGGCCGATGTAGAAATTAGAGTACCTCATTTTGGTTATGCCGACCGTATTCAAGAGATTCACATCAAAGTCATACATATCTTGATTATGCTCATTGAGAAAAAAGTATTAAATCAAACAGTATCATGAAAATTTTATTTGTAAGTCATGATGCAAACCGAGCTGGGGCTCAACTTTTTTTGCTGAATGTCATGAAGTATTTGAAGCAAAAAGGTGTAGAAATGCAACTTTTATTGCTTGGAGGTGGGGTTCTTGAAAATGATTTTGCCGAAATCTGTACAAATCATTTTTGGCCAAATACAAACCCTCAGAAAAAAGGCATCAAAAAAGCAATTTCTAAACTTGTCAAGAGCCAAAATGACTCAAATGCAACTCAGCAACTTTTGGAAAACCTTCAAAACGCAAATTTCGACTATATCTATGCCAATACCATTGCCTCGGCTCATGTTTTACCAAAACTGACCGAATATGTAAAGGCTCCATTATTGGCTCACATTCACGAATTAGAGTTTTCGATACAACTTTACTCGCAAGCAGCAGACAGAAAATTTTTATTTAGCTATGCCACAAAAATTATTGCTTGCTCACAGGCAGTGTCCGAAAATATCATAGAAAAGTATTTAGTTTCAGCTCGAAAGATTGAAGTTATTCATTCATTTGTTGATAATGAGGCTATCCTAAATCGAATTGAAGCAACTGATAATCAATCAATTAAACAAAAATATAATCTTCCAGAAACTGGTTTTTTGATTGGTGGATGCGGAAACGCTGAATGGAGAAAAGGTATTGATGTTTTCTTACAAGTAATTAACCAAATTCTCAATACAAGCAATGAAAATTGTCATTTCGTTTGGATTGGTGTAAAAAAAGAAGGCGATTATTATGAGCAAATTTCATACGATATTGCCAAAATGGGAATCGCAGATAAAATAACGTTTATCGAACAAACGCCCGATGCGGTTGAATTGATAAACTGTTTGGATATTTTTACGATAGTTTCGAGAGAAGACCCATTCCCTCTCGTGATGCTCGAAGCCGCACTGGCTCAAAAAACTATGATTGGTTTCGATAAAACTGGTGGTTGTAGAGAGTTTATTGAAGAAGATGCTGGAATAATTGTGCCGTATTTGAATACATTCTCTATGGCTTCGAGTATTATTAAATTATTTCTAAATCAATCTTATGCCAAGCAACTTGGACAAAAAGCCAAAGATAAAGTTTTGAATAAGTATAGTTTTGAAAATTCGGTAATGAAAATTGAAAGTTTACTGGGGTCTTTCTGATAAAACTTTTTGGTTTAAACCCATTCTTTTCTTACAAACGGAGATATTTCGGCGAGCAGAATGCTCACCCTACATTATATGACACTTATATTTACACTTTGTTCGGTCAATTATTTAGCCCAAGCTCATACGCTCGGAGATTCTTTGCGTGAACAAAATCCTGATTTTGAATATATCATTGGTTTGGTAGACAAACTCGACACAAAAGACATTGACAAATCAAAACTACCTGATTATCAATTACTTGAAGTAGATAAAATAAACATTCCAGATTTTGCAGGAATGTGTGACCGCTATGATATTACCGAGTTAAATACTGCAGTAAAACCCTATTATTTTGATTATTTTTTAAAAAATAGACCAGACATTACAAATATCATCTATTTCGACCCTGACATTATTGTTTTTGACAAACTAAGTCACCTAACAAGCAATTTAGTAGAATATAATATAGTAGTAACTCCACACATAACTACTCCCTACAATGACGATAAATGGCAAAATGAAGAAGATGTAGTGAATACTGGAGTATTTAATTTTGGTTTTGTGGCCATTAAACGTTCTGAAAGTGCTGCCCGAATGATTGATTGGTGGTGCAAGAAACTCTACGAAGAATGTAAAATTGATTTATGTAATGGCCTTTTTGTTGACCAACACTGGGCAGAATTCTTTCCCGCATTTTTCGAGAAAGTATTAATTGACAAACACTTAGGATATAATGTTGCTTATTGGAATCTGCACGAAAGAGTTTGTTCGCTAAAAAATGAAAAATGGTTTATTAACGAAAATATCCGCTTACAGTTTTTCCATTACAGCGGATATTTAATTGCCAAACCTCAGGAAGTATCTAAATATCAAAACAGGATTGATTTTGAGCATCGCCCAGATATAGTTCCACTTTTTGAACTTTACAAAAATAAATTATTGACAAACAACGAGCTTTACTGGAAAAACTTCAAATGTGATTATATAAAACCTAAAAAAGTTAAAAGACTTGTAAGAGTTAGAAAGTACTTAAAACTTCCCTTGGAAAAATTAGCACAGATATTCGAATCTTGATTTTTACTATTTATGCAAAAATTCATAGTACTTTGGTTGCACAGATATAAAAAATACACACACATTCTCAATGTGTATTTTCGTTTTCTTGTTGATTTTTCCAAGATTTACATTCAAAAAAAAATTTTAAATAAAAAGGTTACAGCCATTATTCTGACTCAACAATTTGGGGATATTGTAGCCAGCGAACCACTCGCCCGACAAATCAGAGAGACCCATCCTAACGATATTATTCTTTGGATTGTAAAGCCTATTTTTAAAGAATTAGTAGTTCATAACCCAAATATTGATACAATAATTGATGATTTCTGTGCCAACCATCGTCGCCTTTTGATAAACTCAGGTATTTTTGATACGACATACAACCTTCAATTTAGAAATAATAGTTTCTGCGAAACTTGTAATATTTATGTAGAAAACCTTGTCGCTAACACAAAAGACATAACGATTCATAATTATTATTTTCATGGCAATTTACTGAATGTTCAGCAAAAAATTGCTGGTTTTCCAACTACCAATCAATCACCTCAGTTACATATTTCTAAGAAAGAAATAGAAAAGGTCGATACGCTATCATTGCCAGTAAAATTTATTGTAGTACATTGTCAATCTGCACAAAATAGTAGGAATTGGGATAAAAGTAAGTGGGAGAAGTTTATTGAATTTCTTATCCAGAATACTGATGCAAAAATTATTGAAATTGGTTTATCGAGCGATTTAAACATTAACTCAGAGCGTTATATCAATCTGTGTGGCAAACTTAGCATTTTAGAAACCGCCGAAGTGATTCGTAGAGCTAAGTTGTTTATTGGTATTGACAGTGGTCCTGCTCATTTAGCCAATGCCGTAGGCACTTTTGGTGTGATAATGATTGGAAAGTTAGCTAATTTTATAAATCACATTCCATACTCTGGACAATATAAAACAGGCGAAAATGCTATTATTATTAGAAATACTGAGGGTGCAAGTGCTGAAATTCCTGTTGAAACGGTTATAAGTACTCTTTTAGAAAAACAATTATTACCTAATTAACTGGTTCTTTAGACTCAACATAAATATGCTCATATTTACCGTTTGTTCCATCAATCAATTGGCAAATGCCATTGTTTTGGGCGACTCCGTGAAAACTCATCATCCTGACTATGATTTTCAAATTGGTTTAGTTGATAAAGAATCTAACATTCCGAGTTTTATTCAATGTCCTTACCCTATTACTGAAGTTAACTCACTCAATATCAGTGGTTTTGAAGAAATGTCTGTGCGTTACACACACGAAGAAATTGTAGCTGATTGTAAGCCTTTTTTTGCAGCATATTTTCTCCAAAAAACAGAAAAATTAATTTTCATTGATTGCACTACTGTTGTTTTTCAATCAATTTCATTTGTTACCGACATTCTGAATCAATCAAATATCATTATTACACCACAATTATTATTTGCTAATGCTCACCCAGACGAAAAGCAAATTCTTAATTCGGGAATCTACCATTCAGGTTTTATTGGCCTAAAAAAATCGGAGGAAACCACCAAATTCTTAAAATGGTGGGGAAACAATACTCGTCAAAAAGGTTTTAAGGATATGTGCAAAGGACTCAATGCTGACCAACTTTGGCTGGAGCATGTCCCTGCGATGTTTGATGGAGTGCACATTCTGAAAGAAGCTGGTGTAAATATTGGATATTGGAATATACCAGAAAGAAATATCAATCAACTAAAATCAAACGAAAAACTCTATTCGATTAACTATCGTGACAGAGCTTTCCCGAGCGATTATCGAGAAAAATTAAATAATTATTCTCACAAAAAACTTTCTAAGATTACGCCAGCTTACGGCTTTGAAGACCCCAACAGGCCAACAATAGGCAAAACAATTGCCAAGAAAATTCGTTCTGTAAATAAGTTAGTCGATGTCATTCTCGACAAATTTGTTTCTTAAATTCAAATCATCTGGCCATAAATTCACGAAATAATATTTCGACTGGCATCTAAAAATAAATTTTTGGCTTAAATTTGCAAAAAATAAAAAGCTATCATCACTTATGAGTTACTCTGTTGAGAAAACCGAACACTACGCCCTTATTCAATTAAACGAGAGCAAATTCGACAAATCAATTACTGGCGAAATTGAAAAACAGATTGTTGTTTTGTATCGTGAGGGGCTAACAAATATGATTGTTGACTTCTCAAAAGTTTTAGAAATTGACGAGACGGGCCTTTCTCTTCTCCGAAAAGCAACCCGTGTTTGCCGCACTGAGCAAGGTCTTTTTATTGTTTGTACGAAAGATGACGATATTCTCGACCTCATTGATGGTGAAAAAATCCCAGAGATTGTTTTGTTGCCAACAGTTGATGAAGGAATCGATGCAGTATTTATGAACGATTTAGAAAACGATTTCCGTGAAGAAAACGACGACGAGTTCGATTTAGGCGAAGACAACGGTTTCACAGAAGGAAAATTCTAATTTATAGTTACTGGAAATTGGAAAACTGCGGGACTGCCCGTGCGGTTACTGGTTATAAATACTCACACCAATTTTCCAATCACTAATTTTCCAGTAACAAATAACCAATTTATGAATTTTGATTTTTTAGTTTTAGGTACTGGCTCGGCGACTCCTGTTGTAAATCGACACCCCTCAGCTTTTTTGTTATCAATCGAAAACGAATCTTTCTTGATTGATTGTGGAGAAGGTACGCAGTATCGTTTACTCGAACAAAAAATCAAATCTTCAAGAATTCGACATATTTTTATAAGCCACCTTCACGGCGACCATTATTTTGGATTGGTTGGTCTTCTTTCGAGTTGGAGTATGAACCAACGCAAAGAAGACCTAACGATTTTTGCTCCTCGTGGGCTCGACGAAATCCTAACGGCTCAATTCAAGCACTCTGATACTCGCCTACATTATAAAATCAATTTTGTAGAAACCGACACCGAAAACGTTTATCATTTACTCGAAACAAATTTAGTTACGGTTGAAACTATTCCGCTTCACCACCGTATTCCGTGTTGTGGTTTTTTGTTTCGCTCAAAAGCTTGTAAGAGAAAAATTGTTGCAGAAAACCTTCCTGCAAATTTTCCAATTCCATACTTAAAGATGCTAAAAGATGGACTTGATATTTATGATGAATTAAGCGGAATCACTTATAAAAACGAAGATTACACCATCGCAGGTGGTACTTCGAAATCATTTGCCTACTGTTCGGATACCGCATACAATGAACTAAAAATCAATCAGTTACAAAACGTTGATGGCATTTATCACGAAGCAACTTTTACTGATTCCGAACTAAAAAGAGCTGAACAAACCAATCATTCAACGGCTCGCCAAGCAGCCATGATTGCCCAACAAACTAATGCCAAACAATTAATTATTGGCCATTATTCTTCTCGATACAAAACCCTTGATTCTCATCTCATCGAAGCTAAAGAAGTATTTGAAAATACCTTTTTAGCTGAAGAAGGAAAATCTTATAAAATATAGTTAAAAATTGTAGAGCAAGTTTCTAACTTGCTTACTTCCCTTACAAACAAGTTAGAAACTTGTACTACGCTATTTTTTTATACATATTTTCGATAAAATTGTACTTATCAAATATTTTCAAAAAATAAATACCCATTAAGTCTATAACTATCATAGACTTAATATATATTTGTGTATTAAAAATACTTAGATAGATATGCAAAGCTTTCGAACAGAGTTAGAGAATCCTTTAGTCGAAAAAGACATCATAGATTTAGAGCGTAAAATTAGAATGTTTCGTGAGGGTAAAATCCACGAAGAAAAATTCCGTAGTTTGAGATTGGCACGTGGAGTTTATGGCCAACGCCAGCAGGGAGTTCAGATGATTCGCATCAAATTACCTTATGGTAAAATGACGCTCAAGCAGTGGAAACGAATTGCCGATATTTCTGACGAATATTCAACTGGAAATCTACACTTTACGACTCGACAAGATGTTCAGATTCACTTCGTGAGTCTTGACAAAGCTCCAGAACTGTGGGCGAAACTTGAACAAGATAATATCACCTTGCGTGAAGCTTGCGGTAATACCGTAAGAAATATCACAGGCTCTCCTACTTCGGGCATCGACCCAAATGAGCCATTCGATATTACGCCTTATGTACACGCTACTTTTGAATACTTCTTACGTAACCCAGTTTGTCAAGAAATGGGTCGTAAATTCAAAATGTCATTCTCGAATACTGACGATGACACAGCACTCAGCTACATGCACGATTTAGGATTTATTCCAAAAATCAAAGATGGTGTTCGTGGTTTCAAAGTGATGTTGGGTGGTGGCTTAGGTGCTCAACCACAATTAGCTCATTTGGCGTATGAATTTATCGAAGAAGATGCAATAATCCCTTTCATCGAAGCCGTTTTGAGGGTTTTCGACCGTTATGGAGAAAGAAACTCTCGCCACAAAGCTCGCTTGAAATTCTTAATTGCTAAAATTGGTTTCGAGGCTTTCATGGAGTTAGTGGAAGAAGAAAAACTTTCTTTGAAAGTAAAAACCTATAAAATCAATACTGAAAAGTCAGAACCAGAAGCAGGAATTGACTCAGCAATTAGCACAAAAGATAGCGTTGAGTTTCAGAATTGGTTTAAAACCAACGCTTTTGCCCAAAAACAAACTGGTTATTACGGCGTTTTCGTACGAGTTCCTTTGGGAAATATCTCAAGTACTGTTTCTCGTAGCTTAATCGAAAAGCTCGAAGGTTTAGTAGCCGATGATGTTCGTGTAACAGTAAACCAAGGCCTATTGCTTCGTTTTGTAAAAGCCGAAAACCTCGTTGCCGTATTTGACATTTTAAGTGAACACAATTTAGCTGCTCCAGGTGCTAATAGCATCGTAAACATAACGGCTTGCCCAGGAACCGACACTTGTAATTTAGCAATTTCAGATAGTACGAGCATTTCTCTTGAATTGGAGAAAGTAATGAAAGAAGATTTTCCTGAATTGATTGAGGAAAATAATATGCAAATCAAGATTTCGGGTTGTATGAATGCCTGTGGCCAGCACAGTATGGCTCACATTGGTTTTCATGGTAGCTCATTAAAATCAGCAGGAAAAGTATTACCAGCTTTGCAAGTATTGCTCGGCGGTGGTACAACTGGAAATGGTGGTGGAAGAATCGCTGATAAAGTAATCAAAGTGCCGAGCAAAAGAGGCCCACAATTACTTCGCACCGTATTAAATGACTACGAAGCAAATGGCTTAGAAGGAGAATATTTCAATGACTATTACGACCGTCAAGGCGAAAAATATTTCTATGCTTTATTGAAGCCTTTAGCCGATTTGACAACTTTGGTTGATACAGATTTTGTTGATTGGGGACGTGATGAAATTTTCCAAACAGAAATTGGTGTTGGCGAGTGTGCGAGTGTAATCATTGACTTGGTAGCTACGCTTTTCTACGAATCAGAAGAAAAAATCGAGTGGGCAAAAGAAGCTTTCAACGAAAGCCGTTACGCAGATGCTATCTACTATGCGTATCAATCACAAGTAAATACAGCAAAAGCATTATTGCTCGATAAAAATATCAATTGCAGTACGCAACACGGTATTATTTCTGAATTTGATAAACATTTTGAAAGCGAATTTGGCGGAAATATCAAAGAACAAATCTTGCAAATCAACAAAAATGAGCCAAGTAAAGACTTCGCTGTTGATTACATCTCAACTTCAGAAGAATTCTTGAAACAAGCCATGACTGTTCGTGAAACGCTCAAATCAACTCTCGAAGTTGCTTAACATAGAACTAATTTATGAAAAGAATTGCTATCGCTTTAAGTGAAAATGTACAAATGAAATTCATTGCTTATGCCATGATTTTCATGAAAATTTCACTTTTGGGTATTCTGATTTACAGAATTTCAACTGGCTTAAATGGTTTTGATTTCCAATTTGATACCAAATTACTTTATTATACAGGAGCAGGTTTTTTAGCTCAATTGGTTGATGGAGCTTTGGGTATGGCATACGGTGCATCTTGTACTTCAATGCTTTTAGGGCTTGGTGTTCCACCTGCTTATGCAACAGCCAGTGTTCATACCGCTGAAGTATTTACAACGGGGGTTTCTGGACTCTCTCACATATATTTTGGAAATATCGACAAAAAATTATTTTTCCGAATTGTATTGACGGGTGTGGTTGGTGCTATGATTGGGGCATATCTGATTTCAGATGTTTTCGATGGAAAAATGATTAAACCTTATATTTCAATCTATATGATTATTCTGGGTAGCGTCATTATCTCAAAAGCATTTAAAACTCGACCAACCGAACCACAAAACAAAAACTTAGGTTTGTTAGGCCTTTTTGGCGGATTTCTTGATTCAGTTGGTGGTGGTGGCTGGGGGCCTTTGGTTACATCAAACCTCATCAGTAAAGGTAATGCTCCAAAAGAAGCAATCGGAACAGTAAATACAGCGGAGTTTTTTGTATCATTCTTTAGTACAGGGGTTTTCATGCTATTTATTGATATTCAAGCATGGCAAGCAATCGCAGGTTTAATCATCGGAGGTGTTTTTGCTGCTCCATTGGGTGCATTTTTGGTGAAATTATTTAAGCCCAAAACCATCATGATTTCGGTTGGTATTTTGGTTGTTTTATTAAATATTTGGAATTTAGCCAAAGCTTGGCTTTAAATAAAACTAAGACTTACGAAGTTCAACAAAATCGTAATTCATAATTTCTTCTCATGGTAGATATTTTAGAAAAATATACATTGGCTGAAAGCCTCAGCTACATTGCCAGTCAATATCCTTCAAAAGTTGTCTTTTCAACTTCTTTAGGGCAAGAAGACCAAGTAATAACCGACGCCGTTTTCAAGAATGACCTTGATATAAAAGTATTCTCTTTAGATACTGGCCGCTTCTTCCAAGAAACGTATGAGTTAATTGACCGCACACGTTCTCGTTATAAAAAGAATATTGAAATTTACTTCCCAAACACCGAGAAAGTACAGCAACTCGTTACACAAAAAGGAGCTAACAGTTTTTATGAATCGGTTGAAAATCGTAAAGAATGCTGCTTTATTCGTAAAATCGAGCCACTAAAAAGAGCGTTAGCAGGTGCTGAAGTTTGGATTACAGGTTTACGTGCCGAACAATCGGAGAATCGTAATGATATGAAGATTTGGGAATGGGATGAAGGAAATAAAGTATGGAAATTCAATCCGTTGATTCACTGGACTTATGAAGATGTTTTGAAATACATTTCCGAAAATAAAGTACCTGACAATCCGCTGCATCGCAAAGGTTTTATTAGCATTGGTTGTCAGCCTTGTACACGTGCCATTGGCCCTGACGAACACCCAAGAGCTGGACGTTGGTGGTGGGAAGAGTCGAAAAAAGAGTGCGGACTTCACGCTGGATAATTCGATTTACCAAAAGAACTGCTAACTTTGCAAAGTTTTGTTCGTGCTACACGAGCATTTTAATAAATATCAATGCGAATGAATTCATAAATTTTCGTTCGTAAATTATAAATCGTACGGGGTCGCTCGTCGTAATTCATTAGAATGAGTACTTTTTCAGAAAAAACAACGGTTTATCAAGCAAATGACAGCTCATTTCCGAGAGAATTGGAAGATGAAGCCATCTATATTTTGCGTGAAGTAGCGTCTCAATTTGAGAAACCAGCTATATTATTTTCGGGTGGAAAAGATTCTATTACCGTCGTAAGACTTGCCCAAAAAGCGTTTTACCCTGGTAAAATCCCTTTTGCCCTTCTCCACGTTGATACAGGACATAATTTCCCAGAAACGATTGAATACCGTGACTGGTTGGTAAATAAACTTGGATTAGAACTTCACGTGCGTTACGTAGAGGATTCAATCAAACAAGGCAAAGTGAAAGAAGAAACTGGAAAATATGCCAGTCGAAATGCTTTGCAAACCGTAACACTTTTAGATGCAATCGAAGAATTTAAGTTCGATGCTTGTATTGGTGGAGCAAGACGTGACGAAGAAAAAGCTCGTGCCAAAGAGCGTATATTCTCAGTTCGTGACGATTTCGGTCAGTGGAATGCTAAAAAACAACGTCCAGAATTGTTCGATATGCTCAATGGTAAAATCGAATTGGGCGAAAACATAAGGGTATTCCCAATTTCAAACTGGACTGAGTTAGATGTTTGGAATTATATCAAAGAAGAAGAATTAAGAATTCCATCTATCTATTTCACACACGAGCGAGAAGTCTTTGAGCGTGATGGTATGATTTGGGCAGATTCTGAATTTATCAATAAGTCAGAAGATGAAGTTCCGTATAAAACTCAAGTACGTTTCCGCACGGTTGGTGACATGACTTGTACGGCTGCGGTTTTATCAACGGCAGATAACTTAGACGATGTAATCGGTGAGATTCTTTCGGCACAAATTTCGGAGCGTGGAGCCAGAATTGACGACAAACGCTCAGAAGCAGCCATGGAAAAACGTAAACAAGCGGGATATTTTTGACCCCCTGCCCCTAAAGGGGTGTTTACCGTTTCTCAGATTACAAATCACAATTTCAAAACAGACCTTTTTCGTAGAAAAAGAATAAAAATCCCCCTTTAGGGGTTAGGGGCTATGGACATACTAAGAATTGCAACAGCAGGCTCAGTTGATGATGGTAAAAGTACACTTATCGGACGCTTGCTTTACGAAACGAACTCAATTACACAAGATAAAATAGAAGCTCTTGAGTCAGCTTCAAAGCGTAAAGGTCTTGATTTTCTTGATTTATCGCTTTTGACAGATGGCTTAATTGCAGAACGTGAACAAGGAATTACGATTGATGTGGCTCATATTTATTTTAGCACACCAAATCGTAAATATATCATTGCCGACACTCCTGGCCATTTTGAATATACTCGAAACATGGTTACGGGGGCATCAAACACTTCGGTTTCAATTATTTTAATTGATGCACGTAATGGTGTTGTTGAGCAAACAAAACGTCACTTTTATATCTCGTCGATGCTTCGCATCAAAAATATAATTGTGGCTGTAAACAAAATGGACTTGGTAGCTTATAGCCAAGAAAAATTTGAAGCCATCAAAGCCGAACTTTTGGGTATTGCAGAGCAAGTAAGTTTTGAAGGCCAAACGCTACAATTTATTCCAATTTCGTCACTTTACGGCGAAAACTTAGTGCGTAAATCAGCTGAGACGCCATGGTATGAAGGCGAAACATTGCTTGATAGTTTAGAAAAATTCAGCACTCAAAACTCAGAATTAAGCACTATTCAAGCTCGTTTCCCGGTGCAGCACGTTGTGAGACCAAAAACTGAAGAATATCACGATTATAGAGGTTATGCAGGAAAAATTGCCAGCGGAACATTCTTAGTCGGAGATTTGGTTGAAGCTCTTCCAAGCGGACAAATTAGTAAAATCAAAACTATCGAGAAGTTTGGAACTCAATTAGAATCAGGTAATGCCAAAGAATCAGTTGTGATTACGCTCGAAGATAATATTGATGTGAGTCGTGGAAATATGCTCGTAAAAGTTGGCGAGCAACCAGAGTCACGAAAAGAAATCAATGCAAAAATTTGCTGGCTCGATAGTCAAATGCTGACAGTTGGTAAAACTTATCTACTCCAACACGGCATCAACCGAGTAAAAGCAAAGGTTACTAATATCAGTTCGGTAATTGACATCAAAAACATGTCATTGAGCAATGAAGCCCCTGCCGATGGTGGTCTAAAGCTCAACGAAATCGGTTGGATTTCATTAAAAACAGCAAGTCCAGTTTTTGCAGATAAATATGAGGAGAATCCTGCTAACGGTTCATTTATTTTAATAGATGAAAGTAGCAATGGCACCGTAGGTGTTGGATTTGTAGAATAAAATATTTAGTTTTAAAAAAATATTCATCAACCAAACTATCAGTTCTATTAGTTTAGGTTAGATAAAAAATAGGCGGCTAATTGGCTGTCTTTTTTTTTGCCCATATCGAAGACCTCTCCCCTCCTTTCATCGCTGAAAGGAGGATAATTTACTCACGAGGCATTTTTAGGGAAGAGTTTATCGGGTAAGATTGTGTATTATTTTATATCTTCAACGATATTATGTTGTTGATTTTTCGGCACAACAATATAATCTTCTACAATGTTGTCTTCATCTTCTCGCTCAGATTCTTTGATGTAAAATGATTTGGCTCTTTTAAACCAACCTTTGTTTACTTTCGCATCTTTTCTTGAACGATAATAACGCAAACGATATTCAACGTAAGGATTTACAATATCTTCGGGATATTCAAAATCATTAGCTGCTTTGACATCACTCATCGTCAGCACGCCATTTTGTGGAACACCAATAATTTTCTCAAAAGCTTTGATATTCCTGTTTTCACGGCCTTCGCCTGCATTAATTAGATGGTCAATTAAAACCTCAGCAACCTCTTGGCTTTTAAAATGGTTGCCTAAAAAACGATTCCAATAATGATGGCGGTGAATAAACAAGGCTTCATCTTTAGTGAAGATTTTATCGCCCCAAATAGGTTTATGTATTCCATAGCCTTCTCCCTCAAATTTTAGTAATTTGGGGGCATATTTATTAAAAGATGCGGCTTGATTTACATAAATAACACAAATAGAAGATAACAAGCTGATTACCAGCAAGGTAAGTGTAATTTTTCTAAGGTTCATCGTATATTTTTTTTCCAGACAGTATAATCAATAGCAAAAATTATACCGCTTAATAATAAATTTGGGACTTAAAAAAGTAGAGTTTAGTAATAGGCTTATTATCAGCAGTTTATTGAATTATTTATTTAACGGTAGTATCTGAGTAACAAATTAGATTTCATGGTGGCAAAATTTTTGCTGTAAACTAAAATACTATCAGTTAATAAAACGTAAATTTTATAACTGATAGTATTTCAAAACTCTTAGATTTTATTCATTGGTAACCAAAATCTCTTCGGCTTCGTACTCAGAAATGATTGGAACTTCCTCTTTTATCAACATTTTGGGTAAAATCAGATAGTCAGCCAATAAGTCTCCATCTTTGGTTCTGCGATAAAAACTCTTTGCACGGGTTATCCAACCTCGATATTTTTTAGCATTCGCTCGACTATTATAATAATGTAGTCGATAATTAACGAATGGATTGATAATTTCCTCGGGAAATTTAAAGCTGTTTGCTTTTTTAATATCACTAATAGACAAGTAACCGTCTTGTTTAACTCCAATAACAGCCTCGAAGGCTTTTATATTGACACACTCTTTACCAACACCTGCATTGATGATTTGGTCTATGAGTACTTCTGCCACGCCTTGACTTTTAAACATCGAAGCATGGTATTTATCCCAGTAATGTGTTTTATAAATCGAATATGCTTCGTTTTTTGAAAATGATTTGTCTCCCCAAATTGGCTGGTGAATTCCGTAGCCAAGGCCTTCAAACTTGATTAGTTTCGGGAAGTATTTATCGAATGATGCAGCAGATAAAAAATGAAAAGAAAAGATTAAAAGAAGTGTTGTGAATAATTTACTTTTTTGAATAATCATAACTGATTTTGATGGTGAAGCACAAAAATAATCATAAATTACTGATTATCAACAATTTAGTATCAAAACACACCAAATCTCTTCTAATAGTTATATTAATTCTTCTACAAGTAAAATTTGGTAATCTAAAAAATATACAATATTACTCTGCTTGCCTAATACCTTAATAGCCAATATATTGATGATACTTGGCCTACATCTAACATGACATAACTTAGTAACTTATACCTAATTAAATCGTATT
Organism: Emticicia aquatilis; assembly: GCF_014644295.1. Lineage (GTDB taxonomy): Bacteria > Bacteroidota > Bacteroidia > Cytophagales > Spirosomataceae > Emticicia > Emticicia aquatilis. The sequence goes on from NZ_BMKK01000004.1 coordinate 28,349, forward strand.
TATTGCACTATCCGTTGTATTTTTCCCATAATATTTGTTGTTAAAACAAGTATTTTTTATCAATGAAAGAAAATTTGGTTTAAATGTTGTTATGCCAAATATATTTGGTATTATATTGCAATGTATTTATCATAAACCCACCTCATACTTCTTCGATTCAAAAGATTATATGGGTCAATGATTTTTACAAAAAATACAACAAAATCACTCTCGGAACTACGTTCCGTGTTGGTACAATTTCAAATCACTATTATATTAGTACGATGACTGAAACTGAACAAGTTACAGAGCAACAACAAGGCTTATATCGCTCAGAGTTTGAGCATGATGCTTGTGGAATTGGCTTTAGGGCTCATTTGAAAGGACGCAAGTCGCACGGAATTGTAGCCGATGCGATTAAAATGCTCGAACGCATGGACCACCGTGGTGCATGTGGTTGCGACCCTAATACTGGTGACGGTGCGGGTATTTTACTCCAAATACCTCACGAGTTTTTCTTAGATGAATGTAACAAACTCAACTTTCATCTGCCTGCTGTTGGTGAGTATGGTGTAGGTATGATTTTCTTCCCGATGGATAAAACCGAGCGTGAAGAATGCCGTGATATTCTAAACCGAAAAATTGAAAAGCTTGGTTTAGAACTACTCGGTTATCGTGTCGTTGAAACTAAAGGTGATATTTTGGGCGAAGGTTCGGCTTCGGTTGAGCCAAATGTTGAGCAAGTGTTCATCAAACGCCCTGTTGATATTACAGAAGAAATTGATTTTGAACGTAAACTTTACATTCTCCGTCAATATGCCTCTCGTATCATACGTGAAGCTGTTGTTGGAGCTAAAGAACACTTCTATTTCTCTTCGCTATCGTGTAGAACAATCTCTTATAAAGGGCAATTGACTACCGAGCAGTTGAAATATTATTTCCCTGATTTGCATAACGAAGCCGTGACTTCTGCTTTTGCAGTAATTCACTCTCGTTTCTCTACAAATACATTCCCTTCTTGGAAATTGGCTCAACCATTCCGCTTTATTGCTCATAATGGTGAAATCAATACCGTAAAAGGAAACGTAAACTGGATTCGTGCTGGAGAAAAATCTTTCATCTCTGATTTCTTCACGAAAGAAGAAATGGATTTGCTCTTACCTATCTGCGATATAGGTAATTCAGATTCAGCTCAACTTGATAACGTAATCGAATTATTATACTTGTCGGGTCGCTCATTGCCACACGTAATGATGATGCTCGTACCAGAGGCATGGGATGGCAACGAAGCAATGGACCCAACCCGTAAAGCTTTCTACGAATACCACGCTGCTATTATGGAGCCTTGGGATGGCCCAGCTTCAATTTCATTTACTGATGGCAAAATGGTAGGTGCAACTCTTGATAGAAATGGACTACGTCCATCTCGTTATTGGGTTCTGAACGATGATACTGTTATCATGGCATCGGAAGCGGGTGTACTCGACATCGACCAAGAGAAAGTTGTTTCAAAAGGTCGTTTACAGCCTGGTAAAATGTTTGTGGTTGATATGGAACAAGGCCGTATCATTCCTGACGAAGAAATCAAAGCCGATATTTGTTCACGTCAACCTTACCAAGAATGGTTAGATGAGAATAAAATCAAAACCGAAGAACTTCCAAAGTCGATTCGTCCTTACCAACAATATAGCGAAGATGCCTTATTGAAACGCCAAATTACGTTTGGCTTTACATCAGAAGACCTTCGTATGATTTTGGCACAAATGGCTCAAACTGGTATGGAAGCCATCGGTTCAATGGGTGTAGATACGCCGTTGGCAATTCTTTCTGACCAAAGTCAACATTTGTCATATTATTTCAAGCAATTATTTGCCCAAGTAACTAACCCACCAATCGACTCGATTCGTGAGCGTTCAATCATGTCATTGATTTCATTTGTTGGAGCCAATGAAAATATCTTGAAAGAATCGCCAGCTCACTGTCGTTTAGTTCAGCTTGACCAGCCGGTTTTGACAATCGAAGAGTTTGACAAACTTCGTTTTGTTGATTACAAAGGTTTCCAAGCAAAAACAATCAATACTTACTTTAATTCTAAAGCTGGTGATATTGGCAAAGCCTTAGAATTTGGTTTAGAGCGTATCTGCCGTTATGCAGAAGACGCTATCGAAGATGGTTTTGAAATTTTGATTCTATCTGACCGTGCGATTGATTCAGACCACGCCCCTATTCCATCGCTTTTAGCAACGGCAGCTATTCACCACCACCTCATCAGAAAGGGAATTCGTGGAAAAGCAGGTATTTTGGTAGAAGCAGGTGATATTTGGGAAACTCACCACGTAGCTACTCTTATCGGCTACGGAGCTTCGGGTATATGCCCATATATGGCATTCGAGACGCTTTCTTGGATGAACAAAAAAGGCTTAATCGAAGGAGAATTTGATGATTATACTCTGAATAAGAACTACATCAAGGCAGTTGATAAAGAATTGTTGAAGATTTTCTCTAAAATGGGTATCTCAACCCTTCAATCATACCAAGGTGCTCAAATCTTTGAGTGTATCGGTCTGAACAAGCCTGTTATTGATAAATATTTTACTGGAACAATCTCACGTATCGGTGGAATGGGCTTGGCAGAAATTGCTAAAGAAGCAAATATACGCCACAAAGTAGCATTCCCAGATGTTCCACAAGAATCAGTAAAACGCTTAGAGGTTGGTGGAGTGTATCAGTGGAAACAACGTGGCGAGCGTCACATGTTCAACCCACAATCAATTCACTTATTACAACAATCTGGACGTGTTGGTGAAAAAGATTTAGAAAAAGGCTATCAAATCTTTAAACAATATTCAAAATTAATCAACGACCAAACCAAAGATGCACTTACACTTCGTGGTTTACTCCGATTCAAAAAAGGAAATTCAATTCCTTTGGAAGAAGTAGAACCAGTTGAAAGCATTTTCAAGCGTTTTGCAACGGGTGCGATGTCGTTTGGTTCGATTTCTTGGGAAGCACACACAACCTTAGCTATTGCGATGAACCGTATCGGTGGTCGCTCTAACTCGGGTGAAGGTGGCGAAGATGAAATCCGTTATGAATTAGATAAAAACGGCGATAACCTAAGTTCATCAATCAAACAAGTAGCTTCTGGGCGTTTCGGTGTGACAAGTCACTACCTAACCAATGCCAAAGAACTACAAATCAAGATGGCACAAGGAGCTAAGCCAGGTGAAGGTGGACAACTTCCTGGTCATAAAGTTGATGAGTGGATTGGTCGTGTGCGTCATAGTACCCCAGGTGTTGGTCTAATTTCCCCACCTCCTCACCACGATATTTATTCGATTGAAGATTTAGCACAATTGATTTATGATTTGAAAAACTCAAATCGTGATGCAAGAATCTCTGTTAAATTAGTATCTGAAGCTGGTGTTGGTACAGTAGCAGCAGGTGTTGCCAAAGCACACGCTGATGTGGTTTTGATTGCAGGACACGATGGTGGTACAGGAGCTTCTCCTCTATCTTCAATCCGCCACGCAGGTTTACCTTGGGAGTTAGGTTTGGCCGAAGCTCACCAAACTTTGGTTAAAAACAAATTGCGTGGTAGAATTACCGTACAAGCTGATGGTCAGCTTCGTACAGGTCGTGATATTGCGATTGCAGCTCTTTTGGGTGCAGAAGAATTTGGGGTTGCTACTGCAGCTTTAGTAGCGGTTGGTTGTATCATGATGCGTAAGTGTCACCTGAATACTTGTCCAGTTGGTGTTGCTACTCAAAACAAAGAACTTCGTGCGATGTTCAGCGGTAAGCCAGAACACGTAGTGAATATGTTTACTTACTTAGCTATGGAGCTTCGTGAAATCATGGCTGAGTTAGGTTTCCGTACAGTAAACGAAATGGTTGGTCAATCGCAATTCCTCGAAAAACGTGATGACATCAATCACTGGAAATATAAGAAAATTGACCTTTCAGGAATCTTGTTTAAAGAGCCAACAACATTGGATGTTGCTCAATACAAGCAAGAAGAGCAAGACCACGGTATTTCACAAGTGCTTGACTGGAAAATGATGGCTGATGCTCAACCAGCATTAGAAAGTAAAAAAGAAGTTGAAGCCGAATACGTGGTGAATAACTTAAACCGCTCGATTGGTGCAATGACTTCCAACGAAATCTCGAAAGTTTATGCAGGAGAAGGCCTACCTTATGGCACAATCCACTATAAATATAGAGGTACAGCTGGACAATCATTTGGTGCATTCTCGACAAAAGGTTTGAAACTCGAACTCGAGGGCGACTCAAATGACTACTTCGGAAAAGGTCTTTGTGGTGCAGAATTAGTTGTGTATCCCGATAGAAAAGCTACTTTCAAAGCCGAAGAAAATATGATTATCGGAAACGTGGCATTCTATGGTGCAACATCGGGTGAAGCATATATCAGAGGTATGGCTGGAGAGCGTTTCTGCGTAAGAAACTCAGGTGCTAAAGTTGTAGTTGAAGGTATTGGTGACCACGGTTTAGAGTACATGACTGGTGGTTTGGCGATTATCTTGGGCGAAACTGGTCGCAACTTCGCAGCGGGTATGAGTGGTGGTATCGCTTTTGTGTATAATCCAAACAAAACATTTGAAGCAAAATGCAACAAAGAAATGGTTGGTTTAGAAACAGTTGATGTCGAAGATGCCGAAATGCTGAAATCTTTCATCGAAAAACACTTGAAAGAAACTAAGAGTGAAGTAGCAGCGAGAATTCTTGCTAATTTCGAAAATGAAATTCCAAATTTCGTAAAAGTATTCCCTACGGATTACAAACGAGTTTTAATGGAAAGAAAGAAAAAAGCAGCAGCTGAGAAAGTATTGGCGTAAGCTCATTTCCAGCGATTGTGTATCAATTTAATTAATAACAGAGCATTTAGTATTAGATTGTTGGCGAAACAACCATCGCCAATAATCGACCAACTATATAACAAAATCACTATAAAACAATGGGAAAACCTACTGGTTTCTTAGAATTTCAAAGAGAATTGGCAGCTAAACGTAACGTTGAAGAGCGTCGTTTAGACTATAATGAAGTTGAAATGCCTGTCGATGAAGATAATACTCGTAAGCAGGCTGCTCGTTGTATGGACTGTGGCGTTCCGTTTTGCCATAACGGTTGCCCGCTTGGTAACATCATTCCAGAATTTAATGATGCCGTTTGGGAAGAAAACTGGGAGTATGCTTACCAAATTTTAAGTTCGACAAATAATTTCCCTGAATTTACAGGACGTATTTGTCCAGCTCCTTGCGAAGCATCATGTGTTTTAGGTATCAATAAGCCACCGGTGGCTATCGAATACATCGAAAAATCAATTATCGAACGTGCTTACGCTAACGGCTGGGTAAAACCTAACATTCCGAAGAAACGAACTGGCAAGAAAGTAGCGGTAGTTGGTTCTGGCCCTGCGGGTTTAGCGGCTGCTTCGCAATTGAACAAAGCTGGTCACTTAGTGACAGTGTTTGAGCGTGCCGACGAAATTGGTGGCTTAGTGCGTTACGGTATTCCTGATTTTAAACTCGATAAATCGGTTGTTCGCCGTCGTGTTGATGTAATGAAAGAAGAAGGAATCACTTTTATTACCAATGCAAACGTGGGCTTTAATGTTAAATCAAGTGATTTAGTAAGAGATTTTGATGCAATTGTACTTTCGGGTGGTTCGACTGTTCCACGTATGATTGAAATTAAAGGAAAAGAATTGAAAGGCATTTATCCTGCAATGGAATTCTTGAGCCAACAAAACAAACGTGTTGCTGGTATAGAGCGTATCAACGACCACCGTGGTGAAGCCTATCAAAATGGAGAAATTTTTGCAACTGGTAAAAACGTTGTAGTAATTGGTGGAGGTGATACAGGTTCTGACTGCGTTGGAACATCTAACCGCCATAAAGCAAAAACTATTACGCAGGTTGAAGTGATGCCTGAACCAGAAATCGACGATAAAAAACAGCCATTCTATCAAGTGCGTGCCGAGGCAACTCCTTGGCCAAATTGGCCTTTGACAAAACGCACATCAACTTCTCACGAAGAGGGTTGTGAGCGTTTATTCAGTATCAATGTAAAAGAATTTATCGGAGATGAAAACGGTAATTTGAAAGGAATTTTGATTTCGGAATCGGCTATGTTCAACGGAACAAAAGTTGAAATGAACGAGCGTGAAATTCCTTGTGAGTTAGCTTTGATTGCGGCTGGTTTCTTGAATCCTCAACAAGATTTATTGAATCAATTAGAAATTGAAGTTGATGAGCGTAAGAATGTAAAAGCTCCAAATTATCAGACATCAAATCCAAAGATTTTTGCAGCTGGCGATATGCGTCGTGGACAATCATTGGTTGTTTGGGCTATCTCTGAAGGACGTGAGTGTGCAAGAAAAGTTGACGAGTATTTGATGGGTGAAACGCTATTGGAAGCAAAATCTGTTTCTATGATTTCTCCAGCTTATGCCGAGGCATAAAAGCTTTAAAATAAAGTTATCAAACGCCATTCTTATAGCAAGAATGGCGTTTTTGTTTATATATCTTTTAAAATTGTTTATCTTTGAAACACTTGAAATAAAACTATTCTCCCTAAAATAACAATGAAAAAAATCTTAATTTTATTCTTTTTGAGCTATCAAATATCTGCTCAAAAAGTCACTTCATTACCTCGTAGCACACCCGAAGCGGAAGGCGTTTCTTCCGAAGGAATCATTAATTTCTTAGATGCTGCCAACAAAAGCAAACACGAATTTCATAGTTTTATGCTCGTCAGGCACGGAAAAGTAGTGGCTGAAAGTTGGTGGAATCCATATCGTAGCGACTTGAAACATACCATGTATTCGGTAAGTAAGAGTTTTACAGCTACGGCCATCGGTTTTGCGGTTGCTGAAAAAAAACTTACGGTTGAAGATAAAGTGATTTCATTTTTCCCCGAAGACGTTCCTGTAAATATCAGTCCTTATCTTTCGGAGTTGAAAGTGAAAGATTTGCTAACGATGAGCGTTGGCCACGCCAAAGAAAACTTTGGCATGATAACATCAGATAATTGGGTAAGAGAGTTTTTGAATACACCAATAAAAAACCAACCTGGTACTAAGTTTCTGTATAATTCACCTGCAACTTATATGCTTTCAGCAATTGTGCAGAAAGTAACAGGGCAAAAAGTGATTGACTATTTACAACCAAGGCTTTTTACACCTCTCGGTATTGAAGGTATTGATTGGGAAGTTGACCCTAAAAACATTAATACAGGAGGTTGGGGACTCAGAGTTAAGACCGAAGATATGGCAAAATTCGGACAATTATTTCTACAAAAAGGAAATTGGAAAGGGAAACAAATCTTGCCTGCTTCATGGGTTGAAGAAGCTACAAGTATGAAAATCATGCAAAATCCTGATGCAACCCAAGCCCAAAGAGACTCAAGTGATTGGCTACAAGGCTATTGTTATCAGATGTGGCGATGTAGAAACAATGGTTTCCGTGCTGATGGTGCTAACGGACAATATATTATAGTTCTGCCCGAAAAAGACGCTGTTATCATCACTACTGCCGAGGCTCCCGATATGCAATCTGAAATCAATTTGATTTGGAAATATATTCTTCCTGCACTAAACGATAAGAAACTTTCTGCAAACCCTAAAAAACTGACAGAATTAAAGCAAAAAATTGTCTCTTTAGCTCTACCCATTGGCAGTAAAGAAAATTCATCGATGCTTGAAAGTGGTATTTCAGGGAAAACTTATGGAATTATTTCTAAATCAAAAGCTCTTGAGAGCGTAGGATTTGAGTTTAAAAATGAAACTTTGAATTTGTCAATAAAAACTGACTCTGTCACGCATACCATTCCATTTGGTTTGGGTAAATGGATAAATAGCGAAACGACAAAGTTTGGACCTTATTTGGTTGCCATTGCTAAATCAAATAGAGTTGGTCTTTCGCCATTCAAAGTTGCAGGAAGTTATGCTTGGAAAGACAGTAAGACTTTAGAACTGACACTCCGTTACATTGAGAGTCCACATACTGAAACAATTGTTTTCAATTTTGATGGAGATAAAATATCGGTTGATTTTGTAAGTATCTTCAATAAAAATCAAAAAAGAGAGGTTTTTAAAGGCGTAGAAAGTAAACAATCGGCCAATTCGCCTCAACTTATCATTCGAGGAGACGATATGGGTTATTCTCATTCGGGCAATGAAGCATTAATTAAGTGTTATAAAGAAGGAATTCAGACCTCAATCGAGGTAATTGTACCGTCTCCGTGGTTTCCAGAAGCAGTAAAAATGCTGACTGAAAATCCAAAAACCGATGTTGGACTTCACTTTGCTATTACAAGTGAATGGGATAACATAAAATGGCGACCACTCACCGACTGTCCAAGTATCAGAAATGCCGATGGATATTTCTACCCGATGTTGTTTCATAATAATAACTATCCAAACCAAGCTATTATGGATAATGCTTGGAAAATAGAGGATATCGAAAAAGAACTTCGAGCTCAAATAAAAATGGCATTGAAATATATTCCACGTTTGAGTCATATTTCTGGACACATGGGTAGTACGGGTTTTACTCCCGAAGTAAAGAAAATGGCAAAAAAAGTTGCTAAAGAATTTAACCTAAAAATGGTTGACGTTGAATCAGTGAAAGATTTTGGAATCAACTATATTGGTTTTGATTTTAAAAATAAATCAACTGAAGAACGAATCAATGGTTTTATTGCAATGCTTGATAAGCTGGAAGAAGGCAAAAAGTATGTGTTTGTAGAACACCCTGGACTTGATAATGATGAACTAAAAGCCATTTATCACATTGGTTATGAAGACGTTGCACAAGGTCGACAAGATGTAACCAATATTTTTACGAGCGAAAAAGTTAAAGAAGCTATTATCAAAAAAGGAATAAAACTGGTAAGTTATCAAGATGTTTTGAAGTAAAATAAAAAGCCCCCTTTTCAATGAAAAGGGGGCTTTTGTTATCTATTTAAGAAATATTCCCTAAATAAGGCCATTTCTTGAAGTTCTATTTCGACATACTTTTCAAAAATCTTATGACCAACTTGGCTTTTCAAGGCCGAAATACCAACATCAATTAGGCGTAATCCAGTATCTGTCAATAAAATATTATCAAAAGCTAAACCACCTATATTAGAAGGGCGTTGGAGGTCACGATGGACAAAACCTGCTCTATGAAGTTCGATTAATTCAGTCTCAAAAACATCAAGCCACAATTCTCGAATTTCAACTTCAAAAGCACGGTAATCAATCGGTTTAATACGCTCCATTACCAACATTTCAGCCTGTAAATCTTCTTGAAAATCTAATCGAATGAATTTTGCTACTAAATCATTGACAGTATTGGCAAATTTCATTTTTTCAGCTTCCGAACCAATATCTGAGCGAGTATCATCAGTAAAAAATTTGGCAGCTTCCGTATCTGATAAGGCAATTACTGTATTGTTTGAGATGATAATCTTCTTGGATATTTCATACTTTAAAAATTGAAAAATGTAGGTTAGTTACGGCGAACAGGATGTTCGCCCCACATCTAAATACCAAAATATGCTTTAATATTTCCTTCTATTCTACCAATGACATCTTCACCAGATTGGGCTACAAATTTTTCACCCGAAACATTTTCGTATAGTTCAATGTAGCGGTTTGAAATTTCCAACACCTTCTCATCGGTCATTTCTGGTACAGTTTGTCCTTCTTTTCCTTGAAAATTATTGGCAATCAACCATTCTCTTACAAATTCTTTAGATAATTGTTTTTGTGGAAGTCCTGCCGCTAAATTTTCAGCATAACCTTCGGTAAAGAAGTATCTTGAAGAATCTGGCGTATGCACTTCATCAATCAGATAAATTATACCATCTTTTTCACCAAATTCGTATTTTGTATCAACTAAAATCAAACCTCTTTCGGCTGCCATTTCTGTGCCTCTTTGGAATAGGGCCAAAGCGTATTGTTCGAGTTGAACGTATTTTTCTTCCGAAACTAAGCCTTTTGCAATAATATCTTCACGAGAAATATCTTCATCATGGCCTTCGTGAGCTTTGGTTGTTGGCGTGATGATTGGTGTTGGGAACTTATCATTTTCTTTCAAACCATCGGGTAAAGTCACTCCACAAAGTGTACGAAGTCCGCTCTTGTATGTACGCCAAGCATGACCTACTAAATAGCCTCTAACAACCATTTCGACTGGGAAAGTTTCGCAACGAACACCAATAGAAACATTAGGGTCAGGAGAAGCCAAAAGCCAATTAGGAACAATATCTTTGGTTGCATTCAGAAATTTTGCAGCAATTTGATTCAAAACTTGACCTTTGAACGGAATCGGACGAGGCAATACTACATCAAATGCTGAAATTCTATCCGATGCAACCATCACAACTTTATCGCCAAAATCATAAACATCACGCACTTTTCCACGATAAAAAGCGGTTTGTCCTTCAAAATTAAAATTTGTTTCTTTTACTGCGGATTGCAAAACACCGCCATCTGAAATTTGAGTCATTATATTGAATTTTATATTTTCTGAACCAAAAGATTTTATCACCAATCTTTCTCTACTTTCTCTTTTTTATTTGATTGTTGCTTACGTTGTTGTGCATACTGCAACTCGGTAGTTTTCATTGCTTCCAAGATTTGCAAAGCCTTCTCTTTACTCATTTTTTCGGGAGTAGTTGAATCTAATTCATCACGTTTCTCTTCTGTTTTTTCAGCTTCACCACCGTTATTAGATTGACTTTCAGAGGTCTGACTTTGGTTATTCTTGGGTGGAGACTGAGGGAGTTTCTTTCTCAATAATTCATAATTATACCTTGCTACTTTATTTTCATTATCATTTTGCAAAGCAATCTTAAATAACTCTAAAGCTCCTGTGCTATCGCCTTTCATTGTTTCAATCACCCCTACTTGAATCATGGCATTGGTAGAAATCACCACATCGTTGAGTCTGACCAATTTCTTGTATTCTTCTAAAGCCTTTGATGTATCGTTGATACTGAAATAGGAATGTGCTAAATTTAAACGTGCTTCTGGTTCTAAATTATATGAAATATTGGCTAATTCTTCATATTTCTGAGCTGCCAATGGAAAGTTTTTTTTATAAAAAGCTGTCCCTGCTTCGATTTTGAGAGCGTTTCTTTGCGAAACGTTCGTCAACGAGCGTAGATTGAGGAAAAGCAAGATTATATAAAAAAACCAAATATTCATCGTCAGATTTTGATTGTACGGACAGTAAACAATATATCAATTATCATTAAAAGTAAGCCCAAAATTACGAAATAATAGTATTTATTGTTGGCAACTGTCATTTTTCGGGTGTCAATCCAATTGCTTTCAACTCGGTCAACCTCTTTCAAAAGGTCAGAAACACCATTTACTTGATTGGTTAGTTGAAAATATTTTCCATTTAGGGTTTTCGTCAAGTTTAACAAATAAGGAGCATTTAGTTTAGAAACAACTTCTTGCCCATTCTTATCTTTCTTATAATCCATACCTTCTCTGATTAACCCTCCTTGCGGTGTACCTACACCAAGTGTGAGTAGATTAATCTTATTTTGTTTGAGTGCATAAATTACACTTGGTTCGATTTTTCCAAAATCTTCCCCATCTGAAATAAGTACAATGACTTTAGTTTTTCGACTATTTAGTGTTGAACTTGCTTGAAATTTCTTCAAAATCAAACTAAAAGCTGCATTCAAATCAGTGCCATTATTTACAAACAAACCAGTATTCAGTTTTTGAATGAATAATCTAATAGCATCACGGTCGAAAGTGAGAGGTGTATGTGTATATGCCTCTGACGAAAACACTATGAGACCAATTCTATCAGATTTGAGTTGGTCTATATTTTTAATAAGTTCAAATTTTGTTTTTTCTAACCTTGAAGGCTCAATATCAATGGCATCCATCGAGCGAGATAAATCAAATACAAAGAAAATATCTTTTCCAGTTGCTTGAGATTCGATTTCATTAACACCAAAACTTGGCCCCAACAAACCCAAGATGCAAAGTCCCAAATAAATTCCTCTGATTATAAATTTAATAATAACCGAACGAGCAGTAGTACCTAATCGGCGAGCAACTAAGTATAGACGTATAAAGTAGGTGGCATAGACCAACAAAAATATGCCAATGAAGACAAATTCGACTATCGTAAGTGGCTTTATCCAATTCATGCTTAAAATTATCACTGTTTGACGAGAACCCCAAGTAAAAATTGGCTAATTTTGCACAGTTGTTGATTAATGGAGATTTTATACAACAAAGTAAAACCACAAAAAACGTTTTAATTCTTTTTTTGAATCAATGAATTTCATTAAAAACGCTCTTAAAAATATTGCTGCTATGTTTATAAGCCTTTTGGTTGGCTTAATCATTGGCGAAGTTATTATCCGTATATTTTTCCCACAAGTTATTTCTCCCGTACAGTTTTATTACGATTCCAAATTAGGAGGTATGGTACCTGTTCCTAATCAAAAAGGATTTAAGAGTCATCCACGTGAATATTATTACGAATATCAAAACAACGAAATTGGTATGCGTGATACTCGACAACTGAATGATTACAAAAAGATTCCGTTTAAAATCTTGGCAATCGGCGATTCATTTACTTACGGTTGGGGAGTAAATGATGACGAAACTTTCTGCAAACTTTTAGAAAAAAAAATAAATAGAGATTCAGTAGCTGTATTGAATGCGGGAGCATCTGGCTCGGGTACAGACTATGCACTCAAATTTTACGAAGTTCGTGGCCCAGAGCTATACCCAAAAGTTGTTTTGTATTTTTACTACGAAAACGATTTCGTTGATAATTCAGAAAATAGATATTTCACTATCGAACAAGATTCTATTGTTCCAAAAGCAGTTAATGAAGCTACAAATCTGAACGCAATTCAGAAGAACAAGTTGGCCAATAGCAAAGTCTATAATTGGTTTGCATCTCATTCTCATTTGTTCAATATGATTAGAACACAGGTCGGAATCATGTGGAACAAAAAAGTAAAGCAAGAAAATCAGCATCAGCAAGCAACGACACAGTCTGCAACAACTGATAAAAAATCAGCAACGGAAACAGCTACCTCGTCTCCAACTACACCCAAAATCGCTGAACAACCTAAAACTGAAAATGACCGATTCTACCCTACTTACGTTTATTTAAAGGCATTAGCTAAAAATGTAGAACAATCGGGCGGGAAGTTTTATACATTCTTTATTCCTTCAAATAAATCGATTGCGGAATTCCAAAAATCGGGTACAATGAGCCATGAAAAAGTAATTGTTGATTTTTGTAAAGTCAATAATATAAAGGTTTATTCATTTAAAGACGTAATTATGAAGCATAAAGACCCATTTAAAGCATATTACTTTCCAACCGATTTACATTGGAATAAAGCAGGAAACCAAGTGGCTGCCGATTACTTGTATCAAGTTTTAAATCAAGAACTTTTTAGCCCACAGAATAAGTAGTCGGAAGTATAACCTTTAGAATACCAATGATTTTTGCTATTTTTGCATAAAAATCATTTGCTTACATCGCAAAAAACTTTTTTAATCAACATTGGCTATTGAATAGCCCAACAAAAATTTCAGTCTATCAAAACAACAAACAAAAATACGTTCGGGTGGAATGCCACTCAGCGGGGTTCTGCACTCCATTTTGGCGTTTTGTTGCTCCTAACGCCTATTTTTGGTCTTTTTTCATATAATTCTGGCTTCGGATATGACGCCTTGGAATACTTGGTTATTGGGCGTTCGCTCAATGATGGCTACCAAATGTATGATTTTATACCCTCTAAATCGTGGCTTTGGTATGTTTTTGTACAAAAAGGAATCAACATTTTGGGTGGCGATTTTACTCATTTTCAAGTAACACTTCTAATTGTAATCGAATTTATTGGAATTGGCATTTCGAGTTACATCGTTGTTAATAAACTTACAAAAAGCAGCCAAACGGCTTTTATCACTGCGTTTTTATCGCTACTTAGCTGCTTTTTCATGGAGATTAACTTCCTTGAACCAGAGGCTCCCATTGCGATTCTTGCCATTTGGTCGCTCTACTTTTTATCTAAAAATAAGAATTTAGATTGGTTTATCGGTGGAGTTTTACTGGGAATTGCCATGACCTTCAAAAGTATCGCAATGTTTTATGTTGCGGGTGCAGGCTTATACCTTTTTTATGAATGTTTCTTTATCCGCAAAAGTAATTTCTGGCAAATTACCCAAAAAGGAACATTGATTTTAGTAGGTTTTGCCGTTCCATTACTTTTATCGCTATTATATTTTTATCAACTTAATCGTCTTGAACAACACATTTATTGGTCATATATCTATCCATTTGGTTCGTATCCTTCGCATACATTATTTCTTAAAAAGCTGATAATCAAAACCTTTTGGTTCATATTTTTGACGATATTGAGTATTATCTTAGCTCTTACAGTAAAAGACAAATCGAAGTATTGGAGCAACACAACTTTTATGGTTTCGTTGTTTTTCGGATTGCTATCTTTGACTTCCCTCATGAAAAGTCAAGCATCGCATTACTTCTACCCTGCTGCTCCGTTTTTTTCGGTGGTTATTGCAATGGTCTATAATCATTATAGCAAAATCTATGAGCAAAAACTCAATCGAGTTTATTTAGCTCTTGGAATTTTGTCTATATTGGTTTTGGTCATTACTTTCATTACTCGTCGAGAAGTTATTCAGCGTTTGGTTCAAATAGATGATTTTGCTATCGAAAAAACTTATGCCAGCACGGTAAATCGGAATTTAAAAGCAGGAGACAAAGCTTTATTAATAGATTTTGGCACACTATTTTATTTTCACTCTCATCGCTATCCAAATGTACCTTTTATCAATACCGAAATGCAAACCAGCGATTACATAAAAAAGCACACGGATGTTTATGAAAAATCGCTGCAAGATACCAGCATGAAATTAGTGTTTTTTGGATTCCGCCACACCGTAATTGATGATAGCACAAAAATAAATACACCAGAAAATAAGATTGCACTTGACAAATTACGCAGTGAATTAAGCAAAAACTTCACGGTAGAGACAGACTCAGTGCTTTATATTAAACTTTGGCACCGAAAAACAAGTAAATAAAGTCTGTCACACAACACTTAAAATCATTTGAATATTGAATTATCCCCATAAAAATATGCTCCTTTCTGTATTAATACCAGCTTACAACGAAGTTCATAATATACAAAATATATTAAATAAGATTGGAGAAGTAAATATCCCAAAAGAAATCATTGTAGTAGATGATGGCTCGACTGATGGTACACGCGAGTTACTGAATACCTTGAAAAGTGATACAATCAAAGTAGTTTTTCACGAAAAAAATCAAGGAAAAGGTGGAGCAATCAGAACAGCCATTGAGCATTCAAAAGGCGATATTATTATTATTCAAGACGCAGATTTGGAATACGACCCACAAGACTATTATAAGTTAATTCCTGTCATTGAAAGCGGCAAAGAAAAAGTAGTTTATGGTTCGAGATTTTTGAACAAGCAAAACAAACACTCCTATTTTTCATTCTTTTTGGGCGGACAAGTCGTGACTTGGATTACGAATATTTTATACTTTCAAAATCTAACTGACGAACCTACTTGCTACAAAGTATTCGATGCTAAACTTTTAAAATCAATAAAACTCAACTGTACAGGTTTTGAATTTTGTCCAGAGGTAACGGCTAAAATTGCAAAACTCGGCTATAAAATACCCGAAGTTCCAATCAGTTATTATCCACGCTCAATTAGTGAAGGAAAAAAAATAAATTGGAAAGATGGTGTAGAAGCTATTTGGGTTTTATTCAAATATAGATTTGTAAATTAACTTACTTGAGCTTTGCTCCTACAAGTCAAAATAAATAATAATCATTGAGTCAAAATCGAAACCACAAGATTTCTCAGCAAAATGACCATTAAAAATCTAAAAATACTTACGGTAACTTACTTACTATTACCAAATCTGATATTTATTCTGACGTGGCTTAATCCGTTGTGGGCAACTCTTGGGTTTGTAGTGTCTATTTATTCGTTTTATAGTTTCGTAGTAAATACCAATCAAAGTAATGAAGATTTCTCGGCATTGAGGGTGAAGCAGATTGAATTTAGTACGATTCTATACTTAGCATTTTTTACGTTAGTTTTAGGGGTTATTTTCAGTTTGGGAAATTTCGGGTTGGGACAATCGTATGATTATTATAAACATAACACAATTGTCAAAGAACTCATCGAGAAACCATTTCCAGTTGTTTATGAGCATGAAACTCGCTATGGAATATTGAAAGAACCAGCCATTTTGGGGTATTATATGGCTTATTATTTACCAACTGCTATCATTTGTAAATTTGTAGGGTTCGGAGCAAGCAATATCTTGTTATATTTATGGGGAGCAATAGGTATCTTTATTTCATTTAGTTGGCTGTATTTTCTAAGTCCTAAGAATCTCAACATAATATTGGTTTTTGTACTCTTTTTATTGGGTGCTACACTTTTCAAGCCATACCTGTATGCTCATTATTTGCTAAAAAATGTGGTTTCGCTGCCCATGATACAATATTTTATCTGGCCATCAGGTATTTCATTTAATTTGATAAATATTCATTATTCGCCTCAGCATCACATTGTTACGACGGTTGGAGTCTTTTTTGTATATTACGAAAGCTTTATCAGAAAAGATAATCGTTTTGTATTATTCTTTGTTTCGTTATTGCTAATGTGGTCGTTTCTCGGTGCGTTCAGTGTTGGAGTTATTGCAGGTTTTTTAGTACTATACCGAAGATTTTCAAACTTTTTTAGTGTTGCTAATTTGGCAGGTGGCGGAATCATTACCTTCATTATGGCCAGTTATTTTTTAGCACATTTTCAAGATAACCGTTTTTCAGGTTTTATCTGGACATTCGCCGATATTTCTGGTTATCTCTACCAAAAACCATTCATCTCAATTTTAGCTTTGGTTGGGTATTGTATTTTTGAAGTGGGCATTTACATATTTTTCATGTACAAACTCTTTGCATCTAAAAACTCATACAATGATAAATTGGTACTACTTGGCTTTTGTGCCGCTTATTTCATTATTTCGCCACTTTATCGAATCGGTTTTAATAATGATTTAGCAATGCGACTTATCAGCA
Organism: Emticicia aquatilis; assembly: GCF_014644295.1. GTDB lineage: Bacteria > Bacteroidota > Bacteroidia > Cytophagales > Spirosomataceae > Emticicia > Emticicia aquatilis. The sequence goes on from NZ_BMKK01000004.1 coordinate 45,482, forward strand.
CGATTAAAATCTTAATTTTTGTACTATTAATGTTCTCTTATTCAGAAATGCTAAAATCTCAAGTCTCAACTAAATTTTTGAGGTTATACATGGTACTTACAATCATTTTAGGCATTTTTAGTAGTATGACCACACTTAAATGGGAGGAAGTACCTTCAATAGCTGAAAGCCCTAATATTAATAAAGCAGATATTCCTCAAGAGATATTCTTACAATATTTTGCAAAGAAAAATTCTTTTTTTGGAAACTACATGATGAAACAAACTTCAGAAAAGTAAATATACCAAAACATATTGCATAGAACTTATTGGTTCGTAAGTCAAAATTTATAATTTTGCACTTATCACGCTAACCTAATATATACTATGTTTTTAAGTTCGAAGATGAGATTATTTCTCATTTCCCTTCTGCTGTTTAATGCTTCTATTTCGGCCAATGCAACAACTAAAACAGTACTCGTTTCTGAGTATTTTAATCTTTCCGAAAGTCATTTTTTTCAAAATGATACAACCGATTTTTTAGTAAAAGCCTTCAAAAAAGGCCATTCAAAAGATGAAATTGTTAGTATTCCGAAAGGGAGCAGGCCAAATCCATCTAATTATTTAAAATGGAGATACCGCCACCGACATCAGCGAAATTTTAGACGAGGTGCTTCTTTTCTTACACAAAAACATATTTTAGATAAATACGGAAGAACAATGCTCGGCCGTCAAGATGGACTTTTTGTGATGTGCAAGAAAGAAATGAATGATTTGCTTCAAAAAGCTAATGGGCAACTTAGCTACGTAGAAACTGAATTAGGAATTCCAGCTGGAATGTGGAAAAATTCAGAGATAATCAGAATAGATATACGAAGACCTAAAAAACTCAAACTCAGATTGCCTTCTGGCAACGAAACTGGTGCGAATGAATTATGGATTCCAGGTGGTAAGCTACCAAATGGCTACATGGAATCGGTCATTAATCCTGTCCCTGAAGGGAAATACACCGAAACAACAATCATTTTAAAGTAGTCATAAAAAAGAGGCACGTTTGGTAAAACTGACGTGCCTCTTTATCTTGCATCACATTTTTAACTTCAAAATCCGTTGTTCAATCAATTTCCATGAGATAAATGCTAAAATTGTAGTAAGAACAGTTAAAACGACTAAATTCCAGATACTTCCTCTATAACCTAAACTCGCCATTGTATTTACGATTGGCATGTGATAAATGTAAATTCCGTACGAAATATCATTTTCACGAAGTAGCTTTTTACTTAAATCAGTAAACGAAAAAGCAAAAGATAGCGTAAGCAACGACAGTATAGTATTTGCCAGAATTCCCCAAATGCTTATTTCGTAATTATTATCGTAAAATTTGAGCCAAAACTTAAATATTATAACATAAGCTGCATAAATAACAAGCCAAATAATTGCTTTGTCTTTTAAATATGGCAATAACCATTCAAAATTTTTGTAAATCGCAATACCTGTCAAGAAGAAATGTAGGTATATCAAAACTGTATTGTTGAGCAACTTGACATACAATTCATTTTGTAAAATAAACGCATTGTTATGGATAAAATACTTGATAAAAATTGAAAGTAGAAAAACTACCAATAGCAACAGATTGATAAACAGTTTATTTTTAGAAAGATTGATTATATACAAAATCAATGGTAAAACTAAATAAAACTGTAATTCAACCGCAATGCTCCACAAACTACCATTTGGATGCCCTGTTCCCCAAGTTTTAAGAGATTCGCTGGCATAAAATTGAAAAAAGGTAATTTGAGCAATAAACCAGGTGATGAAATCCTTCACGCTCCCTATTTTTCCAAAACCTAAAAGTAGTATTGCAGTAAGAATTGTACACACCCACAATGCAGGAAAAATTCTTAGACTTCTATTCTTAAAATATTGTTTTAAATTAAAATTATTTCGTTCTAACGAAAAACTTATCAAAAAACCGCTAATCGTAAAGAAAATTGGAACTCCTGGGAAATGATATATGACCACCAAAATATTGTAAAGTCTCTCTGAGAGGTCAAAATGCACAGAACCATGCCAAATCAATACCTGAAAAGCAGCAATGAGGCGAATAAGGTCAAAATTGTTTTCTCTACTTATTTTCATACACTACTTTTTTAAAACCATCGTACATTTCCTGAGCAACTTGCTCGGGCGAAAAACGCTTTATAATTTCTTTTGATTTTTGTCCAAAAGGAATGATTTTTTCTGGACTATCAACAAATTTTTTAAATTTAGAAGTCAGTTCGTCAACATCATACGGATTGAAAGTGTATCCGTTGGAATCCTCCAAAACAGCATCAAAAGCCGAACCGCATTTATTAGAAACAATCACAGGTAATCCACTTGCCATTGCTTCGTTAACTACCAAGCCCCAAGGTTCAGAATAACTCGGTAAAACAAACACATCAGCTAATGCTAAAATTTTAGGGACATCATACCACGGTTGCCCTTCGATAAAGCATATTCCATCGAGATTATTATCAGCAGTATATTGTTTAAGTTTAGCTTCCTCACTCCCGTCACCCAATATAATTAGCCCCCAATCAGAATCAGCTAATGGCTTGTAAGCTGCTAATAAATTATCTAAGTTTTTAACACCTATCAATCTACCAACATAAATAAAGTTATATTTTCTAAGCTTGTATGATTGTTTTACTTCATCACGAGTTTTAAGAGCTTCTGCATGAACACTCGCAACTCTATCGTTATCAACCGAATTATTAGCCACCAAAATATGTTCAGGTTTCATACCAAGTTTATATATATACTCGGCCGATTTGGAACCGTAACAGAAGAATCCCTGAGCTTTTGTTACTACAAAACTTTTCAAAGCTTCTCTCCAACCTACATTTGGATTATCGCCTTCGGTAGAATCAGAAGAAATCACGACTTTAATGCCCTTCATTCTACAATAAAAAAGCACAATATTCATGGCAGGCTCATAATAGCCTGGTAAATTAATTACATCAGGTTTAAACTTATTTACCCAATAAATTGACTTCTTTACACGTTGCCATATAGTAGTATTTTCGTAATAGTCTTCAAACAAAACTTTTATATTGTATTGATGAATACTGTAATCAAGATTGCCGATTTTGGCTCTTGTAAATTCGTTCAAGGCAGTTTGAAGTACTAAAAGTTCGTCTTCGGGATGTTTATCAACTACTTTTTGAAGTTCTGTATAAATTTTTGCTTTATAATGAGCCCAGAAAAACTGGTGAATTATGAGCATTTTCATGCAAAAAAGGGGTTTCGAGTAAAAAAGACTTATTAAAAATAAAAAAATGTTCGATGTGAATTCTAAACGCAAATACTATTTAAAAAGTATTTACTCTTAAAATAGCCTCAAAAATAAGAAATTTTAAGGCTCAAATTATTAAAAATCCAACAATAAACTGCAATTACCAAAACAGAGAGGTATATTTGCATAAAAAAAGTATCAAAATGTTTATTTACCTTGATTGGCTATTCAATAAATTTAATAAATATCGCCAAAGTATAGGACTTAGTTTTTTCTTTGGTGGCTTACCAATTGTGTATTTCTTTAGAGATGGTCTGAAACTTGCCCCAGGTAGTACAGCCTTTACAGCTGGTATGGCAATAGTGAGTTTATTGATTGCGTTTCCACTAAATCCAAAAAAACTTTATCAAGCCAATACCATCGGCTATTTAATGTGTACTCTATACGGGCTAATGGCACTTTTATATTTAGCCACTTACTCACCCAATAGAGGATGGTTCACAAATACGCCAATAGAAATTGGCAACCAGCTTGTGTTTCTAATGGCAATGTTTATATTCGCTGGTATCTCCATTAATAATCTTAAATCAACATTTCTATATTTTACACTGATATTTTGTACTATCGGAGGTATTAGTTTGCTTTATTACATTGCTCGTAATCCTGCTTATATGTTCGGTATGCGTGCTGCCATTAGTTTTGGTGATGAAGGAGGAATGTCCTCAATGGGAAATCCCCACATTTATGCTAAAAGTGCTTACATTGGTATTGTAGCTGGGGTATTATTACTTCGAAATGAAAAACGTCTATTATGGAGAATAGCTACAATGGGTTCTGTTGGAATCTTAATAATCGTTGTGGGGTTATGTCAAGCAATGGCAATGATTATTGTTACAGGAGCATTCTTTTTCCTCTATTTTATATCAAATATCAAAGCAAAGAATATCTACAAGATTCTTAAATGGCTAACAGGCTGGCAAGGGTTCATAATTTTGCTGGTATTGGTTTATATAGGTTTCTCTATTTGGAATAGTTCACAATATAAAGAGTACTTTTTCTTTGTTACTGATATTATTACAGACCGTTTAGGTAAAATCCTTACAAGTTTTTTTACTGATTCAGATACAATATCTCGTGTAAAAGCAACAGTTGACGATTCAGCCTCTACTCGTGTAATAAATATTACCAAGGTTTTTACAAATTTAGACCGTAATATAGAGAAGAACAATTGGTTTCCAGTTTTCTTTGGTCACGGATACCAAGATTACTACGTTGATTCACCATTTATCGAAATGTTTCATGACTTAGGGATTGTTGGTTTTCTCATATTTGCAGTCCTTCATCTTGTCATTTTGAAGTGGATATGGAAAGAAATTTTCAATCCTACTTGCGACTTTACACTTATGGTGGCTTACTTCTTTTTGGCCACATTTATTCAAAACTTTACGATGGGAATGCCATACGACTATGGAAGATGGAGTGCTATGGCATTTGTAGCACGATTTGCTCTTAGCTACAAAAAAGTTCCGATACAAAGTACAGCAAGTGCATAATCAAGTGGTTAAAAAATACTAAAAAAGAACTTGGTCTATGACTAAAACTTCTTTTTTAGTATTTTTTTAATATCATTCGAGATGGCAAAACTTAAAAAAACTGTACGTCAGACCGTTGTACCAATTGTAGAGAATGTGGTATTTATTGCTAAACCTAAACAATGGTTTTCAGAAGTAAATCTCAAAAAAGGTAAAGAAGTAAAATTTCCATGTGGATGTAAATAAAGGTATAATACTCAAAAATAGTTGGTAAAATGTACAATTACTAAATATAAGTAACTAATAATCAATGAGTTGTATTTTATTTTTTGAATGATTGATGAAATTAGTTTCATCAATCATTTTTTGTTTCATGAAAATAGAAAAAAAAGCGGTGCTGGGTCTGTGGCTATCAGACCAGTATCAAGTGGGGAAAGCAAGCTGGGAAACAGCGATACAAGTGTAAAAATTGTGGAATTTTGTACTGCGAACAACGCAAAGATGTACGCCTTCAAAACCGTTTTGTATGGTTCAAGAAATGGATTTTAGAACGCCAAACCTATGAAAGTTTGAGTAGAGAAAGTGGGTATAGTAAGGCAAGCCTTCAACGCTTTTTTTATGAGTATTTAGCTCAGGCTCCTTTACTCAAAATTCAAAATAAACGCACCTTACATATGCGAATGGATGGGACTTATTTCAAGCAATTTTGTTTGATAACTTATCAAGACCATCATAGTAATTATACTCAGTTGATTCGCTTTAGTGAGGATGAAAAATATGAAGAAATCAAAGAGGATTTGCAGAATCTTTTGCGATTGGGATTGAAGATTGATAGTATGACAGTTGATGGACACAAAGGAACGCTTAAAGCTATTAGAGAAGTATTGACTGAGACCAAAATACAACGTTGTTTAGTTCATTTACAGCGTCAGAGTTTAATTTGGCTTACAAAATGTCCGAAACAAGAGCCAGCTAAAGACCTCCGAAAGTTGGTCTTGATGATTAGCAAAATTACCTCACATAACGACAAAAATGTTTGGTTAAATCAGTTCAAGAATTGGGAGCAAACTCACAAGTCTTTCTATCAACAAAAATCTTTCAATCAAAATACTGATAGATACTGGTACACCCATAAGTTACTCAGAAGGACTTACATGTATATCAAATCAGCCATTCCAAGTATGTTCCATTTTCTGGAGGATGGTGCTATTCCGAAAACTACCAATGGTATCGAAAGGTTCTTTTCTCACCTTAAAAATCACTTGGATGTTCATCGTGGTTTATCGGTCGAACATCGTAAAAACTTCATAAAGCGGAATGCCGCCCAATGGTATATCTTTTTTTCTAACGAAAAATGAGTTTTTTTAGCCATAACGTATGCCGACAGAATAAAAAATGTAGCCCAGTTAATGAGCTACATTCTGTCGTTTACACGCCAAGTCTATTGCTGATTTGTTGGTCTCCACCAGAGCAAACTTCCTCTTCGACTTGATCCGGGAATATAATACCTCTTCGCAAATTTCCCACCAACTATTTTTGAGTACATTACCAAAATAAAATTAGCTCCCGCCAATGGCAGAAGCTAATCCGAGCTATTGAGTGAATCTATACTATTTACTAACGTTTGATTTTCAGAACGGTACCTGTTTCAACAATGGTGCTCGTCAAATTATTCCAAACCCACAATTCCGATACTTCTACATTATAATTGACTGCAATTCTGAAAAGAGTTTCTCCTTTTTTTACTGTATGTCTCAAGAAATTTTTATTTTCTTCACGTTCTGCAACTTCTTCTGAATAAAGCTTATTTTTTGTAGAGTTTTGCTTATTCCAAGTTACAATACGCTCTTCTTCTTGGCTTTGTTCTCCACTAACTAACTTACTATCAGTACTTTTGGGCAAAGTTACATTATTAGAATGTTCTTTCCTAATATCTTGCGTTAAAGGTAATGAATTTATATCTATTTCCTTGGGTAGCTCTTTTTTTGTTGAAGCTACATCATTGTTATTAGCTGTTCTAATCTGCTGCCCTTTTCCAATTTCCTGACTTAAAGGCAGAGTTTCTAAATTAATATCTTTTGGTAATTCCTTTTTGGTAGAAGCTACATCATTTTTATTGACAGGCTTTGTTTGTTGTACTTTTCCAATTTCTTGGCTTAATGGTAAACTGTTCAAATCTACCTCTTTTGAAATTACTTTTTCAGATGTTCTGACAGTATCTTGTATAATAAACGTTTTTTCAACATTTTTAGTTTTACCAGCCACCATCATATCTTCTACCTCAGCCATTTCATCTGGCATTTCGATATACTCAATTGGTTTATTTTTAGGTCTGGTGGTTTGCAACCAAATTACTCTACCTCTTTGCAAACGCTGCACAGTCTCAAATCTATTAAAATCTAACAAATTAGCGAGCTTCACACCGTACATTTGAGATATATCCCAAAGAGTTTCGCCTTCTCTTACCACATGAAATGGTACGCTGGCCTTACTTGCTTTTGGTTGAATATAATATACTTGCCCAATTCTAAGCAAGTCATTTTCTTTCATATCATTGTATTCAGCAAAACGTTCAATTGATATTCCAGCTTTATAGGCCATTGTTACGGGAACATCACACATATCGGCTTGTAAACCTTCTATCTCATTTATTAAATAAAAAGCCCCACCCTTGCCTTTATTTTTAGCAATCTTATCTTCTCTTTTCAAGATAGGAAAACCTAAATCTTTAGTAGGCAAACCCGTTTTTCTTGATAATTCAGCAAAAGTTCTTATTTCACTGTATCTATCGGCAGGAACAATAACTAAAACTTTGCAATCTGACTCGGGAACTGTTGGTGAGTTCAGCCATTTATTGTACTCAGTTAGAGTTTCTGGCTCAACTTTTAAATCTATTGCTATTTTACTTAATGATTTTCCTTTACTGTATGGGTACTCATATACAATTTTTTGAACATTAGGTTTATAAACAGGAAACTCACGTTCAATGGCAATTTTGTATGCTAAGAACTGTAAAATTGCTGAATATGAAGGATTATCTAAAAGAATATATGGATTTTCAGCCCATTTTCTATTTATTTCGAGCAAAGTGAGAATCTTTCTATCAGCAATGTGCGAAAAAAGTGTTGCCCCCCAATTTCTGTATAAAACTTGATTGCGTTTGAAACACATTGCCGCACCTTTGGTTGAGGCAATCAAGTGCTTACGTTCATCAAGTTGGTCATTGACGATTAAATCTACATCATCAGCTTTTTCTCTATCCAAACACCAATAGACACCTGCCTCTAAAAATGTTGATGTTTCGATACTTGATTGATATTTGTTGTATATCATCAAAAATTTAAAATCATCAGGCACAGCCTTTTCTTTCAGAATTGGTTCTACTACTGGTAAAAATAAGTTAAATTTATCGAGTTGCTGGCGAAGGCTATTTTTATCGGCTTGAATATTTTTTAGTTCGGTTTGAACTAAATATCTAGTAACATCAGTGAGTTGAAAAGTTACATCGGCAAATTTTATCTCGTAAGGAACAAGAGGAGTGTCATTTTCGTGCTTCGTTGCATAAACACTTATGCTCCCCCAACAGAAAAAAAGGAACGCCAAAAATTGGGTATGTAAAAAAGCACGTAAGTCCATTATCTTAGATTCACTGGGCTACTGAGAGGGAGGTGTCAAACTGCTTAATGAAAAACACCTCTCTCAATAGCTGGTTACCTTTACTTTTTTGGGGTTCGAGATTGAACTTTCGTTCAGGCACTTGTTATATTAATTAGGAAAGCATATTTACTTGATGTCTCAAAGGTATATTACGCATTTGTAATTTCCAAATGTAAACGACATTTTTTTTTATAATTTCCGTAATTTTTATTTTTTCAAAAAAAAATGAAAACAAATTCATACCGTAATCAACTAATTATCAAGCACTTAAATAATTGCAAAATCAAACCAAAGCTCAGAAATATTTTTTAAAAAATTTTATAATCAGCTAAAAAAATCGCAATTGTACATTTGTAACAAAATACACCGTTCAATCACTCGTAATTCTATATACGATAAAGGCTACTCGATTGAGTAGCCTTTATTGAGACGCAAGAATCAGAAAAAGTTACTTTCTCCACTTTTTATATTGATTAATCAAGGCATTTGTTGAACTATCGTGGCTGTCGATTGCCTCGCTGTCGGTTAGTTCAGGGTAAATTTTATTTGCTAATTGTTTTCCAAGTTCAACGCCCCATTGGTCGAAGCTAAATACATTCCAAATGATGCCTTGCACGTAAATCTTGTGTTCGTACATAGCAATCAAACTACCTAAAGTCTTTGGCGTTACTTTCTTCACTAAAATTGAATTTGTTGGGCGATTTCCCTCAAATACTTTAAAGGGAGCTATCTTTTCAATTTCTTCTTTTGATTTCCCTGTCAATTCGGCATCAACTTCTTCACGAGTTTTACCATTCATTAGGGCTTCGGTTTGAGCAAAGAAGTTTGATAATAACATTTTATGATGCTCGCCCAGTGGATTATGCGAAAGAGCTGGAGCAATAAAATCAGCAGGTATTAGTTTTGTCCCTTGATGAATCAACTGATAGAAAGCATGTTGACCGTTTGTTCCTGGCTCACCCCAAATGATTGGGCCAGTTTGGTAATCAACTTTATTGCCATTTCGGTCGATGTATTTTCCGTTTGATTCCATATCTCCTTGTTGGAAATAAGCAGCAAAACGGTGTAAATATTGGTCATAAGGCAAAATTGCTTGTGATTCAGCACCGTAGAAGTTATTATACCAGATACCTAAAAGTGCTAAAACAACAGGGATATTCTTTTCAAATGGAGTATTACGGAAATGATTATCCATTTCGTGAGCTCCCAGAAGTAACTGCTCGAAATTTTCGTAACCAATCGTACATGCGATTGATAAACCAATTGCCGACCAAAGAGAGTAACGACCTCCTACCCAATCCCAAAAGCCAAACATATTTGCAGGGTCGATACCGAATTTTTCAACTTCTTTTTGGTTAGTTGAGATGGCCACAAAGTGTTTCTTTACATACTCGCTATCTACAGCAGTTGCCAAAAACCAATTACGTGCAGAATGGGCATTGGCCATTGTTTCTTGAGTAGTGAAAGTCTTTGAGGCAATCATAAATAGTGTTGTCTCAGGATTTACTTTTTTCAAGGTTTCGGCAATGTGAGTTCCATCAACATTCGATACAAAATGAATATTAATGTTTTTCTTTTTGTATGGTTTCAAGGCTTCAGTAACCATCACTGGCCCTAAATCAGAACCACCGATTCCGATATTTACGATGTCAGTGATTGACTTATTTGTATAACCTTTCCAAGTTCCTGAAATAACTTTTCCAGAAAACTCTTTCATTTTTTCGAGAACTTCGTTTACATCTGGCATCACATCTTTGCCATCAACCAAAATAGGAGAATTCGAGCGATTACGCAACGCTACGTGAAGCACCGAACGGTTTTCTGTTTGATTGATTTTTTCGCCAGTAAACATTTGTTCAATAGCACCTGACAAATCACACTCCTTTGCCAAATCGGTTAAATATCCGATAGTTCGACGATTGATATTATTCTTTGAGTAATCAAGTAGAATATCATTAAACTTTATTGAGAATTTCTTAAAACGATTTTTATCTTCGGCAAATAACTCTTTTAAGTGTTTTTTGCTGATAGTACGATGATGAGCTTTAAGTTTTTTGAAAGCAGGTGTTTGAGTAAAATTCGTTGAGTTAAGCATATTTTATAACCCCCAGCCCCTAAAGGGGAGTTTTTTCTTTGGTAAGTATAAATTCTCTTAGGGCTTTAGGAGAATTTATTTAATACAAATATCGTCTAAATGGCTTTTTGAAGCAACAAAAACATTGAAATCGACATTTCCTCTGATACCATCAACTTTGCCATCGGTGCTATGTTGCCATATCATCAATCGGGCGTCGTCGTATCCTTCCAGCTTTTGGCTATCATAATTTGAAATCCAAAGCGGATACTTGTCTAAATTTCCTTTTATATATTGTTTGTAGATATGACCATTGGTATAGATAATAGGTTTTACACCATAATGGTTTTCTATAATATTGATGAAGGTCTTTATATTTTCGAGCAAATTAGCTCTCACTCTTTTATTAGTTCCTTGAATCTCGAAATCAAGCACTGGCACGAAATCTCCTTCTTCTAATACAACCGATTCAATAAAATTTTGGGCCTGCTCAACAGGGTTTGCTCTCGGAACATAAAAATGGTATGCTCCTCTTATCAGTCCCGTTTTGCGAGATTCTTTCCAGTTTTTTTCAAAATCAGCATCCTTTAGGTCTTCTCCTTCGGTGGCTTTAATGAAACAAAAACTGATTTCTACTTTATCTTCAATGCTATGCTTTACCTTGTGCCAGTCGATTTGCTCATTATGATGCGAAACATCAATGCCATGAATATTATATCTTAAAGGCAATTTGATGCCAAAACTATCAATATAAGTCCAACGTTGACCGTCACTTACATACACTGGGTATAAAGTGATAAGGGCAATAACAATCAAAACGTAGAGTCCACGCAAGGAAAAAAGCTGGTTTAGGAATCTTTCCCAAAGGCTCAATTTTTTTTTCTTTCTCATCAAACTCAATAGCAATTATTAATCTAACAATGTAGATGATATTGCAAATATTGTGCAAAAGTAAATAAAATGCGGTAGGATTAAAATGATTTGCGTGTTTAGTAGCCGAAACTTATTATTTTGATAAGTTTTTCAAAAAAAATGTGGCATATCTTCAAAATATGCCACATTTTATTCAATTTAAAAGCTTATTTATTAGGCTGTGGAGTGTAGCGTAAATAAGGTTTTACAACTCTCACACCTTTAGGGAATTTTGCAATTGCATCTTCGGTCGAAACTGCTGGAACAACGATTGTATCTTCGCCTTCTTTCCAGTCGGCTGGAGTAGCAACTTGAAAATTAGACGTTAATTGTAATGAATCAATAACTCTCAATAATTCTGTAAAATTACGGCCTGTTGAAGCAGGATAAGTTAAAGTTAATTTAACTTTTTTATCTGGCCCAATAATAAATACCGAGCGAACCGTTGCTTTTTCAGAAGCATTTGGGTGAATCATATCATACAAAGTTGCCACATTACGGTCGGCATCAGCGATGATAGGGAAATTTACGGTTACACCGTTTACTTCTTCAATATCTGGAACCCATTTGCTGTGTGAATCTAAATCATCAACCGAAACAGCTATCACTTTTACACCTCTTTTGGCAAAATCATCTTTTAAAAGTGCAGTTTTGCCTAATTCTGTTGTACAAACTGGCGTAAAATCGGCTGGATGTGAAAACAACATTCCCCAAGAGTTACCAAGCCATTCGTGAAAATTAATTGTACCCTGCGTGGTTTCAGCAGTAAAGTCTGGTGCGATATCTCCTAATCTAAGTGACATAATTTGATTTAGTTTAAAAATTAAACAAATAATCTACTAACTTTATAGAGAATTGATTTTTTATAAAAATAGTTCACAAATCTACATAAAAATAATTGCGGTTTGTTATGCTCGAAATCATATTAATAAGATTATTTTTTGATGAAGCAATGAAAATATTGTTGTACTAAATAGTGCTTATGTAGTATCTTTGAAACAAAGAATCAAAAAACTGATACAATGCTGGCTTGCTCCGAACTAAGTTTTTCGTACGATACCAAAAAGACATTTAATTTCCCTTCGTTTAGCTGCGAAAAAGGTGAAACATTGCTGATTCTGGGCAATTCAGGAACTGGTAAAACCACACTGTTGCATTTATTGGCGTTGTTGCTCACGCCAAATGGCGGTTCGATAAAAATAAATAATAACGAATTAGCTACACTTTCGGCAAAAGAATCCACCAAGATGCGTGCGAATCATCTCGGTATTATTTATCAGAAGCCACATTTTGTGAGTTCGTTGAGTGTTTTGGATAATTTATTATTGGCAAATTACCTTGCCGACCAAAAGGAATCAAAAGAACAAGCCCAAAAACTGGCCAATAATTTAGGAATTTCAGGTCTTCTCGATAAAAAAACATCAATGCTGAGTGGTGGTGAGCAGCAGAGGGTAAGTATAGCAAGGGCTTTGATGAATAACCCAGATGTAATTTTGGCCGACGAACCGACATCTAATTTAGATGACGAAAATTGTGAAAAAGTAATTCAATTACTCGAAAATCAGTCAAAAAACATTGGAGCTGCATTGATTATAGTAACGCACGACCAAAGACTAAAAGATAATTTTAAAAATATTATTACACTTTAAAAAATTACGATTTCCTAATCGAAACTTCGACTACGCTCAGTTACCGATTAGAAAATCGTAAATCAAATAAGATGTTATTTAAAATAAGTTGGAAAAACATACTCTACAAAAAGCTCAATAGTTTTTTGTGTATATTGTTGATGACACTTGGCATTGCAATGATTTCGCTGTTGATGCTTTTGGGCAAACAATTACAAGATAAATTTGCCAAAAATATCAGTGGAATCGACTTAGTGGTAGGTGCAAAAGGAAGTCCGCTTCAATTAATTTTATCGTCTGTGTATCAGATTGATAATCCAACTGGCAATGTTTATTTAGACGATGTGGCGGCTATTGCTCAAAATCCTTTGGTAAAAGAAATGATTCCTCTGTCGATGGGAGATAATTATCAGGGATTCAGAATTATTGGTACAAATAAAAAATATTTTGAACATTTCAAGACCAAAATTGCCTCTGGAAAAATGTTTAAAGGCAATTTGGAAGTAGTCTTGGGAGCTTCAACTGCTCAAAATGCCAATTTAAAAGTTGGTGACACATTTGCGAGTTCACACGGACTTGATTCGGAAGGTGAAAAACATGCCGAAAACAACTACAAAGTTGTCGGAATTTTAGAATACAACAATTCGGTAGTTGATAATTTGATTCTAACAAGCTTGAATAGTGTCTGGAATATCCACGAACACAAAGATGAACACCACGAAGAAGAAGCTGCTGATAGTACAATAAAAAGAGAAATTACGAGTGCAATTATCAAATTTCGTTCGCCAATGGGCATGATGACGATGCCTCGAAATATTAATCAAAACTCTAAACTACAAGCGGCAGTTCCAGCCATTGAAGTGAATCGTTTATTTGAACTTTTGGGAATCGGAATCGAAGGACTTCAATTTTTGGCAGCGGTAATAATGTTAATCTCTGGAATTAGCGTTTTTGTTTCTTTATACAATTCATTAAAAGAACGCAAATACGAAATGGCATTGATGCTTTCGATGGGTGCAAGCCGAACTCGTTTGTTTTTGATGTTGTTATTAGAAGGTATTATTTTATCTTTGCTTGGTTTTATCGCAGGAATCGCCTTGAGCAGAATCGGTATCTATTTGATTTCAAACGCTTTAAGCAAAAAATTCCATTTCGATGTGAGCCAATTTAGTTTACAAACTGGCGAAATATATTTGTTTGTAGGTGCGTTATTAGTCGGAATTTTGGCAGCGGCCATTCCATCAATCGGTATTTACAGAATCAATATTTCTAAAACATTGGCTACCGAATAAGGTTTTAACTTTAAACATCATTCATATTCATCAACCATAAAAAAATGAAAAATTTATCAAGAAGATTCATACTCGGCTTTTTTGCTTTATCATTGTTCGCATTCACGTATGCAGATGAGCCTACAAAAATTACGTGGGAAACACTCCGTGACGTGACTTTCAAGAAAAAGTGGAGTGCCGAAGAATCAATGTTTATTCTTTACCCTACTTTTGGTCAGAAAGTAGCAAATCTGAAAGACAAGGAGATAATCTTGACTGGCTACATGATTCCAGTAGATGTTGACGCTAATGTTTATGTACTTTCTGCAAATCCTTACAGTTCGTGCTTCTTTTGTGGAGGTGCTGGGCCAGAATCGGTTGTACAGATTAAATTCAAAAAATCAACCAAACGTTTCAATACAGACGACCGTGTAACGGTAAAAGGAACATTAAAACTGAATGCAGATGACATTAACGAACTAAATTATATTTTGGTTAATACTGATTTAGTTTTGTAAAATAATATTTCAAACAAAAGTTTAAAGCGTCGAATGTACATTCGGACGCTTTTTTATTGAATAAAATTACCCAAGATTTCGTTTGATAGACAGTATTTTATACTTTTGGCAAATTCTTGAATTTTTGAATCTAAAAATACAATGAAAAAACTACTTTTTGCTTTCACAACAATTTTTATCATCGGGATGTCATCCGAAACATTTGCTCAGTACGATTATAACTGGGCAGCGGGTTTCAGAGTTGGCGAGCCTCTCGGGTTTAATCTCAGAAAATACTTCCAAAATGGCGATAAGGCATTTGATGTAAATATTGGTACTTATGGTTTTATATACAATCGCCAAAGACGATACAACGCAGGCGAATACAAAACCGCAGGTCTAATGATTCAAGGACATTATTTATGGCAACTTGAAATTTTCAGAAGAGATTGGGCCCACGTTTATTATGGATTTGGAGCTCAAATAAATAACAGAAGTCATTATGCAGATATTTTGATTGGCCAAAAAGTTGACCATACTAAAAAAATATCACTCGGACCCAGCGGAACAGCTGGTTTTGAGCTTAAACTCCCAAATCAGCCATTGGCGGTATTTGTCGATGCTGGCTTGTATGTTGAGGCCCTACCCTCTCCATTCTTCTTGAATCCACAAGTAAGTGGGGGATTGAGATTGAACATAGTAAAATAATAAGAGTCGTAGGGGCGTATCGCAAAAACGCCCAAATAAATTCAAAAACATGATTGCATATCTCGACGGTAAACTTGCCTACAAAGACCCTTCTTATGTCATAATTGATGTAAGTGGAGTTGGCTATCAAGTTAAAATCTCTTTACAAACCTACGCAGCACTTCATAATACTGGTGAACGCTGTAAACTACATACCTTGCTTATCGTAAGAGAAGATTCGCATACATTATTTGGTTTCCACGAGGCCGAAGAGAAAATTTTGTTTGAAGACCTCACAAGTGTATCGGGTATTGGCCCAAGTACGGCTTTAGTAATGCTTTCTTCGCTATCCTCAGCCGAAATCAAACAAGCTATTGTAAACGATGATGTAAAAACTATCCAAAGCATTAAGGGTATCGGCCTTAAAACTGCTCAAAGAGCCATCATTGAGCTTAAAGATAAATTGAAGAAAGATAATATCATTGGCGGAATCACACCAAGTATATTCGACCCTGTAAATGCTAAAGTACGTAATGAATCATTGGCAGCCTTAGTGATGCTTGGTATTCCGAGAGCCACTGCCGAGAAGAGTATTGACACGATTCTGAAACGTGAAGGCAACGATATAACGGTTGAACAACTCATTAAACTCGCACTTCGTTAAAACCATTAAATAAAATAACGCTGAGTATTCAATCATAAAAAACTTATTCAGCGTTATTCTTTTGCTTGAAACTAAAAAAAACAAGCTAAAATTATTGACATCATAGACTATTGGCAAGGTTTTAGTCGTTTAGTTCTTGATACTCCTATTGAAATTTCCTAAAAACTGTATGTTCAGACAGCTATTAAAACTTAATCGTGTTACTTTACTATTACTTTTTTGCTTTTTTGGATTGATAAGTACCAACGACTTATTTGCTCAAACACGTAAGAAAAGTACAACTACTGTTGAGAAACCAAAGATAGATTCACTCTTAATTCCAGAGAAAGATACAGTTATTTCTCGAACTGGAAGCAGACCAAGCTATCGTTGGCAAGACCGCTATTTAAACCGTTACACGGCCAAAGTTCCACAATCACCATTCTATCTAAAAGATTCAAAGAATATCATTACGGATTTCAAACTATCGCCAGATGCTAAAGAAATCTCAATCAGCGAAAAAGCTGGTAAACGTATTGATTATAAAGTTCCACAAGCACTTACATTCAACGAATACTCGAGCATTCAGAATGCCAGTGTTCGTCGCAGCATTTTAAGAGATTATGAAAACCTGCAAGACGGAAAAAGTGCAGTTAGTGGCCGAGGTCTAAGACCATTACTAGAGAAAAACCCAGTAGTTGACCGCATATTTGGCGGAAGCTTACCTGATTTAAAACCGAATGGATTTGTTACACTCGATTTTCAGTTGATTAAACAATTTATTGATAATCCATTCTTGCCACTCATTCAAAGAAAACAAACGCTCTTTAATTTTAATGAGCAAATTAATATCAACTTTAATGGCAAAATTGGTGATAAATTGGGAGTTTTGACAAACCTTGACACCAAAGCAGCCTTTAACTTTGAAAATCAACTAAAGCTAAACTTTAAGAATCAACCCGAAGATATTTTACAAAAAGTTGAAGGTGGAAATATCAGTATGCCCGTAAAGAGTCAATTGATTCCGGGTGTTCAGAACTTAATGGGTGTTAAAGCTGCTTTCAGATTTGGTAAACTTGACGTGACTGCCGTAGTTGCTCAACAGCGTTCTCGAACCGAATCTATTGTGTTGAATGGAGGTTCGCAGAATCGTACTTTTGAGATTCGATGTGATAATTATGACGAAAACCGTCACTTCTTTTTGGCTCAATTTTTTAGAGATAATTACGAAAAATCTCTTCGTAATTTGCCTTTAGTACTTTCAAATGTGAAAATTACTCGTTTGGAAGTTTATGTAACCAATAGAACAAATAGCATTGAATCAATGCGAAATCTGACTGCGTTTACAGATTTAGGCGAACTCCCAAATGCTGCCGGTAAATATAATATTGTTGATAATAAAGCGACTGATTTATACGACAAACTTAATAATAACCCAAATTTCAGAAGAGTTGATGATAGTACTGGTACTCTCGCAAGACTTGGGTTGAAAAAAGGCATTGATTATGAAGTGCTTAGGGGCTCTAAAAGGTTAACAGAAAGAGAGTTTAAGTACAATGCGGAATTGGGTTATATCTCATTGGTTACTCCGCTACGAAACGATGAAATTTTAGCAGTTGCTTATGAATACACCTACAATGGCCGTACGTATAAAGTTGGAGAATTGACAGAAGATTACTCTGCTCGCCGTGAAGACGAAGTAATTATGTTGAAACTCATCAAATCATCAACTATTCGTAACCGTACGAATAGCCCGATGTGGAATTTGATGATGAAAAATATTTATTCACTCGGTACTCCCGGTGTAGGTAAACAAGGTTTTCAATTACGTATCATTTATAAAGATGACCGCACAGGAATGGATACTCCTAACTTACAAGAAGGACGTAAGTTACAGAATATTCCACTCATCAGAATAATGAACCTCGACCGTTTGAATCCAAATAATGACCCTCAACTTCCCGACGGAGATGGAAACTTTGACTTTGTTGAAGATATAACAATTGATACAAAAATGGGAAAAATGATTTTCCCAGTACTCGAACCTTTTGGGTCAACACTCGAAAGTAAATTTGACATTGACGAGCAAATCTTGAAAGAAAAGTATGTTTTCAATGAGTTGTATCGTACAACAATGGCTGATGCACAGCAAGTTACAACCAAAAACAAGTTTTTTATTCGTGGTAGTTTACAAGCAAGCAATGCTTCCGAAATATCGCTCCCTTTGGGTGCATCTGGTCAATCGGTTAGAATTTTTGCGGGTGGCGTTCAATTACAAGAAGGTGCTGATTATACAATTGAACCACAACTCGGTAAAATCAAAATCATTAACCAAAGTATTCTCAACTCTGCTCGTCAGATTCGTATCGAATGGGAAAAACCCGATTTATTCAATACACAACGTCGCATCATGCTCGGGTCGAGACTCGACTATAATCTAAGCAAAGATATTCATATCGGTGCAACAGCCATGACGCTTCGTGAAAGCACCCCAGGTTTCTTGACAAGGGTAGCAATCGGACAAGAGCCAGTCAATAATACAATTTTAGGAGTTGACTTAAACCTTCGTAAAGATTCGAGGTTCATTACTCGTATGCTTGATGCCCTTCCGTTGATTCAAACAAAGGAAATGTCATCAATTCAGTTAACTGCTGAGTATGCTAAATTGATTCCTGCCGTAAATGATAAACGTATTGGTGGAAACGCAATGATTGATGATTTTGAATCAACTCGAAATATCAATGACCTCACTCGTCAACCAACACGTTGGCGTCCAGCTTCAACACCTGAGAGATTTCAGGGAAGTTTGTCAAACTATGATTATAATTATCGTCGAGGAAAAATATCGGTTTATACAGTTGACCAAACTACTTATTTTAGTGGTGGCTTTGGAGCAGGAGTGCTTCCTGATAATGTAACGGCTGAGGCCAATAATAACCTTTACGAAAAAGCCTTTACGCCAAATCAGATTTTTACTGGTCGTTCATTACCAGCATTCAATTCGTCTATTCCTCTAAATATTCTTGATATTAGTTATTTCCCATCAGAAAGAGGGCTTTATAACTATAATCCAAACTTAAATAGCGATGGCTACCTAAATAATCCAAAAGATAATTTTGGTGCTGTGATGCGTGGTATTACGGCTGACAATGACTTTGAGAATGCCAATACCGAATATCTTACGTTTTGGATGTTAAATCCATTTGTTGATGTTGTTCGTGATGGTTCGCCTAATGGCAATCGAAGAAACACAAAAGGTGGAAAATTACTATTTCAGTTAGGTGATATTTCAGAAGACTTTATCCCAGATAGCAGAAATAACTTTGAAAATGGACTTTTGCCGAGTGGTGGTTCTACCTCTCAACCCGTTACAACTCGTTGGGGAAAAGCTCCAAGTGTTCAATTTATAACCGATGCCTTTGATAATCAAACAGGTTCAAGAGAAAAGCAAGATGTTGGTTTAGATGGTCTCTCAAATTCTGAAGAAAAAGATTTTCCTCATATTAAAAGATACTTGGAAGACATCAAAACCAAAGTAAAGCCAAGTGTTTATGAAGAAATAGCTAAAGACCCTTCGGGTGATGATTTCAAGTTCTTCATTGATACTGATTATGACGCTCAAAACAAGAATCTTTTACAACGTTTTAAAAACTATTTAGGTGTAGAGAACAATTCACCCCAAAGCAATACACAATCAAACAATGTGGCGACGCCTGCCAACTCGGTGACGCCTGACAAAGAAGATGTAAATGCAGATAATACTATCAACGACGTTGAAAACTTCTACGAATATGAAATTGACCTTCGTCCGAATAGAATGGATGTCGGCCAAGGTTTTATCGTTGATAAAGTGACAGTTCCGGGAACAGAAGCCACTTGGTATCTTTTCAGAGTGCCAATCAAACAATTTACTCGTAAATATGGCGACATCAACGGATTCAAATCAATTCGTTTTATGCGAACAGTTCTTACCGATTTTGAAGAGCCAGTTGTACTTCGTTTTGCTTCACTTCAACTCGAATCAAACAGTTACCGTGTTTATGATAAAAATTTAAGCAATGCAGGCTTAACCGAAGTACCAGAGCCTTATGATGCAAAATTTAAGGTTGGGATAGTAAGTATTGAAGAAAATGGCTGCTCAGATGATGGTCAAAACTGTAATGTAAAAGAAGGAAAAACACCTTATGTAGTTCCGCCAGGTTTTATTCGTGACCAAGACGTAACTCAACAACAATTCAACATCAAATTCAATGAGCAGTCTATCTCACTCGGAGTTACCAATCTCCGTGATGGCGACTCAAGAGCAGTTTTCAAAAACACTCGTGTTGATATGTTAAACTATAAGCGTTTACGCTTATTTATCCACGCCGAAAACGATGCTGATAACGAAAAAGAAGTAGGTGGTGCATTTATCAGAATTGGTACGGACTTAACAGAAAACTACTACGAAATTGAAATACCGCAGTTAAAAATGACTCGAAAAGGAGCATTAAATGAAACTGAAATATGGCCTGACGAAAATATGATTGATGTGGCTCTGCAAGAATTAGTTGCCTTGAAAGGCGAGCGAAACAGGGTAGCAAAAAATATTTCAGTGCGTTATACCAAACCAACCGAAGATAATAAATTCAATATCACGGTTTTAGGAAATCCAGATTTAAGCACTGTTCTTACGATAATGCTTGGGGTTAGGAATCCAAAATCTGTTGATGAATCGGCTAATACATTTTTAGTTTGGATGGACGAACTCCGTGCCTATGGTTTCGACCAAACTTCGGGTGATGCAGCATTGTTGGCAGCCAATATTAAACTGGCAGACTTGGCAACAGTTGTAGTCAATGGCAATTATAAAGGCTATGGTTTTGGTGGCGTCCAAGACAAAATTTCTGAAAGAGCCAGAGACACTGGTAAAGGTATTGGTATTGCTTCTAATATCGAAGTAGATAAACTTTTACCCGAAAAATGGGGACTAAAAATTCCGTTCTTTATCAACTTCGATAAACAGACCGTGACCCCACATTTCAACCCACTTGACCCCGATATGCCACTTGAAATTGCCTTGGCCAATATCACCGACCAAGTGCAGCGTGAAAGATATCGTAGATTAGTAGTTGATGACAACACTCGTCGAGGATTTAACTTCTCGAATGTCAGAAAGATTAAGACGAAAGAAGGAGCAAAATCTCATTTCTACGACATAGAAAACTTTACATTTACTTACGCACAAAACAATGTAAGTCGTAGTAATATCTTGATTGACCAATATGCTCTGAACCAATATAAAGGTGGATTTACCTATCAGTTCCAACCAAAACAAATAAATTGGGAGCCTTTTAAAAGTAAAAAATCCCTTGACAGACCGTTTTTATATTGGCTAAAAGACTTTAATTTCTCTCCATTACCAACCGTAATGGCTTTTAGAACTGATTTTGATAGAAGTTTTGCCAAGACTCAATTAAGAAATTCTGATTTAACAACGAATGGTATTATTCCGATGTATGAGAAGTATTTCTTGATGAACAGAATGTATGATTTGCAATGGAATCTCACCAAAAGTGTATTGTTGAATTATTCTGCTACAATGAATGCGTTGATTGATGAGCCGCAAGGAGATTTGAACACTCAGAGAAAAATAGATTCATTGCTCACAAATCTAAAACGTTTAGGTCGTGCTAAGAATTTTACCCAAGAAATGCGACTCACATATCGTTTACCGCTCGATAAATTCTTCTTACTCGACTGGATTACGGCTGATGCAAAATATAATAATCAATTTAATTATCAGGCAGTTTCGTTGAATATCCTTGATGAATTTAACATCCCGTTCGGTAATACAATTCGCAATGGTCGTGACCGAGGAGTGAGAGGTAAAATAGACTTTGTAAAACTCTATAACAAAGCCAAATATCTCAGATTTGCCAATAGTCCAAACCCAGTAAAAAAGCGTTTTACACGTAACCCGGGTGATGATGAAAACATCGAAACTTCAACGAGTAATTTAGCAAAAACTTTTACTCGCTTACTTTTAAGTGTTCGTGGTATAGACTATGACTATTCAATTACCGAAACTTCAATCCTTCCTGGATTTATGCCTACTCCAAGATTTTTTGGTTTAGCCACAGACAATGAATCTGCCCCAGGATTAGGTTTTGTAATGGGTGAACAAGATAGATATTTCCAAATAAAAGCTGCCGAAAAAGGTTGGTTATCAAAAACGACTGTTCAAACTCAACCATTTACTCAGACTCTACAAAAGAAATTTAGTTATCGTACCACGATTGAGCCATCAAAAGATTTGAGAATTCAGATTAGCGGCAACATGAGTCGAGGCGATACTTATCAGGAGTATTATACGGCAGACGCTAATGGCGGATATAGTGCTAAAAGTCCAGTTCGTAATGGCAATTATGGTATGTCGTTTTGGGGCTTCCGTACGGCATTTGAGCGAATGAGTACTGATAGCGGCTCTAATTATCAATACAAAGTTTTTGATAATATGATAAAATACCGCAATCAGATGTATTATGCTCAGTTTAAAAATGGCGATGATTTATCAGCTATCGAAAAGGCATATTACAACAAGAATGCTCAAGATATTTTGATTCCGGCCTTCTTTGCGGCATACAGCGGTAAAACTGACAGAGCAAGAATCGGCTTTAATCCATTCAACCCAAACAATCGCCGAATCAATTTACCACTTCCTAACTGGCGAATTGATTATAGTGGTTTGGCAAATTTAGAGCCTTTCAAGCGTATTTTTAGCTCGATTACCATTAACCATAGCTATACTTCAAATTTCAATGTTGGAAATTACACGTCATCGCTTGAGTATAACAAAACTGATATTGCCATCAATTTAGCACAAAAGGGTTATCCTTTACCAAATGGCGATGTTCTCAACTCACTCGGCCAATACATTCCAGTATTTGTGATGAGTACGATTACGATTGATGAGAAATTTGCTCCGTTTATTGGTGTCCAGTTTGTGACCAAGAGTAAGATTTCGGGTAAATTTGAATACAACAAAGAGCGTAGAGCTTCATTAAATCTTTCAAATTCTCAGATTGCTGAATATTCAAGCGACGACTTTGTTTTCAATTTTGGCTTTAAGAAAAACAACGTTAAGCTACCATTGAGAGGTCGTGACGGACAGGTGATTACTCTAAAAAATGATTTGAACCTTCAGTTTAATCTGACGCTAAGAGATATTAAAGGTATCCAAAGAAGACTCGATGGTGACCCACAACCAACACAAGGAAACTATAATTTCCAACTTGGACCTCGCATTTCTTATCAGGTCAATAAAAGAATCTTAATGAATTTCTATATCGACCACTTAGTGAATCGTCCATTCGTAACAAACTTCTCATTTCCTCGTACAACCACAACGGGTGGTTTGAATGTAAGATTTAGTCTTTCAGAATAACAAAAGGTCTGCACCGCAGGTCTGACCAAAATAAGTAAGTGTCAGAGTTCGGTGCAGACATACCAAAACTTTTTAAGCTACATTTTTTCTGTTTTCCAACATTTGCTGTAACTTGCAGCCAAATTTTAAAACTTTCATCAATAATGAATTTTCCTGCTGACTTACGCTACACAAGCGAACACGAATGGTTAAGAATTACCGAAGGAAACATTGCGGTAATCGGAGTTACTGATTTTGCTCAAAGCGAATTAGGTGACATCGTATTTGTAGAAATCGAAACGGTTGGACAAACATTGGCCGCTAACGAAATTTTTGGTACGGTAGAAGCAGTAAAAACTGTTTCTGATTTGTTTTTACCAGTAGCTGGAAAAATCCTTGAGGTTAACCCAGCACTTGCGAGTAATCCAGAGCTTGTAAATAACGACCCTTATGGAGAAGGCTGGATGGTAAAAGTTGAAGTTGATGACCTTGCAGCAGTAGAGGCTTTGATGGATTCAGCAGCTTATCAAAATATTATCTAAGCTATGAATCGTCATTTCATATAATATTACCTTAAATGCCCTCATTAGGGCATTTTTTTTGATTTTTGAATCAAGATTATAGATTTAAGTTTAATAATCCGACATTCGAGCAATCGTCTGAAAGTCAAATTAAAAAATGAAAATTTTATTAAAGTCAGTAAAAATTATTGATAATTCCTCCGAGCTAAACGGACAAACAAAAGATATTCTGGTTGAAAACGGCAAAATTCAAAAAATATCCGACAACATAGAAACCACTGCCGAGCAAGTGATTAGCGGCAAGAATCTATGTGTTTCGGCAGGATGGATTGATATGAGAGTTTCGCCCAAAGACCCTGGTTACGAATCGAAAGAGGATTTGAATACTCTTTCGTTAGCGGCAATGGCGGGTGGCTTTACTGAAATCGTTACTTTACCAAATACCAAACCTGTTGTTCAGACCAAAGAAGCGATAGTTTACGTTAAAAACTTTGCTCAATCGCAACTAATTAATATTTATCCAACTGGGGCAGTTACTAAAAATTGTGAAGGAAAAGATTTTACTGAAATGCTTGATTTACACCAAGCTGGTGCGGTGGCTTTCACAGATGGCGACCATACTCTTTGGAATGCCGATATTTTATTAAAAACTTTACAGTACCTCGCTCCTATTGATGCTTTGTTGATGAACCGTCCTGAAGAGCCTTCGATGACGATTTTTGGACAAATGCACGAAGGCATTGAAAGCACGCTACTCGGCATGAAAGGAATTCCGTCAACTGCCGAAGAATTGATGTTGATGCGAGATTTAAAATTGTTGGAATATTATTTAGGTCAGAATTCGACCCCAAAATCTAATAGTTGTTTACACTTTTCAACCATTTCAACAAAAGCAGGTGTTGAATTGATTCGTGAAGCAAAACAAAAAGGACTACCAGTTAGCTGTGACATTTCGACTCACCAATTAGCATTTACTGATGTAGATTTGAGAGATTTCGACACCAACTTAAAAGTTAATCCTCCATTCAGAAGTCAAGAAGACATTGAGGCTTTACAAGCTGGACTTTTAGACGGAACAATTGATGTTTTAGTTTCTGACCATAACCCACAAGATGAAGAATCAAAAAACCTTGAGTTTGATATGGCAGATTTTGGTGTTATCGGTCTCGAAACTGCCTTTGCAGTATCTAATACTTACTCAAAACTCTCGGTAGAACAGATTATTACAAAATTAACCACTGCCCCACGTAAGTTATTACGCTTAGAAAACGTTTCCATAAAAGAAGGAAATGAGGCAAATTTAAGCATTTTCGACCCGACTATTGAATGGGTCTATGAAACGAAAATGATTCAATCAAAATCAAAAAATTCGCCATTTATTGGTAAAACCCTAAAAGGAAAAGCCAAAGCAGTAATCAATAAAGGCAAAATTTATATCAACAAATAATCAAAGATGCTTAAAAGTAAAATATTAAGATATGCGTTTACGTATGGAGCTATTGCAGCCGCAGTTTGCATAGGAGTTGCTCTCATTCAATATTATGGTTTAGAAAAAAGTCCATTTGGACGCTACAAATTACCCGCATTTGGTGTAAATATTATTTTTGTAATTGTTGCTACATGGGTTTATCGTGCCAATAATTTGGGAATATTGAGCTTTACAGAAGGTTTTTCGGTTGGTTTCATGACCAATTTGGTGGCAGCCATCATCACTGGCATTGTGTTTTTCTTATTCGTACAGTTTATTGATAAACCTTACGGACACAACCACGCCATAATGCTGTGGGTTCAAGAAAATATCAAAGGCATCGAAAAAATCAAAGCTAACCATATCAAAGATTTTGGTATAAAAGAATACGAACTGTTGTTGAATCAGGCCAAAGAAATACCGTCGGCAGGTTATGTTTTATTAGATGAAATTGTAAAAAAACAACTTTGTATCGTTGGAATTACAATTGTTTCTGTAATATTTAGACGTCATACTTTCACTATTTCATAGAAATTTCGTTAAATTTACTCATCAATAACCTAACTCTAAACAAAAAAAATGGAAAAACCATCAACCGCTCGCATTGCACTTAAATGGGGATTAATTAGTGCAATCTTTATTATTATCTATACAGTAGGTCTGTATATTACTGGTCATTTTAAAACCCCAGCATTATCTTGGATACCATTTCTTTTACTTCTTTTTGGTATCGTGATGTCACTCAGAGAATTTAAGTTAATAAACAATAACTTTATGGGTTTCAGCGAAGGATTGGGTTTGGGTACGCTTATGAGTGCTGTTTGTGGTTTAATTGCTGCGATTTTTAATTATATCTACATCACATTTATTGATACTACCATCATTCAACAAATGCGTGAAATGCAAGTTGAACAACTGGAGCAACAAGGACTTTCTTCTGAACAAATTGACCAAGCAATGGAAATTGCAACCCGATTTGCTACTCCTGGCCTTACTTTTTTGTTTGCAGTCATTGGATATATACTCTTTGGCTTTGTTTTTTCGTTAGTTGTTTCAGCTATTATTAAGAATAGTAAACCAGAGTTGGACTTTTAATCTGAGAGACCTCTCTAATTTTTCAATCGTTTTCGTAAATTTTCAATTTAAAGATGCTTGCAATATTTCGGAAAGAATTAAATAGTTTCCTCAATTCATTGGTTGCCTATATCGTAATTGGTGTTTTTTTAGTAATTGTTGGCCTATTTACATGGTTTTTCGACTCAAACGTACTCGATTACGGCTATGCAGACCTCAATAATTTCTTTCAGTTAACTCCTTTTATTTTTGTATTTCTGATTCCAGCCATTACGATGCGTTCGTTATCAGAAGAATATAAAAGCGGAACTATCGAATTATTATTCACCAAACCTTTAAGTGAGTGGCAAATTATTATTGGTAAATTTTTGGCTATTTTCTTACTGATTTTCGTGGCGTTACTGCCTACCCTACTTTACTATTATTCAGTTTATCAATTAGGTAATCCTAAAGGAAATATTGATTCGGCGGCAGTTAGTGGCTCTTATGTTGGCTTACTTTTGCTTGGGGCAACTTTTGCA
Organism: Emticicia aquatilis; assembly: GCF_014644295.1. GTDB lineage: Bacteria > Bacteroidota > Bacteroidia > Cytophagales > Spirosomataceae > Emticicia > Emticicia aquatilis. Next base: position 72,627 of record NZ_BMKK01000004.1, read on the forward strand.
AGTATTGGTCTATGGGCTTCATCAATAACTGATAATCAGATAGTTGCATTTGTGATTGGTGCAGTTCTTTGTTATGTTTTTTATGATGGAATTCAACAACTTGCCAATGTTTTTAGTGGCACAACTCAATTCTATATTTCTTTTTTAAGTCTTGGCTACCATTATGAAGCACTCGGCAGAGGTTTAATTGATTCTCGAAATATAATCTATCTATTAAGCGTGATTTTCTTGATGCTCTTCTTGACTAAGCAAAATCTGGTATCTAAAAAGAACTGATTTTTTATTTAGCTAAATAACAGATAATTAGAAGATTGCTTCGCTGTGGACTTATTGACCAAAACATTCATCAATAAAATATAAAATCAATAAAATGCAATTACCTATTTATCAAGTAGATGCTTTCACCGACAAGTTATTTGGAGGAAATCCTGCGGCGGTAATTCCCTTAAAATCGTGGTTAGCCGATGATTTAATGCAACGCATTGCTCTCGAAAATAACCTTTCAGAAACTGCCTTTTTTGTACCCAATGCCGATGGCTTCGAGATTCGCTGGTTCACTCCTACTGTTGAAGTAAATTTATGTGGCCACGCCACATTAGCAACAGCCTTTGTTATTTTCAATGTGTTGAAGTACCCTAAAGATATAATTTTGTTTAGTTCAAAAAGTGGAATTTTGAAAGTACGTAAAGCTGATAAATGGCTTGAACTTGACTTTCCACTGCAAGAGACTTTCATTTCGGATGCCCCAGAAGGATTGATTGAGAACATTGGTAAAAAACCAAAAGAAATTTACAGAGCAGCCGATGATTATATGTTGGTGTATGGTACTCAAAAAGAAATCGAAAAATTAAAACCCGATTTTAGTGCATTGAAAAACATAAAAGCTCGTGGCATAATCGTTACAGCAAAAGCAAAATCAAAGAAAATAGATTTTGTTTCTCGCTTCTTCGGACCAGGTTCTGGTATTGACGAAGACCCCGTAACTGGTTCAGCACACACTAAATTAGTGCCATATTGGTCTAAAATCTTCAATAAAACAGAATTAACGGCCGAGCAAATATCAAGTCGAAAAGGCTATTTGAAATGCACTCTCGTCAATGACCGAGTATTGATGGCAGGAAAAGGCAAACTTTACCTCAAAGGAAAAATTAGCATCTAATATAGTTTAAAAATCAAGTTTTGAGACACCGAAAATTCGGTGTCTCATTTTTTTATCAAATATTTTGATAATTATCATAAAACATTTATATTAAAACACTTGACACCCCCTATTCCGATTTCGTACCTTTGCAGCCTTAAATACTTAGGTTAAGCAATTTTTCTTCGCCTAAATTTCTTCATGTCAGATAACAATCACCCCAATACATGAACGAAATCTAACAATTTCTCTGTAAAAATCAGAGTTGGGAATACAATAACAATGAAACTTTCAGAATTTAAACTTGACCTCCCGCATAGTCTTATTGCCATGCACCCTTACGAACAACGTGATAGTAGTCGTATGATTGTGGTGAATCGCAAAACCAAAAAAATCGAACATAAGATGTTTAAAGACATCGTTGATTATTTTGGCGAAAACGATACAATGGTTGTAAACAATACTAAAGTATTTCCTGCACGTTTGTATGGTTCAAAAGAAAAAACAGGTGCAAAAATCGAAGTTTTCTTGCTTCGTGAATTAAACCGTGAAATGCGTTTGTGGGATGTGTTGGTTGACCCTGCTCGTAAGATTCGTGTAGGTAATAAACTTTATTTCGGTGATAGTGATTTAGTAGCCGAAGTAATTGACAACACAACTTCTCGTGGTCGTACAATCAGATTTTTATTTGATGGTTCACACGAAGAAATGATGAAAACGATTCACGAATTGGGCGAAACTCCTCTTCCGATTGACATCATTAAGCGTCCTGTAACAGAAGAAGACCGTGAGCGTTATCAGACAATCTTTGCTGAAAACGAAGGAGCAGTAGCCGCACCAACGGCCGGTATGCACTTTACTCGCAATGTTCAACGCCGTATGGAGTTAAAAGGAACAAATTTCTGTCCTATCACGCTTCATATTGGTATCGGTACATTCCGCCAAGTTGATGTAGAAGACCTTACTAAACACAAAACTGACTCTGAAAATTTCTTCATTCCAGAAGCTACTTGTGATATCGTAAACAATTCGATTGACAAAGAAGGAAGAATCTGTGCGATTGGTACAACGGCAATGAAAGCCATCGAATCATCGGTTTCGGCAAGCAATCATTTGAAGCCAGTAAATAATGGATGGACAGATAAATTTATCTTCCCTCCTTTCGATTTCAAAATCACTAATGCTCTACTTACTAACTTACACTTGCCTGAGTCAATTTTATTGATGACAGCTTGTGCATTTGGTGGACATGAGCTTATCATGCACGCCTACAACGAAGCCATCAAAGAAAAATACAAATTCTTTACTTATGGCGATGTAATGTTAATTATCTAACCCCCCCGCCGACCCATCGGACTGCCCTAAAGGGGAGCTAAAATAAAGAAATGAATAATAAAGAAATAAGCTCCCCTTTAGGGGCGGACACCGTTGTGGCTGGGGGTATCTATGCAATTATTGTGGCAGGTGGTAGTGGTAGCCGAATGAAAAGTGAAATTCCAAAGCAATTTCTACCACTCAAAGGTAAGCCTATTTTAATTCACACAGTAGAAAAATTCCTGCAAGTACCTGATATTCAAGTCATTGTTGTTCTTCCCAAAAATGATATTGAGTATTGGAATGAAATTACTGCGACTAACGAAGTTATCCAATCTCACAAAAACGCTATCAAAATCACGGTTGGCGGAGCTTCTCGATTTCAATCGGTAAAAAATGGATTAGGCACCATAGAAACTGATGGGCTCGTAGCAGTTCACGATGGTGTTCGACCACTCATAAATCTTGAAATAATTCAAAACTCTTTTCAAGTAGCCGCCGAAAAAGGTAGTGCCGTAACCAGTGTTTGGGTCAAAGATTCAGTGAGACAATTTGATAACAACGGCGAAAACTCTACCGCACTTGACCGCACAAAACTGAAGTTAGTTCAAACTCCACAAACCTTCCAAATCAGTTTGATGAAGAGGGCTTTTGAAGTAGAAGAACAAACTTTTTTTACAGATTGTGCGAGTGTTTTAGAATTTGCGGGCGAAAAAATCACGCTAATTGATGGTGCTTACGAAAACATCAAAATTACTACTCCAGAAGACATGTTAGTTGCCGAGGCTTTTCTGGCTCGTCGATAAATTACTCACAATTATATTCAAATTTCGATTTGCTCGTCACGGTTTTTCCTTGATTTTCCAAAATGATATTCATAGTTACTGGGAAACCTTGTTCGTTATAAGATGTTTCTCTTGCAGTACGAATATCAGGCACTTCCTTGAATTCTAAATTTTGAATCGAATAAAACTTTGTACCTACGATATTATTGCTACCAAAAGGGATGAAACTATAAAGCGGGCGTAGCAACCAATAAAGCTGAATATCGGGAATGCCTTCAAAAAAATTACGTTTATCATCAAAATTATGCTCATTGATGGTAGCTAAGCTTCCAAAATCAGCCCTTGTGATTCTGAATGGATTTCCATTGGCATCATATTCAATCGTGCGATTTGGCCCGATTAGATTTAAACTTACAACGGCAGTAGGTCGATTTTTTTCGTCATACTCAAATATAATTTCGTTTGACTGCACATTGTTTGTAAGCTGAGTTGCTTTTTCAGCATTGCCCTTCGCATTATATGCAATATTAAAAAGTATTATTCTTGTAAGATTTGATTCATCTCTAATTCGAGAGATTCTCCCTAATTCGTTATACTCAAAAAAGATTCTTTGACGGGCAGTTGTATCAGTACCATTTCGGAGGTCGTAGCTATAAATTTTATCAATTCTATTATTTTTTAATGAAATCAAATCATGATGAATAAGATTGGTAGAAGGAGTTTCGGTAACAAATTTAGCTAAACGACAAATTGGCTGTTGCTCCGTTTTCTGACATGACCAAAAACACAAACAAAAAATAATTAAGTAAACATTTGTTTTCATAGGTAGGGTGATATTTTATATTAAAACAAATAAAGTTCGTCATTGTTAACGACAGAAACAAAGTAAATTTTGTTGTGTTAATTACAATGACGAACTTTAATAGTAAAATGCTGTATTTAAGCACTTTAAGCCATGTTCATATCCTTTAATATGGCACGAGCGGCCACTTTGCCAGTATTTGCTCCACCGTTCATGTATCCCTGAAAATCAAAACTGCAATGTTCTCCTGCAAAATATAAATTTCCTACTGGCTCAATTTCTGCCCCACCAATGGTTGTCCATTGCCCGACCTTGTATGCCGCGTAGCTACCAAGCGTAAATGGGTGACTTGGCCAATGGAATCTGACAGCATTACCGTTGTATTTTGCGGTACTACCCGGAAATATCTGGTTTAGCTTTGGCAAATAAGCCGCTGCTTGACTTTGAGCCGAACCATTACCAACATTTACCCCCGCACTTCCGCCGAAATAAAATGTGTATCCGCCAGCTGTGCCTCCTTGTAGTTGGCTATTATCCCAACCCGATTGAACGCCGTTGTCGCTGAATACGTATCCAGAATAACCTAAGCCTCGCCACTTTCGCTCCGTAAAACCCAACATTAGTTTGGCATTCGTTCCATATCCTAACTGATTGATAGATTTACGTTTAACTGCAGGAAGATTCAAATCAATATCAACTTGGCGTAGTTTGGTGAATGGAATGGTCATCAAAACATAATCTGCTTTGACGGTCTGAGCAACTCCTTTGAATTTTAATTCATATTTACCATTATCCTTACTTATTTTAGTAAGTTCCATATTTTTTTCAATCTGACTTCCGTATAAGTCAGTTAATCTATCAGTAATTTGCTGATTTCCTCCCGCAATTTTGTAACGTTCGTCACTGACTCCAAAAATCTCAAAGGTTGTTCCACCTTTAGTATTGGGCGAAATTAAGTAAAGCATATTGATACATGACTGTTGCTGAGGAGCAAGACCATACTCAGTCTCATAAGCAATCTCTAAAAGTTCCTTTAACCAACCCGTGCAGTTGATAGAATTTAAGTAAGCCGTTATCGATAAGTTATCTAAACGCTCGTCATCGGCCGAAAAACTACTGTAACTAATCACATCTGATAAGCTATTTATATCACGGCGAAGGTCGGCAGAGATGGTACGAAAAGCATCAATAACATCTTGAAGTGGAATTAATTGGCCATTGAAATAATAAGCGTCTTTGATGAGAGCAGTCTCAGATGGTGCTTGAGTATCTAACAACGTAAGGCCAAATTCAGCTGCTAAATTGAGCATATCTTTATGCCCTGAGTCAATAAATTCACCACCTAACTCAGTTGTAAGGCCATTAGCCATGATATTTTTGGCGGTGTACATTCTTCCACCAGTACGATTCGAGGCTTCGTAAATGGTAAAATTAGTGAAGCCTCGTTTTGTAAAAATATGTGCCGCATGCAAGCCTGTAATACCTCCACCAACAATGGCAACACTTGGTTGAGTAGTTGTTGCTTTGCTGAATAAAGTATTTTCGGCTGAATCTGCATTAGGTGTTGGGTCATCAGCTTTGCAGGCTTCTAACAAACCTACCGCACTGCTAAACATAGCAAATTTTCCTGCATCACTCAAAAACTTTCTGCGTTGCAAGAACTTTTCACGTTCAATTTCGATAACAGTTTGTGATGATAAGTTTTCAATGTTAGCTTTTTCGGCCAAACTAAAGGCTTGTTGTAAAAAAGAGAGTAAAGATGTTTTTGTAGTTTTCATTGTTTTGTTTTAGGGGGTTATTATAAGAACTTGAGGTTGAAAAATTATAAAATTAAAATATGCTGCTATTTTATGAAATATTCATTTCTAAAAAACTTTAGCCAGTATTGATTCGGGCAGAATTTTCAACAAGAATGCTATAATCTGATAACGTTTCGTTATGTATGCAACTTTCTTTTTTGCAGCAATTGCTTCAATAATCTGCCTTGCCGCTTTCTCTGAAGTTGCCACCCAAAACATTCCTTTATTCTGTTTTGTCATTGGCGTATCTACATAGCCAGGACGAATATCAGTAACATAAACTTTTGGATTGTATTTAGCCGAACGCATTCTTAAACCAGACATATAATTTGCCATAAATGCTTTAGTGGCGTGATATTCGGGCGAATAGGCACTTCCTGTCAGGGAGGCCAAAGACGAAACACCAACCAAATGTCCACCCCCTTTTTGAACAAAATATTTATATGACCATTGAGCCAAAGCAGTAAAACCACGAGCATTAATATCCACAGTATTCATTTCCTGCTCGTAAGTTGCTTTCTGGAACCCAACTCCTGCATTGATTATCACCAAATCAATACCATTGAGTATTTTTTCAGCCTCATCCATTTTGGCACGTGCTTCATCGGTTTTAGCAACATCCATTTCCAAAACTGATATTTTAGTAGTTGGGAAAGCTTTTTGAATTTCTTCGAGAAGAGCTATTCGACGCCCTGTAATTACCATTTCATGGCCTTGAGCAGCATATAACTCAGCGACTGAACGCCCAATTCCAGTTGTTGCACCAATAAGTACGATTTTCATTCTTTCAAATATTAAGTTTCTACGAAAAACTGGGTAAAATAAAAGGTAAAGGAATTCTATTTTGTTTAATATCTTTGTTTTTCAAATGTAGTAAAATCAAATCAATATTAATATTATTTATGCAAAAACGTCTGACTGCTGAGGAATATATCAACGGAATAATTGCTGGCAATAGAATCATCTTGAGTCGAGCTATTACATTGATAGAAAGCCAGTTAGAAAACGACAGAGCCATTGCACAAAAAGTATTGGAAGGTATTTTACCACATACGGGCGGAGCAGTCAGAATTGGAATAACAGGAGTGCCTGGTGTTGGTAAAAGTACATTTATTGAAGCCTTTGGTAAGCATATTACTTCACTTGATAAAAAAATTGCAGTGCTGGCCATCGACCCTACAAGCCAACGAACAAAAGGTAGTATTATGGGTGATAAAACCCGTATGGAGGAGTTGGCTCATGATTCTTTGGCCTATATTCGACCTTCACCGTCGGGTAGTACACTGGGCGGAGTAGCCAACAAAACTCGTGAAACAATGCTGCTATGCGAAGCTGCGGGTTTTGAGGTAATTATAATCGAAACGGTTGGTGTTGGGCAGTCAGAGACCGTCGTAAAAGGCATGGTTGATTTCTTTTTGTTATTAATGCTTTCAGGAGCAGGCGACGAACTACAAGGTATTAAACGTGGAATTATGGAAATGGCCGATGCAATAGCCATTACAAAAGCTGACGGAGATAATAATCAGAAAGCTAAAAACGCCCGTATGGAATATGTACACGCATTGCACCTTTTTCCACCTACTCCCAATAATTGGTATCCTCCTGTGCTAACTTGTTCAGCATTAGAAAAAAGTGGATTAACTGAGATTTGGCAAGTAATTTCAGATTTTAAGGTACAAATGCTTCAAAATGGTTTTTGGAAGAAAAACCGTCAAGAGCAAAGCCTCAATTGGATGCACGATTATATCAAACAATACCTCGAAAATCAGTTTTTTAATGATAATGTGGTTAAAAACAACTTAGAATCAGTTTCAAGCCAAGTGCTTTCGGAAGCTATTTTGCCGATTCAAGGAGCAAATATCCTTCTGGATAGCTATTTTAAATCTTTACATCATTAAATTTTTGCTTGGCCGATTTCTTCGCTACCTACAATTCCCCACAATTTACTTAGACAATACTTAAAAAATAAGTAATTTTGCACTTTATAGCCTCCTTATAAAGATTCCTTGAAAATTTCCGACTACTGAAAAACCGTATTTATGTTCTGGTACAATCTTTCAAAAATTATTTTAAAAAATCGCAAAACATGGTTATTTGTCTTGCTTATTACGACCCTTTTTATGGGTTTTATGGCATCAAAGATTACTATGTCTTACGAATTGGCGAGAATTCTTCCCAAGAGTGACGAGAATTTCAAGATTTATGAAGATTTCAAAAAACGCTTTGGTGAAGACGGTAACGTTATGGTTATCGCTATTGAATCTGATAAAATTTATCAACTCGAAACCTTCAATCAATGGTATGATTTAAGCAAAAAAATTAAAAATATTGAAGGTATCAAGAATGTTTTATCTAATGCAAACCTCTTTGGTATTGAAAAAGATAGCATCGAAAAGAAGTTTAACTTCCCTCCTTTGGTGTCGAAACGTCCGTCAACTCAAGCCGAAGTTGATACACTAAAAGCAAAAATCGACCGATTACCATTTTATAAAGGTGTCATTTACAGTCAAGAAGGAAACGCCCACCTAATGGCTGTAACTTTCGACCAAGCGAAGCTTAATAGCAAAGGGAGAATTACGATTTCGAGAGAGATTGAAGCAGCGGCAAGAGCATTTGGCGAAAAAAATAATATTGAAGTACACTTTTCGGGAATGCCATTTATCCGAACAAATTTCATTTCGAAAGTTTCGGCTGAAATGACAAAATTCCTCGGGCTGGCATTTTTGGTTACGATTGGTATTCTTTATCTTTTTTTCCGTTCGTTCCGTACTGTACTTTTCACCGCTCTTTTAGTATTGATTTCGGTTGTTTGGTCGGTTGGCTACATTGTTTTATTTGGGTATAAAATCACTATTCTTACTGGCCTTATTCCTCCACTGATTATCGTCATTGGTATTCCAAACACCATTTTCTTGGTCAATAAATTTCAAGAAGAATACCTCAAACACAACGATAAAATGCGTGCATTGGCCGTTGCGATTGAGAAAATCGGTAAAACTACTTTCTTAGCCAACGTAACCACTTCCATTGGATTTTTTGTATTTTATTTTACGGGAAGCCCTTTATTATTAGAATTCGGGTTGGTTGCAGCTATTTGTATCATGTCAACGTGGGCAATATCATTGATTTTAGTGCCAATCTTATTTAGTTATTCGGCTGCTCCAAGTGCTAAAAGTGTTCGCCACCTCGACAACAAAACCATTACTCAATTTTTGAGTTTTGTCAATCGTATTGTTCATACTCGCCGAACGGCATTATATACTTTTATCGGGATTTTGGTAGTGATTTTTGGAATCGGAATGTTCCGTTTGAAAGCAATCGGATATATCGTTGATGATTTACCTCAAAATGACCCCATTTATGCTGATTTGAAATTTATCGAAAAGCATTTTCACGGCATCGTACCGTTTGAGGTCGTGATTGATACTAAAAAAGAAAATGGCGTATTGAACCCGCAAGTATTGAATAAAATCAAGGTTATGCAACGTGAATTTGCAAAATACGATGATTTTACAAATCCAATTTCGTTGGTTGAAGCAATCAAACTCGTTTATCAAGGATATCGTGGTGGAGACCCTAAATATTTCCAACTTCCTGGGGCTTTAGAACTCCAAAAACTGGCCGAATACGTTGGCACAGTGAAGGGTAAAGAAAACTTAGCCACTCCATTTATTGATAGTACCAAGCAATATACTCGTGTTAGTTTTCAGTGTGGTGATGCTGGTACAGTTAGAATTAGGCAATTAGTATCGACCTTACAGCCTAAAATTGACACCATCTTCAATTATGATAAAGAAGCAAAGCAATGGCTTCCGAAAGAAGAACAAATTGAAGCCAAAATTACGGGTAATGGTGTAGTGTTTATGAAAGGTAACGACTATTTACTTCAAAATTTGGTTGAAAGTACAGCTTGGGCTATCCTACTGGTTTGCGTTGTGATGGCTACCCAGTTTTTTGATGTTAGAATGATTCTGATTTCAACGATTCCAAGTATTTTGCCTTTAATAATTACTGCAGGAGTTATGGGGTACTTTGGTATTCCGCTCAAACCTACTACTACACTTGTATTTAGTATTGCATTTGGTATTTCATCTGATGGTACGATTTATTTCCTCACCAAATTTAAAGATGAAATGAAAAACCATAATCGGACAGTTTCCGAAGCCATCACCGAAACAATCATGTACACTGGTATTAGTATGTTCTACACAGCCATTATACTTTTCTTTGGATTCGGTATTTTTGCGGCATCAAATTTTAAAGGTACAATCTATCTTGGCACATTGGTTTCTGTTACACTTTTGATGGGAATGATTGCTAACTTGATACTTTTACCTGCTTTTTTAATGACACTCGAAAAAAAGAAAAACAAGGCATAAATGATAAATTTTCATTCTGAATCCATTGATTTTAAGGTAAAGAATCCAATTAAAACCAAACGTTGGTTAAAGTCAGTTATCGAAGCTGAAGGTTTTGAATTATCAGACATCAACTATGTTTTTTGTGATGACGAATACCTGCATAAGATAAATGTTGAGTATCTCGACCACGATACTTTGACAGATATTATTACGTTTGATAACTCAGAAGAAGAAGAATTGATTGAAGGTGATATTTTTGTGAGTGTAGAGCGAATTACTGATAATGCCAAAGATTTTAAAACTACTTTCGACCACGAGTTTAGACGTGTTGTAGTTCATGGAGTTTTGCATCTTTGTGGTTATTATGATAAAACTGATGAGGACGAAAAATTGATGAGAGCCAAAGAAGACCATTACATTAATCTTTGGTAAATCATCGACGAAGTATAAGAAAAAAGGGCAGAAGATTCTGCCCTTTTTTGCTTTTGTTGCTATTGAGTGAAATAAAATTTTATTGAATATATATTCTATATCAGATTGCGATGTTTAGATAAGTGTTTCATAATACACTTCTAACATACTAACAGAAATAACCATGCCAAAGTATTTATAATCAACACTATACGAGGCCTTAACCAAAAATAACACCTCAAATAACACCTTATTTTTGGTTATTTTTCAGTATAAAATTCTCATTTTTTGAGTAAAATTATTTATTTGTATCCGTTTAATAAGTTTTTATTTTTGAAAAAAAAAACGAACAATTTAAGGTTAAATAACAAAACATCAAATGCTCTAACACCTGCTTTTTCAAAAGTGTAGCATCTTACACACACGAATGGTTCAACTATTTTTCTGAATATATTTGTGATATAATTCCCACTACAAAACTTGCTTTTCAGATAGCCCCAATTCTATCCTAAGGCATTTAACACTCTTCAATTTTTTGGAATCAAAGTCAGCCAACAAACTTTTAAAGTTGAAATATCATTAGTATTTAAGAATTTTATATTTTTGAAAAAAATTGACACCTAATTACTTAAAAACTTAAAAAAAGCCATGGAAAACCGAATTGGTGGTTATCGTGCGGGAGCTATACCCGCAAATGTAAACAGAAAAGAATCAGGGAAATTTGACAAATTACCTTCTAAAGTAGATTTAAGAGAACACCTCACTGAAGTAGAAATGCAAGTAGGTAACAGTTGTGTTGCTAATGCCTTTGCAGGAGCTTACGAATATTTAGCGAAAAGAAATAATGGAGATTCGGCCGACGTAAGCCGCTTATATATTTACTACAACGCACGTTATCTGGAAGATGCACAAAATCAAGACTGTGGTTCTATCATGTATAAGGCTATTGAGGGTTTAAAAGAATATGGTGCTTGCTCCGAAGAACTATGGCCCAATGATGAAACAATGATTCTTGATGAACCTGACCAGTCGGCTTATGACCACGGTTCTAATTTCAAAATCGTTGATGCTGAATATATCGAAACCAAACTCGATTTATGGAAACAAACGCTTGCTGAAGGGTATCCAATTTCGTTTTGCTTGAATACATTTGAGTCGTTTGATAGTGCCTGTAAAAATAAAGGCCGTGTACCGATGCCAAAACCATCAGATAATGTCCGTGAAACACACGGCTGGCACGCAATGCTATGTGTAGGCTACTCCGACCCAGATAACGTGTTTATTGTGCGAAATTCATGGGGAAAAGACTGGGGCGACAGAGGTTACTGCTATATTCCTTATGACTATATGATGAACAAGGAATTTAACGGACATGATTCTTGGATAATTAAGTCTGTTGAAAACCTTGATTTCAGTGAAGGAGTTTGGGATGATTCTGAAGAATCGAACTTTGCTGTTGATGGAATGATTTACGTAACTGATTTTTGGATTGAAACCGAAGATACGGAGGAATTTGCCACAAAATTAGAAGAACTTTGTATGGAATACGTCGAAAGCGAAGAAGATTTCTATTTCGACTATGAAGCCCAAGAAGAAGATGGAGTAGAATATACTTACATTAATAATTTTGAAATTCTAACCGAAAATCCCGATGACTTTATTGCGGATTTAGAAACTCTTTGCGAAGAATATGCGATAGAAGAAAATTATAGCTTTACTTACGGAGACAGCGAAGAGGAGGACGAGGACGATGAAGAGGAAGACGATGAAGAGGAAGACGAAGAAGAAGAAGACGAAGAAGACGAAGAAGAAGAAGACGAAGAAGAAGAAGAAGAAGAAGAAGAAGAAGAAGAAGAGGAAGAAGAAAGTAGTAGAAAAAAACGCCGTTAGGAATCTGTCGATTTAAAAATTGGCCACATCTAATCAAATTTTATATTTCGATTAGATGTGGCCAAAAAATTTATTACGGCTTTGGATATTTTTTAGAAATATCATCTAAAACTAAAACCCAATCTTGTCCATATCCATTTGTAGGTGGCGTAAATTGAGTTTTACCTTTGTTTGAAAAGAATCCAATTTCTTTGACTTGCCCATTTTTGGGATTAAACCAATAGCCAATTAACTGACTACCAGATACTTTCTCCATATTTACAGTAAAACTCTTGCCTATTGCCGAATAAACAAAAGCATAGTCATTGCCACGTGTGGCCTGAATACGCTCGTATGCCGAATTATTACTTTCTACAATCAATGATTGGTCGGGGATTCGGTCTAAGATTGGCCTTGACTCAATCAATCGTTTTAAATGTTTAATTTGATTTGCCGCAGGTAAGTCAAGTGCTTTTTTCCAGAAAATATGTGGGCCATTGACAGGAGCAGCGGTCGAGCGATACATCTGCCAAATGTCATGGCAGCCATAAGTAAAACCAAAGGCACCAGCAAAAACATCCAAATAAATAGCTTTTCTTACATCGTAAGCATTAGTTGTACCTAAATCATTGGCATTGAAACACACTGGGTGGTCTTCATAAATTGGCTCTCCATCAACAACAGGTTTTGTATTAGGACGCTCATACGAACCTGCTATACGGTTATACACATCATTGTCACGGCAATGCCCTGTTTGAAACATATTGAAATCAAACCAATCATCGTTATGAAACCACTCACTCGCACCTTCTTTGTTAGGTTGCGGATGAAAAGTAATTAAAACTTTATCGTTGCCACCGTAAGCCTCTGCAACGCCACTGGCCATTGCTCGCCAAATAGCCAAATCTTCTGAGCCAGCACGAGGATTTCTGTCTCCACCCAAAATCCAAATAATATTTTTTCGGTTTTTATATCTATCAGCAATCCATTTACCATAGATTTTAGCGTTTTCAGCATCAAAAATTTCTGGCCCATTACCCCATCGGTCTTTAAATACCTTATCTCCCCATGTGGGCAGAAGACCAATAGTAAGACCTACTTCTGCGGCTTTGTCAATAATAAAATCAACGTGCTTAAAATATGCTTCGTTGGGTTTCGTAGGGTCATTATTTATCAGAGGCTTGTCGCCATAAGCATTTGGAGAGTTTAAGCCATCTAATTCAGCTAATGCAACAGCTTGAATAATTGTGAATCCTTGCTCGGCTCTTTTATTTAGATAATAAGTAGCAGAATCTCGGTCAAGGGCATGAAAAAGTTCCCAAGCTGTATCACCAACCCAAACAAACGGTTTATTTTCTTTCAGAATAAATCTTTTATTTGAGCTTACCGTAAAACTCTGAGCAGTAAGATTAAAAATGACAGAGCATAAGAATAGTACCGAGTAAAGTAGTTTTTTCATTGTAGTCGTTGAAATAGATAGAATTATTGATGTTCGTAGCCACAAATTACCAATTATTTTCTATTTCATAACACGCAACTTTCTCATATTAAGCTCGCTATTTTCTCAACCAATACTTCATTAATCTTCACATAAGACTCAAACGTCCATCCTGCAATATGCGGAGTGAGAATAACACGCTCCGACGAACTTAGATTTTCAAAATCAGCTTGTTGTTCTGTTGAAAGTTTTTGTAACTTTTCATTTTCTAAAACATCCAAACAAGCCCCTTTGATTTTCCCAGTTTCGAGATTCTCCACTACCGCACGCAAAGACACAATTTCACCACGGGCTGCATTTATCAAAATTATATCATTTTTGAAGCTTGATAAAAATTCAGCATTCACCAATTTATTGGTTTCATTTGTCAGCGGAATATGAAGGCTTACAATATCAGCTTGTTCAAAAATCATTTCCATAGAAGCCTCCGAAACAAACTCATCCGAGAAGTTAGATTTGTATTTATCATAGGCCAAAACCTTACACCCAAAAGCTTTAAATCGTTTTGCCGTTTCTTTACCATTATTTCCGTAGCCAATTAAACCGACAGTTTTTCCCATCAATTCATAGCCTCTGTTTTTTTCTCGTTGCCAAATTCCATTTCTAACCTCACGGTCGGCAATTAAAATATTGTTCATCAAACAAAGTACCATTCCAAGTACGTGTTCGGCAACTGCTACACGGTTTCCTTCGTTAGCAGCAAAAATTGCTATATTTTTTGACTCTACGTATGCAATATCAATCAAATCGAGTCCCGCTCCTGCCCTTCCAATAAACTTTAATTGCTTAGCGTTCGTCAATAATTCGGCATCAACAAAAGTTTTACTTCTAATAATTAAACCATCATAATTACCAATTTTCTCAATAATTTCGCTTCTCGTAATTTTCGGTTGATAGTCTGTTTTATAGCCAATTTTTTCGAGCATAGGCATCAAACTCGGGTGCATTTCGTCGGCTATTAACACCAAACCTTTATTCATAACGTTGTTTGTATTCACAGGACTTTTTTTATAATATGATTGTCAGTAACTTGCAGCAAAATTAAGGTTCAGTATTGGATAGACATAGTTTTGTATTATTTTTTGTAAAAAATAATCTTGTTTGTCCTAAAATCTTTTAAATTCTGTCGAAAAGTGAGCGAAATTCAAAAACCAATTATTGGTATAAGCATCGGTGACTTCAATGGTATTGGCCCTGAAGTTATCATAAAAGCAGTCGGTGGCAATCGACTAAATAAAATTTGTACTCCTGTAATTTATGGTTCTGGTAAAGTAATTAACCGTTATCGCCAGTTAATGGATGTAAAAGATTGGCAATTCTTTACTATCCATAAGGTTGAGCAAATCAATCATAAGCAAGTAAATGTAATTAATTGCATGAGCGACCAATCGCTTGAAGTACAACCAGGCTTAGTTACTCAAGATGCTGGAAAATTAGCGTTTGAATCATTAAAAAGAGCGGTTGAAGACCTAAAAGCTGGAAAAATAGACGCCTTAGTCACGGCTCCGATAAACAAACATAATATCCAAAGTGATGATTTCAAGTTTCCAGGGCATACTGAGTTTTTAGCAGATGCTTTTGGTGTGAAAAATAAGGAACTGATGTTTATGGTAAGCGAAGACCTCAAAATAGGTGTTGCTACTGCCCACGTACCATTAGAGCAAGTAAAGAAAAATATAAGTAAAGAACTAATAATCACCAAATTAGACCAAATAAAATCTTCTTTGATTCGTGATTTCGGGAAACAAAAACCTAAGATTGCAGTACTTGGTTTAAATCCACACGCTGGCGAAAATGGTCTTTTAGGAAATGAAGAAAAAGAGATAATTGAACCAGCGATTATTGAGTATAAGAAAAAAGGAAATTTGGTATTTGGGCCATTCCCTGCCGACGGCTTCTTTGGTACTGCCGCTTGGAAAAATTATGATGCAGTTTTGGCCATGTACCACGACCAAGGCTTAATGCCATTTAAGATGGTAGCTTTTGAAAATGGTGTAAACTTTACGGCAGGTTTGCCCAAAGTACGCACATCGCCTGACCACGGTACAGCCTACGATATTGCAGGAAAAAACATTGCAGACGAATCTTCAATGTTGAATGCCATCTATATGGCCATTGATATTGCCAAAAATCGCCAAGAATTGGCCGATTTAGAAGCAGGCTCAATGAAAAAGAAAACAATTGTGCTGAAAGAAGCCAGCATGGAAGACTGATTGGGGTTCAGAATTCTGAGCGGTCCGCCGCTGTGGTTTAGAGTTCTGAGTTAGTTACATCATTGACATAACTAACTCAGAACTTAGCACTCAAAATTCAGAACTATACATCAAGGTCTTCAAATGGGCTGCGTATATTTACGAGTTCTACTTGAGCAATTTGGTTATAAATTGCCGTAGTTTGTAAGTATTTATGTCCTAATATTTCTTGTAGTAAATGTATATCCATTCCTCGTTCTAAACAATGCACGGCATAACTATGTCGTAGTGTATGCACCGAAGCATCTTTTTCAATTTTTGATTTACTCATTGCTTGTTGGAAAACCAACTGTACACTCCTTGGACTATACGTTTTCCCATTTTCTCCTCCAAAAAGCAAGTCTTGAGGGTTATATTTCTCAATGTAGGCTTTCAAAATTGGTACTAATTTTTTCGGAAGCATCAAAGTTCTGCCCTTTTCGGATTTTGAAGGAGATACTATGATTTCTTTCTTATCAAAATCAACATCCGAAATTTTCATGTTCAATACATCACTCAGTTTCAGACCTGCTGCATAAATAATAGACATCAAAGCTTTATGCTTTAAATTATCTAAAACCGAAATAATTTTAGCAACTTCTTTTTCGGTTAAAATTTCGGGTAAGCTATCACTTTTCGACTCTCCATTAGCTTTGATACCTAATTTTCGATTGAAAATAACTTCATAAAATAGTTTAATTGCTTTTCCTGCTTGTAATGAAGCATCCAAACTACTTCCTTTTTTTTCACCAAGGTCAACTAAATAAGCGGCAATCAGTTCTTCGGTAATTTTACTCTGTGGTAAATCTCGAAAATGATTATAAAACACAAAGATAGCATTTCGATAAGCGGCTATCGTTTGTGAATTGTACTTGCCTTTTCTTAAAATCTCTGTAAATCGTTCAATAAGGTGGGTCACAGCTGCGTAATAAATTAAAATTTGGGTTTCTATTGCGAAAAATATAAATAATGACTGTAATATAAAAGCAAAGTCACATTGAATTGCATTTTTTTTATGATTTTTGCATAAAACTAAGAACAAATCAAATAATTTGCCAATTAAATGCTGATTAGCTTCATAATTCTTTATCTTTTGCTCACAATTTTTGTTGGTTGGTATGCTTCAAAATTTGTGAAGACCGCCAACGACTTTGCTATCGCCGGCCGACGAATGCCTACATACGTAGTAGCATCTGGTTTGTTTGCAACTTGGTTTGGCTCTGAAACAGTCATGGGAGCAAGTTCTGAATTTGTAGAACACGGGCTTTTGGGTGTTATCGAAGACCCTTTTGGTGCAGCTCTGTGTTTGCTGCTTATCGGTATGTTCTTTGCACGGCCGCTCTATAAATTAAATATTCTTACATTCAGCGATTATTTTAGTATCAGATACGATAAAAAAGTAGAATGGATTTCAGCCATTTTTATGATTCCATCTTATTTTAGTTGGATTGCAGCTCAATTGGTCGCTTTGGCTATCGTCTTACAATCAATTGCCGATGTACCGTTTGTTTGGGGAATTGCTATTTGTGCATCTGTTGTGCTTTTTTATACTTATGTAGGTGGAATGTGGTCAGTTGCCATAACAGATACCATTCAGACGGCCATTATTATTATTGGTATGTTGGTTTTAATGCTCGAACTCATTGGAGAAGTGGGCGGAATCAAACAAATAGTAGCCAAAACATCCCCCGATTTTTTCAGATTTACCCCAAAAGAAAATTCTCTTACAAGTTGGATAACATATTTTGCAGCATGGATAACTATCGGTTGGGGTTCAATCCCACAACAAGATGTTTTTCAACGAACACTTTCGGCAAAGTCTGAAAAAGTTGCCGTACAAAGTGCATATTGGTCAGCTTTGATGTACCTAACCGTTGCCTCGATGCCGCTTATCATTGCTCTTTGCGGAACAATCTTGTACTCAGACCTCAAGCAAGGCGATTCTCAAATGCTTATTCCAATTTTAGTTTTAAAGCACTCGGGAGTTGGAATGCAAATTATATTTTTTGGGGCTTTATTATCAGCAATTTTGAGTACTTGCAGTGGAGCTATTTTAGCTCCTGCTACGGTATTGGGTGAAAATTTAATCAAACCGATTTACGGAGAAAAAGTTAGTGATAAAAAATTACTCCATATCATGCGATTATCTGTAATCGGTATCACTTTGATTGGTGTAGCACTATCGCTCTACAAATCTGAAATTTACGAATTAGTAGGCGAATCATCGGCTTTGAGTCTCGTAGCCTTATTTGTACCTTTAGTGGCTGGGCTTTACTGGAAAAAAGCAAACGCACTCGGTGCAATTCTTTCAATGACTTTGGGAACTTGCGTTTGGACATTCTTTGAGTTCTACGAAACCGAAATTCCATCAATGATTTGGGGCCTATTGGCAAGCACCGGCGGTATGATTATTGGTTCATTTATAACAAAACACGACTAACCAATGAATAAATACATTTCCATAGAAAATTTTATTGAAAGTCAAGAACCCTTGATTGCAACATTAATGTCTCAACTGAGGGTTACAATCCTCAATGCTCACCCTAAAATGATAGAGCGTTTTATGTTTAATACTGCTATGTTTGGGGTAAAAAATGAGTTTTGTTATTTTGTTGTATTGAAGAAAAATGCTGGTATTGAAGTTGGGTTTCATCGTGGCTTTCAGATGTCGAATGAGCAAGGCTTATTAGAATCGAAAAAACGCAAATTTATTCACGGAGTTACATTTAGAGATTTAGAAGATTTTAAAAAGAAAGAGGCTTCTTTTAAGGAAATCCTTCAAGAAGCCATTATTCTCGATGATATTAATGAAAAATCTATTTTCTCTGAAATTCTGCAAGCTGGACGCAAGAAAAAATCATAGATTTTGGGCCGCAATCCAACCGCCAGTCCAAGCTGCTTGAAAATTAAAACCTCCAGTGATGGCATCAATATTTAGCACTTCACCAGCCATAAATAAAGTTGGATATTGCTTCAAACTATACGTTTCAAAATCTACTTCTGATAAATCTACCCCGCCTGCGGTAACGAATTCTTCTTTGAAGGTGCTTTTACCATTCACTTCAAACGTACAGGCAGTAAGTTGTTCAACCAATCTTTGGATATGTTTTTTACCAGTTTCAGCCCATTTCTGAAACTCTCCAATCTGAGCAGCATTGCACAGATTTTTCCATAATCTAATCGGCAAGCCAAACTCGGCATTAGCCATTACGTTCTTTTTCTGCTGTGTATTAATTTGATTGTGCAGATAATTACGCACCGCCTCAATATTTTTATCACCCAGCCAATTTACTTTAATCGAAAACTTGTATGCTGAGGCATTCAATTCTCTTGCTGCCCACGCTGATAATTTCAAAATTCCCGGCCCCGAAAGCCCCCAATGTGTAATTAACGTTGGGCCATTGCTTTCAAACTGTGTTTTTTGTATATTAATAATGGCGTTTGGTACCGAAAGGCCCATTAAATCAGCAAGTTTTTCGTCTTTTATATTAAATGTAAAAAGCGATGGAACTGGCTCAACAATTTTTATTTTTAGTTTTTCCAGTAAAATCCAAACAGCCGTGTCGCTTCCCGTGGCAATCATTAATTTTTTAGTATATAAAATTCTATCTCCAGCTACACGAAGTTTCCAGTTTGAATGCTCATTTGGCATATAATCAAAATACTCAACTCTCGAATTGGTCAGTATTTCAATATTATTTAGGCGAGCAGCACCGAGTAAACAATCAATTATCGACTGTGAAGAATCGCTTACTGGAAACATTCTTCCATCTGCTTCTTTTTTTATCTTTATCCCTCTACTCTCAAACCATTCAATCGTGTTGGTGGGGTTAAATCTTTTGAAAGGCTCAAGTAATTCATTTTCGCCACGTGGATAAAACTTTACCAGTTTTTCGGGTTCAAAACAGGCGTGCGTAACATTACAACGCCCTCCCCCCGATACTTTAACTTTCTGCAAAACATCTCTCCCACGCTCTAAAATTGCTATTTTTAAGCCTTTCTTCTTTTCTGCGGCATTAATTGCAGCAAAAAATCCAGCGGCACCTCCACCAACAACGATTATATCATACATACTTTACTTCAAATATTTTTCTTCAAAGTAAACCTTTTTTTCTCGTAAAACAGTCACTAAACTTTCGATTTCTTTTGGTACTTTTCCAAACTCAAAAGTCACTTTGTGTTTTGAATCGCCTTTCATAATTTCTACCCATTCGGCACCACCATCAGCACAATCTGGGCAACCAAATATTTCATTAAGTTTTTTAAATGATTCATAATCAATACTTTTAATAAGCGAATTTTGTAAAGTTGCATCAAGCGATTCTTTAAATGTTTTTGGTGTTCCGCCAGTTGCACCTCTACCTTCAGTGTAGAAAACTGTAAAACTGACTTCGCCATTTAGTAAATTCATTTCTTTCCGACACGGACCAACACACATCCCGAAACTTGTGCCATAATTGACTACGTAATCGTTCATAGTCGCCTGACTATCAACCGAATTGCTCTCTTTTTCACAATTTGTAAGGAATAATGTGGAAAGAATCATCACTAAAACAAGTTGCATTTTCATAATTTAATCAGATTTTTGTGAATTATTATTTAGCTATAAGATTCAGATTTTATAAAAAAGGTTGGAACGATGACCACAAAACAAATACAAATTATTGCCCAAACCGTGGGCGTACCCGAAAAGAGTATTCAAAACACCATTAGTTTATTAGATGAAGGTGCTACTGTTCCGTTTATTTCTCGATACAGAAAAGAAATGACAGGTAGCATGGACGAAGTGCAAGTGGCCGATACCAAGGAACTTTACAATAAGTTTTTGGAAGCCGATAAACGTCGTGAAGCAATTATCAAGTCGATTGAAGAGCAAGGCAAAATGACACCTGAGTTATTGACAAAACTCAATAATGCTCTTTATCTCAATGAGTTAGAAGATTTATATTTACCATATAAACAAAAACGTAAAACCCGAGCAACAGTTGCCATCGAGAAGGGGCTCGAACCTTTGGCTAAGATTATTTTCGCTCAAAAAGATAGAAATATCGAAGCCATTGCCGAAAAATATCTGAATGATAAGGTTGAAAGTGTGGAAGAGGCACTTCAAGGAGCAAGAGATATTATGGCTGAGTGGATTAACGAAGATATTCAGGCCCGAAATGCAGTTAGAAGATTATTTGAGCGTGAAGCAATTATCACTTCTAAAGTAAAAAAAGGCAAAAAAGAAGACGGTATCAAATACCAAGATTATTACGAATTTTCTGAGCCATTATCAAAAATCCCATCACATCGACTTTTGGCACTTCGTCGTGGCGAAGAAGAAGGATTTTTGTCGATTGATATTTCGATTGAAACTGAGCGTGGCGTTGATGCCCTCGACCGAATTTATTTGAAAGGTTTACCTGAAGCCAAAGAACAAGTTGAACAAGCAATCAGCGACTCTTACGACCGACTTTTGAAACCAAGTATCGAAACCGAGTTTAGTAATATATCCAAACAAAAAGCTGATAGTGAGGCCATTAAGATTTTCGTAACGAACCTCCGTCAACTATTATTGGCTTCGCCACTCGGACAAAAAAGAGTTTTAGGTATCGACCCAGGTTTCCGGACGGGTTGTAAAACTGTCTGCCTCAACGAACAGGGAGATTTGATTTATGATACAGTCATTTATCCGATGACCAAGCAAATGGAAGCCGAAGCCGTTATTAAAAAATTGGTTTTGGAATATAAAATTGATGCGATTGCCATCGGTAACGGCACCGCCAGCCGAGAAACAGAGTCATTAGTAAAATCAGTTGTGAAAAACGGTAATTTGAAAGCAGCCGTTCACATGGTTTCGGAGCAAGGAGCATCCATTTATTCAGCTTCGCCAATTGCTCGTGAAGAATTTCCTGACAAAGACGTAACCGTCAGAGGAGCGGTTTCGATTGGTAGAAGATTAATGGACCCTCTGGCTGAACTCGTAAAAATCGACCCAAAATCTATTGGAGTTGGGCAATATCAGCATGATGTTGAGCAGAAAATGCTCAAAGAAAGCCTCGATTCGGTAGTTGAAAGTTGCGTAAACTTAGTTGGTGTTGAGCTGAACACTGCCAGTAAACACCTTTTAAGTTATGTATCGGGCTTAGGGCCTGCTTTGGCACAAAATATCGTAGAATATCGAGCAAAAAACGGAGCATTCAGTTCGAGAGAAGAGTTAAAGAAAGTACCAAGATTGGGTGCAAAAGCATTTGAGCAAAGTGCGGGATTCTTGCGTATTCGTGGTGCTGAAAATCCACTCGATAATTCGGCGGTTCACCCAGAAACCTACCCTATTGTGCAAAAAATGGCAAAAGATTTAGGAGTAAAAGTAGCCGAACTCATTGGTAATGAACAACTTAAATCAAAAATTGTTCTTAAAAATTATGTGACAGATAAAGTTGGTTTACCAACACTAAACGATATTTTATCTGAACTTCAAAAACCAGGCCGTGACCCACGCGAGGCTCTCGAAGCATTTGAATTTGCTTCGGATGTGCATACCATCGAAGATTTGAAAGAAGGCATGATTCTTCCGGGAATCGTAACCAACATAACAGCATTTGGCTGTTTTGTTGATGTGGGCGTGCATCAAGATGGCTTGGTTCACGTTTCGCAAATGGCCAATCGTTTCATTAAAGACCCGAACGAAGTTGTGAAGGTGCATCAAAAAGTCCAAGTAAAAGTGATGGAAATTGATATTCCAAGAAAGCGTATTGGGCTTTCGATGAAGTTTTGATGTTTGAATAAACTAAACAAAAAAGGCTTTCGTGATTACACGAAAGCCTTTTTTGTTCTATCTGATATTACCTCCAACACTCAATCTACTCGGTACACTTGTTGGTACTGACTTATCAAAATTATCATCCGATAAAGCATTGATAAAAGCCACAATCGCTGCTTGGTTATTACCAATTCTTAAATTTCTGATTCGTGGGTCAATTTGTCGAACCGCAACATTTCTATTCTGCGAATTTCCTCCTGCAATTCTGCCATAAAATCTAACCACATCATCTAAAGTTTGAAAAACGCCACTGTGCATATAAGGTGCTGTCACCTTCAAATTTCGCAAACTCGGCGTACGAAACGCATAAGTATTATTTGCTCCTGCATCAGATTGGGCATTTTTTGTATTATCAGGTACCGAAAGCACATGGAGCTGATAATCAGAAAACATATTTCCTGAATGACAATTGGCACAACCAACAGTCTGAAAAGCATTCATTCCTCTTACTTCCAAAGCTGAAAGAGCAGATGTTTCGCCAGCCTTATAGCGGTCAACTCTCGAATTGTTCGCCACCAAAGTTCGTTCAAAGGCAGCTATCGCAATTCCCATATTGCTTGCCGTAATAGATTGGGCATTACCAAAAGCACTTTGAAATAATTGTTGATATTGCGGAATACGTTTTAAACGAGCCACAACGCTATCCAATGCCACGGCTTCTGAATAGGCATTTCCACGCATTTCTTCAAGAGCTTTGATGGGTTCGACTGACTGTGCCTCTAAACTCCGAACTCTCGAGTCCCAAAACATTGGGGCGGTTGCTGCATTTACATTTCCGTTGGCATCCATGCCATTGAAAGCAGTATTGAGAATAGTTTGAGCGTTGCGTTTAACAAAAGCAAAAGTATTTGGACTCAAAAAATGTCGGTTTGCACCTAAACCAACCGCATTTACGCCAATAGATAAATCAAGATTATCGGCATAGCCATTGGCAGGATGATGGCACGTAGCACAAGCGACATCTCGCTTACCCGATAAAATTGGGTCCCAAAATAAAGCTTTTCCAAGAGCGATGGTTTCGGTAGAAGCTGTGGCGTCTACTCGAAATGCGGCGGTTTCTGAATTGTTTTGATTAGCAGTACTGACAGTAGGAATTAATTCTTCGTTTTTCTGACAAGCGATAAAAACCGAAGCTAAAAAGCATAGTGAAGCCCATAAAATACTTGATTTTACATTCATATTTTGATTAGATTTAAGAGTGATTGGTAATAAATTTCAATTAAACGTAAACTTTTATCAAAATATAAATTCAGTTTTGGGGTGCTTAATTAAGTAAAAATAACGGTCAAAAAGTGCAGTTTTGTAGGCTTGCTTCTTATTAGACGAAATTAATTTGAAAAACTTGCGGCCTACGCCGTTTTTTTTCAAAAAAATTTTAGTTGGCAAAATTGAACTAAAAAGTGTACTTTTGCATTTGTAAATATGCAACGGGGACGACCGGTTTTGACGGCGTGAGTGGTTGCGAGTAAAAGCATGTCGGGAGTTGGTAGAATCTCCTGTTAAAAATTCTTCCAAACAATAACTGGCAATACTTCGTATGCCATGGCTGCTTAATTCCGGAGTGAATTAACCATTTAGCCACATCCCGCCTTGGCTAACCTCTGCCGCTGGGGAGTTCGGGGTGTCGACCTTGCAGAGGCGATTACTTGCGGGGAACTTGTTTGTAATTAGTATTTAGGTTTCTAAGGAATAGATTTGGTATGTCGGACACCGACCTGTTCTCGAATAAATAAGACCGAATAAACATGTAGAAGGCTCGTCGATTGCCATGTTCGGACCAGAGTTCGACTCTCTGCGTCTCCACAAAGGCTAAAAGTCTGATAATCATAAGGTTATCAGACTTTTTTTATTTTCAAAAACATTCTTTCTCAACAGTCAGTTTCAATTCTAAATCATTTACAACTATCAAAAATTACATACCAGTCCATCTTTTCATGAGAGAAACACTTTTAGGAAACGATTTAATTGAAATTGAAAAACAAATTTGGCTTTTACTCCAACAATCCGTCAAAACTGCAAAATCGCCATTTCATCAAGCTTATGTCGCTACAATTAGTAATAACTTTCCCGAACAACGAACAGTAGTTTTAAGAAATATCAATATTGAAGAAAAAAAACTCCGTTTCCATACCGATATTCGTTCCGAAAAAATTGAGCATCTCAATCATAATAGTTCCCTAAGTTGGTTGTTTTATGATGCCGAACTCAAACTTCAACTCAGAATATATACCAAAGCAGAAATACATTATAATGATGAAATAGCCGATATGGCTTGGAACAACTCAAGATTAGCCAGTAGAATGTGCTATACCACAAAAGCTAAGTCAGGCAGTATTATAGCTGAGCCCGAAGTTATTGACGTAAATCAGAAAGATGTTGAGTCAGAGTTGCTCGATTTCGCACGAAAGAATTTTTGTGTAGTTGAGTCTAAAGCCTTTGCGATGGATTTTGTTTTTCTAAATGCAAAAGGAAATAAAAGAGGTTATTTTGATTATTCGACGGAGGACTTTCATTGGCGGCAGATTTAAAAACAATATTTTTTTGATTGAATAGCCATTATGTGCTAACTTACACCGTATTTTTTTATCAATCCAATCTTAAACTCTTCCTTAAATTATGAAACTAAAAGTTCTTGGTATTTTGCTGTGTAGTGCCTTGTTATTCCAAAACTGCACTTCAAAAAAAGCAGAAAGTACCACAAGTGATTCGACTACCACAATTAACAAAATTGAAAAAACAAGCTACGGCAAACTACCAACTGGCGAAGCGGCTGACCTTTACACACTAAAAAATAGTAGTGGGATGGTAGTTAAGATTACTAATTACGGTGGAATTATCACTTATTGGTCAACACCAGATAAAAACGGCAAATACACAGATGTAGCACTCGGCTGCGATTCTTTAGGTGGTTATCTAAAAGGCTCACCATATTTCGGAGCATTGATTGGCCGTTATGGAAATAGAATTGCTAAAGGTAAGTTTACACTCGACGGCAAACAATATACTTTGGCACAAAACAATGGTGTAAATGCTCTACACGGTGGAAAAAAAGGCTTTGATAAAGTAATCTGGACAGCGACTCCAATTGATGGCGAAGAACCTCAACTAAAACTCACTTACACGTCAGCGGATGGCGAAGAAGGGTATCCTGGGAAATTGGATGTAGAGGTAATCTATACTTTGCAGAAGGATAATTTATTAAAAATTGCCTACAAAGCAACTACCGATAAACCAACAGTTGTAAATTTAACCAACCATGCTTACTTCAATCTCACTGGCGATTTTAGCAAAGAAATCCTTGACCATGAAGTGATGCTTAATGCTGATAAGTTTTTGCCAGTTGATGAGACGCTAATCCCAACAGGCGAATTGAAAGCAGTAGCAGGAACCCCTTTCGATTTTACGAAATCATTCAAAATTGGTGCAAGAATCAATGATGCAAAAGATATGCAAATCAAATATGGGAAAGGTTATGACCACTGTTGGGTTGCAACTGATTCGAGCAAAACTTTGAAAAGCATAGCAACAGTCTATGAGCCAACTTCTGGCCGAGTAATGGAAGTTTTAACGACCGAACCAGCTGTGCAGTTTTACACAGGAAATTTCTTAGATGGTGTTCCGGCTGGCAAAGGAGTAAACTATAAATTCCGAACAGG
The DNA here is from genome assembly GCF_014644295.1 of Emticicia aquatilis. GTDB lineage: Bacteria > Bacteroidota > Bacteroidia > Cytophagales > Spirosomataceae > Emticicia > Emticicia aquatilis. The sequence goes on from NZ_BMKK01000004.1 coordinate 99,296, forward strand.
ATTTTGTTTAGAAACACAACACTACCCTGATTCACCCAATCAGCCAAAATTTCCGAGTACAGTTTTAAAACCTAATGAAACTTACCAAACAACAACAGTTTATAAGTTTTCTGCCAAATAAATCTACGATGGTTCTACGGAAGACTTCCCTTTGAGGGAAGTCTTCCGTGATTAACTTAACTCAACAAACTCTCCATCCTCAATGTCACTGCACGTTTGTGAGCTTCTAATGATTCAGCTTCGGCCATCAGTTCAACCGTTCTACCGATATTCAAAATCCCTTGTTTAGTAATTTCTTGAAAAGTAATTTTCTTCACAAAACTATCTACCGAAACACCACTGTACGCCCTTGCATAACCATTGGTTGGTAATGTATGATTTGTTCCCGAAGCATAATCACCGCAAGATTCTGGGGTATAATTTCCTAAAAATATCGAACCTGCATTGATGATTTGCTCACCAATTTCATTAAAATTTTCAACCGCTAAAATCAAATGCTCAGGAGCATATTCGTTGAGCATATCGACACAATCTTGTTGATTTTCGAGCAGAATTATTTTTGAGTTTTCTATTGCTTTTGCCGCTAAGTCTTTCCGTGGCAAACGATTTAACTGCCCAGAAACAGCCAAGTTTACTGCCGAAACAAACTTTTTGCTTGTAGAAACTAACAAAACTTGGCTATCGGCACCATGTTCGGCTTGAGAAAGTAAATCAGAAGCCACAAACGATGGAACTGCCGAATCGTCTGCCATAACAGCAACTTCCGATGGGCCAGCCGGCATGTCAATCGCTACCCCTTCTTTGCTCAATAATTGTTTGGCGGCTGTTACGTATTGGTTTCCTGGTCCGAAAATTTTATAAACTTGCGGAATTGTTTCGGTTCCGTAAGCCATGGCGGCAATTGCTTGAGCCCCTCCTATTCTGAATACTTTAGTTATACCAACCAATTTTGCAGCATAGTAAATAGCGGGATGATTGCTCGGAGAACATAAAATTCGTTCTTGACACTCAGCAATTTGTGCGGGAATACCTAACATCAAAACCGTTGAGAAAAGTGGAGCTGTTCCGCCTGGGATATAAAATCCGACTTTCTGAATTCCAACGCTTTTCCTCCAGCATCTTACGCCCTCCATCGTTTCAATAACTTCGGGCGTTTGTTTTTGAGCTTTATGAAAAGTATGAATGTTATTGTATGCTTGCTGAATCGCTTCTTTCAGTTCATCGGATAATTGACTTTCTGCTGCATCAATCTCTTCTTGCGAAACTTGAAAATCGGTGATTTCAATTTTATCGAACTTGAGTGCAAATTCTTTAAGTGCAGTATCGCCTTCGAGTTTTACTTTTTGAAGAATTGGTAATACTTTTTGCTCAATTTCAGCCATTTCTTGCACAGGACGAGCAAGAAGTTGCTTCCATTCGGAGCGTTGTGGAAATGATATGATATTCATTTAATTTATTCTATATGATTCTTTATTCAACGATTGTGTCAAAAATCGTATCCATATCTACTTCAAAGCCTTGTAATAGTTGACTTTTTATCGTTTTTTCAGCAATAGGTAATGCCTGAAAAGTATCACCTTCTAATTTATATTGATGAATTACTTGTTCGTAAGGATAAACAACCCAATATTCTTTAACTCCAGCTTGTTCATAAATCTGAAATTTTTGAGTCATTTCTTTACGGGAATTGCCAAGCGATAATATCTCAATAACTAAGTCAGGAGCTCCAACACAACCTTGCTTTTTTATTTTTGTGGTATCACATATTACACACAAATCTGGTTGAACAACAGTTTCTCCTTCTCCTTTGATTGATGGTAAATAGACATCAAAAGGAGCTGCTATAACTTTACAAGGCTTCTTTTGCAAAAAGTACCCTAAGTTATAATGTAAATTACTGCTTATTATTTGATGTGTACTCGTTGGGGCAGGCGACATTTTAGCAACATAACCACGCAATAACTCAACCCTCTCCTGAAACTTCCACGAAAGATAATCTTTAAAGGTATAAGCCTTTGTGAGGTCTAATTGTTCGAGACTAGTTATCATGTTGATTAAGTTTTATTCAACAATCCGCTCAGTAAATCATTTTTTCGATTGGAATTACCAAAATCCCCTCTGCTCCAGCCGAACGAATGGCTTCGATATTTTCCCAAAACTGATTTTCTTCCAAAACCGAATGAATCGAACTCCAACCTTCCATTGCCAATGGCACTATGGTCGGACTTTTCATTCCTGGTATCATATTGATAATATCTTGGAGTTTATCGTTCGGTGCATTCAATAAAATGTATTTATAATTTTGAGCTGTTTGTACAGCTTTGATTCTAAATAACAATTTGTTGAGCGTATCGTGTTTTGATTTTGCTAATTTTTTATTTGAAATCAATATCGCTTCCGAGCGGAAAATAGTTTCGACCTCTTTTAATCCATTGCTCAAAAGTGTACTTCCCGAACTTACGATGTCACAAACACCTTCGGCTAAGCCAATGCTTGGAGCAATTTCAACCGAACCACTAATTTCGTGAATTTCGGCTTTTACCCCTTGTTCCTTCAAATAATTGGCAAGAATGCGTGGATATGATGTTGCAATACTCTTACCTTGAAAATCATCAACACCTTTATAATCTACTCCACGAGGAACGGCTATTGACAAACGGCATTTTGAAAAACCTAATCGGTAGGTTACTTCTGCCTTACGATTTGTTTCCACAAATACATTTTCTCCTACAATACCAATATCGGCCACACCATCTTCAACGTAGCCCGGAATATCGTCATCTCTCAAAAACAAAAACTCCGCAGGGAAATTTGATGAGGAAGTCTTGAGTTTTCCTGTACCACTTTCAAACTTTATTCCACACTCTTTAAATAATCTAAACGAATCCTCGCTCAATCTACCCGATTTTTGGAGGGCAATTCTCAATATTGAATCTGTATTTGGCATTTGAATTGAAAAATTTCTTTGGTCAAAGCACAAAATTAACTTAATCGCTTGTCAATGACAAAATAATATTCGGTTATCAGCAAAACATTTAATGTTATTGTAAAAAAAAAACTTTCAAAAAATTTTGAAAGTTAAATTTAAAACTTATAAATTTACAATAGTAAATAATAATGCTTTCCTTATAATCTATTAAGTAACCTAAAATGAAAAATTATATCTCGCTCAGTACAGCAAAAACACGTGGTGTTTTCTCGGTAAAAACTAAAAAAATCATTTCATTTCTTATCTTAGTTTGCATTTGTCTGATGGCAATTTTTAACTAATTTGTTTCGATACATTTTAGGCACTAAGCTCACTATTATCTTATCAAATAAATCTGTTTCTTGATTTATCTTTGATATATCTCATTACAAACTTATTTGGTCTAAGCGTCAGTATATGATTTTATATTGACACTTAGACCCTACCCTATTATTACTTTAAGTATATGTCTCAAAAAAATAGAGACTACAAAAAAGCACTCAAAACTAAGTAAGTACTTGTTATTTAGTGTTCAGGAAAAGTCATTACAAGAAAATCAAAACACATCACCTAAAATTTGGATGTAAAAAATGACGATTTTTATTCATTTTTTACATAGAATAACCACTAAAAACGCAAAACAGAAAATTTTAATTAATTTTTGCTACCGTTTGATAAGATTTTGGCACAGAATTTGGAAACCAATAATCAATATCAAACACATGGTTAATCTTACACAGTGAACCCAAAAATGACTAAAAAAATGAAAAAGGTTGTGCTTTTAGCGGCTGCAATCGCTTACTTAGGTAGCAATGAAGCCATCGCCCAGAGTAACTTAAAATCTATTGGTGCTCCAATCAACACAAGAGAGTATCGTGAACACGCATTTTCGATTAGTGGAGACGGAAAAACATTCGTATTTGTACAAGACCGTCCGGATGGTACAAAAGTATTTATGAGCTCCCGTGCTGACAAATCAGCCGCTTGGGAAACTCCTCAGCTCATTAAAACAATCACAGACAAAGTTCAGAAAGGTAAAATAATGGGTACAAGCCTTACCTATGATGGTAGAGAATTGTACTTCGATGCTATTTTCCCAAGTGGATTTGGCGACAGAGATATTTTTTACGCAAAACGTATTGGTAATGAATGGAACGAACCTGCCAATGTAGGCGAGCCACTCAATACTGCTATGTATGAAGGAAGCCCGAGTGTTTCGCAAGATGGTAAAATGTTATTTTTTGTACGTGAAAAATTTGAGAAATATCGTAATACAGAATCTTGTTATACAATTTGGGTAGCAAACAAAACTGATGATGGCAGTTGGACAAATTTTGAGAAGATGGGAGAACCTATCAACTCAGAGTGCGAACGAACTGTAACGCTAATGCCCGATAGCAGAACACTCATTTTTAGTTCAATTAGAGGTGGTGGTGCTGGTGGATTCGACCTTTATCAAACCGAATTACAAGAAGACGGCACTTGGACATTCCCTAAAGATGTTGATTTCTTGAACACCCCGAATAACGAAGAATATACTGCAATATCTGGCAATACAGAAGAGGTTTATATCGAAATCAAAGGTGACATTTATGTTTCTCCACTACCAAATAAATTTAGAGGAGCAAGACAAGTGCCTGTGAATGTAATGGTTGTAGATGCCATGACAAAAAAACCAATTGATGCTTCTGTTTTTGTAGCGATGAATAGCCGAAATTCGGCATCTTTCTCAGCAAAAAATGGTGTATCATTAATGCAATTGAAAGCAGGAAATAATTATACATTGGCTTGCGAAGCTCCAGGTTATTTACCAGCGAATCAAATAAAAGTTAGCCTTGAAAATGTAAACGGCACTGAAACAATCAATAACACGATTGAAATGATGCCTAAAAACATTGCCTACACAATTAGAGTGTTAGGACCTGATAATAACGTTATCAGCAATGCAAAAATCAGAGTTTTTGATTTGAGTAATAATCAGATTGTTCCGCTTGACATCAATAATAATACAAGAGTTGTTTTCGGAAATCTATATGGTTTAACTGTATCGGGTGGTGGAAACGCTGACTACACAGGCAACTGGATTCCAGAAACAAATGATGCAGACGAAAAATTTGTAAAAACAATTAAACTCGAAGCTAAAACTACTAGCACGCCAGTTGTAGCTGCTGCGAAAGTTGATAAAAGAGAAAATCCTTATGTAAATGCTCCAGAGGTTGATATGAGCAAACCTACTGAAACATTTAAGTTGAAAAGTGACCCAAATATTTCGTTTGAAACGAAGAAGATTTACACCCTCAATGATGTGTATTTCGACCGCAACTCAATCATAGTAAAATCGGAATATTATATTGACATCAATCGTTTAATCGAGTTGATGACTTTAAATCCAAAATTGAATGTACAACTGTCGGGGTATTCGGATAGTGTTGGTGATGCAGTTATCAATCAAAAAATCTCGTTACGTCGTGCAAAATCCTGTGCAGATTATCTGAAAAGAGCAGGAATTGACCCTAACCGTATGCTGGTTAAAGGTCTTGGCGAACAAGAAATTATTAAAGACTCTAAAGGCAAAGAAGATACTTCAAAAAGTCGAAGGGTAAGATTCATCGTGTATTAAGACCTTAAAAAATCGCTGCAAATTGTGGCGATTTTTTTTTGTATTTTCAAAATGTAGGTTATTTCTGTAATCTAATCTATTTTTGAAGAAAAAAGATTTATCGACCAATGAAAAAAATATTCTCACTACTTTTATTTTTAATCGCTTTTGCTCCTACGTTTGCCCAAAAACTTACTGATAAACAAATTGAGGGCTACCTCGACGCACTCCAAAAAGAAGAAATCATCACTGAATTTGGTAAAGATGCTTTTTTGAAAATAGTTAATAAAGAAGATAAAGTTTTTAATCAACGTTTAGGTGCAAATTCGTTTGGCCAATTTGGAAAAAATCAAGTACCTGATTCGCTTATCAAATCTCGAACTGCCATCTTAGGCTTTCTGGGAGTCTTTGAATTAATGCGAAACGTGGGTTCGGCAGCCGATGAGCTTGTTCGTCTCAGAGAATTGTCTGAAAAAATGTTGGGCGATAAAATGCTCTTTAAAACCGAAATCGAAGGTGATATTAAACTCAATAACCCGCTGACATTTTTGGTAATTGAACAAAACCTCCGACCCTCTAAAGCTAACTACACAGAATTAGCTGCCAAACTGAAAGCAATAAACTTAATCGACGAAAAAGTTTATAACGAACTACTCGTTTGGCTAAAAAAAGACCAAATCAAACTCATCAAAGATTTTGGTTTCTTTGTTTATGCTGCCCGACAAACTTACTTCTACGATAATTATGTTTCATTGAAAGCAACCCAATTTTCGTTAATTGATAGCTTGCAGCACAAAAAGATGCTATCAATCAATGACGCCAATTCTATCAAGAATTCATATAAAGAATACGAACTAAAAAGCAAAGTCGAGATTTTATCCTATTGCAAAAATGTTATTCTGATTCCTGCCGAACAGAAGAATTTGACTCGAAGCGAAATCTATGAATCTTATTGGAAAGAAATCAAACAAAAACTTATTCCCAACTTTGATTTTAAAGACATTCAATTAATAGAAATTAGCAAAACCGAAGAAAGTAAGTCACAAAGTGAATCAAACATTCCAATCAAAAATCCCTTTGCGGGTAGCCAAAATAAGTTTAAAATGACTTATCAAGCAAATGGCAAAACCTATACCCAAAAAGCAGATACTGATTTTTCGTTAGTAAAAACAATCAAGAAGAACTTACCACCTGATATTGATATTGACTCAACAATCATTCAATCTTATGCAACGGCTTTTTCGTTTTTGGCAGGTTTTACGAGTAAAGATTTTCAATCAATCAATGATTTTCTGACCGACCAGCATTCTTCCAAAAGAATAATTATTGTCGGCAACGATTATAACCCATTTCTATCAGTTAGAGATGGCCGAAAAGCTGTGCTATTGGTCGATAGCACTCAGAATGTTTTGTTTGAAGATAAAAATAAAACAAACCCAATATTTGAAGGACTTTTTGGAACAAAAGCAGATTTTTCGAGCAAAAAAAGCCGAGATAGTCTCAATTCTCTCATTAAGGAGTTTCAAACGATTGGCCTTATCCCTACCACAGATGCATTAAGTATTGATAATGCCATTGTTGAATTACGTTTTGAGCCGAAAAATGCTACTAATATTAAACGAAACTTATTAAGTCAGTTTCCAGAAGTTATTGCCGAAGTAAATCCGCTTCCGACTAAAGAAAATGAACAAATAATGATGTTTAAAAACTTCGTTGGCGGCTTGGAAAAAATTTCAAGAGGTGCATTTAAAGCCGACAAAGTAAGCGATAACTTTGAAACTGAAATTAAAAAAAGTCCTAAAAAAGAGCGAGAATTGGTAGTTAGCTTCAAAGTAAATGGCAAAAAATATGAGTCAAAAAATAGAATTGCCAAAGCAGATGATGCTGACGAAACTGGTAATGATAAGTTTTCGCTTAATTTTAGTACGCTTTTCTTTAATACCCAAGATTGGCTCGAAGAAATAAATCGAGCATTGGAAGAAAACCAAATTGATGGCAAATTTTATAAAATCAATATCCGCAAAGCTTTTACTTACGGAGGAACCGAGAATTATATTTTCCTTACTAAAAAACAGTCTGAGTATATTGAGAAAAAACACAGTGAAATATTGAATGACCCCGAAAAACCAATCGTTTATGGCGATTACAAACAACAAGTGGCTGCATTCAATGTCGAAAATTTTACTAAGGCACTCAAAAGAGAAAAAATGTTGGCCGAAGATACTGCAAAAGACTTAAAAGCAGCCAAAGAACCATCGGATATTCTAAAAGAAAGCAAGCAAGTTGTAGTGATTGATATGAATGAACTTGCTGAAAAATCTAATACCGAACTCTACACTTATATTTTGCAGAAACTCAACGAAAAATTATTACCTAAAGCCAAATTTAGCGAAATCAAGTATCTCCGTGACAACACAGATAGTAGTGAAACTGACTTTGAAAAACAAAACATTTCGGCTCTCATAGATGGAAAAAGCTACAAACAAACTTTGTATGTTTCTTTAAAACACACGATTAAAAGTAATTTGGATTCACTAAAAAAAGAGAACTCTAATTATTTCCCATCAATTGGAGAAAATCAGTTTAAGATTGTAAACGATTATCTGACTGACATTGCATCACCTTATCGCTTAGTCATTGTCTGTGATTATCGTAGTCCGAAACTTTCTTATGTGTTATTTGATAGTACCCAAGCAAATATTGTAGAAGAAACTTTACCCAATAACTATGTAGATTTTACGATGTATGGTACCAAATACAGTCGAGATAGTTTAAGTGTATTACTTGATGAGCTAACACAAATTGAGTTGATTGGAAAAATGTCGAACCAAGAGAAAGATGATTTTATTGTAAACCTGCGTAAATTTCAAATCAATGGCCTTTCTGTTCTCGAAAACCTCAAAAATATAACTATTCAATGCAATATCTGGGATGTTGAATCTTACAAAGATGTTTATAAATCGGTCATTGATTCTTTGAGTAAGATTTCTCGAAATCAGTTCAAACCTACCCTTTTGACTGATAATTTCGCAAAAACTTTAAAGAAAAGTAATTATTCTGACCGCACGTTTACTTATGGTTTTACGATGCCAAACGGAAAAAAATATGAAGAAAAACAATTCGTAAAAGCCTTACCAAAACCTAAAAACAAACAAGAAAAGCTTACTTACGAACTTTTCGATTTTGATACTGCCAAGCTCATTGACTTAGTTAATCGTGCGGTAGGTGAAAATAATACTGCCGATGGAATGTTCTATCCAATCTATTCCGAAGAAGATGTTGAAGAATCCATCGGGCCAAGATTTATTTTCCTTAATTCTAAGCAGTATCGTTGGTTGAAGATAAAATTCCCAGAAATTTTTGAAACTTACGATAACGAACCCGAAAATGATATTGATGAACGTAAAGAAGAAAAATGATAGTTTAATTGATAATTAAAAATGGAGAATTGGAAATACTTTCAAATTTTCAAACATCTTTTATCTTTCGAAAATTTCTATTCAAAACCTTAAATTATGAAACTAAAATTAGTTATTGGCTCATTGGCATTGTTTTTTTTTATCATTGCCTCAGCACTCCAAATTAAATCTTTGCCAGATGATGTAGATTGGGCTGAGTATTTAGGTGGTGCCGACCGAAATCATTACTCGACTCTAACCCAAATTAATCCCGAAAACGTAGATAAACTGCAAGTAGCATGGACTTATTCTACACCTGATTCGGGACAAATGCAAGTAAATCCGATTATTGTTGGTGGAGTTTTGTATGGCGTAACTTCTGCTGTTCAGGCATTTGCACTCGATGCAGCAACTGGTAAAGAAATTTGGCGTTTTGGCGACCCGCTCAAAAACTGGGCGAGTACAAGTCGTGGAGTAGCTTATTGGAAAGAAGGGAACGATAGTCGAATTCTATATACTGTTGGTCCGAACCTTTGGGCTTTAGATGCAAAAACTGGAAAACCAATCGAATCTTTTGGAGATAAAGGCAAAACCGATTTGCACACAGGTTTGCCCGAAGTTGCACAAAACAAGTTCGTTATTTCTAATACCCCAGGAACAATTTTTGAAGATTTAATCGTGATGCCTCTTCGGCTCTCTGAAGGTGCTGATGCAGCCCCTGGCGATATTCGAGCATTTAATGTTAAAACTGGAAAATTGGCTTGGACTTTCCATACGATACCCTACCCTGGTGAGTTTGGTTACGAAACTTTCCCGAAAGATGCCTATAAAAATACCTATACAGGGGCAGCAAATAACTGGGCAGGGATGTCTGTTGACCGAAAAAGAGGAATAATCTACGTACCAACTGGATCGGCTGGCTACGATTTTTATGGTGGAAATCGTAAGGGACAAAATCTTTTTGCCAATTGTCTTTTAGCTCTTGATGCTCGTACTGGCAAGCGTATTTGGCATTTCCAAACTACACACCACGATATTTGGGACAGAGATATGCCAGCTCCGCCAAACTTAATGACAATTACTCGAAACGGAAAGAAAATAGATGTCGTGGCTCAAGTTACCAAACAAGGTTTTGTTTTTGTATTTGACCGAGTAACTGGTAAACCGATTTTTCCAATAAAAGAAATGCCAGTACCGAAATCTACTTTGGCTGGAGAAATTGCTTGGCCGACTCAGCCGATTCCAACTAAGCCAGCTCCATTTGCACGCCAGTCAAATAGTTTAGACGAAACACAGATTAGTCCGTATGCCGAAAATCGAGCAGAGTTAGTACAAAATTTCAAAAAATATAAAACTTCTTTGTATCATCCAGGCACAAAAGAAGGCACCGTTATTTTACCTGGCTATGATGGTGGTGCCGAATGGGGCGGGGCAGCCGCTGACCCCGAAGGGATTCTTTATGTAAATTCTAACGAAATGGCGTGGATACAGACAATGGTAGAAACACCTAAAGAAGATAAATCGGCCAACCTGAGTGCAGGCGAAAAACTGTATGTTTCTTATTGCAATACTTGTCATGGAAACGACCGCAAAGGAAATCCGAAATCAAATTACCCTTCGTTGATTGATATTTCTAAAAAACGAGATAAAGCTTATGTTAATAATATTATTGCCAACGGAAAAGGAATGATGCCAGGTTTCACGGCTCTTTCGGCTATTGAAAAGCAAGCAATTGTTTCTTTTTTGTTCGGAGACGAGAAAAAAGAAGCAGGAACAACAACAACCATTTCAAAACCTGTATATTTACCTTTCAAAAGCACTGGTTATAATAAATTTTTAGATAATAAAGGCTTGCCAGCTATCTCGCCACCGTGGGGAACAATGAGTGCAATTGATTTGAATACAGGAGAATTTTTGTGGAAAATACCTTTTGGTTATGAAGAAAGCCTTAAAGAAAAAGGCATCACCAATACAGGAACAGAGAATTACGGCGGGCCAGTTATAACGGCAAGTGGACTATTATTTATTGCCGCAACCAAAGACGGAATGTTTAGGGCATTCGAGAAAAAAACGGGCAAATTACTTTGGGAAACCAAATTACCAGCAGCAGGATTTGCCACGCCATCGACTTATCAAGTAAATGGCAAACAATATATAGTTATTGCCTGTGGAGGCACAAAACTTGGTACTAAAAAAGGAAATCAATATGTAGCATTTGCTCTTCCATAAAACAATCTTTTTTTTCATCATAGGTTAACTACTAACCCTTCATGTGATTACGTGAGGGGTTTTTCATTGGATTTGACATAAAAAATGCCGAAAATCAAGATTTTCGGCATTTCAACTATTATTAGGGAAGATTACAAGCTTCTACGTTTTACTTTAATCACATCTTGGTAAACGTTTCCATCAGAAACAACTTTCACAAAGTATTTTCCTTTCGGCAATTGACTGATGTTGTATATCTTTTCAAAATTACTTACATTATAATATCTTGTACCATATACCAAATTATCGTGAATGTCTCTGATTTCAACTTCTAACGTTTTTACTTTCTTTTCAGGTACTTTTACTTCAAATCTTTTATTTGAATATTTAATTTCAGGACGGTCTGCATCTTTAGCGAAAATTGGTTGGCTAATTATGGCAGATAGTATCAAGGCAGGTAAAAGATTCTTCAATTGCATAATCGTGTTGGTTTATTAAGATGATATTGTTTTAGTTAAAAACTAAGCCAATATCATGCCAATCGAAGTTGATTTTACTTTTTTATTTTTGGCTCAACATCTACGATTTTTTGAGCAATTTTTGCCGAACTGATGCTAATATCTCTGAGAATACCTGTTAATGGTAAATTAAAACCTAAAAAGTATAATCCCTTATAAGTTTCGGTATCATTCCACATCTCTTTTGGGTAGGCCCTTTCATTAAGTAAAGGTGTAATATTTTTTATTATCTTTTCTAAATGTGCATGATAGCCAGTTGCCAATAATACCACATCAAATTTTAAATGCTGGCCATCTTTAAAAACAACACTATCATGCGTAAATTCCTGAATATCAGGCAAAACAACAATATTTTTTTCTTTGATTTGTTGCAGTGTACCGACATCAATCACTGGCACTTTACCTTGTTTTCGGAGTTGTTCGGAAGGTGCAAGTGGAGAAATCGGAATACCAGTATCTTTCATCGAGCCAGTTGAAAGACGCTTGAAAATCTTAGAGATAAAATCATAAAACGAATTGCCAAATTTTGAAAGAAAAATAGCCATTCCTTGGGTCGAACGTCCCAAAAATTCACGATTAACGATATTGACAGGATTCCGAATTGAGACAAAAGTTTTTGCTCCACTTTCATATAAATCAAGGGCAATTTCGGCACCCGAATTCCCATAACCAACGACCAAAACATTCTTTCCAGCGTAGCATTTACCATTTTTATATTGGTTAGAATGAATGATTTCTCCTTCAAACAAAGCATTATTAATAAAATGTGGAATCTTTGGCACTCGGTTATAGCCAGTCGAAACAATTACATTTTCAGCCAAAAACTCATCTGTTATGGTTTTTATATGCCAAATTCCATCCTTCTTAGCTATATCAAGCACTTCTTGCTTATAAATTGGTTGAATTTTGAAATGCTCAATATACGATTCGAGATACTGAATATACTGGTCTTTCGGCACAAAAGTCGGGTAATCAGCGGGAAATGGCAAGTGTGGCAAAGCCGAGTGAATTTTATCGGTATGCAATCTGAGGCGGTCATAATGATTCCGCCACTCGTTGCCCACGTTTTCTGATTTTTCAAGAAGGATAAACGGAATACCTAATTTGCTTAAACGCCCCGCAATAGATAGCCCCGAAGGCCCAGCACCGATAATTATATTTTTATGTATCGTCATTTTAGCTTTTTATCGTAATAATATTATTGTCCAATTCAAATTCATAACTTAAATCTAAATCTCGCATGGCATTGACTAAGGCAATTCGTTTGAATTTCTTTAGGTCTTTTACAGCAATTTCTTCTTCAAAAAGTAATTGATTATCAATTAGATATTCTCTTTTTGTTCCTAAAAGTAGATAGGTATTTGGTGTAAACCATTTTGTGCCATCAAAAAAGGCTAAATTGGCATAAGTCGCATCGGTAAGCAAGCCATTTTGAGTGACAATTACATCATCAGCTTTTGGATAAAGCTTCAATAAATTCTGAAATCCGCTTCTATCTTCATATTTGAAATCATATTTAAAAGACTGATATTCATCTAATTGTATAAATTTCGGATGCTTAAAATCATATTCAAAAAATTCTACTTTACTAACCTCTTCGTCATAGCTCACACGGCACCGATGCAGCCCCTCGCCTACCCAATCGGGAATTTCGATGATGTTTTCAAAATCAAAATCTCCAATTATTCCAAACAAGTTTTCCAACGTCCATCTTACCCTATTATTATGGTAAAAAAGATTATGTAATTGGCGGTTTTGGCACTTTATTGTTTCAAACAATAGGGACATAAATTTTCTGAATCATTTCTTGATACTCATTTTCAACAATACTATGGGCAGTTATTCCACCACCACTTTTATAAACTAAGCCATTTCCTGTTTTTTCGATAAATCGAATCATCACGCCTGAGTCAAAAGTTTTTCCGCTAAAAATTCCACAAATTCCAGTGTAAAAGCCTCGTTTGTTACACAATTCTCCGAATTGTGAAAAGTAAGTATATTTTTCAGCCTCAGCAATAATCTCCAAAGTTTTATCTTTCGGAGCTCCCGAAATTGAGCCAGCAGGTAAAAGTGAAAAAATAATATCACCTAATTTTTGTTTCCAATCTTCTGTTAATAAGCCACTTACTTGCGAGCTTACCTGTAATAATTCTTTTTTATCGCTGGTCTGGATTTTATCAATATACCTAAATTTCTCGACCCAAACCTTATTAGCCACTTTGCTGATGTCATTTCTAATTAAATCAACAATAGTTGTATGCTCGTAAAATTCTTTCTTATCACTTAAAATTATACTTTCAGCATGAGGAATATTTGCATCAATCGTCCCTTTCATCGGAAACGACGAAATCTTCCCTGATTCATTAATTTGAACAAAAATTTCGGGTGAAAAACATATAAATTCATCGTTAAGAAGCACTTTATAGCGAGCTTCACTTCGCTCAAAAACCTCCTGCAAATCTATATTTAGGTCAATTTTTGTGGCACAAGTTAGATTTGTCAGAAAACTATTACCAAGCAAAATATTGGTTTTAACAAATTCAAATGCTTGTTGATATTCCTCAAATGAAATTGGGAACTTCTGTAATGTAATCTGAGAGTTTTGTGTCTCAGAAATTACATGATTTGAAATTCCATTCATCCAATATTTTACTTTGTCTGGATTTACGTTGTCGAGTGGCCAAATCATTGATTTTTCCCCTTCAAAATCACTTATCATCAAAAAAGGGATTTTATTTGAGGCTAAATCATTAATTTTTTCAATACTTTCTGCTCTATTCAATTTCACCTTATTTACTCTTTGATACACCTTTCATAATCCTGTAACCTAATCTTAAGCTATTTCATTCCAGAAAAACTACAAAAGCAGATTATTATTAATTTTGACAAAAATCAGTCTCACAATACATTCGCTTTTGTCGATTAAAATGCACCTTTAGCAATTGTTTTTAGCTAATTCGGCTATTCTCGCTACAAAAATATTAATAGTTTTGTTTATTGAGTAAAATTTGTCAAATTCGCAATATCATTCATTCATCAAACATCTTAAACCTACTCCATGAGAAAACTTCTTACTTTACTCATTGTTTCGCTCATCTCTGGTTCTGTTTTTTCTCAAGTCACCTTTCAACGAAATGGCGTCTATGACGAAAGACCGTCGCAGTATGCTTTCAAGAATGCCACAATTGTAGTTGATGCCCAGACAGTTCTTGATAATGCCATGATTTATATCAAAAATGGTTTTATTGAGTCAGTTGGAAAAGACCTTCAAGTTCCAGCAGGAACGGTAGTCTATGACCTCAAAGGCAAAAGAATTTATCCTTCGCTAATTGACATTTATTCAGATTACGGAATGCCCGAAATTCAACGTCCAGCAGGCGGTGGTAGAGGTTTTGGAGGAGCTCCGCAACTCGAAACGAACAAAAAAGGAGCTTATGACTGGAATCAAGCCGTAAAACCTGAAGTTGATGCAACAGCCGAATTTAAAGTAAATGCTGCAAAAGCTGAAGAAATGCGTAAGATTGGCTTCGGAAGTGCTGCTGTACATATTGCAGATGGCATTGTTCGTGGAACTTCGGCCTTTGTTTCTTATGCCGACGACAAGGAAAATAACGTACTCTTAAAGGCAAAATCTTCCGCTCATTATTCACTCAATAAAGGTACTTCAACGCAAACTTACCCAGTTTCGTTGATGGGAGCTGTAGCTTTGCTTCGTCAAACATATTATGATGCAGAATGGTATAAAAAAGGTGGAAAAGCACAAGAGAAAAATCTTTCTTTAGATGCTTTTAATGAGATGCAATCGCTTCCACAAATCTACGAAGCAACCGATAAATTGGCTGTTTTGAGAGCGGATAAAATTGGTAAAGAATTTGGTGTTCAATATATCATTAAAGGTGCAGGTGACGAATATCAAAGAATTGATGAAATCAAAGGCTTAGGTAATTCATTAATTATACCCCTCAATTTCCCTTCGGCTTATGATGTTGAAGACCCATTCGATGCTTCGATGGTAAGCCTTACCGAGATGAAACACTGGGAAATGGCCCCTGCTAATGCAAGTATTTTGGCGAAAGCAGGTGTAAATTTTGCTTTTACAACTGCTGGTTTAAGAAATAAGACCGAATTTTGGGCAAACCTTCGTAAAGCAATCGAATATGGTTTGCCAGAAAACAAAGCCCTCGAAGCTCTTACCTCTGCCCCTGCTAAATTATTGAAAGTAGATAATATAGTTGGTAGCTTGAAAAAAGGAATGTTGGCCAACTTTATTATTACATCAGACAATCTTTTCAATAAAGACAATGTAATTTACGAAAACTGGGTGCAAGGCAAGCGTTATATCTTGAGCGATATGAATGTAACCGATATTAGAGGTGTTTATGATTTGAAAATTGATGACAAATCAAATTACAAACTTAATATCACTGGTAAAATCGACAAACCAGATTATCAGTTTATCAGCAATGATACCGTAAAAACTACTCCTAAGGTAAGCCGTATCAGTGATTTATTGACAATCACTACCAAGCTTGATAAGAAAGATGCCAACGAAACTCGTTTGAGTGGGTATTACGATGGCAAAAACATCAAAGGTGATGCTATTTTGGGCGATGGAAAACAAGTTAAATGGGAGGCTACTTTCAAAGAAGCAGCCAAAGCAGAAGTTGCTAAGAAAGATACAGCCAAAGCGAAAGTACCTCAAGTTGGAAAAGTTCTTTATCCATTTACGGCTTATGGTAGCGAACAAAAACCACAACAAGAAACACTCTTAATCAAGAATGCCACTGTTTGGACCAACGAAAAAGAAGGAATTGTAGCAAATACTGACGTTTTATTACAAAACGGTAAAATTGCTCAAGTGGGCAAAAACTTAACTGCTCCAGCAGGAAGCAAAACTGTTGACGGAACTGGTAAGCACTTAACAAATGGTATTTTTGACGAACACTCGCACATTGCCTTGTTCTCAATCAACGAAGTTCAAAGTGTTTCGGCTGAAGTTCGTCAAGAAGATGCAGTAAACTCTGACGACATCAATATCTATCGTCAATTGGCTGGAGGTGTTACTTCATCACAATTATTGCACGGTTCGGCCGACTGTATAGGTGGTCAATCAGCACTTATCAAATTGAAATGGGGCGAAAATCCTAGCAATTTGCTTATCAAAGGAGCAGATGGCTTCATTAAGTTTGCATTGGGTGAAAACGTAAAAAATGGTAATAACCCATCGCCATCTGGCCGTTTCCCTCAAACACGTATGGGAGTTGAGCAAGTATTCACCGATGCTTTCCAACGTGCCAAAGAATACGAAAAAGCATGGAAAGAGTATAATGCACTCGCCAACAAAACAGGTGTTACACCTCCACGTCGTGACATTGAGTTAGATGCTTTGGTAGAAATCCTTAACAAAAAACGTTTTATCACTTGTCACTCTTACGTACAGTCGGAAATCAATATGTTGATGAAAGTTGCTGAATCTTTCAATTTTAATATCAATACTTATACGCACATCTTAGAGGGATATAAAGTAGCGGATAAAATGAAAGAACATGGCGTAAATGCTTCGACATTCTCTGACTGGTGGGCATACAAAATGGAAGTAAAAGAAGCTATCCCTCATAATGCAGCGATTTTGACCAAAGTTGGTGTAACTACTGCTATCAATTCTGATGATGCTGAAATGGCACGTCGCTTAAATCAAGAAGCTGCAAAAACTGTACTTTATGGTGGCATGAGCGAAGAAGAAGCATGGAAAATGGTAACATTAAACCCTGCTAAAATGCTTCATTTAGATAATCGTTTGGGAAGTATCAAAGTTGGTAAAGATGCTGACGTAGTTCTATGGAACAACAATCCTCTTTCAATCTATGCTCGCCCAGAAAAAACAATTATCGACGGAACAGTTTATTTCGACATTGAAAAAGATGAGCAAATACGTGAAAACTTGGCTAAAGAACGTAACAGAATTATGCTAAAAATGCTTGCTGAAAAAGCATCGGGAAATCCGACTCAAAGAGCAATGCCAAGAAGAAATCAACACATACACTGCGATACTATTCTTGAAATGGGTGACACTGAAGAATGTAGCAGATGTGCATCGGGTGGACGTATCTTTGGAGCAAATTTATTTCATGGAACTGAGTAATTATCATCACACTATTTTTAAAGGCCTTGAGAAACTCAAGGCCTTTTTTATTTATAAGTGTAAATATTACAATTATAAATAAAAATAATCATATTTTAAAATCCAGATAGTTACAAATACTTATTTTTAATTTTTTTTAATAATACAACATACTTTATAAAGCAAAATAATCATTTACTACATTTTTATTTGGCTTATTCTAATAAATATAAAATTTTATTCCGAAAATTTGTTTTTTAGAAAACATTGGAAGTAACTTCGCACTTGTTAATCTAAACAAAAACCAAATAAACTTTAATTATTTATGATGAATCGTTTCACCTACTCGGTGTTAGTGAGCTTGCTTTTCCTAAGCACTACACTATTCGCACAAACTCGTACTGTCAACGGAACAGTAAAAGATGCAACAGGCTCTGGCATCCCCGGAGTAACAGTAAAAATCAAAGGAACAACCAAAGGTACCAGCACTGATATGGATGGCAAATACTCAATTGCCGCCGATGCAGATGCTGTTCTTGCATTTTCAGCTATTGGTTATGCTGCTCAAGAAATCAAAGTTGGTAGTCAATCAACAATTGATGTAACATTGAAAAATGATGAAAAAGCATTGAATGAAGTTGTAGTAGTTGGTAGTAGAGCAAGCCAAAGGTCATTGACAGATTCGCCATTGCCAATCGACATTTTATCTTCGGCTGAATTGAAAACAACTGGACAACCATCATTCGATAAAGCATTACAGTATCGTGTACCATCATTCAATACTGTAAATACGCCAGTAAATGATGCCACTACCCTACTTGACCCTTGGGAAATTCGTAATATGGGACCAAGTCGTAGTTTGATTTTGATTAATGGAAAACGTAAAAACTTAAGTTCATTACTTTATGTGCAGTTTTCTCCTGGTCGTGGTGAAACAGGTGTTGATTTATCTGCTATTCCACAACAAGCAATTAAACGTGTTGAGATTCTCCGTGATGGTGCTTCTGCTCAATATGGTTCGGATGCAATTGCAGGTGTAATGAACATCATTTTGAAAGACAAATACGAATACACAACATTGAATGTTAATTCGGGTGTTACATCAAAAGGTGATGGTGGCATGTACAATGTTTCATTAAACAGCGGAAGCAACGTTGGAGGAAAAGGATACATCAATTACACAGTTGATTTCTTACAACAAAATAGTGCGGTTCGCTCGGGTAAAGTTCACCTTCCTACTGAAATTGCTACTTTCGGTGGAGATGCAGCTACTAACGCAATGATAACTCGCTTCCTGACTGATTATCCAACAGCTGGAAATATCAATGGAACTGGCGAAACAACAGCAGGACGTTTCTTGATTAATAGTGGTTTCAAATTATCTGAAAATCAAGAAATCTATGCTAATGCAGCTATGGTTGTGAAAAGAGTTTCGAGTTTTGCTAACTATCGTACTCCATATTGGAGACAAGACCGTGGTTTGTTACATAGCCCAACTGACAACGGTGGTGTAAACTATGTAACTCAAGCAACTTTAGCTTTCCCTAACGAAGACAAGGTTGATTTATACAAAGGCTACATTGGTTATGTACCAACATTTGAAGGTGATTTATTAGACTATAATGCTACTATTGGTGCAAAAGGAGAAACAAATGGCTGGAAACATGATGTAAGCTTAACTACTGGTTACAATTCACAAGCATATACAGTAGATAATACAGTAAACCGTTCATTAGGTAAAAATAGCCCAACACGCTTCAAGCCAGGTGGCTATCAATTCGGTCATTTAGTTGGGAATATTGATATTTCTAAACAAGTGAATGAAAAATTAGGTATTGCGTTTGGTATGGAAGCTCGCAATGAGCAATACACAATTGTAGCTGGTGACGAAGCCTCTTATGACCGTGAAGGTTCTAACTCTTTCCCTGGTATCAACAAAATCAATGCAGGTACGAACAAACGTTTCAACGTTGGTGGATATTTAGATTTGAGCTATGATATTACAAAAGACTTCTTAATTAACGGTACAGTTCGTACAGAAAAATATAGCGACTTTGGTAATGCAAATGTTTGGAAATTATCAACTCGCTATAAATTTGCAGATGATAAAGTTGTATTCCGTGCTTCAGCTTCAACAGGTTTCAGAGCTCCAAGTTTACACCAAATTTATGCCCAATCAGTACAAGCTGCTTTCGTTGGTGGAACAATTCAATCATCAGGATTATTTAATAACCGCTCAGCACAAGCACGTGCGTTAGGTATTCCTTCTTTAAAACCTGAAAAATCACTTAACTATACAGTTGGTCTTGCAATTACACCAAGCAAAAACTTCACAATCACACTTGATTATTTCTCAATTAATGTGAAAGACAGAATTGTATATAGTTCATCAATCACAACATCTGATAAGAATTTAGCAAACCCAGTAACAGATTTAGGTAGAATTTTGAAAGGAACTGCTGTAGGTGCTGGAAATTATGATTTATCAAGTGTTCAGTTCTTTATCAATGGTATCGAGACAAAAACTTCTGGTCTTGACTATGTAGTTTCATACAGAAATGTTGCTTTAGGAAAAGGAAAACTTTCTTTCAACTTAGCAGGAAACTATATGTTGCAAAACAAAATCGTTGGTACTCCATCAGAGCCAGCACCAGTTAAAGCAGCAGGTTCAAGTATCTTAAATACACAAATCAAATCATTGTTGACAGAAAGCCGTCCAAAAACAAAAGTAATCTTTGGTGTTGATTACAGTGTTTCAAAATGGAATATTAATTTAAACAATACACTTTTCGGAAAAACAGCCTTCCAAGACTTGGATAATGGTGGTAGCGACATGGAAAATATCAAAGCTGAATTCAAACCAGCTGTTGTTACTGATTTAAGTGTTGGTTACTCATTCAATAGCAAAGTTTCATTGACTTTGAATGCCAATAACTTATTCAACGTTTTACCTAAATGGGATTTAGTTGCCCTAAACGAAAAAGGTGCTGCTGCTATAGCAAAACCTGAAGATAAGGCACTATTAAGAGGATTCTTAGGATTCAGTGGTCGTTATGACATCCTTGGTTATAATGGTTCACAGTTTAGCCAATTGGGTACAGTTTTCAATGGTAATTTGAGTATTAAATTCTAATCTTGAATATTACCAACAACAAAAAACTCCGAAATCACTTTCGGAGTTTTTTGTTGTTGATACATTAACTATTACAACCATTGATACATCACAAAAGCATCAACCAAACCCAGCTTTTGATGCTGAAAAACTTTTGGTAAACGGCCAATAATTTCAAATCCGCATTTTTGCCAAAGCCTTACTGCAACCTCATTTGTACTAATCACAATATTAAATTGCATTGCCTTGAATCCCAAACGACGTGCTTCTTCTAATGAAAACCTACACATCGTTTCTGCAATCCCCTTACCTCTTTGCTTGGGGTGAACTAAATAGCCTGCATTGGCTACATGAGAACCTAAATCAGGTTGATTTTGCTTGATATAAAATGTACCAACAATTTTATTGTCAATTTCACATACATAAGCATATTTATCATCAGCTGACCAATAGGTAAGCATTTTCTCTCTGGAAGAGTATGGGGCAAAAACCAAAGTATCACCTTCTGCAACAACTAAATGTAATATTTCCCAAACTGCTTCTGCATCTTTTTCCTTATCAAAACTTCTTATATTCATATTACACTTTTTTTGCTATAAAAAAATTATCGTCCCAAGCATACGATTTCTTGGGCAAAAGATTAACTAATTCAAAACCTGTAATTTTTAAAAATAAGCTCAATTCATCTTGCAAAAATGCACGCAGAGTAGAAAAATCTTCACCAATTTTTTCGTATTCGCCATCTTGATTTTTCATAAAATACTCCGATTCCCAATCCCATGTCCAACCAAATTGTAGATTCTTCTTACTTTTACTTATTCTTTTGTATTCATTAGA
This sequence comes from Emticicia aquatilis, assembly GCF_014644295.1. Taxonomy (GTDB): domain Bacteria; phylum Bacteroidota; class Bacteroidia; order Cytophagales; family Spirosomataceae; genus Emticicia; species Emticicia aquatilis. The sequence continues at coordinate 121,057 of NZ_BMKK01000004.1, forward strand.
ACTATAGGTTGTCAATAATGTATCAAGTTTTTCATAAGTAAAACCGACAAAAAGTTTGCTTGCATCAATGGCATCAAACATCAAAAGCCCGTCTTGCTTTAGGCCATTGGCAATACAATTAAATGCTTTGATTAAATCATTATTACTCGTCAAATAGCTAATACTTCTACCTGTAATGATGACACAATCTTGCTTTTCTTGCAGCTCAAAATTTCGGGCATCAGCCTGACGAAATTTAGCCAACGGAGCAGTCGTTTTTGCAATTTTCAGCATTTCATCAAACAGGTCAATTCCAAGATATTCGTATCCTGCTTCATGTAATCTTTTGGCTAAGTTTCCAGTCCCACAACCAATTTCAACAACGCTCTTAATCTCGTTTTCTTTTAAATGCTTATCGTAAAACTTAAACTCTTCGTCGTAATCAAACAGGGTTTGATATATTTCATGATAAACATTCGCTAAATTTGTATATAATTTACTCATAATTTCGCTCTAAGAAGCATTTTTAGGTATTCAGAAAGTTTAAAAATAAAACTTTTTTTTGAATAATAAACTTACTTTTTGGTGTGTTTTACGAATATGCAATTAATTGGAATACATATTTGGAATTACCCATATTTTTCACAAAATTTGTTCATCAAACTAAAACCTGCTCAATGAAAAAACATTTATCACTTCTAAGCTTACTATTAATAAAATTTGGCGTTTTTGCCCAAAACCCTGCACCAGCGGCTCCGCAGTCAAAACCAATTGCATTGGTAGGTGGAACAATACACGTAGGCGATGGAAAAATCATTCAGAACGGTACGATTGTTTTCGATAAAGGAGTTATTACTGCCATTGGCGATGCCAACACAAGCTTTGATAAAAATGCGACCGAGGTTATAAGTGTTGCAGGAAAATCTGTTTATCCTGGTATCATTGCTCCTGCTGCTTTGCTTGGTTTAGTTGAAATTGGCTCGGTTCGTTCAACTTTCGACCAAGCCGAAACAGGCCAATTCAACCCGAATATCCGTGCATTGATTGCCCACAATACTGATTCGGAGGTTATCCCGACAGTTCGTGGCAATGGTGTTTTGATTGGACAAACAACTCCCGAAGGTGGAATTATTTCAGGAACATCATCTGTAATGGAATACGACGGCTGGAACTGGGAAGATGCTGCCCTTAAAAAAGATGATGGCGTTTGGTTAAACTATCCTGCCTTGATTGCTCGTCAGTTTAGTCCAGAAGAAGCAAGATTTGTTGTAAAAAAGAATGACAAATATATTGAGCAAAAAAATGAACTTCAAGGCTTTATTGCCGATGCACTTGCTTACAGCGAAATAAGCAATCCAAATCCTAAAAACGCTAAACTCGAAGCGATGAAGGGTTTGTTTGATGGCTCAAAAAAGCTTTATATTCGTACAAACTACGGTAAAGAAATAATTGAAGCCTGCCAAATGGCACAGAAGTTCAAAATCAAAAATATTGTGGTTGTTGGCGGTGAAGAAGCAGATTTGGCACTGGATTTCTTGAAAACTAATAATATCCCAGTGATTGTTTCACCAACTCACCGATTGCCGAATACTTCAGATGAAGACGTTTGGAATCCTTATAAACTTCCAAATCGTTTGATGAAGGCGGGAGTTCTAACTGGTATGTTTTATACTGAAGAATTCTATAAAACTCGTAATTTACCATTCGTAGCAGGAACAAGTGCGGCATTTGGCATGGATAAAGAAGATGCTTTAAAAATGATTACGCTCAATAATGCTAAAATCTTAGGTATCGACAAACAAGTTGGTACACTCGAAGTTGGTAAACTTGCTACGATTGCAGTTTCAGAAGGTGATATTTTGGATATGCGAACTAATAAAGTAAGCTACGCATTTATCAGAGGTAAGAAAATTGACCTTGACGATAAGCAAAAAAGACTCTACAAAAAATACGTTGATAAATACGGAATCGGCGGAAAATAAAAAGATTCACGAGAAGGAAAAGGGATTACTTAGGTAATCCTTTTTTTATACCCTATAATGACAATCCTAAGAATATTCGACGAAACTAAATCCTAAGGGTTATATATATCGAATGGTTAGGTTTCAAGATAGAATATATCAATGTATGGAAATCTTCAACCATTGGGCAGCAAAATTTCATTCTATGAGGAAATAGAAGAATAATTAAATACTAATACTAAGATTGAGAATTGGTTCTGAATTTAGAACGAAAGAAATGCAAAAATAAATATATTGCCAAAAATGATTAAGTGGTATCATTTTTGCAACATAAATATAAACATAATCAGTTTCTACAAGAGTTTTATCCAAACAATTGTAAAAACTTAGCAAAATGGCTTATATATGACCTCTTGCTAATAAATAACAAGTTTCATGCCAAAAACTTAGAAATATTCAGATTTCGTTTTTTTTCATCAAAATCCTATCTAACGTTTCTTAAAGTAAATAGAGCAAACATTATGCCAAAGTACACACAACATTATAATCTATACTATTGAGATAATTACTATTGAGTGAACCATTAAAAAAGTTAAAATGACTAACTTCGTACCCTTCGAAGTCTCGACTAATGAGATGAATCAAATGGTAGGTAGAAATTTCTGCTTAAGTAGGAATTTCTACTTTCCTAAGTTTACAGCTTCCCTGTTCAAACTTCTACAAGTATTTACAGTGCAAATTATGTGCCATGCTTTAGAGCGTGCCAAACTTTTTTGAAAAATATTTTTTTCAAAAATTGGTGTCTATCCGTGTGCTAAAATTTGCTTGTAATTACCTCCAAGCAAGAAAATAATATTATAAATAATTATTGAGTGTATTCTTTTTAAAACAATTAATTAAAAATCTAATGAAAAATTTTGACCAATTTGAGCTTTCTTCAACCGAAATGAACAACATTGATGGTGGTACTTTCTGTTTCGGCTTTAATCTAAGTTTTAATTTTTGTGCTCCAAAACCTACTTACTGTGCACCAAAGCCAACAACCTGTACGCCACCAACAAACCCTTGTACTCCTCCACCTACTTCATGCACGCCTCCTAAAACTTGTACGCCACCGCCAACAAGCTGTTTGCCTTCGGTAGTGAGTGCAACTGGGTACTGACATTTGAATATAAATTGAGTGATATAAAACCGTGAACCTTTTTGAAACCTTATAAACATGATAGATATGAAAACTTTTGACCAATTTGAAATCACTTTAAATGAAATGAACAGTATTGAAGGCGGTACATTCTGCTTTGGTTTTAACTTTAGTTTTAACTTCAATTACTGTATTCCAAAAGTTACAACTTGTATTCCAAAAACTACCAGCTGTACACCAACTTGTCCGCCACCACCAACAACTTGTACACCACCTAAAACTTGTACCCCGCCCCCTACTGGCTGTTTACCATCAGGAGGAACCTCAGGAAATTAGTATAGTAAAATAATCGTGAACCTTTTTAAAAACACTAAAACAAATGAAAAATTTCGACCAATTTGAAATCTCTACAATCAACACAAATAACGTAGAAGGTGGTACTTTTGGATTATTAGGATTATTAGGAACTTGTCTTCCAAAACCAACATGTTCACCAGTTCCAACATGTCCAACGCCAACTCCTCCACCTTGTTATACAGCACCAAAACCAACTTGTCCACCAGTTCCGACTTGTCCGACACCGACAACGAATATTTGCAAACCAACTATTTCGTTTTCATTCTCAATTTCATTTGGTGGTTGCAAACCTGTAACGCCTTGTTTACCATCGTAATTTTTTTTAATAAGTATAGCTATAAAAGCACTTTCGTCTTTTGAAAGTGCTTTTTTTATTAATATACGTAATCTATTACGATAGAAACTGTATTCATAAATATAACTATCCATTCTACTTTATTGGCTTAGTTTTTGTTTCCGATTGTATTATTGCTGAGGTGAGTAATTTGGCCATAATAAACATCTATTATTGGCAACTTTACGTATCTACAATTACTATTAACCAAATTATTACTGAGTGAAAAAAGTTTTCCCACATTACCGTCAACTTGATGCAGTAGATTGCGGCCCTACTTGCCTACGTATGATTTCCAAGTTTTACGGTAAAAATTATAGTTTAGAATTTCTCAGAGACAAAACATTTATTACCCAAACGGGCGTATCCTTAGCAGGTATTAGTGATGGAGCAAAATCAATCGGTTTTCGTACGAAAGCAGTAAAGATACCATTCAAAATACTGCTCGAAGATGCTCCAAAGCCATGTATTGTTTTTTGGCGTCAACGTCACTTTGTAGTTGTCTATGAAGTTACGAAAACTCATGTAATGGTAGCAGACCCTGCTCTTGGCCTCGAAAAATATACACATAAAGATTTCTTAGAAGCATGGCACAATGGGGTTTATCCTGAAGATACTCCCGGCATTGCATTATTGCTTGAACCTACTCAGAAATTCTACGAAAGTGAAGATGACAAACGTGAAGGGCTTTCTCTGAATTATTTTTGGGGATATTTACGTCCATACAAGCGTTTCTTTATACAAATTGGGGTTGGAATGCTGCTTGGAGCTATTCTATCTTTCATCTTTCCGTTCTTGACCCAAGCAGTTGTTGACCGAGGCATTGAGTATCAGGATATGAATTTTATCTATCTGATACTTTTTGGGCAATTAGCTTTATTTTTCGGTCAAATGGTATCAAATTTCATACAAAACTGGATTTTGATGCTCATCAGCAATCGGGTGAATATTTCTTTGATTTCGGATTTTTTGGCCAAACTCATGCGACTACCGATTTCATTTTTTGAAACTCGTAATCAAGGTGATATTCTCCAGCGTATCAATGACCACACAATCATTCAAGATTTTTTGACGAGTTCTTCACTGAGCGTTGTATTTTCAGTTTTCAATATGCTGATATTCAGCGTATTACTCGCAATTTTTAGTTTGCCAATTTTCCTTATATTCATCGTAAGCATGATTCTGTACTTCGCTTGGATTTATGCTTTTCTGAAATATCGTAAACGTATTAATCTTCGCCGATTCGACCGCCTTGCCGATAATCAAAGTGCATTAGTGGAATTAGTAACAGGAATTAATGAAATCAAACTTCAAAATATAGAAGACCAAAAGCGTTGGAGATGGGAAAATATTCAGGCAAGGTTATTTAAGATAGGTATCGAAGACCTCAAACTTAGCCAATATCAAGAAACTGGGGCATTTTTTATAACGCATTTAAAAGATATTTTGATAACATTTTTGGCCGCTAAAGGCGTTGTTGAGGGCGATATAACTTTCGGTACGATGCTTTCAATACAAGGAATTGTTGGGCAGGCCAATGCTCCACTCGGCACTCTTTTAAACTTTGTTCATTCTGCCCAAGATGCTCGAATTAGCCTTGACCGCTTAAATGAAATTCATAAAAAAGAAGACGAAAATCCAGATGATGTTCCTCGAACAGCTCAATTCTCTTATTACCGAGACATCATTTTTCAAAATCTCAGCTTTAGTTACGGAGGCCCATCTTCGCCACAAATTTTAAAAAATATCAACTTAGTTCTATCAGAAGGAAAAGTTACGGCACTCGTGGGCAGTAGTGGTAGTGGAAAGACAACTCTGATGAAGCTATTACTGAAATTTTATGACCCAACAGGTGGAAATATTTTTATTGGTAATAGAAAACTGCAAGATTATCATACAGGTTGGTGGCGAAAACAATGTGGTGTAGTGATGCAAGATGGTTTTATTTTTTCGGATACGATTGAGAAAAACATTGTCGGCAGCGATGAGATAACAGACCCCGACCGCCTTAATTACGCAGTTTATGCTTCCAATATTTTTGATATTATCGAATCTTCACCGCTTGGTTTAGCCACGAAAATTGGTGGTGAAGGTAAAGGACTTAGTATCGGTCAGAAACAACGAATTTTGATTGCTCGCTCAATTTACAAAAATCCGCCTTTCTTGTTTTTTGATGAAGCGACCAGTGCCTTAGATGCCAATAATGAGAAATTTATCATGGAAAATCTCAATCAGTTTTACGCAGGGCGAACTGTTTTGGTTATTGCCCATCGACTAAGCACTGTCCGTAATGCTGATAATATTGTGGTATTGCATCAAGGCGAAATCGTTGAGGAAGGGAAACACCAAGATTTAGTAGAACGACGAGGATTTTATTATGAATTAGTTAAGAATCAATTAGAATTGGGCAATTAATCAGACTGTATGAATAAATTTTTAATCATATTTTTACTCATTTCAAGTAAGCTTTTAGCACAGTCGCAGCTTTCGCTTGAAGATGCTATTAAGATTGGCTTGCAAAATAATTACAAGGTCCAAATCTCAAAACAACAACTCGAAATTGCCCAACTCAACCAACAGGTGGGAGTAACAGAGCGATTTCCGTCTGTAAGTTTTGATGTTGGGCAAAATAACCTATACAGTAATAATAACTCGCCTATCAACTTCGTGAAGGGTGTTTTTGGTGATAATAGCTTAAATGCTGATTTTAATACCAATTACACTATCTATAATGGGAATCAACGAAATATCAAAAAAACTCAACTCAATTATTTAAGTAAAGAAAACGAGCAGCTGCTACGAAATACGAGAGCCAGCGTTATCAAAGACGTGATTGAGTCTTATTACAAAACAATTATTGAAAGAGAAAAAAGTCTGGTTTTGAAAGAAACAAAAAGTTTATCGAAACTCAGACTCAACGATACCAAACTTCAACTTAATCTTGGGAAAGCCAGTAATTTTGAGGTTTTGAGGGCGGAAAATTCATTTTTAATCGACTCATCTTCTTACCTACAACAAGAAAATTCATATCAAGCTGCACTCAATAAACTCAATATGGTGCTGGGTTCTGATAAATCAAAAAACTATCAATTAACTGATAAGTTAGATGTAGCAAAAGATGAATTCAATTTTGAAGCTCTTAAAAGCAAAATGTTGAGCCAAAACAACGAAATTTTAGCCAAACAAGTCGAAACCAATTTGAATAGAAGTAAAATAGAGTTAATCAGAAGCCAGCGAAACCCAACCATTGGCCTAAACAGTAGGCTCGGAAAAAGCTACTCGACCACTCGATTTGAAGGAAATGCTCCAATTAAAGGTAATGTTTCTAACTTTACTATTGGTTTGCGGGCTTCAATTCCGATTTATAATGGTGGTGAACTAAAGCGAGGAATCAGTGAGGCTATTATACAAAATAAAATTGGTGAATTGCAACTTGGAGAACTAAAGCAAGAGCTTTCGATTGAATTAACCAATGCCTTTACTGCTTATCAGAATCAGTTGAAGGCAGTAAAACTAAACCAGCAATTAGTAAAAAACTTAGGAAATAGCCTGCAATTAGTCAAAGGTCGTTTAGAAAGTGGCTTTTCAAATGCGTTGGAATATCGAACGATTCAATTAGAGTATGTTCAATCAAACTTTAATTATCTCGAATCAATGTATTCATTAAAAAGTTACGAAATCACCCTCCGCAAACTCATCGGAGAATTAGATAAAAATTATTGATTTAGCAATGCCAAACGAAATTCAACATACTAACCCCTCGCCTGTGCGTGTTTTGAATATGCCACGCCGCAGTGAAGAAGTTGATGAAATATTATCAGAAATGCCAAGCTGGACACTCCGTTGGGGGCTTACTGTCATATTTGGCATTGTAACAACAATTTTAGTTTTAAGTTATTTTGTAAAATATCCTGATGTTATAAAAGGAAAAATAAACATAACGTCAAATAACCCGCCTGTACCGCTTGTGGCTCGTACGAGTGGAAATATTGTGCTTATCGTGGCTGATAAATCGCTTGTCAAGGAAAATGAGGTATTAGGTTATCTAAAAAGTGCTACAAAATATGATGATATTCTACAACTAAAACAAAAGCTTAATTTCATAAAAAATAGTTCAGTAAATACTTTAAATGCTGATTCTCTCAGGCAATTTACTGATGATTTACAGTTGGGTGAACTTCAAGTTCCGTACAATAATTTTCTATTAAAAATCAAAGAAATAGGTTCGCTGGATATTAGAGGACAGAATACAAGTTTACGTAAATCAAGCATTAATCAACAGATTGCTGAATACATTCAGATTTCTGAACGCCTTAAACGTCAGGTCCAGCTTTTAGAGAATGAATACAATTTGCAAAAGAAAAACTTTGACAATCGTTATAAAGCCTTGCATAAAGCAGGGAGTATTTCTACTGAGCAATTAGAACAAAAGCAAGATGAAGTTTTTCAGAAACTCAAAGCAGTAGAGGCAGCAAAATCAAGTTACGACGAAAACCAAAATAGAATAATTACGCTCCAAAGTCAAAAAGTAGAAGTTGATTTCGAGCAAAAAGACCGTCAACTCAATTCAAATAATTTATTGCTTGATGCTTACACAAATCTACTTAACCAACTCAACATCTGGGAGCAAAGATATTTACTCAAAGCAACCATTGCTGGCAAAGTGAATTATTTGAACTTCATCAAACAAAACTCCTACATTAACGAAAACCAAGAAATAGCTAATATTATTCCGCCAACGGGCAATATAAACAATGCACTTTCAAGCTCTTATGTAGGAGAATTATTTTTGGAATCATCGGGTTCGGGCAAAATCGCCGAAGGACAGGATGTAAATATTGTTTTAGATAATTTTAGTAAAAAGGAGTTTGGAATCTTGAAAGGGAAAGTGGCATCCATTGCTGATGTTTCATCGACAATCACTTCAACTACTGGAAGTCAAAGCGTTTATAAAGTCTATGTAAATCTGCCTAATGGATTAACCACAACCTCAAAGAAAAAACTTTCTTTCCGTTATGGAATGCAAGGAAATGCCGAAGTAATTACCAAAGACATCAGTATCTTAGGCAGAATTTTCGACACTATCCGAACTGCATTTGAACAATAATTATTTCTTAAAAACTACCCAAACAGCCAAAAATATTAGTCCAAAACCGACCAAATAATTCCATTTAAGTGGTTCTTTTAGATACAATACAGCAAAAATAACAAATACTACAAGCGTGATTGCTTCTTGAATAGTTTTAAGCTGAAAAGCATTAAATTGACCATACCCAAGCCTATTGGCAGGAACCATAAAGACATACTCAAAGAAGGCAATTCCCCAGCTTATCAGAATAGCTTTCCATATGGGCAGGTCTGGTCTTTTCAAATGTCCATACCAAGCAAAAGTCATAAAAGTGTTGGAAATAATAAGTAATAAGATGGTTCGCATAAAATATTTTTGAGTGAGTGAATGAGTGAATGAGTGAATTTTTGTTATTTTGTAAATACAAATTAAAACAAAAATGACTGAATTTTGAGTTTTTGTAAATTTTTACTCATTCGTTCACTCATCCAAAACGGGCAGCGTTCCGCTTCAAATATTGGTTTATGAAAATAGGTATCATTGGTTTGGGAGATATGGGCAAGATGTTTGCCCGAATATGGGCAAAAGCAGGATTCGATGTGTATGGATGTGACCTTCCACAAAACCGTGAAAAATTAGAACAAGAACTCAGTGACTTTGGGATTAATATCCTTGCCGATGGCATCGCGATTTCTCGCTTATGCGACTTTATTCTTTATTCAGTAGAAGCCGAAAACATTGAAAAAGTTGCAGCTCAATGCGGCCCATCAACCAAATATGGTGCAATAGTAGCTGGACAAACCTCAGTCAAAACGCCTGAAATAGCAGCGTTTGAAAAATTTCTACCCAAAGATGCTCAGATTGTTACTTGCCATGCACTTTATGGGCCAGCCGTAAATCCCGTTGGACAAACATTGGTGCTTGTCAATCACAGGGCAAGCAATGAAGCATTTATACAAGCACAAACCGTACTTAGTGCCATTGGTTCAACTATTCATCAGCTTGAAGATTATCATGCTCATGACCGCATGATGGCTGATATTCAAGCAGTTACACACATCGGCTTTGAGAGCATCGGTACTGCATTTATGCACCGAAAGGTATATCCATGGGAAAACACACTCCATCCGAATGGTCTTGATAATGTTAAATTATTAATGACCTTGCGAATTTACAGCTATAAATTTCACGTTTATTCGGGTTTAGCCCTTCAAAATCCTTATGCTAAACGAGACGTTCGTAGCTATGCTAAAGCTGAAAGCGAACTTTTTGAATTGATGATTGAAGAAAACGAGAAGAAATTTAGAAAAAGGATATACGCAGCAAGAGATAGTGTTTTTAAAGATAAAGGTGGTGATTTGATGCTTGATGACAAAATCATGAGCGAATTTAGTTTAAATCAAGATTTTGAGCATAAACCTAACTCTCATCTAAGCCTTTTGGCAATGGTAGATACATGGCACAAACTCGGTACTAATCCGTACAAAAGTTTGATTTGTCAAACGCCTCCATTTAAGTTACGTGTAGGCATGGCCGAATATCTTTTCATGAACGAAAATCTACTCGAAGAAACCATCAAAGCCGCTCTATTCGACAAGAGTATTAGAGGTGAAGATTTAGCTTTTCACACTGCCGTTCATGAATGGGCAAATATTGTTGAAATGGGCGACAAAGAAAGTTATAGAAAGCATTTTGAAGCAACTAAAGTTTATCTATCCGACCGCCTTGAAGAAGGAAGAACAAAAAGTAGTTTATTGATTGCCAAGCTACAAAACATTTAAAAAACCAGCATAATTTTTGTAACCAACCTAACAAAATACAGTCATAAATGCAGAAAACAGATTTATCGAAATATAATAATGATTGGTATAAACAGTCGAATCTTACAAGAGGCTTTTTAGTATCAGCTCTTTGGTATATCATCAATGCTTTATTTATTAACTCTTATTTATTGATTCCGAGTTCTATAAAAAAGTCATTATTAAAATTTTTTGGAGCTAAGATTGGTAAAAACGTAACGATGAAACCCAATATCAATATCAAATATCCTTGGAATTTGGAAATTGGTGATAATGTTTGGTTGGGGGAAGAATTATGGATTGATAGTTTAGGAAAGGTTAAAATCGGGGATAATTGTTGTTTATCGCAAGGGGCAATGCTCTTATCGGGTAATCATGACTATAAGAAACCTACTTTTGACCTAATAGTGAAAGACATAATTCTTGAAGAAGGTGTATGGATTGGAGCAAAATCAGTAGTATGTGGAGGTACAACCTGTCATTCGCACGCTGTTTTATCGGTTAATTCGGTTGCAACCAAATCTTTGGATGCTTATGGCATTTATCAAGGTAATCCAGCCCAGCTTGTTCGACAAAGAGAAATCACCATTAGATAAATAAATCTGCAAAAAGATTTAAGTTTTTTAGATTTCACATTGAAAAAAGTATTTATTTTGTATAGTCATTACTAACCAAGTAATATAAAATTAAACATAGTTCTGATGTTTCCAACATTTGAATCACTTATCCCTGATAAGCAAATCCAAATCTTAATTTCAGCTGTAATCGCAATGCTCATCAACTTGCGTTCTATTCCTGTAATTATAAACATAAGCGGGCTGCGAGGATTAATGGATAATCCCGTGAAACGTAGTTCGCATAAAACTCCTACTCCAACTTTTGGTGGAGTAGCCATTTTCGCAGGAATCTTAATCGGTTACATGATTTGGAACTTTGGCGATGAAGGAATCTTAATTCACAAAGTATTTGCTGGTACAGTCATATTGTTCTTTTTAGGTGTAAAAGACGACCTATATGCTCTTTCTCCTACAAAGAAAATGATAGTGCAGGTATTGGCATCCGCTATTGTGGTTATAGGTAGTGACCTACGCATTTCTGATTTATTTGGGATTTTTGGCATCAGCCATATTCCTTACATTATCAGTATTTTATTGACAATCTTCATTTTTGTGGCAATGATTAATGCCTTCAACTTAATTGACGGTATTGATGGTTTAGCGGGTGGAATTGCCATGATTGCAAGTACTGGTTTCGGTTTATGGTTTTTGGTTAATCACCATTATTCATTGGCTTGTTTGGCTTTATGCTTGGCAGGTTCGTTGGTGGGTTTCCTCCGATTCAATTTCTCCCAAACTCAGAAGATATTCATGGGCGATACTGGCTCATTAATTATTGGCTATATCATAACGGTATTAGCAGTGAAGTTTATTCACCTAAATGTTATGCACGCTTGGGAAGCTGATATTTCATTTGTAAGTGCCCCTATCATTGCAGTTGTTATATTGATTATTCCAATTTTTGATACAATCAGAGTTTTTTCTATCAGAATTTTACGTGGAAAATCGCCATTTAAGGCTGACAGATTACACATGCACCATTTATTGATAGACAATAACCTATCGCACATGCAAGCGTCGTTTACCCTATACTTTACAACTATCTTTTTTACAGCACTAACTTATTTTGCAAGAAGTTATTTCTCTAATACTGAGCTTTGTTTCTTTATTCTATTCTTGTTGATATGCTATTTTGTTGCAGGAAATTTGTTGGAAGTAAGAAGATTAAAGTTGAAGAAAGAAGAATTGAATATAAATGATAAAGTAGCGACTGCAACAGCTACTACTCCTGCAAAAGAAAAATTAAGATTAAGTGAAGTTAGTACAAACTAAATCTTTTGACATACTACCATAAAAAATCCCAGTTCTGAATTAATCAAAACTGGGATTTTTGTTTGTATAATACCCTTATTCCCATTCAATTGTTGCTGGAGGCTTCGAGCTAATATCATATACAACTCTATTTACTCCTTTCACTTTATTGATGATTTCATTAGAAACATCTGCTAAAAACTCGTAAGGTAAATGAGCCCAGTCGGCTGTCATACCATCAACACTTGTAACGGCACGTAAAGCTACAACTCTTTCATATGTACGCTCATCGCCCATTACTCCTACGCTTTGCACTGGTAAAAGCATCGAGCCTGCTTGCCAAACTTTATCGTATAAACCGCTGTTTTTCAAACCGTTAATAAAGATTGCATCAACCTCTTGTAGGATTTGTACTTTCTCAGGCGTTACATCGCCTAAGATTCTAATTCCTAAACCTGGCCCAGGGAACGGATGGCGTCCTAAGATATTTTGAGGAATGTTTAGAGCTTTACCTACTTCACGTACTCCATCTTTGAATAATAAACGAAGCGGCTCAACTACTTGCAATTTCATAAAATCAGGTAAACCACCAACATTATGATGCGATTTGATGGTAACAGAAGGCCCTTTTACTGACACTGACTCAATGACATCAGGGTAGATTGTACCTTGACCGAGCCATTTTGCTCCTTCTACTTTGTGTGATTCTGCATCAAAAACATCAATAAACGTTTTACCAATAGCCTTACGTTTTGCTTCTGGGTCGGTTAAACCTTTCAGTGCATCATAAAATCTATCTTTGGCATCAACGCCTACAACATTTAAACCTAAGCCTTTATATGACTCTAAAACCTCCTCAAACTCGCCTTTGCGAAGCAATCCGTTATCAACAAAAATACAATATAAGTTTTTACCAATTGCATGATGAATCAAGGTAGCGGCGACTGAAGAATCTACTCCGCCCGAAAGCCCCATGATTACTTTATCATCACCCAGTTTTTCTTTCAATTCTTGAATAGTAACTTCGGCAAATGAATCAGGAGTCCAACTTTGCGAACATTCACAAATATCTACCACAAAGTTTTTGATAATAGTTTTTCCCAAAACTGTATGTGTAACTTCTGGGTGAAACTGAATACCATAAACTGGTTTTTCCTTGATTTTAAAAGCGGCAACTTTTACCGTATCAGTCGAAGCAATAATATCAGCGTTTGATGGCGGAGCAGCGATGGTATCACTGTGCGACATCCAAACTTGTGTATCGTCAGCCACGTCTTTGAAAAGAGCATAACGATTATTAACTTTATTCAGAATCGTGCGGCCATACTCTCTGATTGAAGAAGGAGCTACTTCTCCTCCACCCATTTGAGCCATCATCTGAGCACCATAGCAAACACCAAGAACTGGCAATGTTTTGGCAATTTCTTGCCAATCAACTATTGGAGCATCTTCGTCTCTTACTGAACATGGACTTCCTGAAAGAATTACACCTTTAATATCGGCTGTAATCGGCGGAATTTTATTGAAAGGGTGTATTTCACAATACACATTTAGTTCTCGTACTCGGCGTGCAATCAGTTGCGTAAACTGTGAGCCAAAATCAAGAATAAGGATTTGTTCGGTCATGGTAACATTTCTAAAATACAAAATTAGAAGAAAATGCTATTGAGTGCAAGAAAAGTATTGTTTCTGATGAATTAACGGCAATACAAGAAAAACATAACTCCTTGATTATCAGGACAATTACAACATTCAGTTTCTTAGCAAATATCTCAAAGTATTTTCTTAAACTCTCTATTTATCAGATATTTAGAACTGGAAATAGATAAATTTGGCAGGTTGGTCAAAAATCCCTAAGATAAAAAATGCCATTATGAATAAGTAATAAAGTGTCCAACGTAAAGCAGTTGGATAGTTAGATACAATCTGACGGATACTTTTATCTCGTTGAATATAATGAATAATCTCCATAAAAATTATCAAGCCAACAGCAATCAAAAATTCAACCATCGTAAATTCAAGAAATACGTTTTTGGCAATATAATTATAGGTTAAAAACTCTTTTGTCGAAGGTAAATTAGAGAATAAATGAGTTACTAAATGCCAACATTGACTTTGTTCGAGGTAATTTCCTCTAAAGAATATCCAAGCAAAAGCCACTAAACAAAATGTTGTAAAAGCCTGAACGGTTTTTAATATAAAGGGAACTTTTTCAAGACCAGTAATTTTATTGAAATAGGCTCTTGGTTTTTGAGTAATTCGGGCAAAAATGAGATAAAATCCGTGTAAAGCTCCCCAAATAATAAAATTCCAATTGGCACCATGCCAAAGACCACTAACTGCAAATACAAAAAATTGATTGAAGTTTTGACGAGTTTTACTTACTCGATTTCCACCCAAAGGAATATATAGATAATCTCTAAACCAAGTAGAAAGCGAAATATGCCAACGACGCCAAAATTCCGATATGCTTTTTGAAAAATACGGTCGGTCAAAGTTTTTCATAAGCTTGAAACCCATCACTTCGGCACTACCGAGTGCAATATCAGAGTAGCCAGAAAAATCACAATAAATTTGAAAAGTAAAAAATATCGTAGCTATAATAATTGGAACACCTTCATATTGAGTGGGTGTATCATAAACTTTATCAACGAACAAAGTTAGTCGGTCGGCAATTACAACTTTCTTGAATAATCCCCAAGCCATTAGCTTCAATCCACTCGTAACTCTCTGATAATCAAAACTTTTCTTTTCATAAAACTGATGCAATACATTTTGCGGGCGTTCGATTGGTCCAGCCACTAATTGTGGATAGAACATCACATATAGAGCATATAATCCAAAATGCTTTTCGGCTTTTTGATTTCCACGATAGACCTCAATTGTGTAACTCATGGCTTGAAAAGTATGAAACGATAAGCCAATTGGAAGGATAAAATCTAATAATTTATAGTGGGCAATATTGGCCTGAGCCAATGCAAAAATGGCGAAGTTGGTATATTTGAAAAATGCCAAAACACCAATATTTGCTACCAAACTCAAGATTAAAAACCACTTTCGCTGCTTTCCAACAGCATTTTCTATCCAGATACCGGCATAATAATCAACAACAATCGTAAAACCCAATATCAGCAGGTATTCGGGTTTGAAAACCATGTAAAAAACACAACTTGCAGCCAACAACCACCACCATCTATGCTTATGCACAAGCAAAAAATAGACAATCGTAACGATTGGAAAAAACAATAAGAATTCTATCGAATTGAAAAGCATAAATTAATTTTTGTAGTACAGGCACTAACCTGTCATTAGACATCTTCGGTAGGTTATTGACCTGCCTTACTTAATAACTGAATGATTTTTTGAGTACGAATTTCTCCACCTTTTTGGGTTAAATGATAAGCCATATCGTGATACAGAGTATCCGAGAACACAAAATCTTCGGGAGTTCCCAAAATCGGAAATTTGGCATAATCATTATATTCCTTCACATATTTATCAATGATTTTTTTATCTAAATCATAATTGGCCTTTGAGTAAGTCGGGTAAACAAAATATACATTCACACCTTTAGCTTTCATCGCAGAATAAAAATCATTCATATCGGCGATGGCATCTTTCAGACTTACCTTGTCACTTAAAATAGCTCTTGGAATTTCTTTAAATCTTGGATTATTATAATGACTTATTAAATCGCCATACTGATTAGTTGCTCCTCTGAAAAAAATGTGCGTTGTATCTGCAATATCATAAGTAATCTGCTCATTCTTTATTAAGCGTTCTAAAACTGTTTTGAAGGTATTGATTCGGAGTTGGCTATTTTCTCGAATATCCTCAAAAATGTCATCAAACTCAATCCACTCTTTGGCTTTCGGAAAATATCTTGCCATTAATAATTGTTCACTTTTATTCCCTTCACTTTCAATGATATATTCAAAGCCCATAATCACAGTATCGCCTTTGTGGAGTTCGGGAGAAATTTGTTTGAGCATATATTTCGCACCATAATCATAGTGGATAGCCATATTTACAACAGGCTTTTTCAATGAATCTTCGAGCATTTTGCTATTAATTCCATAAGCGAAATTTGAGCCTGCAATCAGAACAACCTTAGGAGATTTAAGAGATTGAAGTCTTTGAAACTTATCTATAATGATGGCATAATATGAAGTAGCTAAGTCGTGTTTTTTGTAGGGGTCGAAAAGAAAAACCGCCTCGATAGTTCCCCAAGTAAGTATTGATAATAATAAAGCCTTCAATAAAAACTGTTTTATATTCATATTCTTTAAAGTCAGTCCTGATTCGTAAGCGTACTCTTAAAAATCAAGTCAATCAATCAGAGATAGTCAAATAGGCTTATCTCATAAATCTTTTTAATCTTGGTATAAATTGATAGTTTTGTAAAAAATCAGCATCCAAATAAGTATGAATTTACCTCGGTTTATCGCTCAACGCATTCAAAAAACCAACACAACTACTTTTACTTCGACTGTAACCAAAATTGGTGTATCGAGCATAGCCATTGGTTTGGCCGTAATGATTATCTCGTTTAGTATTCTGATTGGTTTCAAACAAACCATCAGAGATAAGCTATTTAGTCTTAGCTCACACATACAAGTGAGCAAAATTACATTGAATCAGTCGTTTGAAGAAACACCGATGATAATAAATACCAAATTTTACCAAAATTACAGAAAAAACCCCGAAATCAGGCACGTTCAAGCAGTAGCAAATAAAGCAGGGCTATTAAAATCTGACGAAGAACATTCAGGAATCGTACTAAAAGGTGTGGGAAGGGATTATGACTGGGCAAATTTCAAAGAAAATTTGATTGAAGGTAGGCCAATAAATTTTAGAGACACTACGTACTCTGATGAAATAATTATCAGTAAGAAAATAGCCAATCAATTAAAAATCAAAATCTCAGATAAAGTTCTTATTTATTTTATTCAAAATCCACCCAGAATTAGACCAGTAAAGGTTGTCGGCATTTATGATACGGGTTTAGAAGAGTTTGATAAAAACTTTATCATTGGCGATTTAGCCTTGGTGCAACGAATGAATGATTGGGATAAAAACACAGCTGGACACTATGAAATATTTTTAAAAAACTTCGACCACCTTGATTTGGCCGCTAAAAATGTTTTTGATGAAATCGACCAAGATATGCAGTTGGTAAAAGTTACCGAGATGTTTCCAGCCATATTTGATTGGCTCGGGCTTATGGATAGAAATATTATTGTGATTATCGCCCTAATTTTACTTGTGGCGAGTTTCAATATGATTTCGGTGCTTTTGGTAATGATGATGGAGCGAACTCCGATGATTGGATTGCTCAAAGCCTTAGGAACTGATAATATAAGAATTAGACAGATATTTGTCTATAATGGCCTTACAATCATCCTTAAAGGCATGATTTACGGAAATATTATTGGGATTGGCTTTTGTTTTTTACAGAAAATATACAAAATCATTCCGCTTGACTCTGAAAGTTATTATATGAGTTATGTACCGATTTCGTTCGATTGGCTGACGATAATTATCCTAAATATTGTTACGGTTTTATTGGTTTTGGCAGTTATAACAATTCCAACATTGGTAGTTTCTCGAATGAAACTCATTGAATCTTTGAAGTTTAAAAGCTGATTGTGGAATAAATAGAACCGTTTTATGCTTTCGCTTCACTTGCAAAAATAAAAAGGGGCTGTCTCAAAAGTTTTCTTCACAAAAGAATATTTGGATAGCATTTGACCTCACCCTCTAAATCTCCCTCTCCTCGCAGGAGAGGGAGACTTTTAGCCCTTCTCCTGTGAGGAGAAGGGTTGGGATGAGGTGATTTGCAGAATATTATTTGGTTGATTTTACTTTTAAGACAGCCTCTTTTTGTAGGCAGAAAATTAGTTTATAAAATTATGCTTCTGCTCTTGTATTATCTTTAAAAACTACAATAAATAACAATAATACTACGGCTGAAATGGCAGCAGGAACCATCCAAACGCTTGTCCAATCGTGGGTGCTTACCTCTCCTACTTTAGTAGTATATTTATCTAAAATTTTACCTGATAAAATCGAACCGATACCCATTCCAATGCCATAAGTGGCTAAAGTAATAAGCCCTTGAGCTGAGTTTTTGATTTTTTCACCAGCTTTGTTATCCGTATAGATTTGACCCGTTACAAAAAAGAAATCATAACATACCCCATGTAAAATAATGGCCAAATATAGCATCCATTCCGACGAAATACCATCACCGTAACCAAAGCATACAAATCTGATTATCCATGCAATTAAACCAACAATGAGCATTTTCTTAATACCAAACTTGCTCAATGCAAATGGAATCAAGAGCATAAAGCCAACCTCTGAAACTTGTCCAAGCGACATTTTATTTTCAACATTTGTCATGTTAGACTCCGTCAGAGATAAATTGGCGTGAGCATAATAAAACGACAATGGAATACACACCAAAATCGAACAAATGAAGAATACCAAAAACGAACGGTCTTTGAATAAGACAAACGCATCTGTACCCAAAATCTGGCCAAATGAAGTAGCTTTTGTGGCCTTTGGTGGTGTATTGGGCAATGTAAACGCAAAAATCGCCCATGCAACTGATGTAAACATAGCTATTTGGAAGATTGTAACTTTATCGCCTACGCCATAAAAACCAATGATATTTGTAATTACAATCCAAGCGATTGTACCCATTACACGAATAGAAGGAAATTCTTTTTCTGGGTTTTCCATCTGATTCATGGCTATCGAACTTGATAAAGCCAAGTTCGGAGCAAATGTGAGTGTATAAGCTAAAATATACCAGAAAAATGTGTCAGGGTCTTGGTTTTGAATCAAGAAATAAAGAATAACAGCACCTAAAATATTGAGTACACCCATTACTTTTTGAGCAGAAAAGAAACGGTCAGCTACCATTCCCATAAAAAATGGAGCTACAATCGAAGCTATCGAAAAAGTAGCATAAGCACTACCGATTTGGTCGCCTGTTGCATGAAGCGTAGTAAAAAGATATTTTCCCATTTGCCCGTACCAAGCACCCCAAGTGGAGAACATGAGAAACATCATTACCATTAATTTAATTCTCGTAATAAGTGTCATAAGTTTTAGAGTTGTTTAAAATTATTGTAAATTTCTATTATTAGTTTATCGGATTACAAATTTGTTCCATCACCCAATTGGTGCGGGCAGCTGATTCACCGTGGCTTGGGTTAATGCCTTTACCATTCAATTCATTAATTATGGTTTGAATAAAAGGTTTCTGAATATTAGGCGAAATATCAAATTCGTATCTGATTGGAGCTTCTCCTTCAACTTCAAGCGTAACCGAATGGTCGCCAAAACAAGGAAAAGAAATTTGACCTTTACTTCCCACTATTATAGTAGTTTCTTTCTGGCTCACTTTATTGGCGGCAAAACTCCAAATTCCAGAACCAATTATGCCATTTTCAAAAACAAAGTTTCCTACAACTAAATCATCGCCAGCATAACTATTTGTTTGATTGGCAGTATAACCATTGGCTTTTTTGATAGGGCCAAAAAGAAAATCAAGAGCATCCAATTGATGACAAGCCAAATCATAGAAGTATCCACCACCCGAAACATCAGGATTAACTCGCCAATTATTCGAGTTTTGGTCTTTGACATCCAATGGTTTCTGAACAAAAATATTCACAAAACGCACATCGCCAATGGCTTTGCTATCTAATAACTCTTTTATTTTCAAGAAATTTGGTAATGACCGACGATAATATGCCACAAATAGAGGAACGTTGGCGGCCTTACACGCTTCAATCATTTCCAGACATTCTTTATAAGTACGAGCCATTGGCTTTTCGACATACACTACTTTGCCAGCCTCGGCTACACGTTTGACGTATTCGGCATGAGAACTTGGAGGTGTAGCAATATAAACTGCATCAATATCGGGGTCATTGATTAGGTCATCGGCATTTGAATACCATTTTTCTACACCATGTCTTTGAGCAAAGTCTTTGGCCAGTTCAGCCGAACGTCTCATAACAGCAACCAATTCAGAACCTTCAATTTTCTGAAATGCTGGGCCACTTTTTACTTCACAGACATCACCAACACCAATAATACCCCATTTGATAGACTTCGTACGTTTCATGATTTATTCAATATTAACCCCATATTTTAGTGCCTTCTGTGCAGTTTTTACACATTTCAATTTCTGCACGAGCATTGGTGAGCGACTTTCTAAATTGTTGATAAGGTTCACTTTGCCAAACTTCCTTGAATGTTTTTTGCTTCAAATCTCCCATTCTATACTCGGCATCTTTATCGAAACAACATGGCACTACAAGGCCATCCCAGGTTATTACGCACGAATGCCACATTTTCCAGCAGTGGTCGAGTAATTTATTTTTTATTTTATATGTTCCGTTACTTTGCTGCTCATATCGAGCATATTTATCAATCGTTGGAATCAACGAAGAGCCATTTTCATAATCATAAATTTGTGCTGTTTTAAAAGCAACTTCATCAACACCTAATTCTTTTGCCATTTTTTTGACATCCTCAAGCTGGTGTTCATTAGGCTTTACCACCAAAAATTGAAATATGATGTGTGGTGTCTTTGATTTTAATTCTCGTTTCCAATGTACAATCTTCTTAGTACCTTCTATCACTTTATTCAAGTTTCCGCCTACTCTGTATTGCTCATAAACCTCTTGTGTTGTGCCATCTATCGAGATTATCATTCGGTCTAAACCAGACTCTATGGTTTGTTTGGCCGAAATATCGGTCAAATAATGAGCATTTGTCGATGTAGCCGTATAAATTTTCTTATTTGAAGCATATTTCACCAAATCTAAAAATTTTGGATGCAAGTATGGTTCTCCTTGAAAATAAAAAATCAAATATAGTAGTGTATCGGAGAGTTCGTCAATGGTTTGTTTAAAAAGTTTTTCTGGAAGCATACCCGTTGGGCGGGTAAAACTTCGCAAACCACTTGGGCATTCGGGACAACGTAGGTTACAAGAAGTTGTTGGTTCAATCGAAATCGCAACGGGTAAGCCTCGATGAATCGTACGACCAGTAAGTTTTGATTCAAGATAACTACCTACATTTTTCGAGGCATTCCAAGCACGAGGCCAAGTAACCTTTGAAAAAAAATTGATACCATCTCGAAGATTTCTATTCATTTGGAAAGAGGAAAAAACACTATTGACTATCGACTATTGACCGTGGATTTTTCAAATATCCCTAAATTGCTTATATATTTTTTGTAAGCGTTCATCTTTTTCTGAAGCAATAATTTCTTTCATCAGAGCTTTTACTTCTTTGTGTTCATTTATCAAACTGAGGGTCTGCATTCCTGCAAACCTAACATACCATTGGGTGTCGTTTTTGGCGATTTGTTCCAACAATGGCAGGCATTTCAATTGGATTTCAGGAGACGATTTTACAATATAAGTACCAAAAATACCTAAAACTTGGTATAAATCATTACCTTTCATTTGTTTGAGATGATTTAAAAACCAATCAAAACGAAGTGGAGAAGCTTCTTCGGCAAAATAATTAGCCACAGCGGCAAAAATACTCGGATTAGTAGAAGTATCAAACTTCAAGACCAACTCAACTGCATCAGAAGGCTTACTGGCCAACAAAGCCTCAATGGCAGCCGCTTGGACTGTATAAGAAGAATCAGAAAGAGCATCACGGAAAAGTTTATCATTTTGAGAATTCTGAAAACCTTTCATGGCCAAAATAGCATCAGCACGTACATACGAGCGTTCATCGTGTATCACTCTATATTGCAGGGCTTTTTCTACTTCCAAAAATTCTTCACCATCATAATCGAATAATTTTTGAACCGCAAACTGTCTTACTCTCCAAAACTTATCTTTGGTAGCATCAATCAATAATTGTCTGATTTTCTTTTCGGCTGGTGGATAATAAAAAGTGGTATCGTCTTCTGGAATATAAGTTAATGTTTCGAGTACATTCAGTTTAGTGGCGATTCCCTCAGCATTATAAAATTGGTAAATGAGTTCATCTTGCGATTTTTGATGCTCAATTTTACCAACCAAAATATTATCGGGGTCAAGCAAAACCATTTTGGGGGTGGATTTAACATTTAATTCAAAACTCTGCTGTGCTTTATCCAAGACTATTTCTTGTGTAAGTTGCTCATTATCAAACTTTATCAACACTTTCAATGGCAATCTATAAACAGGCGTATATGTAGTATCTTGTGTTTGCTTGATATTTAGCTTTAATTTTCCACCATTATAGTCATGCGAAACTTGCAAAACTGGGTGGCCAGCTTTCAAGAACCACTGGTCGAAAAACCAATGTAAATCTTGGCCTGTTACTTGCTCAAAAACTAATCTTAAATCTTCAACTTCGGCCGTTTTATAAGCATATTGCGTGAGATACTGTTTGAGTGCTTCAAAAAAAGCCTCGTCTCCTACTGTATTTCTAAGTAAATGTAAAATTCGTCCGCCCTTTGCATAAGAATGCGAATCGAACATATCTTCTTTATCGAAATATCTAAAGCGAATCAATGGCTCTTGTTTTTCCTTTGATTCATCTAAATATTGATTGAGGGCAATGTAAGCCACTAAATCGCCTTCTTCTTTACCATATTTATGAGTTGTCCATAAATATTCAGAATAATTGGCGAAGGCTTCGTTGAGTGGAAGATTCGACCAAGACTCACAAGTTACTAAATCACCAAACCAGTGGTGAAACAATTCGTGAGCAATTACGCCATCGTCATTATCATCTACTAATTGATGATTATCTTTTTGGATATAATCGCCATGTATAGTTGCAGTAGTATTTTCCATTGCTCCTGACACATAATCTCTTACAGCAATCTGAGAATACTTCTCCCATTGGTACTTAACACCGAGTATTTTCTCGAAATAACGAATCATTTCGGGAGTTCGGCCGTAAATATTCAGTGCGTATTTCTCAAATTTAGGTTCGATATAATAACTTACTTCAAAATCCTTAAAAGTTGGGTCAACAACTTTTTTAAAATCTCCTACTGCAATCATTGATAAATACGGAGCAGTTGGTTTGGTTTGCTTCCAATAATCAGTACGAGTACCATCAGAATTTTGTTTAGAAGAAATAAGTTTACCATTTGAAAGTGTAATAAACTTAGCATCAACAGTCAGAAAAATCTCTTGTGTCATTTTCTGATTGGGCGAATCTATCGTTGGAAACCAACACGAATTCGCTTCGGTTTCGCCTTGTGTCCAAATTTGTTGAGGCTTATCGGGTTCATTACCAAGTGGGTTGATAAAATATAAACCTTTATCAGCAGTAATGGCATCACTTCCGCCAACTGGAAGTTCGTTTGGCTTAGCAACATAGGTAATTTGGATACTAATGGTATCTTTTCGGGTATATATTTGCCCTAAATCAATTTTTAAAATACTCCTGTCATAGTTATACTTCAAGGCTTTTCCTTTTGATGTAACTTCCTGTATATCAAACCCTTTTGCATCAAAACTAATACTTGATTGAGGATAAAAGTGTGGCTTGAAAGTTATGATTGCCTTGCCATATAGGAATTGTTTCTGCCAATCAGGTTTAATTTCGAGTTTGGTATGTATTAAATCATGTTCTTTCGTTCGAGAAGGATTATATGCTCCCTGCGAAGGCATTATCACGGGATTTTCTTGAGAAAAGACACCGTAACTTATGAATAAAGTAAATATGACCGAAAGAAATTTCATCGACAACTGACAAATCAAGTTTTAATGGCTATAAATATTATTTTCTTCTACGCTGATAATTTCCAGCAGCTTTTACAGGTTTACGAAAATCATTAAAATAATGCTCTTTTACTCTTCTCAAAGCAAAACCATCATCAAAAGCCTCTACTGTATAATCTCGCTTGAACTTAAAATCATCTAAACTGGCATATCCACCCTTGATTGTCAGCGTAAAAATATTATTCTCTGAATCAAACTCCCACGAAGTTTCATCGGTATCAATATCTAAAAAATCTACGCCTGCACAAAACTTAACCTTTGGGTCGCTTTCATAATCATATTCAATCTTCCCTTCATTGGCCAGCGATAAAACTAAATTATTGATTGTCAATTTAGACTCATGGTAAGGTGTCAGGTAAATATCACCTCGCTCGATTTTATTTCTCACCAAAATCCAACGACTGCTTTTATCAAATAAGGTTTTAAATTGCTCCAAATAATTAATTTTAACTGGCGGAGCAATCACAACGGGTTGAGTTTTTACTTCTTCAATAAGCTCTTTCTTGGTTACAGTAACATTTACAACCATTGAATCCCTTCTCGAAACCTCAACATTATTCTGAACAACTTTTGTAGAATCTACCAAAGGTACTTTTGCTATAACTACCGATTTCTTTTCAGTTATAATTGGTTTTACAGGCGTGGGTTTTCTTACAGGTTGTGACATTGTAACTGATTTTCTTTTTAAATCTTCAAAGAAAACTTCATTTGTTTTCATCAGAATAAAGCCGTCAGTCACTTCATCAATTTTATATTCTCGCTTAAACTTAAAATCATCAAAAGTTGTGTATCCGGCCTGAATAACTAACGAAAGTGTTTTAGATAAGGTATCAAAAGTCCAAGAACTTTCAGCGGTATTGATATCGAGATATTTTATATTAGGGTTTCCGTCAGTTTTAGAGTTTGTCTCATAGTCATATACAATTTTACCATTTTCGGCAAAAGATAAAACCAGTGTATTCAGCCTAACTTTAGATTTTTTATAGGAAGTCAAGTAAATCTCGTTTCTTTCTATTTTATTATTCACCAAAATCCAGCGATTAGAGGCATCTAACAAGGGAATGTTCTGTGCGGCAGTTTGAAAAACAATCAGTAATAATACAGCAATTTTTAAAAGTTTATTCATCTTGGGTTATTCAAAATACGCCTAAAGCGAATCGTTCTCAATAGGAATTTAATTTTATGGGGTTTTAACTTCGGTAAGGTTTAAAGCCTTACATAAGTTGGTCTTAGTTTTTGGCAGCACGCTTTGCGGGCAGATACGATGCCAAGAGTGTAATAACAATTATCGAAATGGCAGTTAATATAAAATCGCTTAATTGCATTTTTACAGGGTAAGCATCAATGATAGAACTCTCCATTCCCATCTTTATAATTCCAAAACGCTCTTGTAGAAAGCAGATAATTCCACCTAAAACAAGACCGACAATAGCTCCAATAAAAGAAACTAATGCCCCTTCGGAGAAGAAAATACGTTTTATTAAGCCAGCATCGGCACCCATAGCAAATAGAGTTTTCAAATCTTGCTGTTTATCAATCACCAACATAGTTAATGAAAAGAAAATATTGAAAGAGGCAATACCAATAATAAACAACAATGCTATGAAAATAAACAGTTTTTCGATTTTAATAGCTCTGAACAACGAAGCATTTTGCTCATCTTGATTTTGAACCAAGAAATCTTGTCCCAAAATACTCTTTACGGCCTCTTGTACCTTAGCAATATCAGCATTTGGTTTTGCTTGAACCTCGATTGCACTACGTTTATTACCATATTCGGTTAATTGTTGGGCAACTTCGAGTGGCACATACACAAAATCGTCATGAAATTGTTCTAAAGAGTAAACTCCCGAAATATTCAAAATCTGACGATTGATATTATCATCTGGATTTAAAGAAATTGATTTTCGATTGCGAGGATACCAAATTTCGATTGGTTCAATGACATTTTGTAAGGATATATTCAATGCTCCATATACGTTCCCGCCAATAAAAGCATAATCAACGCTATCTTTTTTCAGTACGAAATTTCCCTCAACCAATGATTTTTTCAAAACGCTATGTGCTTGAAAAGTATCATCAACACCTTTTAAGGTTACGACCATTTGGGAGTTTTCATACTTCACCAAAGCGTTATCTTGAATAACTTCGGTTACGTACCATACATCATTCAAAGCCTTTATTTGGTCAATCTTGGCTTTATCTAACACAAAACTTTTTCCATTTTTAGGAGAAACCCTTATGTCAGGGTCAAAAGATTTAAAGATTTTTCGATTCAAATCTTCCAATCCATTAAATACCGACAAAACAATCACCAAAGCCATAGTTCCGATGCCAATTCCGAGCATCGAAATAATAGAAATAAAATTGATAAAGCTTTTTTTCTTTTTTGAAAAAAAATACTTCTTGGCGATTAGAAATGAAAGATTCACAAACTAAGCTTATATAACGTTGGATTTTTGAATAGCTACTATTACTCTTCGCCCTCGGCTGGTGCTGGCGGAATCACGATTCCTGCAAAAAGAGCGTCCATTTTCTGAGCATATTCGGCCGTATCGTCGATATAGAACTGTAAATTTGGAACAATTCTTAATTGATGACGCACTCGTTCTCCCAAAAGATTTCTTATAACTTTTGTATTTTCTCTTACAATCTGCAATACACCTTCTCTATCTTTTGCCAACAAAAAACTCAAATAAACTCTTGCTATCGCTAAATCTGGCGTAGTTTTTACATCCGTAATCGTAACAAACGCACCATCAAATAATTGTTTCAAATCTCTCTGAAAAATCTCTCCTAAATCTTTTTGTATCTGCTTTGCTACTTGTCTTTGTCTTTTCGATTCCATCATTTCCTAATTTTGATTGACTGAATGATAGAATGAGTGAATAAGAAATATGAACTATTTTAAGAAATTCATTCTAACATTCAATCATTGTGGCATTCAACCATTAATTTTATGCAAATATCCGCAAATTTTCGGGTTAAATAAAGTAAAGTTTCTCACATCAGTTACTTTTTTCATAACTTTGTGCTGTAAACTAATCATTCAAGGCCTTGTTAACATTTTTTAGGTTAAACTCCCTATTTCACATTTTTTCACTGCTTTTGCTGGTCGTGATTATTAAATTGCCTTTTATGGGGCAAAAGTTACCCCTACTTATCCCCGAACTTGAGTGGATGCTGGTAGGAGAAAAAATCCACGAAGGACGCTTTTTATACCGAGAAGTATGGACCAACGTTGGTCCATTGGCATCATTTGTTTATTGGGCCATTGATGTTTCGTTTGGGCGTTCGCAACTTGTTTATGAGTTCATAGCTATTCTAATAACTTACTTTCAGGCATTATATTTTACGTTTGTTTGTAACACTCGCCAAACTTATCTCGAAAAAAACTACGCTCCTGGTCTCATTTATGTACTTTTAATGAGCCTTTCGTTCGATATGAGTAAATTATCGCCAGTTTTACTCTCAACAACATTTTTGCTTTTTGCATTCAATAAACTTGTAAAACAAATGGAACGCCGTGAAGGGGTTTCGGATGAGGTATTTGAAGTTGGTTTGTATATTGGTATTGCTTCATTGTTTCATCAGCCAACTATGGTTTTCATTTTTTGGAGCATAGCAAGTTTAGTATTCTTCACCAATGCCAATATTCGCCAACACTTCTTGGCAATTTTAGGTTTTGGTTTACCACTATTTTTGGCGGGGCTTTACTTTTATTTCTATGATTCGCTCGATGAATTTAAATACAACTGGTTCAACGGCATTTTCAAAATCAAGCAATATAGTTTAGAAGACTTTAAGAGTGCATTTATTGCCATTACAGTTCCCTCTGCATTGGCTGTATTTGGCTTTTTGAGGCAGACACAGGTAAGTAGATATAACAGTTATCAGCAGCGTACACAGCAAATTATGCTCATTTGGGGAATTGCGTCACTTTTGGCCTTATTCTTATCTCCCAACGTTGCTCCGATGCAGTTTATAATTTTTGTACCATTTTTTGCGTATTTTATTACAGGTTTTTTCTTCCACCTTCGTGGTGCGTTTTTACCCGAATTACTGTTTACAATCTTATTTTTATTTATTGTTTTTGTACAATATCAAGGAGTTACTCCTTTTATTGGAAAAGGATTTGAGCAATTGACAGATATGCGTGTGAAGCCAAAAGAGCTTCCAGAGTTAATGAAAGGCCAGAAAATGTTGGTAATTGGTGAGCGAATTGATGAATATACTTATGGAAAGTCGGCCACTTGTTATCTCAACTGGGAGCTTTCTAAAATTGACTTAGAAAACCCTGACAACTACGAAAGCATCATCAATATCTTTGATAATTTCAAGAAAGACCCTCCAACAATTATCATTGACAAGCAGAATGTTATACCGAAGATATTTAAGAGAATTCCTGCTTTAGCGTCTGACTATCAGACCAGTAAAATTCAAGGAATTTATCAGAGAAAGTATTAAGAGAAAAGAGCTATGAACCGAAATTCATAGCTCTTTTTATTAGCAAGCTATTTTATCTGCTCGTCGAGCGTGACGGCCGCCTTCAAACTCTGTTTTCAAGAAGGTTTTTACACATTCAAGTGCTAATTCTACATCAATAAATCGTGCAGGAAGGCATATAACATTAGCGTTATTGTGCTGACGAATCAACTCTGCTACTTCGAGGTTCCAAACTAAACCAGCCCTAATTCCTTTATGATGATTGGCAGTCATACAAACACCATTTCCGCTGCCACAAATCAAGATTCCGAACTCATATTGGCCGCTTTCAACCGAACTGGCCAACTGATGTGCAGTATCTGGATAATCTACCGCTTCGGGTGTATAAGGGCCATAATCTGCCGTCTCGAAATTTTGTTCTTGAAGCCAACGAAGTATGACTTTTTTGTACTCAAAACCAGCGTGGTCGCCTGCTATTGCTACTTTCATAGTATTTTATTCCCCTACTCTTGATTAAAAAATATACTAAGAACTTTTCTTTTTGGGGATGAATTAGCCAAGAAAAATTCATTTTATTCTATTTTAAACTTTTTTTTACAAATATACGTTTTCATTATCCAATTCTTTTCAAAA
Organism: Emticicia aquatilis; assembly: GCF_014644295.1. GTDB lineage: Bacteria > Bacteroidota > Bacteroidia > Cytophagales > Spirosomataceae > Emticicia > Emticicia aquatilis. Next base: position 150,411 of record NZ_BMKK01000004.1, read on the forward strand.
AATTTAAGAAGAATTGTTTTATTCGACCAAATAAAAATTTACCTTCAAAAACAAAAAAACTATTTCGTACGACAAACAAAATTTAATTATGGCAGAAAAAGAAATTATATTAAATGAAGAAGAATTAATTCGTGAGGCATTTGTAGAAAAAGGATGGAATGAAATTCAGAGCCAAGACTCGTGGCAAATATTAAAAACCGTAGCAGAATTTGTGGATGGATTTGACCGTTTGGCAAAAATCGGCCCTTGTGTAACAATCTACGGTTCGGCACGTACTAAACCCGACCATAAATATTATTTACTTTCAGAAGAAATTGCAGCTAAATTAGTAGCTAAAGGATACGGGGTTATCACGGGCGGTGGTCCAGGGGTGATGGAAGCAGGAAACAAAGGTGCAGCAGAAAACGGTGGAAAATCGGTAGGTCTGAACATTAAATTGCCATTTGAGCAAGTTCCAAACAGATTCGTTGACCCTGATAAAAGTATCAACTTCGATTATTTCTTTGCACGTAAAGTATGTTTCATGAAATATTCGCAAGGGTTTGTAATCATGCCAGGAGGCTTTGGAACACTCGATGAACTTTTTGAAGCACTTACATTAATTCAGACAAAGAAAATTGCAAGATTCCCAATCGTAATGGTTGGAACCGAATACTGGCAAGGACTTATTGAGTGGATAAAACAAACAATGTGTGAGAAAGAAAAGAATATCAACCCGGAAGATTTGAATCTAATTAAATTGGTTGATACAGCAGATGATGCAGTAAAGGTAATTAACGAATTCTACGGTAAATACTTATTGAAACCAAACTTCTAATTTTAGTTCTGAATGCTGAGTTCTGAATTCTGAGTTAAATTTGTGTCGAAAACTCAGAACTCAGAACTCTTCACTCTGAACTAATTACGCTTCTTCGCCTACGATTTCTTCCAATGCAGCCGATAGGTGCATGGCAATCATTTCAGCCGAACGTCCTTCGATATGGTGTCTTTCGATAAAGTGAGCTACTTCTCCATCTTTGAAAATCGCAATTGCTGGCGATGATGGAGGGAAAGGAATATAAGTACGCATTTGTTGTACAGCATCAGTATCAACACCCGCAAAAACAGTAACAAGCGAATCAGGTTTTGCTTCAGTTCTTTGAAGAGCCAATTTTACTCCTGGACGGCAAGTACCTGCAGCACAACCACATACCGAATTGATAACAACCAATGAAGTACCTTTCTGATTGGCGATAAAATTATCTACGTCTGACGCAGAAAGTAATTCTTGAAAGCCTGCGTTTACTAAGTCGGCTTTCATAGGTGCAACTAAATGAGGAGGATACATAAATTTAGCCGCCCCCCCGCCCCTAAAGGGGAGCTTTTATTTGATGGTTATAAAATGTCATAGGGCAATATTGACATTTTTTTAATAATTATAATCTACTTAATGCTTTAATACAGCCATAAGGTTTACATAAACCCAAGTTCGAGCTTGGCTACTTCCGACATCATATCGGTTGCGTAAGGTGGGTCGAACGTCAATTCTACACTTACATCGCTCACTTCTTCAATTTCACGAATCTTTTGTTCAATTTCTACAGGAATTGATTCGGCCGAAGGGCAAGACGGAGAAGTGAGTGTCATTAAAACATAAACATTATTTACTGGAAAAATCTTTATGTCATAAATCAAGCCCAGTTCATAAACATCAACGGGAATCTCGGGGTCATAAACCTGCTTAATTGCTTCTATTACTTTATCTTTTAATTCTTGCTCGGTCATTTTATTTATTTTATATAGAATTAATCATTAGCCTGATATGCAATACCGTAGGCTTTCATCTGCTTTACCATTGAAGCGAGTCCATTGGAGCGAGTCTGTGCCAAATGGCTTGCTAAACCTACTTTTTCGATAAAATACAAATCGGCGTTTGCAATTTCTTCAGGTGTATGATTAGTCATCACTTTAACAAGCATACTCACCAAACCTTTCACTATAATTGCTTCACTATCAGCCTCAAAATGTATTTTGCCATCTTGCTTGTAGGCATGAAGCCATACTATTGATTGGCAACCTTTGATGATATTATCTTCAGTTTTAAACTCATCTGAAAGCTTAGGTAGTTTTTTACCTAAATCAATGATGTACTCGTATTTTCCTTCCCAATCATCGAAGAGTTCAAATTCTTCAATGATTTCATCTTGTATTTCGTTTATGGTCATATTTTTATCTAAACTTCAGAAACTCAGCGACTTGGCACTATGTCTTATGCCAATAATTACAACGATAGTCTTACTAACAACATAAAATACTCTATACTTACCAACTGAAATTTCTCTAAAATTTCTAAGACTACCAATTTCGGGTACTATACGCCCCATATTCGGAAAAGACTCTAAAAGTTTAACTTTTTTAAAAAATTCTTTTTCCCAAAAGTCAGCATAGGATGGGCTGTCGTCGTAAAGATTGGAATAAACATCTAAAAAGTCTTCTTGAGCTTCCTCACTTATCTCGACTGTCGCCATGCTTCAAATTCTTTCTTAAACTGGTCAACTGGAATAGTCTTGCCTTCTTTAATCTGTTGAATTCCTTTATTATACTTATCAATGATTAAAAGACGCTCAATAACTTCTTCTCTTTCAAACTCTTCTGGTAAATCGTCAATAGATTCCAATAACTGTGCTTTGGTAATCATATCAATATTAGTTTAAAGTACCATTTTCTTAACCTTATGAATGCCAGCAATCAATTTGTCAATTTCTTGCTTTGTGTTATAAACAGCAAATGAGGCTCTTGAAGTTCCGGGAAGTCCTAAACGGTTCATCAATGGTTGTGTACAATGATGTCCCGTGCGAACTGCAATTCCTTGCTGGTCGAGGATAACGCCCACATCTTGCGGGTGTACGCCATCTAAAACAAACGAAACAACCGAAACTTTTTCCTTTGCTTGTCCGACAATGCTCAAGCCTGAAATATCAGAAAGTTGTTCGGTGGCATATTTCAGAAGTTCATCTTCGTAAGCAGCTATGTTTTCTTTTCCTAAATCATTGATATAATCTATGGCAAACTTTACTGCCACAACATCAGCAATATTTGGTGTACCAGCTTCAAATTTATATGGCAACTCGTTATAAGTAGTTTTCTCAAACGTTACCTCTTTTATCATTTCACCACCTCCACGATACGGCGGCATGGCATTTAAAACATCTGATTTTCCATAAAGAACACCCATACCAGTTGGCCCGAATAGCTTATGTGCTGAGAAAGCGTAAAAATCAGCATCTAATGCTTGCACATCAATTGTAATATGAGAAGATGCTTGAGCTCCATCAATCAAAACCTTTGCTCCTACTGCGTGAGCTTTATCAATGATAAATTTCACATCATTGATTGTTCCCAAAGCATTGGAGACGTGAACAACCGAAACAAACTTGGTTTTCTCCGAAAGCATTTTTTCATATTCTTCCAAAATCAAATCGCCTTTATCATCAATCGGAATTACTCTTAGCACGCAACCTTTTTCTGCACAAAGCATTTGCCACGGCACAATGTTAGAGTGATGTTCTAATGTCGAAATAATTATCTCATCTCCTTCTTTCAAAAACTTACGGCCGTATGTTTGAGCAACTAAATTGATACCATCAGTTGTTCCGTACGTAAAAATAATCTCTTCTTTATGGGCTGCATTCAGAAACTTCTGAATTGTTGTGCGTGAGTCTTCAAAAGCAGAAGTTGCTTTTTCGGCCAAAAAGTGAATACCTCGATGAATATTAGCATTATAATGACCATAATAGTTTGCCAAAGCATCCAAAACAATCGAAGGTTTTTGAGTTGTTGCTGCATTATCAAAATAAACTAAATCACGGCCATTTACTTTTTCATCGAGAATCGGAAAATCTTTACGAATTTTATTAATATCTAATATTGACATATTGTTTTAGTCGATTTCTCAATCGCTTAATTTACATTTTTATTTCTTCAACTTCAGCGATTCTGGAGAATCGCCCCACATTACGACAACAAGCCAGAATAGTTTTTAGTTTGGAATAATTCTAAATTAAATCAAAATTTTAAAACGAAATGTTGCTTTGGCTGTTTCTTCCTAAAAAAAACGATTCCTACCCAAAACAAATCAATGCTCACTCGAACCGAATCATGATTTTGAATCGTGGTCCAAGCCTGTTTCATTTCTTCTGACCAATAAATATCATCAAAAATAAAACAACTATCTTCGTTGACCTTGCTCAAGCACTGTTCAAAATAACGAATCGTTGGCTCATAACGGTGATTGGCATCGAAAAAAACAAAATCTAATTTTTGAATCTTTTGTAATTCTTTCGGCAAAGTTTCATCAATATTTCCCTGTATAATTTCAATATTATTTAAAGAAAGTTTATCGAAAGTTTCTTGGGCAATTTTGGCTGTTTCTTCACATCCTTCAAAGCTTTTCAAGCTTGTTTCTTGATTTGTCTTTCCTAAATAGGCGGTCGTTAAACCAAGGGAGGTACCTAAATCTAAGATGCTTGAATACTGATAATACTTGATTATTCGGAAAAAGAGTTGAGCTAAACTTGGCTTTTTGAGTGATTTACTTGCAATATCGCTGACCGTACGCTGAATGCTCTTATTTGTCTTTGCTCCTGCTCCAAAATCGTTGATATTAATGATACGATTATCACTCAACAAATTTCCCCTCAAAGTTTCAATCTCTGTATATTCTTTGTACAAAGTTTTATCTTTGAGAATTTTAGTGTAAAAGTCAAAAACAAAAGGAGAATGCAGCGAATGCTCATCTTTTGCCTTCAACAAATATTTAATATAATCAAGAATCATGGTGCAAAAATAGCAAAAAAGCACGACAGATTGCCGTGCTTTTTGCTATTCACAAGATAAATTCTTGTATTATTGATTATTTTCGATTGACTCTTCCTTTTTGGTTCTTCCAAACGACAGTGTGTCACCCTCGCCGCTGTAATCAACCAAAATAGTATCGCCTTCTTGAACATCACCTTTCAAGATTTCCTCTGCCAATGGGTCTTCAACATATTTTTGAATCGCACGATTCAATGGTCTTGCACCGTATTGTTGGTCATAACCTTTTTCTGCTAAGAAATCTTTTGCTTTCTCGGTCAATTCGATATTGTAGCCAATATTTGTGATACGGGCAATTAAACGACCAAGTGCGATGTCGATGATTTTATGAATATCTTCACGACTCAATGAGTTGAATACAATTACATCATCCAAACGGTTCAAGAATTCAGGCGAGAAGGTTTTCTTCAAAGCATTCTGAATTGTACTTTTCACCATTTCATCTTGATTATCAGTACGTGATTTAGTTGCAAAACCAATTCCTGTACCGAAATCTTTCAAGTCACGAACCCCAATGTTTGAAGTCATGATTATAATTGTATTACGGAAGTCAACACGGCGACCAAGACTATCTGTCAAGATACCATCATCAAGCACTTGCAACAAGATATTGTACACATCTGGGTGAGCTTTTTCAATCTCATCGAGCAATACTACCGAATATGGTTTTCTACGAATTTTCTCAGTCAATTGACCGCCTTCTTCGTAGCCAACGTATCCTGGAGGTGCTCCAACCAAACGAGAGATACTGAATTTCTCCATATATTCACTCATGTCAATTCTTACTAAGGCATCTTCTTTATCGAAAAGATACGTGGCAAGAGTTTTGGCAAGTTCGGTTTTACCAACCCCAGTTGGGCCTAAGAAAATAAACGAACCAATTGGTTTTTTAGGGTCTTTCAAGCCAACACGAGTACGTTGAATTGATTTTACGAGTTTTTCAACGGCAGGGTCTTGACCTACGATTCTGCCACGGAGTGCATCACCCATATTCAAGATTTTCTCGCCATCATTCATGTTCACTCGCTTCACCGGAATTCCCGTCATCATCGCTATCACATCACCTACGTTGTCTTCGGTTACTGTGTAGCGTTTAGTTTTGGCTTCTTCCTCCCAAGCAATTTTTGCTTTGTCGAGTTGTTCTAAAAGTTTTTTCTCACGGTCACGGAGTTGAGCTGCTTCTTCATAGCGTTGGCTCTTCACCACCTGATTTTTCTCTTTTTTGATTAACTCAACTTGCTCTTCTAAGAAAAGAATATCTTGTGGAACTGAAATATTATTGATGTGTACTCTTGCACCAACCTCATCTAATACATCAATGGCTTTATCCGGAAGGTAGCGGTCAGTGATATATCTTTCCGATAATTTTACTGCTGCCTCTAAAGCATCTGGTGTATAGCTTACGTGGTGGTGGTCTTCGTACTTATCCTTGATATTATTCAAGATTTCTATGGTTTCGTCGATTGAAGTTGCTTCTACCATTACCATTTGGAAACGACGGGCCAAAGCACCATCTTTCTCGATATATTGACGATACTCATCAAGCGTTGTGGCACCAATACATTGGATGTCGCCACGGGCTAAAGCTGGCTTAAACATATTTGAGGCATCGAGCGAGCCACTTGCACCTCCTGCACCTACTATCGTATGAATTTCGTCGATGAATAAAATCACATCTGGTGATTTCTCTAACTCATTCATTACTGCTTTCATTCTTTCTTCAAACTGGCCACGGTATTTTGTACCAGCCACCAATGAAGCCAAATCAAGCGTTACAACACGTTTTCCGAATAAAATTCTTGAAACTTTTTTCTGCACAATTCTGAGTGCCAAACCTTCGGCAATAGCAGTTTTACCAACACCAGGCTCACCAATCAAAATTGGGTTATTTTTCTTACGTCTCGAAAGAATTTGAGCTACACGCTCAATTTCTTTTTCACGTCCTACAATCGGGTCGAGTTTACCGGCTTCGGCAAATTTGGTTAGGTCACGTCCGAAGTTATCTAAAACAGGAGTTTTAGATTTCTCTGGATTTTTCTGTTCTCCTTTTTGCTGAGAATACCCACCAGTGCCACCGCCGAAAATTCTTTCATCGTCATCATCAGTCTCTGGACGTTCCATCACAGGTTTCTGACCGGTTAGTTGATACTCAAGCATTTCTTTAGTCTGTTCGTAATTAAGGTGGAATTTTTGTAAAATCTGTCCACCGAGGTTATCGCCGTCACGCAAAATGGCCAACAGCAAATGCTCAGTACCTATCAATTGTGATTTAAAGATTTTGGCCTCTAAATGGGTGATTTTCAAAACTTTTTCAGACTGGCGAGTAAGCGGAATATTCGCCAAGTTTTTAATATTGTTGGTTGCAGTGCCTTTTGTGGCCTGCTCAATAGTGATGCGTAGTTCGTCGAGTTGTACGCCTGAATCTCTCAATAGATTTAGAGCAATTCCCTCACCATCTCTAATCATCCCCAAAATCAAGTGTTCGGTTCCGATGTAATCATGCCCCAGTCGAAGTGCTTCTTCACGAGCTAAGGTTATGATTTCTTTGACTTTCTGTGAAAATTTAGGCTCCATTTGAAATTAATGTAGAATGAAGAATGTAGAATGAAGTATTAATTCACAAACTACAATCAAAATATTTTTACAATTAAAACGAATTCAAACGAGAATAAGAAAAGATAGATTTTATTTGGTAAAATGTTTAGATTAAGAAAACATTCTACATTCTTAATTCTACATTCTTAATTCTACTATTTACGTTTTGCAATATAACGGATTATTAATAAAGTGTGTTCAAATCGACATAGATTTTTTTAAAATTTCTGTTGCTTGATTTCCACGACAAAATAATAAATCAATTATGGAGAGATTAGGCACAAATTCATTGCCAAAATTTTGCTGATATGGGCTTGGCAGATAAAATTGACTGCTATCTGATACTTTTTTAGGATTTATAAGATTTCTGGCATCAAAAACAGTCGAATTGGCTTCTTTTTCGTAAACTTCAGTCTGACGAATTGTCTTGCTCACCCTCAAAAGTTTCAGACACATTGTCAGCATTTCCAAGTTCAAATCCCATAAATACGTATGTTTTTTATCATAAATATTTCTGAAATAATCTGAATAAAACTCATAAAAAGGCGATTTTCCGTAAGCGGCACTGATGGTTCGCCAATGATTTATGTTCCATCTTTGGCTATAATCAATTTTCATGTCTTTAATCAAAATCTTCTTATTGCCATCAACAACTGGTACAATAAGCATTTCTGTTTTGTTAGAACCTAATATGTAGCAACGATTTCGATAGGACTGTTTGATGTAATTTTCGTTACATTCTAATATTATTTCGGAGAATGATTGGATGCAAGCAAAAAATTCAATGCTGGGCAAATATTGCAAATCAATCAAAACTGACTGTGTATCAAGTGTTTTCATTTGGCAAAAAAACATATTTTCAAAAAAATATACAATTCATTTTAGCAAAACAGTTAAAATGTATAGATTTTTTCTGAAATTTGTAATCAAACGCATACACTTTCCCAAAAAGCATGACGAGGATTATTACTTACTTATACTTACTGCTTGCATCCATCCATTTCGTAGTTTTGGATAGCACTTTTTTTGTCAACAAAACCAACACAACGACTTCATTTATTGAAATTCCACTCAATTTATCGGCAAAAGACAAACGTAATAACATTCAATTACAGCCTAAATTTACGGTAGTATCACTTACAGGCGGAAATGTGATTCCGTTGAAAGAAGTCGATGGACGTGTTACCGTAATGGTAAAAAGTGGTGAATCTTATAAAATAACAGCTCAACTCGACGGCTATCATACCAAAGAAAAAATACAAAATATTGCTGCTGACCAAGACAAAGAGGGCTTCAATGTTGTATTAGATATGGAGCCTCAGCCATCAGCAGCGTTGATTTTGAAAGCCATTGATGAGGCAACTGGTGATTATGTTGATGCTACTTTCACAATTACGGCAGGAGATAAGACATTTACTGGAAAAACAGGTAAAGGTATTCCGTATTTTAGAATGATAATCACCAAAGCTGATTTATATACGGTTGAGGTAACATCAAATAGCCATAAGCCAAAGCGAGAAAGTTTTGCATTGGAAGTAGGCGACCCTGCTCGCTCTTACAATAAAGAAATAAGACTCGAAAAGCCTGTTAATGGCGTTAAAATTTTAATTGTTGGAGATGATACAAAAAAAGTTCTGAAAGGTGTAAGCCTAAAAATTACGAACACAACCGACAACGTACTTTTCTTCGATAATCTTTTGCCAGAAGGTGAAGCGGTTGTAGAATTTGACCCCGCTAAAAAATATTCGGCTGCAATCGAACAGTCAGGTTACACGCCTCTAAAAATTGATTTAAAGGCAACTAATCAGAAGGAATACACCATTACGATGCCTTCTGAAAGTTTCTTTTCATTTGGGGCTTATGATAAACTTTCGGGCAAACGTCTTCCTGCAACATTCAAGATTTCCTATAAAGATAAAGTTCAAGAAATTCAAGGAACTACCGAGGCTGATATTAAATTCAAACCAACCGAAGGCGGTATCTACACTGTTGAGGTAAGCCACCCAAATTATACCACTAAAAAGGAGCCTTTTAATTTAGAGAATTTAAGTGCAGGTAAATTAAGCCATAAAATTATGCTCGAAAGTACGGTGGATGAATACATTATCTTGGTTTCTGATGCTGAAGACAAGCAGTTAATTCAAGGGGCTGATGTAAAGATTTTCGATGATTTGAAACAGCCAATTCCTGTAAAACTCAATGCAAAAACGGGCGAATACAAAATAGTTTTAGAAAAAAATAAAGACTATTTCCAACAGATTGAGGCAAATGGGTACATGAAACAAACTGGTACGCTTCAACGTAGTTCAAGCAAATTGATTGGAATTAGTATGCAGAAAGTATTCCAAACTGTTTTTTATTCGGCTATTGATGGAATAACAAAAAAGCCAATCGAAGCTAAATATAAACTGATGCGTGCCGCACAAGAACCACTTATTGGAACCTCGGATGCCACTAAACAGTATAAAATAGACCTTTATCCACAGAAAAACTATACACTCGAAATCTCAGCCGATGGCTACAAGACGTTAACAGAAACCCCTGCATTTTCTGCAACCAACAAAGAAGGCACTAAGGTTGTTGAGCTTCAAAAAGATGCTTATACATTTACTTTTAAAGTTGTAGATGCTCAGAAGAAACAAGCTATCAATGCAGCCAAACTTTCTATCATAAATCTGAAAGATAGCCAGCCCATTGGCACAACGAATGATAAGAATACTTTCACAGTAAGCCTTCCGATTTCAGGAAGTTACTCTGTTACGGTAGATGCTGAAGGCTACGAAAAATCTACGCAAAACATTGATGCAAAAGCATTGGCTTCGAGTAGTTTATTTGAGCAAGAAATTCCGCTATTTAAAAATGCTTTTGATAAAATAAAATTAATGGTGCAAGATGAAGATAAAGGAGGCAATGTTGCCAATGCGAATCTTCGGGTTTTTAATGCCAATAACGAACCCATAGCTATTGTGGCCAATCCGCTCTCTGCAGAATGGCTGGCTGAACTGAAAAACGACGAGTCATATAGCGTTGAGATAAAAGCAGAAGGGTATGTACCTTATCGTGGAACACTTCCGAAAAGTCCGTCGAATAAAACGGTTAAGTTAAAAATCAAAAAAGTCCCAACCGAAGATATTATTTTTTCTCCGATTGATGCTTTAACCAAGAAAGGTATTGTTTCGGAATTTAAAATTACTACAAACGGCGAAGTAATAAACGGTACACTCATGCAAGGGGGAACTCGCATGAAAGCGACTTTGAGTCAAGATAAAAACTATGAATTAGAACTAAATGCTAACGGATATACTATTTTTAAAGATGCAGTAAATCTTGCATCGGCAATAAATGGTATAGTGACAATTGCACTAAAGAAAGAGGCTTATGGGTTTAATTTTAAGGCATTGGATTCTAAAAACAAACAACCGATTCCAAATGTTAAACTGAAATTGACCGACGAAGCAAATCAGTCAGTAACGGCAAAATTTGCAATCGAATCACAAGATTTTCAAGCAAACCTTCTACCTGATAAAAAATATAATATGGAGGTTGAAGCTCCGGGTTATGAAGTTTACGCTGAAACTGTTGATGTAAGTTCACTCGCCTCCACTTCTGACTTCAAGCGTGATATTTTCATGATGAAAAAAGAAGTTGAAAAGAAACCAGAGCCTAAACCTGAGCCTAAAAAAGAAGAACCAAAGCCAATAGAAAAGAAGCTTGAACCTGTAAAAGTCCCCGAAAAAAAGGTAGAAGTTGCCGTAACAACACCTGAAAAACCAGTAGAAAAAAAACCAGAGCCTGCTCCAAAAAAGGTAGAAAAGAAAGAAGAAAAGGTCTATGTTGATAATGCAACAGTTATTACTGACGAAGATTTTAAGGTAAAAGTTGAGATTTTTGAAAATTTAGGTGTTGGAAAAAGATTTAGATTGAGTAATTTGTATTTTGAGCAAAGTAGTTCACAAATCAAGCCACAGTCATTTCCTCAACTTGATAAGTTGGTTAATACTATGAAACTTAACCCAAAAGTTAAACTTGAAATTGTAGGATACACCGATAACAATGGTGACCCACGTCTAAACTTAGCTTTATCGCATTTTAGAGCAACGGTTGTATCAAACTACCTATTCAATAAAGGCGTAGCAGCCAACCGAATTAAAGCAATCGGCAAAGGACAAGACGAGCCAATTGCTCCGAATGATACCGAAGAAAATCGTACTAAAAACCGTAGAGTAGAGTTTGTAATTACGGAGAACTAAAAATATAATGCCAAGATAAAACAACGACCCTTGAAATCTATTCTTGGGTCGTTGCTCTTTTTATGCGGTCGTTGATTGCACGACCCAAGCCTTTTTCAGGAAGTAAATCGGTATAAATTTTATCAAAGCCACGAGCATCAAGCAAACGCATATAGGCAAATAAATGCTTAGCAGCTTCGTTCAAATCTCCTGCGGGAGAGAGTAAAAGTTGGTTTTCCTGTGGAATTGAGGTATGAAATTTATCAAAGCCTAAATAACCAATTAGTTTTGTATCCTCATGTGCCAATAACAAATCACCAGTAAACAATAACTGAGTACGTGGTGCATAATGACTTTTGAGCATTCCCGGAGCTTTCGGGTTTGACGACGAATGCTCTTCGATTCTAACCTTTCCTACAATCGCTTCAATTTCTTCAATTGCTAATCCTCCTTTGCGTAGCACTACTATTTCACCATCAAAAAAACCAATTATCGAAGATTCAATTCCAACTTTACATTCACCTCCATCCAAAATATACTTAATTTTATCTCCAAGCTGATTATCAACGTGTTGTGCCGAAGTTGGCGAAATATATCCGAACGGATTGGCACTCGGTGCGGCCAATGGAAAATCTAAGTTTTCGAGTAATTGTAAAGCCAACGGATGATTGGGAATTCTAACCGCAACCGTGTCAAGTCCAGAAGTTACCAAATCAGAAATAACATCTTTTTTGGGCAAAAGCAGTGTAAGCGGGCCAGGCATAAAATGTTTGGCCAGTAATTGAGCTTTCTCGGGAATTTCACTCACAAATTCATGCACACGCTCAATGCTTGATGTATGCACAATGAGCGGGTCGAAAGTTGGTCTGTTTTTGACCGTAAAAATCTTGGTTATGGCCTCAGTATTATAAGCATTACCCGCCAAACCATAGACAGTTTCGGTCGGCATTCCAATCACCTCACCCGACTTTAGTATCTCAATTGCTTCTTTTATATCTTTTCCTATAACTGCCATCAAACTAATTCCTTTTCAAAATAAACAATATCGGGTTCTGGATTAAAATTATAAGGTTGTGTTTCGCTAAAACCCATCGCAGCATAAAGATAATTGGCCGACTGTAATCGTTTTAAAGTATCTAATTTCATTGTTTGGTAGCCTTTGATTTTGGCTTCTTCCATCAATCTATTAGCCAACATTTTACCGAGTCCAAGACCTTGAAATTCAGGTTTTACGAACAAACGTTTCATTTCACAAACGCCTTCTTCAAGTTTCCAAAGTGCAATACAGCCAGCTGGTTGGTCATTTACTTTTGCTAAAAAAATCGCACCTTCAGGCTCGGCATATTTAGCAGGAAGTTTGGCCAACTCATTCTCGAAGTCTTGAAAATCAAGATTTACTTGCAAAAATTCAATATACTCTCTGAATAGTTGCTTGACATCTTCCAAGTCCTGATGGCTGCTTATTTTATTTATTTCAATCTTCACCATTTTCTAAAAATTATATCCTACCTCCATCAAAGTCAATCCTTCGGGTGGCACTGCCCTACCCGCTTTGTTTCTATCCTTAGAAAGTATGACTTGCTCAAAATCTTCTAAACTCAATTTTCCCAAACCTACCTCAAGCATCGTTCCTACGATTGCCCTCACCATTCCTCGCAAAAACCTATCTGCCTTTATATGAAACAACAAAAAAGAACCTTGTTGTTCCCAGTATGCAAACTCAATCCTGCAATTGAAGGTCTGCACACCGGTTTTCACTTTACTAAAACACTGATAATCAATATATTTTTTCATTATTTCACCAGCGGCATTCATTGACGCTATGTCAAGTCTTGGTTTGTAGAAATAAGCCAATTCATGCCAAAATGGGTTTTTCTCTTGCAAAATTCGGTAAAGATAACGCCTATGTGTTGCATCGAATCTTGAATGAAAATCATCAGCCACCAATTTGATTTGTTTGATAGCAATACCTCTTGGTAAAATCCCATTCATGCCATTAACCAGCCTTCCGAGGTCATTGATGCCCTCTTCAACATCGAAATGAGCATATTGTTGAGCAGCATGTACGCCCGTATCGGTTCTACTACTTCCCGTAATATCTACTTTTCTTTTAAGGATTGTTGAAAGACCTTTTTCGATACATTCTTGCACACTAATGGCATCGGGTTGAATCTGCCAGCCATGAAAATCAGTGCCTTTGTATGAGCATTCTATTAAATATCGCATCTACAAAGATAATTATGATTTATGAATTACGATTGACGAATCTTGATTAAAATGTCATTTCGCTATAATTCAAACTTATTTTACTCCTTCAAAACTTCACTCAAGCAGTTTATTGATATTTTTTATTGAAAAATATTACACACAATTTTCTTAGGAAAATCAAAAAAACGCCACACAAAAACACAAACTATAAGCAGCTAACTATCAGATATTTACACGAATAAATTCTTAATTCTCAATTCTTAATTCTTAATTCAAAGAGCTTTTTCTTATCAACAATCTTATCCACATCGTGGAACATTTTACCCACAGCGTGGAACATTTAATTGTTTATTAACATTAAAAGTCAGATATTTGAGGCAGTAATTTTCTCTAACCACAAGAAATGGGAAAAATAATAGCAATTGCCAATCAAAAAGGTGGTGTAGGCAAAACCACAACCACAATTAACCTTGCAGCCAGTTTGGCTGCTCTCGAATTTCGTACGCTCATTATTGATGCCGACCCGCAAGCGAATGCTACATCGGGCTTAGGGTTTAACCCCAAAGAAGTCGAAAACAGTATTTATGAATGTATGGTCGATGATATCCGTCCACGTGATATTATCATCGAAACCGATTTCCCAAACCTCGATTTACTGCCATCGCACATCGACTTGGTTGGTGCCGAAATTGAGATGATTAACCTTCCGAAACGTGAAGAAAAAATGAAAGAATCGCTCATGGATGTAAAAGACATGTACGATTTTATCATAATCGACTGCTCGCCATCTTTGGGTTTAATCGTTATCAATAGTCTTACGGCTGCCGACTCGGTTATTGTACCCGTGCAATGCGAATACTTTGCTTTAGAAGGACTCGGAAAGTTATTGAATACCATCAAGATTATTCAACAACGCCTCAACCCTGCCCTCACGATTGAAGGTATTTTATTGACGATGTACGATTTGAGAGTTCGCCTTTCTAACCAAGTAGTGCATGAAGTAACGACTCACTTTAGAAATATGGTGTTTCAGACGCTCATTCCTCGAAACATCCGTCTTTCGGAGTCGCCGAGTTATGGTGTTCCTGCTTTAGCACAAGATGCCGATAGTAAAGGTGCGATTAGTTACTTGAACCTTGCTCGTGAGATTTTGGTAAAAAATGGTAAACTCGGACAGGATAACTAAGAAAATTCTATTCACAAACGACAAAACAACAATGAAGATAGGTTTTGAAATACCAAAACTTTTTCTTCATTAACAATAGTATATATGGAGCCTAAGGTAGCAAACACAAAGAAGAGCATGACTGGACTCGGAAGAGGTCTGGGAGCATTGCTGTCTGATTCGGGTTCGGAGAAGGGTTCGGAAAAAAGTTTTGAAACCCCTGTACCACGCCGAATGGAAGCCATGAGTTCGATGCACGAAATCATGATTGAGTCGGTAGAAACAAATCCATTTCAACCACGTACACACTTCGACCAAGAAGCTTTACAAGAATTGGCCGAGTCAATTAAGGTTTTAGGTATTATTCAGCCAATTACAGTTAAAGAAGCAAGCCCAGGAAAATATACGCTTATCTCAGGAGAGCGTCGTTTACAGGCTTCAAAACTGGCTGGATTCACGAAAATACCTGCGTATATCCGCACGGCCAACGACCAACAGATGCTCGAAATGGCCCTCATCGAAAACATTCAGCGTGAAAACCTGAATGCCATCGAGATTGCCCTCAGTTATCACCGTTTGTTGAGCGAGTTTCAATTGAAACAAGAAGAGTTGGGAGATAGAGTTGGAAAAAACCGTACGACAGTAAATAATTATTTGAGACTCTTGAAACTGCCCGACGTGATTCAGGCAGCAGTTAGAGATAGCGAGATTTCGATGGGTCATGCACGTGCATTGATTAATATTGATAATCACGAAACACAGATAAAACTTTTCAATAAGATTGTTCAAGAAAACTGGTCAGTAAGAAAAGTTGAAGACGAAGTAAGAAGATTGACGTTGATTATCCCTGAAGAAGGAAAAGTGACACGTCAGGTAACTATAAAACAAGAGATTTCATCTTTACAGTTTAGATTACAAGGCTATTTCGGAACGAAAGTTTTGGTTAAAGCCGATGATAAACACAAGGGTGAAATCAAGATTCCGTTTACTTCAAAAGAAGAACTCGACAGAATCCTTAATGCAATTAAAGTTAACGAGTAATTCGTTAAGGAATGTTAAATACTTGGTTTTCTGATACTTACCTAAACCAGTAGGCGTTATTAAACCAAAAATTTAAAACATAATGATAAGGATTTTAATCGTCTTATGCTTGATTTCGAGTACAGCCTTCGCCCAAAAGCTTGATACTGCCAAAGTTTTAAGCACAACGAAAGCTGTAATTGATACAACAAAGAAGAAAAGTTTTTTGAAAAATATCGTCAAAACCGACTCTTCAAACAAAAGGAGTATTCCTCGAACTGTATTACTACGCTCTTTGATACTTCCAGGTTGGGGACAAGCTACTAATAGACAATATTGGGTAATACCTATTGTTTACGGTGCAGCGGCGGGCGGTATCTATGCTATTTGGTGGAATAACGACAAATACAAATTCTACAAAAGTTATTTAGCACAAATCGTTATTGATAAAAAAACTGAGGTATATATTCCTGTCAATGGTGAATTACGTGGACCTTTTGTCCAAACACAGATTGAGCCAGCAGTAAAAGCGTACCATCGCCAACGTGACTTATCATGGATTGCATTGGCAGCAGGCTGGACTTTGCAGGCAATTCAAGCCAATGTCTCGGCACACTTAAAAGGTTTTGATATGAGCGATGATATTTCGCTAAAATTTGAACCTTCTATTGAGTCTTCATCATTCGGAGCATCCGCTGGTGTAAAACTTAGATTAAACTTTTAATTATTTCAAATAAATTACAAGCTGGAAGTATGCGAATTGCACTTTTAGGGTATGGAAAAATGGGTAAAGTAATCGAGCAGATTGCTTTACAACGTGGTCATGAGATTTCGGCAAAAATAGATGTGAGTAATCGCACAGAGATTTTAGCACTTAGCCGTGAAAACACCGATGTTGTTATTGAGTTTAGTTCGCCAGAATCGGCCTATGGAAACTTAAAATATTGCATGGAATTTGGAATTCCAACGGTATGCGGAACAACGGGTTGGCTTCAACATAAACCTGAAATCGAAAAGCTTTGCGTCGAAAACAAGGCAGCGTTTTTCTATGCTTCGAATTATAGTATTGGTGTAAACCTTTTCTTTGAGCTAAATAAAACATTGGCTCGTTTGATGAATCCATACAAGGAATTTAAAGTTTCTACTAATGAGATTCACCACACTGAGAAAAAAGATGCTCCAAGTGGTACGGCTATCACATTGGCTGAAGGTATCATTGATAATTTGACTGATAAAACTACTTGGATAAACAACCAAATTGCGGCAGAAAATGAAGTACCCATTTGGTCGTCGAGAGAAGGAAAAGTTCCAGGAACACATACTGTAAAATATATTTCCGACGTTGACCAAATAGAAATTACTCATATTGCACACAGCCGTCATGGGTTTGCACTCGGAGCGGTTATTGCGGCCGAATGGCTCAATGACAAACAAGGAGTATTTGGAATGAATGACCTTTTGGGATTGAAATAACGATTCAAAATAACCTTAAATAGATTCTAAAGTATTAAAAACTATATCAATGGCAGAAGTACAAACTAATACAAAACCAAAAAAGAAAAAATCAGCTATTAGAGAATGGTGGGATTCGGTGTTATTTGCAGTTGTTGCGGCTACACTCATTAGATGGATGTTTTTAGAAGCTTACACAATTCCAACGGCTTCGATGGAAAAAAGCTTATTAATCAATGACTTTCTTTTTGTAAGTAAACTGCACTACGGTTCTCGTACTCCAAAAACTATCTTGCAGGTTCCGCTTACGCACCAAAAAATTTGGTTTACTGATATTCCTTCGTATTCAGACCTAATTCAATTACCACAATTCCGTTTACCAGGATTTACTTCTGTAAAAAACAATGATGTAGTGGTTTTCAATTATCCAGGTTGCCCAGAGCGTCCCGACGAATTTGGTGGTTTTGACAAATATCCTGTCGATTTACGTACCAACTATATCAAACGTTGCGTAGGTATTGCAGGCGATGTGCTCGAAGTGCGTGATGGCCAAGTATTTATCAATGGTAAAATGTCGGATAATCCAGAAAAGATGCAAATGGAATATGCCATTGAAACCAATACGCAAGTAAACGAAAAGATTTTCAAGAAATACGAAATCACTGAGTTTGAGCAAGATATGCGAATGACAGATAAAACTATTTATTATGTTACGGCATCGGCTAAGGCAGTGAATGAAATGAAAGGTTTGGATTTTGTAAAAAGTGTTACTCCAATGATAATGGCCAAAGGAGACACAACCGATACAAGATTCCCTACGTTCCCACATAATACTCGTTTATTCCCTTTCAATCGTGACAATTATGGCCCGATTACGATTCCGAAAAAAGGTATGACCGTGACTTTGGACGAGAAAAACATTGCTCTTTACAAAGGTATTATTACTACTTTTGATGGAAACGAAAATGCAAAATATGAAAATGGTAGAATCTTGATTGATGGAAAGCCTATCACATCATATACTTTCAAGCAAGACTATTTCTTCATGATGGGAGATAATCGTCATGGCTCTGATGACTCTCGTTTTTGGGGATTTGTACCCGAAGACCACATCGTAGGAAAAGCAGTATTTATTTGGATGTCAATCGACAGCGAAGGAAGTTTCTTAAACAAAATCCGTTGGAGCAGATTGTTCTCAATAATTAGATAATAGTTACTGGGGAATTGGTTACTGGATATTCGTAATCAATTCCCCAAAAACAAGTTTACTAATAACTAATTGACCAATAACTATTTTACCATTCAATTTCAGCAACTCCCCTACCTCTCAAATAATTATTGGCTTGGCTAAAATGCTTATTGCCAAACCATCCACCAAAATTAGCCGACATTGGTGATGGGTGTTTTGATTTCAACACAAAATGCTTTTTGGTATCAATAATCTTACCTTTATCCTGAGCATATTTTCCCCAAAGCATAAATACAACACCTTCTTTTTCATCATTGATACATTGTATTACGGCATCAGTAAATTGCTCCCAACCTTTATTTTGGTGAGAACCCGCACTTGCTGCTTGCACCGTCAGTGTTGAATTTAATAAAAGCACACCTTGCTCGGCCCAACGCTCAAGATTACCACTTTTCGGAAACGGCACACCCAAATCATCATTTAGTTCTTTAAAGATATTAATCAGCGATGGCGGAAAAGTAACCCCATCATTTACCGAAAAACTCAGTCCATTGGCTTGGCGAGGGCCATGATAAGGGTCTTGACCAAGAATCACTACCCGAGTTTTATCAAATGGACATTTATCAAAAGCATTGAAAATCAAACTTCCGGGTGGGTAACAAACCGCACTTTTATAAGCAGCTTTTACAAATGTTATCAAGCTCTCAAAATAAGGTTTTTCAAATTCTTTTTTTAATCTAACTTTCCAGCTTTCTTCGATTTTCACATCCATACAATAAAAAAAATAAGTTGATTTAAATATTTTCTGTATTTTTACTTCGTTAAATTAATAAAAATATACTTTTTGTATCCGTTAAACAAGTTTTGGCAAATTTAATACAATTAAATATCATTTAAGCCTTAACTTGCGATGCAAATCCCTCGATTATTACAAAACCTATACAAAAACACTATGACAACAACTGCTGTAACTGCTGGTGTTAAAGTAACAGTAAAAACGGAATATCAGCCTTCGTATTCAAACCCACTTCAAGAACATTTTGTTTTTACCTATCGAATTTGTATCGAAAATAATAGTGAAAACACAGTTCAATTGCTGCGTCGTCAATGGTTCATTTTTGATACTAATGGCACTGTAAGAGAAGTTGAAGGCGAAGGAGTTATCGGAGTTCAGCCAGTCTTAGAACCAGGCGAAGTCCACGAATATGTTTCGGGCTGCAATCTAAAAACTACCATTGGTAAAATGATGGGCAGCTACCTCATGGAACGAATGATTGATGGTAAACAGTTTTACGTTGAAATTCCAGAATTTAATCTGATTGTTCCTTATAGATTAAACTAAAGCAAAAAATACTATTCAAAGCACGGCCTCAACCGTGCTTTTTTTGTTTAAAATCGTAAAAAAAGTATAGTTTTTCAAAACTATATTCAATTCTAAGTTAATTTTGCGAAAACGATTAATTTTCAAAACACTCTTATTTATAATTAACAACAAATCATGCAATACAGAATAGAAAAAGATACGATGGGCGAGGTACAAGTACCTGCTGATGTATATTGGGGAGCTCAAACTCAACGCTCAATCGAAAACTTTAAGATAGCTCAGGACATTAATAAGATGCCAAAAGAAATCATCAAGGCATTTGCTTATTTAAAACACGGAGCTGCTTTGGCCAATAACGAATTAGGTGTTTTACCAAAAGAAAAAGCCGATTTGATTGGAACTGTATGTAATGAGATTTTGGCAGGAAAACTCGATGACCAATTCCCATTGGTTGTTTGGCAAACAGGCTCAGGTACGCAGTCGAACATGAACTGTAATGAGGTAATTGCCTACCGTGGACACGTATTACAAGGTGGAGATTTAGGTGACAAACAAAAGTTCTTACACCCAAATGATGATATAAATAAATCACAATCATCGAACGATACTTTCCCAACGGCTATGCACATTGCGGCATACAAAATGTTGATTGAAGTAACTATTCCGGGTATAGAAAAACTACGTGATACTTTGGCTGCGAAATCGGCTGAGTTTATGAACGTTGTAAAAATCGGACGTACTCACTTCATGGACGCAACACCATTGACAGTTGGGCAAGAGTTTTCAGGATATGTTTCGCAATTAAATCATGGTTTGAAAGCCATCAAAAATACCTTAGAACACCTTTCTGAATTAGCTCTTGGTGGAACTGCCGTTGGTACGGGTATCAATACTCCAGCTGGTTACTCTGAAGTTGTAGCAAAACATATCGCTAATTTAACTGGTTTGCCATTCATAACAGCCGAAAATAAATTTGAAGCATTGGCAGCCCACGATGCCATTGTTGAGGCTCACGGAGCATTGAAAACAGTAGCTGCAAGTTTGATGAAAATCGCAAATGACGTTCGTATGCTTTCTTCTGGCCCACGTGCAGGTATCGGCGAATTATTCATTCCTGATAACGAGCCAGGTTCTTCAATCATGCCAGGAAAAGTAAATCCAACACAATGTGAAGCTCTCACGATGATTGCTGCACAAGTAATGGGAAATGATGTGGCTATCAACTTTGGTGGTGCAATGGGTCATTTTGAATTGAATGTATTCAAACCAGTAATGATTTATAATTTCTTACACTCAGCACGTTTGATTGGCGAAGGTTGTGTTTCGTTCAATGATAAATGTGCCGTTGGAATTGCTCCACTTGAAGAAAATATCAAAAAACACGTAAACAACTCTTTGATGCTTGTAACCGCCCTCAATACTAAGATTGGCTATTACAAAGCAGCTGAGATTGCACAAACTGCTCATAAAAATGGTTCAACACTCAAAGAAACAGCTATCAGCTTAGGTTATTTAACAGCCGAAGAGTTTGACGAGTGGGTAAAACCAGAAGACATGGTTGGCAGCCTAAAATAAAATACATTACAGAAAGGACAGCCCTAAAAAGTTGTCCTTTCTTAATTTTTGAAAAGAATGGAAACTATCACTTGGCAAGATTTTGAAAAAGTAGAACTCCGTGCAGGTACAATTATAGAAGTAAATGATTTTCCTAAGGCTCGTAAACCCGCTTATAAATTATTGATAGATTTCGGAACTGAAATCGGAATCAAACGCTCTTCGGCCCAAATCACTAAACTCTACACAAAGGAAGAATTGCTTGGCAAACAAGTAATTTGTGTGACTAATTTTCCACCACGTCAAATCGCTGATTTTATGTCGGAAGTGCTTACAACTGGCTTTATTTTGGAAGATGGCGAAGTAGTTTTATCCGAACCACAACAAAAAGTACCAAATGGAAGTCTATTAGCATAAAATCATGAACTTTTTCTTGCTAATTTCGTTTATAAATTTATACATTTGTATATAATTTCAATCAAATCAATGAAAAAGGCTCTATTCCGCATATTTAATGTGTTGATGGCAGTAGTTGTGCTACTTAGTAGTACTGGCTTTGGTTTGGTTGAACACTCTTGCACCGTAAAAGGTAAACAAACATCTTTGCACAAAAGCGAAACAGCTTGTTGTAATAAAACTGCAAAAAAAGATAATTTACCGCAAAAAACTACAGTAAAGAAAGCGAAATGCTGCACTGAAGAAGAAAAATACGAAAACGTTGATTACTCTTCTTCGGCTTCTCAAAATGTAGCCAAATTCGTTCAAAAAGGCTTAGATTGGGTAAAAATTACTTTCATTTCGTTTGTCAAAGCAATTGTTGAAGATATTTTGAAAAACATATCTTCTAAAAATCAAGCATCATCTCCCCCACCATCAACTGGTAGAACCATTTTGGTTCAAAATCAATCATTTTTAATTTGAGTAAAATATTCTTAGCAAAATAATTAAGCCTCATTATTTAGTGGCTATGTTTTTCTATTGACTATTTTACAAAAATGAATCTACTCATCAAAAACATGGTGTGCAACCGTTGTATTCGTGTTGTACGTGAAGAACTCGAAAATCTTGGGTTGACTGTATCTAAAATAGACCTTGGATATGTTGAAATTGATGGAAACCCAAGCCAAGTTCTTTTAAACAATATTCGAGAATTATTAAAAAAAGAAGGGTTTGAAATAATCGAAGACCATCATACTGAAGTGGTTGAACACATCAAACGCTTGATAATTGACGAAATACATTGGAAAAAAGGCAAAAAACAAGAATCACAAAATTTTTCTGATTTTCTCGTAAAGAAAACAGGCTTTGAATATTCCTATTTAAGTTCTTTATTTTCTTCTCTCGAAAAAACTACCATAGAAAAATATATCATCAATCAAAAAATTGAACTAACCAAAGAGTTACTTTCTTATGGAGAGCAAAATCTTTCGGAAATCGCTTGGGGCTTAGGATACAGTAGCGTGGCCTATTTATCTAATCAATTTAAACAAATTGTAGGAATGACTCCGAGCGATTATAAAAAACAACACTTCAAAAATCGTTTAGCACTTGATGCAGTCAATAATGTTACAACAATCTCATAAAATTTTGTAACACTTAGATTGACCCGACCAACTACTTTTGTTTTATAAATTTAAACAAACAGAAAATGAAAACTTATAAAACAACTATCGCACTATTCATTGTGGTAATCGCTTTTATTCAATCGGTTGCATTTGCTCAAAACGCCAATTACAAGCATCAAATGATGAATATTGATAAAAATGGGACAATCAAGAAAGGTGGAGTTAAAGTTGGTCAGATTACGAAAGAGAATGTAGTCAATGACGCCAAAGGTAATAAAATAGCATATATTGATGGGCAAGGGAATTTGGTAGATGCCAATGGTAAGGTTATGGGGCGAATGGGTAAAGACGGTAAATCATACCACAACATTAATGGCGACTTGACATTTAGTGTAAAAGAAGAAGGCAACACTTGTAATATCTTTGATGCTTCTGGCAAAAAAATAGGTAATATTCATTCAAGTTATAAAGGAATGGCTTGTGTGCTTTATTGTTTTCAGAATGGAATGGATATGAAAGAACATACTAAAATGGATGGAGAAGGCAAATATGCTTGTCCGATGCACCCCGAAGTTACGGGTAAAGAAGGTGATAACTGTCCAAAATGCCACATGAAATTACACAAAGTATCAAAAAAATAATTTTGTTAAAATAGAGAATCGAACTAATGAAGACAGTAGCATTAGTTCGCTTTCTATAAAGGTCAGAATATTACATTATTGAATCTCAATGGAAATGAACCATAAATATATAGTAACGGGGATGTCATGCAATGGATGTCGGACAAAGGTTGAAAAAGCTCTCAATGAAGTAGAAGGGATTTCGGCAGTTGTAACCTTAGACCCTCCAGTAGCAAGCATTACGATGGAGAAGCACATTCCTACCGAACAATTGAAAAAATCGCTATCACTTATAGGTAATTATACAATTGATGATACAAATGAAGCTGAAATCAATGCTTTCAAAAAAATAAAAGTAGAAAAAAAGATTGTGAAGCCATCGAGTGATAATAGCAACAGTAAATATTATTGTCCGATGCACTGTGAAGGAGATAAACTCTATGACAAAGCAGGTGATTGTCCGGTTTGTGGAATGGATTTAGTACCACAGGTGAGTATTAATCAAAAAGCAGAATATACTTGCCCAATGCACCCTGAAGTAATCAAAAATGAAGCGGGTGACTGTCCTATTTGTGGAATGGATTTGGTAATCAAAGCTACAAACAATGATGGAGAAAGCAAGACTTATAGTGACCTATTAAGGAAAATGAAGATAGCTATTGCCTTTACAACGCCCATTTTCATAATAGCGATGACCGATATGATTCCCAATAATCCATTGATGAAAGTAATGAGACATAACGAATGGAATTGGCTTCAATTTATCCTCAGCTTACCAGTTGTTTTTTATGCTTGTTGGATATTTTTTGTACGAGCATGGAAATCAATCGTTTCTTTGAACCTTAATATGTTTACCTTAATTGGTATTGGTTCGGGCGTTGCATATCTGTTCAGTATAATCGGATTGTTGTTTCCAAGTGTTTTTCCCCACGAATTTAAAAATGAAATGGGCGTAGTTCATCTATATTTTGAGGCAACGACAGTAATTCTGACTTTAGTATTGCTTGGACAATTATTAGAAGCAAAAGCACATAGCCAAACAAGTGGGGCTATTAAGGAATTACTAAAATTGACTCCAACCGAAACAACAATTCTAATAAATGGCATTGGTAGTAAAATATCAATTAGTGATGTGAAGAAAGGTGATTTTTTGCGAATCAAACCTGGTGAGAAAGTCCCAGTTGATGGAAAAATTGTAACTGGAGAAAGTACAATTGATGAATCAATGATTACGGGCGAGCCTATTCCAGTTGATAAAAAAGTTGGCGATTCTGTAAGCTCAGGTACAATCAATGGCAACAAAACATTTGTAATGGTTGCCGAGAAAATAGGTTCTGAAACTCTACTTTCACAAATCATTCAGATGGTAAATGATGCGAGCCGCTCTAAAGCTCCTATTCAAAAATTAGCCGATAGTGTTGCCAAGTATTTCGTTCCGATTGTTGTAAGTGTTGCTGTAATTACATTTTTTATTTGGGCAAAATTCGGCCCTGACCCAGCATTGGTTTATGGTTTTATCAATGCAATTGCAGTTTTAATTATTGCTTGTCCGTGTGCTTTGGGTCTGGCAACACCCATGTCGGTCATGGTTGGAGTTGGCAAAGGAGCTTCATCGGGAGTTTTAATAAAAAATGCTGAAGCTTTAGAAAACATGAATAAAATAAATGTATTGATAATCGACAAAACTGGAACAATTACGGAGGGAAAACCATCGGTGGATAAAGTGTTTGCATTAAAAGGGGCAGATTCAGATAAGTTATTGCAAAGCATTGCTTCGGTTAATCAGTATAGTGAACATCCTTTGGCACAAGCGGTTGTAAACTACGCCAAAGAAAAAAATATTACTTTGACACCAACAGAAGGTTTTGAAGCAATTGCAGGTAAAGGAGTAATAGGCACTTTAAATGACAAAAAAATAGCAATTGGAAATATAGCTCTTATGCAACAAATAAAAGCGATTGTTTCTGTTGACTTAGAAAACACCGTCACTGCCGAGCAGAAACTTGGAAAAACGGTTTCTTTTATTGCGATTGACGGCGAGGTTGCAGGTTATGTAGCGATTACAGATGCCATCAAAGCAACAAGCAAGGACGCCATTAAAGAACTAATGAACCAAGGTATTGAAGTAGTTATGCTCACCGGAGACAATGAAAATACCGCTCATGCTGTTGCGGCTGAACTCAATTTAAGTGCTTATAAAGCAAACTGTTTACCCGAAGACAAATTAAAAGAAATTAAAAGCTTGCAAGCTCAAGGTAAAATTGTGGCGATGGCTGGTGATGGCATAAACGATGCTCCTGCTTTGGTTCAAGCTAATATTGGCATTGCGATGGGTACAGGAACAGATGTAGCGATTGAAAGTGCCAAAATAACCTTGGTCAAAGGCGATTTACAAGGTATTGTGAAAGCTAAAAAATTGAGTCATGCCGTAATGAATAATATCAAGCAAAACTTATTCTTTGCCTTTATCTACAATACCGTCGGGATTCCGATTGCTGCGGGTGTTTTATATCCAGTATTTGGTATATTATTATCACCAATGTTGGCAGCACTGGCCATGAGTTTTAGTTCGGTTTCAGTTATTGGTAATGCTTTAAGATTAAGAAGTATTAAACTTTAAATGATAGTATGAAGAAAGGCGTATTTCAGCGAAAAATCAGAAAAACTCATCGTTGGTTAGGTGTAATCTTAGGAATTCAATTCTTTTTATGGACAATCGGCGGACTTTATTTTAGTTGGTCAGATATGGATGAAGTTCATGGCGACCACCAAAAAGCCCACATTCACCCCATTGGAGCAGATATTGACTTTGTAAACCCTAAAGACATCATTCAACAAATTAAACTGAAAGATTCGGTAAACTTCCTTTTTGATATTCGTCTGATACAAATTCTGAATCGTCCTTTTTATCAAATTACTTATGCAAAAGAACACGATAGAGGTAAAAAAATACAACTGGCAAATGCCAAAACTGGTGAGTTACGACCAGCACTAAGCAAAGAAGAAGCGATTGAAATTGCAAAAAAAAGTTTTCTGAATGATGCACCAGCACCAGTAAAGTCTGTTGAGTATCTGACCAACACCAATGGGCATCATGAATACCGAGAGCAGCCACTTCCAGCTTATGCAGTCACATTTTCGAACCCAACGAATACAACGGTTTATGTAGCGAACGAACTCGGTACAGTACAAAAGTTTAGAAATAGTAAATGGAGAATCTTTGATTTTTTATGGATGCTCCACACGATGGATTATCAAAGCCGAGATAATATCTCGAATTGGTTATTGAGAGCATTTTCAGTATTTGGAATCATAACGATAATTAGTGGATTTACACTGTTTTTTGTAAGTCAAAAATCAAATTCAAAACAAAATAAAACAACATGAAAAAAATATCAATCTTAACCATATTTCTATTTTCGACAATTATTTCTTTTGCTCAACACGAAAACCATCAACCAAAAACTGATACCAGCAAGGTAGCAGCAAAGCCCAAAAGTCCGAAAATGGTTACGATGGAAATGATTGGCGACAATCATGTTCATATTGAGTATGGCTCACCAAGTGTTCGTGGCAGAAATATATGGAATGGCTTAGTTGCTTATAATCAAGTATGGTCAACTGGTGCTCATAATGCTACATGGATTGATTTTTCTAAAGATGTTATTATTGAAGGTAAACTAATTCCAAAAGGTAAATACGGTTTCTTTACTATTCCAAACAAAGACAAATGGGTACTCATTTTGAGCAAAACGTGGAATATGCACTTGGCAGATGATTATAAACAAGAAAATGATGCTATCAGAGTAGAAGTAGTTCCTATAAAAAATAAAAACCTCACAGAGGCTTTAACCTATGAAGTGATAGCAAAAAACAAAAACAAAGGACTAATCAAAGTCACATGGGAATACCTAAGTGTTTCTCTTGAATTTGAAAATAAATGATTAATA
Organism: Emticicia aquatilis; assembly: GCF_014644295.1. Classification (GTDB taxonomy): domain Bacteria; phylum Bacteroidota; class Bacteroidia; order Cytophagales; family Spirosomataceae; genus Emticicia; species Emticicia aquatilis. Next base: position 178,136 of record NZ_BMKK01000004.1, read on the forward strand.
GTTGCAAATTAGGCCTAATAAACAAGCACTAAGATGAAAAAAACAGTAGTTTTTCTATTAATGATGAGTGTAATTTTGTCTTGTATGCCAAACGAAGCTACACCTGAATTAAATATCGCTTTTCCTGCGGCGTATGTTATCAACGGAGAAAGTACAACAATTTCGGTCATTAATCTAAACACAGACGAAACAAATACAATTAAACTAAATCAATCTGTGAGTAATCATTCTACTCATAATATGACCAACGATATTGTATTTCCACACCATATTTATCTTTCGCCCGATGGCACAAAATTAAGTATCGGTGTTCCGGGTGTTGATTTAACCGAAGGACATTCAGGTACACACGAAACAAAGGGAAAAATCGTAATTATTGATGCTAAAACAGGTAAAGTACTATCACAGACGGAATTGTCTAAACCAAATCATAATTCAATATTCTCGCCTGATGGGTCTGAAATTTGGACTACTTCAATGGAGCATGAAGGCAAAACTTTAGTATTTGATGCAGCATCAATGTCACTAAAAAATACTATTTCTGTTGGTCCAGAACCAGCCGAAGTAACATTTTCATCTGATGGAAAATATGCTTTTACAGCTAATGGAGGTAGTAATTCAATTTCAGTGATTGACATAACCTCAAAAAAAGTTATCAAAACAATAGCCGTTGGAGCAGAGCCAGTGGGTGCATGGACTGGAACAGATGGAAATATGTATGTCGATAATGAAATCGGTCAGACGGTAAGTGTCATTAATGTCAATCAATTGGAGGTGATTGAAACTGTTGATTTAGGTTTTACACCTGGTTATGTTGCTTATAATCAGTCATTAAACGAAATGTGGGTAAGTAATTCTGGTCAAAGCTTTGTTTACTATTTTAAGAGAGAAAATAATAAATGGAAAAAAGCAGGCAGCATACAGACAGGTTTAGACGCTCATGCAATTGCTTTCTCGAAAGATGACAAAATTGCTTACGTCACCAACCAAAAGAACCTTACAGTTTCGATAATCAATACTACTAATCACACTAAAATCAAAGACGTTCAGGTTGGGCAAAAACCTAACGGAATTGCTTTAAAATATTGAAACATTACCTCATCAGAAAATAATTTATACTAAAATAAATACAAAGACATGATGATTACCATTTATCTGGGTGTTTTTGATTTTTATAATATATTATTTGAAGATGAGAAATGAAATTTCTTATATGGATATTCTAAAAAATGTTGGGCAGAGTTCCGCTTCTAAAAAAGTGTTGCCAATAATTGCATTGCTTTTGTTTATATCAAAACCATCTTATAGCCAAAAAGTGGTTCGATATGACCTTTATGTAAAAGATACAACTGTGTTATTTGGAGCTAAACCTAAACGTGCAATTGCCGTAAATGGCCAAATACCAATGCCTACCCTAACATTTATGGAAGGCGATACAGCAGAGATTTACGTACATAATGAATTAAATGAGGAAACATCTTTGCACTGGCATGGTTTATTTCTGCCAAACAGATATGACGGTGTACCCAATCTTACACAAATGCCAATTAAGCCACATACAACTCATTTATATCGTTTCCCAATTATTCAGCATGGCACGCACTGGTATCACAGCCATACTGGCCTGCAAGAACAAATCGGAATGTATGGCTCAATGATTTTGAACAAAAAGACATCCGATTCAACTTTTAGGACAGGAATTGATGATTTACCAACTATACCGATTATTTTAAGTGAATGGACAGATATGAACCCCAAAAACGTTCATCGGATGCTTCATAATGCCACAGATTGGTTCGCTATTCAGAAAGGTGCAACTCAAAGTTATGGAGAAGCAATTAAACAGGGTTATTTGAAAACTAAAGTAAATAACGAATGGAAGCGAATGAATGCAATGGATGTAAGTGATGTCTATTACAATACATTTTTGATTAATGGCAGAAAAGAAAGCCAACTTACGCAATTTAAAGTCGGAGATAAAGTTCGACTACGAATTTCAAACGGTGGTGCATCAACTTATTTTTGGTTAAAATATGCAGGCGGAAAAATAACGGTTGTAGCGAATGACGGTAATGATATTGAACCCGTTGAAGTTGATAGATTAATTATTGCTGTATCCGAAACTTACGATGTTATACTATCGATTCCTGAAGACAAAAAATCCTTTGAATTTTTGGCAACTTCCGAAGACCGTACAAAATCAACATCATTATTTTTAGGTGAGGGTGAAAAGATAAAAGCGAAACCAATGCCTAAACTCAAATATTTTGAGGGAATGAAAATGATGAATGGCATGATGAAAATGAATGGTGATTTAGATGATATGGGTATGCAGATGTCGTTAAATCAGATGGATATGAATGTAGTAATGTATTCTGAAATAACGGGTGAACCTGAAAAACCTAAACACACCATGAAAAACATGGAAATGGGCAAAAAGAAAGCACATGACATGGAAAGTATGACAACCGAAGATACACAATATAATAGCAATGAATTATCGGATATTATTACTTTAAATTATTCAATGCTTAAAGCGACCTCTGTAACAAAACTTCCGAAAGAAGCTCCTGTGAAAGAATTACGCTTTGAGTTGAGTGGAAATATGAACCGATATGTTTGGAGTTTAGATAATAAAGTTGTCTCGGAAGCCGATAAAATTCTTATTAAGAAAGGTGAAACAGTAAGAATAATTCTATACAATGGTTCAATGATGCGGCACCCAATGCACCTACACGGACATGATTTTAGGGTGTTGAACGGTCAGGGGGATTTTTCTCCTCTAAAAAATGTCATTGATATTATGCCAATGGAAACCGATACTTTAGAGTTTAGTGCAAATATAGAAGGAGATTGGTTTTTTCATTGTCATATTCTTTATCACATGATGGCTGGTATGGGAAGAGTTTTTAGTTATGAAAATCAGCAACCAAATCCTGAAATTCAAAATCCTAAATTGGCACAAAGAAAATTGTATGCTGATGATAGGCAATTTCATTTGATGGCGGAAAATGATGTGGCAACCAATGGCAATGATGGTGAATTAATGCTTCAAAATACCCGATGGAGTATCGGTACTGAATGGCGACTGGGCTATAACGACCATCATGGCTACGAAACTGAAACTCATTTGGGAAGGTATATTGGAAAAATGCAGTGGCTAATGCCTTTTATAGGCTTCGATTGGCGTTATCGTCAGATTAATCATGTAATGATGGATAAGTCGATTGAAACAAATCTCTTTGGACAGAAAAGCACCAAAGATAAAAGAGCAGTCCTAAGTTTGGGTGTAAATTATACATTACCAATGCTCGTTACCGCACAGGCTGAAGTTTTTACCGACGGCAATTTTCGTTTACAATTAGAAAGAAAAGATATTCCTCTTTCAAAGCGATTACGTATGAATATGATGATAAATACAGATAAAGAATATATGGCTGGTTTGCGGTATATTTTGAATAAAAATATTGGCATTTCGACTCATTATGACAGCGATATGGGCTTTGGGCTTGGATTTATGTTAAATTATTAAAGATATTAAATCAAAAAAATACACTCATCAACAAAATTTTTCACAAAAATATAAAAAAATGAAAACGATAAAACACACCATTATTTTGATAGCTTTTTTTGCTTCAAACACATTTGCACAAAATGGCAAGTTTGATAAGATTGATGCTATAACAGCAAACCAAGTTAATACTTTGATAAACTCCTATTATGCCATAAAAGATGCTTTAGTAGCTACAGATGGCTCAAAAGCAAGCATTGAAGCAAAAAATTTCTTGGCAAAACTTGATGTCATTGACCAAAGCAAAATGACTACAGAACAAAAATTTTTTTTTAAACCATTGAACGAACGCATGAGTTCGGATGCTAAACACATTAGTGAAAATAAAGACCCCGAACACCAAAGAGAGCATTTTAGAGAATTATCCACCAATATGGTGTCTTTAATTAAGGCATTTGGAAATACTGAAGATTCCTTTGTACAGTATTGCCCAATGGTAAAAAAGAGTTGGTTGAGCAATAACAAAGCCATTAAAAACCCTTATTACGGTAATAAAATGTTGAACTGTGGAAAAGTAACCGAAATAATTTCTAAAAAATAGCTAAATAAATCAACCAAATGAAACGCAGAACATTCATCAGAAATAGTGCTATTGGAATTGTTGCAGGAAGTGCTTTGCTTGAAAGTTGTATGAAGGTTGAGCCAGTGCCTGTGAGTATGGCCGAAGATAATTTTAGCAATCCATTGAATATTCCAAAGATTATTCAAAACCCAAAAAATTATGTAATGAATGCTAAAACCACCCAAGCAAAAATTACAAACAAAGGCACAACTGAGATAATGAGTTATTTGGAAAATATACCAACTGGCCCCCTTTTTAGAATGCAAAAAGGCCACGAATTCAGTACCTCATTCAAAAATAACTTGGATGAGCATACCAATATTCATTGGCACGGTTTGGTGATTCCAGCTAATATGGACGGACATCCTGAAAATATAATTCATCCAAACGAAAGTTTTGAATACCGATTTAATGTCAATCAACGGGCGGGTACTTATTGGTATCATCCACACCCTCACGAAGCTACCGCCCGTCAAACTTATATGGGCTTGGCAGGAATGTTAATTGTAAATGATACTGAAGAAGCCACTCTAAATTTGCCATCGGGAGCGTTAGAGATACCTTTAATCATTTCAGATAAACGACTATCTAACAACAACTTACGATATAACCCAACAATGAATGAAGTGATGAGTGGCTATATGGGTGAAACTATTACTGTTAATGGAACTGCTTTTCCTTATACCGAGGTTTCGAGTACAACTTACCGACTTCGCATTTTGAATGCTTCAAATGCCCGTATTTATAATTTGGCTTTTACAAATAATTTACCCTTCACAGTCATTGGTTCAGACGGTGGTTTGCTCGAAAATCCAGCGAAAATGACTTCTCTATTGCTTGGTCCTGCCGAACGGGTAGATATATTGGTAGATTTTAGTAGTCTGAAAATAAACGAAAGTGTTTTTTTGAAATCAAATACTTTTCCTGATGGAAGTAAGGCTCAAGGGAAAGAAGAATTTAATTTTATGAAGTTTACGGTCAAAACAATAGTTACCGAAAACTATCAGACTCCTGCCCGATTATCGACCATCGAAAAATTATCGATGTCAAGCAAAACTCGCACTTTCAAGCTTCAAATGAAAATGGGATTGAAAATGAGTCATCAAATCAATAACAAGTTATATTCTTCAACCCGCATTGACGAAACAGTAAAAGTCGGCGATATTGAAACTTGGATTTTTGAAAATAAAAGCGACGAACCACACCCTATGCACATTCATGGTTTGCAGTTTCAAGTATCGGAGCGAAGCAGTAAACGTGGCATATTACCCCACGAAAAGGGTTGGAAGGATGTCGTATTATTAATGCCCAACGAAACTGTAAAAGTCACAATGAAATTCCCTGATAATAAAGGCAAATATATGGTTCATTGCCACAATCTCGAACACGAAGACGATGGTATGATGCTCCAATTTGAAATTGTTTAACAACCTTAGAACAAGCCCCAAACTTGTTTGTTTATCCAAACGAAATGAATATTTTTTCTAAAAAAATAATATTGCCATTTTTTTTCTATGCAATCAATCTAAACATTTTTGCTCAAAATGTCAGCGGCATTGTTTTAGACAAAAGCAATAACAAAGAAGAACCTATCATTGGTGCAACCGTAAACTGGCTTGGTACTAAAATAGCCACTACAACTGATATTGAAGGAAAATTCACGATTGCTCGAGCAAAGTCTAAAAAACTGGTAATCAGCTTTGTAGGCTATAAATCAGACACACTCGACATCAGTAACGAAACCGACTTGAGAGTGTTTCTTCAATCTGAAAACCAGTTACAAGAAGTAGTTGTTCGCAGTAGTTCAACCTCGATGGATAGGCTATCGCCAATTCATACCGAAATCTTAACCTCAAAGGCTTTGGCAAAAGCCGCCTGTTGTAATCTTTCAGAAAGTTTCGAGACAAACGCCTCTGTTTCAGTTAGTTATGCCGATGCCGTTACGGGAGCAAAACAAATTCAACTATTAGGTCTGGCTGGAACTTATGTACAAACCAACGTAGAAAATATACCATCAATAAGAGGACTGGCCACAACTTTTGGGCTAAATTATATACCTGGAACGTGGATTCAGTCGATAGACATTGGTAAAGGTGCAGGTTCGGTAGTAAATGGTTATGAGTCTATGACAGGACAAATCAATGTGGAACTTCAAAAACCAGATTTAGCCGAAAAAGTATATCTCAATACCTATGTAAATAGTTTGGGTCGAGGTGAAATTAATCTAAATTTGGCACATATTTTTAAACAAAAACAAGAATCCAAGCCCAAATGGTCGGTAGCATTTCTATCACATGGCTCCACGATGCAAACCTCGATTGATAAAAACAACGATAATTTCTATGATTTGCCTAAATATACACAAGCAAATTTTATTAATCGTTGGAAATACGAATCTGATAAAATGGTAGCCCAGTTTGGTGTAAAATACCTTTATGATACACGTTTAGGAGGACAAATCAATAAAAACCCATTATCGCTTGATAACCTTATTTATAGATTTTCTAACACTACGAATCGAGCCGAGTTTTTCTCGAAAACCGCTAAACTTTACCAATCAAAACCATATCGTGGCTTAGGGTTTATTGTCAATGGAGTTATCCATGATTCAAAATCACAGTTCGGCTTTCGTCCGTATGATGGCAAACAACAAACACTTTATGGTAATCTGATTTATCAAGATATTTTTGGAAACACCAATCATTCATACAAAGCGGGTTTGAGCTTTTTGTACGACAATTACGATGAAAAATTTGCTGATTTGATTTATCAGCGTGAAGAAATAGTAAAAGGTGGATTCTTTGAATATACTTACAAGCACCTCGAAAAACTAACCGCAGTGGCAGGTACAAGACTTGATTTTCATAACTTGTATGGAACGATTTTCACGCCTCGCTTACACGTACTTTACAATGCAACCGAAAATACGGCCTTACGCCTTTCGGCAGGAAAAGGTTTCCGAACAGCCAATCCATTTGCCGAATATTTCGGAAACTTGGTTAGCTCACGAACCGTACGTTTCTTAGAAGCTATCAGACCCGAAGTTTCATGGAATTACGGAGTAAGTTTGACCAAAACTTTTGGAAAATCTAATTTGATTATTGATTTGTATCATACCCGATTCCAAAATCAATTAATTGGCGATACCGAACACCCAAATTTCTTGTATTTCTATAATTCTCAAGGAAAAAACTATGCAAATTCTGCACAAGTTGAGGTGAATCTCGTGCCAGCCCCTCGACTTGAATTCAAAGTGGCTTACCGTTATTCAGATGTTTGGCAAACACTCGGAAAGTCGTTAAATCAAGAAATTACGGTACGAAAAATGTTTGTACCAATAGATAGAGTTTTATTTAATGTAGGCTATGCCCTACCCTACGATAAATGGAAGTTTGATGTAACATTGCAATTCAATGGGCAGCGTAGAATCCCAAATTTATCAACCACTTATGTGCATACAAGTTACGAAGCTATGCCGATACAATTCGCTCCAGCTTTTGTAAATCTAAATGCACAAGTAAGCCGTTCGTTCAGAAGATGGGATATTTATCTCGGTGGAGAAAATTTGACAAATTTCCGTCAAAAAGACCCAATCGTAACTCCTGATAATCCTTTTGGAAGCAGATTTGATGCTGGAAGTGCATGGGGCCCAGTTGTAGGTCGAGTCATTTATTTCGGAACTCGCTATAAATTGGGAGGCAGAATTTAATTTTCTATACCAATAACCAATATGTTTTATTTTTGATATACAGATAAACTGAGTAGATTCGTTTTCTATTAGAGAAAAAAATAAACAATGGTATTGAAAAGAAAATTTTATACAGTTAGTGCCTTGATTTGTGGCAGTTTGATTTGGGGAGAATTTTTGATTTCGTGTAAGTCAAAAAAAGTTATTGAAGAGCCAGTCCCCGTGGTTGAAACAGATTATCCGAAAGCTTACGTCGTAAACGGTGGTAGCAATACTATTTCAATAGTAGATTTGAATGAATTAAGCGTTAAAAACATCATTCAATTGACCGAAATTGGCCGTTTCCCGCACCACATTAATATGTCGGCTGATGGTAAAAAACTGGCAGTAGCAACACCCGAATATGACTTTACACTTGGGCATACGGCCTTACATAACGCAACCGATAAAAAAGGTGGAATAGCGGTCATTGATACAAAAACTGGTGGTACATTACTAAAAATGGCATTACCAAATGTCAATTTCAATGCAGTTTTTAGTGCTGATGGTAGTGAAATTTGGTCGGCAAGTGCAACTCATTCGGGTGAAATGTTTATCTATGATGCAACTAACGGTGTTTTGAAAACTAAAGTAGCTCTTGGAGCCGACCCAAGCGAAGTTGTGTTTTCGAAAGATGGAAAATATGCTTTTGTGGCATTGGGCGAAAGTAGTTTTGTTTATGTGTTAAACACTCAAACAAAAGCCATAATAAAGACAATAAAAGTAGATGCTTTTCCGACCAATGTGTGGGCAGGAGCTGATGACAAAATCTATGTTGAAAACAAAGTTGCTTTGACAATTAATATTATCGACCCAAAAACATTAAGTGTAGTAGAGTATTTGGATGTTAATTTTGCCCCAGGCCAAATGGCTTATAATCAAACACTTAATGAGTTATGGATTTGCCAAGCAGCCCAAAATAAAGTAGCTTATTTTGAACGAAAAAATAATCTATGGAGTTTGAAAGGAACAATCATCACTGGCGATGATGCACACGCAATTACGTTTTCTAAGGATATGAAACGAGCATTTATTGTCAATCAAAGAGGAAATACGGTTTCGGTGATTGATGCCAGTACTCATACAAAAACAAAGGATATTTCGGTTGGTAGTCAGCCCAACGGAATTGTATTGAAAGAATAAAATTTTATAAACTATAAATCGTGGCGACGAACCGCAATAAAACAATGAAAAAAGCAATTTCAATTTTAACTATTTTGCTGACTATCAGCATATTAACATTTGCAATTGAACCACCAAAAACTGCTGAAGTAAAAATCAAAACATCAGCTAAATGTGGTATGTGCAAAAAGCGTATCGAGAGAGATTTGGGCGTTTCAAAAGGAATTGTTAATTCTAACTTAAACTTAGACGACAAAGTTGTAACGATTACTTACAACACAAAAAAGACAAGTCCAGAAAAAATCAAAGAAGTGATTTCAAAAATTGGTTATGATGCAGATGAAGTTGTAGCCGACCAAAAATCGCACGATGCTTTGCCAAGTTGTTGTCAGAAAACAGCTGCTGCTCACAAAGATTAATCCTTTGTTCTTTTGGTATAAAACACAAAAGAAACTATGAGTCTATTACAGCAGTACGATACGCCGAAGCGGAACGGGGCGGTTCAAAGAACTTGAATACCACTTCGGGGCGGCGTGCGTACTGTTCGAGCATAATTTTGGGTGTGGTATTAGCAAACTGCTTAAAATCTTTGGCTAAATGGTAATAATCAGTATATCCAAAATTCAAGGCAACTGTCAGCCAGTCAGTACCAGGATTTGTCTCTTTGTATAGAAAAGTTTGATAAAAACGATTGATACGACTGTAAAATTTAGGACTTACCCCCATTCGTTCGGCAAAACGACGCTCAAATTGTCGAGGGCTTAGGCAAGCTTGGTCAGCGAGCCAATTTAACGAAAAATGGGTTGGATTCGTAAGCAACAATTCGCCAATTTTATCAATTTGATTGGCATCATTTTTTAAGGCTCTGACTTTTTTTAGAAAGAATTCATCTGCTATTCCCACAATCTCTACTTCATCTTTGGCATTAGCTATCAAGTCATTGACCATTCTCATCTCTGAACTAAATAGTGGTTCAGCATCACAAAATTTTGTAGTAAGCTCTTGGTTCGGGATTCTCAACAAGCGGTGCATAGCCCCAGCTTTAAAATTTACCATTAGCATCAAGAAATCAGGCTGAAAAATAGTCTCAAAATTAAGCCTACAAACCTGCTGCCCGAATATGGCTGTTGAAGCCACTCGTACCGATTCGCCCGTTGCTGGGTTTTGATTGTTTATATAACCCCTTGCAAAAAAATTGAGCGATTGCTCTATCCGTGTTGGATAAGGTTTAGTAGCAAATTCCTTTGGTATAGCCGTATCAAACCTAACAATAAGGTAGCTTTTGATATAGGCTTGCAAAGCTATATTCGGCAGTATTTCTTTGACCAGCATATTTTTATTTACATTTGCTCAAAGTTATGATAAAATTCTTGACTTGATTTCGCATAGGGTAATGGTCGCCGTTCATTTCTACTATTTTCCAGCCACGTTCTTTGGCTCTTTGTGCAAAAAAAGCAAAATTTGCTTTGGTAGCATCGCCATTTGGCAACATCAAAATATAAAAACTTTGAATACTTTTAACCGCTGGATTTTTAATTGATAGCGTTTCAGTCTGCGTTTTTAATGGATGTGGCACATCAGTTGGTGGCGTAGGTTTAGTTGGGCCAAAAAAGTACTCAATCATGCCATCTTTGACATGAGGCATAATCATAGCCCTTGCTTCATTCTCGCCTCTTGCCGTAAACAAACTTTCGCCATCATTAGGTACAAAAGCATCTAAATAAATCAACTTTGCAATGCGTTCGGGTATTCGTTCTGCCACGCCCGAAATAACCATACCTCCGTAGCTATGCCCTACGAGTGTAATATTATGTAAATCTTCAAACAAAATCATGTTGACAATATCCTGAATATGGGTACTAAGATTAATCTCGTAGTTTGCCAAATGAACTCGTTCTCCCAAGCCCGTCATCGTAGGGCGATACACTTGATGCCCTTGGGCGGAAAGCAGAGAATCTACTATTTTATACTCCCAACCACCACCCCAAGCTCCATGAACAAAGACATAGGTTTGTTTTTGGGCGTTTGCCCTAACATTTATGAAGAGTAACAAAACAAAAAATAAAAAGTGCTTTATCATTGCTGAAATATTTAAAGTTCAAGGCAAATATATTAAGCACCTGAAGGTCATTACAAGTAAAAATACGACATTGCAATTAATAGCCATAGCCTTGTTTCTTTTTATAAGACCGAAGAGATGTCGATAAAAGTAAAATAACAAAAGTGTAAATTGACTATTTTTATTTGTCCTATTTCATTTGAGTAAAGATACTTCCATAGAAGCAGTTCAAAAGTCACTTTTGCAAAAATTGTTTAGTAAAATATTCTCAAAACAAAAAAGCCTCTTATTCTGAATGAATAAGAGGCTCTTGTATAAAAAGCGAAAAATTAATTTTCGTTCAGTACTTTCTCAACTAATTCGGCTGCTTCTTTCAAAACAATTGCAGAATAAACTTTCAAACCAGATTCGTTGATGATTGCAGCACCTTCAGCAGCGTTAGTTCCTTGTAAACGAACGATAATTGGCACTGGGATTTCACCGATAGCTTTGTAAGCCTCAACAACACCAGTCGCAACACGGTCGCAACGAACGATACCACCAAAGATATTAATCAAAATAGCTTTAACGTTCGGGTCTTTCAAGATAATTCTGAAACCAGCTTCCACAGTTTTAGCATTTGCACCACCGCCTACATCAAGGAAGTTAGCAGGCTCACCACCCGAAAGCTTGATGATATCCATTGTAGCCATAGCCAAACCTGCACCATTTACCATACAACCTACGTTACCGTCGAGTTTTACGTAGTTTAGGTCATTGTCAGACGCTTCAACTTCCAATGGGTCTTCTTCTGCTTTATCACGCATCGCAGCTAAATCAGGGTGGCGATAAAGAGCATTATCATCAATATTTACTTTAGCATCAACTGCTAAAATTTTATTATCAGATGTTTTCAAAACTGGGTTGATTTCAAACATCGAAGAGTCTGATTCAACATAAGCTTGATACAATGAAGTAACAAACTTCACCATTTCTTTATTGGCAGTTCCAGTTAAGCCCAATTTATCGGCAATTTTACGAGCTTGGAAAGCCTGTAAACCAACACGTGGGTCAATCCACTCTTTAAAGATTTTCTCTGGTGTATGTTCAGCTACTTCTTCGATATCCATACCCCCTTCAGTCGAAGCCATGATTACATTGCAACCTTTTGCTCTGTCAAGCAAGATACCCATGTAATATTCTTTCGGCTCGCTTTCACCTGGATAGTAAGCATCTTCTGCAACCAAAACTTTGTTTACAACTTTTCCTTCAGCACCAGTTTGGATAGTTACTAATACATTTCCAAGCAAGTTTGTTGAGATACGTTGTACATCATCAGCAGATTTTGCTAATTGTACACCTCTTTGCTCAGAGCCTACGATACTACCTTTTCCACGTCCACCAGCGTGAATTTGTGATTTCACAACGGCAAACTTAGAGTTAGTCATTTCGGCAATTTGCTGATAGGCAGCTACTGCTTGCTCAGGTGTTTCGGCTACGATTCCTCGCTGGATACGTACGCCATATCGGCTTAGTATTTCTTTACCTTGATACTCGTGAACGTTCATGTAAAGTAGGATTTTTTTTAGTTTTAAATTTTTTGCTAAATTAGTCAACAAAAGTGAAATAACAATTACGAAATTTCAGTTAATTGCTAAATTGCTATAAAATTATAATTTAGGCTTATTTTTAGGCAAATATTGTTTATTTTTAGTCATTAATTTACCATTAAAAATTTATAACAAATTTAATAACAGCGATTCTGGAGAATCGCTCCACAGAAAAATGCTTACAGCAAAAAATATAAAGAAAAACTACGGAAATCTACAAGTTTTGAAGGGAATTGACTTAGAAATAAATCAAGGAGAAGTGATTTCGATTGTTGGAGCTTCTGGAGCAGGAAAAACCACACTTCTACAAATTTTAGGGACACTCGATAAAGCTGATTCTGGCGAGGTATTGCTCAATGGAGTTGATTATAGTTTACTGAAAGATAAAGAACTGGCTAAGTTTAGAAACGAAAAAATTAGCTTTATTTTCCAGTTTCATAACCTTATGCCCGAATTTACGGCCATTGAAAATGTGTGTTTACCAGCTTGGATTGGCGGAAAAGATACTACTGAAACCACTAAAAGAGCCGAAGAATTGCTCCAATTACTGGGTTTAAAAGAAAGAGCCAAACATTTTCCATCAGAACTTTCGGGTGGTGAACAACAACGTGTAGCGGTGGCAAGAGCATTAATCAACTCGCCAGCAGTAGTTTTTGCCGATGAACCAAGCGGAAATCTCGACTCAAAAAATGCCGAAGAATTACATCAATTGTTTTTTGAGTTGAGGAAACAATTCAATCAGACATTTGTTATAATTACTCATAACGAACATTTGGCAAATATGGCCGACCGAAAATTGGTTATGCAAGATGGCGTAATAATTAGTGATGTGTAACTGGTTAATGAAAATTGGTATAGATTTCTAATTTCCGAAAACAAATAACCATATAAACTCCATTATTAGCACATGAAACTAAACATACTTTTTTGTTTTGGAATAGTAGCGAGCTTTACAGTGTACTCACAAAGCGTAACTATTTCACCTAATACGACATCAGCTATAATTGATGCAAATGCAACATCAAAGGGTATGCTTATCCCAAGAGTTACAGCACCTAATACATCAATTACTTCTCCTTCCGCAGGAATGGTTGTATATGACCAATCAAACTCAAATTTAGCTTATTATAATGGAGCAAATTGGAGCAACCTTACTGGTACAACAGGCAATCAAGGATTATATAGTCGTTTCCCAAATTCAAAAAGTTTTGTAACTTATTATAAATCAACAAGTGTTTCTGCTCCCACTACTGAAGATTTTGATTTTGTAGTACCAGCTGGTGTCAGTAAAGTTTGGGTTGAGGCTTGGGGTGGCGGCGGTGCAGGAAGTTCAGCTGTCTTGAATCCTTATGGAGGAGAGGGAGGCGATTTCGCAAGTTTTTTGATAGATGTAACTGCTGGTACTACAATGTGGATAAAGGTTTCAAAAGGAGGATATACCTCAACCAGTTATAGTAATACCTTTATATATCCGAATAAATCTAATTTAGGAAATTATGTTCCTGTTGGAAAAAGTAGCTACGGTTTATTCAAAGCTTTTGGTAGCATCACCCCAGAACTAATTACATTTCAAGGTGGAGAACCATTAATGTATTCAAGTGCCTCGTTTCAAGTATATAATGGGGTGAATGTCATTGTTTTTTCTGAAGCTGTAGGTGGAGGTACTTACCCAAGTTACACAAGAACCAAATCAAACACATTTGTATTTAACTCATCAAGCAACGCCTATATTACCACATTTGGTAGTAATTATTATGGATATATTCCAGGCGGTGGGGCTCCTGCTGCATCTGAATCTTATGGAGGACCAGGATTAGTAATTATTCATTGGTGATTTTTTAATGAAACTATTTGAATTTATATAAAATATAAGAATAGCATTAACAATTTATAAAATAGGCTTAACACTATGCAATCCTCATCAATTTTTCAATTGATAGTAAATCTTTATAGATAACTTTTGAACTATTTTTTACTCATATTTATCAATAGAACTCGTTCCCTTTATTAAGAATAACAAACAGTTTCTAAAATTGTAATTCATAATGTCTGACTCAATAAAAACTAAAAAACAAACCCTCTATCTTGTTTTGTGCGGAATTTTCTTGACCAATGCAGTAGTAGCAGAAGTGATTGGTGCTAAGATTTTTTCGGTTGAGGCTACACTCGGCATTGCACCTCTGCAAATTCCGTTGTTTGGTCAAAAATTTAACTTTAATATGTCGGCGGGGGTTCTAAACTGGCCTTTCGTTTTTATTACTTCTGATATCATTAATGAATATTTCGGAAGAAGTGGCGTAAAGAAAATTTCTTACCTAACAGCAATTCTGATTGCCTACGCTTTTATTATTATTTATGTTTCTACGATAGTTTCACCCGCTGATTTTTGGGTGAATCATAATAATAAAGATAAAGCAGGAAATTTCTTGAATATTGATGATGCGTATGGAATTATCTTCCGTCAAGGACTTGGAATTATATTAGGTTCGATTACAGCCTTTTTGGTTGGACAAATATTAGATGCAACGGTTTTTCATTGGCTTAGAAAATACACCAATAATAAAATGATTTGGTTACGAGCTACTGGTTCAACCTTAGTTTCTCAATTGATTGATAGTTTTGTGGTAGTTTTTATAGCCTTTTATGTCTTCGGAAACTGGACAATTACAGAAGTGGTAACGACTGGAACCAATAACTATATTTACAAATTTGTAGTTGCTATTTTGCTCACTCCATTGATTTATTTAGCACATAGCATTATTGATAAATATTTGGGCAAAGAACACGCTCATCAGATTATTGATGAAGCTACATTTACACCAATGTGAGTTTCGTAGAAATTAAAAAAAGTGCCATCTTTCGACGGCACTTTTTTTATGAGTTTTCAGTAGGAATCTCAATCTTGCTGACTTGGCAGCTGCCTGCACAACCAGCACAACTCGATGCTTTTCCTGCAAATTGTTTACGTACAATATTTACTAAATAAACTACTGCACCAACAAAAACGAGTCCGATTATTATGTTTTCTATCATTTTAATGCTTGAACAATGTGTTGATAATGATGCTCCGAGTGCCACGCATACAAGGCGATAACTTCCTGCATATCAAACGATTTTTGATAGCCACCGTGGTAATATGTTTTCTTCAAGCCTTTTTTATCAAGACTTTTAAAAAGTACCACCATACGTTTGTGCAAACCTTCGATAATTTGTAATGAAGGCTTAATCGGCAAAGCATGGTCAGGTAATAAAGCCCAAGCGGCTTCGTCATAACCTTTTATCGGTGGATTTTCTTCGGTTAAGGCAAAACGCACACGAGTGAACATATTAATGTGACTATCAGCAATATGATGCACTACCTGACGCACCGTCCAACCATTTGGGCGATATGGTGTATCTAATTGAGCATCTGAGAGTTTTATGGTTAAGGCCTTTAATCTCTGAGGTAATTTCTCTAAAACTTTTATATGTGTACGAGTATCGGATTTAGAATATTTCTTTCCATATTCAAAATCTCCGATTGGATATTTTAGCGATTCGACGCTCGACTTTTCTAAATCCATAAACTTGAAATATTTTTATTCAAAATTATCAATTTCTCATTCTCTGTTACTATTTAACTTCTACTTCCAATAACGTTGAATTTCGACCAGTAGTTCCGCATGAACGGCAGAGCCTACTACCACATCTCCACCAAAAAGATGGTTATCTCCACCCGAAAAATCTGAGGCAAAACCACCAGCTTCGGTCACGAGTAAAATCCCAGCTGCCATATCCCATGAGTTGAGATTATATTCATAAAAACCATCAAAATATCCGCAAGCTGTGTAGGCCAAATCAATAGCTGCTGAACCCATTCGGCGTAAACCGTGTGTTTTTTGCATCAACGATTCTAAAATTTTGAGGTATTTATCTTGGTTCTCGAATTTGTAGTAAGGAAAACCTGTTGCCAATAAACTCTCTCCTAAATGCTTGATTGGGGAAACTTTAATCTGTTGGTCATTTCTAAAAGCTCCACCACCTTTCATGGCATAAAAGACTTCGCTTGAACAAACAACATAAACAACTCCAACTAACACATCTTTTCCACGAGCGAGAGCTAAACTCACTGAATAATTGGGCAGACCATGAATAAAATTGGCTGTCCCGTCGAGTGGGTCAATAATCCAATTTAAACCATCAAGGTCTGATGAGTCGGCTGTGCCTTCTTCCGTTATGAAACCTGCTTCGGGCCAAATCTCCCGCAGACGACTCACGATTATTTTTTCGGTTTCTTTATCAACATACGAAACTACGTTGTTCACATCTTTGTACTCAACCGAATTGCGGTTAAATTTAGCTGATTCTTGAGCAATAAATGCTCCTGCTTCTTTGGCTACTTCTACTGTTTGGTGGCAAATTTCTTGTAAATTCATATTTTTGTAGGACAGGTTTGCAACCTGTCTAAATAACTAAAATTAATATCGTAAAGCTGACAGGTTAGAAACCTGTCCAACATTACAATCCTTGAATATTTTTTCCTTTAGGGTATTTTACGTTGTATTTTAGTAAAATTTCTTTGTTTTCGAGTGGTTGGAGTGTCAGATTCCAAGTTAGTTTTCCTGTCTCACGATTAAAATCAGCTCCTTTAGCATCTTCTAATTCTACTTCAATTCTGCTATCTTGCGAAATTGGCACTTGGTCTTCCATGACTATGCTTATTGGCTCATTTTTAGTATTGCGAAGTGTTAGTCTATAACCAAACGACTCCCGAATATTTGAACCTACATTCTTTCTTGATTTAAATTCTTCGATGGTTTCACGTTTAGCAATAATCTTCTTATCACGTCCTAACGAAATCAATAAAGAATCTTTGGCTTCACCTCCAGCAATATCGGTTGTGCCAACGAATGTTCCTTCAAAATACACGTTAGCTGTCCCTGGTAATAAATTATACTTTTCCCAATCAGTAATAATCGCAGTCAAGAATGCGTCTTTGTCGAATTTCGGCACAGTATAATACTTGTAAGTCGAACGCAACGAATGATTCTGAATATCAACCATTTCAACATTTCCACCCGATGGAATGTTATAAGGAATTGAAATATCAAAGTTTACGGCTAACGTAGATTGAACAGTATTGACAAATGAAGCGGTAGTTGATACATCCGCCATTGCAACAGGTGCAGCAGCCATTTCCATTGCTTGTGGAGCTTCACCTTTCATCATCCGTGCATTTTTTGTCTGAATTACTACTGACTCATAAATATTTACGTATTGGGCATATAATTCGGGTTTTGTACCACCTTCGGCTGGGTTTGCAGTAGAAAGTGTTAGTTTCACATTTTTCCAGTCAATGCCTGTACTTTGATAAACATTTGCCCGATACGCCAAATCAATATTACTTTTTACGTCTTTGGCACGAATATCATACACGGGCGACCAACCCGCATTATTGGCAATATATGTCAGATTTACTTCAACTGCTGATGATGCTTTTGCTTGCAATGTCAATTCAATTTCACCCGCAGGTTGATTCACGTTTGTGCCTTGAGAAGTAAGTTGTTGCTGAAAACGATTAACTTTATCTTGCAAATCTTTTGACTGACGAACTAATTGCATTTGTCGTGTGCCGATTTCTGTCAATTTAGTTCTAAAGAAATCTAACATTTCTTTCAAGTCTTCTGGTGTTACTCCATCTTTCTCGTTTTTGATATTTGAGTTAGCCATAAGCATATTTCGCTCGTTTTCGGCCACTTTTACCAAAACCTCAACCACTTCTAACTCAGTTTTTGCCATTTTTAGCGAGTCTTCAAGCACACTGCGTTTTTTGTTTCCCAAATAGTTTTGCTTAAACTTTACTCCCATAATCACAACATCGCCTTTACCACCAATTTGAATACTGTTTGGGTCGGCAGTGGTAGCAACATTTCCAATAACCATCTTGGTTGTGCCAGCTTGCACAGTTGTTTTTACACGGGCATCAATTTGAGCTCGATTCAAGAAAACAGTAATATGCTGGTTTTCGGCATCAACTTTTACTTGTCCTTGCGAGAAAATTGGAAAATGAAACCCAAAAAGTAATGCTCCGAGTCCCAAAGTTGAGTGAAGAATAGAATTTTTGGTAAAAAATAAGGTTAGTAATGATTTCAAATAGATTTTCATAATGAGAGTATGTTTGTTTTTGTAAAAACGTCAACGTAAGGGTTTATTGTGTGAATAGTTTGTTAATCTCTTCAACTGAAAGGCAATTTTAAGAAAAATTCTTTGCTTTAGCTGTAAAACCTTCATTATTTTGCTTGAAAATAATTATTGAGTAACCTTTGATTTGTTGAAAACACTCAAATTTCATGTTACTATTCTTTCGGCGAACAGGATGTTCGCTCCACAATTATGATTAAAGAAAAAAATCTTAGACGTTTTACAGAAAATATCTTTTTGAGTATTGGTTGCCCTAAAAAAGATGCAAAATTGGCAGCTGATGTCCTAATTTCGGCCGATTTACGTGGCGTTGATTCACACGGAACTGCTCGATTGATTGGATATGTTCGACTATTCGACCACGGGCGTTTGAACCCAAATCCCGAAATAAAAATCATTCACGAAAC
Source organism: Emticicia aquatilis (assembly GCF_014644295.1). Classification (GTDB taxonomy): domain Bacteria; phylum Bacteroidota; class Bacteroidia; order Cytophagales; family Spirosomataceae; genus Emticicia; species Emticicia aquatilis. The sequence continues at coordinate 197,353 of NZ_BMKK01000004.1, forward strand.
ACCATCAACAGCCGTTATTGATGGAGATAAAGGCTTAGGACTTGTCGTTGCCCCTTATGCCATGAAAGTGGCTATCAAGAAAGCAAAACGCTATGGTTCGGGCTGGATTTCAGTACAAAATTCCAATCACTTCGGTATTGCGGGGTATCATTCGATGTTGGCTTTGCCACATGATATGATTGGCTGGGCAATGACTAATGCAGCACCTTTGGTAGTTCCGACTTTTGCGGTAGAAAAAATGCTTGGTACAAATCCGATTGCGGTTTCTGTTCCTGCTGGCAATCAACCACCTTTTGTGGCTGATTTTGCCTCTACGGCGGTTGCTTATGGGAAAATGGAGATTTTGCAACGTAAAGGACTATCAGCTCCCATCGGTTGGGTACAAGATGCCAATGGAAACCCGACAGATGATGCCAATGCCGTAAAAAATGGCGGTGGCTTGCTTCCACTCGGTGGCGACCGTGAGCATGGCAGCCATAAAGGATATGGATTAGGAGCAATTGTAGACATTTTTTCGGGCGTATTATCAGGAGCAAATTTTGGTCCTTGGGTACCACCTTTTGCAACTGCAGGTTTTCATGGAGTTGCTGCCGAACAAGTTGGCAAGGGAACTGGGCATTTCTTAGGTGCAATGCGAATTGATGGATTCAGACCAAAAGAAGAATTTAAGGCAAGTATGGATACATGGATTGAGCGTTTCAGAAATGCCAAACACATTGAAAATCAACCAGTTCTGATTCCTGGCGACCCCGAACGTGAACTTGAAAAAGAACGCCGAGCAAATGGTATTCCGCTAAATGATAAAGTAATTGAAGATTTACAAGGGCTTGGTGATAGATTTGGCGTGAAATTCTAAAAATAAATTTATATGAAATGACAACTTCATAGAAGTTGTCATTTCATAATTTTCACCATTTCTCATAGCCTTCCACTGGCTTAAATTTTGATTGGGGTTCGTAATAATTCCACAACAAGGCACCTACTTTTCTCAATAATTCATAGCCTTCATTGTTTCTCGTCCATGATTCGTCTTTTTGTTTTTTTGTGATTATGCAATAAACATACTCTCCATGTGGGGCATGGACATATACAGCCTCTGAACGAGAGCGGTTCACTGCTCCATTTTTTGTACCTACTTTTATATTCTCGGGTAATTGTGAAAGTCCCTCTCCATCCCAAAATTGTCGTCCAAGATTTCGGTACATTCTATCCGAGGCATCAGCGGTAAAAACTTTTCTTTGACGAAGCATTGTTATCAGATTAGCCATTTCTCTTGGAGTAGTTTGTCCCCAGCCAAATTCAGTTCGGTTAGCTTCACGGCCAGGCGTGCGTGAATTTACACGAGTATTTTTCAGCCCCAGCGAATCCATAATTGCATTTATTCGTATTCCTCCACCTGCCAATGCTTGCAACCAAAGGCTTCCTGTATTGTCGCTTACTGTACACATCAGCATCATGACTTCATTGAGTGGCAATTTTGCACCATCTTTCAGAGAACCAACAATTCCGTCATCGTAATCGAGGGAATCTTTATAGACTATCTCTTGGTCATATTTAAGCTGTCCTTTTAAGATTTTATCGAAAGTCCCAACCATAATCGGCACTTTGACCATACTTGCAGTTGGAAAAATTGTATCGGCATTGATAGCTGCAAACTTATTGGTTTTCAAGTTTTTCACATACACACCCACAACTCCATTAAATCCAGTAAGGGTTTCTTGTAGTTTTTTTTGTAAAACTTTATCTTCTTTTTCAGTTTGGGCAAATAATGATTGATTGATAGTTAGTAAAAACAAAAAGTAGATAATCTTTTTCATTGATTATGAGATTAAGGATGAAGTTTTAAGTAATCCACGGTCAGTAGTTGACAAGTCAACAACAAAGTAAAACTATTTGTCTGTGTAAGAAATTGTCAATTCTACGACTTAACAAAAATAAAATTTAATCGTACAAAAGCAAAAAGCCATGCGATATTGCATGGCTTTTCAAATAAAAAAATCTATTGCTGAAGTATAATTTTTCTAATATTATCTCGGACGACCACCACCCGTGGTTGGTTGCTGAGTTGCAGCTCCACCATCACCTTCGCCAGCTTTAGCATCGTCATTACTTACTTTTTTCTTGCTACGGAACATACTTCCTCCGTTGAAATCCATTTTACCAAACATATAGTTGATTGAGAAACGGATACCACGGTTATAGATATTTCTTACGTTTGTAGTTTTGTAAGTCGGGTCACTTGATTCACTTGTGATTTTAAGTGCTTTCGTAAAAGGGTTATCAAGACCGATATTGAAACTTCCTTTCTTATTTTTGAAGTCTTTTTTCACACCTAAATTATAGAAACGGAATGCTCCTTGATAGCCTTGTAATTGAATTTGGCGACTACCCATAAAACCAAATGCTTGAGCTCCCCAACCTTTAGTAAAGGTATATGAAGCATTAAAGTTTACGTTTGCATTCCAACCTTCGTTTTGAATCGCAACAACCGAGTTCTTATAAGTATTATCAGCTTGCAATACAGGAATCACGATTGTACCGCTCAACAAATTGTTTGTAATATTCGTACCTCCACCCAAACGTAAGCTTTTGGTAGGTTGTAAGTTCACGAAAATACTACCACCATAGAAGTTAGTTTTACCAATATTATCAAACGTTGAAGTAGTGATACCTTGCTCGTTTACTGACCTTACGCTTGTGATATTATTATCAGTGAATCTTCTAAATACCGAAACATTGATTGAGTTAGCTTTGAAGAATGTACTATAATTCAACTCGAAGCTATGACTTAACTCAGGTTTCAACAATGGATTACCGTACGAAATATTCAATGGGTCTTGGTAGTTAACAAACGGATTCAAGAACTCAAGTGAAGGGCGTTGAATTCGTTGCGTATAGCTACCTCTAACTTTATGATTTTTCGGAAAATCTTTAGAGATTGATAAACTCGGAATAACATTGTTATAAGCTGGAATCGTAATTGGTTTATCCGATGTCTGGAATTTAGCCGTAATCTCAGTTCCCTCGTAGCGTACACCAGCTTTGATACCCCATTTCTTAGGTAAAGAAATAGTTAAAGTTGAATAAGCTGCCGCTACATCTTGGTTATAGCTAAAGTTATTCGTACGACTCGGTTGAATGATGTACTGCCCTGATTGTGTATCATAATTAAAGAAATCAAAGTTACTTGTTACATCACGGATGATATACTTCGCTCCAATTTCAAAAATATTTTTCTTGAAAGGATAGGTATAATCTAACTGGAAAGTTGTTTCGCCATTTACACCATCATTATTACTTTTACTAAATGGCAAACCCGAACGAGAGTTCGTAAAATCGGTTACTCTGTCGTTACGACCATGTTGTGCCAAAAACGCCAATTCGTGTCCTTGTTCTTTAAAAGTGCGAGTATAGTTAAAGTCAACATCGATACTCTGATTGCCACGAATATTCTTAGAATCTTGAGTAAATTGTTGTAAGATTGTTCCAGAGATATTCTTCAATAAACTTGTTTGTAAACCCGAAGTATTGAAATTACCTAAGCCAAATCTTGCACTCAAACTCATTGAGTTTTTAGGATTTATATCATAATCAATCGTAAGTTGTGAATTAGCAAACAAGCGTTTTACATTGTTTTCATCCGATTGTTTGAAATTTGTTTCAATACCTCTTACAGAAGAATTTCTTACAGTTGAACCATCGCTCGGCGTGTTATACGAACTATTTCCGCCGAAATTCAGAGCAACTCCCACTTTCTTCTTACGTAAGTTTACGTTTCCAAAAGCATTTGCACCACGCCAGCCTGCACCAGCATTCACAAATCCAGTTAAGCCCTGAAGATTATTTTTCTTTGTAATGATATTAATAATTCCTGCGGTTCCCTCTGCATCATACTTAGCTGATGGTGAAGTAATTACCTCAACTTGTTTAATCATATCAGCAGGAATCTGCTTGATGGCATCGGCCACATTTGTAGCCAAAATACTCGAGGGCTTATTATTAATCAAAACCTTGATATTACCACTTCCACGCATCTGAACGTTTCCATCCATATCAACCGTTAACATCGGAACTTTACGCAATACATCTTCTGCGGTTCCACCTTTACTTGTAATATCTTTATCGGCATTATACACCAAACGGTCAACTTTATCTTCAATTAAAGCAGCCTGACCTGTCACTGTTACCTCAGCTAAAACTTTAGTATCAGTTGCCATTAGCATGTTTCCAACATTGACTTCTTCCTTATTGGCCTTGATTTCAACTTTGGCTAAAACTGCATTTTTATAACCAATAAACGAACCAACCACTTTGTATGTACCTTTCGCCAAGTTTTTCACCGTAAAAGCACCATTCATATCGGTCATTGCACCATCGACAACTTTATTGTTTTTGTCATATACCGCAACCGAAGCAAACTCAACAGCTTTATTAGTCGTTGAATCTATCAATTTTCCAGAAATTTTTGCCGAACCTCTTGGAATTTCTTCTTGTGGAATTTGCTGTTGTTGCATTGGATTCATCCCTGGGAATCCGCCGCCACCCATACGCATACCACCACCACCACCGCCGCCACCAGGAAATTGGGCGAACGTAACACTAACGCATCCTACAATTAATAATAGAAGTAAATTCAGTTTTTTCATTTAGTTGAGTTTTAAAATAATAGCTGTAACAGCACTATGATTTTTGTCTAAAATCTTGAATAAGTACAAAATTACTGCTTATTTACCCTTTGAGAACTAAATATTAGTACCAAAAGATTTAGATAATTTACAATCGCTTGAAAAGAGTAGACGAATGCCACTTAATAATAGACATGAAAAATACAAAATTGTGATGAATGGCAATTAGATGAGGAAAAATTGGGCAGAACGATAACTTTCGGAGGAGTTCAGTTACTTTTCAATTTGATATTTTCTGCGAGTTGGGTTAATCAAAAACTTTTTGTGCGAAGTAAAACTTTCGGGGTGCATCTGAGCAAACAGATACTTCCATTCATCAAATCTTTGTGGTTCAGATTTTTTGAATTTATCAGCATCTATCTTTTTTGTTATCAAATATTCTTCAAAAGTCATTCTTTTTCGAGAGGAAGAAAGTTTATTTGCAAAACTATCTACTATTTCTCAATTTTATAAAAAATATTCTACTTTTTTCAAATTTGCCCTCATAACCCTATGTTCAAATATCTCTCAATCATTTTTATAAGTCTATGCTTTAGCTGCCAAAACAAAGCTGTCATTTTTGAAGATAAGAAACTAAAGGGAGTTTGTTTTGTGGCTCCTCCTCGTGAAATTGAGGCAACTGAATTTGATAATGTAAAAAACATTCACGCCGAATGGGTTGCCCTTACGCCTTACGGCTTTACTCGTGACGGAAGTCCAGAATTTAGATACAATAAATCATCTGATGGGCATTGGTGGGGCGAATCGCCAAAAGGTGTGAGCGAATGTGTACGAATGGCCCACGAAAAAGGCTTGAAAGTGATGCTAAAGCCGCACGCTTGGGTACAAAGCAGCACGGGCAGTACTTTCACGGGTGATTTAGACTTCAAAACCGAAGCTGAATGGCAAACTTTCGAGAAAAGTTTCGGAGAATATTTGCTCGACTTTGCCAAAGTTGCCGATTCAACCAAAGTTGAAATTTACTGTATTGCTACCGAATTTGAGAATTTCGTAGAAAAACGACCTGATTTTTGGCATAAAATCATCAAAGATATAAGAAGCGTTTACAAAGGAAAATTAACCTACGCCGAAAACTGGGACTGCTATGATAAAGTGCCATTTTGGGCAGAACTTGATTTTGTGGGAGTTGATGGATATTTCCCATTGGCCGAAGAAAAATCACCTTCTTTACAAGCTATCAAAAAAGGTTGGGAGAAACACCGCACCGGCCTAGAAAAATTCAGCAGAAAAATCCAAAAACCAATTCTATTTACCGAAATCGGCTATCAAAGCACTGATTTTACTACCCAAAAGCCTTGGGAATCTTACTCAAAACATCCCGATAATGATGCACTTCAAGCCGATGCTTATAAAGCTTTTTTTGAAGAAGTTTGGAAAGAAAGCTGGTTGGCAGGCTGTTTTATCTGGAAATGGTTTCCTGACTTAAAAAGAGAAAATGACGAAGGAAGAAAACATAAATTCAGAGATAAATACACCCCACAAGGCAAAATTGGCGAGGTAGTTTTGAAAGAATATTTTAAGAATAATTAAAACCTAACCTGTATTATACCTATGAAAAGCATTGCTTTCATTTCAATTTTAGCTTTTTCACTTGCCTGTCAATCAAAAAAAGGAACAACACAAAAAGAAGTATCAACTGACACCATAGCGACAGCTACCACTCAGAATGTCGATAAAACAGAAGAATTTATAACCTTTGGTTTTAGTAACGAAAATGGTGATAAAATTTTAGCTTTTGAGGATGGAATATCACCAAGAGAACTAACTCAAACTATTGATAAAAATGCAGAAGTAACGCCAATCAAATTCCTAAAAACACAAGCAGGCAATGAGAAGGGCATCAATTTAGTTGCTCAGAATATTGATAATTGTAAAGGTCAGTTGTTTAGTATGCTAAATGGAGATAAAGTTAATCCCAATGAAACAGTTGTTCTCTTCAACTATAATTTTGCTGTAAATCACAAACCTGTACTTCTAAAAAAAATAGAAACACCTATTTTGGTTGATGAAAAAATCAAATTACTCATTGCAAAAGATAAAAACCGTAAAGTGAAACAGGCATGGGAAATTGCCCATTTAGCTGAGCGACAAAAAGCATATTTAGTCATTTTTGAACCTAAAAAAGACAGTGTATTAGCAAGTTTAGTCATCGGTGGTACATCATACATATACAGAGACTATCCAGCCAAATACGATGCAGGCTCAACTTGGCGAGTAGATGATGGTGGAGAATTTCCGAATGATGCCATTAAAATCATTGGTGCATTTATGAATAACAAAAATGAAATCGAAATCATCATCGACTGGGCTGGTGCCGAAGGTGCAAATATAGAATACGCAAAATCCAACAAAAATAAATTTGAAACCATAAAAGAAGCTTCAAGATATTGGGGAGCAATGTAGAAATATGAAGAAAATAATAGTATTTATTAGTTGTTTTATCAGTATAAGTAGTTTTTCACAACAAATAGCCACCAAAAACATTGAACCTTCAATTTTACGAAAAATAGTTTCGGATGATGCCATAGTAGATAAGGCACTACAATTTGAAGATAAAAATGGCAAAAATTATTTAGTTGCCACAACCCTACAAAATAGGTCAGACGAATGGGTGACGAAAGCAATTTTAGTTCAGCACTATGTCGAGAAAAGCAATAAAGAACTTTTTTTGCTCCGCCAGATAACGGATAAAGAAGAACACTGTGAATTTGATAACGACATCCAATTGCTGCCAGAGTCGCTCCGAATTACTGATTTGGACAAAAATAAGTATGCCGAAATCACATTTCTCTACAAATTAGGATGTCGCAGCGATGTTAGTCCAATTGGATTAAAACTAATGGTTATCGAAAATGGCAATAAAGCCGCTATCAGAGGAAAAACCCTACCTCGAGGATTTGATTTTCCGAAAGAAAAAGTCGCAGATAGCTCATTTAAAAAACTTTCCAAACCAATTCAAGACCAAGCCAATAAACTTTGGGATAAATTCTCTCCTGAGTTTTGATTTGACCCGCATAAATTAACAAACGTCGGCAAGGTTTTGAACCTTGCCGACGTTATTTTGACATTTTTTCCTTAATTTTGCACTCGTTTTAAAAAATTAAGATTCAAAAATGTCATTTACTGAAGAGTTGCACAAACGCCGTACATTCGCCATCATTGCCCACCCTGATGCAGGAAAAACCACATTGACTGAAAAACTACTCCTTTTTGGCGGTGCTATTCAGACTGCGGGTGCTGTAAAATCAAATAAAATCAAGAAGTCAACGACTTCTGACTTTATGGAAATCGAAAAGCAACGTGGTATTTCGGTGGCAACATCGGTTATGACTTTTGAATACCGAGCTTTAAAAATTAATATCCTTGATACACCTGGTCACAAAGATTTTGCTGAAGATACTTACCGCACGCTAACGGCTGTGGATAGTGTAATTCTGGTAATTGACTGCGTGAAAGGTGTAGAAGAGCAAACCGAAAGGTTAATGGAGGTTTGCCGAATGCGTAAAACTCCAGTTATCATTTTCGTAAATAAAATGGACCGTGAAGGACAAAATCCATTCGATTTATTAGATGAATTGGAGCAAAAATTGAGTTTACGAGTTCGTCCAATCACTTGGCCAGTAAATGGTGGCTCAAATTTCAAAGGGGTGTATCATTTACTCGAAAAGAAAATGAATCACTTTGCGGTCAATAAAACTCGTTTGGAAGATGATATTGATGTAATTGAGTTAGAATCAGAGGTTTTAGACCAAAAAGTTGGAGCAAAAGATGCCGCACAATTACGTGAAGATGTGGAGTTGATTGATGGAATCTATGATACTTTCGATAAAGAAGCTTACTTAAAGGGTGATTTAGCTCCTGTGTTTTTCGGAAGTGCCGTGAGTAATTTTGGTGTGATGGAATTGCTCAATACATTCTGTGATGTTTCGCCACTACCTGTGCATCGCATGACCGACAAACGAATGGTTGAACCTGACGAAAATAAATTTAGTGGTTTTGTATTCAAAATTCACGCAAATATTGACCCACGTCACCGTGATAGAATTGCATTCTTACGTATTTGCAGCGGAGAGTTCAATCGTGGGAAATTCTACAAACACGTACGCCTGAACAAAGAAATGCGTTTTGCCAGTCCATTTGCATTTTTGGCTGATAGAAAAGACGTTGTAGAAGATGCTTACCCAGGCGACGTAATTGGTTTATATGACACTGGTACTTTCAAAATTGGTGATACACTTACCGAGGGCGAAGAATTTCAATTTACTGGTATTCCGAGTTTCTCTCCTGAGATTTTCAAAGAGGTAATCAACAAAGACCCAATGAAATCGAAGCAGTTGGAGAAAGGTGTGCAGCAATTAACCGATGAAGGAGTTGCCCAGTTATTTACGATTCAGCCGGGAAATAGAAAAATTATCGGAACTGTTGGTGAACTTCAATTTGAGGTAATTCAGCACCGTTTATTGAATGAATATTCGGCAAGTTGCGTTTTTGAAGCTCGTCCGTATTCAAAAGCATGTTGGATAACTTGTGAAGATAAAACCAAATTAGCTGAGTTTATTCGTCTAAAAAGTAATTTCATTGCTTATGACAAAGATGAAAACCCAGTATTTTTGGCCGAAACTGATTGGATTCTACGAATGAATATTCAGAATAACCCTGATATTCAGTTTCATACTACATCTGAGTTTAAAACTGCTTTGCAGTATTAAAAGAGTTTTGAATTCTGAGTTTAGAGTTCTGAGTGTACTTAAACTCAGAACTCTCTCAATACTTCACTTTTATTCCGTGATAGATTTCTTGTTCTTGGTAATCTTTTCGGAGTGGATGCCCTTCCCAGTCAGCTGGTAAAAGTATTCTTCGCAAATCGGGGTGCCCGACAAATTCAATTCCAACTAAATCATACGTTTCTCGTTCGTGCCAATCGGCCGTTTTCCAAATAGGTGTCAGCGAATATACTTTTGGTAATGGCTCCCCATCTTGATTGCGTGGCACTTCCACTTTTAATACAAAACTATGTTCGTAAGGAATAGATGTTAGATGATAGACGACCTCAACAGTTCCGACAGTTGGGCCATTATCAATACCTGTAATACAAGCCAAAAAATCGAAATAGAGTTTTGGCTGAACGTGCAGAAACTGGCACACCTCCAGCAAACGTTCGTTGGGTATTGTTATGCTATGCTGTGGCGAAGTCAAATCTTCTTTCAGAATGATTTCTTCACCAAACATATTGATTATCAATTCTTTAATTTCACTAAAGCTCATCTCGATTCCTTAAAAAATGTTAATTTAAACAAAAATAGCAGTTTTTGTTCAGAGTATGTTTAAACTATTGCCTTAATATTCGCTCTAATTTGTGTAAGTGTTCATTATTAAAACAATATACTACAATGAAAAAAGCAATTTTTGTAACACTATTAATGGCTGGTTTGGGCTTTGGAACTTTCGCACAAGATGCAAAACCCGCTCACAGAGAAAGACCTCCACACGAAAAAAGAGCTGACAGAAGAGGAGCAAGATTCACCGCCGAAGAACGTGCAGAAGTATATGCCAAACGTATGCAAAAAAATCTAAACCTTACCGACGAACAGTACAAAAAGGTTTTGGCAATCAACCTCGAACAAGCTAAAAAACAAGAAGAATTACGTGCCGCTCATAAAGCTGAAATGAAGGCAACTCGTGAAAAAATGAAGGCAAATCATGAAGATTTGAGTAAAAAATATGAGTCGGTACTTAATCCTGAGCAATTAAAGAAATTTAAAGAAGAACAGGAAAAACGTAAAACTGAAATGCAAGAAGGCCGAAAAGAAAGAAGAGGTAGAAGGTAATTTCGGCAACTAAAAAATATCTGGTAGAACGTCCAAACTGGACGTTCTACCAAATTAAATATCAATTTTGTTGAGCCAATAAATAAAGTACGGCCATCCTTACGGCCACTCCGTTTTCTACTTGGTCGAGAATGATTGAATGATGCGAATCGGCCGCATCAGATGTTAATTCTACTCCTCTATTGATTGGGCCGGGGTGCATCAATACAATTTCTTTGTTTAATTCATCAAGCATTTTTTTGTTGATACCGAAATACAAAGAATATTCTCTCAACGATGGGAAATACTTGATTTGTTGGCGTTCGAGTTGAATTCGTAATACGTTTGCCACATCACACCATTGAAGAGCATTTTGAACATTATGCTCAACTTTTACGCCAATTTCTCTAATATATTTTGGCAGAAGCGTATTGGGTCCACAAACCATCACTTCGGCACCGAGTTTTTGTAGGCAAAAAATATTTGATAATGCTACACGAGAGTGAAGAATATCTCCAATAATAGCAATTTTCTTACCCGCTAAATCTCCGATTTTTTCTTGCATCGAAAACGCATCAAGTAAAGCTTGCGTTGGGTGTTCGTGCGTGCCATCTCCTGCATTTACGATATTGGCTTTGATGTGTTTCGATAAATAATGTGGAGCTCCAGGGCTGCTGTGTCGCATCACGACCATATCGACTTTCATTGCCAAAATGTTATTGACAGTATCGAGCAGAGTTTCACCTTTTTTTACCGAACTACCTGATGCTGAGAAGTTTACGACATCGGCCGAAAGGCGTTTTTCGGCTAATTCAAAGGAAAGTCGGGTACGGGTAGAATTTTCAAAAAAAACATTAGCAATCGTAACATCACGCAGAGAAGGAACTTTTTTAATCGGTCGGTTGATAACGTCTTTAAATTCTTTAGCTGTTTCTAAAATCAAATTTATGTCGTTGGTCGTAAGGTCTTTTATTCCTAGTAGATGCTTTGTACTAATTGATTGCATTGTGTTTTTGTGAAGAGTTTTGCAAAGTTAAACAAAAAAGTTTTTATAGTTTTGACAACTTCTCAAAAGTTGTCAAAACTGATTATTTTTTGTAAATCAGTCCAAAAACTTGGGTAAGATTTCACTACTACGTTTGGTTCTTCGATTGTCACATCTATCATCATTGCCAACGGTGCAAACGCCATCGCCATGCGGTGGTCGTCGTATGTGTGAATGGATAATGGATAATTAACAATTGATAATGGCTGACTGCTTTTTACTTTATAAGTTGTATTTTTTTCAACTTCCACCAAATCGCCGCCAAATTTTTTCAATTCGTTTTGAAGTGCCAAAACTCGGTCAGTTTCTTTGATTTTAAGGCTTTCAATACCTGTAAATGTCGCTTCGATTCCTTTGGCAGCACAAGTTACGGCCACGGTTTGAGCAAGGTCTGGACAATTCGTAAAATCCCAATTTAAGGTAGTTTCGGCAGGAATTTTAGTCAATAATACGCCATCGGCTGTAAATGTACTTTTCACACCCAAATGACTCATAATATTCACAATATCACTATCGCCTTGCAATGAATTCTCTTTCAAGCCAAGTAGTTCGACTTGTGTATTTTCAAACTCAGAAAGTGCTACAATACTATACCAATAACTCGCTCCCGACCAATCAGACTCAACTTTATAAGTAGTTGACCGATAAACACTTGGTAATACTTTTATGGTCTTAGCTTCCCAATTAGCATCATAATTTACATCAAAAGCTTTCATTTGCTCAAGTGTCATTTTGATGTATGGAATGGAACCTAAATCGCAAGTTAGATTGATGGTTAGTCCTTGTGGCAACGTTGGAGCAATCATCAACAAAGCTGAAATGTATTGACTACTTACATCGCCACGAATCGTCACTTCGCTTGATTTTTGTTCGGCAAAACCTTTAATATGCAAAGGCGGATAGCCTTCTTTGGCAAGATACTCAATTTCTGCACCGAGCGTACGAAGTGCATCAACCAAAATCCCGATTGGACGTTCGCACATACGTGGCGTGCCAGTCATGATTTTGTTTTGGTTCGTTGCCGTAAAATAGGCCGTCAAGAAACGCATCGTTGTGCCTGCATCAATCACATCGGCTGTTTGGTCGGTTGATTTCAACAGACGAATCATGGTTTGTGTATCACGTGCCGTAGAAAGATTCAATAAATTTTCGCTACTGTCTTTTGCTAAAGCATTGATGATTAAAGCTCGATTGCTTTCAGATTTTGAAGAAGCTAAGGCTATTTTTACGTCGAAAGGGCTGGTGCTTTTACGGAGGAGTATCTTATCCATTAATTTGCTTTGGTTCTGTATTCGGTCGCAAAGATAAAAATAAACTCGTAAAATGTAGGTCAAAAAAATGCTTTTAAATTAAAGCCAACCTTGTTCGATGGCTATCTTGACCGCCTCGGCTTTACTATTGATGTCGAGTTTTTGATAAATATTTTTGATGTGCGTTCGCACCGTGTGCGGGCTAATAAACATGGCATCACTTATATCTTGATATGTAAACCCTTTAGCAAAAGCCGTGATAATTTCGATTTCTCGTTTCGATAGAATCTCTTTTTTTGAGGCATTTCCTGTTGTAACTGGCTCATTTTCAATATTATTTACAACTGACACAGCAGTCCCGCTCTTGAATAGATAGTTTTTTACCTTAAAAAACATAGCTATTGAAAGTATCACTAATTCAATCAGAAATCCGAGAAGATATACGTAAGGTTGAACTAACCATAAATTAAAAATATGATTGAAGTATTGTGAAATTAAGTATAACAGTATGGCAGGCACAACAGCAATTAAATAAATCATTGATAGATAGTTTTGCCGAACGCTCATAAAAACGTTCACAAAAAGCATTAGAATAGAAAAGATGAGAAATCCTCGACCAAACCAACCATAAACTTGCAGGAAAGTATCTGAAACGAATGACAACCAGAGAGGAGAAAACACAGCAAATATCAATGAAATGCAAAAGAACGATGCTAAAACACGTAAACTCCGCTCAAAAATTGGCCGATTAGCCAATGAAACCTTTGTGAAGGCCATCACAAAAAGTATATTCCAAAATAAAAAACTATAAGTAAAAAGATGAGAGAGGTCGAAAAAGCTGTTTTTTATGAGATTTATGGGCAGGTATTCATACAAATATCCTTCGAGATGAAAAAAAACCATGATGATTCCTAAAACATAGAATCCATAAAAATGAAAAATCCGCAGCTTTAGGAGTAAGCCAATTGTAAAATTGATGACTGCAATGAGCGTAAAAACACCAATGATAATTCCCCAAAATAAGTTGACTTTACGGTCGTTTTGCTCAAAACTTTTCTGTGTCCAAATAATCAGCGGAAATTTATTGGTATTCAAAATGGATTTACCGTGTAGATAAATGGTGTAATGCTGACCAGCTGAAAGTTTTAATGGAAAAACAAAATCTCGGTGATGATAAGGCCGAGCATCGACTGAACTTGTTCGACTGAGATGTTCGTATGCTTGAATTATCCGTTTATTGTGAACTAAATAAAAACTTAGGTCATCGAAAACAGAACTATTTATTTGTAGTAAATACTGATTATCGACCAATGCTTTCACATCAAATTTTAGCCAAGCACTTCTTTTTCCCCATCCAAAATTTGGTATATCTATCACTGATTTTTGCCACCACTGAGGTTCAGATTTCAGAATTTCAGTAATATTAATCGAATCAGAAAGGTCTTTTATAGTATATATTATCTCACGAATTTCTTTTTTTTCTACTTCTTTTGGAAGCACAACAAAATCTTGCCCGAAGGCAAAAATTGGTAGCCAAAGCAATAGAAAATAACGCATATAAAACATTTTTTGGCTCAATTTAAGCAAAATACTACAAATGAGGTATTGAAAGTGATGATATTTTATGGGTGTTTTGTAGCAGTTATTACTTGACGAGGATTTGTATGTCAAACTCAAAAATAATATTCAATGAATTGAAAACACTGCTCACGAATCAGAATTTTTTGATTATCTATGAGCAAATATCCGAAAACGACTTGAATATTTTTTTTGCAGCTTTAGAGACATTGTTTTTACTGAAAAAGGTAAAGCTTCAAAAAGAGATAAACTCCAAAATCTATTTAGCCATGCTTCATCAGAAATTTAAAAACACTATTCACCTAAACTCTCCGCCGAGTTGGCAGATTCGAATCTTAGTCATATTCGGCAAAATCTTAGGATTTCGTATTCCATGAACTCAATAAAATATCTTATGAAAACTATTCTTTTTATACTTTTCTCGGTTTATGCCTTTGCACAAATTGGCACAAAAGTTCAAACTTCCAAACCTCAATTAATAGGAAAGTGGAGCAATAATGAATTCGGTTTTGCGATGGTCTTAGAACTCAACTCCGACGGAAGCGGAAATTTTGATGGCGAAAGAATTTCTTACACAAGCACGCCCTCAACCTTATCCGTCAAACAAGATGGTGAAACAACGATTTATAAATATCTACTACAAAACAACAAACTAACGCTTTCGGGCGGAGATTTAGATGCACCCATCACATTTTCAAAAGGTACAAGTTCGGTTAACTCAACTCCAAATATAACTACAAATGCTAATGCAGATATTCCCAAAACGAGTGCAATTGCCCCAGCAAACTTATTAGGAACATGGTCAGTCAATGGAGAAACAGTTGTGTTCAAAAATGATAAAACTGGAACTTATAATGGCAATCCGTTTAGATATTCAGTGGCAGGAAATACTCTTACTACATCTGGTAATACTGGTACGACAGTTTTCACATTCGCCGTTAACGGTAACTATTTGACGCTCATAGGTGGTGGAGTTAATGTGGTCATGCAACGTGGCAATGCAAGCAATTCACAATCAAACACTTATGGCAAAAGTTCGGGTGGAGGAATAGACCAAAGTATTGTTGGCAAATGGTGCTGGGCTAATACATCTTCA
This sequence comes from Emticicia aquatilis, assembly GCF_014644295.1. Lineage (GTDB taxonomy): Bacteria > Bacteroidota > Bacteroidia > Cytophagales > Spirosomataceae > Emticicia > Emticicia aquatilis. The sequence goes on from NZ_BMKK01000004.1 coordinate 212,814, forward strand.
ACTTATTCGAGTAGTTACAATAGTTCAAAATGTATTGTTATTAATGCCAATGGAAGCTACGAATATTATGCCGAAGGCTCAATAAGCGGCTACGGTGGCGGTGGTTACGGCGGTTCGTCGAGCCAAAGTGCCGACCGAGGCACATGGCGTCTGGAAGGCAATAGAATTCACGTTCAGTCGCAAGCGGAGGGTTATAAAGTCTATTCGTTTGAAAAACGGAATCATCCAAAAAATGGCGACCCGATGATAGTAATTGATGGAGATACTTATGTTTCGTATTACCAAAAAGCACCGTGGAGATGAGCCTACCAGCCTATACAAAAAAGCCCAAAACATTTTGGGAGAAAAACTTCGCCAGTATTTTTATTGGAGTTGGTTTTACTTTGATTGGAATTACAGCATTGATTTTTATTGACCAGTATTTATTTTTTACGAAAAGTAAAGAAACCGTCGGTAAAGTTATTGGCTTTAAAGTACCGAAAAACAAAAGTTTACCAGTTCCAATTATTGAGTATTTTACGGCTGAAAATATCAAGTACGAATACCAACACACCGAAGGCACAAGTCCTTCAAGTTATCGAATTGGCGAGCAAGTAAATGTTTATTATAATCCCGAAAACCCAACAGATATTAATTTAGGATATAGTTTTTTTCCTATAACAATTTTGTTGTCTTTTGGGCTAATTTTTAGTGTATTTGGCATTTCATTTAGAAATAAAAACCAAAACTCATGAGCAAAAATGACCCACTCAAATATGTACTGTTTATTTTCCTCTCGATTGGAATTTTATTTAGTGCATTGGCTTGGTATTTCTATAAAAAACAAGCTAATTTTACAGAAACTGCCATCAAAACAACAGGCAAAGTTGTCGATTTAAGAGTAAGCAGAAAAGGTAGTAAAGCCCCAATCGTAGAGTATTTTGACGCCAAACAACAACAGCATCTCTACTATCATGATGTTTTCACAAGACCTTCGAGCTACTCAGTAGGTGACGAGGTTGAGATATTTTATTCGCCAATAAATACAGAAGATGCTCGACTAAGCCAAGACTATGTTCTGATACTTATTTTTGGTATTTTAGGTGTAGTTTTTATTACAGTTTCGGCGATTTGTATCAAAGTATTTGGGTGGCCATCAAATGGTGGCCATCAAAATGATTGAAAGACTCTCAGTCGGTAATTTTCGGTAATTCTTCTGCTCCTAAATTGGTTAGAAACAATCGTAAAAAGTGGCTGAGCAACTGTGAGTGCTGCGGCTATTGGCCACTTATTATTTTGCAGCGGAGAAACACCCCAAGCAGCCCACTCAAAAACTAAATATCCAAAAGGCGAAAAAGTCTGCCAACCAATACCAATCTTGCGTTTTGGTCTTTTGTAGATTTTAGTTACTTCATCGAGTTTTATTTCTACATATTCATAACGATTCGTGGTTTGGTTGAGAGCTGTCACTACAAACGAAGAATCCTTCACTTCATAAATATCATCTTCAAATACAAAACCATCTTTAGTCTTGAATCTAATCAGATTTCCAACGTAAAATCTATCTCTTGTATTTAGGCGTAGATTCTCAACTACTAAATATTTTTCCTTATTAATTAGTGCATATGTACGATTAGGGTCTTTTTTGAGGAGCAATTCCTCGACTGTTTGAGCCTGACGTAGATGAAAGTCTTGAGCATGGTTTACAAATGAAACCATAACTAAGATAGTTAAACAGATTATTCCTTTAAGTTGTAGATTTTTTTTCATCATTTTTCTTTACCTAACGGCTAACAAAAAGCGACCGAGCGTCGGCCACCGTTGCACGATTTACCTAACCTAATTATTCTTTTACTGATACACCACCCGAAACAATTAGTTTCATCACTTCGGCACTCGGCATATCGAGCATTTGTATGTTTTCTTTTGGCACAAGCATCAATTCACCCGAAAAAGCATAGCTATGCGGAAAATAGACGGCAACCATATTACTAACGCCCAAACTCGTCAAATCATTTTGTGTAATGAAACCTATTTTATGCACACCCGCTTCTTTGTTGAGCAAAACTATGGCGGCTTGTGTGAATTTACGTTTATCGCCCACAAAAGCAGAAATCAAGTCTTTAAAAGCAAAATAAAAAATACGCACCAATGGCAGATGTCCAATAGCATTTTCGATAAGGTTTTGAATAGTTTGAGGCAAAAGCACCGAAAACGTAAAGCCCGTAACCATTGTTCCTAAAACAATAATCAACGAACCTAAACCCGGAATTATCAAGTCACGGTTAGGGTCACCAGTCGGGATACGGATTCTGATAATATTATCAACAAAATCAAAAGCTCCTAATAATATATAAATTGTAAAACCAATTGGTGCAACAAATAGTAGTCCTCTTACGAAATAAGAAAGTAATCGGCTAAGTATAGTTCTTTCGGGCATATTAAATAATTTTAGATAAATTAGCACGTTTTATATAAATTACAACATTTTCACACTGTTAAAAGTTTTTCTAAACACAAAACAACCGTTTATTTATGAAAAAAATCATCCACCTAATTCTCATTTTTGCTGTATCTACTCAAGTTTTTGCACAAAAGCTCAATGTTCCAATCCCCAATAATCCTGCCGTAAAAGTTGGAACATTGAAAAATGGATTGAAATATTACATCCTGAAGAATGCCGAACCGAAAAATCGTATGGAACTACGTTTGGTAGTCAATGCAGGTTCTGTTTTGGAAACTGATGCTCAACAAGGGCTGGCACACTTCTTAGAACACATGAATTTTAATGGAACAAAAGAGTTTCCAAAGAACGAACTTGTGAATTTTCTGCAAAAATCAGGTATGAAATTCGGAGCCGACTTAAATGCTTCAACCAGTTTCGACGAAACGATTTACCAACTTCAAGTACCAACCGACTCAGCAAAATTATTTGAAAGAGCGTTCCAAATTTTGGCTGATTGGTCGAATTATGCAACGCTTGATACTGCCGAAATCAACAAAGAAAGAGGTATTATTTTGGAGGAAGAACGTACAAGAGGCAAAAATGCACAATCTCGTATTCAACAAAAACTTTTGCCAATTTTATTTAATAATTCTCGCTACTCTTCACGCCTTCCGATTGGTAAAACAGATATTTTAAAAACATTTCCTCCCGAAGAAATTGTAAAATTCTATAAAGATTGGTATCGTCCAGATTTAATGGCAGTTGTAGCAGTCGGTGATTTTGATGTGGCTCAAGTTGAAAAACTAATTACCGAAAAATTTACTGATATAAAAACGCCTAAAAGTGCTCCTAAACGAACAAAGTATGAAATTCCGCCATCAGCAGGCACGCAAACTTATCAGATTTTAGATAAAGAGATTCCTCAATCTACCTTCCAAATGTTTGCTCGTTTACCGAGAGAAAAAACTACTACGCAAGCTGATTATCGCACAGATATTGCCGAAAATCTTTTCAATCAAATGATTAGCACTCGATTACAAGAGGCTTCAAAGAAACCAAATGCTCCATTTGTGTTTGGAATTATGGGTTACAGTCCATTTTTGGGAGGTTTAGATGTTTTCCAAACGATTGTTTTGCCTAAAAATGCAGATGGAATGGAAGCAGCCATCAAATCTATGATTGACGAACAAGAACGTTTGAAACGTTTTGGCTTTACGAAAGGTGAATTAGAACGTGCTAAAAAGGAATACATGGTGGGTGTTGAGAAGAGTTTCAAAGAAAAAGATAAAACTAAATCGGCTGTTTTTGTGAATGGATTAGTTCAAAACTACCTTCAAGGAAGTGCTTTTACGGATGCGACCTTCCGCTATGAATTTGCACAAAAACAACTCGATGGCATTTCGCTCGATGAAATCAATGCGATTATCAAAAAAGTAATCAAAGAAGAGAACCGAGTTGGAATAATTGTAGGTTCGGAAAAAGACAAAGATAAATTACCAGATGAAGCAAAGCTTAAAGGACTCATCAGTTATAAAAATCCTGATTTGAAACCTTATGAAGATGAAGCTGTATTGACACCAATTTTGGAGAAAATACCAGAAGGTACAAAAGTAGTTTCGGAAAAGAAAATTGATGAAATCGGAGTTACTGAACTTGTTTTTGGAAACGGTGCGAAAGTAGCTCTAAAACCAACAAATTTCAAAAACGACCAAATTGTATTTTCAGCAAGTAGCAAAGGTGGTACTTCACTTTACAGCGATGCAGATTATTTTTCTGCCGAATTGGCCTCTACGATTGTATCCCAAGGTGGGGTAAGTAAATTATCAGATACCCAACTCGAAAAAGCTTTGGCGGGTAAAGTGGCTCAAGTTTATACATATATCGGAGAGTTGACCGAAGGAATTGGTGGAAGTACAACCCCAAAAGATTTAGAGACAGCACTCCAACTAATGTATGCGTACGTTACTCAACCTCGACGTGATGATGAAGTAGTGAAGAATTTCTTGAAAAACGAAAAAGAATTATTGACGAACTCTATCAAGACACTCACACCTGAAAAAGTTTTTGGTGATACTGTTACAACGGTTCTTTATCAAAATCATTTTCGTCGAACGCCAAACAAACCAGAAGATATTGATAAAGTAAATATCGACCGTGCCATTGAAATTTACAAAGAACGTTTTGCCGATTTCAGTGATTTTACTTTTGTTTTTGTTGGAAGTTTTGAAATTGAAAAAATTAAACCTTTACTCGAAAAATACATTGGTGGCTTGCCTTCTACCAGACGTCAGGAATCATTCAAAGATTTGGGAATTAGCAAAGTAAAAGGCAAAGTTGAGAAGAATGTATATAAAGGCTTAGAAGATAAAGCTCGTGTAAGCTTACAATTCAACGGTAACTTTGATTATTCGGAAGAAGAATTAGTAAATTTAGATGCTTTAGCCGAAGTTTTAGATATTAAACTCACCGAAAAACTCCGTGAAGAAGCAGGTGGTGTTTATACACCAAGTATTCGTTCATCGTACGAAAAGCTTCCAAAATCGACATATAATCTTACGATTTCGTTTGGTTGTTCACCAGCCAATGTTGATAAACTCGTAAAAATCACTTTAGATGAAATTGCCAAAATCAAAGCCAATGGCCCAGAAAAAGTTGACGTTGAAAAAGTAGTTGCCGAAGAAAAACGTGAAGTAGAATTACAAGTAAAAGAGAATGGTTTCTGGAATTCTTATCTACTTGACCAATATTCTGATGGTGAAGATTTGAACTACATCAATCGCTACCAAAATCAGTTGATTGATAAAATTAGCATCGAAAGTGTAAAAAAAGCAGCCAATCAATTCTGTGCTGAAAACTTTGCTAAGTTTGTACTTTTGCCTGAGAAAAAGTAAGATAATAGTAATCATTCTTCAAAGCTCCTTCCTCATCGAAGGAGCTTTTTTTATGTATATAAATCTCTTTCTATCAATAAATTACTTCGTAATTTGACCATTCAGTAAATTTCCCAACCGCTCAGTAAAACTTGGATTTAAAATTTTGGCTCTAAAAAAACATCGCTATACTTTTAAGGTGTGATATCTTATTAAAATCAATTACTCCTTTATTTAAATACATTATACCATGAAAAAAATTATCCTTACTTGTATTGCAATTGCATTTGGTGCAAATGCAATTGCACAAAGCACGCTCATTACTCCAGGCAATCAAGAAAGCAGAAATTTTGCCCCTGATTTAATCTTGACGAGTACTAATATTCCAGAATTACGAGGGCAAAGGTCGGCTGGAGTTTTGGCAGCACCTACCGCAGTTACAAACAATTCATCTCTTTTACAAGTGAATGCCTTTGGACATACTGGTACAGGTTTTTTTAATGGTTCACAAATTAGATTTGCAAGTACAGAAACATGGACACCAACAGCCCGTGGAAGTGATATTGAATTTTCTACAACTCAAAATGGTACAATTTCTTTTTCTGAAAAAATGAGAATATTGGGTAGTGGATTTGTTGGAATAGGTACTTCATCTCCGTCTCAAAAGTTAAGTATTGCTGATGGAAATTTGGTGCTTCAAACAAGTACAACTGATAAGGTATTAATTCAGAGTTCAGGAACTGCATCCGCAGGAATGATAACAATGAGTGCATCAAACGGCAATAACTCATTGTATATTAGAGCTTCAGATGCCACCAACAAAGCGGGTGAAATCTTATTTTATGACCCAACTACCAATCTCAAAACAATGGAACTTGATGGCGATTGGAATACTACTGGAAAAAGTAGAATCGTTGTGGATGAGCTGCAAATTACTGGTGGTGCCGATTTAGCTGAGTATTTTAAAGTTGATTCAAAAGTAAAAGTTGAACCGGGAACAATTCTTTCGGTTATGTCAGATGGTAGTGCAAAACTTCAAATTGCAGAAAAAGCATATGACCATAAGGTGGTTGGTGTAATTAGTGGTGCAAATGGCGTCTCTCCTGGCTTAATGTTACAACAAAAAGGTGTTGCATCTGTTGACGGCGACTACCCAATTGCTATTACAGGCAGGGTTTATGTAAAAGCCGATGCTACTAAATGGTCAATTAAAGCAGGTGATTTATTGACTACTTCTGATATGAAAGGCTATGCAATGAGGGCCAAAAACTACAAAAAGGCACAAGGGGCTATTATTGGAAAAGCTCTTACCGACTTAAATGAAGGTACAGGTATGGTTTTGGTTTTATTGGGTGTTAAATAAACAAAATTGACTCATGAAAAATATACTGACATTTATATTGAGTTTAATATTCTTGATAACTTACTCGCAGGATATTAATAATCCTCAAATAGTAGAAAGTGTGCCTGAAAATATACGAATCGATGCTACATTATATAACATTGGGAAATTGGCCGCCACAAACAGAGCAGCCGCCGAAACTCAAATGTCTGACACAGGACTTAGGATGCGTTCGGGAACTAATGGTGAAAAGCTAATTAACGTAGAAGTAGTCTATAAAAACGATTACAATGCCACAAAAATAGAAGCAGATATTGATAAAAATTATCTCGAGAATCTTGGTTTTAAAGTGGAAACTTTATGGAAAAATCGAGCAAGTATTTGGTTAAATGCTGATGAGATAATGGCTTTAGGCTCAAAACTTGATAGCAGACATTTTATGTTTGCTGTAAGAAAAATTCTTCATGACAATGAAGGTCCAACAACGATGAACTCAGATAGTTATTCAGGTGTTGGAGGTAGCGGTATTCGAGTTGCTATTATTGATAGCGGTTTTGGTAGTTTATCAAGTGCTGTATCTGGAGGACATTGCCCAACACCAGCCTATATGTGGAGAAATGGCTCACAAGTTGCTACAGTAGCAAGTATGACTTTAGGTGATGTACATGGAACTGCCTGCGTCGAAACAGTATATGACCATGTTCCTAATGCTACTTTTGAGCTTTATGATGTAGGCAATGATACAGAAAAAGGAGCTGCCGTTAATCTTTGTCAAGCACATGGTGTTAAAGTTATTTCGATGTCATTATCAACCTATAATACTGGTTGGGCAGATGATACAGGAGCAGCTTGTGTTGCAGCCAACGATGCTGGTAGCAGTGGAATTCTGTTCTTTACTTCATGCGGAAACCGTGCCCAAACTCACTGGGAAGGTTCATTTAGTGATTCTGATGCAGACAATTGGCATAATTGGAGTGGAAGTGATGAACAAAATAATCGTACGGCTGGTCCTGGCGATTATATCAGAGCCTCTCTTTCTTGGAATCCTGTTGCAAACTCAGATTACGATGTATATATCTACAGAGCATCTGATAATACTGTATTAGCTTCAAGTACAAATTCTGGGTTAACTTTTGAGGATGTTGGCTGGACAAATACTTCAGGTTCAAGTGTTTCAATATATATAGCCGTGAAAAAAATTGGTAGTGCAAGTCCTACTTTTGAGATTTTCAGTCATGATGATGGAAGTGCTTACCAATACCAAGTAGCAAGTGGTTCAAATACATCTCCTTCAAACTCAACCAATGACAATGTATTATCAGTTGGTGCAGTTCCTTACACAAGTTATGGTTCTGCGGCTGGAACATCAGGTATAATAGCCAGTTACAGTAGCCAAGGCCCAACAAACAGCGGGAACTTAGCTCCAGCCATTAGTTCAGCAACAAATACAACAACTTTTGTATATGGAGGTAGTTTTGGAGGGACGAGTTGTGCTACTCCAAATGCAGCAGGTATGGCCGCAGCTTTTTGGTCTGGTAACTCTTATTTGGATGGCACTGGGGTTAGACAGATTCTCTTAAAAAAAGCTCAAATTTACAAAGACTGGGGAACATCAGGCGTTGATTATATTTATGGAAACGGAGGTGTATTTTTATACGATTATGAAGCCAACACCAGATATATGTATAGAGGAGCTAATAATACAACTGGCCTCACTACCAGACCATTCTATACTTTTGCTCAAGCTCAAACGAATACACCTAACAATGGAAAAGTTGTCATTTTAGGCGGAACTTATGGAGAAAATCTTGTTTTAGGTGCAAGTGGAGGGCTAAATAAAAAAATTCGATATTTAGCACTTAAACAAACAGCTTATGCTGGTTTATAATATTTCAGGTATAAAATGCTCAATTATAATGATTGAGCATTTTAAAACTTTTGCATTCATGGAAACTTTCAATAAAATACATGTTGGCAGTAGAAAATATTTATTACCCGAAGAAATGCTTCACCTTGAATCGGATATAAATTATACCATAATATCTCTTAAAGATGGGAAGCAAATAATTACGGCCACCACTCTCAAAAAGCTTGAAAAAAGGCTTTTGCCATTCAAAAACTTTATTCGAGTCAATAAATCTGCAATCGTGAATCTTGATTATATAAAACCCATTGATGATACTTTTACGTTATCAAATTTAAAAAAAGTGGCCTTTTCACGCCGACGTGGGAAAATCTGGAAAGAACAACAGGTGGCGTAAAACAAAAGAGGAACTTAGAAAAAGTTCCTCTTTTGTTTATCCTTCCATTTCCAACATTTTTGCTTCCCACAAATCGTTGGCTTTCTTTAATTCTACTTTTACTACTTCATAATCAGCATTGAGCTTTTGTAGTGCATGATTGTCAGAATAATTGCTTGGGTCGGCAAGTTTCCCTTCTATCGTTGCCAACTGATGCTCTAAATCCGTGATTTTTGCTTCAATTTCAGAAATTTCTCTTTCAAGTTTCTTTATCAGATTTGCATTCGCTGCCGGTTTCTGTGTAACGGTTTCTACCTTCTTTACAGGTTGTGAAGCACTGGCTGCTGCCTGTTGATTACTGGCAACTGACTTTCTATTTTCTTCGTACCATTCTTCCCATTCATCATACGTTCCTGGATATTCTTTGATTTCGTAATCTTCAATGTACCAAATTTTATTGGCAACTTGACTAACAAAGTGACGGTCGTGAGAAACCACAACGTAAGTGCCTTCGTATTGTTCGAGTGCCTGAATCAAGATATTTACCGACTGCATATCTAAGTGGTTGGTAGGCTCATCGAGTAGCAAGAAATTAGCTTCCGAAATCAGTACTTTTGCTAATGCCACACGAGATTTTTCGCCTCCCGAAAGCACTTTAATTTTCTTGAAAACATCATCTCCATTGAACAAGAAACACCCCAAAACCGAACGTAACTCAGTTTCAGATTTACCACCATCGGCATATTTCAGTTCTTCCAAAAGAGTTTCTTCTAAGTGCAAAGACTCCATTTGGTGTTGGGCAAAAAACGAGAAATTCACATTATGCCCCAACTTTCGTTCACCAACTATATTTTCGTCTCCCGCAATAATTCTTAGCAAAGTCGATTTTCCTTTACCATTGGCCCCAATCAGTGCAATTTTATCGCCTCTTTCAATGGTAGCTGTGGTATTTTTCAAAATTACTTTTTCGCCGTAAGCTTTGCTCACATCTTCGAGAGAAAATACATTTCTACCTGGGTTTACGCCAAACTTAAATTTAAAGTGAACACGGGCAGTTGCATCAATCACATCGTCAATTATCTCAAGGCGATTAAGTGCCTTCACCCTCGACTGTACCTGACGAGCTTTAGTTGCTTTGGCCTTAAAACGTTCAATAAAACGCTCCGTTTGACGAATCTGAGCTTGTTGATTTTCATAAGCTCCTTTTTGAATTTCATTACGAAGTGCTTTTTCTTCGATATAAAACGAGTAATTCCCCGGGTATGAGACCAGTTTTGCACCAGTAACTTCAACCGTAGTATTACAAACATTATCCAAAAACTCTCTATCGTGCGAAACAACCACAACGGCATTTTCGTAATTCAAGATATATTTTTCAACCCATTGAATCGAAGGTAAATCCAAGTGGTTGGTAGGCTCATCGAGTAGCAATAACGCTGGTTTTTGCAAAAGTAACTTAGCCAGCATTACACGCATTCGCCAACCTCCCGAAAACTCTTTCAAAGGTTTTGATAATTCTTCTGTTTTAAAACCCAAACCTTCTAAAATCTCCTCAGCTTTCGATTGAATTGTATAACCACCCAAATGGTCGAATTCTTCCTGTAATCGCCCGAGTTTATCTACTAATTCATCTTTATAATCTACCTCCATCTCGTGTAGCACCTTATCTATTTCGGTTTGGAGATAATTTTCACGCTCGAAAGCCTGCATAGCAACCGCCAAAATTGAATCTTGGGTTTGATACGAAAGCAAATCTTGATTCAAGAACCCAATCGAACAGTCACCTGCCTTTGAGATACTTCCAGCATCAGGTTGGTACTCTCCTACTATCAAACGCAAAAGCGTTGATTTTCCCATTCCGTTTAAACCGATTAGACCAATTTTATCTTTTGGTTTTATTTGCAAATTCGCACCGTCAAATATCGGTCTTCCACCAAAATAAAACGATAAATTACTGATTGTAAGCACTTTGTATTTTTTATATTGTTATTTATAATGTCTTTTTCTCTTCTGATTCTATGTTGTTAAGTTCCAACTCAATCTGTTCAACAGTAGGCAATTTATTCTCAAAACTCTTTGGTAATGCTTGGGTTAATTGATATTCACTAATTCCTATCGGTTTTTGAATGTCACGAAGGGAATATTCTGCTTCGATTTTATCTTTGTGTTTGCACAGAATTAATCCAATGCTTGGATTATCACTTGCGTGTTTAAGTTGGCTATCAACCGCCGACAAATAAAAATTTAGTTTACCGGCGTATTCGGGCTTAAACTTTCCCGCCTTTAATTCTACAACAACATAGCATCTTAATTGTAGATGATAGAATAGAAGGTCAATAAAATATTCGTTTTCACTTACTATCAGTTGATATTGACGCCCCACAAACGCAAAGCCTTTTCCCATTTCTATCAAAAATCTAACGATGTGTTGCATCATTGCATTTTCAATTTCTCGTTCTAAAGCATCATTTTCTAAGCCTAAAAAGTCAAAATTATAAGGATTTTTCAACGTCTCAATGGCCAATTCCGACTGTGCAGCTGGTAGAGTTATCTGAAAATTTGTAATTGATTTACCTTTTGCATCAAAATAATTATTCTGTATCTGAATTTCAAGTTGTTCTCTATTCCAGCCATTTTGAAGTGTGGCATTACAGTAAAACAACGCTTCCTTTACATTTTTAATTTTAGATATTATCAAGCGATTATGCCCCCAAGGAATTTGTGCCACAGGCTGTGGCACAAATTCTGATGAAGAACTATAAAATAAATACCATTGGCGAATAGCATATAAATTTCTACGAGAAAAACCTTTGATATTCGGAAAACTTAGTCGTAAATCAATTGATAGCTGTTCAAAAACAGCATCTCCCCAACTTGACTCATGCTGTTTTATAATAATTTCTTTGGCCAAATCCCAGTATAATTCCATCAACTGTGTATTTAAACTCACAGCAGCTTTTAACTGCGAAACACTTATTTTCTGCTTTAATTTTTCGAGCCAAATTTTGTATGAACTATCAATTTGCATGAAAATCAGATTTTATGGCAGTGTTTTTAATCAATAAACCTCTTCAAAATCGGGCCGTAGCTATCAACTCTTCTATCACGCAAATAAGGCCAAGTTGTACGGTATTTTTCGGTTAAGTCTAAATCTATTTCTTGTACATGTACTTCTTCTTTGTCGTGCGAAGCCAAATACAATAAACTCCCGAATGGGTTTGCCACAAAACTTCCACCCCAAAATTGTTGGTCAGCTTCACGCCCTACTCTATTGACCGAAACTACGTGCAAACCATTTGCCACGGCATGACTGCGTTGAATCGTCTGCCAAGCGTTGTATTGCTCGGTATTCATATTTGGGTCTGGTTCGTTGGTGTCCCAACCAATGGCTGTTGGATAAAACAAAATTTCTGCTCCCATCAACGAAGTTATGCGTGCCGCTTCGGGGTACCATTGGTCCCAACAAATCAGTACGCCAAGTTTTCCGTATTTTGTTTCAAAAATTTTATACCCTAAATCATCAGCCGAGGCATCACCTGGCGTAAAATAAAATTTCTCGTAGTAACCTGGGTCATCTGGGATGTGCATTTTTCGGTATTTTCCCAAGTATTTTCCATCGGCATCAAGTACTGCGGTAGTATTATGATAAAGTCCCGCCGCACGTTTTTCAAACAATGAAGCAATAATTACAACATTACATTCTTTTGCAACGGTTGATAATAAATCAGTAGTTGGACCGGGAATGGCTTCTGCCAAATTAAAATTAGCGTGGTCTTCTACATCACAAAAATAAAGTGAGGTAAACAACTCTTGTAAACAAACTATGTTGGCTCCTTTGGCAGCCGCTTCTCTGATTCCTTTGATTGCTTTTTGGGTATTTTCGGCCACATCAGCCGAGCATGACATCTGTACTAATCCGATATTTACTTTACGCATATTTCTCAATTTTTTCGCAAAGATACTTCGTTTAATGTAGAATGAAGAATGTAGAATGTAGAATTATTGATTTTCAATGAAATAAGTCCAAATTTGAAAAGATTATATACTCAGAAAAAAACTGTACCTTTGTAAAACTTATTTTATAATAAAATTTACAAGACTTTAGATTAACTCAGTTGTTTTGAACGACTACCATTCTAAATTCTACATTTTTAATTGTGCATTCGCACCAATCTATGTCATTTGAATCATTAAATTTAATTGAGCCAATCAAGCTCGCACTTGCTGCCGAAGGTTACACAACTCCAACACCCATCCAACAACAAGCCATACCGATAGTTTTAGAAGGAAAAGATTTATTGGGCGTTGCCCAAACAGGTACAGGAAAAACAGCCGCTTTTTCAATTCCAATCATACAAAAACTTTATCAGAACCGAGATATAAACCGTAAAGGTCGTCGAAAAATAAAAGCCCTCATCGTTACTCCAACTCGTGAGTTGGCTATCCAAATTGGTGAAAGCATAGCTGCTTATGGTGCAAATACCGACCTCCGCCATACCGTAATTTTCGGTGGTGTAAAACAAGGCCGTCAAACCGACGAACTACACAATGGTGTAGATATTTTGGTTGCTACTCCTGGTCGTTTGCTTGATTTAATCACGCAGGGTTTCATTACGCTCAATGCCATCGAAATTTTTGTTTTGGACGAAGCTGACCGTATGCTCGATATGGGTTTTGTGCATGACGTGAAGCGTCTGATAACGCTTTTGCCTAAGCAACGTCAATCGTTGTTTTTCTCGGCAACAATGCCCGATGAAATTGTAAAACTGGCTTCAACAATTTTGCATAATCCATCTTCGGTGAGTGTTACGCCTGTTTCATCAACGGCGGACACGATTAATCAGTTTTTGTATTATGTCGATAAAAAAGACAAAAATGCGTTGCTTTTGGAGATTCTGAAAGAACCTAAAATCGAAACAGCTTTGGTTTTTACTCGTACAAAACATGGGGCAGATAAAGTTGTAAAAGTGTTATTGGCAAAAGGCATTAAAGCAGAAGCCATACACGGAAATAAAGCACAAAATGCTCGTCAAAGAGCTTTGACTAACTTCAAATCTAAAGAAACGAGAGTTTTAGTTGCAACTGATATTGCCGCTCGTGGCATTGATGTTGATGATTTGGCTTATGTAATCAATTTTGAGATTCCGAATATTCCAGAGACTTATGTTCACCGAATTGGAAGAACTGGGCGTGCAGGAGCAAACGGAACAGCACTATCATTTTGTGAAGATGAAGAATTGACATACTTAAAAGATATTCAACGACTAATTGGTAAGAAAATCCCTGTGATTCAGGAGCATCCGTACGCTATTCAACCTAATTATAGTGTTGGGCCGCCAGTTGTTCAGAAACCGCAAGGCCGAGGCGGTGCAAGACCAAGTAATTCTTCACAAAAACCAAACGCCAATGCCAGAACTGCACCAAAACCTAATAATGCTGGTAATACACCACAAGGCGGAGGAAAACCTAAAAAGAAATGGTACGGAAACGGTGGCAGAAAAGCATAATTTTTTTAAATTTACAAGCGTAACCTCAATCTTTGATTACGCTCTATGAAAAATTTTATACTGTCTGTTGCTTTAGTGGTAACTATAATTGCCTGCAAGACCGAAACCAAGCAAGAAACTACCAAACCCGAAACGCTTGAAAACACAATTTGGGTAAATGCCAAATATTTAGAAACGCTCGAACGAACCAAGTCACCGCTACAAGCAAAACCCTTTGCTGATACTGTGATGATTAACTTCGATGCCAAAGCCGATACTGCCAGTATCGTTTGGAATTTTCACGAAGGTTCATCGTATTCGATAAAAAAAAGCGAGAAAATCCAGTTTTTTGATGCTTACGAAGTAAAGCCCAAACCAGAATTTGAAGCAACTTTGAGCAATGGTATTCTAAAAATTGGAAATAGCCTATTCAAAAAAGTTGATACGACTGGTTTTATAGAAAAGAAATATTGGATAGGAAAATATTCAACGCCCAACGGAAACATCGAACTTGGATATGATGGTAAAATTTCGGGTGTAGATTCGCTGGCAACTTATTATGTTTGGAGTGATTATGTAACTACTCAAACCGATATTGATTTGATAGATTTATACGCAAATTCCAATAAATCAACTACTTACGGTTATAAATTTACAGGAAATGAAATAATTTTCTATGAGTTTATTTGGAGTGAAGAAGGAATTATAGGAAAAGCAGGGAAGGAAATTTTTAGATGGAAGAAGATATAATAGAAAGAGGCTGTCTTTCGGACAGCCTTTTATATTTAGGCGAAGTCGGAACTTCGCCCCACAAATCTAAAACGAACTTAATTTCTTTCTAATTCTCCACCAAACAAAGAAGGCTCGTACACAAAGCATCAAAACGACTGGAATTAACGCATAATTGATTTCTTGTGGGAAGAATTTCCAAGCAGCTAAGAAAAATACAAGTATAATTCCGTAGGCTAAGAAATGCTTAGAGAGCCAAGCTCGATTACTCTCTTTTTTAAGTAATAATGCAATAGGAAAAAAAAGTGGATATGTCCAGATTATATTTAGGTTATTTTCGGTTACGCCGTGGTCGGTAAAAAACCAAAGCAAGAAAATAAACCAACCAAAAATACCGGCAATCGTAAAAATAATTTTATCGAAAAGAAAACTCTTACTTTCTGTCTTAAATTGATAAGCTGTAAGGCCTAAAACGAGTAAAAACAAAGTCCAAAACAAAATATTAGGTGTAATTGATTCTTTTTCTTTATCCGCAACAGCCAACATATCTCGGTTGATAACTTGTTTTGAAAGTACCAAAGGTTGCCATTTACCATCACGATTGATTTTAGCCGCATCGAAAGCATCCATCAAATTATCTGGCAAAAACATTGCTCCGTTTGCACCCGTAATTTCATCAGAAGGTTCACCTATGGCCAAATCCATTCCGAAATCTGCCCATAATTTTTCGTTTTTACGAGCATATAAATCTATCCATTGGCGATACGAACTATCGGCGTGTAACGTTTTGCTCAACTGCAAGCTATCTTTGCAAACCCTACGCAATACATCACGCAAGCGAGTAGAACAGTTATCGTAGAAGAATTTATAGGCATACTCTCGATTTTGCGGTAAATAATTATTTTGCAAGAAATCATAAACGCCTTGCTTTTGGGCTTGCGAAAGATTCAAAACCTGCTCAATAACCGAGCGATTATCTTGACTCCAACCAGCCACATCATTTTCAAAATAATTTCCACTTATTTGATACGGAAGTGTGCCACGTAAAAATTTAATATAAAAACCTTTTGTCCGAAAATCAAAAGCTCCATAATTGAAAGTAAAATCAAGTCCTTGGCGTGGGTCACGAATACGAATGGCACTATGTCCGAAGGTAGAATATAATTCTGCTCCTGGCGAGACTGTCAGCAAACTAATTGTTGCATCAGTCGAGAGCATTTGGGCATTAGCAAACGAAGTTATAAAAGCAAAAACTACTAAGAAGAAGATTTTTTTCATGCAGAATAATGGTTTTCTGCAAATTTAAAGCAAAACCTCATAGGTTTTAGAAACCTATGAGGTTTATTTAATCAATAACGGTCAACTTTTAAAGAAGAAAGACCACTATCAACATTTAAAGTTATTTTTTTAGTGGCCTTATCGAAACCTTTGGTTTGCCAAAGTCCACTTTTTATTTTCTCGAAATTATCAAAATCCTTGGCGTTTAATGCTCCATCCATTCTGATTTCACAGCCTACTCCTTCAGGAACTTTGATTTTTACGCTGGCCACTCCAGCATCTATATCAACTTCAACTTTATCTTGTTTATCGCCGAGTTTTATGTCAATCGAAGCTGCACCTGTTTCAATATCCAACTTTTTAACTTTATAATTACTAAAATCAAAATCAACTTCTCCAGCACCTATTCCCATGTTGATATTCCAAACTGGAGCTGTACTCAATTTTAATAATACATCGTTATCAAACTTTTTATCATCATCAAAATTGATATTGAATTCTTTACCTTTTTTATCCTTCATCTCAAAGTTGATGGTTTTGTTACCATCTTTGGTTTCTTCTTCTAAAGTATAACCATTCTTAAAATTCAATAAGGTTGTAGCTTCAAAAAGTCTGTTAGGTGATTCTTCCAAATCAAATTCGGCTGCTCCCCCACCCAGTTTCAAAGTAGCTTCTTTTACATCAGGAGTCATTTCAACAGCAAAGTATTGCTTGTTTCTATCGCCAACCGTTGTGTCAGAATTCGATGAATAATTATCATCGTCATCATCAAAATCGTCAATGTCGATATTGATTCCGTCGCTGATTTCGTCTTTAAGTTCGTGTACACCATCATCCACACACGTAAAGATTCCGAGCGGAATTGCGAAGGCAATCAATAGTGCAGAAGTTGCATTGTAGATACTTTTTTTCTGATTGAAAAATGCAGCCACACCTGCCAAAATAAGCATTAGAGGCCAAAATTGAGCAATTTTGCGGAATGACCAGTTTAACTCAAACCAATCGAGATTTGTACCGAGAAACAAGAAGCCCAACACGATAAGTACTGCTCCCCAGAAAATATTACTTTTGCGTTCCATATTTTTATTTTGATTAAAAAATTGTGATTCTGAAATAAAAAATCCTGCAAGTTGTTTGAAATCTTACAGGATTTATATGTCGGTGATTACAAGTTAGATGAACTATCGTTGTTGGTAAAGTTTGTGAAGTTATCGTCTTTTTTATCTCTTACGATAAGCCAAACACCTAATCCGACCAAAATCAAAGGCCACATCTGACCGATGTAATGAAACAAATTGATGTGAAAGAATGTCTTGAATGAAAAGATAATACCCAAAATAATAAGTACTGCACCACCTACTAAATTGTTGTTTTGATTGTGACGGCTCATGAAGGTAAAGTTTGAGGTTTGAGAATTAATATCATTAGTTGAATTATATGCTTGTGAGTCTCCAACTCCCGCAAAACCATAATCATACTTCACGGGTAATACAACCCATAATATAAAATAGGCAAAAAATGCTGGTACTGGAGTAAAAAACAATAATACAAAAACTACTCGAATTAGAGTAACATCTATATTAAAATATTCGGCCAAACCTTGCGAAACTCCACCGAGCATCGCCTGACGGTTTTTGATTCTATATAATCGCTTTTCCATAGCCCCTAACCCCTAAAGGGGGATTTATTGTTTTATTAGATTAGTTTATTTTATTTTTGTGGAAGCCCTCCTTCAGAAGGCTTCCTTTATTGATTGTTAATTTACTGGTGTATAATTAACAGTTGTAATTTGAGATTCTTTGGTTGGCATCACAATCCAGAGAACAACGTAAGGGATAATTGCAGGTATTGGAGCAAAAAATGCTACTACGAACAATACACGTACGAGTGTTACATCGAGATTGAAATATTCAGCTAAACCAGCTGCTACACCACCAATCATTTTGTTTGTTTTGATTTTAAAAAGTCGCTTTTCCATTGTCTTAATATTGTTTATATTTTTTGTTTTTCTGTTTAAATCAACCACTGTTTGTGTGATTGATGAAACAAAGATATAGGCGAAAGACGGTACTATGTAATACAAACTACATGAATGGAAAAAAATAATGTCAAAGGGATTTTTTTGATGAGGATTTTGGAAACTAAATGGAGGAATGGCAAAATTTGGAGGATGAAATGCAGCGTAAATGAACTTTGGGCAAGTTTTTACTCCAAAAGATAGTACTTCCAAACTATCTTTTGGAGTATCGGAATCATCAATCTTCTTCTAAAACCTCCAAAATTTCACTCAATTCATCATAATCTTTATATCCAGGACGAATTTCGTTGCTTCCTTTCAGTGCAATTCCTTTGATTTGCATTTCTTCGAGAAGTTCGTTTACATTTTCAGCTGTTATGCCAAAATCTAAAACTATTGGATAATTAAACGAATATTCTTTGAGTGTATAGCGAGCAAAATCTGAGAAATCCCCCCCATCGACCAAAAAGAATTCTACAAATTGAGAATATCGTTCTAAATAATCTTCGAGATATGCACTCTCGAATTCGAGTTTTAAAATGATTGGTTTACCCAAATCAGCAATTTGGGGTAAAAGTCCAGCTTCCGAAATTTGCAAGATATCTATCTCATACGCTTCTACCAAGGCTTTTACCTCTTCATAATCAGCACTTTGGGTTTCGCCAACAACCTGCACACCCGCCACCCACGATTTTATTTCTTTCATTTTTTCGGGAGAAGTATAATCAGCCGAAAATTTATCCATTACAAAACCAATCATTTCTACGCCCATACCCGCACAATAACGTGCATCCGACAAATTGGTTATATTACTTACTTTAACGAGAGTTTTTAATGACATTATCTTTACAGTTTACGATTTATGACTTCGGCTACATTTGATAGCTTCGACTCCGCTCAGCTACCAAATGTAGTCGAAGTTGTCGGTAACTGAGCGAATCGGACTGCCGAAGCAGTTGAAGTGACCGACAAAAGTTCAATTTCAATTCTTTGGTTCAAAATTACCTCAGAACTATTCATAATCAAATTCTGTTGAGTAATTTTGCATTATCAATTATACATTATCAATTAATAGACGGTTGGCTTTGAACCAACGCAGTAAACAAAATGAGTAAACACGGAAGAATTTTAGTCGCCATGAGTGGCGGCATCGACAGTTCGTTAGCAGCAGTAATGCTCCACGAAGAAGGCTACGAAGTAATCGGCATGACCATGAAAACATGGGATTATGCTTCATCGGGTGGTAGTAAAAAAGAAACAGGTTGTTGCAGCCTCGACTCCATCAATGATGCACGAAACATTGCCGTCAATTTAGGTTTCCCACACTATATATTAGATATACGTGAAGAATTTGGCGATTATGTAATCGACCACTTCACTGGCGAATATTTGGAAGGACGCACACCAAACCCATGCGTGTTATGTAATACGCACATCAAATGGGATTCTTTACTACGCCGTGCGGATAAACTTGATTGTGAATTTATAGCCACTGGGCACTACGCCAATGTGCGTCAAGAAAACTCAAGATACATAATCTCAAAAGGAATTGATACTTGGAAAGACCAAAGCTATGTACTTTGGGGAGTTTCGCAAGAAAGTTTGGCAAGAACAAAATTACCTTTGGGTTATTTAAAAAAATCAGAAATTCGAGAAATGGCTACCCAAAAAGAATTTTATGATTTAGTAAATAAGAAAGAATCTTACGAAATATGCTTCGTGCCTGACAATGACTACCGAGGTTTCTTGAAACGTCGAGTAGAAGGTTTGGAGGAAAGAGTAAAAGGCGGAAATTTTGTTTTGGAAGATGGAAAAGTAGTTGGTAAGCACGAAGGGTACCCTTTTTATACAATCGGTCAACGCAAAGGCTTAGGCATTGCTCTCGGTACACCAATGTTTGTTACAGAAATCAGAAAAGAAACTAACGAAGTAGTCTTGGGTCACGAAAAATCTTTGGATAAGGATGGCATGATGGTGGGCAAGCTCGTGATGCAAAAATATGCCGATTTGAATGATATTAGTTTAGAAACAAATACTAAAATCAGATACAAACACGATGGTTCTCCTGCTACAATTACACAAGAAGGTGATAAAATGAAAGTAATTTTCCACGAACCTGTCAGCGGAATTGCACCAGGCCAAGCAGCTGTTTTCTACGAAGGAGATGATGTTGTGGGTGGAGGTTGGATATTAAAAAGTTTTAATAATTCATTTGAATAAATGATTCATTTGCAGTTGCTTTGTGATAATTTACACAAAGCAACTGCAAATGAAAAAAATCTACTCGCTGTTATTTTTCGGTTTAATCGTACTCCGCACATTTTCTCAAACCTACACAATCACAACTGGTTTACCCAATAATATTATCAGTGGTATAGGAACAACAATTTCCAGCTCTGGACTTGGTGATGATAATTTTTTAGGGCCATTTAATATTGGATTCAACTTTACATTCCTCAATACAACCCAGACTCAATTCTACATGAGTGCTAATGGGTATATTACTTTTGGTAGTGGAAGTGGCAGCACAAGCGTTGGGACAATTCCTAATACATCAACTCCAAATAATTTTATAGCTTACGCTGCAACCGACCAACATCCTGGAGCAAGTTCTTCTCCAATTATCAACTATTTTGTCTCTGGAACCTCTCCAAATAGAATTTTAGTTATTAATTACCAGAATATAAGTCACTTTAATAATAATCAACTTATTACTTCAGTTCAATTACAATTATTTGAAGATTCAGGGAAGATAGAAATTCATAATATTCAAAATAATAGCGGTGGAATAAGCAGAACCGTCGGCATTGAAAATAGTACAGGTAGTGTTGGCTTTTCACCAGCAGGAATGAATAATTCAACTTCAATAAGTCTTAGCAATCAAATGATAAGATTTTCGACTTGTACGCCACCACCTGCACCAACAATTTCGCCATCAACAGCACCTACAATCTGTTCAAGCAGTCCATCTACAACCCTAACAGCCACTTGTAGTGTTGGGTTATTAAGTTGGTCAACAGGTGCAACAACTTCTACCATAACAGTTTCACCTACACAAACAACAACATATACGGCTACCTGTACCCAGACGTCATGCCAAACATCAAGTAATATTACAGTATCTGTTTTGCAAGCACCAATCATTACACCTGATGGTACAAAGTATATATGTTCTGGTAATTCAATTACTCTGACAGCTTCTTCTCCTATTTCAGGTACTAATTTTATATGGTATAAAGATGGGAATAGTATATCTGGCGTAAATACTTTAACTTACTCAACCAATAGCACAGGTAATTATTCAATAAAATTTGAGAAAAATGGCTGTATTGAAACATCGAATGTTGTATCTATTATACTTAATAGTAATATTCCACAAAAGCCAATTCTGACTTCTTCAAAATCTTATGTTTGTGGAAAAGGTGGGCAAACTAACTTGACAGCAAGCGGATGTAGTGGAACAGTTAATTGGTATCTTTCTGATTCCAGTTTGGGAACTTGGGTAGGAGTGCCATTAGGTCTAACAGCTTCTGCGACAATAAATGGGCTTGTAAAGTTTAATATATCTTGCACCGAAAATGGTTGTACAAGTCCTTTAAGTGATGATATTTATGTTGATTTTGCACGAGTAAGTGTTACTGCAAGTAATTATACTATTTGTAATAATGAAAATATCTATTTGACTGCTACGTCAATTCCCAGCAATAACATTAATTCGTATAATTGGGGAACATCGGTTGTTTCTTCCAATAATAATACTGCAATAACAACATCACCTGGAACTTACAATGCGATTGTAATATATGATGATGGCTGTCAAGTATCTTCTTCACAAACAACAGGAACAAGTGCAATCATTACAAATTTACAAAATATTCAAAGGCCCAACCTTATTGTTGCATCACAAAACTCATATGGACCGACAACAAAGATATGGGATAAGAGATTTGGTACAGCAGATTTCGATGTATTAAGGAATTTGACTGTAAGTGATGACCACAAAAATTATTTAATATCAGGCATGACAGCAAGTTTTTATAATAATAGTGGCAATGGTGATAGAACACAGCCAAGCAGAGGTAAAAATGACTATTGGGTAATTAAAATTGATTCAATTGGAAATAAAATTTGGGATAAAAGATTTGGTTCTGCAGATGATGATGTATTGACAAAATCAATCAAACTTAAAAATAATGGTTTACTATTAGTGGGATACACTCAAGGAAGTGGTGGGGATAAAACCCAAGGAACGTATAATGACCCAACATATGGCCTTAGACTTGATGGATGGATAATAAAATTAGATTCATTTGGAAATAAAGTTTGGGATAAGCAATATGGTGGCAATATAGACGACCTTCTCTTAGATGGATTTGTAGAAAATGATAATTCATACATCTTGGCAGGACATACAAATTCAGACCTTTCATTTGATGTTAGTCAGAATAGTAGAGGCTCGCAAGATTATTGGGTCATAAAAATTGATTCTCTCGGAAATAAAGTTTGGGATATAAGATTCGGAGGAAATAATGGAGATTATTTTGAAAAATGTATAAAAACAAACGATGGGGGCATACTGCTGGGCGGCACAAGCTACAGTAGTGTAAGTGGAGATAAAAGCCAGCCAATCACTCGAAGTGGCTACCCCGATTATTGGTTAGTAAAATTAAATGCAAATGGAATAAAACAATGGGATAAAACATTTAATTCAAATTTAAACCACACTTTTTATGATGTAAAGGTAACCAATGAAGGAGACATAATATTTACAGGAAGTAACAACTTAGGGGCTGATAGTGATATTTATAAATTAAATTCATCTGGAAATATCATTTGGAAAAAAACCTACTTAAATACTTCAATTTTTAATAAAATATTCCCTAATGAGAAAGGTATTTTAGTTACTGGAACAATAACCTCAACCAACGGCATTGTTACCTCTCCTTCCAAAGGTTCGACTGATGGTTTTATTATGCAATTAGATTCATTAGGAAATAGAATTTGGGACAGAAGGTTTGGAGGTTTAGAATATGATTCATTCATTGATATTAATCCAGTAAATAATGGGTACATTACATCTGGATTTTCATATTCACAAATATCAAACGATAAAACTCAACCTTCATGGGGCATGGCAGACTTTTGGATATTAAAATTTACTAATAACCAAGAAATTATACAACCAATTATAACAAATACACAACAATCATTTCAACTGATAGCCAACAATTGTATTGGAAATGTAATTTGGTCAGGTGGCAGCACTGAACAAGGTCCCATGATAACTGTATCTCCAAGCATAACTACAAGTTACACAGCAACTTGTTTTAGTAATGGCTGCTCAACATCAAGCAGTATTCAAGTAAACATCAATCCATGTGGTCAGATAGTTTCACTAACTCAAACAGAAAATATAACAACTGGAACTTCGCAAGCTCCAACCACTATAAAAGCACAAGATAGTATCAATGCAACTAATACAATCGGACAACCACCAACCAACGCATCTGCCAAATATACTGCAGGGAAGACTATCAACTTAAACCCAGGTTTCAAAGTTGAAATTGGCAGTATTTTCCAAGCAAAAATCAGTGCAACCCCTTGTAATGAATAAAAAATCAAAATAAATTTGAAAGGACGTTTACAAAAGCGTCTTTTTTTTCGTTTTATAAATAGTAACGCACTTTATTTAGCCCAAAACTAAGTTTTAAATAAAATTTATATGAAAAAAATATACTTTCTGCTCATATTCACTTCCTTCACAACTTTCGCACAAAATCAATACTTTGTTCTTTTTAAAGACAAAACCAATTCGCCATATTCAGTTTCTCGACCAAAAGAGTTTCTTTCTGACCGCTCAATTAAACGCCGTGCGAATCAAAAAATCGCTATTACTGAAAGAGACCTCCCTCCTAACCCAAGTTATTTGACAGAAATCACTAAAACTGGAGCGAAAGTTTTGTATAAGTCTCGTTGGATAAATGGTGCATTGATTCAAACCGATGCTGCCACACTTGCCAAGATTCTCAATCTTTCGTTTGTTAGAGGTTTAGAGGGAAAAGGTGATATTAGAAATACTCGTCAGAACGGTGAAAATCAAGCCTCAAGAACAAAAGACAAATTCGGAAATGAAGGAATTTTAGACAACGGACTTTCTCAAACTCAACTTGCCATGCTTGGTGCAGATAAAATGCACACCAAAGGCTATCGTGGCGAAGGAATGTTAATTGGTGTTTTAGATTCTGGCTTTCTGAATGCCAACAGATTAAGCTTTTTCAATGATTTATTCAATGATAAAAGAGTGGTAGGCACTTGGGATTTTGTAAATAATGAAGCAAATGTTTATAATGACCACAACCACGGAACCAATGTATTATCGTGCATGGCAGCTTTTGAGAATGGCCGAATCGTTGGAACTGCCTATAAAGCAAGTTATTTATTATTAACCACAGAAGACGTTGCCTCTGAAACCAAACGAGAAGAAGCCAACTGGCTTTTTGGTGCCGAAATGGCCGATAGTGTGGGCGTAGATGTAATCAATACATCTTTGGGATATACCGAATTTGATAATCCAGCCCAAAATTATAAATATACTGATATGAACGGCGACCGTGCGTTAGCCACTCGTGCAGCCGACTGGGCCGCTCAAGCAGGAATATTGGTTGTGGCTTCGGCAGGAAATGAAGGTAGTGGGTCGTGGAAATACATCGGTACACCCGCCGATGCAGATTCAATTATTGCGGTTGGTGCGGTAAGTAGTTCTTTAAATATTGCTTCTTTTAGTTCGTATGGACCTTCGGCTGATGGTCGAGTAAAACCCGAACTTTCGGCACAAGGAGCTGGAACTGTCATAGGAAATACAAATGGGGCTATCGGAACGAGTAATGGAACCTCTTTTTCATCTCCCTTATTGGCAGGTTTTGCTGCAAGTTTTTGGCAGGCATTTCCGAGTTTAACTAATATGCAGGTAAGAGAATATTTGATTCGTTCGGCGAGCCAATACACAAACCCTGATAATAGAGTTGGCTTTGGAATTCCAAATTTTGATAAAGCCTACGAATTGGCCGAATTGGAATCACTCATAAATGAATTGAAGAAATCAGGGCAAGAAGTAATTGTTTTCCCAAATCCAATCAACGATGGTTCAAGTACCAAAGTTTGGGTTTTGAAAAACGATGCAGGAACAAATTTTGAATACTCAATTACTGATTTGACAGGAAAAATACTTTGGAATTTGACTACAAAAGAAAGTAAAATCACATTGCCAGCTCTTAATGATTTACCGCTAGCAAATGTAATTCTGAAAGTAACTGCCGAAAATCTAAAATATTCGACTAAAATAGTCAGATAAATTCTTGTTAGCCAATAAGGTTGCGACGTTTCGCAACCTTATTGGCTTTTATTAAATTTTCCTCGCCATTCGCATAATCGACTCAGAGTCATTGTGTTCAGCTATTTTGTCAAGCGAAACCCACGCCAAATCATTCGATTCTTCGGTTACAATTAAAGGTTCGTTCATATCAGATTCAATCAAAAAACGAACATCATAATGATAATGTGCAGGGATTCCTTTTCGCTCAGGAATCAAATGCACATCGACATCAAATACCTTACCATCAACCACTTTTAAGTTTTTAAGGCCAGTTTCTTCGTTTGCTTCCTTCAGAGCAACATTCAAAACATCGGGGTCACCATCACAATGTCCACCAGGCTGAAACCACTGATTCAGTTTTCGATGGTGCATCATTAAAACGTGCGTTCGAGCATCGTTGACAATCCAAGCTGAGCCTGTTACATGACCAATCAACAGCTCACGTTTGAAGCAATCTTCGTTTGTTTTCACAAATTCAATTGTTTCATTTGTCATCTTTAATTCATTATTATCGCTTGGATTATGGTTTTCGAGTAAATCGAGGAGTTTTTTTCGGTGCATACTTGGAGTTTTATACGTAGATTTGCACGAATTTAGTTCATCAAATCAACAAAATCGGTATATCCAATGAAAAAAATTGCTCTATTAGCATTAAGCTGCTTATTATCAGGCACTCTAACTTTTGCACAAATTACCCCAGCACCAAGTCCAGGTGCATCAATCTCTCAAGTTGTTGGTGTTAGCAAAATTACAATCGACTATTCTCGCCCATCGTTGAAAGGCCGTGAAATTTTCGGAAAACTTATTCCTTTCGATAAAGTATATCGTACGGGTGCTAATGCTGCTACTCGTATCGAAACTACTGGCGACATCACTGTTCAAGGCCAAGTTTTGAAAGCTGGTAAATATGCTATCATGTCAATTCCAAACCAAACAAACTGGACAATTATTTTTAGTAAAAAACTCGATGTAACCGAACAAAACTACTCAGCTTCTGACGATGTTTTACGTGTTACGGCTCGTCCGCAAGATGTATCTTCGGTTGAAACACTTACGTTCGATTTCTCAGATTTGAAAGATGATGCAGCAACGTTGAGTTTCTCATGGGAAAAAACAAAAGTTTCTTTAGCTATTGGTGTTGACAATGCAGCGTCTATCGAAAATGCAGTGAATCAGAAAAACATTGAAGCATCTAATACTTTTCAACAAGCAGCTGACTATATGCTGCAAAAAGGAATGGATTTAAACAAAGCTCTCGGTTTAGTTGATAAATCATTGGCCTTGCGTGAAAACTTCCGTAATAATTGGATAAAAGCTCAGATTCTTGATAAACTCGGTAAATCATCAGATGCACTTGGTTTTGCATTAAAAGCACAATCTTTGGGTGCGGGCGATGGTTCATACCAATTCTTTAAAGATGGTATTGAAAAAGGTATCGGCGAAATCAAAGCTAAGATTCCTGCGGCTGCACCAGTAGTAGAAACTCCTAAGAAAAAGAAAAGCTAATTTTCGATTGCGTCGGCAGTCCGATTCGCTGGCAGTCTGATTCGCTGGTTTCGACTCCGCAGGTTTCGACTACGCTCAACCAACGAAACGTTTTCAAAAGTGGCACAACTTCTCGGTTGTGTCACTTTGTTTTTAGGCATTCTGAAAACAATTCCACCAATAAAATCAATAAAAAATCGTTAGCTTTGAAAAAATAATTGTCTCCATGCGAAAATGTCTTTTTATTGTATTTCTTTTATATCAATTTGTTGTGTTTGCTCAAACCAAGCAACTACGTTTTGAAGATTTCACCTACGAACCTAATATAAAAACCGTTTTACTTTATCCGCTCGTGGGCGATGCCCATGATGCTTCCCGCACACTCAATCCTCCAGTTCTTCCGCTCAACGACTCAAAAAACCTTTGGTTGGAATTTGATGACTTAAATGCCAATTACGAGCAATATCACATAAAAATCTTGCATTGTACCTACGATTGGAAGCAATCGGTTCTTTCTGAAATAGAATATATGCCTGAGTATAACGACCTAATCGTGAATGATTATCAGGTTTCACGTACAACAAAAGTGCCTTATTATCATTATAAAATCGAAATACCTAAAGTTTTACTTTCAGGAAATTATCTGCTTGTAGCGTGGCGTGGACGCCGCAAAGATGATATTGTTTTCAGTAAACGTTTCATGGTTTATGAAACCCAAGTCGGTGCATTTGGCACGATTCGACAAGCTCAAGCACCATCAAAATACAAAACTCATCAACAAGTAGATTTTGAAGTAAATTACGGAGGCTACCGTTTGATGTCGCCACGAGATGAATTGAAAATCATTATTCGTCAAAATTTCAGATGGGATAAGACCGTCCGAAACTTAAAAGCATTTAGTGTCAATGAGGGAATGTCGAAAATTGAATATCGTTTTTTTGATGATGAAAATGTGTTTCCTGCAGGCAATGAATTCCGTTTTTTTGATTCAAGAAGTACAAATTACAAAGGCCAATATATTGCTCAAATCAAACGAGGCAAAGAAGATGAAATGTGGGTTTCGCCACAAGCCAATAGAAGCGAAACTGCCTATATCGAATCGAATGATTTTGATGGAAATTATGTAGTTGATAACCGTGAAGGTACTGACGGTGCATTAGATTCTGACTATGTATTTATGACATTTGGTCTAAAAACCCATGAATTAGAGGCTGCCGATGAGAAAGTTTATGTCAATGGAAGTTTCAATGATTGGCGTCTCGACAAAACCAATGAAATGGTCTATGACAATAATTTTGGTGGATACACGGCCACTATTCGACTAAAACAAGGGGTTTATAATTATGATTTCGTTACACAAAAACCTAATAAAACAACCGATGAGGTGTATTTTGAAGGGAATTTTGGCGAAACCCAAAACACTTACGAAATTTTCATTTATCACCGCCCCGTTACGGCTCGTGCTGAAAAATTAGTAGGGTATCATACAATAGATTTCAATAAAAGAAGATAAATTGTAGCTTGAAGATTCACTTTGTTTATAACAAGATTAAAAATCATGAAAACAGCCCTTGTAGTTGGTGCATCTGGCCTCATCGGAAAACACCTAACTCATAAGCTTCTGGCAAGCCAATACTACAATAAAGTAACAATCATAGTCAGAAAAAAATTGGATATTGAGCATCAAAAACTCGAACAAATAGTAATGGACTTTGATAATCTGGATGCGTCAAAAATCGTTGCTGATGATATTTTTTGTTGCCTCGGAACCACAATGAAGCAAGCTGGCTCTAAAGATGCTTTTTATAAAGTTGACTTTACTTATCCGCTTAATTTTGCAAAAGCTGGGCTTGCTAATGGTACAAAACAGTTTTTAATAATCACAGCAATGGGTGCCGACGAAAGGTCGTGGATTTATTATAACCGAGTGAAAGGTGAAATAGAAAAAGCATTGAGCGATTTACGCTTTCCAACACTTATCATTTTACGTCCATCAATGTTGGCGGGTGAACGTGAGAATCCACGCATGGGCGAAAAAATCGGCAAAATTGTGATGGACTTTTTTGCACCACTGATTCCTGATAATTATAAGGTAATTGCCGGACAAAAAGTTGCTCAAGATATGCTCGAATTGGCACAAAAAGGCATCAAAAATAAAGATATTTTCGAGTCAGGAAGTCTTCAAAAATTTTAATCACCAAACCCCTATTTTTTATGAAACGTACACTTACTATCGTTGTTTTGTTTATTTGCTTGGCTCAGCTGGCAATGGCACAATCGACTCCAGTACAAGCAAAATTTACTTTCAAGACTTACCCCGAAGATGCCAATGGAGCACCACATTCGGATATTTTTCTAAGTTTTGGCAAAAAAGTAGCTAAAATTGATAAAATAACTGGCAATGCAGATATTACCGACCCAAGTCTTTATACCGAAAACAAGATTCCAAAAACTGCACTTTCGGCTTGTGGTGCTTGGTGGGCTGGTGCGGGCGATTATTTTTATGTAGTTCAAGAAAAAAACAAACTCGTGATTTATAAAGGCTGGCAAGCCGAAGAACAAACCGACCGAGGTTTTCACTGGAAAAGATATAAATCGGTTACTTTGTAGATAATCAAAAGCAAGTGTTTCTTATGTAAATACTTACCAATTTTGCTGTTTTATTTATTGTTAGTTAGTATTATTTAGGATTGTAATCTAAAATCCTGCGAATCTGGAGATTCGCTCCACGTTATTCATGCTTTTTGAAGATACTTATAAAACAATTAAAGTTCCTGTTGAGGGCTTATTTAAAGATAGAGGCAGCAAATTTCTGGCTTATGCCTACCCTATCGAACACGAAAATGAAGTAAAACCATTGGTCGATAACCTCAAAAAAGAGCATTTCAAGGCGGTGCATCATTGTTATGCCTATCGTTTGGGACTCGACCGCACTAATTTCAGAGTAAATGATGATGGCGAACCTTCGGGGACGGCAGGAAAACCAATTTTAAATACCCTCTTATCACAAAATATTACCAATATTTTGGTAGTAGTTGTTCGGTATTTTGGCGGAACTCTTTTGGGAGTTCCTGGTTTAATCAACGCCTATAAATCTGCAACGGCCGAGGCTCTGACAGTGGCCGAAGTAATTGAAAAGACCGTCAATGATGTTTATAATGTGAGTTTTGAGTTTGTGCAAATGAATGATGTAATGAAAGTAGTGAAAGAATTTAGCCTAAAAATCAGAAACCAAACTTATGATAACCAATGCACCATCGAACTCGAATTCAGAAAAACACTCACCAACCAAGTTATTGGTAAACTCGAAAAAATTGATGGGATTTTGGTGGAGTATTTGATGACGGTTTAGTGGGAAAGTATGTTACACAAATGAATTAATAAATATTTCATAAACTTCGTTTAGTTTAACCAACTAAAACTTTAACTAATCCAATAAAACAACCTTACAACTATGTTTAACAAAGTATTTTCAATTTCGGGCAATAAGATTTCCTCTTTCATCTTTGACGAAAACTCGCTAAAATTTTCAAGTCAAAACTTCAACTCATATACTGATTTTCAAGATGCTTGGAATAAAAAACTATCTCTCGCTACTAAAGTTGAAATCAAGTTTGAAAATATAAAATCTATTAAAAAGGAGGAGTTTGACAAAGATATTCTCATTAAGTACAAGGCACTTGGAGGTTTGCCAGCTGATTGTGAATTTAGTTTCACGAACTTTGAAGATTATGAAACCTTTTTCAGTTTCTTCACAGAAAAACGTTACTATCAAAGAACAATAGAGACCCTAACACCATTTAAGGCAATACAAAATTATCTAATTGGATTTGTGGCAACTATTGGCATTACATTATTCTCATATTTTGAAGCAATTGCCTTAGCGAATGGAACAGCTGAAGAAGCACACAGCGGTAAAACAAAAACTTTTAATTTTGTAGTTGAACTTTTGGGCGATAAAGGAGTAATCTTGGTCGGAACAGCTATTTCAGCTTTTTTAATCTATAAAATTTGTACACGTTTTAAAAATCCCCCAAATCAAACTCGGCTCGTTCCACCAAACAGCTAAATAATGAGGTGTCGGTTTCTATTTCAAAATCCAACTCTTAATTTATAACTTAATCAATTAAAATAAATACCAAAGTCTCCAACCAAAGAAAAATGAAAGCTATCACTAAAACTCTCTTAATTACAGTACTCTCATTAGTAACTTTAGGTTCTTTTGCTCAAAAGAAAGCCAAGTTCAAAGCAAAAGAAATTTACAAAACCAGTAGTTTGGTAATTACTCAAATTTCTGAAAATGCGTTTAAGCACGTTTCATTCAAACAAACCAATGATTTTGGTTATGTACCATGTAATGGCGTTTTGGTTAGAAATAATAATGAAGTTATTGTGTTTGACACCCCAACCAACGATAAAAGTGCTGAAGAACTCATCAAATGGGTAAAAGAAACGCTTCATTGTAAAATCAATGCCGTTATTCCTACGCACTTCCACGATGATTGTTTGGGCGGTTTAAAGGCGTTTCATGATAATAATATTCCCTCTTATGCTAATTTCAAAACCATCGAACTTGCCAAAGAAAATAAATACACCGTTCCGCAAAATGGCTTCAAGGATTTACTTACACTAAAAGTTGGTAAAGAAAGCATCACGGCCAAGTTTCTTGGTGAAGGCCACACCAAAGATAATGTTGTGGGTTATTTTCCGAGCGAAAACGTCATGTTTGGCGGGTGTTTGGTGAAAGAAGTTGATGCAAGCAAAGGATACTTAGGCGATGCCAATCTTGCCGAATGGTCTAACACTGTCGAAAAAGTAAAAAAAGCTTATCCAAATGTAAAAATTGTAGTACCAGGCCACGGTGATTATGGTAATCAACAATTACTTGATTACACAATCAAATTATTCAAAGTTCAATAAGCACAAAAAACTGTTTCAATGTAGAAAATGGAAAAAGAAGAAATAGACACCTTTTATCCAAGTACCACAACCGAGTGGAGGGAATGGCTTCAAGAAAACCATCTTTCAAAACAATCGGTTTGGCTGATTTATTTTAAGAAGAAATCAAACATTCCGTCTATTTCATGGAGTCAAGCAGTTGACGAAGCCCTATGCTTTGGGTGGATTGATAGCACTGCACGCCCTATCAGCGACGAAAAATATATGCAGTTTTTCACGAAACGCAAGCCAAAAAGTGTTTGGTCAAAAATAAATAAAGATAAAGTTGAGAAACTTATTGAGGCTGGAAAAATGAGCCAAGCGGGATTTGATAGCATCAGAATAGCCAAAGAAAATGGTTCGTGGACAATCTTAGACGAGGTAGAAGCCCTCGTGATACCACCTGACTTTGAAACTGCCCTAATGGCCAATCAAGGCTCGAAAGAATTCTTTATGAGTTTGAGCAAATCTGCCCAAAAAGCTGTATTACACAGATTATTGATGGCCAAACAACAAGCTACTCGCCAGAAACGTATTAATGAATTTATTGAACTTGTTGCTCAAAAAACGAATTCCAAATAATTCTGAAATTTGAAAGGGCTAAAAATCTCATCCACACAAATACTTTCATCGTCTCAATTCAATTCACAAAAGAAATATTTTCATTAAATTGCTTACTGAATCAACCTCATTAAGCTAACTCTCTCATGAAATTAAAACCTTTTGTTCAGTACACTTTTATTACTGCCTTAGCAAGTATAGCATTCAATGCCAACGCCCAAACGTGGGAAGTAATGTCTCCAACCAATACTTGTACCAATCGCCACGAAAACACCATGACAGCCGTTGGGAACAAACTCGTATTATTGGGCGGACGTGGTATTAAACCCACCGAAATATTCGACATCAAAACCCAAACTTGGACAAAATCAGTTGACACTCCACTCGAAATCCATCATTTGCAAGCTGTTACATACAATGGTGAAGTATATGTAATGATGGCCATGACAGGAAAATACCCGCATGAAACCCCAATTCCGAATATTTATATCTACAATCTCGAAAAAAGAGAATGGCGAGTTGGCCCCGAAATCCCAAAAGACCGTTTGCGTGGGTCGGCAGGCTGTGTAGTCTATAAAAATAAGATTTATACAGTTTGTGGTATAACAGACGGCCACTGGGACGGCCACGTGGCATGGCTTGATGAATATGACCCAAAAACCAATACTTGGGTAAAATTGGCCGATGCCCCTCACCTACGTGACCACGTAAGCGTAGCCGTAATCAATGATAAACTATATGTAGCAGGTGGCCGACGTTCAACGGCTCGTATTAATCAAGTTTTGAATCTGACCGAACCAGCAGTCGATGTATATGATTTAAAGAAAAAAACATGGCAGACACTTCCCGCAGAACTGAATCTCCCAACGCAACGAGCAGGAAATTCATCGGTAGCATTTGGCGATAAACTTTTGGTAATTGGTGGTGAAAGTGCGGCTCAAGTACCTGCCCATAGCGAAGTTGAGGCATTCGACACAAAGAAAATGCAATGGGTGCCATTTCCAAGCCTCAAACAAGGACGTCATGGCACAGGAGCTTCGGTAGTTGGCGGAAAGGTTTATTCGGTGGCAGGTTCAGCTAATCGTGGTGGTGGCCCCGAAATCAACGAAATGGAGGTTTTGAAGTAAACCAATCCAAAAAATATTTTGCACACAACAACATTATAAGTACAACAAAACAAAAAATGGTAAGAAATAAACTTAAACGAGGTTTAAGGATGACAAGGTATGTCATCTACCGAGAAACCTTGGTCGATACCAAAGAACACCTCTATTCATTTATTGGCTCGTTTATAGGTATCGCTCTCATTGCATTCATCCAAAGTAAGACCTTGGCCGACATCGACAATGTATTTTTGATTGGTTCGTTTGGAGCATCGAGTGTTCTGATTTTTGGTGCCATTCAAAGTCCATTGGCACAACCTCGAAATCTGGTTGGAGGGCATGTTATTTCGGCTATTATAGGCGTGACTATCTATAAAATTATGCCCAATATTTTATGGATTACCGCCCCTTTGGCAGTTTCGCTCTCGATAGTGATGATGCAAATAACTAAGACTCTCCACCCTCCAGGAGGAGCAGCGGCACTCATTGCCATCATAGGCACTGACAAAGTAAAACAACTGGGGTATTTGTATGTATTAACACCCGTACTTACTGGCACACTAATTTTACTGATAGTTGCGTTGGTTTTCAATAACCTTACTCCTAATCGGAAATACCCAACTGACAGAAGATTTACCAATTTTCTGCGAAAAAGAAAAGCAGATTTAAAAACTTAATTCGTAATAAGCATAGCTATGAATTCACTCTGGAAAAAAATAATCACAAAAACCACGCTACCCAAATTAGCAAGCGGAGAAAGATACTCCGACTATAAACTGGCCAAAGGGTATCGTGAGTTAAAAATCTTACTCAAACGCTACCTCAAAGATATTATCTTGATAACGGCTGGAATTTTTTCGGCATCATTTGGTTTCAAAGGTTTTTTATTGACCAACCATTTCATTGATGGCGGAGCTACGGGTATTTCGTTGCTCATTTCAGCCTTGACTCAAATTCCGCTTTATATCCTCATTATTTGTATCAATATTCCGTTTATCTTTTTGGGTTATAAAATCTTGGGGAAAGTATTTGCCCTCAAAACAGCCTTAGCCATTGCTGGACTTGCACTCTGTGTAGGTACAGTGAATTTCCCCGATGTTACTCAAGATAACCTACTGGTTTCTATCTTTGGGGGATTTTTTCTTGGGGCGGGTATCGGCTTAGCCGTCAGAGGTGGGGCTGTCATTGATGGAACTGAGGTTTTGGCGATTTTTCTAAGCAAAAAAATGGGAACAACTATTGGCGATATTATCATTATCATCAATGTGCTTATTTTTTCGGCCGCAGCTTATTTCCTTTCGGTCGAAATTGCCCTTTATTCAATGATTACCTATCTGGCTGCTTCAAAAACCTTAGATTTTATCATTGAGGGTATTGATGAGTATATCGGCGTAACGATTATCTCTTCACACAACGAGGAAATCAGACAAATGATTATCAATGAAATGGGGCGTGGCGTAACTGTGTATAGCGGTAAAAAAGGCTACGGAAAAAGTGGAGAAACTAAAAATATTGACATTATTTATACCGTAATCACGAGATTGGAATTGAATAAACTCAATACTGAAATCGAAAAAATAGAACCAAATGCCTTTGTGGTCATGAACAGTGTAAAAGATACCAAAGGTGGAATGATAAAAAAACGCCCACTTGACCATTAAGTGCTGAAGCATGTCATGTTTTTGTCTTTCTGAAAGCATCTGTAGGAGAGGACAAATTCACAGCAAACAGATTCTTTCAGAAAGACAGAAGAAATACATAAACCTTGCCCTGAAAGGGTGAAAGAATTGCCAACAAAATTGTTTTGCCCTTTAAGGGCAGATGAACTTAACACATATTTGATAGGGCTACGCCCTATCTTAATTTCTTGAAGCCCTTTCAGGGCAAAACACTGTATTTTTTAGACTTTTTAATGCGTTAAACCTATTAAATGAAAAAACTAACCTCTTTATTTATCCTTTTACTAAGTATAAATTTTGTTTTTGCCCAATCAAAAACCTTGATGTTTGTTGGCACGTACACCGATGGTAAACCCGACAAAGGCATTTATGTTTATGAACTCAATCCAAAAACTGGTGCTTTAAATTTAGTTTTTAATACTGAAAACATTGTAAATCCCTCCTTTCTGACGGTTTCGCCCGATGGTAAGTTTTTATATGCCTGTACCGAAACCAAACTTCCTCAACACGGAAATGTAAGTGCATTTGCCATTAATAGTGCTGATGGTAGCTTGAAATTTATTAATAAACAATCGGCCAATGGTGAAAACCCTGTTTATGTGAGTGTACATAAAAACAATAAATTCGTCATTACGGCTAATTATGGAGAAGGAAATGTAACGGTTTTGAGCAAAAATACAGATGGCAGCCTCAACCCATACGTGCAAAGCATTCAGTTTTCGGGAACGAGCATCAATAAAGAAAGACAAGAAAAACCGCATATCCATTCGGCAAATCTTTCACCTAAAAACGATTTTCTTTTTCTACCCGATTTAGGCACTGACAAAATCAGAACATTTAAGTTTAATGATAGTCAAGCGAAACCATTAATCGAAACTAATCATCTGACTATCAACACCGAAGCAGGTGGAGGCCCTCGCCACATGGCTTTTCATCCAAATCAAAAATTTGCTTATTCTATCGAAGAATTGAGTGGAAATATCATTGGTTATGCTTACAAAAATGGGCAATTAAGCAAATTTCAAAGCATAGTATCGAATCAAAAAAAAGCCGATATTTATAGCAGTGCTGATATTCATATTTCGCCCGATGGGAAGTTTTTGTACGCTACCAATCGAGTAGAAAATACTGTTTCTATTTTTAAAATCGCATCAAATGGGCTTTTGACTTTAGTAGGTCATGAATCTACTTATGGCGAAACGCCTCGAAACTTTAATATCGACCCAACGGGTAATTTTGTTATCGTGGCTAACCAGAGTTCAAATAATATAGTGGTTTTTAGACGAAACCCACAGACAGGTTTATTAACTAAAATCAGCGATGATACAAAAGTATTACACCCTTCTTGTTTGCAATTTAAAACCTATTAAAATTTATGATGGAGAAGAATATTGCCGTAAAAGATATTGACTCGTATCTTTCGTTTGTACCAGAAAAAGAACGTATCGCTCTTGAAGAATTGCGTCAGCAAATACTGGATTTAGTACCCGATGCCGAAGAGGTAATCAGCTATATGATTCCAACATTCAAGTACAAAGGAGCATTGGTTGGCTTTGGTTATTATAAAACTCATCTCTCGTTTTATTTCATGAGTTCTGGATTACGAGGGCACTTCGGACAAGACTTAGTTGGCTACAAACATGAGGGTTCAACAATACATTTTACGGCCGATAACCCACTTCCAGCAGAAGTAATCCGAAAAATAGTTTTGGCGAGAATAATGGAAAATGAAGAAAAGGCAGCAAAGAAACTCAGAGTAAAGCAAGCCAAAGTTATTAAAAATAAGGAATAGAGATTAAAATTCGTCATAATCCTGCTGAAAGAAATACTAAAAATCAATCTACTATTCTCAAAAAGTATTTATTTTGTAATGAAATGATTTTTCTGAATATAAGGCAACTCATTTTATCTTAAATCCTATATAAACCGTTATTGATAAAATGGAACTTCTACTCAGAAAAGCAACGCAAAACGATGCCGATTTGACATTTGAAATCGAACAAAGTTCGTTCAAAGAATACAGCGATGCCGTTTACAGCACCGAAATCGAATCGCACAGACGAGAATTTGATTCGGAAAACATTCAGATTATCGAATTTGAAAAACAAAGCATCGGATATTTGGAGATAGAAGAAAAAAATCATTCTTTTGAAATCATAAATATTCTGATTCAAAAAAACTTTCAAAACCAAGGTTTTGGTCGCCAACTGCTCGATAAGGTAATTGAAGATGGACAAAGAAAATCGAAGGGAATCGAATTACAGGTATTGAAAAATAACCCAAAAGCAAAGCGGTTTTATGAAAACTCAGGTTTTCAGGTGTACTACGAAACCGAATTTGAATATAAAATGAAATTTTCTCATGCAAATAGGATTTTTAGAAATTAAGTGGACTGATATTTTAGATATAACGCTCGTTGCATTTCTGCTGTATTACATTTATAAACTGGTGCGTGGTAGTGTGGCAAGTCGGGTATTTATGGGTTATTTGCTCATTTATTTATTTTATTTGATTGTCAAAGCCATTGGTTTAGAGCTACTTACTCGCATTTTGGAGTATTTTATGGGTGTGGGAGCCATTGCCTTGATTGTTCTATTTCAGCAGGAAATTCGTCGTTTTTTATTATTAGTCGGCAAATCTACTTCTTTAACAAATAATCAGCTTTTTTCGAATATTCTTGGCACAGAGATAAGCCCAGAAGAAAAATATCCTTTGAAAAACGTCATCGAAGCTGCAAAAACGATGTCAAGTGAATTCACGGGAGGGATTATTGTCATTCAGAAAGAAGATGATTTATCAAAATTTGCGGAGTCTGGCGATGTTATTGATGGAGTTTTATCTAAAAAACTAATTTTATCGCTCTTTAGTCAGTATAGTCTGCTAAACGATGGTGCATTAATAATCAACCAAAATCGCATCAAGGCCGCACACTGCATTCTACCGATTGCGAGTAACGATGATTTGCCTTCAAATTATGGTTTTCGCCACCGTGCAGCACTTGGTATTTCAGAGGCCACTGATGCCGCCGCCATTTGTGTTTCGGAAGAAAACGGAAAAATATCATTGGCAATTGATGGAAACATCAAAACCATTTCCGTAACCGAACTCGAAAGAGATTTAAAAGCGTATTTTCTTAAATAATAAAGTTTTCTTCCATTAATCAAAATCCCCCTTTAGGGGTTAGGGGTACTTGACAACGTTTTATCCAGGACCATCAAAAGTATATCCGCAAGTGGCAACTTACCTCCAAGATGCCATGAATGAAGGTATTTTGAGTCAAAATCACCGCAGTAAGGCTTTTATGGAAATGCTTGAAGTGTGCATTTTGGTCTTCAAACAAAAAAAAAATATTCCCGACGATTACGAAGTTTATTTTACTTCATCAGCCACCGAATGTTGGGAAATCATCAGCCAATCACTCGTTAGACATCACAGTCATCACGTTTTTAATGGAGCGTTTGGCGAAAAATGGTTTGAGTATGCTTCTCGCTTAAGTAAAGAAACATCAGCAACAAATTTTGATTTTCAAGAAAAAATATCCGAATCGCTTTCAACCGATGCCGATGTTTGGTGTTTTACCCAAAACGAAACATCGAATGCTACTCAAATAGAGTTTTCATTTTTTAACAAACTAAATTCTGAAGCACTTATTGCAGTTGATGTTACGTCTTCGTTGGGTGGAATTGAGCTTGACTGGAAATCTGGAGATATTTGGTTGGCTTCAGTGCAGAAGTGTCTCGGATTACCCGCTGGAATGGGCGTGATGATTTGTTCTCCAAAAGCCATTAAACGTGCCGAAGAAATTGGTGAACGAAACCACTACAACAGCCTACTTTTCATCAGAGATAATTTCAAGAAATTCCAAACGCATTACACGCCAAACATTCTTGGTATTTATCTTCTAATGCGAGTAATGCAGCAAGTGCCTGATATTCAAGCCATTGACACTCATATAAAATCAAGAGCAAAGGATTTTTATAGGTTTATAGCCCAAGAAACTACTCTTGATTTATTGATTACCAATGAAGAAGTAAGGTCAGAAACAGTTATTGCAATAAAAGGAACGGTTGATGAAATTTCGGTTTTGAAACAAAAAGCTAAGGAAAATAATATAATTTTGGGTAATGGTTATGGTGCTTGGAAAGACACCACTTTCAGAATAGCCAATTTCCCAGCTATTGAAGATTGGGAATTCGACAAACTAAAAACCTTACTACGCCAATGAACTTCAACTTTAAAGAAATCATCTCGGTAACAATTATTTTGTTTTCGGTTATTGATATTTTGGGAGCAATTCCGATAATCATTGATTTACGCAAAAAAGCAGGCAGTATTCATGCAGAACAAGCAACATTAGTTGCTGGTGGATTGATGATTACGTACTTGTATTTAGGGATAAGTATCTTGAGTTTATTTGGCGTTGA
Organism: Emticicia aquatilis; assembly: GCF_014644295.1. GTDB lineage: Bacteria > Bacteroidota > Bacteroidia > Cytophagales > Spirosomataceae > Emticicia > Emticicia aquatilis. Next base: position 252,763 of record NZ_BMKK01000004.1, read on the forward strand.
TGTCAAATCTTTTGCCATTGCAGGGGCTTTAATTCTGTTTTTAATAGGTTTTGAAATGATTTTGGGAAGAAGCATTTTCAAACACGAAACTACCAACAGTAAGGCAACCTCAATTGTGCCTTTGGCGTTTCCAATTATTGCAGGAGCGGGTACAATGACAACCATTATTTCTTTGAAAGCGGCTTATCAAGAAGAAAATATTGTTGTCGGAATTTTATTGAATTTATTAGTGGTTTACATAGTTCTCAGAACTTCACAGCAACTCGAAAAAATTCTTGGGCCAACGGGGGCAGATATTCTTCGTAAAGTCTTTGGAATGATTTTGATTGCTATTTCTATCAAATTGATAAAAACGAATTTGTTTTGATATTGAACAATTTAGAAAACTGTTCTACATCAACAAAAACGGTGCCTTTGATATGCTCAGGCACCGTTTTGTTTTTTCATAATTTTGTGTTTCTATTTATTTTTTCTTTCTTAAATAGACATTTCCAAAGTCCGACCTTATATTCATATTCACTCCACCACCATTAATACTTCCCATACTCGTATTAAATTCTCTTCCAGCAAGCTCCCAGTTACTTGATGCAATCACTGACTGAGCGTATGCTGAGCTTTCTTGCCCGTTTGAAGGTGAACCTGCAAACGTTAATGATTTACCAGAACTATTTTCTGCCTTCTTTATTTTTTCATAATCTTCGTTTGAGAATTTTTTCCCAAATCTATCATAGGCTGCATTATCATGTAGATAGATAGTCTGATTATTATAAACAGTGAATTTTGCCCCTTTTCTATTAGTTGTATCTTTTTTTGTTTCTTCAACTTTCATTTGTTGAATATCAAAATCAGTAAAAAACTCACCATACATAGCCTGAACTTTCAAATTTGCCTTTGTTGTTGCTGGAAGTGTTATATCAACTGCACCATTAGCCGAAATTGAATTGGGTCTTGTTTGGCTAAGTTCATCAAATTCTACAAAAACCTTCCCATAACCACAGCGAGCTACAATCGGCCCACTCACATTTTTTATGTTGAGTGTCGTGTAGGAAGTATTTGCTTCAACCTCACCTTTCATGCTCGTTACCAACCATTTACCGTAAGGATTTCCATTTTCTTGTAATGTTAAGTTCAAATCTTTCGGAATTTTGACAACGAAATTTCCATAATACTTACTCTTTGGTAGCTTTATTTTAAGTGTATTTCCTTCAAGCTGCACACTGGCTCCAATACCAGTATTATCAACTGCTCCACCAGGCGAAACAATCTTCAAACCTTGAGCTTCTTCAGGAAATTCTCGCTCTTGCTTATCCGACTCAATGATTACTTCAGTACCTGTAATTCCTTCAACTGTTAGGTTGTTGCTGGCACTCATAATTAGCACTCTTTTGTCGGCTCCGCTAAAACTTTGCTTAAACGTACTCTGCTTATTCTGAGCAAAAGCATTCATTGTTATCAATACAAATAGCGATATTTTTAGATAGTTTTTCATAATTTTTGTTTTTAGAAAATTCTTCATTTTTAAAAGTAATAAATTAATAATCAAACACTTACAGACTTAAAAGTTTGGTACTCTCTTCAGCTTTCTGACGCACAAACTCCGATGTAGAGTTATCTTCGGCCAGTAATCGAAGAGCAGGTAAAGCCTTGCGTTCATTGTATTTGGTGAGAATATCAATAATCGAAATCTGTAAGGTTGGTTCTTGTTGTTTCAACAACGACTTAACGAGTGCATCACGCACATTGGTATTATTTCCGAACCTTCCGATTGCGTCGGCCGCTGCAATTCGTACATTTACGTTTCGGTCATAATCGAGGGTATAAATAAGAGCTTTTAGCACTTGCTCATCGGGTTGTTGCAAATCATAACTATAATTAACTGCCTGAATCCGCTCAGATGGTGATTCTTTTTTAAGCATCGACAAAATCAATAAGTCTTTGGTTTCTTGAATTTCCTTTTTCAAGGTACCAATCTCATTCATTACATTTGGCTGCTTGGCCAAAGCAAGCTGCTTGTTAGCCACATAAATCGTATCGACACGCACAACAGGCACTTCAACCAACTTTTCAATCACTTTTGAAGAGCCGTTATCAGACATCAAATTTGTATTCGTCTGATTATCAACCGTTTTTCGGCCAAACCAAAAAGCTAAAGCTAAACCAGCCACACTTGCAGCATATTTGAAATAGGTTCGTTCGTAGAAACGAATGACTTTTGTTGGTGGTTTTTCGGAAAGTTTTTCTTTTTCTGCCGAAAGGAAATCATAGAAAAATCTATCTTTTGATGAATCAAAATCTTTCTCGATTGATTTATTGATAGCAAAGAAGATTTCTTTCGATTCCTCAAACTCTGTTTTAGAACCTTCATTTTTGGCAAAGAAATCTTCTATTTCCTGCTTTTTGATGGCAGAAAGATTATTTTCCAGAAAATCAGCCAGTAATTCTTCTTTTTTATTTTTCATTTTATCGTTGTAGGACAGATTTGTAACCTGTCAACTATAATTGAAACTACTTTTTCTCGCAAATGACAGGTTGAAAACCTGTCCTACTTTATACATCTACATCCAAACTCAAATACACTTCCCGCAATTTTTTGATAGCTCGATGTACTCTTACTTTCACAACCGAAACTGATACATTAAGCATTTCAGCAATTTGTTCGTATTTCATGTCTTCAAATCTACTCAGGTGTAAAACTTCTCTATATTCGTCGGGTAGTTTTTGTAATGCTATTCTTATTAATTGATGATTTTGGTCGTCGAATGTTTCTTCTTCTTCAAAATCGTGACTATCATTTAACTCACTCATTTTTAGATGATTATCTTTCAGATGGTCATGAAACAGATTTCGAGCAATTCTATAAATCCAAGTTCTGAACTCATAACCATCTCGATAAGAATGTCGATAATGAATCATCCGATAGAAAGTTTGTTGTGTAAGGTCATGGCTTGTCTCCCACTCTACACCAAAGCGTAGGAAGAAATTCAACAAAGGGCGTTTGTATCGTTCATACAAAATCGCTGCTTTGTCCAGCTCGCCATTAAAAACACATAACATGGCCGTTTCATCGGTCATAAAAATCTATCGTTTTGTTTGTTTCTGAATATGCTTACTTTAAAAGAAACATAAGGTTACAGTAAATCTAAAAATATTTTTTTTGAACGAAAATCTAACATAATTTAGTAGGTATTGTTATTAAGAAGTCATCTATTTCTACAAAAATCGTCCATTAGTCTTGTTTCATTCTCCGTTCATCAAATGATTGTTACGAAATTTGGCATTTTTGTTTAGTTTTACCAGTAATATTCTTCAAACTATTAATTCAAATTTATGAAATTATTAAAATTTACTTTTTTAAGTTCGTTGATTTTGAGTGTGGCTCTCGGAGCAAATGCACAGAAAAAAGACGAAAAAAAAGCAGAAGACCCTAAACCAGCCACCCCAGCCCCTGCTGCTCCAGCCAAACCAGCCGAAGCACCAAAGACAGGCCCAAAACCTTACAAAGAAGTAATCACTGACAAAGCAAAAACCAGCAAAGGTTTGATGACCGTTCATAAGATTGAAGACAAGTATTTCTTTGAAATCGGTGATTCATTGATTGGACGTGACATCATGACCGTAACTCGCTACTCAAAAACTGCCGCAGGTGGTGGTATTTTTGGTGGAGAGGAAGTGAATCGCCAAGTTGTTAGATGGGAAAAAGGCCCAGAAAATAAACTTTTCTTGCGTTCAATTACATTCGTAATTGCGAGTCCGGATAGTACAAAACCAATTTTCCAAGCCGTAAAGAATTCAAGTGCTGACCCAATTATTGGCGTTTTTGATATTAAGGCTTTGAAAAAAGATACATCTTCGGTGATTGAAGTAACAGATTTCTTCAAAGGAGACAACCAAGTTTTCTCGCTCGACCCTGTAAACAAGCAATTATTGAAAATTGCAGCACTCCAAGCCGACCGTTCGTTTATCCAACATATTCGTTCGTATCCAATCAACACTGAAATTCGCACTACTAAAACTTTCAGTGTGATTCCTCCGAGCGTTTCTTTAGTTCCAATTCCACAAATTGGTAATTACCTTCCTGCTTCACGTGATGCGGGTGTTGTAACGATGGAGTTTAATACTTCGATGATTATTTTACCAAAAACACCAATGCGTAAGCGTTATTTCGACCCTCGTGTTGGCTACTTTGCAAATCAGTATGCCACTTTTGGTGAAGAATCACAAAAATCAGATAATGAGGTTTTTGCGGTAAGATGGAAACTTGAGCCTAAAAACCAAGAAGATGCCGAACGCCAAAAACGTGGAGAATTGATTGAACCTAAAAAAACAATCATTTATTACATAGACCCAGCAACGCCACAAAAATGGCAAAAATACCTCAAAGCAGGTGTTGACGATTGGCAAGTAGCTTTTGAAAAAGCGGGTTGGAAAAATGCGATTCGTGGTGAATACATGAATCCAAAAGACAGCTTAGGTTTAGAAGATGCTCGTTACTCGGTAATCAGATATTTTGCTGCCGATATTCAGAATGCTTATGGCCCGAACGTACACGACCCACGTAGTGGCGAAATTTTAGAAAGTCATATTGGTTGGTATCATAACGTAATGCGTTTGGTGCGTAACTGGTATATGATTCAGACAGCTGCTGCTGACCCACGCTCAAGAAAGAAAAACTTTGATGATGAATTGATGGGACAATTGATTCGTTTTGTATCGTCACACGAAGTTGGACATACTATTGGTTTACGCCACAACATGGGAGCGAGTTCGGCTACTCCAGTAGAGAAATTACGTGATAAAGAATGGGTTGCTAAAAACGGACACACTTCTTCTATTATGGATTACGCACGTTTCAACTACGTAGCACAACCAGAAGATGGTGTTACGGATTTCTTCCCACGCATTGGTGATTATGACATTTGGGCTATTCAATGGGCTTATAAGTATTTCCCTGATGCCAAAAGTGCCACCGAAGAAAAAGCTATCTTGAACGAATTGACTAAAGAAGCAGTAAAAGACCCACGTAAGCGTTTTGGTACAGAAGTTAGTCCTTTCGACCCACGTTATCAAACTGAAGATTTGAGCGATAACGCAATGAAAGCTTCTGATTATGGTATCAAAAACTTACAGAGAATTTTACCAAACTTGCCAGAATGGAGCAAAGAAAATGGTGAATCTTACAAGGAATTAGCTGAGTTGTATGCAAACGTAACAGGACAATACCGCAGATACATTGGTCATGTAACCAAAAACGTAGGTGGTATTTACGATACGCCAAAAACCTATGACATGGAAGGTTCTGTATATGAAGTTGTACCGAGAGCTACTCAAAAAGAAGCTGTTAATTTCTTGAATCGCCAAGTTTTTGAAACGCCAACTTGGATGCTCGACAAAAATATTTTGAGCAAAATCAATCCAGAAACGGGTGTTGAGGCGGTAAAAGCTATTCAAGAAGCAACATTGAATAATCTTTTGGCGGGTGACCGTGCCGTAAGATTAATGGAAACTGGTTCGGCAAGTGCAGCTAACTATAATTTAGATGAATTAATGACTGATTTACGTGGAAGTATTTGGTCGGAATTGAAATCTAAGAAAGTAATCGACATCTATCGTCGTAACTTACAGAAAGTATTTGTTGAGAAAGTAACTTCATTACTTACTCCTGGAATGGCTGCGGTTTCGTACATCCCACAAGGAGCAACTTATGGTTATGATACTCGTATGGTTGACTTGAAGAAAACCGACTTACCGTCAATCGCAAGAGCTCATTTGGAAGCCTTGAAAGGGGAAATCAAAGCAGCATTGCCTTTGACAACCGACAAAATGAGCAAATATCATTTACAAGATGTTTTGCAAAGAATTGACACAGCATTGAATCCAAATAAATAATAAACACAGTTTTTATGAAGTAAAGAGCGAGGCATTTGTCTCGCTCTTTTTTGTTTTCCTTCATCAGTTAAATTTTTTAGAACAGTTAATGTAGATAAAAAATCTATCCTCACTATTAAATTTAAATCGTAGAGGTTTTAGTTCTTTTTCTCCAATACCAAATTCCAGCTATAGCGGTAATAACAAATCCAGCCAAAAGCCAAACATACCAATAATTAGAGGATATAGCTGAACTATCCCCAATCAAAATCATTCCAGCCCATGAATTAGGTAATAGGCCTTCGTTCAATAAATCTATTTTTGCTTTTTGTAAAGCCTCATCTTTCGGAAAATCTTGATTAAGATATAGATAAAAAAGCTCAGTAAGTTTATAAGTATTCTTATCTTCAACGCTCCACAAACTGGTGATAGTTGACGGAATACCAAGCATAGAGAAACCACGTGCTAAACTCAAAACACCTTCACCTTTTGCCACTTTACCAACACCTGTTTTACAGGCAGAAAGCACCAAAAGGTTTGTTTTGAATCGTTCTTCCGAATTTAACTCCGAAACTTTGAGGGTAGTATCTGCAAAATAAATCCGTGGTTCAGTTTCGTTGCTATCGGCAAAGGCATGAGTATAAATTTGCACGATTTGGTATTTCTTTGCACGAGTCAAAAATGCTTTTTTACTACCTTCTTTACCAATATATTTACTACTCCAAAAATAACTCTTCGCAATAGCATCAAGCGATTCGGTTGAGCCTTTCAATGAGCTAAGGTTTGGTAAGTTATAGTTGACTGGTGCTATACCAAGAAATTTATTCTGAGGCAAAAAAGTAGTATTTTGGAGGTTTCTCAATAAAAACTGAGCTGAATAGGTATAAGAAATCTTAAAATCATGCACTAAATACTCTTTCTTTGCTGATGATTTACTTAATCCTTCAAATGGTATAAAAATACCGTCTTGAGAAATAATCAATCGACCATTTTGAAGATTTAATGGCTGAATAAGACTTTTATAAATAGCTGAACTTAGCAATAAATATTGGCTTAATTCGGTTTTAGTATTGATACTTTTAGAGCAGAAATCAAGGATTTGTTGGGTATTTGCAATATTATACCTTAGTTTTTTTATTGAAGCTGAATTTTGAGAAATTACAATAGCATAGGTGGCAGAATCACCAATAAAATATTCAACTGCTTGCCCTTTGAATGATGATAAATAATTTTGAAATTGTTTTAGAGAAACCGTTGTCGTATCATATTTCATACGATAGTACGCTGGATTTCTGGTTTCGAGAGATTTGATGAAATGGCCTTGTTGCTCCTGTAAATCAAGTAATTGATTATTTAAATCGTTTTTTTGCTTTGCAATGCTTGCCTTTTCGATGGAGGCATTTAGTTCAGAAATTCGGCTTAAATATTCTTTTTCTTTCTGCAAATCAGTCTCCGATAGTTTTTGTTTTGCCCCCAGTTCATTCAATTTATCATTCAGTAATACAGAACGGCTTTTTTCAAAGAAATAAAATGCTTTTTCGTAGTCTTTGAGTAAATAACAGGTTTCGATGGCAGATTCGTAGATTGAGCGGGTTTTATCTCGCCAAAAGTACTTCGATTGTGTGCCTGTATGCTCCTGCCGCATGTAGTCTATCAGTTTATCAGCTAATTGGTAAGTTTTTAGGGCATTTTCAAGGTGTTCTTTTTTGTTATTTTCAGATTTGGCATAGTCTAACCAACAGATAGCTTTATCTTGGAGAATAGTTAGGAAAGTTCGTTTGTAATCAGCATACTTTAAAGATTTTGCTTTGGGAATCTCATAAATACTTCCGTCTGAAAATCTAAAGTATCCATTATTGACTAAACATTTCTGATAAAATTCTAAAGCTCTAACATAATCCTTTTTTTTCCAATAAACTGCCCCAATGTTATCAAATAATTGTATCTTAGTAAATGGAGAAACCGCAAATTTTACCCCTTCATTATAATATAACAGAGCTTTATCCAACTGCCCCCCATGCTTATAATATACATATCCAATATCAAGACAAGCTAAACTATATCCTTTGTTATCTTTCAACTTTTTGAAGATTGAAGCCACTCGCTTAAAACTCTTTATAGCATTATCTTTTTCATTATTTTTAGATTCAATATAGCCCTTAGCCGAAAGTGAAGCTGCTAAATCTTCTTCAAGTTTTTTACTTTCAAAAATTGCTATTGCTTGATTAATACTTTCCAATGCCTCTTTAGTAGCACCAATCGAATTCTGTGATTTAGAAAGTATTATCAGGTTATACGCCTCCATTTCCGAGTCATTAAACGCCCTGCTTATTTTTTGTCCGAGGAGTGCTTTTTTTATAGAACTTTCAAAATCCCCTAATCTATTGTAAATATTTGCTTGTTTTTCGTAGGCATTTGTTACATATACAGCCAAGTCTCCTCGAGATTGCCCTAATGCTACTATTTGCTGATACGTATTTAATGCTTCAACATAATTGAATGATTTGTAATATGAATAAGATAATTGACTCAAAACTTTAATTTGATTCAGAGTCGAAGTATTAATTTTAGAATTAAAATTCTTTGCTTGTCGGAAATAGTTAATTGCCTTATCATATTCTTGCTTATCTTGAAAGAGAATTCCTAAAAAATATAAGATTTTTGTATAAGAAGTGTCAGTTTGAAGATGACATCTTTCAAAATGTTTTTTGTATGACAAAAGCATCACCGAATCTTTTTCGGTGATGCTTTTTTGTAATTTCGAGAAATACTCAGTCAATGATTTATTCTCTACACACTGCCCTTGTACTTGAAATTGAATCAATACTAAGAATACCAAACAAAAGTTCTTTGTTGCTCTTATCATACATTTACCTTATTGTAGCGATTTTCTTTATTACCTTTCCTTGAGAAAACCGGTTAACATCTCCAGTTCGCTCAATTATATCTGATTGTTCATAAAAGATTGTTTTTAAGTTTTTCATCGCATTAGTGATACTTGAAGCCTCTCTAAACTGAATCCCTTTTAATTGTTCCAATTTACTAACAAATAAAGCGGTAACTAAAGCTGCCGAATAAGAAGTGTATGCATCATTATCGTTATCTTGTAGTATATCTACTAAGTGTCTATTTTCATTTGCTACGGCCAAACTGGTGTAAGTTGAACCGTAATTACCTAATTCTATATTTGATACACTTATAACATTATGGTTATTATGGGCAAACATAGCAGGATAATGAGAGATAAACTTACCTTTTGAAAGTTCATTGGCTGATTGTGTTAACCATGATTTTTCATTTCCTGTCGAAGCAATTAAAACTATATTCTTCGATTTCAGTAAATGAATCACATCTTCAAAAACTTCATTTTTTTTTCCCTTTACTCCCCAACTACAATTAATGACATCAAAATTATTTTCGGCGGCATACATCAAGGCACATAAAGCATCAAACAAAACCCCTTCTCCGTGATGCATAATCTTCATTGGTAGTATCTTAAGATTCACTTTTTGATTTGAAGCTATGATTTTAGTAACTAAGGTTCCGTGCCCTATACCTTCAAAGATATTTTGAGCATCTATCCCTACATGTGGAATATCCTGTGTTTCGTACCTGTCACCAAAAGATGTAAAATTTATACCACTTATTTCATTGGATGTTGAATTACAGTCAAGCTCTTTTCGGGTAAAGAACATAGAATTTGGCAAACTCAATTTATCAAAATTAACACCATTATCTAAAACTGCAACTTTGATTTGTGAGCAGTTATTGCAATCATCAAGTTGAATTGGTGAGAAACTCCTATCTAAAAATGTAGGGTTCTGAGAAAATACGAAAGAATTTGCTCCCCATTCGCCTGCATGAGGAGGATGGTTCTTACTGTTGTCACCTGCACTTCCATCATCTGGGTCTGGATTTGTTTGAGCATCAAGGCCTTGCCCACGCAAAAGAATTAAATTACTACCTTTGCAACATTCTACATAAGTAATGTTAGGTATGGCTTTCTTTTGAGATTTGTATAGATTTTTATACTTCCTTATAACCTCAGTAATTGCCGCCTCTCGTCCATTAGCTTTATAAGTTTTTCCATTTGGATTCAATAGATAAATTTTTTCATCCTTCACAACCAAATCTCCATCCTTTTTTATAAAAACAATAGATTCAGTGGGTTTAGGTATACCTTTCTGAGCATCAAATGCGGTACTCATCTGATTAACTTGACCAAAACCAATAAGGTATTGCGTTAATCCTAATAAAATCAAATAGAAATGTTTCTTTTTCATGATTATTTGTAGTTGGGTTTGCGTTTATTAAATGTCAACAGTTTAGTCGCAAAAGCAATAAAAACACAAACACACTTATTCTAAAATTTTCTCTGCATCTGTCTTCCCGCCCAAATTTTGGTCAATTACTTCATTCAATAATCGTTCTCCCTCCTCAGTTTTGCCTTGTCTGATTTTCACTAACGCAAGATAAAATTTCCCTTTATTATTGATAAGCTCGGTATTTTGTTCGATTTTCTCAAAATACTTTATTGCTCCATCATAATCATTCATTTTAAAAGCGGATAAGCCTGCAAATTCAATGGCTTCTGGTGACTTATTAATTAATTTATCAAAAACAATTTTCGCTTCAGTGTATTTTTTTTGATTATATAAATCTTTTCCAAGTTTCAAACTATCATCAGTAGCCCCCATTGTTCTTGTCAACTGGTCTAAATCATTTTTAATGTAAGCATTTGTTCGTTGCTGAATATCACTTCCAGTAAAAAACCAAACACCAATTATCACCAAAAATATAGCTGCTATGCCTACGGAAATTAGCTTAAAATTTACACCAACTGCTTTACTACCCGATTGAGTAGTCCATTCTACATGGCGTTCTTTTAAAATCTGGTCTCTTTGTACAAATTTTGTTTGTGCATAAAATGCAACATCCTCAGCCAACGATGGGTCATTGGCAAGATTATTTTCAAAGGCCTCTTTTTCTTTTGCCGAAAGTTTACCTTGAAAATAATTATCAATATCTAAAAATTCATTTGCCATAAAGTTCTCTCAGTTTCTCTAAACATCTTAGTCTTGTTGTTTGGGCTACATTGGCCGAATTATAACCAAATTCTTTGGCTGATTCTTGGTCGGAGTAGCCTTCTGCCCAACGATTCAATAAATGCTGACACCTTTCTCCCAGCGTTGTTAGAAGATTTCTAAGTTTTTCGTGGTCTTGCTTACGTATCAAATCTTGTATAACTGTACGCTGTGGGTCTGGAATCGGTTCTAAAATATCATCAAATGAGAGGTGGTACGCTCCTTTAGTCGCATTTTTACGAATAACATCAACACATTTATTGAAAAAAATTTGATATAAGTATGTTTTAAGCTCAGAACGCCCCTCAAAACGTCCGCTTCCAATATGTTCGATAATGGTTAGAATTGCATCTGAATAGGCTATTGAGGCTTCTTCTTCCTCAATTTTATGTTTTCGAGCTGCATCACGAATCAGGTAGTTATATTTCTGGTAAAGTTTATTTTCAAAAGTTCTCCGCTGAGTTCCGCCCGAACGGATACCTTCTATCAAGTCGTTGTCAGTAGATTTACGGGTAAAAAAAGTCATAGTAGGGTTCAGTCGAAAAATAGGTTAATCAAAAGAATGAATTTTTATTGAAAAAACAAAAATTTTAGAAAGTTTTTCTCTACTGGTGTTGGTGTTTGTCAAAGTTATTCGACTAAGCTTTTAAATGAATTAAATACTAAAAACCAATAAGCCAATGGACTCTACTACAAAATACATTCACATCGGAGGGTATCAAGAAATTAATCCAAAAGAGGTTATTATGTTGCAAGCCGACATCAACTACACGATTTTATACTTTGCTAATGGACAAAAAAAAATTGTTGCTACACCACTCAAAACACTCGAAAGTCGTTTAGTCCCTTATGATTTCTACCGAACACATAAATCTTATTTGATAAACCTTAAATGTGTAAAGCTTTTTTCGGAAGTAACCAACACTGTACAGCTGACAGATAATCATAAGGTTATTGTTTCTCGTCGTAAGCGAACTCAATTAAAAATTCATCTGGCTAACATTTAAAAACCGTTAAATCGAAACATACACCGTTAAATCGAAACAGCACTTATGTATTTCGATTATTTATAAAATTTGAAAAATAATTTGAAACTCTATAAATCACAAAACAATGAAAAAAATAATTTTTACTTTCTTGCTCACAAGCTTTTCAGCTTTTGTCTTTGGTCAAAATGTTACTTTGACACCAACTTCAATCCAAAACACAGTAACAAATGACCTCGACAACATTGTCTTAACTAAGTATAATTTAAATGATGGAGGCTACATTATTGGTCGTAATGCATCAGGCACACCAGCAGCACCAGGAGCCAGCAACAATGATAGTTGGCTTTTATATTTAGGAGCAAAAGGACATACTGGGTCTGGCTTTACAAGTAACAGAGCTTCAATAATATTAAGAACAAACCAAGCTTGGTCTACAACAGCCAATGGTACTAATATTTGGTTTAATACCACTGCTAATAATACTACAAACAGTCTTTTAAGAATGATTATCAATGATGATGGAAATGTCGGAATTGGTAGTCATACACCATTAGCGAAGCTCCACGTAGATGGTGATTTTGCACTAAAAAAGAAAGTTTTACTCTCAGGAAATGGCGGTCATTTAAATTTCGACAGAGCAGGAGCTTCAATAATATCGGTTGATACTCCTGCAAATGGCGGTGGGGGCGAAACTATCAACAGTATTGCTGGGGGTATTGATGGAATGATTGTTTATGTGTATCCAGTACAAGGCACATCTGTAACAATAGTTAATGAAGATGCTGCTTCTACGGCAGCTAACCGAATTATCACATATACAGCAGCTAATGTTACGATATTAAATAATGGGGGATGTACTTTACTATATGATGGTACTGTTCAACGTTGGCGAATGATTAGCGTTGCTAACTAATAATCATTAAGTTTTTGCGATACTCTGAGACATTTATCTAAGTTATTGAAGAATGTTTTTGACTCTCTTGCCGCCAAAACCCAAAACACTCGCCCTCGTAGTTCCTTACCAGTCTTTAAGAAACTATGAAGAAACGAAAATAAAAAACAGGCTATAATATTTTCCAAACATTTCAAATAAAATGAAAAAATTACTAATACTAATGTCCGTTTTATTGCTTAATTCTTGCACCGATTCTCAAAAATCGGACACAAATGTTGTAGTCAAAAATGAAGAAATTAAGTTTGTGCAAGGAGCCTTAAAACTATTGCCTTGCAATGTTCTGAAAAACCTAAAATGTTTGTCAGAATATAAAAACCCTAAGTTTTGTGAATTTGTAATTGGCAATTGCCCAGGGTGTAGCCCAGATATGCTCTGCAAAGGTGATTTACGATTTACAAATACTCCAGATTTAGGAATCTATCTGCAGAAATTGAATGCAACAACAAAAAAATATGAGCCATTTTTAGAAGCTAAACTTCAAGGTGTTGATAAGGTGTTATTCATACCTAACGATATAAAAACTGAAAATTTAAAGCTTTTAATACAGCCTGAAAAAGAACTCAAAAATGAAAGAATCGTAAATTTCTCTTACAAAACGAATGAAAATAAAAATCAATTTTAATCTTCAAAAATTATGACAGCAACAATAATTATTTTAGCACTTTTAGCAGGTTGGTGCGGCACACCATACCCTCGTCGTTGGAGATTTCTGTACCCACCCATACCTAAGCCCGACCCTGAGGTTTGTTCAGTATGTGGCAAAGTAATGGGAGCACTGGGAGGCTTGAGTTTAAACTTAGGCTTGTATTATGTAGGAGGATTAGATTTAAGTATTGAAACAACACTTATAGCAGGATATATTGGAGGGATATTGGTAAACGACATCGCTGCAAGTATGGCAATTGCTCTCAAAAAGTAGTAATAAAACCATTTCTCCATTAGTCGTTGCGTATAGTTATCTTAGAACTACAAAACTATTACACCACTATACATTTTTGATTTACCTAATTTAACAATTTTATAAATTACTGACTATCAGAATTATACATATATTAAATTTATTATTTTTAAAAATGTATAGTGGTCTGCAAAACCATCAAACAAAATAAAAACAAACCTTTCTCCTACTCGCAGTCATTTATTCGACACTAATTGGTGTTGTGCTAATGTTTGTTCCAAATGTTATTTTTCAAACGTATGGCTTTCCAACCATCGACCAAATTTCGCACGAAGTTTTAATTGGCACCGCCAAAAATTTCATATTTTATTCAGGAGCAAATGCTGTTGCACTCGGTGTTTTATACTATCTGTCCATCAAAGGGGCAAACAATAAAACGGTACTTTTAGCGGGTGTAATTGCCTTAGTGATTTGTGGAATCTTTGTCTTTTCCATTTATCACAAACCCCTATTGCCGCATGGATAGATTTATTCATCCGCTTGGGTGGTGGACTTGGTTTCCTCTATTATTATTTTACAGAAAAAGAGTAATTATCAACCTATCTATAACCAAAACCAAAATGAAAACAAACACTTTTATCTTAATCGTAGCAGGATATAGTTTATTACTTGGCTTTCCTGCTGTATTTGCACCAGCAATGGCCCTTGAATATTTCAATGGAACTCCTAACAATCCGAATGAACTTTCGAGTATGAATTACATCGGAGGGTATCAACTTGCTATTGGTTTTCTTGGATTTGTTGTACGTAAGTCTAATGACAAAATCTCACAGCGAGGTTGGCTGTTTGCAACTGCATTTCTCACTTTATATGCCATTATAGTCTTAATAATTAATATCAATTTAAGAGGGATGATTGCTCAAAAAACAATCATTCTTGATATAAGCATTTGGGCAGTTATCGCTCTCGGAGCATTACATTTTTGGAACAAAGAAAAACCTCAAGTGTAGCCTATAGCCTACAATAGCCCGCAAAGAAATTTGTGGGCTTTTTATATTTTCTATGTAATTTTACAGAACATCTAATTTCATTAATCAATGTTCGCAAAGTTCCGTCATTTCTCCTATTTACTCAGTATTTCATTTCTTATCAGTTCTTGTATTTCATCAATTACTCCTAAAAGCACTGCATATATCACAGGTTTTCCTGAAGGTCTCGAAAATGCTTCAAAAAGTAGTTACACCGCAGGAAATGTAGAATTGACTGGCGGAATTTGGTATTTTGAAGATGCACTCATTGGTACTACTGCCAACGATACAAAAAATGAATCTCGTGCAATCAGAATCAGAGAAACAGGCTTTGTTCGCATGAATTATGATATTTTTGGCGTAAAAGAAATCAATATCTCTTATGGTGCATACAATGGCGATGGCGACTCTGAATGGGAATTATATGTTTCTAAAAATAGCGGTTCGTCATGGTCAAAATTTGGTGCTACACAAAAAACTTCTGGTAGCAAACTTTCTACAACCGCCTTCACTATTAATGAATCTGGCAAAATCAGGTTTGAAATCCGTAAGGTTTCGGGCGGGGCAAATCGCCTCAATATTGATGATATTATTATCACCTCGACTGGCGACTCGCCAACAAATTCGACCACTCCTACCCGTGATGATAATTTGGCGATGGGAAATCCGAGCAATGCAGACTCGAAAGATGAAAATAATTATTTGATGATAAAAAAGCAGTATGTCTTATCATATAATCGCAGTAAAGGCACAGCAAATTGGTCAAGTTGGCATCTGAGTATGGCATGGAAAGGTACTACTCAACGTACTGACAATTTCCGTCCCGACCCTGCACTGCCGAGTTCATGGTATAGAGTTGTTACATCAGACTACACCAATTCGGGTTTCGACCGTGGGCATCTTTGCCCATCCGATGACCGTGATGGTAGCTACGAAGATAATGATGAGACTTTTTTGATGACCAATATCGCTCCTCAAGCTCCGAGCAATAACCGTGGACTTTGGGCAGATTTAGAAGAGTATTCACGCAAAATTGCTGCTGCTGGAAATGAGCTTTACATTGTGGCTGGTGTATATGGAAAAGGCGGAACGGGTAGTAACGGAGGTAAAACCAGCACTCTCGATAATGGCAAAGTTGTTGTACCCGAATCTTTTTGGAAAGTGATTGTAATCTTGCCAGTAGGTAGCAATGATATTGCTCGTGTAGATGCACAAACACGTGTTATTGCAGTAAATATCCCCAACAAAGAGAGTGTCGAAGGTACAAAATGGGGAGAATACCGACTCAGCATTGATGATTTAGAGGCATTGACTGGCTATGATTTTTTATCGAATGTACCAAGTGCAATCCAAAAATCGTTAGAATCAAGAAAGGATGCTGGTCCAACTTTAAAAGTTGCCAATTTCAGATATTAGTAGTACAACAAGTTTCCAACTTGTTCAAGCCATATTCAACCCTATGAGAAAACTTTACTTTACTATTTTGCTGACTATCAGCATTTTCCAACAACTCACAGCCCAATTTCTTACTTCATCAAGTTTACCGATTGTGGTAATAAATACCAACGGACTATCCATTGTCGATGAACCTAAGATAAAAACCGATTTCAAAATCTATTATAATGGTCAAGGCAAAAGCAATAATGTCAGCGATAAACCGCATTATGATGGTTTTGCGGGTATCGAATATCGAGGTTCATCTTCTCAAATGTTTCCCAAAAAAAGCATTGGTATTGAATTGTGGAACGAAAAATCTGAATCTATTGAAGCCTCTTTACTCGGAATGCCCAAAGAATCTGACTGGATTTTGTTTGCTTCTTACAACGAAAAAAGTTTCATGCACAACGTACTTACAATGCGAGTGGCCCGTGAAATGGGACTTTATGCTTCTCGTACACAATATGTTGAGGTCATAATAAATAATGTGTATATGGGCGTTTATGTTTTTATGGAAAAAATAAAGCGAGACGAAGGTCGAGTGAATATTGCCAATCTGAAAGAAACCGATTTGACTGGCGATGATATTACGGGCGGTTATATTTTTAAAGTAGATAAAAACACTGGTTCTAATTTGGGGAGTTGGCGGTCGAAATATCCTAACTATTTTGCTACAAACACCTATACAACTTACCTCTATGAATCGCCCAAGACAATTACATCTCAACAAAAAACATATCTAAAAAATTATGTAGATAATGCCGAAAACGCACTTCAATCTGAAAATTACCGAGATAAAACCAATGGATATCGAAAATACATTGATACAAGGTCATTTATTCAACTTTTTTTACTGAATGAGCTTTCAAAAAACGTTGATGGCTATCGAATAAGTACATATTTCTATAAAGATAAAGATAGTAAGGGTGGCAAAATAAAAGCAGGCCCACCGTGGGACTATGACATTACTTACGGTAATGGTAATTATTGTAATGGAGACAATCCATTCGGATTTGCTTACAGATTTAATTACACCTGTCCCGACGACTTTTGGCAAGTACCTTTCTGGTGGGAACGAATGCTCTCCGACTCTGCTTATGTAAAAGAACTCGGCCAAGAATATAGTTTTCAACGAAAATTCGGAACTTTACAAAACGACCGACTCACCAAACACATCGACACACTGACCAATATTCTAAAAGAACCAATCGTTCGTAATTTTCAGAAATGGCCCATTTTAGGCACTTTTGTTTGGCCACAACCAACGCCTTATGCTGGTACGTGGGAGCAAGAAGTAAACGAACTCCGAAATTTTCTTAATCAACGCCTGCAATGGCTTGATAATAATATACAAACTAATTTTGCCATCACAGCCAATGAGCCTCAACTGGCTGAAATAACTATCACTGCTTTTCCAAATCCATTGCTGGAGCGAATAAACATCAATATTCAATCGCTTTTTTCAGAAAAAGCTAATATAAAACTAACAGACAACCTTGGAAAGGTAATTTTTGAAGGGAACGAAATGCTCCAAATTGGTAATAATGACTTTTATATCGAGTTGTCCGAAAAAGAAGTTGTAAGCGGAATAAAAATCTTAACAATAGAGTCAGGCACCAAACGAATTACAAAAAAATTAGTACATCAATAGCCAATTGGGGTGCCTGAGCGAAGTCGAAAGTCCCAATTGACTCCGCTCAGACAACACAAGTTTTAGAACGAAAAATCAAGGTACCCGAGCGAAGTCGAGGGTCATATAAGTATGGTCAATACCATCTTCTACATAATCATGCCCAGTCAGTTCAAAACCGAGTGACTGATAAAATTTTTTTAAATAACTTTGAGCTCCAATCTTAATAGGCTCATTGCCAAACAATTCTATCGTTTTTTCGATTGATTTTTGCATCAAGATTTTACCAATACCTCCACCACGAGCGTGCGAAGATGTAACCACTCGACCGATTGAAGTATAGCCTTCATAATAAACGTTCTTGCCAAAAAGACGTGTGTAAGCTGCCAATCTATTATTTTCATCCCAAACCATAAAATGCCATGCCAGTTGGTCTTTGCCATCAGCATCTACAAATGGGCAATTTTGTTCTACTACAAATACTTCTTGTCTTAAAACCATAATGGCATATAGCTCATCTAAACTCAACTCGTAGAAAGGCACACACTTAATATTCATATAAAATCTGATTTTGAATGAACGAATGAGTGAATGATAGAATATATTTGTACATTGAATCATTCTATCATACATCCATTGTATTTATGCTCATAAATATACATACCCATAATCCTGAAAAACAAGATACACACCAAATAATTTATAACCTTATCGTTCCAGAGACCGATGAAGCCTTAGAAACATTTCCCGATGAAGATGTACCCAGTACTTGGCTTTCAGCGGGTATTCATCCTTGGTACATCAACGAAAATAACCAAAAAGCTCAACTGGACAAACTCGCTAAACTTGCAAAATACCAAGAAATTAAACTCATTGGCGAATGTGGACTTGACCGACTAAAGGGTGCGGCTCTACCTCTACAAGAAGAGGTTTTTATCAAACAAATTCGCATTGCCGAAGAAGTCAAAAAACCACTTATTATACACTGTGTTAAATGCTTCAATGAA
The DNA here is from genome assembly GCF_014644295.1 of Emticicia aquatilis. Classification (GTDB taxonomy): domain Bacteria; phylum Bacteroidota; class Bacteroidia; order Cytophagales; family Spirosomataceae; genus Emticicia; species Emticicia aquatilis. The sequence continues at coordinate 271,656 of NZ_BMKK01000004.1, forward strand.
TTAATTTCAATCAAAAAAATCGTACGCCCGAAAGTACCCATGATTTTGCATGGGTTCAATAATAACTTTCATATCGCACAAGCTATTCTTGAGCGTGGATTCCATATTTCGCTCGGAGCAGCTTTGCTCAATGATAATTCAAATGCGGCCCATCTTTTACCTCAAATTCCACTCGAAAAACTTTTTTTTGAGACCGATGATAAAAATATTTCAATTCAAGAAATCTACGAAAAAGCATCTTTTATTCTAAAAATGCCATTAGATAAACTCATTGATACTATTTTTGCAAATTATTTAGAAATCTGTTCTTAAATGTGGTGCATTATGACTCATATTTAAAGTTTGCTTAATCATAAATCATTAAAACAAAAATGCCCGCTTGGCTCTCTCGCTCCGAATTATTAGTTGGTAAAGAAGGAATCGACCAACTCCAAAATGCCCATGTTTTAGTTGTAGGACTGGGCGGTGTAGGCTCATTTGCCGCCGAATATATTTGTCGTTCAGGTGTGGGTGAAATGACAATCGTTGATGGCGATGTTGTTGACCCAACCAACCGAAACCGTCAATTACCTGCCCTTGCTACCAATCATGGTGTTTCAAAAGCCGATATTATGGCCGAACGTCTAATGGCAATCAATCCAGAATTGAAATTACACGTTGTAAAAGAATTTCTAACGCCTGATAAATGCAAAGAGATTCTCGAAACAAAATTTGATTATGTGATGGATTGCATTGATAGTGTCACACCAAAACTAACTTTACTTTCAACCGCTTACGAAAAAGGGCAAAGAATTGTAAGTTCGATGGGTGCTGGTGGAAAAATCGACCCAACAAAACTCCGTATTACCGATTTGTTTGATACTTACGAGTGCCTTTTTGCTCATTATATCAGAAAACGAGGCAAAAAACTCGGAATAGCCAAAGGTATCAAAGCGGTTTTTTCAATCGAACCAGTAATGAAAGAGTCTTTGATTTTGACCGACGGAACTAACTTCAAACGCTCGGCTTATGGAACAATTTCATATTTACCTGCTGCTTTTGGTGGTGTATGTGCGTCGGTGGTTATACGTGATTTGTTGGGTTATCCAATCGAAATCACCAAACGTCCAGCAAATATTCGTAGAAAAACAGCTCTCAAATCAAAGTCAAAAGATAAAGAATAATAAACAATTTGTGCTAAAACTTTGATATTTGGCACAAATTTTCTTTTAAGCTAAAAAGTCCCCTTTGGGGGATAGAGATTTATGAATGTAGTCATTGATATTGGAAACACTTATGCAAAAATTGGTTTTTTTGAAGAAAATCAACTTTTGGAAGTTCATCGTGGTTTAGAGTTTCAAAAAATTGAAGAACTGCTTTTATTAAATAATGTTAAAAATATCATCATTTCTTCGGTTACGAAAAGTCAATCCGAGCTTGAGGAAATTTTCATAAACCTTAACGCCAATAAGCTATTCTTAAATCCAGAAACGCCAGTTCCGATAAAAAAACACTACGAAACCCCTCAAACCCTCGGTACTGACCGCTTGGCAGGTGCAGTTGGGGCAAATTTCCTGTTTCCAAATCAGAATATTCTTATTATTGATATGGGGACAGCCATCAAATATGATTATGTTTCAAGCATCGGTGCATTTGAGGGGGGCATAATTTCCCCAGGCATGCGAATACGATTTGAAGCACTTCATTCGTTTACTAAAAGATTACCCTTAGTTGAAGCCCATGCAATTCCATCATTAATCGGCAAAAACACCAAAGAGTGTATTCAGAGCGGAGTGGTCAACGGAATTATCGCTGAGGTGAACGGAATGATTGAAAATTATCTAAAACTGGGTGATTGTCAAGTTATATTGTGCGGTGGAGATGCGAGTTTCTTTGAAAGTCAAATAAAAAAGCCGACCTTTGCAGTCGATTTAACAAACGAAGCAAATCAAGTAGCACAGAAAACTACTTTTTCGATAGAAAAAATCCCAAATTTGACCCTGATTGGTCTGAACAGAATTTTACAATACAATGTTGAAAAAAATTAAACTAACTGCTTACCTTTTTATTAGTATTCTGACCATTTCTGAATCTTTCGCACAAAAGGAATCAAGACTTTACGGTAACTCACCATACTCGGCTCTCGGGATTGGAGATATTTTTTCGGGTAGTGCCATTGCCAATGATGCGATGGGCGGAACGGGTCTGAGCTTCGGAAATGGTATCGCAGTAAACACCATTAATCCTGCACTTTTAGCCAAAAACCGTTACGTTGCATTCAATACTGGCCTTAGAGGGCAGTACAAAACGCTTTCAAACGGCACATTATCACAATCTGATTTTGGTATGAACCTTAGCCATATTACCTTGGCTTTTCCAGTAAAAACAAAATGGACTACCGCTATCACGATGCAACCATATTCAGGTGTTGACCACGAAGCTCGTTTTACACAAATCATTGGTGGTACAACTGATAAATCAGTTAGCCATACATACAAAGGTTTAGGTGGGCTTTCAAAAGCAGCTTGGGCAAATGGGGTTTTGTTGGGCAAGAAACTATATTTAGGCGTTGAAACTGGCTACTACTTCGGTAGTTTTAAACGTGATACAACAACCCTACTCTTATTAAGCTCTAACGATATGTACCTTCGTAATTCAGACCGAATTTCAGTAGGTGGATTTGAAATAAAAACAGGTTTTGCTTTTCAACAAAAACTGGCTGAAAAATGGAATTTGAATGTTGGTGGAACTTACGAATTATCAAGCAAGCTTAAAGGAGAACGTATTCGTACATTTTCTACATTGTATGATAATGGAAATGGCCCACAAGTTATCCAAAAACCAGATACTCTTGCAATGTACAATGGTGGCATGACCTTACCTTCAAGATATGCTCTTGGTATCAGCCTCGAAAGCCCTTACAAGTGGACATTTGCTGCCGAATATAGCCGTCAGGACTGGACACAATACCGTAATTTCGATAATAAAGTAGAAAGTAATCTTACCAGCAGCGAAAAAATAGCTTTTGGTGTGGAATACTTACCAAAATATACTTCTACCAAATACTTCAATCAAGTATTCTATCGTGCTGGTTTCCAACAAGTTAAAACACCTTATTTGGTCAATGGTACGCACATCAAAGACAATAGTTTTTCATTAGGACTGTCAACACCATTAGCTTATCGTAGTGTGAGCTACATTGACTTTTCGGTATCAGTCGGAAATCGTGGCGTAATTGGCAATGGCCTTGTAAAAGAAAATTATGTTAAGATGTCACTTGGTTTCTCTTTAATGGATACTCGTTGGTTCTTGAAACCTAAAATTGATTAAAATCTTTGTGGAGCGAATGCGGCTTCCGAGTTTCGCTCATCAACACAAACGTTTTGTCTATAAATATGATTAATTCCTTCAAATACATCATCGAATTTATCTTTTTGCTATTCTTTGCCCTCTTTTTAACTTCTTGTGAAGAAAAAAAGAAAGTTGAAGTTGCTAACAAATACAACGGTCCATTAATGGCCACCGAAAACTTGGTGGTGATGTATAGCGATTCGGGACGAACAACTGTAAAACTCACTACTGCTCGTCAATTAAAGTTTCAGAACGAAGACGAAATTTACCCCAAAGCAGTTTATGTAACTTTCTATGATAAAAATGGCGTTGAGTATTCTTCTCTACGTGGCGATTCTGGGCGATATGAAAAAACTAATGGCCTTTATAAAGTAATGGGTAATGTGTTCTTTTTCAACCGATTACAGCAACAAAGTCTTGCCACTGATGTATTGAATTGGAGTCCACTCAAGAAAAAAGTTTATACCGACCGAAAATTCACCATCAAAACGCCAAAAGAAGAACTACACGGAGTTGGAATGGATGCCGACCAAGATTTTACGCACTATACCATGCGTAGAACAAAAGGTACATTTGCAGTTGACTCGCTCAATTCTCAAACTGATGATGATATAGCTACTGATACTACGAGTTATTAGATAAATGGTTATTAGTTATTGAGAAATTAGTGAATGGTCGTCAATCTTCAACTTTGAGCAATTCCCAAATAGCCAATACTCCAATAACTAATCACCAATTTCCCAGTAACCAATTGAATGTTTACAAAAAAATCATTCTATTTTCTACTTGCTTTCATAAAATTCGCTCTAAATTTGTTGTTCATTTTAAAGGTGAAACAAAACAGTTTTCTATTTTTCGGAAAAGAATAAGATTTTTAGAGCAAATGAGTTATTTTGCTGAAAACAATTCTTTTAAAATACTGATTAATTAAACTAAAGTGGGCTGCGGCCAATCAACCGCTGACTACTCAAAGCCTAATCACGCAAATAAAGCCAGATTTTCATGCTTTCTCACTTATTAATAAAAAATTACGCTCTCATTGAGCATCTCGAACTAAAGCCTGATGCTCATTTCAATATAGTCACTGGCGAAACAGGTGCAGGTAAGTCAATCATGCTCGGGGCAATTGGTCTGTTGTTGGGCAATAGAGCTGATACAAAAACGCTATACAATGAGTCGGAGAAATGTATCATCGAGGGTACATTTGATATGGCAGGTTTCTACATAAAAAATATTTTTGAAGAAGAAGAACTCGACTTCGAAAGCTCATGTATTGTGCGTCGAGAGATTTCTCCGAGCGGAAAATCAAGGGCGTTCATCAACGATACGCCCGTAACACTCGAAACGCTTCGTAAGATTTCATCGCAGTTGATGGATATTCATTCGCAGCACGACTCGATTTTACTTGGCTCAAACGAATACCAACTTCGCATTGTAGATACTTACGCCCAATGTCACGATAAATTGGTTGAGTACCAAGAAAAATACCGTACTTACAAAAAACTGCAAGACGCCTATCAGCAATTACAAATCGAGGCTGACCAAAATAAAAAAGAATTCGACTTCAATAATTTCCAGCTTGAAGAACTCGTAAAGGCTAAACTTGACCCTAACGAACAAGAATTACTCGAGCAAGAACTCAATATTTTAGAACACGCCGAAGAAGTAAAACTTCGCTTAAAGACCGTTTACGAATACCTCAATAATTCGGAACAATCGGTCCTTTCGGTGCTTCAATCAACGGTTAGTTCGTTAAACCCTATTGCCAGCTATTCACCTGATTATCAACAATATAAAGACCGTATTCAGAGTTGTCTATTAGAATTAAAAGACGTTTCTCGAGATATTGAATCGGAAGAAGATAACATCGAGCTTGATGGTCAAAAAATCATTGAGATTCAAGACCGCCTAAATTTACTTTACAAACTCCAACAAAAACACGCTGTCAAATCCAATGGAGAATTGCTCGAAATTCAAGCAATTTTAGAAGAGAAAGTAAGTAAAGTATTAAACCTCAGCGAAAATCTCTCGGCAGCCAAAGAGCGTGTAAATAAAGCTTTCGAGGCCGCAACCAAAGTAGCAGAATCATTATCGAAAGTACGTCAAAAGGTCTTACCAGAAATCGAAAAACGAGTCATTGGCTTGTTGATTGAACTCGGTATGCCAAATGCAATTCTCAAAATTCAGCACCAAAGCATCGCCCTCAACAGCGAAGGTATCGACCAAATTAATTTCTTGTTTAGTGCCAATAAAGGCGTTACACCTCGACAACTAAAAGATGTGGCTTCAGGTGGAGAGTTTTCACGATTGATGCTTGCTATCAAATATGTTTTGGGCGATAAACGCTCATTGCCAACCATTATTTTCGACGAAATTGACACGGGTATTTCGGGCGAAGTAGCCATAAAAGTAGGTAAAATGATGCGAGAAATGGCTCAAAGTATTCAAGTAATTGCCATTACGCACTTGCACCAAATTGCAGGTAGAGGCTCATCGCATTTCTTTGTTTATAAAGATAACTCATCGACCAAAACAGTTAGCCGTATCAAACAGTTAAGTCAAGATGAACGCATTATTGAAATTGCTAAAATGATTGGTGGCGAACACCCTTCAGAAAGTGCAATTCATAGTGCAATCGAAATGCTTGGCATAATACATTAATAATCAAATATTTACACAAAACAAAAGATAAAAATGAAGAATTTATTAGCTGCTTTACTTGTTGTATTTTCATTAGCTTGTACAGATAAATCGGCCGAAGAAGCGGCAAAACTCAAAGAAGAAACTTTCAAAATTCACGATGAAGTAATGCCTATTAGCATGAATCTGGAAGATTTGAAAGCCAACGTAATGAAAAAAGCCGAAGCTGATACAACATTGAAAAAAACAGCTTTAGATATTTCGTTGGCTCTTGATAAAGCCTACAACGACATGGAAACATGGATGCCAAAACTCGGAGAAGCAGCTGATATGAAAGATAGCGAAGAAAAAGTAAAAGCCCTAACGGCATTGAAAGCAGAAGGTGAGCAATTGAAACAGTCAACGCTCGATGCAAAGAAAAAAGCTGAAGAGTTTTTGAAATAAAATCAAATTACAATCTAATAAAGCCTGTAAGTTTAATGCTTATAGGCTTAATTTATATATGAAAAAGTTAATTCCTGTTATACTATTTTGTATCACAACCATTAGTATAATTTCGTGCGAAAATTCTTCTCGCAAATTACCGATTTTGGGCGAACGAGAATTTATCAATGGCGACTCGGTTTATCATACCATTCCTGATTTTTCGTTTACAAATCAAGATAATCAGACCATTACGCACAAAAACTACGAAGGGAAAATCTACATTGCCGATTTCTTCTTCACCACCTGCCCTACTATTTGCCCAATCATGAAAAAGCAAATGTTGAGAGTGTACGAAAAGTTTAAAGAAAATCCCAAAGTTGGTATTTTATCTCATTCTATCGACCCTCGACATGACTCGGTACAAGTACTGAAAGAATATGCCGCTCGATTGGGCGTAAAAAGCAAAATGTGGAATTTCGTAACGGGCGAAAAAGCAAAGATTTACGAAATTGGTGAGAAATCTTATTACGTAACGGCTGGAGAAGACTCAACGGCTGCGGGTGGAATTATTCATAGTGGAGCATTTATTTTAGTAGATACTAAACGTCGAGTAAGAGGTATCTATGACGGCACAAAAGAAACCGACGTGACTAAATTGATAAAAGACATGGAAGTTTTATTAAACGAAAAATAAAATGAGACAACAAATCAGAGATATGAGGTATGATGAAGATAATATACCTCTTATCAAAGAACTTAAAAACATTTATAAATTTATCAAACAATTACTTTCAAAGGTATTTGTACTATTGATTGCGGTTTTATCTTTTACTTCGTGCCAGTCAGAAGAAAAGATAAAATTGGAGCAGTATTATATCGGAGGAAAGGAACTTTACGAACAGAATTGTGCTAATTGCCACCAAAAAGATGGAAAAGGACTTCAAAGCCTTTATCCACCAATTGCAGGCAGTGATTATCTGAAAGATAAAGAAAAGGTTATTTATATTATTAAAAATGGGCTTGCAGGTGAAATTTTGGTTAACGGTAAGAAATATAACCAACCAATGCCCGCCAATAATCAACTTACAAATCTTGACATTGCCGAAGTTGTTACCTACATTTATTACGAATGGAATGGAGAAACTAAAATTACTGATGTAAAAGAAGTTGAGAAAGTTTTAAATAACAAATAAAAAGGAAGTCTTCGCTTGGAGCGAAGACTTCCTTAAAACTCAAACTACCCCACGAATCAAACGAATAGCAATTCCATAAAAGATTACCATTCCTACAAAAATCAATCCCCAAGAAGTAAGAGTTGACTCTTTAAAATATAAAAAGAAGACAGTCCCGACGATTCCGACCCAAAAGAAAAGTTTAGCCATAAAACGTTGATTTTTTCTATTATTTCTTTCCTCTGCTGCTTGTAAACTCGCTTTATTCGAGAAAATACCATTTCCTGCAAAAATGCTTGTTGGATGAATATTTTGTCTAAAATTTCCGCTGGCAAATAAAAAAAGTGAGAGTGCAACTCCCAAGAGCCGAGGCTTATCATACTCATAATCGTTGAGTAAATAATAAAATAATATTAGCCCCAAAGCCGAAAGGTAAGCCGACCAAATCAAACGAATTCGTTTGGCACTTTTGAGTAATAATTCTGCATTAGGCTTTCGGCTATCCAAAAACTGCATCAAAAGTGGCACAATGTAGAAAAACACCACTGCGTACAAGTAGTAATAAAACTTATTCTGATGATTGAGCGAAAACTTGGGTTGCCAATTAATATAAATATAGGCAAACGGAAACATAATAATTGCCAAAATCAGCAATTCAAACGGAATATTTTTTTTCATCGGTGTAGATTATTTTAGTTCACGGTCAATGCTCAACAAGTTTCTATATTAAACTTATTTATTTGAACTCATTGACTTCGTGAAAGCCTTGAAGCATTCTACTTTCCAACGTGCAGACGAATTCTTGGTTTTTCGGCTTGGGTCGCATTAGGCTTAAATTGCATAAACCAAACCATAATTTCGTCCATGACGGTCATATTGAGCGAGTAAAGCACAAACTGACCTTTCTTTACAGAAGCTACTAAATCAGCTTGACGCAACAAATCTAAATGATGCGAAATGCTGGGTTTACTCATATCAAATTTATCGGCAATATCGCCCGCAGTCATATCTCCATCTTTCAGCAATTCTAAAATCTCACGGCGAGTAGCATCATTCAATGCTCTAAATAAATTATTCATAATTTTTCACTTATATCAATTGATAAATACAAATATGAGTTTTCAGATTCAGAAATCCAAATTTTTCATTAAATATTTAGATAATCTTCTAATCAATATATAGTTTGGACTATTACTTTCTTAGAAAAACACAATTTTATAATCATTTTTCTGACATTGGTATATAAATTGTTATATTTGTGAAATCTATTTTATCATTTAAAAAGTCTCCCCTTTAGGGGCTGGGGGTTTATGAAAGTATTAAAATTCGGTGGAACATCGGTCGGAACGGTTGAAAGTATCAATCAGGTTATACAGATTTTACAAGAAAATCTTAACGAAGGACGCAAAATTGCAGTAGTTTATTCGGCCATGGGTGGTGTTACGAATCGCCTAATCGAAATTGGTAAATTGGCCGCTACTTCTGATTTAGAATATTTACAATTATTAAAATCAGTAGAAGACCGTCATTTCGCAGCCGTTAGAGGTTTGATTGATGTTAAAAATCAGAGCAGTGCCATTGCAAAAGTAAAAGGTTTATTAAATGAACTTGAAGATTTACTACGTGGTGTTTTCTTGATAAAAGAACTTTCGGCACGAACAAATGATTTTATTGTGAGTTTTGGTGAAAGACTTTCGACAACAATTGTTACCGAAGCACTCAAAAACAGAGGAATTGATGCCGAATATTTAGATGCTCGCAAAGTAATTAAAACCGACGACCACTTTGGTTATGCCGAAGTAATCGGAGATTTAACTAACGAACTAATAAGAAAGCATTTTGCTCAAACCAATAAACTTCAATGTATTACTGGTTTCATCGGCTCAACGATTGATGGCGTAACAACCACACTCGGCCGTGGCGGTTCTGATTATACAGGTTCAATTTTTGGTGCAGCACTCAACGCAACTGTTATAGAAATCTGGACAGACGTTGATGGAATGCTCACTTCTGACCCTCGCAAAGTAAAAAATGCGTTTACAATTCCGACCATTACTTATGCCGAAGCAATGGAATTATCGCATTTTGGGGCAAAAGTTATCTATCCGCCGAGCCTCACTCCTGCTTTTCAGAAAAACATTCCTTTAAAAATATTAAATACTTTCAATCATCACCACGAAGGTACGCTCGTTAGCAAAACTGCAAGTACTAAAGAATACTCCATCACAGGTATTTCTTCGATTGATGACATTGCTTTGGTCAATGTACAAGGTGGCGGTATGATGGGGGTTGCTGGCGTTTCTGCCAAATTATTTTCAATTTTAGCAGCCAATAAAATCAGCGTTATCTTGATTTCTCAAGCTTCTTCCGAGCATTCAATCTGTTTTGCGGTTGACCCAAAAACTGCTTATGGCGTAAAAGAAATTTTGGAAGAAGGTTTCGCTACCGAAATCTCGCAAGGTTTGGTTGATAATATTTCTATCGAACAAAACCTTTCGGTCATTGCCGTTGTGGGTGAAGGCATGAAATCAAGCACTGGTACTTCGGGAAAACTCTTTACTGTACTCGGCAAAAATGGTATCAATGTAGTAGCCACAGCACAAGGCTCTTCGGAGTTGAATATTTCGGTGGTAATCTACAAAAAAGATATTACAAAAGCTCTCAATGCCATTCACGAAACTTTTTTTCAAGTTGATGGCTTGACGCTTAACTTATATTTAGTTGGTGCAACAGGCTTAATTGGAAGTACGCTTTTAAGACAAATTCAAGAACAAAAAGAATACTTAAAACAACGTAAAAACCTCAACATCAGACTGGTAGGCATCACCAATACAAAAAAAATGTTGTTAGATGAAGGTGGAATTAGTCTCGAAAATTGGAAAGAAGAATTGCTCGAAAAAGGCGAAATTGCCAATATCGGCTCGTTTGTTTCCGATGTACAAGATTTGAATTTACCATACAGCGTTTTTGTCGATTGCACGGCCGATAAAAATATTGTGCAGTATTATTACTCGCTTTTAAGCAGTAGTGTATCAATCGTTACGCCAAATAAGGTTGCCAACTCGGGCAGATATGAACAGTATTTTATGCTCCAGAAAGCCGCCCAAAAACACGGTGTGAAGTTTTTATACGAAACCAATGTTGGGGCTGGTTTACCAATTATCAACACTTTACAAGGTTTGATAACGAGTGGAGATAAAATCAATAAAATTGAAGCGGTTCTTTCGGGAACATTGGCTTATATTTTCAATAACTTTAAGGTTGGCGATAGATTCGTTGACGTAGTGAAAGAAGCCAAAGCAAAAGGCTATACCGAACCAGACCCAAGAGACGATTTGAGTGGCCAGGACGTAGCTCGTAAAATCTTAATATTATCTCGTGAAGCAGGTTTAAAACTTGAACCAGAAGATGTAACAATCATTAATTTATTGAATGATGCTTGTTTGAATGCACCTTCAGTTGATGCTTTTTTTGAAGAACTCGAAAAAGACAATGATCGATTTGAGAAACTTTTGCAAGATGCTCAAGCAAATGATGAAGTGCTACGTTTCATAGCAACCCTCGACAGCGACAACAAAGCCAGCATCGGCCTAAAAACAGTTGGACGCTCGCATCCATTCTTTAATTTAGCTGGTTCTGAAAATATCATTTCGTTCACAACCGAACGCTATAAATACAATCCTTTGGTAGTAAAAGGCCCAGGTGCGGGTGCAGAAGTAACCGCATCAGGTGTGTTTGCTGATATTATGAGTATTAGTAGTTATTTGGTGTAGGAAGCTGAGCCTATCAAAATTTAAATGAAGATTAATTCATTGCCGTCAGTTTTAACTGACGGATACTTATATATAAACAAATTTGACTTTAGTCAAACCTAATATTTAAACTAAAGTCAAATTTGTTCAACTCTTTTACACCAACCCGTCAGCTAAAGCAGACGGCAATCAAATATATTGAGACAATTCTTATCCCATAATTCCTCAATCAACTTACTTCTTCACAAACTTCAAAGAAGCAGAATTTAAGCAATAACGCAAGCCCGTTGGTTTTGGGCCGTCGTCAAAAACGTGACCTAAATGACCTTTACAACGATTGCAAACGACTTCAGTTCTGACCATTCCGTAAGCATTATCGGCACGTTCTTCTACATTACATTCATTGATTGGTTTCCAAAAACTTGGCCAACCAGTTCCAGATTCAAACTTTGTGTCTGATGTAAAAAGTTCCAAATCGCAACCGATACATTTATAAACGCCTTTATCGTGGTTATCCCAATAGATACCTGAAAATGCACGTTCAGTTCCAGCTTTTCTACTTACATAATATTGCTCTTGGCTCAATTGCTTTTTCCACTCAGCGTCAGTTTTCTTGATAACCTCAATTTTGCAATCAGCTTTTTTCGATTTACCATTTTGTGAATAACTCTGACAAGCCAAAAAGACAAATGGCATTAATAACAGCATTATTTTCTTCATAATCTTTTTTTATTTAGAGATGTTTTGTATTAACTACGAATTAAGTAGCAAAAAAGTTTTGAAAAATTGCTTGTTTGGCATCATTTTCTCGTTGTAATTCTGAAAAACCCATCATAAGTGCTACAATATAAAAAATACCAAACGTATATCTTTATCATATTTTGCATGATAAGTGTAAGTTCATGCAAGATTCTACGTAGTAAAGCCCCAGAAAATACGCCAATTCGAGAAAATATTTATACAAAGAAAATTATTTCTACCGCTCGAAATTATACGGGAGTTCCATATAAAAGTGGTGGAAATGACGAAAAAGGGCTCGATTGTTCGGGCTTACTCTGCTTAACATTTAAAGAAATTGGTGTAAAACTGCCTCGAATTTCATGGCAGCAGGCCGAATATTTTCCTGCAATCAATTTACCCAATATTCAAAAAGGCGATTTGGTTTTCTTCGTGACCGTCGGCAAAAACATCAGCCATTCGGGAATTGTTACCGAGGTAAAAAACGAAAATGATATTCGTTTTATTCATGCATCTTCAAGCAAAGGTGTTATTGAAGATAACATGATGACAAATTATTGGAAGTCTCGTTTTGCCAAAGTTTGCCGCCCGCAATACACTGATTTAGCAAAACAATAATTTTCTAAACCACAAATAAGCGATTTTGTCTATTTTTACGTTCTTAATTAGTAAAAACATTTCGCACGAAGGCATGAGAAAATTTTGTTTATTGACCATTGGATTGATTATCAGCAATTTAGCTATTTCGCAGTCGCAATATTTTGGACAAAACAAACCTCGCTATAAAACCTTCGGATTTAAAGTTCTGCAAAGCCCTCACTTCGAGTTATACCATTATTTCAATGAAAACAAGATTCCCAACGACATTGTTGTCAACAGCGAACATTGGTATAGAATTCATCAAGAAGTTTTCAAGCTGGCATTCATTAAGCCAAATCCTTTAATTGTTTACCAAAATCACCCTGATTTTCAAGAAACTACCGCCATTGGTGGACAAATTGGTGAAGGAACAGGTGGCGTAACCGAAGGACTCCGAAATCGAGTAGTAATGCCGATTATGTTTTCCAAACGCCAAACCGACCACGTTTTGGGGCATGAATTGGTTCATGCGTTTCAATATCAGTTAATGACTTCAGGCGACTCCACACAAATTGGCAATATACAGAATCTACCACTTTTTATGGTGGAAGGTTTGGCCGAATATATGTCGTTGGGACGAGTTGACGCCCATACGGCCATGTGGATGCGTGATGCAGTTTTGAGCAACGACATTCCGACAATTAGAGATTTAGTAACCAAAGAATACAAGTATTTTCCGTATCGCTGGGGACAAGCCTTTTGGGCTTATATGACCGCAACTTACGGCGATGATATTATTCGTCCACTTTTCAGAGAAACGGCTAAATATGGCATTGAAGTAGCTTTCACCAGAAACCTCAAAACAAGTATTGATAAATTTTCGGTCAAGTGGAAACAGGCATTGATTGATACTTACACCCCCATGCGAGCAGGCACTTCTATTCAACCGATTGGAAAAGAAATTGCATCTCAACGCAATGCGGGCGAAATGAATATTTCACCGTCAATTAGTCCAGATGGCAAATATGTAGCCTATATTTCATCAAAAAACGTACTTTCACTTGATATTTTTATTGTAGAAACACTTACTGGGCGAATCATTCGTAAGATAGAAAGTAGTTCGTTTGGCTCACACGTTGATTCGTATAGTTTTCTGGAAACCGCAGGAACTTGGTCGCCCGACGGTCAAAAGTTGGCTTTGGTGATTCAAACTAAAGGCCGAAATAAACTCTCAATCATTGATATTGCTAACGGAAACAAAGATAGTTTTGAACTGAAAGAAGTCGATTCGTTTACCAATCCTGCGTGGTCACCCGATGGAAATTCGATTGTAGTTTCGGGGCTGATGAATGGCGAAAGCGATTTGTATTTATATAATTTGAAAGAAAGAACGGTCAAAAATCTCACAAAAGACAATTTTTCGGATTTACAACCAACTTGGTCACCCGATGGTGAATGGATTTATTTTGTTTCGGATAGAGGTAGTAAAAATGCTCGTTTGGAAAAAGCGAGCAATGGAATTTCAAGAATAAACATAGAAACGCTGTCAGTTGAGAATTTTGACTTTTTCCAAGAAGCTGATAATCTCAATCCCTTAATAGCCCCCAATGGAAAAGCCATCTATTTCTTATCCGATGCCGATGGTTTTAGAAACCTTTATCGGTACGATATTATCTCGAAACAAATTGAAAAACTAACCAATTATTTTACTGGTATCAGCGGAATTACGATGTATTCGCCCGCAGTCAGTATTGCTACAAAAACTGGACAGTTGATTTATAACTACTTCCAAAATGGCAAATACAACTTATATTTAGCAAGTTACGGTGCATTTCAGCAACAAGTCGTTGGAAATGAAGTCAATAAATCGGCAGCAAATCTGGCGATTCAAAAAGAAGGACGAGATATTGTTCAGAAAAATTTAGAGCAAAATAACCTTGTAGTTAGAGTTCCAGAAAAGAAATTGAAACTTTTAAACTACCAACCAAAGTTCAAATTAGATTATCTCGGCAGTTCGGGCGTTGGTGTTTCAGCAAGTCGTTGGGGAACTGGCTTGGGCGGAGGCGTAGTTGGACTTTTCAGTGATATGCTTAATCATAATCAATTGGCTGGAGCGGTTTCTATTAATGGTCAAATCCAAGATTTTGGTGGACAACTCATGTACCTTAATCAAAAGAAACCTTTGCAGTGGGGAGTGACTTTTGCACGTATTCCGTACCGCTTTCAAGGAACTTACACCGATAGCACTACAAAAACGGCAAGCTTTTTCAAAAGCAATTATGTGACTGATGCTAAAGTGAAATCATCGCTTGGGGTACCAACAAATGACTCCTTAATTGCCAACAAATATTTAATTAATAGACTGGCTATTAACCAAATAGGCGTATTTGCATTTTATCCACTTAATACTAATCAGCGAATTGAAGGCGGTATCAATGGCAACTGGTATGGCTTTTCGGGCGATGAATATACTGATTACACAACATTTGACCCCACAACTGGTCAAACCTTCGTATTGACGAATAGCACCCGAGAAAGACTTTCGCAATCATATTTAAAATCGCAAGGTTTCAATGCCTTTAGTTTGAGTCAATTATACGTAGCTTTTGTGGGTGATAATACAATTTTTGGAACTACTGCACCAATCAAGGGCTATCGTTATAGATTTGAGGCGGGAAGATATTTTGGTTCAACCAGTTACACCAATGTTTTGGTTGATGCACGAAAATATCAATATGTAAAACCATTCACGATTGCGGGAAGATTCCTCTATAACGGTCGTTTGAATGCCTCGAATCTTGATTATTTGAATCAAATTAATCCTCTATATTTAGGTTTTCCTTGGAACATGCACGGTTTTTATGGAAGTGCACTCACAAAACAGCAAAACTTGGGTCTGATTACGCAAGAAGCCCTGCAAGGCGAACAACTTCTGGTGACAAATCTTGAAGTCAGATTACCACTAACTGGCCCGAAAAAATTGGCTTTGATAGATTTTGCTTACGTACCGAGCGACCTCAACTTTTTCTTTGATAGTGGCATGGTTTGGTCGGCTGATAGAAAAATAGGTGCAGTGCAAGAATACCAAACCCAAAACGAAACTTCAATTAAGCTAAAAGTTGAGCCATTGATAATGACAGGTTTTAGTTTGCGTGTAAATCTGATGGGTTATTTGATTGTAGAGCCATACTTAGCAGTACCAATTTACAATGGAAAACGCCAAAACATGGTTTCGGGAGTAAATTTCTTGATTCCTGGTTGGTAATTTTTTAACAGATAAATTTTGTTGTTCAAACAAAAGATAGCATCTTTGCACCACAACAAAAAACGGGGGTGTAGCTCATCGGACTGGCGTTTCAGCTGGTTAGAGTACTTGGCGAAACGTCGCACCGATGGCATACAAGGGTCATGGGTTATTATGTTTGTAATTTTTGAAAATAGATACGGGGGTGTAGCTCAGCTGGTTAGAGTACTTGCATGGCATGCAAGGGGTCGTGGGTTCGAATCCCATCTCCTCCACTTTGAAGCCTAATAATCAATACGATTATTAGGCTTTTTTATTTTCCAACCTCAAATATTCACAAAAATAACATTCCCTCACTTTAGTAGGTCCCATTTTATCTATCTTCTGAACAAATTAATAATTTTCATTCACTAAAAAACGTTGCTAAAATTACAGACAATCCGTCTGAATTTGTACTTTTGTGTAACATCCAAATAAAATCATGAAAACAAAATTATTTAAGTACTTCATCATCTCCTTTACGTTTGCTTTTGTTACTTGGTCTTGTGATAAATCAACTGTCGAAACACCTCAACCACAGGTTTTGGTGAGTTCTACGCTCGTCAAAGAACTTACAAAAGAACAACTCATTGCAGCACTTGGCTCAAGTCTTGGTGCTCAGGCATCACTTTTTATTAGCTCAGGCGTAAAACAGTACAAAATTGTTTATAAAACTAAAAACACCGATGGCACCGAAATCCAAGCATCAGGTGCATTGATTGTTCCTGTAAAAGCAGGCTCAACAGCGATGTCAATGGTTAGCTATCAACACGGTACAATCTTCGATGACAAGCAAGCACCATCTTATTTCTCGGCCGATGGTGAAGGCACTATTGCTTCAGTTTTAGCTACTATCAACACAGGATACATCGTTGTAGCACCTGACTATATCGGTTATGGTGCATCAAACACCCTTCCGCACACTTATGAGCATCGTGAAGGGCTGGCTTCGGCAAGTTTAGATATGCTTCGTGCAGCCAAAGAAGTAATAACCAAAGAAAAAATCAACTGGAATAATAACTTATTTATTGCAGGGTACTCGGAAGGTGGCTTTGCTACGATGTCGTTACAGAAAAAAATTGAGGAAGAAACAGGTTCGGAATTTAATTTAAAGGCCTCAAGTTGTGGTGCTGGTGCCTATAACAAAACTTTAAGTTTCAAAACTTTGGTTTCTACGCCTTCGAGTGGAAATTCACAGCACAATGCTTCGTATATTTGGGTATTGTTGACTTATGATAGAATCTACAAACTCAATCGTCCAATGACTGATTATTTTGCAGCCGCTTATGCCTCTCAGATTCAGAAAGAACAACAAAATGCTCGTATCTCTGGAAGTTTGATGACAATTTTGAGTGATAAAGTAAAAAAAGGCGTGACAGATGGTACTGATACTGCATTATTGAATGCCGTAAAAGACAACGATGTTTTTGATTGGAAGCCAAAAACGCCAACTCAATTATATCATGGAACTGCCGATACTTATGTTCCGTATTTCAATTCCCAAACGGCATTCGATGCTATGAAAAAACGTGGAGCAACTACCGTTGAGTTAATTCCGATTCAAGGCGGCGACCACGGTACATCAATTCAAAATTACTTACTCGGAACACTTTCTTTCTTTAGTGGCATAAAATGATGAAAATTAAGAATTGATAATGGAGAATTATAAAATTCATTGTCAATTCTCAATTTTTAGTTTTCAATTCTCAATTTTCAATTCTCAATTTCCTATGGCAAACTTACAATCAGGTGTTGTACACACAGTATTTTTTTGGTTAAAAGAAAAAGATAACAAAGAACATCAAGAGGCACTACACGCAGGTTTGAAAGAACTTTCAAAAATTGATTTAATCAAGACTGCTTACGTTGGTCGTCCTGCTAATACCAACCGTGAAGTGATTGATTCTACGTATAGTTTTTCATTAACTTTTGTGTTCGATAATGCCGCCGACCAAGACGCATATCAAGTACACCCTGACCATTATGTATTTATCAACAACTGCTCTTCTCTTTGGGAAAAAGTAGTCGTTTATGATGCCGAAAGTTAATTTTTAACGAAATCTTGCCCAACTTTGCTGTTTTTTTCAGAAATTTGCAGTCCATTACTGCGAACAAGATTCGCATTGTCCTTGATTTCCCATGAAAAAAATACTATTATCTATACTTACATTAGCCTCTTCACTTGCCTATTCTCAGAAGTTAAGTTTTGATGCTAAAGGTATTATAGCCATTTCAGATGCAGATATGGCAGCCTCAGCTTTTGTTGATGGCAAGTTGTTTAAAGAGCGTGGCAACAAAGATTTTATGTCGGTCGTAAAACTTCCGATTGAGAAATATTCTGATGAAATAAAAAGTTTAGTTGTCTCAAACTCGGCTATCAATTCAACAAAAAGTATTGTGGTTTCGCCCAATCATCCGATTGCTTATGTCGTTGAGGCTCGTGGCACAACACCCGAAACAACTACTGAGATTCGTAACCTAAATTCAGAGCTACCAGCAGGTGGTTTTATTTCGGTGGTTGACATCAGCGATTTATCTCAGCCAAAAGTTTTATATAAATTTCCGACTGGCAAAAACCCAACGGCGATTGATATTAGTCCGAACGGAGAATATTTGGCACTTTGCAGTGAAGAATATGGCAAAGAATTGCAGGTTTTAGAGCTTGACCCAACTGGAAAGCCAATCAGAATAATCAATAAACCACAAGATTTTCAGTCAGGAAAAATCACTGATGTAACTTGGCATCCAAACAATAACTTTTTAGCATTCACAATGGAAGAATCGAAAGAAGTTGGATTGCTAAAAGTAACTCGTGATGGCCCAACGACAAAAATTATTCGATTAGATGTAGTAGGCCGAACCCTAAAAGTTGGAAGTTTACCAAGTGCTGGACAATTCACCCCTGATGGTAAGTATTATCTCGTTCCTGATTTAAAATCGAATATTGCAAATAAGTCCGAATTAAGCAGCGATGCTATGGGCGATATGTTTGTCTTGAAATTCAATTTAGAAGGTACAAGTGAGCATTATTTAATCACAAAAACCAAACTCGGCGAAACACCAACAAGTTTTGCAATTAGTCCAGATGGAAGTTTGGTAGCAGTGACAAATGCGAAAAAATCATATTATCCGTGGGAAAATAATGATTCTTCAAAAAAAGCATCCATTTCATTATTAAAACTATCTTCTGATGGTTCTTTAAATAATGTGGCAGAATACGAATTTGACGGAATTTTACCAAAAAATATTGTATTCGACAAATCAGGTGAAAACATTGCCGTAACAGTTTTCGATTATTTTAATTTTGGAAAACATTTCGGAGGAATTGAATTTTGGAAAGTAAAAAACGGAGATAAACCAAGCTTACAAAAACAGGATTTCAAACTTTTCATGCCCCGTGGTTGCCACGGAATTCAAATCGTGAAATAATATTTTCTAATTCGCTCAAAAGCCTTCAAAATTCATTGAAGGCTTTTTTGTTGAAGATAAATCCGTTAGATTTGGATTAATTTTTTTGGATATTAAACTTTTCACGCTGAAGTAAGATTTAATCCCATTATAAAAATCCTGAAAGGATTAAATATGAATAGCCATAGGTGAAACCTATGGTAATAAGAGTTTTTTAAAGTTCAACCCCGAAGGGGTTAAACTTGTTACTCAATATAAACGCCCATAGGTTTCACCTACGGCTATTAAAGTTGAACCACTTTGTGATTTATATAAAACTATTACACTTCAAACCCTAAAAAATGACATCAACCAACAACGAAGGCCTACGCCGTGAAATCGGTATTTTGGGCTTAGCTGCCAATACACTTAACCGAACCATCGGAGCAGGAATTTTCGTCTTACCAGCATTTGTCGCCAGTTTTTTGGGCGAAACCAGTATTATTGCATATCTTTTTTGTGGTTTCCTGATGATGCTCATCATGCTTTGCTTTTCAGAAATTGGCAGCAAAATTACCGTCACGGGTGGAGCTTACGCCTACATTCACGCAGCATTTGGGCCTTATGCGGGTTTCTTGGCCAATACGATGTTTTGGTTTGTTGGAATCTTAGCTGATGCCGCCATTGCCAATGCCATGGCCGATACACTAAGTGTTTATTTTCCAATTCTTACTCAACTACCCATTAGAGCAGTATTCTTTTTGTTAGTTTTCGGAATTTTTACCTACATCAATATTCTTGGAGTAAAGCACGGAGATAATATCGTAAAAATAACTACTCTTATCAAACTTATTCCGCTGGTGGTTCTTATCATAGCGGGCTTCTTTGGTACTTCTAACGAAAACCTAAAATGGCATTCCATGCCGAGTATTTCAAAATTAGGTGAAGCTTCTCTCCTACTTTTCTTTGCATTTGCTGGAGGCGAAGCATCATTAAATGTGAGTGGAGAGCTCAAAAATCCACAAAAAGTTGTACCACTTGGCATACTTTCGGGTATGGGTGCAGTTGTGTTGTTTTATATCTTGATTCAAACTGTTTCTCAAGGAGTGCTTGGTGCTGATTTAGTCAATCAAAGTGAAGCCCCATTGGCAGCCGTGGCCAATAAAGTAATTGGGCCATTTGGCTCAACTTTAATGGTTGTAGGAGCAGCATTTTCAATATTTGCGGCATTGAGTGGCTCGGTTTTGTCCTACCCAAGAGTCATTTTTGCGGGTGCCAATAAAGGTTGGATGCCACCAATCATGGCCAAAGTTCACCCAAAATTTGCCACGCCTTATTTCGCAATCATTACTTATGCAGGTTTGGATTTCATTTTCTCGATTTCGGGTGGATTCAAAGAATTAGCCGTAATTGCCAGTGCATCCCTACTAACAGTCTATTTGGGCGTTGTTTTGGCAACTATCAAGCTTCGACTCAATGAAAATGCTAAGACAGATGGTTTTCGACTTCCCGCTGGTATTACCATTCCGATTTTAGCAACTATCTCAATCATCTGGTTTTTGTCGAATTTGGCCGTCAAAGAAATCAGCAGTCTTGCTATCTTTTTGGTGGTTTTAACGGTTATTTATTTTTTAATTACATTTTTCGGAAAAAAGAAAAACAAGGATATAGAAATCTAAGTTGGTATTGATATTCGTTTGTTATTGAAACGAATCATCAAATTATGAAATACCTCACATCAATTCTGTTACTTTTTCTTTTTTCGTGTGAAAGTTCTTCCCAGAATATCAATTCACAATCAAATAATATGACAAACGGCTTATCATATTTAGCTTTAGGCGATAGCTATACCATTGGCGAAAGTGTAGCTGAAAACGAGCGTTGGCCAGTTCAACTGAGTAAAAGTCTGACAAAAAGTGGTGTAGAAGTAGCTTCACCCCAAATAATTGCCCGTACAGGTTGGACAACCGACGAACTAAATGCAAAAATAGTTTCAGAAAAAATTACTAAAACTTATGATTTAGTTTCTTTGCTGATTGGTGTTAATAACCAATATCGTGGACGAAGTATAGAGCAATTCCGAACAGAATTTATTGACCTCCTCGAAACTGCCATTAAGTTTGCTGGGAATAAACCTGAGCGAGTTTTTGTGGTTTCAATTCCTGATTGGGGAGTAACACCATTTGGTGGAAAAGGGCAAAACAAAACGATTTCGGAGCAGATTGATTTATTTAATAAAGTAAAAAAAGAAGAAACCGAGAAAAAAGGTATTCTATTTATTGATATTACACCTATTTCTCGCCAAGCAATTAACGATGCCTCTCTCATTACTGAGGATGGACTGCATCCTTCGGGAAAAATGTATCAGCAATGGGTGGAGAAAATTTTACCAGAATTATTGAAGAAAATAAAACCATAATGATTGAAGATTTTAAGCAAAAAGCACTCAAACTTGATAAAAATGATAAACTCGCTCATTTTAGAAATCAATTTGAAATCGGCGATGAAATATATTTAGATGGGAATTCTTTGGGAAGATTACCCAAGAAAACACTCGAACTCAGCACTAATCTTATTCAAAATCAATGGGGAAAAAGATTGATTAGAAGCTGGAACGAACATTGGATTGAACTACCCAACAAAGTTGCAGCCAAAATTGCTCAGATTGTTGGTGCAAAACCCGATGAAATTTTTGTTGGAGATAGCACTTCAATCAATTTCTATAAATTAGCTTTTGCGGCTCTTAGTTTTCAGAATAATAAAACCAAAATCATTACAGATTCACTTAATTTCCCGACTGACATTTATGTTTTGCAGGGTTTGATTGAGCAACAATTTAAAAATCATTCACTTTCAATCATCAAAAGTGATGATGAAATAAGTATTTCTGATAAAGATATTGAACAGACATTAGATGAAAATACTGCTTTATTAACACTCAGCCATGTGGTTTTCAAGAGTGCATACAAATATAATATGCAGAAAATCAATGACTTAGCACACAAAAAAGGTGTTTTAGTTTTATGGGATTTGAGCCATTCGGCGGGAGCTGTACCAGTAAATCTCAATGAATCTGGTGCAGATATGGCCGTGGGTTGTACGTACAAATATCTCAATGGTGGGCCGGGAGCTCCTGCATTTTTGTATATCAGAAAGGATTTACAAGAAAAACTTTCCAACCCAATTTGGGCATGGTTTAGCCATGACAAACCTTTTGATTTTACGCTGGATTATGAGGTAAAGAATGATATTCAACGTTTTGCTACAGGTACTCCTTCGGTGCTTTCATTGGCAGCAATAGAAGCTGGTTTAGACATCATGATTGAAGCTGGCATGGAAAATCTAAGAGAAAAAAGTGTTGCTCAAAGTAGTTTTTTAATAGAATTAGTTGAAAATCTTTTACAGCCTTTAGGCTTCACGATTGCCTCTCCACTAAACGCAGAAGAACGGGGCTCACATATCTCGATTCAGCATCAAGAAGGGTACAAAATCAACCGAGCGATGATAGAACCAGTTGATGGTTCGCCAAGTATTATTCCAGATTTTCGTCCGCCAAACAATATTAGACTTGGTATTGCACCACTTTACAATACTTTTGAAGAAATATTTCAGACAGTCATTCGCATCAAGAAAATAGTAGAAACAAAAGAATTTGAGCGATTTGGAGATGAAAAACTGACTGTGGTGTAATGTTTTCATAGGATAGGGTTAGCAAACCCTATCCTATGAAAACATTTTTTACTCTTTCTTTGCTCGTGTATTAGATTTAATAGCCGCTGCAATAAAGTCCCACATTTCAGTTGGAATTTCATTTAGGTGATTAAATTCTCCTGCTCCATTTATCCATTCGCCACCATCAATCGTAATTACTTCGCCGTTGATGTAAGAAGAAAAATCAGACATTAAATATGCCGCTAAATTAGCTAATTCTTGATGCTCCCCTACTCGCTTGATTGGCACATTTCCATGGTCAGAGAAGCGTTCTCTTAGGTGTGGAGGAAAAGCCTCTACAGGAAACAATCTGTCCCAAGCACCCTTGGTTGGAAATGGCCCTGGTGCAATAGCATTGAAACGAATGCCATACTTTGCCCACTCAACGGCCAAACTTCGGGTCATTGTTAGAACCCCAGATTTTGCCATTGCCGATGGCACAACATAACCCGAGCCAGTTGAGGCATAGGTAGTTACGATACTCAGCACCGTTGCTGCTTGTTTATGTTCAATCCAATGTTTGCCTAAAGCGAGTGTTGTATAGTAAGTCCCTTTCAATACAATATCAACAATCGTATCAATGGCTCGATGCGAAAGACGTTCGGTTGGAGAAATAAAATTTCCAGCGGCATTATTCAACAAACCGTTGATTTGTCCAAACTCAGCCAAAGTTTTATCTTTCATGGCTTCAATAGCACCATAATCTCTCACATCACAGGCGATTGGCAATATTTTACCTCCAGTTGCTTGGCCGAGTTCATGGGCGGTTTCTTCCAAAACTGCCAGTTTTCTACTTGTAATCACCACATTTGCCCCAAGTTCAAGAAAATATTTCGACATTGATTTGCCAAGTCCAGTTCCGCCACCAGTCACAATAAAAGTTTTTCCATCTAAAGCTCCATCTCTGAGCATAGGTTCGTTATACGCCATTATTATTTGATTTTTGATGTTGAATAATGCGTAAATCTAAAACAAAAAAGCCACAAATGATTGTTTCATCTGTGGCTTTTTTAAGAAAAAATATCACTAAAATTATTTAGCAGCTACGATTTTAACATCAACTTGGAAGTTGTCGTTAATCATTTTGTCACCGATTGTATCGAAGAAAGATTTTGAAGCATATTTGCTACCAAATTTCGTACGGTCAACTTCAAATTTAGCAGTTGCAGTAGCACCTTTTGTATCTACTGTTACAACCGAAGGGAATGTAATTGGTTGTGTAACACCGTTGATTGTCAAATCGCCAGTTACATCATAGTTACCATTACCTTTTGCAGTCGCTTTTTTGATTTTCAAAGTTGCAGTTGGGTATTTTGCTACATCAAAGAAATCTGGAGTTGTCAAGTGACCAATTAATTTTGCATTGTAACCAGCATCAGTCAAATCTAAACATTTGATAGATTTCATATCAATTGTAAACTCACCACCTTGCAATTTTCCACCGTTTACAACTAAGCTACCACTTTGAATACCAATTGTACCGTTATGCTCACCAGTTACTTTTTTACCAAGCCAGTTGAAAGTACTTGCTTTTGTATCTACTTTCAATGCCACAGGAGCAGCTTTTTTTCCACCATCAGCCATTGCTGAAACACTTACCAATGCAGCTAATACTGCAACCATCAAATTTTTAACAACTTTCATTTTGAACTAAATTAGAATTAAAAAAATATAATTAAATAATAAATTGCACTGTTAATCTTCGCTTCCACGCAGCTTATCTAAAAGTCGGCTTAGCGTTTCGGCTTCTTCATCTGATAAAAAATGATTACTTTTTTCCCACGTAGCCTGTATTTCATCTATTTGTTTTAACACTTGTGAGCCTGATTCAGTTATTCTGATGTCACAAGCTCTTCGGTCATCAGCATTATCGCATCTCGACACATAACCCTTTAATAAAAGTTTATCAACCAATCTTGAGGCATTCGACATTTTATCGAGCATACGCTCAATGATGCCATTAACAGTAATCGGATTTGGGTACTGTCCTCTCAAAATTCTCAATACATTGTATTGTTGAGCCGATAAATCGAATGGTTTTAGTAAACCTTGCTGCTCTGAACTCATCCAGTTGGATGTGTACATTATATTTACAACCACTTTTTGGTAAGTACTCTTAAATGGTTTTTGTTGCTTAATATCTTTTTCGATTGACATAATTATATTTTTATTTAGTTCAATGCAAATATAATACATTGACAATATATGTCTATACATATAATACAGTAACTGATTATTTTTAGTTCAATGTCTTCAATAAAAAATTAGAAATTCTTTATCAAAACATTTATAATTGCTTATTTTCATCAACAAAAATGCTGATAATGAGAGGTTTAATGAAGAAAAAAAATATTTTAAAAAAATCTAAAAAAACTTTCAAAGTTTTAAACTATTGGTAGAATTTGGTCGATTAGAAACAAAATTATCTCAAAGGAATAATGGATGGAGCTGAAATATCAAAGTCACGAAGTTTGAGTGGTTGAGAGCCATCAAAAGCAAATCTAAACGGCGAAGAAATATCTGGTATATTCGGATAATAACCTAATCGAATCTGGAAAGTATTAAAAGTTAGGTTTTCGTTTCTGATTCTAAAACCAATTCCATAACCCTGATAGACTTTACTTTCAATCAATAATTTATCTTTTAGGCTTACTAAACCTAAGTTGGCGAAAGCAAAATGGGCAATTCTAAATCCGAAAATACTCTTGTGAGAAAACAAGACGGTCTCAAAGCCCAAAGTTAGTCTTTTGTCGCCTCGCAATCCTTCACTATTTACACCGACAATGCCATCTCGACCGCTGATATTCAAATAGTCGAGAGCATCTCGATTGAAGCCGTAAGTAAAGCCTAAATTAATAAATTGTCGGGTTTGGGATTTGCCAATTCTCATCAATGGACTAAAATAGAAACTTTGAATACCTACTACTCCTTGTTGGGTTTGCTTTTGCTTTAGATATGTGCCAGCATTTGCCAAAACATACAGATAACCTTTGTCGGCTGGCAAATATTTTCCTTTGGCAAATTGCATTCCAGCATAGCCACGATTACCAAACTCAGTATTTTCAGTGCCAAGTGTAAAAGCAAATAGATTTCCAACGGGAACGTCTTCGGTTCGACCAAAGCCATAAATCAAGAAATCTCGTTGATAATTCCGATTAGAATAACCAATACTTGCCAACCAATTCGTGCGATTCCAATAAATTTTATTTGTATCAACGCTTACTTCTGGGCGTTTCCGGTATTCAAAACTACTTCGGCGAAGTGCTACAATGAGTTGTTTACTTCTTTGCATTGGGTCAAGTCTGAAAGCTCTTCCGTACCAAACATCTGAATAAAAATAACTTACAGGATAAGTAAAGGCACTATCTATTTTATTGATTATCAGTTTTTTATACTCACGCACACGAGTATATCCCAATTCGACTGAGCCAGCATTTCGAGTTTCGACAGTAAGAAAAGGACGAAATATCTGAGCCGAATATTGAGCTAAATCTCGTTCGTTGATAAGTTTTAATTGTCCCGAAATGAAACTCCTGCCAATGTAAGGAAGTGTATAAATACTTCGCCAGCCCAATCTCTGATATGGGTCATCAGCCTTCCACGTAATTTTATTCAGAAACGAATGGCCACGCCCTTGAAAGTTTCGGTCTTCAAAGCCGAACATAAAATTCCGAAAACTATCGCCCGAAACATCAAAGTTTATTGACCAAACATCTTGTGTCAGCACCAAAACATCAACCATCCAATTTGCATTTGGGCGTTCGATGATGTAAATACGGGCATCGTGAATAATTGGGTTGGCACGCAAAAGACGTTCGTTATCTTTGAGGGTTTGAGGGTTCAGTTTATCGCCTTCATTAAAAAGCAGAAAGGATTGTCGGATAACTTTTTCACGAGTATTATAATGGAAAGTTTTACTGGCAAAATGTTCGATTTTAGAGCCTTTACGAGTTGTATCATTGACACTTGGCCCGAAAATTTCGAGTTTTTTAATAATAATTTTACCTATGATTTTACCATCATACTTTTCAAACGGATTTATTTCAATCTCCTTAATTTCTTTGTTTTGGTTAGAATTATAAACATCCCGAAAAACAGCCCCGTAGATACTTTTCCCAACTTTACTCTTATTCATTTTTTGTTTCAGCTTCGAATACATGATGCTATCCTCAACAGATTTTCCGCTATCAAGGCTATCAGAAAGGCTTTTTTGGGCTAAAGCTGTATTCAAAAACAAAACAAATATGATAAACAAATACTTCATGTCTCAATTTAAGAATTTTTCATTGATTCGGACTTAAATTTAAAATTAAGACTGATAATTGGCTAAAAATAACGAATTTCGCCCCTTGAAAATCTAAGAAACTTTATGAAATTATCAAAACCATTAGTTTTAGCATCAAATTCTCCACGCCGAAAAGAAATCATGCACAATGCTGGCTATGAATTTACGGTAAAAGTGATACCAACGGATGAAAACTTTTCAGCAAATATGCCAGTTGAAGAAGTTCCTGTTTTTTTGGCACGTACTAAAGCTGAGTGTTTTCGAGAAAACCTTCAAGATGAAATCATTCTTTGTGCTGATACCGTGGTGATTATCGACCAAGAAAATAAAAAGAGTACCATCTTAAATAAGCCTGCCAACCACGCCGAAGCAAAAGAAATGCTCAGAATGTTGAGCGGACGAGTTCATCGAGTGATTACGGGCGTATGTGTAATGACCTCCGATGAAACTATCGGTTTTGCGGATACTTCGTATGTACATTTTAAGGAATTGAGCGACTGGGAAATTGATTATTACATTGAGCGTTGTAAACCGTTCGATAAAGCGGGAGCCTATGGAGTACAAGATTTTATTGGAATGATTGGGATTCCGAAAATTGAAGGTTCGTTTTATACCGTAATGGGTTTGCCGATTCATCGAGTTTATGAGGTGCTGGAAAAGTATGTTCTCAGAAATTAATTGTATTTTTACGAAATACTTTAACCTTATACGACAATGAAACGCATCTTACTACAATGCACACTACTTCTATTTGCACTGCAACAGTCTTTTAGTCAAGCTGTTACGACAGATTCCTACTTTCCGAATGGAGATAAAGAAATTACACTAATCTTTGATTTAAAACAAGCTAAGGATGTTCGGGTGGCTGGTTTACTCGGCAAAACCTCCGATGTTTTTCTATGGTCAGGTGCTGGAACGGCCGATAATGCTTTTGAGTTTCAGCCTACTGGACAAACAAATTTCGGAGTTCCATTTGAAATGGGACGAATGACTTCATTGGGCAACGACCGTTGGAGCATCAAACTAAAGCCTCGTGATTATTTCAAAGTTCCTGTTGGACGAACCATCAAAAAACTTGGTTTATTGCTCAAAAGTGGTGATGGGAAAGCCCAAACTGAGGATTTTATTTTGGATTTATTCGACGATAAATTGGTTTATAAAGTAATAGAACCTGACTTAAATAAAATTTTTGAAGCCAATGAGACGATTAGAGTAAAAATAAAAACTTCAAAAATTGTTGATTCAATTATATTAAATGGACAAGGTTTTTTAAATACAGATTCTGCGTCCATTATCTCACCCGCTGGTTCTCCTTTTGTTACTCTTACTATAATTAGTGGTAATGAATTTATAAAAGAACCCATAAAGTTTACAATCAAACCCCAAAATACAGTCTTGAACTTACCCCCCAATATTAAAGACGGCATTAACTATATCAATGATAATACCGTTACATTTTCGTTTTTTGCTCCAAAGAAAAGTTTTGTTTACCTCATCGGCGAATTCAATGATTGGCAAATCGACCCAAAATACTTGATGAATCAAACGCCTGATGGCGAACGTTATTGGCTCACTATCAATAACTTAGAAAAAGGAAAAGAATATGCTTTTCAATATTTGATTGATGGTAAAACGGCCGTTGGCGACCCATTTTGTGAAAAAATACTCGACCCAAAATTTGATTCCGAAATTTTGTCAAGCACCTACCCCGACCTCAAACTTTATCCATCAAAAAATACTTATGGTGGCACAGTTTCGGTACTTCAAACTGGACAAACGCCATATAATTGGAAAGTGAAAGATTTCAAACGCCCTGCTAAAGAGAAATTGGTTATTTATGAGCTTCTGGTGCGTGATTTTATTAATTCTCGCAAATACCGAGAAGTGGCCGATTCGATTTCATATTTCAAGCGATTAGGTATAAACGCCCTAGAACTGATGCCAATCAATGAATTTACAGCCAATAATTCTTGGGGCTATAATCCGACTTATTACACCGCTCCCGATAAAGCCTACGGTACAAAAGATGATTTGAAATATTTGATTGATAAATGCCACGAAAATGGCATTGCGATTATTCTTGATGTGGTTTTCAATCATGCCGATTATGAGTTTCCATATACAAAAGCTTATTGGGGTGGCTCACAACCTGCGGCTGATAGTCCATTTCAAAATCCGACTGCTCCGCACTTGTATTCGGTTTTCTTTGATTTTAATCACGAAAGTACTGCCACGCAAAACTATTTCGACAGAGTTCTGGAGTTTTGGTTGAAAGAATATAAAGTAGATGGATATCGCTTTGATTTATCGAAAGGGTTTACACAAAGAAAATCATTGACTGATTCTCAGATGTCAGCATACGATGAGAACAGAATCAAGGCCTTGAAACATTTTTATGACAAAATCAGAGCATTTGATAAGGACTCTTATTTGATTTTAGAACATTTTGCCGAAAATGCCGAAGAAATTGAACTCGCAAACTACGGTTTTATGCTTTGGGGAAATCAGAATGGAGCTGCTCGAAATAATGTAAAAGGCACAAATAATAGTTTTTCGGGACTGAATTATAAATTTAAAGGCTGGAACGAACCCAATTTGGTTGGATACATAGAAAGCCACGATGAGGAGCGAATTGTGTATGACGCTCTCAATAATGGACGAAATGAAGTAAAGAATTTAGCCACAGTTCTCGAACGCTCGAAAGCGGTAGCGGCCTTGTTTTTTGCCTATCCTGGTCCAAAAATGCTTTGGCAGTTTGGTGAGTTTGGCTACGATGTAAACATAGATTTTAACGGAAGAACAGGTATAAAACCACAAAAATGGGAATATCTGAAAGATGAAAACCGACTAAAATTATTTAAAGTTTATGCCGAGCTAATCAAACTCAAAACTACGCAAGCGGCGTTTACTTCAAAAGAATTTAATGAATCTACTGGTGATGTTGTGAAACAAGTAGCTTTAAATCACAGTTCGATGAATGTACGAATCGTTGCCAATTTGAGTATCAATAGCGAAACAGCCAATGTCAATTTTGAATCGACTGGCAAATGGTATGACTATTTTACGGGACAAGAAATCAATGTTAATGAAGCTACTCCTCGTATCAATTTAGCTGCGGGCGAATTTCATATTTTCACGAATGTAAAATTACCAACGCCAGAAGCCAATTTAGTGCCATGGAAAGGCGATTTTACGATAACGGCTAATGAAATTTCATCGAATAATTCAAAATTTCAAATCTACCCCAACCCAACAAGCGATAAAATAACCTTGAAACTCAACGGAGAAAAAACGAAAATTTCGATAGAAGATATTTGGGGCAAAACTTTGTTTCAAACCGAAACCAAAGAAATCGAACCAAGTATAGATTTATCGGGTTATTCGTCAGGAATGTATTTTATTCGTACCATTCAAAAAGGCAAAGCCCGAACAACGAAAATATTCAAAAATTAAAAGCGGATTTCTGACTCCGTTTCACAAAACTCATGACCAAAGACGAATTAGTAATTTTCTATAACGAACCCGACGAAAAGGTATATGTAAAAGTACCCGCAGGGCTGGAAACACACTACCAATTATCAAACCTATCAGGTAAAATCCTGCAAGAAGCTGTTCACGAAAAAGCTTTACATGATTTCGATTTATCAGGTCTTCCCGAAGGTATTTATTTTGTAATTGTCAATCAAGATGATGTAATTCGGTCGAAGAAGATTATTAGGAATTTGGATTGATTGCAGTAGAAAAAACTTATATTTGTTTTAAAATATTACAATTATGACAGCAATAAGCGAACTTGAAAATCCAATTTCTACGGAATTGCCAAAAACTCTTGCTGAATTTTTGGAGTGGGAACAGCCACTTGATGGCTTTAAGTATGAGTGGAACGATGGCGAAATAATACAGTTTTCTAAGATGGATAAAAGACAGATTTTTATATTCGTTAGATTAAATAAACTTTTTTTCGAGAGAGTAAAAATGAATAATGGTTCATTAGCATCAGAATACGAAACAATGCTAAGTCCTATTCAGATGAGAAGACCAGATATTGTTTACTTAACAGATGAACAAGCAACTGAGGAAAGAAATGGCATTGATGTAATTCCCGAGTTTATTATCGAAGTAATTTCAACGAATGATAAACCCTACCAGATTGAGAAAAAAATAACAGAATATTTTAAAGCAGGAGTAAAAGTAGTTTGGAATATTTTACCAGAACCTGAATTGGTTTATGTCTATACCTCTCGCAAGCAAGTTCAGATTTGTATGGATGATGATATTTGCTCAGCAGCACCAGTTTTACCTGAATTTGAGGTAAAAGTTAGCGAGATTTTTGCTTAGTTATAATAATGAAAAAATACTGTTTAATTTTTCTTTCAATATTTTTCTTTAGTTCTTGCAATTCTTATAAAGACTTGCCAACTTTCACCGAAAACCCAACTTGGAAAACCCAAGAAATTCCTGCCACAGCACAAGCCGTTACTGGAAATGCAGAAGCGGGTTATAAATATCTGACCGAAGGTGATTATATCGGAGGTGGTACCCCCTTTGATATAATGAAAAATAAAATGCTAAAAAAGCCCGATACCGTTTTAGCTCGAAGTGGCGATAATCAATTGGCCTTTTATTGGGGCAATGTGTTTAAAACTACCAACGGCACAAAAGTATTTGCAGGTAATTGTCTTACGTGCCATTCTTCAGCACTAAATGGCAAAGTTGTTCTGGGTTTGGGAAATAGCTTTGCTGATTTCAAAAAAAGTCAGGCTAAAACGACCAAACTCTTGAGGTTGTTGGTTAGTTTAAAATACAAAAAAAATAGCCCAGAAAGACAAGCTTTCGAGCCTTACGGGAATTCAATAAAAGTCTTACCATCTTACATTATCACCAATAACTCGGGAGTAAACCCTGCATTTAGATTAGAAGAAGCTTGCACAATTTATCGTAATCCAGTTGATTTATTACATCAAAAGAAAGCTAATTTTAAACCAATTAACTATACCTTGGCGTCGGATATCCCCCCACTTTGGAATATCGCCAAGAAAAATGCTCTTTATTATAACGGTATGGGGCGTGGAAGTATGACTAAATTATTGATGCAAGCATCACTCTTAGGTATTCCCGATACTACCACCGCTCGAAAAGTACATGAAAATTTTGATGATATATTGTCATGGCTAAAATCAATTACACCGCCACCCTACCCACAAGAAATTGATAAAGTTAAACTTGTAGCTGGTCAAACAGTATTTGAAAAAAATTGCAGTAATTGTCATGGTACTTATGGTAATAAAAGCAAATTTCCGAATAAACTTGTCGCTTTAAATATCGTAAAAACAGACCCACTTTATGCCCGATATTTTAGTCAAAACTCACATTTGGTTGAATGGTATAACAAAAGTTGGTTTGCAAATTCTACTCCAAAATCAACACTTCAAGCCGAAGATGGCTATGTTTCTCCGCCATTAGATGGTATTTGGGCTTCTGCACCGTACTTACACAACGGTTCTGTACCAACGCTTGAAGATTTGTTGAATAGCTCTCAACGCCCAACAAAATGGCAAAGAAGCTCGTCAAGTTATGATTATGACTACCAAAAAGTTGGCTGGAAATATACGATTCCGACAAAGAATAAAGGAAATGGAATCTACGATACTAAACTGCCAGGGTATAGCAATGCTGGACATACTTTTGGAGATAAACTAAGCACTGAAGAAAGAGCAAATCTAATTGAATACTTGAAAAGTCTATAAAACAAAAAAGGTTTGCAACCAAAATTGCAAACCTTTTCTATTATATATCAAGAAGTAATAACCAGTTTACCAATAACCAGTCACAAATTTTCCAATTATCTATTCATTGTCAACAAAAACTCTTCGTTATTACGAGTTCCTTTCATTTTATCAAGTAAGAATTCCATAGTTTCCATTGGATTCATATCGGCCATGAATTTACGCAATAACCACACTTTTTGTAATGAATCTTTATCCATCAACAAATCTTCACGGCGTGTACCTGATGCCAAAATATCAATCGCAGGATAAACACGTTTGTTCGATAATTTACGGTCGAGTTGGAGTTCCATATTACCCGTACCCTTAAATTCTTCAAAGATAACCTCATCCATTTTCGAGCCTGTATCAATCAAAGCCGTTGCGATAATCGTCAACGAACCACCATTTTCTACATTACGAGCTGCACCAAAGAAACGTTTTGGTTTGTGAAGGGCATTGGCATCAACACCACCCGAAAGTATTTTACCAGATGATGGAATAACAGTATTATAAGCACGAGCCAAACGAGTGATTGAGTCAAGCAAGATAACTACATCGTGTCCGCACTCAACTAAGCGTTTTGCTTTTTCTAAAACCACGCCCGAAACTTTTACGTGACGGTCGGCAGTTTCATCAAAAGTAGAAGCAATTACCTCGGCACGCACGCTGCGTTGCATGTCAGTAACCTCCTCTGGGCGTTCGTCAATCAACAAGATAATCAAATAAACCTCTGGATGATTACGTGTGATGGCATTGGCAATTTCCTTCAATAAAACCGTTTTACCAGTTTTTGGCTGTGCCACAATCATACCACGTTGACCTTTTCCGATGGGTGCAAATAAGTCAAGTACACGAGTAGAATATACGTCTGGTCGGCTGCTTAATTTGATTTGTTCTTCGGGGAAGAGTGGAGTGAGGTATTCAAACGGAATACGGTCACGGATTTCTTCGGTAGTTTTACCATTTACCGATAAAACTTTCAAAAGAGCAAAGTATTTTTCACCTTCTTTTGGTGGGCGAATCGCACCTTTTACGGTATCACCAGTTTTTAAACCAAACAATTTGATTTGCGAAGGCGACACATAAATATCATCGGGACTTGCCAAATAATTATAATCCGCTGAACGAAGGAAACCGTAGCCACCTTCTTGCATGATTTCTAAAACACCTTCGTTTTCAATAATTCCATCAAATTCTTTAATAAGGTTATTGAATTGTTTCTTGATGTCTTTGGTGTAAGTATCGACGTAGCGTTTATCTTCTTTTGGTTCTGGAATATCAGGTATAATGTCTTCGGTCAAGCGGGCAAACTCATCCATTTCAGCATCAATGGCAGCTAAGTCAAAGTCTGCGGGTTCTTCCAGATTCAATATTGGTTCTTCGTCGGCTGCTTGCATATCAGAGAAAACCTCTGACTGGGCAGGCACTGGTTTCTGTTTTTCAAATGATTTTTTATTATCATGCTTCTTGAAACCTTCCGATTTTGTATTTGCTTTTTCTGCAATAGGTTGTACTTTTTCTTGCGGCTGCGAAATCTCCTCTACAACCTCAGTAGCAGCAGGTTTTTCGTCAGTTTTAGGTAAGCGTTTTCTATTTTTTATTCCTTTATCTTCTTTAAAGAGGGGTTGTTCGATAGGCTGATTTGCAGTAGAATCTGAGGCAACACTTTTGGGAGTATTAAAGATGGAGGCAGAACTTTGATTCTCTAAAATCTTTTCGATTAATTCGGTCTTAGAGGCAGTTCTGACATCTTTAATGCCGAGTTCTATACAAATTTTCCTTAACTCTGATAGAAGTTTAAGATTCAGTTCTTCTGATGTGTACATACGAGAAAATTAACAAGACGTTAAAATTGCTATTGATTAGCGGTTAGAATTTTTAATAAGATGTATTTCGGAAAAGACACTTCCAAGTTTTATTAGAATTTAATCAAATACTCGGGGATTACTCGAAAAAAAACGGAAACTTTGCTCGGATACAATTGGCTGAATCAAGAATTTTCTGTTGAGAATAGATGAGCCGATTGAAGTGTTTTGTTGGATTTGAATGCAATTATATAGCCTTTTTTTTGTATTCACAAATATTTATCAAAAAAATTACCCTTAAACCAGTATTTTTAATCTATCGGCCAATAAAAACCTTGATTAGTAATCATTATCAATATTTTTATCGTCGGTTATACTAAATAATGTTGTTGTTGGTGTTGCTAATTCGACTCCATTTTTATCTAAAACTTGGTTAATCAAATAATTTATTTCTTGTCTAACTTCTTTGCTTTCCCAATAATCAGGCGTGGCGGCAAAGAAAACCACAATTAAGTTAATCGAATATTCACCAATATTATCAAACTTCACATGCCCCTCGTGCAAACTTGTCTGTTGATGATTATCAATAAGTTGCTGAATTTCATCAACTACGACCTTAATTTTGGTAATCGGTGTATCGAGCTTTAGACGAATAAAAAATTTATGTCGGCGGTCTTTGCGTTGTGTTAAGTTATTAAGTGTTTGAGAAACCAACATCTGGTTTGGCACAACAATCAGACTACCATCAACGTGACGGATTCGGGTGCTACGAAAGCCCACCTTTTCAACTTTCCCGACCATGCTTCCCAGCTCAATGTCATCTCCAACAATGAATGGTTGCTCTGTAAATAACGTAAATGAAGCAAAAAGGTTTTCGAGCGTGGCACGTGCAGCCAAAGCTAAAGCCACCCCACCAATACCCAAACCTGTGATTAAACTAATGACATCTTGACGAAACACAAAGCCCAAAATCAAAAAAAACGAGCAGAAAACTATCAAAGCAATGATAATATCTCTGAAAAATGGCACGAGATGTTCATCTGTTTTGGTATCGTTTTCTTCGGCTTTTTTCAGGAAAACCAAAGCAAAGAATTTTACGAGTCGGATAATTATCCAGGTAATGGCAATCACAAAAAGCGTATCGAGCAATTTATCAGCAAATTCGCTTACTCGCATTTTGCCAAATGGAATGATTCGCCATTTTTTAGGAAAAGAGATTTCGTCAACTGCTGAATAAATGATGAGGAGGGTTATAATAAACTCAACAGGGCGTTTTAGTAAATCTACGAAGTTGGAAACTGGTATATTTTGTGTTTCTTGTTTGATTAAACGGTAAACAATTTTACTGACAAGAACCGAAAAAATTCGCTTGAAAAGCAAGCCTACCAGCAATATTCCTACAAACCAAAGCCAGTTCTCGACTGGATTATATAAAAAACTTTTGTGCAGAATTTTCTCTAATTTATTCATCTAAAATCTTATGCTTTATGCTCTTTAATAAACTCTATTACTCGACGTTCCACCCAAGTTTCGTTGGAATTTCGCATCATAAAACCTACATGGCCACCAAATTTCAATAATTGTAAATGAACGTTGGGGTTATTTTCAGCATCGCCTAAATTCAGACATTCGGGCGATAAAAATGGGTCATTGATTGCTTGGATTACTAATGTAGGTACTTTTATCGACTTTAAAAATGGCTTTGCTGCTGCTTGCTGATAAAAATCGTGGGCATTCTTAAAACCAAACATCGGAGCGGTATATCGGCTATCAAACTGTTCAAAATTTTTGATTTGCTCATATCCTTCATAACTAACTAAATTATTTTGAGGATGTTGCGTTGACTTCTCTTTAATTTTTTTGCCCAGTTTATTTATAAAGCGTTTCATATAAAACCTACGCCCAGGTTTATAAAGTTCATAGACCGAGGTATATAAATCAAGCGGAACCGAAACAGCTAAGCCGAATTTCACTTGGGTTGGTAAAAGTTCGGGATTTTGCCCCAAAAGTCGAACTGTCATGCTTCCGCCCATGCTAAACCCTACCAAAACAACTTCTTCATAATTGTAAGTATTGATGGCATAATTGACCACAAAACGAATATCATCGACATCGCCGTGGTGATAAAAACGTGGCAAACGATTCATTTCACCGCTACAACTACGGCAATTCCAGCCCAAGCCATCATAACCATTATCATTGAATTTCTTTATCATACCCGTTACGTAGTGGCGAGTAGAGTCTCCTTCTAAGCCGTGCGTAACGATTACGAGTTTTTTACCACGTGAAGCTCCAGCAAATGACCAATCTAAATCCAAGAAATCGCCATCTTGTAGCTCAACTCGCTCTCGTTTATAATTAATAGGAATTTTGCGAAAAAGACTTGGATAAATTGTTTGAATATGGGCATTAAATTGCCATTTGGGTGGTTGATAATCGGTGTTTGTTGATAAAACTGGCATTCGTATAATTGTAAAATAATTTTCAGAAACTTCAATTGATTAAATCCATTTTCGGCGTTTAAAGAAGAACAAAAAGCCTAATGAAGAGGTAACCATCAAGATTACGGCAATCCAAAAACCAAATGGATGGTCGGTAGTCGGAATCAAAGGGTAGTTCATTCCGAAAACACCCGCAATGAGTGTTGGTGGCAAAAAACAGATTGTAACGACTGTGAAAATCTTAATAATTTCGTTTTGTTCGAGGTTAATCAAACCCATGAAAGTATCTTGAAGGTATTCCAAACGTTCAAAATTAAAAGTAGTATATTCGAGCAAGGAACTAATGTCTTTCAACACAATTCTCAAACGCTCTTTGCGGTCTTCGGGAAAATAAATGCTACGTAAAATCTGTGAAAGCACTCGTTGTTTGTCAATGATACTTTCACGAATCATCATTGTATTTTCTTGTAAATTATTGATTCTGAGTAGCGAATCTTGTTTGGGTTTCTTTTCACGGCTAAGGGTTCGGCTAATATTTTTTACTTCTTTCGACATCGCCTCCAACAAATCGGCATCTGATTCGATGCGGGTTTCGAGCAATACCAGTAAAATATCAACGCCATCTTTAAAAACCTCCTCTCCTATCTTGATTTTCTTTACCGTATCGGCAAATGTTTTTGAATCTCCCTGACGAAAAGTAAACAAAATATTATCTCGAATCAGAAACGAAACAGGATAAAAAGAATATCCATCATTTTCGGAAAGTAGGAAGTTGGAGTTGGCATTGATGGTATTGTTCTGCTCAAAATACCTTGCACTACTCTCAATCTCAACGATTTCTTGCGGAGTTTGAAAACTGATATTGCATTTGGTTTCAACCCATTCTTCTTCATCGCTGGTGGCTGATTGCAAATCTACCCACATTAAGTTTTTAAGTAAACCGAGTTCTCTTACATCGGTTTCTTTCATTACTTGTTTGCCATGTTTATAAAATATCCTTACCATCCTATCCTCAATTTTAAGGCTTATTCAATCAATTTTTCGATAACTTCGGGGAAATGAATGTGTTCGAGGGCCTGCACTTTTTTAGCAACGTCATCGGGTGTATCAGTTGGTACGACCTCACATTTTGCTTGAAAAATAATTTTCCCTTCGTCATAATGCTCATTTACGTAATGAATCGTTATACCAGATTCTTTTTCTCCTGCTTCCACAACGGCTTCATGCACAAAATGCCCCCACATACCCTTACCACCGTATTTTGGTAACAATGCAGGATGAATATTAATGATTTTATTTGGAAATGCTTTTACTAAGTTTTCGGGAATTAACCACAGAAAACCAGCCAAAATGACTAAGTCGATTTGTTGTTTTTGCAGTAAATCAACGATTTTATTAGTCTTTGAAAATGTCTTTTTGTCAAACAAAACTGTTGGAATTCCAAGCCTACGTCCACGCTCAATTACACCAGCCGTGGGATTATTAGTTAAAAATAGTTCTATACTAACTGATTCATTATCAGTAAAATAATTAGTTATTCGTTCGGCATTACTTCCCGAACCCGAAGCAAAAATAGCAATTCGTGTCATTTACTTAATGTTGAATGCGTCAATGAGTGAATGATAGAATGAAAAAAACATCATTCTATCATTCACTCATTCAAAATTAATTTTTGTGCGAATCACGGTATTTTTTTTCATAAAACATTTATATCCACAAAAAAATCTCTGGAAGATTTCCAGAGATTCTTTTGTAAAAACTGCATACTAAGTAAATGAAAAACTCAATTAAGCTTTACCTTTATAAAGTTCATCTTGCCATTTCTTCAATTCATCCCATTTGCCATCACGAGCTAAAGCAGCTTGGTCA
The DNA here is from genome assembly GCF_014644295.1 of Emticicia aquatilis. Taxonomy (GTDB): domain Bacteria; phylum Bacteroidota; class Bacteroidia; order Cytophagales; family Spirosomataceae; genus Emticicia; species Emticicia aquatilis. Next base: position 310,842 of record NZ_BMKK01000004.1, read on the forward strand.
GCCCAAGTGGCAGGATTATGAATTTGGAAACGAGGACCAGCTGCATCAAGAATAGATTTCATTTTTTCTACCGAGGTATCAGCCAACTCGGCAAAAGTATAAATACCTGCATTATTGAATAATTCTTCGATTTTAGGCCCGATACCCTCAACGATTTTCAAATCGTCTTTTTTAGTTGGTGCCGCACCTGCTGCTGCTGTTAAACCTAAAGCCCCTGCAACAATTCCTGCTCCACCGCTGCCTACCGCAGTGCTTCCACCAGCATCAACACTTACATTTGTCGATACTTTAGATTTTCTGCAAGCGTCTAATTCTCCTTCCAAGAAATTGATTCTATCTTGTAGTTCGGCCGCATGGTTTTTCCAACGATTAATTTCACGGCTCAGCCACCACCAAAGTAATAAAAGTGGTAATAAACATCCAAGAAAAACTCCCCAAGGGAAATCTGTTAACCAACATTTGAAAAATTCCATTTTTTTATATTTTTAAAGTTATAAAATTTCTTAAACTGATAATTTTTAGAGTGAATTCAAGCAATCGACTATCTCAGTTTACAATTGGGTCTAACAACTATTGACTATCGACCGTTGACTTTTCTCTTATTCTTTTAATCTGATTGTGCTACGACGATTCTTGGCCTTTCCTTCAGGAGTATCGTTTGAAGCGATTGGCTCTTTTTCGCCCTTGCCTTCGGTAGTCATCTGCGAAGCCTTAATTCCTTCTTTTTGTAAGAATGATTTTGTTTGCTTAGCACGATTCTCTGAAAGTCGTTGATTCAGTGCATCCGAACCATCACTATCAGCATGACCAGTGATTAAAATTTGTTTGTCTGGATATTTCTCAAAATACTTTTTAGCTGTCGCAATGAAAGTTTCAACTTCGGCAGTTTTTTCAATGCCCGATTGATTCACTTTAAAATAAACATCTAATGGAGTAAACAAGATTTGTTCTTCTGGGGTTGCAGCTACTTTCACAGTATCTACTTTTACAGAGTCTGTCATTTTGGTTGAGTCAATCGCTGGAGTGGCTGCTACTACCATTGACGTTGTATCGGTAACGATTGGCTCGCCCGAACACAAGGGTTTACGGTTGCAGTTCCACCAACCAGTGTACAACAAAGACCAAAGCAGAATCAGAAGGGGTAATAGAAATCTGTTCATTGTTTGATTTGTTTGGGGTTTAGGAAAAAATACTTTTTTTATTCATTACGATGCGAAAAGTAATAAAAAGTAACTAAAAAACAACTTTTTTTTCAATTTTCTGATTAAAAATTAACAACGAAATAATATTTATAAGTTTGTCAGTCGAAAATTTCTTAAAAAGGGCTAAATTTGGCGAACATAACCAAAGAAAACACACCTATTTTTATTGATGGACTCAATCAAGATTTTTGCCCCTGCTACCGTTGCTAATGTTGCCTGTGGATTTGATATTTTCGGCTTTGCAGTTGATGCCCCAGGCGATGAAGTAATTGTTCGTAAACGTTCTGATAATCAAATCATTATCACAAATATTACTGGCGAAGAAGGAAAACTCACCTACGATGTTTCTAAAAACGCCGTAACGGTTCCGATTTTAAAATACCTCGAACAAACGGGCAATACACAAGGTTTAGAGATTGAATTACACAAAAAAATGCCACTCGGCAGTGGACTGGGAAGTAGTTCGGCGAGTTCGGTGGCGGGAGTTTTTGCGGTGAACGAATTGTTAGGAAAACCGCTTTCGGCAAAAGAATTATTACCGTTTTCGATGGAAGGAGAACGCATTGCTTGTGGCTCAGCCCACGCCGATAACGTAGCCCCTGCTCTACTTGGAGGTTTTGTAGTTGTGCGTAGTTATCAGCCACTTGATGTATTCAAAGTGCCTACACCTGATGAGCTATACGTAACCATCGTTCACCCTGATATTGAGGTAAATACAAAAGATGCTCGCCATATTTTGCGTAACGAAGTTTCAATGAAAAACACCATTGCCCAAATGGGAAATGTGGCTGGTATGATAGCTGGTTTAATGCAAGCCGATTATAAACTAATTGCGAGTTCGATGGTTGACTTTATTATCGAACCAGTGCGAGCAATTTTAATTCCTGAGTTTTGGGAAGTGAAAAATGCAGCTTTAGAAGCAGGTGCTTTAGGATGTAGTATTTCGGGAGCTGGCCCTTCGATTTTTGCATTTAGCCAAGGCAAAGAAACTGCCGAAAAAGTGGCAATTGCCATGAAAAATAGTTTTGAAAAAGTGGGTATTCATGGAGATACTTATGTTTCGGGAATCAATCAACATGGGCCAAAGATTATTGGTTGATTAGTATATTGGTTAATTGGTATATTGGTTACTGGGAAACTTGTGTATTAATTATTAATAAACTATTTACTGATTATCAGGCATTTAGATTCCAGATAATATCTTTCATTTTAGCCATTTCATCTTTAAATAACCTATTCCCTGTAACCGATTTATAAGTTCACCAGAAACCAGTACACCAATTTCCAAGTTCACCAATAACCATTAAACAAGTAAACAGTACACCAATTTTCCAGTAACAAATAACCAATAGAAAATGAAAAGAATAGCCCTTATTACAGGTGCAACATCAGGAATTGGAAAAGCAACAGCCGAGTCTTTTGCCAACGCAGGAATTGACTTGATTCTATGCGGTCGTCGTCGTGAAGTTTTAGATGAATTAAAAGAATATTTTTCAGAAAAAGTACGGGTCACAATACTCGCTTTTGATGTGCGTAATCAAACTGACGTAGCGAAAGCCATTGAATCTTTACCCGAAGAATGGAAAAACATTGATATTTTAGTCAATAATGCAGGAAATGCCCACGGACTTGAGCCGATTCAAGATGGGAACATTGCAGACTGGGATGCTATGATAGACGGAAACGTGAAAGGCTTACTCTATGTATCGAAAGCTGTAATGCCAATAATGGTAGCACGTGAAAAAGGACATATCATCAATTTAAGTTCGGTTGCAGGGAAATATACGTACCCTAATGGAGCTGTTTATTGTGCTTCAAAATCAGCGGTGGAGGCAATTAGTGAAGGAATGCGTCATGATTTGACAAAATATGGCATAAAAATAACAAATATTGCCCCTGGTGCAGTAGAAACCGATTTTTCGTTGGTACGTTTTAAGGGCGATAGCGAACGTGCAAAAAAAGTTTATGAAGGCTTCGACCCAATTCAACCCGAAGATGTAGCTGATGCAATTTTGTACGCTATCAATACTCCTGACCGTGTGACGATTGCAGATATTGTGCTCTATGCAAAAGCTCAAGCTGCTCCGACTATGATTCATAGAAAATAATTAAAAAATTACGATTTGCGACGGGGTCGCCCGTGCGATGACGATTTACGAATATTAATCCACTCGATAAGAAAAGTGACATTCGTTGTTCGTCATTCGTAAATTCATTCAATGGACAATCTACTTCAACGTGTAAAAGAAATTGATATTCGGCAAGTTGCTCGTGACTTGGGCTTTGAAATCGTTCAGAGCCGACGCATGAACTGTCCTTTTCACGTTGAAGATTCTCCTTCATTAGTTTTTTATCCTCCGCCACAAAACGAATTTCATTGTTTTGGCTGTGGCAAACACGGTGATGTGATTAATCTCTATGCCGATGCCTGTCAGATTGACTTCAAAACCGCTCTCGAAGAACTCGCCACTCGTTATATTCCTGCTTATGATGGTGTTCGCCATAAAACTATACGTAAGCTCGACATCAAAAGCGTTTACACCAACAAACCTCTTCCCGAAAAACAGTTTAAATTCAAGCCAATTTACAGCGAAATCTACGAGCGTTTTCAGCAATTTTGCCTAACTCAACCTGCTACCGAGTCAGCTCGAAAAGCGGCTGAATATTTACGTGGCCGAGGAATTGATGATTGGACGATTAGGCACTTCAAACTTTTTGTAATAAAAAACTACATAGTTGCCAATGATTTTCTGAAATCAAACTATTCATTAGAAGATTTAAAAGCCTGCGGCATTGTCAACGATAAAGGCAATTTAGTATTTTTCGTACATCCTATCATCATTCCTTATTATCAGGATGGTAGAATCGTTTATTTACAAGGACGAACTATCGGAAATCCTCCCGACGGTGCGAGTAAATATCAATTTCTATCGGGCGTTCCTCGCAGTATTTACAATCTTGATTCTATCAAAAAGCTTCGTCCAAATTCAGAGGTATATCTCACCGAAGGAGCGTTCGACTGCATGACTTTAGTAAAGCACGGCATGATGGCCGTGAGTTTGGGAAGTGCCAAGATATTCAAGAAAGAATGGATGAAATATTTCAAAAAATATAAGATTTTGATAAGTTTCGATAACGATACCGCAGGTATCAACGGAGCAAATGCCCTCATCGAAGATTTTCTTATGGCAGGTATTTTGGCTGAAAAAAGAGACTGGAATAAAGGTTTTAAGGATATAAATGAATATTTCGGTAGAACAATGTAATAGTTTTTTTCGCCGAACAATTTTGAAAATTGTTCTACACCATTTGTTTTTTAACAAATCCTACCGCATCTTTGCAACATCAATTCAATTATCCTACTCCAGTAGCTGATTGATTGATTTATACAGACGAGGGGAGAGAATAGGCTCTACGAACCTCGGGCAACCTGTCCCGCTTCAAGCGATAAGGTGCCAATACCTACCGAAATGGCGAAACCATTCGGGCTTATAAACCAATCAAAGACAATCGTTGGTTTTTTAAAGTACATCATTCAAAACTGCCTGAAATACGTCGTATTTTATGCTTTATGTTTATTTTTATGTCCAACAAAGTCATTCATTTTAAAGAAATTATCAAGAAAATGCCTCCCAATCCGGCGGGTTCGTGGCATTATGTTGATTTTCCAGAAAATACTTTTGAAGTTTTTGGCAGACGTGGACATATCAAAATAAAAGGATTTATCAACAATCAACCTTTTAAAAGCAATTTATTTCCAACGGGAAATGGACATCATATTATTACGATTCCCTTAAAGTTGCAAAAGCAACTTGGAATAAAACTTCACCAAGAAATTAGTCTAAGTATTGAGGAAGATTTTGAAGAAGTATCTATTGAAATGCCCGTAGAATTGCAAGAAGCTCTTGATTTTGATGAAGAAATGGCAGAATTATTTAATAAACTTTCGCCCGCTAATCAAAAATATCAAAAAATGTGGGTGAACAGCGGCAAACACACCGAAACGAGAATCAGCAGAGTAGTAAAGATTTTTGAAAGATTGAGAAAAGGAAATAACAGTTTTTAGAAAATAAATGGAGAATAAGACATTTCATCACGACGAACCTTTTAAACTTGAATCGGGGGCTTGGCTGCCCGAATTTGATTTGGCCTACACTACCTACGGAACACTCAATGCTGAAAAAGATAATGTTGTGTGGGTGTGTCATGCTTTTACGGGCAACGCCAATCCGTCCGATTGGTGGAATGGACTGATTGGTGAAAAACGTCTCTACAATCCAAATGAACATTTTATTGTTTGTGCAAATATTCTGGGTTCACATTATGGCTCTACAAATGCACTAAGCAAAAACCCGATTTCGGGCGAGCCTTATTTTCATGATTTTCCTTTTTTGAGTATCCGTGATGTTGTTCGTGCGATTGATTTATTACGTATTCATTTAGGTATCGAAAAAATAAATACTTTACTCGGTGGCTCGTTGGGTGGCCAACAAGCACTCGAATGGGCAATATTACAGCCCGATTTGATTGAAAACTTAATTCTTTTCTCAACAAACGCCATTCATTCTCCGTGGGGAATTGCCTTTAATGAATCGCAACGAATGGCCATTGCAGCCGACCCAACTTGGACCGAACGCCACCCAAAAGCGGGTATGAATGGCATGAAAGTGGCTCGTTCAATCGCTCTTTTATCTTACCGAAATTATGCTACTTACGGTCGCACACAATCTCGTGACGAAGGTCAAGTTGATTTTTTTAGGGCAAATACTTACCAAAATTACCAAGGAGAGAAACTCGGCAAACGTTTCAATGCCTTTTCTTATTGGACACTCTCAAAGATGTTTGATTCTCACGATGTTGGTCGTGGACGTGGGAAAGTTGAGGAGGCTCTCAAACTCATCAAAGCAAAAACTTTGGTAATTGGAATTACCTCTGATGTATTGTTTCCACCCGAAGAACAAGAATTTATTTCTAAGCATATTCCAAACGCAAAATATGCTCTTATTGATTCAATGTATGGCCATGATGGATTTCTAATCGAATTTGAAGCAATGACTGAGACGATTAAGGGGTGGAATGTTTGAGTTTATAAAATTAATAAATCGACACAATTTTAAAATGTTACTCAGAATCAAACTTATGTTTTGTGTGGTCTTTATTTGGGGCAATTTGTTTGCCCAAGATAAAATCCTGAAAAAAAGCAACGATACACTTGTTACAAAAATTCTCAGTATTGATGCACAAAAAGTCCAATTTTACTCATTTGATGATGTAAATAAGTCTTCAAAAGAAGTTTTACTCAAAGACATTTACAAAATTATCTGGAGAAATGGCAAAGAATATATTATAGATGAAGCATTTAACAAACAAAAAATTATTGAGCAACCCGTTTTAACTAAATCTGAACCCATAAATGTAAATTCAGAAAAAAAAGAGATAAATGAGAAAGTCGTTCTGAATCAAAAACTTGAACAATTAAAATACAAACATTTTATTTTTTTATTTTTTTACGCTGATAATAAAAGAGTTAATGCTCGAAAGATTAATAGAATTTTAAAACAGAATGATTATCAGACCCATCGTTATTTTTCAGAAGCCTTGAAAGAGAGAAAAAAAGGGCGAATTATTCAATGGGTTGGAGCAACTTTAGGCATATTTACTTTACTAAATGCAGGAGAATTATATCAGTATATCGGTTGGGGAATTGCAGGGTACGGCACAATTCTTCAATGGCAAGCCAATGCAGAATTCAAAAACGTGATTAATTTATATGAAGAAAAACGTTTATCTGGTCAATTATCCATTCAAAAACTTCCTCAGAGATAATAAAGGAAAGTAATTAACAATATACCTTATTTTATTAACTCTTCTTTAAATTTATAATATGATAATTGTTCATCTTTCTCCAAATAAACATGTTTTTCTTTAATCAAACCTCTTTCAAAATTATAATATGGTTCAATATTATGATATATTGTTAACTGAAAATCATCAGAGTTAGAAGGGAAAACAGCTCCAGCTAATACTGCACTAACACCTTTCCGTTGAAACCCTTGTTTCCCATAGAAAAATCCATCTTTATTTCTTATAGTCTTAATCAGTTCTCTTGAATTCTTAGAATAAATGAAGCTTTCTGTTCCATATAAAGCCAAATTAGTATCAAAATCGCTTTGTTTTTCAAGTAAATTTATAGCAATTACATAAGGTCTATCAAGTTTGCCATATCTGTTAGATTTATTTGCTAAAGATTTATTAATACATTCTGTACTCCTATCAATTTTTGCAGTGCCATCACCACCATATATGCCGATTGTTGTAGACTCTGTCTGTCCTTTGTGTTTAGTGGGCTTTGGAATAACTCCAATCTCCATTAAAATATCTTCATCAGAATAAGACCAACTAATAAAGTTATGATTACTATTCTCAACAATATTATTAATAGCGGAAAGCTTATCTTTAATAAAATTTACAATACGTTTTGAAGATGGTGCTTTACCCGAAATAATTTGAAAGCACTGTATATCCAAATAAAAATTAGGTGAGTGAAATTCATTAATTTTATCATAGACAACACTTCTAATTTTTTCTCTTTTAGTTTCAATTTCTGAAGCTCCGTTAACAGTAGTAGCTTCAAGATAAAAACTACCTAAATCATTAAATATTAGGAAGTCTGGTCGATGTGAAGAATTTGGAACCTCTGGCTCAATTTCAATATTAAATCCTAATTTATAGAAATAATTGTATAAAAAAAGTTCATAAAAAGCAGCATTAAATCCATTTTTTATTAAATCATTTTTAAGTTTCTTTTGGTTATTAAATGGATATTTTTGGAACCATTCTTCTAGTCTTTCTCTAATTTCAGCAAACTCTTTTCGAGCAGTCTGATTATAGAAATCATAAGTTGATTGTTGATGTTTTTTGAATTCTAAGTTTGTTCGATTAAATGTATCAAAAAGTTTCATAATTTAATGAATGGATTTATTTTGCTTTTTAAATTATAATATATAAAAATCATTTTCGAGTAAAATCAGATTTAATACATCATTCTAACCTTACCCAACTCCTCAAACAGCCTAATAGTCTGCGAAGCTTCCTTCACATCATGCACACGCAAGATTTTTGCTCCTTGCATGAGAGCGTACATATTAAGTACCGTTGTTCCATTGAGTGCTTCGTCGGCGGTGATGTTGAGCGTTCGCCAAATCATTGATTTTCTTGAAACTCCTACTAAAAGCGGTAAATCCATAACCTTAAAGGCTTCCAAATTTCTCATCATTTCAAAACCTTGTTTGGCATTTTTGGCAAATCCAAAACCTGGGTCAATGATAATATCTTTTACTGCTAAAGCTCTCAGTTTAGCCACTTTTTCTTGCAATTCGGTGATTACATCGAGCGTAAGATTCTGATAATCATTGAGTTTATTCATCGTCTGAGGATTTCCACGGCTGTGCATCAAAATATACGGCACTTGCAATTCGGCTACGGTCTGAAACATTTCTTCGTCCAGATTTCCTCCTGCAATATCGTTGATGATTGTTGCCCCAACATTCACAGCTTCACGAGCTACCTTACTCCTGAAAGTATCTATCGAAATGGCCACTTTATCACCAAAATTCTGAGCAATTACTTCAATGACTGGCGTTACTCGGTCAATTTCCTTCGAAACACTCACATCATCGGCATCAGGACGAGTCGAGTAACCGCCAATGTCAATAAATGTTGCTCCATCATTAATCATTTTTGAAACTTGGTATATAATTTGATTACTATTGGGCGTAAATCTACTCCCCGAAAAAAACGAATCGGGCGTGATATTTAGAATCCCCATAACAGAAGGTTTCGATAAATCTATGAGTTTTTGGCCAATTACTGGCTCGTTTGGGTCGTGTTTGTGATTGATACTTATAAATGTCATTTGCTTATAGAGCCGAAGTTTTATAGTTTTGCAAGTATAAAGGCGGTTCTGCCTTTTTTCTCCAATTTCATTAATTTTAGCGTCAAAGATAATTCAATCTATTGAACTTGATTAATTTTTTCTAAATTGAATACAGAACCCAAAGCCAGCAGGCAATTACATAAACAATGAACCAAACAGAAATTGAATACCGCCATGTCATAAAAATTTGTCAAGACCTCTTCGAGAAGAAAAACAAAGATTATGGCACTTCTTGGCGTATCTTACGCTTACCGAGTATCACCGACCAAATTTTTATCAAAGCCCAACGCATCCGTACGATTCAAGACAATGGTTTTAGCCGTGTTAATGAAGGCGAAGTACCCGAATTTATTGGTATCATCAATTATTGTGTAATGGCTCTCATCCAAGCAGATTTGGTGAATAGTACAGACCTCGAAATTCCATTTGAGCAATTGCAAGCCATGTACAATAAGCAAGTAGCTGAAGTTATGGAGTTACTTTTCAATAAAAATCACGATTATGGCGAAGCGTGGCGTGATATGCGTGTGAGTTCGATGACCGATATTATTTTGATGAAATTATTCAGAATCAAGCAAATAGAAGATAATCAAGGTAAAACTTTGGTTTCGGAAGGCATCAAGGCGGGCTATCAGGACATCATTAATTATGCAGTTTTCTGTATGATAAAACTCGGTCAAGCTCAAGGGCAGCAGTAATTTTTTAATTATTAGAAAACTGGTTATTAGTTACTGGTTTAACAAGACATTAACTAATTGTATTAAAATTGAGGTTTAACTTTGAAAAAAATCGTTCATTCACTCATTCACTAATTCTATCATTCACTCATTGAATTTATATGAAACTATTTTCACAAATTGCCCGCATCATTGTTGGTGTAATATTTACTTTTTCGGGATTCGTAAAAGTCGTTGACCCTGTGGGAACTGGTATCAAACTCGAAGAATATTTCGAGGTTTTTGCCCAAGATTTACCTTCAATGCAAGGTTTATTCATGTTTTTTGCTCACAATTCGCTGGCATTATCATTGATTTTCTGTGCATTAGAAGTGATTTTGGGGGTAGCTACACTCCTATCCTACCGCATGAAAATCACGTCGTGGTTATTGCTGATTATTATTGTTTTCTTTACTTTTCTGACTTTCTATTCGGCATATTTCAATAAAGTAACCGACTGCGGATGTTTCGGTGATTTCTTAAAACTTAAGCCGTGGACATCATTCAACAAAGATATTTTCTTGACGGTCTTGATTTTGGTGATTTTTGCGTTTAGAAATAAATATACTGAGTCAAATCAAAACTTAGTAATGGCAATCGTTACGGCAATTTCTTTCGGAATTGGCATCTACGCTATTCGTTACCTTCCTCCGATTGATTTCTTACCTTACGCCATCGGAAAAAGTATTCCTGACCAAATGAAACCTACGGGTGTAAAACCAATCATGGAGTTTACGTTTTTGAATAAGAAAACCAACGAAGAAATTGTAGCCAAAGAGTTTTTGATGGATACACTTACCTACAAATATGTTTCGATGGTAACTTTGAACGAAGATAAATTAAGACCAAAAATTACTGATTACTCGGTTTCAGACCAACAAGGAAACAACTATACTGATTCGACTTTTGCTGGGAAAAAACTACTGGTGATTTTCAAAGACGTCAAAAATATTGATAGCGAAGAAGTTTCAGAATTGAAATCTTTGATAAAAGATGCTGAAGCGAAAGGAATAACTCCAATGATTTTGACTTCGGTTATTCAAACTGATTATCAGAAGTTTAGTGCCGCAAATGCCATCACAACGCCTTATTTCTCGGCCGATGCTACGGTTTTAAAAACAATGGCACGAACAAATCCTTGTGTGATTTTGTTACAAAATGGTGTAGTTAAAGGAAAATGGGGAAATCATAGTATCCCGAAAGTAGAAAGTTTAGCCGAAAATTTAAAATAAGATAGAAGCAAAAATCTGAGAATGACCACGAATATTTTTTTAATAGGAATGCCTTCGTCGGGTAAAAGTACACTTGGCCGACAAATTGCAAAGAGTCTTGGCTATGAATTTATTGATTTAGACCTTAGAATCGAAATTGCTGAAGGCAAGAAAATAGCAGAAATATTTAGCTTAAATGGCGAAGAATATTTCAGAAAAGTAGAAAACCAACAACTACATAAAATTCAGAAGGATAGCAAAATGGTTGTGGCAACTGGTGGCGGAGCTCCGTGTTTCCATGATGGCCTTGAGTATATCAAAGAGAATGGAATTAGTATTTTCTTGGACGTAAAACCTGCAATGTTGGTTGAACGCATGAAAGTATCGAAGAAAAACGAACGCCCGCTATTTGATTTAGAAAGCAAATCGCTTTTAGATACCATTACCGAAAAATACAATGAGCGTCTGCCGATTTATCAAAAAGCTGATATTACGGTTGAAGGAGATACCGACCCCGATAGTATACTTTGGATTATTGATGCAGAATTTTCAAGAAAGAAATAATTACTTTTAGTAGAAAAATAGGAGTTTGAAGCATCGAACTCCTATTTTTTTGTCATTTTTAGATATTTTGTCAAAGAATTGGCAATTAAAGCAGTGGTGTAAGCATCAGACTTCCAAATCAAAATATTTCTAAGAGCAGTTCCTCCCGAAAAGAAAACACCTCCATTCCATTTTACTCCTTCATTTTCAACAATAAATTTTTGTAAGAGAAACCGAATTGCTCTTTCAATTCTTTCATTTTCTATATTCATTCCTCTCGATTTCAAATCTAACATAGCATGTAAGGCATAGGCCGTTGATTGCACCAAATCCTTATTATTGAGCCAATCCTGACTCTCAAAACTACCATCATTATTTTGGGTTCTTATGATATTCTGCACGATTATTTGACAAGCTGGAGCAAGTTCATCCACTCCTGCGGCATAGGCACGAGCCACCCCATAATGAATATGATAAAGGTTCGGATAATAAACTGCATTATTATACCAACGAGGTTGTTTCAATAGATACTCGGTGTAGGCGATAGCTCCTTTTTTTCCGTGACTTTTATCCAGCTGATTAGAAACTGTCAGATATGTTAGCACGTTTGAATTAACAACCACATCAACATCATTTGCCCCAAAAGGAATCCAAGGGTTGTAGGCTTTTGGACGAGCTGAACTTCCTGGTAAAAAAATAAAAAATGTACTTAGAAAGGTAAATGGTATTTTCAAAAACCAAAAACGAAATTCCTGCGAATGCCAAGTCAGAAAAGCTCCTGAATTTGGATAACGAACAAATAAATGATTGTACCAATTACGATTCCTACGGTGTAGGTCGAGAAATTTATCGTACTCTTCACTTGCAATAAGTTGTAAAGTGTCACCAAAAATTTGATTATGATACATGGTAGCTAAATTACCGAGCGAAGTATCATCGGCATCTTCGGGTACGTTTGCGGCATTATTGATAAATCTTGAACGAAGTGGATACTCAGTTGGACGATGAACCAACGGTTGAGGATTTGGTTCACCGAAAAGTTTGAGTTTCCTATTGGGTGGTAGAGCTTTCCAAAAATTGAATCGTTGGCCATTTCGATAGGTAAGAATATCTTTAAAGGCTTTATCTAAAGTTGGTTTTAGGAAATGTAGTGTAGTATCAGCCAAATAAACCTCTGCCAAAAAATTATGAATAGCCGAAACCGTAAAACCGTTTGAATCTTTGTGTTTTTGTTTTCTGCCAATAAAAAAATATGGTTCGGTCAATTCCATAGTTCCGTACCATTCACCTTTAAATTGCTTGTTATCAATGCTTGAATCTATCTGACTTTCCACCAAAAACGTTAGTGCTTTATCACGAGTATTTTTAACTTTTTCAGAGAATGTAGAATTGTACTTCTGAGCATTGGCCGAGAAGATTGAGCATACAATCAAACATAAAATTGTGCATCTCATCGTAAATAGAAAAAGCCTTTGCCAAATTCGGTAAAGAAATAGCAAAGGCTTACTTTTATTTTTATTGATTACTTACTTTGTCTCTGTCTGACCGCCTCGTACAAAATAACCGCCGTTGCTACCGATACATTCAATGAACCAATTTTACCAACCATCGGAATCTTAGTGGCATAATCGGCTTGCTCAAGTAAATTATCCGAAATACCATCTTCTTCCGAACCCATCAAGATTGCTGTTGGTACCGAAAAATCTACGTCATACAGCTCAGTTGTTGCTTTTTCAGTACAAGCTACCACCTGAATACCTGATTGCTGCAACTCGCTCACGATTTGAGATAAACTATTTTCACGGCAAACAGGCAAGTGATTTAATGCCCCAACTGAGGTTTTCATGGCATCGGCATTGATTTGAGCAGCACCACGAGCAGGCACAACGATTGCGTTTACACCAGCACACTCAGCTGTACGTGCAATCGCACCGAAATTACGTACGTCAGTCACACGGTCTAAAATCAATAAGAGAGGCGTTTCTCCTTTCTCAAAAGTATCAGCAACTACGTTTGAAGTTTTAGCATAATTTACTGCCGAAACAAACGCAATTACGCCTTGATGTACTTTCATCGTTACACGATTCAATTTCTCAAGAGGAACTCTCTGTACAGGAATTTCACGCTCACGAGCCAATTTTTCTACCTCAGCATGACCAAAATCACGTTGAAGTAATATTTTTTCTATTTCTTTGGTACTCTTTAAAGTTTCCAAAACCGACTGTACACCAAAAACAATATCTGGTTTTGAGGGTTTCTCAAAGCCAGCTGGGGTTGGTTTTGCAAAATATTTTTTCTTAAATCCAGTTTTATTATCGCCTTCGGACTTGCGAAAGCCTCCTGACGATGTTCCGCTTTCTGAACTGCGGCCTAATCCACTACGTTTCCTGTTCTCCATGCTTCTACAAACGGAAACCAATATGCCTGATATTCGGGATAACGAACCAGTTCATAATAGTTTTCCATAAATTGGTTTGGTTTTCTATTAAATGTAAATATAATTTCTGAAAAATTCTGATTTTGCGAATAAACCCATACTTCACGGTCACGGCTTCGTTGTACTTTATTTGGCGGGCCTAAAACCGTATAAACCATTCCTTTATCGGTCTTCCACCCTTCTTTGTAAGACGTAAAAAGGCGATTCGACTCCTCAATTCGGTGGTAATAATTCTTTATGATTTTCTTTGAAACCATCTGATTACCACTCGTAATTGCCAAGAAAAACTTATCTAAAGCCTGCTTAGAATTTGGATTATCGTTGATAGCTCTCAATTCCTGACTGGTGGTCATGTAAATCAAGGGTTTTACCAAATTTTCTGGACGTGTCAAACGAGGATAACGGTCATCAACGAGTAAAAATCCAAATCCATTACTGGTTGAATTGGTATCTTCTACAACTTGATAAAGCCCTTCTTGGCTTAACTTAATGAAGGTATTGGTTTGTACCTTTACTGTCTCCTCTATTGTTAAACTTGCGATACTCGGACGAATAGAAGTTGCCATTGGCGACTGGGCTGCCGAGAAATCATTTTTATAACGAATCAAAAATAAATCACGAGGATGGCTCAAAACGCTTTTCAGCTGAAATGAATCATTTTTATTGATATAATTTCTGAAAACAGGAATTGATTGTCCACCAACATAAACTCCAAATCGGTCGTTAAGTCGATTTCCATTAAAGTCAATCACCAAATCATTATTCGATTTTTTGCTGTCTTCCAACTGAAAAACTTCAGTTAATAAAAGCCCTTTAGCTAAATTCTTAGGTCGTGGAATTTCAAAATCTAACAAGATTTTATCTTCTTTCAATAAAATATTTTGGTCTGTAATTTCAATTCTTCCAGAGCCAATTCTTTCACGCACGCCATAGTCAGGTTGCAATAGCCAATTAAATCTAAAATAATCGTTGAGTTGTTGTGCAACTTGGTCTTTCTTTAGATTTTCAATATCAAGCTCCATGTAGATTCTGACTGACGCCGAATCTTTTAATAAATACCTACTTTTGATGGCTACCACCACTGGCTTCGCAACTGGGATAGGTGCAGGTTTCGCTGCTACGGTTTTGTTTATCTCCTTCTGGGCTTTCTGAATTTTCTTATTTGTTGTACAAGCAGCCAATACTACCAAAAAGCTGTAAATAATTGCTTTCTTCATCAATGTTTCGTTTCTAAAGATTCAAATTTAAGGAAATATGCCGCAATTCAAAATATATTTATCAGAAGATTTTCCTTAGCGAACGGTTTAGTAACACCTCGCTAAGGAAAAATAAAATGGATTGCTGAATGTATAACGAACAGAATGCGTCAATCGTTTTCTTCAAGCTCAAAAACTTCTTCAACACTCTTGCCAAATATACGGGCTATCTTCAATGCCAAAACTGTTGACGGTACGTATTTATTACTTTCGATAGCATTGATAGTCTGCCGACTTACATTTATTCTCTCGGCCAAATCTGCTTGGGTTATATCCAAAATGGCTCTTTCTATTCTGATTCTATTTTTCATAATTCTGTGGTGCGAACGTATTGCTCGCCGTTTTGTGACACCTCCAACTCAATTTTTCACCAAAAGCAAATAATAAAACCGAACGATAAAAATTATCAGCGGTGTGAACATATTGTAAACTGTCACGTTGTAATAAGCCAATCCATGCACAAAAACTGTGGCAGTAATCAGAAGTGCAAAATTAAGATAAATAGCCCATTGCAAAGACTCTAATCTGATTTTTGATACATATTCATCTTCGAACTTCACTTTCGAGAAAGCAATAAAAAGTAAACCTACAATGCTTCCAATAGTAGCAATTTCGTCTGTAAAATTTAACTCTGTTCCGTTTGGAATCGAACCTTTTTCATTTATTGAACCATCGTAAGCGATGTAGTCGAGAGGTACTTTAATCGTAAAAAAATCTAAACTCAGGTTATCGAACATAACGAATAAACCTAAAATAATTGATGGGATTGCTATAATCCATCCAATGAGTTTGAAACGATGCGGAAATAAGAATCTTGGTTCCATAATTTTGAAAATTGTTTTAAGGTAATAGCTTTTTCATGTAAACTTTAACGATACAAATGTAAAATAAACTTTACATTATATCAAAATTATTTTACAATTATTTTTTCTATGAGAAAAATCATATACTATCAATTATGTTTTAGAATTACTTTTGTACCGACTTCGATAAGTTAGAAACTTGTCCTACAAACCAATTCAAACATGGATGATATTCAGAATAGAGCAGATATAGAATTATTGGTAAATAATTTCTACGAGAGAGTGCATAATGAGCCAAATCTTGCCCCAGTTTTTGAGATGCCCGCCGAGCATTGGGAGATGCACATTACGAGAGTTGTAAATTTTTGGGAGAACTGGCTATTTCAAACAGGTAGCTATAACGGTGGAATGATGTGGGTACACCTACAAGCCAACGAAAAACACCCACTTACAACTGAGCGTTTTGAACAATGGTTAGCACTGTGGTTTCTTACAACCGATTCTCTTTTTGCGGGCGAAAAAGCAGATTTTGTAAAAAGCAAAGCCCTCGAAATTGGGCAAATTATGAATGCAAAAATGAATCACATCAATCAACAATAAAAAATCGGAGATAAGGCTAATTACTTATCTCCGATTTTTTATTTTATAAATTTTTCGATTTCAGTATTATAAATTTCAGGTTCTTCAACCGACGATGTATGCCCACCGCCTGCAAATACAATCAGTTTTGAGTTGGGTATCAACGAATGAATCTTGCGTGCCTTATCGGGTACGGTTGCTACGTCTTGGTCGCCAACCATAATTAATGTGGGGCAAATGATTTTTTGTATTTCGTCGGCAATGCCTTTTCTGTAAATTACTCCATCAACGGCTTTGGTAATTCCTTTTCTATTATTCGATTTTAGCTGTTGAGTCCAATATTTCTTTTCTTCTAATCTATTTGGGTCATTTAAGAATTTCTGACCAAACATAATTTTCATTACACTACTAACGACAGGAAAAAATCCGATATACTTTACAATAGCATTGAGGGTTTTATATTTTCCAACATTTTCCTGCGGCTCGGGGTCGGCAGTTGTTTCGAGTAAAATTAGTTTTTTTATCAGGTCAGGACGACGAGCTGCTAAACGCATACCAACAAAACCGCCCATCGAAAGCCCTGCAAAAATCACGGGCTTACCTACCAACTTTTCGATTAGCTCAGCGGCATCATCATAGAGTGTGTCCATGTCATAGCCGTCAGCCGTAATTTCGGTTTTACCTTGCCCACGGTGGTCGTATGTAATTACTCTATATCTATCTTTAAAATATTCTACTTGCTTATGAAACATGTGGCCACTCCACAAGAGTCCATGCGAAAACACAATGGTATCTTCTCCCGAACCATGTTCTTCGTAGTAATAATTGGCATTTTTTAGTTGAATAAAAGGCATAATAGATGGGTGTTTTATCAAAGAATTTACTAAATTTCCACCATTAATTTAATCATTTCTTCCAGATAACGCCTTACTTTTCGGTCGGCACCATCGGCATAACGATTAACAATGTAAGTAAACGACATCATTTCGCCATTACTGGCAGTAAAATAGCCCGAAAATGCTCTTGTATTGCTAATTGAGCCACTTTTAGCTCGCACATTTCCTGCGGCTTTTGAGCCTTTTGCCAAATTCTGTACTGTTCCGCTGATACCAACAATTGGAATAGAAGCATAATATTCGGGAAATGCCGCATCAGTTTTCATCGTATATAAAATATCAGTCAGGTTATTGGCGGTCAGAACTCCCGAAGGTGAAAGCCCACTTCCATCACGAATCATAAAACCCTGTAAATCAACACCTTTCTGTGACCACAACTGTTTTTGGCTCTTTACGGCCGAATCAAAACTACCATCTTTAGATAAATTATATCCAACAGATTTCAAGAAAGCATCGGCATATAAATTAATGCTGTGATAATTACAATCCTTAACTAAACTCGATAATGGCGGAGAGTCATAAGTAAAAATAAGATTTCGCTGCTTTGGGTAATATCCTTCGGATGTTTTGTATTGTTGAAACGAAAGCGTTGGTTTTTCGATAATTCCACCAAGCGAATTAAACCATTTCTGCACTTGATACGCAAAAAAAGTTGGCGGGTCAGGAATCGAACCTTTTACCGAAAACTCATTATCCCCCGCAGGAATTGTCCCTTCCGAAAGCACTGTTGAACTAAAAGGTGTGCTATAAAGCAGCACATTATCTCCCGAGCCTCGCTCTGCGACTGTCACCTTATTGATGTTTTTAATGTTTGGTATTTCGGGAACAATCTTTGTAATTGGAGCAAAATCGCCTACTCGTTTGCTCTGCTTGAAATACACCGAATAAAGATTTTCGTTGATGTTCAAACCGTTAATTCCTGCTCCGTAATAATTACCAATATCTCCCCAAATCCATGAATCGGCTAAGGTATTATCCGAAAAAATTGACCCATCACCCAGAATGTATCCATCAATTTTCTTGATTCCATATCCTTTGATTTTCTGAGCAAAATAATTCGACACCTCATCGACACTTGCCCCAATTCGGGCCGAACCTAACGATGGGTCGCCCGTTCCTCTTATATAAATATTCCCTTGTAACACGCTGTCAACAATTACACCGTCGTATTCAAGAAATGTCTGAAAGCGATAATTTGAACCAAGCACAGATAAAGCAGATGCCGTTGAAACTAACTTCAATACAGAAGCAGAATTGACCGATTTATGAGCATTATATTGTAATTTATATTCACCCGTCTGGGTTGAACGAATAGATGCGGCCACTACTCCATTCCTAATTTCGGTGTCATTTTGCACACTATCAATCAGTTTTTGTAGGCGTTCGAGTGGGTTCGAAATCTGTAAAAGAATGAATAAAATTACTTTCATACAGAAAATGTCTTTAGTTTTAGGGAAATTCGGTAGTATTTTTTAGTTTTACTAAAACTCTGATTATCAATCTTTTCTTTGCAATCAAAATCTAAGTGTTGATGAATATCCCACAATTTTAACTAAAATGCTTAGTTAAAAAAAGAAATGTTTCCGTAATTTGTACCATGAATATTAAGTTAATGTGATTTATGCTTTAATATTCTTAATCATTTGATAAACTTATATGAAATTAACATTCTGGGGAGCAACAAGGCAAGTTTCGGGGAGTATGTTCCTGCTCGAATTTGACGATGAATACAGAGTTTTGATAGATTGTGGTACTGATTTGGAGCGAGAAAACAATCATGAGACTCCCAAGTCTGAATACGGTATATTTCCCTTTGACCCATCACTCATCAACTTAATCATTCTCACACACGCACACATTGACCATTCGGGGCAAATCCCAAATTTATACAAAGAAGGCTTTGAAGGACAGGTACTTTGTACCAAAGCCACCATGGAATTAGCCGAGATTTTATTGCTCGATTCGGCTTCGCTCAACCAAAAGAAATACAAAGCAATTCACGACAGCAAAAAACGCTCTAAAAAAAGAAAAGACGTTGATTCAAGAGAACTTTACCTCGAACGCCAAGTAAAAGAAGCCATTGACAATTTCGTAACGATTCCTTTCGACCAAAAATTTAAGTTTAAAGACGATGGTTTCGTAACACTCTATCCAGCTGGTCATTTGCTCGGTGCGGCTCATGTTTATCTTGAATTTTGGGAAAACAACGAAAAGAAAACAATTTGTTTTTCGGGTGATGTTGGCCGCAAAAACTATCCTTTATTAGTTGACCCCTACCCAATTCCACAGGCCGATTATTTAGTCACCGAAACCACCTACGGCGACCGCCATCATATCAGCGAAAACAAGCCAGAAGAAATTTTGGCAGATATTATTCAGCGAGCTTGTATTGATATTCCAGGTCGATTAATTATACCGTCTTTCAGTGTGGGGCGTACACAAGCCATGCTTTACACCCTCAATAAACTTTACACCGACCGAGGCTTTACACCAATTAAAGTATTTACCGATAGCCCTTTGGCCAAAGCCAGCACTCGCATCTACGAAAAGAATGTGAGATTGATGAACAAACAGGCTCGTGAATTCAATGAAGAAAATGAATCACTGTTTGATTTTGAAAATTTAGTATATTTGGAGTCGAATCAGGCAAGTAAGGCAGTTTCTAATCATTCAGAGCCTTGCATCATTATCTCGGCATCAGGAATGGTAACTGGTGGACGCATCGAACATCACATTCAAGCCAATATCAGTAATCCTTATGCTACTATTTTAATGATTGGTTACGCCAGTGAAAATACACTCGGTTGGAAATTGCTCAATGGCGAACGTAAAGAATTAAGTATCGGTGGGCAAAAACTACCTGTCAATGCCAATATAGAAAAGATTGATGTGTTTTCGGGTCATGGAGATTTAGATGATTTGATTGATTTTGTAAAAACTCAAAATAAAGAAAAAACCAAAAATATTTTTTTAGTGCATGGAGAGTTACACACCATGCAAAACTTTAAAAATACACTCGCCGAAGTTGGGTATAATCAAGTAGTAATTCCAGAAAAAGGACAAACATTTGAAATATGAATGGATAATTGAAAATTGATAATGAAAAATGCTACGCATATAAATTATTATCCATTCTCCATTATTAATTCTTCATTAAGCAAAGAATGAGAACACTTTTAGATTTTGAAAAACCAATTGCCGAGCTTGAATCTAAGCTTGAGGATATGAAACGCCTTGCTAATGAAAACAACGTTGATGTTAGCGGAGCCGTTCGTACGCTCAATGATAATATTGAGCAATTGAAAAAAGAAACCTTCGCCAATCTTACTCGTTGGCAAAGAGTTCAGCTTTCTCGTCACCCAGACCGCCCATATACGCTGGACTATATCGAACGCATTTGCCAAGAATTCCACGAATTACATGGCGACCGTACTGTACGTGATGACCCTTCTATGGTTGGAGGCTTTGCAACGATTGAAGGGCAGACTGTAATGGTTATTGGTCAGCAAAAAGGAAGAAAAACCAAAGAGCGTCAGCACCGAAACTTCGGTATGCCAAATCCTGAAGGTTACAGGAAAGCACTTCGCTTGATGAAATTAGCCGAAAAATTCAATAAACCAATCGTAACGCTAATTGATACTCCAGGGGCATTCCCAGGTTTAGAAGCCGAAGAACGTGGTCAAGCTGAAGCAATTGCTCGAAACTTGAAAGAAATGATGCTTTTGACAGTTCCAGTTATTTGCATTATTATCGGTGAAGGTGCTTCGGGAGGAGCTTTAGGAATTGCGATTGGTGATAAAGTTTTAATGCTTGAAAACTCATGGTATTCAGTAATTTCACCAGAAAACTGCTCTACAATTCTTTGGAGAAGTTGGGATTATAAAGAACAAGCAGCAGAAGCCTTGAAACTCACCTCGACTGATATGCTCCAAAACAAATTAATCGACGGAGTGATTGAAGAACCGCTTGGTGGAGCTCATCTTGATTGGGACGATATGTCGAATCGTTTGAAAAAACGAATTTTGAACGAAATAGAAGAGTTATCGAAGAAAACACCTCAACAACGCATTGATGAAAGAATTGAGAAATTCTGTGCAATGGGAGAATTTGAGGAAGTTTAAACTTATTCTTCACTAACAAAAAACGCAATTCCGAAATATTCAGAATTGCGTTTTTTATGACTACTCGGTGATTTCGACAGCTTCGGCTGTCCGATTCCCACAATCACCGAATTTTATTAGTTCACCGAAACTAATTCGATTTCAAAAATCAAATCTTGACCAGCCAATGGATGATTTCCATCAAGAATAACTTTTGTGGCAGTTACTTCACGTACAATCACGGGCATTGATTGTTGACCATTGTGCATATTTAAAGTTCCACCAATTTCCAACGGAATATCCGCAGGAATATCCAAACGGTTGAACGTAAAAATCATTTCATCAGAGGCTGGGCCATAAGCCTCATCAACTGGAATATGGACTGTTTTTTTCTCGCCAATAGCCATACCAGTTACGCCCGAATCAAATCCTGCGATAACCATACCACTACCTACTTGAAACTCTAAAGGCTCACGGCCTTCTGAACTGTCGAACACCGTACCATCGGTTAGCGTTCCTTTATAATGTACCGCTACATTATCGCCTGATTTTACCATTTTTTAAAATAAATATGAGATATAAATTATGAATTATGAGATTGAAAGATTTGAGAAATAAGATAATCGTAAATATACTTCATATCTCATAACCGGACGGGCGGCCCCGTCATATCTTTTAGTATGCTCTCGCAAAAACTACTCTTTTACTTGAAGGTTTTCCTGAATACACACAAACGCCTTCTTCTTCAACTGCATCTAAAGGAATACAACGAATAGTAGCCTTTGTCAGTTCCTTGATTTTTTCTTCGGTCTCAGAAGTTCCGTCCCAGTGACAAAGCAAGAAACCACCTTTTTCTATTTGTTCTTCAAACGCTGCCCAAGTATCTACTTTAAACATATTTTCTTGACGGAAGTTCAAAGCTTTTTGATAAATAGCTGTTTGAATTTCATCCAATAAATCTTTTATGTAAGTTGCAATACCTTCGATTGGGCGAGTTTCTTTCGTTAAAGTATCACGACGTGCCAATTCGATTACGCCATTTTGCAAATCTCTCATACCAACTGCCATACGCAAAGGCACACCTTTTAATTCGTATTCAGCAAATTTCCAACCTGGGCGATAAGCATCATTATCATCAAATTTCACAGTAATACCCAATGATTTCAATTCTTTCACAATCGGCATAATTACCGCCTTGATTGCTTCTAAATCTTCATCACCTTTATAAATCGGCACAATTACAACATGAATCGGTGCTAATTTTGGCGGAAGTACCAAACCTAAATCATCAGAGTGAGCCATAATCAAAGCTCCCATCAATCGTGTACTTACTCCCCATGACGTACCCCAAACGTGTTCGAGTTTTCCTTCTTTATTCTGGAATTTTACATCAAATGCCTTGGCAAAGTTTTGGCCTAAGAAGTGCGAAGTACCAGCTTGCAAAGCCTTACCATCTTGCATCATAGCCTCGATACACAATGTTTCTTCTGCACCCGCAAAACGTTCGTTAGCAGTTTTGAAGCCTTTAATCACAGGAACCGACATCCATTCTTCAACAAAAGTAGCATATACATCCAACATTTGTTTGGTTTCGTCCATTGCTTCTTTTTCAGTTGCGTGAGCTGTGTGGCCTTCTTGCCATAAAAACTCAGCCGTACGCAAAAACATACGAGTACGCATTTCCCAACGCACAACATTTGCCCATTGATTTATCAAAATAGGTAAATCACGGTGCGATTGAATCCAATTTTTATAGGTATTCCAAATAATAGCCTCACTCGTTGGACGAACAACTAATTCTTCTTCCAATTTAGCTTCGGGGTCAACCATTAGTTTACCAGGATTATTTGGGTCGGATTTCAGACGATAGTGTGTTACTACCGCACATTCCTTGGCAAAACCTTCGGCGTTTTTCTCTTCGGCCTCAAATAAACTTTTCGGCACAAAAAGTGGGAAATATGCATTCGTATGACCTGTTTCTTTAAACATATCATCGAGAGCTCGTTGCATTTTTTCCCAAATCGAAAAACCGTAAGGCTTGATAACCATACATCCACGAACCGCCGAGTTTTCGGCTAAATCTGCACGTTTAACTAATTCGTTGTACCACTCCGAGTAGTTTTCACTACGTTTTGGAAGACCTTTACTCATATCTTTTTAAATGGAGAATGTAGAATTAAGAATGAAGTAAATGATTTTACAACCATTCAACACTTCATTTCGTATTTCCAATAAGTTATTTTAATAAAATTGAATTTTAGACAGACGTTTTTCGTTTTATTATTAGAAAAAGTCTATAATGACTCAGTTTAAGTCAAATTCTAATAAGATATTAATGCTCAAACTGATTGCAAAGATAGGTTTTTATATTAAGTTTGTAAAATAATGTTACTATTCAATAATTGATTGTCTAAATGACGATTGTTTGAAAAAGCTTGATTTTGGGAAATGAAAAAAATATTTTAAAGAACGTACAACCATTTCCTACCCTGTCGCATCATATACATAGAAATGTTTAAAGCCCACATTAAATTAATAGTAAAATGAACACTTTCAAATCAATAAAATATCTATCGGTAGCGGTGCTTTTGAGTGCATGGGGTTGTAGCTCAACCAAGCAACTCACTACCAAAGGCGAGTATGATGATACTTACGGTTCGTCGAAAGATGCTCCACAAGTAGTTTACACACCACGTCAAACGCCTGATTACGTTGAAAACCAACGTTATCAACCAGAAGAGCCACAACAATCTCAAGAAAATGCTACTGGCACTGACGAATATTATGACGAGAATTATTTGAACTCTCGCAAAGTTTATCGTAATAACAATGGTGATGCTGGATATGATTCTGGCTTTGCTAATGGTTATCAATCAGGTTGGAACGATTACGCTTGGAGTCAGCCAGTTGGCTGGACAAGTCCTTTTAACCGATTTGGCTACGGAAGTGGTTATTTGGGTGGCTATGGTAGCAGCTATTGGGGTTCTGGTTTTGGCCTAAGCCTCGGTTTTGGAAACTTCAACCGTTTCTATGACCCATTCTGGGGTGGCGGTGTCTACGGATTCAATTCTTTTTACAGCCCTTACAGTTCATGGTATAGCCCATTTGGTTATAATTCTTGGTATAGCCCTTACAGCTCATTTTATAGCCCATATAGCTATTACTCTTATGGCTATTACGACCGCTTTGGTGGTTTTGGCAATAATTACTATACAAATAATTACTATAATAATATTACATCAGGGGTATCAGGTGTGAGCAACAATCGTGTTGGTCGTACTTATGGCCCACGTGATGGCGGAAGTGGTTCAAGCACTTATAACCGTGGATTTACAAATGCAGCCGTAAATAATGGTTCAAACTCACCTGATGGTCGTCGTTCTGCCAATTATGGCTCACGTTCTACTAATGGAACAGAATACGCTCGTCCGTCAAGAAATGGAGAATGGAATGGTAGTGCTGCAAGTAATGACTACAACAGAGGAAATTCGAGAAGCTACGGTGGCAGCACCAGTGCAAACGATACTTACTATGCTCGTCCACGTAGAAATGGCGGTACAGATGGTGGTTCTTACTCAAATTCGGGAAGCTCAAATAGCAACTCAAATGGCGGTTACAACTATTCTCGCCCATCAACAAGCAGTCGCTCATCAGATAGCTGGTCGAATGGCAGCGGTAACTCTTCAAGAAGCTCAGGTTGGTCGAACTCAAACTCTAACTCGGGGTATTCAAGAGGTTCTTCTACACCTTCATCTTCAAGCTGGGGTAACAGTAGCGGCTCAAGCTCGTATGGCGGTAGCAGCAGTAGTAGTTCAAGCAGCAGCAGTCACTCAAGTGGTGGCGGCGGTGGTAGCAGCCGTGGGCCAAGATAATTTGTAAAGGTTTGTTCAGACTCTTTTAGAGATATATTTTAAGAATCATTCGAAAACCTCGCTGAATCATAGCGTTTGGCGAGGTTTTCTATTAAAATCCATCAAAGATTAGCAATTACCTTTTCTATGAAGTAATTATACTAAAGATTAAAAATCTGGTTTATTTTTCTTCAACTTTTCAGTACTAAAATGAAACTTACACGAATTTTTATGGCCTCTGCTTTGATTTTGGGAGGAATAAAAGCACAAGCTCAACTAACTTTGGGCGGGCATTTTTACGGAGAAGATGCTTTCAGATATTCGCAGTCGAAAATATCAGGCTCAGCTCGTATGCAAGGGATGGGTGGTAGTTATACATCACTCGGAGCAGATGCAAGCAATGCTTACTCAAACCCCGCAGGTTTAGGTTTCTATAATCGTTCAGAATTGAGCATCACTCCTATTTTCAATTCGATTAATACTTCGTCGCTGTATGCTGGTTCAACAAGCAAAGCCAATACTTCTAACGCTAACATTGGACAACTGGGGCTTATCATGAGCAGTGGAGGCACCAATGGCCGAAAAAAACGCTCGACATTTGCCGTTACTTACTCTAAACAAGTAAATTTGCTATCAAATTTTAGCTATGCAGGAACAAATAATAAAAGCTCAATGGGTAATTATTTTACCGAAAAAGCCAACTCTTTGAACGTTAGTGCCAAAACACTCGACGATGAATTTGAAGAAACAACTGCAACGGCTTATTATCCAGAAGGCATGTATTATTGGGCATATATGATTGACCCAGTTGCTGGCAACGATACAAAATATACTCAAGCTGAAACAAGTTTGCCTGTTACTCAAACAGGAAATAACTCAAGTACTGGTAATCAAAGTCAGTGGAATTTGGCTTATGGCTTGAATTTTAATGACAAAACCTATTTTGGTTTTACAGTTGGTTTTGTTAGACTTAACTACGAAAACCTCAATAATTATTCAGAGCAATTTCCGAAAGGTAAAGTGTTGAATGGCTTTGATTATAAAGAAGATTTGACTTCAAGCGGTGGTGGAATGCACTTAGGTATAGGTGGTATTATTAAGGTATCTGATAATATTAGTTTAGGTGCTAATATCACATCTCCTACTTGGATTACCGTCAATGAAGTTTTCAATTCAAGTATTGCCATAAAAACTTCTTTTTTCACGCCAAAGTATAATGAAGTAAGAACTCGTGAAAATGAGTTTTCTTATAAAATAACTTCGCCACTTAAAGCAAGTGGTGGTGCTACCTTCTTTTTACCTGGCAAGAAAGGTTTCATTGCTGCCGATGCCGAATATGTAGGTTATACGGGTATGAGTATCAAATATGCCAATTATGACAATAATGGCTACATTAGTGGCTATGAAAAAGCTGCAAAAGAAGAAAGTAGAATTAAGAACACTTATAAAGATGCTGTAAACTTGAAGATTGGAGGCGAATATCGTATCGAAAACATCAGATTGAGACTTGGTGCGAAATATATGCCAGACCCCTTCAAACAGAAAATTGATAATCTCGACCGCTCTCAGATGATTTTTACTGGTGGAGTTGGTTATCGTTCGGCTAAGTTTTTTGTTGATTTAGCAGGTGTTTTCAACACTTTTAAAACAGCTTATACGCCTTACGAACTATCAAATACTGCCAATTATGCTTCGGCTAATATCACTAATAGCCAAAAGAGCTTTGTGATTTCGGTAGGTACTTTCTTCTAAATCAAACATCTTCGAGTGTTTGAACCAAAAATGCTCTAATTGTTAATAACTTAGCTCTTAGGGCATTTTTGGTTTTATTTTCGTCGCTTTTTTTACTAATTTTTCTTTTTACACCTTTCAGCGTAAGACCACCTTTGTCGGCATTTAGGATAATATCTCGTAAGATATCAATATCTTTTTGTGTTATTTGGCGGTCTTGTCCATTTCTTTTAAACCTTAGATTAAATTTTTTTTCATAAAATCTAATTCTGGAAACGTTAACATCTAACATTTCGGCTACTTCGGAAGTGGAATAATAAAGTTTGGTCATCGTTTCTCAAAAAAGTGATACATCTTAAAGTTTCGATTGCCAAAACTAAACTTTTTTCCTCAAAAAACTATCATCATTCCTACCTAACCATCACTTGGCGTTTTTCTAAACTATCGGTAAGTTTAGTTAATTTGTCGTCTGGCTTATCTGTTTTATAAAACTCATTTCCTTTAATGAATACTTTCTGAAGCTTATTCAAAGCCAATAGCCCTTCTGGAATATCCATAATTTCGTTATGTGTAATATCAAACTCCTCTAAATCCTTCAATTGATAGACTTCCTCTGGAAAAACCTTGAAAAGATTATAACCAATATCTAACAATTTGAGATTCGGCAAAGTTGGTAAAGTATTCAGACGATTATGATGAGCATAGAGCGTTTGAAGGTTTGTTAATTTGGTAATTTCTTCTGGTAAATTCCAAAGCTGATTATTTGCAACCGCCAAGGTTTTGAGTTTTGATAATTCACAAACTTCTTTAGGCAAAAACTTCAATTCATTATGATAAAGGTCAAGTTCTTCTAAATTTTTAAGTTTTCCGATTGATTTTGGAAGTATCTCAGTTCTAACATTGTATAGATTTAAAGCTTTAAGATTTGACATTCGGCGAAAATCATTTTTTCTGAATTCAATCTTATTGTTTCCAACAAATAATACCTCTAATTTGCGATTCTTTTTTAATGATTTTGGCAGTTCTGCCATTCCAGTAAACTGTAAATTTAGGTCTTTCAAATGTTTGTTTTTATAGAACTTAAAAGTGCTATAATCAATATAATTTCCGCTTAGACTTAGCTGTTTTAGTTTTTTTAACTCCCAAATCTGTTTGGGAACTTGTTCTATGTAATTATCCGACAAATCTAATTTTTCTAAATTTTTAAATCTAAATACAACATCAGGAAACTTTTCAAGATTTAACTTATTCAAAACCAATGATTTAACAGTATCAGGTTGGTTACAACTTTCAGCCATTTCGATAGTAGAAATCATGTTTTTCCTATTTTTTCTTAGTTCTTTTCCTAAAGCCACACTCGTGTAAATAGAACATTTTTGGGTATTTTTTAGATTCGAAAAGTCAGCATTTTGAAAATAGTTTCCTATCAATTCTCTGAACTGTTTATCTTCGTTTGCATTCAAAGTATCAAAAAATACCTGCTTATTTACAACCATTCGGTTAAAGCCAAAAACTATATATTCAAGTTTACCTTGTTCTTTAAAAAGTAAATTAATGGGCATAGCATATTTTTTTTCAAATGCTGACAAATCAATTTGCTTCGAAATAGCAAATTTACGGAAGTCAAAATTGAGTTTTCGCAGTTCCAAGTCGTATTTCATTACACCATTATTTCGACCATCATCTGAGACCCTCGAAAGGTTTGGATATTCACTGTTTTGCAGCCGTGGCGGCATCACTTTTGCCTCAAATTCATCTGCTCTATATACTTTTGGTTGTGCAAAAGCCGAAACTGAGGCGTAGAAGAAAATAATCAATAGTTTTTTCATGTGTTTGATATGATTTAGTTGGAGATACACAAATATAACTAAAAAATTAGTTGATTATTGTATTTCATAATATTTTACTAAACAAAATTTCAATAACCGTATGCACGCAGCATATTTTCAGTATTTTTGTTAAATCTATAAGACCTAATTTAATATGACATTCCAAGATATTATTATCGAAAAACAAGAAGCTATCACTTGGCTTTATCTGAATCGACCGGCATCGCTCAATGCCCTTACTCCCAAAATGATTCGTGAACTCAAAACTGCTCTATTACAAATTGAGACTGATGCTACTTGCAAAGTTTTGATAGTAAAAGGCTCAGGAAGAGCATTTTCGGCAGGTGTTGATTTAAAAGCCATGAATGAGTCGTTGGTGGGTGGTCAGTTTACGGCCGATGATATTTTGCAAGATGGTAACGAAATTGCCAAAATCTTACGTCGAATGCCTCAGCCAGCCATTGCACTCGTACACGGTCATTGCTACACTGGTGCAACCGAACTAATGATGTTTTTCGATTTGATAATTGCTTCTGAAGATGCAAAAATTGGAGATACGCACGCCAAATGGGGAATTTTGCCAAAATGGGGAATGTCGCAGCGTTTACCACGATTAGTTGGAACACTTAAAGCCAAAGAAATGTCGTTTACCTGCAAGCCAATCACAGGAATAGAAGCCGAACGCATTGGTTTAGTAAACAGAGCCGTTTCGCTTGAAAACTTAGACCAAGCAGGTATTGAAATGGCCAATGATATTATCCAAAATTCAGCCCAAACCATAGCTGCTCTTAAACATTTGTACAACGAAGGAATGGACACGACTTTAGCCGAAGGTCTGCGTATTGAAAGTGAGTTTATCACTGACATCAATGACAGAACTGAGTTTTTGCGTGGCTTTGAGAAAAATAAATAATAGATTTTAGCATCAAAATCATGGCAAAAATTCCATTAAATAAAGCAGATAACTATTCGGCTGAAATCATTACAGCAAGGCAAAAGTTTTTGCAAGAACAAACAAATGTAGCTTTTCAACATATTACCAACTATTCGTTTGACCCCACAATTTTGCGAGGGAATCTCGAAAATTTCATTGGAGTGGCTCAAGTACCCGTTGGATTAGCGGGTCCAATAAAGGTCAATGGCGAATATGCACAAGGGGAGTTTTATATTCCGATGGCTACTACTGAAGGTTCATTAGTGGCCAGTTATAGTAGAGGTATGAAGCTACTGAGCCAAGCAGGTGGAGTAACTTGCACCGTACTCGATGATGCCATGCAAAGAGCCCCACTATTTGTATTTGAAAACGCAAGGCTCTCAAGGAAATTTGGGCAATGGGTGGATGATAATTTTGAAAATATCAAATTAAAAGCAGAAGAAACTACGCAATCAGGTAAACTTACCGATATTGAGCAATATACCGTTGGGAAATTACATTGGTTACGTTTCAATTTTACGACAGGCGATGCGGCTGGACAAAACATGGTCACGAAAGCTACGCACCGAGCCTGCCATTGGATGCTTGAACAAGGAATTGAAGGCTTAGAGCATTTTTCGATGGCTGCCAATATGGATACTGATAAAAAACATTCACACCTCAATACGCTTCAAAGTCGTGGTAAAAGGGTCGTTGCTGAAGCTACCATCACCAACGAATTATTGCAAGAAATCATGCACACATCGGCCGAGGCTCTGTTCAAACAAAGACAACTATCAAATGTTGGAGCTATTTTATCGAACTCGTCAAATAATGGAGCCCATTCGGCCAATGGTCTGACTGCCATGTTTATTGCTACTGGGCAAGATGTAGCTAATATAGCGGAATCCTCGGCAGCAATTACACATAGTGAAATTAAACCAAACGGTGACTATTATATTTCGATAACCATTCCTTCGCTCATTATTGCTACCTACGGTGGTGGTACTGCCCTACCCACTCAACAGGAATGTTTAGAAATATTGGGTTGTTTCGGTGCTGGTAAAGTATATAAATTGGCCGAAATAATGGCAGCAGTTGTATTAGCAGGAGAACTTTCGTTGGCTTCGGCTATTGTGGCCAACGAATGGGTCAGTAGCCATGAAGCACTGGGTAGAAATAGATGAAACCTTAAATCTAATAAATTGTAAAAGTTGTGTCGAAATTAGTTGTTAATAAATCAGGCAAAGCACCAGTTAATGGGATAGAAATATATTACGAAACATTCGGTGAAAGTCAAAATCCCGCAATATTACTCATCATGGGTCTTGATGCTCAATGTGTAATATATGGAGATAATGTAATCACGCCTTTAGTTGAAGCTGGTTTTTACGTAATCAGATTCGACAATCGTGACATTGGGCTATCGACTTGGTTGAATGATAAATGGCACAGAAGCAGGCCCTATAAACTGGAAGATATGGCAAAAGATAGTGTTGAGTTGCTTGATTATCTTCAAATTAAACACGCCAACATTATTGGCGTTTCGATGGGCGGTATGATTGCCCAACACATCGCCATTGAGTATCCCGAAAAAGTCATAAGTTTAACTTCAATTATGTCATCAGGATATGCTCTTAATCCTGCGGTTGTAAAAGATTTTAAACTTAAATTATTGGTCAGAAGTATTCCATTTTTAATCAAAAGAGTTTACATAAAAAATAAATATTCTAATCATAAAATTTCAGTGGGTAGCTATGTAGCCACCTATCGTTTTCTTAGAGGCAATCGTTTTCCATTCGATGAAGCTTATTTTAGAGAAGTTTTTACTGAGAGTATCGAACGCAGAAAAGGGCAAAATCCCCGTGCAAGGTATCAGCAATTTTGTGCGATTGTTGCTTCGGGTTCGAGACTCGAAAAATTGCACAGAATCCAAGCACCAACATTGGTGATACACGGAACAGCCGACCCGCTCGTAAACCCTAAACATGCTGAAATTTATGCTTCGTTAATTCCAAATTCACAACTTATAATGATTGAAGGCATGGGACATGAATTACCCAAAGGAGCATTAGAGGAAGTTTTACCAGCAATTATTGAACATTTACAAAAATCTATTCAAGCATGAAAAAAATTACGACTGGCCAAGAATACATCAATAGTCTTAGAAATAGAAAGTTAAAAGTATATCTTTTTGGTGAATCAGTCGAAGATATCGTTGAGCATCCGATGATTCGTCCATCAATTAATGCGGTGGCCGAAACGTATGATTTAGCTAACCAAGAACCTGAATTAGCTTCGGCAACTTCTCCTTTCACTGGTGAAAGAATAAACCGTTTTTTGCACATTACTCAAAGCAGAGAAGATGTAGTATTGCAAAACAAAATGCAACGCCGACTCGGCCAACTTACAGGTACTTGTTTTCAACGTTGCGTAGGAATGGATGCTTTCAACTCGCTTTATTCAACAAGTTTTGAAATTGATAAAAAATACGGGACTAAATACCATCAGAGATTCAAGGCATTTATCA
This sequence comes from Emticicia aquatilis, assembly GCF_014644295.1. GTDB lineage: Bacteria > Bacteroidota > Bacteroidia > Cytophagales > Spirosomataceae > Emticicia > Emticicia aquatilis. The sequence continues at coordinate 343,375 of NZ_BMKK01000004.1, forward strand.
CACAAATGCAAAGTCAAAATTTGGTGATTGGTGGAGCAATGACTGATGTAAAAGGCGATAGAAGCCTTGCCCCTCATCAACAAACCGACCCCGATTTATTTGTTCATATAACCAAACGAACATCGGAAGGGGTTTATATTACAGGAGCAAAAGCCCACCAAACTGGGTGCCTAAATTCCCATTGGTTGCTCGTTATGCCAACTATTAGACTTACTGAAGATGACAAAGACTATGCTATTGTTGGTGCAATACCCGTTGATGCTGAGGGAATCACCTACATTTATGGTAGGCAGTCATGCGATACTCGAAGCATGGAAGGCGGAGATATTGATGTAGGAAATGCTCAGTATGGAGGTCAGGAAGCGATGGTTATTTTAGATAATGTATTTATTCCAAACGAGTTAATTTTTATGAACGGCGAATATGAGTTTGCTTCTATGCTTGTTGAGCGTTTTACCTGCTTTCATCGCCGAAGCTATGTTTGTAAAAGTGGCGTGGGTGATGTATTGATTGGTGCTGCTGCAACGATTGCTGAGTATAATGGGGCAGACAAAGCCAGCCATATCAAAGATAAACTAACCGAGATGACACACCTCAACGAAACCATCTACGCAACGGGCATTGCGGCATCTTATCAATCGAAGCCTACTGAATCAGGGGCATTTTTGCCCGATGAGATGCTGGCAAATGTTTGTAAGCACCAAGTTACGAAACTGCCTTATGAAATCAGTCGTTTGGCACAAGATTTAGCAGGTGGAATCGTGGTAACACTTCCTTCGGAAAGAGATTTCAAGAGCGAAACAGTTGGACATTTACTCGAAAAATACCTAAAAGGTAAATCAGAAATTCCTACTGAACACCGCATAAGGATTTTACGTTTGATTGAAAACATGACAATGGGACGTAATGCAGTGGGATATTTGACCGAATCAATGCACGGAGCGGGGAGTCCACAAGCCCAACGAATTCAGATTGCTCGGCAAATGCAACTCGATTTCAAAAAACAATTAGCCCAAGAATTAGCTGGTATAGAAAAACAACGTAAGAAAATCTTGGTAAACGAAATCAGTGATTACTTCGGGCGTGTTTTTGATGTGAATGTTTGAGGTATCACCAGCCGAAAGTTAAGCCAAAACTTCATATTTAGAACCCTGTCAATCTTTAATCTTATGATAGGGTTCTTTTTCTGCAAATTCACTTCAAAAAATCCAATTTTTAAGCTATTTTTGCACCCTAATTTTAGTGATTAGTTATTAGAAAATTAGTTATTGGTAGAAATCGTACATATCCAGTAACCAATTTACCAGTAACCAATTTACCAGTAACCAATTTACCAGTAACCAATTTACAGCAAAATGACTTCGCACGAAATTCGTAAGGCTTTTTTAGATTTCTTCAAAAGTAAAGAACATTTAATCGTTCCGTCTGCACCGCTTGTGGCCAAAAACGACCCAACTTTGATGTTTAATAACTCAGGAATGGCTCAATTCAAAGACTTTTTCTTGGGAAATGGTACGCCACCATCAAAGCGTATTGCAGATACACAAAAATGTCTTCGTGTGAGCGGTAAGCATAATGACTTAGAAGATGTGGGCTTTGATACCTACCACCACACCATGTTTGAGATGCTTGGTAACTGGTCGTTTGGTGATTATTTCAAGAAAGAAGCCTTAGAGTGGTCGTGGGAATTATTGACAGAAGTATATAAACTCCCGAAAGATAGAATCTACGTTTCGGTGTTTGGTGGTGATGAAAAAGATGGTGTACCTTTCGACCAAGAAGCCTATGATATTTGGAAAACGATGGTCAGCGAAGACCGTATTATCTTAGGAAATAAAAAAGACAATTTCTGGGAAATGGGCGATACTGGTCCTTGTGGCCCATGTTCTGAAATCCATATCGACCTTCGTGACCAAGCCGAAGTTGATATTCTCGGCGGAAAAGAATTGGTCAATAACGACCACCCACAAGTGGTTGAAATTTGGAACAACGTATTCATGCAGTTTGAGCGTAAAGCTGATAAATCATTAGTTCCGCTTCCTGCCAAACACGTAGATACTGGCATGGGCTTTGAGCGTTTGTGTATGGCGATTCAAGGCAAAAAATCGAATTATGATACCGACGTTTTCCAAAATACGATTCAAGTAATCGAACAAATGTCAGGTAAAAAATATGGCGAAAACGGTACGCTTTCATCGAATAGCTACGTTGATGTAGCGATGCGTGTAATTGCTGACCACCTTCGTGCAGTTGCCTTCACAATTGCCGATGGACAATTACCATCAAATGCCAAAGCAGGTTATGTAATCCGTCGAATTTTACGTCGTGCAGTGCGTTATGGTTATTCATATTTAGGCTTCAACGAGCCATTTATGAGCAAACTTGTGCCAGTTTTGGCCGACCAATTTGCCGATGTTTTCCCAGAATTGAAAGCTCAGCAAGATTTTGTTACTCGTGTGGTGGAAGAAGAAGAAAAATCTTTCTTACGTACTCTCGAAACGGGTATAAGAAGATTTGAGGCACTCAATCCAGAAAATGGAATTATTAGTGGTGATGTTGTTTTTGAATTATCTGATACATTTGGTTTTCCAGTTGACTTAACGGCTCTTTTGGCAAAAGAAAAAGGCTTAAAAATCGACGAAGAGGGTTTCCAAAAAGCATTATTGGAACAAAAAACTCGTTCACGACAAGATTCAGCCAAAGAAGCAACCGACTGGGTTGAATTGAATGAAGGTAGCGATTTTGAGTTTGTGGGTTATGATGAAGTTTCGGCCGAAGCTCAAATTATCAAATACCGCAAAGTAAAAACCAAAGCAGGTGAAGAATACCATATAGTGCTTGACCGCACGCCTTTCTACGCCGAAATGGGTGGTCAAGTGGGCGATACTGGTCATATCATGATTGGCGACCACTCGATAAGTATCAAAGACACAAAGAAAGAGAACGACCTTTTCTTACATATTTCGACAGATAAAAACCTCGACGAAATCTTGCAAAATGCAGGAACGGTTGTGGCACATATCAATGAAGAACGTCGTGACAAAATCAGAACTAACCATACCGTTACGCACTTGATGCTGGCGGCTATGCGTAAGGTTTTGGGTACGCACATTGTGCAGAAAGGTTCTTACCAAGATGATAACGTTACTCGTTTTGACTTTTCGCACTTTGCTAAAGTTACTGATGAAGAATTATCAAAAATCGAGGACATCGTTAATGAAAAAATCCGTGAGAATATTCCACTCGAAACCAAAGTAAATATGCCGATTGCTGATGCGATTGCTTTGGGTGCAACGGCAACATTCGGTGAAAAATACGGCGACTTCGTGAGAGTTGTAATTTTCGACCCGAATTTCTCGGTAGAACTTTGCGGTGGCACACACGCTTCTTCAACAGGCAAGATTGGTTTATTCAAATTTATCTCTGAAGGCTCGGTAGCGGCTGGGGTGCGTCGTGTTGAGGCAATTACTGGCAGAAAAGCACTTTCAGTTATCGGTGAGCAATTATCAATCAGCAATCAATTAAAAGAGATTTTAAGAAACAACGATTTGATTAAAGCCGTTGAAAATCTCTTAGCGGAAAAAACTGCTTTACAGAAAAAAGTTGAGGCTCTCGAAAACGAAAAACTCCAAGAATTGAAAAATGAGTTGGCCAAAACTGCCGTCAATATCAACGGTGTAAACGTAATTACAGCAAAAGTAAGCGTACCATCGGCTGATGCATTAAAGCAATTATGTTTTGACCTAAAAAATAAAGTTGAACGTTTCTACGGTGTAATTGGTGCAGAATTTGGCGGAAAACCACAAATTGCAGTGATTATTGATGAAGAAGTTATGAAAGAGAAAAACCTTCACGCAGGAAATATAGTAAAAGAACTCGCCAAAGAAATGAAAGGTGGTGGCGGTGGCCAGCCATACTTTGCAACCGCAGGAGGTAGCGATGCCAGCGGCCTCGAGCGAGCTATTGATAAAGGAAAAAGTTTTGTATAATATGTGGGGCGAACAAAATGTTCGCCCTTTTTTTATTTCTAATCAAGAAAGTAATTTTTCTCCTACAATCTCCGTCAGTTAAAACTGACTGCAATGAAGCATTACTTTACTTCTTAGAAGCAAAAGGATAATTCATACCACATAACTTCTTGGCCTTAAACATCAAAGCCCAACCTACGTAAAGTAAGATACCAGTTGGCATTTGTCCTAAAATACCGTTGCCATAGCTTGCCATATAAATACCGAGTGTTCCTGCGTGAATGGCCAAAAATTGCTGTCGGAGATTTTTATCGGGTAAATTCCATAGAATCATTCCACCCTTAATGGCAATGTAGAATAGAATAATTAGGTGTAATGTTAGTCCAACCACACCTTCTTCGGCCCAGATTCTTACAAACCAGCTATCGGTTGGTGTTTGAGCCAAAAAACTGTTTGGACTAAATCGTAATCCCCAGTTTCCAGCCGAACCAACTCCCCCACCGATGGGCCTTGAAGCTAAATAAGATGCCAATTTTTTCTGATTTTCGAGTCGCACTAACAATGAAGCATCATTGGGGTCGAGAGCGGTACGCATACGATTAATGGCGTACACATTCTGCCCGATAAAAGTAAATTTTAGTAAATAAAAAATCAACCCACCGAGAAGAATTCCGCCACCAAAAACTCTAAAATTTTTACTCATAAACAGATAAGTCATAAAACCGATGGCAGGAACGGCCATTGCTCCACGAGTTCCTGAGATAAACATTCCGATAAGTGAAAGGACTGCGGCAGTATAATAAAACGCTTTTCTTTTTAAGCTTAAACCACTTTGAAGAGCTAAAATAACTGCCAAAACGAGCGTATGAGCCTGAGAAGCTCCGAATTGCCCAGCATCAGAATAAAACGAAAAAACACGCAGTTTACCGAATAGAATATGTTGTTTGGCAGCACCTGCGTCGAGCCAAGCTTGCTCGAAAGAGTCAACGCCAATCAGATTTTGTTTGAGTCCGTTCAACGAACCCAGCATTGATAAAATTAACCAAATATTGAGGTATAAATCTAAATCTTTGCGGTCTTTGAGTAATATAAAAGTGAGCGGAACGGCCAAAAACATATACAAAGAAACCCCTCTCATTGCATAAAACCAAGCCTCAAAACTTCGTGCTTCGGGGTTGAATAATTCGAGAAAATTATACAACATCCAGATTACTGAGGCCATGGTTAAGCCGCTTTTGGCTTCGCTCCACTCGACTTTTTGCTTCCTAACAAAAATTGCGATAAATGATAAAACTAAAATTCCGTCAACTGCCAAACCAATGGGTGCATCGCTCACGTAGCGAGTGATACCATTGGCCACAAAAGCCATAAAGATTGTACTATAAATACCCAATTTAGGGTGTGTAAATAACTGATATAAGAAGAACAACAAAAACGGCAACATCAAAAATGCAATTCCCGAAACAACACCTGCTTTCGAGATAATGAGCGAAAAGAAAATGCCGAATAATATAATTAAAACAAGATTAATGGGTTTCTTTAATAATTCCGCCCCATTAGATGCCTGAAAGTTTGATAGCGTGTTTTTCATCGAATTGTTGTTTCATGAAATACAAGCCAATAAGAATGCCAATCGTGATATTGACAAGGGTTACACCAATGACTGCCACCAAACCCAATTGATTTGAAAGTACAAGGTAATCGCCGATGATATTGACAAAAAGCATCATAAAAACCTTAAAAGTGTTAATTTGTGGTAGATTTAGGCTATCAAGAGCAATTCCGAGATAACGGTCGGTTGGTAATAGCAGCACATAAATTAAGAAAAATTTCAATAAAATTGTTGCTTCGGTATAGCCTTTACCTGCAAACAAAGTAATAACTTCTTCCGAAAATTGGAATAAAATTCCAATGATTGGCAACATTCCAAGCGTAAAAATTAGAAGCTCTTTTGTGAAGTTTTTCTTTAATTCTTGGTATTTGTTTTGAGCAACCAAACTCGAAAAACGAGGATAAGCCGACATCGCCCAACTTCTCAACGGAATCTCGAAAACCTCAACTAATTTCAATGGAATCTGATACAAAGCCACCATACTCGCTCCTCCAAAATGATTGATTAACCAAATATCTACGTTTTTTAAAAGGCTTGTTCCTACGGTTGAAAAAACTGTAAATCGACTGAAATTCAATAATTCAACAAAACCACTTTCAGCTTTTCTCGGTATCAAAATTATACTTCTCAGATTAGAGAAAATACTTCTTTCAAACAATAAAATATAGACTAAAATAAATGCACGGACGAGTAAATGCGTATTGACAACTAATTGTATATCAATACTTTTCGAGAAAAATATGGTTAATAAAAATGGAAAACTTTGAAGAAAGTTTATAAGCCAAAGTCTGATAAACTGTTGGCGTGAGTGAAATATCATGGTCGCCATGTTGATGGGCAACATCAAGCAGATGGCGACCGGATACTGAATAAACAACAACTCAGAAAATCTGATAAAAAAAATCTTACTTATTATTAATTTTACTATAAATAATATCGACAAAATGACGATTGTTAGCCAAAAACTGATTTGCCATGCACCAAGAATATAGCGTTTTTGTTCAGCGATTTCTTTGCACGAAGCCACAAATTTCACCAGTGCTTGGTAGATAAATCCTGCACGAATCATTTCTACAAATCCGAATACGCTCAAGTATAAAACCCATTCGCCAAAACTATCTTTTGAAAGTCCACGAGCCAATAGTCCGAATGTTAGGAAGCCAAGTCCAGCATTCAAAATATTGCCCATCATTAGGCTACTTCGCTCAATAAATGAGGCATCGAATTTAGATAGAAACTTTTTCATTATTTATTCGAGAATAGATTTCCCCTCTTTTTCAAGGAGGGGTGGCAAAATTCTGACAAAGTCGAATTTTGACGGGGTGGTTAAGTCACATCAAATTAAAATCAATATTCTCAATAACAACCACCCCGTCCGACTTCGTCAGGACACCCCTCCTTGAAAAAAGGAGGGGAAGTTTTCACGTCCAACATTCTTATATTTTATGCTGTTAAAACCACTAACTCTTTAGTAACCAAATACTTAAAAAACAATTTATTAAAATTCACTTTCGATAATCCACTGATTTTATTGAGTTTGCAGTGACTCTTACGGAAAGATAATTTAAGTCCCGCTTTCTTAGAGATTCTGCTCAATTTGCTATGATTGAGGTGGTTTAACTCAAAATATTCTTCCATTAAAGTCTTTGTACCAACCAATACACGGTTGCGTTTTTCCATCATTTTCCGAAGCATAAAATCTGGTAAAAACTGGCACCACGGCAATGAAATATCGTGATTAAGGTGCGACGCATACGGCCCTTCCCAAGGTGGATAACTTACGAAAATTCCTCCTGTTGGGTGCAAACACGCTTTTAATTGTACGATGATTCTCTCCAAAATATCCAATGGAATATGCTCAGCAACATCGTTAAGGATGATAAAATCAAATTTTTCTTGAATTGGATTCTCTAAAACATTTCTCAATTCAAATCTTACGTTTGCTACTTTATGTTTTGCGTTTAATTTATTGGCAATTTCAATGTGGTTGGGGTCAATATCCATTCCTACAACTTCACAATTCCAATTTTGAGCGTACCAAAGGGTCATTCCTCCCATACCGCAACCAAAATCAAGTATCTTTTTTCCGTTGAAATCGAAGTTTTCCGAAATCAATTTTTTATCAAGGTTTAGGTGGCTGCTTGTACCTTTAAATGCGTTTTCAGCGTATTGAAGTCCTTCTTGTTGTTGTTTAGGTGTCATTGTTTTAATGTTAAATTATTAATGCTGGATGATTAATTAAGATTTTCTATGATTTTATTCAATTCAATCGCTCTATTTTTCCAAGAATTAGCTTTTGCAAAAGCGACTCTTTTTTCGATTAATATTTTGCTCTTTTCTGCAATGGCAGTTCTGATATTTTCTTCAAAATTTGCTGTGTCTGATTCGTAAATAAGTCCTTCAAAGTCAGTTAAATCGGCAAAATTAGTACTTACTACTGGCATTCCGCTGGCTAAATACTCGTTGATTTTGAGCGGATAAATGTTTTTTGTGAATTCGTTTTTCTCGAAAGGAATCAGCCCAACGTCAATCTTCTCCATATACCTTGCCAGCTCGTTGGGCTGTTTCGCTCCCGTGAATTCTACATTTGGACACCTATTTAGATTCGACTCGATAGACTTGTCAATAATTCTGCCTACAAAAAGAAATTTGTAATTGGGCATTGCTTCGATAACTTCCTGCATCATTTCGGCATCAATTCTGTCATCAATCGAACCAATGTAACCAATCGTCTTTTTTTCGGCGTTTTCACTTTTCATGAACTGACTAAAAATGCTTGTATCAACTCCGTTTTTTACTAAAAATGTGTTGGGTTGTACTGCCTTTTTGCATTCTAAAAGTGATTTTGATGAAACCACTACTGCATCGACCATTTTCATAAATGCTCGCTCTGTCCATGCTCCGTGTTTTTTGCACCATTGTGCTTCTCTGATTTCATCATAACAGTAATAAATCGTTGCTTTTTCGTTGAATTTCTCTTTTAAATTCAAACCAAAACTTGGCTGAAAAGCATTGATTATCAAAGGATTATTAATTTTTACTTTTTGGGTTACTCGTTTAATTGCTTTCTCTATAATCTTGGTGTTGAGTTTCAAAAAAAACTGATAAATGCTCTTATTTGAAACCCAATTGATTGGTAAAATGGCTGGTAAAGTCAATACTAAAATCTCGTTGCCATTGTCCAATTTTATATTTCTAAGCCTGTTTTCTTGTCCTAAAATTCGTTTTACTGGGGCTTTGTTTTTTCCAAGTAAACCTCTCACAACATCAATCCACGTATAAGTATATTCTACATATAAAACTCTACTGAAATGGGTCATTTCGCTCATCAACTGCACCGTTGATTTTAGATAATCCCCTTCCCAAGCGGGTAATCCTAAGCAAATTATGTCAGATTTTTGAGGCATTTTTTATACAAAAGCTGGTTTCAATTCTTTACGTTTTAATTCGAGTCTTAGTAAGCGTTTGATGGCTGTTTTGAGTTTTGAATCTTTGGTTTGGTTTTCTGCTACCAAATTTTCGAGCGAATCAAAAGCCACACCATTTACAATCATTTCAACTGGAATATGGTAGTTTTCCAAAATCTGGACAGCTTTTTTATCAGCTTTTTTCCATGAACGATTGGCAGAAACAACTAATAAAGACAAGTGTGCATTTTTTAAGATATTTGTCGGGATATTTCCTGTCAAAAATGGCGGAATTTCCAACAAACAATAATCATAATCATTCGGGTCAATCCATGTACTAATCAATTCTTCAAAACCTTTTACTTCGCTCAGTGCTTTGCTTGCTGGGTATTTCAGTAAACCTTCTACATACGAAGTGCGGGTTTCGCTACTTGGTTGAATTGATAAAACTCTTGCACCCGATTTTTGTAAATGTTGCGTTATCAAATTAGCTACCTCTGATTTCCCTTCGCTTGGCTGAGTGCTTGTTACTAATATTAGTGGCGTTGTATTACTTCCGTGTAAAGCACTGATTTTCAGCTTAAAATTCGTTACAATCTGACCAATTAGCGTTTCTTTAATTGTTTCGGAATGATTTTTTTGATAGAAAACTGGCAACGCTCCTGCTGCTTCGATACCCGTAAAATCAATGGCTCTTTCAAGGTTTTTGATAGTGCGGTCGCTTAATTCTAAGATAACCAATGTTGCCAATACTCCAATCGCACCAACCAAAGCCGAAAGAATAATCAACATCATTTTTTTGCTTGGCATTTCAATCGTAATTGGCTTGTCGATGATGTCGAGATTCGATGAAATTTCGATGTTTTGTTTGCGAAGCAAAGCCATATTTAAGTCGTGTAAAATCTGAATATAAGCACGTTCACGCACATCAATTTCTCTTTCAATTCTCGACAAACCCGAGCCAAGCGGAGCAAAACGAGCGTAATCATCTTTGATTTCGCCCAAACGTTGGTTCAATGAACCTACACGAGCTTTGTTTTTTTCTACCAAAATCATGTTTTCAAGCCATGATTCTAATAAATTATTGATTTGAACATTTTCGGTTGAGTGCGTGCGAGCATATAAATTTTTCACACCATCAGCCAACTGGCTTTCATACATCTTAACTTCTTTATTCATCTGCTCAATATTTCCACCATCTGGGTTTAAGCTGTTGCGAGCAATCAAAGAGGTTAGTTCAGAAATTTTATTTTTTTGATTTAATAATTCAGTATTTTTAAAAAAAGCACTACGATTGATTGATAATTTCTCTTCGAGTTTATACAAGGCATTGTCAGCAGCTTTCAATTCTCCTTCCAAACGGTGATGCTCATCGGTCAAATCTTCTTTTTTACCAGCCAATGCCTTTGTTTGTTCGTAATAGTTTAGAATCTGACCGTTTTCTCTGAAATTCTTCATTCTATCTTCCGCCTCATTCAAATCTTTTTTGGCATTATCGAACTGTTCTTGAAAATATGCTACCACGCTGCCCGTTTCAGATGCTTTCAAACCTTTATATCTTCTCATGAATACTTCGAGCGTAGTTTTCAAAGTATTTTCGCACAAACCTTTATCGCTAAGCGAGTAGGTAATTTCAATCATATCGCTGTTACCCTTACGATTTGCCTTGATTTCACTCAAATTCTTTAAGCTAAATGGCGTTTTACCTTCGTTGAATAAATGCTGAATCTCACGAGGTTGACCAGTTTCGTAGGCCGTTAATAAATTTTGGTAAGTGGCAGCAGCATTTCCTTTTACAACCACTTGTTTTCTGACCGAAGCAGGAAACCATTCTTTCATTTTCTCGAACGTCTTTGGATTTACGTGTTTGCCGTCTGCTTTTTCTAAAATCAATGCTTCTGACAATAATTTAAAGCTAATTTCTTTGATGGTTTCTCTCGAACGAATCGTATTAATGATATTCTCGAATGAGTTATTCACCACATCTCTATCCTTGCGGCTTTCGCCTGTGCTTTCAATCGTAAAACCTGTAGAAAGGCCAGTGTAAAGCATTGTTGTGCTGTTGTACTCTTTGTCAGAATTTCTTGTGAAGAAATAAGTTGCTACAGCCATCACAAGAGGAATAAATATTAGAAGGAAAATGTTTTTCTTTATGAGTCGGATAAATTCTATAAGATTCATCTTTTTTGCTGAGTTATTGTTGTTGACCTTGAAATTAAAACTGCTTACTTCAAATCTTTCAAAGATATTCCAAGCATGATTTCAAGTTGATAATAAAGTTTTTCGTAGGTTGTGCTTGCTTGCTCAAACTCAGCGAAAGCATTTGAAGCCAGTTCGGTAATGCGTCCGAGTTCTGAAATATGAAGCTGACCTTGTTGAAACTCTTTCTCTGCCATTTCTTTTTGCAAGAAAAGTGCGTATTTCTTTTCCGCCTTGATACTCAATAACTTATAAGCCAATTGTGCGTCTTTGTAAATATCCGTGATTCTGAATTTCACATCTTGACTCAAAAATTTTGAATGCTGCTCAGAAGCTGCTTGGCGATACTGTGCTTGTTTGATGAGGTCTTTACGAGCCATAATATCATACAAACTCACTCTAACGGTAAGACCTAAACGAAATGAGTTCATGGTTTGAAAACTCAAAGAATTAAACTCAGAAGTAGAAATACTATTGTTTACGTTTAAGATAGCTCCGTTATTTGAGCGTTGCCCACCCATATCAACAAAAACTTTATCCATCCAAAGTTTTTGAGCTACTTTCACTGATTGTTCGTAGTGTTGGCTCAGAGCATCTTGCTCTTTTACTAAATGAGAATTATGTTCGGCGTAATCCAAAACTTTTTCAAGAGTTGGTAGTTCTTTCACAGTAGGCTTAATGTCTTTCTTTGCTTGGGCATTTATTTGGAAGTATGCCAAAACCATTATTAGTAAGCAAATATTTTTTTTCATTTTCTTGAGTTGTTATATGATAGTATTATTACCATTAGTGTGCCACTCCGAAATTAAAAACATAAACACCTTATAATCAATAACTTACAAAAATACCAATGCAACAATAAATTCCAAATTATGGAAATGAAATATTTTTTTGGAAAGTTAAAGTTCCATTAAAATTTCGCACGATTTTTGCTTAATTTTGGTACAACCGTTTTTCTAAATCCTAAGCTCATGAAAGGAATAGTTTTCACAGAATTTATCGACATGGCAGAGTCTAAGTTTGGTTTTGATATTGTAGATGATGTCATAGAATCAGCCAATCTTCCATCTGGTGGAATTTACACAGCAGTTGGAACTTATGACCATTCAGAAATGATTCAATTGGTGGTCGGACTCAGTCAACGGACCCAAATACCTGTAAGTAGTTTGCTAAAAATATATGGAAAACACCTGTTTGGTGTTTTAATGAATAGCTATGCTCATTTTTTTCCGAATATAAAAAGTGCATTTGACCTCTTTGAGCAGATTGACACACACATACACGTTGAGGTGCTGAAACTATATCCCGATGCCGAACTTCCTAAATTTGATACCCAACGTATTGATTCAAATACTATTGAAATGCTCTATCAATCAGAAAGAAAAATGGCAGATTTTGCCGATGGATTAATCGAAGCGGCTCTCGAATACTACAATGAAACGGCAAATGTTCAGATTGTAAACTTAAATGATAGTGGTTCTTTAGTAAAATTTATTATCAGTAGAGCATGAGTGAGGAAGTAGAAGTACTGAAACGAAAAATTGAGCGAGAAAAAAAAGCACGTCAGCAAGCCGAAAAGCTGTTGGAAGCAAAGGCTTTGGACTTATACCGTGCTAACGAAAACCTCAAAAAACTTAATGAATCGCTTGAAAGACAAGTAAAAGAACGCACCGAAGCACTTCAATACAGCGAAGAAAAATACCGTGGTATTATTGAAAACATGGATTTGGGCTTAATCGAAGTTGATAATGATGACATTATCCGAAAAGCCTACAAACGTTTTTGCGAACTAACTGGCTATGAAGAAAATGAACTAATTGGCCAAAAAGCTGCCGATATTCTCCTACCCGATGAAGATTTTAGAAGAGTAATTGCCGAACAAAATAATAATAGAAAAGAGAAAGAAACGGGAGTATATGAAGTTCCGCTAAAAAAGAAGAACGGAGAAGTAATCTGGGTAATCATCAGTGGAGCTCCAATCATTGAAAGCAACGGTAAAGTAACGGGTTCGGTAGGTATTCACTTAGATATTACTGACCGTAAGCGTACTCAAGAAGCACTCGAAGAGGCTCGACAAGTAGCAGAAGATGCCCGTAGAGCCGAAAAACGTTTTTTGGCAAACATGAGTCACGAGATTCGTACACCAATCAATGCAATCATCGGTATGACTCACTTGCTTTATGATACAAATCCTAACAAAAAACAGGTTGAGTATCTGAGTGCCATCAATTATTCAGCCGATTTATTGCTCAATTTGGTTTCTGATGTACTCGATATTTCAAAAATCGAGGCAGGAGAAATGAGGATTTCAGAGCAAACATTCAGCCTTAAAGACCTTATAAATAGCACTTTGCAAACATTTAGGTTAAGGCTACAAGGAAAAGATGTAAAACTTGTTTTAGAATTTGATGAAGAAATAGAAAATGATGTAATCGGAGATTCCACGTTCTTGACACAAATCTTGATGAACCTTTTGAGTAATGCAGTGAAGTTTACTGAAAAAGGGCAAATTGGTGTTCAAGTGTCGCTCCTATGTAGGCTCGGAGATTTCTTGATGACTGAAATTAAAGTTTTTGATACAGGAATCGGTATCAGTCCACAAAGCTTAGGCAGAATTTTCGATAGTTTCAAACAAGCCGACCAAGATGTAAAAGTTAAATATGGTGGAACTGGCCTCGGACTGGCTATTGTGAAGCAGTTGGTAAACCTTCATGGTGGAGAAATTTCGGCAGAAAGTACGCTTCACGAAGGAACAACATTTACTTTTACGCTACCACTCAAGGACAGCAAACAACAATCTAAGAAACTACATTCGCTTTCAGAATCAATATCGGAAGATTGGAAAAACTATCATGTTTTGGTTGTGGAAGATAATCTCATCAACCAAAAATATGTAGAAGGGCTTTTATTGAAATGGCAGATGAGTTATAAAATTGCCAATCAAGGTCTTGAAGCATTAGATTTCCTCCAAAAAGAAGATTTTGACATTATTTTGATGGATATTCGTATGCCCGAAATGGACGGCTATGAAACGACCATCGCAATCAGAAAACTCGAAGGCAATGCCAATCAGTTTATTCCAATCGTAGCACTTACGGCCTCGGCAATGAGCGACGAAATCGATTATGCCTTTGAAATTGGCATGAATTCGTATCTAACAAAGCCGTTTACTCCTGACCAGCTTCGTGAGATTTTAGAACAAAAACTCACGCTAAATCCAAATCGACAAGTCGAAGTTCAAGAAAAAAATACAACAACAGTATCTGATACTGTAATTGTTGAGGAAGCTGAAAAAGCAGATGAAATAGAGACACTCCAAGCTGACTACTTATCGAAGATATATGGTAACGACCGTAAATATGCAGTCGATATGTTTGGTCTTTTTCTGAAAACTGTACCAAGTCAATTTGCCCTACTGAAACCATTGATAGACGAACAAAAAGTTATTGAAATCGGTAAGTTGGCTCACCAACTCAAACCATCTTTCACGATGGTAGGTTTGCCAGAAATCACGCAAAATCTTCAAATCTTAGAAAAAATGGCAAAAAACAATGAAGATTTTGAAACAATCAAGCAAACATTCGACGAAATTGAAAAAACGTTTAATCGAAAAATTGGTTTGGTTGAGAAAGAATTTGATATTTTAAAATAAAAAAAACGCCCAAAATTTCGGGCGTTTTTTAAGATTTATTTCGTATAAATATTTGCTTTACTTCTATATCCAGTCTTATCTAAGTACCAATCTGCGTACTGCGTTCCGCCACTTTCGGCCCATTTACTGAACATTAAATGCCCTTTCAAAATCTCTTGTTTCTCATAAGGATAATCAAAACTTACTGGCACTTGAATCGCCCACGGTAGGTTTTTCCAGTTTTTGTAGTAAGTATTTTTTGCAGGATTCGAGCGGTCATGCGATGTACCAAAGAGTTTAGCATCAGCCTTATCTGTTGGAGCATAATTTGGTAAGTGAATTTCTTTGCCACGCTCATAATTTACCACTAAAAATGGATTATAAGGTGCTGTACCGAGCTTGCTTGATGCGATTGGTGAAGCAAACTCTATTGCAACATTAAGTGTATCTCCTTTTGAATATGGCTGTCCTTCAACTGTATTAACAAAATCAGCACCTACCCTTCTAATCTGATTGAAAGCATCATCAAAAATCATAATTACTGCATTTGACTGCTCAGCTTCTGTGCCATTTGCCAAAGTCTTGATATAACCATTTTTTAAAGATTGTCCACTTACTTTCTTGATAGCTGATGGCTCAATCGGTAACTGAATTCCCCAACCATTTTTCAAAGATGCACCAACTGCCCTTACAACCGTTCTTACTTTTACATCAACCACTTGATTATTCGCATTATAAACTTCTTGTACTTGATAATCTAAGACCAAATCATTGAAATCATAATCTCCTTTCGATGGCCATAAATCTTCATAAGCTAATGAAGCAAAAGTAGTTTTTGAAGGTGTATATGATGTAAATGCACGATTTGGGTCATTCGGGAATTCATCACGGGTATCGCCCACACCATCGCCATCAGAGTCTTTGAATGTATCCATTTTTGGAATTGCAGGGTTTTCGATAGCTTTTACAGGATTCGATGTCACGAAGAAAACTGCATCATTAAAATCGTTATCACAACCAATTGGCTTGTTTTCACGGCTAACATCCTCAACTGCCAATAACATACGATTCGATTTTGAGTCATCTAATAGCACAAAGTGTCTTCTTAAATCTGCATTTGATTCTGTATTAAGATTTGAATGACTGAAATGTGGATAATATGCACTTCCAACCTTACCATCTTTAAAAGCATTTGCCAATAAAACGAAACCAATTCCAGTACCTGTATCAAAGGTTCCTATCTTCACTTTATTACCAGCCACAAGTCCACCGCCGCTTCCTGAGTACGATACATTCGGAAATACCATCGTTAGGTTTTTCAAATCATCAACTTTTTGTGGAGGATTTTTAGGGTCGAATGTATAAAAACCAAGAGAGTTTAACCAGCCAGCACCTTCATGAACGAAGGTAATCCAAACATCAGCTTTTTCTGTAATTATCAAAGTTGTTGGTTTATCGTTTTTCAAGTAATCAGGATGGCTTGAAGTTAAGGGCTTACTTTCTGGCAAACTGGCAGTAATATCTTGCATAAACTCAGAAGTAATACTCTCATTGACTGGCTCTAAGTATTTCGGAACGCCAGCCGTATTCCAACTTCCTAAAGTCTTGAAGTCTGGCAAACCATTCGATTGTTCAGAATAAATCTCACGAGCATTATCACTGTTCGAATCCTCAACAAACATATTTGTCGCTGGCACACTTCCACCAATTTGAAATGTTGCTTTGTTGTTTTGAATATTAACAGTAAGACTATTTGGAACACCAATAATATCAGTTTTGAATGATATTTGTTTGATATGATTTCCAAGTTCTTTGGTAAATTCCAGCATACCATTTTGGTTTGTCATACCCGAGAAGATAACCTCGCCATTTGGCTCGGTAACAATCGAAAACGGAATCGATTTGAGTGGCTTATCTTGGCCATTGAAAATCGAAACTTTGATTGCAACTTTCTCTGAGGTTTTGAAATTAAAATCAGGAGAAATGTTTAAGTTTTCAATAGCGGCCGCAGAGGTGTTTGCAGAAGTATTGTCTTTCATTAATATTTCTTCTCCATTCGGAAGACATGAAGTAAGAAGGAAAGCGGCACTGATAAATAAAATTATTTTTTTCATTGAATTTTTGATGATTAAAGTTTAATCATATTAATTCAATTGTTAGGCCAAGACAACAAAAAACTCATAACTCACTTATTATAAGCACTTTAAATTCATGCCAATTTTTGAATTATTTCCATTTTTTGGAAAATAAACACACTAATGGAATAGAGTTAATATAATTTTTCATTTACGAATTCATAAAATAGGTAATTCTCAAACGCAGAAGAGCCGCTGCATGCAACGGCTCTTCTTTTTTATATTAAATTGTAAGTCAATCAAAAATTATTTAAAATTACCTTTCAAATTCCATGAAAGTGCATCCCAATACATTCCTAAAAGTAAAAATTTGCGTTGAAACAAAAACTTCGTCAGGTCTCTTAAAGCAACAAATCCAAGATAAGTAAGCGACATCCATTTGCCCAGCCCTTTACGCCATTTACGTGCCAATAAAATGCGGTTTCGGGTTTTGTAATAGACCTGAATTGCACTTTGTTTACCCACACTTATCGACTCTTTATGAAGTACCAAAGATTGCGGTACGAAATAAATCTGATACCCCATTTCTTTGATTTTAAGACACCAATCAATCTCTTCGTAATATAAGAAAAACTCTTCTGGCATCAATCCTACTTCTTTTAAAACTGAAGTTCTGACCATCATGGCAGCTCCGTGTGCCAAATTAGTTGGCTTAGTAGTATCATATTGACCTAAATCTTTTTCGCCATAGCCAACAGCAAAACTCTGAATCTTAAAAGGGTGTAAATCTGAAGAACCTGCATACTGAATGATATGTGGGTGATGAAAATAATGCAATTTTGAAGCACAAACGCCTACTTTTTCGTTGGTTTCCATTACCTCAACCAATGGTTCGAGAAAATCAGGACAAACTTCAGTATCATTATTTAAAAACATTAAATATTTGCCATTAGCTTGCGTTATTGCCAAGTTATTCCCTCCGGCAAAACCTAAGTTTTTCTTACTTTCAATGATATTTACATGGGGAAACAAGGCACTAACTTTGTTTTTAAGTGCCCCATCAGACTGGTTATCAACAACCCATACTTCAATATTTTTATATGAAATTTTATCCAGTGAAGCTAAAAGCTCACAGGTTACATCTGCTTGTCGATAATTAACCGTTATTATAGAAACGAGTGGTTGTTTCATTGGTGTGATAATTGTATTTCGTCACAAACTCTCCTTAAAATTTCGGTCGTATATTTAATTAAAGGGGCAATTTCGGGCGATTCTTTTTCTTGCTTTCCAAGAGTCTCCAGTTGTCTGATTGGCTGCTTGAGTGGCGTAATCTGCAACATATCAATCGAAGCTTTGATTTTATGTGCCAAAAGCCCAATTTGCTTCCAATTTTGCTGTGTATATAGCTCACTAAATTGCTTCAGAGCATCTTCAGACTGCTGTACAAAAAGCGTTTCCATCTGACGAATCTGAACCGTATTGCCTTTCATCATTTGAGCTAAAAGTTGATTATTATAGAGCTTTTCCACTTCTTCAACTTTTACTTTCGGCGAACTTATCGAGTATGTTTGTGAGACAGATATATGTTTTATCAATTTTTGCATTAATTCATCAGCCACAAATGGTTTGGCGATGTAATCATTCATACCAACTCTGCTAAAATGCTCAATTTCTTCATCAACCACGAGTGCAGTTAAGGCGATAATTGGCACTTTGGTACTTTCGGTACGAATAAGTTTTGTGGCTTGAAAACCGTCCATTTCTGGCATTTGAATATCCATCAAAATACCATCATAGTATTTTGCTCTGAACTTCTCAACTCCTTCTCTCCCATTCTGAGCAATATCAACCTTCATTCCCCAGCCTTCGAGTAGCTTTTGGGCAAAAAACTGGTTCATTGCGTTATCTTCAACAAGTAATATTTTTTTACCTATCAAAGTATTGCTCGAAAGATGATTTTGCTTGGCTTCTTCGATTGGCTCTTGGCTAATCGGGAAACCAACTACAAACGAAAATGTAGAGCCTTCGCCCAATTCGCTTCTTACTCGGAGGTCGCCTCCCATTAATTCTACTAATTGCTTCGAGATACTTAACCCTAAGCCAGTACCACCGTATTTTCTACTAATACTCGAATCTTCTTGTGTGAAGCTTTCAAAAATTAGTTTTTGTTTTTCGTTAGCTATTCCTTTCCCAGTATCAATCACGTTAAATTCTACCACAAGAGCGTTATTCATTTTGGTAACAACACGAGCCTCGATAGTGATTTTTCCAGTATCGGTAAATTTAATGGCATTGCTTACCAAATTTAGTAGTACCTGACTCAGTCGAATTGAATCGCCAAGAAGTGTAACATTGAGTTTTTCGTCAAACTTCAAAAATAGACCTATCCCTTTTTGTTCGGCCTTAAACTCATTACTACTGATGATATTTTGTAGAATTTTTTTGAGATTGAAAGGAATTTTCTGAAGCGACATTTTGCCTGCTTCAATCTTAGAAAAATCTAAAATCGAATTGATGATTCCTTGTAAGTTTTCGGCCGAAATTTGTACCGTACTGATATAATCTGATTGTAATGGACTAAGACTTGTTTTTTGAATTAAGTTAGTCATACCCATGATTGCGTTGAGCGGTGTACGAATCTCGTGACTTACTACAGCCATAAATTCTTGCTTTACTCGGCTGGCTTCTTCGGCTTTTTCTTTAGCTTGTCGAAGTTCGGATTCGTAATTTTTTCGCTCAGTAATATCAGATTCTACTGCAATAAAATTAGTTAGTTTACCTTCTTCGTCAAAAATTGGCTGAATAGAGAGTTCAATCCAATATGGGGTACCTGTCTTAGAATAATTCAAAATTTCGGTTCTAAAACTATTTCTTTGGCGTAGCTGTTCACCTATAAACTTTTTGGTTTCTGGGTTTGTACCAGCCCCTTGTAATACTTCACCAGGAGTTTTACCCTTGACTTCATCCAAATGAAAACCCGAAACACGGCTAAAACCTTCGTTTACCCATTCGATACGACCTTTATTGTCGGAAATTACGATGGCATTATCGGTTTTTTCGGCTACTACGGCGAGTTTTTTTAGTTCATCTTGGTATCCGATGACTTGATTGTGCAGAAGGCAAGATTGCAAAGTAACACCAAACTTACGTATTACTTTGCTTGCCTTTTTTACTTCACTTGAATCAAAAGCAACTTGAGAGAGGTTTTTTGGGCTAAAATAAAATTTTATAAAGCCCAACTGTGGCAAGGGAATAACCCAATAGCAGCCGTCAGTAATGTTTTTTTCGGTAATTATCTCTTGAAAATGGAGCGTATCGCTTTTTACGCATACGCCACCATTTCCTTCGAGATGACTCATAAAATAGTGGTTAAGTGTAATCTCCTTTTTGTCTGTACTAAACTCAGGATTGGCATAGATTAAAGTAAAATTTTCAGAATTTGGCAGGTCTAAAACTTTATTTTTAAGCCAAATCGAGCCAAAATCAATATTTTTCTGACGCATCCATACATTTAGAAAGTCAGCACAATTTTTTTTTAATTCTAATGAATTCCCTATCGAAAGCGATAATTCATACAGTAATGAAATTTCACGGGCAACATCAATTTTTATTCCTGCTTCCATTTAGTTGTAAAGGCTACTTGCTACAATTGTTTTATTGTAGAAATCTACAAATCCCATGCCTGATGATGCAATTTCGCCTAAAGTTGAAACTCCTCTTATCTTGCATGGTCTTCCAGCATGAACATCTCGCATTGCTTTTAGTTCATCTTCAAATTGATTATCCAGATACATTACACGAGTAATACAATCAAAAACCATTAAACAATTGACATCGTCGTCATTGTGTAATGTCTGGGTAGCCACATCACGTGCTGCAAGAATTAGCTTTTCAGGGTCGCCAGTAAGGATTTGTAAAGTCGAGTTTTCGGGTACTTCCGAAATACAAACGATTTCTCCTGCATCATTGATAGCAATCGGGTCTCTGACCACAAACTCAGCTCCTTCTTTATAAATACCAAATGGAAATATCTTAGCTATATCTATAAAATTATTTTCAGTAAATTTATTATCAGAATTGGCTTCTATTACTTCTTGATAAACCTCAAAAGCTGGTCGCCAATTAAGTTCTTTGATGATGTTTTTTTCGGTAGAAGTGGCAATAAATGGCCCTGCAAAAACTTCCCAACCATGTTTCACACCAATCTTACTTTTATTGCTCATTAGTGCTAAAATAGCACCGTCGTCGAACATTCCATCTTGTGTAAAAATACATGGTTGCTGTTCAAAACTCATAAATCCAGCCCCACCTCCTACAATATTGATTTGATTGTTGAGCAAGCCATAAACTTTTTTGAGCAGTAGGTCCGTCTCCGAAACCATTGCATCAATCAACAAAATGGCAGTATTGATTCCTTCGAGATTCTTTATTTCCTTGAAAGAAGCTTCATCTTTCATCGAAAACTTTACCACATCTTTTACATAAGGTACTTCAATCACTAACATTCCATCGTGGTAATTGACAGTATCATGAATAATGGTTGGATAAATTCCTCCAAAAAATTTGATTCCATTGCTATTGAATAAATCAATCAGAGGAGTAGCATCTGAAGCAGACTTCTCAGCAATAAAAACCAGTAAATAATTTTCACTCTTTTTAAGATTATCAATCTTATCTTGAGTTATTTCGGCTATGTTTTTAAAATACATTTTTGAGGGGGTTCACGTGTATAAATTATATTTCAGAAATCATACCAAATACATAAAACACTGATAATCAATCACATTCCATCTAACGATACTCCATAATGTGGAATTTTGTCTTTTATTTGGAATAATTTATCGTTAAATTTAATATCACTTCACCCAATTGCAAACTGCAACACTCAATTTTATGCTCTCATTGCTTTTTCCCAAACTACGTTCTGCTGATTATTTAAGAATCTTTTAAAACCAGCTAAAGCCGAATAATTCATCAATGAAAAATAGTACGGAACATATAGAATCTTGACTTTCTTACCAATTTTTTCGTAGTAAAACCCTAAAATCGCCATTGAGTAAAATAATATCTGAGCAGCAAATGACAGTAAGTAAAATTGGTTTTGCTCAATTAAAAAAGCATTAATTACCAAAAGCAATATCAAAGCAAAAGGCACAACTATCCACCTGAGTAAACGGTGTGATATATACTGAAAAGTCAAAAGACCATTTTTGAATGGATTTAGTAATCCAGTCAGTCTGAAAGTTGATTGAAAACCACCAGCACAAATTCTGATTTTACGTTTTAGCTCTTCAGCACTGTTTAATGAGGCTGTTTCGGTAGCGTAGGCATTTGGTTCGTAGGCAGTTACGTAACCTTTTTGGCATATTTTTAAGGAAAGCACGAAATCATCGAGTAATGTATCGGCTTCTAATTCTTCAAAAAGTTCGGTTCTAATAGCGTATAATTCGCCCGCAGCACCAACAGCTGAATAAAGCTCTGAATCAAGTTTTTTCAAGAAACTCTCATACTTCCAATAAATTCCTTCACCTACTTCGGCAGTTTGTCCAGTTATTTTCATGATACGCTTTTCACCTGCCACTACTCCCACTTTTTCATTAGAAAAATGATTTACAATTTCTCGCACTGATTCAGAATTTAGCATAGCGTTGGCATCCGAAAAAATCGTTATTGGCGAATCAATCAGTGGCATTACTCGGTTAATGGCTGCCATTTTCCCACTTCGTCCATCTTTATGAAATAACTGAATATCAGCGTATTGCTTTATAATTTCGGCTGTTTTATCTGTTGAGCCATCGGTCACAAAAGCAATCTTTAGTTTGTCTTTGGGATAATCTAATGCCAACGAATTTTTGATTTTATCTTCAATACAGTCTTGTTCGTTATAGGCTGCAATCAAAAGTGTTATATTTGGTAAGTAATTATCATTGAAAGTTTTTTCTTTAACGAATATTGACTTGATTTTAACCATCAACCAAATCAAAATTCCGTATCCGATATAGGCATAAAACGTAATGCCCAATAGCAGCCAAAATATTATTTCTAAGATTTTCATTGTAGAGTTGTTTATTTTTCGGTTTTAAGCAAGAGCTGCACTCAAAATATCATTATAAAGATTAATAGTTTTCTGGGCTGTGTTTTCCCACGAAAAAGCCATTGCACGATTTAACCCACTGTATTTCAGATGATTATATAATTTTTGGTTATCTAAAACCTTTTTGATAGTCTGAGCAATGCCTTCAACATCAAATGGATTCACCAACATGGCCGCTTCATCGGCTACTTCGGGCATTGCACTTGTGTTTGAGGTTATGACTGGTGTTCCACAAGCCATTGCTTCAATGATTGGAATACCAAAACTCTCTCTTAGTGACGGATACAAAAACAGTGTAGCCAAATTATAAATACATGGCAACTCCGAGTGCTGCACATAACCTGTTAGAATAATTTTTTTGAAAATATCTTTGCGGTTGATTTCTATCAATAATTGCATCACGTCTTTTTCTGAACTTTCGGCAATCACTAAATTAATCGGAGTAAGGTTTTCGTCGGCATAAGCGGCATAAGCTTCTAATACTCGTTTCATGTTTTTCTTCGGAGCTTTGTTGCCCAAGAAGAAAATAAAATCATAAGGTAAATTGTATTTTTCTCTTACTTGCTCCAAAGCCACTTCATCTTCAATCATTCTAAAATTCTGATTATAAGCATTATAAATTGCTTTTAGTTTAGTGTATTTTATGCCAAGTGATTTCTGAATTTGTATTTTTTCAAACTCCGATACTGTGAGTACGTATTCGGCTTTTGATGCAATTTTTGGCACATTCCATCGACGATAAAAATGCCCTGCAACTTGATATAGCGAGCCTTTTGAAAATAATTTTTCCAAATAAATAATATCATGAAGCGTCAGGATAAACGGACATTTGATATTGACCGAAGCCGTATTTGAGGTAAAGTGCATTAAATCAATTTTTTCTTGCTCAATGGCTTTCGGTAATGAAATTTGCTCCCAATCAACGTATGTTTTACCTTTTACTTCTACTATTTTTAAATTTTGGCTTGGTTGTAAACAAACATCTTTATCTGGTTTCACAAAAACTACGTATTCGTTTTGCGTATCTAATTGCTGAATGGCTCTGATTAATTCGAGAGCATATATATCCATGCCGTGTTTCTTTGGGCGAAAAATTCTCTGTGCTTCGATGCCGATTTTCATTATTGTAGGACAGGTTTTCAACCTGTCAAAATGTTAAATGATTAAACCCCGTGAGGTGTATGCAAAAAAGTTTGTTTGGCTTTGCCGATTTTAAAAATCGCCTTTGTCATACTCAATAATGCTTTGGGCAATTCCATAAAAATCGAAAAATTGATTTTTTTCAATAAGTAAATCGGTGTTGCCAACAAAAAACCTATCCAAAGAGCAATATTTAGTAAGAGTATTTCGGTGAAATAGAAATTGAATAAAACACTGATTATCAACATCAAAGCGAGCATTCCGAGTAAAATCAATCTTGGAGGCAACACAAATTGGATTACTTTATTGAAGAAATCTACGTTTCCGTTTTTTACCAATTCTAACCACGCTTTTGCAAAATTTTGTTTCGCAAAATTCCATTGTGCAGCAATCCAACGTGTACGTTGCGTTTCAAATACTTGTGTATTCTTCACCTTTTCGTCCAAAACATAGGCATCTTGCATATACTCAATTTTGCGTTTATCATTCATAATATCCAACTCCAATTGCTTATCAAAGCCGCTTACTACATCAATTTTATTGAGATAAACTCTAAACATTTCGTAGTCCATTACCAAACCTGAACCAATCAAAGCAGCCGAAAGGCCAACATTATAATGTCCCAAACGGAAAACCGAATTATTGATTTCTTCACTAATGGCATCTAACTTAGCCATCGGAGTATCAAGATTTTTGGCAATACGGTGTGTCTGAATAATTTTGTTGCCAGCAGCAAACGAAGCTTTAGTTTTCGTAATAAAACCCTCAACTAAGTGATTATCAGCATCGAGCAATACAACCGCATCGTGTTTCTTTCCCCACAAACCTAAAGCCTTCATTGCTCGGTTGATAGATTTTGCTTTTGTGCTTTTCTCAAAGAAAACTTCAATTACAGTTACTTTCAAAGTCTCTAATTCTTTGATAGTCTCTTTTTTCAATTGGTCAGCAATCACCACTACCTCATCGGTCATTCCGAAATCAGTTTGAGAAAGTACATTTTTTGCAGTTTCGATAATCACAGCATCTTCTTTATAAGCTGGAATCATGAATAAAAAATTTACATCTGAAATCTGATTTTGGGCTACAGCTTTGTTACGCTGAAACTTTGAAGCAATTGCAAAAAAGAGTACGTAAGCAACTGCAAATGTGAGATATATGATTAATGCTGTCATTGGAGTAAATTATTAAGAAAAGTTCTTTGAAATAGGTTGCTGAAAAAATCACATTTTTTCAGATTGGAACAAAGCAGGAACTGTCTTGGCGATGAGAGTCAAATCAAATTTCCAATCGTGGCGATATGCGTATGTATTGTCTAACTCTTGGCGTTCTTTGGCTGATAATTCACCTTTTCCTCTTTTTGTTACTTGCCAAAGACCCGTCAGACCAGCAGGAGCTAAAAATCTTGCTACCGATTCATCTTTTGTCAATTTCTCAGCTTCATATAATGGTAGTGGGCGATTCCCTACCAACGACATATCGCCTTTGATGATATTGATTAATTGTGGAATTTCATCAATACTTGTGTTTCTCAAAAAAGCCCCCAACTTTGTGATTCTTGGGTCATTTTTAAATTTCAAAAAAGCTGATTTTTGATTTTGAGAGTCCAATAATTTATCTTCATTTTTCCAGCCCGAGTCATCAATCAAATTACCATCAGTTTCAAGATTTTCTTCTTGTTTTTCGGTTTCGTACATGTTCAAATGAGCCATATTCTTGATTTCTTTTTCGGCTCCCGTACGCATTGTGCGAAACTTGTACAATTCAAAAACTTTGTAACCAGCCCCGATTCTCTTCGAGAAGAAAAATACGGGGCCTTTTGAGTCTAACTTAATTAAAATAGCAACTATCAGTAAAATTGGAGAAAGAACGAGTAATGCAGAACCTGCCACAATAATATCGAAAGCACGTTTGCGGAATGATGATTTTGGAGTCAGGAAACTTCCACCGTCCGAATCACTTTTGCGATTGCCTTCTAAATTTAGGCTAATTGAAGCCGCCGTTGCAGGTACAGAATTTAATTGTTTTTCAATACGAATCTGTAATTCTTCTGGGTGAAAAGGCTTCATCACATAATCATCAGCACCAAGTTTAAGGCACTCAATTCGGCTTTGGCTTTTTTCTTCACCCGATAAAACAATTAATGGGGTATTAATATATAATGGATTGGTTTTCAAATAAGTAATAAATGATTTTCCATCTTCATCAGGCAAATTCAAATCTGTCACGATTGCATCTGGAAATAAACCGTCTTTAAGTAATACTTTTGCTTCACTTAGGCTTTGGCACAAGAAAAGTTCAAATACTTCGCTATAGCAGTGATTCATTAAGCCTAAAAGCATTTCGTTATCGTCAATTATTAAGAGTTGTTTTTTCATCGTGATTTCTATGTTTGTTATGATGGTTATTATATTTCAATTCTTTTGCCAACTTTTAAAAATATCATAAACGGCTCATTATCAACAATTTACATTTTGGCATAAAATTTAAAATTTCCATTATTTGGAAATAAGAAATATTATATGGAAATTGGATAAAAATTGGATACATAAATAATGGATAATACACAGACTATATTCATCGTAGAAGATGATGCTTTTTATGGTGCAATGCTCGAATACCATCTGACCCTTAACCCTGATTATACAGTTGAAAGATTCGAGACAGGTAAAGGTTTGCTTGATAATCTTTATCGACGCCCGATTGCCATTACACTTGATTATTCGTTGCCCGATATGGATGGCGAGACTGTTTTGAAGAGAATTCAAAAAGAATACTCTGATATTCCTGTTATCATCATTTCGGGGCAAGAAGATATTGCGACGGCCGTTCAATTACTCAAAAACGGAGCATACGACTACATCGTAAAAGATGAAAACACAAAAGAACGTTTGTGGAATTCGATTCTGAAAATCAAAGAAACACAGCAATTACGTGCCGAAATCTCTCAACTTCGTGAAGAAGTCCGTGAAAAATACGAATTCGATAAAGCTATCAAAGGCAATAGTCCAGCTTTGCAAAGAGTCTTTAACTTGATGGAAAAAGCCTCGAAAAGCAACATCAATGTTTCGATTTATGGTGAAACTGGTACTGGTAAAGAACTGGTAGCCAAAGCAATTCACCACAACTCAGCACGAAACAAAAAACCTTTTGTGGCAGTCAATATGGCTGCAATTCCGAAGGATTTGGTAGAAAGTGAGTTGTTTGGCCATGAAAAAGGTGCTTTTACAGGTGCGATGAATCGGAGAATAGGGAAATTTGAAGAAGCAACGGGTGGGACTTTGTTTTTGGATGAAATCGGGGAAATGGAACTTACCATGCAAGCTAAAATTTTGCGTGTACTACAAGAACAAGAAATAACAAGAATTGGCGGGAACCAAGTAGTAAAAATTGACTGCCGAATCATTGTGGCCACTCACCGTAATCTTGCCGAAGAAGTACAAAAAGGAAATTTCCGAGAAGATTTATATTATCGTTTACTGGGATTAAATGTGGCCCTTCCCCCACTACGTGAGCGAGGAAACGACATTATTTTACTCTCTAAATTCTTTATTGACGATTATTGCAAGAAAAACCGATTACCAAAAGTAAGTCTTAGCAATGAAGCATCACAAAAACTGTTAGGCTATTCATTTCCTGGTAATGTTCGTGAGTTAAAAGCCATTATCGAGCTGGCTTGTGTGATGGCCTCCGATGATTTGATTGTTCCAGAAGATATTACCTTTAATTCTATCAAACCCGAAGGTGCATTTTTGCTTGAAGAAGTAACTTTAAGAGAATATACTCGCCGAATTATTCGCCATTTCTTGAATAAATATGATGATGACGTACTACTCGTGGCTGATAAACTCGATATTGGAAAGTCAACGATTTATAATATGTTGAAAAGCGGAGAATTATAAAACATCGGTTTTAATACTTCATTTTGATAAGCAATAGCAGCCAATTTTGGCTGCTATTTTTGTTTCTGTAAAATAATCTGTTCTACAAGTCGTTTCTTTTAAGCATCCGACACTAAACATAAACACTAACAATCCTATTCTTAATCTGTATGAAATTCAAAGCCGTAATTTTCGACTTCGGAAACGTCATTATCAACATCGAGTTCCAAAGAATCTATCAGACATTTGCTAAATTTACTTCTAAGTCACCTGCTTACATCGAAAAAAAAATAACCGAAGACCAAATTTTCAGACGATACGAAAGTGGGCAATTTACTGATGAAGAATTTAGAGAAGTAATCCGCCAAACGCTCGGTTTCCCACTATCCGACCACGAAGTTGACACCGCATGGAATGCCATTTTGCTTGATATTCCGACAGATAGAATTGATTTAATTCATAATATTCGTCAGAAATACCCTGTTTATCTGCTCAGTAATACCAATAATATTCATATTACGGCATCAAATAATTATCTAAAAAAAGCTCACGGTATCAGAAATCTCGATAACCTTTTTGATAAACTATATCTATCCTATGAAATGGGTTTGTGGAAACCAGATGCCGAAATCTATTACGAAGTTTTGCGTTCAAATAAACTTCAGCCAAATGAAGTAATATTTTTTGACGATAATTTGCACAACATCGAATCGGCTAAGGCAATCGGTATGCAAACAATTTTAGTTGAGCCTCCTACTTCTATCGTAGAATATTGTAAAAACATATTTTAAGTTGTTACTTTGTGGCTTACAACAAACCTAACCGATGAATCAACAACGTACACTCCTAATACAAATATCATTATTTATAATTACGCTTATCGCTACTACACTCACTGGTGCAGAATGGATTTATGGCAGACCCTTTTTTTTCGGAGAAAATACCCTTGGTTGGCATGAGTTTTTAGAAGGTTTTAAATATTCAATACCATTTTTAGGAGTACTTACAATTCACGAATTTGGGCATTATTTCACAGCAAAAAGACATAGAACCGAAGTAACATTACCCTATTATATACCGCTGTGGCTGGGTGGTATCACCTCGACTTTTGGAACTCTGGGGGCTTTCATCCGTATCAAAGAACGATTACAATCTCGTGTAAAATACTTCGATATTGGTATTGCAGGCCCATTGGCGGGTTTTGTGGCAGCATTATTTGTACTTTGGTATGGTTTCACCCATTTGCCAAACCTAAATTATGTTTTTGAACTTTTCCCTGTTTTCAAACAATACGGCAACGACTACGGTAAATTTCTCGAAACAAGTCCCGATTATATTTCAATCAAACTTGGTGATAGTTTGCTCTTCAATTTCTTTGAGCAGTATGTCGCAACTGGTGAGCTTCCACATCCTTATCTTTACACCAATTACCCGATTATTTTTGCGGGTTATTTGTCGCTATTTTTTACTGCACTCAACCTTTTTCCAATCGGGCAACTCGACGGAGGGCATATACTTTATGGCTTAATCGGCGACCGTGCATTTAATATCGTTTCTCCCATTCTCTTTACTGGGTTTATTTTTTATGCTGGCTTAGGTTTTTTCAATGCTCACGAATTTACCACTCAAGACACAGAAATGTTCCTTGAGTTAATCGCTAAGTTTGCGGCCTTCATAGCCTTCAATTATTTTTGTTTCTCTAAAATCACCGATAACACAATGACCAACTGGCTCATAGCATTGTCGGTTGTTTCAGTACAGTTAGTAATTTCATATTTTTTCCCTACCGTAGAAGGATATTCAGGATTTTTGGCTTTCGGCTTAATGATTGGCCGATTCTTAGGGGTTTATCATCCAAAAACATACGATATGAAGCCTCTTACTCTCGAACGTAAAATTTTAGGTTGGTTAGCTCTCATAATTTTTGTAATTTGCTTTAGTCCAAAACCTTTCATTATCATTCAAAATTTACCGTAATTAGTGAATGACGAATTATTCGAGTTACGAACGGTTCGCCGTAGCGATGACGAATAAATTGCGAGAATAATGTTTAGTATAGCATAAAATTCGTAAATCGTCATTCGTAAATCGCAAATCAAAATTCTATGCTAAACTGGATATTTAAAACAAGCTTTCGTTTATTAGGCTGGAAAGTAGTAAATGTACCTGAAAACCTAAAAAAAGGTCTTTTTGTGGTTGCCCCCCACGCCCGTACCGCTGATTTTTTCGTCGGTCTTTGCACTCGCCCGACCATCAACTTAGATATAAAATATCTCGGCAAAGCCGAACTATTTAAACCACCATTTGGCTGGATTTTCCGTGCTTTAGGAGGTACTCCTGTCTATCGGCACAAAAGCACAAACTTTGTCCAACAAGTAGCCGATACCTTCAATAGTCACGAACAACTCTTAGTTGCTATCGCTCCCGAAGGTACTCGTAAGAATGTAAGTAAGCTAAAAACGGGTTTTTATTACATGGCACATCAAGCAAAAGTGCCAATTATTATGTCGGGCTTTGATTACCCTCGTAAATCTGTTATTTTTGCAGAACCATTCCTAACAAGTGGTGACTTTGAAGCCGATATGAAGAAATATTTCGTACCATTCTTTGAAACCATCGGTGGAGTAGATAAAGATTGGATAAAAAATTATAAAGCTGGTAAATTTGATGAATAAAAAGGTCTGATGGTACGTCTTACCCAAACACCAAAGAAATTTGACTGAAAACAACCATGGAAAAACAAACCAAAGCTATAAGAATACAGACAAAACGCTCACAGTATAGAGAACACTCAACACCGTTGTTTCTGACAAGTAGCTTTTGTTTTGAAGATGCAGAGCAAGGAAAAGCCCTTTTCGATGAAACACTTGAAGGAAATATCTACACCCGTTTCTCGAATCCATCCGTACAAGAATTTGTCGATAAAGTTTGTATGCTCGAAAACTGCGAAGAAGGAATTGCCACTGCAACTGGCATGGCCGCAGTTTTTGCAGGTTTTGCAGCTCA
The DNA here is from genome assembly GCF_014644295.1 of Emticicia aquatilis. Lineage (GTDB taxonomy): Bacteria > Bacteroidota > Bacteroidia > Cytophagales > Spirosomataceae > Emticicia > Emticicia aquatilis. The sequence goes on from NZ_BMKK01000004.1 coordinate 374,385, forward strand.
CTTAAAATCGGGCGACCACGTTGTAGCTTCTCGTGCCTTGTTTGGTTCTGCTCACCAAATTCTGACTCAAATCTTGTCGAAGTGGGGAATCACGCATACATATCTTGATGCAACTGCTCCAGAAAGCGATTGGGAAGCAGCCATTCAGCCAAATACCAAGATGGTTTATCTTGAAACTCCATCAAACCCTGGTCTTGAATTAGTAGATATGGCAATGATTGGCCGATTAGCAAAAAAACATAACCTCATTTATTACGTAGATAACTGTTTCGCAACGCCAATTATTCATACACCAACCGATTTTGGTGCAAACCTAATCGTGCACTCGGCCACTAAATTTATGGATGGACAAGGTCGTGTTTTGGGCGGAATCATCACAGGTACAAAAGAACTTATCGCTCCGATTCGTTTCTTCTGCCGTCATACAGGGCCGTCGATGTCGCCGTTCAATGCTTGGGTTTTATCAAAAAGTCTCGAAACACTCGAAATCCGCATGGCACGCCACTGCGAAAATGCCATTAAACTGGCTAAAGCGTTAGAAAAAATGGAGGGTATTAAGAATGTAAAATATCCACACCTAACAACTCACCCACAATACGAACTGGCCAAGAAGCAAATGAAAGCAGGTGGAGCAATGGTAACATTTGAGCTTGAAGGTGGTTTTGAGCGAGTGAAGAAATTTACGCAACTCGTAAAAATCGCTTCAAATTCATCAAATTTGGGCGATTCTCGTACGATTATCACCAATCCTAATACAACAACACACTCTAAATTATCGAAAGACGACAAAGCTAAACTCGGTATTACCGAAGGGCTTATCCGTTGTTCGGTTGGATTAGAAGACATCAGAGATTTAATTGCTGATTTTAAGCAAGCTGCTAAAAAATCTTTAAGCTAATCAATCATCTGAAACAATGACCAAAACTATTGAGCAAAAATATATTGAAGTAGCCATGAAGGAAGAGAACGCAATGATGTTCTCTCGATTCAATAAGCTCATCAATAATTTATTTTCTGAAAAAGCTGAAGCTCAAGATGAAATCTTGGCATTAAAATCGCAGATAAATACATTGCAGAAAAGCATCGCTGACCACAAGAAAGAGATAGCAAATCTGAATGAGAGACTAAAAAAACAAGAATTTCTTGAAAAAAGTAAAGAAATTCAAAAAGAAAGTGTTAAAATTGTAGCGAATAAAGCTAAAAAGTCAACAGACAAAGTAGAAATAAAGAAAACAATCACTGAACTGATACAAGAGATTGATGCGTGTATTGCTTTGTTAAACGAAGAATAGTCAAGTGCAGTCGTAGAATAAGTAATAAAAATGGTTTGATTATAAATGCTTTAGCACACGAAACCTATTGATTTATAAAAAATAGAAAATCATTTTTTTGAAATTGACAAATTAAGATTGATTACCAAATGGCAGAATCTGATAAAATAGAAATTGGGTTGAAAGTGTTGAGTCGAGTAGTCACTTTAAAAGTTCAACCCGAAATGGAGCCTTATTTCAGAAAAGCTGCTCATCTCGTCAATCGACGCCTTGACACGTTTACAAAAAATTACAGTGGCGGAGAAATGGATTCTTGGGATTTTTTAATAACCATCGCCATCGAGGGTATGGTTGAATCTCAAAAAAACCAAGATAAATATAAACTTTTGCAACAATCGCTCAAAACAAGGCTTGAAGATATCGAACAACGCCTTTCTCTTGGTTGAAAGTAAATTAAAATGAAAAAACACCAGTCGATAAGCTTCTGCTGGTATTATATTTATTCTTCATTTGCTTTTCAAATCCATCTTCTTGTTTTTACTTGTCAGCTTGCCTCTAAGCTATTCAGGTTTACACTGTCTAATCGGTTCATTTATTGTTTTGGCATTCAGCTTTTCGGCAAACTTTTATTTAAGTTTTCATGAAAAGTTTTTTCAACTAAAAGCTGTGAACTTATTATTCCCTAATTATTTATAAATTCTTTAACAAAACTATCTAAAATGTCGAATATTTTAATGATGCTCCTCACTGACCTACTTGCTTTGGCAATTGGCTTTTTTGTGGGTAGAGCATTGCTCAAAAAAACATTCCAAAGCAAAGACGCAGATGCTGAGATTAGAGCCAATGAAGTAATAAAAAATGCACAACAAACAGCTGAAAACATCAAAAAAGACAAAATGTTGGAAGCCAAAGAGCATTTTTTGAAACTTAAAAGTGAGTTTGAAGATGATTCTAACAAACGTAAAAACATCATCTTACAAAACGAGCAACGTGTAAAACAAATGGAACAACAAGCTGTTCAGTCAAAACAACAAGCTGCTCAGTTAGAACAACAGAATATCCGCCGAGAAAAAGAACTTGAGACTCTTCAAACAAAGCTTAATGAGCAAACCGAAGCTGCCAAAAAGCAAATGGAATTAGCCAATAAGCGTAAAGAAGAAGCAGAAGTAATGCTTAGTCAGCAAGTGGCTCAATTGGAAAAAATTGCCAATTTAACCGCCGAACAAGCCAAACAACAATTAATTGATGCAATCAAAGGTGAAGCCGAAACTCGTGCATCTGGCTTTATTAAGCAGACAATCGAAGAAGCCAAACTAACAGCTACTAAAGAATCGAAAAAGATTATTATCGAAACGATTCAACGTACGGCAGCCGAACAAGCCATTGAAAACTGCGTTTCGGTATTCAATATCGAAGGCGACGAGATTAAAGGTAAAGTAATTGGCCGTGAAGGACGTAATATTCGTGCATTAGAAGCCGCAACTGGCGTAGAAGTTATCGTTGATGACACTCCAGAAGCAATCGTTATTTCGAGCTTCGACCCTGTTCGTCGTGAAATAGCACGTTTGTCATTACACCGTTTAGTGCAAGATGGCCGTATCCACCCTGCTCGTATCGAAGAGGTTGTGGCCAAAACCAAGAAGGACATCGAAAACGAAATTAATGAAATTGGAGAGCGTACTGTAATTGATTTGGGAGTACATGGTTTACACCCAGAATTAATCAGAATGATTGGTAGAATGCGTTTCCGTTCTTCTTACGGACAAAACCTACTCCAACACTCTCGTGAAGTAGCTAAAATGTGTGCCACAATGGCCTCAGAACTTGGCTTAAACGCTAAGTTAGCCAAGCGAGCAGGCCTACTCCATGACATCGGTAAAGTATGGCACGAAGAGCAAGAATTGCCGCACGCACTTTTGGGTATGGAATTGGCAAAAAAATACAAAGAACACCCAGAGGTTATCAATGCGATTGGTGCTCACCACGATGAGATTGAAATGACTTCGATGATTTCTCCAATTGTTCAAATCTGTGACTCGATTTCGGGTTCTCGTCCAGGTGCAAGACGTGAGATGATGGAATCATACGTACAACGCTTACGTGACTTAGAAGCTTTAGCATTGAGCTATAATGGCGTTGAGAAATGCTATGCTATCCAAGCGGGTCGTGAATTACGTGTAATAGTTGATTCAGAAAACGTAACAGATGAAATTGCAAGTAAACTTTCATTTGATATTTCTCAAAGAATCGAAAAGGAAATGCAGTACCCTGGCCAAATCAAAGTAACGGTTATTCGTGAAATGAGAAGCGTGGCGTACGCAAAATAAGATAAACTAAGTTTTTTCTGAAAGGCGATGCAGCAATGTATCGCCTTTTTTGTTAGAAAATAACCGAAAATTTGGTACCAATACCAAGTTCGGAAGCTACCTTTATTTTGCCATTGTGCATTTTGATTATTCTATCGACCAAAGATAAACCAATGCCATATCCTTTTGTCTCGGAAGTTTTAGAAGAACGATAAAACGGCTGAAAAATATACTCAATTTCCTTTGGTTCGATTCCAATACCTTTGTCTTCGATGTGAATCACTTTAAAAGAATCAGTGGCCGATAGGTTGATTAAAGCCTGATTGTCGGACGAAAACTTGCAGGCATTTTGCACTAAATTTACGAAAGCGATTTTCAATAATGAGCTATTACCTACAATACAAAGATGCTCGGGTTCTTCGGGTAAAGCATCAAAAGTTAGCTCGATTTTGTAATTTGGATTATTGTTCAAAACAAAATTTTTTGCTTCAAATAATAACTCGTCAAGTCGAACTGTCTCAGCCAGTAGTTCATTATTATAGGCGGTCATTCTTGATAACTTCAACAAATTTTGAGTAAGTTTTACTAAATCCGTGATGTCTTCTAAGGCAGAAAAAATTGTGGTCTGATATTCAGTAGCAGTACGTTCTTTCAATAAACTTACTTCCAACTGAGAGCTAATCCGTGTAAGTGGATTTTGTAATTCATGCGAAACATTACCAATAAACATTTTTTGCAGGCCTAACCCCTCCTCTACTCTATCCAGTAACTGATTAATTGTGAGAGTAAGATTGTTTATTTCATCTTTATTTTGATTAAGTTCAAGTCTTTTATTGAGGTTTTGAGGAAAAATATTATTCAATTCCGTACCGATTCTTTCGATAGGTTCCAATGTTTTTTTTGCATAAAACCACCCAATAAATCCGACAAAAATGATGGAGAAGGTCAAAAGACCAAACATCATCCATCGCATTTGTTGCAAAAACTCATCAGCATACTGATTCTTTGCCATTGCAATCACGATATATTGTTTAAAGGCTCGTTCGTACAAAATCCCAACACCAACAAGGTCATTTTCTACGAATTCGATACTGGCTTTCTGTTTTATTTCTGCCAAAATCTTTGGTTCAATTTCTTTCACCTGAGCAGCGTTCGATACAAACACAACCCGATTATTATCATCATAAACAATGATTTCTTCAGCAGTAATCTGGTCTTTTCTATTTTTTAAAAGGCTCTCTAAAAAAGCTATATCTTTTCTACTTTCAATGGTCTGACTTAGCCATCCAACCACTGTTTCAGCCCTATTATTGAGGCGTCGGTAGAAGTTTTTATTCAGAAAATAAGAAGTAAAAACATAAACAGAAAGCATAGTAATACTGAGAATAGCCATCACAACGACTACAAAACGAAGAGTTATTTGTTGTCTTAATTTCATTCTTCTTTCAGTACATAACCCATTCCGAAAACGGTATGAATCAATTTTTTATCGAAGTTTTTATCAATTTTTTTCCTTAAATAATTGATATATACCTCAATATAGTTAGTGCCTTTGTCGAAGTTTACATCCCAAACATTTTCAGCAATCTGATTTTTTGAGAGTACCCGCCCTTGATTTCGTAAGAAATACTCCAGCAACCGAAACTCAAGTGCAGTGAGTTCGATGTCATTCCCAGCCCGACTTATCCTCTTGGTATCCAGATTTACTTCAAGGTCGGCAAATTTCAAAATATCATTCGTTATTAAAGTTTCTGTTCCTCGTTTTGTTAAAGACCGAACTCTTGCCAAAAGCTCCGCAAACTGAAATGGTTTTACCAAATATTGGTCAGCCCCAGCATCAAAACCCATAATTTTATCTTCACTCTCACCCAGAGCAGATAATAATAAAATGGGGGTTTGAATACCATGTTGTCGAAGTTCTTGCACGAGCATCCAGCCATTCAAGCCGGGCATAATAATATCGGTTATGATACAGTTATACGAGTTTCGCATGGCCAATTGCTTAGCAATCAAGCCATCATACGCAATATCTACTTCATAAAAGTTTTCTACAAGCCCTTGCCGAATAGCTTGCAGTGTTTTTAGCTCATCTTCTACTACTAAAATCTTCATTCAGTATTCTTAAAAGTTTTAATCAAATGTAAATAGCATTTTTTCATAAAAAAAACATCTAATAAATTTCTAACTTTTATCTAAGAAGTCTCTAAGTATTGAGAATGACCTTTGTTCTCAGCAAATCGACAAAGATTTAGTCAGAGTTTTAATTTAGTATTTATACGGTGAATAAGTTCATTTGACTTTTCATTATGCTGAGAACCCCAACACATTGTTGGGGCATTCTTTTCTTAATCAGAATTCAAAACCAGCATTGTTGCTCTCGCAGAAGAAGTTTCACTGATTCTATCACTCAAAAAATATCCAAAATCATGATAACTGTCATTATTCCCGCTCTAAATGAAGAGAAAACAATTGGCTTTGTAATAGAAACTACAAAAAAATCGGCAAATGTTACCGAAATAATTGTGGTTGATGACAAATCAGAAGACCGAACCATAGAAATTGTAAAAAAACATGGCTGCAAAGTAATTACCAGCACCAAACTTGGCAAAGGCACTTCGATGAAAGATGGTGTGATGGTTGCAAAAAATGAAATCATCGCTTTTTTGGATGCCGATATTACAACATATACAGAGAATATTATTGATTTGCTGACCCTTCCGATAGTAGAAAATAAAGCTGATTTTGTCAAATCATATTTTACTCGACAAGCCGGCAGAGTAACCGAACTCGTCGCAAAACCCTTATTATCAATTCTTTACCCAGAATTCCCAGTATTCAAACAACCATTGAGCGGTATGATTGCTGGAAAAAAAGAACACTTCTCAAAGATTGATTTTGAAGAAGGCTATGGTGTTGATATTGGTATTTTACTTGATATGTTCCAAATGAAAGTCAGAATTGAAGAAGTAAATATCGGGCATATCGAAAACCGAATGCAAAGCGTAGAAGCTTTGGGGCAAATGTCTCGTCAGGTAGCTTCGGTTATTCTGAAAAAATCAAAAAATATGGGGTTTCAAGACCTTAAAACCTACGAACATATTCAAGTTATACGCGAACAAATGGATTTTGCTCTTAGCGAAAATCTCAGAAAATTGAAGAAAATTGCTATTTTGGATATGGATAACACAATTACGAGAGGAAGTTTTATCCGAACAGCCGCCATTGCATTCGATTTTACTGAGCAACTCCAAGAAATAGGTCGAACACAAACAAATCCAATACTTCGCACCAAACAAATTGCAAAACTCCTACGAGGAAAATCGCTTAAAGAGCTCCTCGATGTGGCTGACTCAATAAAAATTACACCAAATGCCTTGACATTAGTAGAAAATCTCAAGCAAAGCGGCTATATCGTTGGAATTATTTCTGATAGCTATGATTGTATCACCAATCATTTGAAAAATAAACTTGGCGTTGATTTCAGCCTTGCCAACGAACTTGAATTTTCGAGAAGCCATGCAACTGGCGAAGTAAAAATCCCTTCGTTTTTTCTTCCTCATCAACACAGCATTTGCAAACATGATTATTGTAAAAGTCATGCACTGGCTCACATTTGTGAGCATTATGACATCTCTCTCACTGATACAATGATGATTGGAGATGGCGAAAACGACATCTGCCTAACCAATAAAGCAAGTGTTGGAATATCATTTTGCTCAACTGATAAAAGACTCGACCGAGTGGCCGACTACGTCATCAAAAGACCTGATTTTCAGGAAGTTATCAACTACTTATTTAAAAAAAACGCATGAATATCAACATCCAAACACCTCAATTTACAGCAAGTGAACGTCTCACAAATTTTGTAAGAGACAAAATCAATCAATTAACGGCTCACCAATCAAATATCATAGGAGTGAAAGTTGTACTACGAACAGGAGCAAAACATGACCTAAGTAATCAATGGTGTGAAATTATAGTGACGCTTCCTGCCGAAAATAAATTCATAAAAAAACATAGTCTTTCATTTGAAGAAAGTATTGTGAGGGCGATTGCTTCAATGGAACGAAAACTTAAACGTAAGCAGGTTCATTTTTTTGATACCTACAAAATTTGAACTTGTAAAACATAAAATCCACGTACACTCCATACTAACAAATCAAATCTACAAACAATATGAACTTTCAAGAAGTATTAAATTATTCTATCATCAAAATAGGTGCGTTCGATTTTCGTGTTTCATCAATCTTGGGCATTTTTCTGTTGATAATTTTCACTGTAATCTCACTTTACCTAATAAAACGAACTATTTATCGCACCAAAAAAATTGAGGAAGGAAAGAAATATTCACTTTATAGCCTTTTCAAATATATCATCATCGGCTTTGCAGTAGCCAATGGCTTACAAATAGTTGGACTTGACATTTCGGTAATTTTGGCGGGTTCGGCAGCTCTTTTGGTTGGTTTGGGCATTGGTTTACAAACACTTTTCAAAGACTTTGTATCGGGAATTATTCTTTTGATTGATGCTTCAATAAAAGTTGGCGATGTGATTGTTGTAAATGATTTGGTTTGTCAAATCAAGGAAATAAAACTTCGCACCACTACTGCCATCACCCGTGACGATAAATATATTATTCTTCCCAATTCAATGCTTACATCGAGTCAAATTCAAAATTGGACTCACCTAAGTGATACCTCCAGATTTGAAGTGCAAGCAACGATTGAATATCAACCTAATATTCGACAAGTAAAAGATATTGTGCTTAATTTAATCGATAAAAATCCCTCGGTTCTTCCAAACCCAAAGCCTTTTGTAAGATTTACTGAGTTTGGCGAATCTACTATGACTTTTTCTGTTTTTTTCTGGACCCAAGATTTATTCAGGGTAGAAAACATCAGTAGTGATATACGTTTTAGCATTTTTGAGCATTTCAACAAGCACAAAACCAAAATACCATTTGCACAAAAAGCAGTTGCAGAAAATGAACATCAAAAAGACATGTAAAATATGCTGATTCAAATCCACTATGATTTTTTTATGCAAAACTCTTTGAGATTTCAGATTCTCTATTAAATTTGAATCATCAACAATTTCAAAAATACTATGGATAAATTATCTGAAACTTGGATGGTAGATGGTACGATTGATTTTGAAGCTAAGAAATACACACTCTTAGCTTATCTACAAAAAGTTAAGCTGTATTTTGATAACAATAAAATTTATCCGCAGCTATCTGACTTGTTCTTTCATTACAACAACTTAGTTTCTTTCAAGACCAACAAAAATTACCTAAAAGACCATTTCCCCAAGCGTCTTTCGGGAATTCAAATTGAAAGTTTAGAGTTGATTTACGAAGAAATGATTGCCGACAATAATCTCATGCAAGAAATTGAAGAGATTATTCATTATGCCAGTCAGCGATTCGAAAATGCGATTTCGGTAGGCAGCGAAATTTATGATTTTGTAGAAAGTAAACTTGCCATTACCCCAGTAGGAATTATACCTCTCAAACTTGATGAAGGGTATTTCTTTTTGAGCAATGGAAAACGAAGCACAAGGGTATATTCTTATAAACTCACCCTTTTCGAGCGTCATAGCGAAAAATATCGCTCTTTGAGTTCCACATTTATTTCAGAATGGGAGCGAAACTTTGTTAATAGCTATGAAAATATAAAGATAAATCTGATTAAGCAACAAAAACACTTACCAAATCCGGCGGTCTATTCGATTGAAACTGACCTAACTTTTCCATTGGAAGAAACGCTCTTACCTGTTGCCAAACGGACTTTGGTTCAGCATATAAGTCGTTAGTTACCAACTAAACTAACAAAAAATGCCTCCCAAAACTGAGAGGCATTTTTATTATTTCTAAAGCCATACTATAGCTTACGTTTTACTTCTTTTACTTCAAAGCTTTCAAGTGTATCGCCAATTTCGATGTCATTGAAGCCCTTCAAGCTCAAACCACATTCAAAACCATATTTCACTTCGTTTACATCATCTTTGAAACGTTTCAATTGTTGAATCTCACCTTCGTGTAATACGATACCTTCACGTACCAATCTTACTTTATTGTTACGTTTAATCGAACCATCAGTTACATAACAACCGGCAATCGTACCAACTTTACTGATTTTGAATACTTCACGAACTTCGATTGTACCAACGATTGACTCTTCAACTTTAGGGGCTAACAAGCCTTCCATCGCATCACGAATCTCATTGATTGCATCGTAGATGATAGAATATAATCTGATTTCGATTTCTTCTTGGTCAGCAATTCTACGGGCATTATTCGATGGTCTTACTTGGAAACCAATTACGATTGCATCGGCGGTTGAAGCCAACAACACGTCTGATTCTGAAATTTGACCAACACCTTTGTGAATAATCGCTACTTGAACCTCTTCAGTCGAAAGTTTCAATAATGAGTCAGAGAGTGCTTCTACCGAACCATCCACGTCACCTTTTACAATAACATTTAATTGGTGGAAGTTTCCGATTGCTTTACGGCGTCCAATCTCTTCGAGTGTAATGTGTTTTTTAGCACGAATACTTTGCTCACGATTGATTTGCTCACGTTTGTTAGCGATGTCACGTGCTTCACGCTCCGAATCCATTACGTTGAATCTATCGCCTGCTTGTGGAGCTCCCGGTAAACCGAGAACTTGCACTGGAGTTGATGGACCAGCAGCTTTAATTCTTGCACCTGTTGCATTCACCATTGCTTTCACACGCCCGAAGTATTGACCAGCTAAGATAACATCTCCAACTTTCAATGTACCGTTCTGTACGAGAACTGTTGTTACGTATCCACGACCTTTATCGAGAGATGCTTCAACTACTGTACCTACTGAAGTACGGTCAGGATTTGCTTTTAATTCGAGTAATTCGGCTTCGAGCAATACTTTATCGAGGAGTTCATTGATACCAATACCTTTTTTGGCCGAAACCTCTTGTTCTTGGTATTTACCACCCCAACTTTCAACTAAGATATTTTCTTTCGATAAATCTTCACGTATTTTTTCCGGGTTAGCCCCTGGCTTATCAATTTTATTAATTGCAAATACTATCGGAACACCTGCATTTTTAGCGTGGTTGATAGCCTCACGTGTTTGAGGCATCACACTATCATCGGCTGCTACCACAACGATTACAACGTCGGTGATTTTAGCCCCCCTTGCACGCATGGCCGTAAAGGCTTCGTGACCAGGAGTATCGAGGAATGCGATTTTCTTTCCTTTGTTTGGACCTTCGTTGATTTCAACATCATAAGCACCAATGTGCTGTGTGATACCACCCGCTTCACCCGATGCAACTTTTGTGCGACGGATATAATCGAGTAATGATGTTTTACCGTGGTCAACGTGCCCCATGATTGTAACGATTGGAGCTCTCGGCAATAAATCTTCCTCAGCATCTTCTTTTTCAATCGTATCAACTTTCACTTCTTCTTCAGCAGTGATAAATTGTACATCATAGTCAAAGTCAAGAGCAAGCATTTGAATTGCTTCCGCATCAAGGCGTTGGTTGATAGATACAAACATACCCATCTTCATTGCCGCCGAAATTACATCGGTTACAGAAACATCCATCAAAGAAGCCAATTCAGCAGCCGAGATAAACTCGGTTACTTTCAAGATATTGCTTTCTTCTTGCTCTTGTAAAGCACGTTGTTCTTCTTGGTCGGCACGTGACCTACGTTTATCTTTTCTATATTTTGCTCCGAAGTCAGGCCCTTTGGTTTGCATACGAGCCATCGTTTGTTTGATTTGCTCTTTTACTTCAACCTGAGAAACCTCTTCTTTGCGTTCTTTCTTTTTCTTAGGGTCGCCTTTTTTGGCAGCCGCATTATTATTGGTATTGGTAGTAGTACCCGTTGCTACTGGAACTTTTGGTTTTGGCGTAACAACAGCATCTGCACCCGTAACTTTCTCGCCACGTTTTACACGTTTGCGTTTACGTTTACGTTTGTCTCTGTCTTCTGCAACAGTTGATTTTTTCTCAACTGGAAGCTCAATTCTACCCAAAACTTTCAAGCCTTGAAGTTTTTCACCTCTTGCTTGAATCAATTCTGGTTCGATTATCTCTTCAATATCAATTTCTTCTGGAATGCTCTTAACTGGTACTACTGGAGCAGGTTTTGGCTCGGCCTTGTGAGGCGGACGTTGGTCTGCTCTGTATGGCTGACGTGGGTCAAGACGCTCAGTTGGTTGTCTTTGTCCTCCGCCTTGTTGTTGGCGTGGTGGGAATTCTTGACGATTCTGTTGCTGAGGTTTTTGTTCTTGCTTTGGTGGTTCTGGTTTGGTAACAACCTCAACTTTTGGTGGCTCAACAACTGGAGCTGCTACCTGTGGTTTAGCTGGCTCTTGCGGCACAACTGGTTTCGGAGCTTCTACCACTACTGGTTTTGGCTCAACTACAGGCTCTGGTTTTGGTTGCTCAACCTTCACCTCAACTGGTTTTTCTTCAACCTGAGGTTTTACTGGCTCAACTACTGCTTCTTTCACAGGCTCTACAACTGGAGTCGGAACTGGTGCTGGTGGCGGTGTTGGAGTTGGCTTTTTATCCAAATCAATTTTACCCAAGATTGTCAGACCTTGACTTTTGCTTTCGGCACGAATCACTTCGGGCTCAGCAGGTTTGGTTGTTTCTGGTTCTTTTTTCTCCTCTACTTTTGCTTGTTGGCGGAAATATAAAATATCAGAATTACCAGCAGAAGTTGGATTTGCTTTCACTTCTTCAACTGGTTTTGGCGAACCTCCATCTTCAAGCAACGAATTATTATTATATTCTTTAGCAAGAATATTCAATAACTCAAAGTTGAGTTTGGCATTTGGATTATTTTCAATACGATGTCCTTTTCCAGCAAGTTTTTCAACGATAGTTACAATACCAACGTTGAGTTTCTTTGCCGCAAGGCTGAGTCGCATTTCTTTTTGTTCTGTCATAAAATGATTTAAAAATCTGTTTTTGTTATCTCTTGCGAGATTAATTACTCTTTTTTCCAAGTCCAAAAACCTTGGAGAACTTCAGTTTTTGTGCTTTTGAATTCAATAGTACAAATGTAAACGGTATATTCTTGATTATCAAGAATATATGATTTATAGTTATCTATTTCGTTCTAAATCACAGTATTGTATTCGATTTATTCAAATTCTCGACTCAAAATTCCTAAAACTTCGTCGATTGTCTCTTCTTCCAACTCTGTACGGCGAGCAATATCTTCTTTTGAGATAGCCAATACAGATTTTGCGGTGTCGAGACCAATCTTACGGAATTCGTCGAGTACCCAATCTTCGATTTCGTCAGCAAATTCTGACAAATCAACGTCCTCTTCGTCTTCTTCGCCTTCGATGTCACGGAATACGTCAAGTTCCATCGAAACGAGTTTTCCAGCCAACTTGATATTCATACCGCCTTTACCGATAGCCAACGACACTTGGTCTGGTTTTAGGTAAACGGCCACACGCTTGCGTTCGTTGTCAACCTGAATATTGCTAATTTTAGCAGGGCTTAAAGCTCTCGAAATCAACAAGTTAAGATTATCAGTCCACTGAATAACGTCGATATTCTCGTTTTCTAATTCTCTTACGATTGTATGAATTCTTGAACCTTTCATACCTACACATGCTCCTACTGGGTCAATGCGGTCGTCATAAGACTCTACGGCAACTTTGGCTCTTTCGCCTGGCTCACGTACAATTTTACGAACCGAAATCAAACCATCTAAGATTTCAGGTATTTCTTGCTCAAATAGACGCTCAAGGAATACTGGTGAAGTACGAGAAAGCGTAATGCGAGGGGTTCCGTTGTTCATTTCAACTTTATGAACCACCGCTTTAATGCTTGTTCCTTTTCTTGGTCTATCTTTTGGTATTTGCTCAGTCTTTGGAAGTACTAATTCGTTGCCTTCGCTGTCGAGACAAACTAATTCTTTACCTAAAATCTGATATACTTCAACGATAATAAGCTCTCCAACCAAATCTTTGTATTTGATGTAGAGCATTTCTTTTTCTAAATCTTTGATTTTTTGAATCAAAGTCTGACGTGCAGTTTGCACAACACGACGACCAAAATCTTCGAGCTTAACCTCATCGGCTACTTCTTCGCCGATTTCAAAGTCAGGTTGAATTTTTTGTGCCTCTGAGAGCATGATTTTATCAGTATCCCAGATGTCTTCAGAGTTATCGTCAACGATTTCTCTTGTACGCCACATTTCTAAGTCACCGCTATCGGCATTGATGATAACGTCAAAGTTATGGTCTGAACCAAATTTCTTGCGAATCATTGTTCTGAAAACATCTTCCAAAACCTTAATCATGGTCGGGCGGTCGATGTTTTTCTCACGAGCAAATTCTGAGAACGATGCTATTAATTCTCCACTGTGCATAGCTAAGTATTCAATTAAGAATTAAGACGGTTCGCCGTGGCGATTGAGAATGATTTTTAAGTAAAAACTCCAAAAATCACATTATACCTCTTAATTTTTGTTCAAAATATTTTTAAAATTACTAATATTATTTGAATGATATAATTACTTCTGACTGTTTGATATTTCCGAACGGAATGGCAACTGGCACAATTTCTTCGTTTTTCTTACGCTTTTTGTCTTCAATAACTGTGATTTGCTCGGCTTCTACGGTTTCCAATACTCCTTTTATTTCGGTTCCATCATTTTGGATAACCTTCAGGCTGCGTCCAATATTCTTACGGTACATCCTCTCTGATTTCAGCGGAAAATCTACTCCTGGAGACGATACTTCAAGCGTATATTTTTCGGGCATCATTTCGTCAATATCAGTACCTAATTGACGGCTAATAGCTGTACATTCATCAATTTTGATACCTTCATCGGAGTCAAGCAGAATCGTAACTTTACTGTGTACTTTCGATAACGATACTTTTATATCAACAATAAAAAATTTATCATTTTCGAGTAAAGGCTCTAAAAGTTGCTCTATTTTCTGTTTTACTTCGGTATTGGTATTCATATTTTGGTTACTGGCAATTATGTCGGTTACTGGTAAACTGTTTTTTTTAATCAGTAGGCAAATCGGCCGAAAAACCGTATAATATTACTACTTATTGTTAATTATGAAACAAGTTTACAAGAAAAAAAGGAGGGCTTCGCTCCTCCTTTTTCACAATTCTAACGCAAATATAGACAATTTTTAAATATTTTACAAATTTTAGCAGATAATAACGTTGTATCTTTATAAAGTTTTATTCAAAACGGCGAAGTTTTTTCTTTGATAGCTCATAAGCAACAATAGCAGGTACATAAAATGTAATATCAGCGGCAAATTTTGCTAAAATTACTCCCAAAGAAACATCATTTAGCCAAACAGGTAAATAATACATCAGGGTTGGTCTTACGAACAAACTATCGAAAAACTCAGCAACTCCAAACTCTACAAATAATGCTCGAATATTCTGACCAAAGATTTTTAAAGTATATGGCTTATTTTTGTACGCTAATGCACGATTTGTTTGGAAAATATCAGTTAAAAGAATTGTTCCGAAATAACCAATATTACCAATCCAAGTACCTACCAAAGCAGTTGTGAGATTACTCTTTGTGAGTTTATAGGTAAAAACAGAAGAAGCAAGTGTCAGAATAATTGAAATTATTTCGGCAGGTAAATATCTTTTTATCCATTCGAAGACTTTGTTTTTCATAAACAGATTAAATGTTGAAGTCACAAATCTCGTTTATTTTATGCTTTCAAACGAACTTAAATTTCAGTTTATCTGCTTTTTTAGTGCATATGTTTCAGAAAGTCGAGTTTAGGTAGTAATTTTAGGCATAGAAATTGCCCCAACCCAACAATGCAGTTAATTAGAGAAATAATTAAACGTTTTTTGTTCTTCCTGAATATATTGCTTGCAATTTATACTTTATTGGTATATCAGTTGAGCTATTCGGTAAGCGTAAAACATTGGTTGGCGGGATTCTTAATGATGTCGATGCCTTTTGTTTTATTGGCCAACGGCATTTTTATGCTTATTTGGGCAATAAGATTATCTCCACGTGCATTTTTCTCTTTGGTTTTATTACTTATCGGTATTCCCTTTATATTACGTACAATTACATGGCATAACATTGATAGCCGTGATACCCGCAAAGGATTTAGTGTAATGAGCTATAATATGATGTGGTGCGATGCTGTTACGTACGTGCATGAGCATGATACAACCAATGCGATTAATCTTGTAAAAAAGGCAGTCGATATAGATGCTGATATTAAATGTTTACAGGAATTATACAACTGGGACGATTTTCCGCAGTTTAGAACAATCAAGAAATTTAGAGGAACTCATAAATACTATACGTATGTTCATTCAACCCCTGGAAATGACCGTGGACAAGGCGAAATAGGACTGGCTATATTCTCTAAATATCCAATTATAAGAAAACAAGAAAAACACTGGTCGATAAATCATAATGGCTTGCTATCGGCTGATATTGTGATAAAACGAGATACGATTCGAGTCATAAACGTACAATTACGCTCAATGGGTGTACGTGTGCAGAAAGTAATTGAAGCCAAAGAAGACAAAGAATTAGCAAAAAAAGAAGCAAAAACGATTTATCATCAGCTTAGAGGAGGTTTTGAGGATAGAGCGATTCAGGTAAAAGAACTGGAGAAATGGATTGAAGAAAGCCCTTATCCTGTGATGGTTTGCGGAGATTTAAACGAGTTACCGTATGGTTTTGCCTACGGAAAAATTAGACAATATTTAAGAAATAGTTTTGAAGACGCTGGTCGAGGTTTTGGCTTTACTTATCATAGACAACCAGGTTTTTTGAGAATCGATAATCTATTTTATGATGACAAGAAAATTGAGGTAAAGCGTTTTAAAACTTTTTCAGAAACCCCTTATTCTGACCACTATCCGATTTGGGGAGAATATTTAATTTTGAATGATTGAATGATACAATAAGTGAATTTATAAGAACATACCTTAAAAACTATCCACCTTTATTCTGAAAGGTTAAAATTATTGTCTTTACTCTATCATTCAATCATTCTATCAATCATTCATTATTTTAAAGCATGGAGAAAATTTATCAGATTGCCTTATCGAATGTCGATGGAGTAGGAAGTGTTTTTTTTAGACAACTTATTAGTTATTGTGGCTCGGCTGAAAACGTTTTTAAAGCAAAAACTGACAAATTACTCAAAATTTCAGGGGTTGGTAAAACTGTTATTGAAGGCTTAAAAAAGAAAGAATTACTTAACGATGCCGAAAAAACGCTCAAAGAAGCTGAATCTGAAAACGTTCAACTTTTCTTTTCTACTGATAAAAATTATCCATCTCGCTTGAAGCCACTTTATGATGCTCCTGCTGTACTTTACTATAAAGGAAGTGCCGCATTAGAGCATTTTCGCTCAATAGGAATAGTCGGTACTCGCCAAGCAACTGATTATGGTAAAAAAGTAACCGAAAACATTGTTGAGCAATCAAAATCATACAATCCATTGATTGTGAGTGGATTGGCTTACGGAATTGATATTACTGCACATAAAGCGGCTATTGATTTTGGTTTACCTACGATTGCAGTGATGGCATCTGGAATTGATGTTATATATCCAGCACAACATGAAAAATATATCGACCAAATTATAGCCAACGGTGGTATTATTTCAGAACATTCGTTTGGAAAGCAACCTATCAGAAATATGTTTTTAGCACGCAATAGAATCATTGCCGGACTAAGTGATGCTTCTATTGTGACAGAATCAGCGGCTAAAGGTGGGGCAATGGTCACAGCTGAATTTGCAAATAATTACCATCGACAAGTTTTTGCAGTTCCGGGTGGATTAGCCAATAAAACATCGGAAGGATGTAATAAATTAATTCAACAAAATAAAGCGAATATTTACACCAAAATTGAAGACCTTGTTGAAGCCCTTAACTGGGATTTAGACTCAAACCCTGATAATGTAAAATTCAAGAAAAACGATATTGATTTAAGTATATTCACCGAAGAAGAAGCTCAAGTGATTTCGCACCTACGCACGCACGGCGAAATGCAGATTGACGAACTAAGTTGGCAAACACAAATCCCACTCAACAGATTGGCTTCACTCCTACTTAATCTCGAATTTCAAGGAATTATTAAGGCTATGCCTGGAAAAAAATTTGGACTAAAGTAGTGTTAAATTTCATTTTCACCCAAACGTTTTATAAGCAATCTGCGTTTATATGACTGTGGTCATTGTTTATTATCAGTCAATTAGCGGCAAAGTGAAATCTCGTCTAAAATTTATTTTCGTATTTCTAACACTCAGTGTAGTTTTCGTTTCGTGCTTTAGTAGATGGATTCTTACCGAAAAAGAATTAAAAGCACATTACTCAAATAGAATTTCAAAACCACTTTATCATATCATCGAAAATGATTCTACTAAACTTCATTTTGTAACGTTTGGTATTGATACTGCTCAACCTGTTCTATTTATTCATGGAGCCCCCGGTTCGTGGGATGGCTACATCAATTTACTTGATGATAGTTTACTACAACATAATTTTCATTTAATTTCAGTTGACCGCCCAGGTTATGGAAAATCTCAAAAACGTCCTAAAAAGAAAGTTTACAGCTTAGAAGAACAAGCCAGAAGCATTATTTTGGCTCTCAAAAGTAATCATTCTAACAAAAAAGCAATTATTATTGGGCGTTCGTACGGAGCTCCTGTAGCAGCTAAGTTGGCAGCGATGTTTCCCGATAAAATCGAAAAAATTGTACTGCTTTCGCCTGCTATCGATCCCGATACCGAGAAATTTTGGTGGTTTTCTAAATTTGGTAAAATTTTCTTGGTGCGTTGGTTTTTACCCGAACGCATGAACACTGCTACTGATGAAAAATACGCACACATAAAAGAGTTGAAAATACTTAAAAATGATTGGAAAAAAATTCAGTCAGATGTGACAGTGATGGCCGGCGGAAAAGATTGGATTGTGGATACAACAAATTTTTCGTTCGCAAAAAAGATGCTTATCGGAAAAAATGCTAAATTTATATTTATTCCTGAATCTGGCCACTTGATTTCAAGTTCAAGACCCGATTTGGTGAAAAAAGAAATATTTAAGTAGTTCACTATAGTCGATGTTCAATAGTAAATACTGTGGACTATTGACTACTGAGCGTGGACTAAAAAAACTAACCATTAACCAATCTTCTTCAACATCATGAAGCAACTCTTTATTTTATGCTCTTTTGTTAGTGTGAGTATTTTTGCCCAATCGCCCAAAGACAAAATGCTCGAAAGTATCGGTAAAAAAGAAATGTATTATGGCGGAATTGCCAAACAAATCTGGAATTATGCCGAAGTAGGTTATCAAGAAACAAAAAGTTCGGCACTTTTGCAGGAAACTCTTAGCAAAGAAGGTTTTAAAATCGAAAAAGGTGTAGCGGGAATTCCTACGGCCTTTACGGCAACTTTTGGCGAAGGAAAGCCAGTTATCGGTATCTTAGGAGAATTTGATGCACTTCCAGGATTATCACAAGATTCAACTGCCGACCAAAAATCAGTTGGCGGAATTGCTGGCCACGCTTGCGGACACCATTTATTTGGCACAGCATCGGCAGCGGCCGCAATTGCTGTAAAAGAATACATGAAAGCCAATAATATCAAAGGAACAATTCGTTTTTACGGAACACCTGCCGAAGAAGGTGGCTCTGGAAAAGTTTATATGGTTCGTGAAGGACTTTTTAACGATGTTGACGCTGTGGTTCATTGGCACCCAAGTGCATCGAATAGTGCGAGTTTTGGTACTTCTTTGGCCAATAAATCTGGAAAATTCCGTTTTTATGGCGTTTCGGCTCATGCAGCGGCTTCACCCGAAAAAGGTCGTTCAGCTCTCGACGGTGTCGAGGCAATGGATAATATGGTAAATATGCTCCGTGAACACGTGCCTTCTGATACTCGTATTCATTATGTAATTACGAATGGCGGAAAAGCACCAAATGTTGTGCCTGATTTTGCTGAGGTTTATTATTATGCTCGTAGTCCACGCAGAACCGATGTAATGGATGTTTGGTCGAGAATCGAAAATGCTGCCAAAGGTGCAGCCATGGGAACTGGCACTCGTGTTGACTGGGAATTGACTGGCGGAACTTATGAATTATTGCCCAACGAAACGCTTGCAAAGGTTATGCACGCAAATTTGACGAAAGTTGGTGGCTTGACATACACGGCCGAAGAAAAAGCATTTGCGGAAAAAATCGGTAAAAGCTTGGGTATTGAAAGTGTGAAATTTGAAGATGGAACTGGTGTAAAACCTTTGGCTGCTGAAAAAGGTGGCGGTGGCTCAACTGACGTTGGTGATGTAAGTTGGACAGTTCCGACTGTTGGCTTAACAACTGCCACTTGGGTTCCTGGCACGCCTGCCCATAGCTGGCAAGCAGTTGCGGCTGGTGGCATGAGTATCGGAAGAAAAGGTATGGTAAATGCCGCAAAAACAATGGCTTTGACTGTGACTGACCTTTTTGAAAGTCCGCAAACATTGAAAGATGCAAAAGCAGAGTTTGAAAAAGCTCGTGGTACAAAAGAATTCAAATACCAAGCAATGGTTGGCGATAGAAAACCTGCTTTAGATTATAGGAAATAAAACCCCTAACCGAAACATCGGACTGCCCCTAATGGGGAATATAAAATAGTGTGATAGGCAATCAAATCTATCGCACTATTTTTTTTAGTTTTTCGTTAATTCGCAGCTCGCTCATTTTTTCTTCTATCTTTCTCATTATCAGGCCATTTGGCTGTTTTTCTCGGCAAATCACATCATAACCTTTGGGTGTAAAAAGTGTTTTTTCAAAGTAAATAATTGCCCAGTTTTCCGTAGTATCTAAGTATAAAACCTGCCATTTACTGGATAAAAGTGAGAGTAAGCCGTTACCTCGCCATTCAAACGAAGTATTTTCAGTATTCAAAGGCTTATCAAAACCATTGATTGATTTGGTTCGACCATTTTGAGTGTATTTCACTTCATCAGCCAATCCCATAACTCCATCTCTTTCAGCTACCTTGTAATTGAAAGTCGGATTGGTCTTATCACCTTTCAACCACATCGGAAAATTCGATAAAATTATATGCCATTTCCCTTCGAGGGCTTGTAAATTAATCTTTTCGTTAGCCATT
This sequence comes from Emticicia aquatilis, assembly GCF_014644295.1. Taxonomy (GTDB): domain Bacteria; phylum Bacteroidota; class Bacteroidia; order Cytophagales; family Spirosomataceae; genus Emticicia; species Emticicia aquatilis. Next base: position 395,112 of record NZ_BMKK01000004.1, read on the forward strand.
TGTTCTAAATTTTTCTATTAAAAAATGATTTATTTCCCTCGCCATTCTTTTGGTGTTATGTTTTTATGCTTTCTGAATAATTTATTAAAATACGGAACATCACCAAAGCCACTCTCAAATGCTACCTGCTGAATTGGTAAGTCGGTTTTGTTGAGCAACTGACAGGCATATTGCAATCTAAATTCAATTAAAACCTCAACAAAAGTTTTCTTAGTAATATTTTTGAAATAACGACAAAACGAAGTAGGCGATAAATCAGCAATATTGGCAATTTGTTCGAGGGTGATTTCTTCTTTAAAATTTTCAATCAAATACGAAAAAACCTTTTGAAAACGTGCCGTCTCCGATTGATTATACTGATGCTCGAAAAAGAAATCATCGATTGTTATAATTTCAGTTGAATGACTCAGTATATCGAAGATTTCTAATAAGCCAGCGATTTTTTGTAAGGCAGTTTTATGCTGTAACGCTACTATCCTTTCGGTGAGAATCTCTTTTGTTTTACCAATAATTTCAAAACCAGATTTCGATTTTTCTAAAAAAGCTTGTACTTTTTTCATTTCGGGTAATTCAACTATTCCTTTTCCTAAGAATAAGTCACCGAACTGTATCACAATGGCCGAAGCATTTTCATTCTCGATGGCTTGGTTAATCCAGCAATGTGGCAGATTTGCTCCTAAAAAAACTAAATCTCCTGCAAAAAACTCATGTACTTGTTGCCCAACGTAGCGTTGCCCCTCTCCTTTCAAAACTAAGGTCAATTCATACTCTGGATGAAAATGAAACGGAGCATCGAATTTAGGCACATCGAATTTTCGGAAAATAAATGAACTTGATTGTTCGGTATTTAATTGCTCAAAAACTGCTTTCATAGTTTCATTTTTGCATTCTTCGACTCAATTTCCAATAATCATGATAATATAAGACAATTATATGAAAAAAAACTCAAATCACTCTAAATAAAATTTATTCAACTTTGCATCAAATCTATCTTAATAAATCTAAGCAATGAAAAGTCTATTAAACGAAACTTATCAGCTTCCAGTCGAAGCAATTGAGTTTTATCAAAAAAATCGCTATATCAAGCTAAAAAATGTATTAGATGCTGAAACATTGGCCTATTACGGCGAGGCAATTACCCGAAAAGTAAACGAAATCAATAAACAAGATAAGCCGCTCGACCAAAGAGATACTTACGGCAAAGCATTTTTACAGATTTTTAACCTCTGGCGAGAAGACGAAACCTGCAAAGAGTTTGTTTTGAGCAAACGTTTGGGTCAAATTGCCGCCGAATTGATGCAAGCCGATGGTGCAAGACTTTACCACGACCAAGCCCTTTTTAAAGAAGCTGGAGGTGGCATTACACCGTGGCACGCCGACCAGTATTACTGGCCACTTAGCACAGACAAAACCGTTACGGCTTGGATTCCGTTGCAACCCGTTCCGCTCGAAATGGGGCCTTTGGAATTTAGTGCGGGTAGCCACGCCATTGTTGAGGGTCGTGAACTGGCCATCAGCGACGATAGCGAGCAAAAAATTCAGCAAAAACTACGAGTAACCGACTTTAAGCATGTAATTGAGCCGTACGATTTGGGCGAAGTAAGTTTCCATTCGGGTTGGGTTTTCCACCGTGCAGGTGCAAATAATACCGACCAAATCCGCAAGGTGATGACGATGATTTATATGGACAGAGACATGATTTTAAAAGAGCCAGAAAACGAAAATCAGAAAAAAGACTGGGAAGTGTGGTGTCCTGGAGCGAAAGTCGGTGAAGTGATTGATACTTATCTGAACCCCGTAATTTACAGCAAATGATACATTGTAAAGCCGCAGTTGCTGATGGAAAAGGCAGTTTTTCCATTCAAGAAATATCAGTTGCCGAACCACAAGGCGATGAGGTTTTGGTAGAAATCAAAGCAGCTGGAGTTTGCCATACAGACTGGGACTCTCAGTCGTGGGGTAAGCCTTTGGTCATGGGCCACGAAGGAGCAGGAATTGTAAAGCAAGTCGGGGCAAACGTAAAATCGCTCAAAGTTGGCGATAAAGTGATGCTCAATTGGGCGATACCGTGCTATGAATGCTTTCAGTGCCAAGAAGGCAACCAGCACATTTGCGAACGAAACTCGGCCGTAACGGCAGGCAATAAAGTAAGCGAAGGCCACGCCACTTTAGCTTCTACTACTTTTAATAATAATCCAATCGAACGAGCTTTTAGCCTCGGAACGATGTCGGAATACACGCTCGTTCGAGAATCTGCTTGTGTGAAAATGCACGTCGAAATACCATTTTCGTCAGCGGCTATTGTGGGTTGTGGTGTAATGACTGGCTATGGTTCAGTAGTAAATGCCGCCAAAGTAAAATCGGGTAGTTCGGTAGTGGTTTTAGGTACGGGAGGCGTTGGCTTGAATGTGATTCAAGGAGCGAGAATTTCGGGTGCTGGGAAAATCATTGCCGTAGATATTAATCCATTACGACTCGAAATGGCGAAAGAATATGGTGCAACGCACACTGTTTTAGCAGAAAAAAACGATAAAGGCTTGACCGAAGCCGCCAAAGTTGTAAAATCTATGACAAACGGACGAGGAGCTGATTATGCCTTTGAGTGTACGGCTATTCCTGAACTTGGGGCTGCTCCGTTGGCGATGGTTCGCAATGCAGGCATGGCCGTGCAAGTGAGCGGTATCGAACAAGAAATCTTAATTGATATGAATTTATTTGAATGGGACAAAATTTACATCAATCCACTCTACGGTAAAACTCGTCCGCAAATTGATTTCCCGATTTTACAAGACCTCTACGCCAAAGGCGAATTGATTTTGGATAAAATGGTTACTCGAACGTATTCTCTCGATGATTTACCAAATGCCTTTGCCGATATGCACGCAGGCCGAAACGCCAAAGGGGTTATTGTGTTTTGAGGAATTAATGAAAAGCAAAATGAAGAAAATAAATCAATTACTCATAATTTTTATAATTCTGAGTGGGAAAAGCCTATTGGCTCAATCGCCCAAACAAGAACTAAAACCATTTACATTTGGTGCCATAAAGCCCACTGGCTGGCTCAAAACACAAATGCAAAAAGACCTAAATGGATTTGTAGGAAACTTAGACAGTTTGATTCCCAAACTCATCAACGACCCTATTTATAGCTCGGCCAGATTGCAAAAACAAAGCAAGGCGAAAGACTTGGGAAACCTAAAATCAGGAGATGCCGAGGGCGATGAGCAGTATAAATGGTGGAATAGCGAAACGCAGTCTAACTGGTGGGATGGCTTTATCAGAAATGCGTTTTTGTTAGAAGATAAACAAGCCATAGCGAAGGTAGAAAAGCACGTAGAAAACATCTTAGCAACACAAGATGCTGATGGATATTTAGGCATTTATGATAAGGAGCTTCGCTATAAATTTCAAGCAGAAAATGGTGAATTATGGGCAAAAACAACACTTTATCGTGGACTTTTGGCTTATTATGAATACACCAAAAATCCAAAGGTACTTTCGGCTGTGGTAAAAGCGGTCGAAAACCTCATGCAAAATTATCCGATTAATGCTTCTCGTCCTTTTTATGCAGGGAGCGGTTTTTCGGGTGGAGTTGGACACGGTCTTACTTTTACCGATGTCTTGGATAGACTATATTTTCTTACAAAAGACAAAAAATATTTAGACTATGCGACATTCTTGTACGAAGATTTTTCAAATAATCATGCTTCCGAAAAAGATGCTCAACTCAAAAATATTTTAGACCCAAGCTACAAATTGCAGTCGCACGGTGTACATTCTTACGAACACATGCGTCCGCTGATAGTTGCGGCTTTTTCGAGCAATTCACCGACGATTCAGAAAGCATTATCCGTTTATTTGTCAAGAATCCAAAAAGTAACCACACTTACGGGCGGTGCAACAGGCGACGAATGGATTTGGAGACAGCAAGCAGATGCTACACATACGGGTTACGAATTTTGTTCATTGCACGAATTGATGGATAGCTACGCTCTTATGCTACAAAAAACTGGTGACATGGCTTATGCCGACAAGATTGAGAATATTTTTTTCAATGCTGCACAAGGTGCAAGACACCCCGAATTATCGTCGATTGCCTATTTAAAAACCGATAATTCCTACGAAATGCTGGGAACAAAAAACGGTGAGGTTGAACCCAATCGAAAGCAAACTCGGTATAAATATTCACCTGTCCATCAAGATGTGGCCGTATGTTGTGTGCCGAATGCGGGGCGTATTTCGCCTTATTTCTTACAAAATGCTTGGTTTAAGCAGTCAGAAACTACACTTGTGGCGGCTTTGCTTCTGCCAAATGTTTTTTCGACAGACCTCAACGGTAATAATTTGGTAATTGAGAATCAGACCGAATATCCAAACAAAAATCAATTTGCATTCAATATCAAATTAGATTCCCCGCAGACACTTACAATCAAAATCAGAAAACCGACTTGGGCAACTGCTATAAAAACGCAAGAAAAGTATCGTATCGAAGGAGATTTTATTGTTTTCAAGCAATTATTCAAAAAAACTGACCAAATAAAATTGGCATTTGAAACAAAAGTTCGGGTACTTCAAGATGCCAACGGAGAACATTGTTTCGCTTACGGTGCATTGATTTATGCCCTGCCGATTGAACACATCGAAGAAAAAGGTCGAAAATATGCCGAAGGCTTCGAGGATACTATGTATAGACCAACTAAAAACGAGCGATATGTTTTTGACCAACAACACAAGGCAACATTTAGCAATGGTTTTATCAATGTCAATCTGAAAAACAAGGCTACCAACAAGCTACAATCATTGCGATTACTCCCGATGAATAAAACTATTTTAAGGCAAGTAAACTTTTAAACTAAGATGAATTCTAAATTTTTCACCACCGAAAAAGCCACTTTTCAAGGCTTAGATTTCATTACAGTCAAGAGTAATACCTTAAAACAACGTACCGATATTACAGTTTTTACTCCGCCAAATTTAGATGAGTCGGCAACTCCGCTCGTTATTTTGTTGCATGGTGTTTATGGCAGTCATTGGGCATGGACGATGAAGGGGAATGCCCACATAACCACTCAAAAACTCATAGAAACTGAGCAAATAAAACCCATGATTTTGGCGATGCCTTCTGATGGACTCTATGCCGATGGCAGCGGTTATGTTCCACATCAAACCGCTGATTATGAACGTTGGATTGTGGAAGACTTGGTTGAAGTGATGAAAGAGCAGTACGCACAAATAACTGACGAATCGCCCATTTTTATTTCTGGTCTTTCGATGGGCGGATTTGGAGCTTTGCGTTTGGGGGCGAAATATCCGACCGTATTCAAGGCTTTTTCTGGGCTTTCATCTATCACTCATTTTAATCAAATCGGAGAATTTGTGTCTGATTTTGAGCAATTAAAGCAAGATGCCTTAGAACAAGATGGTGTTTTAGAATGGGTTTTGAGAAATAATGAAATCATCCCCCCTTTTCGATTTGACTGCGGAACTGATGATATTTTGATAGAATACAACCGCCAATTACACCTTGAACTTAATAATCACGGAATAACACATACTTATGAAGAATTTTCGGGCGGCCATACTTGGGAATATTGGACAGAGCATCTTGCTGAAACATTGTTGTTTTTTAATAAGCAATTAGTCTGAAAATTACTTTTACTACTACCAAAAACAAAAAAAGCAAGAGAAAATCTCTTGCTTTTTCCAACCTAAACCTAATAAATTCTAATGACAAAACGGAATATTTGATAAATCAATATTCTGCTTAATAATATGTGGGAACGAAATAATTAAGCCTCTAAAAATTAACCATAATCCGATTAATGAATACGTAATCGGAATTAGTTTTGGCAACTTTGCCCCGAAGGTTTTTCTGAGCCACGTTGCACCTAAACTCACTCCCAACATCATCGGTAAAGTGCCGATACCGAATAAAAACATGAATAACATTCCATCGGTAAGGGCCTCAGTGAGAAATGCTCCGCTTAATGCGGCATAAACTAACCCACAAGGCAAAAAACCATTCAGAATACCAAAAGAAAACTGCGTTGCGAGAGAGTGTTTCTTGAATAATTTTGACAATGATGCTTTGATATAATTTGTAAATTTGAACACATAACTATTCAAACTTATTTTTTGTTGCCAAGACTTCGGCAAAAATACACCTACTAAAATCAATCCTCCCAAAAGTATTGAAAGCGACTTTTGCGAAACAAAATAGGTAGTGCTTTCTCCGATAAAACCTACTAAAAGTCCAAGCACTGCATAAGTCATTATTCTTCCCCCGTTATATAATACTCTGCCCATAATAAACTTCCAGCGTTTGGAAGTATCGGCTGGCAAAATCATAGCGATTGGTCCACACATACCAACGCAGTGCAAACTACCAATAAAGCCCATTATGAATGCTGAGTAAAACATATTTTTAGACAAAAGATTTTAGACAAAAGACAAGAGATTTCAAAAAAGAGAAAGTATTTCAAAAAAATCTTTTGTCTCTTGTCTAATATCTTACATCTTACTATAAGGTCATTTTTTCTTCTTTGTAATATCCTTTGCCGTCTTTATTCCATGTGACTTTTACTACCCACAAACCACGGTCAAGTTTCGACACTGGTATTGATTGATTCTCGACACTGGCAATATTAAGTTTCACAGCGAAATCCTTTCGAGCATCTGATGGACGATAGAAATTAATTTCACCAGTTGAGCCGATAGATTCTTTTGGAAAATCTAAATTTACAACTTGCTTGTCAGTCTGATAATTGAATTTCAATTCTGACGAAAGCTGATTGGTATTATTCATTTTGTCGATATTATCTTGGTACGCTAATTCCTTCTGATAATAATCCTGACTAACCAAATGTATATCGTCTTGTTGGAGGCATTTCCAAACCAAAAAGCCCATAAAACCGACAAAACTTAAATAAACGATTGCTATTTTTTTTCCCCAGTTCATTTTATTGAAATTTTGAATGATAGAATGAGTGAATGATAGAGTAATAAAACAGAGGAATATTCACTCATTCTATCATTGACTCATTCAAAATTTATTTACTCTGCTGGCCCTAAGAAGTTGGTTTTTACGGTTTCTACGAGCGTATTACCGTTGTAAACTTCAATTTTTAGTGGCGTTTTTATATCAGTAACTTTATTTTTGGGCATGTCTAAGAAAAATACGGCGTCAGCTCGGCCCTGCATTGGTACATTGAGTTTTCCACCTTGAATTCTGATAACACCTTTGTTTTCAGCTACTTTGAGCGTTAATTGTATCGGCTCTGATGTTTTATTAATAAATTGTACGTTGTACAAATTACTGATAATACCATTGGGTTGTTCTTGATACATTTGCCCCGGCACACGCATAATGGTAGTTTCAACCATCGTTCGGCTCAATAATAAATATGCTTCAACTCCGATTAAAAGCAATAACACAACTGAGTAAGCATAAGCTCTAATCGACATCTTAAACGGCGTGCGTTTTTCGATACTTTCTTGTGATGCGTATTTGATAAGCCCCGTTGGTTTATCAATTTTTATCATTACTTCATCGCAAGCATCAATACACGCCGTACAGTTTACACATTCAAGTTGAGTTCCGTTGCGAATATCAATACCCGTTGGACAAACCTGCACGCATAAGGCACAGTCTATACAGTCTCCGTGTTTTACGCCATTTACTTTTTCTGGGCTTTTAGTCAATTTTCCTCTTGGTTCTCCACGAACAAAATCATACATGATTGCCATTGTACTACGACCCATTAAAACACCTTGCAGACGTCCGTACGGACAAATAGCTATACAAACTTGCTCACGTAGGCGAGTAAAAACGAAGTAAAATAATCCAGTAAAAACAATGATTCCGATAAACCCTGACCAGTGTTTGGCAGGTGAAACAGTGACGATACTGATGGTTTCTTCAATTCCGATGATATAGGCCATTGTGAAGTGAGCAATAATCACCGAAAAGAGAATATATATAAAATGCTTGAGTGTCTTTTTCCTAATTTTTTCGGCAGTCCATGGGCTACTATCAAGCTTTTGTTGTTGACGAGCGTCTCCTTCAATCCAGTATTCGATTTTACGGAAAATCATTTCCAAAAAAACGGTTTGTGGACAAGCCCAACCACACCAAAAACGGCCATAAACTACTGTGAATAAGATGATAAATACAAAAAATGTAATCATCCCTAAGCCAAACAACACAAAATCTTGTGGAAAGAAAGCCTGACCGAAAATCACAAACTTTCTATCAAAGATATTCATCATCAATAACGGTTGTCCGTTGATTTTGATGAAAGGTACTGAGAAGAATATCGTTAGAAAAACGATGGTGGCAATAATGCGTTTGTTATGAAAACTTCCTTTTGGTTTCTTTGGATGTAACCAAATTCGCTTCCCATTTTTATCAACCGTGGCAATGGTATCACGGTACTCTTCATCATAAAAGTCCGAAATATTGGGTGCTGTTGTATTCATTAGTTCTTATAGAGGTTCGGCACTGCGTTTGAAAGCCGAATATTAACCAAGCCTTCCCCAGTCGAGGAAGGCTTGGGAGAATTTTATTTTGTTGCGGTCGAATCAGCCGCTACTTTTTCTCCTTGTGGAGCTTTGGCATTGGCCGGATTCGTTCCTTTTATCGACACGATGTAGTTGGCTACATCTTGAATCTCATTAGGCTTTAAGGTTGCCTTCCAAGCAATCATACCTTTTTCGGGAACACCGTTTTTGATGGTTTTGAAAATATCATTGATAGTTCCACCGTGCAACCAGTATTCGTCAGTAAGGTTTGGTCCTACGCCACCTTCGCCAGCTGCTCCGTGGCACGCCACGCATTTTCCAGTAAAGATTTCTTTTCCTTTTGCCACAACCTTCGCATCAGAAACCAATAATTTTACCGTTTTCTCGTCAATACTATTGGCGTTTTTGGCTTGGTATTCTTCAATTTGTTTTTGAGCTACTGCTACTTCTTGCGTATATTCTTCTTCTTGAAGCGGACTCGACGCCCAAACGTGATAATCGAGCATATAAATTACTGCAAAAACAATAGTTGCATAGAAGAGGTATTTCCACCAAGGTGGAAGGTGATTATCCAACTCCCTGATACCATCATAGTTGTGGTTCAATAAAATAACTTCTTCTTTTTCGAGTGGCACTGCTCCTGTAAGGCCTTTCCACCATGTGTTGAAGCTAAACGCTTCGATAACTTTTCCACTTCGCTCAGCATCTATTTGCTTTAATGCACGAAAGATTCCGAACACCACAAATAAGATAACAATTGCGAAAATGACGAGAATTACCAATATCAAGAATAGAATAAGTTCATCTCCTGTTTTGAATGATAAGTTCATTTATGACAATTTTTAAGGATTGATAATGTATTTTTAGTCGATGGTCCACGGACAATAGTCGATACTTAGTCCAGACCTCTATCCTTGAAAACCTATTTTTCAGAATCGAAAGGAAGGTTTTCCATGTGTTTTACATATTTTTTGTCGGCTTTAAAAACCCAAATTCCAAGAGCCGTAAAGAATACCATAAAGACTATTAGCGAAAAGATGGGATAAATTGAAACCCCTTCGATGCTATTTAATGCGTTCTTAAACATAATTTTATTTGTTTATTAGTCCACTGTCGATAGTCCACAGATTTGTTTGCTATTGACCGTGGACAGTGGACTATCGACTAAAGTCATTTTACTGCTGTTTGTTCTTTTTTGATGTCAGTACCCATACGTTGCAAGTAAGCAATGAGGGCAATGATTTCACGGTCACCTTTGGTTTTGATTTTGGCATCGGCCAACGATTTCACAATTCCTTCGGCTTGAGCCTCAGCATTGGCAATGGCTTCGTCTTCAAAACCTTCTGGGTAAGGCACACCTAACTTACGCATCACACCGATTTTATCAGGAATCAAATTTTTGTTGTATTTATCTGATAATAACCACGGGTAAGTTGGCATAATCGAACCTGGCGACATTGTTTGTGGGTCCATCATGTGGTTGTAGTGCCAGCTATCTGGGTATTTACCACCAACACGGTGCAAATCTGGACCAGTACGCTTAGAACCCCATTGGAACGGGTGGTCGTAAACAAACTCACCTGCTTTTGAGTATTCTCCGTAACGCTCGGTTTCAGAACGGAATGGACGAATCATTTGAGAGTGACAAGTGTAACAACCTTCACGGATATAAATATCACGGCCTTCGAGTTCGAGTGGTGTGTATGGTTTTACCGATGCGATTGTCGGAATGTTAGATTCAACCAACCATGTCGGTACGAACTCAACAATACCTCCAATAATTACGGCAACTAAAGACAACACCATAAAAATCACTGGTTTACGCTCAAGAGATGCGTGCCATCCTTCACCTGAGATTCTAACATTTTTAACCAACGCAGGAGCTTCATCGTATTCGTCAGCTACAAAACTTCCTTGTCCAGCAGTTTTTATTAAGTTATAAATCATGATGAAAGTACCGAGCAAGTAAATCAAACCACCGAATGCACGCATGGCATAAAGCGGAATCAACTGAGTTACGGTTTCTAAGAAGTTTGGATAAGCCAAGAAACCTTCTTTTGTAAACTCTTTCCACATCAAACTTTGCGTAAAACCAGCCCAGTACATTGGCAAGGTCCAGAACAAAATACCGAGTGTACCCATCCAAAAGTGCGTATTTGCCAATGATAAAGAGTAGATTTTGGTCTTCCACATTCTTGGTACTAACCAATAGAGCATACCAAAAATCATGAATCCGTTCCAACCTAAACCACCTACGTGAACGTGAGCAATTGTCCAGTCAGTAAAGTGCGAAATCGCATTTACGTTTTTCAAAGAGAGCAATGGGCCTTCAAAAGTAGCCATACCATAAGCAGTAACAGCAACTACGAAGAATTTAAGAACTGGGTCTTCACGAACTCTATCCCAAGCACCACGGAGTGTCAAGAGACCATTCAACATACCACCCCAAGATGGAGCAATGAGCATAATCGAGAACACAGTACCCAAACTTTGAGCCCAATCAGGCAACGAAGAATAAAGTAAGTGGTGAGGCCCAGCCCAGATGTATAGGAAAATAAGTGACCAAAAGTGAATGATTGACAATTTATAAGAGAAAACTGGTCGGTTGGCCGCTTTAGGCATGAAATAATACATCAAACCTAAGAATGGAGTTGTTAAGAAAAACGCAACCGCATTATGTCCGTACCACCATTGTACAAGGGCATCTTGCACACCAGCGTAGATTGAGTAACTCTTGGTCCAAGTAAGAGGTAATTCCAAAGAGTTTACGATATGAAGCATGGCAACCGTGATGAATGTAGCGATATAAAACCAAACAGCTACATACATATGGCGTTCACGACGCTTGATGATTGTACCAATCATATTGATACCAAAAACAACCCACACCAATGCAATCGCAATATCAATTGGCCATTCGAGTTCGGCATATTCTTTTGATGTTGTGATTCCCAGCGGAAGTGTGATTGCCGCAGATAAGATAATTAATTGCCAGCCCCAGAAGTGAACCCAACTCAATGTTTTATTAAACATCGGTGTTTTCAATAAGCGTGGCAATGAGTAATAAATACCCCCAAACATAGCATTACCAACAAAAGCGAAGATAATAGCGTTGGTGTGAAGTGGGCGAATACGTCCGAATGTAGTAAACGGAATGCCGAGATTGGCTGATGGCCAAAACAACTGAGTAGCTGCTGTAAGACCCACCAACATACCGACAACTCCGAAGATTACGGAAGCAATCATAAAGGCTTTTACTACTTTATTGTCGTAATAAAACCCTTCTAATGCACCCCCACCCCCTGAATGAGAGTCATTACTAAAAAAAGGTTTGGCAAATAATCGCATAAGATTTGGTTTATGGTAGATAGTAAAAAACTGAGGTATGAGACTTGAGATATGAGAATCATTAATTCGTTCTAAATTCTGCACTCTTAATTCTTAATCCTGTAATATCATGGCGTAAAATTACAAGCAGACCCCAGTCAAAAACATGACTGAGGTCTGAAGGAAACATGATTAAAATCATATAATCAATTGAGCGATTGGGCAGGCTCATAAGTAGCTATAAAATTGCGAAAACGGTACTTTGTTTCTCTATAATCAGACTCAAAGTATTTCATTTCTTCATTCAAATAAGCTCTATCTTTTCGTTGTTCGCCATCTAAAATATTATCAGCCATTACTCCCTGAGCTATTTCTTTTTCGACAACTGTCAATTCTTCGAGCAAGCGTTTAGTTAATCGTTGAAAATGATGAAACTGCTTCACAAATTCGGCCACAATCAACGAATCATGCGATTGAGCGATGGTTTTTGTTTTATATTCATCTAAGGTTTTCAGGAAAAAAGTAGCTTCTTGTGCAACTAATTCGAGTTCATTCCGCCAGAGTTTATGCTCAAAATGAGCATGATTCAATTGGTGCATTTTAGAAGTTGTCATTTCAGTTTTATGTTTAAAAAAGTGAGGTAGATTTTGGCCTACCTCACTTAAAGTTTTGTTGTAAATAAAAAACGGGGTTAGGTAATCATTAGAAGGTAACTATCTCGGCTTCATTGATAAATGGAGCAGCCACTTCATCATAAATACTGAGTAGCGGAACTGAAGGATGATACGCAAATTTTCGAGTAACACTACGATTAAAGATTACATCCAAGAAAGAGTGATGACGAGACACCATCACGAGCAAATCGGCACGATGAATATCCAAAAACTCTTTGATACCTTTCTCTACATCCGAATTTTTGATGTAATAATCATTGACCTTTACATCATTGAAATAATTATGGTATTCGTATTTTGCCAAACCATCTAACTCATCAGCCGATTGATTATCTTTCAAAACCGTTAGGAGTGTCAACTGGGCATCTTTGCGAGCAAGCAAATCTTTTAGGTTATCAAAAACTTTTAAATCGCTCACTTGATTATAGTCAACGGCCATGACCACATTTTTGAGCGGACTAATCACAGCATTCGCTGGAATAACAAGCGTATTGGCCGAAACATTACGCACTACATCGGTAGCAACACTGCCAAAAAACAGATTATTCCCTGCCCCACTCGCTCCCAAAACCACCAAATCGTATTGATGCGTTTGGTTCAAAATCTCAATAGCACTGGCCGCCGAAACTGGCATATATTCAGTCTTGAATGTGTGAAACGATTCATTATCAAATTGCTTCAAACCTTTCAGAAATTTCTCCATCAGATTTTCAGCATTTATTTTCAGGTCGTCCAAAACATACATGGCTATTTCGGGTTGAGTATTGGTTGTATAGGTATTCAACAACGTAAACTCGCAGGCTGTATCATTAAACATTGCCAAAGCATAGTGAATGGCTCTTTCTGATGCTTTAGAGAAATCGGTTGGAAGCAGAATCTTTTTCATGGTGAATGCTATTTTTAGATTGATGCAACAAATCTAAACTACAAGCATTTCATAAAGCATGACCAGCATTTGAGACAAATATGAGAGTTATCAGTTTGTGAAACTTTTGCCTAAAAAACACGCTTAACAATCTCATTATTAAGGATTTTCGCAATTTCTTGAGCAGAAAACTCAAGCTTCAAACCTTTTGGTTGTCCGACAACATCTTCAAGTAGATAAACAACAATTTTGGCATTTCCTCCTGTTTGGTTTTCAATGCCAATTTGGCGGTCGAAAGCCTTCCAATCAGAAATTAATTTCAGATGGCGTTGAGCAACTTTATCTTCGATTGCTTTAAAGAAAAGTTTTTGAGAAAGTGCATCTTGCTTAAAAATATCCGATTCGAGAAGAAAGCGTTTTTGTTTTAAATCATAGATTTCCCAATCCTGGGTTTCACAACATGGAGTTTCGTAAGTTTTACAATTTCCTGCTTTCTGAAAAAATCCGAGAAGGTCGTTCTGAACGGCCGTGACATAAGTCATTTTGTAGAAATAATGAAACGATGCAATATCAAGACATTCATGGTCACCATCGCACGTCCCGAAAAACGTCATTCCCGATAGCCAATCATTGACATAATTTTGAGCCGTAGTATCACTCAAACCGCTCACAACTGCATGGCTGGTTTCCCATCTGCAGTCAAATTCTTTATAATATTCGGTGTATTTTACGTTTTTGACCAAAATTGATGCATTTTTATTCTTGAAGATTTGAGTTTCGGGAACATTCAAAAAGGCACTGTGCTGTTGTGCCGATGTATCCGAGTAAGAAAAAAATAGCACTAACATCATAGTGGTTAGTGCTATCGTGTAAACGCACTTCGAACCTGTTTGTTTCATAAATAGCCTTGATTTATGAAACAAAAGTCTTCAAAAGCCGAACAAAATATATTGAGAAATATCACTGATAAAGATGACCTTACTCATCTTTCTTAATTTTTGCTTCGGGACTCTGAACAGGGTTATCGAACAACATTCTGACCGATGGCGTGTAAGTATCGTCGTACTGTCCATCTTTGGTTGCCCAAATAAATGCTCCTAAAAAACCGCCTGCGACCACAATAGCGGCTACGGCTAAAAATAAGATAATGCTCATAGTTGTATTTATTGTAGAACAAGTCTCCCGACTTGTTCACGGTTTGTCCAAACAAGTCGGGAGACTTGTTTTACTAAAGTTTTCTAAAATAGGCAAATAAATGCGTAAGCCCAACCGCAAAAAGCACCACCGAAATAGAACTTAACGGCATAAAAATAGCAGCCAATACTGGTGAAAGTTCGCCAGTTACCGCCCAACCGATTCCTATAAAATTATAAACTAACGATAGCACAAAACTTGCTTTCACGATATTGAGTGAAGTTCGGCTAAACTTCAGAAAATCAGCCAACTGCCCAAATTTTGAAGCGTCCAAAATAGCATCGCAAGCGGGTGAAAAAACCTTAATATCTTCACTGATGGCAATTCCAACATTGCTTTGCCTTAAAGCACCTGCATCGTTGAGGCCATCGCCAATCATCAAAACGTGATTGCCTTTTTGTTGCTCTTGATTGATAAAGTTGAGTTTATCTTGTGGTTTCTGCTTAAAATAAACTGCATTTTCATTGAAATAAGGCACGAGCTTTTCTTTATCAGCATCATTATCGCCCGAAAGTATAAACAATCTAAAGTTCTTGCTGAGGTTAGTCAGAATCGTTTGCCAGTTTTTGCGGTAAATCGTTTCAACTACAAAGTATCCAATCAGAATGCCATTAATTTCGAGGAATGAATGTGTATGTTTCACTTCCTGATTTAATGCCGACTGGATAAAACCTGCTTTACCGAGTCGCACCAAGTTTCCCGCAATACTTGCTTCAAGTCCCTCGCCTTGAAATTCTTGAAAATAATCTATCGAAAATGTTTTAAAATCTTTGATAATCAGCGAATTGGCTATCATTTTGCTCAACGGGTGAGCCGATTGCATCGTGAGTGTTTTTACGAGTTTTTGTTCAAATTCACTCAATTCAGAGCCAACGAAATTTACTTTTTCCGAATTACTTTCAGTCAAAGTCCCTGTTTTATCAAAGGCAATTTCGTTTACTTCGTTGAGCAGTTGAATTACACCCTGATTTTTTACGTAAAATTTATTTCGCCCAAAAATTGCCATCGTTGTTGACATCGTGAATGGCATTGAAAGTGTCAAAGCACAGGGACACGCCACCATTAGCACAGCAGTTACAGAATTCCAGAACAGGCTTGGCTCAAAAAATGCCCAATAAACACCCGCAACGGTCGCAATTGTAAACGTAATTGCCGTAAAATATTTACTGAACAAATTGGCCAATTCGGTTGTAGGCATTACTTTTTCTTTCATAAATGCCTCATTATTCCAAAGTTGGGTAAGATAACTCTGCGAAACAGGTTTCTGCACAATCAACTCCAAACGCTCGCCTTTTTGGCGGCCCCCCGCATAAAGTACCTCGCCAACGTTTTTGCTAACAGGGTCAGACTCGCCCGTAACGAAACTATAATCAATCATGCCCTTTCCTTTTGAAATAATGGCATCGGCAGGAATCAACTCTTGGTGATGGATATAAATAGTATCGCCTTTTTTGAGTTCCATTACATTCATAAACGACTCTACATTTCCACGTAAAACCTTAACAGCCAACGGAAAATATGACTTATAGTTTCGCTCAAAAGAAAGGTAATTGTAGGTGATTTGCTGCATCCATTTTCCAACCAGTAAGAAGAAAACCAAACCCGCCATACTATCGTAATAGCCAGCAGTATGGTTGAAGAATGTTTCGTAAACACTACGTCCATACAGCGTAATAATGGCTACCGCAATCGGAATATCAACACTAAAAACATCAGTAGTTTTCTTGAAATTTTCCTTGATTGAAATCCACGCACCGTTCAAATAATCATAAGCTCCATAAAAGAAAACTGGCAACGAAAGCATAAAATTGAAATACAAGAAAAACTTTTGGTAAGTAGCATCAATGCTATTTTTGAGGTCGAGGTGAAAATATTCAGGAAAACTCATCATCATGATATTTCCCATACAAAAACCAACCACACCTATTTTCAGAATCAAACTTCGCTGTGCATTATTTTTTTGTTGTGGTTTGTCGGAACTCTCCAAATTAAGCAAAGGCTCGTAGCCCAGCGTAGCCAATAATTCTACAATTTCTTTCAAACTAACTTCTATTGGGTTATAGCTCAGCGAAAGTTCTTTCTTGATAAAATTTAGTCGAGATGAGATAACTCCTTTTCTGATTTTATTGAAGTTTTCAAGTAACCATACGCACGAACTACAATGAACGTCTGGTACATAAAACGTAACTTTACTCAACTCACCCGACTGATAATCAAGTAATTGAGCAACAATATCTCTTTCATCGAGATAGCTATATTTACCTTCAAAGTTTTTGGCTTTTAGGCTAATCCCTGCGTTATCGTTGAGGTCATAGTAGGCACAAAGATTATTATCCTGTAGAATCTCAAACACAGTTTGGCAACCATGACAACAAAAATGCTTATCGTCAATGGCAATCGAATCATCGGGACATTCGTCGCCACAATGATAACACACCAATTTTTCTTCTACTTCTGCTATCTGACTCATATCATTCGCTTCTCCTTTAATCAAAAAAGTTTTTGTTTGCTAAACTCTAATTTTTTGTGGCTCGATTTTCATAAAATCATTCATGTCTTTTCCTAAATTATTTTGGCGTTCGAGCGACCAATAATTAGTAAACGACGATTCTAACCAAGTTTTTCCTGATTTTCTAAATATCGAGATTTGAATCCCCATATTTTCCCAAAACATATTTTCCACCTCCGAAACCTTCATTTCGGGCGAAATCGCAAAGCTCTCGACGGCTTTTCTATGCACAATATCACACAACAAGCAGTCATGAGCAGCATCACTCATTTCTTCGCCTCGATGATAAATTTCGAGCCGAAGAAATGGGTAAATCTCGTTGAACTGTCTTATTAAATCAGTTGCCTTTATATCAGGTTTTACATAAATAATCATAGGTGTTTCATTATTAGAGATTGAAAGTTGGGGAAATATTATGTTTGCTCATGCAAAGCTGTCACTTTCATTCTTCCATTGCTTTTACAGAAATTCAATAAGTATTAAACCACTGTCAGAATCGGAATCTCCTCGTTGAGAGCCAAACGCTCGGTATTGGTTTCGATAAAGAAACGCTCGAAAAGATTATGCTTTCTTGGGAATGTAATTATCAAATCTGAATGATTGGCTCTCGAAAAATCTAACACAGCTTTCGGGAAATCTCCGCCCTCAACGAGCGTGTAAGTGTGCGGCACATTTTTCATCAACTCCCTGATTTTCAATGCACTCGCTTTGGCATACTCCGACTCGTCAGCCACCGTGTAAAGATTTACGACGGCATCTAAATCTCTCAAAATATTGATTGTTTTACCCAAAAGAGTAGCATCAATATCATACCTAAAATCAAGCCCCAAAACTGTATTTTGGAAAGCCGAAAACTTCGCTTTTGGAGGCACTAAAAGCATTGGCACATTGGCATGATGAATCATTGAAGTGGCCAAACTACCAAAATATCTACTTCCCAATGGCGAATCACCCACGCTTCCCATAACCAACAAATCGGCGTTGGTTTCGTCTAAAACTTCGGTCAAAGCATCTACTACTAAGCCTTCTTTAACCATTAACTCTATCTCTAAAGCTGGCGAAAACTTCTTGATAAGCCTTGCTTTGAGACGTTTGAGCATATATAAACTATGTTTTTCTAAATCTTTTGATGTAAGAGCCAACATACTCATTTCTGAATCATAAGGCATCAGAAAACGATACGCATGAAAAAGAATAAGTTTTGCACCAGTTTTGGTGGCGGTTTGGGCCGCCGTTTGGGCTGCTTTCCTTGAACCTCTCGAAAAGTCAGTGGCAAATACGATGGTTTTCATAACGTAGTTTGTTTTAGATATTGACACTACCATTTTTTCTACGCTACAAATTTTGGAGTTTTATAAAACAATTATTATGACATTTGTCATAAGCAAATATGATATTGATAAAACGCTAAACTTCCGAGTATAAATTTTTATCTTTGAAGCCAAGTATTTTTGAAATACTGACCAAAGTCATATTTTATCAACACACTATTATCCTAACTTGCCCGATGATTGCAACCAATATTTCAATTGCTGAAAACGACATGCTGAATCAGGTAGAAGCTATTTTTCAATTTGCTACTGAAGCTATACTAATTACGGATAACGAAGGGAAAATTATCAAAGTAAACCCAAGCACCGAAATGATGTTTGGCTACAATACAGATGAATTTATTGGCCAACCGATTGAAATATTAATTCCTAATCGCCTGACTGAAAGGCATGTAAAACATCGACAACAGTTTTCGGAATGCCCACACGCTCGCTCGATGGGTGCGAATTTCGATTTATTTGCTAAAAGAAAAAATGGTACGGAGTTTCCAGTAGAAGTCAGTTTGAGTCCGTACACCAATAGTCAGGGAAGTTTCGTAATTGCGTTTATCATTGATATTACAATCAGAAAAAAGGCTGAAAATCAGCTCATTGCCTACAAAGCCGAGCTCGAAAAAGAGGTTGAAGAACGCACCATGATTCTGAAAGAGGCGATTCAGAAACTCGAACAAACCAAAGACGAACTTGATAATTCACTGAAACGTGAACGTGAAGTAAATTCGATGAAATCAAGGTTTATTTCGATTGCCTCGCACGAGTTTCGCACACCATTGGCTACGGTTTTATCGTCGCTTTCGTTAGTTGAAAAATACTCTGCTTTGCAAGATGAAGAGAAAAGATTAAAGCACATCGGTAGAATCAAATCTTCGGTACGCAACCTGACCGATATTTTGAATGATTTTTTATCGCTGAACAAACTCGAAGAAGGCAAAGTAATGCTCAATATCGAATCATTTAATCTACACGATATGATTGAAAATTTGATGCAAGAGTTGCAGGGAATTACAAAAACTGGACAAAAAATAAACCTTTCGTGTGCCAATAATGGAAGTTGTATGGTAAGCCTCGATAAAACGCTTATTCGTAATATTTTTATTAATTTAGTATCAAACGCCATCAAGTTTTCGCCCGAAAACAACAACATAACAATCAGTGCCAATTTGTCGGAAAACGAACTAAAACTAAGCGTTGCTGACCAAGGAATCGGGATTCCTGAAGCCGACCAAAAACATTTATTCGAGCGTTTTTTCCGTTCGAGCAATGCGGGCGAAATTCAAGGTACGGGACTCGGTTTAAGTATTGTGGCTCACTACGTAAATCTGCTGAAAGGCACAATCACATTTAAAAGCAAAGAAAACGAAGGCACAACATTTTTTATAAACCTTCCTCGAAATTTTTAGAATCGCATGAAAAAGATATTGCTTATTGAAGATAACACCGAAATCAGAGAAAACACAGCCGAGATTCTCGAACTGGCTGATTATCAGGTAGTAACCGCCGAAAACGGACGAGTTGGCGTAGAAAAAGCTCACCACGAAAAACCAGATTTGATTATCTGCGACATCATGATGCCCATCATGGATGGCTACAGTGTGCTGCATTTACTCTCAAAAACACCCGATACTGCCAATGTTCCGTTTATATTTCTGACTGCCAAAGCCGACCGCTCTGATTTCAGAAAAGGTATGGAAATGGGTGCCGATGACTACATAACCAAGCCTTTTGATGATGTAGAATTGCTGAATGCTATCGAAAGCCGACTCAAGAAAGTTGAACTTTTACAAAAAAACTACACACAAGATTTAGGCGGACTCGACGAACTAATCAGCGATGCAGGTGGCGACCAAGAACTAAAAAAACTACTCGAAAGCCGTGAAGTAAGAAGCTATAAAAAGAAAAGTGAGATTTACCGTGAAGGCGATTATCCGCTTTATTTATTCTGCGTTATCAAAGGAAAAATCAAAACTTTCAAGACTAATGATGATGGTAAAGAGCTGATAATAAATATTTACGACAAGAATGATTATTTGGGCTATGTAGATTTACTACAAGAAAGCAACTACACCGAATCGGCGGCGGCGATGGAAGATTGCGAGATTTGCCTGATTCCGAAAAATGATTTTTATAATCTCGTTCATAAAAACCGCCAAGTTGCACAGAAATTTATTCAGTTACTTTCAAATAACGTTAAAGCCAACGAAGAACAACTACTCAAACTCGCTTATAATTCTGTAAGAAAACGTATTTCTGAGGCTTTGCTAAAATTCCATAGTCATTTGGTAAAAGAAGGTACAGCCAGCAATAATATGAAAATTAGCCGTGAAGACCTTTCAAACGTTGCGGGAACTTCGCTCGAAACTGCCATCAGAACGCTTTCCGACTTCAAAGACGAAAAACTAATAGAAATAGAGTCTGGAAAAATTACAATTTTAAATTTGGAAAAATTGAAGCGGTTGAAGAATTGAAGGAAGACTTCGCTTGAAGCGAAGTCTTCCTTTCAACTTTTAAATCACCTTTCCCATTGCTGGGTCGGTGAAACTTTCTCGGCCAGTTTCTACATGGCCTGCGTATCTTTTCTCAAAAGTATCATTTCCTTCTACTTTTACCGAAAAATCATACCATTGATGGCTATTTTGTAAGTTTAAAACCAAATTTGCCGTTCCGCCTTTTGGCAAATCCAACACTTTTTTGCCAGTTTTGTAGGATAAATCATTGATTTCAACTTTTAAACTCTTACTATCTTTATTTTGCAACTCAATCACAACATTGCCTGTTAAGCTCTTTTTTGCGGCATCGCTGGCTTGATATTTCAACTTTGTTTCGAGTTGTGGCTGAGTTTCGTTACCAGCAAACGAGCGATAAAATCCATTCGGGCCATAAACTTCTACACTATAATTTTTATTGGTGAATGTATCTAAAGCCCAAGTATCGGTCAATTCATCGCCTCTTTTTACAGCATAATTACGAGTTTTTAGCTCATTATCAGTAAAATACGCCACAAACGGACAACCTTTTACTTTATTCCCAAAAACCTTATCACCTACTCCAAAACTCACTTGGAAAGTTTTTTTATCTTCACTCAAACTCCCATCAACATATAATTCATACGGAATTGAAGTGGCTTTACGAATTCCCTTTTCCTGTTTCGGAAGCCATTCATAATCAGCACTTTGTGTGTTTACGCTACTGATTTCATCAGCAGTTAAAGGCTTGAAATTTGATGGTAATTTCTTAAATTTCGCTTTATGAACCGACTGAATAAAAGGCTCTTTGGCAACAAAAGTTGGCAAAGCTATCTTTTCTCCGTTATAAGGTTTGAATGTTGAAGTAAGGTCGCCACAAACTGTTCTACGCCAATCGCTGATATTGGTTTCGGTGATTTCTTTCTTGGTTTTGTGTTTCAAAAACTTCTCCAAAAACTGCAAAATAGATGTATGGTCAAAGACTTCAGAACATACGTTTCCACCCCTACTCCACGGCGAAGCAATCACCAACGGCACTCTAAAGCCTAAGCCGATGGCATCTTCACGAGCATCTTTTTCGGGGTCTTTGTATTTTCTTTGTTTTTCATGAATCAAATTTACTTGTTCGGCTGAAGTATCAATTCCAGCCGAAACTTTACCCGTATTTGGCTTTGCATGATGTGGTGGCACAAACGGCGGAACGTGGTCGAAATAACCATCGTTTTCATCATAAGCCAAAATAAAAATGGTCTTTTTCCAAACTTCTGGATTTTTCGTCAGAATATCCATCACTTCCGACACATACCAAGCACCATACCACGGAGCCCCAGGGTGGTCAGAGAAATTTTCGGGAGCAACCAACCATGTAACCATCGGAAGTTGCTTATTTTCAACATCTTTTCTGAACTGATACAAAACATCTCCCTTCGGTACTTCTACTTTTCTTGGCGTGCCATTATCATCGTATTCAAGCGTGGTCAATTCATGATAATGTGGGTCGTTACGGTTATTGGTAAAAGCTTTTCGATGGAGATTTTTGTTAAAATCATTCAGTTTTTCGAAATTTTCGGGCGTATATTGTACCAAATCTTGCTTTAAGATTTCATAGTATGATTTTTTACGAGCCAATTCAGATTTTGCTTTTTCGAGTTCAGCTCCATTCAACGATGCCAAATTTTTTTCGAGCGTAGCAATATCTTTCGGCAAAATATCATTCATTTTCTGAATGTATTTGTAATATTCAGGCGAAAACTTCACGGCATACTGCTCGAACCATTCAATCGGATTATCGGTAAAATTGGCGAGCCAACCTTCTTCTTCACCTTCAAAACCAACTGGTAAACTGATTTCATTTTGGTAGATTTTCCATGAAATACCGTTTTCTTCCAATCTTTCGGGGAAAGTTTTCCATTTTGCCCATTTTCCGTAATCAACGTCTTCGTTTTTTACGTTGGCTTTTGCCTCAAAATCAGCTTTTTCACGAATCGTACCTGTCCATAAATACAAACGATTAGGTGTTGTCCCTGTCAATGAAGAACAGAAATTTTGGTCGCATACCGTAAAGGCATCGGCCAGTGCATAATAAAACGGAATATCTTCACGGTTATAATAACCCAAAGTCAGTGGCATTTCTTTGTAGGCTTTGTTGCCTGACTGCTTTACGTGCAGCCATTTATCATATTTGCCATTATTGCGGGCATCGACTTGGTTTTCCCAAGAATGCGGCAACGAACTCATCCAAGTAGCATTTGAATCTTTCAGATTGAGTCTGAACGGAGCAAAAGTTTCTCCTTTCAGGTTCGACTGCAACCAAACTTTATTTTTATTTGGTAAACTAATGGCTCGTGGGTCATTGAAGCCACGTACGCCTTGAAGTGTGCCATAACTGTGGTCGAATGAGCGATTTTCCTGCATTAAAATCACTACGTGTTCGGCATCCCAAAAGGTACTGCCCTCGGCAGGATTAATGGCCAATGCTTTTTGAATTGATGGAGGCAAAACGCCCATCAGACCAGCTCCGCTGGCCAATAAAGTTGCTTTCTTGATGAAGTCTCTTCTGGATTCCATGTTAGGGTTGAATAGTCTCTGAATTTTTATCGAAAATACTGCTTTATTAAATATTTTTAAAAATTAGAGCATTATTTTTTTGTTATTAATCCATCGAAACAAAAAGAGTAGCATACTGAATAAGCTACTCTTCTAAAATCTCGCATCTAAAACCCTGATTATTAATTACTTCAATGATTTGTTGACTAATATTATCATTACATTCTGTTCTTAAAATCTTATCACAATCATTGAGGTCAAAATTAAAATTTTCAGATGGAAAACTTTGTTTCAATATTTTTAAAATGGCTTTTGCCGTAGTTTTATTCCTAATATCAGTCTTAAAAACTTCAATCATATTTTTGTTTACTTTGCTTGGGCATTGACCTCAAAAACCCCAAAAGTATTGTTATCCAAATCAATGAAATATCCTTGATAACACCGTGCTGGAATGGCGAACTTCGGTAGAGCAATTTGTCCACCATTGGCAATAATTAGTTCGGCTATTTCATCAAAATTGGCTACTTCTATCGAACATACAAAGGCGTTCGTACCACCGCCCAATTGCGGTATATTACTTGGTCTTTTGAGCAAGCCTCCATTGATAGAATTGGTTTCGATTCTGTAATATTCAATCGGCAGAAATTCGTCTTTTATAAATTTCCAGCCAAAAACTGCCTCATAAAATTTTGCATCACTGGCAGGATTTGAAGATTGTATTTCAAAATATCCTATGGTATTCATAAATACTATTATTTAAAACTTAATCCAACATCGGACAATGCTTTTTGAAGTTTGGGAATAGAGGTTTTACCCATTCCATGTAGTTTCAGAATTTCAACCTCGCTAAATTTTGATAATTCGTCTAAAGTATGAATGTTGTTGTTTTCTAATGCCCGCCGTGCAGGTGCAGGAAGCAAGCTTAAAAACCCATCTTTAGGCTTATTTTCTTGCTCACAAACTGGACACGTTGGACAATCGCTATTTTTGAAAAATTGATGACCTTTCTCGCAAATCTTTAGCATCTTCGGTAAAACCTTAATTTTCAATCAATTCTAATAACTCGGATATAATTCTCTGTAATTCAGTTTTTTTAGCCAAAACATCAGTCATATCTTTAAAATATACCATTCTACGGTCTTTATAGTCACCTTCGAGAATTACAGAGTTTATCTTTGGAATGGCTTCATTATGAAAAATTAAATGCACTTTATCTTGCATTCGGTGGTTGAATGTCAAGAAATCTTCTTTACAATAATAGCTTGGAGCTTTCCACTTGATTCGTTCTGAAATTTGGGCATTTGTTTCTTTGATAATCATTCTCAAAGCTTCTATCTCAGCTTTTAGCGGATGCTCCAAAGTCTCCATATATGCTGTCACTTGCTCAGTATCAGTCATTTTGAGGGTTTAATTTATGATAATAAACATATGAAACTGCTAAAATTGCAAAAACAACCAAAGGAAAAAATGTTTGTCCATTGATTCCATCAACTGCTCCGTGACTGATTGTTGCAAAAATAAAGTCAAAAGCAAAGCCAGCATAAGCCCATTCTTTAACTCGTTTTGGCACTTGTGGAATAACTAAAGCCAAAACCCCTAAAACCTTAAAAACAACCAATGCGTTTCCGAAATATTCTGGATACCCCAAATGTCTGATTCCTTCTTTTGCCAATTCAGTTTGAGATGTCAAAGCTGGCATTACTCCTTCAAATAAAGCGATAATGGTGGTAGCTGTCCAATAGATGATTTTATCTTTTTTCATGTTTTTAGTTTTATTTATTAGGCTATTTAGTCAATATTTTTAGTTAGGTATAAATATAATGTCAATTCTTTATTTTGCAAAAGCATTAGTTAAGCATTCAAGAGGGTTTGAATATCAAATTTTTTCATTTTCATAAAGGCTTGTACAACTCGTTGTCCTTTTTCAGGGTCTGAAACCAACTTACCCAAAATTGAAGGCACAATTTGCCACGAAAGTCCGTACTTATCTTTCAACCAACCGCACTGACTTTCTTCTCCACCTTCGGTGAGTTTTGCCCAATAATAATCAATTTCTTCTTGGTTTTCACAATTTACCACAAGCGATGTAGCTTCGTTGAATTTGAATTGTGGGCCACCATTGAGTCCCATCATTTTTCGGCCATTTAACTCAAAAGTGACCATCATAGGATTTGCGGAAGTAATTTTTGAGTTTGAGAAAACCGAGCAATAAAACTCGGCCGCTTCTTTGGCTTGGCCATCAAACCAAAGGCAAAGAGAAATTTCATTATTCATAGTTTTTCATAATTTTAATTTAGAAACACACTAATTTTACTGATTTATCAAAATACCGTTAATCTTTTTTAAACTCATAACAAAGAAGCGTAATTCCACAGTCAAAACCCTGTGCTTTTCTCAAAGTAAGTCCTTGCTTAGCAGATAAACTTTGAAATATTGGCATTCCTTTGCCCAAAATCGCAGGATTTACAAAAAGATGGTACTCATCAATCAAGCCCTCTTTGATTAGAGAAGAAACAAATGACCCTCCACCATATACGATGATATCACTACCAGATTGATTTTTCAAAGCATTGATTTCATCAACAAGGTTTCCTTTTGCTAAAATAGCATTCGACCAATCAGCACTTTCAAGTGTTTTTGTGAAAACTACTTTGTGAGTTTCGCTCATTTTTTTTGCAAAATCTTGTTCATCGTTCTCGATTTGTGCAGCACCTGCCCAATGTGGAATAAAACCTTCGGCCAGTTTTCGACCTAAAATGATACAATCGACATCATCAGTAAGGGCTGAAACATAGTTTTTTAGGGCATCATCCCAGTTCCAAACCATCCAATCCATTTCACCATTTGGACCAGCAATAAAACCATCGACCGACATTTGAACTTGTAATTTTAGCTTTCTCATAATTTTTGTAAGATTTAATGCCACAAAACTACGGGCAATATTCTGAATTAGAAATATGTAAAAACGACAATTTAGTGGGTTGATTGCGACAAACTTTTTTTATAGTTTTACGGCATGAAAAACGTCATGATATTAGTTCCTGAAACAGCTATTCCAGCTGCAATCGTTGACCCACGATATATGTTTTCGGCCATTAATGAGTTCTATAAAAGTATGGAACTCCAACCCGCTTTCAACATAAAATTAGTAGGAATGAGCAAAGAAGTCAAGCTAAATGATGGTTTGATTTCATTTTATCCTGATTTTCTCTTGAATGAAGTCAGGAAAGCTGATTTGATAATTATTCCTGCCTTGAGCGGAAATATGGCTCAGGCCATCAAACAAAACGAAGGTTTTATTCCGTGGATTCAAGACCAACATCGTAAAGGGGCTGAAATTGCCAGCCTGTGTGTGGGAGCATTTTTATTGGCCTCAACTGGGCTTTTAAACGGAAAATCATGCTCAACCCATTGGCTTTATGCGAATGAATTCAGAACGATGTTTCCAGAAGTGTATCTCGCTGATGACAAGGTTATCACCGAGCAAAATGGCATTTATTCGAGTGGAGGAGCTACTTCGTACTGGAATTTACTACTTTATTTGGTAGAAAAATACACGAATCGTGAAATGGCAATTATGGCTTCTAAATTCTTTTTGCTCGAAATGGGACGAAACAGCCAATCACCATTTGTGATGTTTCAAGGACAAAAAGACCATGAAGATACGCAGATTCTGAATGCTCAAGAGTTTATCGAAAAACACTACCAAACAAAACTCAATGTAGAAGATTTGGCTGATAGATTTGGCATTGGAAGACGAACATTTGAACGTAGATTCAAGAAAGCGACTTCAAATACAGTTATTGAATACATACAAAGAGTAAAAATAGAATCCGCAAAAAAACAACTCGAAAGTGGCAGAAAAACCGTTAACGAAGTAATGTATGATGTGGGTTATACCGATTTAAAAGCTTTCCGTGATGTTTTCAGAAAACTGGTAGGAATGTCACCGATTGAGTATAGAAATAAGTATAATTCTTAATTTTTAATTGATAATGGAGAATTGAAAATGAATAATGATTTATCAATTATCAATTCTCAATTATCAATTCTCAATTATCAATTACTTCGCAATCAGGAGACTTTTAAGTTTGGCAGCATCCAAATATTCTCCGTGAGCTACTAAACCATATATATTTTGTGTAGCCGAAATGTTGAGCAACGGGTTTTCGTTGAGCAACAAAATATCTGCTTTTTTGCCCTTGCTCACACTTCCGTATTTTTCTGATTTATTCAAAAAATCAGGCCCATTAATGATTGATGCCTGCAAAGCCTGCAATGGTGTAAGTCCATTTTTGACCATCAGTTCCAATTCTTGGTGAAGTCCCAAGCCTGGGTAATCAAAACTATTCAAATATCCAGCATCAGTTCCTGCCAAAATCTTCACGCCCGAACGCTGCAATAATGGCAACAAAGACGCTGCTTTTTCGATGGTTCGGTGACGAATTTCGATAGCTTCTTTGGTATCTTTGGCCGCACGTTGCACTCGCCAATCGTAAGTTTTGCGTAAACCGGGCCCAATATATTTCAAGAACGCATCATTTTGGTGGTCGTTTACATCTAAAAATGCAGTTGCATAACTAATTGATAATGTTGGAGTTACGGCAGTTTTATTTTTTGCTAAAATCTTGAATGCCGCTTCGGCAGTTGCTTCATCAAATTCGTTGAGGGCTTTTAGTGATAAATCTCTGGCGGTTTGTGTGCCATTGGCTACTTGGTCGCTTAGCTCTTTCTGATTTTTTAAACCTGCACGCAATAGATACGTAATATGCTCAACGCTACTCAAGCCCGCTTCGCTCACTTGCTCAATCGTAAATACAGGCGGAATATGTGCTGATGTTTTATAACCTCTCCTTCTTGCCTCTTTGATGCTTCCCAAATAAATCTCGGGTTTGATTGTATTGTCGGTAATCTTCACAAAATCGACTTTTAGTTTATCCAGTGAATCAAGGGCTTTGTTTACTTCATCCATTGTACCAACCTCAATATCACCCAACCAAATCGACTTGTAACCTTCGAGTTTTGGCCCAGAAGTAAAAATTGTTGGCCCCAGAAGTTTGCCATCATTCACTGCCTTACGCCATTCCAGCACACTTGGTGAAATATCAGCTGCTGCATCTCTTACGGCCGTGATTCCCATCGCAATATACAGATTCATCAAATCTTTATTTTCTTGAATCAAGCTATCGCCACCGCCAAAATGCACGTGCATATCCCAAAGGGCTGGCATTACGAATTTACCTTTGGCAGAAATCGTTTGATTGGCTTTATATTTACTCAGTTCGGCAGGTGAGCAAACATTTATAATCTCGCCTTTATCAACAATAACTACCTTATTATTAGTCAGTTTCCCTGTTCGAATATCAATAATATTGGCGTTTGTAATAGCTAAGTCGACTTTGCTTTGAGCGATACAAAGTGAAGAAATGAATAAAATGAGGACGCTTGTCAGAGTAGTTTTTTTCATATTTGAAATCGGTATTGACTACAAATATGAGTAAAAATATGCAAAACAAATATTCTTTATGGATTAAAAGCATTAAAAATGAGGTCTTTTATTCTTCAAACCACGTCCTTTAGGGCGTGGAAGATATAAAAAAGCATTTGGCTTTAGTCTTGACTTAGAAGCAGTCATGGCTAAAGCCACAATTCCACTTTTTACTTTTTACCACGCCCTAAAGGACGTAGTTTAAGCATAATTATAACTTTTTGATTCTTTACAGATTTCGATTTGCCTGCTGAATATGGCGTTCGTTATGAATAATCAAAAACTGTATGGCATCCCCCAAATGCAATTTCAAAAACTTTGCTATTGAAATCGGTATCTTTATTTGCTGAATACGCTTGTTTTTAGCAATTCGTAAAATCTGTAATAATTGCTCTTGTTGATTGATAAATTCGGCAATAACAGCCTTTGCATCTAATATCACTTCGGGAATATGCCCTTTTCTGGCTTTAAACTTTTTCTTGCCTTTTTCGGGGTTCATCGAATCAATGGCCAATTTTCCCAACCAAGTACTTTCTATGGTTTCTACACGCATATCATCTTGGCTTGCGTATAAACCTTTTTTAAATAATGGCAAATAATAAACACCGTAAGAATTCAAATGCTCTAAACACTGAGCAATACTCCAACCTCCTGATGATGAAGGCTTTAGCAATAATTCATTTGAAAGATTCTGATATTTTTGAATAGCCTGCTGTAAATGATTTTCAACTTGATTTTCTAATTGATTAAGTAATAATAGCTTTTCCATAAATTCTAAGAATGATTAATTTTCATTCGCAAAATTGGGCTAAATTAAATTAGAAAAAGTTGGTAAATACCAAGATTTATATCTGCACCGAGTTTATTAGTTTACTAAAATTACTGGCATCAATACCAATATAGTTGGCGAGGTATTTATGCGGAACTATTTGCAGAATATGTGGGCTACGCTTGAGTAATTGTCGGAATTTTTCTTCGGAAGAAAAACATTGAAGCTCAACTAATCTTTCTAAAACGCCAGAAAAAGCACTGATTAGACCTTTTCTCAATAAAATTTCAATGGCTGGTCGGGTCTGAATTAAGAGTTCGATTTGTTGAAAAGATGCTCTCAGAAAAACCGATGGGCTTATAGCTTCGTAAAAAAAAATCGATGCCCGCTGACTCATCATTGAATCTAAAACACCCCCAAAGTTTCCCGAATATGAAAACAAAATGGTTGCTTCACGGCCATTTTCATCAGAATAATACATTCGATGCAAACCATCAATGATATAAAATAGATTTTTCTCAACTGTACCGCTATACGTCAAGATTTCCTTTCTTTTGGCAGAAAAAGGCTTGAATAACTCAAAAAAGGCATCAAAATCTTCATCAGATAATGAATAAATTCCGTCAACAGTTTGCTTGAAAAGCAATTTATGTGAAGCATCAGAAATCATCATCGGGCAAGATTGATTTTTGGGTGGTCAAATCAAGTAAATTAAATAATCGACATTTTGTTCTTAGTAGTTAAAATTACTATGGACTATCGACTATTGACCGTGGACTATTTATGACCACCCAAACTTTATTATTTCGCAGAGAATTTATACGAAGTAGTTGATTGATAAACCTCGTCAGGTCTTAAAACCGTAGTCGGAAAGTGCGGTTTATTTGGCGAATCTGGAAAATGTTGGGTTTCAACACAAAAAGCCGAGCGACGAGCATAAGTTGCTCCACCTTTACCAATAATATCACCTTTCAAATGATTAGCCGAGTAAAATTGCATTCCTGGCTCAGTTGTAAAAACCTCCATTATTCGTCCAGTTTTTGGTTCATACACCTCAGCAGCGAGTCTTAAATCTGAACTTGTATCGGTCAATACATAACAATGGTCGTAGCCACTTCCCAATACAATTTGCTCATACGAAGTATCATTGATTCGTTCACCGATTGTATGCTTTTCGGTAAAATCAAATGGTGTTCCCACAACTGGTCGCAGCTCACCTGTTGGAATTACAGTCGCATCAACTGGCAAGAATTTATCAGCGTGCAAAATTACCTCATGGTCAAGTACGTCGGCTGCTCCGCTCAAATTAAAATATGAGTGATTTGTTACATTCAAAACCGTGGCTTTATCGGTAGTAGCTTTATAATCAATTCTTAATGTATTATCGGCCTGTAAAGTATAAACAACTTCAATGCTCAAATTCCCAGGGTAACCTTCTTCCATGTCAGCTGCCAAATAGCTTAATTTAAGAGCTGGTTCTTCGCCCTCGATTGCGGTAACATTCCACAATTTTTTATCAAAACCTTTCAAGCCACCGTGCAAAGCATTTACACCATTATTGATTGGTAATGAATAGGTTATACCATCTAACTCAAAGCTACCTTTTGCAATTCTATTACCATAACGACCGATTATTGCTCCAAAATATGGTACTCCTTTTAAATAACCTTCCAAGGTATCGCAACCATGAACAACATCAGTAAAATTTCCGTCTCGGTCAGGTGCAGTCAATGATACAATTATTCCACCAAAATCAGTGATTATGGCTTTCATTCCTGCGGTATTTTTTAAAGTATAAAGGCTTGTTTCTTGGCCATCGGGAAGTTTCCCAAAAGATTGTCTTTCGATACTCATTATATTTGATTATTTGTAGAATTTTAAAGATTTGATTCGGCAAAACTACATAATCTTTTTTAAAATACTTTCGGAATGGGCATGTTAGACCTTAATTTTTACCACTGAGGTTCACGAAGTTTAACACAGAGTTACACGGACTAACTAACTCCGTGCAACTCCGTGAAATACTCATTTTTAACTCCGTGGTAAAAAAACGTTGTAGGAGAATTTCGGTATTTAAGATAAATTAAGAAACATTCTTGCGAGAAAGTCGCTAAAAAACTCCAATTTGTCTATCTAATTATCCAAACATCTACTCAATTCATTAGTTTTAGTTTTTGTATAAATCGTTTTTCTGTTAAAAAATTTCTTATCACCGAATAATTGTTCATTTTTACAATAAATTTCATTTTTAATTCAATCAACAACCTAACATGAAAAGAAGGGATTTTATCCAATTATCTGGTATGGGTTTGGGAGCTATGATGGGTTCTTCGATTCCCGTACTGGGAAATATGGTACCTGTCGAACATCTTCTTGAGCCGGGAGCTGATATAGCTACCAAAAAGCGATTAGCTGATATTGCTCTCAACGCAACCAAATCACGAGGTGCAACCTACACAGATGTTCGCATTGGTCGTTACTTACAACAATTCTTATTTACCCGTGAAACCAAAGTGCAGAACATCACCAATGCTGAATCTTATGGCGTTGGTATCAGAGTAATTGCCAATGGTACTTGGGGATTTGCCGCCACCAGCGACGTAACACCCGACGGTATTGCAAAATGTGCCGAAACGGCCGTGGCTATTGCCAAAGCAAACTCAAAGATTCAGAAAGAGCCAGTTATCTTAGCACCACAAAAAGGTGTTGGCGAAGTAACATGGAAAACTCCAATCAAGAAAAATGCTTTTGAGGTTCCTGTGCAAGAAAAAATTGATTTATTGATGAAAGTAAACAGCGAAGCCATGAAAAATGGTGCTGGATTTGTAACATCAAACTTATTTTTTGTAAACGAACAAAAGTATTTCGCTTCTTCTGATGGTTCATACATCGACCAAGATGTGCATCGTATTTGGCCAACTTTCACAGTTACGGCCGTTGATAAAGCCGCAGGAAAATTCAAAACTCGTGATGCCATCAGCTCTCCAATGGGTATGGGCTATGAATATTTAGATGGTTTGGCCAGCGAAAAAATTTCCGCTCCAAATGGTCTGATTGGCTATCGTAACTCTTACGACATGGTTGAAGATGCAATCATGGCATCGAAACAAGCTCAACAAAAACTCACTGCAAAGTCAGTTCCAGCTGGCAAATATGATTTAGTACTTGACCCAAATCACCTCGGACTAACCATCCACGAATCAGTTGGTCACCCACTCGAACTTGACCGTGTATTGGGTTACGAGGCCAACTATGCAGGAACATCTTTCGCAACACTCGATAAATGGAAAACAAAAGCTTTCAACTACGGTAGTAAGCAAGTAAATATCGTAGCTGATAAAACTCAACCTTATACGCTCGGAACTGTAGGTTATGACGACGAAGGTGTGCCATGCAAAGAATGGGATTTGATAAAAGACGGTGTTTTGGTAAATTATCAAGCAATCCGTGACCAAGTGAATATCTTGGGCGAAAATGCGTCGCACGGTTGCTGCTATGCCGATAACTGGAACTCGGTTCAATTCCAACGTATGCCAAATGTTTCGCTTCGTCCAGGCAAAGAGAAATTGAGCGTTTTTGATATGATTAAAGGCGTTGAAAAAGGTATCTATATCATCGGTCGTGGCTCGTATTCGATTGACCAACAACGATATAACTTCCAATTTGGTGGACAACTTTTCTACGAAATCAAAAACGGAGAACTCGTAGGAATGCTCGATGATGTGGCTTATCAATCAAATACACAAGAGTTCTGGAACTCATGTGTGCAGATTTGTGATAAAGACGATTACCGTACTTTTGGTTCGTTTTTCGATGGAAAAGGTCAGCCTTCGCAGGTAAGTGCCGTTTCTCACGGAAGTGCAACCACTCGTTTCAATGGTGTAAACGTAATCAATACTGGAAGAAAGATTTGATAAAAGTCGATAGTCCACAGACCACAGTTAATAATTTAGAAAGTTATTAACTGTCAATTGTTGAACATTGACTACTTACATTTTAAAACTACAAAAATGAATAAAATATTATCAAAAGAAGAAGCTAAAAAGATAATAGATAAGGTTTTAGCATTTTCAAAGGCAGATGAAATGAGTGTGAGTCTCAGCGGAGGTCGCACAGGAAATATTCGTTATGCCCGAAACTCAGTCTCTACCAGTGGCGAATCATACGACCAATCATTGGCAGTTACGGCAGTTTTTGGCAAACGCTCAGGCACAGCCACCATCAACGAATTTGATGATGCTTCGCTCGAAAAAACTGTAAGAAGAGCCGAGGAAATTGCTCGTCTTGCTCCCGAAAACTCTGAATATATGCCAATGCTCGGGCCACAAACGTATTTAGAGTCGCCGACATTTGCCGAAAGCACTGCCAATATCGACCCCGATTACCGTGCCAAAGCAGCATTTGATAGCATTGACCCATGTTCTAAAAAAGGTTTAACAGCGGCAGGTTATTTAGAAGATTCAACTGGCTACTCAGCCATTGGCAACAGCAAAGGACTTTTTGGATATAATAAAGCCACTTCTGTTGATTTTTCTATTACTGTTCGTACAGCCGATGGCCTTGGTTCGGGTTATGCTATTCGAGATTTCAACGATGTATCTAAACTCAGCACCAAACAAGCAACCGAAATTGCGATGCAAAAAGCATTGGCTTCAAGCAATGCAAAAGCACTTGAGCCAGGAAAATACACCGTAATTCTCGAACCAGCAGCTTCGATTGATTTATTGCAAAACATGATGCGAAGCATGGATGCACGAAATGCCGACGAAGGACGTAGTTTCTTGAGCAAAAAAGGTGGCGGTACTCGTTTAGGAGAAAAATTATTCGACGAAAGAGTAAATATTTATTCTGACCCAACCAATATCGAAATTCCAAGCTCAGGCTTTGGCGGTGGCGGCGGTGGTGGCCGTTTTGGTGGCGGAGGTAGCGATGGTCGCCCACAAGAAAAAATCTCTTGGATTGAAAATGGCGTTGTGAAAAACGTTTATTATTCAAGATTTTGGGCAGATAAAAAAGGAGTAAAAGCAATTGCTCCACCTGCGGGCTTTATCATGGCTGGTGGAAACGAATCTCTGGCCGATTTGATTAAAGGAACAGAAAAAGGCATCTTAGTTACACGTTTCTGGTATATCCGTGCCGTTGACCCTCAAACGTTATTGTACACAGGACTTACTCGTGACGGAACTTTCTATATCGAAAAAGGACAAATCAAATACCCAATCAAAAACTTCCGTTTCAACGAAAGTCCAATCATTATGCTCAATAACCTTGAAGCAATGGGCAAACCGACTCGTGTAGGTGGTTGTTTGGTTCCGCCACTAAAAATCAGAGACTTCACATTCAGTAGTTTATCTGATGCGGTATAAAATTAAATAGGATAAATTCATTGCCGTCAGTTTCAATCGACGGATACATTAAAACAAACAAATTTGACTTTAGTCAAACCACAAATTTCGACTAAAGTCAAAATATGTTTTGTTTTCATCCAAGATTCCGTCAGCTAAAGCAGTCGGTAATGAATCTTAGTTCTATCAAATTTTATTATTAAAATGTCTCATGTGTCCTTTGAATAGTTTATACAAACGTTTTATCATTTCAAAGAGACCTTCCACTCAACAAGACTTATTACCTTTTATCAAAATCCAACAGACAATTTTTAAGCTTAAAAGAATATTCTATAAATTAGACTTCATTTATAAACTTAATATTTTACACAAAAACCGAAAAAGCTTTGAAAAGAAGAGATTTTATCCAGTTATCCAGCTTAGGTTTTGGGGGACTCATGTTACCCAATATGCCGACTGCTGGTATTCCGATTATCGGAAATTCTGTGTCGCAAGAAGCATTAATTGACGGAGCAATTGATGTAGCCGTCAAGAAACGCCTTGCCGATGCTGCTCTCAATGCCGCAAAAGCCAAAGGAGCTACCTACACCGATGTTCGTATCGGTCGTTATCTCAATCAATTTGTTGTTACTCGTGAAGACAAAGTTCAAAACATTGTCAATACCGAGTCTTATGGCGTAGGTGTGCGAGTAATTGCCAACGGTTGTTGGGGATTTGCGGCCGTTGTTGATGCAAAATCAGAAGCCGACACCGCACGTGCAGCCGAAGAGGCCGTTGCGATTGCGAAAGCCAACGCAAAACTCATGTCACAGCCCGTAATCCTTGCTCCGCAAAATGGCTACGGTGAGGTAAGTTGGAAAGCACCTATTCAACGAAATTCGTTTGAAGTGCCAATCAAAGAAAAAGTTGATTTACTTCTTGGAGTAAACGATGCTGCCTTGAAAAATGGGGCAAATTATGTCAATTCAGTACTTTTCATGGTTAATGAGCAAAAGTACTTTGCTTCATCGGATGGTTCATACATCGACCAAGACATTCACCGTATTTGGCCGATTGCCTCAGTAACTGCCATTGACCCGAAAACGGGTAAATTTGAAACTCGTCAGGCACTTTCTGCCCCAGTTGGTATGGGTTATGAGTATTTACAGACCAATCCGAAAGATAAAGTTACGGGCATCACGACACGCTACAACAAAGGCTACGATATGCTCGAAGACGTAACTGCTGCAGCCAAACAAGCCAAAGAAAAGCTAACAGCAAAATCGGTTGAGGCAGGAAAATACGACTTAGTACTTGACCCTTCTCACTTGTGGCTAACGATTCACGAATCAGTAGGTCACCCACTCGAACTTGACCGTGTATTGGGCTACGAAGCCAATTTTGCGGGAACTTCTTTCGCTACGCTTGATAAGTGGCAAAGCAAAAACTTCAATTATGGCAGCAAGGAAGTAAACTTCTTTGCCGATAAAACGCAAGTTGGTTCACTCGGTGCAGTTGGTTGGGATGATGAAGGCGTAAAAACCAAACAATGGGATTTAGTAAAAGATGGTACTTTGGTAAACTACCAAGCTATTCGTGACCAAGCACACATCATCGGTGAAAAAGAATCGCACGGATGTTGCTATGCTGATAGCTGGTCGTCGGTGCAATTCCAACGCATGGCTAATGTCTCGTTGGCAGCAGGAAAAACACCTTTGACGGTGGCTGAAATGATTAAAGACGTTAAGAAAGGAATATATATCATTGGCGATGGCTCATTCTCTATCGACCAACAACGCTATAATTTCCAATTTGGCGGACAGTTATATTACGAAATTAAAGATGGACAAATTGCAGGAATGCTCAAAGACGTGGCGTATCAATCAAATACGCAAGAGTTTTGGAATTCGTGCGTAAAAATTTGTGACGAACGTGATTATAGACTCGGAGGTTCATTCTTCGATGGCAAGGGACAACCATCACAATCGAGTGCCGTTTCGCACGGAAGTGCAACAGCTCGTTTCAATGGTGTTAATGTAATCAATACGGCAAGGAAAGTCTAATAAGAATTACGACGGGGTCGCCCGTGCGATTTGGATTTAAGAAATGGTTACCATTCTTACAAAAAAATCTATATTCCACTTTTCTATTTGCTCATTCACTCATTCTTTAATTCTAAATTATTCATGTCAGTCATATTATCAGAAAATGAAGCTAAAACCTTGCTTAAAAAGGTTTTGAGCTATTCAAAGGCCGATGATTGTGAAATTAATATTTCGGCCAATATCAACGGAAATATCCGCTATGCACGCAATGAAGTTTCGACAAGCGGTGCATTAACCAATCAAAATCTGCAAGTGCAATCGGCTTTTGGCAAAAGAGTTGGTGTGGCTACAATCGACGAATTCGATGATGCCTCGCTCGAAAAAGTAGTACGTCGCTCGGAAGAATTGGCTCGCCTTGCTCCCGAAAACCCTGAATACATGGGTGTTTTGGAGCCTCAGCCATATATGAAATCAGAAGGATATTTTGATTCAACCGCCAACATCAACCCTGATGTACGTGCTGAAGCCGTAATGAAAAGTTTGAAACTTACTCGTGAGCAAAAATTAGTTGCAGCGGGCTTTTTAGAAGACTCGAAAGGCTATTCGGCCATGATGAACTCAAAAGGCCTGTTTGCCTACTACAAAAGTACCAATATCAATTATTCACTCACGGTTCGCACCGAAGATGGCACTGGTTCGGGTTATGTAATCAAAGGTTTTAGCGATGTAAATAAACTCGATACTGCTGCCGCTACCAAAATTGCGATTCAAAAAGCAGTCGGGTCGAAAAATGCCAAAGCACTCGAACCAGGCAAATATACAGTAATTCTTGAACCAACAGCAGCGGCTGTTTTGCTCGAAAATATCTATTTCGATATGGATGCTCGTAGTGCCGATGAAGGTCGTTCGTTTTTCAGCAAACAAGGAGGAAAAACAAAACTGGGCGAAAAAATTGTCGATGAACGAGTAACCATTTTCTCCGACCCTGCTTATGCAGATTTACCAGCATCTCCGTGGTCAGGCGATGGACAATCTCAAGAAAAACGTATGTGGATTGAAAAAGGTGTAGTTAAAAACCTATCCTATTCTCGTTTTTGGGCGAAAGAGAAAGGTGTAAAACCCATTCCTTTCCCAACAAACTTTATTATGCTTGGTGGCGATGCAACGCTCGATGAGATGATAAAAAGCACCAAAAGAGGCATTTTAGTGACAAAACTATGGTATATCCGCTCAGTTGACCCACAAACGCTTCTACAGACTGGTCTTACCCGTGACGGCACTTTCTATATTGAAGATGGAAAAATCAAATATCCGATTAAAAACTTCCGATTCAATGAAAGTCCAATTATCATGCTCAATAATCTCGAAATGTTGGGAAAAACTGAGCGTGTGGTCAGTACCGAATCGAACCAAAATTATATGGTACCACCCATGAAAATTCGAGAATTTACATTTTCGAGTTTATCTGATGCGGTGTAGAATTGGTTATATGTTATTGGTTATTGGTAAAAATTTGTATTGCCTTTATCTTGAAATAGTTTAATAAAAAGGCATTAAAAATTTATCAATAACCAATAACTAATTTCCCAGTAACCAATAACTATTCAAATGAAACCATTTATTTTTACAAGAATACAATATAACTCTGGAGATTGGGATACCGACCAGCGAATGCCTTCAAATATTCTTAATTCTTTGGTCGAATACACGACTATTCCGATTGATGAAAAAGAAAAAGTGGTGCTTTTGAGTAGTAATGAGCTTTTCAAAAGTCCGTTTTGCTATTTGAGTGGACATAAATTGGTTGAATTTTCGAGTCAAGAACGTGACCATTTTCGGAAATATATCGAAAATGGCGGCTTTGTCTTCGTAGATGATTGTAATCACGATATTGATGGACTTTTTGCGAAGTCATTTGAGCAAGAAATGGCTCGAACTTTCGGAGCAAAAGCCCTTCAAAAAATCCCGAATACTCACCCAATTTATAATTGTTTTTTTCAGTTTGATGGTCCTCCTACTACTACTTTTGAGCTAAATGGCTGGGGGGATGACCTCGTGCATGATTACTTAAAAGCAATTATTATCAATGGTAGAATCGGGGTTTTATACAGCAATAAAGATTACGGCTGCGAGTGGGACTACGATTTCAGAAACAAACGCTGGCTCGCCGAAGACAATACGAAATTTGGAGTAAATATTATTAATTATGCCTTAACGGTGTAGGTCTAAAATTCAGCCGTAATTTAAAATTCATTGCCGTCTGCTTTAGCTGACGGAAAAAATTCAAAGAAAATTGGAAACCAAAGAACTTCATCATTACAAAACATTAGTAGCCAAATTACCCCTACTAAAAAAAGAAATTGCCAAAGTTATTGTCGGTCAACAAGCGGCCATTGACGAAATCTTGATTTCACTTTTGGCAGGCGGACACTGTTTGCTTGAAGGCGTACCAGGACTTGCCAAAACCTTGATGGTAAGCACTTTATCAAAAGCACTTGATATGAAATTCAAGCGAATTCAGTTTACGCCCGACCTCATGCCTGGTGATATTGTTGGTACTGAAATTTTGGAAGAAGACCACGAAACTGGCAAAAAATTCTTCAAATTTAATCGAGGACCAATCTTTGCCAATATTGTTTTGGCCGATGAAATCAACCGAACGCCTCCAAAAACGCAAGCGGCTTTGCTCGAAGCTATGCAAGAATATAAAGTGACGTATGCTGGTACAAACTACGATTTACCGAAGCCGTTTTTGATTATTGCTACCCAAAATCCAATCGAACAGGCAGGTACGTATCCACTTCCAGAAGCTCAACTCGACCGATTCTTGTTGTATATTAAACTTGGTTATCCTTCCGAAAACGAAGAATTAGATGTGTTGAAAAGCACAACTGGCACAAACAAACCAGTTTTGCAAACCATCATGACCGATAATGACATCATTGATTTGCAAAAACTTACTCGCCAAGTACATATCAGCGAAGAATTAATTGTAAAAATCAATCATATCGTGAGAGCAACTCGCCCAGCAACAACAAATTCGACTTATGTAAAAGAATGGTGCGAATGGGGTGCAGGCCCACGAGCGGGTCAGGCATTGGTACTTTGTGCAAAAGCAAGAGCGGTACTAAACGAACGGTTTTCGGTGCTACCCGAAGATATTGAAGCCCTCGCCTATCCGATTTTAAGGCACAGAATTGCATTAAATTTCCGAGCCGAAGCCGAAGGAATTTCAACGGATGATGTAATAAAGGATTTGTTGAAGAAATAAAATCCGACCATGCTTACAACCGAACTAATCAAACTCAATAACCTACAACTGGCGGGGATACTGGTGAGTGAACAACTGATGTTGGGCATTCATCATAGTAAACGCTACGGCTACGGCATTGAATTTGAGCAATACCGACACTACGAACCTGGCGATGACCCCAAGCGAATCGACTGGAAACTTTATGCCCGCACCGATAAACATTTGGTAAGAGAATCTTCGACCGAAAGTAATTTCCACCTCAAGTTTATGATTGATTTATCGGGTTCGATGAATTATACCGAAAATAACGTAAGTAGATTACAATATTGCAAGATTTTATTGGCATCGCTGGCATATTTAGGGTACAGACAAGGCGATTTAATGAGTTTATATGCTCTTCAAAATGGTGAATTACAGACCTTAGTAAGTTCGGGCAAACAATCGTTTCAGAGAATTTTATACACGCTCGAAAAGGCTGAGGCCAATGGAAAATGGCAAAATCAAGACCCGAAATTTCCTGCGTTAAGTTCTGCTAAACAAAAGGAAGTGTTAGTTTTAGCATCAGATTTACTGCAAGTAGATGATGAATGGATTCGCTTGATTTCGAGTTTAGCAAACCCGCACCGAGAGATTCTGATTTTTCAGATTTTGGGTAAACATGAGCAAGAATTTAACCTCAAAGGTTTTTATCGCTTCAAAGATTTAGAATCTGGGCAGGAGATTGAGCTGGAGGCAGAAGCCATAAAAGATGAGGTAAGAAAAAATGCCGAAACTTACCTTAAAAACATTGAAACCGCTCTGCAAAAGCCGTTTGTGCATTTGTTCAGAGCAAATTTAGAAACACCAATAGCGAGTGTAATTTTGGAATCAATTAAAAAGAGAAATTTCTAAAAATGGAGTTTTTGAATCCATACATATTGTGGGGAAGTTTAGCAATTTCTATTCCGATAGTCATTCATTTTTGGCATCAAAAAAAAGGTAAAGTAATTGCTTGGGCAGCCACTCAATGGCTGAGCGAGAAAAACCTTCAACAGTCGAGAGGAATTCGACTGGATAATATTTTGTTGCTCATTATCAGGTGTTTACTATTGTTGCTTTTGGTTTTTATTTTATCGAAACCTTTAATAAAATGGGCAAAATCTTCTACCGATAAAGCAAAGATTCATCTTATTCAGCCCAATCAATTAGTTGTAGAAAATTATAAATTCGAGATTGAAGAAGCACTAAAAAGAGGAGAAAAATGCTATTGGTTAGCATCAAAACCCGTTCAGTTTGATGACATGAATGATACTCCGCAGCAAGCATTAAAAAGTATTGCCGCAACGAATATGCAAATTGCACTCAATGAAATCAGCCATGAAATAAATAACCAAACGCTCGAATTATACTTTGTAAATCAGCAATCTTTGGCAAAATTACCTGCCATATTTGTTCCGACAGATTTCAAGATTCACTCGTTGGTTGACTCATCCAAACAAACAAAGTTTTTATCTTTTTCAGAAAATAAAAGAAGTTATATCGATGAAGCCAATCTCTTAAAAACATCAAAAAATGCAACTCAACTAACAGGAGAAAGTGCAAATAATGGAGTTTTAAAAGTCGGTATTTTCAATACTGATGCCAATGAAAAAAAGCAAATTTCAGCCGCATTAATGGCTTTAAAAGATATTTACGAATGGGAGTTTGAGATTGACAATGAAGCAAAAAATGATAAAAAATACGATATAGTTTTCTCAGATAAATCAATACCGACTTCGGATAATAGTTTATATTTTTTTTCAGGAACAAAGTTTTGGAAACAGATTACCGCTCAAAATACCCAAAACGTAATTTATCTCGAAGA
This sequence comes from Emticicia aquatilis, assembly GCF_014644295.1. Classification (GTDB taxonomy): domain Bacteria; phylum Bacteroidota; class Bacteroidia; order Cytophagales; family Spirosomataceae; genus Emticicia; species Emticicia aquatilis. Next base: position 437,263 of record NZ_BMKK01000004.1, read on the forward strand.
TTTATTGAAACCCCAAAACAACGAATGGGTTTTTAATGGGCAATTACCCGAATTTTTAGGCAATAAAATTATTGATTTTTATAACTTACAATTAAGTAAACCATTGACTGATAATGAGTTAAATAATATTTTTCAAATTCAGAAATACCCACAAAAATCATCAAATGAATGGTTTTCAAAAAGCCTTCTGCTGATTTTTATTTTATTAGTAGGCCTTGAGCGATGGCTCGCAATTACGAAAAACGCATGAATCAACTCCGACAAATCATAGCAAAAGTTAATTTGCAACTTTATACCGTTGCTGCTCTGATATGTTTATTGGTAGCGGGGTCGGCTTATTTCTTGGTGCTTTTGGTTAGTCATTCTACACTTTGGGCTTTGGTAGCTATGGTGCTTGCCTTTGTGGGAATGGCTTTTCAACAAAAGCTTTTTCAAAATAAAAAAACAGAAGCTATCAAGCTTATTCACCAAAAGTTGGGCGATACCGAATACAGTCTTGACCTGCTGAATGTCGAGCAACCTAATTTGGCCGAACAACTGCAACTCGAACGCCTTTTTTCAAAAAATACATATCAAACACCGCTGGTTTACGACCAAAAACTGTTGTTGTTTTCTGGCCTTTTCGTCAGTTGCATAGCTTTCTATATTTTCTCCCCATCATTAAAATTTGGTCAGAATCAAGCAAAAATAAGTAGTTTATTACAAAATTCGCCTACTATTCCAATCACAAAACCCGAATTTGAATCGGCAACTTTAAGCATCACCCCTCCTACATACACAGGGTTGTCAAGCAATGAGTCGGATAATATGAATATTTCAGCCATTAGCGGTTCGTTGCTAAAATGGCAACTAAAATTTAGTCATTCAAACGATTTGACCGTAAAACTTAGCAATAATCGAGGAGATAAAGTTGGTTTCAAAAAATTGGGAGAAAGTTTTGAATATTCTGACCAATTAATTAGTTCTGGGTTATATGCTTTCAAAGCCTATTGGCACGATTCACTCATTTATCAATCTGATTTTTATCGACTTGAAGCCATTCCTGATTTGGCTCCAAAGATTGAACCTGCTTCAAAAGAATTATATCAATTACATTTTTTAAAAGACCCAAAAAACATTCAGGTTTCGGCCAAAATCTCCGATGATTTTTTGGTAAATCAAGCATTTATTGTAGCTACTTTGGCTCGTGGCTCGGGCGAAAATGTGAAGTTTAGAGAAGTGAAATTTCCGATTTCACAGGCCAATTTCAAATCGACCACTGTAAGCAAAAACATTGATTTAAAGGCTCTTAACTTTACCCCTGGCGATGAACTTTACTACTATTGGGCAGCCATTGATAATAAACGACCAACACCAAATTTCTCGAAATCGGATACTTATTTTATTGTTTATAAAGATACTTCACAAACCGAAGAGGCTGATTTGGCAACGATGGCCATGAATATCATGCCCGAATATTTTAGAAGTCAACGCCAAATAATTATTGATACCGAAAAACTGATTGCCCAACGAAAAAAACTTTCAAAGGAAGCATTTAATAGCACTTCCAACGAAATTGGCTTCGACCAAAAAGCCCTCCGCCTCCGCTACGGACAGTATTTAGGCGAAGAAAATGAAGGAGCAATTGGTGGGGTAAATGCCTTGCCAAGTGATGTAAAAACCGATGGTGATATGCTAAAGGGATTCAGACACGACCACGATGAGGGTGAAGGCGACCACGAAGATGGCGAAAAACATGACGAACACGAACACTCGCACGGGGCGGAAAATAGGAATGAAAATGACCCAGTTGCGAGCCTTTTGGCCGATTATGTGCATTCTCACGATGATGGAGAAGCCAATACTTTTTACGAGCAATCAACAAGAAGTTTATTGAAAAGTGCTTTGGAACAAATGTGGCAATCGGAATTACATCTGAGACTTTACGAACCCGAAAAAGCGATTCCGTATGAGAAAAAAGCATTGGAATTATTGAAATCTGCCCAGCAAAAAGCCAGAACTTTTGTCAAAAAAACAAGCTTTGACCCGCCGCCAATTAAAGAAAAAGAAAAACGTATGACGGGCGAATTGACCAAGTTTAATACGGCTTTCAAGTATCAAAAAACATACAGTCAGCAACAAATTGAGGCATTGATGGCCGAGGTTTTGGGTATTATTTCGAGTAAAGATGCCGAAAAAGCACTAAATAATGCCCAAAAATTAAAGTTAATGGAGCTTAGTTCGGCCATTAGTAATAAAGTAGTGAATAGTAGTTTATCCAATTGGAGTATTTTAGGTTCATTACAGCAGCTTATCAATGGCAAAGATTTATCAGAAGATGATAAACTGACACTAAAAACTAAATTATTTGGGCTAATTAATAAAACTTTACCGAGTAACAAAAATCCCAAAACACAATCTTACAAAGGCGAAAAACGCTTAGAAAAAGCCTATTGGAAGCATGTACAGCTATAAATCATTTTAACAATGTTTTGATTCTTCATGAATTCATCGGGCTTCATAAAATAGAAGAACGTCGGCAGGGTTTTGAACCCTGCCGACGTTAATCCATCCGATAAATTTATTTAGATTTTTTTCAGATTTACGAGCAAAATAGAATTTCGCTCTACTATTATAAATGAACTTGATTCAACAAATACAAAATTTCACGATTTACGATTGGCTTTTGGCAATTGGTTTGATTGCTTTGTTAGGTATTCAATTTTTTACTTTACGCAAACAAAAATCAAGTAAGCGATTCAAGATAAAAATTGCACTAAACTTAGTTTTTTGGTTAATAGTTTGCCTATTTATTATCAATCCGAAATGGGAAAAATCAACTGATAGTAATCGAGTTTTGGTATATGGTAATGATGTGCCATTGAGCGTTGTCAATCAACTGAAAGATAGCCTTAAAATTCAAGAAAGTTTTTCTCAGAAATCCTTTGATAAGAGCCTGATAGAAAACCCGAATTTTGCGAATCAAGTCGGAAAAGTGTATATTGTTGGACAAGACGCAAAGCCAGAAATATTGAGTAAAGTTGCTGGCCATGCAATTGAGTGGATTCCGAGTTTCAAAGAAAATGAATTACAAGAATTACATTGGTCGGCGGTTTTGCGAAAAGGTGATATGCAAGAAGTATCGGGGAAGATAAACCTTACTGAAAGTAATATTTTGTATCTAAAATGGGGGAAACAGACTATTGATAGCGTAAAACTGAGTAAAGGTTTCAATAATTTTAGCCTAAAGGTTCCAGTTTTTACACTTGGAGCAAGTTCTTTTGATTTATTTCTCGGCGACGATAACTTACGAAGTATTGAGTTTTTTGCTCAAAAAACTCAAGCGTTTCGAGTGTTGATGATACTCACAAACCCTGATTTTGAAAGTAAAACTTTGGCCGATTGGCTGGGCAGAAATGGCAATCAAGTAAAAATAATTAGTACAGTAGCCAAGAACACGCAAAGTGCAGTTTCAATCAACCAAATTGATTCTAATTTTACGCCTGATATTATCATTACCGACCCCTCGAATGCGGGAAATAGCCTGGTAAAAAAAGCATACTCAGAAGGAAAAAGTATATTTTTCATTAATCTTTCGCAGGCTGACTTAGCCGCCAAAAGTATCAATCAAGCACTTGGCACAAATTGGACTTTTAAAAGAATTAGCACGCAAGAGAACATTCCAATCTCAGCCGACTTAACGGCCTTGCCGTATTCGATTCAAGCCCATGATTTTCAGAAAAGTATTGGAGATTTCCCGATTGCTATTCAGAAAAAAAATGGAACGGTTAGCGTTAGCCTCTTGAATGAAACGTTTCCGCTAATGTTGAGTGGCGATAGCCTCAGCTACATGAAAATTTGGCAAGGTGCATTGCATCTACTTCGCCCATCCAACGCAACTAATGCTTTGCTTGCTGCACCTGTTTTCAAAGATTCTCCTACTGAAATCACCATTAATAGTGCTGAATCTTTAGCAAAAATTAAAGTAGAAAAAGATACAGTTAACGCTCAAAAATCAGACATAAATCCATTTTCAAGTCAAGTCAATTATACCTTCCGAGCAACTGGTTGGCAAAAATTGGGTGATTCAATTGAGGTTTTTGTTGAAAATTCAGAGACACAGCTTGCTAAATCTCATCTCTTACAACCTTATTTAAACGCCAGCCCAACAAAATCTGGTGAATCCCAGAAACTTTCAGTTGAGATTCCCGAATGGTTGTGGCTTGTAATGTTTGTTTTGGTTTTAGGTGCTTTGTGGATTGAGCCGAAGGTTTAATTGCATCCATTCATTTCAGCCGTAAAACTTGCATTATTCTCAACTTTAAAACCTGGTTCTAATAATATAGATTTACCACTTTTGTATTTTATTTTAAGGTTACTATTTATTGTAGTATTACTTCGTAAACTTTGAGCTTTAAAAACATTATTTTCGGTCGGATTAGTTGTTAAGTATTTGTAAGAAGCACAATTGATTATTACTTGTACATTCCCACTTGAAGTTCCTGAACAATATTTATCCGAAATACTATTAATAGCATATATAGTATCATCAACAGGACTTACAGTTCGGGTTAATGTTGAACCGAAATAATTTGAAAATAAAGCACCATCGTTGTATCCAAAATTAAATGGAGGAAATCCACTTAATGATGTTGTTATAGATGCACTTTCACCTTCTTCAATCCTATATATACCAGAGAGTATTGCTTGCGGTCGAGGTTTTATTATAATATTTGAATTACTCGAAGCTCCATATTCAATAGGAGATGTTGACCTAAATCGGATTCGATACCCCACTCCTGCAGAGATATTATCTGGAATCCTTATCATATACTCATTATTTACCTTAGTAAAGGTAACATCGGTAAAATTAAGCCCTTGGGCATCGGATATTTGGGGGATAAATAAATTGTCACTGTTAAAATTTCCTTGTGTTTCTAAATTAACTATTTGTGTTTCACCACCTATACATTTTATTGGTATGTTATTTTGAGTTAAAGACAGGTTTGCGTAAATTTTACGTCCTGTATTCGGCAAATAATTAATACTCAATTTCCCTGGCAAAACATCTGAAACACAAAAGTAATTGCCGGTATTAAGGTTAGTTATTGTAATTTCTGTTGGAGATTGAGCTGACGTTTGAGTCCCAATAATATATCCATCTTGATTGATTGTGATAGGTTGCAAACCAAATATAGGGAAAGATATAAATTGAGAAATATTTGTTGTGATATTATATAAACCATTTCCACCTTTAAGCTCAAACGGAATATAGAAAGGGTCATCAGTGTATTTGTTAATTGTACCAGATATTATTCTACCCTCACCTCTTTCCCTATAATTAATATTATTAACTAAGATTTTTGAAATTGAAGGTGTATTTGTTTCATAGCCTAAATTGTAAACCCCGCTTCCAACTTCCACAGGAATTGTACTTGAGAAAGTACCATTTATTTGAGTAGTTTGGCCTATATATATTTTTTGTTCATTGTTTTGAAAATAAAACTTTAAAATTGTTCCACTGGGAAATTCATTGATTGTATTGTAGCTAATATTAAATAAACCCGTTGAATTTTTACAGGGTATAAAATACGTATTTACTCCTGTAATTTGAGGGGCAAATTTAACTTTTACTGTATCTGGCACATTTACAAAACCACAATTGTCATAAGCATTGGCAATAAAAAAATCTTCGTCTTTATTGATAATTAAATTTGTTCCGATAAACACTGCTGGATTTTGAAATTTATAATAAAGTAGTGGCATTTGTGGGGTTATACTCAACTCTAAATTAAGCGGAAAACTCTCTGAAACAATATTATTTCCAAGTGTTGAACTTAAGATTCGAGAGGGGTAATATTTTTTAAGCGTTATATAAAAGTTTCCACTCAAAATTTCTAAAACATTATTTTGTTCATCCACTCTTACAAACCTTATCCAACAAAAATTATCAGGTATATTCTGAGTATTTATATCTGTCCAAATTTCATCAGAGGAATAATTACTAATTGGGCAATTTATCCAAATACCACTTTGTCGATTGAGGAATTGAACACCAACTTTAAAATTATTTGGTATTTCTCCAAAAACATAATAATTAATCCTTAGTGTATTTTTATAATTATTGCAAGAGACATTTATTTTTTGAAATTTAAGAATATATGGGTTATAATCTACTTTTAGTGTTTTGATAAATGGCTCTGTATAGCAGCCATTTGAAACTTGGTTTATAACAAATGACGTATCTTTTGTAAAATAAAACGGTTTATCTAACTTAATAATTTGATTAGTTGAAGTAATGAAATTCCCACCATAACCATAAAACATTACTGGGTTATATCCATTGGTAGCAACTGAATCGTTATTTGTCCATCCTCCAAAACTAAGGAATTGATTCTCAATTATACCACTTATTTCAACAAATCTTTGGAAAGAAAATACTTCTGGATACAACGATTTTATTCTCACAGGGCCATTGTAGGTCTTGAAAGTATTCGGAATTACCACATATTTTTTACCAACTTGTATTTCAATATTTGGGTTTGGATATCCAAACTCGACAAAAAATTTATTAGTAGGACTGAAACTCCCATTTGAAGTCCAATCAAGCCAAAGTGTATCACCAACACAAATTTTAGGTTTTAAGAGTGGTGCAAGCAATACCGCTGTTCGTGAAGGGTCTATATTTGAAACTTGAAAGCTACCAGCTACACTTCCTATTCCACATTGGTTCCAAGTATTTACGGGAAAATAAGTACCTGTTTGAAAAGTCATTGAGCGAATATAACCATCATTTTCTATTCCCGTTTCTGTATTTGCTTCTAACGGATACGTTCTTCCATCCGACATTTTTACCCAACCGTCATTGCAATTGGTAGTGTAATTTACTGCAAAAGTGCTTGGAGAAATAGAATATGTTGAATTTGCAAATGCTAAGTTGGGTACTTCTGTGATTTGAATTGGGGTGTTGTAAATAATACCTTCAAGATTTGGATTGTATGCAACGATTGAAAAATAATAATACGATAAACTGCTTATTGTACTATTTGTCGGTATAGTAAATTTGATTGTATTTGCAGACACCCATGTAGCGTTGACTTCTTCAAAACTTGAACTGTAGGACAATCTTAATGAAAATGGCTCAGTACTAATATATCTTCCAAACCTAACCTTATAACTACTTGCTTGATTTAGCGTCTGATTACTACTTACTTGCACAAAAATGTCTTGTCCTTTACAAAATTTAGTAGATGAAATTGACTCGATATTTATACTTGGAAACACATTAACTTGAATACCTCCCGAAACATTATTTTTGCAAGAGTTAAAGTATTGTGTGTAAAAAGCGTTGGTAAGTTCATAATAACCTGACTCTTTCGGATAATTAAACTTAACGTTTCTTTGTTGGTCGATAGATAACTTAATTTTTGAGTTAAGAAATAAGTCTAATTCATCGTATTGAAAACCACTTGGAGTTTGTGAAGTATAGCCAGTAATTAAGAAGCTTTCTCCATATTTCACATTATACGTTCCAGATATTGAATGACTACCCACGTCTTTTACGACTATAGAAGTTGCTGCTTCAATATCTTTTTCCACAATTTTTACTTTTAATTCATAAGTATCCGAAAGTTGACTTGAAGGAATGTCAATAATCAAAGAAGAGTTTAATCGTGTAAAATCTGGGTTGGTAATTTGCCCATTAGAGTTTTTTAGTTGAAGTTGAAAATTAATTCCTGTCGATGGAAGTGGGTTTTCGGTAAGTAATTTCACAACACATTTGCTTCCTGCACAAACAGAATTAAACTCATCAGCATTGGCTATTCTAAATTTTTCGCTATTTACCTTTAAATTATATCCAAAAATATTATTTGTTGTCCCACAAAAATTACTGGCTTTTTTTATACCATAAACTCCTGTAGAATTTAAATTTTCATTATAACTGAATTGGCGAGTATCTCCATTACCTTGACTAAAATATTTTTTTCCTGATATCGTTTCAATATTTACATCAGTCACTGTATAAATTTTAAACGGTAATTCAACAATATCGCTCTTATTATATATACCACTTTCTATTTGTGCCTTTTCAGCATATATATAAGAATATAATGGTTTTGAAAAGATAGTGATGTAATTATTATAAACAATAAGTGCTGGGGCTGTTGAGCGTATTTTTACATTTATATATTTATAATATTCAAACCAAGTGCCTGGATATGTAAATTTTATTTGATTATTTATAATTTCTACACTTTGAGTATGTAATAAAAAATTTCTACCATCTGTTGTATAAAACTCAATAAAAAATTGATTATTCGTGTCAAAAGTTCCTGAAGTTGTAACAGAAACAGTGGTAACTGTATCAATACAAGTTTTTCTTATTTCGTCCCCTAAACTAATTTGCTGTGCATTTACACTAAAAAAAATACAATAAGTTAAAAGCAAATGAAGAGTTAATATTCGTGTAAGAGTGCGTGCTATCATTTTATTCAGTTGAAGAATTATAGCAACTAATTAACACACAAAAAATGAATTATAAAAAAAATACTTTCGCCATTTTAGACGAAAGTATTTTTATATCACTTCAAAGCCTCAGCTCCATTCTTAATATCTTCTACAACAGTTGGGTCGAGAAGTGTTGAAATATCACCCAAATTTGAAGTTTCACCTTCGGCAATTTTACGCAAGATTCTTCGCATAATTTTACCCGAACGAGTTTTTGGTAAACCACTCACAAACTGAATTTTATCGGGTTTTGCAATTGGCCCAATCACACGAGAAACAGTTGCCAAAATATCTCGGCGAGTCAAATCTTCGTCGTGAATCATGCTTTCGCAGATAACATACGCATAAATACCTTGTCCTTTGATGTCATGCGGATAACCCACAATCGCACTCTCAACTACTCCTGTGTGCATATTGATGGCATTTTCTACTTCGGCAGTCCCAATTCTATGTCCCGAAACATTCAATACATCATCAACACGACCAGTGATTCTATAAAAACCATTTTCATCACGCATAGCACCATCCCCTGTGAAATATAGGTTGGGATAGGCTGAGAAATAATTGGTTCGGCAACGCTCGTGGTCGCCCCATGTTGTACGCAAAATTGATGGCCACGGGAATTTGATACATAAATTTCCACTGACGTTTCCACCCAAAATCTCATTTCCATTTTCATCAACCAACATCATTTGCACTCCTGGAAGCGGCAACGATGCCCAAGCTGGTTTTAATGGCGTAATTCCTGCCAAAGCCGAAATCATAATTCCACCCGTTTCGGTTTGCCACCAAGTATCCACAACTGGACATTTATCTTTACCAATATTTTTTGAATACCATTGCCAAGCCTCTTCGTTGATTGGCTCACCAACCGAACCTAAAACTTTGAGCGAACTTAAATCTTTTCCTTCTACATATTCCAAACCAAACCCCATCAAAGAGCGAATAGCAGTTGGAGCAGTATAAAGAATATTTACTTTGTGTTTTTCAACAATATCCCAGAAACGACCTGCGTCTGGGTAGGTTGGCACACCTTCAAACAATACCGAAATTGCACCCGAAGCTAATGGGCCATAAACAATATATGAGTGCCCTGTAATCCAGCCAATATCAGCCGTGCAGAAATGAACCATTCCTGCTTTATATTGGAAAACATTTTGGAAAGTATATGCCGCATAAACCATGTAGCCACCACAAGTTTGCACCACGCCTTTTGGTTTACCAGTCGAACCCGAGGTATAAAGAATAAAAAGTGGGTCTTCTGAGTCCATTTCTTCGGCCGGACAATCGCTTGTTACGTGTTTTTCTTCTTCTTCCCACCACACATCACGGCCTTTAATCATACTTACTGGCGTGCGAGTACGTGTAGCAACAATCACTTTCTTCACCGATGGGCAACCAATCATGGCATCATCAACGGTATCTTTCATCGGAATAGCTTTGTTTCCACGCACTGCACCGTCAGTTGTTACAACTGCCACACATTGCGAATCATTGATACGGTCAGCAATGGAAGTTGCCGAGAAACCACCAAAAACTACTGAGTGAATCGCCCCGATTCTGGCACAAGCCAACACCGCAATCGATAATTCAGGAATCATTGGCATATATATACACACACGGTCGCCTTTTTTCACGCCATTACGCTTCAAAACATTAGCGAAGCGACAAACTCGCTCAAATAATTGACGGTATGTAAGTGTCACACTCTCTTCATTTGGGTCGTTTGGCTCCCAAATAATGGCAGGCTGATTTGGTTTGTCTTTTACGTGGCGGTCAAGACAGTTTTCTGTAATATTGAGTTTTCCGCCCACAAACCACTCTACTTTTGGTTCGCTGAAATTCCAATTCAGCACTTTTCTCCATGGCTTTCTCCATTCAAAATTATTGGCTGCAATTTCGCCCCAAAAATCTTCGGGATTCTCTACGCTCTTCTTGTAAGCTTCTTCGTATTCTTGGAAAGAGTTGATTTTCATTTGAGGTAATATTAAAAAGTACTAAAATTGAATAAATGTATGTTTTTTTGATTGTGTACTCGTTATTGGTTACTTGTAAACTGGGGAGATTGGTTACTGTCGGCTAACATAATTGTAACCAATCACCAGTTCTCTAATAACAAGTAACCAAAATCTACCCAGTAATCCAGCTACTTTTGGGTATTTTGCTTAAAATAAAAATGACTAAATAACAAATTATTGTTGTCAGAATAAACTGCGTTGCGATGCCAATACTTGGGTGAATCCATTTGAAATTTATCTGAAACTGACGAGATAAAATTTTCATCGGAATCAAATGCATCAGATACATTCCGTAACTAAATTTATCTAATTGAGCGGTTAAAGTTGGTAAAATCTCAATATTCAGTAAATTCTTAAAAGTCAGAAATGCTGAAATTGACATCAAAATAACCGACGGACTTAGATAGTCGAACAAACTTGATTCATAAGCCTTGTTATTGGATACAGTCGAGAAAAAAATTCCTACAAAAGTTATCAGCCAACTTATCAGAAAAACTGCTAATGAGATAAAACCTACTTTTCTTTGAGACAAATTTATTTGAAGATTCCCCAGAAAATAGCCCAAAACAAAATATCCTAAATAACCCGAAAAGTATCGAATCTCAAAATTGCTTTTGATACCCAAAAACTTTTCAAAATATGGATAAACCGTACAGGCTATAAACCACATGATTAAGAAAAACTTTACTTCTTGGTCTGTCGCTTGCGTAATCCATCGACTAACAATTGGCGAAAATAGATAAAGCCCCAAAAGCATATAAACAAACCATAAATGCCCTGAGCCGCCAGCTCCACCAGTTAGTACTTTTTTTAGAATATCAAGCAACTCAAACTTTGTTTTTTCGGCTGGAATGAGTCCAAAATAATTTCCCCAAAGCATAAAAATAATTGTCCAAAGTAAAAAAGGAATGAATATTCTGGAAAATCTTTTTGATAAAAACTCTGTTAAATTTTTGTATTTTCCTAAGAGCAAATACCCCGAAAGCATCACAAAAACTGGCACAGCGAATCGACCGAAAGCATTTGAAGCATTGCAAATCCACCACCAACTATTGGGTATTTTCCCCATCAAGTAGATACCTCCTGCCGCACAATGAAGCATGATTACGGTTAGGGTTGCAAAAACTCTCAAATTTGAAATCCAGATTACTTTGGGCATTATTTAGCTTGCTTGTTTTGCTTCAGACTGAAAAACTCCAATTTTTCTATTTCTGATACACTCTTCTATTTCTGTTAAAATATTTACATCATCTATCGTTGAAGGAACTGTAAATTGCTCACCATCAATGATTTGACGAATTGTTTTTCTTAAAATCTTACCCGAACGAGTTTTTGGTAAACGCTTCACAACAACGGCATTACGGAAAAATGCGACCGCCCCTATTTGCTCACGAATGAGTTGAACCAACTCATGTTCCATTTCATCTTGTGTAAAATCTGCTCCATCTTTCAGCACCACTAAACCAATTGGTCGCTGCCCTCGAAGTTCGTCAGTAATACCAACGACGGCACATTCGGCAACAGCCTTGTGAGAACCAACAATTTCTTCCATTTCACCAGTCGAGAGGCGATGCCCTGCGACATTGATTACATCATCAACCCGTCCCATGATGAAAACGTAGCCATCTTCATCAATGTAGCCACCATCTCCTGTGAGGTAATAACCGTCAAACTTATTGAGGTATGAAGTTATAAAACGCTCGTCATCATTCCAGAGCGTAGGTAAGCAACTTGGTGGAAGTGGCAATTTTATACACACATAACCTTCTTCATTTGCACCGAGTTGTTGACCATTTTCGCCCAAAACTTGCACATCAAAACCACAAACTGGCTTTGTTGCCGAACCTGCTTTCACAGGAAACCGTTCTACTCCCATCATATTAGCCACAATTCCCCAACCACTTTCGGTTTGCCACCAGTGGTCAATGATTGGCACTTGAGCTATTTGTTGAAGCCATTCGAGAGTTGGAGGGTCACAACGCTCACCAGCCACAAAGATAGACTTCAGTGAAGAAGTATCATATTTTGTTTTTAGTTTTGCTTCGGCATCTTCTTTTTTAATAGCTCTGAAAGCGGTCGGAGCGGTAAAGAAAACATTTACTTTGTGGTCTTCAATTACTCGCCAAAATGTTCCAGCATCGGGGTTTCGGACTGGTTTTCCTTCGAAAAATACGGTCGTACAACCATAAATCAGAGGTGCATAAACGATGTACGAATGCCCAACAACCCAGCCCACATCTGATGCTGCCCAAAAAACTTCATTGGGTTTCACATCATAAATATATTCCATCGAAAAATTTAGTGCTACCGCATGGCCGCCATTGTCTCTGACAATTCCTTTTGGCTTTCCCGTAGTTCCCGAAGTATAAAGTACATAAAGTGGGTCAGTGGCATTGACTGCTACACAATCAACTGACTTTGAAGCATTTACATAAGAAATAAAATCAATATCTCGGCCATCAACCATGCTTGCTTGAAGAATCGGTCTTTGAAAAATTAGGCAATTTGATACTTTATGTTCGGCTAAATGAATGGCTTCGTCGAGCAGAGGTTTATACGGAATTACTTTATCGAACTCGATTCCGCAGGAGGCCGAAATGATTACATTCGGTCGAGCATCGTCGATTCTGATGGCGAGTTCGTGTGGAGCAAATCCACCGAAAACTACCGAGTGAACAGCTCCCAATCTCGCACAAGCCAGCATCGAAAATGCCGCCTCGGGAATCATAGGCATATAAAGTACCACAGTATCGCCTTTGCATACGCCCAAAGTCTGTAAAGCCCCAGCAATTTTTGCAACTTCGGTTTGTACTTGGACATAGGAATATTTAACGACCTTTTTTGTTGCTGCCGAATCGTAGATTATTGCGGTTTTATCTCCTCTACCTTGCTCAACGTGGTAATCAACCGCCAAGTAGCAAGAGTTCATCAACCCACCTTCAAACCATCGGTAAAAACCATTTTTATCCTGCGAGAGAATCGTTTTTGGTTTTTCGTACCACGCTATTTTGTCAGCCTGCTCAGCCCAAAATGCTTCGGGTTGGTCAATGCTTCGCCTGTAAAATGAGTCATAGTTCATTACTTTTATTATAGTTTTGTTGTACATTTTTAATTTTGAATGATAGAATGAGCGAATGAATGAATTAATATATCTGGAGAATAATATTCTATCATTCACTCATTCTATCATTGAGGCATTAATTAGCTTACTACCCCCGAAGCCATCATATTAATTTTCTTCACCAAATCACGGGTTGAAAATGGTTTCGGGATATACAAATCAGCTCCTACGCTATATCCTTTTTCAATATCTGCTTCTTTGCTTTTGGCACTCAAGAAAACCACTTTCGTTTCTTTGGTGTCATTTCCTCCTTTGATAAATCGACAAACTTCATAACCATCGACTTTGGGCATCATGATATCGAGCAAGACGATTTTTGGATGCTCTCTTTTGATAATGTCAAACGCTTCTTCCCCATCTCGGGCAATAAAGACAATAAAACCTTCTTTTTTCATCAGAAACTCCAACGAAAGCAAGATATTTGGCTCATCATCAACGATTAATACTTTTATGTTCTTTTGGATATTCATTGTCGTAAATCTTGTTGTATCAGATTTTAATTTATTTTTTGCTTAGAAATCCTTTCTTTGTCCTACACTTTATTATTCAAGCGGAATCTCAAACGAAAACTTTGAGCCTTTTCCGACTTCACTTTCAACGCCTATCGTGCCATTGTGTAATTCTAAAATACGTTTTGAAATGGCCAATCCGAGTCCACTACCTTTTGGTTTTTTGATGGTTTGGTCGTGGGCTTGATAAAACTTATCAAAAATCAACTCTTGATAAGGCTTTGCAATTCCGGCACCATCATCAATCACATTTACGTGCAAACTACCATCTTCTTCATAAGCCGTGATAGTTATCTTTCCTTTGTTTGGTTCAGTAAATTTCAAAGCATTAGAGAGTAAATTGAGCATTACTTGCATAATTCTATCTCGTTCACCTTGAAAAGTTGGCATTTTTTTATCAATAATTTGCTTGATTTCAATGCCTTTATCTTTAGCCAGTTGCTCTATCGAATCAACAGAATCTTTGATAATTTCTTCGAGATTCAACTCTTCTTTGACGATTCTTACTTTACCCGACTCAAATTTTTCTAAATCTAAAACTTGATTTATCAAGCGACTCAGTCGGTCGGATTCTTTAATAATGGTATTCAAAAAATGTTGTCTTTCTGAATGTTCGATATCATCATTATCATACAAGATTTCTGACAAAGCTTTTATTGAAGTAAGTGGTGTACGAATTTCGTGGGTAACGGTCGATAAAAAATCATCTTTGAGTTTATCAGTCTGTTTTAATTGCTCATTGGCAGCTTGAAGCTGCTCTGTAAGTAATTTTAATTCTTGTGACTTTTGTTTCAATTCCTTATTCACGGCCATCAACTCTTGCGATTTCTTCAAAATTTCTACGACCTCATTCAGAGAAATTTCCTCTTCTTTTGCCACCGATGAAACCATCATACGTGCCGAAGCCGTTCCGACGATTCCTGACAATAATTTTTCAGAATAATTTACAAAACGGGCATCGGCATAACGAGTATTAAGATTGATACTATTGCGAGTTGCAAAAACTCTAACTATTCGTTCGGTGCGACTCGCCCCTAAAAAGCTTTCTAAAAGCGACTTTATATCGCTTACCAATGCTTTTCCACGCCAAATGACCGAGTTTTCAATGCCTTTTGAATATTGAAAAATATTAACAAATAATACGGCTTGATTATGCTCGATTGAGGTCTGTTTTGTGCATAATGAACCAAAAAAGTAAAGAGCTGTATTAAAAAACAATGTCCAGAAAGTGGCGTGAGAAATATTATCCATGCCTGTCATACCGAATAATTCGTAAGGTTTCAGCAAGGCATTTCCAAATAAACCATCGGTCATTATTTTGTCAGACATTACACCTGAACTAACCAATGACGGAATGATAAGCGTAAAAAACCAAATTATCGTACCGCCTACTAAACCTGCCATTGCTCCTTTTTGTGTACCTCTTTTCCAGAAAATTCCACCAAAAACCGATGGTGCAAACTGAGCAACCACCACAAAAGCCGTCATACCGATTGAAACCAATGAGTATTTTTCGGTAATAAACTTGAAATAAAAATATCCTAAAAATATAATGAGGGCGATTGAAAAACGCCTCATAAACTGAATCACACGACTTGGATTTAGATTGATAAGCTCTTTTGATGCTGGAATTCCCAAGAAAATTGGCATCAATAAGTTATTACTCACCATTACACTAATCGCTATCGTTTCTACGATTATCATACCTGTTGCGGCTGAAAAACCACCGATGTAGGTAATAATTGCCAAAGATTCGTCAGAAAAATTCAACGGAATTGACAACACGTACATATCAGAATTCACTGGTTTACCGCTAAAGATTATTCCGCCCGCAAGCGAGATTGGCATCACAAAAATATTGATGAGAACCATATACAGTGGAAACATCCACATAGCTCGATTAATGTATTTTTCATCAACATTTTCTACGACCGTCACCTGAAACTGGCGTGGCAAAAACATAAAAGCCATCATGGCCAGTAATGTGTGCCAAAACCACATCGACATTCCACTTTCTTTCTCTACTACAAAGCTTTTTCGAGCAGCTTGCATCAAATTTGCTTTATCGAAAATATCTTCAAAGCCATCAAAAAGCCAAAAAGTCACATAAATTCCGATGGCAAAAAAGGCTATTAATTTAATTATAGATTCGACCGCAATGGCCGTAACCATGCCTTCGTGTCTTTCGGTTGCTTCAACGTTTCGTGTGCCAAACAGAATTGTGAAAAGAATCAATAATATGACAATATAAAAGGTATGGTCAACCAAAATATTGCTGTTTACTATACTTCTTGTCAGAATTCCGAAGCTATTTGAAATGGCTTTTAGCTGTAATGCGATATACGGAATACCTGATAGTAAGCAAATGATGGTTACTAATACTCCCAAAGAACGATTTTTGCCATAACGAGATGAAATGAAATCTGCTATACTCGTTAGGCGTTGGGTTTTACAAATTCGTACTATTTTAAGCAATATCGGAAATGCTAAAAACATCACGAGTGTTGGCCCAATATATACTGCCAAGAAATCTAATCCATCGGTTGAGGCACGCCCTACGCTTCCGTAAAATGTCCAAGCCGTGCAGTAAACCGCCAACGACAGTGCATATATGTTAGGGTTACTAACTATGCTTTTGGCATTTTTTGATTTCTTTTCGGCCTGATAAGCTACGATAAACAAAAATGCCAAGTAATAAATCGAAATGAGTCCTAAAACGTAGCTATTCATGTTCTTGTATATCTTCTACGTTTTTAGATTCTGCAATGATTGCAATGATGATGATTCCGATTGTCCAAACACAAAAAACATATACATAAACAAGAGGCATACCGAAGATAAAAACGGCTTTGTTGAACAACGATAGTAGCGGAAAGTTGAGTAAACAAACCAAAAATATCGTTATCGCTATGGCTCTTTGCTGCTTCATGTAGGGCTTTGTATTTATTGCACTAAGCTACGACTAACGTGGTACTATTCAAAGATTTATTTAGCTATTTTTGCTAAATAAGTATAGTTAAAAGCAAATACCCCCAAAATAAGAATGTATGCCAACGGGAGTTATCCTCAACTGGCATACATTGCTCTATTAAACCCTAAGCCTTACTTATTATGGTAATTCACTTATTATCTTTTCGATAGTTGACTGGCTTGGAAATCAACTATGCTACTAAAATCAATCTTTTGAGTCGAACTCACCTTGTAGCGAATACAAACCGAATGTTCCTAAAGCCCCAGCAATCATTGGGCATAGAATTACAGTATAAATAATTGCTGGAATTACGTTTTCACCACCTTTGTTCCAAAGCATAATTGCCTGATTTACAATTAGATAATAAACCGCACCGATACCGATTAATATCCAAACTATTCCTAAAATTCTTTTTATAGCGTTCATTTTATTAATGTTTTTTTAGTGAATCAAATTAGTCGTTTACTTTATTATCTTTTCCATCTAAGTAGATTGTTCCGATTACGAAACAAATACCTGCCAGAATTATCGGATACCAAAGCCCTTCCAGATATGGTTTTTCAACAACTTTTGGCAAACCAGCTTCTGCTGCTATTGTATTTAACTTAGTTGCGTCTGATACTAAGAAGGTTGCGATTGCTGGTAAAAGACCACCAAAGATACCATTTCCGATGTGATATGGCAATGACATTGAGGTATAACGAATTTTCACTGGGAACATTTCAACTAAGAATGCAGCTACTGGGCCATAAACCATCGTTACGAACAACATCTGAATAAATACTAACCAAGTAAGTGTCCATTTGTCAGTATCATTGATTGTAACAGTTTTCTTTGTTTCAATGATTGGCTTACCATCTTTGTCACTGATTTCAACTGCCCCATTTTTCAATGTTTTGGTTTTTACTTCTTTGTAAGTAGTACCGTCAATAAATGCTTTTGTAACTGTATAAACCGAGTCAACACCGCCATTTTTATTTTTTGCATTTTCTTTCAATTCGGCTACTGAAGTTGCTTTTTCTACGATTTCAGTTTTGCCTTTAATATCAACAGTTTCATACATTTTTGTGTAAATTGTGCGATATGAAAGAATCGCTACCAACATACCCGCCATCATAATCCATTTGCGACCAATACGGTCAGATAACCAACCAAATACTACGAAGAAAGGTGTACCGAGGCATAATCCCCAAATCATGATGTTATCTACTTGCTCTTTCGGTACGTTCATGATTTTCTCGATGAAAGACATGGCATAGAACTGACCTGTGTACCAAACAACACCCTGACCCATTGTCACACCTAATAATGCTAATAATACGTATTTGAAGTTTAATTTATTTCCGAAAGATTCTTTCAAAGGATTAGTTGAGGTTTTTCCTTCTGCTTTTGCCTTTGAGAATAACGGAGATTCGTGCATATTACGACGAATGATATATGAAATACCAACCATGAAAATCGAGAATAAGAAAGGAAGTCTCCAACCGTAAGCATCGAAATCTTCTTTGCTCAAAATGGCTTTTGTAAGTGCGATTACGATTAATGAAACAATCAAACCAGCGGTGGCAGTTATCTGAATCCACGAAGTCATGTAGCCTCTTTCGTTGGTTGGTGAGTGTTCGGCCACATAAGTTGCAGCACCACCATATTCACCACCGAGGGCAAGACCTTGAAGTAATCTCAACAATAAAACTAATAATGGAGCAACCACACCGATGGTTTCGTAAGATGGAATACAACCGATAGCAAAAGTTGCACCTCCCATCAACAATAACGTCACCATGAAGGTATATTTACGGCCAATTAAATCACCTAAACGGCCAAAGAACAATGCACCAAATGGGCGAACAACAAAACCAGCTGCAAATGTTGCTAAGGTAGAAAGAAATGAGAGAGTCTCGCTTCCTGGGCCTGCTGGGAAGAATTTTGTAGAGATAATCGTAGCCAAACTTCCGAAGATATAGAAGTCATACCACTCAATCATCGTTCCAACTGAAGATGCTCCAATTATCGAGAACATCGAACTTTTTTTACTTTCAGACATAATCTTAGTTTTAAAAGGTTTTAAAATAAATTTTAGGGTTGATTGTTTTTAATTGAGAATGGAGAATGTAAAATTGATAACGTATAGAATCATAGTCCCATTAAATTTTCAATTATCCATTTTCAATTATTAATTATTTCAAAATGTATAGGCTGTTGAAAATAAGAATCTCATATTTCCTACGTTTGTTAATGCACCTGTAACTGCACCTGTTTTATCTGATGTACCCCAATTAGCAGCAGTGTATTCAAGTTCAGGAGAGATTCTGAATTTTCCTGACTTAAAATCAATTCTACCTGCCGCTCTTACTACATCTTTAACTGTACGTTTTTCCACTGTTACTCCACGTGCATAGGCTGCTTTTCCTTGCACATCGGCTCCATTATTGACTGTGTATCCCACAAATAATGCTGGGGCAACTTTGGCGTGATTGCTCATCAATTCAAACCAGAAAGCATTGGTTTTAAGTGGTTTGTAAATTTCAGTAACAGGGTCAGTTGTAGAATTATAACCTAAATAACCACCCAACATAA
Source organism: Emticicia aquatilis (assembly GCF_014644295.1). GTDB lineage: Bacteria > Bacteroidota > Bacteroidia > Cytophagales > Spirosomataceae > Emticicia > Emticicia aquatilis. Next base: position 456,946 of record NZ_BMKK01000004.1, read on the forward strand.
CCAAGTGAGTTACGTTTTGTCCTAAAATTCCGTAAGCTTTAATTGTAGCTTTTTTACCTGTATATTTAGCGTAAGCGTTTACAGTTACACTGTTTACTTTCCCTTTGTTTTCAACTGTTACGGCTGGCGTACCCGTCGAAATTGTCATTCTTGGTCTTAATGAGCGGTATTCAACGCCAACACCCATTAATAATTTTGCATTTTTATACTGCAAGTTTCCGTGAATTGTCGGAATTGCTGAGTTAGAAGATGCTTCGTTGGTTACACCCGATGGCGACACCGCTCCAAACTCTCTATCTTTATACAGCGAAAGTGCAAAACTTGTATTGGTATTCAGATTTCGAGTGATACGAGCTTGAGTTGACCAACCAAATGGATTGAATAAAATACCTGTACTAAAGTTGGCTACTCCCGGAAAACACTCAGGTATAAATTGTGGATACCAAGTTTGACCGAATGTTAATTTTGTTTTGGTCCAATCAAGACTTGCGTTGGCGTGTCTTAATCTGAAAAGACCGATTGTACCGTCAGTATTTCCGAAGAAATCACCTTCAAAGAAAGCTGAAGTTTTTGCACCAAAAGCATCAGGGCCAGTGATTTTCAGGTTGATTCTTGAAGTCAGCGAAAGAAAGTTGGACTGTGGCACTGCATTCACATCATTTCCATTAGCATCTTTTGCAACATCTAATGGGTACAGATTGAGGTGGTCTTCTCTTACGCTTGCACTCTTACGAGAATCCCAGATGTAATCAGTTCTGACAAATCCACCGATGGTAGCACCAAAAGCGGGTTGCGGTTTTGGTGCTGGAGCAGGTGCTGCTGCATCAGCTTTTTTCTCTTCTACTTTTTTCTCTTGTGCAATCGCTACATTGAGCATTGATGCACAAGCAATCAAAGAAAGGATTAATTTTTTCATATAGGTCTTTTATTATGGTTTTGTTGTACGTCGCTAAGACGATACAAAACTTTCATAAAAAGCCTCGATTCACAAATCCTTGATATAGCTTTGCTAATAATAGATAGAATATATTGTACTTTAAATTTTCTTAAAAACTAAAACCTTTTCATTGATATACATATTTTTACGAAATTTTATTCTATAAAATACCTTTTTTGCCAAATTTAATCAACCATAAGCTATTTTAAATCATACCGCAGCAAAATTTCTTTAAAAATATATATTTAGTAGATTTTAGTAGATACAAATTGTACTATTTAAAGAAAAACTATTGTTGTTTAAGCACGATTAAACAAAATATTAGCTATTTCTTAAACCTTTCCCATTTGATAAGCATAAACTTATCGCCCAGCTCAGTTACGACCATCCCTGCTCCTTTTAGGTTCTCTCGGTTAGCATAAAATTCGGCTAACTCCTTGTGATTCATCACTTTATAGGTTGGATGATAAAGCGTTTGCTTTGGTATTTTTACTTGGTATTTTTTCACCCAATTCATTACAGAAACGTGGCTAACGCCCAATAAACGCTCGATTTCACGATAACTGACCCCTTCGATATACAACTGAAGGGCTTTTATTACATAGTAGCTTTCGATGCTCTTCCCCATCTTTTCGACGGTGAAGTTATAGCCACAATCTTTGCACTTAAAACGTTGACGTTCTTTGATAATACCGTTTCGGGAGATATTATTCGAATCACATTGGGGGCAGTTTGGGAGGCTCATAGTATCTATATATTTTTAGCAAAGATATATTTTTTTAGCAAATATAGATTATTCCAAGATTTTTTTTCATTTTTTTCTTTAAATTTTATTTTCTTTCCCCACTTTATTACTCCTCTAAACCCCATTAATATCCCATTATAGGTCAATATCCTCTCCCGAATTAATTAGGCTGTTGAGTATTTTCCCCAAATTTCCTCAAATCAAATCAAAAGCATTAAAGAATTACTATGGTACGTAATTTTTAGGGTAGTGTTATGTAACCCAAAAGTAAAATTCTTATTTAAGCACAATCTTTTGATTTATTAAAAACCATTTTATCATGACAAAGAAAATAGTATTTGCACTTACAGTAATCTTAATCAATGTGAAGCTTGTTTCAGCTCAAACATTATCAATCGGCCCAATGGTGGGTGTAAACGTCTCAACAATCGTAGCTGACCCAACTACTAAATACCTTCCAGGTTTATCAATTGGCGGATTTGCCAATTATAGTATTGATAGCCACTGGGGCTTATCTGGAAAACTACTTTACTCACAACTCGGTGATAAAAGTAAAACTATTGATAATCATACAAGATTACATTATATCCAATTACCAGTAACAGGAGTTTATTACTTCGGTAATGAAGGACAAAAATTTAGACCAAAAGTATTTGCAGGTTTGTACGCAGGTGCATTGCTCCAAGCAAATAATGGCAATGGAGATGTAGTGATTCAGTCAGATGGCTCAAAAGCTTACAATGATTTTGATTTTGGTGGTTTGGCTGGTTTAGGCTTCAACTATCGTCTAAAATCTCGTACTTGGTTGAATGTTGATGCAGGATTTAATAGAGGCTTTACGGACATCACGAAAACCTCAAACACCAATTATAATAACTTAGCGTTCAACTTGAACGTAGGCGTAAGTTTCCCAATTTCAAAGAATTAAGGGCTTATTGCTTCACCAACTAAAATCCATACAACTTATTCCACATATTTGCTATAAACAAAAAAGCTGTCAACATAAATTGACAGCTTTTTTGTTTATAAATCTGATTATCAGTGCATCGTTTCATTTAATTGTCCTTCTGGAACTTTGATGTCGTAACGATACACTTCTTCGATTGAGTCTAAATCATCAGGCAGAATCTCCATGATGGGTTTGATTAACCCAGTTTTCAAATCAAGCACCCACCCGTGTAAATGCGGATAATCGCCTGTGGCCCAAGCCTTCTGAACAATGGTTGTTTTGGCTAAATTACGCACTTGTTCGGTCACGTTTAGTTCAACCAGTCTATCGAATTTCTCTTGAAAATCCTCGATTTTGCTCAACTCGTCGTGGTGCTTTACGTTTACATCTTTGATGTTTCTTAGCCATTTATTGATAAGGCCATAATCTTTATTATCCATCGAAGCCTTCACACCACCACAGTTGTAGTGGCCTACCACCAAAATATGCTTTACTTTGAGTACTTCTACGGCATACTGAAGTACACTAAGCATATTAATATCGGTGTGTACGACCAAATTGGCAACATTGCGATGCACGAAAATATCACCAGGTTGTGTACCAGTAACTTGGTCGGCAGGCACACGGCTATCGGCACAACCAATCCAAAGAAATTGAGGATTTTGGTGTGATGCTAATTCTTCAAAATATCCTTCATCTACACGAAGTTTCTCGGCAGCCCAAGCCTTATTGGCTAATAAGAGTTTTTGGTATGATTGCATAATTTCTAATTATGGTTTAGTTGTTTTCTTGAAATTCCTTTTAATTCTACTTCTATGTTACGTGATTTAACGTCTTTCTGAAATTCTTCTAAAGTCAGATAAATATCGTGGTCAATGAATGAAGACCTTGTACCATCTATATATACGGTATCTCCTTCTTTCAAGGATGCCAATTTGATTTTAAGTTCTGATTTATTGAAGTAAAAAATATCTTTATTAAACTGAATCAATACACTTTTGCCTTCACGCATGAACGACATCGAACCCTTATAGTTGGTATAAAGTATGTAGAGCATCGCCACGAAAACACCGATTCCAATTCCTTTTAATAAATCAGTAAAAACAACCGCTAAAACAGTAATGACAAAAGGCACAAATTGGTCTTGGCCTTCTTTATACATTTGCTTGAAAATGGCAGGTTTAGCTAATTTATAACCTACCATAATTAAGACTATCGCCAGCGAAGCCAATGGGATTTGGTTTAAAACCGTTGGAATAGAAATAGTACAAACCAATAAAATAAGGCCGTGAATAACAGTTGCAAGGTTTGTTTTTCCACCTGCTTGAATATTGGCCGAACTTCTAACAATTACTTGCGTAAGGGGCAAACCACCCAATAAACCCGAAATAATATTGCCAGCTCCTTGTGCTTGCAGCTCACGGTTGGTTGGTGTTATTCGTGAATCAGGGTCGAGTTTGTCAGTTGCTTCAACACTCAAAAGTGTTTCGAGACTGGCAATTATCGCAATGACAAGAGCGACTTTCCAAACTGCGAAATTGTTGATTGCCGAAAAGTTTGGCATTTGGAATAGTGTAAAGAAATCACCGATTGAATTGGTAATCGGAAGGCTAACCAAGTGATTGCTTTCGAGGTGAAATAAAGGAGGTAAAACAGTAAGTCCTGTATTGAGAATAATTCCTGCAATTACGGCCAACAATGCCCCAGGAATCATGTTCAGAATTTGATTTCTTTTGATAAAAGGTTGTTCCCACAAAATCATAATTCCCAACGAAACTAAGCCGATTATCAAAGCCCCCTCGTTGAATAATTCGCTTACTCGTAATAATTCGGAAAGGGTATTCTGACCGTCTGTTTGAAAAAAATCTTCGTCTCCTTCATAATCCAAATCAATACCCATTGCGTGAGGAATTTGCTTTAGAATAATGATAAGGCCAATAGCTGTAAGCATACCTTTGATAACTGAGGTAGGGAAATAGTAGCCAATAACACCCGCTTTCAATCGGCCTAAGATTATTTGAAAAACGCCCGCCAATACAACAGCCAATAAGAATGTATCGTAAGCCCCAAGCTCAGTAATAGAGGTTAGTACGGTAACTGTAAGGCCAGCGGCAGGCCCACTTACACCAAGTTGCGAGCCACTCAAAGCTCCAACAACTATTCCACCGACAACTCCAGCAATGATTCCCGAAATAAGTGGTGCTCCTGATGCCAAAGCCACCCCCAAACAGAGTGGTAAGGCTACCAAAAACACAACCAAACCCGCCGAGAAATCAGATTTGAGGTGATTAAAATTAAATATTTTCATAGAGGAATTTATAAACTATTAAATAGTGTCTTCTGACAATAAAAGTTGAGAATCGCAATAAAACATGACACATACCATCACTCGTTTTGAGTGGGTACTGCACAAAAAATAGGTGTTTTGAAAATTTAAAGAAAAGCAATTAGGCCTTGGGAGGAGGAGAATCTATCGTTCGGAACGGATTTTGGATAGAGGTAGCTACTAAATCACAAATGGCATTTTTAGCTAAGAAATTACTCGTACAAAACTGAAATGAGGGTGTAGAAAGAAAGAATTTTTCGACCAAAATATCTTCAGAAGCGTCTTCGCTTTCGTTGCTATCTTCGATGTCTTGTACTTCGATGCTTGGCTTAAAACTGGTAAAGCAACTTCTAACAGTCGAAAATTCGACCATCATTAGGAGCATCAATACCAAGATTCGCTGAAACATCAATAAACGATTTTTATATTACCTATTAGAATTTCTTATGTAAAGCTAATAAAAAACTACGATAGTATAAAAATGGTTTCAAGTATTTAGGTCAAAGAAAAAAATTACACGCCAATTTCATCATTATGAAAAAAACTAAAAAATCGTTAGTATCTCTTTCGCTAAACTTTCTGAAAGTGTTGGGGCTAAGGCAACTCCCATTCCGTTCATTCTTACACTTAATGATACTCTTTGACTCAAACACTTGCTCACAGGGGTTTTAGTATCATCAAATGCCATGATTCCACTCCAACGTTGGTCAATTTTTACGTTTTTGTGTTTCGGAATAATGTTTTCGTAGAGTAGCTGTTCCAGTCGGTTTTGTACTAATTCGGTCAAGGCAAATTCATCGGTATTTTCAGCTTGAAAATCTAAATTTCTACCTCCACCAAATAAAACCCGATTTCGATAATTTCGGAAGTAATAATAGCCTTTATCGAAATGAAACGTTCCTCGCCAATTTAATCCTTCGATGGGTTCGGTTATCAAAACTTGCCCACGACCTGGGTATAAATCAACTTCGGGTAGGAGTCTCTTTGTGAAAGCATTGGTAGTAATACTCAGATGATTTGCTCTAAAAACCATTCCATTTTTGGCAATAATGGTGGTTTCTTCTTGGTTTTCTTCAAAATTCTCTACTTCTACCCCAAAAAATATTTTCACTTTTTGGGCTTGTAGCACTTCAATCATTGAATTGATAAGTTTACCACTATGAATCGACCCTTCCACGTCATTTTTAATGGCGTACTGAAATCCCGAAAATCCTGCTTGATTGATAACCGATTCATCAATAAAAAAATGATTATCGCTACCTGTTATACTTTTTATTGATTGATTCAGGTCATTTAATTGCTCTTTTGTTTCTTCAAAAGTGGTTTTATCATTAAAAAGCTCAGTTCCTCCACAGTCATCAAACTCAATCTCAGAGCCAAAATATTGGGCAATCATGCTAATACCTCTATGGCGTTGTTCGGCCCAAAACATAGCTTGGTCGAGTCCCATTACAGTAATATTTTCGAGTAGCTCAGTGGGGCTACCAAAACACGAAAAACCAGCATTTTTGGTACTTGCTCCCGTTGGCAAAGTACCCGCTTCAAGAATTGCTATTTCGATTTTCGGTCGGTATTTTTTTAGAAAATATGCCAACCAAAGCCCCGAAAAACCCGCTCCAATGATAACTACATCATATTTTTTCAAAAAAACATCTTTTTCCCAAAAACTAAACATAATATTGTGAACTAATTTTTTCAAAATTAGAATTAAGACGGGGTCGCCCGTGCGATGGAGAATGAAGAACGATGAATGAAATTAATTTCATCTGCCCAAACAATGTTAGAAAAATTAAAAGAAGCTAATAAAATTGCTAATCAAATACAAGGTAGCGATATTCAGTCATTTATCTTAAAAAAAAGCAAAGATTTTGATGCTGAAATGTTGCGTTTGGTTGCCGACCAATGGCTGGCCCGAAATAAAGCCAAGCATAAACTACCCTCTTGGTATGCCAACCCAAATGTTATTTTTCCTCCTCCTCTCTCGGTTGAACAGGCTTCTTCCGAAATAACGGCCAATTATAAAGCACAAGTTTTTGTACGAAATTTTGGCAATGCTCCGTGTGCCGACCTCACTGGAGGTATGGGGCTTGATAGCTGGGCTTTATCAAAAGTTACAGAATCTGTCACATATATTGAGCAAAACCCGAATTTAGCTGTGGTGGCGAGATATAATTTTGAAGTTCTGGCACAAAACAACATTGAAGTTTTGAACGAAAACTCGGAATTATTTACTCAATCAACAACGGGCGGCGTTTCGCATCAACCGATAACTAATTTCTACATTGACCCGCATCGTAGAGATGAGGCAAAAAATAAAGTTTTTAAGATTGAAGATTGTGAGCCAAACCTGCTTTCTATCAAGCATTTGTTAGAAAACTATATGGTAAAGTTTTCGCCCATGCTGGATATTAAATTGGCCATTGAGCAGTTAGGCGATAACATTACAGAAGTACACATTGTCGCTCTCGAAAATGAAGTAAAAGAATTATTATTCATAAGTAGAAAATCAAAAATTGAATCAAAAACTTCAATTCATTGTATAAATTTTTTATCCAATAATCAAACGCAACTTTTTACATTTGGCTACGAAAGCGAAGAAAAAGCCAACATAAAATACTCACAACCAAGTACTTATATTTACGAACCCAATGCAACTATCTTGAAAGCAGGAGCTTTTAAAAGTATTGCTGCTCAATATGGCTTGGCAAAGCTCGCTCCTAATAGCCATTTATACACTTCGGCTATATTGGTAGAAAATTTTGCGGGCAGAAGTTTCTTGTGCGAAGCTGTTTGTAAGTTCGATAAAAAAGAAATTCTCTCAAAATTACCTACGCCAAAAGCCAATATTAGTACCCGAAATTTTCCGATGAAACCAGAAGAAATAAAAAAGAAGCTGGGTTTGCAAGATGGCGGTGAATACTATTTATTTGCTACCGAAAATATGGACAAACAAAAAATTGTGTTAGTTTGTAGAAAAGCGGGACAGGCATAATTTTTTTATCTATAAGTTTTCAGTTACAATACCACAATCACAACGTCCTAATAGCGACAATTAAAATTTATTATTATGAGAAAAGCACTTATCACAAGCATTTTGCTGGTAGCGAGTTTGGGAGGTTTTGGTCAAACAATTTTGAGCGGTTCGGAAGTTTTTGGCAAAGACCGAAAAGAAGGATTTTATATGACGCTCAACATCGAGAAGAAATTCATTGAAAAAGACTGGTCGTTGTTTATTTCAAAATACGGTGGTGTGGCACAAAGCCGTGAGGTTTTTAATATTGCGGCCGCCAATATTCCTGATATTTCGCCAGACCCAATCAATCTAATGACAAAGGTTATTTCTGACCAGAAAGTAAAAACCAAAATCTTTGCATCTTTTGATGTTGGTGGCGGAAATATGGTTTCAGAAAACAACAAATCTTTTAGAGGTGTTGAACAACTCTTGAAGGATTTTTATGCCTTTGCAATGCAAAATGAAGATGTCAGACTGGCTGAACGTGATGCAGAAGAAGCTCAAAAAAATCTTGATAGAGTAAACAAAACTGGCGACAGAATTGTACGAGACATTGAAAAAAACAAGCGTGAAAAAGAAAAACTATTAAAAGAAATAGAAAATAACCGAATCGAGCTTGAAAAATTATTAAAAGACCAAACTGATAATAAGCAAGACCAAGAAAATGCTCGTATTGCTCTTGAAGAAAAACAAAAAGCAGCAAGCGTTGTGAAAACACGCATCAAATAAAGTATTGAGAAGTCGATGAAAGCCTTCTGAGCATATCTCGGAAGGCTTTTTGGTTTTTATCAATTAATTTATCACTATTTCAATAACTTTTGTTACTATTATAAGCTATTCGAGTATTCAACTTTCATCATTTATTATTTTTCATATTTTTGCGAATAGCCCAAAGTTATTCAGTACAAAAACCTATGTGGCTTATTATAAATAGAATACAACGGTGCAAAAGAAAGTAAAATACTTATAACCTAAACCTTAACAGATTAAAGATACGAGTATGACTGAGATACAAGAAAAGATTCGCCTAAGCCAAAGAAAAGATAATAAAGGATGGAAAAAATGGGGTCCGTATCTATCTGAAAGACAATGGGGAACAGTCAGAGAAGATTATAGTGTATATGGAAATGCTTGGGACTACGTTCCGCACGATATGGCACGCTCAAGAGCATATCGTTGGGGAGAAGATGGTATCGGGGGAATTTCAGATAACAAACAACATATATGTTTTGCGGTTTCGTTTTGGAACCACAAAGATAAAATTATTAAGGAACGCCTCTTTGGTTTGACTGGTTCAGAAGGAAATCACGGTGAGGATGTAAAAGAACTTTACTATTATATTGACAGTACGCCCACACACTCTTATATGAAGATGCTCTATAAGTATCCTCAAAATGAGTTTCCTTACCGACAAATTGTTGAAGAAAATCAGAAACGTAATCGCTCAAATACTGAGTTTGAAATTGAGCAAACGGGTGTTTTCAATAACAATGAGTATTTCGATATTTTTATTGAATATGCGAAAGCTGATGAAAATGATATTCTGATAAAAATAACAGCTCATAACCGAAATAAAAAAGCGGCGATTTTGACAATGCTCCCAACGCTTTGGTTTAGAAATACATGGAGTTGGGGCTACGAAGCTTACAAAAAAAGCCCAATGCTCACAGGCATTGCCAATAATCAGATTGAGGTTTCGCACCAGCTTTTGGGCAAATATAAATTATATGTTGAAGGTGCCGACGAACTTGTATTTTGCGAGAATGAAACCAACATGGAGCGTATTTTTGGCAAGCCAAACACCGCCATGTATGTAAAAGACGGTATCAGCAACTATATCCTGACTGGCAAGCCAACGACAATCAACCCAAACAAGATAGGAACAAAGGCTTCTGCTCGATATACTAAAAAATTTGAGGGTGGCGAAAGCCATACAATTAGACTCAGGTTTAGTCAAAATTCACAAAATCAGAAAGCTTTTGTTGATTTCGACCAAATTTTCGATTTGAGAATCAAAGAAGCCAATGAGTTTTATGACCACATTCAGCAAGATATAAAGTCAGAAGAACAACGCAATATTCAGCGTCAGGCTTTTGCGGGAATGATGTGGAACAAGCAATTCTACTATTACAATATCAACGAATGGCTCAAAGGCGACCCCAAAATGCCATTTGAGTTTAAAGGAAGAGCTTTCCCGAGAAATAATACGTGGAAACACGCCTACATGGCCAATATTTTGTCGATGCCTGATAAGTGGGAATATCCGTGGTTTGCAGCGTGGGACTTGGCTTTTCATACGCTCACCCTCGCCCGCATCGACGCCGATTTTGCCAAACGACAATTGGCCGTTGTACTTCGAGAATATTACATGCACCCCAATGGTCAGATTCCTGCCTACGAATGGAATTTCTCGGACGTAAATCCGCCCGTTCATGCTTGGGCAACTTGGAAAGTTTATGAGATTGACAAGAAAAATAATGATGGCAAAGGAGATTTGGCTTTCTTAGAAAAAATCTTCCATAAATTGCTCATCAATTTCACATGGTGGGTCAATCAGAAAGATGAAGAAGGCAATAATATCTTTGGCGGAGGTTTCTTGGGGCTTGATAATATTGGTGTATTTGACCGAAATGCCCAGATTCCCGGTGTAAAACTCGAACAAGCCGATGCAACTGGCTGGATGGCCATGTACACGCTCAATATGTTGCGTATTGCATGTGAAATTTCGATAGAAAAACCTGTTTATCAGGATATGGCCTCTAAATTTTTCGAGCATTTCTTGCATATTGCGGCTGCCATCAATAAACCAATCAAGGGCAATGACTTGGGGCTTTGGGACGAAGCTGACCAGTTTTATTATGATAAACTGCATGCTCCAAACGGAGAAACCATCTTTATGAAGATTCGCTCGTATGTGGGTCTGATTCCGCTCTTTGCCGTAGAAGTCATTGACGAAGAAATGCTTTCAAAATTACCAGATTTCAAACGCCGATTAGAATGGGTGCTTACTAATCGCCCAGATTTGGCATCGCTGATTTCTCGATGGAACGAACCAGGTAAAGGAGAAACACACTTACTTTCGCTCCTGCGTGGCCACCGTATGAAAATGGTTATCAAGCGAATGTTCGATGAAGCAGAGTTTTTATCAGATTATGGTATTCGCTCGTTGTCAAAATCGCATAAAGAAAACCCATATCAGTTTAACCTTCATGGTGAGATTTTGAGTGTAAAATATACGCCAGCCGAGTCGGATTTGAGCATTATGGGAGGAAATTCAAACTGGCGTGGACCAATTTGGTTTCCGATTAACTTCTTGTTAATTGACTCATTATTAAAGTTTTATGGTTATTATGGCGATGATTTTGAGGTAGAATACCCAACTAATTCGGGTAATATCATGTCAATCAAAGAGGCTGCGTTGATGGTGGCCGATAGGTTGATTAAAATCTTCCAAATGAACGGAGAAAGTCGCCGACCAAATACGGGAGATTTTGAAATGTTTGATGCCGACCCACATTTCAAAGATTTACATCTTTTCTATGAGTATTTCAACGGAGATACAGGGGAAGGACTCGGTGCTGCCCACCAATGCGGCTGGACAGGCTTAGTAGCCGACTTGATTCAATATACAAATGAGAAATAAATCAAAATTAAGCAACTGGATGAAGTATGACTTTATCCAGTTGCTTGCTTTTGAGCTATCCTACTCTGTAAAACACCATATTTTTACCCAAGATTTCGAAACCCCAATACCCACGCACAATAAGTGTATTGGCATCTTTTAGCCTTACGACAGAATCATAGGTACGCCCCGAGTTAGGGTCATAGATTGTGCCATTACCCCATGTATCTTTACCATTAAAAGTCAGATTATCAACTACTTGCATCCCAAGCCACGGCCTGCTTCTGAGCTTAGGGTCAGGATTTTCGGTATCTTTAAAATCCTCCATGTTCGGAGTTTTGGGGTCGCAGATAAACCAAACAACTTTCCCATAAAACTTATCATTCTTTTTAAAAATCTCAACTTTCAAATCTTTATTTTCCGAAAACCAAGTGCCTACAATTCTATCGGCAATTTGTGTATTTTGAGCAAACGATGATTGCGAATAAACTAAAAAAAACAAATAGAACCCTACTTTTAACAATTTCATACTACTACTATTTTTAAAACACTTCACCTAAATTAAAGAAAAAGCCTTTGGCACCGCCGCTTCCTGCTCCATAAGATAAGATAAAATATACATTTGATTTTTTATTTACTTTTGTTCTTAGACTTCCACCGTAACCGTACAAAAATTTTGAAAATTGATTACTCGAAGGCTCAGCAAAGGTTTGGCTATTAACAAATATAGCTCCGCCCAGCAGCTCGTTTTTGATAATATTAAATCGGTATTCGGTTTCATAATAAAGCATGTTTTTCCCTCTGAATCGGCCTTGAATAAAAGTTCGGCCTGCGTTATCGTAGGTATCCCAAAGTGTACTGGGCAAATCAAAATATGGAGCTTTCCCACCGAAAGTCAACCAATTAATGTTCCAAAAAGCCAAGATACTCTTTGAATTTTTAGGAAAGGATACACAATGCCGAAAATCGGCATATATTGAGTTATAATTAGTCGAACTTCTCAAAGCCGTCATATTATGCGTAAACGAAATGTTTCCGTACCACCCACCCGCAACTGGGCTGTTTTCATTTCGTCGAGTGTCAAACAAAGCATTTAAAACAATTCCAGAAGAAATTGCCGAGCGACTTACGCCATAATTCTCTGCATTGGTCACCAACAGCTTATCAAGGCTTTTTACATGATAGTGTTTGTCGAAATTATAACCCACTCCGATTAATAAATCAGGTGTTATGGCTCTTGATATTACTTGATGAAATCTCAAAAACCGATAACTGAATTGATTAAAAACGTCTTCTTGTGTAAATCCGCCCAAACCAAAATCCTTTACATGATATTTGTAATATCGCCAATCGGAAACAAAATTATAACGATTATTTTTACTCCAAATACTCGTTGTCAGAATCGGAGTAAACTGTCGTTTCTGGGTATATTCAGGAGTGATTTTAATAACCGAAATATTTGTTTTTGGATAAGTATAAAAAGATATATTCCCATCAACCAAAACCGTGAAACCCGTCAACTGACTATATCCAAAACCTGGTAAAACCGTAAATAATGGCACACCAACTTCTGCTTTGGAAGTGTCTATCTTATATTTTTTGTCTTTTATCAGATTCCAAACGTCTCCTACATCAACCAAAACTACTTTATTTGTGTCGATTTTTGGGGCATTCGTATTGAAAAAGCAACATAAGATAAAAGCGGATATTAGGTATTTACACATCAATTAAATCTTTCTCTTGATTTGCATCTACTAAAGAGCCTGAGCGAGTGCTTTTGATATATACCATCGGTAAACGCAATAATTTACCAAACGTATTTATCTTACAAGTTTGAAAATGAGTGTCAACTCCAAAAATTACTTTCTCTTTTGGTAAGTGAGCATAAGTGCCAAAAATCCTATCCCAAACGCTTAACACATCACCATAATTTTTATCGGTATATGGCTGAAGATAATGATGATGCACATGATGGAAATTGGGAGTTACCAACAATAAACTAATCAATCTATCTGATTTTTCTGGAATTCGGAAATTTGCGTGGGCAATTACGTTTGAAACAATTTGAATGAATTGTCTGAAAATAAGTGTCCAGAGAGAAACTCCGCCAATAAAAACCCACAATGTGGTGAATAATAAGCGAATGGTAGTTTCGCCTGGATGCTCACGTAAGGTTGTAGAAACGTCTAATTCGGTATCGGCATGATGCACCAAATGAAATCGCCAAAGAGTTTTTACTTTGTGCATCAATACATGATAGGCGTATTCACAGAAATCTAAAAAAAAGAACGTTGCAATAAAGAGTAATAAAGGATTCTTGATAGTATAGCGATGAAAAATTCCGAACTGATGAGCCTTTGTCCAGCGTAAAGTAAAATTCATTAGAATGCCCAACAAAAACTGAACTGGGGCAGCTGTAATCATAAAAGTGGCATTCAATCTTAAATGCTTGAGGCGATTTGGCTCATTTCTGAGATTGATAATGTTTTCAAGATTCCATAAAATAAAAAATGATAGGGTAAGTAAAAGAATCCGATGAGAATCGGGAGCAGAATTGAAGTACTCGATGATTGTTTGCATTTTGATTAAGGTTAGTACACATTATAGGTTTACGTTTTACTCATAAAAGTAGTTGGGTAGCAATAGCTCTATATCGATTAAAAAGCCATTAAAAAACTGGCGAACTTTTGAAGTATAATCTTCAGCTGTTCGCCAGTTTTTAGTAATTGCTATTATGCAGGATATTTCTGCATGATTTTATTTACACCTTTGGCAATTAATTTTTCGATACGTTTTGGTGAAACACTTCCAGATGCTCCTCCTTGCCACACTAATTGATTTGTTTTTGCATCGATGGCTTCAATAACCAATGTTCCTTGTGTATATGAATATGGTCCAAAAGCATATCCACCCCAAAATCCCATAGAATAAGGAACAATCATGCGGCCAACTCTACTGTATCCAATCATCGGATAACCCATTGAGTACCCACCGTTATTGCTGATTGCCTTTTCGGTATAAGTACGAAACTTGAAAAGTAAATCAGGATTTTGCGTATTGATTTGTAATCCCTTGTTTATCAGCACCTTATTGACATCGTTTTCGATATTTTTTGTAATAAGAGCATTGTTATACATCGGATTTTGTACCTGAACGTCAGGTTGAATCCACGCAAAAGTGTAATAATTACGAAAATCTGCACTGTGGTCGGCGTTGCTAACAACTTGTGCTTTGAGTGTTGAAGTGCCAAGCCCAATCATCCCGATGAGCAAGGCTTTTTGGAATAAGGTTTTCATTTTTCTTACTAATTTTAAAATGATAATTAAAGCCAAAACTCGTTTTGTTTTTCTGTATCAAAGTAAATCGTAGAAAATTGAAGCCATTTTAAAACCTTATTAAAATCTTATTAATTGAATTTTGAGGGTAATATCAGTTCAATTCGACCTTAGATAAATCTAAAGTATAGGTTTCTTCTACCTGATATTGATAGAGTGTTTGTGAGTAATTTTTTACCTCAAATATCAATAAACCATTCAGAAAATCGAGCATAATCTCTGTTCCGAGCAAGATTTTCCCTGTCAGTATCTGCTGAAACTTCATGATACAATCAGACAAATGATGCCTAACTCGATGAAAATCGGTTTCGGTGGCATTCGGGAAATATTCGTGGAGGGTTTCAAAAGCCCAAGGTTCGATTTGTAGTTTCAAACTAAGCATTCGGTTGTCTGAATACTTTTTTGTCAATAATTGAGCGGGTGATAAAACGGCAGTTTCCATATAGTGTTACTTGGTTTTGGAATAAAACTATTAGACTAAAAAGTCTCTGATTAAAAATCAGGTTTTAATCAGAGAACTATAACCCTAACTAACTAAACCCATTACTGGTGGACTAAAACTATGTCTTAAAAAAAACGCTGGTTAATAAGAAACCAGCGTTTTAAAACCTAAAATTCCTTTATGAAAATTCACTATTACTGTTTCTTGATGTAAATGTATAAGTATTACCTTAATTGCTTCTAAAAATCAAATTAAAGAGTGATTAAAAATAAAAACGAGCAAAAAATGGATTATAAACAACTGACTATCAGCAAATTAAAATCCATCATTCTTTTAAGATATACCCCATCCCGACGATGGTATGAATAAGTTTTGGAGAGAAATCTTTATCGACTTTTTTACGAAGAAAATTTATGTATGTGTCAATTGTATTGCTGGCTGGGTCGAGGTCGGTATCCCATATTTTTTCGGCAATATCTACTCTCGAAACCACTCGGTTGTGGTTAATCATTAAGTATTCGAGTAGAGCGTATTCTTTAGCAGTAAGTAAAATATCTTTGCCTGCTCTCAAAACGGTGCGAGCCGTTAGGTCGAGTTCTAAATCAGCAACTTTCATCATGTTTCGCTTTACTTGATGCTGCACCATTGCACTACGGCGATGCAAGGCATTTAGACGCATCAGAAGTTCTTGAAACTGAAATGGTTTCACCAAGAAATCATCTATGCCAGCATCAAAACCTAAGGCTTTATCATCGAGCGTACCCATGGCGGTTAGCATCAAAATTGGCGTATTTTGCTTTTCGCTTCTGATTGTTTGTGTTACGTCATAACCATTCATTTTTGGCATGTTCACATCCATAATGATTACGTCATAATCATTATCAAAAGCCATTTTGAGGCCCATTTCGCCATCTTTAGCTATTTCTACTAAGTGTGTGTGTTCTTCAAGTCCACGTTTGATAAACTCGGCCAAGCGGAGTTCATCTTCTACAATCAATATTTTCATAAAAGTTCTAAAATAAATGAAGCAAGGTATGATTGATACCTTGCTCGCAAGTTTTGTGCGTGAGCAACAAAGTTACTCAACAAATAGTCTTTTAGTTGCTTTGTTTAGCTTCTTTTTTTACTTCCTTCGCCGCTGCATGATGCATTGCTTTCTCCTCTTTCTTGGCGGCTTTATGCTCCTTTTTAACTTCATTGGCAGCTTTATGCTCCGTGATACGGTCTTCTTTCTTTTCGAGTTTTGCTTCTTTTTTTGAGGCTTGTGGGGTGGTTTGTGCAAATGCACTTGTGGCGAAAATGGCTACCATTGCGGCCAACAAAATATTCTTTTTCATACCTTTAAAAATTTTAGAATTAACTCATCCAAAACACTGTTTGGCTTTGTGATTCAAATGTAGTTGGTGGTACTTAAAGGCATTTCAAACCAAAATTAAAACTCAGTTAAACCTCAATAAATATTTTTGATAGGAAACTCAACCGTAAATATAGACCCCACTCCTTCTTCTGACTGAACCGAGATTTTTCCTGAGTGAATCTCCACAATTCGTTGGGTAAGCGGCAAACCTATGCCATGTCCCGAAATCTCTTTTGTTTTTTCGTTTCGGTAGAATGCCTCAAAAATATGTTCAGTTTCTTGCTTAGTCATTCCCACACCTTGGTCGATAAAATCAATTTTCACTTTGCTACTATCATACGAAATCTTTGTTTCAACACGCTTATTATTGCTGTATTTACAAGCATTTTCCATTAGATTTCTGAAAACCAACACCAGCAACTCGGCGTTTCCGCTAACAATCATCGACTCGTCATTATCAGGAATTTGGTCGAATTCGATATTGATATGATATTCTGGTTGATTCTTCTTGACTAAATCCGAAGCAGCCCAAAGCACTTCATCAACCCTCACTTCAGTAAATGGCACCGATTGAGCATCGGCATTCATGCGAGCCAATTCAAGTAGGCTATTTACTAAGTTTATCATATTATTGATGTCAAGCTGAAAATTCTCAACGGTCTGCTTGTATTCTTCAACGCTTCGCTCCTTCATGAGCGTAACTTGGGCATTCCCGAGTAAAATCGACAGTGGTGTGCGAAGTTCGTGCGTTACGTAAGACACAAAATTACGTTGTTGGGTATAAGCATAATCAAGTCGGTCGAGCAAATCATTGAAAGTATGTGCCATTTGTCCAATTTCGTTATCCAAATTAGACTCAGGAATACGTGATTGCAGGTTTTTACTCGAAATCTTTTTCATCCGTTTAGCAATTTGGCCAATCGGTTTTAAGTCTTTTCTGATGTAATATCTGGTAGTAAGCGTAATGATACTTATCAATAAAGCTGAACCGATAATCAGAATATAAAGCAGGTTGCGTTGTTTATTAAACCCCGATAAATCGTAGCCAGCAGCTTCAATGATAAATAGCTGTTTGTATTTATTATTGCGGCTTAAAAATAGGGTTCGCTCGTAGCCGTCTTTCTTAAATTCGACTTCGTGTTTAAAAACTTCTTTTCTAATCTTATCGGTTAGGTGCGTAACGGCATATCTTGATTTGAAAATAACTGTGCCAGTCGAGTCATAAATAATAAATTGCTCTTGGGTATAGATATTTTCTTTCATATCGTCTAAAGTCCTGACGTCTTCACCGCTCAGTCCTTTATCAATAATCATTTTTTCTAATGTAATGGCGTTGTTTCGGAGATAGAGATAAAACTCATTTTCTCGGAAATTACTATAAAAAAGATAAATATTGGCCGAAAATAAAATGAGAGCGATACTCAAAATTGTCGGGATTCGGATGGTTTGTTTGTCAACAATTTTCATAGGAATGCTTTGTGAAGCAAATCGGGCGGCAATGCCCTCAATTCGCAGTGATATGATACAAAGTAAATAAACTTGCGACAGCTATCAAACAAATGGGTCGAGCAAAAGCTCAACCCATTCGATATTAGTTCTCAGTTAATTTTTCTCGATAAAATACATAGAATATTATCGGGAATGCCAGTAAGGTCAAAACGGTGGCCGTTATCAAACCTCCAATTACGACAATAGCGAGCGGTTTTGAAGTTTCTGAACCAATTCCTTTTGAAATAGCCGCTGGAATCAGACCAATAGCGGCCATCATGGCGGTCATGATTACTGGGCGAATTCTGGAAACCACACCTTTTGTGATAGATTCGCTCAAGCTCATTCGATTATGTAGGTTCTTCTTGAAAACCGAAATCAGGATTACGCCATTTTGAATACAAATACCAAACAATGCAATGAACCCAATACCTGCCGAAATACTAAAGTTTGTACCCGAAATGAGCAAAGAAGCGATTCCGCCAATGATTGCAAACGGTACATTGACAAGCACAATTCCAGCATCTTTGATATTACCAAATAATACAAACAATATCAAGAAAATGAGCAATAAGCTAACTGGTACTACCTGAACGAGGCGGTTAGTGGCACGTTGTTGATTCTCAAAATCGCCCGCCCATTTCATCGAATAGCCATTTGGTAACTTTACATGAGCATTTACTTTTTGTTGAGCCTCTGCAATGGCACTTCCCATGTCACGTCCACGAACTGAGAATTTTACGGCATTGAAACGTTGGTTAGCTTCACGGAACACCAAAATCGGCCCAGTATTATAATAGATTTTAGCAATTTCTTTCAACGGTATCTGTGTGTTGTTCATCGTTGGAATCAATAAGTCGCCAATTTCAGAATCAGATTTACGATATTCTTGTTGGAAACGAATTCTTAAATCAAATTTGCGTTCGCCTTCATAAATCTGAGTTGCAGCTTTTCCACCAATCGCCATCTCGATAACGGCCTGAGCATCACCTTTTTGAATGCCATAAAGTGCCAATTTATCTTCGTCAAGTTCGATTCTGAGTTCAGGCTGGCCTATGTTTTTAATCACGCCCAAGTCTTCGATACCACGCACGGTTGCCAACTGATTATATACTTCTTTGGCTTTTTTCTCCATCAAAACAAGGTCTTGACCATAGATTTTCACGGCAATACTGCCTTTCACACCCGAAACAGCTTCTTCTACGTTATCCATGATTGGTTGCGAGAAGTTGAAGTTTACACCCGTAAATTTCTTCAAGCGTTCCTGCATTTGAGCAATGAGTTGTTCTTTTGAAATATCTCTTTTCCAGTCTTCTTTCGGGAAAATATCTACCAAAAACTCAATATTATAAAAACCAGTAGGGTCTGTTCCATCGTTTGGTCGGCCAGTTTGCGAAATCACACCTTTTACTTCGGGAAAACTTCTGAAAACCTGACGCATTTCGTTGGTGTATCTAACCGACTCGTTGAGGGCTATATTCATTGGCATACTGGCACGCACATAGATTGAGCCTTCGTTGAGTTCGGGTAAAAACTCTGAGCCTAAAAACTTAAAGTTAAACAAACCAACCGCAACAATAATGGCCGTCACGAGAAGGGTTTTACGTTTGTGCAAAAACACAAAGTTGAAAGCTCGCATTACCCATTTTTCGATAAACAAAACGAAAGGATTATGTTTTTCACGAACATTCTTTTTCAGTAAAATACTGGCCAAAACAGGCACAAGAGTAAGTGTAAAAATCAACGCACCGAGCAAGGCAAAACCGAGCGTCCAGGCCAATGGTGAAAACATTTTTCCTTCTACTTTTTGAAACGAGAAGATAGGAATCAAACAAGTAATGATAATTAGTTTTGAGAAGAAAATGGCTTTCCCCATTTCGGTACCAGTTTTGCGAATGATACCGAGTTTTGAAAGTTTATTATACCTTTCCATACCAATTTGGTGAGAAAGATTATCTAAAACCACAAAGATTCCTTCGACCATTACAACCGCCCCATCGACAATGATTCCAAAGTCAATCGCTCCCATTGAGAGCAAATTGGCCGACATTCCTTTCAGACGAAGACAAATAAATGAGAATAAGAGGGCTAAAGGAATAACGATTGAAACCGTAACGGTTGTACGCCAATCGGCCATGAACAGAAACACGATACAGGTTACAAACAAAATACCTTCGAGCAAATTGTGGGTAACGGTGTGGGTCGCAAAATTGATGAGGGTTTCACGGTTATAAAACGTATTGATTTTTACATCTTTGGGCAAAATTGAAGTATTTAACTCTTCGATTTTTGCCTTTACATTCTCAATCACTTGGCTTGGGTTTTCACCTTTTCTCATGACAACAATACATTCAAGCACATCGTTTTGTGCATCTCTACCCGCTTGTCCGAGTCGTGGTAAGGCCGATTCCGTTACGGTTGCTACATTTTTGACCGTAATAGGCACTCCATTAGCACTTTTGATGATAATTTTTTCTATATCGCTTACGCCTTTGAGTAAACCGATACCTCTGACTACATAGGCTTCTGAGTTTTTCTCGATTACATCTCCCCCAACGTTAACATTTGAGTTGGCAACTGCTTGGTATAGTTGGAGCGGAGTAACATCATAATCAGCCAATAAATGTGGGTTGGCACTAATCTCGTAAGTTTTTACTTCACCGCCAAAACTAACTACATCGGCCACACCTGCTACGCCTTTTAACTGACGCTCAACTACCCAATCTTGCAGAGTTTTGAGTTCTCTTACACTACGGTCTTTGCTTTCGAGTGTATATCTGAAAATCTCGCCAGTTGGGCCATAAGGTGGTTGTATATCGGGGTCAACACCTTCGGGGAGGCTAACGCTTCCGATAAGATTATTGATTTGTTGACGAGCAAAAGCATCATCAACACCATCTTCAAACATTACTTTTACTACCGACAAACCAAAAACGGTCGTTGAGCGAATATCAGTTTTTTTCTGAACAGGATTTAAGCCAATTTCGATAGGAATCGACACGAATTTCTCGACCTCTTCGGCACTTCGGCCTGGCCATTGGGTAATAATCGTTATCTGAGTATTGGTTACATCAGGAAATGCCTCAATCGGTGTATTTTGATAGGCAATCCAACCGCCAATTACTGCCAAAAGTGTGGCAAAGAAGATAAAGTATTTGTTTTTGAGGGAAAATGAGAGAATCCCTTTGATAAACTTATTCATGACGCTCCTTATTTATTTTGATAGTACAAAGGTGTCGTGGGTATCTGAAAGGGGTTTTAAGGGAAGATTAAAAAAAGATTAAAAGGAAAATGAGTATATTGGAAAAATGATGGATGCTGGAAAAATCACTTTTTGTGCTTTAGTTTAAAACTTTTGGAAAAACACAAAGAACACAAAGAATAGCACTAAGTACGTAAGCATACCGCTGTGCAATTTCTTTTGTGTTCTTTGTAATAGAAATTCAAAAATCTCTCAAACTACATTAGTTCCAACCACCGCCTAAAGCTCTGTAAGCGTTTACAAAGGCATTCATTTGCTTCATTCGAGTTTCGACTAATTCCATTCTCGATTCAAGTACATCTCGCTGAGTTAATAAAACTTCCATATAATCTGCACGAGCGGCCTTGAAAAGTTTTAATGAAATATCGGTCGATTTTGTTAATGCGTCAACCTGATTATTTTTCATAGCGTAACTCTGTTCGAGATTTTGAATGTTCGCTAATTGATTTGTTACCTCAATAAAGGCATTCAACACTGTCTTTTCATAATCATAAACCGCTTGAATTTGCTTGGCATTGGCATTTTTATAGGTTGCAGTAATGGCATTTTTATTAATCAATGGCCCAGCCAAATCACCTGCTAATGACATAATAAGCGACTGCGGTATGTTGGCCAACATAATCGGATTGAATGAACGAAAACCTAAGGAAGCTGATAATCCCAAAGATGGATAAAAATTAGCTTTTGCTACACTTACATTCAATTTTGTGGCCTCGATTCCTAATTCTGCTCGACGAATATCTGGTCTTTTTTCTAATAATTGAGCTGGAAGACCAGCTGAGATTTTGGTGGGAAGAAGCGTTGCGAATTGCTGAGAACTTCTCAACACTGGTTTTGGGAAACGCCCAACCAAGAAATTGATTCGATTTTCGGTTTCAATTATTCGCTGCTGAATGTCATACTGAAGGCTTTGTGTTTTGAAAACCTCCGCTTCAAATCGTTGAACGGCCAACTCTGTCACTTTAGCTGCTTCTTTTTCTTGCTTGATAATTAATAAAGCTGAATTTAAAATTTCGATATTCTTTCTTACAATATCTAATTGATTATCAAGTGCCAATAGTTCATAGTACGAGTTGGCTATTTCGGCTACGATATTCGTAATCAAAAAGTTTTTACCTTCAATCGTGCCTAAATAATTGGCAGCAGCGGCTTTTTGAGCATTGCGTAATTTATGCCAAATATCCACCTCCCAACTTGCAAAAGCCCCAAAATAAGAATCTGGCAAAACAACTGGCGTACGTTTACCTGGTTTTATCTCGGTGATTTCATCGCTTGCCCCTTTGCTGGTATAACGTGAAACTTTATCAACGCCCGTACCACCACCTAATCTTACAAAAGGCAGGTACTCCCCTCTTCGAGCCATGATTTCATTTTTCGACATCTCAATCTCTTGCATCGTAATATTCAACTCTTGATTATTTTGTAGAGCAGTATCGATGAGTGCATTCAGATAAGGGTCGGCAAAGAAATTTTTCCATTTTACTTGAGCCGAATTTGTTGAATCTTGCGAGGTTGAGTAACTCGCAGGCAAGCCATTTTTAGCCGTTTTCCCTACAATTACAGGTGTTTTACAAGCATTGAAAGCAAAAGCAGAAACGGCTAAAACTATATACAGAATATGCCTTTTTATGTTAGTTCGTATCATCTTCGTCGTTTCGGTTTAATAGTTTCTTCAATTTTTCATTCGCTTTTCTAATGTTCTTCAACATTTTGCTGCGTTCTTCACTCGCTTCCACAAAACTTTCAGAAAGTGGAGCCTCATCTTCATCTTTAATTAGATGCTTACCATCAGACAAAGTACCGAAAATGTAATACAGACCCGGAATAATCATTACACCGAAAATTGTTCCGAAAAGCATCCCACCCATTGCCGAACCACCAATTGTTTTATTACCGATTGCACCAGCACCATGAGAAAGGACCAAAGGAATTAGACCCGCCACAAAAGCAAACGACGTCATTAAAATTGGACGGAAACGTACTTTCGCTCCTTCGATGGCAGCATCAAAAACTGACATTCCTTTTTGCCGTTGTTGTACGGCAAATTCTACAATCAATACGGCATTTTTTCCAAGAAGACCTACCAACATGATAAGACCTACTTGTGCGTACACATCATTGGCCATACCCATAGCTTTGAGCAAAAAGAATGACCCAAATACCCCAACTGGAAGCGAGAAAATAACCGCCATCGGCAACAAGAAACTTTCATATTGGGCTGCCAAAACGAAGTAAACAAATATCAATACGACCGCAAAAACATAGATTGATTCATTGCCACGTCGAGCTTCATCATAGGATAGACCTTCCCACGCAATGTCATAACCTTTAGGTAGAGTTTTTGCTACTTCTTGAATGGCCTTAATGGCATCGGCGGTGGTATATCCTTTAGCTGGTTGCCCTTGGATAGACGATGAGTTGTACATATTGTAGCGTGTAATCTCATTTGGCCCTTGTTTTTTTACCAATTTCATGAAAGCCGAGTAGGGAACCATTTCACCGTGGTCATTCTTCACAAACATATTCGTGATGTCGGACGGAAGTCGTCTAAACTCTGGAGAAGACTGTACGTAAACTTTAAAGAATCGCCCGAAACGAATAAAACCTTGCTCATAAGTACTACCAATCATGATGTTTAGGTTTTCCATGGCTTTTCCAATAGAAACCCCCTTTTGCATCGCCACGTTATTATCAATCTCCAGTTCGTATTGCGGATAATTAGCAGCGAAGAAAGTAAACAAGCCTGTTAGCTCTTTACGCTTACTCAAAGCAGCCATAAAGTCTTTATTTACTTTATCAAACTCCTGATAATCAGTCGTGTTGTTTTTATCAAGCATTCGCATCGAGAAACCAGCAGAAGAACCAAAGCCCGGAACCGCAGGAGGCTCGAAGTATTCAACGATTGCTCCTAAATCCTTGGTTTTTTCTTCTAATTCTTCAATAATTTCATGTACGCCTTTTTCTCTTTCAGACCAGTTTTTTAAGTTAATCAAACACGTTCCTGCATTCGAACCACGTCCTTCGGTCATGATTTCATAACCCGCCAATGATGACACTGACTCTACCCCTTCTACTTCTTTACAAATTTTCTGTAATTCTCTTGAAACCTCATTGGTTCTTTCGAGTGTTGAGCCGGGCGGTGTCTGAATGATAGCATAGATAGTTCCTTGGTCTTCGCTCGGAATAAAACCTGCTGGAAGAATTTTATTCTCGAAAATAATTCCCGCACTAAAAGCCACCAAGATTAAAAAAGTCAATAATCTTTTGTTGACGATGAATTTTAGCACACTTACATATCTACCAGTCAGCTTATCAAAACCTTTATTAAATTGGTCGATTAGCCAATCAATTGGCGATTTTTTACGTTTTTGACCATGATTATTTTTAAGAATCATTCCACAAAGTACAGGCGTAAGGGTAAGAGCAACTACCGCCGAGAGGATAATTGCACTGGCCATTGTGATGGAGAACTGGCGATAAAATGTTCCTACAGGCCCTGACATGAAGGCAATTGGTAAGAATACCGACACCATTACGAGTGTAATGGCAATGATTGCCCCACTGATTTCGCCCATTACTTTTTTTACGGCTTTAAATGGCGTAAGGTGTTCTTCTTCCATCTTTGCGTGAACAGCTTCCACTACCACAATGGCATCATCGACCACAATACCAATCGCTAAAACCAATGCAAAAAGAGTAATTAAGTTTATCGAAAGGCCAAACATTTGCATCACGAAGAAAGCCCCAATCAAAGAAACTGGCACTGCAATGATTGGAATGAGCGTCGAACGCCAATCGCCTAAGAAAAGGAATACAACCAATGCAACTAAAATAAAAGCATCTCTCAACGTATGAAGCACTTGCTCAATAGAAGCATCTAAGAATTTAGATACATCGTAGCTCAATTTGTATTCAACACCGGGAGGGAAAGTGGCTTTCAATTCCTCCATTTTATCTTTTACTTGTTGAATTACCTCGCTGGCATTACTTCCCACGTTTTGTTTCAACACGATTGCCGCCGAAGGATGTCCATCAAGATTTGAATAAATATCAAAGAATTCACTACCTAATTCTACTTTGGCCACATCTTTCAAACGAATACTTTCACCAGCAGGATTTGCTCTTAAAATCACATTTTCGTATTCTTCTGGCTTATTATAGCGACCTTTGTAAGTCAATACATATTCTAAAGATTGAGCTGCAATACCCGAACTTTGACCGATACGTCCTGGGCGACCAATAATACTTTGTTCGGCCAAGGCTTTCATTACATCTTCTGCCGAAATATTATAGGCACGCATGCGGTCAGGGTTCAACCAAACACGCATCGCAAACTGACGGCTACCTAAAATTTGCGTTCTGGCTACCCCATTGATACGGTTGATTTCGGGCAAAAGATTAACGTTGGCATAGTTGTACAAAAACTTCTCATCAAAATTTTTACCTGTGCCATAAAGGTTAATGTACATCAACATACTTGGTTGAATGGGTGTAATCACAACTCCTTCTCGCTGAACAAGTTCGGGGAGTAGCGGCATTACTTGGTCAACCCTTGTTTTTACCCTGATTACTGCCTGATTGGGGTCGGTTCCAGGTTCAAAAATTACACGAAGTGTTGCTTCACCAGCACTGGTGGCATCGGTTGCGAGGTATCTCATTCCCTGCACACCATTGATGGCATTTTCGAGCGTTACAAGTGTCGATTTTACGAGTACATCGGCACTTGAACCTGGGTAGGCTATAAAAATATTAACGGTGGTTGGTGCAATTTCGGGGAACTGCGACGTGGGCAGTTGCTTTATGGCTAAAGTACCTGTAAAGACTATCAATACCGAAATAACAATAGCTAAAACGGGCCTTTTTATGATATTAGTAAACATATATTTCTTGTGTTTTGGTGGATAAAAACTATTCGGCGTATAGGCTGAGGTGCGTAATCACCTGCGATGGTTCTTCAAACTTGTATTCAATTTTTTGGTTTTCTTTAACTTTTCTCAAACCTTCCAAAAGAATCTTGTCCCCAGCTGAAAGCCCAGAGGCTATGGCATATAAATGCGGCATTTCGGCAGCAATCGTCACTGGGCGAGACCTCACAATATTGTCTTTATCAATCACATAAACGTATGTTTTATCGAGTACTTCAAAAGTTGCTTTTTGTGGAATAAGCAGAGCATTTTTCACTGGAACAGTTACTTGAATATTGCCTGTTTCGCCGTGTCGGAGAAGTCCTTCTGGATTCGGAAATGTAGCTCTGAAAGCAATATTTCCAGTTTCATTATCAAATTCTCCTTCAATGGTTTCAACAATACCCGTATATTTAAATAACTCATTATTGGCCATTTTGAGCTTTACTTGATACATACCATTATTACTATTAGCATGTGTTTTAAAATTCAAATATTGAGCTTCAGGCACATTGAAATAAACCCACATTTTACTATTATCAGATAATGTAGTAAGTAAATCTCCTTCATCAACAAGGCTACCTTTTCTAACTTTCAGTCGGTCCATGATACCATCAAATGGGGCTCTGATTTCGGTAAAACCTAAATGAACTTTGGTTAATGCCAACTCAGCAAGTGCCTTATCAAGCTTGGCTTTTGACAATGCCAACTCATTCGCTGAAACTATATTTCCATCGGCTAAGGACTTCGTATTTTTGTACTCAATTTCAGCGTAATTAGCTTCGGCTTCAGCTTTTTTCATTTCGGCTTGATACAGATTGGGCATAATCTGAAACATGAGTTGGCCTTTCTTAACAAACTTTCCTTCATCTACAAAAATATCTTGGAGATAGCCCTTTTCTAAGGCACGAAGTTCGATATTGTTTATAGAGCGAATCTGACAAACGTAGTCAGTCGTAATTGTTGTGTCTTTACGAATAGGTGAGGTAACAACCATTTTTGCTTCTTCAGTCTTTTCTTCCTTCCCTTCCGTCTTGCAACTTGCATTGAATAGCAAAACTGCCAAGCCCATGAACATGAGTGATTTTTTCATAATTAGTTTTCTTCGGATTAAAATTTATATGTTGTCGAAGTGCCATTGAAAATTTGGGCAAAGCGTTGCCAATTAGGCCATAAAGCCTATTTCAAGAGCGTAAAATTTTGCGTTTGATTAAAATTCTGAATGAATCTAAGATGAAGCAGGTGAAGCTTAATTACAATTCAAACAGGTTCGAAAATGACTAAAAAATATTGTCGCTTGAAGCGTATCTAAAACGTATCTCATAGCAAATAGACACAGTTTAGGATATACCTCTTAGAATCTTTTAGATTTTGATTAGATAAATAATAGTAGTTATAACTTGATTGTAAGCCTAAATGGCCAGAGGAAGGTTTATTTGTATGATTGTGTGTGGAATCGTGATTTTTATTTGGCTCTACTTCTTCTATTTCTTCTTCAATATCCTCGAAAAAAAACTCAATCGAAAATAAAGTAAATGTTGGCTTGGGTGCATGTATGTATGGTGCGGCTACATCATTCAGATGCCCAACAATTGTGTGCCTTTCAGGTGGTGAAATGGTCGGACTAATATTTCGTGTAAATCCATTCGCTCGACTACTTACCCCTAATAAAAGAATCCACAGAAAAAGAAGATATTTTAAAAGTGCGTTACTCATTCCTTCTACAAAAATATTCCAAGATGGCTTTCCAACTAAGTATTTTGTCTTAAAATTTGATTAAAACTGATATAAATCATTTTTTGTGTAAATATTTTTAATAAAGCTGTAAAAATTTAGTCGATTTAAGATTCGAGTTACCCCATACGGTAACCCAAATCTGTCCACAATTCCGATTATTGATTCAATGCCTGAAATAAGGTAAGTTGGTTTTCGATGATAACAGGAGTATTTACGGCCAAACCACTGCTTACAAATGTTTTATCGCCTACTGTTTTATATACTGTTATTGGTTTTATGGCCAGTTTACCATTTTCTTTCACCACTACATAGTTTTGATTATTATCAAAAACTACAGACTTGCTTGGTACTGCCAAACGTTGCTCAGTTCCGCCATACTCGACCAAAATATTAGTAAACATCTCTGGTTTTAATTGAAAATCTTTGTTTGTTAGCTGAATTCTTACTTTCTCGGTCTTATTCATTGGGTCGAGCGTATTAAAGATTTTATCAACTTTACCAGTGTAGATTTTATCTGGAAATGAGATAGTTGTAATCTTAGCTTCTTGACCTAAATGTACGTTGGCGATATCAGATTCATAAACATTGGCCATCACCCAAACTCGGTCAAGGTTGCTGATTGTAAATAAATTTTCGGGGTCATCGCCTCTCAATTCCATTCCTGTTGCGGCAGTTTTTTCTACAATAAAGCCATTGGTTGGAGCTTTCACGATATACAACATTCCTTTTCCGCCCAAAATACTTTTTCTTTCGGCTACTCTGTTTACTTCTGCTTTGGCAGTTTCTACTCCTTCTTTGGCAGTTAATAATTCTTTTTGCGACGATAAACCCGATTTAGTCATATCTTCTGATACTTGAAGGTTTTTCTGAGCTACTGATAAGCCACTTTTGGCTGCAATGGCTTGCTGCTCTAAATCGGCTAAATCGCCACTACGAATTACTGCTAACACTTGGCCTTTGGTCACATAATCACCCAGTTCAACTTTTACATCCTCGATGTGTCCACCAACCAAAGGAAAAACTTTAACTACACCATCTTGGTCGAAAGTTATTTTTCCCGTAAGGTTCAAAACTTGATTAACAGTTTTCATTTCTGCCGAATCTGTTTTGAGATTTTTGTAAGTTTCAGCATCTAAACTTAGCGGTTTGTCGGCTTCGTTTGGTTCTTGTTTAGCTTGACTTTCACCGCAACCTGTCATGGCTGTCGAAAAAATCGATACCAACAATAGGCTAATAGACAATGTTTTCAATGAATTTTTCATGATATTATTTAGGTTTTATCTTTTCTGACTTAAAGAAGTTTTTAGTTTAAAATTGTTTTACCAACTACATAGTTGAGGTTTTCAAAAGCCGAAACTCTATCGTTTTGTAGTTGATTATACTGAAGAATGGTTTGTTTGTAAGAATCGAAAAAGTCGATAAATTCAACTACTGTGATGTTTTGTTTGCGGTAATTATCAAGCACTCCTCCGATTAGTTTCGAGAAGTCTTCGCTAAATTTACTATCAATCGTTTTGGCAACTTCATCGGCTTGATGTGCCTTATAATAAGCATTTTGTACTTCTTTTTCGACTTTCAACTGATACGAATTTTGTAGTTTTTCAGCTTCTTGAATTCTTATTTGTGCTGCCTGAATGTTTCCTTGGTTTTTATTGAAAACTGGTAGATTCATACCCACACCTACACCCACGTAATTCGGTACAAAACTACCGTTACGGTCGTATGTCATCTGAAACGTTAGGTCAGGCTTACGATTAGCCATCTGCAATGACAAATTACGTTCTTCGATTTTTCGTTGGGTAAGCGTGCTTTTCAAATCATAACGGTTTTCGGAAGCAATATTCCATAAATCACTGATTGTGAACTTATTAATATCGACATTATTGATTTGTCCTTCTATGATTGGTTGAATCAGATAATTGTTTTTAGCTCCAATCAGAAAGCCTAAATCTCTTTCGTCATCAAATCTCTGTTGGATAAGCGTTTGTTTTTCGGTATTTAAAGTAACCAAATACGCTTTTAGTCTTGCCAAATCTTTAAGCGGAACATTACCTTTATTATACTGCTCTTGATAAGCACCAAGGGTTTGTTGCAGCGAAGACATCTCCTGCTCATACATAGCCAAAGCCTGATTGGTAAAATATAAATCGTAAAAAGATGAACGAAGTTGATATTGAAGATTACGAACTAATTCTCGAAAACTGTTTTCGGCTTGTTCGGTATTGGCCTGTGCCAACGAAACTGCCTTTTGGCGTTTTTGAGCAACTTGTAATAAATATTGAAATTGAACAATTTGTTCGGCATTGCTTTGTCTCAAACCACCCAATTCTCGGCTTTGTGAGTTGTATGGCATGTGTTCAAGATAAAGGTTCGGATTTACACGCAGACCCGCCTGAATTTCGTATGCTCGGCCCTCAGAAATACCCAGTTTGGCAGCAATTAATTGTAGGTTTTCTTGTAGAAAAGCATTTTCGGCCTGATTAAGCGAAATCTTGAGTGTATCGTTTTGTGCAGATACTTTGAAACTCAAAAGGAGTAAAACAAAAATCAATTTTTTCATCGCATTCTTTAATTTTGATGCTGTAAAATTGGTCTTTGAATATCAAGTCGATTTTAAAGGAATATTAAAAAAAGATTAAAAGAAAAAAACTCATTAATTGAGTTCGTTTTTTTCAAAAAAACATTTCAACTAACGAGTTAATTATTTTATTATGAGCAAGTTAACAAACATTAACCTTTCATCATATAACCTCTACCAACTACTGTATGAATGAGTTTTACTGAGAAGTTTTGGTCGATTTTTTTACGCAGAAAATTCACATAAACATCAATCGTATTGGTACCTGTATCGAAATTTAAGTTCCAAACTTTTTCGGCAATTTCGATTCTTGAAACTACCTTACCGTTGTTTCGCATGAAAAACTCCAACAACATAAATTCTTTAGATGTTAGTGGAATTAATTGTCCACCTCGGCGGGCATTTTTTTCATTAAGGTCTAATTCTAAATCGGCAACTTGAAGGTTACGTTTGAGTTCGTTTCCTTCGCTTGAACGGCGGTAGAGAGCATTCAGGCGAGCGATAAGTTCTAAGAAATCGAAAGGTTTGACTAAATAATCATCTGCTCCCGAATCAAACCCCAACAACTTATCTTGTGTGGTTCCCATTGCAGTTAAAATCATTACGGGAGTTTTTATTTGTTCGGCACGAAGTTTTTTGGTTAAATCAATTCCACTAATTTTTGGAAGATTCACATCAAAAACCATGAGGTCATAACTATTCGTTAATGCCATACTTTTTCCAATCTGGCCGTCAAATGCGACATCGACAGTAAAACCGCTTTCCTCCAATCCTTTTTTAACATATTCCGCCAATCTCAACTCATCTTCAACCAATAAAACTTTAATCGCTGCCATATTTAATAAATTTAATCTAACCTATTTTTGCTTTTCATCGGTAAAATTCTAAAGCTAAGTATAGTATCTCCTAAAAATAAGATTAAAATTTGATTAAAATGGGGTTTTAACCTATCGAATTCTTTTCCAACGCCTTTTTTGACTACGCTTATTGAGTATATTCCTAATTTCATGACGCAAGGTTGTCTTTTCTTCAACATAGCAGCCATTCGGGGCATCGGGTAGCTTTCTGAAAATTGGTAGAAATAATCCCATATAGGCACTGATTCCTCTCGGATTACCGATATTGACAATACCTGCTAAATTTTCTGAACCTAAAAAGAATGGCCCAACTCTACCCGCCAGCCCAAAAGTAAGGTTTCGATAACCATTTTGTAATGAAATTGGAACAGCTACATCAAATCTTTTGCTTTCGTATCGAGGAGTAATAGCCAACATCGAAGGTTGATTCATTCCCATTTTCTCGGGGTTTCTCAAACTCTGAATCCAAGAGGCATTTAGGTAGATTTTTTCAGAAACTTTATAATCAAAATTGGTAGAAAGAGCCATTGGCAAAGCCGCCACAAAACTATGTTGATAATCTGCTTCGTTGATACTAAAAGCATTATTCATTTGGTGATACAATCTATCGGGCGAATCAATTTTATTAAAAGTACCAGGCTTAATCAGCACATTGGTTTTAGCAACTTGAGTAACATTTACATAATTTGAATTATTATAATTTATACTCCCTACATCAATTAAAGCAACTCCAATCCGATACAAATACTTATTTTTTGTGCCATCCATTCGCCACTTTCCGTTTACTTTTACATCATATTTGTCAAATTCGGGTCGAAATTCGTAAACAGCACCTATATCAAACCCATAACCACTTCCAGCAGCTAAATTGCCAAAAAGCCAATCTGTGCTAAAACTTGCACTTCTAATAGCGTCTCCAGTTGTAGTTCCATATGTACCGACGGCAGTTCTAAAAAATACATCTTGGCGATTTGCCCTTATGGCATTAGCATCAACGGTAAAATCCAAATTATCGGCTAAATAATGGATATTCAAAAGTCCATTTACTCGTTTTACTGTCAACCCGACTTTAAAAAAATCTTGGTCTTGTTCTCTGATAACAGCCCCAAGCGTTAATCCCATTTCGGTATATCCATTCAAGTTCATCACTAAATGATTATTATCTTGAGTAGTACCGTATAAATCTTGAATCAAAGTACCATTAACCATAATATGTGCTACATCTGAGGTCGTATTACTCAGATTTGTCAACATTCTAACTCTTGAAGTAAAGCCGACAGCAAATTTTGCCTTTTCGAAGGTATAAATCATTGAAGGTCCTTTCACATCAGCCGCTGCAAAAGCAACAGAGTTAGGTTTCTCACGGGCTTCTTCTATATACGAAGGTCGGAAACCTGGTAAACCATTAGAAGCACGGTATCGGTCAGGAACAGTGTTGGTCGAAAGTCCGATAAAAGAATAAGGAGCAGCCCAAGCAGCATAGTTATTGATAAAGTCAACATTACCACCAACAACATTCAAAAAAAACTTATAACGAGAATCGGCAACGTTGGCTGGGTTTGCGGCTAAACTATATGTTCCTGCAAAATTACTCGTCGAAATTCCGAGCCATTGCTGAGCAAAAGAAGTATATGTTATAAAAAAAAGACAAAAAAGGATTCGCATTTTTTGTTGAAAAGGTCAGTTTTGGGTTAGGTGTACTCCTAAAGAATAAACGGATTGCAAAAGTAAATAATTATACCCAAATGCTTTTGATTTTAAAGAGATTAATCATATTTTGGACTTTCATTTACTCAAAGACCAAAGGAAAGACATGAATTACGATTTTAAAAATTACAAAACCGAAAATTTCTTCGATGAAATGATTACCCCAGAAGGAGATTCTCGGACAGGTAATCAGGCTCTCAAAGGTACGATTGAAAATCTTGCTTTTGAAAACCTTAAGAATAAACAGAAAGCGGCAGAACGTTCGATGGTCTCGGCGGGTATTACATTTAATGTTTACTCAGAGGATGGTGGAACTGAACGAATTATTCCGATTGACATTGTACCGAGGGTAATTGACTCTCAAGAATGGGACAACCTCGAAAAAGGATTAATTCAGCGAATTACTGCTTTAAATTTGTTTTTACAGGATGTTTATAATGAGCAAAAAATTATTCGTGATGGAATTGTTCCTCGTGAAATCATCGAATCAAGTAAAGGTTTTTTGCCCGAATGTAAAGGACTTACACCACCAAAAGGTGTTTGGATTCATATAACAGGAACTGACCTTATCAGAGACAATAACGGAGTTTTTACGGTTCTCGAAGATAACCTACGCTGTCCATCGGGGGTATCGTATATGCTCGAAAATCGTGAATTATCAAAGCAAACATTTCCTGATGTACTTTCTCAGACTAATGTCCGCTCGATTTCTGAATATCCCGCAAAATTACTCGAAGTATTGAGTTATATCTCTGGTCGCCCCGACCCTACTGTGGCGGTTCTTACTCCAGGAATTTATAACTCTGCTTACTTTGAGCATTCATATTTGGCTCAACAGATGGGGGTTGAATTAGTTGATTACCGAGATTTAGTAGTGGTTGGCGATTATCTGAAAATGCGTACAACCAAAGGCTTCAAGACAGTTGATGTACTTTACCGCAGAATTGATGATACATTCTTAGACCCAAAAACCTTTAATCCTCACTCATTGATTGGGATTCCAGGATTGTTTGACGTTTACAGAAAAGGAAACATTGGTTTAGCGAATGCACCGGGTACGGGCGTAGCTGATGATAAAGTAGTTTATGCCTACGTTCCACGAATCATAAAATATTATTTAGGAGAAGATGCCATCATTCCGAACGTAGAAACTTATTTGTGTGGTGAGCCAGATTCGATGAAATATGTACTCGAAAACATCGAAAAACTGGTAGTAAAAGAAGCCAACGAGGCTGGCGGATATGGAATGTTGATTGGCCCGAAAGCCAGCAAAGAAGAACACGAGAAATTTAGAGGTTTGATACAGGCAAACCCAAGAAATTATATTGCACAACCCACCATCTCACTTTCTCGCAGCCCATGCTTGGTTGAAGATGGACTCGAAGGTCGCCACGTTGATTTACGTCCATACATCCTATACGGCGATGGCATTCACGTAACCCCAGGTGGACTCACTCGTGTAGCGTTGAAAAAAGGGTCTTTAGTTGTAAATTCTTCACAAGGTGGTGGTAGTAAAGATACTTGGGTACTTAAATAATTCTGAGTTTTGAGCTTTTTTTAGTTCTGAATTATGAGTTCTGAGTTCTGAGTGTTATTTTTGTATCACTGAAGATTAGTTCACCTTCAACTCAGAACTCAGAACTCAACATCGCACGGGCGACCCCGTCAGAACTCATTAATATGAATATTACACGTTTTTCAACATTAGTGGCAATTGTAGTTTTGGCAGCAATGGCCAGATTCATTCCACATCCATTTAATTTTACACCAATTGCAGCCATTGCATTGTTTGGTGGAGCATATTTTACCAACCGTTGGCAAGCAATTGCTGTCCCTATGGGTGCTATGTTATTAAGTGATACAATCCTTGAAATCACCACTGGTTGGGGTTTTCACTCAGGAATGTTTATCGTTTATGCTGCATTTGCATTGGTTTCGTTTGTGGGAATGGTTTTACTTAAAAATGTAAATCCTGCACGTGTGATTTCGTCTTCATTAATTAGCTCATTGATTTTCTTTTTGATTACGAATTTTGCATTTTTATATCCAGAATCAGTTGTAGCTGACCAAAGTTTAGGAACATATCCTCATAATCTTAGTGGAATAATTGCTTCCTACACCGCAGGTTTGCCATTCTTGAAAAACCAAATCTTAGGTGATTTATTCTTTTCGGGAGTGTTATTTGGAGGATTTGCCTTATTACAAAAACGTTTTGAAGCTTTGAAAATGGCCTAAAATCAGAAACGTTCAATAAAAAACGAGCGTGTTATCAATGATAGCACGCTCGTTTTTTGTAGAATAATTCTCTGAATTGTTCATCCTATTTCTTCAACTTTTTAAGTGAATCTTTCATCGAAATAAAATCTGATAGAATAAATATTATCGTCAAGAAAGCGATGATTATTTCTAATAAAACAATGAGTTTGGCAGATACTGTCGCGGGCATTAAATCTCCATATCCAAAGAATGTAAAATTCAGTACGCTGAAGTAAAAAAACTCAAAAGCTTCTTCAAGTTTACCAAATTCGGGCATGACGCCTACAAAACTATTTTTGTCAACTTCATATAAACAGAAAAAATCTACCGCAAACGAAAGCGTCATCTGCCCGATATTGTAAGTCATTAAAAACAAAAAACGGTGATAAGCAATGTCTTTGGAAGTGGCAATGAGTAATTGGGTAGAGTTTTCAAAAATGAAGTAAATACTCTTCAGAAAAGCCCAAATTGTTATAAAAACAACAAGTGTTTGCACAGAAAACCAAGCCTGTGCAAACACTATTTTAAATAAATAAGCTATCGCAAAAAGAACAGCAAACTCCGCTATTTCACGCTTTGGAAAAGTCATTCTGATTATTTTCAGGTAAAGTTTAATTTTCAAACTACTCCTAAATATTCTAACGATTAGGTTCAGCGAACTTACAAAAGTATCTCAACTCAAACAACATTAAAATAAAAGTAATGCAATTCAAAGATAATTTTACTTTATAATTCTTGAGTGAATCGTTTTTTAGTCAAAAACAACTTAAACCATAAATAACTTATTATCAATATATTAAAAACAAATCATTATAACTTCTCAAGCATGATATCAGCCGTTTGCAATGCCCCTTCTACCCAACCTTGGGCATCAGAGTAGGCTTCACCACAAATAAACATTGGGCAATCTTCAATCGGATGAACAATTTTATCTCTTACTTCCCAAGTTTTTACGCCAATATTCCAGCTATTCCAACCGCCACCGTAAGGGTCTTCGCCCCAATCACGGAATGCCGCACTGCGTACTTGTGGCGTAAAGTCAAGGTCATGAATTTTACGTAATTGACGAGCCATTTCCGTAATCATCTTACGTGGAGCTTTATACTGCGACCATTTTTGATTTAAACCGTCAGATTTTGCCGAAGCTTCATTTTCTTCTGCTTCTCCTTCAAATGGGTCTTCGATTTTAGTATGAGCAAGGTCTTCGGCCCAAGCTTTTTTGCGTTGAGGGCGGAGTCCATCCCAAAAACCAATATTTGAACCATCATCGTAGCTTGCCAGTAGCATTGATGTACCACTCTCGGCAGGGGTTCCATCATTATTTGGCCAATAATAAGTCTGACGAACTGGTAAATCTGTAACTGTTCTACCCGACTGCAATGGCACGTACTTTCCAGTTGCATCAGTAAAACCAGCCACTCTCCACCAAGGATTAGCATAAGTAGTAAAAACCTTGAAAAGTGGACGAGGTGTAACTGAGCCAATTAGCGACTGAATTTCTTGTAGTTTCGGGCAACTTGGCGATAATAAATCGAGTGAACGACGAGGCATTGCCAAAATCAATTGGCTTGAAGTCAAGTTTTCGCCATTGATAACTAATTCAAACTTGTCATCTTTCCACTCAAAAGCCTCCAGTTTTGAGTTTAATCTAATTTCTCCACCGATTTTTTCAAAGAAATTTCCGAGAGTAATTGGTACTTGTTGGAAGCCGTACTTGAAGCCTTTGTATTTGGGTGTAATACCAAAATCTGATAAATACCACGGAATGGCGGCAGCAGCATTCCAATTGACCATCGTTGAGTTGTAACCACCAGAATCCAAACAAAATTGGTAAGCTTCGCCGCTAATTACTCGGTAAAGTAAATTCCAAAAA
Source organism: Emticicia aquatilis (assembly GCF_014644295.1). Classification (GTDB taxonomy): domain Bacteria; phylum Bacteroidota; class Bacteroidia; order Cytophagales; family Spirosomataceae; genus Emticicia; species Emticicia aquatilis. Next base: position 494,334 of record NZ_BMKK01000004.1, read on the forward strand.
CCTAATTTATAGAGTGGAACTCCCTCGAAAGTAGCTTTTCTTGTCATTTCGAGACGCTCGTTTTCGGTTAAATCGGGGTTGGTAATTCCTGGAACTAATTGTTCGATGGCATTTACGATAATTGTTCCCGACGAGTTACTTCTCTCCAAAAACGAAAGATTGTATGGAACCTTATCTGGTTTGGTGGTGAAATCGGCTAAACGAAGATGCTCGCCACGCAAATAGGCAATGTTTTGAGGTTGGTCAACAGGAAAATCGTACAATTCGATTTGCTCGTCACTCGAAAGTTCTTTGTTTAGCTCTGCAATAAGATTTACAATCAATTTCTGATTGTTTTCGAGGATACGCATTCCACCCAATTCGGCCACCATGTTTGGTATTTCGGGTGGTTTTACTGAGAGTAAACGACCGCCTACGTGGTCGCTTCCTTCAAAAACTACGATTTTTTTGTTGGGATATTTTTGTTTTAGTTTCCATGCACTATAAACTCCCGAAACTCCCGCACCAATAATGGCGATGTCGATATGTTCGTTTTTCATAAATTGTTCTGATAGTTTTAACGGTTCGAATCGAAAAAATGACGATTAGGATAAGCTCTAATTGCTGATTCAAAACTAAAGAACAACCAACAGTTTTAGATGGGTATAAATACCTGTTTTATCTTTGGTGGGAAATTTTAGTAGATTTGAGTAGTGTGTTTTTGAGTTTCTATATCGTAAATGATGATTCCTTCATGAGTGTCATCGAGTTGAGTGAGTAATGTACCTTCGTTATTCCAAACAGCAGAGTTTCCTGTACTTACAAAATCATCGGCTGGGCCAACCGAATTTGCCATCAGCACTGTAAGATTTAGATTTTGGGAGATTTTTGGATAATGTAAATTGGCTTTTTCAACTCCTTTGGCCGATTTTGCTACACTTACCAAATAGATATTAGCTCCATTGGTAGCCGCATTGGCTGAATGCTCTATTTGGAGCGACTCAAAGCATATCGCTGGGGCAATTTTATAGCTTTTGTATGAAATCAAAGCTTGCTGTTCTCCATTTACAAAATACGGATACTCATCAGCATGAAGAATCTGCTTTGAATAAGTTTGCCTTGAAGTGTGCGGCTGGAAAATTACCATACTGATACAAATGTCCTCTTTGTATTGAGTTGGAATTCCAACACAAATGATAATCTTTTTGGTATCGCTTATTTCTTGAAAAATAGCTAATCGGCTATCTTCTTGAGTAGTAGCCAACTCATTTGCCAAAGTAGGTTCATAGCCTGTCAATGATAGTTCAGGGAAAAATATAAGATTCGCACCATTTTCGACAGCAAGATTAATGAAAGAAACATGTTTTTGAATATTTCTTTCAATATCGCCTTTGATGGGTTGTATTTGGGCGGAACAGAGTTTCATGAGAGTAAAAATAGAAAGACATCCCGAAAATAAGTATTTCAAGATGTCTTTCTAAATAAGGGTGATATTTTTCTACAAAATCACAAATTCAACTCTACGATTCATCTTGCGACCTTCTTCTGTATTATTATCAGCAATAGGTTTTGTATCGCCGTAACCCTTAAATTGAATTCTGAAACCTGCTATTCCCTTGCTAATCAGATACTCACGTACATTATAAGCACGCTCAAGCGAAAGTCGTTTATTTTGCGTTGGGTCACCAACATTGTCGGTATGGCCTTCAACAACAATAGTCATTTTAGGGTCTTCTTTCAACATTTTCAAAAGCCCATCGAGTTGTTCGTACGAATCTGGTAAAAGTTTTGATTCTCCAATTTCAAAGAATACCTTATCAAGTCTAAATTTATTTTCTTCGATTTTTACGGGGCTGCTTTCTTTGGTTTCTTCTTTCGCAACCTCTACTTTCGGTTCTGGCTTTGGAGTCTCTTCTTTTACAGGTTCCGGCTTTTTGACTACTTTTTCAACGGGATTTAGATAAATGTTCTGCGAAAACTGTTGACTTTTACCAATTTTAGATAAATCCATGCTTTCCTGAGCATTCTCATAGCCTTTGGCTGAAGCCACAAAAGTATAGGCTTCTGGCTTGATTTTGAATGAGTACTCGCCTGTTGCACTGGTTTTTACTGAATCAGCTTTTTGTATATCATAATCAAAACGATATAAAACTTTTCCCGCTATTGGTTTATTTGTTTTTGCATCAATCAATTTTCCTTTGATTGTCACCAATATTTCTTCTTCTTTTTCTGGCTCTTCACTTTTCTTAGTAACCGCTGGCGGAGGCGTTAGTGGATTGTTGATATGAACACCATAAAAATTCCAATATTGATGGCGTTCTTCGGGGCGATTTTTACCTTCGATTAGATTGAATGTTTCGATACCTGCATCGAGTTTTTCAAAGTAAACCGTGAAACGATATTTTTCACCTGGGAAAACTTGCTTTTCTTCGGGAAGTTCGGGAATACCTGTGCATTTAATGTATTTAAAACGCTTACCATTTCCATTCAAATAACTCTTTGGATTAAAAGAAATCGTGTAATTGGACCCTTGCTGATTTTGATTTGGGAATGGAAACTGAAATTGATAAGAATTACTTTTTCGCTGAGAAACTTGATAACTGAATGAAACAATGGTATAGCCACCACGAATTTCTACCTTCGTAATATCAGTTTCGTAGCTTGTTTGGTCATCTATTTCGGGCATTTTCGTGATTAATTGACCAAAACCATTCAAAAAAGATAGTGTAAAGATTGTTATGAGTAAGTTTTTCATTGTGTTTAAAATTCGATTTTATTGCACCGAAAAAACGAATGTAGGTATTTTTTAGTTTATTTGTGGGTGTTAATTTTTGTTAAATCAATTTCGATGAAAAAACTAAATGACTTACTCCAACTCGGCGACCCACGTTTATATGAAGTTTGTGAGCCTGTGTATGAGCATGAATTACCACAAGTGAAGGAATGGGTAGCTGATTTACACAATGTAATGGAAGAAATTCGGGCAAAATATCAATTTGGTAGAGGTATTGCCGCCCCACAACTCGGAGTAATGAAACGTTTGATTTATTTGAATTTGGATAGACCTATTACAATCATTAATCCAGTTTTTGAAAATCTCAGTGATGAAATGTTTGAATTGTGGGATGATTGTATGTCGTTTCCTAATTTACTGGTAAAAGTTAAACGGCATAAGGCATTAACAATTAAATACTTAGACGAAAACTGGCAACCACAAACTTGGCAAGTAGAAGATGCTATTTCCGAACTTCTCCAACACGAATATGACCATCTCAATGGAATCCTTTGCACCATGCGAGCCATTGATAATCAATCTTTTAAATGGCGACCAACACCCAGTGGGAATTAATAATTGAGAATGTAGAATTAAGAATTATTTTTTCAAAGTTCACCTTTTTTCAAAGTCCCCTTTAGGGGATTTAGGGGTGGGGATTTAGGGGCGTTGCAAAAGCACCAGCCATGCTTCTTTTACTTTATTTTCATTCAATAATTTAGCGGCTTCGGTTTGTAGTAAATTATCGAGGAATGCACAGCCATACATTACTTGTTCGATGATATTTTGCATCGTAGGCGTTGCTCGATATGCCTCAATTTCTGCTTGTGTTGGTAGATTTTCTACATTTCCGAGTTGACCTAAATGATTACCTGTCAATATTTTAGATAAACGAATGCTTTCAGGAATAGCATCATAACCAATACCGATTTTGGTTGTCGGTTTTTCTACTTCAAACATTGATATTTCATTTGCCCGAACATACCAATCTCCGCCCATGCGTGCTACCCAATCGGTTTTTTGTTGGTCGATTTTTCCATTTTCTCCGATAATTTCTTCAGAAAAATGAGCCAAAATAACCTCGCAAATAGCCAGATTCATTGAGCCAAACTGCTTTATTTCAAGAACTTTACATTCAAATTGTGCTTTTGATTCTTTCACTCTCGGAGGTTTTACTAAAACAGATTTTTCTTCCGTAAAACCCGCCTTGATAAATTCATTTGTGCCTCGTGGAAACTCCACACTTGAAAGCGACATTTGTTGCACCATTGCGTAATCTACCATATTAATGACTACCTCTGGCACTTCTTCTAAGTTGAGTGTAGTATCTTTTTTTGAGCCATCTCGCCCTCGATTATTGGGTGCAAAAACCAAAATCGGAGGATTAATGCCCATAATATTAAAAAAGCTAAATGGACTGAGATTGACATTGCCCAATTTATCAACCGTACTCGCAAAAGCAATCGGCCGAGGGGCAACTGTGCCTGTCAGATAACTATAAAAAACTCTTGAATCTAATTCTTTTGGGTTGAGTATTAGCATTTATATAATGGAGAATGAATAATGTATAATGGATAATTGAAGTTTTTAGAATCAAACCTATTACTCAATTGAAGCTTAGATTATTTGCCCCACAACTTCTCCAAAACCAACTCTTTTTCCACCTTTTTCACAAAAACCAGCTAAAGTTAGTGTGTCGCCATTTTCCAGGTAGGTGCGGGTTTCTCCGTTTGTGAGTGTAATTTGATTTTTTCCTGCCCAAGTGAGTTCTAAAAGAGAGCCAAAAGAACCAACTTTCGAACCACTTATGGTTCCTGATGCCAAAATATCCCCGATTTTGAGGTTACAACCGTTGACCGTGTGGTGGGCAACTTGCTGGGCGATATTCCAATACATAAACTTGAAATTTGTGTTGGTAATGGTTGTTTCGTTGAGTTTAGCCGAAAGTTGAATATCAAAATTTCGGATTCCCTCAACTTGCAAATAGGGTAAAGGCTGAGGTTCTTGAATTGGACCTTGCACTCGGAAACCTTCTAAAGCTTCGAGCGTAACGACCCACGGAGAAATGGAAGAAGCAAAGTTTTTACCCAAAAATGGCCCCAACGGTAGAGTTTCCCAACGTTGAATGTCTCGTGCCGACCAATCATTGAAAAGTACCAATCCGAAAACATACTCTTCTGCCTCGGCTGTACTGATACTTTTGCCATGCTCCGAATTTCTACCGATGATTGCACCAATTTCTAATTCAAAATCTAATTCTTTTGTGTAACCAAAAATAGGAGTCTGTGCATCAGCAGGTTTGAATTGTCCTTGTGGGCGATAAATGGGCGTACCTGAAACTACAATCGAACTTGCACGACCATGATAGGCAATGGGAATGTGTTTCCAGTTTGGATAAAGCGGGTTATCGGGACGGAAGATTTTTCCTGCATTAGTCGCATGCTCGATGCTTGAATAAAAATCAGTATAATCACCAATTTTTACTGGCAAGTGCATTTTTACGTCTGAAATTTTATGAAAAACGTGGTCAAAATGCCTTTTTAATGGAGAATTTTCTTGTGTCAGCCATTCTTGAAGTTGCATTCGCACTGCATTTGTGCGTTTTTTACCAAGTCCAATAAAAGGATTCAGACTCGACTGATTACAAATATTTCGAGGAATATTCAGTAAACCTAACTTTCGAGTTTGTTCTAAATCGATAACATAATTACCGATTCTGACACCCACCTGTGGCTTTTTTTTGTGTGTACTAAAAATTCCAAATGGAAGATTATATATCGAAAAATCGCAGTCTACTGCTATATCGAGCCAAGTATTCATTGTAATTTTGTTTTGCAAAAATGGTTTACAAAGTACAGTGTTGTAAACTGATTTTGCAAACCATCAATTATTTGTCGCTCACATTTTTGTGAATCGTATCCATGATTCTTACCAAATGGTCGTAGTCTTCATCGGTCAAACTACCCCACGATTTACGTCGGATTTCGGCAATCACTACCAAGGCATTTTCGTGGAGTTTTTCACCTTCTTCGGTCAGATAAATATTAAATTTTCGGCGGTCTTCATCGGCCATTTGGCGTCTGACTAAACCTTTTTCTACCAATAAATCTAAGATTCGGGTGATGGTTGGGGCATCTTTTGCGGTATCAACCGCCAAATCATTCTGACTAATTCCTGCTTTTGGTTTGATGTGGTCAATTACCACCCACTGGTCAACAGTAAGGTCGATACCGCCATCAGTCAAGCCTTTTTGCATAAAACTGCGAATACGCTTGATGGTAGTATCAATCTTGAAATAGTACGAACGCTTATCTGAGTGTGTCATTTATTTTAAATTCAGTCTTTATCTACTTTCTTAGCGATTAGGAATTAGCTACAAACTTTTAGCAAAAGGGATACTAAAATTATTTGGTTTTTGCTTTTAAAGAAATTATCAAAATAACTGCTTGATAAAAGCTAAAATTGCCAAATTTATGAGATGCTAAAAGTTAATAGTCAATAGCTAAAAGCATTTATATTACAAAAGTAGAAAAAACCTTCAATTATTGATACACTAATAATTGACGTTCTAAAATTTCTTCAAAATTTTTGAGTGATTGAAAGAGCTGTTCGTAAGATTCTATCACAAAATATTTTTTCTGATAGGCATCAATTTTTACTTCGGTCTTCAAGATTTCTTCGATTGAATACGGCACTCGCTCGGGTATTCCGCTACAAAGGCTATAAACACTTTCGCCACTTGAAGAAATGATTCCTCCACCATAAATTTTTAGTTTATTTCTTTCACGAATCAATCCAAATTCGACTGTAAACCAATAAAGTTTTTGTAGGAGTTTTACGGCCTCTTCATCGTTGATGTATTTGAGAGAAATTGTACTAAACTCTGCCAAAAAATCACAAAAAGATTGATTGGTTAGCAACGGTACATGTCCGAAAGTATCATGAAACATATCTGGTTCTTCCAAATACTCCAATTGTTCCATCGTGCGAAGCCACGTTGAAGCAGGAAATTTTTTATCGGCCAAAAGTTCAAAAAACTCCTTGATTGGCACTAAGCCCTCACATGCCACCACCGACCAGCCCGTCAGTTCCTGCAAGCGAGGGTTAGTTTCTCTCTCAAAATCTGGAATGTGGTCAGCCACAAAACCAGCTTTTTCAATTCCTTCCAGATATGCTTCGCTGGCAATTGCAGGTAATTTCTGCATTTGCCGCTCAAAAAGCACCTGCCAAACTTCATGGTCGGCAGGTGTGTATATGTTATAGTTTTGATTCATGGAGTTAATGATTGAATGAGAGATTGATAGAATGAGTGAATGATTTATTACTCTATCATTCACTCATTCTATCATTGAAAATTAATTCAGAGCGTTCCTCTCAAAACTTGTTCACGTTCAATTGCTTCAAAAAGAGCTTTGAAATTGCCTTTTCCGAATGATTTTGCTCCTTTTCTTTGAATAATCTCGAAAAACATAGTCGGACGAGGTTCGATTGGTTTTGTGAAAATTTGAAGCAAATAGCCTTCTTCGTCACGGTCAACCAAAATGCCGAGTGGGCGTAATTGTTCGATTTCTTCTTCAATATCACCAACACGCTCTTTTAAATCTTCGTAGTAACTGTCAGGAACTTGCAAAAACTCAACTCCATGATTACGCAAGTGCGTAACGGTTGTAATAATATCGTCAGTAGCTACTGCTAAATGCTGCACGCCTGCACCACCATAAAAATCAAGGTATTCTTCAACTTGTGAGCGTTTTTTACCTTCGGCTGGCTCATTGATTGGGAATTTGATTCTTCCGTTTCCGTTCGACATCACCTTGCTCATCAGAGCCGTGTATTCAGTCGAAATATCTTTATCATCGAAACTCACCAACTGATTAAAGCCCATCACTTTACCGTAGAAATTTACCCATTCATTCATGCCGTTCCAGCCCACATTTCCTACGATATGGTCAATGTATTTCAAACCAACGGGTGCAGGTTTGTAGGTAGGATTCCAAGCACGGAAATTTGGCAAGAAAACGCCTTTATAATTGCTTCTTTCCACAAAAATATGCACTGTATCGCCGTAGGTATGAATGCCCGAACGCACCACTTTTCCGAATTCATCCTCTTCTTCAATTGGCTCGAAATATGGTTTTGCTCCACGAGAAATGGTTTCGTAATATGCATCACGGGCATCATCAACCCAAAGAGCAACTACTTTTACACCATCGCCATGCTGGTCGATGTGACGACCAATTTCAGTACCTCCATGAAGTGGTGAAGTGAGTATCAAACGGATTTTCCCTTGTTGAACAACGTAACTTTCACGGTCACGCAGACCAGTTTCAAGCCCAGCATAAGCCAGAGGCTGAAAACCAAAAGCAGTTTGATAATAATGTGCTGCTTGTTTGCAATTTCCTACGTATAACTCAATGTAATCCGTGCCATTGATTGGTAGGAAGTCACCCCCAGCCCCTAAAGGGGAGTTAAGGATTTGGCTTTCTGTTTTTGATATTTCTAACATTATTTTAATATTTTATATGAAGTGTAAAATCAAATTTGCCCGTGCGAAAAAGAATAGAGAATTTTTAAATTTCCCTTTAGGAGTTAGGGGCGAAATTGTTAAAGCTCCCCTTTAGGGGCGGGGGGCATCCAACTCTGAAAATATTTTCCATCGTCGTATTTCAGAGCGTTTTCTGTAATCATCAAAGGTCGGAAAGTATCAACCATTACGGCCAATTCGTGCGTTTCGGTTTTTCCAATACTGCGTTCCATCGCACCTGGGTGCGGGCCGTGTGGAATGCCACCTGGGTGTAAGGTGATGTGGCCCTTTGCGATATCATTTCGGCTCATAAAATCGCCATCAACGTAGTAAATAACTTCATCGGAGTCTATATTTGAGTGATTATAAGGTGCTGGAATGGCCTTCGGATGATAATCGTAAAGTCTCGGACAAAACGAACAAACCACAAAAGCATCGGTTTGGAAAGTCTGATGAACAGGCGGTGGCTGATGGATTCGGCCAGTGATTGGCTCAAAATTGTGAATCGAAAATCCCCAAGGATAATTGTAGCCATCAAAACCGACCACATCAAAAGGGTGATATTGATAGATTAACTGATGAAGCTGATGTTGTTTTTTGATTTTTATCAGAAACTCGCCTTTTTGGTCGTAAGTTTCTAAAATTTCGGGGAGTTTATAATCTCTTTCGCAGTAAGGCGAACTTTCGAGCAATTGACCAAAATGATTTCGGTAGCGTTTTGGCGTATAAATCGGCGAGTGCGATTCTACATAAAAAATCCGATTATCAACTGTGTCAAAATCAATTTGGAAAATCATTCCTCGTGGAATCACCAAATAATCGCCGTATTCAAAACTAATATTTCCAAGTTGCGTGCGAAGCGTTCCTGAGCCTTTATGAATAAACAATAATTCGTCAGAATCGGCATTTTTATAAAAATATTCTCGCAAGGATTGCTTAGGTGCGGCCACACCAATAATACAATCTTTATTAAACATCATCGGTACTCTACTTTCCAAAAAATCATCTTTTGGCTCCACATCAAAACCAATAAACTTCCGCATCATCATATTATGAGCATTGGCCGATTTTGGTGTAAGGTCTTGGCTTTCAAGTATTTGCATGACCTGCGTAGGGCGATGAATGTGATACATCAACGATGCCATACCATCGAAGCCAATTGTTCCAAAAAGCTGCTCATAATACAAACCACCCTCAGGTTTTTCAAACTGAATATGGCGTTTTGCTGGAATCTTTCCGAGTTTATGATAAATAGGCATATTGGATTAACGAATAATATATTTGTTATACTAACTATTGCTAAGCATACAAAATTATAAATAATATTTGTTATGACAATTAAAATGTAATTATTTTTTTGATTGATTGAATTAAACGCAGGAAGTAGAACAAGTTTCAAACTTGTTCATAAGGAAAATGAGACTGAGGAAAGAAGGAATGGGCGTAAGTATTTACGCCCCAAGAAGAAATGAATTATGCTAAATTATTCAGCCAAAGAATGATTTTCTTGAAAACTTCACGTTTTTCGGGTTCGTTGTGTGTTTCGTGATATAAGCCTTCAAGAGAAATAAATGTCACGAGTTTACCTGCTTTTTCGGCAAAAAGTTCGCTACCATGATGCGAAGTAAGTCGGTCGGCAGTACCGTGATAAAGTAGCGTCGGAATACTTAATTTATCGGCATTATCAATTGCCCACTGGCCCGTTTCTATCATTTCGATGCCCATTTTGGCTGAAACTTTGTCATGCACGAGAGGGTCTTCTTTGTATTTTTTTACTTCTTCCACATCACGAGAAATTGCCGTAGAATCTAAACCGCTACTCAATGATAAAGCTGGAAAAATGCCTTTTAGAAGTTTACCAATAAAAAGTTTCCCAGCCGAAGGTTGAAAAGCTAATTTAAAATAAGGAGATGAAAGAATTGCTCCAGCAATTTTAGGTTGACAGCGAAGCAGATAATTAGCCACCAAATTTCCACCCATGCTATGTCCATAAAGTATTTGTTTGGTATCAGGAAAATGAGTGGAGGCAGCTTTCAAAAGTGCATCTACATCATTCAAGAAAGTTTCAAAATCAGGAAAATGCCCACGTTTTCCCTCCGATTTTCCGTGTCCACGTTGGTCGCAGCCAATCACGGCATAGCCGTTAGACGTAAACATTTCAGCCACATGGTTATAGCGATTGATATGCTCGCCCATGCCGTGCATGAGACAAATGACAGCTTTTGTGGGCATACTGGTTTCCCACTTTTTGCCATAAATATTGAGTCCATCGGAGGTTTTCCAAGATAATTCGGTAGCGTTCATAAGGTTTTTGAATAGATTTCATGCCTAAATATAGCAAATTCTTAGGATATACAACCGAGAGTTTGTGGCTTGGGTTGGTTTCTTTATATTTGTGCAGAAAGAAGGGAAGTTTAGGAATGCTATAATGATTAAAGTTGAGAGTAAAATATTGTCTGGTTACACTTTTATCGACTTGTTTGCAGGAATAGGTGGATTTCACGTTGCTTTGTCTTCGTTTGGTGCATCGTGCGTTTTTGCTTCGGAATGGGATAAATATGCTGCCGATACTTATGAAGAGAATTTTGATAAAAGACCCTATGGGGATATAACTCAAATAGATGAAATTGATATTCCTAAACATGATATTTTGTGTGCGGGTTTTCCTTGTCAATCCTTTTCAATTTCAGGTAAGCAAAAGGGATTTGATGATATAAGAGGTTCACTTTTTTTTGATATTGCTCGGATTATAAATTTCCATAAACCAAGGGTAGTTTTCTTAGAGAATGTTAAAAACTTGGTTAATCATGATGAGGGGCGAACTTTAAAAGTAATAATAGAAACACTCGAAAATTTTGATTATAAAGTCTTTACAAAAATCTTAAACTCAAGCAATTTTGGTTTGCCACAAAACCGTGAGAGAATTTATATCGTTGCTTTTCCTACAAATATTGACTCTAATAGCTTTTCATTTCCAACACCATCTAATGAGTCTATTTCGGTAGAGGATATTTTAGAACTAAACCCATTCGATGTCAAATTTATTGAACGAGAAGACATAGAAATTTACAAGACTTACTCATTTCAAGATACACTTTTCGGGAAAACTGAGATAAATAAGCCTCTACAAATTGGTAAAGTAAATAAAGGCGGACAAGGTGAACGTATTTATGATATTCGAGGTCATGCTATTACACTTTCAGCTCACGGGGGTGGAATTGGGGCAAAAACAGGTTTATATTTTATTGATGGCAAAATAAGGCGGTTAACTCCACGAGAATGTGCAAGAGTGCAGGGGTTTCCTGAAGACTTTAAAATCAACCAAAGTCCTTCACAAGCATACAAGCAATTTGGTAATAGTGTTTCGATTAATGTACTGCAAAGAATAATGATAGAAGTTCAGAAAATTTTATCTAAAAATGAACAAAGAACAATTAAAAGGTTCGCAGACAGCAAGGAATGGGTTTCTTAATGAAGATGACATCGTTGAAAAATTCAATAATTGGAAAACTGACGAAGACGCTCAAAAATGGCTTTTAATAATGGAGTATCAATTATCCGAGATTGAGTTTGTCAAAGCCATCAAGTTAAGTGGTTTTAAAACAGATGTTCAAGTTCAAATTACGGTAAAGTTAAAAGAAGCGATTGATGCCCAGAATCTGCAAGTCAAACTTGTAAGCAATCCAAAAGGATTTAATCAAATAGATAAGAGATGGGTAGATAAATATGTTGAAATGTGGGATATTTCGCCCCAAATTGCTTCTATTTTAAAACGATATACAGGAGAAATCCAACCAAGTATTGATATTCCAAAAGATAAAAGACGAATGTTTGCCAATGAATTTTTGGAAAACGAACAGGTAGAAATAGTGAAATGGCTTGAATCCAACAAATCGCTCATTGTTTCGGATATTTTGAAAGGTAGAGGACAATTTGCGGCCGAATGGATGTTGGTGGCACAAAAAACAAAATCAAATTCAAGATGGGTTTTGAAACCAATGAATTTTTGTCTCAACTATTTTGGCAATGGAGTTGTTGAAATCACGGAAAGAGGTAATTTCAAAATCGGAAAAATAACAATGCAAAGAAAAGGGGGCGATGGAGGTAGAATCACGGCAAATATGCTACAATTTAAGCTGAACCCAGCCGAATTGTTTGAAACGCAATAAATCTAAAAACAATACATACACTTCAAAAAAACAACAAAACCAATGAAACAAGTATTAAAAACACTTAAAATCAAGTCACTCAACAATGGCGTTAGCACAGGTGTTGAAAGCTGGGCGGGTGGCGGAAAAGTGCTTAGTTCGTATTCACCAGTTGATGGGCAATTGATTGGAAAAGTACGTCAAGCAAACCGTGAAGATTATGATAAAGTAATTGAAAAATCCAATGCAGCTTTTAAAGTTTGGCGAACAGTTCCTGCACCAAAACGTGGCGAAATCGTTCGTCAAATGGGTGATGCTCTGCGTGCAAACAAAGATGCTTTAGGTCGTTTAGTTAGCTACGAAATGGGCAAGAGCCTACAAGAAGGCTGGGGAGAAGTACAAGAAATGATTGATATTTGCGATTTTGCGGTTGGACTTTCTCGTCAATTATATGGTCTTACTATGCACTCAGAGCGTCCGCAACACCGTATGTACGAGCAGTGGCATCCTTTGGGTATTGTCGGAATCATTTCAGCATTCAATTTTCCAGTGGCTGTTTGGTCATGGAATAGTATGTTGGCATGGGTTTGTGGAGATGTTTGCGTTTGGAAACCTTCCGAAAAAACGCCTTTAACTGCCATTGCTTGCCAGAATATCATTCAAGAAGTGTTACGCAAAAATGATATTCCCGAAGGTGTTTCTTGCCTAATTGTGGGAGATAGAAAAGTAGGCGAATGGTTATCGAATGACACGAATGTTTCTTTGGTTTCGGCCACAGGTTCTACACGCATGGGTAAAACGGTTGGGCAAGCTGTTGCAGCTCGTTTTGGTAAAAGTTTGTTAGAGTTGGGCGGAAATAATGCCATTATTGTTACACAAAATGCTGATTTAGAGGTAGTTATTCCTGCGGTAGTTTTTGGAGCAGTCGGCACGGCTGGACAACGTTGCACTACTACTCGTCGCTTATTCTTGCACGAAAGTATGTACGAAGAAGTGAAAAACCGTTTAGTAAAAATCTATGCTCAACTCCGCATCGGCGACCCACTCGATGTCAATAACCACGTTGGCCCTTTGATTGATGTCGATGCCGTAAACAACTATAAAACTGCCATCGCCAATATTCAAAACGAAGGTGGCAAGGTGCTTTATGGAAACGAAGTTTTAGAAGGAACTGGCTATGAGTCAGGTTGTTATGTAAAACCAACAATTGTGGAAGTAGAAAACCAAAGCCCAACGGTTTGTCACGAAACATTTGCACCGATTCTTTACATTAAGAAGTTTTCAACGCTCGATGAAGCAATCGAATTACAAAATGCCGTTCCGCAAGGACTTTCTTCTTCAATCTTTACCCTCAATATGCGTGAAGCAGAACAGTTCTTATCTTATGCTGGTTCAGATTGCGGAATTGCCAATGTAAATATCGGCACATCGGGAGCAGAAATTGGTGGAGCATTCGGTGGAGAAAAAGAAACGGGCGGAGGTCGTGAAAGTGGCTCAGATGCGTGGAGAAACTACATGCGTCGCCAAACAAATACTATTAATTATAGTACACAACTACCTTTAGCTCAAGGAATTAAGTTTGATTTGTAAAATTAGATTTTAGAAGTGAGACAAGAGACAAAAAATATATTCTCTTGTCTCTTGTCTAAAGTATCATATCTAAATATCCAACCTCGTTTCGTTCTTAATCTCGCTCATCACAAAAGTGCTGTGTGTGCTACCAATATTTTCAAGTGAAGCCAATTTGTTCATCAAAAAACTTTGGTATTCACGCATATCTTCCACCACAACTTTTATCATAAAATCGTATTCGCCCGAAATATTGTGGCATTCAATCACTTCATCTAACTTCACAATTTCCTGCACGAATTTTTTTCCTGCTTCTTGGGCGTGTTCTTTCAATCGTATATTACAAAAAACCATCAAGTCTTTGCCCACTTTCTCACGGTCGATGAGAGCTACATATTTCTTTATTACTCCTTCATTTTCGAGTCTTCGTACACGCTCATACACAGGTGTGGGCGAAAGATTTAATCGAGAGGCCAGTTCTTTAGTGGTCAGGTGTGCATTTTCTTGAAGGGACTTCAAAATTTCACGGTCAGTACTATCTAATTTTTGCATAGATAAAATGTCGTTTTTATCAAATATTTATGTCAAAATTAAAAATAAAAAACGTACTAAACAATCGACTTTTAGATAATTTATCTATTTTTTGTAAATTATTTAAAAAATCAATCTTTAAATCGTACTTTTGTGAGATAAATTTTGTTGTTCATCTACTACAAAATTATACCAATCAGATATTCCTTTATGAGCAAAAACACTAACCATCAAGACCACTCAACAGGTCATATCATTCAGAGTTTGATTGTCAACTTGCTGATAACCGCCGCTAAAGGTTTTGCGGCATTCATGACAGCCTCTGGCTCAATGCTTGCCGAGACAATCCACTCGTTTGCCGATTGCGGAAATCAAGTATTGTTGTTGATGGGTGTCAAACAAGCCCGAAGGAAACCCGATGCCAAACATCCACTCGGATATGGACGTTCTGTGTATTTTTGGTCTTTTATGGTGGCAATGTTATTGTTTTCTTTGGGAGGAATGTTTTCAATCTACGAAGGTTTTCACAAATTAGAGCATCCCGAACCTGTCGAAAATGTCATGTGGGGCGTTGGAATCTTAGCATTTTCATTGTGTTTAGAAGGTTACAGCACATTCTCAAACATCGTAGAATTAAACAAAAGAAAAAAAGATAAATCGTTTTTTCAGTTTTTGAAAGACACAAAAGATAGTGATTTAGTAGTCATTTTTGGCGAAAACTCAGCGGCTTGCGTGGGTTTAGTATTTGCCTTAATCGCCTTGTTGATTTCTTATTATACAGGCGGTGGCCGATATGATGCTTTTGGCTCGATATCTATCGGATTGGTATTAATTGGTGTTGCCGTTTTCTTGGCGAAAGAAGTAAAATCGCTTTTGATTGGTGAAAGTGCCGACCCAACAATCTCAGTAAAAGCTGCCGAAATTGCGACTAAACACCCATTGATTAAAGAAATGTTGAATTGTATTACGATTCAGCAAGGGCCAGGCGAAGTCTTAGCCTGTATAAAAATAGTGTGCGAACCTAACTTAAACACTATCCAAGTAAGCTCACTCATCAACGATTTTGAAGCTCAACTCCGAACCGAATGCCCCGAAGTACGTTGGCTATTTGTTGAGCCAGATTTAAGAAAATATTAATCAGAAATTACAGCGAGAATATAAATAATATGCAAAAAGCTAATATCCGAGAAATACTAAAAGATAGAATCCTTGTGCTTGATGGTGCAATGGGTTCTTTGATTCAAGAATACAAATTATCTGACGCAGATTATCGTGGCGAGCGTTTCAAAGATTTTCCGCATGAAGTGAAAGGTAATAACGATATGCTTTCTATCACGAAACCAGAGGTTATTAAAGAAATTCATGCCAAATACTTTGAAGCTGGGGCTGATATTGCCGAAACCAACACTTTTTCGGGAACATCAATCGCCATGGCCGACTACCACATGGAAGATTATGTGTATGAATTGAATTATCAATCTGCCAAAATTGCTCGTGAAGTAGCTGATGAATTTACTGCCAAAAATCCAGACAAACCTCGTTTTGTTGCTGGTTCAATCGGGCCAACCAACCGTACGCTTTCGCTTTCGCCCGATGTAAACGACCCAGGTTTTCGTGCCATAACTTTCGACGAACTCGTTGATGCTTATTATGAGCAAATTCAAGGTTTGGTCGATGGTGGTGCTGATGTACTTTTGGTTGAAACCATTTTCGATACCCTTAACGCCAAAGCGGCTTTGTATGCCATTGATTTGTTTGCCCATGATGTAAAAAACGGTACGGTTCGACCATTGCAAAGTGGCTCGATACCGAAACAAACGAGAGCAAACTTATCGGAATTTGTGCAAAATAATATTCCTGTAATGGTTTCAGGAACAATCACCGATGCTTCTGGACGCACACTTTCTGGACAAACAACTGAGGCTTTCTTAACTTCGGTTTCTCATATAGATTTGTTGTCGATTGGACTAAACTGTGCTTTGGGAGCTGATTTGATGCGTCCGTATGTACAGATTTTGGCCAACGAAGCACCATTCATGGTTTCGGCTCACCCAAATGCTGGTTTGCCAAACGAAATGGGTGAATATGACCAGTCGCCAGCCGAAATGGCTGTAATTGTAGAAGATTTCCTACAAAATGGCTTCATGAATATTATTGGTGGGTGTTGCGGAACAACGCCAGCCCACATCAAAGCAATTGCCGAAGTTGCTTCAAAATACAAACCTCGTGTCATTCCAACTTTCGAACCGATTCAGAAAGTATCTGGTTTAGAGCCTTTGAAAATGACAAAAGAAACAAATTTTGTGAATGTCGGAGAACGCTGTAATGTAACAGGTTCAAAAGCTTTTGCCCGTTTGATTCGTGAAGGAAAATATGACGATGCTCTGTCGGTAGCAAGAAATCAAGCAGAAAATGGAGCTCAGGTAATTGATGTTAATCTTGATGAAGGGATGATTGATGGCGTAGAAGCCATGACCACTTTCTTGAATTTGATTGCCGCCGAGCCAGATATTTCTCGCTTGCCGATTATGATTGACTCCTCTAAATGGGAAGTTATCGAAGCGGGTTTGAAATGTGTGCAAGGAAAATCAATCGTAAACTCGATTTCGTTGAAAGAGGGTGAAGCGAAGTTTAAGGAATCGGCCGAAAAAGTAAAACGTTACGGTGCCGCAACGGTCGTGATGGCTTTTGATGAAGTTGGACAAGCGGATTCTTATGAACGTAGAATTGAAATCTGTAAAAGAGCCTACGATATTTTAGTCAACGAAGTTAATTTCCCTCCGCAAGATATTATTTTCGACCCAAATATCCTTACGGTTGCCACTGGTTTAGAAGAACACAACAATTATGCAGTTGATTTTATCAATGCTACTCGTTGGATAAAGGAAAATCTTCCTTATGCCAAAGTTTCGGGTGGAGTTTCAAATATATCTTTCAGTTTCCGAGGAAACGAGCCTGTGCGTGAGGCCATGCACACGATTTTCTTGTATCACGCCATTAAGGCAGGTATGGATATGGGTATCGTAAATGCTGGACAACTGGGCGTTTACGATGATATTCCTAAAGATATGTTAGAGCTTTGTGAAGATGTATTGCTTAATCGTCGTCCAGATGCTACTGAACGTTTGGTAACTTTTGCCGAAACCGTAAAATCGAAAGGAAAAGAAGTTGTAATTGATAATGCTTGGAGAGAATTGCCAGTTGGAAAACGTTTGGAACACGCTCTCATTAAAGGTTTAACCGAGTTTATCGACGAAGACGTAGAAGAAGCTCGCCAAGGATTTGAAAAGCCATTGCAAGTTATTGAAGGCCCTCTGATGGACGGTATGAACGTGGTGGGAGATTTGTTTGGCGAAGGAAAAATGTTTTTGCCACAAGTAGTAAAATCGGCAAGGGTAATGAAGAAAGCAGTGGCTTATCTATTACCATTTATTGAGGAAGAGAAATTACAAAATAGAGTGGAAGGTGATGCCGAAACATCATCGAATGCAGGTAAAATCTTGCTTGCAACAGTAAAAGGTGATGTGCATGACATCGGTAAGAATATCGTAGGTGTAGTTTTAGCTTGTAATAACTACGAAATCATTGATTTGGGCGTGATGGTTCCGACCAATAAGATTTTGGAAGAAGCTAAAAAGCATAACGTTGATATTATCGGTTTGAGTGGTTTGATTACCCCAAGTCTCGATGAAATGGTTGGCGTAGCCAAAGAAATGGAACGTCAAGGATTCAAAATTCCGTTACTCATTGGAGGGGCAACAACTTCACGCATCCACACGGCGGTGAAAATCGACCCGCATTATTCTGGGCCAGTAATTCACGTATTAGATGCGTCGAAAAGTGTGCCAGTAGCTGGGCGTTTGATGCAAAATGAGCAAACAAATCAAGAGATTTTTGATGAAATCAAGGCTCAGTATGCTCAATTAAGAATCGACCATGCGAGCCGTCAGAAGGATAAAAACTTTATTACGATTGAAAAAGCCAGAGAAAATCATGTAAAAATTGATTGGAGTAATTATAAAGCAACCAAGCCTAAGTTTTTGGGTACAAAAGTTTTTGAAGATTATGATTTAGCCGAAATTGCTAAATACATCGACTGGACTCCATTCTTCCAAACTTGGCAATTATCAGGAAAATATCCAAAGATTTTTGATGATGAGACTGTTGGAGCGGAAGCCAAAAAACTCTATGATGATGCTCAAGCAATGCTCAAAAAAGTAATTGCTGAAAAATCATTACAAGCAAAAGCAGTTATTGGTTTTTATCCAGCCAATTCGGTGGGAGATGACATTGTTTTACATAATTTTGAAGCCTACGAATATAACTCGGCTGGTCAAGGTGCTTTGAAAAATACTGGGTACAGAATTTTGAGCGAAACGGCAGTTTCAGAGACTGGTGAATTGGTAAAAAATCCACCTTTGGCTGTTTTACACCACCTTCGTCAACAAAATTTAAAGGCACAGAATTTGCCAAATTTGTGCCTTAGTGACTATATCTCCCCTTTAGGAGCTGGGGGTGATTACATCGGTGGTTTTGCAGTAACAGCAGGTTTGGGAATCGAGTCATTACTCGAACAATACGAAAAGGAACACGATGATTATAATTCAATCATGTTAAAGGCCATCGCCGACCGATTGGCCGAGGCATTTACCGAATTGATGCACGAGCGTGTGAGAAAAGAGTTTTGGGGATATGTTTCAGACGAAACATTAAGCAACGAAGAATTAATTGCCGAAAAATATCAAGGTATTCGTCCAGCACCGGGGTATCCTGCTTGCCCTGACCATACCGAAAAAACGGCCTTATTCAATTTATTAGATGCAGGCCGAATCGGCATAGAATTAACTGAAAGTTTTGCGATGTACCCTGCGAGTTCGGTAAGTGGTTGGTATTTTGCCCATCCAGAAAGCAAGTATTTTACTATCGGAAAAATTGCTAAAGACCAAGTAGTAGATTACGCAAAACGCAAAAATATGCCGCTCGAAGAAGTTGAAAAATGGCTCGCTCCAGTTCTGAATTATGATTGAGAAGATAAATTCAATTAAATAAATTTCACAAATACTTTACCGCTAAAGCCTTTGGGCCTTAGCGGTATTTTTTTACTCAAAACCTAATATTTTCCACAATATCGCTGGCCATCATGCTTGTCATGCCGAACCTTTCGGAGGCACGGTCACCTGCCACTCCGTGTTGATAAACGCCCAAAATTGCAGCTACTTTTGGTTCATAACCCTGTGCCAATAAGGCAGTTATGATTCCTGTTAGAACATCGCCACTACCTGCGGTAGCCATTCCTGCATTTCCCGAAGAATTAAAGTGAATCGTTCCATCGGGCAAAGCAACGGCCGTATTTGCCCCTTTCAGACAGACAATTACTTTATTTCTCACAGAAAACTCTCGCAAAAAATCTAATTTTTCATAATCATCCTTCCATGATTTACCAATCAGATTTCTAAATTCTTTAGGATGTGGAGTCAGAATTGAACTCTCTGGAATTTTATTTATGGCAGACCGCCCCTTCTCAGTCGAAAAATTATTCAAAGCATCAGCATCTAACACCATCGGGATTGCTAAATCTCGGCAAATTTCACAGAGTTTTTCTAAACTCGTTCTAATGATTCCGTTCACTCCAATTCCTGGTCCAACACCAACTGCTTGAAAATGATTACTAAAATCATCAACATGGAAACTGGTAGCAATAAAATCGGAGCTTTTACTATTCCAAGCCTCCCAGTACATCGCTTCGGGCAAAAGTGTTTGTAGAATGGGCAAACCCGATTTTACAGAATGTACAGTAAGTTTTCCTACACCCGAACGCATACATGCACGAGCGGCAAGCACAGCCGCCCCCATCATTCCGTGGCTTCCCGCAATGAGTAAAGCATGACCAAATGTACCTTTATGCGAAAACTTCTTGCGTGGTTTTATTAGTTTCTCAACTTCTTTAGGTGTTGAAAAATGGTACCGTGTTTCAGTATTCTGAATAAAATCTTTATGCAAACCAATATCAACAATGTGCCATTCACCCACAAACTCTTCATTTTGTGGCAACATGAACGCTAATTTTGGTAATTGAAAAGCCACTGTATGGATAGCTTTAATAATTGTATCTGTCGAATTATTTGACTTATCAGCAAACAAACCCGAAGGCATATCAACTGATATAATTGTCACTTCACTCCTATTAATATTTTCGATTACTGATTTTAGCAAACCCTCAATCGAACGAGAAAGCCCAGAACCTAAAAGTGCATCAATTATTACATCATTTTCAGAAAAATGGAGAGTAAAATGTTCATTTTCAATGTATTTGATAGTCAATTGCCTTTCTAAACGTTTTAGATTTATCTGAAAATTTTCTGAGGTTTTATCCGAATATTTTACCACAAAAACTTCCATATCATAACCCAAAGGTTGAAGCATTCGGGCAATTGCCAAGCCATCTCCCCCATTATCGCCGAGTCCACAAAATATTTTTACTTTGAAATTTCCAGTTTCAAAATTCTTGCAAAACCAATTAACAAAGGCCCTTGAAGCACGTTCCATTAAATCAATCGAAGCGATTGGTTCGTGCTGAATCGTATAAGCATCAGCCACTCTAATTTGTTCAACCGACAATATTTTCATGGAATTCCTTTTTTAAAAACTCAAAATGTATTTAATTCGTAAATATCGTAATTAACTTTTTTGATTCTTAGTAAAAACTCCATTGAATCCATTGAAAATTAGTGTAATCATACCTACTTATAATGAAGCCGAAAATATTGGTTGCCTCATCGAATCCTTAAAGATTTATGGGGATAAATTTCTGCATGAAATAATCGTTGCCGATTCACCCAATTCGACCGACAACACAACAGAAATTGCTCAGAAATTAGGTGCGATAGCTCAAAAGTCTCCTCAAAAAGGCAGAGCCTGCCAAATGAATTTTGGTGCTTCAATTGCCACTGGAGATATTCTTTACTTTGTTCATGCCGATACAAAAATCAACCCCGATTATGCCAATGATATTATCAAAGCCATTATAAAGGGTCATGATTTCGGGTGCTACCGTTACCAATTCGATGCCAATGATTGGCTATTGAAAGTCAATGCGTTCTTTACTCGCCTACCATTTATTTGGTGCCGTGGTGGCGACCAAACACTTTTTATTCGCAAAGAAGATTTTCTGAAAGTCGGTAAATTCAGAGAAGATTACCAAATTATGGAAGATTATGAATTTATCATTCGTGCAAATAAAGTGCTGAAATTTAAGATTATTCCTAAAAATGTAATTGTTTCTGCCCGAAAATACAAAACTAATTCCTATCTTCGGGTTCAGAAAGCAAATTTTAAAGTCATGCGAATGTTTCTGAGTGGAAAGGCTTCTCAGCAAGAAATGACCGAAACATACCGCAAAATGTTAGATTACCGATGATGAAATATGATATGTGTAGGGGAAATTTACTCTTAGGATGTCATAGAGTAAAAATCATTAAAAACTCCTATTAAATATTTTATGTCAGAATTGATTAGTGGAATTCAGCAAGTTGGAATCGGTGTGCGAAATGCCCAAGAAGCATTTAGTTGGTATAATAAAACCTTAGGGCTGAATGTCCCCCTTTTTGATGATGTTGCCGAAGCAACCCTCATGACACGCTACACAAAAGGCAATGTTCGCCAACGCCGAGCAATTTTAGCACTCAATATGGCTGGTGGCGGTGGTGCCGAAATCTGGCAGTCGAATCGTCCAGAACCATTGGCGGCAGATTTTGAACCACAAATTGGCGATTTAGGAATTTTTTCCGTAAAAATCAAATCGACAGATGTACAGCAATTTGCTCAAAATCAAGGGCTTACAACGAGTCAATCTCCCGAAAACAAATCAACTGCATGGCTGAAAGATAGCTATGGCAATCTATTACAAATCGTAAGCGATGATTCATGGTTTAAACCAAATGAGAGCCTTACGGGTGGAGTTGTTGGTGTGGTAATTGGGGTAAGTGATATTGATAAAGCATTGAAGTTATATAAGGATGTTCTTCAAATAAACGAGCTGGTGTATGATAAAACTGGCACTTTTGAAGATTTTGCTTCGTTAAATGCTCAAAACAAACAGTTTCGCCGAGTTTTATTACGAAAAAAAGTAACAAATACGGGTGCATTTAGTCGTTTGCTTGGAAACGTTGAAATTGAATTAGTACAAGCCCTCGAAGGAAACCCCAAAACAATCTTTGAAGGCAGAAGTTGGGGCGACTTAGGCTTCATTCACGTGTGTTTTGACACGCTTGATATGAATGCTCTAAAAAAACGATGTGCAGAGAATGGTTTTCCATTTACGGTCGATAGTGCAGATACTTTTGCGATGGGCAAAGCGGGTGGAAGATTCACTTATTTAGAAGACCCCGATGGCACACTCATTGAGTTTGTAGAAACGCATAAAGTGCCGATTTTAAAGAAAATTGGTTGGTACCTCGACCTCAAGAAAAGAAAAACACAAAAACCTCTTCCCGATTGGATGGTTTCGACGATGGGTTGGGGAAAAGTAAAAGCATAATTAAAAACGCCCATAACTGGGCGTTTTTTTGTAACACAAATTTACATTTTGTACATCTTTGAAAAATAAAACAATATTATGGCAACAATCTATCATATTACAACTAAAGACTGGTGGGCAACATTTGAAAATTTAGATTACTACGAAAGCCCAACCTTTAATGAAGAAACATTTATTCATCTTAGTACTACCGAGCAAGTTTCTGGGGTTTTAGAACGCTATTATGCAGGTCAAACCAATTTACTGAAACTTCATGTCGATACTGAGAAGCTTTCAGCAGCATTGAAATACGAACAGGCAACTAATAATGAATATTTCCCTCATTTGTACGGCAGATTGAATAAAAGTGCGGTTTTGGTAGTGGAATTCATATAGAGTCTTCAGATATGACTCAAGAATGCTTGGTTTATTTTTGAGTCGTCTTTTTCATTAAATTCCTTTATTTCATAACTTTGGTTTCTAAAATCAAACCAACTGTTTATGCAATTAAAATCTACACTTTTGCTACTTTGTTTGTTTCCATTATTTTTAAATGCCCAAAATATAACCCCTCAAGACGGCTACACTTTTTTCTCAACAGCCGAAAGCGATGATTATAAGTGCGGAGGCAGGCTGATAAATGCTCAATTATACGGTGTTAAAAAGGTACCTTACACATTTGGGTATATAACAACTACAAGCAGCACCGCCTATGAAGAAGATAACAAGTTTTTTTTGCAGATTTCGGAGCTTGGCAATTCAAATGTAATTACTATTTATTCAATAAAAACGGATATTGGTTATTCTGGAAATGCACTCTTTGAACTCCCTGAAAATTTGAAAGTTGGCACTAAGTATCAAATCAAAATGGGTTCTACTAATCCTTCGATACTATCTATGAACTCCGTTTTTATTGAATATGGGGTCGGAAAACTCCCTTTTTTCGTTGATTTTTCACAAGAAACAGCTTACTATAAAAATGCACCACAGGTAAATTTAAAATTACCCATAAAGTTCAAAAACGGTATAATTTCGTCTAATTATTTCCAAACAGTTAAAACTAAGCTTTCGGATGGAAGTGTATTTGAATCAAAAGTTTCGAGTGTTCCATCAATAATAGAAATACCAGTTTTGCCCCAGGATACTGTGAATATTTATAAAATCAGCGAAATTTCAAATTCATGTGATACACAAGGTGAGGCTATGGGACAAGCCAAAGTAGTAAAAAAAATTGCCCTTGACCAGTTTATCATTAAAAATGAATACAATGCCTGTAAAGATATTCCATTCGCTATCAATATCACTTCAAATTTCATTCAGTTAAATGCTCCATTAAGAATCGAATTTTCAAAAGATTTTGAGTTTAAGTCGCTTACTGGAAGTGTAAAATCTACTTTAGACATAAACAATCAAGTTACAGTAGCGTTTCCAAGCTTTTTAAGAGAAAATGAGAGTTATAATATTAGAATAATTGATGAGAAAACTAATTCGATAAGTAATGTATCAGGTATTTCTGTTTCTACAAAAACAAATACTGTTGGGCCGCATGTTCTTACTTTCAATGATAAACAAATTCAAATTTCATTTCCTCAATATATTGATGGCAACAGAAATTCAGCATATTATCTGCCATTGAAAGAGTTGGTTATTAATAATAGAAATATCATACCAAATGAGTTGGTTTCGGCTTCCAATATCAGTTTGCCGATGCCTCAAAAAGACACAACGCTCATTTTTAACAAAATAGCTACCGCTTGTGGAGTTTTGGAAAGTTTAAGACCTGAATTAATAATCAAGCCTTCAAACTATCAATTTATTGACTTCAAGACCACCTCAACGAGTATATGTGAAGGAAACACAGTAGATTATGCCTTAAATCTATCAAAAAATGCTGCACTGAATGATATTCGCTTTAGAGTGTTTCCCGAAGTAATTTATCAAGAATATTTACCAAATAGTGGGGTAGCACTTAATTCCACGAGCAATCTTGTTAGCTTAGATGAAATTAAATCGGTAAAAACTGACGCAGGAAATAAAAAAATATCTATAACAATACCAACAAATCTGAATGAACAAATTGATAGAGTTGTAGGAACAAAAAGAGTTGCTATAAAAAACGTTCAGCTTAACGTAATTGCCTTATCGAATAACTCAAATGTACAGATTAGCCAATTTTTTACAAGCCCAACCATTCTATTATCACCCAAGGTTTCTTTTAAAACACTTGTATATTCGACAGGTAATGGAGCAAACTTAGAGAATATTCCGATTACATACCGAGGAGGTTATCCTATCACCTACACGCTTTCAAATGGTTTAAAAGGGCAGGTAAATCAAGAACAATTGGAATGTCAATCTAATTGTGACCCACTTCTTGGCGGCGAGCAATCTATTAAAATGATTGTCGATAAATCGACAACTATTAAGATTGAGTCTATCAAGAATCCATGTGCGACTATCAACTCATCCGATAAAGTTGATGTACTTGTCATGAATGCCAATACACCTAAATTAGTAATTGACGCAACTAATCTATCAAATAAAGCATGTAGGGGTACAATAACTGAAGTCCCGTTTATATTCTTTGGTAATTGGTCTAACAATCCTAAAGTTAAGGCTATCACTAAAGCAACTGACTATTACGGAAATATCACAACCGATGAGTATGAAGTAGATAGTTCGCCGTTCAAGTACCAAGTACCCTATTATTTAAATTATAAATCAATTGAACTATTATTTGAAAGTAATGGTGTAAGAAGTAATAGTATAAAATACAATTTAGAATCCAAGCCATATAATCTATCATACACTTTCTCACAAAATTCAGCCACCGACCACACAACCACTCCCGAAACAACCTATATTACTGACTACTCAAATTTTATGTTTTTCAATGGCTACGGGTCAAGTCTTAATTTTACTCTAAACGGTAATCAAAAGAATTATACCTATAATTCAGAAAATTTTTCTTATTTAAACACAAAATTTAATATTAATCGAGATACAACATTCTACTTAAACTCAGCAACCAATTCGTGTGGAACAACTGAGTTTAACAAAACAATAAAAGTGCAAAAAGTTGAAACTCTTATCAATAATTTAGGTGAAGTTTCAAAAAAATACGGTATTGTAAATTCAGAATGTATTGGTTCGGAACAAATAATTGCCTATGAATATGTAGGGAATAAGCCTAAAAAAGATTCATTAGTCATTCAATTGGCAAAATTTAACAGTGCGGAACAGTTATCGCCTAATAAACTAAAATTTTATAATGTTGCAACTAAACAGGGTATCAACGAACTCACGTTCACAATACCAGATACTTGTTTTGGTTCTTATGTTTATCGAATTCGTTCTGTAATTGGTAATCACATTTCAAACTACAGCTACTTATCTTTTACAGTAAAGGCCCGACCAAATATCAAATTGACTTCTCAATCAGGGAAATCCGAAGTTTTTGGCCCCTCTTATTTGTATATAAAAGGCAACCTAACTCAAGTAGAAAATCTAAATGTTGTGTTAAACAATGGAGAAAACTTGAATATAAATGCTTTTGGAGTTGTATTCAATAATATTGGTAATATGGTCCAAGTTTTATATAACAATGGCAAGTATTTTTCTCCTAACCAAACAACCACATATTCTATAAAATCTGTTTATAATTCATGCGGTGCAGGTGTGGCAGATGGAAGTGTAAAAGTTATCGTTAGCCCTACAATTAAAGCCAAAATAAGCAATTCATTAAGTAATACGTACTGTATAGGTGATAGTCTTACACTTGATTTAAGTTATTTAGAAGGTATAAATAAAGATACTTTGATGGGGGTTTATTTACATACCGACTCAAAATCTTCTTATAATAAAGAACTTACAACTTTTAAAAATACGCCAAATAATATCAAAATAAAACTCCCAAATGATATATATTCTGGCTATTACTTTATACAAATTCGCAAAAAAAGTAGGAGTAAAAACTATTTTGCTGGAAATGTCAATCCTGATTCACTAAGTTTAGTCAATGCCCGAATGAGCTGGGATTCTGACCCTATCTATCTTAGAATTGCCACACCTCCGAAGGTAAATTTAAGTGGAAATACAGAAATATACTTAGGAAATAGTGTTGCATTGAATGTACAGCCCATCAATAATAATGGACAGAATATCGCCATTTCAAAAGACTCGATATATCTAATCAGTGGCATGACATACTATTATGAATTTGCTGATGGTAGTAAATTCTCCTCCATTGAAGGACAACCGAAAGTTTCTCCAATTAAAACCACTACATATAGCATTGCAAGCATAAGGAACTATTGTGGTGTAGGTACTTCTTCAGGAAATGCTACCATTACGGTGCTAAACAAAGCTGATAAAAGAATTGAAACACTTGGTTTTTATAGAAAATATGTCTCATCTGCCCCTCAAAACGTAACTTTTTATAACTATGAATATACAAATACATTTTGTAGTGGTAAAAAAGACTCTTTAGATATAAAGCTATTTACGACCGATAAAAATATTGATGTAAATAAATATAAGGTATTGTTATCTGATAAAGATGGACTAAATTTTACGCCTATCTCAACCATCAAAACTAAAATTATTACAGATTCTACAAATTATAAAATCATCAGATTAAATTTCCAATTACCCGATAACCTTCCCTTTGGATTTAATTATCAAATCAAAGGTTCGGCAGAAGACTCAAATATTCCAAGTGCAGCTCTGACAATTCCTATAAAAATTTATGAGTTACCCACTGCTACCCTAACTGGTAATAGCCAGTTTATTGTAGGTGAGAAAGTAAAGGCACTTGTAAAACTCACAGGTGATGCTCCTTGGTCAATTTCAGTGATAGATAAAGATGGAAAATTTGCATATAGTGGACTTCCAACTAAGGCTGATTCGAGTGAGAACTTTAAGAATTATCAACCTAAATTGATTTATGATAACGAATTAAAGTTAGAGTTAAACCCTGAAAAATCGACCAGTTATAAAGTATCAAAAGTAACCAATAAGACTTGCGGCTTAGGAAAAGTCTTAGCTGGTGAATTTACAGTTGATTTAATCTTAGCCAACGAAAACCCAATTCAAAATCTAATTCAAATCTATCCAAACCCAACAGCTAACCAATTAAATATTGATTTAACAAATCTAAATGCCATTACCGAATTAAAAATATTTGACAGTATCGGCCAATTACTCGACAGTAAAACATATACTCAAAGTCAGACACATCAAAAACAAAGTTTGGATTTTAGTCAGTATCAGTCTGGGGTATATTTAATTAAAATAAATACTGAAAAACTCTCTCAAGTCTATCGAGTGGTTAAGCAGTAAAATAAAATGAGCGTTACAAAATGTAACGCTCATTTTATTTTCTCAAAACCTAATCTCACAAATTCATCTTTTTCAACTCCTCAACGGCATAATTGGCAGCCCGAGCCGAAAGTGCCATATAGGTCAATGATGGATTTTGGCAAGGCGAAGAAGTCATAGCTGCTCCGTCAGTACAAAATACATTTTTCACTGCATGATGTTGATTGAATTTATTAAAAACCGATGTCTTAGGGTCATTTCCCATACGTGCAGTTCCCATTTCGTGAATACTCAATCCAATCGTAGCTTTGGCATCAAAGCCTTCTATATTCTTAAAACCAGCCGATTCCATCATCGCAATGGCTTGTTCTTGAGCATCTTTTCGCATAGCAAGCTCATTGTCTCGGTGCTGAGCATCAAATTTCAGAACAGGTTGTCCCCATTTATCTTTTTTATCGTCTGTCAACGAAACTTTGTTTTCATAATAAGGTAAACATTCACCAAAAGCATCTAAAATCATCTTCCAGTTACCAAACTGCGTATTTTTCTCCTTAAAATTCGCCCCAAAACCTTCCATTTCGGCGGCACTTCCCCAGCCTTCTCGCCAAGTATAAACTTCAAATCCATAGCCACGTTTGAAATTTTGCTTATCGCCATTCACATTTCTGAAACGTGGAATATAAAGCCCCGCAGGATGACGGCCGTAATAAACCTTGTCTAAGTCGCCGTCATAATCACCGTTAGCCCCCACATGAAAATGATGGTCCATCAAATTATGTCCGAGTTGACCACTATCATCCATGCCATTCGGAAAACGATTCGATTTTGAATTCATCAAAATAAATGTCGAACCTAAAGCTGAAGCATTCAAGAAAATCACCTTTGCATTAAATTCTAACCATTCATTAGTTTGCTCATCGATTACTCTTACACCCGAAGCTTTCCCAGTCTTTTCATCATAGATGATTGAATTCACTATCGAATGTGGGCGAATCGTCAGATTTCCAGTTTTACGTGCCGCAGGAATCGTAGCCGACTGACTACTAAAATAAGCTCCAAACGGACACCCACGCATACAAAGATTTCGGTATTGACATTTGGCACGCCCCAAAGCCAATTGCTCTTCGGTTGGAGCAGTCAAATGTGCCGCTCGTGCCGAAATCACTTTTCTATCATCAAATTTATCATTGATTGTAGCCCTAAAATGGCTTTCTATACAATTATCAGGCATCACAGGCTGAAAAATCCCATCAGGTAATTGCGGTAAACCATCACGATTGCCTGCAATTCCTGCAAAACGCTCCACATGGTCATACCAAGGTGCAATATCTTTATATCTAATCGGCCAATCAACCCCAACACCTTCTTTGGCATTTGCCTCAAAATCTATGTCTGAAAATCTAAACGAGTATCTTCCCCACATCAGCGAACGTCCACCTACATGATAGCCACGAATCCAATCAAAAGGTTTGTCTTCTATGTATGGGTTTTCCAAATCATTCACAAAATGATGAGCCGTAGCTTCGGTTATCGTAAAACCCGTGCGGTTCTGCACTGGATATTTTTCTAACTCTTTCTCTGGCATCTTCAAATTATGATGCGGAAATTCCCACGGAGCAGTCATGGCGGTATGATAATCTTTCACGTGTTCAATCATTCGGCCACGCTCAAGCATCAAAACTTTGAGTCCTTTCTCTGATAATTCTTTTGCCGACCATCCTCCCGAAATTCCCGAACCTACCACAATGGCATCATAGGTCATTTGTTCTTTTGCTTTTCCTTGAATATTCATTTTCAGTCGTTAGTTTGTTGCACTGCTCCGATAATATTATCCGTGAATATACGAATATATCATTTCGACTCAAAAACTTTTTCAGGGCTTCGTATTAAACTTAAAAATCAAGTAAAAACCCCTATTGATTGTAGTAGTTTAACTCTATGTAGCTTCACCAGAAGCCCCTAATTTTGTAATCACTTAACAGCCATGAAATAAGTAAGTACCAAAAGTCGGCTCTTCGGAGTCGGCTTTTACTTCCTCAAATCAAAAAACATAGAAAACTAATATCAAAACACAAAATTTACGAAAAAGCAATGGAAGCATCATTTTGGATTAAGTCATGGGAACTCGGCGGATTTTACACCTCTTTTCACCGAAAAGACATTCACCCTTATGTGTTAGAGTACATGACGCCCGAAGAAATTGAAAACAAGAATATACTCGTACCCCTCTGCGGAAAGACTGTAGATATGCTTTATCTGGCACAATATGCCAATAAAGTTATTGGCGTCGAATTAGTCGAAGAAGCTATCTTACAGTTTTTCAGCGAAAATAACCTTTCTTTTCAAAAACTCGACGATGAAACCTTCATTTCAGGCAATATTATCTTGCTCAAGAAAGATTTCATGTCGCTCAGCAATCAAGAAATTGGCAAAATTGATTGGATTTATGACCGTGCCTCTTTGGTTGCTTTACCACTCGAAATGAGAAAAGATTACCTCAAAGCAATCGACCGCCTATCAGATATTGGCACCAAACAATTAATCATTACGCTCGAATATTTCCCACTGATAAATTCAGCACCGTTCAATATTCCTGCCGAAGAAGTGAATGATTATTACGGAGAAGGTCATATTGTTCACCACGTTGAAAGTCCGAACTTGCCTAATCACGGTATGGTTCGTAAATGGAATTTAGAATATCTCATTGAGCATGGTTTCGTCACGACCAAGTATGCGAATGGTTTGATATTGAAAGATAAAAAGTTAGAAAATTCATTAGTTTAGGTTTAGTTAAAAAAACGCATAGCACACCTCTATTTTAGGGAGTGTGCTATTTTTGTTTCTGCAAATTATAGCCGTACTTTGTCAAAAAAATGAGTGTATGTTCGGAAAAGAAAAGCAAAAAGAGCAAAAACCAAAAGATTCGACCGAAAAATCTGGGCTTCACCCTCGAAACCCACATCGTTTTCGTTATGATTTTAAGGCACTAATTGCCTCTTGCCCAGATTTAGAAAAATTTGTTAGCCTCAATAAATTTGGCGATGAAAGTATTGATTTTGCCAATCCTGATGCCGTAAAAATGCTCAATCGTGCCATTTTAAAGCATTTTTATCAAATTTCGCTTTGGGATATTCCACGAAACTACCTTTGTCCACCCATTCCTGGGCGTGCTGATTATATTCATTATATAGCAGATTTACTGGCCGATGAAAACCAAAAACAAATTCCAACCGGTAAGAAAATCAAGATTTTAGATATTGGAGTAGGTGCCAATTGCGTTTACCCAATCATTGGCTCGCAAGCCTACGGTTGGGATTTTGTCGGCACTGATATTGACCCGATTGCCATCAAATCTGCCCAAAATATTATCAAAAGTAATAGTGTTCTAAGCGATAAAATTGAGTGTAGATTGCAGGCATCGAGTAAACAAATTTTTACTGATGTCATAAAACCCAACGAGTTTTTTGATGTTTCAATCTGTAATCCGCCATTCCATGCATCAGCTGAAGAAGCCGCAACGGGAAGCCAGCGAAAGAATAAAAACTTAGGATTGAAAGACAAAAACAAACTCAATTTTGGTGGTCAGAATGCCGAGCTTTGGTGTGAAGGTGGCGAAGAAGCATTTGTCAGAAATATGATTTTTGAAAGTAAAGAAATAGGCCAACAAATTAGGTGGTTTACGAGCCTTATCGCAAAAAAAGAACATTTACCGAGTATTTACTATTACCTTAAAAAAGTTAATGCCGTTGAAGTAAAAACCATCAACATGGCACAAGGGCAAAAAATTAGCAGAATTGTGGCTTGGACATTTAAAACTGAACGCTAAAGGGTATCTTCGCTTTGAAAACAGGAGAAACTTACGATTTCTCTTTTTTTAATAAACTACATATCGTAATATTGCAATATAAAAATATACTTTCAAATGGGGCTTACAAAAACCGACCTTTTCACCGAAAATCAAAATGAGGTAGCAATGCTTGCAAAGGCTATCGCTCACCCAGCTCGTGTAGCAATAATTGAATATTTATTGAAAGTAAATGCTTGTATCTGCAATGATATTGTCAATGAACTTCCATTGGCACAACCAACCATATCGCAGCATTTGAAAGAATTAAAAAACGCAGGAATTATCAAAGGCAATATCGAAGGAAATGCCATTTGCTACTGCATCAATGAGCCAGTTTTTAGTAAAATCAAAGGCCTATTCGGTCCAATGCAGCCTATCCAAAATACTTGTTGTTAATCAAACTTAAATCTCAAATACAATGAAACTTTCAGAAGTAAAATCACTTCTCCCAACACTTGACAGTGTAAATTTTGAACTCGAAAATGGCACTCAAGTTCCCGAACACTTCCATGTAACCGAAGTTGGAGTCATCACAAAGCATTTTATTGATTGTGGCGGAACCGTTCGCAATGAAAAAGTAGCAAACTTCCAACTATGGAATGCTACCGATACCGAACACCGCTTAAAACCAAAGAAATTACTTGATATTATTGCACTTTCAGAGAAAGTTTTGGGTATAGAAGACCTCGAAATCGAAGTAGAATACCAAGCCGAAACCATAGGAAAATACGAACTGGGCTTTAATGGTAAAGACTTCATGCTTTTGAGCAAACAAACCGCTTGTTTGGCACAAGACTCGTGCGGTATTCCTGCCGAAAAATTAAAAGTAAACCTTTCGCAAGTAGCGGCAGCGAGTGCTTGCTGCACACCAGGTGGTGGATGTTGCTAAAATTATTAATCAACTAATAATCAATTCTTTAAAAATAACAATGACAAATATTTTAGTCTTGTGTACGGGTAATAGTTGTCGGAGCCAGATTGCACATGCGTATCTCGAACATTTCACAGATGCACAAAAAGTAAAAGTGTATAGTGCGGGTATTACAACTCACGGAGTTAATCCAAGAGCCATTGAAACCATGAGAAAAGATGGAATTGATATTTCAAAACACACCTCAAATAATGTAGTCGAATATGAAAATATTGATTTTGAATATGTATTAACTGTCTGCGATAACGCCAACGAACATTGTCCTATTTGGGTAGGTAGAGCCAATAAGTTTCACCATAATTTTCCAGACCCACCCAAATTTGTGGGAACAGAAGATGAAATCGTAGCCGAATTTGCACGAGTTAGAGATATGATTAAAGAATATGTCCGAGATTTCGTAACTACACATCAGCTTTAAAAAATATTTTTATAAATTTTTCAAGAAAACTTTACAAGTAATTATTTTTTTTATACTTTAGTCACAGCAAATACAACAAACGAAATTTTTATTCGTTGATTGGGATTTACGATTAAGATTTATTAACTTTGCAGTCCGATTAGGAGAATGCTGGGCTTTGTACGGTTCAGCCGCTTCACTAACCGTATAAACATTTGATAATCAAGTAAATAACAAAACAATGGATTTGATTAAGTTAGTCGAAGCAGAATTTGCTGGCAAGAGACAAACACAACCTGAATTTAAGGCTGGTGATACAATTAGCGTTCACGTTAAAATTGTTGAAGGAAATAAAGAGCGTATTCAGGTTTATACTGGTACTGTAATTCAACGTCGTAACGTTGGTACAAACGGAGAATCTTTTACTGTACGTAAAATCTCTAATGGTGTAGGTGTAGAGCGTATTTTCCCTGTTCTTTCACCAAGCGTTGATAAAATCGAAGTAGTGCGTTACGGTAAAGTACGTCGTGCAAGATTGTTCTACTTACGTGGAAAACAAGGTAAAGCTGCACGTATCAAAGAATTAAAGAAAAACTAAGAAAACATTTTGAAAAAAAAGTTATACAAAAATCTAACTTTTTCACTTCAAAATTGTCTAAAGATAAAAGTAATAGCTTTTTCATAATTTTGTGTAGGAAAAGGCCGCCCCATTGGAGCGGCTTTTTTTATATCCGTTAGGCAAACTTGTAAACTAAATTGTATCGAATATTTGTTATTCAATAACAGTAGCGATTTCTAAGGAAGACTTCGCTTTGAGTGAATGTCGCCCAGCGAAGTCTTCCTTTAATTTAAGATAATATGAACAACATAAAATTCTATAAATATCAAGGTACAGGCAACGACTTCGTGATGATTGATAATCGTGAAGGCAATTTCCCAGCAAGCCAAGAATACATTGAACATCTTTGCCACCGCCGTTTCGGAATTGGTGCTGATGGCTTAATTTTATTGCAAAATGATGCCAACTATGATTTCCGAATGGTTTATTATAATGCCGATGGCCGTGAGGGAAGTATGTGTGGCAATGGAGGCCGATGTACCGTTCGTTTTGCCGAAGATTTAGGTATCTTCAAAGAAAACACTAAATTCATAGCCGTTGACGGTGAGCATACTGCTCAAGCTGATAGCAAAGTAATTTCGTTAAAAATGGGCGAAGTTCACAGCCTTGAACGTCATGCCGACTATGATTTTATGAATACTGGCTCGCCACATTACGTAGCTTATGTCAATGATATTGAGAAATTTGATGTTTATGCCGAAGGGAAAAAAATCAGATATTCTGATGAATGGATGGCACGAGGTGGCACAAACGTAAATTTTGTAGAAATCTTAAATGATGATACCATTTACGTACGTACTTATGAGCGTGGAGTAGAAGACGAAACGTATTCATGTGGAACTGGTGTCACGGCTTCTGCCCTATCGGCGTACTTGCTTCAGGGTATGAAAAGTCCAATAAAAGTTATTACCAAAGGTGGAAATCTCCAAGTTTCATTCAACGAAGACTTCTCCGATATTCACCTTATTGGCCCTGCTATTAAGGTTTTTGATGGTATTCTTTGAAAGTAAACAACATATTATCTTTTAGAAAAGCCTTGATTTATAAATATAAATCAAGGCTTTTCTATTTCTCCTAAAACATTTACTACAAAAACATTGCATAATCAGTCGGGAGTGCATAATTTCGACAACCTAACTTAAAAAACGAAAATACAATGACTGAATTTGTTTTAGCAATTGAATGGGAAGGCTTCGAAAAAGATAAATACGTACACACAGTTTTAGAAGATAATATTTTACCGCCATATATTGCTCAATGCCGTTGGTTTGCGGGAAAGGCTCGCCAAATCAAGCAATTAAAAGTTAAAGATGCCGTTCACTTCGATGAATTTATTTTCATGACATTTGAATCTAAATACGAAGAAGGCGACAGCGAATTATATCTTTTACCACTATCATTTGTTGAAGAAGGTACTCAAGAAATACCCGCAAAAGGTATTTTGAGCAAAGCCAGTATGGATGAGAAAATCGGCTATTTAGTGGATGCTATTTATGATGTAAACTTTCGAAATGCTTTATTTTCTAGCGTTTATCATAAACAAACATACAAACAGAGCAATAACGATAACCTCGTTTTCTTCAATGGAAAAGCATTTGTAGCAGAATCAGAAGTAATTGATTCCTTTTTACCAAACATTGATTCTTCTAACTCAGCTATGGTTTTCGGAGACAAGTATTTTCTCAAACTTTACCGAAAACTATTCACCGAAACAAATCCCGAAGCCGAAATGGTTGAGTTCATTACTCAACATTCGGAGTTTAGAAATATTCCGAGATTTGCGGGTAGTATCACTTGGAAACGTGCCGATAATGCTGAAATCACCTTTGCAGTAATGGTTGAAGTCATTAAAAGTGAAAAAGACGATTGGAGCATGACGGGCGATTATCTGAATGATTTTTTGGTGGCCTTTGTAGATGGTAATTTTCAAATTAAAGAATCAGTCTTTGGAAAAGTGGCACTATTGGCTCATCGAACCGCCGAAATGCACAAAGCTCTTTTTGCTCTTCGTGGTGCAGATACGTTCAATGCCGAGCCATTCGACCGTCAATATCGTAGATTTTTACATCAAAAAATGGAAAATCTACTCGAACGCAGATATAATCTATTGACAGACAATTATTTACGTCTCGATGAGCAAGCTCAAACACTGGCTTGGAAATTCATGGAATCGAAAGATTTAATTCTTGATTTTGTTGACCAAGTGCTTACTCGACCACTTTTATCATACCGTACACGTATTCATGGCGATTATCATTTGGGGCAAGTTTTGGCAACAGAAAATGACTTAGTGATTATTGATTTTGAAGGTGAACCCGAAAGCACGATTTCGGAGCGTAAAATAAAACATTCGCCACTAAAAGATGTAGCAGGAATGATTCGCTCATACCATTATGCTGTGTCGGCTAAACTCTATAATTCGGCAGAAACAAGCGAAATCGACGAACTTCAACTACAGAGGGCAGCTGACAGATGGTATAAACTCATCAAAGATACATATCTCGAAGAATATCTTTCGGTTTTTGGAAATCCTCATCCGTTATTCAGAGATAACAACGAAATCAACTATCTTTTGCTCTTCCACTTACTCGAAAAAGCAGTTTATGAGATTGGTTACGAAGTAAATTATCGACCAAGTTGGGTAAAAATTCCACTCAAAGGTATCGCTGAAGTCTTAGCAGAAGTTGAAAAATTGAGAAGATAAAGTCGTCCAAGGTCGATGTGGGCGACGTTCGTATAGCAGTCAATAGTTCCACAAAGTTCTTTTACTTCGTTAGATAAGTATTTTTAATGAAAGAATATTTTAAACAAATTTTTGAGCATGAACATTGGGCAAATCTGAAGGTTTTGGAGAGCATTATCTGTGCTTCCGAAACACCTCAACGTGCAATTGAGATTTTTTCGCACACGATTGCCGCCCAACGAATCTGGCTCGACCGAATCAATGGTAATGTGACTGAACTAAAAGTTTGGGAAGTATTTGATAAAGAAATCATGCTCGAACTTTTGGAGATTAACTATACCGACATCAATAAAATTATTAATACACAGGATTTTGAACAACTAATTGCCTATAAAACAACTACTGGTCAGCATTTTACGAGTACTATCAATCAAATCCTAAGTCATTTGGCTTTGCATGCTTCTTATCATAGGGGGCAAGTAGTTATATTGTTGAAGGGAAAAGTTGAAACCTTACCAGCAACTGATTATATCCTATACATAAGATAATTCTCGAGCGACTTAGAAAACCGTTCTCCAAAATATGAATCATATACCAAGCCTCAACGACATCAAAGAAGTCCATGAACGTATTAAACCGTTCATTCATCATACGCCAGTGTTAAGTTCAGCGAGCATTAATGAACTTGCTGGCTGTGAGATATATTTTAAATGTGAAAACTTTCAGAAGATTGGTGCATTTAAAGCAAGGGGGGGGATGAATGCCGTTTTATCTTTATCAAAAGAAGAACAAGAGAAAGGCATCACTACCCACTCATCAGGCAATCATGCACAGGCTATTGCTTTGGCCGCTAAAACGGTTGGTACGAAGGCGTATATAGTAATGCCAAGTAATGCTCCAATCATCAAAAAGAATGGAGTGAAAGCCCTTAATGGAGAAATCATTGAGTGCGAACCAACACTCGAAGCACGCGAATCAACAGTTCAGCAAGTAATTGACCGAACAGGAGCTACGTTTATTCACCCATTTAATAATTATGATGTTATTGCAGGACAAGCAACCGCAACGCTCGAACTAATTGAGGAAGTACCTAATTTACAGGTGGTTATGGCCCCTGTTGGAGGTGGTGGACTATTAAGCGGAACAGCCCTTGCCACACATTATTTGCTGCCAGAAGCAGAAATAATTTCGGGTGAACCAGAAGGTGCAGCCGATGCGATTTTATCATTTAAAAGTGGAAAAATTGAGAAAGCACCTTATATCAAGACCATTGCAGATGGCTTGATGACAAATTTAGGAGATAAAACGCTGGAGATTATCAGAATGTATGTAAAAGATATTATTCTTGTAAGCGATGAAGAAATCATTGCTGCTATGAGACTGATATGGGAGCGATTAAAAATAGTTATTGAGCCTTCGTGTGCAGTGCCATTTGCAGCATTATTAAAACAAAAAGAAAGATTTGCTGGGAAAAAAGTAGGAATTATTCTTACTGGTGGAAATGTCGATTTGGGGAAATTACCATTCTAAAACCAACAAACGAGGTAAGTTTTTAATTCACCTCGTTTATTAAGTAATTTGCACCATATATTGCTTACACTAAGTTATCAAATTAAGAGAACTGCTGTGGTCTATAGACTATTGACCGTGGACTATTTATCATTCAAATAAATCTACAAATTTAAATTCCTCTCCATCAAAAAGTCCTAAATCGCTGAGTTTTAAAGCTGGTATAACTAACAATGCCATGAACGAAAGACTCATAAATGGGGAAATTAGCGTACTACCAAGCTGTTCCTTTACAAATTGGTCAATTTTTGTATAACTTTCAGCTACTTTATAGCCATCATCACTGCTCATTAAACCCGCCACTGGCAAACCAAGCACCCCTCTTTTAGTATTACTTACAGCTGCCACTCCACCTTTTTCACGTATAATTAAATTAATTGCTTCGCAAATCGAAAAATCATCCACTCCTACTGCAATGATATTATGCGAATCATGCCCGACTGATGATGCAATAGCCCCCTCTTTCAAACCATAGTTATTGATAAATGCAATGGCTGGTGGAGCAGTTTTATAACGATTCAAAACTACAATTTTTAGAACATCCTGTTCTAAATCAGATACGACCAAACCATTTTCTACTTTGGGTTCAACAAATATCTCATTGGTAATCAACTGTCCATCAATGGTTTGTATAACTCGCATACGTTGAACATTTTCTGGAGCAACAACTTCAATTTGCTTTGGTTCAAGTGGTTCGCAATCAAAATTATTGATAATCTCACTTTGTAAATTTTCAATCAATGAAACGCCATTTTCAGCCACTTTCTGTCCATTGATATACGTTGCTTCTACATTAAAATCATCTAAATTATCAACTACTATAAAATCAGCCCAATCTCCTTCTCTAAGTAAACCAATATTCATTCTATAATGCAGAACTGGATTAATAGTAGCCATTCTTAGCACTTTAAATCTATCAATTCCTTTTGCTACCGCTCTTTTTACCAATTGATTCAAATGGCCTTCGACCAAATTATCAGGATGTTTGTCATCCGAGCAAAACATCATATTAGCAAAATATTCATCCGCTAACGGAATTAGTTCTTCAAAATTCTTAGCAGCACTTCCTTCCCGAATCAATATTTTCATACCAAGCTTGAGTTTCTCTAAAGCCTCGCCTTTTGTAAAACACTCATGGTCGGTTTCAATTCCTGCTTCAATATATTTTTTTGCAGCAGCACCTCTCAAACCAGGGGCATGACCATCTACGGGCTTGTTAAATGCCTGTGCTAAAGCAATTTTTTGCATTACCATCGGGTCTTCGTGCAGTACTCCCGGAAAATTCATCATCTCAGCCAAATAGCCGACTTCCTTGAACGTAAATAAATGTGCAATATCTTTTGCAGTAATCTCCGCACCTGCGGTTTCAAAGCCAGTTGCAGGCACGCAAGAAGGAGCTCCAAAACAAAATTTGAATGGTACACGACGCCCATCTTCAATCATAAATTCTACACCTTTCACTCCCAAAACATTGGCAATCTCGTGTGGGTCAGAAACAGTTCCGACGGTTCCATGTACAACCGCCAAACGAGCAAATTGAGCGGGTGTAAGCATCGAACTTTCAACATGAACATGGGCATCTACCAAACCGGGCAGTATATACTTCTCACCTTCTTTTTCTGGTCCTTGGAGATTTATTTGATGGATTCTACCATTTTCGATAATCAACGTTCCGTACGAAATCGTACCATCAAACACATTAACTATATTGGCACTTAAATTTATCATTGCCGAAATTTAGGATTCACATTTTTTTAGTCGTGTAAAATAAATCTTTTTTTAGAAAAAATATTAATCAAAAGCCAATTATTGTCGAAATTAGCTTGAAAAGTACTGAATTAGATAAAAATTACAATCGAATTGTGACCAAAGAATAGATTTGATAGTCTAATAAACGAAATCACTTAAAATGTAAGTTTAAAAAGAGTGAACCTTTTAATTCGACAAGTTGCTGAGTGATTTCGAGAACTTCGTAGGGAGAAATCTCTGCGGAGTTTTTTACTCAATATACCAAAAAAATAAAAAAGTCATCCAATAATATCAGATGACTTTAAGTCTATTGAGTGAACCTTTTTGAATATTTTTACAACAATAGCTTAGTGATTTCTTACGCTATTATTTATCTGTGTGTATCTTTTGCGAACACTACTTTTAAAACCAAAACCGTGCCAAAAAGTTATTGAATGGATAATTTTTTAATTTGATATATTTTCCCATCATATCAAGCGGTTATCCGTAAATTTTGCAAGTTGCTTAATTTTGGCACAGATTTTGTAGTAATAACACCTGTTTTTTCTGCATTATCTAAGATTTCCATCAAAAATAGCCAATTATTGGCCTTTTTAACCATTCATAAAAATTCCTCACTAATTCTGATACTTTTCCAACGAATCTACGTTTAATTATATTGAATGAAAATACACCCCTCATTCTCCTTTAATAATGACAAATCAAAGTGATAGCGTTTCACAAAGTTTTAAAGAAAAAAAACGTAAAGATTTAATGGCAAGTTTAGCTATTGATGCCTTAGGGATGGCTTCTTATCTAATTCCAGCACTGGGCGAAGCAGCAGATTTGGTAATTGCACCAATTGTTTCTATTTTAATTTACGCCGTTCACCGTACAACGTTTGGTGCAGTGGCAGGTTTCTTGGAAGAAATTATTCCTTTTACTGATATTATTCCAAGTGCCACAATCATTTGGTTTTATAGGTATTTTCTAAAAGGCGAAAACACTTATAATGAGTTTGTGAATAAATTCAGAAAAAAGAATGCTATCATAATTGATGCTAAATAAACCATAAAACAAAAAGCGTCTTGTAAGTTTTTACAAGACGCTTTTATCATATTATTTACCTAAGCTTAGAAGTGTCTTTCACCAGCTTCACGTTTTGCCAACATTACAGCTCCTGCCATTGCTACTAAAAACAATACAGAAACTAACTCAAATGGTAACAAATATTCTCCATAAAGCGATTTACCTAAAACCTCAACCATACCTGTTTGAGAACTGAAACTTGTTACATCAACTTTCTGCTTTTCGGCTCTTCTGAGAAATATAATTAAAATACCACCCAATAAAAGAGCAGTTATCACCGCAGTAGTAATTAATTTATTATTCTTCATCTCATCAGATTCTTGTTTCATATTTAAGAACATAATCACGAATAAAAACAAAACCATAATGGCACCTGCATACACGATGATGTTGACAGCAGCTAAAAATTGTGCATTTAATAAAATATAATGTGCCGAAATCGAGAAGAAGGTCACGATTAAATAGATGACACTATGCACTGGGTTTTTCGACATGATAGTACCTAATGCACCAAAAAGCGTCAGTACTGATAAGATTGCGAAAGTGTACCAAATTGGAGGTAAACTAAGTATATTTTGCATATTCTGGTTAAAATCTAAGGCTTAATAAAAATTATTTCCAAAGCTTCATGGCATCTTCTTTGGTCCAAGCATCTCTTTGGTAACGTTGATTCATGTCTTCTACCAATTGGTCTTTGCCATAAATTACATCCGAACGGTCTGTAAATACAGGTACAAATTTATCGTGACGTAAGTAAACCGCTTGCTTCGGACAAGCTTCTTCGCAAAGTCCACAGAAAATACAACGGAGCATATTAATCTCATATACTGCTGCATATTTTTCTTCACGATAGAGGTGTTCTTCACCTTTTACACGCTCTTGAGCAACCATTGAAATAGCTTCGGCAGGGCAAGCAACTGCACAAAGCCCACAGGCCGTACAACGCTCACGTCCTTCTTCATCTCTTTTCAAGATATGATGTCCACGAAAAACTGGTCCTAAATAACGTTTTTGTTCAGGATATTCGATTGTTGGCTTCTTTTGGAAGAAGTGTTTAATAGTAATTCCTAAACCTGTAGCAAGAGAAGGCAAATAACTTCTCTCGAATAAACTTAATTCGGATTTATCAGTCTTTTTTGCTCTATTAGTTAATTGCATAATTTTTATCAATTTAGCCTTAGAGAAATCACTAAAGCCTTCAAAATAATATTTTTATTTATAGCCAATCGCTCACATTAATAAGTGATTGTAAAAAGGAAACCAATTAAGCTCCCATTATAGCATTTTTCTTTTTCGGACGTAATGACCAACCTACAGAAATTAGTACAATCATTAAACCTAAGCCTGCCCAGATTCCAACTAATTTATAACCTGAAAGAATCGCACCAGCTGTAATAACAAGGTTTGCAACGGCCAACGGGATAAGACCCTTCCAACCAAGATTCATTAATTGGTCATAACGGAAACGTGGAACTGTCCAACGAACCCACATAAAGAAGAAAATACCAAATAATATTTTTGTAAACATTGAGCCAATACCAATCAAAGTAGCAACATTATGACCAACATTTGCACCTAAAGCTGATATTAACTGTGTCTCTACGAAATCCATACCTGGGTAGTTATATCCACCAAAGAATAAACAAGCTGTCACTGCCGAAGAAGCAAACATATTGATGTACTCTGCAAATAGATAAAAACCTAATTTCATTGAGCTATATTCTGTGTGGTAACCACCAACTAACTCAGTTTCACACTCTGGTAAATCGAATGGAGTACGATTACACTCAGCAAATGCACAAACTGTGAAAATCAAAAATCCAAGTGGTTGATAGAAGATATTCCAATTTCCGCCATGTTGTTGCAATACAATCTCACGAACTGACAATGTACCCGACATCATCAAAATGGCAATGATTGACATACCCATTGCTAATTCATAACTGATGTTTTGTGATGCTGCACGAATAGCACCTAACAAAGAGAATTTGTTATTAGAAGCCCATCCACCAATCATTACACCATATACACCGAGTGAAACTACACCAAAAACGTATAGAATACCAATGTTGATTTCGATAGCTTGAACAAAAACTTCTTTTCCACCAATTATAAATGAATTACCAAACGGCACAACAGCACTCGACATTAAAGCAGTAAACATTGATAAACATGGGCCTAAAATAAATAACCATTTATCGGCTTGTGCTGGAATAAAATCTTCTTTGAAAAACATTTTACCCGCATCGGCTAAAGGCTGTAACAAACCACCCCAACCAGCACGGTTCGGACCACGACGGTCTTGAATATAAGCAGCAACCTTACGCTCAGCCCAAGTTGAGTAAGCTGCAATGCCGAGTGTGATTGCAAAAATTACGATGATAATGAGAGCTTTCCAAAGAAACATACTTTCAGTCAGCCATTGTACAAAAGAACTCATAATTAAAAATTTACGACGGGCTTGCCCGATGGATTATGATTTATGAATTACGTTTCAATCGCAACTCCAAATAAATTCAAAATATTATTAATGAAAACTCAAAAATTACTTCTTAAAAAAGCTTTCATTTTTTTGCATTAAAGCTTTATAATCTTCTGATTGCTTAATTTCAGCCATTTCATTTACATACGGACGAGAATCATCAATCTTTTTGTATTGAGATTCAGCCAATTTTAATGCAAAATCAGGTTTCTTAATCAAGTTAGCACCATATTTATTGGCTGAAATAACTGAAGCACGATTTACTTTTGTAGGTCCTTCAATTACCCAATCGCTGGTTTTCTTTTTTTCAAAGCGGCAAGTGTTGCATATGAATTCTTTAACTTCGCCCCACTCGTTTTTGCGAGCAGTTACACGAATTACTTCATCGCCACGATACCATAATTGAACTTTTCCACTACACTTATCGCAATCACAGTGTGCATCTACTGGTTTTGAGAACCAAACACGGTTTTTGAAACGATAAGTTTTATCGGTCAAAGCTCCTACTGGGCAAACATCAATTACGTTTCCTGAGAAATCATTATCTATCGCACGACCAATATATGTTGAAATCTCAGCGTGGTCGCCTCTTCCCATCACACCGTGAACACGTCCGTCGGTGATTTGGTCAGCTGTATAAACGCAACGATAACACAACACACAACGTGTCATGTGTAGTTGGATATATGGACCAATGTCTTCTTTCTCGAATGTACGACGCTCTTCTTCGTAACGAGTTGTGCTTACACCATTTTCAAAAGCAAAATCTTGTAAATGACATTCACCTGCTTGGTCACAAACTGGACAATCGAGTGGGTGATTGAGCAACAAAAACTCAACTACTCCTTTACGAGCCTCCACTACTTGTGGGTTGGTGAAGTTTTCAACTACCATACCATCTTGCACAGGTGTAATACACGAAGCAACCAATTTAGGCATCGGACGTGGGTCTTTGGCCGAACCAGCTGCAACTTTTACCAAACAAGCACGACATTTTCCACCCGAACCCTTGAGTGGTTCGTAATAACACATGGCTGGAGGTGCTACTTCTGGCCCGATTTGGCGAGCTGCCTGCATGATGGTTGTTCCCGGAGCAACTTCTACTTCCACTCCATCCACAGTGACCTTAAACATTGTTGGTTTTATATCTTCCAT
Organism: Emticicia aquatilis; assembly: GCF_014644295.1. Taxonomy (GTDB): domain Bacteria; phylum Bacteroidota; class Bacteroidia; order Cytophagales; family Spirosomataceae; genus Emticicia; species Emticicia aquatilis. The sequence goes on from NZ_BMKK01000004.1 coordinate 539,192, forward strand.
CAGTTTTTCTGATAATAAACTTCTTTTTTCTTACTTAAAATAATATTTTACAGATGAACGGCTTAAACCAAAACTGCACCTGCGTAAACAGCACCCGGTTTTGTTGCTTCAAGTGGATGTTTGATATGCCACTCAAATTCATCACGGAAATGGCGAATCGCACTGGCAACTGGCCAAGCGGCTGCATCACCCAATGGACAAATGGTATTTCCTTCTATTTTTTTCGATACATCAACCAATAAATCAATATCACTCATCGAACCTTTTCCGTGTTCGATACGATTCAAAACTTTCTGCATCCAGCCAGTTCCTTCACGGCATGGGGAACATTGACCGCAAGATTCGTGTTCATAAAATCTTGAGAAGTTCCAAGTATTGCGAACAATACAAGCTGTTTCATCAAAAACGATGAAACCTCCCGAACCTAACATTGTTCCAGTTGCAAATCCACCATCAGATAATGATTCGTAGGACATTAATCTATCTTCACCATTGGCGTTTTTCAAGAATAATGACCCTGGGACAATCGGCACTGATGAACCACCAGCAACAACTGCTTTCAGACGATGACCAGTGCGAACACCGCCACAATATTCGTCAGAATTCAAGAATTCGTCACAAGAAAGTCCAAGTTCGATTTCATATACACCCGGTTTATTGATATGACCCGACGCTGAAATTAATTTTGTACCTGTACTTTTACCCACACCAACAGCAGCATAAGCTTCACCACCATTGTTGACAATCCAAGATACTGTGGCGATAGACTCAACATTATTAACTACTGTCGGACTTTGATAAAGACCTTTGACAGCTGGAAAAGGTGGCTTATTTCTTGGATTTCCACGTTTTCCTTCGAGTGATTCTAAAAGAGCAGTTTCTTCTCCACAAATGTAAGCACCTCCACCTGGTTGAACTACCAATTCTAAATCGTAGCCACTTCCAAGTATATTTTTACCTAAGAAACCAGCAGCTTTTGCCTCCTCAATAGCTTTTTCAAGAATACGAATGACGTACATCAACTCACCTCTCACGTAGATGAATGATTTGTTTGCACCAAGAGCGTAGCTTGATATAATCATTCCCTCAACTAATAAGTGAGGAATAGTTTTCATTAAATAATGGTCTTTGAATGTACCCGGTTCTGATTCATCTGCATTACAAACCAAATAACGTGGCACACCCTCTGGCTTTGCCAAAAATGACCACTTCATTCCCATTGGGAAACCAGCCCCTCCACGTCCACGAACGCCAGATTTCTTGACCTCTTCTACAACCTCATCAGGAGTCATTTTTTTCAAGGCTTTTTCAACGGCTGTATAACCGCCTTTCTTACGATAAACCTCAAGAGTTTCAATTCCAGGTGTACTACAATGTTCGGTTAATATTTTTAGTGACATATATCTTTATTACTTAGAAAGTTCTTCAATAATTTCGTCAACTTTCTGGTTGTTCAAGTGCATATAATACTTTTCACGAATTTGGAAACATGGTCCCCAACCACAAGCTGCCAAACATTCTACTTCTTTCAAAGTAAAAAGTCCATCGGCAGTTGTTTCACCTTTCTTAATACCCAATTTTTGTTGAAGATGGCTAAACACCTCTTCCCCACCCATCAATACACAAGGGCCAGTACGACAATACTCAATTACGTGTTTACCTACTGGCTCTAAATGAAACATCGTATAAAATGATGCCACCTCATAAACTTCAACAGGCTTAATAGACAATAAACTCGCTACATAATCCATTACACCTTGGCTCATCCAAGCAAATTGCTCTTGTGCTAAGTGTAAGACTGGTAATAAAGCGGATTTTTGTCTCCCTTCAGGATAACGTGCGATGATTTCTTGTACTTTCGCCAGTCTTTCGGGCGTAAAAACTATATTATTATTTTCAGTCATTGTATAATCTGTTATTAAGCATCTAACTCTCCAGCAATTACGTTTAAGCTACTCATAATTACGATGGCATCAGAAATTGAAACTCCTTTGCACATCTCTGGGTATGCTTGATAATAAATAAAGCTCGGACGACGGAAGTGTAAACGATATGGAGCTCGTCCACCATCACTCACTAAATAAAATCCAAGTTCTCCATTGCCACCTTCAACTGCGTGATAGATTTCGCCAGCTGGAGCATCAATTTCACCCATTACTATTTTGAAATGGTAAATCAAAGCTTCCATGTTTTTGTAAACATCATGCTTTGGAGGTAAATAGTAATGATTCTCGTTAGCGTAATATGGACCTTCAGGTAAATTTTCGAGAGCCTGACGAATAATTTTAATACTTTCCCACATTTCTTGGTTACGAACCATGAAACGGTCGTAAGTATCTCCGTTATGTCCTACTGGAATATCAAACTCAAAATCTTCATAAGATGAATATGGCTCCATTACACGAACATCATAGTCAACACCTGCCGCACGTAGATTAGGGCCGGTAAAACCATATTCTAATGCTCTCTCGGCCGTAATTGGGCCAACGTTTACAATTCTATCTACAAAAATTCGGTTACGATTGAAAAGTTTTTCAAACTCAGCCAATACTTTTGGAAGACTATTATAAATCAAATCTTTGATTTTGGCGATTGCGGTTGGAGATAAATCTCTTTCCATTCCACCAATTCTACCCATATTAGTTGTTAGACGAGCCCCACATACTTCTTCATAAATTTCATATATTTTTTCACGTTCTTGAAAAACGTATAAGAAACCCGAATAAGCACCTGTATCAACACCTAAGATTGAATTACAAATAATGTGGTCAGCAATACGAGCTAACTCCATCATAATGACACGAATATACTGAGCTCTTTTCGGTACGGTTACACCCAAAAGTTTTTCTACTGTCATGTGCCATCCCATATTATTGATGGGTGACGAACAGTAGTTCATACGGTCAGTAAGTGTTGTTATTTGATAGAAAGGACGACGCTCGGCAATTTTCTCAAACGCACGGTGAATATAACCAATTGTTTGTTCGCCCGAAACGATTTTCTCACCATCCATCTTCAAGATATTCTGAAAAATACCGTGCGTGGCTGGGTGAGTTGGCCCAAGGTTTAAAGTAGTAAATTCAGTATCTTCAACTATTGGTCTATTTAAGGCCAAAGCATCTGATGTATTTTTTGGTATTAGTAAGTCTTCCATAAAACCCCTATCCCCTGAAGGAGACTAATAATGAAAAGTATTTATTATTGTATATTACCCATTAACTGGGGGTGTATTATCTTCCAAATAAAGCATCAATCTTATCTTCACGAGTGGCATCTTCGAGCGGATATTCTTTACGCATTGGGAAGTAGTCCATTTCTTCGATATTCAAGATTCTGATTAGTTTTGGGTGACCGTCGAAAAGAATTCCGTAGAAATCATAAGTTTCTCTTTCCATCCAATTGGCGGTTGGCCAAAGAGTGGTTGTGGTAGGAATATGTAAATCATCTTGCGACAAGAAAACTTTGATACGAATTCGCACATTGTTTTCGAGGCTATGCAAGTGATAAATCACTCCGAACTCAGCTCCTTGATTATCTGGCAAATGAATACCTGTCAAATCGGTCAAGAAGTTAAAACGAAAAGTTTCGTGTTTTTTTAAATACTCAAGAAGCGAGATAATATTCTGACGATTGGTAGTAAAAGTGAGCAAACCCCAAGGTTCTTCAAAAGAGTGGGTATTTTCTCCAAATTTGGCAACTACATCTTCAGCTATTTGTTGATTAGTCATTCTAAATCTAAAATTTAAACTTTCTTCAATAAGAAATCTTTACTTTATTGAATATTGTATGATTCTAATAAAGCTTGATATTCGGAAGTATTTCTTCTGCGAAGTGACTCATTAACGGCCAATTCTTGGATTTGCATCAATCCATCTAAAATTTGTTCTGGGCGTGGTGGGCAACCTGGCACATACACATCGACAGGAATCACACGGTCAATACCCTGTAAAACTGAATAGGTATCAAAAACACCACCACTCGAAGCACAAGCTCCAACTGCAATTACCCAACGAGGCTCTGCCATTTGAAGATAAACTTGCTTAACGACTGGAGCCATTTTCTTGGCAATTGTTCCCATTACCATCAACAAATCGGCTTGGCGAGGAGAAAAACTCGGACGCTCAGAACCAAAACGTGAAATATCGTAGTGAGCACCCATGGTTGCCATAAACTCAATACCACAACAAGAAGTTGCGAACGGCAGTGGCCACAATGATTTACTACGTGCAATTCCGATTACTTTTTCAAATGAAGTTGCAAAAAAGCCAGAACCTTCAAATCCTTCGGGAGCTTCTATTGTTTTTATTTGATTACTCATGTTTTCTTATTATCAATAGTATAATTGTAGAACTACAATATCTATTATTTCAACTATGTGTTAGTGTAATTTGTTTTGGTAGAAACAAATTATTAATCTCTTTCCCAGCTCAATACGCCTTTACGAATGATGTAGTAAAAACCTGCCATTAAAAGTGTAAGAAACACAACCATTTCGACAAAGCCAAACCATCCAAGTTTTTTAAAATTTACTGCCCAAGGGTACATAAAAATAACCTCAACATCGAAAAGAACAAACAAAATGGCAGTTAGAAAATATTTGATTGAAATTGGTGTACGGGCATCACCTTCGGAGTCAATACCACACTCAAATGGTGCATCTTTTAATTCACTTTTACGTTTTGGACCAATTGCATGAGTTACAATCATCGTTGTGACAATAAACCCTATGGCAGCTATGATTAGCACCAAAATTGGGAGGAAATCTGAAGGCAAATATTCTTTCATAAATCAATAATTAACAGTAGTCAAAGGGTTACAAAATTTGATTTTTACAGCTTTTTACTACTTCTCGTCTTTTATGTCCCAAAATTACTATTGTTATACTTAGAAACAAAATAAAAAAGGGGCGAAAATATTTTCACCCCTTTTTTATTTTAGGATTACTCTTGAAGATGCTTCATAAGAACCACTAACAAGACGAATGATATAGACACCTTTTTCTAATTGTCTTAAATCAAGGGTTCGTTTTTCTTTTAAATCACTGAAAGAACCTGAATATACTTTTTGTCCAGTAAGGGTAAATACCGCAACTTCAGCATTTGGACTATCACCAATCGTTTCAACCGTAAATATTCCTGTCGGATTTGGATTTGGATATATTCTAAAACCATTATCGAGGTACGGAATAAATACTTCAACTGCACTCGAATATGGAGAGTAACACAACAACTCTTTATTATTAGAAAGTAAATATTTCCAAACTGCACGCACCGAATACATACCAGAGGCATTGGCTTTCAGAATTGCTGATATTGTAGAAAGCTGCTCTGTATCCCTTTTCCAACTAAATAACTGATTATCAAAATTAGTTTTGGGTATTGCGTGAAGTTGGAATGAACCTTCCAAACTTACCGAAGGAGTCGGAGGACTTTCTTTTACAAATACTTCAAAAGAAACAGCCTTTGATAAACAACTTTTATCATCTTTAATTTTCAATGAGTAAACTCCTGCTTTATCAACCGAAATACCTTTTGAGGTTGCTCCAGTACTCCAAGCATAGGCGGTGGCATCATTACTAACCAACGATAGTGATGACCCATCGCATATCGTATTGATATTTTCAGAAGAAGTAATCGAAGCAATTGGCGAGGGTATATATGTTAGTTTAATTGAGTCTGGAGTGGATTCACAGCCATTTTCATCTCTTACAGACAAAGTATATAGTCCATCTTTAACTACATAAATTTCCTTTGAAGATTCACCAGTACTCCATCTATACCCTAAAGCGGACTGTATTTGTGGCGAGAGAATAACGACATTTCCTTCACAAAATTTATCAACTCCATCTGCCTTTATTTTTACTACAGGAAGAGCGTTTACCGTAATTTTCTTTGTAATTGCATCAGATACACAGCCAAAATTATCTTTTACTCGTAATGTATAAGTGCCATCAGTACGAACGTTGAGCGTCTTTGTTGTAGCTCCGGTATTCCACATATATGATGAAAAGTCATTCTGTGGAAAAATATTTACACTCTTTCCCAAACAAAAAGTGGTTTCACCATCTGCTAAAATATTAGTTGATGGTCGAGAACGAAAATTCACATCAATAAATGATTGTGATTCACAACCATTTTGGCCTTTTATACGCAAACTATATGACCCTGCTTTATTTACAGTAATCCGCTTAGAGGTTTCATTTGTATTCCAAGTGTACGAAGTACCATCATTATTAGTAGTAAATAACTCAACAGTTTCATCCGGGCAAATTGGCAGAGATTTACTTGCATTTATAAAATTAAATGGAGAAGGAAGTACATTTACATTAATTGACGAAGATGCAGGCGAAGCACATCCATTGAGTGAATAATTAACTACAGAGTAGTTTCCAGAACCACGAGCAACAATCGATTGCCCTCTTTCACCATTACTCCATACATTTCCACTACTGATATTTGATGTTAATACAACACCTTGTCCATCACAGAAAGTTGTATTCCCGTTAGCCGAAATCACAGGTTGAGTTACATTATTATTCGTAGATATTGTAAATGGTTGTGAGAAAATAGTATTTCCTACCTCATCAATGCCTTTAAAAGAAAATGTACCATTTGAAACAGTAATAAAGTTTGAAGTACCTCCATTACTCCACTTATAAAGTGGATATCCACCAGTAATAATTGTAAACTTATTTGTAGTATTATTGGGATTACAAGCAATAGTGATAACAGGTAAATTTCTCGCCATTAAAGGTTGAGAATTAGAAAAAAAGTTCCCATCAAGATAATTATTCCAGTAATCCGATGCCAGCCATAAACCATCATTATGAAAATGGATTCCATCGGCTCTAAAGTTTGCTCCAACTATTTCGTCGGTCGGTGGGCCAGAAAAAACATTTGGTACTCGTTGAATTGTTAGATTTTGTCCCTCAATAACAGTAGGTAATATAGAAGGATTACGTGATGAACGTGCAACAACCCAAGCCAAATCATCTTTTTTTGAGTCTGACCTACTTTTTTCGATTACAGTTCGTAAGTTATTATAATAAGTTTCTCCACTTGAACTCCCATCACTCTCACCTTGTTGCCACAAAATAGCTCTTACTCCTGTACGAGTAACGTACTGTTGTAAGGCTGCTTTCATACCTCTATAAGGCATCCCTGCAACTTTAACGAATGTAGGTAATTCTTGTCTCAAGTCCTGTCCTTCGGCCGAACGTCTCCATACCTCACAACTTAGTCCACCTAATGCTGCACCATAAAAAAGAACAGGAACATTTAATCGTTGTGCGAGTTTATCTCCAAGTTTTGCCCAAAACCATGGAACGTAATTGTAAGGTGCCATCTTGGTATTATTCCCCATTTGCGAGAACTGGAAGGGCAAATTATCTTCATTAAGTGCAGGGTCATAGTAATTAATAGTCGAAACTCTATCGTCAGTAGCACCAATCGTTGCACCAGAATACCCTTGGTCTCCTTGTGCATTTGATTGACCTGCTACTATAAATACCTCCCCTACGCCTACTCTTTCGAGAGTTGAGGTCGTGATAATATTTCCGTTTAAAATACCTCTAACTTCAATATTATACCATCCACCATTTAGCTGAATTGTACCACTAAAAATGCCATTATTTTTAAACTCCTGAACGGCATTCCAACCAGTTTCAGTACCTTGTCCTCCCCAGACAGGTACTGCCCTTGCTTCTACTTTGTCAAGTTGTTGAAAATAACTTCCAGCAATATTTACAGTTGCTTGATTTTGGTTATTTCTTTGAAAAACAATACGTGAAACGGGGAAGGTTATTTGTATTTGTGAATAGGTGTCTAAAAGAACAATATTCAATAACAATATTAACCAATTCCTTAAATAATTCATTTTTAAACGGATTAAGGTTCATAGCCTCCTACAAATTTACAAAAGCCTGTACCTATAATCAATACAGCATCTACTATTCTTATTAAAAAAAGTTATTTAATGGCAAAAATCTAAGATTTATTCAATATAAACTCGTTTAATTACATTAAAATTTTCAGCTTTTACATTGACAAGAAAGCCTCCCTTCTGGATTTCACTTAAATCGAAAGTTCGTCTGGCATCAAAGTTAGGTACTGAGTAACTTTTAATTAGGGTTCCTCTTAGATTATAAATATCAACGACTGCATCTTGCAGGTCTTCTTGTGTTTCGATATTAATAATTGATTTGGGTGCTGGGTTAGGAAATACACTCATACCTTGTACAGATGGGTCAATTTTAAATCTATATCCACTTGAAAGTGGGGAATAACATCGTAATGTCCTTCCTGCCCCTAATTGATATAATATTGAACCTTTCACATTATAGACCCCTTCTGTCTTTGCTTTAATCACAACTGAAGTATTGGTCAATAATACATTATCTTTATACCACTCATATTTAGCATCAAAAAGTCCACTGGCAAGGGCTTCGAGTGTAAATGTACCTGTCTGTAAAACACTTATTCCAATTGGAGAAGGCTTAACTATTATTTCCAGTTCATCGGAAGAAGGCGAAATGCAGCCATTTTGGTCAATTGTTTTGACTGTGAAAAATCCAGAAGAAGTAATTGTCTGCTCTCTTGCAGTCTTAGCATTACTCCATTGATATGCTTGACTTTCTGGGGCAGAAATTCTGACATTATCACCATCACAAAAAGTAGTTGGCCCACTGGCAGTAATTAATGGTTTTGGAGGTAATGGATTAACTTTTATTGGGATAAAGTTAGACGAATTCTGACACCCAAAATCATTCCGTGCTGTTACTACATATTCTCCTGTTTTCGTGACGTTTATACTTGATGTTCTATCTCCTGTACTCCAAGTAATGCCATTAGTGACGTTTGAAATCAACCTCACCGATTTATCTGCACAAAATACAGTCGGACCATCAGCAGTTACAATTGGTTTTTCGGGTAATGGATTGACATTTATCTTAATACTTTGAGATATTCCTTCACAGCCAAATTCATTTTTTGCTCGAGCAAAATAATCTCCACTCCGATTTGCTGTAATTGAAATATTTGTTTCTCCGTTATTCCAAACAAGATTCCTTAATGTATTTGCTGTCAACTTTACTGATTTATCAGCACAGAATGTCGTTTCTCCTTCAGCTACAATTTTTACATCAGGCTTCGGTAAAATATCTACTGAAATACCATTAGATTTTGCAAAGCATCCTAAATAATTTACCTGACTAACAGTATAATTGCCTTTTTGATTAACTACAATCGACTTAGAACTCGCTCCTGTATTCCAAAAAATATCTTGGTCAACATTAGAAGTTAGTTTTACGCTCTCACCTTCACAAAAACTTGTAGCCCCTTCTGCTTGAATAGAAGGAGGATTTGTGACAGATAGAGAAGTATAATTAGCGAGAGGCGTGTAATAAACATTACCCAAATAATCAATCGCACGGCCACGATAAAATCCCGTATTAGTTTCTAAAGAAGCGGTATTGGCAATATCACTAAAACCGTTTGTCCAATAATACTCCTTAAAACCATTTGGCATAAAAATTTGCACGGGTTTCTGAGCATTTTCTGTATTACATCTTAAATCAAAAAAAAGTGTAGATGATGGTGGAATTGGATTGGCTTTTGCAAAAAAGTTTAAGTCAAGTTTACTATTCCAAGCTCGAGCCAAATCAACTAATCCACTTCCAAAGAAATGAACGCCATCTGTCCTGCCAAGAATTTGGTCGGTATCAGGGCCTTCAAATGTATTAGGATAATTTTGAATTACTTGGTTTTGAGCATCAATAACTGGCTGATATGTTCCTGAACTAACTCGACTAACTCGACTAATCATCCAACTTATATTTTTACCAGTATCACCTCTACTTCTTGAAATAATATATTCCAAATTCTGACGATATTTTTCAGTGCTTGTACGTTTATCATTATCTGTTTCTCCTTGATGCCAAAGAATCGAACGAACACCAAACATATTGGTATAGTAGTGTAGCGATTTCTTTAGGTTTTCGTATGGATACCCTGGTAAGGCAAAATTCCCAGAATAAAAGTCCTGACCTCGTTCACCATCAGCACTTTTACTCCACGCCTCAATACCCATTGCTTCAAAACCAGTATTGATGAACAATATAGGTACATTTAGTTTTTCAGCTAAAAGGTCGCCAAGTTTCCCCCAACACCAAGAACCATTTCCGAGTGGTGCTATCTTGACATTCTCGCTTAGTTGAGCAATAGTAGGAAAAGGGGGTTCGGTTATTTGACCATATGAGTAGAAATTTGTAATACAATTTACCCTATCATCATTGGCTGGAGGATTTCCTCGGTTTTCGTATCCTTGAGCATTTGATTGTCCTGAAACAATTAACACTTCGCCAATACCAACCTTTTCGATAGTCGAAGTGCCTACAACACTTCCTCCTCTTGAAGCACGTACCTCAAGTTTGTACCAGCCTGCCTGAGCAAAAATATTACCAATGAAAGTTCCAAAATTAGGATTTACAGCAATAGCAGTCCAGTCAACGGCATTACCACCAATGATAGGAGTCAGTCGTGCATCAATTCTTTCAACTCGGGTCTGAAACGTACCTGCAATAGGAATCATCCCTGTATTTGAGGAGTTTCTTTGAAAAACTGCCCTATTCACAGGAAATGTGATTGCCACTTGAGCAAAAACGGTTACATGCACCAAGAGAAATAAACTTAAAAAAGTTTTTTTCATGGCGAAATCATTAAATAAAGGTTCACTCAGATTATCAATCGGAGTTGTGTGTTTGAATTTTATTTTTAATCAATATGAAAATAGTGTGTAGGTTCAATACACAATTTATCTTTCTAAATTTTGCCAAATTAAATCCTTCAACTCATCAATTCCTTGATTAGTTGCAGCCGAGAAAAATACATAAGGTAAATCTTCGGGAATTTTGGCTTTTATTTTCTTGATTTGTTTTTCGTCAATTAAATCAATCTTCGAAATACTAAGCACTCTTTTTTTATCGAGTAATTCTGGATTATAAACTTTCAATTCTTTGAGTAGTGTTTTGTACTCTTTCATTGGATTTTCAGCATCGGCAGAAACCACAAACAGCAAAATTGAGTTTCTTTCGATGTGTCTTAGGAAGCGAAGCCCAAGACCTTTGCCTTCAGATGCACCTTCGATGATTCCAGGAATATCGGCCATTACGAACGATTTGAAATCACGATAGGCAACGACGCCAAGGTTAGGGGTTAAAGTTGTAAATGGATAATCGGCAATTTCTGGTTTAGCTGCCGATACCGTAGAAAGCAATGTTGATTTTCCAGCATTTGGGAAGCCTACAAGGCCCACATCTGCTAATACTTTTAGTTCTAAAATAATCCACAACTCTTGTCCAGAATCGCCAGATTGATGATATTCAGGAGCTTGATTAGTTGAATTTCTAAAGTGCCAGTTTCCCAAGCCACCTCTACCGCCTGGCAACAAAATAATTTGTTGCCCATCTTCGGTAACTTCCCCCATCACTTCTCCTGTTTCAGCATCACGTGCAATTGTTCCGAGCGGTACCTCAATGATTTCATCTTCACCTTGACGGCCTGACCTACGCCCGCCTTCACCTGCAACGCCATGCTGAGCTTTAATGTGTTTTTGGTATTTTAAGTGTAGAAGAGTCCAATATTGAGAATTTCCACGCAAAATTATGTGTCCACCTCTACCACCATCACCACCGTCTGGGCCACCATTAGGCACGTGTTTTTCACGTCTAAAATGCCTTGAACCAGCACCACCATTCCCTGAAACACAGTTTATTTTTACGTAATCAATAAAGTTACTCGTCATAGCTAAAATCAATATCTCAATGTACAATATAAGGACATTTTAAATGATATTTTACTTTAAAATGTCCTAAAACAAATACTCCAAAACAAGAGTATTTTCAATTATTTTGCTTCGTCAATTGCGGCACAAATCATGCCAAATATACTTTCCACTTCACCTATTCCATTGATTTTAACCACTTTACCTTGTTCTTGATAAAACGGTAAAACATGAATCGTTTTAGTAAAATACTCATCAATGCGTTTGATTAATTTATCCTCATCATCATCCGCTCTTCCACTTACTTTTTTTCTTTCGGCAATACGGTTTTTGATTTCAGCCTCAGTTACATCTAATTGTAATACTAAATCTATTTTTTGGCCTTTTCCTTCCAAAAATTTATCAAGTGATTCGGCTTGTGCAACTGTACGAGGAAAACCATCAAAAATAAATCCAGTTGCATCTGGGTTATTTTGAACTTCTTCCTCCAACATATCAATCGTAATAGAATCAGGTACTAATAATCCATCTGCCAAGATTTGTTTCACTTTTTGACCCAGTGCAGTATTTTGACTAATGTGCATTCTGAACATATCTCCAGTAGAAATATGGGCCAATTTGTATTTATCAATAATCTTTGCCGATTGAGTACCTTTTCCTGCACCTGGAGGACCGAATATTACTAAATTAAACATATTTGATTGGTTCTTAAACAATTAGGAGGTTTAGTTCTATAAAAAATCTTAGTTAAAAGAGTATTAACGGCAAAAATAAAAGCAATTTTTAGAAAATGTATCTTTTAATAGAAATAAATTATCATTTTGAAACAAAGAAGCCTAACTAAAATATAGTTAGGCTTCTTTAAAATATATTTTCTTACTTAGTTTTTAGGCTGAGCTCCACCATTAGGTGAGTTATTGTTTGGTGGCGTAGTACCACCTGCAGGAGGTGTAGTTCCACCATTAATGCTTTGCAATACTTGCTGAGCTTTTGTATTAGTTGGGTCGTACTTCAAAGCAAAATTCATGTATTCAGTTGCTTTGGCAGGGTTTTTCTCAACTAATAATGCTTTGTATCCTAAATAACCGTAAGCTTCTGAGAAATACTTAGCATTTTTCACATCTGCTTTCATTGCATCTGTCGAAACAGTTATATATTTTTCATATAACGGTGCTGCTGAGAATGTACTATCAACTGTATTTCCTAAAGCATATTGTTTTGCACGAGCCTTTTGAATATACGGGAACATCCATGTGTCTTTGTATAACTCAATAGCTTTTGAATAAACTGTATCTGCTTTAATGAAGTTTCTTGAACGCATATAAGCATCAGCTAAGTTATAATAGTCAGTTGCATTACCACCTTTTTTAGAGGTAGAAATATATTTCTCAAGACGTTCAGCAACTTTAGGCCAGTTTTTAGCTGCTTTATAGTTGTTTATGATAGCACCATTGTAATCAAAAGTAGAATCACCTTTCTCGATTGCAATATCCATGTTGATGATAGACAATGAATCGTTCAACTTCTTGTTTGCATCATCTTTGATACAAGCATAAGCACGACCTAACATACCCCAATCAGAAGCTAAATGACGCTCTTTTTCTGCCTTGTTCAAAAACTCTGTGATATTTTTTACAGCCTCAGCACACTCACCCTTCTCTGTTTGAATATAACCTTTCAAACGATATTTGATTGGGTCTTTTTCTGCATCAAAAATCTCATTTAGTACACTTAATGCACCATCATAATCTTTACTTGCAAATGCTAACTTAATGTAACGTAACTTTTCAGCAGCAGTGGCCTCACTTTTCTTCAATGCTAACAAAGCATTTTCTTTAGCTTTATTAAATTTACCGAAAGTTGTATATAGCAAACTCAAGTAATAATAAGCTGGTGCATATTCAGGGTCAGCAGCAATTGCTTCATTGAAAAACCCTTCAGCTTTTTGATATTGCTTACCTTGATACCATACACGGCCCATCAAAGTTTTGATTTTCGCTAATTTTTGGCCCATGTTAGCAGCATTTTCCAAAGCAGTCATGGCAGCACCACCGTCATTTTTAATCAAGTATGCTTTTGCCATTGCAATGTAATAATCAGGGTTGTTTTTTACTTTTTGTAAATCTAACGCTGCCTGAATATTTGTCACAGCTTCCGCTGGGTCGTTAACTTTTGCTGACAAAGAATAAGCTTCACCTATACGAAAAATCACATCTGCATTCTTATTTTTCGTATCTTTTTTAATTAAATCAAAATCAGCCTTCGCACCTGCTCTATCTCCCGATAATAATTTAACAGTTGCTAAACCAACACGATTCAATGGGTCTGGTTTCTTTGCATCTAAAGCCGTACCTTTAGTAAAGGCATCTTTTGCTTTTTCTAAGTCTGCCGAACTTACTTTTCCTTCTTCATCTTGTAAATTAAGATAGAAGTAGCCAAGATAATAATAGTTTTCTGCCGATGGAGCAGTTGATGCCAATTGCTTGAAAATGGTTTCAGCAGCATTGTATCGCTCAGCATCCAAATTTCTCAGTCCGTCCTGCACAGTTTGTGCCATTGTGTGGAACGACAACGTCAGTACAGCTACTGCTGCTACTGCCAAAGATTTCAAAATCTTGTTCATTTTCACTCTAAAAGTTAGGTTTACAGATTCTTGGTTTTAATTAAAAGTAAGCAAAGTTAAATAAAATGTCGTTTAGATAAAAAAATATTTTTATGCTTCTCTTTTTTATTCTTTTGCTATTTATTGTTTAGACAGTTTTTTGTTTGGAAAGTTATCAAAAAAAATGTTAATGTTTCGTTAATTAGCCTTCCTACATAACTTCCTAATTTTACCTATTATGGCAGTTTTCCAACTGGCTTTTTTTCTAATATTATTTCTCTTTCGTATATATAATATGGTAACAAACCAGATTTTTCAACAACTAACTGCCCTATATACGCACAACAGAATCTAATAAATGCACTTGTAAGACCATATCCTTTTTTGGTATGAAGAATTACTCTTCTTTCAAACGGATATTTTCTTGCTTTCAAACTGGCTGTTGTTGGCGTGTAATATTTATCTGGTGTTTTTGCATCCGAAATCCCAACCACGTGAATACTATTTATAAAACTTTGGCTTTTTGAATCATCAATATCGCTTATCCAGTTTCCACCAATTACACCAATGGCATTTTTATTTTTCTTGATATACTCAATCACGTCCTTATTACCATCTGCCGCAAAAATATTGGCTTTCTTTATGTCTTTTAAGCCCAATTTTTGAATCATGTAGTTTAAGTTACTTGAACTACTATTATCAAAAACCAACTTAATATCTGTTTTTTTCTGGCCTTCAAACATTTCTTTCAATTCTATAACTGAAAGATTTTTAATCGAACTTTCAGTATTACTAATGATAGCAACTCCATCAAGAGCCATTTTGGCTGGTAAATAAGGAATATTATTACTTGTATAAACTGCTTTTTCGCCTGGGGTTGCTTCACGAGTTACTATCGCAACATTAACCGAATCATTCATCATCAATGACATAGCTCTTTGCTCTGGCACATACACCACATTGAGTTTAGCTTTCGGATAATGGGCGTTATAGGCCATCACTTCTGCCTCTACAATTGGCTGCAATGATTCATCTGCAGCAATAGTAATCTCACCTTCATTAGGTAAATCTTGTTTTTCTTGTGAATTACACTGCCATAATGCAAGTGCTGTACACATCACAATAAGTATTCTTTTCATTATAAACTTCGGTGGTTAATACTTAAACGCTCAAATACTACAATTAATTGCCTAAAAATATTTAGATTATTTGCTAAATATATAATCACAAATATATTGCTATTATTTTCTTAAACAATACAAAAATCAAAAAATAAAATTTTCTTCAAAAATTTATACCAATAATAACATAGAATATGGTCACAAAAGTAAAAAAGCCACTTCCATTAACAGGAAGTGGCCTTCAATATTAAGCCAGTCAGAAGTTATAAACTGTTTTTGTAGGCATTATATGCTCCCCAACCTCTAAATATCCCATAGACAATGATTAAAACACTCATTATCATAGCGACACCATCAGATACTGGAAGAAGCGTACGCTTCATAAAAACATATATTCCCATTACAACATACGCAATAGCTGTAAATGCTCTGATATAAATTGTAATTTGACTGAAACCTTCTGGTTTTCGATTCTGCAACATTATTCAAGAACGAATGAAATTGGCATAGTAAAGAATACCCTTACGCTACGTCCATTTTGTTTACCAGGATTCCATTTTGGCATTGATTTCAATACACGTTGTGCTTCTTCATCACAACCAAAACCGATTCCTTTTAAAATCTGAACATCACCTAAGCTACCGTCTTTCTCAACAACGAATTTTGCAAAAACTTTTCCAGAAACGTTTGCTCTTTGAGCAGCCGATGGGTATTTAAGATTTTTACCAATAAAGGCATACATTTCTTTGATACCGCCTGGAAATTCTGGTTGTTGCTCAACTGTTGTAAAGATTTCATCTTCTTTAGGTTGCTCAATCTCAACGGCTTTTGGAGCTTCAACTACTGGAGGTGGAGCAGCTGCAATTTCATCAGACTCAACACCTTCTTTAGTTTCGTTTGAGATTACCGCTTTCTCAATCTGCTCAGCAGGTGGTGGCGGCTCTTCATTTTTTACCTCTTCATCTGGCTTTGGCTCAGGAGGTAAGAATTTGATTGTAGCAACTTCAGGTGGCTTTTGCTCTGGTGGTGGCGGTGGCGGAAGGTCAAGTGGTTTGTCTTCCACTTTCTCTTCTTTCAACTTAGCTAAGTCGATTTCTACCGCAACTTCTTTCTTTGCTTTCGGCGTGATTGACGCATAAAGCATTGGAGCACCCACAGCTGCCAAAAATGCAATCGAACCATACAAAAGTGAACGGTTGACCGTCTTTTTGTATGTCTTTCTTAGGTCATATGCTCCATAGGCCTTGTTACGGGTCTCGAACACCATGTCATCTAAGGTAACATTGACATTATTTTTAGGGTCCATATTTTTTTAATTTGTCATTAAATATCAACTACTTAACGAATGTACTTAATTACTGTTTTGGAGCAGCGATTTTCTGCTTGTAGATGTCCAACTCTTCTTTTGAAGGGTCAACGATTGCATAAAGGTCTGACTTTGTGATAGCCATCTCATCCAAAATATCTACTGTATTTTTATACGTTGCGTCATCAGTTGGTTTGATAACTACAGTAAATTTAGTTTGGTCAATTGCGTTAACTTTTGCCTTCAAAATAGCGGTACGAATACCGTCTTTAGAATAATCGGTTTCATTCAACAATTCAGGAGTCAAGTTCTTTGACGACTTTTGGTGATAGAAAATACGATTATCTTTGCCCATTATGATTGTAATCGTGTTTGATTCCTTGATTTCTGCCGTTTCAGGTGGTTTGTTTTGGTCCTTCTCCTTCTCTGGCATATTCAACTTCATCATATTAGGCTTGCTGAACGTCGTGGTGAAAACAAAGAATGTAATCAGTAAGAATCCTAAATCTACCATGGGAGTCATGTCAACTCTTGCGGAATGTTTCTTGGCCCGTACCTTACCATCACCTTTGCCACCACCACTGGAGGTGTCTATTTCTGCCATTGTTTTACAATGTTTAGATGATTCATTAAAATATTAATTAGGTGCGTTTTCAACACCAGTAATCAATTGAAACTTGTTAATATCTCTTTTACCAAGTTCGTTGAGTACTTGCTTAATAGCTGGATAATTAGTGGCTGCATCACCTCTAATTGCCAATTTAGCTGAAGGATTTACTTCTAATAAGTAAGTTGAAACCCAGTCACCTAATTCGCTTTTTGTACTATCGTTCGGAATACCTGCCATTACAACATTTAATTGGTCTTCTGGAGGCAAATTCAAATATTGCTTCAAGCCAGCAATACTGATACCGAAATCTGATAATTTTTCAAAGCTCTTTAAGTCAGTAGTGCTTACAGACACTCCGTACTTTTGGGCCATTCTTTGAAGTAATTCACCACGCTGTTTTGCATCTGCGATACCGAAATAGTATTTTCCTTTAGGGTCAATACTAATAGTAGCCACACCCGTTTCAGGGATTTTTGTTTGCGAAATTGACGAAGGTGTGTCAATTGTTACTGATTCTTGACCTTTGAACTGAGTAGTCATGATAAAGAACGACAATAACAAGAATGCCACGTCACACATCGCTGTCATATCCATGACAGGACTCTTTCGTTTTGGTTTTACTGCTGGCATAACTCCTTAATAATTTAGTTTATTTACAAATATAACGAAATTAAATTTAGATTGTTATCTAATTATATAATTTATTTTTAGACACAATCTTAAATCATCAGTTAAGATTAGTTATGAGCTGCAAAATTTTGTTGGATGCTCAAACCGATTTCGTCAATTTTGTAAGTCAAATCATCAATCTTAGATGTAAAGAAGTTATACATGATGATTGAGATAGCTGAAGTACCGATACCTAAGGCTGTGTTAATCAAGGCCTCAGAGATACCAGTTGCAAGAGCAGCTGCATCTGGGGCTCCACCACCAGCACCGAGAGCTGAGAACGCACGAATCATACCTAATACAGTTCCTAATAAGGCAATCAAAGTAGATACTGTTGCAAGCGTTGAAAGGATTGTAAGGTTTTTCTCTAACATTGGAAGTTCTAATGAAGTTGCTTCTTCTACTTCTTTTTGAAGAGCTGCTAATTTTTGTTCTTTATCTAAAGAAGCATCAGTTGTCAAAAGGCTGTATTTACCTAATGCAGTTTTTACTACATTGCCTACTGAACCTTTTTGTTTGTCGCACTCTTTGATTGCATCAGCAACGTTGTTTGAATCTAATAACGAACGAACTTTACGAACAAATGCGTCGATGTTACCTGTACCAGAAGCTTTGTTGATTGTAAAGAAACGCTCAATTGAGAATACTAATACGCAAAGGAAACAAGTCATCAAAATAGGCACGACAACACCACCACTGTGGATAAGGCCAAAGAAGTCACCTGGTTTTGGTTTGTGTTTTTCGGCATCAAGGAAGTGGCTTGAATCTCCTAAGATGAAAACGTAAGTTGCGATTGCAATTGCAAGAAGAACAGGGATTGTTAACGCTGGATTTAATCCACCACCAGTTGATTGTTTTGCTGCTGGTTTAGCTGCAGGGGCTGCTGTCTTTTTTTCCATTAGATTAGAAAATTTTAGGGTTTTAAAAAGTTAAAAATGTTTTTTTGTTAAATAAAAGTTTAAAAAATTAAAAAATCGAGCGATTTCAAAAGAAAATACTGCCAATCCAGATAAAGTATTATTTTTAATTTTTTGACAATTTTATAGAAAAACCGTGAAACAAAAAAGTATAAATACAATTAATTTTTAGTCAAAAAATGGTTTATTGAACTTTTCCAAGATTTTATTAGTATCAAATTGATACAATAGAAAGTCTTAACATTTTAGCTATCAAGTATTTAGCGGTATTTTTAATTAAGTTCAAATATACATATAACTAAAGTTTTCGTTGATATTTTTTTTTATTCTGAATTGTAAGATTTTAGCCCAAAATGCACTCAAAAGTCTTATTGTTTATTACTATCTACTTTAATTCGGTCTTCTCGGTTTACTAACTCCCATGCTGTTTGGAATACTAAACGTGTGATTTGCTGATATTTCGGAAAAAGTATTTTTTCAACGTCATCACCTGGTCGGTGGTAGTCTTCGTGTACACCTGTGAAATAAAAAATTACAGGAATTTTATTTTTAGCGAAATTATAATGGTCAGAACGATAGTAAAAACGGTTAGGGTCTTTAGGGTCATTGAATGTATAATCTAATTCATAATTGATGTATTTCTTATTAACATCTTCGCTTATTTGGTGTAATTCTGACGATAATTTATCTGAACCAATCAAGTAAACGTATTCTTCTTTTGGTGCGTGCTGCTTATCAATTCGACCAATCATGTCAATGTTCAAATCACAAACTGTTTTAGCCAATGGAATGATTGGGTCTTTGTCTGTATAATATTGTGAGCCAAGTAGGCCTTTCTCTTCACCTGTTACGGTCATAAACAAAATACTACGACGTGGACCATTACCTGCGGCTTTTGCCTTAGCAAATGCTTCGGCAATTTCGAGTACAGCACATGTACCTGAGCCATCATCATCTGCTCCATTATGAATCTGTCCGTTTTGAATTCCTACGTGGTCGTAGTGAGCTGTAATCAATACTACTTCATCTTTTTTATCAGTACCCTCCATAAAACCCAAAACGTTTTGTGTTTCAACTGGTACTTCTCCCCTCTCGGCTTTTACCGAAACCGTTGAAGGTTTTATCTTACTTGCTAAACTTTCTTTCTTATCACTGATTTCTTCAATAATTTTAGTCAGCTTATTTGACTTCACATCGAGCATTTCGGCGGCCATTTCTTGAGAGACGAAGAAAGTTGGGTTTGAGGTTGCTTTTTCGGCAGTTGTAGAAGCATTAAAACTCAATTGATTGAATCTCGATAAAACAGCTTTACGCTCTGCTGCCAGTGATGTAAATTTTTGAGCATCGGTTGCTGAAATTACGAAAAACATTTTTGCTCCATGATTCAACGCAATATTGATTTTCTTTTGAAGTCCTGCTCTTTCAACCCAATCTGACTTTTCATCAGCTTTTGTGAATAAGTATTTACCTTCTTTATCTTTTGGTTCGCCATCAAAAAAAACTACGGCTTTGCCTTCTACATTTATATCTTTATAATCATTATAGCCATCCTGTTCGATTCCATAGCCGACAAAAACAACCGACATTGATTGTTCGTCGGGAATACTCGTGAGACCATTCGGATAATAATCTTTAAAGAACTCTTTCTTTTTATTACCTATCTTTATATAGGCATCTTTCCAACCTTTCTGATATAGATTAAATTTTTGGTAATATCCTTTGCTACCATCTTTTTGTGGTGCAATGGCTTGTAAACCCAAATCAGAAAAATGCTTTGAGATATAAGCCGCAGCTTTTCGTTGGCCTTCTGAACCTGTATCACGACCTTCGAGGCTATCGGAAGCAATGTAAGTAAGGTGTTTTTTTAAGTCTTGTGCTGAAATTGTGGATGCAAATTCGGTTGATTTGTCTTGTGCAAAAAGACCTGAATAAATGAACAATGATAAAAACAGCGTTTTTTTCATGAATAATGGTTGGTTTGTTGAAAATAATTTCAGTAAAATTAATGTTTTTCAAATTAGAAGTCATGTTTTACTCATAATTTTGCTCAAATTACTTTTTCTGAATAAATGACTAAAGAGCAAGTTTTAAAAAAATATTTTGGTTACGATAAGTTCCGTCCACTACAAGCTGACATAATTGATACAATTTTGGCGAAACAAGATTGTATGGTGCTAATGCCCACGGGTGGTGGCAAGTCTATTTGTTTTCAAGTACCTGCTTTGGTGATGGAGGGAATAACTTTGGTTATTTCTCCTCTAATTGCATTGATGCAAGACCAAGTGCAGTCATTAAAAGCTAACGGTGTACCTGCGGCATTTATGAATAGTACGCTTTCGATGGTTGAATTGCGTACGATTGAAGAACAATGTAAGTCGGGAGAATTGAAACTACTGTATATTTCGCCCGAAAAACTTTTCTCGAATAATTATTTAGGATTTATCAAAACCTTGAATGTTAATCAGATTGCCATTGATGAATCGCATTGTGTTTCGAACTGGGGACATGATTTCAGACCAGAATACATTCAATTAAAGGTTTTAAAAGAAGCTTTTCCGAGTGTTCCGATGGTTGCCTTGACCGCAACAGCTGACAAAGTAACGAGAAAAGATATTTTGACTCAGTTAGGTATTCCTGATGCTCAAATTTTCATTTCTTCTTTTGATAGACCGAATCTTAGTTTGGCGGTACTTCCTGGTAGAAACCGACTCAAAATCATTCATGAGTTTATAGCCAAACGTCCGTATCAGTCGGGTATCATTTATTGTTTGAGCAGAAAAAACACTGAAGAGGTTGCTGAAGGCCTTCGCAAATTAGGTCTCCGTGCCATGCACTATCATGCGGGTGTGGATGCACAAACTCGCTCGGAAGTGCAAGTTGCTTTTATAAAAGATGAGATTCAGGTAATTGTGGCCACGATTGCTTTCGGAATGGGCATTGACAAATCAAACGTAAGATTTGTGATTCATTATAGTCTGCCATCGAATGTAGAAAGTTATTATCAAGAAATCGGTCGAGCAGGGCGTGATGGTATGAAGTCTGATACCTTGCTCTTTTATAGCTTTGGCGATATTATTACTCGCAAAGAGATGATTCAGAAATCGGAATTACCCGATGAAATGAAAGAAGTACAGTTTGCGAAACTCGACCGTATGAAACAATATGCCGAATCGGAGATTTGTCGTAGAAGAATTTTGCTAAGTTATTTTAACGAAGAAGCCCAAAACGATTGTGGAAACTGCGATGTTTGCCATAATCCTCCGAAAAAGTTTGATGCGACTATTTTTGCACAAAAAGCTTTATCGGCAGTTGCTCGTGCAGAAGAAAAAGTTGCGATGGGACTGCTCATTGATATTTTGCGAGGTGCACAAAACCGAGCCATTTATGAGCGTGGCTATCAGAACCTCAAAACTTTTGGTGTAGGGAAGGAACTGAAATACGAAGAGTGGGCCGATTACATTACGCAACTACTCAATTCGGGAGTTATTGACATTGCTTATGACGAAAGACACGCTTTAAAACTCAACTCGGTATCGTGGCAGGTGCTTAAAGGCGAACGAAAAGTTGATTTAGTAAGATTTGAGGCTTACGATGTAAAACGTGCGAGATTAGACGAAGAAGCACCAAAAGAAAAATCGAAGAAAGAGGTTATTAAAGATGCTTTGTTTGAGAAGTTACGCATTTTGCGTAAGAAAATTGCCGATGAGCAGAATGTGCCGCCATTTGTGATTTTCTCTGATGCGACGCTTTCGGACATGGCTCAGAAACGGCCAATCAATCGTTTTCAGATGATGGCAGTTTCGGGTGTTGGTGAGCAGAAATTCAGACAATATGGCGATGAGTTTATCAATGAGATATTGTCGTTTACAGGGCAAAACCCAGGTATTGGGCGAGCAAAACAGGAAAAAGGAATGACATTTTTAGAAACCTTTGAAATGTATAAAGCAGGAATGTCGCTCGAAGAAATGGCAGCCAAACGCTCACTTAATCCTGTTACGATTGTGAGTCATTTAGTAAAACTCTATCAAGATGGCCAAGATATTGACCTTAAACAATATATTGCCACCTATGAATATAATCAAATCATTGCCGAAGCCATGAAATTGAATATTCAGAAAGGTGATGCAATCAAACCGCTTTTTGAAGCACTCGAAGGAGTTTATGATTATGCTAAGCTAAGAATTGCTTTAGCCTTATGGGAAAAATAGTACAACGTTTACCAAATAAATCGTTTTGTACTTTTTAAGCAGATAATACAATGAAGAAAATATTATTGATAGAAGATGAAATAAATGTGGTTAGCTTCATAAAAAAGGGCTTAACTGAAGAAAACTTTGAGGTTTCGGTGGCTCTTGATGGGAACAGCGGCATTCAGATGGCTTCTGATAATGATTTCGATTTGATTATTTTAGATATTATGCTTCCCGACACCAACGGTATTGAAGTCTGTAAGATTCTGCGAAATAAAAGTATCCAAACACCAATTTTGTTTCTGACGGCTCTAAACACAGCCGATAATATCGCACTCGGTCTTAACTCAGGAGCAGATGATTATCTGGCAAAACCGTTTAAATTTATAGAACTGGTGGCAAGAATCAAGGCATTGCTTCGTAGAAGTTCGTCCGCTGGTAATGAGATAAAAAGTAAAGAAAATATCTACACGATTGCCAATCTCAGAATGGATGATGATGCCAAAACAGTTGAACGCAATGGCGAATTTATATCGCTCACCGCTACCGAATATCGATTGCTATTTACACTCATAAAAAACAAAGGGCGAGTATTATCAAGAGTCGATTTGCTTGAAAGTGCTTGGGATATTAACTTTAATTTGGCTACCAATGTAGTAGATGTTTACATCAATTATCTACGCAAGAAAATAGATTCAAACTACGAACCCAAACTGGTGCATACAGTCATTGGAATGGGATATGTATTGAAGGAAGCATGAAAACTCAATTAAAAATAGCATTGGTACTTATCCTGACAAACGTAATAATGCTATTACTTTTGGGTGGGAGCATTTACTATTTTTTATACAATTATTCGTACACTGACTTTTATAAACGCTTAGAAACTCGGGCGAAGATTTCAGCAAAATATAATTATGATGCCGATAAAATTGATGCACAGTCGTTTAAGAAAATCAGAGATGAAAATCTTGAAAAGCTGAGCGAAGAAAGGGATTATCGTTTCGAGGTTAAATCGGAGGACGATTTATCAATTATAGCTCAAAAAACGACTTTACCGCTCGGTTTTTTGAAAGAAATTCTAAACAAAGCAAAATCGACACTTCAAGTAAACGAAACCTTTTACACAGGTATCAGATATAATAGTAATGATAGACAATATATCGTAATTGTTTCTGCCAAAAATTACTATGCTTCGCATCACCTTATTTTCATGCGAAATATCATCTTGGTTGCGTTTTTTCTAATAGTTATTTTCATTACTTCACTTTCATTCTATTTTTCCAAACATATTTTTGACCCAATCAAAAACATTACTGATAGTGTAAGACAAATCAGTACGGACAATATTCATCAACGAATCGAGGAAAAGTATAATGATAACGAAATTAGTCAGCTTATTTCGACATTTAATGACCTACTGAATAGACTGGAAACGGCTTTTGAAACACAAAAAAACTTTGTGAGTAATGCTTCGCACGAATTTGGGACTCCGCTCACTTCAATTATGGGTGAAGCCGAAGTTATGCTCATGAAAGAACGCACACCCGAAGAATACCAACAATCATTAAATAGTATTTTAGGTCAAGCAGAACGCCTCAATCAGATTACACAAACTTTGCTTTATTTGGCTCAAACAGGGTATAGCAATAAAAAGGTAAATTTTGAGATTTTGCGTACGGATGAACTCTTGTGGCAAGCCAAAGGAATTATTGATAAACTAAACCCGAAAAATAATATTATTATTGATTTTAGTCTTTTACCCGAAAATCCATTCAAACTTAAAGTAATGGGTAATAAGCAACTTTTATCACTTGCATTTACGAATCTACTGAGCAATGCCTGTAAATATTCAAATAATAAACCCGTAAATGTGAGTATCGCTTCGAGCGACAATCAAGTATTTTTGATTATCAAAGACCAAGGCATTGGGATTCCTGAATCAGAAATGCAGTTTATCTATGACCCATTTTTTAGGGCCTCAAACACTCGACATTTCGAGGGCTATGGTATCGGGCTTCCACTATCTCGGAATATCATTAAGATTCACAACGGGTTGCTGTTTGTTTCTTCGGTTGTCAACGAAGGAACTACTGTTCAAATCAAACTTCCTCTGGCAAATATTCAAAAATATTGAATAGTCCACGGTCGGCAACCTATAGTAAACTTCTAAAAAGTTGTAATTGCTACCAAAATGCCCAATTTTAACAAATCTTAAAATTCTAATCCGATTTTAATCTACCTCTTAGGCTTCTCTTATCTGCTTAGAAGAGTTTTGCACTTTAATTTTTAACATTCAAAAAGTTAAAGTATGGCCTCAAAAATTTTAATACCCATAGATTTTCATGTAGAATCATTGAATACCCTCAAACTGGCAATGAATCATTTAGAAACTTATGAAGTCGATGTGGTTCTGATGTATGCAGAAGATTTGGATAACTCTATTACTGAACTACTATTCTACAACCCAAAGAAGATTATTGAATCTCATAGGACTAATGAATTTGACGAAGCCATTTCTATTCTGAAGAACAGATTCGAAACTCGAATTCGGTCAATTAGTTATGCAATATTTCACGGGTATAGAGTGAGATTAATTGAAGATTTCATGAAATCTAAAGAAATTGACGATATTTATTTACCGAAAAGTTACCAACTACAAATGCCCAAAAAAGGATTTGACCCCATTCCACTTATTAAAAAATCTAAACTCCACTATAAAGAACTCGATTGGGAAGCGGGTGTTTATGATTCAGAAGAATTACAACTCAATGCACTTTTTATTTATTGAAATTCTACCAAATAAATTGCCACGAATGATAAATTCGTGGCAATTTAGTATAACTCAGAAAATTATGCTATTTATAGCCTTCGGCTTGCAAATAAAATAATTCGGCATATCGACCATTTTTCTCCAAAAGTTCTTCGTGCGTACCGATTTCGAGCAGATTTCCTTTATCGAGTACCAAAATTCGGTCGGCCATTCTTACCGTAGAAAATCTATGTGAAATCAGAATGGCAGTTTTTCCTTTCGTGAGTTCGGCGAAACGTCGGAAAACTTCATATTCAGCACGGGCATCGAGAGCAGCTGTTGGTTCATCTAAAATCAGAACTTCTGCTTCACGAAGATATGCTCTTGCCAATGCAACTTTCTGCCATTCACCACCCGAAAGTTCAATTCCTTTAGAAAACTTACGTCCCAGAGGTTGGTCGTATTTAAGTGGTAATTTTTCAATAACAGTATCGGCCAAACTTTGGTGAGCCGCTCTTTCGAGTTCGGGCAGTTCTTCACGAGATTCAATATCTCCTACTGCAATGTTATCGCCCGCAGTAAAATTGAACTTCTGAAAATCTTGAAAAATCACGCCGATATGCTCACGCAATTCTACCAAATTATAATCCTTCAAATCGACACCATCGAGCAGGATTCGACCTTCATCTGGGTCGTATAATCTTGCCAGCAATTTCACTAAAGTTGTCTTTCCTGAGCCATTTTCACCAACCAAAGCCAGCTTCTCTCCTACTTTCAATACAAAATTTAGATTTCTATTTGCCCATTTATCAGAATTTGGGTACTTAAAACCAACATTTTCAAAATTAAATCCTTCTCGGATTGGACTGGGAAATGGTTTGGCTTGAACTGGAGAAACAATCTGTGGCTCAATTTGATAAAACTCAAACAAATCATTGAGGTATAAAGCACCCTGCGAAATACTGGTAAATCGCCCCAAAATACCCTCCAACAATGACTTTAACTGACGAAACGAACCCGCCAAAAAAGTTAGGCTACCTATTGTTACGATTCCCTTGACAGTATCAACAATAATTAGAGTGTATGCACCAAAATACCCCAAAGTTCCGATTGCCACCAACAAACTTCCCCACGAAGCACGCTCAATGGCAAGTTTCTTATTTTCCTTAAAATATCGGTCTGATAAACTTTTGAATCGCTCAATTATAAAATCCGAAAGCCCGAAAAGTTTTACTTCTTTGGCAGTTTCATCACTCGCACCAATAAAACGATAATAATCTAATTCTCGGCGTTGGGGAGTCCAGCCTCTTTGGAGCGAATAACTTTTTGCATTGAAATGCCACTCGCCAATAAACGAAGGAATTACCGAAACCAAAAGCAAGACAATCAACCACGGGTTAAAAGTTACAAGTCCGACAAGCAAAAGCCCCATCGTAATGGCATCTTGACCTTGTGCTAAAATCTGCGATAAAAGTGCCGTTCGGCCATTGGTTTGCTGTCTGGCACGCTCAAGTTTATCATAAAAAGTAGCGTTTTCAAACTGAGCTAAATCAAGCGAAACAGCGTGTTTCATTAGTTTTATTGACGTCCTGTTCGCAAATAAATCACCTAAAAGACTATCAGTCAAAGCAATGCCACGAGAAAGCAAATCACTGATAATCATTAACCCAAACTCTGCCGCAATCAATAAATAGATTTGATTGAGGTTATCTGATTTGGTGGAACTCAAAACCAAAACTTCATCAATGATAAGTTTACCTATATATAATATTGAAATCGGAATTGCCGAACGCAACAATCGTAAAATTGTATTGCTGATGGTCAAAGCGGGCGAGGTCAGATAGACTTCACGCAAAAAAGCAGGTAAATTCCCCAGTGCTTTTAGGCGTTCTTTGATATTAGGTTTTGTTTCATCAAAATTTAACGGGACTCTTGCCATAGATTTCGTATGTGATACTTTATGAACTAACAGCGAGAATTATACTTTGGGTTCAGTCAAAATATTTTAATCAATAAATCAGGCGTCAATATTTATGTTTTTTTGCAAATAAATCTTTCTTTTGTACCAAAATGAAAAAATTACCCTTCGATACTGACCAAGAACTCCTTGCCGATATTGCCAACGGCGATAGTCGAGCTTTTGAGATTTTGTATCGAAGATACTTTTCTAAGCTCTACGGAGCGGCTTACAAAAGGCTCCAAGATAGAGAACTTACCGAAGAAGTTGTACAAGAATTATTTGTTTCGCTTTGGGAACGACGCACTACACTTCCCATCGAAAATATCGAAAGCTACTTATTTTCTTCAATAAAATACCTTGTGATTGCCCAATTCAAAAAGAACAGTTTGTTTGAAAAATATTCATCAACCCTCGATGCTACTGAAAATGATGATAATTTTACAGAACAAGCCGTTGCTTTTGACGAGTTGAACCAAGCGTATCAAGAAGCTCTTCAACTGATTCCTGAAAAATGCCGAGAAGTCTTTTTACTGAAACGTAGTGGACTATCGCAGAGAGAAATATCAGAAAGGCTCGATATTTCGGAGAAAACCGTTGAAAATCAAATGACAAAAGCCCTCAAAATTCTTCGTGAGGCTTTGAAAGACTACACTGCACTCCTTATTCTTTTCCTTCTCGAAAACATTTTATAATTATTTCAAAAAATAATTACACTTTTTTTATTTCTTGTATAGGGGAAAACCTCTACTTGTTTCACTTAGTCTATGAAAGCAAAACGAAAACGGAACCCCGCACCGATGATACTAAACAAAGAAATAATTGAACGATTTTTGAATAACAAAAGCACTCAACAAGAGCGTGAGCTAATTGAGGCGTGGTATTATTCGTTTGAAAAAAATCTTGATGGAATTAGCCAACTGACAGATGAAGAGCAACTTCATTTAGAAAATGAACTTTATCTGAAAATCAAAGAAAAAATTTCACCAGTCGAAAAAACACCTGCACGACAAATCAACTGGGTTTGGTATTTGAGCGGTGCCGCAGCTATGTTATTATTGGCTTTTGGACTTTGGACTTATAACAAATCCACCAAAAATATTCAAACCATAAGTGGAGTTCCATTTTCAGGTTGGGCAAAATACGAGAATGTTTCTGCCAAAGAATTGAAAGTTACTTTACCCGACGGCAGTTTAGTGGTCTTACAACCAAAAACACAACTCTCTTATAATCAATCAGATACAAAATTCAGAGAAGTAAATCTAACAGGCGAAGCATTCTTCGATGTGATGCACGATGCCACTCGACCGTTTTTGATTTACACAGGCAAAATGACGACAAAGGTATTAGGTACAAGTTTTTCAATAAAGGCTTTTCCGAGTATGAAAAAATCAGAGGTTTCGGTCGTGTCAGGAAAAGTAACGGTTTATGAAAAAGATGCTGAAAGCAAACACAGCAATGGCGTGATACTTACCCCTAACCTTAAAGTAACTTTTTTTGATGAAGAAGAGCATTTTGTAACAGGATTGGTCGAAAAACCAGAAGTATTACCCTCAATTAAAAAAGAAAATATAAGTTTCAATTTTAAAGATGCCCCGCTTAATGAGGTTTTGACGACACTCGAAAAAGCCTACGGCATTGAGATGGTTTTAGAAAACGAGTCGCTTGGCAACTGTACGCTCAATGGAGATTTGAGCGAAATGCCACTTTTCACAAAGCTCGACATCATCACCCGCTCACTCAATGCCACCTACCAAGTAAAAGGTACAAGTATTTTGGTCAGTGGTGCGGGGTGCGAATAACACAAGAATTTATATTTTAAAACTTCATAAATAAAGCCCAAAAACAAAATTCAACAAAAAAGCCGAGAGTGCTGGAAACACTTTCGGCTCAAAATCACCTCAGTTTCATCGCCAAATGTCAGCTGAGGCAACACATTCAGTTTAGTTAATCAAACAAAACCTTTGTAAACCTATGCAAAAACCACTATTCAATCAAGCACTTCTGCTTAAAATGATGAAAATTTCGCTAACACAATGTTTTCTCGCATTTGTACTTGTGTTGCAGTCTTTGGCCCATGATGGCAAAGCACAAGATTTACTCGAAAAGAAAGTTTCGGTAAATCTGCAAAATGTAAATATGCAAGATGCCATTTCTGAAATCGGGAAAGTGGCAGATGCAAAGTTTTTTTATAGTTCAAAAGTAATTTTATCTGACAAGAAAATTAGCTTACAAGTACAAAATCAGCGATTTTCGGATGTGCTAAGTCAAGTTTTTTCGCCTTTACGGATTTCATATAAAGTTTATGGCAATCAGATTGTACTGAACTCAGCCATCGAAGAAACAAAGATACAAGACAACGATACAAACATTCCCGTTTTGCCAATTGCAGACCCAATTACGGGTAAAGTAATCTCTGTTAAAGGAGAAACTCTGCCAGGTGTAAGTGTGGTTGTGAAAGGCACTAAACGTGGCACCAGCACCGAAGTTGATGGAACATTCAAAATAAACGCTGATAAGGGAGAAGTTTTACAGTTTTCATTTATTGGCTACCAAAACCAAGAAATTACAGTTGGTGAAAACAATGTTATTAACGTTACGTTGGCAGAAGCCGCTTCTCAACTAAGCGAAGTTGTAGTAATTGGCTCACGAGGGCAGCCTCGTACTGACGTTGAGCGTCCAGTTCCAGTCGATGTGCTTAGTGCCAAAGAACTACAAGCAACAGGGCAAGTCGAACTTGGACAAATGGTACAATTTAATTCCCCTTCATTCAATTCGGCTAAAACTGGTATCAATGGTGTAGCCAATTATGCCGACCCTGCAACACTACGTGGTCTTTCGCCTGACCAAGTATTAGTTTTGGTCGATGGCAAACGTCGTCATCAGTTTTCTGCATTAAATCTCAACGTAACCGTTGGTTTAGGAACTGTCGTGACCGATATGAACTCAATTCCATCATTAGCTCTCGACCGAGTTGAAGTTTTGCGTGATGGTGCTGCTGCACAATATGGCTCTGATGCCATTGCAGGTATTGTCAATTTAGGTTTAAATAAAAGTGTTGGTAAGGGTACATTCAAAACCCAATTCGGGGTTACCAAAATGGGCGATGGAGGAACTTATATGGGTGCTTTGAATTACGGGTTTAAGCTGGGTAAAGAAAAAAGCTACCTTAATATGACTCTTCATTATCAGCACGCCAATGGCACCGACCGCTCTGATTTCTATAATCCAAGACCAGTTGCGGGCGGTACATATACAGGTATTTACTCGTCAACACAGGCTACTGATGAAGCAACTCTCAAAACAAGAGGCGTTTGGGGTGACTATGGCACATTTAAAGTAACAAAATACGGTAGTAATCAAAATACGGCTTACCAAGGTTTTTATAACTTAGGCTATCCGATTAATGAAAAATGGAATTTATACAGTTTTGGAGGTGTCTCGGCCAAAGATGTTTTAGCTTATGGATTTTTCAGAGTAGCCAACCCTTCCAATGCCAATTCAACTCCGGAGATTTTCCCTGATGGCTTTACGCCACAATTACCTGGTAAAACAATAGATTATTCTTCGGTAATAGGTGTAAATAGAAAGGTAATGGATGGTTGGAATCTGGATTTTAGTGCAGGATACGGCCATAATTATTTAGATTTATGGGCAAATAATACCGTAAACCCTTCGATGGGAGCATCTTCTCCTACTGAATTTTACGTTGGCCGAAGTGCAGTTGGGCAAACTACTATCGAGGCAAATATTTCAAAGAATTATAAAGGTTTGCTTGGTACAAAAAACACAAACATAGCATTTGGAAGTCAGTTCAGAGCCGAACAATTTCTCTTGAAGCAAGGCAGCCCCGAATCATATCAAGTTGGCCCATTGGCAACTTCTAAAAATAAAGCACCAGGTTCGAGTGGTCGCCCAGGAATTGCACCTGCCGATGAAACAGACGCTACAAGAAATAATATCGGTATATATGCAGACGTAGAAAGTGATATTACGAACAAGTTTTTGATTGCGGCAGCACTTCGCTATGAAAATTACAGTGATTTTGGTAGTAATGTCTCTGGAAAATTGGCGGCACGTTTGAAACTTAACGAAAGCATTTCAATCAGAGGTTCGATAAATAAAGGTTTTAGAGCTCCATCATTACAGCAAACATATAATAGCGTAACGACATCAACCGTACAGGCTGGGGCAATTATCCAAACCAAACAATTACCTAACTCCGACCCTCGCTTGGCTCAACTTGGTATCGAAAAACCAAAAGCAGAAAATTCGCTTAACTATAATTTAGGTATTACGGCCAAAGCAGGCGATAAATTTTTATTTACTCTGGATGCTTATCAAATTGATATCACCGACCGCATTATTCTTTCTGAGCGTATGATTGTGAGTAGCATTGCCTCCCTCAAACCATTATTCCCAGGAATTAGCGAAATACGTTTCTTTACTAATCATATCAACACTCGAACAAAAGGAATCGACTTCGTGACTACTTTCAATCATAAATTTAGCTCAAAAAGTAAACTCACGGCAAGTTTGGCCTTAACTTTCAATGAAACTAAGCTTACTTCGCAGAAACCAACCCCAAGTTTATTGCAGGCAGGCACAACCGCAAAGATTTTAATGATTGATACTGTGAGCATCAGCCTCATCGAAACGGCTCAGCCACGTCAGAAAATACTGGCATCGGTGGGTTATCAAATCAACAAATTCAATGCAAATGTTAGAGCTTCTTACTTTGGCCCAGTAACGGCTTGGGAAAAACCAACAGGGAAACCGCATATTACGCAAACATTCGGTGGAAAAACCCTCATTGATGTAGCTCTTACTTATGCTTTTTCTCCTAAGTTTTCACTCACTTTGGGTAGTAATAACATAACCGATGTTTATCCAGACAAAGTATTGACTAATTTTGCGGGATACACCAACGGTCAGATACCTTACACCCGAAACGCCAACCAATTTGGTTTCAATGGAGCATTTTATTATGTTAATGCTACAATAAATTTTTAGACTATTACAGACAAGAGATTTAAAAGACTAAATTTGTTGATTGATGGTATGAGAGGGCAGTTAAAAAATCAAGTTTTTATCGAATGTCAATGCTAAAAAATGGCTAACCTGTTTTTATTGATAATATGCCTTTCGTTGGGGGGAATCCTCCAACGAACCAAAGGCTTTCCGAAAGATGCCTATTTGGGTTTGAATGCAGTTATCATTAATATTTGTTTACCTGCACTGACGCTACTTTATACAAGCGAAATTTCTTTCAAAGCAAATCAGTTGCTCGTTATCCTGACGCCCTATATTCTATTCATAAGCTCATTTATATTTTTCAGAATCATTGCCAAAATCCTTCACTTCGACAGAAGCACGACAGGGGCATTGACAATAACGGCCGGCATTAGTAGCATTTCTTTTGTGGGCTTCCCAATTTTTGAATTATTGTACGGCAAAGCGGGCGTACAGATGGGAATTCTGATGAGTCAGGCAGGTTCGTTTGTAGTTTGTGGAACACTCGGAATCATGACGGCCTCTTATTATTCAGCCTCAGAGCCATCAGCGAAATCTATTATCAAAAGTATTTTCACATTTCCGCCGTTTGTAGCTTTTTGTGTGGCCGTTTGTTTAAATATCATTAACTTTCATTTTCCAAGTTATATAAGCGAAGTTTTACAAAAATTAGGTAGCCCGTTCACTGTACTTGCCTTATTATCAGTAGGTTTACAAATCAATGTATCTAAAGCAAATATTGCACAAAAACCATTAATATTTGGCTTATTTTTCAAACTATTGGTTGCACCATTGATAATCTTTGTATTATATCTTATATTGCTTCAACAAAACATTCTATTGCATGAAAACACTTGGATTGGTAAAATGTGCGTGGTTGGAGCAGCTTTGGGTTCGATGAATACAGCTTCAATTATTGCAATCAATCATAAATTAAACCCACCATTGGCAAGTTTAATGATTGGTATCAGTATCCCACTATCGCTAATAACAGCCATGCTATGGCACTATTTATTGATTTTTTTCTGAAATACACTTTTCAAAAATAACCCCAATAAAATTCCGAATAATAAAATTTCAAAATGAAAAAACTCTTTACTAACCTTACGTTTTGGGTACTTACTGCCATTGTTTGTGGTGTTTTGCTCGGCCATTACAATCCCGA
Source organism: Emticicia aquatilis (assembly GCF_014644295.1). GTDB lineage: Bacteria > Bacteroidota > Bacteroidia > Cytophagales > Spirosomataceae > Emticicia > Emticicia aquatilis. The sequence goes on from NZ_BMKK01000004.1 coordinate 573,272, forward strand.
ATTTGCCCTGCACCAAATCTTTGAAAAAGGCTTTAAACAGAACCTAATTATTTCTGAATTTGAAATCAAAAATACATTTTCTGAGTTTCTGAGTAGCATATTCATTAGCTTCGTAAAACTTTTTATCAATCCAATCATTTTTCTAACAATCACACTCGGAATCATCTCGATGGGTGATTTGAAAAAAGTTGGGAAAGTTGGAGCAAAAGCTTTAATCTATTTTGAAGTAGTTACTACCATAGCATTATTGGTAGGCGTTGTGGTGGCCAATGTAATCCGCCCAGGTGATGGCGTTGTTACTGACGCTATCAAAGGTGGGGATATTTCAAAATATACCAAAAGTGCCACTGAATTTAGTTGGCTGAAGTTCTTCTTAGATAATGTTACGCTCCAAGTTTTGGTCATTGCCATAGTACTGGGAATTGTACTAAGTAATTATTCAGGCCGACAAAAAGTGGTTGATTTTCTTGCTCCCATCTCAAAAAAAGTATTTTGGGCTTTGCATAAAGTTATGCTTTTTGCACCAATCGGGGCATTTGGTGGTATGGCTTTCACGATTGCCAAGTACGGTATTCAAACCCTCCTCCCACTCGCCAAATTGATGGGAACAGTCTATGTAACAATGGCAATCTTTGTTTTTGTAGTACTTTATTTTATTCTGCGATACTATAAAATTAGTCTTTGGAAATTCTTGAAATTTATTCGTGAAGAACTACTCATTGTACTCGGTACATCTTCTTCAGAGGCAGGTTTGCCATCATTGATGGAGAAATTGGAGAAAATGGGCTGCTCAAAATCAGTGGTTGGATTGGTTGTTCCTGCGGGTTATTCGTTCAATCTTGATGGTACGACTATCTATCTCTCAATGGCCGTTATTTTCTTGGCACAAGTTTTCAATGTTCATCTGGATATTCAGCAAATTCTGACAATCGTTGGTATCTTAATGGTAACATCGAAAGGAGCAGCGGGCGTAACTGGTAGCGGATTTATTGTACTGGCCTCAACCCTAACGGCTCTAAAAGTTATTCCAGTAGAAGGTTTAGCACTGCTTTTGGGGGTTGACAGATTTATGTCAGAAGCCCGTGCCATTACAAACTTCATCGGAAACGGCGTAGCCACAATTTGGATTTCAAATAACGAAAACGAATTCGACCGCTCTAAAATGGAAGCAGCCTTTGCTCACGTTGACGATTATGAGAATATTGTGAAAGACAACATCAATAATAAGTAAGAAAGTATGCAAAAAGCTGTTTTTATAGGCAAAAACAGTTATTTAATCAAAAAAAGGCTATTTTTCTTTAACTCTAAAAACTTTCAGCCTTACCTTCGCATCATCAAACTAATTTTATTCGAAAATGAGTAAACAAAATTTAAAAGAAGAGGCACTTCATTACCACGCAAAAGGGCGTCCGGGTAAAATCGAAGTGATTCCGACAAAAGAGTATGCTACTCAAAAAGACTTATCTTTGGCATATTCACCAGGGGTAGCCGACCCATGTATGGCTATTTTTGAAAATCCCGAAGACGTATATAAATATACGGCAAAGGGGAATCTTGTGGCTGTAATCTCAAACGGAACTGCCGTTTTGGGTTTGGGTGATATTGGCCCAGCCGCAGGAAAACCCGTAATGGAAGGAAAAGGGCTTTTATTTAAAATTTATGCCGATATTGATGTATTTGATATTGAATTAAATACCAAAGATGTTGACGAATTTGTACGTACAGTAAAAATTCTTGAACCAACTTTCGGCGGAGTAAACCTTGAAGATATTTCTGCCCCCGAATGCTTTGAAATTGAAGAACGCTTAAAGGCTGAACTGAATATTCCAGTAATGCACGACGACCAACATGGTACGGCCATAATTTCGTCGGCTGCATTGCTAAATGCTCTCGAATTAGTAGAAAAAGATATTTCTCAAGTAAAAATTATCATCAACGGTGCAGGTGCTTCGGCCATTTCTTGTACTCGCTTGTATAATTCGTTGGGTGCTGATAAAAAGAACATTTTCATGTTTGATAGCAAAGGTTTGATTCACCCGAGTCGCACGAATTTGGATGGAAAGAAAATCGAATTTGCAAATGATAATATGTTAGCCGAGACTACATTAGCAGAAGCTTTGGTTGATGCTGATGTATTTGTGGGTCTTTCAAAAGGGAATATTTTGAGCCAAGACATGGTAAAATCAATGGCAAAAGATGCGATTGTTTTTGCAATGGCCAATCCAACACCAGAGATTTCTTACGAAGATGCGATTGCTGCCCGTGAAGATATTATCATGGCAACTGGTCGTTCGGATTACCCGAATCAAGTGAATAACGTACTTGGTTTCCCATACATTTTCCGTGGTGCATTAGATGTTCGCTCGAAGGTTATCAACGAAGAAATGAAGTTGGCAGCCGTACGAGCATTGGCCGATTTGGCTAAAAAACCTGTGCCTGATGTAGTGAATTTGGCCTATGGAGAAACAAATTTGGTTTTTGGTCGAAATTATATCATTCCAAAACCAGTTGACCCTCGCTTACTCACAACAGTTGCTCCTGCAGTAGCCAAAGCAGCCATGGAAAGTGGAGTAGCGAAATTCCCGATAACTGATTGGGAAGCTTACGACACAATGTTGGCTAAACGCTTAGGTCAAGATAACTCGCTCAAGAAAGTAATCACGAATAAAGCTAAACTTCACCCTAAACGTGTGGTTTTTGCCGATGCCGAAAACTTGACGGTTCTGAAGGCTGCTCAAGAAGTACAAGACGAGAAAATTGCAACGCCAATTCTGTTAGGAAATGTTGCAAAAATCAATCAATTGCTCGAAGAAAACAACATCGACCTACCTTACGCAGAAATCATCGACTCTCGCTCGGCTGACCAAGAAGAACGTTTGGCAAGATTTGGGGCTATTTTCTACGAAAAACGTAAGCGTAAAGGCTACAATCATTTTGAGGCGATGCAGTTGATGCGTAATCGTAACTATTTTGGTGCGATGATGGTAGAGACAGGCGAAGCTGATGCCATGATTGGCGGTATGACACGCAATTACCCTGAAACAATTCGTCCAGCACTTCAAATTATTGGTCGTCAAGACGGTGTGAAGAAAGTTTCGGGTATGTATATATTAATGAGTCGTTTTGGCCCACTTTTCTTGGCCGATACGACCGTAAACTTCAATCCAACTGCTGAGGAAATCGTGGAAATTACCGAATTGGCAGCCAAAGAAGTAGAGAAATTCAATATCAAGCCAAGAATAGCCTTATTGACTTACTCAAATTTTGGAAGTGCTGACGGCGATGATGCAGTTAAAATGCAAAAAGCGGTAAGCATTTTGAAAGACAAACACCCAACAATGGTTGTCGATGGCGAAATGCAAGCACACTTACCATTTGATATTGATTTATTAAAGGAAAATCACCCATTCAGCGATTTAGTTGATGGCCGTGCCAATACATTGATTTTCCCGAATTTGTCGGCATCAAATATTGCTTACAATATTGTGAAAGAAGTAGCAAACATTGATAAAATTGGACCAATCCTATTAGGTTTGAAAAAACCAGTTCACGTACTCCAACTCGGTAGTACAGTACGTGAAATTGTAGATATGGTGGCCATTGCAGTTGTAGAAGCACAGGGATTAAAATAATACTTCCAAAAATAATATTTAACCCTTGCAGGATTCTTTCATCCTGCAAGGGTTTTATTATGTAGCACTTTTCAACTTATTGATACAAATATTTACTTATTTCGTCAAAACAATTTGCACTATATGAAAACATCAACATATATTTGTATTGTAATCACAAACAAAGATGGTAGCAGAAGCAAACGACATAAAAATCAATAAAGAAAAATATGAAAAAGCAGCCTATATCTTAAAGGCCGTGGCTCATCCTACTCGTTTGGCTATCATTCAGCTATTGGATATTCAAGATAATCTAACAGTAAACGAAATCTGCGAAACGCTCGAATGTGAGCAATCATTGATTTCGCACCACTTGATAAACATGAAATTACGTGGGATTCTGAAATCTCAAAAAGATGGCCTCAACGTTTATTATTCACTCAAACAACGTGAAATCACCAAACTATTGAGCTGCATTGAAAACTGTGAATGCAATATGTGATATTTTTTTAGCAAACTATATGAATAAATCAACATATAAACATTTTAAATAAATAAGTTTGATAGAGCATCAAACTTATTAGCTTTTTACAGTACAAATTACATAAACGCATGGAAATACTTGGTTTTATAGGAGCATTAATGATGGGCTTGACACTTGGGCTAATCGGCGGAGGCGGCTCAATTCTTACAGTACCTATTTTAGTTTATTTATTCTCAGTTGATACAGTTTTGGCAACGGCCTATTCACTATTTATCGTCGGGCTTACGAGTCTGATTGGTTCATTTAGTCATATTTCGCAGAGAAATGTGCACTGGCGTACAGCAATCGTCTTTGGTATTCCGTCGATTATCAGTGTTTACCTGACTCGTATGTATTTTGTGCCTCTTATTCCTGAACAAATTCTTACGGTGGGCAGTTTTTCACTCACAAAACCTATTTTGATTCTGATTTTCTTTGCTGTTTTGATGGTTTTTGCTTCATACACCATGATTCGTGAATGCAAGAAATGCAAAGAAAAACAAGTTGGCGAAATCGAATATAATTATCCATTGATTTTGCTGGAAGGCTTGGTAGTTGGCACAATCACGGGGCTTGTTGGTGCAGGTGGAGGATTTTTGATAATTCCTGCGTTGGTCATATTGGCTAAACTGCCAATGAAACAAGCAGTCGGTACCTCGTTGGTAATTATTGCTCTCAAATCTTTGATTGGTTTTGTGGGAGATATAAAGGGTAGTGAAGCTATAAATTGGCACTTTTTGGGCAATTTCTCGGTTATAGCTATAATCGGAATTGTGCTTGGAAGTATGCTTTCTAAAAAAGTTTCGGATGAAAAACTAAAACCTGCCTTCGGATATTTTGTCTTGGTCATGGGGCTTTATATCATCACGAAAGAGTTATTTTTTCATCACGCCTAAATAAAGAAAAGTATTAATAAATGCACTTAGAACCAAAATATTAAAGCACTTTAGAACAATGATAGTAGAACAAATTTATACGGGATGTCTCGCACAAGGAGCATATTATATTGAGTCAGCAGGCGAAGTTGCCATCATTGACCCACTTCGTGAGGTACATTCTTACGTAAATAAGGCTGCAAAAAATAACGCCAAAATCAAATACATTTTCGAGACTCACTTTCATGCTGATTTTGTTTCGGGCCATGTAGAATTGGCTCAAAAAACTGGAGCATCAATCGTTTATGGGCCAAATGCTACTCCTTCATTTGAGTGTATTGTTGCGGAAGATGGACAGATTTTTGAAATCGGAAAAATCAAAATCAAAGTGATTCATACACCTGGCCATACAATGGAATCATCGTGTTATTTACTAATCGACGAAAATGGTGTAGAAAATTGTATTTTCACGGGTGATACTTTGTTTATCGGAGACGTTGGCCGTCCAGATTTGGCACAAAAATCAAATCTCACTATCGAAGATTTAGCGAGCTATTTATATACTTCGTTGCACACAAAAATCATGACTTTGCCTGATAATTTGATTGTCTATCCTGCTCACGGTGCGGGTTCGGCGTGTGGCAAAAATATGAGCAAAGAAACGTATGACACACTCGGAAATCAGAAAAAAGTAAATTACGCACTTCAACCACAAAGCAAAGAGCAGTTTATTGCGGCAGTAACCGATGGACTCACGCCCCCACCCTACTACTTTCCGAAAAACGTAATGATAAACAAAACGGGGGCAAAAACGATTGATGAGGTGAAAACAAGCATTCAGGCACTTTCGCCAGAGGCATTTGAAGTGGCAGCCAACGAACTTAGTGCTGTAATGATTGATACTCGTGCGGCTCAGAGTTTCAAAGATGGATTTGTACCAAACTCAATCAATATCGGTATCAAAGGCGACTTTGCCCCTTGGGTTGGTACACTCATCACTGACATTGAACAACCGATTTTATTTATTGCTGATAAAGAAAATATCGACGATGTAATCACTCGACTTTCGAGAGTTGGTTATGATAATATCGTTGGTTATTTACAAGGTGGTATCAAATCATGGATTGAAGCAGGAAAAGAAATTGATACAATTGAATCTATTTCGGCAGAGGATTTTGCTAAAATATACGCCGAAAATGAAGGCAAACTCTTGGTAAAAGACGTAAGAAAAGAAACAGAGTATCGTGCCGAACACGTTGAAGAAGCCGAATGTGTTTCGTTGGCATATTTGAGCAACAATATGGCAGCTTTCTCTAAAGATGAAACTAATTATATTCATTGTGCAGGTGGGTACCGCTCAATGATTGCAGCATCAATCTTGAAATCCCGAGGATATGAAAATATCGTAGATATAGCTGGAGGTTTTGCTGCCATCGCCAAAACCGAAGTACCTCGTTCAAACTTTGTTTGTCAGTCGAAATTAAAAGTTTAAAGAAAATAAGTAATGCTTAGGGTAGAATAAATGGAAAAAAAGGTAAGGTCAATTTTATACCTTACCTTTCTATAAAACCCTAATTAATCTGGATAGTATTCGTAACACCAAAAGTAAAAAGTAAACTATAAATTAATTATGATAGAACTCATAAAACAACCCTGGCATTGGGCAGTTGCTGGTGTGATGATTGGATTGACAGTGCCAACTTTATTACTCATAGGCAATAAAACCTTTGGTATTTCGTCTTCGCTTCGTCATATATGTGCGGCCTGTTTTCCAGCAAATATTTCGTTTTTTAAATACGATTGGAAAAAAGAAATCTGGAATCTATTCTTTGTAGTTGGTGTACTTTTGGGCGGAATAATTGGAAGTCAATTTCTTTCAAATCCGAATGAATTTATAGTGAATGAAAACACAGTTAAAGATTTAAAAGCATTAGGTGTGTCAGATTTTTCGTCAATGATGCCCGCTGATATTTTTAGTGTAGAAAATATTTTCACACTAAAAGGGCTAATTTTCTTTGTTGTGGGTGGTTTGATGGTCGGTTTCGGAACTCGCTATGCGGGTGGTTGTACATCGGGTCATGCAATTATGGGTTTATCTAACCTACAATTACCTTCACTGATTGCCACTATCAGCTTCATGGTTGGAGGTTTCGCCATGACGCATTTAATCATGCCTTACATCTTTAAATTATTCTAATCATGACAAAAGCTAATAAAGTAGAAGATATTATTATTGAAGAATTTGTGTGCGAAGCTCCCAACAACCAAGTAAAAAAGGAAAGCTTTGCCAGTAATTTCAAATACCTAATTGTAGGAACAATCTTCGGGATTGTTTTTGTAAAAGCCGAAATCATTTCATGGTTTAGAATTCAGGAAATGTTCCGCTTACAATCCTTTCACATGTATGGTGTAATCGGTACGGCAGTGGTTGTTGGTATGATTTCAGTTCAATTGATTAAGCGTTTCAATATCAAGACTTTATCGGGCGAAACAGTTTTGATTCCAAATAAAACTTTCAATAAAGGACAAATCTACGGCGGACTCATTTTTGGACTCGGCTGGGCGATTACAGGTGCTTGCCCTGGCCCGCTATTTGCCCAAATCGGTAGTGGATTTTTAGCAATTACGGTGACATTTGCCAGTGCAGTAGCAGGAACTTGGCTCTATGGGGCATTCAAAAACAAATTGCCCCATTGATGTTTTAGGTCTTGTAAATTAACACAAATTGAGGTTAGATAATTTATTGGTCAGTAAATCTAACCTCTTTTTTATTGCCCTTTTTAGCCATAAATGAGCATTTTGATGAAAAAGATTGATAATAAGTCTCGAACGAGTCTGAATAACCTACTAAAAATCATCGTATGGTTGCTTGGTTCTTCTGTGTTTTTAGTCATTGCTGCCATGTTTTATTTCATAGGAATCTTCAATTCTAAAACTGAAAATGCTGCTTCCAAAACTTTTGAAAAGAAACCATATAAACCCGAAAAACCAGTTTGGAAGCTCATCAGTATGGATGCCGTAGTACATGAGCCAGACCCTGAACTTGTAAAATATGGCCGAGAATTAATAGCCAATACTGCTTACTATTTAGGCCCAAAAGGAAAAGTTGCTCAACAAACCAATGGTATGAATTGTCAAAATTGTCATTTAGATGCGGGTTCACGGGTTTGGGGCAATAATTATGGGGCAGTCGCTTCAACTTACCCAAAATTCAGAGAGCGGTCGGGGTCAAAAGAAAGTATAGTGAAACGAGTAAATGACTGTCTGGAACGCAGCTTAAACGGTAGAGGACTTGACAGTAATAGCAGAGAAATGCGGGCAATGGTGAGTTATATAAAATTTTTAGGGCAATTAGTGCCAAAAGATTCGATTCCAAACGGTACTGGGATTTGGAAACTAAAATATCTAAATCGAGCCGCTGACCCCACAAAAGGACAAATTGCTTATGAACAAAAATGTGTTAGCTGCCACGGACTAAATGGAGAAGGAGTAAAAAATACGGAAGGATTCGGCTATACGTATCCTCCACTTTGGGGCGAACATTCTTATAATATTGGTGCGGGACTTTTTCGCCTTTCAAGATTGGCTGGCTATATAAAAACAAATATGCCTTACGGTGTAAGCTACGAAAAACCTCAATTATCTGACGAAGAAGCGTGGGATATTGCCGCTTATATCAATTCTCGACCTCGACCAACAAAAGATTTGAGTAAAGATTGGCCAAAAGTTTCTGGCAAACCAATTGACCACCCATTCGGCCCATACTCCGACAACTATTCAGAAGAACAGCATAAATTCGGGCCGTTTAAGCCAATTGATGATTTCAAGAAGGCTCAGAAAATGAAATAATTTCTAAAAACTCATGCAAAAGTCGATTCCAATCATAACTATTGAGCAACTTAACTCGTGCGATAAAAACATCTTGATGAAGCTTGATATTCGTCGGTTAGAAGACCACGTGAAAACGCTTTCGTCGGCAGATTTTCCGCACCGTCATGACTTTTTTAACCTAATTTATATCAAACAAGGAAGCGGCACACACGATATTGATTTTAAGAGATTTATAGTTGAGCCAAAGCAAATGTTTTTCATGAATGATGGGCAGGTACATGAGTGGTATTTGAGTGCCGATACCGTCGGTTATACACTTTTTTTCAAGAAAGAATTTTATGAGGTTATCGAGAAGGGGCTTTCGCTGCAAGCCTTACCTTTTTTCAATAATAGCCACAATGATGCCCCAATGGTAGTGTTTTCGGAAGAAGATAGTCAGCGAATTGAAAATCTTTTTGAAGAAATTATTACTGAATTTAAAGCCAATCTCCCCCACCGTGATACACTTATTAAATCTTTGCTGAAAATGATTTTGATTCATTCGATTAGGGTTTATGAGCCACTCTACAAAGACGATAGTACCGAACTAAATGTTTCAAAAATCAGAAGTTTTGAACTTCTCATCGAAAAGCATTTCAAAGAATATAAATCTGTAAAAGATTTTGCCGATAAACTAAATATTACGCCCAATTATCTAAACGCCATTTGCACAAAAACAGTTGGACGGACAGCGGGCGAGCTTATTAGAGATAGAATTGTGCTGGAAGCTAAACGCTTATTACTTCACTCCTCTATTTCAGTCTGCGAAATGGCCTATCATTTAGGATATGACGACTGTTCTTATTTTATCAGAGTTTTTAAAAAAGAAGTTGGCTCAACGCCTGAGCAATTTCGCTTAATTAATCGCCCTTAAATACCTATGAAAACAACACTCGACAACTGGAAATTGTGGTTGATTGTAAGTCTAACTCTCGGCTTAGCACCATTCGTTCCAGAACCTCACATCGTTGGCAAACTCCGTTGGCTCATAGGTGGAGCGGTGGGTATGCAACCAATCGACTGGTTCGACTTATTGCAACATGGCTTTCCGTTTATACTACTTTTTAGAGCATTAATTATCAAATTTTGCAAATAGTACTTTTTACGTATTATTAAAATAAAAATAAGTAAATAGTACTACAAAAGTATGAGAATAGCCTACAAAAAAGTAAATATTTCGACCGAAATTTGTGCTATCAATTAATCATAAAAGTAAATAATAGTATAAATATATGTTTGGCAAAGGCTCAAGATTATATAGCATTTTTGCGATGAAATGTCCAAGATGCCACGAGGGTGACGTTTTTGAAACGCATAATCCCTATCAAAAAATGACTGCTATTAAAGAAACTTGTCCGCATTGCGGCCTACGCTATGAAAAAGAAATGGGTTTCTTTTATGGTGCTATGTACGTGAGTTATATGCTTAATATTGCCCTGTTTGTTACTTCGGTTGTAGCTTATTTTATTTTACTCGACCAATACATCAGTGGCACATTACTTATGGTTATTTATGTTTCGTTGACTGTTATCTTAATGCCAGTTTATTATCGACTTTCACGTACAATATGGCTGAATTTCTTTAATAGCTACGCACCCGAAAAGCGTGGAACAAAATAAGTTTTTTCAAGAGGAGATTTACTTATTAAATTTCCTCTTTCTTTCATCAATACCTCTAAATATCTAAACTAAGTGCTTTATCTGCACTTTTTACAGCATTTATAGTACAAATCATTGAACATGATTTTGCTCATTTTTCTACGCTCAATTTATCTCGAATTTTGACTCAATAATTCAACATAAACACTTGAATCTTGGGTAAAAAATTGTTGCCACTAAATGGTTTATTTTCTCTATCTATATGAAAATATTATCATTTAATCATCCGAAAAATAGTAAAACAATGAAAATCGAACAAATTTATACGGGTTGTTTGGCTCACGCCGCATATTATCTTAAAAGTAATGGAGAAGCTGCCATTTTCGACCCTCTTCGTGAGGTGCAACCATACATTAATCGAGCAGAAAAAGATGGTGCAAAAATCAAATATGTCTTTGAAACGCATTTTCATGCCGATTTTGTGAGTGGACACCTTGATTTAGCACAAAAAACTGGAGCAAAAATCGTTTATGGACCAACCGCCAAACCTGCATTTGAGGCAATTATCGCCGAAGACAATCAGATTTTTGAAGTAGGTGCTTGCAAAGTGAAAGCCATTCATACCCCAGGCCACACAATGGAAAGTACAACGTATTTGCTCATTGATGAAAATGGCAAAGAACACGGCTTAATTACTGGCGATACTCTTTTCATTGGTGATGTTGGTCGACCAGATTTAGCCCAACATGTCATTGCAGATTTGACCCAAGAGAAACTCGCTGGACATCTTTTTGAATCACTTCGCAACAAAATAATGCCTTTGTCCGATGATTTGATTGTTTATCCAAATCACGGTGCGGGTAGTGCTTGCGGAAAAATGATGAGCAAAGAGACTACCGATACACTCGATAATCAGAAAAGGTTTAATTATGCACTGCGTGCTGATATGACCAAAGAAGAATTTATAAAAGAGGTGCTGAATGGACTCACTACTCCCCCCGCTTATTTCCCAAAAAATGTATTAATGAATATCAAAGGCTATGAAAGCATTGATACGGTTTTAGATAGAGGTGAAAAAGCTCTTTCGGCAAATGATTTTGAAGTAATTGCCAACGAAACCGAAGCATTGATTTTAGATAGCCGTCAAACTGATGATTTTGCCGCAGGATTTATCCCGAATAGCATAAACATTGGTCTGGATAGCAATTTTGCGATGTGGGTTGGAGAATTAATTCCTGATATTAATCAAGAAATCTTGCTTGTAACAGATGAAGGAAAAGAAGAAGAAACCATCACTCGATTGGCTCGTGTAGGATACGACCACGCCATCGGATTTTTGAATGGCGGTTTTAAAACATGGAAAGAAGCAGGAAAAGATATTGAAACTATCACTCGTATTTCGGCAGAAGAATTTGCGACATCCTACGAAAACAAGCAACCTATAATATTTGATGTTAGAAAGAAAAGTGAGTTTGATTCTGAGCATATTATCGGAGCTAAGAACATACCTCTCAATGCCATTAACGAACATTTAGCCGAAATTCCAAAAAACCAAGCGTTTATTTTACATTGTGCTGGCGGCTATCGAAGCATGATTGCTGCTTCGATTTTGAAACAAAGAGGCTGGGATAATTTTGTGGATGTCAGAGGTGGCTTCACTGCTATCTCAAAGACCAATGTCCCGAAAACAGCTTACGTTTGTCCAAGCACACTTTTGTAGTTGATAAATACCTCAGCAATGGCCAGTAGTACTTGGTCATTTCAAGTGTTTCTGGCTATTTTGTATTTCATTCATACATATTTTCTATTCTGTAAAAAACTAAGCGATAGCGTTTATTGTCGATTGGCTACTTAATTTGTAACTTTACGCCAAAAATAATAAAACATTATACAAATGCTTGATTTAAACGGCAAAGCAATTCTGATTACAGGTGGAACGGGTTCTTTTGGTAAGAAATTAGTCGAGACTATTTTCAATCGTTTCCCAGATGTTCGTCGAGTAGTGATTTATTCTCGTGACGAATTGAAACAGTTTGAAATGCAACAAACTTACCCTCAAAATAAGTATCCAAATATACGTTTTTTCATTGGTGATGTACGTGACGGCGAGCGTTTGAAGCGTGCTTGTGAAGGTATCGACTACATCATTCATGCTGCGGCTTTGAAACAAGTTCCTGCGGCTGAATATAACCCAATGGAGTGCATCAAAACCAATGTTTTTGGTGCAGAAAATGTCATAAACGCAGCTTTGGCCAATAATATTCAGAAAGTTGTAGCTTTATCTACCGACAAAGCAGCTGCTCCAATAAACCTTTATGGTGCTACAAAACTCTGCTCGGATAAACTATTTGTGGCAGCAAACAATATGAGAGGTAGCCGTCAGATTACATTTTCGGTAGTAAGATACGGTAATGTGATTGGGTCTCGCGGTTCAGTAATGCCATTTTTCTTAGAAAAAGCAAAAACTGGCGTGTTACCAATCACCGACGAACGTATGACTCGCTTTAACATTTCGTTGGAAGATGGCGTTGAAATGGTACTTTATGCTCTCGAAAATGCTTGGGGTGGCGAAATTTATGTACCGAAAATTCCTTCGTACAGAATTACAGACGTAGCTGAAGCAATCGGGCCAAACTGCGAACACCCAAAAGTTGGTATCCGCCCAGGTGAAAAACTACACGAAGAAATGATTACCGAAACTGATTCGCTAAGCACAATCGAGACAAAAAAATACTACGTAATCATGCCGTTTTCACCTATTTGGAATACTGAAGAATACTTGAAGCATTTCGGAGCATCGTTTGTTGAAGAAGGTTTCAAATATAATTCGGGAACAAACAACGAATGGCTAACAGTTGAGCAAATTCGTGAAGAGATAAAAACCCACATTGACGCTGATTTTCAGCCAAGATAATTCTAAAAAATGATTCCATACGGAAAACAACATATTACTGACGAAGATATTGCTGCGGTCATTGAAACGCTAAAATCTCCGTTTTTGACCTCTGGGCCTAAAGTTGCTGAATTTGAGGCGGCTTTTGCTAAATATATTGGTTGTAAATATGCCGTAGCGGTGGCCAATGGTACGGCCGCTTTGCATATTTCGTGCATGGCTTTGGGAGTTAATTCATCTTCAAAAGTTATCACTACGCCTATCACTTTCTCGGCCTCGGCCAACTGTGTGCGTTATTGTGGCGGTGAAGTTGTATTTGCCGATATTAATCCAGAAACAGTTTTATTGGATATTGAGAAGGTAAGAAATTTACTCGAACAACACCCAAAAGGTACTTTTGAAGGTATTATTCCTGTTGATTTTGCGGGCTATCCCGTTGATTTGGAAGCATTTAGAAAACTGGCCGACGAATACGGCTTATGGGTTTTGGAAGATGCTTGTCATGCTCCAGGTGGTAGTTTTATTGATAGTTCTGGCAAAAATCATCGTTGCGGAGATAGCTCATTGGCTGATTTAGCTATTTTTTCGTTTCATCCAGTGAAGCACATTGCTACTGGTGAAGGAGGAATGGTGACAACAAACGACGAAGAACTTTACAAAAAACTCAAACAATATCGTTCGCACGGAATGGTTTATCAAGGCGACTCCGCTTTGATAGAAAATCACGGTGGTTGGTACATGGAATTGCAAGAACTGGGCTATAATTACCGTATGCCCGATGTACTTTGTAATTTAGGAATTTCTCAACTAAAACGTGCTGATGAAGGTCTCGAAAAACGTCAAGCAATTGCTAAACGTTATGATGAAGCGTTTGCTGGTACAAATGTAAAAACTATCATTCCACCAGCTCATGTAAGTCATGCGTATCACTTGTATGTGATTCAGATTGAAGACCGCAAAGGATTATATGATTATTTGAGAACGAAACAGATTTTCAGTCAAGTACACTATATTCCTGTGCATTTAATGCCCTATTATAAAGGACTCGGAAGTAAAGCAGGCGATTTTCCGAATGCTGAAAAGTATTATGAACATTGCTTGAGTATTCCGATGTACCCGACGCTTACGTTAGAAGAACAAGAATTTGTTATTTCGGAAATACTGGGTTTTGTGCAATAAAATTATTTCTGTAGAGACGTTGCATATGCCGAGCGAAGTAGGGTTGAACCCTATTAAGGCGAAATGGAGTTGTCCTTT
>NZ_BMKK01000005.1 GCF_014644295.1 Emticicia aquatilis
GGCACAATCAAGTTTCGCTTTTTACAGGTATAACCCTACTTCGCTCGGCACATTGCAACGTCTCTACAACGCAATCACATTATTAACTAAACATACAAAAATTATGAAAAAACTCATTTATGTGCTGCTCTTGCCTCTGGTTGTGGTAGGCGGGCTGGTATTTGCCAATCGTGAAATTAAAAGTAAAACATCTAAAAAGCCAATAGCAAAGCCTCCTACCGCTGCTGAAATGAAAGCTGCCAGAAAACAATGGGAGGCATCGCCAGATGGTATCATGTACAAAAAATGGGAAGCCTCTGCCACTGGTAAAAAAGTGTATGCCAGTGAAGCTAAAATAAGGAAACAGATAAGTACTTATAGCAATATGGAGGCAGTTGTAACTTCTCTTTCACTTCCTACTGGCTCAAGAGTAGGGTTCGGAGTAATGGCCAATATTAATGGTGAAGATTTTATCCTTAGTTTTGGACCGCTGAAGTCTGATGAATTTCAACAACTGAATAGTCTGAAAGTGAACGACAAAATACTTGTCAAAAGTCATTTTGTATCGCACGCACCCAAGTACACCTATCCAATCGTATCGGGCGACTATGTAGAACGTGATAGTAAAATAATTTATAACCGTCCACCCCGTAAGGGTGGTTGCTAAGAAACAAGTTATGAAATTCATACAAATATACGCTTCGTTCTTGGTGGTTGTTTTTTGCACCTCCTGCAACGGACAAGTAAAATCAAATGCCTCGAAACCAATTCCCAAAGTAATCAGAAGCTTTAAGCCAGCAGCTTTAGCACCTGATTTCGATACAACCTTGGTTAGTCAGTATATCAGAAGTATTTTTCAGGATTCAAAAGGAAATTTATGGTTTGGTACGATAGGCGATGGAGTTGTGAAATACGTTGCTTCGACTTTGCTCAGCACAGGTGTAACAACTTTAACTTACTTTTCCAACCCCGATGGTTTTTATAACCAAACGGTCTATGCTATCAACGAAGATAAAGACGGAAATATGTGGTTCGGAACAGACCAAGGAGTTTATAAATACCCTTCGGCTTCGCTTACTTCGACCCTGCTCAGTACAAGCAGGTCAGGTGAAAAAAGTTTCAAGAATTATAACCAAAAAGATGGTTTGAACCATGTAGATATAACTCGCAAAGGAATTTTGGTTGATAAATCTGGGAATATTTGGGTAGGAACACATGGAGGAGTGTACCGATATGACCCAGTGGCAGATAACGAAGGCCGAAAAAGTTTTTCGCTGTTTAAAGAGCTTCCACCTATGAATGTTGCGGGAATTATGGAAGACAAAAGCGGAAATATTTGGTTTGCTTCATCAGATAGAGGTGTCTTTCGATATAACCCTTCAGAAGGAGAAAAAAGCCTTGTAAATTTCAATGAAAAAGAAAATTTAGGCGAGAACTATGCAGGCGGCATCGCACAAGACAAAGCTGGAAATATGTGGTTTACGATGAAAAACGGCATTTGTAAATATGACCCCTCGGACAAAACTTTCACCGAATACACCGCTAAAGATGGCTTAGGCGGCACCGAATTTTGGGGTATCTACATCGAAGAATCAGGCATTATTTGGATTACAGCACGAGGCAGTACCACCAGATTCGACCCGTCGATTCCTCTACCAAATCCAAAAGCTTTTAAAGTCTTTACACCCGCAGATGGCCTAAATTGCTGTGTACAAAGCATGTTTCAAGATAAAGATGGCAATATGTGGTGGGGAACAGGGCAAGGTCTTTATCAGTTCGATGGCACTCGTTTTTATCAAGTTAAGAAGACTGGCCCATGGTAATGATACCCCGAAAACAAACAAAACATTAAAATTATAAACAATTATAAATATGAAAATCTATTCACTACTGATTGCATTATTGTTGCTGCAAAGTTGCCATAGCAAGGCACAAAATCAGGTATCTCAACCAAAACTTATTATTCCTGCTGGTACGAGCCAATACACGTTTGTGCGTAACATGCTACAAGATAAAGCAGGCAATATGTGGATTGCTACGTCGGGAGCGGGAGTGTACCGCTATGATGGAAAAGGCTTTGTGAATTTTACGACAAAAGATGGCCTCAATAGTAATATTGTTCAGTGCATATTGGAAGATTTTAAGGGGAATATATGGATAGGGACAAAAGATGGGGTTTGTAGATTTGATGGAAAGAAATTTACGGATTTTCCTCTTCCATGGACTCGAACGCCAATTACAAGTCCGTTTTTTCGACAAACGGTACCCCAAAAAGGTTGTATGCCCCCAGCCAATAAAACGGTGTTGAGTATGTTTCAAGATAAAATGGGAAATATTTGGTTTGGAACTCAAGATGAAGGTGTGATTCAGTATAACGGTAAATCATTTACGGAGTTTTTAGCAAACGAAGGGCCAGTAGGCAATGATGGATTTCATCATGTAGCTATTTATAATATCTATCAAGAAAAATCGGGTAATATTTGGTTTGGGTCGTATCGCTACGATGGCAAAAATTTCAAGAATTTCCCACAAGAAGAAAATACAACGAAAGCATCAGATACGATAGTAAAAAGCTTCAAAGATATGCTCGAACAGAAAAGTATGTATAGCTCGGCAAATATGGTTGTGGAAGATAAAAAAGGAGACCTTTGGTTTAGTCATGCCTGCCGCTACGGAATAACTAAATATGATGGCAAAGCACTTACACATTTTACTGATAAAGATGGTTTCTGCGATAATATCATCAGAGCAATGGTTGCTGATAAAGAAGGTAATATTTGGATTGGGGGCGTGCGTAAAGATGCTAAAGGAATAAAAGAGGGTTGCATAAGTATTTACGATGGTAAGAGTTTTAGAGCATTTTCAACTGAAAAGTTGAGTAATAGTGCCATCGAAAGCCTTTTTGTAGATAAAGATAATAATATCTGGATAGGAACTCGTGAAGTCGGCCTTTACCGCTACGATGGGAAAACTTTAACAGCATTTACCGAAAAGCCCGTCAATAACTAAGCTTTGAATGGCACAACAATTATGAAAAAATAACACTCAACTGAGCGACCACCCAACGGTATCGCTCAGTTTTAGTTTAGGGCTTCCTATCCAAATTATAAAGGTTTTGCCATACTTTGTCCACAGGTTTGCATAGCGTAATTTGATTATTTATATTTGGGAATAACTGAATGATGTAAAATTTACAATCGTATTATTTTAATAAAGTAAATCATTTAAGAAAAGCAAAAGGAGAATAAACCAAATTAAATGCTACTCGAAGAAGTCATAGAAAAATCGTATAAACTTTTTGAAAGCTACACCATTGGCCAAACCTTAGATGTTTGTAAACGATGTTGTGTTAGTGATGCCGATGAAGCTCGATTAGTGAATACTCCTCTACGAGAAGTTTCGAGTTCGGTTTTGAGAGCAGGTTATTTTGAATCGGCAAGGGCTTATACCGACCGAGAATTATGGGAAATGAAGCACTTTCTTCCGAGAGTTTTAGAGCTTGTCAGTAATTTCGATTTTCCTTGTGTTTCGGTTGAGGAGGTTTTTCTGAGATTAGAGCTACACCAACCAAAACGTTGGACAAGCGAAGAATTACAATTATTACAAGATTTTTCGGTCGAATTCTTTAAAAAGTGTTTGTCATACTACCCATATTCGCCTGATGGTGATGATATTTCAACGTATTTGACAATGTTTGGGGTTGCACACTTCCCTGTAAGACCTATTTTAGATGCGTGGACAAATGCCGAAAATACAGAAAGCACACTTCTATTCAAGGATTTTGTCATTAACGAATTCAATTATCAAACCTCAAGCTATTTTGAAACTCAAAACGAAAACGAAACTTTTAATGAAATCGTATCCAACTGGCTCAATGACGCTGCTGTTAAAAGTAAGTTCTCTATAAAGATAGATAGTATTTTGGCAGAACATCAGAACTTAGATGCTGATGTAATTCAAGAATCAAGATTGGTGAAGGAACTTCTAAACATGTAAATAAAGATTTTTATCAATCCGCCTCAATGTTCAAGGATTTTAATTTCAGACTTATCAAACCCGACAAATCACTTGTAGATTTTGTGGAAAGCTTTTGGGTGTTAGAAAACACTTCTGACTCCGATAAGGAAGTTATTATCTTACCCGATGGCAAACTTGATTTGTTCTTTTCTCAATCGGCCATTGAATCTTTTCATGTTACCCTTTCGGGTCTCGAAACCCATGCCGATACCGCTCTGTTAGCGGCCAAAACCAAAATGTTTGCCATTAGTTTTAAATTGCTTGCTACCGAATATATTTTGCACGATACGATTTCTCATTTGCTTGATTATGCCAAACATTTAGCCCCTGATTTCTGGGATTTTAATGCCAATGACCTTCAAGATTTTGAGCTGTTTTGTCAAAAAGCAACCGAAAAAATTCAATTACTTATTCCAACAGAAATTGATAACAGAAAACAAAAACTATTTAACCTTATTTATGCCTCCAACGGAGCCATAACGGTCAAAGAACTTTCTGAACAAGTGTATTGGAGTAGCCGACAAATCAACCGATATTTTAATCAACAATTTGGTCTTTCTCTAAAAGCCTATTGTGGAATTCTTCGATTTAGGGCATCTTTTAATCATATCAAAGAAGGTAAATTATTTCCAGAACAAAACTTTACCGACCAGTCTCATTTCATTAAAGAAGTAAAAAGGCTTTCTGGCGTTTCACCAAAAGAATTGAAACGAAATCAAAACGACCGATTTATACAATTTTCAGCTCTTGATAAGGGCTAATTTTGTATCTTAACACTATTATTCCTATGAAAATGTATCATAAAAAAGAAATAGCTTACGAAAGGATTTTGTTTTTCAGCGATGCCGTAGTAGCTATTGCCATTACCTTATTAGCTTTAGAGTTAAAAATAGAAGTACCGACCGATAAACCTCTCTCATTTGCCGATTTGCTGGCCCCTTGGCACCAGTATTTGGCATTTATTCTTTCTTTTCTAAATATTGCTGGCTTTTGGAAAACCCATCATGATTTTTTCATCTGTATCAAAAGAATGGATGAAAAACTTCTTTATCTAAATATCCTTTGGTTGTTTTTTATTGTTGCATTGCCTTTTTCAACGTCTGTATTGAGTAATCATTTTGGTAATACACCTGCCATATTTCTATATAGCCTGAATATCTTTTTTATATCTGTTTGTCAGAATTTCATTTGGGATTATTCTGCTGATAGAACTGATTTTATGGATAAAGAAAACATAGATACCAGTTATCAGGCCAATACCCGAATCATGCTCAATCTCGATATGCTTAATGGCCTCATTGCGGTTATCACTGCCTTCTTTTTCCCTAAAGCTGCCTTCTTCTTTTTATTTTTCAAATTGCCAGTTTTTGTTTTTGCTGCTCTTTATATCGGAGGTAATAGAAGAAATGAACGAAAAAAACTACGTAGATAGTAGTAAAATCAAAACGTCCGATTTATACAATTTTGAGTTCTTACGACCGAATAATTTTGCATCATATTTAAAATTATTCGATATGTTGATAACAAATAAAACAATCGCCATTATTGGTGGAGGCCCCGGTGGCCTAACATTAGCACGACTTTTACAATTGAAAGGAGCCAACGTAAAAGTATATGAAAGAGATTATAACAAAGATGCACGAGTACAAGGCTCACCCCTCGATTTACACGAAGATTCGGGATTAGCGGCATTACGAAAAGCCAATTTATTAGAAGAATTTAAGAATAATTTTCTTGTTGGAGCTGACAAAACAAAGATTCTCAACGAGCGAGCAGAAGTTTTTTACAGCGACCACGACACCAAGCCAAACGAGAATTTTGATGATGTAGGTTTTCGCCCCGAAATTGACCGTGGTGCTTTAAGAAAGATATTATTGGAGTCGTTGCAGCCCGATACAATTATTTGGGACAGCCATTTCATATCAATGGAAAAACAGAACGAAGGCTGGCTTTTGCATTTCAAAAACGAAACTTCTGTATATGCCGATATTGTAGTTGCAGCCGACGGAGCAAACTCTAAAATTCGTCCGTATATTACTGATATCAAGGCTTTTTATTCGGGTATTATGATGCTCGAAGGTAATATTTATGAAGCGGCCAAACAAACACCAAATATATCAACTCTACTCGGAGGGGGTAAAATAATGGCTTTTGGCAATGAACAAGATATATTGATGGGGCAAAAAGCTAAGGGTGAAATCGGATTTTATATCAGTTTTAAAGCTGAAGAAAATTGGGCTCGCAATAGTAGTTTAGATTTTTCGGATAGAGACCAACTACTTGCTTGGTTTAAAACTAAATACGCCAACTGGAGTAGTATTTGGCACGAATTATTTGAAAATAGTGCTATACCTTTCATCCCACGCCCAATCTATTGTATGCCTTTAGACCAAACTTGGACAGCCCAATCAAACTTAACCATGATAGGAGATGCGGCACACGTAATGCCTCCATTTGCGGGCGAGGGTGTGAATATGGCCATGCTCGATGCCTTAGAACTAAGCGAATGCCTAACATCTATCAAATATGATTCTCGTCAAGATGCCATTGCAACATTCGAGTCAAATATGAGAAAACGAGCAGCCATCATAGCTAAAGAATCGCTTGATAATGGAGAACGAATGCACGCCGCTAATGCTTTAAGCACCATGCTTGAGTTTTTTGGTGGGAATTAGAAAACTCTTTTAATAGTCAGCAAAAATCCGTCTGGCATCAAGTACCAGACGGATTTTCTGTTTAATTGAAATTTTATTTACTAAACCAGCCCAATTGCTCATCTTCGTCTTCAAATTCTAACTCGGCATCTTTTTCCCAAATTTCCATTTCGCAAGGCTTGCAATTAAACTTCAATTTGTATTCGTTTTCGCCGTGTTTGAGGGTTAGTGGTTCTACTAATTTCTCGCCCATTGTTTCACGTTGGAATCTCGCACATTTGCCCAATTCATATTTCACGCAATATTTGGTGGTCATTACTCGTGCCTTGCCTGGGTCCCATTGTAGTTCAAAAGCTTTTTCGATTTCCGTTACGCCGTGACGTTTATAAAAGGCTCTCGCCAGTTTGTTCGATACGTTGTAAGTATAATCTAACTTTTGTACTGGATACGGGTGGTCGGTTTTCTGAATCTGGAAAGTTTCTCGGTGGTATTCTTTCACACGAATATCCACGAGTTGTTCTAAAACTTCACGTCTGATTTCGTTTACTTTCGAGATTGGTAAAAACCAATTCCCCGAAAACTCTACCTCAATATCATCTACAATAAACGGCGTGTTTCCTGTCTTTGCTAAATTTTTCTTGATATTCGGAATCACCGATTCGGCTGAGTTGGCCAATACTTTTTCAGCTTGCACACTTACGGTATTGTGGTGTCCGTCTTCGTCAATTGCTTTTAGCTGGAAACCATCGACAGTTTCGGTAAAGTATAGTTTCACGCCAATTTTACGCACCGCACTGTTTTCTTTTTCAACCATCTTGTTGAACTCAGCATCAGAATTCCGGTAAATAACCGTTCCGACAGGTAGCGGCTTGAATGTATTCGGAATGACAATATTATTGATAATGATATTGATTTGAGCTCCATCGGCCTCGCCATTGGCATTGATGAAATAAAGACCATCGCCGTTGTTGAGTTTTTCGTAATTTTCAATTACATAGCCATTAGCTTTCACCTCAAGCACTTTTCCTATCAATTGCCCCTGTGATTTCGGACTTTCCCAGTTACCGATTTTTTCTTTACGCTTGTTTACAAAATAATCGGTATAGCCACGGTTGAAACTTCTGTCCATTTCTGGCTCAAAATTATAGAAAGTTCTACCCGACGATGCTTTTTGGTATTTATCGGCATTCACTTCCAAGAAAGAGTCTAATTTCTTTCTCAAAAACGAAGTATTATTTTTTACATAAACAATATCTTTCAAACGCCCTTCGATTTTGAACGAACATACACCAGCTTCAATCAGATTCGGCAATTGGTCGCTTAAATCTAAATCTTTGATTGACAATAAGTGACTATTTGCAATGAGCGTTTTGCCCGTTCCGTCAATCAACTGATAGGGCAAACGGCAGTTTTGGGCACACGAACCACGATTGGCACTACGCTCGCCACCCGCAATACTCATGTAACAATTTCCGCTAAACGAAACGCACAACGCCCCCGAAACAAAGAATTCGAGTTCGATATCAGTCGCTTCGTGAATTTCACGCACTTGGTCGAGGTTCAGCTCACGAGCCAAAACCGCACGTTTCATGCCTGCATCGGCCAAAAACTTGACGTGTTTTGGGTCACGATTGTTGGCTTGTGTACTGGCATGAATCACGATTGGCGGCAAGTCCATTTCCATGATGGCCATATCTTGCACAATGAGGGCATCAACACCAATGTCGTAGAGTTCATGAATCAGTTTTTTACATTGATTGAGTTCGTCATCGTACAAAATTGTATTGATAACCACAAAAACTTGTGCCTTGAATAAGTGAGCATAACGCACCATTTCGGCAATATCTTCAACCGAATTGGTGGCGTTGGTTCTGGCTCCAAACTGCGGAGCTCCAATATATACAGCATCTGCACCCGCATTAATGGCGGCCATACCTTGTATCAGGTTTTTGGCTGGCGACAGAATTTCAATTTTCTTTCTCATACGATATTTCGTATTGATATTTTTTATTTGATTCGAAATGAAGTACAAAAGTACGAAATACTTCACAAAATATTAGGTTAAATGTTATTAGAAGCTATAACCCGTTCTTTCACTACAAGCAAATCAAGGTTTTAACATTTTTTTAATAAAAATCAGACAACCATTAAAAATGTAGTCACGTCTTAGTAACAGTTGAATGATTCCGTAAACCCGTTGAACGCTAAAATTCTCAACAAATATCTGCTAAATATATTGTCAAGATAATTACTTACACAAAGGTCTAATAACATCAAATTTAATTGTAATTGGCTTTGCCCATTTCTGAGGCAAGATGATACTCTATTGCCTTTAAAACTAACACAATCTATTGACTATTAACCACTTAACCACAAACAAGCATATTTTTAATGCTTCTTTAAGACACTTTTAAAATTGTTTTTAGAGTTGAAACCCAATTTTATGTCATCAAAAGAAAACAATAACATTTTAAATAATCGAAGACAATGAAAGCGAAAATTGTATTAGTAGCGGCGATGTTTCTACCGCTTTTTAGTCAAGCAAAAACTGTAAGCCTAAATGAGGCTGTGAGTATTAATACCACTGGCGGTGACATACCGAAGAACGGCGTTTATTTAAAGCCAGATGAGTTTAAGAATGAGACTCCCGAAATGGGATTTGGCGATAAATCGAAGAAGTTTAAGATTCACGAAAGTGTCTTTCAGAATAAATTGATTTTGGTTGAAGGAGTAGAAAAAGCAACATTTCCGACAAAAGCTATCTGGGGCTTTAGAAAAAACGAGATTGATTATCGAACATTTCAGAACGAAGACTACCGCATTGAATATGCTCCAAAAAATAAAGATTTCGTAGTTTACTCATTAGAAGTGCCCAACGGCTACAAAAAAACAGTAGATGAAAAGAAATATTTTTTCAGCCGAAACAGCGATGCAGCCATCTTTGAAGCTACGCCCGAAAACATCAAAGAAGTATTCTCCGACCAACCCCAGTTTGTCGATGCCATTGACAAAATAGATTTTTCGGGTCAGTTGCCCATTCAACAAATCGAAAATATCATCAAAGTTTATGCTGTTCAAGTAAAATAACGCAAGAAAATGAAAAATAACACCCAAATACCAAACACACCCAGTGTTTTAGCGGGAGCTTTGATACTTCGTGGAATGTTGATGATGCTACTATTGAGTACCGTAAGCTTTTGGAGTTTCGGTCAATCAAGTCAACTCGAAACCGATAAAGGAATTGCGGCAGCTATTGCTCCGTATAGTCCAGAGATTCGTCAAGCAATTTTACAGGCGAGCCAATATCCTGAGATTTTATCGAACCTACAACAGCGACAAAACCAAACACAAACTACTTTTTTGCAAATGATTAGTGGTTTTCGTCAGAAAAAAGAGGGTTGGGTTTATGCAATTACTCGATACCCCGATTTGATGCACACATTGGCTACCTTACCTGATGGCCAAAGCAGTGAGGCAATCAACCAGCTTTTGCCCAATCAAGACCCCGAATTACAGGAAGCAGCATGGAAACTTTATCAAAATGAAAAAGAAGACCTCGTAAAGTTGGATAATATGAAAATGGCTGCACAAATGGATTTTGACAAATCTATTCAAAATCTTGATACCGATTCAAAAGCAGCCTTTCAGAAACTCTCAAACCTACCAGACGTACTGACGCTCTTGACCAATAATATTGCCTTGACTACCAAATTGGGCAATATGTATAATGCCAATCCTGCTCAGCTTCAAGAGCAATTGGCGGCTCTTCATGATAGCTTGAATGTACAGAATCAGTATGAGATTGCGGCATTTAAAAAGCAATTAGAAAGCGACCCGCAGGCAATGCAAGAAATGACCCAAGCAGCCAAAGACTATGCCAATGCCAACGGTTTGAGTTTGCCGAACCAACCATATAATAGTGCTTATAACGCCAGTTATTACGCAAATCCTTACTCTTATTGGTTTGGCTACCCTACTTGGTATTCATCACCAATCTGGTATCCAGGAGCATTTGGTTTTAACTCAGGGTTCTACTTCGGATTAGGCGGTTTTGGACTATACGGATTCCCATCTTATGGTTTCTCAAACTGGTTTTTCAACACTGGGTATTACTACCGTTATCCGCATCTTTACCGCCAATTTGGCGATTACTACCGCTCCAACATTACAGGGCATCGAATCATTGGCTCAGCAAACGGTGGCTTTATGGGCGTTGCCAATAATCATTTTCATCCAAATGGCGGCCGAAACCTCAATTATCTCACAACGCCATCGGCGTACCGTCGCCCAAGTGGCAGTTATCAAGTAGGTGCCAACAATACGCACACGGGTGCCAGCACCTATCACGGCCAATCGTGGGGTTCGATAAATAGCAGCAGAGGTAGCTATTCAGCAGGGGGCTTTCATGGTGGCGGTGGTTTTTCGGGCGGTGGTCGAGGAGGTCGTCATTAATTCAAAGACTAAGGTGGGGTAGCCATCCCGCCTTAGTTATCAACAACACTTCAATATATTTTTTCACGTTTAAACTATCAACAAAATGAAAACGTTAAAAACATCTTTCGCTTCAGCATTATTGCTTTTAGTATCATTGGGTTCGGCTTTCGCACAAAACATCTCGCAAGTAGTTATTGCGTCAAGTCCCGATGGTGAGAAAGGAAGCACCGTCATTTCAAAAGTAGAAAAAGATTTGCAAGAAGTAAAACCTATCGAAAAGGGTTTAGGATTCATGAAAACGTATCCGACTCGCTGGAAAATTTCGCAAGAACAAATTGATACTTATGGTAAAGGCTACGACAATACATTTACCGAAATCACAACCAAATCAGATAATGAAACCCAAACTGCGGTCTATAATTCTAAAGGCGAAATGGTACAATTTAAGGGAATGGTTATTAATAAACCTCTACCACAGGCCGCAATGGATGTAATCATTAATAAATACAATGATTGGAAAATACTTGGTAATGTGCAGGTATTCAATAGCGAAAGCCGCAAACCTGATTTTATCAAAGTAAAACTTGCCGAAGGCATGAAAAGAAAAACCTTGTTTTTTGATTTAGAAGGCAAAAAACTAAACCGTTTTCTGAAACCAGTTAATAGCTAAAATACCAACGACTAATAGGCTAATGCTGAACATTTACCTATTAGTCGTTTCATTTTGAAGCAAAATCCTCTATACATCTAACTAAATTAACTACAAATCAATGAAACAAATCAGACAAATAAAATGGCTTTTAGGATTAGTGATATTCGGTTTTCTGTTGAGCTGCAATAAAACCCAAGACCCAACTCCAAGCAATTCGACAAGTACCAGCACGACAACAAGCCCTACAACAAACAACAATTACGCAAGTATCAATAATTGGGTGTATAGCGTAATGAGTGATGCTTATTTTTGGAACAATCAATTACCAGCCCTCTCGTCGTTGGATGCCACGAGCAATCCGACCGATTTTTTTGAAAAACTCATCTACCAACGTACTACAACCGACCGTTTTTCAGATATTACATCCGATATTGATGCCCTCCAACAAGAGTTTAATGGCGTAAATACCGTTTTTGGCATCAGATACATGATTGGCTACACCGATTCGGGAAGTAGCAACGTGGGGTTATTTTTAAGTGCCATAACTCCCAATAGTCCTGCCGAAAAAGCGGGCTTAAAGCGAGGAGATTTTGTCATGAAAATTAATGGAAAACAACTCACTAAAGATAATTACCAAACACTGCTTGGCAGTGGAGATACGCAAACTTTTACACTCGGAACAATCTCAAATGGTGCTTTTGTTGTGGACGACACCAAAAATATAACCATGACACGAGCAGAAGTAACCGAAGACCCTGTTATGTTTTCTTCGATTATTGATAAACCCGCTTTTGGGAAAAAAGTAGGTTATTTGGTTTATACGCAATTCGTACCAGGTTTGGATACGGGCGATACTCTAAAATACGATAACGAATTGAGACAAATATTTGCCAACTTCAAAAATCAAGGTGTCAATGAATTGGTGCTTGACCTTCGTTTCAACCCAGGTGGGTATGTCAGTAGTTCTGTCACGTTGGCCTCATTGATTGTCAAGAATCTATCAACCAAAAATGTATTCTGCAAAGACCAATACAATGCCAGTTATCAAAGTTATTTTACCCGAGCTTACGGGAGTAATTTTTTCAACAATTATTTTCAGGCCGAAAGCAATAATATTGGTAATAACCTAAGTCGAGTATTTGTGCTTACTTCAGATGGAACGGCTTCGGCCAGCGAATTAGTAATTAATGGCCTCAAACCTTACATGAGCGTCATTACGATTGGCGACCACACCTACGGCAAAAACCTCTTCGGAACACTCATCAACGATGACAAAAAAAGATGGTCGTGGGGTATGTACGTCATGCTCGGACAGACCACCAATGCTAATGGACAATCTGATTACGGGAATGTAAATGGAATTGCTCCGACCTACCAAGTTTCGGATGAAGTTGTGCCATTCAAACCTTTCGGAGATGAAACCGAAACGCTATTGAGCAAAGCACTACTCGTAATGGGAGTTCAGACAAATGCTATGGCAAGAAATGCTCGAACTACCGCAAATTTGAGTGTTGAAAAGCTTTCGAGCGAACACTTCTCTGATAATACACAGCTAAATCAGAAACGAATGCTTGTAAAGCACCTACCGATGATACCGAAATAATTATCTATTCAAATATAACCTTATGTAGGCTGAGGTTTATTCAGCCTACATTTTTTTATTAATGCTGGCTTAAACATAAAGAAGCTAATTGTATAAAAATAAGCTCTGATACATCTCTACAAAAACTTCATTTCTATCTCTTTTTACATATATTTGCTGAGTTAATTTTCTCAATCAACCCTCAGCACTATGAAAGAAAATCCTTACGCCAAACTCTCTCTCGACGAACTAAAAACCAAAGCAAAAAACCTCAAAAAAGCGACATCAATTTTCACAGGAATACTCATGGTTTTGATTTTTGCTGTGGTTTTTCTCGCAATCAGACAAGGTTTTAGTATGATGACATTAGTACCCACGGCCCTTTTGCCAATGCTAATAATTAATATTATGAGCCTAAATACCATCCAAAAAGAAATACAATCAAGAAAAAGCTAAGTTTTCGATGAACCGAAAAGTAATTTTATACATTGCCACCAGTCTCGATGGATACATTGCCAAACCCAACGATGATTTAGGATTTTTGTCAATCGTTGAGCAAGAAGGTGAAGACTATGGCTACTTCAAGTTTGTAGAATCGGTCGATACCGTAATTATGGGTCGAAAAACTTATGATTGGGTAATGACCAAAGTTTCGGAATTTCCGCACGCCGATAAACAATCATTTATTATTACTCGCACCGCTCGCCCAAGTATCGGAAATACTCATTTTTATACAGAAAATCTTGAAACACTCATCAAACAGCTAAAAGCCGAGACCGGAAAAAATATTTTCATTGATGGCGGAGCCGAAATAGTCAACGAATTGTTGAAAGCGAATCTGATTGATGAATTTATTATTTCTGTTATTCCGATTTTGGTCGGAGCAGGCACAAAACTTTTCCAAGATAATCGTCCCGAACTGCCATTAGAATTAATTTCTGCCCAATCCTTCGCCAAAGGTCTGGTGCAGCTGCATTATAAACGAATTTAATAATCAACCAAAATCCAATATTAAACCATGAAAACAGCCAATCTTTTTGTTTATCTACAAGCCCTCGGAGGAAAATTTCTCGGCCCCAACGCCTACGACAACGCCAACATTAAAGTTTCGTTTCAATACTCAGGTGGCCAGTTTGAAATTCCCTATCAAGTCATTGCCAGTACTAATGATGGCGTTATTTCGCCCACATTTACAGCAGGGAGTAGCTCGCCGATGCCGATTTTAACGCCTACGTCGGAAGCAGGACAAAATCCATCAGTCAATTATCTGACGGCCAATATCAATACAATTATGGGGCTTAGCAATACTTTTTCTCTGCCCGCATCTCCCGAATTAGCCACCTTAACCGTCAGTATTCCGACCCCATCGGGCGAAAACCTCAGTCTTTCGCAAGGAGTTTGGTTGATTCCAGAACAGCAGTTTTATAAAATCACCGTCATTGTGCCAGGGCTTTTATTAGAGCCAAATACTCCTCCGAGCAATGCCGAAATATCGGTGTTTGTAAAAATGATGTGCGGTTGTAAAGTAAGTGTCAATTTACCAACCTCTTTTTGGTCACCGAGCGATTTCATGGTTAATGCCTCAGTTACGTTCAACGATGGCACAACCCAACAATACGCCCTCAGTTTTGACAATACCAGCAACGATTCACTGTTTATTGCCGACGTACCCAATGCAAGCCAAATACAATCGATTAATTTTTATGCCCAACAAAATAGCACAGGCAATTACGGTTCGTTCAGTTACACGAAATAAATCTGTCGCAAATTCCCCCTTAAATAGTCGTTTTTGCAACAATTATTAATCACTCTTTTTCCATAATTTTGTATAAAACATTTACACAAAAGATGGAAAAGAAAACCTATCAAAACATCGACCAATATATTGCTGATTATAGCCCAGAAGTAGGCGAAATCTTGAATCAAATTCGTAGCTGTATCAAAGAAGTAGCACCCAACGCCCAAGAAACCATCAGCTATAATATGCCCGCTTTCAAGCAAGGCAAAGTGCTGGTCTATTTTGCAGCTTTCAAAAATCACATTGGTTTTTATGCCCTGCCGTCGGGCAATGTGGCTTTTCAGGAGGCACTTTCAAAATATAAAGTCGGTAAAGGTTCAATTCAGTTTCCACTGAACCAACCAATGCCTTTTGAGCTAATCAAACAGATGGTCGCTTTTAGGGTCGAAGAAGTAGAAAACGGAGCAAAGAAATAATTTTGTTCCGTTTTTATGCCATTTTTTTAGTTTTCTGAATAGCTTTGTTTTTCCAACACTATTCAATCGAAAATGAAAAAAATCGTCTTCCTATTATCTTTTATTTCGTTAAATCTTTTCGCCCAAAATGCCGTAAAAATTGCCACTATCGGTGATTTTACTACTACCAAAGGCTCAGTTATCAAAGACTGTAAAGTTGGTTATCTCACGCTCGGCACACTCAACGAAACCAAGAGCAATGTTATTCTTTTTCCTACGTATTTTTCGGGCAAAAGTACCGATATTAAAGGCTCGGCTGCTGCATGGGTTGACACCACCAAATTTTGTGTGATTCTGGTCGATGCTCTCGGCAATGGTGTTTCGTCGGCTCCTTCAAACACCGATAACTTCCCCGAAATCAGTATTCGAGACATGGTCAATTCTCAATACGCTTTACTCACCAAAAACCTTGCAATCAACCACTTATATGCCGTAATGGGCATTTCGATGGGCGGAATGCAGACCTTTGAGTGGGTAGCAGCCTACCCCGACTTCATGACCAAAGCGATTCCAATCGTTGGCACACCGAAGCAATCTTACTACGATATTTTGCTCTGGAAAACCGAATGGGACGCCATAGAAGCCGCAGGAACAGCTCCCGAAGCACGCCGAGAAGCCATGAGAAGAGTGGCAGAAGTGCATAATCTACATTTGTTTACACCGCAATATTGGAATAAATCACGCAAGGCCGATGATGCCTACAAAGCGATTCAGAAAGCGGGAGATGATTACGTGAAAGGCAACCACCCAGAAAACTGGATTGCTCAAATAAAAGCGATGCTCGGGCAGGATATTTATCAAACTTCGGGAAAAACATTGGCCGAAATACCAAACTATATCAAAGCCAAAATGCTCGTAATTGTGGCTACACAAGACCAAATGGTAAACCCAATGGCCGCTACCGAATTTGCCAAAGCACTTAATATCAGTATTGTAGAACTCACTGGCGACTGCGGACACGTGGCAACCGCTTGCGAGTCGGATAAAGTAAAAGAAGCCGTGAAAGCATTTCTATAATTTACTAAAATATTCAACCCATGAAAAAGGCACTCTTTTTAAGTTTTATACTCCTTAGTTTTTTATCATTTAAACCAAAAGAAATCACTTGGGTTGCTATTGGCGACTCGATTACGTATCTCAACGACCACCCCGAGCAGACTGGAAATCGAGTAAAAAAAGGCTATATGACGATGGTCACGGAGAAGCTTCCGTACATCAAATTTATCAATCAAGGTCATAACGGCTGGACTTCGGGCGGAATTGCCGAAAAAATCAATGAACTTGGCTTGGTTTCGGCTGATGTATATTCTGTATTTCTCGGAACGAACGATTGGTGGCGAGGTCGTCCGCTCGGCAAACTTGAAGATTATCAGAATAATACTGGCAACAATACGGTTCATGGCTCATTCAGAATCATTATTGATAAATTGAAAAGTCTCAATCCAAATGCAAAAATTATCTTGATTACGCCTCTTCAGCGTGGCGACTTTGTGTATATAGCCAATGCTAAAAACAATGCTTATGGCTCATATAAACCTAAAAATGAGCAGAATTTAGCTCAGTTTGCCGAAGCCGTGGTGAATATTGCAAAATTTGAAAATATTCCTGTCATTGACCTTTACAATAAAAGTGGGATTACGCAAAAAAACATGGTCAACTTCAAGCGATTGAAAGACCCAAAAACAGGTGAGTATAAAAACTTCAAATATCCTGATTATGTTGATGTGCCTTTCAACCCCGAAAAAGACGAATACCCCTACCCTACTGAGTCAATCAATATGACTTATGATGGCCTGCACCCTGCCGATAAAGGCAATGCAGTTATTGCCAAAATGCTCGTGAAGGTGATGAAAAAACTATAAGTTGTATAAAAAAGAAAAGAGGCTCAAATTTTCATTTGAGCCTCTTTTGCTTACTAAACTTTATCAATATCCTGGATTTTGCTTCAATGCAGGATTCAGAACTAAAGCCCCCGTAGGAATCGGGAAAATGCGTTTATTCTTGTCAGTATCTTTCTTAAAGCCCCAAGAGTTTTCATATTTGCCAAAACGAATCATATCATTGCGGTGCCAAGTTTCCATCGTAAACTCACGGCTTCTTTCTTGATAAATATCTTCAAGCGTAACATTCGTTAAAGCCGCAGAAGTAGTACGATTAGAACGTACTTGGTTTACTAAACTCGTAGCGGTCTGTGCCGAACCTCCACTTCTTAGGGTTGCTTCGGCCTTCATCAAGATAATATCTGAATATCTGAAAACAGGAATATCATTATTTTGATTTCGGCTTGTAGAAGTAGCATCAGGGTAGAATTTGATGTTTCTATAACCCATATTCCACGCAATTTCATCATTACCCAAATCGAATGTAGTTACATCCTGACGAAGTTTAATTTCTGGAGTAAGCTCAACTTGATAAGTTACCGAAGCATTACCGTCTGCACCAGTATAGAATTGGTCATAACCTTTTTTGGTAGTAGTTACAGTAAGAGGCGTTTTTCCGTCGGCCAAAAACTGTTTTCCAGTAAGCCATTGTTGGTTACGAATATCGTTCGGGTCATTAAAATACGCATAGAACTCAGGCAAAGTGCTACGTGGAGCCGAAGGCGTAAATGGTAGATTATATCTTGTACGCATCGAACGAGGTACATCATAACGAGAATGATACATAAAACCATTTGTTCCACTCATGGCAGTAGCTGCTGGGTCATAAGGAATCGCAAAAATGAACTCCTTCATTTGTGGGCCATTATCTGGGTAGAACATTTTCAGATA
Organism: Emticicia aquatilis; assembly: GCF_014644295.1. Lineage (GTDB taxonomy): Bacteria > Bacteroidota > Bacteroidia > Cytophagales > Spirosomataceae > Emticicia > Emticicia aquatilis. The sequence continues at coordinate 18,343 of NZ_BMKK01000005.1, forward strand.
ATTGGCACTTGATTCTACACCAAACTTGGCAGAATTTATAACGGCATCGCAAGCATCAATGCACTCTTTATTCATTGCTGTGCCTGTATAAACCTCTGCATTCAAATACATTTTTGCTAAGAGTGCATAAGCTCCCCATTTAGTAAAACGCCCGTAAGTAGCTACATTTACATCACTGCTTAGGTTCGGAATTGCTGCCTTAATTTCAGATTCTACAAACTTGAATACTTCTGCACGTGTTGAGTTTGCCTTAGGAGTAAAATCGCCGTATTTGTCATAAATTGGCACATTTCCATACAAATCCATCATCATAAAATAAGCAAAGGCACGAACCATTTTCAACTCTGATAAATTCTGAGATTTGGTGGTAGTCGATTCAGGAATCGTCGTTTCAAGAATCGAGAGAGCTTGGTTAGTAGTACCAATCACTGTCGATAACCAGTTCCAACACGAACCAGTAGCTCCGTGGTCTTTAGTCCACGAATGATAGTGCATATCAATATATCCTCGGTTATCATACCAGTTACCGCCACGAGCAGGAAGAATAGCTTCATCGGTAGTTAAGGTCTGAATAAACCAATAGTCTAAAGAGAAATTTCCTCTCAATGCCGCATAAGGCGGGCCAGAAGCCTGAACAAATTGTGCTGCTGTCTGAGGGAAAATATCAGGTGTCAACTGGGTGTTGACAGGCACTTCAATCTTATGGCAACCAAATACCAATAAGGCGATTAAAAGTGCGAATGAATTTTTAAATATATTTTTCATTTGAGTATTAAATTTTAGGTTCTGCGAAAACTTAGAATGAAACATTTAGACCAAATAAAACTGTACGAGTTTTAGGGTAGAAATTGTTTGAATCAACACCTGGGGCTAAACCACCTTGGTTGATTTCGGGGTCAATTCCAGTATATTTCGTAATCACAAAAGCATTATTTACCGAAGCATATACTCTAAGGTTGCGGATATAGTTACTTATTTTCTTGAAGTTATAGCCCAATGTAGCATTATCAAGTCTTACATAGCTGCCGCTTTCGATGAATCTCGATGAATATTTATAAGAGTTTACATCTTTGATACTTTCATCGGCTACGTCTTTCAAGATATTTGTAAACTGTGCAGTGCTTGGTCTGAACAAATCGGCACGTGTAGCATTGAAAATCTTATTACCGAATACACCACGCACAAAGAGATTCAAATCCAAATTCTTGTATGTAAGTGTGTTTGTCCAGCCTAATAATAATTTTGGTTGTGGACTACCCAAATAACGGTAATCTTTGCCAATTACAGGTGTAGTTGTTAGGCCTCCTGTGCTTGTATAATACTGCGAAACACCTGCTTCGTTTTTGCCAGCATATTCAAACGTGAAGAACTGACCAAGCGGTTGACCTGCTTTCAAGATTTGCAATGTACTTCCTGTTTGGCCACCACCTTCAGGCTGAGTCGTGCGGATTGAGTCGCCACCCGCAAACAATGGGTTTGTTAGGCTCACGATTAAGTTTTTGTTATGAGCTAAGTTCACGCCAGTTGTCCAAGTTAAGCCATTTTTGTTTTTAACAGGCGTAGCCGAAAGGCTCACTTCCACACCTTTGTTGCTCATGCTTCCGCCGTTAGCCACAATTCTACCTACTGGTACTAAAATCGGATTTACTTGATAAGAATAAATCATACCATTTGTTCTTTTGTCGTAAACCTCAATCGAACCACTCAATAAACCTTTCAACATCGTGAAATCGAGACCAAGGTTTGCAGTCGATGTTTTTTCCCAACGTAAATCAGGATTTGCTGCTTGGGTTGGGCCATAAGCGGCAGTTTGCGTACCATTATAATAATAAGTACCCAATAAGCCAGAAATAAACTGAGCCGTATAAGCATTAAAGCCTGATGAGTTACCCGTTGTACCATAGCTTACACGAAGTTTCAAATCATTGAAAAGGTTTTGGTTTTTCATGAAGTTTTCTTCATTGATACGCCAAGCAACCCCAACCGATGGGAAATAACCCCAAGAGTTGTTTTTACCAAAAACCGAACTACCATCACGACGAATTGAGCCTTGGAAAAGGTATTTGTCGTTGTAAGAGTAATTCAAACGAGCGAAGTCCGAAATCAATTTGTTTTCTTGGAAGATACCATCAGCACCAAAATTAACTCGGTATGAAGAAATAGCATAAGGGTTACTCAAAGCAAAGTTTCCGTAACCAATATTATCAACTGGGAAGTTAGTACTTGTTACTTGGAAACCATCGCCAAGTGTATTTCCTTGCCATGAATACCCAGCTACTGCATTTATATAGTGCTTGCCAATAGTTTTATTCCACGAAAGGAATGTCTCTAATACTTTACGAGTATCTTGATAAGTATTTCGCAATGCCGAGCCATTCGTACCGAAGTTAACCAATGTATGCACCGCTGGTGGCTCTGGGTTATTATAGAAATTGGCACTATTGTATTGCGAATAATAACTTGCATAAGACTGGCTATTGAGCGAGGTCGTATTCTGATACGATAGATTTAAATCATAAGAAAGATTGAATGGTAAATCTACGTGTGTATTAAATGCTCCAATCAAGTTATTGTATTTGCTATTATCTTTTGCTTGCTCAATGAGTGCCAAAGGATTGAAATAGCCAGTATTTTGCCAGTTTTCAAAGTACGTACCATCAGCATTTTTTACGGGCGAAACTGGTAAGTGATTAATCATCTGAATAAGCACGTTGTTTCGCATCGGGGTATTATCGGCATTGCTATTTGAGTTTACAACCGATAATCCAAATTTCACTTTATCATTCAAAGCATATTGCTCAATCGACATTCTGGCAATTACTCTCGTCAGATTACTCGATAATAAAATACCTTGCTTGTCGGTATAATTCAAACTTGCACTATAAGTATTATGCTCACCACCACCACTAAACGAAATATTGTGGTTTTGCGAATACGCAGCTGACTTCTGTACGGCAGCTTGCCAATCAGTATCAGCACCTTTATCATCGTTTGGCGATAAACTTTGGCCATTTTTTGTCAAAAATGCTCTCAATTCGCTGGCACTCATCATATCAAGTTTGCTCGATACTTTTTCGATACCAACATAACCGCTATAGCCTACTTGCATAGCACCTTTTTTGCCTTTTTTGGTAGTAATCATAATTACACCATTGGCAGCACGGTTTCCGTAGATTGATGTTGCGGCGGCATCTTTCAAAATATCAATCGTGGCAATATCGTCGGGAGCAATTACCGAAATATCAGCTCCAGGCACACCATCAATTACATAAAATGGACCTTGCGAACTATTGAGCGTTGAAGCTCCACGAAGAATCACAGCAGCACGTTGATTTGGGTCACCGTTCGACGAGATGTTTAATCCTGGTACTTTACCTTGTAGTAATTGACCAACATCAACGATTGCCCCACGGTTTAAATCTTCAGGTTTTACATTACTGATAGCACTCGTAAGATTCTTTTTCGATTGAGTACCATAACCAACTACTACCACTTCATTGAGTGTACTCTCGCTTTCGCTCAAAACCACATCAATTGTAGAACGGCCATTTACATTGACTTTCTGAGGTTCGTAGCCTAAAAAACTAAAAACCAATACCGAGTTTTTATCAGGCACGCTCAAAGAGTATTGTCCGTTGGCATCGGTAGTTGTTCCTCTGGTTGTTCCCTCCACCGTAATACTTACACCTACCAATGTTTCTCCTTTAGCATCTTTTACACTACCTTTTACCCCAAATTCGGCCATTATTTGGAGTTGAGTATTGTTGATTGCATCAATTTTGTTTATGTCTAAACTTCCCAAAAATGATGCTTTTGTCAATACAATATGGTTCTTTCTGAGTATCTGAAACGAAATCTTACGTGGTGTAAGGACTTTTTTCAGAATCTCTTCAAGAGTTTCGTTATTAAAATCATAAGAGAATCTCTCTTGATTAGACATGACTTCTTTGTTATAAGAGAATGTCACATCTACCTTGCTTTCGATTGTCTGAATTAGGCTTTTCAGATTCCCATTCTTTTGAGAAACCGATAAGCGTTCTTTCAGAAATTCCTGACCACTGCTATCGTGGGCGTAGCTGATGCTTATCGCAAAAATGAGCAGCATTAGCTGAGTTAGGGAGATTTTCATAATCTTGAAAATCGCTTTTTTAGTAAATAATTTTGACATACATTTGTTTGTTTTTGTTAGAGTTAAGACAAAACAAAAGCCATCCATCCAAGAAATCGAATGGTGAAGGCTTGGGGTAAAGGTGTGGCCGCATCTTTACCTCTTTAATAAAAAATCAAGGGAATTGTCGAGTAAATTAAGGGTTTTTCTTGGTCGGTTCTGTTTTTGGTTTAAATGATTAATAGGTTTAATACTTACATTATTGGCATCCTTCCGACTCGAAAACGATTTGTGCATCAACTTCTTTATAAGTTGCTCCGATAATGGTACAAATCAAATCGAGTTGTTCATACAAAGATTCATCACGAAGGCGGGTCGTGATGACACAACGAGACAAAAGTTCTTCATCAAAAATAATCTTCACACCGTACCGTCGCTCAATCACTTCCAAGATATTCGACACTGGCTGTTCATCAAAATATTCGGGAAGAGCAGTAGCGTCGTTGGTCGGGAGCGGCATGGGGGTTTCTACTAAATGCTTGCTCAGTACATCAGTTGGCCGATTATAAATTGCCTGCTGATTTGGAAGCAAAATCAAACCTTTCGATTCGGGCGTATTGAGCAAATGTTTGTTCTGACTAAAAACCGAAACCTTACCAGTTTTTACTTTCACAGTGATTTTCTTGTCATCTTCAAAGGCTCGCACCCGAAAACTCGTACCTAAAACCTTCGTTATTACCTCGTTGGCATAAACATAAAATGGTCGGCGAGGATTTTTAGCAATCTCAAAAAATGCCTCACCACTCAAAATCACCGTTCGTTTATCCGCATCAAATTGCTTCGGCACGCTTATCTTACTATTTTTTTCCAAAATCACCGAACTACCATCTTCCAAACTAATAGTTTTTGGTGTGGCTTTATCGTTGATGTATTCTACCCACAACTGTTTTTCTTCAATCGAAGAAACCAACGAATTGTACGAAACGTTTTTCGGCTCACTCAGCCAAAAATATGTTCCAATAAAACCCAAGATAAAAATCACGCTCGCTGCCCAACGGAACACCTGCGAGTGAAGTATGCGGAATTTAGGGGTATCTATTTCTGCTTCTTCTTGCATCGACTCCTTCAATTTTGCCCAAACCCTACTCTGATTAAGTTTAGTAGGTTGATTTGCCTCAAAAGCTCTAATTTCTTCAAGAAGTTGTTTGGCTTCTTGAATCATCGGTTGTTTTTCGGGGTTTTCTAAAAGGAATTTCTGCCAAAAAGAATCGTTTTGTGTATGCAAAACCCACGCAACGAAATCATCATCGTTGAGAAAGTCTTGTATATTTTTAAACTGATTAGTCATCTTTAATAAAAGCTACTACGGCTTCAATTATATAGGTGAGAAAAATTAAAAAAAGTAACCAAAAATTTATATTTTTTTTCGGCAGAAATTATCACTCAAACATAAGCCACTGATTATAAGCAAATTAATCTTACAGGAAAGTTATTTAATAATATATAGTGGCGTATCGCATACGCCCATGCTTACCACAATGCAACGTGGGCGTATGCGATACACCACTACGCTCTGTAAATTAATAGATTAACCAAATAAATTGTTACTGAAATAAACTCATAAAAATAGCCAACGAGACTACTTTCTTGAGCGAAACACGAAGAATGGCAATTGACTTTGAGAGAAGATTTTTAACTACTTGTTTGGGAGTCTGCATAATTTCGGAGGTTTCGTCGAGGCTTAGACCTTGATAAAAACGCAGATTAATTGCTTCGGCTCCACGGTTGCTCAATTTGCTTATGGCCTTTTCAATCCTCTGAGCTTTAAGCTGTGTTTCTTCGCTAACGATGATTTCTTGTTCAGACGAAATAGTGCTTAGATAATCCAAAAACTGGTTGATGTCTTCGTTTTTATCTAACATATCTTGTTTCAGGTTTCCGTGAAACTGGTTGCGTAAAGCCCTAAAAAGATAGAATTTCAAATTATCGACATCGCTCAGATATTCTCTTCTTCGCCAAAGCTCAATAAATACATCATGAATGGCATCTTCTACGAGTGTAGTATCAGTACTTAGGCGGAGTCCGTAAGAGCCTAAAATCTTAAAATATCGGTTATACAACTGCTCAAACGCCTTGGCATCTCCTTGTTTGAAAGATTGCCAAAGTAATTGTTCGTCGGTATTTGAATATTTACTTTTCAAGATTTTGTTTACCTTTTCGTAGCAAATGTAGCTAAAAAAATGATTCTCAAAAACTTTGTTATGAGCCAAAACCCCCATTTTTGCCCTAATACCCTTTGCAAACGTTTGCGTTTGTTTTCTTGAATCATAAAAAATTTATTGGCCCTTGTTTTTCTGTACTTTTCAAAGTTTTAGCATAATTGTTTCTACATAATGTGAATAATTACAGATTTTTTCAGTGACTATTGAAACTTTTTTCGTTATCAATTAGTTGACTTATCAACTATATCAAAATCAACGTTTATGGAATTAGATAAAGATTCATTGCAATTTATATTTGGTAGTACTATTCGAGCCTTGCATAAAGCCACGGCTTTAGCGTTTGAAAACGGTGGTTTAGAGCTTTCGCCTGAGCAATTTCATTTATTGAAAATTATTTCTTCAAAAGAAGATTCAATACAAACCGAATTAGCCGAAATTCTACAACTCGATAAATCGGGAATTATGCGTCATATTGACCAAATGGAGGCAAAAGGTTTTGTACAACGCATCAATGATGCCAACGACCGACGTAAAAAATATATCGTACTTACTGAACTTGGTAGCAGTAAATTAGATGAATGCAAGGCGATTTTAGATAAAATGAGCGATTCGATACTTAAAGGAATATCAGATGCCGAGTTATTGATTTTCAAGCAAGTCTTATCGAAACTTAAAGAAAACGCCGAAAGATAATTTTTTTGCTCAAATAGTTGACAAGTCAACTATATTAAAATCAACTTTATATAAGAATAATTCAATTTAAATAACAAATGAAAAAAACAAGTTTTTGGATTTATGTGATTTTACAAGTCAGTACCATTACAACTTTTGGGCAACAGGCAAATACGCCTCTATCGCTAAAAAGCTGTGTTGATTTCGCTCTCAAAAATCATTTAAGTAATACCATTGCCAATAACGAAATTTTGGCAGCTAAAGAAAAGGAAAAAGAAGCATTGTCGGGCTATTTGCCACAGGTAAACGTCAACGTTGGTTTTGATGATAACCTCAAGCGTCAGGTGTCGGTTATTCCTGCGGGAGCCTTTAGTCCGAACGAAATTCGTGTGCAGTTTGGTAATCAGTACAATACAAACGCAACCGCCCAACTCGACCAAGTGATTTATGATAAATCAATGTTGTTGGGCTTGAAAGCAGCCGAACCCAATAATCAGTTGGCAGCTTTGAGAAAAGAACAAACGCAGGATAATCTGATTTACAACACAGCCAATGCTTATTTTCAAGTATTGGTGTATGTAGAGCAAGAAAAAATCACGCTTGAAAATGAGAAAAAATACCGTGAGTTGCTCGATATTTTAAAACTAAGACTCGACAAAGGCGTAATCAAGAAAACCGAATATGACCGTACGAAATCGACGTTGAATAACATTCTTTCACAAAAATCAATCATTCAAGCCAACAAAGCAGTGGCTTTGAATCGCCTGAAAAATGTAATCGGGATGTCGCTCGGTGAAGATATTAGTGTTTTAGAAAGCATAAATTATGAAGGCTTAACGCAAATCGAAAGAGAAAATTCACTCGATGTGAATGGAATTTTGGACTACAAGATTCAGAGCAATAACATTCTCTTGCAAGAACTCGATGTGAAGCGTAAACAAGCCGCTTTTATGCCAACAGTTTCGATGTACGGTCGATATGGTGTGATGAGCTTTGGTAATGATTTTGGCAAATCATTCACCAATTGGATTGATTTTTCGTCGATTGGTTTGAAAGTAAACGTACCAATTTTTAGCGGTTATCGCAAAAATAGCCAATTGAAACAAAGCGAAATTAGCTTATTGAACGCCCGTACAAATCTGAAACTAAGTACAGAGAATATGAACTTAGCATTTCAAAATTCAGCCTCCCTTCTACTAAAAGCACAAACTGACCTAAAAATCAACAAAGAAAATCTAACATTTGCCAAAGAAGTTTTTGAAAGTAGCAGTGTCGAATACCAAAAAGGAGTTTCGATGCTCTCTGACTTGCTCAATGCCGATTATTCTTACAAAGAAGCCCAAAGCAACTATGTAAACTCGCTCATTAATTTCTTGGGAACAAGGCTCGAATACGAAAAATCTAAAGGAAATCTAAAAAACTACATTAATCAATTTTAATAAAAAATATCAATGAAAAAGTCGCTCATTCTCACCATATCACTCGTAGCACTGATTGGCTTCATTACATTCACACTTGCCAAAAACAAGAAGAAAATCGAAGCAAACAAAGTAGTTGTTGACCGCTCAAAAATGCCAATAGCCGTGGCCACAACCGCTGCCGAATTTAAAGAATACGATGGAAAAGTTGTTTTACCAGCCAATTTGGAACTCAACAACGAAGCCACGATTGCCATTGGCGTACAAGGAAAAATCGAAAAACTTTCAATCGAAGTAGGTTCGAGAGTTGCCAAAGGACAAGTAATCGGCAGCCTTGATTCAAGATTAAAAGTATTGAATTTAAAAGCGAACGAACTCACACTAAGCAAACTCGAAAGAGATTTACAACGTAACGAAGATTTATTGAAAGGTAATGCAGGAACCGAACTAAGCGTAGTAAATGGCAAATATGACATCGAAAATCTTCGTTTGCAGATGGAACAAGTGAAACAACAAATTGCCGATGGCAACATTGTTTCGCCAATTAGCGGCATCGTTACTTCTCGCAAATTGATGGCAGGTGAATTTGTAAGTCCGGGAACAGTAATTGCAACTGTAGTTGATGATGTGCATTTGAAAGCCGTTGTTTTTGTCAATGAAAAAGACGTTTACCAACTTCGTTTGGGTCAAGCTGCAACCATTACGACTGACATTTTTCCGAGTAAATCATTTAACGGAAATGTGAAGTTTATTTCTCCAAAAGGCGATGAGAATCATAATTACAAAGTAGAATTACAGTTGAATACCAATGCTTTACGTGCAGGAACTTACGTAATGGTAGGTTTCGATTTAGGCGGAAAAGCTAAGGTTTTACAGATACCAAAACTCGCTTTAGTAGAAGGCATCAAGAACCCGTATGTGTATGTAGTGAAAAACAACACAGCCGTGATTCAGAAAATTACGGTTGGACGTGAAATCGGTGAAAACATCGAAGTTATTGCAGGCTTACAAGCAGGTGAAGAAGTAGTAACAAGCGGCCAAATCAACTTGACCGACGGCAGCAGTATTATTAAAACATCAAATAAGTAATTGGTTATTGGGGAATTAATTACTGGTTATTAGTGAACTTGTTATTAGATATAAATTTCAAGAACCAACCAGTAACCAATAACAAGTCAACCAATAACAAATAACCAGTTCCCCAGTCAACCAGTCAACAAATAACTATCAAAAGAAAATGTCAATAACCGAAATATCAATCAAACGCCCATTGCTGATTACGGTGTTTTTTGTGACCTTGATTTTGTTTGGTTTTATAAGCTATAAGCAATTAAACTACAATTTATTGCCTAAGTTTGAAGCCAACGTAATTATGGTACAAACCGTTTATCGTGGTGCATCTTCTGACGAGATTCAGAATGTAGTAACAAAACCCATCGAAGAAGCCATTTCGGCCATCGAGGGTATAGATAAAATTTCTTCGATTTCATCAGAAGGAGTTTCAATCGTAACGGTTCAGCTCAAATCTGGTATCAATACACTTGATGCTCAACGTGACGCCGAACGAAAAATCAACCAAATCAAGTCAACATTACCCGATGATGCCGACGACCCAGTGGTCAATCGTTTTAATACTGACGAGATTCCTGTACTTCGTATCAGTGCCTCGGCCAATATGTCGGAGCCAGAACTTTACGATTTAATCGACCAAAAAATCAAGCCTGTTTTATCAAATGTAGCGGGTGTCGGTACGGTAAGGCTTATCGGTGGAAGCGAGCGTGAAATTCAAGTAAACTTAGATAATACGAAGCTTCAAGCCTATAATATTTCGTCGGCACAAGTCAATCAGATGATTGCCAACAGCAATAGTTCGTTTCCTGCGGGTAGTGTTTTGAGCGAAAACAACCGAGTTTCGATTAGACTTGACGCCAAATTAGTCAAAGTCGATGAATTACGTAATTTAATTATTCGCCAAAACGTAGATGGTAGCCGAGTTTTATTGAAAGACCTTGCCATTATCACCGACGGACAAACCGAAGCAAAAACGCTCAACCGAAATAATGGGCGGGCGGGTATTGGTATCGAAATCGTAAAACAGGCCGATGCCAACGCCGTAGATGTGAGTAAATCGGTAAAAGAGACTTTGAAAAACATCAAAGCTACTTACACTTCAAAAGGTTTTAACTATGATATTGCGGCCGACCAATCAATTTATACACTCGCTTCGGCCGATGCCGTTGTGCATGATTTATTCTTGGCAATTATCATCGTGGCAGCCGTGATGCTATTCTTTTTACATAGTTTCCGTAGTTCCATGTTTGTGTTGGTGGCCATTCCTTCGGCCATGATTCCAACTTTTATTTTGATGTATGTCTTCGGATTTTCACTCAACTTAATGACCTTAATGGGGCTTTCATTGGTAGTAGGTATCTTGGTCGATGATAGTATTGTGGTTTTGGAAAATATTTATCGCTACCTCGAAATGGGCAGAAACAAAGTTCAAGCCGCCATCGAAGGTCGTCAGGAAATTGGTTTTACAGCCCTTGCCATTACCTTAGTTGACGTCGTAGTATTTTTGCCTTTGTCAATGAGTGGTGGTTTGATTGGAAATATCTTGCGTGAATTTTCATTGGTAGTAGTTTTCTCTACACTCATGAGTTTGTTGGTTTCGTTTACGCTTACACCACTTTTGGCTTCGAAATGGGGAAAGGTTGAGGTTTTAAGTAAAAATAGCCTTTGGGGCAGAATCAACTTAGCTTTTGAACGTTTTTTAAATGGTTTACAAGCAGACTACGGCAAAATGTTAGGTTGGGCTTTAAATCATAAACGTTGGGTTTTGATAGTAATATTGGCCATGTTTGTGGGTTCGGTTTCTTTATTACCAGCGGGTTTCATCGGAACGGCTTTTGCTGGCTCGGGAGACCGTGGCGAATTTGCAATTCAACTCGAAATGTCGCCTCAAACGCCACTGGCCCAAACTAACCTTATGACTAAAAAAGTGGAAGAATTGCTCCTTCAAAAACCAGAAGTTGAGAAAGTTTTTGCCAATATCGGTACACAAACTGGTGCGATGGGTTCGGGAAGTTCTAATTCAAATATCTCAGAAATTTCGGTAACACTCGTTGATAAACAAAAACGTAAGCTTTCGACCGATGCCTTTGGAAATATGATTAGAAATGAGGTAGCCAAAATTCCAGGTGTCAAAGTGGTGATTCGTCCAGTAAGTATCACAGGCGGTAGTGAAGCTCCGATTCAGATTGCCATCAAAGGTGTAGATATGGATAAAATCAAGGCCGTAGCCAAAGATATAAAAGAAGTGGTGAAAAAAACTGCTGGAACAGATTACGTAGAGTTTAGTACGAAAAGCCCAAAAACTGAGATTTCGATTCAATTAAATCGTGATAAAATTTCGCAAGCAGGCTTGAGTGTACCAGAAGTTGGTGGTGCAATTCAGTTGGCTTTCAGAGGAAACGACCAATCGAAATTCAAACAAGCGGGCGAAGAATATCCAATCAATATTTCACTCGAAAAATCAGATAAACGTTCAATCGAAAATATAAGAGAATTGACGCTTCGCACTAATCGTGGAGCAATCGTAAAATTGAAAGATATTGCCGATGTAAGCGAAATTGTTGGGCAAGCAATTTTGGAGCGTTCTGACCGCATGAATTCAATTAAAGTTACGGCCTCAACGGTTGGACGTGCAACAGGTACGGTTGTGGCCGATATTCAGAAAGAAGTAGCCAAACTCAAAGTACCAGACGGCATCGTGATTGAATATCAAGGAGAAGCACAACGCCAAAAAGATGCTTTCGGTAGCTTAGGATTGGCTTTCGGACTGGGCATTCTGTTGGTTTACCTCATTATGGTTGCTCTTTACGAAAGTGTAGTTTATCCGTTTGTGGTGCTTTTCTCGATTCCAGTTGCCTTAATTGGTGCCTTATTGGCCTTGGCTCTTACGATGGAATCTTTGACAATTTTTGCCATCGTTGGTCTAATTATGCTCTTAGGTTTGGTAGCCAAAAACGGTATTCTTATCGTTGACTTTACAAACCATCTCAAAGAACAAGGAATGTCGGTAAAAGAAGCTCTCGTTGAAGCGGGAAAAGAGCGTTTACGCCCAATCTTGATGACAACCATCGCCATGATTGCGGGTATGTTGCCAATCGCTTTGGCATCTGGCTCAGGTGCAGAAGTGAAAAATGGTATGGCTTGGGTAATTATCGGTGGTCTTACAAGCTCGCTTTTCCTAACTTTATTCTTAGTTCCTTCGATGTATATGATTATCGAATCTTTGAAAAACAGGGTTTTAAGATTGACAAATGGTAAGAAAAAGGTAAAAAAAGTAGCTGAACCAGTGCTTGATTAAAAACGGTCAGTAATGACAAAAAAGCTGCATTCATTTGGAAGTGAATGCAGCTTTTTTTTATAGATTATCATCAAAAATCAACTAAAAATAAAACTTCGCTCGCTGAAAGCTGGTAGATTTGGTTTTCCTTCATAGAAATAATTGAGTTCATCCTTCGTATCCATCAATCCTAAGCTGTACAAAACTGGCACAAAATGGTCAGGTGTTGGAGCAGCCATTTTTCCAAGCTTGTGGCTTGTTTCGTAGTTGATTACGTTGGCTACATTGCGGTCGTCAATTTGTTTCTTTATCCAAGCATCGTATTCGGGTTCCCAGCCAAACGGGGTCATATCGCCCGTACTCATTTTCTGACCAATAATTTGCAAATTATGAATCAACGAGCCACTTCCGATAATCAAAACACCTTTTTCACGCAATGACTTGAGTTGTTTCCCCAGTTCATAATGATACTGCGGCGACTCATAATAGCTAATACTCATCTGAAAAACTGGAATATTGGCATCGGGAAACAAGTGCATGAGCATTGGCCATGCACCGTGGTCGAGTCCCCATTCGGTAGTTTCATTGATTGTTGGAATAATTTTGGTTACTTCCTTGGCAATCTCAGGAGCACCTTTTGCCTGATATTTTGGGTCGTAATAATGCTTCGGAAAACCATAATAATCATAAATCTGCTTTTGTTCGGGCGAAATATTCACGAAAGTGCCACGAGAACACCAGTGAGCCGAAACTACCAAAGCGGCTTTTACTTCATATTTTTTCTGTAAATCTGTCCCTAAATGATAAAGAGCATTCCAAAACGGACGCTCATCTTTTGAAAGCGGAATATCCATCGGACTGCCATGAGAAGTAAACAAAACTGGCATCCGTTTACTCTGAGTCGGAAGGGTATCTGTAAAATTTTTAAAACTGCTCAATGTTCCCACGGTAGAAAAAGCTAAAAGTGATTGGAGAAATTCTTTACGTTCCATTGGTTTCTGATTTAAGCCCTAATACCTTGCGGGTTTCTGCAACCCACAAGGTTATGATAAATGTAAGAGTTTTCAAGGAAACCTACAAGATACAAGCCAAATTAAGCCGCATAAGTAGCATGTAAGAAGGCCTTTAAATCAGTAGTCTTACGACCTAAAAACTGCTCCAGAGTACCACTTGGTGAGCTGAAATCATTGTTTTTGATACCCGCTGCAAATAATACCGACATCACAACGATTCCTTCGGGCAAACCAAACTGTTTTAACATTCCTTCAAAAGCGGCTGGTTCTGGGCTTGTATAAGCCACTGTTTTTCCTGTAAGGCTTGAAAGTTCTTCGGCAATTTCAGCAAACGAATAAGCCTCCGAACCCGTCAAATTATAAGTCTTGTTTTCGTGTCCTTCGGTGCTTAAAATTATAGCTATAGCTTCACCTAAATCCTGACGTGCTGCAAAAGCAACTTTGCCATCACCCGCTGGGAAGAAAATACCAGTTTCGAGTACGCCCGCCCCAACAAACATCGGAATAACCTCGAAATAAAGGCTATTTTGCAAGAAAGTATAAGTCAAACCACTTGCTTTAATATAATCTTCGGTTTGGTAATGGTCGCCTAAAAGTGGTTTTAATGGTGAAGTTTCAATATCTTTCATCGTTACGCCAGTATAGAAAATGTGCTTTACACCTGCATTTTTAGCGGCATCAACTACATTTTTGTGTTGGCCAATACGGTCATTAAAATCATTCGATGAAATCAATAATAGCTTATCAATGCCTTGTAATGCAGTTTTCAAGGAAGCCTCATCGAAGTAACTTCCGACTCTAATTTCTACTCCTTTTGCTTTTAAGTCAGCTGCTTTATTTTCATCTCTTACCAAAACCGCAATCTCGTTGGCTGGTGTATTTTTTAATAAATTTTCAACTACTATACCACCTAATTGTCCTGTTGCACCTGTTACTAAAATCATTGTCTTATAAATATTTTGTTTAAAAATTGTTTTCGATGCACAAATGTATGCTAACTTTGCTATTGAAAGTATATCAATATACTTTTGTATATCAGTATCAAAAAGTATAGTAATCTGATTATCAATAAGATGCAAATATTAAAAAAGTTAGAAGATGTAAAGAAATGTCCAACATCGTATGTTTTGGCCATTCAAGATACCCTTAATGCCTTTCAAGGCAAGTGGAAAATGCCGATTATTGGGGCATTGCTATTTGGGAAAAAACGTTTTAAAGAAATTGAGCGAGAAATAAGCAAAATAACTCCCCGAATGCTTTCTCAAGAGTTAAAAGACTTAGAGGCCAATGGAATCATCAGCAGAAGTGTGTATAACACTACCCCCGTAACGGTTGAATACGAATTGACAGAATCGGGTAAACAGCTAAACAGCGTACTGGAAGCGATGATTGAGTGGGGTTTGCAGCATCGCCAAAGTAATATCATGGAAATATTACCTGTTTTTAAAGAACGTAAAGAGGCTGTTTGAATTATTAAGAGAAATGAAAAATAAATGTGGCACACCTGTAATCAGCGAATAGACAGGTATGCCACATTTGAATAATGCTGTTTTCTAAAATTGTTGCTAAAGTTAACTTAATTCTCTTCTTTCTATGGCTTTATTTTCAATTTTTAATAAATACCGAATAAATATGATTGGGATAATATTAATAAAAAAGCCTACATCTCCGTATTCATCGTAATTGAGTGTAATATTGAAATCAATAAATCCCATTTTAAAAAAGAAATTAAATGCGTTGCTTTCATCCCAATTATAGTTCACACCACCTACTACACCCAAATACAAAAAATACTGAAATCCGAATGCTTGTAAACCTAACACTTGAAGAGCCATGAGCACCTTCATGAAATCAATACCTAAACCTTTCTTTTTCAGCAACATCACTCCTGTGACAAGAGCAAATACGAAAATTAAGGACATCAGTATAAATAATAAAAGAATACTTAGGGAAGAATATTGCACATTTTGAAAGATTTCAAATAATGCAAAACTTGCACCACTAATGATATAAATACCAGCAAATGCGAGTACCTTTTTAGGTTTTTCATCCAAATACTCCCAAATCCAATCTTTTTTCATAACCTAACTCATTTCTCAATTTTCTTCCAAATCTCTTCCAACTCAACATTTTTCTTTCCCGAATGGCCTCTGGATTCTTTTGAAATATAGTCGATGCGTTCTTTGGTCATTGGATGAGAATTAAGGTAAGCAGGCATTTTATCAACCCCATATTTTTTTTCTTCTTCGTGTAGGCGTTCCATCAAATGAATCATACCCGCAGGGTCGAGTTTATTATGGTACATTATTTCAAGCCCTTCCAAATCGGCTTCTTTTTCCATGTCTCTCGTAAAACCCAATTCATAAATATTACGAGCTTGGCTCACCAAAATATTACCAATGGCGTTCATATCGCCTACTACAACCGATACCACCATTGAACCGGCTAAACTTCGGGCAAGCCCTTTCAAAGAATGACGTTCTTTTACATGGGTTACCTCGTGCGAGAGCAAAGCGGCTAATTCTTCAGGAGTTTTAATTTTTTCAAGAATGGCATCAAAGACCACCACATTGCCACCTGGCAAAGCAAAAGCATTGACTTGTTTATCTTTCACAACTGTAAACTTGAGCGGGTATTCTGTCTGAAAATCAATCTTTTTGGCAAATGCTTGTAGCTGTTTGGTGCGTTCTTCATCTACTTCCATTTCACCTACAAAACTATCGTAAAATTGTTTTCCAAGTTCTACTTCGGCTTCCATCGGGATTTGTGAAGCGGCATACTCTGCAATTTTTGGAAGTAACAAAAAATAAAATCCTGCCGTAATTGCCACAAAAATGGCAATCGTAATCACCACTCCTCGAAAACCCGCACCAGCCAGTTCATTGGCAAATGCCCAAAAACCTTCTCGGCGTTTGGGCAGGTAATTTTCTAAAGCCGCAAAAAGTGGCGAATCAATAGGAAATTCGAGGTATTGGTGCGGAAACTCACCATATTTCAGCATTGTTTTGCCTTTACCAGTAAACGAACTATAATCAATCTGCGAAATATTCCATATCACCTGACCATTTTCGTAGCTGATTGTCAACGAATTACCCGAAATACTCACTTGAGCATCATAAGGCTGGCTGGTTTTTCCATCATAATATATTGCTTCCATATATACTTTTATATTTCTCCTTTCGGGATTTCTACGCCAAATCAATATCTAACCAATCGCCAACGTCTTCGCCGAAGGCATCACGATAATTACTTTCGGTTTGTGTGAGCGAGTCAGGGTCGAATGAACCATCAATTTCCAAACGAGGCATTATGAAGTGCAAAGTTCGGATTTCGACAAAAGGCGTGGCAATTCCCAGCGTAAACAATATCAAAAGCATATTTGTGATACTGAGTTGTAGAAGGTCAACGAACGACATGTGCAATTTCACACCATGCCATTTTTCGTTTTGCCACAAAAAAGTATTATCGGCATAAAACTGAAAAATTTCTCGCTGACGCATCAGTGTAATAGAACCCATGATTGCGATAAAAAATAAGTAAATCAGCACTAACCAAATTATTAGCCCTATAGATGGAGACGTAATTCCATCAATCGTTTCGGGTTTCAGCATATTAGCCACTCCCGCCCCGAAGAATCCCATAAAAAACAGAATTATAATTCCGAAAATAAAAGCGACAAATATAAAAATCACGTATTTGAGTTTTATCAAAAACAAATCGGCTCCTTTTCCTACAAAATCAAATTCAACATTTCCGAAACGGATATTTTTGGTTACATATTTTCTTATGTCAACTTGCATCCACGACCAATAAATACCCAGCGTAAAGAAACTAACTACGATACCAATAAATAATTTGGCAAATAGCTCGCCCAATTCGCCACGATAACCAAAGAAAATTCCTCGCCAAGAGCTTCTCGAAAGTCTATATTTGGCAGTTCCATGCAGGGCAAGTGGATAAATAATTATCAAACCTCCATATAAAAGTAAAAAGCCCAATACCAATTGCTCATTGCTTCTTACCCACCATACACAACCATAGATAGTTATAACAATAGCCAACATTTTTAGGTAACCAATAAACATTTCTTTACCTGTACCATGAAACTTGAATCGGCTTCCAGCAAACTCGGTTTGTTCGTATAAATAGTTGAGTTTGGCAGCTTTTGCCCAAGGATAGTAGAAATTGAAGGTAATAACCTGCAAAATGGCATTGATAAGGCGAATCACAAAATACTTTGAACCTTCGCCGTAAAACGATAAACTCCACGGAGCATGGAAGATTGGCTTTGCCGCCACTACTGACTCTGGATTGATAGGCTCATCTACCGAACCAACTATCTCGTGGGTTTCGTCGGCTGTACTTTCTGGTGTACTTTCGGCAGGAGGTGTAGGTTCAGTGTTTGAGTTGTTTTCGATGGGTTGTGAAGATTGAGAGTCGTCAGCAGCAGCATCTAAAGGGGTTTCATCAGGTAAATTTTCAGTCATAAAACAAAAGGAATAATGTGAACAATGGTAAGTGGAACTGTGCGAAAATATATTTGGCGAAAAATA
Source organism: Emticicia aquatilis (assembly GCF_014644295.1). Classification (GTDB taxonomy): domain Bacteria; phylum Bacteroidota; class Bacteroidia; order Cytophagales; family Spirosomataceae; genus Emticicia; species Emticicia aquatilis. Next base: position 36,677 of record NZ_BMKK01000005.1, read on the forward strand.
TACATAAATTGTCAATGTATCTATATTTCCCAGCTGATTTTACAAAAAAAGCCGTGAGACGATTTTCGTATCACGGCTTTATAACTATATAGCTACTATAAGTTAGACTTCTTTCAAATCCTCAACCTCTACGCTTCCACCTGCATGCGAAAAGCTAAGTTTTCGTGCATCATTGCTTTGCGATTGCTGCACACCTGTGAGTAAATACCCTTTGGTATCATATTTTTTCAGGCCATTTTCATCAGTAATTTCCAAAATATCTTCGGCTTGATAATAGGCATAACTTATGCCATTTTGGCTTCCTTTAATAGACGCAAATCGCTTTGAGCCAACCGCTGGCTGAATCGGCACGAAAATTTCGTTTTCAGTCTCGACAGGTAACTCAACTAAGGCTCTACAAAGTTTATCAACTTTAGCTTTTAGTTCGTTATTAAACATATCGCCAACCATCACCATACCTCCATATTGCCATTGACCCATTCCACCGAGTTCAGCAATATTAAATTGCACTTGTCGGCCTCCATTTCTTTGCAATCCTTCTAAAAGTTGACGGACTGTACTTTCTTGCACTTTAAACTCTTGTGCTATTGCTGCTACTGTTTTCATGTTATCTTTGATTTGTTTGTCAAAATAAAATTTCCAGATAAATATTATCCGAAATTATGACAAAAAAATCATGCCAGCCCTTCTTTCAATAAATCGTGTAAATGCACAAAACCCAATAGTTTTTTCTCTTCTACTACTACCAACTGCGTAATACTTTTTTCTTGCATAATTGCCAAAGCACTGGCGGCATATTCTTCGGGCGAAATCACCTTTGGCGTGGCATTCATGATGTCTTTTGCTTGTAATGTTGAAAAATCCTTTTGTTTATTCAACATCCTTCTTAAATCTCCATCGGTTACGATTCCCAGTAGTTCATCATTATCACCCACAACGGCCGTTGCTCCCAGACGTTTCGAGGTCATTTCAATAATAACAGTCTGAATATCAGCATCTGGCAGAACTTTTGGCACAGCATTATGCGGAAAAATATCTCTTACTTTTAGATACAATTTTTTACCCAAACTACCTCCTGGATGATATTTGGCAAAATCACGACTCGTAAAGTCACGGGCTTCCAGCAGGCACATTGCCAGTGCATCGCCCAAAGCCAACGCAACTGTCGTAGAAGTGGTTGGGGCAAGATTGAGCGGACAAGCTTCACGCTCAACGTGGGCATTCAGTACAAAATCAGCGTTTTTTGCCAAATACGAACCTACATTGCTCACCATTGCTATTAACTGATTACCGTAGCGTTTGAGTAAAGGCACTAAAACCTTTATTTCGGGCGTATCGCCACTCTTCGAGATACAAAGTACAATATCATCATCTTGAATCATACCCAAATCGCCATGAATGGCATCGGCAGCGTGCATAAATATGGCAGGCATACCCGTCGAATTCATAGTAGCTACTATTTTTTGGGCAATAATTGCACTTTTTCCTATACCAGTTATAATTAATCTGCCTTTTGAGTAAAGAATAGCTTCTACACAAGCTTCAAAGTCTTCGTTAATATAACTTTTCAAAGAAAGAATTGCCTCCGCTTCATCTTGCAAAACTTTTTTAGCAACGCTTTGTATTTTTTTTTCTAACTTCGTATTCACTTTATTAATCCTTGATTTAACGACAAAAGTACTTGATGTTTGCTCAGTGAACAAAATAAAGTGAATCAAAAGATATTTGATTGAAAAATAGAATTCATTAAATTTGGTACAAAACCGAAAACTTAATTACGCCAGATTCGTGCAAAAATAATTCAGAATATAATTCAAAAATATTATTAACTTAGCGTAATTACTTACCTATTATAATTTTCCGTACAGCAACATTGCATTTATGGTAGACGCAGCGATACAACAGACCTTAAAAGAAAAACTCAAAGAAATCTTTGGCTTTGATGCCTTTAGAGGCGAACAAGAGGCCATTATCAATAATATTGTTAGTGGCAATAATACCTTTGTGATTATGCCAACGGGGGCAGGAAAATCTCTTTGCTACCAATTACCAGCAATGGTTTTGGATGGCACTGCTATTGTGATTTCTCCGCTAATCGCTCTCATGAAAAACCAAGTTGACCAAATGACCGCATTTGGTATCAATGCACAGTTTTTAAATTCAACCCTCAACAAGTCGGAAATGACTCGTGTGAAGAATGATGTGTTGAGTGGCGAATGCCGATTACTTTACATTGCCCCAGAGTCTCTGACCAAAGAAGACAACCTGACTTTCTTGAAGAAAGCCAAACTTTCGTTTATTGCAGTTGATGAAGCTCACTGTATTTCGGAGTGGGGGCACGATTTCCGCCCAGAATACCGACGCATCAGAGGTATCATTGATGATATTGATGCCAAGCTTCCGATAATCGCACTTACGGCAACGGCTACTCCAAAGGTTCAGCAAGATATTCAGAAGAACCTCAACATGGAGGAGTCTCATATTTTCAAATCTTCGTTTAATCGTAAAAATCTCTACTACGAAATCAGACCGAAGATTGACTCTAAGAAGCAACTCATCAGATATATAGCCAATAACAAAGGTAAATCGGGTATTATTTATTGTTTAAGCCGCAAGAAAGTAGAAGAAATTGCGAGTTTATTGACAGTAAATGGAATCAAATCGCTGCCATATCACGCAGGATTAGATGCCGATACTCGCATGAAGAATCAAGATGCGTTTTTGAATGAGGAATGCGATGTAATAGTAGCAACTATTGCCTTCGGAATGGGTATCGACAAGCCAGATGTTAGGTTTGTGATTCACTACGATGCACCAAAATCGCTCGAAGGTTATTATCAAGAAACAGGTCGTGCAGGCCGTGATGGTTTGGAAGGAAACTGCTTGATGTTCTACGCCTACGATGATATTCTAAAACTTGAGAAATTCAATAAAGATAAAACTGTAACTGAGCGAGATAATGCCCGTGCATTGCTCATGGAGATGGTGGCTTATTCTAACTTAGGTATTTGCCGTCGCCGTCAATTATTGAGTTATTTTGGTGAATATTCAGAAAAAGATTGCGGTTTCTGCGATAACTGTATCAAGCCTACTAAGAAAATCAAAATCGAAGATGAGGCCGTTTTGGGTCTGAAAGCAATTTTACAATCGGGCGAAAGATTTGATATTCAACACATTGCTGATATTCTGACGGCCAATACAGCTAATGCTTACATCAGAAGCCACGAACACGATAAATTGGAGGTCTATGGCAAAGGAAAAGGTATGTTTGTGGCTCATGACGAAGAAGATGACGACGAGGACGAAGAAGAAGAGGATGAAGTAGAATTGGAATTATCGGATGATGACGAGGATGACGAGGAAGCAAAACCAGTAGCAGCAAAATCGCCGAAGCCAAGTAAGAAAGCCGAGAAAGCTCCTAAAAAATCAGATAATAAACGCACATCAAACGACTATTGGGTATCGGTACTTCGTCAGATGATGGTGTTGGGCTTTATCGAAAAAGACATTGAGAATGCCTACGGAGTAGTAAAATTGACCGAAAAAGGTAAGAAGTTTATCGAAGACTCGCACCCAATCACAATTTCGGAAGACCACAATTACGAAAACACCGAAAGCAGCGATGACGATGATATTTCGACTAATAATAACTCATCGGGTGGTGGAGCATTCGACTCTGCCCTATTCGAGTTATTGAAGGCTCTACGTAAGAAAATCGCCAAAGAAAAAAATGTACCACCATACGTAGTATTCCAAGACCCTTCGCTCGAAGAGATGGCTACTACGTACCCAACAACTCAGCAAGATTTAGCACAAATCAATGGTGTTGGACTCGGAAAAGTACAGAAATTCGGCAAGCCATTCCTCGACCTAATCACAAAATACGTTGACGATAACGACATCGAAACAACGCAAGATTTAGTCGTAAAATCGGCCGTTAATAAATCAAAGATTAAGATTTATATCATTCAGCAAATCGACCGTAAGATTAACCTCGACGAAATCGTTGAAGCCAAAGACCTTACAATGGCCGAGCTGATTGAAGAGATTGAACATATTTGTTATTCGGGTACTCGTTTAAACCTTGATTATTACATCAATCAAGTAATCGACGAAGACCGTCAAGATGAAATCTACGATTATTTCATGACTGCTGAAACCGATAACATAGGAGCGGCTTTAAAAGAGTTTGAAAGCGATGACACAACCGAAGAAGAACTTCGCTTGATGCGTATCAAATTCTTGTCAGAAATGGCAAATTAATCAATATAACTGCTAACAGATTATTAAAGGCATAAAGTAGTTTCTGCAAAACACAGTTCTACTTTATGCCTTTGTTGCATAAGTATTAAATATTTTTGGCAAATAAATCAAAATTTTGTAGCTTATTAATAAAATAAATATACATTTGTAAAAATTTATCATTCAAATCACAAAGTTATCATGAACATTTTTGTTGGAAGTCTGCCTTTTAAAATCCAAGAAAGCGAATTAAAGCAATATTTTGAAGAGTATGGCGAAGTAAGTTCAGTTAAAATCATCACTGACAAGTTTACTGGAAGAAGCAAAGGCTTTGCTTTCGTAGAGATGCCAGACGATGCCTCAGCACAAAAAGCAATTGATGCATTGAACGGCTCCGATATTGGTGGACGTACAGCAGTAGTTAATCAAGCTGAAGAGAAAAAAGAAAGAGATAACCGTGGCGGTGGCGGCGGTGGTTATAACCGTGGTGGCGGTGGAGACCGTGGCGGTTATGGCGGCGGCGGCGGTTACAACCGTGGCGGCGGCGGTGGTGGCGGTTATGACCGTGACAACAATCGTAATAGATATTAATAGTATAGGTCTTTAGACTTTTACTGAAGAAGGAAAATTAGGGTATTTATGCTATACGCATTAAAATGCTCTGATTTTCCTTTTTTGTATTTTATAAATAGATGAAATTTAAGGTTAACAATTAGGTATTGTAAATTGATGATGTATTTAGGAAATTTACAATCAAAAATTTGCAATCATTAATCCGAGCGAAGGTCTCTTAAATTTATCAATAAAACGCACCAAAAAGCGTTAAAACATTTCTGATTGATACTAAAAAGAGGAGTTACTCAAACGAGCAACTCCCCTTTTATATTCTTCTTGGCAATTACAGAGCAATTCTGAACCCTAATTTTTTGTAATTTTCATTAGGTTTTACATCATTTCCGTTGCCTTCCAATACTAACACTAATACTACACTTGTACCGGCGGCAGCAGGAGCTCTCAAGATATTGATTTTGCAGTCACCAAAGCTTGATTTTGCAGGAATCTTTACTACGCCACCTTCAAGGGTGTAATGTACGCCTTCTTTAGCAGTTGTTTCAACTGGGTCAACCGAAAATTTGATTGACTCTTCTGTTTCACGTTGACGGCCTACTAAATTGATACGTCTTGTTTGTAAGCCTGCACCATTCGCCACTGATAAAATTGGGAATGTTTTGTTTAATGCAGGAGCAGTAATTACTGCATCTTGAAACTCAACCAAATAAAGTGAGTCAAAAACAGGTTGGTTGTCTTTAAAGCACGATGACATTACGATGCTTGTCACCAGTACCATTGCTATACCAAATATTTTTTTCATATAATTTTTCGTTTAAAATTTCTAAATTTTCAAAATCTCGGAATTAATATCCAATATTTTGTTTCAAATTAGCGTTAGCTTGAATTTCTCTTGTTGGAATTGGAGCTAAAACACGGAAATCAGTAAAGTTCAAGTTTTGAACTGGAGCTGCTTTTACGATGTCGAGTCCGAGACGTTTCATATCAAAGAAACGGTGACCTTCAAAAGCTAATTCTAAACGACGTTGTTTCAAGATTTCGTTGATTAATGCCGCACCAGTAAGGCCAGTAGCAGCAGGTAAACCAGCACGTGTACGAATCACGTTAAGGTCGGTTAAAGCACCAGCAGCATTTCCGCTTCTTGCCAAAGCCTCAGCACGGTTTAAGTACATTTCTGATACTCTGATAACTGGAATGTTGTCAAGGTTTACTTGTCCGCTTCTTCCTAAGAATTTAGTACATTCGATTTCGGCAGTACCACGACCAGCTGTTCCGAGTTCGTATAACGAACGACGTACGTCAGTAATGATTTTACCATCTGCATCTTTTTCTGACTCGTAAGCATCAAGTAATGCTTTTGTAGGTACTAAGTCGCCAAAACCACCAGTAGTTGTACGGTTACCCGAAGCTACCAAAGTAGTATAAGTAGTTTGCAATGATGTATTTACACCGATGTTTTCGTTAGTTTGATACTGAATCTCGAAGATAGACTCTGGGTGGTTAGCCGAACGCCAAGCACTTACATAAGTATCTCTTGTTTGGAAACGACCTACGCTTCCAGTTGCCAAAGCATCGGTTGCATATTTTGCTGCATTTGTATAATCTCCACGATAAAGAGCAACACGTGAAAACATTGCTTGAGCAGCAGTTCTATTAGCAAATGAAGCCGTTGCAGTTCTTCCTGAACTTGTAAACTTAGCAATTGAGTTTGTGAAATCAGAATAAATAAATTCGTAAACATCGTTAATCGAAGCACGTCCTTCTAATTTGATTTGCGTAGCATCAACAACCCCAGTTTTCAACAATGGCACGCCACCTTTGCTTGCTTCTTTGATTTCAACAGTTGGTTCGTAAGCATACGCACGCATCAATTCAAAATAAAGTAAACCTCTGATAAACAAAGCTTGTGCTTCCACAAAATCTTTGTTTGCTTGTGTCATTTTCTCAACCTTTGGTAGGGCATCTAATACTAAATTTGCTTGGTTGATAGCAAAGTAAGATGTTTGCCAGTGAATGAAATGAGCATTTACTTGATTCTGATACTCTGGGTTCAAACGACCAGATTTATTCGTTGCTCTTCCGTTATCGGCTAAAGCTTCTGGAATCGCTACTAAATCTCTACCGTATAGGTTGGTAGATTGTAATCTATCGTAGATACCATTAACGGCTGCATTTACTGCGTCTTCCGTTGTAAGGGCGGTTACGGAGTCAATAGAGGCACGTGGTTGTACGTCGAGTAAATCTGTACAAGACGCAAACGTAAGCACAACGCCTAAGACTGCTATTTTATATAAGTTTGTTACTTTCATATTTCTATCAAATTATATCTTTAATATTTTTGAAATTATAGACCAAGTTGTAAGCCAAATGTAAGGGTGCGTGGCTGCGGGATAGTTCCGTTATTTCCACTTCCTAAGTTAACAAACTCAGAGTCGAAACCAGTCCATTTACTCCAAGTGTAGAGGTTGTAGCCCTGTACGTACAATCTTGCTCTATCAATTTTCACTTTCTTCAATAATTCACGTGAGAAGTTATATCCAAATGTCAATGTTTTCACACGAATAAATGAAGCATCTTCGTAGAATCTCGAACCAGCCGTAATACCCGAACCCAAGACTTCTGCATTACCATTGAACGGACGTGGTACGGTAGTGATTTGTCCTGGGGTTGTCCAACGATTCTCATAAATTGAGCGAAGTGTATTGAACAAACGTCCACCATTTTCAGCCATGAAAGCCGATTGGTTGTTGAATACCGTTCTTCCGAATTCGTAATTGAGGAATACCTCTAAATCAAAACCTTTGTAAGAGAATGTATTTGTTAAACCACCGTAGTATCTTGGAATTTGGCTACCTATAATTTTAGAATATGAATCTGGATTACCAGCCAAACGGTAGATGATATTACCATTATTATCATACCACATCGCACGACCAGTCGCTGGGTTTACACCAGCATACTCAGCTGTATAGATTGAGTTTACTGGGTATCCAATCTTAATCCAACCATCAACCGCACGTCCTGGCAATGTAGTTAAGGTATCATAAAGTTTGGTTACTTTATTGTCAATTTGCGTGAAGTTAAATGAAGTAGTCCATTTGAAACCTCTGTTATTAGCCGATTTATCAACGTTTACAGTTCTGATATCAAATTCTAAACCTTTGTTTTGTAATTCGCCGACATTTTCAGAAATAGTGCTATATCCACTCAACCAAGTTACTGGGCGGTCTAAGATAAGGTCTTTTGAAGTACGAATAAAGTATTCTACCGAACCTTGTACACGGTTATTGAACAAGCCGTAATCGAGGGCAAAGTTAGTAGTTACGTTTTGCTCCCAACGAAGATTAGGGTTAGCCAATTGCGTTGGAGCAATACCACTCACACCACCGTAGTTAAATCCACCACCATAAAGACCTCTTGAATCGAAGTTACCGATTTGGTCAGCACCGAGTGAACCATAACTTGCACGAAGTTTTAATTGATTCACGTAAGCGTTGTTTTTCAAGAATGCTTCTTGAGAAAGGTCCCAACCTGCCGAAATACCTGGGAAGAATCCCCAAAGGTTATTAGCACCAAAACGTGACGAACCATCATAACGAGCCGTTAAGCCTAAAAGGTATTTTCCAGCGTAATCATAACTTACACGACCAAAAACACCTGCTTTTTTGAAGGCTGTCCAAGATGCAAATGTAGTAATTGGGTTTGCAGCCGCACCTGCTACTGTAAATTGTGGTGTTGGGATACCCTCAGCAGATTGCTGAACATTTTCTGATTGGTCTCTTCTATATTCTGCACCAGCCAAGGCACTAATATTATGCACAGAACTGATTTGCTTGTCGTAGTTTACAACTGCATTCAAGATAAAGTTGATATTCTCCGTATTTTGGTTTTGGATTCTACCTCTTACGTTGAAAGCATCAGCCGTACGAGGGTCTTGGAAGTTAAATCCTTTGATGAAACGATAATCAACACTTGCTGAAGGACGGAAAGATAGACCTTTCATGATTTTATAGGTTAGAACCGTCGAAGCAATTGCTTGATTAACACGAGATTCAATTTTATTCAAATCGCTTACCATCAAAACATTTTGATTCAAAACACCAGCAATACCTCCATCAGCTGGAGTTCCATAATAAGTACCATCATCTTTATAAATTGGGTTATGAGGTAAAATTAATGGTGCAGAGAATGTAGGCGAACCTAAGAAACTACCACCTGCAGGACCACCAAACTGGCCTCTCTGAATGAATGAACTCAAATTAATGGAATTATCAACTGTTAAACGTGAGGTTACCTTGTTGCTGATTTTTGCATTAATATTTCCCCCTTTATAATCTACATTACGAACATTTGCATCTGAGCTATTATAACTTCCTGAAAGATAAAATGTTGATTTATCACTTCCACCGTTCAAGCTGATGCTGTAGTTACTTGTTTTACCAGAGACATAAGATTCTCTCTGCCAGTCATACGTTGGGAGGGCTGCAATTTGGTCAGCAGTTAAAGCTGGGTCAAGACGAATCGCTCCAAGCGTTGTACGCATAGCAGCTGCTGGTTCAGTCGTTGGGCTTTGGTTAATTAATGCCTCATTTCTTACGGCTATAAACTCTTGTGTATTTAATACATCCAAATATTTTGTTGGTTCAACAATACCACTAAAAGCATCAAAACTGATTTTTGTAGCACCCGACTTACCTTTTTTAGTTGTAATCAAAACAACACCGTTGGCAGCCGCAGCACCATAGATAGCAGCAGAAGCAGCATCTTTCAACACCTCGATTGATTCAATATCATTCGGATTTAGGTAATTCAAAGGGTTTGAACTTGTAAATGCTGCCGAACCGCTATTAGAGTTGATTTGAACACCATCAACTACATAAAGTGGGTCAGTACCACCTTTGATAGTTCCTACACCACGTACACGCACTTGGGCAGCACCACCAGGGGTTCCGTTTGCACCTAATACCTGCACACCCGCTGCACGTCCTTGCAATGCCTTATCAAAAGTGTTTGTTGGCATTGTAGCAATTTCAGAACCTTTCACAGATGCTTGCGAGCCTGTTAAAGTTCTACGTGATTGCGTACCGTAACCAACTACAACAGCCTCCGAAAGCTCTTGTGCATCAGACGCCAACTGTAAATCAATAATTGTTCGATTGTTTACTGGCACTTGTTGAGAGGTAAATCCAATAAAACTAAAAATTAAAGTTGAATTACCCGATACCGTAATTTTGTACACCCCTGAAGCATCAGTTGTAGTACCTCTGCTCGTACCTTTCACCGAAACACTCACTCCTGGAAGCGGAGTTCCATCGTCTGAAGATGTAACCTTACCCGATACAGTTTTATCTTGTGCAAAAGCTTGCAACCCAATAAAAACCGCAAAAAGGAGGCTAAGTAGATTTTTCCTCATCATTGTTAGTTAGTTTAGTTTGTTAATAGTTTGATTTGAAATAATTGGATACAAAAATAATGTTGATACATACAAAAATACAACTTATTTATAAACAATCTAAAGTGTTCAATTGTTCTAATAAAATTCTAATATGTCATATTTTCTTTGGGAAAGTCTCAATAATGCCAAAATAAGTTATATCAAAATACATTAGTAGGGTAAAAAACAAAAGAGGGCAACCATAAATGGCTGCCCTCTTTGAGTATTTATTTAAGATATAATCTTAGTCAACATCCCAGAACAATCTCGTTGAAAAAGCATCAATAGTACCTTGAGCTGTTACGTTTGCTTGGTTTGCACCTGATTCTGTATTCGGATAGAAGAAACGTACTGGACGTTTTGTATCTGGTACCTGAATACTTTGAGGTGTAACTGGTAAACCTGTTTTACGGTACTCAGACCAAGCTTCTAAACCATTGAAGTTAGTAAATGTAATCCATTTTTGAATCGCAATTGCATCTAACTTGTTAGTTGTTGCATCCCAATCATAATTTTGGATTTTGCTACCTTTAAAAGCAGCTGCTCCAGCAACATTAGCACCCAAAACTCTGAACGATTGAGCTATACCTTCTTCAAAATATGCTTTTGCAGTTCCTGGAAGAGTTACATCACTGTATCTTTGTTTTGCCTCAGCTAAGTGCAATTGTACTTCAGAAGCTGTCATTAAAATATAAGGTTTGTCATAAGCTCCTTTTATCAAAAGACTTGGTCCTAAAGCACATGAACCTGCTGGTAAGTATCCCGAACTTGCTCCAAACGGAACACCAACGTAGTTAGCAGCAATCTCGGCTTTTGCACTTACACCAGCCGTAGTTCCTTCGCCACCAGTTGCATAGCCAATTCTTTTCAAACGCAAAGTATCATTTGAAGCCTTTAAGCTATTCACAAGGTATTGAGTTAATCTTGGATAATTATTCAATGCTCTTTTTGCACCATTAGCATCATATCCCCAACGGTCATAAACTGGGTTCAATTTACCAGCAGTTGCCAAGAAGAAACCTGTTCCACCCACACCAACATCTTCGCCAGTAATAAAGCCAGAGCCTTCTGTAACGATTTTGTTGATTTCAGTTTTGATATATGAATCTCTTCCACTGATTCTTGCCTGACGCATCAAAAGTCTTAATTTCAATGAGTTAGCAAACTTAGCCCATTTAGAGGTATTACCTTTAAAGATAATATCTGAACTCGTGAAAGCACTTGCAAAAGCATTTGCTTTGATATCAACAAGTGCCTCATCTAATAAAGTGATAAGCGATTCATATACTGTTTTTTGGTCATCAAACTTTGGAGCTAACGAACCAACACCTTTCAAAGCATCAGAATATGGTATATTACCGTACATATCCACTAATTGATGCACTAATAAGGCTTTCATTACTTTTGCAGGGCCTTTCAAAAACTTCTGATTGTAAGTATCTGCATTTTCGATTACAAATTGATAATCTTGCAAATTATCATAATATCCATCCCAGTAGTTAAAATCACCATTAGTGAAATTATAAGCAAATTGGGTTGTTGAGATAATATATCCATTTGATTGCGTCCATTGCCCTGACCAATAGTGTCCAATTTCATTAGACCCTTGAGCATTGGTGTTTCCTGCCATATTAGTAGCAGAAGTATTCAAGGCATTCGTAAATACGTAGTTGGGCGACGCAGTTGGTAGCGTGTTAGGGTTTGTATTGATATCCAAGAAAGAATCGCTACAAGCACTACTCATCAACGCCACTACTGCTGATATAAATATTGATTTTATTTTCATTTTTCAATTCAATTTTGGTGGTTACTTAAAATACAAGGTTGATATTTACACCGTACTGACGTACTGGAGGTGTTTGAGTGGTATTGTTAATACCTAAACCATTACCAGTTGTAAAGCTAAATTCAGGGTCAGTGTAATAGTTAGCTTTATCAACAATTGTCAATAAATTTCTACCATAAACAGCAATACTTGCATTAGTGAAGATTTTTGTCTTAGCAATAACTTTTGCAGGAACACTGTAAGACAAGTTTATATCTCTCAATTTGATAAACCATGCTTTGTTAACGAAGTTTTCAGAAATCAAACGATAGTTATCAACCCAAAGAGCGTACTCAGCTTCACGTACATTTACAGTTGTGTTAGGCGTTACAGTTTTACCATCAGCATTCAAGATAGCTGAATTAGGGAAGATATGAGGAGCTCTATCAGCAGTCCAACCACCAGCACCTGTAAATGTCATCTGACGACCTAAGTCACTAAACATATAGTTTCCACCACGATACTCGAAGTTAAATGTAAATGCTATACTTCCGTAAGAGAATCTTGAACCTAAACCAGCAATATGACGTGGTAATGTACCTCCACGAGTCGATAAAGTAGTTTGACGTAATGGATAACCAGTTGTACCATTAACCAAAACATAGCCAGAACCGTCTGGAGCATACTGATAACCGTCAGTTTTCAACATTGGGAAGCGTTGTCCTTTGATAACGTTTGTATTAGCATAAGAATAACCACCGTATTGGAACTCGTTGATACCTGGATATAGGTCAATAACTTTGTTATCGTTATATGAATATCTCAAAGAGAAATCCCAATTGATTTTTTGGTCTCTGAAGATTAAATACTTGAACTCACCTTCGTATCCCCAGTTTTTAGTCTCACCAACGTTAATCAACAAGTTGCTAAAACCAGTAGTGTTAGGAACTTTAACTGTGATTACTTGTCCTTTTGAAGTTTGGGTATAAGCCGAAACGTCGATATTTACACGGTCATTGAACAATTGGAATTCACCACCGATTTCGCCAGAATAAACTGTTTCTGGTTTCAAGTTAGCATCAGGAAGCGTATTTCCTACTGTCAAACCAACTGTATTTCCGTAAGGGAAGTTTGCACCGTTGTTATACACTAAATCCAAACCATATAATGGAATGTTGTCATTCGCATTTTTATTGAAGTTCAAACGTAATTTAGCATAGTTCAATACTTTTCCTTTCAATGAAGGGAAGGCATCTGTTGGAATAAACGATAACGCAGCACCATAGTAAGGATAAGAATAGAAATTTTTAGCACGAGTTGGCTTATAGAAACGAGAAGTTTTGTCATAACGGAATGTTCCGTTGAAAATCAACCAGTTTTTATAGTTAGTCGTTAAATCGGCATAGTAACCGAGTTTTCTTTCCATTGTATTTGATTCTCCACCCGTTAACTCACCTTGACGGTTAGAAACGTTATAAATTTCAGGAACAACAAGTGAGCTTGAACCAACTGTAATAGATTTAGTTGCTCTTTGATAGATGCTACTCCCTAAAATTAATCTGTTTTTCAACGGACCAAAATCTTTAGTCAATTGAGCTTGGAATTCATTATTTACAACGTTTTCAGTTGTTGAATAATCAGTAACACCACCCAAGATGTCAGTGATTGCACGGTAGATACCATCATAATCATCATCGTGTGTCCATGGTTCTGGAATATACGCTTTGTTTTTTGCCCAGTCAGAATACAAGAATTTTCCAGTGTAGTCTTTACCAATACGAGAGTTATTCATCACACCCAAACGGTTAGTAAATTGTAACCAATTAGTTGTTTTATGAATCAAGCTAAAATTACCAGTAATGTTAGCGTCTTTATAATTTCTACGGTTATTACCAGCTACGAAGTATGGGTTGTTCAAATAGTCATTGTAGTAACCATTCGGACTTGCCAATGGATTGTTTTTCCAATCTCTCAATTCATTCAATGGAATGTTAGCTGGTTGGTTCAATACTTCACTATAAAAGTCAGCCGATGTACGGTCATAAGCGGCTTGTGTATAACTTGCGTTAAAACCAGCAGTAAGTTTACCATACTCTTTGGTACCCGATAATCTGATACCAGTTCTTTCACTTTTATCGCCTGGTACTACACCTTTGATTCTTTGGTTTTCAGCCGATAAATAGAATGAGCTTTTCTCGTCACCACCTTGTACACTGAATTGGTTGTTTGTAGAAACACCCACATCAAATGTTTTCATACGGATACCAGGTATTGCTGAGTAAGGAACAACCAATTTGCTACCATCTTCTGCAACACGTCCTTGGATTCTTTGTGAGCCATCAAACGCATCACCGTATTGTTGGTTTTCGTATGGTCTCCAGTTTTCTTTCATTCTCACTAAATAATCATTACTGTAACCAGCTGTACCAAATGACTGATAGTAGTGCGAACCCGAACCATATTGGTCTTGGAAATCAGGTAAGAAGCTGATTTGCTCAAAGTTTGTACTGTTTGAGTACGAAACTTTCAATTTTCCTTGAGCACCTTTCTTTGTTGTGATAACGATAGCACCATTGATACCCGCCGAACCATACAATGTAGCAGCTTGACCACCCTTCAAAATCGAAACACTTTCGATATCGTTAGGGTTAATCAAAGCCAATACAGTAGAAGTTGTTTGCATACCATCTAACACTACTAAAGCTTCGTTATTACCAGTTAATGAACGGAAACCACGTAATACCACTTTCACCGAAGGGTCAACGCTGTTATTTACGTTATAAACTGCCAAACCAGTCACTTTACCAGAAAGAGCTTGAGCTAACTGAGGAGAGCGTCCAACAGTGATGTCTTCAGTAGCAACTTTAGAATAAGCGTAACCAATCTCTCTGATATTCTTACGAATACCTTGAGCAGTTACTACTACTTCGTTGAATGCTGCTGCATCTGCTTTCAACTGCACATCTACAATCGTACGACCACCAACCTCGATAGTCTGTGTAGTAAAACCAATAAAGCTAAAGCTTAAAGATGAATTGCCTGAAGCAGCAATTTTGTAAACTCCGTTTACGTCAGTCGTAACCCCTTTTGTAGAGCCTTTAATCAATACACTCACACCTGGAAGTGGAGAGCCGTCTTCAGAAGAAGTTACCTTCCCCGATACTGTTTTTTCTTGGGCAAAAGCAATGCTGCCCCATACCAGCATAATACTGGCAAGTAGAAGTTTCCTCATACAGTTTGTTGTTAGTTTTTAGTTTAGATTATTTTGCAATATTTAATATCGCAGAATAAAGTTATGGACAAAAACAATATTTTGCAAAGAAATACAATGAAGTTTTTAAAAAGACTTATCAAAAATAAGGTAAAAAAAAATAAGTAAAAGCACTAAAATAAATTACATAAAAACCTCATTATCAATTACTTACAGAGATTAAAATGTTATTAAAGAATACTTTAAATTATTTTAAAAATATATTCGGCTTGCATAATAATTATTAATTTTTTCTTGATTTTATCCAAAATCGCTAATAATCTTCCTATCAGGCTCCTCTTCGTTTTAAAATCCTTGATTAAATAGTTTTTTGACAAAAAAATAAAGGAAGGTCCTTGAAAGAACCTTCCCCTACTGATATAGCTATATTACTTATATCAATTATTTTTTATCCCACCATACACGAGTATCTTGTGTATCTGCTCCTTGTGTCGAAACAACCTTGTCATAATTGATTTTATTCAAAGTTCCTTCGGTTGCTACATACGCCATACGACGAGGAATCTGTCCGCTTGCATTCAATGGTTTTGAAGCTGGCGTTAATTTAGGGAAACCCGTACGACGCCATTCTGCCCATGCTTCGTTGCCTTGGTAGAACAACGCAACCCATTTTTGAGTAGCAATTTGCTCTAAAGCAGTAGCATCTTTATATGCAATACCATCTTGTTTCAAGAAATCGGCAATGGCAGTTGATGTTGCAGCAGCACCTAACCATTGTTGCATTGAAGCTGTGATGGCTGCTTCATATAGAGCTTTTGCATCTCCTTGAATCCAACCTAATTTAGCTGCTTCTGCTTGCGAGAACAATACTTGTGCATACGTAAGTACGTTTGCTGACGAGTTTTGTTGACGCATTGAAGTTGCCGCTAACGATACATCTTGTGCTTTCGATGCCGCTGGGAAAACACCATACGGTACACCTACATATTTTAAGTTGATATTTCTATCAGCGATTGCCGAAATACGTGGGTCGTTGGTTTTAAGCAAGTAATTTACAAATACATCACTTACAGCATAATCTTTACGATTAGTTGTAATGTAGTTATTGTATAAAGGATGCTCATTGTTGGCCTCTGACAAATAAGTATATTTTACGTTATCAGCGTTTGATGTAAGTGGGCCGTCGGCCATTGCAGCCAAAAATTCAGCTTTTCCTTTTGTAGGGTCAGCTTTTGATAAACGAAGGGCCATTATCAAACGTAAAGAGTTAGCAAATTTCTTCCAACGAGTAGCATTACCACTCAAAAGAATATCTCCAACTACTGTTTTTCCACCATCAAACTGAGCTTGTGCTTCTTTCAATTCTTTAAACAAATCGTTATAAACAGCTTGTTGAGAATCAAACGCAGGACTAAAATCAGCCTTACCTTTCAAAGCCTCTGAATAAGGAATATCTCCCCAACGGTCGGTAATCCAAAGGTAAGTATAAGCTTTTGCAATACGAGCAATGGCAATTTGATTATTGTTTGAGCCATTGGCAGCCGCAGTAGCCTTTGTATCAGGATTTGTGTTCAAATCAATGATGTTCTGATACGCAATTAAAGGGCCAGTGTAGAAGCCGTTATAACTGAAATTGATGGTTTTATAACGAGACTCCTCGATATAGGTGATATCACCAAACTGTTGCGTATAAAGAGCTGGTACGATATCGGTTGTCATTGCACCTACGTTACGCAACGCTCCAGTCAAGAAACCCGCAGTATTCGGGGTAGAAGGGCTATTTGGGCTGACATTCATATCACCAAAATCGCCTGGCTCACAAGCAGTGGTCGAAACACCCAATACTGCTGCGAATGCTAATGTTTTATATATTGATATTTTTTTCATACTAAAATTCGTTTAATTAAAGCAGTGAGATAAATTAGAATCCTAAGTTTAGGTTAAGACCAAACGAGCGTACTGGAGGTAATTGTCCACCTTCTGTCCAGTAAACTTCAGCTTCTGAAATATCAATTCCACCACCAGCAGCACTGTAAATCAATACAGGGTTACGTACGATGAATGCTACTTTGGCTGATTTGAATAATTTACCACCCATGATATTTTTAGGGATGCTGTAGCCTAATGATACCTCTCTTAGTTTTACGTAAGTTTGGTCATAAAGCCATTTTTCGTTAAATGCAAACATTTTATCTTCGTAATACTCTTGTGTTTCTACACGAACAGTATTTGGTTTGCCATCTTCGGTTACACCCGGTAATAAGATACCACCACCTTCAGAAACTGGGTCACGCTTAGGCTTTCCGAGTTCGTTCAAACCAGCCGTTTCGGCAGCTAAACCAGCATACGCATTAAACATTTTTGTAGTTGAGAAGAATTTACCACCCACCACGAAGTCGATATTAGCACGGAACGAGAAGTTTTTGTAAGTGAGGGTATTCATCAAACCACCTTTAAATTTAGGTAGTACCGAACCTAACACTTTATTATCCTGAGGAATATAGTGTCCGTCTGTTCCGATTATTTTTTCTCCTTTATCATTCACTTTGTAGCCTCTACCAACCAAAAGGCCCCATTGCTCACCTACACGAGCATTTACAGTAAGTGTTCTCCAAGTTGGGCCACCTAATTGATAATTGCTCAATCCATCAGCCAATTCTACAACTTTTGAAGTGTTACGGTCAAAGTTCAAATCAACATCCCAATTAAGTCCATTGGCTGATTTTATTGGCGTTGCACCGATATGGATTTCAAAACCTTGTGTTTGGATTAAACCAGCATTAATCAAAGCAGAAGAATAACCACTTGTTGAAGGCACTGATAATCCGATGATTTGGTCTTTATTGTTATTACGATAAGCAGTAAACTCTAATGCTAAACGGTTATTAAAGAATTTCAAATCAATACCACCTTCATACGCCGACGAAAGACCTGGTTTCAAATCTTGGTTTGGTAATTGAGTTGGTAAGTATTGAGTAGGGTTCGAGCCAAACGGATTTCCTGTTGAATAAGTAAGACCGATTGCATAAGGACCAACATCTGTACCTACTTGAGCAACACTACCTCTTAGTTTAGCGTATGTAAGGATTGCATTTTTAGGAAGGATTTCTGATAACACAAAGCTACCACCAATTGATGGGTACAAGTATGAGTTGTTAGCCTTTGGCAATGTTGAAGACCAGTCGTTACGGATTGTCCCTTCGATAAACGCAATGTTATTGTAACCAACACTTACGTTTCCATAGATACTATTCACACGGCGTTCGTAAGTTAATGATTGCACCGCTGGGCGGTCTTTTGAAGCTGCAATGTTGTAAAAACCAGGAGTTGTAAGTCCACCTACAGTAGATTGTGTATAAACACCTGTTTTTGAGTAACGAATATTACCACCGGCATTAGCTACTACCGAAACCTTACCGAAGTTTTTATTGAATGCCAATAATGCTTCGTGGTTATTTTCAAAACCAGTAGTTCCGTAGTTGGCATAAGCACCTAAACCACCTGCGTTTAATGTTCCGTAAGCAATACGTCCTTCGCCATAATAATTTCTCCAGTCTCTACGTGAAGCAACCGATGCTGATAAGTAATCGGTGATTTTGTATGATAAACCTAAGCTACCATAGATACGGTCGTTGTTATTAAAGTTTGTACTTTCATACGTTTGTGTGTACGGGCTATCCCAGTATTTTGGTTTAGCGTCACGTGGGCCACCAATATTCCAGCTTCTATAAGTTCCGTCTGGATTTTTATAGTTTCTCAAATCATCAATGCTCAACTGGCGTTGGAACCATTGGTTGAATGAGCCAATAGTTTGGTTGTAGCCCGAAACAGTAGCATTTGGGTTTACTCCTGTAAAACCACTTGCAGCAGTACCACCCGATGAACCATAGTTATCAGCAGGAACGTTTTTTGCACGAGTTGCCGAATAAGTTACATCTAAAGTAGCCGAGAATTTGCTTGTGAAATTATACGTATTCTTGGCACTTACGAAGTCTTTTTTCTGACTACTATTTGGCACAATACCTTTATTATCGATGTGTGTATAAGAAATACGTGACTGATAATTATCGCCGCCTTTCGAGAACGAAAAGTTTGTGTTATTGCTGATTGGTTTTTCGAAGAAATCTCTAACGTTGTTAGGATTTGGCGAGAACGGAGTCAATTGGCCAAATTGTGGGCCTTGTTGCCACGAAAATGCCGAACGGTGTAGGGTTCCGTCTAATTTTGGTCCCCAGCTTTCATCAGCAGAATAATCTAAGATTTTTTGACCATCAAATGCTTTCCACTCTACTGGGTCGATTGCAGGATTGTATGCAAATGTTTCCCAATCTTGTGAATAACCACCACCGTATTCGTTCTGATACTTTGGCAATAAAGCTACTCTGTCCATCGTAGTGCTATGATTAACACTAAATGTAGTTTCGCCAGCTTTTGCTCTCTTAGTTGTGATTACGATTACACCCGCCGAACCACGATTACCATAAAGTGCCGATGCTGAAGGCCCTTTCAATACTGATAGGTTATCAACATCATCCATGTTTACATCAGCAATGCTTGCTACTGGCGTACCATCAACTACGTAAAGTGGGTCGCCACCTGTCAATGAGTTGATACCACGAATACGGATATTTGGCGAACCAAATTTAGCACCCGACTGCCCCAAAACTTGCACACCCGCAATTTTACCTGCAAGGGCGTTACCTACGTTAGCATCACGAGCTACGGTGAGTTTATCTGACTTTAATTCTTGTACTGTGTAGTTCAAAGACCTTTTCTCACGTGAAATACCGAGTGCAGTTACAGCTACTTCGTTGAGCTGTGCTACATCCGACTTCAATTGCACATCAATAATTGTTCGGTTTCCGATATTCTCGGTTGCTGTTTCAAAACCAATAAAGCTAAAGCTTAGTGTTGCGTTGGCGGGAGCGGAGATTTTGTAGATACCATTGCCGTCAGTTGTTGCACCTTTAGTAGAACCTTTAATCAAGATACTCACACCTGGAAGTGGAGAGCCGTCTTCAGATGAAGTTACCTTCCCTGAAACTGTTTTTTCTTGGGCAAAAGCAACGCTTGCCCACACCAGCATAATGCTGGCGAGTAGAAGTTTCCTCATACAGTTTGTTGTTAGTTTTAAAATTAAGTTATATGTAAATTACTGTTGAAATAAAAGTATTGATAATTTCAGATATGATACAAAGGAATGCGATGAATGTCTGTGAAAGTATGACCAAAATCAAAGTTTGTGCGATATTATCTAAGTCTAATTGTCTATAATTTATCAAAAAACAAAAAATAGCCACCCAAACAGGTGGCTATAAATTAGTATAAAATACTCATAATCAACAAAAAATATACTTATTTTGGACTTTGCTTCCGTACAATTTTCGCTAATAATTTCGGGAAGAATCTTTTCAAATAAACCCCAAAAACTTCTTTCCCACCCATATAAACTTCATCTTTATTTTTGTAGATGGCATCAAGAATTCGGTTGGCACACTCTTCGGCTGCCATTCCATTAGCTTGATTTTCGTCCATTTTACCAAATTTACTCCCATCGGCAGCAACGGCATTGAGCGAAATATTGGTTCGGATATACCCTGGGCAAATCAGACTTACACCGATATTATCATCATAAACTTCGGCTCGGAGGGCATCAAAAAAACCATGCAAGGCATGCTTTGAGGCACAGTATCCCGAACGCATTGGTGTAGCGAGTTTCCCCGATAAACTACTCGTAACGGCAATATGTCCACTTTTTTGTTTTCTCATTGTTGGCAAAACAGCCTTTGTCAGAGCCACCACTCCAAAAAAGTTGAGATTCATTATTTTCTGATAAACAGCCATTTCGGTTTCTTCTACCGAGCTGCGTTGCGAAATACCCGCATTATTAAATAACACATCAATTCGCCCGAAATGCTTAATTGCTTGCTGGGCTTTTGGCTCAATTTCTTCGGCTTTCTCTACATCAATCGGCAATACAAATACATCAGCTTCGGGGAGGCCAGTAGCCTTTTTTACTCTCAACAATTCTTCTTCTCTACGAGCCGAGAGTATCAATTTTGCTCCTTCTTTAGCAAACGCATAAGCAGTTGCCTCGCCAATACCCGACGATGCACCCGTAATCCAGACAACTTTATTTTCAAATCTTTTCATCTTTTGTGAAGCGAACATTCTGTTCGCAGTTTTATAAATTTAGGTTAGGTGATTTTTCACCAGAAACAAAAATAAGGTTTTTGAATGATAAAACGTTTATTCTTGGCAAAACCAACGAATATTTCGGAACTTTGCACTGTGGAGCGAACATCCTGTTCGCAGTTTTATTTTAAATGACAACCTAAAAGATGGTTGCCGTCCTATAATTGACATGAGCAAACAAGATATAAGAAAGCTTTCGACCGAGCAAATAAAGACATGGCTCACAGCCAACGGCGAACAAGGCTTCAGAGCAAAACAAATTTCGGAATGGCTTTGGAAAAAGTCGGCATGGAGTTTTGATGATATGACAAACCTATCATTGAAAACTCGTGAGTTATTGAAGGAGCATTTTGAGATTCGAGCAGTTTCGGTGCATAAAAAACAAGTAAGCAATGATAAAACCATCAAATCGGGATTTAAGCTGTTTGATGGAAATTTGGTTGAGGGTGTTTTGATTCCCGCCGACGACCGCATGACTGCCTGTGTGTCGTCGCAGGTAGGGTGCTCGCTCACGTGTAAGTTTTGTGCAACTGGCTATATGGCTCGTAAACGCAACCTCGACGGTGCCGAAATCTACGACCAAGTGGTGCTTATTAAACATCAAGCGGAAGAACATTATAATCAGCCACTTACCAATATAGTATATATGGGTATGGGCGAGCCTCTACTCAATTATTCGGGATTGATTGAATCGGTCAATTATATTACTTCGCCCGAAGGCTTAAACTGGTCGCCGAAACGAATTACAGTCAGTACGGCAGGCATTGCGAAAATGATTCAGAAACTGGGCGATGATGGTGTAAAATTCAATTTAGCTCTTTCGCTTCATGCAGCCAACGACACCAAACGCAACGAAATCATGCCGATTAATGAAAGTAATTCGTTGCAAAATTTGGCTACGGCACTCAATTATTTCTACAAAAAAACTGGCAATAGAATTACGTTTGAATACATCGTATTTAATGACTTCAATGATTCGCTACAAGATGCCAAAGAACTTTGGGAATTTACGAAAAAAGTACCCGCTAAGGTAAATATCATTGAATATAACCCAATTGCCGAGGCCGACTACGTAAACACTACCGAAGATAAACTAAGCAAATTTGCCAAATTTTTGGAAGACAAAGGTGTGATTGTAAACGTTCGCCGCAGTCGTGGAAAAGATATTGACGCAGCTTGTGGGCAGTTGGCTATTAAAGAGCCTACGGTATGATAAAAATCTCTAAAATCAGAGAACAATTATTTTAGTTTTTTCATAACTTAGCAAAAAATCAATGACCATGGTAAAGCCAATTAGTAGTGTAAAATGGACATACGAGCGACTTTTGCAAGAGTTACCTTCGGAGTCGAGGTATGAAATCCGTAATTTTAATTTAATTGGTATGCCCGCACCAACTATCGAACATCAACAAATTGTTGGATTAATTTACAGACTCCTATTTCAATTTACTTTCCAAAATCAACTTGGAGAAGTTTTTATTTCACCTTTAGATGTTGTTTTTGATAAAGGAAATGTGTGCGAACCAGATGTGATTTTTGTTGCTAAAGAAAATAAGCAAATTATTGGACGAAGAAATATTTCAGGCTCGCCCGATTTGGTTGTAGAAGTCGTTTCAAAAGGTTCGGTGGTGAGAGATTATATTGAGAAAAAGAATGACTATGAGAATTTTGGCGTGAAAGAATATTGGTTAATTGACCCACTGAATGAAACTATCATCGTTTATGCTTTAGAAAATAACAAATACAGTATTTTTTCAGCAGTTGAAGAACAAGGTATTGCTAAATCCAAACTTTTAGATGGTTTTGAATTAGCTTTTGAGGAAGTTTTCGTTAGTGAATAATTCAACTTTTCCTCAAAACTAACTTCTTAAACTCCAACGGACTTTTGCCTTTTATTTCTTTAAAAACTTTGCTGAAATATGAATTATTCGTGAATCCACATTCAAAACATACATCGGCAATGCTTTTTTCGGTCATCAATAACTGACACGCTTTATTGATTCTGTACTCATTCATAAAGTCAGTGAAAGTCTGATTGACAACCTTCTTGAAATAATTACAGAATGATGGCACGGTTAGGTTAGCAATGTCGGCAACTTCTCGGATATTAATTGGGTGCTGGTAAGTTTTCTCTACATATTCATACACCCGTTTGAGCCGCATTTGGTCTTTTTGATTGAAATCATAACGTGTATCTATCGAATTGAGCAAATTATATTCCTGCGAACCAGCCAATATTTGAAAAATATCTAACAAACCCATCAATCGCTCGAATTGCGATAAACCTATTAGTTTTTTTAATGCTTCTGCTACTTCTTGGTAAGTTTGGCCGTAAAATTGAATCCCTTGCTGAGAGCGTTCAAATAGTTTTTTGATGTTTATCATTTCGGGTTTATCAAAAAAGCTTTCGCCCAAAAAATCATCTCTAAACTGAACCACGATTTCTTCGTGTTCGCCCAAAGCATCATAGCCAAAACCAGCATGTGGGAGATTCGAGCCAATCAATACTAAATCGCCATCGTCGTAGTAGCTCAAATGATTACCAACGTGGCGGCGGCCCGTACCAGCAAAAACCAATACCAACTCAAACTCTGGGTGATAATGATAATTCCACGGAAATTGCTGGGCGAGTACTTTCTGATGTAAAAATCTGAACGAACTTCCTTCGTCATTTTGAATTTGCTCAAAAGGTGTTTTCACTCTATTAATATTGAAATTATTAAATTTTCTATAAAAATAATAATACAGTTTTAAAAATCATTAATAGGCCTATATTTTTTATTTATGAAAATACAGAACTTTGTTACTCAAACTACCACAAAAAAGTAGTATTGATTAAGAAATAGAAAAAACCTATGATGGATTATAAAAAGCGAGCTTCTGCTCGCTTTTTTTTAGATAATACAGCCTATTCTTACCCTTAAACTATCAACCTCATAAAAATCTATCTTCTATGCAAAACTGGAAAATCAAACTTTCACTGTATCTCAACTATTTTGTGTTTGCAATCCTGCTCAATAGTGTCGGTGCAGTGATTTTGCAAGTTCAAAGAAATTTTGATGTAACAAAATCTGACGCATCGGTTTTGGAGGGTTTCAAAGACCTGCCCATTGCCATCTGCTCTTTTTTGCTCGCATCATTTTTGCCCAAAATCGGCTATAAAAAAGCCATGCTTGTAGCTTTGGCATTGGTTAGCATTATTTCGTTCACGATTCCCTACGCCAGTGGTTTTTGGCATTTCAAATTGCTTTTCTTAGTAGTCGGAATTTCGTTTGCACTTATCAAGATTTCGGTTTTTGCCACCATCGGGCTTATCACAGAAGACATCAAAGAACACTCAAGTTTTATGGGCTTGCTCGAAGGTACTTTTATGATTGGGGTTTTATTGGGAAATATTTTGTTTAGCTTATTTATTGACAACGATAACCCTAAATCTGAAACGTGGCTCAGTGTTTACTGGATTTTAGGAGGCTTATCGTCAATTGCATTTTTGTTATTGATGTCGGCCAAATTAGATGAATCTGATGCAAAAATCGAAGGTTCTTCGCTCAGTAATGATTTCTTAGCAATGATTCGCCTCATTATTTTACCATTGGTGATAGTTTTCATCATCAGCATATTTTTATTTGTCCTTATCGAACAAAGTTTCCAAACTTGGACCCCGACTTTCTACAAAGACATCCTGAAAGTGCCTGCCAGTATGGGTATTCAAGCGGGAGCAATTTTGGCGGGAGCATTTGCCATCGGTCGTTTTGCATCGGGAGTTATTCTTCGTCGTTTTAGCTGGATTTTGGTTTTATCGGTCTGCTTGGCTATCTGTGCATCGTTGGTTTTATTGACTTTACCACTTACGCAAGGCATTGTTGCATCACCCGATACTAACTGGACAAACGCTCCAATTGTGGCATACATTTTTCCGATTATGGGTATTTTTTTAGCCCCTATTTATCCGACCATCAATTCTGTTATTCTTAGCTCTTTGCCCAAGCATTTACACAGCCCAATGTCGGGTCTGATTGTTGTTTTTTCGGCTTTGGGTGGCACAACGGGGTCTATTATCACAGGTCATGTTTTCGATGCTTTTACTGGACAAACGGCTTTTTATCTTTCACTCATTCCGATGGGTATTCTGATGGTTTGTTTGTTCATTCTCAATTCATTACAAAAGAAATCTAACGCTGAAATTTCTTTTACAAACACGGCTGGACATTAATTTTTTAAGTTTCGAGTTCCTATTATTTACATGACAAATTCGATTAAAAATATCTTTGACTTGGGGCTTTTGTTTGAGCGAGTTCAAACCGAAAGTGTCTTTCCAGATAATAAAACCTTTCCTGATTGTATAGCAAAAGATAGTTTAGATGCCATCAACGAAGCGTTTTTGAAAGAAAAAGACGCCGAAGGCTTTGATTTAAAGGCTTTTGTATCAAAATATTTTGAATTGCCTATCAACCGCACGGCAGCTTACGAAAGCGATAAGAATCATTCGATAGACGAGCATCTACAAACACTCTGGGCAGTACTGACTCGCGAACCCGAACAAGAAAATAGTTCATTGATTCCATTGCCCAAACCCTACATTGTGCCAGGTGGGCGTTTTGGCGAGGTTTATTATTGGGATAGCTATTTCACGATGCTCGGCCTGCGTGCCTCTGGAAAAATAGACATGATTGAATCAATGGTAGATAATTTTTCTTACTTAATTGATAAAATCGGACATATTCCAAATGGTAACCGAAGCTATTACGTGGGGCGTTCGCAGCCACCATTTTATTCGTTGATGGTAAAATTACTGAGCGAAGAAAAAGGCTTAGGAATGTTGGTAAAACATCTTCCATATTTAAAGAAAGAGTATGATTTTTGGATGCGAGGAAGCGAAGAACTTAGTTCAGAAAACAAAGCCTTACATAGAGTAGTGCTTATGCCAAACGGAGCTATTTTGAATCGTTTTTGGGATGAAAACAATACACCTCGACCAGAATCTTACAAAGAAGATATCGAACTTTCGCATCAATCTACGCAAGAGGCGAGCGTTTTGTTTCGCCACCTAAGAGCTGCTGCCGAATCAGGTTGGGATTTTAGTAGTCGATGGTTCAAAGAAACCAATTCATTTGCCAGTATTCATACAACCGATATTATTCCGATTGATTTAAATTGCTTACTTTATCATTTAGAAGATACGCTTTCGGCTACCTACTCACTGCTCGATGATAACGATGAAGCGAACAGATACCAACAATTAGCTCAAAATCGTAAAGTAGCGATTCAACACTACCTTTGGAATGAAACCGAAGGATGCTATTTTGATTATGATTTCGTAGAAAATAAGCCCAAAAGTCATTTAACATTGGCAGCGGTTTTCCCACTTTATTTCAAAATTGCCGAGCCGAGTCAAGCACAAAAAATTGCCGAACTCCTCGAAGACAAGTTTTTGAAGCATGGCGGTTTGCTTACAACCATTGCCCGAACTGGGCAACAATGGGATTCTCCAAACGGTTGGGCTCCACTTCAATGGATTGCCTACAAAGGCCTTTTGAATTATAATTTTGATGATTTGGCCAGTAAAATTCGCCATAACTGGCTGCAACTCAACCAAAGGGTGTATGAACAAACAGGAAAAATGACCGAAAAATATAATGTAGTAGATAATGGACTTTCGGCAGGTGGTGGAGAATACCCCAACCAAGATGGTTTTGGCTGGACAAATGGTGTTTATTTAGCAATGACTCATTAATTGAGAATTAAAAATTGATAATGGATAATTTTAAAAAGTCAAAAAACTTCAATTCTCCATTATCAATTCTCAATTAATCATTATTTTGTCCACTTCAAATTATTGATATTTTGACCTATTTTACGGCCTTCGGTCAAACCAGTATCATTATCGCTGCGGCAGTGAATTCCTCCCAAAAATCTCGAATAAGCCGATTCTTCGGCAGCTTCCCAAAACGAACCATACGAACGATTTTTATAGAAAATAAATGTGAGTGGGTCTTGACCACGACCTTCGTGTGAATCATCGGTATATTTAAACTCATTGCCATAAAGCTTTGTAAGAACGGTTGCCGAAGCAGCCGATTGCACCGAGTGGCCTGAATAAAACGCAGGGAACGGTGGTTCTGGCCAAAACGATAACCATGAGCCATCAATATAGGTTCTGATAAACGTTGAAGGACGCTCTGCATTATAGGTATATTTTGCTTTCCAGCAATTTGTAAACGCATCAGCTATCGACATCCCAACCATTGCATAAGTCTGTGCGGCTTTGATAAGAGTTGGTTTGGCAGTTTTTACAGCAATACGTGCGATACTATACGAATGTCCTGGAGGCGTAAAAGTACGGCTTGGGTCATCTCCCCAAAACAAGGCTATTTCTTTTTCTTCTTGTGTCAAAACCTTATTTTTAGCATAAACCTCTAAAAACTGAGCATAATATTGCGAATACGGGCTGGCATTATACGCAATCGGTTTTGGAATCGGCAATGTATTATTTGCTGTTGCAAACGTTCTGTTTTTACCCCAGTATGGATGCAAGGGTAATGTACTTGCCGATTGGCTAAAACTCGGTGTTCGCCAATAACCCAAACCAACAGGTACCATGTAGTCAGTTGTAAAATTTCGGTTATAACCTTGATAGCCACCATCAGTTTTTGACCACTCAAAAATTGCTTTCGCTACATCTTGCCCATATTTTACCGAACGGTCGATTATATCTTGCTTTTCGGCTTTATATTCGGCTAAAATCTTACTTTCGAGCGAATCAATCGACTTTTTATTTACATCAGATGTTTGCTCGTAAACATTTTTGATAATCCAAGCTTGGCCAGCATTGAGACTCAAAGCCCAATTATATTTCTGAGTTGTATCAATTTTGGGTAAAGAAGTCAAACCATTGAGTTGTCCCGCCATTGATAAATAAGCCTTATTTCCACCAACAATACTTTCATACATCGTAAGGCCAATATAGCCAAAACCTCTCGAAGCGTACGTTGGTGTATTTCCTGGGGTTTTCTCGGCAATAACGAGTGTCATTTTGCCCCATCTGATTGCCGTACTGGCAGTGGTAGTATCAACCACAGCAACAGGTGCAGGGTCTTCTTCTTTAGTTTTATTACAACCATTCATAAAAAGCCCACTTGACAATAAGCCAATGGCAATGATTGCAACCTTAAATTTTCTTTGGTAATAACTTTTCATTCCCTCAATATTTAATAAATTATATAGCAGTTTGCTTCAAAAATTGTACCATTTGTATCAATTTTTGCTTAATATTAATTTTCAAAATTACACAATTTCGGAAATAACACAAATTAAATCCGAAATTGCGGAAAAATTAACACTCAGTGGCACTCAAAGCCAAACCTGCTTGTGAGGTTTCTTTGTATTTTTTCGACATATCACGACCCGTGGCTCTCATTACTTTTATAACACTATCAAGCGAAATCTTCTGTGCCGAAGCATTTCCCGACGATGACAGTAAGTAAGCATTATAGGCTTTAATTGCTCCCATGGCGTTACGCTCGATGCACGGAATTTGCACGTACCCGCCAATTGGGTCGCAGGTCATGCCTAAATGATGCTCAATCGCAATTTCAGCGGCCGCTTCTACAATTTCGATGCTTTTTCCTGCACAATAAGCCAACATTGCAGCGGCCATTGCCGATGCTGAGCCAATTTCACCCATACAACCCATTTCAGCACCCGAAATACTGGCATTGTGCTTAATCAGAAAGCCGACCGCAGCGGCAGCCAACATTCCTTCACGGAGACGTTGTTTATCATAATGATAATGATTACGTAGCAAGAAAAATACCCCAGGAATAACGCCAGATGCTCCCGAAGTAGGAGCTGTGACAACGATATTTCCAGCGGCATTTTCTTCCGAAGCAGCCATGCAATAAGCATTCAGAAAAATCATGAAACTATCGCTCGTTGAAGCAAGGTTTTTGGCTTGTTCGTACAAAACAGGGGCTTTTCTACGCAATTTGATTGTACCAGGCAATAACCCTTTATGACGCAAACCTCGTTTGACAGCTTTGTGCATTGCTTCCAAAATATCATCAATTTTCTGAAAAATCTCTTTTCGTGAAAGCCCCGTCAAAGCCTCTTCATTGGCAATCATCAAGTCAGTCAGCGTAATTTTATTCTTCAGTAAATGCTCCTTCAACTCCTTCATAGTCGTAAAGGCATACTTTGGCATTTTATCATTCTCGATACTCAAATCTTCTCCTTTTCGTTGAATAAAGCCCCCTCCTACTGAGTAATATTCTTCTTCTAATACAATCTCATTGGCACTTATCAGCTTAAAGACTAAAGTATTTGGGTGCGGAGACTCGTAGCGTTTTTTTTCAAAGACAATACTTTTGGCTGTGAGTTGCACCTGACTGTCAGCTACTTGGGTTTTATAGGTATCGGTTTCATTTTTTAATAGTGCTGTAAAAGCCGTTGGCTCGCAAGTGTCTGGCAACCAACCCAACAGCCCTGCAATCACGGCTCGGTCAGTACCATGTCCTTTGCCAGTGGCACTCAATGAGCCGTACAAATGAATCATAATCTGTGGAGTTTCGAGCGATTGTATAGCTGCCAAAGCATTGGCTCGTTGCAGAAAATCATAGGCTGCTTTCATTGGGCCTATCGTGTGCGAACTCGACGGCCCCGGCCCAATCTTGAATAAATCAAAAATTGATGTTTTGATAGGTTCGTTTAACATATAGTTTTTATGATGAAGTTTTTTGTCGAATTTCTGTAAGAAACCTACCCTTTGTTTCCAAAGGAGTATATCCCGAAAATAAAAATTCGATTTTTAATGCAAAGTACGTATTTTCACAAAAAAAACCTTCAATTCATACATTTCACTATGAAATTCATCAATACACTATTCTTTATTCTAACCTTCACACTTCTCGGAACTGCTCAAAGTTACATTCGGGTCAATCAGTTGGGATATTTACCCAACTCGATAAAAGTGGCCGTAGTAATGAGCAACCCAAAAAGCCCAATCCAATCTTTCGAAATCCGTGATGCTTTGAGTGAGAAAATAGTTTTGCGTTCGACCAAAGTAAGGCCAAGTGGACAATTTGGTAATTTTGCAGCTACTTATCGCTTAGATTTTTCCACTCTCCAAAAAAACGGCATTTATTATATACAAACTACTGATAGTCAATCGCCTAAATTCAAAATTTCAGAAGATGTATATGCAGGAAGTGCCGATTTTTTATTGAAATATATGCGTCAACAACGATGTGGCTATAATCCATTTTTAAAAGATTCTTGTCACATTCACGATGGTTTTAGGGTTTATCATCCCGACCCCAGAAAAGATTCAACTTTCATCGACGTAAAAGGAGGTTGGCATGATGCTTCTGATTATCTGCAATACACCACCACAACCGCCAATGCCGTTTATCAAATGCTTTTGGCCTATAAAAGCAATCCTGCGGCCTTCAAAGACCTATACGATGCTCGTGGTTTAGAAGGCAAGAATGGTATTCCTGATATAATCGACGAAATAAAATGGGGTATTGATTGGCTTGTAAAAATGAACCCTGCTTATGGCGAAATGTATAACCAAATTGCCGACGACCGTGACCACCAAGGCCTAAGACTACCCAACAATGACCCTACCTCCTACGGAAAAGGCAAAATGCGACCAGTATATTTTTGCACAGGCAAACCACAGGGAGCATTTCAGCACAAAAGTAGAGCAACGGGCATTGCCTCAACCGCAGGGAAATATGCTTCGACCTTTGCCTTAGGAGCAGACGTTTTGCAGAAATTTTATCCGACACTTTCAAAAACATTAAAAACCAAAGCATTAGAAGCCTACGATTGGGGTAAGAAAAATCCAGGGGCTTGCCAAACTGCTCCTTGTCGAGCTCCCTATTTTTATGAAGAAGACAATTGGACTGATGATATGGAATTAGCCGCTGCCGAGCTTTCTAAACTTACAGCCAACAAAACTTATCTGAAAGATGCAGTCAGCTTTAGTAAGGAGGAAACCGTTACGCCTTGGATGATAAACGATACTGCTCGCCACTATCAATGGTACCCGTTTATGAATGCGGGTCATTATCAAACAGCAAGCCAACTAACTGATAATAAAGCTTTTATCACTTACTATCAAAAAGGCCTAAGTGCCATTGAAGCTCGGGCCAAAAAGAACCCATTTTTGAATGGAATTCCTTTTATTTGGTGTTCTAATAACTTAGTAACTGCCACTCTTACCCAACTAAATTTATACCGAAAAATTGGAGGTAAAGGTTTCGACGAAATGGAGGCTTCGCTCCGAGATTGGCTTTTTGGCTGTAATCCGTGGGGAACAAGCATGATTGTAGGTTTACCCAAAACGGGTGATTTTCCAGAAGACCCACACTCGGCATTTACTTACTTGAAACAATACCCGATTGATGGAGGATTGGTCGATGGCCCCGTCAGAAACTCCATTTTCAAAGGCTTAAAATACGTAGCTTTGCGTTTCCCCGATGAATATGTGAGTTTTCAATCAAATATGGCTGTTTATCACGATGATTTTGGCGATTATTCGACCAATGAACCAACAATGGACGGAACGGCTGCACTGACTTATTATCTGTCGAGTTTAGAGACCAAAAAGCCTTTACCCACTCCCACCAATCTGACCATCAGCAAGGGAGCAATCACACGATTCGATACAAAAACTAAAACGATTCGTTTGGTATTTACGGGGCATAATTTTTATGAAGGAGGCGAGAAAATTCAACAAACATTAAACAATGAAAAAATCAAGGCCTCTTTCTTTTTTACAGGAGATTTTTACCGAAATCCTGAGTGTAAATTGCTGATTACGAAACTAATCAATGATGGACATTATTTGGGAGGGCATTCGGACAAACATTTGCTCTATAATGATTGGACAAAGCGAGATTCTCTGCTCGTAAGCAAGCAACAATTTGAAGATGATTTAAAAGCCAATTATGCTGCCATGAGTACCTTTGGTATTAGCCAGCACAAAGCTTCTTATTTTATGCCTCCTTTTGAATGGTACAACGAAACAATCGCCAACTGGACAAATGCTTTTGGACTTAAACTAATCAATTTTACGGCTGGAACAGGTTCAAACCGAGACTATACTTACCCCGAAATGGGCAATAAATACGCTAATAATCAGACGATTATGAGTGATATTATAAAATATGAGCAGACAAGTCAAGATGGATTAAATGGGTTTATATTGTTGGTTCATTTAGGAACTGACCCTCGACGAAAAGAAAAATTTTATGACCAACTCGGCGAACTAATCAAAGATTTCAAGAAGAAAGGTTATAAATTTGAGCGTTTATGATTCATATTTTTTAAAACTTTGTCAAACTTTCTATTCAATTTCTTAGTTATCAAAATAATTTTAACCAAAATAAATTCTAATCATGGCATTAAAAGTAGGCGACCAAGCACCCGATTTCAAATTATTCAACACCGATAAAGCAGAAATTAACTTGGCTGATTATCGTGGTAAAAACGTAGTAGTTTTATTTTTCCCTTTGGCATTTACAGGCGTATGTACGGCAGAACTTTGCCAAATGCGTGACGATATAGCAACTTATTCGGGCTTAAACGCCGAAATCTTAGGTATCTCGGTTGACTCTATCTTTACTTTGGGTAAATTCAAAGCAGAGCAAAATCTTCCTTTCAATTTATTATCAGACTTCAACAAAGAAACTGCACAGGCTTACGGAGCATACTACGATACTTTCGTTTTCGGAATGCACGGTGTAGCCAAACGTTCGGCTTTTGTAATTGATGCAGAAGGTGTTATCAAATACGCCGAAGTATTAGAAAGTGCAGGTGATTTACCAAATTTCGACGCTGTGAAGGCAACCTTAGAGAGTTTGTAACCCGAAATGATTTTAATCGTTTCTACTAAAATAAATTCCATTGTTCCCTTAGTCAGTGATTTCAATCGCTGGCTGGCTATCATAACAACAAAAAGTCCATTGTCAGAGAAATTATCTTCGACAATGGACTTTTTACTATTTAGCAATCATTAGTCTTGGAAAGTACCCACCACACTATTCACGATTGAAAGAATAAAACCAAAAATCAATGGTTGAATAAAACCACTTACTTTGAAGCCATCAACCAAATAATCACACAGATAAACAATAACTACGTTGATAACCAACGAAAACAGCCCGAGGGTAAGAATTGTAATCGGCAAAGAAAGTAGTTTGAGTATCGGTTTGACGAATGTATTCAGAAAACTCATTACCAACGCAACAATCAAAGCCGTTGTGATGGTATCAACTCTGATTGCATTCAAAAATTGGGGCATGAAATAAACCGCAGCGGCACAACACGCCAAACGAATCAAGTAATTTATCATAAAATCTACTATTGAGTGAGTGAATGTTAGAATGATTGAATATAAAGTTAATGAAGTATTATCATTTCATCAAAAATTTTCTCAAATCATAAAATTCTATCATTCGCTAATTCTATCAATCAAAATTATTTGTGACGCTTAATTAGCACATCAAGCACCTCATCGAAGGTATAATTCTTTTGTTCCAATAACACCAAATAGTGATAAAACAAATCGGCAGCTTCGCCCAAAAACAATTCTTTATTATCGTCTTTAGCTTCTATTACCAACTCAACGGCCTCTTCACCAACTTTCTGAGCAACTTTATTTACACCTTTCTTGAATAACTCCGTCGTGTAAGATTTATCCGATGGATTCAATTTACGGTCTTTGATTACAGCTCGTAAACGATTGATAAACAATACTTTTCCATCATTAACTTCCTGAAAACAAGTATCATCACCCGTATGGCAAGTTGGTCCATCTGGCGAAGCATAAATCAAAATCGTATCGCCATCACAATCGACCAATACATTTTTTACGTGCAGAAAATTGTTTGATGTCTCTCCTTTAGTCCAAAGTCTTTGCTTACTGCGGCTAAAAAAAGTTACAATTTTATCGGTTATTGTTTTCTCATACGCTTCGGCATTCATGTAGCCAAGCATAAGCACTTTGCCCGTAATCGAATCTTGGATAATCGCAGGAATCAATCCATCGGGCGATTTATCAAAAGCTATTGTTCTATCCATTTATTGAATTACAATTTTAAAGAATCTTATCAAAAGACTTCCAAATATCATATTTAGATAATTAGCTAAATATTTTTAAAACTAAATTTTCCTATTATTTTTGCAAAAGTACAGATGTTAAAAACTTAAACTCACAAAAACATGAAAAAAATATACTTCATTGCCCTTTTTTGCTGCTCGTTGGTAAATACGGCTCAAAAAAGCACCGCTGATACGCTGATTTATACAACCACTGATGTCGCACCAAGCTATCCACAAGGCTACCAAGCACTTTACTCGTTCATTTGTGCGAACGTTAGTGTACCAGTTTCTGAAATTCCGACCGAAAAAAACAAGAATACCGTTTTCATCAAATTTGTTGTAGAAAAAGATGGAAGTACAAGTAACTACGAAATAATGAAAGGAATCAATAAAACTTGCGATGCCGAAGCGATGAGAGTGATAAAATTAATGTCCAATTGGAATCCAGGCGGCACGACTAAATATAATAAATTCCAGCCATTGAGAATGTACATGACAATTCCGATAAAATTTTTTCAAAATTTTTCAGCGTGCGAAGCATCTTATAATCAGATATTTACAAAAAAATAATAAAAATTTTACAACTTTTTTGTTTCAAACACTTGACAAGTAAGAAATCTCGCTGTACCTTTGCACCACATTAAGACAGAGACACCAAGTCAAAATCAAAAATGTAATGCGAAAGTAGCTCAGTTGGTAGAGCGTAACCTTGCCAAGGTTAAGGTCGCGAGTTCGAGACTCGTCTTTCGCTCGAAAATATCAAGCACCTCATCGGTGCTTTTTTTTTCAAGAATAAGGTCAAACTTGTTCGCCGAGGTGGTGGAACTGGTAGACACGCAGGACTTAAAATCCTGTGAGCTTTTAAACTCGTACGGGTTCGATTCCCGTCCTCGGTACAAATCCTGCAAAATAAAGGCAGAAAAAAACAAAAAAAAAGAGTGTAAAATGTTGATTATCAGCAATTTACACTCTTTTTCTTTTTAGGTTCTTTATTTTTGTTTTGTTATTTTTTGTAGAAGAATTGTAGAAGAATTGTAGAAATTTTTTTTTAAAGTTGTAGAAAAAATTAATTACATTTAAAATATTAGTAAAACACTATCAAATCAAACAAATATATTAATTTACACATACTTTTAGAAAGTAGTTTAATTGTAATTATTTACCTTTTAACTTATTATTTACGAGTATAATCTATCCTATAACGTTAACAGAAATGTATGATAAATAAGTAACAATTAATTTTCATCATACAGAAGCCATGATTTACATATAGAAGCATTGTATAAGTTATTGTAGAAACCTAAATTTACGATTAAAAATAACTCAAATCTAAACTTGAAAAAGACAAAAAATATACCTAATACTTGGGAATGGGTTACTATTAAAGATATTGCTATAACAAGTAGTGGTGGTACTCCTGATAGGAACAATGCAAGTTATTTTAAAGGAGATATTCCTTGGGTTAAATCAGGCGAACTTAACTATAACACAATTGTTCAAACAGATGAGTATATAACACAAGAGGCATTAGATTCTTCAAGTGCTAAAGTTTTTACTAAAGGTTCATTATTAATTGCCTTGTATGGTAATACTGTTGGAAGAATGGCTTTTTTGGGTATTGATGCCGCTACCAATCAAGCTATTGCATCTATTAAGCCATTTAGAATAAACCCCAAATATTTATATTATTACTTAATAAACTCAAAAGAAGAGTTATTAAATAAACGAGAAGGTAGTGCACAACCTAACATTAGTCAAAAAGTATTAAATGATTTCTCATTCCCTCTTGCCCCAATTGAAGAGCAAAACAGAATTGTTGAAAGAATTGAAGAGTTATTTAGTGAATTAGACAAAATAACAGCAGAACTCAATGAAGCAAAAACTAAAGCAAATCTTTTACTTAGAGCTTTGTTGAATAACTCTTTCTCAAATGTTAACACCTATTTTGATATTAGAAAATTAGAGGACTTATGTGAAAACATTACAGATGGTTCTCACTTTTCACCTGAAACAACTTTAGAAGGATTTCCCTATATTACAGTTAAGGATGTAAAAAATGATAGAATAGATTTTGAAAATTGTAAAAAAATTAGTGAAGAATCATTTCTGAAATTAAAAATTAGCGGATGTAGTCCTAAGTTTAATGATTTATTATTTTCTAAGGATGGAACAGTTGGTAAAGTTGTTATTAATGATTACAAATCTGATTTTGTTGTATTATCTTCTTTAGCCATTCTAACACCTAATCAAAATAAAATTTTACCACAATATTTATTTTATTATCTAAAATCTGATTTATTCCTTAATCAAGCCTTAAACTCAAAAAGGGGGGTTGCAATTAAACGTATTGTTTTGAGGGATTTAAAAAAATTGAAAATTAAGATACCAACAAATCTTAACACACAGTTAGATATTGTTACTAAAATTGAAGAAGGATTTTCTAATATTAACACGTTAATTGAAGAAATAGCATCAAAAATACATTCAAATGACAATTTAATTAAAAAAATCCTCAAAGATGCTTTTCAAGGGAACTTATCATCTCGCCTAAATACAGATACATCAGTTAAAATTTTGTTAGACGAAATAAATACAGAAAAAACAGAATATTTAGTTCAACAACACGAGATAAATAAGAGTCGTCCCAAATTCAAAAAGGTAGAATCAGAATCTTTAGTACATATTATTAAAAAAAATTTCATGTCCAAAAGTTTTAGTTTTCACGAATTAGTAGATAAAGCTATTACAACAAATAGTGAATTTGAAAAAGAGTTTGATTTATTAATGAGTGAAAATATATTGTCAAAAATGTATGATGAAAAATCAAAATCAATAAAATTTAGGTTAAAATGAAATTAAGAAAATTAGTCATATATGATATTGATTACAAACCTTTAATAAAAGGCATTGAATTGTTCTTTCCTAAAAGTGACGAAAATTATATTAATGCAAACTGTTTTATTGGAATAAATGGTTCTGGTAAATCACAAACTCTTGAAATTATAGCTGAAATCTTTTTGTTTTTGGAAAATGTATTTAGGAAGGAAAACAAAAAGAATAATTTATTTTCTCCATTTGGATTTAGAATCGAATACGAAATCACAAAAGAAAATATTGAATATTTGATGATTTTTGATTGTGAAGAAATTAAAACAAAAGAAAAAGATATTCAAATTGAAATTTACAAAAAAGATAATGAGGACTTTTCTGCAATTGACATAATTGGTTTAAATATTTATGAGTTTCTGCCAAGCAAAATCATAGGTTATAGTTCAGGTGCTAATGAAACAATAAGTCTTCCTTTCGACTCTTATTATGATGAATATGCAGAATATACTTATAATAGAGCCTTTGGAAAAGTTATAGGAGATGACTATGACCCAAATATGTATTTTATGAATTATAATACAAATTTAGGAATTGCAATAAGTAGCTTAATTTTTAGAGAAGATATTCCTAATATTGATAAAATTTTATCAATATTACAGATAGAGGATTTAATTAGTTTCCAAATAACAATTCAAACATTTCCACCTGATACCCCAAACAAACAGCAAGGGGGAGTAATACTAACACCAGAATTAGAAGAATGGAAAAATAGATTGATAAAGCTCGCTGATAAACCATTTTATGAGGAAAAACATAAGAAATATATTCTAAAATACAATCTTGACGATATTACAAGAATGGCTTTTAAAGCTAACTTTGCCAACGCTTTTGAATTATATACATGTCTTTATAAATTTGAATTGTTGAATAATTTAATAGTTGATAAAACCACTAAAGAAAAAATTAAAAAAGAGAGAAAGCAAAGACGACTATTAACAAAAATGCCAATGGTCTCTGACATAAATAAGGTTTTATGTTATTCTGAATTAAAACTAAAACTTAAAAATGAAAATAAAGTTGACTACCTTAGTTTAAGTGATGGAGAGCATCAATTTTTAAATGTTTTTGGAACATTATTAATGATAAATCAAGATAACTGTTTATTTCTCTTAGATGAACCTGAGACACATTTTAATCCAAAATGGAGAAGAACGTTTATTAGTACACTAAAAGACATTACTGAGGGGCGTAAACAAGATATGATAATAACTACACACTCTCCATTTGTTGTTTCAGATTGTAAAAAAGAAAATGTTTATATTTTTAAAAAAGAAAATAATGTTATAGATATTGAAAACCCTCAAAAAGAGACCTTTGGGGCATCATTTGATAACATTTTAGACATGGCTTTTGATATAAAAATTCCAATTTCAGAAGATTCACTAAATGAGATTAATAAATTAAATAAAGAGAATGACCCCAGCATAATAAATGATAAACTCCATGATTTTGGAGAATCAATGGAAAAAATCAAACTATTAAGTAGAATAATTTTGTTAAATTCTAAAAAGGAATAGCAATGCTGTATAAATATGAATTTGTTAAGCATAGAAAGTTAAGAGAGCTTAACTTCCATTTCCTTTATTTTATCAGAAAGATAAAAGGCATAAAAAAAAGTACGCCTTTTACTCCTAAAATTTACTTTCACCAAAGTTTTCTTAATCAATCGGGGCAAATTGCTCCTAAAGGCACATTTAATAAAGAAATTCATTCAAAATTTAATTTATTTTTTAATGATTTTAAAAAATTAAAACAAGACTCTAAAAATGAATTTTATAATTTAGTTGTCTTTTCAAACGATATTCATCTATATTTTGAAGACAATAGTATTAATGAAGTTAAGTCATTAAAAATTGAAAACATTAAAAAGATTTTAAAATCTGATTCATTTAAAAATTTGATGGATTCCTTATGGAAATATTTAAAGTCAACAGCTTGGGAAATAGATAAACATTATGAAGAATTTTATAACAAACTTCCTAATTCAAAAATGTGTCCATTTTGTGGCTTAAATGAAATTTCAAATCAAACGTTATTTAAGGCGGACTATGACCACATAGCTAATAAAGCAAAATATCCTATATCTTCTATAAACCTGAAAAACCTTGCACCATCTTGTTCTGAGTGCAATCAAAAATTCAAAAGCGATAAAGATGTATTTTATAAAAATAATATTAGGAGAGTTTTCTTATATCCATATCTTTTCAATAGTAAATTTCAAAATCAACATATTGAAATAGATTTAACTGGTAGTATAATTCCAAATACCGATAGTAACAATATGGATGGGAAATGGCTTGTTAATATACATCCTACTAATAACTTTAATCAAACATGGAATGAAATTTATTCTGTAAAGAAAAGATACTGTTTCTCTTTATATTTAAAACATTATAAATGGCTTCAAGAATTTACCCACTCACTAAAAATAGCAAATATCAATTTTGCAAATCAAGTCGAGCTTATAGAGTATTTATCAAGTTATAAAGAAATGTTTAATCCGAATGATAGTTTACATACGGAATATCATTTAAAATATTCATACTTTAAATATTTAGAAATTTCATTTAATGATGTGTTATTCAATCAAATAAATATGATGTGTGCATGATAAAAAATACTTTAGTAGCAAAAATATGGTCATTTTGTGATACATTAAGGGATGATGGAGTAAGTTATGGTGATTATTTGGAACAAATAACATACCTATTATTTCTTAAAATGGCTGATGAATACTCAAAGCCACCATTTAATAGAAACTTTAATATACCCCAAAATTGTGATTGGCAATATTTTCTAAATCATCCTTTAGATGGATTAACTTTAGATTATGTAAATGCTTTGAATGCTTTATCAAAATCAGGTAAAATGTTGAGCAAAATTTTTACTGGTGCTCAAAATAAAATTCACGACCCATACAAACTAAAAAAACTAATTGAACTCTTAGATGAGGATAATTGGGTTTCAGAATCTGTCGATATAAAAGGAGATATTTATGAAAATCTTCTTCAAAAAAGTGCTGAAAGTAGTGGTGCAGGCCAATACTTTACACCTCGTTCGATTATTAAAGCAATTGTTGAGTGTATAGACCCTAAACCATTAGAAACAATTTCTGACCCTACTTGTGGTACAGGAGGATTTTTTCTTGGAGCTATTGAATATTTGAATAAAAACTACCAAGAAGAATTATCAATAAAACAAAATAAAGAGTTTTTGCAGTTTAAAACTTTTCATGGTTGGGATATTGTTCCATCAACTGCACGACTATGCTTAATGAATTTGTTTTTACATGGGATTGGAGACTTAAAAGAGAGCCCTGAAATTGATGTTATTGACAGTTTAATAGAACCTCCTAAAGAAAAAGTTAAAATAGTTCTTGCTAATCCTCCATTTGGAAAAAGTAGTACTTATACAATTACAAATGATGAAAAGTTAGCTAAACAAGAGGCATACATATACAGAGATGATTTTTGGACAACAACGAGTAATAAACAACTTTGTTTTGTGCAACATATAATAAATATGTTAGATTCTGATGGACGTGCTGCTATTGTACTGCCTGATAATGTTTTATTTGAAGGCGGTGCGGGAGAAATTATTAGAAAGAAATTATTAGAAGAGACTAATTTACACACTATTTTAAGACTCCCAACTGGAATTTTTTATGCTAATGGTGTAAAATGTAATGTTTTATTCTTAGAGAAGCAAAAAACAATAAAACGGGCATTAACTGATGCAATTTGGTTTTATGATTACAGGACAAATGTACATCATACATTAAAAAAACACTCTTTACAATTTAAACATTTAGAGCCATTTGTAAAATGTTATCATTCTAAAGATAGAGAACAAACTGCTGAAACATGGAGTGAAAAGAATATAAATGGAAGATTTCGTAAATATTCATATTCAGAACTAATAGCAAGGGATAAAACTAATTTTGATATTACTTGGTTAAAAGATAATAGCTTAGTTGATTTAGATAGCCTTCCAGAGCCAGAAATATTAGCACAAGAAATTGTAGATAGTTTAGAAAGTGTATTAAACAGCTTTAGAGAGGTTGTTAGAAGTCTTTCAAAAAATGACAATTTGCTAAATGATTAAAAACCTTAGTTACAATTCAATAATTTCCACATTCATTTTCAGGAGTTTTGTAATCAAGGGTAAAACTGTCTCAAAAGAAGTGGGCAACAAAATACAGCATAACCCCCATTGTAGCTACTAAATAAGGAGTTAAGATATTTTCCTAACTCCTTATTATTTCAATTCAAAAACCAATTACCCTGTTTACTTTCAAGTGCTTGTACTACACTATTAGTAAAATCAAAGGCATTTACCCCCCTATCAAGAAAAGTATCAATGTATGATTGTTTATTAGCACCAGTGAATAGATTATAAGTATTCCATAAACTAATGCTACCATCATCATTTCTACAAAATGACTTATCTTGATAGTAATCTCGTGCTACCATGTTGATTTGTGAATCTCCAAATGATAATAGTGGTAATTCTTTCTTTTCTTTTACTGGTAGATAATTATA
Organism: Emticicia aquatilis; assembly: GCF_014644295.1. Taxonomy (GTDB): domain Bacteria; phylum Bacteroidota; class Bacteroidia; order Cytophagales; family Spirosomataceae; genus Emticicia; species Emticicia aquatilis. The sequence continues at coordinate 78,631 of NZ_BMKK01000005.1, forward strand.
CAACTTAGATTTACCAATCAATGTAGCAAACTGATGCTCTGTCAATGAGTAGTTCATTAAATTCTGTAATGCTAATAATTGTTGCTCGGCTCTGTAATTAGTAATAAGTTTGTAAATCTGTTGCATTAACTGATTTACATTATTAGCTTTTAAATTACCTACAAATCCGTCTGACCATACACAAAGATTACAGCATACTTTGTTCTGAAAGCCAATGAATACTTTAAAATGTTCATCACCTCCTTTTTTACTGTATAGATTATCAAGACTATATGACTTAACACCTCCAATAGTTAGATTTAATGTATTACCATTAACATTATCTCTAATTGTAGGTATTTCTATTACAAAAGCCATTCTTTCATAATAGATAGTCTTTTCATGTTCTAATAAATCTTTTGCAGGTTTATCTTTAGCTTCAGGTGTACGTCCTTTTATTGGATGTGATACTCTAATAGCAGGATGTAATATCTGTTCATTCTTATACACATGATTTACTACTTCTAAGGTAGAATTAATAAAATCTTGATGGGATATTACTGGCTCATTGTCTTTCACATAGACAGGTATTAAATGATTATGTTCGACATCATACATACTCATTGGTTCTGTATTAGCTTGGATAAATACGTTATCGGTTGACACTTGATAATTATCTAATACAAGTGTTGGTTGTGGTTTAAATAATGTTTGAAGCTCCATTGTAGTATTATTTTGATAATGAGTGATTAACTGTTAATTGTAGTAGGTATTTCTTTTGATTAAATGCTTGTTTATAATCGTTTTGTATTTCAGGTGTAGAGCTTAAATACAATTCTCTTAACTCGTCCATTGTAACACAAGATTTTATCAGTAATAAGATATTATCATTATTGTCATCTGAAAAAGAAGAATTTGGTTGTTTACACCATTGTACTATTTGTTGACCTATTTCAGCATTTAGTTTAAAGTCAGATTTATTCATAAATAAACCTGTACGGTCTTTACTGGCAGTAGCATTATGTTTACAATCAATATCAAATACTAATGTAAATTCATAATCTATGCCTTCACGTTGAATAGGTTTTAATCCTACTTTCTCAGGAATTTGTTTACCATTCTTTTCTTGTAATACATAATCTTGTTTAGTACGAATAGTACAAATAACATGAGCATTAGCTTGTAGAATGGTATTAATAAACTGATTGTGTCGAGGTGTAAATTTTGACCAGTTGGTATATGAATTACCTGCTAATGCTCCATGCTGCTCTAAAATATAGTCCCATTCGTGAGAGATAGAATCTATAATAATAACCTCCATTTGAGCCTTTAAACAGACGTTTATAGCTTCTTCATACTTTTCAGGTGAAAATGGTTCTTCAATATTCAAAACATTGTAAGAACCTAAATGTGAGTATAATTCAGCACTATGATTTTCAGTATCAATGATGGCTATTTTAGACCAGTCATTAGTCATACCATAAGCTAATAATAAAGCAGACATTGATTTACCTGAACCTGAACCAGCTTGTAAACCAATTTTAATCTTAACATTTTGTCGTTTTGCTACTTGTAATTGCATATTGATTAAGGTTTAGATATTAATAAAAAAAGGGACATAACTAATGTTATATCCCTCGATTACATAAATGAGTTTGTTGATAAATAGAACCTTAAAGGTTATTGTAGATTTACTACTTTACTACATATTCATACCTATACTAACCAATTTTCAAAGTATATATAATAAGGTAGCTTAGAACTAAATATATGATACTACTTTTTTAAAATCAATGATAAAATACTTTATTCTTTGTGAATAGATACTGTTATAAATTAGTGGGGGGGATAGAAAAAAATATTCGTATAGGGGGGAGGGGGCTAATATTAACATATACATGTATGTATATGTTAAAAAGTGACATTTTTTAATCCTGTACAGTTTTGTTTATAATTTAACTGAATAACATAATTGAGTGATTAATTTGAGATTCACATTAATTGCATATAAGACTTTTTTTTTTCATTTTTGATATTAGAAATTTACGATAGTCAGCCTCTTCCATTATATTAATCCTTTTTTGCTACTATAATTAACATATAAAATGAAAAATTTACTTGCGTATGCAGATGAGTCAGGAAATAATTCTTTTGATTTTGAGAAACAAAGTACACATTTTATTATTGCAGCTATCATAATAAAAAAAGAGAATGTGTCTAAAATAGAAAATGAAATTGAACAAATTAGAAAAAAATATTTCCAAACTGGTGAAATGAAATCTTCTAAAGTTGGGGATAATCATCAGCGTAGACTAAAGGTACTTAATGAAATTAGCAAAGTAGATTTTTCAATTTATGCCATTGTGGTAGATAAAAGAGAGCTATTCAGTGAAGGCTTTAAATATAAAGGGTCATTTTATAAGTTCCTAAATAGATTAGCTTATACTGAATTATTCAGAGCCTATCCTGATTTGCATCTAATGGTAGATGAACATGGTTCAAATGATTTTATGAGGGGTTTTAAGAAATATATCCTCAAACATCATGTAATGGATTTATTTACTGAATCTGATTTTAATTTTATACAAAGCCCCCAAAGTGTTTTAATACAGTTAGCTGATTTTATTGCAGGTACATTAGGAAGATACTACGATGAGTCTAAAAAGTCAGAATTTAGTAGTCAATTTCTTGAAGTTTTAAAACCAAAAATAGCAAGTTTAGATATATTTCCACTCAAATTTCAATCTTCTCAAATCAACATTGATGAAAATGAAAGAGATTATCATAAAGTTATTGCAGATTTTGGATTAAGAAAAGCAATGGAATTTATAGATACAAAAAAAGTTATTAGCCAAGAAGATTCAGACCAAATTGCTTGCTTAAAAGTTTTAATGCTCTATTTCCGTGTATATGACTACAAAAAATATATTTCAACTAAAGAAATTATCAATCATTTGCAAATAGGAAGAAAAGAACCACTTAATGAACACTATTTTAGAACCAAAATTATTGCTAAACTAAGAGATAGTGGCGTACTAATTACCAGTAACAGTGCAGGTTATAAACTACCATCTTCAACAAGTGACTTATATAAATTTATTCAACATGGAAACAGTGTTATCTCTCCAATGATTTCAAGGATAAAAAAATGCAGAGATAGTATAAAGCTCGCAACCAATAATGAGATTGATATACTTGATAGACAAGAATTTAAAAATTTACGAATTATGTTAGAATTAGTGGATTGAAATGACCTCCTAAGTTTACAATTCAATAACTTTAACTGTATAAGAGTATAGTTTTTTGGTTAATGTACTTTAATTTCTAATTACAAAAGCAGTAAAGCCATATCTATAAAAAATCAATCTGAAAAAAGAAAATTTTCGCTATACAAAACATAGTAACTATATAATACATATAGCAAAATACATCATTGTAAAATCTTCTTTTTTCAGATTACAATACTACAATATCATAATAAATTATTTATTTTTAATAGTAAATACACCAAAAATGTTTAATATTAATCCAATTCCTACTATTAAATCAATAGTATTCCAAAGAGTTCTTCCAAGTGATATTTTTATCAATGGCTGAAATAGAATAGCTAATACTATATAAATAATAGTTTCTATATCTTTCTTTTGTTGGTTAGAATCAAATGCTAAATATCCAAATCCTATTAATGCTAAGAATCTTACAAATTGATAAAATCCATAAGGCATTTTAAATAAACAAAGGAGAAGTAATATAGATAAGGCTAATTTTATGATTTTATCCATTGTGAGATTAGTTATTGGTACAATAGCACATATCTTTTTTTTCAGATTGTAGTGCTACTGTACTAATTGATTTCGGTTATATTTTATAATAGAAACTGAGTATAATTTTAGAAATTTACTCTGTCAGAATCCTTATATTAATCCAAAAGGTTGTTAATTTCTATTCTTCTTAGTAAAGTTTTATGGCTTCTTTTTTATATAATTTCTGTACAAGTAAACAATTAAAGCTATTACTAATCCCAAAAAATATAATCTAACAGTACCCAAATCATCATCAAGTGATTCTTCGGGATAATCTTTTCCTTTAAATATCATTCTTATTGAAAATAAACCCGATATTATAAGAAATGCAATTACAGCAATAAATAAACAGCCCGACCCATCATTTTTTTTATCATCATTTTCCATAAATATTATTGAATAATATCTGTTCTTATTTTAGCTATTTGAACACTTTCGTTGTCTTATCTTATTATTTGATTGAGACTTATTCCCTGTCAATGTAAAGCTCTGATAGAGTTTAGTCATTGTTTTATGTGAAATTTTATCATAACAGTAAAACTTTTATCATCTTCCATATATTCTGAAATTGTTTTAGAACCATCATTATAAGTGATAGTTTCACCAAATTTTGTTGCTTTTCTATTCATATTAGGCGTTAATTTTATGAATAGGTTATCAGCCTCTATAATATTTAGCTTTTCAAAAAATATAGCTAATAATTTCTCACTTTGTTTATCAAACAAATAGACATTCTTTTTATTATATTGATTATTATTTGAAAGAGTAACTTTTATGAACTTATCAGTTCGAGTAGTATTAATGTTATCATAAGAAGGAACTACATCTTTCTTGAAGTCTTGAAAATCTGATTGACCAAAACATTTTATACTAAATACTATGAAAAACAATAATTTATTCATTTCTATTTTTTAAAAGTTATTAAAAAAACATTTAGTTTTCGTCTTATAAGGGCATAATAATACCTTTGTAGTAGAAGGATTAAAAATAATTATTGCACTTAAATATCTCTTCTACATTTAATTAAGCTGTTTTAATTCTTTATTGGCAGTATTAATAATATTATTCAATCTGTCAATTACATTGTTAAATATGTTTGAGTTGCTGTAATCTCTTGGGTTACTATTCAAATCATTTATCAAATAAGTTATTGATGCTCCCATCTTAACACCTATTGCTTGAATATCAGCATCATTGTTATTAGTTAGTTTATTGGCTTCATTTGAACAATAATTAATATTATCACGTATTGTTTGTACGTTTTTATCAAATTGTCTCTGTCTTTCAGCTAATGCTTGATACACATTATTTCTATCTCTACCATATACAGCATTTCTATCATAAGGTTCAATATAATCTGAGCCTTTGACTGTTTTAGAAAGATAACTTGATTGTGAAAATGCTTCATCTAAAGTGAAAAACATTATCAATGCTATTGCAATTTTTTTCATTTTAATATCAGTTTGAGAGTGTAATAATTAAATTAGTTATATGTATTTGTGATAATGGTATTTGTGGATTAATTCAACTTTTGTTTCTTATAACTATTATTAATAACAATAAAAGAAAAAATAAAATACCCAATATATTGGGTGGATTAGGGTAAAAATTAAGCCCACTTTTGGGCTGTGAATAATGTACGAAATAAAGAGCTACTAATAAGATTTGGGTTAAATCTTAAAAGGCTAAGAGAACAACAGGGTCTTAGCCAAGAAGAACTTTATTATCGGGCTAATTTATCAAAAAATCAAATAGGTAATATTGAAAGAGGAGAAGTAAATACGACAATCTCCACAGTTTATGTCATAGCAAAAGCTCTTCAAATTGATGTTAAAGAGTTATTTATGTTTGAAAATGAACTTTAGATTATTATTGTTAACGAAATTTCATTCCCATAACGTATAGTGATAAAAATAAAATTCTTTGGTATTACACACTTTCTAAATCATTTGAAGGTACTACAAATAATTTTACACCTAAATATGATTCAATTAAATAAAGGGTTTCTAAAGTAAAATTGTGAGTACCTGATAGCCACTTTGTTACTTCTGATGGGTTTTTGTGCATAACTACTGCTAATTGCTTTTTACTCCAGCCCTTAGCTTTAAGTGCATCATCAATTAATACCGCTATCAGCATATTTCTTTTAGTTTTATCAAAATCATTAGAGCTTCTACGTGCTATAAAATTTGATACTACTGGACTTTTATATTTTCGTGCTTGATTTTCCATAGTTTTACTTTGTTTCAATTCCTGAATGGTGCGATTTATGTATGTGTTTTATTAATTAATATTCATATTAAACATTAATTAATCTTCAAAAATCATATTACCTTCTAATTTTTTACCATCATCAGACCACCACAATTCTCTGTCCTTTAATGCTTCTGTTATCTTTTTAGAAATATATCTGAGTAAATAGTTCTCTGTCTTTAACTTTTCATCATCTTGTAAAGCTCTAACATTTTTTATTCCACCACCTCCTAATATTATGCAAGTTGAGCCATATCTGATACAATAAAGACGTAGCTTTTTATCAGGAGAGTCATATAAAGCACAAATTCCATCACCAAGTGTACCTTCATTTGGTTTAAAAAATTGCTCTCTTGCTCCTGTCATATTACCAATTAATTCTAATCTATCAGTAATTGAGCCAAGTTCATTAGTATATGAATTTTCATTTTCCTCTACAAATTGGTCAAAAAGCGTTTTTTCCATGCTATCTATCCAAATAGAATAAACACTTGCTTTTTTGCCTGAAAATTCATCAAGTTCAACAATTTCAAATTTCATAATACAAATATAGAAATTTTACTTTAAAGTAAAATATTGATTATGTTTTTTTCAGATAACAGTATTTTTGTAATAATTATCTTTGAAAATTTTCGTAATAACAAAGTCATAATTTTGATAATTATAAAAAAATAGCTTGGCTGTATGTTAACCAAGCTACGAAATAGAGCAATTAAATAAGTTACCAATTAAAAACCACTATTATTTGCGGTAATTTATATGGTTAATATCTTCTTTTATCTATCAGATATTACATAACCTTTCAATATATTTCTTGTAAGTGCTACTTATTTACCATTCAAGTATAGTGTCAATAAGTAATCATTTTAACAATTATAATAAACTTAAACTAATCCATTTATCCTTAATAATATCTTTAGTTCTATCTTGAATCAAATCTGAATATTGACTTACAATTTTTTTATATTGCTTCAATTCCCTATACCTTTTATTCTTTTCTAAATGTAACCAGTAATTACTATCCTTCCATCTATGTAATTGTAGCTGTCTTTTATTAGTAAAACTGTCAATATTAATAGATTTATCAAACAATAGTATTTTATCCCACTCATATAATAGTACATCTTGAATTAAGTCAATCCAATGATTTTCTTGTAAATCACTTAACTTTCTAATACCTAATTTCTTTAATCTTTCCATCTTAATAAATTTCAATTCAAATCTCATTAGTTGTCCTGAAAGATTATATTGATTGGCTTTATTATAGACTTTTAGGTAATATTGACTATGGTGTGCTTGTTTGTAGAAACCTCTTTTTCTTGTATCAAAATCTTTGTTTTTATGTACAACTAAGCCCTCTATTATTGATTGGGTATTAATCACAGGAACAATATTAACACCGAGTTCGATATTCTGTAAATAGCAATCATCTAAATTAAAATGGAATTTGTTTTGTAAATCCTCAACAACTAATTGCAACATAGAGAAAGTAAAATCATTATGATTGTGTTCTCCTTCATTATAATATTTGTGTAAACTTCCTGATACAATTAGATAACCTGAATCGAAACTTTTAAATGTAAAACCATTGTAATTAGCTTCTTTATGGCTTTTGGTTTTATCTTTATTCTGTTTACAAATAAATTTCAACAATGAATTAGTAGTAATTTCCTTGAAATTAGCTACTTTAAATTTTACAAAATCAACCATTTCTCTTTAATTTCAATTTATTGGTCAATTCTGTTTTTGTTAGTTTCCTTCCGTTCTTTAACCACTCATTTAATTCATTCTTTGAGAAGTAAAGCTTTTTTTGTCCATCTATTTTATTAAATGGTATGCTCCTTTTATTAACCATTGAATAGATAGTTGGAACTGCTAAATTTAACATTGTAGATGCCTCTTGAATTGTTAAAAATTCATTCTGAAAGGTATCATCAACCCTTTGGGGTATAGAGAAATGTAGAACTGCTGTATTTACAGCTTTTTCAATGAGACTGTAAAGTTCATTAGGAGTAGTTACTATAATTTGATTTGCTATCATTTTGTGAATGTTTAAGTGTTTCACAAATGTGATAGAATGTAGAATATGTATTTGTTGAGTCAATATTGACTCAATATTAGATTTTTATTTATTTTTATCATTGTATTGTTCAGTTGCGGTTTTTAACAATTTTTCAAATATTTTCAAATAGGTCTCTTTGGGAACATTAAAATTGATATGTGCAGAATATCTATCAAAATTATTGTTAAATAATTTACCAAAATAGTCCATAAATTCTTTTTGAGTAGGAAAACTATCATCTTGATTATAAATGAGTTTTAAATCATGTAAAGCATAGAGTAATCTTATAATATCAACTTTAGCACCATCCTTTAATTTAAAAGGATAATTGGTTTGAGTATTAATAATTTCACTTTCAATAAGGAAATGTCTTTTAATTTTATCAATCTCTTGTTTCAAAAACATGAATGAGCCTTCTATATCTTCATAGTATGGCTTCAAATAATCTAAATCTTTTGCAACTGATTCAAAGTAAGATAACTTTTCACTTACACTATCTATTTCAGATTTTGTATCTTTGAAATCTATTAATTTTAGCCTCCAAGTATGAAATTCATCTTTTAGGATATTGATACTATCTTTGATGAATCTATCATAAAATTGTTGTTTTACATCTTCAATACTAACTTTATTACTATAATCTATTTCTGTAATCTCTGTCCATTTTGGTTGTGGCTCTAATGTATAATAATGGTCTTCGGCACTCCAAAAGAAAATTTTATTGTTTTGTATAACCTTTTTATAATTTAAAGGTAATTGGTCAATAAAATTATCCAAAGACCCATATTTTAGTTGAGTTATTAGTTCATGCGTTAATTGATTTGCAGATAATATGTTTTTATAAAAAGTGAAGTTCATAGAGTTTCTTTTAATCTCTAAATTTTTTGAATTATAATTAAATGATACATTTATTATCAACTTCAATAGTTAGGTATAGCATTTACAGCTTTCTTTTTCATTTCATCAGCTATCCTTATATATTTCATTGTGTGCTTTAATGATGTATGCCCCATAAGTTTACTTACAGTAACAATATCACTTCCATAGAAAGCTAATAACGTACCAAATGTGTGCCTTGCACAATGGAATGTAATATGTTTATCTACCCCTGCTGTCTTTGCCCAGTTTTCAAGGTTTTTAATTGTTGCATTATGGCTTGGTAAATTAAACACGAAATCATCATCTTTTTTACGTTCAGGTAAAAATTTCTTTGCATTTGCATTCAAAAATAAATTTACTGTTATGTCTGTTTTAGCTTGATTCATTTGTAATGAGTCACCCTTTATGTATTTCCATTTAAGTGCTTTTATATCAACAAATCGCAAACCTGTATTACAAGCAAATAAGAAAGCATTCTTTACGTTCTCATTACCACAATAGCTTACTGTCAATAATTTCAATTCATCAATATTCAAAACCTCCTTTTCTATACTCTTTTCCTGTTTAGTATTTTTTACATCCTCAGTCGGGTTTTGCTTAAAAATTCGATTTTTACCTTTACTTGAATATGTTATAAATTTTTTAAACCTTGCAAAATATGTGTGAGGGGTTTCACCATTTAATTTTTTGTCAAGATAGTTTTTGAATTTAATACATAAGTTTTCATCAATTTGATTAATGGAGATAGGTGGAGGTGCAAACTCTTTAAACTGTTGATAAACTGCCACCATTACTCTTTTATCCTTCTGTGTATAGTCTTTAAGATAGTTATCAAAATAAGTATAAAAGTCTTGATTTTTAGTTTTCTTTTGTTCAAGTATCTCATCAATCTCATTACTAAATAACTGTTTTTCTCGTTCAACTCTAAGAGCTTCCACTTTAATCTTAACTTCCTTATTATGTTGTTTTTCGAGTACCCCTTTAGGTGTAATAAAAAGAAATTCATCAGTAGCCTCCCACGTTCTCTTATTAAGCTTATATAATAGGTAAAGCCTTTCTCTATTAGTAGAGGTAACTTTACTTACAATTTTAACTCGGTATTTAGTAGATTGCGTTTCCATCTTTGATACTCTATATTTATATTTATTTTGCAGTACTATGTAAAGGTAAAAAAAGTGTAGAAAAAACAAAAATTCTGCAATAATTGTAGAAAAATTGTAGAAATTTTATAAATACAAATACATAAGTATTTGATTATCAACCATTTAACAACCCATGTTTATTCCCGTCCTCGGTACCACCGTAAAGCCCTGATTATCAGGGCTTTATTTTTTTACACCCTTCTTCAACACCGATTCACCTCCAAACTCTTATCTCCTCTACACAATTTCGTAAAAAACTTTCTCGTTTCTATGCTGAATGTTTTCTGTTCCCAAAATCCACATATCATGGCATTTCAAAATAAATTCAGCAACAATCTCAATGTAGAAACCCTCAAAGGTGCTACCATTGATTTATTATCATTCATGAGTTCAAATGCCAGCTGGCAAGCAAATATCAAGGAAGCACAGTCAGCAATTGCTAAATTAGAGACGGCTCAATCAAACGAGCAAGCTACTATTGCTTTATCAAATCTTAAAAAGTTTGCTAATCAGATAAAGGAAGTACGTGATTGGTCGGCTATCACCGCTAATGACCAACTAAAGCCTTTGGTTTTAACTGTACAAAAAGTTTTAAACGCAGTCCAGAAACTTCAAAACATAGCCTAATCAATAATTTGCTCTCAATATCAACTGAATATTTCCGTACCTTTGCTGTATGGATTATTTCAAAAAACTTCTTGATTTACTAAAAACCGAGCGTGAAGAAGACCACGCACAGTACCGTAAACTCACTGAACAATCTTCCGTTGCCGAGCGTCGAGCCAATGGCCTTACTTGGTATCCGATTGCCATCAGAGGCTCAGAAATGAGTCGTGGCGATTATTTGACGGTTGAGGTAGAACGCACTACTCACCATGAGCTTTCGCACCAATTACGTGCTGGAATGCCCGCTGTGTTTTTTGGTAATCATGACCCACAAAAAGACCGTGTGGAAGGCACAATTTCGCACCTCAATGCCAATCGTTTAAAAATCACGCTCCGCACCGACGAACTTCCTGACTTTGCTCGTGATGGCAAACTCGGAATCGACTTACTTTTCGATGACAACAGCTACGACGAGATGCAAGCAGCTCTCAAATCGGCGAACGAAATACTTGAAAAACCAGAAGGCAGCTTAGTGAAGATTCTGACGGGTGAGAAAACGCCAACTTTCCGAACCGATTTGCACCCAATTTCGATTCCGAAACTCAATGAGTCTCAAAATAATACTTTAAATAAAATACTATCAGCCAATGAGTTAGCGATTGTTCACGGTCCGCCTGGTACAGGAAAAACCACCACTTTGGTACAAGCAATCAAGGCACTCAGCAAACAAGAAAATAAGGCCCCGATTTTGGTGGTAGCCCCAAGCAATACGGCCGTTGATTTATTGAGCGAAAAACTTTCGGAGGAAGGACTAAACGTCTTGCGTATCGGTAATCCTGCCCGTGTAAGCGAGCGTCTGGTGGCGTTGACATTAGACCATAAAATGACCGACCATCCGATGATGAAAAATGCAAAAACGCTAAAAAAACAAGCAAATGAGTACCGAAATATGGCTCATAAATACAAACGAAGCTTTGGTAAGTCGGAGCGTGACCAACGAAAAGCTTTGTTTGATGAAGCCCACAAAATAATGAAAGAAGTAGGCAATACTGAGCAGTATATCATTGACGATTTAGTGGCAAAAGCTCAGGTAATAACGGCCACTTTGGTAGGGGCAAATCATTACACGATTCGTAATGTAAAATTTCAAACAACAATTATTGATGAAGCTGGCCAAGCCTTAGAGCCTGCGTGTTGGATTCCGATTCTGAAAGCACAAAAAATAATTCTTGCGGGCGACCATTGCCAATTATCACCAACAATTAAATCAAACGAGGCTGCAAAGGCTGGTTTAAGTACGACTTTGCTCGAAAAATGTGTAGCACTTCACCCCGAAGCGGTTACTCTTTTGGAAGAACAATACCGCATGAATGAGCAAATTATGGCACATTCATCTAAGATTTTTTATCAGAATAAATTAAAAGCACATGATTCGGTAGCCAAACGTTTACTTTTTGCTGATGATTCACCACTTGCCTTTATCGACACCGCAGGTTGTAGTTTCGATGAAAAATTGGATGGAACAAGTTCAACCAACCCCGATGAAGCGGCCTTTTTAGTAAAGCATCTGAATATTTTTGTAGAAGAATTGAAGAAAAAAATCAGCACGAATCAATTCCCAAGTATCGCCATTATTTCGCCTTATAAACAACAGATTTCGATTCTGAAAGAACAAGTCGAACACACACCCGAACTACAAGACATTTTGCCACATATTTCGGTCAATACGATTGATAGTTTTCAAGGCCAAGAACGAGACATTGTTTACATCAGTCTCACCCGTAGTAATGCTGAGGGTGCAATTGGTTTCTTGTCAGATATTCGCCGTATGAATGTGGCCATGACTCGTGCCAGAAAAAAACTCGTAGTCATCGGCGACAGTGCCACACTGGCAAGTTCTGATTTTTATGAGGAATTTATCAATTATACCCAAGAAATCGGAGCTTATCAAAGTGCTTGGGAGTGGATGTAATGAAAAACGGTGCCTTCGACAACTTCGGCTGTCCGACACGCTCAGGCACCGTTTTTTAAATTTATTTTAGCAAACTCTGTAAAACCTCAAAGTTTAATTTCTCATCAAAAATAGCTCTAATAGGAATTTCAAAGCCTTCAATAACCTTACTTTTTATTGTTCCGTTGCTTGATTTAAGATTCAATTCGTAGCGTTTTTCTTGTAGCAAATATTGCTCAACTACTTCATTATCAGGGTCTATCATCCAATATTCGGCTACTTTGTGGGTTTCGTAATCATCAAACTTTACGCCTCTATCATTCTTAGCAGTGCTTTTTGAAAGAATCTCTACTATAAAATCAGGTACTGGAAAAAGCGTTTGAACTTCTTTAAAATCTTTAGCTTTTTCATTTCCGAAAAATACAATATTAGGTTCGTAGTCATTCCGACTAAAAACTGTCATTATTTTCTCGAAGCCAACGAAACCAAGGCTGTGCTTATAACAGTATATATTCAATAGCTGGTATAACAAGCCAGTAGCTGTATTGTGCCTTTTCATTACAGGAGAATGCACAATCATTTCGCCATTAATGAACTCGGCTTTTACAGATTCATCTATATCATTGTAGAATTTTTCTCTACGCTGCCTTTCTTCATTCAGTCGAGTATTTACCTCCTGCATCAATATCGCTGCATCGGGTAAATCAAGAATTTGTTCTAATAGGTTTTCGTGAAACATCAATCAATCGTTTTACTTTACTAAGTTAAAGCAAAAATTATTCATTGTCAATTCCTTACGTAAAAAACGGTGTCTTCGACAGCTTCGGCTGTCCGATACGCTCAGACACCGTTTTTTTTTACTCCCCTACTGGCTTCCGATACGCCTCAAAAGGAATTTTTAGTAAGCTGCCCAAACGTGAATTTTCTTCGGGTTTCATGTGAGTATCAATGCCATAAATAATTTTATCACGGTCGAGTGTCATGTATGTACCGAAAAGCCTGTCCCAAATAGAAAAGATATTTCCATAATTCGAGTCGGTATAAGGCAACACATAATGATGATGCACTTTGTGCATATCGGGCGAAACGATTACCCAACTAATAGCATTATCAAGCCATTTTGGAATCACAATATTGGCGTGATTAAACTGCGAAAGTAGCACCGAAATTGCTTGATACATAAATACCATCCACATCGGAGCTCCCGCAATCACGATTCCTGCCGTAGTGAAAATAAAACGAAATACGCTCTCACCAGGGTGATGACGGTTAGCCGAGGTAGTATCAACATTAGTATCTGAATGGTGAATCAAGTGAAATTTCCACATCCATTTTACCTTATGTTCTGTCCAATGCACAAACCATGCCCCTATCAAATCGAGCAAAAGCAAACCAATAATCGTATAAGCCCAAAGCGGCATTTCGGGTAACCACTGTAAAATTCCGAAATTATTATTTACTGCCCATTCGGCCGATTTTAGCAATATAAATGCCAAAGCAAAGTTAATAACGATTGTTGTCAGCGTAAAGAAAATATTGACTCCTGCGTGCTTGATTTTATTGTATTTGAACTGAAAAAGTGGCACTGCATATTCTGCCATCCAGAAGAAAGCAATGCCACCAATTAGAATCGCACTTCGGTGCGACGACGGAATTGTGGCGAAATATTCTACTATTTGTTCCATAATGATTATAAGGGTTTTAGTTTGTAACCCTAAAAATAGTACAAATGTTTCAAACCACAATGCAATCTAATCTTATTGCTTTACTATTTTAAATACACTCACACGGCGTTGTTTATCTGCTATTTTCAAGAAATAAACACCTGCCGAACGCTTCGATAAATCACTATTAAGCTGTTGTTTGATGCTATCCCAAGTGCCATTGCCTTTAAAAATCATAAACCCTTGTGAATTAGAAAGACTTACATCTAACAACTGCTTGCTTAGCGTTTCGTCTAAGTCAAGGTCAATCACATCAGCGGTTGGATTCGGAAAAACTCTTGCATTAATCCCCAGTGCAGGTTCGGTAGCAGTTGGTGGTGCTATAAATTGAAAACGTGCAAAAACTGGCAAGTGGTCAGAAGTAGTCGATGTATAGTTTTTCAAGAACGTGAAAGGCAATGCCACACCTACTGAGCTACTCAAATAACTGGTTTTCAGTTCATTAGAAATCAAAATATGGTCAATCACATTTTCTTGAGAAACATACGAACGATAACCATCATCACTCAAAGCCTTGGTTAGTGCTTGCCAACGCTCCGCATCATCGATGTATTTTTTATAGCTTGATTCTTTAGTAGAACTAATCACCGAAACAGTTTCGTCAACATCATCGTTAAAATCACCAGCTATGATAATATTCTCTTTTGGAAACTGAGCATCAAGACTATCTTTCAGTACCTCAACATCATATTTTCTTTGGCGATACTGCAATTCACGGTCGGCTTCCGTGCCAGTAGTCCCGCCTGTGTTTGCTCGGGCGTGAATACCCACGATGTGCAAGCGTTGTTTTACCCCATCAACCGTCACATCGGCAACCATCAAAAATGGCAAACGGCCACTCGCCCAAAAACGAGCAGGGTCTGATGGATAGTTAGGTAAATTTGTGGCCCCTGTCAATAAAGGTCTCGTAGAAACACTTTTTACAATATCTGTTCTGTAAATAAAACATACTCTCTGAGCATCATCGGCCACACCTCCCGCCGAAATAGCCGATGAGCAAACTCCTTCGTAACCCTTCATTTTGGCAACTAAATTCTTGAATGCAGTTGGGTTCGATACTTCCTCCAAAAAATACAAATCAGATTTAAGTGAATCTAATACTTGTAGCACATTCGCTTGCTGCAAAGCCTCATCCGAAGGGCCATTGGCTGTATTTCCATACCAGTTGATATTCCATGCAGCTACATCAAAGGTTCTATCGACCGAAATACTTAAAACTGCTCCTTGCGGTTTTCCTGTACCTGGAATATCTGCTTGCGAACGAGGGTAAATTTGATAGCCATCATTGAAACGCCCAACCACGCCCGAAATCGTAAAAGTTGCTTGTGGTTTTGTACGGCCATCAATGTCAGTTCCTTCCCAAACCCTCACGGTAGCATTAGCAGTTCCTTCGGCAATCGTATAATTTGTATTGGGTAGGAAAACGAATTTCTTATCCGCAAAACTTACATCCTTCACCAAAATCAAATTACCTTCATTAGCAGCCAATTGGCCGGTTGTAATAGTTTTTGGTGTTAAAACCTTACTCGTTGTTCCGATTTTTGTAAACTCCGAACTTTGTAAATAAAGCTGCTTACTAATATTTGATAATTTCCCGAAAACTTGCACCGAGTCTCCAACAGCGATTGTAGCCGAAACTCCTCCAATCGGAATACCTCCCGTAGCATCTTGGATATAAACCAAATTATTAATTTCGCCCGCCGAAGTCACTCGTCCAGCAATTTTTACAGATGTTTGCTCGGCCAAAGTTTTTACTTTACTGATTGCCTGAATCTCATTAGCGGGCGGATTCACAATTAACTCTATTGCCACCGCAGGGTTACTTTGAAGCACCTTTTGGTCTAATCTAAATACCAAGTTTGTAGTAATACTGCTCGCTTGGGTCTTTGCGATACGCAAATAAACTTTTCCATTATCAACTACTCCACTTTTATCGATTGTGTAAGCTATCAAACCAGTTGTTGATGTCGAGAAATCCTTCTTTGTTGAAAATTCCAAGCCATTACCCACAACCTCGAAAAGATTTCCAGTTAAATTACTGCCCGAAAACACCAACGAATCAACCACAGTTGCACTCGTAATTTGCTTCGGGGCTTTGATAATCGTAATACTCGGACTATCATTTTTAACAAACAATTCCTCCCACTTAGTAGCCACCAGAATACCATCAATTTTCACGGTTGGAGCATTTGCGGCCGTTCCCTGACGCAAAGCAATCGTACCAATATCGCTATCAGTATCGCTTTCAGCGGCTGGCGTTATCGAAATTGGCGTTGCTGGTTCTTTTTCGGTAATTGTTGGGTTTACATACAAAACAACCTCATCATCAGTCGAACTTCCACTTTTGAGTGTATATTTTAGTACAAAAAGATATGTCTTATTCAATTCATAGACCGTAGTAGCATAATTTGGGGTATTACCCGCCTTCGTAACTCCTACCTGAAAGCCTGTTCCGCTTTTTTTAGCAAATACTTTTCCTCTAAAAATTGTACTCAGCGTTGTAGGCCCAAGGTGCAAAAAATAATCACCGGCATCTTGTACGGCCGAAAAATTTGCTAAGAATGCCACATAAACATTACCATCTTTTACAGCAGGAAAATTTCGGTTGATGTCTTCGCCCGAAGTTGTCAAACTGGCCGCTCCGCCAGTAGTTGTCAACCCCGAATAAGCCAAACCATCTACCACTTTTATGGCATTTGTACCTGCTCCACTGTGAGCAACCCAACCATTGGCGGTTAATGATGCACCTGTACTATATTTGAAGTCTTCGTTAAATAATTGTGCTAATAATGTCGTTGAAATAAAGGCCAGCGAAACCGTAAGTAGAGTTTTTAGCATAGTTTTTGAAGTTTTTATTTCAAATATCGGTTTTTATAATTTATTTATTCCATAAACCCAACAAGAAGAATATTTTTTCAGACATTTATCTGATTTTAATTATATTTTTTCTTTTCTTTGTACTACAAAATAATGCTGCATGAAAAAGTGTGTTTTCCTTGACCGAGACGGAGTACTAAACGAAGAACAACACGACTACGTAAGTCGAAAAGAAGATTTTGTGATTAGAGATGGTGTAGCCGAAGGGCTTTCGTTGCTCAAAAAAGCGGGCTATATGCTCATTGTTGTGACCAATCAGGCGGGTATTGCCAAAGGGCTTTATACCGAAAACCTCGTGAGAGATTTTCACGAAATACTGCAATCGGCATGTGGAGGAATTATCGACGACCTCTATTTCTCGAAGCATCACCCAAGTTATACTTCAAACTCACTTCTACGTAAGCCCGATTCGTTGATGATTGAAAAAGCAATAGCAAAATACCAAATTGACTCAACGCAATCGTTTATGATTGGTGATGCCGAACGTGATGTAAAAGCAGGAAAAAAAGCAGGTGTGAAAACAATCCACATCACTGGTGGAAAAGAAACAACAGACTTAGCTGACTGGCAATTTGGCAGCCTGCTCGAAGCATCTCGATTTATTACTCAAATTGTATAAAATCAAGCGTGTCTTTTATCAACAGTAGTTTTGGGCGTGGTTTTTCCATAAGCTGGACATTGCTGACGCTTGCATGAAGCCATTGCTCCTACTACTAAAAAGCTCAAAATCAGTAATTTAACTTTCATCAGAATTTCAATTTTTGTTCTCTCAATATATAATGGTTTGTGCAGGTCTTACATTCTGCACAAACCATTTTTTCTTAAACGTTATTCTTCAATAAATATTTTATGAAGCGGTTTCTTCCGTTACTTCCTCAACGGCCTTCTTCACTTTTTTAACGGTTGTAGTTTTGGGTGCTTCACCATTTCCGTTTGCTTTAAATCCTAAGATTTTCAGCATTGAATCACTATCTTGCTCAGGCGAGAAAAGCTCAGTTACGATATTGCCATCGTCATCCAAATTTACCAATACGTGTTGCGGTGCAGGAATCAAACAGTGCTGAATACCACCATAGCCACCCAACGATTCTTGGTAAGCTCCTGTGTGGAAGAAACCGATGTATTGGTCTTCGTTTTCAATATCAAAAATTGGTAAATACAAGTCTTCTGAGTGAGCCTCGGTATTGTAGAAATCAGCCGAGTCACAAGTCAATCCACCAAGATTTACCTTTTCATACGGACTATCCCAATTATTGACTGGCATCATGATGTATTTCTGACCAATTCCCCACGAATCAGGTAATTGCGTAATAAATGAGCCATCAATCATGTACCACAACTCACGGTCGTTTTGCTGTTTTTTGTCGATAACCTTATAGATAACCGCACCACTTTCGCCCACAGTATAGCTACCAAATTCGGTAAAAATGTGAGGAACAGGTACGTTATTTTTATTACAAATCCATTGGATATTCTCAATAATTTCGTCAATCATCGCTTGGTAATCATAGTTGAAAACCAACGATGTCTGAATCGGTAATCCACCACCAATATCAATCGAATCGAGGTCTGGACAAATCTTCTTCATCTCGCAATATTTAAACATAAAGCGAGTTAGTTCCGACCAATAATAAGCGTTGTCTTTGATACCAGCATTGATAAAAAAGTGCAACATTTTGAGTTTAAAGCGTGGATTTGGTTTAATTTTCTCCAAATACAGACTATTAATATCATTATAACGAACCCCCAAACGAGAAGTATAAAAAGCAAAGTTTGGTTCTTCGTCAGTCGCAATTCTGATACCAACACTCACGGTTTCGGCAGTTGAATGCTCTAAATAATAATCAATTTCTTTCAGATTATCAAGAATCGGAATACAGTTAATGAAGCCATCGTTATGCAAGGCCGAAATGTCTTCCAAGTATTTTGGACGCTTATAGCCATTGCATATTACGTAAGTATTTTTGTTTATCTTTCCATCATCATACAAAGCTCTGATGATATTTATATCAAAAGCCGATGAGGTTTCGAGGTGAACGTTACTTTTGAGGGCAGTTTCGATTACAAACCTAAAATGCGATGATTTCGTGCAGTAACAATACGTATAATTGCCTTTATAGTTATACTTTTTCATAGCATTTCTGAAAAGCAATTTTGCATTATCAATATGCTCTGCTATTTTTGGCAAATAACTAATTTTCAAAGGCGTACCATACTCCTTAATAATATCGGTCAAGCGAACGTTATTGAAGAGTAATGTATGATTTTCATCAACACCAAACTCACGAGTCGGAAACTCAAAGGTTTGTTCGATAAGGTCTATATAACGTTTCATATCTTAAAAGTAGTGCAATTGATTGAGTTCCTCAACAAATTCACTGATAGCTTTTTACCGTTTAGAACGGTCATTGATGGAAATTTGAAAAATATGTGCAAATGTCATATTAAATTAAGAACTTTGCAATGAAATTTGTTTGAAATTAAGAATTAAGAATGAGGAATTAAGAATGTCATTTTCTTATCCAATTTTTTATTTAGTTTAATGTACAACTTAATACTAACTAAGAGTAAAACCATCATTCTTAATTTTTAATTCTTAATTCCTAATTAAGTATTTTCTTCATGTCAAAAAAAATACATTTCATAGCTGTTGGGGGTGCTGTAATGCACAATCTTGCCCTTGCATTAAACAAAAAAGGGTATCAGGTTACGGGTTCAGATGACGAAATAAACGACCCATCGAAAAGTCGTTTAGCGGCAGCAGGTATTCTCCCTGCCGAAATGGGCTGGTTTCCCGAAAAAATCACGTCTGATTTAGATGCTGTTATTCTCGGAATGCACGCTTTTGCCGATAACCCCGAACTCGCTAAAGCACAAGAGCTTGGTCTTAAAATATATTCTTTCCCAGAGTATATCTATGAGCAGAGTCTTAACAAACAGCGTGTTGTGATTGCAGGTAGCCACGGTAAAACCAGTATCACAAGTATTATTTTGCACGTATTAAAATATTTTAATCGCAAATTTGATTATTTAGTTGGAGCCCAAATCGAAGGCTTCGATATTATGGTTGAATTGAACGACGATTCACCAGTTATCATCATCGAAGGCGACGAATACCCTGAGTCAAAAATTCACCTCAAATCGAAGTTTTTATTCTATCATCCGCATATCGCTTTGTTCAGCGGTATCGCTTGGGACCACTTCAATATCTTCCCAACTTTCGATAGTTACGTACGTACGTTTGAAGAATTGGCGGATGGACTACCAAAGGCAGGGAGCATCATTTATGACGAAACCGATGATATTTTAAAGGTTATTGGCGAAAAAGACCGTGCTGATGTATCGAAGTTTCCGTATAAAGCACACCCGTATAAAATCGAAAATGGTAAGTGTATTCTCCAAACCAAAGACGGTGATGTACCGTTAGAAATCTTTGGCGAACACAACATGAAAAACCTCAACGGTGCGAAAATTATCCTCGACCGCTTGGGCATTACCGACGAAGAATTCTACGAAGCAATCCAGCATTTTTCGGGTGCTTCAAAGCGTCTTGAAAAGCTCGGAGAAAACGGAAATACCCTTATTTACAAAGATTTTGCCCACGCTCCATCAAAACTTGAAGCAACAACCAACGCAACAAAATCGTTATATCCGAGCAGAAGATTGGTTGCTTGCTACGAATTGCATACCTTTAGTAGCTTAAACAAAGATTTCTTGCCTCAGTATGAGCATAAAATGAATAATGCCGACACGGCAATTGTTTTCTATTCGCCCCATACACTCGAAATGAAACGTATGCCAATGATTACGCCTGATGATATTAAAAAGGCATTCGGCGATGAAAACTTAATGGTATTTACTGACGCCCAAGCATTGAAAGAGTTTTTGATGAGCCAAAACTGGTTCCAAACAAACCTCTTGATGATGTCGTCTGGTACGTTCGGCGGGCTTGATTTAGTGCAATTATCAAACGAAGTGCTGGCCAAAGAAGTAGTAGAAGAATTTCCGAAAGTAAAAGTTATATCACAACCAAAAGAAGATAATTCGTGGTCGGGCTTGCTCTCGACTTTTAAAAAGGTATTTGAAGGTTAATGCCTTCTCACACACTGAAGTTACATAAATAGTGCAGTGACTAAAAACCGTACTTTGTTGATTTTCAGCAATGTACGGGTATGAAGGATTTTCTATTCATGAAATTATGAATACTAAAATTGAATGTAAAATGGAAGAGAAAAAGCATCCCATGCCACCTTTGCGTGCTACGATTAGATTTCATTCTTACCCAAATGAAATCTGGAGAGAATTTAAACCAGAAGGGGCCAAACGTCGCTACATGGCTTCAAACTTAGGAAGGGTAGCCTCTTTTTATGAAGATTTACACAAAGATGGCTATATTCTAAAACTAACTAAAAGTAACCCAATTAGTGGGCTAAGAATTGCCCTAAAAATGTACTACAAAGGCGATAGGCTTAGTAGAAGGGGCGAGCCAATTAGCGAAGTGAAAAACATTTCTTACCCCGTGCATAATATCATCGCTGAGTTATTTTTAGATAAACCTACCGAAGACCAAGTGCAGGTCATTCACATTGACCACGACAAATTTAATAATGAAGTAAGCAATTTGCGTTGGGCTACCAAGAACGAAGCTTGGAAGCACTTCAAATCAAGTGAGCATTACAAGCCTCCACAAAAAGGGCCGAAATTGACTATTGATAGAGTAAGACTTATCAAACGAAAAATTTTAGAAGGTAAAACAAAACAATCGCTCTTGGCAAAACAATTTGGTTTATCAGAGATGGGAATTTACCGCATAAAAACTGGTAAACTTTGGGCTCACGTTACGGTTTAGCGAATTAGTTATTAGCAAATTGGTTACTGGTCAATTGTTTTCAAGCAACCAGTAACCAATTGCCCAATAACCAATCACAAAAATTAGGCATAATTGCCCGAAATGTATCCTTGTAGCGACTCAATCTGCGATTTTTGCTCTTTAATTATAGACGAAACCACATCGTTGATTGAAATAATACCTGCCAATACACCACCCTCCATTACAGGTAAGTGACGAATATGTTTATCCGACATTATTTGCATAGCTACTTCTAATTTATCTTCCATCTCAATCGTAATCACATTGGCCGTCATTACGTCTTTTACCAATGTATCGTCCGAATGAAGGCCTTTCAATACAATCTTGCGGGCATAATCTCGCTCCGAAAAAATCCCCGATAGTTTTCCTTCGTCAATAACCAATACAGCTCCAATATTTTTATTAGCCATTTCTACCAAAGCATCATATACGGTCGTATCAGAAGTAACCGAAAAAAGGGCATTAATTTTCTTTCCTTGTAGAATTTGACGGATTTTCATAGAATTCAGGAGTTTAAAGGGATTGCGAATAATAATTATTACACAATTTGATAAATAAAATCAAATAAAACAATAGTTTGAAAAATAAAATTATATCATTAACTTTGCAGCCCCAAATAGTGTCTATAAATAGTCAACGGCCAATAGTCGGTAGTCCACAGAGAAATAAAATGCTGTTTATCAGTATTTTTGCCGATTATAAGATTTAGTTAACTATCTAAAGCAACATCGTTTGGAAATTTCAAATTTGATAATTGTTAATTATAATTCAAAATCATGTACGCAATCGTAGAAATCGCAGGGCAGCAATTTAAAGTAGAAAAGGGTCGCACACTCTATACACACAGATTAGAAGGTGATGTGAACGCTGCACTTGTATTCGACAAGGTTCTCCTTGTTGACAACGGCGGAACAGTATCAGTAGGTGCTCCGACCGTTAGTGGTGCTTCAGTAAAAGCAACCATTTTAGAACACTTGAAAGGCGAGAAAGTAATCGTTTTCAAGAAAAAGCGTCGTAAAGGATACGTTAAGAAAAACGGTCACCGTCAGTATTTGACTAAAATTCAAATCGACGAAATCGCTGGATAATCTTCATCGAATTCTAAACAAAGTCATTTAAAATATTTATTAATCTCACCTGCAAGTTTCTCAGAAATAAGTAGGTAAATATTTCAAGAAATCATGGCACACAAAAAAGGTGTTGGTTCGTCAAAAAACGGACGTGAATCAGAAAGCAAACGCTTAGGTGTTAAATTATTTGGTGGCCAAGCGGCTATCGCTGGTAACATCATCGTACGTCAACGTGGTACGAAACACAATGCAGGTGTAAACGTAGGTATCGGTCGTGACCATACTTTGTTTGCATTAGCTGACGGTATCGTTTCTTTCAAAAAAGGACGTGACGGAAAATCATTCGTAAGTGTTGAAGCACAAGCGTAATTACAATTAAGAATTAAGAATGGAGAATGGAGAATGGTTTTGTGCCAATACTATTTCTATATTCTAATTCATAAGAGATTCTAATAAAGAAACCTGTCATTAATGGCAGGTTTTTTTATGCCTTGTTCAAACTAATTTAGTATTATATTTGTTAAAAATTAAGAATATATAGCATGCCAAGAGTCATTCTTAATTCTTAATTCTACATTTTTAATTCAAAACTCATGTTGCAACGCCAAACAATGATTTATACTGAGCTTAGTCCAAATCCAAATTCGATGAAATTTGTGTTGAACTTTGAGCTTGCTCCCGAAGGTCTTACATTCGATTACCCAACCTTGGCTTCGACCATCGACGAATCAAAAGCATCACCTTTGGCTGGCGATTTATTCCAGTTTCCTTTCGTAAGACGTATTTTTATTGCTTCAAACTTCATCACTATCACGAAAGATGATGAAACCGAATGGGAAGATGTGGTATATGACATCAAGAAATTTATCAAGATATTCTTTGAGCAAAATAACCCAGTTTTTGCTCAAAAAACCATTGATAAAAATACATTAATCATTGACGCTAACGATTCGGCGGTTATTGCCAAAATCAAATCAACACTTGACCAATACGTACGTCCTGCAGTAGAATCTGATGGTGGAGCAATCAACTTTGCTTCGTTCGATGAGATTTCTGGACAAGTAAAGGTTTATCTTCAAGGCTCATGCAGTGGTTGTCCGTCATCAACGGTTACACTCAAAGATGGCATCGAACGTTTGTTAAAAACGATGGTTCCAGAAGTGAAAGAAGTCGTAGCAGAAGGAGTTTAATTCATTAATACTAAGCATATAAGACCTGTGAGGAATATCAAGACCTTGCAGGTCTTTTCGTAAAAATATGATAAAAATAGGTGTTATCAATGTCTCCGACCGTGCGAGTGCGGGTATTTATGAAGATATTCCAGGAAAGGCGGTTGTAGAAACATTGAAAGAATATTTGATTTCGGAGTTTGAGACTGTTTATCGAGTTATTCCCGACGAACAGGATTTAATCTCACAAACGCTTATCGAAATGGCCGATGTACATGGTTGTTGCTTAATCGTAACGACTGGCGGAACTGGCCCAGCCTTGCGTGATGTTACGCCCGAAGCTACCGAAGCGGTCTGTCAGAAAATGATGCCAGGTTTTGGAGAATTAATGCGTCAGGAAAGTTTAAAATACGTTCCAACGGCTATTCTTTCACGCCAAACGGCGGGTATTCGTAATCATTCATTGATTGTGAATCTTCCGGGAAAACCAAAGGCTATTCGCCAATGCCTCGATGCTGTTTTTCCTGCTATCCCCTACTGCATTGATTTGATTGAAGGCCCGTATTTGGTTTGTAATCAGGAAGTAATGAAAGAGTTTAGACCGAAATAGTCAACGGTCAGTGGTCAACAGTCCATAGAAAATACAGTTTATATTCTATATGCAAAAAGCCCCGATTCTACGAAGAATTGGGGCTTTTTATATGGTCTATGACAATCATCTGTGGACTATCATAATTTACTATCAGCTTTCAAATAAGTTTTATTACCATTTGAATTGATGTAATATTGTCCACCACGTGGGCCTTGGAAGATTGTACGGCCTTTTTCGTCTTTACCGATTTGCTTGTCAGCACCAGCAACTTTTTTCTTTGTAGCAGCATCTGCTTCTTTGCCATCATCTTTAGTATTTGGCTTCGGAGCTGGCTTAATAGTATTATCCTTATCTGCTGCTTTTTTCTCTTTCTTATCTACTTTCTCAGTAGTTTTTTCTTTCTTGTCAGTTGCTTTCTCCTTTTTGTCGGTCGCTTTTTCTTTTTTATCAGTAGCTTTCTCTTTAGCGTCGCCTTTTTTATCTGCTTTTTCTTTTTTATCGGTAGTTTTTTCTTTTTTCTCTGGCTTCTCTTTCTTTTCAGTTTTTTCAGCCTTTTCTTTCTTTTCTGGTTTTTCTTTTTTCTCAGCTTTTTCAGTTTTTGCTTTTCCTTTCGAACCGCCTTTAGAGCCTTTTTTGTCGTCTTGAGCTGTTGTAGTTAAAACAGCCAAACTCAAAAAGCACATAAATAATAGTGAAAACAAATTTTTCATTTCGTTAATTGGTTTTGATTTTTGGTGAAATACTCGGATACTTAAATTTTGGAACTACCAATAATTTTGTCAAATGTAAGTAAACTATAAAAAAAGATGCAATACTTTTGAGCATATTTTTATGTTTAAACGTTAATAATTAAAGATTTGTAGCAAAATATATGAAATTTAACTCCTTTTTAATCTTATTATTGTTTCCGAGTATAGTTTTTTGTCAGGGATACGCTTCAATTTCGGGAAAAGTAGTAGATAAAAATACTCAAAAAGGAATCCCTCATGCTTATTTGAGTATTCCGAGTAAGGGTTTTTCGAGCGAAACAAATACCCTCGGTGAGTTTAAATTTTTCTTCCCCAAAATCGACTTAGATTCTACTGTCATAGTTTCGGTGATTGGCTATAAGAGCTTTTCAAAAAAAGCCTCTGCTTTTGATTCTTCGTCCGTAGTCGAACTCGAACCTGCCGAGCAATTGGCTTCAGTACAAGGTGGCGACCCAAAAACTATCATTAAAGAGGCCCTTGCCAACGTTAAGAAAACATTTCCTGTTTATGCCAATTATCAGTTAGGTTATTATTTAGAAACTGTCGAGATGGATAAGTTAGGTTTTGTGAAAGTAAAAGAAGGTATTATAAGAATCGAACGCACGCACACACAAAAAAACGTTGATATTGAGCCAGAAAAAATGAAACTACTCAAATCTCGGAAGTATGAGTGGACTGGTCAAACCGCCAAACTCAACGGTTGGGGTTTTGGCAATGGAGCGGCAATCGTAACTCGTTCGCTCGAAACGAGCGTTCCTGACTACTTAGATAGAGGTAGCATCAACGACTACGATTTTAAGATTGATTCTTTGATGACATATTTTGGCGATAGCTTGGTTTATTCGATTAGTTTTAAGCCCGTTGGTAAGAAAGTCAAGGCAGGCAGAAATGGGAAAATTTATCTCACGCAAAATTCGCAGAGTATCGTCAGGATTGAGTACGAAATGACACCAGAAGGCATAAAAAGTGTGATTAAAGGAAATATTACTGACAATACAAAGATTGAAGGTAGGAGTGTAAAAGGCTATAATCAATATTTACCCATGAACGGCCTTTGGCGATTGCAAGATACAAAATTGATTTTCGATGCAAAATTTGAGGATAAACTTGAAAAGAAGTTTGCGACCGAAGCCACAATGACCGTGCAATTTATGGCCAATGAGAGTCTAAGAATGGGTAATCGGTCTGCGATTCAGTTGGGAGAAGAATTACTAACAACCGAGAATTTTGCGAGAGGTGGAAAATTTGAGGAATCCTTTTGGGGAACATCAAACTATTTGATTCCTACTCCTGCCATGTTGAAGATTGCAGATAAGAGATAATGCCCCTATCCTTAAATCCCTTTCCGCATAGGCGGGCCGACCCAATGGGAAAGGGACTTAAAATTACTTGCTATACATTAAATCTAAAGTGCATTACATCGCCATCAGCCACAACGTATTCTTTTCCTTCGATACGTAAACGACCTGCTTCACGACAAGCGGCTTCTGAGCCATACTTAATAAAATCTGCGTAGGCAATAACTTCGGCTTTAATGAAGCCTTTCTCGAAGTCAGTATGAATTACACTGGCTGCTTGTGGGGCTTTCCAACCTTGCTGGATTGTCCAAGCTCTTACTTCCTGCACACCAGCCGTGAAATACGTGCGTAAGTCGAGTAAAGTATAAGCCGAACGAATCAAACGATTAAGACCCGGCTCAGCCAAACCATACTCTTCTAAAAACATTAGTTTATCTTCTGGGTCTTCGAGTTCGGTGATTTGAGCCTCAACTGAGTTATTGAGAACAATCATCTGAGCTTTTTCGGCGTCAGCTACTTTCTGCAATGCTTCCGAATACTTATTACCTGAGTGCATCGAAGCTTCATCAACATTAGCAACATAAAGCACTGGCTTGATTGACAACAAGAATAAATCAGCAATAGCTGGCATTTCTTCTTTCGTAAGACCCAACGACCTGATGCTTTTTCCTTGCAACAACCACTCTTGGCAACGCTTCAAAACATCAAACTCGGCTTTTGCTTTGGCATCGCCACCCACACGGGCTTGTTTCTCAATTTTTTGTAGCTTCTTTTCTACACTATCCAAATCCTTCAACTGAAGCTCAGTATCAATGATTTCTTTATCGCTTACTGGGTTTATGTCGCCTTCTTCACGCAAGATATTTTCATCTTCAAAACATCTTACTACGTGAATAATGGCATCTACTTCACGGATATTCCCCAAAAATTTATTTCCCAAACCTTCGCCCTTACTTGCTCCACGTACTAAGCCCGCAATATCAACGATTTCGATTTGTGTTGGCACAATTCGGTTAGGTTTCACCAGTTCTGATAATTTATTCAAACGCTCATCTGGCACATCAACCAAGCCCACATTTGGGTCGATTGTACAAAAACGATAGTTGCTTGCCTGAGCCTTAGCACTATTTGATACTGCATTGAAAAGTGTCGATTTCCCAACATTGGGCAAACCTACGATACCGACTTGTAAAGCCATATTTGTATTTCGGATTATCTAATTTGCAATTTTAAGAATCAGATAAATCCTTTGTTTAGTTTATTTATTAGAATGAGGGTGCAAAATTACGACAAGTAATTGATAATGAATAATTGAAAATTGAAAATTTCGTAAAATACGGCAAGCGTCAAACAGAATAGTATCAAAATAATTGTGGCACATTTAGAAAATGTGCCACAATTGCTCGGATTCATACAAAAAAAATATCTTCTCAAACACCCCAAATCGAAAGGTATTCAAAAAGATATTTGGGTGAATGAGCTGAGTGTTACTCAATCACTGGAAAAACTGGTGTAGAGATACTATTCCCACTTTAGGTCTGAGCCACTACTTGCGTAATCGTCGTTGTCGGCATCAACGGCCTCGGTATTACCGCTACCAAGCTCATCGTGCTTAAATTGGTCGAAATCGTAATCGGGCATTAATTCGCTCTTGATGTGGTCAACGGTTTCTTGAAGAGCCTCAAGGAATTTGTTAAAATCCTCTTTGTAAACAAACATTTTGCTCTTCTCGAACACAAATCCACCATCTTTTTGAAAACGACGGCTTTCAGTAATAGTTAGGTAGTAATCGCTCGAACGAGTGCTTCTTACATCGAAAAAGTAAGTACGTTTACCCGCTCTTACACGCTTGGAGTAAATTTTGTCTCTGTCTTCTCTTTCCACAATCCTTTTAGGTTTTAGAGTTTAGAATGAATCTCAAATATATGATTTAATTATTTTTATGAAAAATTTTTATAACGTTTTTTAGTTAAAAATAATATTATTTTCATTTCAAATGAAACAAAACCAACACAGAAGAATGTTTTTTATAGAAGCACGAAATATATTTTTGTTTCGGTCATTGCAAAAAAATTCGTAACTATGCAGTTCGTAACCAATTTCAGCGAATAATGATATTGAAGAAATTTATCTTTTTTTTCCTCTTTTGCTTAGTAAAACCCCTATTTTTATACAGTCAAACCCCAGTTTTAGGCTCAGAATCGTTTGGTATGGCTTCATACTACGGTACTAAATTTTATGGTAGAAAAACCGCTAATGGAGAAATTTTAAAGAAAGGAGACCTAACTTGTGCTCATCCAACGCTACCTTTTGGTACGATGCTTGAAGTAACAAACTTGGCCAACAATAAATGGTGTGTTGTAAGGGTTAATGATAGAGGGCCGTTTAGTAGAAGTCGGATTTTAGACGTCTCGCATGAGGCAGCGGCTCGACTCGAGATGTTTGGTAGTGGTACGGCGAAAGTAAAAGCAATGGTAGTGGGTGACAATGGTGTAACGATGATTACTCGCCCAGAAAGTATCATTGAAAACTCAATGGAACTTGTGGGGCCGCCCGAAGAAGAGGAAATTACAGTTATAAAACCTCCGATTGTTGCTAAAAAAAGCCCAACAAAAGCACCCAAAAAGAAGCCAACGCAAAAAACGAAAACAAAGAAGAAAACAAGCTCAAAACCGAGTGTAAAAAAGAAAAAGAAGTAGGTTGATAAGTAGTCAATGGTCAATAGGCGACAAGTCCACGGTAAGGCAATAAGCTTATAAACAGCCATTTAGCTATTTACAAAATTATCGATTATGATTATTATGTTACTTATAGAAAAACCCTTCTTGTAAAACCACATTTGTAATTATGTTAGATTTAGCGAAAATACGTGAATACGGCAATGTCGAGTTTTTGGCTAAGCAATTGGTAGAAGGGTTTATTACGGGCCTTCATAAATCACCTTTTCATGGATTTTCGGTAGAATTTGCTGAGCATCGACTTTATAATACGGGCGAAAGTACTCGTTACATCGACTGGAAAGTTTTTGGGAAAACTGACCGTTTATACGTGAAACGTTACGAAGAAGAAACAAATCTCCGTTGTCATATTTTGATTGATACGTCATCTTCGATGTATTATCCCGAAAAAACTAATGGCAAAATCACGTTTAGCACGATGGCCGCAGGGGCATTGGCATATATGCTTCAAAAACAACGTGATGCCGTAAGTTTGCTTACATTTTCCGATGAAATTGAGATTCAGACTCCTATAAAATCTACGCCGTCGCATATTCATAAGATTTTTATGGATTTGGAGTCGCTTTTGCAAAAGCCTAAACCTCAAAAAAGAACTTCGGTCGTTGAAACCCTACACGAGATTGCTGAGAAGATTCATAAACGCTCATTGGTTGTGATTTTCAGTGATATGTTCGATGATATAAATAATTCAGAAAGGTTGTTTTCGGCCATGCAGCACTTACGCCATAATATGCACGAAGTTTTGCTATTTCACGTGACCGACCGCAACACCGAAGAAGATTTTAATTTTGAAGAACGCCCATACGAGTTCGTTGATTTAGAAACTGGCGAAAAAGTAAAAGCCCAACCATCGCAAGTAAAAGAACAATACCAAGCTGCAATTAAAGAGTTTTATCATGACCTTAAACTCAAATGCGGACAATATAAAATTGATTTCATCGAGGCCGACATCAATCAAGGATTCGACCCAATACTTTCGGCATTTTTAGTAAAACGAAGAAAATAAGTCGAATCAGCCGAAAACCTTATTTTTCCATTTTTTGGACAAAAAGAAATATATTAAAAACTTCACTAAAACAACATTAGTGAAGTTTTTTTGTTTTATAACTTACTGATAATCAAGCATGTTATCTTTTTTTTCAATTAATCCACCAATTTACTTCTTCAAAATACATTTTTAGCATGGTTTTTGG
Source organism: Emticicia aquatilis (assembly GCF_014644295.1). Lineage (GTDB taxonomy): Bacteria > Bacteroidota > Bacteroidia > Cytophagales > Spirosomataceae > Emticicia > Emticicia aquatilis. Next base: position 109,586 of record NZ_BMKK01000005.1, read on the forward strand.
AAAGAAAAAAGCATGATTCGATTGTATTAGTGTGTTTATGTAATTTCTATTATCCGATGGTATTTACCTCGGAATGCCTTCTTGGCTGTAAACACTCACTATACAGGCGTGCGATTGTCAAATTTCCCATAACCACTAAATTTTGTCATGGCTATCAAAAAAACGTTTTGCTTATGTATGATAACCTTTACGATTGCATTGCATGAAACAACTTTATATGCCCAAAGAAAAACTGATTCTATATTTAGAGAAATAGAAAAACCGACAACATTGTTGGCATCAAATTCGCCAATAATCATGGAGAAAGACACCTCCGAAATGTCGTTTTTTTCGTTTGAAGAAGGAAGAGCAGTACCTTACTATCGTAAATTTGTAAATACCGAAGATTCAAAAACTTCGACGGTATATGTCTGTGAAAATAACAGCATTGTGCTATCGACCCCTGATTTTGGGCAAGATGCCATCTATTCTTGGAAAGGGCCTGCGGGGTTCTCGTCGCTTTCACAGCAAATTAGACTTGAAAAAATAACACCTTTTCAGGCTGGTTTCTATAATTTCACCATCAAGAAAAATGGCTCGACAACAATCGGGAAAGTAAAATTGATGGTTAAAGAAAGACCTAAAGCAATAGCCATAGGGGGACAGTTTTGTTTGGGTGAACCAGTAAAACTAACATCGGCTGATGCTGGAGTTGGGGTCAGCTACCGTTGGACCCTCCCTCCTACTGATTTTTCGGCGTACACACCCGAAATCACGGTGGAGAATTTATCAGTCGGGCATTATACTTACTATTTGAGTGTTGCCAAAAATGGTTGTAAATCTATTGATACCGCAAAGGTTGAGATTAAGAATATCCCTGTGGCAATAGCCAATAATGCTACTATCAAGGTAGGGCAAACTGCCAAATTAGAAGCCCATGATGCTGGAAATGACGCATTGTATTCTTGGAAAGGTCCATTTATTAATACAATCAACGAAAAAGTAGCAACATTAAGTGGGTTAACAGCGGGTAAATATGTTTATGTTTTGAAAGTGCTTAAAAATGGTTGTGCGTCAATGAATATTTCGACGGTTGAGGTCCAGAAAGACGACACCAAAGCATCGGCTAAGAATGAGTAACCTTTTTATAATAAGTGCAAAAGGCCAGTTTAAGGACTGGCTTTTTTTGTTTTATGCGGTGCTGATTTGTTGAATGCTTTTAGTAAACTTTTTACATTCTATCACCTTGTAGTTCATCTTTCTCACTTTCCCCAATAAATAACCAAAAAGCCTGACAATGAAATCATTATCAGGCTTTTTGGTTGAAGAAATATTATTTTAACTTTTTTTGTATCTATTCAATAAATCGGTTCTTTGGGTGATGATTATGTAACCTAAAATAAAAACTATAATCGGTACACAACTCCACAAACACCCTATTTTGTAATCTCCGTTTATTACACTCGACCACGCCCACCAATAACTTCCCCCAACTACAAATGGATACGAAAATATCAAAAAAACAAACACCCAAGGCAAAAACTTTCGGATGGCACTGGGCCTATCAAAAACCATGAATGATAAGCCAGCAATCATAAACCAAGGTATAAAAGTTAGTCCGCCACAAATTTGTAAAATAATCATTAAAATACGCATACAACAGCTTTTTTTATCAAAATTCACTCAATAAATAACGAAAAGCAACCTTTCGAGATAAATCTTATCTAATGGGTGAAGTACAAAAAAAGTGCCATAATACCTTTTAATAACTATAATCCAGTAAGTGGTAGGTTATTAGGCGTAAGTGGATGAAATACCTTACTTTTGGTAAAATCGGTGCTTACAAAGCCAATTCTCTAATTGCAAGCCATGACATTAGCCCTGGGCCGATTTCGAGAGCAGCTTCATCAATATCAAAAGTTGGTGTATGAACACCCGAGATGATTCCACGAGCTTCGTTGCGAGTTCCGAGTCTATAAAAACATGAATCAACTACTTGCGAGTAGAAAGCAAAATCTTCACCAGCCATCCAGAGGTCGAGGTCGATGATATTTTCAGCACCCATAAAAGTTGTTGCTTCGGCTTTTATTCTACGAGTAAGTTCAGGATGGTTTTTCAAGAAAGGATAACCCTTCACGATTTCAAAATCACAAACGCCACCCATAGCTTCGGTGATACCTTCGGCCATTTTCTTCATTCTACGCAAACCATCTTCTCTCCATTCTTCATCCATACAACGGAACGTTCCTTGAATCGTTACTTCGTTCGGAATGACATTCGTCACGCCATCGGCAATGAAACGGCCAAACGATAGCACCGAAGGGTTGGCTGGTTTGCGATTACGAGAAATGATTTGTTGGAGCGAAACTATCACGTGCGAGGCAATCAAAACTGGGTCGATGAGTTGGTCGGGCATGGCACCATGTCCGCCCTTGCCTTTGATGGTCATGTAAATTTCGTCGGTGCTGGCCATGTACATTCCTTCACGGAAACCGATTTTTCCGACAGGAATATTAGGTGCTACGTGTTGCCCAAGCATACTTGCGGGTGCGGGGTTTTCGAGTACACCTTCTTTAATCATGATTGATGCTCCACCCGGTGCTTTTTCTTCGGCTGGTTGAAATACGAGTTTTACTGTTCCTTCAAACTCATCTCTCAATTGGTGCAAGATTTTTGCCGTACCGAGCAATGATGATGTATGAGCGTCGTGTCCGCAGGCGTGCATGACACCTTCGTTTTGTGATTTATAAGGTACATCATTTTTCTCGAAAATCGGTAAGGCATCCATATCGGCACGCAAACCAATAACTTTGCTCGATGGGTTCCGTCCTTCGATGAGTGCAACTACTCCAGTATTAGCTACTCCTTCTTGTGGAGTAAGGCCAATATCTTTAAGTTTTTGTGCCACAAATTTGGCCGTATTGTATTCCTGAAACGACAACTCAGGATTTGTGTGCAAATAACGGCGATTGGCCACTACCTCAGCCGCATAGTCTTTGGCGAGTTGCTTTATTTTTAAGTCGATTGACATCCTTTATTAATGTAAAATGAATAATGAGATTAGTCCACAGTCAATAGTCGACAAGTCCACGATGAGATAATAAACTTACAGACAACTATTTAGCTACATAGAATTGTCGATAATATTTATCTCTTGACTTATCTGATTACAAAATTACGATGTATTGAATCACTTAAAAACTATTTCTTTGATTTCTATGGCGAAGCCACAATTAGTGTTCAAGTGGGCGTTTTTTTATCATACCACCTTTGGTATCTTTTACGCTGCTCATTACTACAAACGAATTAGGGTCGATTTTCTCGATTTCAGTTTTTAGCTTGTTCAACTCCAAACGAGTAATAACCGTATAAACAATGTCTCGTTCTTTCGATTCTCCACCACGACCAAAGCCTCTTTTGCCCGAATAGACCGTTACGCCACGCCCCATTGTTTCGACAATCATTTGGCGAATGTCTTCGCTGTGTGGTGAAATAATCGTTACTCCCGTATATTCTTCGATACCTTCAATGAAAAAATCGAGGGTTTTTGAAGCGACCAAATAGGTTATCATCGAATAAAGTGCGGCTTCGACTGAAAGAAAATAAGCTGCTGCCGAGAAAATGATAATGTTGATACCGATGATAATATCACCGAGAGTTGTTCCGAGTTTTCGGCTCAAGAAAATCGCTAAAACCTCTGTTCCGTCAATAACGGCACCGCCTCTTACCGAAAGCCCGATACCCGCACCCAAGAAAAATCCACCAAAAACGGCTACTAATAGTTTATCGTGGGTCACTTCTTGAAAGTGAATCGTGGCAATACAAATGGATAAAAGTCCGATAGCTAAAGCGGTCTTTAGAGCAAAGATTTTTCCAATTATGTTGTAGGCTAATATAATGAAAGGAATATTGATAACGAGAATGAGCATCCAAAGAGGAACGCCACTTAACTCGCTGATGAGTAGTGAGATACCCGTAGCTCCACCATCAATAAAACTATTAGGCATCAAGAAACTTTCCAACCCAAATGCTGCCGAAGCGATTCCGAGTGAGATAAGAACGAAGTCTTTTAGGTATCGAATTGTTTCGATTTTAAGCTCTCTGAAACCTTTGGCTAATTCGAATCTTGTATATTTTGTTTCGCCGAGAACCTTGTGTCTGTTTTTGTGTTTGAGAACCCTCTCAATGATTAGTTTAGTCAGAAATGAATTCATAATTTTTATATTAAGTTTATGGAAAATATCAGCCCAAAGCTGCGTTAGGAATAAAAAAAGAATAGCATCGGGTGATAAAAAATACCATCCGAAAATCAGTAGAAATATCTGTTGCTTTATTATTACAACTACAAAAAGTACAATTTAGTGCCTCAAATCTTGAAAAAGCAATAATTCTAACACTAATCTAATGCTCAATGAAAGAATCAAGACACATCGAACGTTTAAGAGAATACACTCAATTATGGTTTTAATTGGCTTGAAATTTGCTATTTCTTTGTTATTAATTTAATCAATTTCTCTATCAGATGAAACGCTTTCTTATTATCGGTTTTCTACTTTTTGTAAGCAATGTTTTTGCCCAAAATAAAGATAAATATCTACTATCTATTAATGATTTCGAGGCAAAACTCCGAGAAAATACTGGCATTGCCCAGTTGGTAGATGTACGCACACCCGAAGAATATATGCGTGGCCACCTCAAACGTGCCATTAATCTGAATTTCAATGATGATAATTTTGAAGATATTGTAAAGGCTAAATTGGATAAAACTCGCCCCGTATTTGTGTACTGTTTTTCGGGCAGACGCAGCACTGATGCGGCTGCATTTTTGCGTGATTTGGGCTACAAAGAAGTATATGACATGGCAGGAGGTTTTGCAAAATGGACGTCTTCGAGTAAGCCTTATGCCTCAGATAATACTACTACACAGCCAATTGCGGCTTTTACCCTCGAAAACCTCGACCGAGTGGTAAAATCAAATAGCCTTGTCTTGATAGATTTTTATGCCGAGTGGTGCGGGCCTTGTAAGAAGATGAATCCAATCTTGAATAGAATTGCCGACCAAAATAAGAATGTAAAATTACTGAAAATTGATGCCGAAAAGAGCGATAATATTGCTTCGGTTTTCAAGGTTGAAGAAATTCCGACCTATGTTATCATCAAAAACGGCCGTCAGGTTTGGCGTAGTGTTGGTGAAATGGAAGAAGCTGAATTGAAAGAAGTTTTGGCAAAAATGAAATAAAAATACCTATTAACTGATAGTGAAAGATGCAGAACTACAATCTGCATCTTTTTTTATTTTTATGGTTTCCCAAATTTCTCCCCAAATCGACCGAATTTCAGATAAAACCAACCAAATACTAAATGTAGTTTCGCATATAGAGGCATACCTAATATCTTTGACTACAAACGATATAGCCTTAACTGCTCATAATGATTAATCCGACTTTTCTCATAACCTTAGTAGTCACATCCGATTTGCTTTGGTATGGGCTTATTTTGCTCTTGGCTATGGTTGGTTTAGTGCTGAGTCTTTTGAAATATTACAAGAAAAAAAGCGAAACGGGGCTGCTGGAGAAAATAAATGAGTTGGAGGGTATTATGGGAAATCAACAGTTTTTATATGGAAATCTGAATTCTATCAAGCAATATATTTTGCTGCATAGCCCTATGGAAGCTGCTCAGTATCTAACTGAGTTTACAAATCTGCTGAAAACCCTTTCAAACAGCTCAAAACAAAAAAGTATTTCGCTCGCTCAAGAAATAGAAACAATTTTGCTTTACCTCGAACTGGAAAAGAAAAGAATTGGCGAAAAATTTACTTTTTTTCAAGAAATTGAAGCCAATATCAAGACCGAGGCGATTCAAGTAAAACCTTTGTTTGCTTTCAAGCAAGTGGAAGAAATTATCAGAAAACAACAAAATCAGCTAAAATTATATCTGATTATCAAGCAAGTAGGCGAAAAGCTTAATTGTAAAGTAGAAAACGATGCTTCGAGTACAAGTTTTGTGATTGAGATTCCGAGTAAATGAAATTCAAGTTCGACTCTTTCAGAGTCGATTACTACGTTTCAAACATTTATTCCTCGAATTACATTCGAGGCTACTCAAGTTCGACCACTTCGTGGTCATCTAATCATACAAAACTCTTGACCATAAAGGTAGTCTTGATTCCACATTTTAATGAGACCACAAAGTGGTAAAACATGAATAGCCGTGAATGAAATTCATGGAAACTATTACGATGTAGTAAACGACTCTGAAGGAGTCGAACTTCAAATAATAATTTCTTCCTTATTTCTTCTTCGGACCAGCTTTATTCACTTGAATTTTCAATGAAGTTTCGGCACTTTCGCCTTGACTGTCGCTCGCTTTAAGTCTCACTTCATAATTACCTACTTTTGTAAATGTGTATTCGGGGTTTTGCTCTTTGATTTTTACAGTAGTAGTACCAATGATGCTCCATTCAAAACTCAAGCCATCTTTTGCATCATAATCGACCGAACCTTCTGACGATAATTTTACTTTCAAAGGTGCATTTCCCGACAAAACATCGGCCGAAGCAATGGCAATTGGCTTTCGGTTTTTCTCAGCGTAATCAATCTTCGATAAGCGACTATTTTCTAAAAGATATAATTCTCCATCTGCCCCAAAAGCCATGTCTTTGATAAAATCAAAACGAGTATTCGATAAAAACGGCTCGACGTTCTTCACATTGCCATCTTCATCAAGTGTCTCTACCACAAAACCTTGTTCGTTATCAAATCTGAATGATTTTCCTGCAAAATATTTGGGTAAACGATAAGCCTCGCTGTTATATTTATCAAATTCGTACGTAATACTCTTCGACAAAGGCGTAGTTGATTGACTCGAAAAATCGCTCATTGTCGCAATGCTGTCGCCCATGAGTTGCATTCTGCCGATTTTATATTCGTTAGCAACGGTTTCTGAAAAAGTATAAACATAACCATTTTCGGCAAATTCGGGGTCGAGTTTGATGGCTTTCAGATTCGTCGCATCAATTTTTCCGATTTGATTGGTTTTGCGTTTTTGAGTATCAAAAATCTTTACTTTACCATTTTGTTCAACCCAAACCACGTTTCGAGTGGGCAAAGTGGCCAAAGCCAATGGGTTTTCTAAATTATCAGATAATATTACTTTCAAAAAATTACTTTCTGACGGTAAAGCCGTATCAGCAATTTTGGCGTAATCAGGTAAGTTTTTAGAGGAAACTTCTTCAATACCTGACCAAATATGAGCCAATAAATTTGGATTCTGAAAGGCAGAAGGCTCGCCACCCAAAGCCGTATAAAACATTTTTCCGCCCTCTTCGGTCGTGTAATACCACGCCCAAGTCTTGCCCATTACATCCAACAAAACTGGCTTGCATCTAACAGGCACACTGCTCATTACCAAAGGTTTATCATCTATTTTCCAAAGTGGAGGCAGTTCGCTTTTTCCGATTGCAGCATTGGTAATGAGGCTCAATTGCACTTTATCGGTAAATTGATTTTCGGCCAAAACGCCACCAATCATTTTATTATACCAAAGCCATTTGTAGTTTTTTTCGATAGCTCCTCCTACTCCTACAAAACCGCCTCCTGCCTGCAAAAAACGCTGCAATTCGGCTGATTGTTGAAAACTGAGGGCATTTACCGAAGTATTTAAAAACACTACGGCATTATAACTTTTGAGGTTTGAATCGCTGATTTTTGCAGGATTTGAAGTAGTATCAATCAAGCGTTTTTTAATTTGGGCATCATCCCAAAGTGCCTTTGCTTCTGTCGAATTTGAAACTGGATAAAAAAATAAGGTTTTACTCTGCCCAAACACAACATAAGTACTCAGAAAAACAAAAGCTAATGATATAATTTTCTTCATTCTTTGGGCAAGCAAATTTAATACTTCAATATTTTCCCTTAAAATTAATCAAATTTGACTTTATTCCCTGCTATTTTTTTCATCGAAGCCTTCATTTCTTCAATTTTCTGCGGAAACTGCTTCGCTAAATTGTTTTTCTGAGCCAAATCTTTCGATAAATCATATAGTTGATATTCGGACGAATTTCCTAACTCTATTCCCTCTTCTTTCGATACCGCCGAGCCTTTGTACGGTGGAATCATCACGAAATTACCTTCTCTGAATGCCAATCTACCCGATGCTTCAAGCACTAAATTGGCTCGCCCTTGCTTCGATTTCCCGAGCATTACGTTGAGCAAATTTTGGCTATCGGTCGAATAACTTTCAGCACCAATCAATTGAGCAAACGATGACGCAAAATCTAACTGACAAAGCATCGCATCCGATACAGCAGGTTTGATTTTACCTTTCCAATAAGTAATAAAAGGTACTCTCGTACCTGCTTCGTATAAACTATATTTTCCGCCACGAAGTCCACCAGCGGGTGTATGATTACCCAGTTTTTCGGCGGCATCATCATAATAACCATCATCAAGCACAGGGCCGTTATCGCTCGAAAAAATCACGAGTGTGTTTTCGAGTAAACCATCCTTTTCTAACTTTTTTATGATTTCACCTACACACCAATCGGCTTCTAAAATGGCATCGCCACGAGGCCCCATACCCGATTTTCCAACAAACCGAGCGTGCGGAACTCGTGGCACATGTGGCTCGTGCAAGGCATAATATAAGAAAAACGGCTTACCAGTTTTGCTCGGTTGATGATTATCAATAAATGCTTTTGCTCTTCCAAAAAAAATATCGGCCATGTCTTCATCAACCCACAGTGCAGACTTTCCGCCTTTCATATAACCAATACGTGGAACGCCATTCGTAACGCTAAAGTTATGCCCAAAATGCCATTTTAGTTTGGTCATTAGTTCGGGATTTGTGATGGCAGTTGGTTCGCCTTCAAAGTTTTGTTTGTAATTGACATAAATCGGGTCGGCGGCTTCAAGCCCAACAACTTTTCGGTTTTCTACAAAAACAGTAGGTACTCGGTCGTTGGTGGCAGCCATAATATACGAATAATCGAAGCCAATATCATTGGGCGAAAACGTTATTGATTTATTCCAATCCAACGCCCCATTGCCAAGTCCTAAGTGCCATTTGCCAACAACTCCCGTTTGATAACCTGCTTTTTTGAGCATTTTTGGGAGTGTCATTGAGGTCGTATCTATCAATAATGGAGCATCACCGGGTAATACTTTTGTTCCTTCGGTTTTCCATGGATACTTGCCCGTCAGTAGTGCAAATCGGCTTGGGGTACAAGTGGCAGAAGTTGCATAACCATTCGTAAAACGAATTCCACCATTGGCCAATTTATCTATGTTGGGTGTTGGTAGCGTTCCTTTTTTATAAGCACTCACATCGCCGTAGCCCAAATCATCGGCATAAATGATTAGGATATTGGGCTTTGGAGTTGGCTTTTGAAAGCTGAATAGCCCAACCAGCAAAACTGACAAGAGGTATCTCATAACGAAGGCGTTTTTTAGTATCTACTTTTCTACTTACGAAGAAACAATAATTCTTCTACAAATTGTAAAATGATTCGCTGCAAAATTTAGTTTTTCGGGCCGAACCTGCATTTTATCATTGTTTCTTCGGCAAATTAGAATTTTCTTTGCAGAAAAAATCAGATTACATGCAAAAGATTACCATTGCCGTTGACGGCTATTCGAGTTGTGGCAAAAGTACGACCGCCAAAAAAGTAGCTGCACGTTTGGGATATAGTTATATTGATACTGGAGCGATGTATCGGGCTGTAACCCTATATTTTCATCAGCATTTGGTAACGCTTACCAACGAAAAAGAAGTAGCAAAGGCACTTGATAATATTCAGATTGAGTTTCGTAGAAACCCCAATGATGGCCGAAATGAAACTTTTCTAAACGGACTAAATGTAGAAGACGAAATCAGAAAACTTTATATTGCGAATCAGGTCAGTGAAGTGAGTGCGATTGCCGAAGTACGCCACGCAATGGTAGCTCAACAACGCAAAATGGGCAAAAAGAAAGGTGTTGTGATGGATGGCCGAGACATCGGCACGGTTGTTTTTCCTGATGCCGAACTGAAGATTTTCATGACCGCCGACCCAATAATCAGAGCGAATCGCCGACAAATTGAACTAAACGAAAGAGGTGATTTAGTTGATATTGAGGAGATTATCGAAAATATCAAAAAACGTGACTTGATTGACACCACTCGTAAAGAAAGCCCACTTCGTAAGGCCGATGATGCTATTGATATTGACACATCATATATGACTCTCGACGAGCAAGTAGAGATGGTTTGCCTTTTAGCCGATGAGGCTTTGAGCAAAGCAATTAGAAAATAAATTTTTACTTTAATAAAACCCATAAGGTTTTAACTTCGGATATTGAAAAATCTTGATTATATAGTTGTTGGACAAGGAATTGCGGGGTCGTTGCTGGCTTATCAGCTAATGAAAGCTGATAAAAAAGTAATGATTTTGAATGATGAAACTTTGCCTACTTCATCGACAGTAGCGGGTGGAATTTTTAATCCAATCACGGGTAAAAACCTTGATAAAACTTGGCTTGCCGACAAAATTTTTCCTTATTTAAGAACATTCTACACTTCGCTCGAAAAAGAATTTCACGCAAATTTTTATCACGAAACTAATCTTTATCGTCCGTTTGCCAACGAACAGCAGCAAAGGCATTTTATGAGATTGACGGATGAATATGATTTGGGGAATTACCTTAAAATTATTCAACCAAATCAATCTGATTATGAGCAAGTTAGCAATGAATTGGGTGGACTTTACACCTCATCAGCAGGTTGGGTAAATGTTCCGAAAATGCTTGATTGCTTTAGAGATTTTTTCAAAAAAAGCGAAACTTATCAAGCAGAAAGAGTAGATTTTACTGAACTGAAAACCGCCGAAAACAACGTTTTTTATAAAGATTTAGCAGCAAAAAGAATCATTTTTTGCGAAGGTTTCTATTCAACCCAAAACCCATTTTTTAGTTGGATTCCGTTTAATCCTGCCAAAGGCGAAACACTTTTGGCGGATGTAGAAGGCTACAAAATCAAAGAAATTATCAATCAAGGCTTTTGGATTATTCCACTTGGCGAAGGCAAATGTCGCTTTGGCTCAACCTACATTTGGGATAATCTCGACTGGCAAGCCACCGAAAGTGGCCGAGAATTGATTGCTTCTAAAGTTAGTAAATTCTTATCTCTCCCCTATCAAATCACTGGCCAAGAAGCCGGAATCAGACCTACCACCAAAGACCGCCGACCGTTTATGGGCAACCATCCGCACCATAATAACGTATATATATTTAACGGCCTCGGCACCAAAGGAGTATCGCTTGCCCCCTATTTTGCCGAAGAAATGCTCGGTTTTTTAGAAACTAATAAAGTTTTAATGTCAGAAGCTAACATTGAGCGTTTTTATTCGTTATATTCGTTGTAAGGTTTTGTGCATTTTTTTCTTTAAAATTGCATAAAATGCTGCAATCGACAGCGAATAAAATTCGTCTATGGTTTTGTGTACGTAAAACTGTTGATTCTTTTATCGTTAAGGTTGACTTACTGAAATCTGTATTCTTGGAAATATACAAAGGCATGGAAAATTTATTTACTCTTCGTCGAATAAGCACAGGAGCTTGCTTAATGCTTGCATTAGGTATGGGTCGTGCATCTGCACAAAGCTACTTTTCGTCAACCCAAGAAGAGTTTGGGAAAAGCCGTATTCAATACAAAAGATTTGAATGGCTTACGATTAGGAGTAATAATTTTGAGTTTAACTACTACAGAAGCGGCGATAAAATTGCCCAAAATGCCGCCAAAATAGCCGAAGGCGAATATGACCGCATTACGGAGTTGTTGGGTTATACGCCCTTCACGACTATGAAGATATTTTTGTATAATTCGCCACAAGAATTGGAGCAAAGCAACATCGGCCTTACGGCTCCGATTGATTTAGATGGGAGTATTCTGAACTTGGCAAAATCTCGTGTGCAGATAGCCTACACGGGCAACGAAGAGCAATTTAAGCAACAATTGATACAGCAAATTGCCCGTTTGTTTGTCTATGATATGCTTTATGGCGGTAGTCTGAAAGAGGTTTTACAAAGCTCGCTTTTGTTGACAGTGCCTGAATGGTACATGGCCGGAATCTCGGCTTATATTTCGGGTGATAACGATAATCCACTTATTTTGGACAGAATGCGTACAACGATTCTGAAAAATAAAGACAAAAAAATTGAAACCATTCAAGGCAAGGATGCCGAAATAATCGGCCAGTCAATCTGGAATTATATTGCGGTTCGCTATGGAAAAGATAATATTTCTAACATTCTGAATCTTACTCGCATCATTCGTACCGAAGAATCGAGCATTACAAGTACGTTGGGGATTTCGTACAGCCGATTTATGAAGGAGTGGCGAGAATATTATGCTAATAGCCAGTATGCTTCTGCTGAAGAGAAAACTCCTGATAATTCACAAAAAAAGCCTGAGATTTCTACTAATAATTCGTTGGTTGAAACCAAACAAAAACTCGAACTCCGACCTGGTGAAGTTGATACTGATAATTATGAATTTGATGCAGAAAACATTATCAAATCGTTAGCAGCCGAAACGGCAAAAGCCAAAGGCGAAACAACCGACAAAACGATTCCAAAACCAGGTAGATTTAAAGAAACATTAAAAATAAAAGGTCCTTTTGCTTACGAAAATATCGTCATTGCGAACGATGTAAAATCAGAGTTTTTGGTTGACCCAGTAAGAAGAATGGGTATGAAAAATACCCTCGTGATGAATGATTTGCTCGAAAATCACAGCATCAAATTGGGGCTTTTTATTACGCCTGTTTTACGCAATCATGATGTATATTTAGGATATAATAATAATGTACGACGAGTTGACTGGGGTGTAGATATTCAACGACGTTCGATTTCGCTTAGCGAATTAGACAATCGTAGCCTATATCTGTTCCGCCCATTAAACATCAATACACCACAAACAACCGTTTTGAGTATTGACCGACGCCTATATTATAATCGTTTTTCGGCATTTGCATCTTATCCATTTAGTCAATATTTGAAGGCCGTAATATCGCCAAACCTTACTTCTACCTCTGATATTGACGTATCGGATTTGGGCAGAAAGAACCTCCAATCTATCTATTTGGGTTTCCGTGGCGAATTAGTTTATGATAATACTACACCATTATTTAGTAAGGTATTGGTTGGTACTCGTGCAAAAATTCGTCTTGACCGCTCATATAGCTTCAAAACCAGCAGCGAAAACTTTAGTCGTATGGTAATTGATGCCCGTCATTACCGTAAATTATTTGGTAGCCTTATTCTTGCAGGAAGATTATCTTATAGCCGTTCGCTTGGAAAAGCTCCAAAAGTGACAATTCTGGGTGGCGTTGAAAACTCTATCAATCGTTCAATCGAGCCAACTAATGGCCAAGCCGTTGGTGTTCCGAGAGATTTAAGAGATATACTTTTCTATGATTTTGCTGGTAATCTCAGAGGTTTCAACTTTGCAAAACTTTATGGTACAAGCCATTTATTAACCAATTTAGAGCTACGTTTACCATTGGCACAATACGTATCGAAAGGCTCATTGACCTCTAATTTCCTTCGTAATTTACAGTTTGTAGGGTTTACGGATGTAGGTACAGCTTGGTATGGAAACAAAGGGCCATTTAACCGACAAAACAGCTTAAATACTGAAATCGTTGGTGGTGGTCAGAACCCTTTCAGAGCAACTGTTACCAACTTCAAAAATCCTTTTTTAGTGGGTTATGGTTTTGGTGTCAGAACGACTATTTTGGGCTACTTCGTAAAAGCCGATTATGCTTGGGGGCTTGAAGATAAAGAAGTTAACCCTCCAAAATTATATTTATCGTTGGGCTACGACTTTTAAAATCCAAAGCATATTTTGTATCGTATATAATAACGATTATAATAAATTTTTATCTACTAAACATCCGCCTATTAAGCGGATGTTTTTTGCTTTATAGACCAATTTGGCATAGTTTTAGTTATTCTATGCCAAACATTCTTCCAGAGTAAACATTTTTCTTTTTTTTCTGCTACATAGGCTCCTCTACCCCATTTTTTATTAAACGGCCACGCAAATAGTTTTGGCACAGTTTTGGATACTATCATAACTGAATATAGTATTTGTATGCCTAAACTAATTCAAGACGAAGATGATTTAGCTGAAAAATCATGTTTTTCGTGGATTTATTAAAAAAAGTAAGTACCCAAATACTACACGTGAATTATTTAAAATACTTGCAAATGAAATACAATTTTACCGAAAGTGGTGTCCCAATGCCAATAGAGGGGTATTCACAACAACGCCAATCAGACAAAGACACCAAAGTGTTGGAGTTTGTGCAGAAAATTGTCAGTGTTATTAGTCTATTTTTTAAGCCAAAAAATAGCCATAAGGCCGTGGATGTACCTCAGGTTCAAAAGAGTGTGGATACGAAGCCTCATGGAAAGCTATTCGCTGAAAGTAGTTTGCAAGAATATTTTGCTGACAAGTTTCCTCCACAATTAAGTACAAATAAAGTCAAATCTGTGCCTGATTTAATAACAAATCAAGATTTAACCATGAATAAGCTTTCCCTTAACAGCAGTTCAACGGTCAAGGAATACCATTTGGGTAGTCAATTTGATGAAAAGTTGAAACGATGGACTCCTTCATTCTCTTCTCCGAAAAAGATATATGACGGAGATGATGATTACCCTAAAAACTCATTTTTTAAGGGATTCGCAACAACAATTCTGTTGGTGCTTATTAGTGTTTTAGGGCTTACCGCTCAAACTCAAAGCTCAATTGATTTATCGCTACGCAAAACGATTGATAAGTCATTGCCAGCGTTGAACGAAAACGTCAAGTACACACTATGGTTGAAAAACTCTGGCCCTTCGGCAGCCAGTTCGATTGTAGTAAAAGATAATTTCCCGATTGCAGGTGCGGTGTTGAACACTCACACTGGAGGAGCAAATTTCACATATAGCCCATTGACGGGTATTGGCACGTGGAATGTTGCGACTTTGGCAGCGGGCGATTCTGTAAAATTAGAAATTACAGCAACCGTTACGCAACAAGGGGTATTCTTTAATACTGCCGAAGTATTTTCGGTTGGAGCAGGTCAAGAAGATTTAGACTCTACTCCAAACAACTCAAAACTTTATGAAGATGATATTGCAGCGGCTTGTTTCTCTGTGCCTCTCTACTGGTATCCAGGTGAGGAATACACAGTTTCGGTTCCTGCACCATACAAATATGGTTCGACTATTAAGTGGTTTAATGGTACAACCGAAATTAGTCCAAGTTCAAAGATTGCTGTTGTTAATGCCGATTCGTCATTAACGATTAAAGCTCCAGGTACATTTACTTTTACGACTAACGTAACTAATTGTCCTGCACAAGGTTGTTGTGCAGTTCAAGTTGTTGAAGGGCCTTACGGAAGTATTGGTGATTATGTTTGGAGAGATACAAACAATGATGGAAAACAAGGACCAACAGCTACCGAACCTCCAGTGGCGGGTGTGAAGGTATATTTGTTGAGTGCTTCGGGTACTAAACTTGATTCAACTATTACTGATGCTCAAGGAAAATATTTATTCGATAGCTTAACAACTGATAGTTATCGAGTACAATTCGTAAAACCTGTTGGTTATGACTCTTTCACTACTCAAAATTCGGGTACTGATGATACCAAAGATAGTGATGTAGGTGCAACGGGGCTTTCGCAGTTAATTAATATTGATACTTCAAAATTACCATCAGATACCTTACGTAATAATCTAAACATTGATGCAGGTTTGAAACCAAATTATGGTTCAATTGGTGACTATGTTTGGACTGATGTAAATAATAATGGTCAGCAAAATTCGGGAGAAGCTCCTATTGCGGGTGTGAAAGTTTACTTGTTAAGTGCCTCGGGTACTAAACTTGATTCGACTGTAACTGATGCAAGCGGAAAATACCTTTTCGATTCTCTTGCGAGCGGAACATACAAAATACAGTTTGTAGCTCCAGTTGGAACTATCGCTGCTAAACAAAATACTGGTGCTGATGTAACTGATAACGATGCTAACAAAAACGGTATTTCGCAGTTGATTACTATCGACACTGCTAAACTTCCAAGCGACACACTTCGTAATAATCTTAACATCGACGCTGGTTTCGTACCTGTTGGTTCGATTGGTGATTACGTTTTCGCTGATAATAATAGCGATGGTATCCAAAATACAGGTGATACTCCTGTGGCTGGTATTAAAGTTTACTTACTCGATGCTAACACAGGTGCTAAACTTGATTCTACCGTAACTAATGGTGCTGGTAAATATCTTTTCGATAGTTTATTGGCAGGTAGTTACAAAGTGAAGTTTGTACTTCCTACGGGTAGCGAAGCAACGGGTAAACTTCTCGGTGTTGATACTACTAAAGATAGTAATATCAACCCTGATGGTACAACTGATGCCATTGTAATTGACACAACTCAGCCAATTAATAGCACAGCTCGTAACAATACTACTGTTGATGCGGGTATCAAAACTGCTTTTGGTTCGATTGGAGATTACGTTTGGTCTGATACTAATAATAACGGTCAACAAGATTCAGGCGAACCTGCTATTGCAGGTGTGAAAGTTTATTTGTTGAGTGCTTCAGGTACTAAGCTTGATTCGACTGTAACTGATGCAAGTGGCAAATATCTATTCGGAGGCCTTGCAAGTGGTACTTATAAAGTACAGTTTGTAGCTCCAGTTGGTACTATTGCCGCTAAACAAAATACTGGTGCTGACGCTACTGATAGTGATGCGAACAAAACTGGTTTGACGCAAATCATTAACATTGATACTACTAAACCAGCGGCTGATACACTTCGTAATAATCTTAACATCGACGCTGGTTTCGTACCTGTTGGTTCGATTGGAGATTATGTTTTCAATGATAAAACTGGCGATGGTATTCAAAATACAGGTGATACTCCTGTGGCTGGTGTAAAAGTTTACTTACTCGATGCCAACACAGGTGCTAAACTTGATTCAGCTATTACTGACGTAAACGGCAAATATTTATTCGACAATTTGTTGAATGGTACTTATAAAGTGAAGTTTGTGATTCCAGTAGGAAGCTCAATCACGGGTAAAGCATTAGGTGGCGACCCTACGAAAGATAGCGATGCCAATCCAGATGGTACTACTGATGTGATTACAATTAACACATCATTACCTGTTGGCAATGTAGGCCGCAACAATACAACTGTTGACGCAGGGCTTAAAACTGCATTTGGTTCTATCGGAGATTTCGTATGGAACGATTCAAACAATAACGGTTTACAAGACTCTGGTGAAACTGGTGTAAGTGGAATTATCATAGAATTATACGCTTCAGATGCCATTGGAATGCCAATTGGTGCTGCCTTGAAAAAAGATACAACTGATGCAAGTGGTAAATATTTATTCACTGGTTTATCAGCAGGAAATTATGTAGTGAAAGTGATTACAACTTCAATTCCATCGGGTTCGCAGCTTACTACTAAGCAAGATGTAGGAAGCAATGATGCCATTGACAGTGATTTCAATCCATCTACTGGTTTATCTGACAAAATTGTAATTGACCCTTACGATGCTGCTAAGAAAGATATCTTAACAGTTGACGGAGGTATTTATAGCCCACTTGGTTCAATCGGAGACTTTGTATGGAAAGATACAAACAATAACGGTTTGCAAGATACTGGCGAACCTGGTGCTGAAGGTGTAAAAGTAGAACTTTATGCTTCTGATGCTTCAGGAAATCCAATAGGTGCTGCAATCAGTACTGTAACTACTAATGCAAGTGGATTCTATACATTTAATAATTTACCAAAAGGTGATTATGTTGTAAGAATCCTAACCAGCACATTACCAGCAACATACTCACTTTCAACTAAGGCGAATGCAGGCGATGATACTAAAGACAGTGACTTTAACTCAACAACTGGTTATTCACCAAAAATTAGCATCGACCCATTAGTACCAGCATTGAAAGACAATCCAACTATCGACGGTGCTATCTATGTCCCAGTAGTTTGCTCTGAGTTAGTAGCTATTGCAACTGATGCTGATATTTGTTCGGGAGATACTACTTACATCAAAGCAACTATTACTGGCGGCGGAAATGTAAGATGGTACTTAACACCAATCGGCGGTACACCAATCGCTACCGTAGCAAGTGGAGCATCTTATGCGATATTCCCAACAACAACGACGGTTTATTATGCAGAAATTGCTAATGCCCCAGAAGGTTGTCCGAATACTCGTCAACCAGTTGCGATTGTAGTGAATGTACGCCCAGCTAACCCAAGTTGTGTTGGTGCAGTTGAAGAATGTATTGGTAAAACAATCAATTTGAATGACTTCGTTATCAACGGTGTGACAACTCCAGGAGGTACTTTTGAATGGCATACAACAGCCAATCCAAACTCTCCTTTGGTTTCAAATACATCAGCAGTTGGTGCAGGTACATATTATTTATTTGAGAAATCAGGTGCTGGATGTTATAGCAACCCAACATTATTGAAAGTTACTTTGAAAAACTGTGATAAATCTATCGACTTAAGCTTGACAAAAGCTGCCGATAATATCACACCAAACGTAGGTGATAACATCACGTTTACAATCAAAGTAACCAATGCAGGCCCTGATGCAGCAACAGCAGTTGAAGTAACTGACGAATTACCAGCTGGATTACAATTTGTATCAAGTGCGTTCTTTACAAATAACAGCGGAGTATTGACCTCGACTATTTCAAATGTAGCTGCTAATCAAACTATTACTTTGACATACATTGCTAAAGTAACTGGTTCTGGTGCAATGACCAACTTTGCTCAAATAACAAAAGCAACAGAAAAAGATAAAGATTCAACTCCTGGTAATGGAAAAACTACCAAAGAGGATGACGATGATAAAGTAACGATTACACCTAAAGTAGTCGAGCTACTTGCTGATTTGAGTTTGAATAAAACTGTTAGTAACTCTACTCCTTATGCTGGTGACCAAATCACTTACTATGTAGAGGTTAAGAACAACGGCACATCAAATGCCACTAACGTTGAGGCGACAGACGTTGTACCAGCAGGTTTACAAATCATCAGTGCAACTGGTGGCGATGCTATCACTACAACTGGTAATACAGTAGTAGCGAAATTCAACCAAATCAACGTTGGCCAAACTGCAACATTCCAAATCGTTGCAAAAGTAACCGCTACAACGGGTACAATCAAAAACTGGGCTGAGGTTACGAAATCTGACCAAAAAGACCCGAACTCAACACCTAACAATGGTGTAAGTAAAAACGAAGATGACGATGATGATGCCGACATCACAATCAAACAACAAGTTTGTAACCCAACTACACCACTCATTGCTTGTGCAAACCCTTACATCTGTCTTGGTGAAAGTGTTTCTATCGAAGCAATCGGATGTAATGGTACAGTTGTTTGGTCTGATGGACAAACAGGCAACATGATAACTGTAACTCCAGGTGCGACTACGACTTATACAGCTCAATGTAAAATCAACGATAACTGTATCAGTCCTAAATCTAATCCAGTGCAGGTGGTTGTAAACGTGATTGCCCCTCCAACTATTACTTCAAATTCTACATCGAATGTAATTTGTAATGGTGGAAGCGTAACGCTCACAGCTAACAACTGTACAGGTAAAATCTTGTGGTCAACAGGTGCAACTACACCTTCAATCACAGTTTCGCCAACTACAACAACTTCTTATACAGCAACTTGTACTAAGTTGAATTGTGTAAGTAGCAAATCGAACGTAATTACTGTAACAGTAGGAACACCAACAACTCCTCCAACTATTACAGCTGATAATAATGCAATTTGTGCTGGTCAATCAGTTAAATTGACAGCCAACGGATGTACAGGAACAGTAGTTTGGTCAAATGGCTCAACTGGTTCGAGCATCACATTTGCTCCAACAAGCACAGGCACTTACTCAGCAGTTTGTAAAGTAGGCGAATGTTCAAGCAATGCTTCTACACCAATTACTGTAACTGTGGGAGCTGGTTCAACACCAACAATCACGGCAACTAAAGATGGTATCTGTGCTGGTGAAAGCGTAACATTGACAGCAAGCAACTGTACTGGTTCACTTGCTTGGTCAACTGGTGCAACTACTTCGTCAATCACTGTTTCACCAACAACTAATACAACTTACGATGTAACTTGTTCGGTAACAGGTTGTAGCGGTAAAGCTTCTAAAGCTATTACTGTAACGCCAAAACCAGCTACTCCAATCGTAACTTGTGGTAAAGAAAGAATCTGTTTAGGTGAATCACTTACATTTACTGCTCACGGTTGTGAAGGTACTGTAACTTGGAGCAACGGTGCAACTGGTGCTACAATGGTAGTAAAACCTACAAACCCAACTAACATTTACACGGCTATTTGTACGGTAAATGGTTGTGCAAGTAGCCCATCGAAAGATGCTGTTATCACTGTCATCAACCTCACTCCTCCTACTATCACAGCCTCAGCTGATGCAGTTTGTAGTGCTGGTTCAGCAACATTGACAGTAAGCAACTGTGATGGTACTGTTCTTTGGTCAACTGGTGCAACTACGGCTTCTATCACCGTCACACCAACTGCAGCTACAACTTATACAGTAAAATGTATTGTTGATGAATGTGAAAGTTCGGCTTCTAAAACTATCAATATTGGCGGTGGCCAAGCACCAAACGCTCCAACAATCTCTGCTAATAAAACAGCAGTGTGTGGAAACGAAACGGCTACACTTACAGCAACAGGCTGCACAGGTGGTACTATCACTTGGAGCAATGGAGCGACTGGCTCGTCAATCGTAGTAGGTGCAGGTACTTATACGGCTACTTGTAAAACTGATTGTGGTACAAGTGGTAACTCTAATGCGGTTGTTATTACAAACGGTGGTCAAACGCCAAATGCTCCAGCAATCTCTGCTAATAAAACAGCAGTATGTGGAAACGAAACGGCTACACTTACAGCAACAGGCTGCACAGGTGGTACTATCACTTGGAGCAATGGAGCGACTGGCTCGTCAATCGTAGTAGGTGCGGGTACTTATACGGCTACTTGTAAAACTGATTGTGGTACAAGTGTTAACTCAAATGCAGTTGTTATTACAAGTGGTGGAGCTGGTTCGACACCAACAATTACAGCAACTAAAGATGGTATCTGTGTAGGTGAAAGCTTAACATTGACAGCAAGCAACTGTACTGGTTCACTTACTTGGTCAACTGGTGCGACTACTTCGTCAATCACTGTTTCACCAACAACTAATACAACTTACGATGTAACTTGTTCGGTAACGGGTTGTAGCGGTAAAGCTTCTAAAGCTATTACTGTAACACCAAAACCAGCTACCCCAATCGTAACTTGTGGTAAAGAAAGAATCTGTTTAGGTGAATCACTTACATTTACTGCTCATGGTTGTGAAGGTACGGTAACTTGGAGCAACGGTGCGACTGGTGCTACAATGGTGGTAAAACCTACAAACCCAACTAACATTTACACGGCTGTTTGTACGGTAAATGGTTGTGCAAGTAGCCCATCAAAAGATGCTGTTATCACTGTTATTAACCTCACTCCTCCTACTATCACAGCTTCGGCTGAGACTGTTTGTGGTGGTGGTTCAGCAACATTGACAGTAAGCAACTGCGACGGTACTGTTCTTTGGTCAACTGGTGCAACTACGGCTTCTATTACCGTAACACCAACTGCAGCTACAACTTATACAGTAAAATGTATTGTTGACGAATGCGAAAGTTCGGCTTCTAAAACTATCAATGTTGGTGGAGGTCAAACGCCAAACGCTCCAGCAATTTCTGCTAATAAAACAACAGTTTGTGGAATTGAAACTGCTACACTTACAGCAACAGGCTGCACAGGTGGTACTATCACTTGGAGCAACGGAGCAACTGGCTCATCAATCGTAGTAGGTGCAGGTACTTATACGGCTACTTGTAAAACTGATTG
This sequence comes from Emticicia aquatilis, assembly GCF_014644295.1. Classification (GTDB taxonomy): domain Bacteria; phylum Bacteroidota; class Bacteroidia; order Cytophagales; family Spirosomataceae; genus Emticicia; species Emticicia aquatilis. Next base: position 131,550 of record NZ_BMKK01000005.1, read on the forward strand.
TGGTATAAGTGGTAACTCTAATGCTATCGTTATCCAAACTGGAAACGTTACACCTCCAACAATCTCGGCTTCAACAACCGCACTTTGTGAAACAGGTCAAGTAACATTAACGGCAGCAGGTTGCACAGGTACAGTGGTTTGGTCTAATACATCAACTGGCTCAAGCATTACTGTTTCGGTGGCAACAACAACAACTTTCTCAGCAGCTTGTAAAACAAGTACTTGTGAAAGTGGTAAATCAAACGACGTAACTGTAACTGTTGGTAAACCAAACAAACCAACAATTACTTCAGATAAACAAACAATTTGTGAAGGTGACGCAGTTGTCTTAACAGCAACAGGTTGTACAGGAACAACAGTTTGGTCAAATGGTCTTACAGGTTCAACAATCAACGTTTCGCCAAGTACCTCAACTGATTACACTGCGGTTTGTAAATTACCTCAAGGTGGATGCACAAGCGACCAGTCGAATAAAGTAACTGTAAATGTTACAACAAAACCTGAATCGCCAGTTATCTCTTGTTCGGCATCAAGAATCTGTAAAGGTGATACCCTTACACTCAATGCTTTAGGATGTAGCGGAAGCATATTGTGGTCAACAGGTCAAACATCGGCATCAATCAACATTAGCCCTGCCGAAACCACAGTTTACACAGCTATCTGTAAAGTAGGTTCTTGCCAGTCAGCTCCATCATCGGCAGCAACTATTACGGTCGGAAATCCAATTCCTCCAGTAGTGACTTGTAAAAACACACAAATTTGTGGTGGCTCAAGCACACAAATCGAAGCAGCTGGTTGTACAGGTACAGTCAAATGGTCAGATGGTCAAATTGGTGCGGTTATTACTGTTTCACCAACAAGTATCACAAGCTACTCAGCAATTTGTGATGGTGGAAGATGCCAAAGCGAGAAATCAAATGTAATTACAGTTCAAGTAACTGGAAGTGGCTTGAAAAAACCAACAACTCGTGATTTAGTAAATACTTGTCCGTACATTACAGTTGACCTTACAACTGGTGTAACAAGTGCAGCTTCTTCGCAAGGTGGTGTATTTGTATTCCGCACAGGAACTACTCCAGGTTCACCAGCGGTAGCAAATCCATCAACAGCAAGTACAGGGACTTACTATGTATTTGAAAAAGCAGGTAACGGATGTTATAGCGAAGGTGCTAAGATTAATGTAAACATTACATCTTGCGAAACGCCAATCAACTGCTTAACAAATCCAGCAACTGCATTGGCAGGTAAAGATACCACAGTTTGTTTAAGTGCTGATTTCTTCACACTACAAGGCAAAATTGGTGGTTCGGCAACAAGTGCAAAATGGACAACTGATGGCAAAGGCACATTCGATAACGCTCTAAGCTTGAATACTAAATACAATTATTCAAACGACGACGTAGTGAAAGGAAGCGTGAAATTTACACTCACTACCAACGACCCAGACGATAATGGTTCTTGTGTATCGGCAACATCAAGCTTCACAGTTACACTCAACGGAGTGAAAACTGTTCCGACTATCGAATCAAGCAAATCGCCAAATATTTGCTTCGGCGACTCAGTAGTATTGACTGCAACAAATGCAGGTTCGTACAAATGGAGTACAGGAGCAACAACTAAGAGCATTACGGTGAAAACACCAGGTCGTTATACAGTAAAACTCATCAACGACAATGGTTGTGCATCACTTAGCTCAAACGAAATCGTAGTGAAACTTGGCGATGCTATTGCAGCTCCAACTGTAGCGGCACTTACTAAGAATAACTGCCCTGCAACTACTGTAAACTTGTCGAGTTCAGTTACAAGCCAAGTACAAAGTACAGGTGGAGTATTTGAGTTCCATACAGGAAGTTCGCCAAGTAGCCCAATGCTTGCAAACGCATCGGCAGTAGGCTCAGGAACATATTACGTAATTGAGAAGAGCGGTATTGGTTGTTATAGCCAAGCATCTCCAATCATCGTAACGATTGACCAATGTAATGTAACAACTGATACATCGAAAGTTGATGTAAGTGTCTTGATAGTTGGTTCACGTGTTGAATTGAAAATCGGCGACCCAGTTACCTATACAATCACGGTGAAAAACAACAATCCTGTAAAAGCCGCAACCAATGTAAATGTTGTAAACGTATTGCCTAAAGGCTTGACGGTTACTTCAACAACACCAGGCTTTACAGCATTCGGAACTGACTCATTATTAAGCGTAATCGGTAACTTACCAGCGGGTGCAACTAAAACTTATACCTATGATGCTAAAACAACAAAAGCTGGTCAGATTATCAATACTGCCAAGATTACTAAACTTGACCAAGTTGACCCAATCTTGAGTAATAATATCAGTCAATGGACGGTTGAATGTAAAACTTGCCAAGAAACTTGCGTAGGACTCGCTTTAGCAGCGGATACTACTCGCCAAGCAAATGGTAGCTACAATATCACGTTCAGAGCATTGATTGAAGCTTGCGGAAACGTTAAGTTGGAAGGTGTGAAAATTACTGAGAATCTCTCAACGATGTTCCCTCTACCAACAACATACACAATCGTTCAGAAACCAACAGCTGGCGTAGGTAGTCTATTGAAAACTAATGATAGTTTCAACGGTACAACCGACCTCAACCTAACAATTCCTGAAGGAAGTATCGTAGAAGCAGGAAAAGTAGATACCGTGAAGTTCGTAGTCAATATCGTACCTAACGGCAAAGAAGGACCATTCTCAACCAACGCATTTGTTGATGCAATAGGAAATACAGCTTTCGGAATTCCACAAGATGTATCTGATGTATCAAACAACGGTAAAACAGTAGTGAAAGAAAGTGCCGAGCCAACGGTAGTTCGTCTCTACAAATCGCCAAGTGTTGGTCTTGCGAAAATCGTATTGGATACAACTAAGAAAGCAAATGGCTCTTATGATGTAACTTATCAATTACTCGTGAAAAACAACGGTTCGTTGGTACTAAACGATGTAATTGTAAGAGATACACTCACGAAAGTATTCAAAGCTCCAGCTACATTCACAGTAGTGGCAGCACCGAGCAAGAATACAAGCAGCCAGTTGACAATCAACAGTGCATTCAACGGTACAACTGATACTCGTTTAACACTTGCAGGTGGCACAATCGCAATCGGTAAAACTGATACATTGAAGTTCACAGTTAATGTACAACCAGATACAATCAAAACATTTGCTAACACAGCGGTAGTTTCTGGTTCTGGTACACTCACCTCAGGAACAAAAGAAAATGTGACTGACCTATCAAATGCAGGTCTAAATCCTGATGCTCCGGGAAGCAACCCTACTAATCTGAATCTAAATGCAGATGGTAGTAGTTCAATCGAAGTACCATGTATCGGAATTGCACTATATGTGAAAGATACCGTAAGACAAGCCGATAGCAGTTATAACATTACTTATAAGGCTATCATCAAAAACTGTGGTAACTTGAATTTGACAAGCGTACAAGTATGTGATACATTATCAAGAACATTCACATCACCAGCCGTTGCCAAACTCGCAGTGAAACCAACAGTTAGTGCAGGAAGCCTCTTGAAAGTAGATACTTCGTATAACGGTACAACTAAAACTTGTATGTTGTTAGATGCAAGTCAGCTTGCACCTAACAAAGTAGATACCCTCACGTGGGTGGTCAATGTGAAACTCAACGGTAATAAAGGGCCGTTCAGAAATACAGTAATAGTTACGGCTAAAACACCAAGTGGTCAGGTTATAACCGATGCCTCAAATGCAGGAGTTGACCCAAGCCCATCTGGTAGTACACCAACAGTTATTAACTTCAATAGTTTACCAGATGCTCTCATCGGTATCTCGAAGAGTGCAAGCGAGCCTAAGTTAGTAACAGGTACAACTAATACTTACGATGTAACATTCACATTCAAAGTGAAAAACTACGGTAAAGTTGCATTCACAGGCGTACAAATTCAAGATAACTTGAGTGTGGCCTTCGGTGATAGCGTGAAGATTGACTCGGTGAAAGTAACAGCTGATGCTGGTCTAACAGCCAACAGCAACTATACAGGTCGTGGAAGTCTAATCAATCTATTAGTTGATTCGTTAAGTACCTTAGCTGTAAATGCAGAAAGAAACGTAACGTTGTTTGCTCGCATGACAACGACATCAAGCAAAGCAAACTTTGAGAACCAAGCATTAGTAATTGGTAAATACCCAAGTAATAAGTCAACCGATGACTTGTCAACCAACGGTAACGACCCAGACCCTGATGCTAACGGTACACCGAAAGATAACAGTATTGCTACACCAGTGAAACTCGGAGACGGTGGTCCTATCATTCCTTCGTTCAGCACAACACTCGGTATTGCTAAATCAGCCATACTTGATACAGTGAAAAACGCAGATGGTAGTTATAACTTAACCTACAAAGTGATTGTGAAGAATTACAGCACAAGTAAACTCACAAACATCCAGTTGAGCGATAGCTTGAGTAAAGTATTTGCCGACAGTGCCGAGTTCGTAGTAGTTGGTAAGCCAGTATTAGGCAAAAACAGCAAGTTCAAAATAGATTCAACCTTCAATGGTAGAACCGTAACAACAATGTTGATTGCCGATAGCAGTTCGTTAGCAGCAGGTGCATCTGATACGCTTACTTTCAAACTCAGATTATTGAGTGCGAAAAAAGGAGATGCTACATACTCTAACAGTATCACTGGTACAGCCAAAGATGGTACAAACGATGTGAGAGATATTTCACAATCAGGCTTGAACCCTGACCCTGATGCCGATAACAACCCTGGTAATAACAACCAGCCAACTGCTATCACAATCAAAGGTCAAACGGCAATTACCGATACAACCAACCGAGGCAAAATACCACAAGCGTTCTCGCCTAATGGTGATGGTACCAACGACTTGTTTGTCATCCAAGGTATCAACGGTAAAGAAAACGTACAAGCTGAAATCTATATCTACAACAGATGGGGTCAGTTAGTTTACCAAAATACTGACTTCGCAAAAGTAGAAGGTTGGAATGGTGAAGCAAATAATGGTATATTACTCGGAGGCAAAGGAGTTGGCGTACCAGACGGTACTTACTTCATCTGTGTGAAAGCAGTTGGCTTCTGGGAAAATAAACCACAGATTAACTTTATAACTATTGCTCGATAAAAGCCGATAGATAAAATAACTTCCCGATTGTGTTTTCTACAAAACGGAAAACCTTCGGGAAGTTATTAAAAACAACACCAAACAAACAAGCGGTAAATCAATCTTATAGCATAACTATTTGATATTCAAGCCCAAAGAGATGTCTTAACTCTTAGTAAAAAAATATTGACATTTCAAAATCTTAATGTAACTTTGTTTTGCTATTGAGTATAAAAATGCTTAAACGGTTACATTTCAAATTGATTGAACCTTTAAAAGCACTGTATCTTTACTATTTAATTTGGTAAAAAATGAAAAACTTTACAAACCTGAAAAACAGGTTAGCCGCACTTTTGCTCGTTGGGGCATTATCAGTAAGCTACCAAACCTTCGCTCAACAAGAGGCGATGTTCTCCCAGTACATGTTCAATACCCTCGCCATCAACCCAGCGTATGCAGGTAGCCGTGATGTATTGAGCCTTACAACTCTTGGTCGTTATCAATGGGTTGGTGTTGAAGGAGCTCCAAAAACTTTTACGTTTTCAATGGATTCACCTATCAAAAACGAGAAAATGGGCTTAGGTCTTCAAGTAACTCGTGATGAAGTTGGTCTCCAAAAAAACACTGGTCTTTACCTTACCTATGCGTATCGCATCAAAGTTGGCCCTCGCTCAACACTATCTTTTGGTGTGCAGGGTGGAGCAACTAACGTACGTTGGGCATTGTCAGATGCACAAAATCTTACAAACCCAAATGATTACGTATTCTTAGGAGCGAACGACCAAAACAATATACTTCCTAACTTCGGTGGTGGTCTTTATTTAAGTAATGACAAAGGGTATATCGGTATTTCTTGCCCTCAAATCATGCAAAATCCGATTTCTAAATTTACTCCAACTGATGGTAAAAGCTCAATTGGAAAAACACAACGTCACTACTTTGCGATGATGGGTTTTGTGGTTGGAAAAGGGTCTTTCAAAATCAAGCCTTCTACTATGGTGCGTTATACCCAAGGAGCTCCACTTGGCTTTGATGGAAACTTAAACTTCTGGATTAAAGACAAAATCGCTTTTGGTGTTTCTGGCCGTATTTCTCAATTCCAAGCAATGGGCCAAGATAGTAAAAACTTGTTCGATGCTGCTATCGGAATGATAGAACTTCAACTTACTCCACAATTCAAACTCGGATACGCTTATGATTTCACATCAAATAAGCTTAACGACACAGAAAAAACAGGTGTAAGTCGTTTCCTTGGCATTCCAACGCACGAAGTATTGCTTCGTTATGAATTTGGCTTCGGTAAGAACAAAATTCTTACTCCACGTTATTTCTAAAATTTTATTGCACATTCTGTTTGCTATGCAATCCGTTGGTACGAAGGTTGCTTAGAATCAATAAGTGTCTATTCAAGAAAATACAATTAATATTCTTGGAAAAGGATATGCTATTGCCAATTTTTCAAGAATAGCACCGTATCAAGTCCCATATACGAAATATAAATTTATAAATTCGTGAGTGAATTTTAAATTCTAATAAAATGATTGTCAGGAACAAAATAATTGGAGCGTTGGTTGTAGCAGCCTTGCTCGGCGGTAGCGTAAAAGCACAAGATGCTTTACTAAAAACTGGTGAGCATCACTACGAAAGTTTGTGCTACGTAAAAGCAATTGATGCCTTTGAGGCAGCTCTAAAGAAAAAAGGTCTTACTGACCAACAAAAGCTTGCCGCCAAGATTAAGCTCGGCGATAGCTATTGTAAGGTTAAAGATACTCAAAATGCCGAACGTGTTTATGCTGAAATCATGAGTACGGCAGGCGATTTGTCAGGAGAAAACATTACTGTATGCCTCAAATATGCACAAGTACTTGCCAGTAATGGTAAATACCGTGAGGCCCAAGAAATGTACGATAAGTACACTCGAAAAGTGGAAGACGACCCTCGTGGTAAAGGTTTCTCGAAACTCTACAACGATGTAAGCGTTCTTTCTAAAAACGCCAACTGCTACAAAGTTGATTACCTTTCAATCAATACAAATTCGGCAGATTTCTCGCCAGCATACTATAAAAACGGTATGGTATTCGTCTCAAACCGCCACAATACTGTCGGTGTTCGTCGAGTATTCAACTGGAATGAAACGCCATTTCTTGACTTATTCTTTTTAGATGATATTTCGGCCATCGGTGGTCAAGCGGCTGGTCTCGGAACAGGCTCTGGCGATGTTAAAGGCTCTCGCAAGCGAAGCTCTCGTGGGGGTGTAGTTGGTGCGGACGAATACACCGCTCCTACTGCCAACGATAGCCGTACAATCGGAACTTACGGAGGTATGAATGTCATGGCTGGTTTAGGCTACGGCGACCGCCCAGTTACTGAATCGGAGCGTTTTGGTGGTTCTATCAACTCAAAATATCACGAAGGTCCTGCTGCTTTCTTTAAAGATGGTTCTAAAGTAATTTTCACAAGAAATAACTTCAATAACGGTAAGGCAAAACGCAGTTCTGACGGTATCAATAAACTAAAACTATACATTGGTGAAGCCAATAAAGATGGTTGGAAAAACATCAAAGAATTACCTTTCAACAGCGACGAATATTCAACAGGGCACCCTGCCCTATCGGCTGACGAAAAGTTGCTTTTCTTTGCTTCAGATATGCCAGGTGGTTTTGGTGGAACAGATATTTATGTTTCTCGTTACGATGGTGGTAACTGGTCTGCTCCTATTAACTTAGGAAAAACGGTGAACTCAAAAGGCAATGAAATGTTCCCTTTTGTTGACGAAAAAGGCAATCTTTATTTCTCATCTGACGGCCACGCTGGCTTGGGTGATTTAGATATTTTCTTTGTACAGCTCGATGGAACTTCTTCAAAAGGTCGTGTTATCAATCTTGGAGCTCCAGTAAACTCAAGCAAAGATGATTTCGGTATCGTAACTGATGCTCTTCGTAAGGCAGGTTATTTTAGTTCAAATCGTAAACGTGGTGGTGCCGATGACGACATCTACAAATTCGATAGGGAGTGCGAACTCAAAGAGGGTTGTGACCTAATCATTGCCGTTTATGATGCCGAAACAAAAATGCCACTTGATAATGCAAAGATTGTTTACGAAGACAAAGATGGTAATATCAAAGAAAAAATGAGCGATGCTGATGGTAGTGTAAAACTCGAAGGTCTCGAACAAGATGTAGAATTTGCTTTTCGTGCTACTCGTGATGGTTATAGTGCCAATACTGTAAGCTTCTCGACTAAAGATTGTGATAACGAAGCTTCACGCTTAGAAATCCCGATGAGCCGTCCGAAACCAGCAGTTGATTCAACAGCATTGGCACAAAACGGTGGAGCGAACGGTACAAACACAGCAAATGCACAAAACGGTTACGCAGGTGAAACCACCACGCAAGGCAAACAAGGTACAAGTGGCACAGGCAGAAATGGCACCAGTGGCACAGTTCTTTCGGGTAATACTTGTATAATCCGTGGTCGTGTAATGACACAAGGCACTAAACAAGCCGTTGATGGTGTACTCGTAACACTCCGCAGCGAATGTGATAATTCAACTCAAACTGCTTATACTGATGCAACTGGTAACTACGAATTTACAGTAGCAGAAGGTTGTGATTATACAGTTGAAGGTTCGAAGGATAACCTCGGCTCGAAAGGTAAACGTGTACGCAAATTGAATTGTAAAAAAGGTGGTGTAACTGCCGATATATTTATGTTTGGTACGGGCGACATCGTACAGGTTGATAATATTTACTTCGATTATGGTAAATGTAACCTCCGCTCAGATGCTCGTTCGGAATTAGACAAATTGGTTGCTATGATGCGTAAGTATCCAAAAATGCGTATTGAGCTAAGAGCTCATACGGATAGCCGTGCCGAGTCTGATTTCAACCAAAAAATCTCTGAAGGCCGTGCTAAAGCTTCAGCAAGCTATTTATTCAAACGTGGCATTAGCCGCAGCCGAGTAGAGTTTGCGGGTTATGGCGAAACAATGCCAGTAAATGGCTGCGTTGATGGCGTAGAATGTACAGAAGAGCAACACGCTCAAAACCGTCGTACAGAGATTAAAATCTTACAAATGAATTAAACGCTCAGTACCCCAAGAAAGGAAGAAAGTCGTCTTGAGTAATCGAGACGACTTCTTTTTTTTACATCAACTTAAAATGTTGTGGGAATTAGCAGAAAAACTTCTTTACTGCTGCGGTTGTGGCTCTTTGACTTCTACTTCAGAAACTTTATAAGCCACGATTTCTGTGACATAGACGGTTTTATTTTCTTTATTCACATAGTTTCTGTAATTGAGTTTTCCCTGAATACTCACCAATTTGCCTCGACTCACTAAGTCAGCACATACTTCGGCAACTTTTCCCCACGCTACTACTTTATGCCACGTGGTATTTTTTACTTCTTCATTGTTTTTATTGATATAAACCTCATCTGTAGCAAGGCTAAAAGCAGCTTTCTTGGCATTATCAAAATTGAATAAATTTACTTCGTTGCCTACGTTTCCGATTAATTTTACTGTGTTCATTGTTTTGTACGTTTAAAAAATGATTGTTAAATAAATTTAGCCAACCACGCTCTATTTCCGATTGACAATGCAAATTTGCAGCATCTGCCCCACTCTATTCGGTTGATAGTCATTTATATACAGATAAAAACATTTGTAAACGTTTGTAAACGGATAACAAGTTTTGTATATTTGATGTATCAAATCAACGTAAAAACTATCCCGTAGGGATTAAATATCGGTAGTAAGGGTTTGCTTATTTTGTTTTTTCATTCCGTAGGTATGAAACATTGCTTTGTGTCATACCTACGGAATAAGATTGATTAGTGAAATTTTATTGCTAACAATATCAAATCCCTACGGGATAGTGCCTAAGACTAACAAAATGTTAGCCTTAGGCACTACAACTCATTATCCATTTTCAATTATTCATTATAATAAAATGCCACAAAAAACCTGCTTAGAATGCGGAGAACCCATCATTGGGCGGTCGGACAAAAAGTTTTGTTCGGACTTATGCCGCAATGCATATAATAATAAAGTAAACTCCGACGCCAATAATTACGTCAGAAACACAAACAACGCTCTCCGTCGAAACCGCAAGATTTTGGAAGATATTTGCCATGACGATAAAAACAAAACTACTCGCAACACCCTACTCGACCGTGGTTTTGACTTTAACCTAATCACAAGCGTACGCACAACCCAAAAAGGTGCAACGTATTATTTTGTCTATGAATACGGCTATCTCGAACTCGACAATGATTTTTTCTTGGTCGTAAAAGATAACAAAGCCAAAACCGATTAGATGCTGATTTAAACTCAATCTAAATTAGGGGCTTAAAAGAGCTAAAGCATGGTTTTCAGCACTTTTTTGCTAACTTTACATCGTGAAAGCATCTATTTCAAAATTTCTGATAATAGTTTATCTATTTTCGGCAACTGAAGCAAGTCAGTTGTTGAAACTCCCTTTGCTGTTTTCACACTTCGTTGAGCATCAACAAAAAGACCCTTCAATGTCGTTTGGCGGATTTCTTTATCATCATTATGCTATCGAACACGGCGACGATGGTGATGCTGCTACTGACAACAAACTGCCTTTCAAATCGCACGACCATTGTTGTTCGTTTATTTTCCCGATTAGTATCTTTCATACGATTCAACTTTCGCAGATAAAAACCATTATCATCGAAAAGAAAAACATATTTTTTGCTTCTTCTGGCAATATCATTTCGGCATATCTTGCTTCTATTTGGCAACCGCCAAGATTCTGATTTTTAGCATACATTCGTCGAGTTTCAAACTCGTTTTGTCTCATTTTTGGTACAAAACCCAAAAACGAGCCATATTTCTATAAAATTACGCCATAACTTACCCGTCGTATTTGGGTAATAGTTGTGCTTATCTTATTCTATTAAAATCATGCTAAATTCAATCATTGGGTTTGCTATCAGAAACAAACTCATCGTTGGACTTTTTACGATTGCTCTCATTGGCTATGGTAGCTATGAAGTAACTAAATTGCCCATTGATGCCGTTCCGGATATTACCAATAACCAAGTACAGGTAATCACGATTGCTCCCTCGTTTGGTGCAACCGACATCGAACGGCTCGTAACGTTTCCGATTGAGCAAGCCAATAATAATATTTCTGGACTTCAAGAAATCCGAAGTTTTTCTCGCTTTGGTTTATCGCTCGTGACCATAGTTTTTGATGACGAAACCGATATCTATTGGGCAAGGCAGCAAGTGGCCGAACGCCTCCAGAGAGTACAAACCGAAATTCCTGCGGGCATCGGTGTACCCGAACTCGGGCCTGTTTCTACTGGTTTGGGCGAAATTTACCAATACGTTGTACGTCCGAAAGAAGGTTATGAATCAAAATATGATGAAACCGAGCTTCGCACGATTCAAGACTGGATTGTCCGCCGACAACTACTGGGGGTAAAAGGTGTAGCCGAAGTGAGTAGTTTTGGCGGAAAACTAAAACAGTATTCTGTTGAAATCGACCCTCATAAACTTCAATCGAATGGCATTACCATCGACGATATTTTCAAGGCTCTCGAAAGCAATAATCAGAATACGGGTGGAGCATACATCGAAAAAGGCTCAACGGCTCTATTTATTCGTAGCGAAGGACTTATCGGAAACTCAGAAGATATTGGCAATATCGCTATCAAAAGTTTGAGCGGTGGTACTCCTCTATTCATCAGAGATGTAGCTGAAGTCAAAATTGGTCATGCAACCCGATACGGAGCCTTGACTTTCAACGATAAAGGAGAAGTTGCAGGAGCAGTGGTGATGATGCTCAAAGGTGCAAATAGTAGCGAGGTTATCAAAAATGTAAAAGACCGTGTCGCTCAGATTCAGAAAACACTTCCCGAAGGCGTAGTCATAGAGCCATTTCTTGACCGCACCAAAATGGTAAATAACGCCATCGGAACAGTAGAGAAAAACCTTTTAGAAGGAGCATTGATTGTGATTTTTGTGTTGGTGCTTTTTCTCGGAAATTTCCGAGCGGGTATTTTGGTTGCTTCGGTTATTCCGTTGGCGATGCTTTTTGCCATCATCATGATGAATCTTTTCGGAGTTAGTGGCAACCTCATGAGTCTCGGAGCATTAGATTTTGGATTGATTGTCGATGGAGCTGTCATTATCGTTGAGGCCGTCATGCACGTGCTGGCGGGTAAACACGCTCACGGTCGGGCAGCATATACGCAAGGAGAAATGGATGATATTACCGAAAAATCAGCAGGAAAGATGATGAATAGTGCGGTTTTCGGACAAGTGATTATCTTGGTTGTGTATCTTCCCATCTTTACATTACAAGGCATCGAAGGTAAAATGTTCAAGCCGATGGCTCAGACCGTAGCTTTTGCATTGTTAGGAGCGTTTATTCTATCATTGACCTATATTCCGATGATGAGTGCTGTATTTTTGAGTAAGAAGACCAAGCACGAACCCAATATTTCGGACAGATTGATGGCGAACATCGAACACGCTTATCAATCAGCTTTAAGCAAAATTCTTAGTTTTCCGAAAGTTGTTCTTGCTGCTACCATTGGTCTTTTTGTTTTGGCTCTTATTGTACTATCAACACTCGGAGGCGAATTTATCCCTGCTCTCGAAGAAGGTGATTTTGCCGTAGAAACTCGTGTGCTTACGGGAAGCAATCTCAATACAACCATCGAAAACACGCAAAAGACTGCTCATATCTTGAAAACTCGTTTTCCTGAAGTAGAAAAAGTGGTGACCAAAATTGGTAGCGGTGAAGTACCAACCGACCCAATGCCCATGGAAGCCTGCGATATGATGGTGATTCTGAAGGATAAAAGCGAATGGACATCGGCCGAAACTTTTGATGAATTGGCCGAAAAAATGACCAAAGAACTTGCCGAAGTTCCTGGCGTAACGGTTGGCTTTCAGTTTCCTGTTCAGATGCGTTTCAATGAATTAATGACAGGTGCGAGACAAGACGTGGTTTGTAAAATTTTCGGAGAAGACCTCGATACACTCACCAAATATGCCCATCATTTGGGCGAAATCATTAGTAGTGTTGAAGGGGCAAAAAACCTTTACGTAGAAACGGTTTCGGGAATGCCACAAGTATTGATTGAATATAAACGCAATATGATTGCTCAATATAACCTTAGCATTTCTGATGTGAACCGAATCGTCAATACTGCTCTGGCTGGCCAAAGCACAGGAATGGTATTTGAAGGAGAAAAACGCTTCGATTTGGTGGTAAGATTAGCGGGCGAACAAAAGAAAAACTTAGAAGATATTCAGAATTTGCTTGTTCCTACGCCAAATGGCACACAAATTCCACTTTCTCAGTTGGCCGATGTGGCTATCAAAGATGGCCCAAATCAGATTCAACGTGAAGATGCCAAACGCAGAATTGTGGTGGGTTTCAACGTTAGAGGTCGTGATGTTCAGACAATCGTAAACGAACTCCAAGATAAAGTTGATAAGAAAATAAAGTTTCCAACGGGCTATTACGTAACCTACGGTGGGGCATTCGAAAACCTCAATGCAGCCAAACAACGCCTCATGATTGCTGTGCCGGTTTCGTTGATTCTGATTTTTTTATTATTATTTTTTGCTTTCAATTCAATCAAACACGGCTTGCTAATTTATTCGGCCATTCCGCTTTCAGCCATTGGCGGAATTTTCTTTTTAGCTATGCGTGGCTTGCCTTTCAGCATCAGTGCAGGAGTTGGATTTATTGCTTTGTTTGGGGTAGCGGTTTTGAATGGTATCGTTCTGATTGCGGAGTTTAATCGCATAAAAAATGATGGCGAACATGACCTTCGGAAAGTAGTTTTGCAAGGAACAAATCTAAGACTTCGGCCCGTCTTGATGACGGCTTTTGTGGCATCATTGGGCTTTTTGCCAATGGCTTTGAGCAATGGTGCAGGAGCAGAAGTACAACGCCCACTCGCTACGGTTGTGATTGGAGGTTTGCTTATTGCTACGTTTTTAACGCTCTTCGTTCTCCCAATTCTATACATGGTATTTGAGGGAAAAACTAAGGTTATCTCGCCAAAAGCTGCTATTATTTTGCTTTTTCTGACTTTCTCGCTATCGGCTAACGCTCAAGCTCCAATAAGTTTGGAAGCAGCTATTGATATGGCTTTGAAAAATAACCTTGCTATCAAAAATGAAAAGATAAAGGCTGAGTATCAAAAAAGTATCATCGGAACAGCCAAGATGATTCCAAGCAGCACGATTGCACTGGAGGCTGGGCAAATCAATAGTGTTTATATGGATTCGAGGCTGAGTTTGGGACAAAGTTTTAGTTTTCCGAAGGTTTATGAGAGTCAGAAAAACTATTATACCGAACTTTGGAAAAACAGTACTTTGAGCATTGCCTCTACCGAACACGAACTCAAAAAACAAGTAAGTCAGGCGTACTATCATTTGGTATATTTACAACAAAAACGTCAACTTTTACAGTTTGCCGATAGCCTTTACGCTGCGTTTTTAAATCGTGCCGAACTCCGTTTGGCCAAAGGCGAAAGTAATATTTTGGAGAAAGTAACTGCCGAAAATCAACTCGGGCAAATCAATGTTCAGCTACGACAAATAGGCGAAGACATCGAATTGCTCAAACTACGTTTTCAGTATCTTCTCAATACATCGGCCAATCTGATACCCATCAATGGGCCTTATAAACTGCAATTAGCCAATAAAGCCAGCATTGATGTTTTGAAAGAACACCCCAGTTTAAAACTCCTCAGCCAACAGCAGCAAATTGCCGAAGCCAGCATTGATGTAGAAAAAAAGAAGCTTTTGCCTACTTTATCCTTGAATTATAATAACGGTAGCATCAGAGGAACAGGAGCTGATAATGTAGTTTATAATGGTTGGCACAGATTTCAGTCGGTACAAATTGGCGTAGGGATTCCGATTTTTGCAACGGCACAAAAAGCCAAAATCAATAGCGAAAAAGTAAATAAACTTGTGGCCGAAAGTAATTACGAAGTAGGTTTACAAAGCCTCAATAACGCTTATCTAACGGCCTTGGGCGAGTACAATAAGTTTCTGAAAACCGTAGAATATTACGAAAAAACAGCACTAAGTAATGCTAATTTGATTAATACCACGGCTCAGCAACAACTCATCAATGGCAGCATCAATTATCTCGAATGGGTAACGCTCACCAATCAAGCAACCAGTATTCGGAACGATTATGTGGAAGCCGTAAAAAACCTCAACGAAAGCATTATACAGCTAAATTCGTTGGTAAATTATTAAATAGTCCACGGTCAATAGACGATACTCCATAGATAAAATATTTTTTTTGCATTAAATCCTTTTTAGAAAACTATCGACCGTTGTCTGTTGACCATCGACTAATAAAAAATATCATGACAGAAAAAAAAGTAAATCCGATTCGGATGCAGCAAATTTTGGTGGCTGTTTCGGTAGCATTATTTGTTATCAAGTTAATTGCTTGGTGGCTCACTTCGTCGGTAGCGATTCTGACCGACGCCCTCGAAAGCAGCGTCAATGTGATTGCGGGATTTATTGGGCTTTATAGCATCATTCTTTCGTCGAAACCTCGTGACAAAGAACATCCCTACGGCCACGGCAAAGTAGAATTTCTTTCGTCGGCCATCGAAGGGGTGCTGATTTCGATTGCGGGTTTCATCATCATCTACGAAGGAATCAATAATTTCATTCATCCCCACGAGTTAAAACAACTCGATTTTGGTTTGGCGTTGGTTGCTCTTACGGGTGCTATCAATTATTTGGTAGGTTATTATTGCATCAAAAAAGGCCGTGAAGAAAACTCCCCTATCCTGATTGCCAGTGGCTCACATTTACAGTCAGATACATACTCGTCGATAGGGCTTTTACTCGGTGTAGGTTTGATTTTGCTCACGGGTTTTGCTTGGATAGATAGCGTGGCGGCCATCATTTTCGCCTTCATTATTATTTATACGGGCTACAAAATCATCAGAAAATCAATTTCTGGAATCATGGATGAAGCCGATGGTGCAATTATCGACCAAATAGTGGGGATTCTGAATGAGCACCGCCAAAACGACTGGATTGACGTGCATAATATGCGAGTAATCGACTACGCAGGTTTCTACCACATCGACTGCCATCTGACAGTGCCTTATTATATCAATGTCAACGAAGCTCATGAGGTTTTAGACCGCCTTACCGAACTTTTCAAGCAACATTTCGATAATAAGGTAGAGTTTTTTATTCATGTGGATGGCTGTATTCCACAAAAACAATGCAGTATCTGTAATATTCCCGATTGTCCTGTCCGCCAATCGGCCTTCCTCAATCACGTTTCATGGACACACGACAATATTTTGTCTAATAAAAAACACTCTCTCAAAAATGAAAAATTTAGTTAAAATAAATAAAAATCTAATCGTCTTAGCTGCTGTTCTGCTTACCGCCTGCGGAAAGAAAGACAACACCGAGGAAACCGCCTCAGACTCAACAGCTATTGAGTCGCCGATTGCGAATTTGACCGCCAAACAAATTCAAAACATCGGCATCGTAACTGCCCCGATGGAACAAAAGACATTTTCGACAATTTTGAAAGTAAGCGGGAAAATTGATGTACCACCGCAAAATCTTATTTCGGTGAGTGTACCTATGGGCGGATATTTAAAATCTACACACCTGATTCCTGGAATGTTTGTGCGAAAAGGCGAAAGTATTGCGGTAATCGAAGACCAACAATATATTCAACTTCAACAAGATTTCTTGACAACACAATCGAAAATCAGTTTTCTTGAGAACGAATTCCAACGCCAAAAAGAACTCAATCAAAGCAAAGCAACCAGCGATAAGGTTTTTCAACAAGCCGAAATGGAACTAAAAACCCAACGAATTTTGGTTAAATCTTTGGCCGAAAAACTCAAATTGGCAGGCATAAGCCCCGATAAACTTACCGAAAATAATATTTCAAAAAGTATCAATATTTATTCGCCTATCAATGGCTATGTGAGTAAAGTAAACGTAAATATTGGTAAGTACATTGCCCCTACCGAAGTGATGTTTGAGCTGGTCAATACCAGTGATATTCACTTGGCTTTGAAGATTTTCGAGAAAGATTTAGATAAACTCAGCATCGGACAGAAAGTAACGGCTCATACCAATACTTACCCTGATAAAAAATACCCATGCGAGATTTTATTGATAGGAAAAAGCCTTAGCGAAGAACGAAACACTGATGTGCACTGTCATTTTGAGGCTTATGATAAAGCCCTCATTCCAGGCACTTACATGAATGCCGAAATAGCTATCAATAATGCTAAAGCATACGTCTTACCCGAAGATGCCATCGTGAGATTTGAGAACAAACACTATGTTTTTGTGAAAAAATCCGAAACGCAATTTGAGATGGTAGAAGTACAAATCGGAAATACAGAAAAAGGTTTAACTGAAATCATCAAAACAGAAAACCTTAATAATCAGACCTTTGTGGTAAAAGGAGCTTATTCGTTGTTGATGAGTTTGAAGAATAAATCAGAAGAATAATTTTAATTGACCACGGAGGTACGGATTACATAGATTTTCACAGAATCGTCCTGTGCTAATTCGTGTAATCCGTGCCTCCATGGTAACTATAATCTTACACCTTAACTTTATATCCTCGTAAACCAAAGTATAATACAACCACAAAGCACGCTAATGGCACAACGTAGGCCGTTTGAATATTGCTCACGTCTGAAACACGGCCCATAATTAAAGGAAAAATTGCTCCACCTACAATCGCCATAATCACCAACGACGACCCCAACTTTGTTTCTTCACCCAACGATTGTACGCTCAAAGAAAAAATGGTCGGGAACATAATCGACATGAAAAATTCTACACCAATTAAACCATAAACCGACATCATTCCGCCATTCAGTACAATGATTGTCAACAACACAATACAAAGTGCCGAATAAATAGCCAAAAGTCGATTCGGACTAATAAAACGCATCAAGAAAGTACCCACAAAACGCCCAATCATAAAGCCCAACAATGCAATGGCCAAATAATCGGCCGCAGATTTTTCGTCAATTTTGGCAGTTTGATAAAGATAGCGAATGAAAAAACTCGACACACACACTTGAGCTCCCACATAAAAAAATTGAGCAATTACTCCCCAAGTTAGGTGGCTGTGTCGCCAAATAGACTGCGAACCACCCGACATATTTATTTCGTGAGCATCATCGGTCACTTCGGGCAAATTGGTTTTATACAAAATAGCCGCCACAACCAGCACAATCACACCAATGACGATATAAGGCATTTTTACGGCCGAAGCTTCATTATCTAAATAAGCATTGAGTTGCTCAACTGACATTCGAGCAATCTCGGTATCAGAAAGCGTCACGCCCGACAAAATGAACATTCCGCCAATTTTCGGAGCGATTGATGCCGCCAAACCGTTGAAAGACTGAGCAAAATTCAGGCGTTGAGTTGCACCTTCGGGTTCTCCAAGTACGGTCATGTATGGATTTGCGGCTGTTTCCAAAAATGTCAAACCCGATGCAATCACAAAAAGGGCTGTCAAGAAAAACGCAAAAACACGAGTATTGGCAGCAGGAACAAATAAAAATGCCCCAATCGCAAAAGTGATAAGCCCCGCAATGATACCAATTTTATAGCCGTATTTTTTCATGACCATACCTGCTGGTATAGCCATTACGAAATACGCAACAAAAAACGCACTATCAATCAAAGCCGACTGAAAATCAGTGAGTTGACAAGCTTTTTTGAGATGTGGAATCAGAATCGGATTGAGATTATGGGCGAATCCCCACAAAAAGAACAACGATGTAAGTAATACAAAAGGAACAAAATACTTGTTTTTCATAGAGAGGCAACTGAATAAGTAATGGTATAAGGTTGGAATATGGGCGAATATAACCGAAAAAAGATTATTGGTGAAATAAATTTCAAAGTATCCATTTGAGAGACTGGCTAAATTCTTACGCAACACAATTATCCAACTCTTAGTTATTTCATTTATTTTGAATAAATTTACCTTCTATTCAACCTATACAAATGCCAAACTTTAACATTGACGATATAAAATCTCGTACTTTTGATGCCATCGTGGTTGGCACAGGTATGAGTGGAGGGTGGGCAGCCAAAGAACTTACCCAAAAAGGCCTACGAACATTAGTTTTGGAGCGTGGGCGAGACGTAAAACATGTAATCGATTACCCAACAACACTAAAACAACCGTGGGAATTTGAACATCTGGGTCAAGTACCGCTCGAAATCAAGAAAGATTACCAGATTGCGAGCAAAAACTATATTTTCAGTGAAGCAACTGCTCATTTCCTGACCAAAGATGCCGAGCAAGAATATATCCAAGACCGCCCCTACGACTGGATTCGTGCCTATCATGTTGGTGGCCGCTCGCTCCTGTGGGGACGCATGACCCAGCGTTGGAGCGATTTCGATTTTGAAGGTCCTGCCCGTGATGGCTTCGCAGTAGATTGGCCAATTCGCTACGCCGATATTGCTCCGTGGTATAGCTACGTTGAGAAATTTGCTGGCATTTCGGGCAATCGAGATGGCCTCTCTACCCTACCCGATGGAGAGTTTCTTCCGCCCCACGAAATGTCGTGCGTAGAGAAGCATTTCAAATCTAAAATTGCCACAAAATACCCCGACCGCCACGTAATCATCGGTCGAGTGGCACACCTTACTCGACCTAAAGATATTCATTATAAACAAGGTCGTGCTGCCTGCCAAAACCGCACGATTTGCGAGCGTGGTTGCCCTTATGGTGGTTATTACAGCAGTAATGCTTCTACGATTCCGTGGGCCGAGAAAACTGGCAAAATGACACTCCGACCACATTCGGTCGTGCATTCGGTGATTTATGATGAAACCAAAGGCCGAGCTACTGGCGTGCGAGTGATTGATACAAATACCAAGCAAATGATAGAATACTATGCAAAAATCATTTTCTTAAATGCTTCGGCACTAAATACAAATTTGATTTTGCTCAATTCTACCTCCAATCGCTTTCCGAATGGGTTGGGTAATGATAATGGCATACTCGGAAAATTCATGGCTTTCCATAGTTATCGTGGAAGGATTTCAGCCGAATATGAGGGACTTCTTGATTCTACAACCGATGGCCGACGCCCAAATGGTAGTTATATTCCGAGATTTAGAAATGTTTTTAAGCAGGAAACCGATTTTCTGAGGGGCTATGCAACTTCGATTGCGGCTTCCAGAATCGAAGTCACCGATAAAGATGGTTTTGGAGAAACCCTTAAACATAATTTATTAAATCCCAAACTGGGTTTATGGGGAGTCAATGCAAGTATGATGGCCGAGACTATTCCGAAAGAAAGCAGTGTGGTAAAGTTAGACAAGCAACTGGTCGATAAATACGGAATTCCGCAATTACGAATATCCATCGGCTATGATGATAACGATGAGAAAGTTTTGAAGGATTTTCACGAGCAATTTTCGGAGATGTATCACGAAGCTGGATTTAAAAATATTCATCCGATTGATACCAAACGTCTTCCTGGTAACGAAAACCACGAAATGGGTGGCGTAAGAATGGGAAAAGACCCAAAAACTTCGCTGCTAAACAAATGGAATCAATTGCACGCTTGCAAAAACGTTTTCGTGACCGACGGAGCTTGCATGACCTCAACCTCAACTCAAAATCCATCGCTTACCTACATGGCTCTTACGGCTCGGGCAGTTGATTATGCGGTGAAACAACGGTTTTAATGAATCGAATTTCTGAATAATTGGTAGCCTAATTATTCAGAAATTTCGTAAAACTTTGCTGCGTTTTCGCCAAAAACCTTGGCTTTTTCTGAAGCAGAAAAATCTTTTGTATAAGTGTCAATAATTTCCTTTACTTGGCTGTATTCACCCGCCACTAAGCATACTGGCCAATCGGAGCCAAACATAATTCTGCCTGTCCCGAAGGCATCAAAAACTACCTCTAAATAGGGCTTTATTTGCTCGTAAGTCCAATTTTCCCAATCGGCTTCGGTAATGATGCCCGACACTTTGCATTGCAGGTTTTCAAATTTCGACAAAGCTTTAATATCTCTTTCCCATTCATCAATCAAACCTGCTTTAATGTAGGGCTTGGCGATATGGTCAAGCACAAAAGGCTGGTCAGGAAACTGAGCCACAAATTTTTGAGCCGTAGCCAAATGTTTCGGAAAAATAAGGACATCATAGGTAAATCCATATTTTTTTAGCTTCGATATGCCACGCAAAAAATTTGGGCGAAGCATATAATCAACATTGGGTTCGGCTTGCAAAACGTGCCTAAAACCCGCCAGTTTTTTCTCTGATTTCCATTCACTTAACTGTTCATCAATGTCATCTGCTTGTAGGTCAATCCAACCCACAACTGCCTTTACGAAATTATTTTTAGCGGCCAAATCGAGTAGAAATCTTGTTTCTGCTAAACTTTGGTCGGCTTGCACGGCTACGCAAGCATCAATACCATTTTGCTGTAAAGTGGATTGTAAATCTTCGGGATAAAAGTTTCGTTGAATAACCGACATATCATCAGTAATCCACGAGTCACGGATAGGGTCGAAAGTCCAAAAATGTTGGTGAGAATCAATGGTCATTTAATAAAATTTTTCTCAAAGTTATTGAATCAAATTGGCAACTGACAAGCAAAGCTGAATTTTTATCTACGCACCATTTAGCGAGTTGAAAAGCCATTTTTTAATCAAACAAAATTAGTTATTGTGCTAAATAAAGACAATGATAGTATAATATAAACAAAAAATTGTACTAATTTTATCTATTGTCTAATTTTTTACTAATAAATTCTTGCATAATTCAATTAAACTCTCTATTTTTGGGTTAAAGTTGTGTGGATTTAGTAGTAGAAAAGGCTATGGGAGCTTTACCCATAGCCTTTCTTTATTTTTATCGGTGGCAATTCACAAAAAAAATCCTTATTTTTAGGCTGCATTTTTAGTTCTTCCCTTCAAAACAAAAAACTCTTTTTTATTCCTTTAATGAACGAATCGAAGCTTCGTTCCACAACAAATATGAGTACAATTACTGATGACTTACAAGCTATTGCTACGCCCCAACGAGCCGAAACTTCTGCGTGGTTTTTCAAAACTGGCAAAGGCCAATATGGCGATGGCGATGTTTTTATTGGTGTAACAAATCCTGATTTACGAGCAGTTTGCAAGAAATACGTTTCGTTGAAATTTGATGAATTACAAGAATTACTGGATAGCGAAATTCATGAATATCGAATGGCCGCTTTGATAATTTTAGTTGAACAAATGAAAAAAGCCAAAGCAGCCGAGAAACGTAGCGAAATTTATGATTTTTATTTAGATAATGCGTACAGAATAAATAACTGGGATTTGGTTGATTGCTCGGCTCGAGATGTTGTGGGATTTTATTTATTCGATAAAGACCGTAGCATTTTATACGATATGGCTCGCACCGACCACCTCTGGACTCAGCGTATTGCTATCATTGCCACACACTATTTTATCAATAAAAAACAGTTTTTGGACACCCTCAAAATTTCCGAAATTCTGCTTTCGCACAAGCATGATTTGATTCATAAAGCCGTTGGTTGGATGTTGCGTGAAGCTTGGAAAAAGGGAGCAGAAGAAGCAGTGGAGGCATTCTTGGAGCAAAATATTGGCAGAATCCCTCGTACAGCTCTTAGATACGCCATTGAAAAAATGAGTGATGAGCGAAAAAAGTATTTCATGACGCTACGATAAATATTGCTTGACTGATTTTTGAGTTACAACATCATACTTAAAGGTTTTTTATATCCCGCAGACTTCGCAGAAAACCGCTGAAATTGTGGAATCTTTTCTGCGAATATCTGCGGTTTCAGCGGGCAATTACGATATACTGAAAACTAAAAATAGAATTATTATCTTCATCAAACACCTAAACCGTCTTTTCCAATGAACAAACGTCAATTTATCAAAATCCTAACTGCTACAAGCCTTACGCTACCTGCTTTTGGAAAAAAACTGGACAAAACACTGACGAGATTTGAGCAACAAACGCCCGAAAATCTGGCTCAAAACGAAGATTTTTGGGCAGAAATCAGAAAAGCTTACCGCATCAAGCCTGATTATATCAATCTCGAAAACGGTTATTACTCGTTTGCTCCACAAGAAACCTTAGAGGCATTTATTGGCAATGTACGAGAAATTAATTTTCAAGCATCTTACTATATGCGTACTCGACAATTTGATGATAAAGCCGAAGCACGCAAAAAACTGGCGGCATTGGCGGGGTGTTCGGTAGAAGAATTGATAATTACAAGAAACACGACCGAATCGCTTGATACGGTGATAGCAGGATACGATTGGAAAGCAGGTGATGAGGCCGTGATGGCCATGCAAGATTACGGTGCAATGCTTGATATGTTTAAGCTACAAGCTCGTCGCTATGGTATTGTAAATAAAATTGTGTCGATTCCGAATCATCCAAAATCTGACGAGGAAATTGTAGAAATCTACGAAAAAGCCATTACGCCTAAAACTCGCCTACTGATGGTTTGTCACATGATAAATATTACGGGGCATATTTTACCTATCCGAAAAATCTGTGATATGGCTCATGCCAAAGGTGTGGATGTGATGGTTGATGGAGCTCATGCCTTGGCACACATTGACTATAAAATCAGCGATTTGGGCTGTGATTATTACGGAAGTAGCCTGCACAAATGGCTCAGTGTGCCTCTCGGTGCGGGACTTTTGTACGTAAAAAAAGATAAAATTAGCAAACTTTGGCAAATGTTTGGCGATATGGGTTATCAGGATGATGATATTAGAAAATTGAATCATACGGGTACACACCCTGTGCATACCGACCTCACGATAAGTCACGCCATTGATTTTCACCAAAAGATTGGCATTCAACGCAAAGAAGCAAGGTTGCGTTACCTACAAGAATATTGGACAAAACAAGTACGAGATATTCCGAATATCGTGCTGAATACTCCAGCCGATGATAAGCGTGCTTGTGGCATTGCGAATGTAGGAATAAAGACCATAAAACCAGCCGATTTAGCAAAAATGCTATTGAGTAAATATAAAATCTGGACGGTAGCCATAGATTACGCCAACGTACAAGGCTGCCGAATTACTCCAAATGTTTATACCTCAACGGCCGAATTAGATAAGTTTGTTGCGGCATTGAAAGAATTGGCGGTTTAAGTTGCCCTGTCATAAAAACGTCGGCAAGGGTCAAAACCTTGCCGACGTTGAAATATCCTTAAATATAATATCGAAAATCCAGATTGGACGTTCTTACGAAAAAATCATTTTACTTTCAAAACAACTTTCGAGTCAACATCTTTTACTGATGAACTCTGAACCGAAATTTGATTTTCACTAACGCCTCTTTCAAGTAAAACTTCTCTGATGGCATAGGCACGGTCTTCGCCGAGTGTTCCTTTCGAGCTTTGTGAGCCACCCGCAATCGTGATTTTTGATTTACGGTTAGCTTTCAAGTATTTCACAACTGCATCTAAATCGCCTTTTGAACTAATTTCTGCACTATTATTCTTAAAGTTAGTATTCAAAATTATCCACGCTTTTGTATTTTTAAGCTGCTCTTCGATTGGATGATTAGCAAAAACATTATCGAAGGTTACTTTTCTCTCCTCTTTTTTGGGTTCTTCGGCTTTTTTCTCAACTGGCTTAGTAGGTTCTACCTTTTTCGGCTCTTCAGCTTTTGGCTTTTCTTCGGTCGTTTTTTCTGGAGTTTTTACTTCCTTAATCGGCTTAGCTACTTCAGTATTTGAAAAACCACTTGTAGTATCAACAGAAGTTGCTGTAGCCGAAATGCTACTATCCGAAAATGTCGAATCTTGTTTTGGTAGCACCCCAACTTCGGCTGTTGGTTCGACAGGTTTAACAGTTTTACGGTATTTCCAAAAATAAGCTACACCAGCCAAAAACAATAGGCCAACCAAAACCCACGGAATCCATGACCAAATACCCTTACTTTCGGTACTTTCTTTTTTGAGTTCTTTTGGTTTTTCTTCACTTTGTGGTTTAACCGCAGCACCCGAACTTTTAAAATTAAGTTGATTGGCAATAGCAGGTGGTAAAGCCCCAAAAACAGACTCTCGTTGGTCGGCCAAAAGCCTTGTCAGACCAGATACGCCGAGACCTTCTTTGTTCACGACTTTGCCCAATGCTCCCAAAACGAGTGGAGCCGCCAAACCCACCAACGAAGAAGCAGAAGTTTTGCGAATACCCGTGAGCGTAGATAATTTTTCTACGATAGAATTGCTCTTACTGCCTGTAAAGTGGTTAAAAATATTAGAGCCAATTGTGATTAATAGCTGCGTTTTATCAAAATTACTGAGCAAATTCGGCAAATCGTCGAGGATTTCGCCAGTATGACCGCCATCTTTCAAGACATCCATGACCTTGCCTGTCTCTTCGTCGTTAGAGGCATTTCTCATAATTCCGCCTAAAACAATCGGCACTGAGCTGTTTAAAGCCGAGCCGATATTCTCTGGGTGTTCGCCCAGAAAGTTACTAACTTTCTCTATGACAGAATCAGTCAATTTGTCTTTGATGAGTCCAAGTATGTCCATAAAGCTACGAATTCGTGATTAATAAATAGTTTTCGGGAGGCGTTTTACATTTACGCTGAAACCCTCAAAAACTATGCCCAAAGTAAGCCGTGCCTAAAATATTATGTATCCGCTTGATAACAAAACGAAGGAAATTGGGTGAATATTTTAGATTGAAATAAGTTGAAAACGGCTCACTTTCAACAATAAATGGTTAAGAAAAATATCTTTAGATTACTATGAAACTGCTAATCAATAATGTAAACATTCGTACTTAATAATATTTGCAATAAAAAAAATGCAGAAATGTGTTGCAATAAAAAAAATGCAACTTATTTTTGCAATAAAAAAAATGCAAAATTATGAAACTGAGTATTGGTAAAACCGCAACTGGTGATAATTTTTTCTTGAGAAATGATGTAGTGCATGAAATTTATGAAGCACTCGAAGAAGGTAACAACTTATTGCTATCTGCTCCAAGACGAGTTGGAAAAACTTCAATTATCCATTTCATTAAAGATAATCCTGCTGAAGAATATTACTGTGTATATGTTGATACTGAGGACGTTAGTGATAGTCAGACGTTTTTCAAAGTTTTACTAAAAGCTATTTTTGATGTTGAAAATAAGAGTCGATTTTTGAAAAGCATGGCGAATGCTGGCAAAAAAATTAAGGGATTCTTAGAAAAGATTGATAATGTAGATATTGGTGGAGTGTTTTCGATTGATTTCAATGAAAAAGCAGATGATAAGCAAGATTATTATGAGAAATTTAAAGAGTTTTTAGAAAAAGTAGATTTAGATAATCGAAAAATCTTGCTGATGATTGATGAATTTCCTGTTACGATTGAACACATTCGAGATGAACAAGGCGAGCAAGCTGCAAAAAACTTTCTGAAACAAAACCGAGCAATCAGACAAAACCCTGCTTTGGCTCAAAAAATAAAATTCATTTATACAGGTTCAATCGGCTTACTTTCGGTCGTAAAAAGGCTCAATGCTACGGCCGATGTAAATGACATTCAGACTTATAAACTTCGTCCGCTTTCGCTGAAAGATGGTCTTCAACTGGCCAAAACCTTACTTCAAAACTATCAGATTGAAGCCTCGGACGAGATTTTAAAACATCTACTACAAGATAAAATCGAGTGGCTGATTCCATTTCATATTCAATTGGCTATCAAAGAAATCCGTGATTTATATCGAAATGAGCCAAGCGAAATTGATGAAAAATTTATTGAAAAGGCATTCAATGAGTTGATTCTCAATGGCAATATTTACCTTGACCATTATCGTGGCCGACTTAACCAAGTTTTCAATAGAAACGAACTGGATTTGGTAAAAGAAATGATGAGCAAACTCGCTGATAATCAATCGGTTGATGAATTAGTTTTGTATGATTTAGCGGTCAAACATCAACTCGAAAATTCTTTCAAAAATATACTTCTTACGCTCGAATATGACGGTTATATTGCCGAAGTAGCCGACAAAAAATGGCGGTTTTATTCTCCAATTCTTAAAAAATGGTGGTCGAAAAATGTCTGACAGAAAACTAAAATACTTATTTAATCCTGACCAAAAAGACCCCAAAACGCTTAAAGCGGAGTTTGTGGTTAGGACTGCCATTTTTGAGCAGATTTTCGCTGATATTCAGGAAGATACGATGCAAAATCCGCCTCAACATTATATGCTGCTGGGGCAACGTGGCATGGGAAAAACCACCATGCTTTTGCGGCTGAAATATGCAGTATTAGATGACGAAAAACTGAGTAAATGGCTTTTGCCTATTTTATTCAACGAAGAGCAGTATTCTATGCCCGATTTGGCTTCATTTTTTGAGCATATAGCAAAACTTTTAGCCGAAGACCACCCAGCTTATGAAAGCCTTTTGGAAGAAATGCGAAAACATGAATTTGAGGCAGATTACGACCAAAAAGCATTTGAAGTTTTGGTGGAATATCTGAAAAAAAACGAACAGAAAATCATTGTTTTCCATGATAATTTTGGTCAGTTTTTGGAGAAAATCGGTAAAACCGCTACTCATCGCCTGCGAAATATTCTGATGAATTCGCCTTATATCAGGCTCATTGGTGCATCAGCTACGCTACTTGAGCATACTTTCGACTATAAAGAGCCTTTCTTTGACTTCTTTTATCAGATTAGGCTCAAAGGCATGACTGCTGATGAAACAATTTTGCTTTTTGAAAAATTAGCCGAAAACGAAGGAAAAGCTGAGTATTTTGCCGAAATCTTGAAAACCGAACGCCCACGCATTGAGGTAATGCGGAAGCTATCGGGTGGAGTGATACGCACAATGGTGATGCTTTTTGATGTCTTTATAGATAACGAAAAGCAAGATAGTTTCAAAGATTTGGAGGCGATTTTAGATAGAGTAACGCCACTTTACAAGCACCGAATGGACGATTTGAAACCCCAACAACAACTCATTGTTGATGCGGTAGCGAGAGCTTGGGATGCAGTAACGGTAAGCGAAATTGCCGAGCTGGCACGCTCAGAAAGACAAGGCTTGAAAACCAATCAAATATCGGCTCAACTCAAGCAATTAGTTGATAACCAAGTGATTGAAATAGAACCACGCACCACAGGACGCACGCATTTATACCGCCTACAAGAGCGTTTCTTTAATATTTGGTACTTGATGCGTTACTCAACCCGACAAGATAAACAGCGGGTGATTTGGTTGGTGCGTTTCTTAGAAGGCTGGTGCAATACCAAAGATTTAAAACAACTTTTTGAACGCTTTGATAATAATTTAGAAAAAGGCACTTACGAACTAAGTACTGTTTTTGATAGAGCTTTGGCTTATTCGATGGTGGAAAATGATGAGGTTTTAGGCGAAAAAATAAGAGTTTTAAGCAATGCTATCTTTTATCTACTTGAAAAGCAGGGAAATGAAAGCGATATTTTTATATTAAAAAATAGATTTGATGAGATTAGTACTGATATTGAGTTAAAATCTTTTTTTGGAATAAGAGAAGGAGTTAAAAATAACATTATGCGTATTTATTCTTTGTACAGTGTTGAAAAAGATTCCTTCATCAAAGAGTTTTTATCAATTATTGTCTTTACCATATATGACTATTTAAATGATGAGTATTCTCCTAAAAAGGAAAATATCCAAGAAGTAAACTTTGAATTAGTTCTATGCGATTCAATAATAAATATTCTAATTAATAATATTGAAGAGGGAATAGAGGATTTAGAGCATATTATTCATATTTATCAATATAACTATAGTAAATTAAGTGAAATATTAATCTCTCAATTGCTATTATTGCTAATTGCGAAAAAGCAATTACACACACCTTACAAACTATTTCGAGAGCATCCAGAATTGACGCAACAACTCAAACCCATCTACTACCTAACAATGGAATATTTAAAAGATGAATATCCAAATGATTATTTGAAGGCTGGTGAAGAATTGAGAGAAACTATTGAAGAATTGAAAGAAAGAGTGAAATGGTTTGAGGAGAATTTGAGTTGATTTATGGGATATTTTCACTATTAAATTATTCAAATTCTTAGTCCATAGGACTTCCATATCGGTAGTAAAAGTGGTTAGGCTATTTTTCAGAATGCCGTAGGTATTCAACCCTTTTGCTTATTTGTTGAATACCTACGGCATTCTTGTTATACTCTTCGGTTTTATGCTACCGATATAAAAGTCCTACGGACTATGTAGCTTTGGATGTATATCAGCTTTTTAAAATTTAATTGGGAAATTTCTGTTAAATAATTTCGATAGGATAGATTTTACAAAACCTATCCTATCGAAAATCAATTCACTCCACCTTCAAACTCTTCACAGGATTCATCAAAGCGGCTTTTAGGGTCTGAAAACCTACTAAAAATAAAACTACAAGCGTAAACAAAAGCCCAACCGTAGCAAACATAAACCACGTAATATCAACTCGATACGAGTAGTTTTCTAACCATTTTTGCATACCCATGAGCGTAAACGGCAATGAAATAATAACCGCTATAAGCATCAAAACCAAGAATTCTTTCATAAACAAAAGCATGATGCTCCAACTTGATGCACCAAGCACTTTTCTGATGCTTAATTCTTTGGTTCGTTTTATGATATTGAGTGAAACCACACCCAAGATTCCGAGTAAAACTATGATGATTGATAGTACAGTGGCTACTCGTGAGGCTTGTTTAAGCTGAATTTCGGACTGATACAAAGTCTGGAGAGTATCATCAACAAATGTGTATTCAAAAGGAGCATTTGGCATGAGTTGTCGCCATTTCGACTCGATGGCGGTCATTGATTCGCTCAAATTTTGTGATTGAATTTTGAAGGATAAATAGCGATAAAAATTATTGTCTCGCACGTGCATGAAAGCTATCGGCCCAATGGTTTTGTGCATCGACTCGAAATGAAAGTTTTTGCAGATACCAGCAATCGTAAAAACAGCGGGCGAAGCGTGCATTCTAATCTTTTGCCCTAAAGCATTGGCTGGAGTTTTAAAACCCAAAGATTTTGCTGCTTCTTCGTTTAAAACTATCTGATTTGCTTGAAAATTGCTATTTTTTGCTTGAAAAAACTGTCCTTCGAGCAATGGAATTTGGTAAGTTTCGGCATATTTTTCGTCGGTTACGAGCGTGGGTGTATAAACTGCGAGGGTAGAATCTTGTCCCATTTTATAGATTCCGCTACTAAAGCCAAACGAACCATCGGGAATAATATACGATAAACTCACTTGTTTTACTTCTTTCAGTTTTGCCATTTCGTTGCGAATGGTTTCCATTTTTTCGACACCCGCAGGCGACCAATCTCGTGGTACTTTTATCGAAAAAACTGAGGCTTTGTTATAACCCAAATCTTTATTGAAAAAGTAATTGACTTGCTTTGAAATCACTGCCGCTCCACCAAACACAAAAAGTGCCACCGCAAACTGTGAAACAATGAGCATTCGGCGGAAAAAAACATTTTCTTTGACTGATTTTAGCTTGCCTTTCATCGAATCGACCGAGGGTAAAGTAGCCAACACAAAAGCAGGATACGCTCCTGATAATAAACCAATTACGAGAGCCAACACGAATGCAGCAAAGAAGAAAATCGGTGGTGCGGCAAATATCGAAATGATTTCTTTTTGTAAGATTTTTTCAAAAGAAGTACGTAGAATTTGGTAGAAAATCAGCGAAATAAATAGGCTGAAAACCGAAATAATGATTGATTCGGCCAAAAACTGACGTAAAACTTGCTGTTTGCTGCTTCCAAGCACTTTTCGGACACCAATTTCTTTGAGTCGTGAAGAAGATGCTCCGATAGAAATATTTACAAAATTAACAATCGACATCAGCAAAATAAACACGCCCACGAGCGAAAGCGTACGGATGGTTTTCTTTACGACTCCGTTGTTGGCTTCTCGATATACATCTTTGAGTGGCACTAAATAAGTCGTCAGATTTTGGCTGATTTCGCTTGGCACGTTGGCCGCAATCAATTTGGCCAAAGGCTTTTCTAAATCTTCTTTCCGAACACCTTTTTGAAGTTCGAGATAATTGACAATGTAAGGATTATTCCAAGAATTATACTGCGTTCGTCCGAAGAAGTTGGCGTTGTTGAACGACATCAAAATTGGTTGTTCTTTGCCCGAATTTGTAAGATTTGTTATCGAATTATGGCGTAATTTGTCCAAAACGCCCGTAATCATAAATTCTTGTTTACCTCCAGAAAACGACTCAACCGTGAGCGAATTGCCCACCACATCGAGCATACCAAAGTATTTGATGGCTTGTTCAGATGAAATAACCATCGAATTGGGTTGTTTGAGAGCCGTTCGAGAATCACCATGCAGGAGAGCGAAACCGTACATATCCAGCATCGTAGAATCTCCCAACTGAACACTTTCACGGAAAACTTTATCGCCTTTCGAGACAACCGTAGTAACGCCATCGAATCGGTAAAAGTTGGCCACTAAATTGGGATAATTTTCTTTTATTGCTTGCCCCAAAGCTCCCAATGTAGCAATCTCAACTCCCATGTTTTCTTTCTTCCACTTACTCTGAATCATGTATTGGTTTTCTACATTTTTCAAAGTGGAATTGACCTTCAATTCGCCCCAAACATAGCTGCCGATGAGCAATGCAAAGGTGATTCCGACCGATAGGCCAAAGATGGTTATTGCTGAATAAAACTTGCGTTTGGCGAGGTTACGCCAAGCTATTTTTAGGTAGTTTCTTAACATTTTCGTAGCGTATTAGAATGAAAATATTAATTTACGATGTTATCGTGAAACTACTGTTTTGTTTAACCATTTTTAACATTTTTGGGGCATTGCGAGTAGCCCACAATTTCCCAATAACTAATCTCTCTCTTTATTCTATTTTCAAGCTTTTTACTGGGTTAGTCAAAGCGGCTTTGATTGCTTGATAACTCACTGTAAGTAAGGCGATTGCACAAACCAATAATCCAGAAACAGCAAATATCCACCATTTCATTTCGATTTTATAGACAAAATCTTGCAACCACTGGTTCATAAAATAATAGGCAATAGGTGCAGAAATAATAAAGGCAATAATGATTAGTTTTAAGAAGTCTTTTGATAGCATGGCTGCAATACTGGTGACTGATGCTCCCAATACTTTTCGGATACCGATTTCTTTGGTACGAACCTCAGCCGAAAAAGTGGCCAAGCCAAATAGCCCCAAACAAGCAATCAGAATAGCAATGCCCGACGTAAAATTGAGTACTTGTTTCCATCTGAGGTCATCGGCATATTTTTCCATTCTGAAATCTTCCAGAAACTGATACTCAATTGGTAAATAAGGCACAAATTTCTTATAGACTTTCTTGATACTCTCTACGGCGGCTTGTTGTTGATTATCAGCTATTTCTACATGAATACAACCAGCTTGCCCACGAGTATCTAAACCCCAGACAATAGGCTTGATGTTTTCTTTGAAAGAGGCATAATGAAAGTCTTTCACAATGCCAACGATATTCATAGCAGTACCTTGTTGAGTAATTTTTACCGTAAAAGGGTCTTTGCCTTTCGGAACATATTTTTTCACAAAAGACTCATTGACAATAATATTTGAAACTGTATCTAAAGCATATTTTGATGATAAATATCGGCCTTTGAGCAAAGGGATTTGCAAAAGTTGAAGATGATTTTCGTCAATGTGTTCATAATAAGTATATTCGGTTTTTGTACCTTCTACTTCATACATTGTGCTGTTCCAATCACCAGATTTTGCTGAAACTTTCTTAACCAACGGAAGTTGACTTAGCTCATGTTTAAGTTTTGGCGAAAGCGTTGCTATTTGTTCCCAAGGCAGCCAAAAACGTAGAATATTGTTTGTTTTATAACCCAATTCTTTATTGGCGATATAATCAAACTGCCTTGAAACTACAATGGTGGCTGTAATCAGCACTCCTGCCATTACAAACTGAAAAACAATGAGGGCTTTTCGGAAAGTTTGTCCACTCGAAAACTTCAATTGACCTTTTAGGCTTTTTATGGGTTGAAAACGTGCCATTATGATGGCGGGATAGAACCCCGCAAGCACCGAAACCAAAATAATGATTCCGACAAAAATAGAAATCGACTGAATAGAAAATAGATTTCTTAGTTCGAGATGCTTGTTGGTAAGTTCGCTAAAACTTGGCAAAAATGCTTGAGCAAAAAATACAGCAGGAATAGCTGCCAAGAACGTTAGTAAAAACGATTCGCCTAAAAATTGTAATAATAATTGTTGATTGGTACTCCCATTAGTTTTGCGGATTCCGATTTCTTTGGTGCGTTTGAGCGAGCGTGCAAGTGTAAGATTAATAAAGTTGATGCAGGCAATAATCAGCACCAATAGTGCTACTGCTGAAAGAATTTTGGGATACCGAATATCAGACCAATATTCTAAGCCATTGGTGGCATAATATTCGGGGTCGAGGTGCATTCGGTAGAAAGGTTGAAGCAAAAACTTAGCATCATATTTCGATAAATGAGGTGAGTCTTTTTTCGATTGAGTGATATACTTTTCGCTAACTTTAGCCATTTTCTTTTCTACTAAGTCAATATTAGCCTTTTCATCGACCCATAAAAAAGTGTTTAGGCTGGCATTATACCAACTTTCTTGGTTGGCTCTTTGTTGAGGGTCTTTAGGTATGATATGCTCAATAGATAGCAGTAAATCGAACTGTATTGACGAATTTTGAGGAATATCTTTCAACACGGCAGCCACCACAAACGGCTTAAAATCACTGCCCTCATCTCCGATATTCAGCACTTTTCCGATAGCAGATTCAGCACCAAAATATTTTTCTTTTACTTTCTGACTAATTATTACGTTGTTCTGGTCGGTCAATGCTTGGCTTTTACTACCTTCTATTACTTCAAACGAAAACATTGAGAGTATCGAAGGGTCGGCGTACATAAGTTTTTCTTTTATACCTTCATTGCCTTTCTGCACGAGGGTATTCCAGCCATTTTTAAAACGACAAAAATCTTTAATTCCTGGCACTGCATCTTTAAAGGCTTTTCCTTGTGGTAGGCCTGTATTGCCCATTTTCCCTTCATTTCCATCTGCATCTTTTACGTTTTGTACCAAACGATAAATCTGATTACCTTTTTCGTGGAATCTATCAAACGATAAATCATCACTCACATACAGCGATACCAATAGCATTACGGTCAAGCCGAGCGTTAGGCTGACAATGTTTACTAATGAATAAATCTTGTTTTTTACAAGACTTCTGATGGCGATTTTTAGGTAATTGCGTATCATATCGTCGAGTCGCCCTTACTGGGAATTTAGGTGAATAATATCTTTAGAATCTGTATATTCAATCTGGTTTCAAACTCAAAAAATGTTAATCCGCCCTCAAGCTCTTCACTGGATTCACAGCAGCGGCTCGCATAGCGTAATAACCGATTGTGAAGGTGGCAACAGCAAATATCGAAAGAAAAAATACGCCCATCAAACCTGCATTGAGTCCTGCATAAAAGGTAAATAAATTATCCAAAGCCCAGTTTTCGGCAAGGCCAATTGGAATCGCTATAACACCCGCCCAAATGAGCAATTTCATAAAACTCCACGACAAAATTTTCACAATTTCCCAAACCGATGCTCCCATTACCTTACGAATCCCGATTTCCTTGATACGTTTTTCGGTGCTATACGTAACCATTCCCAGTAAGCCCATTACGGCAATGACAATGATTACCAGTGCTGCCATGCCCATCATTTTCATGTCTTCGGCTGGATAGTAGCGTTCGTAAAGGTCTTGTTCAAACCACGAATAACCCATTTGCTGATAAGGATAGTGTTTCTTCCAAATGCTTTGCATTTCGGCCAGAAATGTTTCTTTGGGGGCCTTAGCATTGGTTCTGATTGCCATTACAGCAAACTGAGCAGGGTTATATTGAAAAACTACAGGTTGTTTTTCAAATTGATAATTGAAATGACAGAAATCTTTGACAATCCCCACAATTTGCGATGCCGTAGCCGAATTATTCAAAAAAACAGCTTTGCCAATGGCCTCTTGTGGTGTACCTAAACGCAGCCTTTCGACGGCACGCTCATTGAGCAAAACAAAGTTTGTAGCAGAGTCGGACTTAGAAACCGGTAAGTTATTTCCTGCCAAAATCGTTAGCTGCATATTGTCAATAAAATTGGCATCGGCAGCATAATAATACGAAGCTATGTTTTCGTCTTTGGGTTTTGATTTAATGGCATATTCGGTCGAGATTCCGCCAAAAGGCACAGAGACCATTCCTATTTTTTCGACATTTTTATTGGCTGCAATTTCATCTACCAGCAGAGCATGGTTTTTATCGGAAAGTGACATGTTGAAAATGCCTTTTCGATTAAAATTATCGTTTTCGGTAGCCATGTACTTAAACTGATTGTAGAAATGCCCCATAAAAAAGATGAAGCCCAGCGATACCACAAACTGTATGACTATCAACACTTTACGAAAACCTATTTTCCCAAATGTTGCTGGCAAAATGTTTCCTTTCAATACTTTTACAGGCTGAAAACTTGATAAAATCCAAGCTGGCAAACTGCCCGCCAAAACACCCACAAACAACGTAAAGACTATAAAAGCACACCAAATGAGTGTTTGATTTTCTACCTCCCAAGTTACCCAATTGATATGAATGGATGATTTCAGTATTTGTAAAATTGCAACCCCAACCAAGAGTGAGAAAAAGGCAATCAGAATTGCTTCGGCAATAAATTGGAGTATTATTTGGCTTCGCAAAGCTCCCATAACTTTACGCACACCTACTTCTTTAGAGCGACTCAGCGACCTTGCCAAAGTAAGGTTGGTGTAATTGAAACCAGCCAAAAGCAAAATCATGAACGGAATAGTAAAATTGAAGTAAATCTCCTGTAAATCATCTACATAAGGGTTGTAGCGGAGGTCTTCGGTGCTGGGTGAAATATCGGCTAAGGCTTGCTTACGAAAACTATTGGTCTTTTTGGCTGATGAAAGAAAAGTATTGGTTTTCTTCGAGATTTCTACCAAAGCTAAATCGAGTGCTTGTGGTTGGGCATTAGGGGCAAGTTTTACGAATGTGTGAGTTTCTAATTTTGCCCATGAACTTGGTTTTAGTTGGTCGGCATTGAATTTTTCGTAAGTAGCCATTGATACCATCACATCGCTACGAAACTGCGTACCTCTTTTGAATGGCTTTAAAACACCTGTAATCTTGAACGAACCATAAGTTGGGTGTGTCAGGAATTGCCCGATTGGATTGGCATCATTAAAAAACTTTTGGGCAGTTTCTTGGCTCAAAATCAAGCTATTAGGCTCGGTAGGAATAGAACCTTTGGCCAAGCGAAAACCAAACATCTCAAAAAAAGTTGGTTCAACGTAAATCGTGTTTACATGAATATTCTTCAGTCGATTATTTAATTCCCAGCCAAATTGACGCACGACTTTTGTTGATTTTTCGACCGAAGTATAGTTATTTCGCAAATTATCAGCCAATAAATAAGGCGATGAAGCATAATGCGACACACCATTTTCGTTGCTTTTTTCGTCGGTAATGATTCTGAAAATTTTATCAGAATTTGGGTGAAAATTATCAAACTCAAACGACCCTTGTAGCTGCATCAAAGCCATGAGAGCAAATGGAATAGCCAAGCCCAAACCCATGATGTTGATGAATGAAAAAAGCTTGTTTTTCCAAAGATTTCTGAATGCTATTTTTAAGTAATTGCGTATCATAATTTTATCGTTTTTGGGCCAAAACCACTAATCCTCGGTCGGTATCTTTTTCCTTATAATCTTTGTACATATAAATCAACTCAAGCCCGTTTTCTTCGAGCAATACCTTGATTTTTTCTTTAGGAATGGCACTGTAATAAAATTCCTCTCCCCTCATTGGGTTGGTGTGTTCGTCGTCAACATCGCCATGAGTAAAGAGCAAATAGCCACCCGAATTGAGCATTTGAGCTACTTTTGGGTAAATTAATTCTTGACTTTTTTTCGGAAAATGGAAGAAAGAATCCCAAGCCAAAATGCCATCGAAAGTTTCTTGTGGCTGGAAATCAAAAAAATCTGAAACCATAAACTGAGCATTCGGAATTTGATGCGAAAGAGCAATCTCAATCATTTTTTCAGCCGCATCAATTCCCGTAACGAGGATTTCTTTTTCGGCTAAAAAACGTGCTACTGGTACGCCCGTTCCGCAACCCACATCTAAGACTTTCGCTTGTGGATGTAGCTTTTCAGCAAAATCAATAATGAGCTGACTAACAAACGATTCGTTGCGGTAGTCAGCCCAAATATTGGCTATTTTATTATATGATTCTTTATTCACTTTTTAGACTTTTCACTGGGTTCATCAAAGCGGCTCTTATTGCTTGATAACTCACTGTCAATAAGGCAATTATCACAGCTACGCAACCAGCCAGTGCGAAGATTTGCCAGCCAATATCAATGCGATATTCAAAATCTGTGAGCCATTTATCCATTGCGTAATAGGCTATTGGTGAGGCAATTACGATAGCGATTGCCACCAAAATCAAAAACTCTTTTGATAGCAACATCACTAAACTCGGAATACTCGCACCCAACACTTTACGGATGCCAATTTCTTTGGTGCGGCGGGAAATCATCATGATAGCAATCGCAAACAAGCCCATGCACGAAAGTACAATAGCCAAAACTGCCGCACTCATAATTATCTGTGAAAAACGCTCTTCTTTTTTATACTGATTATTGGTGTTTTCGTCTAAAAATGAGCCTTGAAACTCAGATTTTGGGGCAATTTCTTTGAAAGTTTTCGCCAATAAATCCATTGTTTCTTTTGGTGCGGCATTAGGTGCTATTTTTACGAATACATAATTATATCCAAAATCGTTTTGCAAGAAGAAAGTCATTGACTTGATTTTATTTTTAAGCGACTCGAAGTGATAATCTTTCACAACCCCCACAATTGTTCGGCCTAAACTATCACCCAGCGGAATATTTTTACCAATCGCAGCGGCTACCGTAGGCTTATTGAAACCCAGTTCTTTGGCCATTGTTTCGTTAATGACAATACTACGTGATTTATCAGAAGGAAATTCACGGGCGAAATCTCGACCAGTTTCCAAAGTCAAACCCAGCGTTTTTATATAATCATAATCAACATTTAAGCCACTTGTGTGATAGGTTTTTCCTTCTAATTCAAAACCATAACCCGACTGCGACATTGAATTATCTTTTCCTCTACCTACATTAATATCAGCCCCAGTTATACTGACAATTTGTGGTTGATTAGCCAATTTATTACGCATGAAATCAAGCACTTTGGTGCCTTGATTTCCATGCCCAACAGGAATACTTATCACTTGTGTTTCGTCGAAACCCAAAGGTTTATTTCGCAAGAAATCAATCTGATTCCAGATAATTATCGTACTGCTAATCAGCATAATAGCTATACTAAACTGCACGATAATGAGCGTATTTCGTAGGCCGCCCGATTTGGTGTTTACTTTCAGTTTTCCCTTCAAAACCTCAATAATATTAAACTTCGACACAACTAAAGCAGGATAACCACCCGCAATGAGCGTAATGCCCAGAAAACTGGTAATCAGTACGAGAGCCGTGGCTGGATTTAATAAACTTTGTAGTGAAATAGTGCTGCGGAAAAGGGAATTGTAAGTCGGCATCGTAAGTGTTGCCAACAAGCTACCAATCACAAATCCGATAATACAAAGAATGAAGGCTTCGCCCCAAAACTGCCCCAAAATCTGGTTTTTGACAGCTCCAAGTGCCTTACGCATACCCACTTCTTTCGCTCTTTCAAGCGAGCGGGCGATGGATAAGTTAATGAAATTGATGCAGGCAATTAACACAACCAAAACGCTGATAATCAATAACATATATGGATACATTTTATCCATCACCAACAAGCCTCCTGTGTGTTTCATAAAATGTTCATCAAGCAAAGGCATGGTTTTTATACTAAAAACCTCGGCACGCTCATCGGGTTTGCCACCTTCTTTTTTGATTTGGTCAATTGTACTTTTATAATATTTTTGCGTAAAAGGCTTGAGTTTTTTCTCGAAAGTTTCTTGGCTGATATTTTCGGCCAACTGAATATACAAATGATGGTTTTGATTATCCCATTCTTCTTTATTTTCTTGATACGAAGGATTGTTTTCAAAACGAATCATCATTTCACTTTCAATTGTCGAATTTTCGGGGGCATTTGCAATTACCCCTGCCACTATAAAAGCTTCTATTTTTTCACCAAAATTCAGATTTATTGTTTGTCCAAGTGGCTCACTGCTACCGAATAGCTTTTCGGCGGTTGATTGATTGATAACAACACTTTTCAAATCATTTAAGGCCGTGTTAGGATTTCCTTTTAGCATTTCAAACGAAAACATTTTCAGGAAATCAGCATCGACATAATTGAGGGATTGGTCTAAGGTTTTATCGCCCTGCACCACCTGCACACCGCTATCCATGATGCGAGAAATATGCTTGATTTCTGACTTAAAATCGGCTTTTAAAGCTGGGGTCAATGGTGCGGGCATTGATGTACCCATGCGTGTGCCATCGGCCAAATTTAGTTTGAAAAACACCTTATAAAGATGCTCTTTGTTGGCTTGAAAATCATCGAACGAAAGTTCGAATCGGGCAGTCAGAAATAGCAACATCGCACTACCAAATGCGACAGAAAGTCCCACGATATTGATGAGGGCGTAAGCCTTGTTTTTCCAGAGATTTCGAAATGCGATTTTGAAGTAATTTCTTAGCATAGCTTTTTCATAATTTTGATAGTAATTCACTAATCTTGTGCCAAATTTGTAAATATCTAATAATCAAATAATTACAGTTGATTAAATCTAAAAAACTGTCCGAAAATGGACAGTTTTTGTACGACTTTGGACAAGTGTTGAATTAGATTTTCATTCATTATAGGTAAGTTTCAGCGGTTAATTTTCAGATAACAACTCTATTTATTTAGGAGTTACGCAAATTTTTTGAAAGAAGGTCATGGCTGAAGCCAATTAAGGTATCTAATTTTCTAACCCAGACTTAAAGCCATAAAAAGCAACTTAGGCTTCAGCCTTGACGTACGTTTAATCATAAAAAGATATTAAAAGAATAATATTTTTAAACGTGTCAAAAATACACTATATTTGAATTTTCAACTTTTAATTATATTTTATGTCAATAAAATTCAAAAAAATGAATAAAGCATTTTATATGCTTTGCCTTATGCTGTTTTCGACGGTTGTGATAGCTCAAGATGGCACTATTTACCCATTAGAAACACCCAAAGAACCCAACGCAATTCCGCTCGGAACTGGCGGTGTTGAAAATCAACCAGCCTCTGAAACTTGGTTTAAGCAATGGGGAGACCCTATGGCACGTAACATTACTAAGGCTACACTTACACCATTTTTACCAGCACCTGGCAAGGCAAATGGTGCGGCAGTAATAGTAGCTCCCGGTGGTGGATTTAGTTGGTTATCTTTGGGAAATGAAGGCTGGGAAGTAGCCGAAGCACTTGCCAAGCAAGGGTTTGCGGCTTTTGTTTTGAAATACAGACTAAACCCAACACCAGAAAAACTGGAAGATTTTACGGCATGGATGAATCGTCCTCGTACACCCGCTCCTGCTGCTGCTGACGCAAAACCTGCTGCTACTCCACCAGCACCGCAGCGTAACCTAAACAACCAGTTGGAAGATGCTGAAGCAGCTTATGCCATGATTCTTAAAAGGGCTGACGAATGGGGAGTTGATACTAAAAGAATTGGTATGATTGGTTTTTCTGCTGGTGCAGGATTAACCATGCACGCTACGCTGAATTCTAAAACTATGAAATTGGCATTTATTGGACCAATTTATGGTGGAATGGGGCCAGTGGAAGTACCTAAAAATGCACCACCGATGTTTAATGTGATAGCTTCCGACGATTTTCTTTTCAGAGGTCAGTTTGGCGTTATTGACTCATGGTTCAAAGCGGGTATTCCCGTAGAATTTCACCTTTATCAAAATGGTGGACATGGTTTTGGCCTCGGTAATCCAAATCGTACCAGCAATAAGTGGTTCGACGCCTTTATCCATTGGTTAGACGTGAACAAATTCACGGCGAAGCAATAATACTAAATAATTAAAATTTGGTAGGATTCAGAACAGATTCTACCAAATTTTAATGTTTGAGGTTGCAATTCTTATTAATCAATAAAATTAAAACCCGACATTTACATATCATTTAATTAAATCACTCCGTTTTCAAACTCTTCACAGGATTCATTGATGCTGCTTTGATGGCCTGATAACTTACAGAAACGACCGTGATGATAACCGCTAAAAGCCCCACTACCACAAAGTACCACCATTGAATGTCAATTCGGAATTTGAAATCTTGCAACCACTGGCTCATCAGATAATAGGCCGTCGGAAAGGCAATGAGCATCGAAAACAAGACCAATTTGATAAAGTCTTTTGATAATAGCCCAGTGATATTGGCCATTGTCGCTCCTAAAACTTTACGAATGCCGATTTCTTTGATACGTTGTTCGGCCACGAATGTTGCCAGTCCGAAAATTCCTAAACACGAAATAAAAATAGCCAGTATAGAAGAAATTCGATATAACAAACCAAGTTGTTGTTCGGCTTTATAGAAACCTTTGAGTTTATCTTCATAGAATGTGCCACCAAAAACCACTTCTGGAAAAACTTCATTATAAACTTTCTCGATTTTCTGCACACTCGCCGACAGATTTCCTGACGATAGTTTTACACCGCCTCGCCAATAGAATTTCGGCCCGATGGTTGTCAATAATGGAGCGATTTCATCTTTAGCAGAACCAACCTGAAAATCTCGCACCACAGCCACAATCGGATAAGGGTCCCAACCTCCAACTCGAATATTTTTCCCGATAGCTTCTTCGGGGTTTTTCACGCCCAACTTGCGTAGAAGAGTTTCGTTAACTACTATTTTTCGAAGTGTATCGGTACTGCTATATGGCTGACCAGCAATGACTTTAATACCATAAGTACTAAAATAATCGCCATCGGCAAATTTCATATTTACATTAAAATCGGCATCTTTTGGAGAATTATCATAAGCAAAATTTGCTTGCCAGTTATTATCAGATGAAGGCTCATCGTTTGATAAACTTACCGATTGAACTTCGGGAATTTGCTTGAGTTTTTCTTTGAAAGTCTGAAAACGGTTTTTGTATTCGGTATCGGTTCCAAACGTAAAGACGCCCTCTTTTTTATAACCAGTTTCCATTTTATCAATAAATCGCATCTGCTCGAAGTTGACCAACGTACCCAACATCATAATAATTGCGATAGAAAACTGAAAAACGATTAGCCCCTGACGAAGCGAAAGGCCTTTTGTCCAGCCCACTTTTACTTTTTGTCGAAAAGCATCTAAAGGTGTAAACGACGAAAGCACCAATGATGGATAAATACCCGAAAGCACATTGATAGCAACAAAAATAGTAAGCACGAACACCCATAGCATAGGCTCAGCAAATGGTTGAGCAGCCAATGGGTAATCAAACATGGTGTTTAGTAACGGCAATGACAAACGAGCAATCAATAAACCAATACTTATGGAGATACCCACCAAAACCATCGTTTCGGTCATGAATTGCTTGATTAGTTGACCATTGGCCGACCCAAGCGTTTTTCGTACACCAACTTCTTTGGCTCGTTTGCTGGCAATGGCAGTGCTGATATTAATAAAATTGATACAAGCCATGAAGATTATCAGTAGGCCTATCAGAGCAATACCTAAGATTTTCTTTTTCGAGACGATTCGGTCACTGTAATTACTGTATCGTTCATCGTAGTGCATATTTGAAATTGCACTGAGCGTATGTATTTTTTTATCATTGTCTTTTCTTGCTTCCCAGTGTTTTTTCGTAAAAACCTCCAGTTGCTGATTGGCTTGCTGTTCGGTGTAGTTTTCGGGTAAAACCACAAACAAATTATCCATGCTGCTTGTGCTTCCCCAATCATCGAATCTTCCGAAACCAAAATTGGCCGAGTTGCTTCGCTTGCTTGCATACGAAAACACCAAATTGGCAGGCAGGTCGGTATTGAGCGGAATATCCTCCAACACACCGACAACTTTTACTACTGTATTATTATTGTACTTTAAATATTGCCCAACGGCATCCTCATATTTATTGAAATACTTTTCGGCGTATTTTTTTGAAAGAACCACTACGTTTGGTTCGGCCAAAACTTTGGGCGAGCCAACGAGCCATTTAAAATCAAAAACCTCGAAAAACTCAGGCCCTGCACAAATCCCTTGGTTATCTTCGGTGTATTTGGTGCTGTTGGTATTGTTATTGGGGTCTTTGCCGAGTACCGTAATTTGTGGCTCAAGCGTACCACAAACAGGTACGATTTTCTCAAACTGAGGAATCTCTTGCTTGATGGCATCAATCATGGCCAATGATACACCAGAAGTATAATCA
The DNA here is from genome assembly GCF_014644295.1 of Emticicia aquatilis. Lineage (GTDB taxonomy): Bacteria > Bacteroidota > Bacteroidia > Cytophagales > Spirosomataceae > Emticicia > Emticicia aquatilis. Next base: position 175,169 of record NZ_BMKK01000005.1, read on the forward strand.
ACGTTGCCATCATTCATTGTTACTTGTCGCACCACACGGTAAGTTCGGCTGGCTTTTGCGTGAAAACCATCAAAACTTAATTCGTAATGAATCAAAGCAAACAACAAAACGGCAGCAGCAACTCCCATAGCTAAACCAATGATATTGATTCCGCTATAAATTTTGTTTTTGAGGAGATTTCGAATAGCAATTTTAAAGTAATTTCTTAGCATAGCTTTTTCATAATTTATTATTGATTATCTAATGCTATGCCAAAATCATAATTCATTAATAATCAAACATTTATATTCTATATAGAACAAGAAACTGTCCATTTTCGGACATTTTTTGTACGACTTTGGACAAGTATTTTTATTAAAAAACACTTATAAATTCAAATTTGTGTGAAGCTTTTTTCTCTGTAATAAATTAAAGCTGAGAAAACCGTAAAAAAATTTGTGTTTTAAAATTTTTTTATTCTACATTTGTAGAATAAAATACACAAACATAGAATATGCAATTATCAAAATCAGAAGAGCAACTCATGGAGTATATCTGGCAGCATGAAGAAATATTCATGAAAGACCTATTGGAAATACTTCCTGAGCCTAAGCCTGCCCAAACCACCATTGCCACGCTATTGAAAAGAATGCAAGAAAAAGGCTTTGTGGGTTATAAGACCTTTGGCAATTCTCGACAATACTACCCAATCATCAAAAAAGATGATTATTTTTCAAAACACGTCAATGGTATGATTCAAAATTTCTTTGGCAATTCTGCCTTACAGTTTGCTTCTTTTTTTACGGCAAATACCAATTTGTCGGCCACAGAGTTGGAAGATTTAAAGAAAATGATTGATGAACAAATCAAACAGCAACAACAATGACAACTTACTTAATCAAAACGGTACTTTGTTCGGGTATCTTTTTGGCACTTTATGTATGGCTATTCGAGAACGAAAAAATGCACCAATTCAAGCGATTTTATTTGCTTGGAAGTTTAGTGATTTCGTTCTTGATTCCATTGATTGAAATCGAAACAGAACGCAGTATTTTGCCCACACAAATCATTGAGAATACGTTACAACTATCTGCTATTCAACAAGTTGAAGGTAACTCAACGAACTTACAACCAATTCAACCTGCTACTAACTACTTCACAAAAGAAAATATTTTTTTTGAAATCTATGTGCTTATTTCGGTGGTGATAGCGATTCGTTTTTTTAGAAATTTACTACTCATATTTTCCAGAAAAAACAATCAACAATTTATTGAATATCAAGGTATTAGAATAGCTTTAACCAACGATACCCAAACACCACACAGCTTTTTTTCTACTATTTTTCTGAATAAAAACGCCTATGAAAACGGCGAAGTTGCAAGCGAAATAATTGAACACGAATTGGCTCATATTCGGCAGAAACATTCGCTCGATATTTTGTTTTTTGAATTGTTATTTACAATAGTTTGGTTTAATCCATTTCTGTTTTTTTATGGTAAACTCATTCGCCTAAATCATGAATTTTTGGCTGATGAGGCAGTTTTGAATAAGTATAAAAACAAAACAAAGTACCAATATTTGCTGCTAAATACCATCGGTTTAAATCTATCAACGCCACTCACAAGTCAATTTAATTATTCATACACAAAAAAACGTTTCAAGATGATGAACATGCAACCAAACAAGAAAAAAGCTATTGTGCTACAAGTAGCTATTCTTCCATTTTTAGTGATTATGTCGTTGATGTTTGGCAAAATTAGTTTTGCTCAACAACCCAAAATCGAGCCGAAAGCTGCCATTCATAGCCAAAATGAGGCTTCGCAAGCTATTGTGAAAGAATATGAACAGCTTGTGAAAAAATATATGTCAACCTTTAAGAAAGACGAAACAGATAGAGCGAGATTAGAATTTCTTTTTCTAAGTATGAGTAAGGAGCAACAGGAAAAACAAGAGTTTATAATGATTCCGCCATTTCGACCTTTTGAAAAAAACACACCCACCGAAGCAGAATTTGAAGCTTATAAAAACCCAAAAGTTTATGGCATTTGGATGAATGATAAAAAAATAAAAAATTCAGATTTAGATAAATACAAAGCATCTGATATTTCTCTTGTTCTTGTGAGTAAACTTTACCCTAATGCCCAAAAAACGATTGGCTATAAATATAAATTTCAGGCAGATATGATGACAAACGAGTATTATGAAGCCTATAGAAAAGAAAGATTGGCAGATAAAAAGTATCGACTTGTAGGCAGTAAAACGTATATGAAAAAGAAGTAATAATGTAAAAATTAGGAATAGATGTTGTGCCATAACGTCTATTCCTAATTTAAAAACTCACTCACTCTTCAAACTCTTAACAGGATTCATTAAAGCGGCTTTATTAACTCTTGCATTTTACACTGGATACATAGAAACTTGCTACATCATTGAAAATACCTTTAAAATTAATCTTTAGAGTTTTTGATTAATGGCCAATAATCATTGGCTTTTTTGATTCGATTCGGAATGTCTTTTGTCCATAATTCCTTGACTTTTGGATTATAATTCAGATAAAGTTTTTCATCTACGATTGTCCAAGCATTGGGGTCGGTTGGGGATTTATGGTTTTCGCTGACACCATAAGCACAGAAACCTCCATACTGCGGGGCATACTTTTCAGGATTTGCCTTAAATAAAGCCAAATTTGTGTCGGAACTAAATTGCCATTTCACACCATTCCAATCAAAACTAAGGGTTTCTTTTCCTTTTACTGGCATATTATCCGTAAAATAAGCTACGGGGTCATAGCCATTGATGGCGACACCATTTTTTTGAAAAATTGTTTTTTCTTGAGCAAAAATACTTCCCGAAACAAAAACAAAGAGAATAATAAACTGACTGATTTTACTTTTCATGTTGAAGAATTAAAAATGTTTTACATGCCACAAAGTTGAGGTTTTTGAATAAATCGAATTGTCGGCTTTATGACACTTTACTAATCATTTATCAAAAACATTTCAACAAAGACATGAAGCAATCATCTTCATGATGAAAGAATAAAAATTAAGTCAAAAGTATGAAAAAAGGAAATCACACAAATACTGCATTGTGCAAGTAGATTTGAAACCTCTTTCTTGAAATTTTTATTTATTCTGTTTTTAATGATTTTACAGGGTTCATCAAAGCTGCTTTTATTGACTGATAACTCACTGTTAGTAAGGCAATTGCAACAATAAAAACACCCGATAATACAAAAACCCACCATTCGATTTCGACTTTGAATGCAAAACTATTGAGCCATTGGTTCATAAAATAGTAGGCAATAGGCGAGGCAATAATGATTGCTACGAATACCAATTTTAGAAAATCCTTCGAGAGTAAAAATGTGATACTCGAAACACTCGCCCCAAGTACTTTTCTGATACCGATTTCTTTGGTTCGCTGCGAAACCGTCAAGTTTACCAAACCCATTAGGCCCAAACACGAGATAAAAATAGTGAGCAATGCAAACGAGATTATGATATTTCGAGTGATTTCTTCTCGTTTGTAAAGTTTGGCCAATTCGTCATCATAAAATGAATATTCAAATACTTCGTTTGGATAAATGCCGCTCCAAATTCCCTTCAATTCGGCAAGAACTTCGCTCGAATATTTGTTTAATCTGATGGCCGCAAAACGGTATCTTTGTTTCAACGAAAAAATAACGGTTGGCTCAATAGGCGTGTATAAATCAGCATTGTTGAAATCTGCCACTACACCAACAATCACTCCTGTGCCATTGGCATCGCCCACCAGTAAGCGTTTATTTAAGATTGATTCGGGTGTTTTTAAGCCTAAATCTTTGACCAATTTTCGATTGACCAAAATTTCTCTTATCGTGTCAGAAGCCACGGGTTTTCGGCCAGTTAGAAGTTTGATTTGGTAGGTATTCAAATAATTTTCATCCGCAATTTTCGACCTTGCCACAAATTTCTCCCAATCACGATTTTTAAATTTTATCGTGCCACCCGAACCACCTTTTTCGGCCGAAGGAGCTCTTCGAGCAAACGAAACACTTTCAACAAACGGTTTCTGGGTTATTTGATTTCTGAGGGTTTCAAGATTCTCAGTATTGGGTACTTGGACATGAATTATCAAATCTTTGGTACTGCCGATGTCTTTGTTATGAAGAAACCGAATTTGCCAAACCACCAAAATAGCAACTGCTACCAAAACGATTGCTACACTAAACTGACTGACAACCAAGCCTTTTCGGAGTGAAAGTCCAGTTTTTGAACTTTTGGAAATTCCTTTGAGTACATGAATTGGATTATAACCCGAAACGACCAATGATGGGTACAGTCCCGCAACGATTATCGTAAAAATGATAAGAATCGGCAGGAAAAACAACATTTGTGTATCAAAAAACTGTCGGAAAGTAATATTGATATTCAGCCAATTATTGACCAATGGTGTAGCCAAATAGGCGAAAATAACTGCAAAAAACACCGCCCAAAGCGTAATTAAGGACACTTCAACGATAAACTGCCAGATAATCTGAGTTTGCGAACTCCCCAGCGTTTTTCGGACTCCGATTTCTTTAAAACGTTTGAAAGATTGAGCCGTGGAAAGATTAATGAAGTTGATACAAGCCACCACCAGCAACAAGATTCCGATGGCAGAAAATAGATAAATGTTTGATTTTGAGATTTTTCCACCAAAATCTAAATCAAAATGCACATCCGAAAGTTCTTGTAGCTGAAAGCGATAATATTTTGACATTTCGCCATAATATTTCTTTGAAAATGCGGGTAATTGTGCTTCAAAAGCGGCCTTTGCGGTATTTTCTTTAAGCCTAATGTAAGTTTCACGCTGCTTCATGAACCACGCCCATTCGGTAAAACTATCGTCGTTTACAATGGTTTTGAGCGTGGGTAAGGAAACAAAAACTTCGGTTTTTAGGTCGGTAGTTTCGGGAATGTCTTTTAAGATACCGGCAACTTTTACGGGCGTTGTGTTATTAATTATCAGCACTTTGTTTATTGGGTTTACCTCACCAAAATATTTCTTGGCATATTTTTCGGTCAGTATAACGGTGTTGGGGGTATTCAATGCGGCAGATTGCCCAATAAGCCACTGATAATCAAATACTTTGAAGTAATCGGCTCCAATAAAAGCAGCAGCTTCTTTTTCGAGAAACTTGGTAGAAGAACCATTTTGGGTAGGAATACTGAGCGTAAGTTCTTGCTGACCAAGATAAGCTACGTTTTCAATGCTTGAAAAATCGTTTTTTAGTGCTTCGTGTAAAATATACGGACTTCCTTTTTCGTGTTCTACACTTCCATCATCTAAGTGCAAATTCATCACCACTCGGTAGATATTTTCGGCCTTATGATGGTGCGAATCAGTCAGTAAATGAAACTTTATCAACTGAAAAATAACAAGGCTACCGAAGATTCCCAACGATAAACCCAGCACATTGATAAGAGTATAAACCTTGTTTTTGGTAAGATTCCGAAAAGCGATTTTGAGGTAATTTTTAAGCATTGGTGGTAAGATTTTAATTTCAGAACTAAAGATAATCTATAAAACCACCAATGCTTATTCACTTAACTTTATTTAACATTTATTCCGTCTTCAAACTCTTCACAGGGTTCATCAAAGCAGCTTTGATTGACTGATAACTCACTGTCAGTAAAGCAATTGCAATAGCCATCATTCCTGCCAAAGCAAAAAACCACCACTGAATTTCGATATGATACGCAAATTCTTGCAGCCATTTGTCAGTTGCCCACCACGCAATCGGAAAAGCTATTCCGTTAGCAATCAATACTAATTTCAAGAAATCTTTTGAAAGCAAAGTCGCTAAATTTACTACACTTGCTCCCAATACTTTTCTCACACCTATTTCTTTCACACGCTGTTCGGCGGCGTAAGTTGCCAATCCAAAAAGCCCCAAACATGCAATCAGAATTGTGGCTAAAGCTGCCCAAATGAGCATGGATTGGCGGCGAGCATCTTCGGCATAAAATAGTGCCAATTGTTGGTCGAGAAAATGGTATTCAAACAAATTTTCAGGGTCAATTTTTGTTAGAATTTGCTCCATCTTTTTCAAAGTAGCATCTATATCTTTGGCTTCTACTCTTGACGTATAATAATCAATATTGTGAATAGGGTTTTTCTGATAACCCAATACTAAAGGTGCGATTTTCTCTCTTAAAGTCTGAAAATGAAAGTCTTTTACGATTCCGATTACTCTCGCTCTGAATACTTGATTGTTGGACAGCGGTCGGAAATTTCCGCCCATTGCTCTCTCTGGAATTTCGAGCATTTGGTCAGATGGCTCACTGATATTCAACATTTTAGCGGCCGTTTCATTAATAATAACCGAAGCTGAATCATTGATTCCTGCAAAGTTTTTGCCTTTCAACAATTCAGTTTCAAAGGTTTTTGAGAAACTTTCATCCACCCCCAAAAAGTAAGCGATTTTATGCACATCAATCCCGCCCATTGGCTTCACTTTTATGGTAGGAATATTTTTCCACTCGCCTGGCACTCGTGAAGTTGTTGATACATTTTTTACATTCGGAATTTTAGAAAATTCAGAAATAATGGCTGGGGCTGCTTGTCGGATTTTTCCACTATTAATATCAACCACCAGCAAAAGTTCTTTATTGAAACCCAAATCTTTATTATTCACGAATCGCACTTGGAAAAACAGCACAATGGTAGCTACTATCATAACCACCGAAATCGTAAACTGAAAAACAACTAAGCTTTTTCGGAGAGAAAAATCTGATTTATTTGGAATTTTTAGGCTTTTCAATAATAGCATCGGGCTAAAACGAGAAAGCATAAAGGCAGGATAAGTCCCTGACAATAAACCAGTTAGCAAAATCACTGAAAGAGTAGCGAGCCAAATCTGATAATTAGTAGAAAAGCCAAGTGAAAGTTCTTTATTCACAAAATCATTAAAAAAGGGCAATATCAAATTGACCAAAAAGACCGACAAAACAAAAGAAATAAAGGTTACTAAAACCGATTCGGCCAAAAACTGTGTAATTAGCTGCCCTCGTACGGCACCAATGGCTTTTTTAATGCCAATTTCTTTGCTACGATTGGAGGCTTTTGCCGTCGTGAGATTCATGTAGTTGATACACGCAATGAGCAACACAAAGAGAGCAATGATGGCAAAAATTCGGATATAAAACATCGAACCCGTACTTGCCGAGCTTGCATTTGAATTGACGACTCGGTTGATAATATTCTCGGAATGCAGGTGCATATCTTTTAAGGCTTGTAGCGAAAATACCATCGAAGTACCTGTTTCGGGTTTAAAATTAGCTTCGAGAAGGCTCTTCATTTTAGGCGAAACACTTTCGGGAGTGGCGTTTTTCTTCAACATCGCAAAAACCATGTACGAATTAGACGACCAGTCTCGATTGATATCGTTGACGTAGCTTGAATCAGACAAATAAGTACTTTCAGAATTAAGCGAAGTAAAGCTAAAACTCGAATTTCGAGGATGATTTTTAATAACCGCCTTTACCGTAAATGGCTGCTCTATGCCATCCCATTTGATGGTTTTTCCCGCAACTTTAGTGCTTCCAAAGAGCCGCATCGCTAAATCTTCCACAATAACCATTGAGCGTGGTTCTTTCAAAGCTGTTTTTGGGTTTCCATCAATGGCTTCAAAATCAAACATTTCCATCAACTCATTATTGACAACCGTTATATCCTCCAGAAACTTCTTCTGACCTGTCATGTTTCCGAGGTTATCTCGCCCAAATTGGGTTATTCGAGCCATTTTTTCGATTTCAGCAATGTTTTTTGGCGATTCTTCCGATAATTTATAGCTTATTGCGGCAGTACTTCTATTTTCGGCAGGAGTTTTTCGGTGTTCGATTACCCGAAAAATACGGTCAGCGTTGTTGTGCTGTTGGTCGAAAGTAAGTTCATCGAACAGATAAAGTCCAATCAACAAAAAACAACTTAGTCCAAATGTCAAGCCCAATACATTGAGCGTAGTATAAAGTTTGTTTCGCAGTAGATTGCGAAAAGCGATTTTAAAGTAATTGCGTATCATAATTTTGTATTGGTTTTAACGTCGGCAGGGTTCAAAACCCTGCCGACGTTGATAAGTCATTCTGTTTTCAAACTCTTCACAGGATTCATCAAAGCCGCTTTTATTGACTGATAACTCACTGTTAGTAAAGTAATTAGCAAAGCTCCAGCACCCGAAGCTACAAAAATCCACCACGAAATTTCGGTTCGGTACGTATATTTTTGTAGCCAATTATTCATGAAATAGTAGGCGATTGGTGCAGCGACTAAGCAAGAGATGAGAATCAAAACCACGAAATCTTTTGATAATAATTGCCACAAATTGGCTACCGAAGCTCCCAAAACTTTCCGAATGCCGATTTCTTTGGTGCGTTGCTCGGCTACAAAACTGGCAAGTCCGAAAAGGCCAAGACAAGAAATAAAAATGGCAAGAATAGCAAAAAGGCTTATTAGGCTCGACATTCTTTTTTCTCTAAAAAACTTTTTATTGAAGTCTCTATCAGCAAAAAGATAGTTGAAATTGCCTGCTGGGTCGTAGGTTTTCAAGACCTTTTCCATTTTGGCGATAGATTCTGCAGCACTTAGTTCGGGTTTTAGTTTGATGGTTATGAAAGGAGCGTTGGCTTTTATCATTTCAAAAACCGTTGGTCGAACAGGGTCGAAAGGGGAATCCATGACGATATTTTTCACCACGCCCACAACCGTGAGCGGTTTTCCATCTTTTCTGATTACTTGATTGATTGGATTTTTCAGCCCCATGAGTTTTACGGCTGCTTCATTCAAAATCACAGAACTGGTATCGCTCGAAAAAGTCCTTGAAAAATCTCGTCCTGTCATCACTTTCCAGTCGATGGTTTTGCCAAATTCGGGCGTTACTCTCAGCGTGACTAAATCTTCAGCGGTGGCGGTTTTAGTTGGCCATGTGTAATGGCTCGAATAATGCCAAGTTTCCGACATTGGACTGTTGGTTTCGGCCATTTCTACGACCGCCCCCGAGTTGAGCAAATCTTGTCGCATGGCATAAAAATGCCCTCGCAATTCTTCATTATTCTTGCGTATTTGCACCAAACCTTTGGTATCGTAGCCCAATGGGCGGTTTTTGGTAAATTGTATTTGCTTATAAACGACCGTCGTCGAAATTATTAAAACAATAGAAATACTAAACTGAAAAATAACGAGTCCTTTTCTTGAAAATAACTCAAACGAGCTACTTTGTACTTTTCCTTTCAAAACTTTGATTGGCTGAAAAGAAGAAAGATACAATGCAGGATAACTGCCCGCAAAAAGTATCAGAAGTCCCGAAAAAAGCATATTTGCCAACCAAAAAACTGGATTTTTCCACGGGAAATCAATTTGTTTTTCGGCCAATTCGTTGAAAAACGGCAAAGCAATTTGGGCTAAAAGTATGGCAAGCAAAGCACTTAAAAGTATCGTCAGCAGTGTTTCGGCATAAAATTGTCCAATAATTTGTCCTCTGCCCGAGCCAATTGCTTTTCTGACTCCGATTTCTTTGGCACGCTTTTCTGACCTTGCTGTACTCAGATTCATAAAATTGATGGCTGCCAAAAGAATCGTCAGAATACCAATTAAGCCGAAAATCAAGATATTGTCTTTTCCAGTAGAAACAGGCAAACCATTTTTGTATTCGGGATACAAATGCCAACTATCCATCGGATACAAAAATAAAGCAGGCTTTGATGGGTCTTGGGTAGCTTTAAAAATTTCATCTTTTATCAAAGCAGATGCTTGCTCTGCCGACACATTTTTTGCCAATTTTACATATATCGGAAAAGAGTTTTCATCCCAAAGTTTTTTGGCATCTAACCAGTCTTCTTTTTGTAAGTACGAATCCATCGACGAATAAAATGATGTACTGCGATACGTAGCATTTTGTGGCAAAGATTTGAACACACCCACAATTTTGAAAGGCGTATTTTTATCAAGATGCACGGTCTGATTTATCGCATTTTTATTCTCAAAAAGAGCCTCTTTTGTTTTATCCGAAATCAATATTTCAAAAGGAGCTAAAGGAAATTTCGGAGAGCCTTCGAGAATTTTTAAATCCAGAATTTTCTCGCCGCCCGTTTCCATAAACAAGCCTCTTTTTGTGATGGTTTTATCATTGACAGTCAGGCTTTTTTCACCACCATAACTCGATGCTACGACTTCTTCAAAATAGTTCCCGTAAGATTCTCTCAATTTGGCAGCCAGCGGAATCGACATGGATTGCTCGGTAATAATATTGCCATTAAAACTGCGGTTTTTCTGCAATAATGCAATGCGTTCATGCTCAGAATGGTATTTATCAAAACTCAATTCATCGTAAATCCAAAGCCCGATGAGCATCGCCACGGTAATTCCTACGGCCAGCCCACCGATGTTGATGAATGAATAAACCTTGTTTTTTACAAGATTTCGGAAGGCGATTTTGATGTAATTTCGTAACATAAATTTGTGATTTGTGACTGGTTATTGGCAACTGGTGTTTTAAAGCAATTTCCAATAAAAATCAACCAATAACTATTTTCTATTCCGTTTTCAATGATTTCACAGGATTCATCAAAGCGGCCTTGATGGCTTGATAACTCACTGTTAGTAAGCCAACTAAGAGCAGCCCACCAACTGTTATCAAAAACATATCGACGCCTTGTGTGATACGATACGGGTAGTTTGACAAAAGCTGCTCAGCTACGTAATATTCTATCGGTGCTGCGATGACGAAAGCTATTAGAATCAGTTTCAAAAAGTCGAAAGAAAGTAAACCTACGATACTATTAACGCTCGCTCCAAGCACTTTTCTGACGCCAATTTCTTTGAAGCGTTTCTCGGTAGCCAGTGCAGAAAGTCCGAAAAGACCAATGCACGAAATAAAAATGGTTATCCAAGCCGACCAGCCAATTATTTGTTTCATTTTTACTTCTTTTTCGTAGTTTTTGGTGTTAGTTTCGCTCAAAAATTCATATTCATAAGGCTTCGTTGGCATTGATTCTTTGAATTTTGCTTTGATATACGCCATCGTTTGCGGAATATTTTGCCCTGTTAGTCGAAGATAAAAAGCTCCGTAGCCACCTTGACTTGGGTCGGCCAAAAGCACTTGTGGACGTACTTTTTCGTAGAGTGAAGAATAATGATAATCTTTAACCACTCCCACAACTTGATAATTTTTCTTGTTATGGAAAGCCAGCGTTTGCCCTATCGGAGTTTTCCAACCTGCTTCTTTCACAAAAGCTTCATTCACAATAATAGATGAGGCTGTATCTGACGGAAATTCCGATGAAAAATTGCGGCCTTGTGTCATTTTTAGTCCCATTAAGTCAATAAATCTTCCATCGACCAAATCCATAGCATGATTCATTTGTTTATCGCCGTTTACGGTCGAAAGCGTAAACCAAAAACCTTGTTGGCGTGGAGCGGTCTTTACGATATTCGGATTTTTGAGGAGTTCGCTCATAAAAACATTGGCTTTCGAGTGGTCAGAGCCACCTACATTTATTATCATGATGTTTTTATCATCATAGCCCAAACTTTGATTCATAAAAAGATTTACTTGCTTAAACTGCATGATTGTCAATAATATGAAAAACGTAGCCAAGCCAAATTGCAGCACCGTGAGTGATTTTTGAAGGATATTTTTGCCTCCAAACCTGAATCTTCCGTAGAGTGTCTCGACAGGTTTGAAACCCGATAGCACCAATGCAGGATAAAAACCCGCCATAAAGGCCGTACCAATAAATATCCCGAAATAGAGTAAGATGAGTTTTACATCAAGTAAATAACTGAAAGACAGTGCTTTATCGGACAGAGCATTGAAAGTTGGTAAAGCCAAAACTACCAAAATAAGAGCCATCACAAATGCCAATAAACTCAAAAGAGCCGACTCGGTCAGGAACTGAATAATGAGTTGCTTGCGTTGGCTTCCCATTACTTTTCTTACACCAATTTCTTTGGCTCGTTTCATTGAGCGAGAGATGGCAATATTGACAAAATTTATACAAGCAATGAGCAAAATAAACAAAGCAATTCCTGACAAAAAATAAGAAAACAACTTATTGCCTGAATTTTTTATGCCATTTTGAGCTTGATAATCTCGGCTCAAGTGCATATCAAGAAATGGCTGCAATTTCCAAACAAGTTGGCTTTTATAATTCCATTCTTTTGCTGCTTGAGCAATTTGTTCTTTAGCATCGGCAGCGTAGATTTTAGCAAATTTTTGTTCGATAGCCGCAAGATTCGCACCCGGCTTTATCGTGAAAAATGTATTCATGTAGAAATTAATCCACTGGTCATCTTGCTGTTTGTCGTGATGCAGTGGCATTAATAATTCAATCTGAATGGTAGAGTTAATAGGCATTTTTTTTGTAACACCCGTAACTGTAAAATTTTGGAATCGATTATCGTAATCAATGGCCAAAGTTTTTCCGAGAGCTTTCTTTTTTCCAAAAAAACGCTCTGCTACTTCTTCTGAAATAACAATTGATTGAGGGTCAGATAATGCCTTGAATGGCGTTCCTTCTACAAATTCGGCATCGAAAACATTGAAAAAACTACTATCTACTTTCGAGGCTTCTTGCACGAAAACTTCATTATTGTGCTTGATATTGAAGCGTTCGCCTTGAATGCGTACTAAGTTTTCGATTTCGGGAACCTGACGCTTAAAAGTTGCCCCTTGCACCATGCCCGAAATACCCATTTTGTGTATTTCGCCCGATGGTGAAATTTCGTCCGAAATCAAGCGATAGATTTCGTGCTTTCGGCTCTGAAATTGGTCATAACTCAGCTCATCTTTTACATAGAGTGTGATGAGTAAACACACCGCTAAACCAAGACTCAGCCCCAATATATTGATAACTGAATAGAGTTTATTACTGACTAAACTCCTAAATGCGATTTTGAAATAGTTTCGTATCATAATTTTGTTGTTGATTGTATTAGACAACGCATGCGTTGTCTCTACATAGGTTATTCCGTTTTCAATGATTTAACAGGGTTCATTAGTGCCGCCGTGATGGCCTGATAACTTACTGTTAATAAAGCAATTAATAAAGCTCCAATGCCTGCCAGCACAAAAGTTAGCCAAGATATTTCTGTATGATATGTGTATTTATTTATCCAATCGGACATCAAATAGTAGGCTATCGGTGAGGCAATAAAGAATGAAATCAAGACCAAAAGCACAAAATCTTTCGAGAGTAAAGTCCATAAATTGGCAGTTGTAGCACCTAATACTTTTCGTACGCCAATTTCTTTGGTGCGTTGTTCGGCAACAAAACTTGCCAAACCAAATAGCCCCAAACATGAAATAAAAATAGCTAAAACAGCAAAAACGGCCGAGAGTTTGCCGATGCGTTCGTCGGTATTAAATTTTTTGGCAAATTCTTTATCGACAAATTTATAATCGAAAGGAGCTGATGGATTTAGCTTTTTGAACACCTCTCCCACTTTTGCGAGGGCTGTACTTGTTGGTTCAGTTGATTTTAGTCTAATATTTATCACATATCGCTGGTTATTATCAATCGCATAAATTTGCGGAAAAGCATTGCGATATGGCGAATTAAAGAGAGCATCTTTCACAACTCCTACTATGTGCAAGGTCATGCCATTTCGGCGTATAACTTTTCCGATGATATTTTTTCTACCAATCAGATTCGCCGCCGTTTCGTTGATTAGAATGGCTGAAGAATCAGTGCTGAATTTTTCGGAGAAATCACGGCCTTCAACGACTTGTAAACCTACGGTTTTTGCATGATTGAAGGTGCTAAGTAAGACCTCAAATAAAACATAGTTTTTTTGGTCCATGCCATCCCATTTAAAATCTGACCCCAACGAACCTCCGCTTGTTACAGCATAGTCAGACTGGCTCACTTCTTCTACGACATTAGTAGCCAATAAGCTGTTTCTTAAAACATCATATTTTAGATTAGATAGCTCAGCAGTGTTAGCTAAATGATAAATCAAGTTATTTCTTTCAAATCCTATCGGGCGGTCTTTTACGTGGCTAATCTGCTGATAAACAATGGCTGTACCGATAATGATAGTGACCGATACCGTGAACTGCACAACTACTAAGACTTTGCGAGGAATAGTAGCAAAACGCCCCACTCTGAAAGTACCTTTTAAGGTTTGAATAGAATTGAAAGAAGAAAGATATAATGCAGGATAACTCCCTGATAACAAACCTATTAATAAAACCACAGTAAGGCTTGCACCTATAAAGAATGGATTAGAAACAGGTAGTTCTATTTGCTTATTTGCCAAATCGTTGAACCAGGGTAACATAACCAACACGATAAGCATAGCAACCCAAAAAGCAATAAAAGTAGCCAATAACGATTCACTTAGAAACTGGTAAATCAATTGTCCACGAAGCGACCCTACTGCCTTTCGGATACCGACTTCTTTAGCTCTTTTTTCGCTTCTGGCCGTACTCAAATTCATGAAATTGATACAAGCCAAAAGCATCACAAAAACGCCTATAATGCCAAATAACCAAACCATTTCTATTGCTCCACCTTGATTAACTCCCTTTACGAAGTTATCGTATAAGTGCCACTTTGCCATTGGATGAAGTAAGAGTTCGGGCTTACTTGCTTTTTCTGATTCCGAAACTTTATTCAAAATCAGGTTTTTAATTTTGGCTTGTACTTGCCCTAATTGTGCATTTTTTTGCAGTAAAACATAGCATTGTTCATTGTTCCTGCCCCAATTGGAAATCTCATTTTGGTAATTATATAGCGATATGTAGTTAGTAAACGGAGCAATCATCGAAACATCAGAAAATGCCGTATTTTTAGAAAAGTCTTGAAATACGCTTATCACTTGCAGCGAAACCTTATTATCTAACTTTATGACTTTACCAATGGGGTCTTCAGTACCAAAAAATGTTTTTGCCATTGACTCCGAAAGCATCAATGAATTGATATTTTTTAGCTCTTGACTGGCACCTTTTGTTGTTTGGACACTAAAAATATCTAAGAAATCAGGTTCGGCAAAAACTATTGTTCGATTGAGTTTTTTGTCTTGATACAGAAAATTATGTTCTTCGGTTTGAGCCAAAGCTACCTTCTCAAATTCAGGGTATTTAGTGCGAAGTTCTTGTCCAATAGGCATTGCCATAGATGGATAAGTACCTGTTTCGCCATCAAAAGTACGATTCTGATAAAGCTGTCCAATACCATCATAATTTTTGAATGATTTATTGAAACTCAACTCATCCCAAACCCATAAACCTATGAGCATAGTAACGGCCATTCCCATAGCTAAACCAAAAACATTGATAAAGCTATAGAGCTTGTTTTTGAGGAGATTTCTCCAAGCGATTTTTAGGTAATTGCGTATCATAATTTTGTGATTATTTTGTAGAGACGTTTCATGAAACGTCTCTACGTGGGTTATTCCGTTTTCAATGATTTGACAGGGTTCATTATGGCGGCTTTGATGGCTTGGAAACTAACAGTTAGTAAAGTAATTGCCAAAGCCCCAATACCCGTTAGAGCAAAAATCCACCACGAAATATCAGTTCGGAAAGTATATTTTTGCATCCACTGGCTCATGAAAAAGTAAGCCATTGGCGAAGCAATAAAGAATGAGATGATAACCAAAACCACAAAGTCTTTTGATAATAAAGCCCAAATATTGGTGACGGTAGCCCCCAAAACCTTACGAACACCAATTTCTTTGGTACGTTGTTCGGCCACAAACGATGCCAAACCAAAAAGACCCAAGCAGCTAATAAAAATGGCCAAGATTGCAAAAAACGTAGCCAGTTTGCCTACTCTCTCTTCGTTGCCAAATTTTCTGCCATATTCTTCATTAACGAATTTGTATTCAAAAGGCTGGGCTGGATTATATTTTTTCAATACTTCTTCTATCTGGCTCAGCGATTCGCTGGCATTTTTGTTTGGATTAAGCTTAATGATTAACACATTTTCTTCTTCTCGAGATAAATGAAAAAGCGATGCACGAGATGGCTCATAAGGCGATTGAACAATCATGTTTTTTACAACTCCAATGACTTTATAAGACTTTCCATCCCATTTGATGATTTCATCGATGGCAGCCATCGGATTTTTATAGCCAATGTATTTTGCAGCCGCTTCATTCAGTACAAACGCTAACGAATCTGATGTGTATTGTCGAGAAAAATCTCGGCCAGCCACAAATTGCCAACCAATCGTTTTTCCATATTCGTGCGAAACTGGGTTGTTAGGAAAATCAACAGCTAAATTGGGGTCTTTTCCTTTCCAATCGAAACCACCATTGCTATTCCAGTGTTCGGTAAGTGGACTTCCAGATTCGGCTATATCGACCACTGCTCCCGACTTCCTTAATTCATCTCTCACTACATCAAAGTGTTTATGAATATCTGATGTTTGCATATAAATATTGATTAACCCATCTTTCGTATAGCCCAAAGGGCGGCTTTTTGCAAATTCAATTTGTCGAAAAACTACGATTGTGCCTATAATTAATGTAACCGAAACCGTAAACTGAATAACAACCAATATCTTACGTGGGACAGACGCAAAACGCCCTACTCGAAAAGTACCTTTTAGCACTTTGACTGGCTGAAAAGATGATAAATAAAGTGCTGGATAGCTACCCGCAATCAATCCTGTGAGCAAACTAAATGCAACACCGAGTATCCAAAAGACTGGGTTCATCCATAAAACACTCATTTTTTTATCGGCCAAGTCATTGAAGAGGGGTAAAATTAATAGCACTAAAATAATCGAAAGTACAAATGCTAAACTAACCACCAATAATGACTCGCTGAAAAATTGACTAATAAGTTGGCCACGTACCGAACCGATTGCCTTACGAATACCTACTTCTTTAGCACGTTTTTCGCTACGTGCAGTACTCAAATTCATGAAATTGATACAAGCCAAAAGCAATACAAAAACCCCAATAATGCCAAAAAGCCACACAAATTCAATACGGCCACCTACGTTAATACCATTTTTAAATTCACCGTATAGATGCCAATCTGACATCGGATGCAAGAAAACTTCGGGTTTATACCTTGCTTCCTCTTTGTCAAGTCTGTTTAATTTAACGTTCTTTATTTTAGCCGAAACTTTTTTCATATCGGCGTTTTCGGCAATTTGAGCAAATGTCTGAGTAAAGTTACTGCCCCACGGGTTTTCCATTTTTTTTATCCAATCATTGGTAATCAGATATAATTCCCAAGGCATGAGATACGAAACATCTTTTAAGGTCGAGTTATGCGGTAAATCTTCATAAACACCCGTTACTTTTACATCAGTTTTATTATCAATTTTCATTATTTTATCCATAGGGTCGGCATCGCCAAAATAGGCTTTGGCCACCGACTCCGACAGTAAAATAGAATATGGTTCTTTCAGTCCATCACGAGTACCTTTGAGCATTTTCAATGAAAGCATTTCAGTTACTTGTGGCTCAAAGTAGCTTCCACTCTTAGTAAACTTTTTCTCGCCAGCGGTCAGAATATGGCTCGAATTCCACGAAGATTGTAATACATATTTGAAATCACTACCATAATTATTCCTGATTTCTTCGGCCATCACTGCGGGGTTCGACATCTGAGTCTCTCTCTTACCGTTATACAAATTATGCTGCATTACTTGAGCAATACGGTCATAATTTTCGTGGTTTTTATCGAAAGTAAGTTCATCATAAATCCACAGACCTATGAGCATGGCCACCGCCATCCCAGTGGCTAAACCAAAAATGTTAATAAACGAGTAAACCTTGTTTTTGACAAGGTTACGGAGGGCGACTTTGAAATAATTTTTTATCATAGTTTTTTCATAATTTTGTAATTAGTTTCGGGGTTTCTACGCTCAGCCACCAATTTTAACGGTAACTGAACGTAACGGCCCACCGATGCCGCAGAAGTTACTCCGTTTTCAGGCTCTTTACGGGGTTCATCAAGGCAGTTTTGATTGCTTGATAACTAACCGTCAGCAAAGCCACCAAGATTGCCGAAATACCCGCCAATGCAAATATCCACCACGAGATTTCGACTTTATATTCAAAATCTTGCAACCATTTCTCCATCAAATAATAAGCAATCGGACTGGCGATGATGATGGCAGTCAGCACGAGTTTTAAGAAATCTTGGCTCAATAATGCGGTAATACTAAAGGTACTGGCTCCTAAAACTTTACGAATAGCAATTTCTTTTGTACGGCTTTCGGCAGTGAAAGTTGCCAAACCGAAAAGCCCCAAACACGCAATAATTATCGCCCAAACCGAGGCCGTAGTAAAAATTTGACTGTATTGCTGCTCTGATTGATACTGTTTATTGAAATTATCATCTACAAAAAAGTATTCGTAAGGATTTCCCGTAAAATAGGTTTTATAGATTTTCTCAAGATTAGCCACTTTCTCTTGAATATTCTCGGGCGTGAGTCTTACTGTTATATAAGCAGAATTATTTTGAGGATAAAAAATAATGGGTTGAATAGCTTGTTTTACGCCCACATGATGATAGTTTTTTACAACTCCGATAATTTCGAGTTGGCGTTCGTCCCACTGGATTCGAGTACGAATCGCTTCTTCAGGGGTAGCAAAGCCCAATGCCGCAATGGCAGTTTCGTTGAGCAGCACTTTGCTATTATCATTCCACTCTACATTACATTCGGCTTCGGTGAAATTTCGGCCTGCTTTTAATTCAATCCCGTAAGTTTTCAAATACTTTTCTCCAATAATTGCAAATGAATACGTTTTTTGTTCGTCGCCAGGTTTTGAATTTGGTTGAGTAAAACCTCCTGTCATGAAATTAAACCAACGACTCGGCACCGACCCCGAAACACAATAGTCTTGCACAAAACTCTGCTGATTTACGGCATTCATAAAAGCCATTTTTCGAGTTTTAAACGTACTGTCTTTGCCTACTTCTGCCCCTTGAATCACCAAAAGTTGGCTCGGATTTAAGCCTAAATCTTTAGTTTGCATGAAGCGTAATTGTCTGTAAATCAAGACCGTACCCAAAATCAACATAATTGAAATTGTGAACTGCGATACAACTAATGATTTACGTAAGAAAACTCCTTTCGAGCGTTTATTGAATTTTCCTTTAAGGGTTTCGATTGGGTTGAAATTCGATAAAATATAGGCAGTTAAAGCTCCCGAAAATACCGACCCAAAAAGCAGCAAAACCACTCCTACTAACCAAACTGGTGAAAGACTGATATTCGTAAAAGATAAGTTTTTACCGATTAACTCATTGAACACAGGTTGAAGCCCCACAACCAAAACAATGGCAAGAGCAAAACCAAGCAAATTAACGAGCATCGACTCGCCCAAAAACTGCCAAATCAAGTTCGATTGTGTAGCCCCAATGGCTTTTCTTACGCCTACTTCATTGGCTCGTTTCAACGAATTGGCCGTTGAAAGATTGATATAATTAAACCACGCAATAATCAAAATCAAAAAGGCAATTCCGCCCAGCATATACACATATTTCAGATTACTTGTGGTTTGTAAATCATCGGCGAAGGATTCGCCCAAATGAAGGTTAGCAAAGGCTTGTAATCGAAACTTCGTTCCGTCATTTTCTCTACCCAACTTATTTCTGAGTTGAGTAAGTTTTGTTTCAAAGGCTTTTGGGTTTACATCATTATTGAGGAGAAAGAAAGTATTGATATACTGCGAGTCGAGGTTATCGAGCCTTGCCCAGCCATTACCATTTAAGTTTGCAGGATTTTTGAGGGTTTCGAGCGAAAACACCATATCATACCTGATGTCCGAATTTTCGAGCATATCGGCATAAATACCTTCGACGGTATAAGCGGCGTTCCCAAACTGGTTATCGAGCGTAAGTACTTGACCTATAGGATTTTCTGAGCCAAAATATTTTTTAACCGAAGACTCCGACAAAAAAACTACGTTTGGTTTTTGTAATGATTTCGCACTACCTGCAACTAAAGGAAAACTAAAAAAATCAAAGAAATTTGCTTCGGCAAAGCCAATACCTGACTCACGGAAAGGTTCGCTTCCTTGTTTAGTACGTTTTACAACTCCTTTAGTTACGCCTTGCTCGAAACGGCAAAAATCTTTGATTTCGGGAAAAGCTTCTTTGGCTTTCATGGCCCACCCCGGCTCAATATCTGGCCAAGTTTCGCCTTTCGGGTTTTGATTCAAAAGTCGATACATATTTGGCAAATTGGCGTGAAAGCCATTGACACTCTGCTCAAGGCTAATGTATTCGAGAATGAATAAAAAAGCCGAAATACCCATAGCCAAACCAACAATATTGATAAAGCTATAGACCTTGTTACGAACAAGATTCCGAAATGCGATTTTTAGGTAGTTGCTTATCATGATTTTATATAGTTTTATGTTCGACTAAGCAAACTGCATCATTTCTTTTTGTTTTACCCAATCGTCTTTTTTTACGAATGTGATTGGCACAAAGGTTTCGGTTGGCGAACCGATATAATAGAGTGTCCAGTCTTGGTCGTAATTCGAAAGCATCTGACGGATACATTCGGCACGGTCAATGGTCGGAACCTCGCAATCAGCCCAATAAAAAAGCTCAACTTTATAATGTAGCTGTTGGCGTTCGCCATTAATAGTTACTTCGATTTCTACTTCTTGTTTGCCACTTCCCAAAGGCAATGGAATTGCGATATGTGCCATAGTTATACAAGTTTTAGGTTTTCGGTATAAATTACTCTGTTTTCAATGATTTCACAGGATTTACGGTAGCTGCTTTGATAGCTTGATAACTGACCGTCAGTAAGGTGATTATGACAGCCAAAAACACAACTACTATGAAAATGCTAAAATTGATACTGATTTTATAATCGTATTGCTTTAGCCAATCGTTCATAAAATAATAGGCAATCGGAATGGCTATGGCACAAGAAATTAAGACCAAAACCACAAAATCTTTTGAAAGTAACTGCCACAGATTTAGCACACTTGCACCTAAAACTTTTCTTACACCGATTTCTTTGGTACGTTGTTCGGCCATAAACGATGCCAAGCCAAAAAGCCCAAGACACGAGATAAAAATGGCCAAAACTGCAATAATTGCCGCCAAATTGCCTACCAATTCTTCGTAATTAAACTTTTTAGAGTATTCGTCGTCGGCAAATTTGTATTCAAACGGAAACCCAGGATTGTATTTATCGAAAATTGGTTTCATTTTACTGATTGCCTCCGAAGCCGAAACACTCGGGTTGATACGAACGCACAGATATGATACCCACCCTTTCTGAAAAATGATTGTCAGTGGAGAAATTTGGCGAAACGGCGACTCCATTTGCATATCTGGCACTACACCAACTACTCTTCTTATTCCGCCATTCCATTTCAAAATTTCGCCTACTGGATTTTTCAAACCCATACGTTTTACGGCAGCTTCGTTTAAAATTACTCCTATTGAGTCTGTCGAAAATTCTCTTGAAAAATCTCTACCTTCTTTAAGTTTAATACCCATCGTTTTGATGTAGTCGTACTCGGTAGCTATCGTTGAAAAAATAACTCCTTCATCGTTGGGTTGGCTATTTTTCCACGCCCAGCCCCTGTTGTTCGACCAGATTTGGGTTGGTGGCGAATTGGTTTTCGCAACCGAACTAACCATGCCCGAACTCAGCAGTTCGTGTTGTAGAGCATCAAAGTTTTTGTCAATATCATTTGTCCATTCAACCGAAATGAGTCCTTTCTGATTAAAGCCTATTGGTCGATTTTTGCCGTGCTGAATTTGTTGGTAGATAATAACTGTACCTATCATCAAAATTACCGAACAAGAAAACTGCATCACTACCAATATTTTGCGTGGTAATGAGCTACTTTTTCCTACTCGAATGTTACCTTTGAGTATCTTTACAGGATTGAAAGAAGACAAATAAAAAGCAGGATAACTACCTGACAACAAGCCTGTTATGAGAGTAAAAACTACTAATATGCTCCAAAACATTGGATTGCTTAGTTGTAAACTCATTTCTTTTTCGGTCAGCTTATTGAAGAAAGACAACGAAATAGCAACCATAATTAAGGCCAAAACAAAAGCCAAAACAGTAGTTAGTAGCGACTCGCTCAGAAACTGCCCAATGAGTTGCTCTCTACCCGAACCAACTGCCTTACGAACACCTATTTCTTTGGCTCTTTTTTCAGACCTTGCCGTACTCAGGTTCATGAAATTAATACAGGCTATCAGCAAAACAATAAAGCCCAAAATACCGAACATTCGTACATATTTGATGTAGCCACCAGTATTTACACCATTCTCAAAATCGCCATATAATCGCCATTTCGACATAGGATGAATAAGCAATTCTGGCTTTACTACATTGAGCATCAACTGATTATCTGAGAAGTGTTCTCTTACTACGTTTTTAATTTTTGCATTGATGCTTTCAGGGTTTGCCTTTTCGTTTAGCTGCACATAGACCTGCCAAGAGTTATTTCCCCAATTGGTTTTATGGTATTTTTTGATGTAATCGAACAAACTCTCTTGAAGATGAAAGGGTATCAAATAATCGAACGTAAGCGTACTATTTTTGGGTTGTTTAGCAACCACCGCCGTAACCTTCAAATTATGCTCATTATCCATTTTTATGATTTTCCCGATTGGGTTTTCGTTGCCAAAAAAAGACTTGGCTGTTTCGTCAGTCAGCACAATTGAGTATGGCTCATGCAACGGATTTTTATCGCCATTTAAAACCTCCAACGAAAACATATCAATGGCTTCTTCGCCGATATAATGCCCAAACTTATTGAATTTCCTATCGCCATAAATCAAAGAGTGATTACTGCCCCAGTCGCACATCGCAACGGCCTTAAAATCAGGAAATTTATTCTTCAGTTCTTCTCCAATCGGATAGGGCAAAGCCAGCTGCGTGCCACGATGCCCATCAAAGGTTTGGTGCATCATTACTCGGTAAAGTGAGTCATAGTTTTTATAGTGCTTGTTGGTCGAGAATTCGTCGTAAATCCATAGACCTATGAGCATAGCTACGGCCATTCCTGTAGCCAAGCCTAAAATATTGATAAATGAGTAAACCTTGTTCTTGACAAGATTTCGGAAGGCGATTTTTAAGTAATTGCGTATCATAATTTTGTGGGTTTTATATTTCGATTGTAGAGACAAGTGACAAGTCATACCTTGTCTCAACGTGCGTTTATTCCGATTTCAATGATTTCACTGGGTTCATCATGGCAGCTTTTATAGATTGATAACTTACTGTAAATAAGGTGATTAGCAACGCACTAAGGCCAGAAGCCACAAAAACCCACCAGCTAATTTCCGTTCTGTACGTATATTTTTGTAGCCAGTTATTCATGAAATAGTATGCGATTGGTGCAGCGATAAGGCAAGAGATTAAGACTAAAAGCACAAAATCTTTTGAAAGCATTTGCCAAAGGTTAGCAACAGAAGCACCTAACACTTTTCGAATTCCGATTTCTTTGGTGCGTTGCTCTGCCATGAAACTTGCCAAACCGAAAAGTCCCAAACATGAAATAAAAATGGCCAAAACCGTAAAAACAGTTGCCAACTTTCCAATTCGTTGTTCGGCTTTGAATTTTTGTCCGTATTCATCGCTTGTAAATTTGACCTGAAACGGAGCAGATGGTACTAATTTTTTCTGAATTGATTCAATTTTTGTCAATGCCTCATTTGCCGATAAGTTTGGTTTGATTTTTATTAGCATTTGTCCTAAATCATTTGGATTTTTTACATACCAATAAAACCCCATTTTTACAGGCTCAAACGGCGAGTCGGCCACTACGTCTTCTACCACTCCAATTATTTGTCGGCGTTGTTTGGTGTCATCATTGGTTATATATTCGCCAATCGGATTTTTCAAACCAAGATATTTTGCGGCCGATTCATTGATAATTACGGCTGCAGTATCGGTGCTAAAATCAGTCGAATAATCTCGCCCTTGTTTGAGTTTCCATTGAATAGTTTTACCATAATCTTCGTTTATCCATGTTACCGAAAAAGATGACTCCGATTCGGGATTTTTCCCTTTCCAAGTAAATCCTCCCCAATTGTCCCAAATTGCGTTTACAGGGCTATTCGAAAAAGCCACTTTTTCTGCTACCCCGTTTCTAAGAATCTCTTCTTTCATTATCAATTTATTATTATTGAAATTTGGGTCGTCCATCGGAATTCTTATCAAACTCTCTTTATTATAGCCAATGGGGCGATTTTGAGCATGTTGAATTTGTTGATAAACGATGATTGTACCTATGACCAGAATTATTGAAACTGTGAATTGCACTACCACTAATACTTTACGTGGCAACGAAGCATATTTGCCCAGTCGGATTGTGCCTTTAAGCACTTTTATAGGCTCGAATGACGACAAGTAAAATGCGGGATAAATACCTGATAATAAAGAAGTTGTTAGTAAAAAAAACAAACAAATTAACCAAAAATAGAGGTTTGATATTGGCAATTGGATATTCTTATCAGTCAGCTCATTGAATGGTGCAATAGAAAGCAAAACCAAGATAATTGTAATAATAAAAGCAAAAAAAACAACCAAAAACGACTCACTCAAAAATTGATTAACTAACTGGGATTTTACGGAGCCAATGGCTTTGCGAATTCCTACTTCTTTGGCTCGTTTTTCGCTACGAGCGGTGCTTAGGTTCATAAAATTGATACACGCCAACAACAATACAAATAACCCAACAATAGCAAAAAGCCATACAAAAGTTATACGCCCCCCAGCTGGGTATCCATCTTTGAACTCAGAGTAGAGATACCAGTTTTTCATTGGGTTTAAATAAAGAATTGCTTGGTATTTTTGGGCAAGTTCTTTAAAATCATCGGGGGCATCTTTGAAATAGAAATCCTTGATAACCGCATTTGCTTGTTCGATACTTACGTTATCGTTGGTTTGTACAAAAAGACGTTGTGAACTATTGTGCCAATTGGTTTCATTGGCTTTAATGTCTGGGAATGTTGCCTTGATGTTCTCAAAATTTCCGATGAATTGTACATCGCCCAGAAAAGAGTTCTTGACAATATCTTCATAGACTCCTGTAATTTTACAGTCTATCTTATTATTTAGCTTAATTGCTTGACCAATTGGGTCTTTTTCGCCAAAAAGTGCTTTCGAGGTCGATTCCGAAATAACGATTCCTTGTGGGTCGTTTAGGCTTTCTTTGTTACCTTTGAGCATTTTCACCGAAAACATGTCAAGCACACCATTATCGAAAAACTGCCCATTTTTCACAAAGTTGTTCTCACCAATTTTTATCGAATAATTGCCCGCCCATTGCAGCAAGATTACATGTTTGAAAAGATGTCCGTATTTTTGACGCAATACCGTTGCCACTGGTTGTGGCATAGTGGTTGCATAATCAGCTTTTTTTTCTAATGGCTCAATTACGTGGTTATGTACGTGTCCAATTCGGTCATAGTTTTGGATATTACGGTTATAACTTACTTCGTCATACACCCAAAGCCCAATGAGCATCGCCACAGCCATACCTACGGCAAGCCCACCAATATTGATAAATGAGTAAACCTTGTTTTTTTGAAGGTTTCTGAATGCGATTTTTAGGTAATTGCGTATCATAATTTTGTGGTTAAAAACTTACTCAGTTTTTCTTATTTTTATAGTCAGCCAAAATACTTTTGAGACCATAATAAGTACCTGGAAAAACGATTGTTCCGTGCGTTTCATTGGGTAGTTCTAAATAACTATACTCCAATGATTTAGGCCGTTTTTTATCTAAATAATCAAGTAGCTCGACGTTTGCTGGAAATCTGACAGGGATTTTTATATCTTTCCGACATTCAAATATTTTACCTTTGAAATCTGGGTTTTTATTCAAAAAGTCAATTAATTCTTTGCCAATTTTGCCTTTATTCCACCATGTACTACCATCAATTGAAATGATAGCCTGAAAAAGATTGGGCTTTTTATACAAAGCATAATAGGCCAGCAACCCTCCTGTTGAATGTCCAATGATTACTCTATAAGGCTGCGTTCGGTACTTTTTTTCTACGTTTGGAATCAATTCTTTTTCTAAATACTCAAGAAAATTATCAGCTCCGCCCGCAGTTTTCAAGTCTTGTGCCTGTCCAGAATCTTCATCGACTTTTGGCGAAAAATCTCGGCCTCTATTATTTGTCGTAATGCCTATAATAATACAATTTGGTGCGATTCCGCTCTGAGCCAACAAACTTGCGGCATCGGTGGTCAACGAAAAATAATATTCACCATCTAAGACATACACAACAGGGTATTTCTCTGAATTTTTATCGTAATCGTCGGGCAAATAGACAAACGCCTTACTTTTTTCTTTCAATACTTGAGAGTCAATCGTAAAATCAGTCATATTGCCCTTAGTATAGGCAAATTGAGCAAATGCCGTATTCAACGAGAGCAATACTACTAAGCTAAATTTAAAAATTAGCTCAAGATTTCTGTTGATTGTTAGTCTCATAGTATTAGTTTTTATTCCGTTTTCAAACTCTTCACAGGATTCATCAAAGCGGCTTTTATAGCCTGATAACTCACTGTTAGTAAAGCAATTAGTAAGATAACAATGCCTGCTACCACAAAAACCCACAACGAAATATCGGTTTTAAATGCAAAATCTTTCAGCCAAGTACTCATGGCATAATAGGCCAATGGCGAAGCTATCACAAAGGCAAGGCAAACCAGTTTTAGGAAGTCTTTTGAAAGCAACTGAACGATGCTCCAAATACTCGCTCCCAGCACTTTTCTGACGCCAATTTCTTTGGTGCGTTGCTCGGCTATGTACGTGATTAGCCCAAATAAACCCAAGCAAGCTATCAAGACCGTAAGCCCCGCAAAAATCAAAGAAATTTGACCAATTCGTTGTTCGGCTCGGTACATTTCATCGAACGATTCGTTCATAAAATGATAGTTGAAAGGCATTTCTGGAGCAAAAACCTTCCATTTTGCTTCTATTTGTTTGATAAGCGTTTGTGGCTCTTCGGTATTGATTTTGAAGGCCGTTACCCACGCACTTCTGCCATAACGGAAGCACAAAGGCCCAACTGCCTCACGCATAGATGAATAGTGAAAATTCTTGACAAGACCCACAACCGTCAGAGCTTCAACATCATTCGGATTGCCGTTATTGATGTATAGTTTTTTACCGATTGGGTCATCAAAGCCAATCAGTTTGGCGGCTTGTTCGTTTAAAATTATGCCCGAAGAATCGGTGCTGAATGCTTTCGAGAAATTTCTACCTTTCAAAATCTCCATATCAAGCGTTGGGATATAATCTTCATCAATTTCCCATGCTTGCATATTAAAGCTATTTTGGGTATTAAAAACCGCTTCGGTTGAAAAGGTATTATCGCTTCTTGAAGAGTTGGCTACTGGCAAAAATCCCGCAAAGGTGGCATTTTTTACGCCTGCCATTTTCTTTACTTCTTCTTTGAAAACATTATTGTTATCTCGCAGCGAAGATGTGCCTGTCACGACCAAGATTTGGTCTTTTGAGAAACCTAAATTTTTGTGTTGAATGTAATTGAGCTGGCGATAAATGATAAAGGTTGAAATAACCAAAACCAATGACGTGACAAACTGAAAAGTAACTAAAGCATTTCGGAAATTTGAACGTCGGAAATTAGCGTTGAGTTTACTTTTTAAAACCTCAATTGGTCGGAAAGATGACAAGAAAAATGAAGGATAATAACCCGCCAAAACACCTACAATTAAAGGCAAAAGCACCAAAAAAGGCAAATATTGCGGCTGAAAAAGCGATTGAGTGGTAAATTGTTTTCCAGCTATTTCATTAAAGGATGGAATCAATAAAATTGTGATTACCAATGCTATAACGAATGCCAAATAACTCGTAAGCACCGACTCAGACATGAATTGCATGATAAGGCTATTGCGTTGAGTACCCATTACTTTACGAATACCTACCTCTTTAGCACGATTGGCCGAGCGAGCCGTACTGAGATTCATGAAATTGATGCACGCAATGAGCAATAGAAACAAGGCAACCACCGAAAAAATATACACATACTGAATATCACTATTGGGGCCGATTTCATAAATTCGGTCAGATTTTAGGTGGATATCCAACAACGGTGTGAGCGAGTATTTTAAGTAATTGCCGCCTTTTTTGAAATCATCCATGCTTTTTATATCCATGAAAGCCTTCGCCTGTGGCAAGATATATTTATCAACAACTACATCGAATTTCTTCTCAAACTGCTTATAATCAACCCCTTCTCGGAGTTTGATATAGGTATAGAAATTATGACTCAAGAAATTATCGAACTTATAATCGTTGATATTCTTGAACGGAAAAAACATATCGGTCTGAAAATGTGCGTTGGTGGGCATATCTTCATAAACCGCCGTAACTTTATATTCGACAGGATTTTGCAACCCAACCGTAAGGGTTTTACCCACAGCCGAAGTACTGCCAAAGTATTTTTGTGCAGCCGTTTGACTGATAATAAGGGTATTTGGTTCGGCTAAAACTTTCTTGGAGTCGCCTTCGAGGATATTCAGCGGAAAAACATCCAAAAGCGTGGAGTCGGCGTGAAGACAGTTATTCTCAATGAGAAACTCGCTACCTTTTTTGATAAAACGGCGACTATTATTTGCATAAAGGCGAACATACTGCTCGACTTCGGCATAATCTTTTTTGAGTGTAGCACCAAACGGGTCAGAGCTAACGGCCATGCGTTGTTCGGCTCCGCCAAACTTAATATCAGAGTTGATACGATAGATTCGTTCGGCATCTTTAAACTGTCGGTCGTAGCTGAGCTCATCAACAACATAGAGTGTTATCAATAAAAAACAAGTAAGTCCAATAGCTAAACCAAAAATATTGATGAAGCTATATAGCTTGTTTTTGAGAAGGTTTCTCCAAGCGATTTTTAAGTAGTTTTGTAGCATATCGCCCCCTACCCCTAAAGGGGAGTTTTTGTTTAAGTAATAGTTAATTTTTCATAATTATTATCCCGTCTCACCCTTTAGAGGCTGGGTTGGTCTATCGCTGTGAATTACACATGGAAATTCTCGGTCACGACCTTTCCATCAAATAAGTTGATAATTCGGTGTGAGAAACCAGCATCGTAAGGCGAGTGCGTTACCATCACGATAGTTGTGCCTTCGTTATTGAGTTCTTGTAAAAGTTTCATTACTTCTTCGCCATTTGTCGAGTCGAGATTACCTGTTGGCTCATCGGCCAAAATCATTTTTGGCTTAGCTACTACCGCACGAGCAATGGCCACACGCTGCTGCTGTCCACCCGAAAGTTGTTGCGGAAAGTGATTGCGTCGGTGCATCATATTCATGCGTTCGAGGGCCAATTCTACTTTTTGTTTACGCTCGTCGGCAGGTGTTTTTAAATAAAGCAAAGGCAGCTCAACGTTTTCATAAACCGTTAGTTCGTCAATCAGATTGAAGCTTTGAAACACAAATCCGATTGAACCTTTGCGAAGCGAAGCACGCTGACGCTCCGACATCGTGGCTACTTCGTTGCCGTAGAAATCGTAGCTTCCACCTGATGGATTATCGAGCAAGCCTAAAATATTAAGCAAGGTTGATTTTCCACAGCCAGAAGGCCCCATGATGGCTACAAATTCGCCATCTTTGATTTCCATAGTAATGCCATTTAAGGCAGTTGTTTCTACTTCCTCGGTAGTGAAGATTTTCTGAAGGTTGGTTGTTTTTATCATAAAAAGCCCCTAACCCCTAAAGGGGAACTATTGCTGGGGTAGCAATTTATTTTTTAGTGATACATTCAATATAATAATTATCGAAACAAAAACTCCCCTTTAGGGGCGGAGGCTAAAAGCTTAGAACCTCATTATCCCCAAAATTCTCGTACGAACTTGTGATTACTTGCTCGCCTACTTGTAAGCCTTCTAAGACCTCGAAATATTCTGGATTTTTACGTCCCAAAGTTATCTTGCGTTTCTGAGCTTTTTTGCCCGATTTATCCACAACATATACCCAATTTCCGCCAGTATCAGAGAAAAATCCACCTACTGGAATCAGTACTGCTTTTGTTGCTTTGCCCAATTCTAAACGAATCGGTGAAGATTGTCCACGCTTGATGCCTTCGGGAACTCCTTTAGCAAAAACCATATCTACTTGGAAACGACCATTGCGTACTTCGGGATAAATCTTTGTGATTTCTAAGTCGAAATTTTTACCGTTAAACTCAAACGAACCACCCAAGCCAGCAAAAATTCTTGAAATATAATGTTCGTCAATATCAACTCGCATCTTAAAACCATTCAAATCATCAATTTGTCCGATGTTTTGCCCTTGATTGATGTTAGAACCAACCTCTACATCAATGCTCGAAAGTAAACCACCAACTGGGGCTTTTACCACCAAGTTTTCGAGGGTTTCACGCCATAATTGCACGTTTTTTTGCGTTCTTTCGAGCGTTCCTTCGAGTTGTTTTATCTGCATTGCCGCATTTTCTTCTTGGTATTTCGACGATTCAAGTGTGATTTCACGTTGTTTTACGAGTTTTTCATAATCACGTTTCGACTTCATAAAATCCGACTCGGCAATCACTTTATCGTTATTCAGCTTTTTATTTCTATCGTATAAATCTTTGGCTTGGTCAATCTGAAAATCGAGGTCGTTGAGAGTTTGGCGAATCGTAAATTTCTCTACTTTCAAACGTTGACGAGTATTTTGTAGGTCATTCACCAATCGGCTCGCTTCGGTTTCTGACTGCAAGAAATTAAGTTTGAGGTTTTGGTTTTCGAGTTTCAAAATTACTTGTCCCTGTTTCACCATATTTCCACCATCGACAACTTTTTCTTTCACATATCCACCCACAATGGCATCGAGTCTGATAGTTTTTAAAGGTAAAACTACGCCCGTTACGACGATGAATTCATCAAAATCGCCTTGAGTTACGGTCGAAACCGTTAGTTTATCTTTTTCAACATTGAGTTTTGAACGTTTATCAGCAAAGGCAAATTGCCATACCAAAAAAACGGCCAATAATGCACCTCCGCCAATCATTGCAATTCGCTGTGTGTTCCAAAACTTTTTCTGTATCTGTCTGTCCATTGTACTAAATGCTATTGTCTTTTCTAATTCATTTTTCTCAAATTTATTCCAAAGCTGTGCCAAAAAGGCAATTATCTGATTATCAATAACTTACAAAAACACTAAGATTTTAAACTGTCCGTTTTCGGACATTCTTTGTACGCTGTCGGACGATTTCTAAATATCGCCAAATTGCCCCAAAAATTTTTAAATTATAGACAAATAGCTAATAATCAAACGATTATAAAAAAGCTTTGGCAGAAGAATTTGTAGCGGAATAATTTTTGTCATAGATTAGCTAAAAGAAAAAGCTAAAAGAAAATGTCGAAACTCCTAATAATTGATGATGATGTTGATGTGCTAAGTGCCGCTAAATTATTCCTGAAACGCCACTTCACGCAAGTTGATATTGAGAAAAATCCCGAACGCATTCCGTTTTTGATTACAAATGGGGCCTACGATGTGGTTTTGCTCGATATGAATTTTACTCGTGATGTAAATACGGGCAAAGAAGGTTTCGAGTGGCTCGACCGTATTTTGGACATTGACCCACGCATTTCGGTGGTGCTTTTTACGGCTTATGGTGATGTAGAAATGGCTGTGCGAGCCATAAAAATGGGAGCAGTTGATTTTGTGCTAAAGCCCTGGGAAAACACCAAGCTACTCGAAACCATGCAGTCGGCCTATGAAATGCGATTGCAGAAAACTGGCAAAAGCGAAGAAAAGAAAAAGCCAAGTAGCAAAGTAGAAATCATTGGTAGTAGCCCCGCAATGCTCAAAATTTTTGAAACCATTGAGCGAGTAGCAGCGACTGATGCAAATATTCTGATTTTAGGAGAAAATGGAACTGGTAAAGATTTGATAGCGAGGTCGTTACACGAAAAATCGAATCGTGCAGAAATGCCATTTGTACATTCAGATTTGGGTGCAATTTCAGAAACTTTGTTTGAAAGTGAGCTTTTCGGACACGTAAAAGGAGCATTTACCGATGCCCGTGAAGACCGAACAGGCAGATTTGAAGAAGCCAACAGCGGAACGATTTTCTTAGATGAAATAGGAAATATTCCACTGCCGTTACAAGCCAAACTATTGAATGTTTTACAAAACAGAAGTATAACGAAAGTTGGCTCGAACAAACCAAAAAATATTGATATTCGTTTGATTTGTGCCACCAACGAGCCAATCTACGACCGAGTTGCTCAACGCACTTTCCGTCAAGATTTACTTTATAGAATCAATACCATTGAAATAAAACTTCCCGCCTTGCGTGAACGCCCCGAAGATATTTTGCCTTTGGCAGAGCATTTTTTGAAGATTTACCGCAAAAAATATAATCGACCTGTTAGTAGTATCAGTGCGGCTTTGGGCAAGCAATTACAGCGTTATCATTGGGCAGGAAATGTGCGTGAACTCCAACACGCAGTTGAGCGTGCCGTGATACTTTCGCAAGGAAATGCCCTACAACCAGAAGATTTTTTCTTCGAGACAAGACAAGAAACAGCACCTTCGTTCGACCAAACTTACCAATTGGAAGAAGTAGAGAAGATGCTGATTATCAAGACTCTAAAGAAATTCAACGGCAACATCACCGACGCCGCCCGAGAAATGGGACTCACTCGACAAGCTCTTTATCGGAGAGTGGAGAAGTATGGGATTTAAGAAAATATGTTTTCATATTCCTCAGCGTTGAAACCAATCGCTAAAATCTTGTCTGATTCTACAATTGGGCGTTTGATGACCGATGTTTTTTCGAGCATTAAAGTTATTGCCGAAGCATTATCGGTGATTTGTGCTTTTTCTTCGTCGGTTAGTTTTTTGAAAGTCGTACCTGCACGATTTATGAGTTTATCATAAGGCACTTGCGTGAGCCATTCTTCGAGTTTGGCTTC
The DNA here is from genome assembly GCF_014644295.1 of Emticicia aquatilis. Classification (GTDB taxonomy): domain Bacteria; phylum Bacteroidota; class Bacteroidia; order Cytophagales; family Spirosomataceae; genus Emticicia; species Emticicia aquatilis. Next base: position 208,038 of record NZ_BMKK01000005.1, read on the forward strand.
ACTGATACCAAGTTTTTTATAATCATGAAACTCGTAGGCTACGTTGTGGTCTTTGAGCCACGTAATGGCTTTTTTTACTGTATCACAGTTCGGGATTCCGTAAACTTTAAGCATTTCTAAGTCGGTTTGCGAGGTTTTTAAGAATTTTCATTTCGCCCAAATGCTCGGTTTCGTGGTTATAGAAAAACCATAGCAATTCGGCATTCGTTCGAGGGTCTGGGCCTATTTTTATGGAAGATTCTTGCTGCAAGTATTCGTCAGAAGCTATCTCAATAAGTGCATTTATTTGCTCACCACGCTTCACAAAATGCTCAAGAATCAAGCTAAGTTCAGGGTAAGCGTCGTTGGCTTTTAATACTGAATCTTTTCCGAATAATTCTCTTTCGTTTTCGTAAACCTCCAATTGAGCCGATGGATTTAAGATTTTAATAATCGTATTTCGGACGGTTGTAGCGTGACCAAGATTCCAAAGAAAATTATTTACGGCATCGTATGGGCGAAAGAGGACTTCTTCTTGCGAAAGACCTTCGGCAAATTTTACTATTTTACGAGTATTCAACGAAAGTCCTTTTTGTAATTCTGTTAGCATAAATAGGTTTTAGTAAAGATTGAAAAAAATAAAAAGAGTCGAACACCAACTTGTGATATTCGACTCCTGAAACACAACATCATTTCAATAAATAATGTTCCCTTTGGATTTTTGTGTTTTATCGGCTGTAGCTAAGAGCGGATACTGGTCAAAAATATTTCTGACGATACTCTTAAAATAGTTTTTCTTCGATGATGCTTTATTAAAAATTCCGGTGGCATATCCACGCCAAACCACTTCGCTGGTTTCTGCTTCTATCATCGAAATCATGAGCGTCCCACGTCCTAATTCATATTTTATAGGGCGATACAAATAACTTTCATCTTCTGTCGAAACCCAATTCATCAACGATGGCTGTTCGTAGCCTTTGTACTTGAGTCGGTCGTAGTAGATAGAAAAGTTTACAAACACATTAGGTTTTTGGGCATTAAACTCATAACCCCTTGCACGCATCTGATACTGAATAGCTTGCTGCACATCTTCGCACAAGATATTTGTATCTCGTTCGCAATCAACAAACGCATAGGTTTGGTATTTTTTGAAGTGGGTCGAATAACGATAGTCGTTATCAACAAAAACTCTCGTACATCCACTCAGAAAAGCCAATAAGCTCAGAAATAATAGTAGTTTTTTCATACCCCCATCCGAATCGTCGGACCGTCCCCAAAGGGGAGTTTTGATATACATTTTTTTATAAAATGAAGGCTGATTGCTTATTAAAATTGCCGACTATAATTCTTCAATTTTACGTGGTTTTTCGCCTGCTGCAAAAAGTGGGTATTGGTCAAAGATATTTCTGACCACACTGCGATAATAATTGATTGGCTTATTGACTTGCTTATTGAAAACGCCCGAAGCGTATCCACGCCAAATCAGACGGCTACTTTCGGCGTCGAGCAACGAAACCAGAATCATTCCGCCACCAAAATGGAAATTTTGAGTTTTGTATGTATCATCGCCATCGAAGTGATTGACCCAACGGTCGAGCGATGGTTGGAAATAACCTTTGTAGTCAACACGGTCACGGATGATGCTATAGCTCACCAATAAACCTGGGTCGTCGGCTGCCACTTTGTAGCCACGAGCTTTCATTTGGCGACGAATGGCATCTTGGATTTCGGAACAAACAAACGATGTATCAATCTCACAATTCAAAAAATTGTAGGTTTTGTACTTCGTAAAGTCGGTTTCGTAGCTATAGTCGTTATCGACCATGAGCTTGATGGAATTACAGCTTGATAATGCTAAAACAACGAGTGCAGACAATAAATAGAATTTTTTCATAAGGCTTACAAATTGAACTGATTTAAAATACAAAATGACTTTATATTCATGGCATTGCCACGAAAAGACTTATTATCAACTATTTATAAATATTCCGATGGAAAGCATCTAACCATTGCAGTATATTCAAAACTAATTAATTGTTTCTAAAAAATCAAGTTTTTGTTGCTTTATCTCGCCTTTCTTGCAAACACATTTTTAGGTAGCAACCCTTCAGCTATTGTCTGCCCTCATCTCATTTTCTAACCTTTGTAGTATTCTAAGGCTTTTTTCATCTCATTTTTACTCACCACTATATCATATAAGCAACTTCCTGCGGCATTTATTAACGAAAAACGGACTTCCTTACCTTTATTTTTCTTGTCTTGAAGCGTCAGCCCAATAATTGTATCGAAATCGGCTTCTGCAATATCTACTTTTCCGTAAATCGAAAATATGAATTCTTCTACTTGTTCGAGCGTTCGTTCATCAATCAAACCTCGTTCATAAGCTATATACGACTCGCAGACCATTCCGGTTGCAATTGCTTCACCATGAAACAATCTTTTTTTTCCTTGATGCAGAAAAAACGTCTCAATGGCGTGTCCGAGCGTATGCCCAAAGTTTAAAATTTTGCGTAAACCTTTCTCGGTTGGGTCTTGTTCGACCACTTTTTTCTTGATTTCAACCGAATGAGCAATCAAATCGGGCAAATCTTGGTCGGCTAAATCTTTTCTTCTGATTTCTTGCCATTTTTCTCCGTCTTGAATCAAGCAATGTTTCAAAATTTCGGCAAAACCTGAGCGTTTTTCTCTTTCCGAGAGTGTTTCCAAGAAAACAGGGTCAATTAAAACTGCATTAGGTAGAGTAAATACGCCTAAATGATTCTTAAAACCTTGAAAATCAATACCTAACTTTCCTCCTACACTGGCATCAACTTGCGAAAGCAAAGTGGTAGGAATCTGAATAAAATCAATGCCACGCTTGTATGTTGCGGCACAAAAACCACCCATATCGCCGATTACTCCTCCACCCAAGTTAATCATCAAAGCATGACGGTCGAGCTGTGCTTCGGTCATGGCCGACCAAATCTGCTCGCAAGTTTGAAGGTTTTTGTTTTCTTCGCCATGTTTTACGGTAATAAGCGTATGCTTCGGCAAAGAATCTTTGATAACTGGATAACAAAAACGCTTGGTATTTGTATCGGTCAAGACAATGATTTTAGAATAACTTTTTGTTTCGAGAAAAGTTTTTAAACTTTCGGAAATTGGAGAAATAATAACTGACATTTTAACTTTCGTTGATTAAAATTCAAAGTTAATGAAAAAAAGGAAGTCTTCGCTCAAAGCGAAGACTTCCTTAGAAAAACTATATCGAAATTACTTCAACAAATCCCATTTAAAAATACCAAGATTATTCAAGAAATAACGAAATGATACTCTAAGTACCCCCAAACCGTATTTTGAGCTACGCATAAAATTGATAGAAGATGCCTCATCGAAATATTTGGTCGGGCAAGTAACTTCGGCAATTTCGTAGCCTTTTGCGAAGATTTGGGCAATCATTTCATTATCAAAAATAAAATCATCGTCGCATTTTTTGAATGGCACATTCTGCAATACTTCACGTGAGAATGCACGGTAGCCCGTGTGATATTCTGAGAGTTTTTGACTCATCAAAATATTTTGTGTGAGCGTTAGGAAACGGTTTGCGATGTATTTATAAAGTGGCATTCCGCCCTTTAAAGCACCTTTGCCCAAGATTCTCGAACCAAAAACAACAGGATATAAATCTTCACCGATGATACTCACCATTGCTCTGATTAGCTTCGGAGTGTATTGGTAATCGGGGTGAACCATCACCACAATATCGGCCCCAATTTCGAGGGCTTTTGTATAGCAAGTTTTTTGGTTACCACCATAGCCTTTATTTACATCATGGCGAATAACGTGCTGAATACCAATACTTTTAGCCACTTCGGCAGTGTTATCGGGACTATAATCATCAACCAAGATTACTTCGTCAACAATATCAAAAGGGATTTCTTTGTAAGTACGTTCAAGCGTTAGCGATGCACGATACGCTGGCATAACGATGACTACTTTTTTACCATTATACATGAATTATTCGAGTTTTCGGTGCAATTTTGCAAATCAATTCTATTGAAACTTTGTTACAAAATACAGCATGTTTCTCTTGAATTGCAAATCTATGATTGGGTAATTGGTTATTAGTTACTGGTTATTAGGAGAATACTTACAGGTAAAAAAACTTATTTATTAAATTTGGAATATAACTTTACAATGAAGATTGTCATACACCAATAACCAGTTCTCCAATAACAAATAACCAACAAACAAACAAAGTGCCAAGATTTTAAGCAATAATTATTTTAAATTTTCCTTTTATGACTTTTTCAAACGAAACAATATTTTTCATCTGTTTCTCGATTTTCGTGGGTTTAGTAATGGCTTTCGATTTGGGGGCTTTCAGTAAATCGAGCAGCCACAAAGTAAGTTTCAAAGAAGCGGGGCTTTGGAGTGCCGTTTGGGTGGCTTTGGCCATCGGTTTTTTCTTCTTCTTACGTCAATACGGCTATCTGATTCACGATATTAGCGATGCTTCGCACCTTGAATCAGTCAGACTGAAATACTATGACAAACTAAAACTTCCGACCGATTTCAATGCCGCCCTGCAAGCCTTTGAAAATAGCATGGCTATTGATTACCTGACGGGTTATCTGACCGAATATTCACTTTCGGTTGATAATATTTTTGTGTTTATCTTGATTTTTAGTTCATTTGGTGTTCACGAAAAATTCTATAAAAAAGTATTAGTTTGGGGTATTCTTGGCTCAATCGTACTGCGTTTTATCTTTATTTTTATCGGGGCGGCCTTGATTCAAGAGTTCGAGTGGATTCTTTATATTTTCGGTGGATTTTTGGTTTATACTGGACTGAAAATATTTTTTAATAAAGAAGAGGAAGAAGAGAAAATCGAACCTGCAAACCACCCAGTGGTGAAAGTTGCCTCGAAAATCTTCAACGTTTACAAAAGAAACGTAACCGATAATTTCTTGATTTATCACAAAAGATATAAGAAATGGTATATCACGCCGCTTTTCTTGGTGATGCTCGTTATTGCGGGTACAGATGTGGTTTTTGCGGTTGATTCTATCCCAGCAATTTTCTCAATTACGAAAGACCCTTACATCGTATTTTTCTCGAATGTTTTTGCCATTATGGGGCTTCGTTCGATGTTCTTTTTCCTATCGAGCATCATGGGTCTTTTCCGATATTTACCTCTGGGATTGGGCGTTTTGCTGACTTTTATCGGGGCAAAAATGCTTCTTCACCACCAAATGGAAGGCCTTGGCTTTACGAATACACACTCATTAATAGTGATTGTAGGAATCTTGGCAACCAGTATTCTTGCTTCGATTTTGATTCCTGAAAAGAAAGAAGTGAAGGCGTAACATTAAGGAAGGCTTCGCTTTGAGGGGGACGCCCAGTCCGAAGCCTTCCTTTTATTTCCTTCTAAAAATTCCGACTCCAAATACGCTCAAATTTCCAGCCTTTGGCTCGGAGATTCATGGGTAAATAAGCGTGAGATTCTTTCGGAGAAATGCCATCAAAATACAAATCATCATCAGTCAAAATCAAAGAATCATATTTTCCAGTAGCAGCTTTTACGGTCAAATCTGCAAAAGGTAATTCGCTGATATACTGGCTATTACGATTTTTCAATTGTTCTTTCAAAAACCAATCAATTCGGAAACTTTCGGGTAAATTTGGCTCGTGCAGGAACTCACCATTCGATACTTCAAGAGCGTACTCCAAATATTTTTTTAGTAATTTCGGACCTTCATTTTGGGCGTTTTCAACATTGAGTTGGACAGGCAAAATACTACACACTACATAGATTTTTTCTCTCGCACGAGTAACTGCCACATTAAGCCTATTTTCACCCCCAGTTTGATTCAAACTACCAAAATTCATCAATAATCGACCATTGACATCGGGAGCATATCCCACCGAAAAAATCACAATATCAAATTCATCTCCCTGTATATTTTCAATGTTTTTTACTGAAATTTGGCTAAATATTTTTTCCTCAACTCTAAACTCAGAATTCATAATTCTCAACTCTATCAAATCTGCTTGTTTATGATTGAAAGTCACAACGCCAATGCTTTTTTCGGGGGAAGTTCGTTGTAGTTCGGCCACCAACTCTACCACTTTTTGAGCTTCACGCTCGTTAGTATTTTTCTCCCAAATGCCTTCCACTTTTATATAATTTATGGCAGGTTGATTAAGGCTAATTTGCTCATAATGAGGCAATAAACGCAAAGAATTTTTATAGAAAAACTGATTAGAAAAACCAATCAAATCAAGCGATTGACTGCGATAATGACCCATCAATGAAGCCTGTGGCAAATATTGAGCAGCGAAATCGAGCAGCGAATCTATCTCCAGAATCGGTTCTTCGTCAGTCAAATCTTCTTCGTAGCGAATCTGGTATAAATCATTGGGTTGAAGCTGCTTCGAATCGCCCGCTACCACAATCTGTTTTCCTCTATAAATGGCAGGAATACCGTACTCGGCAAAGCACTGAGAAGCCTCATCGAAAATCACTAAATCGAATAAGCCTTCTTTCATTTCAAACATCGCCGAAACCGATTCGGGCGATGCCATCCAGCACGGAATGAGTTTAAAAAGCTCATCAGAATACGCCTCCAAAACTTTTCTAACCGACCATAACTTTCGTTTTTTAGTAGTCTGATGATGCAGCTCTCGGTAAGTAACTACGTTTTGTAAGCGATTGATTAGTAAGTCTTTATACGTTTGCTCACGTAATTTAAGTAGCACAATCTCTTGACTCAAAGCTTGTTTTTGCAAAACACTTTCTTGCAATTCATCTTCCATTTGCTGCATTTTGAGTGAACTCACACTTCGCAAAATCGGGTAAAGTGTCTCAATATGCTGAATCCAAGCCAAACGCAAAGAATTCTGAAAAACTTCGGTCGCATAATCGGGGTTTTCTGTCAGTTTTTCAATAATCTCAAGTTCGGTATGGCTAAAAGAGTTTTTAAGACTATCAGCTTCTTGTATGTAGTCAAAGAGTAGCCCCACCCACAACCCCTCAGCAACGGCTGCCGTCCCAATGGAGAGGGGGGAATTCAAAAGTCCTCCCCATCGGGGAGGGTTGGGTGGGGCTATCTGCCAATTACTCAAAAACACCTTCCATTGAGGCAGTTTTTGCTTTACTTCTTTGATGGTTTGTCTTAAATCTGCGTAATATTTTAGAGAAAAGTCGTCGTTTTGAAGAAAATTATTGGCCGTATAAAGAGCAAAAGCATCATTGGCTAAAATATAATTTTTCAAAGTTTGTAAGATTGATTCGGTATCTTCTTTTGCATCAATATAAATCTCTTTTTTTGCCAGTTTATCTTTCAAGTTCTCGAAGGTAATTCTATTATTTATTTTATCGACAAGCAATTCTAAATCAGCACTTTGCAATGATAAGCGATTCTGAAAAAGCAGTTGTTCGACCTCTTTCTTGTCTTTAGAAAATAACTTCCAACTAAACCAACTCAAACCCGATTTACTGGCCGTCCATGCTTGCTCAACTTGGCTTTTTCTGTGTAAAAGAAGCTCAGTTGGCAAGGTAGTTTCTATCCAATTTTGGTTGGTCAGATGGTTTATTTCGGTACTGATTTTCTTTAGGTCAAATTGTCGGTTTACTAAGTATTTTTTCTCGCTTTTTATTGCTTCAAAAATCTCGATGACTTCTTCATTTTCGAACAATTCGGAGAATTGTTGTACTACGTTTTCATCAAGATTATTTAGTTCGGTAATTGAAAAACGAGTAAAGTTTTTTGTCTGGAAATCGGCTACTTCGACAATGACATTTTTGATTTTTGGGACATCGGCAAAAGTAAAATTAGCAAACGAAACTCGGTTTTTCCAAAACTCATAGCCTTCGCTTGATTGCAACTTTTGTTCATACTGAAAATAACGTTTTAATCGACTCTCAAAATCAGTTAAATCATTGAAAGTAAAAACTTTATACTTATCTCCAAGTTCGATACACGGCTTTTCGGCACTACTTGTCAGATACAATTCTTTGACCGACATTCCGCAGATTGACTCATCAAAAAGGGCATTTTTGAAGACTTGCAACTCTTCCGAAAGTTTATCAATTCGGCGGCTGGTTTGTGTAAAATTTCTCTCCAGAAAAATCGCATCAAGGCTTTTATTCTTCTTTTGATATTCTTCAACTCGCTCAATCTGATTCGTAATTTTCTCAAAAAGCGATTTTCTGTCATTCTTGAAATCATGAATCAACGCCACAAAATCGGTCATTTGGGCGTTTTCCAATCGCTGATAAACAGTATCGAGTGCTACACGTTTTTGACAAACGACTAATACTTTCTTGCCTCTTGAAGTAAAATCTGCCACCAAATTAGCTATCAACTGAGATTTTCCAGTTCCTGGCGGGCCTTGTACAACTAACGACTGACCTGACTTAACTTGCTGAATAGCAAGCTCTTGCGAAGCATCAATGGAGAAAGGTAGGAAAGAACTTTCTTCTTTTACAATCGTTGTTTCGGAAGCATCTATTCTAAATAATTCTTCCGAATTTATATTATTATTATTATTTGTATCTTCTAACAATCTCTCATAATCAGGCACCAAATAAGAACCCGCCTGCGGGAAAATACCCAAAACTGCTTGCGGAAAAAGTTTGAGTTCGCCGTTGCGTTCGAGTTGTTCTAAATCTGATTTTGTAAACTTCTGAAAATCAGTGAGTTGTTCCGTAAAATTATCTTGATTAAAATTAATTTCAACGGGGCTATTTTTCAATAATTCATACAATTGAGTTCTGAAAACAAGGCTTTCTTTACTAAAATCATCAAACGAAGTTTCGAGCAAATCATCGTTGATTTTTATCTGATTAAAGTGTGAATAAGCCAGCAAAAAACTACGATTTAAGCTAATGCTTTCTTCACGTCTTTCGAGTAACCATTTTTTACCATCGCCACTGTTTTTGAGTGTTACTGGAAAAAATAACAGCGGACAACGCACCACCGTGCCATCTGAAAGCTTTCCTTTAACAAACGGATAACCCACATACAAATCCTCCGCCCCACGTTCTTGCTCAATAAATGCTTCGGTTCGGGCTATTTTTCTAAGAATTTTACTCGTTTCGTTTACTTTTTCTAAACGACTATCCATCACATCACAAAGCGAAATTTGCGATTTTTGAGCAATAAGTTGGTTGATTAACTCAAACGAAGGCTTATTATCCAGAAAATCAAGTTGGTGTAAATCAAGAAATTGTTCTTGGGGTAAATTAAGCAACAATAACGAACGATTCCGTGAAGTAAGATTGGTAAGCCGACGAAGATATGTTTTGAGGAGTTTTTGCATAGACAAATATAATTACAGAATACTCAGATTTGACAACTTTCAAAAAGTTGTCAAATCTAAATACTCCTTTCATCAACACTAAACGCTTTTTAACATTTTTTATTTGTAATTAATCATTCTAACTATTTTCTTCGTTATATAATGCAGGTTAGTAGTTTTTTACTCCTCGCCTATTATTTGCACAATTAATCCAACAAAAAATTATGTTAAACTATTACCGAAACCTGAACCTCAAGCAGTTCATCATGATGATGCTTGTGGGTATTTTCTTGATTGGTGGCGATGCGTTCGCTCAGAAAAAAGAAAAAAAGAAACGAAAAAAGAAACAAAAAACTGCTCTCGTAGAAGAAAAAGCTCCAATTCCTGCTCCAGTAAAAGTTACTTCGGTTGAAGGTATCACCGAATATTTGCTTGGTAATGGTCTTCGAGTTTTACTTTTTCCCGACCCATCTAAGCAAACGGCTACCGTAAACATCACGTATTTGGTTGGTTCTCGCCACGAAGGTTACGGCGAAACTGGTATGGCTCACTTGCTCGAACACATGGTGTTTAAAGGTTCGCCAAAACACCCGAATATTCCGCAAGAATTGACCGACCACGGTGCAAGACCAAACGGTACTACATGGCTCGACCGTACCAATTATTTCGAGACTTTTGCCTCAACTGAAGAAAACCTCCGTTGGGCCTTAGACCTCGAATCTGACCGCATGATAAACTCATTTATTAAGAAAGAAGACCTCGAAAAAGAGTTTTCGGTAGTAAGAAATGAGTTTGAATCGGGTGAAAACGACCCCGAAAGTGTGTTAAGTGAAAGAGTAATTTCGACTGCCTATCTGTGGCATAACTACGGAAACTCAACGATTGGTTCACGTGAAGACATCGAACGAGTGCCGATTGATAATTTGCAGGCTTTCTACAAAAAATATTATCAGCCTGACAATGCTATTTTGTTGGTTGCAGGAAAGTTTGATGAAGCCAAAGTGCTTAAAATGATAAATGAAGAATATTTTGGTGGAATTCCTCGCCCAACTCGCAAGCTACAACCAACTTACACAGTTGAGCCAGTGCAAGATGGCGAGCGTTCGGTTACGCTTCGTCGTGTGGGCGATGTGCAAGCCATTGGTGTTGCTTATCATATTTGTTCAAATAGCCACCCAGATTACCCAGCTTTAGATGTTTTGCAGGGGATTTTAACAAGCCAACCTGGTGGAAAACTCTACAAAGCATTAGTTGAAACCAAACTCGCTTCGAGCCTTTATGCCTATTCATTCACGAATAAAGACCCAACTTTCTTCTACTTCGGACTAAGTGTTTTGAAAGAAAAGAATTTAGATGAAACCAAGAAAGCATTACTGACGATGCTCGATGGCGTAGGCACAATGGAATTTACGAAAGAAGACGTTGAGCGTGCTAAAAACGAAGCCCTTAAAGGCCTTGAACTCACGCTTCGCAACAGTGAGCGTGTAGGCTTACAAATGAGCGAGTATATGGGTGCGGGCGACTGGCGTTTGATTTTCATCTACCGTGATGCCCTCGAAAAAATTACGGTTGATGATGTAAAACGTGTGGCAAAATATTATTTCAAGCCATCGAACCGCACGATTGGGGTATTTATTCCAGAAGAAAATCCTGACCGTGTGAAAGTACCAGAATCACCAGATGTTGATGCTTTAGTGAAAAACTATAAAGGTCGTGCAGTGGTGGCACAAGGCGAAGCCTTCGACCCATCGCCAGCCAATATCGAAAGCCGCACGAAGCGTGGACAAGAGCCAAATGGTTTAGAATATGCTTTGTTACCAAAATCGACTCGTGGAAACTCAGTACGAGCAAACATCACGCTACGCATGGGCGATGAGCAAAGCCTCCAAAACAAAGCTACGATTTCACAATACACGGCCTCGATGTTGAACAAAGGCACCAAAACATTGAGCCGCCAACAATTGAAAGACACGCTCGATAAGCTCAAATCACAAGTAAACATCGGTGGTGGTGGCAACAATGTGGGTATCAGCATTGAGTCAACCAAAGATAATTTGCCAAAAGTTTTGGCGATTGTTAATGACATTTTGAAAAATCCTGTTTTTGATGAGAAAGAATTTGAAACCATGAAACAAGAAATTTTGGCTCAAGTTGAATCTCAGAAAAGCGACCCACAGGCTTTGGCATTTACGGCGTTCCAACGCATGATGAATCCTTATCCGAAATCTGACGTACGTTATGTACCTACGATTGAAGAAAGCATCGAAAGCAACAAAAACGTAAAACTCGATGACGTTAAGAAATTCTACACTGATTTCTATGGTGCTTCGGCCGCTACGATGTCGGTTGTTGGAGATTTTGATGAAGCTGCCGTGCGTAAAAGCATCAGCACCAACTTCGGAACTTGGAAATCACCAGCACCATTCAAACGCATTCAAGCGGTTTTCCAAGAGATTTCTCCATCGAATAGTGCCATCAAAACTCCTGATAAAGCCAATGCTCTTTTCTTAGCAGGTCAAAACCTTCCATTACAAGAAACCGATGCCGATTATCCTGCATTATTGTTGGGTAACTATATGCTCGGTGGTGGATTTTTGAGTTCACGTTTGGCCGTTAGGATTCGTCAGAAAGAAGGTATCAGCTATGGTGTTGGTTCAAATCTTTCGGGAAGTCCGTTCGATAAGTCAGGTAGCTTCATGACTTATGCCATCTATGCTCCAGAAAATGCCGAAAAACTCGAAAAGGCATTCTATGAAGAAATAGAAAAGGTTGTAAACGAAGGCTTTACCGCCGACGAATTGAAAGCTGCAAAATCGGGTTGGTTGCAAAGCCGTAGTGTTTCTCGCTCGCAAGATAACGAACTTTCAAGTCGCTTGAACAACTACTTGTACTACGACCGTACGCTCACATTCGATGCTGACTTTGAGAAAAAAGTCGAGGCTCTTACGCCTGAGCAAGTAAACGGAGCTATCAAGAAATTTATCGACCCTAAGAAGATTTCAATCGTAAAAGCGGGCGATTTCGATAAAAAAGTGGCTAATCCTGGTACTCCTGCCGCTGGTGGGGTTTCGGGTAGCGGGAAGAATTAAGAAGCCCTCTAACTCCCCGATGGGGAGAATCCAAACCCCCTCTAATATTTTGATTATTAGAGGGGGTTTATTTTTATAGTTTTTTACCTTTGTAGTCTAAATTTTTAGAAAATGGACACTAAATTTCTACGTCATATTGTTATTTCGTTGGCCGTAACGGCTTTGGTAGTTTATATTATTTATCACAGCATTGGCTCGGGGGCATATTTGATGATGTCAGCATTGGCAATATCGAGCTTTATTATTGGCTACTTAGAGCCACACCGTGGATGGGTATTGGCTCTCATACAAGTAGCAATTTTGCTAATTGTACATTTCTTAAAACTTTTCACGCCCGTAAGTGCCGATATGGCTATGTTTGGCACATTTGCTGGATGCGGAATCTCGTTGGTTTTTAGCTTTGTAGCTGGGCGTTTAGCGAGGTTATTTGAGAAGTAAATTCATCGGCGAACCGATTTCCAATTTGTTTCTTATACAGCATATTCTTAACCAACTGACAGCTTACAAAGTTGTTCTGGACAAAAACAATTTAGAAATCGGACGGCAGCGGCCGACCGTCGCCGACACGGTTGTGCTACTTTTTGGCGTTGAGTTTTCTAAGTTCATCACGAATTTCGATTAATAAATCATCTACTTGTGGTTTAGCTTCGGTATTTTGCCCCAATGCTTTCAGAAAAAAGTATAGAATTGTACCAACTACCACAAAATCAAAAGTTGCTTGGAGGGCTTCTCCCCAACCAATTTTTACGGTCAATACCTCGGCATATCTATCTTTCAGATTGACACCACCAACCAAAACTCCCACAAATGGCATGAAGATTTTATCAATCATTGCCGAAATAATTTTCTGAAAAGCCGTACCGATAACTACTCCCGTAGCAAGGTCGATGATGTTGCTACGCATCAAAAATAGCTTGATTTTCTTCACCATAATTACTGTTTATATTTTCTTTGGTTTGTCAGTTTTTAAACGAATGACTCTTTTTCAATCAGCACATTTGATAGTTTAATTACTTTATCAATCGCCATGATTTTGATTTAATCGTTCGTCTCCAAAACTTAGATTTTATTAAAGTTTTTATGTGAGCATATTCATTTTTGCCCAAAACTATTATTGAAATTAAGTTATTGGAGGAAAATACAAATATATAGGCAAAACCTTTAAAGACAAGTGGAAGAATTGCGTGGTATTTCTATAAAAATCAATGGGCGTACTAAAATAGCACGCCCATGAATAAATAATCCTTAATCATTTTTATTAATCAAATCTACTTTACATCCCAAAACAGCTTAGTGCTTAGGTTATCTTTCGTTCTTACTGAACTATAATTTGTTGAATTATAAGTTTGCTCACTCGATGGGTAGCTCCAACGGAAAGGTGGTTGTTTTTGTGCGTTAGCATCATCTACTTGGAAAGTAAGTTTCGGTAAATCCAGACGACGGATTTCGGCCCAACTATCTACTGGCTGCACTACACTGAAATGAATCCATTTTTGGGTAGCAATAAGATTGAGTTTATCAGTTGCTTTATCCCAGTTTACATCGGCACTGGCTAAATACTTCGTAATTTCATCTTCGGTAACTGCTGTCAATGCAGGTGCGGTATTATCGTTGCTGAGTTTTCTTAGATTATAATAAAACTCTATTGACTGGCGAATACCTTTCTCATAAGCCATTTTGGATGCGGCATTGTTGTTGGCTTTCAAGTAATATTCAGCCGCCAAGAAACTCGCTTCGGCAGCATTTATCAAAACACCTGGGAAGAACTGATTACGGCTCAAAGTCGAGCGGTTATAAATGGACAATGTACCACCTGCAATCAAGGCTGTTTGTGCTTGACCATCTAACATTGGGTCTAAGCCATTGTAAACTCCTTTGGCATTTGCACCAGCTTCAAACATCGCTCTTAGGCGTGGGTCAGTGTTTTTATTCATGTGGTCAATCATAGCTTTACCAGCAATGTTACCATCCCAATCTTCTAAGCCAGTACGGAAGTTTTTAGCGTGAATGTCGGTATTCAAATCATATACATTAATCTGAATATTATCGGTGTTACTTGTAATAGTTGGATATTTTGCTGGATTATTCAAAATATCAGCAATTTCAGAAGTAGCACGTGCCGAAAATGCCGATGCACCCGAAACTCTCGTCAGAATTCTTAAACGCAATGAATTGCAATATTTTTTCCAAAGTGTTAGGTCGCCTTTGTTTACAAAATCTTGTGTTTTGAAACCTGCCAAAATACCACTTTGCACGTTAATACTGTTCAATTCATCAGAAAATGCTTTTAAATCATCTAATATTTTCGTGTAAATACCTTCGGCAGTATCATACTTAGCGTATGATTTCTCATAATTACCGCCATTTGTACTCAATTTACCTGCCTCGGTCAACGGAATATCACCGTGCAAATCAACTACTTTTTGTGTATGGTCATAGAAATAGATTGTTGAAGCAATCATATAAATACGACGGTCAGTTTGGTCGGTAGTACTTAGTTTACTATAAACTTTTTCTAACTCACGGTACTGAGCCACAAAGTTATAATAGTTATTCCAGCGGTCATTTATACTGGCTGCTCCTGGAATATATTGATTAGCAGTATTTGCCCAGCCCACTGCTTGATTATAGCGGTTGATAGTTGTGCGAAGTACTACGAAGTAATTCCCGTAATCAGGCAAAACATACCATTTATTGGAGTTTAAAAAGCCAGTAAATTGCTTTTCAACAGTTGTATTGGATATTTTTGATGGGTCAGGATAAGCTCCTTCAAAATCAGATTTCTGACAAGCCGAAACAACTAAGGTTAAAGCTGCCATAAAAATTAAATATATTTTCTTCATTGTCTTATTTCTTAAATTATGGTCAAATTATCATTCATTCTTAGAAGCTTGCTCTTAGCATTACACCCATTGTGCGAGTCGATGGGTTTGTACCTGCATTCGTAAGCGTTTGAAACCATCTCGAACCAGCAGTTGTTTGTTCAGCATCCATATCTTTGATAGTACGGTAGAAGTACAATAGGTTACGACCAAATACCGAAACGTTGAGTCTCTTAGCACCAATCTTACTGGCAACTTTAGCTGGCAAAGTATAGCCCAAAGTAAGCTCTCTTAGCTTGATGTAAGAGTTTTTCTGAATGTACAATTCGTAGCGTGATGAGCTGTATTGTGGCCCACCCCAGTTATAGGTATTCCAGTAATAATAGGCTTGTGAAATCACGTTTGTATTTTTCTCTCCTTTGTCCGATACACCCTCCATGAGCATACCATCGTGATAAACCGTTTCTCCGTTAGGGCCTTTATCAGCCGTTGTTTGAATACCCTTTCCGTTAGCAACATAGTAACTCAAGCCACCACTTTCTTTATCCATAAACTTCGTACTCTCTTCTAACAAACCACGACTAATCATCCAGTTGATACCAGTAGGCATGATGTATCCACCAAAACGGAAGTCGGTTACGATGTCAAGCGAAATACCTTTGTAAGTAAGCGAGTTGATAAAACCACCTACAACTTTTGGCATTGCATTGCCAACTTTTATCATCTTGTCGGCATCCACTTTGTATAAGCCATCAGGATTTACGATTTTCTCTCCATTAGCATTAGTTGCAATCGGGTGGGCATAGAAATCACCCATTGGCTGTCCTACAACCGAGCGAAGTTGAGCCGCATTACCATCATAGTCAGCGTGAAGCAATTCAGTAGCTCCATTAGCTAATTTTTCTACAACGTTGGTATTTTTTGATAAGTTGAGGATAGAGGTCCACATAAAATTACGAGTTCTATACGGAGTGGCTGTGATAGCTACTTCGATACCTTTATTGCGGAGAGTTCCGATATTGGTCAAAACTGAAGTAGCACCCGAAGTAGCAGGAAGGGTTAGCGGCAAGATTTGGTCAACAACTTGTGCATTATAGTAAGAGATGTCGAAACCTAATCTATTTTTGAGGAATTTAGTTTCTAAACCAAATTCAAATTCACGTTTCTGTTCTGGACGGATACCGTCATTCCCAAAAGTTGTTGGAATTGTTGTGTAAAGTACTGGTTTTCCACCAATTGCTTGTACGCCTAAAGTATTTTGGTCATAAGCAATATTGGCATTATAAATGTCTGGATAATTACCCACGATACCCCATGAAGCACGGATTTTACCATAGCTTAATGCTTCTGGCATTGTAAAGGCATCAGTGAATACGAAACTTGAATTAACCGAAGGATACACAAAAGTATTGTTGTTTGGATTCATCGTAGAAGTACGGTCACGGCGAACAGTTCCTTCTAAAAATAAATAACCTTTATAATCAGCATTGATTGTAGCTAAAAGGGCATCCTTTGCTAATTTCGAACGACTTGAACTGCTTACAGGAGTATTGATTGAAGCCGCAATATCGAATAAGTTTTCAGTGCTAAGACCTACGCTTGTTTCACGACCAATTTTTGTTGCTAATTCTTTAGTAGCAGTATAGCCACCCATTGCATTTAGCTCTAAATTTGGTGTAACTTTTTTGGTGTAAGTCAATAACACATCACCATATACGATTGAATAAAGGTTCGAGCCAAGTGAGAAAGAACCTGAGTTATTGAATGCCAAAGGCACTTCAGTTGACTGACGGTTTTCAACTCTCTCAGAAGTAAAATCGGTTGATACTCTACCACGAAGTTTTAAATCTTTATAAATCTGGTAGTAGTTAGTCATGCTTGCAATCACCCTGTTGCTATATTCATCAAGGTTGTGTTCTTTCAAACGCCATACGTAATCAGCAATATCTCCTTTAAAACCATTGTAGATAATGTTTTCGTTTGGAGTTAGACTTTGTGCAGAACCAGTCACAAAACGGTAGCCTTTGCTGGTTTTGTATTTGTTTAAATACCATTCAGCATTATCGAAACGACCAATCATACCCGTAAAGTTATTAATCATACGGTCAATCGAATATGGGCGATTATGTGTGTATTGATTGATATAATTTACGATAATGTCAGTATTCCATTTTTGACCAATTTTGAAGTTACTATTGAAATTAGCGATATTCTTAGTGTTTTTCGCTCCTAAACTTATCCCTTGATTATCTTGGCGAGTCAATGAAAAACGAAGATTTGAGTTCTCATTACCTTGCGAAATCGCTAAATTGATATTTGAATTTTGTCCTTGTTGATACAAACCTCCATAATTATTTTTTTGTGCTTCGTACGGACGCACAACGCCATCCCAACTCATCGTTGGCTTTCCATCGAATTTCGGACCAAAATTGATACTAAAATTCAAGATTCCACGCGTATCTTTCACGCCGTCGCCATTGGTATCATAATAAATAAAACCTTCGGCGTCTTGCCCAGCATTATTTACGTTAAGTGGAGCACCAGCTCCTCTGATATTTTGGTATCTTGGCAAATAAGCTACGTTATCAACACTATAACTTGTGTTGAAATCTACCCCCAAACCTTTGCGGCCTTTACCGTTTTTAGTGGTAATTAATACAACGCCATTCACAGCCTCAGAGCCATACAAAGCCGCTGCCGAAGCACCTTTGAGGATTGAGATATTATCAACATCTTCGGGGTTGATATCCAACAAACCATTTCCTCTGAGGCGTTGGTCGCCCCAGTAATCATTATTTCTTACTTCACCATCACGAATTGGCACACCATCCATCACAATGAGAGGTTGGTTTCGGCCTGTTATAGAGTTTACACCACGAATCGTGATATTGACTGCACTGGTAGCTCCACCAGGTGTTGCAGCAATACGTACACCAGGGGCTTTACCATAAAGTGCCGAAGCAAAGTTTGGTGAAGCCGTTTTGATAAGGGCATCTGATTTGATAGTCACACTGGCATAACCTAATGCTCTTTGTTGCTTCGAAATACCTAAACCCGTTACGGCTACCTCCTCCAACTGAGTTGCATCTTCTTCTAAAGTAACATCAACAGTTGAGCGATTCCCTACTGGAATTTCAGAGGTTTTGAAGCCAATAAACGAAAACACTAACGTACTTTGAGCAGAAGCCTTGATTGAGTAGCTACCTTTATCGTCGGTGGTAGTACCCGCATTTGAGCCTTTAATTGATACCGAAACACCAGTCATCGGTTGGCCATCTTGCTTGGAAGTGACCCTCCCAGAGATTGTCTGTGCGTAGATTGTTGTACTTATTAGCACGAGCATACTAATAAGTGAAAGTAGTTTTTTGTTCATTGAGTAGAAAGGTTTTAGATTAAAAATATAAACAGTACTTAGTTACACATTTTAGGTTAATACTTGGATGCTTGACTGAATTGTCAATTTCCTTTCTGATTAATTTTTCGCCATAAACCTCTCACCACTTTTGCTCTTCAACCTTTCTTTCTTGGTTATTTTGAATTGTTCTTAAATTAAAATATTTCATTAAAAACGTTCAAATATAAAACTTTTGTAAATTAATTTTTAATTTTTGAATAAATTTTATTAATATTCTATTATTTATTAATTTATTTTAAAATATAAAATCATACAATTCACCAGTCATAAATGACTGATATTCAACAACTTATGTTTGAATAAATAGAAAAATAAATGAGAGATAAAAATTGTTAAATAAAATATAAAAATTATGCAATTTTGTATTTCCTAAAGAATGAAGACACTGAAAATGAAGAATACACCTATGATTCATAGGCTTATAGCAATCGCTCCGAGATAGAAAAAGTAGTAAAAAAATCAGAATATCAGCAAGTGAAGTTAGTTGCTGAAAGCAGATTCAAAGAGTTAGGACAATCGGTACATTAGAGTGTTTGAATGTTGTTGAAAACTGCGTAAAACCTCCGCACAGTTTTCATTGAGAAAAATACTATGCTTTGTCTTTCGTCCATTCCTTAATCATATTTCCACCCGTCGGAATCCAATCGGAAACTTTTGAGATAACGGTCGGAGCTACTTTTTTCATGACTGGGTAAGTCAAAGATTCTTTTGTGAGTTTTTCGGGAAGATTAATATCAATGCTCGACATCAACCACAAAAATGTACTGATTCCGAAAAGCCAAGTGAATACTCCAACCAAAGCTCCTGCAAAGCCATCAATCGTACCTAAAATCGTGAAACGCAAAGCACGGCGAAGCATCCAGCCCATTTTGTTTATTAAGAAAATAGTCGGGAAAAATATTACTGTAAAACTCAGATAAGGTAAAAAACGATTGGCCAAACTTTCACCAATAACGGGGGCAATGAGATTCATGCCATAACCCAAAAATTTAAAGCCAATAACAATAGCAACAATGAAAGCAGCAACTCCGATGATTTCGATAAAAAGCCCTTTTTGGTAGCCACGATAAGCCCCATAAAGTAGTGGAAGGATAAAAATAAGGTCAAGCACGTTCATAAAAATCGAATATTATTCTGCAAATGTACGACTATGTACAGAGAAGGCACAAAAATAGGGCAATTTTCATAATTGCCCTACGAGATATTATTTGGATGGTTGCAAAACTCAAAATTCAATCGGAATACCTTCAAGAGCGGTTTCTTCATCGGGTAAGATTTCGTTATTGTCCCAAATTCCTGTTAGTAGCGTTTCAGAATATGAAAATGGCAAACCGTTTTCGAGCATGAGTTGGTTTGCTTCAAAAGATTCATATTCGTAATTGTGAAATTTATACGAAAACTGTCCATCTGCATCGTCCAAAATCAAATACCAAACTCTTGCTGTACCATCATTGGCGGGCATTCCAATTACACCTGCATTGAGCCAATATTTTCCATCTTGCACATCAGCGAAAGGAAGTCCGCAATGTCCTGCTAAAATCACGTCGGCATCTGTTTGGTCGAAATTATGTTTTTTTATTGCCCAATCAGTTGATTTAAAGATAAATTCAGAGATATTATCGAAAGAACCGTGAATAACATCAATTTTTTTATCGGCATACTCAAAACTGATTTTCTCAGGTAATTGCCCTAAAAAAGTCATATTTCGTTCGGTCATTCGCGCCATTGCATACGGAAACCATTGTTTCGAGAAAATATCACAGCGACTGCCTTCCTCAAAATTGCAACCGCAGTCGTCCGTTCCGTTGATAAGATTCTGCTCGACATTCCCTTGAATCCCGTGGATTTTCCAATCTTCTATAAAATCTAAACACTCGCTTGGGGCTGCACAATAGCCCACAATATCGCCAGTAGAAATAATATTGCTGGGTTTTATTCCTTCGACTTGGGCAATTCGATATAGTTCTTCCAAAGATTGGTAGTTGGAATAAACTCCGCCAAAAACCAAAACTTTTCCGCTTAATCGACCAATATTTTTAGTTAGCTGATTCAATTTTTTTCTTGAATAAAATCGGTAATAAAAAAACAATAAAACAAGCAATCGTACCAAAGAGATTGATGCTCAATAAATCAGCATATTTGCCTTCTGATAAAAGCATAAACGTTGGTACTGGATAAAAAACTAACCAAAATCCAAACACTACGCCCAAGACTACTGACGCAAAATATGAAATTTTGGGTGCGTCGAGATTCCAAAATACAAATATAGGGGCTAAACCCATCACCATAGTACCGCTGATGGTTGTAGCCGATAATATTTCGGGATTAAAGAAAATCGGTATTGTACCAAAAACAGCAATCGCAATCATAGTGAGGCGAGCTTTTGAAACGCTAATGCCTTTTTCGTTGAGTAAATCTATATGCACCAATTTGGCGGTTGAAGTAAACGTAGAATCAATAGTAGCTGCCGCCGATGTGAGCATGATGGTATTCATAACCAAAAGCAAAATCGTGCCGAAAAACTTGGCTACGCCAATGGTTGCGGGAGCTTCTAAACCTCTCATTTTGGCAAAAATGCCTACAAAACTAAACAATATGATACAACTTGCCCCGATAACCGTTGCCCAAAGATAAGATTTGAGTGTGGTTTTCGGACTCGAAATAAAGCCTCGGTCGGTAAGAATTGGGTCGTGGAAAGGATAACTTAAAACTTGAATCAATGCCACCAAAAGTAGGTTAACTCCTTGAGCCATCGACCAGTCGCCGCTTTGAACGAATGTCTTTATGCCTCCATCGGTTTCTGGGATAATAATGCCTAAAATTATAACCATCAATAGCACAAAAAATGCCATTTGAATAAGGTCAGTAATGATAGAAGTTCGCATTCCGCCTTTAAGTGTGTAGGCGAGCGTGAGTAAAGTAAAAACCGTCAGTGAAGCGAAATAGGGCATACTACCTTTTTCGCCAAAATAACTCCCGACAATCATGGTATTCGACCAAATTTCGTTGAGTAATCGGAAACCTATCAGAATCGTGAATAAAATGATAGCCCCTTTGCCGTATTTAGTCTGTAAGAAATGATGAATGCTTTTGTATTGCCCTTTGGTTCGCATTCGGTAAATGATAACACCCGCCACCAAAAACGACAAATAATAACCAGCGTAGGCCACTCCGCCTACAATCCCAAACTGATAGCCTAAATCGGCAGCGTTGGTAATGGATTTGGCAAATAACCAACAGATAACCAAACTACTCGTGAGCAAAAAGGCACTCGGTGGCTTGTCGTTGTGGCTTCCTCTAAAAAAATCATTGACTTTATTCGACCACGGAGATACCCAAAACAGCACGACGTTGACCGCTATCAAGATTATCCATTGCCACGTAAGTGTACTCATAAGGTTTATATTTAACGGTGTGTTTTGAAAACCGAATCTCGAAGGAGTGAAAGGATTATAGACCGCCGAAGCGACATTATAAAATTATTTCATCCCTTCGGGATTCCTAATATCTGTGATTATTCCCCTTGTTATAATAATATCATCCCTTCGGGATTTTTGAACTTTCATTCTCAATTATCCCACCAAACTGGTGAATTGATGCTGTTTTTATTAGTTTTCTCGGCTGCTGCTTTGAAGTTTGCGTTGTTTAGGGCATCTTCGGTGGTTGGGTAAGGCATACGAACAGGTATCAGATTCTGATTCAAACTTGCCGAAATGGTTTTAAGTTTCGGGAAACCTGTGCGGCGATATTCGTTCCAGCCCTCGTATCCGTTGATGACGTTGGCAATCCATTTTTGCGTAATTATCTGCTCAATTGGGTTGGCGTTTGCCACTTTGTATGCCGCTGGAGCAGTTTTTAAGTAATTTTCTGGCAAAACCGAATACCAATAATCGAAGGCTTGTTTTACGCCTGTTTCGTAGAAAGTCTTAGCATCGACACTGATGAAGCCTTTTTCGGCAGCTTCGGCCAGCAAGAAATTCATTTCAAAACTTGTCAAGAAATTAGCCTTCAAACGCCCTGCATCTTCTCTGAAAATTCTTCCCGAAAAAGAAAAGTTTCCGACCGAGATTGAAAGTTTTGAAGCATCTGGCCCATTTAATAAACCTTTATAAACATTGGCGTTATTGGCCGTTGGGCGGAATAACACTTGTTTGCGTGGGTCGTCGAGTTTGGTCAGAATTTCGTCCATTGTTTCCGACATGATGAACAAATTAAAGTCACCGATACGAGCGGTTGCCATTCTAAAATTATTAGGTTGCGAAGCCGTAAAGGCATAAACCGCATTTTGAGTAGCGTCTTTGATATAGTCTCCGCCAGCAAAAATTTGTTTTAACTGCTCTGCTACATTCTCTTTGCCTGATGCACGCATCAAATATTTGAATTTCAACGAATTAGCAAATCTTCTCCATTTAGTCAAGTCACCGTTGAAGATAATATCTCCTTGCAAGCGTGTTGCTCCTTTATAATTCGTAATAGCCGTAATGGCTGAATTTAGGTTATCGATGATTCCATCTTTTCCTAAATAAATGTCTCTTTGAGCATCGTATTTTGGCGTCACGTTTCCACTTTTTCCCTTCAAGGCCTCTGAGTAAGGTACATCGCCATAAAGGTCGGTCAAAACACCTGTCAAATACGCCTTGTAAATCAAAGCTGGGCCTTCATAGACACCAAAAGCGGCATTTGCTCTTGATTTTGCCAATAAAATCTCATTATCACGTAGATTTTCGTACAAAAATGGCCACGGATTTCCGCCGTACTGTGGTTCTGTCAAGCTATGGCGGTCGAATAAATTAAAGTCGATGGCCGTGAACTGTTGTCCCAATAAATTTCCCGCCACAAAGCCTTCGTACGACATTTGGTCGGCAAAATCGAACAGCACTTTACGGAGCAAAAGCTCGGGCTGCACATCAACTGGGGCAGTTGGATTGATGTTGAGTTTCTCGAAATCTTGCGTACAGCTCAAACTGCTCACAAACAAGATAGCAATGATATATTTATTAAATTTCTTCATGTCTTTAATGATTTGAAAACCTTAGAATGTTATGCCCAATTTCACACCAAAACTACGAGTAGTTGGGTAGCTCATGTCTTCTACGCCCGACATCAATTTTTGTCCTTGAAAACCAAACTGCTCAGGGTCGAAGTGCGGTATTTTGCTGAAAGCGTAGAGATTACGGCCAATCAACGAAACATTGATGCTCTCAATACGATTTTTGAACCAACCTTTTGGCAATTCGTAGCCAATCAGTACCTCACGGAGTTTCAGATATGAAGCATCATAAGTGTTATTTTCTTCGTGGTTTCGGTCGTAATACATTCTGTAATACGTTTCAGCACTTACAGCAGTAGTATTTGGCTGGTAATTAGGGTTTTCGGCCGTTCCCGTGTTCACTACACCTTTAGCAATAATTCCTGCTTCGGGGCGGTCTTCGGTTTCGATAAGTTGTCCACCAACTGCGGCCAATGCTAAAGTACGAGAAACAACTTTTCCGCCTTGACGCCAATCGAACAAGAAACTCATTTGAAAGTTTTTATAACTCAAAGTATTATTGAAACCTACCATAAAATCAGGTGTATAATTACCCAACTTTCTGAGGTTATTATCAACAATGTAACGGCCATCTTTTCCAATGATAAACTCACCTTTATCATTTTTCAAATAGCCCGTTCCGTACATATCGCCCATGCGGCCACCTTCTTTTACTTGGTACCAAACCGTTTGATTGACGTTATCATAAATTCTGTTGTAGGCCAAAGTGATAGTTTGCCCAGGAATCGGCAATTTCTCTACGATATTCTGATAAGTCGAGAAATTGAAAGTACTTCTCCAAGAAAAAACATTCGTGCGGATTGGCGTTAAATCAAGTACAACTTCAACACCTTTGCTTCTAACTGCTCCGCCATTGATACTTTGCTGACCATAACCCGAAGAAACGGCAATCGGCAATGAGATAATTTGATTTTTATTTAATGCGTTAAAGTATGTTACGTCAAGTTTGATTTTATCATTCAAGAATCGCACATCGGCACCAAATTCGGTCGAACTAATGCTTTCGGGCTTCAAGTTGGCATTTGAGATTTGGTTTTGGTCTGTAAAAGTCGGCAAACCACCTACGGGTGTACGTGCCACGAATGTTCCGATGGTTTGGAAAGGATTGGTATCATTTCCAACTTGTGCATAACTCGCACGGAGTTTCAAGAATGAAATGGCCGTTGGTAATTTTACTAAATTTGAAACCACTAAACCTGCCGAAACTGATGGATAGAAGAATGAAGTATTGGCCGAAGAAGTAGCAGTTGCCAAAGCACTTGACCAGTCGTTACGACCAGTAATATCTACAAACAAGAAATCTTTAAAGCCGAATTTAGCAATTCCATATAAACTATTGATGCGTTTGGTGCCTGCCGCTTGAAAATACTCTAAAGGCGAAGCTGCATTCGACAAAGCATAAACTCCAGGTTGTGCCAGCGATAACGTTTGAACTTGTTCGTTAGCCACTCTTTGGTCCATTCTATTACCACCAGCCGAGACATCTACGCTCAAATTGCCCAAGTTTTTGGTGTAATTCAGCAAGAAATCAGAGTTGATTTCACGATAGAAAACGTTTTGCTCGGCATAAGCACCAGTTTTAAAACGGTTTGAACTGTATGCACGACGGAAAGTACGGTCTTCGTTTTGGTAGTCCATACCCGTACGAACCGAAAGCGATAATTCGGGCGTAAATTCATAACGAGCCGAGAGATTACCAAAAACTCTGTCACGATTGAAGGCGTTGCGGTTTTCGTAAAGTGTAAAATAAGGATTATCAAAAAATGTGTAGTTATATGAAAACTGTTGCACATTTTCTAAACCTGGCTGCCAGTAATCTTTCAGTGGCTCAATATTATTTGAGCGACCAAACCAACCTACCAAAGCATAGTTGATATTTTCAGAACCATATTTTGTAGCAGGACGATTACTACTTCCCGAATTAATATAACTAATATTTGAGGTAATTTTTAGCTTAGAAATTGGCATAAAATTGAGAGCCGTAGAAACTGTACGACGCTTCAAATCTACTCCTGGAATATAAGATTGGCTATTCAAATCGGTCATTGAAAGGCGGAAATTGCCTTTTTCGTTGCCTGCCGAAATGGCCAGATTATTGATTGAAGTGCGGCCAGTTCCGTAGAAATCTTTGAGGTTATTCGGGTAAGCCACAAAAGGCGTTGGCGTGATTGGCAAACCACCGTGAATGGCCACATCGCCCGCTCTTACAGTTTGTCCGTTTGGCAAAGTTACGGGGCTATCATATTGCGGAATCGAAAGCCCAGTGTTTAATTTTGGTCCAAAACTATAAGTGATATTATCGTTGATACCTCCACCGAGACCATCTTTGTAAGCATATTGCCCGCTATTTCCTAAACCATAAGAATTCTGAAAAACAGGTAATTGAAAAGGCGTTTCGAGATAATTTGAAGTATTAAACGACACGCCCAAGCCTTTAGATTTTGCTCCTGATTTTGTTTTAATAATCAAAACTCCATTAGAAGCACGAGTTCCGTAAAGTGCTGCCGCTGATGGGCCTTTTAGCACCGTAACCGATTCAATATCATCAGGGTTCACTTCCATACCTCCGTTCCCGAAATCAACTTCCATGAAGCCGTTGGCATCATCGTTTACGTTATTTACTATTGTATTGTTATTAATCGGAATTCCATCAACCACAAATAGTGGATTGGCATTTGTGAAAGACGATTCTCCTCTTATGCTTATACGTGTGGTTGAACCTACGCCCGTAGAGCCGCCTGTGATGGTTACGCCCGCCACTCGGCCAGCCAAATTATCCAAGAAATTAGTTGATTTTACTCGGCTAACTTCCTTAGCATCAATCTGCTGCACGGCATATCCCAAGTTTTTCGACTGACGCTCTAAACCTAAGGCTGTGACTACAACTTCGTTTAAAACTTCACCGCTTTGCAAAGAAATTGTCAGTTGAGTTTGGCCATTCAATGCTATCGTTTGGCTTTTATAACCTACCGATGAAACATTGATTTGCTGAGTTTTTTCGGGAAGTATTAATGAAAAGTTTCCTTTTTCGTCCGAAACAGTTCCGATAGTTTTTTTACCATCGTTGGCACTGATGCTCGCTCCGATTACACCTTGATTGGTTTCGGCATCAAGGATTTGCCCTGTTATTTTTCGGGTTTGCTGTGCGAAAGTCGAGACCGAAAACATCAGTCCGATGAGCCATAGAAAGCCACTACCTTTCGTAAATATTTTTTTCATAAAATCTTATAGAAACAGATTGATAAAATTTGAGCAAAACAATTCTAAGCCTTCGTAAATGAAATCATTTGAAGGTGTTTACTGAGAATTATTAATTTTAGATTTACGTATTAGGCAACTTCGCCTCCGCACGAACTACCCGCTCCTGCCGTGCAGCCATAACAATGCTGATTGACAATAATTGAGCGATTGCTTAGTTCGTCGTAATCAAACTCGCTGATGTGCTTTGATTTTGCAGCTACTTTTAGTTCGAGCATCTGATTAAAATCACAGTCGTAGAGATAGCCATCCCAACCAATTGAAAGTGTATTTCGGCACATAACATTGCTGGCAGCCACAGGATTATAAGCCGCTACGAGTTTTTCCATATAAGCAGCGTAGTTGCCACTTACCAATAAATAATCGAGATAACGACTAATTGGGATATTAGTGATGGCAAAAAGAGAATTGAATTCAATGTTGAATTTTGTTTTTAAAACTCGTTTAAATTCTTTCTCCAAACCAGCTTGACCAGCAGGCAAAAATGCACCAGCAGGATTATAAACTAAATTGAGGTTTAGCCCTGTTCCTTCAACACCATAACCAACGGCATTGAGCATTTGTAAGGCTTTTATTGAATCATCAAAAACACCATCGCCACGTTGCGAATCGGTACGAGAAGCACTCGTAGCAGGCAATGAAGAAACAACTTCAATATTATTTTTTTTGAAAAAATCTGGTAAATCGTGGTATTTTGGATTGGCCAGAATAATTGTCAAATTACAGCGTACAATTATCTTAATCTCCGCATCAACCTTACGGATTTCTTCAATAAACCATCTGAAATTATTGTTCATTTCGGGAGCTCCGCCAGTCAAATCAAGGGTTGTGAACTTATATTTTGCAATGATGTCAACGCATTGTTGCATGGTTTCACGGGTCATGATTTCCTTGCGGTCAGGACCTGCGTCAACGTGGCAATGCTTACACACTTGATTACACATTTTTCCTACGTTTATCTGAAAAATCTCGAGTTTGGTAGGTTTCAGTGGAAACAAGTTGATATCCTCTAATTTATCTCGAAACAAAGGCACGTTATTGCCTAAAAGTTCTTTATCGTTAAGTACTTTTAGTTGGAAAGCAGATTCTCCTAATTGGCTTTTCTGAGCCTTTAAACTCTTGACTGGATTTGACATTTATTTATTCTAATGTTGAATGAGTGAATGATAGAATGAGTGAATGAATGAGTCTGATTTTTTATTCTATCATTCACTCATCCAATCATTCAAAATTATATTTTACATCATTAATTCTTTGGCTTTGTTTATCATCTGTACGCTGTGTACGAGTTTTACGCCCGCTGCCATTGCTGCTGATACGTGTACGGCTTCCATCATTTCATCTTCGGTACAGCCTTTTGCCAATGTATCGGCTGTGTAAGCATCAATACAATACGGGCATTGCATGGTGTGAGCCACTGCCAGAGCAATTAATGATTTTTCACGCTCGGTCAATGCACCGTCTTTGAAAGTTTCGCCGTAATAATCAAAGAATTTCTTGGCTAAATCTTTGCCACCAAATTCTCCGATTTTACCAAACTTTGCGAGGTCATCGGGGTTATAATATGTTTTCATATAGTATGTGTTTTGAAAAGAAAATACAGCATTGTATAGCGGACTTAAAAAGTCCGTTTATGACTAAAATTAAACAATAAATGAGTGTTTTTAGACGAATGGTGGAGCTCGGAGAGATAAGGAGCGAATTGACCAGTTTTCTACAAAGAAGCTGTAAAAACCCTGCATTCTTGCAGTAACTTGCTCAACGAGTCGAATTAAAAAGGCAATAAAATACCTTGATGTTGTGTAGGTTTGTAGTTCTTGAAAATTATGAATATCTGATAAAGTTTCGAGCATTAATACAGCTTGGTTAGTGTATTGCTCTATAAAACTTTCCAGCATTTTTTCACTCTGCCAAGCAAGATTCTCGAAAACTTCCGCATTAAAATCTTTGCTCGAAATACCAATTAAATAAGCTCCTCCACGATTATCAGGGCCAACAACTGTATCAACAGTTTGAAGTTTTTCGGCTGCCGCTAAAATTCGATTTTCATTAAGTGCGGGGCAGTCATTACCGATACAAATTACTTTTTCAAATCCTCGCTCAAAAACTACCTGAATAGCTGCCGAAAGCTGTTGCCCGAAACTATTACTGTTTGGCTTGATTAATTGATTTGAATGAAAAACTTGCAAATTTTCGGCTTTAGAAGCAGCTGCCGTAGCCGTACGTTCAACGAAATGGTTCAACTTGTCAAATACCAATCGATTGACTCCTTGATTCTTTGAGGGAGTCAGCATTTTACGAGCAGCTTCTTTCGATGCTTCTTGCGTAAAAATCAATATGGCAGTAGATTTTGACAAGGTTTTTCTAAGTTTTTCTTATAGTCATTTAAACTACATACGTTAATAATTGTTCGTTGGATTTCAGATATGTTCTAAAAAGTTACCGCAAGGATACAAAACATTCATTTAGGTATCCTTGCGGCAGCAGAAGATTTTGAAATCTTACTAAAATTTACTTACCATATTTGGCAATGTGTTCTTTAATTTTAGCAATACGATTCTCGGGACTTGGGTGCGTACTCATAAACTCATCTTGTCGTTGTCCGCCAGCGGCTTCTTCTAAGATTTCCATTACCTGAATCATCGCATTAGGGTCATAACCCGCCTGTATCATATATTTTACGCCAAACTCATCAGATTGTAATTCATCATTACGGCCAAACTTCATTTGCTGGATTTGTGCCACATACTGGGCAATTTGTCCACCGCCCATGCTAGTTCCGTCAGAAGTTGCCGTTGCTACCGCACCAACCAAGCCATTATAAAAATCAGATTTGGCCATTTGTTGTGCCGAATGGCGGTGAATAACGTGGCCAACTTCATGACCCAGCACACCAGCCAATTGGTCTTCTGACTTCAATCTTTTTAGAAGCCCAACAGTTATAAAAATTTGTCCGCCTGGCAATGCAAAGGCGTTAACGGTTTGGTCATCGGCCAGTACGTGGAAATCGAATTGATACGGAATATTTACTCCCTTAGCTTTCGCTTCGTCGGCCACTTGTTTCACAATTTTATATCCAACGGCTTTAGCTTGCTGCTGTACTTCATTATCATTATATAAACCGCCGTATTCTTGAGCCATTTGCGGAGCCGACTGCAAGCCCATTGCCACTTCTTGCTCGGGTGTTAGGTCAATATGCTGTTTTTCTCCCGTTATGGGATTTACTTGGTTTTTGCTGTAATAGCTTATCAAGGCCACAATCGCCATGACGATACCGATAAGAAGTCTGAATTTTAAACCAGAAGACTGCATGATTTATTGAATTTACGATTTATAAATTACATTTTGTGTTTTAGACGAACAATGCCCCGTTAAGAAACGTATTATTGGTATTTTTCTCGAAAAATTATTTCAGTATTGATAAAGCGGCATCAATATAAGTAAAGTTTTCGGGCTGGAAGTGATGCACGTGTTTTACAACTTTTGTTTCGCCTAAACGCACAATTATAGCATTTTTTTCTCGAATAGTATATACGTATTGTCCGAAAAGACCATTCATAGTCGGAATCGAAAAACCGCTATGATTGAATACCCAAAACTGATAACCGTAATAATCCACTGGTTTACCGCCTTCGGTTGGGTCTTTCAGATAACTGGCAGGCGAAGTGGCCACTTTCATATAATCTTCTGGCACAATCTGTTTATCTTTCCATTTACCGTTCGTACGCATCAATTCTCCGAAACGAGCGTAGTCACGAGCCACTCCATTGAAACAACAAAAGGCCTTTTCATGCTTACTTTCACCATCCAAAAGCCACTTTGCATCATTTTCCGCTCCCATCGGTTTCATAAAATACTCAGAGGTTAGTTCCGAAATATTCTTCCCAAAAGCTTTTTCAACTACAAGCCCCAGCACTTGTGTATCGCCACTGCGATATTCCCAATTTACACCTGCTGGCTCTTTGACTTCCATTAAATTCACTACATATTCTTGGTCATCGGCATAATACATTTTGGCAGAAAGACCCATATAGCTTTGGTCGCTTTCTTTGTAGTTTGTTCCCGAACTCATCGTCAGCAAATCTTTGATTCTGATTTTGGCCAAATCCCCTTCTTTAAAATGTGGCACATAATTACCAACGGGTTCGTCGAGTGACTTTATTTTTCCTTCGCTTACGCCAATGCCTACGAGCATCGAAATGATACTTTTCGCCGCCGAAAACGAACCACTGATACTATCTTTTGTGTAGCCGTCGAAGTATTTTTCGTAGAGAATTTTGCCGTCTTGAATCACTAAGAAAGCATGTGTATTATTAGAATCTATTTTTGCTAAGAGCGAATCGGGAAGCTCAATTTTATTGTAGAGAGAATCGTGAGGCCAAACTTGCGGGGCATCGCCATTTTCGATATGACGAGTTGGGTGCGTACGAAAATCAAAAATGGAGTGTTTTCCCCATGCCATAAAGTTTCGTATGTGGTCAAACGACGGCAGATAAAGAATTCCAGCAAGTAAGGCTACGGTCAGCGAAACGCCGATAAGCGATTTTTTAAGCATTTGATTAGGTTTTTAGGTTGATTTGCGATGAGTAAAGTTAGCATTTTTATTAAAATCTACATCAAAACTGGCACAACAAAAGTTTTATGAGAAAGCATCTTGACTATCAAGTCTTTAGAAAAAAAGTTGAAATTATCGAAAACATTCATTGTGAACAAACAATTATGTGACTATATTTGGGATACAATTCTACTGTTACACAGTCCCAAATAAAAAATGTAAATACTTGGCGGAGTACCGCCGACCAATAAACTCCAAAACTATAATTCCAATGACCGACGCTGAACTATTACAAGTTGAACCCCTTCTTATCGAAGACAAAACTCGTTTTGTTCTTTTCCCCATCAAACATAACGATATTTGGGAATTTTATAAAAAACACGAAGCCTCTTTCTGGACTGCCGAAGAGATTGACCTCTCGCCAGATTTGCAAGACTGGGCAAGATTGAACGATGGCGAACGCCACTTTATCTCACACGTACTCGCATTCTTTGCAGCGTCTGATGGAATCGTGAACGAAAACCTGGCCGTAAACTTCATTTCTCGTATTCAGTTTGCCGAGGCGAAATGTTTCTATGGTTTCCAGATTATGATGGAAAACATTCACTCAGAAACTTACTCGTTGTTGATTGATACGTATATAAAAGATGCGGTTGAGCGTGATAAAATGCTTAATGCCATTGACCATATTCCGTGCGTGAAGAAAAAAGCCGACTGGGCTTTGAAGTGGATTGATAACGGAAATTTCATTGACCGTTTATTAGCATTTGCCGTAGTTGAGGGAATTTTCTTCTCAGGTTCGTTCTGCTCAATTTTCTGGTTGAAAAAACGTGGTTTAATGCCAGGTCTTACATTCTCAAACGAGCTTATCTCGCGTGATGAAGGCTTGCACCGTGACTTTGCTTGTTTGCTTTATACGCAGTATATCCAAAATAAATATCCAGCCGAAAAAGTATATAATTTAGTACGTGATGCGGTTGAAATCGAGAAGGAATTCGTAACAGATGCTTTGCCAGTATCATTGATTGGTATGAATGCCGAATTGATGTGCCAATACATCGAGTTCGTAGCCGACCACTTGCTCGAATCTCTTGGTTTGGATAAAACTTACAATGCAACCAATCCATTCGACTTTATGGATATGATTTCGTTGCAAGGAAAAACCAATTTCTTCGAGAAACGTGTGGGTGAATACCAAAAATCAGGTGTTATGTCGCAAAAGAGCGATATGGCTTTCTCGTTAGACGAAGAATTCTAATTTCTCTGTGGAGCGAATCTCCCGATTCGCAGTAGATTTTACATAGTGAACGAACTGGGAAGTTCGTTCCACAAATATAAAAAGGCTGCAAGTTTGATTTGCAGCCTTTTTTATATTTTAGTTGGTGTATCTCTCATATCTCCACCACAAACTGCTTACCATTTTGCTGCGGAATAAAAGCCTCAACGCCAGTTTTTATTTCTTCGGCCAATACTTCGAGCAACTTTGTTTTTACGAAATGGCGGTAGGTAACCAAACTTATTTCACGTACAGGTACGGGAGCTTTAAACTCTCGTATCTGTTTTTTTTGTTTGGTATCAAAGTTAATCACTGCCAGTTCTGGAACAACCGTAATACCATTATTCATTTCTACGATTTTTAGTAATGACTCAATACTTCCTGCTTCGTATTCGAGATTTCCGAAATCAGTATTTTTCTTACGTAACTCACACAGATTCATCATTTGTGAGCGAAGGCAATGCCCTTCTTCGAGCAGCCAAAGTCGATTTACATCAATTTCTTCGGGCAAAATAAACTTTTTCTTGAGCGTAGTTTCTTTATCCGATACAAAAACTACCAGTTTTTCGTAAAAAAGTGGATATTCTTTCAAACCTTCAATATTGATAGGCGTAGCTAAAATACCGACATCAAGGTGGTCTTTTTCGAGTTGTTCTACAATCTGGTCAGTATTTAACTCGCTGACTTTTACCTTTAGTTGTGGGTTATTTTTTAGTAAATTATACAAAAACAATGGCAGAAGATACGGTGCAAGCGTCGGAATAATGCCGATTCTGATTTGTCCTTTTACTT
The DNA here is from genome assembly GCF_014644295.1 of Emticicia aquatilis. Lineage (GTDB taxonomy): Bacteria > Bacteroidota > Bacteroidia > Cytophagales > Spirosomataceae > Emticicia > Emticicia aquatilis. The sequence continues at coordinate 241,559 of NZ_BMKK01000005.1, forward strand.
CAGCTTTGGTGTCGTTGGCAAGTTGTTTTAGGTAAGAAGTTTCTTTCAAAATAACCTTTGCTTGCGTAATAATCCCTTTTCCTGTTTCGGTTGGCACAACGGGCTGTTTACTTCTATCAAAGAGTATCACTTCTAACTCTTCTTCGAGTTTTTTTATCATCATACTCAGCGTTGCTTGCGTAACACAACATTCGTCGGCCGCTCGCTGAAAATGACGATGTTTATCAACCGCTACTATGTATTCTAATTGTTGGAGATTCATTAATGCTTAAATTAGATATTATCTATACAAATGTAAGAACTATCATTTCTATTTAATAAACTTAGCTCTCAGATAATAAAATTGAGCCCAAAATAAATTTTCTTCATTTTTTCTGTAACCTTTCTTTTTTTGCTAAGTTTCCACATTCAAATAACAAAACTTATATATATTCTGACGCTTGAACGCTCTATCCGACAATAACCTAATGCTCAAAGTAAAAACGGGCGATTTGGATAAGATGGGCCTGCTCTTTGAGCGGTATCATCGAGCTTTATTGGCCTTTTTTTACCACTCAACAGGGCAGTCGGCTCACAGTGAAGATTTGGTACAGACGGTATTTTACCGAATGCTCAAATATCGACACACTTTTATAGAAAATGGCGAGTTCAGAACTTGGATGTACCATTTGGCTCGAAATGTATTAAACGATTCAATTAAAAAGAATCACCGAATGAGTTATCAGTCGGATATGACAAGCATGAGCGAGCAAGCATTTACTGAGCCTTCGGCCGATAAGCAACTCGAAAAAAAACAGGAACACGAAAACCTTCATGCGGCCTTAGCAAAGCTTAGTTCTGAGCATCGAGAAGTTTTAGTTTTGAGCCGTTTTCAAGATTTATCGTACAACGAAATTGCCGATATTTTACAAACCACCGAGGGCAATATCAAAGTAAAAGTACACAGAGCCATGAAAGAGTTGAAAAGTATTTATTTGAAAGAAATGATTTAAATTACCAGATGATGATGAACGAAGAATTTGATGATATAGAAAAACAACTTTGGGAACAAATGGGTAACCTTCCAACGCCCAACCCAAGCCCAAACATGAAAACTCGTTTTCATGCGATGCTTGATACTTACAAAGCCGAAGTTGAAGACAAAAAAGCAAGTAGTTTTAGCGTGTTTTTAATGAAATTAAAGCAAGTTTTCACCTACAAAACATCCAACAACTGGGCTTATGCGATTATATTGATAATGATGAGTGGCATCATCGGATACTTTGCCGGAAAACCTAATAATCAAGCAGTTGCCGACCAAAATGATGTAAAGAAGCTGTCGTCAGAAGTGCAAGAAATGAAAGAAATGATGATGCTTTCGATGCTCGAAAACCCAACCGCCACCGAACGCCTCAAGGCCGTAAGTTATACACAAGAACTCAACAAAGTTGATGATAAAGTGATTGATGCTTTGCTAACAACCCTAAACTCTGACCCGAATGAAAACGTTCGCCTCGTTACGCTCGAAGCCTTGATTCAACTGGGCAATAACCCGAGGGTACGAGAAGGCTTAGTGCAGTCGCTTATGAAGCAAGAATCGCCACTTGTGCAAGTTGCACTGGCCGATGCAATGGTGAAATTACAAGAAAAACGCTCTGTCAAACAGTTTAAGCAATTACTTCAAAAAGAAAACCTCAACAAAGCCGTGAAAGGCAAAATTGAGAAAACGATTCAAGTACTTTCGTAGAACACAAAACAAACACAAAATTATGAAAAAACTAATTATTCCGATTCTGTCGGGAGTGGTATTGTCATGCACAAACGCACCCGCACAAGAACCAAAATTCACCGAAACCATCAAGAAAGAGTTTGTGGTTTCACCCAGCAGTGTGTTGGCAGTTTATAACATTGATGGCTTTATCAAAGTCGAAGGTTATGAAGGCAATAAGGTTTTGATTGAAGTCGAGAAAACCATTTCGGGCAAAACTAATGAGATTGTAGAAGAAGGAAAGCGAGAATTTAAACTCGAATTTGAGCAGAAGGCAGATAGCCTAATCGCATACATTTCCGAGCCGTTCGATTCTCGACCAAACCGAAATCGTGATAGATGGAATAAGGATGAATACCGTAAAATTCATTATCGGTATAACCTGGATTTTACGATTAAAGTGCCTAAAAGTATGAATTTGGCGGTTTCAACGATTAATAACGGAGATGTAATGATAGCCGATGTAAATGGTTTATTAAAAGCCAATAATATCAATGGCAAAATTACGCTCAAAAACGTTAAAGCGGCTACCGAGGTACGCACCATCAATGGCGATGTAAATATCAATTATATATCTTCGCCGCCCGATAATGCTAAATATTACACACTAAACGGAAATTTAAATATCAGTTATCCAGCCGATTTTTCGGCCGATTGCGAGTTCAAAACTTTCCAAGGGGATTTCTATACCGATTTCGATAATGTAGAGAAACTACCCGCTCGTGTAACAAAAACCACTAACGAAACCGACAAAGGTACCACCCACAAACTCAGTAAAGGTAGCATTATAAGAATTGGGACTGGGGGGAAAAGTCTAAAATTTGAAACTTTCAACGGGAATGTTTATATCAAAAAATCGTAAAGCAATTTAGAGAATTGCTACATCTAAAATCAAAAAATAATATTTCAAGAATCTTAAAAATATGAAATCGCAAAAAACAATATTCGCTGCATTGATGCTAATGTTATCTGCATCGTTTTATGCCCAAAGTCAAGAACGTGAGCAACTTACCGTTCCGTTATCTGACCCCGCCAAAGAAGTAAAACTCAACGTCAACCTAATCACAGGCTCAATTAAAGTCATGGGTTATGATGGCAAAGATATTATTATTGATGCTATCGCTCCTGTTTCGGAGAAAAAACAAACTCGTGAGCGAGCCGACGGAATGAAGAAAATTTCAACCAACGATGGTTTCGAGATAGTGGCTCGTGAACAAAATAACATCGTCAATGTCAGCACCGACCGTGTTAATATGAAGGTAAACCTGACAATAAAGGTACCTCGTAAAGCATCGCTCAAACTCAAAACTATCAATGATGGCGATATTTATGTGGAAAGTGTAGCTGGAAATCACGAAATATCAAATATCAACGGCGAAATCAAGATGAAAAATGTGGCAGGTTCGGTTGTTGCCAATACCATCAACGAAAACATCATCATTAACTTCACCGACATCACACCCAATACCCCAATGGCTTTCACGACTCTCAATGGTAACGTAGATGTAACGTTTCCAGCCAATTTAAAAGCCAATGTTAAGCTAAAGTCTGACATGGGTGAAGTACTAACCGATTTTGATATTGATGTTGATAAAACAGCCGCAAAAGTCAAACAAACGGCTGATAAAGAAAAAGGTCTTTACAAAATTCAGAAAGACGAATGGACGTATGGAAAAATCAACGGTGGCGGCCCTGAAATCATGATGAAAACCATGCACGGCGATGTACTGATTCGTAAGATAAAATAACAAAAAAAACACCCAGTCGAAATTCGGCTGGGTGCATACTGTTCAGTTTAGGGTAGGTATCAAAAATCATTCAACAGGCTGTGTGCTTGCATATACCAAAGCACCACCTGCAATCGCAAGGTCTTTCAATAAGCTCATCATTGACATCTGCCCGCTATCTCCACCTGCCATTACTCCTGGTAGGTGAATAGCCAAAACAAACACTAATAATAAAACAGCAAGTAAAGCTGACGCAAGGCGAGCTTTCTTTTGCATAATAATTGCCACAGCGGCTGCAATAAGGGCTACTCCTGTAATATACACCCAAATAACACCTCCGGGAATTGGAACCATCTTAGCCATTCCTTCAGCACCCAAAAAATGAAAAATACCGAAAATGGCCATCGGGATAGCCAAGAGAAAACGGCCGATTTTTGTAAGCGGCGAGATTACTGCTTCCATGATAAATAAGTTAGGTTAGGTTTAGGGTTAAATAGAATTTCGTTGTAATATTAAATTTTTTATTGGATAAATACAAATTTAATACTCAAAATTTTATGTATGTACATACATTATTTTCAATATTCATCTCGTTTTGTCAAAACATTCCATTTTATAAAACGTTAGTATATTGAAATTTCTATCTATATGCCATGCCAAAATCACTATTAAAATATAAAAACTATGATGTGCATTCCATAACAACCGTACACGACGGAAACATCAATGCCAATATTGCAACTTGGGTTATGCAAACGGCAATGGGCGGAAAAATTGTTTGTGTGTCTCTTTATAAAGTTGATTATACGATTGAACTCGTGAGGGTTTCTAAGGTGCTAAACATCAATTTGTTGCATATCGAACAGACGGGCTTAATAAACAAATTGGGTCGTAGAAGTGGAAAAGACAGCAATAAATTTAAAAACTTAAAGTTTGAATTAGATAATAGAGGGTGTCCGTTCTTGACCGAAGCCATTGGCTATATTCAATGTAAAGTTTTACATTCGACCGATGCAGGGGACCACGAATTGTTTATATGTGAGGTATTAAAACAGGTAGTTTTAAATCCCGAAAAAGAAGTAATGACCAATAATTATTTGAGAGAAAAAGGATTGGTTCGAGGTTAAATGTTAAATAAAAACGCCATTCAACGTTCTGCTGAATGGCGTTTTTGATATAGTTATCATTACTTGCAATCGTAAGTATAAGTGGCACTTCCTTCGAGTTTATCTTTACCATCAATTTGAATGTAAGTCATCTTTGTTGGAAGATTATCTTTGCTATACTCATATTTATAAGTAGTAGTAACAGGGTCTGTACTAAAAACACCTAATAACTTATCTGTCAAAACATTATTAGCATTTACAAATTTGGTCATATTTGTTCCAAAAAAAGCCCCCACGATAATAAACGGAATATTAGCTTTTGCCAAACCTGCATTCACAAATACATTCGATTTAGCATCAAATGTTAGATTTTCAATTAATGTTTCTTTCTTCCCATCTGCACTGGCAATTAATTTCTTAATATTATTGCCTTGATATTCGAGGATAAAATCAATATTTCCGTCTTCAGTTACGGCTGTCACTTGCGAAACCTGCCCGCTGGCATTTGTGGTAAGCTTATATTCAGTTATAAAGAGCGAAACAGGCGTATTCTTAGCCGTATATTTGATATTCGACATATTGCCTTTCGAATCATACGAATAAGTATATGTTTCAACCCCAGCTCCATCAACTAAAGTAAGTTTTGTAACCCTATTATTGGCATCATATTCATAAGTCGATAATGCCCCATCTTGGTCAGATGTAGTTAAGAGATTCTTGGTATTATAAGCCAGCTTATTTGTATAAGTATCACCATCTTCTACTTCGACAATCGTTTTTACATAGCATTTCGTAGTGGTTGTTGTCGTACCTGTATTAGAACCCGTTGTCGGGCTATTGGTCGAATTTCCTTGGTTAGTGCTTGCTCCAGTGATAAGATTTTCTTCTTCACAAGAATTAAGAATTAACAGCGAAAAGGTTGAAAGTGTCAGCAGCAATAAAAGTTTTCTCATTACAGGTGTATGATTTTGTTATTTTATTCACAAAATTATAAAAAAAACTATTAATTATCACATCCTTGTATAGTTGCTTTAAAAACACTTCCTGCACTAACACTAAACCCTGGTAAAAGCTCAATTTTGTTAGTTGCTTGATAATTAACCTTTGACGCTCCCGACAAAGCATTGCTGGCACTAATCGAATCCGCTGCTTTTAGGGTAGCGTTTGTATTGGTGTAATTATCTGCTGTGGTCAAGTTTAAGCTCGATACACAAGGGGTAAACGTTAAAGCCAACGATTTACTTGCTGCACGATTATTAGCGTCATCTCTCGCTTGTACGGAAACAATATACGTTCCGGCCGCTAAAGCTGGTAACGAATAACTAAGATTTACGGTACTATCTATTTTTACTCCATTTACGATTATTTCGTATGTAATATTAGTTGTTACATCATCGGTTGATGGATTCCACGATAATTGATAATTATTGGATATTGGTGCTATACTTGTCAAATTGCTTGGTGTTGTTGGTGGTAAGACATCGCTATTTACACTTTCTAACAAAAATTTAGCATCGGCCCAATCTCCATGGTCACAAAAATTATTGTCTCCCGAAGTATCAGTAATTAATTTTATTTGAGAGGTGTTACTTATATCAAGATTTACATCTACTGTTGCTGATGATGGATATAAAGTCGGGCTTGTATAAGCCAAATTATTATCTTTATATATTTTAAAAATAACACTTCCGCAGTTTCCATCTAAAACCTCATCGTCAATACCAATTTTTGCTTTAAATGTATTATACTGATTAGGTGTCAAATTATAGATTATTTCCGAATTGGCATGTGTCCCAAGTCCTTTAGCATAAGTTGTACCGTTAAGTGTTAAAGTCCTTCCATCACCCACAGCATCTTCACCATTACTTTTATCAATTTCAACTGGTCCAAAACCATTAGTACTTGACACAGCTGTTAAGTCTGAAACATAAACCTGAGCACTACCCCCAGAATTAGCTTTAGCTACAAAATCAATCTTTGAGCTTGGCGTAGCATTATTTCCTAAGTCAATGGCTTTTACATAACATTCAAAAGATTGATTTAAGATGCTTGTCTGAGAAGTGTATTGATAAGAAAGCGTTTGAGCATTTACAATAGCTTTGGATACTCCATTGACAAATATCTCATAAGAGTTAATACCAGTATTATCAGAAACACTATTCCATGATAAATTGAATGAGTTATTTGTAATATTATATACTTTAATTAATGGCTCATCGGGCGGAGTAATATCACTTGGATTACAGTTAGGATAAATGTCTTTTATGGAGGTCGTTGAAAGTCCATAAGAGTCTGTTACTCTTAACGTAACTCTGTAAAAATACAAGTGTCCATCACACGGTACAATTTCAAGATTCACCTGCGAGGTTTGTCTTGTTACATCTAAAGCAGGGTGTGAGTGGTCGTCGTGATATAAACGGACTGTCCAACGATAAGTAAGTTGACTACTGGCTTCTTCGTTGTCAGAAACTTGTGCAGAAAGGGCAATAATATCAGTGCCATTGTTATTGAAGAAATTAATAGCATCAACACTGGTAGAGTTTATAACTGGAGGTGTATTATTGAGCGAGATAATAGTAGAGGTTGTATCTGTCAGCCCACCTTCATCAGTAACAGTAAGCAAAACCTTAAAAGCCTGTGGATTTGACGAACCATTATCAAATGTATGAGAAGGGTTCACTCCACTTCCAGTCTGTCCATCACCAAAATCCCATGTGTATGTGAGAGTACCTGTATTTTCAGGGTCAGTAGAGGCCGAAGCATCGAAAGTAACATTTAAAGGCGAAGTTCCATTTTTAGTACTTGGTGTAAATTTTGCCGTTGGAGCAATATTAGTACCTAAAGTATAGTAAATTCTACGAATTTCCTGTGGGTCTCCTTCATTGAAACCTAATTTCACATAATAAAGTGCTTGGTCAGCTGGGTTATAAGCCAAAGTTACAGCTCCAAGAGCGATTGTATTCAAATCTCTAAATGATGTTGGGTTCTCGTTATTATCAAACGAAAAGCTCTTAATCCAACCAGGAGTAAAGTCAGCAAAAATATAAGAGTTACGGTATTCTTCTGGAAACGCCGTACCTGTGTACCAAACTCCTCCGATAGAACACGTACCTGTAAAGTTACTGCCAGGAAATTCGTCAGAACCAATCGTATGAGCCATATCATTAATGATTACTCGAGCAGAAATGTCTTCTTGAGAGCCTTCGTGTATCCATTCTACGGTTGGTTTTTTGTAAGTTGCAGGTGTATAAGTCGGATTTGACCACAACGTCGGTCTATCATTTCCTTCATAAATCGGCCACCCAAAATTTTGCCCTCCTTGGGTAATGATATTTAATTCTTCACGGTTATTCCAACCAACTTCTCCGATATACACTATCCCAGGTGAGCCAGAGTTAGGTCTTACTGAAAGTCTGAAAGGATTTCGGAATCCTAACGCCCAAACACGAGATTGAGCCGAGCGAGGAGCATTTGAATCATAAAACGGATTTCCTCCTACTCCATCACCAGTGTTAGGGTCAATTCTAAGAATTTTCCCATTAAGAGAGTTTATCATCTGACAACGATATACCCTATCTTCGACATTTTCAGCCTCTGATAAAATCCCATCAGCCAATGCTTCGCCATCATAATCAATACCGAGACCACCATCACCACTACCAATAAACAATGTTCCATCATTACCAAAAGCCATACCTCCACCAGCATGATTTGTGCCTGTAATTGGAATACCTGTCGATTTTGTTTCACCCAAAAGTACTAACCTTGAACCATAATCAACCGTAGTTGGGGTTTGCGGAGTAGGTGTTGTATATCTTGTTACACGAGCAATAGTTGCTCCTTCAAGCGAGGTATTAGGGTCGTATCCCTCAGTGCCATAGTTTAGTAAATAATGCCTATCAACAACATAATATAAATAAACATGACCATTATTGATAAAATTGGGGTCTAATGCAAAACCTAAAATACCATAATCTCCATATATGGCAACTTCTTCCGAAATATCAATAAATAAAGTTTTTACATTATTTTCAACTACATATACTTTCCCATCTTTCTCCCAAACATACATTTTACCATTAGCATCGAATGTCAATCCTGTTGGGTTTTGCCAATTATTAGAGTGTAGTTGGTCAACAAAGCCATTTGGAACTTGAGCTTTGCTTACAAAAGTTGTGAATATTGAAATAATAATTATTTGTAAGAGTTTCCTCATAATATTATGCACAGGTTAATGTATATTCTATTCAAGTTGTAGGACGGATTTTTCTAAAATTAAGTTGCTTCATTACTATTTACCTTTAAAGTTTGGCTTTCTTTTCTGTAAAAATGCCATTACTCCCTCCGCAAAATCATGGGTTTTACCTAAAATATATTGATTCTCAGCTTCTTGCTCAAGTATTTCCGCTATTGTGCTGCTGTAAGATTGATTCAGTACTTTTTTCATCAAACCAATAGATTTTGTTGGAGCGGTTTTATAATATTCTACCAATTCGCCTACGGTTTCGTCTAAGTTCTCATAGGCTACCGCTTTTGTTACTAATCCTAAGGTCAACGCTTCATCCATATAAACTTTCCGACCAGTACTACACAATTCAAATGCCTTTTGCATCCCGATGATTCTTGGCAAAAAATACATCGAACCAGCGTCAGGCATCAAGCCAATTCCGACAAAAAGCTCACTCATGTAAGCTTCTTTATTAGCAATAATCAAATCACATGCCAATGCCAACGACATCCCTGCTCCTGCTGCAATACCATTCATTCGACAGATAACAGGCTTTTCAGCATTTCTTATAGCTGCTATCATTGGATTATAATTTTTGCGAAGCGAATCTCCTAACGAAGCCATTCCTTCGTCCATACCTGCTTTCAAATCTGCCCCCGAACAAAACGCCTTATCACCTATTCCTGTAAGTACGATTACACGCACCGAATTATCGGTTGAAGATACCTCTACAGCCTTCGTAATTTCTTTGATGAGGCCCGTGCTAAGGGCATTATATACCTGTGGACGGTTGAGTGTAATGGTAGAAACACCATCAGAGATTTCCAAGAGTATGTTTTCGTACATAATTGACTATCAATTATTTGGTTTTGTTGTAAATTGTAATTTTTGAAGCGTACATCTGCATATACGGCAAATTAACATACAAAGTTGGGAAGGAAAGTGACTTAATAAAACATTTTCATTTAAAATTTCTTTGAATTGCTTCCGAAACTCTATATTTGCAAACTTTTTTTACAAATAATCAGAAAATTAAAGTGAGTCTAACTGGAAATGAGCAAGGTAGTGGCAACCATAGTAACGGGCATCACCACCATAATCTCGACAAAGTATCTGCTGCTGGACTGTTAATTGCAATGGGAATTATTTATGGTGATATTGGCACTTCACCATTGTATGTTCTAAAAGCCATTGCAGGAACTGAAGTTATTAATGAAGCAATAATACTGGGGGCATTATCATGTGTTTTTTGGACGCTAACAATGCAAACAACTCTAAAGTATGTAATCCTAACGTTAAGAGCCGATAACCGTGGCGAAGGTGGTATTTTGGCTCTCTTTGCATTAGTCCGTCGTCATGCCAGATGGTTGACAGTACCCGCAATAATAGGAGCAAGTGCATTGCTCGCCGACGGTATCATTACTCCCCCTATTTCAGTAGCCTCAGCCATCGAAGGATTACGCATCAAATTTCCTGATATTCAGCAAGATACTATCGTAAAAATTGTAATTGCGATTATATCTATCTTATTTATAGTACAGATTTTTGGAACAAAAAAAGTAGGATACTTATTTGGTCCTTTTATGCTTGCATGGTTTTCTATGTTAGCCATTTTGGGGGGTGCTTGGATAGCCAAAGATTTTACGGTGCTAAAAGCTGTAAATCCTTACTATGCTTACCAATTATTAGTAAAGCATCCTGGAGGATTTTGGATTTTGGGTTCTGTTTTTCTATGTACAACAGGGGCCGAGGCTTTATACTCTGATTTGGGTCACTGCGGGCGTGGCAATATCCGTATCAGTTGGGTCTTCGTGAAGATTTGTTTATTGCTCAATTATTTCGGACAAGGTGTGTATGTGATGAGTCTAAATGGACAAATGCTGGGCGATAAAAACCCTTTTTATAACCTAATGCCAGAATGGTTTTTACCTTTCGGGATTTTCATTGCTACTTCTGCTGCTATCATTGCAAGCCAAGCCTTGATAAGCGGTTCATTTACACTTATTTCGGAAGCTATTCGCTTAAATTTTTGGCCAAAAATAAAGGTTAATTATCCATCTGACCAAAAAGGACAAATTTATGTTCCAAGCATTAATATTTTGCTTTGGATTGGTTGTGTAGGCGTAGTTCTCTACTTCCGTGAATCGTCTGCGATGGAAGCTGCTTATGGTTTGTCGATAACCATGACAATGCTCATGACTACAACACTAATGGCTTATTATTTATATGCCAAGAAATACAACATTTGGGGCATAATTGCCTTTATTTTCATCTATTTCTGTATAGAAGTTGCTTTTCTTATTGCCAACCTCCAAAAATTCCCTCATGGTGGTTATGTATCCTTAATCATTGCGGGTATAATTGCCTTGGTAATGTACATTTGGATTCGTGCATTCAAAATCAAAGCAAGATTAACAGAATATGAGAAATTGGATAAATATACCGAATCATTAAAAGAATTGAGTTCGGATATTACCGTTCCAAAATACGCTACTCACTTAGTATTTTTGAGCAACGCAGGCCGTGCTTCGGAAATTGAAAACAAGATTATCTATTCTATTTTTCAGAAACGCCCCAAACGTGCCGATGTATATTGGTTCGTACACGTTGATACCGTTGATGACCCTTACACAATGGAATACAAGGTAATGACCGTAGCCGATGATGATGTTTATAAGGTCAATTTCCGTTTGGGATTCCGTGTTCCGCATAAAATAAATCTTTATTTCAGAAGAGTACTCGAAGACATGGTTAAAAATGGCGAAGTAGATATTCGTAGCCGATACGAATCTCTAAACCGACATAATGTAATCGGTGACTTTAGATTTGTTGTTCTTGAAAGGTTCCTTTCTTATGAAAACGAACTACCATTTTGGGAAGGATTAGTTATGAGGGCCTACTTTTTCATCAAACAATATACGCCTTCCGAAGATAAATGGTTCGGACTTGACAGTAGTGCTGTGAAAGTCGAAAAAGTACCATTTATCATTAAAGCCATTGATAATATCAACCTCAAGCGTATTCCGTGGGCAACTAATGGTTCGGGACAAACAAACGGGCATTAATAGATGAATGTACAATTTGATGAACGTGGCAACCTTTCTCCAAAAAACGAAGAAAAATTCAGCTTACAATTGTTGAAGCAATGCTTCGTTAATGAATTTCAAGAAAGCCAAACAAGGGAATTAATTTATGAAGGCTTAGTGAGGTTTTTAACTAACTTTTATAACTTTACTAAAACTTCTTTTGAAATTTGGATAGATGGCAGTTTTGTTACAAAAAAAGTCAATCCCAATGACATTGATATTGTTTTGATTATAGATGCTCATATTCTAAAACAGAAAGGAGCGGAAATTGAGAATTTATTCAAGTCAAAAGAAGCAAAATTAAGTTATAAAGTTGATGCTTATACCATTGCTGAATATGATATTGATAGTCCACAATATCCACTTTTTCAAATAGAAAGAGCTTATTGGGCAAACTGGTTTGGCTACACTCGAAGAAATCGCCAAGGAAAACGTTTTCCAAAAGGTTTCACAAAACTAACTTTCAATGGATATGAATATCAATGATGATAAATTAGCTCGAATAACTGACCTTTTGGAACAAATCCAAGAAACTGAGTCGATTATTCTATCTCATAAAAAACTCAACGGAATTCAAACTCAAATAGACCAATACGAAACTATTCGCGAAAACTTAGTGAATGAGCTTTCTGAACTAATGAATGAATTTCACTTCAAAATACAGTATCAAAAAGAGGCTGCATAGTCTTATCAACCAATAAAATTTAAGAAATTTTTCCTTCAGGAAAACCAATAGTTTATGAAAATACTCATCACAGGCGGAGCAGGATTTGTGGGTTCGGCCTTAGCACTTTCGTTGAAAGCAAATTATCCATCTTATGAAATTTATTGTCTCGATAATCTTCGCCGTAAAGGTTCAGAATTAAATGTATCTCGCCTCGGTAAAGCTGGCATCACATTCGTACACGGAGATATTCGCAGCAAAGAAGATTTCGATGCTCTCCCAATTGTTGACACCGTAATTGAGGCTTCGGCCGAACCTTCAGTTTTGGCTGGAATCAATGGCGGAACGCCCGATTATTTGATTAATACCAACCTTTTCGGAACGGTTAATTGCTTAAATTATGCCGTAAAATGCAACGCAAAGTTCATTTTCCTTTCTACGAGCCGAGTTTATCCAATCAAAACCATCGAAACCTTAGATTTTGAAGAAAAAGAAACTCGTTTTGTATTGACTGATAATCAACCAGTTAAAGGAGTTTCATCCAAAGGAATTGCTGAAGATTTTCCTTTGGATGGCGTTCGTTCACTTTATGGAACAACCAAACTGGCTTCTGAATTAATCATTCAAGAATATAACGAATTTTATAAACTTCAGACCGTTATCAACCGTTGTGGCGTGCTTACTGGCCCGTGGCAAATGGGTAAAGTTGACCAAGGAGTAATGGTGCTTTGGATTGCCAAACACTTCTTTGAGCAGCAACTTGCCTACATCGGTTACGGTGGCGAAGGAAAACAAACCCGTGATATTCTGCACGTGGCCGACCTTTATCGCTTGATTGACTGGCAATTACATAATTTTGAGAAAGTAAACGGCGAAATTCTAAACGCTGGTGGAGGTGTTGATGTAAGTGTTTCATTGCAAGAATTGACTGAGATTTGCCAACGAGTAACAGGCAAAACGATTCCGATTAAGAAAATTAAAGAAAACCGCCCTGCGGATATTCGTTTGTACGTAACCGATAACTCGAAAGTAACTGCCCTGACGGGTTGGAAACCAGAAATTGGTGTAGAAGAAATAGTAAAAGATATTACGCAATGGTTATCAGATAATCGTGCTGATTTAGAGCCGATTTTGAAATAAAAAAGTTTCCGTGGCACACTGTGCGTGTCACGGATAGTGGTTTCGACTCCGCTCAACCACCAAAAAAAGCAAATGTGGCACACCTGTTTATCGCTGATAACAAGGTGTGCCACATCTTTTTTTTACGCTGCCCGAGTGAAGTCGAGGACAACTCTACTCAATGGTGTCTGAGCGAAGTAGAAGACACACTCATCTACTTCAACCTTTCCTCAAATAACTTCAAAATACGCTTGTATTCATCCATCCAAGAAGTTGGTTCTACAAAGCCGTGGTCTTCCATCGGATAGCTGGCCATTTCCCAATTTTCTTTTTTCAATTCAATAAGGCGTTGAACCAAACGATATGAATCTTGAATGTGCACATTCACATCAACCATGCCATGACAAATCAATAAATGTCCTTTCAAACCAGCTGCGTGGTAAATTGGCGAACTTTTGCGATAAGCCAAACTATCAGTTTGTGGTTCGTTCAAGATATTTGCCGTGTATCCATGATTATAAGCTGCCCAATCAGTCACGGGGCGGAGTGCCGCACCTGCCGCAAAAACATCGGGCGTTGTAAACATGGCCATTAAAGTAATAAAACCACCATAAGAGCCACCATAAACACCTATTTTCTTAGGGTCAATGCCATATTTTGAAACCAACAATTTTGCTCCATCAACATTATCTTCTAAATCTTTTCCGCCCATAAAACGGTAGATTCCTGTGCGGTGGTCACGACCGTAGCCCGCACTTGCACGGTAATCAATATCCAAAACTGTATAACCTTTATCGACCAATAAATTATGAAACATATACTCTCTCGAATACTGACTCCACCATTTATGAGCATTTTGTAAATAGCCCGCACCGTGTACAAATATGACCGCTTTTTTATTCTTCAATTTGGCAGTTGGTTCATAAATTCTAGCAAAAACCTCTACACCATCACGAGCTGTAAATGAAATTACTTTTGCATCTTTCCAAGCATAGGCTTTAAATTCATCAGTTAACGAATTGGTCAATTGCTCGGCTTTGGCATTTGGCTTGTTTTCTTGCAAAAACAACTCCCATGGCTTATTGATGTATGAATAACGAATCGCCAAAGTTGATTCATCGGGCGAAAGCGTTACATCATTTGCCCCAACCATGCTTGTCAATTTTACACGCTCGCCACCTTCAACTGACATTTTATAGAAATGCTGTTCGCCTGGATGAACCTCGTTGGTAGTCAAGTAAAACGATTTTTTATCTCTTGAAAGTTGAGTTTGCTGCACCTCAAATTTACCTTTCGTAAGTTGTTTTTTCTCGCCAGTTACTAAGTTTACGGTGTAAAGATGCGAGTATCCATCGGCTTCTGACTGAAAATAAAGCGTTTGAGAATCGACCCAACCTAAACCTCCACCACCGAAATTAAAACCAATTCCTGGACCACCAACCCATGCTTCGTCGTGTTGGCGGTCGAGTAATTTTAGCTTGCCAGTAGCAGGGTCAAGTTGCATAATCCAACGGTCTTTGTTATCAACCGAACGAATATTTACAACCGCATACGAGCCGCTTGGCGACCAAATTGGACCTAAAACTATTACTTTACGAGCCGTTGCCTTCTTCTTTGTTGTATCTTTCTTGGCATAATCTTTCAAGAATTCTGGTTGGTCCATAATCCCTGGAATATCTTTCGTAACTATTTGATAAACAGTATCTTTCTTTATATCATAGACAAAATTTTCGTAGGTAGCCAATGGCGAACCGACTTTTGTACGAGCGGCAATATCTTCTGTAAAACCAGATTCGGTTACATAACTTGGTACAATCGTAGTTTTGGCGTTTTTAGGCTGTATCGAAAGTCGATAAGTGATGTAGCGTAAATCAGGGCTGATTTGTGATTGCTCTAAAGTTTTATCTTCGGTGTAAATTTCTTTCGGGCGTTTGGCTTGGTCGAGTTTAGCCAATTTCTCGGCTTCGTCTTTCTTTTCTTTGCGTTCTTTCAAGACATCAAACATGGCTAATTGGTCGGCTTTTAGCCATTTTTCTTCATCGTTGGCAGGCTTTGCTTCTGCTCTTTTGCTACCCGTCAAGAAATTGGATAATTGCGTAACCGAGCCATCTTCTAAACTCATGCTAAATAAGTTATTACTTCTTCCGAAAATAATCTTAGTTTCATCTCCACTAAAATATGGGTTCGATTCACGCTCAATAGTGTTGGTTAATTGCTTGATTTTTAAGGTTTTAGTGTAAAGCAAATACAGTTCTCCTTGCTTTTCGTAAACCTTCATTGAGCGGCTCGGGCTGTAAGTACCCGACTGAGCAGGTAAAGCTCGGCGTTCTTTGGGCGTAACTTTTACAGGTGTGCGGTCGGGTAAAACAAATTTATAGAGCGAATCACCTTTGTTTTTATCGGGATTCCACGAAAAATAGAGTGTTTTGCCATCTTCCGACCAAAAAATATTACTTGGTGAGGTGCCAATCCATTTTGATTGGTCTTGCATGATTTTTTCGACCGTAAGGGCTTGACCGAAAGTAAATTGAGCGAAAAAAATACTAATAAATAGTAGTAATGCTTTTTTCATTGACGAAGTTTGGATAGGGTTTGATATAAAAGAAAAAGTGCAATCTTTGCTGTTCAAAGATTGCACTTTTTCCTAAAAATTCAAAGGGTCGAGTTCTTTAAAGTGACCATTCATAGCGATTCGCTCTTTAGTTCGTTCGACTTCGGTCACGACTGGGATAATTCTTTCAAGGTGGTCAGCCAAAATTTCTTGTCTGACTTTTTCGCTGGAAGTTGTCAAAATTTCGTATTCTTCTTGCATTGAAATGCCA
The DNA here is from genome assembly GCF_014644295.1 of Emticicia aquatilis. Taxonomy (GTDB): domain Bacteria; phylum Bacteroidota; class Bacteroidia; order Cytophagales; family Spirosomataceae; genus Emticicia; species Emticicia aquatilis. The sequence continues at coordinate 258,058 of NZ_BMKK01000005.1, forward strand.
ATTTTATGAGCAATTCGGTAGCTAAAAGGCATATATTCTGGTTTTTCGTAATCAACTTTTACTTTCAAAAGTCGATACAATTTTTCGACCAAACTCAATAAATATGGATTGATAACTTCGCTCAAATCTTCATTTTCGATAAAAACTACGTCTCCTCCTGCATATAATTTACCCTTAGTTGGATTCTGAAAATCAACAATTCTGAAAATACGTAAGCCCTTGGTTTTAATGTCCATTCGACCATCACCATAGCGTTTTGATAGTTGTTTTACTTCTACTTCTGTGCCGTAGCCGAGGAGTTTACTATTCACAAACGAAGGTATTCCGAAAGTTTTTTTTTCGTCGAGACATTCATTTATCAACTGACGATAACGAGGCTCGAATATATGTAGATTGAGGTCTTCGTGCGGAAAGACCACTAAATTTAGCGGAAAAAGAGGTAAAAAAGACATAAAATTCAGAGTTCTTAGTTTTTGACAGGCATTCCTGTTAGATGCTGAGTTATCTGATTTAAAACTTATAACTCAGGTTTAAAACTTCAAACTTCAAATAATAGATTATTGTTTTGGCGGTAGAGGTTTTTCAACGCTTACACCAACCGACATTACATAAGGGAGCGGGTCTTGACGCATATACTGCTTCAATTTGATAGTATATTTCCCTTTTTTCGGAAACATATAATTGCGAGTTGAAAGCACTTTATGGTCCCAAATATCGCCGAGTCCTTCACCCAATGGCTTCCCAGTTTTCGGGTCAAAAAGCGTCACTTCTTCGAGGCGATTGCTAATTTGTTTACCATCTGGCCCATAAATGTAGCGAGTTACATAAAGGTTATTGTAAGGATACTGAGAAGCATTACGAATCAAGAGATAGATATTATAAGGCACAGTTTCGTCTTTGACTTCAAACGTAAACGAAGGAATATTTTTTACGTACCAATTGGTCTCTTTTAAATCTTCGTAAGATTTAAAAATGGCATTACTATCGCACGATAAAACCCACACCGAAAGCACGAGCATGGAGCTAATAGTCAATGATTTTTTTAAGAATTTCACCAATTTTTGTTTATTATTCATCTATCTAATCTAATTTTTCGGCTGTACATATTTTGAAACGGACGTGATACACATTTTATGTTTATCACGTCCGTTTTTATTTAATTATTGCTGCTCAGTGTTTGGTTTATTGGGCGGAGTTGGATTTGGTTTTTCGCCGCCTTGCTTATTCTGAGGGTTATTGTTTGGCCCACTACCTTTTTTGTGCTGAGGATGCTGCGGTTTCCCCTGGCTTCCTCCTTGGTTATTCGGGCGATTCTGATTCTGCTGCGGGTTTGGTTTCCCTCCTTGCTGCGAAGCCTGAGGATTATTTGGTTGTTTTCCTCCTTGTGGTTGTCCACCGCCCTGCGGAGAGCCGCCCTGCGGATTTCCTTGTTTGTTAGGGTTTTGTCCGCCTTGTTGCTGTGGCCTTGGCTGCTGATTCGGATTTCCGCCTTGTTTATTATTAGGTTGATTCTTAGGCTGATTTCCTTGATTTTGCGGAGAACCTCCTTGCTGAGAGCCGCCCTGCTGTGGCTTTTGTCCACCCTGTTGAGGGCCACCCTGTTGCGGATTATTTGCTTGAACCGCATTATTACGATTCTGATTATTTGCTCCTTGTTGATTATTTTTTTGCGGATTATTCCCCTGTTTTTGCGGAGCACCTCCCTGCTGATTACCTTGTGGTTTTCCACCCTGCGGAGAGCTACCCTGCGGTTGTCCGCCTTTGTTTTGTGGTTGGTTATTATTTTTTGGAGCAACAGCTTCTTGCTTAGCAGCTTCTGGATTATTATTTCCACGATTTTGCTGCGGCTGATTTGGGCGATTTTGCTGATTTTTATTGCCCGAATTTTGCTGTGGCTTTTTGCCTTTATCAGTATATTTTTTATCCAGACGGTCTAAGTCAGAGTTTCTTGGAGCGTTTTTATCAACTACAATCGAATCAATCAGATTCAAGTCTTCCAACGAGTTTGGCAAAATACCTTTTTCGTTCATCTTCATGATTTCTACCACTTGATGAATCGGTAATGAATGCCAGTTGATGTCGTTGTTGTAGCTAAACCACATGATACGACGGAAAATGTCGGTTTTTTGTAAAACGGCAATTCCTTTCTCAGTTTTCAATGGTTTTTCTACGGTTGGAATGTCACTCAAAGCATCGAGATAGGTCTCTAACTCATAGTTTAAACAACATTTCAAACGCCCGCACTGACCCGAAAGTTTGGCAGGATTGAGCGAAAGATTCTGATAACGAGCCGCCGAAGTCGGAATCGCACGGAAATCGGTAAGCCATGTTGAGCAGCATAGTTCACGACCACACGAGCCAATACCACCCACACGAGCTGCTTCTTGACGCAAACTGATTTGCTTCATTTCGACCCTGATTTTGAATTCAGAAGCCAAAAGTTTAATCATTTCACGAAAATCGACACGGTCGTCGGCTGAATAATAGAATGTCGCTTTGGTATTATCGGACTGAAATTCTACATCCGACATCTTCATTTGTAACTTCAATTCTTTAGCAATCTCACGCACACGATACATCGTTGGCATATCACGAGCGATGGCCTGCTGATGCTTTTCGAGGTCTCGCTCGGTGCTTACTCGTAGAATTTTTCGGAGTTCGTCGTTGTCTTTGAGGCCTTTTTTAATCATTTGCAGACGAACCAATTCGCCTTGCAAAGAAACACTACCGATATGATAGCCCGAAGCCATTTCGCAAACCACGAAATCGCCCGTGTAAAGGTCAAGATTATTGGCATTACGGAAATATTCTTTTCGTCCGCCTTTAAATTTTACTTCAACTACATCATAACGCATCGAGCGTGGTACGTCCATATTAGACAACCAGTCGTAAGCGTTCATTTTATTGCATCCACCCGATGAGCAGCCTCCAGAAGAGCATCCTGCTACGGTTTTATGATTTGATTTTTCGGTTTGGCCTATTGCTTTAACTGCTCCACAACCTCCCGATGAACATTGTCCACAGCCCATTTTTGTATGTATATATATAGTTCAACCCACGAATGGGTTTAATGAAAACTTAGGCTTTAAGCCTATCAATTGTTTGTTATTTCATTAAAAATAACAAATCTGTATAAATATTCCGTTAGGAATTAAATATTGGTAAAATAATAGAAGAACATTATTTTCATGCCATAGGTATGAAACATCAGTCATCTTTGAAATTTCAATACTACGTCTGAACGTGAGAATGAAATTATTTTACCGTAGCGACAAACGCCGATTCATAATCCCAAATGGGATTTGATTTTTTAATATTTCAGATGAAATATTAGTCACTTATTCTGACAGGATTCACGCCCATCTTACGATTCCAGATACTTCAATAAATCTTTCCCGATGTCGTTTCGGAAGTATTTTCCGTCAAATATAATCTTTTTTGCCATTGCCTGCGACTTTTTACGTGCAGAATTTAGCGTACGTGCCATTCCAGTTGTTACGATTACTCGACCGCCGTTAGTTTGTACTGAACCATCAGTAGCGATTTTTGTGCCAGCATGGAAAATGATGGTATCTTTTTCGGCTTCTGGAATCGTCATTACATCGCCTTTGCGATAATCTTCGGGATAACCCTTTGCTACCGAAACTGTTGCGATAGCCGCTTTTGGGTTAACCGTAAGTTTGATTTTATCCAGTTTACCGTCGGCAGTTGCTTTCATCAATTTTACCATATCAGTCTTGATTCTTGGCAAAACTACCTCAGTTTCGGGGTCGCCCATGCGAGCGTTGTACTCAATCACATAAGGCTCTCCATCGACGTTCATTAGTCCAACGAAAATAAATCCTACATATTTGATACCTTCGGCTTGTAAACCTTCGAGTGTTGGTTTTACTACTCTTTCTTCAACTTTACCCAAAAACTCAGCATCAGCAAATGGCACTGGAGAAACTGCTCCCATTCCACCTGTATTTAAGCCTTTATCGTTTACGCCGATACGCTTATAATCTTTGGCTTCGGGTAAAATTTTGTAGTTTTTACCATCGGTTAAGACAAATACAGAAAGCTCGATTCCAGAAAGGTATTGTTCGATAAGTACTTTGCTGCTGGCATCACCAAATTTGGCTTCGGCGAGCATTTCATGAAGAGCCGTTTTGGCATCGGCCATTGATTCTGCAATGATTACGCCTTTTCCTGCGGCTAAACCATCGGCTTTCAATACAATTGGTAAAGATTGAGTTTCGAGATAAGCTAAACCTTCTTGTAGCGTGTCTTTCGTGAAAGTTTGTGAAGCACCTGCTGGAATGTTGTATTTCTGCATGAAGCCTTTCGAGAAGTCTTTACTTCCTTCGAGTCTTGCCCCAGAAGCATCTGGTCCAACGATTTTTATTTTTTTAAGAGCTTTGTCTTTTCTAAAGTAATCTACAACTCCACGCACCAAAGGCTCTTCGGGGCCTACGATTACCATTTCGATTTTATTTTCCTTTACGGCATTGCCGATGGCTTCAAAATCATTTACACCGATTGGCAAATTAGTTGCAATTTGTGCGGTTCCTGCATTGCCAGGGGCAACAAAAAGATTTGTACAGTTTTTTGATTGTGCAATTTTCCAAGCAAAAGTATGCTCACGTCCACCCGAACCAAGTATTAGAATATTCATTGAAATTAGAATCTTTGTATTTTGAACTTGTAAAGTTCGTCAAGTTTTTTGTAAAATAATATTTTTCTATGCCAATCCTACACTTTAAAAAGACATATTAGCATATAAACAACTAATATTCAATTATTTACAACTCTTATAAAGTTTCATTTTGAATATATTAACACATTTGTTTTAACTATTTATAGTTTGTAATATTGGTATTATTTTTCAGAAAAATGCCCCATTATTCTTCAACAATGCAAAAACTATTCAGAAAACTATACTTGAAATCTATTCGGGTCTTATTAGTTTTTTTTGTATCATTTTTCCTTTTCTCAAATACAGAAAACATTGGCATAAATGATTGGCCAAGTTATAATGGTGGCGATAACTGTAATCATTACTCAGCACTCACACAAATTACACCTGAGAATATTTCGTCCTTGAAATTGGCTTGGGTTTACAGTTCGGGTGGAGCCGATACTATAAAAAATACTACTCAAATCCAATGTAATCCATTAATTATCAAAGGTATTCTTTATGGTGTTTCGGCTGGCTCACAAGCATTTGCCATAGATGCTGCATCGGGTAAAGAAATATGGAAAACCGACTTGAAAGATAATACTTTCAGTATGACCAGCCGAGGTGTTAGCTACTGGACTGATGGGCGTGATGAAAGAATATTCTTTGGTTACGGAGCTTTTCTCTACGCCTTGAATGCCAAAAATGGGCAGCCGATTTTATCGTTTGGTGCGAAGGGAAAAATCCATCTAATTGACGGAATTAAACGCCCAGGTGCCGACGAATACGTAGTTTTGAATACACCACCCGCAATCTATAAAAATACGTTGATTGTAGGCATGAGAGTGTCGGAGAGTGCAACTGCTTTACTCGGAGATATTAGGGCTTTTGATGCACGAACAGGAAAAAAACTTTGGACATTTCATACGATTCCACGCCCCAATGAGTTTGGTTACAAGACATGGGAGAAAGATAATTATAAAAATTTAGGCGGAGCTAATAACTGGATGGGAATGGCTATCGACCAAAAACGGGGTATTGTATATGCTCCAACTGGCTCGGCAGCGTTTGATTTTTACGGTGGTAATAGAAAAGGTGATAATCTTTTTGCTAATTGTTTGTTGGCTTTAGATGCCAATACTGGCAAAAGACTTTGGCATTTTCAGACGGTACATCACGACATCTGGGACAGAGATATTCCTGCTCCACCAAATTTATTTACAATCACACAAAATGGAAAAAAAGTTGATGTTGTGTCGGTGCTAAGTAAGCAAGGGTTCACTTTTGTATTTGACCGAGTAAGTGGTAAACCTATTTTTCCTATCGAAGAGCGTGTGGTTGTAGCCTCTACTATCAAAGGAGAGCACACATCTCCTACACAACCGTTTCCAGTTTTACCCGAACCGTTTACCCGACAAAGCTTTACTGTCAATGATATAAACCCATTTGCATCGAACAAAGAACAAATAGTTGCACAAGTGAAAGAGGCATCTACGGGTCAAGCATTTATTCCATTAGGTAAAAATCGAACTATTTTCTTTCCTGGAACCGATGGCGGAGCTCAATGGGGTGGTGCAGCGGTTGATGAAAATGGTATCATGTATGTTCCTGCTAAAGAAAACCCTGTGTACAGTTCATTAGTCGATGTACCTCCAACTAATAATAGCCAATCAAATTCTTCTGGCAAAAAACTCTATCAAACGCATTGTATGGCTTGTCATGGAGTCAATCGTGAAGGCAACGAAGATGGAACATTTCCTTCACTCCAAAACATTGAAACAAAATATAATGAAACGGCCATACTACAACTCATATCAAAAGGCCGTGGACGTATGCCTGCCCTAACTCATATCAAAGCCGAAGAAAGCAAGGCAATTATCCAGTTTTTATTCGGCAAAGATGCCTACATAAAAACAGTCAATAAGTCGAACCTTTCAGAAAGTCCATATAAAATTACAGGTTATAATCGCTGGTACGATAGTAACGGTTATCCTATAAGTACGCCACCTTGGGGAACACTCACAGCCATCAATATGAACAATGGTAAGCGTATTTGGCAAATTCCACTGGGAGAATATCCAGAACTCACAGCGAAGGGGATTCCTGTAACTGGCACAGATAACTACGGAGGGCCAGCCGTTACGGCAGGAGGCATGCTATTCATTGCAGCTACAAAAGACCATCAATTTAGGGCTATTGATCGAAAAACAGGTAAAATACTTTGGCAAGTAACACTACCAGCGGCGGGCTATGCTTCGCCAAGTGTTTATGCCGTTGGAGGAAAGCAATATGTGGTAATTGCATGTGGCGGTGGTAAATTGAAGACCCAATCAGGTGATAAATATTTGGCTTTTGCATTACCTTAATCAAAACTCAAACTTTCCGTCTTTTGCAGTTTTGTTGATGATTCTGAAAATTTCCTTTTTACCTTTCAGAGAAATTCTGCGGGAAACTTCAACGGCTGAAGTAAAGTAGGCGATTTTAGTAAAAAGTTCGCCCTGCCCGAAAAAGTCTTTTTGGGTGTTTAGTTCGTTCAGTGGAATCGGAACTGGACTTAAATAACTTAGTTCGGTTCGATAATCAATGTAGCGTTGGATAGAATCTTGGCTACTCACGAAACGATAATCAAGCATCAGAGCCAAACCTTCATCAAACCAAGTCGGAATTTCTTGCTTGGTTTTCCACCAACCCAGTTTGGTCATTAGTTCGTCGTGACACATTTCGTGAGCAATTACATCAACATTCAGGCCATCTTGATTCAGAATTATCCACGAACCAAGAGGTGTTCCGATACTAAAACCCGCACCTTCGGTGGTTTTGGCGTATTTTTGGTAGGTATTTAAGTTTTTACAGAAAATAATTTTTGCTTGTCCGTTTTTACTTCCCCAGAAGGTTTTTAGACGTTTTTCGGCACTTTCTACATATTTTAATAATGAATCTTGCTGTTTTTTAGTAGTCTTTTCTTCGACAAAAATATTAGGTTTTATTTCTTGAAAACTATCGTATTCTACGAAGAAACACCGCAAGAACTGTGGAAAAAGCCATGCGAACAAAAATACAAATACAATTATTAGATATATGGTTAGTTTAAATATCTTCATTTCGTTTTCTCTTTTTTCCAGCGAACAGGATGTTCGCCCCACAGATGTAACAAAACCTGTATCTGCGAAGTTATGTTATTCAGCGTTTATAACGTAACTTCGCACAAAATTTTTAATCACCTTACTTTTAGATAAACAACAAATATGTACTCAATCATCCAACCAATTCACTCATATTTAGCTTTTGCAGCACTTGCGTTATTGGCAGCAGCTACTATCAACGGAATTATCGGCTCAACAAGCGAGAAAAGTTTTGAAGGTTCGCACCTCAAAATCAATAAGTTTGCTTTGATAGCCACGCATACAATGTTTTTGTTGGGCTTAATCTTATTATTTGTCTCACCTGGAGCTCAAGCTGCCTTTTCTGACATGAAATTGACAATGAAAGATAGTATTTTGAGAAAAGCCTACATTGAGCATCCTACAACTAATATTATTGCGGTAGCTTTGGTTACAATCGGAAATGCTCGTGTGAAACGTGCCGTAGGTAATGGTCGCAAATTTAAGCAAACAGCTATTTTCTTTGGTTTAGCTTTAGTTTTGATTCTTAGTCGTATTCCTTGGTCAACTTGGTTAGGTTGATACTTTTTTAGTCCACGGTTTACAGTCGATAGTCCACAGTGGGGACTTCAGAGTTTTGGGTGTTTACTATCTTCAGTACAAACTAAACATAATTAATTTTCGGGGTAAAGTCACTTTGATTTTATACCCGATACAATATTTATCATGTTAAGACCATACGTTGGAAATATCGGACATATTTCCGTGATTATATCTTTTGTAGCTGCCATCGTTTCGACTTATGCTTACTGGCAAGCTACTCGTCCACAAATTTTAAAAGATAAGCAAGTAACCGACCAATGGCTCAAATTTGCTCGTGGAGCATTTTATGTACATACTTTAGCCATTTTTGCTATTTGTGCTTCTTTATTAAGCATTATTTTCAATCATTATTTTGAGTATCACTACGCTTGGGACAACTCTTCGTGGAGTTTGCCTTTTGGTTATGCCATTTCGTGTTTTTGGCAAGACCAAGAAGGTAGCTTTTTGCTATGGATGTTCTGGAATGTTGTTTTGGGTGTTTTGTTAATCAATACTACGCTTCGCAAAACTCGTAATGCAGGAATTGAAGCTCCAACAATGACGATTTTTGCGTTAGTACAAGTTTTCTTGGCCTCGATGATTTTGGGTGTGGTACTTTGGGGCGATTTTAAGATTGGAAGTTCGCCGTTTTTGACTTTGAAAGAATCAATGCCGAATATTCCGATTTGGAAAACCAATCCAAGTTTCGTTCCGAAAGATGGTAACGGCCTAAATCCTTTACTCCAAAACTATTGGATGGTTATTCACCCTCCTACCCTATTTTTGGGTTTTGCGATGACACTCGTACCTTTTGCGTTTTGTATTGCAGGACTTTGGAAAAAACAATATACTGAGTGGATTAAGCCCTCATTGCCGTGGACTTTGACAGCAGCGGTTGTATTGGGAACAGGAATCATGATGGGTGGAATTTGGGCTTACGAAACGCTCAACTTTGGTGGATATTGGAACTGGGACCCCGTTGAAAACGCAGTTTACGTGCCGTGGTTGGTATTGGTGGGAAGTTTTCATACGATGCTTTTGGCTCGTAAGAGTAGTACGGCTTTGAAATACACCATTATTTTGGTAATTGCTCAGTTTATTCTGATTATCTACTCGACCTTCTTGGCTCGCAGTGGTATTCTTGGAAATGCGTCGGTACACTCATTTACTGACTTGGGACTTTCGGGGCAATTATTGATTTACTTACTGACTTTCATTGTTGTTTCGATTGTACTTTCGGCTATTCGTTGGAAGTTCTTACCACAAGACAACGAAGAGGTTTCTACATTTTCACGTGAGTTTTGGGTATTTTCGGGTGTGCTAATGCTATGTTTGGCGGCTTTTCAAGTGATTGTTACGACTTCGATTCCTGTGTATAATAAAGTAGGTGAAATCTTTGGTGCAAAACTCAACATGGCCTTGCCAACCAATCAGGTAGAACACTTTACGCAGTTTCAGATGTGGTTCTTTGTGCTGATTACTGCACTTACGGGCGTTGCACAGTTTTTCTGGTGGAAGCGTGTGCAAAAAGACAGCCTCAACAAATTAATCAACCCACTCGTTATCAGCCTTTTAGCTTCGGCTTTGATTATAACATTTGGCAAAGTTAATAACTGGAAATATATCATATTACTAACAGCAGCCGTATTTAGTGTTGCAGCCAATGGCAGTATTTTGTTGGATATTCTGAAAGGAAAATTTAAAGTTGCTGGTGGAGCAATAACGCACATTGGTTTGGCCGTAATGCTTATCGGCATCATGTTTTCATCGGGCTACTCAAAAGTAGTTTCATTGAATTTTTCGGGAGCAAAAATCTTTAAAAACGAAAGCGATAACAAAGAAAATGCTTTGTTGTGGCTAAACCGTCCAACCGAATTGAGCGACTTTTCGTTTACATATAAAGGTCAGTTTGTTGATGTACGTAATGCCCCAGGTTATATCGAGAAAAAATACGTTTGGCCAGTGCCAGGCAGTAATTACAAGGGAATTGCTCGTGCTGATGTAGTTGATGGCGATAAAACGTATTTTAAACGTGGCGATACGCTCGAATACGAAGCAGAAAACACCTACTTCCAGATTGAGTATTCTGACAAAGACGGCAAGAAGTTTAATCTTTACCCACGTGTGCAAGACAACGAAAAAATGGGTACGGTGCTTTCGCCAGATATTAAGAAATTTTGGAACAAAGACATTTATGCGTTCGTTTCTGGCCCACCAGTTGCCGAAGATGAGCGTGATTGGAGTCGCCCAGAAGAATTTGCGGTAGCCGTTGGTGATACTTTCTTCATCAATGATTACGTAGCAATTCTTGAAAATGTAGAAGGAATCAGAGAAGTTGATGGTATGCAATTGGCCGAAGGCGATGCAGCGGCCCGTGCAACGGTAAAGATTCTCGACCGAAACGTAGCCATTACGATGCGTCCAGTTTTTGCGATTCGTAATCGTGAAGTTTGGAGCAAGCCCGAAGTAAATAACGAAATGGGGCTTCGCCTACAATTATCAAAAATTGACCCTGTTTCGGGTAAATTTGCCTTTACTGCGAGCCGTGGTCAGCGAGAATTTATCGTACTGAAAGCCACCGAAAAACCTCATATCAATTTACTTTGGATAGGATTTTTCATGATTATCGTGGGTATCACGCTGGCAGCCATACGCCGTTTTCAGATTGTAGATGCCGAAGGTTAAATTAGTGTATTGGTTATTAGTTACTGGAAAATTTGGACATAAATAACCTTTAATATTTTGATAAAAAGTCTCTTTTTGCTCTGTGCAGAAAGAGACTTTTTTTTGTGGGACTCATTCTTTCAAAAACTCTTCAAAAGACCTTATTTTGTACTTTTCTACGATTCGATTATATTTTTATTTTAATTCAAATTAAATTCTCCGCACTCGGCATTGTGGCATACTTTTTGGAAAAGGCTATACAGAAAATGATTAAGCGGAGACATTTATGAATCTTTACATCAAAACACGTAACATCCTGATTCCATTCAACGCCATAAAAAAGTTGATTTTATTGGCCTTCCTATGCTTTACCACGCAAGTTTTTGCTCAAGGTGAACGAGGAATAGATTTTATTAGAGGAACTTTTGAAAATGCCCAAAAACTTGCCAAGCAGCAAGGAAAGTTGGTATTTATTTCATACGAAAACTACGGCGGTAATAGTCGTTGGATGAATCAAAACGTTTTTCCAACCTCTGAAGTGGGTATTTTCTTTGCCGAAAATTTTGTGAGTCTGAAAATCAATTCAGAGTCGCTCAGAGATAAATCTGCTAATAGTGATTTCAAATATTATGGAGCATCATCGGCTTATTTTTTCTTTACGGCCGATGGGGAGCTTATCTATAAATCTCATTTTGCATCAAATCCCAAAGATTTACTTTCTGACGCAAATCGTGCGATTAGGGTGAGCGAAAACTTTCTTTCGTTAGATAAATTAGATAAGATGTTTCGCAAAGGCGAACAAAGTCCCGAAATGTTTTATCTCTACTCATTGAGACGTTTGCAGGCTGTGAATGTGGGAAGCAACAAAGAACGTGAGAAAAACATCAAAGAACTCGACAAGGCAATCAGAGGCTATATTTTGGGTTTGGATAAGAAATCATTGGCATCAGAACAAAACATGTTGCTTTTGTGCGAGTACCTCTACGAAACCAATAAAACTGCTGATGACGAATTGTTTAAGATAATGGTAGCGAATTCGGAAAGTCTCAAAGGTTTCAACGAAGAAAATGCCATCGGGCTGCGTCAACGAGTGAGTCGTATTATTGACCGTTCATTTAATCAAGCAGTTCTAAACAAAAACGAAGAACTTATGAATAATGCCGTAGCTGCAATCTCGCCTTTTTGGTATGAGAGAAGCACACCACTCTACAATAAGGAAATGGTAATGGCCAGCTACAAGATTGATTTCTATGAAGTTACCAAAAACTGGGACAGCTATAGCAGAGAAATAACTTCGTACCTCAATCGTATTGATGCCATTGACACAGAAGCATTGACGAATCAGTCGGTAGCCGAATACAAAAAGTATGAAGATAAATTAAAGTTTACACCCGAAGAATGGACGATGCTTCGTGATGATATTTTTAATGGATATAATGAAGAAGTTGCGTATCAATTACGCCTCTACGGCTGGAGATTTGCTCAAAATATCACCGACAAAGAACAACTTAAATTGCCTTTGAAGTGGTTGAGTAAATCGCTCAGAATATCTGAAAACCCGATTGCGATGAAAACTTACTCGCAATTATTATACAAAGTTGGTCGTGAGCAAGAAGCAAAGAAATACGCTGAAGATGCAGTGAAGGTAGCTAAAGGACAAGTAATAGCACGAGATTTTAGGGAGGAGGACTCGAAGAATAAGTGATTTAAAGTAAAAGTGAAATTCTCCAATTTTTGATTAAAAATTGGAGAATTGTATATTAATCCTTCGGCTTGAGATTGAATTCTTTCATACCCTTTCAACAATAGTTTTAGCTAATCTATCCCCTAATCGTTGTGTTTTCTCCGAAATAATTGCTGAAATTATTGCAGCTAAACCTAATGTACAAACAAAATCCAATACTCCCCCAGTCCAACGAAGAAAAGCTTCTTTTGGCGTAATATCTAATCCAAGAAACTTTCTCACCTTAATACGACAAATAAATTTACCAACTGTAAATCCCTTGGTGATACTTTCCATTATTGGAACATATAACATACAAATAGGTAGGTAGTACCCCATTTCCTGAATACCATTGAAAAGACGGTCATAGGCCATTGAATTATTGCGATTTATCCAACTGTAAAATAAGCCAAAACCCCAATATAATAGTATTAAGTCTATCAAGCGTGCGAGGCTTCGTAGGAGTATCAAAAGGGGTTTATCTGTAGAATAACTTAACATTTTATTATAAATAGTTACCGTTTTTTTCAAAATATATTTGTTTTATACCTTGTTTACCTATAAATGTTCCGTCTTCACAAACTTTAATAGTATTAAATTTCAAGGGAACGAGTTCGTTTCCTATTTTATCTATCACACCCCATTTATCATTTATACAGACAGTAGCCAAACCATTTTTGAAGCAACTTACATAATCATAATATAGCGGAATAACCTCTACACTCTGCTTATTAATAAATCCCCAATTTTTTGTCATACTTACAACAGCTAATCCTTCCGAAAAGTCTTCTACTATATCATAACATGCTGGCACTACTAACTGAAATGCATCATTTATAAAACCATATTTTCCATTCAATTTTACTTTTGCCATTCCCTCACAAAAATGGTAAATATTGTGATAAATAAAAGGTAACACTTGCTTACCCACAGAGCTAAAAATGCCATAATACTTATCTTTCAAGATAGCTATTGATATTTGGTCTAAAGCTCTGATATTATCATATTCTATTGGTAAAATTACCTGATTATCATGGTTTAAAATACCCCATTTACTATTATTTCTAACAGCGTATAAAGCATTTGTCAGTTTTATGATTTCATCAAATTCTATCGGTATTATTGTATCACCTAACTTATTAATGCAACCATACTGAATATTAAGCTTAACTATAGCCAAACCATTCTCAAACGATTCTACTTCATCGTAAATAAGAGGAATTATCTCTTTTCCTTTAGCATCAATAAATCCCCATTTACCTAAATTCGAATCTGAATAACTATTTGATTGTGTTTGAATATGGTTCAAAGAAAAAATTGTCTTTTTCTTCTCTTTATACCCAATATTCACTGCCGCTAATCCTTCTGAGAAATCATAGGCATTTTCATAAATAGCTTCAGTAATATTATTTTCTTTGATGTCGATAAATCCCCACTTACCTTTTTCTTTTATAAGTGCAAAGCCATCTGAAATGCTACCTTTAAAATCCTCTACTTTTACCATATTTATCAAAAAATAATTCCACGTTAATTCTACATTTTTTTCAAATCGGCTATAGCAGCAGGATGTTTTTGTTTAGCTGCCTTATTCAACCATTTTTGTGCAAGTTTTAAATTATTATGATGCCAAAAATACCACCCTAAACGATACAAGGCATCCGATTCGCCTTTATGAGCCGAACGACTCCACCAATCAAGAGCAACATTGATGTTTTCTTTAACTCCTAAACCGTGGTAATAGATTTCTCCCAAAAATAACATAGAACGAGGGTCGCCTCTATAGGCCTCTAATTCACTAATTTTCAAGTCATTTTCACTATTAATACCGCCAATTTCTTCGTGCCATGCCCCCGCACCTCTCCATAATTCACTGGCTTTTATGAAATCTATATCGGTATCCCACCCCCAAAAATAGGCTTTGCCGAGCTCATAAATACAACCAGTATTGTATCCACCAGCTTTATTAATGGCTTCTTTGATAGAAAAATTTTTAGGAGGCAACATAACGTAAATATATTGAAAGAATGTTATTTTCTAATTCGATATTATCTTTCGATACTATGAATTTTGATTTGTCACTTCGAAGTTTTTCGTATATTTTTAAAAATTTCTCTTCACCCTAATTTGCTTTATAATCTCACTGTTAGCTTTTGTCGTTGTACACTATTTAATACATATATGAATGATTATCCTTTGATACCTGATACACTTGAATCAAGGACTTAAGCTTCGTTTTGAATCGAACTGGAGAAATATTTGGTAAGCGATATTAAAAGCAAGAGTTATCTAATAAATTTTAACTGATTGAGCCAAACTCTTTCACCATTATCCATACATCAGAATTCTTATCAATATTCTCAGGGGCATGAATGGGTAGTTGACAGATTTTCTCAAAACCATAGTTTGATAATACTTTTGTTCTTTCTCCACTACAAAAGCAATAATCTACACCTTCATTTGTAAGATATTGAAGACGTAGTTTATCTAAAACTTTAGCTAAACCCATATTCTGGTGTTGAGGATGTACTACATTTCTTGAAATTAGTCCAATTTTCGTAAAAATTTGATATTTAGTGTTATTGAAATATTTAGACAATGATAACTCATTAACCGAAGGTAGAATATTAACCCTCGCTGCTGCAATTACATTATCTTGGTTATCGAAAATGGCATAATGGATAGCTGATATATCTAATTTATCCTTCCACCCGTTTGGAAACTTTTCAACTATCTGTTTATCTCGTTTTTGCCAACAAACAAGCCGTAGTTTATAGATTTCTTCGAGTATTTCTGCATTCTCTCCCGCTGAAAGCTTTACAGTTCTGTATATAGACTCCACTGGCTTCTTTATTAAGAAATAATTTCAAAAGGAATAAGTCTTGCTTTTAGTTCTTCTATTCTCTCATGGCTTGGCACACTACACATTATGAGTAACCTGTCACCTTCTTCTTCTCTTATTCCTAATTGCTCAAGTATTGTCACGTCATATTTTTTTGCAAATTCATTAATTCTTAAATTCTCTGCCTTGGAATATCGTGCCTTAGCAATACCTTTTAAAATAAAAGGGTGGTTTTCATTGTACTTACTATATCCTTTAAGAGTCTTTATTTTTTCAATATTAATCTTGTCAAGCAAGTCATATTTCCCCTGCAAGGTTGGTTTCACATTGTCCCAAATTTTAGGGAGTGTAAATAAAACAATCGGTGATGCCGTAGTACCGTAAAGTATGGATTTACTGTTATTTTTAGTTCTATATGAATCAATTGTAAATAAAGTATACAACACAGTAGCAATGCCTTTGATATTTTCATCTGAACAACTTAGACCAAGATAGGTGTATGAAACATTCTCATTCCAAATATTTGAATTAACCATAAAAAAAGCAGCCATCTTGCCATCAACTTTGGCAAGGTAAACTTCATTATTATTATTTAACTCTTCTAAAACTATTTGGGTAGAATCAATGTAATAGGGAGCTGCCATTTTAAACATTTCAACCTTTTCTATTTCAGAAAGCTCGATAATTTTCTTTTTTTCAAATATAGGTTTCATAGACAGATTATTCTTTTTGAGCCTTGACGATAAACATTTTTACATGAGCTAAAAATATGCCTTCTTTTTGTCTAATTTCCATTTCTTCAAGCCATTCTCTAAAATAAGCACTATTAGATATTTCGTTAACAGAAAGCTTTCGGCTAATACCCAAAGCTTTATCTGCAATTCTTAAATCTGTAAATTTTATTTCATAACTGTATGATTCTATATTTTTGAATAACGCTTGCTCGCATAGAAATTGTAATTGACTACCAATGCTTTTATTTGGAATGCAGTGCGTTAAGAAATTAGTTATTCTTCTTGTTTGAGCTTGATTATCAGAATCTATACTTAAAGTTTCCCAGTCTGGTTCACATAAAACAATTATTCCATCTCTATTAATAATCCTTTTTACTTCATCTAAGGCATTAGTTAGATTTTCCAAATGTTGAAAAACCCTATCAACTCTAACACCATCAAAAGACTGATTTTGAAAAGGCAAATCATAAATTGTTCCATTTATAAATTCTATTGGAAAGGGCCAATTAAAACTTAATTCTTTAGCTCTTTCCAAAATAGTAATACTTGAGTCCAATCCTACAACTTTGCCACTTTTTCCCGTAATAGAAGACATTCGTTTCACATCCGAGCCAATCCCGCAACCTACATCAAGAATTTGTTGACCTGACTGAATACGTAAAAGTTGATACGATTTACTTTTGTATTCAATAAAATCACTCAATTCATTTAATTGTTCTAAATACTCTGCAATTTCTATTGGGTTAATTGAGCTATCCACAGAAGTCCAATTGTAAAATTCGCTGTTTGCCATAATAAGTTTTTAAAAGTCTTTATCAAGGTCAAAAACGATGTACCATCTTTCATCATCTTCCCAAACAATTGTTGAATTTTTAAATGAAGTGTTATAGGAATATCCTACATTATTAGACTTTGTGATTGAACCAAAAAGTAGTTTATATCTTTTTTGAGCTAATTTGCAGATTTCAATAAAAAGTTTTTTTCCAATTCCTAAACTTCTATATTCATTAGATACACAGGCTTGGTTTCCGGTCAAGACTTTGTAGGTATTTAATGATTTATCATTATAAACACATTTTTTCATTGCAAGCCTTAGATATTCAGTTGCAGGGTCGGATTCATCAATGCCAGACATAAGATAATATCCAATTAGTAGATTCTCTTCTAATGCTACTACAGCTAAGTTATTTAAAATAATAGTTTCAATTTTTTCTTTAGATAAATTAACCCTCACAAAACCCTTTCCAAAATTTTCACTGCTAATATTTTGAAGTAGATTAGTTTGTTGTAATTGAAATACATAATCAACATCTCTTAACTCCGCTTTCCTTATGGTAATATTCATATAAATGTTAAAATATAGATAGCTAAAACTTTTTTTCAAATACAGGCTTTGCTACTTGGTATACAGAAATAATCTATTGATATTATTCTTGTTTTGGCTATGCATTAATTCATCTCCATATAAGTTGTCAAAGCGATTCGTAAAATCATATTATTTTGTTGTATCTGAGTCATTATTATCGCTTATGTCTAAATTTTGAGCATCAAAAAAACCGATTTCAAAATATTTATTTTCAAAATCTTTACAAAGCTTTCTATATTTCAAAGCTACATCGAAGGTTGAGGTTTCTGTCAATTCTAATAAATCATAAAGTTTACGCAATTCAATTTCATAAATACTATTACGCCATGCTCTTTTTGCAAAATCAAAAGTTCGACTTATTATAATGATTAGCCCGGGAACACCCGCAATTACAGCCAAATTGAGTTGCTCAACTATTTCATTCTTTTTTTCATATGAGATTAATATTGATGAAATAAAACTGGCTAAAACAGAAACCCAAACAAATACATGAGCAAGTGTATGGTCTGCAAAACCCAACCAATAAGTTTTAGTTATTTTCCTTCGTATTTCGGCTTTTAGATTATTTCTGTCTTCACTATAGTTTGAGTTCATGGCTATATTATTTTATCAAAATTATACGTTTGTTATTCTTTTGTCTCGTGAGAAATGTGCACTATTTTTTCGATTGTTTTTTGTATGTTTTTGTAGGATAAACTTCTAACAAAGTTGCGAATTGAAAATTTTTCAGGCAATCCCCCTTTCGGGGTATTTTATCTACTGTTTAAATAGTATATTTTTGGATTGTTTTATGATTAAAGTTTATGGAAGTCATACATTCTGAGACGAAAGATGGGAGTTTATCTGAGTTTTAGCTGAGAATTTGGGCTAATATGAATATAACGATAAGTGATAAAAAGGTAATTTTTGTTTTGAATAATTAGACCACTACAAACAATTATATGCTTAATAAGTCCATTATACTAACTTTATTATGCTTATTTGGGATTATTTCACCCCCTACTTTGTCGCAAGGACCTTCTATACCCGACAGTTTATATAACAAGGTTGTATCACTAAAAAAGCAACTGCCTTCAGATAAACGCAATAAGCAAATACTAACTCTTTTTTTTGAATTAATCATTCACTATCACCCAACTATGAAGGGCCACTGGCGTGATTCACTATATATCTATTCCAAGAGTTTTAAATCTGAATATGGAAAAAATCTGAGTGGGCTTGCCAAAGCAGAAAGACTATACCAAGAAGGAAATATCAAGGAAGGCTCCGAAATATTTCTTGAATCAATATCAAACCTTGAAAAAACTAATAATTATGCTCAAGCATCTTTTGGTTTATTACGTCTTGGTTCTGCAAAAGAAAGTATGGTTCAAAATAGTCATGATAAAACCTATCCAATTTACTATTCTAAGGCATTAACGTTAGCAACTAAATCTGAACAAGCAGCATATTTGGTTTTAGCGTGGGGCTACATTGCTGACTGGCACTTAGAAAAACAACAATTCAATGAAGTGGTAAAGACAAGCTTTAAAATGCTTGATATAATTGCAGAGGATAAGACTTATTCTGCAACACAGTATTTGGGTGCTGCCTATAAATATTTAGGGTTTGGATACTTAGGTTTAAAAAATATAAGTAAAGCGGAAAAGTATCTGAATTTGGCAAGAATATGGACACGAAGTCCAGGTAGAAGTTTATATTTAGATTATTCCATTCGTAAGAGCCTTGCCGAATATTATTATAAATATAAACACCATAGAAAAGCATTGGCTCAGATTGATAGTGCCATAGTAACTTTATCTAATTGGAAAGCTAACACAAAACTTGTTGATGCAGATAAATATCTAAGTAACGTTTACGAACTAAAGTATAAATGCTTAAAAGATTTAGGGCAAACAGACTCCGCTTTGATATACTTAGAAAAACTTAATACTCAGACAAATTTGAATATAAAGAATGAATTAGATAAAAGCTATCAAGAGTTTCATGAAAAATATAGCCTAAAAGAAAAAGAAGTTAAAATAATTGAACTAAACAATAAGTCATTAAAACAAGAAAACCATATTCGTAATTTACTGATTTTTTTCCTATCTTCAGTGCTACTACTTTCTATTATCTTAGCTATTGTACTGCATCGTTCATTAAAATTAAGGCAAAAAAATATTGAGTTTTCTTTGGAATTGGCTCAAACTCAAAACCAAATGATAAAAAAGGAAATCCAAACTCAGGAAACCGAACGCCAACGCCTTGCCAAAGACCTACACGATGATTTGGGGGGTACACTTTCGGTCATTAAAGGAAAAATAGCCAACGAAAAAGTCAGTCAAGAAGCAATTAATTTGGTGGAACAGGCCATTGAGGATTTAAGGTATATCTCTCGCAACCTCTCTCCCCCAGAACTCGAAAACGATGGACTCATAATTTCAATAAAAAACACCATTGATAGAGTTCAAAATGTGTCAAATATAAAATTTGCTTTTATTACTTTCGGCGAAAAACAAAAATTAAATCAAGATATTAAACTAAATATTTATCGAATAATCACTGAATTAATCAATAACATCCTAAAACATTCTAAAGCTCAAAATGCTATCATTCAGTTAATCTATTATCAAGAATCTCTACAGATTTTGGTCGAAGATGATGGAATCGGTATAAAATCTGATAAAAATAATTGGGGAATTGGACTAAAGAATATAAATTCAAGGGTCGAATTTTTGGGGGCAAAACTTGATATTGATTCGGGTGCCAAGGGAACGACTGTAATTATAGAATTACCCTTAAAAGTAAAAAATAATGAAGCCCAGACTGCTAATAGCAGATGACCATACACTATTTAATGAAGGTGTAAAACAACTTATCTCTGACCATTACAACATAGTCGGGCAAGTATTCGATGGAAAAGATGTATTGATAATGGCTATGGTCACAAGGCCCGATGTGATTTTACTGGATATAAATTTACCATCAATCAATGGTTTTGATTTGGCAATAGAGCTAAGAAAATCATTTGAAACTATCAAGATTATTTTTGTTTCTATGTACACCGAACCACGATTTATTGAACAGTCGAAACAATTAAAAGTAGATGGCTATTTACTAAAAAACTCAACTAAAGAAGAATTGATTCTTGGTATTGATAATGTATTGAATGGTGGAAATTATTATGACCCAAAACTAAATCAGCTTCGACCAAACCTCCATCATGATGATTTTTTTGTAAAACAATTCTCGTTGACTCCACGAGAAGTCGAGATAATCAGAATGATTAAAAATGGTATGAATACTGGAGAAATTGCCGAAAAACTGTTTCTGGGTCTTGAAACCGTCAAAACGCATCGAAAAAATATCTATTACAAACTTTCGATTACCAAATCGACTGAACTTATCAAATTCGCTTTAGAAAATAATATTTGAATATATTGAAAAAAGCCACGCTACTCTTACGGGTAACATGGCTGATAGTTTTTGGTATTTAGTTTTTTAGATGGTGTTTCGGAAACAAAGTAAAAGCTGGTGGACTTAGCCTATCTATTCAACCTTAAATTAACTTGACACTTTTGAAAGTTTCAGGTATGTTTTTGATTTTTTGAGCATGTGAGGAGCAAGTCCTAAGCCCGTAAAAATCAACCCTGTAATTAATAATGTGCTCGTATGAGCAAAAAACTGACCCGAAGCTAAAATACCCATTACCAAAATCGTTGAAAGTGGCAATGAAAAAGCCAAAATCAGTACCGCTAAGTTCATATCAAAAGTTTTTCTTTCTTTCGCATAGTTTTTGTCCTCTTCTTTGATATTTATCGCCGAAATATGAGCAAAAGGCCAAAAACTACAAGAACTCAACGGTACTACGACTGCAAGTAAAATTAGGTTAGGGGTGTTGATGTTAAAGATATTGATAATCAGAACACTGAAGAGTATCGTTATACCCGCTCTGAATAATAAAATCGAACTTACGAGTTTGATTTTCCCTTCTTTGAATTGTACTGCCAAACCGATGTAAATCAATACGAGTGGTGTCATCAGACTACTGGCACGATTGAACAATTCGGAGATTGCCGTTGGCAATGATTTCATATTAATGCCTACCGAAAGAAAAATAATAGCCAAAAGCATAATGATATTGATTGGCTCTTTAACTAAACTCAATAACAAACTTTTTACTTTTCCTTTATCTTCTACTTCCTCAGCTTTGTTATTTTTAAGATACATTTTCATGGCTACAAAATAGAGGAAATTCAAAGCAAAAAATTTATTTCCGACATCTCCCATAGCGGCCAACGCCAAAGACTCATCGCCCAAAAACTCGTTGATGAACGGAAAGCTTGATAGCCCAGGTGCGAGTGAGGGCAGCAGCATAGTGAGCGTACGCCCAGCCGAGCTATCTTTTTCGATGCCAAAAATTGGCAAAAAATAAGGTGCTGATAGGAAAATAAAAAAGTTAAACGCAATAACAAGCACGGGGTAAATAAGTAACGATGCACTAATTTTAATCCCCATCAATGCAATAAAAACCGTCGAAGGCAATGCTATTGACAAGATAATTTCTTTGACACCATTTATTTCGGTTTTGTTTTTTATTTTACTCCTCAGAGCCAATCCCAGTCCAATAAGTAGGAGGAGGATAAGCGTTTTTTGTACAGCCTCAACCATAATTTTAATTAATAATGAAGAATGTAGAACGGTTCGCCGTAGCGATTAAGAATTCAGGGTCGTGTGAACGACACAGTTTTATTATAAACCCCTAATTATCAATTGTTTATAATAATGAAAATTTGGAGAAGTCAACAACTTCCCCAAATCACTCTAACCTATGACAAAAAAACTAAGATAATTCGCCGAGAGCCTTTACAAATTGTTTCATTTCGTCCATTGTTCCCATACTAACACGGCACCAAGGCTTATTCTGAATATCAAACGCACGCACTAAGATGCCTTTGGCAGTCATCTTAGCTAAGAAGTCTTTACCATTCATATTGATTGGGAAAATCACAAAATTGGTATAAGACGGGATGTATTTATAACCCATTTTTGTAAGATTTTCGTACAAGTATTCCTTACAAGCAGTGTTTTGTTTTTTGGTCATTGCTTGGAATTCGGTATCTTCAAAGCTGGCAATAGCACCCAAAACCGAAGTATGCGAAATACCCATACCACCTCTCGTGATTTTCTGAATTTTATCTAAAAACTCTGGTTGAGCTACGGCATAACCTACACGCAAACCAGCCATACCCATGATTTTTGAGAATGTACGGGCAATGATTACGTTTTTCTTTTGAGCCAACAACGAAACCATACTTTCAGTACCAGTTCCTTCGGCTAATTCGAGGTATGCTTCATCAACAAAAATTGGCACTTTTTCAGATACTCTCGAACAGAAATCTAAGAGGTCTTTTCCTGCCGTAATACTACCAACTGGGTTGTTCGGATTACAGATATAAACCATTTTAGTATCTTTATCAATGGCAGCTTCCATCGCTTTCAAGTCATGCGACCAGTCTGCTTTGCACGGAATTGCCTTCCAAGTAGCACCAACTGCTTCAGCTACACGAATCAACGACATATAAGTTGGGTCAGCCGAAACAATATTTCCACCATTCATAAACAATACTAAAGCAACTTTTTCAAGTAAATCAGAAGAGCCTGGCCCCATCATAATGTGCTTGTCAGTTACGCCTTCTTTCTTAGCCAATTTGTCAACCAAGGTTGCTAATTCTTTCCAAGAATAACGATTTCCGCCTGAAACTGCCTCAGCAACAGCCTTTTTAGCACTTTCTGGTGGCCCATAAGGGTTTTCGTTGGCGTTCAAACGAGCAGCCATTGCCATTACGTCTGGTCTTTCATCTAAGAAATGTTCTCTCAAAAGCGGGCTGTAATAAAGTCTGCTTTTCTCGTCGAGAGTGTAAGAAGCCCCCGAAAATGCACCCATTGAAATATGCGGAGCAAGTGCCATTCCGCCGATTGTCATTAAACCTGTCTTTAAAAGACTACGTCTGTTAATCATGTTGCTCATTGTATTCTTAGTTTTTTTGTTATTTGAATAGAGAATTTTTTGAATTGAGAATTGAAAATGGATAATTGAGAATTTGTTAAAATAAATTTTCCATTCTCAACTTTTAATTTTCCATTACTTTGTTGCTGTCAATCTGAAATACTTTGTAAATGACACATCTTTGTAAGTTGCCGAACAGGCTAACTGCACCGATGAACCAACGGATGGCGTAGCTATCCCAAGAGATTTCCAAGCGATTTTTAGTGTCGAACGACCAGTACCATCGGTTGTTACATCTGAAATTTTTGTTCCATTTCTGAGTTTGAATGTTACGGGAACAGCGGTAGCTGGAATGCTATCAATCCCTACTTTATAATCAAGCAAGCCATCTTTGTTTAGTTCTAACAAGCGTACTGTGATTGAAGCATCAGCAGATGCTGAAGAAACCACTGAAGGCTCGGTTGTTAGTCCGTTCGACTTACCCGCTGGGTCTTCAAAAATCACTAAAACAGGGGCTGCAATTCTATCTACAAATGGGTCATCAACTTTACATGATGCAGCTACAAATCCTAAAAATATGGTGCTAAAAAATAGTATTTTCTTCATGATGAAATTCGTTTATGTTTAACTTGAATTAGCTTTTTGAATTGATTATGAAGTTTTTTCTATTCACTCACAATTCAATTCTATTGTGGCTCTCATTCAATCATTGATTTTACTCCGTCCACCAAAGTTTGGTTTTCATGTTATCGGCTCCGTTGATTTTGATACCTTCGTCGAGTTTTACTTTATTTAAAGAATATTCAGTAGTAGGGTACGGTAAGCGAGTCGGTACAACGCCATCGTTTTCAAATACCGCTCTGGCATCACGTGGAGAGAATTTTGGGAAACCCGTACGACGGAATTCTGTCCAAGCCTCCACTCCTTGTCCGAAAAGAGCAATCCATTTTTGTTCGATGATTTTTTCTTTAGAAATCGCTCCAACTGTTGTCAAATAAGTAGTAGGAGTAGTAATACCAAACTGAGCAAATGAAGCATCAATGCCCTTTTTGAAATAATCATCAGCTTTGCCATCAATATCTCCATCAAAAGCAGCTTCTGCCAAAATAAAGTTTAATTCGCTGAATGTCATGATTACACTTGGTGCACTTGCCTTCGTGAAATAATCAGTCAGTACTGAAGCCGAACTCAAGTAAGTAGTTGCAATCGCATCTGGTAAGCCATTCGGGATTCCTTCATAGCCACCAGCTTTATTTTTTGTAGCAAAAACACCTAATCGAGTATCGCCTAAAGCTGTAAGTTTATCAACCACCGTTTTGCTGATACTCCAGTCAGTACGGCTACCAACAATCATTACTTCGTTCCACTCATTATTGCTTGGGCGAGTATTGGTATTGGCCAAAAGTGCATTATCAGCATTGCTCATGAAGATTGGATATTTGGCTGCATCAGAAAGGATTTCTTTCATAATTGCCTTAGATTCTGCCGATTTTTTTGCAGCTTGACGATTAGCCAAACGTAAACGAAGCGAGTTGGCAAATTTCTTCCACTTCAAAATATCTCCACCATAAATAATATCACCAGAAATAGCGGGGCCACCAACTGTCAATTTTTCGTTAGCGAGTTTCAAATCAGCTAAAATTCCTGCGTAAACCTTATCCATAGAGTCATAGGCAGGCGTATAGATTGGCGTTGCGTCTGTGCCTTTGATAGATTCGGTGTAAGGAATGGCTCCGTACAAATCTGTCAAGAGCGAAAATGTCCACGAACGCATAACTAAGGCAGCACCTTCATAATTTTTATTCGGGCTTTTGCCTTTTTCGCCTGTTTCGGTAATAATTCTTTGAAAATTTAGTAAGCCATCATTATAAAGCGATTTCCACGTATTATTATAAAATGTGGGCGTGATTCCGTAGTTATCGCCTTCGTTTGAATAAATATTACGTGCTAAATACTGTACCCAAAGCATCGCACCATCAAGGTTTAGACGCTCGAAACGAACGTTTCCACCCCAATATCTATCAACTGCTTTTTCTACTGCATACGGAAACAAATATTGAGCTCCGATAGCCGTTGGGTTATTTGGGTCGGTATTCATTTCATCGAAGTCTTTCGTACAAGAACTAACCGATGAAAGCAATCCAATAAATGCGAATGAATATATAATTTTATTGAGTTTCATATTTGTCAAAATTTTAGGTAGATAATAAAGCTGTTGGCGATTAGCTTTTAGCATTTAGCTTAATTATTTCTTTTAAAAAGCTAAAGACTGATTGCTAACAGCTAATCGCTTTTCACTTAAAAACTTATCGAAAGATTTGCACCTACACTTCTTGAATTTGGTAATTCGCCGTAAGCAAAACCTTGTTGGTTTGCACCGAAGCGGTCAACTTCTGGGTCGATGTGTGGCGTATTTTTGAATAAAATAGCCAAGTTGCGTCCCACAATCGAAAGTTTTGCATTTTGCAAACGTAACTTCGACAATACCGATTTAGGAATATTATAACCAAATGAAACTTCACGTAATTTGACATAAGAAGCATCAAAAATTGCTGCTTCGTGGTAGCGACGAGGGTTATTATAGCCAATCAGTTGGTTGGTTGCCACAATCACATCATTTGGTACATATTGAGGGTTTTCGGTGGTTCCGATATTCATCACACCTTTACCAATGATACCTTCTTCACGACCAACGGCTGTTTCAGCATATTGACCAGTCCAACGAGCAGTTCCTGTACCTTCATCGAAAATATCACCACCAATTTTAGCATCAATTAAGGCAGTAAGTGTAAACTTCTTGTAAGAAAAAGTATTCGAGATACCTCCCATCCACTTTGGTTGGATATTACCCAAAATTCTTGGCGTTGTTTCTACCACTGGTAAGCCGTTGGCATAAACAATCTGACCATCAGGAGCATGTTTGAAGCCGATACCAAACAATGCACCGTAAGGCATCCCGACCTGAGCGATTGAGGTCAAACCACGACGCTCTTGGAGGGTGTAAGTTGTAAGACCTTCAGCCAACTCAATTACTTTATTGCGGTTACGAGAATAATTTACCGACACATCCCACTTGAAACTATTAGCTTCGATTACTTTCCCAGAGAGCATAATCTCGATACCTTGATTAGTGATTTGTCCAGCATTTAAGATACGCTTGTCATAACCACTGGCTTTCGAGATTTCTACTCCGAGAATTTGGTTTTTAGTTGACTGATTATAGTAAGTGAAGTCTAATCCGAAACGATTTTTCATGAATTTCAAATCAAGACCTAATTCGATACCTGTCGTAATTTCAGGTTTCAAGGTAGCGTTTGAAATCGTTAGGTTTTCATAATATTCTGGTAATGAACTATTCCACGAACCACCCGCACGGAATGTTTGAGCTAATTGATACGGGTCAGCATCGTTTCCTACTTGAGCCCAGCTTGCTCTTACTTTTCCGTAAGAAAGAATATCTTTTGGATAATTGATGAGGTCAGTGATAACACCACTCAACGAAACCGAAGGATAAAAATACGAACGAGCATTTGATGGAAGCGTACTCGACCAATCATTACGAGCGGTTGCATCTAAGAATAGAGCGTTCAAATAACCCAACTGTAATGAGCCATAAACACTTTGTACTTCGGCTTTTTCAATGCGGCTTTCGATTGCATTTTGGCTTGGGTTTGAATTGGCCAAGTTATAAACACCATCCACAACCAACTCTCCAACGTAAGCGTAGTTACGTTTGTAATAATTTGTGCGTTGTGCTGCACCAGCCGAAGCCACTAAATGAAAATCTTTTGAAATTGATTTTTCGTAAGATAATAAGGCATCGTGATTGGTTTCTTGACGACGTAATACTTCTTCCGAATAACGTCCTGGAGTTTGGTTACCATTACGCACTCTTTCAAAGTTTACGATATTGACACGGGTATCTGACCACATATCCGTACCGCTTCTGAGCATCAACTTCAATTCTGGCGAAATTGTGAAGTTTAAAGCAATATTACCCACTAAACGGTCTTTTTCGTTGGTATATGGTAGTTTTTCGCTCAAAAAAATCGGATTCGTGAAGAATGTATGTTGCCAGTTTGCTGGGTCATTATCTGGTAATTTTCCAGCTACTTCTCTTTGGATGTGTACACTCGAATAATCTCTCCAATTAGCCAATTGGTCCCACGAAACGTGGCGATGCGACCAAATAAATTGGTCACCGTTTTGGTAAGTACGATTACCGCCAGATTTCACGTATTCACCCGAAACCACTGCCGAAATGAACTTTGAAACCTTATAATTTGAGTTGATTTTAAAGTTATTTCTGTAGAAATCGTTGAATGCCATCAAACCTTTTTGGTCAAGGCGACCAACGCTCAATCTGAAACTACCTTTATCGTTTCCACCCGAAAGAGCCAAGTTATTGGTCAAAGTAGTACCTGTTTGCCAATATTCATCCCAGTTATTAGGTTGTGGCGTAAGCGGAGCTACATCTTTTCCTGTAAACCATTGTCTTACTAAACGACCATCCATTGGAGCACCCCAGCTTTCGTCAGTACCTTCAGTACCAGTAGTAGAGCCTGGTTTAACCGAACCGTAAGCGGCTTTGTATTGGTCATAAGCATCAGGAGTAATCACGCCACTCCAACCATCAGAATACCATGTTGTATAACCCGAACCACCACCATAAGTGTTTTGGAAATTCGGTTTAACCAATGGGCGTTCGGCCGTGAAATTTGAGTTATATTCGATACCCAGTCCTTTTGTGCCAGCACCGTCTTTGGTTGTAATCAAGATTACACCATTAGCAGCACGAGAACCATAAAGAGCAGCAGCATTAGGTCCTTTCAAAACCGAAATCTCTTTGATGTTATCGGGGCTAACCTCCGAAATACCACCACCAAATTGCTTGTCGAATTGTTGTTGAATCGGCACACCATCAACTACAATAAGAGGTTGGTTATTGCCAGAAACCGAAGAAGCACCACGAATCTGGATAGTTGAACCACTACCCGGCCCACCATTGGCACTGATACGAACACCCGCCATTTTACCCGAAAGAGAATTAGCGATGTTATTTGAGCGAGCCTCAACTAAGCCTTCGCCTTTGAGTTCTTGTTGAGAGTAACCGAGAGATTTTTTCTCTCTCGAAATACCAAGAGCCGTCACAACAACCTCATTTAAAGTTCTTGTGTCGGGCTGTAATGTTATATCATAAACGCTTTTATTTTCAATTTTCACATCAGTTGTAGCATATCCAATCGCACTAAAAGTAAGAAATGTACCACCTGCTGGCACTTTCAACGAAAACTTTCCATTGGCATCAGTAACAGTTCCAAAGTTTGTACCCTTTACAGTAACCGAAGTTCCGGGCAGAACGCCCTCACTTTCAGAGTTCACTACACCCGTAATGACCTTTTCTTGTGCCATTATCGCAGACGATAATAGCAGACATACTAATAGGTAGAAATTCTTCATCATAAAATTCTTGGTTTAGTTAGTTTGTTGGCACCCTTTTCGGTCGAATCATTACGAAACTCCGACCGCTCGGCTTCGTAACAATCGACCTAAAGGGAAATTATTATAGGGTCCAGTTTGGATAAAGTGTATCTTCTGAGTCGAAAATTCTGAGTGTCGAAAATTCAACTTTTAATCTAAAATAGGTTTTCTGTTTTCAGTGGTTTCCATCCACCAGTTTAATTTTGGAGTGCTTTACGTACACACTCAATTCCGCATTTTAAGCGTAGTATTTTTATGATTCAGATACCTCTCATATTGCGGTCGGAAGTAGAAGTATCTGTTGAAGAATTGTTGTACTTATCTAAGATTTAATGATTAAAAGTAGTATGTGTATTTTTAATAAAAAAGTATTTTTCAAAAAAAATTAAATAAAGATTAAAAATAATTGATTTTTTTAAATAAATAATTTGAAAAATGCAATTAATAGACACTTTTTTATAAAATATCAGAAATACGCTTAATACTTTGTTAAAATTATTGATGTTTCATTTTTTGTAATTTTTTATTAAAAAATGAATTTTTCTTCAAATATATGTTTTCAAAAATAATATATACCAATAAAAAAGTTTAAAATTACTAAAAATACGTATTTTATATTTATTTAAAATAATTCTACATAATTGTAATATTCTAATTTTGAGTAGTTTTACCTATAAGTATTAATCTCATAAAAAAACACCCAAACAACAAAGCTTGGGTGTTTTAGACTATCTGAAGATATTAAGATTAAATTCTATCGAATTAGTGTATTATTTATTTACTATTAAGTATTCATGAATAGCCTTATTTGTAATTGTAGCCTCATTGGTTTTGCTATCTGATTTGATGGCCGATATATAAATATTATTCACCTCAATAAGTAAGATTTATGCAAAAGAAGCATCAATTATTTCCTAAAACACGCCAAACTTGGTCAGTACCATCATAGATTAGCATACAACCGCTATTGGGCTTTACATTTACTGATAAATCAAGTATCCAGCCCCCATTTTCGGCAAATACAATTCTATCGGAGGCAGCTACATTGGCAAGCGGATAATTACCCCAAATTTTAAGGGTTGTAGTGCTATTAGTCATAACAGTTAGTATGAGTCCATCGACACCACCCGAAATACCATTCAAATTTACTGTACCATTGCCTCGAAACATGATTACTGACTTTCCATTTCGATTTAAAGCATTAAAAGAAACCTCATTTGAAGAGTAATTTTTGGTTTCGATGCCTAATTGCAAATCACCCATTACCGATAATTTAGACTGTGGGTTTGCATCGCCAATTCCAACATTTCCGTTTCCTTGAATAACCATTTTTTGAGTAGCAGTACTTGTACCACTTTGTGTGGTATAAAACTGCATATCGGCTCCTGTGGCAGTTGTTGTCCAGTTTTGGTTAGCTACCATATCAATTCTGGCTCGTGCGGTCGTATAATCGACTGAGTTATGCCCTTTTCCACCAAAACGAGCCAATATATTACCTGAAGTGGTAGGATAAGGCAAGATATTTGACCCATTCGCACTAATACCAAAAATTGATGGAGCGTCACCAGCATACCGATATACCCCAATACCTTTATCACTATCTGATGGTTGTTGTACTTCAAGCTGATGGTCAGGTTCGGTGACAAGATAATTTCCTATTCCTACTTTTCCATTATGATTTATAAACAATCGACTCGATGTCAATGTGGTGTTATTTTGAGTCACATAGATTTCAGCCCGTGTTCCTTGGTTATTTGCATTCCAATTTTGAGTAGCGGTAAATCGCAAAGCAGCATTGAGTGCTGTAAAACTTCCACCAGCATACCCCCTACCTTCAACACTCAGAAGCGTGTTACCGTCTTGTGTTGCCGAAGGGTTGGCATGAGTGCCATTGATGCGAATTCCTACGATATTAGGAATAGCTGTACTTCGCAAAAACACGTTTTCATAATTGGTATAATCTGCATCTATTTTATTGGGGCGAATCGTGATATTTTGGGCATTGACCTGCCAAGCTGCAAAAGAGATAATACAAACTTTAAGAAATCGATACATACGGATATTGTTATTTATTTTTGTAGGCCGATAACTCTCCATCTCTGAAAAATATGGTCGTAGATTAAGGTACACCCTCCACGACCTGATATTTGAATATTAGGCGATGCAAATGGCTCGCCTGTAATAATTCTTTGACCTGCGTTAACATCTGGCGACTCATTCTGGATTTCGAGATTAGAGTCAAATTCATTGTGCCAAATTATATGTAATACGAGTCCCTCTTTTCCGTCAGTTATACCTTTGATAAATCTACTTGCATTGTCTGTCAATAAAATTACTGACCTATCATTTCTATCTAATAAACCAGTACCTCCTGGCGGTGTTGAGAAATTATCCTGCATATCAAAAGAAAAATCACCAGCCAATCTCAATTTAGTAATTGGCGAATCGGTGCCAATACCTACATTTCCATTACCATTAATTGTCATTTTTACTGTTGGGGTGGTGGTTGCACTTTCGGTGGTATAAAACTGCATTTTGGCACTTGTAGCCGTACTTGTCCAGTTTCCGTTGGCAACCATATCAATTCTGGCTCGGGCAGTTGTAAAAGAAGTGCCATCATAACCTTTTCCGCCAAATCGGGCTAAAATGTCATTATCTAATGTAGCAGTAGGTAATAAATAATTGCCTCTTGCACTTAGTCCAAAACAAGCTGGTGCATCACCACCGTAACGATAAATTCCCATACCTTTATCATCGTCAGTTGCTTGCTGAACTTCAAATTGATGGTCGGGGACAACGTTTAATGAATGATAATATTCCCCCACACCGATTTTCCCATTGTGATTGATATAAAGCCTGCTTCTGAAAGATGTTTCTCCATTTTTATTAGTAAAAAACTCCATTCGTGAGCCTTGACTACCAGCATTCCAGTTTTGCGTAGAATACATCCGAACACCCGCACGCATGGTTGTAAATCCAGCTCCTCCGTATCCTCTTCCTTCGATACTCAACAATATTTGGTTTTCATTTACGGCTGTTGGCGAAGCATGAGTTCCATTCAATTTCATTCCGATGATATTTGGGAAATCGGTGTTTCTAATGAAAATATTTTCATTCGTGTTATAATCAGTTTCAATTCGGTTTGGGCGAATTGTGATTCCCTGCGAAAATCCTTCTAAAGAAATTCCTAAGCTAATAATGCAGAGTAGTTTTTTCATGGCATTTTATCCGTTTTAATTTTATTATTTGCCTCAACACCAGATAGCCTATTTTTGAGTAATTCAATTTCTCTTTTTTGCTCATCAATCAGTTCTTTCAAAGCTTTGATTGACTCTACAAACATTGGGTCGTAATCTCCATAAGCAGTCATCAAATATCCATTCGGGTCTT
The DNA here is from genome assembly GCF_014644295.1 of Emticicia aquatilis. GTDB lineage: Bacteria > Bacteroidota > Bacteroidia > Cytophagales > Spirosomataceae > Emticicia > Emticicia aquatilis. The sequence continues at coordinate 290,590 of NZ_BMKK01000005.1, forward strand.
CTTTGATTTTTGTAGGAAAAACTTCTTTTATTTCTTGAGCAATGAATCCATATTGGATACCTGTGGGACGCTTAGTACCTGTTTTCGTATCGTTCCATTCATAAGTAACTCCTTTGAGATTCAGCACTTTTTGTAGCATTTCTTGGCTATTTAGATACAAAATATTCGTTTTTAGACGTCTGTCTGAATGCGACGACCAGTTTCCTGCTGTATTTTTGGCAGCATCGCCCTCTACTTCAAGTCTAAAACCAGCCGTTGGAAGCCTTCCGATACCTAAATTACCGGGGGCAGAGAGTGTCATTTGCACTTGCGGAGTTGTTGTTGATGCAGGAGTAGTCGAAAAGTCAATGGCAGTAGGTGTATTTGTACTTGTCCAATTATTAGCAACCCTAAAATCAATTCTGGCTTTTGCATTTGTGAAACCAGCTCCATCATGTCCTTTTCCACCTAAACGCATTAAAATTTGGTCATTCAGAGAAGCACTTGGTATATTGCTATTTCCGCCAGCTTCAACTCCAAAAATAGTTGGGATTCCAGAGAATCTTTTCACAGCAATTCCATCATCATTATCTGCCAAAACTTCCAAGTAATGAGCTGGAGCAGTATTATTAATACCAATATTACCATTTTCGGCAATCGTCATTCTTCTCAATGGTGTATCGCCGTTGATTGGAGCTGTATAAAAGTTGATTTCAGAGCCATTTTCGGCACTTTGCCAGTTTTCTTTTGCTCTGATTTCAATTCTGGCACCTTCTTCAAAATAGCTTCCATTATGCCCATGACCTTCAAATCTTGCCAAAATTTGGTCATTAGTTGAGGCCGTTGGAGTAGTCTGGCTTCCGCTTGCTTTAGCTCCAAAAATATGAGAGTTGAAAGAATTACCATTTCCAAAGCTTTTTACCCCAAAACCTCCATTGCCGACGACCTCTAATTCGACTTGCGGAGAACTGGTTCCAATTCCTACTTTCCCGTCATGATTGATTACCATTCGTTCAGTGTTCGATAAAGTCCCGTTTGCTGTTGTATAAAAGTAAATAGCTGTTCCAGTGGTAGTGGTAGTCCAGTTTTCTGTACTTTGAAACCGCAAAGTAGCCCCTGACACAAAATTACTTCCGTCGAATCCTTGAGCTCTCAAGTCTAATAAAGTATTATCATTTATAACAGCCGTAGGAGTATCGAAAGAACCATTATACCGAACCCCGCTAAGATTTGGGTTTTGAGAGGTTTTTATTGTTAAATCATCTACACCACTTTTATTGACAGAAATGTTTGATGGTGTAAGGGAAATACTTTGAGCAAAACTCGTTAAACTCAAATATTGTCCTAAAACAATGAGGTAAATTCTTATATTTTTCATCGGAATAAAGTTTAGAAGATAGATAAATTATAGTTTATAATTATTGCCTAAAGTTTGAAATTGCATTAGCTACTTTATACAATCTCCTTCTCGAAACCACCGTTTCGAAACCATCCATGAACCGAATATGTGACTCATGAACAGTGAAAAAATTTTCTAAAAAATGTATATTTACCATACATGATTTATTGACTCTCACAAAGGGTATGCTGAGGTCTTTTTCATAGGCTTTGAGTGTCCGGGCAAGGATTAGCTTGTCGCCAGAAGTTAAAACAAGGTGGCTGTAATTAATGTCAGCTTCTATCCGAATGATTTCTTCGAGGTTTACCTTGTTTTTAGAGTTTGGATGAAGACTTTTAAATGTTTTCATGTTTCTGCTATTTATTTAATACAAATCTCAGAAATAGCAATAAACCAAAACATCGTGTAAATAAGGAGATTTTGCCGTTTAATAAATTTTTTGGTACTTCAAGCCTCCAATACTGCCTAAAGTCAGCCATTATTTATATTTTTCATCAAATTCAAATTCTCAGAAATGATAAAACTGTGCTTAGTCGATGACCACGAATTATTATTGAAAGGATTGGCCACTATCATTGATACTCAGGAAGATTTTTCGGTAATAAAAACTTGTCTGTCGGGTAATGAATTACTTGATTGGCTGGCACAAACCACCGAAATCGACGCTTTGATTTTGGATGTAAACCTACCAGATTTTGATGCCGAGGAATTATTGATTAAAATCCGAAAAATTAACCCGAAAGTACCCATTCTTTATCTAACTATTCTGCGAGGCTCTCGGATGTTTCATAAGCTTCGGAAACACTCTTTTCAAGGGTATTTATTGAAAGACACTTCTTATGATATTCTTTTTGATGCCATTCGGACGATAAGCAGCGGTGGTTTTTATTATTCGGATGATATTGATTTGAATTTCTCGAAAGATGAATCAATCCACGAAAGTTCGTATATCAATAAGAGTTCGGCGGTGGTGTTGAGTAATCGAGAAAAACAAATTTTAAAACTTATTTGTGAAGAATACAGCAGCTCGCAGATTGCAGAAAAGCTTTTTGTGAGTGTCAGCACCGTAGATACACACCGACAAAACATGATGATAAAACTCGGTGTAAGCAATACTGTTGGCTTAGTAAAGTACGCTTTTACGTATGATTTAATCCCCAAATAAACAGCCCATGAAATCAAAAATCTATTTCATTTTTTTGGTTTTTCTTACTTTTCAGCTAAAAGCTCAAGACAAACTCGATAGTCTTCAAAAAGAGATTCCAAAAGCTAAACATGATTCTATTCGACTGAAAATCTACACACAAATCATCAAATCCGCCTTATATTCAAATCCTCCTCTTTCTAAAACTTACGCCATCAAATTTGATTCAACCGCCACTTTGCTCAATAAACCAGAAGACATCGCCTTCGGCAAAAATTATCTGGGCATGGTTCATTACGTGGGTAACGAGCATCTTACGGCTATCAACTATTATTTAGATGCTATCAAACGCTTCGAGCAACTCAATAATCAATATCGGGTTGGAATTGCCCTCAACAATATTGCGGCCTGTTATCAGTTTCGTGAAAAACCACTCCAAACGATTGAATACTACAATAAAGCTTTGGTGATTTTCAATAAACTCAACGAAACCACTTGGATTGGTAATGTTTCGCACAATATTGCCAACGAATACCATAAACTGGCAAGCAAAGAAGTTGATAAAAAACTCAAGGAAAAATATTTGGCCGAAGGGCTTAAAAATGAGCAAGTTGCGATAAGGAGTTTTGAGAAAAACAAAGACACATACTCTATCGGGTTGTCGAATATTACTTTTGGAAATTTGGAATTTGTAAAAGCAAACTTTCAAAAAGCCATCGAATACTATAAAAATGCCGAAAAGCTGATTCCTGCCCAAGATGACCCCGAATCGCTTGGCATGGTCTTTCAAAACATTGGTAATGCTTTATATGAAACAAAAAAATACGATGAGTCGATTGATTACTTAAAAAAAGCCACTAAAATATTTGATGAGATTAAGTCTTTGCCTTCTAAAAAAATCACTTTAGATATTCTTCTACGAGATTATTACGAGAAAAAAGACTACAAAAATGCCTTTGAAACTCAGCGAGACTTTATCGAATTGAGCGATAGTCTTTTCAATCAAGAAAAAGATGCCGCCATGATTGATGTACTGAAAAAATACGAATCTGATAAAAAAGAACAAGAAAATAAACTACTCAATCAACAACTCGAACAGCAAAAACAACGGCAATTAGCCTACCTAATTGGCTTGGTGGGTTTGGTACTTTTTTCGAGTATTATCATCTATTTTTGGTATAAAAACCGCCAAAAAGGTATTTTAATTGAAAGTCAAAATCAAAAACTATCCGATTTGAACAAAGAAAAGAATAATCTGATTAGTATGGTTTCGCACGATTTGAGTACGCCATTCTTGACGATTAAAACATGGAATAATATATTGAAAATGAGCTTAAAAGATAATCCAAAGGCTTTAGAAGCCACCGAGGTAATTCAACAAAGCTCTGAAAGCGGTATTACGCTCATCAAAAAAATATTGGATGTCGAAAAAGCCGAAACCAATCAGCATGAGTTAGCCCTTGAATCTTTTGATTTGACCGATTCGGTAAAACAAGTGAAGGCAGAGTTTGAAGAAATTGCCAAAACCAAAAACATAGCTATTTTCAGCGTTTCAAGCCCTAAGAACATACAAATTTTATCTGATAAACATCTGATAAACAGAGTTTTAGAAAACCTAATTTCCAATGCCCTTAAATACTCAAATCCTAACTCAAAAGTCTGGATAACCACCGAAGAACTAAGCAATAGAGTATTATTGAAAGTAAAAGATGAAGGCATTGGGATATCTGAAGATGATATACCTAAACTATTTACAAAATATGGTGTTTCCACCTCCAAACCCACCGCAGGTGAGTCGTCAACTGGCTTAGGGCTAAATATTGTGAAACGGATTTTAGATGAAATTGGCGGAGAAATAAGCTGCGAAAGTCAACTTGGGGTAGGAACAGAATTTACAGTTTCGATTAAAAAATAAAAGAGAATATCTGTATGCTCATAAAAACATACAGATATTCAACCTCCTATTAAATCACATTCGCATCAAAAACGCCAGTCAGAATTTTGCCCTCACGCTTTACTTGTAACCAAACACGGTAATGCCCAGCCTTCGGAAAAACATACGGAAACGTTACCTGTCCACCATGATGCCCATTAACTTCGTGTGTCATATTTCCCATCAATAATTTATCTCGTTCGGCTTCGGTCATGGTCTGAAGTTTTGCCAAAACATTATCGACACTATCTCTAAATTTCTTTGCATTATTTAAGTTCGGACGTTTATTGCTTGTCTCGCCAATGCGTTTTTGCAAAACTTGCACAGCTGTTGAAGAGTACGTGCCATTGGGGTGCAAATGAATATAGACACTTGCATCATCTTTGATAACGGCAGCATGGCCCATCATACCCAAATAAGTTTGTAATTCGGCAGGTTTTCCGTCAGGGGCAAGCACCGAAAATTTCAAATCATATACCTTTCCAGCTACAAGTTTCTGGTTTGGTTTTTCCTCCCAAACAATGCTTGAACCATCTTGCAGCTTGGTTTTAACACCTGGGCTGCCACAAATCGTGATGCTTTCATCAACTGTCGAATTAGCACTTTTATTAAGTGCATTCGTCACCACAAAAGTATCGTCCGAGTCACCCGTGAGGGTTGGCATTACATTTACTTTTGGTGTTTGTGGAATCTCCACAGTATCAGTAATCGTATTTTGCAAGCTATGATAACGCAATACATCGGCAAAAATCAAGTACTTTCCTGCTGGCATATTAGGCAAAGGAGCTTCAAATTTTAATGTATCTTTGCGAGAAGGATGCAAATGAGCAAATACTTCCATCGAGCCTTCTTTTACCAAAAACATGTGCATTAGTTTCCCATGGTCAGGAATAATAAAACTTGTCGAACGGCCATTAACCGAAGCTGAATCTATCTTGAAATTCAATATTCGCTGCCCAGCTCTAAGACTAATACTTGATGTGGCAGTATATGGCCGATAAATATTTCGTTGATAATCTGCCGTTTCGGCATTCCACCACATATTTCCTCCAAACAACAACAATCCACAAAACGAAGCTCCAATCGTTGAGCCAACAATGCGTCTTTTCTTAGTCGAATTGTTTTCACTCTCTCCTACTTTTAGCAAGCTATCGCCCGTACTTGCTCCAATAATTGTAGTCATGATTCCGACCAAAAGTAAAGCTAACCCTGCCAAAATCCAACCTAACGAACTTGGTAGTTGGCGTTGAGCCGTAGAAAGTGCCGCAATCGGAATCAATACTTCCCCTTTCCCTCTTGCCCCTTCAATAACTACTCTTACGCTGGCCGCACCATTTTCCATGAGCCAAATTTTTCCTTCATATTTTCCTGCTTCGGTCATAATACCTTCGTCCGAACGAGGTGAACCTTCATCGCCAGTCCAATAATAAATCGGACTCATTTTTACACTTTTTATATCGTTTCCATCAACCATCACCGACACTTTGGCCGTTCCTGGAATCACATCGGGTGGCTCTACATATACTTGTACACTGTATTTGCCCGCTTTACCTTCATGCACAACACCTGCACTGCCAATGTGAGCAAACAAACGCCCCCCCGCCCCTAAAGGGGAGTTGAGGAGAAGGATTAAAATGTATTTTAATATATTTATCTTTTTCATTTGATTAAATTTCTGTTTTGTAGAGGGACACTTCAGAGAATTTGTTAGCTCCCCTTTAGGGGCGGGGGGTTACCTCTGCACTTGTTTCATCCAATTTCCCCAAGCAAGTCCGATGCGAGAAGAAATGATACTGTAAACAACCGCAAGCAAAATACCAGTCAACCAAGCCGAAAGCGGTTTATCATTCCAAGGTCCAAACTTAAAGCGATATTCCCAGTCGGCATCATTCTGAAACGACCAAGAATTGCTTCCAAAAAACCAATTTCGTGCAAGCGGAGATTCGTGCAAAAACGTACCAAACGGATAATGCGACACCAACAAAACCACTGTATAGATTACGCCCAACATCAAAGCCATTGTCCAATCATTTTTGGCAGACAACTTATCACGAAGCCAGTCAATTGCAAAGGCAGGAATAAATAAAAGCAATGGAAAGCCAAGCGTTTGATAAGTTGTAATTTGATTATGAATCGGCCCAAGCAGTGGCTCAACTGGCAAAAGTCTCAAAACAGCATTGACGACCCAATGGAAGAATAAGAAAATAAAACATATATAGGTAGTTCCCCATTTTTTTCCAGAAGCTCGTCCTGTTGCAAGCAAGAAAATTGGAAATGCCGCACTCGCTACTTGATAAAATGATGGGCTGTGCATAGCCCAGCGTCCCAACGATTCTGAAAGGAATGTAAAAATAGAGGTGATTAGAAAAGCTGCCGTAAAAATAAACATCCACTGCAAACGGTTCGTACGTTTGGTGTTTTCTTCGGCCGAAAGCGAGCTTATTTTTTCACTTCTATTCAAAAAAGCCAAAACGGCAATCATTGCCCCCATTTGAACGCTCATTAACCCCAACAACAAGACGGTGTGCGGCGGAGAAAGAATTTGTACGTCAAGACCATACGTATTATGCCACCAATCATCAAACGGTGCCGATGTAAGCGAAGCGATTCCACCCCAAATACAGAAAAGTCCACCCAAAGAACTGTAAAAAACGCCCCAAAACTTCACCATTTTCCCTTTTTCGAGCTGGTTTCCCCAAAACGAAGTTTTTAGAACTTGATAACCCGAAAAAATACCCGCAGCTGCTGCCCCAATATACGTCACCACGTGCGGAGCCGAAAAGAGTCCGTCACGGCCAATGCTCATGTGCCAAGCAATGTCCCACAAGATTCCGAGAATCACGCACATAGAAGCAATCACACTCACATATACGTAGAGCGGAATGGCCAACAAGAGTTTTGAAGATGAAGAAAAGTCTTTTTCGGTTGTAATAGACTGATTAATAGTCGTTTCCATAGATTATTGATTAGTTTGTTTAATGACATTTCTATTGTTGATTACCCCTACTTAGAAGCTAAAATAAACCTAATTGAGCCTGATTGGGCAAACTTCCCTCGTGTCGAAGCAACCATTCTTTTCGCCAAAGGTCGCCACCGTAACCCACCAAACTACCATCCGAGCCAATGACTCGGTGGCAAGGCAGAATTATTGTCAACGGATTATTTCCATTGGCCGTACCAACTGCTCGTATCGCTTTTTCGTTGCCGATTCTCCGAGAAAACTCAAGATACGAAATTGTTTTCCCATACGGAATCGTTTTCAGATATTCCCACACATTTCGCTGAAAATCAGTTCCTTGTGTCTGTAAAGGCAAATCAAAATCTCTAAGTTTTTTGTCGAAATAAGCCTCAAATTGCCTAATACATTCATCAATAATTACAGAGTTTTCGGGTGTTTCTTCTAACTGGCTACTTGGTTTCTTTTGGGCTTCTCGAAACAGTACGTGCGTCAGAAAATCATCGTTTGCGATAATCTCCAAAACGCCAATCGGTGATGAATAATGCTTGATATACTGCATAAATTGTGTTCTTCTTCATTCGATTTCAAATATACAAAAAGTATCTCTCAAAAACTTTTCTGATAATCAATCAGTTATCAATTAGTAGTTTTGTAATTTTGTAAACTTATTTTTAACATACACAAGCGATTTTGTTGAATCGCTCCACGATAATGGTAGTACCTTACAAAGAAAAAGACAGCAGCAAGCGTGAGCAAATTGCCGAAATGTTTGATAATGTTTCGCCTAAATATGATTTCTTGAACCATTTGCTCAGTGGTGGAATTGATTTTTGGTGGAGAAAAAAGGCTATTTCAATGTTGCGTGCCGAAAAACCACAATTAATTTTGGATATTGCAACAGGTACGGGCGATTTGGCCGTTGAAGCCGTTAAACAACTCAAACCCGAAAAAGTAATCGGCGTTGATATTTCGGAAGGAATGTTATCGTTTGGGCGTGAAAAGATGAAAAAACTGGGTTTAGAAAACAAAATCGAACTTCAAATGGGCGATTCGGAGAAATTACAGTTTGAAAACAATACTTTTGATGCCGTTATCGTTTCTTTTGGAGTACGTAACTTTGAAAATCTCGAAAAAGGCCTAACCGATATGTGCCGAGTAACCAAGTCGGGCGGTACGTGCATGGTCATGGAATTTTCGAATCCCAAAACTCCCGTTATTAAGCAATTATACAATTTTTACAATGCAACAATCCTGCCTTTTATAGGCCGATTAGTATCGAAAGATAGTTCGGCTTATAGCTATTTACCCGAATCGGTGAAGGCATTTCCAGAAGGAGAAAACTTCTTGAGAGTGTTTGAAAAAGCAGGATTTCGTCAGACAAAATGTATTCCGCTTACGTTTGGCGTTTGCTCAATTTACATTGGCAAAAAGCCTTGATAAGTTTTACTTTTTAAATTTTTTATGAAAAAAGTCCCTTTTCTTAGATTTACAATTAGTCTTTTTTTAGTAACAGTACTCGCACAAAGTGTGTTTGCTCAACAAACTCGCCGCCATTTTCAGGCCGATTACGATGCAAAATCACTGCGATTTGGCTATTTTTTGGGACTAACCAGTACTTATTACAACGTGAAGTTTAATAATTACTTTGTCAATAAAGATAATTATTACAGCATTACTTCTCCTTCTACTTTTGGGCTTAAAATGGGAGGTTTGGCTAATTTTAGACTCAACGATTATTTTGATTTTAGAGTCTTACCTACGGTATCCATTTATGGAAGAAGATTAGAATATAAATACATAGATACTGCACTACCAGACAGCGACCCAAATAAATTTAAAGAGAATACCGATTTACGGGAAACTGCTTGGTTTGAACTTCCTGTGATGTTTAAGTACAAATCCGAAAGACGTGGAAATGTAAGAATGTATGTTTTTGGTGGACTTCGTTATGGCGTTGAAACAAACCCTAATAGTAGAAGAAACAGGTCAAGATTCATCACAAAAACCAGTGACTTCAGTGTTGAATATGGTACAGGGATTGAGTTTTTTAGAGAATACTTCAAGTTTTCGCCCGAAATTCATTTTTCACACGGCCTCAACAATTTAGTTGACCCAGTAAATAATAAAAATACGCCCCTTCAAGGCGTTGACCGCTTGACAACTCACACGGTTACGCTCTATATATTATTTGAATAAGGAAGCCACAAGCAACCAATTTTAGACAAAAGTTGTTAGGTCTGTAAAAGCAGATTTTCACAGCTTTTGTCTATTTTTTTATCAATGAAATACATCGCCATTTTTCTTGTAAGACTCTACCAAGCAGGTATTTCGCCTTGGTTTCCGCCATCGTGTCGCTACACGCCTACTTGTTCGCAATATTCGGTTGAAGCATTTCAGAAATATGGTTTTTTCAAAGGTTTTTGGCTAACTGCCAAACGCATCGCTCGTTGCGGCCCCTGGAGCCATTCGCACGGCTACGACCCTGTTCCTTGATTTGTTAATGGTTAATGGTTAATGGTTAATGGTTAATGGTTAATGGTTAATGGTTAATGGTTAATGGTTAATGGTTAATCATAACAATTCCTCCAATACTCAGTTCCATGATAATGAGTAAATAATAAAAATTTATCGAGCGTAATTTTACCCATCGCCTATAACCAATTTCCCGACAACTAGTTTTCCAATAACTAATAACCAGTTTACCAATTCCCCAATAACTAATCACAAATAACTAATTATCACAAAATTTTCTATTGTTTTTAGGACTATTCAAAGAACTTTCTTAAATATTTGTTTATTTCTATAAAATCAGTAGTCTTTCTAACTTGTTGTTCTAAAATAGTCCGTAAATTTGGATTTACAACAAAATCATTCTTGTCAATGACTTCGGTAATGACACTCGAACAACGCCAATTTCCTATCGGAAAATGGTCTCCTAAGAAAAGTTATTCGGCCAAAGAAATCGAACGCAACATCGGTATCATTGAGAAGTATCCTGCTAAGTATAAACGACTTACCAAGAAACTTTCCGACGAAGATTTGGCCAAAGCTTACCGTGAAGGAGCATGGAATGTACGTCAATTATTGACCCACATTTCTGATATGCACATCATGCACTACGCCCGTTTCAAGCAAGCTCTTTCCGACGAAAATCCAGTTGGATTTGTAGCCAATATCAATGCTTGGAACGCCACTGCCGAAATATCCAGTACGCCACCAGCCGATGCTTTATTATTATTGGAAGCTACGCACAAAAGATGGGCATTCCTGATGAGGAATATGTCGGAAAGCGATTTCAACAAAACCTTTTTTCACGCATTACGTCAGATAAATCTCACTTTAGCACAGGCCCTAAGCATGGCTGCTTGGCACACTAAACATCATTTTGAGCATATCAGAATAGCGTTACAGTAAAATATTATTTCATTTAAAAATAGCTTCCCTTTAGGGACTGGGTTTCATGAACAATACCTATTATATCATAGATTTCGATAGCACTTTTACGAAAGTAGAAGGCCTTGACGAACTCGCCAATATTGCTTTGGCAGGAAGTGCCAATCAGGAAAAAGTTGTTGCTCAAATCAGAAGTCTGACCGAGCAAGGCATGAATGGCGAAATCACTTTTTCGGAAGCACTCAGTCGCCGAATAGAACTATTGAAGGCCAATCGTTCGCACATCAATCAATTGGTTGATTTTCTCTATACACAAGTTTCGGAGTCATTCCAACGCAACGAAAAATTCTTACGTGAATTTTCTGACCATATCTTAATCGTTTCGGGTGGTTTCAAAGAATTTATCGTGCCAATCGTAACGTCGATGGGTTTGAAAGAAGAAAACGTATATGCCAATACTTTCGTTTTCGATGCCGAAGATAATATTATTGGCGTTGACCAAGATAATGTTTTAGCTCACGAAAAAGGCAAAGTAAAACTTCTCAGTTCATTGAAACTTGATGGCGATGTGTATGCCATTGGCGATGGCTATACCGACTACGAACTTCGTGCTTCTGGACTGGCCAATCGTTTCTATGCTTTCACGGAAAACGTTAAGCGTGAGAAAGTTACGGCCAATGCCGACCACATTGTACCATCGCTGGATGAGTTTTTGTATCTGAATAAATTGCCTCGCAGCCAATCATATCCGAAAAGCCGCATTAAAGTCTTATTGCTCGAAAACGTTCACTCGGTTGCTATCGAGGCATTCAAACGTGAAGGTTTTGATGTAGAAACGCACAAAGGTGCAATGGACGAGGAAGAATTGTCAGAAAAAATCAAAGGAGTTTCGATTTTGGGACTTCGTTCAAAAACCAATTTGACGAAAAAAGTCCTCGAAAATGCCGATAAACTCATCACAGTTGGAGCGTTTTGTATCGGAACAAACCAAATCGACCTTAAAACTTGTACCGAAAAAGGCATTGCAGTTTTCAATGCACCATATAGCAATACTCGCTCAGTAGTTGAACTGGCGATTGGCGAAATGATTTTGTTGATTCGTAATGTGTTTACGAAAAGCAACCAAATGCACGCTGGTAAATGGGATAAATCGGCCAATAATAGCTTCGAGGTTCGTGGCAAAAAATTAGGTTTGATTGGTTACGGACACATCGGAACGCAACTTTCAGTTATCGGTGAAGCACTCGGTATGGAGGTTTATTTCTACGATATTGTAGATAAAATGCCCATCGGAAATGCCAAGAAATGCCGCTCTTTGGAAGAAGTTTTACGAGTATCGGATGTGGTAAGTATGCACATTGATGGCCGTAAAGAAAATACCAATGTTTTTGGCAAACGTGAGTTTGAAATGATGAAAGATGGCGTGATTTTCATGAATCTCGCCCGTGGACATGTAGTCGAAGTGCCAGCTTTGGTAGAAGCCATCAAATCGGGTAAGGTAGCGGGTGCGGGTGTTGACGTTTTCCCGTACGAACCAAAAACCAACAGCGAACCATTTGAGAACGAATTGCGTGGTTTACCAAACGTAATTCTTACGCCACACATCGGCGGAAGCACCGAAGAAGCTCAAGAGGGTATCGGACTTTATGTACCTGAGCGTTTGCTCGAATACATGAATAATGGTAGCACAACAGGCAGCGTAAACTTCCCAGAAGTACAATTACCATTGTTGCGTGATTCGCACCGTTTATTACATATTCACCAAAACGTACCAGGCATTTTGGCCAAAATCAATAATATTTTTGCGAAACACCACATCAATATCATTGGTCAGTATCTAAAAACCAACGAAACGATTGGCTACGTAATTATGGATATTAGCAAAGGTTATACCAACGAGTTCATTCAAGAAATCAAAGACATCGACGAGACTATTCGTTTCAGAATGTTATATTAAAAATAGTTATAGCACAATTTTCCAAAATGTTACGATAAAGAAACAATTTAGAAAATTGTGCTACTTTTCTCACCAAAACTTCACTCCCGATAATCTACTGATTTCGAGTTTGGCCAAAAGTGCCTGATAATCGTATTGCAATAAATTAAATTTTGCTTCTTCTAAACCTGTCTCGGCCGACTGTATTTCGAGCGGTGTACTTACGCCATTGGCCAATCTATTTTTAGCCAGTTTCAAACTATACTCAGCTTGATAAATATTACTTGCAGCCAATTCCTTTTTCTGATTCGCTACTTTTATATCGTTATAAGCATTTTCGAGGTCACGATTAATTTGTATTTTCTGAGATTCGGTCACTTGCTTTGCTGCATCAAGATTTATTTTAGCAATTTGAGTGTTGTATGCTCCACGTTTTCCTGTGTAAATCGGAATCGAAAGCTTTACCCCTACCAACGAATTGGGTCTTAAAATAGATATATCAGGCAAATAACCATTACGCACACCCACCGAGGCATTAGCCGCCAAAGTAGGCAAACTACTCATACCCGAAATTTTCACTTCTTGAGCCAAAACACTTTCTTTTGTAAGTAAACCTTTCAAATCAACATTATTCTGAATCGCCTCATTATAAGCACTTTGCAAATCAGTTTTACCATAAGCAAATTGTAGTTCAGCATTCGCTGGAATTAATTTTCTTGCATCAGAACCAATCAACGAACTCAAGAAAATATATTGTCTTTCGAGTTGGCCTTGTAGGTCTATCACTCGCATTTCGGCATTTTTGTAGCGTACTTGTACTTGCACAGCATCATAATCAAGAGCATCGCCACTTTTTATGCGGTCGGCAATGATTTTGCCGTTTTCCTGTACTAATTTTACTTGGTCTTGCTGCACGACAATGGCTTTTTGCAAGTAAATAATACTATAATATAACTGCGAAACTTGGTAAGCCAAAGTATGTTTCAGCGTCTCGATTCCTCCAGTTTGTTGCTGAATTTCGAGAACCGTTTTCTTTACACCCTCCTTAAATCTTCCCCAATCATAAATCACATACGTGGCTCCAACACTGGCATTATAATTATTATGTGGCTGAAATTGTATGGTTCGAGGTTCGCCATTAACGGGCAAAGTTGCCTTGGCAATTGGGTCAACTCTTGAGTAGCTCACATCGCCACTTACTTGTGGTTTAAGACCCGTTTCTTGAACTTTGATGCGGTAATCGCCAGTGCTAAGTAACTGCTGTTGCTCTTTTACTCTTGGCGAATATTCGAGGGCTTGATTAATAAGTTTAGAAAGTACTTGCTCGCTACTCTGAGCAAGCACTTCGTTACCTAAAAACAAGCAAACAATGATTAATAATTTATTGATTTTCATTTTTTTAGTTTCGATATTTAAGACAAAAACTTGAGATAAAATACTCATAATCAATGCCTAAAATTGATAATTATATTAGTGTGATTCGGCGGCAGCTTTGGCGGCAGCGGCAATTTCTTCGGGCGATTTTTTCTTGGTTTTTAATAATACCACCAATGGCAAGACACACAAGAAAAATATGGCCACAATTCTGAAAGTATCTAAGTATGCCAAATAGTACGATTGGCGGTCGAGCATCAACTCCAACTGTCTGTACGCTTGCGTTGAAGCCTGTGCGATATCGCCTGAGCGAGACAAAAATCCCATCTTGATAGCATTGAATTTTTCGAGAAACAACGGATTATTGGGCGTGTAATTTGCCACCAAGTCAGAGCGGTGTTGGGCGTATTGAATAGCCACGTAATTATTGGCCAATGCAATACCAAATGCTCCTCCAAGCTGACGAATCATGTTGGTCAACGAAATACCCGACCCAAATTCGTTTGGTTTCAAACCAGCCACCGAGGCATTGATGAGCGGTAATTGCAACATAACCGTACCTAAACCACGCAAAACCTGTATCGGATAAAAATCCCAACGTCCCATATCGGCAGTTGCGGTTCCGCTATAAAAACCGAAGAAAGCAAAAATCAAGATTCCCGCAATTACAAACGGAATTGGCGATGCCCCAGCCGACATTCGTCTGCCCAAAATCGGAAAGAGTGGCAAAATTGTCAATGTCGGGAAGAATAAAGACAAACCTGTTTCATAAGGCGTAAAACCATTGATACGCTGCACCATTACTGGATAAACAAAAACCGATGTAAACAATCCAACCCCCGAAACAAGTACGAAAATCGAAGAAAACGCAAAATTCCGATTAGCGAAAACCCTTAAATTTACTACTGGATGGTCGGTGTTTAGCTCTCTACTGATAAACCCTACGATTCCGAGTGCGGCAATCAAGGCCATTACCGAAATCTCTCTCGACTGAAACCAGTCTTTAGACTCTCCTTTTTCGAGAATATACTGTAACGAACCAATTCCGATAATCAACAATATGATTCCGAAGTAATCAATCTTAATATTGGCCTTGTTTTTTCCTTCTCCTTCTTTTCGTGGAATATATAAAATTGTAAGTACCGTAGCAATAATACAAATCGGAACGTTTATAAAGAAAATATCGCCCCAAGTATAATTATCTACTATATAACCACCCAAACTTGGCCCGAGTGTTGGCCCCAACACGATTCCCATTCCGAAAAGCCCCGAAGCCATGCCTCGTTCTTTTCCTGGGAAAGCATCAAACAAAATGGCTTGTGAAGTAGAAAGTAAAGCACCTCCGCCAATTCCTTGAATAAATCTCCAAAAAACCAATTCCCACAAAGAATCTGAATTTCCGCACAAATAAGATGCAATACCAAACAATACCATTGATGCCAAATAATAGTTTTTTCGACCAAAATATTCGGCCAAAAAGCCCGTCATCGGAATCACGATTACGTTGGCAATGGCATACGACGTAATCACCCAAGCTATATCTTCAATTGTTGCCCCCAACGAACCCGCAATCTGATTAAGAGCCACATTGACAATCGTTGTGTCGAGTAGCTCCATCACGGCGGCCGTTACGGTTGTCAGTACAATGATGAATCGTGCTGCACCAATGGGCTTTTTTGTATTTTCTGTATTTTCCATAAATATCAAGCCTGCAATTTCCCGCAGCTAAGGGTTTGTTTTAGAAACCCTTACATTATTTAATTTTTACTTCAACCTCTAAACTCATACCCGCACGGAGCTTGTCACGCAATTTTTCAACGCCTTCAATCGCAATCTTTACTGGAATTTTCTGCGTAACTTTCACAAAGTTTCCACTTGCATTATCTGGTGGAAGAAGAGCATATTTGGCACCTGTCGCATCCGAAAAGTCAGCAATTTTTCCTTTCAATTCCATATCAGGAAAAGCATCTAATTTAAGATTTACTTCTTGCCCAACTGCCAAACGACTGATTTGAGTTTCTTTGAAATTGGCTACAACCCAATAAAGTGAATCTTGCACGATTGTGGCCAAAGTTTGCCCTGGTTGAATAAACTGCCCTGGCTCAACGCTCTTACGACCAATTTTACCATTTTCAGAAGCGTACACTTTCGAATACGTTAGTTTCAGTTTTTGTTGTTCGATTTTTGCTCTTTGCACCGCCAAGGCCGCTTCAGCCTTGTGCAAATTTGAAGAAAGTACATCAATACGAGATTTTGAGGCCGTCCAATCTTGTTTTTGGCTATCGTACTGGGCATTCAACACTTCCAAATTAGATTTACTATCATCAACCTGACGCTTCGTAATGGCATTATCAGCAAATAATTTAGCATCACGCTCAGCATCTTTTTGAGCTTTTTCTTTGCGTAAAGCCGTTGTTTTAAGACCAGATTCGGCAGCACTGATAGTCATATTAGCATTTTTGATGCTTGCTTTGGCACTTTCTACATCAGTGAGCATTTGTTGATACATGGCTTCCATTTCGACCAATGCCAAGCGTTGTTCGCTATCATCAATATCAACCAACAATTGACCTTTCTTTACTTGCTCAAAATCTTTCATGTTTACGGCATTTACATACCCCCCCACTCTTGGCACAACTGGCACTGTGTAGGTTTCGATTTGGGCATTATCAGTAGTTTCGTAGCTTTGATTGTATTTATATTTCTGATAAGCATAAGTAGCAGCTCCAATCACAATCAATAAAAGTATGATGCGTGGAATGTAGTTTTTAAACGATTTTTTAGAAGTATTTTCCATTTTAGTATTCAGTTTCTTGCGTTTGTTTTAGTTTTTAGTTTCTCTTTGGTTCGATTAATTTTAATTTGATGGCACAAAGTAAACTAAGTTTACTAAATTAGTCAAGTAAGTTGACAATTATTTTTTTTGTATTACCTTTGTAGTATATTTATCTTTTAATCAGAATTTAATGTAGAGAGTTAGGCCTACCTAATTCATCTCACAATTAGCAATGAACGAAGAATTACTGGCAGAAGTAGCCAAAATGAAAGCCAATAAAGCACGGTTGTTTGGTAAGCTTCTCAACCGAACCTACCGCTACATGAGCGATTTGGCAGGCGATTATCTGAAAGGTATCGGTTACGAAAACTTTCGAGTGGGGCATATCGTGGCTTTAGTGCATATCGAAGTGGAAGGCACCAGCATTAATACTTTAGCAGCAGGTGCAAGCATGACCAAACAAGGCATGAGCAAACTCGTAAAAGAATTGCAAGAGCAAGGTTTTGTGATGGTTGAAAAAGACCCTACAGATGCCCGTGCTTTGATAGTAAAATATACTGAAAAGGGTCTGCGTGCTATGATTGACTGGCGAAACTGCACCAATTATATAAATCAGAAGTTTGGAGAAGTGCTTGGCGAAAACAAACTCGAAACGCTCAAAGACCTTTTGGGCGAATTGGTGCATGAATACGAAAACAATTATGTAAGTAGCTCAAAAAATCCATTGAATCACCCAATGATGCAAGCCAATTGGATGACGGTCAAATAATTATTGACTTGTGCTGGGTGCATCGCTAAAAATTGATAAATTCGCATTGTCATAAAAACGATGTGCCTATGTCTGTTACCGAAATCATTGTTTTAGTAATAGTGTTGTATGTCATTATTTGCGTAGTGGCCTACAAAGTACAAGAGTATTTTATTTTTAAGCCCGAGAAGCTGTCACAAGATTTTGAGTTTCGATACGACGACCATTTTGAAGAACTGTTCTTTGATATGCCCGACGGAGCAAGAATCAACGGACTGCTTTTTTATGATGTAGGCGAAGAAACTCGTGGCTTAGTTATTTATTTTCATGGAAACACTCGCAGCATTAAAGGCTGGGCAAAATATGCCAAAGATTTCATCTCACACGATTATGATGTGTTGATGATAGACTACCGAGGTTTCGGAAAAAGCACAGGTAAACGGCACGAAGAACGAATGTATGAAGACTCGCAAGTGGTTTATCATAAGATGCTCGCCAAAGGTTACGACGAAAAAAATATTGTGATTTACGGACGCTCGTTGGGTTCGGGTTTTGCCTGTAAATTAGCATCAAAAAATCATCCTAAAACCTTGATTCTTGATGCCCCATATTATAGTTTTTCGCAGTTAACCAATCGTTTTTTGCCATTTCTGCCTGTTACAATGATTCTGCGGTTTTCTATCCGAACCGATAAATATATTAAGTTCGTGAAATGTCCTATTTACATCATTCATGGCACAAAAGATTTCTTGATACCGTTTCGGTCAAGTGTAAAGTTGGCAAAACTTGCTCCGCAGAAAACCCGTTTAGTACCCATTTACGGCGGCGGACACAATAATTTGCCATCGTTTCCCGAATACCATAAACATCTCGAAGAAATCTTACTCGATAGATTCGATTTGATTTTTGATAAACACCTTTTTTGATTGACGAATTACGATTTACGACGGGGTCGCCCGTGCGATAGTTTGCAGATTTTTTATTCGTAAATCGTAAATCGTAATTCGTCAATCGTAAATTTCTAAACATTTTCCATTATCAATTACTCATTATCCATTAATTTTCCGTGTTTAAATTAAAATACCTTCAAATAGCCCTTACAATTTATGCCGTTCTGATTGCGGGATTAGTGCTTTTTCAGCGATTTATCATTCTACACCCTAAAAAACTGGCGAAAGATTATCTATATGAATTCCCGAAAGCCGAAGAGTTTTATGTAGTAGTAGCCCCCGAAGTAAAACTCAACGCACTTAGATTTGCGTCGGAAGATAGTGTCTCAAAAGGCGTAGTGCTTTATTATCACGGGAATGCCGATAATTTAACTCGTTGGGGTGAATATGCTTCCGAATTTACGAAGCGAGGCTACGATGTAGTGATGTACGATTACCGAGGTTTTGGTAAAAGCAATGGCCGACTGGACGAGCAAAATTTCTTGTTCGATGCCCAATATATTTTCGATGATTTAAGCCGACGTTATAACCCTGATAAAATTGTGCTTTATGGGCGTTCGTTGGGCTGTGGAGCAGCCATTAAAGTGGCTTCAAATAATGCAGTAAAGAAGTTGATTCTCGAAACGCCCTATTATAGCTTACCCGATGTAGCATTTAGTCGTTTCCCGATTTTCCCGTTTAAATATGTTTCCGAATTTAAACTAAATGCCTACGAATGGCTACCAAAAGTGCATTGCAATGTACACGTTTTTCATGGTACTGATGATGAAATCATTCCCTATAAACAAAGCATAAAGCTACTCGAATCGGCAAATAAAAACCTTGACAAAACCCTCACTACATTGCAGGGAGGGCATCACCAAGGCCTTGATAAGTTTAAGGAGTATCAGACTAAATTAGATGAATTGTTGGCTAATTAAGTCTGAAAAGTTGGTAGTCAGTTCAGTTCATATAATAGGTAACATACTTAAAACACTAATCCATTATAAACTCTTTCTACGAATCGTGTAGAAAGGGTTTTTTATTTTTATTTGCTTTTTATCAAGCAAAAGAGCGGCAGCTGTTCGGCCCATTGTTTCGAAATCAGTCGTAATTACTGTGATTTCTAATAACTCTTTTAGTGTGGTTTCGTTGAACGAAATGATACCAATATCTTCCCCCAGTTTTAAGTCTGACTGACGGGTTTTCTTTACTAATTCGGCCAAATCGGTTTCTTCTACAACCAAGTAAGCCGTTCCTGTATGTAATACTTCGTCGAGTGCGTTTTCTTTAATCTGAAATTCACGTCCGAAATTTACACAAAACTGACGAAAACCCCGCACAATATCGCTCGGATAATTTCCGTCACTCGGAAAAACCAGCACCATTCGGTTGTATTTTTCGAGCAAATCATGAAGTTCGTCGAGAGCATCAAATATATCTTTCTCAAAATCCTGATAAACACTCAAACATGGTTTTGTGTATTCGGGTAAATCTTTATCAAGCAAAATGAGTTCTTCCGAAGGAATTTTCTCCAGCGTTTTCAAGGCAAGCGACTTATCATTTTCGGGAAAGAAATGAGGCATAATTACGTAATAATTATACTTCCCGATATTATTGGCTATGATTTCGGCAAAAATTCGGGCATCGTAATGATGAATCTGTAAATCGACATTGGCTTTATTACCCAAAACTTTCAAGAAAGCATAATAAATTAGCTTTTTATAAGAACTTAACTTATTGAAAACCAGCAAGATACGCATCTTATTATTATCGGTTCGGTTTACATAAAAACCCTTTCCTTGCACCGATGATATAAAGCCACGTTCTTTTAATTCACGATACGCCTTCTCAACAGTATCACGAGCCAAGTAATATTCTTCACTCAATTCACTAATGGATGGTAGTTGTTCATCTTTTTTCAAAACCGCCCGCTCAATATCGGCAACTATTGACTGTACAATTTGCTTGTATTTAGGGGTTTTATCGTTGGGGTTGAATTGTAGTTTATACATTTTTTTAATGTAGTTATTGGGGAAACTTTCGCAATATTTTGATGTAAACTTATCTCCATCAAGTATTTCTGAAAGCCTATCGTTTTCGAATAATCATTGAGTAAATGTAATAATTATTCATCTTACAAACTCATTGGTACTAAATATAAAAATGAGTGAATTAAACAATTCACTCATTCTGCTCTCACCTAAGTCGGCTAAATTTCTCCGACCCACTTAACCTTTCTTTTATCTTACAAATGCCACTGCCACACCCCCATCAACGTTCAAGATATTTCCTGTTGATTTTGATAAACTTCCATCAACAAATACTCTTACTGCTTTGGCAATATCTTCGGTCAGAATTTCTTCGTTGAGAAGCGTGCGTGACGCATACATTTTTGGTAAATCTTCTACTTTTATGCCATAAGCTTTTGCACGGCCTTCGGCCCATTCGCCTTCCCAAATCTTACTCCCACGCAAAACCGCATCTGGATTTACGGTGTTTACTCTGATTTTATCTTTACCCAATTCGGCAGCCATGAGGCGAGTCATGTGGGCTTGGGCAGCTTTTGCCGTACCGTAACCAACATTATTTGGCCCAGCAAAAAGGGCATTTTTGCTCGCAATATTCACAATATCGCCACCAGTTGCTTGCTGACGCATGATTCTGACTGACTCTTGTGACACCAAAAACTGGCCTTTAACCAATACATCTTGTAATAAATCCCAGTCGGCAATCGTATGGTCTTCGAGGGGTTTTGAAATTGATAAACCAGCACAGTTTACGATAATATCAACCCCACCATATTGTAAAACAGCATTACGCAATGACTCGGCAATTACCTCCGAGCTTGTTACGTCAATATTCGTCGTAATAGCCGAATCTTTACCAAATTTCTGACGTAACTCAGCTTGCGTTTCGCTCAATAAATTACGGTCAGCGGCCACAACGCACGCACCCTCTTTCAATAATTCTTCGCAAATTGCTTTACCAATACCGCCAGTTCCGCCTGTTACGAAGGCAACTTTCCCCGATAATGGCTTTGGTTTTGGCATTCTTTGCAGTTTTGCTTCTTCCAATAACCAATATTCGATATTAAATGCTTCTTGCTCGTCTAAGCCAACGTATTCCGAAACCGCCTCAGCACCTTTCATTACGTTGATGGCATTGGTATAAAACTCAGCCGCTACACGAGCAGTTTGTTTGTCTTTAGCAAAAGTAAACATACCCACTCGTGGATACAAAATCACAACAGGATTTGAATCACGAATGGCTGGACTATTATCGTGTTTACAACGTTCATAATAAGCCGCATAATCGGCACGATACGCCTCAAACTGTGCTTCGATTGACTCTTTTGTAGTGCCAGTCAGCACCATCGGGCGAATTTTTGTACGCAAGAAGTGGTCGGGACAACTCGTACCTTTTTGTGCCAAACGCTCCAAATCATGTGAGTTGACATATTCAAGCACACGAGCATCATCAGTAAAATGTCCAACCATCAAACGATAACTTGAAGCCAAACCACGCAAAGTAGGCATGATTTCGGCAGCGGCCAATTTACGCTCTTCGGCTGGTTTTGATGCTAATTTTGCTCCACCAAAAACTGGACGTTTCTTACCATAGTTAGCTTCCAAATACACCGAAGCCATTTCGATAACTTCGAGCGTATTCATATAAGAATCATACGAAGTATCGCCCCATGTAAACAAACCGTGTCCGCCTAAGATTACTCCACGAAGATTCGGATTTTCATCAACAGTTTTTGATAGTTGAAGACCTAAATCGAAACCTGGACGTTGCCACGGCAACCACGCCATCGTATCACCCCAAATTTCTTTCATAATTGCTTCGCCATCTTTGCTGGCGGCAATCGCAATGAGTGCATCTGGGTGAAGGTGGTCGATGTGTTTAAAAGGAAGAAGTCCATGCAAAGGAGTATCAATCGAAGGAGCAGCACATTTTGGGTCGAACAAACAATGGTCAAAAAGAGCCACCATTTCGTCTTCAAATGCCAAACCTCTGTATCTTTTCTTTAGTGCGTGAAGTTTATCGACGTAAAGGTTTGCACAACCTTTTTTGGTTAATGTTCCAATATCACCGCCTGAGCCTTTTACCCACATCACTTCGGCGGCTTCGCCCGTTACGGGGTCAGTTTCAGTAATTTTACACGAAGTGTTTCCTCCTGCATAGTTTGTAAGGCGTAAATCAGCACCAAGCAAATTTGAGCGATAAATAAATAAATCTACTTCGTTTTGAGCTAATTCAGCGGCTTTAGTTTCGTCCCACAAATAGCTAAC
Organism: Emticicia aquatilis; assembly: GCF_014644295.1. Classification (GTDB taxonomy): domain Bacteria; phylum Bacteroidota; class Bacteroidia; order Cytophagales; family Spirosomataceae; genus Emticicia; species Emticicia aquatilis. Next base: position 313,458 of record NZ_BMKK01000005.1, read on the forward strand.
ATGGTTGAATGTTAGTGTTTTTTCCATAATAATCTTTATCAAGTTTACTTTTTTATATCTAATAATAGTGCTACAAAACTGCGTGCATTTACGGCACGAATCTTCATGTACTCTCCTGTAAAAGATATTTTAGCGTAAATAAAGGCCCTGAAAAAATACTGGACAGAATGGCGAAAGAGAAAAAATGCAGAAAGTAGGTCAGGCCTTCGGTACAGACCTCTATAAAATAAAATAAAGTGCCGGATTTGACCAGCACTTTATTCCTCGTAACCCAAAAAGTAAAAATTAACCACGAGTAACGTTTAAGAAACTCGGATCGTAGTCTTCAATTTAATCGTAGAAGAAACGTTTTGTCCTGTTGTGCGTAGGTATCTGCGATAGCTACGACGGAACTCAGCCGCTTTTCTGCGAGAAATAAATATCTTTTGGTCATGAATCAATACTTCGCCACCTCTGCAATTAAAATACAAATCATCGACAAATTCGAGATTGATGATGTAAGAGCGGTGAGGTCTTACGAAGTTAGAGATTTCAAGAAGTTCTTCTTCAAAAATTCTAAGTGTCTTTGAGCTGATGATTTCTCTACCATCTTTCAATTTGAAGATAGTGTAGTTTTTTGCACTTTTCAGATACAAAATGTCACCAAGCTGAATCATGTTGCGTTTGCCCGCAACTCTCATCGCCAAATTTGTTCCCGTGGCTTGGCTTGCCACATTTTGAACTACCGTAAAGCCTTCAAGGCTCATCGGAGTTGAGTAAAGCAGTTTATTCATACGATTATAAAGGAAAGCTTAAATGTGCTATTGAAATAATGAAAGCAATTTATGTTCCATAATTGAACGGTACAACTACAAATCGGTAAGTGGCGGTTAAAATTCGGTAAGTGGCGGATTTATTTTTAAACGGTAGTTTTTTTGAGAAGAAAAAGTCTATTTGGTATAATTTTAATATTTTTTTTGATTATTTTATGAATATCCGAAAAAATGATTAAACGGATACATTTTATTTCTTGGTTTTTGGGCATTAAAAATTGCTTAACCATTCCAAGAATTCTTGTTTACGACGGCGAGAAACTGGAAGTTCGTTTCCTTGTTCGGTGAGAATAGTGCCGCCTTCTCCTTTTACATATTTTTTTATATAATCACGGTTGACCAGATACGAATGGTGGATTCGGAAGAAATCGTAATTGGCCAAAATATCTTCAAATTCTTTGATATTCTTCGAGACTGTTAGTTTTTGATTATCTGTCAGATGGATATAGGTATAATCATCGTCGGCTTCGCAATAAACAATCGTATTGACAGGCACAAACTGAAAACCATTAACTACCGAAATCGGGATTTTATTATTTTTATCTCTTGGATGGCGAAGATTATTTATTAAATGCTCAAGGTTATTTTGAGTGTGCTTGCCTTCAATGCGTTTTTTAGCTTTTGATACTGCTTCTTTTACCTCTTCTATATTAATAGGTTTAAGAAGGTAGTCTAATGCACTAAATTTAATAGCAGTTACGGCATAACGGTCGAAGCCCGTTGTGAAAATTACTTCAAAATTTGGTTTGGGGATTCTCTCAAGTAGGTCGAAACCACTTCCGTGTGGCATCTCGACATCAAGAAATACAATATCTGGATAAACTGTATGGATAAGTGTATATGCCTCCTGAATAGAATTAGCAGTTCCTACTATCTCTACTTCATTTGCACAAAACTGCTGAAGAATTATTTTCAGGGTTTCGACACTACGATTTTCGTCATCAACTATAATAGCCTTATACATTTTGCAAATCTTTATTTTAAGCAATCTGACTTTTATAACGCTTCTTCAAAACATTAACTAAGAAAAATATCTTCCTACATCAGAATAGCTTTATTTCTAAACAGACATAAGTAACTATTAGTCAACTATTTAACGCTTCAAATTGTTTTATTTGGTTTTGTTGAGTAAAAGTATAATAGCAAAAGTAAGGCGTGTGATAAGGTTAAGTTTTGCAAAAGAATAAAATCATCGGGTATTAACCAAATTTTGGGAATTTTATTTCGATTAATGTCCCAACATCCATTAATGGGTCTTCTGGCGACTCAATTCGGTCGGTGATTGAGAATCGAATATCCGAATCGGCTATCATATTAAATGTGCGAAGTCGTTCTTCGGTTATCTTCAAACCTTGCGACTGATAGCCTTTGCGAGATTTAGCTTGAATTTGTTTGGCTCTCTCCCGTCCTACTCCGTCATCTTCGATTCTACAAACCAAGAACTTTCCTTGATTATAGAAATTAATGTATAGATTTCCTTTTGTTTCTTTATATCGAAGGCCGTGATTAATTGCATTTTCAATAAATGGTTGCAATATCATGGTCGGAATATCAACGAATTGATTGACTTCGGGCGAAATTTCAAGATGAAAGTCGAATTTATTATCGAATCTGAGTTTTTCCATTTCGACATATAAACTCAATAGTTTTATTTCGTCAGAAAGTGTAATGTACTTGCTTCTGGACGAATCTAAAAACAAACGAATAAGATTGGCGAACTTCGATAAATAGTTATTTGCCGAAATGCTATCACGAGTAAGAATAAAACTCTGAACAGCATTCAGTGCATTAAATACAAAGTGAGGGTTCATTTGTAGCTGCAAAGTGCGAAGTTCGAGTTCGGTTACTTGTTTATAATGACGTTGTTCTTCATCAGCCCAGAATTTAAGGAAACGTTCACGGCCGTAGAACAAGCCAAAAAGTGTTACGAAACAAGCTCCCCAAAACCACCACGACCTCCACCACGGATACTCAATCTTAAATTCAATAAAGATTGGCTTACTTTCTTGATGATTGGCACTCACCATTCCAACGATTTCGAAACGATAAATAGCAGGGCTAAGGGTATCTATTCTTATCTGATTTTTGTTTGCACTTATCCACGGATAGGTTTTAGCCCCCTCAAAACTATTCTCAATGATACGATATTTATAATTTACATCTGAAATCACCGGGTCGGTCGTAAGAGATACCTCAATGGCATTATCTTCGTAGCCAATACTATATGAATTCTTGACCGGCAGGATTCGACCAGCTATTTCAATTTGTGTAACCTTTACATTAAATGGAAGAAAGTGCTGCGAAGCAAAGTTTTGCTGTCCGTAAATCTCATGATTTGCCAAAACGCATAATAAAGAAATTATGAAGCAAAATCGTGACATTTAAGGAAATTTATAAAATGAGTGAGATTGGGTTAAACGTTGGGTAAAAATACATCTTTAAATGTGAACGAAAAAGGAGTTGCTCCATTTTTATTGATACTTTCCAATCTTTCTTTTGCATCTTGTGGCGTTGGCGTATAGTTTTCGGGAATCCACCAAAGAGCGAGCATTGCTTCCGTAGGTTTGGCAAACCATTTATTACGCCCTCGCATTACACTTGCGTGAGCAGTTTTAAACGCAAATTCTTTCAAGTCTTCGATGCTTTCCCAAACCGACATATTGATGATTATCATCTCGTCATCAAACACTCGTAAAGCAGTGGCACTTTCGTTTTCGCCTTTGAGTCTCCACACGAAACCCTTGCTTTGCTCGGCGAGTGCATTTATTTCGCCGAGCTGTGCCACGAAATCTGCCAATAATGGGCTATCAATTGGCTCTAATAATTTTGAAATATTTACTTGGGCGAGGTGAAATTTTTGCATTTGATTAGACAGAAAAAGACCTGTAAGATTCTTTCTGTCTTACAGGTCTTTGGTGTATTGAAATATTAATTCAAATTCAATTCGGCTTGAATCGACTTCACTTTTTCTTTTAAGGCTTCTAAAGTAGCATCAAATTCATCTTTTTTCTTCAATTTGGCTCTTACACCTACATAAAACTTGATTTTTGGCTCAGTTCCTGATGGGCGGCAAGTAAACTTAGTACCATCAGCCGTGAAGAATTGAAGTACATTTGATGACTCGATACCCATTTCGCCAGCAGGAATTGCTTTCTCTTCGCCAGTTTTCAAATCCTTTGTCATGAGCGATTTGTAATCATCCATGCGGATAACTTTCGAGCCTGCCAATGACTTTGGTGGTTTTGCTCTAAAATCAAGCATCATTTGTTGGATTTCCTCAGCACCTGTTTTTCCTTTTTTAGTTAAAGAAATGAGTCCTTCGTAGTAGAAACCATTCTTTTGGTACATTTCGGCCAAGAAATCGAACAATGAAAGGCCTTCGTTTTTGGCAAATGCTGTTAGTTCGGCAATCATGGCACAACTTGCAATCGCATCTTTGTCACGCACTTTATCGCCAATCAAATAACCATAGCTTTCTTCTCCACCACCAATAAAGGTTTGTTTGCCTTCCAGCTCTCTGATTACTTGTGCAATGTATTTGAAACCAGTAAGCGTATTATAACAATTTACACCCGCTTTGGCTGCCATTTCGTCAATCAAATCAGTTGTTACGATTGTTTTCGCTACAAATTCATTTCCTGTTAGCTTTTTGGCTTTTTTCCATGCTTTTAGCAAATAGTAGATAATCAAACTTGCCGCTTGATTTCCATTCAATAACTGCCACTCTCCTTTTGGGTCTTTTACGGCCATACCTACACGGTCGGCATCGGGGTCAGTTGCGATTACTAAATCTGCATTGATTTCTTGGGCTTTTTTCAATGCCAAACTCATGGCTTCTTGCTCTTCTGGGTTTGGATAAACCACCGTCGGGAAGTTTCCATCTGGCGTGGCTTGTTCTTGTACTACATGCACATTTGTGAACCCTAACTGAGCCAATGCTTTTGGTACCATCGTAATACCCGTTCCGTGAATCGGAGAAAAAACAATACTCAAATCTGATTGTTTCTTAATCATTCTTGGATTTACGCAAATGCTTTTTACGGCTTTCAAATAAGCTTTATCAAGCACTTCGCCAATCATTTTGATGCGTTTCTTTACGCCTTTAAACTTAATGTCTTTTACATTAGTGATGGCGTTTACTTCATTCACGATGTTTTTATCGTGCGGAGCAACTACCTGCGAACCATCTACCCAATAAACTTTATAACCGTTATACTCACGTGGGTTATGCGAGGCCGTGATAACAATACCACTTTGACAACCCAACTGACGCACTGTAAAAGATAACTGTGGCGTAGGACGAAGTTCTTTATACAAATAAACCGTGATACCGTTGGCCGAAAGAATATCGGCTGCTACACGAGCAAACTCTGGTGAAAAATTACGGCTATCGTGAGCAATCGCTACTTTTATTTCTTGGCCCGCAAAAGTTTTATTGAGATAATTGGCCAATCCTTGTGTGGCAGCACCAACCGTATATTTATTCATACGATTAGACCCAACACCTATTTCGCCACGCATACCACCCGTACCGAACTCCAAGTTTTTGTAGAATGAGTCGGTTAGCTGAGTAGCATTTCCATCATCAATGAGTTTCTGAATACTGGCTTTTGTATCGGCATCATATTTACCTTTGAGCCAAGTTTTGATGTTTTTCTCTGCTGTTGTATCTAACTTAAGTGCTTTTAGCATGACTAAATTTCGATTGGTTGAATTTTTCTAAAAAGATTTTGAACAAATTAAATGAAGTTTTTGATGTTTTTCAAGAATGTCCAATATTTTACTCACACTTTATTGAAAATTTTCCCCAATCTGAGTATTATTCATACTGGCTTAATAGTTTTCAAAACCTAAATACGAATTTCAACATAATCCAATCATTAAAACATAGCTTTTTGGAGGTATTGAAATAGCCAAAAACTACTTACGTCATATTTAATCTTGGAATCGTCGATAAATTATGAGAATCTTTTTTTAAAATATTTTAATTTATCAATTTTACGATGGAAATTTGTTCTTTAATTACAACTCAAACCAAATTATAAATAGTAATCAAACATGAAAATGTCATTAAAACCAGTATTCGTTTTATTTGTAGGATTATCACTGACATCGTGCGTTGCGAAAAAGAAGCTTACAGCTTTGCAATCTCAGTACGATAAAGCACAAGCTGATTTAGTAAAATGCGGCGACTCAGTACAAGACTACAAAGATAAACTTGAGCGTATGAGCAAATTACAACAAGAAAGCGAAGCTCAGAAAAACGCAACTCTTGCAACTGTTCAACAACGTGACCAACAAATCAATGACTTGAAAGACCAAGTAAATGATTTGAGAAAATTACGTGACAAACAAGTTGAACAAGTGGGGAATCTAACAGTATTATCGAAAGCAGCCAATGATAATATCGACAAAACTTTATCACAACTGGCTACAAAAGACAAATACATCAATTTACTTCAAGCTGCTCGCACAAAAGCTGACTCGATTAACTTAGCTTTGGCTGTTAACTTGAAAAGTGTCTTGAATCAAGGCCTTGACGACCAAGACGTAGAAGTAAAAGTTGATAAAACTGTGGTAATGATTAATATCTCAGATAAGATGTTGTTTAGCACTGGAAGCTCGAAAATCTCACCAAATGCCAATGCGGTGTTGAATAAAATTGCTCAAATCGTAAAATCAAGACCAGATTTAGAAGTAATGGTTGAAGGTTACACTGATAACGTAGCTATCAAAACCGACTGCCTTGACGACAACTGGGATTTGAGTGTAAAACGTGCTACATCGGTTGTGCGTACTTTACAACAAAACTTCGGTATCGACCCTAATAAATTGATTGCAGCTGGTAGAGGCGAATTTAACGCTCTTACAACAAACGATACTTCTGAAAATCGTGCAAAAAACCGTCGTACTCGCATTATCTTGATGCCAAAAATCGACCAATTCTACGATTTATTAAATCCTGATAAAGTTAAGTAAGTAAACGGTCGATAGACCACAAGTCAACAGTTTTTAAACAAAAACGGTGAATATTTCAGAAATATTCACCGCTTTTGTTTTTTTAACGTGAAATAGGCTTCTCACTTACAATCACTCTCCATTATCAATTATACATTCTCCATTAAATTAATCTTCACGCATACGCTCACGAGAAACGTCTCGCTCTTTGATGCTATCACGTTTGTCATACAATTTTTTACCTTTTGCCAACGCAATATCTAACTTTGCCAAACCGCCATCATTGATAAAAAGTCTTGTCGGAATTATCGTTAAACCCTTGTCGGTCAATTTATTAACCAACTTTTTCAATTCTTTTTTCTTCAACAAAAGTTTTCTATCACGAAGTGGCTCGTGATTGTAGTGCGTACCTTGGTCGTATTTCGAGATATTAAGGTTTTTAACGTAAAGTTCGTCGTTGATAAAAAAACAATAAGCATCAACCATACTGAACTTATTCAATCGAATTGATTTTATTTCAGTACCAGTCAAGACCATTCCCGCCGAATATTTTTCCAGAAAGAAAAACTCAAAACTTGCTTTCTTATTGGTTACATCTATTTTTTTTGCTGCTTTTTCTGCCATTTTTTCTAAAGCTTTTAGCTATTAGCAATTAGCTCTTAGCTTTTTTCTAATACTATTCTAAATACTGTTTTAATCTTTCTGAATCGAAAACTAATAGCTAACCGCTAAAAGCTGATTTCTCACAAAGTTACGAATAAAAAAAATCCCTACCTCAAAAATAGTGGCAGGGATTCCGACTTACGTGCTTTCCTAATAATCCATGTATAAGCTCTATAATTGGATTCGACTTCAATTGAGAATTTTTCTTGAAAATTCTCGGGCGGGAAATCCTATTTCGGGCAACTTCCCAAAGCAAAGTTAAATATTTTTAGAATAAAAAAAATATTGTTTTATTTTTCTTATCTAAAGGAGGCATCAGAGACGCCTCCTTTTAACTTTCCTTTATCAGAAAATCTTGTTCTAACTGCTTCATTAAAGAACAAATATTTTCTGGATTTCGATTTAAAAAAATCAGATTTTTTTGGGTTATGAGTCTTTGTTACCGTTCAATAGTTTTTTTTCGGTAACACTTTTTTATAAACTAAAAGCGTGCCAAACTTTTCTCAAAAAATGATTAAACGGCATACATATTTTATAAACCACTCATAATCAACAAATTAAATCAAAAAAAAGTTTTAAACGATTACACCGCTCAATAATTTTTTTTCGCACAAGCCCGAAATCAGAAGCAGTTATTTGCAAGAAATTTGGATTTCTCAATAATTTTTCTTATATTTAAAGAAATGGTAATCAGACAAAAGAAACTTTTGGTTACCGGATATAGTTATTTTAAGGTAATAAATTTTTTAGTCAATTGTTCAAATCACCCGTTTTTTCTACAGCAAAGCAGCAAGAAACTGCAATTTTGGTTGGTCTCATCACGCAAAAACAAAATGCCGAACGAACCAAAGAATATCTCGATGAATTAGAGTTTTTAGCAACGACAGCCGGCGTAATTACCAAACGAGTTTTTACGCAACGCCTCGAACGTGCTGATTCTAAGACCTTTGTGGGGAAAGGTAAATTAGAAGAAATAAAAATTTGGTTGATTGAAAATCCAGTCGATAGTATCATCTTCGACGATGACCTCACGGCTCCGCAAGTGCGAAACCTTGAGTCGATGTTTCAGGAAATCAAGATTCTTGACCGTAGTTTATTGATTTTGAATATATTTTCGCAGCGAGCCCAAACCGACCAAGCAAAACGTCAGGTTGAGTTGGCTCAGTATCAGTATATGTTGCCTCGCCTTACCCGTATGTGGTCGCACCTTAGCCGCCAAAAAGGTGGGATTGGTATGCGTGGCCCTGGTGAAAAAGAATTAGAAACTGATAAGCGTATAGTAAAAGACCGCATTGCGTTTTTGAAGGATAAGCTCGAAAAGATTGATAAACAGAGTTTTACCCGCCGAAAAGAGCGTAGCCAGCTCGTGCGTGTGGCACTGGTGGGCTATACGAACGTCGGGAAATCAACTTTGATGCGTCGTTTAGCAAAAACCGATGTTTTTGCCGAAAACAAACTTTTTGCCACCATCGACTCGACCGTTAGAAAGGTAGTTTTAGGAAATATTCCGTTTTTGCTGACCGATACTGTTGGCTTTATCCGAAAACTACCCACGCAATTAATCGAGTCGTTTAAATCAACATTGGACGAAATCCGTGAAGCCGATATTTTGGTTCATGTGGTTGATATTTCGCACCCATCGTTTGAAGAGCAGATTGAAGTTGTAAACGTGACTTTATCCGAAATCGGAGCTTCAGAAAAATCAATGGTGTTGGTTTTCAATAAACTCGACCTCTTCAAACCCGAATCGGAGGAGAACCTCGATGAGCATCTCGAAACAATTGATGAAGGTGTTTTAGAACGTAACCTTGACAGACTAAAGAATAGTTACCTCAAGAAAAACACCGAAAATGTTGTGTTTATTTCCGCCGAACACAAAGAAAACTTAGGCGAATTACGCAAGGTTCTAATGAATAAGATTCAAGAAAAACATTTCTTGATTTATCCAAACTGGGACCCAACCCAAAACCCAATGTATGATTGGCAGGGGGTTGAGCAAGAATGATAAAACAAACAATGGCAAAAAACAAACAAAAATCATATTATGACCAACTAAAAGCCGAGATATTGGCTTTTTTGTCGGTGAATATTGAGCGTCCATACACTTTACAAGACCTATTTACGCACTATGATGTAAAAAACAAGCAAGAAAAAGCCTTGTATGGAATGCTTGTGGAAGACCTTCTCGAAGAAGGCAAAATTTATCAAATAGATAAAGGAAAATATACGGTTGATGTCAACGCAAACGCTGTCGTTGGTCGCCTCGACCACGTAAATCCAAAATTTGGCTTTATCAGATACGATGACACAAAACCCGATATTTGGGTAGATGCCGATGACCTAAAAGGTGCAATCGACGGCGATTTAGTAAAAGCCACCATCTACGGAGAATTTTATAAAAAAGGTAATAACCCCGAAGGTGCAGTTATTGAGATTATTGAGCGTGGTCGCAAAGAAATAGTGGGTAAAATTCAAGTTTTTGGAAATTATGCCCTCGTTCGCCCCGACCACAAGAACCTGCACGACGATATTTTTATCCCGAAAGATAAAATCAATGGTGCAACGAAAGACGATTTAGTTATCGTAAAAATCGTTGAATACCCAACCAATGTTCAGCAAGGAGTTGGTGAAGTAACCGAAATCTTAGGAAAATCGGGCGATAATAACGCAGAAATGCACGCAATTTTGGCCGAATTTGGTTTACCAATCAGATTCGATAAAGCAATTGAGGAAGAAGCTGCAGCCATTTCGGAAGTTATTACGGAAGAAGAAATCAAGAAAAGACGAGATTTTAGAGAGATTCTGACTTTCACGATTGACCCGCACGATGCCAAAGATTTTGATGATGCTCTGAGTTTTAGAATTCTTGAAAATCAGAATTACGAAATCGGCGTTCATATTGCCGACGTAACGCACTATGTGCAAGAAGGCACAAGGCTCGAAGAAGAAGCCCTCAACCGTGCCACTTCGGTATATTTGGTTGACCGCACAATTCCGATGTTGCCCGAAAAACTCTCGAATAACCTTTGTTCACTTCGTCCGCACGAGGATAAACTGACGTTTTCGGCGGTTTTTGAAATGACCCACGACGGACGATTGATAAACGAATGGTTTGGCAGAACGGTTATTCATTCTGACCACCGATTTACGTACGAAGATGCTCAAAAAGTATTGGAAAACGAAGAAGGCGATGTGCTGAATCCTGCAACGGAACCGGATGAAATTCTTGAAAAATATCGTTTCCCACTACATACGCTCAATCATTTAGCAAAGATTCTTAAAAAAGAGCGTTTCAGAAACGGAGCGATTAATTTTGAAACCAACGAAGTAAAGTTCAAACTCGATGAAACTGGCAAGCCGCTCGGTGTGGTGTTGAAAATCAGAAAAGATGCCCACAAGCTTATCGAAGAATTTATGCTTTTGGCCAATAAAAAAGTGGCGGAGTTTGTTTTCAAACTTAAAAATGAAGCAAATTCAGAAGCCAATACGATGGTCTATCGTGTGCATGAGCCACCAAATCCTGAGAAATTACAGAACTTTGCCAATTTTGCTGGTCGATTTGGTTTTTCAATCAAAACTGATTCGGATAAGACCCTATCGAATTCGATGAACAAAATGATGGCCGAAGTTGAGGGAACGCCCGTACAGAATGTACTGGAACAACTGGCAGTTCGCACGATGTCTAAAGCTCGTTATACAACAGAACCTTTGGGGCATTTTGGCCTTGCTTTTGAGCATTACAGTCACTTTACGTCGCCTATTCGTCGTTATCCTGATATGATGGCACATCGACTTTTGCAACATTATCTAACGGCTTTACCGAAAGATAGAAATAAGGTCTCGCACGATGAATATGAGAAGAAATCGAAACATTCGTCTGACCGAGAAAAGCTCGCTGCCGAAGCCGAAAGAGCCTCAATTAAGTACAAACAAGTAGAATTTATGAGTCTGCAAGAACGTCGAACAATTTTCACGGGCGTTGTGACAGGCGTAACTGATTTCGGGATTTTTGTGGAAATAACTTCTACAAGTTGTGAAGGAATGGTTCGTTTAGCTGATTTGAAAGATGATTTTTACGAATGGGATAGAAATAATTATCGAGTTGTAGGAAAACGCACAGGTCGAGTAATCAACTTTGGCGATACCGTGAAAGTAACCGTAAAAGGCACTGACTTGGAGCGTAGAAGCATGGATTTGGAATTGGTAGGCCTGGAAGGAAAATCAATGCCTGCGAGCAGTACGAAACGAAGTAATAAAGATGCTACAAGTAGCCGAGGCGGTCGAAGAGAAAAACCAAGTCGAACTGCCCCAAAAAGCAGCCGAACAAGCAGTAAAGACAAAGGCAAACGAAAGAGGAAGTAACTGGTTATTGGGAATTAGCGGGCGGCGTTCCGTTTATTGATTAATCGGTTTTCGGAAACAATTCTAATCTATAAAGGTTAAATAAACAGGTAAGTAGCTGAATGACTATTTACCTGTTTTTTGTTTACGTCATTTTAAATTTACATTCTGATACATTTTGCAAAAACGTCCAAATTGGACGTTCCTACGTGTAAAATTTGACTAATAAAATTAATCGAAAATGAATATTCTAATTACAGGCGGCACGGGTATGATTGGGCATCGGCTCACCGAATTACTTTTGGCAAAAGGCCATAAGGTTTCATATTTGAGCAGAAAAAAAGAAAAACTACCCAATGTAGAGGTTTTTCAGTGGGATATTCAGAAAGGATATATCGAAGAAGGTGCTTTAGAGGCGACTGATTATGTAGTCCATTTAGCAGGAGCAGGCATAGCCGATAAACGTTGGACTGACGAACGCAAAAAAGAAATCATCGATTCTCGAATTCAGCCGATTGAGTTGATTAATAAGCATTTACAAGAAAAAAACATTCAACTCAAAGGCTTTATTTCAGCATCTGCTATCGGGATTTATGGCGGTGATACGGGTGATGTTAAATTAGATGAAAGTAGTGTTTTAGGAAATGACTTTTTGGCCGAATGTACCAAACTTTGGGAAATTCATGCAAAAAAAGTTACGAATGCTGCTCGAATCGTGAGCGTCAGAATCGGTATTGTTTTGAGCGAAAAAGGTGGAGCTTTGCCTAAACTTGTTCAACCTATTCGCCTTGGTTTTGGGGCAGCTCTGGGAAGTGGAAAACAATTTATGTCATGGATTCACGTAGATGACCTTTGTGGAATTTTTGTAAAAGCCATCGAAGATGAAAAAATGCAGGGGCCGTATAATGCCGTTGCACCAAATCCTGTAACGAATCAAGAAATAACAAACGTTGCTGCGGAAGTGCTGAAAAAGCCACTTTGGCTACCGAATGTTCCGAGTTTTGCATTAAAATTAGTTTTCGGAGAAATGGGAATTGTCGTAACTGGTGGTAACTTTGTGCAGAACAAAAGGCTTTCGCAAGAAACCAATTTTCAGTATAAATTTACAACTATTAAAGACGCATTGAGAGATTTATTGGGGAAATAGTCAACTGTCCACGGTCGGCAGTCAACAGAAAAATAACTCATAATTCAGAACTCAAAAAATGGCTTCCATATTTTCAAGAATTATTGCAGGTGAAATTCCTTGCCATAAAATTGCCGAAAACGACCAATATTTTGCATTTTTAGATGTATTTCCGTGTGCAGTTGGCCACGTTTTGGTTGTTCCGAAACAAGAAATAGATTATCTATTCGACCTCAGCGATGAGCTTTATGCGGGTCTGATGGCTTTTGCCAAACAAATCGAGCCAGCCATTCGTAAGGCAGTACCTTGCAAGCGTGTAGGTGTTGCTGTTATTGGTTTAGAAGTACCTCACGCCCACGTTCATCTGATTCCAATGAATAGCATGAGCGATATGAATTTTCATAATAAACTAAAACTTTCACCAGAAGAACTCGCCGAAACTGCTGCTAAAATCAGAAGTTTTCTCAATTAATATCATGGAAATTATTTATGCCATTATCATTGCGATATTACCTTTGTTTTTATCGCTAAGAACTATTTTTTTGCTTCGTAAAAATCCGAAAATATCTGATTTTATGAAAAGCATCATTATCGCTGTTTTGTGCGGAATAATTTTGGTATCAATCAGTGTAAGTGTGCATCATTTCATGAATCTTGCCGATGCAAAATCTAATATGAGTGTGGGCGTCCTGACGAGCGTACAAATCATTATGTCAGGCGTAGTATTCTTGGTTTCGAGGGTTTTGAGTAGGGTTTAAACTCGCCTATTTTTCTTTGACACTTTTCATAATTAATGTATATTTGTTTATTAAAACAAAATAATATGTCAACGCAGACTTTGATAATTGAGGCTGAAAACGATAAAATAAAAGCACTTAAAGCCTTTTTAACAGCTTTTGGTATAAACTATCGAATCAAAAAAAATAGCTCCAAAGATACAACTGAGTACTTGATGAGTAATCCTAAAAATAAGAAAAGATTGCTGGAATCAATTGAGCAATTAAACAATGGCACTACCGAAACTCATAGCCTCATTGAAGCATGAATCTGATATGGACACCTCATGCTTGGGAGGAATATACTTCTTGGCAAGATGTTGATAGAAAAATTGTCAAAAGAATCAACGACCTTATAAAAGAGTGCTTACGAACACCTTTTGAAGGTAAAGGAAAGCCAGAACCTTTGAAAGGAGATTTAAGTGGTTTTTGGTCGAGAAGAATAACTGATGAACACCGACTTGTTTATAAGGTTAGTAGTACAGAAATAGCTATTGTTCAATGCAGAAATCACTATTGATTTCTACAATTCGAGTATTTTAAATCTACAAAAAAATTTCTGAAAATATTTTCAAATTTTCTTATGGAAATTTAAACTCATAAGCATCAATATTCCAAAACCTAAAATATTGATGCCTATGAAAAATACTCTTCAACTCTCGGTTTCTCAACCTTGTCACGAAAATTGGGATAATTTTACCCCTACTCCTTCTGGAGGTTTCTGTGGGTCTTGTCAAAAAAACGTACGAGACTTTACTCAAATGTCTGATACTGAACTCATTGCTTATTTTAGAAATGCTGCAACTAAACAAAGTGAGTCGATGTGTGGTCGTTTTCGAGATAATCAACTTCAAACCAAATACGATATAAATCAGTGGTTTCCAGAATGGATTATTGAAGAAAATCAACTCTTCTACGAAATTCCTATTAAGAAATTATCGAACAAGAGCTTACGTATTGAATTACCCAGTTTTTCAAACAAACACTTTATCAGAAATTCGATTGCAGCAATGCTGATTTTGAGTTTTTCGGTCAATGCACAAAAGAAAATAATCTCAGGCAAAATTACTGACGCCAATGATGGCTCCGGCCTACCTGGTGTTTCGATTCAGATTGTGGGTACAGAGAAGGGGGTAATTTCAAACACTGATGGAGAATACAAAATTGAAGTTGAGAAAAACCAAAAATTACGTTTTGGTTTTGTGGGCTATGAAACCCAAGAAATTAAAGTCGAAGATAGCCCTAATATCAATCTAAAAATGGAAGGTGAAATAATGGGAGAAGTTGTGGTGACATCTTATGCCAATAGAAAGGGGAAAGTTGCGTTAGGAGGCTATATTAGTGTAATCAGTGGCAATATTTGCCCCATTGAAGATGCTCAAGAAAAACTTCCTCAACCGACAAGGCTATCTATTTACCCAAATATCGCACGAGCAAATGATATTTTTCTAAAACCAGAAGCACTCGAAACCGAAAATGGAACAAAAGCGACTGCTTTTGGTAAAATAGAAAAACTGGAAGTTTATGATTATTATACAGGAAAAAACTTCAAAATAAGCTATAATAAAGAACCAAATGGTGAGCTAAAACTTGATATTTCAAGAATGCCTAATGGGCTTTATGTAGTCAGGCTTTTGCAAGAAAACGAAACTGCTATCGAAAAACCTATCGTTTCGATTGCAAGATTAGTTATTGAAAGATGACTTATTGATTTCTTTCGGTGGGGTTCGACTACCCACCGAAAAATAGGTCACGTTACTGAAAAAAATCCAAGTTTTTCTTCGATGCCTCGTTGCCTGAGCGAAGTCGAAGGTAACGAGGCATCGAAGAAGAAGAATCACTTCAACTTCCCTTTCAAAACCTCAAATTCTTTCTTTAAAGAAGCATTTTTATAAAGAGTCTGATACGCAAAATCTGTTATTGGCATATCTATTTCGTGTTGCAGCATCATTTCGTAAATACATTTTACGGCATAATAGCCTTCGGCAATCATATTCATTTCGAGTTGAGCCGCTTGTACGCTATATCCTCGACCAATCATATTGCCAAAAGTACGATTTCGGCTAAATTGTGAATAGGCCGTTACGAGCAAATCGCCCAAGTAGGCAGAGGCACTTAAATCTCGCTCCATTGGTGCAATCACATCAACTACTCGCCTGATTTCTTGCATGGCGTTTGAAACCATTACTGCTTGAAAATTATCTCCTCCACCTAATCCGTGTGTGATTCCGCAAGCCAAAGCCACGATATTTTTCATTACTGCGGCATATTCTACGCCATAAATATCAGCCAACACCGAGGTTTTCACGAATCGGCAACGCATCAATTCTGCAAATTCAGTAGCCAATTCGATATTCGGAGAAGCGATTGTGAGGTACGATTGTTTTTCAAGAGCCACTTCTTCTGCATGGCAAGGACCAGCGATGATTCCCATATTTTGATGAGAAACGCCATAGTTTTCCGCCAAATAATCTGTGATAAGCTGATTACTTTCGGGAATCATTCCTTTGATAGCTGAAATGATTTTTTTATTGACTAAATTCTCTGCTGATATAGATTTAACGGCATCACTCACAAAAGCCGCAGGAACGGCCAAAATCACCCATTCGGTGCCTCGAAGTGCTTCTTTAAGATTAGTATAAGGTTTAACTTTAGAAGGATGAACCTCAACGCTACTCAAATATTTGGGATTATGGTGGTGTTTTTTTATATGCTCCACATCACTTACGCTTCGCATCCACCACTTTATTTGCACATTTCCTTGACTCAATATCTTTACGATTGCCGTAGCCCAGCTTCCTCCACCGATTACTGTGATTTTCATTCTATTCAAACGATTATGAACAAGTTTGGAAACTTGTTCTACTTTTTCGATGCTAAGTAAATTAAAAGACTTGAATAAAAAAAATAAGGAAGCCTTCGCTTTGAGCGAAGACTTCCTTAGATGCACTATATAAATAGCTTAAAATAAACTCACTATCTATTCCTTCTTCTTGTCTTTATCGTCTTTTTTAGCCTCTTTTTTCATTACGAGTTCGCCATCTTTCAGTTTTTTAGAAACTGCAATAAATGGCCCCGAAACGATTTCTTCGCCCTCTTTCAAACCACTAATCACCTCGATTGTGCCTGCAGCTGTATCAGTAATACCAGTTTTTACTTCACGAATCTTCACTTTGTCTTTATCATGAATAAATACTACTTCTTTAGGCTTATCTTTTTTCGTAGGTTTTGGCTCTTGCGTAGCTTCGACTGGAGCATCATTATCTTTCTTCACATCGGTGCTTACAGCATCGTCGGCACCACGAGTGGTTACGGCGGCAATTGGTACACTCATTACACCCAGTTTCTTCTCTGTTACGATGTCAACCGTGGCAGTCATACCTGGTTTGAATGGATATACTTTGCGAGCCTTACGGTCAACCAATTCACGGTAAGATTCTGGCAAAATTCTAATTCTTACTTCAAATTCCGTTACGGCATCGGTTGATGCAGCCGCCAACGTACTTGTACCCGAACCGTTAGCCGTATTAGCTATCTCGGTAACAATTCCTCTGAATTTTTTTCCAGTCATGGCATACGAATCTACATCAATGATGGCTGTATCGCCCAAACTTACACGCACAATATCATTTTCGTTTACATTGATTCTAACTTCCATGTTATTCAAATTTGCAATACGAAGTATTTCTGTACCAGCCATTTGTGAAGTTCCAACAACCCTTTCACCTAATTCAACGGCCAGTTTCGATACAATACCGCTCATTGGTGCGTAAATACTTGTCTTACGTAAGTTTTCTGAAGCATCTTTCAAGCCTGCTTCGGCACTTTTTACGTTAAATTTCGATGCCTCTACACTTGATTTAGCAGCTTCTAAATCTTGACGAGCAACTTTCAAATTAGTTTCTGCAATTTCTAAATCAGATGCCGAAACAACTTTTTCATCAAATAATCTTTTTTGGCGATTATACTCGGCTTGGGTTCTTACCAAACGAGCTTCTGCTTGAGCAATCGTTGATTTTGCCTGCTCCGCACTTGCTTTGGTCTGATTCACTACGGCTTCGGCACGTTGTGCAATCGAAATGTAGTTTTCTGGCTGGATTTTCAATAATAGTTGTCCTTTTTTCACAGAATCACCTTCTTTTACGTACAAAGCAATGATTTCGCCCGGTACGTCAGGCGTGATTTTCACTTCAACTTCAGGCTGAATTTTTCCCGATGCCGAAACGGTTTCTGTGATATCAGACTTTCCAACTTTCACAAATTCAACTTCAGTTGGTTTTTCCTTACCAATCCAACCTTGTTGTTTTGCAACCAATAAAAATATAACAAGTAGGGCAACAACGCCACCCAAAATCCACCAGAGTCTATTTGATTTTTTCATTGAGAAATTTTATTTAGTCCATAGTCGATGGACGTCAGTAATAGTATTTGGTTATTGGTTACTTGTTATCGGTAGCTTGGTTATCCAAATAACCAGTAACCAATAACTAATCACCACGCTTAAAACGAAAGCGGTTTATTTTGATAATAATCTAAAATCTTGATTCGGAAAATATAATCGTATTTGGCTTGAATCTGATTAATTCTGGCACGGTCGAGGTTAGTTTTTGAAATGCTATAATCTAAGGCATTCAACGACCCAACATTGAATCTCGATTCTGCCGCACGGAAAGATTCCTCTAAAGCTCTTACTTGATTACCCAAAGCCGAATATCTTTTGGCCGAGTTTGTGAGGTTTACGTAGGCTTGGTCGATGTCCTGACGCAAACGTAAGCGTACATTTTCGGCTTGCACTTCGCTTTGTTTTTGATTGATTTGGGCAGTTGTTAATCTAAACTTAGTGCTGTAACCATTAAAAATTGGAATTCTTACACTTAACCCTAAAGAAGCATTGCTATTACCTCCTAACTGACGGAAATAATTGATTTTTTCACTCGTCGAACTCGATGTTGGCAAAAAGGCAATAACGGGATAGCGAGTTCCGCCTACATTTACATAACCAGCTTCGGTTTCAACAATTTTTTGTGTAACGCTCACGTTTTCAGCAGCGGTCGAATAAGATGAGTTCAAACCTGCACTGGCTGTTACGACTGGCATTTTCAAGCCTTTGGCAATATCAACCGATTTCTGTGAAGCCTTTACACGCATATCAGCCGCTTGCACATCAGCTAAAAAGCTCTGAGCAATTTCATATACTTGTGCTGCTGAATTTGGATAAGGCTGAATATTTGGGTTCGGCACCTCAACTCTAACAACTTCAATATCACGGTCAGCACCTGCATTCATGAGTTGTTTTAGTGTCAATTTTGCTGAAATAATGGCGTTTTCGGCATTTACAACGCTTACCTCGTCATTTGCCAATTGTGCTTTTATATCGTAAAGATTTGTTTCGGGCAATGAACCTGCATTGACGAGCTTTTGTGTACGCTCAAGCTGGGTTTGTGTAACTTCCATTTGGCGTTGAGCAACTGCCAATAAATCTTGCTGAGAAAGCACATTCAAGTATCCTACCACAATATTAAGCGTGATTTGGTTTTTCATGGCTTGCAAATCAAGGCGAGAAGCTTCTAAATTCAGTTGATTTAGGGCAATGCCATTGCGGGTTTGATAACCATCAAAAAGGGTTACGCCACTATTTAAACCAAAACCATTTGAGCCAACTGTATTCGTAATGATACCATTGGTGTAGGGGTTGATATTTCGACCTGAGAAAAGGTTGAAGTTTGTTCCGCCATTAAGTGTTGGATACCTTGCCCATTTCGATTGTTCGAGGGTGTTGAGTCCCTGCTCTACCTGTAGGCTATTTTGCTTAATTGAAAGATTATTTTTCAAAGCAAAATCAATGGCTTCTTGCAAAGTCACTTTTTCTCCTGTTGAAGTAGTACGCTCTCCACTCCCTGACACAGCCGAGGACTGTGCGAAGGTAATGGTATTGGCAAGAAGAAAAGTTGAAAGTAAAATTTTAGCTAATTTCATACGAATGTTAGATGCTGAGGTCAAAACTTTTTCAAACCATTGAGATGCAATAGTGGCTTTGACACAACAATCTTACGAAAGATTCGTATATGCAGGGTATAAGAAATGGATAAACGGTTTTATTGAAGTGTAGAGTCGCAAATGGCTATTTTGAATATTGTGGTAAATAAGCAAAACAGCGATTCAGCTTAAAACAGAATCGCTGTTAAAACTTCTTCAAAGGCCTGATTTAGTGTGTAGGTGCGAAGCTATTTTGAAATTGATTAACCCAATAAATCAAATAAAATGTGCTTACCCAAAACATTGCTAATACCACACAATTAGCAATAAAACAATACTGAAAATGAAGACGTAAGAGTTTTAGTCCATTATTCATTTCATCAAATTGCTCGTGGTAGCTTGCTTTATAAAGTTTAATCGAAGAGACTGTCAGCAAAATGGCAGGAACAAGAAAAAACAATAGTACGAACAATGGTGAAAGATATGGATGAAAAGGGACTGAGATAAAACTACTGATGGAAATTTTGCCACCATCTTCTGTAATTAAACCTTGCGAAAAAGCATAATACAGAAAAAGACAAACATTAAAAATACTTAAAATTCCGATGATTCTCCCCCAGCGACTCATCGAAATCAGCGAAGCCCTAGAATGATTCGTTATATCCATTGTTTGAGAAGTTTAATGATTTAACAATAATTATAAAAATCGAAATACTCACAGCTACTATAATGAGACCATAAGTCTCAAAGTATTTGCTTAGCTCTTCCAAAGTTTCGTCAAATTCATCTTGATTTTTTTCGATGATTGCCTTTTTTAAGTCATAGCCTAATCGGTTAAGTTTAGCACTCGCTAATACAAATACAACTGAAGCGATGATGCCAATAATGTACAAAAAATAAGGAACTGACTCAAAGCTCAAGTATTGAGCGTAACGAAAAAAGGCAACTCCAACAAAGGAAGAAAGCAGTAAAATAGTAGAAAAAAAACAAACAATAGTGCCAATCATTATTCCACAAAAACCCATGTTTTTGTAGAATCGACTCATGTTTGTAAATTCATCAATATCAGCCTTTGAAAGCTGAAAGAGAGCAGTTTGTTCTGTGGTCATTTGTTTATAGTTTTTATTAAACAGCAATTTGTTGTGAAAAAAGGTAGAGTTTCGATAAATTCAAAACCCTACCCTCAGACTTTATTTCGATAATTCTTTAGCTCTATTTTCGGCCGCCAAAATACCTTTCGAGATTCCTTCTGGAATATTATTTTCTTCAAAAGTTCGCAAAGCTGCTTCGGTTGTTCCGCCTTTTGAAGCAACAGCTTTTATCAAATCATCAAGGCTCTGTTCGGCATTATTGATGAGGTGATACGAACCCAACATAGTTTGCTTAACGAGCAAGCTGGCCATTCCTTCATCAAAACCCATTTTCTTGCCAGCTTCAATCATGTGCTTCACAATATAGTAAAAATAGGCTGGCCCACTACCACTCAATGCCGTTACGGCATCAATCATACCTTCGTCTTCCAAATAAACTGAGCGGCCTGTTGCATTGATTAAATTCTCAACTTTGCGGAGTTTCGGAGCATCAACTTCGGGCGAAGCCGTAAAACCAGTAATTCCCATACCCAACATTGCGGGCGTATTTGGCATGGCACGAACCACTAATTTATGGTCGAGAACAGTTTGGATTTTAGACATCGGTACACCTGCCATAATTGACAAAACCACTTGTTGCGGCTGAATAACAGCACGGAGTTCGTCTTGAACTGAAGCAAAATCCTGTGGTTTTACCGAAAGGATAATCAACTCATAATCAGCAATTTGCGAGTTAATTACACTCACAACCATGCCTTCTTTGGCTGTGCGGAGTGCTTCGCTTCGCTCTTGACTTTTTTCGATAAGGAGTAAATCTTCTTTTTTTACTAAATCATACTGCAAAAATGAGCGAGCAAACGCCATACCCATATTTCCGCAGCCTACGATGGCAATTTTCATGATAACTGTTTTCTTTGGAGGAAGTATTTAAAATACAAAAATAGAATTTTGAAGGCATTAATCCGTAATAAATAACGCTTATTTATCTGACTGATAAATGGTTAGCTCATCGTCCAACAGGTTTTGCCGAGACATTATCGTAATATTTTTAGGCAAAACAGGTGCCAAAATTCCTTTTTTTAGTTGCTTTGGGCTTTTAAAAACCCTGATTTCGTCAAATAAATTGGCATCAATAAAACTTTGTAAAAGCTGCGTTCCGCCTTCAACGATGATTGATTGTATTTTTTCTTTTTGATACTCTTCCCACCCAAAAGGGTCAGATAATATCAATGTTTTTACTGAATCATCGAATAAATGTAGGTCTTTCGGCAGACGATTACTTCTGTCAATTACAATCCGTATGGGATTTCGACCTGTCCATTCTCTTACGTTTAGCCTTGGATTATCGTGTAAAGCTGTATTTGTTCCGACCATGATGGCATCTTCTTTGCTCCGCCATTTATGTGAAAGTTTGTGCGAAAGTGCATTACTAATCTTAATTTGCTCGAAATTTTCGCCCGCAATAAAACCATCGGCAGTTTCGGCCCATTTCAAAATAATGTAAGGTCGGTTTTTCTCAACTACCGTAAAGAAACGAGCATTCAATTGCCTTCCTTTTTCTTCTAAAACTCCCGTAACTACCTCAATACCAGCATCAAGCAGTTTTTGAATACCTTTCCCTGCAACTAATGGGAAAGGGTCGTGATTGCAAATCACTACTTTCTTTAATTGGTGCTTTACCAGTAAATCGGCACATGGAGGTGTTTTCCCAAAATGCGAACAAGGTTCGAGCGTCACGTAGGCGGTTGCTTCGGCAAGTAAGGTTTTATCTTTTACAGAGTTTACGGCATTTACTTCGGCGTGCCAATCACCATATTTTTTGTGCCAGCCCTCACCGATAATTACATCGTTATGCACAATTACACAGCCAACCATCGGGTTCGGACTTACACTTCCTCGACCGATTTCGGCCAGTTGTAAGGCACGGAGCATATATTTTTCGTTGAAATCCAATGGAATTAATGATTGAATTAGTGAATGAGTGAATGAATGAATATTTTTGCAATAAATGTGGAGCGAACATCCTGTTCGCATATCTTAGTAAATGCAAATCTATGCAATCAAGCAAACAATTATACAATAATTTACTACTACAAATTACGGCCTACGAATCACAAGAAGCAAAAGAAATTGTTTTTTGGTTGATGGAATTTTATTTAGGTCTTAGAAAAATTGATATTCTTGGCGATAAATCTTTTGAAAAGGACATTGATTGGGCAAATATTATCGAAAGATTAAACACCAATGAACCAATCCAATATATTTTGGGAGAAACCGAATTTTACGGACGAAGATTTTTAGTCAATGCTTCGGTACTCATTCCAAGACCCGAAACCGAGGAGTTGGTAAAATACATTGTTGAGAAACAAAAAAAACAATTTCCAGTAACCAATAACCAGTTATCAATTCTCGATATTGGTACAGGAAGCGGCTGTATTTCCATTTCACTGGCGAAAGAATTGCCGAATTTTAAAGTTACGGCCTACGATATTTCAGAAAAAGCCCTCGAAACTGCAAAAAGGAATGCAGAACTGAATAAAGCCGACGTAACTTTTGAAAAAGTAGATATTTTAAATAATCAATTCTTAATTCTTAATTCTCAAGCGGAACGCCGCCCGTTCTCAATTATCGTCAGCAATCCTCCGTACGTAACGAAGCAGGAAATCGACCGAATGCAGAAAAATGTACTGGATTTTGAACCACATTTAGCACTTTTTGTTGAAGATTCTGAGCCATTGATTTTCTATGAAGCAATCGCCAATTTTGCATTCAATAACCTTACTGAAAATGGTTTAGTAGCAGTTGAAATCAATGAAGCTTTGGGCGAGGAAACAGCCGATGTTTTTAGAAGAAGAGGCTTTTCTGAAGTAGAAATTATTAAAGATATTCATCAAAAAGATAGGTTCGTGAGTGCCATACTTCATAAAAAAGATGGGGAATGATGGCGGCTTTTTGATGCTTTTTGTTAACTTCACGTTTTAAAGACTCCACAATTTTGAAAATTGTGCTACAAAATATATGGAAACCTCAAGAATTTTACATAAAAAAATAAGAGACGTTTTTGCTGAAACTGGAAAAGTGGTGATTGGTCAGGAAAAATTGATTAATCGCTTATTGATTGGGCTTTTTACGGGTGGACACATCCTGCTCGAAGGCGTTCCAGGATTAGCTAAAACCAAGACTATCAACACTTTAGCAAAAGTTTTAGATTTAGGTTTCAATCGTATTCAGTTCACGCCTGATTTACTACCTGCCGACCTTGTGGGTACGATGATTTACAACCAAAAATCAGGCGATTTTGAGGTAAAAAAAGGGCCAATTTTTGCGAATTTGATTTTGGCCGATGAAGTAAATAGAGCTCCTGCAAAAGTACAATCGGCACTTTTAGAGTCAATGGCCGAAAAACAAGTAACTATCGGCGACGAATCTCATAAACTCGACCGTCCGTTTATGGTAATGGCTACCCAAAACCCCGTTGAGCAAGAAGGAACTTACCCCTTACCCGAAGCCCAAGTTGACCGTTTTATGATGAAAGTTTTTGTTGATTATCTCAATAAAAATGATGAGTTAGAAATGGTAAGAAAAATTGCCAATCTGAACGAAAACTACGTACCGAAACCTATCCTTGATAAAGAAGAAATTGCAGCAATCGGGCAAGAAATCAACAGGATTACCATCTCAGAAATGCTCGAACGTTATATAATTGAGTTGGTTTTTGCTACTCGTCGACCAGCCGAATATGGTCTAAAAGATGAAGCTCGTTACATTCAATTTGGGGTTTCACCACGTGCGGGAATTTCGCTCTATAATGCAGCCAAAGCACTTGCATATTTTGATGAACGAGACTACGTTTTACCCGAAGACATCAAGGCTCTCGTACACGATGTTTTCAACCATCGAATTATACTAAACTACGAAGCCGAAGCCGATGGCCTTACCACCCACGAAGTGATTGATAATGTACTGAAACGTGTAGCGATTGGGAGGTAAATTGATGCAGTAAAAATGAGTTTTTACACAACATAAACAGTTCAAAATTTATGAAAACGCTACTCTTTTCTCTGTTTATCTGCACAGCAGCAGCGGTGCAAGCTCAAACTTTACCTCGTTCATCAGAAAAAAGTCTTACCGATAAGTTTTCGGATAAATTAAAGCCATCAATTCAGTATCCGTCGTATAAATTTAATTTCGATGAAGGATATAAAACAATAAAGTCTTCGGATAGACCCAATATTATTACCTATAAAATGCCTGTGAAGGATGTTAAAGCCGATAATTCGGTTATAAGAGTCTATGAGCCAGATTCTCTTTTTAAGTCAAATATGATTGTTAAGAAGTATAAATAATATGTAAGGTCTGCACGCAGGTCTGACCAATTTAAAAGCCAGACCTGTGATGCAGACTTCAATTTCTACTCATAAACCACACTCAACAACTCCGCCACACAAGCGGGTTTCTCAGAGCCTTCTAACTCAAAAACAGCATCAATGATGAGTTTAGCTCCGTTGGGTTGCATATCTTCTACATCTTTCAAAGTAGCTTTCATACGCACACGACTACCCACAGGCACGGGCGAGATAAAACGTACTTTATTTGTGCCATAATTCAGTCCCATTTTGGCAGATTCTACCTTAAACATTTCGTACATGAATTTTGGAGAAAACGAAAGCGACAAAAATCCATGAGCAATCGTCTTTCCGAATGGCGACAGTTTAGCTTTCTCTTCATCCACATGAATCCATTGGTCATCGAGGGTTGCGGCGGCAAAAGCATTGATTTTATCTTGTGTAAGCGTCTGCCAATCTGATGTGCCGAGTGGGTTGCCAATATGATTTTTTAGGGCCGCTAAATCTTTAAAAATCAGCGTTCCAGATTGCTCAATTTTAGGATTTTCAGTCTTCAAAATAGCTCCCTCCCTATCGGGGAGGGTTGGGGAGGGGCTATAGCTTGGCATTTGCACATCATCCGACATTACCACTACTGCTTTCCCGACCACTTTTCTATTCATCAAATCATTTAGTGAATCGGCCGCTTCGGCGAGCGAGTAAAGTTTATGAATATGCGGACGTAAATTTCCTTTCATAAAATACCCCGCCAGTTCTTGAATGTTCTTGAAGTTTTGAGCAGGTTCTTTTTCGGCAAACTGTCCCCAAAAAACGCCAACAATCGCACAGCCTTTCAATAATGCTAAATTCAGAGCAATTTTTGGAATTTCGCCCGCCGCAAAACCAACTACCAAGTATCGTCCTTTCCAAGCAATCGAACGGAGAGCTGGCTCGGCATATTTATCGCCCACGGCATCATAAATCACATCAACGCCTTTACCTTCGGTAATACTTTTTATTTTTTCTCGTAAATCTTCGCTTGTATAATTTATCGTAAAATCTGCTCCTTTTTCTCGGCAAATGGCCAGCTTTTCATCGCTCGAAGCTGCTGCAATTACAGTTGCCCCCATCAATTTCCCTAATTCGACTGCCGCCAAACCTACACCACCCGCTGCACCGAGTACCAAAAGGGTTTCTCCTGTTTTTAATTCGGCACGGTCTTTCAGAGTGTGGTAAGATGTACCATAATTATACATCACCGAGGCTGCCGTTACGAAATCCATTTTGGGTAACATCGGAAACACCCTACGAGCATCGACCAGCACTTCTTCGGCCATTCCGCCCCAGCCAGTCATGGCAAAAACTTTATCGCCTACTTTTAGGTGCTTTACGCCCTCACCTACTTCTTTTACAATGCCCGAAACCTCACCTCCAGGTGAAAAGGGCAGAGCAGGCTTGAACTGATATAAATTTCTGATAATAAGCGTATCTGGAAAATTGACGCTACACGCCTTGATACTTATTACGACTTTACCAGCTTCGGCTTTCAAAGCGGGTAAATCCTCCAAAACGAGGGTGTCGGGCATACCAAATTCTTTACAAAGAAGAGCTTTCATTATGGTTTTTGTTTTGTTAAATAGTTATTTTAGTCCACGGTCGATGGTCAACAGGCTACAGTTAGGTCTTAGCCACAAACTTACAACTGTGAACTGTCGACAATTGACTGTTGACTTAAAAATTGAGACAAAAAACGTAAATATCACGCTCATTTTTTACTTTTTTTAGCCATTTATTTCTTAGGTTTTCAAAAAAAAGTATCTTTGCCAGTACTTTCCTATAAATTCTAATGTCCTATGCTTTACTACTTATTTACTTACCTTGACAAAGCCTTCGATTTCCCAGGGGCGGGTGTGTTTCAGTACATTACTTTCCGTGCGATGGGGGCTATCGTTTTCTCACTGCTAATTGCCTCAATCTTCGGAAAACGAATCATTCTTTTACTGCAAAATC
Source organism: Emticicia aquatilis (assembly GCF_014644295.1). Classification (GTDB taxonomy): domain Bacteria; phylum Bacteroidota; class Bacteroidia; order Cytophagales; family Spirosomataceae; genus Emticicia; species Emticicia aquatilis. The sequence continues at coordinate 340,536 of NZ_BMKK01000005.1, forward strand.
TTCAAATCGGAGAATCAATCCGTGACCTTGGCTTACAAGGACAAATGCAAAAAAAAGGAACACCAACGATGGGTGGTTTCATTATTTTGGCATCGTTGATGATTCCAGTATTGCTTTTTGCTAAGCTCGACAACGTTTATATTGTGTTGTTGATAATCGCTACTCTCTGGACTTGCGGTATTGGTTTTGCCGATGACTATATCAAGGTTTTTAAGAAAGACAAAGAAGGCTTAAAAGGTCGATTCAAAATTATTGGTCAGGTAGGCTTAGGCCTAATTGTGGGTCTGACACTCTATTTTAATGACTACGTAAAAATCAGAGTTTACGAAAAAGGCAAAATTGCCAGCTCAATTGGTGAAATTCAGAAATACACCGATGTTCATTCATTGACTACAACAGTTCCATTTTTTAAAAACAACGAGATTGATTATCAGATATTTGGTAGTTTTTTACCCGAAAGTTTGGCTTGGTTGCCTTATGTTTTGGTTGTAATTTTTATCATCACGGCGGTTTCAAATGGAGCAAATATCACCGATGGAATTGATGGTTTGGCAGCAGGAACTTCGGCAATTATTGGTATAACTTTAGCCGTTTTTGCTTATTTATCGGGAAATAAAGTTTTTGCACAATACCTCAATATCATGATGATTCCGAACTCGGGCGAGGTCGTAATCTTCTGTGCCGCCTTTGTCGGGGCCTGTATTGGCTTTCTGTGGTACAATGCTTATCCTGCACAAGTTTTCATGGGTGATACGGGTAGCTTGATGCTCGGAAGCGTGATTGCAGTATTGGCTCTGGCACTCAGAAAAGAATTATTGATACCTGTCATGTGCGGAATTTTCTTGATTGAAAATCTTTCGGTGATTATGCAGGTAAGTTATTTTAAATACCAACGTCGCCGTCGAGGCTTAGAATTTGCCCAGCAAAATCGTTTATTCTTGATGTCGCCTTTGCACCACCACTACCAGAAAAAAGGCTACCACGAAGCTAAAATCGTTACTCGTTTCTGGATTATCGGTATCGTGTTGGCGGTGGCTTGTTTGGTAACTTTGAAGCTAAGATAATTTTAGTATTCCACAGTCAGTAGTCTACAGTCCACAGCTTATGACTACGTTGGGTTCTATTAAATACTTTCACGCAAAAAAACTTCTTCTCTGATTTTGCACAGAAGAAGTTTTTTGTTTTTAAGCCTTCATTCTTTTTACGCATACTACATTTTATTCCTATCTTTGAAAAGTAGATTTTAGTCAAAACTTTCGCAAAAATGATAAATCGTCAAACCTTCCTCAAAATATTCTTATTCGTAGCCATTGCTTCGGCGTCATATAGCTGTTTAGTTCCTGAGAAAAAACGAGTGGCACAAGTCGATACAACCGAAGCTGGTTCGGGGATTGATAGTGTTTTAGCTGTCCACTTGGGTGCCGATGAATACGGCATGAAAAATTATGTGATGGCTCTACTGAAACGAGGACCACGCCGTTGGATGATTGATTCGGTAACGGCTTCAAACCTCCAAAAAGCACACATGGCTAATATCACACGTTTGGCAGATGAGGGTAAATTAGTAGTTGCTGGGCCATTTACTGATAATACTGACTTAAAAGGAATCTATGTTTTTGATGTAAAAACGATTGAAGAAGCCAAAAAACTCTGCGAAACCGACCCCGCAATCAAGGCTGGCTCATTGATGATGGAATTGCACCCTTGGTATGGTTCGGCGGCGATGTTACAAATTCCCGCTATTCATAACAAAATCGCTAAAAAACAGCCGTGAGAAAATCGTTGATAGTTTTATTACTGCTCGCAACATTGCAGTCATTCGGGCAAAAGTTAAAGATTGTTGAAAAGCCAATCATCTGGGATTCAACTCGCATTGCTTTATCGGTAGAATATCTCAAACAACGCCACGGAATTGAGCAAACTCAACCAACTATTCGCCCTAAAATGGTTGTGGTACATTGGACGGCCATTCCAACCTTCGAAAAATCGTTTTTTGCCTTCAATTCCTCAACATTACCAAACGCCCGCAAAGAGTTACAAAACGCCAGCCAACTCAATGTTTCGGCACATTATCTGATTGATAGAGACGGAACAGTTTATCACCTAATGCCCGATACACTTCTGGCTCGCCACGTAATCGGACTTAACTATTGTGCAATAGGTATAGAAAACGTAGGAGATGGCAGTAAAAACCCATTAACCGAAGAACAATTTAGAGCCAACTACTTATTAATCAAACAATTACAGAAGAAATATAAAATAGAATACCTCATCGGGCATCACGAATACACAAAGTTCAAAGGTTCAAAAATTTGGAAAGAAACTGACCCAAATTATCAAACTGTAAAATCTGACCCGGGTGATGATTTTATGAATAGATTAAGAGAGAAATTTAAGAAACTTCGTAAAGAGCCGTGATAAATATAAAATTTCAAATTACTGCATAAACAAAAAGCCCTGTTTGAATAATCAAACAGGGCTTTTATATAAAGAATCGGTTTCCCGAAGAATATCAAACTTATTTGATTTCAACTTCAGCACCAGCTTCTTCTAAAGATTTTTTCAAACCTTCAGCTTCGTCTTTAGCTACACCTTCTTTCAATGCTTTTGGAGCACCGTCAACTAAATCTTTAGCTTCTTTCAAGCCAAGACCAGTTAAGTCTTTTACTAACTTAACAACTTGTAATTTGTTAGCACCAGCTGATTTCAAGATTACATCAAATGATGTTTTCTCAGCAGGAGCTTCAGCAGCGTCACCACCACCAACAGCACCAGCTACCATTACTGGAGCAGCAGCAGCAGGCTCGATGCCATACTCGTCTTTCAAAATTTGAGCTAACTCATTTACTTCTTTTACAGTTAAGTTTACTAACTGTTCTGCGAATGCTTTTAAATCTGCCATTTTTATAGATTTTAAAAAGTTTTTTACAAAAAATAGATAATAATAAATTTTTAATGATTAACCGAAAACTGCCAGTTGATGGCTATTAACGGAAAACTGCTTAGGCTGCTTCCTTCTCTGAAAGAGTTTTGAGGATACCAGCCAATTTGTTGCCACCGCTTTGTAAGCCAGAAATAACATTTTTGGCAGGTGACTGCAACAAACCGATGATTTCGCCAACCAATTCTTGCTTTGATTTCAACGTTAACAACGTATCCAATTGGTCGTGTCCGATGAAAATGCTTGAATCAACTGATGCACCTTTTAGTTTGATGCTATTTTTGTTTGCTTTAAGGAAATCCTTAATTAGTTTCGCCGCTACTTTGCCCGACTCTTGGTGGAACATTACGCCTGAGAAACCTGTCAATACTTCCGCATCAAATGATGAATAGTCAGTATCTGTACTTTCGAGAGCCTTTCTAATCAAAGTATTTTTGATTACACGGTACTCGATACCACGCTCAAAGCAAAGACGACGTAATTCGTTGGTTTTTGCAACGTTTAAGCCACTCGCATCGGTGATATAGAAGTAAGGTGTATTCGCAAACTTCTCCGAAAGCTCTTCGATTATTGCTCCTTTTTCTTCTTTTGTCATGATTACAATCCATTAATGGTTGTTTTGTCGATTTGGATACCAGGTCCCATTGTGCTTGCAAGTGAAATGCTTTTCACGTACGTACCTTTTGCAGACGAAGGTTTCAATTTCAACAAAGTTTGAATCAATTCGGTGGCATTTTCTGCCAATTTCTCAGGCGAGAATGAAACTTTACCGATAGAAGCGTGAATGATACCAGTTTTGTCAACTTTGAAGTCGATTTTACCAGCTTTCACTTCTTTAACGGCAGTTGCAACATCCAAAGTAACTGTACCTGACTTAGGGTTTGGCATCAATCCACGAGGTCCGAGGATTTTACCTAATTTACCTAATTTCGCCATTACAGTTGGCATTGTGATGATTACATCAATATCAGTCCAACCTTGCTCGATTTTTTGGATGTATTCGTCCAAACCTACGTGGTCAGCACCCGCTGCTTTCGCATCTGCTTCTTTATCTGGTGTACAAAGTACCAAAACACGAACAGTTTTACCTGTTCCGTGAGGTAATGCAACCACACCACGAACCATTTGGTCAGCTTTACGAGGGTCAACACCGAGGCGTACGTGTACGTCCACCGATGAGTCGAATTTAGTGTAAGCAACTTCCTTCAAAACACCAGCCGCTTCTGTAAGCGAGTAGGCTTTGTTGGCGTCAAACTTAGCATTCGCCTCTTTTCTTTTTTTAGTTAATTTTGCCATTGGCTTAATTTGGTTTTAGCGTTAAAGTCTAATTATGAATGAGCGAATGATAGAATGAGTGAATAGATTCAAACAAAAAACATTTCTACTACAATCAGAAAAACCTTTAACTCCCAGTGAATAAATTTAGATGAAGAGATAATGATTTTATGAGCTTTTATTCACTCATTCTATCATTCACTCATTCAAAATTAAAACGGTGCGTTGCCTGTAATAGTAATACCCATGTTTTGAGCAGTACCGGCAATCATCTTCATTGCTGAGTCAACAGTAAAGCAATTTAAATCAGGCATTTTGGTTTCAGCGATAGTTTTCACTTGGTCCCAAGTAACTGTTCCAACTTTCTTACGGTTTGGTTCAGCCGAGCCTGTTTTTACTTTAGATGCTTCCAACAACATGATAGCAGCGGGAGGAGTTTTGAGTTGAAATTCAAACGATTTGTCAGTAAAGTAAGTGATTACCACTGGCACAACCATACCCATTTTATCTTGAGTACGAGCGTTGAATTGCTTACAAAATTCCATGATGTTCAAGCCTTTTGAACCCAACGCTGGACCAATTGGTGGAGCTGGGTTTGCTTGACCGCCTTTTACCTGAAGTTTCACATAACCTGCGATGTCTTTCGCCATTGTCTTTCAGATTTAAAAGAATGTTGTATTAAATAAGAATCTGGCCGCAACACAAAAGGTAACAATCTCTTGAATCTCTGACCATTTAAAAAAATTCGCTATTAGTCAGGGGAAGCGACGGCACAAATGACGTCAAGACTAATAGCAGAATTTCGACCGAAAAAGACGGATGTTTGCACATCTATCGAAAATCGGAGTGCAAAGGTAGAAGTTTGCGTTTAAATATGCAAAGCTTTGATGGAAAATGTTTTAGCTTTTCTTTTCGGTGGGGTTCGACAGCGGTGGCAGTCCGATTCGCTCACCCACCGAAAACCTCAAAATCGTTGCCTGAGCGTAGTCGAAGGTAACGGTGTAGTAAAAAAATATTCCACAAAAAACTTGCTTTTTAAATTTCAAAATCAATACATTTGTAGTGTACTATACAACTAATACACTATGATTAATATTCAAAATCTTTCTTTTGGTTATAATCGAAAGAAAATGCTTTACGAAAACCTTAGTTTGAGCCTTGAAGCAGGTAGTATCTATGGCCTTTTAGGTAAAAATGGTGCAGGAAAATCTACTTTGCTTTGCAATATGATGGGTTTGCTATTTCCTAACTCGGGCAAAATTGAAGTTGTGAAGCACAATCCACAGAAACGACAGCCTTCGTTTTTACAAAATGTCTATTTTATTTCAGAAGATGTAGCCCTTCCTTCTATTTCTATTCACACTTACTTAGAACTTTACGCTCCGTTTTACCCGAAATTCAATGAAAATCAGTTTTATGAGTATTTGAAAGAATTTGAGGTACCGAGCGACCAAAAACTTAATAAAATGTCGTTTGGGCAACAGAAAAAAGCCGTCATTGCATTTGGTTTGGCTTGCAATACGCAGGTTTTAATCATGGACGAACCAACGAATGGTTTGGATATTCCTTCAAAAAGTCAGTTTAGGAAATTGGTTGCGGCAGCTCTGACCGAAGAACGATTGTTTATTATTTCTACGCACCAAGTACGTGATTTGGATAATCTGATTGACCAAATCATTATCATTGATGAAAGTGAGGTTTTGCTCAAGGCATCTATCATAAGTATTAATGAGAAACTGTGTTTTAAAACAGTTGCCGAACTCGACGAAAACGTACTTTATGCCGAAGATTCTCTGAAAGGAAAAACGGTAGTGGCGGCGAATGTAATGGGTGAAGACAGTAAAATAAACATAGAGCATTTATTTAATGCTGTGATTGCCAACCCGAATCGGGTGAAGGAAATTTTCAATTAAACTACTTGATTACTAAATCATTACAAACAACATGAATAATACTTTTAACTTTCGTCGATTTGGTCTTTTACTCCGAAAAACAATTTATGAAAAAGGATTGGTCTTAGGTGGATTTTTTGTTCTTTCAGTAGTATTGATAATCTTCTCATACAGTTCGTCTGGTACATTGAGACAAAGTGCATTTGCACAGAGTATGGGATTCACGATTGGGTTATTTGGTGTTACTATATTTGTAAATATTTTACTTAATAATTTTTCAAAAAAATCTACTGCTGCGTCTTATCTCTCGCTACCCAGTTCGCATTTCGAGAAATGGCTTGTAGTTTTTGTTAGTACATTTTTGATATTCTTACCAATGTTTTTGATTATATTAAAGGTAATTGATACACTATTTATTGATTATTACCGAGAATTGGCTATTACAAAGTATCATTATTCAGCCGCACAGTTAGAAACATCCTTAACATATCTGACTTACGCCTTTGAGGAAAAAGACAACCTTAGTCGTATGTCATTTGGGTCTTTTTTGCCTACTTTTTTTGGGTTGAGCGGAGTATCGGTAGTTGGAAGCTTATATTTCAATCAGAAATCCTACATCAAATCTGCTTTAGTATTTTTGGGTTTAGCAGTTATTTTGAGTCTTTCTGTGAATATGCTTTTTGGAACCGTTATTGGTGAAAAAACAGCTATTATGAATTTCACTAAAGCCTTTATCACTACCCAAAAAGAGAAGCATTACACGGTCAGTGCCAGCGAATCAGTTCAAAGCCTTATTAAATATTTTATGATGATTTTCATTCCTGCTGCTTTGTGGTTGATTGGATTAGTTCGGCTTAGTGACAAGGAAGTATAACAAACTGATTTTCAATTATTTACAACATGGATTTTAGAGATAAACAAGCAATATATTTGCAGATTGGGGAGTATATTTTTGAGCAAATATTGCTTAAAAAATATCCGATGGGCGAGAAAATTCCATCAATCAGAGATTTGGCGGTGGCTTTGGAGGTAAATCCGAATACGGTTCAGCGAACATATGATTTTTTGCAACAAAAAGAAATTATTCAAATGAAAAGAGGGATTGGCTATTTTGTGGCCGATGATGCAGAAGATAAAATTTTGCGGTTTCGGAGAGAGCAATTCATCGAAACCGAACTACCAAATGTCTTTCGGAATTTGCATTTATTAAAGATTGATTTTGAAGATTTAAAAGCTCAATATCAGCAATATATTCAAGATAATTTTAATACAAATATTTAATAATCAACAACTTATTATCAACATGAAGCTCAGCACTAAATTACTATTAGGCCTTTCGGGAGTTTTTCTGATGATGATGCTCATTAGTGCATTTTCGGTAAAATCAGAATTTGAGAAAATTAATCAAAACGACGTTTATTGGGATTTTCAAAAGGTTTCCGACAAGGCATTTAAGCATATAAAAATCATTGGTCAAAAAGATGCTACTGGCAAAGTAAATATCATCGAAAATAAGGATTTTGCGGTAAATGTCTCAAAAAAATGGACCGATGACGTCAAAGTTAGTTTTGAAGGAGATACTGTGGTCGTAAGATTTCTGTTGAATCCTGCTAAAAAAAGAATTGAAGAATATCCAATTTATGAAAATATTGTAACGATTCTTTGCCCAGATTTGAGTTCAATAAAGGGCGAATTGACCAATATTAAAATTGACAGCTTGAACCAAGATAAGCTAAAAATTGAAGCTAATAAAATCACTTCAATTGATATTAGAAAACTTAGTAGTCAGCACTTAGTATTAGCTTAGATGCAAACTCTAACTGTGATTTTCGTAATGATATACTTTATAAACTCGAAAACTTAGAAGCAAATGTAGCATCAAGTGGAGTTCTGAAAATGCGTCAGGTATATCCAAATAATTTTGTACTCAATACTTCTGAAAAGTCAATTATCGAGATGAACGGAACGGCTTTGAAGGCAATAAAAAAGTAATAGATTTCGGTGGGTGAGCGTATCGGACAGCCGAAGTTGTCGAACCCCACCGAAAATCTCAAAATCATTGCCTTACAGCGTTGGCTGCCCAGTCTGCTCAGTCAACGATTTTAATACTTTTATGAAACCTTTAGTGTTTTTCTTCTTACAAAATAATAAACGACTCCGCCAACTGTCCAAAGTGGCCAAAACTTCATGAGAAATACTAATAAATCTTCTAAAACCAACCAGCCATCTTTTAGAGAATCTCCGACTTGAAGGAAAATATTGGGGTGATATGGCTCTATATTTTTTATATCGGGAATGGCGGTCTTTTGAATGGATTCGGCTTGGTAGATTTGAAGATTTACAACGCTGAAATTCACTCGGTCTTCTATGCTTTGTTGGTCAACTTTATAATTATCGGCTTGGTTTTCGTAGTTTAAGACTTCTTTCTCAGCTTCAGATGCTATCGTGATATTTCCTTTTTTCTTGTCGATATTAGCTTTATTTCTATCCGAAAAGCTTTCTAAACGTTTGGCTTTCATAGAATTAGCCAACAATAATAACGAGGCATCATCAGTTTTTAATTCGCAGTTGTCCCAATAATCTACCATTTGGAATATATCTCTTAGTAAGCTATCGAGTTGCTGGTTAGGCACTCTGATGGTGAGTTCATTACAAACTATAAATCTTTCAACCTTTGCCAACGAATCGGCACTTATCTGAACCTTTTTACTTTTGGTTGGCTCACTTTTCAAGCTCATACTGCTCACATAACCGCCGTATTTATTGGTAAGGTCGTGGATTCTTTGAGTAGTTTGCTTGACGTCTTTCACCCTAAACTTGCTTTCGGCGGTGCGAATAAATTTTTTATTTTTGAGAGCTTCGTTTTTGGTAAGGTTTGAGTTATCGGGAATAATTGAAGAAGAGTCGGCCATCATTTCTGATGCAATGTTGGCACTTTCTTTTTCAGTACCGTTGGTACATGAAATCGAAAAAATACTTGTTGAAAACAAAAAAAGAGCGATGTAAACAAAAGATGGTTTCATAGTTAGACTGTGTTTTAGTTTCACAGAAAACGTATGAAGCCATCTTGTTATTTTATAATTTTAAGAATATTTTAAGCTTATTTTAAGAATATTTTAAATTAACTTGTTCTTTATGTACCAAACACCAAAATATCTTCGATTTCTTCGTGCATAGTGAGTAAATTTAGGTCGGCATCATAATCAGCACTAAAAGCAAAGGTTTTGTTTTGGAGCAGATATTGATAGATAAACCAGTCGGTTTTGGGAGTAGGCACATCAAGTACTTGCTCGAACGCAATCCATTCTAAATCTCCCTCGTTGCACGGTGGCGGTGGAATGAAATCAATTTCGGCCAGATAAACATAACTTGTCCAATTATACTTAGCAGGTGAGCTTTCAGTGAGCATTCCACAAAACTTCATTTTCTCTACTTTGATACCCGTTTCTTCGTAAGTTTCTCGCAATGCTGCTTTATAAGGACTTTCGTAAGGGTCGATTTTTCCTCCTACTGGTGTATATGTTTCTTTATTAGGTTCTTTTAGTCGCTTGAGTAACAAAAAATTATTGCCATTTTTCAGTACACAAATTACGGCGGTACGTTTTAAACCTTCGGGAACTGTCATAAAAAATCAATAACTATTTTTGAATTTTACACTTTTGCGATTTTGTTTAAACCTTATCAATTGTCGTCGTCATCATCTTCTTCACCTTCTTCCTCCTCATCATCGCCTTTACCCAGTCTTACGAACGCACTGCGTTTTGGGGCTGGCATTTTACTGTTGAGTCCTTTAACTGTTTGCCAAACTATTTGACTAAACTCTAAGTCATTAATGGCATCGGGTTGAGCTAAATTAAGCTGTCCCGAACGAATTGAGTTGCGATTGATAGCTACGTTTTTTGCATTAATATCCACCTGTGGTTCGGCGGCCACAAATGGTGAAACATTGACATTTTTACTAAAACAACGATACATCGGTCGAGCCGCAGCATCGTACTGGCTCATAGGTTTTATGCCTAAAATTAACTCAATCGTGCGGAGCATCGACGAAGTGGAGTACATTGTATGGTCAACGAAGCCACGTTTTACAAAACCACCTGCTACATAAGCTGTCGAGCGGTGAGCATCTATGTGGTCGGGGCCATTTTGGGCATCATCTTCTAAGATAAAAACCACCGATTCTTTCCAAATTTTTGATTTAGAGAGGTGTTCAACGAATTTTCCCACAGCCAAATCATTGTCAGCCACCGCCGCAAATGGCGAATAAGCTCCCACTCTTGCACCCGAAGTGTGGTCATTGCCCAAACGAACGGTATTTAGTCGTGGCAAAGCGTTGATATTGAGCAAGGAATCGAAATCGGCTTCCCATTCTTTTTCACGTTTGATGTCTTGGTACGCTAAATTATATCCTCTAAATTTTTTACATACATTATCTCCCGATGCCAAAGCAGGTACATTTTTGCTTGCTTCGGCAAACTCACCATAAGTTCGGTAAGTCACTCCTGCCCGCTTGGCGTGGTCCCAAATAAAACCATTTTTAGGATGAGCAATATCTCGGCTTCCTTCGTAGTCATAGCTACCTCCTCTTCCACCGTAACTTATTACCCACGTTTTTTCTACGTAATCGTTGGCATAGGCAGCCATCGACCAATTATGACCATCGGCACTTACCTCGGCATCGACGTAGAAATTATCCAAAAGCACAAAGTCTTTTACCAATTTATGTTGGTTAGGTGTAACTTTTTCAGGAAAAATACACAAGTTAGGGTCGCCTTTTCCAGTTTTTACATCACCCAAAACTTGGTCGTAAGTCCGATTTTCTTTAACTATATAAAACACATATTTGATGGGCGAAGCCTCACCAACTTTCATAGGAATCGGATTTCCAGCTTCGCCCTCGGCCAATAATTCTTTTTGCTTGCTATAAGGTGAGTTTTCGTAAACCAATTGCGAGTATGCCGCTAAAGTTCGTTCATCGGGCATTTCGATAATTGAAAGAGTTCCTTTAAATAGTCCACCAATATATTCGGTTTCGTCACGATTGGCTTCAAAATTAGGGCCTTTGTATTGCGGAGCTTTCGATAAATTCGGATTTGGCCCTTTTGGATTGGGCAACGAACTCATGCCTTTTCCGTTTGTAACGTAGATTTTATTACCAATAACCTTTACAGATGTTGGATACCAGCCCGTTGGAATAAAACCCAACGAACGGCTTTTTCCTTTTTCGGTTACATCAAAAACTGCCAAACAATTATTATCAGCATTGGCTATGAAAAGTTTGGTTTCATCATCGCTCAAAGCTACGCCATTTGGTGTCGTACCCAGAGGTGAATCGGGATAAATCGAAGCTGATAATGTTTCAATTTTGCGACTCGAAGCGGTTTCGATGACAGAAACTGTATTGTCATTGCCATGCGAAGTGAATAGATACTTTCCGTCTTTGGTCAATAAAATATCGTTGGGGTTTTTATCTACTTCAATTTGTGTAGTAATCGTTTGTTTTTGCGTATCAAAAACTGCAATTTTTGCTCCACCCCAAAGCGAAATATAGAGTTGTTTTTTATCGGGTGAAAGCACACAGGTATAGGCTTCGTTAGGCAGTTCGATTTGTTTAATAACCTTACGTTCTTTGGTATCGCAGATATAAAGAGCGTTGTTTTCTTTCGTGACAACGTAGAGTAAGTTTTTGTCAGAATCAACGCACAGTCCAGTAGGCGAAATTTTGTTTGGCCAAGGTTTACCCAAAACTATGGCAGAATCTTTTGTTAAAGTCTGATTTTTGGTTGAATAGATAACTATTTTATTGTCGTTTCCGCCCGAAGCATAGAGATTTTGTTCGTCGTTGCTAAATGCCAAACCGACCCACGACTTGGCAATTTCTTCGTCGTCTAAGATGGTTTCGGTGGCAAGGTCAATTAAAGCAACGCTTTGTTTACTTTGACCGTTATTGGTGATTGCCAAATACTTTTTTGAGGGAGAAACTACCATGTTTAGTGGCAAATCGTGGTTTAATTCGATGGTTTTGCCAACGGGAGTAAGCGACCAGCCATTGGGTAAATTAATACGTTTAGCAGCGAGCTGTTTAATGATGGCCGACTCGACATTTTGTGATGAAGAAGAGGGTTTCTTACACGCATAAAGCAAGCCGAAACCAAGGAATAGGAAAAGGGCGATTTTTTTCATAGTTTTTTGATAAGGTAGATGATACAAATTAATAGCTTTTTTTGTGATTCTAAGTTGATTTACTCGTAAAGATTTCGTTATGCTTTTCGTAATCGCATTTATGTAACTACCTTTATATCTGAATTTAGGATAAAATAGAATCAAGGATGTCGAAAGAAGAACGTATCGAGCAGTTAGAGGCCTACAAACTCAAAGAAAGATTTATTTTGGATGACTGGGAAGACCGAGAAATAGAAATGCCTATTCCAGAAATAGTGCAGTTGATGCGATTGGAAGTAATAAAGTTTGCGAATTTTCTGATTGCTCAACTAAAAGCTGATGTAAGTAATTTACAAACCCAAACGCAGCTATATTTCAATGCTTGGGACAATGAGTTTTATGACCAAGACCAAACCGAATTTATTGTCGAGGTCGAATACGAAGCCATGCGAATTGCGGGTGTTGATGGTGATAAGATGATGATTTAGCAATATTTACAGGAATCTGATGGAAGATAATAACCTTCAAAGGCTTTCACGGCTAACTGCCATACTGACGACTCTACAAACCAAGCGTTTGATAACAGCTACTGAGTTATCCCGAAAATTTGGGGTGAGTGTTCGTACAATTTACCGAGACATTCGAGCTTTGGATGCCTCGGGCGTTCCGATTTTTACCGAAGAAGGTAAAGGTTATTCGCTCGTGGAGGGCTACCGTTTACCACCCGTTTCTTTTTCTGAGAGCGAAGCCAACGCCTTGATAACGGCCGAACATTTGGTTTTAAACAATCAAGATAAATCATTTATTGAAAATTATTCGAGTGCCGTTGCCAAAATTAAAGCCATTCTCAGATACGACACCAAAGACAAAGTAGAATTACTCTCAAATCGTGTGCATATCTGGCAAAGTTCGCCCGAACAAGCCAAAAGTCAGCACCTTGCTACACTACAACTTGCCCTTACGCACTTCAACTTGGTCAAGATTACCTATCAGACCGTAAATAATGAAGAAACAACGCAACGAATTATTGAACCTTTTGCCACCTATTGCCTCGGAAAAGACAACTGGTTGTTGCTTGCGTGGTGTCGCCTACGTGAAGATTTTAGAAATTTTAGAATTGATAAAATACGCCAATTGGAGGTATTAAATGAGAAATTTCAGCCTCATCCGATGACCCTTGATGAATATTATGAAAAATTTGTTCAGCCACAAATCAACCCCTGACATAGGGCTGTCATAGACCACTCCGACCTTTGTACCATTCTTTTAAATCTAAACTTTTTTAATCATGGAGAATGTACAAGAATTAGCCGTAGTAACTACCTCAGAAGCACTTTTAGAACACTGGCAAGGACACCGCCGTTTGACAAGAAAAGTTATTGAAGCCTTTCCTGAAAAAGATTTTTTCAATTTCTCGGTTGGAGGAATGCGAACATTTGCATTTTTGGCAATGGAAATCGTTGACCTCACCGAACACGGTATCAAAGGCCTTGCAACGGGGATTTACCCTAACATAAGTGAGCTTCCACATCACGGAAAAAATCCAGCTTTAATTCCCACAACAAAAGCAGATTTCTTGAAAAAATGGGACGAAGTAACAGCGATTCTAAATGAATATTGGGAACAAATTCCCGAAGAACGTTTTCAGGAAATAAATGTGGCTTTCGGGGCTTATGAGAACAAAAATATTGATACGATTTTGTATTTTATTGATAATGAGATTCATCATCGAGCTCAAGGAACGGTCTATCTACGAGCATTAGGTATTGAGCCACCAATGTTTTGGGATAGAAGCTAATAAACAAATGGGGCATATCATTCGCAGGTATGCCCCTTCTTTTTATATTTCAAAAATAATCTATACTTTGAGCAAAAAACGCTCTCGTTGAATTTATTTAGTGCCAAAACCATCAACCTTTCAACTATGAATCTTCCTGCCATTCGTCTTTCTCAACAAAAAATCAAGCGTCAAGACTTATCAACTCCGCAAGAAGTTGTGGCCTATATGGGAGCAATGCAAGCTCAAGATTTAGAGATGTCAAAATGGGCAGTCGGGCTTCGTTTGTCAAATTCGACTAAAACCCTCATCGAAAATGCGTTGAATGATGGGTCGTTAGTTCGTACGCACATTCTTCGCCCTACTTGGCACATTGTTTCTGGGCAAGATGTACGCTGGATGATGGCACTTACTGGCAAAAATATCAAAACATTGGCAGCTACGTATGAGCGTAAGTTGGGAATGGATGCTGCATTATTCACCAAAGCCAATGATTTGATAGTGAAAGCATTGGAGGGTGGCAAAAGCCTAACTCGTCAAGAAGTCATGAAAGAATTAGAAAAGAGAGGCATAAAAACAGATTCCAGTCGAGCCGTGCATTTTATGATGAATGCCGAAACCGATGCCATTGTTTGCAATGGTACACCCAAAGGAAAAGAAATAACTTATGCTCTACTTGACGAAAAAGTACCCAAAGGATTGATACTGAACAAAGAAGAAAGCCTTTTTACCTTAGCTCAACGTTATTTTAGAAGCCATTCACCTACTACTTTACAAGATTTTCATTGGTGGTCAGGCTTATCAATGACCGACGCACGAGCGGGATTGCAGAACATCCAAAGCGATTTAGAGCAAATGGAGTATGAGGGGAAATCATACTTTATACACAAAGAAATCGAAGTTTTGAACTTAGACGATTCAATATTTATGCTGCCTGCTTTTGATGAATACTGCGTTAGTTATAAAGACCGAAGTACTATTTTTGATAAACATTTGCAAGGGCAAGCCATAACGAGCAACGGAATTTTTAAGCCAATCATTGTTGTAAATGGTAAAGTCGAGGGTATTTGGAAGCGAACTATTCAGAAAAATAAGGTTTTAATCGAACCTACTTTTTTTGATGCTTCTAAAAAATTTGATGTTGAGAAATTGCAGTCAGCCGCTCAAGGTTTTGGCGATTTTTTGGAATTGGAGGTTGAGGTTAAAAAAACTTGGTAGAATATAATTACTTCATTGCCGTCTGCTTTAGCTGACGGATTTTTGAATATAAACAAAATTGACTTTAGTCAAACTCAAATGGTTCGACTAAAGTCTAATCTGATTATCTATAAGTATCCGTCAGCTAAAGCAGACGGCAATGAATTTTTTCCAATACAATTTTCAAAGCACCATTTTCAAATAGTACTGCTGAACCATCAAAAATCAACAATTCGCAATCGCTACTCTTCAATCAAAATCACCGCCAACCGCCACCAAGCGATTTATAAAGACCGATAACTGCTCCGTATTGGCGTTTTTTGAGGTTAATTAATTCAATTTGTGACTGCAAAGCATTTTTTTGTGCCGTAATTACCTCCAAATATGTAGCTCTTCCTGAGCGAAATAACTCTGAAGAATTATTGATAGATTGCCTCAAAACATCTACTTCTTGGGTTTTAAGGTCGTACATATCATTGGTATTTTGAATCAAATTTAACTGATTATAGACTTCCGTGAAGCTATTAACAATCGTTTTCTGATAGTTGGTGTAGGCCATTTTTTGGTCGGCCTTGGCTGCCATTAAGTCAGAAATAATTTGACGACGGTTGAGCAACGGAGCAGTCAATCCACCAAAAGTATTCATCGCAAAAGATGATGGATTAAGGAACAAAAGTGCTTTAAATGCCTGTAAACCAACCGCTCCAGTAATATTGAGCGATGGATAAAAAGCCGCTTTTGCTGTAAACAAATTGGCATTGGTTGATAGTAACTCGTATTCGGCTTGCTTAATATCTGGTCGATTTTCGAGCAGTCTTGATGGCACGCCTGAAGTAAGTTTTGGCGGAATCACATTTGCCCAAATCACCTTCGGACGAGCAATTGGCTGGGGATAACGCCCCACCAAAAAATTGATTTTACTTTCGGCATCAATGATTTCTTGTTTCACATCAATTTTTAAGGCTTTTGAACTCAGCAATTGGGCATTTAATAAATCGACACCCAATTGGTTGGCTTGCCCTGCCTGTTTCAAAATCCTTGTTAATTCAACGGCTCTCTCTTGCAAAACAATATTTTCTTCCAAGAAATCTAATTCATTATCGAGAATCAACAATTCATAATAAGCCGAAGCAATTTGAGCCACTAATTCGCTCACTACTAAGCTTTTACCCGATTCACTGGCCAGTAATTTAGCGGCAGCCGATGCTTTCTGACTTTTCAATTTTCCCCAAATATCAATTTCCCACGAAGATTGTACGCCCAAATAAAAATCAGGCACAATTGGCTGCGGTATTTTCTGTTTATCGGTAATATTTGGTGAAAAATTAGTATCGTAGTTTCCAACACCATCGAATGTATATTTACCAAATTTTTGTTGTCCGATAGCAAAATTTCCTGCTAAATCTGGCTTTCCGAGTCCTTGCGTAAATCTTACGCCTGCACGAGCCATTTCGATTTTTTGCAAGGCCATTTGCAAATCAAAATTATTATTGATGGCCGAGTCAATGAGCGTAATAAGAACTGAATCTTTAAAAAATACACGAGCCACTGGCAAACCCACCTGCAAACTATCCGATTGCTGAGTAAACTTCTGAGGCATAGCCAACATTGGACGATTTTGGGGTATTTCTTTCTTTACTTTACACGCTCCCAACAAACCAACGATGGCCAGCAAACAAACATTTCTATATTTCAACATACGCTTCTTCGATAACTTTTTTAGTTTTTTTCTTTCGTTTTCCACTACCAATTCCCGCAAAAATGACGTACAAGCCTGGAATAATAATTACCCCGAACACTGTTCCGAACAACATTCCGCCTGCGGCAGCCGTACCAATTGTTTTGTTTCCGATTGCTCCTGCACCCGATGCCACCATGAGCGGAATCAAACCCGCAATAAATGCAAAGGATGTCATCAAGATTGGTCGGAAACGTGCTACTGCACCGCCAACGGCTGCTTCGAGTACACTTTTACCTTGTTTTTGTTGAAGAATGGCAAATTCTACAATCAAAATGGCATTTTTACCCAACAAACCGATGAGCATGACCATCGCCACTTGGGCGTAAATATTGTTTTCTAAACCAAAAGTATATAAGAAAAACAACGAGCCGAAAATGCCGACTGGCAAGGATAAAATAACAGGCAGCGGCAAAAAGAAACTTTCGTATTGAGCAGAAAGTAATAGATAAACGAATAACAAACAGATAGCAAAAATATACACCACTTGGTTGCCCGAAAGTACCTCTTCACGAGTCATACCCGACCATTCGTAAGCGTAGCCACGTGGTAAAGAAGTTTTGGCAACTTCTTCAACAGCTCTAATGGCATCGCCCGAACTGTATCCTGCTGCTGCTTCGCCATTGAGCATGGCTGACACGTACATATTATAGCGAGTTAATTGCTCGGGGCCGTACACACGCTCGATGCGACTAAAGATAGCATAAGGTACCATTTCGCCATTTTTGTTTTTGATACGCAGCTTCATAATATCATCGGGCAAGGCTCTGTATTTAGGGTCAGCCTGAATCATTACTTTGTACATTTGTCCAAACAAGATGAAGTTTGTGGCATAAAAACTACCAATCAACGACTGCAAATTACTCATGGCAGCATCAACCGAAATCCCTTTTTTGGCAGCCATATCTTGGTCGATATGAATCATGTATTGCGGAAAATTTGGGTTGAAACTCGAAAAAACATCTTTGATTTCGGGACGTTTTTTTAATTCTCCGATAAATTTCTCGGCAACTTCGGCCGTTTTTTGGAGATTTCCCGAACCAGTTTTATCCAATAATCTAACCTCAAAACCACTGGCATTACCAAAACCCGGTACGGCTGGCGGTGGGAAAAACTGAATTTCGGCATCTTTTATATGCTTCGTTTTTTCGATTAGTTGCTCAATAATATCGTTGGCGGTTGCTTTACGTTTGTCCCAAGGTTTGAGATTAATCGTACTCATACCAAACGAAGCCCCCACTCCATCGGTCATCATACTAAAACCCGACAAACTCGAAATCGACTCAACTTCGGTGATGGTTTGGGCAATTTTATCTACTTCGTTCATTACTTCTTCCGTACGCTCAAGTGTTGCTCCTACTGGCGTTGTCACGTTGGCGTAGATTGTTCCTTGGTCTTCGGTCGGGATAAAACTGGTTGGCAAAACACTACCAACGCCCCAAGTAGCCACACAGAATCCACCCAGCACCAAGACAGTCACCAAACGGCGATTGGCAATTAAGCGAAGTAAACTGCCGTATCGGTCAGACAGTTTATCGTAGCTATTATTGAATTTATGGAAGAAACGAGTCAAGAAATTCTCTTTTTGATGCTCTCCGTGGGTGTTTTTGAGCATAATTGCACATAAAGCAGGCGTTAGCGTAAGGGCATTTACGCCAGAAATAACAATCGAAATGGCCATCGTGACCGAAAACTGTCGATAGAAAACACCAACTGGCCCCGATAGAAACGCCACTGGCACAAACACCGCCGACATTACGAGTGTAATGGCCACAATTGCCCCACTGATTTCATCCATTGATTCGATGGTTGCTTCACGGGCATTGAGGTGTTTTTCTTGCATTTTGGCATGAACCGCCTCCACGACCACAATGGCGTTATCGACCACGATACCGATTGCCAAAACCAAAGCAAAAAGTGTGAGTAAGTTGATAGAAAAGCCAAAAAGTTGCATAAAAGCGAACGTTCCGACCAATGAAACTGGCACAGCCAACACAGGAATGAGCGTTGAGCGAAAATCTTGTAAGAATAAAAACACTACGATTGCTACCAAAAGGAAGGCTTCGATGAGCGTTCGGATAACTTCTTGAATAGAAGCATCTAAGAATCTCGAAACGTCATAACTAACTGTGTAGGTCATTCCCGGTGGGAAAGTTGTTTCTTTTAGATAGGCCAAACGGTCTTTTATATTCTGAATTACCTCGCTGGCATTTGAACCTGGGCGTTGTTTCAATACGATTGCGGCAGAAGGTTTACCATTTTCTTTTGAAAGTACATCATAATCGAGCGAGCCAAATTCTAAATCGGCTACGTCTTTCAAACGCAACATTTCGCCACTTTCGGTTGCTTTAATTACTACGTTTTCGTATTGCTCTTTGGTTGTCATTTTACCAGTATATCGCAATACGTATTGCATCGACTGAGCCTGACGACCCGAACTTTCGCCCACTTTTCCTGGAGCGGCTTCTACGTTTTGTTCTTTGAGGGCTTTTACAATATCATCAGCTGAAATCTGATACGCATCCATACGAGCGGGTTTGAGCCACACACGCATGGCGTATTCACGAGAACCCATAATATCGGCAAAACCAACGCCATCAATACGCTTTAGTTCGGCCAAAACATTAATATCGGCAAAATTGTAGATAAATTTCTCGTCAACAGTTGGGTCGTTGCTGATGAGGTTGATGTACATGAGCATCGAATTCACCTCTTTTTCTGTCGAAACCCCTGCTTTGATTACCTCTTCGGGTAATTCATCGAGAACGGTCGTTACACGGTTTTGCACGTTTACGGCCGCTACGTCGGGGTCAGTTCCTACCTCAAAATATACTTGAATGATACTCGTACCGTCGTTGCCTGAGGTGGAAGTCATGTAGGTCATGTTTGGCACACCATTGATGGCACGCTCAAGCGGAGTTACTACGGCTTTGGCACAAACCTCGGAGTTTGCACCTGTATATTTGGTCGTAACGGTTACGGCTGGCGGAGCAATATCGGGATATTGTGTGATAGGTAGGCCAGTCATGGCCAAAACGCCCAAAATCACGATAAACAAAGATATGACCAGCGATAACACTGGCCTATTAATGAAATTTGTAAACATAGTTTTCGGTGGGCTTATTCGGGTGTGTTGACGTAAGTTAATTCCTTAGAAATCTCATTCATTTCCACAAATTGTGGTTTTACGGTCATTCCATCTTTGATGTTCTGAACACCCTCATAAATGATTTTATCGTCTTCGTCCAAGCCCGATTCTACGATGTAATAATGCGGCATTCGGTGCTTTGAAGTAATGGCTTTGGTTTTTACTTGGTTTTTATTGTCAAGTACATAGACATACATACGGTCTTGAATCTCGAACGTAGCTTTTTGAGGAATAATCAAGGCATTTTTGTAGTTTTTCAGTAATCTGACCTTGCCACTTGCTCCATGTTTCAATACTTTTTCGGGATTATTGAATCTGGCTCTAAAAGCGATATTTCCTGTACTTTGGTCGATTTCCCCTTCGGTAGTTTCGATTTTTCCTTTGAATGGATGCTCTTCGCCATTGGCCAAAATTAAAGTAACATTGCTCGAATTATGGGCATTTTCTTTGAAGTTTGTTACATAATTGAGGTATTCCTTCTCCGAAACATCGAAATAGGCAAATACTTCGCCGTTGTTTGAGATGTTAGTTAGGAGCGTTCCGTCTTCAATCAAAGAGCCAATTTTGTTGGGAATTCGGTTTACGATTCCGCTAAATGGTGCTTTGATTTGTGTATAACTCAACTGAATTTTGGCGAAAGATTCGTTGGCTTTTGCCTCTTCAACTTTGGCTTTCATCATCTCAACTTTATTTTCGGCAGCCTTCAATTCGGTAGTTGAAACAACGTTTTTCTCGACTAATCTTTTCACATTACCGAGTTCGATTTCAGCCGCTTTGAGTTCAGTACTAATACTTTTTACAATCGCCCCAGCTTTGGCAATTTCTTCATTAAGTTCGGGGTTATGAATCGTAAAGAGCAATTGTCCTTGTTTCACATATTTTCCTTCGTCGATGAATATTTTATCGAGATAGCCTTTTATTCTGGCCCTGATTTCTACGTTCTGAACGGCGTTGATTTCGGCCACATAATCAGTTGACAGCGTGGTGTCAATTTTGATGGGAGAAGTTACTGGGTAATTCTCGGCAACTTGCGTTTGTTTGGTTTCTTCATTGGCACAAGACGATACAATAATTACCGTACAAATACCTAATAGTGCGTGTTTCATTTTCATTCTTTGGTCAATTATAAAGCTTAGATAATCAATGGAGTATTTTGAAATTAAAGGATTTTAATCTGACCCACAAAGTTTTCTTTGAAAGTCAAAAATCATTATTAAAATCGTACAACAAATCAACTTAAACCAAATTAAATTTGGCAAAAGCACTTGTTTTCAAAATAATAGGAGCAAAAAGTGGCAGTAGTTAAAATTACTTAGGGGGTGGAGTATTATGCCCTAAGTATATTTCGTAAGTATTTTGTAGGTAAGAGAAATGATGCAAGGTTAAACCTAAATAAGAAAAATCGAATATCGAAATTCGCTCGAATACACTATCTTCTACTTGTTCGATATTAGTTTCGCCTAAGTCGATTATACCAC
Organism: Emticicia aquatilis; assembly: GCF_014644295.1. GTDB lineage: Bacteria > Bacteroidota > Bacteroidia > Cytophagales > Spirosomataceae > Emticicia > Emticicia aquatilis. The sequence goes on from NZ_BMKK01000005.1 coordinate 362,144, forward strand.
CGCCATCATCAAGGAGTTCTATGTCTGAATTTGTGCAAACAATACCATCTTTAGAAAACATATCGCACAATGTTGTATAACTACTCGATAAAAGGGTAGTTAATAACATCAGGAAATACATTTTAGAAAGAATTTGTTTACTCATCAAACTCAATATTTTTTTGTTTAGCAAATATAACTTAAACGAGTTATAGTTTAGAATTGTTCGTATCGAAAAGGATACCAACTAACAGATTTTGTCGATGAAAATATTAAAAAATATAGCCTGAAAGCTCATTCTGAGGGGTTTTGGTAGTGGAATTAGAATTTTATTAGAAAACACATTTTTGGTTTTCTACCAGACAGATTTTTCATTTTTTCTTGAATTTACACCAGCATCAAGCATAAAAAAAGCTCTTACTTCTTAGAAAATAAGAGCCTCGTTGTAAAGAAAAAAATAATATTATTTAAAAACCTCATTGAGCAAACCTGCCAATCTTACACCACCTTTGAGAAGTTGTTGATTGAGCATTTCAACGTTATCGAAGTTATAACGGAAACTTAGGCGTGGCTCTGGTTGTTTAATTCCTGCATAAAGCTGCTCGGCCAACTGATACGACTCAAAAAACCATTCGGTCATGGGTTGTTTTTGCCATTCACGACGTTGAGCTTTGCTTACGTGGTTGATGTTTGTAGCATATTCGGTGAAGCTAAGCTTCTGAAATTCAATGAGTTTATCGTCCCAGAGAGCGTGTAGGTTTGTAGCATCAGCAAACCAAAAAGCTTTGATTCGGTTTCCACCCAAATCTTCGGCACGGCTCACGTGCATGGGTTGGTGAATATCGCCCGCAATGTGAATCAATAAGCGAAGATAAAGGCGTTTTTGTTCGAGGCTAACTTTCTTATTTTTGAGTTCGGCAATCAAAAAATTGAGCTTTGTATAAGCATCAGTTTTGGTGTCTTCCTGCAAATATTTGGTAAATTCGGCATTATTCAAACCCGATTTGATATTGACGTAATGCCAAGAATCGAGGTATTTATACGAAGTATCAGACTTGATAAAATCGGCCCAGTTGCTCGAAATAGCAACCGATTCTGTACCTAAAATCTTACGAATATTACGTTTTGCTTTACACGAAAGATACGAACTGGCAATTTGCCCCACTACTCGATGCCCTGTTTGCCCCCAAGAAAATCCTTTTAGAGATATTGCAAGCAATAAAAGCAGTATAGATGTTTTTTTAATCATTATGGTAATAGTTTGTTTGAAATTTTATGCAAATTAAATAATAAACCACGGAGTTTCACTTTGTTCAAACATAGAGTTGCACAAAAACTTTGTGTAACTCTGTGGAAAACTCCGTGAAACTCCGTGGTTAAAACATAAATAAAATGCTTATTTTTTCTTAACCTTCATCGCTACTGGGTCCCAGTTGATGATTTTCTTATCGAAATAACTCAAATTACAAGCCAACGCTGGTGCTGCGGCACGGAAACCAAAAACAGGGTCTTGAGCGGTTTCTTGACTTCCTTTACGCACATTATCAAAGAAGTTTTTGAAGTGTTGTGCGTGTGGGTCATCTTCTTTCGGCGTTTCAAACTTAATCTCTTGCACTGGAGGAGCCACACGGTCGGCCTCCGAGTATTTTGCATCGTATTCTTTCTTATACTCAGCTTGCATTTCGTTCGAGAATGTAGCGTAGCTTTCGCCCGCTCCATAACCCGGTGCTTTTGGCAATTTACGCTTCGTGAGTGTTAGGCCTTGTGCATTCCACAAAATTTCGCCTTCTGTACCCACAATACGAGTTACGTTTTTGATTGCTCCTGCATTAGCAAAGTTTACACGCAACACCGCTTGGAATTTCTTGTGCTTTTCGGTATCAGGATAATCAAGTACCGTAACCATTACGTCAGGCACATCACGGCCATCTTTCCAGTAGCTCAATTCGCCCGAAGCAAAGATTCTCTCAGGCCCGATTGCACCCGTTGCAAAGTGCATACCCGTAATGAGGTGAACGAATAAATCGCCCGCTACGCCCGTGCCATAATCACGGTAGTTTCTCCAACGGAAGAAACGAGTAGCATCAAATGGGCGTTTTGGAGCATCGCCCAAGAATGTATCCCAATCAATAGTTTTTGGTGAAGCATCTGGTGGAATCGAGTATGTCCACGCACCCAAAGCATTATATCGGTCATAAGTTGCTTCTATAAAATTCAAATCGCCGATAGCTCCTGTACTCATCAATCTACGAGCCTCAGCATAAGCCGCACCACTACTTGGCTGGCTTCCAACTTGCACGGTTTTGCCAGTTTTTCTCCAAGTATCAATCATTGCGTGGCCTTCGTCGATGTGCTGCACCATTGGTTTTTGGCAATATACGTTTTTGCCAGCTTTCATGGCGGCAATGCTGATGTGGTCGTGCCAGTGGTCGGGTGTTGCCACAATTACGGCATCAATATCTTTGCGGTCTAAAATTTGGCGGTAATCACGAGTCGTGAAAAGGTCTTTGTTGAAAGCCTCTTTGGCGTGAATCAAACGGCCATCGTATAAATCGGCGGCTGCTACAAACTCAACATCGGGATTACGAAGAGCGGCACGGGTATCGCCATGTCCCTGAATTCCGAAACCGATTGTTGCAAAACGAAGCTTATCGTTAGGACTGATTTTCTTTAAATCTTTGATAATATTAAAGGGTTTAGCGAAAGTATCGGTGGCTAGCAAAACCGATGCCGCTCCTACGCCTTTAATAAATTTTCTACGAGATGATTGCATGATGAATTGATGATAGATTTTAGGTAATACAAGCAATGGCAGTATTACAGGGTGAATATTTTTGAAGCGATGAATTTAGTGCAAAAAAAGACTTTTGTAAATGTTTTCAGCGATTTTATTTTAAAAAAATTTAATAAAGTGAATCTTTCGACAAGCACCGAGTATATATCGACCATTGACGCATAGTTCCGTGTGACCACAGGAGAGTATCGAATAGTGGATTTACTTATTTTGTCATATAATTTGTGGTATATTTACTATCAATTATCCATCTTAAAAAATCTCTATTAATCAAAAAAACTTGACATGCGACGTCGAATTTTCTCATCGCTAATTTTTTTATGCTTTATTCTTACCCAAATACAAGCACAGATACTCCCTAAAAAAGCTGAGCTTCTTAAATCACTTACCTCTGCCAACGCCTATTTTATGAACGAATGGCCCGATGTAAGCAAACCAATCTGGGCAGCCGATAAAACTCGCCCCAGCAATATCTGGACTCGTGGAGTTTATTACGAAGGACTAATGGCTCTCTATAAAATTGATAAACAAAAAAGCTACTATGATTATGCTGTTTCGTGGGGCGAAGCCCACAAATGGGGACTAAGAAACGGCACAAAAACCCGCAACGGCGACGACCAATGTTGCGGTCAAACCTACATGGATTTGTATCTGATTGACCCAAAACCTGAGCGTATCCGAGACATAAAGGCGTGCATGGACAACATGGTAAATAGCGAAAAAAAGGACGATTGGACGTGGGTCGATGCCCTTCAGATGGCAATGCCTGTTTTTGCACAGTTGGGGGTTATTTATAAAGATGACCGCTACTACGAAAAAATGTACGAAATGTATATGCACACAAAAAACGTTGAGGGAACGAAAGGAATGTATAATCCAGTCGAAAAGCTATGGTATCGAGATAAAGACTTCGACCCACCATACACTACACCAGCAGGAAAAAGTTGCTATTGGTCACGTGGCAATGGATGGGTGGTAGCAGCTTTAGTACGAGTGTTGGATATCATGCCGAAAAATGCCCCGCACCGTGCAGAATATGAAAAAACTTTCTTAGAAATGATGGAGGCTCTGCCAGCTTACCAAAGAACTGATGGTTTTTGGAATGTGAGTATTACTGACGAAACCGATTTTGGTGGAAAAGAACTCACAGGCACAGCATTATTTACTTACGGAATGGCTTGGGGCGTAAATAAAGGTTTGCTGAACAAGAAAAAATATACCCCAATCATAGCCAAAGCCATGAATGCCATGATGAAAGACTGTGTGCATCCAAACGGATTTTTAGGTTATGTGCAAGGCACAGGTAAAGAACCAAAAGACGGCCAACCACTCAGCTACGACAAAGTACCCAACTTTACTGATTTTGGGGTAGGTTGTTATTTATTGGCTGGTGCCGAGGTTTATAAAATGAAATAATTTTTTAAGTTTTTTACCACGGAGGCACAGATTACATAGATTACCACAGAAAAGCACTCCGTGTTCTCCGTGCCTCTGTGGTCATAAAAAAACAAAGAATATGCTCAATAAAACAATAGGATTAATCCTCCTCGCAAGCACAATTGCTGCTGCCCAACCCAAATGGAAGCCAATCACGCAACAATCAAAACCGTGGACGAGATGGTGGTGGGAAGGCAATGCCGTAAACCCCAAAGACCTGACCTACAACATGGAAGGCTTTCAAAAAGTAGGTCTTGGCGGAGTAGAAATTACGCCAATTTACGGAGTGAAAGGCCATGAATCAGAATTTATTGATTTTCTTTCGCCGAAATGGGTTGATATGTTTAAGCATACCCTCAAAGAAGGTACTCGCCTCGGCATAGGCATCGACTTGGCAAATGCGTCAGGTTGGCCTTTTGGTGGTCGTTGGGTTACGCCCGAAGATGCTTGTAAGGCAGTTTTTCATAAAACATATCAACTAAAAGAAGGCGAAACACTCAATGAAAATATCACTTTTGTTCAGCAACCGATTTTAAGATATGTTTTGCCTAAGAAAACCGAACTAAAAGATTTAAAATACCCCATTTCAAAAAATGATAACTTGCAAGAACTGGCCATCGACCAAGTGCGTTTCGAGCAAGCACTGCCGCTACAAACTCTAATGGCATATTCAGATAAAAATGAAGTCGTTAATTTAACAGAAAAAGTAAACAAAGAAGGTAAACTCAACTGGCAAGCCCCCGCAGGAAATTGGACACTCTACGCAGTTTTTCAAGGTTTTCATGGCAAGATGGTCGAGCGTGCTGGCCCAAGTGGCGAAGGCGATGTAATTGACCATTTTTCTTCAAAAGCCATCAAAAATTACCTTTCGACATTCGATAAGGCTTTTGCCAAAACCGATGTTTCGAGTATGCGAGCGTTCTTCAATGACTCTTATGAGGTTGATGATGCTCGTGGACAATCAGACTGGACTGAAGCTCTTTTCGATGAATTCAAAACTCGCCGTGGTTATGATTTACGGAATCATTTACCCAACCTTTTTAGCAAAGAAAAATCCGACCTCAATAGCCGAGTTTTATTCGATTACCGCAGCACAATCGGCGATTTGATTCTCGAAAAATATACTTCAGAATGGGCAAAATGGGCTCACGGACGTGGAAAAATCGTGCGAAACCAAGCACACGGCTCACCAGCAAATACATTGGATTTATATAGTGTGGTGGATATTCCCGAAATCGAAGGTACGGATTTGCTTCGTATCAAATTTGCTTCTTCGGCTGCAAACGTTATGGGCAAAAAACTCGCTTCTTCGGAGTCGGCTACTTGGGAAAACGAGCATTTCCTCTCGAATTTGTCCGATGTGAAACGTGCTTTAGACCTCTTCATGGTAGGCGGTGTCAATCACTTATTCTATCATGGCACGCCCTATACACCACAAAATGCGGCTTTTCCGGGTTGGCTGTTTTATGCGGCGGTGCATTTTACACCTCACAATCCTTTTTGGAAAGATTTCGGTAAATTGAATAATTATGTGGCTCGCTGCCAGGCTTTCCTGCAAGATAGCAAAGGCAATAACGACGTTTTATTTTATTTCCCTATCACCGACCGTCTTACCGAACAATCGCCAAAGGGTTTACTCGAACATTTCGATGGAGTTACACCAGAATTTAACGGTACAGATTTCAAAGAATTAGGTCAAAAGCTCCTCGACCGTGGTTATGGTTTTGATTTTATTTCTGACAAACAAATCTTAAATCTTCATACAGCAAACCACGCAATTCTGACTGGCGGTATTCAGTACAAAACCATTTTAATTGCTGATAGTGAGCAAATTCCACTCGAAACTTTCGAGAAACTCATCAATTTAGCCAAACAAGGAGCAACTATTATTGTGCATAAAAAACTCCCTTCGGATGTACCAGGTTTGGGTAATTTAGATACCCGTCGAGCAAAATTTAAAGCTTTGCTGGCTCAGCTACGCTTTGAAAACGTCGGCAGGGTTCAGAACCCTGCCGACGTTAAGCAAAAATTCAGTCAAGCCAAAATTGGTCAAGGTTCATTTTTAGTAGGTGACGATTTAGACGAAATGATGATTTTTGCAAAAATCTACCGAGAAACTATGATTGATAATGGCTTGCAGTTTGTCAGAAAAACTCACGCCAAAGGCAATTATTATTTCGTAAATAACAAAACCACAAAAGCATTTGACGGTTGGGTAAAATTATCGGTTGATGCAAAATCGGCTGCACTGTACAACCCAATGACTGAGGCTTTGGGTATGGCCAAATACAACGCAAAAATCAACGAAATTTATCTGCAATTGGCAGCGGGCGAATCGTGCATTATCGAAACCTACAAAACCCCAGTTTCGGGAACAGCCTATGCGTACTTCAAACCCAAAGGCGAAGCCCAAGAACTGACAGGAACATGGAAAATCAGCTTCTTGGAAGGTGGCCCCGAATTACCAAAAACTATCGAAACAAAATCGCTTGGCTCTTGGACGAAATTGGAGGGTGAGGCCTACAAAAACTTCTCTGGAACGGCATCCTATTCACTTGATTTCACAAATCCAAATACCTCATCAGCAGGCTATTGGCTCGATTTAGGCAAAGTGGCCGAAAGTGCAACGGTTACAATCAACGGAAAGTTTTTGGGAACACTCATTGGGCCGACTTACCGAGTTTTTGTGCCGAATTCATTATTAAAAGCACAAAATACATTAGTCGTAAATGTATCGAACTCAATGGCCAACCGAGTAATTGCTATCGAAAAACAAGGCGTTGTTTGGCAGAAGTTCTACAACATCAATGTTTCGGCAAGGTTGCGACCAAATTTGGGTAAGGATGGATATTTCACAACCCAAAATTGGCAACCAAGAGATTCGGGTTTGCTCGAAAAAGTAACATTGACAGCAGTTGAAAAGGAATAGATTTTCTTTCATATTTTTCTAATTTTGACGTAACTAATCATAATAGCTGCATGAAACTGCTTTTTCTGCTGTTTTTACTAACGGTATCTAATATATTATTCGCACAAAAAAGCATAGCTACTGACTGCAACACTATTTTTATTTGTGTTGACAGTTCTTCCTACGAAAAGATTTTCAAAAATTCTTTTATTAAAGATACACTGTTTGTTTGTCGAGAAAATACCAGTGCTACAAATCAAGAAACCTACACGGGTAAATATGCAATTGGCCAATCGGCAACTTTGGAGTTTTTTAAACCCACAAACTCTCCTAATATCGGAGACCAACTCGGTGATTGGGGAATAGAATTTAAGACTCGAAAACTTGGAAAGTTAACTCAATTACAGTCGATTATTAATAAAAATAAGGTCAAAGTAGATACCGCTACAACTACAATTACTGAAGATTCGGTTGCAATAGCTTGGTATAAATCAATTGGAATAAAAGAAGATAGGCATCAACTAAGCATTATTGAATATCAAAAAGAATACCTAAAACTTTTAGGGTTTAGTGAAGAAGAAATTGCTCAGCCTATGACTTACGAACAATTTAACGCGAAACTATCAAATGGTAGAAGTTACCCACGACAATTCAAGAAGATAAAGTCTATTTCAGTTGTTATCGACAAAAAACAGTTCAAAACACTACAAGATTTTTGCACATTAAATCGTTTGAGTCATAGAAATCATACATTTTCTAATGCAGAATTTAGCATCAATTATGAAATAGTCCGTGTTCCATCTAAATTTCCACTTAAAAAAATCGAAATAGCACTTTTAAACAAACAAAAAAGTAGAAGTATCAAACTTAGCGAGGCCTTAGTTTTGGAAGTAAATGCAGATACAGCCAGCCTCATATTTAATCAATAAAATAGTGATGGTATAATTTTTTTGCTACTCTGACCAAAATTGTATAACTCAAGCATTGTGTCTATATTTGACCAACCATTTCACAAAAGCACGATGAAAATATTAGTAATTGAAGACGAAGCGAAAACCGTGCAGCTCATTAAACAGGGGCTTGAAGAACAACTATGGGAAGTCGATGTAGCGTATGATGGTTTGATTGGCCTCCAACTGGCCACCCGCAATACTTACACACTCATTATATCGGATATTATTTTGCCAGGAATCAGTGGCTTAGAACTTTGCCGACAATTGCGTAGCAAAGGTGTAGCTTCTCCGATTTTACTACTTACTGCTCTCGGTACGACTGATGATAAAATTGTCGGACTCGATGCTGGAGCAGATGATTATTTGGTAAAACCATTTGAGTTTCGTGAACTAATGGCTCGAATTCGAGCATTAACCCGACGAAATATGGGTTCGATTCAGACCGCCAATCTGCTCAAAATTGCCGACCTCGAAATGGATTTAGATGCCAAGACCGTCACACGAAGTGGCAAAGAAATAGTGCTGACAGCCAAAGAATTTTCGTTACTCGAATACTTCATCCGACACCAAGGAAGAGTGATTTCTAAAGTGGAACTGGCCGAAAAAATCTGGGATATTACCTTCGATACTGGCACAAACGTGATTGAAGTTTACTTAAACTTCCTTCGTAAAAAAATCGACAAAGATTTTGAGCCAAAACTACTTCATACTCAAATTGGTATGGGCTATGTTATGAAAAAATAGTTCTGAATGCTGAGTTCTGAATGCTGAGTACTTTGGAACAACAAACAAAAACTCAGAACCGTAGCGGCGACATTTTAAGCTCAGCACTCAGAACTCTAAACTCAGAACTCTTCTCATGTTAAACATTCGCTCCCGACTTACTTACCAATTTATGGCTATCGTAACGGCCATTCTGCTGTTTTTTTCGGTGGGTGTATATTTTTTCAGTAAACTTTACCTCGAAAAACGTTTTTTCAAACGCCTACAAGACCGTGCCGTAACGACCACTACCCTACTTTTCGACCTCCAAACGGCTGATACCACAGTGTTGAAACTCGTTAATACCGCCGATAAAGAATTATTGAGCGATGAAAGTATTTATGTCTATGACGAAAATCTGAAAAAACTTGTTTTTGCAAGCCAAGAACCCTATTCGGGCTTGTTTGAAGAGCTAATTCCAAGTATTCAAAAAGAAAGTAAACCCACATATTATTACGCTGGTTTTTACCAGACTCTTGGTATTCAACTCAAAAAGGGAACAGCCAGCTATTGGGTAATTGTGAGTGCCATTGACCGAAATGGCAAAGAGGCTCTTGAAGATTTACGCAAAATTCTGACAGTGATGGTATTGATTGGGCTATTGCTTTCAGGACTTTCGGGCTGGTTTTTTGCCGATAAAGCACTCGCTCCGATGTCGGGTATTATCACGCAAGTAAACGAGATTTTCCCTGCCAATACCGAAAGGCGTGTCGAACACCCAAACCGCTCAGACGAGATTGGGCGTTTGGTTGCTACTTTCAATCAATTGCTCGACCGTATTCAAGAAGCATTTACGATGCAAAAAATGTTTATCGCCAATGTATCGCACGAATTGAAGAATCCGTTGACCAAAATTTATTCTCAAATTGATATTACGCTGCTCCAAAAACGCACACCCGAAGTTTATGAAGAAAGCCTAAAATCGCTCCAAGAAGATACCCGAACACTTACACAATTGACTAATACTTTGCTCAATTTAGCCAATACCGTTGTCAATGCCGAAGCGATTCAACGCTTACCACTACGCATAGACGAACTTTTGTGGGAAGCTAAAAGTCAACTAAAAAAATGGCACGACAATTATGTGATAAACATTGATTTTAGCGATTTCCCCGAAGACGAAGAGGCTCTGATTCTTGAAGGAAATGAGGCTTCATTAAAAGTAGCCTTGATGAATCTGATGGATAATGCCTGTAAATTTTCGGAGAATAACAGTGTTTTTGTGAGTTTTTCGGCTACTGTCAAAGAAATTAGGCTTTCGTTTATGAACAAAGGGCCTGTTATTCCGAAAGCCGATTTACCTTATATTTTCCGCCCCTTTTATAGAAGCAATGCCACAGCCAAAGCCACTAAAGGGCATGGTGTTGGCTTGGCTATTGTCTCTCAAATCGTCAAACTCCATAATGGTGATATTAGCGTAGTTTCTAATATTGATGAAACTGTTTTTACTTTGGTTTTCAGGAAATCATAGTACTTCAAAAAAAAAATAAAAACTCTCTTAAACTGATGATTTTTACACTCGGAAAGGGAATTTGTTCTAAAACGTTGTAGTGTTTATCAGATGTAACTATAAAATCTGCATTAGCTGATATTGCACTATCAACAAACTTATTATCGTCATAATCAGCCGTTATTAGTTCCCAACGATAAAAGATTTCAGTTCTAATAGAATTCGGTTGTTTCAGTATCAATTCGATAATATTGGCAGATATTTCAGCATTCATTTTCTGCTCAAATATTTCTGCATATTCATCCAATATTTCACTCGAAACCGCCAATTCAAATTTACTCTGCCGAAAAGCATCAAAAATAGGGCGATAAATTGACTTTTTGGGTAAAATTGCTAAAAAGTAGTTTGTGTCAATCACAACTCTCATAATTATTTATAGGGAGTTCTTAAATGTTCGCTGAGCCATTCTTCTACTTTTTCGTTAGCTTCCCAATCATTTTTTTCAAAAAGCTCATCAATGCCATCATCAACTTTTTTTGCAAAATAGTCTGCCAAAATTTGTCTTATCTCTAAAATCTGGCTTTCTGGTAACGGTCTTGAAAAAGTCTGTAGTATTTCAATTTGAAGATTACTTAACATATTTATGCTATTTTTTAACAAATATAATCTAAAAAATAACTTTTTATTGTCTATAATATGTTGTTTTCGACCCCTCTTCCAATTTTAAGCCAAATTTAAAGTCGATTTAATTCGCCTTTAACCTTGACATTGTTGCTTTGTACCATAAACTTAAAATCATAATCAATTAAGCAAATGGAAACAACACAATCTAACAACAACGGACTTTTGAAAGTTATCATCGGTGTGATGGCAGGCGTATTAGCTCTTTTAGGCTATTTATTCATGGGTGCAAGAAACGAAACACTCGAACTTCAAAAATCATTAACATCGAAAGTAGAACAACTTTCATCTACACAAATCAAACTTGATTCTATCTCGAAATCATTAGATGAGAAAATTCTTGAAGTACAAAGCTTAGGCGGAAACGTAGCCGAATTAGAAGCTGTTAAAGCTCAGTTGGAAAACGATAAGAAAAAATTGAAAACTGACCTTAGCTTCTCAGTTCAAAAATATGAATCGAAAATCAAAGATTACGAATCATTCTTAGTTGCCAAAGACGATGATATTCGTAAGTTGAAAGAAGAGAATGGTATGTTGGTAGCAAAAACTCAAACGCTCGAAACAGAAAAACAACAAGTTATCGTTGAAAACGCTGCCTTGAAAACTGAGAAAGAAGAATTATCTACAACTTTAACCAAAACAGTCGATGATTTCACTACTAAAAACAATGATTTGAAACGCCAAGTAACTTTGGCTTCGGCAATGAAAGCCATCAACGTACAAGTTACTGCTCTTTCATCAAAAGGTAAAGAACGTGATGGTGGTGCATACAAGGCTTCAAGAATCGACCAATTGAAAGTTTCTTTCATCATGCCTTCAAACCCGATTGCAGCCCAAAACAACAAAGATATTTATGTACGTGTACTTGATGCCAACGGTGCAGTTGTAGAAAACGGTAACGGTGGAATCGTACAAGTGGATGGCAAAGAAATCGGTTATAGCTTCAAGCAAAGCGTACCGTTTGAAAACAACGACCAACGTGTTGACTTAGTATCGGGCAAAGGAGCTAATTATACTAAAGGAAAATACAGCGTTGAACTTTACTCAGAAGGCTTCAAAATTGGTAAAGGAGCATTTGAAGTAAAATAAGTAGCCCTTTCAATTTAGTTTTATATCAAAGACGGTCTGTGTTCTTCGAAACACATTCCGTCTTTATTATTTCTTACCTAACTCACTGTTGTACAATTATTTACTTAACAATCCGCGATTATGAAACTAAACGATTTAAAAATATTTCTTTGGGATGTGGTGTCGATTTGTGCTGAAATATTCTTTCAAATAGCAAGTTTCATTTTTAAGATTTTCCGCCAATATCCACTTTCTTATACTGCATTACTCTACTTATTCGTCACGATGGCATTCTGCTATTATCCAATATTCGACCATTGGAGTGCAGGGTTTATCATGATGAGCCTGCCACTGGCTGTCTTATCTGGACTTACGGCAGCGTGTTATTTACTCGTAAAAAAACAAAAAATCGTAGCCGCAACGGGTTTCATTTGGCTTTTACTAACCTTTCCGCTCATCAAACGTATGGTCGGAATCAATAGCAACGAAATAAAACTCGAAGATGTTTCCGCCTTAAAAGTCTTGAGTTTCAATGGCGAGTGTTTTGATGAAAAACATAAAACAGACGAGCATTGGGCAAAACTACAGGCCGATATTGCTTGCTTTCAGGAATACTCGCCCAATAAAGATATTGAGTCGCAGTACGCAAATAATGTAGTTAAACTCACCAAATTCGACCAAAAAGGATTGATTGGTTTAGCGATGTTTTCAAGGTATCCGATTCTGAAACAATACAGTAAAGTTTGGGATAGAAAAAACCAACCAAATATCAATGGATATTTATGTGCCGATATTGCTTATAAAAATGATACAGTAAGGGTAGTAAACGTACATCTTTGGTCAATGGGTGTGCGTATAAATTTAGCTTTTGATGCTCTTAAAAAAGGGCATATAAAAACCTTTGGTGTAGAACTGGCCGATAGTTTCCGTCGTTTAAAAGAAGGTTTTGAAAAGCGTGACGAACAAATGCGTGAGGTAGAATCTTATGTTTCTGGAAGTAAATATCCTGTCATTATTTGCGGCGATTTCAACGAAACGCCTTTTGGCTATTCTTACGGAAAACTCAAGCTAAGTTTCAAAAACGCCTTTGAAGAAGCTGGACAAGGCCTCGGTTTTACGCTGAATCGCCAGCCATACTTTGCTCGAATCGACCAACAATTTGTGAGCCAAGACTGGCACGTAGAATCATATAAAACTATTTCAAGTGTCAATTTCTCAGACCATTTTCCAGTAATGGCCAAATATGTTTTGAAGAAATCGTTGATAGAAACTCCCGCTTTAGTTGCCATCAAGTAAAACAAGTCTCTCGACTTGTTCATCAATAAAAAAGCAGTACAAATAAAATCTGTACTGCTTTTACTTAAAACACCTTTTCAAAAAAACTTATTTAAACTTCACACTACTGAAATTTCCGTTTACCACAATCTTGCAATCAGCCGAACCTTTACCGATTTTACCAGTATAATATTTCACTGGATTGAAATGATGGTTTTCTTTCTTCGCATCAGCATCAGAGTTGGTCGTAAATGAAATGCCACGTTCGTTAGGATAACTGAAATCCCCGTAGTTAGCTTTTACCTCAAAATCATACGAAACATTATTACTCAATACCAAATTTACGGGCGAATAACTGGCATTTAGGTTCAATTCTTTCACATTCTTGCCCAGCTCGCCTAATTTAAAACCTCCCGAAAACTCCAATTTTAGGTTTGATGATTCATTAATAGTACCAATCATTCCGCTCGAATACGAGATTTTTGCGTTCAATTTCCCTACCTCTTTAATATCAATATCACCAAAGCTATTATTGAAAATCAAATCATCGGCACGCTCCATTTTTATTCCCGAATAAGAAGCCTTCAATTTCCCTCCAGTCATCGACCGAATCGTTGAACCTTTACTAAACGACAGATTAATATCTGACTGCGGATTAGAAATATCTTCGGCAATCAATTTTCCATAACTTTGATTAACCATCAAAACCGATGCAAACGATGGCAGAAAAGTATTACCGAATGAATTTTTCACCTTCAATACATTTCCTTTGGGCATAAATACCTTATAATCAATCTTCAAAGAGTTCTTTTCATTGCTTCCCCCTTTCCAATTCCACGTATTATTATTGTAATTACCTTCTTCACGGTCAATTGTGGTTTTGATACTCACCGTACCATCAGCCTTTTTGCCTTGTACATCAACCGTACTAATAAAATTAGCGGCTCGCTCCTCCGAAGTTGCATTTGCTACAATCGAAATCTCAACTTTAATCTCATCTTTATTCCAAAAACTCACGTTTATGTCTCCAAACTGATTTTCGAGCGATACTTTATCACTGGCCGAGAGTGCATACGAAAACGTAATATTTTTGCGGCGTTCAATCCATTCGGGCGTTGAGCATTGTACTGAGTCACCATTATTGGCGAAAGAAGTAAGTGTTAAGAGTGAAAAAAACACTCCCATTAGCCCCCCTAAATTCCGAGAATTAGGAGAAGCTGACTTATACCATTGTGTTTGTCTTTTCATTTTTTGCTTCTTTAATTTTCTGAATAATCTGTAATTGCTGATTCAATAATTCAATCTGCATGCTAAGATTCTGAATCATTGCTTTTAACAATTCCTCTTGATTAGGATTTTTGGGTAATTCTTTTCTGAGGTTTTGATAATTTTGGTCCAAAACTGTCAGTTCCGTGTCGAACTGGTGATAAAGTTCTGGGTCTTCTTTTTCTATTGTTTTTAATTCTTCACGCTTTGCTTCGACCAACGACGTAAACTGCGTCAGTTCTTTTGCATACGTCGGACTCAAAGCCATAATATCTGGATTCTGCGATGCTGGTTTGGCATAATTATACGCCAAGTAGCCCATCATCAAAAACATCACAAATCCAGCCACCATTCCCAAGGCAAATTTTGGTTTACTGCCAATCCAATTTTGCAAACTCACGAGTTTACCTGCTGGCTTGGCATGAACATTCTTTGCCTCTATCTTTTTCCATAAGTCAGCCGACGGCTCATAGTCGTCAAATGCCTCACGGTTATCTCTTACAAATCTTTCTAAACGATTTTTCATATCCGTCTGCTCTCAAAGGGGAGCTTTATATTACTGTGACTAAAAGCCCCCCTTTAGGGGCGGGGGGCTATTATTTCCAACAGCCTCTTCTTTGCACGCATGTATTGCGTACGAGAAGTAGATTCGTTGATACCTAAAATCTTACCTATTTCTTCGTGGTCGTAGCCTTCAAACAAATACAATGATAATACTACTCTAAAACCTTCGGGTAGCTGTTCCATTCCTCGTTTGATGCGTTCAACCTCAAATTTGACGTCGTCTTCATTTACTGAACTTTCCTGTACATCGGCGATGTCTTGCTCATCGCCGTCAAACTCTTCGATATCCACAAACTGCACCTTTCTGGCACGAATCTGATTGATGGCTTTATTGACAACAATCTGCTTTAACCAAATCCCAAATGTCGATTCCTGACGAAAATCTCCAATCTTGGCAAAAGCATCAATAAAAGCCTCTTGCAATACATCTTCGGCCTCGCCTACATGGTTGAGTATTCGCATACAGATACTAAACATAGCCTTTGAGTAATGCTTATACAGCTCATACTGTGCTTTACTCTCGCCACGCTTGCATCGCTCGACCAAGTCGAAATGCTTGTTAATGAATATAGTATTTGTCAGAAAAGTTTAGTGTTTTAAGTTACAATCAAATGACGCAACCAAAAATAAAATGTTGCATGAAACGTAAAACATTTTTGAAAATTGTTTCGAAAAAGTAAGAAATCTTTGTGGAGAATCAGGTTAAACGCATTAAATCTATGTAAAAAATACCCTGAAAGGGTATTAATACATTTAGGAAAGGGCAAAGCCCTTTTCTCAGTTTATCATTCTCTAAGTTCATCTGCCCTGAAAGGGCGAAACAAGCTTCGGTAGCAATTCCTTCGCCCTTTCAGGGCAGATGAACTTGAGATATATCTGATAGGGCGATGCCCTATCTTAATTTATTGAAGCCCTTTCAGGGCAAAATATAGGAGAGTTATATAAAAACTCAAAACAACACATAAATCGAAGCCAAACTAAGCCCCAAACCAAGTAGAAACCCAGCACCAACCTGTGCGGGCGTATGAGCATTGAGAGCCAAACGTGCTGAAATGACGTATCCCGCAAGAATAATCAAGAAGAGTAAAGGAAAGAAAAGGCTATGCTCACCAAACTGCACCAATATACCGGCCAAAGCCCCAATCATACCTCCCACGCCCGCTGCATGAGCCGAAATCTGCCACCAAAGACTAATAATACCAACACACAAAATAACAGCTGCAATGCTCCACAAAACAAACCCGCACGGAAAAAGCATCGAGTTTTTTGAATAGAGAAAATATCCTAAAGCGTTGTAAATCAGAGCTGTAACAAAATAAGGCAAGCGGCGGTCTTTCAGATTTTCGAGCTTTAGGCTGCTTATCATGCCCCAGCGTTTCAGCAAATAAACAAAGTAAGCGGGTAAAGCAAATGTATAAATAAAAACAAAACCCACCACGGCCAGCTTCATGAGTGTTTCGAGTGGTTCTGCTCCCAAGGGTGCAGGAGCAAGAAAAAGTAGTGTCAGAAACAGCAAAGTAGGCATCAACAAAGGATGCAGAGCCATCGAAAGAAAATTAGCGAGTCGAGTATTCAAAGAAAATCAGTTTTTTGTTCAAAGTTATCAAAAGGAAGGTTCTGCTCAAAGCGAAGCCTTCCTTAAAAATTTTAGTATTCACGAACTAAAAATAAAAGCCCGTCGTTATTCTGATGCAAACAAAAATAATAGGTACAAATCTTGGATATTATTTCAAAACCTAACATCTTTGCATCCTGTTTTAAGAAAATGAAAATTCGTCTTCCCATAACGCCAATTCGACGATTCCGATATATCAATATCAGACAGTAATTGTTTTGCCCTTGTAGCAAAACCCCTTCTCATCAAAGTTTTCTTTTTTTTCATTTAAAAACCATTTAGGATACAGCGTCTCCGTTTGAGGGAAAGCCCAATAAATGACGATGAATAACTCAGCAATCACATCCGAAGATTTATATATTGTTCAAGTAGCTAACGAAAGTCACCACTATTTGGCCGAAACTATTTGTAATGAAATGGCAGAAAGTGCCAAAGCTCGTGGCACAGGTATAGCCAAACGCTCTCCCGATTATTTGATAGAGAAAATGAACGAAGGAAAGGCCATTGTTGCTCTAACCAATACGGGCGAATGGGTAGGCTTCTGCTATATCGAAACTTGGGAACATGGCAAGTTTGTGGCCAATTCGGGTCTTATTGTGCATCCAGAGCATCGTAAGAGTGGTATTGCTACACGAATCAAGCAAAAGGCATTTGAACTTTCACGCAAGAAATATCCCGATGCAAAAATCATTGGCCTAACGACGAGCTTGGCCGTAATGAAAATCAACTCTGATTTGGGTTACGAACCAACTACGTTCAGTGAGTTACCTGCCGATGATGCCTTCTGGAAAGGCTGTTCAAGCTGCGTAAACTACGATGTGCTTACCCGCACCAATCGCAAGCACTGCTTGTGTACAGGTATGTTGTTCGACCCCGTTGAGGCTAAAAAGAAAGAAGAGGCTGGAAATAAAAAAGAAGACGAGTGGGATTTCTTGACGGAATCACCTTTGTATGAGCGTTGGATGAGATTCAAGCAAAGAATCTTATTACGACGTGAGGAACGTCGAAAAAAAAAATTGGAGGAAGCCGAATTGATGGCGTAATTAACACCATCAAAGGTAGAATCGAATAAAATATATGATTGTTTAAAATCAGCAAAACGTGCCATGCTTCAAAGTGTGGCACGTTTTGTTTGTTTATAATCTTATCATTTAATCGTGCTATATTTGCACAAAAAAACCACTTCATGGATTCAAAACCTCTACCTAAAGATTACCTAAAACTTCATTTCATTGTCATTATACTCGGTTTTACGGCCATTTTGGGTCGACTAACGGAGGTTTCTTCGCTGGGCGTAGTGTTTTATCGCACCTTACTGGCGGCATCTGGCATGTGGATTGTGGCCCAGTTTCAGAAAAAAAACCTAAAAGTCTCGTGGAAAGAAGCCCTACCTCTACTCGGAGTCGGAGCAATTATGTCGTTTCACTGGATATGTTTTTTTGGTTCGGCTCGTGCTTCCACGGTGGCCGTGAGTTTAGTGACTTTTTCTACGACTTCGTTTTTCACGAGTATCATTGAACCAATTGTGCGTAAAACCAAAATCAGTTGGGTTGAGGTTTTTCTCGGAATTTTGGTGGTTTTAGGAATGTATTTTGTCTTTACCTTTGAAGGAAAATATATTGTAGGTATTCTGATTGGTTTGGTTGGGGCTTTATTGGCAACCATTTTTTCGGTAATCAATGCTCAATTTGCCCAAAAGTACGATGCTCAAATCGTTACTTTCTACGAAATGGTCGGAGCATTTGGTGCTACATGGATTTACATTCCGATTATTATTTTTGCCTTACCGAATGAACATTTTCAGCTTACACCTACTCACTATGATTGGCTTTGGGTTGGAATTTTGGGCTTAGTTTGTACGGTTTATCCGTATATCGAAATGATGCACTTGCTCAAAAAAATCTCGGCATTTACGCTCAATCTTTCCATCAATATGGAGCCAATCTATGGCATCATTATGGCCTATTTTATCTTTGGCGAAAGCGAAAAAATGACTTCGGGCTTTTATATTGGTGGGGCTTTGATTTTACTATCAGTAGTATTGCACCCATTTTTGAAGAAGAAGTAACACAACTTTCAAAGTTGTGATGGCACAATTTTCCAAATTGTGCTACAAAAAAGTCTTTCAAAAATAAATTTTGAAAGACTTTTTATCTGATACCAGAAGAAAATTATTTCTTTCCGTAACGTTTGTTGAATTTATCAACACGACCTGCTGTATCAAGCAATACGTTTTTACCAGTGTAGAATGGGTGTGAGTCAGAGCTAACCTCCACTTTGTAAACTGGGTATTCGTTACCATCTTCCCAAACGATACTTTCTTTGGTATTGGCACATGATTTTGTCAAAAATTTGAAACCTGTTGACAAATCCCAGAAAACAACTGGTCTATAATTTGGATGAATATCTTTTTTCATTACTTTATTTATTGAAATTCCTATTACTTTTCTAAAACGGACTGCAAAATTAGAGATTTCAATCGAAAAAACAAAAACTATACAATTATTTTAGTCGTTTTTTATGATAAATTTCCTTCAAACCATATAAGTATCACTTTTCATAGCTCAAAACCTTGAAAATACTTACAGCCAAATAGTTAAGACCGAAAAAATATTTTTACCTTCATACAACTTTAAGGGCATCTTCTGCATTTACATCATAAGAAACGTCTGTTACGAAACCACTTGATAGCAACCTCGACCATCGAAAGCTTACGAAGCAAAAACCCCATTGCCCAAAAGAATATTTTTGAGCATTATGGAAGCTTTTTGTATCGGGTGGCGTATCGCTACGTGCGTGACCGCATGACAGCCGAAGATTTGGTGGTTGATTCTTTCCTCAAGATTTTTGAAGGAGCTGCTAATTTTAGGTTCGATAATTTGCGGTCGTTTGAGGCTTGGATGAAAAGAATTGTGATTAACGAGTCGTTGATGCTACTCCGCAAACAGGCAAATTTTAATCTGATGCCCGAAAGCGAAGCCATAGAAGTGCCAGTTGATGATAATATCTTAGATTCGATTTCGAGCGATGAAATTCATCAACTCATCGCCGAGCTACCCGATGGGTATCGCACAGTTTTTAATCTTTTTGCTATCGAAGGCTATTCGCACAAAGAAATTGCCGAACAGCTAAATATCAACGAAGGAACATCAAAATCGCAGCTAAACCACGCTCGAAAATTATTACAGAAGAAAATTCTTTATAGGCAAACTGCTAAGCAAAGTAGCACGAGCCAAACGAATAAAAATCATGAAGACAGAGGAGTTTTATAAGAAAATTCAAGAAAAAGTCGGTGAAACTGAAATGGAATTTGAAAGAGAATTTCTTTTCGGGAAATCATCGTTTCAAGAATCTCCATTCGGAGAATCGCAGTTTCTTGAATGGAACAAACAAGATGTATGGCAACGCATCGAACAAAAACAAACGAAGCGTAAAAAGCCATTTGTGTGGTGGCAAGCCGTAGCAGCAAGCGTAGTTTTGCTGGGTGGATTAGGTATGTATTTTTATAATAATGAAACCGCAGTAACAGCTCATAATGAAGTAATTAAAGAACAAATTCCTACTATTTCAACACAACCAACCTTAAACCCTACTACTGAATCTACACAACTGATGGCCAATAACGGCAACCATAAAAATAATGTGGTAAGAGCAATGGCTATGAGCAAACAACAAACAACTCAACCACTTGAAACAAGCCCTGACAACGAAAATGGTGTGACCGATGAGCCAACTGTGGCCGCCAACGAAACTCAAAATAATGTTTCATCGAGCGAAACTGAATCGAATATAGCACAGCAAACGCCAGCCAACGATAATTATAGATTTGTGCCGTATCAAGGTTTTGTTGAGAAACGAGTTGCACCACAACGCCGTGAGCGAGTAGCGATTTTGGAAATCCCTGATGATGAAGAAGACTATAATCAAGCTCCAAGAAAAGAGAAAAAAAATGGTTTGGTGGCTCGTTTGAGCAGGAAATTGGGTAAAAAAGGTACAGAACCCAACGAAGAATTGCCTGCCGTGAATAGTGGCAAACCCAACAAAGTTTGGGCTTTTGTGAAAGAAAGTTTCAAGAATGAAACAATGGCCGCTGACTCGACAAATAGATAATAGGCGAACCTTCATAACAACTGGGGTTCGACTATTTTGTTTTTCTGACTCTTCACTCCCACTTCTAAATGAATAAACTGCTCACATTGCTATTCTCGTGTTTGACGACGCTCTCTTTTGCTAAAGAAATCACTGACATTGACTCAATAGTGGTGAATATTGGCAAACGCAAGCGAATTGTACTTTGGGGACAAACCAAAGAAGACCTAAAAGCTCTCGAAAAGTACGATTTAAATAGAATTGTGGTGCAGATGAATCAGGATTTGGACGAAATGCCATCGAACGTTCGTCGAAGTTTCCGACAAGATTACGAAGGGAACAGCTACACCAAAGAAATGACCACCCAACGCCAACTGGAAGGGATGACTTCGTGGCAACGCCTCAAACGCAATACTTACCTCAATCTCTCGGTGGGACTAAACTCAGCTAACTATCTATCCGTCAGCACCGTTACGTACAATCCGTTTAAGATGACGGAGCAAATTTTTCGTCAAAACTTCCTTACTTCACCGAGTTTGAGCGTGGCTTTGATGCGTCAAGAAAGTTTTATTCGTACTGGCCATAAAGAAATTGTACTTCGCTATGGCTTTGATGTAAGCTGGTATCATTTGCGGAGCATCAGCACCAAACGCAACGCTTATTTGCTTCGCCTCAATAGCCTTGATAATACAAAATATGATACAGTGGCAGTTTTCAAACCAGCCCGCAATGGCGATAATTACTACACCGTTGACCGCCTAAACGCCACCGCTTTACCCAAAGAAATAACGCCTTATACCAACAATCAGTCGTTGTTTTATACTGATTTTAAGATAATTCCGACCATCAATTTCTACGGACAAAACAATCAAAAAACCTTCAATTTTGGCATTGGAGCTTATATCGGAATGTTGCTGAGAGGCAGCAGAAACTACGCCGAAATAAAAGCTCTCAATCGGCAAGAAACAAAAGTGAGCATCAAAAACCCAGAGAACCCGTACCGCTATGGAATCATTCTGAATATGGGCTATGGTGTAGTGAATCTTTTTGTGGAAGCTGATATAAAAAATGTTTTCTTGAATAAATTAGAACGAAGCTCGGCCACTCAGAATATTACGACCGTTGGTTTGAGATTTGGGAGGTGAAAAAACCTTTTTCAATCGTATCTTTGAAAAATCTTTTTAAATAAATCCATTTTAAAGTTTTTTCTAAGCACTCTTCATGAAATCACAAACTAAAACCCTCCTACTTACTTGTTTCTGTTTTTTTATTTTTGTGGCAAGCACATTCGCCCAACCTAAAAAACAAAAAGAAATTGCCGTCATTGGTTATTATGCTGGCAATAGTCAAGACATCGACCAATATCAAGTCGATAAACTCACGCACATTATTTTCTCATTTCTGCACTTAAAAGGAAACGTACTGGCAGTTGATAATAAAAAAGACAGCCTGACTATCAAGCGTTTAGTAGAATTGAAAAAGAAAAATCCGAGACTCAAAGTTATACTTTCGTTGGGCGGTTGGGAAGGTTGCTATACTTGTTCGGGCGTGTTTTCTACCCAAAAGGCACGAGAAGAATTTGCAGTTTCGGTCAAAAAACTTTTTGTAAGTTTCAATGCCGATGGACTGGATTTAGATTGGGAATATCCTGCCATTGCAGGCCCTCCTGGACATCCGTTTATGCCCGAAGATAAACAAAATTTTACGGCACTCATCAAAACTCTCCGAACTACTTTCGGTAAAAAGTACGAATTAAGTTTTGCAGCGGGTGGTTTTGCCAAATACATTGAAGAATCGGTTGAATGGGAGAAAGTTACGCCCCTACTCGACCGAATCAATCTGATGAGCTATGATTTAGTGCATGGATACAGCGAAATAAGCGGCCATCACACGGGTTTATATTCTACACCACAACTAAAAGAGTCGGTTGACAATGGTGTAAAAATGCTCATTGCCAAAGGTGTGCCTGCCAATAAAATTGCGATTGGAGCGGCCATGTATGGTCGAGTATTTAAGCTAAGTGCCACTGAAAACAACGGACTTTATCAACCTTGTAAGTTTGAACGAGGGATTTCTTATAATGGTTTAGAAAAGTATTTAGCCGAACACAAAACCTACAAAAAATACTGGGATTCCACGGCTCAAGCTCCGTATTTGTTTTCGGAAGAAGACAAATTGTTTTTCTCTTACGATGACCCCGAGTCAATGAAACTCAAAACCGAGTACGTAATCAAGAATAAACTAAACGGCATTATGTTTTGGCAATTACGTGAAGACAAACCACAAAACGGCTTACTCGAAGTGATTGATAAAACGCTGAAGGTGAAGTAGATTTTGATTTACGAATGGTCTAATATAAAAAAGTATCTCGGTGCCTTCGACTTCGCTCAGGCACCGAGATACTTTTTTGTCAGTTAACTATTACTTATTTCTTAGCAATTCTATAAAGGCGACCTTGGTCGGTAACGGCGTATAATGCACCGTCTTTTCCTTGTGTTACATCACGGAAACGTTGGAATTCTTCGGTCAATAATCTTTCTTCGCCCACAACTCGGTTGTTTTCGATAATCAAACGAGCAATGTGCATTCCGCTCAAACAGCCTACAAAAAGGTTGTTTTTCCATTCTGGAATCATATCTCCGCTATAAAAAGTCATTCCACTTGGCGAAACTGATGGGTCCCAATAATAAACAGGTTGTTCCATACCTTCTTTTTGTTGAATAACCGGGTCACCGATTTGTTTACCACTATACTCAATTCCGTAAGTAATCGTTGGCCAACCGTAGTTTTTACCCGCCTGTACGTGGTTGATTTCGTCGCCACCTCTTGGGCCAAACTCATTCGAGAATAATTCGCCAGTTACTGGGTGGAAAGTCAAACCTTGCACGTTTCTATGTCCGTAAGAATATAATTCTGGTTTTGCTCCTTCTTTTCCTATAAATGGATTTCCTGCAACTGGTTTTCCATCGGTTGTGATGTGTAGAATCTTTCCGAGGCTTGAATTTAATTCCTGTGCTTGTGGGCGAGTAACTCTATCCGAACGCTCACCTGTACTCACGAAAAGATTTCCGTTTTTATCAAAGATAATTCTTCCACCGTAGTGCAAATTACCTTTGTGGGCAGGAGTTGCTCGGTAAATAACTGTTGCACCTTCAATTTTGGTTTCATCAGCCGAAAGTTTTCCTTTTGCTACTGATGTGAGGGTTCCGCCTTCAACGTTTTCAGAGAACGTCCAATAAATCATACGGTTTTTCTGAAAATTCGGGTCGATTGTAATGCCCAATAAACCGCCTTGACCATCAGCATTTACGGCTGGAGCACCAGTAATTGGCTTACTCAATTCGCCAGTTGTTTTTGCGATTCTCATCACACCGCTTTTTTCGGTGATAATTAATCGGCCATCAGGTAAACTTTTTACGCCCCACGGAGACGTAAGGCCTTCAGTAAGAACTTTAAATCCATACGGAGTTTGGGTTTTAACGGCTCCAATACGAGTTTGACCTTGAAAAGCCGATGGATAAGTAGAGTTCGGAGCTTTTGTCTCTACCGAAGTGCTGGCACTTTGAGCACACGAAGCATACGCCAGCGTACTGAAAGCCAAAGAAAATAAAATATGTTTTTGCATTTATTTGTTGATTTTTACGATAAAACTACTACTTTTTAAGCCAAAATACTATTAATTTCTTGTAATTCTGCTTCGTCGAAAGAAGTGTTTTTTAGACATTCCAACGAATCTGTCAATTGCTGAGGCTTGCTCACACCCAAAATAACCGACGTAATGCGTGGGTCTTTCAATACCCAAGATAAGGCCATTTGTGCCAAGTTTTGTCCACGTTTTTCGGCCAACTCATTGAGTTTAATTACTTTATTTACATTTTCTTCTGTAATTCTGTTTTCTTCAATTGCACCATTGCCACGCCCCGAAGCGGCTCTCGAATCGGCAGGAATTCCTTTGATGTATTTGTTTGATAATAAACCTTGTGCTAATGGCGAAAATGCTACACAACCCGCACCGTTTGCTTCCAAAACATCAAGCAAGCCACCTTCTACCCAACGGTCAAACATCGAATATTTCGCTTGGTGAATGATACACGGCGTGCCTAATTCTTTCAAAATTTTAGCGGCTTTTTCGGTATCAGCGGCACTGTAATTAGAGATTCCTGCATACAGGGCTTTTCCTTGACGAACAATTAGGTCAAGTGCAGCCATTGTTTCTTCGAGTGGTGTTTCGGGGTCTGGACGATGATGGTAAAAAATATCCACGTAATCTAAACCCATTCGTTTTAGGCTTTGGTCTAAGCTCGAAACCAAATACTTTTTAGAACCCCACTCGCCGTATGGGCCTTCCCACATATAAAAGCCTGCTTTAGTCGTAATCACTAATTCGTCTCTGTACGGTTTCAAATCTTTTTTCAAGACTTGCCCGAAAGTTTCTTCGGCCGAACCCGCTGGTGGGCCATAATTATTGGCTAAGTCGATGTGCGTAACGCCACTATCAAAAGCCAATTTTAAGATTGCACGAGCATTTTCGAAGTTATCAATGCCTCCGAAATTATGCCAAAGACCCAACGAAAGTGCTGGAAGTTTTAATCCGCTTTTACCACAACGACGATACTCCATGTCTTGGTATCGCTGCGGTGATGCTGTGTAATTCATAGAATTTGTAGGTTTTGTTTAATTAGAAACAATTTGCAAAAGCAAAATACTGAACTTAGAATCTTTATTTCAAGTTTTAGACATACGATAAGGATTTTTCATGCAATAATCACCATCGTAAATCATAGTGCAAAGTTGGGATTTCTTCTCAGAAAAAGCATTGAACTGGAACAAGAAATAAAAATTTATAAGAATTTAGGTCGAATTCATGCACGAAAGCATCCAAAACTATATTTCAAGATTTGTGAGTCTTACGCCCGAAGAATTATCGGTTGTGAAAAATTGTATGCAGTTGCGAGAATTTCCTAAAAAAACGGTGCTTCTCAATGCTGGAGATGTCTGCAATTTTGAGGCGTATGTATTGAAAGGTTGTATTAGAGAATATTTTATTGACCACAAAGGACAAGAATTAACACTCGAATTTGCGGTGGAAGACTGGTGGGTAAGCGATATTACGAGTTTTGAAAACCAAACTCCGAGCATTATGTATATCGAAACGCTCGAAGATTGTGAACTTTTGGTACTTTCTCGTGCATCAAAAGACGAATTGCTGGCTCGTGTTCCGAAACTCGAACGGATGTTTAGATTAATGATTCAGCGACATCTGAGTGTACTTCAAAAACGCCTGTTTCGGACAGTTTCCTACACGGCAATGGATAAATTTGAGGAATTTCTGAAACGCTACCCTTCGCTTCCACAGCGAGTGCCGCAGCATTATATTGCTTCTTACTTGGGCATCACACCCGAATTTTTGAGCAAATTACGGAAACGACAAATGAAAGGAGAATAAATGGTAGGGGTGTATCGCATACGCCCAAGACAAACAAAAAAGCACTGCCCGAAACCGAACAATGCTTTTTCTGTATCTATTACAATATTATTTTTTATACATCACTTGCTTAACTGCATCTACCGTACGTTTTACGTTTGGTAATGTTGCTTCGATGAGTGTTGGAGCGTAGTGAAGCGGAATATCCATGTTGTTTACACGAATCACTGGAGCATCCAAATAATCAAACGCATAACGTTGTAAGTGATAAGTGATTTCTGATGAAATAGCTGCCAAAGGCCACGCTTCTTCAACTACCACACAACGGTTTGTTTTCTTTACTGAATTGATAACAGTTGCATAATCAATCGGACGAACGGTGCGTAGGTCAATCAATTCAACTTTGATACCATCTTTTTCTAATTCGGCAATGGCAGGAAGAACAACTCTTGGAATCATTTTTCCGAACGAAACGATTGTTACGTCAGAGCCTTCTTTTACTATATTTGCTTTGCCGAGTGGAAGAATATATTCGCCTTCTGGCACTTCACCTTTATCGCCATACATTTGCTCCGACTCCATGAAGATAGTCGGGTCGTTATCACGAATCGAGGCTTTCAATAAACCTTTTGCATCATAAGGATTGCTTGGTACTACTACTTTCAAACCTGGTGTGTTGGCAAACCAGTTTTCAAAATTTTGTGAGTGTTGAGCTCCTAACTGACCTGCATTTCCGGTCGGGCCACGAAATACAATCGGACAAGAGTATTGACCAGCCGACATTGCCATAAATTTGGCCGCCGAGTTGATAATTTGGTCGATAGCAACCAAAGAAAAGTTGAAAGTCATGAATTCGACAATCGGGCGTAATCCATTTACGGCAGCCCCAACTCCAATTCCACCGAAACCTAATTCGGCAATAGGTGTGTCGATAACTCGTTTTGAACCGAATTCATCTAACATCCCTTGACTTACTTTATAAGCACCGTTGTATTCGGCTACTTCTTCACCCATCAAGAAAACGTTTTCGTCACGACGCATTTCTTCTGATAAGGCTTCACGTAGGGCTTCTCTAAATTGTATTTCTCTCATTTTCGCTTAGAATTTTGCATTTTTGCGGACGTAAAATTAGTGCATCTGCCCCGAAACTCAAAACAATCTTGTGTAATATTCAATATTTTAAAAAGTGTTTAGCTGTTAGCTATTAGCTGTTAGCTTTTCATATTTCATAACTACCTGACTATAAATTCACTACAATCAATAATTTTGGACAATATATATAGAAAAACTTGATACTTCAATAAAAAAGAAAAGCGTCAGTTTTTCAACCGACGCTTCATCTTTCACTTGTAAATAGTCATTATTTCACATCATTAGCACTAATTGCATTTCCTTGTAAAGGCGGAATACCACCCAGCGGCATTCCGCTCACAGGCTTGAACATATCGAGGTCATAAAACAAGTAAGCCAATTTTATAACCCCACGGGCATAAGGCTTGAGTGCTCCATCTTTTGTTTTTTCAAAGACCTCTTTTACTTGTATCAAATATGTATCTTCGTTTCTGGCCAGTGCCGCCAAATACGCTATCGAACCATTCCCAAAAATTGTCTGATTAGCAACTTTCTTACCGTCTCTTAATAAAGATACATCAAACTCTTGTACAACAAGTTCTTTCTTTTCTTTTCGGTCTTTTTCATAAAACGGAAAAGTTTTCAGCGATAGCTCAGTATCTTTACGCCCAAAAGCTAAGTTTGAGGGAGCAATCTTGCCGTTAATCAAACACTGTACTTTGATGATTTTCTTTTTTTCTTCTTGCGGTGTCTCTGCTACGTCGGTGGCACTCTGGGCGAAGGCTACGGTTGATGTTAGGCCCAAAGCGATAGCCATCACCTTGAGTCTGAGTTTGGAAAAGTTTGTCATTTTACAGCAATTTTTTTAGTTGAAACTAAAAAGTTGAACATTTGTGTTTTGATGTTTTGTAAGCAAAAGTTTTGTTATTAAGCGGTATCAAAAGGCGTGCCAAACCGTTTTTTTGAAAATTATTGCTTATTATGCTCCATAAATTCATTGGAACTTATTCATAAGAACTAAAGCATTGAATATCAAGCTAAACAGTTTAATATACCACTCTCAAATCAGTAGATATTTTTATTTTTAAAGGGAATATTTGTTATGCCAATCAATATACGTCCAGCAATTTTAATCTTTGAGAATCAGCAAGTACTGACTATGCAGTATAATTATGGTGGGCAAGAAGTGTATAATTTACCAGGAGGAAACTTAGAATTAGGCGAACACCTAAGCGATGCACTGGCTCGTGAAATGCAAGAAGAACTGGGCATTGAGGTTGCAGTTGGAGAAATGATTTTGGTCGGGGAAGTTTATTTTGAAGACCGTAAAAAGCACACATTGCATATACTTTTTGAAGGAAAAATTACGTCAGGAATTCCGACCATCAACCCCAATGAGACTTCGGCCTTAGCCATCAAATGGCTTGCTGTAAATGATTTAGAGAAAGTAAATCTGTATCCAAACCTCTCAAAGCAAATTCAAGAGTATTTCGCAGGGAAACTGAGCAATAAGTATATTGGGAAAATTGACCAGCAGTGGTTTTAAGATAGTCCACGGTCAACAGCCGACAGTCAACAAAAGTAAATCCGAAATTTATGCACAGTCAATGGCCCGAAGTTTTCTACTAATTAATCACGCACTCGCTTTCATTGCTCGAATCTTTGGTGAATAAAGATAAAGTAAAGCTATCACCGTAAAACTTCCCATTGCAGCAAAAGCTATCGGGAAACGGCTGGCGTCGTTGCCATAAATCCAAGCGGAAAGGAATGCACCTAAACCAATACCTGCTTCGAGCGAAATATACATCGTTGCCAATGCTCGGCCTCGGTTTTCTTCTTCGCACAAATCGACTGTCCACGCCTGTGTGATGGGCGAGATAACTCCCAAAGCCAAACCAAAAAGAATAGCCGAACCCACAAAAGTGTAAATATTACTGGCAAAAACAGGTAGCATCATTCCGACAATCAGCACCATACAGGCCCAACGAAGCACCGATATTCTACCATTTCGGTCGGAGAATTTTCCTGCCACAACCCTAATAAACAACGATGAAAGTGTATATATCAGGAAGAAAATACCTTTATTTTTGAGTCCAACAGTTTTGGTCAAATCGGGTGCGAGTGTCACAATTGCACCATAGCTAAACGAGGTCAAGAAAACTACAATAGCCGCTGGCAAAACCATTCGGTCGAACATATCATCACGACTGATTTTTAGCGAATTGAGTGTAAACTTTTCTTGCTTTTCTTTCGGCAATGTTTCTTTCATATTATACAAAATCGCAATCGAGATAAGAGCAAACATCGACGACACATAAAACAACACATTGAGCGAGAAAGTAGCGGCAATCCAACTACCCAAAGCAGGGCCAAAAGCCATACCGAGGCTCCCCATAAGACCGTGCATTCCCATCGCCTCACCTCTTCGATGCACAGGCACAATATCAGCAATGTATGCGGCTGTTCCAGTAGGTTTGAATCCCGTAGAAAAACCATGCACCAAACGCAAAAATAGAAAAGGATAAACCGTAGTAACCAACGGGTAGAAAAAACCACAAACAAAACAAACCAACGACCCAAAAGCCATCACAGGCACACGGCCGATTCGGTCGGTAAGGCGACCACTAAAAGGGCGAGAAAAACCTGCCGTGAGCGTAAATAAACTAATGATTAAACCTTTATATTCTTCGCCGCCCAAGCTCGTCAGGTAGTCGGGCAGCTCAGGTATGAGCATATTAAAACTACAAAAGAACACCAACGAACTAATACAAAGCAGCCAAAATTGAAGAGAAAATATACTATCAGATTGTTTTTTCATAGAATCAAAAGCCACAACAGCCTCAATGAAGTTTTCTAAAATACACAGGCTTTTTACCCTTTTTAGAAGAATTTTTCTGCAAAAATAAGGTCAAAAACTCGAAACAGAAAGGTATTTTGTGGATAAAAGCATTTAAGCACAGGTTTCGCCCAAGAAAATATTTTTCATTTTTATTTAAACCCTGTGCAACCTTTTGTATCAAATGATACGTCAATTATTTCGGAGTCTCCAAATTTTGTCCATTTAAGTTTGCTATTCAATTTTTATGAAAAGATGTGTACACAATAATTTTTTATGTATTACTCTTAAACTAACAAAATCAAAATGAAAACCAATTTTTTCAAAATTACAGCTTTGAGTCTTGCTTTGGGAGCGGCAATGATTGCTTGTGATAAGACAACTAACACCGTAACGTCAAGCGACCAACTGGCCAATGCAGTGGTAGATAATCAGACCGCCAACGAACAGTCAGAAGCAGCCTATGAATTAGCAGATGATGTAACTTTTATGCCGTTTGGTGGTAGAAATTTCAGAGAAACTGGCGAAACTCTCGACAAAGGAAACGGATTTTTTCCGATGCTTGGTATGGGTTGGAACAAACCTTGGAAAGGAAAAGACGGAAATTGTGCAACAGTAACAAAAACAGTTGCCAACAATGTAATCACAATCGTATATGACTATACGGCAGTTTCGGGCGGTGTTTGTGGCACAACTCCAGTTAGTGGAAAAATGACAATCACAATGCCTGTAAAACCAGATTCGACATTCTCTGGCACTTTGGTCAGAACAGTAACTTATGATAACTTAAAGCGTGATTCGCTTACCGTAAATGGTTCGCACACTATCACTACAACCGTAGTAAGTGGCAAAGCAACAGCCAGCGAAAAATTGGCAAAAATGACAATTTTGAACTCAAATTCGGGTAAAACAATCACTTATACGAGTACACGCTCAAGAAAAGTGGATAACAAAGGTACTTCTGACCGCAGCGATGACGAATCATCGGTAACAGGTTCGACAACGGGTAGCTCAAGCGATGGAACTAAGTTCTCAAGCAATATTACAAAAGCCCTTGTTACTAAAAACTCCTGTTCTTCTTCAAAAGGATTCCCTGTGAGTGGAACAGAAGAAATTGTAGCAGCTGATGGCACTAAAAAAGTAGTTGATTATGGCGATGGTACTTGCGATTTGAAATATACAGAAACTACCAACGGTGTGACTGTAGAAAAAGAAAGAACAAGAGGCGGAAAAGGCAAGAAGTAATCAATGGTTTAATTATAGAATTTTTCAATTTTTCATAGAATAATAGAAAAAGGTTAGTAACACGTTTAAATAATTCGGAAAGCGTTGCCAAAATTTTGGCAACGCTTTTTTTTATTCATCACCCAAAAGCGTTTTCTTTGTATAATTACCTAAAAGAAAAACCAATGAAACAATATGTAGTAGTGGCCCAAGATGGCCGTGATGAACAAGCACTCGACCGCCGTATGGCTGCCCGCCCTGTGCATTTAGCAGGGGCAAAAGCCCTAAAAGCCAATAATAATTTTATAGTAGGTGGAGCCATGCTCGACGATAACGAAAAAATGATTGGCTCAGTGATGATTTTACAGTTTGAAAACGACGAAAAAATGCAAGAATGGTACGATAACGAGCCATATATCAAAGAAGGTGTTTGGAAATTCGTAGAAGTAATGCCTTTCAGAGTAGCCGATATTTAAGTTTGAGCCAGACTACGGCTTAAATAAAATACTTATGACACAAATTATCAGAACCACCAACGAAAACCCAGATTTTGCTCCATTAGTTACTTTGCTTGACGCTCATTTGTGGGAGCAATACCCCGAAACACAAGCAGAGTATGATACTTACAACGTAATTGAGCAAAATAACACGGTAGTGATTGTTTATCTTGATAATCAAGCAGTTGGCTGCGGGTGTTTCAAAAAAATAGACATCGAAACTGCCGAACTCAAGCGAATGTTTGTAAAACCCGAAGCTCGTGGTAAGGGTATCGCTCAGTTGATTATCAAAGAATTAGAGCAATGGGCAAGCGAACTGGGCTTTAAAGCCATGCTTTTAGAAACACTCTATAAGCAGACTTCGGCCATTGCTTTATACCAAAAACAAGGCTATCAAGTTATCGAAAATTACGGGCCTTATGTTGGTCTCGACAAAAGTATTTGTATGAAAAAAATTATTCAACCCTCATCTAAAATATGAAAATCAGCTTATTACCTATTTTTTGTCTGTTTGTTGTGGCTTGCCAATCGAATAAGCCCGAAACCACTCAACAAAAATCATTACCGATTGAAGGCACATGGAAACTCCTGTCGGGAACTATCATCGAAAACGGAGATACAACCGTGACGTCTTACACTGAAAATGTATCGTTTATTAAAATCATCAACGACTCTCATTTTGCTTTCTTGAAACACGCCTTGCCCAATAATAATGATTCCACTGCTTTCGATGCTGGTGGCGGTAGCTATACTTTGCAAGACAGCACCTATACTGAACGCTTGGAATATTACAAAGCCAAAGCATGGGAAAATAACGATTTTAAGTTTACGGTAAGCATCAAAAACGATACACTCATTCAAACTGGCATCGAGAAAGTTGAAAAAGCTGGGGTAAATAGATTGAATATTGAAAAATACGTTAGATTGAAAAAATAAATTCATACAAAAATGAGCTTTTTAAAGAAAATCTTTGGAAAAAAAGAAGAACCCATCACATCGTACGAAGATTTTTGGAACTGGTTTCAAAAACATGAAAAGACATTCTTTAAAGTTGTCAAAGAACACGGCGATATTGAGCAAGATTTTTTTGATAAACTTTCGCCTAAACTAAACTCTATCAAAGAAGGTATTCTATTAGTAACTGGAATGTTCGATGATAATACTGTCGAGTTAATTATGACTCCTGATGGAATAATTAAGAACATTGTTTTTGTTGAAGAACTCGTTCAGTCTGCTCCTAAAATAGGTGGTTGGCAGTTTACAGCATTGAAGCCTGTTTCAGATATAAAGGATGTCAACATAAGGATGGCTGAGTATGATTTTAATGCTCAAAATATAAGCTTTTACTGTAATGATTATGCTGACTTCCCAGATGAGATTGATATAACAATTGTTCATGATGATTTTAATGAAGAAGATAAAACAACCATTACAAATGGTACATTTATATTTATTGATAACTATCTGGGAGAGTTAAATTTTATAACAACAATTGATGAAATTCGAGTTACAGGCAAAGAAAATAATGGTAAAGATTTAATTCCCATTGAAAAACTAAAAGATTTTTTAGTTTGGAGGCAAAAAGAGTTCATCGAAAAATATGATGGAATTAGATACAATACAGAAAATGATGATTACTCAATGCTTGAAGCAACACTTCAAAATGGGAATCCTCTCTTAGCAATAATAAATACGGATTTGCTCAGTTGGCAAAGTAAAGCCTCACATCCTTGGATTATGATTGTTGAAATAAAATATGACGGAGAAAATATTAAAGGAATGCCTAATGAACATGATTACAAATTATTAAATGACATAGAAAATGAAATTTTAGAAGAATTAAAAGACTATGAGGGATATCTAAACATTGGCAGACAAACAGCAGATGGATGTAGAGAAATTTATTTTGCTTGTAGAGATTTCAGAAAACCCTCTAAGGTGTTATACCAAATTCAAAATAATTATTTAGAAAAAATAGATTTAAGTTTTGAAATTTATAAAGACAAGTACTGGCAAACTTTCAATCGTTTTATTCCAAAGTATTAAACTTCTATGCCCGATTTACAAAACTTCCTACTTTTCGCTTTAGCGGCATTAATGCTCAATATCACACCCGGGAATGACATGATTTTTGTTATTTCTCGAAGCCTGAGTTATGGTACAAAAGCGGGCATTTATGCTGCATTGGG
This sequence comes from Emticicia aquatilis, assembly GCF_014644295.1. Classification (GTDB taxonomy): domain Bacteria; phylum Bacteroidota; class Bacteroidia; order Cytophagales; family Spirosomataceae; genus Emticicia; species Emticicia aquatilis. The sequence continues at coordinate 396,227 of NZ_BMKK01000005.1, forward strand.
CATTGGATTAGGTTGTTTTGTACATATTTTTGCTTCGGTGGTGGGGCTTTCGGTCATTATTCAACAATCAGAGATTCTGTTTAATATAATCAGATATGCAGGGGCAGCATATCTGATTTTTATCGGTATCAAGAGTTTTATAGAAAAACCTTCCACGATGATTTTTAACCAAAGTCAAAACGATAAAAACACCAATCTCAAAATTCTTCGACAAGGCACAATTACGAATGTGCTAAACCCAAAAGTTTCATTGTTTTTCTTGGCTTTTTTACCACAATTTATCAACCCACAAGCCGAAAACGTTTCAACGCAAATTCTACTGTTAGGACTTTGGTTTAATTTTTCAGGAACGGTAGTAAATGTATTAATCGCACTACTTTTCAGTAAAATCATTGCTAAACTGAGCAATTTTCAGCAATTTTGGAAGATTCAGAACAAGATTTCAGGGGCAGTTTTGGTGGCTTTAGGTTTGCAAATTGCCCTTAAAAAATAATAAATCGAGCAAATTATTAGCTTATAAAACTTACCTCAAAGTCATAACATTTATACTTCAAAACAAATGAAAAAACTTCTTTTTTTACTTTTTATCACTACGCTAAGTTTCGCCCAAACCGAAACCATAACAGCCATCAAAGCAGGTAAATTATTCGATAGCGAGCGTGGAATATTCGTTGATAATCAAACCATTATCATTAAAAACAATATCATTTCCGAGGTAGGCTCAAACCTAAAGATTCCTGCTAACGCTACTGTCATTGATTTAAGTAAACAAACAATTTTGCCAGGCCTCATTGACTGCCATACACACATCACGAGTCAGCCCGAAAACTACATGGAAGACCTATTCCGTAAATCTCCAATTGATATAGCAGTAACGGCACATATTTATGCCAAGCGTACGCTCGAAGCGGGCTTCACCACTTGCCGTGATGTAGGTTCAATCGAGTATGTTGATATTGCCCTTCGCAATGCCATCAATGCTGGTAAAATCGTAGGCCCTCGCCTCTATGTTGCTGGTCCTTATATTGGTGCCACGGGAAGCCACGGCGACATGAATGGTTTCTCTCCTTATGTAAAAATCCATCAAATTGGTTCGGTGGCCGATGGGGTCGATGAAATCAGAAAGCAAGTTCGCACAAACATCAAATACGGAGCCGATTTAATCAAATTTGGTGCGACGGCTGGGGTTTTGACCGAAGAAGAATCAGTCGGTGCCCCACAATACTCACAAGAAGAAATGAATGTAATGGTAGAAGAAGCCACCATGTGGGGCAAGAAAGTAGCGGCTCATGCTCACGGAACTGAGGGAATTAAAAGAGCAGTAAAAGCAGGCGTGGCATCTATCGAACACGGAAGTTTTATTGATGATGAAGGAATTCAGTTAATGAAACAAAAAGGCACGTATTTGGTAGCTGATATTTATAACGACGACTATATTTTGGCAGAATATGCAAAACTGGGTTTCCCACAAAAAATCATCGAAAAAGAGCGTTTAGTAGGTCGTACACAACGGGAAAACTTCCAAAAAGCCGCCAAAGCAGGCGTAAAAATAGCCTATGGGACTGATTCGGGTGTGTATCCACATGGCGATAATGCAAAGCAGTTTTTCTATATGGTAAAATACGGGCTTACGCCAGCTCAAGCCATTCAAGCAGCCACTATCAATGCCGCCGATTTGATTGGAGCAAAAGATAAAATCGGTTCGATTTCGGCAGGAAAATTTGCAGATATTATTGCCGTAGATGGTAATCCAGAGCAAGACATTACAGTAATTGAGAAAAAACTTACTTTCATTATGAAAGATGGAGTAGTTTATAAAAAATAGTTTTGTAGGACAGGTATTCAACCTTTCAATGGTAAGTACAACATTGTTTATTCTTGATTGATTGAAAGTTTGAAAACCTATCCTACAACTCAACTTCATTTCCTGATTTTTGCCCTTTTTCAAAAGCTGTAATGTTATTGAGTGTTATGATAGCTATTTGAGTTAATGCTTCTTCGGTCAAAAAACCTTGATGCGAGGTGATTAACACATTCGGAAATGTCATTAATCGAGCCAAGGTATCATCAACCAAAATTTCTTCCGAAAGGTCATTGAAGAAAATATTACTTTCTTGTTCGTAAACATCAAGGCCTAAATAACCCAATTTTTTACTTTTTAGCCCTTCTACTACTGCTTGTGTGTCAATCAACGCTCCACGACTTGTGTTGATGAGCATTGTACCAGTTTTCATTTGAACAATAGAAGTTTCGTTAATCAAATGAAGGGTTTTATCCGTAAGCGGGCAATGCAGCGAAATAATATCTGATTGCTGTAAAACTTCATCGAGTGATGTATATTTTACGCCAGAATCTATCAAACTTTGATTCGGGAAAATATCGTAAGCCACAACCTTACAGCCAAAACCTTGCATGATACGTGCAAAAGCGTCGCCGATTTTTCCTGTACCAATCACGCCAACGGTTTTGTGATAGAGGTCGAAACCAATGAGTTTTTCGAGCGAAAAATTGCCTTCACGTACACGATTATAGGCTTTATGAGTTTTACGATTAAGTGCCATTATTAACGCAACGGCGTGTTCAGCAACTGCATGAGGCGAATAGGCAGGTACACGCACGATAACAATGTTTGATTTGTGGGCGGCTTCTAAATCAACATTATTGAAGCCTGCACAACGCAAAGCAATGAGTTTGATGCCGAGTTTTGCCAGTTTTTCGATGACTGAAGCATTTACTTTATCGTTCACAAAAACACAGATGCCATCGAAGCCTTCTGTCAAACGAACGGATATTTCGCTCAAAGCCACATCATAAAATGTAAGTTCGTGAGTTTGATTATGCTTTTCAAAGAAATCTTTGTCGTAAGGTTTTGTGCTAAAAAAGGCAATTTTCATGAAGAAAGATGTGTTTTGTGAATAATTATTTGGTGAAGATACAAATAATTATTGATTGCTACTTTTACCAATTTGATAGCTAATTGATAAATGATTTGAAAATCCCAGAGCCGAGTGGCTACTAAGGGCATAGTCGAAAATGAACTGTTTTGACTGAAAGCCAAATCCAAAATGTGCATTGTTGAGTTTGGAGGTCAGCCCCGTACGAAGATAAAAATTTTTGACGATTTGATACTCAATACCCGCCTTGATGAGTGTTGGTAATTCAGTGTTTTTTTCAGCTTCGGCTACTAACAGAATTTGTTTGGTTGGGGTAAACGCAACCCCTAAACGTAAAACGGTTGGAATTAACTGCGATGCAAATAGTTTTGCACCAGTGAGATTGTAGGCATGAAAACCCATCTGTACTTTAGAGCTAAATTTGGTCATTACCCCAAACTCGGTCAGTAAGGTATTTTTATAAGCAAAGTTCTCGATAGCTGCTTGAAAATAACTTACTTTTAGTCCCAAAGAAACCCGATTCATGCTTTTTCCGACGGCCAAACCCAGTTTTTGTTCATTATAAAGTTTATCACCAAAACGCTCAACACCCAGTCCGACATTTGCCAATTTTGTATTATAATTACCTGATAATGATAGTGTTTGTAAGCCAGCAATGTTGTAGCGTGCGTGATAAGAAGTGCTTACGTAGTTTTCTTGCAAAAATCCTAAACCAGCGGGGTTGTTGAAAACCGAATTTCGGTCGGCCAAGGCAACGGTTGCATTACCAATTCCCCAACTTTTTGCTCCGATAGGAAAAGGGTCGCCAGATGCGAAAATCGAATTGGTTTTCAAAAGAAATATCATTCCGCAGAAAATCAATGTTTTCCACATTTTGATAAGTTTTTGATAATACACAGCAATTGATTTTGACATTTCTCTAAATTTTGGGCAAAATAGAGAAATCTAAAGAATTTGTCAAATAAAAAAGCCATGAGGTCTGTACCGTATGTCTGACCTCATGGCTTTTACAAGGGTACAAACCCTTGAATATCAATTAAATCTACGTTTTACTATATCAATAAATTCTTCGGCTTCTGCACCAGTTATATCCCACATGTAGCGAGGTACATATTTTTTCAAAATCAATTCTTTGGCTTCGCTAAAATCTTTACAAAGCTCGAGTTCTTCGAGTGCGTGCGAGAAAGCCTGAATATTTCCACCAAAAAGATTATTCGTAAACAAAAAGCGTTGGTTCAACGAAATTGCTCCCGTAATGCCTTCGATGCGTGAATTTTGGTGATAATCCAGCACCGATTTGCTCGATTGTGCTTGGTCATTAACTGATTTCTGGTCGCTGGCCAGTTTTTCATTAAGTCTAATATCTTCGGGTTCTTTAGGAGCTAAACGCTCGGCCGCTGCTTCGCTGATTCTCGGTGTGAGCGATTCTACTTTTTGTTCATAAATAGGCGTTGGCTCTGGTCTTTGTGTCACAACTGGAGCAACCTCAACTGGGCGTTCGACAACAACCGTAGGAGCTGGCTCAACCACACGCTCAATAACAGGAGCAGGAGTTTCTATAACTCTTTCTACCACTGGTTGTAGCTCGTATCGTGCTTGTGCTACTTCTTGTCTTGGTTGTGCCACAGGGGCTACAAAATCAAAAAATGAAGCATTGGCATCTGCTACTTTTGGTGCTTCTTTACTCGGAACTAATTCTTCTGGAATCGGCACGATTTCGGCCAACTGAGCTAAATACTGGTCTGGTTTTTCGAGTGTAAGAGGCGTTTCTTCGAGCCAAGTCATGGCCTGATTCGCAAATACAAACTCTTGTCCGTTGAGTTTTTCGGCCAATTTTGGCAAAATATCTTTATTAATCAAAATATATTTTGTGAGCGGACGAATATTTTCTTGACTGAATTTGAAGCTCGGTAAATCCCGCATCAATTCTTTATAAAAAGTTTGTGGCTCTAAGATAAGTACTAAAGTTTCGCCCACCGAATCGACCAAAAGAGGCTCGAAATGCTCTCTTTTTACCGAAATATGTTGCGAAACTGTATTCATGAAGGTTTTGAGTGCTTGTTGAACTTCCGAAGCACCAAAATCAAAATACGGACTGCGAAGACGTTGTGTTTCAGCCTGCCACTTGTCGAATAATGCCTTGATTGTCAGCATATTGACTTGCTGAATAGTACTTAAAGAAAGAATTTGCTTTCCTGTAATACTACTATACTGGGCAAAAAAATCATCACATACCTTGGCCGCAAAAGCCTTACTATACCGTTCGACGGCGGACAAATTCAATTTGTTCGACATTAGTAAATTCGTTTTTTTTGTATTTTATTAGTGGTTGGCTATAATTTAGGCTTAATGAACATAGTGAGCATAGCCTTATTTTCATGACAAAATTAACGCAACTTTGTTGCCAGTTTTTATTAGAACGAAAAAAATAATTAAATAATGTTTATCGAACCAAAAAGAGGGAGAATTCACGAACAAAAAACTGGCTGGATTGAAGTGGTTTGTGGCTCAATGTTTTCGGGAAAAACCGAAGAATTGATTCGCCGACTAAAACGTGCAAAAATAGCAAAGCAAAAAGTAGAGATTTTCAAACCAGCGATTGATGTGCGTTATCATGAAATTGATATTGTATCGCATAACCAAACTGCGATTCGTTCTACGCCCGTACATACCTCAGAAGAGATTTTGTTGATGACTTCCGACTGTGAGGTTGTGGGGATTGACGAAGCTCAATTTTTTGATGAAGGAATTGTGGAAGTAGTCAATAAATTGGCCGAAAATGGTAAGCGAGTAATCATTGCGGGGTTAGATATGGACTCTCGTGGTATTCCGTTCGGCCCAATGCCAGCTTTAATGTCGATTGCCGAATACGTAACTAAAGTTCACGCTATATGCGTAGTTTGTGGCGATATTGCCAATTATTCATACCGAAAAGTACCAAACGAGCAGCAAGTAATGCTTGGAGAATTAGATTCGTATGAAGCTCGCTGCCGAAAATGTTTTCATGCGGGATAATACAAACTGTGACACACTTTTGAAGTGTGCCACAGTTACTCGGAAAAATCATTTCTCCAAAATCGACTTCCAACCTTCATAAACTGCTTGATATTCAGCTACTTGAGCAGCATTTGGCTCGATAACTTTCAACTTAGTAAGTTTGCTCATGGCTTCTTTTGGCGAACTATAAATTCCTACACCAAAACCCGCTCCGAGAGCTGCACCCTTCGCTCCGTCAGTATCATATAACTCAACTGGCGTGTTAGTTACATTCACCAAGGCATTACTGAAAATATCGCTCAAAAACATATTGGCGTTTCCTGCACGAATCACCTTTGGCACCACGCCGTTGGTTTGCATGATTTCAAAACCATAATGCAACGAAAACGCAATTCCTTCTTGTGCCGCACGGAAAATATGGCTTCTTGAATGAATATTAAAATCAAGATTTTGGAAAGAAGCTCCCAAAATTCGGTTGTTAAGCATGCGTTCTGCACCATTTCCGAAAGGCATCACCAACAAGCCGTTGCTACCAATCGGAGCTGTTGCTGCCAGTTGATTCATTTCGGCATAATTCAAGTTTCCACCAAAATTTTCTTTTGCCCAACGGTTCAAAATACCTGTTCCGTTGATACAAAGTAAAATTCCGATGCGTGAATTACCATTTAATTGGTGGTTTACGTGAGCAAATGAATTAATGCGAGATTGTGGGTCATACGAAACTTGGTCGCTTACGGCATAAACCACGCCTGAAGTTCCAGCCGTTGCTGCAATTTCGCCAGGGTCTAAAACATCCAACGAAAGAGCGTTATTTGGTTGGTCACCCGCTTTGTAGGTTACAGGAATTCCTGCTTTTATGCCCAAGAGACTCGCAATTTCGCTCGTTACCTCACCATGATTGCTAAAAACGGGCTTTATTGTTGGAATCAAGCTTTCTTCAAAACCATAATAATCCATCACATCTGCCGAAACTTCATTGGCTTGGAAATCCCAGAAAATACCTTCCGAAAGTCCAGAATTTGAAGTCGTGATGGCATCAGTGAGCATCATGGCAATGTAATCGCCTGGCAACATGATTTTGTCGCATTGCTCATAAATATGTGGCTCATTGGCTTTTACCCAAGCGAGCTTCGAGGCCGTGAAATTTCCAGGTGAATTGAGCAAATGATTTAAGCAAACGTCTTCACCAATATCCGAAAACGCTTTTGCACCAATCTCAACGGCACGGCTATCGCACCAAATGATTGACGGACGCAACACTTTTTTATTTTTATCGACCATCACCAAGCCGTGCATTTGGTAGGCGATACCAATCGCACCGATATTTTGTGGGGCGAAAGCACCCGAAGCATTTACACGCTTGATAGCTTCGATGCTATTATTCCACCACATTTCGGGGTCTTGTTCGGCCCAACCAGCTTGCGGAGACGAAATACTCGCCTCAACATCGGGGTATTGTGCCGAAGCGATAACTTGTTGTGTATCAGCATCTACAACCGATGCTTTGATAGATGATGTGCCAATGTCAATGCCGAGTAATAACATGCGATAGGTTGAAATAATGTTTTTAATTGTCAAAGTTACAATTATTTTTTATTGGTGCAAAATGCTTCTTCGGTGGTTTCGACTTCGCTCAACCAACGAAGAACCGTTGCCTGAGCGAAGTCGAAGGCAGCGGTTGGTTCTTCCCCACAAAATACCGTAATTTGTATTCAATTTTAAAAAGAACTCGTGCAGAATAATTATTATTTCCTTCGTCAGCTTACTAAGCAAATCGAAACCAAGATTGTGGGCTTGAAGCTGATGGAATGTTTTAGTCAGGAAAAAGATGAATTAGTATTTGGTTTTGCGGCGGCTCGTGGCAAAAACCGAAACTATAAAGAGTTTTTTATTAAAGCCGTCATTTTGCCCGATTTTGCTTCATTGTATTTTACTGATAAATTTGAGCGTGCCAGACGCAACAGCGTTGACTTGTTTGAGCAGTTGATGGATTTAGAGGTTACGGGCGTTCGACAATTTCTGAACGAACGTTGCTTCGCAATAGATTTTGAGCAAGATTTTTCGATTGTTTTCAAAATGTACAGTACTCGCTCGAACCTTATTTTGTGTCATAATCAGGAAGTAATTGAGCTTTTTCATAGCCGAATCGTCAGTGATAAAAACTTAGTAATTAATGAGTTAGATAGACCAATTGACCAATCTTATGAGCGTTTTTTGAGCGAAAAACAAGATTTTAGAAAATTATTCCCAACCTTTGGGAAAGTTGTAAATGCTCAGTTGGAAGTTGGTAAAAGCACTTGGGAGGACGTTCAGAAAATAGTTGAACAGCTCGAAAACCCTCGTTATTATTTGGTACGTTGGGAGCATCAACTGCACCTTTCATTGCTACCAGTTGGAGAAATCATTCAAGAGTTTGAGCAGCCGATTGAGGCCATGAATGCCTTTTATATTGCTTATAATAAACTCAATACGCTTGATGATGAGAAAGTAGAAGTACTACGGAGACTCACCAAAGAAAAAAAGCAAACCGAAGCTTATTTACAAAATTCGTATCAGCGAATGGAGTCGCTTGATTCGGAAATAAAAAATGAAGAAATTGGGCATATTCTGATGGCGAACTTGCACCAAATCGAAGAGCGAGCCGAGCGAGTGGAGTTATTTGATTTTTACAGAAATCAGAATATCACAATCAAACTTCGGGCCGACCTTTCGCCACAAAAGAATGCCGAAAACTTTTACCGAAAATCGAAAAACGAAAAAATTGAACTCGAAAAACTGATGGAAAACATCGAAAGTCGAGAACAATTACTGACGGTCATCAATAATCATATCGAAGCTATTGAAGCGGCCGAAAATCTGAAATTTTTGCGTAGTTATCTGAAATCCAACGGTTTATCGCCGAATACAAAACTCAAAATACAGTCTTATAGAGAGTTATTTAAGCGTTTTGAGGTAGAAGGATTCGAGATTTTGGTCGGTAGAAACTCAAAAAACAATGATTTACTCACGCAGCAATATGCTTACAAAGAAGACCTTTGGCTACACGCTCGTGATGCAACTGGCTCGCACGTAGTGGTGAAGTATCGAGCAGGCAAAAAATTCCCGAACTCGGTCATAGAAACTGCGGCATCACTGGCAGCTTATTTTTCTAAACGACGCAACGAAACACTTGCACCAGTAATCGTAACACCTAAGAAATTTGTACGAAAACCAAAAGGCTTTGCCGAAGGACAAGTAATCGTAGAAAAAGAAGAAGTAGTAATGGTAGAACCGAAATTAATCCAATGATAGAATGAAGGAATGATTGAATGATAGAATATTTTTAATTTTTATTCACTCATTCTATCATTCAATCATGCAAAATTAAATTGTTTCCAACCTTTTTAAAACAAAAACAGTCAAGCATGTCAAACAACGATATTTTAAAGAAACTGCGTGTTGCTCTGCAACTACGTGACGACCAAATAGTAGAGATTTTGAAACTGGCCAACTTCAATGCCTCGAAAGCCGAAATTGGTGCTTTTTTCAGAGATAAAGAACACCCCAACTTTAAACCTTGTGGCGACCAAATCCTGAGAAAATTTCTTGACGGACTCATCATACACTTACGTGGGCCAAAAGAAGACAAAAAGCCTTCGATTATTAAGAGCAATATCTTGGTTCAAGACCCCAAAACACCTACCAAATAGTGTTGCGTAGAGCGTTGGCTGGCGTTTCTCTAAAAGTCGAATTATTCACTTTTGGAGTTTTTCTCCGCTAAACCTCAATAACACTGTGAGATTATTATCGCAAAAAATCTTCATGGGCATCGTATGCCTGTGCGTTTTGGCCTGCTCGCAACCTGAATATCAAATCGAACCAATTTCAAAGGAAATAACGATTCCTAAAAACACCGTTACCGTACCCAAAGACATTATTATTGTGCCGAAAAAAGACACGATAGTTGTAAAAAAAGATACAGTGGTTGTGAAAAAAGATACGGTAAAAACAGTAGCTGTACAAGATTCGGTCAAGAAAAAAACTATTGGTGACGAGATTTTTGAGTTTTATGCTATTACTTCGCCCGATATTTCAATCAGTTTACCCTCGCACAGCATCGTGATGATACCCGTAACGAATGTCGGAAAAGACATAGGAGTAGCGAATAGTTTCTGCGAATATTGGCTCTATACAAAAGATGGGAAATTGGTTTGCTATTGCAAAAATACGGTGAGTGGCTTACACCCAGTTTATGGAAATAGTTTCAATACAAATAATCATTTACCGCAGTTTACGAAGAAAATCTCCTACGGAGAATATCGCTTAGTGTATAAAAATATCTCGAAAGACCCCGTGAGACAAGATTTGGTTTTTGGAACTATCATCAGCGAAAACAAAGACCAAATTAATGTAAAAGTAGATAGTGGTGAAACTCGTGAGTTTTGGATAAAAATTTATCCATCAGAGAGTAGTTTCAAAATGAATAATAATAACAAAGAGAAATTGTAGATAGTCAACAGTCGATAGTCCACTGTCCACAGTGGTGTAAATAGTTGCTGACTATCTGTTTTTTATATTCACTATGGTCTATCAACTGTTGACCGTGGACTTCTTAATTATGACTTTCCGAAATCGTTTACAATATTTATTGGTCGTAAGGCTACAAATCTCAAATAAGGAGGCGTTGTACCTTATTTTTTCGGGGAAAATTTTGGTAAATGGCATTGCTGTGAAGTCAAACTGTGAAATCACACAAACCGATGAAGTTGTGTATGAGGGGAAAGTTTTGCAGGAAGCAAAAAAACTAATTTACATTGCCTATTACAAACCACGAGGCATTGAAACAACGCTCAATACGGCAATTGAAGACAATTTAAAAGCAATTTTACCTTTTGAAGAAGAAGTTTTTCCTGTCGGAAGGCTCGATAAAGAATCAGAGGGCTTATTGCTTTTGACTAACGACGGAACGGTTTATGATAAAATTCTCCGCAACGAAAACAAGACTGAGAAAGACTATATCGTTGAAGTAGATAAGTTAATTACGACTGATTTTTTGGAGAAAATGTCAGAGGGAATTGTGATTATGGGCAAGAAAACTTTGCCTTGCAAACTGGCTCAGATTGATGATTTTACCTTCAAAATAACACTAATTCAAGGTCTAAATCGGCAGATTCGACGAATGTGCTATAAACTTGATTATGAGGTTCTGAGCTTAAAACGAGTAAGAATTGGCAATATTCACTTGGAAGATTTAAAAGCGGGGGAGTATCAAATTTTAAAAATGTTGTAGGGGCATATACATAATTGAATTATGCACAAGCCCCTGCAACATCAATTTCTTCCCTTCGGTTTATTACCAACTTTTTTGATTGGTCGTCCATATTTTGCCCATTTTTCGGCCTTAATATCTCTTCTTACGTTTACTTTTTTGTTTTTTTCTGCTTTTTCGTGAAATGCTGGCCCCACATCTTCTTTTTTCGGCACTTTCACCAAAATGTTTTTCATTTTCACCTGTGGCATTTCGGCTTCGGTGAGTTTATCAGAAATTGTGAGATTTTCGGGCAATTCCAATACTGGAACTTTGTATTTCATTACGCTCTCAATGGCTTCGAGTTGCTCTTTTTCTTTCTCAGTTACAAACGTTATCGAAACGCCTTTTTTATCAACACGGCCAGTTCGACCAATGCGATGCACGTAGTTTTCGGGTACTTCTGGCACATCAAAATTTATCACGTGCGAAACTTCCGCAATATCAATACCACGAGCAATAATATCGGTGGCAATCAACATCGTACAGCTACCATCTTTGAAAGCTGTCACGGTATTAAAACGATTATTTTGAGCTTTATTTGAGTGAATTACGCCTACTTTTTCGCCGTATTTCTTTGAGATTTTATCGTAAAGCTGGTCAGACAATTCTTTGGTTGCCGCAAAAATCAATACTTTACTCATACTTACATCTTCGGTAAGTAGGAGTTCAAGCAAATTTACTTTCGTATTGAAATTCGGAACGTGATAAAGCGTTTGCGAGATATTATCCAAAGGCGAACCCGCTGGAGCAGCTTCTACTCTGATTGGCTCATTGAAATAAGTTTGAATCAATTGCTCAACTTCATCGGTGATTGTTGCCGAAAAAAGCAAGTTTTGGCGTCGAACTGGCAATAAATCAAGAATATTTTTGAGTTGAGGTCTGAAACCCAAATTGAGCATTTCATCAACTTCATCAATGATGAGTTTCTTGAGAGATTTTGTCTTGATAAACCCACTTGTGAGCAAATCAATCAATCGTCCTGGCGTTCCTACCAAAATATCCGCACCTTCTTTGAGTTCCAAGATTTGCGATTTGATATTGACGCCACCATACACACCCACAGTCATTACGCTCATGTAGGTTGTTAGTTTTTGGATAGCTTCCACGACCTGCACGACCAACTCACGAGTTGGAACAATGATAAGTACCTGCGGAGTTTTATCTTTTGAAAACTGATATTGACGCAAACTTGGCAACAAATAAGCGAAAGTTTTACCAGTACCTGTTTGTGCGATTCCGCACACATCTTTGCCCGACATTACCACCGAAAAAACCTTTTGCTGAATGGTCGTTGGTGTAGTGTAACCCAACTCTTCGAGGGCATTGAGAAGCTGTTTATTGAGATTTAATTCGTTGAAAGTCATCATATTTTTGTCGATTGACCATCTAAATGGCCGTTTGCTATCAGATTTAGATAACAAAAATTCCTTACTTATGCTAAAAATAGCCCACAAAGGTAACGCTATTTTGGCACAAATAAGGAGTTTTTGACTAATCCGTACTATTATGGTTTGTTTTGGAGAGTTTTTTATCTAATTCAACGCTCAAAAATCATAATTCCAAGACTTGTTTTTCTTTCAAAAGCTCGGTTTTGAGTTGAGAGTATGGAATTTTATGCGGAATAGTTTTAGCATTGATTGCCATCACGGCCGCTACTGCTGCCGACTGCCCCAGAATCATAAAAACAGGTTCCATCCGAATCGAGCCATAAGCAATGTGCGAACTTGACACACAGACAGGTACTAACAAATTTTTACATTCATTTTCTTTGGGCAAAATTGACTCATAAGCTATCGAATAAGGTTTGTCGGGATGCACGCCAATATCGCCTTCATTCTGCACATAGCCATCGGGGCGGCCTTCCGTGGCTTTTACATAACGTTGGGCATTGTGAGCATCTAAAGCATAAGAACCCATTCCGATTGGGTTTGGAACTACGGTTTTGCCCAAAGCATCGGCTTCTTTCATTACAAATTTTCCTATCATGCGGCGAGCCTCACGAATGTAAAGTTGGTGCGGCCAATTTCCGTTATCAATAAATTCATCTTTTGGTAAACCCCATTGTTGCATTTTTTCTTTCACATCATTTGGCACACGACTGTCGTTTTGCAAAAAATACATCAATCCTTTTTGGTATAACTCGTGTTCCTTAATTATCTGTTGACGTCGCTCATAACTTGCTTCTGGATAATCGTAGTTTTTCCCGATATAGTCAGTGCTAAATGGCCCGTGATTATTTGTATCAGTTTTGCGATTTGGAATAGCATCAAACTTATCGAAAGTTTCACGCCAACCGCTTGCAAAAACTCTTGCATAAAGCTCATAACGTGCGGGGTCGTAGCCATCGGGTTTGGTAAACGGAATTCGATTTTCGGGATGATTACTCAAACACATTCTGAAACAATACGCTTGAATTTTATTATCGCCCGAGCCATACTCGCCCGCTGGTTCGGCTGAAATTTCGGGTAGAAGTCCACTTTTGGGGTCGTTTTCTACAATATAAGGACTTATTTTTACTTTAAAATGATGTCCGTGCTGAAAAACTTCGGTCTGAACGCCATTCCATTTTTCGCCATAAACGCTATTGGCCTCACGCCCAACGTGGTAGCTTACGCCAGCAGCAGCCATCAAATCACCTTCGTAAGTGGCATCAATAAACATTTTGCCTTCGTAAACTTGCCCACTCAAAGTACGAAAAGAACGAATACTTCCCGATGTTTTAGTGATGCCTTTAGCTGAGCGGTCAAGCCATTCGTTGCGATAGATAACGAGCTTATTTTCTTTCACGAAATCTTCAAAAACCTGCTCGGCGGCGTGAGGCTCAAAAATCCACATTGTGCGATTTGCTCCATCGAGGGCGGGCGTACCTTGTCCTTTATTGCCATATTCTTCTCTCTTTTGCCATTTCCAAGAATCGGTATTTTGATAATGTGTGTAAAGGCGTTGGTAAAATTCACGAGAAAGACCACCAATGACTTGTTTATTACCTGTATCAGTAAAGCCCAAACCTCCCGACGAAAGTCCACCCAAATGTTTATCGGGCGAAACAACGATAACCGATTTGCCCATCTTTTTTACTTGCACGGCGGCTGTTATTGCAGCGGAAGTTCCACCATAAATAATGACATCGGCTTTTCGGATTTTGGGTTGAGCGAAAGTATATTGAAATAGAAAAACACCGAGAAATATACTCTTATAAAAAGAATACCGCATGACTGTTTGAGTTTGATGGTTAAATAGAAGTTTTCAGATTAAAGTTAGTGAAAAAGTAGGGTTTGTTTTGTAAGTTTTTATAAAAAGACAAAATAAAAATAGCCAGTAGAAGACGTTTCCTACTGGCTATTTTTATTTAAGTACATGGTGAAAATGGTTTATAGTAGAGTGTTTTTGTTCGACCCCATTCGGGGTCGCATATCGGTAGAAAATGGCTTGATTACTACCAATATCTGACCCCGAATGGGGTCAAACTTCAAGTTTTCTGATTAAACTAATTATACAGCTACTTAATTTACTCCATTGCTTTCAACGCAGCAATGAGCATATCAATTTGCTCCATTGTGTTTGATGGGAAATTTGAAATTCTGATTTGTGTATCTTTATTTGGGCCGTAACCACTTCCCACAATCATGTTTTTTTCTTTCAAAGCTTCAATGATTCCCTTTGAAGATTTTTTAGTATCAGCAACTACCACAGTTTTCGAGCGATGCTCTGGATTTTTTACCGCAATGCTGCACAAATTGCTGGTTTCGAGGTATTTATAAATTTTCTTGGCTTTTTCGTCGGTTTCTTTTCTGATAGTTTCGATACCGGTTTTGTTCATTTCTTCGGCAACTTTTCCGAGCAAATAAATTCCCAAAACATTTGGTGTCGCTGGGGTTTCGTAAGTCTCATAATTTTTCCACAAAACTGGTAAATTATGGTGAGCTCCAATCGTTACACCATCGTATTTTGCTAATCGTTTGGCTTTCTCAAGACATTTTTCGTTGGCAATCCAAACGCCCAAACCTGCTGGTAAACCAAAGGCTTTTTGCACCGAAAAGAAGGCCGTATCAATCAAATCTAAGTCAAGTTCTGGAATCGGTGCCGACGAAACCATATCAACCGCCATTAAGCGTTTTTGGTTGCTGCGTTTGAGTTTATGAATATCGGCCTCACGCATTTGCACGCCCGTACTGGTTTCGTTTTGCGTTACGCAGATAAGCTCAGCGTATTCTGGCACTTCTATTTCTCCGTAGCTAAAGCCTTCGCCGATTGGTTTTTCAAACTTGTGGGCGAATTTTTGAGCCGAAACTGCGTATTTGTAGAATTTATCAGAAAACGAACCATTTACTAAGTGAAAGCTTTCGTGTTCTACTAAGTTCAATAAAATACGTTCCCACACTTCGGATGCCGAACCTGTAAAGAAAATACCCGACGACGCAGGAATATTCATGAGTGTGCGTAGGTTTTCAACACAATGTTGATAAATCTTACGAAATTGTCCGCTTCGATGAGAAATTGAACCAATTTGCTCGTCAATAGCTTGACGCATGAACTCTTCAAACTTAGGATTCAATTCGGCGGGACCGGCAGTGAAATAAATATTTTTCATGAATGGTTTTGTTACGGAGAATCCAAAAATAAAAAAAGTCGGTGAGATACTCATCCAACCGACCTTAAATGCTTCAAAAAGTATAATTCTTTCTTGAATTGTTATTATTATGTAGCACAATTTTTCAAATTGTGAAAAATCGCAATTTGAAAAATTGCGTTACTGCTCAGGTAAAAAAGTGAGATAACTCAACTGAGATTCATCAAACATATCATTTGTAATCTCTTGTAGCTGAGTGGCTTCAATGTTTTTTATTTCGGTGAAAATACCTTCCAATGACTCTACTTTTCCAATATCCAAAATGCTTTTGGCCATCATCAACATAAAACTCTGATTACTTTCTTCGGCCATCGCCAACTGACCCATCAACTGCTCTTTTACGGTATGTAATTGGAGTTTTCCGAGTGGTTTTTCTTTCAAAAGTTGCATTTCTTTCAAAATCAACGCATTAGCTTTATCAAGATTCGATTTATCGGTTGCGAAATAAATACCCAAAAAACCAGTATCAGTAAATGGCGAATAAGTAGCATCAATACCATAAACTAAACCGTATTTTTCACGCAAAGTCATGTTTAGGCGAGAGTTCATGCCTGGTCCACCAAAAAGATTGACCAACATAAAAAACGGTAAACGTCGCTCATCGAGCATGGCATACGATGGCCGACCAATAGCACAATGGGCTTGCGTAATTTTCTTCGGAATCGTGATTCGTTGAGGCTTATATTCGCTCGGAGGTGTGCGTTTCAAATCTGATTTTTTTGCAGGAATATCTTTCAAATATTTCTCGGCAACTTTTATGGCTTTGTTGAAAGTAATATTACCCACAATCGACATCACGATTTTCTCTGTGTCTATGTTTTCGGCAATAAAATCTTGTAGCTCCTTGCGAGTGAAGCCTTTAACGCTTTCTTGCGTTCCCAAAATATTTGCTCCGAGCTGGTGATTGGCAAATACGATTTCGTCGAAATCATCTTGCAAAGCATCTTCGGGCGAATCTTGGTACATCGACATTTCTTCCAAAATCACACCACGTTCTTTCTCAATTTGATTTTCTGGAAAAACCGAGTCGAAAGTAATATCAGCCAAAAGTTCTACTGATTTCTCGAAGTGAGCATCAAGTACCGAAGCATAAAAACATATTTTTTCTTTGGTCGTGTAGGCGTTTAATTCACCACCAACCGACTCCAATCTATTAATAATGTGGTAAGATTTCCGCTTTTTCGTACCTTTGAAGGCCATGTGTTCCCAGAAATGGGCAAGACCAAGCTGATTAGGTTTTTCGTCACGGCTACCCATGTCGAGCATGAGTCCACAATGAACCACCTGTGTATAAGGTACTTGTCGGTGTGCAATTCGGATGCCGTTGGGCAAAGTATGTATTTGGTATTCGGTCATAAAACCCCCGCCCCCTAAAGGGGAGGAAAAATATTGATATTAATAATAATTGACAAATTTAAGCAAAAGATAGTTCAATGCGTATAGGATTTGATGCAAAAAGGGCTTTTAATAATCATACTGGTTTGGGGAATTATAGTAGGTTTGTGATTGAAGCCCTGCTAAAATATGCTCCTCAACACGAATATTTGGCATATACTCCAAAACCACCACGAGACAACAAAGCTGGACTAAAACTATCTCCAAAACTGCCCACTACACTCGTGGGTGGCGGACTTTGGCGTAGCTGGCTCATCAATAACGATTTGAAGAAGGATAATGTTGATATTTTTCACGGTTTAAGCAATGAAATTCCTTTTGGAATCAGAAAATCGGGGGTAAAATCAGTCGTCACGATTCATGATTTGATTTTTGTACGTTATCCAGAGCTTTATCCAGCCATCGACCGATTTTTCTATCAACAAAAATTTCGATACGCTTGCGAAAACGCCGATGCAGTGGTGGCTGTTAGCCAACAGACCAAAGATGATATTATGGAGTTTTATAAAATTCCTTCCGAACGCATTCGAGTGATTTATCAGGATTGTCAGCCAATATTTTTCCCTTCGGCTGGAACGCCAGCCGCTACGCTCAGGGAACGGCTTGGAGAGGATATTTTAGAGAAATATTCTCTCAATAAACCCTATATTATTTGTGTTTCATCTTTCAGCGAAAGAAAAAATCAGAAGCGTTTGGTAGAAGCCTTTCAGCAGCTGGGTTTGAAAGATTATGAATTAGTCTTGGTAGGCGGAAAATCGAAGTATGCTGAAGAAATAACTCAAAATTCTCCCCAAAATACAAGGATTTTATACGGAGTTCCTTCTGCCGATTTACCCGCTTTGTATCAAGGTGCTTCCTTGTGCGTTTATCCTTCGTTTTTTGAGGGTTTCGGTATTCCGATTGTCGAAGCATTACATTCAGGGATTCCTGTGGTAGCGGCTACTGGCTCGTGTTTAGAAGAAGCAGGTGGAGATGGTGCGTTGTACGCTAATCCACTTGATGTCAATGATTTAGCTGATAAAATGCGACAGGTTTTGATAAATGATTCGCTAAGAAATGATTTGATTTTGAAAGGGAAAGAGCATATTAAACAATTTTCTTCCGAAAATATTGCGGGGCAATTGATAAAACTTTATCAAGAATTGTAGGATATTGCAACCTGTCAATCAAGCGAAAAATAAATGCCAAATCACACTCAAATCACCCTATTTTCTTAAACTTTTAGCAGTTTTGACTTGTTAGTTTTATAAAATTAACCCCTCGAAAATCAAAATTATGATTCAAGCACAAACACTACAATTTCTTTCAGCACTCAAAGAAAACAATAACAAACCTTGGTTCGATGCCAACCGCAAAACCTACGAAACAGCTAAGAAAAACTTTGCTGAAGTGGTGGAGGAACTCATCAAAGGCATCGAAAAATTTGATAGAGGTATCGAAGAAGCTCAACTGGAGGTAAAAAACTGTACATTCCGAATCAACCGTGATGTGCGTTTTTCTAAAAATAAAGACCCATACAAAACCAATTTTGGAGCATCGTTTAGTAAGGGTGGTAAAAAAGCCCATTCGGCTGGTTATTATCTACACATCGACCCAACCGAGTGTTTTTTGGCGGGTGGAATCTGGATGCCCGAACCCGATGATTTGAAGAAGATTCGCATCGAAATTGATTATAATTTTGATGAATTTAGTAATATTTTAAATGCGGAAAGTTTCAAAAATATTTTTCCAAACGGGCTTGATAGAGACGCTGCAACCGTTCGTCCACCCAAAGGTTATGACGATGCTAATCCTGCCATTGAGTTCATTAAACTTAAAAGTTTCACCGCTTCTTCAATCGTAGATTCAAAAGAAATCTTAAAACCTAATTTTACTGAAACAGTTTTGGAAGGCTTCAAAGCAATGCAGCCATATATTTCTTTTTTGAATCGTGCGATTGAGGGATAAAACTCCCAAAAAACCATAAACAACTAATAATCAATAACTTAAAATTATCAATTATCATTTTTTAATTATTCATTAATCAAGATTGAACTAATTGAAAAATAAATATGTATATACATTAAATGTAAATGTATTTTAATTATGAAAACGATATTTCACAAAGCCGACGAACGTGGACATGCCAATCATGGTTGGCTCAATAGTTATCATTCTTTTAGTTTTGCTGGTTTCCACGACCCAAACAAAATTCATTTTGGTGCTTTAAGAGTTTTAAACGATGATACCGTTTCGGGTGGAATGGGTTTTGGTACGCACCCGCACGACAACATGGAAATTGTTTCGATTCCGCTTTCGGGCGATTTGGAACATAAAGATAGCATGGGTAATACGGCCGTTATCCGAAAAGGCGAAGTGCAAATTATGTCGGCAGGAACGGGGATTTATCACTCCGAAAAAAACAAAAATCATGGCGAAGCCGTGAAGTTTTTACAAATTTGGGTATTTCCGAAACTCCGCAATATTGAGCCTCGTTATGACCAAAAAGAGTTTTCGATTGAAGAACGTAAAAATAAATTTCAGACGGTGGTTTCTCCGCTCGATTCAAACGATGGTGGCGTAGGCATTAATCAAGATGCGTGGTTTTCGCTCGGAAATCTCGAAACAGGTGTTGAAACTTCTTACGAAATCAAACGTCAAGGCAATGGTGTTTATGCCTTTGTTTTGGAGGGAGAAATTGAAATAAATGGTCAGAAATTAGGTCGCAGAGATGCTTTGGGTGTGAGCGAAACCGAGGCGATACAAATCAAAGCAAGCAGCGATGCAGAAGTTTTGTTGATGGATATTCCGATGAGTTTTTGATTCTTTAGTCCACTGTCCGTGGTCAACAAGTCCACAGTAATACAGCTAATTTAAAGTAAGTTGTCTAACTGTGTAAAAGTTGATTATGGTATTCTATTATTTGATAAAGCATTTATGAAAATTGAAATTATTTCGGGTAGCCCCCGACACGAGAGCGTAACGGTAAGAGTTGCGAAGTTTTTGCACAAATTCTTGTCAGAAACAACCACACACGAAGTAAATCTGCTCGATATCAGAGACTTTCCTCTTCCATCCATTCAAAAAGTATGGACATCGCTCGAAGCAGTTCCCGAAGAATGGAAACACTTGGGAGAAAGAATATTTTCGGCCGATGCTTTTATTTTGGTTACGCCCGAGTTTAATGGTGGGTATTCGCCCGCATTGAAGAATCTGCTCGACCATTTTCCAAAGCAAAGCCGCAAGCCTTTTGGAGTTGTTACGGCTTCGGTTGGAGCAATGGGCGGAATGCGTGCAAGCCAGCAAATGTTGCTATTAGTTGCTGCATTTTTTGGAGTGGTTTCACCGCAAATGCTCGTTACGCCATTGGTTGATAAAAAGTTTGATGCCGAAGGAAATCTGCTCGATGAATCATTCCAAAGACAAGTAGATTCGTTTGTGAAAGAATATTTGTGGTTGGCCGAAAGTTTGGTGAAGTAAATATATTTTGAGCGAAGTAGGGTTGTGAAAAATTCTATTTCGCTCTTTTATTTAACGAAACTGGAGTTTCGTTCCACATAGCTTAGGCACTATAAACGTTTGCGAATGTGCTTGTTAAGCCAATTTCTGGTAAAATTGCTTTTAAATGGTGTTTTAAATGCTCGGCATAATCCTGCATAATAAATTCGAGTTTGAAAAGTCCAACGCCATTGATGGTAATCGTGTTTTGCAGAAAATCAGGATTTACAAACTCGATAATGTGTGCAATATGTTGATTATAAGCATACCACAAATCAATTAGTTCTGTCCAAGATGCTTGATTATAATGCTGCTCACTTACCCAAAAATCTTGAGCATAACCCACAAAATCAAGGTGTGGTTGTGCCATCATTCTAACAAATTTCTGCTGATTATTACAGGCCGAATCTATCAAATGCCCTAAAATCTCTTTTTTTGACCATTTGTGGGGTAAAGGCTTAATACTTGCTTCTTCGTCAGTAATAGCTCTTAAAAAAGGCAATATGTAATCGATAGTTTGGCGTAAATGTTGAGCAGTAGCTTGCATGAAATCGAAAATTATCTGGTTTTGATTTTATTATGCATCATTTCTATGGCTTTCAATAGTCTGTTCTGGCGAGTCTCTTCTTTTTTAGCATCTAAAATCCACTGGACGTATTCTTTTTGGTGCGTAAACGATAAACTATCAAAAAATGGTTTTACATCGGCAGCTAACATTGCTTCGAGCAAATCTTGTGGTATCTCGACTACTCGTGGCTGAGTATCTTCTTCAATAGAAATATGCACCGTATCGCCGTAAGTTTTGCCTACTTTATCACGCACCTCTTTGTTCATAAAAAGGCCGTATTTACCACCCATTGGCGTAAGCAGACCACGGTACTCGACCGTATCAATAATAGCTTTGATTTTTAGTCTTTTCTTACCAAAAGTTTCGAGAACATCAAACGGAATATCGCAGTAAGAACCATTGTGTTCTTCGTCTTTTTGGATGATGGCGTCGTATTCGATTTTCATAAAGTATTTAATAAAATTAATCGTTCGTATCATCATTGGGGTTCGACCATCCAATACCGAGTGTAAAGCCTAAGCCCAAAGGTGAAAATGGATGGTTCGATACAGTTTGAAATGCTCCAAGAGAAAATTTTGCACCATAATGTCTTATCGACATAATTCTTTGGTGTGTCGTAAGCCCAATAAAAAAATTGGAAGTTTTTTCAGTTTTAACTACTCCAATTGGCATATGAAACGCTAAGTTACCATACCAATGATTCTTAATTCTTTTATAAATATCTCCTCCCAATAAAAGCGAAACTTCCGTCCACCCCTCATCATTATCAAACTCATAAGGAATTTGGGAGCCATACGTAAAGCAACGACCAATTCCCGTTTTATCATTTATTCGTAATTTGTTTGCATAAGTGGCTTTCATCATAAAACCTCTATTAAAACTCCCCATCTCAACTAAAAAAAGCGATATATCGGTAAACGGGCTTACTGGTGAGTAATTAGTAGTGCTTTTCTGAGACTGTATTAAGAAATTCCACTGAACATTTTGCAATTCGGTTAATACTTTTTGTAACAGCTCTTTGAAGGCGGTTTCAATATCATCAATTTTACTGTATTGTCCTACCTTTTTCTGAGTGATACTCTTAACTAAAATCTCTTTATTTTGATTGAAATCAAAGTATAAATAATCAAAAACCAAATTTATTTCTCTCAAACTATTCGATGTCTCTTTGAGTGAAAAATCCTTGATTATCAGATTGATAGCTACTTGTGAATTATCCGTATGTATAAGTGTTTTTTTTAGATAATTTCTAACCTCAAAACGTACATCTGGTATGCAAACCAAGGATACCTTCGCTCCATTAATGGTCAACATCCCAACTTCTTTTGTTATTCTTTCATCTCGAATTTCATTGATATAAAACCCTCTGTTTTGAAGGTCAAAATTATCATTTTTGAGAAAAAGAGATACTTTTTGAGAAAATACTTGCGTAGAAAGTAATAATAGTAGAATTGTTTTGTTCATTAGTTGTGAATTTTTTCAGATTCAGTATATTGCAAAACAATTTTACAAAATTTCTTTCAGTTCGACCAATTTCTTTATATCAAAAGTTGGTTTTTGTCCAGTCGGAATATTATCTGGGTTATAAAAAACTGTATCCATATTGGCATTGATTGCCCCCAGAATATCGGCTTCATAGTTATCGCCAATCATCAAACTTTCGGCCAAATCGGCTTTTGTGACCTCTACGGCATAATCAAAAATTCGACGGTCGGGTTTTCGAGTCCCAGCCAATTCGTTGGTAATGATTTCTCCGAAATAATGATGTATTTCGGAGCTTTTCATTTTATTTACTTGAATATCATGCCAGCCATTGCTGATAATATGTAATTCATATTTGGGCAAAAGGTAATCAAGAACCTCAACCGCCCCTTCAATCAAATGAGCCTTTTTGGGTAAGAGAGCTAAAAAATATTCATTGATTTCTAAACCAAACGATTTTTTTAGGTCTTTTACGCCAAGATTTTCGAGCGTTTCTTGAAATCTGCGTCGGCGAAGTTCATCATGCGTAATCAGGTTTTGTTCGAGCAAACTCCAATGGTGTTTATTGACAATCGAAAATTCTTGCTGAAAAGCCTCTAAACTACTGATATTAAGACTTTTAAAATCAAAAATTTCATATATATCAGCCAAACATTCAGCCGAGTTTCGTTCAAAATCCCAAAGTGTATGGTCGAGGTCAAAGAAAAGATGTTTGTAAGCCATAAAATTATGCTTTTGGTGCAAATTTTAATTGCAAACGCTCAACAGGTTGGTCGTTTACTAAATGGCTTTCTACGATTTCTTTGATGTCAGATGGCTGTACATTTCCGTACCAAATACCTTCGGGATATACTACAACCGACGGCCCAAATGCACAAACATCTAAACAACCCGATTTTTGAGCTCTAATTTCGGTCAATAAATTTCGGTCTTTTAATTCTTCTTTGAAGGCATCAACCAAGGCCATACCTCTTTCACTTCCACAACATTTCTTTGGTGCTTCTTTATCGTTTGTACAAACAAATACGTGCTTTTTGAATTTCATCTTTAAAACTTTTATATGATATGTATTTAAAACAGGAACGCCACAAAGTTAAGAAAAACTTCGTGGCGTTTGCGTTATTTTTTTGTTGGTTATTACCAGCCAAAAGGATTCCAAAGTCCACCAACACCCCAAAGGATAGTGGCAATTAAACAACCCCAAAATGCCATACGAACTTGGTCTTTGTCGTGGTCAGTAACAAAATACACCAAAGCCAAGCCAACTACTCCAAGGCAACAACCCCACCAAAAACCACCAACTAAAGGCATATCTTTGGTTGGAACTAAGTTAGTGTTTGTGTTAGAAATCAAATCTACGCCCTCTAAAAGCTCTGGTTTTGCCTTTTTTACTTGTTCATAAGTCATGTTTGGGTGTTCGGCCAGATACTGTTCCAATTTATTTACTTTCGCAAACTCATCTTCTACCGTTACGGCCTTATACTCTAAATCGGCGTTGGTGGCGAAAGCGGTGCTGGCAACAAACGATAACATGATAAACAAGAATTTCACTGCTGTCTTCATAAAATTTTGAAATTGTTTAGTGGTTTATAATTTAACGGATATTTACAAGATGATATTATCGGGCAAATCGTTGCACCAGTTTTTTCTTATGACAACTTGAGTTTATTTTTCCCCTATTTGGTTTCAATGAAAGGAAGACTTCGCTTTGAGCGAATGTCGCCCAGCGAAGTCTTCCTTAAAAATTTATGAATTCCAAACCTCCCAAGCTTTTTCGGCTTGCAAATGAAGCATCGGTAAGCCATTATGGGTTTTTGCTCCTTGTTCTTTTCCTTTTTGCAAAAATAGGGTTTCGAGTGGATTATAAACTAAATCATAAAGAAAATGATTTTCGGTCAGAGATTCGTACGGAATAGCAGGACATTGGTCAGATTTTGGATAAGTGCCAACGGGCGAACAGTTGATAATCAATTGATAATCAGCGATTAATGCAGGGGTTTCATCGTAAGAAATATTTTCTTCTGATTTGGTACGAGAAACTGTTTTATAGGCGATTCCTAAATCTTTTAGTGCTGCCACAACTGCTTTTCCTGCTCCACCATTGCCCAAAACAAGGGCTTTAATTGATGGAATATTGACTTCTGAAAGAAAATCTTCGAGCGAAGTTTTGAATCCGTAATAGTCTGAATTATAACCGATTAGACGACCATCCTCCATAAATTTAATGACATTCACTGCCCCAACTTTTTCGGCCGAAGCATCGAAACCATCTAAAAAAGGCATTACCGCCTGTTTGTGCGGAATCGTCACGTTTAAACCTTTCAGATTTGGTTCATCTTTCAATAATTGCGGAAATTGTTGAATATCCGACAACTCGAAAAGTTTGTATTCGTGGGTTTCGGAAAGACCCATTTGCTCAAATTTTTCGGTAAAATATTTTTTTGAAAATGAGTGTCCGAGCGGAAATCCAATTAGGGCGTAGACGTTCATGGATAGTTTATTAGTGGTTGCTTTTCGTAGGATAGGGGTTGCACCCCTATCCTACGAAATATTTATTCGATACTTACTTCTTTTTTCGGCGGCGGACTACGAGTTCTTTGTAGCCAAAGGTTGGGTCGGGTTCTCGTACGAAATCATAATTGGGCATGATTCCGAGTACGATTTCAGCAGTTGTATAAATCAAACTTTCATCGCCCAAATGTCCGCCAATGGTTTTTCCTGTCGAATCGCTCACCGAAATATGAATATGCGAGCCGTTTTTCGACAAAACACCAACCAAGGAAACAATCTCGAAATGCCCTTTGAGCAGTTCGTATTTTTCTTGGTTGGCGTATCTGATATTTACTGATGTCAGGCTACCTACGCAGGTAAGTACGCAAGCGGCCGATATTTGTTTTTCGTCAATGAATCGTTGAAGTTCTTTCTTTAAATCCTGATTGGGTCGTAGTCTAAAAGCATAGCTTTGTGTGACCGATGTCGATGATTGCTGGGCATTGGTTTGCATAGCGAACAGACTGATTATCAAAACTTTAAAGAATAGTTTCATGATTATGCTTTAGCAAATTTTGCTCTCAAGATACCAATAATCATTGGTAAAACTGAGATGAAAACAATTCCTAAAACAACTTTCTCGAAATTGTGCTTTACCCATTCGTTTGAACCTAAAAAGTAACCTAAAAGCGTAATGCTCGTTACCCACAAAACCGCTCCTAAGACGCAAAACGTAATGTATTTACCGTATTTCATGCTACCCGCACCCGCCACAAATGGAGCGATTGTACGAATAATAGGCATAAAACGAGCAATAATTACGGCTTTTCCGCCATGTTTTTCGTAAAACTCTTCGGTTTTTGTGATGTACTCACGCTTTAAGAAAAGTATTTTTTCACGAGATTTGATAAAATTACTGAAGTTTTTCCCGACTAAATAATTCACATTATCACCCAAAAGTGCCGCAATAATTAACATCGGAATTACAAAGGCAATATCAAGCTTGCCAGTGGTAGAAGCCAACAATCCCACCGCAAAAAGCAGTGAATCGCCTGGTAAAAGTGGCATAATGATAAAGCCTGTTTCTACAAAAATAATGAGAAACAAGATAGCATAAGTTAGCGTATCGTATTCGGCCAAAAACCACTGAAGCGTAGTTAATGGGTCTTTCAAAAAATCTAAGATAAAATGTATGAATTCCATGATGAGAGTTCTGAGTATTGGTAACTTATGATAAAGGTAAAAAACATTAAAAAGAGTAAAAGCTTGTTTTAACCACGGAGACACACGAAGTTTTGCACTGAGTAACACTAAGAAGTAGAGAACGAAACTCTGTGAAACTCAGTGTAAGACTCTTTTAACTCTGTGGTAAAAAACTTAAATTATTCTTTATAACTCAAAATTACTCGTCTTGCGTGATACGCTTATCGCCGCTGTATTTGCCGAGTTTGAAACGTTTTTTGGTTTTTTCTGGTAAGAAATTAGCAAAAGTATCTCCACGAAGTCCGATACGGATGGTTTCAAGTGGAATTACTTCGTTTGGTGCAATATTTCCGAGGTTTACGTTTGTTCCAACCAATTTTACGAAGTAAACTTGTTGTGATTTTTGTGGAGCTTCCCAAATGATTTTTTCGGCCGGAATCGCATGAATGATTTCATCAACCAAACCTTGACGTACTTCACCGCTACTACGGAAAAGACCCACATTTCCACCCTCACGAGCTTCACCGATTACTTTCCAAGCACCTGCATCAAGCTCCGACTGCATCATTTCAATCCATTTGTAGGGTGCAAAAATCTTTTCAGCATCTTTCGAGCCTACTTCAGAAAGCACTTTGGCACGAGTAGCCAAACGACGGATGTATTCACATTTTTCATCGCTCGGAATTTCGATTGAACCATCCGAAACTTCGGCGTGTTCGAGTTTGTATTGGTCTAAAACTCGTAAATAATCTTCAAACTGGTCACGAGCCACGAAAGCCTCGAAAAGTGTTCCTCCGAAATAAATCGGAATGCCAGCATCTTGATATACTTTTACTTTATCTTTTAGATTTGGCGTAACAAATGAAGTTGCCCAACCCAATTTTACAATATCTATATGCGGTGCCGAAATCGACAACATATCTTCTACTTCTCTGATACTAAGACCTTTATCCATCACCATCGTTAGGCCAGACTCACGAGGTTTCGCTGTACGTTTCGGGACGTGATTTAAACTATAATTCATCATCTACTTTATCGTTATATTAGAAACATCGGCAAAGATAATAAATTTTGTGTTAAGGGTCTAAGACAAATGGCTTATAAGTCGATAACTATACGTTTGTGTTGGTGAAGTTGCTTTTTTTCAGCACGAAACAGATAATTTTATGACTAAAAAAAACAAAGTCCTGTGAGAAATTCCCACAGGACTTTGAATGTTCGACACCTTCAGTGTCGTAATCAAATTTTTTATTTATTTCCCAAAATTGCATTCTGGGCTATTGGTGTTTGCCCACAAAGTGGTCATTCTTCCTTAATTCTACCACCTTACAACATATATTTCAAGCGAATAACTTCTTTTTCAGTCAAGAAACGCCATTTTCCACGAGGGAGGTCTTTTTTGTCAAGGCCAGCATAAGTGGTTCGGTCGAGTTTCAAGACTTCGTAGCCCAGATGCTCAAAAATACGACGTACGATGCGGTTTTTACCACTATGAATCTTGATTCCTACTACTTCGGCATCAGGCGTAACGAGGGCCAATTCATCAGGCTTGATGAAACCATCTTCCAACTCGATACCGTTAATGATTGCCTCAAAATCTTCGGTCGTAATTGGTTTATCTAACTCAACTTGGTAGATTTTCTTCACTTCGTTTGATGGATGCGAAAGCTTTTCGGCTAATTCTCCATCATTGGTTAGTAGCAATAAACCCGTTGTGTTTCTATCCAAACGACCCACTGGATAGATACGCTCTGGACAAGCGTTTTTCACTAAATCCATCACCGTTCTACGCTCATCTGGGTCTTCGGTAGTCGTGATAAAATCTTTCGGCTTGTTCAATAAAACATATACCAATTTCTCACGACTCAAAATCTTCTTACCGTATTTTACTACATCGTTGGGCTTCACTTTATAACCCATTTCTTTGATTTCCTTGCCATTAACAGTGATTTGTCCAGAAGCGATTAACTCATCTGCGTCACGTCGAGAAGCAATTCCTGCATTAGAAATATAGCGGTTTAGTCTGATTAGCTCATCTTTTCCCGAATCTTTTTCTTCTTTCAAAACTTTCTTTTGAAGTTTCTCGGGTAATCTGCTTTTCAAACGCTCTAAATCGTAGTTAGGTGCTTCTGGTCTTGACGATGTAGCCTGATTTTCTTTTGGCTCAAATTTATTTTTAGATTTGAAATCTCGGTTATGAGGTTCGTTTTTCTGAAAACGAGGCTTGTCGGCCGAATAAGCATTTTTGCGGTCGTTTGAAGTCGGACGACCACTATCATCTCTTTTCTTGAAAGGATGTGCGGGTCTATCACCACCAAATGTTCTTGGTCTATCTTCAAAAGATTTTGGAGCAGCGTCTCTTGTTTCACCATAGGGCTTGCGGTCAGAGCTTTCTTCTCGTTTTTGGTAAGGACGGTCGCTGTTGAAAGGTTTGCGTTCGCCAAATGGCTTGCGGTCAGAGCTTTCTTCTCGTTTTTGATAAGGACGGTCGCTGTTGAAGGGTTTTCTATCGCCAAATGGCTTGCGGTCAGAGCTTTCTTCTCGCTTTTGATAAGGACGGTCGTTGTTGAAAGGTTTGCGTTCGCCAAATGGCTTACGGTCAGAGCTTTCTTCTCGTTTTTGGTAAGGACGGTCGCTGTTGAAAGGTTTGCGTTCGCCAAATGGCTTGCGGTCAGAGCTTTCTTCTCGTTTTTGGTAAGGACGGTCGCTGTTGAAGGGTTTTCTATCGCCAAATGGCTTGCGGTCAGAGCTTTCTTCTCGCTTTTGATAAGGACGGTCGTTGTTATATGGTTTTCTATCGCTGTAAGTTTTATTTTCGCTATCGCTCGTTACAATACGCTTTCTTTCACCGAAACCACCAACGCCATTTTCTCTTTTTTTGAAGGCGGGTTTATCACCAAATGCTTTCTTTTCGCCGAAACCACCACGGTTATCGGCCTTTTTAGGTCTATCTGAATTCCTCATTGGATTTGCAGCATCACTGCTGTAATTAAATAACTACTTGATTATCAAGCACAAAGATACAGCTTTTTAATTAAAAATGTAGAGTTAAGAATTAAGAATTTTGTGTAAAACTCTTTATTAACACAAAAGCCACAGAAATTACTCCGTGGCTTTCATGACTTTTAATCATTCTATTAAATTGGTTTGAAAATCAAATCACGGTAATCTAACATTGATTTACGGATTACTTCGTGGGCATCTTCACGGCCATAAACGTTTGAAATTTCGATGGCGTTTTTCTCGTCTGGTAAGCTCTTGTAAGTCAAGAAATAGTGTTTCAAACGAGTGATGATAGCTTCTGGAAGCTCGCTAATATCAGTATATTTTTGGTAAATAGGGTCAGCAACCAATACTGCAATGATTTTATCATCGGCTTCGCCTTTGTCGAGCAAACAAAGTCCACCAATCGGAATCGCTTGCAATAAAATATCGCCATGCGGAATATGGTGACTCGAAAGTACGCAAATATCCAATGGGTCGCCATCACCTTCTTGTACTTTGTCGGTTCCACGTTCACGAGCCAATTTGGCTACTTCTTCACCACAATAAGTTTGCGGAATAAAGCCATATAACGATGGAATAATGTTAGAGTATTTTTGTGGACGGTCAATTTTCAAATAACCCGACTCTTTATCTACTTCATATTTAATAGTATCTGACGGAACGATTTCGACAAATACTGTAACTCTCTCTGGGGCATTTTCACCTGCCGAAATGCCATGCCACGGGTGTGCTTTGTAAACTGGTTTCATAATCTAAGAATTCAAATTTTACGCAAAGAAACGCAATAAACAAGGATTTGGCAAATCAGATGTGTTATATTAACACATTGACAACAAACACAAAGAGAAAGTTTGAGTAGTTTTACTTAGCTGATTTTTATCTCGGCCCTACTCCCCTAATAAATATTGGGCAAGAAGTTTTAAAGAAATCAAAGATTGGTTAAGTTTGATGAATAAACACTCGCATTGTGTCGAGAATCATTTACCTAAATTTTATCAACAAAGAAAACATCTGATGAAAAAACTCCTAACTCTGGCTCTTTCGTTGTCGGCAATTTGTTCGTTTGGACAAAGCTCATTGAAAGTAAAAATTAATGCAAAAGCTGATGCCATCGACTCAAAAGTGATTACTTGGCGAAGAGACATCCACCAAAATCCCGAACTTGGTAATCGTGAATTTAAGACTGCCGCAAAAATTGCCGCCCACCTAAAATCGCTCGGAATTGAAGTACAAGAAAAAGTAGCTTATACAGGCGTTGTGGGAATTCTAAAAGGCGGAAAACCTGGTCCAGTTGTACTGCTAAGAGCCGATATGGACGCTCTACCAGTAACCGAAAGAGCTGATATTCCTTTCAAATCAAATGTTGTGACGGAATACAATAACCAAAAAACTGGTGTAATGCACGCTTGCGGACATGATACGCACGTAGCGATTCTGATGGGTGTGGCCGAAGTACTTTCGTCGATGAAAAATGAATTGGCAGGAACGGTGAAATTTTGTTTCCAACCAGCCGAAGAAGGAGCTCCAGCGGGCGAAGAAGGTGGAGCCGATTTGATGATAAAACAAGGCGTAATGGAAAACCCAAAAGTGGATGTAGCTTTTGGTTTGCACATCAATTCTCAGACCAATGTTGGGCAAATCAGGTACCGCTCTGGCCCAGAAATGGCTGCTGCTGACACTTATACACTCAAAATTAAAGGAAAACAAACGCACGGAGCAAGCCCATGGAGTGGCGTTGACCCGATTGTGACTGGCTCACAAATTGTGATGGCTTACCAAACAATTATCAGCCGAAATGTAGATATTACCGAAAACCCTGCTATTGTAACGGTTGGGGCTTTCAATGCGGGAATCAGAAGCAATATTATTCCTGAAGAAGCAACAATGATTGGTACAATCAGAACTTTTAGCGAGGCACAACAGCAGCTTATTCATAGAAGAATGCAAGAAATTGCAACTAATATTGCCGAAAGTGCAGGTGCAACGGCCGATTTGAAAATCAATATTGGCGTACCTGTGACCTACAACGACCCAAAATTAACCGAAAAAATGGTGCCAACGCTAACAGCTTTGGCAGGAAAAGAAAATCTGCTTCAAGCACCGCTGGCTACTGGTGCCGAAGATTTTAGTTTCTTTGGCAAAAAAGTACCTGCGTTTTTCTTCTTTTTGGGCGGAAAACCAATCGGAAGCACGGCGGCAGCTCCGCACCATACGCCAGACTTCTTTATTGATGATAGCGGTTTAGGCCTCGGCGTAAAAGCCCTTTGCCACTTGACAGTTGATTATTTTGAGAAGAAGTAAATGGAAAAATAGCGTAATCTATAAATTCATATAAATTTGTAGATTACATTCTATAAATTTATTCAAAACAATAAAAAAATTACTCATGCTATGCGAAGTTTCTGAATTTCGCAAGTGCGTAATACATTCTTTTGAACGCTTTTACAAAATGACATCAGGAGCCTCTGCGAAGATTTAAACTTCGCAGAGCAACCTCCCTACCTAAACCCCACAACCAAAGTAACCACTGACTCAGCAGGTATTTCAATACTCGTACCTTTAATTTTACTATAAGCTAAGTTCTTATCTTTTGATGTTATGTAGGCATTAATTATTTGATTTTTTGTAAGACTTGGCAGTTCAATTTGCTGATTTTGGGCAGGATTTACAATCACTACCACCAACTCTTTTGCACTTTTATAGGCCGAAACCATCAAATCTTTATTGTCGGTTTCGATTTTTATACGCTGCATTTGTGGTCTGACAAATCTTGAAAAATTACCAAATGCCCAAAGGAGTTTTGAGTCATAAACTTCGGCATCGAATTTATTGCTGTCATTTTCGCCTTTTACGCCATTATTGGCTACGTAAATCAAGCCATCTTTATAGTCATTGGCACTGACCGAAAGCCACCAATGCCACGCCGAAGCATTAGCGTAAGTCAAATCGGCATGAATAACTTTGGCTACGTATAAAGCGGTTTTCATGCCTAAATCTTGCCCACCACCTTCAATTTCGCCAGCGTTATCGCCCAAAATACAATATTCCGACTGCCAATAATTGATTTTTTGTTGCTGAATTTTAGCCGATAACTCTTGACGTTTACCGATTAGTTCGCTACTCGGAGAAGTCGTAAAATAGCTATGTCCACAAATCAGTTTTTCGACCGAATTTAAGTTGCCAACGTAGTTTTTGCTCGACTCCGAAAAGAAACTTTCAATCTGATTATCTTGTCCAACTTCGCTTCGGTTGCTCTTCGATTTGTACAAATAATCAATCTGTGCAGCATCCGAAATCACAACTTTTGTGCTTAGTTTTCGTTCGGTCATTTTTGTGTCGAGTTTCCGCACTGCCCAAGCCAAATCTTCATTGTTGATGGGCGTTCCTTCCTGCGAGCCAAATCCCGATTTTGATTTTGGCCCCCAATCCCACTGCGGTTCATTGAATGGACTGATATAATCGAATTTCAGTTTTGCCGAAACTTCCGCCAGAAAACCAGTAAAATCATCAATTTTGTTTTTATCGAAATTCCAATCTCCCAACTTGCCGCTACCAATTGCTAAGCCATTTTTTGTCATCGAAACTGGGGCAGAATTCAAGAAACCCAGCGTAAAATCTACGCCGTTGCGTTTGGCTGCTTCCAAAAACCATTGTTGGCCACGTTGTTTGTTCCAGTTATATTTTCCATTCTCTAAAAAGCACTCGGCTCTACGCCATTCGTTCGTGATTTTGCTATCAATTCCTTGTTCTGTACTGCCCGCACCGATGTTAAATCTCCACATCGAAAGCCCAATTCCTTTTGGATTTCCTGCTTGGTCGAGTTCTTTGCTAAATAAAAGACTCGCAATTTTTTCTCGCTTTTCGACAGGATAATTTTCTCCCACCATCTGCATCGACCAGCAATCCGATGCCCCAAAACTGTGAATCGTTTGGTAGGTAGTTTTTGTGTCTATTTTTAGTTTTTGAGAGAAACTGATTTGAGAAATAAATAAGAGAGAGACGAATAATTGCTTCATTGGCTTTGGTGAATTGAATAAAATGAGACTGCAATTATAAGCAAAATCTCATTACTAATTCTTAATCCTTCAAACTCAATATTTCTTCAAACAAAAGAAACTCTATCACCCAAAGTTGTGTTTATATTCAGATAAGCTATTTCTATTTCTACCCAAAATTATGCAATACAAACTCGTTTCTGACTACAAACCCACTGGCGACCAACCGCAGGCAATTACCAAGCTCGTTGAGGGTATCAAAAAAGGCGAACGCTCGCAGGTACTACTTGGCGTAACTGGCTCTGGTAAAACCTTCACGATTGCCAATATGATTGCTCAGCTCGACCGCCCAATCTTGATTTTGAGTCATAACAAAACGCTGGCGGCCCAACTTTATGGCGAGTTCAAAAGCTTTTTTCCCGAAAATGCCGTCGAATATTTTATTTCTTATTACGATTATTACCAGCCCGAAGCCTACATTGCCACCACCAATACTTATATAGAAAAAGACCTTTTGGTCAATGAAGAAATCGACAAACTCCGACTTTCGGCGGTTTCATCGTTGATGTCGGGGCGGCGTGATGTCATTGTAATTGCATCAGTTTCGTGCATCTATGGTGCGGGAAATCCGACCGAAATGAAACGTAGTATTATTCAGATTGGGGTCGGACAAATCATTTCTCGCAATCAATTCTTGTTTCGTTTGGTCGAAATTCTTTATTCTCGTACCGAAGGCGAATTTATGCGTGGAAACTTCCGTGTCAAAGGCGACACCGTTGACCTTTACCCAAGTTATGCCGACTTTGCTTTTAGATTTATATTTTTTGGTGATGAAATCGAAGAAATTCAACGAATCGACCCATCAAATGGCAAAAAACTAAGTTCTGAAAAGCAAATTGCTATTTTCCCAGCCAATTTATTCGTCACTGGTCGAGACGTAATGGCCAACGCCATGCACCAAATCCAAGATGAAATGGTGAAGCAAGTAAAATATTTTGAATCTGATGGCCGATTATTGGAAGCTCAACGCATACAAGAACGCACCGAATTTGACCTTGAAATGATGCGAGAATTGGGCTACTGCTCAGGTATAGAAAATTATTCTCGTTATTTCGATAACCGTCAAGCGGGGCAACGACCTTTCTGTTTGCTCGATTATTTCCCCGAAGATTATGTAATGGTAGTGGACGAAAGCCACGCTTCAATTCCACAAATCAGATCCATGTGGGGAGGCGACCGCTCACGTAAAGAATCTTTGGTTGAATATGGTTTCCGACTTCCATCAGCCATGGATAATCGTCCGTTGAAATTCCAAGAGTTTGAAGAAATGGTTGGTCAAACCGTTTTTGTAAGTGCCACGCCAGCCGACTACGAAGTACGTTTGACAGATGGCGTTGTTGTAGAACAAATCATTCGTCCAACAGGCTTGCTCGACCCCGAAATTGAGGTTCGCCCAAGTATCAATCAAATTGATGATTTATTGGAAGAAATCAACGTAAGAGTTCAGCGAAAAGAACGTGTTTTGATTACGACTTTGACCAAACGCATGGCCGAAGAATTGAGTAAATATCTCGATAAAGTGGGCATCAAAGGTCGATATATTCACTCAGAAGTAAAAACTTTCGACCGTGTAGAAATCTTGCGTGAATTGCGTTTGGGTGTGTTCGATGTGTTGGTGGGTGTAAACTTATTGCGTGAAGGTCTCGATTTGCCCGAGGTATCGCTCGTGGCCATTATGGATGCCGACAAAGAAGGTTTCTTGCGTGATATTCGCTCTTTGATTCAGACCATTGGTCGTGCCGCACGTAATGAAAACGGCAAGGTTTTGATGTATGCCGATAGAATTACAGGCTCAATGCAGAAAGCTATTGATGAAACCAATCGTCGCCGAGCCATTCAGATGGAATACAATGCCGATAACGGTATTACGCCAAAAACTATCTTCAAATCGAGAGAAGCCATTATGGAACAAACTTCGATTGCCGACAGCAAGGCCACAACCAAGATGTATTACAACGAGCCTGAGCAAATTTCGATTGCTGCCGACCCAATTGTGGGCTACATGACCAAACCACAGCTTGAAAAACTCATAGAAGAAACCCAAAGAAAAATGGAGCGTGCCGCCAAAGATTTGGATTTCTTAGAAGCAGCTCGATTTAGAGATGAAATAGTGCAGTTGAGAGAGAAGATAAAAACCCCTAACCAGTAACGACTGCCGCCCTAAAGGGGGATAAAAGTAAGTTCAAGAGTTGTTTTAACTCTTGAACTTACAAAAAATCGTAGAAACAGAAACTCCCCTTTAGGGGCGGGGGGTGATTAAAACGGCAAATCATCGCTATTTCCACCAGCTAAATCGGGTGGCGGTGGCATCGGAACTGGAGCTGCTTTTGGAGCATAATTATTCGAGCTACCGCTGTTTCCAGCATAAGACGATTGTCCGCCCGATTCCGTTGATTCACCACCACGACGTCCGCCAACTAACTGCAATGTATTTGCTCTGATTTTCACGGTAGTTCTTTCTATATTCTCTTTATCAGTCCATTTTTCGGTTCTGATACGTCCCTCAATGTAAGCCGTGTCACCTTTTTTCAGGTATTGTTCGGCAATATTTGCCAAATTATCCCAAAGTTCAATTCTGTGCCATTCGGTTTGCTCAACACGCACCCCTTCTTTATTATTATAACTTTCTGAGGTGGCAATACTAAAAGTCACTACTTTACCTCCACTCGGAAGCGTTCTGACTTCGGGGTCTGAGCCAAGATTCCCCAATAAAATCACCTTATTTACTCCAGCCATTTTATATAAAATTGTTTAAAGATTGTTACGTAAATTTAACAAAAACTCGATACATCACAACTACTTCTTTGCCGAAAACCACGCACCTTTCAAATACTTTTCAATCAAAATCGGCTTTGGCAAAGCCTCTACTTCATCTAACGAATAAAACTCATATCCCGCAGGAGCAGTAACCTCTTCATTCAGTACAATGTGCCAAAACCTCGCCTCAATTCGTTGATGAGTTAGAATATGCTTGATGCTTTCAGAATATCCCTTAATTATTGCTTTCGACAGAACTTTGTTCAAAAAGTCATCATTGATTTCGTCCAATTCCAAAAGTTTTTCTTCGTTTTCAACCAAATAAAAATCATTCAGTCCAGTCCAAATATCACCTTCGGGGCGTTGGTGCATCAGAAAACTACCGTTTTGTTCAATGACAAAATAATCAAAGAAACGATTCCGCACTTTCACTTTTTTTGATTTTATCGGTAAAATCGCCTGCATTCCTTTGGCATTCGCCACGCACGATTCGGCAAACACACAAAACATACAATCAGGATTGGCTGGTGTGCAGTGAATCGCCCCAAATTCCATAATTGCCTGATTATAAACACTTGGCGACTCAGCCGAAATCAATTCATTGGCCAATTCCCCGAAAACTTTCTTTGCCTCATGACTCGAAATATCGGTCTCAACACCAAAAACTCTCGCCAGAACCCTGTACACATTTCCATCAACCACCGCTACTTTTTCATCAAACGCAAACGAAGCAATTGCTGCCGCCGTATAAGGCCCAATACCTTTTAGTTTTAGTAACCCAGCATAAGTATTCGGAAAAACTCCATCAAAATCATTTACCACAATTTTGGCCGTAGCGTGCATATTTCTCACCCTCGAATAATAACCCAAACCTTGCCAAAGCCGTAGCACTTCCTGCTCATCGGCACTTGCTAAGTCCACGATGGTTGGGTAATTTTCTACAAATTTTTCATAATATGGCGAACCTTGTGCCACCCGAGTTTGTTGGAGAATCACCTCCGAAAGCCAAATTTTATATGGGTCTTTGGTTTTTCGCCACGGCAAGTCCCTCTTTTTTGTGTGGTACCAAGCAATCAGAGCCTCAGAAAAAACATTTGTTTCCAATTTTTATAGAAGTTTGATGGTGTTTTATCGAAAAAATATTGTCTAAAAAGCACTCTTTGCCACCAATATATTTTGTAACTAACTAATTATGAAGTAATTACAAAAAAAAAGTTTAAAACTTTTTGGCAGAGTCTTTATAAATCCGCTATCTTTGCAAACCCAAAAACAAACCAAAGAGTTTGAATGTATCAAAGTGAAGTTTTCAAGACTGAAAATTTTGGTGTAAAAATTGTTGTATTTCACCTTGGTATTTTTTGAAAGTTAATTGATAATCTAAATAAACGTTTTAATCGTGACTAAAGCAGAAGTTATCGTTGCAATTGCCGACAAAACTGGCGTGGACAAAGCAAGTGTATCCACAACACTTGAATCATTTTTTGAAATTGTAAAGGACACATTGGCACAAGGCGATGCAGTTTATGTGAGAGGGTTCGGAAGTTTCGTAAATAAGCACAGAGCAGCCAAAAAAGCTCGTAATATTTCGGCAAAAACTACCGTTATGGTTCCTGCTCATTCGGTTCCAGGTTTCAAACCAGCCAAAGAATTTACTGAACAAGTAAAAGCATCAGTAAAATAATCTTTTAAGAATATTATGATTCTTTGAATAAATCATGGATAGCCCAACAATTTGGCTATCCATGATGTTCTTTAAGAGTATCATACATTCACAAAAACATGAAAAAAAACTTCATCATTCTGATTGTCATTGCGGTAGCCCTCACGGGCTTTCTTTATTCTCGCCCAAAGGTAGTCGTGAAAGACGAAGCTAAAGCGAATAGAGATAAGGTGTCGGAAACAAAGTCGGACGAAAAACATTCCGACGACGATGGCCACGACCACAGCGAGACTTCTCAAGCACCTAAATTATCGGCCGAACAAGAAAAACAATTAGCCGCACTGAAACAAAAACTGGCTTCGGCAAGCGATAAAAACCCTTTGTACGAGCAAATCGCACAGGTATTTATCAATGCCAATCGTTTTGATAGTGCCGCAGTTTATGCCGAAAAAATAGCCATCGCCAACCCAAGCACCGAAAACTGGATGCGAGCTGGCGACACTTATTATCAAGCATTTACGTTGTCGCTCCGCCAAGAAAATGTGGCTAACTACGCCGAAAAAACTCGTGCGTGTTACCAAAAAGTATTGGAGAAAAACCCACGACAACTACAAGCCAAAACAAATTTGGCAATGACCTACGTACAGTCAGACTCGCCAATGCAGGCAATCATGATGCTTCGTGAAGTAATTACCGAAGAACCAAACTTTGAGCCAGCTTTGATGAATCTGGGCGTACTTTCGATGCAATCGGGACAATACGATAAAGCCGCCGACCGCTTCAGACAGGTTATCCGAATCAACCCAAATAATTTCAATGCACTATTGGGATTAGGGTATAGTTTAATCGAATTGAAGGAAAAATCGCAAGCAAAAATTATTTTTGAAGATTTAAAGAAAAAAGTAAAAGAGCCAACTTTATTAGAAGAAGTAAATAAGGCTTTGGAGAGTTTAAAATAATTTGTTATCTTTGCGGTTCGATAAAAGCCTCGTCACCCCAAACCCCTAAAGGGGAGCGACGAAAAACAAAGGAAAATGCTTCTGGCCCAAAAACAGGTTAGAAAAATATATTAAGTTTATAATTATTAATTAAAAATATACTTTCACTCCCCTTTAGGGGTTGGGGGTTTAAATTATTACTATCATGCCTTGCGGAAAAAAAAGAAAAGGTCATAAAATGGCCACGCACAAAAGAAAGAAGCGTCTTAGAAAGAATCGTCATAAGAAAAAATAATTTTTCTTGAGGGTTAATAATCATTCATTACTTAAAGTAAACTATGATTATTAATCCTCCCCTTTTCATAGTCAAACCTAAACAAGTCATTAACCCCTTGATTCTACCTCAACTTTGAGTAACGAATTATATATCAGTACCACACAGAAAGGTGATAGAATAGCCCTTGTACAAGACAAAAGGCTAATCGAATATCACTTTGACGAGACGGAACATCAGTTTGCCGTCGGAGATATCTATTTGGGGGTAGTCAAGAAAGTTGTGCAAGGTAATAATGCCGCTTTTGTTGATGTTGGCTATGATAAAGATGGTTTTCTTCACTACAACGAGATTATCTCGTACAATTCTCTCAACAAATTCGTAAAAGACGTCATTGCCAAACGCCCAGTTAATCTTCGTTTGAAAGGCTTCAAGATGGAACCCGAAATCGAGAAATTTGGCAAAATCAATGATGTTGTTACGAAAAATACTCCCGTACTCGTACAGGTTGTAAAAGAGCCTATCTCTACCAAAGGCCCACGTCTTTCTTGCGATATTTCGATTGCAGGACGAAACGTGGTTTTAGTGCCTTTTGGCAATTCAGTTAATATTTCTAAAAAAATCACGAACAAACAAGAGCGTCAGCGACTACACAAAATGGTGTCGTCGGTGAAGCCCGAAAACTTTGCGGTGATTGTACGAACTGTGGCCGAAGGCAAAGATATGGAAGAGTTGAGCCGTGATATTGAGTTTTGTGTGGAGAAATGGGAAGAAGGAATGAAGGCTTTGCGTGATGCTAAGCCTCGTGACCGTATCATCAGCGAGATGGGTCGTGCATCATCAATATTGAGAGATATGCTCAATGATGATTTCGACAACATTTATGTTGATACTAAAGAAAATTTTGAAGGCGTAAAAACGTTCTTGCATACCATTGCACCCGATAAAGAGAAGATTCTGAAACTCCACACGGGCAAAAACAAACTTTTTGAGCAATACGGTATCGAAAAACAAATAAAATCGTTGTTCGGACGCTCAGTTAGCTTGCCAAACGGAGGCTATTTGATTATCGAACACACGGAAGCACTCCACGTAATTGACGTAAACAGCGGTAATAAATCAACCCAAGA
This sequence comes from Emticicia aquatilis, assembly GCF_014644295.1. Classification (GTDB taxonomy): domain Bacteria; phylum Bacteroidota; class Bacteroidia; order Cytophagales; family Spirosomataceae; genus Emticicia; species Emticicia aquatilis. The sequence continues at coordinate 436,473 of NZ_BMKK01000005.1, forward strand.
AGACGACCAAGAGTCAACGGCACTGGCTGTAAACTTAGAAGCGGCAAAAGAGTTGTGTCGCCAATTACGTATGCGTGATATGGGCGGAATCATAGTAGTCGATTTCATTGATATGAAGAAAAGCGAGAACCGTCGCATTATTCAGGAAGCAATGAAAGAAGAAATGAAAGGTGACCGCTCGAAATATACGATTCTTCCGATTTCTAAATTTGGTTTGTTGCAAATCACTCGTCAGCGTGTTCGTCCAGAGATGAACATCGTTACTCGTGAAACCTGCCCTACTTGTAGCGGAACAGGCACGATTCAGGCGAGCATCGTGGTGACTGACCTCATCGAAAACAACCTCGATTATATACTTTCTAAACAAAACGAAAGTGGTATAAGCATTGTACTTCATCCGTTTATCTACGCCTATTACAGAGAGGGAATTATTTCAAAACAAATGAAATGGTTCTTGAAGTATAGAACATGGGTAAAACTCATCAAAGACTCTTCTATTGGTATCACCGAGTTTCATTTCCTCAATAAATTGGGCGATGAAATTGAGATTGGGTAATAACTTTATCTTCATTATATTTTTACCACTAAGGTACTAAGTACACAAAGCTGCACTTAGGGGAAATCTTCGTGTGCTTAATTTCTACATTTTATATTTCTTTCGTATCTTTCCAGTCATTTATTTGACCATCTTTTATAACCTCTACAAAACTCATTTTCTATGAAAAAAGTACTCGCTTTTTTGTTATTCCCCTTACTTACATTCGCACAAGAAGTTGATAAAAAAGAATGGAAACAGCTCTTTAACGGCAAAAACCTTGATGGTTGGAAAGTTAAAATCAGAAATTATGACCTCAATAATAATTATGGTAATACTTTTAGAGTAGAAGATGGTTTGATGAAAGTAAGATACGATGCCAGTGCTTATCCTGCTTTCAATGAGCGTTTTGGGCATATTTTTTACAAAGATAAATTCTCCTATTACAAAATTGCGGTAGAATACAGATTTGTAGGCGACCAAGCCATCGAAGGGCCAGGTTGGGCAACTCGAAACAGCGGAATTATGGTACATGGCCAAACTCCCGAAAGTATGGGCAAAGACCAAGATTTTCCGATTTCGATTGAGGTACAATTATTGGGAGGGCTTGGAAAAGGAAATCGTACGACTTGTAATGTTTGTACACCTGGAACAAATATTGTTTATCAAAACAAATTAGACAAACGTCATTGCATAAACTCGACTTCAAAAACGTATGATGGCGACCAATGGGTAAGAGCGGAAGTGACAGTTTTGGGTGATTCAGCCATTATTCATTACGTAAATGGTGAGAAAGTTTTGGAATACCTAAAACCACAAATTGGTGGTGGAAATGTAAGCGGACACGACGAAAAACTCATGTCCGAAGTTAAACTCTTGAAAGAAGGTTCGATTTCATTACAGAGCGAAAGCCACCCCGTTGATTTCCGTAAAGTTGAGTTATTGAATCTTTGTGGTTGTACCAACCCAAAAGCATCGAATTATAAATCTTACTACGTAAAATCTGATAATACTACTTGTGTTTATAAAAAGAAGAAAAAGAAGTAATTTCTCGATAGAACTAAGTGTATTTTCTATGAAAAAAATAATGTTATTGGGCATTTATTGCTTGATTTTATCATCAGTTTTTGCCCAAAAACAACCTCTTTGGTGGAAACAGAATAATCTAAGAGTTATTCAGACAAACCTACCCGCCTACGAAGCCGCTACCTTAAACCCTGATTCATTAGTCAAGGATTTAAAAGACTTTTCAGCCAATACCCTCTTGATAAATGCGGGCGGAATTATGGCTTTTTACCCAAGCAAACTTCCATTTCATTACATCAACCCGTACATGAAAGATAATAATATGTTGGGAGAAGTGGTGCGAAAATGCCATGAAAATAATATCAAGGTAATTGTCAGATTTGATTTTAGTAGAGTACACGAAAGTATCTTTAAAGTTCATCCAGATTGGTGTTATATTTCTCCCAAAGGTGAACGCATCATTAATACTGATATGTATGTGGTATCTATCAATGCACCTTATGTGCAGGAGTGTGCTTTTAAAACCATTGAAGAGGTGATTGACAGTTTTCCGATTGATGGGATTTTCTTAAATATGCCAGGTTATCAAGTCAATAATCCGTATGAGGGAAAGTATCATGGAATTGACCAAAATGAAGCCGATAAAAAGCGGTTTGCAGAATTTAGTGGTGGATTGAAATTACCAATCGAAGAAAACAAAGCCGATAGTGTTTTTCAAAAATATCTCGAATTTAAGAAATTCACGGTTGAAGATTGGGCCGAACGATTGAACAAACTTGTAAAATCGAAAAACGAACAAATTGCGATTTGTACTTATTTCGATAAACACGTTGATATTATTCGGCATGAATCTCAGACGAATAGCTTGCCTTATTGGCCTTATTCTGCCTCCGAAAACGTCAATAGTGCCTCAACTTCGTTTCCAACACATATTATCAGTAATAGTAGTATTCAGCAAATTTCATTTCAGTCTCGGTATAACGCCGTTGAGCCAGAGGAAGTTGGAATTAGGCTCTACGAAAACATTGCCAATGGTTCAGGCTTGGATATTAGCATGATGGGCGATATGAGAGGCTACGAGGATGAGCGTAATTTTGATGTTATAAAAAAGATATATGCTCATCACAAAAAGCATGAACCGTATTTTGGGAAATATACTTCTGTTGCTAAAATCGCTATCGTTGCTCCAGGTTCGTGGCCGAGTGGTTTGCCAATGCAGGAATATCGAGGAATTCAGTTGATACTAAAAGAGGCCCATATTCCCTTTGATTTAATCGAAGATTCGCAAATCGGTCATTTATCTGAAAAAATAAAGCAGTACAAATTATTGATTTTACCAGATATAACTTACCTAAACTCAGCTTCGATAAAAACACTTAGGGAAGCATCTGAGCAAGGTGTCAATTTGATTGCGACCAACACTACGATGTCTGATAATCCTGCGTTACTTTTAGAACTTTTTGGTGCCAAAATCATAAGCAAAGACAATGAAGGAAGTGGAAATTACTTGAGTCCGACCAATAAAGAACTTTTCAAGCGATTTGAGAAGCAAAAAATGCTATTTTGGAAGTTTAATTTAGGCAAATATGATTTTAGTGCAGCAGATTCGGTTTTTCTTCCAATATTAGCCAAAGGCCGTCCTGGCCCTCCCGAAATTATTGGTGGCCATGAGCCAACTGGTTTTTATGGTATGGGGGTAAAGATAAAAAAGCAAAGTAAAAACATTTTATTACCAATTAATTTAGGACGACTTTATTATTTGCATGGTTATGAAGAGCATAAGAATATATTGCTTGATGTGATAGACTATGTTTTTCCAGAAGCAAATGAATTGATAACAACGAATGCACCCGAGCGAGTAGAACTTATTTTGCAAAAATATAGCAGAAATATAGTCGAAAATAAGCAGAAGACTACGAATGATGGTATGATTCTGCACCTTGTAAACCTGACAGGTTTTAGTGGTAATACTTATTTTGAACCATTACCTGTTTACAAACTTGATTTCAAGATAAAGGCTGATTTCAAACCTTCAAAGGTATTTTCGATGGTGAGTGAGAAGCCTCTTAAATTTGTTTGGAAAGATGGTTATGTAGAATTTCAGCTCAATCAACTCAATGCTTTTGATGGAGTAGTTATTGATAGATAGATAGAAAATGAAATAAGCTCTTCCGAAAAATCCGAAAGAGCTTATTTTTATTTACAGAATTTTTTACTTCAATGAATTTATCCAAGCGGCTATCTTCAAGGCATCGGCTCTCGGAACTTGCGGCATTGGAGCCATTTCGGTGGCATATTCTGGCCAGTTTTTAGGCTGTGGTTTATAGATTAATTCTACAATTTTCGTGTCCGAATATTTTCTTTTTGCTACATCTTTAAACGCAGGTCCAACCATGCGTTTGTCGGCTTGGTGGCAAGCCACGCAAGTATGTTTCTGCAATAATGGTTTTACCTCATCAAAAGTTGGTGCTTTTGCTACGGCTGCGGTTTTCTTAGCATTCACATCATCAGGCGTTGAAAGTTTTACTACGGCAGTTGCCTTGGCATCTACTTTCAAATTAGCTGGGCGTGGAATATAGCTACTCATTTTTTCTCCACTCGGAATATTATTGAGTGTATAAAATGCCAAACCGTGTAAAAGCGTTTTTCCTTCGGTGTCTTTTACTCCATCAGCTTTTAGTTCGTGAATATAATGCTCACGCAGGCCATCAACCAATAATCTTACTTTCATACCATCGTCTGATATTTTTAAACCTTTCACGGTCAAAAACTTCTCATCAACGGTTGGGCTACCGTAAACTGGTTGATATTTGTAAATAAAGCTACGGATTTGATAGTTTTTGAAATCAGCGGCTATTGCTTTATTCACAGGCTTCGTAAACTCAACCTCAAAACCATCTGGTGTGGCCTTCATTGTTTTCATCTCAAAAGGCATTTTTCCTGTCCAAACCAAGCGTTCGATACCAGCAGTTGTTGTACCTGCCGACCCCCATCCACGATTGGTTTCACCGACAAACATTGAGCCGTCATTACCAAAAACCATACGAAGCGTTCCCGACTGAAAACCATCTTTAAAAGGAAATGCCGCACCTTGATATTCGCCATTTACTTTTTCAATGAAAACACGTGTTAAGTTACTTTTTCCTTGGTCGCCCACAAAAAGTTGACCTGCAAATGGGCCAAAAGCACCATTTGTCTCGTCTTTAATAATTTCAGAAGTAGAAATACCCAAAACTCCGTGAGGCAACCAAACGGCTGGCAATTTTAGCTCTGGAATATCTTTTTTCATTTCAAAAAGATACTTTCCACGCTCAGTTTCGATGTTTTCGGGCTTTATATAATAACCATTAGCATCTTTAGTTTTGCGAGGGTCGATTTTTGCATAAAGTTGCTCAGTAGTTAGTTTTACTGGTGAATTTGGCTCGCCAGTCCAACGCAAACCCGCTGGATGCCCCATGAAATCGCCTTTGTTTACTTGAGCAATAAAGCCCGAGCCCATCCAGTCGCCTTGATTATCGCCGTACCAAAATTCGCCATCAATTGCACCGATTCCGCACGGAGAACGCATACCCGTTGCATAAGGCTCGACTTTTCCATCTTCCGAAATCTTCATTGCCCAACCTCTACCAGGTCGGCGACTTTCGCCTCTCCACCATTCTTCATCACCAAATGCTACGTTTCCAGTAATAATCATTGAGCCATCTGGCATCAGTTTAGGACCAAAAGTATATTCGTGGTAATGCCCCGAAATTGGTAGATTAGCCACAGTTTCATAAGAATCAGCACGACCATCGCCATTTTTATCGGTCAATTTGGTCAATTCGCCACGTTGAGCACAATAAAACGAGCCATTTTTATAAACCAAACCCAAGATTTCGTGCAAACCACTCGCAAATTTTCGGTAATACGGAGCAGTGCCAACATTCATGTAAGCGTTGTTGATAATCCAAATATCACCACGACGTGTAGCCAAAGCCACATCGCCCGAAGGCATGGTTGTGATACCGCCCACTTCCAAAAGCATTCCTTCGGGAACGGGTAGCGTTATGATGCGGTAATACTCATTTTCGGCAGTATTTTGGGCAAATACGCTCGAAAATGTCATTAACGAAATAAATATTTTTATGATGTTTTTCATTTGAATTCTTTTTAAGTTTTTAGAGACGCCTCAATTTTACCAAATAATCGAATAAGTAATTTTCTCACCTACTGGAGCAATCAATTCTTTCATTCCTGCTGATTCACGGATGCTTGGCGTACCTTCGATCACTTTTATATAGTAGCTGTTTTCGCCGATGATAAATAAACCTTCGCTTGCCTTTGTAATATTTTTGGCAACTGCCAATCTTGCGTAAAGATTTGCTGCTGAACCTTTTACCGTAATCTCACGCTTAAACATTTTTCCGTCTTCGCTTGGTGTGGTTTTATCCGATACGTTCACGCCTGCGTAATCATACTTAAATGTTGGTTGGCCTGCTTCATCTAACTCATAGCCACGTGGGCGATAAGACGCATCTAAATCTCCCCATGCAGCAGATGCAGAACTAAGTACATTCAAAAGTGGAGCATCGCCAAGCGAAGTCAAACTTCCCATTGGTTTTGAGCTACCATCACCACGGTCGTTCCACATTGGTGTTGTGTTTAAGAAACCACCTTTCCAGATTTGGAATAAAGCAGCGTTATCTAAATCATAAGTAAAATGAATATTTTCTTTGTTTCCGACCGAAACTGCGTGCACAACTCGTTTACCTTTTTCGCCTTCACGAATATCCATGAACGAACGAAAAACTACTGGTTCGGTCGTTGGGTTAAGCATAATTGGTGAAGTTGGATTAGCCACCAAAGTAGAGTTTGCGTAGTGAAGTGCTTGTTTACGAATCGTTGCTGATTCAGCATAAAGTCCCAGAGCGGGAGCTAACCAACCATCGGCTTTCCAATAATACATTTCAAAATCAACATCGCCCGCTGGGAGGTCAATCGTTGCTTGGCGACTTTCGCCCGAATTTAACCAACCATTTTTGAAAGCATCTACTCCGTTGATTTTCATTTGAGTGTTTCCACCGTGAACTGCCGTAAAAGTATATTTTCCAGCATCTGGTACATTGATTTTACCAATATATTTTACAGCAAACTCATTCTCGGCATTGCTCACATTCCAATTTAAGAGAGCCACATTACCACTTGTTTCGGGCTTGATTTTCTCAATATCAGCTACTGTGCGGAAATTTCCTTTATAAACACCAAATTTCAAATCTTTAAATGTAAGAAATTTTTGATTGAAGCTTTTGTATTTGATATTGCGAAAAGCCACATTACCATGGTCACCTTGAAAACGCAACGGACCTTGCAAAACTTCGTTATCCACCAATGCTCCACGAGTTGGGCCTGTGAGTTCGACGTTTTCGTGAATCAGAACACCATTTAAAATGATTGATAAGATTTTTGCATTGCTGATTTTCTTTCCTGCGGCATCGAAGCGTGGAGCTTGAAACGAAATCTTGATGTTTTGCCACAAACCTGGGGCTTTGGCTACATTTAGGCGTGGTGCAATACCTTGATAACCTTTTGAACCTTCAGGTTTTGATTCGTCCCAACGTTCGTAAATTCCACCAACATCACCATATTTAGGATTTTTCTTTCCCCAGCTATCATTCAACTGAATTTCGTAACGACCTTGTAGATAAATACCAGAATTAGAGCCTTTTGCCATCATAAAATCAAGGTCGAGATCTAAATCACCGTGTTCCATTACGGTCAGAATATCTTTGTCGATGCCATATTTCCCGATTTCGTGCTTGCACGATAAAATGCCTGTGCCTGGTTCGGTTGCTGTAATATTTGTTTGGTCGATACTTGCAGTGATACCGCCAACAATACTCCAGTTTTCTTTGATAGGTCTGAAAGCTGACATATCATTGAGCGGAAGCACTTGTTGGGCGTAAGTTGTACTTGCCCAAAGGCCACAAAAAATGATGTTTTTAATGAAGTTTTTCGTCATTATTGAGATATTAAGGTTAAGATAACAAAGATAGAAGCAAAAAATGATTTGAAACAGAGTTTTTAAAAAATTTTAATATTCCAAGATTTGTAATTTCCTCTCGTGTTTTGTCGTAAACTTGCACTGAAGTAGCACAATTCGGAGAATTGTGTTTGCGTTAATCACAATTCTGATATCGGGTCGCCGAAGCGATTGTGCTACAAATACTCAAATTATTTTACATGAAATCTAATCGTATTATTCTGATTTTAATTTTTTTTGGAGTTGGATATCTACTCTACTACAAAGATAAGGCTGGCCCAATTGGCAGCTTTTGGAAAACTGTAACAGGTGTTTTTGAATCGAAAGGCTCAAAATCAGAAGAGAAAAACCCATACAAAGCCCCCGAACCAGACACCGAAGCAACCGCTACTAAAGGCGATGAAAAATATGATGATGTAGCGACGGCAAGCAATAAAAAAGACGAACAAAAAAGTAATGACAAGCAAGAAAAAGAAGATGATTCGTCGATTTTTGATAAAATAAAAGACAAAGTTTTTAATACCGATACCCAAGAAGAAAGCACTGATAATGGCGAGATTCCTGATTTTACATTTCCTGCCATTCATAAAGGTGATGAAATCATCAAACACAAAAACTATACCCTTCGCTACGAAGAAGACTACGAAGTACCTGCATGGGTAGTACATAAATTGCGTGGAGAATATACTCGAGGAACTGCCAGCCGAGGCGATAACCAATTTATGCCCGACCGCAAAGTAAAGGATAATTCGGCTCTCTCAGGCGATTACAGCAGCACTGGCTATGACCGTGGACACATGGTACCTGCTGGTGATTTTAAATGCTGCCAAGAGTTAATGACCGAAACTTTTTATATGAGTAATATTGCTCCGCAAGTACCCGACTTCAATCGTGGTATTTGGGAAAATATTGAAAGTAGAATCAGAGGTTGGGCGGTGCGAGACGAAGAATTATTTATAGTTACGGGGCCAGTTCTGAGGAAAGGGTTACCTACCATCGGTCGATACAATAATGTAGCAGTACCTGAGTATTTTTATAAGATTGCGTTATTTTACCAGCCAAAATCGGGTAAAAGCCCTCGAATGATTGCATTTTTATTGCCAAATGAGGCTTTGTTTGGCAAACGAATGAATAGTTTTGTTGTTTCGGTTGATGAGGTAGAGAAAGCGACAGGCTTAGACTTTTTTGCCAAACTTCCTGCCGATATTCAAACTAAACTGGAAGCCAATAGCAGTTGGAGCGATTGGACAAAAATTCAGTAATCCAGAATAATTCTCAATTACTCATTCTCAATTTTCAATTAAACTCCTAAATCATGCGTTTTAAATAGAATGCGGCTACTTTCAGCTCGCCTTTTCTTCTGAAGAAAAACTCTACTTCTTTGCCTTCTTTACGAGACAAAATCTTGTATATCTCACTGATAGTCAAATCTTTTACATTTTGACCATTGACAAATATTAATTCATCACCTTCTTGTAAACCCGCTGCATCGGCCGGCGAGCCTTCGATTACTTTATTAACCACATATTGATTAAAATTATCTCCTTTTGCTCGTACATCTAAGCCGCTCATATCATGCTCAAATGATTCTTTCATTCGGTTTCGCAAAGGCTTCATAATCATATAGCCATCACGGTAATTGAGCGTTACGGTAAAGCGACGTAATAATTCACAACCTATACTGCCTTGACGTTTGGTATCATCAGCAGTGAATTTCATACTGAACGATAAACTATCGGGAAACGACGCCAAAATATTCTTCATTTCGATACTTCCCATCTTGATTTTATCAACACGACCAATATTTCCGTTGATTTCGCCGTTTAGTCCACGGCCCAAATTGGCACGCATCACTCTATCTGGCAAATGAATTGGTTCTTTTTCGCCTGCATTCAACAAAAGTGCATGACCAGCACCAGTATCTATTACCAACCGCATCGGAATTAGTTTTTGGTCGTTGCTTACCATCGCAATCGCATCGGTATATGGCTTCGATTGAGTCAATACAATCGGATACTGTGTGCCCATTGTTTTTTTGTACTTAAACTTTTTTGGGTCAGTAAGGGTGAGTTTTTTATTCTCAAAATCAATGGTTACGACGAAGTTGCTGAAAATATCATGTCCGAAAATACCATGAATCGGCACACCCAAAAACTCTGATAATTGAAGCACATCATCATCTAACACTACCAAACTTTGCTGACGGGCAACCACATCGCCAATGCGGATGGTATGACCCACCGAAACATTCGCCATCAAAGCCTCTCCCTCGCCAGCACCTGCAATTTTCACACGACGCACGTATCTAACCCCCAAAGATAAAGCACGTTTGGGGTCGGTAACGATTGTTGAACTAACGCCAGTGTCGAGTATAAAACGAAGGGTATCAGAACCATCAAGTTGGGCTTTTAGTACAATGAGATTGGCGTGTAGGTCAAAGTCAAATTTAGCTACTTTCTGATGTTTCCCAATAAAATGATAGCCATAACGGTCATCCTTTTTCCTTTCTTTTTGAGCAAAAGTCAACTGACTGATTATCAATAAGATAGCTATCAAGCGGAGTTTTAGTAGATTTTCCATAGCTATTTCAAATGTAACACGAGATAATATAATATAATTTTAAGGAAAAATAGTGTTTTTCCACGAATAACAACACGAATTTATGTAAAATAGTTTGAGATTTCATACTTATTTTTGAATTATTTTCAAGAAAAAAGGCTCCAAAAGACACTTTTTAGAGCATTTCGAAGAATCTTCTCATAAAAAGCTCTGGCTGCTTATGAGAATGTAATTTTTAGGAAAATAAAAGCCTATTTTTGTGGGTCATTTAAAACAAAATTTTGTCGATGAAGATTCTGCTTACAGGAGCAACGGGTGGTCTGGGATTTCGGACTTTAGAACGTTTGATTGAAAATCCGAAAGTCGAAAAAATAATAGCTACTGGGAGAGTAATCAGACCAACACATTTTGTTGAAAACAGCAAAGTAAATTATCAACTTGGCAATTTAGAAGATGCCGATTTTGTCTCGCAACTCGTTGAGCAAGCTGATTATATCGTTCATGCAGCCGCACTTTCTTCACCGTGGGGAAAATATGCTGAGTTTGAAAAAGCCAACGTATTCACGATGAAAAACTTGATAAATGCTGCTAAAAAGCACCATATCAAGCGATTTGTGTATGTTTCGACTCCGAGTTTGTATTTCAACGGCCAAGACAGATTTGATGTAAAAGAATCTGACCCATTACCAACAGCGTTTGTCAATGCCTACTCAAAAACAAAATATGAAGCAGAGGTGGCTTTAGAAAAATCAGGTATTCCGTACGTGACTCTGAGGCCACGTGCTTTAATTGGTCGTGGCGATACGATTATTATGCCTCGATTAATCAGGGCTTTTGAAGAAGGAAAACTAAAAATTATTGGTGATGGAAAAAATATAGTAGATTTGACCTCGCTCGCCAATGTAGCCGACTCGATTGAACTTTCATTATTTGTTGGCGATACTGGACTCTATCAGATTTACAATATCACCAACGGCGAGCCAGTAAAACTTTGGGAAACGATTGAAAAAGTGCTTTCAATGTTGGGTCATGAAATGAATAAAAAGAAAGTCCCCTACTCGGTGGTAAAATTCATTTCGCAAATCATGGAATTGAAAGCAAAACTTACCAATTATAAAGAACCAGCCTTAACAACTTACGGTGCAGGAATTTTAGCAAAATCATTTACGATGGATATTTCAAAGGCAAAAACGTTTTTAGGGTATTCACCAAAAGTATCAACCGATGAAGCAATTGATGAGTTTGTGAGTTGGTATTTAGTGGAATCATGAAAATCACCTCATCCCAACCCTTCTCCTTCGAGGAGAAGGGCTTAAAAATCAGAACTTAAAAGTACTGGTCTAAAGGTGAAGAGAGTTGTAACCCTCTCCTTCGGGGAGAGGGCAGGGTGAGGTCAGTACTTTAATAAATTCCATTGCAAATAATGAAAGAAGTCAAATTATATCTCGGCTATGCGGGTTATTGCGAAGCCAAAGAAAGCCACAGCATCAGAGGTGGAGCAAATAAAGGCATCAAGTTTCATGCGTTATTTGGGCTGATTCAGCACCCCGAACAAGGCTGGATTTTGTATGACACTGGCTACACAAAACGATTTTATGAGTGTACGAGAAATTACCCGAATAAAATCTATGCCAATATGACCAAAGTTTTTGTGACTGAAGAAGATGAAATAAAGAATCAACTCAAGCATTTCAACCTCAAACCAAATGATATTAAGCACATTATCATTACTCACTTTCACGCCGACCACGTGGCAGGTTTGAAAGATTTTGATGAAGCAACTTTCTATTGCTCAGGAGCAGCGTTTAGTCAATACAATAAAATCAGCAAATTTTGGGCTTTCAGTAAAGCAATTTTAAAAGACCTAATTCCCGAAGATTTCGAGAAAAGGCTGAAAATTATTGAAGATTATGGAAAACTCCTCAACGATGAAATATTTGGTAAAAAATATGATTTATTCGGTGACGATTCTTTAATAATCTACGATTTACCTGGCCACGCTGCTGGACAAATCGGCGTAGAATTAAAGACCCAAAAACAGCAATATTTTCTGATTGCAGATGCTTGTTGGAACAGGAAATCTTACGAACAGATGTTGCTTCCGCCATCAATCGTCAGGTTATTTTTTGATTCTTGGCAAGACTTCAAGGATAGCCTTCAAAAAGTAAACTTATTTCATAAAAAATTTCCAGAGATAACGATTGTGCCTACGCATTGCTCGGCAACAACGTCGGCTCTTGTTTCAACTCATTACGACCTTGATGCTCTTTAAATTATCCATTTTATATTATTTAGCAGAAATAAAACTATCGAAATGGCTTTACGTCAACAACATTGGTTTTAGACGAAACTGGATAATCAAAAAACTCATTCAACATTGCTCTACAAGTTTATTTTATAAGGATTTCTCTCAGAAGGAGAATAGTTTCGCAGCTTTCCCAATTATCAATAAAGCCATTTTTATGGCAAATTTTAATGCTATCAATACTGTAAATATCATACTCGAAAAAGCTTTGGTAGTTGCGATAAAATCGGAAGAAAATAGAGATTTTTCGCCAACTATCAAGAGTATTACAGTCGGCTTATCGTCGGGTACGAGCGGAAACCGAGGTGTGTTTTTGGCAAGTGAAAAAGAACGAGCCTATTGGGTAGCTTTGGTGTTAGATAGGGTGTTGGGATTTTCATTCAAAAAACGAAGCATTGCATTCTTTTTACGAGCCAATAGCAATCTTTATGATTCAGTAAAATCAAAATTACTGGCATTTCATTTTTTTGATTTGCTCAATCCGATTCACACTCACATTGAACGTCTAAATGCCTTACAGCCAACTATTTTGGTAGCCCAACCCAGTATGTTACTTGAATTAGCGAATGCGATTGCAGCCAATAAACTTGACATAAAACCAACAAAGGTTATTTCGGTAGCAGAAGTTTTAACGCCCGAAGATAAAGCCTATTTGAGCAACATTTTTAAACAAACCATTCATCAAGTTTATCAATGCACCGAAGGTTTTTTAGCCAGCTCGTGCGAACACGGTACGTTGCATTTCAACGAAGATTTTCTGATAATCGAAAAGAAATACATCGACCAAGAGCAAAGCAGATTTCACCCAATTATCACTGATTTAAGGCGGCGTTCACAGCCCATCATTCGATATGAATTGAATGATATTATTCAAGAAAAAACAAATTGCCCGTGCGGCAGTAAATTTTTGGCTATCAAAGCCATCGAAGGGCGTTCAGATGATATTTTGATTTTTAAGAATATTGATAATCAAGAAGTTAAAATCTTTCCTGATTTTTTCAGACGTGCCATTATTTTATCTGATAATACCATCAGTGATTACGCTTTAATTCAAAACGAGCCGAATCATTTAATGCTTTTTATAAAAAGTCAGCACGAAGAATCATTTAAACTGGCTTATGCAGCAATTCAAGATTTACTAAAAAAAAATAATATTTTTGAGGTCGAAATAAGTCAAATAAATCATAACCATACCCTCAGAGGCCAAAAACTTAGAAGAATAAAAAATGATGTCAGGAAAACCTATTAAGATAGTCGGTTTGGGAAAATATCTCCCGCAGGAAGTTTCATCGGCCGATTTGGAACAAAAACATGGTCTTCCTCAAGGTTGGTCAGAGAAATATTCGGGCGTAAAATCTCGGCATCATATTACATTTGAGTCGATTGGCTACATGGGAGCAAAAGCCATTGAGCAAGCCTTAGAAAAATGCCAAATGGAGCTGAACGATATTGATTTGCTGATTTCGGCAAGTGCAGGTTTTGATTACCCGTTGCCGAGCCAATCGAGCATCATTAAGAGCGAACTCAAAGATGGAATGACGGTCAATATTCCTGCTTTGGATGTCGATTCGAGCTGCTTGAGTTTTGTGAGTGCATTTGAGATTGCATCAAGTTTGTTAGATGGCAAAAAGTATAAAAATATTGTCATTGTCAGCAGTGAAATTGCCTCAACTGGCCTAAACCCTAATAACTGGGAAACGCTAACACTTTTTGGTGATGGAGCTGTGGCGGCCATTTTACAATTCGACTCCAATACTGATTCGGCTTACCTAAAAAGTACCATGCAGACTTATTCCGAAGGTGTTTATGACTCAACTTTCAAAGGTGGCGGCATGAAATTATTCTTCAAAGACAATCCTTACGACCCCGAAATACATTCGTTTGCCATGAATGGCCGAAAATTATTGCGTTTGGCTAAAACTCATTTGCCCGATTTCATTGATGCGTTTTTCGAGGATATACCTATCAAAATGGAAGAAACCAACGCCATCATTCCGCACCAAGCTTCAAAACTGGGTGTTTCAATTTTATCAAGTTTATATAAAGTAAAAGAAAACCAAGTTTTGGGTAATTTGGCTACTTACGGCAACTGCATTGCCGCTTCCATTCCGCTGGTTTTGCATGATGCAGTTGAGTCGGGTGCAATCAAACGAGGTGATATTTGTTTCATTATCGGTACTGCTGCAGGCTTTTCGATTGGGGGGCTTTTATTGAAATTTTAGTTTTTCAATTTAAATTCATTTCCGTCTGCTTTAGCTGACGGAAACTGTAAAAAATTATAATCGGCTTCAGCCAAACTTTCGACTAAAGTCGATTGGAATTTTATTCATTTTTATCTGTCAGCTAAAGCAGACGGGGTCGCCCAGACAGCAATGAAATGAAGGAATATTTACTTCAATCACAAAAACAATGTTCAATAAAATAGGAGAATTAATCAACTACTGGCATGTCATTGCCTTATCGAGCGAACTGGAAAAAGGTAAATCTTTGAAGCGAAATCTTTATCAAGTTCCTGTATTACTATGGCGAGATAAGGCTTTGCAAGTTCATGCTTTGCTGGATGTTTGTTCGCACAAAAAAGCTCCTTTAGAAGTTTGTGACTTTGCACAAAACCATGTTTTATGCCAATATCATGGTTGGAAATACAATGATGAAGGCCGATTGATTGATATTCCAAGTTCTCAGCATTTGATTCATAAAATGAAGTGTAAAGTTGATAATTACTCAATTATTGAACAAAATGGCTTCGTTTGGATATATTTAGATACGGAAAATACATCCAAATCATCGCCCGAAGCACTGAGCGAAGTTTCGAGCGAAAACTGGAAACACTACCAAACTTCGATGCTTTTTGAGACAAACGAAGAGCTTTTGGTAGAAAACTTCATGGATGCTACGCATACACCAATGGTGCATGACAAACTGATTAGAGACAACGATAAAAAAACAAAGCACTCGATAACAATTACCCAAACCAGCGAAACCGTGCATGTCAGCTACGCCGAAACCAACGAAAAAATAGGCTTGGGTCTTGATTGGATGCTGGGCGGAAACTTGAGCGTTTCGCACACCGACGAGTTTCTGATGCCTAATCTGGTGAGGGTCAATTATTACATCAACAAAATACATCGTTTTCAAGCTTTTATTGCTTGCACGCCTCTGCAAGATGGCCAAACCATTGCTTTTGTGCGGCTATCTTTTCAGTTTAAATGGTTTAATCTGCTGATAAAATTGGTCATCCCTTTTTTGGCAAAAAAGGTTTTGAAACAAGATTTCATTATTACTCAAAAACAGTTTGCCAATATGCAGATTTTTAAAACTCAACCCGACCAAAACATTGATTACGACGCCATGCACAACAAAGTGAAGAAGATTAGAAACAACAAAATTAATAATTTGCCAACGAGAGACGAAACCACAACGCAGCGAATTGATTTGACGTTGTGATTTAGTCCATTTTTACCTTAAAACCATCTACCTCATAAAATTCAACCCTAATCTTGGCAAATTCATTTTTTGAAAAAATAAATTATTCAGCTTGTAACGAAGATAGCGAATCGGAAAGAAAAGCCTTGCGTCTGACGGCCAATGATACAGTTTTGTGTATCACGGGGAGCGGTGCGAGGCCACTTGATTTGTTAGTCGATAACCCAAAAAAGATAATCAGCGTTGATTTTAATGTTACTCAAAATCATCTTTTGGCTCTCAAAGTTGCAGCTTACAAATCGTTTAACTATACCGAATTCAAATCTTTTATTGGTTTAGAAAATACCTTTTCTCGAAAAGATTTATACGCAAAACTATCGCATTTACTTTCTTCAACTACCAAAAACTATTGGGATAAAAACTTCAATCTGATTGAAAATGGACTTTTGTACTGCGGAACTTGGGAGCGATTTCTCAGAATGATGGCCAAAGCAGCATTTTTCAGAAAAAAAGATATAGAAAAATTGATGGCGTCAGAAACCTTGGAAATTCAACAAGAATTTTGGGCAAAACATTGGGATAATACTATCTGGAAATCATTTCTGAAACTCGTTTCTAATCGTTTTTTATGGACAAAAATCATTCGTGAACCTGGTGCATTATTAATTCCGCAGGAATTTGATGTATATGAATATATGCGTTCACGGATGAATCATTTGGCCAATAATCATCTTCTTCGCACCAATCATTTTGCCAATCTTTTGTTTTATGGCGAATACAAATCCGATTGTATTTTGCCGCTTCATCTGAGAGAAGAACACTTTGAAAGCATCAAAAGCCAAGTACATAAAATCGAAATCATCACCGATTCTTTGCTTAATGTGCTTGATAATAAACAATTGACTGAATCAATCACGGCTTACTCGCTATCAGATTTTTCGTCGTATGCTGATATTGAAATATATGATAAAATTTGGACAAAAATCATTCAACACTCAACTAATGACACCAAATTTTGCGAACGCTTTTTCCTGGTAAAACGTCAGCCAGAAATCCTTCACCCACAACTCGAAAGAGATTATTTATTAGAAAAACAGCTATCTGACCAAGACCTCACGGCAATCTATACTTTTTGTGTGGGGAAATTGAGCAAATAATCTTTCTTAAATACAACATTCTTCAAACATCTATCTCAATTTCGGGTTTATCGGATAGACCGTTTGGCATACTAACTTTTTATTCGTTTTTTTGGCATCAAAACATCAACACTTTTACTATGAAAAAAAATCTATTAGCCGCAGCGGCTATTTGTTTGTTTACTAATCTCGGATTTAGCCAAGCTCGCTTGGTAGAAAAAGTCGAAAAAAAGGGGAGTGAATTGGTCATTCCTTACGAAAAATATGTTTTTCCTAACGGCCTCACGCTCGTTGTGCATGAAGACAACAGCGACCCAATCGTACACGTCGATGTAACCTACCACGTAGGTAGTGCAAGAGAAGAAATCAAAAAGAGTGGTTTTGCTCACTTTTTTGAACACATGATGTTTCAAGGAAGCGATAACGTGGGCGATGAGCAACATTTCAAAATCGTAACGGCAGCGGGTGGAACGCTCAACGGTAGCACCAACCTCGACCGTACGAATTATTACGAAACTGTACCGAACAATCAACTCGAAAAAATGCTTTGGCTCGAAGCCGACCGCATGGGATTTTTGTTGGATGCCGTTACTCAGAAGAAATTTGAGGTACAACGAAGTACCGTAAAAAACGAAAGAGGACAAAATTATGATAACCGTCCGTATGGTTTAGTGGGCGAATTTACGAGCAAAAATCTCTATCCTTACGGCCACCCATATAGCTGGTTGACAATCGGTTATTTAGAAGATTTAGACAGAGTTGATGTAAACGACTTGAAAAAATTCTTCTTGCGTTGGTACGGTCCAAACAATGCCACATTGACTATCGGTGGCGATGTAAAAGCAGCCGATGTAGTGAAAATGGTTGATAAATATTTCGGTAGTATTCCATCTGGGCCGGCGGTTGAAAAAACTATTTTGCCAGCCGTAAAATTATCGGGCGATAGATACGCTTCTTTCACTGATAATTATGCTCGTTTGCCGATTTTATCAAAAACTTACCCAACCGTTCCGAATTATGATAAAGATATGGGAGCTTTATCGTGCCTTGCTCAAATCTTGGGTCAAGGTAAAAACTCTATTCTTTATCAACAAATGGTAAAAAATCAAAAAGCTATTTCGGCCAGTGGTTTCAGCCGTTTCAATGAGTTAGCGGGTGAATTTTCATTCCAACTAACGCCCTTCCCTGGTAACTCGCTCGCAACGATGGATAGTTTATTCAAACAATCATTATTGGTTTTTGAAAAACGTGGCGTAACTGATGAAGACATTGAGAAATTTAAAGGTGGCATTGAAGCACAGTATATCAATGGTCTGCAAAGTGTATCGGGAAAAGTGAGTCAATTGGCGGCTTTCAATACTTTCACGGGCAACCCAAATATGATTGGTAAATTATTGGATATGTATCGCTCGGTAACTAAAGAAGATGTTTGGAGAGTTTATAACCAATATATCAAAGATAAACCTTGCGTAACAATCAGCGTACTGACGAAGGGACAACCTGTAAAACCAGCCGCACCTGATAATTATACGATTGATACCCAAAATTATACCGCACCAAATTATGGTTATGATGGTTTGAAATACACGAAAGCCAAAGATAATTTTGATAGAAGCAAAACACCAGGAAATGGAGCGAATCCAGTAGTGAAAGTACCTCCTTTCTGGAAAAAAGACTTGCCAAGTGGAGTTAAAATTATTGGAACAGCCAACAACGAACTGCCAACCGTTACGATTTCGATTTCGATACCGGGTGGACATTTAGCTCAAGCAGCCGATACCTCTAAAATTGGTTTGGCAGGTATGGTTGCTGATATGCTCAACGAAGACACAAAAAAATACACAGCTGAACAAATGGCGGTTGAACTTCAGAAATTAGGTAGCTTCATCAGTGTATCTCAAACATTAGATGGTATTAGCTTCAATGTACAATGTTTAAAGAAAAATGTTGATAAAACGTTGGAATTGCTCGAAGAAAAAATGTTCAGTCCAAATTTCACGGCTGATGCTTTCAATCGTTTACAAAAACAATCATTGGAAGGGTTTAAGCAATTAAAATCTCAACCTGCGGCCATTGCTTCTACTGTAATTGATAAACTCAACTACGGCACAGGCAATATCTTAGGTTTAAGCGATAATGGCACCGAAAGTACAGTAAAGAGACTCAGCCTAAAAGATGTTCAAGATTATTACAACAATTATATGACATCGCAAGGTACGAAAGTGGTAGTTGTAGGCGATATTACAGAAGGTGAAATATTACCAAAATTGGCGTTTTTGAATAAATTACCAAACAAAAAAATCAATTTACCAAATCCAGCTCCTGCTCCTGCTATCGAAAAAACTAAAATTTATTTGATTGATGTACCAAAAGCAGCACAAACCGAATTTAGAGTAAGCAATGTTACTGGTTTGAAATACGATGCAACTGGCGAATACTACAAAGCAGGTTTGATGAACTTTGCTCTTGGTGGTGCATTCAATAGCCGTGTGAACCTCAACTTACGTGAAGATAAAGGTTGGACTTACGGTGCTCGTGCTGGTTTTGCGGGCGATAAATACACGGGAGAATATCAGTTCAGCTCAGGAATCCGTGCCAATGCTACCGATAGTGCCTTGGTAGAAGTAATGAAAGAATTGAAAAACTACGCAGCCAATGGTATCACTGGCGAAGAATTAGCCTTTATGAAAAGTGCTATTGGCCAACAAGATGCCTTACGCTACGAAACAGGCAATCAGAAGGCTGGCTTTGTTGGTCGAATTCTGACCTATGATTTACCAGCCAATTTTGTAGAAACCCAAAATAAAATTTTAGCATCACTCACCAAAAAAGAAGCAGATGCACTGGCTAAGAAATGGATAAACCCTGACAAAATGAACATTTTATTGGTAGGAGATAAAGCTAAAATCTTACCTGGACTACAAAAACTCGGTTATGAGATTATAGAATTAGATATCGACGGGAATAGAAAATAGATTTTCTAATTTTAAGTTAAAGGCAGGAGTGTAGTCATTTTGACCATCTTCCTGCCTTTTTTATTTACTTTAAAATAGATAGAAGACTTTTTTCATTAACTTTGTTAATACCCAAAACAGAGTTAATGCATCAAAAAAGTCACGTCAGAAAACCAATTATGAAAGTAGCTTACACCAACGACCTATGATTGAATTTGATGAAAACGGTTTCTTAAAACCTTATGATATTATAGAAACCGATTTGGCAACTATTGAAAAAATATTTGTTGAGGGTATGCAATTATCCACCACCCGAAAGGCTATTTTTGAGAGTTATTTGAGTTATAACGAAGAACTCCGAAAGATTATACCAACGGGGTTTATACAATGGATTGATGGTAGTTTTACTACAAAAAAAGTAAACCCAAACGATATTGATATTGTAACATTTGTTGATTTTGATGTTTACAACGCCAACGAAAAACAAATTGACGAACTAAGAAGAACCCGACAAACTACCAATAGAATCATTGATGGGTATTTTGTTAAGGTTTATCCAGAAAATCATAAAAACCGTAATTGGTATGATACTGACCGTATGCAATGGATATTTACTTTTAACCGAGTAAAGAACTCAAAACAATCAAAAGGATTTTTACAAATAAATTTCTAAGACAATGGAAGACAAAGAATTTTTAAGTTATCACGAATGGGGCATTAGAGTTTCGAGACTCATGGAACTAATTGCCATGACCAACCGCACCATTCAAGTACATAAAGAAGGCGGCGACTCTCCACTTTACGTAAAACAATATGAAGAACTTTTAGAGGAACACACCTTAGAGCTAAATCAGTTAATGCAAGTCATGGGCTTATCGGTACAACTTTCTGCATTAAAAAATGTTGCTTAGTTCTATCAAAGCTATAGGCTTAAAACATATAAAACAACATCCATTAAACTCTACACAAAACAAAAATCCCTCATAAACAATTGTCTATAAGGGATTTAGAGTATTCTGTGTTCCCGAAGGGATTCGAACCCCCATCGTCAGAACCGGAATCTAAAATTCTATCCATTGAACTACGGGAACATATTTTCTGGCACAAAGTTATAAAAAATTTCTGCATCGTTTTAAACCTTTTCTACTCTTATTCATCCAAACGATACAAAGCCAGAAAAACTATTCATCTTAAAAACAAAATTCAGCTATGAAAACTTCAATCAAATTACTCGGATTCGCTCTTGCACTAATTACATTTTCAAACATTGATGCCAATGCCCAAGGTCGTCGTGACCGTAGAGAAGACGTTCGTGACCGCCGTGAAGATGTGCGTGATAAAAGAGAAGACCGAAAAGATAAAGCCGAAGACCGCCGTGACCGTGCAGAAGATGTGCGTGATGCAAAAGAAGACATCAGAGACGCTCGACATAATGGTGGCAGAAAAGACAAATTAGAAGATATTCGTGATGCGAAAGAAGACGTACGTGATGCAAAAGAGGATGTAAGAGATAGACGTGAAGACCGAAAAGATAAAGCCGAAAACGTGCGTGACCGCAAAGAAGACCGTCGTGACCGTCGTCGTGGCACTTGGTAAGAATTTTTAAGTTTTAGGGTTTATAACGCAAAAAAGACGAGCATTTACTCGTCTTTTTCTTTTAAGTAGCTATTTAAAAGGTATTTATACCATAAATATCTCTTTTAATTCTATTGCTTCTTCTGGCTTCATTCTACCTGCCAGCACAAGCCTTAACTGACGACGACGCAACGCTCCTGCATAAAGTTCTTTTTCTTCCTCAGTTTCTGGCTCGACTGGCGGAACCTCAATCGGACGTCCAGTTTGGTCAACTGCCACAAATGTCAAAAAGGCCTTATTGGTATTTACCTTTGTTCCCGCAGGAATATTCTCAGCCCACACTTCCACCACCACTTCCATTGATGAGTTAAAAGCACGTGTTACTTTTGCTTGAAGCGTAACCACACTACCAAGTGGAATAGCCTCCTTAAACTGCACATTATCGACCGATGCCGTTACCACGATTCGGTTACAATGTTTTTGGGCGGCAATAGCCCCCGCAATATCGAGTAATCTCATTAAATTTCCTCCCATCAGATTTCCAAGTGTATTGGTATCGTTCGGGAAAACCATTTCGGTCATTACCGTTAATGATTCATTTGCTTTCTTTGGTTTTGGCATTTTTTAAAGTTTGTTGGGAAGTTTTTTATTTGCTTAGAAAATTTATAAATAGTTCATTACCAGCCCGTGGCGGTATTGAGTTAGTACATCTCTCGATAGTTTTTAAATCAAAATACGGACTGAAATAAAGAATATATTCGGCCTTCGAGCCACCAAACGGAGGTCCACCCACAAATTCACGGTCGAATAATAAACCAACTAAACGTCCAGTCGGTTTGAGTAACTCGCTCATTTTTTGAGCGTATTTTGGGCGTAAAGTCGGGTCAATGGCACAGAAAAATGTTTGTTCAACAATTAAATCATAGCTACCCGAATGTTCAAAAAAATCTTGATGAATGACTCTACAAACGCCTTTTTCTATATAATCTTTGAGTTTTTCTTGCAAATTCTGCACTAAAATACCCGAAATATCAATCAAGGTTATATCCGTAAAACCTTGCTGAAGCAGATATTCGGCTTCGTAGGCATTTCCACAACCTGGAATCAGAATCGACAATGATTGAGTGGTCAGTTGGTCGAAATAATCTTTCAGAGCAGGGCTCACCTTTCCTACATCCCAGCCTGTCTGTGATTTTGCGTAGCGTTCGCTCCAATATTGTTCATTGAGCATATATTTTCGATTTTTCTGCAAAACAACTAACTTCGCTCGAAGAATCCTAATCTCACTCATCAATGAACGCACTAAAAACACTCATTTTTATAGTTATTTCGAGCTTTTTTACGGTAAATGCTTTTGCACAAGTCAGTTTTTCATCACAGAAACTGGTGCTTGCAAAATAACGTTTCTATGATATTCAACTATCTGAAGAAGCCACTGCTGCCAATATTATTCTTAGCCCCGAACAAAATTTTTCAAATACATACTTACATACTTAGTTGCCGAAACCGACACTTTTTTACTCACTAAAGATACCGATTTTAGTGAAGTGAATCGCAGTCAATTACTTATTTTTGGAGAACCAATAAAAAAACTGACTTTATTTTCTGGAAGCCTCGAAGGTAGTATTACCCTCATTACACAATTCGTCAAACCGCTATCTATCAGCCATTTACCCCTCCGACAAAAAGCTGACAGTTGCGACAAACCAGCCATAATTGCAGCCTCTGAATGGCGAAAAGGCTTGACTCCGCCCAAAGAAGCTCCTTCAAAAACCACTGTTAAACACATCATTGTGCATCATTCGGCAGGCTCAAATACTACAACAAATTTTATGGAAGCAGTCAGAAACATCTATACTTTTCATACCACTCCCCCACCCAACGGCAACGGTTGGAATGATGTAGGCTATAATTTTTTGATTGCCCAAGATGGCACAATTTTTCAAGGGCGAGACGGACAAGGAATTATGGACGGTGATAATGTTTTGGGAGCTCATTTCTGCGGCAAAAATAGCGGAACGATGGGCATTTGCTTACTCGGAAATTATAATGAAGTACAGCCAAGCAATGCTTCCATTAAGTCGCTCATCAATTTGGCGGGTTGGAAACTGGGTAAAGAAAAATTACCCGTAATTGGGCAATTTCAACACACCGATGGTCTATTAAATATCATTTCTGGGCATCGTGATGGCTGTGCTACCGAATGCCCAGGTAATAATCTTTATGCAAAATTGGCCGAACTTCGTCAAAAAATAGCGTTGGTTTGTACTTACACCAATGCTTTTATTACGGCTATTGAAGCCCCACAGACACAATCTTTCAAGATTTACCCTCAGCCAAGTTCAGAGTTGCTGATGGTTGATATACTGAATGATTTTTCTGAGAAAAACTCGCCCCAAGTTTTTGATATTCAAGGAAAAAAAATCTCATGTGATTTTGTTCGTATAACTGAAAACCAATGGAAAGTCAACATCAAGCATTTGCCTGAAGGTGCTTATTTTTTGAGGTTAGGAAATGAACAAAAAGGTGCTAAGTTTGTGAAGTTATAGGTTAGCTACTTCTGCCCAAGGAAGTACGCTCATTTTGTCGTTAATTACATCGTCCGACATTCCACCATATAACAATACCGACTGGCTGTTGGGTTGAAGTTTTTGCCAATATTTTAAACCTCTCAACATACTATCGTCCATTTTTTTACTTGATTTTATTTCTATAGCCAAAGCACGTCCATCTTTCTCATTGATTAAATCAACTTCATTGCCTGCACTATCTCTGAAATAATACATGCCTTCGGTTTGTGCTGCATTAAAATTATTTTTTCTTATTTCTGAGATTATCCAATTTTCAAAAATAGCCCCATAAGCAGCATTACTTTGCAAGACAGATTCGGTTTTTATACCCAAAAGGTGACATAATAATGCAGTATCATAAAAATACAATTTAGGGCTTTTTATGATTCGCTTATTCATGTTGTTATACCATGGCTGCAACTGAAAAATCACATAACTATTTTCTAATAAACCCAACCATGCCAAAATTGTCTTTGTATCTACTCCTGTTTTTTGGGCTAAATCGTCTCTATTTAAAATCTGGCCTGCATAGTTGGCACATAGATAGATAAAACGATTGAATGTAGCCAAATTAGTGATATTTCTGAGAAGCCTAACATCTCTTTGCACGTAAGTCTGAATATAACTGTTCATCCAAATGCTCGGATTAAGTTTTTCATGCCAAATTTCGGGGTATCCACCTGTTAGTATGTGGTCATTTATATTATCGCTTGCTAAATTATTTTCAACCAACTCGGCATAACTCAATGGTAAAAGAGATAAGTAGCCTGCCCTACCCGCCAGTGATTGAGAAACCTGCTCTTGAAGCAAAAAATTATTAGAACCCGTAAGTATAAACTGCCCTCGTCTGTTATTATTATCAAGGATTTCTTGCAAATACCTAAAAATATGAGGTACTCGCTGAATTTCATCAAAAACAGCTCCTTCCAGATATTTGCTCAAAAAAGATTCGGGATTCTGTTCGGCTTCAAACTGAACCGTTGGATTTTCAAAATTTACATAAGGCTTCCCTTCAAATAGCTTTTTACTCAAAGTTGTTTTGCCACTTTGACGAGGCCCCGTGATACACAAAGCACGAAATTGAGTAAGTGCGTGCTGTGCTTCAGATAGTATCTGTCTTGTTATCATAAGTCAATTCCATTTTTGCAAATATATGTAAAAATGGAATCAAATTCCACTTTTACATTTTATTGTAAATATGGAATCGGCACTTACTCATACACTTTCTCCCCCTTATTGCACCAAACACCCCATTTCCAGTTGTAGCCGTGAATTTTGTTGGTGGGCTTTCCTGCCATATCATAAACTGGGTTTCCTTGATTGACCCATTCAAATATGCTTCCATAAAAATTATGGACGTTAGTGTAGCCTGCTTGCATTAATTTTTCGCCAATTTTACCACTTCGTACACCAATCGAGCAGTAAACTACAATATTGGCGTCTTTCGGAATAGCAGCCACGCTTTTCAAATCAAACTTCTCAAAACCTACCCAACGAGCATCTTTTAGGTGGCTCACTTCATATTCTCGTTTTTCACGAGTATCGAGCAGCACCACATTTTTCATTTTCTTAATGTCTTCACAGCCAACCGTCGGAACTGATTTTGTGACCATTACATTCAATAGGCTGTCAAAAGCTTTACTTTTTACTTGTGCGTTGGTCGTTTTCGATAAAAACATAAGAAAAATCAAGAAAAGGAGTCGGTTCATTAGTATAAATCTTTTATGTGCAGATAAAAACGTCCAATTTGGACGTTTCTACTAAGCGGTAACATTTCAATATATAAATTCATACGTAAATCAAATCATTCGTATTTCTTTTCATAACAGACTTTTCTCACAAAAAAGTCCTAAAAACTCATTAAAAAATAAAATATTCATGCTTTTTTTCTACTTTCGCAATCGTTAAACTTCTAAACACTCTTACCCAAATCAATGAAATTAGTAAAATTTATCATAAGTCTCTTGGCTGCCGCTGGTTTGACTTATGCGTTAAACCGTCCACTCGGGCCAGTTCCCGCTCTCGGGCGACTCTTTAGTCCATTCGAGGGTTTTTGGCAAAACGGAGAATCGAAACTTGACCTCCCCCCGACCGACCTCCAACTCGATGGCGTACAGGACGAAGTAAATGTAGTATTCGATGATAACCGAGTGCCGCACGTTTTTGCTAAAAACGACCATGACGCTTATTTCACGCAAGGATACCTTATGGCTCGTGACCGTCTATGGCAAATGGAGTTTTATACACTCGCTGCCTCTGGTCGGCTGGCCGAAGTTGTAGGCGAGCGTGCCTTAGAACTCGACCGTTATAGCCGCCGAATGGGCATGGCCGATGCCGCAAAAAAAGTCTATGAAAACGGCAAAACCAATAAAATTTTTGATGAAGTGCTTAATGCGTACGCTGCGGGCGTAAATGCCTACATCAAGCAACTCAAATATAAAAACCTTCCTGTCGAATACAAAATTATTGGATATCAGCCCGAAGAATGGTCGCCGTACAAAACCATTCTGATGATGATGAATATGCGTAATGTGCTAAACGGTGGCAGTGATGATTTCCGTATGTCGAATGCTCTTTCAAAATACGGAATGGAGGTTGTGAAAGATTTATTTCCAAATTATCCGAGTAATGAATCTCCGATTATTCCTGTCGGCACAAAATGGAATTTTACTCCCGTACCAGTGCCAGCAGTTCCTGCTCAGACAACCGCCACTTTATCTACCAGCGAAACTGTGGCGTTTGATGTGCCACAACATTCACCCGAAATTGGTAGTAATAACTGGGCAGTTGGTGGCGAAAAATCAGCAACAGGTTTGCCAATTTTGGCCAATGACCCCCACTTACAGCTTACTTTACCTTCGATTTGGTACCAAATGCAACTTTGTACGCCAACCATGAATGTTTATGGTGCGTGTTTGCCTGGGGCTCCAGGTGTGGTGATTGGTTTCAACAAAGACGTAGCTTGGGGCGTAACCAATGTTGGCTCTGATGTGATGGATTTTTACCAAATCAAATTTAAAGACAATACAAAAAAAGAATATTGGTACAATGATGCATGGAAACCAACTTCAATGCGAATCGAAGAATTTGTGGTAAAAGGTCGCCCCGAATCTTTGAAAGATACGGTTTATAGCACGCATCACGGCCCGATTGTTTATAATGCAGCTTCTGATAAAAATTTTAATCAAAATGTGCCAGTCGGACACGCCATGCGTTGGGTTGCACACGAAAAAGAAGGCACTGATTTGATGGCCTTTTATTATCTAAATCGTGCAAAAAACTACGATGATTATCGCAAGGCTCTAACATATTATGTTGCTCCTGCCCAAAATTTTGTTTTTGCGAGTAACCAAAATGATATTTCGATTACACCAAATGGCAAATTGCCTTTGAAATGGAAAGAACAAGGCAAGTTTATCATGGATGGCTCAAATCCTGCCCATGATTGGCAAGGTTGGATTCCTGTTGACCAAAATCCGACTGTAAAAAATCCTCCGAGAGGTTTTGTGAGTTCGGCTAACCAGTTTTCGGCTGACCCAACTTATCCTTATTATTTAGGTTGGAGATTTGCTCCGAGCGAGCGTGCAATTAGAATCAACGAACGTCTCGAAAGAATGCAAAAAGCCACCGTTGATAGCCTAAGAATGCTACAAAATGATAACTTTAATGTAGAAGCACGCAGAATTTTACCTGTTTTGATGAAGATTTTGAATGCCGATTCATCAGAAACTAAAAACCCTGCGTATCAGACTTTGGCTAAATGGAATATGAAAAACGATGCCAACGAAGTGGGTGCAACCATCTTTGAGCGTTGGGTGAAAGAACTTCGCTACACAGTTTTTGATGATGAGTTCCCGATGAAAGACCTCAAAGCTCCGATGACTTATCCTTCACGCAACCGAATGTGGGATATGGTTGTGAAAGAACCAACTGCAAAGTGGTTTGATAATGTTTCGACCAAAAACAAACAAGAAACCCTTCAAGATGTAGTAAAGCAAAGTTTCAAAGCAAGTATTGACTCTTTGACACAAAAACTGGGACCGATGAACGCTGAAACTTGGGCTTGGAATAAAGTCAAAAGTACGGACATCAATCACTTAGGCCGTCTGCCAGGTTTTGGTCGCCAAGATATTCCAAATGGTGGTGGTGCAGGAATTGTGAATGCAACTACCGAACTCAACGGCCCATCGTGGAGAATGGTGGTTCAGCTCGACAAAGGTTGGCCAAAGGCGTATGGTCTTTATCCAGGCGGACAATCAGGCAACCCAGCGAGTCCATTCTACGACAACATGATTGATAAATGGGCAAAAGGCGAACTCAACGAGCTACTTTTCATGAAATCGAAAGATGAAAAAAGCAGCCGTATTTCGGGAACAGTTAAAATAAGCAAAAAGTAGTTCTGAATTCTGAGTTTAGAGTTCTGAGTCGTGAGTTTTAACTCTTCGTCTTATGAATTTTGAACTCAGAACTCAGAACTCTAAACTCAGAACTCTAATGACTTACATTATCATACTAATCGTCAGTGCAGTTGCACAATATTTTTTACCGTGGTGGGTGATTGCACCCATTGCCTTTGCCATCGGTGCTTGGAAATCAGAAACCGCTCTCGGAGCGTATGCCGCTGCCGCTGGAGCTATCGCCACACTTTGGGTGGGGTATGCTACATTTTTGAATTCGGCCAACGAAGGAATTATGGTGCAGAAAATCGGTGGTTTATTCTCCGAAAACATCAAATTTTTGAAAAATCTACCAGTTACTCCAACCTTTTTTACGATTATGACCATCATCGGCTCGCAGGTGGC
Source organism: Emticicia aquatilis (assembly GCF_014644295.1). Lineage (GTDB taxonomy): Bacteria > Bacteroidota > Bacteroidia > Cytophagales > Spirosomataceae > Emticicia > Emticicia aquatilis. The sequence goes on from NZ_BMKK01000005.1 coordinate 465,380, forward strand.
AGGACTCTCAGCTACGGCTGGCTACCATTTTAGGCAGCTTTTCAAATAAAACTAACGAAAATCCCTCCGAATCGGGGGGATTTTTTTATATTTGCGAACTTTATTTATTCAAAAACCATTAAAAAAACAACGTTATTAGCTTTTAGAGTCGAAGATTTGATTGTCATTTTACTCCTTAGCTTATTTACTAATTTAATTTCTCATGAAAAATTTTTCTATTGTAGCTCTTTTACTTTCAGTAATTATCTGGGGTTGTGACAAATCTGCTTCTACTACAACAGCAGGAGGCAAGCAAGTGGCTGGTCGTATTGTGTATGTAAATACCGACACTCTTTTAAATCAATACGATTACTATAAAGACATCGTGAAGTCTTCTGAAAATAAACGTTTCCGTCTTGAAACAGACATTGCAAACAAAGCAAAAAACTTCCAAAATAAAGTAGCGTTCTTCCAACAAAAAGTTCAACAAGGTGGCATGACGCAAGAGCAAGGACAAACCGCTCAGGCTCAGTTACAACAAGAAGAGCAATCAATCATGGCATACCGTGATAAAGCCGCTCAAGATTTAGCGAAAGAAGATGCAAAGAAAACCGAAGATGTATTGAACAACATTCAATCATTCTTGAAAGAATTCAACGCTGGTGATAAATATGACATGGTAATCGGTTACTCGAAAGGCGGTGGTGTATTATTTGCCAAAGAAGATTTAGACATCACGAAAGCCGTTTTAGAAGGTTTGAACAAAAAATACGCAGACGATAAAAAATCGGGTAAAATCAAAGCTGATACTACCGCTGCAAAGAAGTAATTAATGAATGGTTTGAAAGAAAATAATATACTCTTTTTTCAAACCATTCTACATTTTACATTTTACATTCTACATTAAGTAAAAATGCCTTTAGACCAAACACCCTATTTTGATTACGACGACGAAGAGAAAGAATCGGAAGGCAAAGAAATGGGTTTTCTTGACCACCTCGAAGAACTTCGTTGGCATTTAATCCGTGCAGCTATTTCGATAGTTTTCTTCATGGTTTTTGCATTTGTTTTCATTGAAGAAATCTACAATAAAGTAATTTTAGGCCCTGCCAAAACCGATTTCTGGACTTACCGAATGATGTGTAAGTTGGGCAATTTGGTTGGAGCTCCCGGGCTGTGTGTAGATAAACTCAACTTTGAATTAATGAGTCGTGAAGTGTCGGGGCAATTTGTAATGGCACTTACTTCGGCGGCTATCATCGGTTTAGTTTTTGCGTTTCCTTATGTCTTCTGGGAAATTTGGCGTTTCGTCAAACCTGGCTTGAAACCTTCGGAAAGCAAATCGGCACGTGGAGCAGTTTTTTATGTAACCTTCTTATTCTTTTCGGGAGTTTCGTTCGGTTATTTTATTGTTTCACCTTTGGCTATTAACTTCTTAGTTAATTTCCAGATTGACCCAAGTATCAAAAACCAATTTGATATTGGTTCGTATATATCAATCTTGGCAACCCTTACATTGGCTTGCGGTGTGGCTTTCCAGCTACCAGTAGCCATTTTTGTTCTAACAAAAATAGGTGTAATCGGGCCAGACTTTATGCGTACCTATCGCAAACACGCAGTGGTAGTTATCTTGATTGTAGCGGCTATTATCACTCCATCACCCGATGTAACAAGTCAGATTTTGGTAGCTTTCCCGCTATATATTCTTTACGAAGTAAGTATTATTATTTCGGCAAGAGAAGAAAAACGAAAATTGGCCGAAGAGAAGGCCGCTGGAATTACAGATTAATTTCTCAGAAGATTATAACATAAAAAAGCGTAGAATTTCAAAAATTCTACGCTTTTTTACTTTTGGAAATCTATATTAATTATCTATTCCATCTTCCTCTGTAAAGATTTATACCTATCCAATAAAAAAACAATATTGGTATTAATGAAATAATATTCGCAGTAAAATCGAATATAAAATCATTTGAAGTATAATTCTCTGCTTTCAAAACTCGCATTACAGAAAGGAATGTCATAAATAAATACGATATAAAGAATATACCAACAAAAATAAGTATAAGTAAACCTAAATACTTCATATAGATTTTTTATCTAATCACAAAACTTACATCTTTCCGACATTTTTTCGCTACTTAACGAATAGATAACCCATTTATCATTATCTTTAGACAGTACACCAGTGAATTTTATTGAACCTTTGGTTCCCATAAAACGCCATCAAAACTAAGAGTATCAGTCAAATTTGGATGAAAATTAAAATATTTTGAATTTATATTTTCACCAATATGATTAGCCAAATCTGAATCTTTTTTTATGATTTCTAATAAATCATGATTTAAGCTTTTATCAATGGTATCATTAAATACATATCTACTTACAATTTCCATTGAAACAATTAGTATTAGTATAAGTATGACAACAAAATAGATATTTAACTACTCCGCCTATTTGTTGAATACCTACGGCATTCTTGCTATACTTTTTCAACAATTTAATTGGAAAGGTGTATATTATAAAACATGATAGCTATCCGTCATACAATTTTACCCCTCAAATCCCACCTTCACGTGCGAGCCATCGCAGTAAGGTTTATTATTTGATGCTCCACAACGGCACAGTGCAGTTGTTTTAAATTTCTTGGTCAGATTACCATCGGCGTCCTTGATTGAGATGTTTCCATAGACCAACAAAGGGCCATTTTGGAGTGGCTCAACGATGGTTTCTACTTCCAAATTTTGTGGTTCTTCCGCATGTTTGATATACGATAATGCTCCCGACGGACATTCATCAATTTGCTTCATAATCGCTTCACTTTCAGCACCTTCTAAGGTTATCCACGGGCGTTTTTGTGGGTTAAACACTTTTGATAAACCTCTGAAACAAATAGCAGAGTGAATACAGATATGTGGTTGCCAAACGACCGTAATATCATCGTTTTTATAATGCTTTGTAATTTTCTTTTGCTCTTCCATGATTAATTAGTTAATGACCAAAGTTGAGAAAAATTCTGCCGATTTCAAAAAAGATAGTTCCAAAACTTCTACATAATTTTAGCACCATACTCATAAAAATATCATTTATTAGTGATTAATTTGTATCCTTATTATATTTTAGTTCTCAATGACTTTCAAGTGTATCATTAAATATATCATTTATTTGTGTTTTCCTTTGTTGAGTTTTGCCCAAAGAAACATCGAAGGCAGAGTAATTAGTGGAGATGACCGAAAACCGCTTTCTTTTGCCAATGTGTTTATCAGCAATTCAACTAAAGGCCAACAAGCCGACGATAAAGGCCGATTTAAACTAACCAATGTGCCAGCTGGCGTGCTTGATTTGGTGGTGAGTTTTATTGGCTACGAAACTATTTCTATAAAAATCAAGGCTGATACACTCCGAAAACCTCTGCTAATTATGCTTTCGCCTGATGCTATTGCTCTGCAAGGCGTTACCGTAAAAAGGCTTAAAAATGGTTTTGAGAGATATTACCCACTTTTTAAAGAACATTTCTTGGGTCGAACGGCTTTTTCGGAATTTTGCATTTTGAAGAATCCGAAAGCACTTTGGTTTTCGCTGAGTGATGATGAGTCAGAATTGACAATCAATGCCGACGAACCCTTAGAAATTGAAAACAGAGCGTTGGGATATACGATAAAATATGATTTAGAAGAGTTTAAGTATAGTTTCTCGCAAAGCTATGTAACGTATTATGGTTTTCCGTTTTTTCAAGAAATGACTACCAAAAACGAAAAGAAACAACAAAGATGGCACGAAAATCGAGAAAAAGCCTATTTTGGTTCACCACAACATTTTTTTAAATCGGCTATTAATCACGATTGGGCCAATGCTGGTTATAAAGTTTATACGATGTATCGAGAAGAAAAAAGGTTCTTTATGGTTCCTCTTTTTCCCGAAATCAAAGATAGTTTGGGCAATATTATTCAGCATGCTGCAAAGGCAAAAAAAGAGGTTGACTCGACCGATATTATTTTGAGCAAAAATAGTTGGTTGCATAAGGTTCCAAACCCCAAACGCTCGCCGTATGTGCAGTATTTGCACAAACTACCATTAGACGAAAATTGCATTTTTGATGTAAAAAACAACCTTCCTTACCTTAATTTCGAGAATTATCTCTACGTTTTCTACGAACGAGAATTTGAAGAGCCACAATTTGCCGATTTAGGAAAAAAAGACGCTCCACAAGTTTCAATTCTGACACTTTTAGAACCACGAACCTTGATTGAATCAACGGGGCATTTGGTCAATCCTTTAGCTGTTTTGTTTGAAGGTCGTTGGGGAATCGAAAAAATGGGTGAATTCTTACCGATTGATTACGAGCCAGAGTCTTTTTAATATCCACAACCACCAATATTTGCTTTAAAACTACTCCCCGTTTTTGCTTCAAAACCCGTAGTTAGTAAAATTGATTTTGTGCCTGTAAATGAAGATGTTCCTCCACTAAAAATCTTATTAGTTGCGTTGATTGTTGCAGCCGAAATGGTATTATATTCTTGCGAAAGAACATCATTTAGTGGACTACTCAATGAACTTGTTATACCTGAGGATACATTTAAAGGAGTAGTGCTTTTAGCAATACTTCCTGCACTGTATATGTACAAATAACCACAATCGTCCCATACCATTTTCCAGTAAGAGCCGACAAAACCCGCAACAGCGGTAAAAGTAGAAGTAGCAGTAAAGGGCGGAGAAATAGTAAATAAGGCTGGTACACCTTGCCCAGTTGTGGTGCAGTAGGCTTTGCCAGAATTATCAAAAATAATATCGGTGACACCTTTGTAATCGGGTAATACTGTACTCAAAAAATTATTATAAGTAGTACCATTATCAGTCGAAAAACGAAGCGTTCGTTGTCCTCCAGCAGCAACAATTATATCGCCAGTTGGTGAGACTTCAATGATAGCAACATTACTATTAAGACCTGGTATTGCGTATAAATTAAAAGTATTTCCGCCATCAGTTGAACGAAACACACCATTAGATTCTCCTGCCACAAACATATTTCCTGCGGCATTGGCCGCTGTGCAGTAACCTAAACCACTAATTACGTTTAAATCTGTCCAATTGCTTCCGTGGTCGTGCGATACGGCCAAACTCGAACCTACAACCGTTGCCAATGGTAGTTGCGACCCAAAACCGTGGGAACAAATCAAATCGCCGTTAGGTAACTCGGCCATTTCGATATACCGCCAATCTTTCGCTATATTCACTGGAATCCATGTATTTCCATCATCTTTCGATTTATACAAAACGCCATCTCCAAAACCTACACTTTCTGTGCCGAGGTATCGCCAAACAGCACAAAATAAATTTCCCTGCGAATCGGCTTTCAATAGTGAAACATTATGTCGAGTTAAGCCATTATTGGCAGGTTGCCAAGTTACACCCCCATCTACAGATTTAAACACACCTTCATCAGTGCCATAAAAAAGATGGTGGTCGGGCGAAGCCGTTATCGCCAAATTGCCATTTGTATTAAAAATACCTCCCGATAGACCTGTTTTAGCAGACGCCCAATTCACACCATTATCAGTTGATTTAAATACACCCCAGCCTGCCGCCAAAACCGTATTATTGCCAGTAAATAATAGATTTCTAAAAGCCGTTGAAGCAATATTTGATGCTATCTGCGACCAGCCTGTTCCACCATTTGTACTTTCATACAGTTTTCCATTGAGCGAACCAATTTGGTCGAAATTTGCTCCAGTACCTACAATAATATGTTGTGTATTGGTTGGGTCAATCGCAATACATCTAATCGTTTCTGATGGAAGACCTACGCTGAGTGAAATCCATGAGGTTGCTCCATTCGGTAATTTAAAGACACCATTATTGGTACAAGCAAATAAGTCGCCTGTCGATGAAAATACAAGTTTATTGACCCCAATAGTGCCTAATCCATTATTAACTGCCGACCAAGCACTACCATTATAACTAAAAATGCCTGCTTCGGTACCTGCAAAAACTTTTGATGAAATTGGGCTAATAGCAATCGTGTTGACATCGGTATTACCCATACCACTGCTAATGCTTGTCCAAGATGAGCCATTATATTTATACAAATCACCAGTCGTAAAGCAACTCGTGTAGCTGTGAGCCCCAGCATAATAGTTGCCTGCTGCATCAACTGCAATCGTCCTAATTGGAATTGTAGTGCCGCAACTCGTCAGAAGTCCACTATTAATGGCCGTCCAAGATGTGCCATTCCAAACCCTCACACCTCCTTGCTCGGTTGCAGCTATTAGTTGGTTAGCATTATTAAAAACAAGTGCATTGGCTTGTCCAACGCCAAAAGTATTTCCGCCCAGACCAGTCCAGCTTTGTCCACCATCTACCGAGGTGAATATGCCTTTCGTATGAGAAGCCAAAAACAAATTTCCCGAATTATCTTTGATAATATCATGAAAAGTAGTGAGCGGCCCTTTGATAAAAGTAAAAGATTGAGCGTAAATTAAAGCCTTTGAAAAAGCTAAAATCGTTAATACTACATATTTTTTCATACCAAAATTGCTAACAAATACATTTTTCAATACCCACAACCACCAATATATGCCCTAAAGATACTCCCACTCTGGGCCTCAAAGCCTGCTTGAAGTGTAATAGAATTTCCTCCGTTAAAAGTTACATTAGTTCCTGACAGCACTCGGGTCGAAACGCCATTTTGTGTGGTAATCGTTGCTGCGGCATCGTATTTTCCTGCCGTAAGATTTCCCGAAAAAGTTTGGGTATTGGGGCAAGGTGGCGAAATATCAACTTCCTGAATCAGGATATTATCTAAAAACAGCCGATTACCCCAACCTCCCATATTTTCAAAAACCAATTCGACCGTTTTCCCCGCAAAAGCATTTAGATTAATGCTTTCACTTCGCCATTGACTACAGTCTGTTGGCGTAAAAGATGCCGTTTGGTCGGGTACTGTTGCCAATGTACTTCCTGCTTTATCATAAATAAGTTGTTGTGTGCCATCGCATTTTATGGCATAGACTTTCAATCTATCAAATTTTACGGCATCGTACCGAGCATAGGCCACATCAAAGGTCAGTTTGGCAAAATCCATGTTGGAGAGGTCAACGAATTTTCTGAGCCTATCAATCTTTCCTGTATTATCGGCTGCTCGGTTATCAATCATGGCCGAATTTGTGCCACAAACATTACTTTGGGTTGTCCACGTAACTGCATCATTATCAAGGTTTTGGTTCATCCAATTAGCCAAATTTGTAATGAATTTTTCGTTGACGGCCTCAGCAATATATTTTGTGGGGTCATTCGGAAAAGCATCATTTATATCTTTTATTCCATCATTATCACTATCAACCGCTTTTACGTGATTCAACAAGGTTGTGAGTGCTTGCGGAGCATTCGATGGTGAAGTATTTCCTGCTTGATTAAGCGTACTTTCTCCATGACACGAAGTACAAGTACGAACCTCCCCCGACCGTGTGCTTAACCACAGGCGTTCTCGTACTATACCTTTATTATTGGCATCGGTCAACTGCCAGGTCAAGGCACGTTCGGCAGGTACAATCATTGCTGCTGAGCCATCAGGATGAATGTTGGCACTTCCTTGCGAACCAGTCGTTGGCGGATTATACACCATTGCCGTAGGGTCATGCAAAAATCTCGCAAGTCCTCTTCGGCCTGCTTTTGGAGTATTCATGCCCCCAATGCCTCTTACTAAATCATTTTGTAAAAACTGTACGTGTTTTACTTCATAAATATTGGTTGGTTTATTCGGATTAATGGTTTGGTGCGACGAACCAGAAACTTTCAGATTAAAAGGTTGTTGTTGGTCGGCATCGTCACGACTCGTTACGTCTCTAATTGCCAAAACGGATAATTTATTACGGCGAAGAAACTTCTTAAAATCATGTAGGTTCACGCCCGCAGCCGTAAAAAGTGCTTGTTCGGAAGGAGCAACGGTTTCTAAATTATTGGTTGTAGTCGTCGGAATTGGTCGAGCTTTTACTTCAACTGGATACAGCTCCCAAAGTACACCATTATAACTATACATTTCGTCAGGACTCCACCACGTAATACTCTTCGTAATACCTGCACCAGTGATGGCCGTATTTCCTTTCAAATAACCATTACCTGCCGATTCGAGTAGCCTAATTCTGAAATCATACTTACTTTGTGGAGCAGTAGAAGTGCCAATATTTGAATCTTGTTGTGTTGAAGACGAATGAGCTACCAACACTTGCCCATCAGATAATGGTGTAGGATTTCGATATAAACCCGAATGATTGGCACTTGGCGTATTATCGGTCGAGCGTGTATCGGGGTGAGTTTTGTACGTAAAAGTAATTTGCTCAGGGTGCATTCCAGGGGGAGCATTGACAGTAACTACCATTCCCGAACCATGTGTTCCAAACTCAGGTGCTTCGATTCCGTAATAAAGTCCAGGTGTAACGGGTGATTCTTTAATATGGAACATCGCCCGAATCGGTGTAGGACTTATCGGCGTATAAAAATCCGTCAGATTAGGGTCATTCGTGAAATTATTCAAAATATAGTTTCCCATTTCATGCCTTCCGACGTGGTTGAGCATTTCCATTTCTGTTCCATCCTCATTCATCATCCACGGATTGAAAATATTGAACGTCTGCGGATTCGTATTCGCCCATTCTGGTAAAGCAAATAAATCCGTTCGGCCATTGCGTGGCTCTGGAAAAATCTCAGCATCAGGCAAAATACCCGATTTTGTGGCATTGGCAGTTTCATCGGCATAATTGAAAGTGCCGTACAGATAATTACCTGTATTATTCAGAATATTATAAACATCAGCATCGGCTTGTTGGTCACGTTGGAGGTGGTCCCATCTTGTAAAAATCAATCTTCCTGCTTGGTCGATGCTTGGCGTAAAGTCTCCCGATGGCGAGTGAGTAATCATTTCAAGTCCACTGGCTATCGAGCAAGCATTGGGGTCGAGTTTCCAAATACCCGAAACCGTCGGCGAAGACTCGTATTCATCATGCTGTGGATACAAATGTGTCAAACCTCCTCGTGGCATATCAGAAGTAAAAATAATGCGGTCGTCTGTGCCATAAATCGGCTGAATATTATTGTAGCCAACTGGTTGATTAGGCACCAGCGTGATTACTGGCGTATCGGTTTTGCCCAAACCTGTGATTTCGTATATCTTCCAAGTATAGTTTTGTACTTGATAACGTTGCGTAGCCGAACCGATTGCCATACTAAAAACGGCCTTCGTTCCACTCCAATGCACCGAAGGGTCACGTACAGCAATGGCATTTGCTCCTTGCATACCTGTTTGTCCGTAACCAGCAGCTTGAGTGAGGTTTTTCAGTGAACCATCGGTGTAACGAATATATAAATCGCCACCACGAGGTGCCGCATAGGTACTTGCTTGATGATTTCCGAAGGTTTCAAAGGCAGTTCCGAAACCAGATGGCTGAGGTACTTGCGTGCAGAACATTATCGGATTTGGCAATGTTTGTGCAACAATAGTGAAGGAATAAAACCAAAAAACGCTTAGAATAAAACACTTTTTCATAAAACAATCATGAATAAATAGGAAGTATAGTTTTTAGCTTTTGATGAAACAGCAGAAGGACAACAAATATAAAAACTCGTTTTTTGACAGGCAATTATATCAGTAACTTTCATGTTCGAAGTTTACTGGGCGGTAATTTCTGTGTTCAGAATAAAAATAATCTAAAAAATATTTTATGAATATTTTGATAAATAATTGAATAATTTCTACATTGCTTCACAAACATAATCCGAACGATTGCACTGTGAAATTAGCCGTAATTAGGGAAACCAAACCATTTGAACGCCGAGTAGCTCTCACGCCAGAAGTCTGCAAACAATTAATCCAAGCAGGATTTGAATGCCACCTCGAACACGACGCAGGAAAAACATCTTTCTTTGACGATACCGCCTATACGGCCGTCGGAGTAATTATTCAGAATGATAAATCTGCATTGCTTGCCGCTGCTGATGTAGTTCTGAAAGTAAACCCTCTCACTACCGACGAAATCGCTTCTATGAAAAAAGGAGCTGTGGCTATTTCTTTCATGTATGCCGCTACCAATCCAGAAATGGTTGAAGCAGCCGCCAAGCAAGGTATTTCGGCATTTTCGGTTGATGCGATTCCTCGCATTTCGAGAGCTCAAAAAATGGATGCTTTGAGTTCACAGGCAAACTTGGCTGGTTATAAATCGGTCATCATCGGAGCGTATCATTTGGGTAAAATCTTCCCTCTACTCATGACGGCCGCAGGTACAATCAAACCTGCCAAAGTAGTAATCATGGGTGCAGGTGTGGCAGGTTTACAAGCCATTGCCACCGCCAAACGCCTCGGTGCAGTAGTTGAAGTAAGCGATATTCGCCCCGAAACAAAAGAGCAGGTAGAATCTTTGGGTGGAAAGTTTATTGAAGTAAAAGGCGATGATTCTATCAAAATCGAAGGTGGATATGTAAAAGGTGTTTCAGAAGATTTCTTGAAAAGACAACAGGAAGTTATCTCAAAACACATCTGCGAAGCTGATTTGGTTATTACAACTGCATTAATTCCTGGCAAAAAAGCTCCGATGTTAATTCCAGAGGATGTGGTAAAAAACATGAAGTTTGGCTCAGTGATAGTCGATATGGCAGTGGAACAAGGCGGAAACTGTGCTTGCAGCGAATTTGCTAAAACTGTTGAAAAACACGGAGTAACCATTGTGGGCGAGGCAAATATTCCATCAATGTTGCCACTCAATGCCAGCGAACTTTACGCTAAGAATATTGCTACTTTCTTGCTACACCTCGCAACAAAAGATGGGTTCAAATGGGAAATAGAAGAAGAAATCACTAAAGGCTCATTGATTGTTCACAATGGACGTATATTGAAATAGTTGGCTTCGACTTCGCTCAGCCACCAAAAAATCATAAATCGTAAATCTAAAATCGTAAATATGTTTAGCGAAATACTCACTTTTCTCGGCGAAAATATTCAGATGATATACATTATTATATTATCTGTTTTTGTAGGCGTTGAGGTTATCGGCAAAGTTCCAGCCGTACTGCATACTCCTTTGATGAGTGGAGCAAACGCCATTCACGGTGTTGTGATTGTTGGAGCAATCATTGTTATGCTCAATACTCCTGCCGAAAATATCTTGGCTTTGGCTCTTGGTTTCGTGGCGGTCGTATTCGGCACACTCAACGTAGTCGGTGGCTTTGCGGTTACTGATAGAATGTTAGAAATGTTTAAAAAGAAAAAATAACCCTTCCCTTCGGCTACGCTCAGGGAACGAGGATAGTTAAATTCATCGTAGCATCTTCTTGACTAAAAATGGAAATAAAATATATTCTTGACATTATTTATTTAGTTGCTTCGGTGACTTTCGTGATTGGTTTAAAGATGCTCAGTCACCCCGATTCGGCTCGGAAAGGCAATCTTTATGCGGCTTTTGGTATGGCATTGGCAATTGTCGGCACAATCTTCCTATACAATCATGCCGACGGTTATACTACCCGTGAACCAATCAAAATCATCTTGATTTTAGCTGCAATCGGAGTCGGAACCATAGCGGGTTGGCTGACAGCAAGCAAAGTTCAAATGACCAAAATGCCCGAACTCGTTTCCCTCTTCAACGGAATGGGTGGAGCTTGTGCCGCTATCATCGGTTTGATGGAATATGAGCATAATCTGGGTAAAACTGGTGCATTAGCAACAATCATCGCAGGACTTATCATCGGTTCGGTTTCATTTAGTGGAAGCGTCATTGCGTTCTTGAAACTCAACGAAACCATGAAAAAGCCAATCAGAATTCCTTCATATAACATTCTGAATACGGTTGTGATGATTGCCCTCATTTTATTTGGGGCATACATTGTTTACGCACAACCCGAGCATCTGCTTTTGGTGGTTTTATTATTCGTTTTTGCCTTAGTTTATGGTGTATTATTTGTGATTCCAATCGGTGGAGCAGATATGCCTGTGGTTATTTCATTACTCAATTCGTTTACAGGTTTGGCCGCTGCTTTTGGTGGATTTTTATATCAAAACCAAGTCATGCTCACAGGTGGAATTTTGGTTGGTTCGGCAGGAACAATCTTGACATTGGCCATGTGTAAAGCCATGAATCGCCCACTAAGCAATGTAATCTTCGGAGCATTTGGTGGTGGAGCTGCTGCTAGCTCAGGTGCAGAGGTCAATGGAAGTATCAAAGATATTTCTATTTCAGATACAGCTATTTTGATGAATTATGCAAAGAAAGTAGTTATCGTTCCTGGTTACGGCTTAGCGGTTGCACAAGCCCAACACGTGATTCACGAATTAGAACTTTTACTTGAAGAGCGTGGTGTGGAAGTGGTTTATGCCATTCACCCTGTTGCTGGACGTATGCCGGGCCACATGAATGTATTGTTGGCTGAAAGTAATGTTTCGTATGATAAATTGGTCGAAATGGAAGACATCAACCCACAATTTGCTACCACCGATGTTGTTTTGGTAGTAGGAGCAAATGACGTGGTAAATCCAGCCGCTAAAACTGACCCATCTTCACCTATTTTCGGAATGCCAATTTTGGATGTTGAAAATGCAACAAATATCATCGTCAATAAACGAAGCATGAATGCAGGTTACGCAGGCATCGACAACCTTCTTTTTTACCAACCAAAAACAAGTATGCTTTTTGGTGATGCCAAAGGCGTTTTGGCAAAGTTGGTGAGTGAGTTGAAGCAGATGTAAAACTTGTATTAAATTAACAAAAACTCATATAATAATTGCCATTTTCAATATTTAACAAAATAATATTTGGCAATACTTTTTAAAATTAAGTAGTTTTACCTACCGATTTCAATTTAAAACTATTCAACCATTGGAACCAACAAATGTACACGACCCCGAATATTATCATAAGGTCGTAGATTGTCAGTATGCTTGCCCAGCTCATACACCCGTACCTGAGTACATCAGACTCATTGCTGCCGAAAAATACACCGAAGCCTACATGGTCAATTGGGAATCGAATGTTTTCCCTGGTGTTTTAGGTCGAACTTGTGATAGACCCTGCGAACCAGCGTGTCGCCGTGGTCGTGTTGACGAAGAGCCTGTTGCCATTTGTCGTTTAAAGCGTGTAGCTGCCGATAACAAAGGCGATATAACTCATTTGCTCCCTAAGATTCCTTCAAAAGGAAATGGAAAACGCATTGCCTTGATTGGTGCTGGCCCTGCTTCGCTCACAGTTGCCCGTGATTTAGCACCATTGGGCTACGAAATTCACGTTTTTGATGAGCAAATCAAAGGTGGAGGTATGATGCGTAGTCAGATTCCATCTTTCCGTTTGCCTGAATCTGTTTTGGACGAAGAGGTGAATAATATCCTCAATTTGGGTATTCACCAACACTTCAAAACTTATGTTTCGAGCTTAAAAAGTGTCTTAGATGATGGTTATGATGCCGTTTTTATCGGAACTGGTGCTCCTCGTGGTCGTGATTTAACAAATCTTCCTGGCCGTGCTGAAGGTGGAGCAAATATCCACGTTGGTATCGAATGGTTGGCAAGCGTAGCTTTTGAACATACAAAATCAATCGGCAAAAAAGTAATCGTTTTAGGTGGTGGAAATACCGCTATGGACTGCTGCCGTACTTCACGCCGTTTAGGTGGCGAAGATGTGAAAGTAGTTGTTCGTAGTCCATATTCTGAAATGAAAGCTTCTCCGTGGGAAAAAGAAGATGCCCAACACGAAGATATTCCGATTTTGGATAATCACGTACCAGTTTCGTTTGTTGCTGAAAATGGCAAACTGAAAGGTATGATGTTCGAGAAAGTTCATGCAGTTTACGATGAAAAAGGCAAACGTTCACTCGTTCCAACTGGCGAACCGCACGTTTTCATCGAAGCTGACGATGTTTTGGTAGCAATCGGACAAGAAAATTATTTCCCTTGGATTGAGCGTGATTTAGGAATCGAATTCGATAAATGGGATATGCCAAATGTCGATAGCACTACTTTCCAGTCAACAAATCCGAAAGTTTTCTTTGGTGGAGATGCAGCTCTTGGCCCTAAAAACGTCATTACGGCTGTTGCACAAGGTCACTCAGCAGCAGTTTCAATAGATTTATATTGTCAAGGAAAACCGCTTGATGTTCGCCCAGACCCATTCACAAATTTGGTTTCTCAGAAAATGGGAATCCACGAATGGAGCTACGATAGCATTGTTACGAACGACGACCGCTTTGTTGTGCCACAAGCCGAAAAAGCACTTACATTAAAAGACCGCAAAAAAGAAGTTGAACTCGGTTTCGATAAATTAGTAGGTTTCAAAGAAGCCGAACGTTGCCTCAACTGCGATGTACAAACCGTTTTCACCGAAAATCGTTGTATCGAGTGCGATGCTTGTATGGATATTTGTCCAACCGACTGTATCACATTTACGGTCAATGGTACAGAAGAAGACCTTCGTACACGCCTCAAAGCACCTTCTTTACACTTAAATCAAGACCTTTTGGTGTCTGATACTTTGGCAGCAACTGGCCGAGTAATGGTAAAAGATGAAGATGTTTGTCTGCACTGCGGTTTGTGTGCAGAGCGTTGCCCTACTTCGGCTTGGGATATGCAGAAGTTTTTCTATAATACAACTAAGGCACATCATGGTTGCGGAAGCCATTGATGTAGAACAAGTCTCCGACTTGTTCCTTTGCAATAAATTAAATGAAATTTCCTCTTTTTGAGAATGTTAATATGACACAAGTTAACGATTTTGTAGTACGCTTTGCCAACGTAAACGGTACTGGTTCGGCCAGTGCCAATAGTATGTTTGCTAAAGCTATTTTTAGGATGGGAGTTCCTGTTACACCAAAAAACATTTTCCCATCCAATATCCAAGGATTACCGACTTGGTACGAAGTGCGAGTAAGCGAAAAAGGTTATTTGGGTCGCCGAGAAGGTATTGATTTGATGGTTTCGGTCAATCCACAAAGTATGTTGAAAGATGTACAAAGTGTGCGTTCGGGCGGATATTTTATGTACGATAGCACCAAACCGCTACACAAAGAATATATTCGTGAAGACATTACTTATCTCGGAATTCCGTTGATGGGTATTTGTATGGAACAATACACCGACCCTCGTCAACGCCAATTATTCAAAAATATTATTTATGTTGGAGCATTATCAGCTCTATTGGATATTGAATTTGCAGTTTTAGAACAACTTTTAGCTGAACAATTCAAAGGCAAAGAAAAGTTAATTCCAGCCAACGTTCAAGCTTTACAGTTGGGCGTAAAATATGTGCAAGAAAATTTTCAATTTCCGCTCGAAATTCGTGTCGAAAGACGTGATTTAGTAGGAAACCGAATCATGTTTGATGGAAACGGTGCTTGCGGACTCGGTGCTGTTTATGCAGGAGCAACCGTAGCAGCTTGGTATCCAATCACGCCATCTACTTCGGTAGTAGAGAAGTTTGAAAAATATGCCAAGAAATTCCGTACGGATAAAGAAACTGGCGAGAAAAATTACGCAATCGTTCAAGCAGAAGATGAACTTGCCGCCATCGGCATGGTTATCGGAGCAAACTGGAATGGTGCGAGGTCGTTTACTGCCACTTCAGGCCCAGGGGTTTCGTTGATGAACGAATTTTTGGGTTTAGGATATTTTGCCGAAATTCCAGCCGTTTTGATTGATGTGCAGCGTACTGGCCCTTCAACGGGTATGCCAACTCGTACACAACAATCAGACATTACAATTTCGGCTTATGCTTCACATGGTGACACAAAACACGTTTTACTTTTCCCGAGCAATCCGAAAGATTGTTTTGAACTAACAGCCGATGCTTTCGATTTGGCCGAAAGATTACAAACGCCAATCATCGTTTTGACAGATTTGGATTTAGGCATGAACGACCACATGAGCGAGCCGTTTGAGTGGAATCCTGAACGTAAATATGACCGAGGTAAGGTTTATACTGCCGAAGATTTAGAAAATATGGGACGTTTCGGGCGTTACTTAGATTCTGATGGCGACGGTATTCCGTACAGAACTTACCCAGGTACGCACCCAACCAAAGGTTCGTATTTTACTCGTGGTACTTCTCGTGACGAATATGCAGTTTATACCGAAGATAGTGCTGTTTATGTAAGAAATATGCAGCGTTTGGAGAAAAAATGGGAAACAGCCAAAGACCTTGTGCCAAAACCATATTTCTACCAAGAGAAAAATATGAGTCCGCTGGGCGTGATTTTCTTCGGAACTTCTACTTATTCATCGGAAGAAGCAATCGACTTATTGCGTGAACAAGATGTGGTGCTTGATGCCATGCAATTGAAAGCTTTTCCTTTCAATAAAGACGTGGAACAATTCATCGAAGACCATGAGGTTGTTTTTGTGATTGAGCAAAACCGTGATGCCCAAATGCGTTCGTTGCTTATCAATGAACTCGAAATTAATCCTAAGAAATTGATTCGTGTCTTGAATTATGACGGAATGCCAATTACGGCTGATAAAATTGTGAAAGAAATTAGTAAAAATCTGACTATTGCTTAGGTTTGGATTGAATCTAAAAACAGTTTATCAAACATTAATTAAAGCGTCTAAATTTTACATAAAGAATTGCCTGTAAACGAACTAACATTCGTAAATCGTAATTCATAAATCGTAAATCAAAAATATGACATACGTTCGTCCGACCTTTAGGCATCCAGATTTGCCAAAAAACAAAATAAATTTTACTAAAAAAGACTACGAAGGAGCTTTATCAACGCTTTGTGCTGGTTGTGGACACGATTCTATCAGTGGAGCAATCGCCCAAGCTTGTTTTGAACTTTCGGTTGAGCCACACCGAATTGCCAAGCTTTCGGGTATCGGTTGTTCATCAAAAACTCCAGCTTATTTCCTCGGAAACTCGCACGGTTTTAATTCAGTCCACGGACGTATGCCTTCGGTGGCTACGGGTGCGTACTTGGCTAACCGTGACTTGGTTTACTTTGGTGTTTCGGGCGATGGCGATTCTGCTTCAATCGGAATGGGGCAATTTGTTCATGCCATTCGCCGTAACCTTAATATGGTTTACGTAGTAATGAATAATGGTTGCTACGGCCTTACAAAAGGGCAAGATTCTGCTACGGCAGATAACGGCTCAAAAAGTAAAGCTGGCTCAACAAATCTCTTTAATGCCATTGATTTAGTGGGTTTAGGGCTTGAGCTGGGAGCTACTTTTGTGGCTCGTAGCTTCTCAGGCGATAAAACGCAGTTGATTCCGCTTATCAAAGCCGCTATTTCTCACCCAGGTTTTGCTTTGATTGATGTCATTTCTCCTTGTGTAACTTTCAATAATAACGTAGGTTCTACAAAATCTTACGATTATGTGCGTGAGCATATCGAAGCTACTTCAACCGTAGATTTCGTACCAGTGATGGAAGAAATTACGGCAAGTTACGATGATGCCAAAGAAGTAACGCTGCACGATGGCTCAGCATTGCACTTACAAAAATTACATCAAGGCTGGAATCCAGAAGATAAACTTTCGGCCATGAATGCCATTCAAAATTCAAAAGAAAAAGGCGAAATCTTGACAGGCTTGATTTATATAGAGCCAAATACGAATGCTTTGCACGATGTGCTTCAAACAACCAAAACTCCATTGAACACCCTCAAAGAAGACCTTCTTTGTCCAGGTGTTGATGCTTTGGAAGCTTTGAATCAAAGTTTGAGGTAGAAAATGTTTTAAGATAAATTGAAAACGCTCAGGAGATTTTGGTTTCTTGAGCGTTTTTTATAGTATAGTTTAACAAAATGGCGAACAATTATTTTCAAGTCAATTAATCAAATGAAAAAAGCATTGAGTGTTCGGATTAATCTAATAAACCCACCTATTGGGGTAGATTTTGGCTTACAAAAAGGCTCTGGAAATAATTACACAATTATCCAAAAGCAACGTGCTACCACTAATGATTTGATTTTTGAATTTTCAGTTCTAATAAAAGATGATGCCGAGAAAAAGCATTCACCGAAGTTTTCGGGTGATTTTGTTCAAGGCTCAAGTGATAAATTCGTTTACATCGGTATCGGGGCTTTTGTTGGTCAATTCGATTGTATTTGGTCGAGGAGGCTCAAAGTTCCTCTGACTGGAATAACTTGGGAGCAAGTGGAGCAATTATACAATAATCCTAAGGCAGTTTTAGAAACTTATGTGCCAGGTACAGGAAAAGATGGTAGTCCAAATTGTGCAACAGTAAAACCATTTGCAGGATGGCTCATCAAAGAGTAAATAAAAAATCACAGTTGGTCATTGATAAATACTTTAAGTATGGCTAAACCCTCATATCCCCCGCTGGTGCAAGTCTCTGACTTGTACCAAATTTATCGCAAGCAGCTCCACTCGTACCTTTTTAATATCAATTATCGGTTGATTGCTTACCTTCAACGACTTTTTTAGGCAATACTTTTTGTATTGGCATATCATCAATTGAACTTGGGCCTTCAACGACTCGCTTAGCATCAGCTTTACGAATATTACTAATATTAGCCTTTTCGTTTTCAATATAATTAACTCCCATTGAAACTGGTTTCTGATGAGCCTCTGGTGTGTAGTATTTTCCTTTAGCATAAGTAGGTTTTTCTTCTTCAGCAGCCATTGTATTGACATACTTCATATAGCCATCATTTCGAGTTGCTTTTACCTCCCAACTTACTTTTACATTTGGCTTACTTGTTTCTATTACAAATTCATTTCCCTTTATCTCTTCGCTAACGATTGCTTGAGCAAAAGTGCCAATAACTGTTAATTGGTAACGAAAATCTTTATTTATGGCTGCAAAATAATCTGGAAGTTTGACAGTTGCTTTGCCGTTTGCATCGGTTGTAGTATTTCCACTGTACATATTCAATACATCTGGGCTTTCGATGGCAAAATGGTGAAGAATTTTATTCTCTGGGTCGAGAGGGTGGTCTATTGTAAAAGGCTTAGGCCCTGTAGTTGTTAGGGTACCACTCACATAAACTTTTCCTATAAAATAACCAGCGTAAGAGGTAGCGTTATTGATATTATCTTTTGAAAAAAGAGAGATATTATAACTTGCACCAGTTCCAGTGGTATTTGTTTCTGAAAAAATACCAAAGTTTTGGCTTGTTCCTCCGTCAGCACACGAGTATATTCCTATTTTATTTGACCCTACTCCATTTAAATCTTTAGTTGCCATTATTGTGGTTGCTGTAAAACTACTTGTAGTTGTATAGGTATTATTTGTACTATTTACTCCACTTATCTCAACTTTTGCTACAGGGTTATCTTGACCTATACCTACATTCCCTGTCCCATTCTGAACCACAAAACGGCTACCTCCTCCACCTAATTCAAAAATTTCCAAATTATCGTCCGCAGGTCTATTCCTAAGATTCCATTGGTTAACTCCTGCTCTTGCAAAACGTATCGCAGCATCACCAGAAGCACCATCTATGTCAATCACAGAAAATGATGATGAGGACTTATTACGAATACCGGTCGAACCACCATGCAAGACATCCAATCGGTAGGAGGGTGATGTTGTTTCCCCAATACCTACATTCCCTGTTCCGTCTTGAATGACAAAACGGCTACCTCCTCCACCTAATTCAAAAATTTCTAAGTAATCGTCCGCAGGCCTATTCCTAATATTCCACTGATTAGTTCCTGCTTTGGCAAAACGTAGAGCTGCATCACCAGAAGCACCATCTATATCAACAACAGAGAAGCTACCCGTAGATTTTGAACGAATTCCTGTAGAACCAGAATGAATAATATCATTCGGATACTGTGCTTTTGCTACAAAAGAAAGTAGTACAAGTAAAGTAAAAAAATATTTTTTCATGTTATTTATTAAATTATAAGTTAATCTTAATCAAATCTATAAGATATTTTTTTTCTTATACATAGGTTTTTACTAAGTGGTAAGAAATTTTACTGAGTGGTCTTTTAAGCATTACCTTTTGGGGATATAACATAAAAATACTTTACTGCTATTTCTTTAAAATTACAGTTTTCTACATTTTTTACTGTCTCATGTCTATAATATGTTACAAAGAATATTACAGGCATTTTTATGATTTCACTTGTAGATATGACAAATTGTAAATTAAAAATTATCTATATATATTTGATTCTCTAACTTAAAATTAAGCTTTTTTTCATAAACAAATATTCTACAAACTTTGATGAAGAATTTATCCATACTATTTTTTATTACTTTATCGTTTTTAAAATCTTTCGGGCAATCTACAGTTATTACTCCTGGAAACTCTTCTCCTAATATAGTAACTACGTCTAATAGCAATGGTATCATACCGACGAAAATCACATCCAGTCAAAGGGATGCAATTGTAAATCCAGAAGAAGGTTTACTAATATATAATACTACTTCGCATTGTTTAGAGATTTTTAGGAATACGGGATGGTTTAATTTATGTACGAACTCTTTCATTTCTAATAAATTAAACAAACTATTCGGTGGAAGTAATAATGAATTTTCTACCCTTGGAGATGGGAATGTTGTTATTATAAAAAACACATCTGATGGTGGGTATATTTTAGCGAGTTCTACTATGTCCTCATCGAATGGGGATGTTACAAACATAAGTCATGGGGGATATGATATTTGGATTGTAAAATTAGATAGTAATGGAAATATACAGTGGAATAAGCTGATTGGAGGTAATCAAGATGATATTGTCTATGCTTTGCAACAAACATCTGATAATGGGTACATTATTGCTGGAACTTCATGGTCTTCTGGAAATGGAGATATTACAAATACAAATCATGGATTATCCGATTTTTTAGTAGTAAAGTTAAATTCATCAGGTGATATAATTTGGAATAAATTATTAGGTGGCAGTAGTTTGGATGACCTAAGGAATATGCAACAAACTTCCGATGGAGGTTACATTCTTGTTGGTTATTCTCTTTCATCCAATAGTGGCGATGTAACAAACACAAATCACGGAATTAAGGATTTTTGGGTTGTAAAACTTAATTCTTTAGGAACGATAATTTGGAATAAATTATTAGGTGGAGACCAAAGTGACCAGCCTTTTAGTGTTCAACAAACAAGTGATGGTGGTTATATTATTTCAGGAGTGAGTGACACAAATAATAATGGAAGTTTCCCTAATGTCAATAACGGATATTATGATTTTTGTGTTATTAAATTAGATAATACAGGAACTACTTCATGGCAAAAATTTTATGGAACAATTAAGTATGATGATGGGTATTCAATACAACAAACATCAGATAATGGATATATAATTGTCGGTGTAACCCAATCTGCATCTGCACCAGCTAACACCTTTGGACTCTATAGTGATGCTAAAATAATAAAAATAGATGCCTTAGGTAATGTTACTTGGGAAAAAGTAATAGCTGGAAGTGGTAATGATTTTGCCGTTTCGGCAAAAATAACAATTGATGGGGGTTATATTTTTGTCGGTTATTCCGACTCATCTAATAGTGGAGATATTACAGATATAAACCATGGAAGTTACGACTTTTGGGTTGTTAAATTGGACTCGTCGGGTAATACTTTATGGAATAAGCTTTTAGGTGGTAGTGGAGATGATAAAGCCTATTCAGTACAGTTAACCTCTGATGGGGGATATATCATTGCAGGAACTTCTACCTCCTCTGCAAGTGGCCAAGTATTTAATAATAATCACGGTAGTGGAGATATTTGGATAGTTAGAATAGATAGTAACGGTAATATTTACTAACTCGCTGGTGCAAGTCTCTGACTTGTACCAAATTTATCGCAAGTAGTCTCAGACTGCAATTCCTCCAAAGGTACAAGTGGTGCTTCACTTAACACTTACACCAGCTAAAAATCCATTCCATGACAAACGTCATGTTTCGGTTAGAAGATTTTACGTTGCTTTGTCAAATTTTCTTACTAAGCAATGATACAAACACCTGCACATACCTTCCATATTCCCGTAATGGGCTTGGGTTTCACGATTGATACGCCACTAAAAGTAGCACGTTTTGGCATTTCTTCGGTAATTT
This sequence comes from Emticicia aquatilis, assembly GCF_014644295.1. Taxonomy (GTDB): domain Bacteria; phylum Bacteroidota; class Bacteroidia; order Cytophagales; family Spirosomataceae; genus Emticicia; species Emticicia aquatilis. The sequence goes on from NZ_BMKK01000005.1 coordinate 487,369, forward strand.
CGATTATCGAACACGAACTCATTGAAAAAATGCGAGAATTTCACTGCCGAGAAAACGGTGAAGTTTATGAGCCAATCACCGAAAAAGTGGAAGATTACAGAGCCAAAAGAATTACTGAATACCTGAATCTTTTGGACAAATTAATAAATAAGCAAGTAGAAAAACTACGCTTAAAACCTTTCGTAGAAGGCTCAGAAATTACAAAATATTTTGAGTTACTACCAGAAACTTCGCCAATTAAGCAGATGTATATCGGAATGCTACAACTGGAAGATAGTTCGGTAAAAAAACAAGTACAAGATGAACTTCGCAATGCGATTGTGGCAGGTTCGATTGATGTAAACGTGATGTCGAAAGTTGATAGAACGCATTATGATGAAAACGGTGAAATGTTACCGAAAGAGTTTTCTGATGCTCTTTCATCGTTTCGTGGTTATGCACAAAGCAATTTAACTTCGAGTATTGTCTTTTCTGCTGGCTATAACCCACGTTTGTATGGTTATATAGATGCTTTCAACGACTTTTTTCCTAATGAAAAAGGTTTCTTGAAAAAGAAAATCATCTTGAAGGTAAGCGATTATCGTTCGGCTCTTACGCAAGGAAAAATCTTAGCAAAAAAAGGTTTGTGGGTGTCGGAATTCAGAATTGAGTCGGGACTAAATTGCGGTGGACACGCTTTTGCTACTGATGGACTTTTGCTTGGCCCAATCATGGAAGAATTCAAGCAAAATCGTGCAACTTTACAAAAAGAAGTATTTGATATTTGTAATCAAGCATTGCTTGGTAGAGAAATGTCACCGTTTCCATCAATTCCAGCCATGAAAATTACGGTACAAGGTGGCATCGGAACGGCCAACGAAGATAATTTCTTGCTCGAATATTATGATGCCGACGGCACTGGTTGGGCGAGCCCGTTTTTATTAGTTCCAGAAGCTACCAATGTCGATGATGCTACGCTCAATAAAATGGCAAATGCACAAAAAGATGATTATTTTTTGAGTAATGCCTCTCCTTTGGGCGTTCCATTCAACAATTTCAAACATACAAGTGGCGAAGAACAACGCTTGATTCGTATCAATAAAAATCGTGCGGGAAGTCCGTGCTATAAAAAGTTTCTTTCTACCAATACAGAATTTACAAAAGAGCCTATTTGTGAATCTTCTCGTGAATACATTCACGCAAAAATAAAGCAAATTGAAGCAAGCGAAATGACCGCTGAGCAAAAGGCAGAAAAAATCAATTTTCTTAATCAAAGAGATTGTTTGTGCGAAGGTTTGGGTGTTTCGGCATTGTTGAAACACGACATAAATCCTGCTCATAAACTTACCGCCGTAACGGTTTGCCCAGGGCCTAATTTGGCTTACTTTTCGGGAGTTTTTTCGTTGAAACAAATGGTTGACCACATTTATGGCCGAACCAATATTCTGAACTCATTGAAACGTCCGAATATGTTTGTGAATGAATTGGCTTTGTATGTAGATTACTACAAAAATCAACTCAATAAGCAAGTTGAAAATCTCTCAACTGCACAAGTTCGGACACTTAAAGCTTTTCATACTAACTTATTATCAGGAATTGACTACTACAAGTCATTGGTTTCATCTTTTAAAAACGAAACTGAGCGATACATTGAAGAAATGAAGGAAGAACTTGCCAACTTAGAACAAGCTGTTAGCAATTTACAGTTACCGTTTGAGGTTGCGGTGAAGTAAATTTCTTGGTTCAACTTTGATTTATACTGAGATGAACGCTGGCAAGGTTTTGAACCTTGCCAGCGTTAGTCCAAATTATGAATTATTTATATTTTCCCTCAAAATCAACTTCTTTCTCCATTAAACCTGCCAATCGAACAGCTATTTCGCTGCGAGAAATGGGCAAATTTTGCTTATCCGAACTAATATTTTTTTCTGAAATACTCTGAGCTAATGGGCTTTTGATTGAAGCCAAGAATTGCTTAAACTGACTCAAAATCCCTTCAAATTCAGCAAAATTCATCCTTTTTTGCTCAGAAATACCTTTATAAGTGAATTTTGGCTCAAAATCTTTCAAGCCTTTTAAAAATTCATTGGTCGAAATTGTAGAATCGGGGTAGAACCAAGTTCGATTTGACCAGTTGACGGATTGACCAACTCCTTTCAAAATTCCAGTTGCTCCTACTCGTTGGATTGCCTCCCAATTTGGGTGTGTTGGCGGCACATCGAAATAAGGCATTAGATACACTTTTGAGTGCAATAATGTTTGCTGAATTGCTCGTACCGAAGCTTTTTCTGGAGAAATTTTATTCAACACACTGTAAGCTGCCAAAGCACCAGCCGCTTGTCCGATTTGCATCACAGCGGGCTGCAAACGAGACGCTCCATTGACCAAATTACTTACCGATATTGATTTTTCAGCTACGATAAAATTAGTTTTTTGCTTCGGAATAAGGCTTCCCAAAGGAATATTAAACGAAGGTACTGGCACAAAATGCAAGTCGGGAGCGGCAGGGTTTTTATCGTGATGATGGTCAATGGCGTAATCACCCACAGCAATACCAGTTCGATAAAGTGGCTGAGGCTGAACAAAAGGTTTCTCGATGTGATTGGTATTCATTCTGACCAAACCATCAATTCGGCGACTCTCTCGGTGATACGGAATCAAAGGCAATTTATCGGCAGTTGGATATTCATCATCGGCCAAACCAAAGTTTTTAAAACCCAATTCGGTTTGCAGAAAATACACAAAACGAAGCGTAACAGCTTTGGCCTCCTTGATGGCTTCTTGCCTTTCATTTTCCGACATTTCGACCATATTTGCGTAATAATCATTGCCATTGATTGGCCAATTGATTAAAACTTTACCATTCGGAAGTTTAGCGTAAGTCATCAAATTTGCACACGGATTCTGCCTTTTAGCATTCGGATTATCACAAAATTCTTTGCAAGCACAATTAAACTCCAAAGCCGAATAATTGGCTGGTTTGGGCAGAGTTTTATCAGCATTTGCTCCGTAATCTTTCAAAATTGCGGCATAAGTAAGGTCTTGTATGATTTTATTGGCTTTTTCGGGAGCAATTGGTTCATTATAAGTCGATTGGGCATCCATTCCTAAATCGTATTTGATGCCCACTTTGGCCGCAACATCGCCCAGTTCAGTAGCATCTATCAGAATCTTCGTTTGGATTGTTTTCCCATCTGAAAATTTTACTTGCCAACCATTTGTAACTTGTTTAATATCAGTTAGTTTGACACCAAAAATTAATGTAAGATTCTTTTCAGTATCGCACATTTTTCGTAGAACTTTTTGCCCGACAGATGGTTCGAAAAGTGTATTACTCACCCAGCCCGTAGAAACTTTATCCGCTCCGCCGTAGTAATTTCTTATCTGCTCTCGAAATTCGCCCCACAAACCCGATGGCATACTATGATTGCCATCAATGGCCGAAACTCCTGCCGAAGTGAGCATTCCTCCCAGCCACGGAGTTTCTTCTACAATCATGGTTTTTACGCCCATGCGTGCCGACTGTATGCCCGCCATTGTGCCAGAGGTGCTTCCTCCGATTATCAAAACATCGGTTTGCTGGCCTTTTTGAGCGTTTACTTGTGAGAAAATACCGATATAAAAAACGAAAAGTAGAACTTTTTTCATAATAAAAACTAAGTTGCTGGACTGCTTTATTCTTCAATAACAATGGCAATTTTATTGCCTTTTATGGCCATCCGACTAATTTTTCGCTTCGGAAGCATATCGGGTAAAGTAACAGCTTTCCATTCTTTAGTTATTAAATTGTAACTAAAAATATCAGTATTGCGGCTTTCAAAAATGATATTTTCTGATAACCAAGCATTGTAATGCTCAGAGTCAATATGACTTTCTCCTATATCAGTAATGGTATTTTTTTGAGGATTGAATGAGCGAATTAGCCATTTTCTATCAATTTGCTGCACGAAACTAAAGTTCTTTTGTTTGGGAATGAGGTGCAATGAACGCCCAATATTTTGAGCAACGACAATATCTTTTTTTGTAATAAGATTTTGATAATGAAGCGTTTGTGGCTCTCCCAAAACGAAAGTAATAAGTTCATTTGGATTTAACCATGCCTGATAACCAATCTTACCAGTTTTCTGTGACTCAAAAATCATCTGAGTTTCAGTCGGATTTTTGATATTGTATTTTACCAAGTCTTGGTCGCCATTTGATTTTCGCTGAACAATGCACGACAAGTATTTTTTATCGGGCGTAACGGTTGGAGAATATTCTGAATCAATGGTATTGGTTATTTGTAACCCAACGCCAGTTTTGAGATTATACGACCAAATATCAGTCTGGCCATCTTGCATGGCCGTGTAGTAAAGCAATGGTTGATTAGGATGAAAAAACGGTTGATTATCGTAGCCTCGGCGATTGGTAATATTTTTAGGGTTAGAAAGCGTAATATTTCCACCTGATTCTGAAATATCTAATAGAAAAATTTCGGTTCCGTTTTGGGCAAAAAGTAAATTGGATACGAATAGTAGGGCGAGTAGTTTCTTCATAGGTGTAGTTTTGTTTGTTAGCGAAAATACCGAGAATTAGGCTAAAAAACAAATTTTGCTACTGCATCCGTTGGTTAAAACCAACGGCAATGAAATTAGCTTTCTCTACTACTGTTGCTAGTCTTCACTGACTTGTACCATAATCATCGCTGGCAGTCTCAGACTGCATTTTATTATTAGGTACAAGTGACGACGCTTTGCTTAACACTTGTACCAGCATTCCTTTATCCTTTCATAAATCGAATCAGCAAAGTTTCAATAAATAAAAAGGCTAAAGCGAGCATTACGCAGTATTTCCAGAGTGGCGTGCCTACATTACTCTCTTGGAAGGTTTTTACGAAATCTCCATCGAGTAGGTTATCGAAAATTGTGATATTTTTTTGTCCCGCAAAGAATGTTCTTAGTTCTTCGGGCGAGTAAAAATCCATTTTTGATTCTTCGTTGTCGTGGTTGAGGGCTATAAGTTTTTCAGTTTTTCCATCTAATTGCAACTCATAATATCCTGATTCAAGTACCTGATTATCTGATAGTTGTGAAGACTTTGGCAATTCTAAAGTAAGTGTATTACCTACGGTTCGTTGCACTGGAATTATCTCAATTTTATTATTTACAGTCGAAACATTTTTGAGTTTATAAGTAGCATTTTTCTTGACATTTGGCAAATCTAAATTGATGCTTCCTTCACTGAAATTATAGGCTGCACGCTCTTGTTTCGTACTCATTGAGGCAATTTTAAACATCGTTGGCACAAAGAATGCGTGTTCAGCGAAGTTTCCGTAAGGCTTATCAAGTGGCGATGCACACACGTACACTCGCCCCTGTGAAGCCTGCGTAGATGTAATGAAATTTTGCATATTCTTGAAAGTCAGAATTTTTTCTCCTACGCCACTCCACGTCCATGCGGGTTGCATTGTTGGTGTGTTTACTACACCTTGCGAAGTTGTGCGTTCAAACACATCAATATAAAACGGATTTTGTCGGTTAGGCTCAGCAATCGCTTGCTGACTTTGTGCCAAAACTGGTTGATTGTTAAGGTTGATTCCTTGAATACCAAATCCGCCCAAAAATTGGCTGTATGACGTAACATCTGGTCTTGCCGAAGGGAAAATCAAGAGATTTCCACCATTTCTCACAAATTCTTCGAGACTCGCACGGAACGTTCCTGCTACGGTTTCTACCCCTTCCAAAACTATCAAATTGGCATTTTTGAATTGACCTACATCGACATTTGTAGCACTGTATGCTCGATAATTGAAAAGACTATCGTTATCAAAAACTTTTCCGATATAATCTACCGCACTGCGTTCTTGGTAAAGATGCAAAACTTGGATTGTTGGCGAAGCATTTAGCACAAAATAATAATCGTTGTCGAAAGTAATTGGCTGGTCATCAAACGAGACTTTCCCACGATGAAAACCTTTGTCTTTTACCGTAAAGTTGAAAGTTGCCGTTGCCGAACCATTCGGAGCGATATCCACCGAAGCCGTTGAGGCTTGGGCGTTGTCAATAAATAGTTTTACAGGTAGTTTTTCAACTTCTTCACTGCCCGAATTGAACACTTTTACGTAAAGAATATTATTCTGCATTTCACGAATGAATGGCGAAGCCAACCAAACCGAATCTGTGAAAACATTCTGGTTTTTCTTGCCTTGAACTGGCACTAAAAATAATTTATTGAGCGTATCGGTCTTGATTTTACGTAAATCGCCCGATGTACTTTTCTGAAAATCAGAAAACCAAAAGAATTGGTTATTGGCACTCGGATTATGTTTTTGAGCAAGATTATTCTGACGTTTATAAATACTTTCAAATGTACGTGGATTCGACGAAAAACCTACTGAAGTAAGACGGTCTTTTACTTTTGTAGCATTGGTTACGGCTTGGTCTTCTCCCGAAAAATCGTTTGTAATTAATTGAATATTAGGCGATTGACGAAACAGTGTAAGCAATTCATCAATTTTTGTAACGGCTAAATCAAGGTAACGTTTGTTTTCGGTGGTATTTTGCATACTCAAAGAATTATCAAGATAAAGGCTATTTACACCCAAACCCGAACTACGATTTGTTGAGGCATTTTTGGCGGGTAAAAAAGGTTGTGCAAATGCCAAAACCAAAAACAAAAGGAACAAAAGTCGTGAGGCCAAAATAAGCCATTGCTTGATACGACGAAACGAAGACGTTTGTGTTTCGACGGCCTTCAAGAATGCCACATTGGTAAAGAATACTCGCTTGGTTCGACGAAAATTGAATAAATGAATAATCAAAGGCACCGAAAGTGCCGCTAAACCCCAAAGAAAAGTCGGAAAAAGAAATTGCATATACCCCAAACCCCTAAAGGGGCTTAATTTTTTAGTTTATTATCCTAACGTAAAAGTCTGAAAATACTTTCAATAAATTGTTATACTTTCTTCACTCTTTTGAGCGAAGCAGGCCTGCTTCCCACAAAAAATGCCAATTATTATGCCAAAGCAAATCACATGGATTGAATAATTGGTCACAAAGCTGGAGGAGTTCGTCCCATCTGTTTTCTGCTCTGTTTTCGATGCTCTATTTTTGAATCAACAAATCAAAAACCTCCACACAACTTTTTGCCGTACAAAATTATTAGATAGCTATTACTTTTTATATTTAAAACTCGTATTTGACCACCAAATTCGAAACTCAAAACATTATAAAACTGTGAAACAATGACAATCAAGAATCTAAAACTTTATCAGACAATTTCGGGGGTATTAATGCTGGTATTCTTTGGTTGCTACCTTTATCTGCAATTTGTGCTTCACTATGAAGGTATTTATTACAGCTTATGCAAAGGTATCTACGAATTATTGCTTGCTCTTACTTTTCATTTTAGTTTATCTTATATAAAACTTACAAAACCCCAAAACTATAAAGAATCGCTTCATAAAATGGTTGTTCTACTTTGGAGTATAATGGGCGGAATCCACATCATCGAATTTATTGCTAAACTGTTTTAATGAAAATGTTAAGATTTTCTAAATCTACCTAACTTACAAATTTCCCTTACCCTGCGTAAGGGTTTTTGTTTTGTAAATGTTCTATGGTAAATTTGAGGCGAATCACACAAAACTCACAAATTCTATTATTATTTATGGACGAGCTTAATTTTTTGCGTAAAAAAACAGGCATGACAATCGGAAGGGCATGGATGTTGATGGTTTCGTGTGTGATAATCTTTCTTTTTGGTTCGGGAGTTATCGGAGTAATTGCTGGAATTGCTGGGTATAATCATATCCAACAAAATGGTTTTCTTGAAAAAGGAGTGTTGGTTCTGATGGCTTTGATTCTGATGATTTCAAGTCTATGGGGATTTTTCATCAACAAAAAACAACTTCCTTTCTTTAATAAACAACCTCTTTCTATTACTTTATCTTGCTTAGCAATTGCTTTAGCTTGGAGTTTTATTAGCCCTCTTATTGTCGATTTTCTACCTTTCGATGAAACCGCAGCCGATGGCTTCGAACGAATCGGCATGGATTTTATCTTGGGTATTGCCGTCACTATACTTTTTACCTTTCTGCAAATTGGGGTTGTTGGCCACGGTTTACTGAAAAACTACCTTTTTAAGCAAGTTATTCTGACAGTTGCGGCCGTCAGTATCGTGATGGTTATTCCACAAGCCGTCATTGGCTTAGTCTTCCAGACCCTCATTATGTTTTATATCTATTACCGAACGGCATCTTTTCAGCTTCCACTAATAATGACAGCCACATATAGTATCGTAGAAGATTCTTTTAAGTGGAGATTAGGGGGAAATATTGTCACAAAAAATTATATTAGACTTCACCTGACACCCAATGACAATATCTATTACGTAGGCTTGCTTATTGCTTTTTGTGTGATTTTGGCGGGTCTATACTTCATAAAACAGCAAACTACGCCCATCAGTTGGCAGCGTCCCGAAGAAGACGAAGATATTGCCCTCTTATAAGTTTTCCAGTACCATTCTTTTCAAAACTCATGGCTTTAGCGTCATGAGTTTTTTGTTTTCACACCATTTTCTGAGTTCATCACACGGTTCTGAGACTTCGTCACATCTGTTTTCTACACTGTTTTTCTTGCTATACTTTTGAATCAACAAACAACAACATAATAATTTATCCAACAAAAACGGCGGTTATTCGCTCACAAAATTATGAAAACGAAATCAATCTTATTCGCAGCTTTAGTAACACTTACATTCGCTACAACTTCTTGCCAAGACGAGAGCATCAGTCCTTCGATTATAGACTACCGTTCGGGCGAAACTATGAGCAGTAGCACAGAATCAAAAACTTTAATTGATGGAAATGAGGCTTTGATTGATGAACAAACAACGCCAAATCAAGAAATAAAAAACACAACTAAGCCAGTACTTAATAAATCCAACAACGTCCCGGTCAATATCATGCAAATTGATAGCGATGAAGTAAAATAATAAGCACTCACTTACATAAACCTAACAAGAGAAATGAAAAAGTTTGAAATTATCAGAGTGTCAGATTGGTGGTCAACAAGTTCGTTGATGGAGAAAGCCGAAAACACAGCCAATCAAAAAAGCCAAGAAGGCTACCAAATTGTCAATATTTCTTTTGGTTATAGCATTTGGTTGGCTCCATCAGCCTATATCACCATAACAAAAGCAGCATAGTTCATCACAAATTTGAGGGAGTTCATCACAACGTTTTTTAAGAAAAAGCAATTTTAAACAAATTTGAAACAAGAAATCTAACACTTACCATTATGAGATATTTAACGCTTAACATCAACCCAAACGCTCGAATAGACATTGACAATGATATTTGGGGAAAAGAAACCATTAGATACAACGGCGAGATTGTTTCGGAAAAGAGTTCAGTTTTTGGTTCAGTTCACTCTTTTGAAAAAGAAGAAAATGGCGAAATAGCCAAATATGAAATCAGAATCAGTCTGAAATTTTTAAGAATCGGTTTCGACATTTTCAGAAACAACCAAGCAATTCTTTTAAACTAACAATACTATGAAATGGGTTAAAGATAATTCGGAAACAAATTATGTGCTAAAGTATAATGATGAAGTAATCTTAGAAATGCACTTTGATTATGGCAAAAAAGGTGTAAAAGCTATTTGCCAAAGTATTACTGAAACATTTGTTATTGAAACCGAAAGCTTTTGGAAAAGTAATGTTCTCATCAAAGAAAATGAAATCATTATTGCTAAAACCACCACTGATAAATGGTATAGCAGCCTTAGCACGTTGGACATAAAAGAGCAGAAAATCAAGTTTAAATTTCGGAATAACCCATTGGCAGAAATAGTATTTTTTACTGAAACCGAAGAAAATTTACTACTTTCCTGCGGCTTAAAATCCGACAAAAAAGGAATGATAGAAACAGTACTGAATGTTGGAGCAAACCTTACCGAAAACCCCATAAAGAACTATCTATTAGCACTTTGTTGGTATATATTCAAACCTATTGCAGAAGAAAACACAGTTGATGCCCTTACATTGATAATTTCATAACTATATCTTTTAGACAATGGAAACAACTACTAAACAAGACAAATTACTTTTCTTCGGAATCTCGTTTGCGGCTTTGGCGGCTCTAATATTCATTATCAATTATGTAAATCCGATTACGGGCTTTGGTGTAGCATATATCTTTCTTTTAGCAATACTCTTAGCGGGTATTATCACGGTATTAAAATTTGATTTCGCCAAAATCACTGAAAAGTATAAGAGTACAAATCCTTATCTAATTTCAGGTATCTTTTGGAGTGCTTTAGCAATAATGAAATGGCTAAAATACATCCGAAAAGATAATTTCGACTGGATTATTGCTTCTTTATTCGCACTGGTAGCTATTATTAATTGGATAAGTTATTTCAAAAAATCCAATAAATAAGCTACTAAATCCACACCATAACATGGAAAAAAGCCTTAATTTCGCCCCAAAACCAATTAACCAACCAATGGAGTTTTCGTTTGGAAATATTTTTACTAAAGCATACTGGAAAGAAACGGTTATTCCTTTCGCAAAAAAACATTGGATAATTATTGTAGCGGTTTTAACGGCTATAAGCGTAGCTCACACTATTTGGTATTTCAGCTATTCTCATCCACTTTCAACAATTGTAGATGATTTTTTTAAAGCTACCAAAGTTAAAGGAAGTACTCGAAACTATTCTCGATGGTACAAATTAGGTTATTTGGTAGCTGCATTTTTGGGTTCAAAAAGTTTCTTTTTCAGCTTGATAGGCACAACCATTCTGATTGCCGAATTTAACTTTCAATTTCTCTTCAAGAATTTATTCGTTGATGAAGGCCGAAAGGGCAAGTTCTTTTACTTCATTGTATTAGTATTTTTCTATTTCTTCATTTTTGTTATCTTACTAACCTCATTTGGAATAAAAGCCGAGCCACTTGGCTTGCATACGTTTATCACCAATATCTGGATAGGCTTTTCGGTTATTTACTCAGTTATTCAGTACGTTTCTGAGTCGCACAAAAGACTACGAGAATTGGCCGTTCAGAAAACAAAAGTTGAACTTTCGGCACTAAAGGCACAAATAAACCCCCATTTTTTATTTAATGTACTCAATAACCTTTATGGTACCGCAATCGTAGAAGATAGCCCCAAAACTGCCGAAGGAATCCAGCAGCTTTCGAGCATTATGAGGCACGTAGTAGAAGGCACAAAAAACGAACGGATTTCGGCCGAAAAAGAAGTGCAATTTCTCTATGATTTTATTGAGCTAAATAAAATGCGTATCCCTAAGCGAGATAATATCAAAATAAAAATCAATATCGACTACGATGAACAACCGACACAAATTGCTCCGCTTTTGGTGATTCCGTACATCGAAAATGCCTTCAAATATGGCATTAGTATTACGCAAGAGAGTTTCATAGAAATTGATTTTAACATAGAAAATCAAAAGCTTCATTTCTTATGCCGAAATAGTATAATCAAACAATTTGATAAACTGGAAGTTGGAACTTCGACAGGCTTAGAAAACACTCGCCGCCGACTGACGCTCAACTATCCACATCGACATACTCTAAAGATTTCTAACAAAAACAATATTTTTGAGGTCGTTTTAGATGTAGATTTGAAGTAAGTATAGCACGCAACCACAATCATAACCACCTAATAAAATGCTCAAAGCAATTGCCATAGATGATGAGCCAATGGCTCTCGAAGTAATCAAAGCCCACGCCCAAAAAGTAACTTTTCTGGATTTGAAAGAAACTTTTGTAAGTGCAATGGAAGCCCTGTCTTATCTAAAAGAAAACCCCGTTGACTTGGTTTTCTTAGATATAAATATGCCCGATATTACAGGCCTTGATTTCTCGCAGCTTTTACCACAAAATACATCGGTTATTTTCACGACGGCCTATTCTCAATACGCAGTAGATGCCTTCAATATCAATGCTCTTGATTATTTACTGAAGCCCATTGATTTTAGTAGATTCATGAAAGCCTGCCAAAAGGCCTATGAAAGTGTGAACGAAGAAGCACCTAAATTGCCGTATTTATTCGTAAAAGATGGATATGATTTGGTCAGAATAAGCATCGAAAACTTACTTTTTGTAGAATCAGAAGGCAATTACCTCACCTTCAAGGAATCTGATAAAAAGACGGTTACTCGCATGACCATGACCGAAGCCATCGAAATGCTACCAAAGTCTGACTTTTTTAGAGTACATAAATCATTTGTAATCAATCTCAATCACGTCAAAAAAATCGAACGTCACCAAGTTTGGGTAGGCACAGAAGCCGTTCCAATCGCAGCTAATTATCGAGATGATTTAATGGAAATTTTAAAGAAAATCTGGATGGTAAAGTAAAGCCTAAAGATTCTCTCGGCTCTTAAAAGCATAGAATCGGAGAACGTGATTTACGATTAAAAATTCACCGATTGTATTGATGACTCTTATAAAAATATAAGTGAGTTCATAAACTCGTTCTTCTGGAGGTAATATGTAATATAAATCAGCTGTAACCGTGAAAAACAAGCCTACAAGAAATAAAACCCTAACATTGTTTTGATGAACTCTAAGCTGAATTCCAGCAAAAAGAAAAGCCATTATTCCTACCCAATATAAATTAAAGGAAAGCATGGGCGTTCTGGGGTGAAGGTTCAGAAGATAGAGAAAATACAATCCTCCAGTAAGTCCGAAAGTAGCTAAAAGTATATTTCTAGTATCGGATAAGGCGAGTTTCTTTATACCCATTTCAAAGAAAACTCCAGCCAAAAGCAACCTCAAAGTAGGTTGAACATACGAATAGACAACATCAAACTCTTTTTCATCAACGATAATAAACGAAGAAAGACCGATACAGAAAAGCCCTCCGTAGCAGATGGCAAGCAATACTAAAGGCTTTTTAAAGTTTTTTAAAAGTTTGGAGAAAATATAAACAAATAAAAAGAAATAGTCGAACTGAAAAAGGAATAGAGCCAGCAATCTATCCATTTGATTCTTTAGTTCATTAGGCTCAATCTTTGCAAAAAAATAGATATTCACCAAAAGAACCAATGTAAAAAACATACTGGTAAACCTTTCGCTCATTTGAAGGATTCTTTAAAAGTAAATCTAATATACTTACAAATAAGAGTCCAATTAATGACACCAATCATAAACTTAGTAAGTGGTAGCTTTTTGATTTCAATAAATCAATACCATCATACTTCTTGCTCCGTGAGCTCCAATAACTAACGACTGCTCAATATCAGCTGTTTTTGAAGGACCAGCTATAAAAACACCATAACTACCCACATTTTCGAGTTTATTATAGGCTTGCTGCATATTGGCAACAATATTGTTTTTATCAAGCACCAAAACTAAATGTTGCGTAATAAACGGTAATGCACGGTTGAGCATATTGATTTCAGGTACCCAAATTGTACCATTTTCGGCAACACCTATTTCACCTTGAATCACGGCCAAATCAACTTGCTCTAAAATCTCTTTAGTTGTATCAAGATTTACGGCAACGTTTGCTTTAACAATATCAGAAGCCACATTTTTTAAATCGCTGTAATACTTGTCGATAGCTGCTTGACAATCAGCTTTTGAAGCCACTTCTATGACTCGGCCACCGATACCTTCCAATACAGTTTTGAACCGCTCAATGCTTCCGTCACCTTCAAAAATTGGCACATTTGGCAGTGTCGTCAAGGCAGGTTTATTACTGGCTATACTATTTAATATTTTTTCTCTGCTGGTCACAAGTAGTTATTAGTTATTGGGTAATTAGTTACTGGTATTTTAGAAAGTTTTATTTCCTGTTTTCCTCATACCATTCCTTAAAACTCTGCTTTGGAGCGTCAGGCAATTCTCTTGCTTTTGCCCACGGATTCATGCTTTGGTTATGCGTAAGTCCATGCGGAAGCACTCGCAAGGCTCCACGAGCCAATTTCCCGCCCAAATCATACACTTTTGGCATCGAAAGCACTTTTGCCAAGCCTTTCATGCCCCATTTTTTGGCAGCAGGAAGTTCGTTCGCTTGACCAACAATTTGTCGCCATTTATAAAGTTGCACGTGAATATCAATTTTCACAGGGCAAACATCCGAACACGACCCACAAAGTGTAGAGGCAAAAGGCAAACTACTGTATTTATGCAAATCAATATTTGGCGAAAGAATGGCACCAATTGGGCCTGGAACTGTAAAGTCATAACTATGTCCGCCACTTCGGCGATAAACTGGGCAAGTATTCATGCAAGCTCCACAACGAATACACTTCAACGAATTTCTGAAATCAGCTCTACCAAGTTGTTGCGTTCGTCCATTATCCACAATTACGATGTGCATTTCTTTGCCTTCGGCTGGCTTTGTAAAATGTGATGTATAAGTCGTAATTGGCTGACCAGTAGCACTTCTGGCAAGCAATCGAGTATAAACTGATAAATGATGGAGCTTAGGAATCATTTTTTCGATACCCATACTCGCAATATGCACTTTTGCCAAATTTACGCCCAAATCGGCATTTCCTTCGTTGGTACAAACTACAAAACTACCAGTTTCGGCAATGGCAAAATTTACCCCTGTCAGAGCTACATCGGCTGCTACAAACTTTTCTCTGAGGTGCTGACGAGCCGCTTCGGTCAGAATTTGCGGGTCTTTTTCGCCTTTGGTTGTGCCTAAATGTTCATGAAAAGTTTCGCCTACATCTTCTTTTTTGAGGTGAATAGCGGGCATTACAATATGGCTCGGTGGTTCGTCACGAAACTGAATGATGCGTTCGCCCAAGTCAGTATCAACTACATCAATGTTATTTTTTTGCAAAAAAGCGTTCAAATGGCACTCTTCTGTAAGCATCGATTTGCTTTTCACCATTCGAGTATTTCGCCCCTCGACTTTGCAAGAACTTTTGATAATGTCCATCACAATTTGATTATGCTCGGCAGCATCGGCTGCCCAATGCACTTTTACGCCATTTTTTATGGCATTTTGCTCAAATTCGATGAGATAATTATCAAGATTGCTCAGCGTATGGTCTTTGATTTCGGACGCAAGTGTGCGTAAATCCTGAAATTCGGGAATTGGATAAACCGCTTTGTCTCGTTTCTGACGCACAAACCAAAGCGTTTCGTCGTGCCAAGTCGTACGCTCAAAATCTTTGTTGAAAGCTTCGGCTAATTCTGGGTGATTTTGGTGGTTCATGGTTGATTTCCGTTCAAAATTTCGGCTATGTGCATTACTTTTATTGGTGCGTTTTGGCGTTTTACGATGCCTTCGAGGTGCATCAAACATGATACATCTCCTCCTGTCAAAACCTTTGTGCCGTTGCGAAGGTGGTCAGAAATTCGGTCTTGTCCCATGCGTGCCGACACGGCTTCTTCGGCCACACAAAATGTTCCACCAAAGCCACAACATTCGTCGTTACGGTCGAGTTCGGTGAGTTCGATACCTTTTAGTTTACGTAATAATTTTGAGATTTGTCCATCTCGCACGCCAGTAATTTCGGAAGCATTGGCTTGGCGGAGTCCACGCTGACCGTGACAACTCAAATGTAATCCAACTTTGTGCGGAAAATCGACAGGAATTTCTTCTATTTTCAGCACATTTTCAATAAAATCGACTAATTCATAAACCGATTTTCTGACCTTCTGCACGGCTGGCGTTTGTTCGATAATATCATAATGTTTTTTGATGTGATACGTACAGCTTCCCGAAGGCGTAACGATGTAATCAAACTCGGCAAAGGTATCAACAAAGTGTGCATAAACGCCTTTTGAATCTTGTTCGCAGCCACTATTAGCCATTGGCTGCCCACAACAAGTTTGTTTCATCGGAAATGCGACTTCTACCCCCAATTTTTCGAGTAATTGAAGCGTAGCAATACCCACATTCGGATAAAACTGGTCGATATAACAAGGTATAAATAAGGCTACTTTCATTATTTAGTTTTATAAACCTTTAGTTTTCAATAACTAACATTTAGGCGTATTCAATTCTTTTTTACTTATCCATATTGGTTCTTGGTGTGGTTTTACAACTAACACATCAATCGGCCCGCCAACTGTTTTTTCTTTTTGCTGAAACCTCATAGTGTCGATTGTTGTTCGGACACCATAAACCGCAAAGTCGAGGGCATCTTGCAAAGTCATGAAATTCCAAGGAATTGAGTTGTTGCCTAACTCGACCCAATCTTCTCCACTTGGCATTTTGACAGTCAGAAGTAATCTTGAAAGTACCTCTGTTTCTCCTCCCCAGTTAGTGCCATGAAAAGTAGTTTCACCATCAAAATTTGACCTGTGATATACCTTTTCAGCAATATTGATTGAGTAAGTATGCGGAACAGACACGCCATCTTCTGTTTTATAGCCAACCAAATAAAAATAGGTTGCTGGATAATCAAATTTCTCTCCAAAAAACGAAATCAATAATTGCGGAATCTGGTCAATAGTGGTCTCAGCATCTATGTTTTCCTTTACAAATTGATTAATAAAACCACAAATATTAACCTCATTGACATAGACTGTACCAAAAACTCCAAGTCCAAACTTTTTGGCAATTAGGAATACTTTTTCGTAAGAATCCGATGTTGTTATCGAATTATATTGCTCGCCAGTTTGGGTTTTATCAGTCCAATTTAATGTAAGTCGACTGTCTCCAGCCAGCACAATTCCCTCAGCAACATAGACAGTTATTATTAATGACATTTATTTATGGTTTTAGTGGTTGTTTGTTGTTTTGAAAAATCCTCTATAATTCCTGCTGAAATTTTACACAGCGGAACATCAACGGTGTTCAACATGAATAGCCCCGATTTTCAATCGGGGAGAATAAATCAGAAAAGTATCTCCCTAACCCTAAAAGGGTTAAACTTAAATATGGCATTATGTTGTTCAACCCCTTTTCAGGGTTGATTTTGCTTCTTATTTCTTGACCCCGATTTTTCAATCGGGGCTATTCGAGTTTAACGCTTTCAGCGTTTTTCAATGCTATTTTAAAATTCTTAAAGTTCAGTTGTACTAAATTTCTAAACTAAGCACAACAGAAGTAACATTGGTTTCTCTATGTTTCTTTTTTTCATTAATATAGTAAAAAACTATAAAAGAAATGATAACACAAATCAAAACCCCTACAAAAGCCCATTTTTTGTTTTTTATACTTTTGAATAAAACAAAAAATAAAGAATGTACACCAAAGAACATAATTGAGAGAAATATATAAATGATATCTCCTCCATCTGAATTAAATGAGTAATAAGTAATAATGAATATTGCTATTATACCAATTAAGGTATTTGTAAATAAAGTTCTCATTTATTCTCTATTTCCCTCATTCATACCATCAAACCTACAACCCCGTAGCCACGCTAAAGCCTCTTTTATCAACCAAGCCACTTCTGATTTTTGCTCCACGGAAAGTGGCAATTGGGTCAATTGCTCCACCTGCTTGGCGACTTGCCTCCGCCACCAACGCTCTTGCATCGGTCAAGAAAGTATCACGCAATAATTCTTCGGCACGCAGCACATCGTTGTTTTCTTGAGCATCAGCCAATGCTACTCTATCAACCAAAAGTGCTTTTGCATAAGTCGTCAGAATCGCATTGACCGACTGTAACAAATCTTCGATTGGGTCTTTTGTGTTGTGGCTTGCATCAATCATCCATGCCAACGGCGGATTTTTTACGCTTGGGTCTTGCATTCCATCAACCAATTCGTTGAAAATCAAGAAGAATTGGTAAGGTTTAATACTTCCCGTTGTCAAATCATCATCGCCGTACATTGAGCCATTGAAGTGAAACCCACCGAGACGACCGAAGTGCATCAAGCGTCCAACAATTTGTTCGATGTTTGTGTTTGGCAAATGATGACCCAAATCTACCAAAACTTGGGCATTTTTTCCCACCGTTTGGCAAAGCGAATACGAAGTTCCCCAATCAGGAATCACCATTGAGTAGAAATGCGGCTCGTAAGGCTTGTATTCAATCAACATCGTCCAATCATCAGGCATTGATTTGTAAATACTTGATAATGAATCGCTTGTACGTTGATACGCACTTCTCAAATGCGATTGTCCAGGGAAGTTCGAGCCATCAGCCAACCAAACTGTAAGCACCTTAGAATCAAGCATTTTACCATATTCTACGCACTGAATATTGTGTTCGATGGCCAAATCACGCACCTCGCTTTTGGTGTGCGAAAGCGAGCCAAATTTATACGAATACGGTTGGTCTTTTTGGTCTTGAAAAGTATTGGAGTTTACCGAGTCAATCGTCAAATCATTGGCTTTCAATAATTGTTTGATAGCATTGGCATCCGATGGAATATCCCAAGGAATATGCAACGAAATCGAGTTTGATGAGCGATTTAGTTGGTGAATCAGACCTACATCTTCGATTTTTTCTTCTAAATTTCTTGGCTCGCCACCATTCGGAAAACGCCCGAAGCGAGTGCCACCCGTACCCAAAGCCCAACTCGGAATAGCTACTTGAAAAGCCTTAATTTTATCAATAATTGTTTGAATATCAATACCTTTACGGTCGAGGAGTTCTGTCAAATATGCCAATCTAAACTGGTGGTCGGCCTGTAATTTTTCGTTATGCTGTTGAATAATATCGTTACTGAGCATCTTCGTCAATGATTAATGTTGAATGATAAATGTTTAATTCGGTTCGACGTTTTACTAATTTTTTCAAAAAACAGACTGCAATTTTCTCTCAAAAAAACAATAAAACTATCCTGTACTTGCCTGTGTATTTTGTCCTTATTCCCCTTTAGGAGTTAGGGGTTTTCGATACTCTCTTGTCCAATTAATTGCTCCGAAAAGTGCAATTACACAAAAAATGGCATATAATAACGAGTATAACTTCACCTCTTTCACAAAATACATATAAGTGCTTATGATGTCAATGGCCAGCCACATCCACCACGCTTCAACTTTTTTTCTGATGAGTAGAAATGTAGCAAAAATACTCATGACAGTCGTGAACGAATCCATGTACGGAAAAGCACTTGGTTTGCTGAAAAGTTGCGGAATTAGCTCGCTCAAATTCTTGGCAAAGGTGCCGAGCAAATAAGTACAAACTAAGCCAACTGCCGAATAGACAGCAAACTGCTTCAAAGATAACTGACTGATTTTCAACTCATTTTTTAAGTTAGCTTCTTGCTCTTTCGGAAATTTCCATTGCCAAAAACCTATGATATTTGTAATGAAAAAGAACACCTGTAAAAACATATCGGGATAAAGCTGAATCTGATAAAACATCACAAATGCCAGCACGACATTTAGCAAGCCCAACACCCAACTCCACACATTTTCACGTACCGACAATATAACTGCCACCAAACCAGTAAGCGTTGCGTAAAATTCAAGGTAGCTCATTTTTACCCCTAAAAACTCAAAAAAGATATTATTGATGTCGAAGAAATTCATTTGCTTAGTTATTTCCCATTATTTGCTTACGATGCTCAAGTCCCCAATTTCGAAGTTCAGTTATCATTTTTTCGAGCGATTTCCCGTGTTCTGTAATCGCATACTCAACCGTTGGCGGAAAAGTATCGTGAACGGTTCGCTTTACTAATTGATTTACCTCCAAATCCTTCAATTCTTTCGATAACATTCTATCCGTAATGCCATTGATGTCTTTCGAGATTTGTTTAAATCGTTTTGCCCCGAAAGTTAATGAAAGAATTATTGGCAATTTCCATTTACCATTTAATATTTCTAAAGCATCTCGCACGGGTACAATCATTTTTGTACACTCTTCTGGGTTGTGTTGTTGCTTACATTCTGTCATAATTGTATCATTTTAGTATTACTACCCTCAATGATAGTGCTATACAAGAGTATAGTGCTATCAGATGTATAGCAAATATAAATAAGTTTGTGTCAGATTCTAAACTAAATTTTAAAATTCATGAAAAAAGACAAAATTATTTACTGGGTTACTACGGGGCTTTTCGGAGCTATGATGCTTTTTAGCGGGTATAGTTATTTTGCAAATCCGCAAATGGCAGAAGGATTTAAACACATGGGTTTCCCTGATTTCTTTCGTGTAGAATTAGGGGTTGCCAAAATAATCGGAGCATTGGTATTACTTATTCCGCAGATTCCGACCAAAATCAAAGAATGGGCTTATGCTGGCTTTATTATTACTTTAATTTCGGCGGCTATCACGCACATTAACGCTGGCGACCCTACTGCTAATGTAGTTACACCGCTCGTGATGTTAGTTATTTTGCTCGTTTCTAATTTTTACTTACCAAAAGCAAATACAGTCACTGCGTAATATCCCTTCAAACAAGCAAAAAGTGTCACCAAGTTTTTTCTTGATGACACTTTTTGTTTATATTCTTTAATACCAAAAAGGCATTAATCATTAACAATTCCTATCTAATCGCCAGGGGCAAATCTATGAAGAAAGTCGTGCCTCGGTCGGTTTCGGTTTCAAACCAAATGTTTCCACCTGCGTGTTCTACGCCCCTACGGGCCATTGCCAAGCCAAGTCCTGAGCCACCAACTTTGGTCGTAAAGTTTGGAATAAATACTCGCTGACGAATATTTTCTGGAATACCCGAGCCATTATCTTGTATTTCTATGATAGCAATGTTATCATCTTCGTTTCGGTACAATCGAAGATTAATAATCGCACGTTTTTCTTTCGGCACTGACTGTATCCCGTTGATAATCAGGTTCGTAATCACTCGACTCATAAACTGGCGGTCGCCCACAACCCACGCTTCTTTTTCTTTGATGTAGGCATTGAGCGAAATTCTTTCATCTTCAGCATACAAATCAGCCGATTTCTGAATCAACGGCACGAGGTCGAAAACCTCATTACGTGGTACAGGCATTTTGGCAAATTCTGAAAACGAATTGGCAATTTCGCTGATATTATCAATCTGCTCGGTCAGTGAGTTTAAGGCACGAGCAATGCGTTCTTTAGTTTTCGGATTATCAACCACAATCGTGCGTTGTAATTGCTGAATCGAAAGTTTCATTGGTGTCAGCGGATTCTTGATTTCGTGAGCCACTTGCTTCGCCATTTCTCGCCATGCGGTTTGTTTTTCACTCATCGACAACGCCACTTTACTTTCTTCCAATTTCTTCAACATTTTATTATACTCACGCATCAAAATACCAATTTCATCGTCCGAATTCCATTCTAAACGGTCGTTCAATTTATCCAAATTGGTCTTTTTCAACTTCTGAGCCACCATGCGTAGCGGATTTGTCAGAATATTCGAGGCGAAATACGATAAAATCAATAAAATCAAGAATAACCAAGCGAAAACGCTCAAAATCGAAGCCACAACATCAGTTACTTGTCGGTCGAGAGTTGGTTTGGCATCAAAAAACGGAATTCCGATTACACCAATTGGCTTGCTATCATGCCCTTTGATGCTCATGTAGGCGGTTTTGTAATTTAAACTTCCGAGCGATTCTGATAAAAGGGCTTCGTTTTCTTTTTCTTCTATAATTCTATGGTAGGCTTCTGGATTGATAAAATTCGATAACAAACCGTATTCATAAACCAACGGTCGGGTCGTTAAATCGAGCTTTCCATCGAGGCTATAAAAATTAATATCGAGCTTGGTATCACGAGCCAAATCATTGATTTCTTGCTCCAAAAATGCCCTACTCATGCGTTTTTGAATAAAACTTTCGAGCTGAAGCTGAACCGTTGAGGTAATATTTTTGGTGTTATCAAGGTAGCCTTTTTCTTGATTACTAATAAATGTAGAGTCGATAACGCTCAATGTAATGATAATGACCAACAATAGCGGTAACAAAAATGCAGCATTGATATAAAGCTGTATTTTGGTAGCGAAATTGACGTTAAGATTCTTCAAACCGTACCGAATCGCATACAAAATCATGACAACGATGATGAAAAGCACCGAAAGCAAAAACAAAAAAGAGAAATTAGAAAATAGGTTTCGCCATGCTTGGTATTTGGCCGAAATAACGATTTTTCGCCCGTTTTGACCGATTTTCCCGACGTGTTTGAAATCGTTTAGTTCAATACCTTTTTCGTAGAGCGTCGAATCCGACAAAACACTTACAGGTAATTTTCTTACGTAGTTATAGCTTCCCGAACTGAATATCAAGCGATTAGACTTGTCAAAAATGGCATAACTATAATTTTTCGTGTCGGGCGTTTGCGTGAATTTTTTATCCAGCAATAATTCAGGATAAACACTTTGGGCAAATTCATCACGGAGTTTTAAATCAAGTACAACGTACCCCACCAAACTCGCATTATCTTGAATCGGAATAAAAGCCAAATACTGTTTAATGAAGTTATTGCCTACATCATTGATAAAAAACACCGAAGGATTTGATGTTTTGTAAGAAGGCTGCTTGAAGGTTTCTTCATAAAAAGAAAGATTCTTTGAACCTTCGGTAATATCAAGCGAATTTCCGTTGCGGTCAAAGGCCAGCACTTCTGTATCGTAGCGGTCGAAGTACAAGTCAAGGTGCTTGCTCTTTACCAACTGCTGTGTTTGTTCTCGTGCGAGCGTTTGGCGAGTAATCGCCTGTCTGATTGCGGTATCCTGCCCTACGGTCTGAATTACTCTTGTCAGTAGGCCTTCGCCCAATAAATCGTTTTCGGCCAAATATTTTTGTCCAAAATTCTGCTTATCAAAATAGTCTTTTTTCTGTTCCTCTGCTCGAATCACATACATAGCAATCAAAGCAAACACAAAAGCTCCCGTAAAGAAGTAAATCGTGGTTTTATACTTGAAACTGTATAAAAAACGTGGGTATTTGTAGAGATAAACCAACAAAAAATATAAGCCTGTCAGTACATAAATCCACTTGAATTGCTCCAAAATAGTAATGATTATCAAGCCAATTACTAAGCCAATCAACCATTTTATGATGCCTTGTCTTGCATTTTTATTGAGTCTCAGAAACAAACTACTCAATAAGTGTATTACCAAAAAGAATATGACCGATAAAAGCAAATAAAAAACTAAGGTGGCTACCTTCAAAGCAGAGAATGAAATGCTCAGAGCAAGGTCGAGACTAAACTGCGATTTTTCGTAGATATTACAGAGATTTCGATAACAAACAAATGTAAAAAGTACCGAAAGTATCACCAACGTAACCGAAACAATATTTTGAAAAACCTTCGGGGCTTTAAATAATTTATAATAGAGCGTTGAACGATAAAAACTCTGCACCAAATAAACAACCAATATAAAAATAACGACTGAATTGAGCAACACATCGCCCAAAGACGGTGCTAACTCATTGACAGTCAGAAACTTAGGATTAAACAAACTCGACTCATAGAAAATAAACGGAATACTATTAGCGAGCATCACCAAACGCACAAAAAACAAATAGAACATCAATAAAATAAATGCTCGGCCAAACTGATGTTTTTTACGAAGTCGAGAAATCCAGATAATGATATAAACACCAAAAAGTAAAATACTGATAGCCAACAACAAAAGTGTGTTGGTCGGAATATTTGGTGAATTAATCTTTTCGATTTGAGGCGGAACCACCGTAAACAAAAACTTACCGTTTTCATCGTCAATGTTATAGAGACTTTTGCTACTCGGTATATTCGTTATTTCTTTAGGTTCAGTAATAAAAACCTCATGGTTGTAGCCATTCTTGAGGTAATCATTTTCGTTTCTAAACTTTCGGTAAAGATTTATCAACGAAAAAATTTCAATCTTACTGCCTTTAAAATTGAAGGTAGTCGAATTGGTGATATATTTACCGTTTTCGGTACTTAATAATTTTGCTTGTTCGCCTTTTGTTAATTGTTGATAATCAGGCACATAACGGTGGTCAGACCAGTAAACTAACTGGCCATTGCGGAAGATATAATACGGATAAACAGTAGGTGTTTCAAGACTCAAAAAGGCATTTCCTGAAGTTTTTTGATATTGCGTAGCAACGTTTACCAACTCCCCTTTAGATACCAATATTTTCGACTTCACCCTACTCCTAATCGAAGATATATAATGTTGCTCAGAAGCCCCGGGTGCATCTTTCTCAAAAATGAAAAAGTTTAGTGCGGCTCCTCCAAACAATACTACAGAAAGAATTAGGAAAATATGTTTTTTAAGAAACTCCAAAGCTTTTTTGATAAATTATTACCATTCTTATTCATCGAAAACCATGCCAAAGACAGTTGTAAAATTTATGATTTCGGATTTACGATTTTGGATTTACAAAAACCAGTAATAATTCTTTCTTCAGAACCCAAGCTAAGCTTTCGTTATCGTGAAGCCCATTCCCGAATCTGTCTCGGCGTAATCAATTTTTACCCCAATCAAATACATCAAATGACGCCTATCTATCAGCACCTTAACGCCCTCTACTTCGTAAAGTTCATCGTTTTCGGCAGCTTTATCAAGCCCCAAAAGGTATGTTGCCGAGCAGGCTCCGCCTTTCAAACCTACCCTCAGAGCATATCCTTCGGGAATCTGAGGAGAATTGAGCGTTTTTAATATTTCTGTTCGTGCTATTTCTGAAAATCTTACCATGTTGCAAATATATATGAAAATCCAAAGGAAGACTTCGCTTAAAGCGAAGTCTTCCTTTATTAATCGCAGTCTTCCTCAAAAAAATTTTGAACCCGTACACACTTAGCTTACTTTTGCAATGGACAAAATTGAAAAATATGCAAGCTATCGTCGAATTACTAAAAATATTGATTCCAGCAGCGGCCGTTCTATACGGAATGTATCTCACGATTCAAACTTTCCTACAAAAACAATTTGAGCAGAAAGAAGTAGAAATCAAACAAAAAACCATTGAGATAACCACGCCCATTCGCCTACAAGCCTACGAGCGTATGACACTCTTTTTGGAGCGAATCACTCCCGCCAATTTACTTATCAGACTTGGAAGCCCCGACATACAAGCCATTGATTATCAACGACTTTTATTACAAGAAATCAGAGAAGAGTTTAATCATAACCTTGCTCAGCAAATATATATTTCGCACGAATCTTGGGAGAAAATTCGTGGAGCAATGAACGATGTGGTAGCTCTGATTAATACATCAGCCGCCGAGGTTTCTTCTGATGCGACTTCGATTAATCTCTCAAAAAAAATCTTTGAAAAGGTAATCAACGAAAATCAGCAACCAACTGCCGATGCACTCAAGGCTCTGAAAGCCGAAGCCCAAAAGATGTTTTTGTGATAATTACTGCACATCTCCCAAAGTCTTATGAACCCGCTTTTTGCGGGTTCTTGCTTTAAAATCTTCCGATAAAACACTGATATTTCCATCAACTTCGAGCATCGCTAAGTTGACTTTCTCTATGCTATCAACACCGTGTTCTCTTACGGCGGCGTCTAATTCTTGCATCGTAAAGCCTGCTCTTCTCACATTTTGTTTCTGAATCTTGCCATTATAAATCAATACAATTGGCTCTCCTTCAATAAATTTTTCGATAGGCTTAAAACGAAAAATGAGTTTTTTCAGGATATAATTTATCACAAAGAGCGTTCCTGCTGCTACCAAACCACCCAAAAGCGAAGTATTTTCTCCAACCATTGCATTCTGTACAGCATTGCTTATCAGCAAAATAAACACCAAATCCACCACCGAAAGCTGAGATAATTCTTTCTTACCAAAAAGCCTAATAGCCACTACTATAAAAACATATACTGCACTTGCTCGCAGCATTAAATCAAAATATTCCGTCATTGTAGAAAAAGCTTTCATTATTTATCAAATATAAACTATCTTGAGTATAAATCAATCTCAATTTTTGGGGCTGCTTTGCTTGTTTAATGTTTTTTGATTAATATTGATATAAATTAACCTATTTTACGCAACCATTTAGCTAATAAGTACGTAATTACTCCATGGCGAATAATCTGCCAAATGAAACCCCTGAAGAACTCCTCTATAAAAGCGTGAGAGGCGACCGCAAGAGTCAAGAAAAACTCTATCGGCAGTTCTATGGGTTTGCTATGGGCGTATGTATGCGATATACTCAGAGCCGTGACGAAGCTCTGGAAATCGTAAATGATGGTTTCTTGAAGATTTTTACTAAAGGAGACCAATACGATTCAAAGTTTCCTTTTAAAGCGTGGTTTAGACGAATTATTGTCAATACCGCTTTGGATTTTTATCGGAGTCAGCAAAAACATTATTTCCACGAAAACATTGAAGAAGCTTACGAAGTTTCTTCAAATGATAGCAGTCCTCTAAGCCAACTCAATCACGAAGAAATCATCGGTCTTGTCCAACGGCTTCCGTCTGGATACAAGATGGTGTTTAATTTATTCGTTATTGATGGTTTTTCGCACGAGGAAATAAGTAATCAACTCGGAATCTCTGTTGGAACATCAAAATCAAACCTTTCACGGGCCCGAGAAGCTCTAAGAAAAATGATTTTGCTTGAAGAAAAGGCTGTACCAAGCCCAAACTTCAAGGACAATTAACCACTTTTTATTAAATGAACATAAACAAACATGAAATGTCAGATGACGAGTTAGACCATCTTTTCAGAGAATCAGCTGAAAGCATGGACTTTGACTTTGACCCTGACTCATGGACAAAAATGAGCCAAAAGCTTGATGCGGTTGCACTGCCGCCATCGAGTGGCCGAGGTGCAAGCCCTTGGCCCAAGCGAAGTTTGTTACTATTGATTGGTTTATTAGTTTTCGTTGGAGGGTATTATTCATTAAAATCTTCAACAAACCAATCGGGCGAAGCTACGGATAGTGCCACCCAAGCTTCTAAAAATGAAACGACAAATACTGATTCAAAAAAATATGTAGTAACAGACAAAGTAGATACAGACAATTTAAGTAAAAACGAAACTACAAAAGCTGAAGAAAATAAAACCAATAATGAAATAGCCGAAAATACGCCAACAACCAATAAAGAAAATAGAACAAAGAACAAAATTTCAACACCGACAACCGAAAATGCTGAAAGTTTTGAGAAAAAGAAAATTGTTGATAAAACGATTGTAACTGAGAAATCTATTTCTAAAAACTCTGTTGTGAATACGAAAAATCGCACAGCATTGACTAAGAAGTCTTACAAAGAAATTTCAACAAGAAATAGTAGCTCTTCGGTGGTTGTTGAGAGAAAATTAGTAGAAAAATCGGAGAAAAACAATGTTAATTCGGCTGAAAAAGAGATGTACTCAAGGAATAATGCTGAGGTAATAAAAACGAAGGAAACGAAAAGTCGAAAACGCAGTACAGAAAATATTCCTTCCTCAAATACTAATGAAGGTATAAATACTTTGGCACAAGGCAACAGCATTCTGAATAATGGTGCAACTCAACTATCCAATGCTCCGACGGGGTCTATTATCGAAGAAAACCGTTTAGCTCTTAAAAATCTTGATTTACTTGCACCAAAAGGTACATTTATCAAGTCGAGTATAACTTTACCAATAGTTGCGTTTGAAAATCCGCAAACACAAGCACCCATTATTCCCAAAAGTACATCACAGTCATTCAAAAAAGGCTTATATCTCAGAGTTGGAATTTCACCAGATGTGAGCTTTGTCACGAGTGACGAACTCACCAAGTTTGGTAGCAATTCAGCTATACTTTTGGAGTATCGGTTAAATAAACGATTGAGTGTACAAAGTGGCGTACTTCGCTCAATGAAGTATTACGATGCTTATCCAGAATCGTACGAATGGCCTTATAACTGGCCTTCACCACCAAAACTTATTGACATTAATGCCACTTGTAAAATGCTCGATATTCCGCTTAATATCAGATATGACCTTAGCCAAAAGCCACTTTCTCGTTGGTTTGTAAGTTTCGGAGCTACGAATTACGTCATGCTTAATGAAAAGTATGTTTATAACTACGAAAACCCCAACGACCCTAAAATCAAGTGGAAAATGTGGCAAGGCAAAACTGGAGCTTATTATTTTGGTGTATTGAATTTCTCTGTGGGTTACGAATATCAACTATTCCGCAAACTGAGCATTCAAGCCGAACCGTTTTTCAAAATGCCAATCGCACAAGTTGGCTTCGGACATGTTAAATTATCGTCGCTGGGCTTATTAGTTTCAGCCAAATATCCGATTTTTACTAACAAATAAAGTTTTGATTTTTCGGTATAGTTTTTGCAATTTAGTGTCGTTATAGACCTTCTATAATAATCATTTAAGCAAAATCGTTTTAAGATAAAAATCAATAAAATGAAAAAAATATACCTTTTTATAGCATTAATTAGTCTGTCAGGCGGCGTTTTTGCCCAACAAAAGACTGCTTCGGCAAAAAAAGAAGTTGAGTGGCTCACGATTCAAGAAGCATACGCACGCACCCAAAAAGAACCTCGCAAAACAATAGTTGATGTTTATACGGCGTGGTGTGGTTGGTGCAAAGTTATGGATAGAGAAACCTACACAAACCCCGAAGTGATTGACTATCTGAATAAGAATTTTTATATGGTAAAACTCGACGCTGAGTCGAAACAAGATATAATAATTGGCAATACAAAATACATTTTTGATGCCAACAGTGGTGCAAATCAAGCAGCGATTGCTCTTTTACAAGGAAAAATGAGTTATCCTACTACTGTGTTTTTAGACGCTCAGTATAATATGATTCAACCATTGCCAGGGTACTTGAATGCTAAGGCATTTCATGAAATAGTGACTTATTTAGGCGGAGATTATAACAAAAAAGAGCCCTTTGAGCAATATAAAGTAGGTACCTACAAAGAAGTATTTAAGAATGCTCTACCGAAACTTTAATTGATTTTGACATATAATAATTAGCCCAACTTTCGATTCAGAAAGTTGGGCTTTTATATTGTTTCATGGCCTACATCATTTGTCTGAATGTGGCAGCGGGAAAATGAACTTTGTTCACAGCAAGCAATGTTAAGCCTTTTTTTTAGTTTCATGGCTGATTTCTAATCAGCAAGAGTTATTTTAGGTTCACCTGAGACTTTACAAAAGTTTGGATTTAGTACTTTATTTGTTCTTTCATGGCTTAACAAAGCATAATGCAAATTTAGGCTCTAAAACGCATACCAGAACAGCGTAAAAATACCTGTTTTAGCAAGTATTTTTACGCATTTTTAGTTTTGCATCAATACCTATTTAGATTTTTCGCCTTAGAAGAATAATATCCTCATCCATGTAAGGCCACATGGTTAGCCCGATAAGAGGGTCTTCAACAAAAACTCCTCCATTAGGGATATTCCAATCTATTGCTTTGGGGCTGTTTGGTTCAATGATTTCTAAGATGACAGTTTGGTATTTCTGTGAATCATGATGAGTAATTTCTACTACGTCACCCAACCTCACCTCTTTTCCATTTAAGTAGTTCATTTATTGCGGCTTACTACAAAATCGGCCTCTTGTACTAATCCTTCGGGCGACATCATTCCTTCAATTCGGTGAATAACTTTTCCTTCTGGACTAATAAATAAATAAGTAGGATACGAATCTACTCTATAAATAATGCCGACGTTAACCCCTTCAAAAGAATCACCATCTACTTTATAATTCAAGAAGGTTTTATTGAACTTCTCAGCCACACGAGTATCAATAAAAGTATTTTCATCCATCCACTTACAAGGCCCACACCATGTTGTATATACATCGACAAACAAGATTTTTTTCTGACTTTTTGCTTGAGCCAGCATCTGTTCCATTGTTTTATCGTTGTTTTTTACGAAACTTATTTGTTTTACATTTCCTCTACCACAGGCATACACCAATACAATGAGACACACGATGCTCACTGCTAAAATCATTTTTTTCATTAATAATGCTATTGTTTGCATAATGTCAATCACAAAATCCTTGCCTTTTTTGGGGTTACTGGAAAAATTAGTTATTGGTTATTGGAAAATCCGTGTTCCACCAAAATCAACTTCGCTTAATATCTTTCAGTGTTTGTTGTAAATCTTTTGTATCGCCGCCCTCTTTTTTAGCCAATTTAATGGCTCTCTTCTCTGCCTTGATTGCTTCTTTTTTTCTACCAAGCTTACTTAGCAAATTAGCATAGGTATCCAAATTGGCTGGCGATTCTACCAATTCTATTGCCCGCTCCGACCATTTTAGTGCTTCCTCTAAATCTTTCGGAGTGTTTATCATCTGTACGTAACCCCAAGCATATTCGTTGAGTTGAAATGAAGTTATTTTTTGAGCGTTATCAGTTAAATTATCTAAAATCATCTTGAACTGGGGCGTAGATTCATCTATGTTTTTTGCTTTTGCCCCTTCTTTAAAGTTAATGATTTTCATTTGGGTTTCGGCAACTAAGTCCTCTGATGTCTTGGCCATCAATTTTGCGGACTCTTTAGTGGCAATTTTCTTGAAATTATCTCCATCTCTTGTAATCTTGGCATATTCTAAGCGGAACTGTTTTTCTTCGGCCTCGAACCCCGCTTCGCTATATGAAGTGGCTCTCACGGCATCAATCAGCCTTTCGAGCAATGCTTTATCTCGGCTATCAACAGCTTTCTTGAATGTATTTCTTTTGGCTTTTGAAATACCATTCAATACATATTTTTGCTGTGAAGTTGTCATGTTTAGATACCTATCTAAGGCATCTCGCAAAATCACAAAAGCTTTCGATTCTATCGTTCCGATATTTTCGGAAATGAGAGCCAGCACTTTCTCTGTTTTGTACAGCGACGTTGGTATTGCGGTCAAATATTCATCTAATAAGGCCGAACTCTCGCTCCCATTGAGGCTTTTTCGTTTCATGTACTCGTACAGAAAATCAGCATCTCGCTTACCTTCTTTAAATTCTTTTTCCAGTTCGACCGATGATTTATAGCTTTTTCCTGCCACAAGGGCTTTTTCTGACTCATTAATAAATTTATCGGCTGACATCGCCCCTATCGAACGATAAACCAATTCGCCACCAGCATTTACAAAAAGATAAGTTGGATAGGCAGTAATCGCATACGTTTTGGCCAATTCGATGCCTTCTCCTTTTTCGGCATCAATCTTATAATTGATAAACGATTCATTAAATTTTTCACCAACACTGGGGTCAGTAAAAACCTTCGCCGACATAGTTTTGCAAGGCCCACACCAAGTTGTGTAAATATCAATAAAGATGAGTTTATTTTGTTTTCTGGCTTCACTCAAAATATTAGCCCATGAGCCTTCGGTAAACTTAATGCCTTTATCATCAGCCGCATACGACGAAAAAGATAGTATTATCAGTAAGTATAAGATTTTATTCATCGCTTTGTGTATAAGTAAATTTTTGAATATCTTTTTGAAGGCTCTTTTATAGTGTGGACTAATTAAATTTCAAGCAAAAATCATACGAATATCTACATTCCAAAAAAACTTCTACTATTTTTAGGAATATTTTCTTTTGAATTTTGTTTACTATTTGTGGGGCGAGCCGAACGACGGCCGTATCCTATTCACCCGTGAAGCGGAAAGATTTTACATTACTTCATGACAACAACCATTATTGAAAATAAAAATTCTCGTCAAGACCTTTGGAATTCGGCAAAAAACTTGGCTTTTCCAACTGCTATTTGGCGTTTGCCTCGACAAACTGAAAAACATTTTCTGACATCGTTTGGCGAAATACCTCAACAATCAAAAATAGATTTTGAAGAACTTGGTGCTGGCTTTGCTTTTTCGCCTTTTGTTAACCCTGATGGAAATAAAACTTTCTTTCTGAAAGCCGATTTACACTATATCTTCAATACTAACGGGCCAACTCAAAACGAATTAATCAAAGAAGTTATTACACCTTCATCGCTCAATCCTCATTTTGTTGAGTTGATGAATGGTATTCATGATAAACCTGCTGTAAACGGAGTAAAAAATGTAGATATTAAGCAAACCTCAAAGCAGGATTTTATAGATTTAGTAGAAAAAGGCATCGCCGAAATAGAGAACGGAGTATTTCAGAAAGTGGTTCTTTCTCGTACTAAACAAATAATATTACCTGCCGATTTTGATATCATCAGCATATTCGATAAACTCTGCGAAACTTATACCTCGGCTTTTGTTTCGGCAGTTTCATTGCCACATTTAGGTGTTGTTTGGATAGGTGCTTCGCCCGAAACACTTGTGAGTCAAAATTCAAAAGGTATTTTCCGCACGATGGCTTTGGCAGGCACTCAATCGGCCTATGATGCAGATGGAAATTTAATAAAACCCTCAGAAGCTCTATGGCGACAAAAAGAAATCGAAGAACAGTCGTTTGTGACGAGGTATATCATCAATTGCCTAAAAAAGATAAGGGTGAGAGAGTTTGAGGAAGAAGGCCCAAAGACAGTTATTGCAGGAAATTTGATGCACCTACGCACCGATATTATTATTGATACAGTAGCTATCAATTTTCCGCAACTGGCAACCGTCATGCTTGATTTATTGCACCCAACTTCAGCCGTCTGTGGAATGCCTAAAATACCCGCAACGGAGTTTATTTTGGCTAATGAAGGTTATGACCGTGAGTTTTATAGTGGCTTCTTAGGGCCAGTAAATATGCAATCGAGCGAAGGGCAAGCAGAATCTCATATTTTTGTAAATTTACGTACAATGAAATTGCAAGAAAATATAGCTACGCTTTACGCTGGTTGCGGAATAACAGCCGACTCAAGCCCCGAAAAAGAATGGAACGAGACTGAGATGAAAACCCAAACGCTGGGGAAAGTTCTGAATGCTGAGTTTTGAGTTCTGAGTGTTTGTTCAGCAAAAAACTTCGCGAAGAAAACTCAGAACTCAGAACTATTCAATACGAAGTCAATCTAAAATATTTCGGATAACGAGTAAATCTCAGACCCACCGTAAAATCAAGTCGGCTCAAGTCGATGGGTGTAGCTAAGTTTATCGCACCGCCACCTGCACCAAAATCTAATGCACGCATTTTACCGTAGCTATAACCTGCTTCCAAGCTCAAAATAATATCACGTCCCGTAATATCGTTGCCGAGTAAGAAATCAATCCCAAGTGTTGCTGATGCACCAAAATCCATTCCTTTAAATGTATAATTAGCATCATTATAAGAGCCTTTATCTTTATAGAAATAAACTCCAGGCGAAACTCCCAAAACTACCATTGTTTTGAAATCAATATTCTTACGATAGTAAAAAACTGGACCAACGTATTTAATCGAACGTTTATTTGAGATACTTCCCGAATCAGGTTTATTCAAAATCTCGTTACGAAAAGCTATATTCTCTGCTTTATTATTAGCCTGAAAATTATTAAACATCAAGCCAAAACCTATATTATCTCCTGGGAAATAAGCCACATCAGCACCCCAAGTAAACCCTCGAAGAAGTTTTTCTTGATATAAACCATAAGCATTTGTAGTAGGAATTTTGGCCAACATATTTCCAAAACCACCCTTTGCCCCTACTCTCCATTTCAAAAAGTTACTAAACTCGTTATCTGCCTTTGGAGCAGCCAATGGAGCAACTGCTTTCTCTTCTTTTTTGGCAATTACTTCTTCTTTTTTAGGCTTTGTTTCCTCTTTCTTTGTTACCACTTTTTTATCATTATCGGTAGCTTTTGGTTTATCTGCAACTTTTTCTGCTTCTTTTTTAGAAGACGACTCCTTAGCAGTAGCTTTTTCATCTGATTCTGCTACATCATTTGCTTTCTTATCATTTTTCTTCGACTCACTCTTTGCTTTGGTAGGTTCGCTCTTGCGAGTATCTACACGCTGAGTTGTGGTGGCATTTTCTTCTCTCGCTCCACCTAAACCTTCAGGCATTTTATTTCCCTTGGTCACGATGTCGCTCGGATAGAAATTATATTTAAAATCTGATACTAAATTTTTGAAGATTTCATTTCGTAAAACTTTACCCGATGGAGAAAGGTACGCATACACAAAACGGTTGGGCGTTTCATCTAAAATTCGACAGCGAATTTTCTCACCTGCTTGGGTCGTAATCTGGTCACGCTGTCCAAATGATTGGGTAATCGAAAAACCAAAAACTAAAAAAAGTACAATTATTACTTTGTTTAGTTTAGTATTAAAAATATGATTTTTTGAGGAAAGAATCTCCTCTTTCAAATCAGGTTCGCTTCTCCATAAAAGCTGGGTTGCGAGAAGTTTATTAACTTTCAGATGAAAATTACGAGTAAAGTCAAACATTTTTTCCATGATTATATTTATTTCACTTGCGTAATAGTGCAAAAATGATACCGAAAAAAACAATGCACTATTAAGGCCTATTAAATATCTGAATATCAGATATTTACAATTTTAAAATTGAACAAAACTACTGGTACAGTTTTTGTCCAATATTCTGTATAAAACGATGAAAACGAAATTTCATTTGGATTATTAACAAACCGTTAACTATTTTTTTTATTTCAAACACTTGACACGAATCATTATTTTTATCTATCTTTCGACACAAAACAAAAATTCTTCTACAATTTAAACACAGATATACAATATGGCATAAAGCTCTACGTTAACTAAATTGAAATACTGAAATGGGAAAAATCCAAGTTAACGACAGTGAGCTTGTTTCATTGTATATCCGTGGCAACGAAAAAGCATTTGCTACGCTTGTTCAACGTTACAAATCAAAAGTATATACCACGATTTACCTTGTTGTGAAAGACCAATACGTGGCCGAAGACTTGCTACAAGATACATTTATCAAAGCAGTTGAAGTTTTGCGTGATGGTAAATACAATGAGGAGGGTAAATTCTTACCGTGGGTACTCCGAATCGCTCATAACCTTGCGATAGACTATTTCCGTAGAGAGAAACGCTACCCGACCGTAGTGTTTGAAGACGGAAGCAATGTGTTTAACACCCTCGAATTTGCCGAAGATTCAATCGAATCAATGCAAATCAAGCGTGAATCTCACGAACACTTACGTGATTTAATCAAACGATTACCCGACCAGCAGCGAGAGGTTTTGGTGATGCGTCATTACGATGACATGTCATTCCAAGAAATTGCCGATGCAACTGGCGTGAGTATCAACACGGCGTTAGGGAGAATGCGTTATGCTCTCATCAATCTTAGAAAAATGATGGGAAAATCAGCGTACGCTTATGACACAAACCTTTACCAGCACGCAGAATGATGTAATTCGTTATTTGTATAATGAAACATCAAACAAAGAAAACTCTTTAGTAGAAGAAGCTCTTCTTTTTGATAAAGATTTGCTTGATTTCTACCTCGACTGTGCCGATTTGAAATCGGGCATGGACAAAATTCAACTCTCGCCATCAGATTCGGCGATTGAGAGAATCCTCAGCTATTCAAGAAACTACGAGCCTAAGATTTAATCTTGGGCTTTTTTTATGGTTTGATTTTTGCCAAAAAGTAGGCATCTTTGCAGATGAAATCTGAAACATTTGCTGAGGAATAAACACGTAACTGCTTATTCAATAAGCAGCTTAGTAGCTCTGTGTTTCATTCTACATTCTTAATTCTGCATTCTACATTAACCAAAAATGTCTTTTTTAGAAAATTTATATCAGCGTTTTGAGGCAAAAATTGCTTCGTTTTTATCTGGCCCAAAATGGAAATCGAGAGTTGTGATAGTTGCCGTAGGCGTTATGTTGCTTTCGTTTTTTAATAATATTTCTCCACTTCGTCATTTCAGTGAATTTTATACAACAGTAATCAAAGAAAAGCGAGAGTATTTCCTATATCAAACCATCAAAGACCGAGCTGCAAGTATTACATATAATTGGACTTATCCAGAGTTTACGGGTATGAATAATCGCACGTTCAGACTCACCATGCCAGCCTTTGTGAAGTTTTTACACATCGAGCATGTAAGTATAGTTTTGTTCGGTTTACAGCTGATTTTGGGGATTGTGTTTCTATATATGCTCATTAATTTTTTGGAGCGTACAATTACAGATAAAACATCTATTTTTTATGTAGTTTTAGGTGTTGCTTCAACTTATATAGGTTCTTCATTCTTTATTGATATTGCCACTTATGGAGACTTTTTCTGCTATTTTGCTTTGTTTTTGGCAATATACTACCGAAATCCAGTCTTGATATTCATATTTTTATCATTGGCTTTTTGGGGTGATGAACGTGCGGGCGTAGGCTCAGGAATGGTGTTTTTGTGGTGGTGGTTTGTGCCACAATGGAAAGAAAACAAGCCATTTAAGATTCAGATAAACCTACAAATGTTAGCAGTGATTACCGCTTGGGTAGCTTATGGTGCTGTTCGTAAATTTTATTTGGTTGATAAACTCGGTATGCACGACACCACCAAACC
The DNA here is from genome assembly GCF_014644295.1 of Emticicia aquatilis. Lineage (GTDB taxonomy): Bacteria > Bacteroidota > Bacteroidia > Cytophagales > Spirosomataceae > Emticicia > Emticicia aquatilis. The sequence goes on from NZ_BMKK01000005.1 coordinate 523,498, forward strand.
TGGTGAATTTGCCGAAATGTTTGGTGGCAGTTGGCCAGTTTGGGGTTTTAAGTTTTTATGGGTTTTTGAGGGCTGGTGGTTACTTATCTTATTGGCGTTTGTATTTCTTTACATTGCCAAAGACTGGCTCAGACTCTTGGCAATCTTGGGTGCATTGCTGGCCATGTTGGTAGGCTCTCTCACAACTTTCGATTCTACTCGAAGCGGCTCTTATGGCTTGATTACTATATTTTTAACGTTAATCATTGCTCAAAAGTACCTTACCGAAAAAGAATTAAAAATATTGCTTTTTCTGATTGCAATTATCTGTTTCTTGCATCCGATGGCTACTCGCACGAATGGAACTGGTTTTTTCTTGATGTAAAGACGATGTTTCTGTAACTTTGTGGTAAGTTTTGATTCAAAGCGATGTTCTTGAATCAGATAAATCATGGATTTCTACTTTTGAAATCTTTTAAATCCTGTCAAAATTAAATGTGTAAACTCCTTTTGGTTGTTCCGTGCTACAACGAGCAAGAAATTCTTGAAAAAACGTATAGCACTTTGTCGATGTATTTTTCAGAATTGAAGGAGCGAAATGCCATTACGGCTGATAGCAAAATCTGTTTTGTGAATGATGGTAGCCGTGACTCGACTTGGATAATCATTGATAGCATCTGCAAGAGGGATTCAAATATCATTGGCTTGAAACTCTCACGAAATTTTGGGCATCAGGCGGCTTTAGTGGCAGGTTTATTACACCACAAAAACCAATTTGATTGCTACGTTTCGATTGATGCCGACCTCCAAGACGACCTCCGTGCGATTGATGGAATGCTGGAAAAATACAACGAAGGTTCAAAAATTGTTTACGGTGTTCGCAATGACCGCAGTACTGATTCGTTCTTTAAACGTTTCACGGCTGAAACATTCTATAAACTTATGCAACGTATGGGCGTACCGACAGTTTATAATCATGCAGACTTTAGATTGATTGATAATCAAGTGCTTAACGAATTTTCAAACTTTGGAGAAACTAATCTTTTCATTCGTGGAATTATCCCAATGATAGGTTTTCAGAGCGATAAAGTTTATTACAAACGCCTCGAACGTGAAGCGGGAGAATCAAAATATCCACTTAGAAAGATGCTAATTTTTGCGTGGAATGGCATTACTTCGTTTTCGACAGTTCCGATGAAACTGGTACTTTGGTTTGGTATCTTCAATTTTGTGTTTGCGATGGGAATCACGGTTTGGGTACTTATCTGTAAACTATTCGGATTTACGGTACAAGGCTGGACCTCAATAGTGCTACCAATGACTTTTTTCAGTGGCTCAAATATGATTGCCATCGGTTTGATTGGCGAGTACGTGGGTAAAATCTACGAAGAAGTAAAAGCTCGCCCAAGATATATTATTGAAACGGTTTTGAATGAAGAGAAGGTTTGAAAATATAGCATTATCAAAAATAAATAAGGCATTGTTTGAATTGAAACAATGCCTATTTTTTATTGTTTTAGCTTCTCAAACTTTCGCCCAAATTCCAACCAATACTTGGCGAACGCACGCCGATTATTTTAGTGCAAAAGGTGTAGAAATTGTAGAAAAAAACAAAATCTATTGTTTCTCGAAAAATGGCTTTTTCTACTTCGATAAAGCTACAAATCAAAACTTTACCCTTTCAAAACTAAACGATTTAAGCGAAACCAATATCTCGCAAATCAGATACATTTCTGACTTCAAAACGCTCATTATTGCTTACGAAAGTGGCAATTTAGACCTAATGAGCATCACCGCAGATGGCTTGCCCAATAAGATTCAGAATATTGATTTTATCAAAAAAACAGATGCCATTCAAGATAGTAAAACCATTAATCAAATAGAATTTCGAGGAGATTTTGCTTATATGGCGACCGATTTTGGCTTGGTAGTTTTGGATGTAAAGAAAAATGAAATCAAAGAAACTTACCAAAATATTGGTAATAATGGCAATAAAGTGGCCGTTAAACAAATAACTTTTGCACGGGACAGTATTTTTGCGAATACTTCTGGTGGAATCTTGGGGGCAAAGTTTTCGGCGACTACCAATCTACAATTTTTTGGCAACTGGAAACCCATAACTGCAAGTACGGCCTCTCAACTTTTTCAAACTCAATCATTCCCAAAAGATAATCTTATTGTTTTTCCTAATGAACTTGAAATCGATGCCGATGGAAAAATTTGGATTGCTGATGGTGAAAATGGGCTTTTGAGCAATTTTTCGGGAAGTTTTAAATCTTACAGTCCAAATGGAGTAAAAGGTGATATTTTTTCAGTTTTTTACCGAAATCAATCTATTTATGCTTCAGGTATTACAGGGAACGCATTTGTGGATAACTTGTGGAAAAGCCTACTTATCAACCAAATACCCAATAATAGTAGCGATATAATTGACCAATACGGTTATCGTTGGCAAATTTCGGGACAAACATTGAGAGTTACTGACCCAGCCACCAATCAAACCCGTTTTTATTTCGCAGGAAGAGGAGCAGGAGGTTTGCCCACTTCAAATGTCAATTCAATTGCCTTAGACCGAGATAATTTACTTTGGGTGGGGACAGATAATGGCGTAGCGGTAATCGTCACGACACGAGATATTTTTACGACTGCTTCGGAAGCCTACACACCGTTTTTCCAAACTCGACGATTGCTTTTGCAGGAAGTTATCAATAAAATTGTAATTGATGGCGGCAACCGAAAATGGATTGCTACTCAGAATGGTTTGAATCTTTTTTCGGCTTCGGCAGATGAACAAATTTTGAATTTTACAGAAGAAAACAGTCCTTTACCCTCAAAAAACGTCATTGATTTAGCCATTGACTCTATTTTGGGCGAAATCTTTGTTCTAACCCAAAAAGGGCTTCTCTCCTACCGTACCGATTCCTCCGAACCGAGTGAAGATTTCAGTTCAGTAAAAATATTTCCAAATCCAGTTCGTCCTGATTTTCAAGGCGTGCTTACGGTTTCGGGGCTTCGTGAAAATACTGCTCTAAAAATAACAGATACCGCAGGAAGATTGATTTACGAAACAAAATCGAATGGTGGAACTGCCACTTGGGACTTGCAAAAATTTGAAGGAAGTCGAGCCGCTTCTGCCATCTACATGGTTTTCTGTGTTGCCGAAGATGGCTCTGAAAGTTTTGTCGGAAAAGTGGCGGTTTTGAGATAAAATAGAAAGGCGAGTTAAAAACCCGCCTTTTTGTTTTATTTTCTTTTAAAAGTCTGAGCTACTTTCTTAAACCTTTCTGAATACTTTTCAAAATCATTAGAAGCTAATCCGACCATGATATAATAGGTATTATCCACAAACAAAATTGTTTGATAAACCAACTCCTTTTTACCTTGGTCATCTTCACCCCAAGCATTAATCGTATAGCCTGGCATACCATCAATACTTATTTCTTCAGTATTCTCGACTTTAATTTTATTACCATTTGGTAATGATTTTAACCTATCCAATACAAACTGCTTTTTGTCAATAATAATCACACTGCTAATTGCTTGACCTACTGAAAAAAATGCTTTATCTGTTGATTTTACAGGAGCGAAACCATCACTCGTAAATAAAAGCATACCAGAAATAGCATTAGCAAATTTCAAATTAGAGCCTTCCAAATCAATCTGAAAGGGAGCATCACCAAGCGGATTTACAACTTTATCTTGCTGATAGATTGACGAATAAAGTGCTTTTTTGATACTTTCTTCAAGATTTATTTCACTTTCTGGAAAAATACCGTTTAACATCACTACCCCTTTTTCATCACCAAATACCAAAATGTATTTTACAAACAGTACGCCCTGTGCCGACTGTTTAGCCTTATATATTACCGCAGGCTGCCCTTGAAATGTAATTTCTTCCTTATTCAGTAATTCCATTCCACGGGTTTTTAAATTTTCAGCCGTAAAGTTTTTGAGTAAAACCGAATAAGGAGCAGGTAGCTCCGAAATCATGATTGAAGCATTGGTTTCGGGTTGCTGAAAACCACTAAAAGCAGTGGCTTTAATAAAGTCTTGTGGGGGAATCATTGCTACCTTTGTTCCTCCTACAAAAATATGCTCTTGGGTCTGCTTATTCGAGATTTCTTTCTTTTGAGCAAAAGTTGCAGTATAAAACAACAAGATATATACTACATTTATCAATTTCACTTTCATTATTTCTTATTTGCTTACTGATTTTGTAGTAACATAAAAATTCTCATCCACTTTCAATTCTGATTTGCCTTTCATGGTTTTCCAAGTGGTAGTTGGATAAATAAACTCTTCTTTTCCACCGTCGACCATCACTTTTACAGGCATATCAAAACCTTCCACACAATTACTCCAGCGATAGCTGATTTTGTTTTTTTCTACCGAATATTCCAAAACTGGAATCCTGACATCACGCAAATATTGGTCAAAAACTTTGTCTAAATCTCGGCCCACGTTTTTCGATAAATAATCTTCGATTTGTTGAGTCGTAACGGTTTGGTGATAGAAAGTTTTATTCAAACCTCTCAAAATTTGTCGCCACTTATCATCATTATTCAAAATCTGGCGAATCGTATGTAACATATTTCCACCCTTCGGATACATATCGCCCGAGCCACTTTTGTTTACATCATACGAGCCAATAATCGGAATATCGTTTCTAATGCCCTTGCGAGTACCAATTACATATTCAGAAGCCGCTTTTTTGCCAAAATAATATTCTGTATAAAGACTTTCTGAATAGTTCGTAAAACTTTCATGAATCCACATATCGGCTACGTCTTTGTACGTGATATTATTCGCAAACCACTCATGCCCAGACTCATGAATAATGATAAAATCCCATTTTAAGCCCCAACCCGTACCAGACAAATCTCGACCTAAATACCCATTCTGATACTTATTCCCATAAGTTACTGAGCTTTGGTGTTCCATTCCCAAATACGGAACTTCTACCAATTTATAACCATCTTCATAAAACGGATACGGCCCAAACCAATGTTCAAATGCCTTCATCATCATGCCTGCTTGCTTAAATTGTTCTTTAGCTTTTTCAAGATTTTCGGGTAATACATAATAATCCATTGCTAGCTTCCCCTTTTCGCCATCATAGATTTCTCCAAAATGCACATAATTTCCAATGTTTACATTTACTCCATAATTATTGATAGGATTCTTCACAAACCAATCAAATGTCTTTGTTCCATCTGCATTTTCGGTTGTTTTTCTCAAACGTCCATTAGAAATATCTGTTAAATTTTTCGGAACAGTGATACTTATCAACATACTATCACATTCATCATACATGTGGTCTTTACAAGGCCACCAAGCACTCGACCCCAATCCTTGACACGAGGTAGCCACAAAGTCATTTCCTGCCTTATCTTTCACCCATTGAAAGCCACCATCCCACGGTGGACGCTTCGCTACAATTGGTCTTCCAGAATAAGTCACTACGATTGATTCATTTTTACCTTTTACTTGGGCTTTTTTCAGTGAAATCATGTAGGCGTTTGCTCCATCTTTTTTGAAAGAAAGCTCTTGTCCATCTTGCGTAACTTTTTCTATCTGTAAAGGCGGCTGAAGGTCGATTTGGATAATTTGGTAGGGCTTCAAAACCTCATAAAATACAGTTGTACTGCCCGCAATCGCTTTTTCGGTAGGTGTTACTTTTACTCGAAGTTCATAATATTTCAAATCCCACCATTCACGCTCAGGTGTGATTCTTCCACGAAGCGAATCTTCACGTGTGAAAGATTTATTGTGGCTTTGCCCGCAAGCAGTGATAAATGGAAATAAAGAAGCAAAAAAGACAATGAGTTTTAGCAATTTCATAAATGCACATTTTGTTGGAAGTGAAACGTGGAATCATCCACTAAATTGGATGCAATATAAATAAAATCCCAACAAAAAACCTGCAAGGTTTGAAAAGACGGGGTCGCCCAGACCTTACAGGTTTGGGTTCGCTAATTATATCGCAAAATAGCTTTTCGATGATGCAAAATATGATAGTGCATAAAATAATAAAACTCTCTAATAGTAAGGTTTTTAAGCACAGGATGTTTGATACAATATTCATCCAGTTCGCTCTCCGACCAGTCATTCAGAAAATCGGCCAAAGTTTGGTGATGCTTCGCAAAACTACTAATCAGCAGTTCCTTTGAAGGATTTTCGGGCATTTGTGGCACAAATCCGCCTCGTGCGGCTACACCAGTATCCAAAACTGCCCAGTAACGCTCCACAACGCCATCATAAGAAAGAGTCGGACGGTCGATTTTTCCAAATTGTTGTTCAAGAAAAGCCTTCGGCAAACTCATGCCTTGATTCAGACCTTTTACTGACTGCGTAAGATGCAGCATATTTTCAGCAACCGACCATTTTTCGCCGATTGGAGCAAAAAACTGACTTTCTTCGATGTTTCCTGCATCCGAAACAATTGTTTTATAGCATTCTTCCAATGCTTTTTTTAGTTCTTCTTTTGTCATCTTTGTAGGACAAGTTCTTAACTTGTCTTTATCGTGAATAAAAAATTTCAAAAATTGCTGAATGCAGTCGGAGCTTCGTTCCACAGAACAAATCATGAGGGCATACATAAACGCACGCCCTCTGACCAAATTACCTGTTAACGCACTATAAAACTTTTACTCGACACAATTTTGAAAATTGTGCTACTGCATATCTTCTAATTTATCTAAGATTTTGGTCCAAATCGTATCTTTGAACTGTTTTTTGAAAAAGCCAAAGTGTTCAATTTTCTTCGCTCCTAATTCGGCAGGAATGAGTTTTTCAGAAGTTAATGTTTTGGTAGTTTTGAAATTTTGGAGCAAAAGCGGCACATTTTTTTCGTTGGCGATGGGGTCGTCAGTTGTCCAAAAATGAGCAATCGGAAAGGTCAGTTCGTGATAATGCCCCACAGGAACAGTTTTTCCGAAAAAGTGTTCGTCCCAAAAATAATTCGGTACACTGCACCAGTCAGCCCAATCTTTTACTACTTTTCTGGGCAAATCTTCCATAATTCCGAAACGCTTTGCAGCTACATAGCCAGTCAACAACACACTAATCGGACGAAAAACATGAAAGAAAAACAAAGTTTGTAGCCGATACCCCAAAGGCATATTTCGCCAGTAACCCGAACCAGAACCAACAGCTACTACCCCATTGAGTTTCTGATAATTAGGCATCAGTCCGAAATTCATTCCTCCTACACTATGACCGACCAATAATTTTGGTAAATCGGGGTACTTTTTATCTAAAAACTCCAATACGGCTGGCATATCCTGTGTACCGTATTCAATATAATTATAGTTACAATCTTTCATCGAAGCAGGTGCCGACTCGCAAGTACCACGATAATCGAATGTACAAACTGCATAATCATGCTCAACTAAAAATTTAATGAATGGAAAGTAAAACTCTTTTTTTGCACCTGTACCAGTGCAGAGTTGTACGGCAGCTTTTGGTTTTTCGGGTTCAAACAAAACTGCTGCCAGTTCTACACCATCTTCACATCTTACTTTTAGCTTTTGCATAATTTATATTATACCAAACGTTTGTTTTATTCTCAATTCTCAATTCTCAATTCTCAATTCTCAATTCTCAATTCTCAATTCTCAATTCTCAATTCTCAATTCTCAATTCTCAATTCAATTTCATCATCGTACGAGCGAAAGCATCGTAGAGAAACTGTCGGTCAGCGTATAATTTCGAGAACATTACGGCACCTTCAAACTCCATGATGGTTTGTTGGGCGAGTCTGAATGATTGCTCTGGGCTTTTACGAGTTACAAAGATTATCTGCAAGGCCTTTGTCCAATCGTCCATGATGGCTCTTAAAACTGATTGAAATTCGGGCACAACTCCCACTGTTTCGAGGGTTGTGTTTCCTACTAAACAGCCTCCTTCCTTCTCCAAAAGTAGTTTCCCCATCTTTTTCAAGAGTTTTTCCATTCGTTCTTCGGGCGTGAGGCTTGTATCTTCGGCAATCGGGAAAACCTTATTAGTTAGGTAAGTATGAATCGAAACGAGTAAATCTTTCATTAACATTTCTTTACTCGGAAAATGATAATACAGACTTCCCTTGAGCAAACCACTGGCTTCGGCAATATCTTGCATCGAAGTATTATGGTATCCCTTCACTCGAAAAACATCCGATGATTTTAGCAATATTTCTTCTTTGGTAATTTTCTGAACTGGCATTTTCAGTCGATGGCCCACAGACAACAGTCTGTAGTTGATTTTATTTAGACTCAAATGTAAAAATTATTTTTCACTTACCAAACGATTGGTAGAATAAAGTTTAGATTCTATACATCAGCGATATATGCCATTCATAACTAATTATCAACGGTTCAGAGAATCGTTCCATAAAATTTGAAACCTTATTTCTGTCAAAACCGTTGTGTTTTCATTCAGTTTTCTCTAAACAAGTACACTATTTTATGAATCGAATGTTCGGATTCGCCCTCATGGCGGTCTTCTTTTTCCTGATTGATTTATATGTTTGGCAGGCGATAAAAGTTGTTATGCGTTCGGCCACTCTTTCTACTCAACGCATCGTTGGTTTTGGTTTTTGGGGACTCACCGTATTCTCAATCCTTTCAATCATTGCTATTTTTACTTATATGCCGATGTCGGCACCCGTAAAGGCGAGTTTCAGAACTTTCTTGATGGCAGGTATTTTTATCCTTTATATCTCAAAGGTGTTTTCGGTTTTAGTCCTAATTATTGATGATTTGATTCGTTTCGGTAAATGGGTAGTTAATTTCTTTCAAGGTGATACTGCTTCAGTGCAAGTAGCAATCGATACAGTGCAACCTGCTGCCGAGAAAATCAGTCGTTCGGAGTTTTTGGCAAAATCTGCTTTGGCTGTTGGAGGCTTACACGCTGGCGGAATGGCTTGGGGAATTTTATCGGGAGCTCACGATTATCGAGTACGAAACGTAACGCTTCGTTTGAAAAATCTACCGAAACAATTCGATGGGATGAAGATTGCTCAACTTTCGGATATTCACTCGGGAAGTTTTTTCAATAAAACTGCCGTGAAGGGTGGAGTGGAAATGTTGATGAAAGAAAAACCCGATATGTTTTTCTTTACGGGTGATTTAGTAAATAATATTGCTCCCGAAGTGAAAGATTACATTGATATTTTCTCGAAAATAAAAGCACCACTCGGCACTTTCTCTACACTCGGGAATCACGATTATGGCGATTATACACAATGGGAGTCGCCCGAAAAGAAAAAACAAAACCTACAAGATTTGATGAACGCCCACAAAACAATGGGTTGGGATTTGCTGATGGACGAACACCGTGCCGTAAAAGTGGATGGCGAAAGCATCGGAGTCTTGGGCATTCAGAACTGGGGTGCAGGAAACTTTGCCAAATATGGAAATTTGGAAAAAGCTCAACAAAATGCCCACGATTTGCCCGTGAAACTATTGCTTTCGCACGACCCAAGCCACTGGAGAGCCCAAGTTTTGGATAAACACAAAGATATTGATGTGGCTTTTGCAGGGCATACGCACGGTATGCAATATGGTGTTGAACTGGGTAATTTTAAATGGTCGCCTGTACAACTCCGTTATAAAGAATGGGCTGGTCTGTACGAAGAGAATGACCAAAAACTCTACGTGAATCGTGGTTTTGGTTATATTGGTTACCCAGGACGTTTGGGTATTTTACCAGAGATTACCATTTTTGAATTGAAAGTTGGTTAATTTTGGATAAATTAGAAAAATATTTCAATCAACTGTCCCCGCTCAAATCTACCACGTGGGATAAAGTGAAGCCACTTTTTACGAAGACACATTTGCAAAAAGGCGAACACTTCATTGAGCAGGGACAGTTGGCTTCTAAAATCGGGTTTCTGGAGTCGGGTATTATGCGAGCGTTTTATCGCAACGACGAAGGCACCGAATACAACAAGCATTTTTTTATCGAAAACTCTTTTGTTGGGGGCTATGCTTCTTTGATTACTGGCCAACCCAATATTATTATTCAACAAGCTCTAAGTGACTGCCATTTGTGGGTAGCTGACTTTAAGCAACTTTCTGCCCTATACGATACTTGCCCAGATTTAGAGCGAGTGGCTCGTCGCATTGCCGAACTTTATTTTGTTGATAAAGAAAATCGTGAAATCGAAATCATTCTTTTAGATGCCGATAAGCGTTACGAACTCTTCCAAAAACGTTTCCCACAACTCGAACAGCTCATTGCCCAATATCATATCGCTTCTTATTTGGGCATTACTCCTACACAGCTGAGCCGCATCCGAAAAAAATTAGCCCAACGCTGATTTCTTTACCTATGTAAATGCTTCACCGCTTCTACTATCATAATTTTGCTCAAAAAACAGCAAAAACACATGAAGTATTTACTAACCTTGCTTTTGTTTGGCAGTATTTTGTTCCATACAAAAGCCCAAAATTCCTCTAATACGATGGAAATCAAAAAGCCTTACACGATTCTGATTTTAATGAATGCTACACCAAAGTGGCTTTCGCACACACGAGAAGAAAGAGGTGTTTTCTTCGAGAAAAAGGTAATTCCAGTTTTTCAGAAAGTGAGTAAAACCGTTAAAGTACAATTATTTGATAGCGAGTATTTCCACGCTAAAGTTTCAGATTTTATGATTGTTACGGCAACTTCATTAGACGATTATAAACTTTTGATTGAACTACTGCGAGACACCAAAATCTATGCTGAGCCTTACTTTGAGATAAAAGATATAATCGTGGGTCAAGAAAACGCTTTTGAAGATTTTAACGAATTACTCAAGAAATAAAACCATGAAAAGTAGCGGAAATACCATTTTGATAACGGGCGGTACGGCAGGCATCGGGCTTGAACTCGTCAGACAGTTTTATCAGCTCAATAATCGGCTCATTGTCACATCGAGCAATGCTGAAAACTTAGAAAAGCTGAAAATCACTTTCCCGAATATTCTGACTATTGTCTGCAATTTGGCATCTGAAAGCGATGTAAAAGCACTTGTAAATACTTGTTTTAGCCAGCATAACGATATTAACATACTGATAAATAATGCTGGCGTACAATACAATTATGATTGGAAAACGGAAGTAGATGGCTTCCAGAAAATAGCTGACGAAATAGCCATCAATCTAACAAGCCCCATGCAACTTGCCTATGGTTTATTACCGATTTTATTAAATCAAAAACAAGCAGCTATCATAAATGTATCGTCGGGTTTGGCCTATGCTCCTAAAGCCTCAGCACCTATTTACTGTGCTACTAAAGCCGCTATTCATAACGGTACTAAGGCTTTACGCTATCAACTCGCAGGAACAACAACGAAGGTCTTCGAAATTATTCCCCCGCTGGTATCAACCGCCATGACCGAAGGCCGAGGAAAAGGCAAAATTTCACCACAACAGTTGGTTGATGAATTTATGAAAAACTTCGAGCGAGATATTTTTGAAAGTAATATCGGAAAAACCAAACTTCTACGATTCATCCAGCGGGTTTCGCCTGCATTGGCTGATAGAATAATGAAAGGTGGATTATAGGATTATAACTGATATTTCTTGAAGTAGCTATTCGAAAGATAGCTACTTTTTTTGTGTTTAAGTCTATCAAGTTAATTCCAATTTTTGTTTTTTTTCTCATTATTTGTCTGACATAATGTTTCGAGTAAAAATTCTTTTTTTGTGACTTTTCTGAAAAATTGCGTATAAATTATAGTGACTTTCATAAATTAATTCAAGTAAATATAAAGACTTGATTATCAATATTTTATAAAATATTTTCATTTATTTTCAAAAGAAAGTTTGGCAGTTTGTAAAAAAATATTTTCCTTTATTTATTAAAAAAACATTCAGTTGGCACGAAAAATGTGGAGGGGGTTAGATAAGTCCCTATAATGAATGGAAAAACTCTACTTACGCAATGCAGAAATTAAGTCTTAACCAGTCCCTACAGCAACGTCTGTCGCCTCAGCAGATACAGTTCATCAAACTGTTACAAATCCCTTCTGCCGAGCTTGAACAGAGAATCGAAGAAGAGCTTGAAATCAATCCAGCTTTAGAGGAAGGCATGGACATGGATGAGCGTGTGAAAGATGAGTATGACGACGACTATGATGGTGGCGACGACCACGATGACTATGGTGAATACGGTGAGTATGAAACCTACGAGGGTCTGGACGTAAAACAATATTTAAATCAAGATGATTACGCGGGGTACAAAATGCAGGGTGACGGTTGGGGGGACGACGACCGTGATGCAATGCCCGTAATTGCAACAAGTACATTGGCCGAATCTTTGGTTCAGCAATTGGGTTTTTTACGCTTGGATTCTCGCCAAGAATCAATCGGTATGCAACTGATTGGTAGCATCGAAGAAGATGGCTATATCCGTCGTCCGCTTCGTTCAATTTGTAATGATTTGGCTTTTACGCAAAATATTTATACCAATGAAGAAGAAGTAATTGGACTCTTGAAGAAAATTCAAACTTTCGAGCCAGCTGGTATCGGTGCAAGAGATTTGAGAGAATGTCTTATTCTTCAACTCGAACGCAAAGACCAAGACGATTTTGCGGTAGAAACTGCCATCAAAATCATTGATGCTTACTTCGATGAATTTACGAAAAAACATTACGAAAAAATACAACGTCGCTTAGATATTGATGATGATACTTTGAAGAATTCTATCAAAGTTATTACTCGTCTGAATCCAAAGCCAGGCAGTATCGGTAACGGAGATAGTGCTGCTGCCTATTTAATGGCGGATTTCATTGTGACGAATAACAATGGTAAATTAGACGTTATTCTGAACTCTAAAAATGCTCCAGAGCTTCGAGTAAGCCGTTCGTTTGCAGAAATGCTTGATACTTACGACAAAACTGATAAAAACGGTTCAGCACAACACAAGAGTATCAAAGAAACTGTAACGTTTGTCAAGCAAAAACTTGATGCTGCCAAATGGTTTATTGATGCCATTAAACAACGCCAACAAACATTGCTGAAAACCATGAAATCAATCGTTGAGTTTCAGCACGAATTCTTCCTCGATGGCGATGAGTCTAAGCTAAAACCAATGATTTTGAAAGATATTGCTAACCGCATTGATATGGATATTTCTACGGTATCACGTGTGGCTAATAGCAAATCCGTACAAGCTGATTTTGGTATTTATCCGCTAAAATATTTCTTCTCAGAAGGTATCGCAACCGATTCGGGCGAAGACGCTTCGAGCCGAGAAGTAAAAAATATCTTGAAAGAATTGATAGAAAACGAGCCTAAAAACTCGCCACTTTCTGACGATAAACTCGAAAAGCTACTCAATAAGCGTGGCTATAATATTGCTCGCCGCACAGTTGCCAAATACCGTGAGCAGCTTAATATTCCTGTGGCACGTTTGCGTAAGCAGTTGTAGATTAGGTATTTATATATTATTAAGGACGGCATGGCTTTGAGCCATGCCGTCCTTTTTTTATACCGAAATAATTAGTTACAAATCAAACAGAAAAATCCTTCCTGATTTCTCAAGAAGGCTTCTCAATTTCTTTGTACGTTGTAAGTTATACTTTCAACGCAGCCTGTAATTCTTCCATAGGAACCATTTCTTCCTTGAAAGTGTAAGCACCAGTTTTTGGTGATTTCACAGCTTTGATAACTTTCGCAAAGTTTTTACCTGCGGTTTTATCACGGAGCGTTGCAACTACTTTCTTTGCCATTTTTAATTTGATTTTAGATGCGAGAAAAACTCACATTCATTTCTTTAAAATTACTTAATTTCTTTGTGGATAGTGTGAGCTTTCAAAAATGGATTATATTTTTTCAACTCCAAACGTCCAGTTGTATTCTTACGGTTTTTTGTCGTTACGTAACGAGACATACCTGCTACACCGCTTGTTTTTTGTACAGTACATTCTAAGATTACTTGTACACGATTGCCTTTCTTAGCCATTGTTTTATCTATTTAATGTATTGACTTTTATTGATAAGCAATCAAATCAAGCCAAAATGATATTTTAAAGAATAAATTTTCAATTTAAAATGCTGAGACTTTTTAGCTAAGTGCCTGTCTGTCTTGCATTTGGGGTTGCAAAGATACAAAATTGTGTTTTGTTTTTCAAAAATCTTTTAAAAGTTTTTTGATTAATTGTTAGATTTATCATCGTGAAGCACCAAACACGCTGTTTCGGTGGTTTTGGGAGCCAACTTAAATCCTAATTTTTGGATACTTTCTTGCACTTTCGATACTTCTTTCGGAAAATCAGTCACCCAAATAATGCTTGTGTCAGCGGTTTCACTCTCATTTATTACGGGCATATCAACCACTTTCGTATCCCAAAGTAGTTTTAGGAAGTCTTTCAGCGGCATATCCATTCCTACTTTATTGTCGGTTAGCGTTACTTCTTTATTGGTTGTAAGGGCATAGACCTTACGAATACGATTCTCGGTTTTTGCTTTCAAACCAAAAACATCCTCCAAATTCTTCATGCCGATTTCTCCCAACCGATGTTTCATTGACTCAGGCACTTTGATAATTAGGCAATACTGCTGTTTTTCCTCCAATAAGTATTTGGTTTGCTCCGAAACCTCCAAACACGCTCGGTCAGTAGGGTTTGGGCGAGTAGTTTGATAAAGCACTTGGTACATCAGTGGTACTGTGCAATTAATAAATTCGTACTCGAAATCTGATTTTTTATTGATTTGTGGCTGTATGCCTTCTTTATGTGCCGAAACGGCCACTTTATAAAAACTTTTATCTTCTGCCAGCCCAACGCTCATAGCCGTGACACTTTCGGTTTTTGTAGCAAACTCGGCTTTGGTTTTTACGGCTAATATTGCCCCACTTTTTGCCAAATAAATTACGTCTTCAGTTACTTCTTCGGGCGATGTAATAGCTTTGATGTAGCCCTGCGGGTCGATGATAATCGTATGAGGCATCAGTTGATGGTAAAATAACTGATTGATTGATTTGTTGGCATCAATCGCAATCGGCATCGAGGTTGGACGTTTTTTTAGGAAATTCACAACTTTCCAACGTTCTTCGTCAGTTACGTTGATAACTTCTAAATCGGTCGGAAATTTTTTCTGTAAAGTAGCCAAATGGTCCATCGCAGGAAAACACGGCCCACAGTAAGTTGCCCAAAACTCCAAAATGACTACTTTTCCACGATAGTCTTTGATATTTTTCTTGGTTGTACCTTCTTTAGTGAGAATATTTATATCGAAATCAGGTACTAATGAGCCTAACTGAATCGATTCTGAAACCGCTCCCTCTTGTGCATAAGTACGCACCGCAAATGCACATACAATACTGACGATGGTTAAAATCCTTCTCATTATGTTTTGATTACGATTAAAATCTATGCAAAATTAAGCCTTTATTCGGAGTTTTTTATAAAAAATAATAGCCGACTTGATACTAAAATTCAAAAAACTGGCAATTTTTTGAACAAATTTGGGCAAAAATCCTGCCACGGAATAGAAATTGGTCTTCTTGAAAACCGCCCTATCAATCAAGATATTTTTATGCGTGCATACTATTTTTCAAGAAATTTGGATTAATTTCGCCATTATCTATCAACTAAAAAACCAAGATGAAAAATACACAAGTAAAACTTATTGCTCGACCTGTGGGAGCTCCAACGGCCGATTGTTGGGAAATTATCGAAACAGAAACACCCGAATTGGCTGAAAATCAGATTCTTATTCAGAACCAATATTTGTCAATCGACCCTGCGATGCGTGGCTGGATGAACGAAGGGAAATCATATATCAGACCCGTAAAAATCGGTGAAGTGATGCGTGCCTTAGGTGCGGGTGTTGTGGTAGAATCGAAACACGCTGATTTTAAGGCGGGTGATTTTGTAACCGCTGGAACGGGTGTGCAGGAATATGCAATTTTGGATGGAAAAGAAGCTGTAAAAGTTGACCCAAGTTTTGTGCCATTGCCTGCGTATCTCGGCACTCTGGGAATGTCGGGCTTAACTGGCTATTTTGGATTATTGGATACTGGTCAGCCAAAAGAAGGAGAAACGGTGGTAGTTTCGGGAGCGGCAGGTGCAGTGGGAAGTGTAGTTGGACAGATTGCTAAAATAAAAGGCTGTCGAGTGGTGGGAATTGCTGGAGGAGCCGATAAATGCAAATATGTGGTGGAAGAATTAGGTTTTGATGCGTGTGTAGATTATAAAGTAGGAAATTTAAGAAATCAACTCAAAGAAGCGTGTCCAGCAGGTGTTGATGTTTATTTTGATAATGTCGGTGGAGAAATTTTGGATACTGTGCTGACTTTGATAAATCTTCGTGCAAGAATCGTGATTTGTGGAGCGATTTCGCAGTATAACGCAACCGAAAAACCTGTTGGGCCAAGTAATTATCTATCGCTTTTGGTGAATCGTGCAAGAATGGAAGGAATTGTGGTGTTTGATAATGCCGCTAATTATGGAAAAGCGGTAAAAGAAATGGCGGGTTGGATTGCCCAAGGAAAACTTAACTCGAAGGTTTATGTGGCCGAAGGTGGCGTGCGAGCTTTCCCTGAAACATTGATGAAATTATTTAAAGGAGAAAATACGGGTAAGTTGGTTTTGAAAGTTTAAGTGAGTCGATGGTCGGTAGTCGATGGTCGATAGCTTTTTATATTGCTGTCTATGTTGTCTCATGCTGAAAATATTGATGCTTTAATCGAACGCATCGCCTTGTGCCAGTCACGAGGTGATGCGTTTTTTCCTATTGGAATTTTTCCTTCGTATCGACACAACAAATATTTATTTTATCGACGCCCCGATACCAATATTTTTTATACGGCCACTATTGTATTCATTCTAAATCAGGTAAAAGGCAAAGTTTCGGCAAAATCTCAAACGATTATTGAACACATTACGGCAAGAGCTATTAAAAATTATCCCGATTTTCAGAATAAAGATGGTTTAAAAACTTATAATTTCTGGAAAACAAAACCTTCAAAACACTTTCCGAATGGCAGCATCTTCAAGCATTTTGACCATTTCAGAATCCCCGATGATATTGATGATACAGCATTAGTTTACCTGACTTTACCATATTCAACAGAAGATACTTTGTGGTTGAAGGAGAAAGTGAAACAACATACCCACCCCCCCGCCCCTAAAGGGGAGCTAAATGAGAGCCAGATGGGTGTTTACTCCACATGGTTTGGAAAAAATATGCCTATTGAGCATGATGTTTGTGCGTTGTGCAATTTGATGTATTTGTTTGAAAAACATCAGTTACCACACAATGAATATGACGAAACTGTCTTTGCTTTTTTAGGAGAAGTTATTTTAGAAGAAAAATATATTACTGATGCTTTTGAAGTAGCACATAATTATGCTACAACTCCACTGATTATTTATCACTATGCTCGACTTTTGGGTGATTTCGAGATACCACAATTAGAGGTTTGTCGAGAAAAGTTGATTAATAAAATCAAACAACTTCTTGATAATGAGTTGGATACGATGAATCGGGTGATTTTAGAAACGTCTTTAATGAAGTTAGATAAAAATCAAAGACTAACCAGAACTCAGAACCGCACGGCGGACCGTTCAGAATTCAGAACTGCACGGCGGACTGGTCAAAACTCATTCACCTATTTCATTGCAGGACTTTTGAGTTCTTATAAAAACCCGATTCTATACTTCTTTGCACCCTTTAAAATTACTCAAATGGAATGGGAATGTGAAGCTCATGAGTTGGCACTTATCGTGGAGCGAACCTCCGAGTTCGCTGTAAAAATCAATAATGCGAACTCGGAGGTTCGCTCCACAGATTAGATTCTCATCGGAATACCTTTTTCTTTTAGGTAAGTTTTTAATTCTGGAATCCCTATTTCTTTAAAGTGAAAAATACTTGCGGCTAAACCTGCATCGGCCTTTCCTGCGGTGAAAACATCATAGAAATGTTCCACCGAACCAGCTCCACCCGAAGCAATGATTGGAATATTTGAATTGTCGGAGATTTCGGCAGTTAACTCTAAGGCAAAACCCGCTTTTGTACCATCCGTATCCATCGAAGTCAATAGTATTTCTCCTGCACCACGGTCTTCTACTTCCTTTGCCCAAGCTATTGTTCTTAGTTCGGTTGGTTTTCTACCTCCGTGTGTGTGAACAATATGTTCGTAGCCATTGGCTTGTTCAATATATCGAGTATCAATCGCCACAACAATACATTGTGAGCCAAATTCAAGAGCTAACTCATTGATTAATTGAGGATTACGCACTGCCGAAGAATTAATGGAAACTTTATCCGCTCCAGCATTTAAGAGCTTAGAAACATCAGCAACCGACCCAATTCCCCCACCTACACAAAACGGAATATTGATAGTGTGAGCCACTCTACGTACTAAATCGAGTAGTGTTTTGCGTTCTTCAACGGTGGCAGTAATGTCGAGAAATACTAATTCATCTGCTCCTTGGCGGGCATATTCGGCACCGAGTTCTACGGGGTCGCCCGCATCACGAAGATTTACGAAATTAGTACCTTTGACGGTACGGCCATCTTTTATATCTAAACAAGGTATGATTCTTTTTGTAAGCATAGTTTCAAAGGTTCGGAAACCGTATGATTATTTTTCGTTATAAATATTGGGTCGGGCAATTTGCATCATTATATCGGGGTTATCCAAAGGAGTAAAACCGAATTGTGCATAAAGTCCGTGGGCATCACGAGTGGCAAGCATCCATCGGCGAAGTCCTTGTAAATCAGGTTGTTGTGTGATACATTCCATCAGCCATTTTGAAATACCTTTGCCCCTTTCGCTCTCTAAAACAAAAACATCGGCCAAGTAAGCAAAAGTAGCATAGTCAGAAATGATTCGGGCATAGCCTACTTGATTTTCTGATTTATAAATACCAAAAGTTGTTGAATGTTCGGCGGCACGTTTCACGATTTCCATCGGGATATTGGGCGACCAATAGCTCGTCGATAAAAAGCCATGAATTGCATCGAATTGTAATTTGGTTTTATCGGTGCTAATTGTGTATTCGTCTTTTTGGTATTCGTAAATCATAATTATGGAACGCTGATTTTATTGTCACTTCAACAAAGTCAAGGTTAGATGCAACTCCGATACAAACCTGCCCTACAAGAATCTCTTTTCTATCTCTTTCAAAGTAACACGTCCTTCATAGATGGCTTTGCCGACGATTACGCCAAAGATATTGAGTTCGGCTAAATCTTCTAAATCTTGCATTGAACTCACGCCTCCGCTTGCAATTACTTGTAAATCAGGGAATTGAGCTTGCATTTTCTTGTATAAATCAGCTGAAGGGCCTTGAAGAAGTCCATCTTTGGCTACATCAGTGCTGATAGTATATTTTACGCCTTTGGCAATCCATTCGCCCACAAAATCATATACCCAAACTCCCGAGTCTTCTTCCCAGCCACTTACTGCGATTTTTTCGTTACGGGCATCTGCTCCCAAGATAATGGCTTCGCTGCCAAATCTTTTGAGCCATTCTTCAAATAATTCTGGATTTTTAACTGCTATACTTCCGCCTGTGATTTGCTTTGCACCACAGTCAAAGGCCAAACGAATATCGTCATCCGATTGCACACCTCCGCCAAAATCAATGTGAAGATTAGTTTTTGATGCGATGGTTTCGAGAACCTTAGCGTTGGTAATTTTTTTATTTTTCGCTCCATCTAAATCAACCAAATGTAAGCGTTTGATGCCCGCATCTTCAAACATTTTGGCTACTTCGAGCGGATTTTCGTTGTAAGTTTTTTTCTGAGAATAATCACCTTGTGTAAGCCTTACGCATTTACCGTCGATGATGTCAATGGCTGGAATGATTTGAAACATAGTGGTAGTCAACAGTCAATAGTCCGCAGTCAACAGATTTGATAGTCAATATTTTGCTGTACTAAAGATGCTATTGTAGTTTAATTAAATTATTCAAAAAAATAAGCCAAGCCTTATCATTTCTTGGCGTTCTATGATTGATTCAGGATGATTTAAGTCCAGAATTTTAATGGTTGCAGCTCCTATATCAGTGATTGCTTCTAACAGACCTATTTCATCAATTGAGAAATGCTCATTCCAAATATCAGTTCTTGGATTAAAAAATCTGACTAAATTATCAGTATTTCCCAAAAAAGTAGCAATATCAGAGCCTTTATTTAAGTTACAAATTTGACAACTATATGCTAAATTTTCGGGAGAGGTTTTACCGCCATGCTTTACACTTATAATATGGTCTATGTGAAAAGCAAAAAAGGAGTTTTGAGCATCAACCCTACAATACTCACATTTATAAGAAGCTCTGTTAGCAACGAAATCTCGAAGTATGTCGGAAATATAACGACTCATGCAGCTTGTTTGCGGCTTTGAATACGAATCTTGGCTAAACGGATGAGCCTCTCTAAAACGATGTAATGGTCAAGTTCATCCTTTTCCTTATGTTCCAATTCTCCAACCTTAGATTTTTCAATCAAATCTTCCAGACGAGCTTGCATTTCTTCATTAGCTTTCAAAGCCATGACCTTTGCTGGGTCAAGAGATGCTATCAAATCTGCTATTTGGTCGTAAGCATTATATATGGTCATAATCTGTATGATTTTTTACAAAGATAAACTTTTTCTCATAAAACATACCGTCTATCAAATCTCCAAGAAATTCTTAAAAATCTGTTCGCCTACATCACCGCTGATTTCGGAGTGAAATTGTGCCGCAAAGAAATTATCTCGCTGTAACATCGCCGAATATTCCAAAATATAATCCGTTTTGGCTACTGTATAATCGCAAAGCGGAGCATAATATCCGTGGTTATAATAGACATATTCACTTTCACGCAAACCTTTCAAAAGCGGATTTGGCTGCTCGGCTACAATGTTATTCCAACCAGTCTGTGGGACTTTAAATCCTTTTACTCTCGGAAATTTTAAGATTGGAATATCAAAAACTCCCAAACATTCAGTGTTATTTTCTTCCGATGATTGGCAGAGAAGTTGCATTCCGACGCAAGTTCCCAAAAATGGTTGTTTGAGCGTTGGAATCACTTTATCGAGACCATTTTCTCTCAAGCTTTTCATGGCGGTTGAAGCTTCGCCTACACCTGGGAAAATAATTCGTTCGGCAGAGCGAATCACTTCGGCATTATCAGAAAGCTCATAGCTTGCACCGATACGCTCAAGGGCATACATGACCGACTGTACGTTGCCTGCGTTATATTTGATAATTACGACTTTCAAAATTGAATGAGTGAATGAGTGAATGATTGGATGAGTGCCGCAGTGGAGCTGAATATTAAGTCAATTCCACACTTTCTTAACATTTTACAAATCTAAACTTATCAGTAGATAAAACTCTACTTTTATTAAAAAAGCAATATTTTATCTTGTTTTAATTTAATTATTTATCAATAATTTAAAATATTCTATCATTCTATCATCCTATCATTGAGGCATTAGTTATCTTGCAGCGAAATTTCACCACCCCAAAAATGAATTGGCTGACTCTTTTTTCTAATAAACGACTCGGTGCCGAACACCGCAACGCCCACGAACATTTCCGCACTGACTATATGCGAGATTACGACCGATTGATTTTTTCGTCGCAGTTTCGCCGCTTACAAAATAAGACTCAAGTTTTTCCATTACCTGGGGCAGTTTTTGTGCATAACCGCTTGACTCACAGCTTGGAGGTTGCTTCGGTTGGACGTTCGCTCGGTAAAGCAATTGGAGAAAGAATTGTGGCAAAATATGAAAATGAGCTGAATCAAGAAGCTATTGAATTTTATAAATTTGAGCTTTCGGCGGTGGTCATGACGGCCTGTATTGCTCACGATATTGGTAATCCTCCTTTCGGACATTCAGGCGAAGAAGCGATTCGTACTTATTTTAGAGAACTGGAGGGTGAAAAACTCAAATTTCTGACTGAGAATCTGACCGAAAACCAATTCAACGATTTCAAATGGTTTGAGGGAAATGCCAATGCGTTTAGGATTCTGACAACGATTTTCAATCAAAGTAATCTGAATCTAACTTACGCAACTTTGGCCTCAATCATTAAATATCCTGCCGATTCGACGAGTGGTTTTAAGAAGAAAAGTTTTATTTCGGCAAAGAAATCGGGCTTTTTTGATGCCGAAAGTGAGTTTTATCAACGCATTGCTACCGAGCTGAATATCAATGCTTTGAATGAAGAGAAAACAGTTTTTGCTCGTCATCCTTTTGTGTTTTTGGTAGAGGCGGCCGATGACATTTGTTACCGAATCATCGACCTCGAAGATGCTCACCGACTAAATATTATTTCGATTCAAGAAGCAAGAGATTTGCTCGAACCTTTCTTTGAAAACCAAGAAGGTAAAAAGTCTATCAAAGAAAAAGTTGATACGATTGAAGACGATAAGCAGAAACTTTCTTTTCTGCGAGCAATGCTCATCGGGAAATTGGTAGGAAAATGCACCGAAATTTTCTTTGAATATGAAGCCCAACTACTCGACGGCTCGCTCAATAAGCCTTTGATTGACCTTTTAGATGAAAAAACCACCTCTTTAATCAAAAAAATCGACGAAATTTCTGTCAAGAAAATTTATAACGACAAGTCAGTCATTGAAATCGAAATTGCAGGTTATCATATCATTGGTGGATTGCTGAAAGAGTTTGTTTCGGCGGTTTTGCAGCCGGAAACTGCCAAATCAAGAAAATTATTGCAGTTGATTCCGAGTCAATATGGTATTACGAAAGGCGGAGATGTTTATCAGAATATCCTTGCGGTAGTTGATTTTATATCGGGAATGACCGATTTGTTTGCCATTGACCTTTATCGAAAAATTACAGGGATTCAGATTCCGCAGTTGTAAGGTAGTCTGAGATATTTGGCTCATTAAAAAAATTGAAGCGGGGTCGCCCGTGCGATTAAGGATAGAAGATTGTTGATTTTAGAAAATTCATCATAAATCTATAATTTGTAATCTTTAATCTTCAATATTCATTAGCTATGCCACCCTTAGTTCGCCAATTTAAGAAATTAAGGAACTTCAAAACCGAAAAAAACTGTTGTTTTTACATTAAGTACCCTCACCCCCGCCTCTCCCGCAGGAGAGGAGCTATTTTTTGAAATCAATGAAGCAAACCAAAGACCCTTACGCAGCCCTCCGTTTTCCCGAATTTAGATATTTCATCTCGGCTCAGTTTCTGTTTACGGTTGCAGTTTTGGTACAAGAAGTTGTTATAAGTTTTTATTTGTACGAAATCACCCACGACCCACTTTCTTTGGGTTTAATCGGACTTTTTGAAGCAATTCCGTATATTTCTTTGGCACTTTTTGGTGGATATTTTGCCGACCGAGGCGATAAAAAACGCATCATTCAGATTTGTTATGGCGTAATTGTGCTGTGTTCGTTCCTGCTACTTTGGGTTACTTATCCGTCGGCCAATCATTCGTTTGATGTCTCTCAAATCAAATTTGTTGTCTATCTAACTGTTTTTATATTGGGCATTGCTCGTGGGTTTTATGGTCCATCGTGGTCTTCGCTCAAACCTTTTTTGGTTCCAGCCGAACACTATCCTAACTCTGCTTCGTGGAGCAGTCAGTTTTGGCAATCGGGTATGATTTTGGGGCCAGCATCGGCTGGTTTTTTATATAGTTGGTTGGGCCTGACCAATACACTTATTTTGGTAATAGTTTTATTTGCCATTGCTTTTGTTTTGGTGAGCTTGATTTCTAAAAAACCTATTCAGCAGTCGGCTACTCATCAAAATGTCTTCCAGAGTTTGAAAGAAGGAATCGACTTTGTGCGTAAAAACCGAATCTTATTTTATGCCATTTTACTTGATATGTTTTCGGTGCTTTTTGGCGGAGTGATTGCTATTTTGCCAGTTTTTGCCAAAGATGTGTTGCACGTCGGAGCTGAGGGATTAGGCATTTTAAGAGCAGCTCCAGGCGTTGGAGCAGTACTAACAATGCTCGGAACAGCCTACTTCCCACCAACTCGCCAAGCATGGCGAAATATGCTCATCGGCGTAGCTGGTTTTGGAGTAGCAACGATAGTTTTTGCACTTTCTACCAATTTTTGGCTGTCGGCAGGAGCTTTATTCTTAACTGGGGCTTTCGATAGTATCAGTGTAATTGTGCGTCAGACCATCTTGCAAGTGCTTCCGCCCGACGAAATGCGTGGGCGTGTGAGTGGCGTAAACGGTATTTTTGTGAGCTGCTCAAACGAACTCGGTGCTTTTGAATCTGGTGTAGCGGCAAAGCTTTTGGGAGCTGTACCTTCAGTGCTTTTTGGTGGCGTGATGACACTCGTTTTTGCGACTATCATTTTCTTCCGTTCGGGCGACCTCTTTGATGTGAAATTGGAGAAGAAAGCATAGTTAGAAGTCCATAGTTAACTGTCCGCAGTCAACAGATATTTAAAGATTTTTTTGCAACTATTGGTAGCTTGAAAACAAAATTTTACATTTGCTAAGACGAAAACCTATTTGCATGATTCGACTTTTAGCTGTTGTAAATGATTTTTTTAAGAATAAATCCATCAAAATTGCTTTGTTGGCGTTTTTTGTTTTTTCAGAAACTATATCTTTCGCCCAAAATCGACCACGAACGGATATTAATTTAGATGAATTTATTCAGCGAGTTTTTCCTGTTCAGCAAGAAAACATTAATTACGAAGACCTCTACGAATCGCTTTATCAGCTTTATCAAAACCCACTTAATCTAAACACAACCACTGCCGAAGATTTAGCTTCGCTTTATGTACTTTCGCAGATTCAAATAAAAAGTATCCTCGACCATCGAGAGCAAAATGGTGATTTTCTGAGTATTTACGAACTCCAAGCCGTACAGAATCTTGATTTAGAGACAATCAATAAACTGCTGCCTTTTGTTGATATAAAGTATAAGTTTTCGGTCGGAGATTTAAAAAATCGACTAACTAATGCTACTGACCATTATTTTGTATTGCGAAATAGCCAAGTTTTAGAAAAATCAAGGGGTTTTGAAGAAGGAAAATACCTTGGTTCGCCACAACATCTCTACGCCCGCTATCGCCTGAGCCACCCGAAAGACTTTCAAGTAGGTTTTATTGTAGAAAAAGACGCTGGCGAAAAAAACTACCTCGATTTCTACACATTTCATTTTCAACTTCGTAATAAAGGTAAACTCAAAAACTTAGTTTTGGGCGATTATCAAGCACAATTCGGGCAGGGCTTAATCATGTCAGCAGGTTTTTCGTTGGGAAAAAGTAGCGAAGCAATTGCTACCACTCGTCGCAGCAATTTGGGAGTTCGTCCTTACGGTTCGTTGCTCGAAGGAGGCTATTTTAGAGGAACAGCCGCCACTTATCAATTTGGCAAAATCGACTTAACAGGATTTTATTCATACACCAAACGAGATGCCAACATCAGCGATGATAGTGGCGAACGAGAAGATTATTTCAGCTCGGTCTTAACAGGAGGCTACCACCGAACCGAAACCGAATTGGCTCGAAAAAATCAATTAACTGAGCAAAATATTGGCGTAAATGCTACTTTTTCGTTCAGAAATGGGCAAATTGGAGCAACTTTACTCAACACTCAATTTGACGCTACGCTTCAACGGAGTCCGACTTTGTATAATAAATTTGAGTTTTCTGGGAAACAAAACTTGGTTATCGGCACAAACTTTACTTATACTTGGCAAAACTTCAATTTCTTTGGCGAAGCGGCTCGCTCAAGTAGTGGTGGAATCGGAGCGATTGGTGGTTTTGTAGCAGCCCTTAGTCGACAAGTTGAATGGGCAGTAAATGTCAGAAATTTCGATAAAAATTTTCATAGTTTTTATGCCAACGGGCTGAGTGAAGGAAGCAGAAATATTAACGAGCGAGGCATATACTGGGGACTGAAATATTCCCCAAAGAAAAGCTTGACCTTCAGTGCTTTCTATGACCGTTTTCAGTTTCCGTGGCTCAGATATTTGGTCGATGCTCCTTCGGGTGGTTTCGATTATTTACTCCGAATGACTTATCAGCCAAATAAAAAAGCCTTGTTTTATGTGCAATATCACGAAGAACACAAAGGTAAAAATCTTCCGAACAATGCGTCTGTGACTGATGTTGTCGTAAACGTAATGCGACAAAGTATTCTGGCAAATTTTGAATATTCGGTTAATCGAGTTTTCAAGACCCAAACCCGTGTGCAGTTGAATACTTATCAATACGAAACTCGCTCACAATCAAAAGGTTATGCAATTATGCAAGACCTCGAAGGCTCAATACGAAAACTACAACTCAAAGGCAGAATTGCTTATTATAATACAGATGATTATGATTCCAGAATCTATGTCTACGAAAATGATGTGCTTTATGCAGTTTCGTTGCCAGCGTATTCGGGCAAGGGCATTCGTACGTATCTGATTGCTCGTTATGGCCTCACTCGAAATCTTGATTTGTGGGTACGTTATGCTCGTACACAACTCAGTAATGTAAGCACAATTGGAAGTGGGACGGATTTAATCAATTCCCCGCACCGCAGCGAAGTGAAAGCACAGATTAGGTATTCGTTTTAGTACGATACAATTTATAAAATTGTGCTACTTCTGATGAAATTCTACTAAACCACTAATTGGGGTTTCTAATATCCTTCCAATTTTAATGCCTTGACTATTAGCTACTTTTGTCAATAATTCTTTATAGTAAAAAGCCACCGAACCCACAAAATTCATGTTGGTTTCGTGGCACATTGGGTATTTCAGAATGTATTTTTGAAAGAATTGCAGGAAGCAATTTTCTACTAAATTGCTGCAAAAATCCTCATTAAGATTATCAAACAAAAACCTTGAAAACGAAGCAAAATAACGATTCGGAAAAGGTTTGTGATAAGCATTTTCGAGAACTGTCAGTCTATCCATTGCTCCGTATTGTGTTTCAAACTTTGTTCCGATTTCGAGAGGCATTTCTTTGTGTAAATAGCTCAACAATAGGCTTTTGCCCAAATGGCCACCACTGCCTTCATCACCTAACCAAAAACCCAATGGTGGCACTTGAAAACTCGTTTTTTCACCATCAAAATAAATGGAATTTGAACCCGTACCCAAAATACAAGCAATACCCGCTGTTTTTCCGCACGCTGCACGTGCTGCACCGACCACATCGCTTTGAGCTTCGATTTGTTTGCAAGTTGGAAAAACTTTCAAAATAGCTTCCTTAATTACCCCCGCTTTTTCTTCATTGGTTACACCTGTTCCATAATAAAAAACTTGTGTTACTTCCTTCGTGCAGAGCGGCAAAAGATTAACTTTTAATTCGTTGGCAATCGAATCGGCATCTTGGTAATATGGGTTGAAACCTACGGTTTGAGTTTGGGCAATTACTTCATTTTGGTCTAAAATTCGCCAATCGGTTTTGGTTGAGCCGCTATCTGCAATCAGAATCATGTAGAATATTGTTTTGTTGATGATTTAGGTCGTAAATATCAGAAATGTAGGACAGGTTTGCAACCTGTCAGTGCGTAGAAATAGTTTTTAGCTCATTCCCTGATTTTGACAAGTTAGAAACTTGTCCTACATGAAAACATAACATTTTTAATTTTTTATTTCATTAATTCAATAAATTCTTGCGTTAAATGGATACTTCCCAACTTTAAACTTAAAAAATAGTTAAATTCGCAACATAGCAACATCACCACTTACAGAATCATGGCAGAAGCGACTGAAAAACCATTAAATTTTATTGAACAAATTATCGAAGATGACCTCGCAGCAGGCAAAAATGATGGTCGAGTTTTGACCCGTTTCCCTCCTGAGCCAAACGGCTACTTGCACATTGGTCATGCTAAATCTATCTGTTTGAATTTTGGAGTTGCCCAGCGATACGGTGGAAAAACAAACCTTCGATTTGATGATACAAACCCAGTAACCGAAGAAACAGAATACGTTGAGTCTATCAAGGCCGATGTAAAATGGCTCGGTTTCGATTGGGCTGAGGAACTATATGCTTCTGATTATTTCGACCAACTTTACGAATTTGCCATAAAACTTATCAAAAAAGGCTTGGCTTATGTCGATGATAGTACATCGGAAGAAATGGCGGCCATGAAAGGTACACCAACCGTTGCGGGTATCAATAGTCCCTACCGTGAACGAACAATCGAAGAAAATCTTGATTTGTTTGTGCGTATGAAAAACGGCGAATTTGCCGAAGGAACAAGAGTTTTGAGAGCCAAAATCAATATGGCCTCTACAAATATGCTCATGCGTGACCCTATCATTTATCGCATAAAATTTGCCACGCATCACCGTACAGGAGATAAATGGTGTATTTATCCGATGTATGATTTTGCACACGGTCAGTCTGATTCGATTGAGCAAATTACGCATTCAATCTGTACTTTAGAGTTTGTTCCTCACCGTGAGCTTTATGATTGGTGTATCGAAAGTTTGGAGATTTTCCCTTCAAAGCAATACGAATTTGCTCGTTTGAATCTTTCTTACGCCATTACCAGTAAGCGTAAATTATTACAACTCGTCAACGAAAACTTCGTAACAGGTTGGGACGACCCACGTATGCCTACAATTTCGGGAATGCGTCGTCGTGGATACACGCCCGAAGCGATTCGTGAGTTCTGCGACCGTATCGGTATTGCCAAACGTGATAATTTGATTGATGTAAGTTTATTAGAATTCTGTGTTCGTGAACACCTCAATAAAGTAGCTACTCGTGTGATGGCCGTACTTGACCCAATCAAAGTAGTGATTACGAACTATCCTGAAGGAAAAGTTGAGGAATTGACTGCCGAAAATAATCCCGAAGACCACGAAAGTGGTTCGAGAATTATGCCATTTAGCCGTGAAATTTTGATTGAAAAAGAAGATTTCATGGAAAATCCAACGAAAAAATACTTCCGTTTGGGGCCTGGCTTAATGGTTCGTCTGAAACACGCCTATATTATTAAGTGTGATGATGTAGTAAAAGATGAAAACGGCGAAATCATTGAACTTCACTGCTCATACATCGAAAATTCACGAAGCGGAAACGATACTTCGGGCATTAATGTAAAAGGAACAATTCACTGGGTATCAGAAGCACAAGCCGTTGATGCTGAAGTAAGACTCTACGACCGATTATTTAAGGTAGAAGACCCAAGTCGTGAAGATGGCGATTTTAAAGAATATCTCAATCCAGAGTCGTTGCAAGTGATAACGGCAAAAGTTGAGCCTGCACTCAAAAATGCAACGCTCGGCACACCGTATCAGTTTTTGCGTAAAGGATATTTCTGCTTAGACCCAGATTCAACCACTGACAAATTGGTTTTCAACAAAACAGTTGGTTTGAAAGATACTTGGGCTAAAGAAGCGGGCAAATAATATTTCAGATTAAACTATCCGAAACCTGCAAAGTCTAATACTCGTGGCTTTGCAGGTTTCTTAGTTTATGAAAGATATTTTCGGCCTCAATTATACAATTTCTCTAAAAAAAACGTTATTAGTCACAACAAATAGAAATCCTTACGATGAAAAACACAGCAATAAAAATCTTCGCTTTTATATTCATTAGCCTTAGTACGTTTGCCCAAACAGCCGATGAAATTTTCAGCAAACATATAGAAGCAACGGGCGGAAAAGAGCTTTGGGATGGCATTTCAACTTATTCTATCAAGCAAGCATTTCGAGGCAATTCAGCAGCTGATTATGATATGGAGCTAAAAGGCTCTTTCAGCGAAGCCGCACTTTATAAAGCAAAAACCATCTTGAAACGTACTTTCATTTATGGTGTAAAAGGAACAGAAGGCTGGAGAAAAGTGCCACTTGGTAGCTCAGACAAAGCAACTCAATACGAAACCAACAGCTTGAGCGACAAAGAACAAGAAAATATGCGTAGAGAGTTAAAGGAAAATGTTTTACCTTTTATCGATTACCAAACTAAAGGCTATATTGCAACCGTAGTAGGAAGCGAAACCCTCAACGGAGCGAAAGTTATACAAGTTGAATTAAGCGGAAAAGGCATCAAATATAATCTCTATTTTGATGAAACAACTGGGCTTTTAGCAAGAAAAAAACTTACTTTAAATACTGGTGAGGTAATTACGGAAGATTACACAAAATATGCTGATACTGCCTACGGTGTAAAATTCCCGACCGAATCGACGTATTTGAGCAGCATTGATAAAAGAAACTTGAAAGTAACAACTTCGGTTATTTTCAATGATAAAATTGCTCCAGAATACCTTATGAAGTAAAAAACATCAGTAAGAATTAGCCTCTCAGTTTTTTGAGGGGCTTTTTTTTGCTTAAATTGTATAGTTATTAAAATATTTTCAACCAACTTCCAACCATTTCAAAATAAACGGGGTCTTATTCACAGCAACCCTTAAAAAACGATTAGGTTGGAGCATAACATATACCCTTTTCATGTATAGCGAACAAGAATTAATACAGGCTTGTATTCGCCAAGAACGACCAGCCCAACGGCAACTTTACGAGCGATTTGCGAGTAAGTTGTTCGCTACGGCTATGCGTTACATGAAAAATCGAAGCGATGCCGAAGATGTTTTACAAGATTCGTTTATCAAGATTTACCAGAAAATAGATAGTTTCCGATTTGATTGTCCGCTCGAAGCTTGGCTCAGAAAAATAGTAGTCAATACGGCCTTGAAGCAATTACAGAGTCAGCCAAATTACATGGAACATACTGATAGTCAGTTGATTTCTGACGAAGTTGAACAAGATGAATTTACGCTTTCTGGGTTTGAGTTTACACAACTAATGGAAATAGTACAAAGCCTACCCGATGGCTGCCGAACAATTTTCAACTTGTATGCTATTGAAGGTTATCAGCACAACGAAATTGCAAATATGCTGGGCGTTACCGAGGGAACATCAAAATCGCAGTATTCGAGGGCCAGAACTTTATTACAAGCAAAATTAAAAGCGATGGGAATAGCACCCAAAGCCATGAAATAAATCATTTAAGTAAAAGATACGAAACTGTTTTTCGTAGAAACCAATGGACTCACAGAAGCCAAATAATTTTGAAGAAGAATGGCAAAAGGCATTTAATGATGCTTCTTTTGCTCCCCCAAGCGATATGTGGGAGCGAATCGAGCAGGATTTAGAACGCAAAAAACGTCGCCCATTCTTATTTTTCCTTCGTCCGTCAGCCATGCTGGCTGGCGTAGCAGCAACCTTAGTTTTGGCTTTGGGAGGAATTCTATTTTTCAATCAAAAAGAATCGAAAACACCATTAGCTGTTGTTAGTGGAAGTACTACAAAGGTTTCATCAAAATCTCAAAACACAAATTCCCAAGCAAATACTGCTCAAGCAAACACCGATAATCTTGCTTCGGCAACACCAAGTTTTACAGAATCAAATCTTTCAACCGAAAATAATGGCACAAAGCAAACACTCGCTTTGGCCAAAAACGATATTAATAACCGTGTTACTGACTCTAAAAAATCTACACAAAACAGCCAATTACCAACCTTAGCCGCTGCAAGCTTTGCAAGCGATAACGTAGGTAATATGGTGGCTGACACGCCACCAACTAACAATCAAGCATTAGGTAGTTTTAATACAAAAAAAGCTGATAATCAAACAAATACGAGTATTTCATTAGCTCAAAATGACAATAAAGCTATTGTAGATTTAGCTCTATTGAAATATCATGAATACAAATACTTAGGAAGCCGTTACACACTGAAGCGAAATAAATTGGTGTTTGAAGGTGATGCAACCGAAGCTCCAATTGTGGCATCAAACGATTCTAAATTTTGGGTAGGTGTTCAATCAGGCGTTTCGCCTTTTGACCCCAACATGAAACTCGGCGGACTAAATACCATTGCACTTGCACAAGCCGATGCTTATGCCAAAAACTCAAACATGGCTTCAGTTGGAGCTTCTCCATCAGTTGGAGATAAAGATGGAAGCGTCATGGTTTCTCAGCCACAAAATGCCATTAGAGCAGGAATCGGCATTAATACAGGCGTGGCGATGGGCTATAAAATCTCAAAGAAATTGAATTTTGAGAGTGGAATTAGATATTTACGAGGAAATTCTACACTCAATAGCAATACTTATGCTTTCCAACAAAACGGTTATGCAAATACTTTCTTGGCAAATTATTTATTGCAAAATTCGGCTAATCAAGATATGCAGTTTGCTAATAGCCAAAGTAATACGGTTGTGGCTGATGCTTCACAATTTGCCAATCGTTATGAATATTTGATGATTCCGATGCAAGTCGGCTACGAAATAGGCTTATCCAAAAAAGTGGCATTAAATATCTTAGCTGGAGTTTCGACTGATATTTTCTTACAGAATACCATCATCAACGATAATAGTATTTTACAAGAAAAAAGCACTATTAATACTTCGAACAATATCTACAAACCACTGAACTTGAGCGGTTTAGGTGGCGTAAGAGCAAGTTATCTTATCAGCAAGCACTGGCAGCTAAATCTGGGTAGCTCTTATCAGCATTCGCTATTTTCGGGCATTAATAACTCAACTGCCTTGCAGATGCGTCTGAAAATGTTTGGGTTAAATTACGGTTTGAATTATCGTTTTTAACCCCCTATCCCCCAAAGGAGAGTAAAAACGATTTTATACTTTACTCCCCTTTAGGGACGGTCCGCCGCAGCGATGGGGGTTTTACTCATATAGCTTAGATACTTCACAATTTCGGTCGCTTCTTCGGGCTTTATACCCAGTGTTGGCATTTTTACGTCGTTTCTATAAGCGGCAGGATTTTGAATAAATGCTTTCAAATCATCGGTTTTCCAATATTCCGTTACGCTTTTCGGATAATTGAGTTCTGGCCCCATTTTTCCACCAATTTTATTAATAGCATGGCAAGTTTGGCAACGATTTTTGAATATTTCATAACCAGCCAATGCCGACTCATCTTTGGGTTTAAGGGCAGCATCGTTTTCATGAAGTGGAGCGAGGTGTATCTTTACTAAGTTATATGGCCATTTATAGCTTACATCTTCTGCCGAAACCCCTTCGTAAACCACATAAAAAGGCTCCATCTTAGTTTCTTGACCATTTTTTAAGAGAATTTCCCATGCACGACCCTTCGGGGCATCGGCATCACTTACAGCCAAATACGCTTTTGCCGAAAGTAATTTTTCTAATGGCATTTCGGGCTTGTAGCCATCTTCACATTCAAAAACCACTTTTAAATCAGCCACATTCATTCTTTTTATCAAAGAATATTTCTCAAAGATATCCTTCAATGACAAAGCATTAAATCGTTTATTTTTATGGTAAACGGGGTCAGGCTTAACCATCACCACTTGGGTGTTTTCAAGTAAGCCTTTTTTCTTTAAATCTAATAAATCAATGCTTAGAGAATCGCTGGCTGGGGCTTCTTCAATAGCCATCTTAGCTACTTGTAGTGAATCTTTATGGGAGTTTTTTTGTGAGCTATCACACGAAATGTAGAAAGCTGATAATAAAGCAAATGCAATAACTTTTTTCATAAATTTCTATTTTTAATCGGTCATGGATTAGATGTTAAAATTAGCTAAAATCTTTGTTTAAATAGTGTATTTTTCTTCGACACCTAAAAAAATACTATATTTATGCTCAATTAAACAAAACTTGACCTATGAAAAAGACAAATTTGTGGCAGCACATCTGCACACTGCTGCTATGTATGAGTGTAATCGCACCAACTTCGGCACAATGGCAAATCTCAGCAAAAAACTTCGACCCCAACAATTATTACGGTGTAACAGTAGCCAATGGTATGGTCGGAATCACTTCGTCGCCTGACCCACTCAAAGTAAAAGAAATCGTACTAAATGGCACATTTGATACCTACGGGCGTGGACGTGTGGCCAATATCATGAAAGTTTTTGAATTTGCGAATATGGAGTTAATTATTGATAATCAACTAATTAACCGTAATAATGTCAGCAATTTCGTACAAACGATTGATATGCAAAATGCGATTTTTACTACCACTTTTGATATGGGCAGTAAGGCATCAATCAAGTCAAATGTACTTGCACTTCGCCATTTACCACATTCGGCATTGATTGAAATGGAGATTTCGGCTAAGCAGGATATCGAATTTACACCCATCAGTATCATGCAAACGCCCGATATGCTGCGTGATGTAAAGAATTTCTTTCATACCATCGACCGCCCTCACTCATTGATTCCATTGATGACTTCGGTAGCAAAAACACCTACGGGAAAACACACGATTGCGGCATCAAATTCTTTTTTATTTGAAGAAGAGCGAGGAAAAGAGCCACAATTGATTCACGAAGAATGGGATAACGGAATGCACCGCATGAAGTTTACTAAAAAATTGAAAGCGGGCGAAACCTATAAGTTTTCGGTGGTTGGTTCAGTAATTTCGACGGCCCACGTAACCGACCCACATAACGAAGCTGAGCGTCTGACAATCTTTGCGGCACTCGAAAAACGTGAGCGTTTACTCAAAAAACATAAAGAAGCATGGGCAAAACTTTGGGAGTCAGATATTATCATTGAAGGTGATGAAGAAGCTCAACGTGCGGCACGTTTTTCATTGTATAACCTGTACTCGTTTTGTCGTGAAGGTCAAGCGTATAGCCTTTCGCCAATGGGTTTGTCGGGCTTAGGATATAACGGACACGTATTTTGGGATACCGAAATCTGGATGTATCCTCCACTATTGGCCATGAAACCTGAGTTGGCCAAATCATTGCTCGAATATCGTTTTGAGCGTTTGGAAGCTGCCAAATACAACGCCAAAGCACACGGCTATCAAGGAGCGATGTTTCCGTGGGAATCTGATGATTCGGGGCAGGAATCAACGCCTGTATGGGCTTTAACGGGACCATTTCAGCACCATATCACAGGCGATGTTGGTTTTGCTTTCTGGAAGTATTATCAGGTTACGAAAGATAAAAATTGGTTGAAAGAACGTGGATACCCAATGCTAAAAGAAGTGGCCGATTTTTGGACAAGCCGAGTGGAAAAAGGAAGCGATGGAAAGTATCATATTATCAATGTAGTGTGTGCTGACGAATGGGCAGAAAACGTTGATGACAATGCTTATACGAATGGTATGGCAAAAGAGGTTTTAGGCTACGCCAATCAAGCAGCCAAAGAACTCGGCCTTCCCGAAAATCCAAAATGGAAAGAAGTTCAAGAAGGAATCGTGATTTTGAAGTTTCCAGATGGCACAACTCGTGAACACGCTACTTATAACGGCGAGCCTATCAAACAAGGCGATGTAAATTTGCTCTCTTACCCAATGAAACAAATCACTGACCCAGCTACTATCAAGAAAGATTTAGATTTCTATTGGAAAGTTTTGGCCGATAATCTTCCAGGAAGAAAAGGACAAAGCCCAGCAATGGCACATGGTGTGTTTTCTATCTTAAATGCTCGTTTGGGAGATACCGAAACTGCCTACAAACAATACATGGATAGTTATAAACCTAACGAAGTTCCACCATTTGGAGTTCTGGCCGAAACGGCTGGTGGAACAAATCCATACTTCTCGACAGGTGCGGGTGGATATTTACAAACACTCATCAACGGCTGGGGTGGACTTGATTTTACTGATGCAGGAATCATCCAACTAAAAACCAAACTTCCAAAACAATGGAAATCGTTGACTTTGAAAGGTGTTGGAGTTGATAAAAAGACTTTTGTAGTGAAGTAAAATTATTTAGTTAAGATTCGAAAACCTCAGCGTTTAAATACGCTGAGGTTTTTATTTTACTACCAAAATCCAAAAGGAAACGACGTTGGCAAGGCTCTGAACCTTGCCGACGTTAAAGATATTACGATTTGATATATAACTACACAAAAAGAGGAATACCTTTCGATATTCCTCTTTTCTAAATTTTATTTTCTAAGATATATCAGAAGAATTTAGCTCTGTTATCTTTGATATTTGCGTTGTCACGAATTGCTTGGTTAGCCATGTACGATACCCCATAACCACCGTTGCGTTGCATAACTTGGTTTTTGTATTGCGTATAGTCTGCAATTTCAGGAGCTTTTGTAAGTTTAGTTGTTTCAACTACAAATACACCGTTTTCACCAACAAATGGCTTAGAACGTTTGCCTGTTTGCAAACTGAAGATTTTACCAACAGCTACTGGGTCAATACCTGGAGATGTCAACATACCTGTTGCCAAGTTGATGTTTGACGCAGTTTCTACTAAAGCACCTGCACCATATTTTTGAGCAACTTGCTCTAAAGAACCCGATGGGTTTCCAAGTTTTTTCAAGATTTGCTCAGCTTTGATTTCGTTACGAACTTTAGCAGTAATCGCATCTTTGAAGTCGTCAGCTTTAGGGCTATCTTTTTCTGTTTTAGCAGTTACAGCCGCAATGATAAAGTTATCACCAACTTCAAATACACGGTCAGAAACTTTACCTACTTTCGTGTCATCGTTAAATGCCCACAATACAACCTCACGTGCGTTTTGGATAGTATTGAACGTTGATGCTTCTGGGAAAATCTTATCAGCTTTCAAGATAACCAATTTACCATCTTTTTTCACAGCAGCTTCAAATTCTTCTTTTGAGCTACAACTTGCACGTAATGTTTCAGCTTTTTGGTAGATAGCATTTCTTGTGCTTTCACTTGCTTGCAACTCACGGCTGATAGTAGCAATTTTATACTTAGTGTTAGTTTTTCCTTCTGTTACTTTAATTACGTGATAACCGAAGTCTGTCTCAACAACATTTGGTACTAAACCAGCACCACTCATAGCAAATACAGCCGATTCAAATGGTTTTACCATTGTACCGTTGTTTTTGAATGTTCCTAAATCTCCACCTTGTTGAGCCGAACCGTCTTGGCTGTTTGCACGAGCCAAAGTTGCAAAATCAGCACCTTGATTCAATTGGTTCAAGATGTCTTGTGCTTTTGCACGAGCAGCAGCTTTTACCGAATCTGGAGCTGTTTTATCCGCACGGATTAAGATATGACTTGCACGAGCTGAATAAAGAGAGTCTGTTGTTGTTCCTTCGTATTTGTAAATCGAGTAAGTATTGTCTTCTTTGAACGGCCCGATAACTGCACCTTGAATGGCAGTAGCTAAAGCAGCTTTCAAAGTTGGGGTCAATTCGTTGGCACTACGCTCATAAGGCACACGGCTATCAGAGTTAAGAGCAGCATAAGCTTTTGCATCTTTAGCAGCAGCTAAACCTTTAGCAAAACTCTTAATATCTTCATATAAAGCAGCACTATCTTCTTTTGTAGGCATTACTTGATACACTACGTAATCGAATGAGCGGCTATCGTAACCTTTGAATTCTTCTTTGTGTTTGCTCAAATAATCTGACAATTGGCTATCAGTAACTTTGATAGTCGTGTCAATGATACTTGTATATGGAACATACAAATAACGAGCATCGGCTTTATTAGCTTGTGCGTCGTATTCTCTTTTAGCTTCGGCAGTTGTTACGAACGAAGAAGCAGAAAGTAGAGCGTTGTATTTCTCCAACAAACGTTGTTGAATCGCTTGCTCTTTAATTTGGTCCCAAGCAGCTTTTTGTTGTGCAGGAAGTTGATTTGCAGCAGCTGCATTGATAAACTCAATATGACGATTACGGTCATATTGTCCTGTTTGTGGGTCAGTAAATTGTTGCTTAATGATTGGACTAAGGTTTTTAGTGCCTTGTACCATTTCACGAAGCTCATCTGGCGTAACTTTCAAACCGAGTTTCTCGAATTCAGCTTTGTAAGTAATGTCAAAAATCATTTGTTCCCAAACTTGGCTGCGTAATTGCTGAATCTCTTGTTCTTGCAAAGCTCTTCCAGCTTGTTGCTCATAATTTGCACGAGCCACATCTAATTTTGCCTGAAATGCTTGGTAATCAATACTGGTGCCTGCAATTTCACCAATTTTATTATCATTACTACTAAACAAGCCACTTTTACCATTTCCTCCGAATAAATCTCCTCCGACAATGAATAAAATGAGTGCAATTGCGATAACTACGACTGCAACACCTGAACGTTCACGAATTTTGTTAATTAAAGCCATTTGTTTTTTAATTTATTACTGGACTTTTAGGACTGTTTAAATGCCTGATTATTGTTTTTTAAATTTTTTCAAAAAAATTGAGGTGCAAAAATAAGCAGATTCATATAGATTATCAAGGAAATCCAATTGATATATTAGCTTATTTTAACAAGTTTTATGCCAAATAACGCTTTTTGTTTCTTAAACTTAGGTCAGACCTTCGGTAAAGGCCCAAAAAAAGCCCACGTTTGAGGCATGGGCTTGATAATATCTATGTGGCTATCAGCTTATTCTCGAATTGCAATTTGCTCAATTTCCTACTAAAAAATCATCAAAGAATTTCAAAAGTTTTTTCTGATAATCTTTAATTACTTTATTATCAGTTAATTCGATAAACTGGCTATCTTTCCTTGACTTCTCCTGAACCCTCGTCGAAGCATAGAACAACGTCTTATTGTCTTCGTATGGATGTTGTACCATTTTAATATCACAGTCAACACGAGTTTCGATGGTTTTCTTGAAAAGTCCTTTGGTCTTACGGTCTTTGAATACCTTCGACACTAAAAAACCTTCGTCAGTATTACGCTCAATTACTAAACCAATACCTTCATCTAAGATTTTGCGGAGAACACGCACACGCACTTGGTCGTATGGCATCGTATAAACTCTCACAACGTTTGTATCTTTTACAACTCGGTTTTTATCTTTAAGAGCTTGTTTTCTGAATTCTCTGAAAAGCTCCATTGAGTCAGCAAACGCAATCTTGAGGGAAGCTAACTCGGCATCAGTTTTTTGCTTATATTCGGTGTAAGCACTCGAAACCGTAGCCGTAGAATCTCTCGAACTCTTCAGAACTGATTTATAATAATTAGTTATGCCTTCTTGCGAAAGTATCTGATTACTTTGTTTGATAATCAACTGATTTAAGGCATTTATCTCATTGGTAAGTTTACGGTTTCTCTGAATCAGAGCATCTACCCGATTTCCACCTTTCTGAACATTTTTTTGTGCAAGAGCTTGAAACGAACAAAAACAAACGCTGAGTACCAGCATCTTATTGACAAAAGACTTAGCCGAAAAGTTTACATGAAACATTTTAAGTGGTTAATTAAGGGTTTTATAATTTACCTGATTTTAGCAATCAAGCCTCCTGCAAATTTGTGTTTGAATTACAATCTTACAAAATTAGATGATTCGGGGCAAATATTTATCTATTTTTGTGCGTTTTTTAAAAAAATATTTAACTATTTATGAAATTACGCTTCGTTTGCTTTGTTGCTGTTGGCTTAATAATCGGCTTTTTTTCGTTAGTTTCATGCCAAAACTCCGAAACTATCGACACATCAAATATATCGGTAAAGGTTGATATTCAGAGGTTTGACGAGACAATGATGCAACTAAAGACCAAAGAGCAAATCAAAGATTTTTTATCGAAAAACACCAAATTTGTTAATCAATTCTATCAGACCTCGCCCGAAGACACTACTCTGATAAACCGACTATTTTTGATTCATAATAACCCAGATACACAGGCGTTTTACGAAGATACTAAAAAGTCTTTCGGGAATTTGACTGATTTGAAAAGCCAATTAGAAACCGCTTTCAAGCATATAAAATATTACTATCCCGACTTTAAAGAGCCTCAAATCATCACAACTTTTACGGCACTTGATTTAGAATTGATGGTTTCGGATGATATGATTGTAATTCCGCTCGAAACTTTCTTAGGGCCAAAAGCAAAGTATCGCCCGCAATATCCGCTTTATCTTTTGCAACGATTCGATAAACCATACATCGTACCTTCAATACTGACAATTCTATCTAAGAAATATAATGCCATTGACCCAAATGACCATACACTTCTGAGCGACATGATTTATTATGGCAAAAGCTATGAATTTACTCGTGCGATGCTTCCGGATGTGGCCGACTCGCTCGTGATTGCTTACGCCGACTCGAATATGACTAAAACTTGGAATTCACAAGATTTAGTTTGGGGACATTTTATTGATAACAAAGTACTCTACGAAACCAATGACCGCATTAAAGATAAATATCTCGGTGACCGTCCAAAGGTTTTTGAAATCGGAAGTGACTGTCCAGGACGTATTGGTCAATGGCTTGGCTGGCGAATTGTGAGCCGTTACCGAACCGAAAACCCTTCAATTTCGTTAATTGATTTGATGAAAAACTCAAATGCTCGTGATATTTTCGAGAAATCGAAATATAAAGGACAATTAGAAGATTGACTTTAGCAATCTTCTAATTGGAAATGAGCAGTTTTAGACATTGAATAGCATATTTTAACGACCATTGTAAGGTAAATAATCATGGCAAAAAGAAGTAGTAGTTTTGGAGCGGGTGTATCAGAAGCTGATAAAAAAAAGGTAACAAAAGAAGGTTTTAAGAAAGCATTAAAGATTTTTAGATTTACATTGCCCTATAAAGGCACTTTTGCCATTGGTTTTATTTTCTTGGTTTTGTCGCAAATAACCTCTATGAGTGTGCCTTTGCTGATGGGACAAATGGTTGGGGCGATTGTTTCTCCAAAAAATCCATCGGCGGCTCTTCAAACGCCAAATATGATGGGTGGCAACATTGGTATCGAGAAGTTTCAAGGTATTTTTAGCTCATCCAATAATCTTACGCTCAACGAAGTAACATTTCTTTTTGTGGCTTTGCTTATCATGCAAGCGGCCTTTTCTTTTCTGAGAGTTTATACTTTTACGAGAGTTTCGGAGCGTTCGATGCGTGATTTACGCCAAGAACTTTATACAAAAATTATTACCTTACCGATTTCGTTTTTTGAAAAAAGTCGAGTTGGCGAACTCATGAGTCGCATCACATCAGATGTTACGCAACTTCAAGATGTACTCTCAATTACACTTGCTGAGCTTTTCCGCCAGATTTTTACCCTTGTGGGTGGCGTAATTCTAATCACGATGCTTTCGGGCAAACTGACACTCTTCATGCTTTCTACTTTTCCGTTTTTGGTAATTGCGGCCATTGTATTCGGGCGATTTATCAGAAAAAACTCAAAGAAAGTACAAGATGAATTGGCTCAAACAAATATCATTGTTGAAGAAACCCTTCAATCGGTCAATGTTGTGAAAGCATTTACCAACGAACGCTTGGAAGTAAATCGCTACGGTATTTCTATCCAACGAGTAGTTGATTACGCTCTCAAAGCGGCGACATTCAGAGGTGGTTTCATTTCATTTATTATTTCTGTTTTGTTTGGTGGTGTTGTAGGAGTTGTGTGGTACGGTGGAAACTTGGTGCTTTCGGGTGAGTTGGCTTTTCAAGATTTATTCACATTTATTCTTTATACTGGCTTTATTGGTGGTTCGGTTGGAGGATTGGGCGATATGTACGCTCAAATTCAACGTACGGTCGGAGCTTCTGAGCGAATTTTAGAAATTTTAGACGAAGAATCAGAAGTTGATGTAAGCAAAACGCCAGTTTTCAAGAAAGCCGATGGCAATATCGTATTTGACAAAGTTGGTTTTGCATATCCTTCTCGCCCTGATGTAACGATTCTGAAAGAATTATCGCTTTCAATCAAATCGGGTGAAAAAATAGCCATTGTAGGCCATAGCGGTGCAGGGAAATCAACGATTGTACAGCTTTTGATGAAACTTTACCCGCTTACAAAAGGTAAAATTACTATTGACGGACAAAACATTGCGACACAAGATGTAACCGAACTTCGCAGCAATATTGCGATTGTGCCACAAGAAGTAATGCTTTTTGGTGGAACCATCTACGAAAACATTGCTTACGGAAAACCGAATGCTACTCGTCAGGAAGTGCTGGAAGCAGCCCGAAAAGCAAATGCTTTGGAGTTTATAGAATCTTTCCCCGATAAATTTGAGACAGTTGTGGGCGAGCGTGGTGTGAAACTTTCGGGCGGACAACGCCAACGTATAGCAATTGCCCGTGCGATTCTGAAAGACCCTTCTATTTTGATTCTTGATGAAGCTACCAGTGCTTTAGATTCTGAATCAGAAAAATTAGTACAAGATGCTCTTGATGAGCTCATGAAAGACCGCACGACTATCATCATTGCTCATAGGTTGGCTACGATTAGAAACGTTGATACAATTTATGTTTTGAAAGATGGAGAAATAGCGGAGTCGGGCAAACACGATGAATTGATTTTGAAAGAAGAAGGAATTTACGCAAACTTGGTAAAATTACAGTTTGATAACGTAAATTTGCTGGTCGAATAAACGTTGACAGATATGAATCCTTCTAAAGATACGCTTAAAGAATATGATTTACGACACACTGGCTGTCGGGCAGACATATTGCAGTCTTTCCAAAATAATAATCACGCACTTTCGCATGGAGATTTGGAAGCACTGTTTGGGCAACGCTTCGACCGTGTGACAATCTATCGTACACTCAAAACTTTTGTTGAAAAAGGCATTGTTCATAAGGTCTTAGACGATGAAGGTGGTACAAAATACGCTTTGTGCCGAGTGTCGGAATGTAGCCACGAGAATCATCACCATGACCATGTACATTTTAAGTGCTTAGTTTGTGGAAACACAACTTGCATTGAAAGTGTGCATATTCCTACTATTAATTTGCCAGAAGGATACAAGCGTACTGAAGTAAATATGCTCGTACAAGGCACTTGTCCTGCTTGTGTTTAGTTACTGGTTATCGGTTATTAGTTACTGGTTAATGTCTCAATAGCCAATAACCTGTGTTCTCTAATTTTCCAGTAACCAATTTCCAATCCCTAAATGTCAGAAAAAACAAAAATATATATTGCACTCGGAATTGTTTACATAGTTTGGGGGTCAACTTACTTAGGTGTCAAGGTTGCTCTTCATACTTTGCCTCCGATGCTTATTTCATGCACTCGATTTCTGATTGGCGGCTCGCTTCTATTTGCTTTTACATTACTCAGAGGGCAAGGAATGCCCACACTACAAGAAACTCGAAATGCTGCTTTTATTGGCGTGCTTTTGAGTGGTGTTGGCAATTGTGCCGTGGCGTATGCACTCATGAAGATGCCTTCGGGTTTGGTCGCACTTTTGGTAGCTACATTACCCGCTTGGATGATTTTGCTTGATTTTTTGTTTTTCAGCAATGCAAAACCTACGGTTATCGGAACAATCGGTTTGGTGCTGGGCTTGGTCGGAATGGCAGTTTTGCTCAATCCTTCTCAGCAAATAGGCCAACAAGAAGTGCCTGTTTTGGCTGCCTTGATTGTTTTTCTTGGTTCAATCGCTTGGGCTTTTGGCTCGCTTAAATCTCCTTATTTAGTATTACCTAATTCGCTACAATCAACGGCTATTCAGATGGTAGTTGGAGGATGTTTTTCTTTGACAATGAGTATCGCTTTTGAGAAAGACCAACTTCAATCTTTTCAGAATATGACTACCGAAACATATCTGGCGATGATTTATTTAATATTTATTGGTTCTTATGTGGGCTATACGGCCTACGTTTGGCTGATAAATCATGCTCCGCCGCAGCTTACAGCAACCT
Source organism: Emticicia aquatilis (assembly GCF_014644295.1). Classification (GTDB taxonomy): domain Bacteria; phylum Bacteroidota; class Bacteroidia; order Cytophagales; family Spirosomataceae; genus Emticicia; species Emticicia aquatilis. The sequence goes on from NZ_BMKK01000005.1 coordinate 566,881, forward strand.
ATGCTTACGTAAACCCAGTAGTGGCTATTTTTTTAGGTTGGATTTTCTTAGATGAGCGTCTTACCTCTCGCTCAATGTTGGCGTCAGCTATTATTTTAGCGGGTGTAGTAATGATGACTTTGGGTAGAAAAAGACCTCCTAAAGAAATAGATATGCAATAGCAGTTTTATTTCAAAGCGGCTATTAATTTCTTTGCATATTCATTATTAGGATTTATCTGCAAAGCCTTTTGGCAATTTTGTAGGGCTGCATTTTTCATTCCCATTTGTTGGTAAGTTTCGGCCAATCTATAAAAACCAATATCACTCTTGGGGTTTATCGTGACCGCTTTCTGATAAAAAACCGAAGCTTTATCATAGTTTTTGGCATCAAAATATAAACCTCCGAGGTTAAAATTTGCTTCGTAATGTTGAGGATTCAATCGAAGGACGTTTTCTAAATCAGCAATGGCTTCTTGCGAGCGACCGAGTGCTGTTTTACAGTTGGCTCGTTTGTAATAACTGGTTTCAAGATTGATGTTTTGCTTAATACAGCGGTCAAATGCTATCAATGCTTTGGCATCTTCATTTTTATCATACAATTCCAGAGCCTTTTTGTATAACTCAGCTGTGGGTATTCTTTCGATTTGTTGCTTAAAAGTTCCTAAATTATCATCTTCTGTAATGGTTTCTTCGGAGAATATCTCAAATCCATCAAACGTTTCCACATTATTGGCTTTGGTCAATTCGTTTAAAGATTTACCTTTCTGAGTAGCTGAACTTGCATTGTGTGCCTCATTTTTCTCTACTTCAAGCTGATATTTCCCTGCATTTTTTGTGGTCCGTACATATTTGTAGTTCTGTTTCAGTAATACATCTTTCAACTGATTGAGGTCTTGCTCATTTGAGTCGATAAAAAAATAGTGATAAGCAATTGGCTTTTGGGTATCGAAACCATTCGCAGCTAATTGACTATAAAGACTTTGTATTTGATTAGCATGATTGCATCTTTGTGCAAAACCGGCAAAAGGTAATACTAAAAAAAGGCACTTAATATATAGTAGAATTTTCATTACTAACAGAGTATTATGACTATCAAACGTTTATCGGATACACTGAATTGTGAATTTAACAAAAAAGACGCCTTTTGGGCGTCGATTTTACAATTAGTTTCCAGACAAATTTAAAGTATTTTAAAAACCAGATGTTTATTTCGGAATTCCGAAGGCTTTTGCCACTTCATCAAAGTTTGTATAATCAATATTTGCTCGTGTTTTTACTCCGCCAGGAATAATTATGTAACGATACTGTAATCCAGTTGCTGGCTTTCCTTGAATATCCAGTAATTCAGAAAAAGTAATGTTTATTTTTCCTAACGCCGCTACTACATTATAGTTTGTTAAACCCGAATTCGTCTCCAACATCAACGGCAATAAGTAGGCTGGTCCACTTGAAACCTGACGGCTATATGCTAAAACAACACCTTTATCTATAATTTCTTGGGTAACTTTTGCTTCAATGATACTATATAAATAGCTCTTTTCGGTAACTTTTTGCCAATCAACAAATGCAGGGGTAAACCAATCAGAATAAATAACATTGGTCGTTCCAGGGTCACCTTTTGGGCCTTGTGGACCTGTCGCTCCTGTGGCTCCAGTAGCACCCGTTGCTCCTGTATCTCCTTTTGGACCTTGTGGACCCGCTGGACCTGTCGCCCCAGTTGCTCCTGTGGCTCCAGTTGCACCCGTAGCCCCTTGTGGACCCGCTGGGCCTGTCGCTCCCGTTGCCCCTGTGGCTCCAGTAGCACCCGTTGCTCCTGTATCTCCTTTTGGACCTTGTACACCTTGTGGGCCTTGGTCGCCTTTTACTCCTTGTGGGCCTTCGGGGCCTTCACAACTACATAATGCTAAATAGCCCATCAGCATTATACCGAGGGTAATTTTTCTCTTGATTTCCATGATATGGGTTAGGCTGGTTATTGGTTAGAAGAACAGCCTTTTAGTCAAGGGCTATCAAGATTTATGCCAATTTTGAAGTAATAGTGTTTTTATTATTTAATATATTATTTATCAGTCACTAAAAGCAAAAAACGCTCGATAAACCGAAAACAGTTTACCAAGCGTTTGAAACTAAAATTAATGTCTGATTAGATGACTTTCTGAGATTGAATATATCTAACCTCTAAGCCTCTATCCAATTTATTTTTTACTACTTTGATGCTTACCTTTCCATTAGGTTTTATTTCCCAAGTCGGAATTTCAGTATTGCTCAAAGGTTTACCGTAGAGTGTGGTAAATTGTTTTGTCAATTCATTTTTAAGACTATCGTTCGACGAATCGGTATTCATATAAATATCCAATTCTATGCCCGATACACGATTTTGCTTGTCTTTTTCGTAAAGAATATCGACAGTCTCAAGATTATCTGTGTCAAAAGAATAACCAACGTGGTCTTCTACTTCTTCAAATAACTCAGCTTTTTCTTTTTTCTTTACATCTGCAATAGCATCACCAAATTGGATGCCCCGGAGGAGACCTTCGCCCGTACCCATGATGGTACGTAGCAATTTTTGAACGTTACTCGATGTAGCCGTTTGAGGAGAGGGAGGGTTTAAAACTTCCACTGTTTCTGTTTTTTTTGGGTTACTGCACGCAATTATTAACAAAGATAAGATTAAAAAACAAATTTTCATATTTTTTTGAATGAAATGTATAGAGTGAAAAAACATAATTTTAGTGAGTGGTATCAGAACTCTCGTGAGAGATTAAAAAACAGCCTTTTTTCGCCTGCACCATTAAGCGAATAATTGAGGCGACCTACTACATTGTACCACGTCACTACATCAAGCCCGATTCCTCCACCAACTAACCATTTATTTGCAAATTTAGTATTATTTAACTCAGGAAAATTATTTTTTACGTATCCAACATCAAAAAACGTATTAATATACGCTGCCACGGGTAAGGCATTGAACTGTTTTACCTTCAAATAACGGCTCAAATCAAAGATTTTATCAAACATTTGGTACTTCAGATTTGTCTTTAACAAACCATAACTTTGGCCATCAATTACATAGAGTTCGTAGCCCCGAACTAAGTCGTTGCGATAGCCCAGCCCTTGAGTTTGTAAAAAGGGTTGTTTTTGTGGAAAAGATGCCTTAGCTCTTAGACTATAATTTCCATAAAAGTTTCGGTGTAGGGGAAAATATTGGCTAACTGTTCCACTTAAACTAAATTGGTTGATATCGTCTCGTGCAGAAAGTCCATACTTAATGGCATCAAAGCTTAGCCGATAGCCTTTGAGGGCATATTGGCGATTATCTCGACGGTCAAACACATAAGAATAGCTAATCAAGAAATATTTCTGTTGGGTGCGTCCATTGAGAAAATAATTAGGGTTAAGTCGAGCAATAGTATCGGCAATTTGAGTTTTGTTATAAGTAATTTGCAGGTATTGATTCTGAAAAAATCCTGTTCGGCGAGCAAGCACCGCATAAAAATTGAGGCGTTCACGCTGTCGTTTTTCGCTTTCGAGAAACTGAAATTTATCTTGCCACGTTCGATACACCATCGTTTTATTAATCCCATAAAAAGCACCAACCGAAAAAGTTGTTTGGAGGGTTTTGTCGAGATAAGGCGTACTGTAAGCAATTTCGAAGTTAGGAATAAAGCCAATTTCGGCTCTGATTTTTAGTTGGTCGTTGTTGCCAGTCAGATTAGAATGACGACCATAAATGCCATAAATCGTTCGCTTCAAATCATGTCCACGTTCATACCACCATTCATTGAAATTTCGGTCGGCCAAATAAAAAACAGGTAAAACGACTAAATAAAGCCTCTCTTTTACCTCTACAATCACATCAATTTGCTGATTATCAATGTCTTCCGAACTAACCTTGACCGTAACAAATAGATTAGTATTAAAAATCTTCTTGCGGTCGGCTTCTAAGACATCGGTTAGCTTAGCTTTTTGTAGCGTATCACCTGCTTTTATAGCCATATCTCGAAAAATAATCTTCTCTTTCGTACGGATATTTCCTATAATTTTCACCTGACGCACAACCACGACATCTTCGGCAAAAGTTTGATAATGAGCAATTTGCAGTAAAAGTAAACAAATAAGAGATAAGCGTTGGGTCATTAACGGTCGGCTATAAATAATGGTGTTTTAAAGCAATATACGAAGTTTTGATGATGTAGGAAACACTAAATCTAAACTATTTTTCAAGAAATATGCTAAAAAATTGTACCATCAAGATTGTAAAACTAACTTTAAGAAATATTTATGGACTCAACCGCTTCGGCGACCCGAAAAACCACTAATAATGGAAACTCTATTTATAACCGACAAACTGAAAGACTTATTGCCAAAAATAAAGGCTTTTGTAGAAACTGAATTATATCCGCTCGAAACTACCGAAAACCTCGCTCATAACTTCTCGTTTGTCGAGCCAATTTTGCAAGAAAAAAGAGCTTTAGTAAAAAAAGCAGGGCTTTGGGGCTTGCACCTACCCGAAGAAGACGGGGGTCTTGGACTGACCTTATGCGAATTTGGACAAATCAGCGAAGTGCTGGCAAGTTCGCCTTTCGGGCATTTTGTGTTTAATACGCAAGCTCCCGACATCGGTAATACCGAATTGATGCACAAATATGCTCCTAAGCATTTAAAAGATAAATATTTGAAGCCTTTGATGGACGGTGAAATCAGAAGTTGTTTCTCGATGACCGAACCCGAATTTGCTGGCTCAAACCCTACTCGAATGGGAACAACGGCCGTAAAAGATGGCGACGACTACATCATCAACGGCCATAAATGGTTTACATCTTCGGCCGATGGAGCAGCTTTTGCGGTAGTGATGGCCGTAACAAACCCTGATGCAGCTCCGCATAAGCGTGCAAGCCAGATTTTAGTACCGCTCGATACCGAAGGTTTTAAATTCATAAGAAATATTCCAATCATGGGTCATGCGGGCGATAGTTGGGCGAGCCATGCCGAAGTAATTTATGAAAACGTGCGAGTGCCACAAGCTAATTTGATAGGTATGGAAGGTGCAGGTTTTTTATTGGCACAAGAACGCCTCGGGCCAGGTCGCATTCATCATTGTATGCGTTTTATTGGTATTGCTGAGCGTAGCTTTGATTTGATGTGCCGATATGCTGCATCAAGAGAAATGGCCGAAGGTGTAATGTTGGGCGAAATGCAATTTATTCAAGGATTTATTGCCGAAAGTAGAGCCGAAATTGATGCTGCACGTCTTTTGGTGCTTCGTACAGCCAAAAATATTGACGAGCAAGGTGCTGCAACTGTCCGTGACGAGATTTCGATGATAAAATTTTTCACGGCTAATATGATGCTCAGAGTAATTGACCGAGCTATTCAAACGCACGGTGCATTGGGCATGACGAGTGATATTTTGCTATCGTACTGGTACGCCCACGAACGTGCCGCTCGAATCTACGATGGAGCAGACGAAGTACACAAAACTGCTCTGGCTCGTGGAATTTTGAAAGGATATGGGCTTGATACTCGCAAAAAGTAATCTTTTCGCCTTAAAAAGAGATTTGGTCGGTGGTTTCGACTACGCTCAACCACCGACCGAACTTCTTTTTCTTTATACTGTATCTAATAAAATCCTAAAGGTTGTTCCTTTATCTACTTGTGTATCTTTCACAAAGAGTTTGCCTTCGTGATAATTTTCGATGATACGTTTTGCCAGCGTAAGTCCCAAACCCCAACCACGTTTTTTGGTACTAAAACCAGGTTTAAAAACCTTCCGCAAGTTCATTTTCGAGATTCCTTTTCCTGTATCTCTTATGTCAATTGCAATTGTTTTCTTTGCCGTTGGCATAATCGTCACAAACAATTCTCCTCTTCCTTCCATCGCATCAACGGCGTTTTTGCACAAGTTTTCCACCACCCATTCAAGCAAGTGTTTATTTAGACTAACTTTCACATTATCTGATACTTGGCTATCGAAATGCACTCTTACTTTTGTCGAAATCCTTCTCTCTAAATAACTAAGTGTCTGTTGAACTAACGGCGAAATTTGCTCTTCACTCATCTGCGGCACCGAACCAATATTTGAGAAACGAGTTGTGATAGTTTCCAGACGTTTTACATCTTTTTCCATTTCATCACCAATACTGGCATCAAAGTCAGGATTTGAGCGAAGTACCTCAACCCAAGCCATCAGAGCCGAAATTGGTGTACCGAGTTGATGAGCCGTTTCCTTGGCCAAACCTACCCAAACTCTATTTTGCTCAGCCTTGCGAGAAGAACTATAAGCGATAAACGCCAACGAACCGAAAATCAAGAATGTACCCAGTAGAATATAGGGAAAATATCGTAATTGCTTAGCTACCACCGAGTTACTATAATACAGCGAAACTTTATCTTTTCCAATCGAAAACTCAATCGGTGGATGCTCATTTGCCATTTCTGAGATTTTGGTATATAAAATAGTTTCTTGTTCTTTTGGCTTCCATGTGCGAGTTGTATCTCTAAATTCTGGAATATTGATATTATTAATCGGCACACCATTTTGTACAACCACTGCTGGAATAGTTTCATTAGCTTCTAATACCTCCTGTACAAACGTATAGTCACAAGTGCTTTCTAAACTCATTTCGATAAAAAACTTTATACTTGCAGCATATAAGGTAGCGTATTTCTTTTCTCGCTCCTCAACTTGTTGAGCCAATTGATTGAAATAATACAATACCCCAGCACCAATTACCAGCAAAACCGCAATCGCAGTAAATCTCCAACCCGTTATTTGCTCATAAATATTTACAAAAACTTCTCTTTTTGCCATAAAAAATTAATTTGAAAATGCTAAAATAGTGGTGCGAAGGCTTTTTATGATAAAAATCATGTTTATACAATCAGTATAATAATAGTTCAAATATCGTCTCCTTGTTTTATAATTAACTTTTAGTTTGCACTTTTATTTTCTATATCAAACTTTTCTTCTCCATTTATCGTAGATATATTCAAACAGAAAAATACTGCTTTGGGAAACATTTAGCCATGAAATTACGTATCTATAATATATCGGTAAGATGCTGCTCAACAGTTTTTTAGGGTACTAAATACAATGATTGTAGATTTTTCGTTAGTGTATTTCAAGCTTCCTAAATACTGAATCCGCATATTAAATTTAGATTAAAAACCGTACCAGTATTTTTGTATTTTTCATAGATTAAACGGTAGTAAGACCAGTCATAATTTAGAATAATTCTAAATTAAAAAAACTGATAGAAATCATATCAATCATATACGATTCTGAGCGTAAATTTGCAAACTATTTTAGAAAAGATGCACGGACTATTTAAAGCAATAACGATTTCGCATAAAAAAGCCTCTTTACAGCTAAGAGGACAAATTGCACTTAACGAAGAAGAATCAAAAGCATTGATGCTAAAGATTCGTGAATCGTTTGATGTGTCGGAGGTGCTTGTGCTTTCTACTTGTAATCGTACTGAGGTTTATTACGTTTCAGAAAATAATTTAGGCGAGTCAATTATTCGTTTAATTGCCAGCCAAAAAGTACTTAATTCGACCGAAGTTCTTCCATATTTTGATGTAATTGACGAGCATAACGAAGCCGTAAGATATTTGTTTGAGGTTTCGATGGGCTTGCACTCACAAGTTGTAGGCGACTTGCAGATTCCGAATCAAGTAAAACACGCTTACCAATGGGCGGCCGATGTACAAATGGCTGGACCGTTTTTACATCGTTTGCTTCACACTATTTTCTTTACCAACAAAAAAGTAGTCCAAGAAACATCGTTCCGTGATGGAGCGGCCTCTACTTCTTATGCAACCGTAGAAGTGATGGAAACTTTCTTGCCGCTTTTGAGCAATCCGAAAGTTTTGGTAGTTGGTTTGGGCGAAATCGGTGAAGATGTATGTCGTACTTTGGCTGATAAAGGTTATAAAAACATCACGATTACAAACCGTACTTTAGAAAAAGCACAAAAACTTGCCAACGAACTTGGGTTTGAAGTAGCTGATTATCAATTCGTTAATCAGAATATTTTAGATGCTGATATAATTATTTCATCTGTACGCTGCGAGTCTCCGATTATCACTAAAGAAACTCTCAAAAATAAAACGCTTGCCGTAAAATATTTGATTGACCTTTCAGTGCCAAATAGCATAGCAACTGATATTGAGGAAGTTGCGGGCGTGGTTGCCTATAATTTGGATGAAATCCAACGTCGTGCCAATGAGGCTCTTCAACGTCGCATGGAAGCGATTCCGCAGGTATTAGATATTATCAGCGATGCAATTGGTGAGTTTAATAATTGGTCGCAAGAAATGATTGTTTCGCCAACGATTCAGAAATTGAAAGGGGCTTTGGAACAAATCAGAAAAGAAGAAATGGCTCGTTTCGTGAAAGAACTTTCGGTGGAAGAAGCAGAGAAAATGGAGAAAATTACGGCAAGTATGATGCAAAAAATTATCAAATTGCCAGTGATTCAACTAAAAGCAGCCTGCAAACGTGGCGAAGCTGAAACTTTGATTGATGTATTAAACGATTTATTCAATTTAGAAAAACAAACGGTGTAGTAAAACAATTTTCTAAATTGTTAATCGACAAACACAAGTTTCCAACTTGTGCTACAAGATATTGAAAAGGCGTAATTTCCATAGAAATTACGCCTTTTTTGTTGACCACTTTTTTCCTCCCCAATTTTTCTCTACATTTCGTAAAAAATTCAACCTTCTATCAGCATGAACAACTCTCACGACAAAAAACAACAAAACTCACGCCGTAATTTCCTTAAAAGTAGTGCTTTAGCTTCCGCAGGCTTTATGATTGTGCCTCGCCATGTGTTGGGTAAGGGCTTCGTAGCACCGAGCGATAAACTCAATATTGCGGCCGTTGGCTGTGGCGGAAAAGCCGACTTCAATATTCCGCAGGCCTATAACAATGGTTCTGATAATATCGTAGCTCTTTGCGATGTCGATGATAGACAATCGGCCAAGTTTCGGGCAAAATTCCCAAATGCTCCGTATTTCCGAGATTACCGAAAAATGTTGGAATCGGAGGGCAAAAATATTGATGCCGTAATCGTGACTACGCCCGACCACATGCACTACCCGATTGCGATGTCGGCGATTCAGTTAAACAAGCACGTTTACGTAGAAAAACCGCTCACACACGATATTTGGGAGGCTCGACAATTAACCGAAGCAACGGCCAAGTATAAAGTTGTCACGCAAATGGGCAACCAAGGAAGTAGTAGCAATGGTACTCGTATCACCGAAACGATGGTACAAAGTGGTATTATTGGCGAAATTTATAATGTTGAAGTTTGGACAAATAGACCAGTGTGGCCACAAGGAGTGAAATCGCCCAAAGATAAAGGCGAAAAACAGCCAATCCCGAACGAAGTTGACTGGAATTTGTGGCTCGGCACTGCCCCAATGCGAGATTATCACGAGGCTTATATGCCATTCCGTTGGCGTGGATATTGGGATTTCGGCACGGGAGCTTTGGGCGATATGGGTTGCCACTTCATGGATGTTCCTTTCCGTGCTTTGAATTTGGGTTATCCTACTTCGGTTGAATGCTCGGTTGGACAAGTCTATGCCGATTTCTTCAAAGAAGCATTTTTCGATGATGTTTGTCCGCCATCAGCCTCTATTCACCTCAAGTTTCCGAATCCAACAAGTAAAAACTTCAAAGAAATCAATCTTACTTGGAATGACGGCGGTATTCGTCCGAAGCTTCCCGAAGGCTGTGATTATGACAAAGTTTTTGCCAATATCGACGGTGGCGTAATGTTTATCGGAACAAAAGGCGTAATTGCCTGCGAAATTTTTGGAGAAAATCCTAAAGTATATATCAATGGCCAATTAGCTGCCGTTAAGCTACCAGCACCTAAACGCCCTAATGTTGAAGGCGGTGTAAATGGCCATCAACAACAATGGATAAAAGCCTGCAAAGCTGGTTTTGGCACCTATACCAGTTCGTCATTCGACCAATCTGGGCCTTTGACCGAAACCGTTTTGATGGGAAATTTGGCCGTTCGTTCGTTTTTGATGCGAGATGCTAAAAATAAATTTATTGGCAGGAAGAAACTCTTATGGGATGGCAAAAATATGAAAATTACCAATTTTGATGAAGCTAATGCCTTCGTAAAACGAGAATATCGTGCGGGTGGTTGGATTTAATTGTCACGTCCTAAAAAAGCGATACAAGATTTAAAAGGTTAAAATTACTTTTTTCTAAATAGTAGTA
>NZ_BMKK01000006.1 GCF_014644295.1 Emticicia aquatilis
AACGTTATCAAATTAATTACTCTTTTAACTTAATTTCGTTCGGGGTGCAAAGGTCTTAAATCTAAATTTCAAAAACAAATTATTTTTAAACTTTATTTTTTTAACCTCTCTTTCAACTCTCTCCTCTTCCTTTCTATCTTAATCGGGGTGCAAAGGTCTGACTTTTAATTTATAATTCCAAATCTTTTCTTTACTTTTTTCAACTTAGTTTGCCATGCTCTTGCTACGCAACGTTCTGTCTTTTTTACTAACCCGCTCTCGTCGTTTGGGAGTGCAAAGGTACAAACTCTTTTTTAATTCGCAATACCCTCCCAAAAAACACTTTTTGTACATATCCCTTTCCCCCCTTATTATCAGTGACTTATAAAATCTACCTCAACTAAAGATGCAACAAGTTCTTCTTATTGTCCTATAAAATAGTTGCATCTCTTACATGAAATCGAGATTAAAGTATTTTGCATGTATTGGAGGGGAACTTAATATTGAAAGAAAAACAAATTCAAAGACCTTAAATCTCTTCGAGTGGCTTTTACTCGGTGAATTGTTACGCCCCGATGGGGCTTTATTAGAGGGGATATTTCTTAATTTCTACCAACTTTTAACTCCTACGGAGTAAAATACTTGATAATCATTTGATTGTAAACACTTTATGTGTTTTGCTAATCTAAAATCCATATTACATCTTGATTATTTACAGCTATCACACAACTTAAAAGGTGTAATGTTAGCCTTACATGCGGATGATTTGCATCTCTACTCTGCGATTGAGAGATTTATCGGTTCGGGAGATTGGAGAGTCTGGCCCCATTCCTCTTACTTGAATGCGATTTGACTTGATTCCTTTCTTGAGTAGGTATTCTTTACACGCTTTTGCTCTTTTTAGTGAGAGCTCAATATTACTATTGCGGTCGCCTTCGTCGGAGGTATGTCCAATGATTTCAATAATCATCGTTGAAGATTGCTGCATCAATTGCTCTACTTTATCAAGTTCGGCCATGGCACTTGGACTAAGTACATCTTTGGCTTGCTCGAATTGAAGACTTTTCAAAATTATCTTTTCACCTGTTGCTACTTTCTTACCTTCATATTCAACAGTTTTTTGTGGTGCTGGCTTCGTAACTATTACAGGTTTGGGAGCTTTTGGATTTCTTGACCATACTAAAAATGGTATTCGTACTCTAAGCCACACAGCTGCTTGGGTAAAATTTAGGTTATTTGTTCCAGCATTAGAGCCGTTTCTGATAAAAGTGGCTTGTTCTTTTGAAAAAATTGATGTTGGAATATGCAACCCTACACTTAGTTCCATTGGTAGGTCGAATGAGCTTACTCCTGTAATGCCATATTCGGGAGAGATAACAAATGTATTTTCTTTTCGAGATAGAATGGTACTGCTTAGTCCGTTTCCATTAGTTATGATTCCTCCACCTGCCCCACCATTATTTTCGATAGCTTGCTTGGCCATTCCAGCATAGTGAATATTGCATTGAAAAAACTTATCATATTGATTATATCTTGCACCTATTAGATATGATGTGTATTTATAAGCATAAATCCAGGTGGTGTATTCGGTAGTATTTGAGACTCGTACGGGGTCGGGGTCGCTCAAAAGATTAATGTGCATGGCTCGGTTTACACCTAAATTGACTGACCATTGTTTGCTGACTAAGTAATTGGCATCAATACCCATGGTGTTGGTCATCTTATAAATTTGCTTGTTGGCACCCGAGGATGTGGTCACTTCGCCGATGATATAGTTTTTAAGTGGATTTGATTTTAGCACTAAGTTACTATTAGTGCCATCAATAAAAGGGGGTATGGCCCAGCCGATACCAAAGTGAGGTGAAAGCCGAAGTTGTGGACGGTAGGTATTACTTTGTGAAAAAACCAAAGAACTTATGAAAATGAACAATATGGTTATTGGTGTTTTCATAAATTCTTTGGTTTTGACATCAATGGTGTTTTTATCCTTTAACGGATTTTACGTATTCAACAATATCATTATATAGAGTATTGTCTGATGAATTTTGTAAAACTCTGATAAACTGACTGCCAATGATTGCTCCTGCGGCATATTGACTTGCTTTGGTAAAGGTTGCGTTGTCTTTTATACCAAAACCGATGAGTCGTGGATTTCGGAGGTTCATTGCATTGACACGATTGAAATATGCTTCCATGGTGTCGGTAATGCCCGATGTTCCGCCCGTTACACTTGCACTACTTACCATATATATAAAGCCATCGGAAATTTCGTCGATTCGACGAATGCGAGACTCAGTGGTTTGTGGTGTAATCAAGAAAATATTTAGCAGACCGTACTGGTCGAATATTGGTTTGTATTCTTCATAGTATTCGTCCATTGGCAAATCTGGTAAGATTAGACCATCGACTCCTACTTCTTGACATTTTTTACAGAAGTTTTCGATACCGAATTGTACGACTGGGTTGATATAACCCATTAATATAATAGGTATGGAAACTTTTGCTCGGATTCCTTCTAATTGTTGGAATAGAACTTTTAGGCTCATTCCGTTGTCGAGTGCCACTTGGTTTGACTGCTGAATGGTTTCGCCATCAGCCACGGGGTCGGAATAGGGCATTCCGATTTCGGCGATGTCGGCACCTGAGGCTTGTAAGGCTTCTAAAACTGTTGTGGTATCATTGAGGTTCGGAAATCCTGCGGTAAAATATATATTGAGTACGTTGTTGGGCTTTTCTTGAAAAAGCTTGGTAATTCTGTTCATTGTTTTTTCTTTTACTTTCACTATTGGGTAAAACTCTGATTACAGCGAATCTGGAGATTCTCTCCACAAAATTATTTTCCTGCCCAATAGTCGAGTACTAAAACTTTATCGAGGTGTGGCCCGAGCACTTCTACGAATGCTTTGTGTGCTGGGTGAGGCAAATATACTTCACGGTCTTTCTCAGTTTTGAAAGAAACAAAGAATAAATGTGTAAAACCTTGATTAAGATTTTCAGGGCTGTTGTTTGTTCCCCACTCAAAATCAGCGATTTCTTTGATTTTTGTTGGTAATGCACGAAAAGCGTCTTCTACTTTCTTTACATCTTCTGGGCTACTTGTATCTTTAAATTTGAATAAAACGGCGTGACGTAACATTTTGGTTGGTTGTTTTTTGGTTTGAGCATTCGACAATAATGATACTGACATAATGGCGATTGCGAGAAAGAGGGTTTTCATTTTGGATTTGTTTAGTATTGGTTGAATATTATTTAAATTTACAAATACTTCATATAGGTATCTAAATCTTTATCACCTCTGCCCGAAAGGTTAATTACTACAGTTTCGTTGGCTGCGGCTTTTAGATATGGCAATACTGCCAATGCGTGAGCCGACTCAATGGCGGGGATGATTCCTTCAAGTTTTGAAAGTTCAAAACCTGCGGTGAGTGATTCTTCATCAGTAATGGCAAAGAATTTTGCTCGCCCAGAATCCCATAGGTGTGCGTGCATTGGGCCAATACCTGGATAATCGAGACCTGCTGAGATTGAATGTGGCTCAACAACTTGACCGTCTTCAGTTTGCATCAAAATACTTTTGCTTCCATGAAGAACGCCCATTTTTCCTAAGAAAGTTGTTGCTGCCGACATCCCAGAATTGATTCCGTGCCCACCTGCTTCGGCAGCGATTAGCTGAACCGATGGGTCATCGAGATAATGATAAAATGCACCTGCGGCATTTGAGCCTCCACCTACGCAAGCAATCACGTAGTCAGGGTTTTCAGTACCTGTTTTTTCAAGTAACTGCCAACGGATTTCTTCGGAGATAATTGCTTGAAAACGAGCAACCATATCGGGATAAGGATGCGGACCAACTACTGAGCCTATAATATAATGTGTATCAACTGGGTTATTTATCCAATGACGCATGGCTTCGTTGGTGGCGTCTTTCAAAGTTTTTGAACCACTTGTAGCTGGGCGAACCTCTGCACCGAGCATTTTCATACGTGCAACGTTGGGAGCTTGACGCTTAATGTCAATTTCGCCCATGTAAACGATACACTCTAAACCCATCAAAGCACAAACTGTGGCGGTGGCTACGCCGTGCTGGCCTGCTCCTGTTTCGGCAACGATTTTTTGTTTGCCGAGTTTTTTTGCCAATAAAATCTGTCCGATTGTATTATTTACTTTGTGTGCACCCGTATGGCACAGGTCTTCACGCTTCAAATAAACATTGGTCTGATATTTTTCGGATAAACGATTGGCGTAAAATAATGGCGTTGGGCGACCAACGTAATCTTTGAGTAGTGCGTGGTATTCGGCTTGAAACTCTGGCTGATAGATAATATCAAGGTAATTTTGTTGCAGTTCCTCCACGTTTGGATAAAGCATTTCGGGAATGTATGCTCCACCAAATTTTCCGTAATATCCTTTTTTATCTACTGAGTAGTTCTGTTGTAAAGTTGTCATTTTTTATACCTCAAAGGTTTTCTGTTTTTTTAATGCTAAATCTCAAATACTACTGGTTCATTTCTCAGATTATAATTTTCGTCCAAAACACTTGCGTTGATAAACTCAGTATTAGATTGTTTTATGTGTCCGTAAGCTTCGTGTATGTGTCCGCAAATATGAAATTTGGGTTTTACTTCTTTTATTTTTTCAAGTAAATCTTCACAGCCAACATTTTCATTCCGAGTTGTTTTATCAAGAATACCATAAGCTGGCCCGTGGGTGATGAGAATATCTGTATTTTGTGGAATTTTATTCCAATGTTTTTTGATATCTTCACCACGATACCGATTGAACGCCCAATTATAAAACCACGGTTGAATAGGTGAACCCCAAATATGTATGCCCTCAATTTCGACTCCGCTATCATTTAGATAAATAACATTCGCAGGAATCAGTTCTTCTAAAACTTTGGCGTTATGGCTTATTTTCTCAAAATAAAAATCGTGATTTCCTGCTATTAGAATTTTATATGTAAAATCTGTTTTTGAAAACCAGTTTAAAAACTCTCTGATTTCGGATTCATGCCCCATTGACGAAACATCTCCCGCATGGATAAGCATATCGCCTTCAAGCAAAGCAAGCTTTTGATGTTTTCTGTGAGTATCTGATATAGCTACGATTTTCACAATCTATACTTCAATAGGTCGAATTTTATCCAATAATTCTTCGAGTTTTTCGATGTCTTTTAATGCTGGTTCAATTTCAAACTTACTGTTTACATCCATTGCGTAAGGCTTGGGAATGATAGTTTCCAATACATCAAGATTTTCAAGACTTATGCCTCCTGCCAAAAAGTATGGTTTTTGATTATCGTACTTTTTGAGGATACTCCAATCGAATGCAACTCCATTTCCGCCGTAACCATCGCCTTTGGCATCAAACAAGAAAAAATCGACGTGCGGCTTGTAATTATTTACTTGTGTGAAGATAAAATCGTTATCTACACGAAATGCTTTGATGATATTTACGCCTTTTAGTCGAAGGCTTTTGCAAAAATCAGGCATTTCATTGCCGTGCAACTGCACATAGTTCAAACCGTACTTTCTAACGTTCTGTAAAATAAAATCGACTGTTGCATTGACAAAAACGCCTACTTTTTTGATTTCTCTTGGAATTGAATTGATAAACTCTACATCTAACTCTGTTCCTATATAGCGAGGTGACTTGTCATAGAAAATAAAACCGATAAAATCTGGTTTCAACTCGATAAGTGCCTTGATGTTCTCGACATCACGCATTCCGCAAACTTTTAATTTCATATAATAGGAATACCTGCCCCCACAGGCATATTTTATATTTGTATCATACTCGGGGTAGTATGAGTTTAGCAAAAGGTATAAAAAACTATCAAAATTAAGTTTTTTCTTAGATTTTCGCTATAAATTCCCCCAATTTTGTTCCTGGAGAAGCATCTTTCATGAAAGTTTCTCCAATTAAAAACCCTCGATATCCTGCCGACTTCAATAAATTGATGGTTTCTGGCTCGCTGATACAACTTTCTGAAATCTTAATAACATTTGCAGGAATCTTGTCAGCTAAAATCAAAGACGCATTTACGTTGTTTTCGGCAAAGTTTTTTAGGTTGCGGTTATTTACGCCAACAATATCAACATATTCTAATGGACTACGGTCGAGTTCTTCTTGGTCGTGAATTTCGAGCAATACTTCTAACCCTAACTCATGAGCTTTTTGGCTTAAAGTCTTGATTTGTTCGGGCAAAAGACAAGCTGCAATCAACAAAATCACATCGGCTCCCCAAGCTTTTGCTTCATAGACTTGGTATTCATCAATCATAAAATCTTTTCGCAAGATTGGCGTTGATGGATTGGCGATTCGAGCTTTTTGTAAATCTTCTTTGTTGCCACCGAAAAAATCAGTGTCGGTCAATACTGAAAGTCCAGCCGCCCCTGCTTGGGCGTAGCCTTGCGTAACTTCCTCGACCGAAAGTTGGTCGTTAATAATTCCTTTTGACGGCGATTTACGTTTATGCTCGGCAATGATTCCTGTTGAGTTTTCAGCTGAGAGGTTTGCCACAAGTGAATTGGTTTTTCTTGCAAAGAACTCGCTTTTTTCTAAATCTTGAATTGAAGCCTCGGCTTTTGCTGCTGCAACTTCGATTGCCTTTTGGGCGGTTATTTTATCTAAAATGGTCATATTCTTAATGGTGAATGGTGAATGATAAATGGTGAATATTTTTTATACTATTCATCATAACTACGGCTAACCGTTCATTCTAACCATTATTTTATGCAACTAATTTTTTCATACTGTTTAAGGCTTTTCCACTTTCTATGGATTCTTTCGCTTGGGCGATGCCTTCTTCGATACTTATATCTTTTGCGATGCTTAAAGCAAAACCTGCATTTGCTAAAACTACATTGGTTTGGGAGGCAGTAGCTTTATTATTTAGAACGTTTAGTAAAATTTCGGCCGATTCTTCGATTGTTCCTCCACCATAAATATCTGATTGTTGCTGTAAATCAAAGCCTAAGTTTTTCGGAGAAATAATACTTTTACCTTTATTGGTATGACTTGAAATCTGAAAATCATTAGTCAGCGAAACTTCATCATAGCCTGCTAAATCGTAAATGATGGCAAATTTGGCAGCGGTACGACTAAACAACTGGGCGTACAAATCAAAAACTGGCAAATTATAAACTCCCGAAAACTGCTTTTGAACTTTTGCAGGATTGAGCAATGGCCCCAAAATATTAAAGAACGTTTTCATGCCCAGTTCTTTGCGAATCGGTGCAACGTATTTCATGGCTGGGTGAAACAACGGTGCGTGCATATAACAAATACCTGCTGTTTCAAGCTTTTGTTTCAAATAACTTTCGTCGTTGGTAAACTTTACACCCAAATATTCTAAAACAGTACTCGAGCCAACCGATGAAGAAACACCATGATTGCCATGTTTGGCAATGTTTTGTCCAGCACCCGCAATCACAAAAGCCGATGTGGTAGAAATATTGAAAGTATCTTTCCCATCGCCGCCAGTTCCGACAATATCCATTGCATCGAAATCTGATAAGTCTATTTGTACGGCCAACAATAGCATAGCTTCACGGAACCCTTCGAGTTCGTCAACGGTGATTCCTTTTTGTTGAATTCCCATTAAAAAAGCAGCAATCTGAGAATTATTAGCTTCTCCTTGTCCGATTTTTAGGAGGGCTTCTTTGCTTTCGTCTTTTGTTAAAGATTGTTTTTCTACAAGCTGATTGAGGTAATGCTTCATTTTATAATTGATATATTTTTAGCGGGGTATGGTCTATCATTAAATCAAAATCACTATCGTTATGTACTAAAGAAATATCAAAATAAATAGCGTAGAAAGCGATTAGACAATCGTTTGGTTTTCTGATAGTTATTCCTTTTTTACGAAGATTTCTGTAAAGTTCGGCAGCTCCAAATGCAGCTTCTTTGGCATCAATTTGTAGGCATGAAAGTCTATCAAGGTTTTTCTGAATCTTGTTAAATTGCTCGTCTTGGCGAATTCCCTGCAAGATTTCTTGAATTATTGGAGGGCAAATTCGTAGCACATCGGTATTCAATAAATACTCATCCAACAAATTAACTTTTGAAGTTTCTTTCCCACGCAAATAGTCAATCCAAATACCAGTATCAAATAGTAATATCTGCATGTTTTGAAGTTCTCATTTCATCTAAATCACCTTCCCAGATAGCTTTTCCTTTTATTTTCCTTAACTCTTCTCCTGCCAAACGACGTAGATATTCTTCCAAAGCAATATTCACAATTTTACTTTCAGATTTTACTTCCGAAATATCTTGAATCTGCTTTATCAACTCTTTTCGTGTAAGTTGTCTTGTTGAAACTGTCATAAGAATAGCTGTTTTAATCAAACAAATTTACAAAATCTCTCAACTTTTCATCCAATTTTCCACCATTTTCACACCGTGCTGAGTCAAATATGCTTCTGGGTGAAATTGTACGCCTCTGATATCATACTTTTGGTGAGCCTCGGCCATTACAAAACCTTTTTCGTCGATGGCCGTGACTTTCAAATCAGCTGGCATGGTTTCGGGAACAACCGTCCATGAGTGATAACGGCAAACTTCTATCTCGGAAGGAATTCCTTGGAAAAGCACTTCGCTCGGGTCGGTTATTAAACACTTGGTCGTTACTCCATGAAGCACTTCGCCCATATTGTGTAGTTTTGCTCCGAAAGCTTCACCGATTGCTTGATGCCCCAAACATACGCCAAAAATAGATTTTGTAGCATGATATGTTTTTATCAAATCAAGCATAATTCCTGCTTCTTCGGGAATCCCTGGGCCGGGTGAAAGTAAAATTTTATCGTACTTTTCGACTTCCTCCAATGCAATTTTATCGTTTCTGAAAACATATACATCTCCGCCTAATTCTTTTAGAATATAGACTAAGTTGTAAACAAACGAATCGTAATTATCAAGAACTAATATTTTCATGTTGTTTGTGTTTTTTACATCTCAAGTAATTCTTTTCCATAAGAGGACAAATAATTCTCTAATTGGTCAAAAGTATATTCAATTTTTGTATCTAAATCTAATGCTTTGATAACATGTGGAAATTCACAATTTTCAATAAATGCTATTTTACTCGGCTCTAAAAAATATCTATTTAGGCGTACTTTATTTTTACAGTCATAATTTTCAAAAGCCGCTTCCATATCTTTTAACAATTTTTTAGACTTTGGCTTTAATCGTAAATCTTTAAAATGACTATTAATATTCTCTTGTTTTTTATTTAATATATCTAAATAAAGTAAGGATTTGCCCTGCTCAGTGAGTATATCATCAAGAGTTACAGGGGTGCCAGTAGTCAAGTCAAAAATGAAATAGTAATTATGAGTACTTGGGTATGCGGTTATTGTTTCACAGATTAGAGAAATTGAAAGTAACTTTTTAGTTTCTAATAGAACTTTGTATGAGATATTACTATATACACCCTTTTGACTATATGAAGATAGCTCTAAGGCTTTTTCTAAACCTATGTCTTCGTTAAGCTCACCACCAACTACATCAAAAATGGTCAGAATTTCACTTTGCAAATAGCCATTTATTTGATTACTAATATCTTTATTATTCAGCTTAATTACAGGGAAATTTAAGTCAACGCCTTTATCTTGGTCTTTAAAAATAACTGTCTCTAAATTTTTTTCTATTTCGAAGATAGTTGGTAACGCTTGTAGAAATTCAGGGGGTACGCTATCATTTAACCGATATTCCGCAATCCCTAATGGCTTATTCGCATCTTTCAATGCCCATTCGGCTGTAATTCTATTATCAATTTTACAAAGGAGGAGTCCAATAGTTGGTCTATCTTGTTCTGTTTTAAGGATATTATCTATAGCCGTAAGATAGAAAGATAGTTTTCCTATATATTCTGGTTTAAAACTATCTATTTTTAATTCTATCACAATAAAACATCTTAAAAAAACATTGTAAAAGAGCAAATCTATTCGATAATTATCTCCACCTACACTGAATTCATATTGCCTGCCCATATAGGCAAACCCCTTTCCAAGTTCGAGTAGAAACTTGGTTATTTGATTTACCAATGCGTCTTCAACATCTCTTTCTTGGGCTTCTTTCCCAAGAGTAATAAAATCAAAATTATAAGGATTTTTAAATAAATCTTTGGCTAAATCTGCTTGTGGTTTTGGTAAAGTCAATTCAAAGTTCGTTAAAGCTTTACCTTGTCTTTGATATAGATTGCTTTCAATCTGTAATCTCAATATACTTCTTGACCAGTTATTTTGTAAGGTTTCTATCAAATAAAAAAAAGCTTCATGTAGATTCTTACACTTAGATAGTATTAGGATATGATGACCCCATGGAATTAACTTTAATATTGGAGAAAACCCTTCATTTTTAACTCTTAATTTATTTGCCAAGCTGTTTTCGTCTAATTGTCCAACAAGTTGTTGGACAATTGCATTGTCTTGATTGTAAAATAAGTACCACTGACGAATATAATATAAATTTTGCCTTGAAAAACCCTTAATTTCTACAAACTCCGAACATAAATCTTTTGATAATTGCTCTATAACTTTACTACCCCAATTAGAATTTTGTTCTTTTTCAATTATCATTTTACCTAAATTCCAATATAACTCTAAGAGTTCAGAATTAACATTCAAAACTGCCTTAATTTGACTTGTTCTCACAAGCTCTTTAATATTTTTTAGCCAATCTTTATATGCCAAATCAAAATCGTTCATAAGCTATATTTTTTTAAGTTTTTATCAAATCTCCTCCGCCATTTCAATAGCTTTTCTCAATGCTGCCAATTTCAAGTGAACCTCTTTCATTTCGAGTTCTACATCAGATTTTGCTACTACGCCCATGCCTGCTTGGTAGAAAAGTGTATTATTTTTACTCAAAAACGTACGAATTGCAATGGCATGATTGAAATTTCCTTTGAAATCCATGAAGCCAATGGCTCCACCATAAATACTACGATTAGTAGGTTCAAATTTATTAATGATTGTCATGGCATTGTGCTTCGGAGCTCCAGAAAGTGTTCCTGCGGGGAAAGTATCTGCCACCAACTGTAATGGATTCGTGCCTTCGTGCATTTTGCCAGTCACTTTTGAAACTAAGTGAATAACGTGGCTATAAAACTGAACTTCCTTGAAAGTTTCAACTTTTACGTTTTCGGCACTGCGTGAAAGGTCATTTCTTGCCAAATCAACCAACATTACATGTTCGGCCGATTCTTTTGGGTCGGCGTGGAGTTGACGAGCCAATTCCGTATCATGTTCATCATCGCCCGTACGTCTGAATGTTCCTGCTATCGGATGAATTTCGGCCTGACCATCTTTAATCAAAATTTGCTTTTCGGGCGAACTTCCAAAAATATGGTAATCACCGCCATCGAAATAGAATAAATAAGGCGATGGGTTGATTGAACGCAAAGCACGATAGACATTGAAATCATCACCCTCGAATTTTCTGGAGAATCGACGAGAAGGCACAATCTGAAATACATCGCCACGCAAACAATGACCGATACATTTATTGATGATTGTTCGCATTTCATCATCGTTCAAATTAGAAACCTCATCTTTTTCTGCTTTAAATTTAGCAGTTGACATCTTCGGATTTTTTACAAAAAACTCCAAAGTTTCCAAGCCATCGGCCGAAACTTGTGGTTCTTGTCCTTCGGGCGTGTAAGTATGCTCGAAAATATATAATTCATCTTTAAAGTGATTGATGGCAATCACATAGCGATAAACTCTATATAGAACCTGCGGAATGGCACTTTCGGCACTTTTTTCTTGAATCTCAATGTCTTCAAAATATTCGACCGAATCATAAGTAATATGTCCGAAAAGCCCGTTTGTAATGAAAGGGAATTCGCTTTTAGGATTTTCAAATTTCGCTGCAAATTCCTGCAAAACTTTCACACCATCTTTTCTGCTTTTCAACGGAAAAGTTTCGTGTGTACCGTCTGGAAATTTCTGTGTCACTACGTCATTGTCCAATTGAAAACTTGCCACTTCATCACAAGCGATATAGCTAAAACTATTGTGCATGGCATGATAATCGGCACTTTCGAGAATAACCGAATGTGGGTAATGTCCACGTAATCGTTGAAAAATACCAACTGGCGTAAGCGTATCGGCAAGTAAGCGTTTATGGCGAGTTGAGATTGTAAAACTACGCCCCCCCGCCCCTAAAGGGGAGCTACGGTCCGTATCTAACTTATGATTATTCATTTCGATATTATTTTTCATTTTAATCTTCTTTTTAGCTCCCCTTTAGGGGCTGGGGGTGAAAAAAAAGCGGCTTACTGGTATGAACAGTAAGCCGCTTCGCTTAATACTTGTATGTTTTTCTACATAGCAAATCTGTTCATCCTATTTTGCAGGACGCCACCACCAGATTTTTACTATGTTAGAATATTGAGTCATTTTTTGTTTTACTTTATGATTGCAAAAGTAATGGTTGATTTTAGAAATCAAAATTTTTTATTGAAATATTTTTCTTTGCCAAAGAAAATATGCTTTTAGTCCACTAAACAATTTTGGAAAATTGTTTTATTACTCAACTGGGCTACCAAACTGAAACGACACTTCTTTTACCAAACTGGCTGCATTGAAATACAAAATCATTGAGCGGGCTTGCGTTGGATTCTGAATAATTTCGCAGTGAGGGCCTTTTTCTAAGTAAAAAACAAAGACCTTTTCGTTCCGACGACTCAGAATTTGAAAATCATATCTACCCAAAGTTTCGATAACTTGGTTTTCGGTTAAACCCAAAATCTTTGGTCGAAGAGTTTTTAGTTCTTCAATTAGTTTTTCTCTTTTTCCTTCACAACCTCCTCGGTCAGTTCGGAAAGTTTTCTGGTCGAATGTACCTAAATCGGCTTTTTTCTTTTGGCACGAAGCCAAAGCTAAAAGGGTTAATATTAGTATTTTACGCATTTTTTTCTGTATAACGGCGAACTCGGAGGTTCGCTCCACAAATTTATATTCTTACTTCTACCATTTTTTTACCAAGTCGGCTTTTTTCGGACATGAAACCCATTACGTGGCTTTCGATTGATGCTTCAATCGTTGAAGTCAATAGCTCAGGTTTATTTTGAGCAACAGCCTGCACGAAATTTCGAGCTAAACCGTAATCTCCCCCACCGTGTCCAGATGCTTGATTTTTGTATTCAGGTTGCTCGTTTGCTTTCCACGAAGTCGTCTCTTTTGTTCGGAAATCATAAGTTTGAATTTGATTCATATCGCCCCAAACTTCTCCGTGTGAAAACATCAAACGAGTTTTTCGATGCTCAAATGAAGTGAAAGCCTCCATTGCGAAGCTCACCGTCGTACCGCCCTCAAACTCCATCGACGTCGTGTAATGGTCGGGTTGGTCGTTGTCCATTCTATAAACACATCTTCCATACTGAGATGTTTTCAATTTCTCATAAATTTCGGCATCTTGTTTCGATTTATCATCAGTTACATCCAAAACATTGATGCGTTGCTTCTCTTTTTGATAAATTCTGATGGCAGAAAACGGGCATTCGGCTTCCACTTTACAACCATCTGTGCAGCGGTCAGTGCTACCTTCTGGGGCATTTTCACGCTTAAACCAAGTAAGCGAACCATGAGCAGAAATGCTTTTGCAGGGTTTTCCGATTATCCAACGCAAAATATCAAGGTCGTGGCAAGACTTTGCCAAAATAATCGGGTTTGTATCCTTCTCAACGTGCCAGTTTCCACGCACATACGAGTGTGCCATGTGTGCATATTCAACTCCTTCGAGGTGATTTACACTGATTAGTTTACCAAATTTTCCGCTATCGGTTATCTCTTTCAATTTTCTGAAATAAGGTGTATAACGCAACACATGGCAAACCGCAATGATGCTTTTAGTTTTCTTGGCCATTGCCAAAATTTCCAAACACTCCTGCATTGACGGTGAAATTGGTTTTTCGAGCAACACATGATAACCCATTGCAAGTGCTTTCATGGCTGGGCCATAATGCAGTCGGTCGGGTGTTGAGATAATAATGGCATCGGCAAATTTTGGCACTTTAAAAACATCTTCCCAAGTTTTAAAGCGATTTTTCTCTTCTATATTATGAGCCTTTGTAAACTTCTCATTACGAAACTCTATTGGTTCGGCAACGCCTACCATGTCTAATTCATTCGGGAATGCCAATGCAAAACGGCCATAAACATTTCCACGATTCCCTGCACCCAAAACAATAGCCGTTACTGGTTTTTCGAGCGAAACATATCGGTCATCGTAATGGATTTCGATTTCTTGGTCATTTATATCTTCGGCAAGAGCATCAATATAAAAAAATGATAATCCACCAGCGGTTAGGCCAAAGGTTTTTAGCAGATTGCGTCTTGAGATGTTTTCCATTTTGTAAGGTCGAATGTTTTGAAGCGTATTATATTTGCAAAGATATAACAGGATTAGACGATTCTAAGATTGACAAGATTTTTATATTGATTTTTGTAAAAGTTTAGATAGATGTTTTTGTTAGATTTACTTTCTCAACTCATAAACTCCCAATTGCCCAACACTTGCCTTTCCCACTGTAAAGATTTGCCAATCAAAGCTATTCTCTTCGGGAAAAACTTGACTTGAGAGAAATCCTTCACCATCATTTGCAAAGACCTCGATTAAATTCTTCTGAACAAAAACGTATAATTTAACTCGACCTCTTAAAACTTTAAGTGGTGTTGTAAATAAGCCCAAAGCATCAGGAAGGTTGGTTTTTCCTGCATTGATGGTATTCAAATAAAGTTGTTCGTTACCAAAATTATATCCTACAATCGCTTCTTGGTTCGTATTTGACTTTAGCAAAACTTTCACTCCCAAATCACTTGCTCCGTCAGATTCAAAAGCAATCTCAATCACGTAAGGCACAGATTCGTTTCGCCAAGTCATACCATTATCACCTTCAAGGCTCAATCCTTCCATATAAATCACACTTTTCCAATTATTCTGATTCGATAAAAGTGTTTTAAGTCTCTCTTTTGGAGGGACAGTAGTCTGACCGAAACATATCTGCCCAAACAAAATACAAAATATGAGTACTCTCCAAAGCATACAAAGTCATTTTGAATACTAACAAAAGTAAACATTTAGACCGAATAAATGAAGATTTGAAACTCCAAGAAACTATTAAATGTTAAAAGAAAAAAGATAGAAAAACTATGACAGGAACATTTGAAGAACTAATAGCCTCTGAGCAACCAATACTGATTGATTTCTTTGCTACTTGGTGCGGGCCATGCAAAGCACTCACCCCCACACTTCAGCAATTGGCACAAGAGATGGGAGAAAAAGTTAGAATAGTAAAAATTGATGTTGACCAAAACCCAAAACTGGCTGCAAAATACAGAGTGACGGGCGTACCAACATTAATGCTTTTCAAGAAAAGCGAACTAAAATGGCGACAATCGGGCGTACTTTCCCTACCACAGTTAAAAACAACTGTTGAAAACTATATTTAAGCTTCGATATGAGCAACTGGCTCGCTTTCAATAATATCGGCTGAGGCTTGTTCAAATACTTTTTTAATACCGTCGAAGGCTCCGCTCACAATAGCTAAAGGCAATAACAAGGGTATAAACACAACCCATTGCATAAACATTGAAGAATTAAATCGTTTCATAGGTGGTTGGGTGCAAGATGCACTTTAGAGCTTAATGTACTTATTAGGATAATTAGGAAATAATCTTTCAAATATTATACCAACTTTTAGTACTAATCTCCGTAAAGTTAAAAAAAATATCCTTTAAGTACAAAACGAATTTTAAAATAAAATGTTTGATTGACACATAAAAAAACTGACTATCGGCTGATAGTCAGTTTTTTATTTAATTTTTTTAATAATTAATACCGTCAAATATCTATTTTGTTGTACTTTTTCTATTTTACACCATCTACCCAGTTGAAACGGTCGCTTGGAGAAAATTTCCACGGAGCCATATTATTTTCTAAATTCGAGAACATTCCGTTCCAAGAAGCAGGTGCTTGAGATTCCTCCATTACCTTATATCGACGTAGCTGTAAGATAATATCGAGCGGACTAATATTAATCGGGCATTCCTGCACGCAAGCATTACAGGTCGTACAAGCCAATAATTCTTCTTCCGAAATGTAATCACCTAAAAGGCTTTTTCCATCTTCAAATTCAGCAATCGGAGCTTTTTGGTCAGTTGCCAACCAACCCTTTTGAATATCTTCAAGGCGGTCACGAGTGTCCATCATAATCTTACGTGGCGAAAGTTGCTTTCCTGTCATATTTGCAGGGCAAGATGAAGTACAACGCCCACATTCGGTGCAACTGTAAGCATCCATCAAATTCTTCCAAGATAAATCCTTCACATCTTTTGCTCCAAAACGACCTACTTCGGCAGGATTTGCATCTGGTTCTTCGAGGCCAAGCATGATTTTTACTTCTTTCGTAACCGTTGGCATATTTGCCATTTCACCTTTCGGATTTAAGTTAGAAAAATAAGTATTAGGGAAAGCCAAGAAAATATGTAAATGCTTAGAGTAAGTTACGTAAGTGGCAAATGCCATGATACCGAGAATATGAAACCACCATGCTGCACGCTCGTAGGCCACCAAAGCACCGTCGGAGAAACTCATGAAGAAAGGTTTCAAGAATTGGCTTATCCAAAAATCTCCAGTGATGGCTTCGGCATAATGGCCAACTGCACGTTCCTGTAAAATCGTATCAACGGCATTCATGCTCAGAAATGCCCACATTAATAAGATTTCTGTTATCAAGATGATATTGGCATCTTTGGTTGCCCAGCCTTTCAACTCTCGGTGACGAGTATCTTGCAGGCGTTCTACTTTTGTAAGGTTTCTTCTGGTGAGAAAAACCACACAAACTGCCAAAACTCCAAAAGCAAGTATTTCAAAGAAATTGATGAGAAAATTATAAAGTCCGCCCAGTGGCGAGGCAAAAATTCGGTGTGTTCCGAAAATACCATCAATCATTATTTCGAGAACTTCGATATTGATAATAATGAAGCCCGCATAAATAATGAAGTGCATAAAACCAACCAACGGACGAGTAAACATCTTTTTCTGCCCAAAAGCAATCAAGAGCATCGTGCGGAGGCGTTCGGAAGGATTATCAGAGCGGTCTTCTGCCCTACCCAACTGAATGGTGTTTTTGATGAGCATTACTCGGCGGCTGATAAAATAAGCGGCCAAACCCAAAGCGGCTACAAATAAAATTTGTGAAACGATTTGCATAGTCTTGTTAGTTGAATATCGACCGTCTGCACCGAAGGTCTGACGGACAAATGTTTATCAATATTTTATCAAAGGTTTGAGATGTGATGCAGGCCTAAAATAGTATGCGTGCATAACATTACAAATATCGTAAAAAAGATGTTCATGTCAAGCATGAAAAAAAATATTTAATTTTTTTTTAGAATAAATTTGTTCTTAAAAAGTTTTCGACTACTTTTGCAGTCCCAAACAACGGCAACGAAGCGAGGAAATGGTGGTGATAAGGTGATGTAGCTCAGTTGGTAGAGCAAAGGACTGAAAATCCTTGTGTCGGCGGTTCGATCCCGTCCATCACCACGCTGATAATCAAGCAGTTATGAAGAGATTCGTAACTGCTTTTTTTATTTGGTACAACAATAGTACAACATTTGGTTTTAAGGCCGAATTCTTCAAAGTCGTAATAAACTATTAATGTGTAGTTATTTTCATGTTTGAACGTAAAACTACAAACATCTAAAACGATAGGATAATAAGTTGATAAAAGCTATGTCCGCTTACTATTCCCCTAATTTTTTCTTCCTAAAACCCTCACTTTTAGTTTATCAAAACCTCTTCCGTTATATTTTTATTTAAGGTTCATGTGTAAATTTATTGAAAACTTTTAACTTGCAATAAAAACAGTATGCAAGTCATTTGTCTTGAAGAAGCTGCATTCTATTCTCTCATTGAGCAAGTAGTGGCTCGCCTGAAAGAAACGCATAACGAAACTAAAGATAAATGGGTTTCGGATGAACAAGCTATGCACCTGCTAAATATCAAGTCTAAAACAACTTTGCAAAAATTAAGAGATGAAGGCAAGGTCAGGTTTTCTCAGCCTCAAAAGAAAATCATTCTCTACGACCGAGACTCTATTGATACCTATTTAGAACAAAATGCTCGAAATACATTTTAGCTATGGAAGAAGAAAAAGTTTCACCAGACTATCAAAATGGCTTTAATGAAGGCTATATAATTGCTAAATATAATCCTGAATTGGCTGGACAACTGGCTAAGGTAACACAAGATGGCTTGCGTTGGACTGGATTTCAGCAAGGCCGTGAACAATTTTTAAAAGAGCAAGTCAAAGAACGAATGCCATCATGGATAAAAGGTAATCGTTCTGAAAAGGA
This sequence comes from Emticicia aquatilis, assembly GCF_014644295.1. Lineage (GTDB taxonomy): Bacteria > Bacteroidota > Bacteroidia > Cytophagales > Spirosomataceae > Emticicia > Emticicia aquatilis. Next base: position 18,348 of record NZ_BMKK01000006.1, read on the forward strand.
GGCTCAGACTCCCAATAAAAATATTGAGAAAGGCAAAAGCAAGGATATTGAGCCTGATAAATCTTAATTTTTAATCTCTATCAGGACTTTCTTTATCTTTTGAAGGTGTCATATTTCTATCTGCTTTTTCTGTGGTTTTGTTGTAGTTGAGTGATTGAGAAAACTTCACTGATACAGAGACATTATTATTTTGTTCTACTGGCAACTCTTTTTGCAAAACACTTTCTCTATCAAGACTATTTTTCTGTTTGTATTGTGCTACCATTGCACTCATACGGTTCTGTGACTCATCAATATCTCTGCCTTGTTTGGTATCAGTTGACTTTTCTGAAAGATTATTCTGTTCTTTGTCTATCCACTTTGCTCGTGCATTTGTCAATGCTGCACTCATAAAATCTTGAGATTGGTCAATATCTTTTCCTTTAAGTTGATGCTCTTTCTTATGAGTTTCATCCATTGATTGGTAAATATTGGGATAGATTTCTTCCCTTGCCATATCACGGGTTTGCTTGGCTAAAGTTGATTTTTTATCCTTGAGGTCATGCTCTATTTCTTTCCAAGTTTCCGCTTTTAACTGTGCTTTTGCTTTCTCCAATGAGCTGATCATGGCATCTCGGCTACCCAACTGTCGAGATTTCATAAAGCTGGGTGGATTATAACTTAAATCGGGGCCTCTATCGTTAGGTGTGTTTTGAATCCGTTCATCGAACTGACGGATTTTTTCTACAGCATCCCGAACTTTATGTTCTATGTGAGCATATGCGGGAGGGTACTTATTTTGAGCGGCTGAATTTTGGTCTTGGGTGTCCATTTCCTTTCATTTTTAGTTGACTGTCAGCAATAAATTATGCTAATATAAAGAAATCTCAGCCAAGAACTTTCATGGTATATAAAAATGAGTCAGAAACTTATTGATGAGTTATTTGATGGGAATGCAACAAGCTATGCCGAAGCATTAGCTGAATGCCACCGTGAAGCTATTCAATGGAAAACCCTTGAAAATGCGGTAACAATATTGCCACACTTAGAAAATAAAGCTCAAAATCTAATCGAACAACGTATGGGTTATTTACCTGCTCAACGTATTATTCTGCCTCATGAACCATTCATCAGAGCATTAATCCATAGCTATCAGCAAGGGCAACTCACTTCCGAAGATTATTTATTACAAATGGAAGAACATATTAAACTTATCCGCAATGCAGATATGGAGCATAATCTTTGTAAGACTTACGCACCTGAGATTTACGAAAACTATTTGAAAACATTTACCCCTTACGGTCAGCAAGCAAAAGACCGAATTATCCATTTTTTAGGATATGAGCCAAAATTAGAACATTCATTGGCAGCGGAGATGTGGTTGAGAAAAATGTTCGCAATGGATAATTTCTACTTGCCAAACGAAATAACTGCCATTGACTTTAAAGTTTTAACACTTATTCGGTATCGAGAAATTCTACTTGAATATGGGCAAGCGACAGCCAACGCTTCACCATTGTTAGGTTTAAAGTTTATTATCACATGATTTTATGCTTTAGGTAATGTATTGGTTAAAAGAAAAACCAAAATCACTCATTATCTTCTTCTCGTCTTGTTTCTAACCAAGTTTTTAGCCCTAATAAGGAATGTGCTACTCTAAGAGGCGTCCTATGAAAATTCTGTTTTTTATCATGTAGATATTGTAATATGAAACGACTGACACCATCAGTATCTTTCTCATATTGCTCTCCGTTTTCTAAATTTTCAATTTTATATACGGCAGGTTCTGGATTAAATACTTTCTTTTGGTTTATTCTCTGTAATACAACACTTCCACTTATGATGTGATTATCGCTTTCGTAGTTAAGGTATTGACCTAAAAATAAATCACCTTCACAATTACCAACATGTATTTTAATATTTAATTGCCTACCCAAATAAGGCATTGTGCTAAGATTAATAACTAAAACCTCTGTTCTTGAACCTTGAAAATCTATTACGCCAACATAATCATAATGTTCTACACCTGTATTATCTATTCTAATCTCAACATTACCTGTGTCATCTATTTCCCCTATGCTCATTACTAATTTAACTAATGTCCATGTATTTTCCTTTTCGGATTTTAATCTATGTTTATCGTAACCATAGAGATAAAACCACCATTTAGTGTTAAATAATTGGGTGTTTTTATACATAAGTCTTGTTAATTCTGTTCGCAATTCCGCTATTCTAATAGAATCATCTAACGGTATATCATCTTCAAGTTTAGTATTTTTCGCTTTACTTTGTGGCAATAAACTTTGATTTGCTTTATCTTCTTTTCTATCGTCGCCTAATTCATCGCAAAATGACATTAGTTTGTCCTCTAAATCTTCTCCGTCTATTTCAAGAAAATTTAAAAAAGCATACAAATAATTCTCTCCAATAGCCACATATTGAAGATTTAGATAAGTGTGTAAGCTACCATTATAAGGAATGTAATCAAGTAATTTATATAGGTATGATGGATTCGATTCTTTGTCTATAAGTTCTTTATAAAAAAAAACACCTGTATCCTTATTTTTTGCATCCCAAAAACGATGATTGTCGCTTTCGCCCTTTATTTTTCTTCTTTTGGGCGGCAATTCATAGTTATCTTTTACTAATGGAAAAAACTTTTCTTCAACCTTTTTTCTAAGTTCTTGAGCTATCGGAAGCAGTACATTTACAACTTGCTTTTGTTTCATAAGTTTCTTGATAAAAAAAATCTTTTCCTTGCTTTCTGAAAGAAAAAGCATAGAGAAAAAAAGACTTAAACTTAATTTTATTAAAAGAATTATAATCCATAATTCAATTTACGAATCAACGAATCTTCATCATGTTGATGTGCATCTATATCACTTTGATATGTTTCTATATATGAGGGGTGATTCTTAAAATGCCCCTCTTTGAGCATGACTTTAGCTTGCTCAGAAAATTCGTTTCGTTCTTCAATATATGTATGCAAGTTTTGTTTTAGTTCTTTAAACGTTTTAGATTTTGAAAGTATCATATGAACTTCATCGGTAGTGTGTTCGATACCACTCAAATAACCTACTGGGTCTTTAAAGTCATGAAAAGTCGCACAATATAATTCCCACGTTTCAACTGTTTCATGAGGTTTCACAATCATATTATTATCCCTTTCCAAATATAACAGACAATACCAGAATAATTATGCAGAGTCAATCTTTTTTATTATTCGGTACAAACCTGTTCAACTACATGCGGATAGAAATGTTTCCAATCAATTACTTAAATGTCTTCAGCAATAAAAGTTAATTTTCTCTATTCAAAAATACCTTTCTCAGAGAAAAAACATAGGGAAAGAAGTTGTTCTCTACAAATTTGCAATACAAATCACACACCTATTATAAAAGTAAAATTAAGCATTTAATAAACTTTCAAAACCCAATTTAATCATGAAAAATTCATCAATTGGCACATCGGTAGCCGTATCAGGACCTAACGGGATCACGATTTATGGTTTATGTACTGGAGTTGATAGTAGCGGCAATCCTACTACCGTTTACTCTGGGCTTTCAACTTACGAAAAACCGAGTACATCCAGCAATTTCATAAAGAAATAGCTATTTAAATTGAACTGTTTGTAAGAGCGATTGCTCTTACAAACAACCCAAAAATGAATTAATAACCCAAAATTAAAATTAAAAATGGCAGACGAGAGAGCAACTGTAAAAAACGATTTCGGTCATGATGTGACTGGAAAAGTAAAAGAAAGGGACTTTTCGGGTAAACCAACCAAAATAGAAACAGATTTTGGGACAACCTACAAAAAAAGCACCTTTGGTGAGACATTTCACCAAGAAAAGTAAAAAACTTGGGGGTGGTATGGCCACCCCTTAAATATCAAACCATATCATTATGATGTCAATTCCTCTAAATGGTAAACGAGTATCGCTGATTCCCGTTTCCGAAGAACATTTTGAACACCTATTTATATGGAGAAATAACACTAAAGATTTGATGCTATGGAGTTCGGTAAGGTCGATTATTCCTAAACACGAGTATTGGCAAGAACTAAAAAGTGATTATTCCAATGGAATTATTAGGCTCATTATTGTAGATAACAATACTAACACCCCCATTGGACAAGTATTTGCCTATAATCACAACAATGCGAATAACAACCTATTTATTGGTATCTATATAATCCCTGATAAACGGAAATTATACTATGGTATTGAAGCCTTAACTGTATTTGTAACTTATTTATTCTCTTATTTCTCCCTACACAAAATCTACTTTGAAATATTTGAATATAATACACACTCAAAAGAACTGGCAACAAAATCAGGCTTTAAAAAAGAGGGTGTTTTTAAAGACCATTTTTTATTTAATGGTAAATATTGGTCTCTTTTAAGATTCGCTTTTTACACAAACGATTTAAAGAGAATGAGCAAGTACATTGAAAGATTTATTGAAAAAACTGAAATCTAAATCTTTCAAGAAAAAAGACAACAAATCATCGCCAGAAAGTTCAAGGAGAGGGCTAATAAAGCCCTCTCTTAAAATGCAAAACATGAAATAAAAGACAAACAAAAATCAATTCGTAAAACTAAAACAGAAAATGAAAAATCAATTAATTGTTTTATTCATCATGTCTCTACTTTTATTAGTTGGATGTGACCACAAGGATGTTTTGGAGGTTGAATCAACAGATTTAACAAGTAAAGATATTCAAATTAAAGATGCAAGCGGCTTGAACTTTGTAAAACTACGTGTTTCATCTGAAAACGAAGAGCTGTTAAAAAACTACTCGGAAAATAGCTTTGAAATCACGTTTGTAAAAACTGAATTAGATACTGGCAACGCTGTTTCAGGAGATAATCAAGTATTACCCTCTGAAACAATAGCATCGGTAGATATTGAAATTATAGAGACTAATATTCCTGAATATGCGAGGGTTTCTTACAAAAATCGGAGCAATACAAGGGCTTTGGCACCACGTTGGGTAACGGTCAATTTATTCGCATTTGCACCTAAAAATTACTTGTGGGTGTATAATAAATCAAGCAATACTGCCAGTGTAACCTTTGCGTATAATCGGTCAGCGAGTGGTGGCAGTTGGGTAGGGGCTGGCACTAAGTCAATGGGTATAAGAAAAGAAGCATCTTATTGCAACATGACAGCAAAACAAATCAGGGCTACTCATACTTACGATGCCAATGCTGGTAGTTATAATTTTATCACATGGCAATATTTTAAATGTCCTTAGACCACTTGGTAAATGATGATTATGGGGGGCTACTAAAAAAGTACCCTCCCCTACAATTTTGAAAACAAGAGAAATAAGGGATATTATTTTTGGCAGCTTTAAAGATATGATATGGACTTATTCGACTTAGACCAACCCATCATTGAAATCGCTTCCGCCACAGGAAACGGTAAATGGACTATTCGCCACGCTGTCGAAGGTGTACAGATTTTTGGTGGCATCGGCTCGGGCAAAACCTCTGGTTCGGGTCGCATGTTAGCCCTTAAATACTTGGCTGCTGGTTTTGGCGGCTTAGTTCTCACCGTTAAACCAGACGAAAAACAAGCATGGCAGGACTATTGCCGTTTGGCAGGACGTGAGAAAGATTTACTTATTCTTGAGCCAAATGGCCAGCATTGTTTTAACTTTCTCCAATATGAATCGTCTCAATCACAAGAAGCCCTTACCGAAAATATCGTAGATGTATTAAAAACAGTCATTCGGGCAGGGCAAGAAAAGGATAGTGGTAAATCTGATGATGCGTTTTGGGAAACGGCCTTAGATATGCTTATTTTCAATGTTATTGATTTGTGCAGATTGGCCTATGGCACGTTATCCATCCAAAAGATGTACGATATTGTGCAAACAATTCCTAAAAGTAACGAGAATCTACAAGTTGATTCAACGCAAGGTGAGGTAAAAGCCTTTCAAAAAGCTTTTGAAGCTGCTCGGTCGTTGGTTACGCATAGGATAGATACTTGGGTAGCTTCCTTTTCGCCTCAACAGCAAAGCATTCTCCAAGATGGTAATAAATTTGAAATAGAACTTTTAGAGGCAATCCCAGAAGCTCGCTTATTAAAGTTCTTAGACCAATTCTTTTTTGATAGTTTTATCAATTTAAGTGAAAAAACTCGCTCCATTATCGACTTTACCTTTACAGGTTTTTTGTTTCGCTTGTTAAGAGAGCCTGTTTATTCATTATTCTGTCGTCAAGATTCAACGCTAATACCCGAAGATAGTTTGGAGGGTAAGATTATTTTGATAAACCTGCCAGTTAAATTGTATCACAAACTCGGCAGAGATTGCCAAATACTTTTTAAATATATTTGGCAACGGGCAATGGAAAAACGTTCAATTACACCACATGCTCGCCCGATATTTTTATGGGCCGATGAAGCCCAAAACTTTCTACATGAGCATGATTCTGATTATCAAGCAACCGCTCGTAGTAGCCGTATTGCCACCGTTTACATTTCTCAAAACCTGCCTAATTACTATGCTTGTATGGGTGGCCAAAAAGCAGAGTATCGGGTTAAAAGCTTTTTAGGAACTTTAGGAACAAAAATCTTTCATGCGAATGCGGATATAGAAACCAATCGTTACGCATCTGAATTATTCGGCGATGCCTTTTTTGAAGATGCCTCCTCAAGTGTTACAGTTTCTAAGGATTTCTCACAAACCAGAGGAAAATCCTTAAAATTAGAACGCCTTGTTCGTCCCGAGGATTTTGTTAGATTAAAGACTGGTGGCCATTTGAATAGCTACAAGGTGGAAGGGTATCTCCATAAACAAGGTGATCCTATCCATAAAAGACAAAACTTTACTAAGATTACTTTCAATCAGAACTTCTCAATTTAATTAAATATTGACCTTTAAACTTTTAAGAAAATGAAAAAAAACTTGTATTATCGTTCTATTTATGGACGTAGCAACATCCTAAAAGGGACTATTCTAATCTTCTTTTATACATTCAGCTCTTATCCCAGATTATTGCTGGAGGTATTTATACGTAAAAACTTTGGTGAAAGATATTTCTCTTTCATATCGGCTATTACAATTACCATCTTTTTATCTATTTGGCCTTTTATTTCGGCGGGTATAACTCACATGCTTTCTTTTGGCGGCTATGGCAGAACTTTTGATTTTGGCGACGTTTTCCAACATTATTTTACTTGGTATCTATTTTTACTTGCATTCATGTATAAAAGTATGGAACGTAATGAAGAAATCAAACGATTGCCCTCGGTGTTTGATTTTGCTCGTTTTAGCCTATCTACTGGAGAACGCCATCCTCGTATTTTAGCCTTTAAATGGAAAGGAAAAAGTTTGGATGTGCGACAAGTTGAGACTTTAGTTGAGCCTGGTCTTTTCTTTTTTATAGGTTTATTCTTAATGCTCATTGGACAAAGAGTTGGCACTCTACTTGTTATTTCAAGTATTTTCTATTCATTAAGTTATATGGCTGCATACATGATTGGTGACCATTTTGTTATGAATAAAATTGACGAGATGATTTGTAATGAAGAGATGGTCAGTTCATTTGTTGAAGGTAGAGAACCAAGTGAAACGAGAGGTTTTTCTTTCTACGGTCGGAAACCTACTGACCCTGAAACCAGACGAAAATTAGCAGACGCATTTACTGAGGATTTTGAAGAAACTGTGTTGGCCAAATAGTTCCTAAGCAGTGCTTAGGGAAGATGTCTGATGAATATTGATTAACTGGTATAACAACATTTCTCAACACAGCCCTTAGCACTGCTTCGTTTATCCATGATACACAGTATTTAACAGCATAAGGAAACCCATCATCCAGCATTCAGTTGGTGTAAATTGCCTGTCTTATGATACGCATGATTCAAAGCAGTTCAGCCGCTCACGCCAAAGCCTATTTCTCCGATGCCTTGTCAAAGTCAGATTATTATCTGGACGACCAAGAGTTGCATGGGTATATACAAGGACTCTTGGCTACTCGGTTAGGATTAGATGGGGATGCTACTAAAGACAAATTCTTTGCCCTGTGTGAAAATGTCAATCCTCTAACAGGTGAGCCTATGACACCTCGAACAAAGGACGACCGCACGACAGGTTACGACATTAATTTTCACTGCCCAAAATCGGTATCTGTCCTCCATGCTTTGGCAAAAGATGAGCATATTTTGAAAGCCTTTCAAGAGTGTGTCAATCAAACCATGCAGGATATTGAGCGAGATAGTAAAACCCGAATTCGCAAGGGCGGTCAATATGACGAACGAGATACAGCGGAATTACTGTGGGCGAACTTCATCCACCAAACGGCAAGACCTGTGGATGGGGCTTTACCAGACCCGCATCTTCATGCTCACTGTTTTGTCTTCAATGCCACTTGGGATGAACATGAAAAGCAAATCAAGGCAGGGCAATTTCGAGACATTAAAAGAGATATGCCCTATTACCAAACCCGTTTTCATAAACGGCTATCAGACCAACTGATTGAGTTAGGCTATCAGATACGCCAAACCGAAACCTCATTTGAGGTCAAAGGAGTACCTCAAAAAGTCATTGAATTATTCTCTAAACGCACGGATGAAATTGGGCGTGTGGCCAAAGAAAAAGGAATTACAGATATTAAGGAACTGAGTGAGTTGGGGGCAAGAACTCGTTCAAAAAAACAAAAAGGCCATTCGATGAATGAGTTAAAGGCAGAATGGCGAAAACAAATCCATAAATTAGGAGAAGATAAAGACGGTGCAGGGCAACAAGTTGTGCGGTTTGCTCCTGATAAAGAAGCAAAAGAACTTCTCCCTAAGCACTGCGTTGATTATGCCTTACTACATGGTTTTGAACGAGCCTCTGTTTTACAAGACCGCCGTTTATTGGCGGCTGCCTATCGGCATAGTTTGGGTAATAACCATATTTCATTAGATAATATCACCCATAGCTTTAATGACGACAAACGCCTTATCCATGTGAAAGAAAAGGGTCGAATACTCACAACAACTAAACAAGTATTGCTTGAAGAAAAGCACATGGTTAGGCTTGCCCAACAAGGGCAGGGTAAGTTAAAGCCAATTTACACAAAGCCTCCCGAACTCAAGCTGGAGGGACAACAAGCCGAAGCTATTAAACATGTATTGACTACGCCTCACCGTGTGTCAATTATTCGTGGGGCGGCAGGGTCTGGGAAGACCACGCTGATGCGTGAAGCCGTTTCATGGATAGAGAAGGCGGGTAAAACCGTTACGGTCGTAGCCCCTACTTCTGAGGCTTCTCGTGGCGTTTTGCGTCAAGAAGGCTTTGAAAATGCAGAAACCGTTGCCCAACTTTTGACGGATAAAAAAATGCAAGAGAATTTAACAAATCAAGTGCTTTGGGTAGATGAGGCAGGTTTACTTGGTACAAAAGATATGACACAACTCCTTGAACTTGCTACACAGAAAAACGCTCGTCTGATTTTAGGAGGCGATACTCGACAGCATTCAAGTGTCATTAGAGGTGATGCCTTGCGAATTCTTAACACGGTGGGTGGTATTAAAACGGCGGAAGTAAATAAAATTTACCGTCAACGCAATGAGCAATACCGATCGGCAGTAGAAGATTTATCTAAGGGTAGTGTTAGTAGTGCCTTTGAGAAATTGAATAATATGGGGTCAATCAAGACAATTGACCCGCAAAAACCCAACGAAGCATTAGTCAATGACTATGTAGCGGTTATTAAAGATAAAAAGACAGCATTGATAGTGTCCCCAACCCACCAGCAAAGCGATGAGGTAACTGATACTATACGCAGTAAACTAAAAACTGATGGCTTAATTGGTAAGAAAGAAATCTCGGCCTCTCGTCTGATTAATCAAAATTTGACGGAAGCTCAAAAAGGAGATTGGCGAAATTTTAAAGAAGGGCAAGTCATTCAGTTTAACCAAAATATGCCAAAAATTAAGCGTGGCAGTATATGGACTGTCGAAAGTGCCTCTGAAAATGGTATTATCATTCAAAATAATCAGCAACAATCTATGCTTTTACCCGTGCAAAAAAGTAGTGATTTTGACCTGTATCAAAAGAGTGTCATTCAATTAACCAAAGGCGATATAATCAGAATTACCCGTAATGGATTTGATACAGAGAAAAATCGGCTGAATAATAGTCAAATTTTAGAGGTTACATCTGTAAGTAAAAAGGGAGAGATTCACCTACGAAATACGGTTAGTAAAGCTGCTTACAAACTTAATCAAGATTATGGGCATCTTGCTCACGCTTATTGTGTAACCTCTTATGCTTCCCAAGGTAAGACGGTTGATGAAGTGTTTATCTCGCAACCCGCTTCCACTTTTCCAGCCACAGATGCCAAACAATTCTATGTTTCTGTCTCTCGTGGGCGTAATAATGCCCGAATTTATACGGATGACAAAAACCAGCTACTGGATTATGCGTCTGAGCTTGGGGATAGGAAATCGGCTATTGAACTGGTAAAGGGAAAAAGCCTTGTTCCAGAAATGATTCATCAACGCATTCGTGAAGAAAGAAATCAAGTTCTTACTCCATCACCACAAAAGGATAAAAGCAAAAACATACAACAATCTTCACCTATAAAAGATAATACGTATGAGCCACGGATTTAAACTTAGATTTGATGAAATGCGTGAAAGCGACCCAACAAATTTGGATGCGACACAAAAAAACGAAACCGATGATTTCTATCAAAATTTAGGTCATGCTCGTAATATCTGTTTCATTTGGTCAGATGAAAGGCGTATGTTTCTTAACTATGCTTATCTGATTGCTGGTGAATTTAATCCCAACAATGAAAAAAACCTTATTAAGCTTATTTTTTCATCACATACCGTTTTATTACATGGGTATCATTTAGAAACATTATATACCGCTTTACTCGACCACTTGCCTCGCTTTATTAGAGAGGTTGATGCAAGATATGCCTTGAGCGATGAGTCAAAAGAGGGAATAGTCATTGAAATAATTATTGAGAAGAAAGAAACATAATAAAAGTTGGGGTAGGTTTTTACCTACCCCAACTAAGATTTTATTCGGCCTTAGCTCTATTCTTACGAACTACCATTGAAACGGTTTCTCCAAGAATATTTAAAGAAAGATTTAATCCTTCTTCATCACCATGCTCCCAAGCGGCACCTACTTTAATCCACTCAGGCTTTTCTGCACCTGTTTTTAGTTTTGTAATGTAGATGTTATGTGTTGGTTTCTTAGTAGTGTTTTCATTTGAGTTATTCATCATTCAATCTCCTTTGTTTGTTGTTGATGACGGAAGCAAACAAAACCCGTAAAGATTGTGAAAAGCTCCCCAAAGTAAAAAATGAGGTTTGTCGTCTATTTTTTGCGAAGTCGTTAGAGATTTTTTTATGCAAGAAAAAAGAAGGGATAAGCGTATGCACAACTGTCGGGTTAAGCTGACAGCACCAATCGACTGTCATACAAAGGTGTTTGGTAATTGAGTAAATCAAAGGCTAAAACCAACCCAATAGTATATAGCTTGCAACGCTAAGAGCATTGCAAGGAGTGAATATATTCAACGGCCTTTTGGGCATGAGATGCTGCTGAGAAGATAAAATGTTTATCATTCTGTAAAACTGTGAGCCACGATTGAACATAGGCGGCATGTTTTTCGTCGGGCATAGGTTCAAAACCAAGGTCAGATGCAAGGAAACACGCTCCTAATTCAGCAACTAATTCCTCTTTGGCATAGCCTTCATCACCATATTGTTTGCGACCCATATTGCGATCTAAACGTTTGGGATGTTTTGTCCAATGGGTTAACTCATGGGCTAAGACAGCATAGTAGCTTGCTGCATTTTCAAAACTTTCAAAAGGAGGCATTTGAATACGGTCAGCACTTTGAGAATAAGAGGCTTCATAGCCTGTGTAAATATCAGCCTTGGTTTGTGTAAAAAACTCTTCTAAGGCTGCAATGCGTTGTTCCTTATTGGTTGTAACGGCTGGTGGCATTGTATAGTAAGCCTCTGGCAATCCGTCAATTTGTGCCACATTGAAGACAGTGTATGATTTTAAAAATGGAATTTTACTGGTATTGGTTTGACCATCAGGCTGTTGCTCTTCTTTAATAATATGGTCAGCATAAACAATTTGTTCGCCTTTTTCACCTTTGCGAACGGAGGCTTTCATGTCGCTTGCTTGCTTAAAAGTCATCCAGTAGGGTAAATTATAGCCTTTTTCGGCGGCAGTTCCCCAAAGTACAAGTGTATTGATACCTGTATAGGGAATATCATTCCAGCGAAGTGGCCGCAAAATACGACCTTGCATGTTGTCGGAATTCCAAGGTTTTCGCCATGTGAGATTGCCTTTTTCTAAATCACTCACAATCTTATTGGTGATACGAGTATAAATATCCGTTTGGGGTAAAGTATCTGGTTTCAATTGAGCCTCCTTTGAAACAGGTTGAGAAAGATGTCTTTTATTTTTGGGGCTTACTCTATTCATTTTTAATTCTCCAAAATCAGGGTAACGGGGAGGGAATAACCAGACGTTTTAAGCGAATAAACCAGCAAAAATTTTGGTAGGGCGAGGAATGTGGCACACAGGAGAAAATTATTGTTGGTGGCATGAGTGGCGTCTGGTACATCACCGTCTCAAACCCTTACTTTTGGATTACAACAATGATAAATGTCGCCAAAACTACATTCACAACTTTTAATCATGAAGGTTTGGGCATGATTCCGTTGTCACTAAACGAATAATAATCTTGTGTCGTAACAATAAGATGGTCGATTATCGAAATATCCAATAGATTTCCTGCCTTCACTAATTTATTGGTCATTGATAGGTCAGCCTCACTGGGTTTTAAACCTCCGCTGGGGTGGTTATGTGCCAAAATCAGACCGCTTGACTTTGTTTTTAAAGCAATGGCGAAGATAACCCTTGGGTCAACAACGCAAGCACTCATGCCACCTGTGGCAATTTCTGATATGCCCAAACAATGGCTACTACGGTCTATGAGTAAGATTTTAAATTGTTCCAGTAGTTCTATTTTATTTTCATCCCATGTTTGCCGAAAAACTTGATAGGCCGTTGATGACTGTTTGATGCTAATCCTATCCTGAATGGGTGTTGGATTACGATAGATAATTTCAACTTCATTTACTTTGAACAAAGATTGTAGTGAGTTAGCAGACATGGATTGCCTCTTTTACAATGACAAATTGAGTTGAGACATGTGCCACGCATTTACATCTTTGTGTGGAGCATAAACATTATTCATTATTTTATGGGTGATACCTTCTTGCGTTTTAAAAAATTCGGCCAGCATAACTGTGGCATTTTCACCAGCATGGTCATTATCCATCCAAGTATATGCGGTCTCATAACCATAATTTCTGATGTAGGGATTTATCTGTCTCAAACAAGATAGGGAGTTCAGAATGATAGCATCATCCTGAAAGAATTGCCCTTTTAAATCACAAGCAACTGACAAATAATCAAACAGACCTTCAAAAATATGAATACCTTGCGGTTTCGATATTTTCCCTCGTATAAATGATATAGCTTTAGTTCGCAAGCAACCTTTAAAAAAAGGATTTCGCAACTCAAAACCGCCTTCTTCATTAGGCAAACCAAGTGTAAAGAATTTTTTACCCGTGTCTTTGTTGTAAACATGAAGCTCCTTGAGGTATTTTTGAGCAATGAATAATGGAATACCTCTTTTTTCAAGATAATTAATCAATCCGAGGTGTTGAATGGATCTGCTATTTTTTAAGATTAATGCGAAGTCTTTTTCTACCGCTTGAGGTATTTTTGGGTGAAAGTTTAATAGCTCCACACTATTATCGCACATATTTCTAATCCAACGTAGTGCATCTGACTTTGTATTTTCTTCCTTGTGGTGTTTGAGGTAGGCACAAATAAAATCTACTAAATCGCCACCCATTGCTTCCCCGAAGTCGTACCAACGGTTTTTGTACAAATCAACTTGGAAACTTGGTGTTCTCTCTTGTCGGAATGGCGAAAAATACCAAGCGTTATTCTTATTTATCTTGTGGGGGTGAATGCTTAGCTTGGTTAGGATTTCGCACATAGAAATCTTATTAGCCTCATGAATATTCATGATTGCTCCTCTGAAAAACTCAAATGTTAGGAAGAAAGAATTTTAACTATATTTTTCTTTCAAGGCGGTTCTATGAACTGAGACGTTCTTCTATAAACTTCTCCAAATCTAACAAGCGATAACGCACGGCTCTTCCTACTTTTATGTAACGCAAATTATATTTCTTTGTACAAGCCCAAACCGCCAAAGTATTAGGAGAAAGACCGAGATATTTAGCGGCACTCTTGCGGTCAAGGACTTGAGGATAGTTGTGAGGTGTCTTAGAAAGCATGCAGAAAAATCCTTTCAGGAAATAACATCTATAATGAACAAAAGATAACAATGCCCGTGTTACGGGAACAATCACTAAGAGATTGCATCATCGTTTGTCAATTTAATTTACCTTTTGTAAATAAAGAATAACTTCCATTAATTAGTATGCCCCAACCCAAAAATAATCTGCTTAAAAATTATGTCGTAATCAGCGGATAATATTTAGTGAATCGTACAGAATCAGTAGTTTTCACAACTAACATAGGTTTATTCCGCTTCTCCTTTATATCCTCAACTATATTTACTTGCATTTTTTAAGACTCAGCTAAAGAAATCGTTTAGTTGAAGTAAATACGCTTACTTAAAACTGTTTCTAACATGAGGTTTAAAATGAATAACTTTTCTATTGAGACAAATGTACCAACAGGCTTTCTAAGATTGGAACAGGTTTTAAAACTTATTCCTGTCAGTAAGGCCACATGGTGGAGTGGATGTAAGACGGGGCAGTTCCCAAAACCATTTAAACTCGCACCTCGTATTACAGCGTGGAGGGTAAGCGATATTCAAAGCTGTATAGAAAATTTCAGACCTGCAAAAGACACCTTTTAGTAAATGCTTATTTTTGAAGTGCGTCAATATAGTCTGCCCACTCTTGCATCATCTTCGTTCGTTCGGAAATAAACTTTGCTCGGTCATAGGCTTGGTCAATTTTATTTTTTGGCTGATGGGCTAATTGGCGGTCAACTACTTCATGGCGATAGTTCAATTTTTCTTTAATTGTGGACATCGCTAAAGCCCGAAACCCGTGGCCAGTCATTATTTTATGATAACCAAGACGGGATAAACCAGATAGAATAGTATTATTGCTTATCGGTTTATCATGGCGAACAATGCTGGGTAAAATATATTCTGACTTCCCAAATACTTGCTTTAGCTCTTCCAATAGCTCTAACACTTGTTTTGAAAGTGGTACAAAATGAGGCAATCTCATTTTCATACGCTCGGCTGGAATATTCCATTCGGCTTTTTCAAGGTTAAATTCTTTCCATGTGGCATTTGTCAATTCACTGGTGCGAACAAATGTCAACATAATAAGTTTAATCGCAATAATGGTTTGTTTAAATAAACGGGCATCATTTTTATTAATGGTCTTTAAAAGTTGCGGTAATTCATCTGAATCAATGGCCGCATAATGACCTTTCTTATATTTTTTCAAAGCCCCTTTTAGGTCAACAGTAATATCCCGTTCTGCTCGCCCTGTAATAACAGCATACCGCATCACTTGCCCCATCATTTGTAATATGCGGCGAGCCATTTCATTCGCTTCTCGTTCTTCTACCTTTCGGAGACACGTAAGCAAATCTTGTATTGTAATTTTAGCAATGGGATAATTGCCAATTTCACTAAATACATTCTGTTTTAATCGACTCAGAATGTGTTTTGCATGATTAGGCGACCATGTACTGAGGTTGTATTCATACCATTCGGTAGCAACCAGTTCAAATGTTTGGGTTTGCTTAAAACGAGCCTGTTTCTTTTGTTCCTGCTTTTCTCGTGCTGGGTCAATGCCAGTGGCCAGTTTCTCTTTGGCTTGGTCTCGCTTTTCACGGGCTATAATTAAAGTTACTTTTGGGTATTCTCCAATGGTCAAAAGCTTTTCTTTGCCATATATTTTATACTTTAAACGCCATATCTTTTTGCCAGTTACTTTTACATCAAGGTAAAGACCACCAGAATCGTGTAAGCGATAAGCCTTATCTTTCGGTTTCGCATGTCGGCAATCTAAATCGCATAAACCGCTCATTATGTCCTCCAAAGTGGGGTATTTTCTTTGAGGGTATAAAAAATACCCCATTTCATACCCCAAAAACCACTAAATTTATTCAGATTAACTTGTGTCTGATTAGACGATTATAACAGCAAAAGCCTTGTAAATCAAGGCTTTCTTAGACTTCTTTGGACTTGTTGAGATGAAATATTGGTGGCTGGAGAGGGATTCTAAATAAGCTATTAAAGTATTGTTTTGATTTTGTTTTTTGTGTTAATTTTTTTAAGATACCCCATAAAATACCCTTTTAGATTTTAGACATTATTAGATTACTTTAGCACCTTGGTGTCTGTTAAAGTCCATGCTATTCTTATCATATTAGGATTTCTATTTACTACTCTATATTCCATTAAATAAGTAAATCTCAAAAATGTTAGCTTCTCATATGCTTTATTAGTTCAACTCAATCACATTATCATTGCCAAACCATACTTTAGCTTTTGCTATTACCTGTGCGTTAGGATTATGAAAGAAAACCGCTAAATTCTCTTTGGCCCTTGTACAACAAACATAAAATATCTTTTGAGTTCTATCTAATACAGTTGGCGAGCCTGTTTCTAAGAAAAGGTTGCCGAAATTATAATTGTTCCAACCTCCATTATCAAGAATAACTAATACATTATCAAATTCAGATCCTTTTGTTTTATGCTGTGTAGAAAACGGTGTTTGACCTTCCAAATATTCATATAGTTTTTGAAATTCACTAAACCTGACATTTTTAACACGATTATATAAATATTCTTTCTTCTCTTTAAAATTAACGAGCTTATCATTAATCATACATATACCCTTTTCGTTGGCATCAATAATTATTTCTTCTATGGTTTTATCGCCAACATCTACAAGATTATCAATATTTTCTTTAAGAATTCTCTTGCTTGCGATACTTGTTATTTTAAAACGATAGTCTGTTGCCCTTAGAAACTCGTTGTACCTTTTACTTTTATACAGAGAAATATTATTTTGGATTTTAAACAAATGTTTTATCAAGTTATCTCTTTTTGAACCTTTCTTGTTTTCATCATCCTCGTCTTGCTTTTTATCATCAAGCAATTGGTCTTTATCAACATACATTTTGGAAAAATCAGAATATTTTAGAGATTTAGCATAATTGTACAATTCGGTATTCCCATCAATAAAAACCTGCATTGTGTTTGTAGGGCGAACTGTGTTTAATTCTCTACCACCTTTTCCTTGCTGCAATGCTTCAACTACTTCTCCAAATGTATTTTCAGAAAAGTCAGTAGCAATATTGTTTTCTTTAATATGCTTCTTAATTCTATCTTTATAACTTAATATCTGGTCTTTATTATAAATATCCATCAAGGTTCTAAAACCCGCTTTGTCGGCTATTAAATTGTGAGTAAGATTAAGTTCTTTTGTTTGCTTTAAATTACTAAAATCCCAAGCATGATTAGCTACCAAAAACTCTTCAACCTTTTTAATATTGCCATCAGTAGAATATAAGAATAGTACAGTGCCTTGCTTTACTACACCATTAAACATATTGGGTGCATTGGGATCTGTAGAAGGTTCTTGTGTGATGCCATCAGTCCGAAGTTTATTGGCTAAATCGATAACAAGCTGAGGATTTCTTCTATTTTGTTTCTTTGGAATTTCGTTTACAGTATCTGCATAGTCTCCTTTGTATTCATCTAAATTTCCAATCCCATCATCGTAAATAGATTGCATCGCATCACCAAAGAATCCAATAATATTTTTTCTTTCGCTTTTCTTGAAGTGAGTGAGAAAAATATCAATAACAGCTTTATTCGTATCTTGATATTCATCAATAAAAATAAACTGGTATTTATGCTTTATTATACTGCTAAGTTTTGGATATTTTTCAAAAAGATAGTTTGCAACAATAAGTAACTCATCGTGAGAAATGATTCCTTCACGCAATCGTAAAAACTCTTTATATTGTATTCCGTCTATTAAAGTATTAAAATAGCTTTTGGGAATAGGATTTGCCTCATCAATTGAAATTCCACTAACATTCTCATTATTGGCTAACGAAATAATTGCTTCTTTAAGCTCCTTTTGAAAGTGCTTTATATTATCCCATAAAAAGTCGTGAATTGTAGATACATTAAGGTTCTTATGGTTTACTCTTTCTTCAATTTCTTTTACTGCTGCATTGGTGTATGTCATACAGGCTACTTTTGCTGTTGGATTTTCAGCAATTACCTGTCGAATAACACTTACCAACGAATAGGTTTTACCACTTCCTGCACCACCACTCAAAAGAAAGTTTCTTCCTTCGTCAATTAATTGAAGTATTTGCTGTACTTCGGGTTCTAAATTTGTATTTAATCTTGCTTCAACCATAATAAACCATTTTTGATATATGCAGGAATATTCCAGTTACTAAAGTCCTTATCGCTATGATATAGTATATCCAATGCGAAATGCGTTTTCTTTTTTATACACGAACCTGCTAATACATAAGCATTATTGGCAACTTCATCAAATAACTTTCTATTTTGTAGTCCCTGAAATTCATCTTTTTTACCGTTTATAAATGCACGGTTAATATGAATAAAAGCATCCTCGAAACTTCTTGCGTGATAGGCATTTTCTTCCTGTTGATAGCAAATGCAAACCGTACAACTGCCAATAATAATTATCCTATTGCCAACAGGTAATGTTTTTAAGTCATTCCAAACAACTGTACTCAAAAAATAGTTAATTGCAGAATTGCTTGTTTTAGTACCTTCATCAACAGGACAAGCTCCCCAAACGTCTTGCCCTTTATCGTCTTGTTTTACAACTTTGATGGCATCAATATCAGTTAATATCAAAGACTTAATCCCTAAAAATTCTATAAATTTCTCAAAGATTTGTGAATATGCCCCGACTTCGATAATTGATATGTTTTGAGATAATAGTGGAAGAAAAGTGTCTTCTTTACCCTCTGCTTTTAGACGATCTGCTTCTTCTAAATCAACTTTTCGCATAAAAGTTGGTATTAATATTCTTTCCGTATCTCCCTCTATCAAAACAGCTTTATCGGCAAAGAAAATTTCAGCTCTACTGATAGTTAAATACTGTTTTAGAAATTGATATTGACTTGGGTCGGCATCATATTGTTTTCTCAAATCGGAAAGATTTTTTGCAACAACATTATTCTTATTTTCTGCTTTCAAATATTTAATGTCATCAAAATCACTGTCTGCAACAATGTGTGATGAGTGTGTCGTAATTATATATTGTAGGGGTCTATTTATTCCATCATCTCTCTTTATACCTTCGGCAAGTAATTTCTTAATATTTTTAATAAAGACATACTGCATTTGGGGGTGTGTATGTGCTTCGGGTTCTTCTATGATGAGTAGATTTATATCTGCTGGCTTTTTGTCCTTATCCCGTTTGAAATCCTGAACAAGAATTTCAATTTCAAAAATCATGCTTATAAGGTTCATATAACCTAAGCCATTATAATGTTCTGGCAACTTATGGTCATCGTGCGTATATATTACGGTGGTGTTTCCTTCAAGTAATTCCCGATGTTGCAATGTTGAAATTATTGCGATGTCAGTATCATTCAGTTTTATTCCTCCAAAATCTTGGACTTTTTTAATTACATCGCTGAATAGGTCTTTGTATATATCGCTTAATGTATTATCGGTTTCTGAAAGTTGATCTTTAAAGTTTTCAGTAGCTTGATTTTGGTCACTATTGTCTTCTTTCTTTTTGTGAAGACTGGATGTTTGTTTAGATAGTGTGTTTTCTTTTTCTTTATTAGTTACATCTCTCCTTGCACTAATATATCTGAAATCAATTATATTTTTAATACTAATACCCTCTTTTTCGAGATCAATAAAGTTATTATTATTGATTGTCTCAGTAGCTATATCATACTCAAAAGACATCTTATAAATGTGAAAATATTTGCCTAACTCTTGCTTTAAGAATTCTTTCAATTCTCTTGGTTTGCTTTTCTTTTTATTAGCCACCTTTGTTATTTCACTTACGACAAAAGCAGCATAATCTGTTCTGATTTTCAGAAAATCACTATAGGCTAATGTATATTCAAACCCTAATACAATTTTATTGTTATTAGGGTCTAAATCCATCAATACTCTACTAACATTTGACAAATCATCTTTATCATTATATTCAATAAATATCTTTAGTTTAATGCCTTTTGGTGGAAATTCGTCAGGAACATCAAGGGCATTAATTAATCTTTCTAAATCGTTTTTAAAACCTATATTGAAGTCGTCGTAAGTAAACTTATTTTTCTCATTCAAGAATTTATCAAGAACTGAAAGAATTGAAGTTTTTCCTGTATTATTCTTTCCAATAACTAAGGAAAGCTCTTCTTCAATATCAATTGAAAAATCTTTTAAAAGTCTAAAATTCTCTATTTCTATTTTATATATTCTCATCTTAATAGTTTGTGGGTTCTTTTAGATAAATGGTTTGCAGCTTGGCGATGTGATAGATTTTAGCATTAGCCCTCATTAAAATCAATAATGTTCATTTTACTAAGAATACTTTATAGAAGCATTTCAGCATTGCTACACAAAAAGGATTATAATTAGGCTGGTAACATTCCGCCTTTTCTATAATTTTTTGTGGTATTTTTTTGAAGATGCCCCATAAACACCCTTGTGGGTGTTAGACTCTATATTAGATTACTGTAAAATTATTATCATTTGTAATTTAATTCAAGGTAAGTAAGCTATTTTTCGGTTTACCTTACTTGTCCTTCTCTTTAGTTGCTATTTGGTTACGTGCTATTTCAATAGCATTTTGTAATTTTTGATGCAAAATATCCTTTGGTATTTGTTTTGTAATGTACTCAGCTACTCTAATATCAGATTGTTCTATTTCGAGTAACTCAAGGTGTTCTTGATTTTTTTCTGCACACAAAATCAAGCCGATGGGTGGATTTTCGCCCTCCATCAATTCATATTTTTTCAGCCATTTCAAATACACTTCCATTTGTCCTTTATACGCTGCTTTAAACGCTCCCAATTTCAAGTCTATCGCAACCAATCGGCGTAAGCGTCTATGATAAAAAAGCAAATCAATATAATAATCGGTGTGATCAATTGTAATACGTTTTTGACGGGCTAAAAAAGCAAAATCCGAGCCTATTTCTATGATAAATGATTGTAGTTCTGCCAAAATAGAGGCTTCTAAGTCTTTTTCGGAATAAGTATCTTTCAGGTTCAAGAAGTCTAAAAAAATAGGGTCTCTAAAAACCAAGTCGGGGCTGGGCGATTCCCCTTTACTAAGCTGTATCAACTCTTGCTTGATAGTTTCTTCGGGTTTTCGGCTAATGGCCGTTCTTTCAAAAAGCATCGAATTAACTTTATCTTGGAGTGTTCTAACGCTCCAGCGTTCCAAACGGCACATCTCCATGTAAAACTGCCTTTGAAGGTCGTCTTTAAGATAAATCAGTATGCGTAAATGTGTCCATGTGAATTGTCCACTCACTGCGTGGACAATTTGAATATCCTCAAAAATTTCGGCAAATTTGATAAAATTTAACAAGTTTGTTCGGTTAAATCCTTTGCCATACGCCAACGTCAATTCATCACTTAGGGATTTAATTACCTGCTTGCCGTATTCTGCTCGTTGGTCTTGCAGTATAGATTGATTGATACGCTTGCCAATATGCCAAAAAAGCAAGGTCATTTCGGAATTAATCGAAACAGCTACTCGCTGTTTGGCTTGCTCAATCAAACTTTTTATATCTATTAAAAGTGTATTTTTGCTTAGTTGTGTCATAGAATTACCCTTGTTAAGGTTTTACGGATAGGTTCGCCCGAATGAGTAGGATCAAATAATATCATAATTTCTCTTTTTAGTTAATGTGAGGTGTTTTTTACATACCTGTATTTAGGGTGTCTTAACATCACAGCAACGTAACACAAATATAACATGAAGCGTGTCAAGTATCAAATAAAGGACAGAGGATTATAGATAGAGTATTGACTTAGTGTTTTGTAATAGTTTTCTGGAAATATCATCTTGAATTTTAGGCTTAGGGATAGAAGTGGAAAGCCCGAAGTGTATTAGCCTCGTGCGAAGTCGGACTTGAAACGGATAGCCCGACCGTAAGGTAAGCCCCACATGGTAGTTATGCTTTAATAGTGGTTGATAACATCTTTTACGGGTCAACGTTTTTAATCAATCATATGCCGAGAAAACCATTCCAAATTTCTTTCAAAACTAAACGTGTTATAATAAATATCTCGGCAACTTACTTTCAATTTGATTGAGTTAAGTTGCTTTCTGGTATGCTCTATTTCATAGTTTTTAATATTTTTCTCAAAAGCATCCACATGTGAATTACCGAATAATAAAAAAAATTGGTTTTGAAGACCAAATTTTTTAAATTGGGGAAAATATTAATGAGATTTAGATACAAATGTAAAGAAACGCTGATAGTTATTTAGCACAACGTTTCTTATAGATATTAGAAGTAGATTTCCAGCGTATTTTAACAAGAATCTTGAGTTATTATATTAAAATATTAAAGGTAAATAAAGTGTTATAACATAGTTTTTTTATTCATTCTAATTTAGTGATAGTGACGTTTATAAATAAAAATATTAATGAATCATTCTGAAGAATTTTTAGATAACTTAGAAGTTAACGGATTTAAAGATATCTATTACATTGGTACTCAACAAAGAGGAATTACAATTTTCAAACAACAAGTAAGAGCATTAAACCTTATCTATACATTAGAAAAAACCTCCAAAATACAAGAAGGATCGAGAATAGCAATAATTGGTGGCGGGATTGGAGGAGTTACCGCAAGTGCTGCGGCTCTTTCAATAGGATGCAAAGTTTATCTCTATGAAAATAAACCCATTCTTATGCATTTGCAAACTGGATGCAAAACCAGATGGGTGCACCCAAATATATATGATTGGCCAAGTCAGGGTTCTGAATTTCCTTATGCTGGATTACCTTTATTAAATTGGAAGGAAGGGTACTCATCAGATGTAGCACAAGAGATGCTAACACAATATGGATTAATAACGAAAAAACATGCAAATAATTATCGAGAATGTTTAGGCGTACGATTTGAGGATATTGATTTTTCAACAAAAAAAATTTTTCAGGAATATTCAACCAATAAAGATCATATCAAATTTGACGCCGAATTTGATATCATCATTGTTGCTACAGGGTTTGGTATAGAAGGTGGGTTTGATAGAAATAGTTTATTGAATGATAGTAATTCCTATTGGAGAAACGATGATCTTGATCAGCCTTACATAGGGAAAACAAATTCTTCTGAAAGAAAAATTATCATTTCAGGTACTGGTGATGGAGCATTAGTAGATCTTTTAAGGAGTACGTTAATCAATTTTCATCAAGGTCGTTTAATTTTTGATTTTTTCTCTAATTCTGTTGATATAGAAAACATTAAAGAACAGATAAACAAAATAAAGGAAAATGCAGGCATTTATGAAGATACTCATTCTAATTGGTTATACAGAAAATTTGAAGAGTTACCCAATGAGCTGTTAATTCCATTAAAAGAATATATCCACAAACAAAAAAGACAAGACACTAAAGTAACTTTACTTGGTAGGCAGAGTAGTATTAGTGATATATTTTCAACCAAAAAAATGTCAATTTTTAATGCATTTATAGTATATTTGTTACATACAACTGGTTGTTTTGACTATTATGGCGTTGCTAAAATATCTAAGAAAAAAGATAAAAAAATTAAAATTGATTTTCTGAAAAATTACAAGGGATTAAGCTCTACAAGTCTCTCTTATGACGTTCTTATTATGAGACATGGGCCTGCTATAGCAATAACCGACTCTTTAAAGTCACTTGGTATAATTGACCTTAAATTCAAGGATAGTATTGATACTTCAAATCGGATTTGGGATGCAGGTTGGCCTTCAGATTATATTGATAAAGTACATGGCACAGAATTTGTCCCCCCACTTACAAAGGCAATAGTAACTACATTTGTTGAAATTTTAAGTCAAACCTTATCATATTTTCATAAGGAAAGTAACCCTTCTTTTAGGGTGTCATTGAATAGATTCATAGAAATCAACAATAGTATTTTTTTTCAGCAATTATGTCGTTATGGTGGTACAATTAAATACGAATCTGAAAGTAATATAGGTCGTATTTTTAATGCCAAATTTGGATTAGTTGGGTACGCTGCGGCAATTAATGAAGCAGTATTGCTAAGGCGAAAAGGTGATTTTGATAAAGCAGTGAGTTTAATGGATGTAGATAGTTTAAAGTCGAATCCAATTAGACCAAGTTTAAATTCAATGTTAGCTATTCCTATTTACTCATTAGACAGCGATAATAACAAAAAAATCAACTGTGCGTTATATATAGATTCATCAGAAATAGATTTTTTTTCAGATAAAGTAATTGATTTAATTATTAACACTTGCCAAGGGTTTATAATTACTATTGACAAAATGGTAGTCAATAATGATATAAAGGTTGTCAAAAGTCAGATCAACGGCACAATTCCTGCTGGAAACAAGCATTCAGAAAAATTAGAGAGTATAAAAATTGGCGAGCAAATATCTTCTGGTTTAAAAGAAAAACTGTATTTTAATAAAATAACTTCACTGGATATATACGAGTAAAAAAATGACATTATTAACTTATAGTTCCTCATTAATAAAAAAGCTTGTTAATTCAAATGGTCATTCATTAGAATATATTGATGGTTTTTACGTAGATAAAAATTTACATAGAAAGCCTTTGCCGTCGGTTATTTTCCATCATGGAAAACTTTATTATAGATATATGGACAGGATTTTCAGCCCTACACCAATAAAAAAGATGGAGGCTAAGCAATCTATGTTGATGTGTGAAATAAGGTTGAAATATTTTGATGAATTTGTGGATGATGCTTATAATCTAAAAGTTATAAATGAGTTTATTTCATACATTCCTCCTAATAAGCATAGGTTAAATATATTAGATTTTGGCTGTGGAAATGGGAAGTACACCTTAGGACTAAAAAGTAGAGTTGAACAAAGTGAGGTATTTGGGGTCGATATTAGTATGAATGCTATTAAGTGTGCTGAAAAAAACTACCCAAATATATTTTGGTTTCATATCAATGATCAGACTCCATTGCCTTTCCAAGATGGATATTTTGATTTTATTTTTTCAAGCTTTGTTATGCATTTTAATATATCTAAATTCTTCATCTGTGAATTAAACCGTATTCTTGCAAAAAATGGGAAATTTATTTTCAATATTTATAATGAGAAATATTTCTCTAACGAACTATTTCAACATATGGAGAAATCAGGGTTTAGAGTTGATGAAATTAAACCATCGTTTCAAACAAATCAATCATTTTACATGGTGAAAAAAAATAAATAACAGTCGCCCAATTTGCGGATTTTGTATATTTCTATCTAAAATTTAATTAAGTAAAAATGCTATTGAGCACTTTTAGGTAAAAATCAGAATCTTTTTCTATTGCTAAAATACTTTATCTTAAATAAGCAGTAACACATTTATTATTTGAAAAATGGTGTAAAAAAAATTAGAGTTTATAACTACAATGAATAATTTTCTATTTGGTGATAAATTTAAGTATTTATATCTTTCAAAGATAAATAAAATTTATTTAACGTTGTAAACTTTAGTTATCTTCACTGTGTATGTGCCGAGAAAACCATTCCAGATTTCGTTCAAAACTAAACTTGTTATCATAAATATCTCGGCAACTTACTTTCAAAGTGATTGGGGTGAGTTGCTTTTTAATATCTTCAATTTCTTCTGGAGAATTGTTCTCTGTATTTTTATCGAATATTACGAAATAAGCATTGGGTAGAATTACCTTTTTATCTATACCTTTCAATGAAATGTGCCAATAAGATTTGGGGGCTAACTTTAGGCATTCGCTGATAGTTTTGTATGTAATGCCATCTTTGATAAAAACCACGTTCTTAATAATTAGTGGCCCCAAACCATTATTTTGGATATGAACATAGATGTGTGTTTTGCGGTCGCCGACATCAATCTGGCCTAATGGCTTGAGTGATTTTTCGTTGTGTAATCGTTGGAGATATAATTGGTAAAAAGTAGCCAGTAATGCTAATAATGAAATGATAATTGCCAAGAAACACCTGCCACTTTTGAATATAAGGATTTATGTCGCTATCATCTTATAATCTTGGAGTAATTTCAAGCGTTCTCTTGCTTGAAGTTCGTAAATCAATGGAATAAACTTATGATAAATAGTACATTGTGGGTCTTTGCCGTTAACTCTATATACAGGACATCCGCTGGTGCAAACTGCTTTGTATTTACATAGGGAACAATCGGTTGATTTCATATCTTCGTAGTGGCTACCTTGCTCAATCATATTAACTAAGTCCCTATCTTCATCAAAAATAGAAAAGGCAGGTTGATTGGCCTCACCAAAGTGAACATGGCAATAGTTCAATGTGCCATCTACATAAATAGCACCACCCGAAAACCCCGAAGTACAGGTTTGAAAACCTAACTCATTGGGTTTAAGGTCGCAGAATTGGTGTCGATTAGAGAAAGCCCAACCCGTTTGAATGGCATCTTGCATGATGGCGTAAGATTCTGACAGATATTTTTCGAGTAGTTGAGCATCAACGGCTTCTCCCTTAACAATGGAATATCTAAATGGCACATCTAAAGCAATTAAATAGTGGGTTAAGCTGGGTAAACCTTCCAAGTTATGATTACCCACTACTGTATTGACTGATACTGGAATATTATTGGCTATCAGTTTCCGAAGGTTTTCATCAATCACTTTGAAAGAGCCTAAGCCATTTCGGAACTTCCTTGCGGTATCATTATGCTGCTCCAACCCATCAAGCGATACGCCAAAACGGATGTCATTAGCTTTTGAGAATGTCAAAATATCTTCGTTTAGGATTGTTAGGTTGGTAATAAACGATACTATAAGCTTACAGCCTAAGTCTTTTAATATTGTCTTTGCCTCAACGATAAATCCTTTCCAAAACTTAAATTGTCCTAATGGTTCTCCACCCGCCAACCTTAATTTGATACTGGTTATTTTTCTACGATTAACCGTTTCAACCAACTTGTTTAGTAATTGCGTTTGCGTTTCTGCCAACATTCCGTTGGTTGTATTCAGCGTTGAAATGTAGCAATAGCCACAGGTAAGGTTACATTTATTGGTAGTATGAATCCAAAAATTCAACGATTGGGGTGTGTTGGGTCTTTTGGGTTTTGTAAAACTATGGTCGAATTTGATGATTTCTGTTTCAGCGAGTATGTTTAGGAATCCTTCTAAAACGTTTGGCTGTATTGATAGTTTTTCACAAAGTGTGGCTATGCTACTTTGGTTGTCAATAGCTGTGAGTATATCAAACTGAGCCTTATTCAGAATTCGCAATGAATTTGGATAGGCACAGTTGACAGCGTAAAAATATCTTTCATCAATTGGTTTTACCAAAAGGTGAGGGGCTTTGATAGGTTTCAACGTTATCTTGATTTGAGGTAGAACTATAGCCTGTGCAATCACAGTCGCTGTTAGGCGATAAATTAATTAGGGTGCTTTTGCCTGTCAATTTTGTTAGAATTGAGGAATCATCGAATAAGATGTCATTTTCATTTGCCATGATAAATAGAATTTTTAGGTGTATGTTTATTTTAAACGATTCATGAGATTGCCAACTGTACTTGGATGCCAACGACCTAAGCCTCTAAAAGTAGGAACGCCTTGTTTGTTGAGTTCTTGAGAAACTGCCCGCACGGTTGAAATTCCTTGATGTTTAAGCCGCTTGAGGAGAGGGGATAACCGTTGGGCAAATTCTTCGGCAGCTTTTTTATTAGCTTCTGAGAGTTTCTTGCCGTTTTTACCAAGCACAACACCTCGTCTTTTGGCCGCATCTAAAGCGTCTTTTGTGGTTTCGCTAATTCTTTGTCTTTGGTCTTCTGCTACTGCGGCCAGAATATGCAGGGTAAATCGGTTGGCGTGGGGATTATCTGTAACGATAATTTCGACGTTTGATTTAACTATTTTGGCGATTTGTTCAACGTCTCTTCCCAATCTGTCAAGCCGTGCTACTACTAAAACGCTGTGATTTTTCTTGCATAGTTCAAGTGCTTGTAATAGCCCAATTCTGCATCTACGGGTTGACTTAACCTCCACAACTTCGCTGGTTACGTCATAATCGTTGAGCCTACAATAGTTTTTGACAGCCAATTGTTGAGCTTCTAAGCCCAACCCACTCTTACCTTGTCTGTTAGTCGAAACACGATAGTATGCAACTGCTTGTTTCATAGGCCTTTATCCGTCTTTCTGTCCAGTAGTAAACGATCGTTTATATTTGTACGAAATTGGATTTGAAATCAAGTGTTATAATGAAAGGAGGCTCTGTAATTCAGGCATTTACGATAAGGAAATCACTCAAAAAAGTGACGAATTTGTCTATGAGTAAACGATGGTTTATTCATAGACAAATTTTTTTGAAGATTTTTTTTTGAAGTTACTTATCCTCGTTAGAGTTGGGTATTTAGAACGGGTGGTGATTTTGAAATTGAGGTAAGGGTGTAAAAAAGCCAACTATGTATGACGTAGTTGGCTTTGTAATAAATCAAAACAACAAATGTTGTACTATATAGTTAAAATATATTCTAATTTATGAGT
Organism: Emticicia aquatilis; assembly: GCF_014644295.1. Lineage (GTDB taxonomy): Bacteria > Bacteroidota > Bacteroidia > Cytophagales > Spirosomataceae > Emticicia > Emticicia aquatilis. Next base: position 47,125 of record NZ_BMKK01000006.1, read on the forward strand.
CAAACTTTCAATATCTTTGTTCTGCCACTCTTTTTCTCTTACAATATTCAGTGTTTTTATTGCCGCTGAAATAATAGTGGTTATAAATTCTTCATATTCAATTTGTTCATCTAAAATATTTTTGTTTCGATTATAGCCTTTAAAGAAATAAAGATTTCCAACTCTATCAATAGTAAATTTTAGTGGACCATCCATAAATAAAAAACTACCGTTGTCGCAATTACTTGTTTTCATTTTTATTATCTCGTCCAGCCAAAAACTTAAAACTACGACTACAAAGTCATTCCAATCTTTTTCAGGAAAAAACTTTTTGTTTACTTCAAAATAAACACCACTCGTAATACTACCGAATGATGTTTTTGAAAATTCACCCACACTTATCTGTAAAATTATCATTTGAAGCTTCTTATTGTTGTTCTATTTCCCATTCTTTGGTATTAATGAGGTTTTCAATGTGGTCTTTAATTTCCTTAGGCTCATTACTACTATTTACAAATATCCAGAATTTATATTTATCAAGAATAAACTTGTCATCCTTATCAAAATCAAAAGAAATGATTTCTTTATTAGCAAACTCCACAGTGCAGCCTGCTCCATGTAATGAATATTCAATGGATTTCTTTTTATCTAAATATCCTGTCCTTGGTATTAAATCATTCCTCCATTTTTTTATCGGATTTTTTACGCCAAAGTTTGAAATAAACAAATCGACAACTATGGTGATATTTTTCTTATAGTTATCTAATAACTGGTTGATTATTTCTGTCTGCACCATACTATTTTATTAGACACAAGCCCTTTATATTTTCAGCATGATGCAAATCGAATATACCTTTTTTAGGTTCAATACAAATTGAAGTCTCGTTATCATAACTGTAACATTGTATATCCAAATTATTAATTGGTTCTATTTTAATACCATTGATGTCGGGAACATCCTTCTTTCTGGAATGTAGTTTAAAAAGATAATATCCCCCAACTACTATTTTTTCACAATCATTGATTATACCTACTTCTTTTCTTACAATTATTTTAAAAATACTATCTTGTTTTGAGGCATAAATAATGTTCCAGTTGTTTTTAGAATCAATTTTTTTTACCAAATAAGATAATTGATTTGTTTGATTAGCAATTTTTGAGTTTTTGCATGAACTTACTAAAACGATGATTAAAAAAAGTAATTTTCTCATTTTATTTAAGTATTTGGATTATTACATTATTTCCTTTGGGGTCTTTAACTGACCACTCAACCTTCTTCAAACTGGCAGGATAACCACCATTAGCATTCATTTGCAACACGTTATTAGAGGCATCATATAACGTTTCATAGACTTGTCCTGATTGTGCTGTTGCTCTATTATGAGCTGTTGGATAAACCGAATTAGAATTATTAGAAGCAGGTGATGATTGACCACTTTTTTGAGAAATCAACGCACCTTGATATGCTTCTGTAACTTCATGTAGCATATCTGCTCCAGCTTTTCCGTGTGTTGTACTCATTATACCTAAAACAACAGGATTTACTTCTTGTTCTGCTACAACAGTGTTTCCATTAGTCCCTTGTGTAACAGTATTTCCTGAATATGCTCCACCAATATAGAGGTTACCTGACTTAGTAAATTTTGTATTTTCAGCATTCACATTAACCACAATGCTATTATCATTTATAGCATTTACCAATTGTTTTGAATCTCTTGAAAGTTTACCTGTGCCATTTTGTGTATATGTAACCTTTCCATTGCTATCCATTGAAAGAGTTAAATCTTTCTGAACTGAGGCTTGTAATTGAGAAAATGCAGCTTGTGCTTCTTTTCCTTTTAATATAACATCATTAGGGTCTCTACCATCAGGGTCAGAATTCTTAACTGGGTTATTATACCCATATTGAAACAAAGTATAATTTTCTTGTCCCTGAATTACTGGATCAGTCTGATGAAAACGAATAATGTATGGGTCAAAAAAACGATTATTTAGGTCTATCCAACCTGTTTCGGTAATGGTTTCACGATTAATAAAACCAATATTATTTTTGTTTTGCGTTGAATAGTTTAATCCTGAAAGTAACACACCTGTTGGGTCTCTATCTTCAATTTGGGTAATAACAGGTGGTTTTCCTGTTGTTAAGCTATCTCTAAAACTCAAACGCAAGTTACCTTGATTGTCTCGGTAGTCATACTCATAAACCCATCTGTTATTTGTATAATCATAGGTTAATCGCCCTTCTTCATGATTAAGTTGATATACCTGACCATTTTTAGTTATCAAATCATCAGTATAAGCCCAAATATCATCTTGGGATTGAGAAACTATATGAGTTCTTCTTTTGATAAGTTTTCCAGCACCATCATAATAGAAATTTATCCAGTTACCATTTTCAAATTTTACTCTGCTTACTTTTTTCAGGTAAGAATTATAAATAATGCTATCTATACGTTTATTCTTATCTCTTCTTAAAGAGCCATCATTCCAGTATTCATAATCATCATTGCCTGAATTAGCGTCTATAAAGCCATCTAAAGTTGCTATATCAGAAACTGAAAGTAATTTATTACCATCATAAATATAGCTCAAATTATCTATCAACCCAGCACCAGACGTAGTTCTTGCTCCAGAAGTTGATAAATTGCCATTCCGTTTGAGATTAAAAATATTACCATTTCGGTCATAATTTAGTGTATCAATCGAATAATTATCCCCTGTATTTCCCCCCAAATATTGTGCCTTTTTTAGTCGGCTACTGGCATCATAACTATATTTAAATTGTTGTGCGTTGGGTATAATTGGGGTTTTCCAAGTTTGCTTTGAAATGTTTCCATCAAAATATCGCTTATCATCATTGTATTCTAATTTCATTGAAAATAAGTCATTTTGTTTGTTTCCGAGCCTTACTTGTTTATTCTTACAATTAATACAATTTATACCGCCTCTTATATAATACTCGTAGTCAATCGTTTGGAGGGCATCAACTATACCACTGCTACCTAAAGTATCAATTTGTGCTATGTAGGTTTGAGTGGTGCTATCGGCTGCATTTGCTACAAAACCTGCATTAAGTGTTATGGCTTTATTTGCTATATCTTGAGTATTAGCTTGCTCAAAAATAGGAGGTCTATCAATATAATTTGCTCCATTATCATCTATTTCGTAGTTTCCACTGGGTTTTATCTTCTTAGTTTTTAATCTACCAATGTCATCATATTGATACTGAGCTATTGTAAATTGAGAGTCACCACCTATCTGAAAATTAAATTGTGACTTTTTAAAAGCATAGTCATACGTATAGTTTTTGGTAACGATAAAAAAAGATGATGGTACTGAATAACTTTTGAGGGTCTGCTCTAAATAACCCGAAAATAAATACCTATTTTGTCTGTTGCTTATTAAACCATTTTGTTCTTTTTTTCTTACTTGGATAAGTCTATTTTTATAATCATAGTAATTAACTTCATGGTTCATGCTTCTACTTTCTGTATTCCGCAAAATACTTCCTGTTAGTAAACCTTTTGAATCAGGATAGGGAGTAAAAGTATAATATTCATAGTTTTCAGGTCGCCATGTTGCATAACTATCGTAGTAGTTAACCATCATTGCTTTACTTGAATCAACAGAAAATGGAAAACTTACATCTGTATAGTAGTTAGGCTTAGAGGTATCAAAACCTTCACTCCTTATTATTTGAGAATTAAATTGTGTCTGTAATGATGCTCTTGTATCTGTATTTGACAGTGTTAACTCGCCCGAAATAATATTACGATTGAGTGAGTCATACTTCATAAATAGCCATTTATTACTGGTTCTTTGGTATTCGTCTTGGCTTAATACTTGGCGGTCTTGCTTATCAAATATACTGTATATTTTACCAGTGTTAGGTATATGACTCTCTACTCTCCTACCTCTTTCGTCATATTTATAAAAGAAAACAAAATTATTCCATGCTGTACTGCCACTGGCCATACTGGCTTGTAGGGCATAGCCTTCTGGTTGAATAATTGCTAACTCACGCCCCAAACCATCATAAATGAAATAGGTTGTTAATAAGCTATCTTTTTTATACTCTACTTGCTTTTGTATTAATCGGCCTCTTTTATCACTTATCTCAATGCTTGTGTTTCCTTGTTCATCAATGATTCGTTTCTTAAAAAGGCTTCGTGCAGGGTATGTTCCATTAAGGTTTATATCGCCTGTGCTGGCATTGACTGTGTAATACGGAACATTTACTCCTGCACTTTCGTAAAATATTTTTGTACTTCTTTTAGCCGTTCGCCAAGCATTCCCGACCCCAAAAGCCTCTATGGCACGGTTTAAAGGAGAACTTTCGTAAATAGTGCTATCATAAGGTTTAGAGTCCGCAAAAAAGCTCTGTGCAAACGGTAATGGATTCGTGTTGTAATCAGGAAATGTCGTTATCGTTGGGGCAATGGGGAGTGTGGTTGTAACTCGTCCATACTTATCATATTTCATATCTGAATAGATAATATCGTAATAATTCGGGCTGGGGCTTTGTCTATCTCCTATTGTTCTTAAAGGTCGCCCCAATCCATCAAAATATTGGTGGTTTATCTCAGCATTTCGATAAGAATTCAAATTACTTTCTAAGGTTGTAGCAATCCTTGCGTTCCGAGTGATAACTTTATTGTAAAAATCAAGACCTTGAGTCACACCATGATAATATTCGTTTTTGGTCAGAAAATAACCTAAATGGTCTTTTGTAGTGGCAAGCCGTTGTAAGCCATCATAACTAAAAAATGTTTTCAGTCCGTTGGGTGAAATAGTAAGACTTAACCCAATATTAGGACGATAACTAAACCATGAAACATAAGTTGTTTTGGATAGGCTATTTCTAAAAGTTTCTAAACTTGTTAATTGCGTATTTGAAAGCTGCGTAATACTAAAAATATTTTCTGTAATTCCTGCACTTGCCAATTTTGCCGAAACCTGAGCATGATTAGCATTTTGCACCTGTGCTAATACTAATGATTTATTATACCCCCAAATTAAAGTTGTTGGAATATCATCAACTTTATATTCAATCACATTACCAGTAGTATCATATTTAGTATAATCTACACGTTTTTCAAGTGTTGTACCTGTAGGAGTAACCCAAACCGATTTAGGAACAAAACTGGAATCTAAACCTCGTGCATTTATGATTGAATCAAGAGCTTGATATACCGTCTTTTGCTTGAATAATACACTTATATTTCCGTTTAACTCTTCTTTCTCAATATTTTCAAGTGTTAAATCAAGAATATTCCGAACTCTCATCTTTAAGGCTATTGAATCGGCATCGTAACTGGCATCTGTTGGATATACTGTTTCTTGGATTCTTTTTTGGTTGGTATAGCTGTCTAAGTTTTCCGTTTTCTTAACCAACAAATTATTATCGTAGAAAAACTGCTGCTGTGTGGTTACACTATCACGCCACACAGTTGTCTTCTCTAATGGTCTGCTACCTGTCTGATATAGCACTTGTCCATAAATCATTGTTGGGAAGCTGGCATAAAACTCGGGACTATCAGGACATGAAGTCCACGGAACAAAGCCACTACCTTCTATAATATTGGGTGTACCAATAAATGCCCCAATTAGCGATGAACTGGCCTTGGGATCATTTGAAATGTATTCATTGGTAGTACTTTCTACTAAAACGTTACTCGCATTAAAAGTTTGTTTGCTTAATAAATTACCTCTTAACCAAGGTTTCACGTCTCTTGAATAATAGTTGTTTTCATCAATGTAAACATCATTCCTAAAATCAAAGGTATAGTCGTTATACCCATTTTTTACTGAATCATTGGCTGCTTCAAAATATTCTTTGACATGGGTATAATAAAGCGGTGCTTGGTCAAAACTGCCAACCTCCAAAAAACCATTTTGTGTAAATATTGCTTGGTCAGCCCTACTACCACCATTCACTGTTGTGCTTAAATGTTCTAACTTCTGAATTTTAGGAACTTGTGCATTTTCAGGAAACCAATTAGTCGTAAATCTTCCGATATTGTCAGTGCCAGTAATGCCGTAAGTATAGCGTCTCAATAAAGCTGGACTTGTAATATTAGGGGTGCTTTTAATAGATTTTACACGTAATCCACCAGCTAATTTAATGCTATTGTTAAATTCATATTGGTTATTTTCAAAATCGAACTCTGTATAACCCAGCGTGGGAAAAGTAATTTTTTGTAATACACATTCTTTTGCATAGGTACTCACTGTTTCTCTATTAGCAGCACCATTATTAATATTAACTCCAGCATAGCTACCAACACTTATTAAATGTGTATTTGATGTGCCGTTGTAATATCCAAAATAATCTTGACGAGGGCGATAGCTATCACTGCTATTCCATGAGAAATTGTTTGTAAAATAGCTAAATTGATATGTTTGGGCTATTTGTTGACTGGCATCATTAATTGTAAGAGATTGAAGTTTCAATCGGGTTTCACTTACCCCCTGAAAATAACCATAGTTAAATGTAATCGTTCGCATCAATTCATACGACCCATTCTCAAGGTTATAGAATTTTATTTTTTTCAAATATCTGCTATTTGGTAAATCTTGACGCTCAGACTGAGCAGATTGTTCAAACTCTACATAACCGTTTTCATGGTTAATTTTATAGATATTTGTTTGGGATATGGTTGATTCCGTGCGTGTTTCTGTTGGTGTAACTGTGCCTTGCAATGGGTAAAATTGAGGGCAATAAGCTGGTTCGTTTTGGTCAGGCTGGTAAGGATAGCACGTTGGGTTTCGGTTATAATAAATAGTTGCTGAATAACTCAAAGAGGATAATAACTGCGATCCACCATTTTGATATTCAAAGTTCAATTTATCATTATTATTTGGAGCGTTTATTTCAGTAATCAGCCAGTTATTAATATAATTTCTGGTGCTTGCTCCTGTGGTTATATTAAAGGTTTCATGGGCAAAATTACCATCGCTCTGTAAACCAAAAACAAATTGCTGCCCTTCTTGATTAATCAAATCAAAATGGCTAATAATCCCACTCGTATTAAGGTGTTTGTTGATTTTTACAGGTTGGAAGGGTAACAAAAAATGTGGACTGTCTGTCTGTCCTAAATAAAATTTACCCGAATTCTTGAAGACATTAAATGAAAATAAATCAGGTAAAATATCACCTTGTCCCGCTAAGACATCTTTTCCAAAAATATAATCGTCATAAAAACTACAAAAATTACGTGGAGCAATGGGTACATTTAGGTAATTATTACCGTAAGTTCCATCTTTGTCATCTGCCTGACCTCTCACGCTCCTATTCAATGATGGCCCATAATCGAGACTCCAGCCCCACCCAACCCAAGATGCTAAATCATCAATTTTAAAACCAGAGGCATGATAACGCAAAACAATAGGGTTGTTTAATGAACCACTGGCGGCATTGCCTAATACAATTTTTATATCGGGAATACCAGTAGCCAGATTAACTTGATAATCGCCGTGTTTCTCAATACCCGCCGCATTAGGAGATAAGGGAGAAAAGGTTGGAATGTACTTTTTGTACTGGTCTTCGGCAGATAAAAGCCTTCTAAGTGTGTCTTTTGGTGGTTGTTTTTGGCCAAAAGAAAAGTGAGGAATGTAAATAAATGTACAAGCAATAACAGCAAAAAATAGTACCTTTTTCATGTGTGAAAATGGTTAAAAGTGAAAAATGGATTTAACTTTTATACTACTTTTTGGGTATCTATCAAAAATGCGTGGACGGTTGCCACTACTTCGTATCTGAGGGGGTCGAATCCCTTTCCCACAAAGCAAAGCAACGCCCACGCATTCGTGAGCGTTCAGCTTTAACTTTCCTGTGGGATTGAAATCTTCGACCTTTCAGATACAGGATTGTTAGCTATAACGCTATATTTTCAATGTTGTGTTCGCTTTAATTTGCGATAAATATAAATGATTATTCAATAAAAAAACAAACTATATTTATTTTGTGGTATAAAAAGGTGATAAACTACCAATATTGGTGGTATGCAAATGTATAAGTATTGATCTTTATACGTTATCTACTCCTACAATAAGTTGTAATTTTTAAAAATACTTTCAACTTCTTTAAACATGGTTTCTTTAAGGAGCTTATCTCCATCTAAATTGAAAATAGAAGCTTGACTTTCAAAGGGTTTTAGGTGATTGTTTTCCATTGCACACAAAAATATCTGGTTATTCTCTGGGATATTATTGAGTAGTGTTTCAACTATTTTATCATAGTTAGATTCTGATTGTTCCTGTTGATTTGGTGTATCTATAACTAATGGTGCAATTACTTGAGTGCCAGTATTGCAAATCATTTCATAGATTGTTAAATAATATGCAAGTATCGTTCTCGTATTCTCGGCGGCTCCGCCTTCTTTGTATATCTTTGTAAAATCTAAAGGAGATTCTATTTCCGACATATTAATACTATTAATGTTCAATAACTTTAAATATCGTTTGAAAATTTCCAGAAAAGAAATGTTTATGGTTTCTTTATCTTCCTTACTTTGAAGTTGTCTTTTTTCACTTTCTAAGTCTTTTATAAGAACTTTAGAGCCTTTTTCTTGTAATAAAAGCTCTTTCTTTTTCTCATTTACTCTAAACCTTAAAGAAGACTCGGCAATTCCATTGATAGCATCTGAATAACTGATAGTTTCATTTTTATATTTTATATACTTACTGTTAATTAAATTTATACTATCTCTAACAGCATTCAATTTTCTTTTTTGAGTAGATATTTTTTCATCAATTATTGATATAGCTTGCTTTATCTCATTAAGTTGATTTTCTGCATTTACTTTATCCGTCAAAATAGACGCCCTGTTAATAATGCTATTTTCATGAATTTGGCCACAAAGCGGGCATTCTAAATAGTCTTCTGGAATATTCTCAACAGCAAAAACATAATCTTTTTCGTACTCAAGAACTATTTTTGAAGCAATATTCAGTTGATGTGAAATTTGAGTTTTTTCAGTTTCTAATTGGGCTAAAGTATTATAAATTTCTTCTTGGTTCTGAGCTAATGTAACCAGTTCAACTTCAATCTCTTTTGTAATTTGTTCTACAACATTAGGGTCAATTGAGAAATTTTTTTGTGGTAGATAGTCTCTTAAAACATTGAATGTAGTATCAATACTTGTAATTTGAGAACGATAGTTTTCATTTTTTCTCCTCTCTAAAAAGAGTTCTTCTTGTATTTCAAAATATCTATCGGAAATCAAACCAACATCATACTTAATGAGGTCTTGCTTCCAGTTTGCATACTGATCTAAGTTTTCAAAACTATTCCAAGGAAGACTCCAACTTCTTCTTTGGTCAATGTAGAACGGTAAAAAATAGTATGCTGGAGGTGGTGTTTCTAATGCCTCTGTTTTTCTATTGGGTAGTTTAAAATTGAAGTTGATAATAGTTGATAATAACTTTGAAAACTCTCCTGAAACTTTTGGAAAAGAATATCGCTGATTATTATTTACATCTATTAAAACAATTTCATTCTTATGTCTGAATATTTGATAGATATTTTTATCTACTGAAAACTCTAAAAGAGTTTTACAATCAAAAGATTTCCATGTAGCATCTAAAACTGGGTCACAGCCCAAACTCCAAAATAATACCTTTGCCAATGTTGATTTACCAACAGTATTATCAATACTTGTTATCAGGTTTAATCGTTTCTGGAATAAGAACCGATTTGCCGATTTTAATGTATTCGATATTATTAGCAGTTGATTGAATCTTAAGTTTGACATGTTTTCTTGTTCGTAAGTTTCGGATTAATAGTTTAAAATTGTCTGATGTCATAGTTTTAATTACCAGTTAAGTATTCACAAATTATTGCTGCTTTTATATCCAGCGGACTACCTAATTTCTTCGCAATGCTTTTATCTAAATTTTCATCAACTAATTCAATCAGTTTAGCTATTGAGTTTTCACAATATGGCTCATTTTGTGTTAATTTTTTCTGAATTTCATTCTTTGTATCTAACTGAAAGATAGTATTGCTTAGCCTAAGTGTTTTATATCTCTTATACGATGCCTTAATTTGCTTTTTATCCATAAAACCTAATCCTAATTCTGAAACAATATCATCAAAATCATTCTCTTGATCTTGTCTTCTGTCATCGAAGATAAACATTTCAATTACACTATCAACACTTTCACTTGTCAGTGTTTTATGGTGTTTAAACTGCTCCCATTCGGAATAATCTTGTGTAATTACACCTTTTCTAAACATCTCATCTATAAGGGTTCTATAAATTTCAACTACCTTAGAATAGACATCACCATGTATGTTTCTTATTATTTCAGATATAATTCTTATAAGCATGTCTCTACAGCCGATCTCTTTTATATCAGGGCAAATAAAATATATATTGTTAGGAAGAGTGAATGTCGTATCTTGTATTTCTGTCCGTATTTGGGTTTCTATATCATTTCTTATTGCTAATGATAAACTACCAATAGGAAATTTGGCTACATTCAGCTTATTATCTTCAAAGTTGAAGCCATTCGCTGATACAAGATTAATTTCTTCAATATTGTTAGAATATGGTTTCTTTATGCAACTTTTTAGTAGTTTCCCTAAAACTGAACTACCATTTTTTTGTTTTAACAGGTCGGTTTTATTCATCCTTCCTTTTAAGGATTTGACTTGGTAAAAGTTATATTTAGCGGTTTCAGGTTCTAAAGAGTTTATAAAAATTACGTCTTCATGATATTCCATTGCAACCGCATACTTAGCATTTTTGGTATGATTGCATAATGCAGTATATAGTCCAAAGTGATATTGGTATAAATATTTGGCAAAGGTATTTGCCCCCGATACCTCTCGTTGTGGTTCTAACAATGGATTTTTCTTTTTCACCATTCAATTTTTTTATTTACCCTCTTTATGAACTTTCTTAGGCCTTAAACTTTGTATTATATGAAATAATTATAGAGAATTAAAGAACACAATTCTAATATGTATTGTACCACATTACAAGAAAAAAAAGATTTATTTATTATTAGGTATTAGAATATGGGATTGAAGAGAAAAAAATCGACATATTTTATTTTCTCAGAGTCTTTTACAATTTGATAGACGGTCAATAAATGCAAAATGACATACTACATCTTAATATTGTTTGACTTATATAAATTAAGATACTTCTCAAAGTAGTGCCTATTGTACTGTATCCTATCTTTTAAAGGTAGGTACATCATGAAAGATATAGTTAAACTTATCCACCAGCTCTCACATAGGCACAGCACCTATAAGGTTTACTCGGATTTTGTTGAAATGTCTGCGATCGCTTATAGCAATGTAACCGATAAAATCCAGTATGAAACACGAGAAAAGCGATATTTAGATATTGTTCAGCAATATAAAAAGGAGGAAATTAACGAGTTCCCACAATTGCTGGCCATGCTCGTAAACCACTTAGAAGAAAGTCCCAAAGATGTTTTGGGCGATGTATTCCACGAATTAGAATTGCATAATGATAAAAAAGGGCAATTTTTCACGCCTTACCCTCTTTGCCAAATGATGGCAAAAATGATAATTGGCGAAAATGCTAAAGACATCGTAGCAGAAAAAGGCTTTATAAGCGTTTCTGAGCCTGCTTGTGGCACTGGTGCTATGGTTATAGCGGCTGCTCAGGAGCTTTGCAATCAGGGTGTCAATTATCAGCAAAACTTACACGTCACGGCTGTTGATTTAGACCCAACCTGCGTTCATGCGACTTTCGTTCAATTTTCGCTCCTACATATCCCTGCAACAGTTATTCATGGCAATACCATTTCATTGGAAGAATATAGCCATTGGTTTACCCCTGCCCATGTTTTAGGGGGTTGGGGACGAAAACTGGAGCAAAGAAACCGCTATAATCGTTTGAAAGAGTTTATCACCACAGACAACACGGAGATTACTTCGCAACCTGCTCCCCCTACTTTTGCCCCAAAACAAGAAACAGTTAGTCATTCTTCTCTAAGTGGGTTTGGCTCACAACTTAAATTGTTTTAAGATTAAAAGGTGTTTTGTCTGAAAATGATTACCCCTTTTTTCAAATCCAATGATAAATCATTTTATCTATTTCAAGGTAATTCCATAGAAATATTACCTCAAATAGATTACAAGTTTGATATGGTTTTTGCAGACCCACCCTATTTTTTATCAAATGATGGTTTAACCGTTAAAAATGGTAAGGTTGCAAGTGTAAACAAAGGAGAGTGGGATAAATCAGATAATTATCAAGCTATAAATATTTTTAATCGGAGTTGGTTATCTGCTGTCCGTAATAACATGAAAGACAATGCCACTATTTGGATAAGCGGAACAATGCACAATATATTTTCAGTTGGGCAACTGCTGCATGAATTAAATTTTAAAATACTAAATATCGTTACTTGGCAAAAAACTGACCCACCAGAAAATTTTTCTCACAAATACTTTACGCACTCAACTGAGCAAATCATTTGGGCAAGAAAAAACGAAAAAATACCTCATTACTTCAACCATGATTTAATGAAGCAAATGAACGAAAACCAACAAATGCAAGACGTGTGGAAGTTGCCAGCCGTTGAATTTTGGGAGAAGTCTTGTGGAAAACATACCACACAAAAACCACTTTCAGTACTAAATCGTTTAATTTTGGCATCTACCAAACCAAGAGATGTTATACTTGACCCTTTCACTGGCAGTGGTACAACAGGTGTTGCTGCTAATTTAGCGAATAGGCGTTTCGTAGGGATAGAGCAAGAATTAGACTTTTTAAATCTCAGTCGAAGGCGTAAACTTGAAATTGAGAATCAAGATACTGCAACTCTATATCGTAGAAAAATTAAGGATTTGGAATGTCTCCATAGGGAAAAGTCATTAAAAGATTTTACTTCAAACTTTGAACAAGACACCCCTAATCACATTACCAATTCGTTGAAAAAAGTACCACCACTATCCATGTAAAGATTTTTATCACTTATACAGTTTTTGCTTTTACTGGCATATAACGTTAGTTACAACTTATTTTTCTCAGGTTGAGTATTTAGCACTTTATCCAAAGCATCATCGGCTTGTTGGGTTGTAAAGTTTGATTGATAGCCCATCGTGGTAATAATACTGCTATGACGATAAAGTTTTTGTAAAATTTGTACGGGAATCTTTTCATTTGCCATTTGGGCAAATGAATGACGTGCTATGTGCATCGTTAATTTTTTATCTATTTCTGCTGCTGGTGCAACTTGTGTTTTAAGACATTTATCTAATGCACTTGTTTTAAACGCAATCGTTCGTTGAGTAACGAATTTATTATCAAGATTTACACCCTTTAATTCTGGAAATACAAAATCGTCCTTATTCTCTTTGAAAGCTTCATATTGTTTAAGAATAGTATCAGCTTTGTCAGGGATTTTTAAAGAGCCTACCTTTTGATTTTTACCCATAGAATAGTGTAAACGGTCGTTTTGAAAATCAGACCAACGTAATCGTAAAACATCACTTATTCTAACACCTGCAAAATAATACGAAAAAAGAAAAAGATTACGAGCATGATTGGCTGCACCTGATAGTTCAACATTTTCAAGTCTTTCTATTTCTTCGGCATTTAGCCCCACTTTAGTGCTTTCTGGGAACTTTATTTTCATTTTCCCTTTGCCAAACGGGTAGTATTTTTCATCTACTACACCTTCTTTGATAGCAAAGCTGAAAATAGATCGCATCACTACGATATGGTTTATAGCCGACCTTTCGGATAAATTAAGTTTAGACTTAACATGGTTTTGAAACCGTTCTAAAAGCGAAACAGTTATATCTTGAAATGCAATATCTTGTTTTATAAACTCTTTAAAGTGTTTTACTCTTGGTTTATCAGATGTATATTGATTATATTTGCCTGCTTCTTTCAAGCGTTGTAGGTATAACTCGGCTTGAGGAAAGAATGTTGAAGCGGCGGACGGCTTGATTTTTTGCTTTACCGATTGAGACGAAACATAATTTCTTTGTGTTTCAAGCTCCAATGAGTGGTCATTGGCTTCTGATAACTTTTTGAGAATGTAGTTATTGAGACGAACAGAATTAGGGTGAGATTTTTTAACTCGTTGTTTAACTTCATCCCAATCGTCTTCGTTAAGATTGTAGCCAAGATGAATAAAAGATGTTTTTCTATCTTTGGTGATACGCAAAGCTAAAGGGAATGTCCCTTCTTTATTTTTCTTTTTACGAAGAACAAGTTTTACATTTGCCATGATATGGGTACAACTTTTGGTACAACATAGGTACAACAATTAAAGGTTTAACGTGGTACTTGGTGTATTTATATGAGTCAAATATAAGAAAAATTAGCCAAAACAGACCATTTCGCACCATATCAAACCAAAAAATAAAGACTGAAAATCCTTGTGTCGGCGGTTCGATCCCGTCCATCACCACCAAAATATAAAAGTCTGATAATCAAGCGATTATCAGACTTTTTTTGTTTTAAATCTATGTTAAATTTGGTTTTATAGATTGTTACATACAAAAATCCCTCACCGCTATTTCAGCCATGAGGGATTTATTGTCTATTGTATTTTGGAGTGAAATTTTACGCTCTCACTTCAACCGTAACTACGAGCATAAACTCATCCATTTCGATTTCTACGGCATTGGCTGGACTTTCAGACAATACTTCCAACGAAAGAGCTTGCACTTCTTGACTAATGTATTCTCGATTGGCTTCTACGGCAGCAGTCAAGGCTTCATTATTATTTAAAAGTTTGATGCTAATTTTATCGGTTACTTCAAAGCCAGTGTCTTTTCTGTAATTTTGGATACGATTCACAAAATCACGAGCGATACCTTCTTGGCGTAATTCTTCCGAAATATTAATATCTAAAGCAACAGTTATTCCTTTATCTGAAACTACTAACCAACCTGGAACGTCTTCAGTTTGGATTTCGACATCTTCTAAAGCAATTAAGAATTGAGAATTAGGAATTAAGAATTGTTTTTCTTTTTCTAAGACCTTCAAGTCTTCCGCACTTAACTGATTGATTCCTTCGGCAATTAACTTCATATCCTTACCATATTTCGGGCCGAGAGCTTTGAAGTTTGGTTTTACTTTCTTTTTCAAGATTCCCGAATCATCATCAATGTACTCGATGGCTTTGATATTTACCTCCGACTTGATGATATCTTCTACATGGCGAATTTGTTCTCGTGTGCTTTCTGATAAAACTGGAATCAAGATACGTTGCAATGGCTGACGTACTTTGATTTTGTGCGTTTTACGCAATGAGTGAATCAACGAAGAAACCGTTTGCGATAACTCCATCGAAGTTTCGAGATTCGCATCTACCCAGCTTGCATCATAAGTTGGCCAATCAGTAAAGTGTACTGACTCATGTCGAAGTGGCGAATTACTTGCTTTGGCTTCTTCACGAATAGAATCTGTCAGGCTTTTGTATAACCAATCTCCATAGAATGGTGCAATCGGCGACATCAACTGAGCAACTGTTACCAAACATTGTTGGAGTGTTTCGTAGGCTGCTTTTTTGTTTTCAGTCATTTCTCCCTGCCAGAAACGACGACGGCACAAACGCACATACCAGTTAGAAAGTTGGTCGCAAACAAAATCTTGCACCAAACGCCCTGCTTTAGTTGGATTATAATCATCGAACTGTTCACCTACTTCTTTGATGAGCGTATATAATTTCGATAAAATCCAACGGTCCATTTCTGGAAGATTGGCATAAGGCACTCTATCGGTTTCCGACATCTTATAATTATCAAGATTTGCATAAAGTGCAAAGAAATTATACGTGTTGGTAAGCGTTCCGAAAAATTTATTACGCACCTCGGTGATTCCATCCAAATTAAAGCGAAGATTGTCCCAAGGCTCGGCGTTTGTAATCATGTACCAACGAGTTGGGTCAGCACCGTATTTACCCAAAGTATCGAATGGGTCGATGGCATTTCCGAGACGTTTCGACATTTTATTGCCGTTTTTATCCAAAACAAGGCCCGTTGAAACCACGTTTTTGAAGGCAATCGAATCATACAACATTCCAGAAATAGCGTGAAGTGTAAAGAACCAACCACGAGTTTGGTCAACACCTTCGGAGATAAAATCGGCTGGATAATTTGCGTCGAAAATCTCTTTATTTTCAAACGGATAATGCCATTGTGCAAAAGGCATCGCCCCCGAATCGAACCAAACGTCAATTAGGTCAGTTTCACGCTGCATGAGTTTTCCACTTGCCGAAACCAAGAAAACCTCATCAACATAAGGGCGGTGCAGGTCAAATGTTGAATGAGTGAATGAGTGAATGAAAGATTCATTCTTTTTGCGTTGCTCCTCATTCAATACATCATCTTTCAAGGCATGTTTAATACCATTAACCAATTCTTCAACCGAGCCGATACACACTTCTTCACCATCTTCCGAACGCCAAATTGGTAGTGGAGTTCCCCAATAACGGCTACGACTTAAATTCCAATCAACTAAGTTTTCGAGCCAGTTGCCAAAACGACCAGTTCCTGTACTTTCAGGTTTCCAGTTGATAGTTTTGTTCAGTTCTACCAACTTATCTTTCATAGCCGTTGTGCGAATAAACCAACTATCAAGTGGGTAATAAAGCACAGGCTTATCGGTTCTCCAACAATGCGGATATGTGTGTTCGTAACGCTGTACGTTGAAAGCTTTATTTTCGGTTTTTAGTTTAATCGCAATTCGCTCATCAACCGAAAGATATTTGTCACGGCCTTGTTTGATTCTTTCTGCCTCTTTTTCGTCGTCGGTCAAATAGGCTTCTTTTACGTACTCTAAAGCAAAATCAGTGATTTCTTTCACGAAACGTCCTCTACGGTCAACCACAGGCACATCTTTTCCTGTTTCGTCTTTCACCATGATTGACGGAATGCCGTGTTGTTGAGCAACTCTAAAGTCATCTGCACCAAAAGTTGGTGAAGTATGTACAACACCAGTACCATCTTCAGTTGTCACGAAATCTCCGATAATTACTCTGAATGCAGGAGCTTCGGGTTGCACATAAGGAAGTAGTTGTTCGTACTCAATTCCTTCCAAATCTGAGCCTTTACACTCAGCAATGATTGTCCAAGGAATGATTTTTTTATCAGAAGACTCAAAACCTTCAAAATCTCCATCTTTACCTTTTTCGGAGAAATACTTCCCGATTAGGTCTTTTGCTAAGACCACATTTACAGGTAAATATGTGTATGGATTGAAAGTTTTCACCAAAACATAGTTGATGTTTTTTCCAACCGTCAAAGCCGAGTTTGCAGGAAGTGTCCACGGTGTTGTCGTCCAAGCAAGTATGAAGACTTCTCCTTCACTTGCTTTAAACAAAAACTCAGATTTATGATTTTCGATAACCTTAAATTGGGCAGTTAAAGATGTATCTTTTACGTCTTTGTACGTGCCTGGCATATTTAGTTCGTGCGAACTTAATCCTGTGCCTGCCGCTGGTGAATATGGTTGAATTGTATAGCCTTTATAAAGCAATCCTTTATTGTAGAATTCTTTCAATAAATGCCAAATACTTTCGATGTATTCGTTTTTATAAGTAATATACGGATTTTCGAGGTCAACCCAATAACCCATTTTTTCGGTCAAATCGTCCCATTGGTCGGTAAAACGCATGACCGTTTCACGACATTTTTGGTTATACTCTTCAACTGTTATTTTCTTACCAATATCTTCTTTTGTAATGCCAAGTTCTTTTTCTACTTGAAGCTCAACGGGTAGGCCATGTGTATCCCAACCACCTTTGCGTTTTACCTGAAAACCACGGAGAGTTTTGTAGCGACAAAAAATATCTTTAATCGAACGAGCCATTACGTGGTGAATTCCAGGCGTACCATTTGCTGATGGCGGCCCCTCGAAAAATGTAAAAGTCGGTGAACCTTCACGTACCTCAATAGATTGCTCAAAGATTTTGTTTTCTTTCCAGAAAGCTAAAACTTCATCGGCAATAGCGGCATAATTGACTGATTTATATTCTTTGTATTGCATAGTGAGTGAAAAATTAGACAGGATTAAGCGATTTTTAGATTAGTAAGATTAAAACAACTACGATTAATTTACGTCGTTAGAATTTAAAATTCTCTCAAAAAATCGTGTCCATCTTGTAATCCTTATAATCCTGTCAAGATTAAGGGTGCAAAGATAAGGATTTTTTACCCTCCGAAGAACATAATTATATTGCTTATTAAACCTTTATCTACTTTTTTATATCCAAAGGTTATTGAAAAAACAGAAAGGTCATGCTACAAAAACATATTCAACATTTATATTGGCGTGCAGGCTTCGGAGAGCCTTATGCGGTTGTTCAAGCAGCACAGAGGCAGTCTGCACGACAAGTTTTCAAACAAATGTTAAGTGATTCAGAAGATTTTCGACCGATTGATATAGTTGATTTACGTGAAGTTGTTGCTGAGTTTCGGCAACTGCGTGAAATGCGTGATATAAAAAAAGAAGGTAATAGAGAAGAAGTACGTGATAAACTGAAAGATTTACAGAAGGATAGAAAAGAAGAACAAGGTACACTCAATACAAATTGGATTGACTTAATGGTGACTTCGAGAGGAGTTTTACGAGAAAAAATAGCTTTGTTTTGGCATGGACATTTAGTTTCGAGAAGTCTGAATCCTGCTTTTTCGCAAAGTTATCTGAATACACTCCGTGAACACGCTCTCGGAAAATTTGGCGATTTACTCATGGCGGTTTCAAAAGAACCTTCGATGCTGCAATTTCTGAATAACAAACAAAATAAGAAACGTAGTCCGAACGAAAATTTTGCTCGTGAATTAATAGAGCTTTTCACGCTCGGACGAGGAAACTACACCGAAAAAGACATCAAGGATGTCGCCAGAGCATTTACGGGCTGGGATTTTGATTTGCAAGGAAAGTTTATTTTCAGAGAATTTCAACACGATAACGGAGAGAAAACCATTTTTGGAAAAACGGGCAATTTCAAAGGTGAAGATGTAATTGAGATGATTTTGGAGCGAAAAGAAACAGCCCAGTTTCTGACCGCCAAAATTTATAAATATTTCGTCAACGAAAATATAAGTGGAAAAGAGAAGCGAATCGCGGAATTAAGCAAGCGTTTTTACAAAACCAATTATGATATTGCCGATTTGCTCGAAAATATCTTCACGGCCGACTGGTTTTACGACCAAGAAAATATTGGCTCGCACATAAAATCGCCAGTAGAATTGTTGGTGGGAATCAAACGAACCCTCGGAGCGACGTTTGAAGACCAACAACCCGATTTATTTATTCAGAAAGTTTTGGGGCAAGTATTACTTTATCCGCCCAATGTTGCTGGCTGGGCAGGAGGCAAAAACTGGATTGATAGTTCGAGTCTGCTTTTTAGGATGCAACTACCAGCAATGTTGTTTTTAGGTAAAGAAGGCAGTATTTCTGCCAAGAAAGATGGCGATATAAATACCGAGTATCAAACAAAAAAGCGAAATTTCAAGGCGAGTGTCGATTGGAGTAATTTCAGTAGAGCTTTTACTGAGAACGAAAAAAAATTTGTTGACGAAATAAGTCAATATTTATTTCAAGTAACTGCTAATGAGTCATTCATTCAAAACATTGTGAATAAATTTCAGCAATCTTCAAACGAAGAAAACATCAAACAAACAGCTATTGCACTAATGATGCTACCCGAGTATCAAGTTTGTTGATTTACTTTTCTCCCAAAAACTTAACTTTAAAACCATGACTTCAAGAAGAGCATTTATAAAAAAATCGGCTTTTGCTACCGTTGGTGGCATGATGATACCTAATTTTTTGAAAGCATTTGAAATGCAACATTTAGGTCAAAGCCAAACAACTGATAAGATTTTGGTAGTCATTCAGCTTTCGGGAGGAAATGATGGTTTGAATACCATTGTGCCTTACCGAAATGACATTTACTACAAATCTCGCCCAAGTATTGCAATTCAAAGTGAGAAAGTGCTAAAACTCAATGATGAAGTAGGCTTAAACTCTGCTATGGAATCGCTCAGAGCTTTGTATGATAACGGACAAATGAGTATTATCAATAATGTGGGTTATCCAAACCCTGACCGTTCGCATTTTCGCTCAATGGATATTTGGCAAACCGCCAGCGAATCGACCGAATACTTAAACACAGGGTGGATTGGTCGCTATTTAGATGCCAATTGTGCAGGAAATTGTGTTCCGTACCAAGCATTAGAAATTGATGATACACTGAGTCTTTCGATGAAAGGAGAAAAAGTAAAAGCACTCTCAGTACAAGACCCCGAAAAGCTGTATAAACAAGTAAGTGGTAATTTTATTAATAAAGTTGCCCAAAACTCAGCAGCCCAAGGACATGATAATGTTGCGTATTTGTACAAAACATTGGCAGAAACAGCTTCTTCGGCTGAGTTTTTACACACAAAATCAAAGATATATAGGAGTTCGAGCATATATCCACAAGGAGAGTTGGGGCAACGCTTGAAAACAATTTCGGAACTAATAATTTCGGGAATGTCAACAAATATTTATTATGTGAGTATTTCTGGATTTGATACGCATTTCAATCAAGTCAATCAACAAGAGCGACTGTTAAAAAACTATGCCGAGTCGGTAAATGCTTTCGTGAACGATTTGAAGAAAAATGATAAGTTTAAAGAGGTAGCCATCATGACCTTTTCAGAATTTGGAAGGAGAGTCAAACAAAATGCCAGCGGTGGAACCGACCACGGCACAGCTAATAATGTGTTTTTGATGAGCGAAAACCTAAAGCGACCAAAAGTTTTGAATGAAGCTCCCAACCTCACAGATTTAGACGAAGGTGACTTGAAGTTCTCTGTGGATTTTAGACAAATCTATGCTTCACTTCTAAAAGATTGGCTAAAAACAGAGAGTAAGGCCATTTTAGGAAAGAATTTTGAAAGTCTGAAAATATTATGACCCTTTTCTATTTTGCAGTCAGGACTCAGAACTCCTAATTCAGAACTTTATTATTAACCATTAAATAAAAAACGAAATAAATTCAGACTTTATCATCAGAGAATACGTTATTTATATGCAAATTTGTAGTTAATATAGGCTCACTAACCATATATGAATAACCTTTCCAAAATTATTATTCTGCTTCTGTTTTCAACTACTGTTTTCGCACAAGGTGTTTGCGATATTACAACAGGGATTGAAAAAGGTGGATTTTCTTTTGATGATCCTTCAACAGTATGTATTGGACAAGCAGTTAAACTTAAAGACAATTCAGGTGGAACTGGTGTCAGATATATTTTTGGTTATACTGGTCAACCTGCCTCCCAGCTTTCAAGTATTAGTTCTCAAACCAATCTTGACTATACTTTTCTTGCTGCTGGGCAATATACTGTTCTCCAATATGGTAAGAGGAATGGTAAGGATATGTATTATTGTGATGTGGTTTATGTGAGGGAGAATAATAAACCAGATATAAGTTATGAAGCATGTGATAATACAAGAATTACATTAACAATAAGGAACTCACCCATTAACAATTTTGATTCTTATCGAATAAAATGGAGTGATGGTAGTATTGATAACATACCTATAGGAACAGTTTTACCATATTCTGTAAAAAAAACATTTGCCCCATCCAGCACTCAAAATATTTTAGTTGAAGGGTTATATACCATACCCAACAATTGCCCTGCACCCCAACCAATTTCCGTTAAAATGGACAGAGGCGATATGTTTCCACGCATAGAAAAAGTTGAATTGAGTGAAGATGGAAAACAGGCTACTATCAATCTAATTGGAAACCCAGATGCAGATTACTTTCTATCAAGTCGTTCTATTGACCAAAATGGAGTTGTACCTAATAATACGATGCCTAAAGTAAAAGTTGGTTCTATAAAAGTTTCGATTCCTGACCCACAAAAAAGCCAATGCTTTTCAGTCGGCAGAGTAGGACAAGCTGGTTGTTTTGAATTCTCTAACGAAATTTGCACAATCCCTTTTACACTAAAACCAATTAACGACAAATACCAACTAACTTGGCAAACAATATCAACAGGAAAAACGCAAAATACAGGTGTTTTTACATTTATCAATCAAGTTAATACCCAAATAATCAGAGATGAAAATGGAGCTAATAAGACAACTTTTAATAATGTGAGTAGTCCGTATATAGATAACACAGCAGATTGCAATAAAAAATACTGCTACACATTATCATCAAAAATTACTGTTTCTTATGCTGGTTATACTGGTGCTAATTATATTGAAACTGCAACAGTAAGTCAAAAACAATGTATTGACCGTAAAGAAATACATCCTCCAGCCATAACTGATGGCTTAGTGAGTGTAAACGCGGCAAATAATGTTCAATTTACATTCAAGGATAATAGTTCATGGAATTTAGATAGGAAATTGTATCGACTCTATCGATTAGAAGAACCACTTCAGAAAAAAATTGATAGTACAAATACTATTAGGCCATTTTTAGACACAGGAGTTAACGCTTCTGAAAAATCGTATTGTTACAAAGTTTCATTTGTAGATAAATGTGGGAGTGAATCTGATTTTTCTCCAGCTTTCTGTACAATATTTTTAAATGAGAATGCCCTAAGAAACTTAGAATGGACAAATACCTCACCATTTGGAAATACTGCAATTAAAGAGTTTGAGGTTTTAAGTTATAATGAACAAACAAATACGACAACAGTAGAAACAAGCAAGACCGCATCTGAGACTATATTTGTGCCAGTTCTTGATAAATTTGAAGAAGAAGCCAAGTTCCAAGTAAAAACGATATCAATTGATGGCGAAGAGAGTTTTTCAAATATCTACATTATTCCAATTGCCGTAAAACTATTTTTACCCGATGCTTTTACCCCGAATAATGATAGTATAAATGAAAACTTGGAGATAAAGGGCTCTATAAAACGTATAACAACTTTTGAATTACAAATTTACAATCGTTGGGGGAATCCTGTATTTATTTCTAATGATATAAATTTACAATGGGATGGCACGTTTCAAAATGCCTTGGCACCATCTGACACCTACACATATAAGATTTATGCCAAGGTTAATGATGGCAAAGAAGTAAATAAGACTGGTAAACTTTTGCTGATAAGATAAACAAAAAATATGACTCGAAATAGTCTTTTGTTGATAGTATTCCTCACTATTTATGTCAACATCTCATATTCACAGGGCTTCTTTTCAAACATTAAATATCGAGGAGAGGTCAGCACTTACCTATCTACATCAAACATAACTCCGTTTTGGCTTCGCTCAAATCAATACGGGATTATACCTACTTCTCCCCCCATCTTATCGCTTAATGGTTCCGCTCATAAAGAATATGATTCTACTAAAATAGAACAGAGAACCGGAAAATTTGGCTATGGCTATGGCTTGAATGGAGTTATAAATATTGGCAATGAGAGTCAAATTTTGATTCCAGAAGCCTATGTTAAAGTTCGCTATGGTACATTTGAGATTTATGTTGGACGGAGAAAAGAGATTATAGGGCTGGTTGATACAATGCTAACTTCTGGTTCATATATTTGGTCGGGCAACGCTCTACCAATTCCTAAAATTCAGATTTCCATACCCAATTATACTTCTATTCTCGGGCATGGCTTATTGTCAATAAAAGGTAGTTTTGCACACGGTTGGTTTGGCAACCAAACATATGTAAAAAATTATTACTTACACCAAAAATCGTTATATGGACGTATAGGAAAGCCCAACTGGAAAATAAATTTTTATAGTGGGTTTAATAGCCAAGTACAATGGGGGGGCTATGCTCCACTATTAGTAAACGATAATTATAGTTCACAAAATGGACATCTACCCTCCGACTTTAATGCCTTGATGGGCGTTGCTTTTCCATTACCCTTTGTCAGAAATGCATTCCCTCCTAAAATCAAGTTAGGTTATGATAGTGAGAACTATGGTGGGAATCAGTTAGGTAGTGTCGATTTCGCAGGCGAATTAAAATTACCTCAAATCAATATTTTATTTTATCGTCAATTACCTTATGACTTAGGTAGTCTTTTCTCAAGTTTAGTAAATGCCGATGATGGCCTATATGGAATAGCTCTAAAATTTAAAAAGCCTATTTTTACAGTTAATAAAATTACAGTCGAGGGCTTCCACAGCTATAATCAAGGGACTTATCGTTCGGGTATTGCTCGATTATTAAATATTCAAGATAAGCATTTTGGAGAACCTCACGGCTACTTTCAACATGGTCAATATCAAGATGGCTGGCGTTATAATGAAAACATAATTGGTTCGCCTCTAATGTTAGATAGACACAATGAAACTATTTATAATGCTACTATTCCTGCGAGCAGTTTTAATCAAGTTAAAAGTATCTATTTAGCATTGGAGGGAAACAGGAAAAGGTATAATTATGGTATAAAAACAAATTATTCGTTATACCGTCAAAACATTATTAGAAATATTAATCAATTCTCATTTCTTGCATATACTGATTTTTTTGTGAGACAGGAATATCAAATTAAAGTTTCAGTTGCTGGTGATTACGGGACAAAGTTAAAAAATAGTAGTGGCGTATCGGTTTCTGTGCTAAAAAAATGGTAATGGCGTAAATATGTTTTATCTTTGGAAACTTGATAACTCTCTAATTCTATGCAGCAGTACCTTATTATCTCAAAAATACCATCTTTTAAACTTTTTTTGAGTATTCTAACCATCAATGTTTGTTTAGCACAAGGTGTCACCAAAAACATCCGATACGAACTCGAATCTGGTATATATCTATCTACATCAGGTCAAAACCCTTTTTTATTACGTTCTAATCAATATGGAATCATTCCTTTAGAATCACAATTTTTAACCCTAAGAGGAGCTACACACAAAGAATACGATTCTACAAAAAACGAGCAAAACAAACAAAAAAGATTTAGTTACGGGTACGGAATAAGTACGGTTATCAATGTTGGTAAGGCAAACCAAATTATCCTACCAGAAGCCTACTTGAAAGGACGTTATGGAGTATTTGAGTTTTATGGAGGACGGAGGAAAGAAGTAGTAGGCTTAGTCGATACAACGCTTACATCTGGCTCATATATTTGGTCTGGTAACGCCTTGCCATTGCCAAAACTCCAAATTTCAATTCCTAACTATGTTTCAATTCTTGGTAAAGGCCTTATCTCTATCAAAGGAGCCTATGCTCATGGTTGGTTTGGGAGCAGTGATTCTACCAAAAACTTCTTTTTACATCAAAAATCTCTATATGGAAGAATTGGCAAGCCTAATTGGAGGGTTAAAATGTATGCTGGGTTTAATCATCAAGTACAATGGGGAGGAAAACCACATAAACCTTATATTGAAAAGGAAACAGGCAAACTCATTACGAACTATGGAAACGATTTCAATACGTATTTATATGTTATTTCGGGGGTTTCTCTCAACCGAAAAGGAGATGGTATATCAAAAGATGGTATTCCTATCAATGATGCTTGGAATCGTTCGGGCAATCATTTGGGCAGTGTTGATATTGCCACAGAAATGTGTTTTAATAAATTTGATTTATTTCTTTATCGTCAAAGTTTTTATGAAGACGGTTCATTGTTCTATTTGGGCAATATCACCGATGGGCTATTGGGCCTTTCGTATAAAAGAAAAAATACAAATGCAGGGTTAATAAAATTTACTTTTGAGTTTATCAATACAAAAAGTCAAGGAGGGCCAGGTGGAAGTGGTAGTACGATTCCGCAAATTAGAGGTGGCGACAACTATTTTAATAATGGCTTTTATCAGTGGATTTACAAAGGTAATACAATTGGAACACCATTTATAATACCTCTTCGAAATATTCAACAAGAAGTCTTTACACCCAATTATGCTTCTATTTCTAAATCCATACCATCAACCTATATGGTAGTCAATAGACTTTCCGGATTTTTTTTAGGGGCTTACTATCGAATGAAAGAAATTTCTTTTCTAACAAAATTCTCAAATACAAACAATCATGTATATGGTGTAGATAAGAAGTTTAATCAAACTTCTATACTGCAAAGTGCACAATTTTCTTACAAAAAGAATATCGTATCTTCCCAGATATCTTATAATTCAGATGCTTTGTTTAAGTCTAATTTAGGTATTGGCCTGCAGCTCATGCGTACTTTCTAATTTGTCTAATTTTTCGTAAATAGAGTTGTTACTGAGATATTCTGGGATAAGTTTCTTGAGTGCCGCAACTATCTCAATATTATTCATCTTTGCAATTATCGTTTCTAACTTTTGAAACTCTGTTGATAATATATCAAAATCTTCTGCAACAACTTTTGCAATCATAATTTTATTGTGATATGTAGGAATTGTATTTTCATTACTATGCAGAAGCTCTTCAAATAGTTTCTCCCCTGGACGCAATCCCGTAAATACAATCTTAATATCTCTATCCAAGACCAAACCAGACAATTGCACCATTTTTTTTGCTAAATCAACAATTTTGACAGGTTCACCCATATCAAATACATACACTTCACCACCCTTTCCCATTGTTCCTGCTTCCAAAACAAGTTGGCACGCTTCAGGAATAGTCATAAAATAGCGAATAATATCTGGGTGTGTAACAGTTATTGGCCCACCGACCTCAATTTGTTTTTTGAATAGAGGAATCACGGAACCATTTGAACCCAATACGTTGCCGAATCGAGTAATGATGAAC
Source organism: Emticicia aquatilis (assembly GCF_014644295.1). Taxonomy (GTDB): domain Bacteria; phylum Bacteroidota; class Bacteroidia; order Cytophagales; family Spirosomataceae; genus Emticicia; species Emticicia aquatilis. The sequence continues at coordinate 73,753 of NZ_BMKK01000006.1, forward strand.
CGTGTACTATTTCCATGATAACTGTTCAAGCCCTGCACATACATTTCTGCCAAACGCTTGGTTGCCCCCATTACATTAGTAGGATTTACGGCCTTATCAGTTGATACCATCACAAACTTCTCAACGCCGTATTTAGATGAAAGATTCGCTACATTCTTTGTGCCAAATACATTTACTTTAACGGCATTATATGGATTTTTTTCCATCAAAGGCACATGTTTGTAAGCTGCTGCATGAAAAACTACTTGTGGGCATTCTTCTCTAAATAATTTTTCAACTGATTTTTCACTCGAAACATTCAAAATTTCAACTCTGATATTTGGTAAAACTCCGCCAATATCCATTCGTATTAATTCAGTTTCTAAATCATATAGAGCAGATTCGGCTTGGTCAATCAATACTAACTTACTGGGAGAAAACTTAATTAATTGCCGAACTAACTCACTACCAATAGAACCAGCAGCTCCTGTAATCAATACTTTTTTACCTGTGATAAACTGTTTAACTAACCTATTATTTATCGAAATAGCCTCTCTCTCCAACAAATCTTCAATTTTAATATGTTGAATCTGATTAATATTCAATTCTCCATCCATCCATTGACTAATTGGCGGAATAGTTTTTATTGTAACCTCATTCGACAAAAACTCCTCAACTATTTTTGTTTTTGTAGTTGGTGAAATTGACTGAATCGCAAAAATAACCTCCACATGTCCTCCTTTATTACCCTTGATATAATCATTGATTGCTTCCTTTCTTGAAATTACCTTGACGCCCTCTATTGTCTTATTAATTTTTTGAGGATTATCATCTACAAAGCAAAGAATATTATACTTCTTTTTTTTGTCTTTCATTAAAGTATTCTTCACCATTAAACCAAGGTATCCCGCTCCATAAATAATCACACTTACATTTGTTTTAAACGAGCCTAAGATATTTTCATAAATACTTTTTACTAATAAACGACTAAAAATGAGAGCGAATGAAGAAACAAAATAATCAATTACTAATATAGAAAGTGGCAAATGAAAAAAAACATTTATTTTTCCTCCCCAAGATATAACATAACATAGTAGCAAAATACCCAGTGATAGTGTATTTACCCTAAATAACATTTTTGCATCTTCAATACTTGTATGGCGAACAATACCAGTATATGACTTAAAATACACAAAAACACATATTTTAACTACTAAAATAATGGCCAAATGATACTTAAATAAATTAGGATTGATATATATTAAATCAAAATTAAATCTTAGTATTGAGGCGAAAGAGAATGTTGTGGCACAAATAAATAAATCTAATACTAAAATTAGCCACTTTGAAACAAACCTATCTGCATATTTTTGTAAAAATTGGGACATAGTTTATCAGTTTTTGAGTTTTGGCTAAAACCATCAACAAATTTAGTGAGAAACACTCACACAGCAAGTTTCTGACGATTTATATATATATAATTTTATTATTCGGTAAAAAAAAACCTCTGCCAATTCAGACAGAGGTTATCTTGATAAGTAACATCAGATGCTTAATAGAGAAACATCACTTCTTATTTTTTTAACTTTGCATTTTCTGCTTTCAAAGCCTTAATTTCTTTGTTCATTTCAATCATGTACAACGTCAATTCTTCAATTTTCTCCATTAACTTGGCGGATGTCTGCATTACATCTAAACCATTTTTAGACATTTCTTCTGCTGAAGGTACATTTGGTAAATGTTTGTTCTCTTTCACAAAAGATTCCACTTTATCTAAAGACATCAACTTATATGATGGTTCAAAAACGTAATCAGCCCAATCAGCACTTCCAGCTACTGCGACCTTTATTTTTTCAGTAATCATTCCACCTTTTACCAATAATCGGTATCCACCTGAGGTTGCCGCTGCACGGTCGGCCGCAGCTACTTCACCAACTGCAAGATACTTTGTTGCAAAATCTCCATAAACTAAAGGAGTTGTGGTATTTGAATTTGCTATGTAAAGCGTATTACTTTCAGCAGTTAAAGATGACGTTCTCCCCGCAAAGGCTCCAATATAAATATTACCAGTCCCATTTTTATTCATACCAGCTTCATTTCCAATACCTATATTACTATTTCCTATTGTTCCATTCAAAGCATTCACACCAATTGCTGTATTTTCATTTCCAGTAGTATTGGTGTAAAGTGCATTAACTCCGATTGCCATATTACTTATACCTGTCGTATTACTAAATAGAGCTCTCCCCCCTATCCCAACATTATATGCTCCAGACGTATTATTCTGCAAAGTTTGATAACCTATAGCAGAATTCCAAGTGCCGTTGTTCTTCTCTAATGCTGATGACCCCAAGGCAGCGTTGTATGAACCAGTCGTATTACCGTATAGAGCATACTCTCCTATTGCAAGGTTATATAGACCACTAGTATTAGCTAATAAAGCTTGATTTCCAAGAGTTGTTTGAGTTGGACTTAAATATCCGAATCGTACATTATTAACTCTAAACTCAAGAGGAGTAGCATTTGTTGTTCCGATAAAAGACCCAGCTGGAGCAGCATTTCCTAATAATGTCCAGTCTCCATCTACACCAGCAACTGAATTTGCATCTGTTGTAGTTGTTAGTGGCTTCCAATTTTTACCATCATAAAAGTAAAAACCAGATAACATATCTGTCTGGTACACTATCAATCCATTAGCTGGATTTTGAATTGCATTTCTTTCTTGCAAACTCATACGAGGCATTAATACCCCCTTTGTCGATGATTTAATATCTAACACTGCCGACTCATCAGGCTGAGTTGTTCCAATACCAACATTCGCTCTCTCTTTTTGAGCAAAAGCACCCAAAGTACTTAGCGAAAGAATAGTAGCTACATAAAGCAATTTTGTAATACATGTTTTCATTGTCTTAAATATTAGTTGTTTTAATAAATAATTTGTCAATTTTATAAATACTAAGTACGTGAGTTTTTTAGACTAATTAAAACTTTATTTACAAATTTTATTTAATGGTTATTCCAAATTGTCGCTTTTCTCTAACTATATGCATCAATCCCAACAAAAATAGGAAAGGAATGTAGTATATTATTCTATTTGCTGATTGATTAATAATCCAAATATTTAATATTAATTGTACTCCTGCATATAAAATCGTAACTTGTAAGTGAGACAAGTTATAACTATATACCAATATCTGAAATAAATGAAGTTTATGTGCTTTAAAGATATTTTGTTTAAGCTGCAAACGATAAAGTATAGTGTAGATACTATCCATTCCATAAATAGTGAATAAAAATATATACTTCCAATCGTGGCTTAGATATATCAAGTGGCCTACACAAAAAATCAGTATGTATGCAATCCCAATACTTCCAACATCACCTCCAAAACAAATTGCTTTTTTTCTAAAGTTAAATATTAAAAATACTAAAACACTAATGATAGTTATGTTAGGAAATCCTTGTTCAATGAAAAGAAAAACATAATTATTTATATAAGTCAATGTCAATAATATTACCAAACTGTAAGTACCAGTAATACCGTTAATTCCATCCATAAAGTTATAGGCATTAAGAATACCAACTCCTATTATCACAATAGGTAAAGTCCAATAATAAGAGTAATGGGTATAAAATGACACCTCACAGAGCAGTAAAACCAATGCTCCAAACTGTGTAAACAAACGATAACGATTAGGTACTGTGACAATATCATCTATAAAACTGATGATTACTAAACAAGTGAATCCTAAAAAAAAATAAGGGTAAGAATAGTCTGAATAATAATAAAAATAAATCAAGCCTGCAATCCAATAAACTATTCCTCCACCTCTGATAGTAACTTTAGAATGTAAACTACGCTCATTGGGTTTATCAATAATATTAAAATAATTAGCTATTTTGATATATAGTATCTCAAAAATAAACAAAAAAGCACCCCAAATTAATAGACTATAATTTTTCATCAGCAAAACATTTAATAGTAATTCGTAAGCCTGCTTCGGAAGATATAGGTAAAGGTTTCTTCAGTGCTTTTAATAATTTTTCACTGCTCACTATATAATTTTCAGTTAACTTTTGTAAACGCTCAGTATCTAATGGTAGATGACATATACTGCCTATTTTTGCAATAAATCTAATGACGGATTGATTAATAAACCAAATTTTTGACCTTCGATTTAGCACTTCTCCCATAAGTGTAATTAAACGATTTGTGGACAGCGGTATTTCATCAGCTACATTGTAGATACCCGAAGGAATATCTTCTTGATGTATTAATTCATCAATAACAAAGCATAAGTTTGTAATACTCAAAAAAGAGCGTTTATTTTCAAAACAGCCTAAAGGATATGGAATTCCTTTACTTACTATTTTATACAATAAATTCAAGTTTCCTTTATTCTCATTTCCATGAACCATGCAGGGACGCAAAACATATACTCTTTTTTCATTGGGTATTGGTTTTGAAAAAATATACTGCTCTGCCAATAATTTAGACTTCCCGTAGTGAGTTGAGGGATTAGGTATAACTTCTTCCGTTAGAATACCATCTACGCTATCTGCAACAGCTTTTACTGAACTTAATGTAATAAAAACCTTAGCATTAGAGGCTAAGAACGCATCAAATAGTTTCTTAGTTAAAGCAGTATTTACTTCGTAGTATTCTTCCAATTTTGTTTTTTTTTTTGTGTCGTGTGCTTTACCAGCTAAATGTATGATTGTATCTGTCTCTAATCTAATAAGGTCTTGATTATTGTTTCTTAGTAAAACCTCTGATACATTATTTTCATTAATCTCTAAATACTTTTTTAAGTTTTTTCCAATAAATCCAGTAATACCAGAAATCTGTATATTATACATAATTAATTAAATTGCTCTAAAGTTTTTTTATTTATTTTGTGTCTTTCCTTATCAATAAAAAAACCCCATTTTTTATAATAAGAGAAAGCAGATTTTATGAAAATCTTGAATAATCTAAAACTTTTATTTGCACCTCGCTCATATTCATGATAAACCGATACTAATGGAAAATAAAGTGTCTTATATTTTTGGTGTACTCTCCTCGACAAATCCCAATCTTCAAAATACATAAAAAATGTATCATCATATAGCCCAACCTCTTTAATGGCATTTAAATTCAACAAGGAAAAGCACCCCGAAAGAACAGGTACATTACAAATTTGCTTTTGAGGTACCTTCCTTAATTCATATAAGTCGATAAACTTTCGAAATGCTGTTTTGGGCATCCCTATTTTTCGCCAAATAATTTGAATTGGAGATGGCAATAGTTTTGGCAAATACTGAATTGAACCATCAGGATATAAAATCTGAGGCATCAACATACCTACAGATGAATCCATTTCAATAAACGCAATCATTGTTTCGATGACATTGCCATAAAAAAAAATATCTGGATTGATTACAAAATGATATTTAGCCCCCATATCTATTGCAGACTTAATAGCAATGTTATGAGCAGCTCCGAATCCGATATTCGCATTATTGTGTACATATTCTATTCTATCATCAAGGGTTTTTAATTTTTTTAAACTATTACTTGTCGAATTATCAATTAAATAAAGTCTTACATTTAATTCTGTATCTAAAAAACTTTCAATTGCTTTTCTTAAAGTCTCTGAATCATTATTATACAGTACTATACTGCCAGCTATTACACATTTCATTTATCCTGAAGTAAAATTTGAAATAATTCCTTCCAATTAGAGGCAAAAGGAGATAAAATATTGAGGTCTTTATTACCATCAAAAGTTATATCATTATTAATGTGTTTTCTCATTAAATCAGCTAAAATTTTAGGATTATTAGCATCGAAAAAATTTACTTTTTGATAATACCCTAAGGTTTCGTGGGCATAAGGCAAGTCCACTAATAAAATAGGTTTATTAAAATCTTTAAATTCCGATATAGGAAGTCCCCAAGACTCTAATGTTGAAGGAAAAATTAAAACATCACATTCTTTATATACTTTAAACACCTCTTCTCTGCTCAATAAGCCCAAAAAGTTGATATTAGGCAAATGTTTATACTTATTGTAAATTAATTTAGAGTAAATATTTTCACTACCATCTAATGTTATATAAACTTCAAAGTTAGTAATTTTATTTTCATATAGAATTGCACAAGCATCCCCAATTACTTCAAAATTTTTAAATGGTCTAGGGAAGGCAGGAAAAAAGAAAGTTTTATTTTTTCCATATTTAAAAGCTTCTTTTATATTTGCTGGCACAATTGTGGTTGTTGGTTTAGCAACAATTATTCTTTCTTTTGAAATTGAAAATAAATCACTAAAAGCATCTCTCATCCATGAAGATTGCGTAATTAAATACTTATTAGCCTTTATATTAATTTTATATATATATTTATATAATAATGAAAAGAAAAAAAGAGTTGGCTGCAAATAAATATCTCTAAAATAAACATCTCTAAATATTGAAGCATTATGGCAGTAAACAGCTTGCTTTTCAGCTTTTACAAACGGAGATACATCATGCAATGATAGCCATAAATACACATCCCATTTTTTTGATAATTTATAAAAATAAAAAAATTCGTAAAATAAACGATTTACATATGACTTCCTTGATTTAGGAAATTGTACAAATTCAATATTACTCGATTGATAATGTTCTACCAATTTTATACTGTGGACCAGAATTTTAATATTATATTCATATCTATCATGTACCAATTCCCTTATACAATCATCTAATATACTAAAGGGGCCACCTTCAAATAAATTAATTGCAGATATTACGATAGTTTTTTTCACAGTTGGCATCACTTTACTTTCAAAAATTTAAATAGAATAATAACTTTATTGAATAAACTGGGTATTAAAACAATGGATATCCATGCACCTGTCAAATATGCAACTGCTGGCATTAACGCACCTCTCAAAATAAAAAAAATAAATATGGATGAGTACACTGAAAAAATTTCATCGTAAATTCTTTCAGTATTATACATTTTTTCAAGCCAAACTACAAATAGAGCCAATATAAAACCATAGAGAATGATACCAAATATTCCAAAATCAATATATCCTTCAACAATAAGAGTAGACGAAATGTTATTGAAATGTAGTCCTTCAAACTGCATTAAAAAGTTTCCGATTAATTCACCAGTTGATATAGGCTTACATTCCCAAATTGAACGAGGAACCCAAAATGTGATTGTCCCTAATAATTGATTTCCAAAAGCATATCCATTTTTTCTTACATATAAAATACTTGCCGGTATATTAGCCCAAGCATCATAATGTAAATCGACAAAATGCTCTTTTATTAATTCTCCATAGTTTACAGATTTTTCTCCCCACTCGTCAATGGATATATGTGTTAACAAAGAACTTAGTGGAAATAAGACTACCATCATCACAAATAAAAGTGCAAAAATTTTTATATTTGAATTAATTTTTTTTTTAAATACGAATATAAGTAATGAAATGTAAACAGGCCCTATTGCATTTCGTCTATCTAACAGCGGATTCTTTGTTAAAAAAACTAAGAATAGTAAAATTATAAACCCCACAAATACATAAAAATTCTTTTTTTTTGTCAATATATATACAGACATTGTCACAAAAGGTATCATGTAAAGAACTTTTCTTTGAAACATCGCTACTATTCTTTCATCAGCATCCAACTCTAACTGAAATGTAGATATTATAATTGCCATTTCATTATAGCTCCTTTGTGCAATTATGACACTAAAAAAAAACAATATATACACCATTCTAACACTGTTAGAACTAAACTTACCTACATGCACTTTAAGCGTTGTGTTTTGTAATATAATAAATAATGCAATAAAATATGTTGTTAAAAAAACAAAAACAAAAAGATTGCCACATAATAATAAATCAGTGTCATACTTTGCGTTATTTATTAATTCATAAGAATCATTGTCCAATTGTAAAATTGGAGCAAGAAAATAAAACAAAAACATAAATACAATTACAGCACCACCAGCTATACTAAACCTTTGAATATGTATGTAGTAATATGTCCCAACGAAAATTGGCAATAAATTTAAAATAAAAGATATTTTTAAAATCGAGTCTAAGTGAAGTTGAGAAACGAAAATTATTAAACTCAGAAAAACTACTGCTAATAAGCAAATAATCCTCTTGCTCTTTGTTGTATTTATCACGCTTAATGCTTTTTAGAAGACAAAACTGTATAGCAATTGAAAATGTAACTCCTTATTTCACAAGAAATTTATTGGAATAAATATCAAATTCTTGCTTTTTTTCGAAATTATTAATGTAATTCTTATTCAAAAAAATCGTAGGCATCAAAGCATAGCGTATTTGTAATAGTAATCGCTTTTCAGTTTTAGCTGGCTGTCCTTTATGGAAGCCATAAGTATCTTCAATAAAAGATAGGCCTTTCTTACCTGTGAATTTTCTAAACTTATTTTTACCAAATAAGGCCTCCACTTCTGTATCTTCATATCTTCTTATATCTAACCCTTTAGGTTCTAAATGACTACCCTCCACAAAGACATGAGGCCCCGACTCTTCGGTTACCTCTGTTAAATAAATAAAATATTTGAGAAAACGAATACCATCATTATCTCTATGCAGATTTTCTGCTTGCTCTGCCTTTTCATGACCTGGCAAGGACCACCATGCCTGAATACTATCAATAATAGGTTTACATCCAAAGTATCGCTCACAAACCTCCAATGCAATTGGATTATTGGCAATTTCTAATAGGCGTGGTATTGCTAAAACGTTCTCTATTTGTGCTGTATGTACTTCTTTGGGAGCATCTTCAATGTTAAATTTGCCAAGATATGGTTTCCACGGGTCAAAGCAAATCATATTCGTTAAACTATCTCTTAGCTCATCAGCTTCTTCAGTTGTAATAATATTTGGCATCTCACAATACCCTACTTCTTTTAATTTACTATATAGTTTCTCCCCCTGAATTGTCTTATTTTCCGAAGTAGGTAAAAACTTAGATATAATATCCGCAACAGCTTTACGAATGTGTGGTTTTCTTATTTTCTCTTGAATTAACTGAAATGCAAAAACCCATAGTGGAGCTCTTTTTCGAGAATTAATTGTATAATTCATATGTTTATTTTTTAATTGAATCTATTATCAAATCTATAGTATCTTTATAGTCATCTATTGACATTGATATTTTATAATATCCATACACTGTTGACACCGCATTATTAGAATTAGCTATAGTATCTCTCGATGATTGAGATAAAATCTTAAATAGCTGTTCAAAATTATCAATTTTAGTAACTAAGGGGTGTTTTTCATAAAATACCTTCCCTAACACGATTACTGGCTTACCCAATACCAGAGCCTCAAATCCTACTGTACTTGTCAGTGTAATCACTTTGACACATCTTTTTATTAAAATCTTGGCATCTTGACTAAACGGAATTATTACTACATTAGGGATTTGAGATAGTTTTTTATAAAATGACAACGAAGGAAAGCCAGCAGCACTAATATGGTCTTTAACATATAATTTATACCCAAATGGCAAATTAAATGCGATATTTATAATGGTATTGAGCTCATCATTAAGGTGCCTTGCCCAAATTGATGTAGCAGATTCTGGATGAAAATGTAGTGGATATAAAAAGAATAAATCATTTAACGAGTTATCAATAGGCTCATAGTATTTTTTTATTATTATAGGAAGTTTTATTTTACGTTTTAACTGCATCCAAAAAGTATTAATTGAAGATACAATCGGGTTTCCTAACTGATAAGCATATGGCACATCATTCTTTCTTTCTTTTTTCAGATAAATCAACGACTTAATTAAATACCTAATTTTATCTTTCCTAAGGTAAAGCTGTGCCATTGAATCGGTAGCATTTAGCCCAACTAATTGCATGTAATCTGGCTGAATATTACTAAAGTTTAATAGGTATTTATCTATATATTCTACTGCCTTTTCATCTAATATATCAGCATTATATAAAGCATTATTATACTCTTCTATGTATTGTCTTGAATCTGCATACACTGCATTAAGTACCTCATATCTATTAGGTAAACGTGAATAAATTAATCCTTTATATTTCGCATTAAATAAGGTAGAGATGTTATATGCTGCGTAGTTAAAACTATTTGAAACAGCTTCGTGCCACACTATATCAATTTTTTCTCTTTCAAATATTTCATAAAAAAAATTATATAAGCAAACCATTACTTTATTTGTATAATCTTTGGTATGCTTGTTCCCTATATGATTTGCTCTATCATAATCGCTAAAATATGACTCCCAAATATTAAAATTAGCAATAGAAGTATTTAATAATTTTAAATCATATTTATCTTTATTTAATTTAAAATATTGACTAAAAATGTAGTCAACAGAAAAATCTAAATTTAATGTATATTGATAAAAAAGACTCTCAGATGCAACTATTACATCAAACCCTTCGTTTTCCAATCTTTTGTATAAATCATTTGTGAATATTTTCACATCAGGAGCATTATTTAATAATAATAGAATCTTTCTTCTCATGTTTTAAAAATGATATTATTAATAATAAGATTACCATCAAATAATACGATAACTTAATAAATACAAGGAATTTGATGTTTGTTATGTTGTTGTGATATATAAAGAACAGCACAGTATAATATATAACTGTACTGTATATAGTATTTTTTAAAATAATAAGCCTTTTATCTACTGAATGAAAATAATAAAATAGCACAGCATATATAGAATACAACACATTACCTACCAACGTTATTTGTAGCAAATTTAAGTTTTGAACATATAAAGGAAAAAAACTTATAATATATGAATATAATACATATATAAATAAGTTGGAAATAATTGACAAAAACAGTATTTTTTGTATGAATTTACTGTAATACGCCTTATTTGTGTTTAAAATTAAATCCTTTATATGAACTTGTATCAATGATGTTGGTATAATATTCACTAATGAGAAAAGAGTAAATATAAATATAAAATCTGCCGCAATATCATGAAAATATTCGCTTATTACTATTCTATCAACTGTTGAACTAAGCATTAGAAATAGTGTATTAAGAAATAGTAGATAACTATTCCTCAATACTTCAGCAACATATTTGAAAACTTTAGGAAAAAAATGTATTATTTTAATTAATGTTTTAGAATATACTATTAGATACAAAATTATATATGATAGTAAAATTGCAGAACAGTAAAAAAAAAAGTTTTTGTAAAACACCAATAACAGAAATGGAATTATCGGAAATAAAACATCATTCAATAATAGCAATTTAGAAAATGAAATTAAATCACCTTTAGAACGATAATAAGATTTTAAACTATTAACTAATGCGTAGAAAACCCCTGATAAACTTAAAGACAGATATATATAATTTGTATAACCTAAAATAATCCAAAAAACAAATAGTAATATTGATAATAAAGTAACAATAAAATTTAAACTAACAATATAAAATACACCCCTATAATTAGACGATTGCGGCAGTAGTTTTTCCAAAGCCTGACGCCCACCTAAATCAGTTAAATCGTACATTTGAAATATTGATTTTCCAACATTAAATTGCACAAAATCATTTTTATTAAAAAAAGAGGTAATGTAAAATTGTGTAACTAATGATATTAAAGTTGATAGATATAGTAATAATGTTGTAAAAAATTTGGTTTTCATTAGTAACTTGTCAACGGTGTCCCTTCGGTATAATTTATCTTTGCCACTTTCCCCAACAACCCCTCATAATACTTAGGTTGCATTCCATCCCCTGGACGAATCACTCTAATATTTTTATCAGTAAGTAGTTCTCCAGCTTGAATATCTTTCACTACATAAATTGAGCGTTTGAAAAGCAAACTCTTCTTCTCAGATTCTTGCACCCCATATTGCACAACTCCTAAAGACTGCCAGGCTCTTTCTGTTTCAATAACTAAAGCTTTCAATTCATCAGGTTCAAGAGAAAAAGCTGAATCAACGCCACCTTCGGCTCTACTCAAACAAAAGTGTTTTTCAATTACTGTAGCACCCATCGTTACAGCGGCTATCGGTACTCCAATTCCCATGGTATGGTCACTCAATCCAACCTCACAATTAAATAATTCTTTTAGATGAGGAATCGTTCGAATATTAGAGTTTTCTGGAGTTGCCGGGTAATTACTTGTACATTTTAATAAAATTAAATCGTTACACCCATTCTCTCTCAGTACTCTTACAGACTCATCTAAATTGGCTATTGTACTTGCTCCCGTTGACATAATCACAGGTTTACCTGTTTTTGCGACCTTCTTTAGTAATGGATGATGATTGTTCTCAAAAGAGGCAATCTTGTGAGCAGGAGTATCTAATTTTTCCAAAAAATCGACGGCTGTATCATCAAACGGTGTTGAGAAGCAAATAATCCCATTATCTGCCGCACACTTATACATTGCGTCATGCCATTCCCAGGGCGTATAGGCTTCTTGGTATAGTTCGTATAAATTTCGACCAGCCCAAAGTGAAGTAGAATCCTCAATATCAAATAATCCACCCCTTTGATTAATTGTTAATGTATCAGCCGTATAAGTCTGTAGTTTTATGGCATCTGCACCAGATTTTGCGGCTATTTCTATAATCTTTAAAGCTCTTTCGATTGACTGGTTATGATTCCCAGACATTTCAGCAATAATAAAAGGTTTGTAAGATTGCCCTATATTATAATTTCCTATTTTCATAAAACACATTACTTATTTACACCTTCAGATAAATGATAATCAAATAATCTAACAGGAAGATTGATTTGATTTATGGCATATTTAATATCAAAAGGAGTAAACTGGGTATAATGAAAAATACTTGCTCCTGCTACTCCTGTTACATTAACTTTATCTAATAAATCTGCAAAATGTTCGGGTTTCCCAGCACCTCCACTCGCAATAACGGGTATATTAGTGTCTTTGCGTAGAGTATTGAATAATTCAATATCAAATCCATTCATCATTCCATCATTCTTAACATCATTAATGAATAATTCTCCCGCCCCTGAATCTTCCATTTCTTTTATAAAATCATTTGCTGAACGATTTATTTCGTTTTCATAATGATATACCTTATACTCATTATTTACAGATTTAACATCTACTGAAACAACGATACATTGTGAACCAAATATCTTAACAGCCTCTCGTATAAAACTTGGATTTTTCAAGGCAACGCTTTTTAAAACTACTTTATCAGCTCCTATTTTAAGCAAATTATTAATATCTTCAATAGAGTCAATACCTCCACCAATTGTTACAGGCATAAAACATTCGTTTATTACTTGCTTAACAACTGCTAAATTTATTTTACGTTTTTGTTTTGAGGCAAAAATATCAACAAATACTAATTCATCTACGTTTCGAGAATTATAAACCCTTGCTACTTGCGTTGGGTTGCCAACCATACGAGGATTATCAAATTGCTTGGTTTTAACTAATGCAAACCCATTGAATGATAATATAGGTATAACTCTAATTTTAAGCATAAAAATCTATAAAGTTTTTTAATACCTGTAATCCTGCAGTTTGACTTTTTTCAGGATGAAATTGTGTACCAAAAACATTGTTTTTTTGAACAACTGCTACTAAATCACTCCCATAGTTAACTGTTGCAGCTACATCATTAATGTTTTTTGCATTAAAAAAGTAACTATGTACAAAATAGAAATTACTATCTGTAAGTTTGTCAAAATACTGAGGAATCTTAATACTAATATTATTCCAACCAATATGTGGTACAGGTAAATTAGATTCAGGAATTCTAATTACTTCACCTTCGATAAATCCCAAACCTTCTGTTAGACCATCTTCATATCCTTTTTCAGCTAATAGCTGCATCCCCAAACAAATGCCGAGAAATGGTTTACCTTCTGTAACCTTCTCTCTCAAAAAAGAGATAAGATTTCTTTGTTCTAAATTCTCCATCGCTTGGCGAAATGAACCAACACCAGGAAGTATAATGTATTTTGACTGATTAATTTTTTCAAAATTAGCAGTTACGATACTATCAACATTTAAAAAGCGAAGTGCTTTCTGAACAGAAGCCACGTTACCCATTCCATATTCTACTATTGCCACCATTATCAAGTATAATTAGGTCATACCAAAGTGAAAACTTTCTCTAAATTACCTCAAAATTTCGTACTAAGTTCTTATTGTCATGTCGTAAAAACCTTCCATTTTCATCTTGTGCGAAAAGTACAGGATTGGTAAATGAATCAATTACTGCATCTATCTCATCTATTGTCATACCAGAATATTCCATAAAAGATTTAATAGCATAGTGGGGATATTTTCCATCATATTCTTTAACTAAGTATTTGGCTTCTTCTCTTGTCAATCTCTTATTTCGTATATCTATGCACGCATGGTCAGTTGCCCTTCCAAAACCGTATTTAACAAATTTAAGGTAATCATGTAATCCAACTAATTTTTCATCCAAATTTTCATAGTTAGTGTAAGTACCTTCGATGGGGCCATCTTCCTTAATAGAAAAACCTGTTTCCTGAAGTATAATATCAAGTTGCTTTCTGGCATCCCAAAAGAAATAATGACCTAAAAATATTCCTTTTATACCAACACGATTGATATCTTCGTCAGAAGGATAAAAATATGGTGTTAATTCTTTCGCAGTAATACCTTCAACCCCAATCATATCTTGAATTCTATTTCCCAATAGCCCCCCAAACTCTTCCAACCATTTCCGATTTAAAACAGGAACTCTTGTTGCTTCCATAGGGCCACCGTATTCCTGCTGAGAATTTTCACCCCATATAATGAGTGGTATTCCAAATTTTACTGCAACTATAACAGGTATGGTAAAAATTCCTATATGATTAGGCCACATCTCATCGCCTACTCTCTTAAAGGATTCGATAACCATTTTTTTATAGACTTGATGATTCTTTTTAAAATGAATCAAATCAATTCCCATTTTTGTAATATTATCAATATTCCTTTGCCCTAACTCTGTCACATACGTTGTTTCAAAACATACAGCTAATGGGTTTAACCCATATTTTTTAGCCATATAGCATTGATATGTACTATCTTTACCCCCACTTACTGGAATAATACAATCATACCCAATTTCACTATCTTTTTTTTTGTAAGTAGAAATAATCTCCACGAATGCTTTTTCCTTAGCAATCCAGTCGATTTTATAATCTTTTTCTTCTGCAGCTTGACACGCCGAACATACTCCTTCCTCATCAAAAAAAAGGTCTGGCTTCGTTTCGGGGAAAAGACATTTTTTACAATATCTTAACTCTAACATATTAATTATTTATTTCTTTTCTAACAAAAACATACAATCTATTAAATTCTTGTCGGTAATGTATGGATAAAAATCCTTTTGAATTACGTCTAAATTTGGGAATGTTTTTTTGTAAATACTACAAAAATCGGCTTTCCATAAAAAGCCCTCGTTTCCTCTGTAATTTACACTTTCCACATCTCCTTCAATAAAATACTCAAAACCTGTGATGTACTTTTTTGAACATCTCACTATTTCTGACATAAAACCGTGATGATTTTCAGGAGCAATATGAATAAGTACACCATTTGTGCATACCAAATCAAAATAGTTGTCTTTAAACGGCAACTCAAATCCAGAGCCTTGAATAATGTTAATATTTTGAGTGTATTTTTTCGCTTGTTCCACCGCATATGGCTGTAATTCTACACCATAAAGATTTGTAAATCCCATTTTTTGTAAACCTACTAATTGCATTCCTGTATTGCAGCCAACTTCTAAAATTTTAGCATCTTTGGGCAAATTACCTAAAATTTTCTCATTTATAGTTGTTTTCGTTACCCCGTAAGTATCTAAATAGAATTTATCCCAATCTCTTGTATCTCGTGAATTTCTATCTGTGTATTCTTTTCCAAAATCACTTGACCAAAAGTTTTCTTGTGTATTTTTAATTTCAATTGCCATTATAATAGTTTTTAATTGAGTTTATTACAAAATCTTGTTGTTTATCGGTTAAACTTGGATACATTGGTAAACTTAGGCATTTTTCATAATAGGCTTCCGCAATAGGGAAATCTCCATTTTTCCATCCTAAACCTTGATAGTAAGGTAAGGTATGAACAGGTATATAATGCACTTGAGCATAAATCTCATTATCTTTCAAATAATTATATAATCCTAATCTATTGTCAACTTGGATTACATACAAATGATAAGCATGTCCTCTTGGATTATGAAGTGTTTTAATTTGTGTATTTTCAAAAGCTGCATCGTATTTTCTTGCTATTTCTATACGCCTTTCAATTCCTTCATGAGCCCTTTGTAATTGCGATATTCCTAAAGCTGCATTTAAATCTGGTAAACGATAATTATATCCCAATTCTTGCATTTCATAGTACCATGCACCATCCTTTTGAGTTTTCTTTACAAACTTATTACTATCCTTCGTAATTCCATGTGTACGAAGCCTTAATAATTTTTCATATAGCTCCTTATTATTTGTAGTAATCATACCACCTTCACCACAAGCAATATGTTTTACTGGGTGAAATGAAAAGATAGCTAAGTCGGCATACTGGCCATTACCACAATTTTGTTGGACACCATTAGAATCCATAAAAAAACCTCCTGGTGAATGACAAGAATCTTCTAAAAGCCAACAATCAAATTCATCCGCCAATTGTCTGAAAGATTCCATATTTACAGGAAAACCCGCAAAATCTATTGGTATAATGCCTTGAAAAGTGCCTTTGGGAGAATTTACGAGTAATTCTCGCACTTTATTAATATCTAAAACAGCAGACTTCTCTTCAATATCAGCAAAAATGACCTCACCTCCACAGTACAAAACACAATTCGCTGATGCTGCAAAAGTAATAGGAGAAGTAATAACTTTGGAATTTTTATTTACTCCTAAAGCTAATGCTGATAAATGCAAAGCAGCTGTCCCATTAGATACGGCCACGGCATATTTACAGCCAATGTAATCGGCAAAAACGTTTTCAAAAGCTTCAATAGTAGGTCCTTGAGTCAGGAAGTTTGACTGCAAAGATTTAACAACTACATCAATATCATCTTCTGTGATACATTGTCTCCCATAAGGAATAGGTGTCATTAAACTCATATATCAGATGAAACGTGGTGTTTTATAAGACTCCTTAAACTTTCTACACTTTCCCATTCTGTATTACTTCCAGAACTATAACTAAAACCTTCTGAAACTTTCTTAGCATTAAACGCTAAAATGAACTCTGCTAAATCCCATCTATGTGTTGCGGGAAGAATTGTATAATATTTTCCTAAATCATACGTATAGTAAGAATCAGAGGCAGTTATCATTTCTTCATGAATCTTTTCGCCAGGTCTAATGCCCACCACTGGTTTTTCACAATCTGGGCCAATTGCTTCAGCAATATCCGTAATTCTGTATGATGGTATTTTGGGCACAAATATTTCTCCGCCCCAAGCATGCTCTAATGCGTGCATGACCATATCAACTCCTCCTGTCAGAGATATATTAAAACGTGTCATATTTGGGTCTGTAATAGGCAGAATACCCTCCTTTACTTTATTCATAAAAAAAGGAATAACTGAACCATTAGACCCCATTACATTTCCATAACGCACAACAGAAAATCTTATAGGATTCCAACCTTTTATATTATTTGCGGCAACAAATAGTTTATCGGAAGCTAATTTCGTAGCTCCGTATAAATTAATAGGTGCAGCCGCTTTATCAGTTGATAACGCAACAACTCTTTCTACATTTGTTTCAAGGCAGGCGTTAATAACATTTTCAGCACCAAGTATATTTGTCTTAACACATTCCATTGGGTTGTACTCTGCAATGGGTACGTGCTTCATTGCTGCTGCATGAATTACATAATCAACACCCTTTAATGCTCTTTTTACTCTCTCAAAATCTCGAACATCTCCAATAAAAAATCTCATTTGAGGGTATTTATTTTCTGGATATTCTTGAGCCATCTGAAATTGTTTCTGCTCATCTCGTGAAAAAATAATAATTTTGTGTACGTCAGGATATGTGTTTATAATATGCTTTGTCAGTGCTTTTCCTAAAGAGCCTGTGCCTCCTGTAATAAGAATTGATTTTTCTTTCAATGTAAATGTCATGAACTTATGCCTTTATTTTACTCTTTGTAATTGATAGCATTTAGAATAATCACTCTTTTTGCAAAAGAAGTAATTAAATATGCAATTTTGTATTAATAATAAAACTACGTAGTAATTACGAATTATTTGACTGACAATGAAATGGTTTTTTTTTAGTACATCCTAATTTATTGTCGAGCAATTATTGCAAACTATTTATGGTTTCTTTATTACATCAGCAAAACTACAAAAAAACAATAATTATCTTATCTAAAACCTAAAAAAATTGATTATACGGCAAACTCTTAAAACAACTCCCCCATCCGATATTTAGGTAATATATTCAAGTGTTTATAGGCTTTTTCCGTCGCTTCTCGCCCTCTTGCCGTACGCTTCAAATAGCCTTCTTGAATCAAAAATGGTTCGTAAACTTCTTCGATAGTTTCGGCTTCTTCGCCTACTGCTGTGGCTATCGTTGATAAGCCTACTGGACCTCCTTTGAATTTTTCGATGATGGTCATCAAAATTCTGTTATCCATTTCATCAAGGCCATCTTGGTCAACATCAAGAGCTGTTAGGGCCATTTCGGCAATAGCTATCGTTATTTTTCCATCGCCTTTTACTTGAGCGAAATCTCTGGTTCGACGTAATAAGTTATTGGCAATACGTGGTGTTCCTCGACTACGGCGGGCTATTTCATAAGCACCTTCGTCTTCGATGGGCATATTTAATATAAATGCTGAACGTTTTACAATTTTTGTCAGTAATACTGCATCGTAATACTCTAAGCGAGAGTTGATTCCAAATCTTGCACGAAGTGGTGATGTAAGAAGTCCCGAACGAGTTGTAGCACCAATTAAAGTAAATGGATTTAATCCAATCTGCACACTTCGGGCATTTGGGCCCGAGTCAAGCATGATATCTATCTTATAATCTTCCATTGCTGAATATAAATATTCTTCAACAATGGGATTAAGTCGATGAATTTCATCAATAAAAAGCACATCAAATGGCTCTAAATTCGTTAGAAGACCAGCCAAATCGCTGGGTTTATCCAAAACTGGGCCTGATGTAATTTTTATATTTGTTCCTAATTCATTGGCAATAATATTAGACAAGGTTGTTTTTCCAAGTCCAGGTGGGCCATGAAGCAATACATGGTCAAGGGCTTCCTTTCGCTGTTTAGCTGCCAGAACAAATATTTTCAGGTTTTCTAAAATCTTATCTTGACCCGTAAAATCATCGAAAGAAAGCGGTCTTAAGGCTTTTTCTATCTCTTTTTCGATGGGAGAAAGTGCTTCGCCATCACCTTTGATATAATCTTGTCGCATGAAGTTGAGGAAAGACTTTATTTTTTGAAAGCACAAATATAAGTATTTTGATGAATTAGTTCACCAAAAATATTCCTCCTCGACGAGTAATTTTTTCTCGGTATGGAAAATATAAACTTTTGTAGCTTACGACAAAGGCGTACATCATGGGAGCGATAACTTTACCGTTATAACTACCATCCCAAATTTTTTCTGGGTCGTTTGATTCAAATATTATCTCTCCCCAACGATTGTAGATGCGTAAATCAAAGTCTGTTATATGAGCATTTGGTATTTGTAGAATATCATTAATACCATCTTTATTAGCTGTGAAAATTTCAGGAACAAATAAGCGTGGCTCACAACCTTCTTTGATTTCAATCTTATCTGTTGTAGCACAGGTAGTGCTATTCTGAAAGCGGTTTGTTGCTGTTAAGGAATAATTTCCTGTTGCACTTACAACGATTGTTGGAGTTGTCTCATTGGTAGGTTTCCACAGAAATCCAGGGTTGTAGGCTTGCTGTAATTTCGGGTCAAGTTTAAGTGTTTCGCCTTCTATTACGCAAACAAAAGCTGAATCTGGTAAGTTAACTACTGGAGTTGGTTTAATATATAATGTATCTATCACCACAAAATCTTTGCATTTCTCTTTTAGGGCATTTCCCAGTAAATTATTTAGGAGTGGGATATTCACATTTTTACTCACAATGGTTTCGGAATAAACCGTTAGTGTAAGCTTAACTATGTATCTTCCTGCTTTTGTGTATGTATGAGATGTCTTCAAACCCGTACCCGTTCCGCCATCGCCAAAATCCCAAGCGGCTTCGCCTTTCATTGGGCTACAAATTCCCTGAGTTTCAAAAATTGTGGGTTGATTCTGACAATTTCCCGTGTAAGTGGCACTTAGTCCCTCTCCTTCCTGTTTTTGTTTTGCTTGAATAACATTCGGAAACCCTAAACCGCTATTTCCTAAAACATCAGCCCCAAAACCACCTGTAATAGGCTGATAACCTACAATTGCTGCATTACTGGTTTGAGTTTGTTCAAAGAGGGCTAATTCATTAGGGTATTGAATATAAGGAATATACTGACTGCCCTCTATCGCCATGTAAATAAATTTGACGCCCATCCCATTCACAGGACCACTTTGCAGTGCTCCAAACGCAAAAGTTTTTGACTTATCAATCTCTACCTTTCGATTAGCAATATCTACTGGATTCCTCAAATTTAAGTTAAGTTGATAAAGATACGATGTCTGTCCCTTTGTGGGGTCGCCTTTGAGGGTAACGTAGAGCTTTTGTTCATCGTCCGAAAATTCTACCCCATAGACTTGTGGTGGAGCAGATACACCTAAATCAATTGTTAGTGGAGAAGCTCCTAACCTTCCTGTAGCAGGGTCTATATCAAATACTTCTACATAGTTTTTTCCACCTTTCGAAACAGCTATGGCCAATTTAGCTCCAGTAGCAGAAAGTTTCATATACCCTTGCTGACTGGTCGCATCATCATGAACTAAACCAAGATTTTGAGTAATTTCGGTTGTGCCTGTCGAATCTATTTTCAATATCCTAAAAGTATTCGTCCCTGCATCGTGCGAGTACACAAAAAAGCCAGTTTCATCTTGCTTTTTCATAGCAGTTATGCGTTGGGAAGTGGTTATGTTTATTGGCACATTCTTCTCAACTACGGCTCCTCTACCATCATTTCGTCTGGTATCTACAATACTGTATGATAATAGCCCTGTATCTTTATTGATTGTATAAACATAATACAAGTGGTGCGGACATTCGTTACAGGTATTTTTTGGAATAATAACTGCCGATTGCGTAGAGGTGTTCGTGCCGCCTAATTTACTATCCGTCAGTGGGGGAATTGCCGGTAAAAGTGCGTCATTACTACCATAAATTGCCACTCCATCTGTATAAAAAACTAATGAACCTGTTGGACCATAAACCATAGCTACACCTTCAGGAGAGCGAATAGGATTACTTGCAGTGGCTGTTACTGGTACAAAAACTGGGTCTGTTGGGTCAGTTTTTCCAAATAAGTCCCCGTTACTTGCTAAAGTATCTCTTGGAGCTGGTGGACTGGTCTTGGCTTGAAAATCTAAAGTTGCTCCTTGTCCAAAATACCACTTTTCACCACCGCCACTACTGGTTTCTTGTATACAAAATTTGACATTGATTTGAGCTATTCGAGAGCAGCCACCAGTTGAATCAAAGACTTCAACCGAATAACACCCCGAAGAATCTACTTCAATGGTTTGTGTGGTTTGTCCTTTCGGAAACCAAAGAAATTTTGTACCTTTTGGTGCAATACCCAATTGGTGTCGATATGGGTCGAGTTTGAGTTTTTTCCCATCACAAAGAGTCGTATCGCTTTTCTTTTTATTGAAAAACAATGGCTGTACTGGTGGTTCTTTTATTGTAATTGTGAGTGTATCTGGAGCTTGGACTGTGGTTCCCACAGTACGGATGAGTGTGACAAGGTATTTCCCTGGTGTAGAATAAAAATATTTAGGGTTACGAACTGTTGATACATCATTATTAGTAGTAGGGTCACCAAAATCCCAAAGCCAAGCAGTTGTTTCTTTCTTTTGGTCGAAAAATATGGTTGGTTCGCTACAATCGGTGTTGGCTGTGGTCGTAGAACCCATAGAAGGAGTAGCCGGTATCGCAGCAGAACCGACACAGAGTTTGCCTCCTACATAAAACTGAGCGACAGAATCGAAAGAGATGTATGTAAAAGTGGCAATCAGTAAAAAAGTCTTAAGGGTATTGCCAATACGACCTTTCATAATTCGTTAATTGTTAGGCTACTTAGATAAACATACAAACCTTAGAAGTGGTTTTTATAAATTAAACGACTTTTGAAATTCTTTTATTTGAAACTTCATTACTAAAATAAAAGCTAATATCAAAAAATCGAACAATAATAACACCAATTCTACTACAAAGACGTAATTTTACAAACAATAGTTACAAAAAATACGTAACACGCCATTAAATCCGTTTAATAATTATTTAGATTGTATTTGGAATGAAATTTGCTTAGAAATATCCCGTTGAATGCTTTTAATTTAGGCAATGAAAAAACTTTATTTAGGAAGTCTCCTTTTGTCTTTGGTCTGCTGGAATAGCATGGCTCAAGACGCTCAATTTTCGCAGTTTTATGCGGCACCTATGTATCAGAATCCTGCATTTGCGGGTAGTGCATATGCACCACGGCTGATTGCAAATTACCGAAACCAATGGCCTTCGATTAATGCCAATTTTGTTACTTCGGCTTTTTCGGTTGACCATTATATAGAAAAACTCAATAGTGGCATCGGTGTTATGATGGTCAATGACTCTCAAGGCCCTGGCCGATTGAAAAGTAATGAAATTAGTGGTATCTACTCCTATCAAATTCAGTTAGGTGAAGAAAACTTTTTACGTTTGGGGGCTCAAGCTACTTACTCAAATAAAAGTTTAGACTATTTAGGACTTACCTTTGGCGACCAATATACTAATCGTGGATACACAGGAAATCCTTCAAGCGACCCATTTGCTGATAAAAATAACATTACTCCCATAAAGTTTGTTGATTTTAGCGGAGGAGCATTATTTTATAATAGCCGTACTTGGTTAGGAATTTCTATGCACCATATTAATCGTCCAACATATACTTTTTTGAATTCTGCCACCAGTAGCCCTATTGCTGGTTGCCCAACTGGCGATTGTTTGCCTCGTAAATTGAGCGTTAGTGGAGGGTTAAAAATCCCATTGGCTAACCCTTATTCGGGAGCAGCCAATGCCGATAAAGAATTTTCGGTTTCGCCTGCATTTTTATATAAAAGACAAGGAAAATTCGACCAATTAGATTTAGGTTTTTATGGCACGTACTCTTCTCTTACGGCGGGATTGTGGTATAGAGGTATTCCCATAAAAAAACAAAATATCTCACGTACCAATCATGATGCTTTGGTTTTCTTACTTGGGTATCGTCAAGAAAATTTTTCGATTGGATACAGCTATGATGTAACAATTTCAAGTTTGGGCTTCTCGACTGGTGGTTCGCACGAAATTTCGATTGCGTATCAATTAGAGCCACTCGAAAGAAATAGTCCACGTCAAAGAAGAAATAAAAAAGAACTTTCATGTCCAAAATATTGATTTTTTGAAACAATATTTTGCATTTTGCTTTAAAGGTTTGGTTTACCAAGCCTTTTTTGTTTTATATTGCGATATAATTCGTAAAACAATCTAAAAACAAACCCTAAAATTTTATGGAAAAAAGCATTTGGCGTAAAAAGCCCATGGCAGCTTACGAAGCTGATATGAAGAAATCAGAACTGAAACGAGTTCTTACTAAGTGGGGGCTTACATCGCTCGGTATTGGTGCAATCATTGGTGGTGGTATATTTACTCTTACGGGTATTGCTGCTCATAACTTTGCCGGGCCAGCATTGGCAATCGCTTTTATCATTGCTGCTATCGGTTGTACATTTGCTTCACTTTGTTATAGTGAATTTGCTTCTATTTTACCAGTAGAAGGTTCGGCTTACGCTTATTCTTATGGTACAGTTGGAGAGTTCTTCGCTTGGATTATTGGTTGGAATCTTATCTTAGAATACATGATGGGTGCAACAACTGTTGCGGTTGCGTGGTCGGGGTATTTCGAGAAGTTTCTGCACCTATTTGGATTAGAACTACCAGTAACCCTCATGAATGACCCATATACGGCTGGCGAAAAACTTGGTCTTGGTGGCCCAACGCCAGCTTTCAATATTGCAGCATTCTTTATCACTTGGGTAGTTACTTCGATTTTAGTAAGAGGTATCCAAGAATCTGCCAAAACAAATAATATCATCGTAATCGTAAAATTGAGCGTTGTTATTTTTGTAATTTTGGTTGGTGCATTCTTTGTAAAAGTTGAAAACTGGACTCCATTTATTCCTGATACCGTTACGGCTGCTGATGGCACAACAACATTTGGTTGGGATGGTGTAATTACGGCTGCAACAATCGTTTTCTTTGCTTATATTGGTTTTGATGCCGTTTCTACGCAAGCAGGAGAGGCAATTAACCCACGCAAAGATGTACCTTTTGCTATCGTAGCCTCTTTAATTATCTGTACAGTTCTTTATATTTTAGTATCGTTGGTACTTACGGGTATGGTTAAATACGATACGCTCGATTTGAAAGCTCCAGTTGCTTCGGCTTTTGCTGATGCTGGTCTTCCTTGGGCAGTATTTATTATCACACTTGCTGCGGTGGCTGGTCTTACTTCGGTAATGCTTGTAATGATGCTCGGACAAACTCGTATCTTCTTAGGTATGGCCAAAGATGGTTTGTTGCCAAATTTCTTTAAAGATATTCATCCGACATTCAAAACTCCTTGGAAAAGTACATTATTGGTAGGATTTATCGTTTCGGTTGTTTCAGCAGTTACGCCAATTGATAAAGTTTCAGAAATGTGTTCGGCAGGTACTTTATTGGCATTTGCCATGATTTCGGGAGCAGTATTATTACTTCGTTATCAACAACCAAATATCGAACGCCCATATAAAGCTCCAATGATTTGGTTTGTAGCTCCAATGGGGGTTTTATTTAACTTATTCTTGATGTCACGTCTTCGTACTGATACTTGGTACGCATTCTTGATTTGGAGTACACTTGGTATTGTGGTTTACTTCTTATATAGTCAAAGAAAGAGTAATTTGAATAATATGGATAAATAGTCCGCAGTCAATAGTCGACAGTAAAACTGACTAATCATTCAAACAAAGATGGCTTCTGAAAACTCAGAAGCCATTTTTGTTTATACAATCTTTATTCTTTACGGTTGAACACCCAATTTGATTAAATTATCACGAGCATCTTTATAGTTGGGATTTCGCTTCATTACCTCTTTCAAATCTTTGATGGCACCCTGGGTATCGCCTAAGCTATATCGTGCCACTGCACGGTCGTTATAGGCCGTATCGACCGCAATGCCGAGGTTTATCATCGTTGAGTAATCATCATAAGCTTCTTTAAATTTATTGGCTTTCAGATTGGCAAAGGCTCTAAGGCCTAAATAAGCATTTTTGTTTTGCCCAAGTTCCATTGCTTTGGTAAAATCTTCGGCTGATTGTAAGAAATTTCCCGCATCTCGGTTAGCAATTCCACGATTATAGTATGCTACAAATTTTCTATGATTTGGCGAATTATCAATACTTTTTTGGTAAAGCTCTAATGCCTTTGGCATATTTCCTTTCAAATAATACGCATTTGCCAACGCTCCCATCAAGGCATACGATTGTACACCTTTTGAAGCAGCATATTCACCATAACGAATCACTTGGTCGATTTCTCCCGAACGCCCGAAATGGTTGGCAAGGTTTTCGTTGACAACTGGCGACTCTGGCTCGTATTTGTAAGAATTAGCAAATAAAGTACCTGTATCTTTATAAGTAAGCGTCTGTTTGTAAGTCAGATACATGAAAACTGGAGCAATCACTAAACTGCCGTAAAGCAAAAGATTTTTAGAGGTTACTTTTTCATTCAGAAAATAGAAAACTAAAAAGATAATACCAAAATAAGGAATATAAGTATAGCGTTCGGCCAAAATAGCACCACCAACCGACAAGAATTGAAGTACCAAAACGATTGTAAAGAAAAAGAACATGATTCCGAAGAAAATTTCTTTTTTACGACGGAAGAAAAATGCTGCTCCTCCCAAAATCAATAAAGCCCAAATCGGTGCGGTTACGTATTGAATCGCTCCGTATTTATCAGGACTTGGGTAGGCATAAAAATTGTGTTGATTAATGGGAATAAACAGCTTGAAGATGTAAACCAAGAAGCCATAGAAACCAAACTTAATTCTATCACCCAATGTAAGAGCATCGCTGAGGGCAACGTCGAGGGTCATTTTTTCGAGTCTTCCACCCAAATCTCCGCCACCTTGTACGTGTACGGCTAATGCACCAAATAATAAAGCTACAATGAAGAAAGGTATTTTTGTGGTAATGTTCTTTACTGTCAAGAAACCTTTATCGAACCAATAATCTATCAGTAATAAAACCAAAGGTAAAACCACCGCCATTGCTTTTGATAAACACGATAAAACAAAGTAAACAAAGCAAAGAACTAACATTTTTCGCTCGTTTTTCTCCAGATATTTTACGTACTGAATACAAGCCAAGAAAAAGAAAAGTGTATATAGCACGTCTTTTCGCTCCGAAACCCAAGTAACCGACTCGACGTGCATCGGGTGAATTCCCCAAAAAAGAGCCACTAAAAAACTCACCAAAGTATTATTGCGAGTGAGTTGTTGTGAAAAACGGAAAATCAGAAACGTATTAACTAAATGTATGAGCGTATTGGTAACGATAAATGAAGTTGAAGCCTTACCAAATAAAGCCGAATTGAGCCAAAGTGAGGCCACTGTGAGTGGATGGTAGTTTAAGGCACATTCAACCGTTAAAAGTCTGATAAGATTGGCAAATGTTGGGTTTTGAATCATTATGTTTTCAGTGGCATACATTTGGTCGTCCCAGTTGACGAAGCCATTCGAGAAACCTGCCGCAAAAGCAATGATTACCGTAACAGCCAAAAGAATATAAACCACCGTAGGACTCAACGAAAAGTTATTTTCGCTGGCTTTGGGGGCAGAATACGCCGCAGCTTGTGGTGTACTGGAAGTTTGTGAAGGTAGATTCTGTTTGGGTTTTTGTTTATTTTTTGCCATGATTCTATGAGGTTGAGTTCTCGTTTGCGAATATAGCAATTTCTTTGCCAATCATAAAACTAAATGGGAGAAGCAGATGGCTCTACTTCTCCCATTTTTCGATAAAAATCATCGTTTAAAACCCATCTTTTTCATCTTCTACTTTCTTTTTCTTTTCGTCTTTTTTCTGGGTTTCATCTTTTGGTACATCGGCCAATTTCTTGGCATCGGTTGGTTTTTGGCCAGCCACCTTTGGCTTTTCCTTAATGCCTCTGTACGTTTCTAAGAAAGTCTTACGGAAAAGCATCGCTTCTGGGAAATCGACTGGAATCACTTGATAATCTTTGATTTTTTTCTTGTCTGCTTTTGCTGTAATGGCAGCATTGAAATTATCATCTGACGAAATCAAGCCCATTTGGCCATCTTTGTAGCCCATGTAGTACCAGTTTTCGCCAGAAAGTTCTAAGAAAATATACATTTCGTCGCCAGTGATTGGGTTTTTACGAATCTCTATATAACCATTGATTTTGGCGTTAATATCAGTTTCACCAATGTTTGAAATACCAAGTTTCCCAACGCTTCTGTATGAATTGTATTTCGGCGACCATAAGAGTTTTAAGTCACTGAAAACAATAGTATTGGCAAATTTTGGTGAAAACTTAAACAACGGCACATATTCACGGGCCGATTTTGCTTTGTAATCATCAATATCTTTATCGCCTACAAATTTGGCAATTTTTGTAATCAATTCCGATGAATTTAGTTCGATTGCTGCCTCATTTACACCTAAATCAAGGTTTGTTTTCACGATTTTTTCAGCCATATTCGTTAGTAAGGGCTGAGCAATCGGGAAGTTTACGAGCATCATGGTATTGAATTCGTGATTTGCTGTATCCAAGCGTATTTTGGCAAAACCCGAAGTTTGGACGTATTGAGAAATTTTCTCATTCAAGAGGTCGAACCTTCCTTCCAAATTGATGATTCCTTTTTCATCCAAAATCTCGTATTTATTACTGGCCAAAGTTCGGCCTTCTTCTGGAATGATGCTGAATAACTTGTTGGGTTCATCTCGTCGGCACACTCCACTTGCCAAGAAAACGTTTTGGTCTTCAGGTACTTCTTTGGTTGATAAGAATGTTGGATAAAGACCATTCGACGAAGTCGTTGTACGGAAATGAAGTCCCGCAAAAATTGGCGAGTTGCCACTTTTTAAGTTTTTATCAACCGTAATCCTGATCTCTTCCGATTTATTCCCTTTATAAGTTATCCAATATCCACCGAGTTTAGGGTATTTTTTGAGTTCGGGAATAATATAACCATCAAGCGAGAGATTTTTGATTGGGGCAAGCATTGTAATTTCGCCTTTGTAAAGCATTTTTGGCGAAAGGAACATACTATCACGCTCGATAACGGTTGCTCGTGCCACGGTCGATAGTTCTTTGTTTTTACTTCTTTTGGCAGCTTCACCGTCCATCGTAATTTCTCGCAATTCAAAGTTACCCATCTTGATATTGAAGGTGTCTTTTTTCACGTTTACGAACTGATAGGTGGCATCACCCGTGAATTTATTTTTTGATACAATCTGAATATTCCCGTTAATCAAATTATGATAACCATTGAGCGTATCAATCGTCAGGCGTGCGTTTTTAAATGGCAACATATCGGCATCTCGACGAATAGCTACTTGTCCTTTATCAGGAATAATTTTCGCATCGGCCGATTTAATGTATGGTACTCCACCAATATTTAAAGTCATTTGGTCGATGTCATAAGCGGCCGAATTTCCATTAAACGCCAAGCCTTGCTGCGAAGCATTGGTTGAAGTAAAGATTGTCGTTTCGACATCACCTTTCATCGAAATCTTCTTGTCTTTGATATTCCATTCAGCACGGTCAACGTTGGTTTTGTAAGCCGCATACGGGAATTCGAGCGTTGAGCCAGTGCTATCATTGAAGTTTCCTTGATTGGTAGCAATATTTACGATGCTATTATTTACGTTGAAGTTTACGTTTACGTTTTTACCCAAGAGTACTGACTTAGCAGTTGTTTGAGTTGACTTTACGTTAAACTGCGACCTATCCGCAATAAAACCTTCTTTATTAAACTTAAATTGGTCGGAAGCAGTCTCGGAGTCAGTACGAATCAATTTACCCAAACCAAACAAACCACCCGTACGCACAACTAACTTACCTTTGAGTGAAGATGTACCCGTGTAGAAGTTAAAACCTGCCTTCGAGGCAATAATCATACTATCAACTTTTGGCATCCATTTCAAAGTATAATCGTTAATATCAACCTGCGGGAAATACGAGCCTTTCAGCACGCTTTCATTCACTTTTCCGAGTTGACCAGAAGCCGTCAAGGAATCTGCCATGAAAAGAATTTCTTTGGCGGTCATGCTTGCCGCAAGGTGATTGATATTTCCTTCGGAGTGGAGGCCTTTTCCATCCATTGCCAAAGCCGATGAAAAATTGACAGACGTTTCGTTACCAAAGACATTATATTTACCATTTGGCACTTTATGCAAGAAACCGAGTGTGGTATCAGGCATGATTCTCAGTACTTCTTTGAATGGCTTAAAGATATTTCCCGAATAGAATGTTCCATCAAACTCAATATCTTTTACGGCCAAACTATCAAAGTCGATTTTCGGAACATCAAAACGCACATCTCGACTATATTTTCTTATCCCACGAGCTGGCTCATCAAAATATACAATTACCCCTTCATCAATTTTCAGCCTTGGGTATTGTGGCAAATATACTTTCCCTGATTTATTATCTGGACGATTTAGGAAAAGCGTACCGGGCTTTAAGAATTTTATGTGTCCACCAATTTCCTGACGGCCACCCTTACGATAAACCTCTTGAGGTGTGAAAGTTACAGAATCAATTTTATTGAGGGAAAGTGAGAACTTTTCGTAATCAAACAACAAATCTTTTCCCGAAAAACGGTAGTTTTTTGCTTTAAACTGCCCACTAAAGGTAAATGTACGATTTTTTGAAACCTTGATAGTACGGTCATACGGCAATACATAAATTTTAAGTGAATCACTTAAATTAAATCGACGTATTCCTCTAATTGTTAGGGTTTTATCATTCAAATTGAGGGTTGCATTTGAAGTCGAGTCTTTGCTATTTCCGTAAATAGATGGAATCAAGAAATCATCAAAATCTCGTTTTCCTGCAAAAGCAGATAGATAGTGTTGCCCTTTGCTGGTTATCTTGAAAATATCGTCAGAAGGATTGTAATCAACAAAACCTTGCTGCACCGCAACCATCAAACCGCCACCGATGTTTTTCTTAGGCACTTTGTTATAAGCTGCAATTTCATCAAGCGTAAAAGTCAGTTTGTTATTTTTTTGCGTGAAATTTCCCACCATCAACAGTGGATTGAAACCCGCACTACTGTTAAGAGCAGTTACTCGTTGAGCATCATAAAAATCGAATGATTCAAAAACCGCAGGAACTTGTGTTCGGGCCGAAACGATGTAAAAATCCATTCGACCTTCGTTCAAATTCCAACGCATCGCATCCGACTTGATATTCATTTGATGGTAAGTATCAGAAAACGTAGTTTCTTTAAATCCACCGACATCAATTTTATTCAGACGTAAAATGTAGTTCTTTTGGTTATAATTAAACTTTACGGCTGGGTGATAAATGGAATCTTTGTCTATAAAAGTCACAAAATTGGCCAACTGTGAAGTAATCAACGAATCGCTTAATTCAAAACGTGTGCTACTTGCCTTGAAGAAAAACTTCCCATCTTTTTTAACCGAAATATTGGAATAGCGATTTTGAACCGAAGAAGAGAAAATTCTGCTTCCTGACATCGAAAATCCACCACGATATTCAATATTTCGGTCGATATTCTTGATAAAAGCATCGCTTTGATAAGACATAAAGCGAGGGTACGTCGGCGGAACGCCTTTATTTCTTTTCTCACTTTTATACTCAAAAACACCTCTGATTGGAGCAGTTAGACGGTCGGTGTAAGTCAGTGTTACGTCTTCTGCTGAAAACTTCGGATTTCGGATTTCAAAAGCAAAATCGGTCAAAACAACTGAAATTTGTGGTAATTTAGCACTTTCAAAGGTAAATAAACCACCTTTTCCGACATAAATTCCATCTTTTAGCGAAACCGTTCCGCTGGTCTTTTTTATCCAAACCGAATCACTGGCCGTAACCATCACAAAATCAATATCGTTAAGCTGAATCGAAAGACCACCGATGACAGGCATCGGTTTTTTATCTGGTGTAAAAGTTGACTTTGCGGCTGTAATAACTGTTTCGGGAGCTGGTGGCGTATCCCAATCGTCAAAATATTTGGTTTCAGGAAGTTCGGTTGGTGTTAGTGTCGTTTGTGGATTAGTTGGAGTTGTTGTAGTCGGTGCGGGTGCGTTAGTTTCTCCTTTCTTATCTAAAAATTTTATCTCATAAGTTCCACCCAAAGCATACAATCGATTGAAGTTTGACGCATAAAGTCGGCGTTTTTCGATAAAATCTTTCAGAATTTCCAACATCTTAGTCGAGGTCTTCAAATCATACCCATCGACAAACTTTTGAGTGATTTCTATCAGACTGGTAATTTTTTCGTCCGAAAACTTTTCTTGCTCAATCGCCTTATCAAGAATCGTAAAGAAAAAATAAAACTGTGCCATTTTATGGCCACGAGTTCCCATACTACGGCACGTTGCGATAAGTGCTTTTTTCTGTTCTGGGCTAAAACGGGAAGCCCAGTAGGCTTCAAATTTTTTACCAGTTGCAATCGCTACTGAATTATTGTCGGTTGCCATCACGGTCTGAATATCCGTAATGAATGTTTCGGGTTGCTCAGAAAGTCTTATTAGCTGTGCTTTTGACGAAAAAGACAGCAACGCAATTACCGAGAAAAATATTATTCTAAAGTGTCTCATAAGGATAGGGAAGAAGAGACTTTTGGGTAAAACTAAATATCAATTATGAATGATTCAACTCTTAAAAACGACCGAAGCCCATTGATTCTTGCTTAGTTGAGCTACTTTTTTTAAACCTACCGATTCGGCAACCGCTTGAATATCAGCAATATCGGCTTCATAAAAACCACTTATGATAAGAGTTGCTCCCTCAGCCATGAAGGTTGCATAAGACGGAATTTGCTGTAAAAGAATGTTCCGATTGATATTAGCCAAAACGATTTCATACTTATCCCGTGGCTCATCTTCGATTGTACCCAATCTAACTGCAATTTTGCTCGTATTGTTTAAAGCAATGTTTTCGATTGTATTCTCAACTGACCATTCATCAATATCAAAGGCACTTACATATTTTGCACCCAATTTTTCGGCTAAAACTGCCAAAATACCCGTTCCCGTGCCAACATCAAGCACTTTTTTATCTTGGTGCGGAATCGTGAGTTGATGCTCCATGACCATCGAAGTGGTTTCATGATGCCCAGTTCCGAACGACATTTTAGGAGTTATGATGATTTCGTAGAGATAATTAGGTTGAGGCTCGTGAAAATCGGCACGCACGTAAATATCATTTCCTATTGAAATGGGTTGGAAGTTTTTTTCCCATTCTTCGTTCCAGTTTTGCTTAGCAATCTGCTTGAAAGCGTAAGAAATTGGTGTTCGCTCAGCATAGGTTTCGAGCATATTTTTGACTGCTAAATCTTCAAAAAGTTCTTCTTGAATATAAGCTTCCAAGCCATCTTCGGTTTCGACAAAAGTTTCAAAGCCAAGTTCGGCCAATTCGGCCATCATGATTTCGTTGAAATCAAGGTCAATTTGTAAGGAAAGTTCGATGTATGACACTTTTACGGATTTTATTTGATTACACAAGTTAAGCCGTAAAGTTCGGAATTTCTTCGCTATCAACAACAAAATTATTGCAAATGGCTTCTATTGATTGATACTTTTGAAGGAAAAGGTGCTGATATTAAACAAAAGAGCCTTTGGAAGAGCAAAATCAGAGAGATTCAAATTTTCAAAAATCTGATGATTAGTCGCTTTAATGATAAGATGATAATGTTGATTATCAGAAAGACTTTCGATATTTACAACACTATTTAGTTCAGCAACTGGGTCAAAAACATCAATTTGAGCATTACATTGCTTTAGCTTTTCTACCAAATTAATTACTAATGAGCATTTTATGCTTGGTGTATTAGGTTTGTAACTAATTCCTAAAATTAGAATTTTAGGGTTGGTGTTTTGTGGGAAAGCGTTTTGAAGTTTGTCAAAAACAAGTTTAGTAATCGTTTGGGGTAAAGCGTCATTGGTCTCGCGAGCTGCTGAAAGTATATTGTTTTTTTCAGGAGAAAGATGATTCAGGTATTGCGAAGCCAGAGGCAGACAATCACCACCTACAAGACCAGTTGAAAATTTAAGAAAATTCCACTTAGTGCTACTCGCTTGCCAAACTTCATCAAATGAGATACCGTTTTCAGTCAAAATCGCCGCTGTGTTATTCATGAAAGCGATATTAATATCTCTTTGGGCATTTTCAAGTAATTTTGCAGCCTCGGCAACTTTGATTGAGGGAGCTAAATACGTTCCAGCTTCAACAATCGAACGATACAATTCATCAACTCTTTGAGCAGTCTCAGGGTTTGACCCAGAAGTTATTTTGATAGTATTTTTTAACGTATGAAAATTGTCAGCAGTATTGATTCTTTCGGGCGAATAACCTACAAAAAAATCTATATTAAATTTTAAACCACTTATTTCCTCTAAAATTGGAACGCAAAGCCCTTCAGTACAACCAGGAAAAACGGTTGACTCGAATATAACTAAATCGTTTTTTTTAAGAAAGGGGGCTATACTTTTGGTTGCAGCTAATAGGTTAACTACATTCGGACTTTCGTCTGTATTTACTGAAGTAGAAACTGCGATAATAAAAATATTACAGTTGGAAAGACTATTTATATCATTTGTGAGTGTAAGGTTTAAAAGAGGGTTTTCTTCCCTTAACCTTACAATCTTAACATCATCAATATCAAAGCCAATGGTTGGGTATTTTTCGCTTAAAGCTAAAGTCAAAGGCAAACCGATGTTTCCTAATCCAATTACAGCAATATGGAGATTTTGTATTTTTATCAACTTAAGCAATTAAGTTTAATAAATAAGCACCATAACCACTCTTTACCAATGGTTTAGCGATTGCTTCTAATTGCTGAGCATCAATAAAGCCCATACGATAGGCAACTTCTTCAATACAACCAACTTTCAACCCTTGTCGCTCTTCGATAACTTGAACGAACTGCCCCGCTTGCATTAAAGATTGAAAAGTGCCCGTATCAAGCCAAGCCGTTCCTCTGTTCATGATACCTACTTGGAGTTTTCCTTGTTCTAAATAAACCCTGTTTATATCCGTTATTTCAAGTTCTCCTCTTGGAGAAGGTTTGATATTTTTAGCTATCTCGACTACCTTATTATCGTAGAAATACAAACCAGGCACCGCATAATTAGATTTTGGTTTTTCTGGTTTTTCTTCAATCGAAATTGCTGTTTGGTTTTCGTCAAATTCTACAACGCCGTATCTTTCTGGGTCATATACTTGATATGCAAATACAACGCCACCATCGGGATTTGTGCTGTTTTGTAATAGTTTACTCAAGCCGCTACCGTAAAAAATATTATCGCCTAAAACCAAAGCAACACTATCATTTCCAATAAAATCAGCACCAATAATAAAAGCCTGAGCTAAACCATCGGGACTTGGTTGCTCAGCATAACTAAAGCTACAACCTATGCGAGAACCATCACCTAATAATTTTTGAAAATGAGGTAAATCATGAGGTGTAGAAATAATTAATATCTCTTTGATTCCAGCCAGCATTAATATAGAAAGTGGATAATAAATCATAGGCTTATCATACACAGGCATTAATTGCTTACTTACTGCCAATGTGAGTGGGTGCAATCTCGTACCCGAACCTCCTGCTAATATTATTCCTTTCATATAGATACTTTGTCTTCGAAATCTTTACTTAATTATCAATTTATAGTTTTTCTTTCTAAGTATTCCAAAAATGATACCAAATATTCCTCCTAAAAAAGTAGCTATCAAAACAACTATTGTTCTTTTTGGCTCACTTCTTTTATTTGGAACAACTGGTGGCTCTAAAACTTTCAATACAGGTGTTTCTTGCTGTAATTTCAACTTAGCCTCCTCATACTTTTGTAATAAAGTATTATAAAAAGTTGATGAAATCTTGTATTCTGACTCTATGCGTTCTCTTTGTAAGTCAGCAGCTTGTAATTTCATCATTGAAAGCTGATATTGGTCACTATACTGTGCTTTTTTAGCTTGATTTGTATAATATTTACCTTTAGCGGCATCTAACCTTTCTGCTAAAAAGTTTAAATCTCGTTTTGCTTTTTCTGTACGATAATTAGTTATGTAATTCGTCAAAAAATTCATACTATAATCAGTAATAATTGTAGCAACAACTGGGTCCGGTAGTTTTACTGTTACAGTAATAAGTCCAGTCTTTTTATCAATGACAGCACCAATGCGTTCTCTTAAGTCTTTTAAATCCTTTTCAGTCTGATAACTTACAGCAATATATTGATTACTCGTTGGGAATTTAATTTTGGTATTTTTCTCTTCAATCTTATTATCTAAAACAAAGGTATCGTAAAACTGACTAAATGTCATTTCCTTATTATCCTTAGTTTTAACCTTAATTTTAAGCAAATCTAAAAAAAATGGAGTACTTTTTAAAACATCAGGGTACAAATCAGGACGTATTGCATCTGAACCACCTCCACCTGCACTACTAACATCAATGCCAGCTAAACTTGCTAAACCTGCAAACTGCCCTAAACCTCCAGCTTTAGATTGGTACTCTGGTAATATTTTTCCTGTCGAGATAAACTCCTCGCGTGCTGTTAAGGCATAATAAATCCCAGCAAAGGCAAACAATAAAGTTATTAGAATTATCCAAATCTTCTCTTTCCAAATTATTTTAAAAAGAGCATTAAAGTCAATACTAACAATATCTTTTTCTTCTTCCATAATCCGCTTTATATAGATTAAAATGTTCTAATAACTGTTACTAAAATAGTCGCTATTGAAACCATAGCAGAACTGATTGCTATACGCTCAGCAGGTGTCCATTTATACCTTTTTCTGACTGGAACAATAATCTCTGAACCATTCTCAATTTTAGGAAATGCTCTAACACCTAAAAAACTTCTTGTTCGGTCAAGTCTTCCATTTCCGTATTTTACATAAGTCTTTTTTACAAATGCACTATCTGTTGTCCCACCAGCTAAATCTAAATATTTTTTCAATTTTAAACCAGATGAATAAGGAACCGTTGTTGGGTTGTATACTTGTCCATTTACAGTAACCGTCTCTTTCTTACGAGGAATTTCTAAGGCATCTCCTGTGTTTAGAACTAAGTTATTTACATCATTTCTATCCTGTAATACCTTAATAATATCAACACCAATTACCTTTCCTGCTCTTGTAAACTTTGCACTACCTAAATCTGCTTCACTTTTTAACCCACCTGATTTGAGTATTAAATCTGAAATTTTTTCTGTTTTATCTTTTAAAGCATAAGGGCCAGGATAGAAAACCTCTCCTGTTATAGTAACGTTCTTTTGCTCTTCATAACGAGGTAAAACTCTTATATATACTCTATCGAAAGGTTTTAATAATAGTTTTTTACTTTCAGCTCCTATTAAATTTCTATCTACATCTATTGTTTCAATTTTGATTGATTGTTCTTTAGAAACACCTATTGTATCTGCTTTAATTCTTCGAGCAATTTCAATTTTTGACGCAGATGCTCCATCAGTAAAACCACCAGCCATTGTTACTAAATCTGAAACTGTCATATTATCAGCAAACTCATAAGTTCCAGCTTTATTGATAGCTCCACTTATTGAAACAGTCAAACGCTCTCTTAAATCCTTATATGACTTAATAAACAATGTGTCTTTTAATTTCAAACGAATATCTTCGGACTCACTATTCAAGATTTTGGATAAATTGAGTGGTATAATCTCTGGTTCAAGGTTTTCTCTCTCTCGTTTTAATAAAATTCTTTCCTTAAAAGCATCTTGCTTCAAACCTTCTGCACGAGCAATTAATTGTTTTACGGTTATATCTTTTTCTAATTCATAACTTCCTTCTCTATAAACGGCTCCTTTGATTGTGACAATATTTTCAAAACGATTCAATATTTTACCAATCGTATAAATATCTCCTTTTTGAGGAGTAAAGTTAGCTATCTCATTCTGGTCGATACTAATAATACGCTTTTCAGTGGGTGTTGCTCTTTCTAAAGAAATTGTTTTTGAGTAGGCTAATTCTTTAAAACCACCAGCAAAAGCCAAGACATCTTTCAACGTTTCATCTCTTTTCACCTCAAAAATTTTAGGATTTCTTACTTCTCCGATAAGTGATACACGGGTATCAACATAAGGAATACGAATAATATCTTGGTCTTGGAGAATGATATTATCCTTTTGGTCGCCATGTAATAAGAAATCGTAAACATCTAATGTTCTAATAACTTTTCCATTACGAAACACTTCTATATTTCTTAGTGAACCAATTTCAGATGGTCCACCACAAGCATAAAGAACATTAAATACATTTGCGAGCGACGGGACAGTAAATGTTCCTGGTTGAAGAGCCTCTCCGATAACCGTTACGGAAATACTTCTAATATTTCCCAAAGTTATATCTGCGTATAATCCTCCGCCTGAACTATTTAGGCCAGCAAATCGACTTTTCAATCTATTTATTATTCTTTCACGAGCCTGCTCAATTGTTAATCCACTCACATAAATAGGACTAAGAATATCTAACTGGACAGTTCCCTCAGGAGAAACCTTTGTTTTGTAAGTTTGTACAGCAAAGCCTGTAATTGAAATATTTAATTCATCCCCAGTTCCTAAGATATAATTTTTGGGTGTTGGGATACGTAAATTAGGTTCAAAAACAATCTTTTTATTATTAAACAAATTAAGTCCATAATACTTTTCTCTTCTTATGGCCGTACTATCTTCTTTAATTTGTTGTCTTACACTTTTAGTAGAAGTCGTATCGTTTAATCTTCTTTCAGTATCAGTGGTATTTGTATTAACTGGGGCCTTTTTATCAGCTTGAAGTTTGGTCATTCTTTCTTTGAACTTAGAAATATCAGCTGAGCCAAAACCTTTAGCCGCTGCTGCTGCCATTAGTTGTTCTTCTGTCATTCCGCTCTCTTGAGCTTGTTTCATGAACTGCTGAATTTGGTCATCTGATAGTTCGTCGACACTTTGTGCAAAAGCAGTAGAAATACCTAAAAGGCTAATAAAAACAAAAAGTGAAAGTTTACTTATCGAAAGAATGAGTTGTTTTTTTAGATTCATTTTGTAGCTGCCTATGAATAAAAGGGCGTTAATTAAAACACAAAACTAAGTATTATATAGCAAAATTAATCAAATAAATTTTGTTTATTTATTTTTTGGTAGATAGAAATACTCTCATAATCTTTCAAATTCCTAATTTTTCATAATAAAAAAGGATAGGTTTCACGACGAAAACCTACCCTTTTCATTTATAACTTCTATTTTCTTATGAGTTTGGAATTACTCTTTTCGCATTTGAATAACGTTTTTGTACTTCTTCCCAATTAACAACATTCCAGAATGAATCTATGTAATCTGGGCGTTTGTTTTGGAATTTCAAATAATATGCGTGTTCCCAAACATCTAAACCTAAAACAGGAATACCTTTTTTCTCGGCTACATCCATCAAAGGATTATCTTGATTTGGAGTTGATGTGATGAAAAGCTTCTCTTGATCATCAACACAAAGCCATGCCCAACCTGAACCAAAACGGCCGATAGCTGCTTTTTTGAATTCTTCTTTGAAATTAGCCAACGAACCCCAAGTTTCGTCGATAGCAGCACCCAATGTGCTTGAAGGCTCGCCTCCACCATTTGGTGAAAGAATATTCCAGAATAAATCGTGGTTGAAATGTCCGCCACCATTGTTACGAACTGGTGCTGGATATTTACTAATATTTGCTAATAACTCTTTCAATGAAAGGCTTTCCATTTCTGTACCAGCAATTGCATTGTTGAGGTTTGTTACATAAGCTTGATGATGACGGTCATGGTGAATTTCCATGGTTGCTTTGTCGAAGTGTGGCTCTAAAGCGTCACTTGCATACGGTAGGGGTTCGAGTGTATATGCCATTTTTGAAACAAAATTTAAAATATTAGATGATAATTTTATGCTACGCTATTTGTAAGCAGATGATTGAAAATAAACGACATCTGTATTTGTGCAAACCTTTACTAACAAATACTTTATACCACTGTGGACTGTCGGCTATTGACTATGGACTACTTATCAACACTAAACCGTAAACGCTAACTTTCAATTTTATGTTCGCAAACCTTTGAAAAAATTCTTTAGAAGCATTTCACAATCGGTTTCTAAAATACCTTTTACAACACTTGTTTTGGGGTGAAGTATCGGCGGACTTACTCGACTAAAACCTCTTTTGGTATCGGATGCTCCGAAAACTATGCGGTCAATCTGCGACCAATGTAATGCTCCTGCACACATCACGCATGGCTCAAGGGTTACGTAAAGTGTACAATCTTTCAAATATTTCGCTCCCAAAAATTGAGTTGCGGCCGTAATGGCTATGATTTCGGCATGGGCAGTTACATCATTTAGCTGTTCGGTTTGGTTACTTCCTTTACCTATAATTTTACTTCCACCAGCCACTACTACTGCCCCAACTGGTATTTCGCCAGCTTCGCCGGCTTGAATGGCCAAGTCGAGGGCTTTTGCCATGAAGTATTCATGCGAATATAAAGGATAGTTTTTCACCACAATTTTTGCTTTTTCCGCAAAGATAGCTGTGATGCGAGATATGAGATATGAAATATGAGAAAAAACTACATTCAATCTATATTTTTCGTTGAAAATCAGCTTTTTAAGTAAAAATATTCGACTTGAAAAGGTTGTTT
Organism: Emticicia aquatilis; assembly: GCF_014644295.1. GTDB lineage: Bacteria > Bacteroidota > Bacteroidia > Cytophagales > Spirosomataceae > Emticicia > Emticicia aquatilis. Next base: position 113,818 of record NZ_BMKK01000006.1, read on the forward strand.
TTACAGAAATTTTAGTAATTTTGCACTCCTTTTTGCAAAGGAATACTTTATTTTTAACAATTTTCAACACGGGCAGCTCGACGGGTTGATGTATAAAGAGCTAAAAATCAACATATTATGGCAGCACAAATTGCAGATTTCGACTGGGATAAGGTCACCAAAAGAGGTATTGGCGGAGGCTACTCAGCCGACGAAAAAGCAAAATTAGAAGCACTCTACTCAGAGACGCTTGCTAATGTAACAGAAAAAGATGTAGTAATGGCAACGGTAGTGGGTATCACTGACCGTGAAGTATTGCTTAACATCGGTTTTAAATCAGACGGTTTAGTTTCGACTTCTGAATTCCGTGACCTTCCTAACCTTGCAGTAGGTGATACAGTGGAAGTTTTCATCGAAAAACAAGAAGATGCAATGGGCCAATTGGTTATCTCTCGCAAAAAAGCAAGAGTATTGACTGCTTGGAGCAACATCGAAAAATCATTTACTGAAGATGCAATTATCGACGCTTTAGTAAAACGCCGTACAAAAGGTGGTTTGATTGTAGATATTTATGGAATTGAGGCATTCTTGCCAGGTTCACAAATTGACGTGAAACCAATTCGTGACTTTGATATTTTCGTTGGTAAGAAAATGGAAGTTAAGGTTGTGAAAATCAACCATACTAACGATAACGTAGTAGTTTCACACAAAATTCTTATCGAGAAAGACCTCGAAACTCAACGTCAGGTTATCCTTACTAACCTTGAGAAAGGACAAGTATTGGAAGGTGTGGTTAAAAACATCACTAACTTCGGGGTATTCATTGACCTTGGTGGCGTAGATGGTTTATTGCACATCACTGATATTTCTTGGGGCCGTATCAACCACCCGAACGAATTATTGAAACTTGACCAACGTATCAAAGTTGTAGTTTTAGACTTTGACGAAGACAAGAAACGTATTTCGCTCGGTATGAAGCAATTGGAGTCTCATCCTTGGGATTCTTTGGCTGCTGAACTATCAATCGGTTCAAGAGTTAAAGGAAAAATCGTAAACATCGCTGATTACGGTGCTTTCTTAGAATTGAAACCAGGTGTTGAAGGTTTAATCCACGTTTCAGAAATGTCATGGTCACAACACTTACGTAACCCATCTGATTTCTTGAAAATCGGTGACGAAATCGAAGCTGTTGTATTGACTCTTGACCGTGACGAGCGTAAAATGTCATTGGGTATCAAGCAATTGACAGAAGACCCTTGGACTAAACAAGACCTTATCAACAAGTATGCAGTGAACACAAAACACACTGGTACTGTACGTAACATGACTAACTTCGGTATTTTCTTAGAATTAGAAGAAGGTATTGATGGTTTAGTTCACGTATCTGACTTGTCTTGGACTAAGAAAATCAAACACCCATCTGACTTCGTGAAAGTTGGTGATGCTCTTGAAGTAATGGTATTAGAATTAGATGGCGAAAACCGTCGTTTAGCTCTTAGCCACAAACACTTAGAAGAAAATCCATGGGATACATTTGAGCATATCTTCACAGTAGGTTCAGACCAAGAATGTACAATTATCTCTAAAAATGACAAACAAGCAACACTTGAGCTTCCATACGGAATCGAAGGATACGCTTTGTTGAAGCATTTAGCTAAAGCTGACGGAACAGTAGCTGAAGTTGGTGAGAAATTAACATTCCAAGTGTTGGAATTCCACAAAGAAGAGAAGAAAATCATGCTTTCTCACTCTAAAACCTGGGAAGCTCCAAAAGAAGAAGCTCCAAAAGAAGCTAAGAAAAAAGGTGGAAAAGAAGTAGCAACATCTGCTCCTGAAGAGAAATCAACTCTTGGCGACCTTTCAGCTCTTTCTGCATTGAAAGATGCAATGGTAGAAGGCGAGAAAAAGAAACTTTCTAAGAAAAAAGATGCAGCAGCAGCAGAATCAACAGATGCTGAGGCAGAAGCTTAATTAGTTTCTAAGCAATATAACAAAAAAGGCTTCTCGTAAGGGAAGCCTTTTTTGTTTACTCCAGTTTTATATAAAATGTTATTTTTCTACTGCTCTACACCTTCATCAGCTAAAAATTTACCGATATTAAAATATTCCCCATCAAGCAACTCTATTTCTTGATTCCAATTTTTGGTTAACCAGTCTTGGTCTTTGGTAGCTACCATTACTTTCTGATGTTTAGTGAATATCCACAATATCTTTTCCACACCAAAATCAAGTAATTTATGGGTTTTAGTAAAAACATAGCCAAAGTCTTTTTCATCAGATAAATCTATACGAATATCTATCTCAATGGCAATTTTTGGTGCAACTTCTACGTAATGGCGGAACGCCGCCCGTGTATTAATTTTATTGGGAGAAAGAGTCTGTTTATCATAGATGTATATATCACCCGAAAGATTATTATTTTTATCAAGATGTGTGCCGACTCCAACCAAGAAATAATACTCTTTTGCTTTAGTAAGGTAAAGAGATTCTAATAAATATTGAGCAATAAATAACTGCAATCCGCTTACATACACAATTTCTTCAATGGTTCGTTTCTTTGCTAAAACATCTTTATAACCCATGTAATAAAATGACTTCCCATCAATTACTTCATAAATTAGACTATCCGAAATTACATTTTGTTGGTTTGGTCTATTTTCAGCCATAATTTAAAAAGTAGTTACATTAAGTTATCAATTTATATCTTTTTTCTACAATTTGACAAGTTAGAAACTTGTCTTACTTACTCGCCTTTCACCATTACCGAAATACTACTACTTCTGCCTTTATCGTCAGTGCAAGATATTTTGAGTTTACCGAGACTTGGTGTAAAAAAAACTGGCTTATTGGCGGAGTTTTTTTGTAATAGTCGGTCGTTGATGTACCAATATACTTCTCTCACATCATTAGCAGTTTGGCACGCCAACTGCATTTGTTGCATATCATTTTCACTCAAATAATACTCACTTCCATTATTTGGATTGGTAATAATCGGTGCGTTACTGGCTGTTTTGAAAAACCTCGTACAATTCGGATTATGCGTCGGAATCTTTTCGTAAAGAATATGTTTTAATTCATAAAAACTAAGCAATTCGGGAGCGAGATTGCTGTAAAGTTTCTCTTTGTATCCATCTAATGGCAAGCACTGTGTGCAATAACTCATTGATTCTGAAAGGTTTACGTAGAATTTCTTGAGGTGCGTACACTTACGTGTGTGCGAAATATTCTTGATAGAATAATCTAAGATTTTATTGCTGCAATATTCGCTCGGCAAATCACCAGACTCGGCACAAACTTGGCGAGATACAACTTCCTTTGGCTGACGAAACCAAACGCTCGAAGTGTTATAATCAATCGTATTAAAAATCTGAAAAAGCAAAGGCGTAGCAATTTCTGCACCGCTTAATTCGGGAACGCCTTCGCCCGAAAAATTTCCAACCCAAACTCCAACCGTATATTTTTTATTATAGCCAATACTCCAAGCATCACGACGACCAAACGATGTACCTGTTTTCCAAGCAATTTTTGGTAAACGATAAGTATAATCAAAATTATTAGGTAAATCTGGGCGTTTGATTTGAGCTAAAATTTCGGTGATTAGATAAGTAGCTGATTGGGAAATAATTGAAGCATGACTCACATTCTTTTCTGTAAATTTATCATCTAACATCTTTGCTTTCTGCCAATTTCCGTCATTAGCAAAGGCAGCGTAAAGTTGAGTCATTTCTTCAAGCGTTACGCCACAACCGCCAAGCACGATTGAAAGTCCTAAATCTTTTTCTTGTTTTTTAACTGTCTGAAAATCAGCTTTCTTGAGTTGTTCAATGAGCGTTGTTTTACCTAAATCTTTTACCACTTTTACCGCTGGAATATTTAACGAATTGGCCAAAGCAAACTCAACCGATACTTTTCCGTTAAACTTTCGGTCAAAATTTTCTGGTTCAAAACCATTAAAATTTGTCGGTACATCGTTGATGATATTTTTAGGCGTAATAATTCCTTTATCGAAAGCGGTAGCATACAAAAGTGGCTTTAAAGCACTTCCTGGTGAGCGAATTGCCTGCACACCGTCCACTTGTCCACCATCAAGTTTATCATTAAACCCAGCCGAACCAACGTATGCCTCCACTTGCATGGTTTCGTTATTGATTACCAACACAGCGGCATTATTGATATTCATAGCCCTTGTCCGATTCACATAATTTGCCACCATCTGCTCGACCTTGGTTTGCGTGGCTTTGCTGACGCTCGAATGAATAATGGCTTCATCGGCAAACTGTTTTTTTAGCCTAAGCGATAAATGCGGAGCATCTTTCGGTGCTTCGTGCCGAGCAACTCTTAAAGGCTCTCGTAAAGCATCATTAATCAATTGATTATCAAATACTTCCGCTTTTTGAAATCGTTTGAGCCATTTGTTGCGTTCTTCAACGATTAATGGATTTTTTGTTCCCAATCGCAAACTTGTTGGTCGATTGGGGATAATAGCAAGAGTAGTTACTTCGGCCAAACTCAGTCTATCGGGTGATTTCTGAAAATACAAATACGAAGCCGATTTTATACCTTCTATATTTGAGCCATAAGGCACAAGATTGAGGTACATTTGCAGGATTTCGTCTTTAGAATAGAAGATTTCGAGTTGAATTGCTCGAAGGATTTCGGAGATTTTATTCCAGTAAGTTCGCTCATCGGGGTTCAACATTCTTACCACCTGCATCGTGATGGTACTCGCCCCCGACGTTCTTCGATTTTTTGTGATATTCTTGAAAGCTGCCCGAAAAATAGCAATAGGATTTACCCCAAAATGATAATTGAAATACTTGTCTTCTTTTGCCAAGATGGCTTTGCGTAGCGTGGGCGTTATTTCTTTCAACTCTACAAACATTCGCCATTTTTCATCCGTACTCAAAAAAGCATGTAAGATTTCTCCTTTTTTATCGGTAATGAGGGTAGAATATGGAACATTTACTTTTGGAGGAAAAATAATATTTAACGCTACTAAAACGATGATAAAAGCAAAAAACACTTTTACCCAACGGCGTTTGAAAATTTCTTTGAGTTTAGGGTTTATTCGTTCAAACATAAAAATAATGCTACACAGATGCACGAATTAAACGAATTTATGCGAATTTTATGCAGATTATTTTTGAATGACCTAAACCTAATTTCATGGATATTAAACTCAAGTCTCAGCTCCGAAAAATTACAACTTTTATTTTTGATGTTGATGGTGTTCTGACCGACGCAACTGTTATTGCCTTACGTGGTGGCGAATTGGCTCGTGTATTTAATGTAAAAGATGGCTACGCTCTCGGAAAAGCCATTCGTTCGGGATTTAGAATTGCGATTATTTCGGGCGGAAAAGAAGAAAGCATCAGAGAAAGACTCTCGCCTTTGGGCATTAAAGATATTTTTCTGGGCGTAAATACCGACCAAAAATTAAGCGTTTTTGATAAATATATTGCCGATAATAATCTTTCGGCCGATGAGATTGTATTTATGGGCGATGATTTGCCCGATTGGGAAATTATGAAGCACCGAGAAGTATTATCTGCTTGCCCAGCCGATGCCGTGGAAGAAATCATCGAGGTGGCAGCTTTCAATTCAACTCGTAAAGGTGGAGATTGTGCCGTGCGTGAAGTAATTGAATTGGTAATGAAAGAACAAGGTAAGTGGATGAAGATTTTTTAACCCTCGGCTTCGCTCGGGTACCAACTCCCAGCAAAAAGTAAAAAACATTCGCATATTCATAATTAAATATATGAAACGTCGAGAATTTATAAATCTAACTGCTACGAGTGCATTGCTTTCGTCGGTCGAAACGCTGGCACAAGAAATACCTTGGGTATCAAATGTTGACCCCAAATTTCAACTAAAGATAATGGCTACTAACTGGGGCTGGAGTGGTTCGCTCGATGCCTTTTGTGCTGCTGCCAAGAAGGAAGGCTATGATGGTATCGAAATGTGGTGGCCAAACGAAACCAAAGACCAAAAAGAACTTTTTGCAGCACTTGAAAAGTATGATTTAGAAATTGGCTACCTATGCGGTTCTGGCCATAAAGACCCAGTCATTAATCTTGAAAGTTTCAAAAAAGCCATTAATGCCGCCTCAACGCAGTCAGCCAAGAAGCCTTTGTATATCAATTGTCATAGTGGGAAAGATTTTTTTACGTACGAGCAAAGTAAACTTTTCATTGACCATACGACCGAAACGACAGCCAAGACAGGAATTAAAATTTGCCACGAAACCCACCGAGGGCGAATTATGTTTGCGGCTCATATTGCACGAAACTTTATTGAAAAAAATCCCGCTTTACGCCTAACGCTTGATATTTCACATTGGTGTAATGTACATGAGTCTTTGCTCGAAGACCAAGCTGAAACCGTTGCGATGGCATTGGAAAGAGTAGAACACCTACACGCACGCATAGGGCATCAAGAAGGCCCACAAGTGAATGACCCAAGAGCTCCCGAATGGGAAAGTGCTGTAAAAGCACACCTTGCGTGGTGGGATAGAGTTCTGGAAAGAAAAATGAAGGCTGGCGAAACAATGACGATTTTGACCGAATTTGGTCCACCGAATTATTTGCCGACCTTACCATACACACAACAACCAGTAGCCGACCAATGGGCGATAAATGTGTGTATGATGCAAATGCTCAGAAAACGATATTTACGATAAAAAAAAGACCGAGCTATCTAAAGATTGATAGCTCGGTACCTGTCGTTCATGGAAAACAAGAAAGCACGTAAATCCTTTCAATATTTGAAAAAATTCTACTCTGATTATGTTAGTCTAAAAAGCATACCAAACTTGGCACGCTACCGTTTACACTATACCAAAAATTAGCAAGTGGATACAATTGTGGATAAGTTGATTATTTCTTCAAAAACTCTTATAATCAGCTCATTATTTCACTGATTTATCGTTTCTATGCTTCATCACTAAAAGAAGCCTTTTCGCTAATCAGAAATAACCATTCATGTAAATCTTGGATAATATCTACCGACTTACTGTACGTTTGCCACGCTTTTGTTCAGAAATCATTTCACAAACAAAGCATAAACTATATCTAAACCGTCAGAAAACCATGTTTTTAGTCGTTATCGGAGTTATTATTTTGATAGTGGCATTTGCTATCAATACTCCTTCTTTACAATTTTCTCGTTTTTCTCGCCCGCTTAAATTCGTGGGACTTATTTTCATTATTTTGGGCTTTGCCTCTTCGACCGTCAAGCAAATTGACGCTGGTCGAGTTGGCGTGCAATCACTTTTTGGTAAAGTCCAAGAAGGCACGCTTACAAGTGGTTTGAATTTTATTAATCCTTTAGTTGATGTAACTGAGTTCGACACTCGTACTCAAAATTACACCATGTCGGGCGTGCATGACGAAGGTAAACAAGCAGGCGATGATGCCATTAGAGTACTTTCATCAGATGGACTTGAGGTTGTGATTGACCTAACCGTGCTTTATCGAGTACAACCCGACCAAGCACCAACAATTTTACGAAAAATCGGAGCAAATTATGAAGATGTAATCGTGCGTCCAATTACCCGTACTCGTATTCGTGATATTGCGGCTTATTATGAAGCAGTCGCATTGTATTCGACCAAAAGAGACGAGTTTCAAGGAAAAATCTTTAAGGCTATCGAAGCCGATTTTAAGGCTCGTGGATTGGTTTTAGAACAACTATTGGTCAGAAACATTAATTTGCCTGAGTCTGTTAAGAAAACTATTGAATCGAAAATAAACGCTGAGCAAGAAGCACAAAAAATGCAGTTTGTATTGCAGAAAGAAAAACAAGAAGCCGAGCGTAAGCGTGTAGAAGCACAAGGTATTTCGGACTATCAGAAAATTATTACAACCACCTTGACTGACAAACAATTACAGTACGAAATGATTAAAGCTCAGAAAGAAATTGCCACTTCGCCCAATTCAAAAGTGATTATTATGGGAGGAAAAGGAAATACGCCTATTATGATAAATGATAAGTAGCGAAGATAAAAAAGAGAAAAACAAAAGAGCCTTGCAGATAACTGCGAGGCTCTTTGTATTTGCAACATGATATAAAAACGCTGATGTTATATAAAATGTTTCTTGTTTGAAAAATTATTTAATTATTTTTCAAAAAAAGATTTATTTTTACGATTTCTAAAAAATTGTGGTGAATTTATAAATGCAGCCCACTTATTCACTCATTCATCAACCTAATCATTAAATTCCATGCGTCAGTCTATCATCTACGAAGTAACGATTAATTATATTGGCTCATTAAGCGATATTCGGAAACGTGAGCCTTTTGTGGTTTACTTTTCAAACCTCAAACGAGCCATTGAGTGCGTGCAAAGCAATTTAGCAGTGAATGGCTGGGAACAAAAGAAGGTAAATTACACAGCAGTTTATCGGACGCTCAAAGTAAAAAATAAATTTGTGTGCGACTTCGATGCCATGAAAGTGAAGTTTTTTCAGGTAATTATCACAACAAAGACGCTCAACCCATTGTTGACTACACTCGGAATTGATGAGTTTCCTACCACAAAAAAGTAAGATACGATTAAGCGATTTTAGGATTTACAAGATATTATTTTTTCATAGAATCGGGTTTACAAACCCAATTCTATGAAGGAAACAAGCAAATTGATTTGGGGGATTTCTTCAGAAAAATTAAATTTTTTCTTTTCTTTGTGCAATTACTTACTTTAACCTAAAACATAATCAGATGCAGTTTTCAAAACCTAAACTGAGTTTTTCACAAATTATTAATATGAATGTCGGATTCTTTGGCATTCAATATAGTTTTGGTCTTCAACAAAGTGCTGTAAACCCAATTTATGACTTCTTGGGGGCAAGTCCCGACGAAATTCCGTTGCTCAATTTAGCTGGCCCAATGACTGGTCTTTTGATTCAACCGATTATTGGAGCAATGTCTGACAAAACTTGGTCGCCTCGTTTTGGCCGTCGTAAGCCGTACTTCTTTGTTGGGGCTTTAATGTGCAGCTTGGCTCTTTTCCTCTATCCTTTTAGTAGTACATTGTGGATGGCTGCTGGGCTTCTCTGGATTTTGGATGTGGGCAACAATACTGCCATGGAGCCTTACCGAGCATTTATTGCCGATAAACTTGATGCTTCGCAGCAACCAACGGGCTTTCAGGCACAAAGTTTCTTTACTGGTTTGGGGCAGACACTGGTGAATCTTTCGATTTTTATTTTTCCGATGATATTCTTAGGCACAACTGGTTCTTTGCCTACTTGGGTTTATGCGTCCTTCTTTTTAGGGGCAGTTTGTTCGATTGGCTCAGTCTGGTGGAGTATGCGTACAACTGCTGAGATTCCGCCAAGTGAAGAAGAACTTGCCGAAATGAAACGAAATCCTTTAAATATTTTTTCACCATTTATTGATATTATCTCAGCTATCCGTGATATGCCAAAAGTTATGTGGCAGTTGGCTTTAGTTTATTTGTTTCAATGGTACGCATTGTTTTGCTACTGGCAGAACTCATCGAAAAGTATTGCACAATCGGTTTGGAAAACTACAACTTACCAAGACAATCCTATTTATAACGAAGCAGTTAGTTGGACAGGCTTAGTAAATGGCTGGTATAACATTGTAATGTTTTTGGTAGCATTTAGTTTAGTTGGTTTTGCTAAAAAATATTCTCCCAAATTGGTTCATACCTTTTGCTTGATTTTGGCAGGAATTGGCTTTCTGGCTTTTCCACTGATTGAAAATAAATATTTGCTTTTCCCTGCGATTACGGGTTTTGGAATTGGTTGGGCAAGTATGATGGGAATTCCGTATTTGATTGTAGTTGGCGAAATTCCGAAAGAACGTTACGGCGTTTATATGGGAATTATCAATATGATGATTGTGATTCCAATGCTGATTCAGACCCTTACTTTTGGCTATATCCTGAAAAATTTCTTGAATAACGACCCAGGTAAAGCCATTACGTTTGCAGGAATACTTTTATTAATTGCGGCAGGAGCAACGCTGCTCATCAAAGCAAAAAAAGTAGAAGGTGATGTAAATATGCCAATGGGCGGAGGGCATTAAATGATGCTTAATGTTGAATGATAAATGTTTGATAAATGAAAAGCCTTCAAAATTTTAGTTTTGAAGGCTTTCCTATGAAACAAGTTGGAAACTTGTTTTACAAACCTATGGCAAATATTGACGAATGTAATTTCTACTTTGCAAAATTGCTTTTGTTACATCATCAGGGCTTCCCTCGAAGGCTTTGTCTTCCACTTCAATCACAACTGGGCCACGATAACGCACATCAGTGAGTGCAGCAAAGAATTTTCCCCAACGAACATCTCCCAGACCAGGCAGTTTTGGTGAATGATATTCAAGCGGATTGGCTAAGATTCCAACTCTATCCAATTTATCGTGATATACTTTTACATCTTTTAAGTGAATATGATGCAAACGGTCTTTGTATTGATAAATTGGTTTGATTTCGTCCATCATCTGAAAAATCATGTGCGATGGGTCATAATTCAGTCCGAAAAGTGGGGTTTTGAAGGTTTCAAACATTCTGTCCCAAACAACTGGGCTGATTGCTAAGTTTTTTCCCCCCGGCCATTCATCATTCGTAAAGAACATTGGGCAGTTTTCAATACCAATCTTAATACCTTCTTGCTCAGCAGTTTCGATGATTGGCTTCCACAATTTCTTAAAGATTTTCAAATTATCTTCGATATTTTTCTTGGGGTCACGCCCAATAAAAGTATTCATTACAGGAACACCAAGCGTATTGCAGGCTCTAATTACTTTCTTGATATGCTCAATATAAAATTCAGATTTTGCCTTATCGGCATCTAATGGATTAGGGTAATAACCTAAGCCCGAAATACTAATGTTTTTTTCGTGAAGATATGATTTGATATACTTCACTTGATGTGGGTCGTGTAGTTTATCGACATTGATGTGGGTTACGCCTGCATAACGACGTGTCTCGCCTCCCTCTGTTGGCCAACACATCATCTCTAAGCACGAAAATTCGTGTTTAGATGCAAAATCTACTACGTGTTCAAAGCCAAAATCGGCCAGAATCGCACTTACAAATCCGAGTTTTAACATAATACTTGTTGAATAGAAGTTTGTTCAATCAAATTTATGAAAAAAATACCTTCGTCAAAATCCAAATATCATATTTCAACGTATGTTATTCTTTAAAGCAGCATTTATTGTTTATGATTATATACTTTTGTTTAAACAAATAGACATATAAGCATAAGCCCAATTAAAACGTAAAAGTGAGTATTATTTGCTATAATCGTGCTTTTTAGTTAGTATTTAATAGTCCACCGCCAATTACGTTTAACTTTTTATAAATATTTTTACACAAAAGCTTGTTTTTACAAATACATTTTGTTTAACTTTGCTTCAACAAAAATAAACAAAGCTATGACTGCTCTCGAATTCAACTACGCCATATCAAAAACATCAAAGTCATTGAAGCCTTTTGCTATGAGGCTCACAAAAGACAATGAAGATGCCAATGATTTATTACAGGATACACTCATGAAAGCATTCTTGAATCGTGATAAGTATTCGGACGGTACAAACCTAAAAGCATGGCTTTATACCATCATGAAGAATACGTTCATTACGAACTATCAGAGAATGGTGAGAAAGAATACTTTTATTGATACAACGGATAATCTTCATTATATCAATAGCACTGAAAGTTTAGTTGATAATGATGCTTATTCGTCGTTTGCGATGGAAGACATCAATAATGCGGTAGAAACACTCGATGAAGCGTATCGTCAACCATTTATGATGCACTTCAAGGGTTTTAAATACCATGAAATTGCTCAGAAATTGAGTATTCCGATTGGTACAGTAAAAAACAGAATACATATTGCAAGAAAAGAATTAAAGGATAAATTGTACATGTACGCTTATTCTTTCTAATAATATTATTTTGATGGTTACGACCATCTGTATAGTTTTTGGTTAAAAAAGAGGAAGGTTCAAAAAGGTTGTATGCTTTGCTGACAACCTTTTTTCATTTTTGGGCAGCAGAAATTCACAATTTCTTATTTGACACACAACCAAATATAGAAACCATTCAAACAAACTGATGCAAGTAAATTGAGCCACATCGTATTTTTGAAATTCGCTTGACTTTTATTCTTCAGCGTTTTCAGAAACCACCAACCAAAAAATGCGAGCGTAGGCAGATTGAAAATAGATAAAGCTATAAAATTGTTTATGGTAAAATAATAGAAGAATCCAGCAAATGCAAGCATGAAAACAATAGCCGTAAAAACGAACGTACCGTTGATGCCCAATAATATGCTCATAGTGGTATCTCCTCGCTTGGCATCTTCTTCGTGCTGATAAATCTGAGACATCGGATAAACTGCCCAAAGCATTAGCGTGCTGATAATGGCAGGTAAAATTTGAGGTTTTAAGATTTCAAAGTTTTTTTCAAAAGCCATAATGATTGCGAAATAAGTAAATGCTCCTTGAAAAAAACCAACAACTAACCAACTCAAAATCGGATATTTCTTTAATCTAATGCTATCGTTGCTATAAGCTTTTGATACTAAACCATAAACAAAAATCATCAGAGCAAAAACCCAGTCAATAACAAAAAAAACTATTATCACGGCCAAAACATCCATTACCCACGAAACCCAAAAAAGTTTTTTATCAACCGCCGGAGGTTTTTCGAGTCCACCAATGCTGCCTTCATCTTTATCAAAATAACTATTGTAAGCATTACTGGCAGGATAAACCAATAAATGTAAAATAATAAATATCCAAAAAGCTTTAGATTTATCAAGATTGGGAGCCTGACTAATCGCAAACCAATAGACAGGCATCAGAAAAAACGAAAATGGGATTCGTAGGTGAAGTAGAATATCTTTAGCATTCATGGGTTCTTAGCTCTGTTTTTCATTCAAATCAAAAGTAGATATATACCACACAAAAACAAAATATCTTTCGGATTGAGGTTTTATAAATGTACATTTAGCACGAAATCTAAATCATGAAAGAATCTTTATTTTGGTATTTTTCTGAATTTAGAAGGAAGGATTTTAAATTTGTGCCTAAATTGTCGTGATTATCGTCACACCACTACCCTATGCTAAGAGCCGTTATACCCATAAAATTGATTTCCTTACTACTAACCCTGACCTTTTTACTCTCTATTCGGGTCAATGGACAAGAGTATGGCCTTGAGTTCTTGGGTCACGAAGTAGTTACTGACCAACGTACTGCCTTAATAATAGGAAAAGAGCAACCAGTCTGCATAAAAAAAGATTTTGAACTAAGTTTTGAGCTAAAATTTAAGCCAAAGGTTCAATCGTATTTTGGCTATGTATTCAGAATTATTACTGACGAAGGCCAAAATCTCGATTTATTGTTTCAGTCGGATGCCCGTGGCAAACAGCAAACCTTTAGGGTAATTTCGGGCGATAAAGACATTAAGCTAAAAACCCTCAATACCAATTTATTCTATGCTAAATGGAATAAATTCAGAATTGCGATTCAAGATAAAAAGATTGAAGTCTTCGATGATAATCAACTATTAGGCTCGGGCGTAATCTCGTCTAAGATAAAAGGTTGCTTTAAAATTTATTTTGGAGAATGCTCTGACCCAAAATTTCTGACGAGCGATGCTCTACCGATGTATTTAAGGAACATCACGCTCAAATCTGAGCAAAAAATCTTGCACCACTGGCCTTTAAGAGAGATTTCGGGTACAACTACTGCCGATATTTTTAATGCTCAACAAAAAGCCTTTACTAAAAATGCGAATTGGCTACTCAAAAAACACTACGAGTGGAAACAACTCGGAAGATTGAAAGTAAAAGGAAATTCGAGCTTTGCGTTTGATTCTAATCAACGGAGAATTATTATTAACACCGACCTAAAGACTTATTTTTTCAATACTCAAAATGATTCTTTGAGCAGCAAGCCACTGGGGCAAAGCCATAAGAAGTTTACGTTTGGCGATATGGCAGTTTTTCTACCATCACAAAACAAGCTCATGAATCTTCGACTAAACGAAAAAAAGGTTTTTAATTATAATGCCTCACAAAACAGTTGGGATATAACGCCCGACGAAAAATATAACCTGACCGAATATTGGCATCATAATAAATACATATATCCGACTGATTCGGCAATGGTACTAATTGGTGGTTACGGACAATATAAATACAAAAACAGTTTTCAGAAATATTCTTTCAACAACAATACGTGGTCTGATTTGCACCTAAAAGGCGATACCATTACGCCTCGGTATATGTTTGGCCTCGGCACGAAAAATAGCACAAAGTCATATTTATTTGGTGGTTTTGGCTCAAAAACTGGCGACCAAGGCCTAAATCCACAAAATTATTATGATATGTTTGAAATTGACTGGCAAACAAACACTATCAAAAAAATCTATGATTTAAAAGTACCCGAAACCCCTTTCGTGGTAGCATCATCATTAATTCTAAATGATAAAAACGATACTTTTTATGGGCTAATATATAATCAGTTAAAGTTTAATTCGAGTCTCCAGTTGGTTGAAGGTTCGCTTTCAAAACCCGAAATAAAACCTATTTCCAAAGAAATCCCTTATCAGTTTTTGGATGTAGGTAGCAACGCCGACATCTATTTCGATAAAAACAACTCAAAACTTTTTTGCGTAACGAGTTTTCATGACCGTATTCCAGTAGATTCGACTGAAATCATCATTTACTCGCTTGATTTTCCACCATCAAACCTACCCGCTGAGATAAAAGCCAATAAGGTGTCTTTTAGCCAATATTTCAGCAAAAACATTTATATCATTCTTCCTCTTCTGTTGCTTGGTGGTCTCGGCTACTATTTTTTGCGTAGAAAAAAAGCAATGCCTGAGAATACAGAAATTGCATTGAACGAAACGCAAACAGAAGCAGCCCTATTCGATGAGCCAGTTATTGAAGAACTACCAACACCTCAACTCAACGAAGAAGTTATCAATAAGGGGAAAGTACTTTTGTTTGGCGGTTTTCAATTCATCAACGATAAAGGAACAGACCTAACCAATATGTTCACGCCTTTATTGAAGGAAATGTTTTTGTATATTTTGTTGCATTCGGTTAGATGGAACATGGGAATTAATTCGCAGCAACTCAACGAATTATTGTGGTTCGATAAAACTGCCGATAGTGCCAGAAATAATCGCTCGGTAAATATTACAAAACTGAAGACCATCTTTGAGCAGTTACCTTCGATAGCCATTGGCAAAGACACAGGAAACTGGATGATTACACTCGACCCCGAAAAAGTGTATTTAGACTACTTTGAGTTTTTGAAATTGACTAACTCAAAGAAAACAATCAATAGCCAACAAATTGGTCAACTAACCGAAATCATTAATCGTGGCGGTTTTCTGACAACTTTAGAATACGAATGGCTCGATGATTTTAAAGGCGAAATTTCTAATAAAGTTATTGATACTTATTTGGCCTATTCTAAGCAGCTCGACATCAGTAAAAATGCCGAAGAGATTATCGAAATTGCCGACAATATTTTCAAATTCGACTCGGTTGACGAGACCGCCATGTCAATGAAATGTCGTGCTTTAGTTCAGCTCGGAAAGCATTCTTTAGCCAAAACATCCTACGAAAAATTTGCGAAAGACTACAAACGCTTATACTCCGAAGATTATGGCGTATCGTACAAGGAAGTCTTAGGAACATAAAGCACAAAATCAATATTAAGATATTATCAAATATTTGTTTATTTATTAAAAAAATTAAAAAAGCCCTTTAAGCGATGTTTAAAGGGCTTTTTTAGTGCTTCTAAGGCTATTTAAGGCCATTTGTGTTGTTTAAAAGTAGGTAAAAATGGGCTTTCTGTTAATTTAAAATTAAGAAAAAATTATGTGCGTGTTAATATTTTAGATGTCAATAAAAGTTTCATAATTCTTTTCATTAACCTAATATTTAAATTCGAGTATGAAGAAAACATTACGACAGTTTTTCAATGCCTTCATACTTTCTCTTTTTGTGTTTTCGGCTTATGCCCAAAACGTGAAAATTACAGGGAAAGTAACCGACGACGGAGGGTCTCCTCTCTATGGTGTCAATGTGGCAATCAAAGGTTCTACTAAAGGTACAATTTCTGATGATAAAGGAATGTACTCAATTGAGGCTGCTAAAGGAAGCGAACTAACATTTAGTTACATTGGCTTTTCTGCCACAAACGTAACAGTTGGTAGCTCAAATGTCATTAATGTAAGTCTAAAACCAGAGGCTGGCGTACTCAACGAAGTAGTTGTAACGGCTTTGGGTATCTCTAAAGAAGCCCGTAAAGTTGGTTATGCAGTAACAACTGTAAATGGCGACCAAATGACTAAAGCCCGTGAGACTAACGTGGCTTATTCGATGGCTGGTCGTGTAGCAGGTTTGAATATCTCAGGTACAAATGGAGGTTCGGGTTCTTCGGCCAGAATTTTGTTGAGAGGTATGGCCAGCTTTACCGCAAGCTCTCCGCTAATCGTATTAAACGGTGTGCCGATTGACAATACGCAAAGAGGTAGTGCTGGAGAGTGGGGTGGTGCAGATAACGGCGACGGTATCTCAAACTTAAACCCTGACGACATCGAAAGTATGTCGGTTTTGAAAGGTGCTTCGGCATCGGCTCTTTATGGTGCAAGAGCAGCCAACGGTGTAATTTTGATTACTACCAAATCTGGTAAAAAAGGCAAAATGTCAGTTGACTACAACCTTAATACAGTGGCTGAACAAGCTATCAACTACACCGATTATCAGTATGTTTATGGTCAAGGCTTGAATGGCAAAAGACCAGCTAATACGGTTAGTGCATTAAACAGCGGTATGTTGAGCTGGGGTGAAAAATTAGACGGTGCTTCAACTATCCAATTTGATGGCAAAAGCTATCCATACTCAGCAGTTAAAGACAACATCAAAAACTTCTACCGCACAGGTTCGTCAATCACTAACTCTTTGGCAATCGCAAGCGGTAACGAGACTGGTAGCTTCCGTCTCTCACTGGCAAATTTGGGTAATAACTCAATCTTGAGAAATAGTGGCCTCGACCGCAAAACTGCCAACTTCACTGGTTCACAAAAATTTGGTCAAAAACTCAAAGTTGATTTGATGGTAAATTATGTTGATGAGAAAAACACCAACAAACCACAACTCAGCGACGGCCCAATGAATGCCAATAACATCAACTTCTTGGCAACCAACGTGGCTCAATCAGTATTAATGCCTGGCTACGATGCAAGCACCGAAAACGGAAATGAGATTCAGTATAACGATGATATTTACGTAACCAACCCTTGGTTTGTTGTAAATCGTTATAGAAATGATGTAAAACGTAAGCGTATGCTTTCGGCATTGACGGCAAAATACGACATCACTAAAAAAATCTACTCACAAATACGTTTTGGATACGATTTATTGAATGATGGTACTTTCAAAGTAACTCCAACTGGTACAGCCTATTCAAATGGACAAAAAGGTGGCTTAGATGATTTATCAAAATCTACTACTTCTGAGTTAAATGCTGAAGCTATTTTAGGTGGTAGCTTTGATTTAGTAAAAGATATTTCATTAGATGCCATTGTTGGTGCGGCAGCTCGTAAAAACAAATACGATATGCTTCGTGTAGGTGGTGGCCCATTTGTTATCCCGTTCTTCTATAGTCCATACAATGTTCTTTCTTTCAACCGTGATTATGGTTATAGCGAGAAACAAACCAATTCGGCTTTCTATTCATTAGATTTCAACTACAAAAATCAGTTGATTTTATCTACAACAGGCCGTTATGATGCGTTCTCGACATTACCAAAAGACAATTACGGTATCTTTACTCCATCAGTTTCTTTGAGCTATGATTTCACAGATTTAGCAAACTCATCGAAATTGAGCTATGGTAAATTCAGAGCATCTTACGCAGTTGTAAGTGGTGAGCCAGCAAGTCCATATAGTACTTCGCAGTATTATAGCGTTGGTGGAGCTATCCAAGGAATCACAACTGGTTCGTTTAGCAGTACATTACCAAATTTATTCCTGAAACCTTATACGCTTTCAGAGTTTGAGTTAGGTACTGAATTGAAATTCTACAAAAACCGTTTAGGTTTCGATGTGGCTTATTTCAACCGTAAAACTCATAACGAAATCATCAATGGTTCGTTGTCAGAAGCAACTGGTTTTAGCAGCCAACAAATCGGTACAGGTTCAACTCAAAACTCAGGTTTAGAAGCATTAGTAATGGGTGTACCAGTTGAGACAGGTGG
The DNA here is from genome assembly GCF_014644295.1 of Emticicia aquatilis. GTDB lineage: Bacteria > Bacteroidota > Bacteroidia > Cytophagales > Spirosomataceae > Emticicia > Emticicia aquatilis. The sequence goes on from NZ_BMKK01000006.1 coordinate 132,062, forward strand.
TTTGAAATGGACTACTTCATTCAACTTTACTTGGATTAAAAACAAAATCGTTGAAATCAATGGTTCTGGAAGTGCCGACCAACAATTAGGCTTAGGAACATACCGCCCGTTGAACGCCAATACAGCTTTGATTAAAGGCTTACCTGGCCCACAAATCATGGCTTATGATTATGTTTATGACGCTCAAGGAAGAATTGTAATCGACGAAACTGGTATTCCTGTACAAGCAGCAGCACGTACGCCAATGGGTTCGGTATTACCGAAAGTTTATGGTGGTTTCAACAACGAATTTAGCTACAAAAACTTCAATCTTTCATTCTTGTTTGACTATCGTTTTGGTAATAAAGTGCTTTCAGCAACTAACTATTACACAATTTTCCGTGGTTTGAACCAAATGACTCTTGAAGGTCGTGAGACAGGTGTAGTAGCTGCTGGTGTAACAAAATCTGGTGCAACAAATACAGTAAATGTACCAGCTCAAACTTACTACCAAAACTTAGCACGTAGAATTTCAGCATTGAACGTAATGGACGGAAGTTTCATCAAACTTCGCCAAGTTACACTCGGCTATTCTCTCAATCCTAAATTCTTGGGTAAAACTCCAATCAAATCTATCGAACTTTCAATCGTAGGAAGAAACCTTCTTACATTATTGAAACACACCGATAACATCGACCCAGAAGCAGGTTTCTCATCTGTACTAAGCTATGCAGGTATCGAAGGTAACAGTTTACCATCTACTCGCACTTATGGTTTGAACCTAAATGTTAAATTCTAAACGAGGCTTACTATGAAAAAAATAGGATATATATTAACAATACTGACAGTATTTGCTACGGCTTGTACTGACAAGTTTGAAGAAATCAACACCGACCCAAACAAAACAAGTGCGGCGGTCTTCAACCCTAATTACTTATTGTCGCAGTCACAGTACGAATACGGAAACACTGGATATTCTCAGTTGTTGTTCCAAAGTATGTGGACTCAGGTTTTGGCTTCTACGTTTTCGTATTATGGCAATGGCGATAAATACGTTGCATCGGGTAGCTTTGTAGCGTACCAAGGTCGTGTTCATGAAGAAACTTACCGTGCAGCATCTTTGTCTTACGAAATGATGAATTTGGTAAAAGACAAACCAGAGATGTCGAACCTATATAATGTAGGCACAATCATGAAAGTGCTTTGTTTAGCACGTATCACTGATTGCTATGGTGATGTTCCTTATTCGCAAGCTCTTAAAGCTAAAGAAGGTATCACTTTACCAAAATACGATTCTCAATCAAGCATTTACCCTGCCATGTTGACTGAATTAGATGCTGCGGTTACGGCTCTTAGTACTTCTAAAACAAAACCAACCGCTGATTTAATCTACGGTGGAGATGTGGCTAAATGGAAAAAATTCGGTTATTCTTTGATGTTGCGTTTGGCCATGCGTTTATCGAAAGTTGATGCAGCTGCTGCTAAAACTTGGGCAGAAAAAGCGTATGCTGGTGGTGTTTTCACAAGCATCGACGATAACGCTAAAGTTTTGACTGATAATGCAACAGCAGGAAATAACACAAGTGGTGCATTGAGAGTACCTGACGATTACCGTGAGGTTCGTTGGAGCAAAACTTTCATTGATTATTTGAAAGCTACTTCTGACCCACGTGTAAGTGCTATTGCTGAGGTTGCACAAGCTGGATATGCTAACAACACAAACCAAGCTTTAGCTGGCGATAATTCAGCGGCAGCTCAAATCGGTCTTCCGAATGGCTATGACCTAAATGGTGGTGCTACTGATATTGCCAAACACCCACAATATCCAGGTGCTTCGGGTACTGGTGCTGATGTAGCTCGTGTAGGTAAATACTCTCGCCCACGTACATCAATTTTCATTGATAGAAGTGGCGTGAATTTTGTACTAACTTATGCAGAAACCGAATTGTTATTGGCAGAAGCTAAAGTAAAAGGTTGGAATGTTGGTGCAACAACTGCGGCAGACCACTATAAAAATGGTGTGAAAGCGGCAGCAGCTTCATTAGCACAGTTTAATACTACAGCCGCTGGAGATGCTGCGGTAGCAAAAGCTGTTTCAGAAATGGATGCTTACTTAGCTAAAAACCCATTGAATGTAAGCTCAACAGATGCTTCTATCAAACAAATCAATGAGCAGATTTGGGTAACAACAGGTATTACATTCAACTTTATCGAAAACTGGTCTAACTGGCGTCGTTCGGGCTATCCTGCTCTAACTCCTGTTGTATATCCAAACGGATTCTCTGGCGGAACTATTCCAAGAAGAATTCCTTACAAATCAACAGAGCCATCATACAACCCAGAAAACTATAAAACTGCAGTTGCAGGTATCTCAGGTGGAGATACTTTCACAGCAAGAGTTTGGTGGGATAAATAATCTTATTAGTAGATTTGTTTCATAATAGTTAATAGAAACGGGGCAGTATCTGCTCCGTTTCTTTCGTTTAAGACAAATCTGCGTTAAAAAACTTAGCTAAAACATAGCTTCCGAGCAGAATACCAAAGAACACCAACGATAAATTGAAGTTATAAACAATCAATGCCACCAAAGCCACAGAAGCGATAACTAAAGCAATAATTGGCGAAACTGGATAAAACGGTACTTGAAAAGGACGTTTAAGTTTAGGTTCTTTTTTGCGTAAAACCAATAACGAAACCATCGAAAAAATATACATCGTCAAAGCACCAAAAGCCGAAAGAATGATAATATCTGCCGTTGAATTGCTCAAAAGTGCCACAATTCCGAAAACCATGTTCAACAGTAAAGCGTTGGCTGGAGTTTTGAATTTTGGGTGAACATTGCCCATAAATTTTGGAGCATTTCCTACCCTACCAAACTCAAAAGTTGCACGTCCTGCCGCCAAAACTAAGCCATGAAACGATGCAATGAGTCCGCAAGTGCCAATGCCAACTATCAATTGATAAACCCCGCTCGTATCACTCATAATTTTGCTCATAGCCATTGGTAAAGGCGAGTCAGTTACGCTTCCATCTGCTTTATAAACGATTGATTCCCAGCCGTTTATTCCGACTGCCGTAATGAAAGTCAGCACACACAAAACCACCAAAGTAGCCATTGCTGAGCCAAATCCCCACGTAATATCTTTTTGTGGATTATTCGATTCTTCGGCCACATTTGCCAAACCTTCAATTCCCAAAAAAAACCAAATCGCAAACGGCAAAGCCGCAAAAGCTCCACTCCAACCATTCGGCAAATTATTAGTCAATAAGTTTTTCGCTTCAAATTTCGGAAAAGTGAAATACCAAAAAATAATCAAACCCAAAACCGCTAAAATCGTGATAATCAGTTCAAATGCTGAGGCGAGTTTGGTGCCAAGTATATTGAGTAAAGTAAAAACCAAATAAGCTCCAATGGCTACTCCCAAAATAGAAAGTTGCGGAAAAACCGCATTGAAATAAGCCCCGATTCCAACCGCAATAGCGGGTGGAGCAAACAAAAATTCAATGTTTTGAGCCATTCCCGCCAGAAATCCCCACTTTTTCCCCAAAGCTCGATTCGCATAGTCAAAAGCACCACCCGCTTGCGGAATCGCACAAGCCAATTCGGCATAACTCAACGAAAACGTAACATAAAGAATAATCACAAAAAAAGTGGCAACCGCCATTCCGAACGTACCGCCTTTTTCGAGGCCGAGATTCCAACCAAAGTACATTCCAGAAATTACGTATCCAACGCCCAGCCCCCAAAGGAGTGTTGGTGTAAGGCTTTTTTGAAGTTTTTGTTCGTTAGGGTTCGACATGGCAAGGTTTTAGTGTTGAATTAATATCTTTAAAGTAAGGTTTTTAATCGCAAAAAATCAAGAGATATACCCTGCGAATCTAAAAATCTTATAAATCCTGTTATGTTTTGGTTTATGTTCTGTAATTTTGTAAAAAACTCCCAAGTAATGTCTCATACGTCTGCCTTTCGATGTTGTTGTTGCTGTCTGTAATTGTATTACTCTGCTAACTGTTCCCAAACAATAGCTATCCTATATTTTCCTAAATACAAAGAGTTTTGATAGAATCATTGATGAAACTATTTCATTCACTCATTCACTCATTCGCTCATTCACTCATTAAATTTCTATGCAAAATCTGAAAATTTATAATACGCTAACTCGCCAAAAAGAAGAATTTCAGTCCATCACGCCCAACCACGTGGGTATGTACGTTTGTGGGCCTACTGTTTACAACAATGTTCACTTGGGCAATGTCCGCACGTTTATGACTTTCGATGTGCTTTATCGTTACCTTACTCATATTGGCTACAAAGTACGTTATGTGCGAAATATCACCGACGTTGGTCACTTAGTAGGCGACGGCGACGAGGGTGAGGATAAAATCGGCAAAATGGCGAAGCTCGAAAAACTCGAACCAATGGAAATCGTACAACGCTATACCAACGATTTTCACACGGTTTTGGAGCAATTCAATTTCTTGCCACCAAGCATTGAGCCAACCGCAACTGGACACTTGATTGAGCAAATTGAGGCAGTTAAAACCCTAATAGAAAAAGGATTAGCTTACGAATCGAACGGTTCGGTTTATTTTGATATTAATAAATACAACGAAGGCGGGCACGACTATGGCAAACTTTCGGGTAGAATTTTGGAAGACCTTTTGAATGAAACACGTGAGTTAGATGGACAAGCCGAAAAACGCAATCCGCTTGATTTTGCGATTTGGAAAAAAGCAAATCCAGAACATATCATGCAATGGAAAAGTCCGTGGGGAATGGGCTTTCCAGGCTGGCACTTAGAATGTACTTGCATGAGTACCAAATATTTAGGGGCTCAGTTCGATATTCACGGCGGTGGAATGGATTTAAAATTCCCGCACCACGAATGCGAAATTGCACAAGGTGTCGGTATCACGGGCAAAGAACCAGTAAAATATTGGATGCACTCGAATATGCTTACCGTAAACGGCCAAAAGATGTCGAAATCTTTGGGAAATTCGTTTTTACCAGCCGAACTCTTTGCAGGAAATCACCCATTACTTGAGCAACCTTACAGCCCAATGACGGTGCGTTTCTTCATGTTGCAATCACAATACAGAAGTACGCTTGATTTCTCGAACGATGCCCTAAAAGCAGCACAAAAAGGCTTCAGAAGATTGACAAATGGCCTCAGAATTGTAAAAACGCTAACTTTCGAGCCAGCAGAAGTAGCCACCGACGAAAAGAAAAAACAAGACATCGAAAAATCAATCGTTGCATTTTATGATGCCATGAACGATGATTTGAATACCGCCGTAGCGATTGCACAATTATTCAATTTACTGAAATATGTAAACATGATTTACATGAATCAGTTGCAACCAGCCGCTATCGGAGAAGGAACTTTCAATGAGTTAAAATACAAGTTTGTACTTTTCATTGAAGGAATCTTAGGTTTGAAAGAAGAAAAAGCCGAAAACTCAGATGCGGTACTGAACGGAATGTTGAATCTTTACCGAGAATACAAAGCCGCTCAACAATACGATAAAGTTGACGAAATCAGAAGCTATTTCAAAGCCAACGGAATGTCAATCAAAGACATGAAACACCGCATTGATTGGGCTTGGGAGGAGTAAGAAACCTTACAAGATGTCCCAGCGGGACTAAATATTGGTAGATTCAATCAAAAGAGTTACCTATCGAAATGCCGTAGGTATGACATATATTACCGTTGCATACCTACGGCATGATAAAATGCCTGTTTTTCTTGTATTGCTACCAATATTTTACCCCTACGGGGTATTTCTTAATTTAGTAGGGTTTTACTTCAAGACAGTTTTATGAAAATAGCTTTTTACTTCTATTTTTTGCTTTTATTCTGTACTGTTTTTAGCTTCGCCCAAACCCCTACCCAAAATCTTCGAGGAAGAGTTTTAGATAAGGAAACTCAACAACCTATACCTGCGGTTTCGGTCATTATTTCACCATCAAACAAAGGCACTACTACTGACAACGAAGGCAATTTCCGCTTTGAAAAGCTACCAATCGGGCGTTATTCGCTTACTTTTTCAATGATTGGCTATGATAAACGTAATCTACCAACGCTCGAAATTGGTAGCGGAAAAGAGTTGATTCTGACCATAGAAATGACCGAAAGTCCACAATTTTTGAAAGAAGTTGTCGTAAAAGCCGAACAAAACAAAGAAAAAACCTTAAACGAACTCGCCATGGTAAGTGGCAGGCAATTTACGGTGCAGGAAAGCAACCGCTACGCAGGCGGATACGCCGACCCCGCACGTATGGCAATGGCGTTTGCGGGCGTAACATCGGCTGGCAATGACCAAAATAACGAAATCGTTATCAGAGGAAATTCTCCCAAAGGCTTACTTTGGCGTTTGGAGGGAGTAGAAATACCAAACCCTAATCATTTTGGCGATGGACAAGGCTCAACGAGTGGAATCATCAGCATGATAAATAGTGGAAGTTTGGCAAATTCGGATTTTCTGACTGGAGCATTTCCTGCCGAGTATGGCAATGCCACTTCGGGTGTTTTTGACTTAAAACTACGGAGAGGAAACGACCAAAAACACGAATTTATGGGTCAACTAAGTGTCATTGGTTTAGAAGCTGCCGCCGAAGGGCCAATTTCTAAAAATGGAGCTTCTTATCGCTTTAATTTTCGCTATTCTACGCTCGAACTTTTACTTAAATCAGGGCTACTGGCCATCGAAACGGGTGGATTTAAACCTGCTTACCGAGATATGAATTTTACGCTAAATCTACCCACCAAAAAAGCAGGAATATTTTCGCTTTGGGGCGTTGGTGGTTTAAATTTCTCAGATGATAATGGCACGACTTTCAGGGCAAACGAACGAAACCAAATGGGCGTGAGCGGTCTAAGCCATAAAATTTCGACAGGAAGTAAAGGATATTTTTATTCCGTTTTATCGGCCTCAAACGAATCAAACAAGTCATTTCAAGAGAATTTTATCAATAATACAACTTGGGTAACGACCAATCAGAATCTTTATGCTTATAATAATCTTCGCTTTTCGACACTCTATAATTATAAGATAAACTCTCGTGGAACAATTCGTACGGGACTTATCATCAGTCGATTAGGCTACAAATTAAACGAAGACCGCCGAGATAATGCCCGAAATACTTTGGTAAATTATCTCACCGAAAACGATGCTACGCATTTTATTCAAGTATATAGTCAAGCAAAATATAATCTTTCTCAAAAACTGAGTATTACGGGCGGCGTACATTTCAACAGATTTTTATTGAATGATAATCAGACCATCGAACCACGTTTTGGTTTACGTTATCAGATTGATGAAAAACAATCGCTCAGTGCTGGTTTTGGTCTTCATAGTCGGCTTGAACCAATTTCTTTATATCTCTACAAACGTCGCAAAACGGGCGAAACATTTGTTCAACCCAACCGCAATTTGGGCATGACCCGTGCCGCCCATTATGTGATTAGCTACGACCGAAGTCTGGGAGAAAACACTCGCCTGAAAATCGAAGGTTACTATCAGAAATTATTTGAAGTACCTGTTGATTCAAACCGCAAAAATTTCTTTTCGATGCTCAATTCTTCATCAGGTCTGACAACGACAGTGCTTACAAATGACGGTTTGGGCGAAAACCGAGGTTTGGAGTTAACTTTAGAGCGGTATTTTGCTAAAGGTTATTATTTCTTGCTCACAGGCTCATTATTCGAGTCGAAGTTTAAAGCACGAGACAATCAGTGGAGAAATACGGTTTTTAATAATACTTATGCAGGAAATGCTTTGGCAGGAAAGGAGTTTCCGCTTGGCCGACAAAAACAACATTTTTTTGTGATAAATAGCCGATTAATGTGGCGAGGTGGGAATCGGTACATTCCAATAAATTTGCCAGAATCAATCAAGAAAAACACAACCGTTACCGACGCTACGCAAGCATACGTACCTCGCCTACCCGACTATTGGCGAATTGATTTAGGAATAGCCTACAAAATCAATAAAATGGGTGCAACATGGACTCTGAGTGCTGATTTACAGAATGTTACGAACCGAAAAAACAAAATTCAACAACGCTACAATAGCACCACCAAGCAACTTTATTATAATTATGCCCTACCGATTGTGCCAATTTTGAACTTCAAAGTTGATTTTTGAGAAAAAATATAACCACAGAATCAATTTCGTGCTAATCTTTAAATCTGTGCCTCCGTGGTAATGGAAAATTCAACGCAGAACCTGCTTAAAAGTATAGAACAAAACACTTCCATACCCCACAATTAGCATCAAATGAAAAGGCACTAAACCGTAGTTACTTAGATATATTTCAATAACCAAAGCCATAATAAAATAGCACATCAACAAAAGCTCAATCCAAGTGCTTTTACCAATATTTTGGGCCAAATATTTATTTCCTTGCCACGAGTCTGATTGATTGTTTACATTAAACTTAGGTGTACGCACAAAAGGTGTTTTTCGCCCCATCCAGCCCTCTACCACAGCAATCGAATTATGAAACGAAAGCCCCATCATAAAAAGTAAGAAAAGCACAAAACGCTTCACAAATTCAAAAAAACCAAGTCCAGTTTTTCGGAAAGAAATCCAATAAAAACACCCCAAAATCACCCAACTGACTTGAAATAAAGCTGTATATCGAAAAAATACATCAAATCTATCCGAACTTGAAGTAATAAGCATCACAGGTAAACTCAAAATCGACAAGAAAAATACTGCCACAAAAACCGCACTATTCATTAGATGATAAAAACCGTGCAACCTCGTAGAAATGCTTAAATGGCTATCCGATAATAATTTACGGAGATTTTTTACGACACATTCGGCCGCACCTTTTGTCCAGCGATATTGCTGAGATTTGACGGCCGACATGGTTACGGGTAACTCGGCGGGGCATCCAACGTTTTCTAAATACACAAATTTCCAGTCTCTCATCTGAGCTCGATAACTTAGGTCTAAGTCTTCGGTCAAAGTATCGGCCGACCATCCTCCTGCATCTTCAATCGTACTTTTTCGCCAAACTCCTGCCGTGCCGTTGAAATTGATGAAATGGTTTTCAGCATTTCGACCACCTTGCTCAATCGTGAAGTGAGCATCTAAGCCAAAACCTTGTAATTGAGTCAGTAAAGAATAGTTTTCGTTGAGGTGCTGCCAGCGAGTTTGTACAACACCAACGTTTGGAGCAGCAAAATGAGGAATTGTTTTTTGTAGAAAATCAACTGGCGGAACAAAATCAGCATCAAAAATGGCAATAAATTCGCCCTTACAGATTTTCATGCCGTAAGCCAAAGCCCCAGCTTTAAATCCTTTTCTATCTGTGCGTCTGATATGCTGAATATCAACGCCAGACGCTTTAATTTGTTGAATCTTATTAGCTATGATTTCTACCGTTTCATCAGTCGAATCATCTAAAACTTGAATTTCAAAACGTTCTTTCGGGTAGTCAAATTTAGCTACGGCATCAATCAACCGCTCAACTACATACAATTCGTTATAAACAGGAAGTTGAATGGTTACGAAAGGAGTTTTATTAATTGATAATTGATAATTAATAATTGATAATTGTCTTTTACCTAAATAATTAATAATCAAACTCAACTGCACCAAGCTGTAAGAAAAAATAAAAACCAACGGAATGGCATAAATGACAAGAATAAATAGCTCCATTGACTTTTACAAATATTTAAAAATAGTAGTAATAATCTTATAACCAGCCAAAACAGTACCTTTTACCGTTCCCGAAATCTTTGATTTTCCAACTCTACGACGGTAATTAACGGCCATTTCGGTGGTTTTCATTTTCATTTTGGCTGCTTTTAGCTGCATTTCTACTGTCCAGCCGTAGGTTGTATCTTGCATATTAAGTGCCAAAAGAGAATCAAACTTTATCGCTCTGAAGGGCCCTAAATCAGTATAACGTACGCCGTAGAACAAACGCAGGAGATTGGTAGCCAGCCAATTACCAAAAATCTGTGGAATTGTCATTGACCCAGCTTGACGTTCGCCCAAAGCTCGTGAACCAATCACCATATCATAATTTTGCTCGGTAATAGGTTTTATCAACTCTCGCATTTCTTCGGGATAATCTGAGTAATCGGCATCTAAGAAAACTACAATATCAGGCTTTTGTTTTTTTGCGTACTCAATTCCCTTCAAACACGCAAAACCGTAGCCCTGCTGGAGTTCGTCTAAAACGGTTGCTCCTGCTCGTTGAGCTACTTTTGAGGTTTCATCGCTCGAATTATTATTTACCACAACTACCTCATCAACAATATCTTGTGGAATCTCGGCAATTACTTTATCAATAGATTTTGCTTCGTTGAAAGCAGGAATGATGACAATTATTTTCATTAAAATTATATTTCGACTGCAATTTAGGCTTTTTCTACATACACAAAGGTAAGCAAGCCGACAAAGTGTATGAATTTGAAACAGTAAAGACTTATTTATGCGTTTTTCTTGTTCAATATTTTACTTTTACCGACATGATTATTCCTAAAATTTTTCACCTTTATTTATACAATAATCTCATTTTCCTCTTTTACTCCAACAAATAAGGCAGAAAAAGAACTTTTCTCTAAAAAAAATACAAAAACTATGTCACAAGTTTTGCTTTTCAGAACTTGATTATCTAATTTTGCACGCTGAAATGCGAGTACACTAAAATCACGGTTTCAGATTTTAATTTAAAAATTCTCAATAAATGGCAAATATCGGTAAAGTCTCACAGATTATCGGACCCGTAGTGGACGTAAGTTTTGAAGGCGAAGGTTCTCAAATTCCTCCAATTCTCGATGCGTTGTCTGTAACAAAGGCAAACGGTCAGAAAGTAATTCTTGAAGTTCAACAACACCTTGGTGAAGACCGAGTTCGTGCCATTGCGATGGACGGAACTGAAGGTTTACAACGTGGAATGGAAGTACTTCACTTAGGTACACCTATTACAATGCCTACGGGCGAAGAAATCAAAGGTCGTTTGTTCAACGTTGTTGGTGAAGCGATTGATGGTTTGGGCGAAGTGACAACTAAAGGTATGTCGATTCACCGTGCTGCTCCTAAGTTTGAAGACTTAGCAACTGCAACCGAAGTACTTTTCACTGGTATCAAAGTAATTGACCTTCTTGCTCCTTACGTAAAAGGTGGTAAAATCGGTCTCTTTGGTGGTGCGGGTGTTGGTAAAACCGTATTGATTCAAGAGTTGATTAATAATATTGCAAAAGCTTATGCTGGTCTTTCAGTATTTGCTGGTGTAGGTGAGCGTACACGTGAAGGTAATGACTTACTTCGTGAGATGATTGAATCTGGTATCGTGAAATACGGTGACAAATTCAAGCACTCAATGGAAGAAGGCGGCTGGGACTTGAGCGTAGTAGATAGAGAAGCTTTGAAAGAATCACAAGCTACATTTATCTTCGGTCAAATGAATGAGCCTCCAGGTGCTCGTGCTCGTGTAGCCCTTTCGGGTCTTACAGTAGCCGAACACTTCCGTGATGGTGATGGCGAAGGTAAAGGTCGTGATATCCTTTTCTTCATTGATAACATCTTCCGTTTTACTCAAGCGGGTTCTGAGGTATCAGCCCTTTTAGGTCGTATGCCATCAGCGGTAGGTTACCAACCAACATTGGCAACTGAAATGGGTGCCATGCAAGAGCGTATTGCTTCAACAAAACGTGGTTCGATTACATCAGTACAGGCCGTTTACGTACCTGCCGATGACTTGACTGACCCTGCTCCAGCAACAACATTTACCCACCTTGATGCAACTACTGTATTGAGCCGTAAAATTGCTGAGTTAGGTATCTATCCTGCGGTTGACCCTCTTGATTCATCTTCACGTATTCTTTCGGCTGACGTATTGGGCGATGCTCACTACAACACTGCTCAACGTGTGAAGAATATCTTACAACGTTACAAAGAATTACAAGATATCATCGCTATCCTTGGTTTGGAAGAACTTTCAGAAGAAGATAGATTGACAGTATCACGTGCAAGACGTGTACAACGTTTCTTATCTCAACCATTCTTCGTAGCTGAGCAATTTACAGGTTTGAAAGGAGTATTGGTTGATATCAACGATACAATCAAAGGCTTCAACCAAATCATTGACGGAGATTATGACCACCTTCCAGAAGCTGCCTTCAACTTAGTAGGTACTATCGAAGATGCAGTAGCTAAAGGCGAAAGATTGATTGCAGAAGCATCTAAATAAATTAAGAGTTAAGAATTAAGAATGTAGAATTTATCCGCCATTCTTAATTCTACATTCTACATTCTTAATTATAAAGAAATGAACTTAGAAATAATTACTCCTGATAAGAAAGTTTACGCTGGTGTTGTTGACTCGGTAATTTTACCAGGAAGCAACGGTGGATTTCAGATTTTGAATAACCACGCACCTATCGTTAGCACACTCGCTAAAGGAAACTTAGTTATCGAAGCCAACGGCAAAAAGGAAACTTTCGTGGTGGATGGTGGCGTAGTTGAAGCAGCCAAAAATAAAGTTTTGGTTTTAGCTGAGTCAGTAGCTTAAAAACTTTTCTTGAAAAGCATATCCGAAAGAGGCATAGAGAATTCTGTGCCTCTTTTGGTTTTTTATGCGAAATGAGAGTATATTTACTCAAACAATAACACCCATCAATAATTTTTGAACCTCAAAGATTATAAATAGGTTATGTAAATATTACTTATCGTATTGATGCTCATAGATAATCACGGAAGACCTATTAATTACCTGCGATTGGCTGTTACCGACCGCTGTAATTTGCGTTGCTTTTATTGTATGCCCGAAGAGGGAATTCAATATTTGCCCAAACCGCATTTATTGAGCTACGAAGAAATGATTCGACTTTGTACGATTTTGGCCGAAATGGGCATTAGTAAAGTCAGAATTACGGGCGGAGAACCTTTCGTTCGCCGAGATATTATTCCTTTTCTCTGGAAGTTATCAGAAATTGAGGGAATCAACAAAATTAATATTACTACTAATGGCGTGCTTACTGCTCCATTAGTGCCAGAATTAAAGAAAATTGGCATCAGTTCGGTTAATCTTAGCCTTGATTCACTCGACCGCCAACGATTCTTTGAAATTACTCGCCGAGATGAATTTCCGAAAGTGTGGGCAACACTTGAAGCACTTCTCGAACATGACATTCCTGTAAAAATCAATACGGTAGTGATGGCGGGTAAAAACGACGAAGATATTTTATCAATGGTTGAACTGACTCGCAATCAAAACGTTTCATTGAGATTTATCGAAGAAATGCCTTTCAATGGCGAAGGTCTTCGCCCCGAACAAATGGAGTTTTGGAGTTATCGACGTATTATTGATTTAATTCGCTCTGCTCACCCTGAACTCTATAAATTACAAGACGAACCTAATTCTACGTCATATAATTACCATATTCCGAATTTTAAAGGAACAGTTGGCGTAATTGCAGCATTTAGCCGAACTTTTTGTGGCACTTGTAATCGCATTCGTGTTACGCCAACAGGCAGTTTCCGAACTTGTTTGTACGATGATGGTGTTTTCAACGTAAGAGATTTCATGCGTCAGAAATTATCTAATGATGAAATCAAACAACGCATCTACGACGCCCTGCAAAATCGAGCAAAAGATGGTTTTGAGGCAGAAAATCGCAGGTCAAGTGTGGTTTCAGAGTCAATGACTACGATTGGAGGATAAATCCAATGAGAGAATGATTCAATGATAGGATGATAGAATATTAAAATTAGAATAAAACTTTACAAATTACCAAATTCAAAAAAGTATGTTAAAAGCAGAAATGATTACCGACAAAGGTACAATGACAATCGAATTCTATGAGCAAGATGCTCCGATTGCAGTAAATAACTTTGTTACTTTAGCAAAAAAAGGTTTCTACGATGGTTTGATTTTCCACCGTGTGATTCCAAACTTTATGATTCAAGGTGGCGACCCAACTGGTACAGGTGCTGGTGGCCCAGGATATACAATTCCTTGTGAATTGACAGGAAATAACCAATACCACGATAAAGGTGTACTTTCAATGGCTCACCGTGGGCGTAACACTGGCGGTTCGCAGTTTTTCATTTGCCATAACCGTTCAAATACGCAACACTTAGACCGTAATCATACTTGTTTCGGTAAAGTTGTTGAAGGACTTGACGTTGTTGATGCTATTCGTCAAGGAGATAAAATCCAAAAAATCAATGTTATTGAAGTTGAGGCATAATATTGTTTTTAACGTATGCTATAACCAATAAAATTAGCACACGAATGACGCAGATTAGGCTGATTTTCACTGATAAAACAAAATTTCATTTAAAATCAGCGTAAATCTGTAAAAATCTGCGTCATCAGCGTTCCATTTTTTGAAGGTTACAACTTGAATTAATTTAAAGAAAGCTACTCAAAAACTTGTTTTTCGAGTAGCTTTTTCTTTATGCTTCACCAAAAATAATTATTTCTTTCTATCTTCGCATAAAATCAAACTTCATCCATTTTATATGAAAAAACTATCCATCTTTACCCTACTTATCCTAAGTTGTAGTTTGGTGGTTCAAGCCCAACGTCCTGCGACTACTACCGAATACAATGCCAATACCCGATTTGAACAAATAGGAGCGGCATTGCCTACACCAAACACTTTCCGTACAGCAGCGGGTAGCCCTGGGCGAGATTATTGGCAACAAAAAGCTGACTACGACATCAAAGCTGAACTGGACGACTCAAAACAGTCGATAACGGCAACTGAAAAGATTACTTACACAAATAATGCCCCCGAAGAATTAAGATATTTGTGGCTACAACTCGACCAAAATCTCTTTGCTAAAGGTTCGATGGGTTCGAGTATTGGTCAATCGGCCATTAACCCAGCTAACGGTGCAAGTTTCAATACACTTGGCAACATGACAGGAGCAAATGCTAAAGATTATGGTTATAAGATTTCAGCCGTAAAAGATGCTCTCGGAAAAGATTTGAAATATACCATCAACGAAACAATGATGCGTATTGATTTACCAACACCTTTGACAAAAGGCATGGCTTTTACGCTACAAGTCGATTGGAAGTTTAATATCGTAGATTTGAAAGGCAGTGGAGCAAGAAGTGGTTACGAGCTTTTCCCGAAAGATGGAAACGTATTGTACGAAATTGCTCAGTGGTTTCCACGCATGGCAGTTTATGATGATGTGAATGGCTGGCAACATAAGCAATTCTTAGGTCAAGGCGAATTTACTTTGCCTTTTGGTGACTATAAAGTTGCTCTGACTGTTCCAAATGACATGGTTGTTGGTGCAACTGGCGAGCTCCAAAATGCTAAAGATGTATTGACAACTACGCAAATTAAGCGTTGGGAGCAAGCAAAAAACACTAAAAGCCCAATTGCAATCGTAACGCAAGAAGAGGCAGAAGCTGCCGAGAAAGGCAAGCCAACTGGCAAAAAAACTTGGGTTTATGCTGCTAAAAATGTGCGTGATTTCGCTTTTGCTGCTTCTCGCAAATTTATCTGGGATGCCATGCAAGTTGATGTAGAAGGTAAAAAAGTTTGGGCGATGTCGCTTTACCCAAAAGAAGCCAATCCACTTTGGGGGCAATATTCTACGAGAGTAGTTGCTCATACACTCACAAGCTATTCAAAGCGTAGTGTTGCCTATCCTTATCCTGTTGCCTATTCGGTGCATGGTTCGGTTGGTGGTATGGAATACCCAATGATGAGTTTCAATGGTGCAAGACCCGAAGCTGATGGTACGTACTCGGAAGGTACAAAAAACTTCTTAATTTCGGTAGTAATTCACGAAGTTGGTCATAATTTCTTCCCGATGATTGTAAACTCTGACGAACGTCAGTGGTCGTGGATGGATGAAGGTTTGAATACATTTTTGGAATGTTTGGCTTCGCAAGAATGGGACAGAAATTTCCCAGTAGGTGGTATTGAGCCACAGGCAATTACTGGCTATATGAAAATTGATGCCGCCAAACAAAATCCAATTATGAGTAGTTCGGACAATATTTTGCCAGGAACTTTCGGCCCAAATGCTTATTCAAAACCCGCAACTGGTTTGAATATTTTGCGTGAAAGCGTAATGGGACGTGAATTATTTGATTATGCTTTCAAAGAATATTCTCGCCGTTGGGCATTTAAGCATCCAACACCAGCTGATTTCTTCCGCACCATGGAAGATGCTTCGGGTGTTGATTTAGATTGGTTCTGGAAAGGTTGGTTCTACAGTGTTGAACCTGCCGACCAAGCGATTGCCAACGTAGAATGGTACAGCATCGACAGCCAAGACCCAAGCAAGTTAAAAGCTGCTGCCAAAGCTGATGCCGATGCAAAAGCACAGACTTTGAGCAATATCAGAAACAAAACCGACATCAAAGAAACGGTTGTTGAGGCAGACCCAACAATGAAAGATTTCTATAATACTTATGATAGATATGCCGTAACCGATGCCGATAAGAAAAAATATGAGCAGTATTTGTCAACTTTGAGCGAGGACGATAAGAAATTGATTGAAGAAGGAAAGAATTTTTATGTGGTAAATCTGAAAAATAAAGGTGGCTTAATTATGCCAATTATTATTCAAATGCAGTTTGAAGATGGCACAAAAGAAGACGTAAGAATTCCAGCCGAGATTTGGCGTTTGAATGATAAAGAAGTAAAGAAAACTTTGGTAACAACTAAAAAAGTAGCCAAATTTAAGCTTGACCCTTATCACGAAATTCCTGATATTGATACCTCTGATAATGCGTTCCCGAAAGAACCTGAGCAACCAACAAAATTCCAAGCCTTCAAGCAAAGAAGTTTTGGCAGTGGCGGTTCAAACCCAATGCAAGAAGCATTGAAAAACAAACCAGCAGGAACTCAGACGAGCGGAGATAAGAAATAAGAGAAATTAAATAAAAGTTTCTTAATTTTAACGGTGAAGTCAATCAAATGGCTTCACCGTTTTTTATTATCATTCAACAACAAAACCATCATGCAGACGCTCAAACTATCTATCGAAAACCATATTGCTCATGTGATAATCAATCGCCCCGAAAAAGCCAATGCTTTGAATCAAACTGCTTGGGACGAAATCACCGAAGTTTTTGAATACCTCGACGAAAACCCCGAAGTACGAGTTGTAGTACTCGAAGGTGGCGAAAGCAAGCATTTTTGTGCAGGAATTGATTTGAGTTTGCTGATGTCGGTTTCACAAACCAATATAGCTTGCGATGCTCGGCGACGTGAGCGTGTGCGTAAAGATGTTTTTCGTTTACAAGCCCCAATCAATGCCATCGAAAACTGCTCAAAACCTGTTTTAGCAGCCATTCATGGTGGTTGTATCGGTGGCGGAATCGACTTGGTTTGTGGTTGTGATATGCGTTATTGCACCGATGATGCTTATTTTACTATCAAAGAAATTGATATGGGAATGGTGGCCGATTTAGGCACTTTGCAGCGTTTACCCAAACTCATTGGCGATGGACTGGTGCGAGAAATGGCTTATACTGGCCGAAATGTAGAAGGAAAAGAGGCCGAGAAAATCGGAATTGTTAATCGTTCATTTACTGACAAAGCTACGATGATAGAAGAAGTAATGAAAATAGCTGCTACAATTGCTTCAAAATCGCCATTGTCGATTCGTGGAACAAAACATATTTTGCTTCACACCCGTGACCATTCAGTGGCTGACGGACTCAACTACATGGCAACTTGGAATGCCGCCATGTTGCTCTCAAACGACCTTCAAGAAGCCTTTGCCGCTAAAATGCAAAAACGTGATGCTAACTTTGAAAATTAAGTTTAAATGGATGCTGATAATCACTTGTTTAAAATAAAAAAAACGTGATTATCAGCGTTGGTACATCCGTTTTATCAGCGTGCCAAAATCATTTAGTTTTGAAACAAAAACATTCAAATCACAGAATTTTCTTATTGTCTTTTATAAAAACACTCCTATCTAATTAGCTCATTGTCAGCATTTATTTCAAAAAAATGTGGTTTTTCAATTTGAAAGGAAGTAATTTTGCACCCGATTTGAGCAGTTTTACTCAATTCTTCAATTTTATTATTAATTTTACAAAAAAGTATCATGTCTGCATTAAATTTAGTCGCTGACAGAATCAATGCGTTGGAAGAATCTGCCACGCTTGGTATGTCGAAAAAGTCACGTGAATTAGCGGCACAGGGACACAAAGTAATCAACCTCTCAGTTGGAGAGCCAGATTTCAAAACCCCAAAACACATTTGCGATGCTGCAAAAGCGGCAATCGACGCTGGTTTTCACCACTACACGCCCGTAGCAGGTATTCCTGAACTACGAAAGGCTATTGCAGACAAACTTAAACGTGAGAATAATATAGATTGGAAACCAGAAAACATTGTGGTTTCGACAGGAGCAAAACACTCTTTGGCGAATGTTATTTCTTGTTTGATTAACCCAGGTGATGAAGTAGCTATTTTATCGCCATATTGGGTAAGTTATTCAGAAATGGTAAAATTAGCTGAAGGAAAATCGGTAATTGTAGAAGGAAAATTTGAAAATGATTTCAAAGTAAAACCTGAGCAATTAGAAGCAGCCATCACAGACCGTACGAAAATTGTAATGTATGCTTCGCCAAATAATCCAACAGGTTCTATTTATAGCGAAGCAGAATTGCGAGCATTGGCGGCGGTTATCGAAAATCACGAAAATATTTTCGTTTTAGCTGACGAAATCTACGAATATATCAACTTTACTGACGAAGGACATTTCAGCATGGGTTCAATTCCAAGCATGAAAGACCGTGTAATCACAGTAAACGGTTTTGCTAAAGGTTTTGCTATGACTGGCTGGCGTTTGGGCTACATCGCAGCGGCAAAATGGATTGCTGATGCAGTAGAGAAACTACAAGGACAAGTGACTTCGGGAACAAACTCAATCGCTCAACGTGCAGCGGTTGTTGCTTGGGACGATACTTCGGCTGCCGAATCAATGAAATTAGCTTATTTACGTCGTCGTAATTTGGTAGTTGGTTTATTGAGAGAAATTCCAGGTTTCAAAGTAAATATGCCTGACGGAGCGTTCTACGCATTCCCAGATGTAAGTTATTATTTCGGAAAATCTGACGGAAATGTAACTATCCAAGATGCTGACCAATTGTGTATGTGGTTGTTGGAAACAGCTCACGTAGCACTTGTGGGTGGGGGCTCATTCGGAGCTCCAAACTGTTTACGTCTTTCAACTGCCGCTTCTGACGAAGCACTTACTGAAGCAGTTGCAAGAGTAAAAGCTGCTTTGGCTAATTTGAAGTAAGCAATTTATAAATATAAGGACGGCATCGCTTTGAGCGATGCCGTCCTTCTTTATGCCCTCCAATCCCAAACAACTACTCGCCAAACTTCGCCAAGAGCAGCATCGTGGAAATCCTTTACAGGAATAAAACCTACTCGTGCGTGAGCTTTCAATGAGCGAGTATTATTAGTTGAAATATCGGTTACACACATTTCAAACTTAGCAGATAGTTCTTCTCGGAGTTTCTGATACATTCCATCAAAAAAACCCATGCTGCGGTAGCCCTCTCCTACGCAAACTTGTCCCATAACTACGTAATTAAAGTCTTTTAATGTTTGTCCGTCGTAGTCTATTTCATCAATTGCCTCGAATAAGGTTTTTAATTCTGGCACACCGTTTCTGAATTGTGGTAACATCGCCAAACAATAAGCCACAACTGTATCGCCATCTTTTACGATAACGCTCGGCTGAGCATCATTCATTGCCTTTAACACTGCATATTCATGTTCGACTGTCACAAATCCTTGGCTTTGGATTTGTTCGGGTGTAAGGTTTTTTTTGAGGTTTTTTTGTTGAAGTGCTAAAATTCCTCTAACATCATCGTCACTCTTGACTGTGGTAATAATTGGTCCTTTGGATGAATCGAGCATACTTTTTCCGAATTCGTTTTAATTATGTATTTATTTGGAAATATTCTTCTAATATACTGTTTATAAAACTTCTGCATTTGCCATGCAAATCTCCTGTATTGGCTTCGGGGCTTGGTAGAAATCGTTGCGTTCAGGTGTCCATTATGCGAGCCTTCTTCAACCATTGGTGGATGTACCCAATACATTTTAATGATATTTTGTTGAATCAATTGGTCGTGCCAGCCATCAACAACCGTTGGACATTTATTATCCTTCAGTTCTCGGAGAATATTAATCGCTCCCTGTTGGTCAATGATATATGAACCCGACATCCGGCACGTAGAAGCTTGATATAAATGCTTGTCTTTTTTAACATCCCAATACGAAGGAAATCTTAAAGTACTATTTTCTAATGAAATCATAAATCCTTTATCCAGACTTTCAACTTCATTAAATATCAATTCCAAATCTTCAACAAAATTCCCTAAAAAGAAAGGGTCATTTTCAAAAATGAGGGCATAATCAAGTTCTTTTTCAACAATTCTTTCAAGAGCAAAGATGTGATTTAAGGTACATGAAAGCACCCCATCAGATAAAATATCTCTTATGTTTGGAACAAAGTATTTATCCAGAATTTCTTGCCTGAAATAAATAGGGTCGCCATCAGTAACGAACTCATACGACATACCCATCTGGTCAAATAACTCAATAATTCTTTTTTCGTGGTATTCATACCCCTTTAGGGCGTGGACTACCATCACTCCTTGTTTTAGCAGTTTCTCAATCATTTTTTTGTAGAATAGGTTAGTTGCCTTGAAGTATTGGTTAAGTACTTCAAGGATAAAGTTTATAACACGTTTAAATCGTTCTACAAATATAGATTCTGAAAAACTATTCGCAATACATTTATTATCATTAAAATATATTATCTCCGAGATTGTTACTAATCTTGAAATCAAGGTAATCTTAGTATATCTTTGGAAAAATTATTTTCCAACTACGCCATTTATTCCTCTATTCATGAACTTCAAACAAACTTTAGTTACCATATTTTGTAGCTTATTATTTTTGCCACAAATCAGCAAATCTCAGTCAAAAGATGAGCAATATCTAATCATTGGCACATATACTCGCCCCAACACAAAAAATCCGAGTGAGGGCGTTTATGTCTATAAATTCAATACCAATACTGGCGAATTTAGTGCTGTTAGTAAAGCTACTGGCATCAAAAATCCTTCGTTTTTGACAGTTTCTCCCGACCAAAAATTTGTTTATGCTGTCACCGAAACAAGCGATGGTTCGGTAACGGCCTATAGTTTTGATAAAAAATCAGGAAATTTAACTAAACTCAATACACAATCATCGGGCGGAGCAGACCCTTGCCACATTAGTATCGACAAAACAGGAAAATGGGTTTTGGTGGGAAATTATTCGGGAGGAAATTTGTCGATTTTGCCAGTTGAAGCCGATGGTTCACTTGGAAAAGCTACGCAAACCATTAATCACGAAGGTAAAGGCCCGAATACTGGTCGTCAAGAAAAACCGCACGTTCATTCGGTAAATATTGCCCCGAATAATCGAGATGTTTTTGTGCCAGATTTGGGCATTGATAAAATCATGACGTACAGTTTATATGCCAAAAATGGTAAATTTTTGGGAGGAAAACCTGCTTTTACGAAGGTAGCCGATGGTTCGGGGCCACGCCATTTTACGGTTCATCCAAACGGTAAATTTGCTTATGTGATTCAAGAATTAAGTAGCACCGTTACGGCTTTCAATTATATTTCGGGTAAATTGACTCCTATTCAGACGATTACGACGCTTGCCAAAGATTTTAAAGATAAAAACAAGAGTTTTTGTGCCGATATTCATATCTCGCCCGACGGAAAGTTTTTGTACGGTTCAAATCGCTTTGTTGATGCTGGCAATAAAAATGGCATTTTTGCTCCTAATAATACAACAGATACAATAGTTATGTATAGCATTGACCAAAAAACTGGAAAACTGACCTACATCGGCAACGAACCAGTTTTAGGAAAAATACCTCGTAATTTTATGATTACACCCAATGGGAAATTTGTATTGGTAGCCAACCAAGAGACAGATAATATCACGATTTTTAAAAGAGATGCCAAAACAGGAAAATTATCGCCAACAGGCAAGCAAATCGAAGTTCCTGTGCCTGTTTGTTTGAAGATGGTTTCGGCGGAGTAATTTTTAGGACAGGGTTTTCAACTTATTTTGCTGGGTAGATGCTAAAAAATGATTTTAAACAAAATTAATATTATATTTAATAAAATAATTTTCACCACATAAATTTTTCAAATAAATGACTGTTTTTTTTCTTTGGTTTATTTTAGCAATTGTGGTCGGGTATGTTGGCTCTGATAGAAGAATAGGCTTTTGGCCTGCATTTTTTTGGTCTATAATATTAAGTCCATTAATAGGTATAATTATAACATTCAACTCAACCAAAAAGGAAGAAGAAGAGTACAGAAAAAAGATGTTAGAGTTACAACAAAATCAACTAAAACCTCAAAATGATAAAAAACTCAGGAAAAATCTTGAAGAACAGTTGGTAAAAGCTCTAACACTTTATGAAAAAGGTATTATTTCTGAACAAGAGTATAGTGAACTCGAAATGGGTATCAAAAAAGACATAGATGACTTAAAAGAATAGTGTTCACCTCTTACAAAAACAAACTCAAACTCGCACCAAACTGCCAATTTCTTGGTGCAGCGGTGTTGAAATAGCAATTTCCTACGGCATTAATGTCTTTGCCGAGGCTATACACTTCGTTGAGCAGAATTCTATTCTGAAAGTAAGTTAATTATGTCATTTTATGCAATTCAACAACCTGTCCAAGATGTCGGTTGATATGAAATGCCAAAAACTCTAATCTTTGTTGTATATCAAAAGGTCCAGAAATAGGGTGTGGTGGCGTCATTATCGATAAATCTTCGTCCGAAAGATGTCTTCCTAAACTTTCCAAAACTTGTTCTAAACTCAATAGCATTGTTTTCCAATAGGCAATTGGGCCACCAAATCGTGGAGCAGCAATGGCTGGAACTACTTCTTTTTCCTTCCAAGTTTCTGCAATGATTGTATCCATAGTTTTCCCTGCATGAATTCTTTCACCTTCCCATATAGCTTTGCCCTCTCTGTTTGCTTGCAAAGACCTCCAAATACTCAAAATTCCACCTTGTTCAGCCCAAAATAAATGTTCCGTAATCTCAACAGTATTCCAGATTTCGGGAGCAGGTTTCCATTGAGCTTCTTGCTCAGTAAGTTCATTTACTTTTTTTAGATAACTTTGACGAGCAAAATTAACGGCTTCGATTAAGTTTTGTACTTTTTCCATATTATAATTTCAATTTTCAAATACAATATACAAAAATTAGAATAATGTAAATTTAAAAACAATATGGAAACTTATCGTACAATTACAAAAACAAACTCAAACTCGCTCCAAACTGCCAGTTTCTTGGAGCTGCGGTGTTGAAAAAGCGATTTCCTACAGCGTTGATGTCATTACCGAGGCTATATACTTCATTGAGTAGATTATCGCCGGCGGTGTAAATATTCAAGCCAATTCGCTCGAAATTTTTACGATAGCCTATTCTGGCATTCAATAATTTATAAGAATTGGCATAAACCGTGTTGGCATCAGTCAACGGAATTCGGTCGGTGAAATTGAGGGTTGAGTTGAGGTAAAAGCCCATTTTTGTTTGTAAATCTACGCCCGAAACCCACACTTGACGAGGCACACCCGTGAGTGCATTGCCCGATAAATCGGTTTTGAGTTGGAGGTAGTTTTTGAAGCTATAATCATTGAAAGTATAACTCGTAAAAACTCGCAATTCTTGAATAAATTCTTTATCTATATGCTTGATAATCAAGCCATTTAGCAATAATTCAAGTCCATTTTGAAGCGTACTTCCCGCATTTGTAAAAATCTCTCTTCCTGCATTGTCGGTACGGCGAACGATGGTGTTTTTTAGGCGAAATGAATAAGCCGTGATATCAAAATTAATTCGTTTTTTCAGGAGATTTCCACGAGTACCGACTTCGTAGTTGATACCTTTTTCGGGAGCGAGCGAAGGCACAAACGTACTATTTTGATAACCGCTGATGTATTCGGTAACGGTTGGCGGAGAAAAACCACTACTCACACTCGCAAAAACTGAGATTTTATCTTGTATTTTCTTCAAAAGGGCAATTCTTGGCAAAAAAGCCGCTGGCAATAATTCAGAAATTGGCTTGATTTTCGGAGCATCCGACAAACGAGTAAAATCATATTTGAAACGATTATAACTGCCGCCAATCGTCAGGATAAAGTTTTGAGGTAAGTCGGTTTCGAGCTGACCAAACAAAAAATAATTCCAAGCTGCTACATTATCATTGGTCTGTAAAGTATCGATTACGCCCGATTTATTTCCAAAATTACGAATCACCCAAGCCGATTTTTGTAGTTCACCGCCCACCGTGAAGCGATTTTTTAAATTTCCGACATCAAACGAATAATTCATTCGGCTTCTTCCGCCAAAAGTTTGTTCGTTGCGGATTTCATAATTCGTAATAAATGGATTTCGTAGTTCGGAAACTGTTCCGTAAATACTCGTTACGTTTGTCCAATGAGCATTCAAACGGTATTCTTGCGAAACCCCAATATTGAATAATTTCTGATAAATTCCTGCTTTTTGCTGAATCGAACTTGGCAGAGTTGCAGTTGCCAAACGTGCCTGACTTGGGTCTTTTTCAAACTGTGCTTGATTCAATCCGCCTGGGGTTTGGTATTTAATATCCGAGTATAAAGTACTGATATTTAAGGTTTTATTGGGTGAAACAAAATAACTCGAACGCCAACTTAGTACATCACGAACGGCCGCACTATGTTGTCGATAGCCATCGGTTTGGGCGTGGGCATAACTCAGCACTGAATTAACTTTTTCGGAAGCCACATTCCACGAAACATTTCTATTTTGCAAGCCATAACTACCATAAGCCACACCAGTGTTGATATAATTCGTATGTCCTTTTCGGGTGTTATTTCCATCGGCTTTTGCTCCTCCGAGTAGCACAACTCCGCCCGTTCCTGCTCCGTAAACGCTTCCTGCAGGGCCTTTAATTACTTCGATATTGCCGATTGTGTTCATATCGAGCGAGTTCAGAAAAGTATTGCCATTGCCATCGGTCAGCGGAATATCATTCCAATAAACTTTTACATTGCGAACTCCAAAAGGCGAACGCAGCGAACTTCCACGAATGGCCAAACGATAACTCCCAGGCGAGCGTTCTTCCATGCGTACACCTGGCAAAGTATTGAAAACTGGTACAAGCGAAGTGTTTTCAAAACGCTGTATGTCTTTGATAGTAAGCACATTAACCGATGCGGCAGTTTCGCTCAACTTGCGTTCGGTTTCAAAACCTCGCACCACAACTTCGTTGAGTTGTTTGGTAGAATCAGCTTCTTGGGCAAAACAATTTAGAGCAATGAAAGCAATAAAAAGAGTATTAAAAAGGTAAGTTTTAAGCATTTGGAAGTTCTAAAAATTGTAATTATTCATTAATCGAAAAAGCACCTGTATCGTACAAAGAAATAAGATTGAGGTGTAGGCTATCGGCTTGGTGTTTGAGGTTTTCTACTACGTATCGTTTGTTGGAATCATCAACAATGATTAAACCCGTTTGGAATTTACTGAAAGCTGGGCTTAGTTCCCGAACGGCATTGTTTGAAAGCAGCACATAATCGGCGTTTCCTTGCAAATTTCCGTTGAATTTTTGTTGTAACCACAAGATTCTTTTTCCCTCAAAATCCAGAAAAGTTACACCTTGTTTGTTGGCGTACTGATTCAAAACCAATTCGTTTTGATTGACAACTCCGTGTTTATCATAATAGTTTTTGAGATGAAAATCATAGATTTTCTTACTGTTGAGCAGAGTCGTATCGGCAATGAACGTGGCAGATTTTCCATCAATGATACTAATACCTGATTTCTTAGGAATGAAATGAAAAGTTAGGGCTTTTTGATTACTTTGAAAATAATCCTCCGTAATATTCAGACAAAATAAAATGCTCATAATCAATAAACTAACTCGTAGATATTTGATTTCAGAGCGAAGAAAAAAGAGAATAAATAGCAGGATTGTTGCGTACAAAAACAACATTTCGGGAATTGACATCGAAAAACCTTTCAGCGTACCAAAAGGCAGTTTTTCTACGAAAAAAACGCTTTTATTCAGCCAAACGAGTGAATATTTTAAGATAAAAGTAATAATATCTGATAAAACAGGAATCGGAGCAATCATCAATAAAAGCAAACCCGCAGGCAAAACCGCAAACGAGAAAAACGCCACAAATGGATTGGCAATGAGGAAAAATGTCGGGAATTGATGAAAATAATAAACGCTCAACGGAAAAGTAAACAACTGTGCCGAGAAACAAACGCAAGTACCTTCCCACAAACTTCTGAAAATCAGATTATTGGGCGTAGCAAGTTGATTGAGATAAGGATACAAGAAAACAATGCCAATAATGGCCAAATAAGATAACTGAAAACCCACATCAACTAACCAATAGGGATTCCAACAAAGCAGTAAAAGTGCCGAAATGGCAAGTGTATTATAAATGTTCTGTTGGCGATTGAAGACTGGTGCTAATTGAATAATTGAAAACATAACCGTTGCCCGAAGCACAGTTGAGGAGAGTCCCGTAAAAACAGCATATCCCCACAAAAGCAGAATTACGACCGCTGCAAAGATTTGTTTGCCGTATCTTCCACGCTTTTTTATCCAATCCAGCATCCAACCGAGCAACAAAAACAATATTCCAACGTGCATTCCCGACACCGAAAGTACGTGAATTGCCCCCGAAGCTGAGTAAGCATCGAGTAAGTCATTGTCAATATCATCACGCAAACCAACAACCATCGCACTCGCAACTCTATATTCATTGGGCGTTTGAATTCGGGCTTTAAAAACGCTATCGGCATACTGATTGGCTTTATACGAAAACTCTAAAATTTTAGAAGGTGCTTCGTGACCAATTTTGATGTACTCCTGTCCCCACAAAAAATGGTGGGCATAAATCCCTCGGTATTGCATAAACCTACGGTAATCAAATTCTTCGGGGTTTTTCGGGGCTTCTACTTCACGAGGCATATCTTTTATCAAAAAAACATCGCCGTATTGCGGTTTCTCTGACTCTTGACGGTTGAAATAAAGGAGTGTTTTACCAGTAGAGTTTTGCCATTTACCATCAACTTTTATGGCGTTTATTTCGGCCTCAACTTTGTAGGTTTTGGGTTTAGTTTCAGCATTTGAAATAATAACAGCCTGATAATGAGTAAACTGTGGCAAATTTGTATAATGACTTGACTGATTGATAGCGGTTTTCTGATAAGTGAGCAACCAACCAGCCAAGAAAACAATAAGCATGAGTGTTGTTCCACGCAGAATTGGTTTTTGCGTAAAAACTGAAGCGATGAAAACAATCAATAAACCGCCAATCAAGTAATAGATATTTGTTGGAGAAAATGGCAAAGTAGTATCTTCCGACTGCATGAACAAAAAAGCAGTTATCCCCAAAATAAAAAACAGCAAGTATCTGACTACTGGAAAAGCGGTGAATTTCATTTCTTGATTAATTTATCGAGCAACCAATTTTGTATAACTTCATTTTCTTCGGGAAAAGTCCAATGACCTGTTTCTTGGTATAATTTTAATTCTTTTGGCGAAGAAATAGAATTATACGCAGCCCACATCGAAGTCGGTGGACAAGTTTCGTCATTGAAGCCCATCGAATAAATACACGGTACTTTAAGGTTTTTGGCAAAATTCACCACATCATAATAAGCAGCGGTCTTGATTTTAGCTTCAGTATTATGGTGCGGATTGTTTTTATCAAAAATATGTGGCCAACCGCCCGCACGACCTTTCAGATAACCAACCATGTCGGACATTGCTGGGTAAGTCGGAGCTGCCCATTTTACACGAGAATCAAGAGCAGCCGTAATAATCGACAAAGCCCCGCCTTGACTACCGCCCGCTACGGCCAAATTTGTGCCATCAAATTGTGGTAAACTTACCAAAAAATCATTGGCACGCACACAACCCATAAATACTTTTTTATAATAATATTGGTCACGATTATCTAAATTATAAGCCCAATAACCACTAAGTGCGGCTGCTCCCAAATCGGTATAAACGCCCAAATCCATTGTCACGGGAACTCCATGAATGCCAATTTCTAAGGTAATTACTCCTTTTTCGGCAGTTCTGACATCTCCTGCATACGGACGAACGCCCGCACCTGGTACACGCAACAAGGCTGGATATTTTCCTTCTTTTTTCGGTACACACAAAATGCCATATAAGCGAGTTGTGCCACCTTCTTTATAATTTTGAAGGTTTAGGTGATAAACATTCACCGTTTCGGTGCATCGTTCGGGAAGCAAAGTCATTTTTGCATCCATTGGTACTTTGGCAAGATTTGCCTTCGCTTTATTCCAAAATTCATTAAAATCACTCGGCATTTCCACTGCTGGTTGAATCTTTTCGGGTTCAAAAGCAGCCGTTGCCAGATTTCGGTATTCTTTTCCATCAACTTTGGCAATGACCGTACAACGCAAAAAGCCCGAAGTTGTCATTGTTCCGCCATCGAGTTTTATCACACCATCTTTCAAAACCGCACTATCTTTCTTTGTTTCAAACCTTTCTGGCCCGATTTGATAAGTGATTTTTGTGTTTTTCAAAGGATTTCCCCATTTGAGAACCGTTACTGAGAAAGTTACTTTTTCGCCAATTTTGTATGTCCAATCTTCGTGGTCAGGTGCAACCATTACTTTTATCATTTGTGTGGCAGGTTGGGCAAAAGCCAAACTACTGACAAGCAGAAAAGAGAGAATATAAACGAGTTTTTTCATTGAAAATATGATTTTAGGGTTGAATGTTTTTGTAAAAAGTGAGTGGCTTCGACTACGCTCAGCCACCCATTTCCACTTTATTTTAGCAAATATGGTCTAATAATTTTTGTCCAAGCTTCGTATCCTGCGGGTTTCATGTGCAAGCTATCGCCCACAAAATAATCACCATTAATGCTGCCATTTGGACGATACATCGCTGGGCGAATATCAATATAAGTAAAGTTTTTATGCTTTTTGATATAATCTTCAATCATGGCATCGGCTTTGGCTACTTTCGGCCAATCGGTTTTCCTTGAAATTGAAGGTTTCATCGAAATATAGTAAACTTTCGTTTTTGGCAGTCGATTTTGAATTAAAGTGGCCAATTCGGCAAAATTATCAAAAACTTGTTCAGAAGTTCGTTGAGGTTTTCCGATAAAAAGGTCATTTTCGCAATACAAAACAATCGTTTTTGGTTTATACGGCACGAGCATTCGTTCGGCATAATAAGTCATTTCGGGAAAAGTAGCCGCCCCAAAACCATGATTGATAACTGAAAGAGGAGCAAAATCTTCTTTCAAGGTTTTCCAAAGTCTGATACTCGAACTTCCGTAGAAAATTGTTTGTCCTTGTAGTTTTTCTAAGCCAATTTCGGCATCTTTTTTCTCATAATTCACAATTTCACTTTCAAGTCGGTCGATTTTATAATCAACTCCATCAGGCGGTGCAATGGGTGTGTAAGTTAAGGTGCGTTGGCAAGCGATTGTAAGTAAACACAAGAAAATAGGAAGAAGTAAAGTCTTTTTTATCATGAGTTTTGTTAGGGTTGAATTGATTGGAGAAAAATAGATTATCAAAAATACAGAAAACACTATTGGTTTTCTAATTTATTATCGTTCAAATCGCAAGAAATCAAATCTTGTAAAACTAATAATCTTTTTTAATCGTGTCTAAAATGATTTAGCTTTGTATTCAAAATATAGACATAATGAACCAAAACATCGACAAACTTTATAAGATAGCCCAAAAGGAAGAACGTTTGATAATCGGCTTAATGTCAGGCACTTCGATGGATGGGCTTGACGTAGCTTTGTGCAAATTTCGTGGTAGTGGTGGAGATACCGAAGTAAGCATTGTTGCCTTTGAAACGGTCGGTTTTGATGAAGATATTAAGGATGAAATCAGAAAAATTTTTGCCAAATCAACCATTGATTTTCAACAGCTATGCGTGCTGAACCCTTGGATTGGGAATCTTCACGCCGAAATCATT
The DNA here is from genome assembly GCF_014644295.1 of Emticicia aquatilis. Lineage (GTDB taxonomy): Bacteria > Bacteroidota > Bacteroidia > Cytophagales > Spirosomataceae > Emticicia > Emticicia aquatilis. The sequence goes on from NZ_BMKK01000006.1 coordinate 162,086, forward strand.
AATGATTGTTTGAAAAAATGGAATATTTCAGCCGATGATGTGGACCTAATCGCCAGCCACGGGCAAACGGTTTTTCACGCTCCAAAAATTCTTCATGGACTCGAAAAATTCCCGAATGCTACATTACAAATTGGTGATGGCGACCATATTGCTGTAAAAACAGGAATTATTACTTTATCAGACTTTCGTCAAAAACATTGTGCAGCGGGAGGTGAAGGAGCTCCACTGGCAGCTTATGGAGATTTCTTAATTTTCTCAAAACGAGGTGAAAATCGTATTTTGTTAAATATGGGAGGGATTGCCAATTTTACGTATTTAGCAGGAAATTTGGATGCAAACGAAGTTTTTGCGACCGATACTGGCACTGGAAATACGTTGATTGATGCGTATGTGAAAAAACATTTTGGCTTACCTTATGATGAAAATGCGAAAATTGCCAGTAAGGGAACAGTAAATCAAACTCTACTGTATGAACTAAAAAACAACGAGTTTTTTGAGAAACCTTTTCCAAAAACAACTGGACCTGAGCTTTTCAATCTCAAATATTTGACAAATGCCCAAGAGAAAAGCCAAACGCTTGAGCTTTCGCACGAAGATATTTTGGCTACATTATGCCGTTTTTCAGCCGAAACGATTGCCGAAGCAATTTTACAGTTCAAATCAGATTCTTACAAAATCTACGGAAGTGGTGGTGGCGTTCATAATCCTTTAATTATGAGTAATTTACAAAAACTATTGCCCAATTTTGATTTTCAGAAAACCGATGATTTAGGTATTTCGGGCGATGCAAAAGAGGCGGTTTTATTCGCAACCCTTGCCAATGAAGCAGTTGCAGGTGGACAAACAGATTTTGGTTCACGCAAGGGTGTTCCGAGTGTTAGTATGGGTAAAATTTCATTTCCTAACTGATTTTCACCACATTTGTATAATATTTTAAGCGAAACATCAGTCTATTTCGTTATTATTGAAAATAGCCTGAGTAAAACTTTATAAAAATGTACCCAAAAATCAGTATTAAAAGACACATTTCCCTATTGGGTTTATTGTGTATCGTTTCTCTAAAGGCCATCTGCCAAATTGCCATTTCGCACCCCGTTGAGCGAATGATATTTCAGCGAAATAATTCAAATCAAGCATCAATCAATATTGCTGGCACTTATTATTCGGCCATTGATAGGATTGATGCAAGAGTAGTAGCACAGCAAGGCGGCACAACAACTGCATGGACTACCATACAAACAAACCCAAGCAACGGCTATTTTTATGGCACGCTCACCGCAACAGGTGGCTGGTACAGCTTAGAAGTAAGGGCTTATAAAGACAACGCTCTGATTGATACCAAAACCATTCAAAAAGTAGGTGTGGGTGAAGTTTTTGCCATTGCAGGGCAATCTAATGCACAAGGTGGAGCAGGTGTAAGTACACCCGCTACCGACGACCGTGTGAATTCGGTGAATTATTCAAATGACTATAGTGATTATAACAAACTACCAATTGGGTTTTCGCAATTAGGAAGCACACCAACAGCAAATGGAGATTCAACGAAAATAGGTCCATTTCACTATGTTCCTTGGGCGTGGGGTAGGTTAGGAGACTTATTAGCCACAAAATTAGGTGTACCTGTTTTATTCTACGGTGCAGGGCATGGGGGAACTTCAAGTGACCATTGGAGTAAATCTGCACAAGGTTTACCGTTTAGCGGCCCCGACTGGATTCAGCAAAATTTAGGAGCTCCATATCGTGCATTAGAAAACAGTGTTGCCTATTATGGTAGTCTGACTGGCCTTCGAGGGGTACTTTGGCATCAAGGAGAAAGCGACCCCGAAACCTTTCTTGTTCCATATTATGAAAATGTAAGAAATGTTATTTACAAAACTCGTGAAAATACCGAACATAACTCTTTATCATGGGTAGTTGCAAGGGCGTCAAGAAATCCAGAGTCACATGATGGTGTCGTTATTGGGCAAAATACCCTTATATCTGGCTTTAATAATATTATCCCTCCAGTACCAAATGTTTTTGCAGGCCCAAATACAGATAATATTTATGGGCCTACCATCAGAACAGACGGAATTCACTTTGATACATATGCCGGGCAGATTGAGTTTGCCAATGCTTGGGATGCCAGCCTCAATAATACATTTTTTACCAATTCAACTCCAATGATGGCCTCTCCCTTACTCGCTATTTCATTGGCTTGCAATACAGGCAATCCGTCTGCACCAATTTTAATGACTGTTGCTTCTGATTATGATAAATATGCTTGGTCAAATAGACAAAACACAAACAATGAATCATTAGGAATTTCCAATAACTGCTGTGGGCGTTTTACAAATTTCCCACTATCAAGTTATGAAAATCTTAATTGGCGAACACTGGATAGTGTAGCTACTATTAATGTTTCGGCGGCAAGAATAGCTGCAAATGTTAGAAAAACTTCAAAAAAAGTACTTTTTAGTCCAGTTATTGATTTGACGAGCTTTGCATTAGCAACCAATCCTACTTTTACGACTTCGGCTATACAAGTAAGACCAAACGAAAATCTGACACTTACAGGAGCCAACTGTAATGGAAGTTATGTTTGGTCAACGGGTGCGAACGTAAATCCGCTTACTTTTGCTCCTGCTGCAACGGCAGCCTATACGGTTCAATGTAAAACCTTACATTGTATAAGTTCTGCTTCTTCGCCGCAATCTGTCATTGTTTCTTCCTGTTTTCCAAGTAGTTTATCGTTGAATGGCTCAGTGAATGTGGCCGAATCGGCTTATGAAAGTAAGCAGTCGATTCAGAGTAATCAGATTATTCAATTAAGTGGTAAAATTGATTATAATGCTAAAACCAAAGTAGAACTTTTGCCAGGTTTTGAAGCAAAAGCAGGAGCAGTTTTTAAAGCTTTTATTTTGGGGTGTGATTGAAATAGTCCACGGTCGATAGACGATGATTTCACAGAATAAGGCAACAAAAAAGGAGTTTTTCGCATGAAAAACTCCTTTTTTGTTGCTAAATATATCAGAAACTTACGCCGAATTTCGACTGGCGTTGATATTTCCAAACAACGAACGAGTTACCATTTTTTCGTAAACTAATCGAGTTGTTTCGTCGGTTGTTTCTTCGATTTTCTGTAACGCATATTGCTGAATTGTGAGTAGTGGTAATACAATATGCTCACGATAGTCTATCGAAAGTTTGCCAAGTGGCTCGCTTTCCATCAAAACTTTTTGACCCGAAACCAAAAGCATATTTTTTACCGTCAGTAAATACTCATCGTAGAGAATCTTCCAAAAATCGCCATATTCTGTGTCATTTTTCATGTAGTTGGTCAGTGGGAAATAAGTTTTGGTCAAAGCCATCATGCTATTTTCCATTAAGGTCTTGAAATATAACGAACTTTGGTAAAGCGACTTCAAATCTTCCAAACGACCTTCTTCGATAACTTTTTGTAAAGCCGAACCAAAACCAAAATACCCCGGTACATTTTGCTTTAACTGGCTCCACGAACCCACGAATGGAATCGCACGGAGGTCAGAAAGTGTCAATTTTTTACCTGAACTGCGTTTACTTGGACGGCTTCCGATATTAGTCAATCCATAGTATTTGAGCGGACTCTTGTTTTCGAGATACGACACAAACAATGGGTGTTCTTTCAATTCAAAATATTTTCTTACACCTTCTTCGCCCAACTCATCAATCAGATTGCGTTCTTTTTTGTCAATAATCGACCTATCATCTTGGAAAACATCATTGATGATTCCTGCCGAAATCAGTTGCTCAAAGTTATACATCGCTTGAGCTCTTGAGCCATACATCGATGTAATGGTTTGCCCTTGAATCGTAATCTGAATTTCGTTATTGGCAATCGTTGGTCCTTGCGAAGCATAAAACTGATGCGTTTTTCCACCTCCACGAGCGGGAGGGCCTCCACGACCATCAAAAAACTTCACTTCAATTTGGTTTTTCTTCGATACTCTCGAAAGTTTCTCTTTTGCCTGATAAATCTCCCAGTTGGCTTTTACATATCCACCATCTTTGGTTCCATCAGAAAAACCAAGCATGATTGTCTGATGATTTTTGCGATTTATCAAATGGTTTTTATAGTATGGCAACTGATACAAAGCCGACATTGTAGATTGGGCATTATCAAGACCTTCGATTGTCTCGAACAATGGCATTACATCAACCTTCACATCAGCGTCTTTATAACCGCAGAATCTGAATAAGGCCAACACCTCTAACACCGAAAACATCGATGTAGAGTTACTGATAATATATCTATGGCAAGCTCTTTCGCCATTTAAGGCCTGAATTTCTTGAATGGCTTTTACTGTTCTGAAAGTATCTTTCGTGAGAGCGTCTTCAAAATCATCTTCGTTGATTAAGAGTTCTTTTTCGGTCAAGAAATGAAGTTTTTCGGCGTGTGTCCATTCTGAATATGGTTTTGGCGAAATCTCATATTTCTGGTTGATTTCCTCCATCACCTTTTCATGAATACTGCTATCTTGGCGAATATCCAAGCTGGCGAAATGTAAGCCAAAAAGTTTTACTTGTTGGATAAATCTATCGAAAAGGTCTAAGAAAATCGAATTATGCTTCGTGATAAGTAGTTCACGCACTTCATACAATGACGCCAATAATTCTTCAAGTGTTAAGTCGTTTTTCAGGCCATTCATGTTGGTATAGATGCGATTACTGATTTGGGTCAATAATGGCATGATACCTTTGAGTGTCAGACGACGACAAACAATTTTGAAATCATTATAATAGCATTTCAAGATGCTTGTGCGTAATTCTTGCGAAACTTTCTTCGAGATTTCGGCAGTTACGAATGGATTTCCGTCACGGTCGCCACCTGGCCAGAAACCAAGTTCGAGAACTGGACTAAAATCTGATTCTTCGTTTTGAAGATAATTGTTGATTTTCTGATGAATCTCGCCAATTACTTGGTAGTAAACGTGACGAAGATAGAATATAATACTTTGTGCCTCTTCGAGTGGTGTAGGTTTTTGGTCATTGATAAATGGCGTTTTACCAAGCTGCTGCAAAAGAGCATCAATGCCGTTGATATCATTTTTCGGGATTAATTCCTCCAAATCTTGAATAATACGCAAAACGCTATTCGGGTAAAATTGCGTTGGGTGTGCCGTGAAAACAACTCGAACCTTAAAGTTCTTGAGTTTTTCTTTCACTTCTTCAAGTTTGTTTTGCTGAACCGCCAAATCAAGCGTGCTTTGCAATGTACCTTTTCCGTTGAGCGGAGTAAGTTTCTCAAAAGCCGAATCTTCAATACTATCAAACAAAACTACCTGACGCTCAATGTAGGTGATGAACCGAAACAACAGGTCGATTTTTTCTTTTTCGTCTTTGATGGAGGTGTATTGACTAAAGAAAAGATTGATGATTTCTTTGGGTTCTTTACCTTGTTCAAAACCTGCTTCTGATAAATCATGTAAAAAAGGCATCAACTGGCCAATCTTAGCCATTTTATCGTAAGGCAGCCTCGAAAAAAGCGTATTGAATACAAGATATTTGTTATGAACCTCTTGTGTAAAAACCGATTCGATTGAGTTTTTTGACATTCTTGTGCAAGTATTATGGTTTTGAATAAGCAAAATACGCAAAAACATACTGCACTTTGATGATTTAACCGAATAAAGTTTGGATTTTCTTGGAAAAATTAAAATTTTTCAAAACAAATAACAAAATCAGCAGAGTAATTTTAGAGTATTTGTACTCAGATAGTTTTACTGCAAGAAAAAATCAAAAAGCTTGACTATTCAGTACATATCCGAGTGGAAGATTTTTCAGACTGCCTACCGAAATATCGTTCAAGAATTTTTTTCGATAATTGGCGGGCGTAGTTTGTGTATATTTTTTGAAGGTCTTAATGAAATGATTATGATTATTGAAACCGCACGAAAAACAAATATCAGCAATATTTGTCTCGATGGTTTGAAGCAATTTTTTTGCCAGTTCGATACGTTTTTGGTTGATATACTCTACTGGCGAAATACCAAACTGTTGTTTGAAACACCTATAAAAATTAGGCTCGCTCATACAAGCTTTCTCGCTCAACTCCTTGACTGATAGTGTTCGATATAAATTATCATGGATATACTTTACCGCATACGAAAGTCGATTTGTATTGATATTTTGCTGGAAATTTTCGAGCAGAATTGTTCGGGCTTTCGTTTGCATAAGCCTGATTATCAACTCTTTCAGTACTAAATCAGCAAATACGTCTTTGGCTTTATTGTTTTCGGTAAAAATATAAATTAAGTGCGAAACCAAATGATTGATACCATTATCGTTGGTCAGATAAAAGTTCGATTCTGTAAAATTCCAACCATTTTTATCATCGACAAGCGGGAAATGTTCGTTCAGTTCATCAGTTATTTTCTTTATTTGTGGCTGCGAAATGGCCAAAGCCAAGCATTGTGTGGGGTTGTCTTCTTTGGCTTCGGGAAAATCTATTTGCATGATTTCATGGCTCGGCACAATTACGGATTCTCCAGGCAAAAAATCAAACGATGGCAAATCTGTGAGGTGCATCACTTTTTTGCCTCTAATCATACTGGCCAAAACAGGATTTGTGAATTGTAAAGCAACTTTTTCGGCTGTTTTATGGGTTTCATAGATATTCAATTCAGCATTATTCAACGTATAAGCTGTTCGATTCTCAACCAAATCGACTAATTTGCGGTTTTGTTGATGGTAGCTGATATTAAAATAAGGTTCCATTGCCAAAGGTTGATAGAATAGTTCTCTTAATTTATACGATTGTTCAAACTGAAAACTAAGATATATGTTTATTTCGTATAAATATTAGAATAATTATTAGTACAATTTTAATAATAATTTTACAAAATCACGATTAATTGTTGATTAATTATTCGTTAGAAGAAAAATTAAGTAAGCCAAGTAGATGATAAAATACCCGATTTATATGGATTATAACGCCACCACTCCGCTCGACAAAAGAGTTTTGGAGGAAATGATACCATATCTGACCGAACACTTCGGCAATGCGGCCAGTCGCTCGCACGCCTACGGCTGGAAAGCCGCTGAGGCCGTTGATACGGCTCGTCAACAAGTGGCCGATTTATTGGGTTGTACTTCAAAAGAAATCATTTTTACGAGCGGGGCTACCGAAGCAGTTAATTTGGCAATTAAAGGTGTTTTTGAAGCATTTCGTCATAAGGGAAATCATATCATAACAGTTAAAACCGAGCATAAGGCAGTTTTAGATACTTGTCAACATTTAGAAAAACTCGGGGCAGACGTGACTTACTTAGATGTTGATGCTGAGGGCAATATTTCGTTAGAAAATCTCGAAAAATCCATCAAAAAAGAAACAATTCTGATTTCGGTCATGGCGGCGAATAACGAAACTGGCGTAATTTACCCCATTAAACAAATTGCCGAAATAGCTCATCGACACGGCGTTTTGTTTCATTCCGATGCTACGCAAACCGTTGGAAAGATTCCGATAAATGTGCTGGAAGATGAAATTGATTTACTTAATTTTTCGGGACATAAACTTTATGGCCCAAAAGGCGTTGGGGCTTTATTCATCAGAAAAAAACTCAACCTTGTAGCCCAACAAGATGGCGGAAAACATGAACGAGGAATGCGTTCCGGAACCCTCAATGTGGCAGGAATAGTAGGTTTGGGCGAAGCTGCCCAGATTTGCCAAGAAGAAATAGATTTGGAAGTAAAAAGGATTTCGGAACTGCGAAACAAGCTCGAAACGGGTATTTTAAAGCAAATTCCAACGGCCAAATTGAATGGAAATAAACAAAACAGATTACCCAACACAACCAATATTAGCTTTGGAAAGATTGATGGCGAACAATTATTGATGAATCTCAACGAAATTGCGGTTTCAAATGGTTCGGCTTGTAATTCGGCCTCAACTGAGCCAAGTTATGTACTGAAAGCTATGGGTCTCGACGACGAATCAGCTTACAGTTCGGTTAGATTTAGTTTGGGCCGAATGACCCAAGAGAGTGATATTGATTTAGCCATCGAACACGTAGTGAGCGTCGTAGAAAAAATGAAGTAGAACAATTTTTTAAATTGTTTCTGCTGATTACAAGGAACAAGTTGAAAACTTGTTCTACAAAACAATTGAAAAAATGCCTTTTTACAGAATATACATGAAAGAAATTAAGCAAATTACAGAAGCCTATCAAAACATAGATTTTAGTAAAACCCAAGCCGCATTGGCAACAGTTGTGAGAGTTGAGGGTTCGTCTTACCGCCGTACGGGAGCCAGAATGTTAGTATTAGAGTCAGGCGAATGGATTGGCGGAATCAGTGGCGGTTGTTTGGAAGGTGATGCTTTGAAAAAAGCTCGTTTGGCGATGTCACAAAACAAAGCCACGCTTATTACCTACGATACTACCGACGATGACCCTTATCAGATTGGCGTTGGTCTTGGCTGCAATGGCATCATTGATGTCCTTATTACGCCCCTCGACCCACAGAACCCTAACAATGCTGTTCGACAACTCCAAAGTTGTATCGACCAGCGTACGCCTAATTTGGTAGTTACTGTTACGGGCATCAGTAAGGCACACGAAAGCATTGCTCTTGGAAATGTATTTAGGTTTGATAATGAAGCACATTTCACAGAAATCTTTCCTTTATCGCAGCTCAACGAAAGCTTAATTCCTGCCATTAATGAGGCACTTGATACAACCAAATCAAGCTCGAAAGAATATACTCTGGAAGATGGCACAAAACTTACGTTTTTCTTAGAAGTAATTCCTCCAGCTATTCAATTATATGTTTTTGGTAGCAATTATGATGTTTATCCGATGGTGCGAGTGGCCAAAGAACTCGGTTGGCGAGTGATTTCGGTTTGTAATCCAGCCAAAATGCACGCTTCGCTCTCCGAAATGGCCGATGCGGTTGTTCCGAAAGACCATCAACCCGAAATTGATGATTTCACAGCGGCTATTTCGATGTGCCATGATTACGAGACCGACTACCGAAATCTACAAATGTTACTAAAAACCGACATTAAATATATAGGTTTACTTGGTCCGAAAAAGCGTACAATAAAAATGTACGACAGAATGAGCAAAGAAGGCTCTTCTCTAACTCCCCAACAAGAAGAACGCATTTACAGTCCCGTTGGACTTGATATTGGAGCTGCCACTCCCGAAGAAATCGCACTTTCAGTTTGTGCCGAAATCCGTGCATTTTTCTCAGGAAGAGATGGGAATCGACTGAAATTTAGGCCAAAACCTATTTATGAAAATTAATTTTGTACTTCGGGGGAATGGTCATACTTTTGTCGAATATTTTTGCTAAAACTAACCTATGACCGCTAATTTTGTTACATTTTACTTGATATTAGTACTTATTACGGGGCCTTTCTTTCAATACCTTCCAGTAGCTACTTATCTGAAATGGGACGAAGTTTTGTTGGCAAAAATTCTCAACCAAGCACCAACAGTTTTTCTATTGGGTTACTTGGCTTTTCCACTCAATAAGGCAAAAAGAAGAGTAACTTGGCTTCTGATACTGTTCTTGATAAGTTCTATCATTCCCGAAGTTTATCATTATATCATTCATCCAGATAACCAATTTGCGGTTATTGTTATGAATAATATTGTTTCGTACGCAATACTTCTTTTTATATTGTTGAACAAAAAAAATAGCTTTGACAAAGCCTCCAAATCGGTTTGGGCTTGTGCTATTGGCTTTACGACACTTGTGATAGCCGCATTTAGTTTTTCGGGTATAGAGATTTTCCAATATTATATACCTGCTCGTCCATTCACTTTTCTAATCCTGATTAGCTTTTTACTTATCGCTTCTTTGCTTGTTTTCTTGAGTTTCTTCGTCAATCGCCCATTCAAACGTACTTGGTACGAACTCGTAGTTGGTATGATTGCCATCGTTACGGTTGACATTTATGTTTACACTTGCTTTTTCGTACTAAACTCGCAGCCAAACTTGCTCTATACCTATGGTAAAATTTTGTTTTCGGTCGGCTTGCTATTGGTAGTTGATGGCCTTTCTCGCCAAAAGAACAAAAAACAGATGTCATTCTATTAATTCGAGTTTCTTCTCCTTCCAAATCAATCCTATTCTCTCAATATTTTTGATAGAATACTTACATTCTTTTATACAATTCTTCTATCAGTCTTCGCTATTTTCTCGATATTTTTGTAAAATACAAAGAAAAAATTATCTTATTTAAAGCAAACTCCTGTTCTATTTTCCTCTAAAACTTAAATATTATCATTATGGAACTTACAGGTTCACATGTTTTACAAGCACCCGTACAAAAAATATGGGATTTAATTCTGAACCCAGAGTTTTTGGCAAAAGTTACTCCTGGAATCTCTCGACTCGAACAAGAATCAGGCGATTTATACAAAGCCATTGCCGAAATTAAAATCGGGCCAGTTCATGGCAAATTTGAAGGTTCTGCCGAATTGACAGACAAAGTAGAACACGAAAGTTTTGTGTTGAAAGTAACGCAAAATAGCAAAATCGGAAATGTAGAGGCCGATATTAAGATGCTCATGAAGCCCACCGAGAATAACGAAACCGAGTTGTCGTTTGATGGCGTAGCCAATATGTCGGGGCTTTTGGCTCGTACAGGAAACCGTGTGATGAGTGGCGTAGCCAATACGCTTACCAAGCAATTCTTCTCAAACTTCGAGAAAGAATTACAGAATCATTAATCTTCTATTCAAATCATATAATCATTTATTTTCTATGGCAGAAACAGTTAATATTACCGTAAACGGCACTCAATACTCGAAAGAAGTGGAAGGACGCACGTTGTTGGTACATTTCCTACGAGATACGCTCGGACTTACGGGTACGCACGTAGGCTGCGACACGAGTAGTTGCGGAGCATGTACCGTACACATCGACGGAAAAGCCGTAAAATCTTGCTCAATGTTGGCCGCTCAAGCCGATGGTAAAAGTATTACGACCATCGAAGGCATGGCTAATGGCGACGAGCTTCATCCGTTGCAAGAGTCGTTCCGTGAAAAGCATGGCTTACAATGTGGTTTTTGCACACCAGGTATGATTATGACAGCGGCTGATTTGCTCAATCATAATCCAAACCCATCAGAAACCGAAATCAGAGAAGCTCTCGAAGGCAATATTTGCCGCTGCACTGGCTACCATAATATCGTTGAGGCCATCAAAGACGCCGCCGAAAAAATGGCAGTTACAGCTTAGCTGTTTCTGCTTAATGGATAATGTAAAATTTATTATGGATAATTTATAGAAAAAACATAAGTGATTAGTAGTAAGGCATTTACTATTTGTTTTTTTCTGCATTATCCATTTTCAATTATCAATTTTTAATTAAAAAAACTATGAGTAATAAATATATAGGTCAGTCCGTCAAGCGGGTTGAAGATAAAAGGTTCATTACAGGCCAAGGACGATATACTGATGATATTGTACTGCCACGCATGGTACACGCCTACATTTTGCGTAGCCCTTATGCACACGCCCGCATCAAAAGCATTGATACGAGCGAAGCTCTGGCTATGAAAGGTGTGGTGACTATTTATACAGGCAAAGACTTTGAGAACATCAACGGTGTGCCGTGTGGTTGGCAAGTCAATTTCAAAGATGGTACAACCATGCGTGAGCCAAAGCACCCACTTTTAGTTTTGGATAAAGTAAAACACGCAGGCGATGGCGTAGCGATGGTAGTGGCCGAAACCAAAGAAATTGCTGCCGATGCTGCCGAAGCAATTAACGTAAAATATGAGGTTTTGAAGGCCGTAACAAACCCGAAAGAAGCCCTTGCTCCTGGTGCTCCGCTCGTACACGATGAATACCCAGATAATGTTGCTTTTGATTGGCAAATCGGAAATGATAAAGCTGAGGTTGATGCAGCAATGGCCTCGGCTCATCATATTACTAAATTAGATTTTACGAATAACCGTGTTGTGCCTAACGCAATGGAGCCACGCAGCTACATCGGCGATTACGATACGGCCTACGACCGTTATACGCTTTATACATCTACTCAAAATCCGCACTTAATTCGCCTACTTATGTGTGCCTTTGTGCTTGGTATTCCCGAGCATAAGGTACGTGTAGTAGGGCCAGATGTAGGTGGAGGTTTCGGTAGTAAAATTTATCATTACACCGAAGAAGCTCTGGTAACTTGGGCTGCTAAGCAACTACGCCGCCCAATTAAGTGGACTTCTGACCGCTCAGAGGCTTTCTTGACAGATGCTCACGGTCGTGACCACGTTTCGACTGCCGAAATGGGTTTCGATAAAGATGGACATATCGTCGGGCTTCGCATCAAAACTTACGCAAACCTTGGTGCGTACCTTTCTACGTTTGCTTCGGCAGTACCCACCTATTTGCACGGAACACTCTTGCAAGGTGTTTATACCACGCCAAAGATTCATCTCGACATGACTTGTGTATTCACGCACACCACAGCCGTAGATGCGTATCGTGGGGCGGGGCGTCCAGAGGCAACTTATTTGCTCGAAAGATTAATGGATGTATCGGCTCATGAAATGGGCATTGACCCTGCCGAACTTCGTTTCAAAAACTTCATTCCTCCGTTTGATGGAGTCAATCAGCCCGGTTATCAAACCCAAGTAGCCTTGCAATATGATAGTGGAAACTATAAGGCTGTTTTAGAACGTGGTTTAGAAATGCTCGGTTATGCCGATTTCAAAGAAAAACAAGCCGAAGCCCGAAAGAATGGAAAACTTTTGGGAGTTGGTTTCTCGACTTATATCGAGGCTTGCGGAATTGCTCCGTCGGCCGTTGTAGGGGCTCTGGGTGCAAGAGCAGGTTTGTTTGAGTCGGCACAAGTACGTGTTCAACCCACAGGAAAAGTAAGTGTTTATACAGGCTCACACTCGCATGGGCAAGGCCACGAAACCAGTTTCGCACAAGTAGTAGCCGATAAACTCGGTATTCCGTTAGCCGATGTCGAAATCATTCACGGAGACTCTGATTCGGTAGCTTTTGGTATGGGAACTTACGGTTCACGAAGCTTAGCCGTTGGTGGAAGTGCCATCGTAAAAAGTATCGAAAAAGTCCTTGAAAAAGGAGCAAAAATAGCAGCTCATAAATTAGAATGTTCGGCCGATGACCTCGATTTTGCTGATGGTAAATGGACAGTAAAAGGCACAGATAAATCAATTGGTTTCGGCGATGTTGCCCTTACGGCTTATGTCCCGCACGTTTATCCAGCCAATTTAGAGCCAGGTCTCGACTTCTCGAGCTTCTATGACCCAGCTAATTTTACTTATCCGTTTGGTTGCCATATTGCCGTAGTGGAGGTTGATGCTGAAACTGGAAAAGTGACTATTAAACGCTTCGTAGCCGTTGATGATGTAGGTAATGTAATTAACCCAATGATTGTAGAAGGTCAAATTCATGGTGGATTGGCCCAAGGCATTGGTCAAGCATTGCTCGAAGGAGTAATTTATGACGAAAACGGCCAATTAACCACTGGAACATTCATGGATTACGCCATGCCTCGTGCCGACGACCTACCGATGTTTGAAACCGACCGTAAAACAACGCCTTGTCCGCACAACCCACTGGGTGTGAAAGGTGCTGGCGAAGCGGGTGCAATCGGCTCAACACCAGCAGTCGTAAACGCCGTAATGAATGCCACTTGGCACTTGGGCGTGAGTGACCTCGAAATGCCATTAACTCCACAAAGAGTGTGGCGAGCAATGAACCATAAATAATTAAGAATGATGAATTAAGAATTAGGCATTCATATTAAAGGAATATCTAATTCTTGATTTTTTAAAATTCTTAATTCTACATTCTTAATTTTTAATTCTAAAAAAATATGCTACCAAATACAGTAGATTATTATAGAGCAAGCTCGGTCAGTGACGCCCTTAGTGTTTTGAAGGCGAATCCTGACGCAAAAATATTGGCGGGTGGACATAGCCTAATTCCTGCGATGAAGCTACGCCTCAATAGCCCTTCGATGGTGATTGACATTGCCAACTTATCTGATTTGAATTATATCAAAGAAGAAGGCGGAAACATTTGCATCGGTGCCATGACTACGCACGGACAGATAGCCCATTCATCGCTTCTTGCCGAAAAACTACCTCTTTTTACCGAAACTGCCGATGTAATTGGCGATGTGCAGGTACGAAATATGGGAACAATCGGAGGAAGTATCGCTCACGCTGACCCATCAGCCGATTGGCCAGCGGCTCTTTTGGCGGCTGATGCTTCAATCGTAGTTACGAATGGAGATGATACAAGAAGCATTTCTGCGGTCGATTTTTTTGTAGGTTTTTTCTCTACGGCACTCGAAGAAGGCGAAATCATCACCGAAATCCAAGTACCAGTACCCGCAGCAGGCACAAAAATGACTTACCAAAAATTCATGCAGCCAGCCTCTCGCTTTGCGATTGTGGGCTGTGCCGCAATGGCAAAAGTCGAAAATGGTGTGGTTGCTGATGTGAAAGTTGCTTTTACGGGTGTTTCGGATGGGCCATTCCGTGATGGAAATGTAGAAGCGGCTATTTCGGGCAAAACAGCAACTGCCGAAAATATCGCTTCGGCGGCTGCACAAGCGGCCTCTGACGTAAGCCTCAACGCCGACCATTATGCCGATGAAGATTACCGCCAACATTTGGCAAGAGTATATGCCAAACGAGCCTTAACAGCTGTTTGCAGATAATTAATACCTCACAAAAAGGCATCGAAAACGCACTTATTATCCCTTGAAAGGTTAATATAATTGTGTTATCCATGCCTTTTTTGTTTTCTTTGTTTAGAGATAAAACTTTCATAAAATCAGAGATTGTTTAGACCCGTGATTTTCATCAATGAATTTAGATACTATTAAATCACTCCTCCAATCGCAAGGCTATATTACCGACGACTACGTCTCGATGTCGGTCTTTTTGGCTATGACGCTCAACAAGGCACTCTTGATTGAAGGGCCTGCGGGTGTAGGAAAAACTGAAATAGCCAAAGTAATGGCAAAGGCGTTGGACACCAACTTGATTCGTTTGCAATGTTATGAAGGCTTAGATTCAAACCATGCCATTTATGAATGGAACTACCAACAACAGTTGCTTTTTTTGAAAATGTCAGAAAACCAAGAGCTTTCAAACACAAACTTGCTTGAATCTCAACTTTTCTCAGATAAGTTTTTATTAAAACGCCCACTTTTACAAGCCATTTCACAAGAAAAAGCACCTGTTCTACTCATTGATGAAATGGATAGAGCCGATGAAGAATTTGAAAGTTTTCTCCTCGAAATACTTTCGGATTGGCAAATCACGATTCCAGAAATTGGCACAATTCAAGCGAAATCTATCCCGCACGTAATCATCACAGGCAACCGCAATCGTGAACTTTCGGAGGCTCTTCGCCGAAGATGCTTGTATTTATGGATTGATTACCCCGAATTCGATAAAGAACTCGAAATTGTAAAACAAAAAGTACCACAAATTGACGCCCAACTGGCCTTACAAATTACGAAGTTCATGCAGCATCTTCGCCACGAAAAACTCAATAAAGTGCCAGGTATTGCCGAAACGCTTGATTGGGCAACGGCTTTGGCTGCCATGCACTTCGACCATCTCGACAAAGAAATAATAGAAAGCACTTTAGGCGTAATTCTGAAAGATTGGCAAGACATTCGTAATACCCAACTTTCACTTTCTGAATTAATGGAAAAAGTTGGCGTTACTTCAAGACTTTAATTTCCCGCAAAAATCGCTGAAAAACGCAGACTTTTTACACAATAATACAATAGAGCATGACTGAAAATGACATTTCGTACAAAATTAGAGGTGCGATTTATGAAGTTTATAAAAACTTAGGGCCAGGTTTACTCGAATCGGTTTATGAAGCTGTACTAACTTTTGAACTTCAAAAGCTTGGTCTAAAAGTTGAAACTCAAGTGCCCGTTCCTGTGGTTTACAAAGACCAAAAATTAGAAGTTGGCTTTCGGCTTGATATTTTGGTTGAAAATAAAGTAATTATAGAAATAAAATCCGTCGAAAACTTAGCAGAAGTTCACCATAAACAGGTGCTTACTTATCTTCGATTAACAGGGTTAAAATTAGGTTTATTGGTCAATTTCAACAGCGATGATATTTTAAAATCAATTTACAGAAAAGTAAATAATTTATAGAAAATCCAACTTTCAGCGTTTTTCTGCGATTTCTGCGGGAGAATAGAAACAATGCTTCAAAGAGAAACCGAAATATCTGCTCATATTGTGGCTTTCAGTCGTTATTTGCGGGTGAAAGGCTTCATGGTTTCGCCCATGCGAGAAAGCGATGCACTTTTGGCACTGACACACATCGAACCTACCAAACAAAATTTCTACTTAGCACTTCGGTGTGTTTTCCCTCAAAACTTTAAGAATTTAAAAGATTTTGATGCCATTTTTGATAACTATTGGAAAGAACTCGAAAAAGGTGTTGACGCAAAGATTGCAATGGCCGAAGAAGAATCGGCCAAGAAAAAGAAGAAACCCGTTGAAAAAAAACAATCTGCTCCAGCTTTTGAATCATTAAAAAACTGGCTTTACGGCAATAAGGAAAAAGAGGAAGAATTGGCGGCTTATAGCGACAATGTTTCGCTCGAAAAAAAGGATTTTTCTGCTTTTACAGATGAAGATTTAGCCGAAGCCGAAAAATTAATCAAACTGATTGCCAGACGTTTAGCCCAAAAGCCAAGCCGAAGATTCGAGCCAACTCGCCGTGGCGGAGTTTTGGATTTACGCCGAACACTTCAAAAAAACTTCCGAAATGGTGAAGAAATCCTATTTCTGCACCATAAAAAAGCCAAACCTACTCGTGTAAAGTTGTTTCTGATTTGCGATGTAAGCAAATCAATGGAAATTTACAGTCGATTTTTCGTGCAGTTTATGTATGCCTTCAAAAAAGTATATCACCGCATCGAAACTTATGTGTTTAGCACTTCATTACAACGAATTTCGGAAGAACTCAATGAATCTGATTTCCGCACGGCCCTACAAAAAGTTTCGGACACAGTTCCTCATTGGGCAGGCGGAACCGATATTGGACAAAGCTTACAAAATTTCGCCGAAAACGACTGCCAACGGCTTCTCGACCGTAAAAGTATTGTTTTGATAATCAGTGATGGCCTTGACATGGGCGAACCTGAGCTTGTAGAAGACAGCCTAAAAGCCATCAAGAAAAGAGCCAATAAAATCGTATGGCTCAATCCACTGGCTGGTCATGCGGGCTATAAACCAGAAGCTCGTTCTATGAAAGCCGCCCTCCCACTACTTGATGTGTTTGCATCAGGACACAATTTTGAAACTTTGAAAGAGGTGATTTTGAAGTTAAAAGTTTAGTTTGCCACACACCTAAAACCCACCGTTGCATTTCGCTCAAAACCTTCCGAGACTCGTAATAAATGCTGGCGATGCGTAAGTTTTTGTGGCCCACCTTGTACATACCACCAGCTTGAAGTCGGTTTGAAGTATGAGCCACCTTTCAACATAATGTATTTGTATGAGCCATTTTGATAAATATCATTGGTTAGTTGCCAAACACTACCTACCAAATCATTGATTTTCAAGGCATTTGTACCGCTTGGGTATTTTCCAACAACACTTATTCTTCCATCTCCAATATTTATTTTCGTCGAATCGAAGTCTTTTCCCCACGGATATTCACGGGCATCGGGATATTGAGCGGCATATTGCCATTCTTGCTCAGTCGGAAGCCTTTTTCCTTTCCACGCACAGTAATTTTGGGCATCTTCATAACTGACATATACCGCAGGGAAGTTTGCCAAAGTATCAGGCATTTTCTTGGCTTGCCAATGTTTCAGAAAATTCTGAGCGTCGGTGGGCTTGTATTTTGATTGTATCAAGAAAGTCTGAAACTCAGCATTGGTCACCAAATTTTGGTCTATCCAAAAGCTTTTCATGGTTTTCTCCATGCCACTTTGTCCGTCGGGATAAAACACAAAATCATCGCCACGAGTAAAAGTAAACTTAAAATTCCCTGCTGGCACTTGTACCATATTTTTTGTATTTAAAACAGCTTTTTTGTTGGTTTTATGAGTGCTTACTAATCGAGGTGTACCTGCTTTTATTTCAAAAACTCGTTCATCAATAATCCTTTGATTATCAAACAATTGCACTACAAATTTACCTTCGTATTCCTCAAAATAATCCATGAGTTTTATAGAAAAACTTTGCTGGTTTTTGAAAGATTTATATTCCTTCTCATAGCTTGGCGAACCCGCCCAAATTCTGACTTCTGTTCCTTGTTTTGCTTCTACTTTCAATGAATCTACGTAAATATTCAAGCTAATTTTGAGGAGATTGGGAAATTTTGCAACCGCATCGACCTCACCTTCATTATTTGTACCCAACCAAGAAGCATTGAACGCATCTGTTTCGGCTTCGATATAGAATTTGCCATCATTTTGCTTGTTTGGCGTAAGCTCTTTATGATGCCAAAGGTCGATATAATGATAATCTTTCGTAGAATCTACCGCAAATAATGCACCTTTGAAGCCTTCGGTAATCAAGCTAAAAATTGTATAAATCGCTTCTTTGCCATTTTCGTGCTTCCATTCATTGACGTAGATTTTATCTTTTAGTGTAGAAATGAGTGGAATGTAGTTTTTTGAGTGAAAAAATGCCGAGTTTTCCCGCAAAATTCTTGAGGTTTTACCTAAATAACGGTATTGTTCATCGAGCCATTCGAGTGGTTTTCCATTTCTGAAAATATTCAATTCTGTACCATAACCATTAAAAAATGCAGTTGCAAACTCTCTTTTGATTGGTTCGAGATACAATTCGGCTACTCTAAAAATAGCAAAATCTGGTCGAATAAATTTATTGAGGTTCAACATCGGTGGATAGTACAAAGCATTATGCACTCGCCCCGAAATTATTCCAGGCATATTTTTCGGCACGGCCATTCCTTCCGAATACATAACCACGCCTTTTCTGACCCCATCAGCCGCCGCTTGCAAATCTCTACTCGATTCTCCTTTCGTATCAAGCACCACACCATCAGCCGAAATTTCCTTTACCAACTCCGCCATACCATCAAGATGCCCTTTTTCGCCTTCTTTGGCTGAGGTTTTATAACTCGTACTTTCGTCCCACGGATTATAACAAATGAAGAATTTAGTGTCTTGTTTTCGGGAATATTCGGCCAATTCTCGCAATTTTGGTAGTCCACCCGGCAAATCTCGGAATAAATCCCATTGATTTCGTTGGTCAAGTCCGAGCGTTGGCCAAGTTGGCCAAATTCCTACTACATCGTTTCCTCCGTAGAGTTTTTCGCCATTTTTCAAGAAGTTCTTATACGCATCATAGCCATCTTTAGGCGTGTAAAACCACTTATCCCACGCCATAACTAAATGCATGACGTAAGTATCTTGAATCCATTTCAAATCTTCTCGTTGATAAAGCGACTCGTCGAATTTTTCCACATCATACAAGTAATTTTCTTGAAAAACCTTTCGCACACCATCTTGCCAGGTTCCTTCATAAAAATCAGCATAGAGTTCATAAACAACCGTTCCTTGGGGAGCAACAATTGTCTCAAAACGCTTGCGAGTGGCTTTCTCCCAACTTTTTCGCCGAGTAACGGCACAAACTTTCTGTCCGTTTGCGAGTTCAATTCCTGCATAGCCCAACTCCCAAGCGTTGTCAGGCACAATGACATTTACAGGAACTTTATTTGGCTGAAAAAGATGCGTGCGAGAAAGCCAATGGTCACCCAAACCTGTCATATAAACATGCTTTTCAGAAGCACCAAACGGTACTATATTTCGGAGGTTGAGCGTATCTTTTGATATATTTTTGAAAACAATTTTAGCTTTAAAAGCATTTCTAAAGTATCCTTCTTCGGTGTAAGTAATTTCAAATTTTGAAGTCCAATCTTTGTTTAGCGAAGACGTTGCCTGCTTATTAATTTCAAACGAAATCAAGGGTAAAGATTCAACGGTTTTGGTATTTGAAATGCTTTTGATGGCAAAATCATCAAGCTGTATTTTGAGATGCTGAGCCTGTAAAGTCAACGAGAAAAAGAGGAGAAATAAAGTTTTTTTCATAGTTTGAAGATTAGGACACGAATGAAGCGAAAATTGTGATTTTTTACCAAATAATTCACAAAAAATCTGGTAATTTGTCTTTCTGAATAAACTATTTTATGATAACTGTCGAACAAGCCGAACAACTAATTTTAGAAAATACGATTGCAATTCCCACCGAAAAAGTATCCATTGATGCCTCTCTGGGACGAATTTTAGCCGAAGATTTATGTGCCGACCGTGATTTTCCGCCCTTCAATAGAGTTACGATGGACGGTATCGCCATTCGACACGAGCAACTTTCAAAAGGTCAAACCAGCTTCTTGATTGAAGCAACGGCGGCGGCAGGAAGCCACGAAAAAACCTTACAAAACCCCGAAAATTGTATTGAGGTAATGACTGGGGCAATGATTCCACTCGGAACTGATGCTGTCATTCGATACGAAGATATTGAAATAAAAGATAAAACTGCCCGAATTACGATTGACATAAACGAAATCAAAGCAAGGCAAAACATTCACCCACAAGGTTCTGACCGAAAAATGGGTGATATAATTGTGCCGAAAGGTCGAAAACTTTCTCCTGCCGAAATCGGTGTAGCGGCTACGATTGGAAAACATGAAATTTTGGTACAACGAAAACTACGTGCGGTAGTGATTTCAACGGGTGAAGAAATCGTGCCGATTACCGAAACGCCACTTCCGCATCAGATACGTACATCCAATGGATTTGCCTTACAAGCTTCGCTCAAAAACTGGGGACTTGAAACTGAAAATGTGCTTTTACCCGATGACCAAGCAATTATTGAGCAAAAAATTGCAGCATTTATGGAAACGTTCGATGTACTGATTTTAAGCGGTGGGGTTTCGGCGGGGAAATTTGATTTTGTCCCGAAAGCTCTTGAAAATCAAGGAGTTAAGAAGCTATTCCATAAGGTTTCGCAACGCCCAGGAAAGCCTTTTTGGTTTGGGAAATCGGCTAACGGAACGGTGGTTTTTGCCTTGCCCGGCAATCCAGTTTCTACATTTATGTGCCTTAATCGCTATTTCAAAAAGTGGCTCGATGCTTCGCAAGACCTTGGAAATCAGCAATTAATGGCCGAGTTATCAGAAGATTTTACGTTCAAACCCGAACTGACGTTTTTCTTGCAAGTAAAGCTTTCTTATACATTAACTGGCAAAATTTTGGCAACTCCAGTAGAAGGCCACGGCTCGGGCGATTTGGCGAATTTAGTAGAAGCTGATGCTTTTCTCGAATTGCCTTTAGAAAGAAGTTTATTTAAGAAGGGAGAAGCTTTTAAGGCTTTTATTTATCGTTAAAATAGTTGTGGCACACTTTTGAAGTGTGCCACAACTTAATTTACAAGATTACGGATAAATCAAATATTTCTTTCTCAAAACCTTAAAATCGCTTAAACCTGGCTCCCAACTTTTGCGGATTTCGGCTTCCGAAACGCCGTCTATGATTTGTTGTTTGAATTTTTCTGTTCCTGCCAATTTATTAATGTCTCCCATTTGTTTGCTTTGGGTTCTGTCAAAGAATTTGTCTTTCATTGGATACGCCTTGTAAAGTTCCATCATCCATGAAAGGTTGATTTGTCGGCTTTTTCTCAGAATACTCGTGTCGTATTTTCTTAAATCAAGTCCAAAGCAATCTTCGTTTTGGTGAAGGGGCGTTTCGCTCATGCCTTGAATACTTACTGGTTTGAAACTAAAATCGTATTTACCTTTTAGGGCTGGAGCACCCAAAACCGTAAACGGAATGTAAGTACCACGACCTTGACTTAAAATTGTACCTTCAAACAAACAAGTGCTTGGATACAGCAAAATTGACTGCTGAGAATTAAGGTTTGGCGATGGAAAAACTGGTAAATCATACGACATATCGTGGTTATAATTGGCAATTTTGATAATTTTTATCTTGCATTGTAGATTATTCGGAAGCCAGCCTTCACCATTAATCATTTGGGCAAACTCCCCAATCGTAAGTCCATGAGTAATCGGAATCGGAAACATACCAATGCCCGAATAGTTTTGTTTTTCTAAAATTGGCCCATCTACCAAATAACCATTCGGGTTTGGTCGGTCGAGAATGATTAGTTCTTTGCCATTTTCGGCACAAGATTCCATTACATGAGCGAGCGTATTGATGTAGGTGTAGAATCTCGCCCCAACATCTTGAATATCAAAAATCATTACATCAACATCGGCCAAATGTTCTTTCGTAGGGCGTTTGATTTTTCCGTAAAGCGAAATTATCGGAATACCCGTTTTCTGGTCAACTTCATTGTTTACTTTTGCTCCCGCACTCGCATTGCCACGAAAACCGTGTTCTGGGCCAAAGACTTTCACAATGTTTACGCCTAAACTCAATAAACTATCAACACTGGCTTTTTTGCCGATGATTGAAGTTTGGTTGACCAACATCGCTACTCGTTTGCCTTTTAGTAATGGCAAATATTCCGAAATTTGGTCGGCTCCCGTGATGATTTGAGTTTTCTGATTCGTAGAAACGGTATATTTATTGGCTACTTGTTTTTTTGTACAAGCAATGAATACCACAATTCCGAGGGCAATAAAAAGATTAAAAAGAGGACTTTTCATAAAGTTTATAGATTGTTAATGTTTATTTTCTTGAATTTTAGGAGCCTGTCAGTTGCGTACCTACGGCACGCTAAATCGATGTGACATTTTTATTTCTACCAATATTTAGTGCCTAACGGCACATTTCACCAACCCATTAAGCGTTTAATGCAATCAACGTAAACCAGCAACAAATTAATCAATAACCAATTCAAATAGCTTTGATTTGTTTCAAAATCGTTTTTGTGATTGTTTTTCTGCATTGACCAAAATTTGGATTCTGCTCGGTTCGCTTTTTTGCTATTCGAGTTGCAAAGAAATAAGTATTTTCTCGACTTTCCACATATCCAACCCACCAACCGGAATCAATACCACCATCACGAGTCCATCCAGTTTTGGCTCTGATTGTGTAATCGTTGGTTTTCTCTACAAACATTACTTCTTTCAAAATTCCGTAATTTCGCTTAGAAAAAGGTAATTTTTCTTCATAAACAGCCTTCATAAACGCAACTTGATTTTGCGGAGAAATTCCAAAACGTCCAAAATTCCAAAAATCAGCACCTTTCTCCGATAAATCTACATTACCATAACGGCAGGCTTTCAGATACTTTGCATAATTCTTTCGACCTATTTTCTTGGCCAATTCGATAAACACCCAGCCAGCCGATACTTCAAATGCTTCCCGCACGGTCATATCTTTATAAATCTCTGGGCGATAGCCATAAAGCGTAGTATCGGTCTTTCCTACCCACTTCACAACCTCGTTTTCGTCTCTGATTACTTTTGTTTCTAAGGCAATCAATAAATTAATGATTTTGAAGGTCGAAGCAGGCAAACTTAGCTTTTGAGCATCGAGAGAATCTGAATAAATCCACTTCTGATTTTTATAATCATAGATTGTGGTGCTGCCTTTGATGCCACATTCTCGAAAAGCTTGCTGTAAATCAGTTTGCCCCGAAACCTTGACTTCAAAAACCAATAAGGTAACCAGCAACACAAAGTAGTGGCGTTTCATTTGAAATAATTATTTCTCATAATTTTAAATCTCAACCAAAACTAACATTTTATCGGTAAATAATATTGCTTTTACTGGCACAAAGTCACAAATCAACGATTCACTTTTCTTTTTTGGGCATTTTTCAATACTTTTGAACAAAAATCAGCTTAAAGTGAAAAAATCGAACGAAAGCATCATTAATATTCCTGTGGTTCCGCCAAAGGGAGTTAGCCGTGAAGAGCGTAAAGAATTTTTGCAGGAGTCGGCCAATAAATATTTGGAGGCCATCGAAACGCAAATCGGAGATTTGAAGAAAGTGGGGAAGAATGCTTTGGTTATCGGAGGGGTGGTTCTAACGGCCTACGCTCTGACAGAATTACTTTTGCCTTCGGCTAAACAAAAAATTTCGCTTGACCCTAAGCCAATCGTACAAGAAGAAGAAGACAACGACGAAGATTCTTTCGTATGGGCTGCTCTGAAAGGTGTTGCAACGTCGGTTTTGCTGACTATTGCAAAAAATAAACTTTTGGGAATTATAGATAATCTTACCACCGACGCAACCGAAAATGTCGAGACCAATTCTTGATAAAATAGTATCCAACAAGCAATTACAAAAGAAATCTTTGGCTGTTTTGCTCGACCCCGATAAAGTTGAGTTAAATTCTTTCGAGACTTTTTTATATGCTTGTGCCGAAAACCGAGTAGATTATTTCTTGGTTGGCGGTAGCTTGATTACAAAAAACATCATGGGCGAAATGATTGTCGTCATTCGCCAAAAAACCAATATTCCTGTCATTATTTTTCCAGGAAATAGCCTACACATTGAGCCAACGGCCGACGCTATTCTTTTACTGTCATTGATTTCTGGACGAAATCCCGATTATCTGATTGGTCAGCACGTAATTGCTGCTCCACTGCTCAAACAAAGCGGTTTGGAGATTTTATCAACGGGCTATATGCTTATTGATAGCGGTCGCCAAACTACGGTTTCTTATATCAGCAATACTACCCCGATTCCGCACGACAAAGCTGATATTGCAGTTTGTACGGCAATGGCGGGAGAAATGCTTGGTCAGAAATTGATTTATTTGGATGGCGGAAGCGGAGCGATGTATCCTGTTTCGCCAAAAATGATTGAGAAAGTAAGCAAAAACGTGAGTTTACCGCTAATTGTTGGAGGAGGAATAAATTCGCCCGAAAAAGCTACCGCCGCTCTCGAAGCAGGAGCAGATATTATTGTGATTGGCAATGCCTTCGAGAAAAACCCTGCTTTACTTTCAGAAATTGCCGAAGCCGTTCAAACCTTTAATTTATCAATTGCTTGAAACCCCATAAAATCTTTCTTGGCTTAGGTTCTAATTTAGGAAATCGAGAAGATAATCTCTCGACGGCACAAAAGTTAATTGAAGAAAAAGTTGGCAAAATTCGCTCGAAATCAAGTATTTATGAAACCGCTGCGTGGGGAATTACCGAACAAAATGCTTTTTTGAACCAAGTTCTTGAAGTTGAAACCAAGTTTTCTCCAAGTGCAGTGCTTCATTTAGTGCTAAAAATTGAGAAAGATATGGGGCGAATTCGTGAAATCAAGTGGGGCGAACGAAGCATTGATATTGATATTTTGTACTACAACAACGAGATTATTTCTACCCAAAACCTCGCAGTTCCGCACCCATTTATTCAAGAACGAAAATTTGTTTTAGTGCCACTTTGCGAAATCGCTCCAGCGTTTATTCACCCGAAGTTGAATCAGACAAATCTTGAATTACTCGAAAAATGTCGAGATTCGGGCGAGATAAAACAATATTGTCTGTGAGGACACAGACAATGGCACAGGTGACTAAATATCAATTAAGTAAATATCTGTGGACTTATGG
Source organism: Emticicia aquatilis (assembly GCF_014644295.1). Lineage (GTDB taxonomy): Bacteria > Bacteroidota > Bacteroidia > Cytophagales > Spirosomataceae > Emticicia > Emticicia aquatilis. The sequence continues at coordinate 187,585 of NZ_BMKK01000006.1, forward strand.
ACTATTGACCATGGACTACTTAATTCATAATGGCAGGTACTTTCTGAACCACAAAAATCATTCGGTCAGATTCCGCTACGTCGAAGGGTTGTAGGTCATAACTTCCATAAATTTCTTTGCAAGTCAATTCTGCCTTTCGGAAATAGTATCTAAAATCTTCACAAGTCAAAATCTTGACTCTCTCTTCAAAATGATGATGCTTATTTTCGTAGTCGAAATCAATATTTTTTACAATAAAACCATATTCGATTTTTTTTGTAATGACGAATTTTATGCCTTCAACTTCTTTTTCGTAGTATTTTGTTAAGTTTTTTACGGCTTTGGCACTATTCATGTAATCGAGCACGAGTGTTCCGCCTGATTTTAAATTTTCGGCAACTGCTTTTATGGCTCGAAAATTGTCGTAGTTTTCTTCAAAATATCCAAAACTTGTAAATAAATTTAAGACAAAATCGAAAGAGTCAGCACGGAAAGTTTCACGCATATCATGCACAAAAAAATGCAAATTCTCACTGGCTGATTGATTAGCTGCTTTGATATTATTTTGAGATAAATCAATTCCAGTTACATCATAGCCCTTTGAATTTAGGTAAATAGCGTGACGGCCTTTTCCGCAGGCAAGGTCGAGAAAAGTATTATTTGGTGCAAAACCAAGCTGTTTTTCGAGATTATCAATGAGCATTTGAGCTTCTTCGTAGCTTCGGCTTTTATAAAGTTGATGATAAAAAGAAGTATCAAACCATTCTGCAAACCACTCTTTCATTATCTTTATATCAATTTAGTACATTCGGAGTTGAGAGAAACTAAGCCCGAATTCAATTTTTTTTCAAATTTTCCGTTGTAAATAGAGTGCAAAATTACCATCATTATTATCGAAAATGAAACTTTACCACAAAATATACCTATTAGCTTCGATTTCATCATTTGTTCTGCTATCATTTTCAATGGCCGATGCCCAAACAAGTGATGCTGTACCAAAAGCAAAGCGTAAAGGAGATAAAGGTTATAAAAAAGAAACGATTAAAGAAAAACTTGACAGACTTCCCGTTGGTGTGACCACACCAACGGCTTCGGCATCCTTGCCCGGAGGAAACAATATTTCGAGTGTTGATGATGCTAAAAAGTTTGCAACCGAAACGTTACCCGATTTAGGTCTAAAGCTCAAAAAGACCATAAAAGATGTAAAAAAGGAGATTAAAGGCTTGAAAAAGGAATTTAATGGCCGTGATTACGAAGGAATTAAGGTTGAAAAACAATTAATCAGACAGGGAACTGGCAATAATCTGACCTTTTTAGAGTTTTATACGCTCAAAGAATTTACGCAACCAAATCCGTATAACAGACACTTATTTTGGTACGACCGCAAAGCCAATAGAATTGTGGAAGGTATCGGGCGAGACAGAGCTACGAATGATTTAATGCACGGACCGTATAAAAAATATTTGGGCGATTTGGTGGTTGAAGAAGGCTGGTATTATCTCGGAGCAAAAGATGGGCGTTGGGAATTATACGATAAAAATTACAATTTGCTGAATAAAGAATACTACGAACGAGGTTTCTACCAAGATTCTGAAATAAGTTACTACGACGAAAGCAAAACAAAAATCAAAGAAGTAAAACCCAAACTCTACGGAAAAGTAACAGGCGAATACCTAACATTTAATGAAAGCGGAACATTGGCCGAGCAAGGCATGATGGACGATAGCGTAAAAGTTGGTCGTTGGATTGAATATTACCCAACAGGCAACCGCCGCAAGAAAGAAACTCAGTACGGGAAAGATTGCTACGATAACGGCTTTGAATCGTACGTAGTTTATGAATACGACGAAAAAGGGAAAATCACTTTTGAATCTCCAAAAATTAAGAAGAACTAAGTTTTAGTCAACCGACAACGGTAAACTGTCAACAGAAATTTCTTTAATTTCAGAAAACAGTTGTGTCAAAATTAGTTTTTTTTATTTTTTTCTTTAATTTTGTTAGCATATAGCTACAACTATTTAATGACAAAACTTACGCCTGACGACTTAATTTATGGCTATATAAATGGTATTTTCCCGATGGCAGATTCGGACGGGACGCTTTATTGGTATTCGCCCGACCCTCGTGCTATCATTCCGATTGATACCTACAAACCACCAAAATCGCTTCGTCCTGTACTCAACAAAAACTATTTTGAGATTCGCTTTAATCATAATTTTGAGGGGGTCATGCGTGGCTGTGCCGTTGCTCGAAGTGATTCGGACGATACTTGGATTTCAGAAGAAATCATTGATGCTTATACTGGCCTAAATGGTATGGGGCTGGCTCATAGTGTAGAGGCTTATTTAGATAACGAACTCGTTGGAGGGCTTTATGGCGTTTCTATCGGAGCAGCGTTTTTTGGTGAATCAATGTTTTATACCCAGCCTAATGCCTCAAAAGTGGCTTTTCATTATTTAATTCAGACCCTTCGCCAACAAGGATTCGAATTACTTGATACTCAATTCATTAACGATAATGTAAGGCGTTTTGGTGCTATCGAAATTCCAAAATTTCAGTACCTCAACTTGCTCCGACAAGCCACTGCAAAAAAAGCCCGCTTTACTGAACTCGAAATCGAACATTTGTTTAATAGATAACAATTATTCAAATCTATAGTCCGTAGGACTTTCATATTGGTAGCATAAAATCGAAAAAGTATAATTAGAATGCCGTAGGTATTCAACAAATAGGCGGTTTAGTTGAATACCTACGGCATTCTGATAGTTAACCCAATGATTGTTTCTACCAATATGAAAGTCCTACGGACTAAAACCAGTTATTACTCCTCAATAATTTAATTGGAAAAATATCTAATAAAACATAAAAAAGCCTCAGCATTTATTGAAAATACTAAGGCTTTTCTAACTTGTTAGATATAAATCAAGGCTTTTTATAATTGCTGATTCCTTCGTCCAGAAACTTCAAAAATTCTTCTTTTGAAGTATAGCCAATTGGCTGCTTTACAATCAGTTTTCCGTTAGAATCTTCAATAACGTAGTACGGTTGAGCATTGTTGTTGTATTTTACAATTTCTAAATCCATATTTTTATCCCCTACTGTTACTTTCAATTCATCATCATATTTTGATGTATATTGTTTTTCTTTTGGAAGTTCCTTTTTGTCATCAACATACAAAGAAGCTATCACGAAATCATTTTTAAGTTTTTCTAAAACTTCGGGTTTTGGCCAAACATTTTCTTCCATCTTACGACAATTCGCACAAGCGTAGCCTGTAAAATCTATGAACAACGGCTTGCCAACTTCTTTCGAGTATGCAAGGGCATCATCATAATCATAGAATCCTTTCAATTCGTGCGGTAAATCTCTGAGTTTAGAGCCATCCGCAACTGTTGTAGCGATTGTTTTAGGTGGTAATAGCCCCGATAATAAACTTAGTTCTTTTCCGTGCGAAACTCCAGGAATCATATACGCCGCAAATGCAAGGAATAAAGTTCCGAAAACTACTCTTGGAATGTTATATTTCTTCACTTTACTATCTTTCGGAAGGCGAAGGATACCTAAAATATATAGTCCGATGGCAGCAAAAATGATTATCCAGATAACCAAGAAAGTGTTTCGAGAAATATAGTTGAAATGATACGTAAGGTCGATATTACTTAAAAATTTAAGTGCTAAAGCAAACTCCAAAATTCCGAAAACGGCTTTCATTTCGTTCATCCAACCACCAGATTTCGGCAAACTTTTGAGCCACTGCGGAAACATCGCCAACGAAGTAAACACAATTCCAAATGGCAATCCGAAAGCCAACATTCCCCAAAGTGGTCGCCAAACCTCGCCTTTTGCCGCCATAATCAACAATGAGCCAACAAACGGGGCTGTACAAGAAAACGATACCACAACGAGTGTAAGAGCCATGAAGAAAATACCGACAAGTCCGCCTTTTTCTGACATTCTATCAATATTATTGACAACATTATGTGGCAGAACGATTTCAAAAGCCCCCAAAAGGGAAATTCCAAAAATGATAAAAATGACAAAAAATATAAGATTTGGAATCCAGTGAGTACTTATGAAGTTGAGAAATGGAGCTCCGAAAACGGTTGCTACTAAACCTATTAGTCCGAAAACGAACATGATAGAAAGTCCATAAAAAGTAGCTTTACGAGTTCCTTGCGATTGTTTCGTGAAGAAACTGACCGTCATGGGCATAATTGGATAAATACAAGGCATAAAAATTGACGCAAAACCCGCCAAAAATGCCGTTAAGAGAAAACCGAGAAGTGATGTACTTTCTTGCATGAGCAATAAAAAATAGTGATTACGTTATTTATAACACAAAATCTGTGCAAAAGTGCTGACGAACAATTAAGAATGTAGAATTAAGAATATAAGTACCTGATAATAAGCACCTTAAAAGACTATCAAATTTATTTCTCCTTTAAAAATACCATTTTTCGGTCATGAGTTTGAAGGCTACTCCAGCCACAAAAGCAGATAAAATAAGATTCCAAGAGTGTTTTTTAATCTTGAAGCCATCCAAAACCAAAAACGAAAGCGTAATCGCAACTGCCACAATGAGCAACTGCCCAAATTCGAGACCAATATTGAATGCTAATAATTGCACAACAATATTTTCGTTTTTTCCGAGAAGACTTTTCAGATAATTAGAAAAACCCATGCCGTGAATAAGACCAAACATCATGGCGAAAAAATAACGCACTCTCGAAAACTCTTCGGGGTCAAGAACGCTTTCGGTACTTCGGTGAAAGAAATTTGAAATACAAGTGAGTATAATCGTAACGGGAATCAAGAACTCAATTAAATCGGTGCTGTAATCGATAAGTTCGAGAGCGGCCAACGCCAGCGTAATCGAATGCCCAATCGTAAAGGCCGTAACAAGATATAATATTTTTTGCCAGTCGGTAATTCTATAAATCGCACAAAGAGCCACTACAAACAAAATGTGGTCGTAGCCATTTATATCGGTAATATGCTGATAACCAAGCTGTAAATAAATAAAAAACTCGCTCATGATAGGGTTAGGTCATTATTTGAATCAACTCAAAAAGCAGTTGTTTTAATAGGATTTATCCAACAAAATTATAATATTTGTATTGATTGACTAAATTTACAACGAAAAATCAGTAAACCATGAGCATCAGAAAAAAAATCGGTTTTGCATGGGGCTACTCGTTTATCGCCTTCTTTCTTTTGGGCTATTATTATATCAGTCCCAATTGGACATTTTTTGTATTTATCTACGCCTATGGTTTGATTCCGATTCTTGACGAAATCGTAAGTCGAGACTCCCAAAACGCCAGCACCGAAGAATACGAAAAACTTCTCAATGACCGCTATTTCGACGTTTTGGTCTATTCTCACGTCTATATTCAATATTTTATGCTTTTGTGGGGGTGTTATGTCCTTACGCACGATGACCTCACTTGGTATCAAATTTTCGGTCTGATGCTTAGCCAAGGCGTTTATGCTTCTACCATCATCAACGTTGCTCACGAATTAGGCCACCGTAAAAGTGCAATTGCACAATTCCATGCCCGTGCCGCCTTGATTTCGGTTTGCTACATGCACTTCTTTGTTGAGCATAATCGTGGGCATCACACGCACGTAGCAACGCCCCTCGACCCCGCAACCGCTCGCAAAAACCAAACCGTTTTTGCTTTTTGGAAGCAAAGTATCGTTGGAGGTTTCAGAAGTGCGTGGAATATTGAGAAAAAGCTTCTTCAAAAAGAAGACAAACCGATTTGGAGCATTAATAATGAAATGATTTGGTCGGTTATATTGCCCATTCTTCTTTGCTATGTACTTGCAGTTTCATTCAGTAAATCACAAGCAATTACGTGGATAGTCCCAACATTTTTTGCGGTGCAGAGCATAATTGCGATTTTATCTTTGGAATGTGTAAATTATATTGAGCATTATGGAATTTTGCGGAAACAGCTCGAAAATGGACGCTATGAGAAAGTAAATCCGCTTCATTCGTGGAATGCTAATCATTTTTATAGTAATCTGCTGCTTTTTCATCTGCAACGGCACTCCGACCATCATGCTTATGCAGCACGGCCGTACCAAGTACTTCGACATTTCGACGAAAGCCCTCAGCTACCTTTTGGTTATACTATGATGATTTTGATGTCGCTCGTGCCACCCATTTGGTTTAGGGTAATGAATAAACGCTTAGAGAAATGGCAAAAAAACAGCGTTGATACCGAGCATATTATGAAAGTAGTAAAGCAGTTTGCTTAAAAACGAGAGCTTATCATTTGAACGTCGGCATGGCTTCGAGCCATGCCGACGTAGGTCTGAACCACTAAATATTAATTCGCCATCAAATAACCTTTGATGAAATCATCAATATCGCCATTCAAAACAGCTTCAGTGTTTGATGTCTGAATATTAGTTCGGTGGTCTTTCACTCGACGGTCATCTAATACATAACTACGAATCTGTGAACCCCACTCGATTTTCATCTTTCCAGCTTCGGTTTCGGCTCTTGCCGCATTACGTTTGTCAACTTCTAATTGATAAAGTTTCGAGCGAAGCATCTGCATTGCACGTTCTTTATTACCGAGCTGACTACGTTCAACCTGACAAACTACTACAATACCCGTTGGCTTGTGCGTGAGTTGTACTTTCGTTTCAACTTTATTAACGTTTTGTCCACCAGCACCGCCCGAGCGAGAAGTTTGGATTTCAATATCAGCATCACGAATTTCAATCGTAATCGTATCATCAACTAATGGCGATACAAAAACCGATGAAAACGAGGTATGACGACGAGCATTTGAGTCAAATGGAGATACTCGAACCAAACGATGTACTCCGTTTTCTGACTTCAAGAAACCATAAGCCATTGGCCCATCAATTTGTAGCGAAACCGATTTTACCCCAGCCGTATCGCCATCTTGATAATCGAGTTCCGATACTTTATAACCTTTTTTATTGGCCCACATCATATACATACGCATGAGCATACTTGTCCAGTCTTGGCTTTCTGTTCCACCTGCTCCTGCATTTATCTCCAAAATGGCACTCATTTGGTCTTCTTCGTTCGAGAGCATTCGTTTTAACTCCAGCTCTTCGAGTATCGTTTCTACCTTTTTACCCTCTTCGTCAACTTCTTCTTCGGTTACTTCGCCTCCTTCATAAAATTCATAAAGTGTTTCGAGGTCGCCGATGGCTGCATTGGCATTTTCGTAGCCAACAGTCCAACCTTTAAGCATACGTACTTGTTTCATTACGTTTTCTGCTTTGGCAGCATCAGTCCAAAATTCGGGTTGAGCGGTTTGTTGCTCTAAATCTTCGAGTTGTTCTTTCTTGCTATCGTAGTCAAAGATACCCCCTCAAGGCCGCTAATCTGGCCTTTAACTCCTTCAATTGTTCGGTAGTCATATTATTTGTGAATGAATGATTTTGAGTAATGAGAAACGAATATTTCTCAAATGAGGTGCAAAATTACTGATAATTGATTAGAAAACAGCGTATTAGATAAATAAAAGCACATTGATTTGATAAGAAGAGTTAAACTACGCATTTGAGGAAGCAAATATACCTGTTTGTAAAAAGGGGTCTTTATACGCTTATATACGATAAGGATTGTGTCGAACTTTGTCATATCAAAAAAACAAGGAGAAAGCCGAAAATCCGAAACAGAGTAGGCAACATAAACCTTTAAACATTTATAGCTATGGCACTTCAAACAGTAGGACAATTCACTTTGAATCAACAAGGTGCGTATGTTGCAAGAACAGAATTTAAGTACATCGACATGAACAATGGAAACTCTGGAATGTCGAGCCAAACAGGCAATCAATTAATCGACCAGTCGTACACAACTGACCCAGGAACATTGGGTGTGCCTGATGGCTCAATTGTTACTTTCTATCTATGGGTAATGGCAGGAAATGACGAGACTGCCACACAATCATTCATTTATCAATCAGGCAATCCTGCAACAGCCGTTTATATGTGCAATGGCACAACGCTTATTGGTGGCAAATTGCATTTTCAAGGTGTAACAAACTAATATGATTGTTTAGCTCAAAAATCAATACAAGAGGTAGCCTTTAAACCAAGACTACCTCTTGTGGTATTACTTTACAAAGAAGCCTTTTCTCTAATCGAAACACTTATTTTATCATAATATAAAACACTCAAGCCTTCAAAACCAGAATCTGTACCTACACAAAGCCAAATCTCGCCTTTTTCATTTGGTTTTACTGTTACCAGTTTAGTTGTGTTATTACGATTTACGACCTTGAAACCTGGCTCCGATAGACCATTTGAGGCATCACCGATTGTTACAAGCTCTTTTCCTCCTTCCAATTGATTACCTTTGTCAAGATTGAACTTATAAAAATCGCCTTCTAAATACTTAGCTGGTTCTTTCGATGAAGCACCTGCTTTCACAAAAACCGAACTCCCTGGCGAACCACCAATTCCGATACTATTTGCATGAAAGTATGTACCGAGTTCAATATCAAAGAAAACTTCATACGTTTTTTTACTGTCTAAACCGCTGATTTTTTTCTTTGCATACATAAACATATCATCGCTACGATTATGGCTCTGCACTCGCAAACCTTTTTTGGTTGAATCTGAAGGCATTTTTGCGACAGCATACTTAAATTCTATCATACTGCTATCCATCGAAGTATTGTATTCGGCCAAATCTACGCTCCAGCCATCAAAACCATTCTCGAAACTCGAAACCACGCTCACGTTGTTGCTAACTTCGCTTTTATCACACGCCCACGCAAACACCATTGCCAAAGCAACACAACTATATAACATCCACTTTTTCATACTTTATTGTTTTTAAAATTTGTTTTTATGTTGATTAATTTTCTGACCGGTCGTAAAAAGAGATTCAGACTTTGAAGAATTGGTTGGAAGAAGAAATGATAAAAAACTATTGTAGAAACTCAGAAGAAACAAAATATTGAGCCTAAAAAACTGACTATCAGCCTCCTAATAACTGCTCTTATTAGTACTTTTTATCGAAAATAATATAAGATTTTCTTAGATATTGATTTAGATTAAAACTGTCTTAGCCTATAAAATCCTATATAATAGCTTCAATTTTCAGCTTTTACAAACAAAAAACCAATAAATCAAGAATATCTCTAATAAAAGTTTTTCTTTTTAGAATAAAACCTGTACCTTTGCAGCCCTAATTGGAAATTAGTATCTAACGAAAACAATTTTTTAACAAAATGCCTACTATACAACAGTTAGTAAGAAACGGCAGAGAACAAATGACTTGGAAATCTAAGTCTCCGGCGTTGGATTCATGTCCGCAACGTCGTGGCGTTTGTACTCGTGTTTACACTACGACTCCAAAGAAGCCAAACTCAGCACTTCGTAAAGTTGCTCGTGTTCGCTTAACAAATCAAAAAGAAGTAAATGCCTACATCCCAGGTGAAGGACACAACTTGCAAGAACACTCAATCGTATTGATTCGTGGTGGTCGTGTAAAAGACCTTCCAGGGGTACGTTACCACATCGTTCGTGGAGCGTTAGATACTGCCGGTGTAAACAACCGTAAGCAGAGCCGTTCTAAATATGGTGCTAAACGTCCTAAACCAGGTCAAGTAGCAGCTCCAGTTAAAGGAAAGAAAAAATAATTTCCTGAAAAATAATTTCCAGTTGAAAGTTTTCGGTTAGAAGATTAACGTTCAGTTTTTCAATAATACAGCTTAACAACAGGGTAGTAATCTCGGAGCAATCAGAGGTGAATTAGTTTTCAAGAACGAAACCTTATTTAAACAAAATGAGAAAGTCAAAACCAAAAAAGCGTTACGTGCTTCCTGACCCAAAGTTCAGAGACGTAACTGTAACAAAATTTGTAAATAACTTGATGTATGACGGTAAGAAAAGTACTGCATACACAATTTTCTACGGTGCTTTAGAATTAGTTGAAGCTCGTACAAAAGAAAATGGCCTTGAGTTGTGGAAAAAAGCGTTATCTAACGTAATGCCAACAGTAGAGGTAAAAAGCCGCCGTGTAGGTGGTGCTACATTCCAAGTTCCAATGGAAGTACGTGCTGACCGTAAGCAATCAGTAGGTATGAAATGGTTAATTGGATATTCACGTAAGCGTGGTGAAAAAACCATGACTGAGCGTTTAGCTGGCGAAATCATCGCTGCTGCTAAAGGTGAAGGTGCGGCAGTGAAGAAAAAAGATGATACGCACAGAATGGCAGAAGCTAACAAAGCATTCTCGCACTTCAGATTCTAATTCAGACGAAAGTCAGTTTAAGGATTCAATATATAAAAAGCCGCAAATGCTAAAAAGTATTTGCGGCTTTTTTGCGTTTGCTGGGTTTGTGAAGCTATCAAAATAAAAGTGGTTATTCATTGCCGTCTGCTTTAGCTGACGGATACTTGTAAGAAATCAAATTTGACTTTAGTCTAAATTAATGGTTTGACTAAAGTCAAATTTATTGTTTTTTCAGCAATCCGTCAGTTAAAACTGACGGCAATGATTTTTTGTAATTATTTCTTTTCGGCAAAAACAACGACGGCAAGGTTCAAAACCTTGCCGTCGTTAAATGAAATTTATTACGAAAAAAGATTATCGAATCATTTCATAATCTTTAAACATACTCAGCTTCATTGATTCTACTTTCTTTCTGAAATCGACCCAGTTGCTTGCAAAGAATGAATTTATTTTGGCAATTGATTCTCTTGTAAGGCCATCAAATTGTTCTAAAATGATTGATTCGGTTTTTGATGGCGAAGACTGGCGATTGCCCAAATACATCATTAACTCTTGAGCTTTTGTAAGTGGAGTTACTCTGTACGGGCGTCCATAACCTTGTTTTTCGAGTGGTTTTGCCACAATTAGCTCTTTTTTCGCTTTGATTGTATCTTGAACAGCTTTTATTTGCTTTCTGAAATCTTCCATTTCTTTACCTTCACTATCTTTTATCTGATTCAATAATTTTTCTGTAACATCATTGGCTTCGGTGAGGCGGTCGGTTGCTTCGGTGAGTTTAGCTACGTTCACTTTTAGGCGTTCGTAAATATCTCGTTTAGCTACTTCTGCACTGCGGTCGAAATTATATCTTGGGTCAGGTTTTACGTTTATGTAAGTCGAATCTTTTTGGTCGCCAAAACTTAATACTACTTTATATTTACCTGGCAAAACATTAATTCCACTTGGTTCGGCAGCTCCTTTTTTGGGTTTTTGAGCATTTGGATAACGAATGCCCTTTTCGGTCAAATTCCACGTGATGCGTTGCATTCCCGAAGTATCAGGCACACTAAATAAAGTACGAATCTGTTTGCCTACTTCATCATAGATTTTTGCATAAACTGTATCGTATTTGATACTTGGCGTTTTTGGAGTAGACACATCTTTTTTATCTTCTTTTTTCGGAACATTCACAAAATAACTAATTCTTGCACCTGCTGCACGATTTTCGCCTTCGTACATTCCATCACCGATTGTGTTGTAGCCAATTTGTGTCGAAAATTCTACTAAATAAGCATCAGGAGAATCAAAAGCTATCAGTTTTTGGTCTAAAACCTTCGTAGAGGCTTGAGCAACTTTACGAAGTGGGCGAATATCATCTAAAACATATAAAGCACGACCAAAAGTACCAACCACTAAATCAGCTTCACGCTCTTGAATCGTTAAATCCATTGTCGAAACCGATGGTAGGCCCGCTTTCCACTGTGTCCAAGTTTTTGCTTCGTCAACACTTACCCAAAGGCCGTGTTCGGTACCGCAGAACATTAAGTTTGGTGTTGTTGGGTCTTGCAAGAAACAAAGAGCATAGCCACGCACTTTGTTTTCGTCAACGATACGCTCCCAATTTTGACCAAAATCTTTCGTGCGGAAAACATACGGAGCAAAATCTCCTTGACGATAATTATTAACAGTCACGAAGGCTTCGCCAGCATTATATTTGGATGCTTGAATCTGACAAATCCATCCTTCTTTCGGAAAATTTCTGATTTTTGAAGTAAGATTCGACCAGTTTTTGCCAAAATCTCTCGTTAACTGCACATTTCCATCATCAGTTCCTGCCCAAAGTACGCCTCTTTCTTTTTGAGACGGAGCAAGCGTAAGAATTGTATTGTGGTTTTCTGCCGAGGTAATATCAAGCGAAAGTCCACCGCTTTGGTCTTGTTTTTGTTGTTCTGGATTATTGATTGTCAAATCGGGCGAAATAATATCCCAAGTCAAACCTTTATTTTGACTTTTATGGACAAACTGACTTCCGTAGTAAATCGTCCCTTTTTCAAATGGGTCTTGAGCAATTGCAGCATTCCAATTGAAACGCAAACGACTTTTAATATCTACTTGTGGCGGACGAATCATAGTAGATTGTCCAGTTTTAGTATCATATCTGCCCAAAAAACCACCTTGCGACATGGCGTAGCCATAACGAGCATCTTCGGGGTCAGGCATAACATCGAATCCATCACCACCATTGACTGAAAGCCAACTGTAATTTCTGATTCCGCCTTCTTTCCAAGTGTATGCTGGGCCTTGCCACGAACCATTATCTTGCAAGCCACCATAAATATTATACGGAATTTCGTTATCGACATTTACGTGATAGAATTGTCCTAAAGGTAAGGCTTCGGCAAAAGTCCATGTTTTACCTCTGTCTCTCGAAATCGAAACGCCGCCGTCATTTCCGTTAATAATAAAATTATTGTCTTCGGGATGAATCCAGATTGCGTGGTGGTCAGCGTGAGCTTGGTCAAAAGTAGCAGTAGTTTTGAACGATTTTCCGCCATCTTCACTCACCGAAATTACTTGATAAAGACTATAAAGTCGATTTTCGTTCTTTGGGTCGCATAAAATATCATTGAAATAAAACGGGCGATTTGTTACGTCTTTTGGGTCTTCATTTACTTTTTCCCATTTCATACCACCATCATCGGAGCGATAAAGTCCATTTTTGGTCGCTTCAATCAACGCATACACACGATTTGGATACGAGCGACAGCTCGCCAAACCAATTCGACCATAATCACCTTCGGGTAAACCATCAGTTTTAGATAGTTTCTTCCAGTTTTTTCCAGCATCGTATGTTACATAAAGTCCTGAACCTTCACCGCCCGATTTGAAATCCCATGCGGTGCGTTTGTGTTGCCACATTGCCACAAAGAGTTTATTCGGGTTTTTGGCATCCATAATCATATCGGCTACACCCGATTTTTCGTTCGTAAACAATACTCGCTGCCAAGTTTCGCCGCCATCGGTGGTTTTGTAAACGCCACGTTCTTGTTGTTCGGCATAAGGATTTCCGATAACTCCCGCATAAATTACATTCGGATTCGTAGGGTCAATCAGAATGCGATGAATATTGCGAGTTTTTTCAAGTCCCATCAATTTCCACGTTTTACCGCCATCAAGCGATTTGTAGATTCCTGCTCCTAAATTAATTGAGTTTCGAGGATTTCCTTCACCAGTTCCTACCCAAACCACCGAAGGGTTTGATTGTTGAATGGCTATCGAACCAATGTTTTGCAATGGCATATCATCAAAAATAGGCTGCCATTTTGTGCCACCATTTTCGCTTTTCCAAACGCCACCCGATGCCGAAGCAGCATAAATGATATTGGGGTTTTCCCAAACGGCATCAACAGCAGTGATTCGACCAGACATTACGGCTGGGCCAATACTACGAGCCTTCATTTTCTTGAATAAATCGGTGTTGAGTTTTTGGGCAAAAGCTGCCGTAGAGAGCAAAGTGATTAGGAAAAAACTCAGAAAGTAGTTTTTTTTCATGTTTGTCGAAGGGTTTTTAAGTGTATTGAAAAGGTAAAATAAACTTCAAATGTCAGAAAATGCAAAAGTTGAGATGAAAAGGCTATTTTTTACCACTAAGGCACGAAGGACATAGAGTTTCACTGAGAAAAAGCTCCGTGTTTCTTCGTGTCCTCCGTGCCTCTGTGGTAAATCCTTATGCAAACTCCATTTCAAAAAGGCGACCTAAATGTCCTTTTAGCTTTGTTCCAACTTCTTGCACATCAAGCAGTTTTCCGAGTTCGGTGGCCATTGAGGTTACGGCTTTGTCGTCTATTCCACATGGAACAATATTCTGAAAATAATTCAAATCGGTGTTTACATTCAAGGCCAAACCGTGCATCGTTACCCAACGACTCGATTTTACGCCCATTGCACAGATTTTTCTTGGATTTTTCTGCTCGATTGCATCAAGCCAAACGCCAGTTAGACCATCTATTCTTCCCGCTTCGATTCCATAATCAGCCAAAGTCAGAATTACGCCTTCTTCCAAAAAACGCATATAGCGATGAATATCAGTAAAGAAATTCTCTAAGTCCAGAATCGGATAGCCGACCAGTTGCCCAGGCCCGTGATAGGTAATATCTCCGCCACGGTTAATTTTATAGAATTTTGCTTCTTTTTCCTGCAAACCTTCTTCATTGAGCAAAAGATTATCTATTTTTCCGCTTTTCCCGAGCGTGTAAACGTGCGGGTGTTGACAAAAAAGCAAATAATTAGGTGTAGTTTTTTGCTCTTCGGGGGCTATTCCTCGGTTGGCAACTTTAATATCTATGATTTCAGCGAAGAGTTTTTCTTGCGTATCCCAGCCTTCTTGGTAATCAATCAGACCTAAATCAATAAACTGTACTGTTTTATTAAGATTATTATTCATCAGTTTCGTAACTTTGTGGCATGAACACCAATGCAAATGTAATTATTCGTGAAGGTACAATTGCCGAATGTATTGAGATTTCTGAAAAAATACCCGAATTTTCGAGTGGAAATCACAGCGAAGAAAGCTACCTCCAACGATTATCAAACACACAATACTTGATTTTAGTTGCCGAAAAAGACCAGCAGGTCGTAGGCTTCAAGGTCGGATATGACCGCTATCAAGATGGTAGTTTTTATAGTTGGCTCGGTGGAGTTTTGTCCGAAAACCGAAAAGAAGGAATTGCTGCCCAATTGGCAAATGAGCAAGAGAAATGGGTTTCTGAACAAGGTTTTAGTTCGATTACGCTCAAAACTCGCAATCGTTTCGGAGCGATGCTGATTTTTGCCTTGAAAAATGGCTTTTTAATTGAAAATATAGAGATAAAGGAGAATGCTGAAGATAACAGAATTATTCTCCGAAAAATGTTAAAAATAGATAAATAGTAAAGAAGATGATATACCCAATTGTTGCTTACGGAGACCCTGTTCTGAGAAAAGAAGCCCGTGATATTGTGCAAGGAGAAATAGACGTTAAGAAATTAGCGGCCGATATGTTTGAAACCATGTACGCTGCATCGGGAGTTGGCTTGGCGGCTCCGCAGATTGGCATGGATATTCGATTTTTTGTGGTTGATGGGACACCTATCAACGAAGGTGCAGAAACCGAAGAAGACATTGACCCATCATTGATTGATTTCAAGAAAGTGTTTATCAATGCCGAAATCATTGAAGAAGATGGCGACGAATGGGCTTATGAAGAAGGTTGTTTGAGTATTCCTGGGGTAAGAGCTGATGTTTATCGCCCAGAGTTTGTTACGATTCGTTATTTTGATACCGATTGGGTAGAACATACTGAAACTTACGAGGGTTTGGCAGCAAGAATTATTCAGCACGAATATGACCACATTGATGGTATTTTGTTTACTGACCACCTGACATCGTTGAAAAAACAAATGTTGAAGAAAAAACTCACCAATATCACCAAAGGTGATGTGGATATTGAGTATCGAATGAAGTTTCCGAAGTAAAATTATAGAACGCTGATAATTATGATTTTTATGATTCGTTAAGATTTTATCATAAACTACCATAAAAATCATAACAATCTGTGTTCTATTTTAATTTAAAATCAGCAAATGTCAGAAAATAGCAGCCAAAATCTAAGAATTTCGTTGGTTCAGACGAATCTCCATTGGGAAAACCCAACGGCGAACTTGGCTATGCTTGAAGAAAAAATTTTTGACATTGATGAATCGACTGATTTAATCATTTTGCCCGAAATGTTTACGACTGGCTTTTCGATGAAAGCCGAGCAGTTTGCCGAACCTATGAACCTCACAACAACTCGTTGGATGAAGCAAATGGCGGCACAAACTGGGGCGGTCATTACGGGAAGTGTGATTATTAAGGAAGGAGAAAATTACTATAATCGCTTGCTTTGGGTCACTCCAGAAGGTGAAGTTGATACCTATGACAAACGCCACCTGTTTAGAATGGCGAAAGAAAATGATGTATATGCCGAAGGCACTAAGCGACTCATCAAGACAATTAAAGGCTGGAAGATTTGTCCGCTTATTTGTTATGATTTACGTTTTCCAGTTTGGAGCAGAAACGTTAATCTCGACTACGATTTATTGATTTACGTAGCCAACTGGCCTCAAGTGCGTATGTATCCGTGGGATTCTCTTTTGGTGGCTCGTGCCATCGAAAACCAAAGTTATGTGGTAGGTGTAAATCGTGTGGGCGAAGATGGTAATGGTTTTCCGCATTCGGGCAATTCGGCTGTCATTGATTTTACAGGAAAAGTACTTTTCCGTGAAATTGATAACGAAGTTATTCACCACCACACACTCGACCGCTCTTCGCTCGATGAGTTTCGCCAGCGTTTCCCTGCTTATTTAGATGCTGATAGTTTTGTGATTGGGTGATTACCTCAATCAAACAACTTTTATAGAAACACTTCCCACTTTCATGCCTTTCTCGACGTATCGGTGTGCTTCGGCAACCTCCTCTAAACTATACTGTCTATCAATTATGGCACGCAAATGCCTTTTTTCGGCTAAATCTTTGAAAAACTCTACTTGTTCTTTCGTGTCTTTCGGAATCGGGAAAATAATTTTCTTGGTAAAAAGTGGCAAATAGACATTCTGAGATAAATACCCCAGTTCGGTCGAAAAGTATGTGCCGTTTTCTTTCAACAGTTTTTTGCACTTGAAAAACGAACTTTTGCCAACGGCATCAAAGACCAAATCAAACTTTTTATCGGTATCCGTAAAATCTTCTTTCGTATAATCTACCACAAAATCAGCTCCGAGAGTCTTGGCCAAAGCGAGATTTTTAGTATCGGTTACGGCTGTTACCTCCGCTCCGAAATATTTGGCCAACTGCAAACCCGAACTACCAATTGAGCCAGAAGTACCATTGATAAGTATTTGGGTAGTTTTATCAATCTTGAATTTTGTTAGATAATTCAGAGCTAAATATGGGCCTTCACCAATACAAGCGGCTTCGTAGAAATTGAAGTTTTTGGGTTTAAGAGCAATAGAAGCACTTTCGGGTATGGCGAGGTATTCGGCGTGAGTGCCAAAGGTTGAAGTACTTAGTCCAAATATTTCATCTCCGACTTTGAATGACTTTACGTTTTCGCCGATTTGCTCAATAACTCCCGCAAATTCGCTACCGAGTGTATGAAATCTTGGTTTAAAAAGTCCCGTAAATAATCTTGAAATAAAATATTCGGCAGAACGCAAACCCGTATCAGTTCGATTGACGGTTGTTGCATAAATTTTCACCAAAACTTCATTAGGCTTTGGCATAGGTTTCTCAATTTCTTGTAGTTTAAGTACATCAGCCGAGCCGTATTCAGTATTTATAATAGCTTTCATAATCTTGTTTTTGATTCAAAACAAAAGCTAAGCAGCAAAATAAACCACCAAATATTGACAAAAGGTAATAAAAGACTTTATTAGGATAAAATATAGGTAGAACCCTCACGCCGCCACAAAAAAATCCTGCACTTCGTGGGGTTGTACTTTTATGACATTGGCCAACACCAAAACTATTAAAGTCCGAGAAGCTACTTTTCGTGGAATATTAGCAATGCTGGCGTAGGTATCTACCGTAATAGTTGGGTTTTCGGCCAAATATTTCATCAAAATTCGTTCTTTTTCTCCGTAATTAAACTTGATATTCAAGCCTTTTCGCTCGCCTTTCAGAATTTCTCGCATTTCTTTGCTGGCTTGCACTGAGCGGTCGGCTACACGTACATACGCCCGACGGTTTTCGGCAATCCCATCTAAATCTACGTAGTGTGGCTTAAACGGACTTTTCTGAATATCATAAATTAAAACCTCTCGCTCGCCCTCAACAATTAGGCGTTCGAGATGATAATCAATGGCAGGATAAATGTATTTTTCGATGGCTTTTTGCAGAATATACTCATCTTCATCGGGAAATTTCAAGCCTTTTATGCTCTTGTCATCGCCGATGCCCACAATCAATTTTCCACCATCGGTATTGGCGAAAGCGACCATTTCCCTGACAATCTTCTCAGGGTGATTGGTTTTTAGTTTAAATTCTACGAACTTGTTTTCGCCGTGGCGAACCAGTTCTTTTAGTACCCGTAAATCAATTTTTGACTGTTGGGTTGGTTGGTAATCCACCATCATTTCTCGAATGATTGGGTTATGGTTCTTTACAGCAGTCTTGTGTGGTGGAAAGAACGTAAAAATCTTTTTTAAAAATATAGCTTTTGCCTTGATTATCAAAGAACCTCAACAAAATTTTCAAGTATTTAACACTTATTAGAATAAATAGTTTAAATTCGTCTGTTTTGTTTTCAACCCAATCAAACTATGAAAAAAATTTTATTCTTGTCCTTATTCTCTATGAGTACTCACATTATTACTGCCCAATCAAAAACTATTGGTAAAATCGACCGTTATGATGCCGCCTTAGACAAAATCTTAGATGCGAACACCAAAATTGAAGTTTTGGGCGAAGGTTTCATTTGGTCGGAAGGCCCTGCTTGGGTAAAAGATGGCGAATATCTGTTGTTTTCGGATGTACCAGCCAATACGATTTATCGCTGGAAAAAAGGCGAAGAAATTACTGAGTTTTTAAAACCTTCGGGCTATACTGGAATTCCACCATACAGCGACGAACCTGGGAGTAACGGATTGATTATCAATCGAGTAGGAAATTTAGTTTCGTGCGAACACGGTGACCGCCGATTGGCAGAAATGCCATTAACTTTTGGCGGAAAACGTACATTGACCGATAATTATATGGGGAAACGCTTCAATAGCCCAAACGATGTGGTACAGAAATCGAACGGAGATTATTATTTTACCGACCCTCCTTATGGTTTACGCCAAAAAGAAGATGACCCAAGTCGTGAAACGCCACTTTTTGGCGTTTATAGAGTTGATAAAACTGGGAAAACGACATTAATTATTGAGGATTTAACTCGCCCGAATGGTTTGGCATTTTCGCCCGATGAAAAAACACTTTACGTGGCACAATCTGACCCTGACCGTGCATATTTAATGGCTTATCCTGTTTCTGTTGATGGTAAAGTTGGAAAAGGACGAGTTTTCTACGATATGACTTCAATGGTAAAACAAGGACTAAAAGGCTTGCCCGATGGACTAAAAATTGATAAAAAAGGGAACATTTTTACGACAGGGCCAGGAGGAGTCTTGATTTTATCGCCCGAAGCTAAATTATTGGGAAGAATTGATACGGGCGAAGCAACGGCCAACTGTGCGTTCGGAAACGATGGTTCGGTGCTTTATATTACGGCCGATATGTATTTGCTAAAAGTACAAACTCAGACAATTGGCAATGGTTTTTAAACATTTGTGCCACACCTTATTGAATTAATAATAAGGTGTGGCACAAAATTTTGATTTTATTCTTACTTCCCTCCTACTACCACTTCGCATAGTTCTTCGGTTTTGAGATAATTATTGACTATTTGCATCACATCTTCGGCCGAAACTGCATTTACTTGCTGAATATAATTTTGGTAAAAATCGCTCGGCAGGTTTTCTAAAATCACTACTTTTTGGCGGTCAGCTACCTCAAATGGTGTATTCAATGAACCGACAAACGAGCCAATCATATAATTTTTGGCAGTTTCGAGTTCGTTTTCTGAAATTTGTTCGGTTTGTAGGCGAACAATTTCTTTGTGAATCTCGTCAATAGTTTGTTGAGTAAACTCCTTTTTTACATCGGTTCCGATAATCAAATAACCACCTTCTTTTTGCGGAATCAACGATGATGAAATACCGTAGGTAAAGCCTTTTTCTTCACGGATATTCTTCATTAATCGGCTGCCAAAGTACCCACCAAAAATTGTATTTGTAACTATAAACTTGAAAAAATCGGGGTGCGAACGATTGAACAATTTTCTTCCAACTCGAATTGAAGATTGTAAGTTTTCAGAGCGACTAACAAGTAGGTTTTCGCCAACTTTTGGAGTTTCAGGAAATTTCTCTTCTAATTTTTCTGGTGAACCTGCTGGAATTTGCCCAAAACTTTCGTTCAAGGCTTTTATTTCTTCTTCACCGAAATTTCCTGATAAAAAAATCGTGAATGATTTTCCACTTATTTGTTTTGCATAAAACTCACGAACTGCTTCGGGTATAATATTCTCGATAATGGCTTGATTGACCGATTTTCCGTAAGGATGATTAGCACCAAAAATCTGCTCTCTGAAAGTTTGGCTGGCCACAAAAGCGGTTTTTTCGAGATTAACTTTTAGGGTTTGTGAAGCAATATTTCTTTGCATTGAAAACTCAGCTTCGGGAAAAATCGACTCCGAAATCATTTCTTTGAGCATCGGCAAAAGTTTTGTCAGATGCTTGGTTAGTCCATGAACCGTAATAGCCAAACGCTCGAACGATTGTGTGATTTCGGTAAAAGCACCAAACTGGTCGAAAAACTCGCTAATTTCGGCGGCTTTATAATTTTTTGTGCCTTCAGTAAGCATTTTTGAAACAAAGAGAGATTCTCCGCCAATGGCATCGAATTTACTACCCGCATCAAAAATCAATTCCAAACGCATTACTGGCTGCTCGCCTGCACGGATTGTATAAAGTGGAATGTTATTATCAAGATTTATCTTTTCAGCAGTCGGAATATTTACGTGTTCTACTTTCCTTGATGGTGGAGCAATGGTTCGGTCTAAAATCATCAAAAATCTATTTATAATTTATCGAATATGGTGTCAGTGAAAACGCTGACGTAAATGTATAGCTAAAAAGTAAAATTTCAGCCTTCTACATAGAAAAACGCACTTATGAAGATAAAAGTTTATCGACACAAGTGCGTTTTTATTTACTCTCAACTATATTTACTCTAAACTCAATCCGTAGCAGGTCGTACGAGCCGAACTTTGGTAAGTTCCGCAAATCATTACGCCTTCTTCTTCATTTTCTTTGGCTTCTTTGATGGCTGCCTTGAAATCATTTGCCGAATTGATGCGTTTGTCGCCCACTTTCATAATTACGAAACCTTCACGCATTTGTGTATAATCAGCAATATCTCCTTCGTAGATTTTCTTCACCATTACTCCACCCTGAATACCCATGCGTTGCTTGTCAGTTGATGAGAGTTCGGCCAATTCTACGCCTAATTTTTCAAGAACTTTGCTTTCTGAAACGATGTTATTTTTCACGATGTCTTTTCCACCATCACGATTGCGAAGCGTAACCTCAAAGTCTTTCAACGAACCATTGCGATTAACCGTTACACGAGTTGACTCACCTGGACGTTTACGGCCTATCATTTCTTGTAATTTCGGGCCGCTCTTAGTATCCATTCCATCAACTTTCACAATTACGTCACCTTTTTGGATACCCGCTGCTTTTGCTGCACCATTTTCTACTACATCGGCTACGTAGATACCTTCATCGGTTTTGGTTTTAAATTCTTCGGCTTTTTTGCCGTCTAATTCAACCAAATTGATACCCAAATATCCACGTTGTACGTTTCCGTATTTTACAATATCTGCAGTTACTTTTTTAACGATTTCAGAAGGCACTGCAAACGCATAACCTGCATAAGCACCATTAGGGCTGGCAATGGCTGTGTTGATGCCAATTAATTCACCTTTAAGGTTTACCAAAGCACCACCACTATTACCAGGGTTTACGGCCGCATCAGTTTGGATAAACGACTCAATCGCATCGCTGGTGCGTTGATTACCACTTTCGCCATAACGACGATACATTTGTTGTTGCTGTTTTTCGGCCAAAATACCAATACTACGTCCCTTTGCACTTACAATACCCGCCGTAACTGTCGATTCTAAGTTAAACGGATTACCTACTGCTAATACCCACTCCCCAACTTTAACGTTATCAGAGTTAGCAAAAGTCATTGCTGGGTGCTTACCACCTTCGATTTTGATAACTGCTATATCGGTTGAAGGGTCAGTTCCGATGATTTTTGCAGTATAAGATTTGTGGTCAGATGTTACAACCTCTAATTCGGTAGCACCTTCTACTACGTGATTGTTAGTTGCGATATAGCCATCGTTGGTAATAATAACTCCCGAACCCGATGATTCTTGTTGTTGATTACGAGGCTGTCCGAAAGGATTTTCGCCACCAAAGAAATCATCAAAAATAGAGCGTTGCTGAGATACAGCTCGTACTGATTTTGCTTTGATATGCACCACCGAAGGTGTTGAGAGTTCGGCAGCATAAGTAAAGTCGCCCGGTACACCTGCTGGGCCATCATAGTTTGCTAAGCGTGCGAGTGAAGGTTTTGAGGCTTCATTAAAAATTACGTCATTGCCCTGCAATCCGAGCAAGTGATAACCTCCAATCGTGGCGATACTGCTCAATACAGCAATACCGATGGTTTTTACTGTGTTATTCATGTGTTTTATGCCGTTGTTTTACAGTTAATATTTTATTTACCTAATCGATTTTCAAAGCAGTTACTGGAAAATAGTTTATTCAAAAAGTTGCTTACCAAGTGTAGAATAATCATTCTTCGTAATCTACAATCTTATATCAGTAACTTATCTTATATTTCAATTATTTGTAATGTTTCTTCAAATAGTTTTGTGTTTATAACGAAATCAAGTCCGTTTTTGTTTCATGCAAATTTAACGCAAAAGTATTGATGTAAATTCGGGTATTTGATGAATTTTAACAAATTTTAACTGAAAAAGTAAGTTGCGTTGGATAACCGAATCTTATTGCGTTATGAACGGTTATTTTAAGGAATAACGTTTTATCAATGCAAAGGGCAAAATACAAAGTAGATTTGCATTTTGCCCTTATTTTAATGTTTGAACGGGTCTTTCAACCCGTTCTATCAATTATGCAATTTCAATCAAGCGAGGCTCTTTTGGTTTTGCTTCTTCTTTTTTAGGAAGTTCTAAGCCTAAGATACCGTCGTTGTAGGTAGCTACGATTTTTTCGCTATCTACAGTTTTTGGTAATGTAAACGAACGCTTGAATGTGCTGAAATTAAACTCTTTGCGAGTGTACTTTCCAACAGTCTCGGTGCTTTCCTCTTTTTTCTCAGTCGAGATAGTTAAAATATTTTCGTGAACGTTTACTTTAAAATCTTCTTTCTTCAAACCCGGTGCCGCTAATTCGATTTTGAAAGCTTCTTCACTTTCGATAACATTTACTGCTGGAAACGAATGTGTGTGTGCAGGAGCTACACGCTCGAAGTCATTTAAAAAACTACCTAATACTGCTGGGAAAACTGGTGCGAAATTTCTTACTAATGTTGCCATGATTTTTATTGATTTTAATGTTTGTTTCTTTTTTATGCCACACCGTTGTGGCGACGCAAACTTTTTATCAATTTGTGTACCAGTTGAATTTTTCGGACTTTTTGACCGATTTCTGCGTTTTTGCAGAAATTTAAAATGACAAAATGTCTTGTTTGTGATTTTTCAGACTGACTCAACGGCAGAAATGGGTAATTAGCTCGAAATGCCTAAAAACAAAAAAGGATTTGACCAAAGCCAAATCCTTTCTATAATTTAAAGAAATCTATGCTTATTTTTTCGCTTTCTGAATAACCAATTTGCCAATTTCTCTACCAGCTTTTAGTCCTTCGTCACAAGCCGAACGGAAGTGAATACCACCATACACACGACTAATAGATGCCTGTTCAGCTGCTTCATTGAAAGACTTAAACTGTCCAACACCATGACCAAATTTCGCTTCGGTAGAATCTGTAAAAGCTACATTTCCACCGAATAACTCAGTAAGAACTTCGGCCGATGCTCCCGAAATCGTACTGTGTCCGCTTGTATATTCTGGGAAAGGTGGAGTTTGTAAAAATGGCACCCATTTGGTATCTACACTGGCATTGATAATAGTTTCGGGACGGATTTTGTGAAAACGGTATTTTGTTTCCCAACATTGAATGAAAGCATCACGCAAAGCCATCGAAACCAATAGATATGCTTGTACTGATTTGGCAAAATCTACTTTCTTATCTTTACAAACTGTTTTTACGATAGCCAACCAGTGTCCACCCGGGGTCATTTTTTTATCGGCAAACATTACGTGACCTTGTACGTTCATCACAAAAGCGTTATCGTCCCAGAACCATGCAATGCGTTTTTCTTCTTCTGAAAGTTTATTTCCAATTTCATAAACCTCGGTTACTTCTTTCATAAATGGACTGGTTTTGGCCAAATCATAAGAAAATGGCGGCGGTGGCAAGAACTGCGAGGACGAATCAATAATCATCGGTCTGATTTTGCCCCAATTGGGCTCAATGGCATCGGCATACGATGGCGGAGTTGGAGTCCATGTACCAGGTTTGTTTTGTAAAGTATAGCGTAAACCACGAGTCTGTGGGTAATTATCTTTCTTTGCATAAGCCAAAACAGCTTTTCCGACTGCCGCTCCGTACGCTACCGAACGCTCAATAACTTCGCTTGGCACACCTGCTGTTTCAAATTTCTTATCAAGAGCTTTCTCGAAAGCATCATATTTTTCAACCGAAAACGTAAGGCCACGGGCAACTGTCATGAAAGCCTTGATACTTGCCAATTGGTGGCAATATTCTTTTCCTGCTTCAATTTTTGGGACTTCATTAAAATCTTTTACTCGACCAACCATCGAAGGCATATCTTTTTCGCCAGAAACGAGAGCTTCATAACCAGCTAAATTTGCATACGAATAAATACGGCTCGCCACTGGTGGAGAAAAAATATCATGTACGATTACATCGGTAAGCTGATTGACGCAATCATGATAAAAATCGGGATTATTTACTAACGGAGTATATTCGGCCGATGTTTTTTGCTTACAGCCATTGGCAAACAAAACAATCAATACGAGCGTAAGCAAGTGTTTAAGAGGTTTCATCTTCTAAAAAATGTAAATGGTTAAGTAGTTGTAGGACAGGTTTTTAACCTGTCAATATAGTTTTATTTAACAGGTTACAAACCTGTCCTACATAAAAACACAAAAATACATGGTTTTTTTTAGAATCTTTTGTTAAAATTCTATTTTACTGGAAAATTACTACTCAAAAAATAACCAAAAACTTACTGCCCTCACCTACTTTAGAAATTACCTTCAGATTACCTCCATGAATTTGCATAATTTGCCGAGAAAGACTCAAGCCAATACCCGAACCAGTCTTTTTGGTCGTATAAAAAGGAATGAAAATCTTTTCGATAGCTTCGGGTTCAATACCACTTCCATTATCTGACACCTCTATAAACCTCTGATTATCAGACTGATATATTGATATTTTTATTTCTGGATTTAATTTATTTTCTACAGCTTCAATGGCATTTTTCATGAGATTAATCAAAACCATGTCAATCTGTTCGTTATCTACGATGAGCGAAAAATCTTGTTTTATGTTGGTTTGAAGGCTGATTCCTTTGGCTTTTATCTGAGGTAAAATTAGATTTGTGAGGTTTCCGACAAGTTGTTTGGCGGTAGTTTCGGTAAAAACTGGTTTCGGAATTGTAGTAAATTCTCGATAAGCATTCACAAAATTCATGATGCCTTTACTACGGTTTTCGATGGTCTGGAGGGCTTCTTTCAAATCATCGACGGTTTCTTTAATTTCCGTTTTTTCGGATAAATCTATTTCTATAATTTCTCGCATCGTACTGGCCAACGAAACTATTGGCGTGACGGAGTTCATAATTTCGTGACGAAGCACTTTTGTGAGGTTTTGCCACGCATCGAGTTCTTTTTCTTGTAGCTCGGACTGAATGTTTTGTAGCGAAACCAGTTTTATAACTCTTCCACGAAGACTAACGGTCGTAGAGTTTATCGTGATTTGCTGTTCGTTGGAGGTTATATAAAGTGTTTTACCGCCCGAAGGCAAATCTTTTAGGATTTCGTAAAGCCCGATATGTACGCTATTGCTCAATTCTGAAATATTACGAAGCCTGTAAATACCTAAAGTACGAAAAGCGGCATTATTTATCAATTCGATTTTGCCAGAAGCATCAAACGAAAGTAAACCCACATTTACGTGCTGAACTATGGTATTTATATAATGTAGATTGGCTTCTTTTTCGGCACGAGCTTGGCGGAACGCATCTAAAACTCCATTAAGTTGGTTGTTTACTTCCTCAAAACTTTTGCCCAGTTTATTATCGGCTCTGAATTTTACGGCAAAATCGGCGTAGCGAACCGATTCAAAGAAACGTGCCAGTTTTCGATTGACTGATGTGACATAACTGAATAGCAAGTAAAAACTAATTGCTATTCCGACCAGAATAAAAAACGACAAAAACCACTGTTTTTGTAGCACAAAGTACGCAAAAGCGGCTAATAGTAATGTCAGAATGGTCAATCTCCAAAGTATTCCAATCGAAAAATGTCTCATATATTTTGTCTGTAAAATTGAAAAATGGAGATTTAGGATGTTGATTTTCTATAAACTAAAGCAAAAAGAGTCAATAATAGCAAAATTTCCATCCTCAAAAATACAAGTTTTATACATTCTTTTTACCACTCATCAGAAAATCAAAAAGTTTTTAACCAAGTATCTTGCATTGCATAGTACCTTATTATATCTTTGTAGCGTCATCATCAGAAAGCTGTTGTTGATACTAAAGAAAACTTAAACTTTTTAAATTCCCCCTTTTGAAAGATAAGGGATTAAAAATATGGATTTAGAAAATGCCCAAGTGCAGATGCGGAAAGGGATTTTGGAGTACTGCATTCTGCATATAATTTCGAGGGGTGAAATTTATGCCTCCGAAATTCTCTACGAACTTATCAACGCCAAAATAATGGTTGTTGAAGGCACGCTTTACCCTTTATTGACTCGTCTGAAAAACGCAGGCTTGCTCGACTATAAATGGGTAGAATCAACTTCTGGCCCACCACGTAAATACTACGTATTGACTGATACAGGGCTAATGTTTTTAGAAAACTTGAACAATACTTGGAACGAACTTTCGGAGTCCGTTACGACAATTATAAGCAAGAAATAATTAAAATCTGATTTCGAGCTTTCAGTTTTATTCACTCGAAATCACCTAATCTAATTACCCTAAATCAAGCATCTAACAGCGAACGATTTTTTTATCAATAAGACAATGAAAAAGACTATACAAATAAATATAGCAGGCATGGTTTTCAATATCGAAGAAGATGCCTACGAAAAACTAAACGCCTACTTAGCCTCAATTAAACAATATTTTGCGTCGTATGAGGGTAGTCAGGAGATTGTTTCTGATATCGAAGCACGTATTGCCGAAAAATTCTGGACAAATCAAAAATCTGATAGCCAACCTGTTATTACGTATGAAGGCGTAAACGACCTCATTAAATCAATGGGTAGTGTATCTGACTTTGAGGCAATCGAAGAAGAAGAAGATTTGAAAAACACTGCACAATCAACAGCGAACAATACTCAATCGACATTTAGCAGTCAACAGTCAACAGCAGGAAGCCAAGAATCGGATAGTAAAGCAACTCAACCAAAACGCCTTTATCGTGATGTAAAACGCAAAGCATTGGGCGGGGTTTTGGCAGGCTTGGCACATTATTTCAATATTGATGTGGTTTGGGTCAGAATTATATACTTGTTGTTATTCTTAGGCTTACCGCCAATTGATGACGACCTCGGGCCAATTTCAGGTTTTGTTTTCTTAGCATATTTTGTTTGTTGGGTTGTTTTCCCGCCAAACTTCAACCTCGACGAAGACAAGAAAATCAAGAAATTCTACCGTGATAATGATAACAAAGTTTTAGGTGGTGTGTGTAGTGGTTTAGCTGCTTATTTTGGAGTTGACATTACCGTTATTCGTTTGCTTTTCGTGTTGAGTGTGTTTTTATTCGGAACGGGCTTCTTGGCTTACATTATCCTCTGGATTGTAGCACCAAAAGCCCAGACCCTCACACAAAAAATGGAAATGAAAGGTGAGCCAGTTACGCTTTCTAATATCGAAACCAATATCAAAGAAAGTATTAATGTTGATAAAAACGCCCCAGAAAACGCCCTTACCAAAATCCTTTTATTCCCTTTCCGCTTAGTCGGTATAGTTATCAAGGCTTTGGGTGAAGTGTTAAAACACCTCGGGCCAGTTGCCAGAGTTTTGGCAGGCATAATGCTGATGCTTTTCTCTTTAGCAATGATAGTTGGCGTTGTTGCAGCAGTTGCGGCATTCTTTGGTGTCGCATCGGGTATTGAAGGAACTGAGTTTTTTGACCGTAGTCCGTTCAAAATCTTCTCGCAAGACATTCACCCAATGACAGGTTTCTTTGCTTTCTTGGCAATGTTTACACCTTTCTTGGCTCTTTTGCTTACAGGTTTGACCTTACTTTCAAATAGAAGAATTGGGAATCGTAATTTTTGGATTTCATTATTAGGTCTTTGGTTAGCTGGGTTGATGGGAACAGGTATTTTAGCTACAAAATACGCCTTGAATTTCAAGAAAAAAGGTCGTTTTGAACAAACTAAAAACTTCCCCTACACGCTTTCAGGACAAACATTGGTACTTGATGCCAATAATAACCAAGATGATGATTTCGAGGAATTCCAAATTAGAGAAGACGTCGAAGTAAACTTAGAGGGCTATGAAGGCACTGATTTGAAACTCGAACAACGTTTTGAATCTTCTGGACCTACAAAAGCTGAAGCCGAAGCCAATGCGAAAAATATTTTGTATAATGTCATACAAAAAGATTCATCTCTTTCATTCGACCAAAAGATTTCGTTACCAGAGAAAGCTCGCTTCCGTGGACAAGACCTTCACATGACGCTCTATGTTCCTTACGACAAGCCTTTCAAAATCACAAAGTCATTCTATCATAGTGTGTATCGCCATGATTGGGGAAACAAAAATTTTGAACTTGACGGTGACGATGTTGATAAATACACTTATGTAATGAAACGTGACTCGGGTATGGTCTGCCGTGATTGTCCAAAACTAAGCGACGAAGAACGTGAGGCACTTAGAGATAATCGATACGATGACGACGATGATTCGGCCTTTGATTATGGTGTTTTTGAAGAAAAAGGTCAGCATGAAAAGAAATTTGAGTTAAGCGGCTTTGATAAAGTAGAAGTGGGAGGTGCATTTATCGTGACGATTCGTAAAGGTAGCTCATTTGAAGTAATAGCAGATACCGACGACCAAAGCGATTTAGATGATATTGATTTTGAAATTCGTAATAATACCCTCGAAATCGGTCATAAAGACAAGTTTTCGTTTAGTAGAAGAAACGAAACCGTTAGAATCAATATCACGATGCCATCGCTCGAAGGGCTTGATATTTCGGGAGCATCGACCCTAAAAGTCATTGGTTTCAAAGATAAAAACAAAGACTTAGATATTCAGTTATCGGGTGCATCAAAAGCTGCCATTGATGTAGAAGTTCGCAAAATCGAATTCGATGCTTCGGGTGCTTCAAAAGCAGACTTGAGAGGCTCAGCCGAAAGAGTAAACATGGATATTTCGGGAGCGTGCCACATTGATGCTAAACGCATGGAAATCAACCAAGCCAGAGCCGATGCCAGCGGAGCAAGTCATATTAGTTTCGGAAAAGTAAAAGATTTCGACTCAAATACAAGCGGAGCAAGCAAGATTAGCAGAGAATAGATGGTCAATGGTCGACAGTCAACAGCAGTTTATTTGATTGTTAGATTATTTAGAATAAAGAAATGAGTGAATAAGCCATCAAGCATTATTCACTCATTTTGCTTATTGATTGGTTAGTTTAAATATTTGTTTCATCAACATCCATTTTTCACCTGGTTTGGCCATTGGTAGGGCTTGTTGGAATTTCCACACAAAAGCCTCCCATTCTTGTACTTTAGGATTGTTGGCGTCCATTTCTGATTTTCTATCAAACGAAAAATCATCTTCGGTTTCCATAATCATAAACAACCGATTTCCGATTCGGTAAATTTCCATTTCGGTGATGCCTGCATCAGTAATGCTCTTGGCAATTTCATCGGCGATGCGTTCGTGTAATTTTTCATATTCGGCAATCAGAGTTGGGTCGTCAACTAAATCAAGAGCAAGCGTATAACGTTTCATCGTGAAAAAATGGGGGAGTTTTTGAATAAAATTTCAGATATAATTAATTGATAATCAGAGTTTTTATGATTGAGTAGAAATGTTTTTTAGTTTTCCTACAATATTTTTCGTAAAAAACGTTTGAAATTAAATAGATTTTTTCGTTATTTCATTTGAGAAGTAAATTTTTGTTATACTTTTGCAGCCTTAAATTTTTTGTAACACTAAAAAGGAATAAAGACTATGTATTGGACACTCGAACTTGCGTCGTATTTGGAGGACGCTCCGTGGCCCGCTACAAAAGATGAGTTGATAGATTTTTCGATTCGTTCGGGAGCACCCATTGAAGTTATTGAAAACCTACAAGAACTTGAGGACGACGGACAACCGTACGAGAGCATTGAGGAGATTTGGCCAGATTACCCGACCAAAGATGACTTTTTCTTTAATGAAGATGAATATTAAACAGAGTTTCTGATTCGGTAGCGTATTCGGATTTTTATTTATTTCAAAGCAACAGTTAGCCTTTCTAATTGTTGCTTTGTTGTTTCTACACCTTAACTTCCTCTCACTCATGAATATTCTACAAATTTTTATCGGGATTTTGGTTTTGGCTTTGATTGTTTTTGCTTGTTTACCCAAGAAAAAAGCCAAAGAATATACTCTTCGATATGACATCAGTAAGCCCAATAACAAAATGGAAATGCCTCAAAACTTAAAAGAGATTTCTGGCTTATCGTTCTACAAAGAAAATCAGCTTGCCTGCGTAAACGACGAAAAAGGCACAGTTTTTATCTATGATTTGGCCTTGCAAGAGGTTGTAGAAACCATTGATATTGGCAAAAACGGCGACTACGAAGGTATCGAGGTGGTTGATGATGAGATTTTTATCATGAAAAGCAATGGTAAAATCAAAGGTTTCAAAATCAGCGATGGCTCAGAAAGAAAAATTGATTGCTCGGATAAAGACGTAAAAGAATACGAAGGACTGAGTTATCATCCACAAACCCGAAGCCTTTTACTCGTAACGAAAGAAAAAGACAAGGATAAAAACGATAAAAAGACCATTTATGCTTACTCATTAACTACCGAAAAGTTCGAGAGATATCTGACTATTGATGAAGACATGATAAAAGGCAGCGATGGCAAGAAAGCTTTTGCACCATCGGGTATTGCTATACACCCAGTTACGGGCGAAATTTTTGTGATATCTTCACAAGGCAAAAAACTCTTAATTTTATCCCCCAAAGGAGAAAAAAACACCCTCATCGAACTCGACCCCGAGAGTTTCGTTCAGCCCGAAGGAATTTGCTTCACACCCAACGGAGATTTATATATTTCGTCAGAAGGGTCAGATTCAAACGGTTACATTCTAAAATTTTCTTATTTTTAATTAAATTTTTTGTATTGGTTTCTTACGGAAAGAATTTGGCTATTTATCAATATTTTATTAGAATAATACAATTTCAAATTTTAAAAAGACAACATTTGTTTAGTTTTCAAAACAAAACGTTAAACAAAAATACAAACGTTCTGTTGTAATTGTATTGTTCAACTTAAAATAATAATACCCAATGTACTCTCTATTCCTAAACATCGTCAATGTTGACGGCAAAGACCCAGTTTCATTTACATTCTTCACAGGTTACATGGCAATGCTCGCCGCATCAGTATTTTTCTTGTTTGAAAGAGGAAGTGTTGATGG
Organism: Emticicia aquatilis; assembly: GCF_014644295.1. Classification (GTDB taxonomy): domain Bacteria; phylum Bacteroidota; class Bacteroidia; order Cytophagales; family Spirosomataceae; genus Emticicia; species Emticicia aquatilis. The sequence goes on from NZ_BMKK01000006.1 coordinate 219,469, forward strand.
CAAATGGAAAACCTCTCTTTTAGTTTCAGGATTAATCACTGGTATCGCAGCGGTTCACTATTACTACATGAGAGATTTCTACGGAGCAACGGGCGAAACCCCAGTAGCTTTGCGTTACATCGACTGGACGCTCACAGTGCCTTTGATGTGCGTTGAATTTTATTTATTACTCAAGCCAGCAGGTGCAAAACCAGCTTTCATGTGGAAACTCATAGTAGCATCAGTATTGATGTTGGTAGCGGGTTACATCGGTGAAGCTTTCAATCCAACGGCCTCAACAAGTCACTCTGTAATTTGGGGTGTGATTTCATCTCTCGGTTATGTTTATGTACTTTATTCGGCATGGGCTGGCGAGGCAAAGCAATTAGCTGCTTCTTCAAACTCTGATTCAGTAAAGTCAGGAATTCAAGCACTGGCTTGGTTCGTATTGGCTGGATGGGCGATTTACCCAATCGGCTACATGGCTGGCCCTGGTGGTTGGTTAGGACCAGATGGTGCAGGTTTGTTTCAAACAAAAGATTTGAACTTATTTTATAACATTGCCGATGCAATCAATAAAATAGGTTTTGGTTTGGTGGTTTATAACATTGCAACTACTGAGTCTAAAAAAGCTTTCGCTTAAAATGATTTAATATTCTGCCCGAAAATCTACTATGGTTTTTGGGCAGAATGCTTTTCTCTCTCTTCGTACAATCAGTTTCTTTTTTCTGCTAAATACTCAAAACTAATGAGAATAATCCTCTTGTTTGTAGGCTTTGCTATGCTGTTTGTGCATCATTATATTCAGCCTATTTCGGTAGAAGGCCAATTTTTGGCGTTTGCAACTGGTATTTTATTTCTGGGCATTCCGCACGGAGCGGCCGATTTATTGGTAGCCAATCAGAATGCCAATAGTGAGAAAAAACGCTTTTCGATGTTATTCTTTTTTACCAACTACTTAGGCAGACTCGTTGGTTTTGGTGCAATTCTTTGGTTTTTTCCTTTGATTGGAAATATTCTGTTCATCTTCCTTGCGGCCTATCATTTTGGCGAAACTGATTTGCATCGCTTCAGAACTGACACTCTTTGGGGTAAGATTTTGGTTATGAACTACGGCTTGGTTATTTTAAGCATAATTCTGATGCCTAACTTTAATGAAGTTCGACCGATACTTTTACTCTTCAAAGCTGGTTTTGATAATTTGGCATTTATCAATTGGCTTGATTCGCACCGAATCGGCTTGATTTTCTCGGCAGTTGTCTTATTTTTATTAAGTGTGACTATTTATTTCAGTAAAAACAAAGAGCTTGCTTTTTCTGAAAACAGGTATTTCTCCATACAGTTTCTGCTGATTTTGGTCATCCTATACAATCTTCCGATGGTGCTGGGCTTTACTTTTTATTTTGTAATCTGGCATTCTACTTTATCACTCAAAAATATCACTTCTTATCTCCGAAAAAATAGCAACTTTAATACAGCCAACCGAGTTATTCGGCAAATTGTATTTTACAGTCTATTGGCCATCGGCGGAATTTTGATTTTTGGCTTTACGGGCTTTATGTTTATCAATAATAATGCAATAATGGCGTACAGTTTTCTGGGGCTTGCCGTTCTGACTGCTCCGCACATGCAAGTCATGCACGATATGTACCACAAAATTCGGCTCAATCAAAACGCCTGAATGCAATCTTGATTTGTTTTTGTACTTTTACCAAGTAAACTTCAAAAACAATCAATTATGAGAATAATTCTAACCCTTATCTTCATTTCAAACTTAGTTTTTGCCCAAGTTGGCAAAGAAAAAGTATTAGTAACAGACCTCACCCGAATCAAACAAATTGGCTCTATCAACATCGCTCCCGATGGAAAAAAAGCCATTTACTCGCTCCGAACTTCCGAACCAAGCGAGGAAAACAAGCTCGAATATGAGTATCGTACCCATTTGTTTTTAACAGATTTTCAGACAGTTAGACAGCTTACTCGTGGAGTTGAAAGTGTAAATAATGGTGTTTGGTCACCTGATAGTAAACAAATTGCATTTGCAAGATATACGAAAGGTAAATCTCAGATTTTTGTTATGCCGCTTGATGGTGGCGAAGCATTTCAGCTAACTGATTCAAAATATGGTGCTTCAAATCCGAACTGGTCGAAAGATGGTTCAAAAATCTCATTTAGCGTGGGGCTTTCTCTGACCGAACTTTTGAAAGATTCTGTCCTGAATCCATCGAAAGGCGTTCCTGTGTGGTCTTTAGAAAAGCCTGGTTTTGCAAAAAATGAGTTTTTAAAACCCGCCAAAGGCGTGAAACCAAATCCCGATGGTACAATCGAAGAAATTAGAGCGTATTTAGAGAAAGACGTCGAAGATAAAAAAGCGAAAGTCATCAATCGTCTTACTTTTCAAGGTGAAGCTACTACTCAACCAGAGTTGAATTTCTCGCATATCTACACAATCGAAGTGAAAGAAGGTGCAAAAGCCACGCCTCTTACTACGGGTTTCAGGAGTTATGGCGGTGGAGCATGGCTACAAGATGGACAAATTGCGGTACAAACGGCTCTTGACTCACTACTCCACCCAGACCGTGAACAAGATAATAGAGTTTTGGTAATGAACCCAGATGGCTCGAATCGTAAGACCATTTTAGGTGAAAAAGGAAAATCGTTTGGCGGAGTAACGTGGTCGCCTGACGGAAAAAGCATTGTTTACACAAAATCTAACTCGCAAGGTGTAAATATTGGCGAATTATATATTGCCAAAGCCGATGGGTCGAATCCACAATTAATTAAGTTTGACCGTTCGGCGAGTGGACTAACGTGGTCGAAAGACATGAAATATGTTTATTTTACAGCACAATCAAACGGTGGACAGCCTATTTATAGAATTGATGTTGCAAGTAAAAAAGTGGAGCAGCTAACTGATTTTGATTCGGGAATTTTAGGTTTTGATTTATCGGCCGATAAAATCCTTTATTCAAAAACTGAAGTTGCCAATCCAAACGAGCTTTATGTAGCCGATTTGCAGATGAAAAATCCTGTAAAATTGACTTCGGTAAATGATTGGGTAAAAAACAAAGCATTGAGTTTTCCAGAAAAACGAATCTATACCAACTCAAAAGGCCAGAAAGTAGAATATTGGATAATGAAGCCAACTAATTTAGAAGCGGGCAAGAAATATCCACTTTTATTGAATATGCACGGCGGTCCAACTGCCATGTGGGGACCAGGCGAGTTTTCGATGTGGCATGAGCATCAGTACTTTTGTTCACAAGGCTACGGCGTGGTTTATGCCAATCCACGTGGTTCGGGCGGTTACGGTTTAGACTTTATGCGTGCTAATATCAAAGATTGGGGAACTGGGCCAACGGAAGACGTTCTCGCTGCCGCAACTGATGCCGCCAAGGCTTCGTGGGTGGATACTTCTCGTCAAGTTATCACTGGTGGCTCTTATGCGGGCTATCTGACCGCTTGGATTGTTGCTCACGACCACCGTTTTAAAGCAGCTTTTGCTCAGCGTGGCGTGTATGACCTTACGACATTTTTAGGCGAAGGAAACGCATGGCGTTTGATTCCGAGTTATTTCAATTATCCTTGGAATGATATACAAGAAAAAGTCTTAGAGACCAATTCTCCTTATACATTCGTTGACAAAATTCGTACGCCATTGCTCATCAAACACGGCGAAAATGACCTTCGCACGGGCGTAATTCAGAGCGAAATGATGTATAAATCAATGAAAATAATGGGCAAAGAAGTAGAATATGTAAGAATGCCAGGAGGCACGCACGAACTTTCACGCACAGGAAATGTTCGTCAAAGAATCGACCGAATGCTACGCATTTATGAATTTTTTGAGAGATTTGTTGGAAAGAAGTAACTCTCTTTTGTTCCCTTCGACTACGCTCAGGGAACGAGCCACAAAAAAAGCCGAGGCAAAACCTCGGCTTTTTATTACTACACTTACCTAAACCCTAAAACTCCATAGGTACGCTCACACTCGTCGTATCCCAGGAAATGGTTAAAGTCTTGTCGTCAGTAGTGATTGTTAGTTTCTCTACTACGTCTTTTAATGTCTTTACAGGAACCGTAACTTCGGCTACGTTTTTATCTTTAATTTTATCGTATCCATAAGCTCCCCATTGTTTTAATTCGCTATTCAAGATGATAGTCCATTCTTTTTCGCCTAATTTAGAGAATAAAGAATAAGTACCTGCTTTCACAGATTTACCACCAAATTTTACATCTTTTTTGAAAGTGATTTCGGTTGCTTCATTAGCTCCAGTACGCCATACTGTTCCGAATTTTTCTAATCCACCAAAAACCACACGGCCTTTTTTAGAAGGTTGACCGTAAGAAACTTTTACATTTGCACTTTCAGCAGAAACTCTTGGGCTTTGTGCAAAAGTTAATGTGCTAATTGTGAGCAATAAAGAGAAAAAGAATAATACTTTTTTCATAAAAATAATATAAGATTGAAAATGTTGATTTAATACTATAAACGCTAAACTTTAGATTTTAGTTTGAAGCAATTGCAATATTTCTATTCAACGGCTTACTCTTTTACTTTTTCGGCAAAAAGCTTGGCCATTTCTCGTGGGTTGGTTGGCTCTGGATTTACTTTATCCGACTCCAACAAACCATCACGCAAACGAATGATTCGGTGCGAATATTTGGCAATGTCTTCTTCGTGCGTAACCATTACGATGGTATTTCCTTTGGAATAAAGTTGGTCGAATAACTCCATGATTTCATAAGAAGTACGAGTATCTAAGTTACCCGTTGGTTCATCGGCCAATAGAATACTTGGGTCATTCACTAACGCACGGGCAATGGCTACACGTTGACGCTGCCCACCCGAAAGTTCGTTTGGTTTATGATGGGCTCTATTATCAAGACCCACATTTTTGAGGGCAAGCATGGCTTTTTCTGTTCTCTGCGATTTGGTGTATCCCGCATAAATTAAAGGCAAAGCCACATTTTCGAGGGCTGATTGACGAGGAAGCAAGTTAAATGTCTGAAAAACGAAACCAATTTCTTTATTTCGGACTTCAGCCAGTTCATTTTCGCTCATGCGACTTACATCATTGTTGTTCAAAACGTAGCGTCCGCCCGTTGGGGAGTCCAAACAACCAATAATGTTCATCAATGTAGATTTACCCGACCCAGAAGGCCCCATAAATGCTACATATTCACCTTTATCGACCGAAATCGTAACCGATTTTAAGGCGTCAATAATTTCGCTACCCATGATGTAGCGTTTTGAAATATTGGTTGTTTCGATAATTTTCATGAGAAGAAATGTTGAATGAGTGAATGAGTGAATGAGCGAATAACTTTCACTCATTTTACTATTCAATATCCAAAGATATTATTCTATTCAAAACCATCCTTTGTTTTTTCCATCAATGCTTTTTGGGCTTGATAGATGGAAAGAAATGCTTGATAATCGGCAGGGCTACTTAGCTGTTGTACTTTTGCCAAACCATCAGCTACGTAGTCGGTCAAGCCAATTCTGAGCGATTGTAGTGTGTATAACTTCCAAATTTCGGCGGAAGTATCGTTTAATTCGGCTGCTCGGAAAACGAAATTATAGGCATCGTTGGGCTTTTTGAGTGTATTGTTATAAAAATCAGCGACTTTACTCAAAACATAAGGATTTAGTGGATTTTCCTGCAAAACCTTATCAAAGTCAGCTTTTTTAGTTAAAGCAGTTTTAAATAATTCCTCCGCTTTAGCTTTTTGAAAATCGGCAATTGTTTGTTGATAATTTTGTTTTTGCAAAACTTCTACTGACGAAACATCTCCAGCTTTACTGAGAAGTTCTACCGCTTTATCATACACGCCTTGTTGCAAAAACCACATTCCAGCTACTTGATTATATAAAGGTTTGTGTTTGGTCGAATCATTAGCCAAAACCGCCAGTTGTTTCAATCCTTCAAGTTTATTTTCACTGAAATAATTTCGACAAGAAATAGCAAATTCTAAATCTTCAAAGAAATCGTTGTTTACTTCCTTTCGCTGAATATTCTGCAAATCTTTGCTTGAATACGGAAACATGGTATTATTAAATGAAGACAAATTATAAAGCAATGCAAATTGACTTACGTTAATGGCAGAATCTTTTGTTAATTCGATATTTGTCGTTGCCTGCACCAGTAAAATTTTATCGGCAGCAGCCCTATTTGCACGAAGACTCATGCTTTTTGTTGCTCGATTATCTCCTCCGAGTTTTGGATTTGATGCCTTTAATGATTTGTAAAGAGAATCTTTTTCTCCATATTTTAATTGATAAGCTAACAAATTAGATTCCGCCAAATCGCAGTCAGAGCAGTTAGTTTTTGCCAGATTCAGATAATAAAAAGTTGAATCAAGCACTTTTGTTTTTTCGTAGAGATACGCAATGTTGGTCAAAAGTTGTTGGTTCTGCGGGAATTTACTCACGCCTTCACGCAACGTAAAAAGAGCATCAAAAAACATATCTTTTTCCTGCAAAACCTTACTCAAACCCGCATACGCAAACGGACTGGCATTTTTTTCTAAAGCATTTTTCAGAAATAAGCCTGTATTTTCTTTATCGCCATTTTTTAGAGCCAACGACGCCAACGCATAATTTGATTTATGGTTACGAATATCAAAATGCAATGCTTCTTTGTAAAATGTCTCAGCGGCCTGAAAATCTTCGGTGGCTGTATAATAATCGGCAATGGCATTATAGTAGCCAGCTTTGGTTTGGAAGTAATTATTATAATTTTTGAACGAAATCAGCATGAAAACCAAAATTGCCGCCGCCATTCTAAAAAGTAGCAATTCATAAAACTTTGGTTTGTAAATCACTTTATGCACTTCCAAACCTTTTTGAAGTGGTTGCGTAAAGTTTATCAATACATAAAAGAAAAAGCAAAGCCCCATCGCTACATGAGCATACGAGATAAAATCCTCGAAAGCTTCAATGAGTGGGTCGTTGGCGGTTGCGTAAGCGTAGCCAATTGTAGCGGTGGTGATAATGGCCAAACCCAAATAAAACCACGAGCCAATGCTACGAAAATCAAAGAAATTCGATTGCTCAGAATAATCTCTGAAACCCCAAATTCCTAAAATCATAGAAATGCCAAAAAGAGCTACGGGATTTATTGAAATCATATTCCAATCGATATACTGCGATTTTTCGAGGTAAATTAAAAGAACATTGAGCAAATAAATACTCGAAATTGCCAAGAACGAAGGAATATGATTGCGATTTTTCACGCCAGAATTTGATACCACCCAAACCAAACTTGCCGAGATTTCGTGAGCAACCAATAAGATAAAAATTGTTGATAGAATAATTGCTGAAAGCAATCCATAAGAAAAAACTGCCAAACTTGGATTGGCTGCTTTTGCCGTAAAACCAATCAAGGCAGCGGCTGCTACACTCAAAACAAGAAAAGCTAAGAATCTTTTCAGGGCATTGATTTGAGGAGCAAATGTGTTGAAGTAAAAAGCCAAACCGGCAAACGCACCAAAAGCCACCAAAAATGGCAGCTGATTGACCGAGTTAAAGACAATTTCGAGATGAAAGGTTATCAGAATACCTGCCAGTAGAACCATTCCACCCAAAAACCAATAACGACTCATACCCGAAAAAGCACTTAATAGCAAATTCAGACCTAAGATAAACAATACCGCAAAAGCATGATTTGCCCAAAGGTTAATATCCATCATCGAAGCGAGATAACGCTCTTTAACAATATAAGCATTTCCGTTAATGGTAAACTTTAATTGGCCATCCGAGAAAGTATCCAAAACGGCAGGAATTTCGTCAAGCTCGCTCAGAATATCCCAATGAATGACATTTTCTAATCCTTTAAACCAATAAAAAGAAAGTAATAGAATTGAGGTGAAAAGTATCGTAAGAATAAAAACAAAGCTAAATCGTTCATTTTTAGGCCAGTTTCGCCAAAAAAAGAGTTTTTGCATAATTATATCAAGAGTTTTTCCACGTGAAACACCAACTTATCCACAGCTTTTGCACACGCATTATAAATATTTGAGCCGTGAAGATAACGTAAAAACATTGTTTGATTATATTTGCGGTTCTAAAAAACTAAACAGCTCAGAAAATGACACTTCATAAGGAAGGCACAGGAACGATTTCATTGACAATTATTGGACTATTGGCAGCTAATGCGGCTTTAAGATATTTTTTACCCGAACAAGAAATTTTACACACATTGTTGCTCGTCGTGAGCTTATTCCTGTTTGTGATTGTGGTTCAATTCTTTCGCAAACCAACTCGCACCACTGTTAAAAATCCCAAACACGTGATAGCTCCTGCTGATGGCAAAGTTGTGGTAATTGAAGAAGTTGTAGAAACTGAATACTTCAAAGGCCCACGTCGCCAGATTTCGATTTTCATGTCGCCACTCAATGTGCATATCAACTTTAACCCGATTGCTGGAATTGTTACTTACGCCAAATATCACGCTGGTAAATACTTGGTTGCTTGGCACCCAAAATCAAGCACCGAAAACGAACGCACGACAATCGTCGTGAAACACCACAACGGCACAGAGGTTTTGTTCCGCCAAATTGCTGGGGCTTTGGCTCGTAGAATTTGCTGGTACGTGAAAGAAGGACAAGCCGTGGAGCAAGGTTCGGAATTTGGTTTTATCAAATTTGGTTCAAGAATTGACATTTTCTTGCCATTAGATGCAAAAATCTTAGTCAATATCGATGATAAACCAGTTGGTGGTGAAACAGTAATTGCAGAATTAATGTAAGACATTTTACACTTTCTGAGGGCAAGTTAGAAACTTGCTCTACAACAATGGCAGAACACAACGAAACGGGCAATAAGGCCGAAGCTATGGCGGCCAAATTCTTGGAAAAGAAAGGTTACGAGATTCTCGACCAAAACTACACGCATGGAAAAGGCGAAATAGATATTGTGGTTCTGAAAGATGGCTGGTTAGTTTTTGTAGAAGTTCGGGCGAGGTCAGAAGTTGCTCATGGCTTTCCCGAACAAACTATCTCGAAAAACAAAGCCAGTCTTATTATTAAAACTGCCGAAAACTACATTTATGAGCATGATTGGCACGGAAACGTTCGTTTCGACATCATTGCTATAACCGTGGGCGAGAAATTTGAAATTATGCACTTTGAAGATGCGTTTTTCTAAATTTTGATTTATTTCACTCCATTATCTGCTAAGTTTATTCTTCAAAAACAGGCGTTTGTCTGAAAACGCTAATCTAAGGAGGTTTTCAAAAATAAATTTGTGTCATCAAAAAACACAAATCAATGAAAAAGCTATTACCTCTCTTTTTATTCCAACTCTTATTACTTTCAACGCTTTTTGCCCAAACAACCATCAAAGGCAAAGTAACCGACCGCAAAGGAGAAGCCCTGCCGAGTGCCAATGTTTTCGTAAAAGGCAGCTACGATGGTGCAACCAGCGATTTAGATGGCAATTTCACGTTCAAAACTTCTCAGAAAGACACCGCAACGATTTCGGCAAGTTTTGTGGGCTACGAGCCTTTCGAGCAAAAAATAAAACTGGATAAACCAATCGTAGAAGTAAGCATCAAGTTAGAAGAAGCCATGAATGTGCTGAATACCGTCACGATTACGGCAGGAACTTTCGAGGCCTCAGATAGCAAAAAAATGGTTATGCTAAAACCGCTCGATATTGTAACAACCGCAGGTGGTGGAGCAGATATTACGGCCGTAATGCAGCTTTTGCCAGGTTCGCAACGAGTGGGCGAGCAAGAAGGGCTTTTTGTGCGTGGAGGTTCGGCCAGCGAAACAAAAACCGTGATTGATGGCATGATTGTGCAGAATCCGTTTTTTAGTAGTACGCCCGATGTGCCACAACGTGGACGATTCACGCCTTTTATGTTTAAAGGAACCGCTTTTAGCACGGGTGGGTATTCGGCACAATATGGTCAGGCTCTTTCGTCGGTGCTTTTATTGCAAACCAAAGACAAAACCGATAATGCCAGCGGTTGGAATCTGAATGCCAATATGGCGGGTATCGGAGCAACTTACACGCATAAAGGCAGTGTTTCGGGGTCAGTTTATTACAGCAATCTTTCTCCTTACTTCAATCTGATTCAGTCGAATATCATTTTTGATAAAATGCCGCAAGGTTTTAGCACTTCGCTAACGGTCAATGAAAATCTGACTAAAAATAGTTCGTTGAAAATCTACGGAACTTATACCGATAATCAATCTACGATTTTGTTTCCATCTTATGAGGAAGTTGGCACAAAGTATAGATTTGACCTGAAAAATCGCAATGTTTTCACGAATGGAAGCTATCAAGTAAATTTTGATGAAGGACGTTGGATTTTACAAACTGGACTTTCGTACAGCCATAATACTGATAAATTAACAATCGGAGGCAACGCAGGCGACCGCCTCGATGAGCGTACACAGGTGCGAGCAGTAATGACTCGCCTATTTGGAAGGAATAATGCCAGTTCGGTTCTGTTTGGCACAGAGTTTCACGCCATAAAAGTCGGAAATGTTTATAATCAGTATGATTTTAGGTTGAATGAAAATTATGGAACGGCTTTCGTAGAAACTGAACTCTACATCACACCAAAATTGGCAGGAAGATTTGGTTTACGAAGCGAATACACGAACGTGATAGATAAAGCCAATATTGCTCCTCGAATCTCTTTGGCCTACAAAACGGGTCAATATAGTCAAGTTTCTTTGGCGGCGGGGCAGTTTTATCAAACTCCAGAGAAAAACTATCTTTACCTCAATCAAAACTTAGATTTTGAGTTGGCTAATCACTTGATTCTGAATTATCAAATCATCAAAAACGACCGTACATTTCGAGTTGAGGCTTTTAGAAAAGATTATAAAGATTTAGTACGAGAATACACAACTTTCTACGACCCAAACCCATATCGTTTCCCGATTGGAAAAACCGATAATAGCGGGTTCGGCTACGCTCAAGGCTTCGATGGATTTTTTCGAGACAAGAAAAGCATCAAAAATGGAGATTTTTGGTTCACTTATTCTTTCTTGGATACCAAACGCTTATTCAGAAATTATCAGCAAGAAGCTACGCCAACTTTTGCTTCAAAACACAATTTTAGCGTGGTTTATAAACAATTTCTTGAAAAAATCAGCACAAACGTTGGTGTAACATTCACGCATACAAGCGGGCGACCAAACTATGATTTTGCTACCACGTCGTTTTTGCCAATTTATATGAAACCGTATCAAAACGTGAGCCTTTCGGCGAGTTATATAAAAGTGATTAAAGGCAATTTTGTGGTATTTTATGCGTCATTGGATAATATTTTTGCTCGAAAAAATGTGTTTGGCTACCGTTATTCGGCCGATGGCAAACAACGTTTTGAAGTAACTCCACCAGTTTACAGAACATTCTTTTTGGGAATTTCGATGAATCTTTCAAAACAACTCAGTAAACCAAAAGAAGCTGATTTAGAAAATTGATAGTTTTCACTCTTCCAAAAACGAAGTTTACTCCTCAAAAACAAGCATTCGTCAGAAATCAGTATTTCAGCAATAAAAGTCCACATAACTTTGAGTCAACAAATCAGAAAAGCTATTTTTTTAACATTCAAACAATCAATCAAAATGAAACGTATCTTATTTGTAATCAGCCTATTAACATTGGTAATTACCGAAACTTTTGCTCAAAACCCTGCCTACATTTCAGCAATGGAAAAAGCTGTCGGTTTGCTCAGCGAATTTGAAAACACTGAGAATAACAAGCAAGCCGTTAGCCAATTAGAACGCATCGCTGCTGCCGAACCCAAAGAATGGTTGCCAAATTATTGGGCGGCTTATGGCTTAGTAAACTTAAATTATGCCGAAACCGATGCCGATAAAAAAGACATCATTTTAGAAAAAGCCGAAAAATTTGCCGCAGCAGCCGAAAAGCTTCAACCCAACAACGACGAAATAGAAGTGCTTAAAGCCTACATTGCCAGTGCAAGAATGGCGGTTTCGCCACAAGACCGTTGGCAAAAATATGGTGGAATCGTAGGAACGGCTTTACAAAACGCAGCTAAGTTAAACCCTGAAAATCCAAGAGCGGCTTTATTGGCAGGACAAGGCGTCTTTTATACTCCAGAAGCTTTTGGTGGTGGAAAGAAAAAATCAGAGCCGATTTTACAAGATGCCATCAATAAATTTGCGAAATTCAAACCCGCATCGAGCATTGCACCAAACTGGGGCGAAAGAGTTGCTAAATGGATGCTTTCTCAGATATAAAAATGAACTCATTTGCAACACACATTAAAGAAATCAACGTTGAAGGCATAAAAAACCTTCAACTGTTGACTTTCGCTGGTGACATCGAACTCATCGGAACAGAGGAAAATATCATAAAAATAGAAATTTTTGCCTCTGTCAGAAGTTGGATGACATTATTTCTGAATAGTGAAAGATTAGATTCGATTGATTCAGAAATTAACCCTGTAAGCATCGAAACAATCGGTGAGACACTCCATATTCTCTCAAAACCCAATTATTTTCACCCATATAACTGGATTAATTTTCAGAAAACTTCTTTCCGAATTTCATTACCAAAGCACATTTTGGCAAATACTAAGACTTACGGAGGAAATATTTACTTAAAAAATCTCGACTCCAATCATATTTTCACGACTTGGGGTGGAAAAATACTGATTAACGACTCTAAAGGTATTTTTCGAGGTAAAACAATGGGAGGAAACTTAGAAATCAATAATTGCGATGCCAATATTGATGCTAAAACTTGGGGTGGAAAAGTGCTTTTATCTGAAAACGACGGCGATATGGTTGTAAAAACCCTCGGCGGGAATATTCAGATAAAAAACCAAAAAGGGAAAGTTCATGCCAGTACGTCGGGCGGGAATATTTTGGGCGAAGGATTGAAAGGAGAACTTCAATGCTCAACTTGGGGCGGAAACATAAAACTTTACGGTATCGAAGGCGATATTGGAGCAAACACCAAAGGCGGCAATATAGAGGCCGAAGTAAAAGCTGTCAATAAGTATATTTGGCTCGATACGGCAGGCGGAAATATCAGCGTAGCATTACCTCTGCAACAATCGCTTGACTTAGATATTTCCAGCTCAAAAGTTACAGTCCCACTACTTTCAAATTTTGAGGGTTTTAAAACCCAAGACCAACTCGTAGGGAAACTCAATGGCGGTGGACCAAAAGTTTTGGTAAAAGGAACGGGTGGAAATATCAAAATTTTACCCGAATTACAAAAATTCGATAAGGTAAAAGATAGTTTTATCAAACGCCAAAGCCCAAGTATTGACACAAATTATGTGGCACTCAGCTTCGGCAACTTCATTTTGGGTTTATTTTTCTGTTTATTACTTACTTACGGCCTAAGTAGTATTGTGTATTTTACGTTTCAGAATATCGACACGAAAATAAACCCTCAGAACGCTTTAACTAACATCGAAAAAATTGTTTTCCTATCAAATATTGCTAACGGATTGAGTTCACACGGGGCTGTTACAACGTTTATTCAGTTATTGGATAAGAGAATTTACCAAAATTGGCTTAAATACCTTATTATCATTGCTTTTACGCTCATTTTGATTGAATTTTCTCAGATTTTATTAGGTATTTTTTCATTGAGTTATGCCGATTTAGTTGCTTACAACCGAGATTTTAAAACTCCCGATGGCACATTCAATGTAAATCGAATTTATTCGTTGATTCCGCTGATTGTCAGTTGTTCTTATTTCTATTACTGGCAACATACTCGACAAATCACACGAAAGATTTCGGAGCAGGAATATCAACTACTCAACCTCGAAAAACTCAAAACAACCGCCGAACTTGGGGCTTTGCAGGCACGTATAAATCCACATTTTTTATATAATTCACTCAACAGTATTGCAAGTTTGGTTCATTCCGACCCCGATAAGGCCGAAGAAATGACAATTTTATTATCGAAGTTTTTTAGATATACCACCGACCGTAACAACGAACATTTTTGTAGTGTCTCCGACGAACTTGAGGTAGTAAAAACCTATCTTTCAATCGAGCAAGTGCGTTTTGGTGACAGGCTAAAATTTTCAACCGAACTGGATAAAAGCCTTGAAGATTTTCAGATTCCGAGGTTTTTATTACAACCTTTGGTCGAAAATGCTATCAAACACGGTATAGCGAAGGTTTCGGGCGAAGGAAAAATTGAAGTAAAAATCTACCAAAAAGACGAATCAATTATTCTTTCGGTACATGATTCTGGAAAACCCTTTCCAGAAGAAATGGCTTCAGGCTACGGACTCCGCAGTATCAACGAAAAACTCAGATTAATTTACGGCAAAAATGCTCATCTGGAAATTCAGAATGATAAAACATATAAGGCGGTAATAATTACGATAAAGAAAAAATGAAAACTATACTCATCGACGACGAACCGCTGGCAATCGGACGGTTAAAAAGACTTTTGGGCAAATTTGAAGATTTTGAAATAATTGCCGAAGCAAAAAACGGACACGAAGGACTCGAAAAGATAACTTCTCTCAAACCCGATGTGATTTTTTTGGACATCGAAATGCCTGAAATGACTGGTTTTGAAATGCTTGCTCAGCTTGATTTTATGCCTTTAGTGGTTTTTGCAACTGCTTACGACCAATATGCCATTAGAGCGTTTGAAGAAAATTCGATTGATTATCTATTGAAACCAATTGAAACTGAACGCTTAGAAAAGACCGTTGAAAAACTGCGTAAATTAAAGTCAAACACGAGCGATAGCTCCATGAATAATAGTCTTTTACAGTTAATTGAGCAATTCAAGCCTAAGAAAGACATTCATTCAATTTCGGTGAAATCGGGCGAGAAGATTTTGTTTATTCCACTAACAGAAATCAGCTTTTTTGAAGCCGAAGACAAATACGTTTTCTTGAATACGACCGACGGAAAGCAATATTTGACCAATTATACAATAGCTTCATTGGAAGAAAAACTACCCGAAAATTTCACGAGAGTTAGTCGCTCATCAATTATTAACTCTCTGCTAATCAAAGAGTTGCAGAAATATTTTAGCGGAAAATATTTGGTAATTATGCGAGATACAAAAGCTTCAAAAATAGAAACTGGCTCAGCTTATGGAGAAAATTTGAAGAAGTTGATGGAGATTTAATTTAGACAAGAGATATTAGACAAAGGACAAGAGAAAAAAGTAAAAATAGTTTACTCTATCTCATGTCTTTTGTCTCTTGTCTAAAATCTATAATCAACAATTCTTCCCATCCACATCGCAAACCTCGCCAACAGCTTCAACTGGTGGCATTTCGGCAGCAACTTTATTTAATGTATCCAAAAATACGCTCGTCGGTTGAGCTCCACTGATGGCGTATTTATTATTCAAGATGAAAAATGGTACACCAGAAACACCTAAATTCTGAAAATGCTTGATTTCCTGCGTAACGTGATAAGTGATTTCTTCATTAGCCAAAATGCCTTCAGTTTTTTCACGATTCCAGCCAAAATCTTCCATGAAAGCAATGAGTTGCTCTTTCTCAGAAAAATCAATACCGTCTGTAAAATATGCTTTGAAGAACTTTTCTTCTAACTCAATTTGAGTTCCTTCTTCACGGGCAATGTGTAGCATTTTATGTAAAGGAATGGTATTGATGGCTTTAGGCATTTTATCAAAATCAAACTTGATGCCTGCTTGCTCGCCCACTCCTACCACACGCTGAAACATTGGCTCGATACGCTCTTTACTGCCAAACTTATTGAGGAAGTATTCTTCTTTATCAAGCCCTTCGGCTGGAATCGTTGGGTCAAGTTGGAAAGGATGCCAAGTAATCTCAACTGGCTGACTATCAAATCTTTCGAGGGCTTTTTCTAAATGTTTTTTTCCGATATAACACCACGGACACGCCACATCAGATACTATATCTATTTGCAAAGGTTTGTTGCTCATTCTGTATAATTGTTTTTCAAATAAAACCTACGAAGCCAAAATTTGGTTCAAAAAAAGGGGTTCGATTAATCGAACCCCTCTATAAATATTTTGTAAACTCTTGACTAAAATCGTATTAGACGACTCTGTGGACTGTTGACCGCAAACTGTTGACTACTATACAAACTCTTTGCCTTTTGCACCAGCCGCTGCCACAAATTCTTTTACTTTTTGTTCGTCTTCTTTTTTGCAAATCATTAGTGCATTGTCAAATTCTGCTACAATGTATCCATCCAAACCACTCACAACAACTAAGCGTTCTTTCGGCGTTTTTATGATGCTGTTTTTCGTATCATAGAGCATTACATTGGCATCAATGGCATTTTCGTTTTCATCTTTATCGGATATTTCATAAAGCGATTTCCACGTACCCAAATCTGACCAGCCAATATCAGAAAGCACTACAAAAACATTTTCGGCACGCTCCATAATACCGTTATCAATCGAAATGTTTTTGCATTGTGGATAAGCCCTATTCAATGCTTCGGCTTCTCTTTCGGTGTAATAATCAGCTTTAATTTCTTCAAAAGCTTCTGCCATTTCGGGTAAGAAGGCCTCAAAGCATTTCTTTATAGCATTCGCATTCCAAATAAAAATACCAGCGTTCCAAACAAACTCACCACTTTCTACAAATTTCTTTGCCCACTCTAAGTTTGGTTTTTCGGTAAAAGTAACTACACGCTTGATATCACCCTCTGACTCCGAAAACTGGATATACCCATAACCAGTATCGGGACGGGTTGGATTTATACCAAGCGTAACTAATACATCATTTTTAGCTGAGAAGTGCAACGCAATGCTAATTCTTTTGCGGAATTCCTCTTCTTTCAAAATAATATGGTCAGCAGGAGCAACAACAATATTAGCATTCGGATTCTTCGACCCAATTTTATAACAAGCATACGCAATACACGGAGCTGTGTTTCTACGGCTTGGTTCAAGTAAAATTTGGTCGTCACTTAAATACGGTAGTTGCTGCTTTGTTATATCATAATACTCTTTACTTGTAACAATATATATATTTTCTTTAGGACAGATACCCTCGAAACGCTCTACCGTTTGTTGAATCATTGTTTTCCCAATACCCAGCACATCGTGAAATTGTTTTGGGTTTGTGCTTCGACTAAACGGCCAGAACCTTGTTCCGACACCTCCAGCCATAATAACTACGTAATTATCGTTCATTGATTAAAATGTATCTTTTACTGGCTTTTCGATACTTCTTTATTATTGTTTGAGATATGTTTCTAAACGTAAAGCTACATTTTCTCTGATGTTCATCCAAAAAAGATTTATATCAGCAATATGCCATACTTTAAGGTTAATAAAGATACGCCCTTTAATGTATGGTTTATTTATCCATAATACTCCTTGATGATTCTGAGCATCGGCAGCTTCTTTAACGAATGTAAACTTATAACCAACTCCACCTTTATTGAGTTCTTTTGGTGCAAACTCTTCGTCCAACTTCCATGTAAGTGGATTTGTGCTTACAGCAGTATTAAGTCCATTGTTATAATATTCGGGCAGATAATTGCGTGCAAAGGTATTCCACGATACAAATCCACCTATTTCTTCAGCCGATTTGCTTGGTTTGATATTCTCAAATGTATCCGGCTGTGTTGCAATTCCAATTAAATATGCTTCTACCAATTGTTTTTGAAGTGGTTTTCCATCAAAAAACTCTTTCAAAAGTCTTTTGGCATGAACCGTTCCTTGGCTATGCGATGCAATAATTATCGGCCGACCTTGATTCCAGTTTTTTAGGTAATATTCAAATGCCGCTTTAATATCAGCGTATGCTAAATCTAAGGCTTGCTTTTTATCGTCGGCGTTGGGTGTCAGAAAAGAATAATAATGTGCCTGACGGTAACGAGGTGCATATATTTTCCCAGAACCATTAAAAGCAGAAGCTTGATTTAGAATCGTTGAGTTATCTGTTTTTTCATTTAGTTCAACATCATTCACATCGGCGTTCCACTGATATTGATTTTTGGGTTCGTATGTAAATGTCGTCGGATGCAAAAAGAATACATCGGCTTTCGCATCTTTCTGATTTTCAATCAGATTCGACTTCAAGGGTGTTTTGTCTGCTTTATCCTCAATAGTTGGTAAGGCAGCCCATGCACTATTTTGTGTATAATCTGGTGCAGGTGGTGTAAATTGAGGATTAAAATGCCCTGTTAGAGTAACTGTATTTTGAGCTACTATTTTCTCAGAAAAAATCAGCAAAAAATAAAATAAGGATAGAAAAATCATCTTTCGCATTATATATGATTATTTTTTGTTAAAATTGTATGATTTTGATACAAACTACTAATAGTATGCTTGCATATTATTATTTTCTTTTCTATGTTTGACACAAAATTACGTTTTGTTAACCACTAACCAATATTCTCATGTACAAACTTTCCGTTAAAAAATGTTTGCTCGGAATATGCTGCTTACTAATAACTCAGCTTTCCTTTGCTCAAACAAAAGTGTCTGGAACCGTTACCGACGCTAATACCAAAGAGCCGCTCATTGGGGTTAGTGTGCAAGTAAAAGGCAAAGTGATAGGAACAATCACCAACTCAAAAGGTGAATTTGCGTTCAATGTTTCAACTCCACCTCCATTTTCGATAGTAATTTCCTCTGTAGGATATGAAAGTCAGGAAGTGAGTGTATCTGGCAATTCAGCCTCTATCAATATTGCTCTTAAAGAACAAGCTGTTTTAGGCCAAGAAGTAGTAGTTTCTGCTTCAAGGGTTGAAGAATCTGTTTTGAAATCGCCGGCGGCTATCGAAAAAATGGATATTCGCACGATTCGTGAAACAGCCTCACCGTCATTCTATGACGCCCTCGCCAACATGAAGGGTATCGACATGACAACGCAAGGCTTGTTGTTTAAATCTATCAACATGCGTGGTTTTGGTGCCACAGGTAACCCTCGTACTGTGCAAATGATTGACGGTATGGATAACCAAGCTCCAGGCTTGAACTTCCCAGTTGATAATATCGTGGGTATGCCTGAGCTTGATGTTGAAAATGTTGAGGTTTTACCAGGTGCAGCATCTGCTCTTTATGGCCCAAATGCTATCAATGGCTTGGTATTAATGAACAGCAAAAGCCCATTTTTGTATCAAGGTTTGAGTGCAACACTCAAAGCAGGTGTAATGAGTGCAAGCAACCGAGACGTGGTAAATACGCCTATGACAGACTTCTCGATGCGTTATGCTAAGGCTTCAAAAAACAACAAATTTGCGTTCAAAGTAAACTTAGCTTACATCACAGCTAAAGACTGGCAAGCAACCAACTACTCTAACCTAAACCTTGGTGGAGTAGAAAATGGAACAAGAGGTGCTGGTGTAAAAACAGATTATGATGGTATGAACATCTACGGTGATGAGGTTCAAGCCAATATGACTACTGTTGCTAATGGTTTAATTGCTGCAAAATTGTTGCCTTCAGCAGCTTTAGCTTTAGTGCCAAATGTAAATGTTAGTAGAACCGGTTTCTTGGAAAAAGATATGGTTGACTACAACACAAAAAGTTTTAAAACTAACTTGGCTGCTCACTATCGCATCAACGAAAAAGTAGAATTAGTAGGTCAAGTAAATTATGGTTACGGTACAACCGTTTATACTGGTACTGGCCGATATTCACTCCGTAACTTTAACTTAACACAAGCTAAGCTTGAATTAAGAGGTGATAACTTCACTTTAAGAGCATATACAACTCAAGAGCGTTCGGGTCAATCATATACTGCAGGTTTGGCAGCGGTGGCAATGTTGAATAGCATTAAACCTCACGCTACATGGTTTGGTGAATACGTTGGGGCTTTTGTGGCTGCACGTAGTGCTGGCCAATCAGAAGAACAGGCAGGTATTGCAGCAAGAGGTGTTGCTGATAAAGGCATGCCAACTCCTGGAACAGCAGAATATACTACATTGCTCAATAAATTCCGTGATGCAGCCATTGTTGATGGCGGTGGTGCTTTCTTAGATAAAACTAATATGTATCATGCAGAAGGAGTTTATAACTTCAAAAATCAAATCAAGTTTGTTGATTTATTAGTTGGAGCAAACGTTCGTCAATATAGCTTACGCTCTAACGGAACGTTATTCGCAGATAAAAAAGAAGGTCGTTCGGGTACTATTCCAATCAACGAATACGGTGCTTTTGCTCAAGCAGCTAAAAGCTTATTCAAAGACCACTTGAAATTATCAGCTTCGATTCGCTACGATAAAAGCCAAAATTTTGATGGCTTCTTTACTCCAAGATTATCAGCAGTTGCTTCGTTTGGTCAACAGAACTTCAGAGTATCATACCAAACTGGCTATCGTATTCCAACAACTCAAAACCAATACATTGATTTGAGAACACCATCTGGTACTTTGATTGGTGGACAACCAGAATTTGATACAAGATATAACTTAGCAAACGGTGTAGATTTAGCTACTTTGACAGATTTTTCAAGAAATCCTTCAAAATATATCACTGCTGATGTTTTAGCCAAAGCACAAGCTTATGCAACTGCGGCTGTAACAGCACAAGCGACACCGCAAATTACAGCGGGTGTAAATGCTGCGATTCAACAAAGTGTATTACAAGCAGTTACTGCTGGTGCTACTCAACAAATCCAAGCGGGTGTATTAGCAGCTGTTACTCAACAAATTACAGCAGGTGTAACGGCTCAAGTAAATGCAGCTGTTGCAGCAGGACAATTAGCTGCGTCGGCAGCTGCTGCAGCTATTCAAGCTGGTGTGGCTCAACAATTAGCATTACCTGCTACACAAGCGACTATCCAAGCTTCGGTTCAACAACAATTAGCATTACCTGCTACACAAGCGGGCATTCAAGCTGGTGTTGCGGCTAACTTACCAGCTGCTATTGCTGCCAATTTCCAACCAGCATTCAATGCTGAATTAGCAAAAGCTCTTGCTGCTAACGTACCGGGTGTAACAGCTCAAGTTGCTCCTGCTTTTGGCTTAGCTGCTTTACCTAAATATAAAGCTGCTGCTTTGAAACCGGAAAAAATCTCATCTTACGAAATTGGTTACAAAGGTTTAATTGCTAAGAAATTATTCATTGACTCGTATTTCTATACAAGTAAATACACCAACTTCATTGGTGGAACTGCGATACTTGTACCAACCGCTGCTGCTGCTCCAGGTTTACCAATCGAGTCTGGTCTTAGTGGGGCTTCTACTCGTTCGGCATATTCACGTGTGGCAAACTCTAAAGAAAAGATTACAGCTAACGGATTTGCTATCAGCGGAAATTATTCTTTGTCAAAAGGATTTAATGTTGGTGTAAATTATGCTCAAAATAACTTAAAAGGCTTTACTGCAAGCCCAGAGCAACAATATGCTGGCTATAACACACCGAAAAATCGTTATAACTTGAGCTTTGGTAAACGTTTGAATAGCGGTGATAAATTTGGTTTCAATGTAAATCTAAGACACCAAGATGAGTTTGTATGGCAAGCAAGTTTCAACCAACCAACTACAACTGGGGTTGCTTCATTTACAAACACAATCGTACCAGCTGTAACAACATTTGACGCTCAAGTAAGCTATAAATTAGCTTCGATGAAATCTATCATCAAATTGGGTGGAACAAATATCGGTGGTAAACCATACATTCAAGCCTTTGGTAGTGCAGCGGTTGGCTCAATGTATTACGTTGCCATTACATTCGACGAATTATTGAATAAATAGTCAATAGACGACGGTCGGTAGTTTATTAAATTTAGCTTCTATCGACTGATAAACGATTTTATTAATTTTCATAATTTTCTTTGGTTTAAGTCAGAAAAGAGCTTCCATTTGGAGGCTCTTTTTTTGTTTGATAGAATCTTAGAATATTTATGTAAATCAATTACCTTTGTGGCGGTAAAAAATTATTCATGTCAATTAAGGAATAAAATGGTGTTTTAGATGTCAAGAAGGAAGAACGTTGAGGTTTTTGAGATAATTAAAAACTATTGACGATGGACTATTGACAGTTGACTACTTTATTATTCCTTGTTATCGCCCCAAGACAATGAAATTAATATAAACTCAGTCTCCTCTTTGGGGTAAGGAGCATTTGGAAAAATGGCAAAAATCAAAGTAGCAAATCCAGTAGTTGAGTTAGATGGCGACGAAATGACTCGTATCATTTGGCGATTTATCAAAGAAAAATTAATTCTTCCTTACCTTGATGTTGATATCAAGTACTATGACCTCGGAATCGAGTATCGTGACGAAACAAACGACCAAGTAACAATTGATTCGGCAAATGCAATCAAACAATATGGCGTTGGTATCAAGTGTGCAACTATCACACCTGACGAAGCTCGTGTAAAAGAATTTAACTTAAAACAAATGTGGAAATCACCAAATGGAACTATCCGTAATATCTTGGATGGTACTGTTTTCCGTGAGCCAATCGTTTGTCAAAACGTTCCTCGTTTGGTTTCAAACTGGACTTCTCCAATCATCGTTGGCCGTCATGCTTTCGGTGACCAATACCGTGCAACCGATTTCGTTGTAAAAGGTGCAGGTAAATTAACAATGAAATTTGAAGGCGAAGACGGAACTGTACAAGAATACGAAATCTACAACTACAAAGGTGGTGGTGTAGCAATGGGTATGTACAACACCGACGAGTCAATCCGTGGATTTGCTCACTCGTGTTTCAATGTAGCATTAAACAAAAAATGGCCTTTGTATCTTTCTACAAAAAATACAATTTTGAAGAAATATGATGGTCGTTTCAAAGATATTTTTGAAGAAATCTATCAAACAGACTACAAAGCTAAGTTTGAAGCAGCGGGAATCGTTTACGAACACCGTTTGATTGACGACATGGTTGCTTCTGCTTTGAAATGGAATGGTTCATTCGTTTGGGCTTGTAAAAACTACGACGGTGACGTTCAGTCTGACTCAGTAGCACAAGGTTTCGGCTCACTTGGTTTGATGACATCGGTACTCGTTACGCCAGATGGCCAAACAATGGAAGCAGAGGCTGCTCACGGAACAGTAACTCGTCACTACCGTGACCACCAAGCTGGAAAACCAACTTCAACAAACCCAATTGCTTCTATCTTTGCTTGGACTCGTGGTTTAGAGTTCCGTGGTAAATTAGATGGCAACCAAGAGTTAATTGATTTCTGCCAAGCTTTAGAGCAAGTTTGTGTTGAAACAGTTGAATCGGGTAAAATGACTAAAGATTTAGCTGTTTGTATTCACGGAAACAAAGTGACTCACGGAGAGCATTATCTTTACACAGAAGAATTCTTAGAGGCTATCGACCAAAATTTAAAGGCGAAATTAGCTGCAAAATAATAATAAACCCCTCTATAAAAACCCAGATGCCTCGACTGTAACGGTTGGGGCATTCTTTTTTGTGGTTGTGGTACGAAGTTTGTTGCATTTTTCGAAAAATAATCTTCCGCAACCGAAGTAAAAATGAGGTTTCTTCTGCTAATCATATTTTTGGCTTTCCAAACATTGTCATTTTCCCAAAACTTAGCCATCCATTGGCAAAAAAGTTTGGGTGGAAAAAACAATGAATATGCCTACGCCAGTACACCAACAACCGATGGAGGTTACGTAATTGTCGGTTCGACGAATAATAATAAAGATGGTGATGTACCTGCCTCAAAAGCTTTCAGTGGTGCTGGTGGAAGCGATATTTGGGTAGTAAAACTCAATAATTGGGGCGAAATCGAATGGTCTAAGACCTTTGGTGGCACAAAAGATGATGTTGCAACCGATGTTTTGGAAACAAAAGACAAAGGAATTTTACTCGTTGCTACAACAAGTTCTACAGATGGCGAAGCCGCAGGAAATGGTTCTCGTGGAGGGCTAATTTTACTGAAACTAAAAACAGATGGCTCAATAGAATGGCGAAAAGTAATAGCCAGTGGATATAGTGTTGGCGAAATATCTTTTGCCAAAGCCGATGCCAATTCAAAACCTACAATCAAACCAACTGCTGACGGCGGATATATTCTCGGAGCTACCATTAACCCTATCAATACAACCGATTTTTGGCTATCGAAACTCAACTCAAATGGCGATATTCAATGGACAAGAACCTATGGGAGTTCTTCCAATGATTCGATGAATGAAGTCATTGCTTGTGCAGATGGCGGTTTTCTGATGGTTGGTGGAACTGAAGGTTCTAATTTCGAAATATCAGGGGCTGGAAAAGGTTTTATTGACTTTTGCATCATGAAAACCGATGCTACTGGCCGACTGCTATGGCTAAGAGCTTTGGGCGGTACTAATTTAGATATTGCTTATGCAGCCGTCGAAACTTCTGACAATGCCTTTATAATTGTGGGAGAAACCAATTCTACCAATGGTGATATGACTCCAAATTTGGGTCAAAAAGATGGCGTTTTAGTAAAATATTCAGCTACCGAAGGTAAATTGCTTTGGAAGATATTGACGGGCGGAGACGACATTGATGGTTTATATACCATCAAGAAATCAAGCGAGGGCAAGGTCTTTGCGATGGGAATTAGCAGTTCGGTGATAGGAAAAGTAAAGCCAAATGGACCAGTAGGCGATGTTTGGTTAGTAAACATCGAAAATTCGGGTTTAATTAATAATCATACAATGTTCGGCGGAGCCGACTCTGACATTGCACGTGGAGCATTTCCGACCGCCGATGGTGGCTTTATTATTGCAGCCAACTCAGACTCAGTTGATGGAGATGTGAGCGAAAACAAAGGCGGAACAGATTTCTGGGCCGTAAAGGTTGGAAATCAACTTCCTGCTGAAATAAAAACATATGGTGCAAGCCTTACTCCCGAACAATATGTAAAAGTTGCTTGGGAAACCTCGACCGAAATACAATCTAAAAATTTCATTGTTGAGCGAAGCATAGACGGCATCAAATTTAATGTCATGAGCCAAATAGCTGCTTCCATCAATTCAAGTACAAAGAAATCTTATTCTTACATCGACCAAAAACCGTTTTTAGGTAAAAACTATTACCGTTTAAAGTTCTCTGATGCTGTTGGGAAGGAATTTATCTACAAAACACTCACCGTAACGGTTTCTGTTCTCAGTACAGAACCAAATATCTCGGCACAAAAGGTTAAGATTTCTCCGAACCCAGTTGATAATGAAAGTTTTTTAATCGAGACATTTGATAAACCAATATCTCAAATTCAATTATTAAACATCATCGGCTTACCTGTTCCTATCGAAAGCATTGTCATTGATAATCAAAAAACACAAATCTTATTACCGAACGAAATCAATGCGGGTTTATACTTTCTCGTTTTGGAGATGGGAGAAACCAAACTCACCGAAAAAATAATTATCCGATAAAACGTTTTTTGCTTAATTTCGTTTCTCAAAAGAAACTGATTTAAGATGAAAAAAAATATTAAGTGGGGAATTATTGGCGTAGGAAAAATTGCTGAAAAGTTTGCAACCGATTTAAAGTCAGTAAAAAACGCCCAACTCCATGCTATTGCATCTTCTTCCTCGCTCGAACGAGCCAAAGACTTTGCCGAACGCTACGATGCTCCCTATTTCTACGATTCTTACGAGAGTATCTTTCAAACGCCTGATTTAGATGCCATTTACATCGCCACACCACATACTTCGCATGCCGAGAATACACTTTTGTGCTTAAAGCATAAAGTGCCTGTTTTGTGCGAAAAACCATTTGCTATGAATTTAAAGCAAGTGCAAACAATGGTGGAAGCGGCCCGTGAAAACGATACTTTTTTGATGGAGGCGATGTGGACACGATTTATTCCAGCGATTCAGAAAACATTAGATTTAATTGCCGAAGGACGCATCGGAAAAGTAAGAAATGTACAAGCTGACTTTGGTTTCAATGCTCCTTTTTTACCAGAAAAACGTTTACTAAATCCTAATTTGGGTGGTGGGGCTTTGCTTGATATTGGCATTTATCCAGCTTATTTAAGTCTGCTTTTATTAGGCTATCCTTCTGATATTCAAGTAATTAGTAATTTTGGAGAAACAGGAATCGACGAAACAACAAGTTTTGTGTTAGGTTATAAAAACGAAGCAACTGCCAATTTAAGTTGTACGCTCAAAGCACGTACGCTCACCGAAGCCTTGATTTATGGCGAAAACGGTTACATTCACATCGAAGGTCGATTTATGGAAGCGAAGCGAATTACGCTTTTTGAGACAGATAAAAAGCCAGTGAAATTCAATTTTCCACGAAAAACTTTTGGTTATAATTTCGAGATTGAAGAAGTAAGTCAGTGTGTGCGAGAAGGAAAAAAGGAAAGCTCGAAAATGCCACTTTCGATAAGCGTAAAGCTGATAAGTCTGTTAGATGAAATCAGACAAAAAGCAGGAATTATTTACGAAGGGATAGACTGAAAAACTAATTTTTATCGCAGTGGTAGAACGTCGGCATGGTTTTGAACCATGTCGACGTTAAATTCTGTAACTATTTATAATCAATATTGCTCAATAGCTCCAAAGAAAAACGAGCCTTCGATAGCCGCATTTTCGTCAGAATCTGAACCGTGAATGGCATTTTCGCCCATTGATTTTGCATATTTTTTACGAATTGTTCCTTCTTCGGCATTCGCTGGATTTGTTGCACCAATCAATGCACGGAAATCAGCTACTGCGTTTTCTTTCTCCAAAATCATCGGAACGATTGGGCCAGACGACATCATTTCGCATAATTCGCCATAAAAAGGTCTTTCTTTATGTACTTCATAGAATTTACCTGCTTGTGCTGCTGATAATTGTGTTTTTTTCATTGCCACGATTCTGAAACCTGCCGCCTCAATCATCGCCGTAATTCCACCGATGTGGTTATCCGCCACAGCGTGTGGCTTAATCATGGTGAATGTTCTGTTTGTTGCCATGTGTAATAATATTTTGTTTAATATTTTTTACAAAATTACTTATTTTTCTTTGAAAATAGACATCAACCGCCATTTTATCAAAGACCATCAGAGAGACTTTAGAATTGCCTCTTTTATTAGCTCAGGATTTGACCAAGGTACAAAGTGATTCATATCATCTTTCATCCATATCTGTATGCTTGATGAATTTATTAGCATTTTTTGGGCAAATTTGGCATTATCAGGATGCACTAAAACATCTTTTCCGCCTTGTATTAAGATTGTAGGCTGTTTAATATTTTGCCAAAAAGGAAGCATTAACTCTAATTCTTCTTTTAAATACAAGATTTCATAATTAGACGCTCTAAACGAACGAGGAATGAAATATCTAAAAAAAACCGAGTTTAATATGTAACGATACCAACGAGGCGGCTCAAGGGTTGGGTCGATTGAAGGAGCGACAAAAACCAAGTTATCAATCAGTTCTGGATGGTCAATAGCCATTCGGGCAATCATTGGCCCACCCAACGAATGTCCAACCAAAATAAGTTTTTTAGTTTTTTGCCTGTATTTTTCTACAATTGGCTTCAGATACGCCGCTTGCCGCTCTAAAGAACTTTCACCGTTTCCTAAACCCGAAAAACCAAAACCAACTCTATCGACCGATACCATTTTTACTTTTTGAAGCAATTCGTTATCTTTCATAAAACCACTAAAGGCACTCCACGAACCGGGCGAACCATGCACGAAAAAAACTGTAGGAAGTGAATCTTTTCCTATTTCAGCATAATTGATTTCTCTACCCAAAACTTTGATTCGATGCTCAGTTGGCTTGAAAGTAGTATTTTTAAACTGTTCATCAATATCCGCCTTACTCAACCGAAAAGTCATACAGCCCGAAAATAATTGTGCAACGCTCAAGATAGTAAAATAACTAACTATCAGACGTTTGGTTGTTTTTTTGAGCATTTATATCAAACCTTAAATATCATCTTTTTCCTATCGAAAAGTACCAAAATCACAAACCAAATCACTAAGTAAGTCAAAGCCCCCGCCAAAGAAGCGTTTTTGGGTTCGGTAAAAAATGGCTCAATCCAATGACTATAAAGCCAAGAAACCAAACCAGCGGTAGGGTTTTCAAGGTTTTCGGGTTGAGCGATTTTTATCATATTCAAAACTCGTGGAATAATTCCCGAAAAGAAAAAAACCAGCATCGGATTCACGCCAAAAATCACAAAAGGTTTTGTCCAAGCATTTACTTCGAGAACATCAATCACAAAATACAATGCTCCGAGTACCATCAAGGCTATTCCTGCGGCATAACATACATACGAACTCGTCCACAAAGCTTTGTTTATCGGAAAAACATCATTCCAAAGTATGCCAATCATTACACCCACAACACCTGCTGATAGCAGATAAACAGCTTTTTTGTTTTTTGGAAAATCATTTGTGAGCAATTTTCCTGTGAAAACACCCGCTAAGCCAGTTCCGATGGCTGGTAATGTACTTAAAATACCTTCTGGGTCCCAAGTTTTTGAAGTTACCCAAAGATGCCCCGACAACAAATAATTGTCAAGCCAAGCAGCAAGGTTTGTTCCTTTTTCAAAGTTAGCAGCTCCCACATTTGGTACATCAACGAGAGCCATCAAAGCCCAATAGCCCAACAAACACGCCAAACCAATAATAATTTGCACAGTTGTATTGGTTGTGGCGTAAATAATTGAAACAATCAGATAAACAATGGCTATTCGCTGCAAAACCCCAGGAATTCTGACCGAAGCAAAATCTTCAAAACCTCCAAAACACAAAATCATCATTAAAGCAAATAGACCAACAGCCACGTAAAGTTGCTTTTTTCGGTCATATTCACCGAGTAATAAGACCGTTATGATAGCCGTAAAAACCAAACGAACAAGCATCAAAGGCACTCCTTCGAGCGAGCCAAGATGGATTTTTGAGAAGAAATTGAGTGATAAACCCAACAAAAATATTCTTAATGCACGAGTAATGATTCTTTCTAAAACTGACCCATCAAACTTTTTGACTGGCATAGAAAGCACCGTTGAAATGCCAACAATGAAGAGGAAAAACGGAAAAACTAAATCGGTTGGCGTACATCCATGCCATTCGGCGTGTTCGAGTGGGGCGTAGATATGTCCCCAGTCACCTGGGTTATTTACGATAGTCATGAGCATGATGGTCATGCCTCTAAAAACGTCAATTGAGGTCAGGCGTTCTTTCATTAATGCTTAGGGTTTGTTGATTTTTCCCGAAAGATAATCAATCGCCTTGATTTTGTTGTAATTCCGCAATCAAATCAAACTCTTCTTCGAGTTTATAGCTTAATCGTTCAAAAATTGCATAAAATTTCTGGTATTTCTGGTGATTTTCTCGGTTGGGTTGATAAACAATAGAAGACTGAATCGTTTTGGCAGCATCGGCCAAACTACTAAAAACCCCCATTTCGGTCAAAGCCAGCATTGCAGCACCTACATTAGCACTATCTGGGTTATCATTAACATTTACCTGAATACCAAACATATCAGAAATAATTTGCGACCAAAGTGGCAAGGTTGCAAACGTGCCATTTACATATAAATTGTCAATTTTTCGATGAGATTGTAGCAATTTGCCGATACTGTAAATCTCAAACAAAATACCTTCAATAGTTGCACGCACAAAATGCTGTTGTTCATGAGTAATATTTATACCAAAATAAACACCCCGAGCGTTGGCATTCCAAAGTGGGGCTCTTTCACCCAATAAATAGGGTAAAAAAAGCAATCCGTTTGCTCCTGCCGATACTTGTGCTGCTTCTTTGAACAAATCGTGAATAGTGTCTTCAAAATCAAGGCCATTATTGAAATGACCAAATTGCCGAGCAAACCACTCGAAAGCTACACCACCATTATTAGTGGGGCCTCCCGAAATATAATGACCTTTATCAAGAATATAATTAAAAAAACGTTGTTTTTCGTCATGTAAAACTTCTTTTCCTGCTACCCTTACGGCACCACTTGATGTTATCGAAATGGTGGCTTGTCCTTCTCCGAATACACCAGAGCCAAGAGTTGCCAGACAACCATCGCTACTACCAATTATTATTTTTGTTTTATCAGAAAGTCGTAGGGATTTTGCCAAAGCAGGTCGAAGTCGAAGCTCAGAATTAAAAATTGAAGTTGGCTGAGAGAGTTGACTACTTGAAATACCAGCAAAATTCAAGGATTTTTGTTCCCAAGCTAACTCATGAATATTGAATAGTCCAGTGGCCGAGGCAAGGCTGTAATCAATTAGATATTCGCCCGTAAATTGATGTAAAATATACTCTTTTAGCGAGATAAATTTACTCGTTTTGGCAAAACGCTCTGGGTCATGATTTTTTATCCAAGTTATTTTGGCCAAAGGCGACATCGGGTGAATCGGTGTCCCCGTAGCTTTATAAATCTCAACTCCCAATGCTGAGTTTTTTAGTTCGGTTGCTTCTTTACTCGCTCTATTATCGGCCCAAATGATAGCATTTCCTAATGGCACACCGTTTTTATCAATCGGCAAAACACTGTGCATTGACGAGCTAAAAACTATTGATAAGACTTTATGCTTTTTGGTAAAAGCTGGGTCGTTGAGCAAGCCTTTCAAGACAAAAAGAACCGTTATAAAAACCTGTTCGGGGTCTTGTTCGCTATTATCGGGTTGGGCGTGAAAAGTCGGATATGTGCCTTTTCGGGCAGCAATTTGTTTGCCCTTTAGGTCAAAAGCAATAACTCGTACTGCTGTTGTTTCGATGTCGATAGTTATTATTGTTTCCATAAGTCTAATGAGTGAATGAGTGAATATTGAATGAGTGAATGGCTTTTTAATTCTATCATTCACTCATTCAAAACGGGCGGCGTACCGCTTCACTCATTCTTTCTATAATGCCCTGGTGTATAGCCTGTTAGTTTTTTGAAAGTTGTGGAAAAATGTTGCGATGAGTAAAATCCAGTATCGAGTGCGATATCTGTTAAGCTAATATTGGTGGTTTTTAGTAGGCGAATCGCTTCTGAAATTCTCAAATTTATGAGGTAGTTGAGCGGTGAAAACCCCGAGTAAGATTTCACTTTTTCAGTAAAGGCCGTTATACCTAAACCCATTATAACGGCCATTTCTTCCACAGTCCACGGATGGGCGAGATTCCCACGCAGAATTTGGTCTAATTTCTGAAAAGTTTGAGGAAAATCTCGGCGTTGGTTTTCTTGTTTACTTAGTTGTCGGGCAGTAGTAATCAAAAATTCGTCAAGTAAATGATTGATACGTGTTTTAAAGCCCAGCTCGTTAGAAAACACTTCATTTTCCAGCTTTTGTAAAATTTCTCCTAATGGTTTAAAATTTTGCAAGACAGGTTTTTTATTTAATGACAACAATTTACCAATCAATCGTTGTTCGGCTTCTGAAATACTACTCCATTCACCTAAAATTAACTCACCTTCTTCCGAAAAAAAACGAGGACTGATGCTAATTGAAATAACCACCCCAACATCCCACATTTCTTTTGCCCCTCCAAATTTTTGTTTGGGGAAAACCAAAACGGCATCGTTTGGATATACCGTAATAGATTGGTTATCAATAATCCACTCAAATTTCCCTTCCAAAACAAAAACTATCCTTAAACCTTGATTTTCTTTTACGGGCATAGAGTTCGGCAACACTTGTTGAATTTTCTTGCGAAAAAACTCAATCAAGTGCGGAAAAGCCTGAATTTCTGGTGACTTACCTTTATGTAAAGAAAAATGAGACATTTGAATTAATATTGATGTAAAAATATTACAATTTTTTCAAGCAATCATTATAATATTCACCGCCGAAATTATTTGGAAGTTTGATGGCTTTTTCTTTAAGAAATTTGCCTAACTAAAATAAAACTCATTAAGTCATTCATGAAAAAACAACTACTATTATTTATGCTGTTGATGTGTACATCGGCAGTTCTTTACGCACAAAAAATATCGGGAAAAGTCACATCCTCTAAAGAAGGTGTGTCATTACCGGGTGTTTCGGTGCAGGTAAAAGGCACAAATACTGGTACGAATACCAGTGCCGATGGTACATTTAGTGTCAATGCTCCGTCTAACGCTACGCTTGTTTTTAGCTTTATTGGCTACAAAACTCAAGAAATTAAAGTTGGAAATCAATCAGTAATTAATGTTTCGTTGGATGAAGATGCTCAACGCCTCGATGAGGTGGTCGTAACAGCTTTGGGTATCAAGAAAGAAGCTAAAAAATTAGGTTATGCAACTTCCACCGTAAATCGTGAGCAATTAACCGAGAATCGTACACCAAATTTGATGAATGCCCTAACGGGTAAAATTGCGGGTGTGAATATTTCGGGTTTAGGAACTGGCCCAGCTGGAACTTCAAAAATCAGGATTAGAGGTCAATCATCAATTTCTGGTCAGAATAACCCTTTAATAGTTGTCAATGGCGTGCCGATTGATAATACCAATTTTGGAACAAACCCAGGTAATGCAGGTGCTGATAATTCGATTGGTGTGCGTGGTGGTGGAAATACCTCAGATGGTGGCGATGGTTTATCATCTATCAACCCCGATGATGTAGAAAGCATGACTGTACTAAAAGGAGCAACTGCTGCTGCTCTCTATGGCTCTCGTGCAAAAGATGGTGTAATCATGATTACAACCAAATCGAAAGGTGATAACAAAGGTCTTGGTGTGAC
The DNA here is from genome assembly GCF_014644295.1 of Emticicia aquatilis. Taxonomy (GTDB): domain Bacteria; phylum Bacteroidota; class Bacteroidia; order Cytophagales; family Spirosomataceae; genus Emticicia; species Emticicia aquatilis. Next base: position 251,929 of record NZ_BMKK01000006.1, read on the forward strand.
TTTCAACACTAACTTCACGAATGAAACACCTTTAGATTTTACTGATTTTCAATACGAATATGGTCAAGGCGAAAACGGAATAAGACCAACAACGGCCAATCCAACCTCTGGACAATGGTCTTTCGGAGAGAAATTTCAGCCAGGTATGACCCAAGTTTTGTTTGATGGTGTGAGTGTTCCTTACGAGCCTCAATATAATAATATTCGTAAGTTTTATCGTAACGGACAAAACTTCACCAATACAATCTCATTATCAAGTTCGGGCGAAAAAGGTGGTATGAACCTTTCTTTTTCAAATATGGATAATAAAGGTATTGTACCAAATAATACTTTTAATCGCAAAACACTCAATTTAGGTTTTTCATATAACTTATCGAAAAAACTAAGTTTTGCAGGAAATATCAACTACTCTAACGAGTTTAATAAGAACCCACCAAACGTTGCCAATCAAGATAACTCAATTCCGACAGCCCTCTCAAATATGGCCAATTCTATGCCTTTGAGTTTGTTGGAAGAAAAGAAATTTAATGCCGCAGGAAATGAGTTCATTTATTCAAGATTCATGAACCGTACGAACCCTTATTTCACTTTATCGGAGCAATTTCAGAATATTCGTAGAGATAGAATCTTTGGTAATGTTTCAGTAAAGTATAACCTTACTGATTGGCTATATATTCAAGGTCGTGTCGGACAAGATTTTTGGTCACGTGACCAAGAGTTCAATAACTTCGCAACGGGTACAGCTTCGTTGGCTGCCGCACCTGCGGGTTTTGTGAATGGTGCTTTTACACAAGAATCCAGAAGATTTAGAGAAACCAATGCCGATATCTTGATTGCGGCTTCAAAAACTTTCGGAGATTTTGGTGTTGACGTGAATCTTGGTGGAAACCAAATGTATCGTCGTTCGGACTTAAACTCTACTGCTGTTCAGGATTTTGTTGTGAGAGGCTTATACACAGTTATGAATGGCCGTGTAAAAGACCCAATCTATGGTTTATCTGAAAGAGCCGTAAACTCTATCTATGGTTCGAGTGAGTTTTCATACAAAAACTACCTATTTGTAAACGTAACAGCAAGAAATGACTGGTTTTCAACACTTTCACCCGAAAATCGTAGCATTTTGTATCCATCGGTTTCAGCAAGTTACGTTTTCTCACAGTCGTTCAATAACGTACCAAGTTGGTTGAATTTCGGTAAATTGAGAGTTGCTTACGCCGAGGTTGGTAGCGACACCGACGTTTCGCCTTACTCTAATAATCTATTTTATGGTATCAACTCAAACTTGTTGAGCAATCCAGCAGGTGCATTGCAGCCAGTTGGTGGTTCGTCGGGCAATACGCTTCCAAACGCCAATCTTCGTCCGATGCGTGCTTCGGAAAAAGAAGCTGGTATTGAGTTAAAATTATTCAATAATCGAGTAGGTTTAGACTTTGCTGTCTATCAAAAAATAACAACAGACCAAATCGTTTCGGCACAGGTTTCTGATGCTTCTGGCTTTACAAGCACACTCATCAACAGCGGACGCAGCCGTACAAATGGTGCTGAGGCCTTATTAAGCTTAGTTCCTGTAAAAACATCTGACTTCCAATGGGATATTACTCTAAATGGTTCTTACAATAAAACTAAAGTACTCAGCTTATTGACAGACACTCCTGGAGAAAGAATTACGGTTGGAACGCACGTTTTCAACGGAGAGCTTCGCCAAGTAGTTGGCCAAGAAATGGGTCAAATATATGGTTTTGGCTTCCGTCGTGATGCCAATGGTCAACAAGTGTTTGGAGCAAATGGTATTCCACTTCGCACAGCCGACTTGATTTCGTATGGTAGTGCCTTGCCAAAATGGGTAGGTGGTATCAATAATGCTTTCAATTATAAAGGAATAACATTATCAGCTTTGATTGACTTCAAATTAGGAAACATGATGCTATCTGGTTCAAACTTTAACTTCTATCGTCATGGTTTACACAAAAATACCCTTGTTGGTCGTGATACTGGTGGCGTTATTGGTGTTGGAGTAAACGAAAAAGGCGAGCCAAACACCGTTAAAGCAAACGTACAAGATTACTGGTCAGTAGTTCGCTCGTTGGCAATCATCGAACCAGTTGTTTACAACGGAGGTTTCTGGAAATTACGTCAGATTACAGCTGGCTATGACTTCACGAAGTTTCTTCCTAAAAACTCAGTCATCAAAGGAGCAAAACTTAGCTTAGTAGCGAATAACGTATTATTACTCAAAAAATGGGTAGATAATATCGACCCTGAATCTTTTGGTTATTCTTCTGATAACCTTGTTGGTATGGAGTCGCATGGTTTACCAACCACTCGAAGCATGGGCTTTAATTTGAATGTGAAGTTTTAAGCCTCAGAAGTCTAAGTAATCAATTTAAAAATGAATTTGAAATGAAAAATATATTAAAAGCTTTATTGTTATCTATTCCATTTTGGGGGCTAACAAGCTGCGATAAAGGTTTCGACGAACTGAATATCAATAAAACAGCCGCAACATCTGTAAACCCTGTTTTTATTCTCAATAATGCCACCATCAATAGCACGTATGCTCCTGGTACAGTTATCTATGAACTTGGTATCGTGCAACAAATGGTATCGCCTAACTCTGGGGTTTTAACGGGGGCAAACTTTAATCAAGATAGTCGTGATAATACGGTTCAGAACTGGCAAAAATATTACCGTACAGTTATCAGAAATACGCAAGATGTAATCGACCAGACAAAAGATGTACCTGCACGCTCGAACCTCTACAACATGGCTCGTATTTTACAAGCATACGCTTATATGGTAACTACTGACTCTTACGGAGATATTCCTTACGGAGAAGCGGCCAAAGGTTATACACAGCAAATTGTATTGCCAAAGTACGACACCCAACAGACTGTTTATGCAGCAATAATCAAAGAATTAACTGATGCTTCAACGGCCTTAGATGCAGCAAAAACAGTAGAAACAGCCGATGTTTTATATGGTGGAAACATCGCTTTGTGGAAAAAGTTTGCTAATTCTCTTTTGCTTCGTGCGGGTATGCGTCTGAGCAAAGTAGATGCCGCTCAAGCACAATCAGTTGTAGGCAAAGCAGTGGCAGCAGGCGTAATGGAGCTAAACACCGAAAATGCAATGGTTCGCCACGATGCCAACTATGTAAATGCCGTAGGTAATATGCTGAATTCAACCGAAGCCGCTAACGTTTATATGGCAGCCCCATTTGTTGATTACTTGAAAAAAACAAACGACCCTCGTCTAAAATCAATTGCGGTTCGATATGTTGGAGCCAAATCTGGTCCAGAGCAAGTAGCATCAAGAGCAAGTTCTGAACCAGCCGTACAAATAGGAATGCCTTTTGGTTTTGATAATAGCACAATTTCTGCCGAAGTTACAAAGAATAAATTGGCAAGTTTCTATGATTTTACACAAGTTGATAGAACTCGTATGGCAAAAAACACTGCTCCAAATTTCTTGGTAACGGCTGCTCAAACGCAACTCTTACTGGCAGAAGCCGCTCAAAGAGGCTGGGTAACAGGCTCAACAGCAGAAGCATATTTCAACAAAGGTGTTAGACTCCACATGGAACAACTGGCCAGTTATGATGCAAACGCAGCTGTTGCTCCCGCTGCAATTACAGCATATTTGACAGAAAATCCATTTAAAACTGCTACCGCATTAGAGCAAATCAATACGCAATATTGGATAGCTTCATTTTTAAATGGTCCTGAAGCTTTTGCCAATTTCAGAAGAAGTGGTTTCCCTGTCCTTACGCCAAACCCTTTCCCTGGAAAAGCAATTAAAGGTACATTTATTCGCCGCCTAACCTATCCAAACTCCGAAATTTCGGTCAATAGTGTCAACGTAAAAGAAGCCATTGGCCGTCAAGGAGCAGATGACTTAGACACCAAAGTTTGGTGGGATAAATAAGCCATTTTTCAAGAACCCTATCAATAAATCATTGGATAAATTACTCGATTATCCGAATTTGTTGGTAGGGTTTTGTATTTTTATCGCACCAATTAGAAAATATATAAAAATTAATAAAAATTTATGCAAATCGGACTCGTAGGACTCGGTAAAATGGGTTATAATTTGGCTCTAAATCTCAGAAACAACAATTATGAAGTAGTTGCTCATGATGTAAACGAAGCATCAGTTGATAAAATCGGAGAAGAAGGCGGCATTTTGGGTGCATATTCGTTGGAAAGTCTATGTAGCAAACTCAAAGGACGTAGAGTAATTTGGTTGATGGTGCCATCGGGCGAAATCGTAGATGGTGTTATCGAAGAATTAAGCGAATATTTAAAGCCAAAAGACATTGTTATTGATGGCGGAAATTCAAATTTTAAAGATTCCGTAAGAAGATACAACGCACTTAAAGAGAAACAAATCGAGTTTCTTGATTGCGGCACAAGTGGTGGTACAAGCGGAGCATTGAACGGAGCTTGCACCATGATTGGTGGCGACAAATCAACTTTTGATTATGTCGAGAAAGTTTTCAAAGACATTTCTCTCGAAAACGGTTATCTCTACACAGGCGAAGCAGGTAGCGGACATTTTGTAAAAATGGTGCATAACGGTATCGAATACGGGATGATGCAAGCCATTGCCGAAGGTTTTGAAGTTTTCGAAAAATCTAACTATGACCTTGATTTTGAAGCTGTTGCCAAACTTTTTAATAATGGTTCAGTAGTGCGTGGTTGGTTGATGGAATTGACCGAAAATGCTTTCAGAAAAGATGCAAAACTTGATGCCATCAAAGGAATCATGCACTCGTCAGGCGAAGGGAAATGGACACTCGAAACGGCTCTCGATATGGGAGTTGCAACGCCAGTAATCGCACTTTCGCTCATGATGCGTTATCGTTCACAACAGACCGATACATTTTCAGGAAAAGTTGTGGCAGCTCTAAGAAACGAATTTGGTGGACACGCAGTTGAGAAAAATGAGTGAGTTTTGAATGAGTGAATGATAGAATATTTTAATTGTATTAGTTTAAATCATTAGTCCTATTCTCTTATTTACTCATTCCGAACGGGCGGCAAACCGCTTAAAAATTGATTCTATCATTCACTCATTCACTCATTCAAAATTGTACTTCACAGGACTTGACATAGGCACAACCAGTACAAAAGCCGTAGTTTTTGATATTTCGGGCAAAGTTCTGACCCAAAAGAGCATTTCTTATGAAATGTTTCATCATCACCCCAATTGGAGTGAGCAAAATCCCGACGAAATCTACGAGGCAGTTAATCAATGCTTGGCTTTTTTGGATAAACGCTCATTGCTCGAAACGCTGAGTATGTCATCGGCCATGCACAGCATTATGGCGGTTGATGAAAGCGGTAAACCTCTCACAAACCTAATCGTTTGGGCAGATAATCGTGCCATTGAGATAGGCAATAAGCTAAAAGCAAGCAGCGAGGGCAAAGAAATCTATCACCGAACGGGTACGCCTATTCATCCTTTTTCATTTCTCTGTAAAATTTTATGGTTGAAAGAAAACGAGCCTGAAGTTTTTGCAAAAGCCCATAAATTTATCGGTATCAAAGAATTTGTATGGCACAAAATCTTTGGAGAATATGAAATAGATGAATCGCTCGCCTCAGCCACTGGCATGATGAATATCCAAGATTTATGCTGGGACAAAAAAGCATTAGAGTTGGTCGAAATTGGAGAAGAAAAACTACCCAAAATAGTCCCAACGACATTTTCAAGAACAAAACAAGATATAAAATACTTCATCGGTGGAGCAGATGGACCATTAGCTAATCTCGGAACAGGGGCAATGGGTAAAAATAAGCTGGCTTTTACGATGGGTACGAGCGGAGCAGTCAGAATTTGTGTGGACGAATACTACACCGACCCACAAATGCGAACTTTCAATTATTTACTAACCTCGACTCAGCACGTTGTTGGCGGAGCAACAAATAATGGTGCGGTGGTGATACAATGGTTGAAAGAACAAATCTTACAAACCAGCATTTCGACCGAAGAACTGATTGAAAAAGCTCAAAAAATACCCGCAGGAGCAGAAAACTTATTGTTTTTACCTTATATTTTAGGCGAAAGAGCTCCCGTTTGGAATGCCAACGCCAAAGGCGTTTTTTTCGGATTAAGTATCAATCACACCCAAGCACACTTGACCCGTGCCGTGATGGAGGGTTTAATTTTGAATCTCTATTCGGTCGGGAAAGTATTGATGGAGAAATTTCCGGTTGACGAAATCTGTGCCAGCGGAGGTTTTGCCAAAAGTGATTTTTGGTTACAACTCGTAGCTGATATTTTTCAGAAAAAAGTAGTCATCACTGATAATGTCGAAGGTTCGGCTTGGGGAGCAGTACGTTTGGCACTGAAAAGCTTAGGGTTGGAGGCAAAAACCTCAGCCCAAACCACCTCAAGAATATTTTTACCAGATACTACAAAAGCTGAACTTTATGACCAATTACACCAAAAATTTGAGCGTTTGTATATAAAACTCCAAGACGAATTCTAAAATTCGGTTCATTCCAATCTCCGAGCGATTATTCAATGTTATATTTCATTAAATAATCGCTCGGTTTTTTGTTGAAATCAAATAAATGATGCAAATTCATTGCTTAAAACTATTCATTTATTCTGACCATGAATCGCAAAGACTTTATCAAACAAATATCATTTGCTACTTTCCTATTGGCAGATGGCAGTATCATTCCTGCATTTGCCGAAAACCTATCTTCCAAAAAATCAAAACTCCGTTTTGTAGTAGCCTCTGATGGTCATTTTGGTCAACCCAAAACCGATTATAAAACATACTTTGAGACTTTCATCAATAATGTAAATGCCCAGCACCGTGAACAAAAATTTGATTTTTGCGTAATCAATGGCGATATTATTCACGATGATATAAATTTCTTATCTACAGCAAAAAGCCTTTTTGATGATCTTGAAATGCCATACTTCGTTACGCAAGGCAATCACGACCACGCCACGCCTGAGCAATGGGAGCGTGTGTGGGGCGTGCCTGTCAACTACGATTATGTTTTAGGAAACAACGCTTTTTTGTTCGGGACAACTTCAAATGTGGAAGGAAAATACCTTCCACCCAACATCGAATGGTTTAAATCAAAACTTGATGAGCATAAAAAGAAGAAAAATATTTTTATTTTCATACATATCACGCCCGTAAAATGGACCGATAATGCGGTAGATAGCAAAGAGTTTCAAGAATTATTGAAGCAATATAAAAATGTTAGAGCAGTTTTTAATGGCCACGACCACGACCAAGAAAATGTAAAAACGCATGAGGGAATTCCGTATATGTTTGATTCTCACATCGGCGGAAATTGGGGAACAAGCTACCGAGGATACAGAATTGTAGAATTACAGAAAGAAAACAAACTTCTCACCTACATCATGAACCCAACTACCAAAATCAACGAAGCAACTGTGTAATATTCACCCATTTTATTCAACCTTATAACAAACTAATGAATGAATTTTTAACTCGTCGGAATTTCCTAAAAATTACAGGAATCACGACCGCCATTTCAGCTTTTCCAGAAGTCAGTTTTGGCAAAAACGATGAAATAATCATCGGACATAACACACACAAATACCGAGTAAAAGTTGGTTGGGGTGTTTTGGATGCAGGAAAAAATCCTGTAAACGACTGCCACGAAATGGTAGAAGATGCCAAAGGTCGCCTAATTATGCTCGGCAACGAAACCAAAAACAATGTCTTGATTTATGACAAATCGGGAAAATTACTTGAAACTTGGGGAACAACCTACATTGGCGGCCATGGATTGACGCTTTTGAATGAAGGTGGCGAACAATTTCTGTTGATTTGCGATACCGACCGCCATCAAGTCATAAAAACCGATTTAAAAGGAAAAGAGATTTTCAAGATAGAATATCCAAAAGAAACGGGCGTTTATGACCACCCTGCACAGTTTAAACCAACCGAAAGTGCAGTAAATCCTGCCAATGGCGATATTTTTGTAACTGATGGCTATGGTCTGAACTACGTAATTCAATACGATTCAAAAGGTAAATACATTCGTCATTGGGGTGGTGGCGGCGATGGTGTTGATAAATTCAAGTGCAATCACGGAGTAGTGGTTGATACCCGAAATAAGCAAAACCCAACGCTAATTGTTACTTCAAGAATCGAAAATTGTTGGAAACGCTTTACACTTGATGGTAAATATATCTCAACGATTGCTTTGCCAGGAACTTATATTTGTCGCCCAGTAATCAAAGGCGAAAATCTTTACGGTGCAGCTTTCCGCTCAACGTCTGATTCTTATCCAAACTCTGGTTATATCACAATTTTGGATAAAAACGACCGAGTTATTTCGACCCCAGGCGGAAGTGAGCCGATTTATCAAAACAATCAACTTCAAGAACAACGCAAACAAGACCCATTTAAGGTTTTCTTACATCCGCACGATGTGTGCGTAGATAGCAACGATAATATTTATGTGCCACAGTGGGCTTCTCGAAAAACCTATCCTATTATGTTGGAAAGGGTTTAGGACATAATCAATCTTTAAGTAAAGAACAAGTTAAATTAACCACAGAGTTTCACAAAGTTTAGCACGGAGTTCCTCGGAGTATGCAAAAAAACTCTGTGAAACTCCGTGTTCAAACTCATTTTTTACTCCGTGGTGAAAAAATAAAACCTAAATCCTGCACCCTAACTTCTTCAAATACCCTAAACGAACAAAATTTGTGGTAAATTTGTATTTTAATACAGACAAAAGTAGCCTAAAACAGTTAAACTACTTATTGACTTACAAATACTTGTTTTACCACAAATTTTCATGCTTTACCCCCAAAATATAGAACAAAAGTTAGGTTTCGATAAAATCCGTGAACACATAGCCGAGCATTGTGTAAGTTCGCTCGGACGAGCTTTTGTCGAAAAAATTCGTTTTTCTGACGATTTCAAGATAATCGACCGTTTGCATCGCCAAGCGGCCGAGTTTAAGTTGATTCTACAAACCGAGTCTGATTTTCCGCAGCAAAATTATATTGATGTCAGCGAAGCCCTTTCAAGAGCAGCCATCGAAGGTGCTTTTGTGAGCGAAGAGCAATTTTTTGAGATAAAACTCTCGCTTCGCACGATTCAGCAAATCATTCATTTCTTTAAGGTAAAAGAAGACCACATTTACCCAGAACTCAAAACACTCGTTACGAATTCACTCCCAGTTTTAGGTGATGGAAAAAGTAGTACGGATGGTTGGGCAGCTGTGATTTCGCAAATTGATAAAATCATTGATGAGCGTGGAAAAGTGCGAGATAATGCCTCACCCGAGTTGATGGATATTCGTCGTCGATTGATTTCTGAACAAAGCGATTTACGAAAAACTTTGGAGCGAATCCTCCGTACGGCTCGTAATAGTGGTTGGATTGGCGATGAAATGTCGTTAACGATTCGTGATGGTCGCATGGTTATTCCGATTTTGTCCGAACACAAACGAAAAGTCAAAGGTTTCGTACATGATGAGTCGGCAACTGGACAAATGGCGTTTATCGAACCTGCTGAAGTTTTAGAGGCCAACAACGAAATTCGAGATTTAGAAGCCCGTGAGCGTCGAGAAATCGTAAAGATTTTAGAACGTTTGACAGATTTCATTCGCCCGCACGTACCCGCCTTGCGTAAAGCATATCTTTTTCTCGGAATCATAGATTTTATTGGTGCAAAAGCCAAGTTTGCCTTAGAAATTGATGCAACTGCCCCACTTTTGGTCGAAAATCAAGCCCTTGAATGGTACAGAGCCAAGCACCCGCTTTTGTATTTATCATTCAAAAAACAAGGCAAAAACGTTGTACCGCTGAGTATAAGGCTTGATAAAGACAATCGAATTGTGCTGGTTTCTGGGCCAAATGCAGGTGGAAAATCGGTCATGCTCAAAACAATTGGTTTGGTCCAATACATGGCTCAATGTGGGCTACTTGTGCCTGTTTCACCCGATTCAAAAGTTGGCGTTTTTAAGAATATTTTCATTGATATTGGCGACGAGCAAAGCATCGAAAACGACCTAAGTACGTATAGTTCGCACCTCACTAACATGAAGCACTTTGTAAATTTTTCAAATAAATTTACTTTGTTTCTGATTGATGAGTTTGGAACTGGAACAGAACCAAGTTTGGGCGGTGCAATTGCCGAGTCGATTTTGGAGCAATTACTGAAATCGAATGCTCATGGCGTAATCAACACGCACTATACAAATCTGAAAGTTTTTGCCGATAAACATAACGGAACAGTAAACGGTGCAATGAAATTTGATGCCGAACATTTAGAACCACTCTACGAACTCGAAATCGGAAAGCCTGGTAGCTCGTTTGCTCTCGAAGTTGCTCAAAAAATTGGTTTATCGAAACAAATCGTTGACAATGCCAAACGAAAACTCGGCACACAGCAAATTGATTTCGAGAAATTGATAAAAGAACTCGAGATTGAACGAAAGGTTTTCTCAGAAAAAAACAAAGAATTTATTGAGAAAAATCAGAAACTCACCACCACTCTTGAGCAATATACTGGCTTGAAAAGCTTCTTAGAAGTTGAGAAAAAGAAGATTTTGAACGAAGCCAAAGCCCAAGCCAAAGAATTACTAAAAGAAGCAAACCGCAAAATAGAAAATACGATTCGTGAAATAAAAGAAGGCAAAGCCGAGAAAGACATCACGAAGCTGATTCGTCAGGAACTGCAAGAATTTGAGCAAAAAGAGTTAAAACTACAAAAAGTAGAAGAAACCAAAGCCCCTGCGGGCGAAGAATGGGAAGCGGGCAGCGGAGATATTGGCGTAAATGATTATGTGAGAATCAAAGGCCAGCCGACAATTGGGCAAGTTTTGGCGGTCAAAGGAAAAGATATTGAAGTGGCCATTGGTGAACTTAAAACTAATATCAAGCTCAATCGTTTGGAAAAAATGAGCAAGAAAGAGTACAAAGAAGCCACCAAAGAAAGTCCAAAAGCTAAAGTTTCGGGCATTGATATGAACGAAAAAATGGTCAATTTTAGTTTTAATATTGATTTACGAGGCAAACGCAGCGAAGAAGCCCTCGGCGAAGTTGATAGTTTGATGAACGATGCAATTATGCTCGGCTATCCCGAACTAAGAATTGTGCATGGCAAAGGTGATGGTATTTTACGCACGCTCATTCGCCAACATTTACGAGGCTATAAACAAGTATCCAGCACATCTGACGAACACGCCGACCGTGGTGGGCAGGGCGTTACGATTGTGAAGATGAAATGATTTGTGATTTGTGGGGCGAACATCCTGTTCGCCTTACATCTACCTCGTCCGAATATAATTTATCTCAGCTTTAACATTTTCCAGAATCTTTTCGGTTCGTTCGGGACGAGCATCTGAAATAAAAACCTGCCCAAAAGTCTGATTATCAATACTTTCTATGAGTTTCTGAATTCGGCGGTCGTCGAGTTTATCGAAAATATCATCTAACAGTAAAATGGGTTTTGCTTCTCTCAATTCCTCCAGCATCTCAAATTGTGCTAATCGGAGAGCCATCACAAATGATTTTTGTTGCCCCTGCGAGCCAAATTTCTTGACAGGATAACGGTCGATTTCAAAAACGTAATCGTCTTTATGAATACCCTTTGTAGTGCGTTGAGCTTTTACATCCGTTTGTCGATTTAATCTAAATTCTTTCACAAAATCTCCACTGGCCACTTCTGACTCATAAATAATTTCTACTTCTTCACGCCCTTCACCGAGAATTTGATAGTGTTTCTTAAAAATTGGTAGAAATTTTTCGATAAAGTTTCTTCGTTGTTCAAAAATCCTGATGGCAATTTTCACCAAAGGGTCGGAGTAAGTATCAAGCAAATCTTGGTCGAGGAAATTTCGCTCAAAGAAAATTTTCAAAAGGCTATTCCGCTGGTCGAGAAGCTTATTATAATGCTGATAGTCAATCAGATAATCATTATCCATTTGCGAAAGCACTCCATCAAAAAAACGACGACGGCCTTCGCTCCCATCTTTTATCAATTCTGTATCGTCGGGGGCAATCAAAACCACAGGAAACTGCCCGATGTGGTCGGCAAGTCGTTCGTAAGGCTTTTTGTCGTGTAGCAAAACCTTTCGCTGCCCACGCTGAATCGAACAAGTAATTTGGTGTTTCTTATCTCCTTTCCTAAAAACACCGTCAATCATCATTATATCAGCATCGTGGTTGATATTAAGAGCATCTTGGCTATGGATGGCACTTTTACTCAAGGCCAAAAAATAGACCGCATCAAGCAAATTGGTCTTACCACTACCATTTTCGCCCACAATACAATTTACCTGACTCGAAAACGTAAAGTTTGCTTCTTCGTAATTTTTGAAATTTGAAAGATATATTTTTTCTAAAAACATTATCAATGGTTTTGACAACTTTAAAATCGGATAGCCGACGCTGTTGTTCTACAAAATATGCCGAAATTTAGGCATTTTTCACTAAAGTTTAGTTTATTTGTAATCCTAATACTTACTTAACCTATTAAATGTTCTGATGAATAAAAACTCGCTTCTTTATTTCATTGCTGCCGTTGCTGCAACTGGTGGCTTACTTTTTGGCTTTGATACAGGCGTTATCAATGTTGCCTTGCCTCAACTCCGTACAAAATTCAACCCAAGTCCCGAAACCGAAGGCTTTATCGTAAGTGCCGTTTTGTTTGGCGGTATGGCTGGGCCGTTTATTAGCGGGCCTTTGACTGACTTATTAGGTCGTAAAAAAATCAATATCATTGCTTCATTTGTCTTTGTTGTTGGGTCAATTATCACCGCCATTGCTCCATCAGTTTCGTTCCTAATCATTGGACGTTTGTTTTTGGGTTTAGCGATTGGAATCGTAGCCTCAACAGTGCCACTTTATTTGGCAGAAATCGCTCCGACCGATAAGCGAGGCAAACTCGTAACATTCTTCCAGCTCGCCATTACACTTGGAATTTTACTTTCTTATGTGGTTGGTTATTTCTTTGCCGACCAAGAAGATGGCTGGAGAAGTATGTTCTGGACGGGCTTTATTCCTGCCGCAATTCTGATGGTCGGAATGTTTTTTGTGCCAGAAAGTCCACGCTGGTTGATTGGAAAAGGCCGAGATGCCGAAGCCCTCGAAGTTTTGAATCGCTTGCGTGAACCAAGTCAAGCACAAGCAGAATTGGCACAAACAAAACAAATCATCGAAGACGAAAAACACAACAAAGGCGACTGGAGAATGCTGTTTAGCAAGCGTTTACGTATTCCGTTGTTTATTGGCATTGGTATTTTCTTTATTCAGCAGTTTTCAGGCATTAATGCCATTATTTATTTCTCGACTGATATATTCAAAAATGTATTTCCTGATGGCAATACGGCCGCACTCGCAACTGTGGGTGTGGGTGTAATCAATGCCGCTTCTACGTTTTTGGCTATTATGATTTTAGATAAATTTGGTAGAAAACAAATTCTTTACACTGGTCTTCTCGGAACAGCGGCTTGTTTAGCAACGGTTGGGTTGGCTTTTTACATGAAAGATTCGCTTAGCCCCGAACTACAAAAAATTATGCTCGTGGGCGGAGTTTATGTCTATATTGTTTTCTTTGCCATTAGCCTTGGGCCGTTGGGTTGGTTATTGATTTCGGAAATTTATCCGCTCAAAATCAGAGGTTTTGCTTCAAGTATGGGTAGTTTCAACCATTGGCTTTTCGATGCGGGCGTGGCTTATTCCTTTCCGATTTTGGCGGCAACATCGCTCGGCACGAATGGCGGTATTTTTGGAATCTATATGACCGTCGTACTACTCGGCTTACTTTTTGCTAAATACATTGTTTTTGAAACAAAAGGCATGAGTTTGGAGGAAATCGAAAAAAGATATAATTAGACCAACAATAAAATTCTGCGATGAAAGAGCTTAGTTTTTGAAACTAAGCTCTTTCGTTTTATAAAACCTTGCTTTTTCGGGCAAATTGAAGAAAATTGCAGAAATATTCTCTTCATCCATCATTTTCGGTCAGACCTTCGGTTCAGACCGAATAAAACCAAAAGAAATCATGAAAAAACTAATTTTATGCTTGTTTTTTGCTACACATCTTGCCTTTGCACAACACAAAGAAATCATCAAGACCGATAAAGCACCCGTGCCGATTGCCCCTTACAGTCAGGCCGTAAAATCCAATGGTTTTCTGTTTGTGGCTGGTCAAATCGGCCTTGACCCAGCCACTCGAAAACTTGTCGATGGTGGCTTTGAAGCTGAAACCGTTCGTATCATGGAAAACATCAAAGCGGTTTTGGAAGCTGCCGACGCAAAAATGAGTGATATTGTAAATACAACTATCTACATCAAAGACATGAATAATTTTGCGAAAGTAAACGAAATTTACGGTAAGTATTTCACAGGCGACTTTCCTGCACGCACAACGGTTGGAGTAGCTAATTTACCTGGTGGAGCAAGCATCGAAATTGCAGTAGTAGCAGCCATAGCCCATAAGCCTCGTCGTAAATAAGCACTAAATCATCTCAAAAAGAAACTAAATTGACTTATTTTGAGCTAAATATCGTCTCTAAATTTATATATTTGTCTTTTTACTAACCCTTCATCATGCTTTATGAGAAAACTATCAGTATTAGGTAGAGCGTTGCACGTAAGCGAACTTCTCTTTGCTACGCTTTTAATTCTTCAAGCATTAGTTGCTGTTGCCCAACAAGGCGGCAATCAGTATAATGCGAACACCCGTTTTGAACAAATGGGAACTGAACTTCCAACACCAAACACCTATCGCACAGCTTCTGGTGCTCCAGGAAAAGACTATTGGCAACAAAAAGCTGATTACGACATCAAGGCTGAGTTAGACGATGCCAATCAGAAAATCATCGGAACGGAAGTTATCACCTACACCAATAAATCGCCAGACGAGTTGCGTTATTTGTGGTTGCAGCTTGACCAAAATCTCTTTGAGAAAAGTTCAATCAATGCCATGACAAAAACTGGTGGAGTTGATGCTCAAGGAATGTCGTTTAATGCTCTTCAAAACGTAAATGCTCCTTCATCAGTTTTTGGTGGAATTTCGGGCAATAAAGAGTATGGCTATAAAATTACGGTTGTGAAAGATGCCAAAACTGGCACAGATTTGAAATATACCATCAATAACACCATGATGCGTATTGATATTCCAGTGGTTTTAAAACCAGGTCAATCATATTCTTTCCGTATCGACTGGAACTATAATATCACTAACTACTACGGCCGCTCAGGTATGGAGTATTTTGCTAAAGATGGCAACTACAACTACTTCATTGCTCACTGGTTTCCACGCATGGCAGTTTATGATGATGTAAACGGCTGGCAACACAAACAATTCTTAGGACAAGGTGAATTTACACTTCCTTTCGGAGATTATAAAGTAGAGCTTACCGTACCTAACGACCACGTTGTGGGTGCAACAGGCGAATGCCAAAACTACGACAAAGTTTTAAGTGCTGAGCAATTAAAGCGTTTCCAACAAGCTGCTAACTCAAAAACACCTGTACTTATCGTAACACAGGCTGAAGCAGAAGCAGCAGAAAAAGGAAAGCCAACTGGCAAAAAGACTTGGATTTACAAAGCAACTAACGTACGTGACTTTGCTTTCACATCTTCACGTAAATTTATATGGGATGCCATGCAAACCGATGTTTATAACAACGGACGCAAAATTTGGAGCATGTCGTTTTATTCAAAAGAAGGAAATCCACTTTGGGGACAGTACTCAACTCGTGTAGTTGAGCATACGTTGAGAAGCTACGGAAACCGTACGGTTCAATACCCTTATCCTGTGGCTATTTCTTGCCACGCAACTGCTGGTGGTGGTATGGAATACCCAATGATTTCATTCAATGGTGGTCGCCCAGAGCCAGATGGTACCTATTCAGAAGGAACAAAAGCAGGTATGATTGGCGTAATTATCCACGAGGTTGGTCATAATTTCTTTCCAATGATTGTAAACTCTGACGAGCGTCAGTGGTCGTGGATGGACGAAGGTTTGAACACTTTCTGCCAATATTTGGCCGAGCAAGAGTGGGACAGAAACTTCCCTTCTCGTCGTGGCGAGCCTCAGTACATCGTTCCGTACATGAAAACCGACAAAACACAACAAGTGCCAATCATGTCGAGTTCGGATAACATCATGGCGTTCGGGCCAAATGCTTACGCAAAACCAGCAACGGGCTTAAATATCTTGCGTGAAACCGTAATGGGTCGTGAATTATTCGACTATGCTTTCAAAGAATATGCACGTCGTTGGGCGTTTAAATCACCAACTCCTGCCGACTTCTTCCGTACGATGGAAGATGCTTCTGGTGTTGATTTAGACTGGTTCTGGAAAGGTTGGTTCTATGGTGTTGAGCCTGCCGACCAAGATTTAGCAGAAGTTGAATGGTACGCCGCCGATAACCAAGACCCAGTTGCTAAAAAAGCCGCAGAAAAAGCAGACGCAGAAGCAAAAAGACAAACGTTGAGCAATATCCGTAATCAAACCGATATTAAGCAAACAGTTGTAGAAGCTGATTCTACGATGAGAGATTTCTATAATTCTTATGATAGATACGCTGTAACTTCGGCTGACAAACAAAAATCTGAGCAATACAAATCAAGTTTAAGCGAAGATGAGCGTAAATTATTGGAATCAGGAATGAACTACTATGTTTTGAAAGTAAAAAACAAAGGTGGTTTGCCAATGCCAGTAATCATCAAAATGGATTATGAAGACGGTACTAACGAAATCGTAAGAATTCCTGCCGAAATCTGGCGTTTGAACGACAAAGAAGTGAAGAAAACAATTCCGACAAAGAAAAAGGTAACGAAGTTTACACTCGACCCATTCTACGAAATTGCTGACATCGACACCGAAAATAATGCGTTCCCACGTGAGCCAGAAAAACCAACGAAGTTCCAAGCATTTAAGCAAGGTTCGTTCCGTCCGCAAGGCCAAAACCCTATGCAACAAGCGAAACAATCTCAACCTGCTGGAACACAGACGAGTGGTAAGAATTAATTAGTCGACAGTCCACAAGTCCGTAATAATATAAATTGTATTTCTACAAACTCAAAAATAGTTGCCTGTAAAACAGAAACCCCCGAAGTAGAATTTCTATTTCGGGGGTTTTTACTTTTATGGTTTTAACCAGTCACAAATAACCAGTAAACCAATCACCAATTACATCACAACTTCCTTCTCAGTCATAATCGTCAACACTTCTTCGTCCATCAATCGGGTAGCTAAACCTTGCGTTTTCGGAATCTCGTAGTGGAAGAAATACTTCATCGTATGAATTTTACTTTCATAAAACTCAACATCATCAGCATTATCCGACGAAACTATTAACTTCTGTTTGGCCACAACTGCCTGTTTCAGCCATTGCCAAGCTACTACATTTAAGCTAAACATTTCCATGTATAGTGTCGCATCTGATAAGAAACGCTCAACATCGCCCGTTCCAGCAATTCCCAGCAAGTGCATGGTCACTTTTTGTAGGCGTTCGCCTTCTTCTTTTAGCGAAAGTGCATAACGCTTCAATTCATCATATTGCAAAGCCGCCATTACGGTTTTACCAACTTCTTGGGCGAGAAGCATAGTTGCCTTCCCTCCTGCCATCGGCACTTTTCGGCCCAGTAAATCTTGCGATTGAATGCCCGTTGTTCCTTCATAAATTGGAGTGATACGAATATCTCGGTAGTATTGTTCTACAGGAAAATCTTCCGTAAAACCATAACCACCAAAACATTGAACGGCATCACTGATTGCTTTCATACCGTATTCACAAGGGAAAGTTTTGGCAATTGGTGTCAGTAATTCAAGCATCAAATGAGCCTTTTCTTTTTCTTCTGGGTCGTCAGATGCTTCCGAAAGGTCGAAATATTTTGAAGTTTCGAGCAAAAGCGACAATGAACCTTCAACAACGGCTTTCTGAAACAATAACATTCGTTTCACATCTGGGTGCTGAATAATCTGAATCTGTGGAGCATCAAGTGCGTGTTTCTGATTCAATCGACGGCTTTGTGGACGCTCTTTTGCGTACTCAAGTGCCGCATAATAAGCAGCTGATGCGATAGACGCTCCCGTGATACCTACGCCTATACGAGCCTCATTCATCATCTGAAACATATAATTCAAGCCTTTATTTGGTTCTCCAACCAAATATCCGATACAATCATCGTTTTTATCACCAAAGCCCAAGTGCATGGCAGGAACGCCTTTTTGGCCTAATTTATGGTAAATTCCCATCGAAGTCACATCATTATCAGTGCCATCTATGCGATATTTTGGAATTACAAATAACGAAATACCCTTCGTGCCAAGTGGAGCACCTTTGATACGACCAATGAATAAATGTATCACATTATCAGTAGCATCGTGGTCACCCGCCGAAATAAACACTTTTTGTCCACGAATCTTATACGTTCCATCTTCCAAAGGTTCGGCTGTGGAAGTAATATCAGATAACGAACTTCCCGCTTGTGGCTCGGTTAGGCACATTGTACCTTGCCATTTTCCCGAAATCATATTCGGAATATAAGTATCTTTCAATTCTTGCGAACCAAAACTGGCAATCAAACGAGCCGCTCCCGCCGTAAGGCCAGTAAACATCATTCCATTATTGGCTGACATCAAGATATACCCCAGAATACTCGTCACCGTTACCGGCATCTGAGCTCCACCATTTTCATAATCAAAGTCAGCACCGATAAGCCCCGATTCTCCGAGAGCTTTTAAGTAATCTTTGATGGCTGGATGAACCGTTACTTTTCCATCTTTGAGTTCGGGTTGATTTTTATCGACATCTTTCACAAACGGAAACATCAGATTATCAGCAATTTGCGTTGCTGCATCAATCGTCATATCGAATGTCTCTTTGTTGTGGTCGGCATAGCGAGCGTGTTGCGTCAGCGTTTCTGCCTCATGAACTTCATAAAGCAAGAAGTCCACGTTTCTTTTATTGAAATAGTTCTTTGCCATAATCCTAAACCGATACGTCGGACCGCCCAAAAGGGACTTTATTATTTAATTAAAAATATCGTAGTAGTAGTAGTAGCTCCCCTTTAGGGGCTGGGGGTTACATCAACCCCAACATTTTAGCATATTTCATCATGGCACCAGGGTTTGATAGTTTTAGTTTTCCCATCATCATGGCCATCATCGGATTCATATCTCCAGTTGCAATTTTCACAAAATCATCGGCATCTGCTTTCACAACACACTCGGCTGTTCCTACAAAACCTTCCACAAACTCAGCTTTTCCATCAGCCACAACCATTGAGTAATCAGCCCCTCCACCAAAATCAAAATGTAATGTAGTTGCTACGCCATCAATATCTGCTGCTGTGAGTCTCGAAGCTGTGTTCTGTAAATATTCTTTCGCTGTCATGTTTTTATTTTTTTGAAATGTAAGGTTTAAAAGATTCCGAAAGTTAGTAAAAAAAAGAAATAATATTATGCAAGCATACTATTAAATTTTATTTGAAATTTGTCTTTTTGTCGAAAAAAGCCAATATTTGACAAGCATAATCAAAAAATTTCGTAATAATGTATCCGTTCGTTCAGAAAACGAACATACACTTTGGTTTTTCCCTAAGCAACCGTAAATTTCTATGATTATGGTATAAGAATTGCTCAGATTATTCCATAAAGAAAAAGCACGTAATCGTGTTACTTTTTGCTAACCACTTGGTCAAAATTGAAAAATAAAGCATTTAAAAATACACCTGATGAGGAGTTGGTGCGGCTGTATGTCGAAACCCAACGAAATCTTTATTTTGAAGAACTCTACGACCGTTACGTTGATAAAGTTTACAGGAAGTGTCTTTCCTTTGTAAAAAACGAAGCTCAAGCCGAAGATTTCACGCACGATATATTTTTGCGTTTGGTTCTGAAAATTGGTAGTTTTAAAGAACAAGCTAAGTTTTCGACTTGGCTGTATTCGATTACCTACAATTATTGTATGGACCAAATGAGGGTTGTGAAAAAACAAGCCGAAACTGCTCTCGACGAAAACTTTGACCTCGAACAAGAAGAAGACGACTCTGAATTAGTCGAAATTCAGGCACAAGACTTGAAAAAAGCCTTGCAGAAAATCGACCCTGATGAACGTGCCATCTTATTGATGAAGTATCAAGACGATTTTAGTATCAAAGAAATCGCCGACACTTTCAATATCAGCGAAAGTGCTGTAAAAATGCGTCTGATGCGTACGAAAGAGAAATTAAGAAAGATTTACACAGAAAATATTGTTTTCTTCTTAATTATCATCGCCAAGGCCATTTGGTTCTGGAAAAAATAACAAATACCTTAAACTTATACTTAAATAACAACAATGGAAGATTTCGATGAGAATGCAACCGCTCCGGAGCATCTGAAAGGCATGCTAACGGCCGAAATTGATGCCATTCGGGACGCCATGCAAATCGTACAAATGTTTTTGGGCGAAACAATGGTGGCAGGAGTAAAACTCTTACAGGAATTAGAACCAAAAGATAATTGAGTAACCAATAAAACCCTTTTAAAATCAAAAAATACATGAAACCGACGTTAAGCTTTACTGATACATTATTGGCAACTTTCAATGACATGATTAGAAGTTTCATGACATTTTTCTATAATCTGATAGGTGCGGTAATTATTTTATTAATTGGCTGGGGAGTTGCCAAAATGGTGGCTGCCGTAACAAAAAAAATGCTCGAACAAGTAGGAGCAGATAAAGTTGGCGATAAACTCAATGAAATTGACGCCATCAAGAGCTTAAAAATGGATATTAAGTTAAGTTCGATTATATCCAAAACACTTTATTATTTTATCCTTATTTTCATGCTCCGTCCAGCTGCCGATACGCTTGGCGTGCCTGCGATTTCGGATATGGTGAAGCTTTTAGTAGAATTTATTCCTAAACTTATTTCTTCTGCTTTGATGCTTTCGGCAGGAGTATTTTTGGCCGATGCACTTAAAAACTTTGTGGTTACGCTCTGTAAATCGTTCAATATTGCGGCAGGAAAACTCATCGGAACAGCTATTTTCTTTTTCTTGTTGATAATCTTCGTGATTCAGTCAGTAGCACAAGTGGGTATCAATACAAGTCTTTTGGAATCGAGTTTTAACCTCTTAGTTGGCGGAATCATCTTTGCCTTTGCGATTGGCTACGGCTTTGCCTCTAAAGAGATTTTGTTAAATATCATTTCTTCGTTTTACAGCAAAAACCGCTACAAAGAAGGTCAGATTATAGCAATTGATGGTATAAAAGGCGAAATAATTGCAATGGATAATACAACAATTACGCTAAAAACTGAAGATTCAAAAACAATATTTCCGTTACAGGTTTTACAATCGAAAACCGTTACGGTTTTTGAATAATACAAAATGACCCCATTTGAGTGTTTATTTCGAATGGGGTCATTTTTTTAAATTTCTCCTTTCTGCTGTTACTATTGTTTCTTCCCAAAGTCTTAAAATTACTGTCACATCTCTTAGTGTTGATGGTTCGATATTCTGAAATTTTAATTATTTATTTCAAATCAGTAGTTAAACAAATCATTAACTAAACTCCTATTTTGTAATGAAAAAGGTTTTCTTAACAATCTGTTATTTATCTTTTGCTGCATTTACTTTTGCTCAAGAAGCACCAAAAAACCTCGAAGATTCGCTTCGTGTGGGTTGGTGGGACCCACGCAGTACACAATTTGGTATTAATTTTTCACAATCAAGTTTCAATGATGCTTGGGCTGAAACTCAAGGTGGCGTTGGAAATATTGGCGTTGGTATTTATTTCAACAATAAAGCTGTTTATCACAAGAAAAAAGGCGTATTTACCTCTGATATTCAGTTACAATATGGTACTCAGAAATTCAAAGGGCAAGATGCTCGTAAAAGTTTAGACCGTATCTTTATTGATAACAAATATGCAAGCAAGCTCTCTCCTACCGTCAACTGGTTTGCTGGTATCAACTTTCTTTCTCAGTTTGCATCAGGATTTGCTTATGATGCTAAAGGCGTGAAAGGCAAAAAGATTTCAACCTTGTTTGCTCCTGCTTTTCTATCTGAAGGCGTTG
Source organism: Emticicia aquatilis (assembly GCF_014644295.1). Classification (GTDB taxonomy): domain Bacteria; phylum Bacteroidota; class Bacteroidia; order Cytophagales; family Spirosomataceae; genus Emticicia; species Emticicia aquatilis. Next base: position 273,973 of record NZ_BMKK01000006.1, read on the forward strand.
GTCTTGAATGGAAACCTAAGAAATACTTTGTCGTACAATTAGGTGGTGCTACACTTCGCCAAACATTTGTGAGCAACGACGAAGTATTCACTAATACCGCTAAAGACGTAACCGAAGACGGTAAAGTAATCAAACGCTCTTATGGCACCGAAAAAGGTAAAGTTTTAAACGAAATGGGTTTTCAGGTTGTTGCGGCATTTGATAAAGACATTGCCAAAAACGTAAATTTAAAATGGCGTTATCAAGGTTTTGTGGCCTATGCTCCAAAAACAAAACCAATGGACCATAACGTAATGCTCATCACAACTGCTAAAGTGAATAAATATTTGAATATAAATCTCACACTATTAGGTGTTTATGACGCAGATATTGTTAAAAAATTCCAAATAAGTGAAGGTTTTGCGGCAGGATTTGTATTTAATCTTTAATATAATTTAGCTTAGATTTTTCATTCACTTACACTTAAACCTTTTAAAACAATGCTAAAAGAATTCAAAACATTTATCTCACAAGGTAACGTCCTTGACTTAGCCGTTGGTGTAATCATTGGTGGGGCATTTGGAAAAATCACTACATCATTGGTTGATGATATAATTATGCCTGTTGTCGGGTATTTTCTGGCAGGTGTCGATTTCAAAAGTCTTGCCCTCCACTTGGGCCAGCCCGACGAAAAAGGCGTTTATCCAGTAAACATCATGTATGGAAACTTCATCCAAATCGTTATTCAGTTCTTGATTGTGGCTTGGGTTATTTTCTTGGTTGTTAAAGCAGCCAACAAAGCACGATTAACTGAAAAATAGCCTTGTAATTTATATTAAAAAGCCAAATCAGATGAACAAAAGCATTCATTTGATTTGGCTTTTTAATATAAATTAAGGCTCTACGATTAATCAAAAATTGCATAAACGGCAAACGAAGCCAACCAATGGTCGCCACCATAATTACCCGAAGTCACGTTCGGAAGGGCATTTTTTAGAAAAGCATTTGAAGTTTGCTCAAATTTGGCTTTTAGCGGGCTAGTTTTCGGCAATGCTGAGGCAATTCCTTTAAAACACCATGCTCTGCTTATACTAAGACCATCAAGGTGAACAATTTGGTAATCTTTTCGGTCACTCACAACTGGCTGTTGTAGTAAATTTTGAATAGATTTTGGTTCGAGAAAACCTTTAAACCAAACCTCAAACTCTTTTGGTGGCATAATTCTCCGCATTAAATCGGCAATCTCAAGATTCGGTGAAAGAAAATCAGAGCCATCTGGTTCTAAATACGCAGGAGCATTTGTTTGCCCTTTGTAAAACTGATTGGCCTTTTCGATGATTGCTTTTTCAAACTCCACATTTTTAGTTGCCCTTGCCCAATCTAAAGCAAATACTAACCCAAAAGCTGTATTTGGGTGTACACCCGTACGATTCGGGTATGTTTGTTTAGGTAAAAAGGCTGTCCAAAGTCTAACGATTTCCTTAGTTAATGGTTGAAGATTCTGATGCCATTTTTTTGCCAAGGGGTCGTTCCATGTTAATAATTCTTGGTCCAACTTTAAAACCCAAGCCCATCCATAAGTTCGCTCAAACGTCACGGTGGTTTTGTATTTCGTAAAATACTCCGCTTCCGTTTTGATTTTCTCGGGCATAAAACTACTATCCAAAACACCTACAATCTTTTCTTTGTCTTTTATATTCGGGAAAACTTTCAATAATTTCGTCAACATCCAATGCCCATGCACACTCGAATGCCAATCGAGGCAGCCATAGAAACTTGGGTGTAATTGAGATGGCAATAACTTGTGGTCTTCTGCCGCATCTGAGCTATGACCTGTTTTGTTCGGAAACTCTTGCGTGATACAATGCAAGGGCATAGCCGATAACTTTTCGGCAATTTCTTGAGTAAAAAGCTCAGACTTAGTCTGGGCGTGTATATGAGTTGAGAGAAATACAATCGTTAGTAATCCTAAAAAGGTTTGTCGGAATATTGGTTTATTGATGAGCATTGGTTAAGTTTTGAATAAAGTGTAAAAGTCAAAATTAATAAAAAACTTTTTCTATATCTGAGCATAAAACAGCTATTTTTAATGAGAATTAGCATTTTCGGTGGATAATATTTATTAAAAGTATTTACCAATTTAAACAGTCAAACCAAATAAAATTCTGCTAAAAACTAAAAAAACAATAGTTCTTTATGAAAAACATACCGCTTAAAAGCCCTAAAATAAAAATCTCAAATTTTTCTTTTCTTTCTTTTTGAAATAATTTACATTTGTTACGAGTTTTAAATTTAGACAAAGACTTGTCTGATATTTAAAACCATAATCGTGCTTATTCCTTATAATCTTAATCGGCGGACTCGTGCTGCCAAAGCAAAATCATGGAAACGTGGTTGAAAGACAAATTACGTGGTGACTGGCAAATCTGGTTCATCATCGTGCTTCTATCTTTATTCAGTATGCTGGTCGTTTATAGTGCCAGTTCTGCTCTCGCCTACAAAAAAGCAGGCGGAAACACTGAAAGTTATCTGCTTACTCATACCGCCCACCTACTTCTTGGCTTAGTTGTTATTTGGGTTATACATCGCATTGACTACACTAAATACGCTGGAATCTCTAAAATTCTACTTTGGATAACCCCCTTCTTACTACTTTATACTTATCTATTCGGTACAACCGTTGGAGGTACAAAACGTTGGATTAGCCTTTTTGGAATTTCGTTTCAGTCTTCTGACTTGGTTCGTTTGGTACTTATCACTAATCTTGCGGCCATGCTGGCTCGCCGTCAGAATGTAGAATATACCCAAAAAACACTCATGGGCCTCATATTTTGGTGTGGTTTACTTTGTGGGATGCTGGCTATCACTAACTTTTCAACTGCTATTATCTTGGGCGTTACCTGCTTTCTGATAATGTATATGGGTCGTGTACCAAGCCGATATTTGTTCCGAATGGTGTTTGCTGTCATTGGGGCATTGGTCGTAGTGATGAGTATCAGTATCTACTTATATTCAAGAGGCGTGGAGTTTGGTCGTGGACAAGTTGTGTTGGAGCGTATTGAGGCATTTGCTAACATTGATATAAACAGAGATAAGGTCATAGGAAATCCTGACCGTGATGATAGCTTTCAGAAAGAACAAGCCATGATTGCAATTGCTCGTGGTGGAGCAATTGGCATTGGGCCGGGTAATAGTTTTCAACGTAACTATTTGCCAGAAGCTTTTTCTGACTATATCTACGCCATTATTGTAGAAGAATACGGTATGATAGGTGCGATTTTCGTGATGGGTTTGTATCTTTGGCTCTTATATCGAGGGCTGAAAAACGTAAGCAATACCCAACGGGCTTTCGGAGGACTATTGTGCGTCGGACTTACTTTCAGTATTGTATTTCAAGCATTCATTCACATGTTTATCAATGTGGGTTTGGGGCCAGTTACGGGTCAAACATTACCACTGATGAGTATGGGAGGAACATCTATTTTATTTACAGCAGTAGCTATCGGTATTGTGTTGAGTGTAAGTAAAGAAGAATATGATGAGAAAGCATTAAATGCCTAAAAATCAGTCTTTAATTCTAAATAACAAGCCACTTGTGGCTCAAAACAAATAAAAAGTTCCCCTTTAGGGGCGGAGGGGTGTTTTATGAAAAAAATTATTATCAGCGGCGGCGGTACTGGCGGACACATTTATCCAGCGGTTGCGATTGCAAACGAGCTAAAAGCCATTGATTCTACCAACGAAATCCTTTTTGTTGGAGCAGAAGGTAAAATGGAAATGGAAAAAGTGCCAAAAGCAGGGTACAAAATTATTGGCTTACCAATTGCGGGCATTAATCGCTCCAATATGTTGGCCAATTTGGGCTTACCTATAAAGCTGATAAAAAGCCTCTGGAAAACTTACAGAGTCATTAAAGACTTCAAACCCGATGTAGCTATCGGTGTGGGTGGTTATGCAAGTGGACCAACGCTCATAATGGCTAACTTTTTAGGTGTCCCCACGCTTATTCAAGAACAAAACTCTTTTGCGGGTGTAACGAATAAGTTTGTAGCGAAAAAAGCTCAAAAAATTTGCGTAGCATACCCTAATATGGAGCAGTTTTTTCCGAAAGAAAAAATTGTCATGACAGGAAATCCAGTAAGGAAAGATATTTTAGAAACCGCCTCGAAAAGAGAGCAAGCATTCAAACATTTCGGCCTTGACCCCGAACGCAAAACACTTTTAGTGATTGGTGGAAGCCAAGGTGCAAGAACCATAAACGAGGCTATTTTTGCGGGTTTGAATGATTTAATCTCAAACGATTTACAGGTTATTTGGCAAACGGGCAAATTATTCATTGATAAAGCAAAACAAGCGGTTGAATCGCTTCAAACGCAGCGAGTTTTTGTTTCGGACTTTATTTATGAAATGGATTTAGCCTACGCTGCCGCCGATTTGGTTGTTTCTCGTGCAGGAGCTTTGTCGGTATCGGAACTTTGTTTGGCCGAAAAGCCTTCAATTTTAGTGCCTCTACCAACTGCAGCCGAAGACCACCAAACCCAAAATGCCATGAGTTTGGTCAATGTAAAAGCTGCTTGGTTAGTAAAAGACGCTGAAGCAAGAGATATTTTGGTAGATGATGTAATAAAGCTGGCTGATAATAAAGCCGAAATGCAGCAGTTGAGTCAAAATATCAAAACTTTGGCAAAACCCAACGCGGGTAAAGAAATTGCCTCAGAAGTACTGAAAATTATTAACGGTCAATAGTCCACTGACAATAGCGTTCGGTTGTTTTATCTAAGAAATTATGAAGATTTTTTTTTCTGAAAATAGAGTAGATTATTCGACATACACATTCGATTATGCAATTTATTGCTTGAAAGAATCACAAAGCGAATTGCCCGAAATCTATGAAAAAGGGTTTTTGCCTTATACAGGAAATTTGAGCATCGAAGGAGATACTTTTTACTTAGCTCGTAGTCTAAGAGTTGACCTTGATAGATTTGATGATACTTCCGAGAATCGCCGAGTAAATCGTTTGGTCGAACCGCTTAATATTCAACTGGAAGTAATCAAGAAAGAAGACTTCGACTTGAATGCAAGCGATTTCGTAAGTCTTAGTCAAGAATACATTTCGCAACGCATTGGAGACGATAACATGAGCATGGAGCGTTGGCAGTATATTTTATCGAGAGAAACAGGTACACACATTTTCAGATTTAACATCGAAGGTAAATTAATCGGTTTTGTGTTTGCGGTTCTTGAAGGCGATATGTTGCATTATTGGTTTGCTTTTTTTGATACAGAGTATATGCGAACCCACTCGCTCGGTAAATGGCTCATGTGGCGAGTAATTAAATGGGGAAAAGAAAACGGATTAAAGCATGTTTATCTCGGAACCGCCTATAAATCATCGGCTTTGTATAAAATCAGAGACCACAAAGGTTTAGAATATTTCGATGGTTATCGCTGGAATCAGGATATCGAACGCCTAAAAAACCTTTGTAAAAACGATTTAGAACCTAAATTTGCGGACGAATTTAAAACACTGGACAACCAGAATACTTTTTTAAAGCAATTGTGAGTTAGTGATTAGTTATCTGTTACCATTTGTTAGTTTTTTATAAAACAGTAGCAGATTTCTCTGTAACCAAATATGAGTGATAAATAACAAATTTTCCTAATACCTATAAAAATGTTTCGTAATACTAACTTCGGTAAAATTGGCAAAGTGCTATTGGGAGTAGTAGCAATTTGTGCTATTATGCTCTTAATCGCCTTCTCGACCGATAGTTTTTCCTCGAATCGTTGCAAAAAAATAGAGATAAATATTAAGAATGCCGACGAACAGTTTTTTCTTAATAAACACGACGTTGAGAACTTAGTTACTCGAAACGGAAGTGACCAGCTCGTGGGCAAACTTTATGAGAAAATCGACCTTCGTGAGATAGAGCAAAGAGTATTGCGAAATCGACAAATTAAAAGCTGTCAGGTCTTTAGAGGTGTTGAAGGAACGCTTAATGTTGACATCGAACAGCACATTCCAATTGCCCGAATTTTGATGCCAGATGGCCGTGAAGATGTGTATGTTGATGCCGACGGAAGTTTTTTTCCACTCTCTGACCGATATTCCGCAAGAATTTTATTGCTTTCGGGCGAATATTTCCGAAATTTGTCAAGTTTAAAAACGAAACGTCAGGAAAAGAATCTACAATTTATAAATTTTATCAACGAGGATTCCTTTTTGAAGGCACAATTCACTCAACTGGATATTGATACAAATGGCGATATTAATATTGTTCCGTTAGTTGGCAACCATATTATTGAGTTTGGAGAGCCAACAAATATTGAAAACAGATTAAACAGATTAAAAATTTTTTATAATCAAATCCTGCCTGTTAAAGGTTGGGATAGTTTTTCGTCGGTAAGTGTAAAGTACGACGGGCAAATTGTTTGTAAATAAAGGCTGTGACTTTTAGCTTCTCTTTTTGCTAAAAGCCTTATAAAAAATACAAGAATGAATAAAGGTGTAATAGTAGGTATTGATATTGGTAGCACGAAAATTTGTGCCGTGGCAGGGATTATGGACCACATCGGGAAAGTGAAAATTCTTGATATGGTTGAAGAACCTACCCAACGTGGACGTGTATCTAATGGCACGGTTGTAAACTTAGAGTTTACGGCTCGTGACATCGACCGTATCCTTACAAAACTATCAGATAAGGCAGACATCAATATTCAAAACGTCATTGTTAATATTTCGGGCGAGTACGTTGAAGGAAAAACCCACCAAAACTTCATTACCCGCAATGATAGCCGCACGACAATTCGCAAAGAAGAAATCGAAAAATTGGCGGTTGATATTCGTAAATCGTTTCGTCCAACTGCAGGAAATGTGATTATTCATACTTTCCCGCAGGAATTTATCATTGACCGTTCTTTAGTTCCCGAAAATCCAATTGGACGCTTTGGTGTTACGCTCGGTGGTAATTTCTTTTTGATTTCAACACCAAACGACCCGCACATTGCTCTCCAACAAACTATTGAAAGTGTTGGAGTAAAAATTCAAGATAATAAACGTTTTATACCTCTAAAAATAGTTCATACGCTCTTTTCTCCTTTGGCCGATGCTATGTCGGTTTTGAGCGAAGTTGACAAAAAATTGGGCGTTGCCGTAGTAAACGTTGGAGGTGATACAACCGAAGTAGCTATTTTTCACGAAAGTGGCTTACGCCATATTTCGGTGATTCCGTTTGCAGGAAAAAGTATTACGAATGACCTCGTAAAGGCTTTCCAGATTTTGCCAGACCACGCCGAAAAGCTCAAACTCATCATGGGCGATGTTCCGCCTGATGAAGTTGGCAAAAATGATATTATCAAAATCCCTGGGGTTGAAGGCTTACCTGACAAAGAAATCGTTGCTAAAAACGTAAGTATTATCATCGAAGAACGCCTAAAAGAGATTGCTGCCATGGCAATGGCCGAAATCATACATTCGGGCTATGACGGCCAACTCATTAGCGGCGTTGTGTTAACTGGCGGAACAGCTAATATCAGAATGATAAAAGATGTGTTCGACCAAGTAACCAACGGCATGAATATCAGGGTTGGAAATACGGTGCGTAACATTGGCGAAAGCTCACTAAGCAAAATCGTTGACCCTAAATACGCAACCGTTGTGGGCTTAGTTTTATCAGGATTTTTACCTTTAGATGAGCGAGTTCCACAAGAAGTTATTTGGGGAGAGATTCCAGAAAGCCAAATTCCAAGCCCTACAAATGGATTTGAAGGACGAAATGTAGGACGTCATAAAGAAGTAGAAGTTCCACAACCAGAAGAGTCTCAACAAAGTGGGGGTATTTTGGGATGGCTCAAACGTCAAATGCAGGCTGGTAAATCTGACTTAGGCGACGACAAGGGCTACACTTGATAGAATTCTTTGAGATTTGTTAAAAATAGATTTTCATTGAGATTATCAGCAATATTTTTAGCAAATCATCATTTAATTACTAATTTTAAAAAGAAAACAGCTTTTCCTAATCTATAAAATTTCATCACGATGTCAGAAGAACCAGACTACGAACTCGTTTCCAAGAATAAGTTCAGAAATATAATTAAAGTAATTGGTGTAGGTGGTGCTGGCTGTAACGCCGTCAAACACATGCACAATATGGGTGTGAGTGATATTGGCTTAGTTATTTGTAATACCGACCAACAGGCCCTCGAATCTGCAGCACCCGAAATCAAACGCTTACAAATCGGTATAGAGCTTACTAAAGGCTTAGGAGCTGGAACAGAACCAGCAATGGGTAAAAAAGCCGCCGAAGAAAGCGAAAAAGCAATCAGAGAAATGCTCAAAGAGCCAACCGAAATGGTTTTCATTACGGCTGGTATGGGTGGTGGTACAGGTACTGGAGCGGCACCCGTTATTGCACGTATTGCCCGTGAAATGAAACTCTTGACGGTGGCTGTTGTAACCGACCCATTCACTTTTGAGGGTGAAGATAAGATTTTACAAGCCCGTGCAGGTATCGAAGAATTAAAAAAATGTAGCGATACAGTACTTATCATCAAAAATGAGCGATTAGAAGCACAATTCGGTGATATGGATATTGAAGAGGCCTATGCCAAAGCCGATGATGTTTTGGCCAATGGTGTAAAAAGTATTGCAGAGCTTATTACTCGCCCAGGTATCATTAACCTTGACTTTGCCGATGTAAAGAAAGTTTTAGGCGGTGCGGGGCAAGCCGTAATGGGAACAGCCGAGGCAGAAGGAGATAAACGTGCCGAAGATGCTATCAAATTGGCCCTTTCGTCTCCATTATTAGAAAGCAATGATATTAACGGAGCTCAAAGAGTTTTGGTTAGTATTGCATATAGTCCAGAGCATAAAATCAAGCTTTCTGACCAGACTTTGGTAACGAAATTTGTAGAAAGTCAGATTCAAAGTAAAGCACGTTTATTCAAACACGGTTTTGCTATTGATAAAAACTTGGGCAAAAAAGTACGTGTAACCATCGTAGCGGCAGGATTTGATATTGTTGCTCCCGAACCAGAGCCTCCAGTAGCACCACCAGCTGCCGAAGAAGTAAAGCGTCCAACAGTAGTAGTAAATACCGTTACGGCCTCAGTTCCTCATGCCGTTGCCACAGCAGCATCAGGTGGAAGTGCAAGTACTACGCAAATTCCAGTCGAGGAAACGAATAATTTCATCGAAGTTGAACCTACTAAAGTTGAACAAAAAGATACGACTGAACAAATCAAAACGATGATTCAACGCTTCATGCGTGAAGGATATAGAAATCCTGCATTGAATACTACTCCAACTTACATTCGTAATGGAGTGGAGTTACAGGACGTAAGAAAGCTGAAACAAACAGGTAAGGTTTTGGAATATGAATTAGACCAACTACTTGCCATGATGGAATCAAGCAGATAAAAAACGAAAGAGCCGCTTAAATTGAGCGGCTCTTTCGTTTTTAAAAGTATTTCTTAAGTAAATTATCAATACTCGTATCTTTTTCTTGCAAGAAAATCGGGTTGTGAAAATTGTGTAATTTATTGAGCAAATAGAAAAGTTGTAGCCTTTCTGTATCGCTTAGTTTCCCCGAAATTATCTTGCTCACCTTCAACATTCCGTCAAAAGACTTAAAAAGCTCTGCTTGCCCAAGCGGTGTAATTTTCAGGCGTTTACTTCTTTTATCTTGTTCGTCATCATATTGTTCGAGTAGTTGATTACCAATAAGCCTCTTGATAATCTCCATACCAGTATTTTTTTCATGGATGTTCTTTTCTATCACTTGCGTTTTAGTCAGATTTCCGTACTGCCAAACAGCGGCTAAATAGCCAAAATCATCCAAAGTCAAGATAGTTGATTCTTCTAAAGCTTTTTTAATGTAGCTTTTGGCATATCGGTACATAAAAGCTACTAATTGACCGATGTTGTTTTCTTCGTTTTCGGGCGGCGTAACAACAGGTTGCGGAGTTAGTATTCGCCCCAAATATTTCTGATTCAGAAAGCCCACAAAATCTTCCATCGAAACTTCTCCAGATGCTTTTTCAGCTTCAAAGTTTTCCAAATCACCAATTATTTTCTGTAAAATGCTATAATTCATTTATTTTTTGAGTATTCGCTCGAAACAAAAAGTGTTTTTTTATACCAATTTAAAAACATTTAGTACAAAAACAAAACATTTTTTTGAGTGTTTTGTTTAGTTAAATAAACACATATTAACAAAAAATGTTGCAGGGCAAATGTAAAGACGCCCCAAACACACACTCAAATAATTGTTTTATGCACAAGATTATTTATTTACTTAGTTTTTTTCTTTGCCTACAAGTGGCTCATGCCCAACGCACAGGCGAAATACAAGGAATTGTAAAAGACCGTAAAACCCAAGAATACCTCGTTGGTGTAACAATTGCTGTTGAAGGCACACAAAAAGGCGTTACGACCGATATAGAGGGCAATTTCAAGCTAACTTTGCCCGTAGGTAGTTATAATTTGAAAGCTACGTTGGTCGGCTACAAACCTTTGACTAAATTCAATATCAACCTCACGACGGGAAATGCCCAACAGGTTACGTTTGAACTTGAAGAAGAAACACAAACATTAGATGAAGTAAAAGTGGTGGTGAATCGCTCAGTTTCGGTGGCAAATATTGAAACCCCTAACTCGATTCAGAAACTAACTGCCGAAGAAATTAAGAATAATCCAGGTGGAAATTTTGATATTTCACGGGTAATTGGCGTTTTGCCGGGCGTTGGTGGAACGGCTGGTTCGGTAGGTGGATTCAGAAACGATTTGGTAATTAGAGGTGGCGGCCCCAACGAAAACGTTTTTTATTTAGATGGAATTGAGATTCCTGTAATCAATCACTTTGCCACTCAGGGAAGTTCGGGTGGCCCAACGGGGATTCTCAATGTTTCGTTTATTGAAGATGCTACGCTTTCTACGAGTAGTTTCAATGCTCGCTATGACAATGCTCTTTCTTCGGTGCTACAATTTAAACAGCGAGATGGAAATCCGAATAAAGTGGAGGGAAATGTCCGACTAAGTTCGACCGAAGTAGCGGCAACGCTCGAAGGACCAATTTCGCAGAAAACAACCTTTTTGGCTTCGGCTCGTAGGTCATATTTGCAACTTTTATTTTCAGCTCTTGACTTGCCAATCCGCCCAAGTTACTGGGACTTTCAGTACAAAATCACGCATAAATTCAATAAAAAAACAACGCTTAACCTAATCGGTGTAGGTGCGATTGATGATTTTTATTTTGGTGTACCGAAAGAAACCGATGCCTCGAAAGAATATATTTTGCGTTCAAATCCACTTATTAAGCAATGGAATTATACGGTTGGAGCTTCTTTGAAAAGACTTATCACGAATGGCTACGTAAATATTGCCTTGAGTAGAAATATGTTCGATAACGCCCTCGACCGCTATGAAGATGGCAAAAGTGAAGACCCGAATCTCCGAGTTTTCAATTCACAATCGCAAGAAATTGAGAATAAGTTCAGAATTGACGTAAATCAGTTTCAAGGGAAGTGGGAATATAGCTACGGTGCGGTTGTGCAATATGTAAAGTATAACAACGACTTTTTCAATATTTTCAGTCGAGAAATCAGAAACTCCGCTGGTCAAATTATTCAACCTGGGCTAAAGGTTACGTTCAATACCGACATTAATTTCTTTAAATACGGTGCTTTCGGGCAAGTTTCAAGGAAGTTTTTCAATGAAAAATTAAGCCTTTCGGCAGGAATCAGAACCGATATGAACTCGTTTACGGATGATGGCAATAAACCGCTCGAAACGCTAAGTCCGAGAGCTTCAATAAGCTATCAATTTGCTGATAAATGGCGAGTCAATGCTTCGGCTGGGCGTTATTTTAAAGTACCGATTTATACGGTTCTGGGCTATCAGGAAGATGGCAGATTTACGAATCCTGGCAATAAATACATTCAGTCAGACCACTTGGTGGCGGGTTTAGAGTTTATTCCGACTCCACAGACCAGAATTACAGTTGAGGCTTTTAATAAAAAATACAAAAACTATCCGGTTACGGTTGGAAGAGGAATTTCGCTGGCCAATGAAGGTGGCGATTTCGGAGCGATTGGAAACGAAAGAGTTACTTCGATTGGAACAGGAAGAAGCTACGGCGTAGAATTTTTCTTTCAACAAAAATTGACCAAAAATATCTTTGGCGTATTGAGTTATACGCTTTTCAGAAGCGAGTTTTCGGGAGCAGATGGCAAACTGATTTCCTCAGCTTGGGATACTCGAAATATTCTTTCGGCACAGCTTGGGCGTAAATTTAAACGTGGTTGGGAAATGGGTTTGAAATGGCTTTCGCAAGGTGGAGCTCCATTTACTCCATTCAATTTGGCTGCATCGCAAGCAAACTACTCGTTGGTTGGACGTGGAACACTTGATTATTCAAGATTGAATCAAGGTAGATTAAGTAATTTCAAAAGACTTGATTTTAGAGTTGATAAAAAATGGAATTTCAAAAAAACTACTTTCAATCTTTACTTAGATGTGCAAAATGCTCTTTTGTTCAAGAGTCCAGCATTCCCACAATATACATTTGCTCGAAATGCTGATAATACTGGCTTTCAAACAACCGATGGCTTGTCTCTTCGAAGAGATGGCTCAAATGCAGTTCCGCTCATTTTAGATAATAATGATGTTTCGGTAACACCATCTTTGGGTTTTGTTTGGGAGTTTTAAGAATTGATTTTCATCAAAAAAGCCTCATTATTCGATGATAATGAGGCTTTTTTGATTTAGAATATTTATGGCGAACAGGGTGTTCGCCATAAATACCTTTATATCATTTCAAAACCACAATAAGGCACTAATACTTTTGGTATTTTGATGCCTTCTGGTGTTTGGAAGTTTTCTAAAATTGAAGCCAGAATACGTGGTAAAGCCAAGGCTGAGCCATTAAGTGTATGTAAAAGCTGCGTTTTGCCATCAACTTTATAGCGTAGTTTCAAACGATTGGCTTGATATGACTCAAAGTTTGAAACCGAACTAACTTCTAACCAACGTTTTTGAGCAGCTGAATACACTTCAAAGTCGTAAGTAAGTGCCGATGTAAAGCCCATGTCTCCTCCGCAAAGGCGAAGAATACGGTACGGTAGTTCAAGTTTTTCGAGCAATGATTTTACGTGTTCAACCATTTCGTCGAGAGCTTGATAAGACTCTTCGGGTTTACGAATCTGCACGATTTCTATTTTATCAAATTGGTGCAAACGATTCAATCCACGCACGTGAGCACCCCAACTTCCTGCCTCACGACGGAAACACGGTGTATAGGCTACATTTTTGATGGGTAAGTCGTTGTCTGATAAAATTACGTCACGGTAAATATTTGTAACTGGTACTTCGGCAGTTGGAATCAAATATAAGTCATCGACCGTTGAATGATACATTTGTCCTTCTTTATCGGGCAGCTGACCTGTACCAAAGCCAGAATCTTTATTGATTAGAATCGGTGGTTGGATTTCGAAATATCCAGCAGCCAATGCTTCATCTAAGAAGAAGTTAATCATGGCACGCTGAATTCTTGCTCCTTTTCCTTTGTAAACAGGAAAACCCGCACCTGTAATTTTATTGCCTAAATCGAAATCAATAATATCATATTGTTTGATTAACTCCCAATGTGGCAAAGCTGCCTCATGAAGCTCAGGGATTTCGCCCGCTTGAAAAACATTAACGTTTTCTTCGGGTGTACGGCCTTCAGGAACACTTACATGTGGAAGGTTCGGGATTGTTACCATCACATCGTAAAGCTCTGATTCAGAAGCCTTTAAATCTTCTTCCAAAGCCTTTGATTTTACCTTCAATTCGGCAGTTTCAGCTTTAGCGGCTTCCGCTTCGTCTTTTTTACCTGCTTTCATCAAGCCTCCGATTTCTTTGGCCAAAGCATTGGCTCTTGCCAAAGTTGTATCTAACTCAGATTGTGTTTCACGACGCTTTTGGTCGATTCCTAAAACCGTTTCTATCGTTTCTTCGGCATTCTTGAAATACTTACGCTTCAAGCTGTCAATCGTAGCTTGTTTGTTTTCTTTTATATAATTGAGTTGTAGCATTTTCTTTAAATTAAGGAGATATTTTCTTTAACCACGTCCTTTAGGGCGTGGAATAATAACCCGAGATTAAAGGGCTTTAGCCCTGACCTATTTGAAAGCCAAATTTACTAATAAATTCCTTATATTCTTGTGCAAAAGTCTTCTTAGAATGATGTTCTTCTTGGTTTTTGATATACTCACGCACATTATTAATCTGTGATTCGCTTACTGAAACAGCAAAGTATTCATCAGCCCAATGAAGTTTTTTACTAAAAAGATTCTCTTTATTTGCCCAAAACGAAGCTTCTCCTTTTATTAATTGCATTGTCTTGGAAATACTCAAATCGGCATTTAGACACAACAAAGCATGAATATAGTCTTCTACGCCATTGATAAAATCAATGTAAATTTCTTTTTCTTGGGCGTTTTGGCGAATGTGTTTGAATAATTCTATTCTTTTTGATTTTTCAAGAATTGATTCACGATTTTTAGTACTCCAAACGACATGAATCCAGATTTTAACGAATGCCATAATCTGTGTGTTTAGGTCATGGCTAAAGCCATCTTTTGTCTATTTTACTAACTCCAGCCTAAAGGCTGAAGTTATATGATACTCTATTTTCAACCCCATTGCTTTAGCATGGGGTTATGAAAATTCACAATATATTGGCTTTAGCCATGACATATTACTTACGAAACATTATTTCAATCAAACTTAAACAAACCTTCGTTCAAAGCATTTAAGGCTTCGTTTTTGTGCTTTGTATCAACCAAAAGTGAGATATTATGCTCCGACGCTCCATAAGCAATCATTCTGATTGGAATATCACGCATAGCTTCCATCACTTTTAGAGCGATACCAGCTTTATCAGCCATAAAATTACCTACAATACAAATGATTGATTGATTACGGTCATGCTCTTCCAAATCAGCAAATTGACCTAAAACTGCCGTGATTTTATCTAAATTTTCGGCATTATCAATCGTTACTGCAATCGAAACTTCCGACGTAGTTATCATATCTACCGGTGTTTTGAAGTTTTCAAAAACCTCAAATACCTTTCTCATAAATCCGTAGGCATTCAGCATACGAGTTGAGTGAATGTAGATAGCCGTGATACCATCTTTTGCTGCAATTGCTTTGATTTCAGAATCGGTTGTTTTGTCGGCGATGAGCGTTCCGTAAGCGTTTGGCTCCATAGTATTTTTCAAACGCACTGGCACTCCACGCATTTTGGCTGGGGTAATTGTACTTGGATGAAGAATTTTTGCACCAAAATACGCCAGTTCTGCGGCTTCTTCAAAAGTCAATTCACGCACGGGGAAGGTACGCTTCACGATTCGTGGGTCGTTGTTGTGCATTCCGTCAATATCTGTCCAGATTTGGATTTCTTCGGCACGAATTGCTCCACCAACCAATGAAGCTGTATAATCAGAACCACCACGCTTCAAGTTGTCAACTTCTCCACGAGGATTACGACAAATAAAGCCTTGTGTGATGAAAATTTGCTTGTCTTCCAACTGCGAGAGCATCGCTGTGAGTTTTTCTTCTGTAAAGCTCAAAACAGGCTCGTTGTCGGCATCAATTAGCATGAAATCAAGGGCTGGCAAAAGAGCTGAGCTTACGCCTTCTTCTTGCAGATAAGCCTCAAACATTTGCGTTGAAAGTAATTCGCCTTCGGCAACGATTTCTTTTTCTTGCTTGAGCGTGAAAGGCTTGATATTTACCAACGAACGAATGAAGTTAAATTCATTGTCGATGATGGTTTTACCTTTTGTATATCCTTCTTCGGTTTTATATAATTCTTTGATAAAAGACTGATAATGAGCATAAAGCGAGTCGATTTTTTCGTTTGCTTCGGCATCATTATTAGATTTGAGCGACTCGCCAATAGAAATAAGTGAGTTGGTTGTGCCAGAAAGTGCCGACAAAACTACGATTTTACGACCAGAATCTTCCGTGATAAGATTACGGATTGAGTGCATACGCTCGGGCTTACCTACTGAAGTCCCGCCAAATTTCCAAACTTGCATTTTTTTAATTTAATTTTGAATGAATGTTTTGAATGAGTGTGTTATTTAGCTTGTTGATTATCAGTAATTTTTTCTTAAAATATCTCGCCATTTTCCAGATTCGGCAATTTGTTTTATTACTAAATTCCTTTCTTGCAAGAAACTGGTTAAATAACACTCTAAAATGACTTTATTGGCAATTTTCCCTAAAAATCCGAGCGGGGATTCAAACATAAATACATCTTTCATGATGGTTATTTGATTCTCCTGAAAAAAATAGTGTTCGTGTCTCAGAGATTTAAAAATACCTTTCTGCATTTCATCTACAAAAAAATTTGGCGACTGTGCTTCCGTGATTTTACTGGTTAGCTCCTGCCAAACCCCAAAATGTTTTGCTCGCCAAGTTACGCTTTCGCCTAATTTCATTACTCCTTCACTTACGCCACTTACAATATGCTCGCCTGTTTTAGCAGTTGAAAGTTGGTGTAAATCAACACTCAATGCCAAATCATAACAGATTTGAATTGGAGCATTAATTTGTATTTCGATTGAGATTCTGGGCATAACACTTAAAAAGCCAGCATTTTTATCGCCGTTATCGCCGCCTCATCGCCTTTGTTTCCGTGAACTCCGCCCGCACGGTCGAGAGCTTGCTGTTGGTTATTTGGGGTTAAAACTCCAAAGATAACTGGCTTATTGTATTTCAATGAAACGTTGGTCAATCCTTGTGCTACTGCATGGTTGATATAATCATTGTGCTTGGTTTCACCTTGAATCACGCATCCGATGGCAATAACTGCATCAATATCGGCTTTTTGTGCGAAAACCTGCGAACCAAAACTTAACTCATAACTCCCTGGTACATTGGCTCTTACGATATTTTCGGCTTTTACACCATTTTCTATGAGCGTTTTGTATGCACCTTCAAAAAGAACTTCGGTCACTTCGGTATTCCATTCGGCAACAATAATTGCAAAACGTTTTTGACTTACATCTGGCAAACCAGCGGTACTGAACTCACTTAAATTTTTATTAGCTGACGACATGTTTTTTTCGGGATAAATTAAAAAAAGGGATAAACCTACTTCGGCTTATCCCTTTGATTATATTTTTGTTGCATAACCAAGTTCTTACTCGCCGACGGTGCCTTCGAGTTTGGATTTATATTTCTTGGCGTTACCAATTTCTGTTGATTCTGGGTATTTTTCGATAATTTGGCTATATACGCTAACTGCTTCTTTATTATTTTTAGCAGCTTCGTAGGCAGTAGCTAATTTCATCAAATATACTGGTGTGAAAGTTTTGTTTGGTTGATAATCAGCTGCTTTCTTGTAGTAAGTAATAGCATCTTCAACGCTTTTCTTTTCCATATAAGCATCACCAATCAAAGCATACGCTCTTGCTTGTACAAGGAGGTCGTTTGAGCTAAAACTTTTCAAATGCTCAATACCTTCATCGTATTTGCCTTGCTTTACCAATGCAACACCTGAATAGAAGTTTGCTAAATTTCCAGCTTTTGATGCACCGTAGTTATCAGCAATGGCCAATAAACCTTCATTACCACCTGTACCATTCAATGCTTGTTTCAATGAATCGGCCTCAAAGGCATAAACGGCGTTAAACATTGCTGCTTGTGCCTCTTCGTCTTGAGATTTTGTGTAATAGTTATATCCAACTACCCCTAATACAACTGCCAAAATACCACCACCAATGATAGTTAGTAATTTTTGGTTGTTTTTCAAGAAACCTTCTGCTTTGTTGAATTCTTGTTGTAAAGCTTCTGGACTTTCGATGATTTCAAGACCTGATTTTTCTTTTTTTGCCATTGTTTGATAGTGCGACTACCGCTTTAATTTATCGGATTTACTTGACTAATTAATTGATAATCAAGTTTAATTTTCAAAAAATAATATTTCTACTTAACTCTAAAGTTTTTCGGAGTGCAAAGTTATGAAATTGATTTTGAACTTCTATAAATACTTTGATAAAAATTATGCCAATAATCTCATTTTACCGAAAATATGTTTCAAAAATTGTGTTTTAGTGCCGCTACAAATCTTGATATTCGCTAAAATTATCATGATTGTGGTCATACAGCATTAAGAAAACATTAAAGAGCGATAACCAACTAAACGACTTTTTGTTAACTTGCAATAGTTTTAATCATCAATAAACCTATTTTCTACATTTCTATTTATGAAACACATTCTACGATGTTGGGTCGTGGCATTTTCTGTTTTGCTATATCAGCAAGCCTTAGCCCAAGAAAAATCAATCAGCGGAACAATTACTTCTTCAGAAGATGGTTCAGTGATGCCAGGAGTAAGCATTTCGATAAAAGGCACATCGAAAGGTACATCATCTGATGGTAATGGTAAATACAAAATAACCGTTCCGCAAAATGCAACGTTAATTTTCAGCTTTTTGGGTTTCGAGACTCAAAGTGTAAAAGTGGGAAATCAGACTACTATCGACCTTGTACTTACCTCTTCAGCCACTATGCTTACGGAAGTTGTGACCACCGCACAGGGTATCAAACAAGACCGCCGTACACTTGGATACTCAATTCAAGAGGTAAAAGGTGAAGATGTTGCCGAAACGCAAAGAACAAACTTCATGACTGCACTACAAGGTCGTGCCGCAGGTTTGAGCATGACATCAACCAGTGGACAGCCTGGAGCTTCCGTACAAATTCAATTACGTGGTGTGACTTCAATTGGAGGAAGCAACAGCCCGCTTTTTGTTGTTGATGGTTTACCGCTTGATAACCGTACATTTGGTCAAGGTGCTTTAGTAAGCGATGGCCCTAACCGTGGCAATGACTACATGAACCGTGCAGGGGAAATAAACCCACAAGACATTGAAACTATCACGGTTTTGAAAGGACCAGAGGCCGCAGCTCTCTACGGGCAAGATGGTGCATCAGGTGCAATTTTGATTACAACTAAAAAAGCTAAAAAGGGACGTCCAAGAATAGATTATAACAACTCGTTTGGTTTCTCGCAAGTATATCGTACGCTCGAAACACAACAAGTATATAGTCGTGGTTTCAATGGTTCGCCTTCGGCAACGGCACTTTCGTTTTTTGGCCCAAAATATGGTTCAGAGTCAACGATTTATAATAATCTTGATAATTTCTACCAAACTGGTAAAACCCAAATTCATAATTTAGGTGTGCAAGGCGGTACAGATGCGGTCAGATACCGTTTTTCTACCACTTATACGAATCAAGGTGGCGTTGTACCGACTACAAAATATGAGCGTTTATCAATGATGCTCAAAGGAGATGCGGATATTAGTCCGAAATTAGATATTTCGACCTCTATTCAGTTCTTAAAATCACTTAACGTAAAGCCGATTCGTAGTGATGGTGGTTTTTATATTGGTTTGTTATCTTGGCCTGCTAATGATGATATCACAAACTGGCAAAACCCAGATGGTACTCGTCGTAGATTAATTTCTGATTCAGGCGAGCTTGACAACCCATTGTTTAACTTAAATCGTAACAAAAATCAAGACCGTTCTACTCGTACAATAGGACGTTTTGAGTTGAACTATAAACCAACTTCTTGGTTGAAATTTACAGGACGTTTTGGTCCAGAATTTTATTCAACTTTAGGGAATTTCTTCGTACATCCTGAGTCTAACTTAGGTATTGGTCGTAAAGGTGCAATTGATAATTACGTAGAAAATGGTCAACTCATTACAAGTAACTTATTAGCTTCGGTAAATAAGCAATTTGGTAAGTTTAAGTTCTCGACCCAAGTAGGTGGTGACGTGTATGACAGCCGATACGAAGTAAATGCTTCTTATGGTGAGAAATTGTATATTTCTGACTTCAATAGCATCAATAATACTGACCCTACTACACAACGTGCAAAGTTGACACTTGTTCAACAACGACGTATGGGTGTGTTTGCACAAATGATGTGGAGTTATCAGAATTTGCTTAGTGTAACTGTTACTGGTCGTAACGACTGGTCTTCTACCCTACCTAAAGGCAATAACACGTATTTTTATCCTTCAATCAATACAGCATTTGAGTTTACTCAACTTCCTGCATTCAAAGAAATTCAATGGCTTACCTTTGGTAAAATCAGAGCTTCTTATGCCGAAGTGGGTAAAGATGCACCGCCGTATAAAGTATTATCAAGCCTTACGCCTCAAACAACTACGGGTGGTGGTTTTGCTTATGGATTCTTTGGTGGAAACGAAAACCTTACACCAGAACGAGGAAAAAGCTTTGAAATTGGTACTGAATTATCATTCGTTCAAAACCGTTTTGGAATCAACGCTTCCTATTACCAACAAAATCGTTTTGCCCAAATCGTTACTCAACGTTTGAGCTACGGAACGGGCTTTATCTTCGGTTTATTGAATGGCGGCGATTTCTATAATAAAGGTGTAGAGGTTGAGTTGAAAGCAAACGCTATCAAGAAAACCGATTTTAACTGGGATATTCAACTTAACTTCACGAAACTTAAAACTGACGTTAAAAACCTTCCAGCGGGTGTTCCTGAATATTATAACTCTGATACTTGGCTATTTGGTAATGCTCGAGCGAGTGCTTTCGTTGGTGATTTGGAGAATTATTTCCGTAATATGAACCTTGATTATAACCAACGTGGAGCAGGAAGTGCTATGGCAATTGGTGGATACAGCTACTTGAGAAACCCGAAAGGTGATATTTTGATAAACCCAAGCAGTGGTTTACCAATTATCAACGCTAACTTCTTACCGATTGGTGATAGAACTCCTGACTTTACGATTGGTTTGACCAATAAATTTAGCTACAAAAACATCAACCTATCATTCTTGCTTGATATTCGTAAAGGTGGCGATGTATTTAATGGTAATGCTTTCTATATGTTCAGAAATGGTTTGAGCAGCAAATTCTTAGACCGTGAAACTCCAGTTGTATTTAAAGGTGTATTGAGAGATGGTCTCGAAAACTCTGATAACCCAACAACCAATACAATCCAAGTTTCGCCATTGTATCGTTCTGACTTCTTTACTTCACTTCCCGAGTCTGAATTTGTTGAAAAAGACATCAACTGGCTGAGAATGAGAGATATTACTTTATCATATACATTCCCTGATAGAATCTTAAAACCACTGAAAGTATTCCGTTCGGCGGGCGTATTCGTAACAGGCACAGACTTATTTATGCTCACAAACTACACGGGTGCTGACCCTAACGTAAACGGTACAACTGCTACTTCGGGTGGTGCTGGTGCTGGTGGTTTCGACTACGGTACATTGGCTATGCCTCGTAATATTACTTTTGGTATTAAAGCTGGTTTTTAATTAAGGTTCTTCTGAAAAATAAAAGTTTTAGATAAAATGAAAAAAATAAAAATACTCGCTCTACTTTTTCTAAGCCTTTGCTTAGGTAGTTGCGAAAAATATCTCGATATAAACCAAGACCCAAGCAACCCACAAGTTGCCGAAGGGCATGTTCTTTTGCCTGCTTTACTTCAAAGTATGGTGCGTGGCGAAGCCTTTGATTCTCGTTATATTGGTCAATATATTCAAAACTGGCATATTTCATCGGCTGGTAACACTTGGGATAGACATGGATATGCCGCTGGTAGTGATGCCGCTGGCGAAAAATGGAGACAACACTATTATGCTCTCGGCCAAAACCTGTTGCTACAAATCAAAGATGGCGAAGAAAAAGGCAAATGGGATTACTCTGGAGTAGCTAAAGCGATTCAAGCTTGGAGTTGGCAGTCAACTACCGATTATCATGGCGAAATGATTTTGAAAGAGATGTTTGAGCCAAATCGCTATATTTTTGACTACGATACTCAAGAAGAAATTTACGCTGAGGTTGTTCGTGTAGCTAATAATGCCCTGACTGACCTTAACCGTACAGATGGTATTGTTTCAACGGCATCTTTGGCTCGTGGCGATTTGGTCTATAAAGGCGATCGTAGCAAATGGATTAAGTTTGTATATGGTGTTTTGGCAAGAAATGCTCATCATTTAAGCAATAAAAGCACCTATAACCCTGATAAGGTAATTGAGTATGTCGATAAATCATTTGCAAGCAATGCCGACAACTTTAACGTACCCCACGCAGGAACAAGCTCAACCGATGCTAATTTCTTTGGCCCTACGCGTAATAATATGGGTAGTTACCGCCAAAGTGCTTACATCGTTGCTTTATTGGATGGAACAATATTTAAAGGTGTAAAAGACCCTCGTTTGGCTCTTACACTTTCTCCTTCGGTTGATGGTGTTTATCGTGGTGTAAATACTACTTTTGGTGACCCTAACTCGGCAAATGCCAATACACGTATCCCTACGCTTTGGAATACCGTACCAGGCGTAACTGCTTTGACTGGAAAATATATGTTCCAAGATAAAATTGATTATCCGATTTTGACTTACTCGGAATTGCAGTTTATCAAAGCTGAAGCTTTATTCAAAAAAGGAGACAGAGCAAAAGCTCTTGAAGCCTATAAGAATGGTATTACAGCACACATGAATTACGTGGGCGTAGCTGCTAAAGACCAAACTGATTATTTGGCAAGTGCCGCAGTTGTAAACGTAGCTGCTGATTTAAAGCTTAGCGATATCATGACCCAAAAATACATTGCTCTTTGGGGAATTGGTTGCTTAGAATCTTGGGTTGATATGCGTCGTTATAATTATAGCAGTGATGTTTTCTTAGGCTTTACATTGCCAGTGACTACGCAATTATCGGCTGATAATAATGGAAAACCAGCTCAACGTGTACGCCCAAGATATAACTCTGAGTATGTTTGGAATCGTAATTCGCTCGACTTAATCGGCGGAAATAACACCGATTACCATACTTATGAGCTATGGTTTAGTAAAAAATAAGTCTTTCATTACTCTTTTACCCCGAAAGGTAAAAGAGTTTAATTATATTTAAAATGAAGAAATACCTTTTATCAATAAGTTTATTATCAACGCTCTTTTTAGGAAGTTGTGGCGATGAAAATAGCTTCCTGACAAATGTCGTTACGGCAGAAGGGGCTAAAGTTAAGTTCATTCATGCAGCACCCGATGCACCTGGGGTTGCAATTTTTGTCAATGATAAGAAAGTGTCAGGCTTACTGACAGTTGCACCCGCTACACCGGGGGTGATTACCTATGGAAGTGCTTTTCCAGCACAAGATTATGCCAATTTATCGGCAGGTGCGGCCAAAGTTTCGGTTACCACTCCAACGGCCAATAATGCTGTAATTCTTTCGGGCGATGTTAATCTCGAATCTGGCAAATTTTATACTGTAATCGCTACGGGTTTAGCACCGACTTACGCCCCGATTGTGGTTCAAGATAATTTGCCTGCAATTTCTGGAAACAAAGTTTTCTTTAGAGTAATTAACCTTGTGGCAAATGCTGCTGATGCCGAAGTGTCAATTTTAGGTTCAGGTGCAGCTGCGGGAATAAAACCAAAAGAAGGTGGAGATAAGTTTATTGCTGTCGAACTACCAAATTATACCAGTGGTTCGGTAACTGTACCTATTGTGGTAAAACTCAACGGTACATCAACAGCAACCACAGAAGGTAGTATTACCGCTTCGCTGAATTTAACTATTACAGGCGTTACCCCAGGCAGAGCTTACAGTATTATTACTCGTGGTTTGTTGGCAACACAAGCCAAAGATGGTACTGGAAAATTAGTAACTACTGCATCAAAATATGTGGCAGGTTTAACGTCTTACACTAATCGTTAAGCCTTACTTTATAACAAAAAGGCTGTCTTGAATAATTCGAGACAGCCTTTTTTATGTATATCTATTGAGATTTTACTCAACCAAAACGGCTTTTCCTGCAATTACATCATCTTCTACGTTTTTGTACTTGATGTCACGTTTTACGGTACCATCTTTATACTGTACACTCACACGTTGATTACGGTCGGCTATTTTTACGTTACGCAAAGGATTTAATTTTGCGGGAGCTTCTCCACCATCTTCATCGCTCGATTTATTGGTTTGAAGTTTTGGTGTTTCTACTTTTGGCGGAGCCATTTGTTGGAAACGAAGCTCTACGATACCCGCTTTCATCAAGAAGCTTACAGTATCAGCGTTTACTTTATTCAAGAAATTTTTGAATAACTCAACGGCTTCAAATTTATAAATCAACAATGGGTCTTTTTGTTCGTAAGAAGCATTTTGCACCGATTGTTTCAAATCATCCATATCACGGAGGTGTTCTTTCCATTCTTGGTCAATCACGCTCAACGAAATGTGTTTTTCGATTTCTTTAATCAATTCACGGCCTTCGCTATCAACGGCAGCTTTCAGATTACAATACAAACCAATATTTTGGTTGCCATCGCCCACAATTGCAATAAATGGCTCATCTACCAAAGCACGACGGTCTTTCAACACATTTTCCAAAACTGGCAACATATTCTTACGAATTTCGTCGTTTTTGGCTTTGTAAGCTCTTTCTGCTTGCAAATAAAGTCTATCTACGAGTTTCGGATTCCCTTTCGTGAATTCGCCACGAGCAATTTCTGGCTGAATGGCCAATTTTTGCATACAACGTAGCTCAAACTCATCGTAATTACCTTCGGCGTTCATCACGATGTCGCTGCAAGTATCATACAAGATATTAGCAATATCGAGTGAAAGACGGTCGCCGAAAAGGGCATTTCTACGACGTTTGTAAATCGTATCACGCTGAACGTTCATCACGTCATCGTACTCAATCAAACGCTTACGAGTGCCGAAGTTATTTTCTTCTACTTTCTTTTGGGCTCTTTCAATCGAACTCGTAATCATTGAGTGCTGAATCACTTCACCCTCTTCCATACCCATTTTGTCCATTACGGAAGCGATACGGTCAGAACCAAACAAACGCATCAGTTGGTCTTCGAGCGATACAAAGAATTGCGAAGTTCCTGGGTCTCCCTGACGACCCGCACGACCACGTAATTGGCGGTCAACACGACGAGAATCGTGGCGTTCGGTACCGATAATTGCCAAACCACCAGCCGCTTTACTTTCGGCCGTTAGTTTAATATCCGTACCACGACCAGCCATGTTGGTTGCAATCGTCACAGTACCAGGCTTACCAGCTTCAGCAACGATATCAGCCTCACGTGCGTGTTGTTTGGCGTTCAATACTTGGTGTGGAATCTTACGAAGTGTAAGCATACGGCTCAAAATCTCAGAGTTTTCAACCGAAGTTGTACCAACGAGAACAGGGCGACCAATATTTACTAACTCATTAATTTCTTCAACAACCGCATTATATTTTTCACGAACTGTTTTGTAAACTTTATCTTCTTGGTCTTTTCTTACGATTGCTCGGTTAGTAGGAATCGAAACCACATCTAATTTATAGATTTTCCAAAACTCGCCCGCTTCGGTTTCGGCCGTACCCGTCATACCAGCTAATTTGTGGTACATACGGAAATAGTTTTGAAGCGTAATTGTAGCATACGTTTGGGTTGAATCTTCAACTTTTACGTTTTCTTTTGCTTCAACTGCTTGGTGCAAACCATCTGACCAACGACGGCCATCCATGATACGACCCGTTTGCTCGTCAACAATCATTACTTTATTATCAATCACAACGTATTCTACGTCTTTTTCGAATAAAGTGTATGCTTTTAATAATTGATTGACAGCGTGGATACGCTCAGCTTTGGTTGAGTAATCACGAATTAACTCATCTTTTTTCAAGATTTTTTCTTGCTCATTTAGGTCTGATTTTGCGATGGCCGCCAAATCAACGCCTAAATCGGGCATTACAAAGAAGCTATGGTCTTCGCTTTCGCCTGTCAAGAAATCAATACCTTTATCGGTTAGCTCAATTGAGTTATTTTTTTCATCAATAGTGAAATAAAGCGGAGCATCGGCTTCTGGCATTAATTTTTGGTTTTCTGCCAAGTAGATTGCCTCGGTTTCTTGCAACATCGCTTTCATTCCGAACTCCGAAAGGTATTTAATCAATGGTTTGTTTTTCGGTAAACCACGGAACGCACGGAATAAAGCTAAACCACCATCTTTTTTGTTTCCAGCTGCAATTAACTTTTTGGCTTCATTTAAATAGCCATTGGTCAATGCTTTTTGTGCTTCTACAATTCTCTGAATACGTGGTTTTAAAGAAATAAACAATTCTTCGTCACCCGTGCGAGCCATTGGGCCACTGATAATCAAAGGTGTACGAGCATCATCAATCAAAACTGAGTCAACCTCATCGACCATTGCGTAGTGGTGTTCACGCTGTACGAGTTCTTCGGGGTCGTTTACCATGTTGTCACGTAGGTAATCGAAGCCAAATTCGTTGTTTGTTCCGTAACAAATTCCCGCACGATACGCAGCACGACGAGCGGCTGAGTTGGCAGGATATTTATCTATACACTCACAAGTGATGCCATTAAATTCAAAAATTGGCCCCATCCACTCAGAGTCACGACGAGCCAAATAATCATTGACAGTTACGATATGTACGCCTTTTCCTGCTAAGGCATTCAAGAATGCTGGGAAAGTAGCCACCAATGTTTTACCTTCACCCGTAGCCATTTCCGAAATCTTACCTTTGTGAAGTGCCGCACCACCGATAATCTGAACATCGTAATGCACCATGTTCCAAGTCATCAAGTTTCCTGCCGCTACCCATTGGTTTTTCCAAATAGCTTTGTCGCCTTCAATCGTGATATGCGATTTTTTCATGGCCAACTCACGGTCGAGGTGAGTAGCCGTAACGGCGATTTCAGAATTTTCGGAAAAACGACGAGCAGTTTCTTTAACGATTGCAAAGGCTTTCGGAAGAATTTCTAACAAAACAACTTCCAACTCTTTGTTACGCTCCAATTTCAAGGCATCAATTTTCTTGAAACTAACCTCTTTTTCGTCAACCTGCATATCAGGATTATTGTCGATTCCTTCTTTGAGGGCGTCAATCTGTTCGTCAATGTGCGAAAGTTTCTGAGCAATATAGTCTTGAAGTTCTTTAGTCTTAGCTCTAAATTCATCGTGCGAAAGGCTCGCAAGTTTTACGAATTCTTCGTTGGTGAGTTTTACGTAGGGTTGTAACTCTTTGTTATCTTTATCAGACTTCGTACCGAAAATCTGGCTGATACCTTTTGTTAAAAAATTAAGCATTTTATATTTCTTGTTCGTTAATTCTCTTTTTATGAAGTTTTACTGTTAACAAATACCTAACCAAAGGTAAAAATCTGACAATATGTCAAGATTTTAGTGTCTGATTATCAGCATTTTATTTTTTAGACCTACAAATTTAACCTTTTATGGCAGTTTTATAACAAAAAATATGGCGGAATATTGCAGAAAGGAAATTTTATGAAGATTAAAAATTAAAACTTTTCGTTGCCTGAGCGGAGTCGAAGGCAACGAAAAGGAAAAAACTTATCAAAACCCAACCGACTTCAATTTCAATCCAGTTGTTTCTTCTAAGCTAAAAACAAGGTTTAAATTTTGTACAGCTTGACCAGACGCTCCTTTGGTTAGGTTATCTATGATACTCGTAATCAATAAGTTATCATCATGTTTTTCGAGATGCAAAATACACTTATTTGTATTTACAACCTGCTTTAAATCTATTTCGGCAGCTTCGCTCAAATGCGTAAACGGGTGCGAAGCATAATAGTTTTTGTATAATTCTTTGGCTTCTTCTATTGTACCAGCAAATTTGGTATAAACATTCGCCATGATGCCTCGACTGAAGTTTCCACGATAAGGAATAAAGTTTACAGCTTTGCCAAAAGCAGGTTGCAAAGTTTTGAGGCTTTGATTGATTTCTTTCAGGTGTTGGTGCGTAAAAGCCTTATAGATAGAGATATTATTGTTTCTCCAACTAAAATGCGTAGTTGCCGAAAGCGATTGTCCTGCTCCTGTGCTACCCGTTACGGCACTTACATGTACGTCTTCATTCAATAATCCTGCATTGGCCAAAGGCAATAAAGCCAGCTCAATACTTGTAGCAAAACAACCCGGATTCGCAATTTTGGTAGCTGTTTTTATCAAATCTCTCTGTAATTCGGGCAAACCATAGACAAAACCATTACTTTGGTCACGGAAGTCGGTGCTTAGGTCAATGATTTTGAGGCTTTCGGGAATGATATTTTCTACCAAAAACTTTTTCGACTCGTTGTGGCCCGAACATAGGAAAATAGCTTGAACTTCGTCGAAAGGCATTTGGTCAGTAAAAAGCAAGTCGGTTTCGCCTATCAAATCTGTATGCGTTGAATAAACAGGTTTTCCTGCTTGGCTTTTCGAATTAACGAAACTAATATTTACCTGTGGGTGATTGAGCAAAATACGGAGCAATTCGCCACCTGTGTAGCCAGCCCCACCAATGATACCGATGTTTATTTTCATTTGGAAAAAGTTCTCTACACCAAAGCGGAAATCGAGAACGTTAGAGATTTACAAAAAATATGATGTTTGGTACTTAAAAAAGAGTCGTAAAAACAAGGTTTAAATAATATCGTCTATTACCACTAACAACATTTTTAAACAATCTGTCACAAAATTACGCAACCTCTCAGAGAAAACTCATATTTTTGAGGAAATTTCAAACCCAATTATAAATGACTCTTTTAGAAATTCCTTGGAACGTCAATCCGATTATAGCAAAACTTGGTAGTTTTGAATTACGCTGGTATGGACTTTTGTTTGCTTCGGGCTTTTTGTTGGGCTACCAAATTATGCTCAATGTTTTCAGAAAAGAAGGCAAATCCGAAAAAGACCTTGATACACTTCTATTTGTAATGATAGTAGCTACCGTCATTGGAGCGAGATTTGGACATTATTTTTTCTATGAATTCGATGATTTTCTGAAAAACCCAGGAACATTCCTGATAGATATGATTACGCCACCTTATCAAGGTTTGGCAAGTCACGGTGCTTTGGTCGGAATCGTAACAGCTTTGATTCTCTACGCTCGCAGCCACAAAGACCAACCTTTCTTATGGGTGGCCGACCGTGTAGTGATTACGGTAGCCTTAGCGGGTTTCTTCATTCGTATGGGAAATCTAATGAACCACGAGATTGTGGGCAAAGAAAGTAATCTGCCGTGGGCGTTCAGATTTAATCTTTTCAGTATGTCGCCCGACGGAAACCTTGTAATGACACCCGAAGGGTTTGCTCGCCACCCAGCACAATTATACGAAGCTCTTTCTTGTTTAGTGCTTTTCGGTGTTTTGTTTTTCCTTTGGAATAAATATAAAGTACAAACTCCTCGTGGATTATTGCTCGGAATCTTCTTGATTTGGTGCTTTGGACTAAGATTCTGTTATGAATTCTTGAAAGAAAACCAAGAGGCATTTGAAGATAAAATGGCATTGAACATGGGGCAAATCTTGAGTATTCCTGCCGTATTGCTCGGCATAGGTGTTTTGATTTATACTTTTACGAAAGGAAAGAATAAGGAGATTGTGTAAAACATTTGTGGCACATCTCAAAGATTTGCCACAAATTATCTCGCAATGAACAAATAAAAAAGCGGCTCGATTTTCAGAAAATCGAGCCGCTTTTGTTATAACATTATTATTGAATATGCTTTACTTCACTGTTGACTGCCGACTATAGACTGTGGGCGATTATTATCAGCCTTCGGCAAATTCCATTAATTGTCTTACGTTATTTACTACCTCGGCATTTTTCGGTAAATCAAGACCTTGTGCTATTACTTGGTAGCCAGTAAGCAAAATCTTTACATCAGGGAAACTATCGCCAAGTTTATTGACATATTGCTGTATTTCATCTTGCCCAGGTGTTGAAGTAATGACAGTAAATAAACAATCGGGCTTGTGGTGTTGACAAATAAACTGTAACTCCGAAAATGGCATACTTTGTCCTAAATAAATCACCTTGTTATGTCTTGCTCGTAAGATAAAATTAGCAAACAAGAGCGGTATTTCGTGAAATTCGCCTTCGGGTGTATAGAGAATGTATTTCTTAGAATCGGCGTTCGGCTTGATGATTTGTCCATCAATCGCAACAATGATTTTTTGTCGAATCAAATTGGTGATGAAATGCTCCTGTGCTGGGCCTATTGAGCCTGTTACCCAAAGCGTACCGATTCTACTCAAGAACGGATAGATAATATTTATCATCGTATTCTCGAAGCCAAACTGAAGAATATTGGTTGACATGATTTTCTCGAAGCGTTCTTCGTCAATGTCAATCATCGCAATCGTGAGAGCATGAATCTGGTCGGGGTAATTGAGTTGTTTATCAGAAATGGCCAAAACCTCTTTTGATAATTCCTCTAAACTCAATTTCGCAATCTCTGAGATTTTGTAATCGTGGTCTTTGAGTAACGCAATGTTCAGAACCAGTTTCAAATCATTATCATCATAAGTACGGATATTGGTATCTGTTCTTTTGGGATTGATAATGTTGTATCGCTGTTCCCAAATCCGCAAGGTATGGGCCTTGATACCAGATAGTTGTTCTAAATCTTTAATCGAATAATTACTCATTTCTTTACTTTATTGAAAAGTTAGTTTAGCTCCACATTCAAAATTCTGTACAATGTTTTCTCAGATTCGAGATATACAAAGCACTTTCGGGCTTTTCAGATATAAATCAAAGTATAAGGATAACCGAATGTTTGTATTTATGTTTTAGAAAAAGTGTTTTTTTTTCAAAATTATGATAAATATCTTATTTTCAGGCAATTATAAACAAAAATTTGGCATTTACTTATAAAAAAAGCCAGTTTTGAACATTCAAAACTGGCTTCTAAATATTATTTGAGAATACGATTACTCTCTCAAGAAAGGATATTCTGCATCAACGTAAACATCTTCAAACGCTTCTTCTGGCTGAGGGAATGGTGATTCTTCGGCAAACTTCACCGACTCTTCAACAATCGCTTTTACCTTTGCATCAACTTCTTCTAATTCTGCTTCGGTAGCCACGCCGTTTTTTAGGATACGGTCTTTAACCATTTCGAGTGGGTCACGGCTTTTCCATTCTTCAACTTCTTCTTTCGTACGGTATTTCTGTGGGTCAGACATTGAGTGACCACGGAAACGATAGGTTTTGAACTCTAAGAAAGTTGGGCCTTCGCCTGCTCTTGCACGTTCGGCTGCACGCTTAACAGCCTCGTGTACCATTTCTACATCCATCGCATCAACCGGCTCTGATGGCATATCATACGCTTCTCCGATTGTGTAAAGCTCACGTACGTTTGAAGTACGCTCAACCGAAGTACCCATAGCATAACCGTTGTTTTCTACCACAAAGATTACTGGCAATTTCCATGTCATGGCCATATTGAATGCTTCGTGTAATGCACCTTGACGCACTGCACCATCACCAAAATAACACATACATAGGTTTTGAGTACCTTTATATTTTTCAGCAAACGCAATACCCGCACCCAAAGGAATTTGAGCACCAACGATACCGTGTCCACCAATAAAATTAACGTCTTTATCAAAAATGTGCATCGAGCCACCTTTACCTTTGGTTGTACCCGTAACTTTTCCGTAAAGTTCTGCCATGATACGCTTAGGGTCAGTACCGAGTGCCAACGGATGTCCGTGGTCACGGTAAGCTGTAATCCATTTATCATCTTTAGTTAATGCCGAAACCGCTCCCGAAGAACAAGCCTCTTGTCCTATATATAAATGGCAAAAACCACGTATCTTTTGCTGACCATATAATTGCCCTGCTTTTTCCTCAAATTTTCTCTGAAGGTACATTGATTCGTACCAATACATATAAGTC
Organism: Emticicia aquatilis; assembly: GCF_014644295.1. Lineage (GTDB taxonomy): Bacteria > Bacteroidota > Bacteroidia > Cytophagales > Spirosomataceae > Emticicia > Emticicia aquatilis. The sequence continues at coordinate 305,715 of NZ_BMKK01000006.1, forward strand.
TCTTTACTGTATTTAACCTTTGGGGCTTTTTCTTTAGTAGATGCCATTTTGACTTCTTGAATCTTTTATGGTGAATGTAAATCGCTTAGAATTAGTGCAAATTTAGGAATAAAAACATTACACTCAAACATTTCGAGTGGCTTGTTATTGCGATATTGGCAGTAAAGTATCGGTTTATGGTAAAAACGTTTAATATCCTGATTATTCCTCCACGACGAACAGAATATTCACTCCATAAAAAAACCTACTTGCTTTTCAACAAATAGGTTTCTTATAGTACGTTTTATCAAAACTACACTTTGATTTCAACATCAACACCACTTGGAAGCTCCAATTTCATCAAGGCATCTACTGTTTTCGGGCTTGCCGAGTAGATGTCAATAAGACGCTTGTAAGTACACAATTGGAATTGTTCACGTGCTTTTTTGTTAACGTGAGGTGATTTCAAAACTGTGAAGATTTCTTTACGAGTTGGCAACGGAATTGGACCACTAACAACTGCACCTGTAGATTTTACAGCTTTCACAATTCTTTCAGCCGATTTGTCCACTAAATTGTGGTCAAATGACTTCAATTTGATTCTGATTTTTTGTGACATTGGTTCAAATTTTTTAGAGTGATAAAAACTCTGTCGAAAGAACCATTCGCTTCGACAAAGCAACTTGATACTTTTCAGTATCGGGGTGCAAAATTAGATAAAATATTTATTATTTGCAATTTTCTTTATAAAACCGAGTTTTCTGGCTTTCCGCCTAACTTATAAGGGTAATCGGTTGTATAATGAAGCCCACGACTTTCTTTACGCTTCATGGCACATTTGATTACGAGCTCGGCACACTGCACTAAATTACGCAATTCACAGAGTTTCATCGAAAGCTTTGTTTTTTTGTAAAACTCTTCGGTTTCTTCTTTGATAAGTTTTAGGCGTCGCATGGCACGCTCCAAACGAAAATCTGAGCGAACGATTCCGACGTAATCGGCCATCATTCTTTGTAATTCTCTGAGATTATGCGTCACCAAAATTTCTTCGTTCGATTGTTCTGTTCCGAATTCATTCCAGTCTGGTACGTTTTCTTGGAAAGTCAGATTATCAAAGTCGTCGAGGGCATCCTGGGCAATTCTGTGGCCGAAAACGGCCGCTTCGAGCAATGAGTTAGATGCCAAACGATTTGCTCCGTGTAATCCCGTTGACGAACATTCGCCACAGGCAAATAAGCGATTGATGGTTGAACGCCCCATTTCATCGACCAAAATTCCGCCGCACAAATAATGGGCGGCAGGAACAACTGGAATCTGGTCTTTAGTAATATCAAGCCCGATACTCAGACATTTCTCATAAATATTAGGAAAATGTTGAAGTATCAGTTCTTTTGGTTTGAACGAAATATCAAGATAAACGTGGTCTTCACCAGTTTTTTTCATCTCGGCATCTATCGAACGAGCAACAATATCACGTGGAGCAAGTGAGCCTCGTGGGTCGTAGCCGTGCATAAATTCTTCACCTTTTTTATTTTTCAAAACTCCACCTTCACCACGAACGGCTTCGGTAATCAAGAAACTTGGGTATTCGCCAGGATTGTAGAGCGATGTTGGGTGAAACTGAATCATTTCCATGTCTCGCACTCGCCCTTTTGCACGATAAACCATTGCAATGCCATCGCCTGTGGCAATAACAGGATTGGTTGTTGCCGAATAAATATGCCCCGCACCGCCCGTTGCCATCACGGTCATTTTCGATAAAATCGTTTCGACTTCGCCCGACTGCAAGTTTAAGGCATAAACGCCGTAACAAGTTACGTCGTTGGTTTCACGGTTTACTTCAATGCCCAAATGGTGCTGCGTGATTAGCTCAACAGCATAATAATGCGTCAGGATTTCGATATTTGGGTTTTTACTGACTTCTTCGAGCAATGCACGTTCGATTTCTTTACCCGTGATATCTTTATAGTGCAGAATTCGTTTTTCCGAATGCCCACCTTCACGAGTGAGGTCATACTCTCCATCGTGTTTATCGAAATTTGTGCCATACTCGATTAATTCTTGAATACGGTCTGGGCCTTCTTTCACAACAATTTCTACGATTTTTCGGTCGCAAAGTCCATCGCCTGCAATGAGCGTATCGCTGATGTGTTTTTCAAAAGAATCGGTGTCGGGGTCAAAAACGGCAGCAATTCCGCCTTGTGCATATTTGGTATTGGTTTCGTCGGCATTTACTTTTGTCAGAACCAAAACTTTACCTTTTGTTGAGGCTTTCAATGCGAAACTCAAACCCGCAATGCCCGAACCTATAACTAAAAAATCTACTTTTTGCATGATAAAATCAATGAGTGAAGCGGAACGCCGCCCGTTTGGATTGAGTGAATGTTGTGAATATTTCTTATATCAAAGTTAATAGTAAAACATTCATTTTACATTTTTAATTCTTAAATCGCCCGGGCGACCCCGTCCTAATTGCAAAATCTACTTCTCCCAATCAAACGAACGCTTGATTGCTTTCTTCCAACCTGTATATAATTTCTTGCGTTCGGCGGCTTTCATTTTTGGTTTCCATGTTTTGTCTTTGCCCCAATTTTGTAGCAAATCATCTAAATTTGCCCAAAAACCAACAGCCAAACCTGCGGCATAAGCAGCACCCAATGCGGTGGTTTCAATCATTTTCGGGCGAATAACTGGCACTTTGAGCATATCCGACTGGAATTGCATCAATAATTCGTTCACGACCATTCCGCCATCAACTCTGAGTGAAGAAACTTCGATTCCCGAATCTTTTTCCATTGCTTCCAAAACATCTCTTGTTTGATAAGCAGTTGCTTCCAAAACTGCACGAGCGATATGACCTTTGTTTACATAGCGAGTTAGCCCAGCAATTACACCACGAGCCGACGATTTCCAATAGGGTGCATAAAGCCCCGAAAAGGCTGGAACGAAATATGCCCCGCCGTTATCTTCAACGGTTTTAGCCAAAGCTTCTACATCCGTACTTTTTTCAATCATTCCCATGTTATCACGCAGCCATTGCACTAATGCTCCAGCAATCGCTACCGAGCCTTCGAGTGCGTAGTGAACTGGTTGATTTTCAAACTGATAGGCTACCGTTGTGAGTAAGCCCGCTTTCGATGGAACGATTTCTGTGCCTGTATTCATCAACATAAAACAACCCGTTCCGTAAGTGTTTTTTGCTTCGCCAGGTTGGTAACAAGTTTGTCCGACGAGGGCCGCTTGTTGGTCGCCTAAGATTCCTGCCAATGGCACACCTTGCATCGTTTCCGACTGGATGTGTCCATAAACTTTGCTACTTGGCTCAATTTTGGGCAACATTTGTAGTGGAATATTCATGATTGCGGCCAATTCGGCATCCCACTGAACGGTTTCGAGGTTCATTAGTTGCGTACGGCTGGCGTTCGTAACATCAGTAATGTGCAAACCTCCTTTTGTGCCACCCGTAAGATGCCACATCAAGAACGTATCCATATTTCCGAAAATTGCTTCGCCTTTTTCGGCATCTTCACGTACACCTGCTACGTTATCAAGAATCCATTTGATTTTTAAACCACTGAAATACGTTGCCAAGGGCAAACCCGTGCGGTCTTGAAAAAATTGTGAACCGTGACTTTTAGTGAGAGCGTTCACGGTTTCGCCCACACGAGTATCTTGCCAAACGATGGCATTGTAGTAGGCTTTTCCTGTGAGCTTATTCCAAACTACGGCGGTTTCTCGTTGGTTAGTAATACCGCAAGCAGCAATGTCTTCGAGCTTAATATTTTTACTAATTCGGGCTTTGGCTATTACTTCGAGCGTGTTTTTCCAGATTTCTTCTGAGTTATGCTCAACCCAACCTGGTTTTGGGTAAATCTGCTCGTGTTCTTTTTGTCCAACCGAGACTATATTCCCTTTCTTATCAAAAATTATGCAGCGAGTGCTGGTGGTGCCTTGGTCGATTGATGCTACGTATTTCATAGATTGGTTTTGTTGAATAGGTATGTTTTATAGCGTTGAATTTGTTGGTCAAATATAGGAATAAACTCGGTACAGAAAAAAGACAGGTTTTCAACCTGTCCTACAAAAATCTACTTTCGCTCAATCAAAGCCATATAAAAACCATCGAAGCCATCTTTGGCTGGTGAAGTGCGTTTTTCTTCAATTAATTGATATTCAGGGTTTTGAGTGATGAATTTTTGTACTTGTTCTTCGCTTTCTGAAGGCAAAATGCTACACGTTGCATAAACCATTTTACCGCCGTGTTTGAGCATTTTTGAATAATTTGTAATGATTTCGGCTTGGGTTTGTTTGATTTTCTCCAAAAAATCTTTCTTCAATTTCCATTTTGCATCGGGGTTTCTTCTTAAAACTCCTAAACCCGAACAGGGTACATCGAGCAAAAGGCGGTCGGCACTTTCTTTTAATCTTTTGATGGTTTTTGCTTCAATCAATTTGATTTCTACATTGCCGATTCCGTTGCGTTTGGCTCGGCGTTGAAGTTCTTGAAGTTTATAATCTTCTACGTCCATTGCTATTACTCGACCTTTATTTTGCATCAAAGTTGCCAAATGAAGCGTTTTTCCGCCCGCACCTGCACAGGCATCAATCACTCGCATACCTGCTTGCACATCAAGGTATTCGGCAATTAGCTGACTTCCCGCATCTTGTACTTCAAATAAGCCTTTTTTGAAAAGTTCGGTCGAAAAAACATTGGCTCGTTTGGGAAGCACCAAAGCATCTTGTACACTCGGCAATGTTTCGGTTTCGATACCGATTTCTCTAAACGACTTTTTCAGGTCTAATTTATTGGTTTTCAGTGTATTGGTTCGTAAAACTACGGGAGCCTGGAAATTCATGGCATGAAGTTCGGCTTCCCAATTTTCACCCAGTTCTTGTTCGCCAATAGCATCTATCCAATCGGGTACTGATTCTCTGATTTTTCTGATGCCTTTTGCTTCTTCGTTTCGGGCTAAAACTTCTTTGGCATTTATGGTCTTAAACTCCGCCCATTCCGGTAATTTATCGCCTTGAATAACTCGCCAAGCGGCAAAAATCTGCCAAAATAATGCCTCTTCTTCCACTCTTACACAGTTGATATTTGCCACGAATTTCAGTAAACGCCACCAACGCACTATTTCGTAGGTGTTTTCGGCAATAAAAGCTCTATCTCGGCTGCCCCACTTTTTATTTGACTTCAAAACTTGCTCAATGACCTTATCGGCCTGACGATTTTCGTTGAAAATCTGTTGTAGAGCAAAAACTATGGCTTCGACTAAAACTCGGTGATATTTCATAAAAAAACTCTTAAAATTTAAAGCAAAATTTCATCAGAAGAATCTCTGTTCGTCGGAGAATCTCTCGGTTTTGCTATCTATATTTGTAAACATTTCATCAAAATTAACCTTCTTTCTGCAAGCAATGAAAAAAATCTTTTTTGCCAGCCTTTTTATTTGTTCGTTTTTTAGGATTTCTGCCCAAGAAGTGGTTGATTTTAGCCAGTATTTTAAAGAATACGACCTCGAAGGCGGATTTTTTCTGTATAACTACAAAACAAAAAGCTATCAAGTAAGCGATAAGACAGATTTTGTGCGAGCAACTTCGCCTGCTTCGACTTTCAAGATTCCAAATTCGTTGATTGCTTTGGAAGTTGGGGCTATAAAAGATGAAAACGAAGTAATCAAGTGGGATGGAGAGAAACGCTGGCTACCTGTTTGGGACAAAGACCATGACCTAACCGAAGCCTACAAAAACTCAACGGTTTGGTTTTATCAGGAATTGGCTCGAAGAATTGGAGAAAAGAATTACAATAAATATTTGAAAGCCTGCGACTACGGTAATAAGGATATTAGTGGTGGGCTTACTCAGTTTTGGTTGGGAAAGAGTTTGAAAATTTCGCCAAAAAATCAAATTGAGTTTTTGGTAAAACTTTACGAAGAAAAATTACCATTCTCAAAACGTACGTTTGAAATCACGAAACGAGTGATGGTTCGTGAAAAAACGAATGATTATACCTTGAGAGCCAAAACAGGAATGGCAACTGTTGATAAGGTAGATATTGGTTGGTTTGTGGGCTATGTAGAAAAACAAGACAATGTTTATTTTTTCGCTCTGCGAATGCAGAAGCCCGAAGAAAAGCAAATGCCCGAATTTGCTTCAAGACGCATCGAAATTACGACTAAAATCTTGAAGCAAATGGGCATCATGTAATCTAAAATTACTCAATCGTAACGTAACCCCAGTTTTCGCCCGAACGAATACGGTTTAATTGCGTATGCGTTATACCAAACTGTTTGGCTATCATTTTCAGACGAGTATTTTCATTTTGAAGCATCTTCTTAATCATTTTAACCTTGGTTTCGGTTAATTTATAATTTTTCGTACGCTTCGGGATTGGCTTATTTATAACAGCGGGATTTTCTCGGTTGTGTGCAACCATCTCATCTTTTGTAACCCATTTAAGGTTTTCGAAATGATTACTTTGTTTATCGAAATCAAGATGTATCACAAATTTGTGGTCAGGGCTGGTTTTTGGAACAAAATTCTCAGCCACGAGTTTGTGGACATATCTATTAAACGATTTCCCTTTGGGCAAACGAATATTCAACGACTTGTAGCCTTGAATCACCGACCCTTTAATAACCTCACCTTTTTCGTTGTTCTGAAAACTTCTCAAACGGCCAAAGTTTGAAACTTCATAACGAGGTGGGTTTTCGACTCCTTCAACATCTATTATGATAGGAATCCATTTTTCAGCCCAAAGAGTTTTTTTTTCACTATTCATACCATTGCTCATAACGGTTCGAAATTAATAGAAGGATTATATTCATAATAGGTAAACTCTTTGGGTTAGGTTTTTATTAGGAAATAAACCTCTACAAATTTGTCAGTTACGACAAAACCTACAACCCACTTACTTCTTCATAAGCAGCTTGCAGACTTCGTTGAATACCATCTCCTTGCATTTCGGTAACACCCGGAATCGCTGTTGTTTTCAAGAACTCTTCCTTCGTTTTACCCGATTTTACTTCCTTTTCGGTATATACGAGAAGTTGGCTTAGATAGTTTTGAAAAACTTTAATATCTTCTTTTGTTCCTGTAATTTTTTCTGGGTCGAAGGCATGACCGAATACGAAAAGCGTTTCGTTATCGAATGTCGTGAGAGCTTTATCAAGCACCGAAATCCAGCTTTTAATAGATGCTCCAGCGGCACGGTCAACAAACGGATAACGACGATTAAAAACTAAATCGCCCGTGTGAACGATATTGGCTTGTTCGAAATGGATAAAACTATCGCCGTTTGTGTGTCCAGCTCCAAAATAATGAGCTTTAATGCTTTCTTTACCTACCTTTTGTTTCCAAGTATCAGAAAACGTAACATCAGGATAAAGCTGCTTATCTTCGGTTTTTTGTTTTTGTGCTGTCTCTTTTTGGTTTTTCAAAGAATTTTCGTGAGCAACAACGTGTTCGACTAAGCCTTTGAAAGAAATATTTCCGCCCGAATGGTCGCCGTGGTGATGCGTGTTGATTAAGAGTTGAATCGGTTTTTCGGAAAGCTTTTTCAATTCATCAATCAAATGTTTCGATTGGTCAGGAAATTGCGAATCGACAACCGCAAAACCTTTGTTAGTATTTAAGTAAGCAATTGTGCCACCTCTTTCGGTAAAAACCCCTACTCCACCACGTAACTCTCGCATTTTGTAAGGATTTTCGGCCAACATATTTGCCAATAAGCTTTTGCCCGAAAGAGCTAATGTCCCGAGGGTTAAACCCGAAGTTTGAATAAAATTTCTGCGATTCATAGCTTTGTTTTTTAGTTTAGAGAATAAATAAGTGCTGACGCACAATGGATAATGTATAATTGAAAATGTATAATGCTAATCACCAGCAAGTTACAATGATTTGTTTATATGATTTACTCAGGCGAAACACTTTGTTAGTATTTTAAGCGAATAGATATTTTTCAAGATTTATTTAATGCCGCTTCAATCATATATTCTATTGAAACATCATTTGAGAGCAAAAGTTTTAGCAAGCTATTTTCTCGAAACCTCATGGCCTTCATGATTTCTTTCGTATTCAAGCCTTTTTGTTGAAAATATTGGGCTTTTCCTGCAAAATCCTCAAAATATTGAAGTTTCTGAGCCAGCATTTTCTTGCCATCTTTTAGTCGTGGATGATGTCCACAAAACAATACATCAAAATCATAAGTCAATATTTTACGAAAAGCCTCAACCTGTGGCCAAAACTGCTCACCTTTACGAAAAACACGAATTTTTACGCCCACATACAAATCACCCGAAAAAAGCCAGCCATTTTCTTTTTCCAGAAAAACAGTGTGGTCGTCGGCGTGGCCTGGGGTAAAAATTGGTAAAAGTTTATGATTCGGTGTTTCGATAATAGCTTCAAAATCAGACATTTTCTCTCGAAACGGCTTTATTTTTCCGAAAAGAAATTTTTCGTAGGGCAGAATTTCAAAACCTTGACGGAGTTTTTCTTGCGTGAACGGGTGTGCGTAAACTTGAGCATTATGAAGTTTGGCAAGCTTGGCAGTATTGGCCGAATGGTCTTCGTGCCAGTGCGTAAGCAAAATCTTATCAATTTGCTTATTTTGAAAGGCTTTCAGTACTTTTTCTTGACAGTTGGTTTGGGCGGTGTCAATCAGCACATTATCAATAAGATAGCAATAAACACTCAACCACGGCTTGCCAATGGGCGAATATCCAAAGCGAAACATTTCGACATCGGCAAATTTTTGATGTTTTAAGTATTGCATGGGTTGGTTGATGAAGGTAAATTAGAATTGGGTCTTTGGTTTCGGTGTCTTCGACTCCGCTCAGACACCGAAACCAAAGACATATCGAAACAATCAACTAATTCGACTCCAGTTAGTTTCATTACTCCGTAAAGCGTTTACGTGTTGCTTAATCGGCTGATTTTCAGTCGATTCCAATTCTGGGTCGTTGTCCAGAATTTCCATAACTGCCTCACGGGCGTATTTCAGAATCTCGCCATCTTTGGCCAAATCCGCCACTTTTAGGTCGAGCATTCCACTTTGTTGTGTGCCAGCCATATCGCCTGGTCCACGCAACGATAAATCTACTTCCGAAATCTCAAAACCGTTGTTGGTTCTGACCATCGTATCAATTCGGAGGCGAGTATCTTTACCCAGTTTATGGTCGGTCATTAGAATACAATATGATTGCTCAGCTCCACGCCCCACACGACCACGCAACTGGTGTAATTGCGAAAGCCCAAACCGATTGGCACTTTCAATCAACATCACCGAGGCATTTGGCACGTCAACGCCTACTTCAATAACCGTAGTCGCCACCAAAATCTCGGTTTCTTTATTCTTGAAACGCTGCATTTCGTAGTCTTTTTCTTTCCAGCCCATTTTTCCGTGTACAATACTTAGAGCGTATTCTGGAAAAGCCCTCGCAATACTTTCATAGCCATCCATGAGGTTTTTCACGGTCATGGTTTCTGACTCTTCGATGAGCGGATACACAATATACACTTGTCGGCCTTTCTGAATTTCACTTCTCAGAAACTCAAAAACTCGCAGGCGGTCAGAGTCATATTTATGCAGTGTTTTGATAGGTTTTCTACCCTTCGGAAGTTCGTCAATGATAGAAATATCCAAATCTCCGTAAAGTGTCATGGCCAACGTTCGTGGAATCGGCGTGGCGGTCATCACCAAAATATGCGGCCTAAAGTTTTGGTTTTTCTCCCAAAGTTTGGCTCGTTGGGCTACGCCAAAACGGTGCTGCTCGTCAATCACACAAAGACCAAGGTTTTTAAACTGAACGTGGTCTTCGAGTAAAGCATGTGTGCCGACAATGATATTAATGCTACCATCGAGCAAGCCCGCATCAATGATTCGGCGTTGTTTTTTTCCGACCGAGCCCGTGAGTTCAACAATTTTGAGGCCCATCAAATCGGCAAATTTTTTCAGACCCGTATAATGTTGGTCAGAAAGAATTTCGGTTGGAGCCATCAAACACGCTTGAGCATCATTATCAAGAGCCAACAGCATCGTAATAAACGCTACGATTGTTTTCCCACTACCTACATCGCCTTGTAGTAGGCGGTTCATCTGCTTTCCCGAACGCATATCATGAAAAATCTCCCGAATCACTTTCTTTTGTGCATTGGTTAAATCAAACGGAAGATAATTTTGGTAAAAATCGGTTAGTAGTTTAGTTTTATCAAAAACCTGTCCTGCGTAGTCGTGTCGGCGAATGAGTTTTTGTTTAATCAATCGAAACTGATTGTAGAATAACTCTTCAAACTTCAAGCGTCGTTGGGCTTGGCGAAGTGCCTCCTGATTGAGCGGCAAATGAATATGATAGATAGCTTCTTGCTTAGAAATCAGCCGAAACTTCTGCACCAACGGAGCAGGCAGAGTTTCTCTAATATTCGTAACGGCCGATTCGAGCAAAGTTCGCATCCAACGGCTAATTTGCTTACTATCAATGTATTTCTTACGAAGTTTATCGGTCAATGAATAAACAGGCTGAAAATATCCACCACGTTCATTCTCGGCAGTAAGCACGTCCATATCGGGGTGCGTAATTTGCCATTTACTGCCAAACGAACTTGGTTTGCCATAAACAATATAATCACCTTGGAGGCGAAGGTTTTTCTCAACCCATGTAATACCCTGAAACCATGTAAGTTCTAAAACGCCCGTGCCATCGGTAAACTGCCCAACCAATCGGGCCTTTGCTCCCTCACCTATTTTCTCCCACGAACGCAACCTACCTTTGATTTGGGCGGCAAACATTCCGTCGTGTAAATCGCAGATTCTATGAAATTGTGTGCGGTCTTCGTGGCGAAAGGGATAATACTCTATCAGGTCACCAAATGTAAAGATATTCAACTCCTTGTTGAGAATCTCGCCTTTCGATGGCCCCACACCCTTTAAATACTCAATTTTAGTGTCAAAAAAAGATATTCTACGCTCGCTCATGTCTCGAAGTTAGCAGGTTCAATAAATTTGAGCAAATTTTTTTTGAGAAATAAAAAAATACCTCTACCTTTGCAATCTCAAATACGAGACGGAGGTTGTAGCTCACAAAACGTTTGCCGGTCAGTTAGAGCATCGGTTTGTGAATTAGAACTTACAATATGGAGGTTGTAGCTCAGTCGGTTAGAGCATCGGTTTGTGGTACCGAGGGTCGTGGGTTCGAGCCCCATCTACCTCCCCAGAAAAGGTTTACTTGAAAAAGTAAGCCTTTTTTCGTTTTTAGGCATTTTTAGGTACCGTGGGTCGTGGACGGTGCGACGGTACGCTTCGAGCCCTATGACTGCGTGTCCCGAACAGCGTGTTCCGCTACCTCCCCAAGAAAAAGGTTTACTTGAAAAAGTAAGCCTTTTTTTGTTTTTAGGCATTTTGTGATTGATATATGCAAAAGATTTGTAGAGCTTTTAGAAAGTTATCAAATCTTCACTTTTTTTTGTTTTATAATTTTCACTAAATTGTCGCCCAATAACTATCTATACAATGTACAAAATACTAACCTTTCTATTCATCTCTACACAAATCTTTGCTCAGACATTTAAACAAAAAATTATTGATGAGTGGGTCAAAGATAATATTTCGCTCTATGATGGCAGCCCAATTCTGAAAGACGATATTCGGAATATGCAGTTACGCTATACTTTCATGCCTAACGATTCTTTTCGAGTAACTATCAACGGCAAAACAGGCGAAAGTACGTACAAAGTTAAAAACGACACGTTGTATTTTGGAAAAGACATTGCTTTCAAGATTGAACGCTTAGATGATATAAAACTTGTCTTTCGAGCGATTAATTTAGACTCGGTCAGTCAGTCGAAAGCCTTGAGGTTCTCTTTTATTCCTGCTCGTTTTCATAATTTAGGTTTTACGCCCCAAACGTATCGAACAAAAGGTCAAGATACTATTTATGTTTCTAAGCATAATTATCTTGAACCATTTTTTATGGATGCCGATAGGTCGGCTTCTCAGTTTATTTCCGATAACTTCTTTTTTCCCGAATACAAAGCGGGTAATTTTTATACCCGATTCATTATTACCAAACAAGGTGAGGTTAAGGGAATCGAGGTCTTAGAAAGTACCCACGAAAATTATAACAAGCAGTTAATAAAAGCCATTAAATCAACCGCAGGAAAATGGAAACCTGCCGTATGGGACGGAAAACCTATAAATACTGAAATCAATATGGGTTTTGATATGGGTTGGAGCGAAAAAATGAGCCTAAAAAGCGGCGAGAGTATCGCAAAAAAAGATACGATTGATGAAAATGAGTCGAATTATTATTTGATGCAAGGAAATATCTATGTAGAAGCAAAAAAATACACATTGGCAATCAAAGAACTTACAAAGAGTATTGCTTTAGACCCACTAAATATTGATGCTTACTACGCTCGTGCAGCGGTTTATGCTCTCACAAAAGACGTTCAGAAAATGTGTGTAGATTTACAGCAACTCAAAAATATGCAACAAGCCAAAGGAACAGCACTTTGGAATAAATTTTGCCAAGACAAGAAAAATCAAAAATAAGCGGCATTGAAAAACCTGATACGTAATTTAATACAAGATAGTCGTTTTGCTCAAATGCAGCAACTTAGCTTATTGTGCAATCAGGTTTCGTTTGATTTTGTTTCGCAGCAATATTTGTTTCGGATTTTGAGTGAGAAAAAGACACTAAAACGTCTTTTTGTGCCAGAACATGGCCTTTTTGGTGAACTCCAAGACCAAGAGAAACTTGATGAAACGAACGTTTACGAATCGCTTGACTTGCAAGGTGTTGAGGTTGTTTCGCTGTATCAGCATAACGAAAAGTCACTCGCACCCGAAGTTGCTCATTTAACCGACTTAGATGCCATAGTAATTGATATTCAAGATGTTGGGTGTCGATATTTTACTTTTACGAGTACTATTTTCTATTTGTTTGAAAGTCTCGTTAAGCACAATCTTTCTCCTTATATTTTTGTGTTAAATCGCCCAAATCCTGCTGGCCGACAAGTAGAAGGCACGCCAATTTCTGCAAAATACGCATCTTTTATTGGTTTGGAAGGATTGCCGCATCGGCACGGTATGAGTATAGCCGAGTTATGCTTCTATTTTCAAGAAAAACTTAATAGCAAACTCAATATTTGCGTGATTGAAGATTATACTGACACGACCATAAACCCCGTCAGCATTAATCCATCACCTAATATTCCCAATCAAATTACGCCTTTGATTTATGCAGGACAGTGTTTGTTTGAAGGAACAACGCTGAGCGAAGGAAGAGGCACAACTCGACCTTTCGAGATAATTGGCTCGCCCGATTTTTCTTGGCAAGAGATTAGCCATGTATGCGATAAAATCAATAAAGATTGGTCAACTAAAGCTGTTTTAAGGCCCTTAAAATTCATACCGACCTTCCATAAGTTTACGGGTGAAGTTTGTACGGGTTTTCAGCTTCATTTACTCAATGACCAAAATTATCATAGTTTACTGCATTCGTTGAGTATTATCAGAGAGTTAGCCCAAATAAAAGAAGATTTATGGCGAAAAGGGAAATACGAGTTTGGTTCTGAAAAAACAGCCATCGAACTTTTGGTGGGTGATGATGATTTACTCGATTTTTTATATGGAAAGATTTCGTTACAAATCATTCAAGAGAAGTTGCAAGAATCTGAGAGTCAATGGATTGATTTGCGAGACAGAATACATCTTGTAAAAAACAAAGCCCTTTCAAGTTGAAATTTGAAAGGGCTTTAATTTTATTGCTCAAAAATACTGTTTACGAAATCCAGCTAAATTGGTATTCGATGTTTGGTATTTTCGTGCGTTCGGCTACTCTTCTTAATCTGCTTGGCAGAGCCATTAGATAATCACGAGCTTTTTCGCCAGCATCATTCAAATTCTGAATACCCTCAATTTTCCAGTCTTTCAACAACGACTCCATGATTTCGATGTAATCGTAAGTTGTATAAACTCCCAAACGCTGAGCTGCATCCGAAAAATGAGAGAATGTTTGTCCCATATTGATTCCAGTCTCACGTAAGAAGTGAGCAGGCATCACAATTTTCTTTTTCATCATATCTTCAAAAGCCAACATCATTTCTGATGGGTCAACTTCAAAGATATGGCTGATAAACGTTTTGTAAGCTTTCGCATGACGCATTTCGTCGGCCGCAATTACACCACAAATTTTTGCTAAAGGTGTGTTTCCGTACTCTTTTGCCAATTTTGCGGTATTTCGGTGCGAAATATTAGTTGCTAATTCTTGGAAAGAAGTATAAACAAAGTTTCGGTATGGGTCACGACCTGTACCAATATCAAAGCCATCGGCAATCAGATATTGGGTTGAAGTTTCCATAGCACGCATATTCACACGACCCGATAAATACAAAAATTTATTCAATAAATCTCCATGACGGTTTTCTTCGGCAGTCCAAGCACGTACCCATTTAGCCCAGCCATTTGGTTCATCTACTTGGTCAACTCCCACAACATCAATCAACCATGACTCGTAAGTTGGAAGTGCCTCTTCGGTAATTGTATCGCCAATCAAAACCGCAATATAATCGTAGGGCAAGTCTTTGGCTGTTTCTCTGAGTTCTTTTACTTGAATCAAAAAGTCTTCATTTCTTGAATCAGGCAAAAAATCAGTTGGCTGCCAGTTAGTGTCGATAGGTTTCAGAAATTCATCAACAAAATAATCAATCTTTTGTCCGACAAACTTCATTACCTCTAATCGCAAATTGGATAATTCCATATTAGTATCTGAAATGTAAAGTTTAGTTTCAACAACGGTGCAAGGTACTTCTAATTTTAGAAAAAAACGCAGATTATTACACTTTTTCTGCAAACTATGTGCTTTTTACGTATTTTTGTGGCATGAAAAAGATTATTGATTACATTCTGAGTTCGGTTTATTTGGTCTATTTTGGCCTATTATTAGTCGTGTTTCACGTACTTCAAGTGATAGCTTTTACTATTTTTGGCCGAAATGCCCAGCAGAAAGTTGTCTACGTGTTAAATTTATTGATTACTCTTGGCTGGTATCTGACGGGTACAAGCATGAAGTTTACACAAAAGTTCTCGCTACCAACCGACCGACCAATCGTTTTCATTGCTAATCACCAAAGCACATTTGATATTCCTGCCATCTATTGGTATCTGCGTAAATACCAACCCATTTTTGTATCGAAAATTGAGTTGGCAAAAGGAATTCCGAGTATTTCATATAATCTTCATAAAAGTAATGCGGCTCTCATCGACCGTAAAGATGGTAAACAAGCCGTGAGCGAAATCTTGCGATTGAGTAAATATATTGGCGAAAATAATTATTCGGCCGTAATCTTTCCCGAAGGTACTCGTTCTCGCTCGGGCGTGATGAAACCTTTTGCGGCGGGTGGAATCAATGCCTTATTGAAAAAAGCACCAAATGCGTTGGTTGTGCCGATTGCCATCAAAGGAAACAATAAATTTGACCCAAACAGTGGACTTTTTCCGTTAGTGTCTTTCTCAAAACTTTCTTGGACAGTCCTTGAGCCAATCGAGCCAAAAGGTAAAACTGGCGAAGAAATTGCCAATTTATCACAAGAGGCTATTCGTGTAGCTTTGGAGGCGTAATTTATATACTTCCCCGAATAAATTCGGGGGCTATGGGAACAGCGAATTTTTAATTATTGTGAGTAAAACGATTTAAATCATTTGATAAAAATCATTCCTCTGTTCCCATAGTTGGTGATTTTAATCGCTCTACCTAAAATAAAGAAGCCCAACTTGAAAAATCAAGTTGGGCTTCTCTTTTATGTGATGAACAGATTATTCGTTTACAGGATTTAAACGCCTGCTGTTTCGGCTTCTGGAGCGATTTTCTTCACTAAACCTTGCAAAACCTTTCCTGGGCCACACTCTACAAATTTTGTTGCACCGTCTGCTACCATATTTTGTACAGATTGTGTCCAACGAACAGGTCCAGTAAGTTGTGCAATCAAATTAGCTTTGATAGTTGCTACATCCGTTGATGGTTGTGCATTTACGTTTTGATAAATTGGGCAGCTTGGCGTCGAGAAAGTAGTGCTTTCAATCGCTGCGGCCAATTCTTCACGAGCTGGCTCCATCAATGGCGAGTGGAATGCTCCACCAACTGGCAAAATCAAGGCTCTTTTTGCACCTGCGGCTTTTAATTGTTCGCAAGCTTCGGTTACGGCCTCAACCGTTCCCGAAATTACAAGTTGGCCAGGGCAATTATAATTAGCAGCTACTACAACTCCATCGATTCCAGCACAAATATCTTCTACTACATTATCGGCTAAGTTTAAAATTGCCGCCATTGTCGATGGATTTATCTCACACGCACGTTGCATGGCATTTGCACGTTGAGAAACCAATTTCAGACCATCTTCAAATGATAATGCTCCAGCAGTCACTAAAGCCGAAAACTCGCCTAAAGAATGGCCAGCAACCATATCTGGTTTAAAATCTTCGATAGTTGAAGCCAAAATTACTGAATGTAAGAATATTGCGGGCTGTGTTACATTGGTTTGTTTGAGTTCTTCGTCGGTTCCTTCAAACATTACTTTTGTAATATCAAAGCCCAAGATTTCGTTGGCTTTTTCAAACATTTGGCGGGCAGATTCCGAACTTTCGTAAAGGTTTTTACCCATTCCACTAAACTGAGCCCCTTGCCCAGGAAAAACATAAGCTGTCATATTTTCGTTACTGGTTACTGGAAAATTGATTATTGGTTTTGAGTTTTTCCTCCTCATTCCCTAACTCAAAACACAAGATTTATTTTGTTTGCATACTTTTTTTGATGTCAATTCTTTCGGGAACCATCATGGCCATTGAATAGCGTTGCTTGATGAAAGAATAATAGCGTTCGGCATCTAATCTTGACGTAAAATCGCCCGCTTTGAGTTTGTAGGTTGGTTGACTGAATGTAAGATAGGTATTGAGTTCAGGAAAATTTTGGTAAATAAACACTTTCGCTTCATCTACTTCTCGGCGGTCATTACCTACATAAACTTGGATTCGATAACCAGATGAATATCGAACGTTTTTGTTTCTGACAGCAATAGAATCAAGAGCAATATCAACTTGAGAGTTCACTTGCTGTGGTAGTTGAGCGATAGCTCCGCTCGATTTCTCTTTAACAGGTACTTTTTCACTCGGGGCGGTTGCTACTGGTTTGGGGTCATATTTTACCCTAACAGCCGAAAGGTCTTCTTCATAATTATCAATGCCTACATTGGTGTTTTTAGTCGGTGTTGCCGAGCGGCTACAAGCACCAATAGCTAATGATAGACAAACACAAAGTACTACTTTTGAAAAAATATTCATTGTATATTTTTTAGATTTTGGGCAGAACTCACTTTTATCTTGAAAAGACGGTCAAAATTATGAAATTATTCTTTCTTAACGATAAAAATCCTAAAAAGATGTTGGTTTCTATGCTTTACTTTGAGGTTTTAAGTACGATATTTTTATTCAAATCCAGATTGCAACCCATTTTTCACCAATAGTTTAGCTTTATCTTTTCTTATTTAGGGTATTGAAGATGGCTAATGACCAATAAGTTTCAGAATATCGGTTTAGTTAAATTTTCTTATAGATACATCTGCCTCAATAATTGTATTATTATTAGATTATCACCTTCCTATTTTAGTGAATTTTGTAAAACCAAAGAATGACATTTGTGCTTTTTGGATTATTAAAAGAACTTTCTATAAGATTCTAATAATAGATGTGTTCGAAAGAACAAATTGTATTTTTTTGTGTTCAAATTTTATACATTACATAAACCAATATAAAAATAATACAATGGGATTAGTAGGAAAAAAATATCCGCACATATCAGCAGGAGCAGTTATCAATGGTGAAGAAATCGTTGAAAACTTTAGTTTAGACCAATATATCGGCAAAAAATACGTGATTTTATTCTTTTATCCGAAAGACTTCACATTTGTTTGTCCAACCGAATTACACGCTTTCCAAGCTAAGTTAGAAGAGTTTGAAAAAAGAGGTGCGGTAGTAATTGGTTGCTCAACTGATACCGAAGAAACTCACCTTGCATGGTTGAATACTCCAAAAGAACATGGTGGAATTCAAGGCGTAACTTACCCAATTATCGCCGATACAGCAAAGACTATTGCTTTGAACTGCGGAGTTTTGGGTGGCGAATATGTTTTCAATAACGAAACTCGCACTTGGTCGTTTGTTGGAAATCCAATTGCTTTCCGTGGAACATTCTTGATTGACAAAGAAGGTATCGTACGCCACGAATCAATCAACGATTTGCCATTGGGTCGTAATATTGATGAATACCTACGTTTGTTAGATGCACAATTACACGTTGAAAAATACGGCGAAGTTTGTCCGGCAAACTGGGAAGAAGGCGAAGCAGCGATGTTTGCGACTCCAGCAGGCGTAGCGAGCTATTTATCACAAAACTAATTAACCAAAGAAAATTATCATGTTAATCGAATTACAAGAAGATAACTTAGCCGATATCATTGCTCAAAACGAATCGGTAATGGTACAATATTCGGCGGTATGGTGTGGAAATTGCCGTTTGATGAAACCAAAGTTCAAGAGACTTTCGGGCGAAAACAATAACACAACTTTTGTGATTGTTGATGCCGAGAAATTTCCTGCTTCAAGAAAACTGGCAGCGGTAAATAACTTACCAACATTTGCGGGTTTCAAAGGTGGAAAACTATTGAACCAAGTTCAAACAAATAAAGAAGAACAATTAAAAGCTTTGATTGATGAAATTACCCTTAATTAGACAAATTCAGCGTTCTTGCTCGGTCGAAGAAATCGAAACGGCTATTTCGGTGTTGGAGAATATCTCGGAAGCTCCTGCTCTGAAATCGGAGGAAATTGATGTGATTGGCGAATTGATTTCAAATCTTTGTGGTGCAATCGAAGTGCATCAGATGATTGCCGAAGGTATGCCCGAAAAAGATGCCGCCAATACTTTTATGAAAAAGGTCTTAGGTTCGATTGATAGATAAGTAGTCCACAGTCAATAGCGGGCGGCGTTCCGCTCGACAGTCCACAGATTATTTAGTTATGAGATGAATTATGTTTAAAATCTCGTAGCTTAAAAATAGCAAACGCCCCGAAAACAAGTATTTCGGGGCGTTTTGTTTTTGTTGGTTAGCGAAGTCGAAACCATCAATTTCTACTTTTTAGCCATTTCTTCTTCTTTTAGGCTTCTGCGTAAAATCTTACCAACATTTGTCTTTGGCAATTCAGTACGGAATTCTATGTGCTTCGGACATTTATAACCAGTCAGGTTTTCTCGGCAATAAGCTTGTACTTGCTCGGCAGTTAGGCTTTGGTCTTTCTTCACCACAAAAACCTTTACGGCTTCCGTTGATTTTTCGTCGGCCACGCCAATACATGCCACCTCCAAAACTCCTGGGCAAGTTGCTACTACATCTTCGATTTCGTTTGGATAAACATTAAAGCCCGAAACCAAAATCATATCTTTCTTTCTATCAACAATCTTGAAGAAACCATCGGCACTCATGACGCCTACGTCACCCGTTTTGAACCAAGATTTACCTTCGCTATCCACAAATGTAACTTTTGCAGTTTCATCTGGACGGTTGTAATATCCTGCCATTACTTGTGGGCCATGAGCTACTATTTCCCCAGCTTCGCCGACTTCTGCCCAAGTTTCATCATCTTTCAAGATTCTGATTTCGGTACTTGGCCACGGAATTCCGATTGTACCAACACGGTTTTCGCCAATGAGTGGGTTTGAAGTAAGTACTGGTGATGTTTCTGACAAACCATAGCCTTCGGCTGGGAGATTTCCTGTCAATTCTTTCCAACGATTAGCCACAACTCCTTGTAGAGCCATTCCACCCGCCGAAGTAATAATTAATTTACTAAAATCAACTTCCCCGATTTTAGGGTGATTCAATAAACCATTATATAAAGTATTTACGCCAGTGAATACGTGCGGAGGATATTTTTTCAAATCTTTGATGAAAGCCTCCAAATCACGAGGATTGGTGATGAGCAAATTCATCGTACCTGTTTTCAGAGCTGTGAGGGCATTTACTGTAAGAGCATAAATATGATACAGCGGCAAAGCAGCCACTATAACAGGTTTTTCATCGGTAATTTTATCAGTCAAAACTCCTTGCCAAACATTATTAGCTTCGAGATTTGACACGATATTTCGGTGCGTTAGCATTGCACCTTTCGATACACCCGTTGTTCCGCCTGTATATTGGATAAAAGCTAAATCCGAATTATTCATCGTTGGCTTTGTCCAAGTTTGGTTTGCACCTTTGCTCACGGCATCCATGAAAGACTGTGCCGTAGGTAAGTCATATGCAGGAACCATTTTCTTGACACTCTTCACAACAAAATTCACAATTTGTTTCTTAGGAAAGCCAAGCATATCGCCCAACTCTGTCACAAAAACGTGCTTGATTGACGTATTCCCCAGAATTTTTTCAAGACTCGAAGCAAAGTTTGCCACAATAACAATCGCTTTTGCTCCCGAATCTTTAAACTGATGCTCCATTTCACGTGGTGTGTAAAGCGGATTTGTGTTCACGACCGTCAGCCCAGCACGCAAAGCACCAAACATCGCTACTGGATATTGCAGTACGTTTGGCATTTGAATCGCAATACGGTCACCTTTTTGCATCCCGATACTTTGAAGATAAGCTGCAAAATTACGAGAAAGCGTATCGACCTGTCTGTAAGTAATTTCTTTGCCCATACAAGCGTAGGCCGAGTTTTGGCTAAACTTTTTGAAACCATCTTCCATCAACTCTAAAATGGAAGGATAGGCGTCGGGGTTAATTTCGTAGGGAACACCCTTTGGATAATATTTTAGCCAAGGGTAAGTTTCAGTGGTAACAGGCATGGTTTTATAGTTTGTTTGTATTTTTCGATGTAAAAATAAGACGATTTATTGATTAGCGTAGAGTCAAAAGCAAAAAAATGTCTGATTATCAGAATATTTAACGTGTTTCTAATATTAGAAGAGCTTTTTGGCTTAATTTTGCCAACCGTTTTGTGAAAATTCGCAAACAGAAAGATTTTTATAGTCAATAAGTTAATTGTAGAAATTCCTTGAATACTTTTCCAAACGAAAATTCGGATATAAAAGTCAGTGTAATAGTTTTGACTTATAATCACGAAAAATTTATTCGCAAAACCCTCGATTCGATACTTTCGCAACAAATCAACTTTAAATTTGAGGTAATTGTTGGCGATGATGCCTCGCCCGATTCGACCGCCGACATTATTAGAGAATACTACGCCAAATATCCTGACATTATTGTACCGATGCTTCACGAGAAAAATCTCGGTGGTTTTGGCAAAAACAATACACTGGCTGCACTGGCAATAGCCAAAGGAAAATATATTGCCCCGATGGATGGTGATGATTATTGGACTTCCGACCAAAAACTTCAAAAATTGGCCGATTTCTTAGACCAAAACCCTGATTTTGTGGCGTGTTTTCATAATGCCGAAATTATTTTTGATGATGATTCTCACCCGAATCAGTTCGTAAATGCTCCCGACCAAAAAGAAATCGTTACGGTCGAAGATTTTATTGGCGAAGAAGAAGTTTGGTTTATTGCTACTTCGGCGATTTTATTCCGCAATGGTGTGATTACGCATTACCCGCAATGGTTTCATGAATCAAAAAGTGGTGATATTCCTCGTTATATTTTGTTGGGAAAAGGTGGCACAAAGTTTAAATACATCAACGAAACGATGTCGGTTTACCGAAAAAATCGCAATAGCGGCATGAGTTTTACGGATGGTTATAAAGATGTTGAGTTCTTGCAAAACCGTATAGGAATGTACCGAGGAATCGACCAAGAATTAGACTATAAATTTCACGAAACACTCAATAAAAATATTGCTCGCTACTACCGAATGATGCTTGATAGTAAGCAATTTGTGGGAAAATATTTTAAGCAAATGCCAACGGCAATTACTTATTTGAGATTGGCCAAACCAAGCAGTGAGATACAACGAGAGATTATCAGAGAATATATTTTCCCGAAATGGCTAAGTAACCTTTATAGTTTTTTTGCACTTTTACCTCATCGCATTAAGAAAAGTTTGTAGTGTCGTATTTGTTGCAAATTGTTTTTTTATGACAAATCTGTAACAAAAATAACAACCTGAAACAATTCTATAACATTTAAAATACTATGCCACCAAAAGTAAGCGTTTGCGTTCCGACTTATAATCACGAGAAATATATTCGTCAAACCCTTGATGGGGCTTTGATGCAACAAACCGATTTTGAAATTGAAATCGTCATCGGCGATGATGCTTCGACAGATAATAATCAACAAGTTATTCAGGAATATGTTGATAAGTACCCGAGTATCTTTCAAGCTTTTTTGCATAAAGAAAACCAAGGGCCAAAAGAACCAAAAGAGTTTGGTGGTAGAAATAATGTTTTAGGGCTTCTGAAAGCCTGCAAAGGTGATTACGTGGCACTTTGTGAAGGTGATGATTATTGGACTGACCCACTGAAACTACAAAAACAAGTAGATTTCATGGAAGCAAATCCAGATTACGCCATTTGTCACCACAATATGAGAGTAATTTATGAAGATGGTTCGCCTGAGCATTTCTTCAATGACGAAAACCAAAAAACTGAGTCGAGCATTGTTGATATTCTCGAAGACCGATGGTTTATTGCCACAGCAGCCACACTTTACAGAAATATTTTCCGAGAACGAGATTTTGTAGAATGGCACAGCCGAGCCGCAGCGGGCGATTGGGCCTTAGTGATTCAGTTAGCCGCAACGGGTAAGATTCATTATATCAACGAATCAATGGGTGTTTACCGCAAACACCGTGGTGGCTTGAGTAATGTACAATCTTCCACCAATTTGTATTTTCTACGAAACCGCCAACAAATGTTTACTGACATCAACGAATGGTTGGATTTCAAGTACGATAGCACTATTCAACAAACGTTGGCGTCTTACGAAAAACAAATTCAAGCACTTGAAGCGAATATTTAGTAATTTTGCAAAAATATTGATTTTTTGTTCCCCTTCAAGGGAAGTTCCGACGATTCGGCAGGGTATTTTATGAAAATAGCAATAGTTACACCTCTTTTTAATGACTGGGACTGCCTCTACAAACTCGTAGAAGATGTTCGTAAGGTACTTTCTCCTACTCAATTTGCCGATTATCGCTTTGTTGTGGTAAACGACTGTTCGAGTTTGGAAGTTGATGCAACAAAATTGGCAGGACACCCAGTTGAGATTATACATCTTAATAAAAATCTCGGTCATCAGAAATCTATTGCTATTGGGGTATCTTACCTAAATAAAAATACAGAACAAGATTTGGTTGTGGTTATGGATGTGGATGGTGAAGATAAACCCCAACATCTACCGATTTTATTAGAAGAAGCCATCAAAGGAAAAGCCAATGAAATAGTTTTTGCCCGCCGAACGAAGCGAAAAGAGAGCTTTTTCTTCAAGATTTTCTATAAAATTTACAAATACATTTTTGTTTTCTTGACAGGAAAAGTCATTAATTTTGGCAATTACTCGGTCATTCCTCAAAAACTACTCGATAAAGTAGCACATATTTCTGATATCTGGAATCATTACCCAGGTGGTGTTATTCGCTCACGATTATTGTATAAATCAGTAGGTCTGGAGCGTGGCGAAAGATATACGGGCAAATCAAAAATGAATTATACCTCATTAGTGATTCATGGCTTGAGTGCCGTAGCTGTTTATGTCGATACAGTTTCGGTTCGATTATTAATAGCGGTTTCATTACTTATTTTGACTGCTGTTTTTGGTATTTCATTAGTATTTGTTTTTGAGTACCATATTCCGATTTGGGGTTTACTCCTATTCTTTGGAATTTTGAGCCAAGCATTTCTTAGCACATTGATATTAGTTTTTACAGTTCTTTCTTACCGTGTAAACTTCAATTTTCTTCCTGCGGTACACTTTCAGGACTATATCCAAACCGTCGAAAAAATATAAATCCAGTTTCAATTCTCGAGCATGAATAAAAAACTCATCACATATTTGTTGATACTACTGCCAATTATTGGCTTTTATGTATTTGTTTTTCATAATGCTTTCAACATCGGTTGGAACGACGATTGGCACGGAATCGAAGGTTTTTTAGCCAGTTGGATGCAACAAGAGACTTTCTCTGAAAAAATCACTTTGCTATTTTCGCAAATGTGCGAACACCGAATCTTGTACGTACGCCTTAGTACGCTCCTTTGCTACAATCTTTTCGGTGAAGTAAACTATAAGATTTTGATGCTCATGGGAGTATCGTATTTGCTTATTTTACCCTTTGTTTTCTACCGAGTTTTGCGTGAAATCAATCTGAGATTAGCTTATCTAATACCCATCATCTTTATCATTTTCAACACTCAACCCATCGAAAATATCTTTTGGGCAATAACTTCTCTTCAACCCAATACTGTTATCATTTTTGGACTTTGGGGGTTTTCTCTTTTGTTGTTTTACAAGCAAAAATGGGCGTTTTACTTAGCCAATATCCTATTTTTTGTGGCAATGTTTACGAACGGAAACGGAATGTTTTCTTTCATTGCGGCCATTCCTTTGGTTTTGTATGCCCGCACTCGTAGCGAGAAACTTCAGTTTATTGCTTTTACATTTTTTTCGTTTTTACTCTATTTCTTTGATTTCAAAAAACCAGGTATTCGTCCCGATGTGAAGATAAATTTCACGCAATATCCACATATTATCGTTGGAGATATCTTTGCATTTTTCGGCTCACCTATCGACAGTACCGTTCAGTTTTACAGCACGAATCTTAAATATACAGTTGCCATTTCAGCTGGAGTTTTGATGCTGGGCTGGGTTTTATATATATTTTTTAGCTTTATTTATTTTTGGTATCTAACTAATTATAAAGGACTTACAAAAGAAAAAACAAGTGCTTTATACCAGACTATTTTAAAATACCCAAAATACAACCTTTATCTATTGGCCGCTTTCGTATTTGTTGGTTTGAGCGGTGCCGCTTTTGCCGCTTCTCGTGCCAGTCAAGGACTTGAACAGGCTTTTGCAAGTAGATATAAAACGGTGTCGTTGATTTTGTTTGTGGTGGTTTATTTGAGTTTATATAATGTCATTCAAACCAAAAACTGGAAGAAATATTTACAAATTTCGATAATAGTTACGGTGCTATTTAGTGCCTTCTCCTATTACGAAAGTTGGGACGATGTGGAAAACCGCAGAAAATTCTTCGGAACAACGATTCTGAACTGGAAAAACAATGGTCGCTATTACTATTACGCCTTTGATAATTCCCGAAATCCCGACGACCACGCTCCTATCAACACTTATCAACGACTTCCAATTCCTCCGTATAACTATGCAGGTTTCGTACTGGGAGTCATGAAGTATGTCAACGACATTTTGTGGATAAGTCGTGTACATTTCAAAAACTACACGCCTCCTACCGAAATCGATGATTTGAATCAAGCATTATTCAAAAATCAAATTGCTGCCAATGCAGGCGAGCAGGTAAGTGTAATCAATGGCTCGAATACTTTCAAGATTGAAATAAATAATGCTTTTGTGCCGGCCAACAAACGATATGATGGTTATTATGCAGTTTTCAGCAATAATACCAATCGTTTGGCTTTCTATCTCGAAACACAAGCCAATAAATTCACAACATTTCTTTCCACTCAAAGATATTACAATAATCGCATCAGTATGATTGTAGCCAAGCCTGATTTACCAATCGGGAGTTTCAATATGCAAATCGGAAAACTCGAAAATGGCCAATTTAAAGTTTTAAAAGAAGAAGTCATCGAAATAAAGTAAACCGTGGGGCGAACCGTAGCGACGGCGGCCGACGCTTGACCGCATCCTATTCGCTGTTGAACAAGTATAAACAAAGAAAATATCAATAGAAAATATTCACTCCGAAAGTAAAAGGAGAATGGACTTATGGAAAAACTAACAATCATCGGCGGCGGAATGACGGGTCTTGCAGCGGCCTACATAGCAGCCAAACAAGGCGTAAAAGTAACAGTAATTGAAGGAAGCGATAAATTTGGCGGACTTCTGAATACTTTTGAAATAGGTGGAAACCAACTCGAACACTATTATCACCACTTTTTTACGCAAGATGCCGAACTTCGCTGGTTGCTCGAAGATTTGAAAATATCGGATAAAGCTTTCTACAAAAAAACCACGATGGGAGTTTTTCGTAATGGCAAAATCTACGATTTCAATTCACCGATTGATTTATTGAAATTTAAGCCCGTAGGTCTAATCGGTAAAGTTCGTTTTGGTCTGACAAGCCTTTTTCTCGGAAAAATGGCCAAGTGGAGAGAAAACGAAGGAATTCCGACACTTGACTGGTTTTATCGTTGGGCTGGTCATGATATTACCGATGCTCTATGGAAACCTATGCTCAATATCAAATTTGGGCCGTATGCCAATAAAGTTCCATTGGCTTGGATGATTGGTCGAATGGCACAACGCCTAAACTCTCGCAAGGGTGGCGACGAACGCCTCGGTTATATCAATGGTAGCTGGAAAACCTTGATGGATACGCTAATTTCTCGTTTAGAACAAATGGGCGTAGAATTAATCAAGAACGAGCCAATCGAAGAGTTTAAGGTAGCAAATGGCAAGGTAGAAGGCATTATTACAAAGAATATGACCATTGATGGCGGGAAGTTTCTTTTAACTATTCCATCGCTTTATTTCGATAAAATCAAGAATTGTCCACTCGATGCCAATGGTGTTGAATATTTCGGAGCAGTTTGTACGATTTTAGAATTGAAAAAATCTTTCAGCCATATTTATTGGATGAACGTTGCTGACGAAGGTTATCCTTTCGGAGGAGTAATCGAACACACAAACTTCATTCCGAAAGAAGAATACAACGGCTCGCACATTGTTTATCTTTCTCGTTATTTTGCCATGAGCGAATCTTTGGCAACCATGACCGAAGACGAAATCAAAGCCGTGATGATTCCACCATTGAAGAAAATCAACCCAGAGTTTTCGGAAGAATGGATTAAAAATGTTTTTGTTTTCAAAACTAATACTGCCGCAACGGTCTGTGATTTGAATTTTTCGGAAAAAGTAACCAATTGCAAAACCGCTACCGAAAATCTTTATTTGGCAAATATGGTGCATATTTATCCCGATGAACGCAGCACCAATAATTCAATCAGAGTTGCTGCCGAAGCCTGCAAAGCAATGGGAATAAATGCAGATTCTGTACCTTACGGAGCGTCTCTTTCGGGGCAAATTGGGTTTTAACTTCATATAAATCTTATCTTTATCAAAAAAGCCTCTGTTTTAGAGGCTTTTTTGATTTATATCGATTTTATTTTTCAATAACCACCCTTTTAGAATCAGATGCCTGCTTGACAACGAATGTTATAAATAGATTCAATCGTAACTTTATATTGAATATTGATTTCAAAATTATTCATGCCTTCAACTCCTACAAATGAATACTCTTTGATGGTATTTCCTTTTATATCGCTCAAATAAAGTTGTACACTTTGCGGAGTTTTGAGGTTTACTTTGGCAATAAATATTATAGTAATGATTTTTGAGGTATTAGCGTTTATCTGCCAGTACATAGACCAATGCCATCAACGTCCCCTACGTGCCTACGGGAGACATTGATGGAACAGAAGTTTCATATTCAAAATGATTTAAAATGAGAGTTTTATTTAACTTCTAAGTATTCCGAAGTTTTTATGAGAGGAATTTCAGATTTATAATTTTGATTGAGTGTTTTGATAACCTCATTTGCTACTACAGCCTGCCCAAAAGCGGTAGGATTGATGCCATCAATAGAAAAAAAGTTTTTGCTATTGACTCTTACTCCATCATCTGTAACAAAAGAACCATCATTAATTTTTTTATACATTGAGTATAAATCAACCATCCGAAAATTTACTTTTTTTGAATAGCGTTCAAGTTCTGCGTTGAGCTTTATTGGTGCATTTCTAATATCAGCAATTTCTTGTTTTATTAGAAAATTATTTCCGAGTAAAAGGCTTTTATTATCTAATCCCACTTTTAATGCAGGGTGAACTTTGACACTCGATAATGAATCAACTCTACTGTTGGGTAGAAAAATAATATCAGTAGAGTTTTTTCGCTTATCTTTAAATATTCGACCAGCATCAGATTCTATATAATCATTTGGAATTCCACCGAAAACATCATCATAACTAATCTGTGTAAAGTAGGGAAAATCTAATACATCAGGCACATTAAGAATTATGCCGAGAGTTTTTTTCTTACTCAGCAAGTCGAACCATAAATCAGATTCAAGGTATGAATTTTCTAATCCAGACGAACGCATATAATCAGTGCCTTTTAATATATAATCAAGAACGTCATTTATTCCAAATTCAAACGTCATAATATCAAATTTTTGATTAAGTAGTTCAGACCCAGCACCATTAGTCAAAAATCTTTCGGAATATTTCTTCAATATTCCATTTTGGTATTTAAGGTCTCTATAAAAAGCACCTTCTACTCCTTGAGAGTGATACCTTCCATTAGGTATAGCGAAATTATCAACAACTGTTTTGACTTTTTTAAAGTTAAAGTCTGTTCCACTAATAGTAATACTAAGATTGTTTGAAATAGCATTTAACTTAGGAACTTTACCACCCGTAGGATTAAAACCAGTCTGTACTTTTCGCCCAAAACCGTTATAATCGGTAGCATCAAAAAGCGGTTGCTCAAATTTTTTGAGTTTCATTTGTCGGGCTATCAGGTTGGGGTAGCTGGTCAAAATGCCTTCATTAAAATAACCACCGTCTCGCACGCCTGCCGTTAGGCTACCACCAATGGCTACATAGCGTAGTGGCTTACCTTTTAGGTCGGGGTCGTCGTTGTTTTTTAATTTACTTAGGTCGGGGTCTTTGCTGGGTGGCGTGTGTAGTTTTGGTTCTTTGTATAGCACAATGGTATCGCCTACGGTTATGTAGTTTTTGCCGTTGGGGTCTTTGTCTTTTAGTATTTTGTAGTCTTTAAAGACAACCGTTTTTATGGTATCGCCATCAATAATACTATAATCGGTGTTTAGGGCAGGTTTTGCCACGGGGTCATTGCCCCTACAACCGCCTATCAATAAGGCAGAAAGAATGATGATGTTCATTGGTAAAAGCGGAGTGCCGCCCATTCGTTTTTTCATGATTTTAAAAATTACATTGTCATAAAAAACTTTACCTACTCGCAAAAGTTGGGTGGTAAAAGTCGTGGTTTTCTGCAGCAAATTACGTAATTGTGGCACAAGATATACAGGGGGGGAGCGGGGTTTCCAAATATTTTGCTCAAAATCGGCTAAATACTTATTTTACGGTGGAGTTTTTAATCTTTTGAAAGTATAAGGCTTATCACCTCTTAATTTATACCTTACGGGCTTCTCTTTCGGGGCAAATTGGGTTTTAATGATTTTCTGAAAAATAGTTGAATAATTTTTCAATCATAAAACTTTTCATATAACATCGGCGTTTATATATCATACGCATCCAAAAAACAAAAGTCTTGTCTATTCCTTAGGCGAGACTTTTTTGTTTTCTTGCCCTCTTCTTCCTTTTTCTGCTTCAAAAAATATATCTTTGTAACTTAAAGTTTTTTACTCATCAAAAATGAAGAATAGTTGATTTTTAACAACTAACGAACTTCGACCTACTTTACAGACCAATGATTTCGATTGTTATCCCGATTTATAACGAAGAAGAAAACCTACAAAATCTTTATACTCGCCTGACCAATGCCGCTCCATCTTGGAAAGAAGATTACGAAATTGTATTGATTGATGATGGCTCACGTGATAGTTCATTGACGATGATGCGAGTAATGGCTGAGAAGGATTCTCATGTACGGGTTATTAAACTTTCGAGAAATTTTGGTCATCAACCAGCTATTTCGGCAGGAATACAAGAAGCTAAAGGCGATGCCATCATCATCATGGACGGTGATTTGCAAGACCCGCCCGAAGAATTATATCGTTTTCTGGACAAATGGCGTGAAGGTTACGAAGTTGTGTATGCTGTAAGAACGAAACGTAAAGAAGGTTTTTTCAAAAAATTGGCCTATTCGAGCTTTTACAGAATCATGGCAGCCATTTCAGATATTGAAATTCCACTTGATTCGGGCGATTTCTGCGTAATGGACAGAAAAGTTGTGAATGTATTGGTGCATGATATGCCCGAGCAAATTCGCTTCATACGTGGTATGCGGGCGTATGCAGGTTTCAAGCAAATAGGAGTAACGTATGAGCGTGCCGAGCGTGCCGCTGGCGAAGTAAAATATACTTTCAAGAAATTAGTACAATTGGCTCTCGATGGGCTTTTCGGGTTTTCGAGTTTCCCGCTTCGTCTTTCTACTTATTTGGGTATTTCAATTGCCATTCCGTCACTTATTATAGGAGTTTTCTTCTTGGTTCATCGACTTTTCGGTTT
This sequence comes from Emticicia aquatilis, assembly GCF_014644295.1. GTDB lineage: Bacteria > Bacteroidota > Bacteroidia > Cytophagales > Spirosomataceae > Emticicia > Emticicia aquatilis. The sequence continues at coordinate 336,167 of NZ_BMKK01000006.1, forward strand.
TAAAGTATTTGGCCACACGCCCGAAGAAACTCCAGGGTTGGCATCTTTGGCCGTTGGGATGTTCTTCTTAGGAGGAGTAATGCTGACAATGCTCGGAATTATTGGTGAGTATATCAGCCGAATTTATATTGAAGTCAAAAAACGTCCGTTTTTTGTCATTGACGAGATTATTGAGAAGAAATAGTTTTTTTCGGTGGTTGAGCGAAGTCGAAACCAGTGAAAAAAACTATCAATGTGATGTTTTTCTGTATTTAAACTTGAAAAACAAAATCACTAACGAAAGAATTAGCGTAAAAGCATTTGCCGCAATTACAGGAAAAGCGTTTGCTTTGATTCCATAAACTAACCACATAAATACACCTGTTGTAAAAATCAAAAACATAGCCAACGACACATCTTTTGCTGACTTGGTTTTATAGATTTGTAATACTTGTGGTACAAAGGCAATTGTCGTGAGTATGCCTGCCAAATAACCGAGTGTTTCCATTTTTTTATTTTTTTGGTTTCACAAAAATAACGGAAAAATTATACCAATTAGTTCAAAAACGCCAATAATCACAGGTAAAACTTTAAAAAGTACAATATCTTTCAAAATAAAATACCCGTAATTTCAAAAAGTTACGGGTATTTCTTATTTTAATACTTGATTACTTTATTTCTCCATAAAAGCCAATACATCTTCCGAAATACCAGTATTTATAAAACCTCCATCGTGGAAAAGGTTTTGCATCGTAACCATTCGAGTAAGGTCTGAGAAAAGTGTGATACAATAATCGGCACAAGAATCAGCTGAGGCATTTCCAAGTGGTGAAATTTTATCGGCAAAATCAAAGAATTTATCAAAACCACCGATTCCAGTACCTGCCGATGTTTCAGTTGGTGACTGAGAAACTGTATTTACACGCACTTTTTTTAGTTTACCATAGCGATATCCATAGCTACGGGCAATCGACTCAAGCATGGCTTTTGCTTCGGCCATATCGGTATAAAACGGAAACGTACGTTGAGCTGCCATATAACTAAGAGCTACAACCGAACCCCACTCATTGATAGCATCGAGTTTCTCGGCAGTTTGCAAGAATTTATGAAATGATAAAGCCGAAATATCAACACTTTTCAGAAACCAATCATAATTCAAATCTCCGTAGGCTTTTCCTTTACGAATATTGGGCGACATTCCGATTGAGTGCAACACAAAATCAACTTTTCCACCAAAATGCTCCATTGATTTTGTGTAAAGATTTTCAATATCTTCAACCGAAGTTGCATCGGCCGCTATAATTGGTGCTTCGCAAATATCGGCCAATTTATTGATTTCGCCCATACGCATGGCTATTGGGGCATTGGTCAAAACTATCCTTGCTCCCTCTTCGTGTGCTTTCAAAGCAACTTTCCAAGCAATTGATTTTTCGTTTAATGCACCAGAAATGATGCCTGTTTTACCTTTAAGGAGTCCGTATGCCATTATTTTATTGTTTACGAATAGATAAGCCTACTTTTAATTTTTAAGGCCTCAAAGGTACGTTTTTTCTGAAAAATAAAAAACCGCCTCTCAAATCAGAAAGACGGTTTGTTGATTTTTAGTTGTTGATTCTAAGCCTTTTTAAAAAATTTACCCTATTCTTTAAAAAATGTATTTGTTTTCCTCAATCATAGCATCGGCCACACGGCGACGAGCGTTTTTGAGGTTCATTGGTTCAATTTTAGTGAAACGTTTCAAGCCCATGAGCATTACTCTGAGTTCGTCGCCTTCGGCAAACGATGTGATAGCCTCACGGCCAGCGTTATTTACTTTGGCAACCGCTTCGTGTAAATAAATTAAGGCCATATCTTTTTGTAGCTCAACTGCTGCTTCGCCTTTGATACTGATTAGTTTTTCAACTCTTAGTAAAGCCGATTCTGCAGCATAGATTTCGATAGCCATATCTGCTACGTTCATCAATATTTCCTGTTCGCTTGATAACGACATCATGAATTTCTGTACTGCCGCACCCGAAACCATCAACGCTGCTTTTTTCAAGTTTTTCAATACTTTCTTTTCTGCTGCAAAAAGTGTTTCGTCATCAGAAGCACTGAAATCTGGAATCGACATGATTTCTTTGCCAACTGCCATTGCAGGGCCCATCAAATCAAGTTCGCCTTTCATGGCACGTTTTAGCAACATATCAACAATCAACATGCGGTTGATTTCGTTAGTACCTTCAAAAATACGGTTGATACGAGCATCACGGTAAGCACGCTCCATTGGAGCATCGGCCGAATAACCCATTCCACCGTAAACTTGTAAGCTTTCGTCAACTACATAATCCAGAACTTCTGAGCTATGTACTTTCATGATAGCACACTCAATAGCAAATTGTTCGAGTGCTTTTAGTTTCGCTTCAGAGTCTCCTAAGCCTTGTGCTTTTAGGTCTTCGATGGCATCGTCAATGTTTTGTCCCGCACGGTAGTTGGCCGTTTCAGAAGCAAAAATACGAGTGGCCATTTCAGCCAATTTATATTTTATCGCACCAAATGAGGCAATAGAAACCCCAAATTGCTTGCGTTCGTTGGCATAATTGATTGCATTATTTAGTGAGCCTTTCGAGCCACCCACTACTGCAATACCGAGTTTAATACGACCAATGTTAAGGATATTTACAGCAATCTTAAATCCATTTCCACGAGATGAAAGCATATTTTCAACAGGAACGTGGCAATCATTAAAGAAAACCTGGCGAGTATCTGAGCCTTTGATACCAAGTTTATGCTCAGGTTCGTTCATCGTAATTCCTCCGAAAGATTTTTCTACGATGAATGCTGTAAGGTTTTTATCATCATCAATTTTTGCAAAAACGATAAATAACTCAGCAAAACCGCCATTGGTTATCCACATTTTTTGTCCGTTGATGATATAATGCTTGCCATCAGCTGAAAGAACTGCTTTTGATTTTCCAGCGTTGGCATCCGAACCAGAATCTGGCTCAGTTAAGCAATAAGCAGCTTTCCACTCGCCTGAAGCCAAAAGTGGCAAATATTTAGATTTTTGTTCTTCGTTTCCGTAATATACAATCGGTAAAGTTCCGATACCTGTGTGTGCCGATTGTGCCACTGAGAACGAGTGACCTGTTCCGAGAGCCTCAGCAACCAACATTGAAGTATTGAAATTCATACCAAAACCACCGTATTCTTCAGGTACGGCTGTGCCGAGAAGACCCAACTCACCAGCTTTTGTCATTAACGAAGACATTAATTCTGGAGACTTGGCCGTATCAATTTCATTAAGGCGTGGGTGAACTTCGGTTTTCAAGAAATCACGGCAAGTTTCGGCAATCATTTGTTGCTCTTCCGTAAATTCTTCTGGAATGAAAATTTGGTGAGCTTCTACTTCTTTGATTAAAAATTCGCCACCTTTAATTGATGATTTGTTTTCGGTTGCTGTCATGGTATTATGAATTGAATATTATCGTTGTTTAAATAGTATGCGTGCATACTGTTGCAAATATAAAGAATTTTTAAATTGTTATGCAAGCATACTAATAAAAATATTTTTGTAAAATAAAAAACCTCGGTTTTCAAGTTTGAAATACCGAGGTTATATGATAAAATTTTTATTCTTTTATTCGATTATAAAGTCGTAAGTACCACTTGACACTTCAAAGATTGCTTTGTCTTTTTCGGACTTTACGTAAGTGATACCTTCAATTTTTACGGGTTTCTTCTTCACAATGAAGAACTTCCCTCCTTCTTTGATATTATTGATTGTTTTTCCTGCTTGAAGTGGTAGCTGTATTTGTGCCGACGAATTTGCAGGAATTGTCAGCTTCAAACTAAATTTATTACCTTGTAGGTTCGATTGGCTAATTATTTGACCATAATTTGTGTCAAATGTTTTTGATTCTTGGGCCAAAGGCGGAGCAATGACAACCTTAGATTCGTTGAAATTTGGCTCTACTATTACTTTTTTCGCATAAATTTTCGCCAAAAGGTCTTCTGAGTAAGCATAGTTTTCTACAAAAGGGCTATTTTCATAAATTACTTTTGCGACCAATGTATTTTCGTCGGCTTTTTTAGGAAGCCCTTCTACCTCAACATATCTAAATCCATGAAAGCTAAATTTAGGCTCCCATTTTTCAATACCATAACCTTTTAATAGATACTTATCGGTTGGTTTGATTCCTTTTAGTTCGGCCAAGCCTTTGTCGGTCAAAGTTTCGGCGTATTTTAGTTCTACTTCTTTGGTTGCCTTGCCTTCGGTTTGTAAATAAGCGTATCCAACGATGTTTTCTCCGAAATCAAAAACGTAACGACCTTTTCTTGGTTCGGTTATTTTTACTGCCTTTATTTCTTTGATAACTTTTGCTTGTGGCGAGATTTGAGGCTTGAGTTCTATTCCATTCTGGGCTTCGTCCATGATGGCAGCATTTTCCCAGTCTTTGCCGTATTCGAGCTGAGCATTATAAATTTCACCAGCATAAATCGAATTTGACACAATTGGTGATAGTCGAGTTTTCCAACTTCCATCCGAAATTACAGTTTGACGAGAGCCATCGTAAAACTCCATTTCCATCTGAAATAAAAGCTTGTTTGGCAGATTACCTTTTTGCCAAGCATTTCCGAGCGTTGCAGTAATGAAGTTGATACCGATACTTAAATCTTCGTTTGAGATTTCGTAAATCTGATAAGGAATTGTCTTAGAATCTTTTGTCAAACCGGGTGTCAGAATATCTTGTCCTACTTTTTTTCCGTTAAAAATCAAGTGATACGCTCCTACTCCAGTTACATAGATTCTGGCTCTTGTGGCACGTTTGCCTAAGTTAAATTCTTTTTGAAGTTCGATTGATTTGCCATCTGTTCCATTTTTTCCAATCCAGTGAGCCGACCAATCTTCTTTTTTTAGTAATGCCATTTCCCACCAAGTTGGCTCGCTGTAAAGCGTTGGTTTGTTTTTCTCATTCCATATTTTCACTTTCCAGAAATATCTTTTACGAGATTCGAGTGGTTTTCCTGCATAATCTATTTTTATTGATTGTTCTGATTTTACCATGCCTGAGTTCCAGACGTTTCCGTTATCTTTCTTTAAGTCGGCTTCGTTATCGGCTACTAAAATCTGATAGGCTGTTTGTTTTGCACCTCGATTGGTGGCTTTCATTTGCCATGATAATCGTGGATTTAGTACTTCCAAGCCCATTGGCGTTTCTTGGTATTCACATCTGAGTTTTTCGAGTGTTTGTGCGTTTGTTTGAAAAATATTCAAACTTATAAAAAGCAAAATGAGTGTTTTCTTCATCTAATTTTCTTTTGGTTTCTACTAAAAATCTATTGTTTACTGATTTTTCGGCAATTTCTTAAAATATTCTCTATTATTCTGCCTATTAATTGTCTTTTATTGCTGAAAATCTCTAATTCACCCTTTTATCCTTCAAAACTTCCGCTTCATCAAACAAAACTTTCGATATGTTTCTAACGTTATTACTTTTGATTAGTAATCTTGGTTTTGTATTAAGTTTATTAATTCCTATTATTTTTTATTTGTTAACCGTTCAAAACAAAAATCTACCATTCTTCACTATTTTTTAAGTAAAAAGTATTCAAAATTGTCAACAAATTAAACATCTACAATTATGAATATCTTTTGAAAGAGAAATAGTTTACGTTTTTATTACTACAAAAAATCCAATTCATGAAAAAACTATTATTGTTGTTAGTTAGTCTGTTTTTCACGTGGAATGCCTCAGCACAAGAAAAATTTACGGTCAGTGGGTACATAAAAGACGCCGCCAATGGCGAAGGTCTGATTGGGGTTTCGGTCTATGTACAAGAAGTTAAGACAGGCACTCAGACAAATCCGTATGGCTTCTATTCGCTTACACTTCCAAAAGGAACGTACAACTTGGTATTGACGTATGTAGGCTTTGAAAAAATTACAAAAAAAGTTGAGCTTTTGAGTCAAGATGTAAAGTTAGATGTCGAGCTAAAAGATGATTCGAAGCTTTTACAGGAAGTGGTTATTACTACAAAAAAGGCCGATGATAATGTAAAAAGCCTTGAAATGTCGGTTAATAAAGTTGACATAAAGACAATGCAAAAAATGCCCGCTTTGCTCGGAGAAGTTGATATTATCAAGAGTATTCAGTTTTTACCTGGTGTAACTTCGGTTGGCGAAGGTGCTTCGGGTTTCAATGTTCGTGGCGGTGGTATTGACCAAAATTTAGTTTTGCTCGATGAAGCTCCTGTTTATAATTCCTCTCACCTTTTTGGTTTTTTCTCGGTTTTTAATCCTGATGCTGTAAAAGATGTAAAATTGATTAAAGGTGGTATCCCTTCACAGTACGGCGGACGTGTTTCTTCTATTTTGGATGTAAGAATGAAAGAAGGAAACTCAAAAAAGCCGCAATTTTCGGGCGGAATTGGTAGCATCTTTTCAAGATTTACCTATGAGCGTCCTTTTTTGAAAGATAAGGGGTCGTTTATTGTAGCTTTGCGTCGGTCTTACATTGATATTTTGGCAAAACCATTTTTGAATTCTGAATTGAAAGGTACGAGTTTTTATTTTTATGATTTCACAGCGAAAGCCAATTATCGTGTCAATGAAAAGAATACAGTCTTTCTTTCGGGATATTTTGGTCGTGACACTTTCGGTGCTGATTTTGGTTTTAACTGGGGAAATGCAACCACGAGTTTCCGATGGAATCACGTTTTCAACAACAAGCTATTCTTGAATAATACTATTTTTTACAGCAACTACGATTACGCCCTTCAGTCAGACCTTAAACAGAAAAATGACCAAGATGCTTTTCGTTGGAAATCTAATATTATTACTTACAGTATAAAGCCAGATTTTACTTTCTACCCAAACACTAAGAATACGATTACTTTTGGTGGACAATTGACTTATTATAGTTTTAATCCAGGTCAGGCAGTTGCGATTTCGGGTGGAGTTGAACGTACGATTGGGTTAGATGATAAATTTGCGACTGAAAATGCGTTATACATTGGAAATGAACAAAAGTTAACTTCTAAGATTTCGCTTCAATATGGGCTTAGATATTCGCTTTATAATTATTTAGGAAAAGGAAAAGCGTATGAATTGAGTCCAGCTACAAACGATGCAGAGCGAAGAAGCATTTCAAAAACAACAGAGTTTGGTTGGGGCAAAAGTATTCAACAGTATGGTAATTTTGAACCAAGATTTGCGGCCAATTTTAGTCTCGGTCAAGATAATTCAATTAAACTGAGTTATAATCGTTTAGCTCAGTATATTCATCTTCTTTCAAATACAACTGCTTCTTCTCCACTTGATGTTTGGACTCCGAGTAGTAATAACATCAAACCTCAATTGGCCGACCAATATGCTTTGGGGTATTTTCATAATTTCAGCGATAACCTTTTTGAGACTTCGGTTGAGGTATATTACAAAGACCTTTACAATCAAATTGATTATGTCAGAAATGCTGATTTATTGTTGAATCCCGCTGTTGAAGCTGATTTGCTTTTTGGTAAAGGTCGTGCTTATGGTGCTGAGTTTTATGTAAAGAAAGCTAAGGGAAAATTTAATGGTTGGGTGAGTTATACACTCGCTCGTACGGAAAGAAAAATTGAAGGTTTGAATCAAAATAATTGGTTTCCGAGTAGAATTGACAAAACCCATAATTTATCAGTTGTGGCTATTTATGACTTGAACAAACGATGGACATTCTCAAGTAATTTTACATTTAGCACAGGTACTCCTGCGAGCTTCCCAACTAATAAATTTATTTGGCAAGGTTATGCCCTTCCGCACAATTATTACGATACTCGTAATGCTTATCGAATTCCAGCATCACATCGTCTTGACTTTGCGGCTACTCGCCAAACTAAATATGGTTTCTTTAAGCGAGGTACTGGCGAATGGGTTTTCTCGGTTTATAATGTTTACAATCGTCGTAATCCTTTTTCGGTCTTTGTTCGCCAGAATGAAACAGACCCAACAAAAACTGAGGCAGTTCGCTATGCGGTTTTTGGTTCGATTATTCCAGCTGTTACTTATAATTTTAAATTCTGACCTCGGCTTCGCTCGGTCACCAGCGAAGTCGAAGATAAACATATGTTACACAATGAAAAAAATTCGTAATTTATTTTCTATATACTTTTTATCCGTAATTTTATTTTCTTGTACGGATGTGATTGATATTAATGTCAAGGAAGGTGTATCACAACTTTCGGTTGATGCACTCGTCAATAACAAGGCAGAAGTACAAACAATCAAGTTGACCCTAACCCAAGGTTACTTTGATAATTCAGCCATCAAGCCTGCTCTTGGAGCTACGGTATTTGTGTTCGACCAAGATAGTGTTGCTTACGAATTTAAAGACTTGAAAAAGGATGGTGTTTATACCTACGATGCTAAAAACAAACCTTTGAATAAAATCGGAAAGCAATATGCTCTTTATGTGAAATATGGAGAGGATGAGTTTATTTCGGTTTCTAAGCTCAATCGTGTACCTAAAATTGATTCAATCAACTATGAAGTAGAGAAACTACCTATAAAACCAGATAATGGCCCACAGGAAGGTTTTCTGCCACAATTCTATGCTAAAGATTTTGAAGGTGAAGGAGATTGTTATTGGGTAAAATCTGCTAAGAATAATAAGTATTTTTCAAAGGCAACCGAAATTCAGGTTGCTTATGATGCTGGTTTTAGTCCAGGCTCAAAAACAGATGGACTTTTGTTCATTTTACCAATTCGTACTTCAGTAGGTAGAGAATTATACTCTGATAAAGATACTTTAAAAGTTGACCTTTATTCGATTACACAAGAGCAATTTTATTATTTGCAGTTTGTTCAGCAAGTTTCGCAAGATGGTAGTTTATTTTCTACTCCATTAGCAAATATTCCAACCAATATCATCAATAGAAATTCAAATTCTTCCAAAAAAGCAGTTGGATTCTTCGGAATCTCGGCTGTCAGTTCGATGCAAGCTATTATTGATAAGAATAAGGCAAAGCCTAAGAAGTAACCCAACTTTTTGTTCCCTGAGCGAAGTCGAAGGGCAAAAAGTCATAACTAAAACAAATTCTTCCAAGTGCCTTTTATGTAATTATATTTTAAGGTGCTTGGAAGTGCTTTCCAAAAGTATTTATTGATTTCTACCGAGAAAGATGGCTGCATATAGCAGTTAATTACACATCCTTCGCACTCCTTCAGTTTCCCTTCTAAAGCCACAATTTCTTGCACTTCGTTCGATTTGTACAAATCAAATAGATTTCCCTTTATATCAAAATCTTTTGTTCCGAGGTGGTAACAGGGCAGAACTAATTTATTTTCTGGTGAAATAACTATTGTAGTTGAAGCAGCTCGGCATACTGGATTTTCTACATGATTTCCCCCATTTTTTCGCAGGTCAATAAACGCTTCATTCAAATAAACATTTTTTTGTTTTCCCCACCATAAAAGTTTTTGTAAACTCGCCTCTGAAAGGTTTTCCCCAGTTTCTACAGAGTTATAGTTGAAAACTGGATTGAGAATTAAGACCAAATCATTGGGTTGAGTGATTTCATTCCACACCCGCTCAATCTTATCCACATTTTGTTCAAATACTGTGAATATAATATCTGGTCTTTCTTTATTATTTTTCGCTATTTGTATAGAATCGAGTAATTTATCGAAACATTTTACACCTCTTGATTGATTATGTTCTTCCTCGTCAGGTGAATCTAGCGAGAAGTGAAGCATGTCAATTTTACCTTTTAGGCGGTCGGCATACTTTGGATATAATAAACAATTGGTAGTAACGGTTGTTAAAAATCCTCCTCTTTTAGCTTCTTCAAGTAGTATATCTAATTCTCTGTGTAGGAGTGGTTCACCACCCGTAAAGTCTATTACTTTGACTCCGAGTTTCTTTAGGTCTTTGAGGTTTTCTCTGAAATTTTCGAGGGTAATGTAAGGAGAGGGCTTTTCCCAAATATCGCAAAAACTACACGTAGCATTGCAGCGATAGGTTACGTAGTAGTTACACAAAACTGGGTGTTTGATTAGCCTCATTTGTGATATTTTTTTGAATTGACATACCTATGATTCTTTTATCCTATTAGTAGAACGTCGGCAGGGTTTTGAACCCTGCCGACGTTAATTACTAATTTATCAATTCTTTTCTCTTTATATTGTTAGCTAATAGTATGCGGTCGCCGCCCGATTCGCTTCACAAATATGTTATCGTAACATTCCCAATAAACTTGCGAGCTTATCTTTTAGGTCTTTTCTATCTACAATAAAATCAAGGAAACCGTGGTCTAAAACGAACTCGGCAGTTTGAAATCCTTTGGGTAATTCTTTACCAATTGTTTCTTTGATTACACGTGGCCCTGCAAATCCAATGAGTGCTTCTGGTTCTGAAATATTAAAATCACCGAGCATCGCATACGAAGCTGTTACACCGCCCGTTGTTGGGTCAGTCAATAAAGATACATAAGGAATTCCTGCTTCTGATAGTTGAGCTAATCTTGCTGAAGTTTTTGCCATTTGCATCAATGAGAAACCAGCTTCCATCATTCTTGCTCCTCCTGATTTTGAAATCATCAAAAACGGTATTTTATGTTGCAAGGCACATTCGATTCCACGTGCAATTTTTTCTCCAACCACTGACCCCATTGAACCACCAATGAAACTGAAATCCATACAGGTAATTACAATATCAATTTCAGACATTTTACCGTAGGCAGTTCTGGCAGCATCTTTCAAGCCCGATTTTTTTTCGGTTGCTCTTACTCTGTCCACATAAGATTTTGTATCTGTAAATTTCAGTGGGTCACCTGAGCGTAGGTTTTCATCTAATTCGGTGTATTCACCTTCATCAAACAAAATTTGAAAATATGCTTCTGAGCCAATTTTTTCGTGGTAGTTGCAATTGATGCACGTAAAGGCATTTAGTTTGTGCTCACGGGTGTGCATTGCCTTCTTACAAGTTGGACATTGATACCAAAGCCCATCAGGGGCTTCACGTTTCATCTCCGTCGGAGTTTGTATTCCTTTATCTGTTCTCTTAAACCAAGACATATTAGGTTATCATATTTTGAGGGGACAAAGTTAAATAAACTTGTCCGTTGATTTATTGGGTTTCGTCCAAAATTTTATTTTACTACCCCTAAAATAAGGAAGGCATCGCTTAAAGCGATGCCTTCCTGCATATAATTTATCTAATTTTCTTATCAGGAATATATCCTTTTCTTTCTATATCATTTACAAAAAAAGTATCTTCTCTCCTACCATCGGGGTAGATTCTCATGGCTTTTCCGTGTTTGATGTTATTTTCCACACGAGCAACCAATCTGATGTTATTATTGAAGATAAAATAACCTTTATCATCATTCATAAAACCATTTTTGTACTTACCCACATATTTATCCCCATTTTTGTAGAAAAAGGTTCCATTACCTTCATACTTACCATTTTTGAAGTTACCCACATACTTTTTCTCACCATCAGCATAGAATTCTACGCCTCTTCCATCCCGTTTTCCGTTTCTCCACTCACCTTCATACTTTTCTTCAGTTTTTGGATTAATCATTTTTCCAAAACCATCGCTGCAATCTCCTTCAAAACATCCCCCTTTTTTCACAACCTCACCAATGTTTTCCACATTTGTTGGGGCTGCAACAATAATATCTGGTCTTTTTGCTGGGATCTCAGAATTGTCCACCGAGTTATCCACTCTATCCACATTACCTTGATTATCAGCTGGTTGTGGGTAAGTTCGTGGAGGTATTTGTTGAGGAACAGGTTGTGGATTTGGTCTTGTTGGATTTTGTGGTTGTGGAGCTTGTTGCGTCGGCTGTGTTTTTGGCTGAGTAACAACACTTCCATCGCTTTTCTTTATATTCGGATAAAGCTCTTGGGCATTGTCAAATCCTTTTTTAATGGCCGCTAAACGCTTTGGTCTTGCTGGGTGAGTTCCGCCATCATAATCAGAGGTAAGTTTATTTATGGCTGCTTGTGCATCTTTTAGAGTCGCTCCCATTTGATACATCACAAATCCAGAAAACTCATCTGCCTCTAATTCTTTTGCTGGGTCGCTCCCTCCTTCGATAATTGTATGGCCTTGTAGGTGATGCCCGATTTCATGGGCTAAGATACTCAATGCTCCCCAGTCAGATTTTGATAAGTCGTTGGCTTTTTTCATGAATGAACCATCATAGACTATCAATCGAGTCTGGCCTTGTATGGCTGCAAAGCAGTTATCTGTATTTGGGCATTCCATTACGTAGAAGTTTCTTTTTAAGCCGCTTCTTCTTACGATTTCGTCAACTGCTTTTTCAGCTACTTCTTTTGAGCGAAAGCTAAATTGACTACAAAATGCTCTTTCGTTTATTTTCTGTCCGTAGTAGTTATATCCAAAAGATTTGACTCTTTCTTCTTGTGCATTAGCCAATAACACAAATGTGGATAACACTGTGGATAATGTGCATAACTTGAATTTCATCGGGTGAAAGTTTGTAAGTGATTATTTTAGATAAACGAGGAAAAGTAGTTTCAATGGCAATTGGAGGGGTTTATTAACATAGTTTTAACAAAAACGCCCCAAAGCAGAAAGTTTTGAGGCGTTTCAATATTATAAATGCAAAAAGGCTCAATTTATTGTATCGCCTCTCAAATTTCTGAATCTTTTGCGGGCTTCCGCTCCGAAGATTGAACCTGGGAATTTCTGGAGTATCTCACGGTATAATTCCATAGCCTTATCTTTTTGTTGGAAGTTCTCTTCGTAAATTTTAGCTTCTAAAAATAAAGCATCATCGGCCAAAATATCGAAATTATAATTTTTGCGAAGTAACTCTAAATCTTCTAATGCCTTTTCAGGTTTATTGATTTTGAGATTTGTATTTGCCCTCAACCACAAAATATCATCTGCCAAAGAATGTGATTTATATTTTTCAAAAATTTGGTCAAGTGCCGCCATTGCTTCGGCGTTTCTATTTTGAAAAAGTAGTAAGTCAACTTTGGCATAGTCTTTCATGGCAACTTCAGAAGTATCAAGCCCAATGTTATCTTGAATCAACAAACTTAGTTGCATGGCATCATTAGCGATTTCTCGTGTAGTGGCTTTTTTAAGAATATCCAACACTTCTTTTGATAAATCAAACTCGCCATTGTAATAATGCAACTTGGCATTTTTGAGTTTGGCCTCTTGCCCAAGTTGGTCTTCCTTCTGTGATTTTTCAACTTGTGAATAAAGCAAAGTTGCTTCCCACGGTTCGTTTTTCAACACATAAATATCACCTAAATCTAATTTGCATTTATCTCTGAAAGCGTTGTCAGAGCCAGCTATCATGATGGCCGTTTCGAGAACTGTAATCGCAGTATCTCTTTCGTTCAAATAAAAAGCGTAAAGTTGAGCTGTATTTCTGAGGGCTTCCATTGTTTTTACATTTCGGCCTAAATCAGAAAATAATCCTTGATAATCTTTTATCAACGAACGAATGTCGGCAATGCTTACAGGATAAGTTGTTTTTACTACTTCTTCCTTGCAAAACAAAGCATTGCGTCTGGCATAAGCGTAATATTGTCCTTGTGGATATTCTTTCATCACATACTCGTACATTTGAATCGCACTTTTGTAATCTTTGTTAACCAAGGCAGTTTGTGCTAATTCAAAAACTCTTTGTCCATCTTGTTTTAGGCGGCGGTCTAAAGCTCTTGTTTGAATAAAGGCTTTCGTAAACTCCTTCTGCTGGATTAAATGCCAGATGAGTATGTCAGTGTAGTACTGCTCGGTTGGGAACTTCTGTACCTTGCTGTAAAGAGCCTTCTCAAGCATATCTATCTCAGCTTCGGTTTTGAGATTATCTTGGAACGTCGCTTTTACGTAATCTTGGTTGCCTTCTGCCAAACCGTATTTTAGCATTTCCTCAATCATAGGCTCTTTTTGTCCGTTGTAGAGGTATGCCTTTGCCATCAGGATTGCATACTTATTTTCATCTTTGGCAATCTCACGTCCTTTTTTCAATAACTGAATCACGAGTTCAGTTTTTGAATTACGGTACAACAAATCTTGTAGCTCGTAGATTGTCCCTTCTGTTCGGGCAGCAAGGTCTATCAAAGTTTCCATTTCTTTTTGAGCCTCTTCAAACTTTCCCGTCATTTCGAGCAAGCTGGTATAATCTGAGCGATAAACGATTCCTGTTAAATCATTGCTTTTGATTTGACGTTTCAAATATTTTTCGGCTTCATCGAAATTTTTCAGTTTGAACAAACACTGAATATAATTTTGATGAATCAATCTGATATTGTTTTTATCCTTCGCAATTTTTTGGAAAATGTCTTTTGCTTTTTCGTACTCCCCTTGTTTGAAGTATTCGTTTGCCAATTCGATGTCTTGACCCTTGGCCAACCAATGAATTGAAAAGAATAGAATTATCAATAAATACCGTTTCATAGTTTCCTAAAAAAAAAGAAATAAAATATATTTTTAATTACTGTTTTAAATTGTTAGGGCTGTTGATATGTGTATAAACTATTGTTGTTGACAACGCTCTAAATGTGAATGTACATAACTAATTGCTTTTTCCACAGCTTTATTATCTTAATTAACACTTATATTATTGATTATCAATTCTAATACCATTTATTGACATTAGCTCCAATTATTTTTTGTTTATTACTTAATATCATTTCCACAGTATGTGTCCACGTTAATCAACATCATGTGAATTGAGGATAACCCTATACTTTTACCTGATTTCCACTTCTTTTTTATTCTTTCCACTTTTCGGTAGAGTTTCCCACATGGCTTTCAACGTATCAATTCACATTATTGGTATTCAATCCACATGCTTGTCCACAAAATTTCTTGGATATTTTTTATTTTGAATTGACCTTTTCAGTACTCGTTTATTTTGTGTTGATATTTCATTTATTTTATGACTAATCCACGTACCTCAAAGTTGGCTTTTAACCTTATTGGTTCTTCATAAAATTGCACTTCTTCGGGCTGAATATTCTTTTCTACATTACCAGCATCCCAATATCCATTTTCGTTTTTGTCTTTTATTACTCTCAACAAGTAAATGCCAGGCTTTATATTGATGAACAAAAATTTATCTTTGGCTGTCTGCTCTGCTATTACTTCATACTTATCATTTATTATCTGAATTATCTTATTTGTTTTCTTTTCTTCAAAGCTTCCTTCTATGAGTCCATAATTCTCGGTTTTTAGAATTGGGTATTTTAAATTTTGTTTATCGCTCGAATCTCCTTTAATGTTTATAAATACTCCCCTACCCATTTCTATCTTTACTTCTCGTTCTGCTTTTATCTCTTTATTGATAATAAGTTTAGTTTTGGATTTATTCCACGTGAAGTTTGATGTTTCGAGTTTCTCCTCTCTAATTGTATCTGATAATATTTTAAACTTGTTTGTATCAAAGGTCTGAATAGGAGTATCAAAGTTTATTTCGTATTTTACTTTCTTGTCAAGTTCTTCTCCTGTTTTTGGTTTTACCGTGAAGGTTAGATATTCTCTTTTTTCCTTTTTCTTTTTTTCAGGCTCTCTAAATTTTATCTTCTGTAAATAAGTTAAAGCATTTCCACTTGAATCAGCTACCGTTATATTTACTTTTAATGTATCTGTTCGTTGTGTTGAATTATAAAATTTTAATTCTTTTCCTTCACCATAATACGGAATACTATCATTTTTGTTTTCAAATTTTACTTCAAACGATTTTATACTCTTATCATATAGTATAGTATAATCTTCGGCTCTTGGTAGTACTTTTTGGTTTTTCGGTTTTTCGTTGTTGGCATTTGCCATAAGGATGTTTATTCCACTTAAATTTTTATTTAAATTTATCGTGTCATTTCTAAATCCTATTGCTTCTGTTTTGGTATCGTATTTCAAATTGCTATTCTTATCCATAAAGGCATAAATTCGATACTTTCCACTTTTTAGGTTTTCAAACTGATAGTTTCCTGCTGAATCTGTTTTTATGAAATAATCAGGTTTGGTCTTTTTGAGGTCTAATGAATCTTGAAGTTTGTATAAAGCAACGTGAGCTTCTAAAATAGGTTGATTGCTCAAGAGCCCTTTCACATTCCCTCCTATTTTTAATGAATCAATGTTACTTCCCGTACTGAACACTAATTTAAGGTTTCGAGATTCATTTCGCTCGTTTAAATCTTTTATACCTTTTCTAAAATTTAGCGTATAGGTTGTACTATCTTTAAAAGCCTTATCAAATTTTAGAATCACAGTATTCGATTTTGAACGAATATCATACGTACCTTCTGCTTCTGGTATGATTAAAAGTTCTTGTCTTAAACTTGTTACATCTACCAATTCATCAAATTCTAAACTAATCGTTTTTTCTTTATAGTTTTTCTGTTCTGCTTTTGGAATCGAACTAATTAGTTTTGGAGGAGTTTCATCCTTTTTTCCTCCTGTTGGTGGCACAAACTGAGCACAACTAATTAATAACTTACAACCAGTTATTAGAACTACACTTTTAAGAATACTACTTTTAATCATTTTATGGTTTTATTTTTTTAGTAAAAATAAAACCCTCAACGATTAGTTGAGGGTAATTAAGAAACTTTAATTTTTGTTTATCTACCGAGATGAATCATTATTACTGAAATATCTGCTGGTGAAACTCCACTTATTCTTGATGCCTGACCGAGTGTTTGTGGTTTTATCTTTTTAAGTTTTTGTCTTGCTTCGATAGAAATGGATAATAACTTTTCGTAATCAAAATTTGGATTAATATTTAGGTCTTCCAAACGAGACATTTTTTCTGCCATCAATAATTCCTTCTCTATATAGCTTTCATACTTAATATGTATTACGGCTTGTTCAATTACCTCATCATCATATTGACTTAGAAAATCTTTCATATCATTATCTAATAAACGAATATTTTCTATTTCTATTTCTGGACGTTTTAGAATACTGTAGAAAGATGACTTCTCTCTTAATGCAGATGAACTGATTTGTTCGAGATAATTATTGGCGTTATCAGGTGTAATCTTTCTTGTTTTAATTTCTTCTACAATTTTTGCAGCTTCATCTTTTTTGAAATTCATTCTTTCTAAACGTGCCTCAGAAGCTAATCCTAAATCATAACCTTTTTGAGTTAGGCGAATATCTGCATTGTCTTGACGTAGTAATGTTCTGAACTCTGCTCTTGATGTAAACATTCTGTAAGGTTCATCTGTACCTTTGTTTACTAAGTCATCAATTAGTACTCCGATATATGCTTCATTTCTTTTGAGAATAAAATCGCCTTTTTCATGGACTTTGTTATGTGCATTTATTCCAGCCATTAATCCCTGACAAGCCGCTTCTTCATATCCTGTAGTTCCATTTATTTGTCCTGCAAAATACAGGTTTTCAATTAAATGTGTTTCGAGCGTTAGTTTTAATTGGGTTGGTGGGAAGAAGTCATATTCGATTGCATAGCCTGGTCTGAACATTTTTACATTTTCAAATCCTTTTATTTTAGTTAATGCTTCGTATTGTATTTCTTCTGGTAATGAAGTAGAAAAACCATTGATATACATTTCCACCGTATTCCATCCTTCTGGTTCTACAAATATTTGGTGATGGTCTTTATCGGCGAATCTATTAATCTTATCTTCTACCGAAGGGCAATATCTCGGGCCAAGTCCTTTTATCCTGCCACTAAACATTGGTGATTTATCAAATCCTTTTCTCAGTACTTCGTGAACTTTTTCGTTCGTATAGGTTACATAACAACTTCTTTGCTTAGTTAATCTTGGTGTATCTGTATATGAAAACTTCTCTGGATTTTCATCGCCTTTTTGTTCTTCCATTAAATTCCAGTTTAATGAACGACCATCAATACGAGGTGGAGTTCCTGTTTTCATTCGTCCAGACTCAAATCCTAATTCAATTAATTGCTCCGTAATTCCGTGTGCTGCTTTCTCTCCTGTTCTTCCTCCGCCGAAGTTTTTCTCTCCGATATGTATTTTTCCATTAAGAAATGTTCCATTTGTTAAGACAACCGATTTACCTTTTATTTCGATTCCCATTCCTGTACGAACTCCTACTACCCTATTGTTTTTAATAACCAAGCCTTCAATCATTTCTTGCCAAAAATCAAGGTTCGGGATATTTTCCATCGTATCTCTCCATTCTTGAGCAAACATCATTCTATCGCTTTGACATCTTGGGCTCCACATTGCTGGCCCTTTAGAACGATTAAGCATTCTGAACTGAATCATTGTCTTATCACTAATAATTCCTGATTGACCACCCAAAGCGTCTATTTCACGAACTATTTGTCCTTTTGCTACACCACCCATCGCAGGGTTACATGACATCTGTGCAATGGTGTGCATATTCATTGTTACCAATAAAACAGACGAACCCATATTGGCAGCGGCAGAGGCTGCTTCACATCCTGCATGGCCTGCTCCAACAACTATTACATCGTATTCTTTGAACATTACTTTTTTATTTATGTTTCCACGTGAAACGTTTGTGTTTTTGTGAATCACTCTGTTTCACGTGAAACGTGAGTTTTTGACTTTGTGTTTTGGAGGAATTTCTTCCGATGGTTTAGGTAAAAATAAATCAAAATAATATTAACTATAAAAGGGATTCTAAAGACTTCTTTATTGGTGCTAAAAAATAAAACCTTTCTAAGACTAATATATAGATAAATTTATAAGTCAACAAAAAAGGGACGCATTTAGTGCGTCCCTGCAAATTTACTAAGAAAAACGTTTACTTGATTTTTCTAAAATAATTATCCGTTTGTTTCTTATAGAATGGTGTATAATTAGGCGGAACTGTACGAATTAATTCCACTTGCTTTTGTTTCTCTTGTAAGAACTTATCCATTGATGGTGGAGACTGACGATTAAACTGTTGGGCAGCCTTTGATTGACGTGTAGGGTCTTCTTCTTGCTGTTGAACTGCCTTCTCAGCTTCAAGCAATCTTGTTTGAATATCACGAGAGCGTTTAATCAAATCGGGGTTTATGCGTTTATTTACTAAATCTGTCTCGTTCTCATCCATTTTCTTTTCAAGTTCCTTTAATTCACTACCAAGTTTCTTACCTGGATCTGTACCTTTCAATTCCTCTTGCATTTGTTGAATGCGTTTTCTGAGTTCGGCTTGTTCTTGTGCAAGCTTTGCAGCTTCTTCTGATAATCCACGACCTGACTTACCTGATTTAGATAATTGCTCCATAGATTTATTGAGTTGGTCTTGCTTCTCTCCCATTGAAGATGGCGATGGAGCTTTACCTTTTTTGCCTTTGCTACCACTTCCCGGCATTGCGTTAGCCATCATTTGCTGCATCTGGCTAAAGGTATCGCTAAGCATTAAAGCAAGGTTATTAATAGAAGTCATAGAGAATTGTTGTTTAGCAGATGCTACATTCAATTTACGTTCTTTAATAAACTTCACGCTTTCATCCATTGAGTTACGCATAGATGTGACTTCTTTTGTCACGAAAGATTGAATTTGAAGGACTCGCTTGGCCAGTGAATACAAACTATCCTCAATCATTTTAGCATCGTCTTGAATCTTCAATTGGTCTTGCGAGAGTTTCACGAATCGAGGGTCTGCAACATTCATATTACGGAAGTCTTTCATAATCTTCTCTTGGTCGAATGAGAGCTTGACGAGATTCTCAAGAATCGCTCTTAAAGCATCCATATCTTCGTCCATTTCTTTCATTTCTTGTGACTGCATCGACTCTTTCATTTTCTGAGCCATCTTCTTCATTTTTGAAGCAGCTTTCTTTTGGCTCTTAGATGCAGCACCACTTTGCTTTTGGTCGAGTTGTTCTTCTGAATTTTCTTGTTCTTCAGACACCTCTTCTTGCTCTTCTTTCTGCTCATCGAATTCTTTCTTGAGTTCTTTGCTCAATTTTTCGATGTCTTTCATCTGTTCTTTTTTATCTTCAAACTCTTTCGAGAGCTTTTCTTGCTCTTTTTTCAGTTCTTCATTCTTAGCATCTTTTTGTTGTTGATTTTGCTCTTTCTCATTTTTCTGAGATTCGTCACCCAATTTATCTTGTTTCTCGGCGAGTTTCTCCAGTTCATTGGCAGTTTTCTCAACCTTTTGTTGCATTTGAAGTTGTTTGAAAAGTTTAAGCGTACGGTCAATGTCTTTATCCATATTACGCTCTTGGTTTTTTAGCTTTTCAAGTTGCTCAACAGTTTTCTCATCTAAACCTTTTTCCATCATTTTTTTCAACTCCTCATACATTTTGTTGGTTTCATCATTCATAATTTCTTTCATCAACTTTTTGAGTTGGTCCATTTTTTTCTGGAGTTCGGGAGATTGTTGCTGAAAACGGTTAGTTTTCTCTTGCATCTTTTCAAACTGCTCTTGCATAGCTTTCATCTCTGACATTAACTCGTCACGCTTTTTGAGCAATTCTTCCAATTGTTTTTTCTCTTGAAAATCTAAGTCTTTTTTACTCTTTAATTTATTCTCTAAGTTATTGAGGTCATTCTTTAATTTCTTAGACTTCTCATTGAGTTTCTCAAGCATATTTTCGGTCTTCTCAGTCGCTTTTTCAACTTCGGCGTCATAATTCTTAGCCGAAGGAAGAGCAAATGTCAGAACGGGTGTTTTTGTGCTTTTAGAGCCATTTACACCATCATTGTCCCAAACCTGCAAGAAGTACTCAACTTTCTCTCCAGGATTGAGTTTTAAATCATTTAAGGGAAACTGATAATAGAAACTTTGAGAGATTTGAGTTTTATTAAAAGCCACATCAACCGAAGTAAATGCGGGTGCTTGGCTTTGAGTAATATCTCGCACAGGACGATAAAATAATTTAAATTGAGCTAAACCATAATCATCGTTAATATTTCCACCTAAAACTATATAATTGAATAGTGTAGTATCACGGATTTGTTCGAGTTGAATCTGTGGATATTTATCAGGAATGACATTTATATAGAAATCAATATTTTCACGATTAGTACTAAACTCGTTTTTAAGCTGAATTTTGTACGAAGATGAGTTTTTCAAGCGACGAACATAAGAAAAATTATCTCCAAAACCATCTTTAGATAAATGCTTAGGTTCGTTTTCAAATAGTAAATACAAAGAATCTGTATTAGCAGCTCTAAAGTTCCACTCAACAGTAGTCCCTTCGGGAACAACAAGGTTTCCAACATTATCAAAACTTTCGTTTGATTTATTCAAATACGAAGGATAGTTTAAGGCAACATCAAAAGAAAGTAAGTTTGGACGACTTATTAATTCAAGTTCAAATTCATTTGATTTAAAACCAGATGCTAAAAAATGAAAGTCAACTGGATTTTGAACTTTTGAAAAAGTAAAAGTATAATTCTTGTTATCAACAGAATTCATTTTAAACTTACGGTCATTGGCAACTAAATAAACAGCCTCAGGAACTGCATTACCAATAAGCGTAAGGTTCAGGTTGAAATCTTCGTTTTTTACTGCTTTTAACTCTTCATTTGTTATTTTAAACTTGAAAGGTGCTTCTTCGGCAAAATCTTTCTGAAAATAAACAATACGTTCAGTACTGCTTTTGAAAAATTTAGGTGAAACAGCCGCAATCAAAAGAATAAGTAATAATGGTGGAATGGCATATTTCAAGTATTTCTTATTTTCGTCAATCTTGATAGCATCAGCAAACTTAACAAAACGTAATTCATTAGCTTTTTGGGCGATACTTGCTTGTAATAAAGAATTGTCTTTATCAGAGATTTGAGCTAATTGAAGCGTATTGAGTAGCCTATCCCCTATTTCTGGGAAAAATTTACCAATTTCATTCGCAGCTTTTTCGTAAGTAAGTGGCTCGTTAAAATGAAAAAGATAAAGTAAAGGCTTAACTACCCACGCAAATAGTGAGTAAATAACCATTCCGAGAAAACTAAAAAACAAGATTGCTCGAATAGTTGAGTTAAAACGACCGAAATATTCGACTGTATTAACTAATAAGAAGGCAGAGAATATCAAAGCCAAAGTAAATAAAGACCCTTTAATGAGTAGGTTTTTATAATACTTCCTTTTGTAATCGTCTATTTTTTCAAAAATAGTTTTTACAGATGTTGACATGATGGTATAAGGTTTAATAAATTTTTAAAGCAAGTTTAATTCAATTGGGCAATGGTCAGACATCAATTGGTCGGGGTGGATAGCTGCACTTGCTAAACGACTTTTGAGGCTTTCGGTAACAAAGTGATAGTCAATACGCCAACCTAAGTTTTTCTGTTTCGCTCCTGCCCTGTACGACCACCAAGTGTAATGATGTGGCTCTTGATTGAAATGTCTAAAAGTATCAACGTAACCAGTATCAAGAAATTTGCCAACCCATGCACGTTCTTCGGGTAAGAAGCCCGATGAATTTGCATTACCCTTAGGGTTATGGATGTCAATCTCCCGATGACAGATATTTACGTCACCACTAATAATTAAATTAGGTAACTCTTTTTCAAGTTCTTTTATATAAATGTAAAAATCATCTAAGAAAGTCATTTTCAGACCTTGACGTTCATCGCCAGATGAACCTGAAGGAAAATACATACTTAGAATAGAAAAAGTATCGAAATCGGCTCTGAGAATTCTACCTTCATCATCAAAAAGAGAGTTACCAATTCCGTACTGAACGTTGTTAGGTTTGATTTTAGTTAAAATGGCAACGCCACTATAACCTCGTTTTTGTGCAGGATACCAGTAACAATAATAATCAAGTTCTTCAAAAAGCGGATTTACCAATTCAGTTTCAGAAAGTTTAATTTCTTGTAAACATAAAATATCTGGGTTACTTGATTTTAACCAAGTGATAAGGCCTTTATTTATTGCTGAACGCACGCCGTTTACGTTATATGAAATAATTTTCATTTTAAAATATATAATAGTTTTATAAGGATTAGATTAAACATGTAAGCCAACTTCTTTTCTAAAATACTCAATTACGAAGTGTTTAAGTAGTTTTTCTTGTGAAAGCATATCAAAATGTGGTAAAGGAGTGATTAACTTCCAATGTGGCCAGCCTTCTTCGTCTCTGCCTTCAAGTTCGTAATAGCCGCCAAAACTTAAAACCTTACAAATTGCGATGTGCATAAGGTCTTGTTTTTGTTCTTTTGTAAAAACTTTTTTACCTTGTCCAAGTTCTTGAACGCCGATAAGAAATAAAACACCGTTGAGGTCAGTTGGTTTTTTGCCGAGGTTATTTTTTAGGAAACTTTGTAAAGTTTGCCAATTTTCTTTTAAAATATTGTCTTCTTGAGTCATATTAATTTATTTGATATACAAACTTAAACAATCACTATGAAATGGTTTAAGCATTTTTTAGATATAATCTATCCACGTACCTGTGAAGCTTGTGGAGAAGCTCTTTTGGGCGGAGAAAATCTGATTTGTACAAATTGTATGATTGATTTGCCACGCACCAATTCACACATTCAAAGACTTGATAAAGTTTCAAATCGTTTTTGGGGTAAAATTCCAGTGACTGATACCATTACCTTTATGAAGTTTTCAAAGAAAGGAAAAGTTCAGAAACTGCTACACGAACTGAAATATAGAAATAAACCAGAGGTTGGAAAGTATTTGGGTAAAATCTATGGAGTTGATTTAAAAGCAGTGGGTTTTGATGAAAAAATTGATTTAATAATAGGTGTACCACTCCATCCAACAAAATTAATACAAAGAGGTTATAATCAAGCAGATTGCATTGCAGAGGGGCTTTCAGAGGCGTTAAATGTACCTTATGATACAAATGCAGTAAAAAGGCTTACACATACCTCAACACAGACAAAAAAGAGCCGCATAGAGCGTTTTCAGAATGTAGAAAATATATTTGAAGTTATTGATAATGAAAAAGTTAGAAACAAAAGAATAGCTATTGTGGATGATGTGTTGACAACTGGCTCAACTATAGAATCACTTGGAATAACACTATTAAATGCAGAAGCAAAAGAGATTTCGGTGATAACAATTGCGGCAGCATTCTAAAACAAAAAATCCCCTCTTTTGGGAGGGGATTTTGCTGATAATCAGTATTTTAATTATAGCTTACGTTTACCTTTTGGCCCGATTGCAATCATTGCACAACGGAAACCGATAGTAGCAGTAGAAGAATCTTGGTCTAAATAACGACGAGTACCTGGTGATAACCAATAAGCTACATCATTCCATGAACCACCTTTGTAAACTCTCAAGTTATTGTCAATCAAAGAGTTATATCCTTTTTTGTCATAAAGTTTTTCTTCATCCAAGAAGTCATTACGACGGATTGGGTTCAAATCATTAACATCTTGGAAAGAGTTTGGACGATAAAGGTCATATACCCACTCATTTACGTTTCCTGCCATTTGATATAACCCGAAGTCATTCGCAGGGAACTCATAAACTTCAACTGTAATAGTTCCTTTGTCATTTTGATGACCCGCAATACCAGCATAGTCACCACGGCCACGCTTAAAGTTAGCAAGCATAGTTCCTTTAGCCTTTCCTTTGCTTTTACGCATTGATGAGCCATCCCAAGGATAAATACGTTGATTTGATTGATTCTCGTCCATATACTGCGTACCAATGAGTGCTTTGGCAGCATATTCCCACTCAGCTTCAGTTGGGAGGCGGTAAGCAGGTAAAACGTTTCCAGACTCAATAGCTAAACGACCACCAACTTTAACCGTTGGTGCTTCGGCAGCGGCACCTTTTTTAGATTTTTTACCTAAACCGCCACTTTTAGATTTTTTAGCTTTATCGCCAAATCTAACAGCCATTTCACCGTTTACAGCCTCAGTTCTCCATTTACAGTAGTCAGATGCTTGTACCCAAGAAACACCAACAACTGGATACATACGAAAACCAGGGTAACGGAGATACTGCTCAGTAAATTGGTCATTGAAAGATAGTTTACTTAACCATACCGTTGTATCAGGTAATGCTGTTTCGTAAAATTCTTGAGAAGAATCTTTTTGAATAGCGTGAAGGTATTCTAACCAGTGAAGGTTCGTGATTTCAGTTTCATCCATATAAAAAGACGAAACCGTTACTGTTCTTTCAAGGTTGTCACGAGAGAAAGTTACATCCTCCTCAACCGTACCCATCGTAAAACGACCTCCTTCGATAAACACAAGGTTAGGACCTGCTGGCTGGCCTTTGAAGTCTTTAACTTGTAAACCTTCAGGCTCTTTTCCTTTCTTACTTTTCTTGTTGTATGCAATACCAGTGGCAGTACTTTTACGGCCCGGATTGATACTTGAAGCTTTCTTTTTGCTCGAACAACCACTTAGAATTAGCATGAACGCTAACGCAACCGCAGTCGAACTAAAAAGTAGTTTTTTCATTTTCGGAATGATTTTTGTTAATTAAATTCGTTTTGCAAAAATAGGTAATTCAATATATATTTCAGTAGAAATCTGAAAATCAATTACTTAAGAAACATGATAAATTAGATAACACCGCTTAATAATTTGTCTAATTCATCGATTGATTGTACTTTTTCGACTGTAAGTAGCAGTTTAGACTTAATTTCTTTCAAAGAACAATGTTTAGGATTATTCTTAATATAATCAAGAATTTTGCCAAACTTATCGGTCTGAAAATATTCTGTACGCTCTTGTGAAACGAAGTATCCTTTTAGGATATTGTTTTTCAAGGTTAATTTTTCAAAACCAATCTGTTCGGCTTTCCATCTAATTCGGGCAATTTTGAATAGATTTTCAACTTCTTCAGGCATTGGACCAAATCTATCAACCATTGATTTTTGGAATTCCTGTAACTCTTCTTCTCTTTCAATGTTGTCAAGTTGATTATAAAGCGAAAGTCTTTCGGAAATATTGCTTACGTAACTCTCAGGAATAATAATTTGTAAGTCGGTTTCAATTTGGCAATCTGGAAGCCTTAAATCAACAGCCGAAGACAAATCTTTTGTAAATAGGTCTTTAAATTCGTTCTCTTTCAGTTCTTGTACTGCCTCATCTAAAATTTTATGATAAGTTTCATAACCCAAATCGTTAATAAAACCGCTTTGTTCGGCCCCTAAAAGGTTTCCTGCTCCACGAATATCCAAGTCTCTCATCGAAACTTTGAAACCATCTCCTAAATCTGAAAATTCTTCGAGTGTTTGTAAACGCTTACGAGCATCTTTTGAAAGCAACGATACTGGTGGAGTAAGCAAATAACAAAAGGCTTTTCGGTTTGAACGCCCTACCCTACCACGCATTTGGTGAAGGTCAGACATCCCAATGTTTTGGGCTTGATTAATAATAATGGTATTGGCATTAGAAATATCCAAACCCGATTCAATTATATTGGTAGAAACTAAAATATCATATTCGCCTTCGATGAATTTCATCATTACTTTCTCCAACTTGTCTCCGTCCATTTGTCCGTGGGCGATTCCAATCTTAGCATCAGGAACAAGTCGAAGAATAATGTTGGCAATTGACTCAATGTCATTCACTCTATTGTGTACGAAGAAAACCTGTCCACCACGCTTCAATTCATAGCTGATTGCATCTCTGATAAGTTCCTCTTTGAAAACATGCACCTCGGTCGTAACAGGTTGGCGGTTTGGTGGAGGCGTAGAAATAATAGATAAGTCTCTTGCCCCCAGTAACGAAAAATGTAAAGTTCTCGGAATTGGCGTTGCAGTCAAAGTCAGCACATCGACGTTATGTTTTATTTCTTTCAAACGGTCTTTGGCTTTTACACCAAACTTTTGTTCTTCATCAATTATAAGTAAGCCGAGGTCTTTGAATACAATATCTTTATTAAGGATACGGTGCGTGCCAACAAGAATATCAGTCTTGCCTTCCTTTATATTCTTTAGTGTTTGGGTGATTTCCTTTGCTGTTCGGAAGCGACTAATTTCTTCAATATTTACAGGTAGTTTAGATAGCCTCTCAGAAAAAGTTTTGTGGTGCTGCATAGCCAAAATTGTAGTAGGTACTAAGACCGCCACTTGCTTACTATCGGCTACTGCCTTGAAGGCTGCACGAATAGCAATTTCAGTTTTTCCGAAGCCAACGTCTCCACAAACCAACCTATCCATCGGGTATGGTTTTTCCATGTCGTCTTTGACGTCGCTCGTTGCTTTTGCTTGGTCGGGGGTGTCTTCATAAAGAAACGAAGACTCTAACTCGGCTTGCATAAAACCATCTTTTGAAAATTGAAAGCCAGGTGCAAGGCGACGCTTGGCGTATAAGGCAATCAACTCTTTGGCAATATCTTTTACCTGTCGTTTGACTTTTGATTTTTTGTTTTCCCATTCGCCCGAACCCAACTTACTCATAGTTGGTGGAGCACCTTCTTTACCTGAATATTTCGCAATTTTATGTAAAGAATGTATATTTACGAGTAAAATGTCATTATCACGATAAATCAACCTTACGGCTTCTTGTTCTTTATGGCCAACCATAATTTTTTCTAAACCCACAAATCGACCGATTCCATAATCAATGTGCGTAACGAAATCGCCCGTTTGGAGTGATTTTAATTCTTTCAAAGTCAATGCCTTTGACTTACTAAATTTATCACGTACTTTAAATCGGTGATAGCGGTCAAAAATTTGGTGGTCGGTATAGCAAGCAACTTTTGTAAGTTCATCAATAAAACCCGCACGAAGTGAAATTTCTAAGGCATTGAATTTGGTGAGCGGGTCTATCTCTTCAAAAATAGATTCAAGTCTATTTAGTTGTTTGAGCGAGTCAGAAGTAATAAGTGTCGAAATACCATTGAGCTGGTTTTCTTTTACATTATCTATTAGTCTTTTAAAATCCTTATTAAATGAAGGTTGGCTCTTGGAAGGAAAAACCATTTTCTCAGAATCTTTGAAATAGGACTTCGTACCGAATTCTATTACATCAAATTTTTTTAGTTCGTTGAGGTAGGTTCTTCGGGTTTCAAAAAGTTCTTCGGGCTTTAAAATGATTTTTATTCCTCCGCTTTGTTCGAGTATTTTATGAAATTGCTGTTCAACATTATTGAAACAATCCTCCATGCACTCTAAAGAATATTCTGCGTCTTTTATCCATATAACGCTTTTATTACGAATAAAATTAAAGAAAGATTCTCTTGTTTCTTGAATCAACTTGTTTTGAACGTCAGGAATTACATTGATTTGCTTGACAGACTGCATTGATAGCTGTGACTCTGGGTTGAAAAGTCGGAGGCTATCAATTTCATCGCCAAAGAGTTCGATACGACAAGGAAACTCAGAGGCATAAGAGAAGATATCGACAATACCACCACGAATCGAAAACTGCCCAGGCTCATAAACGAAGTCTGTTTTTTCAAAATCATACGATACCAGTAACTCCGAAATAAAACTTACATCGAGCTTCTCTCCTATTTTAATTTGAAGCGTGTTGGCAATTAATGATTTCTTGTTAATTACTTTTTCTGAAAGAGCTTCGGGGTAAGTAACGATTAAAAGATTGGTCTTTTCATTGTTTAGTTGATTCAATACCTCCGAACGTTGTAACACATTGGCATTATCTATTTCTTCATATAAGTAAGGCTTCTTATATGACATCGGAAAAAGATAGACGTTCTCTTCTCCCAACAAATTTTGTAGGTCGTTATAGAAGTAGGCCGCATCTTCTTTGTCATTCAAAATAAAAATATTGTGTTGGGGATTTACTTTATAATTGACCGAAGCAATGATTGCATCTAAACTCCCCGATAGACCTTTGATATATACATTCTTTTTTGATTTTATTTCTTCAAGAAGAGTTTTGATAAAACTATCTTCTTCATAAATCTTTAATAATTCGTGAGCTTTCACTTTAATTATGCTTTTATAAATACGAAAGGGACGCAGATATAATTCTGCGTCCTGCTAAATATGACACAAATGTAAAAAACGACTCTCAATATTGCCCTCAAAGTTGAGAAAATATATGAAAATTAGAAATTTGATAATTTTTTTAATATTTTAATATAAGTTATTTGTTATCAGTTGTTTATGTAAAAAATGCAATAAATTATAATATCGTAATTTATTTTTTATTATATTTTTATACGAAATAAATAAAATTCTAATTCTTGAATTGTTCAGATAAAATTTATCTGAAATTTTCACTTAGTTGAGTCAAATTTCAGATAATCCTCTTCGATTAATCTGTGATTTTTGACAAAAATACCTTCAGAAAACAAACGTATATATAAGAAAACGGCTCTTTATACTCCTCCTAAAGTTGAAAAAATATGCAAAAAATAGAAATTTGATGATTTTTTAAATTTATTAAGGTATAACTTGTTTATTATAAGGAATTTATGTAAAAATGACACCGCTTAATAATGTCGTTTTTTGTTATTTATTTTGTTTTTATGCGAAATTATTCATTATCTTGTAATCGAATTTTTTCAATCAAACCCTTCAAAGTTGCTTGTCTTGTTGCATCAGATTTTGGATAATCCATATCAAGTGATTTTAGCTTTTTGGCAAGAATACTCGCTACAATCAATCGCATATTTTTTTTATCGTCCGCAGGAATAATATACCATGGGCATTGGTCAGTTGAAGTGGCATTGATGACATCTTCGTACGCTTTTTGATAGTCGTTCCAGAACTCTCTTTCCTTTACATCTTGCTCTTCAAACTTCCAATTTTTTGAAGGGTCTTCAATGCGTTCAATCAATCTTTCTGATTGTTCTTTTTTTGAAACATTTAGAAAAAACTTCACAACATGGATGCCATTTCGAGTAAGGTATTTTTCTAAATTGGCAATATCCTCATAACGGTTTTCCCACACTTTATCTAAATCCTCAGAGATTTCGGCTGGGAGACGTTGGGTATTAAGAAGAATCTCTGGGTGAACTTTTACTACCAAAACTTCTTCGTAATAAGAACGATTGAAAACTGTAATTGTTCCACGTTCGGGTAATTGCAAATTTGTTCGCCACAGAAAATCATGGTCGAGTTCGGTTTCGGTTGGACGCTTGAAAGAATAAAATCTCATGCCTTGTGGATTGACTCCCGAGAAGACAGCCTTCAGTGTTCCATCTTTTCCTGCGGCATCCATCGCCTGAAAAATAACCAACAAACCATATCTATTATGAGCAAACATTTTTTCTTGTAGTTCGTCAAGTTCGGTTTGGAGTGACTTTAAAGCTGTTTCATAGTCTTCTTTATCTTCATAAAAATCATTAACTTTGGTCTCAGATTTTTTAATCGAAAACTTACCTTTACCGTTAAACTTAAAGTCGTCAATATCAATTTTCTTCATTGGATTGTAGATTTTGCTATGCAATGTAGCGTGATGGTTTCTGAAAGAGTTAATTTAAAATTTGATTTAAGGAAACATAACCCAAAAGTAAATTGTTAAAATGAAATACAATGTCCCACTAATTGTACTTCTGTTTGTTGGATATTTGTCCAATGCTCAAGTCGTAAAAAACAAAGTTAAGAAAATGAATCAAGAAAATGTAAAAGTAGAAAATACGGCAGTATCAACAAATAAAGTTGCCACTTTGGCTGCTGGCTGTTTTTGGTGTGTTGAGGCAGTATTTCAGAAATTGAAAGGTGTTGAAAAAGTAGAATCAGGCTACATGGGCGGTACACTCAAAAACCCTACGTATAAAGATGTATGTACTGGTCAGACAGGCCATGCCGAAGTTTGTCAGATTACGTACAATCCTAATATTATTTCGTTTGAAGAATTATTGGAAGTATTCTGGAAAACCCATGACCCGACAACGCTTAATCGCCAAGGTGGAGATATCGGCACTCAATATCGCTCGGCAGTATTTTATCATGACGCTACTCAAAAACAAATTGCCGAAAACATTAAAAATGATTTGAGCCAATCTGGTGCTTATGATGCTCCAATCGTTACGACTTTCGAGCCAGCGAGTGTTTTCTACAAAGCCGAAGATTACCACCAAGATTATTTCAATCTGAATGGGCATAATCCATATTGCCAAATGGTAGTAAAACCAAAGGTTGAAAAATTCAAAAAAGTATTTAGCGATAGAATTAAATAAGACATTACTTGTACCAAACAAGTACGTCCTCTTTCTTCTTTCGTTGAATGTCAGGTACGGTTGCGTCATCGGCAGGATAACCAACAGGTATCAATAAGAATGGGCGTTCATTAGCAGGACGGTTTATAATCTTAGTCAGAAAATCCATTGGGCTTGGTGTGTGCGTGAGTGCAACCAAGCCTAATTTGTGTATAGCCGTAAGCAAAAATCCACACGCAAGCCCGACCGACTCATTGACACAATAGTTCTGGTGCTTCTTACCTCCTACTTCAAATTCGTATGCTCGCTTGAAAACGATAATCAAATACGGAGCAATTTCTAAAAACGGTTTTTGCCAATCAGTTGCAAACGGTTTTAGGTCTTGTTTCCAGTCTTCAGACATCCTACTTTCATAACTAATGCGTTCTTCTACTTCGGCAGCAAATCTAATTTGCCTTTTAAGTTCGGGAGATGAAACAACACAAAATGTCCACGGTTGTTTGTTTGCTCCTGATGGTGCGGTTGAAGCGGACATCACCAAGTTTTCGATTACTTCTGCTGGAAATGTTTTATCAGAAAAGAATCTCAACGAGCGACGTTTGTTGAGGTGTTGAAAAATTTCTTTCGATTTGGCAATCAAATCCTCCTAACTCAAATTTGATGGATTTGAATAATCTATATGCTTATGTTCGGATTCCATAAAAAATAATAATTGACCGTTAAGTAAATTTTTTTTGGATTTTAATGAATCAAAAAATACAAAGATAAAATTTTTGTGTTGATTTGCATTTTATGAAAAATAGGTCAATTTCAAAGGTTATTTTGAGTTATTAAGAAAAAAACAGTTTTATGTTTAATATCACTTTGTAAATCAATTTAAAATTTTATTTTTGTATCTAATAATCATTCTCTTAACTTTTAAAACATTTGTTCTATGAAAAAATTAATCCTATTCCTTTCAGCAATCGTTGTATTAGCTTCTTGCCAAAAGAAAGAATATGCTTCTTTCCAAAAAACTAACACTCCTACCTATGCAGTTGCTAAAAAACAAGCAGTAGCCGCTCAACCAACTACTGAAGTAGCTGTTGTAGAAGAAGCAACCGCTTCGATTGTAGCTCCAACTGAGACTGCACTTTCGGCAGATAATTCAGTAGCAGTTTCTTCATTAAATACAGAAACTACTCCTGCTCCAGTAGTTGCTGAAAGCCAAGTAATGACTTTCAACGAGCAATCGGTAAATGCTGAGTTTGAAAAATTGAATAAATTAGAAGAGTATGTGGCTTCACACGAAGGTACAACAATCGAAGACGTAAAAGATACAGAACTTACTAAAGATTTAAAATTAGATACAAACGTAACTAATGCTGTTGCAGCTGGAGATTTGCCATTAAACATTCCTGCTTTCTGGTGGGGTTGTGTACTTGGTTTACTTGGTGTTTTGGCAGTTTACTTAATCACTGATAAAGACAAAGAGCAAACTAAAAAAGCACTATATGGTTGTTTAGCTTGGACAGTTCTTTGGGTAGTTTACTACTTTGTAGTATTAGCTACATTTAGATAATAATAAATATTAGTATCCTCAAAAATAGCCCAAATCAAAAGATTGGGCTATTTTTGTTTATTGATAGTCACAAAAATCCAATCTTATGAAATCTATAATTATTTCCACCATCGCATTGGTCTTAGCACTTACTTCTTGTCAACAAAAGCAATATGCTTATGTGCAGCAAGGTAAAGTAGAAAACTTTGAGTCTTCGAGAAAGGTAACCCAAAGCCAAGTTGCTAATCAGACCAAAAATGAAATTACAAGCACAATAACCAACAATATTAACGAAACAAATCAACTGGCTGCTTCTGAAGTCTTAGTACTAAATGAAGAAACAGCGTCTTTGAATAATAATATTTCGGAGAATGAAGTTTTAGTATATAATCAAGAAAGCATAAATTCCAATTTTGAAAAACTCAATAAAGTTGAGGCATTTGTTGAACAAAATACCGAAGCGAGTTTTGAAACAATAAAAAATACTGACTTATTAAAAGACATCGAACTTGACACCAATACTTCAGCCAATGTTACAAAAGATAATGACTTACCACTGAATATTCCAGCATTTTTGTGGGGATGTTTCTTAGGGGGATTGGGTATATTACTTGTCTATATATTTACAGAAGATAAAGAACAAACTAAAAAAGCTCTCTATGGATGTTTGACTACTGGTGGTGTTGTGGCGGTCATTTACATTGTCTTGATTGCAATTGGATTGAGTGCAGGAACATTGTAAGAGCAAGACTCGCAGGCATTTTACTTGAAAATCTATTTTATGAAAAAAAACATTTTTCTCTTATTAATGACATTTATGTTGGGCGTACAGTTTGCTAACGCCCAACAATTTTATAGAGTCAAGGCTGATGTATCTATCAAAGATAAATTATCGAATGGCTCGTATCGTTTAACAGTCGGTAAAGTTTATTATGACAAAACATCGCTAAAAGTAATTTATAAACTCACCTTTCCCCAAAAAGAAACGATTATAATTAAAGATACAACTTTGTACAAAATCACTAAAGATAGTGTTTTGGTGCAGAGTGTTTTGGCTTCCAATGAGTTCTCGATTTTTCATTTAGCCCTTTCTGGAAAATTGGCTGATTATGGTCTCAACTCTGGCAATGTGGCTAAAATATATAAAATATCAAAAGTAGAAAAAGACAAAGATGGACGAGTAATAACTACTTGGAGCGTAGTAGAAAAGCAACTCATGAAGACCCTCGGCAAAATAAAAATGGCTAATGTTAACAAAAAATTAGATGCGATTGCCTTTTATGATGCCCAAGATAAATTACTTAGCCAACAGTTTTTCAAAGAATACTCAAACTATAACGGCGTTGAATTTCCGAAGCAAGTAACACAGATTTCAATAAATACTGATGGAACACAGAATATTCAACAAACAACCTATAAAAATATTATCATTGACCAAGAAGATGAAAACGAAAGTTATAACTATCCTATTCCTACTATCACTAAGCCTAAGCAGTCAGCTAAAAGCCCAAAGTAAGTCGGAGGTAAATTTGCTTCGTGGGGTTATTCAAGCTCCACAAAAGAGAGTATATAAAGAAGCTAAAGGTAATCGCAACGAAGTTCAGTATTTGTTTTCGGGGCTGTTTCTTTTCTACAAAACCTTTTTCTCTTCGCAAGACCTAACGGTTTGTACATTTACGCCGTCTTGCTCAGAGTTTGGTATTTTGGCGGTTAAAAAAAGCGGAGTTGTCATGGGAGGAATCAAAACGATGGATAGGCTTACTCGCTGCAATGGCCTTAGTCCCGAAAAATACGCAATTGATTTTAAAGAGAAATTACTGATAGATAAGCCTTGATAATGAAAAAAAAACTGTTAATACTTTTTATAATATTTTATACCACGAACGTCTTTTCTCAAGACCTCTATAATTTTGAAAACACAAAAAAATTTGCCGAATACTTAGCCAAGTCTGGCCAATATGATTTGGCGACTCGTGAGTTTGAACGCCTCACATTTATGTCGCCCGACAACGATACTTTAAAAACATCTCTCCTATCAATGTATCGTCGTTCGGGAAAATACGATGAAGCACTCATCAGAGGAAAACAACTCTACCCCGAACTTACAACCATGAGTGCCTCATCGGCCGTTGAATATGGCCGAACGCTTCTTCTGAAATCTGAGTATAAATCAGCAAAAACCTTTTGGGATGCTAACTTAAAATTATCAGCTGCCGATAAAACAATCCTTTCGGCTACTTCAGATATTCTACAAGATAATTATAAGAGTGCCAATGAGTTATTACAAACGGTCAAGCCAGAAGACCACCGATTAGCTGCAAACTATAAAGACTTGGCCGAGCAAGCGATGGCAATCAAGCGTAAAAGTCCAGCGGTTGCGGGTATTATGTCGGCAATTATTCCTGGTACTGGACGTATGTATGTAAAAGATTGGAAAGACGGAATCGTGTCACTTTTCTTTGTCGGAACAATGGCGGTTCAGTCTGTAAGAGGATTTAATAAAAGCGGTGTCAAAAGCACCCGAGGCTGGATTTATGGCGGAATAGGCTTTGGGTTTTATTTAGGAAATATCTACGGCTCAGTGGTTTCGGCAAAAGGCTATAATAAAAAAAGCCATTTAGGTATCCGAACCAAAATAGAAAATCTTTTTAATAGCTATTATTGAGTCGATAATTATGCAAAAAATACTTTTAATACTTTTTATATTAATATCACGGATTTCTTTTTCGCAAGACCTCAAACAAAGCTTCGATTTTGCTAACGAACTCTTTGCCAAAAAAGATTATCTCGGAGCAAGCGTTACGTATCGAAGAGTAATTTATTTTGATAAAACCGAAGTATATCGAAAAGACTGCTATAAGAATATAGCCGATTGCCTTTACGAAACACAGCAGTACGAAGAAGCCGCCGATTATTATGAATTAGCATTTTTTCAACAAAAAACCGATAGTGCAAAGGCCGAAGTGATATTCAGAAAAATGTCTTGTTACCTTATTCAAAATAACTTTGAATATGCCGAAATCGAGTTACTAAATTTACCATCAAAGCTAAATACCGAACAAGCCAAAAGAAAAATATTCTATACGGGAGTACTCAATTTTTCAGTAGAAAAATACGATTTAGCAAAGGCACAGTTTTTATCATTGGTTGACTCATCGAATATTGAGTCGAGAAAAAAAATAGAACAGTTATTTATAAAAAACGAAAAGATAAACAAACTCAACCCCCGAGCAGCACGAATTATGAGCATGATAGTGCCGGGGCTTGGACAGTTTTATGCGGGCGATATAAAAAATGGTACAAATTCAATTATTCTTACAGTTGGTATTGCCACATGGGGAATTATGGCCGCCATCAAAAGTTCAAGCCCTTTTGATGTGCTGGTAACTGCTGCTCCGTGGTTTCAGAGGTATTATATGGGAGGCTATAAAAAAGCTGAGCAAATTACTATCAACGAAAAAAAGAAACGTCGCTCAAAGGTCTATAATCAGATTTTAGATGAAATTTTAAAGTAAAATCGTCTGCTTTTCGGATTTCCGACCGCTTAATTGATTTTTAGGTCATTTTTCCCTTTTTACTTTTGTTATCAAAATACCAATGTATAAATTTCGGACTTAATAGAACTATCCATAAAAATTAAAGTATCATGAAAAAATTACTCACAGTTGCATTATTAACAATATCGTGTTTCTTGTATTCCGAAAGTATCAATGCACAATCATTCGAAAAAGGTCAAAAGAACTTCAGTGTTGGCGTTGGGGCTGGATATGGCCTTGGAGTAAATGTTGGTGTTGATTATGCTATCTCGGATTTGATAAGTATCGGGGCTATTGGGGCTTTCTCTTCAAGAAGTTATGGCTATGTACTTTCTAATTACCGTGTAACATATCTGAGCGTAGGCGGAAGAGCAGCACTACACTTTGGTAAGTATTTGAAAGAAATAGGTATTAATGAAGACAAATTAGACCCTTACGTTGGTGCAGTAGGAGGTTTTAGAACCGTTAAATACAACGACACTTATTCAACTTATTATAGTGGAGCAGCTGCTGGCATTATGTTAGGAGGTTATGTAGGAGCAAGATATTACATTAAAGAAAAATTAGCTATTTATGCCGAAGGTGGTGTGCCATATAGCTCACTTGGTATTTCTCTTAAATTCTAAGATGTCAATACAAAAACAAAAAAGGAGAGCTTTCAACGGCTCTCCTTTTTTGTTATAACTCTTTTATCTTGATACTCTTAAACGACACCATATCGCCGTGGTCTTGAAGGGCTATTTTGCCTTTTGCGTGGGCTTTTGCAAACTCCCAGTTGGCAAATTTACTTTTAGCTACCATCACTTGCCAGTCGGTGCTACCGTATTCGTATTCAACCATTTTCTTGCCATTTAGCCAATGTTCAACGTGGTTATCTTTTACTATGATTTTACCAGTATTCCACTGCCCTGCTGGCTTTACAACGGTTAGGTCGGCAGGCACTTGCATATCGTAGTTTGCAGCGGTTTTCTGTACATCCTTAATCGGCGAAGGATAATTCTTATCATCAATGATTTGATACTCCGGCCCTGACATGTAAGAAGCTTGAGCTTCTGGTGTTTCCAAAACTTTATAGATTACACCGCTATTACCTTTTGGGGCGGCTTTAAATTCAAAAGTTAGTTCAAAGTCTTCGTATTCTTTATCGGTCACTAAATCACCATTGCCACCGTGTGTCATCAATATACCATCCATCACATGCCAGCCTTTCACAGTCGTTTCGTGCCAAGTATGCCAGCCTTTGGTCGTTTTACCGTCAAATAAGTTTACCGTTTTGCCTTTTTGGGCATAAGCAAATGTGCTACAAGCAACAAGTGCCAAAACCATTACTTTTTTCATTGTTTTAGAGAGTTGAATTTTAAAATTTTTGAAAGACCTACTTTATATCTTTGAAAGTTTTTAAAATTAAGAAGATGCTTTTGAATTAGCAAATTTGTAGGAGCGTATTAGTCAAACAGAGTTATTTACCAACAGATAAATTACCAGTGTTTTTTTCTTCAACTATTTTAAGTAAAAGAATCGTTCTGGCACTACCAATCGAAATGGCTGTTGTAGGAGAGGTAAAAACAGTTTCGTAAATATTAAATGCCTTATTGAGTTTTTCACCAAAGACTTTGTAGTTGCCAGTTTTGTCACCCAATACAACTTGACCATTACAGGCTGAATAAATTTCGTATTTTTCGTTGGCTACACGGCCCCAAAGCAAACCAGAAGTAGGAATCTCTAACTTTTGCGTTTGGTTGTGAATACGGCCTTTTTTGCCCATCCAGCCGCCCATTGCAATAAAGTCTTTCGAGTTTTCAAACTGAATTTCGTGGAAGATGCTATTGCCTATTTTTTGTTTCTTTTCCCACTGCTCATTTTCAAAAGCATACAAATGAGTTTTGTTGGGTGTGTACATCAAAGCATAAACCTTTTTATCGAATTCATTGTATTTTACGCACCAAACCATCTTAAAGGCATTCTTATACACCCGTTTCCACGTTTTGCCCTTATCGGTTGTTTTCAAAATAAATCCAAACGGAACTGTCTTTTCGGAATGTGCAATAGCAGAATTACCACCACAAATAAAAGCTGTTGAATCATTCACAACTGTAAGGTTATAGAAACAAGCTTTTTCGTAGCCTTTGATTTTGATTGTTTCCCAAGTATTGGTAGTCAGATTGTGCTTATAAACAATGCCTTTATCGCCACTAATGATAAGGTTTTCTTTATCAAAATGGTCTAATTTATAAATATCAACGTTTTCGCTTGGGTAGCTAATGTTAGAGAGATTTCCTTCGGCGTCGATAGATTTCAATGTGCCGTATTTCCCTCCTATCCAAAATTTGTCGCCTACGGGTATAATGTCATAATAAGACGAATCCGAATAGGAAGTCCCTTGTTGCAAAACCTGAATATTTACCTTTTGGGAGTATGAAACACCGCAAGTTAAAAATAGTAATAGGCCGAAAGTTATTTTAGGTAAAAGTTTCAACAAATGGCAGCTTATAAGTAATGGTGGTTGAATTCTATCAAATCACAAAAATAGATACTTGTAGGGATTCTGCAAATAAATTCAAATCATTTTACTAAGAGGAAGGGCAAATACAAAAAAATGAAGTGAAAAAATAAGGTTACGGAGAAAACCATCAAACCAATAAACTTGTGGAAGACTTCAACGTTTCCTAAAAAAATAACCAGTAACTAATCTCGATTAAGATTTTATCTCCAAAGCTTCGCAAGCACGGCGTGCTGCTTCTTGTTCGGCTTTCTTTTTGTTCCATCCCCCACCCTTACTCACGGCTTCGCCATCGACCGAAACTTGAGCCACAAATTCTTTGTGGTGGTGCTTGCCGTTTTCTTGAATAATCTCGAAAGTAACACGTTTGCCTTCTTGTTGCGACCAACTCAGAAGAATACTTTTGTAGTTTGTATTAGTTTGAATGACCGTATCAAGGTCGAAGTAGTTGGCGATTAGTTTCTTTAAGATAAACTTCTTGGTGAAACGAAAACCTTTGTCGAGATAAATAGCCCCGATGAGAGCCTCCATGGCATCGCCATACATTGAAGTACGGTTATGAGCGACTCTTTGTCCATCGAACTCAATGAGTCGCTCTAAACCTATCTTACGTGCTAAAACGTTCAATGACTCACGGTTTACGATTCGAGAACGAATCTCGGTCAGAAACCCCTCATCTTTAAACGGATATTTTTTGAAGAGGTATTCAGCTACAATCATACCCAAAACAGAATCACCGAGGTATTCGAGTCGTTCGTTTGATTCTCTGAAACCACCAATATTTGTTTCTTTAGATGCAGATGTGTGTCTAAAAGCAAGCTGATAGAGCAAAGGATTTCCTGGCTTTTCGCCAATTATCTGCTCCACTGATTTTCTAAAACTGCGTTCCTTAGAATCAGATTTGAAAAATCCCCAAAAAGAGTTACTAACTTCCGACAACACGATTCGTAATTAAATTTTCTTAAATATCAACGTAGCATTATGCCCACCGAAACCAAAACAATTACTCAAAACTACATCTATTTTTCGAGCTTTCGCAACATTTGGTGTCAAATCTATTCGAGGGTCAATTGACTCATCAATATTGAAGAGATTGATTGTTGGTGGAACTACCTGATGTTTGATTGCTAAAACGGCAGCAACCGATTCAACCGCACCAGCAGCACCCAATAGGTGGCCAGTCATAGACTTGGTTGAGCTGATACTCATTTTGTAAGTATGGTCGCCAAATAACTTTTCGATTGCCTTAATTTCTTGCGGGTCGCCAAGTGGAGTTGATGTACCGTGCGTATTGATATAGTCAACTTCTTCTGGTTTGATACCTGCATCTTCAAGGGCATCAACCATTGATAAATATGCTCCTTCGCCTTCTGGGTGTGGAGCCGTAATGTGATACGCATCTGAAGAGAATCCACCACCGATGATTTCGCAATAGATTTTAGCTCCACGAGCCACAGCGTGTTCGTATTCTTCTAAAATCAAGGCAGCACCACCATCGCCCAATACAAAACCATCACGGTCTTTGTCGTACGGACGAGAACCCGTTGCTGGGTCGTCGTTTCTTTCAGACATGGCACGAAGACCATTGAAACCACCGATACCCGCTTGAGTTACGGCTGCTTCTGAACCACCCGAAACACAAACGTTGATTCTGCCTAAACGAATGTAGTTGAAGGCGTCAATGATAGCATTGTTAGTGGAAGCACAAGCTGAAACCGTGATGTAGTTTGGTCCACGGAAACCATATTTGATTGAGATTTGGCCAGAAGCACTATCTGCAATCATTTTGGGAATAAAGAATGGGTTAAACTTCGGAGTTCCGTCGCCGTTCGAGAAATTGATAACTTCTTCTTCAAAAGTTTTCAAACCGCCGATACCCGACCCCCAAATTACGCCAACTTTATTTTTATTGATACTTTCTAAATCAAGACCAGAATCTTTGACGGCCTCATCGGCAACCACCATTGCAAACTGGGTGAATAAGTCCATCTTACGAGCATCCTGACGTGGAATGTACTGCGTAACATCGAAATTTTTTACTTCACAGGCAAATTGCGTACGAAACTTACTCGCATCGAATCTGGTTATAGTAGCTGCTCCACTTTTACCAGTTGATAGC
This sequence comes from Emticicia aquatilis, assembly GCF_014644295.1. Classification (GTDB taxonomy): domain Bacteria; phylum Bacteroidota; class Bacteroidia; order Cytophagales; family Spirosomataceae; genus Emticicia; species Emticicia aquatilis. The sequence continues at coordinate 376,749 of NZ_BMKK01000006.1, forward strand.
CCTTGCCAAAATTCTTCTACCGTATTACCGATAGGTGTTAATGCTCCTAATCCTGTTACAACTACTCGTTTGAATGCCATAAAGTGTAAATGTTTGTGTCAAAGTAAAAAAATACAGAGCTCGTGGTACCGAGTTGGGAGTGAATATTTATACAAAGATAGATAATCACACCAAACTCGATACTCGGTACTCGGTACTTAAGAATACTTATTTAGAATTTTCTTCCAAGTAAGTAATAGCCTGACCTACTGTCTGGATATTTTCTGCTTGGTCGTCTGGAATAGAGACATTAAATTCTTTTTCAAATTCCATTATCAATTCTACGGTGTCGAGAGAATCGGCTCCTAAGTCATTTGTGAATGAAGCTTCTGGAGTTACTTCTGATACATCAACGCCGAGTTTCTCAACGATAATTTGCGTTACTTTAGTTGCAATTGCTGACATTTTGAACTGTAGTTTGGTGAAAAACGACTGCAAAGAAAACGCTTTTAAACGAAAACAACAAAATACAGGAAATTTTTTTAGTACGAGAATTGTTTAGACCTTTGCAGTAGATTTTGTTAAATTGCTCTTTTGCAACGAAAAATTGGGTAAAATGTTATGAAAAATGCCCAATTTGCCTTGAAAAATATTCAGTTGACAAATAAAAGAATTGTAAATAATTATTATAAAAATAGACAAAGCATTGAAAATCAATCATTTAAAAAATCAGGATTCGGGCAATTTTTTCCTCATAGCTGGCCCGTGTGTGGTAGAGGGGCGTGATATGGCATTGGAAATTGCCGAGAGAATCAAAAATATAACCGACCGCTTGGCTATTCCGTATATTTTTAAGGCATCTTATCGTAAAGCAAATCGTACGAAACTTGATTCGTTTACGGGCATTGGAGATGAGCTTGCTTTAGGGATTTTGAAAGAGGTTGGACAGACTTTTGAAGTACCAACCGTTACTGATATTCACGAATCAGAAGAGGCGGCTTTGGCGGCACGATACGTTGATGTTTTGCAGATTCCTGCTTTTCTTTGCCGTCAGACTGAGCTTTTGGTAGCTGCTGCAAAAACAGGCAAAGCTGTAAATGTGAAGAAAGGACAGTTTATGCACGGCTCGGGAATGGGTTTTGCCGTTGAAAAAGTAAAAGCCGTAAATCCAGATGCCGATGTGATGTTGACAGACCGTGGAAATTCGTTTGGATATTCTGACATCGTGGTTGATTACAGAAACTTAGTTGAAATGAAAGCATTCAATGTGCCAATCGTGATGGACTGCACACACTCGCTTCAACAACCAAATCAATCGTCGGGTGTGACAGGCGGAAAGCCAGCTCTTATCGAGACAATTGCTAAGGCTGCCATTGCCGTCGGAGCAGATGGTATTTTTATAGAAACACATCCAAATCCTTCGGTGGCTAAGTCAGATGGTGCAAATATGTTGGCTCTTGATAAGCTGGAGGGTTTACTTGAAAAACTGTTGAGAGTAAGAGAAGCGGTAAGATAAGAAGCTTTTTTGAAGAAAACCGACCACAGAATAACAAATTAGGGGGGAATTTTATTTTTAAGAAAATGATTCTTATATTTGGTTAACCAACCAATCTGATGACTCCCAACTACTTAAATATACAAATAATAATGGCAAAACGCAAAGACATTCAGGACGAACCTGAACAACAGATAAATATTGAGTTATCGGAAGAAATGGCCGAAGGAGTTTATGCAAACTTAGCGATGATAGCTCACTCTAATACCGAATTCGTAATTGACTTTATCAGATTAATGCCTGGTGTACCGAAGGCAAAAGTAAAGTCAAGAGTGATTCTGACTCCCGAACACGCACAACGTTTATTGACTGCGTTGCAGGATAATATCGCTAAATACGAAGATAATTTTGGCAGTATCAGAGAAACAAATGAAGCATTGCCTTTTCCAATGAACTTTGGTGGCCCAATGGGCGAAGCATAACATTGTGGGGCGAACCGAGCGACGTTCGCTTTCCATTGACTTAAAAAAGCCTCGAATTTCGAGGCTTTTTGCATTTGTAAGGTTTATTTTATTCTGTTATATTTCTTTAAAATTTCGATGGTTTTATCAATCGGTAAGGCCTCAACTTTTGTGTTTTCAAAACCAGTCAAGGTTTCTGCTGCAAAAAGTGAATTGATGATTGCTTCTTCGGTAGCTTCGATTACTGCTTCAAAAAGTAAATCTAAGTCGTTGTTTCTCAATACTTTAAAAGTTTCATACATGGATTCGGAATTGTGTGCTATTCTTAAATCTTCGGCCGTAGAAGCTGCAATTACGTAGTCGCCGCTGCCGTTGGCTGCCATTCCGCCAGTTCTACCTAATCCCAACATTGCACGTGCGGCTAAACGCTTTAGATTTTTGGCACTGAGGGGTGCGTCGGTCAAGACTACAATCATACATGAGCCATCATCTTTGTAGGCTTCATCAATTTTGCTGAATTTGTGTTTTTTCAATTCGATACCCACTGGCACACCATTTACTTGAAGTACACCACCAAAATTAGATTGAACTAAAACACCAACCGTATAGCCACCTTTCGATTTTGGTAAAATTCTTGAAGAAGTGCCAATTCCGCCCTTAAAACCGAAGCAGACGGTCCCTGCACCAGCACCTACATTTCCTTCTTCCACTGGCCCTGTTTGAGCCTTTTTGAGAGCTTCCAGTACGTGTTCTTTTGTGATGAACCTTCTGCGAATATCGTTTAGGCCGCCATCGTTGGTTTCGCCTACGATGGGATTTACGCTTCTGACGTCTTTGTTTTCGGGAGATTGAAAAGTATAGTCAATAATTGCTGCAGAGGCCGTTGGTACGGAAAGTGTGTTGGTGAGTACAATTGGTGTTTCGATATTGCCCAGTTCTTCTACTTGCGAATAACCTGCCAGTTTCCCGAAACCATTGCCGATGTGAATGGACGCAGGAATTTTATTTTGAAAGATATTTTTATCGTGTGGTAATATGGCGGTTACGCCCGTGTGTACGCCATCGGCTTGATGGAAAGTCACTTGTCCGACCTTTACACCAGCAACGTCAGTAATGGCATTGAGTTTGCCAGTTCGGAGTACGCCGATTTCGATGCCGTAATCTCTTGCTCGTTTTTTTTGAGCAAAAATTGTAAGGTTTGATAGTAAACAAATGAAGAGTAGGAGGGATTTATTCATGTTGGTTTTCTTTGGTTGATGATTTTCAGTAAAGATAAAAATTCTACTTAATCAAAACCAAAGAAAACCGTATTTATGGAAATTTACCACGGAGGCACGGGCGGTTCGCCGCTGCGATTACATAGATTTTCACAGAATTGTCTTTGTATTAATTCGTGCCTCCGAAACGTAACTTCAGAATTCAATACCAAACCTTACAACCATTCGACGGTAGTTTCTTACTTCATTTGATTCTGTCCAGTAGAATTGGTCTTCGGTGCGTTGTTGTTTGTATTCGGCACGTTGGAAACGATAACCAAAATTCATCATCCAAGCAGAACCATTTCGCATGGGAAACTTATAGCCAATGGTTGGACAAACGACTAAACCTCCCGAGGTTTTATAGCCAGTATTATCTTCATTGAGCCAAATAGTAGAGTAGCCCACATCTAAGCTACCGAGCAAAATGCTTCCCCCTTGTTTTTTCTGAACCAAATTCCTACGAATACCCGCCGAGATAGGCATGAGTACGGTTTCGCCATAAGAGTCAACACCGACCGTAAGACCAATGGCAGTTTTAGGATTTACATAAACGCCATTGAAAGTGTGTAGGGTGAAATTTACTCTGTTTTGAGTTTGATATAATATGGGTTGGGGATAATAACTGTTGTAATAAGCATTGGTTTGGTACTTATTTCGACCAAATGATGCTCCGAGTTCGGTGATATTGACAAAAGGATATTTTTTGAAAAACCCATATTTTTTGTCTTGTGCAAGGCCTTGTGTCATACTAAAAACCCCACAAATGAATAGTATAATTATCTTTTTCATGATTGAAAATGGGGTTTTAGTTTTCACGTTTGACAGGAATTACACTTAGTTGCTTCATATTTTTTGGATTAGAAGTATCGTATTGATACAAACCATCTTTACCGACCATCAAGAGGTGTTTGCCTTCGAGTGGAATTACATCGTAGGCATTAATCTTTTCGATGTGTTGTTGTAAGGTAATATTCGTTGCAGAGGTCGCATCAAAAGACTTTAGGCCGTATTGACTTTCACAAATAAATAAATTCGGGAAATCAATGCCCAAGCCAGCAGGTTGTTGCATTTGATAGCTTTTGATGAGGCTTGGTGAAGTAAGATTTGATACGTTGACAACATCAAGTTGATTGGGCGATGTTCCGCACCAACCCGTGCGAAGCGTAACGTAGGCAATATCATTATGTACAACGACAGGGTCACAGGCACGAGCGTGTTGAAAAATTGACAAACGTTCAGGTTTTTCAGGGTTTTTATTATCGAAAATGTACATTCCAGTATTTGAGCCGATAAACAATTTGTCTTTGTAAGGAAAAATAGTTTCAATTCCCCAACCTAAATTGATTTTGCTAAGTTGAGTTGGTTGATTAAGCGTTTTTATATTGAAAAGTAATAGGTCTGACTGTGAGACGGTGTAGAGGTAATTATCATAAATTGTAAAACGAGCCATTGAGCCGCCTGTTCCTGTTGCACCTGCCGCACCACTATTCGCTCCCGAACTTCCAGATTGTACAGAACCATTCTTGAAAGCCATATCATTGGCATAATAATAAATCGGATTTATATTGCCATTTTGCCCACAATTACTACGCACTTTTTCGGTTATGATTTTCACTTCATAGTCGGTAACTGTCTGATTTTGAGGGTTATAATACCAAGAAATGCCATCGGTAAGACCATTCTGAAAGACATCTTTTACTCGGCCAGTTTCTTTAATTGCTTTTGGATTGGTGATGTCAAATGCAACAATATCCATGTAATTATCGGCATAAAGGGTATTCTCTTTCACAGCCATATCAATAACACCAGGTATTTTCAAGAAAGCAATATTTTGTGGCTGTTGCGGATTTGTATTGTCAATAATATGAATACCCTTTTTTATTTCGTTGACAAAAATGTAGTTGTCTTTTACATAGATTTTGCCAGGATTTTTTAAATCTTGTGGTGCTTCGGAGGCAATGCCCGAACGAATTTGTGCAAGCGTAAATGTAACGGGTACAGTTGTGCGATAGGTGCGAGTAGTTTCGCAATTATCGGTACAGGCTGAGTTGACAATGGCTAAGCAGATGCAACCCAGCAGTAATAAAATATTTTTCATAATTATTAAGAGAGAGAAAGAATCAAAAAACACTTATTTTACTCGTATTTTGGTAAGTTTAAGCGGAATTCCAAGATTTGGAGCTGTGGCTGATAACAACTCTTTTACTTCTCCACTAAATACTATTTTCAAGTCAGTTTTATTTTTCAATTCGGAAGGAAGATTACCAACTACGTATCTTTCTGAAGGATTGGCTACGCACGAAAGTGGGTCAAAGTTATCGGTATTGCCTTCCACAACAATTACGGTCAAATTATTGCCAGCATCCATCAAAAAACCTTTTTGGTCTTTAAGCTTACTGACAGTTTTTAAGTGGTCAAAATCACTAACTGGTGCAACTTCGATTGTTTCTTTTTGGCAAGAGAAGAAAATAGATGCACAAATAAGAAGTAGTAATAGTTTTTTCATAGTTTTTGGTTTTTATTATCACGGAGGCATAGGCGAATTATCTATGCCTCCGTGATATTTTTTACAGATTCACAATTTTACCTGCAAAAAGAATCGTATTTGATTGTTTTTCGCTAATAAAGAACGCAAATGGTCGATTACAGATAAATTCGGGCAAAATTGGAGCAGAAGTAAGTTCAATGCCGATAGTCGTAACTGCAGCTGCTTCTGTGCCTTTTTCATCAACTGCGACAAAAGTATTTTGCTTCACAAATCCAACTTTAAGCTTACCCGCAGGCGGCGAAATTTTTGATAAATCGGCAAAATCGCTAAACATCGTTGGCATTCCCATTTGACTCAAAACACTGTTTAGATTTGTCTCGTATTCGACCGTAAATTTTGGAAGTCCAACAATTACTTTTTGTTCGGCAAGAGCCTTATTTAAGTTTTGCCACTCACTTGCTGATAATGAATTTATTACGCTACCAACATTGCTTTTTTCATTTGGTAATAGAATTGTCATGACGTAGTTTCCGCTGCCATAAGCCAATTCGATAGCCTGATAGTCGGGGCGATTGGCATATTTAACTTTTTCGGTCATGTTCATCATCTTTACCGTTTTTTTAGCATTTATCCCAGTAAAATTGGCATCTTGCGTGTTTTCGGTCTTAAATGGAATCTTCCAATCGCCTTTGAAATAAAGAGCATTCATCAAAAACATTACATGAGCAGGCTCAATTTGCTCAATCACTTTTTTGATTTTTCCGTTTGTGTTATCGCTCGCCCAATTATTGATTTTGCCAACGGTTGCAGCATTGTTGAAATCTTCGGCATAAGTTTGGGCATTGAAAGACGTTTTCAGAATATCCAAGAAAGATTTTTCTACCGAAAACGTATTTCTGTACCAAACCGAATTGGCGATTGTGTTAGTTACTTTTGGGTCAGAGTTTGGCAGATTATCAATCAAATCTTTGTAAATTTGGTTGGTAGTGGTCAAATCAGACGATACCCGCAAACCCTTTGTGAGTTCTTCTTTTGTTTTGCCGTCGGCTCCATTAGCCAACATTCCGAGTGCTACGTGCAGGCTGAGTGGCGAAACAAAGTAGTTTTTATCAACCTTTTCCGTAGCATTGTGTTTTTTTAGAAAATCGAATGCAAACTCGCTGGTTTGGTCTGCAAAAGTAGCAGGAACGGCTTTTAATAATTGGTTGGGTTGCACAGAATCTGCCTCGTCTTTACAGCTGGCGGCCATCAGAAATAATGCTCCAGCAAGTGTTAGTGTTTTAAAATTTTTCATTTGTTTGGATAGTTTTTTTAATCCGTTGACCGTCGTCTATGGACTATTGACTAAATTACTTTCTTTCAAAATACATTGCCTCTTTTGTTGGCTTTGAAATATGAAAAATGAGCGTATTTCTATCTTGTAATTCATATCGCTCAATGTTTCGGAGGTTTTCGTAATAGGCCATTTCAAATTGATTGGCTTCAAGCGTACCCGCTATTTTGGTACTTCCTACACCTTCAACCGAAATCGTCTTCTTGCTTTCATTGATTTCGGGCGATATAAAATAAAAATTCACCGATGAACGCCCATTGAAAGTATATTTACCTTCTTCATCTTTGATTTCGAGCGTAACATCATAAGCGGGAGTTTTACCATCCGAATAGCTTTTAAATTTCCATTGTCCGAGCAATTCGGATTGTCTCAAGGCACTGACTGTCATAGAATCGGCTTCTACAATTTCCTTTGAGCAAGCACCCAAAAGAAGTGTGCAGATTAAGAGTGTGTTTACTAAAAGTTTCATTTTCTTACTTTATTCGTTGATAAACTTCGCCAAAGCCATCATAGAAATTATCGGCGAGCGATAATTCGGAAGCAGACTGGCTGATAATTACTGAGGATGCTCCATCGCTAAATTTGATGAAGTCAACTTGTTCGACTTTGTAGATAGATTTTCCCTGTGTAATCTGATAAGTACCCGAACTTTCGAGGGTGTTATCTTTGTATCGAGAAAATTTTAAATCGGCCGTAAGAACTAATTTTCGCTCATAACCTGCCGATGTAGGAGTAATTGTTTTGCCCGCAATTCCACCCGTTGACGATACCCAACGCCATTCACCAACAAGGCCACTGGTACTTTCTTTAGTAGCCGAAACTTCTTCTTTTGTACAAGAAAAAGCAAACAGGACGGTGATAATGAATAAAAAACTTAGCTTTTTCATTTTTGTTATAGATGTAGATTTGAGAATTATTTAAACGTTCGTCCGTGGCCAGTGGACTAAAAAAACTCAGCTTGTCGGGGAGAAGAAAAAGGATTCATTCTCATTTCTTCTCCCACGACGAAACAAAGTGTTTCTGTCTGAGTAAATTACCCTTTTCAGCAATAATGATTCTGGTTTTTATAATTTGGTTGGAAGCGGTAGCTAAAAAAATTATATTTATGAAAAAATTAACAAACTATATGAAAAAACACCTAACCATCATTTCACTACTTACTTTTTCGATTTCCAGTTTCGCCCAAGACCGAATGTATGGTAAAACATGGGCGGGTCGCTCCGAAGTAATGGCACAAAACGGCATGGTCTGTACGTCGCACCCACTTTCAACGCAGGCCGCCATCGAGATTCTTCGAGCAGGCGGAAGTGCCGTTGATGCTGCCATTGCCGCCAATGCTATGGAAGGAATGGTCGAACCACACGTAAATGGAATCGGAGGCGATATTTTCGCTATTGTATGGGATGCTAAAACTCAGAGATTATACGGACTGAATGGTTCGGGTCGCTCACCATATTCTTTGACTCTCGAAGAATTTAAGAAAAGAGGTTTAACGCACATTCCAGCCACAGGGCCTTTGCCAATCAGCGTGCCAGGTTGTGTGGATGGATGGTTCGAGCTACACAAGAAATTTGGCAAATTGCCGATGGAAAAAATCCTTTCGCACGCTATCAGTTATGGCCGAAATGGTTTTCCTGTTCATGATGAGCTGGCGATGAGCTTACAGAATGTCCCACGTTTGTACGGCAAGTTTCCAAACATCAAAGAACATTATTACCCGAATGGAGAAGTGCCGAAAAGAGGAGATATTTTCAAGAATCCAAATTTGGCAAATACACTGGAGAAAATCGCTAAAGGTGGTCGTGATGCTTTTTATAAAGGCGAAATTGCCCAAACGATTGATGCTTTTATGAAGAAAAACGGCGGATTTTTGAGTGCAAAAGACCTTGCCGACCATACTTCAACTTGGATTGAGCCAGTTTCAACCAATTATCGTGGCTATGATGTGTGGGAATTGCCACCGAACGGACAAGGAATTGCTGCTTTGCAAATGCTCAATATTTTAGAAGGATACGATTTCTCAAAAATTCCTTACGGAAGCACCGAACACGTACACCTTTTCACCGAAGCCAAGAAATTGGTTTTTGAAGACCGTGCAAAATTCTATGCCGACCCTGAGTTTGCTAAAATTCCAGTAAAATCATTAATCTCGAAAGAATATGCTGCCGAAAGACGCAAATTAATCGACCCAAATAAAGCCGCCACTCACTACGATGCAGGAAATCCTGCCTTGCGTGAAGGTGATACTATTTATTTGACCGTGGCAGATAAAGATGGAAACATGGTTTCGTTGATTCAGAGTAATTACCGAGGTTTTGGTTCGGGAATGATGCCAGATGGCTTAGGGTTTATTTTCCAAGACCGTGGCGAATTGTATAATTTGAAAGAAGGCGAAAACAATACTTATGCTCCGCATAAACGTCCGTTTCAGACAATTATTCCTGCATTTGTAACCAAAGATGGCAAGCCATTTATGAGTTTTGGCGTAATGGGCGGAGCTTTCCAGCCAATGGGACACGTACAGATAATTATGGATGTTGTTGACTTTGGCATGAATCTACAAGAAGCAGGCGATGCCCCAAGACTCAACCACGATGGTTCATCAGAGCCAACGGGCGAGCCAATGGAAGGCGTAGGAATGATAACAATGGAGTCGGGGATACCATACGAAACTATCAGAGGTTTGATGCAAAAAGGACATAAAGTTGGCTACACGCTCGGCCAATATGGTGGTTATCAAGCCATTCGCTACGACCCTGTGCGTAAAGTATATTTCGGAGCATCAGAGTCTCGAAAAGATGGCCATGCGGCTGGGTTTTGATATATCATGGTTAGACCTTATTTTCTTTAGATAATGGAAAAATACAGTATGACAGCGTATGATATTCAAAGTTTAGAAGAAAACTTAAATATAAAACTTCCGATTGCTTATAAAAATATATTGTTGAATTATCCAGAAGAGTTAAAATCAAATGAATATGGAAATCAGTTTTTGATTTATGATGCCAAAGATTTATTGTATAACTTGATAATAAGATGTCGTTGGTTTAACCCCAAAGAAACTCTTCCTCGAAACTTCTTTCCCATAGGTTGCGATTATGGAGGGAATATGTTTTTTATTAATTTGGATAACGATGAAAGAATATATACAATTGACCATGAAGAAGCGGAGAGTTTTTATAATCCAGACACAGATACGATTAATTGGAGCATTGCTCTAAAAGAATTTAAACCTAAAATAACAGTTTTTGTAGAATGGTTAAAAGCCTATCTTTCGGAAAAATAAGAACATTGAAAACACTTCAAACATAAAAAATGAAAAAAAAACTAACCCTAATTACCTTATTATCAATCACCTGCTTCGCAGGGTTTTCTCAGAAAAAGAAGAAAGCTTCGGTTGAAGCAGCTCCAGTAATAGCAGCCGATGCTGTTTCTCCAACATCAGCTACTGAGCGAATGGCTGGCTATGAGCAACGCAAAAAATTGCAAGAAGCATCGCTCGTTAAAAATCTAAAATTCAGAAATGTCGGCCCAACTGTTATGAGTGGCCGTATTGTAGATATTGATGCAAATCCCGAAAACCCAACTGAGTTTTATGCGGCTTATGCTTCGGGTGGTTTGTGGCATACTGTCAATAATGGTCAATCTTTCTCGCCAATCTTTGATAATGAGGCAGTTATGACCATCGGCGATATTGCCGTTGACTGGAAAACTCGCACAATCTGGATTGGTACGGGCGAAAATAACTCAAGTCGCTCGTCGTATTCGGGTGTGGGGATGTACAAATCTACCAATAATGGCAAAACTTGGGAGTATCTTGGCTTGCCCGAATCTCACCACGTTGGACGAATCGCTTTGCACCCAACCGACCCAAATATTGCTTGGGTGGCAGTTTTGGGACATTTATATTCCCCAAATAAAGAACGTGGTATGTACAAAACCACCGATGGCGGAAAAACTTGGAAACAAACGCTATACATCAACGAAAACACGGGTGCGATTGATGTAAGACTCGACCCAAACAATGCCAATACACTTTATGCTACCATGTGGTACAAAGAGCGTACAGCATGGAATTTTGTGGAAGGTGGAAAAGAATCGGGCATTTATAAAAGTACCGATGCAGGAGAAACTTGGAAATTGATTTCGGGCGAAGGTAGTGGCTTTCCGACTGGTGCGGGCAATGGCCGCATTGGTTTGGCGGTTTACCCAAAAAATCCGAATATCGTTTACGCAATCATTGATAATCAAGCGAATAGACCAAAGAAAGAAGAAAAAGAAGATGCCAGCCGTCTAACCACAAAAAAAATGAAAACCATCACCAAAGATGAGTTTTTGGCTTTGAGTGATGCAACTATCAATGAATATTTAGATGGACAAGGTTTTCCTGAAAAATTCACGGCAATGGCTTTCAAAGAAAACTTAAAAGCCGATAAAATCAAGGTACAAGATATTTACGAATACACTTACAATGGCAATAATGATTTATTCGATACGCAAGTAACAGGAGCGGAGGTTTACCGCAGTGAAGATGCAGGTGCAACATGGAAACGCACCCACGCCGACTATTTGGATAATATCTACTTCACGTATGGCTATTATTTTGGACAAATTTGGGTTGACCCAACCGATGATAAGAAAATCGTGATTGTAGGTGTGCCAATCGTGCGTTCGGAAGATGGCGGAAAAAGTTTCAAAAGTATCGAAAGAGAAAACGTACACTCAGACCACCACGCTTTGTGGTTCGACCCGAAAAATCCGAAACATTATATTAACGGAAATGATGGCGGAATCAACATAACTTATGATGATGGCAAAACTTGGTTCAAGGCAAATTCAATTCCTGTTGGGCAGCTTTATCACGTTTCAGTGGATATGGCTAAGCCTTACAATGTCTATGGTGGTTTGCAAGATAATGGCGTTTGGTATGGTTCGTCAACCAATTCGTTCGATTATAACTATGGTATCTTCGATAATGGCGATGGCTATAAATTCTTGCTCGGTGGTGATGGAATGCAAGTACAAGTAGATTACCGAGATAATAACACGGTTTACGCAGGGTTTCAGTTTGGAAACTATTTCAGAATCAATAAAGCAACCAACGAACGTAAAAGATTGGAAGTTCCACGTGAATTAGGCGAAGCACCTTTCCGTTTCAACTGGGAATCTCCACTTACGATTTCTCGCCACAATCAAGATATTATCTATTTTGGTTCAAATAAATTCCATAGAAGTTTCGATAAAGGCGATACTTTCAAAACCCTTTCGGGAGATTTGACTCGTGGCCGCAAAGAAGGCGATGTTCCTTTCGGAACACTCACAACTATCGAAGAATCACCAAGCAGATTTGGCTTGATTTACACAGGTTCAGACGATGGTTTGATTTATGTCACAAAAGATGGCGGTTATACTTTCACCAAAATCATGGATAAACCAAATCTTTGGGTAAGTGGAATTGCGGTTTCGGCTCATGCGGAAGGAACGGTTTATGCTTCACTAAACGCTTATCGTGGCGACCATTTCAAACCATACTTGTTTGTTTCTACTGATTACGGTCAAAATTGGCAAGCAATCGGTGCAGATTTACCAGCCGAGCCAATTAACGTAGTAAAAGAAGACCCGAAAAATGCTAATATTATTTATATCGGAACTGACAACGGTTTATATATTTCGATGGATAAAGGCAAAACTTTTATGCGTGGCAATGGCGATGGAATGCCAAGTGTCTCAATTCATGATTTGGTGATTCACCCAAGAGAAAACGAACTGGTCGTTGGCACGCACGGACGCTCAATTTACATTGCTGATGTGAAGCCTTTGCAAGCATTGAGTAACGAGGTTTTAGCTAAAAATATTCACGTATATGATTTACCAGCAATCAATTACAATGCTTCATGGGGTAGAATGTTTGATAAATATGCCGAGCCAGAAGAACGTAAGTACAACATTACTTACTACGCAAAAGCAGCAGGAAAAGCCACAATCAAGATTCAGACAGATAAAGGATTAGTTGTAAAAAATATTTCGGATGATGCTGAAGCAGGTTTAAATAACGTAAACTTCGACCAAGCGATTGATGCCGCTGCCAAAGGCGAATACGAAAAGTATTTGAACGATGTAAAGAAAAAAGACGATAAAGAAATCAAGTTGGAGCTTGCTGACGATAAGAAAATTTATTTCCGTCCAGCAAAATATAAAGTTATCATCGAACTCAACGGCGACAAAGTAGAAAAAGACCTTGAAATCAAAGCATCGGAGCGTCGCTCTCGTAGAGCAATGAGTCCGAAACCAACTGCTTCGCCATCTGAATTTGAAGAATGGTACGAAGAAATGGGTTTTGAAGAAACCAAGAAGTAACTTTGTAGCACAATTTTCTGAACGGGCGGCGTTCCGCTTATGTTTTGCGTAACTCACAATTCGGAGAATTGTGCTACAATCCAATTTTAACCAAATTTTATATTCAACCAAAAACAAACATGAAGCAAAACTTTGTAAAATTTTTAGGAGCAATCCTTATCAGTAACTCTCTCATGGCACAATTGGCTCCAATCAAAAGCATCGAAGGCCGTTGGGATATTACGATTACCAAAGGCGATAAAAAAGTGCCATCTTGGTTAGAGGTAAATCATTCAGGCGTAAAATACTTAAATGGTCATTTTGTGGGAGACGGTGGAAGTGCCAGACCGATTTCACGCATCAATTTCGCTGATGATAAAATGTCATTCTCAATTCCACCACAATGGGATAGAGCCGAAAAAGACTTATCAGTAGAAGCTGTTCTGAAAGATGATAAACTAACTGGCACAATGAACACGCCAAGTGGCGAATCTTTGAGTTGGGTTGGTGTAAGAGCTCCCAAGTTAAACAGTACAGTAACACCAGTTTGGGGTACGCCAATCAAACTTTTCAATGGTAAAAATCTTGATGGTTGGCAAGTTGTAAGTGGCGAAAACCAATGGATTGTAGAAAATGGTATTCTTAAAAGTCCAAAATCAGGGGCTAATCTTCGTACGGTTAAAACTTTCAAAGATTTTAAACTACACGTTGAGTTTAAGTATCCAGAAGAAAGTAATAGTGGAGTTTACCTAAGAGGTCGCTATGAAGTGCAAGTAACTGATAGCAAAGGTCGTGAGCCATTGAAAGACCAACTGGGTGCTGTTTATGGTTTTATTGCTCCGCTCGAAATGCCAGCAAAAGCAGCAGGCGAATGGCAAAGTTTCGATATTACGTTGGTAGGGAGAGTCGTGACGGTTGTTTTGAACGGTAAAACAATTATCTATAAAAACGAAATTCCAGGAATTACGGGCGGTGCTTTAGATAGCAACGAAGGTGAGCCTGGCCCAATTTTCTTCCAAGGTGACCACGGACCGATTGAATACAGAAACATTGTTATTACACCAGCTAAGTAAACTTTTTTGTATAAAAGGTGTTATTTCTAAGGAAGGCATCGCTTTAAGCGATGCCTTCCTTTTGATTTTATAGCAACAAAGAATCTTCTCTTTATGAAAATACCAGTGAATATCATTACAGGCTTTTTGGGTGTGGGCAAAACTACCGCCATCAAACATATTCTTGCTAATAAACCTTCTAATGAGCGTTGGGCAATAATTATCAATGAATTTGGGGCAGTATCTATTGACCACACAGCCATAGACGAACAAGATGGATTAACCATAAAAGAAGTAGCAGGAGGATGTATTTGCTGCACGGCCAATGTGCCAATGCAAGTTACGCTTACGTCCATTTTACGCAACCAAAAGCCCGACCGAATTTTGATTGAGCCAACGGGCATGGGGCATCCCGCCAGTATTTTAGACTTACTGCAAAGCAAATATTTAAAAGATATTCTCGAAGTCAGAGCAACAATTTGCTTAGTTGACCCACGCCGTTGGGCGGATGCCAATGTACGCTCGCACGAAACCTTCCAAGACCAAATCAATTTGGCCGATGTGTTGGTAGCTAACAAAGCCGATTTAGTAGGAGAGGAGTTGGCCGAAAAATTTAAAGGTTGGGCAAAAACGCTGTTTCCACCCAAGCTTTTGGTAGAAACCGTTTCTAATGGCGAAATAAATGTAGATTGGCTTGATATTGAGCCATTTGCAGGCAGAAAGGCCGAATTTCCACAGGCACATTCTCATGAACATCATCATCACCACGCAGAAGAAACGCTCGACATTCTTGAAATAGGGAAACCCACCAAGAAACTAAGTAAAGGACTGGGAATGTATAGCTGTGGTTGGATTTTCTCGCCCGAAGAGATTTTTAGTTTGCCTAAGTTGCGTCAGTTTTTTAGTACACTACAAGGCGTTGATAGAGCCAAAGGCGTTTTCCGAACGGGCAAAGATTGGGTGTTAATAAATGCCGTTGACCGAGAATTTTCGGTGCAATATATCGCCTACCGCCGAGATAGCCGCATCGAGCTCATTGCCAATTATGATTTAGATTGGTTGGTGTTTGAAGTGAAATTGAAGGAGTGTTTGGTCGAGAATTGATGTTTCCCAAGACAAATAATGTAGATGTTAGAAAATAATCGACAACGCTATTTTGTATAAAACATTAATAATAAGTATTTTACATGACTGTGGACTGTCGACCACTGACTGTCGACTCTCTACCTTATATTTTAGTTCAAAAACATCTAATTATGAAAAAAACGCTTCTATTACTTTTACTTCCGTTGCATACGATTTATGCCCAAGTTAAGTCAGATACCATCGCTTTTACGTTAAATAAGCAAAGTAATATTTGTATCAAAGCACGCATCGACAATTCAGATACGCTGACGCTGATGTTTCATACATCTGCATCTGATATTACTTTGACTCGTGAGGCTATCAAAAATAAGATTACCATTAAATTAGATAAAACGGATGAGGTACAAACTTGGGGTGGAATGGCAAAGTCGGAGAATAGCGAACATCATACGCTATTTATTAATCATTTAGTTTGGAATGATATGACCGTTTTTGCCGATGATAATTCGGGAGCTGATACCGATGGTAAGTTTGGCTGTGATATTTTCAAAAACAAAATCGTAAGCGTTGATTATGACAAAAAACGCATGATAGTCTCGGAAACTTTACCGCAAAAACTACGTGGATACGCTAAAATGGCGATGAATTTTGATAGGGGAAGTATGTATATCGAAGGAACACTGAATACAGGAAAGGTTACCTATAAAGATAAATTCATGTTTCATACTGGCTATGGGCGTTCTATCTTGCTTGACCCCAAAATTGCAGAAAAGTATGATATGAGTGCCCTTAAAACCATTGAAAGTTCGGAGTTGAGAGATTCGTTCAACAACGTAATAAAGATTGAAACAAAGGAAATTCCAGAAGTGGAGATTGGCGGTAAAAAGTTAAAAAACGTACCATTAAGTATTGCGGCACAATCGTCATCAATTCCGATGAAAGTTTTCGGCAATGATTTATTAAAACGCTTCAATGTTATTTTCGATTTTCAGAAAAATGAAATCTATCTGAAACCCAATCAACTTTGGGATATTGCGTATTTTAGAAAATCCTAATTAACAAAAAAACGGAGACTCTCTAAAGCCTCCGTTTTTGTTAATTAGAAATCAATCCTCTCTCTCCAAAGTAATATTATCAATCGGACGAAGAATCAGTGGTACTTTTTCGACTTTTACATTGCTTGTATCAAGCCCAAACCATTTATCTTCTGAGTTCGTAAAGCCTTTGATGAAGAAGTAGGCTTCCATCGTTAGACGTTCCCAGAACGGAAGTTTGTTTTCGTTCGATAAATATCTTTCCAAAACAACAAAACGGAAATCGCCAGTCACATTTTGTTTGCTCAGCGACTCGTATCGACTTCTAATATCAACCTCTTTGCGTTTTACCATTTCCTCAATAACCTTTCTGAAATAGAGATTGATTCTTTGTTCAACTCTAAAGCCCAGCTTGAAAGTTACCTTAATCACATCATCTGGTTCGATGATATTTACTTTATATTTCATTGTGTAAGGCTCATCGGTAATATCAACGTGGATAAACCAATAAATATCGGCACGTTTTGGGCGTTTCTCAAAAATTGAATACATCACCTTTGATTCGATTTCCGAAACTCGGTGAGCATTACTCATATAAACCAAATGCGTTGAATATTTTTGAATTGATTCGTCTTTGCTTAATTCTTTCAAGCCATCAATGTATCTTTCTAATTTCACAAACTCAGTCAGACGGTTTTTAATGATATTCGAACGATACCAAATAATCATTACCAACGCAATAACCGACGCAATTAGCACCGAAACCCATCCTCCGTGAGTAAATTTGAGCATATTTGCCGCTAAGAAAGCCCCTTCAATTAAAACATACACAACCAAAAATGCCACAATCCATGCTTTGTTAAAGCGGTGAGTATAAAGATAATATGCTGCTAAAATTGTGGTCATCAACATCGTGAGCGTAATAGCCAAACCATAAGCTGCTTCCATATTAGCCGACTCTTTGAAGTAAAGCACAACACCCACACATCCTGCCCAAAGTAGCCAGTTGATACTACGGATGTAAAGTTGGCCTTTATGGTCAGAAGGATATTTCAAACGAACTTTTGGCCAAAAAGTAAGGCGAATTGCTTCCGAAATAAGCGTATATGAACCCGTAATCAAGGCTTGGCTGGCGATGATTGTAGCCATCGTAGCAATACCGATACCAATCAACAAAAACCAATCAGGCATTAATTGATAGAATGGTTTACGGCCATCGAGGTATTGTCCGTGCATAGAAATTGCCCAAACTCCTTGTCCGAAATAATTGAGTAGCAAGCAAATCTTTACATAAATCCAGCTAATTCTGATATTGCCACGACCACAATGCCCTAAATCTGAATAAAGAGCTTCTGCACCCGTTGTACACAAAAACACCGAGCCGAGTAACCAGAATCCATCTTGGTGGAAAAATAATAAGCGGTAGGCATGATAAGGATTAAGTGCCGAAAAAATAGCTGGCTCATTGATTATCTGACGAAGTCCTAAAATAGCCAGCATCGAAAACCAAATAAACATGATAGGCCCAAAAGCCTTACCAACCAAGTTTGTTCCGAACGCCTGTACTAAGAAAAGAATCGTTATGATGGTAATGATAATCGGAATAGTCTGAATGTCGGGATAAACAAGTTGCAAACCTTCAATAGCAGAAGCTACCGATACTGGTGGAGTAATGATACCGTCGGCCAATAGTGTACTCCCTCCAATAATTGCAGGAATAGTCAACCATTTAGCGTGGCGTCTGACAAGTGCATAGAGTGCAAAAATCCCACCTTCACCGTTGTTATCGGCTCTTAAAATCAAAACAACATACTTGAGTGTGGTTTGTAGTGTAAGCGTCCAGAAAATAAGTGATAGCGAACCAAAAACAATTTCATCATCAATTTTTTCTTTGCCAATAATGGCCTGCATTACATAGAGTGGAGAAGTTCCGATGTCTCCGAAAATAATACCGAGTGTTATAAGCAATCCAGCGGCCGTAACCTTATCAAGGTTTTTGTGATTTTGGCTCATTATTTTTTAACGATATTTAGTAAAAAAGTGTGCAAATGTAGTGGTTTGTAAGAAACTGCAATATTTTATTCGAGTTTTTTTATTTGCTAACTGGCTCAATATGAGGCAAGAAAACAGCTTTTCGTGAAAAAATAAAAAAAAAACCATTTATAATACCATTAACGAATTGTCAAAGATTAATATTAGGCTATACAACTACTTGAACGTTAGCCTCTACCAAGTGAGAATGTCTCGAATTATAATCTGAGACGGCTCAAATCATCTTCTGCAACGACCAGCTTTTCATTTTACCCCAACTTTGTAGCATCAAATCGCAACAAAGCGTTTGGCAAAAACTACTAACAAAATGAAAAAGCTATTTCTAACATCAATCGCATTTACTTTATTTTTTACGTCTTGTCGTAGCCTTACTTCAACTACTTATATCAAAGGCAATGACGCTTTTATTTTGGGCAATAATAAACACGGGGAGTTTTCGGTAAGACTAAAAAATGCTTCCAAAACCAACCTCGAACTTTGGAGAACACCAATTGATGGTGGCCAGAATTCGCCAGTAACTGTAAAACCCAATGAAACCGTAAAGATTAATGTAGAAAAAAATACAGCTCTAAAAATCGAAAACAAAGCTAATGAGCAAGCAACAGTTGAACTTTTGGTAAAAGGAGATACTGGTCTTTCGATGGGTTATAAAAACTAAAATTTCAACAATAAAACTTTCTAAATCATGAAAAAGCAAATTTCAAAAATCACACTTTTAGTACTTTTATCAATAGGTGCCATCGCTCAAGAAAAACAATCAAAACCAGCACAAAAAGTAAGCATTACTTTTAAAAACAACAGCCTTTTACCAAGAAAATACACATTCGTAACTTACTGGACAAAAGACCGCCACAATAACGCAACCGAAGGTGTTGTGCTGGCCCCTTACGCAACTAAAACGATTACAGATGTAGTCGGAACGGAGTTGTTTTTGGCTAACTCTACTCAAATAAATACCGTAATGAGTGGCAAAAAGATTGAAGACAAAGCATTCTGGGTTTTCAAGAGCGAAGATAACGGTAAAACTATCAACCTTAGAAATGATTAAAAACAAGCCTTGCCCGCACTCTCATTCACAAAATCGAATCAAAGTATAAAACGCATAAAATGAAAAAGTTATTACAACCTATCACGATGCCACATTGGCTACAAGATTTTTTATTTGCTATTCCACGCATTGTGTGTGGATACCTTCTCGCCACCGATTTTGGTGCGGCAAAATTTGGCCTGCCGTGGTCGCCACCCGACAATAATCTGGGCTTCTTTGAAGTGGCCTTTTGGTTTCCGAACGATGTAGCATCTTATGGCGGAATTTTCGCACTTTTTCCAGCATTTTTTGCTTGGATGGGAGCTTTCAGTGAAGCCGTTGGTGGATTATTTCTTTTGTTTGGTTTCCAAACCCGCATCGCATCATTCTTGATTCTCTGCACAATGTTGGTGGCGGTTTTTATGCAGCAATTCAGTAATGGAATGTGGAACATGCTTCCTGCGATGGGCTTTTTGTGGGTGAGCCTTTTTACCATGATTTTAGGCTCTGGCCGCTTCAGAATTGATTTCTTAATCTCAAAAAAATACTACAATGAAAATAACTAATATTTTGATAATCAGCACAATAGCTTTATTACTAATAAATTGTGTACAAAAAGCGTATGAACGAAAAGTGACGTTTTTATTACACACCGAACAACTAAAAAACATCGAAAAAGTTGGGTTAAGGGGCAAAGAGAAACCTTTGAGTTGGAGACAAGACTTAGAAATGAAAGCCATCAAGCAAGATAGTCTGTACTCGGTTACGGTTACATTTCTGACGGGCTATAAGTTTACGGAAGTGAAGTTTGTGGTCAATGATGAGTTTGAATTACAAGAAAAAGATAACCGACGAGTAATATTCAACGAAAACGGCAAAACCATTTACGAAACAACATTTGACAAAGAATAGTAGAGCAAAACTCTATTTTGCTCCAAACAAATCAACATTTTAAATATACAAACATGAAAAAGCTAATTTTAATCATCGCAATATTTAATGTATTTTGCACCATAACTTTCGCCCAAAAAGGACCATTAAGAGGCACTGGAAAAATTATTTCTCGAACTTTTGATTTTAAAGACTTCGATAAAGTTTCGTTTGAAGACTTTGATGGAAAGATTGAAGTAGAAATCGGTAAACCTTTTTCGATAAAAGTGGATATTGACGAAAATTTAGAACCAAGACTTGAAGTGAAAAAAGATGATGCCGAGCACCAATTAGCGATTCGCTTGGCAGGAAACTACAACGGAAAACTGTATCTGGAAGATACCCGAATAAAAATCAAAGTAACCATGCCCGAAGCTACGGTTATTCAGCACCGAGGAAACACTAATGTGCATGTTTTGGGTGTTATCGGCCGCTACTTTAGATTTGAAAATGATGGAAACGGTGATGTTTCGCTACAAGGCAATATCGACGAACTCGACATCAAGAAAAACGGAAATGGTAATGTAAATGCCCAAAAGCTTATTGCCAAAACCGCCAAAGTAAAAAGCTACGGTAACGGAAATGTGTCAGTAAATTCGCAAATCTCGCTTGTTGCTCACGGCACAGGAAACAACAGCGTAATGCAGTTTGGCCAAGGAAAAATCGACCCGATGTCAGGAATTATTGGCAATGGTGAAGTGCGAAAAATGTGAATATTAAACAAAACAACATCGAAATAGTTAAAAAAGAATTACCTCCGAAAAATGTCGCTATACACCACTCCGCTACAATTTGGTTATTTTCTCGCTCTGCTTTTTGCCGTTTTACTTTGGTATAGGGGTTGGCAAGAAGAACGCCTTTCTGATAAATTTTTGGGATTCGTGATGTTCTTTTTGGCGATGGAAATCCAAGATTATACCTTTGGTTTTGCTGGTATCAATATTCTTTGGGAAAAATTCGATGGTTTTCCTCGCTATTTTACTTTGGCATTTGCTCCAACTATTTACTTTTATCTAAAGGCTCAAATCAATCGAGAATTTCGTTTTAAGCCAATTTATTTTCTGCATTATGTGCTTTATGCTATCTATTTCATTATCAATTTTGGGGCTTTCTTACAAGGGCATGAGGCTGTAAATCGTTTCAGAAGTTCAAAAATTTCTGATTGGTTAGGTTGGGTAGAAATTGTAGCAATTTGGGGTTCGTATATTTATTATTTCTATCAATCACTACGAATTTATAGAGAATATAGGAGTTGGACAGAAACCCAATTCTCTGATACTGAGACAATTAGCTTTGTTTGGCTACGAAACTTTATTTATCTGATTATTGCGGGCGAAGTCTTTAAATGGGCTTGGGGAATGGCCGACAAACTACTCGGCGATTTACCTTTCGAGCAAGATTGGTGGTGGCACTTGTTTACGGTTCTGATTATCTGTTATGTGGGCATTAAAGGCTATGCCCAGCATCAGCCTTTGCGATTGGCTTATTCAAAAAGCCTGATGTCAGAATCACAAAACACAACCATAATAAGCGAGCCGAAGGAGAATAATTTTGAAGAATTAAAGACTAAAATCGAAAACCTGATGCTTCAAGAAAAGCCCTATCTCGAATCAGAACTTTCGTTGAGCGATTTGGCTCTAAAATTAAAGACTAACACTTCGGTACTTTCGGCTGCCATCAACTCGAATTTTGGCAAAAACTTCAATGATTTTGTGAACGAATACCGAGTAGAAGAATTTAAGAAACAAATAAAACTCCCTCAAAACCAAAACTATACACTTTTGGCAGTGGCCTTCGACTGTGGATTTAATTCAAAAGCTACATTCAATCGGGCATTTAAAAAATTCACAGGTCAATCGCCCAGCCGATTTGAAGGAGTATAAAAACAAAAAAGCAGCTTCTTTATCAAGAAACTGCTTTTCTCCTCCCTATCGGGGAGGTTGGTTGGGAGGGGCTAATACTTTCCGTTCAAATCCCAGTTATAGGTCATATACGAAATCTTTGCACCTTTATTGGCTTTTACTTTGGCATATTTGTTTGCCCAATCAATCACGGGCATTTTGTCTTTAAAATCGCCACCGTACCAATTAAAGATATTTGAAAGTTTCGCTTCATCGGCTGAAACCTGATTTTTGCTCGAATCATTCAAGAAATCTACACCTTGGTCGTCGAGTTGCTGGTTAAGTTTTGATGCAATATATGCTTCATTTCGGAGTGGTGGACAAGATTTTGCAGCACAAACCAACGCAAAATGGATACGAGGCTCATCAAAATCTTTTCTGATAATACCGTGTTCGATATTATTCAAATCCATTTTCTTTCCACCAATATTAATAAACTTCACGTCCCACGGTGTATTTACAAACGGAATTTTTACTTTACTACCGATGTCTTTGATACTTTTGATTTTATTATCCAGATTATCTAAGATAAGCTGAATCGTGAAGGCATTATAAGCATTTATCCAATACGCCAACTTTTCGTCTTTGCTCCATTTATCGCCAGGAGCATTGTTTTCAACCAATGTCAAATACTTTTTCAGCTCTGCTTGGTCTTTCTTAAAACCTCCATAATTGACGAAACCTTTGGCATCAACGTATTTTTTCAAAAGTCCATTCCAAATCTCATGGCTAATCGGCTCGGCATTTGATGTCGGAGCATTTACGGCAAAACAGCTACTCACCGTAAGCAATATGATACTCAATAAACTTGTAATCTTCATTTTTATGTCGTTTTTGTTATTATTCATTACTGAAACCTCTACATCTATATACGTTGGTTAGCATTAAAAAGTTTTTCATTAACAAATAATAACAAGGCCTACCTAAACTCTTAAGAATATCTTATAGTGATACATCGCTCTCAAAAATGCCCATTTCACGGCAATGACAGCAATCGTAATGATAACCCCGTAGTACGCCTCGCCAAATAGCTGCCCCAGCCAACGAAAAAGCCCCTCAGCCGTATAATACCAGTCGATAAACTTAACCGATAGATATATCAGAATAGAGTTTAGTCCGATTATCGTAAAGAAGAAAGCCCAACGTTGATACTGCAAAACATCAATTATGAAGTAAAAAATAGCCAACAAAAGTAAACTACAACCACCCGCATAAAGCATAAACGAGCTTGTCCAGAGGTTTTTATTAATAGGGAAGAAAAGCCCCCAAGCTCCACCAACAATTAAACACAGTAAACCGCCAATCGCCAAAGTTGCGGCTTTTTGGGTTGGCGTTTTGGTAGAATTGTTTTTAAGATAATTTCCTGCAAAAATCCCCAATAAACCCGTGCAAATTGCAGGAAGTGTTGAGAAAAGTCCTTCGGGGTCATGGATAACAAGGTGTAATCTGCCCGGAAGTACCATACGGTCAACCCACGAAGCAAAATTGCCTTGAATTGTCAAATCGCCAGCCACAAAACCTGGTGCAGCATTAAATTTCATAATCAACCAATAACCAACCAAAATACTCACAAACCAAACATACTGAAAACGGTGGCTTGCATATACATATATCATGCACGCAAACATATACGCCAGCCCGATACGACCCAATACACTCGGGAAACGAATCTGCGAAAGTTCTTTTATCTGTAAGCCATTGTTGTAAATAATACCCAACAGCACCAAAATGAGTCCACGCTTGATGATTCGGAGGGCAATTTTGCGGTTTTCGATGCCTTTATCAATTTCACGCCCAACAGAGTATGGTGTTGAAACCCCCGAAATAAATAGAAACAATGGAAAAATAAGGTCGTAAAAACGAAAACCGTTCCATGCAACGTGCGAGAGCTGTGTGGCCATCCAGACGGCAGCGGGGTGATGCGAAGCTTCCATGAGTTCATGAAAAACATCTTCACCGCCCATAATCCAAAACATATCAAAACCACGTAGGGCATCGAGCGAATAAAGTCTTTGTGTAGGAGTCGAAGTACTCATTTTTTATTGATTAGGGTGATATTTCAAAGATAAAGAAAATAATAGAACGATAGAAAAGAATATTTCTATAATTTGTGGAGTGAACATCCTGTTCACCGAAAAAAGAAATTTTATCCTTAAATTTTTCAGAAACCAAATAGTATTTGAAATACCCATGAATTTTAGTTTCAGATTAGCAACAACCAACGATACCGAAACTATTCGCCAATTGGCAGAAAAAACCTTCCGTGATACTTACACAGAGTTTAACACACCCGAAAACATGGAAACCCATGTGGCTAAAAATTTCTCATCAGAAGCAATTTTATCAGATTTGCAAAACCCTCAAAATCAATATTTTATCATTGAATCAGAGCAACAAATTGTGGCATTTGCTAAACTCGTAAAAGACCACCCAACCAAGGGTTTAGAAGACAAAAAAGTTGTAGAGATAGAGCGTTTTTATGTCGATAAAAACTTGCATGGACAGCAGTTGGGAAGAAAACTAATGGATTTCTGCACGAATTGGGCAAAAGAAAATGATTTTGAGTCTATTTGGCTCGGGGTATGGGAAAACAACCACAATGCCATGCAGTTTTATAAGAAAATGGGCTTTGAGTTTCTCGACAAACACGTTTTTGTGTTAGGCACAGAGGTTCAAACCGATTTTACGATGAAAAGAGATTTATAATGAATTTAAGAATAGAAAGAATAAGTACTTCGGAGGTTGAAAAATTCTCAGAGGTTGCCACTCGGGCATATTTCGACCATTACCGCCACCTGTGGTACGACGAAGGCGAATGGTATGCCCATAAATGTTTTAATATCAATCAATTAACCGAAGAGTTGACTGATGCTAAAAACGAGTTTTTCTTTGCAATTCTTGATGAAAAGTACGTCGGATTCTTGAAAATTCGTCCCGAAAATCAACTGGCTGGGCAAGATGGAGATGGCTTTGAGGTAGAAAGAATTTATCTGACAAACGAAGCCACAGGAAAAGGTGTAGGCCGAAAACTAATGGAGTTTGCCATTGAAATGGCACAGCAGCAAAACAAAGATTATGTTTGGCTAAAAGCAATGGATAGTAGCCACAATGCCATTAGGTTTTACGAAAGCCTCGGCTTTGAAATATGCGGAACTTCACGCCTTGATTTCGAGCAAATGAAAACCGAATATTTGGGAATGGTTGCGATGAGGAAGAATTTACGAATGACGAATTAAGAATGACGAGTTACGAATACACGCAACGTATAAAATTCGTAAATCGTCATTCGTAAATCGAAACTACGCCAATAAAGCTTTCACCATTGCCGAAATAGCTTTTCCATCTGCAAGACCAGCGAGTTCTTTGGTAGCTACGCCCATCATTTTGCCCATATCCGATGGAGCAGATGCCCCAACACGAGCCTTGATTTCTTCTAATTTAGCTCTTAGCTCATCTTCTGAGAGTTGTTTTGGCAAAAACTCTTCGATAACCGTCAATTCGGCTAACTCTTTTTCCAAAAGGTCTTCACGGTTTTGTTGACGATAAATATCAGCCGAATCCTTTCTTTGTTTTGCGGCCTTTGTAAGCAATTTTGTTTCTTCTTCGGTTGTCAATTCGCCTGTTTTTCCTTCCTTCGTTTCTTCTAATAAAATCAATTTTTTAATATCACGAAGAGCCATAAGTCTGCCTTGTTCACGAGCAAGCATAGCTGCTTTTATTTGGGCGTCGATTGTTGTTTTTAAAGACATTTTTTTAAGAATTAATTGTATTATTTTAATAAAAACTGGTGTTTTTCGATTTGTGTATCCGTACGATAATTTTTTGGAACACCTTTTGATAACGGGTATGTATTACTTAACCAA
This sequence comes from Emticicia aquatilis, assembly GCF_014644295.1. Lineage (GTDB taxonomy): Bacteria > Bacteroidota > Bacteroidia > Cytophagales > Spirosomataceae > Emticicia > Emticicia aquatilis. The sequence goes on from NZ_BMKK01000006.1 coordinate 403,045, forward strand.
CCCATCAAACAAATATGCGTGTTTTTAATTTAACTGCCGTTGGCATTCTGCTATTTACGTCCAGTGTGTTTGCTACTCCTAAGAAAAGTTACTCACCTACGACAAGCATTCAGAAACGTTGTGCCGAAATCCAAACAAATCTCAAAAACCACCTGTACATTACCAAACGAATCTCTGACGAACGATTCGATGATGTCGTGACGGCTTACTTCCAAAACAAACGAATTGAGTTAATCGTTTCGGAAACTTACGGAGAAGCTGGAAAAATCAGACACGAGTATTATTTTGGCAAAAATGGGGAACTGATTTTGGCTACAAATCAGTTATTTCAGTACCAAACAAAACAAAGTTCCGACAAAAATCTGGTAAAAGTAAGCGAAAATACTTACTATTACCAAAAAATGAAGCTTGTAAGAGCCGTTGATGGGAAAAACGTTGCCACTCGCACGTCTCATTATGATACTCAGACACGTAGTCGGTATTTGTTAGGGAAGAGTTTGATTTTAACGAAACAGATTAAAGAACAGCATGACGAAATTATCGGTCAATATCAACAAAATAGCGACCTTGCGAAACTCACGAGGCGGAAGCCAACCGAATGTGGTGCAGGTTGCGATTGATTGTGAAAAATTTGGGGCGGAGGGAATCACGGTTCACCCCCGCCCTGACGAAAGACATATACGCTATCAGGATGTCTATGACCTGAAAGAAATTGTTACGACAGAGTTTAACATAGAAGGAAATCCTACCGAAAAGAAATTTGTGGAGTTAGTACTTGCCAATAAACCTACGCAAGTAACGCTCGTTCCAGATGCACTCAATGCCATTACCTCAAACGCAGGCTGGGACACCATCGCTCACCGAGAAAGACTAAAAGATTTGGTTGCAACCTTCAAAAGTGCAGGTTGTAGAGTTTCTATTTTTGTTGACCCAATCGAAGCAATGGTTGAAGGAGCTGCCGAAACAGGCACCGACCGAATCGAACTTTACACAGAAAGTTACGCTCATAATTACTCCCAAAACCGTGAAGCTGCCATAAAAGACTACGTAAGTGCCGCAAAAGTAGCCGAGCGGGTTGGTCTTGGCGTAAATGCTGGCCACGATTTAAGCTTGGAGAATCTGCGTTATTTCAAGCAAAATATTCCTAATCTGCTCGAAGTTTCCATCGGTCACGCACTTATCTGCGATGCTCTTTATTTTGGCTTAGAGAATACTATTCAGCTATATTTGCGAGAATTGGAGTAGTTTAGCTATTAGCTTTTGGCGTTTAGCTATTAGCAAAAATACCTTTATACCTCTAAGAATTGATTTCGTTTAAATAAAGCTAATAGCTAAATGCTAATAGCCAAAAGCCCCTAAAATGATAAAACCACTTTCAATAGAGCATTTTCTTGAAAAAGCAAAAACACTCCCCATTATTGATGTACGCTCGCCAGGAGAATTTGAGCGTGGCCACATTGTTGGGGCGTTGAATATTCCATTGTTCGAGAATCATGAACGAGCAGAAGTAGGAACACGCTACAAGAGAGTGGGAAAAGAATCCGCTTTTTTATTGGGACTTGATATAGTTGGCCCAAAACTCTCAGGATTTGTAAAAAAATCGAAGAAAATTGCTCCCGAAGGTGAAGTTTTGGTTCATTGCTGGCGAGGTGGAATGCGAAGCGGAAGTTTTGCGACGCTTCTTAGTTCGGCCGGAATGAAGGTTTCAACCTTAATCGGTGGATATAAAAAGTACCGAAACTTTATTCTTGAAGAATTAAGTCAGCCACTGAATATCATTGTTTTAGGTGGAAAAACAGGTAGTGGAAAAACAGAAATTTTGTACGAACTTCAAAAACAAGGCGAACAAATTTTAGACTTGGAGAGCTTGGCAAATCATAAAGGCTCTGCCTTCGGAATGCTCGGACAAGCTCCACAACCAATGACCGAGCATTTTGAAAATATGCTTTATGCCGAATTTGCCAAACTCGACCCAACCCGCCGCATTTGGGTTGAAGACGAAAGCCGAAATATCGGGTGCTGTAATATTCCCGATGCTCTCTGGCAACAAATGCGAAAAACCCAAGTGGCATACATTGATGTTGACCGAGAGATAAGAGTACAACGTTTAATAGAAGAATACGCACATTTTTCGTTCGATGAACTAAAGGCTGCCACTGATAGAATTTTGAAACGTCTCGGCGGGCAACACCACAAAGCAGCCATCGAAGCCCTCGGAAATGGTGATTTTTCATTCGGGACAGATATTGCACTCAACTACTACGATAAAACCTATCTACACGGTCTTTCTAAAAGAGACCCTTCAAAAATTACCACATTTAAAGTTACCGAAAATAATCCTTCGGCCACTGCCGCTCAACTAATAGCTGGTATTTAACATTTTTTAAGACTTTTTAACGTCAATTATACCCATACTTCGGCTAAGTTTGTGCAACATTTTAATCTCAGAAATGTCATTTAACCATTATTTACATTTTAAAAACTTAAAATTATGAAGGCTATTTCCAAAGCAGGGGCGTTATTGATATTATTTATTGCCCCTATTGTTTCATTTGCACAAGAAAAAAAAGAAAGAGTACGTATTCGTATAGAGCAAGAAGTTGATGGAAAAACAACCATCAGCGAAAAAGTAATCAATGCTTCGGGCTTATCGAGTAGCCAAAAAGATGAAATGATTGAGAAGTTTAAAGATTCGGTTTTGGCTCTTAACAAGGGCAAAGCACAAGGAGTAAAGATTGAGATAGACAACGATTCAAACTCAAATATCAATATCGAGCGAAACGACGGTAAAAAGATTGTAAGACGCTATGAGTTTAATGATAGTGATGGCGGCGGAAATGAAGATATTGTAATCAAAAGAGGCCCGAAAGTAAGAGTTTATAAAAGAGACGGTAAGGGCGAAACGGAGTTCTTCAATGGCGAAGATTTCTCTCACGAATTTAATGGCAACATGGAAAGTCTTCGTGAGAATATGAAACAAATGGGCAAAGACCTAAAGTTTGAATTTCGTTCGATTCCAGATAATATCATGATGTTTGATGGAGGAAGTTCGGGCAGCAAAACTATCAAAAGCGTTGAGGTGTTTCCGAATAACCCTAAAACTGAAATCTTGAATGTGCGTTTCAACGCTCCACAAAAAGGCGATGTAAGCATCAAAGTTTTGGATGTAAAAGGCAATGTGATTGCCAAAGAAGAAATCAAAGACTTTTCGGGCGAATATGTAGGTCAAATTAATATTGGCAAACAAAAAAGCGGAACGGTTTTCGTGATGATTACACAAGGTGATGATGGCAATGTAAAGCGTGTAGTTTTGCCATCGAATGAGAAGTAATACTTGAGAGTTTATAGCTATATCAGTAAAACAACGACGGCATGGTTTTGAACCATGCCGTCGTTATATTTTATAGAACCACTATTACTTACTCGCTTCTTCAATCCAATGAGTCATTTCGGTTACGATAGCATCGTTTGAACCTAAATAACCAGTACTTTTAAACTTGATTTTGCCTTCTTTATCAATACAGAATTTAGCAGGAATACCATTTACGCCATAACTTCCGGCAACTTCACCACCAACATCCAAAATAACTGGGAAGGTAGTGAAACCCCTTTGTTTCACAAATGTACTAACTGTTGATTTCCATTGGTCGGCACTCACACGCTCGTAGGTATTCACAAATAAAAACTTTACGTTTGGATTATCCTTAAATTTATCCATTGATAACTTCATACCTGGAAACGACATGATACATGGTCCACACCAAGTAGCCCAGAAGTCGAGAACAACAACTTTTCCACGCAATTCTGATAGTTTTACACTTTTTCCATCTAAATCAACCAACGAAAAATCAGGAGCATCAGCACCAACCGAGCCAGCACTTCTACGTTTTACATCTTGAATAAAAAGCTTGGCAAAGAAATGATTTTTACCTTCTTTTTCTAATTGTTTGGCTGCATTAGCAAATATTTCAAAGTCTTTTTCTGGATTCAAAAAATTATTGATAGCAATCAAACCCGCCAACGAAGTACCCATTTCACCAATCATCGGTTTGATGGTAGAGTTGTACTTTTCTTCGGCTGCTTGGTAGCTTACTTGAATATCCTTTTTCTTTTTCTCGTCCTTTTTCTGAGTAGCGGCATCAAATTGATTTTGCAAATCCATTTGAGTTTGACGGAATTTCTGAGATTCGGCTACAACTTGATTGAACTTGGCCATCATCGGAGAGCCATCTACCGAAAAACTCCCTGGTTTTTCGGGGGTATTAAAGCCATCGGCGACAATAGTCAATGTTTCGCCACCATCAAGAATCAAACCAATGATTTGTTGGTTGGCAATGTTTACTTGATAGATAGCTGGTTCGGTCATTTTTCCTTTGAACGAAAAACTATTATCGGGCGAAAGGGCTACCGAATCTACCCTAAAAGGAATATTACGGTCGTTCATTCGCTCCAAATATACTTTACCACTTACAGCAGATTTTACTTTTCCACTGATGCTATACGTACTTTCTGTACCCGTTGGCGTATTCGCTTGTGGTTGCGACTGGCAAGCCATTCCGCTGATTACCAAGCATATAGCAATAATGATGTGTTTCATAAAGGTATTTTTTATTAATATTTTCTTTTAATGCTTATGATAAAGCTTTCATCAATAACTCGTTCGTACGTTTTGGGTCGGCCGAGCCTTTCGATTTTTTCATTACTTCTCCAACAAACATGCCAAGTAAACCTTTCTTTCCGCTCTTGTATTCTCTTACTTTTGCTTCGTTGGCTGCCAGAACTTCGTTGATTAACGCTTGAAGTGTATCGGTATTGCTTTCTTGAATCAAATTGTTGCTTTCTGCCAATTTCAATGCCGAAACACTCGGATTTTCGAGCATCAGCGGAAATAATTTCTGAGCCGCTGCCGAGCTACTTATTTTGTTTTCGTCAACCAACGAGATGATTTCAACTAATTGACTTGGTTTTAGACTAAACTCCGTTATTTCGAGGCTATTTTCGTTCAAATACCCTCTGATTGTTGAAGTAAGCCAGTTCGATGCTGCTTTGTAATTCTGTGTAAGTTTACAAACCTCCAAGTAATAATCGGCCATTTCTTTGCTGTCGGTAATCGTAACGGCGTGTTCTTCGAGAATCCCAAACTCTTTCGTGAATTTCTCAAATAATTCGCTCGGAAGTGCGGGCATTTTCGATTTGATTTCGTTCATCCACTCATCCGAAATTCTTAGCGGAGCTAAATCAGGCTCAGGAAAATAACGATAATCGTTCATGGTTTCTTTTACACGCATACTATAAGTTTGGCCTTTATCGGCATCAAACATACGTGTTTCTTGAATAACCTTTCCACCCGATTCGAGTAACGCCACTTGACGCTTGTATTCGTATTCGGCAGCGTGTTGTAGGTTACGAATCGAATTCATATTTTTGATTTCGACTTTCGTACCAAATTCGGTTGTGCCTTCTTCACGAATCGAAATATTTAAGTCGGCACGCATCGAGCCTTCTTCCATGTTTCCATCGCAAATGCCCAAATAACGAACAATCTTGCGGATTTCGGTCAGATATGCACCTGCTTCTTCAGGGCTACGCATACAAGGCTCCGAAACGATTTCTACGAGTGGCGTTCCAGCACGATTATAATCTAAGAGTGTAAAAGCATCGCTACCATCATGAACCGATTTTCCTGCATCTTCTTCGAGGTGAATATGATGAAGTTCTAAAGCACGCTCTTTGAATGTTTTGCCATCTTTCAGGCGAATTTTAATTTCACCACCTTTACAAATCGGATATTTATCTTGTGAAACTTGATAGCCTTTTGGAAGGTCAGGGTAGAAATAATTTTTACGGTCGAAATAATTGTTTCTATTGATTTCGCAGCCACAAGCCAAGCCCATACGAATGGCATATTCGACTGCTTTTTTATTGAGTTTTGGTAAAACACCAGGGTGTCCGAGCGTGATTACACTAATATTGGTGTTTGGCTCGCTACCAAATTGATTCGTATCGGAAGCAAATATCTTACTCTCTGTTGCAAGTTGGCAGTGAACTTCTAAGCCAATGACAATTTCGTATTTCATGAAGGATTTTTATTGATGCAGTGGCAAAAATTTTGCCATTGAGAAAACCACGTTTCTATTAATCTACAAATTTATGGTTTTTAGCTGAAAGTGTAATAAAAACGATAGAATAAGTGCTTTAAGAAGAAGTAATTATTCCGTAGGAATTTAATATTGGTAGTCAGCAAAATACAGTAGAATATTCTTACGGAGATAATTTCTGTAAGCGAAAAATATGAAATTTGGTTAAGATTTTTCGTTTAAATGCTCATCAACCACCTCTTCTACTTTTTTCTTGATGCTGTGTTGAACGGAATCTTTTGCAAAAATAAAAATGGCAAGAATAATGGCATAAAAGCCAAACATGATAAGAAAACCCAGCCAAGAGCTACCAATCAGATGGTTGAGGCCGAGGGCAATCAGAATACTCAGAAAAATAATTACTACAATGCTGAGTATAAACGTAATGAGGGCGTAAGCGGCTTTTACTGCTATACCCTCAATTTTATCTTGAACATTAAGTTTGGTTAATTCAAATTTTGCCTCGATGAGTTTTACGAGATTTTCTTTTAACTCACCTATTTTCAAAAAATCAGACATACGATTTTGGATTTACGATTTACGATTTTCGATTTCTCATACTCGTAAATTTAACAGTTATGTCTGCAAGGTAGAAAAAACGTGGGTTTTGGCAAAATGGTTATCCGTTTATTAGTTACTGGCAAATTAGTTTCGTAGCGTCTAATAACCAGTAACCAATAAACTAATAACTACTCTTCTTCACCACCAAAACGACCACCGCCGATTATGTTTCCGAAGAAAAGAGTATTTAAGAAAAGTTTGTTTGTGCCATACCAAAACGCTCTAAAATTTGGGTTTTCAGATAATGCAATTACTCGACCCGAACCCACATTTAGTGTAATAGCGGCTGGAGAGTTTTTGATTAGTTTCTCATTTTTTGGATGAACATAGCCCGCCAACAAAGGATTTGCCGTGAAAATCATCGGTGTATTGTACGGATTTTTGGTATCTTCCATAAAGATGTTGTTATCCTTAAACAAGGCCAATTTGCTTTGCTGATAACCAAAACATAATGGGTGCGTCGGGTCGATTTTTGCCTCGAAGATTGTTCCTGCGGTTTCTAAAGCACCTGTATATTTTTCTTGTAGGTTGTATGGGCGTTTTTCCCCATTTCCATTATTATCAGGCTTTTCTTTAACGCTTATGTTAGCGATTTTTTTTGCCGAAACCCACTCCACCGCATCGGTCATGGCTACCAAAACACCACCACTTTGTACAAAACGTTTGATTTTTTCGTCAGAAAGTGCATTGTAGTTACCACCAGCCAAAACAATGTGTGTGTATTTTTCTAAACTCGTGCGGTTGGCCGTTTCGATGTCGGCAACTGTGAGCGGAATATTAATACGTTGGTCAAGTAAGTGCCAAATTTCGCCAGCATCGGTCGATTGCACACCCGTACCACCCAACATCAATACTTTTGGCAAACGTACTTTTTTAAATTTCTCGCTACCAAAGTCGATTCCTTGTGGTGTAAGACCCGTCGGAACGGCATAGAAATCTACACCATCACGCTCGGCAAGAGTTTGAAGTAAAGCCGACGGGTCGGTGCCATTGCTGAAAATCTGAATTGTTCCATAATCAAACGTGCGTTCTTTTCCATCAATCACTGCCGAAAGTGGTTCGGTTGCTACTTTTAGGTTATAGCCTTTTTTCAATAATTCGTAAGCGGCACGTGGAGCGTAGTAACTATTCCACTCAAACAGATAGGCATATTGGCTTTTGCCAATAACCTTGCCTTTCGGGAAATCATTTTTATCAACTTTTTCGCCCAATGAAACTGCCGTTTTTGCTTCCGCCGTAGGTACATTCATACAATATTGTAGCGACCATGCCGAAATATCGTAGAATAAACTATCTTCAAACTTTGTACGCTTTTCAAACATTGATTTGATAAGGCGGTGTTGTGGCTGATTCATCGGTACAACGTAGGCGTTTTCTTTGCTGAATGCTATCCCATCTTGGTTTTCGTCTTTTCCTAAACGATATACATCAATTTGGTTGCGTTTGAGCATATTTACCATTTCCCAAGTTTTTATAGCATCATTTCCACCACCAAAAACATAGCCTTTTACAGCATCAGTTGAGGCTTCTTTGTAAAAACTTCTCATGTGTTCGAGCAACTCGACACGCATTTCACGTGCCGCACGAAGCGTTGAGAAAGTTGCCGTAACTTGGTTGCGAACCGTAAACGGAAAACTTAAAATCCCGTTAGCAGTTTCTTGCAAATGTCCACGAGAGGAGGCTTGTTCAAACAAAATACCCACCGAGCCATTTACATCGGGAAGGGTAGAGCCTTTTCCGTAATAAAAATCATCGTAGTTTTCTTGTGTATAATATGCCGAACCTATTTTGTCGAGTCCAACAGCTTGGAATTTTCCGAATTTGATGGTTAAATCAATGTTTTTCTTGGGCGTAAGCGGGTGCGTGCGTGCAGGAATACCAGGTTGAAAGAAAAACGTTGAAGCCGAACCCATTTCGTGGTGGTCGGTCAAGATATTGGGTCGCCAGTCATAAAACTTCACCAAACGTCCTTTACTTTCGGGCATTTGTTGGTAAAGCCAGTCACGGTTAAGGTCGAACCAGTAGTGATTCGAGCGGCCACCAGGCCAAGTTTCGCTAAACTCACGGCTGTTTACATCGCTTACTAAATTGGTACTGCGGTTAATATTTACCCAAGTTGCAAAACGATTTCCCCCATCAGCATTAATTACGGGGTCGATTAAAATGACTGTTTCTTTCAATAAAGAATCAACACCTGCACCTTGAGCAGCGGCTAAATAATAAGCCGACATCAGATTTGAGTTGGTGCCACTGGCTTCATTTCCGTGTACAGAGTAGCCCATCCAGACCACAATTGGCATTTTTTGTAGGTCTAAACCACCTGATTGTGAAGGATTAACTAATTTTTGGTGTTCGGCTTTGATTTGGTCAAGGCGAGCGTGATTTTCGGGAGAAGTAACCGTAACGAGAACTAACTCACGGTTTTCAAAAGTTTTGGCATAAGTTTCTATCTTGAAGCGATTAGATAAACGAGCCAATTCTTTCATATAAGTAACTGTCTCATAAGGAGTTACGTGCTGTTCGCCGACTTGATAACCCAAAAACTTCTGAGGTGTCGGAATTTTGGCATCATACGTAACATTTTGAGGCAAATAATAACTATCAGCAACCTGCCCAAAAGCTTGACTAATAAGTAGTTGAAAGAATAATAGGTAGAGTAGAGTGTTTTTTTTCATGTCGAGAAGTTTATATTGTTCAAACAAAGAAATGTAGAAAAACCTGTAAAACAAAAAAGCCTCTGACGTAGAGGCTTTTTTTATAGACAACAATCCCTATAACCTTGTGAAAAACGGTTTGAACGCCTTACAAGGTAGAAATTATAGATGTTTTTTCCTTAAAATTTTAGTTAGAAGCCTTTAGTTTTGCTTCAATCGTTTGTTGCGTGTGCGGTACTGCTCTCAAACGTTCTTTCGGAATCAATTTTCCTGTATCACGACAAACGCCGTAAGTACCATTTTTGATTCTGATTAAGGCTGCTTCTAACTGCTGAGCAAACTTCTGCAATCTTCCAGCCGACTGGCTCAATTGCTCTTTTTCGCTTACATCGGCACCGTCTTCCATTAGCTTTGTGCTATTGGCAGTGTACTCTGTGCCGTTGTCATTCTTTCTACTCAACGTTTCTCTGATAAAATTCAGTTCGTTGCGAGTTGCTTCCAGTTTTTGAGTAATAATTACCTCAAACTCCTTTAATTCATCTTCCGAATATCGGGTTTTTTCTTCAACTGCGGCCATAATTGTAAAGCAGTAAACGTTTATATTTTGGGGTTTTTCAAAAATCCCACAAATATAGTGTTTTGGTAGGCTGAAACAATAGCGAGATACAATTTCTTAAAATAACCCGAAAAAAATTTATTTAAAGGTAATTTTAGAAAAACAATAAATTATTTGGTTTTGTTAAAAAATGCAAAAGGCTGATAAGGTATATCTGCCAAATAAGCTGATAAAAAATTAGTGTTAAATTTAACGATTTTAAGAAATACTTTATTTTTTCTAAGTTTGCACCGTGAAACCACATTCACGTACAAAATATTATTCTGTTTATGACATATATAGAACCAGCTCCAATCAAGGATAAAGAGAATCCGTTGGAGTCAATGATGCAACGATTCGATGCTGCCGTGAAGATTCTCGGTATCAGCGATGAAATGTATTATATTCTGAAAGTACCTGCTCGTCAGGTGACGGTAGGCTTGCCCGTTACGATGGATAACGGACAAATTAAAGTTTTTGAAGGCTACCGAGTGATTCACTCAACGATTTTGGGGCCAAGTAAAGGCGGTATTCGCTTCGACCCTGCCGTAAATATTGATGAGGTGAGAGCCTTAGCGGCTTGGATGACTTGGAAATGTGCCGTGGTTGATATTCCTTACGGCGGTGCAAAGGGCGGAATTGCCTGCAACCCACGTGAAATGTCGGCTGGAGAAATGGAGCGTTTGATGCGTGCCTACACCATTGCGATGCTTGATATTTTCGGGCCAGATAAAGATATTCCTGCACCTGATATGGGAACTGGCCCTCGTGAGATGGCTTGGTTGATGGACGAATACTCGAAAGCCAAAGGAATGACCGTAAATGCAGTAGTTACAGGAAAACCATTGGTTTTGGGAGGCTCGTTGGGGCGTACGGAAGCTACTGGTCGTGGCGTAATGGTTTCGGCATTGGCTGGTATGGAGAAATTGAGATTGAACCCGTATCGTGCAACGGCGGCTGTGCAAGGTTTTGGCAATGTTGGTTCGTGGGGAGCGAAACTTTTGCAAGAAAAAGGCGTAACGATTTGTGGTTTGAGCGATATCTCGGGAGCATACTACAATCCGAGAGGAATTGATGTAGAAAAAGCCATTGCTTACCGCAATGCTAATAACGGAACGCTCGAAGGTTTCAAAGATGCTGAGTTGATTACCAACGAAGAATTACTGGCCTTGAATGTGGATGTATTAGTGCCTGCGGCCAAAGAAGACGTAATTACGCACGAAAATGCAGGAAATATTCAAGCAAAACTTATCGTAGAAGGTGCAAATGGCCCGACTTCGGCCAGTGCCGACGATATTATCAACCAAAAAGGAATCATGGTTGTGCCTGATATTTTGGCAAATGCGGGTGGCGTAACGGTTTCGTATTTTGAATGGGTACAAAATCGTATTGGTTATAAATGGGCTCTGGACAGAATCAACCGTCGTTCTGACCGTATGATGAAAGACGCTTTCGATAACGTATTTGAAACTTCACAAAAACACGGTGTTTCTCTACGTTTGGCAGCTTACATTGTGGCCATTGATAAAGTAGCAAGTACCTATAAGTTTAGAGGTGGTTACGGTTGATACTCGGCTTTGTTCGGCTACTTTTTTTGGATTTGTCTAAGATTGAAAACAGTAAGGTCAGAAAAGACCTTACTGTTTTTTTATGGCTATTCTGTTTGGTTTACAGAGATTTTTATTCTTTTTCAAGATTAAACGAATTACCGTTTGTAGTTTTGTGAAAAATTTAGATTAACAATGAAAAACAACATTATTATAGTTTTATCTTTTTTTGTAGCTTGTGCTTGCTCGAATGGTGAGAAAACAAATACTGGTAGTAGTATTTTAGGGAGAATGGAAGATTATAAAGTAAAGAGAGTATCGCCTACACAAATCGCTTATCAGGTAGAAGAAATGGGGGCAGAGATTTCGAAAGCTTTAACGGCTGATTTTGCGAAACAAATGAAAAATGTAAGTGCGGCTCGTGGCGAAGAACTTTGTCAGTTGAAAAACATGACTTTAATTGATTCATTATCAGAAAGATATGGTTTAAAAATCAGGCTTTTGGGGCAGCCTGATATTGGTAGCAATAATCAGTTATATGTAAAAGAAAAGGAAGTTTTAGAAGCATACGCCGATAACGCCGCCAAAAAGCTCGAAATGAGTGATAATATTCAGAAAATAGGTGATTCGTTGTTTGTTTATACTTCGCCGATTCCTTATGATAAAGGTGTAGGAAAACTTTGTTTTAGCGATGATTCGGGCTTTGCAATTTGGAGTATTATCTTGAAAAAATCAGAAGTTGTGCGAGCCATCAATGTAAAAGCATTGAGAGAGAAGAATGTAAAATAATTGTAGGACAAGTTTTTATCGGAGTTGCGGTCAACCTTGTCGATAGCGTAGAATAAGATTTTCAAAAAAAACAAAAGGGTGAGACCTAAATCTCGCCCTTTTACTTTTATTATCAGCGAAGTGGAACTTCGCCCCACAGATTACAGTCCGAATTTTGCCGAAAGTTCTAACATTCGTTCGATTGGTTTGCGGGCATCAGCCAACATTTCGGCTGGAAGATTTATTTCTGGTGTTTCATCTCTCAAACACAAATATAGTTTTTCGAGCGTGTTGAGTTTCATGTGTGGGCAATCAGAACAGGCCTTGCACGCATGACCATTTTTTGAGGTTGGAGCTACATAAAATTTCTTCCCTGGAGCCGATTTACGCATTTGGTGCAAAATACCCGACTCAGTAGCCACAATAAACTCTTGCTGAGGACTATTGATAACATATTTCAAAAGACCCGTTGTTGAACCAATGTAATCAGCCAATTTCAAAACCGACTCTTCGCTTTCTGGGTGAGCCACTACTTCGGCATTTGGGTGTTTGGCTTTCAAATCGGTTATCATTTTTCCCGAAAAAGTCTCGTGAACCATACAAGCACCATCCCAAAGCAACATATTACGTCCAGTTACACGGTTAATGTAGCCTCCCAGATTTTTATCGGGAGCAAAGATAATCTTTTGGTTTTTCGGAAAACTTTCCACGATTTTTACGGCATTACTACTCGTACAAACTACGTCGGTAAGCGTTTTAAGCTCTGCTGAGCAGTTGACGTAAGAAATAACAATATGGTCGGGATGTTGGTCTTTAAATGCCTTAAACTCGGCATAAGGAGCCGATTCTTCGAGCGAACAACCTGCATTGAAATCTGGTAAAACCACTTTTTTGCTTGGAGAAAGAATCTTGGCTGTTTCGGCCATAAAACGCACTCCCGCAAAAACAATCATATCGGCATCGGTTTTGGCTGCTTGTTGCGAAAGCCCCAAGCTATCGCCAATGTAATCAGCAATATCTTGAATATCAGCAGTTTGGTAATAGTGAACCAACAAAACTGCATTTTTTTCTTTTTTCAACCGAGCGATTTCGGCAACATAATCAATTTTTTCAGCGACCATCTTAAACTATGATTTATCAGATTTTTATGATTGTTTTTGATTTTTTTAAAATAGAAACTATTTTGATTTCAGAATGAGTAAGAAACACACAATAAAAACATTATAACCAATATTTTGTGTTTTTGTGGACTATCGACTATAGACTGTCGACCGTGGACTAAACTATTTACAAGCAAACTCCCACGTTTTGTACATACTTACACTCCCGAGTTTGTCGAGATACGATTCTTTGATTTTGTTTCCTTTAGAATCATATTCAAATGTACGAACACTTATGACTTGATTATTATAGAAATAATTTTCTTTTGTCATATTGCCATTAGTATCGTATTCGTAGGTAAAATAATAATCAATTTGACCTTTGCCATTAAGGCGAGTTTTTTGCATTAGTTTACCAGTAGCGTCGTACTCGTGCTTGGTTTCGGCAAAAGTTACGTTATTTCTCAAGGTTTTATCTCTTGCTAAATTTCCTGCGGCATCATACACAAAATCTGTTTGAGTAGTAACCTTGTCGGTCGCATCAAAATGCACATCTTGGGTAATTTTTCCTTGAATATTGTAGGTTTTAGTATCAGACATCAAAACTTTTCCAGAAGGGTCTTTCACCTCTTTTTTTAGCAACTGTCCCTTCGTGTTGATAGTTGTAATTTCTCGGATAGTTTCGGTTTTTCCATCTTCAGCATAAAAAACCTGCGTTTTTTGCGTACCGTTTAATGAAGGTGTATTGACCGAAAGAAGATTTACGCCCGCACTGGCCGACTCTTGAAGTAATTGACCAGTAGCATCAAATGCTTTTTTGATGACTCTCTTAACTTCATTATTGCGTTTGTATGTAATAGTTGTGTTATTTCCCGCAGCATCGTATTCGTAAGTATATTCTTCTGTATAATTTCCCGTATTTTTGCTCGAAAAATTACTGGTTTGTTTCAAAATTCGCCCTTGAGCGTCATACGCTTTTGTAAATTCTTGCTCTTTTATACCTTGACGGAAAAAAGAATAACTGGTTTCGGGACAAGTGCCAACGGCTTGTAAATCAACTTGTGCGGTTGCGAGAAAAGGAACAAAACTTAAAACTATTTTGATGAATTTCATGTCTATTTGAATATTGTGGAACGATTCGCCGAATCGCAGTTCTAAATCACGCCCAAAAGATATTTTTGGCTTTTATTAATACGAAATTACTACTTTTAACACAAACATTACAATCGAATATTATTCAACGGCAAAGATTATATTATTTAGACAAATTTTAAGACATACGTAACACAAATTTTAAACGAATAGAATGACAACAAAGTTTTTGAAGCAATCGGTTTTGACGCTCGGTTTAACAGTAGTGATATTGGCATGTGGAGATTCGGTATCGAAAAAGGAATATAAATCGCCCGATGAAGAATTTGGTGAGCTTTTCAAAGAAGTACAATTAAAGGCGATATTTTCTGATTCTAAAATATTTGCCGATGCAAGCCCAAAAGGCAAAGCAGAAGATGTAATGAAGCGATATGAGGAAGAAAAAACAAAACCCAATTTTAATTTGAAGCGTTTTGTGATGGAAAACTTCACTTTCACTACGCCCAACTCGAAATATGTAAGCAACGCAGCACTTTCTCCACAAGAACACGTGAATGAATTATGGAGTGTTTTGACAAGAAGAACGAAGGAATCGTCGGGTACGCTCATTCCGTTGGTTAAGCCTTATCTTGTTCAAAGTGGAGCATCTACTGAAACTTATTATTGGGATAACTACTTCATGATGTTGGGTTTACAAGCCGCTAGAAAAGATACTTTGATGGCTAATACGGTCTTGAACTTTGCTCAATTGATTCAAGATTATGGGCATATTCCAACGGGTAATCGTAGCTATTATTTTAGTCGCTCGCAGCCACCATTTTTTGCTTCAATGGTAAAAATGCTGGCCGAAACAAAAGGTTATGAAGATAAATTAATCAAAACTTTACCGCAAATACAGAAGGAATATCAATATTGGATGGCGATAGATAAAGGCTCTGATGATGCCCAGAAACAAAACGAAGCCCGTAAGAAAGGTGAAAAAGCGTACAGAAAAGTAGTGTTTGTGGGTAAAAACGATATGTTGAACCGCTATTTTGATGATAATGATACGCCTCGCCCCGAAGCGTATCGAGAAGATATATTATTCGCCAGTAAAATAAGCGGACGCAAAGCCAATCAAGTTTACCGAGATTTACGCTCGGGCGTAGAATCGGGTTGGAGTTTTTCGAGCAGATGGTTGCGTGATGGGCAAAATTTAAGTACAATTCACACGACTGATATTTTACCAGTTGACCTAAATGCTATTTTATATGATTTTGAGCTTACGCTTGCGAGCATCTATGAGGCAAATAACCAAACCGAATACGCTCAGAGTATGAGGCAATTAGCCAACAAGCGTAAAGTGGTTTTTAATAAATACTTCTGGAATGAGTCTGCGGGATTCTACTTTGATTATGATTTTGTGGCAGGAAAACAAACCGATGTTTATTCTTTGGCGGCGGTTTATCCTTTATTTTTCAAATTAGCAAGCCAAGCACAGGCCGAAAAAGTTGCCAAAGTTTTAGAAACTAAGTTTTTGCAAGCGGGAGGTTTAATGACAACCTTAAATCAGACAAGCCAGCAATGGGATGGAACCAATGGTTTTGCCCCTTTGCAATATTTGGCTATTCAAGGTTTAAGAAATTACGGTTTTAATGATTTGGCCAATCGAATTAAGCAAAATTGGGTTGCCAACAACCTCAATGTTTATAAAACAACTGGCAAAATGCTTGATAAGTATAATGTGTCTGGCTCATCGAGTGAAGATTATCCCCGCCAAGATGGATATGGTTGGACCAATGGGGTTTTATTAAAATTGCTTTCTGAGAAGTAGGGAACTGTTTACCACGGAGGCACGGATTACACGAAGAAACACAGAGCATATTCTCCGTGAAACTCTGTGTAATCGGTGCCTCTGTGGTTTAAACAAATTTACTTTAAACCAGCATTGGCTAAATCCTTATAGCCGCCGCCAGTTAAATTATAGATATACTTAAAACCAGCTTGTTGCAAGATTGGAGCAGCTTTACTGCTGCGTCCACCTGCTGCACAGTAAACAAAAACAGGCTTGTTTTTATCTAATTTTTCGATTTGCTGCTTAAATGCCACATCATTGAAGTTGATACAATTAGAAGAGGCAATTTTGCCCGCTTCCCACTCTTGCGGAGTGCGTACATCAAGTAGTTGGGCATCTTTGGTAGTTTTTACCTTAGCGATAAATTCTTGTGGAGTAAGGTTCGTAGTTTGGGCTTTTGATGAAATGTAGCTACAAATACAAAGAAAAAATGCTAAAACCGAGATTTTTGATAACATAGCTTTTACGTTTATGGTTGATAAATATCCGTTGTAAATTTATATAAAAAGAAAGCTTACTGAAAATTCCAGTAAGCTTTCTTTTTGTTGATGAAGTGTCAAGAATCAATTACCAACCTGGATTTTGTTTCAGATTTGGATTAGTGATGATATCGCCCGTTGGAATTGGATAGTAATAATGTTTATCAAGCCAGATTCTCGGAACATTATTCAACCAAGTCAATTCGCCTGAAGTATCACCCGAAATTAATTGCGAATTAGGTTTTCCTGCAATCGTTGGTGTAACTTCCACATAAGTAACTCCCGAAACTTTTGTTGGAGCGGTATTTTTGTAAAAAGCCACATCCAAAACACCATCTTCGTTAAGGTCTAATGGTGTATTTAGGCTTGGAATATACATACCGTTCCATTCCATTTTCATCAATTCACCTTTTCTCCATCTTACAATATCATCAAAACGGAAGCCCTCTAAACATAATTCGATGCCTCTTTCACGTCGTACTTCCAAAAGAACAGGGTCAGAAATCTCTGGAAAATAATTGGTTTTTAAGTAATTATCAACCACTGTTGGTTTGGTTGTCAAGCCACCAGTAATTCCTGCTCTTTTTCTCAATGCACCAATAGATAATGCCCAGTCGGCATCTGTAAGTGTTCCTAATTCGGCTTTTGCTTCAGCATAAGCTAAAAGAACTTCAGCGTATCTGAAAATCGTAACCGAGTTGATATTAAGGTCACGAGTATCATAATACATATCATCAAGCGTCCATTTAATTGGCATATAACCCGTAAATGTATAAGAGAAAAGTGGTGGAGAAGCAACCAAAGCACCATTGTTTGTGCGTTTATAATCGCCTACACGAATTGTTTGAGCAAGTCTTTTGTCTCGTCCTTTTACCTCATCTTTAAACAACATGGTTTTGTAAGCAGGGTCGTTGGTATATGGTGTGCCGTCTGCTTTCAAATATGTATTGATAAAAGTGCGAATAAAGCTGGCTTTATCGCCGTAAGTTCCACTTGTCCAGTACCAGTTACCGTCGTTTAGGTTATTTAGTGCCAAATCACAAACTGCCGAAAGCATTACTTCTGTACCAATTGGGGCAGGATTAATGAATACTTGACGATAAGACTTATCAACACCAGCACCATCATAAAGTTTATAACCCGCTTCGTCGATAACCTTTTTGGCTGCTACCGCAGCTTGATTAAGTAAACCCGCAGCCGATGCTTCAAGACCAAGACCTTTGTGATATTTACGGAATGTACCTTCATGTAAAGCCACACGTGCTTTGAAAGCATAAGCCACATATTTTGTAACTAAACTACGGGTTGCTTCACTATTTGACGTGATATTTAAGCAAGCATAGTCTAAATCGGCCAAAACCGAGTCCATAACCATTACACGAGAGTCACGACCTTTCATTAATAAATCAGTATCCGAAACATCAAGAGGTTTGCCAATCCAAGGCACATCGCCGAATCTTTTTACTTTATCGAAATAGAACCAAGCTCTGAAAAATTTAGCAATTCCGAGATAGTTTTTTCTAACGGCTACTGGCACTTTCGGGTCATTGCAGTTTTGAATGAAGTAATTGATGTTTCTCAAATCGCTCCAACTCCAACCCGTACTTACTTGAGCACTGTAATTTCCCTCAGTGATAAATGCTGGGGTATCTTTGCGAGCTAAGTAATCTGACATGGCATCGGCACGATGAAGGTTTTTGCCATTCAGCATCGAATAGAACGAATTTGTGTATAAAATCAAGCCACTTTCGCTACCAAAAATTGGCCCTTTAGTAGTGGTTGCCTCGGGAAGCTCCTCCAAATCACACCCAATAAAGAGTATTGCTGTTAATAAAATGAATATATATCTGAGTTTCATAATTGTATCGGAATTAGAATGTAATAGATAAACCAAGCGTTACGCTTTTCATGATTGGATAATTGTACGCATCACCGGCATTGCCACCTGGTGAGAATACTTGGTCTGATGCCACTGCACTTTCTACGTCGAAATCACGGGTGATTTTGTAAAGTGGTGATAAAGACCAGATGTTTTCGGCCGAAACATAAACTTTTGCTGCCGCTGCTCCAATTTTTGAAGATACTGTTCTTGATAAATTATAACCTAATTGAATGTTTTTCAGACGCATATATGCTACATTTTGTAGGTATTTTGTCTGCGGAGCAGCCAATGTACCATTAGCGTTACTTGCGATACGTGAAACATATCTTGGGAAATAAGCATCTGTGTTTTGTTCTGTCCAAATATTACCTAACTGACTTTCGGGAATTCCTCCGTAAGGTCGATTGTATTGCCCCCAGAATAAATTGGCCTCACGGCTTGGATACCACTGTTGCTTGCCAACCCCTTGTATGAATGCCGAGAAAAAGAAATTATTCCAATCGGCACCGAGCATAATACCATAGGTATATCTTGGTGCAGAATTTCCGATAATAGAGCGGTCTCCTGGGTTTTCAATTCTGTTTGTACCAGGTGTAATTTGTCCGTCGCCGTTGGTGTCTTTAAATTTAATATCCCCTGGAAACCAAAGTCCGCTCGAAGCTGTGCGGAAAAGGTTTTGGCTGGCACTGTTTTTCACGTCTTCAGCCGATGTGAAGAATCCTTCAGTTGTATAGCCCCAAATTTCGCCCAAAGTTTGTCCTACATAATAATCACTCAATAATTTTTGTGGGTTATTATATTTCGTAATCACCGAAGTATTATCGGCAAGCGTTAATCTCACATCATAATTGAAAGGTTTTGCCCCAACCGAGAATTTATCACGATACGAAAGCATCATTTCCCAACCTTTAGTTTTTAAATCAGCATAGTTTCCTTTTGGAGCATCAGCACCGAAAACAGCAGGAAGAGTCAAACCAACAGTAAACATATCGGTCGTAGTTCGGATGTAGGCATCGGCTACAAAATTCAAGCGATTCGATAACATTGCTAAGTCAATACCAATATTTTTAGTGGTTGCTGTTTCCCAAGTTAAGCCTTCAGGCAAAACCGTAGGGTTTCTTGTTTGCTGTGGCTTTTGTCCGTTTAAAATAACTGATGATTGAGAAATAGCGAATTGCTCTAAATAAGCATAAGAGCCAATATTTCCATTTCCGAGCGAGCCATAAGAGGCACGTAGTTTCAAATCAGAAATGATATTTTCTGGAACTTTCCAAAAAGATTCTCTCGAAACTCTCCAACCAACTGAGTAAGAAGGGAAAAAAGCAAAACGTTGATTAGCAGGGAATTTTGATGAACCATCATAACGTCCGTTTACTTCAAATAAATAACGGTCTTTGTACGAGTAGTTTATTCTCGAAAAACCGCCTTGAATCTTCCATCTTTCCCAGCCGCCCTGCGTTACGATTGCTTGACCCAAAGCCAAGTTTATATCATTGGCATCTTCAAAGATAAGGCCATTTCGTTGGGTAGAAAGACGCTTGAAATTTGATTGTTCGTAGTTATAACCCACCAAAAACTTCAAATAATGGTCGTTTTTGAAGGTATTTTCGTATTCAGTATAAAGGTTGGTGGTCATATAGGCCGTTTCACGATAAACATCATTGAGATAGTTGGTTGTAGTTCCGACGTACGAAATCACACCAGGTTTTGTGCTGTACGGTACTGGCACAGCCTTCGTTCGGTCGTTGTTATCGGTATTCTGAATCGTAAAATCACCTTTGACTCTAAATTTATCTCTGAAAAACTGAGCCGCAAAACCACTGGTATTTCTGAAAACTTTTTTGTTGTTATCAATACCATTTTTGCCATAATAGAAATCACCAATACTATAAACCGACGAAAATGTTAGCGTTCCGTCAGGATTCATTAATGGCGAAAGCGGGTGGCCTTCATCGGCAATATTTCTCCAAACACCACCACCTTCACCTACATTGAGTGGGTTGTGGTATTTCATATCAGAATATTGCGACATATTATTGATTTTCAACCACGGATAAAGCTGAATAGAACCTTTTCCTGTAAAGTTTAATACTCGATAATCGTCAGAATTATATCTAAATAAGCCATCTTGACCAAAATAGCGGCCAGTTAGCAAATAACTTGCTTTATCGCTGCTTCCCGAAATACTCAAATTATGCTCTTTTGAGTTCGTGAAATCTTTATATAAAATACCGTAATAATCAGTGCTTCCGTAGTACATATACTCGCCCGTTACGGGGTCAACCTCTACTTCTGGCAAACCACCAACTTCTGAGCGTCTTTTGATTTCGTTGAGGTATGCTTGCGAAAATTTGAGCGTTTTATTCACATTTTGCGGAAAAGTACCTTGAAAGTTCACAAACGACTCGGCAAACATCGATGCCCAAGTGTATCCATCGGTTACTAAATCCGGTACAGCAATCGGCTTCTTTAATGAATAATTTGTCGAATAAGTGATATTCGTTTTGCCAGCAGTTGGGTTCTTCGTTGTAATCAAAACCACACCAAATACCCCTCTTGCTCCATAAATTGAGGCGGAGGCGGCATCTTTTAGCAACGTAATCGTTGCAATATCGCTTGGGTTAATCAAACTTGGGTCACCTTCTACGTTATCAATCAACACTAAGGCGTTTCCTCCTTGTCCGATTGAGGTTGTACCTCTGATATTAAAACTTGGTGCTTGATTTGGTTTTCCGTCGCCCATTTTGATATTAAGGTTAGGCAAAACCCCTTGAAGACCTTGATTGACGTTAGTTATCGGGCGATTTTCAAACACTTCGCTCGAAATCATATCAACAGCACCCGTCAAATTGGCTTTCTTTTGTGAACCATAACCTACCACAACTACTTCCGAAAGTAATTTCACATCATTTTTTAGTGTAACATGGATAACGGATTGATTACCAACTTGAAGCTCTTGATTAGAGTAGCCAACAAACGAAAAAACCAAAATCGCATTTTCGTTAGGTACATCAATCTTAAACTTTCCGTTACCATCGGTGTTTGTTCCTTTCGATGTTCCTTTAATCGTTACACTAACCCCAGGAATCCCCGAGCCACTTTCATCGTTTACCGTTCCTGTTATTGACTTGTCAATCATCGCAGTGGCTACTTTCTCTTCTCTTGATGCCGGTTGCTCTACCGAACTGGTTTTAATGTTCTTTTCGGTAACGACTGGGCTAAGAATGATTTGTCCGCCAATAATTTTATACGAAACTTGATAGAGTTTAAGTGCCAGTTCTAAAAAATCAGATAGTTTTTTATCCGATAAATTCAACGAAACTTTGCGGTCGGCTTGAATAGCCTTCGAGTTATAAACAAACTTGGCATCGGTCTGCTGCTCGATTTGACTTAGCACCATGCGAAGCTTCATGTCTTCAACTTTGAGCGATACCGACTTGTTGAGTACCTCTTGTGCCTTGCTATCGAAGGCATAAGAAACTCCCACAAACAGTACCGCCAACGTAAGCTGTAAAAGCGAGATTTTCATAATAGTCAGTAGTAAATGACTGGTTTGTTGAGTTTTTTTCATACTTTTGAACTGTTTTGTTAGATTTTTAGAAGATTTTGCAAAACACACCCTCGACTCATTTTGCGTGAGAAATTAGCTCGTAACTAATCAAAGAGGGCTTACATTTGAAGCTGGCAATGCTCGTAACATTGTCGGCTTTTTTTGTGCCAAAATTAAAGGAGAGGTTTGTCATAGTTTAGGTTTGCATATTTTGTTTAGGTTAAATTTTAAGGTTGAAAAATATTGATTACTTAATTTGTTCGATTTATTCGCAGCCTTTGCCATTAATCAGAATCGTTGTTCCTTTTACTTCGTAAGTTGCTCCAACTGCGGCACAGATAATATCTAGTTTTGTGTAAAGTGGTTGTTTCGTAATATCAGCTGTAAGAATGCAGTTATTCATTATCTCGTTTTCTACAATAATCTCAAGGCCGTAGGCTTCACGAAGTTTTTTCAACACTTCACTCATTGGAGTATCATCAAATTCAAAAAAGACCTTCGTATCTTGAATCTTAGTTGTTTGAATAATCGGATTGGCCACGATATTGGTCACAAATAGATTGCTCTCAGCAAAAAATGTGGCCTTATGATTCGGCAACAGAACCACTCCGTTGCCTTGTTTGCCCTCATTTTCTTCTTTTTCATAAACCGAAACTCTTCCCGAAACTACCTCAACCTCAATTTTCTTCACCCCATCAAGGTTTTTCACATAGAAACTCGTACCCAAAACCTTAGTAGTGACTTTGCCCGAATACACAAAAAATGGCTTTTGTGGGTTTTTCTCTACCTCAAAAAATGCTTCACCAGTTAGATAAACCTCTCGTTTGTCGGCATTGAAATGTTCTGGATAACTTAATTTACTTTTGGGCTGAAGCGTAACTTGACTGCCGTCTTCTAAGGTTAATTTCTTTGCTTGATTCGAAAAGTTCTGAATTTCAAGCATACCTTTTGGCGTGCTTTGTTGTGTGGAAATAGTAGTAGAAAAGGCCTCTTTTTGAGTGTATAACCAAGCAAAAGCTCCGAGCATAAGTAAAACAGATGCCGCAATGCCGATTTTGAAACGATTATTTTGCCAAAAACTAAGCGACACAACTTCGGTTTCTTCTTCAAAAGCTTGCCCTTTAATCTTTTGCCACAGTTTTTCTTCTAATTCCTTGATATTCCATTTACTATCGGGAACTTCCTCAAGTAGTTCGTACCACTGTTCTACAACTTGTTGCTCTTCGTCCGAACATTCTCCATTGAGGTATTTATTTAGAAGAATAGCAAATGATTGACGATTCATATTATTTTTCTTGGTTTTAGGTATAAGTCAATTTATTCGCAGTTAACCGCAAATAGTTTTATAAATTCTTTGAATAATTATACAAAATGGTAGATTAGGAGAAAAATTCTCTAAAAAGTACAATCGGGGAAATGAATAAATCAGTTTTCGAGGAAGCCGAAAATACGGAGAGAAAGTACCACCGAAAGGGTAATAAATTCACGAAGATGAATTCGTAAAGCTTTAAGAGCCTGAGTGATGTGATACTCAACGGTGCGTTCGGGAGTTTCTAATAACACCGAAATTTCTTTGACAGATTTATATTCAAGTCGGTTAAGGCGAAATATCTGTTGTGTTTTTTCGGGAAGTTGCTCAATGGCTTTTTCGATAGCTACCGAAAGCTCATTAAATGCCACAGATTCATCAACATCATCGGTTAGCTCGTTTTTCTTGAGCGAATATTCAACAAATTTTTCCTGCAAAATCTGCTTCTTGATTTGGTTGATTATTAAGTATCTGAGCGAAGTATTTAGATATGCTTCAAGGTTTTCAATCAAAACTTTTTCTCGTTTTTCCCAAAGGCTGATAAACAAATCTTGCAGAATCTCTTCAATGGTTTCTTTTGAACGAAGCTTGAATTGTGCCGAACGCAACAGTTTTTGCCAGTATCTTCGGTAGATTTCCTCAAACGCATCCTGCTCTCCTACACGTAAGAGTTTGACTAATAGTTCGTCGCTGAGGATTTTGTACTCCATTCATATTGGTGTTTGGTTTGCAAATGTAGGATAAATTCTGCACAAAAAAAGAGCAGAAACCATTGGCTTCTGCTCTTTTCTATATCTAAACAATCTTTAAAATTGTTTTACATCTTATCTCAATTGGAATTGAAC
This sequence comes from Emticicia aquatilis, assembly GCF_014644295.1. Lineage (GTDB taxonomy): Bacteria > Bacteroidota > Bacteroidia > Cytophagales > Spirosomataceae > Emticicia > Emticicia aquatilis. The sequence continues at coordinate 427,398 of NZ_BMKK01000006.1, forward strand.
ACGAGTATTAGATTTTTTACCATCTGGTGTAGTATAATCTGTACTTGGGTCTTCATCTCCTTGACCTTCATAAGTCATACGAGCTTTGCTGATACATTTTTTCTTTAAGAAATAAGCGTAAATCGCACAAGCACGAAGCTTAGCCGAACGAAGGTTTGTTGCTGAACTTGCTCCATCGTTGAATGCTGAGATGTGTAAGATACTATCTGGACATCTTTGCAATAACGAACAAACTCTGTCAAGTTTTTTGTATGAAGCTGGTTTCAATTTGTTTGTACCGCTATAGAATTCGATTCCTTGAGCTGCGAAAGTCAATTCATCCAATTCTGCTTGTGAAATTTCACAACCACTTGCTGTTCTGTAACCTTTTGGTACTAATTTACCATTTACATAACCCTCTGGGCAGCCATCGTTTGATGCTAAACCAGCTAAGTCTGGGCATTTATCTTGTGCATCAGCAACACCATCTTTATCACGGTCTGGGCAACCTTTTGCTGAAGCTACACCTTTGATTGTTGGACAAGCATCATCTTTATCAGCGATACCGTCACCGTCAGTATCAGGGCAACCGTTCAATGAAGCAGGACCAGCTTCGTTCGGGCAAGCATCATCTTTATCGGCGATACCGTCACCATCTGAATCTGGGCAACCTTTCAATGCTTTCACACCAGCAACATCTGGACAAGCATCGTCTTTGTCAGCTACACCATCTTTGTCACGGTCAGGACAGCCTTTCAATGCTACTGTACCAACTTGTGTTGGACACTCATCATCTTTATCAGCGATACCATCACCGTCAGTATCAGGACAACCTTTCAATGCCATTGGACCAGCTTGAGTTGGGCAAGCATCATCTTTATCAGGAATACCGTCACCGTCAGTATCAGGACAACCTTGGAATTTGCGTAAACCTTTTTCAGTTGGACAAGCATCACAACGGTCAACAACACCATCTTTATCACCGTCTTTATCGCCAAAACGGTATGAACCAAGTAAGTTAGCTACTAAGTAACCATCGTTATATGATTTTCCGTTTGGTTCAAATGCTGTGCCTGTTCCAAGTGCTGTTGTAGAAAGTTTTGTACCATCTAAGTAATCAGAGAAAGCATAACGATAGCCAACTTCAGCACCGATAGTCCATCTTTCAGCAGCATTGTATTTCAAACCAACACCAAAAGGAAGAACCAAAGCCGCTTTTTTCAAATTTGCTTGGTCTTGGTCGAACAAACGAGCTACAACATATTTACGAGGGTCGTCGTCTTGTAAAGCTGCGTTTTGTGCAACAACTGTTGGGTTTGTAAACGCCGCTCCGATACCACCGAAGAGGTAAGGAGAAAGTGTTTTACGGAAAGTTCCGTCACAAGTATATCTTCTTTCTTTCAAAGGGTAGAATTCGCCTAATAAAGATAATTCAGTTAATGGTGATGTAAATTTCAAACGACGATAATTCCATCGGCCGTCTGGTTGGTCAAGGTCATTTCCTGCCAATCGTCCAAACAATAGTTGGGCACGTAATGCAAAATAGTCGTTGATATGACGACGAACAAAAGCACCAATCATAATGCTGTTTGCTGAAGCATACGGTTTACTACAGTGCATATCACCAAAATACTGATTGACACCAAGGGGAATACCAACTTCCCATTTGTAAGGTTTACACACCTTACAAGAATCTTGTGCCTGAGTTGTTAGCGATAATGTCAATAACGCTACAAAAAGGAATGTTACCTTCTTCATGTTGGGGGAATTTTATTGTTTTCTTCTAAGAAATAATATTAAAATTGGACTAATCAACGGATTTTATGTCACAATCTAAACGTAATCTTTAGCAAAGAAAAAAAAAATTGTTAGAAATTTCTACAAAAAACTATATTATTTTGCCAAAAATGATTAATCGGCCATTAATGTCATTCAAAAATTCCTGCCAAGTCAATAATGAACGCATATTCCATTGCAACTTCTTTAAGCGAGGCAAATCGGCCCGATGCTCCGCCGTGTCCAGCCTCCATATTAGTGTGCATCAATAATAAATTATTATCGGTTTTCATGGTTCGGAGTTTGGCTACCCATTTGGCTGGCTCAAAATATTGTACTTGCGAATCGTGTAGCCCCGTGGTTACGAGCAAGTTGGGATAATCCTTTGCCTCGACGTTATCGTAAGGCGAATAAGATAACATATATTCATACGAATCTTTATTTTTCGGATTTCCCCATTCTTCAAATTCGCCAGTTGTGAGTGGAATCGTTTCGTCGAGCATCGTCGTCACGACATCGACAAAAGGCACGGCTGCTACCACGCCACGATAGAGGTCTGGTCGAAGATTAATGATGGCTCCCATCAGCAGCCCGCCCGCACTGCCACCGAGTGCAAAAAGTTTTTCGGGGCTACAATAGTTGTTTTTGATTAGAAAAACCGAACAGTCAATGAAATCATAGAAAGTATTCATTTTTTTGAACATCTTTCCGTTTTCGTACCATTCACGACCCATTTCTTGGCCGCCTCTGATGTGGGCAATGGCATACACAAAACCACGGTCGAGTAAACTCAAGCGGCTCGAACCAAAAGTTGCATCGGTCGAATAGCCATAAGAGCCATAAGAATATTGCAGAAGAGGAGCGGTACCATCAAGTTTTGTGCCTTTTCGGTAAACAATCGAAACGGGTACTTTTGCTCCGTCACGCACGGTTACAAATACTCTTTCCGAAACATAATTCTCTTTATCAAATCCGCCCAAAACCGTTTGTTGTTTCTTTAATTCTTTGGTTTGGGCGTTCATGTCATAATCAAATGTTGAGTTTGGAGTAGTCAATGAAGTATAGCTATAACGAAGAATGTTGGTATCAAAACTTGGGTTTGAACCAATATTTGCATCGTAAGCAGGTTCGCCAAAGTTGAGATAATGCTCTGCTTTTGTAGCATGATTGATGATACGAAGCTGGCTAATACCTTGATTTTTCTCTTGAACTACTAAATGATTTTTAAAAACCTCAATTCCTTCTAAATAAACCTCTGGACGATGCTCAATAACGGTTTTCCACTTCGATTTATCGCTTGTTTCCTGCTCGTCAACTTCCATCAATTTGAAGTTAAAAGCACTGTCAGTGTTGGTTTTTACGTAAAATTTATCCTCAAAATGCTCAATATCGTATTCGTGTCCACGCTCACGAGGGAGAAAAGTTTTGAATTCGCCAGTTGGATTTTCTGCTTCCAAAAGCTGATATTCAGATGCAATTCCGTTATGGTCGCTGCCGATAGCAATGTATTTTTTCGATTTCATTCGGTAAAGACCCATGTAGTATTGGTTGTCTTTTTCTTCATAAACCAAAACATCGGTTTTTACGTCAGTTCCCAAAATATGTCGCCACACTTGATAGCCCAATAGGGTCTTTTGGTCACGTAAAATGTAGAAAAACGTTTGATTATCAGCTGCCCAAGCGTAACTTCCTCCTTCGGTATTTTTGATTTGGTCTTTATAAATTTCGCCAGTTTTTAGATTTTTAAAGCGTACTGTGTAGTTTCTTCGGCTTACGGTATCGACACCATAGGCAATGATTTCGTCATTATCTGTAATCTCGTAGCCACCAATACTGAAATACTTTTTGCCTTTTCCCATTTCATTGCCATCGAGCAGAATTTCTTCGGCGGCATCGAGAGTGCCTTTTTTTCGACAATAAATAGGATATTCTCCGCCCTCTACATATTTTACATAATAAAAGTATTCACCATCTTTTACAGGAACCGACTCATCTTGCTCTTTGATTCTGCCTTTCATTTCCTCAAAAAGCTTTTCTTGCAAAGGCTTTACAGGAGCCATTACTTGAGCTAAATACTCATTTTCGGCATTCAGATACGCAATCACATCAGGATTTTCGGGGTCGTTGAGCCAATAATAATTGTCGATACGAGTGTGGTTGTGGGTAATTATTTCTTTGGGTTTTACTGCTACACTTGGGGCTGTTAGGCCTATATTTGTCATGCTTGAATGGATACTCATATTTTTGAAGAATATATTATCGAATATTGATATTTTTGAAACACTATTTTAAAGAAACAGAACAAAAGTAAAGGATATTTTCTATCGTTTGCTTAAAAATATTTTGTGTGAAAATACTGATTGAAGGAAAAAATGCAGACATTTTGTAGAAAAATAAAAAAATAACGATTTTTACAATTAATATTACGGATAGAATCCAAAATTGTCATCTATACAAATTATAACCATCAATAAATCTAATGAAAAAACAGAGTTTTGTTATTATAATTTTAGTAATCATTGCTGCTCTTTCTTCGTTCAAAATAAAGCGAGATAGTCTTGAAGACGTATTTATTAAAATCAACCAAGATGTGCTTTATCGTGGCCGTTCGTACGAAACGCTCGGCGAAGCAACATCAACCATCGGCCATCGACTTACAGGAAGCACTAACGGCAAAAAAGCCGAAGAATATGCTTATAAATTATTTAAAGAATATGGTTTTGTAGATGTAAAGTATATGCCATTTGAAGTAGAGTCTTGGGCGAGAGATACCGTAAGTTTGGCAATCGTACCGAAGGGAAGTGATAATTTTCGTGATGTAGAAGTAGTGGCTTTGGCTCACTCGCCAGTTTCTTCGCATTTACAAGGGCCAATCGTTGATTGTGGCGATGGTGTTGAGTCTGATTTTGAGAAAGTAAAAGCCGAAGTAAAAGGAAAAATTGCCTTATTCAATATCAATATTCAATCGCCAGAAAATAAAGGAAAGAAGAATCTGCACCGTTCCGAAAAAACAGCTTTGGCCATTAAATACGGTGCTTCGGGTGTAATTATCGCCAATGCGGTTGATGGTGGAGTACTTTTGACAGGAACAGCCTCAGTAACAGGCGAGTTGATTCCAATTCCTGCGGTTTGTATTTCGGTAGAAAGTGGCAAAGCGATTCGCAAATGGATAAAAGAAGAACCAAATTTGTTGGCCGTGATTGATATGCGAAATTTCAGCCGACCAATCAGAGCCAGAAATGTAATTGCGACGCTTCCAGGAAGCTCGAAAAAATACAAAAAAGAGAAAATTGTTATCGGTGGTCACTTAGATTCGTGGGATTTGGCAACTGGGGCAATGGATAATGGCATTGGCTCATTTACGGTATTGGATATTGCCAGAGTTTTCCAATCATTGAATCTTCGACCAAAACGTACTATCGAATTTGTGATGTTTATGGGTGAAGAACAAGGCTTGCTTGGCTCGAAGGCAATGGTGAAAAAATATAAAGAAGAAGGAAAAATCGACCAAGTTCAGTTAATGGTTAATCTTGATATGGTCAATAACGCCAAAGGTTTCAATGCGATGGGTCGCCCTGAGCTACGTAAGTTTTTTGATGAAATCGGTAAGAAAATCAAGGATGTTGATTCTACTTTTTCAAACGTAAATCCAAACTCTGCGGGCTTGCACTCTGACCATCAGCCATTTATGATTGAGGGCGTGCCAGTTTGTTCGCCATCGGGAAGTTTTCCAGTAAAAGCTTATAATTGCTATCACGCAAACTGCGACCGTTTCGATTTGATTGATAAAAAACAAATCAATAACAATGTTCGCTTTACGGCCATGATGCTTTATGCTTTGGCCGAAGCCGAGGCTTTACCAGTGAAAAAAATGAATGACCAAGAAACCAAAGAGTTTTTGATTAAACAAAACCTCAAAAACGAATTGATTATTGGCAAAGATTGGCGTTGGGAACAATAAGAGATATTTTAGAGAATCGTGGCCTCATCGAACAAAATTCGGTGGGGCTTTTTTTATGCTCGTTTGTTTTTCCAATAGCCGTAAGCATAAACCAAGACAAATGAGCCAAGCCCCACATAAGCCAGTGTTGGGGCAAAACTATCAAGAAATTTTCGGAGTGAAACCGCTACCAAAATAATAAGCAAACCGATGATATAAAGTGCATCAAGCCGAATATCGTGGCGTTGGATGGGGATTACTTTTAGAGGAGCAACTTCATCGGTAAGCAAAAATTTGATTTTATAAAAATCATAAACAAGCAGATACAAATTGCACAAAAGAAAGAACGCAACCACATAAGGTGTACCTTGCCAGTGTAGCGAAATCGTCACCATTAGAATATTTGCAAACATCGGAATCGCCATTATTGCCCCCAAAGTAGCGAAACGCTTCACCAGAAGCATAAAACCAACAACGATTTGCGAGTAGGCAATAAAGACAGCATAAATACCCAAATTGTATTTTTCCAGTTCTGTTTCTAACCAAACAGGGCCGATAATGCCAATAAAATGCCCATTAAACATTTTGGCCACACCAGCCGTAAGCAAGATAAAACCCAACCAAAACCTAATACAACCTGCAATAAATTTCCAAAATTTTTGACCCGAAAAAAAGTTCATGAGGATATTATTTTATGAGATACAAATATAAAAACCTAATCAACAGTTGTTCGGAATGTGGTCATTTTTATAATAAATTTTGCCAAACCTTGCAATTTCAGTAAATCATGATTTAATTTCGAGTTCATACAAAAAACAAAAACTTATGCTGTCAAAAACCTTCGGGGCTGCTGTTTATGGTGTCAATGCAACTTTAATTACGGTCGAAGTAAGCGTAGTGCAAGGCACAGGAATGGCAATTGTTGGTTTGCCCGATGGGGCGGTTAAAGAAAGCCAACAACGAGTAGATGCCGCCTTGAAAAACTGTAATTATCAGATTTCTCGTCAAAAAACTGTCATTAATCTCGCACCTGCCGATATTCGTAAAGAAGGTTCGGCCTATGATTTACCAATGGCGTTGGGACTCTTGGCTGTTTCAGGACAAATCAGAACAAGCAAAAACTTAGAAGAATACGTTATTTTGGGCGAACTGGCCTTAGATGGCACACTTCGACCAATCAAAGGCGTTTTGCCGATTGCCATCGAAGCTCGTCGAAACAAACTCAAAGGTTTTATTCTTCCTGCTGAAAACGCAATGGAAGCCTCCATCGTCAATGCCTTAGATGTTATTCCAGTAAATACGCTCACCGAAGCCATTGAGTTTCTGACAGGAACGAAAGAAATTGAACCTTTGGTGACCGATACACGAGATATCTTCTTCAATTCGGTTGGCGAATACGATGCCGATTTCTCGCACGTACAGGGGCAAGAGAACATCAAGCGAGCTATGGAAATTGCTGCCGCTGGAGGACACAATGTAATCATGATTGGCCCTCCTGGAGCGGGTAAAACTATGTTGGCGAAGCGTTTGCCGTCAATTTTACCGCCACTTACTCTCCACGAAGCACTCGAAACCACAAAGATTCATTCGGTAGCAGGAAAATTGGGTGTGAAAGCTACCCTAATTGCTCGTCGTCCATTTCGTTCGCCACACCATACAATTTCTGACGCAGCTTTGGTTGGAGGAGGAAGTTTTCCACAGCCTGGTGAGATTTCTTTGGCTCATAATGGTGTTTTGTTTTTAGATGAATTACCAGAGTTTAAACGAACTGTTTTGGAGGTAATGCGTCAGCCACTCGAAGAGCGAAAGGTTGTTATTTCTCGTACAAAACAGGCCGTTGATTTTCCCGCTAACTTTATGCTCATTGCCAGCATGAACCCATGTCCGTGCGGCTATTATAATCATCCCGAAAAAGATTGTACTTGTCCGCCAGGAACTGTTGGGAAGTATTTGAATAAAATCTCTGGGCCTCTTTTGGATAGAATAGACCTGCACGTAGAAGTGACTCCTGTAAGTTTCGACCAAATTGCTTCAACTCGTAAAAACGAAACGTCGGCCGAGATTCGAGAACGAGTAGTAAAAGCCCGTGAGATTCAGACCAAGCGTTTTGAGAATTACTCAGAAATACATTCAAATGCCATGATGCCACCAGAAATGGTAAAAGAAATTTGTGATATTGGCGAAGCAGGAAAGGCACTACTCAAAAAAGCAATGGAACGCCTCGGTCTTTCGGCTCGTGCGTATGACCGCATTCTGAAAGTAAGCCGAACGATTGCCGATTTGGCAGGAAGTGATGAAATCAGAATCGAACATTTAGCTGAAGCCATTCAGTACCGTAGTTTAGATAGAGAGAATTGGGCGGGGTGAAATCAAACTTAATTTTGGCCTAAATCTTGCTTTTTCGTTATCAAAGAAACTAAAAACTTGTTTCTGTACGTTATTAACATCAATTATTAACCTTTCACACGAAGGCCTTTTGGCTGTCGGGAAAAAACTAACACTAAAATGAAGAAAACCGTTTTTGTTGCTCTCATTGGCCTATTTTTCAGCGTAACTACTTATGCACAGCATAGCAATAGTGCCACAGGCATAAAATTTACCGAAGCATCTTGGAAAAAAATTCTTGAAAAAGCGAAGGCCGAAAAGAAACTTATCTTTATGGATGCTTACACAACTTGGTGCGGACCTTGTAAAATGCTCCAAGCGAGGGTTTTTCCTGACAAAAACTTAGGAGAGTTTTTCAACCAAAACTTTGTTAATGCAGCCATTGATATGGAAAGCGACGAAGGTGTAAGACTTTCAAGTATATATGAAGTACAAGGTTATCCATCGTTATTCTTCATTGACCCAAATACAGGTAAAGTAGTAAAAATGTTTTTGGGCTATACCGAAATCGACCAATTGCTTGATGCAGGAAAGAAATTAGTGGCGAAAAGAAAAGTATAATCAAATTAAATATTAGTTTTTTAGAAGAAGAGAGAAGGCATTCGATGTTTTCTCTCTTTTTATTATAAACCTTTTGCCGCAAATTGTCGTTTATATATGTATATACATCTAATTTTATATTAAAATGAAAAAACTCCTCTTTACACTTGCTTTTGCGAGTATCTCAGCTCTTAGTTTCTCACAAAGTTGTTGCGAATTGGTTTTTGCCAGCAACGATGGCAACATGGGCGTTTTTGCTTCTGATAAAGCCTTTATTGCCTCTCACTTGGCACCAATCGTTTATAAGCACACAAGCGAAGTTGGTGGAAAAATGATAGAGATTGCTACACCAGACGGCAAAAAAGCAAATGCCTATTTTGTAAAATCTACGAAAAAATCGGACAAATGGCTTTTTGTATATCAAGAATGGTGGGGATTAAATGACCACATCAAGCGTCAAGCCGATGTTTTCTACAAAGATTTAGGTGGAAATGTAAACGTTTTAGCTCTTGATATGTATGATGGTAAATTAGCCACTGACGCCAGCGAAGCAGGAAAATATATGCAAGGTGTGGTTGAGGCTCGTCTCGAAAACATTGTGCAAGGTGGCTTACAGTTTGCTGGTAAAAAAGCCAAAGTTGCTAACGTAGGTTGGTGTTTCGGTGGTGGCTGGTCATTAAAATCGGCTATCATTGGTGGAAAGCAAACTGTTGGCTCGGTAATGTACTACGGAATGCCAGTAAAAGACGTTGAAAAGTTAAAAACGTTGAACACCGATGTACTTGGTCTTTTCGCAACTGAACAATGGATTTCAAAAGCAGTAATCGAAGAATTTGCAGCAAATATGAAAACTGCTGGCAAAACCCTCAATTACAAAATCTTTGAAGCTGACCACGCATTTGCCAATCCAAGTAATCCAAAATACGATGAAGCCAAAGCCAAAGAAGCCTACGGAATGGCTATCGAATATTTGAAGAAAAAACTTTTGTAAAATACCTGTGGGGCGAACATCCTGTTCGCCGTAAAACATAATGAGTTGTACTCTATTTTAGCTTTCAAAAGCAAAAAATTGAGTACAACTCATTTTTTTATCAGCATAATTCTATAAATTCACTTCCCTAAACTCATCAAAACTAAAACCTCCCTAAACCATGCCCTCACGCCGTAGTTTCTTGAGCAAAGCCGCCATGCTTGCCAGTACCTCACTTATTCCATCGTTAAAGGCTTTTTCAAAAGAAGAATTGCTGACTTTGGCTGCTTACAAACCCGAAAAATCGGCCCTCGAACTGGCAACCGACGAAGATTATTGGTGGCAAATTCAGCAAGCCTACACCGTTTCGCCACAAATTATTAATCTAAATAACGGAGGTGTGAGTCCATCGCCAATGGTAGTACAAAATGCCGTTGATAGATATAATAAACTCGCCAACGAAGCACCCAGTTATTATATGTGGCGAATCATGGACCAAGGCCGAGAACCACTGCGTGAAAATCTGGCAAAATATGCAGGAGTTTCACCCGAAGAAATAGCCATCAACCGAAATGCAACGGAAGCCATCGACACCGTAATTATGGGACTGCCTTTACAACGTGGCGATGAGATAGTAATGACTCGCTACGATTACCCAAATATGCTACACGCATGGCGACAAAGAGAATTACGTGACGGACTAAAAATCAATTATGTAGAACTTGACCTACCTGCCGAAGATGCAGACCTCATCGTCAAGAAATATGTCGAGCAAATGACCTCACGCACCAAAATTGTGCATATAACGCACATTATGAACTGGAATGGACAAGTTATTCCTGCCAAACGAATTGCCGACGAAGCCCACAAACGAGGCATCGAAGTTTTGATTGATGGAGCCCATTCATTCGCTCATCTCGAATACAAAATTCCTGATTTGGGGGGTGATTATTACGGAACAAGTCTGCACAAGTGGCTTTCTGCCCCTATCGGCTCTGGAATGCTTTGGGTGAAAAAAGAAAAAATCAGTAAAATTTTCCCGCTTATTCCCAACGATAAACCCAACTCTGACAATATCCGAAAATTTGAAAACCTCGGCACTCGTCCATTCATGATTGAGCAAGCCATCGGACAAGCCCTAAATTTTCAATTGGCCATCGGCAATGCAAGAAAAGAAGCTCGTTTACGTTTCTTAAAAGATTATTGGGCAAAAGAAGCCACAAAAATGCCTAAAATCAAAATGAACACTTCGCTAAAGCCCGAATTTTCGGGAGCATTGGCACATTTTAGTGTAGAAGGCTTAGAAGCAGGAAAAATGGAAGGCGAGCTATTCGCCAAATTCAAAATACATACTTCGCCAACCAAATGGGAAAAACTCGACGGCGTGAGAGTTACCCCGCACGTTTATACCTCACTTCGAGATTTAGATAGACTCTTAGATGGTGTACAGCATTTGACGAAATTATAAGAGTTAAAAACATAAAAACCTTCAAAATATTAGTATGCTTGCATACTAATATTTTTTTATATAACTTTGATTCATCAACAATACAAACTACAAAACCAAATAAAAACTATGGCAGCAACTACGATAGAAGGTATCAATTTTAACCTAACCGAAGAACATTTGGCAGTGCAAGCCGCTGCTCGTGATTTTGCCCAAAACGAACTTTTACCTACTGCCATCGAGCGAGATACGCATTCTGTGTTTCCGTATGAGCAAATCAAAAAAATGGGTGAGCTGGGTTTTATGGGAATGATGGTTTCGCCCGAATACGGCGGCGGTGGCATGGACACGATTTCGTATGTACTGGCGATGGAAGAAATCTCGAAAGTGGATGCTTCTGCTTCGGTGGCTATGTCGGTCAATAACTCGTTGGTTTGTTGGGGTTTAGAAGAGTTTGGAACAGAAGAACAAAAACAAAAATATTTAAAGCCACTCGCATCGGGCGAAATTATCGGAGCATTTTGCTTATCTGAACCCGAAGCTGGCTCAGATGCAACTTCGCAGAAAACAACTGCCGAAGACAAAGGTGATTATTATTTAGTAAACGGCACAAAAAACTGGATTACCAATGGTGGAACGTCATCGGTTTGTTTGGTAATTGCTCAAACGCACCCCGAACTCAAGCACAAAGGAATCAATGCCTTGATTATTGAGAAAGGCACAGAAGGATTTGTGGTTGGGAAGAAAGAAGATAAAATGGGGATTCGCTCGTCAGATACACATTCTTTGATGTTTTCTGATGTGAAAGTGCCAAAAGAAAACCGAATCGGAGCTGATGGCTTTGGGTTTAAATTTGCCATGACAACCCTCAATGGTGGAAGAATAGGTATTGCAGCACAAGCTCTCGGAATTGCAGCAGGTGCGTATGAATTAGCCGTAAAATATTCAAAAGAACGTAAATCATTTGGTAAAGCCATCAGCGAACACCAAGCGATTCAGTTTAAATTAGCCGAAATGGCAACCAAAATCGAAGCCGCTCGTTTGTTAGTTTATAAAGCCGCTCGCCAAAAAGATGAGGGCAAAGATTACGTAGAATCAGCAGCGATGGCTAAACTTTTTGCATCTGATGTGGCCATGTGGGCAACTACCGAAGCCGTTCAGATTCATGGTGGATACGGTTATGTAAAGGAATTCCACGTAGAACGCCTCATGCGTGATGCCAAAATTACACAGATTTACGAAGGGACTTCTGAAATTCAAAAACTTGTGATTGCACGAGAGATTTTGAAATGATAGCTTTGTGGAAAATTTGTATCTAAGCCATTTTTAAAATTAACATGAAAAATCTATTTCTGGTATTACTCGTTTGTATTGGTTTCTCAGCTTTTTCACAAGAAACCATCACGGCTTCGCAAGCCAAAGATTTTGTTGGTAAAGAAGTTTTCTTGACGGGTAAAGTTGCTGGTTCAAGACTTTTTCAAAGACCAACGGGCGATATGCTTTTATTGAACATTGATAAACCCCACCCAAGTAATGATGTAACCGTAGTTGTTGAAGGCGAAGTAATCTCAAAAGGGAAATTTACAGAAGCTGCTTTGCAAGGTAAATCAATAAAAGTAAAGGGAATTGTGAGTATTTATAAAGAAAAACCACAAATAAAGCTCGAAAACGAAGCAAATCTAACAATCATAGAGTAGCACAATTTTCCAAATTGTGTTGGGAGCAATTTTCTAAATTGCTCTACAAAAAGGCTCGATTTGAGCCTTTTTTAATATCTATATTGTCTAAATTAAATTTTTTTAAAAAATAATATTTCTACTTCTTATCAAAATAAAAAGAAAAGTTTCTATTTTAGTATTTTGATTCTAAAAGCAATTAAATTTCTATTTCATCCCTAATAAAAAATGAACTTATTCGAGATTAAAGAGCAGGCTAAAGTGTATGATGTTGTCATTGTTGGCTCGGGAGCCGGTGGTGGTATGGCAGCGTATCAACTCGCAAAAGCTGGTGCTAAAGTTTGTTTGTTGGAAGCAGGTGGCTACTTCGACCCCGCTGACCCAAAGTATATTACTCAAATGAAAAACCCTTGGGAATCGCCTCGTCGTGGAGCAAGTACTCGTCTTCGTCCATTTGGAGATTTTGATGCTGCTTGGGGAGGCTGGGACATCGAAGGTGAGCCATATACGGCTGCTCAAGGTACGCAATTCCGTTGGTTTCGTTCAAGAATGTTGGGTGGACGTACCAATCACTGGGGACGTATTTCGATGCGTTTCGGTCCTGATGATTTCAAAAGAGGTTCTTTGACTGGCATCGGCGACGACTGGCCAATCGACTACGAAGACCTTGCTCCATATTACGATAAAGTTGATAAAATGATTGGTCTTTTCGGTACAAAAGAAGGTATCCGAAACGAGCCAGATGGTATTTTTTTACCTCCTCCCAAACCACGTTTGCACGAATTAATGCTTAAAAAAGCAGCTACGGGTATCGGAATTCCTGTAATTCCTTCTCGTATGGCCATGCTTACTAAGCCAATCAACGATTCTCGTGGTTCGTGCTTCTATTGCGGTCAATGTGGTCGTGCTTGTCAAGCCTACGCTGACTTCTCGGCATCTTCGGTACTTTGTATTCCTGCCGCAAAAACAGGTAACTTGACTTTGATAAATAACGCAATGGTGCGTGAAGTATTGACCGATGCAAACACAGGCCTAACAACTGGTGTTTCGTATGTCAATAAAATGGACTTGAAAGAATATACAATCAAAGGTAAAATTGTAGTTTTGGCTGCAAGTACTTGCGAAACTGCCCGTATTCTTTTAAACTCAAAATCTTCAAGATTCCAAAAAGGATTGGCCAACGATAGTGGAGTTGTGGGTAAATACCTCAATGACTCGACTGGTGCGAGCCGTTCGGCATTTATTCCTGCCTTAATGGATAGAAAACGCTACAACGAAGACGGTGTTGGTGGTATGCACGTATTTACTCCGTGGTGGTTGGATAACAAAAAATTGGACTTCCCTCGTGGTTATCACATCGAGTATGGTGGTGGTATGGGAATGCCAGGTGGTGGATTTGGTGGTGGAATTGAGCGTGTAAACGGACTTTATACTGATAAAAATGGTAATAAAAAACGTGCTGGTGGCTACGGTTCGACTTTGAAAGAAGACGTAATTCGTACGTACGGTGCGTATATCGGTATGGCTGGACGTGGAGAACCTATTCCATTAGAATCAAACTACTGCGAAATCGACCCAAATAATGTTGATAAATACGGTATTCCGACGCTTCGCTACAACTACAAATGGAGTGAAAACGAAATCAAGCAAGCTAAACACATGCAGGATACGTTTGAGCAGATTATCCACGAAATGGGTGGTATTGCTTTAGGTAAAAAGCCAGATGCGAGTACCAACTATGGCTTGGCACAACCTGGTGAGATTATCCACGAAGTTGGAACGGTTCGTATGGGCAATGACCCTAAAAAATCGGCATTGAACAAATGGCAACAAGCACACGATGTGAAAAACTTGTTTGTGGTTGATGCGGCTCCGTTTGTTTCGCAAGGTGATAAAAACGTTACTTGGACAATCTTGGCAAGTTCGTGGCGTACTTCAGATTACATCATCGACCAAGTGAAAGCCAAGAATTTGTAAGACTTTTTAATTTCAAGAAAAAACATGAAACGTAGAGATACATTAAAAGCAATATCTTTAGGCACTTTCGGGATGGCTGCTTTACCAACTACCGACTTGGTAGCGGCTGCTCCAGACCCAAAGCCTTTTAAAACCACGCCAGCACGTGTACCCGAAGAGATTGAACGTGATAAAAAACTAATGGCCGAAAAGTTTTTTACGGCTGCTGAATTGACAACCATAGGTATTTTGTGCGATATTATTATGCCCGCTGATGCAAAATCGGGCAGTGCTACGCAAGCGGGCGTACCTGCTTATATCGAGTTTATGGCAAAAGACCAACCTGCGTATCAGACTCCGCTTCGTGGTGGTTTGAAATGGTTGGATAATGTTTGTTTGAAGCAATTCGGTAAGGTGTTTTCTTTGTGTTCGGCAAAAGAAAGAATCCAGATTGTTGATGAAATTGCCTATCCGAATGATGTAAAACCAGAATATACACAAGGAGCATCGTTTTTTACACAAATGAGAAACTTGACAGTGGCAGGTTATTTCACCACTCAAATGGGTTTTGATGCTTTGGGTTATGTAGGAAATCGCCCGAATCAATGGGATGGTGTGCCACAAGATGTATTGGATAAATACGGCTTGAAGTACGACCCAATTTATGACAAAAAAGATTGATTTTTTAGTCAACGGTCGATAGTCAACTGACGACAGTTTAAAAGGCTCGGTAGATTTTCTGCTGAGCCTTTTAGTTTATATACTTTAAATAAGCGAACGTCGGCATGGCTTCGAGCCATGCCGACGTTAAAAAGGGAGTTTATATAGAAAATTTTACAACAAAGCTCTATCTAAATGCACATAACCACCATCGACGTGAATCAGTTGCCCAGTTGTGTGGCTTGATTTGTCAGAAAGTAAGAAAACTACCATGTTGGCGATTTCTTCGGCGGTTGTCATTCTATTTCCCAACGGAATTTTTGAATTGATTTTTTCCAAAGTTTCTGCTGGATTTGGCAATGTTTGTACCCACTTTTCGTAAAGAGGCGTATAACATTCAGCAACAATCAAAGAATTTACTCTGATGCCGTATTTCAATAATTCAACGGCCCATTCACGAGTGAGAGCATTTCTACCACCGTTGGCTGCTGCGTAGGCCGATGTGCCACCTTGTCCCGTTTCGGCAGTTTTTGAACCAATATTTACAATCGAACCTTTTGATGCTTTCAAAGCTGGCAAAGCGTGCTGAACAATCAGATAATAATGCACCAAGTTTTTGTGCAAAGACTCTATAAACCGCTCATAATTACCACTTTCGAGTCCAACACCATCATTTACGCCTGCATTATTGACAACTCCATCAATTCTGCCAAATTTTTGATTGATTTCGGCAATAGCTTTTTCACATTCACTTGGTTGCGAAAGTTCGGCCACAACTTGCTCGCATTTTTGACCTAAAGCAATTATTTCGTTAACCAATTTTAAATTATCGGCTTCGTTACGGCCAATGATTACAGGAATTGCTCCTTCATTTGCCAACACTCTCACGATGCCTTCTCCGATGCCCTTTGCCCCGCCAGTTACGATAATTACTTTGTCGCTTAAATTAAGATTCATTTGTTTTAAAATGGATTTTTGAGGTTGAATTATTGCTGTTTTTATGAAATTTATTTGACTACATGAAACTCTAAATCTTGAAAATCGAAGCTAAAATCGGTCAATGGCGAAATCGCTTCCATGGTCATTCCTGCTGCTTTACCTTCGGTGTCTAAGTTGAATTTTACGAAAGCATCAGCGTCGAGGCTTCTATCGTTCCATTTCGCTACAAACGTATTGCCTTTATAATAAAGCATTTCGCCCGAAAGTCTGGGCGAACGCTTTGATGCAAACATCAATTTTCCGTTTTTCAGCGAAATTACCACATCGCCAAACCATGCATCACGGAATGTGCCGGCAAACTGATTTAGGTCGATTTTTGTATTGTTTTTTTGTTGAGTATCAATGGCTGTCCAAATTTCACCCGTTATTTTCTTAGCGTTTTCATTGCCTGCCACTACACGAGCGTGATATTCGGCCACACGGTCAACTTTTGGCATTCCCAAATAGCTATCTTTAATCGTATTCGTAATGGCCGTAAAAGCTGCACCGACTTGTTGGTTGGTGAAAACAATGATTCCGAGTTTCATTTCGGGCAAAATCGTTACTTGCGTCACGATTCCTGCCAAACCGCCCGTGTGAGTAGCTTGTTTATAACCTTTCACATCGCTCAAAAACCAACCTAAACCATAAGATGAAAAGTGTGTATTATAAGCCGTTGGCCCACGAACTGGAATAATCGTCTGCGGTGTCCACATTTCTTCGTGAACTTCTTGGCTGAAAAGTCTTTTTGAGCCATCGCCGTATTTTCCGCCGTTGATTTGGGCAATAACCCACTTACTCATGTCCGAAACGCTACTATAAATTCCACCTGCGGCATTGGCAGTTTCGCTCCAATCAATGCCAATGGCTTGTACTTTTCCGTTGACTGGGGCATGTGGGTCAATCACATTTGATTTATCTTTTAATCGGCTCAACGAAGCCGCAGTTTTTGTCATGCCGAGCGGTTGCATGATGCGTTTTTCAACAAAATCTTCCCACGAAGTTCCCGACACACGAGCCACCACTTCGCCCGCTACGATGTAAAGATTATTGTCATAATCGTATTTTGAACGAAAGCTCGATACTGGTTTTAAATAACGAAGATTGTGAATAATATCTGTTTTAGTAAAATCGCTCGAATCAGGCCACATCATCAAATCGCCCGCACCTAAGCCCATTCCGCTGCGGTGACAAAGCAAATCTCTGATAGTAAACTCTTCGGTTACGTAAGGATTGTATAATTTAAACTCAGGAATGATGTCGGTCACCTTTGTGTCCCACTTAATCTTTTTCTCATCAACCAACATTCCCAGAGCAGCGGCGGTATAGGCTTTGCTGTTGGAAGCTACGCCAAAAAGCGTGTTTTCATCAACTTTTTGCTGAGTTTTTAGCGAACGAACGCCATAACCTTTGGCATGAATTACTTTGTCGTCTTTGATAACCGCCACAGCAATACCTGGCACATCAAAGGTTTTTAGTGTTCGCTCAACCAAGGCATCAATTTCGGCAGACGTAATAGTTTGGGCTTTGCTCGGAAAAATGCTCGATGATAAAATGATGAAAGCAAATAGGATTTTTTTCATGGGTAAAGAATGAAGATGAATATAATGCCCGAATTTATCTTAATTTGGGGAGAAATACAATTTATGATATTTCTGATAAGCCATTGCTACCAAAGCAGTTGTATAAGCGTCAGAAGTAAAATAGAGAATATTCCGAACAACCGTTCCGCCCGAAAAAAATACACCGCCTGTCCAATAGGCTTGGTTTTGTTCGATTTTCTTCTTTGAATCAATAAATGCAATGGCTCGATTGATTGATTCTTGCGGAATATCCAAACCAGACTCTTTCAGATAAAGCATTGCCAGTAAGGCATAAGTGGTTGATTGTAAGATATCTCGCTTATTTACGTGCTTCCAGCTTTCATAACTTCCGTCGGGCTTTTGACTTTTTTGTAGGTGAGCCAGCAGCAATTTTGCAGAGTTTTTTAGGGCAGTATCGCCCGCCGCTAAGGCTCGCCCGACCGCAAAATGAAAATGATAACGATTTGGGTAATAAATGCCCATTCTATTCCAACGGCCACGCTTGGTGTGTTTTTCGATAAGTTGGTGAGCGGCTTTACTGCCTTTACTCGTATCGAGTGAGCCTTTTTTTGTTAAATAAGTAAGCACATTGGCGTTTACCACCACATCCACATCATTTGTTCCCCACGGAATATATGGCACATACGGGTGCGGATAACACACACTAAAAGGCAGAAAAAACACTAAATTGTGCATCACGGTTTTGTGGAAACGCCAATTTTCGAAAGTAGATTCTTGTGCGAGCCAAGTCATATAAGCTCCCGATTTCTTGTAGCCATGATACATATAATTATACCAATGTCGGTTCTGACGATTTTTATCAAGAAATTGGTCGAAAACGCTGTATTTAAGTGGTGAAATTGAATCTATTTTTCCAAAAATCTTTTGATGATACCAAATCGCCAAATTTCCGAGGGCTGTATCATCGGCATCGTTGGCTACGTTGGCGGCATTGTTGATAAAGCGTTCTTCGAGTAAAAAAGTAGTTGGTCGTCTTACTAAAGGCACAGGATTTGGCTCTTTTCCCCAACGCAAATCTCGGCGAGGTGGTAATTTCTTCCAAAAGTTGAATTCATAACCAAGTGGGGTAGGAGTACCGTAACTCAAAATTTCTGGATACACCTTCTGTAACATTGGCAAAATATGCTTTTGGGTAGTATCTCCCAAGTACATTTCGGCCAAAATATTATGGATGCCCGCCATCGTGAAGCAGTTAGAATCTCGGTAACGGTTTTTTGTTCCGAGCAGGAAAAAGAAGCCTTTCATTTGCATGTAGGCTATCCATTCGCCTGCATACTGTTGGCCTTCGATGGTTTGAGTGGTTTGGTTTTGAGCTAAATAATGTAGGCTTCGCTCAATATCTTTTCGGAGAGAATCGGGCGAAGGTTGTTGAGAAAAAGCCGTAAAGTTTATCAGAAAGAGTAGAAATAGAGCGTTTTTCATGGAATTATAAAAAAATAGCCTCCGTAAAAGAGGCTATTTGATAGATTTTTATGCAATGTACTATTCACCCACAACCATGTTATGATAGATGTTTTGTACGTCGTCGTCGTCTTCGAGTTTCTCGATAAGTTTCTCAATATCGGCTGCTTGCTCTTCTGTAAGCACTTTGGTATCGGTCGGAACTCGCTCGAAATCGGCATGTAGCAATTCGTAGCCTTTTTCTTCGAGGTGTTTTTGCAAAGCACCAAAGGCCGTAAATTCGCCATAAATATTGATTTGGTTGGCTTCTTCATCTAAAAATACCTCTTCCGCACCAAAATCAATGAGTTCAAATTCTAATTCTTCAATGTCAGTTTTTCCATCATTCGCAATTTTGAAAACCGATTTACGGTCGAAGATAAAATCCAACATTCCAGAAGTTCCGATACTGCCACCACATTTTGTAAAATAACTACGAATATTGGCAATGGAGCGGTTAGTATTATCGGTCGTACACTCTACCAAAATTGCTACACCGTGTTGGCCGTAGCCTTCATACACCATTTCTTTATAATCTTCTTGGTCTTTTGAAGAAGCACGTTTGATGGCATTTTCAACGTTTGCTTTTGGCATGTTGGCTGCCTTGGCATTTTGAATAATCGCACGCAAACGAGAGTTACTGTTTGGGTCTGGCCCTGCTGATTTTACTGCAATCGCAATATCTTTACCAATTCTTGTAAAAGTTTTTGCCATCTGCCCCCAACGTTTCATCTTGCGGGCTTTTCTAAATTCAAACGCTCTTCCCATTATTTATGAAAATTCTAATATTTTGTATGTCTTAATTTTGCTGCGAAATTATGAAATTTTACGCAAAAACGCACAAATATATTTTTAGTCGACAGTCTTTAGTTAGCAGTTTTCTTTGATAAATAATGCTCTTAACCATTTATAAATCCTAAAAGGATGAAATGATTATAAAAAAAATAAGTAGTCGACATTATTAATCCCGAAGGGATGATATAATTTTAACGTTGGTGTATGTTGGCAAGGTTAAACCTACATTAGCGTCGGGTTTGCAAACCCGACGCTATGGAAATATGAATATCTACAATTTATTTGGTTCGATAAGGTAAATTTTTAGCTACTTGATTGAGTAAACTCGTAGAAAGCTGGTGTGGCGTATCCATTCTGTTATTGGGTTGGTTAGAAAGAGCCGTTGACCAAACTAATTCGCCACTTGCGGCATCAAAAAGCTTTACATCAGTTTCTACACCATCGTTGAACCTTGTATTGTTCATCATTACGGGCGAAATAGACATCGATCGGTCAGTTGGGCGACTGATTTTAACAACCAATTCGCCAAAAATAACGGCATCAACATCTAAAAGTTTCGCCAAATCAGCTTTATTCTGAAACTTTACATCTTCTAAGCGAATACCGTTTTCTGCTAAAACTTTGTTGGTGCGAGTAAAGTCTTGGAACGCAATTTCGTATCGACCTTTTTCTACTTGTTTCGCAACATTCATAAAAAACTCTTTTTGTGCATCAAGACTTGCTTCTCGCTCTTGTTTGCTGAAAGGGCGTCTTACTTGTTGAACTGGAATTCCTTTTTTCTCTTTTGAATAATCAAGTGGATTCTGAAACTGAACCCCAAAAGGTAAAATGGCGACTTTTTTATGCGTATTTTTGATGGTAGAGAAGTTTTCGGCAACGAAATCTTTTGACGAAGCACAGCCAGTCAAAATCAAGGCGATAATTCCGAAAGCAAAAATGCTTTTATTTATGCTGAACGTTTTCATTTTTAAAATTGGTTTTATGGTGGAAGGAAGGCTTCGCTTTAAGCGAAGCCTTCCTTAGAAAGATACTTTGTTTATTATTAATGAAATTTATGTTCTAAAAGTTGTATTGAAAAATAAATAATTGAAGCCAGCCCTTGCAGCGAAAAATCATACATATTGATATGGACGCATTTTTTGCGTCAGTTGAGCAGCGTGATTTTGTAGAATTGCGTGGAAAACCCGTGGCCGTAGGTGGAAGTAGTGAGCGTGGTGTGGTAGCGGCGGCCAGCTACGAAGCCAGAAAGTTTGGTGTTCGTTCGGCCATGTCTTCACGGATTGCGAAGCAAAAATGCCCGAATCTGATTTTCGTAAAACCTCGTTTTGAAGTTTATAAACAAGTTTCGAGAGAAATCCGTGAGATTTTTCTGGAATACACGCCTTTGGTTGAGCCGCTTTCGCTCGATGAGGCTTATTTGGATGTAACCGAAAATTTGAAGGGAATTTCGACCGCCACCGAAATTGCCCAAGAAATAAAAGTCAGAATCAAAGAAAAAACCACCCTTACGGCTTCGGCGGGAGTTTCGGTTAATAAATTTTTGGCAAAAATCGCCTCCGATTACCGCAAACCAGATGGACTTTTTGTAATAAAACCTTCGCAAGCCGAGGCTTTTGTAGAAACGCTTGAAATTAGTAAATTTCATGGAATTGGTAGAGTTACGGCCGAAAAAATGCACAAAATGGGCATTTTCACTGGAAAAGATTTACGAACAAAAAGTTTAGAGTTTTTGGTCAATAATTTCGGAAAAGTTGGGCGGTATTATTTTGATATTGCTCGTGGAGTTGATAATCGAGCGGTAAACCCCGATAGTATCAGAAAATCGGTAGGAGTAGAAAACACTTTCGACCGAGATTTGACCGAACCCGATGACCTTTACCTCGAACTCGATGATATTATCAAACAACTTTGGCGAAGAATGCAGCGAGCCAATGCTTTCGGAAAAAGTATTACCCTAAAAATAAAATTTGCCGATTTTGAGAGCATTACTCGCAGTCGCACTACGCAAATTGCGGTTTTTGAAAAAGATTTTTTGGCGAAAATCGCTTACGAAATGCTCAATAATCTACTTCCGATGCCCAAGGGTGTGCGTTTGATGGGCGTATCTTTCTCAAATCTTGAATTTGCTGATGAAATGATTGGGCGTCAGCTTACGCTAAGTTTCTGATTCTTTGCTCAAAATCTTCGAGTTTTAAATCTAAACCATTTAATTTGTGCGGTTAAAACTCTAATCTATCCAATGACCGAATCAACTTATCAACAACTACAAATATCAACCTCACTTGCCGAACAAATTGCTTTTGAGTTTTTCAATATTAAAGGAATTGTAAGCCCTTTGGCGGGTGAAATTGACTTTAATTTTAAAATCACCAGTTCGGAGAAATCGTATATTCTAAAAGTAAGTCGCCCCGATGCGGCTCTCGAATACCTGACTTTTCAAGACGAATTACTGAAACACCTCGAAAAAAAATCACCCAATTTTAAGTATCCAAAATCTTTTAGAAATACTGATAATCAAGGCATTTTCGACTATATTGATGCTCACGGGAATAACAGAAAAGTACGACTTTTGGAATGGATTGATGGACATTTATATTCGGCTGTAAACCCAAAAAGTGAAAGTCTGAGGTTTTCGCTTGGCCAAAAATGCGGACAAATAACCAACGCACTTTTAGACTTTAATCATGCGTTGGCACATCGAACTTTCGACTGGAATTTGGCTGATGCTCTCTGGGTAGAACAATATGTTGGGCTATTTTCAGAAAAAGAACTCGAAATCATCAGTTTTTTCATTGAGAAATTCAAAGCTATTCAGCCACAGTATCAAAAACTCAGAAAAAGTACGATTCATAACGATGCCAATGATAATAACATCATCGTTTCGCATCAATTACAAAATCCAAGCGTTGAGGCTATTATCGACTACGGTGATAGCGTTTATTCGCAGATTATCAATGATTTATCGGTCGTTTTGGCTTACGGAATCATGGATTTTGAGCAACCTCTGGAAGCCGCAAAAGCAATCATCTCGGGTTATCATCAGCAATTCCCGCTTTTAGACGAAGAATTGCAGGTGCTTTACACCACAACTGCCATGCGGTTGGTGATTAGTGTCACGAAATCGGCCATTAATAAAAAGAAAGAACCCGAAAATGACTATTTGCTCATCAGCGAAAAATCTGCTTGGCGGCTTTTAGAGCAGTGGAAAAATATTTCGGAAAGTTACGCCTATTACACTTTCAGAAGTGCTTGTGGAATGACTCCTTGCAGCACCTACGAAACGTTTGTTAATTATGCTCAAAACTCCAATTGGACAATTGAAGATTTGATTCCCGAAAGCAAAAACAAAATCATCACCCCGCTTGATTTATCCATAGCTTCGACCTTTATTGGCAACTTCAGTAATTACATCAATTCGGTGGCACTCGATGATAAAATCAGTCGAAAAGTGAGGGAAGAAAACGTGCTTTTGGTGGGCGGTTATGGCGAAGCACGGCCGATTTACACAACCGATGCTTTCAAGATAAAAACCAACGAAGGCTACGAGCATCGCACGATTCATATCGGTGTTGATTTTTGGACGTTAGCTCATACGGCCGTACATGCTTTGGAAGATGGTGAAGTTTTTAGCTGCCACAATAATGACCACCCAAAAGATTACGGCCCAACACTTATTCTGAGACATCAACTCAACGATTTGGTGTTTTATACGCTTTATGGGCATCTGACAAAAGAAAGTTTAGCTGATAAATTTATAGGAAAAGCCATCAAAAAAGGCGAAAAAATAGCCCAAATTGGCGTTGAAGCCGAGAATGGAGCGTGGTCACCGCATTTACATTTTCAGATAATTTTAGATATGTTGGGGCATGAAAATGACTTTATTGGCGTTTCGAGTCCGAGTAATTGGCCGATTTTTTCGAGTATTTGTCCTGACCCGAATCTTCTTTTCAAAACGCCATTACTTAATTCAAAAAAACGCATCGACCAGCTCGACCAAATCAATTATCGAAAACAGCATTTGGGTAAAAGTCTGAGTTTATCTTATGACAAACCGCTGAAAATTGTCAGAGGCGAAATGCAATATTTAATTGATGAATTTGGACAAAAATACCTCGATACTGTCAATAACGTAGCTCATGCGGGTCACGAACATCCAAAAGTTGTAGAGGCTGGGCAGCAACAAATGGCGGTTTTGAATACCAATACTCGTTATCTAAATGATGAAATACTGGCGTTTGCCGAAGAATTACTCGCTACTTTTCCCGAAGAATTATCGGTGCTGCATTTTGTAAATTCGGGTAGCGAAGCCAACGAACTGGCTCTCCGTATGGCCAAAGCCATGACTGGCGAAAAAGACATAATTGCCTTAGAAATTGGCTATCACGGAAACACGCAGGGGTGCATAGACATCAGTTCGTATAAATTTGATGGAAAAGGCGGTAAAGGTTGCCCCGAAAATACGCATATCGTACCGCTGCCCGATGCTTTCCGAGGAATCTATCAAGGCGAAAACACGGGAGAAAAATACACCAAACACGTCGAAGAGGCGATTCTGAAAGTACAATCAAAAAATAGAAATGTAGCGGCTTTTATTGCCGAGAGCATCGTGAGTTGTGGTGGTCAAATTGATTTGCCCGAAGGCTATCTAAAAGAGGCTTACCGCTACGTACGTGAGGCGGGCGGCGTTTGTATTGCCGATGAGGTTCAAGTTGGTTTTGGGCGAGTTGGCAAAGCCTTTTGGGGCTTTCAGTTGCAAGGTGTAGTGCCTGACATCGTTACGATGGGAAAACCAATCGGCAACGGACACCCACTGGCGGCTGTTGTCTGCACAAGAGCGGTGGCCGATGCTTTTGCCAATGGCATGGAATATTTCAATACTTTTGGCGGAAATCCTGTTTCGTGTGCTATCGGGCGACAAGTTTTGCAGGTAATCAAAGAAGACAAACTCCAAGAAAATGCCTTAGAAGTTGGCGAATACCTAAAAAAGCAGCTTAAAAACCTACAACAAAGCTATCCGATTATAGCAGATGTGAGAGGCGAAGGTTTGTTTTTGGGAATAGAATTGGTGGATGAAAACAAAACGCCATTACCCGATGAAACCAATTATTTGGCCAACCGCATGAAAGATTTTAAGATTCTGATGAGTGTAGATGGCCCGCAGCACAATGTACTTAAAATTAAGCCACCCATGTGTTTTTCAAAAGCCAATGCCGATTACATGCTGGAGGTTTTGACACAGGTTTTGAACGAGAGTTTTATGGAATTTTAAGCAAAACCAGCAATGTCATTTAATATTGACATTGCTGGTTTTATTTCATTAACGACTAAAATTATAACCAAATGTGTAAGTTTTGCCATTTTCTACATAAGTTTCAATAACTTTTAGCGAGGTAGAAGTCAGCTCATTTATTTGCCAAATCGAATCATCGCTTGAATTAGAACTTGTCTTAATTCTAATTACACTCTCACTTGTTTCAAATGCCCAAGTGCCTTGCGAGTATATTTGCGGGTCGGATGGGTCGCATTTAGAGGCACCCTCATCGTGAGTAAATTTATTGGCAGAAGTAAACGTATAAATATCATCTTGCCAGCATTTGGGGGCTTTAGTAAAATAATCACCGTTGATTGGTTTTCCATCGCCAAAAATATCATAAGCAGGAGTAACCGTCCCAGCCACCCATTTCCAAGGACTACTTGTAAGCATTTCAGTACGGGTTGGAGGAGTAGGTTCTGTGGCTTTCTTACAAGCAGCAGCAAAAAGCAGTATCGAGAAAGTTACATAAAGGGTAATTTGTTTTTTCATGGTTTTACGAATTTTGATTAATGCAACAAAATTCATAAATTCACCATTCGACTTCAATACGACAAATAACGTATTTTGTCCTTTTCCATGAAAATAACTGTTGTACTCTGTATTTTATATTTACTCGGTTGCCAATTCGTTTCAGCCCAAAAAGAGCAAAAAAACTCAGTTTGGTATCTAAAAGATGCTCGTTCAAACTTTACGATTGATAGCCTCTTAAAGAAAAACAAAGATTTTAGTTTTCTTCCAAAAGTTGAGCATAGTTTCGGGCACGATAATGTGCCTTTTTGGTTTAAGGTTGCTATAAAAAATGAAGATTCGGTTGCCCAAAAGAAACTACTCGAAGTTGACTATGCGTATTTAGATGAAGTAAATCTTTTTTTGCTTAAAAATGACCAAATAATCTACGAATCAGATACCCTTGGCTGGGCATTTCCTTATCATAAACGTATCTTCAAACACTATAATCCTGTTTTTCCTATCAGTATTGAAGCCAAAAGTACTCAAATAGTCTATTTACGTATTTATCGACATTCCCTTTCAATGATTGCTCCGATAAAAGTTTGGAACGAAGCAGATTTTTATGAAAACGAAATTAAACGTAAGTTCTTTTGGGGTGGTTTTGGAGGAATCTTAGCTTTTGCAACATTACTTGGTTTAATACTTTTCGCTGCTTTACATCAAAAAACATATCTTTTTTATTCCCTCTATGTACTGATGTCGTTGCTTTATATCTTTTTAAACAAAGGCTTGTTTTTGGAGTATTATCAAAATGGTTTTTGGGGTATCTACGGTAAAAACGTTAGGCAGTTATTTCTGAACCTACAAGTGCTTTTTATTTTGTTTTTTATTAGGTCTTACCTATACGGCAATTACAAATTCCCACCCTTGATACTTGTTGGTTTTAGGTTTTGCATTTTTCTGAATCTCATTGCGATACCCATGCTATGGTATGAAAAATACGCTGGTGAACATAATATTTTCATCCCAACATCAGCAAGAGTGTTATTTCCGATTGCTTTTTTGTTGCCAATTATTTTTAGTTTTTTCTTAGTTTTTTATAATTTATACAAAAAAATAGAAGTTTTAGGAAGCCAAATCTATCTCATTGGTATTACACCATTGGTTGTTTTGTCAACTTTTTCGATTCCTCGCAACTACGGACTTTTCCCCAATCACTGGCTTCTCGAAACCGAAGGAATCATGTTATTTTACCTTTTTGAAATCGTGGTTCTGTCGATAGGTTTGGGAATACGCTATAAAAAACTTCGAGACGAAAAAGAATACCAACAAAAACTCGTTTATGAAGGCCAACTAAAATTGCTTCAAGAAAGAGCTAATATTTCCCGTGACCTACACGATAACGTGGGTTCTCAGCTCTCGGTCATTTCATCAAGTTTAGATAACATCGGTTTTTTAGCCGAAAAACAAAAACTAACTTCCGAAAAAGTAGAAAGCGTCAATGAGTTTGTGCGTGAAGCGATTCAAAGTTTGAGAGATACTATTTGGGCAACTAATCAAGAAACTTTTTCATTGGCTGAGTTTCGGGCGAGAGTGCAGCAATATATTCATAAATATTATCAGTCTGAAACTTGTCAAATCATAGTAAGTTTCGATGAAACCGAAAAAACACTGAATTCTACAAAAACGCTTAACCTTTTTCGAATCATTCAAGAAGCCCTCAATAATGCCGTAAAATATGCCAACTCGACACTAATCTCGGTAAACTTAGAGATATTCAAAGAGCAAATTTGCTTAGAAATCGTTGATAACGGAAAGGGCTTTGATGTAGAAAAAACTAAAGAAGACCCGCATTATGGTTTGCTAAATATGCAAAAAAGAGTGAATGAGATTGGTGGAGAATTAACTATAAAATCAAAAATTGGGGAAGGAACAAAAATCGAAGTGATTCTCTAAATACGATAAATGACGTATTGAATTTTGTTCATTGATTGTTGAGTTTTGTAAAATCAAAACACCACTAAATTAGAATAAATGCCAATCAGAATAGCCATCATAGACGATAACATCAATTTATTGCGAAGTATTTCTCAGAATCTTTCAAATTTTGAAGAAGTTACGCTCGTCTTTAAGGCTATGAATGGGCGTGACGCCGTTTCGCTTACCGAAACCGAACAACCCGAAGTGATTTTGATGGATATAGAAATGCCAGATATGGACGGCATTGAAGCCACTCGGCTCATAAAAGCGAAGTTTCCGAACATAAAAATAATCATGGTGACGGTTTTTGACCGTGATGATAAAATTTTTGAAGCCATTAAAGCAGGAGCATCAGGCTATTTGATGAAAGATGAAAAACCGTCAAGAATTATAGCGGCCATCGAAGAAGCAGTTGAGGGTGGAGCTCCAATGTCGCCCACAATTGCCCTAAAAACTCTCCAGATACTACGTCAGCAAGTAGTGGTTGGCGAAAAAACTATCCAAAACCTTGATTCGGTTGCTTCTCCCGAATCGTTTAATTTATCAAAACGAGAGTTTGAAATCTTAGAGAAAATTGCAGAAGGTATTACTTATCAACAAATTGGCGATAAGTTGTTTATAAGTGCCAAAACCGTGAGAAAACACATCGAACATATCTACGAAAAACTGCAAGTTCATACAAAATTTGAAGCCATAAAACTCGGGCGGCAAAATCATTGGTTTTAAACAAAAAAGCCTCTCACAATTAAGTAAGAGGCTTTTTTGTTTTTTCATAGCGTAGGGTTTGCAAACCCTACGCTATGAAAAAAAGATATTAGGCTTTTTTACCACCTTTCTTAACTTCTTCCGTTGCTACAACTGGAACTGCTGCCAATTTCGCATCTTCTCTTTTCATATCACGTTGCATTCCATCAACAACGATTGGAGTTGCTACGAATAATGATGAGTAAGTACCCACGATTACCCCTACGAACATCGCAAATACGAAACCACGGATAGTTTCACCACCGAAAATCAATAATACTAAGAGTACTACCAATGTAGAGAAACCAGTCACGGCCGTACGGCTCAATGTGCTGTTCAAGGCATTGTTGATAACCGTTGGAATATCTTCTTTTACGCCACGTTTTTCGGTCAAGTATTCACGCACACGGTCAAATACAACGACCGTATCGTTCATTGAATAACCCATGATTGTCAGTACCGCACCTACAAAAGCTTGGTCAACATCAAGTGAGAATGGTAACCATCCACGGAAGATTGAGAAAATACCGAGGATAATAGCCACGTCGTGGAATAAGGCAACCAATGCACCATAACCAAACGCTAATCGACGGAAACGAACATAGATATAAACGAATACTAATACAATTGAGAGTAAAACCGCTTTGAAAGCACCGCCAATGGCATCATTTGCAATCGTTGGACCAACTTTCGATGAGCTTGTTACTTTACCTTTATTGCCGTTTACGTTAGCTAAAGCAGCATTAACACTCGTTTCGATTTGTTTTTCAACTTCTGGATTTGTGTTTTCGATTTTGTAAGGAGTTGTGATTTTTACTTGGTCGAAACCTCCAAAAGTTTTTACCTCAGTTGCTTGTCCTTCAAAAGTTGCTTTCAAAGCATTGTCGATTTCTTCTGTGTTTACAGTCTTCTCGAATTTCGCTACATACGTACGACCACCTAAGAAGTCAACCCCCAAACCAAATCCTTTGAAGAAGATAGAAACGATACCCGCAATGATAATCGCACTTGAAATTGTGTAGTACAATTTACGTTTCGATACAAAATCAAAGTTTGAATCTTTGAATAATTTTTCTGTCCATTTAGTGAAGAAAGAAACAGTTTTTCCTTTGCTGATATAGTATTCGAAGAATAATCTTGAAACAAAAATCGCCGAGAATAACGAAGTAAAAATACCAATCAAAAGCGTAGTTGCAAAACCAAGAATCAAGCCCGAACCAAAGATGAATAATACCGCACCTGTGATTAAAGTCGTAACGTTTGAGTCAATGATTGATGACATCGCATTTTGGAAACCATCACGCACCGCAACTGGGAATGTTTTACCCAACAATAATTCTTCTTTGATACGCTCGTAAATCAAAACGTTCGCATCGACCGACATACCAACCGATAATACTAAACCTGCGATACCTGGCAATGTAAGTGTTGCACCAAATGATGCCATTACACCTAACAACAAGAATAAGTTAACGATAAGAGCTACATTTGCAATTAAACCAGCTTTGTTGTAGTAAATCATTACGAAAGCCAATACAAACAATACACCAATTACAGAAGAAAGGATACCCGCACGAGCCGCTTCCGAACCTACAGTTGCACCTACGATATCTTCAGAGATTACGTTTGTTGGAGCAGGAAGTTTACCAGCTTTCAATACGTTGGCAAGGTCAAGGGCTTCTTCAACAGTAAAGTTACCACTGATGCTTGAGCGTCCACCACCAATTTCACCGTTTACGTTTGGAGCAGAATAAACGAAGTTATCAAGAATGATAGCAATCGGACGGCCGATATTTGCACCTGTCAACGCTTTCCATTTTCTTGCACCTTCTGCATTCATTTGCATTTCAACTGCTGGCTTGCCTCTTTCGTCAAAATCTTGTGTTGCGTTAGTTACAACATCACCTTCCAACGGAGCTTTACCTAAGTCTTTTACAAAGTACATATCAACGATTTCTTCGTTAACGTTTGTACCGTTTGCACGAGGCTTAACATCATATACTGCACTTGCATTGGCAGGGAAAAGTGTCTGAACATCAGGGCGACGCATGATTTGGTTCACACGTGAAGTATCTTTTACACGTACAGCCACACCGTAGCCAGTTCCGATAAATAAGTTACTGAATGCGTTTGTTTGGCGTTGTGCCAAAGCTGCCGAATCTTTCTTTGAAGTATCCGTTTTGCTTCCACCAGCCAATTTAGCTGCTAAGCTGTTTTTTGAAGTATCGTTAGATGCAGTTGCTGAATTATCACTTTTTCCTGCAATTTTGCTTAAATTTGACTTATCTGCTGCTTTAGCCTCAGCATCCATTTGTAATAAAATAGCCGCCAAACCATCAAATGCTGGAGCGATTTCTTGCATTGTATAAACTTCGCAGAACTCCAATTTCGCAGCACCAGAAAGTAATTTACGCACACGTTGTGGATTGTCAACACCTGGTAATTCAACTTGGATACGGTTAGTACCCGACAAACGTTGTAAGTTAGGGTTAGCAACACCAAATTTATCAACACGAGTTTGGATAATACGGAACGCACGGTCGAAAGCACCATCAACTTCTTTTTTGATGTAGCTAACAACTTGACTATCTGAAGACTCTAAGCTCAATACACCACGGTTAGAGCTATTTGAGAAAATGCTCGCCAATTTTGTATCTGGAGCAACTTTTTTGAACTCTTCAGCAAACAAATCAACAAAGTTTGTGCTGCTTGTTGCTGCTCTTTC
Organism: Emticicia aquatilis; assembly: GCF_014644295.1. Classification (GTDB taxonomy): domain Bacteria; phylum Bacteroidota; class Bacteroidia; order Cytophagales; family Spirosomataceae; genus Emticicia; species Emticicia aquatilis. Next base: position 458,757 of record NZ_BMKK01000006.1, read on the forward strand.
TTGTGCTTTCGAGATAGCCGCAGCTACTTTAGGGTCACGTGAGCCAGCCAATGCACGAACGATTTCGGTAGGAGAAACCTCCAAAATTACACTCATACCACCTTGAAGGTCAAGACCTAAGCCTAATTCTTGTTTCATTAGGTCTTCGGTAGTAGTCATTCCTAAGAAAACAGGTTGTTTCCAAAGTGAATCCAAGTAGCGTTGTTTTTTTGTATAATCTACTTTGCCAGATTTATCTGTTGCATACGCTTCTGCGTCTTTTCTAATATCGTTGGCTTTCCAAGTACGGGCCAAGAAATAAATACTAATTGCTAAAAAAGCCACCAATAGAGCGACTACACCACCTTTGTTTCTCATTTTAGGGAAATGTTTGTAATAATAAAATTTAATAGAAAATAATACATGGAATCATGAGTGAGTCATGATTTTGACAGAAAAATTAAGAAAGAAAAAAGCGTTTTCTCTCGAAGCGAAAGGTTTATGGGGCGTTGGGAGCAATAAAATGCTCGTAGAGATTCTCGAAATAAGAAAGTATGAAAATAGGCTTGGTGAAAACTTTAGCCTTTTTTTCGATATTCAGATAAATAACTTGCGGAGTAGGTAAAATGAGGGCGTCGTGGTTGAAGTCGAACGCATGGCTGGGTACAACCACCTCCAACGACAACTCGCTAACAACTGTTTGGTTTTCAGATTGTTGCTTTTTGTCAGACTTCTCTTGCTTTGGTTTATTGGGCTTATCATGTTTTTGTTGGGGTAGCTGCTTGCCGAAAACGCTAGTCAGCATCACCATCGTGAACATCAAAAGTCCAAAAGCACGTGATATGTAGGAGTAATTTTTCATTTTAGGAACGCAAAGCTACAAGAATTTCTCGAAATAAGTCAAATCTTATGCCAAAAATTCAAATTAGGACAATGTTTCAAATTGTCATACTTCGATTTTCATAGCTCTTTTTTATCAAATCCCTTTAATATGGCATTTCCATCAAAAGCTTTTTTACCATTATTCTCTCCAAAAACCTCAAAGAACGACTTTGTATAAATATGAATAGCAGTCTTTAAAATATCAATTTTTTCAACCATTTCAATGTTTGGTAAGCCAAATTCCTTTTTAATGCCATCAACAAAAATTGCAATAACATCACCTCTTCTGTAAGCTGTTTTAATACCTGTTTGGAAGTCATATCTAAATGAAATTCCTGCATAACTACCTTGAACAGCATCTAAAACATCGCCTGATGCCGCTGCTAATTCCATAATTTGATTGCCAAGAATGGTGCGTTCAGGATAAGGATATGTAATTCCTGCCCGTCTTTGGGCTTTTTCGTAATTCCTTCTTCCCTTAACAATCAATTCATCCAGTAGCTTGCCATCAATAAAGGGCATTTCGATTCCTGAATTGCTAATATCTGAATTTTTCAGAGCTATATCATTCTGAAAAGGTGGAATTGGTCTTGGCAACCAATGTACGTTAATTAGTTTATTGTCAAAAGTTTGAATTTTTAATTCCAAAATCCCCTCATCTTCAATATTTGTAATGGTAAAATGCCCCAAAGAGTCGGTTTTCAAAGTACGAATCCCAAAGGTTTTTGAGTTTCCTATTACCACCAAGTCTGTTTTTCTTAGCAAAATCTTATTTTCATCAAGAGCTACACCTGTTCTTGCTAAACTCATTTCTTTATTACAAGATGTTTTGATATCAAAACTCTTGGCAGTTCGTAAAACCAAGTAATTATTCAAATCACTTTTTGTTAAAATTGATGGCGAAACTTTCTGATTCAAATAAAAATCTAAATCAAAAAAGTGTTTTTCAGCATCAAAATTTAAAGTTTCAGTATCAAAATTCGCAAAAAGTCTTTCGGCCAGTCGTTGATTTTGGTCATTAAAAACCTCAAAAGTCAAAAGAGTTTTTGGCAAAAGTTTTATTGGGAAATTAATGGTATTGACCACATTTTTTTTGAAAAAACGAGAATCAAAAATGCGGTCGCCTAACCGAATCACCAGCAAAAGACTGTCGGCATTAGTTTGACTACTATAAATTTTGGTTATAATCAAAGAGTCTTTTTGAAAAACATTCATCGTAGTTCCGAAACTTTTCACTTCGGGCAAGGCAAAATATCGTACATCGTTTTCGGCAAAATTTAACAAAATTCGGTAATTACGATTTTGCATCGGCACAAAGGGGATTTCAGCTAACCCTGCCTTATTTGTTTCAAAATCTGCTATTTTGTTATTCGCCTCATCAATCAATTTTCCTTTTTGGTGCATTTTTTCGGTGCTGACAATAACCTTTGCAGGCAATTTATCTACCAACATACCACTCTCTACGCCGATTTCGATTTTTGGATATTCTTCAGGCAAAGCGTTTTTTGTGCTAACAACTTTGATGCTTTTATGAAAAATAGCTTTGCTTCCAAAAGCAGCCAAGTAGTTCGTGTACGCCCGCAATGTGAATGTGCCGCTGTCGGCAGGGAGGACAAAAAAACTTTCTACGTTTTCGTCGTTTTTCAAAACTTTTTCGGCAAATAGGCTGTGGTCGGGCGAAATGAGTTCAACATAAATCACTTTGCTCGGTATGGTATCGGAAACGATTTTTACCGAAAAAAATACGGTGTCTTTTGGAGAAAAAACATCATTTTGAACTCGCAAAAATAGTTTTTCGTCAGGGAAAAAGGTTTGTGCTTGGGCAGAAATTGCCAAGAAAAAGTAGAAAAAAATGAAGTTTTTTATATTAGAGTTCATATAGTCTAAAATAATCAAGGTCAAATTCTGCGTTTTCTTCATCACCAGCAATGGCAAATATTAGTTGATTAGCTTGGTCGGCAGACCAAACATCTGTATAAAATAGATGTTTGTCGTTCAGATATACACTCCAGAAATCCCCTTTTCTTACTAACCTTATGGTATTAAAATCATTATTGATGGTGTAATTACTAAAACGGAAATAGAAAAAAGATGAGAGAACTCTGTAAGAAATAGGATTAAAAGTATGCGAAAAGATAGCATAATTTTGATAGATATTCGGAGAATACAAGTATTTGAAGGTTCCAGATTTGAGTCGATAACGGAATTCTATTTCATAATTGTTTGATTTCATGAAATCATTCCTCTTTGCTGGCAATACACTGGCCATTTCCATTATTTTGTCTGGCACTAAACTAAAACCATCGCCTTTGGGCAATTTGACATTTAAAATACCTTTTTCTGGTATTTTGAATTGTGTATTTGGGAATTGGTCTAAATAAGTGCTTAATTCTTTTGATTCGTCAAAATCTTGTGATGCCACTAACTTTCGAGTAGAACTTGTCAGTGGAAATGGGTCAAATTGTAGATTTGCCCACTCAGGAATAGCTGTATTTTCATCGAATAATTCATCAATATAGTATTTTCGGCGAACACCTAAGTAAAGATGGATACTTTCGACATTACTATTGGCTTCGTAGGTAAGCATCATTGACTTAAACTCACCATTAGGAAGAGTGCGTATATTATGCCCTCTTTTCAAAAACAGATGACCAAATTCATGAAACATTGTAAATTCTCGCTCCGAAGCACTTACATCTTTCCATCTGACAGAGTCAACAACAATTTTATTTTCAGCAGGGTAAGTACGAGCTATTCCACCATTCGCCGAACCAAATTTCAAAACAAATCCCCCAGTTCCTGAAATGGTTATATTTCTGCTTTGGGCTTCTTTTAAAAAAGAATCATAATAGGTTTGTAAATCTGAATCAATAACAGGTTCTATGTACTCTTTTGAGCAACTAAAACAAAGGATACTTAAAATGAAGAATAAGAGTGTGCGATTTTTCATGTCTTGTAAGGAAATAGGTTTACACAAATTTATATAAACAAATGTCAAAAATAAAAACAGTATTCTCACATACAGGTTTAAAAACGGCTAACACAAAGATTGAATAGATATTCGACCGAACGGCTACTTAATTGAAACTTTGTAGAACAATTTTCTAAATTGTTCATACTCCAAATCTAACAATTTGGAAAATTGTTCTACAAAGTTGTTTATCCTCAATACTTTTCTGCCTCATTTCTAACATATTCTGCCCTACCTTTTGAGTATCAGCTATTTTGTCTAATTTTGCACCGAGTTTTCAATTAACAAGAAACATTTTATGGCACAATACGACGTTGTTATACTTGGAAGTGGGCCTGGCGGCTATGTAGCTGCTATTCGTGCATCACAATTAGGCTTGAAAACAGCCATCATCGAAAAAGAAAATTTAGGTGGTATTTGCCTCAACTGGGGTTGTATTCCAACAAAAGCGTTGTTAAAATCGGCTCAAGTATTTGAGTATATCAAGCACGCAAAAGATTATGGTATTGAAGTTGGCGAAGCCAATGCAAATTTTGAAGCAGTTATTAAACGTTCTCGTGGTGTGGCTGAAGGAATGAGCAAAGGCGTAACTTTCTTGATGAAGAAAAATAAAATTGATGTAATCAATGGTTACGGAAAAGTAAAACCGGGCAAAAAAGTAGAAGTTACTGATGCCGAAGGTAAAAAAACTGACGTAGAAGGAAAGCACATCATCATTGCAACAGGTGCAAGAGCAAGACAATTGCCAAACGTGCCGCTTGATGGTGAAAAAGTAATCGAATACCGTAAAGCTATGAGCCTCGAAAAACAACCAGCTTCGATGTTGGTGATGGGTTCGGGTGCCATCGGTGTTGAGTTTGCGTATGTATATGCGAGCATGGGTACGAAAGTAACCATCGTAGAATTTATGCCAAACATCGTTCCAGTAGAAGACGAAGATATTTCTAAGGAATTAGCAAAAATCTACAAGAAAATGGGTATCGAAATCTACACAAGTTCAAGTGTAGAGAAAGTGGATACTTCAGGAAGCGGTTGTGTATCAACTGTTAAGACTCCATCGGGCGAAATCAAAATCGAAACGGATGTTGTTCTTTCAGCAGCGGGTATCGTAGCAAATATTGAAAATATTGGTTTAGAGGATGTAGGTATCGCTACTGACAGAGGCAAAATCTTGGTAAATGGCTTTGCCGAAACGAATATCCCAGGATATTATGCCATTGGTGACGTAACGCCAGGACAAGCATTGGCTCACGTAGCATCGGCTGAAGGTATTATTTGTGTTGAGAAAATTGCGGGTCACCACCCACAACCACTTGACTACAAAAATATCCCAGGTTGTACGTATTGTTCGCCAGAAATCGCTTCAGTAGGTTATACTGAAAAAGCAGCCAAAGAAGCGGGTTACGAAATCAAAGTTGGTAAGTTTCCATTCTCGGCATCGGGTAAGGCAAAAGCTGGTGGTGTGCCAGAAGGTTTCGTAAAAGTTATTTTCGATGCTAAATACGGCGAGTGGTTAGGTTGCCACATGATTGGAAATAACGTAACCGAAATGATTGCCGAGGCCGTTGTAGCTCGTAAACTCGAAACAACAGGTATGGAAATCATCAAGTCGGTTCACCCACACCCAACCATGTCAGAAGCTATCATGGAAGCGGCTGCCGCTGCTTATGGTGAGGTTATTCACTTGTAATGAGTAGTCCACGGTCGACAGACGACAGTCAACAGTAGTTAGAATAGTTTTTCCGTTATTCGTAAAATTAGTCTTTACTGTATCATAAGAAAATAGCCGATTGCACTCGCAATCGGCTATTTTCTTATCTTTATTATTTATTTTCTTAGAATTTCCATCTAACAAAAGCTTCCATAGCTTCGTATTCGGCCAAACCAAGTTTATTGTAAAGTTGAGCCGTTCCGCTATTACGCTCTTCGGCACGTTGCCAAAACTCACGAGCATCTGTTCCTTGGAACACCACACCATCTTTTTGTGATTGGTGCTTGAAGATACCCATACGTTTTTGTAGAACTTGGTCGGGCGACATCGGTACTGCCATTTCGATTTCGTGAATATCCCACTCTGCCCAAGCCCCACGGTACAACCAAACCCAACAATCTTTCATGAAGTTTTTGTGTTTAAGTTGCTCAACGGCCGCAAAAATAGCATCTAAACAAACCTTGTGAGTACCGTGTGGGTCAGCTAAGTCGCCAGCGGCATATACTTGATGAGGCTTGATTGACTCAATTAAATTAGCTACAATCGCAACATCATCTTCTCCCAATGGCTTTTTCTCGATACGTCCTGTTTCGTAGAAAGGCATATCCATGAAATGAACATTTTCTTCTGGAATACCTACAAAACGACAAGTAGCCTTCGCTTCTCCTCTACGAATTAAACCTTTTACGTATCTTACTGCATCGGTATCAACATCGCTATCTTTTTTATTCTTCAAAAATTCTTTTGCATCAGCAAAGAGTTTTTGTGTTTCTTTTCCTTCAATACCAAATTTCTCATTGAAATCAACTACGAAGTCAATGAAACGGATGGCTTCATCATCAGCAACGGCAATGTTTCCAGACGTCTGATAGCCAATATGCACATCGTGGCCTTGGTCAACCAAACGTTGGAATGTTCCACCCATTGAAATAATATCATCATCTGGATGTGGACTGAAAATAATTACACGTTTATTGGCTGGTAATGCTCTTTCTGGGCGGTTGGTATCATCAGCATTAGGTTTTCCACCTGGCCAGCCCGAAATACTATGTTGTAATTGATTAAATACATCAATATTTAGGTCATACGCTTGTCCGTGGCGAGCCAACAAATCACTTAGACCGTTATCGTTATAATCTTTGTTGGTCAATTTCAAGATTGGTTTATTAAGCGTAAGGGCCAAGTTCGTAACTGCCTTCTTAACCATCTTACTTGTCCACTCAACGTCTTCAACAACCCAAGGCGTACGCATACGAGTAAGCTCATGAGCAGCACGTTCGTCAATGACAAACATAGCATTTGGGTGAGTTTGTAAGTAAGAGGCTGGAATCGTCTCGGTCACACGCCCCTCAACTGCATCAGCAATTACTGGTGCTTTTCTTTCACCCCAAGCCAATAAAACTACTCTTTTAGCACTTAGGATTTTAGAAACCCCCATCGTGATGGCTTTCTTTGGTACTTTTACCAAACTTCCACCAAAATCAGAAGCAGCAGCCACACGAGTAGAGTGGTCGAGCATCATCAGACGAGTACGAGAATTTACTAACGAACCTGGCTCATTGAAACCAATGTGTCCGTTTGCACCGATACCCAATAATTGAAAATCTAAGCCACCAACGGCATCTATTTTACGCTCATATTCTTCACTAAAATCTTTTACTTTATTGAGCGGAACAGTTCCGTCAGGAATAAAGTAGTTTTCTTTTGGAATATCAACGTGGTCGAAGAGTTGCTCTTTCATGAAACGCACATAACTCTGCAACGAGTCTGGCTCCATTGGATAGTATTCGTCTAAGTTAAACGAAACTACATTTTTAAAGCTAAGACCCTCTTCACGGTGCATTCTGATTAACTCGGCATATACTGATTTAGGAGACGACCCTGTGGCTAAACCCAAAATACAATTGCGGTTTTGGCGTTGACGCTCTCTGATTAACTCAGCAATTTCAAGTGCTACCGCTTTAGAGGCATCTTTTGAGTCTTTGAAAATCTTGGTTGGAATCTTCTCGTAAGCAATAGGGTCAGTTGAAATAATCTGTTGCTCCATTATTGTCGTAGTTTTTGGTTTGATTCGCTAAAATAAAAATATTTCACAAAGGTAAAAATTATTTATTTTAGTACATCATAATTAAGGTTGAAAGATATAATATTTTATCATAATTTAATTTATTAAAAAATATTTTTTTAATAAAAATCTTATATGACAAACTATAACGGCGAAAATACACAAAAAGCGTATCAAATCAAGAAGTCCCATCTGAAATAATGGTTTTATTCTTAATTTGATACGCTTTGCTTTTATGTGGGGCGAACAAAATGTTCGCTCCACAAAATTTATGCGAAAACTTCTTCGAGTTGTTCTTTTTTCGGGAAGTCAGGAGTTACCAAGTTTTCTTCTGGTTTGTAGATATATGGCATCGGAAAACCTCTTTCTTTGAAGGTCGGCTCTGCCATATTATTATAACGTAACTGAATCGACCAACGAATGTTTTTAGTGATATTTTCACCCGAACGGTGAACTAAGAATGCCGAGAACACTAATAAATCACCCACTTCAAATTGAGTTTGTACATAGTCTTCTTCTGGAATAGCCTCTTGAATACTTCCTAAATAACCCGAAGTATCTGCTTTCAATAGACCGATTGTATGGCTCGCTGGTACTATTTGTAAAGCACCCAAATCGGCACCACAATCAACCATCGGAAACCACATTACGATACTATCAAGTGAACCTTGACCAGTTCTCCAGTCTTGGTGAGCACCCAATTTCCAGTGACTACCACCTTTTGATAAATATCGGCTGTTGAATTGCATCGCAGGACGAACACCAATCATCGGGAACTCATAACCTAAATCTTTCAACACATTGATGATTTTAGGGTCAGTACCGAGGTGATGCAACGAAATCAGGTGTTGTGCCTGCTTTCCTGTGTTTACAAAAGTTGTAAAATCAGCCTCGAATAAATCGAACATGGCTTGCTCGAAAGTATCACGGTCGTTGATGTCAACTTTTTTGCCCAAAACTCGTTCTATTTGCAGAGCAAAAAGACTACGTGCTTCGGTGTAAATTTTATTAATTTCTTCTTTTGAAAAGAAGTTTTTGATAATAATATATCCGTCTTTGTTGAATTGTTCTTTCATGGTAAACATTGCTTTATTACTGTGCAAATTTAGCCTTTGAGCCGCTCAGAAAAGAATGACATCGGTCAGCTATTTGTATTTATTTTTCTAAAACAGCGTAGGCAAAACCTGCTGCTCCGAAACCATTACCATTATATAACAAATATTTCTTGCCATTATGTTCATAGCAGTGAGCATAATTTATCATTTGGTAGTCAAAATCGGCTGGATTTTCTGATTTATGGATACCAACTAAATCATCTTTACGCTCCCATTTATAACCATCAATCGACTCAGCGTAGCCCAGACGATAACTTTGGTTACGGTCGGTGCGATAATCTCGGGTATGACGATAAGAGTAATACATCTTGAAAATACCATCTTCGTGAAATACACTCGGACGACCCACAGCATGTAGGAAATCATCAAAAGGAAGAGCAACGTCACCCGTTGGAGTCCAATTGATACCATCATCGGAAACTGCAACTCGACAATCATAGAAAGGCTCAGGATAATCGTGAATATACTCGCATTTTTGACCCGAAATATGCCACATCATCCATTTTCCATTAACAAACATCACCGAAGGTTGTGCAGCCCAAATTGGATTATGAATAGAGCGGTCCATGATTGGGCCACGGAACATTTTCTTGAAACTCAAGCCACCATCGGTACTTACGGCAAGTCCCATTGAGAGGCGGTATGAGTTGTGAGTTCTGTTCCAACCTGTATAATACAACCAGATATCTCCATTTGCTTGCGGTACGAACCACGAAGGCATTGCACCTGTTTCATCATACTCGCCAGGACCTCCTAAATCCAATACAAAAGTATCGTGGATGTAAAGAATCTTCGTTGGGTCGTCATAATCAACATCAATAAATGTTGGGCGAGAATACCCGTTATCATCTCTTGAAGAGAAATAAACCCTCAGAAAATCTTTGTGCTTGTACGCATAAGGTACTTGAGCATGCGAACGGCTATGCGATAAACTACCATCGGGTTTATAGACAAGGCCTTTCTTTTGCCACACGCCCCCAGTTTTAACTAATTCTTTATTATCTATATTACTCATTATTTTCGGTATAATTAACACCTCCACCTTTTGGGGTTGTGGGTTACTTTTTCTTACGATTTCTCTCTGCTCTGATTTTCCAGTTATCTTTAAAATCTTTGTTTGGAATTTGAAGATTTACATTTACCGTTGGAGCTTTTTTAGTTTTCTTAAAGTCAAGCACGTAGTAGCCATTACCGAAAATCCATTGGAGTTTTACGTCTTTGATGTTTTTCGGCAAATCTTGCATTGGAACTAAATCAGCAAACATTGGATTAGCATCCATCAAGATTTGATAGGTTTTTTGGTCACGAAGCCACGCACCTACGCTTTCATCACCAACAACTACTCTTCCGCCTACTTTTACTACACGGTTGAATTCTTCAAATGCTTTCGCTCTTTCTGAGAAAGTATTGATTCCTCCGAAATGAAAAAGTGCATCGAATGAATTATCTTCAAATGGCAGATAAGAGCCATTTCCAATGAAATAATCAATCGTAACGTCTTTTTTATCAGCAAACTTTTCTTTTGCGTGGCTCAACATGGCTGGAGATAAATCAGACAAAACTGCGTGTCCACCTGGGGTGATTTTATCAATAATAAAAGCTGAATCTTTACCAGTTCCTGCCCCAACTTCAAGGACTTTCATCCCTGGCTTTAGTTTCAATAAGCTAATCATTTGCTTACGAGTAGCAGCTTCATTGGCATGGAGTGATTCAAAAACCCATGAAACCCCACGGTCATAGCGAGCGTGAGCGTCATTGTAGGCTACTTGTTCTTTGCGGTCTTGCTCGAAAAGCTCTCTTGGGTAAACCAAATCAACGATGTCGTTTACGTCGTAGCTTACGGGTTCTTCGGTTGAAGTATTATTGAGGGTTTTGCCATCGGCCGATAAAACAAGCTTTGTATGTGTTTTTGGGCAAATCAGTTGGTCAAAAAATTGATTCATTATCAGAAATATTCAAAGATTAAGGCCCAAAGTTCGAGTTTTTGAGCGGTTTTTAAAAGCTATCTACATTTTATTATAAATTAATGTCTTTGCTCGACACTTCAGATTTGATGGCTGGATTACCTTTCCAAATGCTCCAAGAGTCAGTTTTGGCTTTGGTTACGTTTGCCCCCATTGCTACGAGTGTACCTTCGCCAAGCGTACAGCCGTCTCTAATCGTTGCGTTTACACCAAAAAATGAGTATTCGCCAACTACGCAACGACCCGATAAAACTACGTGAGAAGTAAAGTAAACGTGGTCTTTGATTTCGCTGTGATGCCCGATGTGGTTACCACTCCAAAGTACAACATCGTTTCCGATTTTTACGAATGGTTGAATCGTATTATCTTCCAAAATAAAACAATTTTCGCCGATTTGGTCGGTCAAAACTGTAGCTTTTGAACTAATATATGAAATAAAAGAATAACCTTTTTCTTTGGCTTCACCATAAACTTTTGCACGAATCATATTCATTTTACGCTCGCTCAAAGGGGCAAAGAATTTGTAGTCGGCAGGTGGATAAAGGGTAGTTACGTCTTCAAATGGCACAACTGGCAAATTGCAGAAAGTATCTTCTTTGATATATTCTTTATTGACAGTAAATGCTACGATTTCGTGTTCTGAATCATTTGTGAGATAATAATGGGCTAATTCTGCCACCAGTTCCGTACCGAAAACTACTACTTTTGCCATTTCTATTTTTAGTTTTTAGAATTTAAAACACTACTTTGGACTGTCGCCTGTGGTCTATCGACTTATCAGACTAATTCAAATTTATCTAAATGTTCGTTGAGTTCTTCGACGGAGCAAAACATCAGTAAGTCGATGATTGAAAGCCACGGCACAAAAGATGCTCCGTCTTTATTAAATTGCTTGTATTGAATGGGCTTTGCTTTGATAAAATTAAGTAAGATTTCGCTATCCGCAAAAAGTTGTTTGTCGTAGATGGCCATTCCACCAATTGGATTGATGTAGTGATTAGCTTTTTCTTGCAAACAAATATCCAAAATTCGGCCTTGAGCTTTTAGGTCTTGGTTGTTATAAATCGTTGAACTTTCTACGATTTCGGTCTTTATGCCTAAATATTTGCAAGTTTCTTTTAAACTTGAGGTTGCCAACTCTGCAATAGATACAACAGGCAAGCTGAAAACGTGCTCTACTATCTCGAAACCTTCTTTATAAAACGGTGCTTTTTTGTAAGATTGCTCAATAGTCTTTAAAAACTTTTTACTCCAAGCCGCCAAATTATCTACCTCAATATCTCTAATTAGTCGGTTTTGACTTGCTCCAACTAATGGAATCGTAAACATGGAGGCTTTGCCATTCACTAAAATGTTATTTCTGTTTATCCACCCTTTATTGATAAACGCTACGTCATCGTACACCACAAATTTATTAACTGCTTTAATGAGTTGAAAATAGCCGATGTATGGAAAAACATAGGGCTGCATGATGCCAAGTACAAGCCCCGCTGACCCATCGGATTGCCCTAAAGGGGAGTTAATATTAATTCTATTTTTGACTATATCTTTTATCATTGTATTTGCCCCCTCTTTAGGGATTAGGGGTTAACTTTCTTAAATAAAACTCACTATCATTGACAGTTGTATGCGATTTGTTACTAATAGAGTTGAGCTGAATATCACCTGATTGATAAGGAATAACCCCTTTTGAATAAAATAAATACTGTGCTTCGGCAGGAATTGGTTTTACTGCACTTCTGAATGGATGAATTGGAATAAGTTTTCTTTTGAATTCTTCGCCCCAAAGTGGGTATTCAAAGTCTTCATGCTCTTGTTGAGTTCCAAGGGCTACGATTGCATCTTTTGGTACGAGTGCGTCGAATTTCTTATAGGCTTCATAAATATTTGGCCGACCTATGGTAATCTGTTCTAAACGATTTGAATTGAATATATTTTTAGCTTCAAAAACAGGATGAATACGTAGATAGAGAATTGTCGGTATTGCCGAAATAACAATAAAAAAGCTAATAATTATAAGAAAAACCTTATTAAAAGTAGATTTTTTTTGTAGCCATGATAAACTAACCAAAGAAAGCATTGGCATACACCAAACAGCCATATTTAGAAAATAACGAGCCTTGATGGGGTCGTAAGGTGCTGAATAACACAGTGACAAAAAGTGTAGTGTCGCTGCAAAAGCAAGTACTGAAAGGCTTTTTTCAACGCTACTTAATTTCTTAAAACTTCGTAAAACTTTCCAACCTAAAACGACCATGATTGGCAATATCAGACCAAAGCCAATAAATCCCCAAAAAGGTCTTTCGAGATAAAATCTTACTGGATGTTCAAATGAAAAATACGAAACAACAGTAAAGTGTTCGCCTTCGAGGTTTAACTTTCCTAAGACTTTATTTGGCCAACATCGCACAATATCATTTAGCTTTTTGCCGAAAGGAGAACTCCTAAGTCCATCCATGTTCAAAAAATCAGAAGAATATCTTCCAATATTGAAGGCTAAATTTTTGATTTTTTCTTTACCTGTATAATGTTCAACACCGTGCCATTGCATCACCATTTCGGGAGCAGAGAGGCTTCCGAGGCTAAATTTCTTCGATTCTTTTATATTACCGATATAACCAGTTGGTAAGGCATAAATGCCAATTGCGGCTATAAATGCCACAATAAATAGCTTGATGTGCTGGTAGAACTGCTTTTTCAGCAACACCGTGTGAAATGCCACAACTACTGCCGCAGGAGCAATAAGCAAGAAGGTAACTTTATGACCAATCCAGATACCTGCTATCAGTGCAATGAGCGAAACATTGAGGCGAGATGGGTTGGCTTTAAACGAAAACATGAAGTATGTTAAACAACCTAAATAGGCTGACAAAACGATATCGGTTTCGGTAGTTGTTGCTTGTACTAAAGCCGTTGGAAGTAAAGCTGTAAGCACAAAAACGAGCAGAGATGCTGCTTTATTTTGGGTTATTCTGAAAGCTATCCCGTAAGCTGAAATAGCAAACATCCAATATGATAAATAATGGATTACTTTAAAACCTTGTTCGCCAAAAAGATGAAAGCCAAACATCTGTAAAGTTGGTAACGAATTTGGGTAAAAATCAATTGTCCAAGTAGTACCTTGTAGGCGATTCATGTTGCCATTTTGGAGGTATAAAGCACATTTTACCAAATGCCCTGTCATGCTATCCCATTCGTTGGGATAAGTCAAGAAAAACATTCCTAAGTTTAAAATACTTACAATCAGTAAGCCAGTTCCTAAGATTCCAAATACTGATTTCCCTAAAAAACTTTGTTTTTGCCAAATATCAAATAGGTTTTTGGGAAGTGTTTTAAGTGAATTTATAAGCGAATATTGGAGATTTTCGGAGATTTTCGTGAAAAAGAAATAAAACAAAAAAGCTAAAACGTTTACGCCAATACCCCACGATACAGCATGGCTTATCTGATTGAGTTCAGACAGAAGGAAGCCTGTTGGAATAATACAAGAAACCAATCCAACAAAAAACTTGATTAGATAATCATTGAGGCTTTCAGAAATATACGAAGTATTCCGATGAATTTGCCAAAGAAAAACAAGAAATAATGCTATAAAAAGTAGATACATTGAATCAGAATAAGGGCTTTCACGGTGCAAAGATAATGAAAGCCCTTCTTTTATTATGCTTTTTGGAATAAACTATATCAAAAACTCGAAAATTTCGGGTTTGTCATTGATATATTCAAACTGAACGTTGTTCTCTTTCATGCGTTCAATAAGCGGCTGAAAGTCAGATTGTTGTTTCAATTCGATACCAACTAATGCTGGTCCACGTTCACGAGCGGTTTTCTTGGAATATTCAAAAAATACAATATTATCGGTCGGACTTAGTACATCATTCAAGAAAGTCTTGAAAGCCCCAGCACGTTGTGGAAAGCGAATAATGAAGTAATGTTTTAACCCTTCATAAAGTAGCGAACGCTCTTTTATCTCTTCGGTTCGAGTAATGTCATTATTTCCTCCACCGATGATACAGACCACATTTTTTCCTTTTATTTCATCTTTTATAAAGTCGAGAGCTGAAACCGATAAAGCCCCTGCTGGCTCGGCTACGATGGCTTCTTCGTTATAAAGTTGAAGAATCGTGGAGCAAACTTTTCCTTCGGGAATGAGCAAAATTTCATGATTGAGATTTTGTTTACACACTTGAAAAGTCAAATCTCCTGCACGTTTTACGGCCGCTCCATCTACAAATTTATCGATTTCTTCGAGCGTAACCACTTGGTCTTGTTCTAAGGCTGTTTTCATAGTTGGCGAGCCAAGTGGTTCTACAGCAACAAGTTTTGTTTTGGGCGAAAGTTGTTTAAAAACCGTCGAAACTCCCGAAGCTAACCCACCACCACCGATAGCAAAAACCAAATAATCAATTTTGAAATTAGAGTCTTTGAAGATTTCCAAGCCTACTGTTCCTTGTCCTTCCATTACCTGCAAGTCATCGAACGGATGCACGAAAGTGGCGTTTTGCTCTTCACAATATTTTTTTGCGGCATAATAAGCATCGTCGTAAGTATCACCAACGAGTTCGATTTTTACAAACTCTTTCCCAAACATACCAACTTGCTTGATTTTCTGAGCAGGCGTAGTTGTGGGCATAAAGATTGTGCCTTTTACCTGCAATTTCCTACACGCATAGGCAAGCCCCTGTGCGTGATTGCCCGCACTGGCACACACTACCCCCTTTTCAAGTTGTTCTTTCGGTAGAGCAGCCATTTTATTATAAGCTCCTCTGATTTTGTAAGAACGAACCACCTGCAAATCTTCACGCTTGAGGTAAATGTTTGCCTCATAACGCTCCGAAAGATTCAGATTGTGCATCAATGGCGTATGAACCGCCACACCTTGCAGACGCTCGGCAGCGAGATAGATATTGTCTAAATCAGGAAATATGATTTCTGACTTTATTTTGGTCATGCGATGAAGGCTTATTTTATGAAATTCAAATATACAAAAAGCACAGAGATTTTGCCCCTGTGCTTTCTGTATATTTATGAAATGCTTCCAAAGGAAGGCTTCGCTCAAAGCGAAGCCTTCCTTACAAAAATTAGTTTCTTTCTGGACGTAAGCTACGAACAGTTTTACCTGCTTGCCACATTTCCGACTCACGAAGTTCAGCTAATTCAACTTCCAATTTCTCACGGTAATCTGGCTCAGAGTTACGAGTGATTGACTGAGTAGCTTCTTTTTGTGATTTCACACTTTGATACAATTTCTTGAAAACAGGTTTTGTAGCATCGTGGAAAGGTTTCCACCAGTCTAACGCACCACGTTGAGCAGTTGTAGAGCAGTTGGCATACATCCAATCCATTCCGTTTTCTGCAACTAATGGCATCAATGACTGAGTTAATTCTTCAACAGTTTCGTTGAAAGCTTCTGATGGAGAGTGACCATTTTCACGCAATACTTCGTATTGAGCAGCGAAAATACCTTGGATAGCACCCATCAAAGTTCCACGCTCACCAGTAAGGTCAGATGTTACTTCACGGTAGAAATCTGTTTCAAACAAATAACCAGAACCTACACCGATACCCATTGCGATGGCCGTTTCACGAGCGTGACCCGAAGCATCTTGGTAAACAGCGAAAGATGAGTTAAGACCCTTTCCTTCAACGAATAAACGACGAAGTGAAGTACCCGAACCTTTTGGAGCTACCAAAACTACGTCAACATTCTTAGGTGGTTTGATACCAGTTTTTTTGCTATAAGTGATACCGAAACCGTGAGAGAAATATAAAGTTTTACCTTTTTTGAGGTATTGTTTCACTGTTGGCCACAAGGCAATTTGAGCTGCATCTGACAAAAGGAAACAGATGATTGTACCTTTTTTCAATGCGTCTTCGATGCTGAAAAGAGTTTTACCTGGAACCCAACCATCAGCAACGGCTTTGTCGTAAGTTTTACCAGGGCGTTGTCCAACGATTACGTTGAAACCATTGTCACGCATGTTCATTGCTTGACCTGGGCCTTGTACACCGTAGCCAATTACTGCAATAGTTTGTTTTTTCAAGAACTCTCTTGATTTTTCGAGAGGGTACTCTTCACGGGTTACTACTTCTTCTTCAACACCGCCGAAATTTAATTTTGCCATTTTTATTGAATTTGTTTTATTGAATGCGACAACTAAAATTTATTTTTATGCTTTTTTAATCGACAAATTTACAAATAATACTCCCATTCGGTAATTTCTTCTGGTAAATATTCGATTAGTCCTTGAGGGGTTTTACCTACTGCCACTCTGCCCGAACGAACGAATTCGATGATTCCGTGGGGTTTTATATACCTGAAGAAATCAAAAATTTCAGTTTCAGTACCTGTTTTTTCGATGACTACGTAGTCGAGTCCCCAATAAACTACCCATGCTTTATAAACCTTATTGATGGTTTCTACATCAACAGATTTGCCATTGAGTGGAGTAGAAATCTTGAAAAGAGCGATTTCGTTATAAACAATGTCTTCGTTGAGATAGCCAAACACAGCTAAAACTTCGATGATTTTACGAATCTGGCGTACGAGTTTTTCTACTTCCTCACGTTTTTCGTGTTTGATAACGATAGTGAAACGAGAAATACCCTTACGCTCAGTTTCCGAAACCGTCAAAGATTCGATGTTGATTCTGCGACGGGTAAATATGATTGTGATTTTGTTGAGTAATCCGATGCTATTTTCGGTAAATACGCAAATAGTGTATGTTGTCATTTGCTTTCTTTAATAGAAACTTGGACTGATAATATTGATTATTGCTAAAAAGGCTAAAAAATATCTTAGCTCTTTTTCTGAAAAATTATCCTTAAAAAGTCGAATAAAAATCACAAATATTAAGCCGCCGTACGACATCGTTCGCATCGTATCAAGTGTCATAAATGTGACTACCATTGTAATAATAAAACTAATCAATATCAGACCTAAAGCGATATAGTTTTGCTTCTTATATAATAAATAAAACCCTAAAATTGGTAATATTACAAATGCCTCATAACCCCTCCAAATAGAAGAATTGAACCAACCAAACATTTCCTTCATTACAACAAATCCCGTTGCAGAACCTTCTTCTAAGGGAATTTCAAGATGATACAATGACATTATCGTGAATCTTCCTACCAAATAAACTACCCAAGAAGCCACTAACGCCCAAAGTTGTTTGTTTTGGAGGGCTTTCTTGAAATCAAAAGTATAACTTTCGATAAATAGCCACCAAAGAAATACATAACTTGAATTAATAAGTCCTCGCTCATCTGTCCAAAAGGCAATTTGAGTGAATAAGAATATCAACAGAGGGTTTCTGGTATAAATAGCCAGCGTAATTAAACAAAACACCCAACTATCTGTAAAACCAGTTACATCGTACAAAAAACCATTACCATAATAGATTCCGCAAGCCCCTAAAGCAAAATAAAAAGCGTTTAATCTACTTCGAGTCAAAGAATATATTAAAGAAATTAGAGCAAAGATTTGAGCAAAGCCCAATAGCCATTGTACGCCAAAAAGTCCAAAAGTATTTAAACCTGTTATACGAGCCAACATCGGCACTGCCAAGCGATAAACCATGTTGCACTCATGGTATTGATAGCCTATATTGCGTTTTTTAAGTGGCTCTTTGGCTAAATCTTGAAAAAAATACCAATAATACCAATTATAGCCTTGCTTAACTAATTCAGTATGCGAAACCCCCTTTGCGTGTAAATAAAAGCCTTTGTAACGTTGATAAAATGGGGTTGTGTTTAAAAGTATATAAAAAGTAATCGTAATTCCGACTGTTAAAAACAAAGCCTTCCATTTCCAAAAGCTGCCCGATAAGATATATTTCTCTATGTTTTTTTCAATTGAACTGATAATCGTATCGAACGATATGGTATTTTCCTTCATATTTTCTTGTTGACAGTGTATAATTTTGCAAAATAAGAAGGCAAATTATTTAAGATGTTTGACTAAAACAATTAATTTTTATGCCAAGTAGTCCAAAAATGCCTTATTCGAGTCGAATCTCACTCACGCTCGTTCCTGCAGGAACCATTGGGAACACGTTTTCTTCTTTTTCTACGATAACTTCGAGTAAGTAGGCTTTTTTAGAATCCAACATTTTATCCAATGAATCGCTTAGATTTTCTCTTTCCGAACAAGTGTGTCCGTCAATTCCGAAACCACGAGCAATTGTAATAAAATCTGGATTTTGTAATTCTACGAATGAGTAGCGGTTATCAAAAAATAATTGTTGCCACTGACGCACCATTCCTAAGAAATTATTATTCAAGATAATCATCTTTACGGCCAAGCCACTTTGGGCAATTGTTCCGAGTTCTTGAATGGTCATTTGGAAGCAACCATCACCGATGATTCCGACCACTTCACGGTCTGGAGCTCCGACTTTCGCACCAAACGATGCAGGAATTGCAAAGCCCATAGTTCCGAGTCCGCCAGAAGCAATGTATGAGTTTGGTTTACGGAATTGGTAATAGCGTGCCGTAACCATTTGGTGCTGACCAACGTCAACTACGATACAAGCCTCACCATTAGTTTTATCCGAAAGTAAAGCTACCACTTCTGCCATTTTGATTTTGCCTTCTTGGCTTAAATCACGAAGTGTCACTTTATCGTATTCCTTTACATCAAGTTTACGGAATTCGTTTTTCCAGCCAGTAAAATCACCTTTTTTCACCAAAGGCATGAGCATTTTTAGGGCTTCTTTGGCATCTCCGATTACTGGAGCTTCGGCTTTTTTGATTTTATCAACTTCTGAAGGGTCAATTTCTATATGAACAATGCGAGCTTGTGGAGCAAATTTGGTAGAATCTCCCGTCACACGGTCGTCGAAACGCATACCAACTGCAATCAAAACATCGCACTCGTCAGTCATTACGTTTGGAGCATACATTCCGTGCATACCCAACCAACCCATGTAATTTGGGTGATTATTTGGCATTGCCGAAAGCCCAAGTAATGTACTTGCACAAGGAATATCCGTTTTTTCAACAAAATCAAGCAATTCTTGAACGGCATCAGCAATCAAAACTCCGTGTCCGAATAAAATATAAGGACGTTTTGCTTTATTGATAAGCTCTGCTGCTTTTTCTATTTGGTCTTGTTTTGGCACAATACGTGGGCTGTAACTTACCATTTTTTCTACTTTTTTATAGACAAATGGTTTCGTCATTTTTGCCGCTTGAGCATCACGAGCAAAATCAATCACTACTGGGCCTGGCTTTCCTGACTTAGCAATAAAGAAAGCCTTTGCCATGATTTCTGGCACTTCGTTGGGGTCGGTAATCTGATAATTCCACTTACAAACTGGCGTCGTTACACCAATCATATCGGTTTCTTGGAAAGCATCAGTTCCTAATAAATTTGATTTTACTTGACCGACAATACAAACTAAAGGTGTACAATCAATGATTGCATCGGCAATTGGCGTGATAAGGTTCGTACCACCAGGGCCAGAGGTTACCAAACAAACACCTGTGCGTCCACTCACACGAGCATAGCCCTGTGCCGCATGACCTGCACCTTGTTCGTGGCGAACCAAAGTGTGTTTTATTCTATCTATATAATCATAAAGGGCATCGTAAGTAGGCATAATTGCCCCACCTGGATAACCAAAAATATTATCTACACTTTCAGCCAGCAAACACTCCATCATGGCTTGAGCTCCCGAAAGAAAAGTTTGACCTTCTTTCTCTTGAGTGGGTGCTACAAGTGTTTCTTGCTTTAATTCGATTTCGAGTAAATTTCCCATATCGTCTGAGATATTTTAGGATGAAGTTTTTTATTTGGTTTGCTGTACTCCGTATTTCTTACAAGTCCGTTACACAACCTTCGCTGGCCGAACTTACGTTTTTGATATATTTACGAAGTACGCCTCTTGTGTGTTCTGATGGAATTTGTTTCCATGCAGCTTTACGTTGGGCAAGTTCTTCGTCTGAAACGTGCAGAATCAATTTATTATCAACGGCATCAATCGTGATTTTATCGCCATCTTTTACCAAAGCGATTGTGCCACCCTCAAAAGCCTCTGGTGTGATATGTCCAACTACAAAACCGTGTGTACCACCCGAAAAACGTCCATCAGTAATCATCGCTACACTATTTCCGAGACCTGCACCCATAACAGCTGAAGTTGGTTTAAGCATTTCTGGCATTCCTGGGCCACCTTTAGGGCCTTCGTTACGAATGACAATTACGTGACCCGCCTTGATTTCTCCTTTTTCTAAGTATTCGATTACTTCTTCTTCACGCTCACAAACTTTGGCAATTCCCTCAAATCTTTCTCCCTCTTTTCCTGTGATTTTTGCCACTGCTCCGCCTTCAGCCAGATTTCCATAAAGAATCTGTAAGTGACCAGTTGGCTTGATTGGAGACTCTATTGGTTGAATAATTTTTTGTGATTCAAAATCTAAATCTGGTACGTCCTCTAAGTTTTCAGCAATTGTTTTGCCTGTAATAGTCATACAATCGCCGTGAATGAAGCCTTTTTTGAGCAAATATTTCATCAAAGCAGGCACACCGCCGATTGCGAGCATATCTTCCATGTAATATTTCCCCGATGGTTTCAAATCGGCAATTAATGGCGTACGGTCTGAAATATCTTGAATATCTTTTAGCGTAAAATCTACACCTGCTGCACTTGCAATGGCCAAATAGTGAAGAACTGCATTCGTTGAACCTCCCATAACCATTACCATCGTCATAGCGTTTTCAAATGCCTTACGAGTCATGATGTCACGTGGACAAATGTTTTTCTCCAACATATTCTTCATGGCAGCACCGATTGCTATACACTCGGCTTTTTTGCCTTCGTGTGTTGCTGGGTAGCTTGAAGAGTTAGGTAAAGTTAAGCCCATTGCCTCCATCGACGATGCCATTGTGTTGGCAGTGTACATACCACCACATGCACCCGCTCCTGGGATGGCATTTTTTATAACTCCTTCGTAGTCTTCGTCTGAGATTGTGCCAGCAAATTTTTGTCCTAATGCTTCAAAAGCAGACACTATATCAAGTTTTTTGCCTTTATACAATCCAGTACGAATCGTTCCACCATAAACCAACATTGCTGGGCGATTCAAACGAGCAATCGCCATCATTGCCCCAGGCATATTTTTATCACAACCAACTACCGCAATTACGCCATCGTACCATTGAGCAGCTACAATATCTTCAATCGAATCGGCGATAATATCACGGCTTGGTAATGAATAACTCATACCATTATTGCCGTTTGTCATACCATCCGAAACCCCGATTGTATGAAAAATTAAGCCCACCATTCCGTTTTCTTGGATACCTTTTTTCACGTGAACAGACAAGCCGTTGAGGTGCATATTACAGGTATTTCCTTCATAACCAGTACTTGCGATACCGATTTGAGCTTTCTGCATGTCTTCTTCTGTCAAGCCAATACCATAAAGCATAGCTTTGGCAGCAGGGTTATGAACTTCTTGCGTAAGGGTGCGGCTGAATTTATTTAATTCCATATTTTCGAGTTAAAACTTTATTGAATAGTTATAAATACTCATTTGATAGTGAAAAAGCCTTCTTCACTCGGTGTGAAGAAGGCTTTTGTTGTTCATAGCAAACCCTTCTCCACTCTTTTCAGACGAGTAGAAGAATAATTGGGATGACAAGAACAGTGTTATTTTTCATTATAAAATATTCTCTTATTGCGAATATTCGCTAAATGCGAACAGTTTCTATGACAAAGAAATTTACTTTCGTTTATATTTCCAAACTTTTTTTGAAAAATTTGGTTGTCATTCATTTTCTAAATCGGTTTTTAGAAAAAAGTAGTCAGAAAAAGACACCGAATATGCTTCTTTTTGATTAATATTGAACTCTAATTATTGCACATTCAACCTCATGAAAATCTATAAAACTGTACAGGGGTTCGTTATCGAACATAATGGTCAATACTACATCTCTCGACACACAGATTGGGATTTATTTATTAATCGTGAAGATTTGTTTTTTGAGTTACAGCGAGAAATCCAATTATTACCTGCCGCTGCCGAATATAAATCTTTGATAGATAATGGATTACAAGCACCAATTCAGTCGCAAGAGGTTTGGGCTTCGGGCGTTACGTATTTGCGTAGCCGTAATGCACGCATGGAAGAATCGAAAGTGGCGGGTGGCGATAATTTTTATGATAGAGTGTATGATGCCGAACGTCCAGAATTATTTTTTAAATCAGCACCACAACGTGTAGTGGGGTCTGGGCAAGCCGTAAGAATCAGAAAAGACTCAAAATGGAATGTGCCAGAGCCAGAACTTACGTTATTTATCAATTCAAAAGGTCAGATTTCGGGCTATACCGTTGGCAACGACATGAGTTCGAGAGATATAGAAGGAGAAAATCCTCTTTATCTGCCGCAAGCAAAATCTTATGATAAAAGTGCTGCAATTGGGCCATGTATTGCAATTTTCGATAAACCGATAGACTCCGATACGAAGATAAGTCTCGAAATATCTCGCTATGATATTCCACTCTTTACTGATTCTATCGAAATCAATCGTATGAAACGCAAACATACCGATTTGGTAGAATATCTATTCCGTGAGATGTCGTTCCCACAAGGTTGTTTCCTAATGACAGGTACAGGCATTGTTCCGCACGATGACTTTACGCTCGAAGTAGGCGATGTGGTAAGAATAACTATTGAAGGCATCGGTACACTCGTTAATACCATTGAAATGAAGTAAATAACGCTTTTATTCTCTTTTTTTAACTCATTATTAGCCCCTTTAAATGCAACTTACAGGAAGAAACATTATTGGATTTGAAACTTTTTCGGAAGGAACAGTAGCCATTCAAGCCATTAATCCCGCCAATGGCGAAACTCTCGCTCCATTATTTTATAAAGCAACAATTGAGGAATTAGACCTTGCTGCCGAAAAAGCAGAAAAGGCTTTTCAAATTTATAGAAAACAATCAGGCAAACAAAAAGCCGAGTTTTTGGAGAAAATTGCCGAAGAAATAGAAAACTTAGGCGATGCACTCATTGAAAGATATATTGCCGAATCTGGTCTTCCACAAGGACGAGCAATGGGCGAGCGTGGACGTACAACTGGTCAGCTACGTTTATTTGCTCAATTACTAAAAGACGGCTCTTGGGTAAATGCTCGAATAGATACTGCTTTGCCTGACCGCCAGCCATTGCCACGCCCAGATATTCGTTCTGTTGAGCGTCCGCTTGGAGTTGTGGGTGTTTTTGGTGCAAGTAATTTCCCTTTGGCATTTTCGGTAGCGGGTGGAGATACTGCCTCAGCACTGGCAGCTGGTTGCCCAGTTATATTTAAGGCTCACCCTGCTCATTTAGGGACATCAGAACTGGTTGGAAAAGCTATTCAAAAAGCTGCTGAAGCAACTAATATGCCCGACGGAGTTTTCTCATTATTGTTTGATGATGGTCACGAAATAGGTTTGGCCTTAGTAAAGCACCCAAGCATCAAGGCTGTCGGTTTTACGGGTTCTTATAAAGGGGGAAAAGCTCTTTATGATGCCGCTGCCGCTCGCCCTGAGCCAATTCCTGTTTATGCCGAAATGGGAAGTGTAAACCCTGTTTTTGTTCTTCCTCGTATTCTCGAATCTAATGGTGCTACACTTGCACAGAACTTTGTGGGTTCGGTTACTTTAGGCGTTGGGCAGTTTTGTACAAATCCAGGGATGCTTTTATTGCAAAAAAATGAAGCATTTATTGCTGCTCTCGAACAACACGCCAACACCAGTACAGGTGGCGTAATGCTCACAACGGGCATACGGGATGCGTATGTAAAAGGCATTGAAAATACTAAAAATTATACGAAAATAATAGGAGTAGGAAAAGCACCCGAAGGTTTTACTGCCGTAGAGCCTATCATTTTCCATACTTCGATTGAAGATTTTACGCAAAATCCTCATTTGTCCGAAGAGATATTTGGACCAACAAGTTTGGTTGTAGAAGCAAATACAAAAGATGAATTGTTAGCAGCAGCTCAAAGTTTAACGGGACATTTAACAGCAACCGTTCACGGAACGCCCGAAGATTTGGCTGAGTATGCCGATTTGATTGAGATTTTGGAGCAGAAAGTTGGTAGAATTTTGATTAATGGTTTCCCGACAGGCGTTGAGGTTTCGCACGCAATGGTACACGGAGGGCCTTTCCCTGCCACAACTGATTCGAGAAGTACCTCGGTTGGAACGATGGCCATTACTCGTTTTACTCGACCAGTTTGTTATCAGAACTTCCCTGATAGCTTATTAGTTGATGAACTGAAGGCGGATAATCCGCTGAATATATGGAGATTGGTTGACGGAGAACTTAAAAAATAATATTGTCACGTCCTAAAAAAGCGATACAAGATTTAAAAGGTTAAAATTACTTTTTTCTAAATAGTAGTA
>NZ_BMKK01000007.1 GCF_014644295.1 Emticicia aquatilis
GTATTTTCGCTATTACAATGAAGGCATCTCATTTTTGCTCTTTTTCTTGCAAAGGTAAGAATAGCATTTAATTTTTACTTTATCATCGTTTAATTAATCACAACTTTTCTGGTAATTATTTTACCATTTACGTTGATTTTTAATAGGTATATTCCTGTTGAAATATTATTGATAGTTATATTGTCCTCTTTTTGGGTTATAGGTATGTTTTTCCCAAAACTATCAAACAAGGCGATTTCATACTTTTGATATTCATTCGGAATTTTTAGGTTAAAACCTCCTTGATTTGGATTAGGATAAACAGAAACATCTAAATCCGAATTTTCGACTGCTGAAACTACTTTAGGGCATTGAAAATTATTGGTATTGCCAATGATTGTTGTTGTCCCTGCAAGCCTTATTTGTGCATTATAATTACCAAGAGATAATGGGGGGAATTTTGCCACAAATACATGTTTTGCCGCATCAGGGTTACTTATAAGCTGTTGTAATAAATCGGTCCTTTGAACATTCGCATCTAAGGTCTGCATTATTTTATCATTCAAAAGAAAATCAACTTTAAGCGTTTTCGTGAGATTATTTTTGTCATAAGCCCATCCAATAATTTCATCACATTCTGTGCTTAACCAGTCGGCAACGTAACTCGGTACTTCATTTTTGACTTCTTCTGGCTTACTACATTTTACTTCTTTACCCGACCAGTTCAAATATTTAGCATCTTTCCAACATGGTCGAGCTGTAATGATGTGCTTTTGTCCATCTTTCCACCATACGCCAGCAGGTACTGTATATCTAAATCCATGATTTAGTGCCTTTGTTCCAAATACTTTCTGAACGTCAGGACGGGCTTCGTTGGCCAATAAACTTATAAATGGCTTATCATCAACTAATATATCTACTTGTACAGTGCGTTCGAGATTTTGTTCATCAAATGCCCACCCCCATATTGTGTCGCAGCTTCCTTCATCAAGATAGCCAGTATGACTCCCTTCTTGGCAATAGTTACACTTACCGTAATATTTACAAATCAAATCTTCAACATCTATTTTCATGCCTTTCCAGATGCGTTCTTCTATTGCTTTCATACCTTTATCAGAAGGATGGCGGCTAATAAATGAATCTTTATATGTAGCTGCGGCAGTATTTTCAGAAATATCAAAAAGCCCCTTTAAGTCTATAAAACGATGACCATTATCAGATGCGTAAGATTGGATAACATAATCACGGTAAGCATTTGTCCAAAAGCTATTGGTGAAAATTATTTTAGCATTTGGTTGATTAGTGGTTAGGTATTTCACCAATGCTGTCATGGCTTTTGGGAAATCAACCAAATCTATCTGAAGGTCACTCATATTGTCTCCAATTCTGAATAATATGATGTCAGGTTTTTGGTTTTTTATGTAATTAAGAGCATCATTGTTAATGTTGTAGTTTTTGTTATATCCACTTTCAAACCCTGCTATATTCAGATACGATACCTCAATACCAGTAGATATGGTCTTTAAGTCTTTTATTAATAGGTGAACATAGTCAAATTCTTCAGCTGAAGCAGCCATTCCCCAGTTTCCATTCCAACCATTGGCTGGCAAAGGGCCGTGTTGTGTAATGCTATTGCCCAGTATGGCAACTTTTAGTGGGTAATTAGGAGTTTGAGCTGATAATGAAACACTTAAAAAACTAAAAAGTACAAAAAGTGCTATCTTAATTTTATTTTTCATATAATTTTTAAAGATTTGAGCTTCATGGCTCTCTCTTCTACCAAAAACCAAGATAGAATACTTAATGGGAACACAATGACCACACTTATTAGAAACATTTTTGAGATACTAATGTTTGACCCATATAAATAAATAATCATCTGCTGTACTGGAAAGGCATAAAGGTAAATTCCGTACGAAAAATCGCCAAGCTTCCCAAAATCATTGAGTTTGCCCTTCTGCTTAGCTAAATAAAGGACTATATACGGTAGAGCAAAAAAACTAATCACTTTAATTGTGGTAGGGTTTGTTAGGTGTAATAACCCCAATCCAAACCAAAGAAATATCATCAACAGCAACAAACCAATGTGATAGGGTACTTTATCATCAAAAAGGAAAAACAATGTTCCTGTCATGAAATACATACTGAATTCGAGTGTCTGAACAAAGTTTAGATGTATGACGGGAATAAGTGATTGTTGGTTGTAAGTAAAAATAAAAAAAATGATGATTGGAGATAATATCCCGAAAAGAATTAACAATACATTTCGTTTTGAGAATAGATTTATGAGTTGTAAAACTGCTAAACATAAATACATCGTTACTTCATATGGAAGCGTCCAGAGTGAGCCATTAATACCTTTTTCGGGATGATTTTCAAAAACTCCAGGTAAAATATCATCTACAAATGGGTAGAGTTTGATAAATTTAAGATAACGATATGTTTCTGATGATTGCCAATATTCGCTTAAAGGCAAAGTGGTACAAACAGGGCCTAAAACAAATACAGTGAGTAATAAAACTACTACTAAGGCAGGAAAAATTCTAACAACTCTTTTCCATATAAAATTAACAATAACTCTCAGATTCTGATTAAATGAAATACTTCCATCGGCTTCTTTTTTTACTTTATAAAAAGCAGTATTGTGCAAACTTTGGCTTACCAGATATCCACTGACAATAAAAAAAATACATACACCCATGTGAGCGGTTGGAAAAATTCCTTGTGAGATTTCGGTTATATAATCATAGCCACGTCCTGAAAGTGGATAACAATGCCCAAAAAGAACTAAAGTAGCTGCAATAAATCGAATAAGATGAAAATTGTTTTGCATCAAGAAATGAGAAAATAATATATTTGGCAGCAAATTTACGGCTAATATCCCATATAATAACAAAATGCCTTTGAGGATAGAGCTTAATTAAAACCAAAAGTATAACTTCCCCAATAGCTTTGCCAGTCGGCGGTTTTTGGATCTGGGTATGGTACCATGCGTACCGTACTGACCATCCAAACGCCTTTTGGTTCAAAACTAAAGCTAATTTTACCCTCAGAATCGCTTCTGAAATTACGTTTATTTGGCTTTTCAATGCCTTTTTGCCAAACTACTACTAAAGCATTTTTGAGCGGTTTATTATCGAATAAAACTTTGAAAGTCAATGATTTATCGCTGGAATAGGGGTTTTGTTCAGGAATGATTTCGAGTTTCATACCTGTATTTATTCGATAAGTTTCATCGTGTACATTCCCAACTTGAAGAAGTGTTTTTACACAACGTTGGTATTCTTCTCTGCCTTTTTTATTCAGTTGACCATTATTTTTACGGAAATCGGCCACATTATTTAAACCGTCATCTTTTAGGTATTGATTAAACTCTTTTGCTTCCAGCTCAATATGTTTATTTGAATTATTGAAGGCAATCAAATGATTCCCTTCGGTTTCAAATTTCAAAAAATCGCTGAGGTTTTGTTCGGTCAAATTACCTTTTGTTGATTCTTCGCCTCTGCTAGTAAAGTGTGAAAACTTTGTTACTTCAAACTTCGTAAAATCCACTTCTTCGCCCGTAAAGTTTTCACCGACAAAAATTCTAAAATTGATTTTTTCGCCAACTGTCAAAAGAAACTTTTGTGGTTCGAGCCAAAATTCATGGGCGAAGACCGCAACAGTTATGAATAAAAATGATAATAAAATGACTGCTTTTTTCATGTTTTTACTTTTTTGAACTATCCATAAAATTTCGGAGCAAAGGTAGGTCATCAGTTCCGATTACATCAATCCTGAGAGCTTTTAAAGTTGCAAAACCAAGTACGGTGTTTGGGGTTCCCCAGAGTCTTACTTTTTTGTTTTTGGCGTGCATTTCGTTTACAAAAACGCTGATTTTATCGGCTACTTCTTGCGAAAGTGCTTCTTTTCCTGCCCAATATTTCCCAAAATCAGTGAAACTGGCACTCACCATGTATATTCTTTTGAAGGCTTGCTTTGAATAAATCAAACTTTTTCGACCATCAAACGAAAACATTTTATCGTAATTCTGAAATTCTTCGGGCTTTGGCATATCACCGCTGATGGAAATAGTCACATGACGAAGTTCTTTTTTGTAAGGTTTTAGCTGTGCATCAAGCACTTGCATAATTTCTTTGCCCTGTTTTTTCAAGTCGAGTAATAAATGCAAGGGCTTTTTATTGGGGTATGGATAACCACCATTTTCTTTGATTTTGGCCAGTAGTGGCTCGATATATAATTTGCGGAGTGTTCGCTCGGTTGATACATCTTTTTGGTCATGGGATACACAAAGTTCGCCATCTTTGAGATACAAATCGGCTTCAATTGAGTCAAAACCTAAATTGTAGGCTGCAAAAAACGGTTCTTTCTGCTCATAATCATTGTGAGAATGAATGATTTGGGCTGAAGTGCAAAGAATACAACCAAGCAAAAACAATAAAATTAATAAGCTTTTTTTCATAGATTTATGTAAAATAGTAGTTTTGGTTTATTTCTTAAAAACTACACGCTGTAAATTTTCTACTGGATAGTTGACTACTTCTTGATTACCAATATCGCCTTTTTTGCCAGAAGTTACTTCAAAAATAAGCTCGTTTTCTCGTAATTCGTAAGTTGAAGTCAGAATAATATTATGGGTTTCAAACACGCAATAAAGCTTGTTATTAAACAGATAATCAGCGAGTTCAATGCCATTTCCCTCATCAGTGACATAAGCATTTTTTGAGGCATCTTTCAATCTTAATACATAGTCTTTTACCATTGGCATTTTAGCCGAAAGATATTCAGTCTTCCAACTCCATTCATCTGGTTTATTGGTTTTGCTGACAGTTAATCTAACTTCTACGGAATCTCTTAAATTACCTTTATTATAGATATACATTTTGCCTT
Organism: Emticicia aquatilis; assembly: GCF_014644295.1. Classification (GTDB taxonomy): domain Bacteria; phylum Bacteroidota; class Bacteroidia; order Cytophagales; family Spirosomataceae; genus Emticicia; species Emticicia aquatilis. The sequence continues at coordinate 4,870 of NZ_BMKK01000007.1, forward strand.
TCCAAGTTCCTAAGCAGCCTTCTATGAAAGAATTCTGTGCAATTCCATTTTGAATTATCCCCAAATTCAACAGAAAAATGATGAAAAATTTAGTTTTCATTGTTAAAGAAATATTTTGGTTATTTTTCTATGTACTATTTATACTTTTGCAACCAATCAAAAAGCCTTTTGGCATCTTCGGTTTTGAAGAGTTGAGTGCCTTCGTTCATAGTTGCTGCCGAGCCACAAGCCACGCCCCAACGAAGCATTTCTTGTACACTTTTACCCTCGGATAATGCCCAAACCATACCTCCAACCATGCTGTCACCCGCACCTACGGTACTTTTTTTCGTTACTGATGGAGCAGGAATATGCTCGCAAATATCCTTCGTAACCAAAACTGCTCCCTGTGGGCCAAGCGAAACTACCACGATTTCGCAACCACCTTTGGCGATTATTTCACGAGCAGCTTCATCAACTTGGTCGATTTCTAAAGCTTCAACGCCTACCAGTTTTGCGAGTTCGCCGACGTTTGGTTTTAGCAGATACACGCCTTCGTCAATGGCTCGTTTGAGTGGTTCGCCCGATGTATCAATAACGAGTTTTGAACCGATTTTACGAGAAACTGCAGCAACTTTTTCGTAGAAATTGTCGCCCAAACCTGCCGAAAGGCTACCACTGGCTACTAAAAAATCGGGTTTTAAGGCTTCGATTTGTTGTAAAATTTCATTTGCTTCTTCGGGCAAAATTTCTGCCCCAGGCATTCCGAAACGATACTGTGCATTGGTCAACACGTCGACTGCAATAAAATTTTCACGAGTCCAGTTTTTAGTTGTAATTGCTTGAAAGTCAATGTTTTCTTTCTTTAGCAAATCTTGTAACAAATCTCCTGTTGGCCCTCCCGTTGTGAAAACTGCTTTCGATTTTCCGCCCAGACGTGCAATGGCTTTCGAGACGTTGATTCCGCCACCGCCCGCATCGAAATGAGGGTTTTCGCAACGAATTTTCTGCTCGGCTACTAAGCCCGAAAACTTTGTACTTTTATCAACCGCTGGATTGACGGTTAGTGTGATTATTTTATTTGACATAATGTAGATTTACGAATTACGATTGACGAATAAAAAGAGTCAGACTAAAGATAATCTTTTTCATTGGCTCTTCTTTTTATTTCCCATTAGCTTTACTTAGAACCTGCTGACTGATATTTACTAACTGACGAAAGACGATTTTCTCTCGGATGAAAACTTCGCATGGTTTCTTCTAAAAACACTCTATCGAGGTGTGTGTAAATCTCTGTTGTCGTAATTGACTCATGTCCGAGCATTTCTTGGACGGCTCTCAAATCGGCACCACCTTCGATGAGATGCGTAGCAAATGAATGACGAAATGTATGCGGCGAAATGTTTTTCTGAATGCCTGCTCGCTCGGCTAAGTCTTTGATTATCAAAAATATCATCACTCTCGAAAGTGGTTTTCCTCGACGATTCAAGAAGACAATATCTTCAGCTTCTTCCTTGACCTCTTGATGATTTCTGATAGTTTCGAGATAAATTTTTGTGTACTTAATGGCATCTCGACCGATGGGAATAAGCCTTACCTTTCGTCCTTTTCCGAAAACTCGCACAAAACCAATATCGAAATAACAATTCGTTAGTTTTAAGTCTATCAACTCCGAAACCCGCATTCCACAGCTATACAAAACCTCCAAAATAGCTCGGTTTCGAGTGCCTTCTGGCGTTGAAACATCAACCATTTCGAGCATCTGCTCAATTTCGGGAAAAGATAGCGTATCAGGCAGTTTTCGGCCAACTTTTGGTGATTCTATCAGATGCGTAGGGTCAGTCTGAATCAAATTTTCGATGGCCATGTATTTATAAAACGATTTAACGCCCGACAAAATACGTGCCTGTGAAGTAGCCGAAAGCCCAAAATCATTGAGGTATTCCAGAAAATCCATAATATCACGCTCGGTGATAGTTTCGGGTTTTGGTTGGTGTTTGGCAATTTCGGCAAATTGACTGAGTTTTTCTACATCACGCACATACGCTTCGATAGAGTTTTCGGACATCGAACGCTCCAAGCGTAAGTAATTTTTAAAGTGCTGTATGTAGATTGGCCAATTCAAAAGATATTCTGTTAATTTTACGGCAAAATAAGTCTTTTATCTCTATACATTTTGTCGAATGTCGAAAAATATCATCATAATTAACGGCCCGAACCTTAATCTGCTTGGAAAACGTGAACCACATATCTATGGAAGTCTGACTTTTGAGACTTATTTTGAAGAATTAAAGGCGATATTTCCCGATGTTACGCTGCATTATTTTCAGTCGAACCACGAGGGGGCAATCATTGATAAAATCCACGAAGTGGGCTACGGCGAAACCGAATTTGCAGGAATTGTCATCAATGCGGGGGCATATACACATACTTCGGTAGCTATTGCCGATGCTCTTTCGGCTGTAAAAATACCTGCCGTTGAGGTACATATTTCGAATATTCATACCCGTGAGGCTTTCCGCCATCATTCGTATCTGACTCGTGTATGCAAAGGCATGATTACGGGTTTGGGCGTAAAAGGTTATGAATTTGGAGTGAGGTATTTTTTGTAATACCTCACATTTTTATGATTGCTTTGCTGCTAATCAGCTTTTTATCGTTTCCGTATAGCCTCAAAATATACTTGCCTTTGGGCAAATGTTTTACCGAAACTTGACCGTTTTCAATGCTTTGGTTTTCGATGACTTTACCTTGCAAATCCACAATTTCGGCAGTCTTTAGCTGTAACGTTGAGTTTAACTGCACAAAATCTTCGCTTGGGTTGGGGTAAATCTTGAAGCTATCTGCTTCTTTTGAGGTGCTTAGGATGGGAAGAGTAACAGAGTTTGAATAGACAATGGATGGAAATGTTCCCTCAGTAATCTTAGCTTGAATTCTGAATTTTGTGATATTATTTGGGATGATATTCCAAACATCCAAAATATTGAAATTAGTTTTTGTAGTGGTTCCAACTTGCGTAATAAAGCTATTGTCGTCATTCAATCCTTCAATAGAATATTCGGGAATGGCTTTCGATTTAGTATCAATACTAAATGGTGTCCATTCAAGATTTGTATTATTAAGTGATAATTTTACATTACAATTTTTGTTGATTGATAAGGCTGATTGTACACCGCAAATATCTTCATATTTATAAGCATAACAATACTGGTTTTTGCTTAAATCAACATCTTTGTCTATGTAAAAATTGTCGATTGACTCTGCCACTTTTTCAAAATTATTCCCATTTATAGACCTGTAATAAAGGTATTTTGCTTTTCTTCCTGAGGTTTCTAAAATGCTGTATTTTATAGTATTAGAATTATCAACTGAAACAGTTGATATGCTTTCTGGAGCTGGTAATTCTTTAATTACTGGAATAGGAATGCTTAATGGCTCGCTTCTACAAATATCGTTTTGCATATTTGCTTTTCTATAACCAGATAATATGATAAGGTTTTTCGTTGGAATATTATTGTAAATATGCTCCAACGAAAATGGGAAAGAGCTTTTAGTGATTTGTTCTATAAATGTTTGGTTGTCATCACCCCAAATTATTCTATAGCTATTATGTTTTTGATTTTTAGGCGTATTAAGAAAAGTGATAGTGACATTTTTGTCTCCACAAGTACTAATGCTTACATCAGGCTGTTCTGTCTGAATAACTTCAACAGCTTTACAAGTTATATAAACTTGTCCTTTATAATTCCCAGCTTGTAATATCCAATAAGTGCCAGGTTTTGATACTGTGGTTGAAGATGTATTTCCAAAAACAAGTGGGTCGCCGTCTTTAAAATTAAAGATATAACTAAGGTTTAATGACTGCTCGCCACTTGGCAATGTTCCATTAAATACACGAAATGTTATATTAGGACTTTGTGCGTCTATACATCCGTATTCTATGTTAGTACTAAAATCTCCTCCAACCAAAATCCCATTTCCGGGATTTGTACATATCTTAGGCATAGTTTCCTGCTGCCCAAAAACACGAAGCGATAAACAAACAATAAGCAGAAGAGTGGAGAGTTGTTTCATCTAAACAAAGTTGTATTTTATTGAAAGCCACAAAGTTAGAGTCAGAAATTTTACTTTCCAAAAACTCACCTAAATTGCCTGTTTTTACTCCAACAGTCGTTAAAAACACCCCTTATGTCGATTATTTAATAGGAATAATACAAAAACTTTTATTATCGTAACAGTTCAATATATTTTTGTGTTTATTTTATATAACTTATTCTAATATTTCTAATAGATACTCCTCTAATCACTTAGTAAAATATGCGTACGATTCTGACTATTGTTGCTGTTGTTGCGGTCTTGGTACTTGGCAAAATTTTCTTCTTTAAAAAGCCTGATTTAGGCGAAAAAGGTCCAGGTGGTGGGCCAGGTGCTGCACCATCAGGCGGTAAAGGAGGCGAAAAAGGCAAAGACATGAAAGGTGGTGGCCCCGCCGTAGCCGTAAATGTTTTTGTGGTCAATACCGAAAGCCTTGATAATGTCATTACATCATCAGGTACGATTTTTCCGAACGAAGAAATTGAATTGAGAGCTGAGGCTTCTGGCCGTATTCTTGCACTCAATATCAAAGAAGGTAGCCGAGTTGCAGCAGGACAAGTGATTGCTCGTATCAAAGATACTGACCTTCAAGCACAGTTGAAAAAACTTAATTTCGAGATAGAATTGGCCAAACAAACCGAGGCCCGTCAGAAAAAATTATTAGACATCAATGCCATTAGCAAAGAAGAATACGAAATTACGGCTAATAAAATCAATACCCTTAACGCCGACAAAGAACTCATCGAAGCAAATCTCGAAAAAACAGTTTTGAAAGCACCGTTTGCAGGAAAAATCGGTCTGAAAAACGTAAGTCAAGGAGCGTATGTTACGCCAACGACAAGCTTAGCAACCCTCGTACAGACAAATCCTGTAAAAGTGGATTTTTCGATTCCAGAAAAATATTCTACGCTCATCAGAGTAGGTAGAAACGTGAAGTTTGAAGTGGAAGGTCAGCCAGATGCGTACTATGCAAATGTTGTGGCCATCGACCCAAAAATCGACCCAAATCTTCGTACCTTAAAACTCAGAGCTTTGGCTAAAAATCCAGCCGACAGACTCGTGCCAGGTATGTTCGTAAGGGTTTCGGTTGATTTAGATATTGCTCAAGCGATTATGATTCCGACCGAAGCAGTTGTGCCAGTTTTGAAAGGTAAAAAAGTGTATGTAGTGCGTAATGGAAAAGCCGACGAAGTAATGATTGAAACGGGTGTTCGTAACGACAAGAAAATCCAAGTTACGAGCGGACTCAAAATGGGCGATTCTCTCATTGTTTCGGGTATCATGGCATTGAAAAAAGATGCCGCAGTGAAAGTAAAAGGAGGAAGTAAATAGTATATTGGTTACTGGTTATTTGTCATTGGTAATTTTTAACTTACTAAACCAATTTTCTGTGACGCATAACCAATAACTACCCAATAGATTGCCAAAACCGAATAAAATTACGGTCTTTTGACCATTGACCATCGACAAACATGTCAATCTCAACCATTTCTATCAAACGTCCAGTATTAGCCATCGTGATGAATCTACTCATCATCTTGTTTGGGGCAATTGGCTATACTTTTTTGGGTGTACGTGAGTATCCATCCATTGACCCGCCTGTTGTTTCGGTGCGTACCAATTACGTTGGTGCCAACTCCGACATTATTGAGTCTCAAATTACCGAACCTCTCGAGAAAGCATTAAATGCCATTGAGGGGATAAAATCTATTAACTCGTCATCGAACAATGGTTCGAGCCAAATCACCATCGAATTTGAAATCGGTGTAGATATGGAAACTGCCGCTAACGACGTGCGTGACAAGGTTTCGAGTGCGGTGCGTCAGCTCCCACAAGATATTGATGGCCCGCCAACGGTTTCAAAAGCCGATGCCAACTCTGACCCAATCATGAGTATGCTTTTGCAATCAGATATCAGAAGTCACATGGAAATCAGCGATTACGCCGAAAACGTAGTTGCTCAACGCCTACAAACCATTCAGGGTATTAGCCAAGTAATGATTTGGGGACAAAAAAGATTTTCGATGCGTTTGTGGATGGACCCAAATAAATTGGCAGCACAGGGGGTAACAACACAAGACGTAAAACAAGCTCTTGACCGTGAAAACGTGGAGCTTCCAAGTGGTAAATTGGCAGGAGATAACACTGAATTAACCGTAAAAACCATTGGTCGATTCAAAGGGGAGGAAGACTTCAATAATTTGATTGTAAAAACCGTAGGCGAAAAAATCATTCGTTTCAAAGATATTGGTAGTGCCGAACTCGGAGCTGAAAACGAAGAAACGCTCATGCGTATCAACGGAGTTCCTTCGATTGGTTTAGCAATTGTACCACAACCAGGTGCAAACTATTTGGATATTTCGGCACAAGTGAATAAGCGTCTTGCCGAAATCAAAAAAGAACTTCCGAAAGATTATAGAATGGAGTTGATGTCGGATAACACAACTTTTATCAAAAAATCAGTAGAAGAAGTAGGAGAGACCCTCTTGATTGCTATCGGATTGGTTGTAATCATTATCTTCTTATTCTTCCGTGATTGGATTATTGCCGTTCGCCCGTTGATTGATATTCCAGTATCACTCGTGGGTACGTTCTTCTTTATGTATATTTTTGGTTTCTCGGTCAATGTTCTTACACTACTTGCTATCGTTTTAGCAACGGGCTTAGTGGTTGATGATGGTATCGTTGTTACCGAAAATATCTATAAAAAGATTGAGGAGGGGATGAAGCCGATTGAAGCGGCAATCAAAGGTGCAAATGAAATTATGTTTGCCGTACTTTCTACTTCAATTACGCTTGCATCGGTATTCTTGCCAGTTATTTTTATGGAAGGTTTTGTTGGTCGTCTTTTCCGTGAATTCGGTATCGTTTTGGCCACCGCCGTATTGATTTCGGCATTCGTTTCATTGACACTTACGCCAATGTTGAATGCTTACTTGGTAAGAAAAAATCAAAAACACAGTCGTTTCTACGAAATGACAGAACCTTTCTTTGAAAGAGTAATTGATGGATACAAAACACGTCTGACAAGTTTCATGAATATTCGTTGGGTGGCAATTCCTTTGATTTTACTTACATTCGGTATGACTTGGTTTTTCGGAAAAGACCTTCAACAAGAATTAGCTCCCCTCGATGACCGTAGTGCCATGCGTTTGCAAATTACTGCTCCCGAAGGTTCTTCTTTTGAATTTACCGATAACTACATTCAAAAACTCGGAAAAACAATTCGTGATTCTGTGCCAGAAGCCAATGTAATCGTAACAATGACTGCCCCAGGATTTTCTGGTTCGGGTGCTGCCAATACAGGTTTTACGAGATTGGTTCTCAATGACCCACAAGACAGAAAACGTACGCAACAACAAATTGCCGACCAGGTGGGTAAAATCACTAAAAAAATGCCAGATGCAAGAGCGTTTGTTTTGCAACAAGAAACTATCTCTTTGGATAAGAGAGGAGGTTTGCCAGTACAATACGTAATTCAAGCCCCTGATTTTGAGAAACTTCGTCAGTATGTACCGAAGTTTATGGAAGAAGTTGCCAAAGACCCAACTTTCATGGTATCGGATTTGAACTTGAAATTTAATAAACCAGAACTCGAAGTGAGTATCGACCGTGAAAAAGCTAAGAGTATGGGCGTTTCGGTAACCGACGTGGCACAGTCGATGCAATTAGCTTTTGCAGGTCAGCGTTTCGGATATTTCACGATGAATGGTCGTCAGTATCAAGTTATCGGACAATTCGACCGTGCAAATCGTGACGAACCATTGGATTTGAAGAATACTTACGTTAAAAATAATCGTGGTGAAATTGTCCAGCTTGATAATATCGTAAAGATTAACGAAGAAAGCAGCCCACCGCAATTATACCACTTCAATCGCTACATGAGTGCTACGGTTTCGGCTGGCTTAGCACCAGGAAAAACGATTGGCGATGGTATCAAGGCAATGGATAAAATCAGAGATAAGTTAGCCGATGATGTGATTCGTACAGCTTTGGCAGGTTCGTCGAGAGATTTCTCTGAAAGTTCGTCGAATACACTTTATATGTTCTTATTGGCATTGGTGTTGGTATATTTGATTTTGGCTGCTCAGTTCGAGAGTTTTGTTGACCCATTCATTATCATGCTTACTGTGCCTTTAGCTATTGCTGGAGCGGTATTCTCGTTGTGGTATTTCAATCAAACGCTTAATATTTTCAGCCAAATCGGTATGATTATGCTCATCGGCTTGGTAACTAAAAATGGTATCTTGATTGTAGAATTTGCGAATCAACTAAGAGAGAAAGGAATGGGTATTAGAGAAGCTGCCATTGAAGCTGCCTCTATGCGTTTCCGTCCAATCTTGATGACAAGTTTTGCAACAGTTTTAGGTGCTGCTCCGATTGCCTTCGCTCTCGGCTCAGCCGGAAAAAGCCGTATGGCAATGGGTATCGTAATCATGGGTGGATTGTTGTTCTCTTTGGTGCTTACTCTGTACGTAATTCCTGCGATTTATACTTTCTTGTCTCGTAATAAAAATTTCGAGCGTATGAAGCAAATCGAAGAAATTGCTCACGAAGCTGAAATGGCGTAAAAACATAGGGCGTATCGCATACGCCTACAAGCATAAATACTCGTTGTAAGGGCGTATGCGATACGCCCTTACCTATAGATTGAAACTCTTAATCATGAAAAAATACTTTCTGTTTATATTTTTATTGCCTGCTGTTTTACAAGCCCAAGAAATATTAACACTCGAAAATGCCGTTGGAACTGCTCTCGAAAAAAGCTACGATATAAAAGTAGCTCAAATGCAACAAGAAGCGTCAGAATTGCAAGTCTTTAAAGGAAATGCAGGAATGCTTCCGAGAGTAGATTTGAATGCAAACGTCGGAAGTGCCTTTAACGGAGTGAGCCAAAAACTATCAAATGGTAGTGAGATTAATCGTTTTGGTACCAGCCTTGCCCCAACTTCCAACGTAGCAATGGCGTGGACACTCTATGATGGAAAACGAATGTACGCCACACTCGACCGCCTAAAAGGTCAAGGTCAGTTAAGCCAGTTGCAGACTCGCCAAATGATGGAAAATACCGTCGTGAATGTTATGCAGGCTTATTATGAAGTGATGCGTCAGAAACAAACGGTAGCATTTTTACAGACTATCATTAAATATTATGAAGAACGTCTGACAATTACACAGCAGCGTTGGGAATTTGGTAAAGGCTCAAAATTGGATTATTTACAATCAAAAACTGAGTTAAATACTCAAAATACCCAATTAGTTCAGGCCAAAAACTCTTTGAAAAATGCCAAAGTGACCCTCAATAATCTTTTGGTAAGACCTGCTGACCAAGATTTTGATGTACAGGAAGTTGTAGGAATTATGTTTGACCCTACAACCGAGCAACTCAAAAGTCAAGCCCGTGCGGCTAATAAAAGCTTACAAGCCTTACGTAAATCAACCGATATTAGCTTGATTACACAAAGAGAAGTGGCGGCTGCAAAACTTCCGAGAGTGACACTCAACTCTTCGTTTGGTTATTCATTGAGCAAAACAAATGCAGGTTTGTTTTTATATAACCAAAATATTGGTCTAAACGTAGGTTTGGGAGCAACTTGGAATATCTTTAATGGTGAAATTGTTCGTCGTCAGATTCAGACTTCTAAAATCAATACTGATATTTTGCGTAAACAAGAAGAAGACCTTTGGATTCAGATCGAGTCAGATTTGATGCGTGCTTACAATCAGTATCAAACTGATAAAGAATTATTGAAGCTCGAAGAGGAAAACAACGAAGTAGCCGAAGAAAACTTGAAGATTTCGTTGGAGAAATTTAAGTTGGGTGGGTCAACAATCTTAGAATTGAACGAAGCACAACGCAGTTTGAATACTTCTTTGAATCGCCTTACAAATGCTCGTTATAATATCAAAATCTCAGAGCTACAAATCATGCGTTTGAGCGGAGAACTTGTTAAATAATTGATAATGGAGAATTGATAATGAGTAATCACAAAATGTGTACTTTTCATTATCAATTCTCCATTATTAATTATCAATTAAATATTAAACTGCTCTCGTTTTACCTGGCATTGGAATTGGGTAATAACCATCTTTATCAGGTAAAGTTTTTGGTAGAGTATCCCAAGTATAAGCATCTGGCATAAGATTAATGTCAGAGTTTAGAGCCTCTTCCCACTTCACTCTTTTGCCCGAATAAGTAGCCATACGACCCATAATGGCAGTCATTGTACTTTTAGCTCCTCTTTCTGCATCATTTATTGGCTTATTGTTTACAATACAATCAAACAGCACATCGTGTTCAACTTGATAAGGGTCGCCATCTCCTTCACCTTTGTGTCGCCAAATATTATTTCCTTTTAGGTCAAAAATCTTGCCTTCAGTTGCTTTGCCTTTTGTTCCAATCAAATGCTCCGAAACATCTGAAACTGTACCTGGTTGATGACGGCACGAACTCGATAAAATCATACCATCGGCGTACTTAAACTCAACATAGTGGTGGTCATAGATTTCTCCATATTTCTTGTCTGTTCTTACCTGACGACCACCCATTCCGAGTGCTTCTGTTGGGTAACCGCCTTTAAACCAGTTGATTACGTCAATGTTATGAATGTGTTGCTCATTGATGTGGTCACCGCAGAGCCATACGAAATAATACCAGTTACGCATTTGGTATTCCATTTCGGTTTGGTTAGGCTTACGCTCATTTACCCAAACACCATCATTATTCCAATAGCAACGAGCCGCTACGATGTCGCCGATTGCACCTTCGTCAATTACTTTTTTGTAAGTTTCAAGATATGATTTTTGATAATGGCGTTGTAAACCCACAACCACTTTCAAGTTTTTCTTTTTCGATTCTTCGGCCGCGGCCAAAACTCTACGAATACCTGGGGCATCAGTAGCCACTGGTTTTTCCATGAAAACGTGTTTCCCTTGACGAACAGCCTCTTCAAAATGAATCGGGCGGAAGCCTGGGGGTGTTGTGAGAAGTACCACATCGGCCAATGCGATTGCTTGTTTGTAGCCATCAAAACCTACAAATTTGCGGTCTTCGGGTACATCTACACGGTCTTTAACCTTCCCTTTAGTTAGGTTTTGATAGCTTGAGTCGATTCTATCACGGAAAGCATCGGCCATTGCTACCAATTTTACGTTTTGCTTCACAGAAAGAGCCTGCATGGCAGCACCCGTACCACGGCCACCACAACCAATTAGGGCAACTTTTATGGTATCTTCAACTGATGAATTTGCGAAGGTTTCGATGGGTAAAGATGCCATCGAGATACCGCCAACTGCGGCTGCCGAAGCCTTTACGAAATCACGACGAGAAAAATTTGAGTTCATTATGTGTATGATTATAGAGTTGAATAATTTACCAACAAATTTAGTTTAATTCTCGAAATGATTGCTATCATTTGTTAAAAAAGTATCGTTAATTCATAAATTTTTTGCATAATTTTGATTGTAAATAAACTCTCAATTTTCTCTATTCAACCTCATTAAAATGAAACCTTTTCTCACTTTTTTATTGCTCTTGGCTGTGGTGTCAGCAATAGCCCAAACCAAATTCGTAGCTCGTCCTCTGGCAGTACCGCATCAAGAAACGCCTACTTTGGCAATTGGCTCAAAAGCTCCTGATTTCCGACTACCTAACTACGATGGTAAATTCTATGCTCTTAAAGATTTTGCGGCTGCCAAAGTCTTGGTTATTGTTTTTACGTGTACGCACTGCCCCACTGCACAGGCTTACGAAGACCGAATCAAGAAAATCGTAGATGATTATAAAAGCAAAGGGGTGGCGGTTGTGGCTATTTCGCCTAATAGCCCCAATGGACTATTGTTAGAAGAGTTGGGTTATACTGACCTCAACGATGATTATGACAATATGAAAATAAGAGCGAAAGAGAAGCAATTTAACTTTCCGTATCTCTACGATGGCGATAATGAGGCGGTTTCGATAAAATATGGCCCAGTGGCTACACCTCATGCGTATGTGTTTGATAATCAACGAATTTTGAGATACAATGGCCGACTCGATGCCGTAGAAAAACCAAGCAAAGGAGCTAACGCCGAAGATTTACGCAAAGCAATTGACGAAGTTTTGGCAGGAAAAGAAGTAACAACGCCCACAACCAAGACTTTCGGTTGTTCGATAAAATGGGCTTGGAAAACCGAATACAACGAGAAAAACGAAAAAAATTGGACATCACGCCCCGTCACGCTCGAAGAATTGGACACCGAAGGCATTAAAAAACTGGTAAAAAATGATGATTCGGACAAACTTCGCCTAATAAACGTTTGGGCAACATGGTGCGGCCCTTGTGTGATGGAATACCCCGACTTTTTGGATATTCACCGAATGTATGGAGCAAGAGATTTTGAATTTGTGTCAGTTTCGGCCGATAAATTGGATAAAAAAGAAAAAGCCTTGAAGTTTTTGAAAGAAAAACATTCGGGCGTAAAAAACTATATTTTTAAAGACGAAGACATTTACAAACTCATCGAAGCCATCGACCCAAAATGGAATGGTGCTTTACCTTATACGCTTTTGGTTGAGCCAAACGGAAAAGTAGTTTATAGCATTCAAGGAAGCATCGACAATCAAAAATTGAAGCGAATGATAGTTGACCACCCTAAGATTGGTCGTTATTTTTGATGATGTAAACATCAACTTTATGGCACAATTTATTATCTTTCGATGATATTTTGTGCCATTTCTTTTTTAACAAAAAATGATTTTGAATTTTATCAATAAAAATAGAGATACTATTCTTTACGGAATTTCGTTGGCTTTTCTGCTTTTCTTTCTGAAATGGATTGAGCTACGCTTCATCATAATCAATCATACGTTTGAGATTTATGCAGGTATCATTGCAGTGTTATTTACAGCTTTAGGAATATGGTTGGCCTTGAAGCTAAACAAACCCAAAGTAGAGACTAAAATCATAGAAAAGGCCGTGTCAGTCAATGATTTTAGTTTCAATGAAGCTGCCATGACCGACCTCGGTTTAAGCAAACGAGAACTCGATGTGCTACAACTCATGGCCGAAGGACTAAGCAATCAAGAAATTGCCGAACGGCTTTTTGTTTCGCTCAATACTATCAAGACTCACACTTCAAATCTGTTTGAAAAATTAGATGTTAAACGCCGCACGCAGGCCGTAGAAAAAGCCAAAAGATTGAGTTTGATTCCATGATAGCCTCATACTTTTGGGTGAAAACGGGCTTTTCTGTCAAAATCACTCAAAAGTATGAGCTAAATGTGTGGCTAAATACTCAGTTTTGTGGCCTAAACAAAACAAAAATATGAAAAGAATTGTACTTACTTACGGCCTAATTTCGGGCGTTTTGATTGCTACTTTTACGGTGTGTTCTATTGCCTATTGCTACGCCACAAAAAGCTTTGAGGGCAATATGCTGCTTGGCTATGCGGCTATGATTTTAGCTTTTTCGCTTGTTTTTGTAGGTGTAAAAAACTTCAGAGATAAAGACGGTGGCGGGAAGATTAGTTTTGGCAACGCCTTCAAAATTGGACTTTACATCGCACTTATTGCTTCTTCGATTTATGTACTGGCTTGGCTGATTGACTACTACGTATTTATTCCTGATTTTCTGGAGAAGTTTTCGGAGTATGGTTTAGAAAAAATAAAAGCAGACGGAGCAAGTCAAACTGAAATTGCCTCAAAAACTGCGGAAATGGAAGGTTATAAAAAGATGTACAGCAATCCATTCGGCGTAATATTTTTGACTTACATGGAGATTCTGCCAGTAGGTTTAGTTGTGTCACTAATTAGTGCTTTGATTTTGAAAAGGAAGTGACACGTATATTTTCACCAAACGTCGTTTACCACAGAGGCACAGATTACACAGATTTTCATAGATTATTCTCCGTTAAAATTCGTGTAATCCGTGCCTCCGTGGTAAATGTAAGTGAAATCTCAATACCCCCTAACCAACTCAATCGCACCAAAAACACCTGCACTATCGCCGAGTTTTGGTTTTAAGAAAAGCGTTTCTACTTTGCGGTTATTGAAAATCCAGTTTTTGAGTTCTTCGGGGAACGCTTCATAAATCATATCAATATTTCCCACACCGCCACCAATTACAATGGCATCGGGGTCAAGCACATTGACAATAGAAGAAATGGCACGTCCGAAAGACTTTACTAAATGGTTGAGCGTAGCGGTTGCGTGCGGGTCAGTTCCTGCTTTATGAAGTTCGTAGATTTCTTTCATTGTTAGGTCATTTCCGCTCAATTTCTTATAATATTGCTGCAACGCTGGGCCAGAAAATACATTTTCGTTGCAGCCTGTTTTTCCGCAGTAGCATATTACACCATCATCTTCAAAGAAATTATGTCCCCATTCACCACCGATGCCGTGCCTTCCGTTGATTACTTGACCATTTACAATAACTCCACCACCCACACCAGTGCCGAGAATTACGCCAAAAACAACTTTTGCATCTGGTAAAACATCCTTCACAATTCCCATCGTAGCTTCGGCCAAAGCAAAACAATTGGCATCATTTGCCAACTCAACTGGCACTCCAAGAGCTTTTGCAAGGTCGGCTTTCATGGGTTTGCCATTCATCGACGTCGTATTGCAGTTTTTCATCGTCTGTGTAGTCGGGTCGGTCGTTCCTGGCGTACTAAAACCAATAGCAGTTGGAGCGATGTTTATTTCTTCTTTGATTGAATCAATCAATCTTACGACTTGACTAATGATATGTTCGTAACCCTTACTGGCTTCGGTTGGAATTCTTTTTCTTGATAAAACTTCATTGTTTTCGGCATTCATCACCACGCCTTCGATTTTTGTGCCGCCTAAATCTACACCCCAAAGTGTCTTCATTTTATAAATAAGGTTGATTATTATGAGGGAAAAATGCTGTTAACTTGTCATTAACAAATCAACGAGCAACTCCTTACAAACTTATAGCATCTTATCATCAAAGACAACAATTTTTATAAAAAGCTAAAATAGAATCATCACCATGAAACGTTCATTTATCGTAATCTTCACAATCCTTTTGGGAGTATTTGGGTTGTCATCTTGTAACACTTACGAAGTTATTGATGGAAGCGGCATCGTTCAGACCGAGTACCGTCGTATGGCATATTTCAATAAAATCGAATTGTATTTTCCTGCCGAAGTAATCATTCGTCAAGGAAATACGAAGGACATTGAAATTACCGCCGAAAGCAATATCATCAATTTGGTTTATAGCCGAGTAAGTGGTAATACCTTGATTTTAGATGATAATGGCCGCCTTCGTAGTAGCCACAATGTGAAAATCTATGTACAAGTCCCTGACATCAACGCCATTTTTGTTTCTGGAAGCGGCCGAGTAATCAGCGATAACAAGATTTTTTCGAAAAATATGAATTTACGCTTGTCGGGCAGCGGCTTGATTGATGTAGCCTTAGACGTGAAAAATGATTTAGTAGCCAATTTGAGTGGTTCAGGGCTGATTTTCATGGAAGGAGACACCTATAATGGTATTTATGATGTGTCAGGAAGTGGAAAAATTGAGTCGTTTGGAATGCACGCTGATAATTCGGATATTATAATCACTGGTTCGGGGCGTTGCGAAACTACCGCACTGAGCAATCTTGGTGTAACTATTTCGGGAAGTGGAAGCGTATGGTTCAGAGGAAATCCACGCATCAGCCAACGAATTTCGGGTTCAGGAAAGATTTTTGATGCTAATTGATGAAATTATTTTCTAAAACTAAAACCTGTAAGGCTTAAAGAGTTCTTACAGGTTTTTTTATGGCTTAAAATTCCCTATTTTTGCACTATTATTAACAAATAACCGTCGTCCGTCGTCTATCGACTGTTGACTCAAAGAATAATGGCAGAAATCAGCAAAACGTACAATCCGAAAGAGATAGAAGACAAATGGTATAAGTATTGGGTTGATAATCAGTACTTTAAGTCGAAACCAAATCCCGATAAAGAGCCTTATACTATCGTGATTCCTCCACCAAACGTCACGGGTGTCTTGCACATGGGCCACATGCTCAACAATACGATTCAAGATGTATTGACTCGCAAAGCACGTATGGAAGGCAAAGAGGCTTGTTGGGTGCCAGGAACTGACCATGCTTCTATTGCTACCGAAGCCAAGGTTGTGGCGATGCTGAAAGAGCAAGGAATCAATAAAGCTGACCTTACTCGTGAAGAATTCTTGAAATATTGCTGGGAATGGACCGAAAAATACGGTGGAATTATCTTGCAACAACTCCGTAAACTCGGTGCGTCGTGCGATTGGGACAGAACTCGTTTCACGATGGAGCCAAGTCTGTATGATGCCGTAATTGATGTTTTTGTTGATTTACATAATAAAGGAGATATTTATCGTGGACACCGCATGGTAAACTGGGACCCGCAAGCTAAAACAACGGTTTCGGACGAAGAGGTTATCATGAAAGATGTTCAACAGAAATTGTATTATATCAGATACGATGGAGAGGAGGGAAGTGTAACGATTGCCACGACTCGCCCCGAAACCATCATGGCTGATGCTGCAATATGTGTGAATCCTGCCGATGAGCGTTTCCAAGATTTGATTGGTAAAAAAGTTAGAATTCCGTTAATTAATCGTGAGATTTCGATTATTGCCGATGAATATGTAACGATGGAATTCGGAACGGGTTGTTTGAAAGTAACACCTGCCCACGACCAAAACGACTACGCTCTCGGACAAAAACACGGTTTGGAAATCATTGATATTTTGACCGACGAAGGCAAATTAAACGAAAAAGCCTTGATTTTGGTAGGTGAAGATAGATTTGTGGCTCGTAAGAAAATTGCTAAATTATTGGCCGAATCAGGCAATTTAGTAAAAGAAGAAGACTATAAATCGACAGTTGGAACATCCGAGCGTACAGGTGCGATTATCGAACCAAAGATTTCGTTGCAGTGGTTCTTGAAAATGAAACGAGTTTCGGAGCCTGCTTTGGAAAACGTAATGAATGATACGATTCAGTTGATTCCACCAAAATTCAAGAATACATATAACCATTGGATGGCAAATGTGAGAGATTGGTGTATCAGTCGCCAACTTTGGTGGGGACATCGTATTCCAGCGTTTTATATGCCCGATGGCACTTGTATCGTAGCAAAAGATAAAAAAGCGGCTTTGAAAATTGCCCGTGATAAATACCAATTATTTGCTTTGAGTGAAACTGACCTTACGCAAGACGAAGACGTTTTGGATACATGGTTTAGCTCATGGTTATGGCCAATTTCGGTTTTTGATGGCTTCAAAGACCCTGATAATGAAGATATTAACTATTATTATCCGACCAATGATTTAGTAACTGCCCCTGAGATTTTGTTCTTCTGGGTAGCACGTATGATTATTGCAGGTTATGAATATAAAGGCACATATCCATTCAAAAATGTATATTTGACGGGTATCGTAAGAGACAAACAAGGCCGTAAAATGTCGAAATCATTGGGTAACTCACCTGACCCAATTGAGTTGATTGAAAAATACGGTGCAGACGGTGTTCGTACGGGTATGTTGTTTAGTTCACCCGCAGGAAATGACTTGCCTTTTGATGAAAAACTATGCGAGCAAGGACGTAATTTTAGTAATAAAATTTGGAATGCCTTCCGCCTAATTCAAGGTTGGGAAACAAGCACCGAAGCAGCACCTGCAAGCAATAAATTGGCGGTAGCTTGGTTCAAAAGTAAAATGAATAAAGTAGTTGCCGAGACGCTTGACCATTACAATAAGTTCAGAATGTCGGATGCCTTGATGAGCACTTACAACCTCATCTGGGATGATTTCTGTTCGTTATATTTGGAGATGATTAAGCCCGCTTACGTTGACGGAAAAGGCTTACCAATCGACCAAGAAACGTACAATGCAACGCTCGAAATCTTTGATGAATTGATGCGTTTGATTCACCCTTGGATGCCATTTATTTCGGAAGAATTGTGGCAGTCTATTAAGGAAAGAAGTGCAGATGATTCAATTTGTTTGGCTCAATTTCCACAAGGTGGCGAAGTAAACGAAAGCCTTTTAGCAGATTTTGAGTTATTAAATGAAATCGTTTCGACGGTTCGTAATACACGAAATGCCAAGCAAATTTCACCGAAAGAAGCATTACCGTTGGCGGTAAAAACCGAGAATCAGGCACGTTACGAAACTTTATCAGGTTTAATCAAGAAAATGGCTAATATCTCTGATATTCAATATGTTAGCGACAAAGCCGAAGGTATGAGTTTCGTTATCAAAGGCGATGAACTAACGATTGATTTAGGTAAAAATTTGGATATAGAGGAAGAAAAAGCAGCTCTACAAAAAGATTTAGATTATATCATTGGTTTCAAAAAATCGACCGAAGCGAAATTATCGAATGAGCGTTTTGTTCAAAATGCAAAACCAGAAATCATCGAAAAAGAACGTCAAAAATTAACCGATGCTGAAACTAAGATTAAAGCTTTGGAAGAAGCTTTGGCGAAGTTGGGTTGAGGTTTTTAGAATCATTTAAAAAGGCAGTTTTGATTTTTCAAGACTGCCTTTTTTGTTTGGGCTAAAGCCCAGTACTGATTTGTTTTCAGTTATCCGTCAGTTAAAACTGACGGCAATGAATAGAAAATTTGTTCTGAGGCTGTGGAGTGAGTTATTTCATTGCCGTCTGCTACTTAGGATAAAATTACAATATTGACTTCAGTCCAAACCTTTTAAAATTACAATATTTTTCTATATTTACAAAAACAACAATGCTATAAAATGTCTTATGTGAAAATTTGGGTTCATGTAGTTTTTTCTACAAAGAACCGATTCCCTTTTCTTACCAAAGATATTCGATATGAAATATTTACTCATATCATCGAAAACTGCCGAGAGAAAGATATTTTTCTACAAGCAATCAATGGTTATACTGAGCATATTCATTGCTTGATTTCTCTGGGGAAAGACCAATCAATTGCTGCCATTGCAAAACTCATTAAAGGCGAATCTTCATTTTGGATAAATAAACAACAGCTTACTGCACAGAAATTTGCTTGGCAAGATGATTACTTTGCAGTCTCTGTCAGTGAATCACAAGTTGAGAAAGTGGTGGATTATATCAAGAATCAGAAGATTCATCATACCAAAAAGTCTTTTGATGAAGAAGTAGAAGAGTTTATGAAAAAATATGGTTGGGAAATTATTAAAGATGAGTAATAACAAAGAGGGCAAATCTAAATCAAGATTTACCCTTTTTGTTATCATTTATTCAAGATTTCTTATCTGAAATCATCTTCGTCATCATCACCGAAATTCATCTTATTGGGGTCGAACATACTATCCAATAAATCTTTGAATTGCAGACCTGTATCTAAATTTTGCTTACTGATTAATGAATATTCAGCCAAACCATGAAGAGCAAACTCCATCATAAAAAGTTTGTCATCTTCGCCCAAACGCTCGTGGTAGCCTTCTACTAATTCTTCCAAGCCTTCGATTGTTTTTAATCTTGCACGATATTCTCGGTCGGTGAGGTCATTCGTAAAATCAATTACATTGCCTTCGCCAAACCAATTCGATACTTGTTGAAACGGATTTTTACCCGATTTCTTTTTCTTAACTGCTTCAGGATTCGGGAAATATTTCAAAAATTCCGTTCGCATGGCTTTTCCGATAAGGCTTTGAGCCACATAAACTGGGCCTTCAACCTCTCCTTCATAAACCAATTCTATTTTTCCATTGATAGCTGCAATCGCTCCGTAAATGTCTGATACCCTTGCGTTTACGTTCTTCTCGCCGTTGATTAATGAACGTCTTTCGGCCGAACTCAATAAATTTTCATAAGCAGAAATTGTCATACGAGCCGAAACCCCACTTTTGGCATCGACGTATTCGCTTTGACGTGCTTCAACCGCAATTTGTTCAACCAAATCTTTCAGAATATCATTGACAACGATTTTCTTCTGACCATCTTTAATAATAGCTTCTTGTTCGGTAATTTTACGCCCAATTTCGATAGATTTCGGGTAGTGCGTCACAATCTGGCTATCAATACGGTCTTTGAGTGGCGTTACAATACTTCCACGATTGGTATAATCTTCGGGGTTTGCCGTGAATACAAATTGAATATCAAGGGGCATACGAAGTTTAAAACCACGAATCTGAATATCTCCTTCTTGCAAAATATTGAACAGCGAAACCTGAATACGAGCCTGTAAGTCGGGTAATTCGTTAATCACAAAAATACAACGGTGCGAGCGTGGAATCATACCAAAGTGAATCACACGTTCGTCGGAATAAGGCAAGCGTAAAGTTGCCGCTTTAATTGGGTCAACATCACCGATTAAGTCGGCAATCGAAACATCGGGCGTTGCCAATTTTTCATTGTAACGTTCGTCACGAGGTAGCCATGTAACTGGTGTTGCGTCACCTTTTTCGGCAATCAAATCTTTGGCAAATCGTGAAAGTGGTTCGAGTGGGTCGTCGTTGAGTTCAGAACCTTCTACGATTGGCACGTATTCATCTAAAAGGTTTACCATCAAGCGAGCAATACGGGTTTTTGCTTGTCCACGCAAACCCAGTAAGTTGATGTGGTGCATCGAAAGAATCGCTTTTTCGACATCAGGAATAACGGTGTCTTCGTATCCCCAAATTCCTGGAAAAACCGACTCTTTATTTTTAAGCTTCTCAACTAAATTATCACGAAGTTCTTGTTTGATTGATTTTGGGCGGTAGCCGCTGGCTTTTAATTCGCCAAGTGTTTTTATTTTTAAAATATTCTTATCGAATGCCATGTATTTAATGGATAATGTAGAATTGAAAATGAATAATGTGCTTCTTCTGAATAACGGTTTTTAGTAAGAAATGGTTTGAGAGCTTGTACGACAATTTTCCAAATTGTCAATGTGTGCGAAACAATTTGGAAAATTGTTGTACGATTTTTTGAAAATACAAAAGCCATTTAAGCTGTGTTTAGTGCTTAAATGGCTTTTACAAAATTTTTATTTTTAACTACACTGACCCAAAATTACCCAAATAATTACGAAAACGATGATTGTGCCGAAGCAGCCTCCGCCGAGTTTTTTTGCTCCGTAGCCTGCGATTAATCCTCTAAATAAGTTGTTCATGGTAGTGAAATTTAGTTGTGAAAAGATGAATTATAAAATCAATGGGGTGAAGTTAGTCAAATTTTCGTCAAAAACAACAAATTTAGCAGGAAAGCCTTCGGCAATTTGTCCGATTTTGGCATCAATACCCAAAGCTTTTGCAGGGCGAATGGTTGCCATTTTAATGGCTTCTTCGAGCGAAATTCCAACTTTTTCAACGGCATTTTTCACGCAATCGGCCAGCGAGACTGCTGCTCCTGCCAGATTCCCTTCCGAGTTTCGGTACTGCCTATTTTCGAGGTAAGCATCAAATTCTTCCCATTGAAATTGTTTTACCTTTTCACCTACAAAAAGAGCATCCGAAATCAAGAAAAGTTTGTCTTGCTTGATTTTATAGGCAATGCGGGCGGCGGCATAATCGCAATGAAAACCGTCTAAGATAATTGGAGCGTAAACTTCTGGGCTATCGAAAGTTGCACCCACAACCCCAGGCTCACGGTGACCCATTTGTGTCATGGCATTGTAGAGATGCGTACAAAGCGTAATGCCTTGGTTATAAGCTTGTTTTGCTTGTTTGTAGGTAGCGTTTGAATGCCCAAGTGAGATTTTTATGCCGCTTTCGAGCAGCATATCAATTTGTTTGGGCGTAAAGTTTTCGGCGGCGATGGTCATTAATTTGATAATTCCTTTGCCGTATTTTATGATTTCTTCTAACTCGTTATTACTTGGTTTTTTGATATATCGAGCCAAATGAGCTCCACGTTTAGCAAGATTCAGAAATGGTCCTTCGAGGTGCATACCAAGTACGCCTGAGTTTGGGTTTTTCTCTAAAAAATTGCGAGTAGCTTCGATTCCTTTCAAGATATTTTCGAGCGGCGAAGTAATGAGTGTAGGCAGGACGTGCGTAGTACCAAGTTTTAAGCTCGACTCATAGATATCTTCGATGGTTTCTTCGTTGGCGTGTTGAGTAAAATAAAACTTTTCACCACCATTGATATGCGTGTCAACAAAGCCTGCTGAGATATGTTTGCCTGCCAGGTCCATGGTTTTTGCGTCAGAGTGGAACGCCACCCGCCTGTGGTCAGACGTTGAAATTCTCCCATTTTCGATAATAACTGATTGATTTTGAAGGACTTCCGTCCCTGTGTGAACAGTGGTGTTTATGATGATGGTTTGCATAAAAAAACTTGCTCGGGTTGAGTGAGCAAGTTAAGAAAAAACAATGAATGAATCAGAATAGGAAAGAACGTAAATCATAAGCGTTTGTTTTGGTCCAAGTAGATTTGGTTTTTAACCATTGTCAGTTTTCGGCGAGAAACCTCTAAGATTTTGCCAGTTGTAAGCTGCACAGTTGCTTTTTTACCGATTTGATTGAAGTTTTTAATAAAATCGGGATTCAATAAATACGATTTATGTACACGCAAAAAACCATTCAATTGAACATCACTTTCGTATTTTTTGAGTGTAAATGATGAAACCATCTTTTTCCCATTTTTTAGATGGAAAATAGTGTAATTAATGTCGGCTTCGAGATACGTTATCTCATTGTTTTCGGGAGTTTTGAGGGGTGTCATATCGGCTAATATTTAGAAGTTTGAGCAAAGAAAAATTAAACAAGCTGCCAACGGTGGGCAAAATTGACGATACTCGCAACATTGCGAGCGTTGAGTTTTCGAGTGATATTCTTTCGATAAGTATCAACCGTAAATTCACTTACGCATAGTTTTTCGGCGATTTCGGCTGATAGAAATTCGAGAGCAATGAGCCTGATTACTTCTAATTCACGAGTGGTGAGTGAGTAGCGAGCCACGAGTTCGTGCTGGTATTCGGTAGTAAGGCTTCCAAAAAGTGATTCTTTGGCAAGTTTGATTTTTAGTCCATTATAGACTTTGTTGATACATTCGATGAGGTACGTCTGATTGCTACATTTTGAGACAAAACAATCAGCAAGAGCGGAGATTTTTTTTAGACAGGAAGCGGCTATCGAATCATGTAAAATCAAGATTTTACCAGTGTAAATATCTTTTAGTCTTTTTTGAAGTGTTAAATCTCCCTGAAAGAAAAAATTGGCATCAATGATTAGAACATCAGAAGGCGATTTTGGAAGAGAATTAATTAAATCCCGATTATTGTTGGCAATTCCGACAATCTGGAAGTTATCGGATAAAGCCAACATCATCGACAATCCCTCTGCAAAGAGTTGATAACTATCAGCAAGGAAAAGTTTGACTTTAGGGTTCATAGCAACAGTAGTTTTGAGCATCGAAGTAACGATACAAATCTCCGTTAAGCTACGCTACGGTTCAATACTGCCTTGCCATGATTTTATCTACTGTCTGGACAGTAGATTGTGAGAAAATGTTTGATTTTTTAGATAAATTCAAGTATTTTCAAAAGTCAATTGCCGAACCCTACCATGAAACGACTGCTACTATTTTTATTACTACTTATTTCAAATCTAATTTTTGCTCAACAACAGCGAAAACTTGATAGCTTAAAGGCTGTTTTGGCCAAATTGCCAGTTGAAGGAAAATCCTTATCAACTGACACAATGAGAGTGAAGTTACTTTGTGAGATGGGAGAGATACTAATATCAAAAGATACATCAGTATTAATTTTTACTAAGGCGATCGATATTTCTCGAACTATCGATTGGCCTTATGGTTTAGTTTTGTCTCAAAATCTCTACGGGAAAAAATTAAAAAAACAGAATAACTTCTTCAAAGCGGAAGAGTTTTTTTTTAAATCTTTGACCCTATCAACTAAAAATAATTTTATTGCTCAGAAAGCATATTCACTCCAAAATATTGGCGATATTTATAGTATTTCAAAAAAACCAAGCGTTGCTTTAGGGTATTATCAGGAAGCACTAAAAATGTATAAATCAATCAATAATAAAAATGGAGTTCTTCTGTGTTATAATAATATGGGGATTGCTTACACCCGACTTAATGATTTTGTAAAAGCATTAGATACCCATAATTATTGTTTGAATTTAAGTATAGAGTACATTAATCGCCATTTCATGGGGCTATCACATCATAATATTGCTAATATAAACAGGCTGCAACAAAATTATGAAGTAGCTAAAGCAAGTTATGAGAAAGCAATCGAAATTTATTTATCAGTTGGAGATACTGAGCTTGAACAACTCGCATCTGCCTATACAGGTTTGGCTGAAATATTTTTAAATCAAAAAAATATGGTACTTGCCAAGAAATTTGCGTTTTTGGCCATTAATACAAATAATTCAGCTATTACATCAACTTTTATCAAAGCAAATGATGTATTACTGAAAATATACAGAGAAGATGGTGATTATATGAATGCTTATCTTATTAGTGAGAAGATTAGAGTTAAGCAAGATAGTTTGAATAATATCGAGAATGAAAGGCGACTTGCAAGTGCGAAGTTTGAGTATGACCTCAATATAAAATCAGAAGAATTAAATCTTCAAAAAGAACGGCAAAAATGGTATTTAGGGATTGGACTTGCTGTATTGCTTATTTCATTGGTTGTTATAAGGGGTAATATTATTTTGAATAAAAAGAATAGATTAATTGAGGCTCAAAATGGTGAAATTGAACTTTTAAATTCTTCCTTAGAAAAGAAAGTTGAAGTACGTACAGCAGAATTGAAAGATGCAAACATTGAGTTATTAAGAAAAAATAAAGAAATCGTTGAAGCTCTTTTCAAGGGT
The DNA here is from genome assembly GCF_014644295.1 of Emticicia aquatilis. GTDB lineage: Bacteria > Bacteroidota > Bacteroidia > Cytophagales > Spirosomataceae > Emticicia > Emticicia aquatilis. Next base: position 29,722 of record NZ_BMKK01000007.1, read on the forward strand.
AAAAAAATTGAAAGACAAAGGGTTGCGAGTGAACTTCACGATAATTTAGGGAGTACTTTATCGGCATTAAAGTGGCGTTTGGATGCTTTAAATATGGAAAATTTAAACCCAAAAGAGCAGAAGTTGTATAAAAGTATTCAAGATATGATGAATGATGCTTACTCAGAAGTCAGATTAATCTCTCATAATCTTATGCCAACACAACTTCAAGAAAAAGGGTTGATTGGTGCTTTACAAAATTTTATCAGTGAAATAAGTTCAAATACTAAATTTGTGATTGATTTCGAAAGTAATTTCAATGCTTCGATTCTTGATGATAAAATTTCGCTTGAAATTTATAGTATCTGCATGGAGTTACTCAATAATGTCTTAAAACATTCAAAAGGTTCAGAGGCAAAACTTAGTATTTTAACTGACGACGATAGTTTAATAATTGAGGTGTTTGATAATGGGATTGGAATTGATATGAATAAAATTGAAAATTCTTCTATGGGTATCAACAATATCAATGCAAGGGTAAAATCGCTCAATGGAAAATTTGAAATTAAAAATCAATTTTCTGGAGGAACACAAGTTAGGGTTGTTTTTGATTATGAATTGTTAGAGAATTTTAGAGATGGGGTTGTTGAATCATAAAGTTGTAGTAAAAAATAACCAACCCCCGCAATACCATCATATAAACCAGGATTATAAAAATCATGGCCAAATTGAGTCGGTGGGAAGTGCCCGTAATTGAGGTATTTTTCGATAATATAGTCTGCTATTTTTTGAGACTCATCAAATCTAAAAGTCGTATTTAAATGACCCTTACTGACGAGTCGTTTAATTAGATAGACTATTTCTAAAAGTCCCAATATTCCGTATTCGTATTCTTGGGTATCTTGGTTATAAGACATGAAATTGCATATATTGCTGTCTTTTGTATGGATAAATACGTAGTTCAGACAAAAATGCTTGATTAAAATATCTATTTTCAATACTGCCTCAATTTTAATATCACCCCCGCCAGCAATCAAGAAATCTAATATTTCTAATCGATATTCAAGTAATTGTATAGCTTTAGAAGTACTCAATTTATCAATATTTTGGTTTTCAGAAATCAGTTGTGTTTCCAGTAGTTTATGGTAGGTTCCTAAATCATCAATATTACTTTTATATTTGAGTTTTACCAGACAAAACAATATTTTAGTGGTATTTACAGCACCTTTTTCTTGTGCGTAAATTAGACATCCTATTAGTTGTTGCTTTATACTATAGTCAAGTTTTTTTATGAATAAGTCACATTTTAAGATTCCAATGATTTCCTCAAGTTCTTTATCAATGAGTGAGTAATTAGCTTTTTCTATGTAAAGCTCAATTTTTTTGATAAATATCTGAGCGATTTCATCTATTTTTTTACTTATTTCCTTTCCTAAGATTCGGTCAGGTGAGTCGGGTAATGTATTGATATATGAAAGAGAAGAGTAAATACCAGCTAACCCCAAATAAAAATCTTGACTTTTATTTGAAGTGATTTGAGCATTTAATAAACTTCTTATTATACCATTACGCATTTCTATAAAAAAACTATCTGGATTATATACACAGAGTTGGGTATAAAACTTAACAATTCCAGCCAATCCATCAAACAGACTGCCATTACAAATTACTGCCCGAATAGATTTTTTTTGAAAAGTAGCTTTTGTCCAAGTGCATTTTTCTCCCTTTGTATCCCAGATAGCTTGATTTGCTAACTGATTGGCGATTGATTCTGCGTGGTATAATTTTGACTTATCAAGTTTCCAACTTACTAAAGTTGTCTGTGAAAAGTTAATTTTTTTTAAGTCTTTTGGTAGAATTGATTTAGGTTTTAAATGAAAATTTTCAAAATCATATTCGATATCTATGATATCTATAACCTCTTGAGTAGTAGGAAGTTTTTTATTAGAAATAAGATAGTTGATTACTACACTTGTAACATAGTTTATCCTCGACTGTCCAAAACTATCATTATTATTAGGGTCGGAGGGTTCTTCGGCAAAGCCTATTCCTGGCCATAATTCATGAGTAAACATGGGTGTTTCATGCCTTAAAGAGGGTTTCTCCAAAACATCAATTATTTTTAAGGCTCGTAAGAGTCCACGTTTTTCAACATAAAGCACAATACTATCTGCCCTGCAAAACTTTATTTGTTTATAAAAAAGTTTAAAGTAAAAACTTACTTTTGCCTCGTTCAACTGCAAAAGTAAAGCATGAACAAACTCTAATAGTTTCTCATAAGATAAAACTTGGGCATCTACATTGAAATAAAACCTAACTACATCATCAACATCATTTGGGTAAGTTTTTCCGTAAAAATAAGCCCAGTCCGAATCTTTTTTAAACTGAAACCCCGAGTTTTCAAAGATATTGATGAGTGAGCCTTTCTTTAATTCCTCGTATGGTTTATTGAGCGTAATACCATTGCGGTTAAATCTTTTCGTTACGAAACCTTTGTGTGCTTGAATCACATCACTGTTTTTTACTTCCTTATCAACAATCCAATTTTCGTTGAGTGCCGCAGGATTTACACGTTTACTAATCTCCCACAGTTCGCTCGCAAAAACAGCATTGTTCGATTCATTTATGGTTTCTCTTAGTTCGGCTTTGAAAGTATATAAGTGAGCGTACCAATAGCTTCCTATTTTGGCAATTAATTCCTCTTTTTTTTCAGTAATTGAGGCTTTTTCCTTAAAACTCTTACCATAATTTATCAAACCTGTAGTTGAATCGAATTTTACATTTGCCAATAAAATTCCGAGATTTCTCTCATTAAGTTCATATTGGGTTAATCGATTATTCATAATTCTTCAAAAGCTATGTTTAGATTCGATACTTTTTGGGCTTTGTTATCATCGAAACTTCCTTCGGTTACACTTCTCAGGATTCGCTTTAGCTTCGCGAGTAGAATATATTTTTCAAGCAAAGACTTATCGCTGTCAGAAGTAACGATTTTTGATTTTAGGATTTCATTAAATTCCTGAAACTCTTGCGAAGGAAATGAGTACTCAACATCACTGATTAACCAAGCATAGTCCCACAGTGGATTACCAAATTGAGCAAATTCATAATCTAAAAAGTATAATTCTCCTTCTGTATAGACAATATTACTTAGTGAAAAATCACCATGAATAAGTACTTTATAGCCAGTTTCCTTACCCCATTTTTTATATTCCTCATTAATGAATTGTTTGAATGGTTCTCCAATGATTAACCAAAATTGCTGTATAAGCGAACTACTGACTTTGGGTTCTGGAACTGAAATCGGAAATGCTAAATTTAAACCCGAAACTGGAATGTTTTTTTCTGCATAATTATGCACTTCATTAATTTTAGAAAATATCCTATCGGCTACAGAATTGAAATTTAGACTTTTATTTTTACCTGTTTTTTGCTGAATATCTTTCAAGACTGTAAAAAAGTTATCGCCGTTTACATATTTTCTAACGTATATTAGCTTTTCTTCATCAATAGATGTCTTTAAAGTTTCGATACAATTTTGGGAACTATTCAATATGAGTTTTTCTTCAAAAATACAAGTTAAATAAGCATCTTTTTTGAGAGCTAATTTTTGTTCTTCCGCAATTTTATAGGCTTGTTTTACTACTCTACCATCATTTATTGTATTACCATTTTCATTTCTGAATCTAATCAAAAATGTACTATTCAATGATTCTTCCTGACGAGCCTCAACAAGATTATCGAAAATCCTGCCTTCGTCAATAAAGCCATTCGAATACAGATAATAAATTACGTTTTGCAGTGTAAGTATCATGTTTTAGTTTCTCAGCCGATGATTACACCATTGTCGATAGGTCTTTGAGTAGATGCACCTGAGCATACAGGAGGCAAAATCTGTGATGAAGACTCTTCTTGACCATCAATTGTTATTATCATTTCTTTAACAGTTTGAGCTATTGGAGTGAATATATAATTACCACTTTTCACGTAGGTCACCCTTCTTATTTCTGTTTTTTTTGCAAGGCAAAGGTTGATTACTTTAATATTATTCTCGTTGCTTTCAACCAAGGTTTCGATACCATCAATTTCCCACGAGTTATTGAGAATATAAACAAAGTGAGTACTCGTAGGCTTTTCTATTTGTGGATTAATATATTTTTCGATAAATCCTTTGACTGGCCCAATAGACGAAGGCTCACGCTCTTGTTGTGGGGCGAAAGTTAATCTCAACCATTTGTTGCCATCATTAAGCATCGGATTTGCTTTTTCTGCGTCAGTAAGTTCAAAAAGTGCTACTCCTTTAAGTTGCACGTGGGTCCCTGCATCAATTAAAGCTCTAATTTCAGGCTTTTTAGTGAAGACGTTTTTCTTTTTGTCAATAACATTGGCTTTGTTCACAAATCCCATTTCAGGTATAAATTTAAATTGTTAAAAAATCACTTCAAAAATCCATTCTTCATTGCCCAACGCATCAGTCCAAGTGCAGAATTTACACCTACTTTCTTCATCAAATTGCGGCGATGAGTTTCAACCGTCGTGACGTTGATGAAAATCCGTTCAGCAATTTCGATGTTGCTTAGGTCTTGTATGACGAGCTGCATTACTTCAATTTCTCGTGGTGTAAGAGGTATATTCTCCGAAATCTCGTCTTTTCCACTTGGCGTATTCTGATTGGGTAACTGAGCCAATCGCATTACTACCGCCTCACTAAAATACCGCTGACCATTTGCTACTGTTTTTAGTGCCAGTTCAAGTTCTTTTCGTTCGGTTCGCTTCATGATATAGCCGTCAACTCCTGCAACCAGAGCTTCTTTGATAACCGCTGGTTCTTCCGACATCGTTAGTAGCATCACTCGCACCTTCGAGTATTTCTCTCGTACTCTGATGGTAGTTTCAATACCGTTCATGAGCGGCATGTGTAAATCAGCCAGTACAATATCTACTTCGTTGGTTTCCAAAAATGTTAGTACTTGCCAACCATTATTGGCTGTGCCTACAACCTCAATGCCATCCATTGTATCAATTAAAATACTCAAACTTTCGGCTACAATCACATGGTCGTCGGCAATCAGAACTCTAATCATAAAGTTTGGTGAACCATAAATTATTTTACAATTCGGCTATGCTTAATTTTGGATAATTTTTTGAGAAATGTGTGGGTAAAACGGTCAATGAAACAAAACCTGTAGGATTGGGACATCTTTATGAGGTTAGGTTGATAGTGCTTATTGTTTGATTCTGCTATACTATAAAAAACCTTCTTCAAAAACAAACACTTTAGTTTTATTTTTATTCTGCAACAAAAGTATGGTACTGATTAATTATAAAAAATACCTACTTGTAGTGAATTTTTATCTTCGACGTATAAAATACCGTGCTATGATTGTCTATAAAATCGAAAAAACCTTACCCATTAATATTTTGCTTGTTTTTTCAATTCCGTTTATTATCTTTGGTTTTCGTCAATAAAAACCAAAGATAATTATGTTGAGTCGTGTCGCCAATTCTATTTATTGGATTAATCGCTATATTGAGCGAGCCGAAAATTATGCCCGTTTTGTAAGCGTAAACCTTAATCTAACCCTCGATGCTCCCGGAATTATGACCGCCCAGTGGGAGCCGCTTCTCATCGCTACGGCCGATAACTATGGTTTTTTTGAGCATTATTCAGTAGCCGACCGTGATACTGTAATTGATTACATGACTTTCGATAAACGTAATCCGAATTCGATTTATAGTTGTTTGGCCAACGCCCGTGAGAATGCCCGCACCATTCGTGAGAGCATCACGAAAGAAATGTGGGAACACATTAATATTTTCTATTTAAAAATCTCTGAAACTCAGTCGGCAAGAAACTGGGAGGTAGAGCAATTATTGCAGTTTTTTGAAGAAATCAAAGAAGGTTGCCAGTTGTTTTTTGGTATCATTGATTCGACCGTAACTCGTAATGAGGGTTTTCATTTTGGTCGTTTAGGACGCCTGCTCGAACGAGCCGATAAAACTTCTCGTTTCTTAGATGTGCGTTATTTTACACTTCTACCCGACGACCAAGCGATGGGTTCTCCACAAGAACTACTTATCTGGACATCAGTACTGAAGTCGGTAAGTGCTTTCAATATGTATCGCCAGCAGCACCGTGTCATTAATCCTTCGCATATTGTAGATTTCTTGGTGCTTGATAAAAGCTTTCCTCGATCAATATTCTACTGTGTGCGTCAAGCAGAGCTTTCTTTGTATCAAATTTCGGGTCGAGATTTAACCAGTGGTTATTCAAATTTAGCCGAAAAAGAAATGACACGTTTGCGTCATGAAATCGAATTCACCGAGGTAGGAGATATTTTCAAGAAGGGACTTCACCCGTATTTAGATGAGTTTCAGATAAAAAATAATACAGCAGCGGCCGAAATTTTCAATACCTATTTCGACCTAAAACCTGTTGAAGCATAAAATCGGAAAGAACTAAGGACAACTGAGAAGGAAAATTATCAATTTTTAATTCCCAATTATCAATTAGAAAGAATGACTTTTTGTCTTGGAGTAAAAGTAGCTAAAGGAATTGTGGCCATTGCCGACACGCGCATCACATCGGGAAGCGAGGTTTCGAGCAATAAAAAAGTTTTTGTGCATCAATCGCAGCATCATTCGTTGTTTATCATGACAGCTGGCTTACGTTCGGTGCGTGATAAAGCCATTACTTATTTCAAAGAAGTTTTGGAAGAACAAGATACCAAATTCGATAAGTTATACAAAGCCGTAAATGCCTTTGGTGATATGGTGAAGCGTGTGGCTGCCGAAGATAAGGCATCACTGCGAGAAGCTGGTTTATCGTTCAACTTGTCGGCTGTTATTGGCGGACAACTCGAAAAAGACGACGAACACAAATTGTATATGTTGTATCCCGAAGGAAATTGGATTGAAGTAACCGAGGGTTCGCCGTTTATCATCATTGGTCAACCAAATTATGGAAAACCGATTTTATATCGAAACCTAAAGTACAATACTTCATTGCAGGAAGTGCTGAAACTCGGCTTTTTGGCATTTGATTCTACTCGTGTGAGTGCCAATGATGTCGATTTTCCGATTGATGTGATTTTGTGTGAAAAAGATAGCTTTAAAATCAACGAGCAACGTTACGAAAAAGCCGATTTAGAACAGATTTCGTATCAATGGAATGCCTTGCTGAATGCTTCCGTGCAGAAACTCCCAACCGATTGGATGGAACCAATTTTCTCGAAATCGCTTGAAATTTAAGTTGAAATATTCATAAGTTTAGTTTATCACGGAGGTTGCAAGTGTATAAGTTTTCATAGAGTTTTCTCTGTGAAACTTCGTGCTGTTCTGTGTCTCCGTGGTAAATTTACAAAATCATTTTTAAGATTAATTCTTCCCATCTCACTCAACAAAAATGATTTTAAACGTCGAACATACCCTTTATTACAGCTATTCCAACTCAGTTTCGCTTACGCCTCACACAATCTATCTTACGCCAAAAGCTTCGCCCAATCAGGAAATTGTGTCTTTTCAGCTTGAGATTTTACCTACTCCAAACATTCTTTATAAAAATATTGATGTAGAAGGTAATGCTCAATCGGTGGCGTTTTTTAATACACCAACTGATAGACTGAGTTTTCGGGCGAAGGTTGAAATTGTTTCGGAAGAAGTAAATCCATTTCATTTTATTTATTATCCATTTGGAGCTGAAACACTGCCTTTTAAGTACCCCGAAAAAGAATTGGTACTTTTACAGCCTTATTTGACCGACGATGGCATCACAACGCTCATCGACCAGTTTGCTCGACAAATTGCCGCCGAAGCTAACTGGAAAACAACCGATTTTCTGACCCGCATTTCAAAATATATTCGATATAATTTTTTGTATGAAAAACGTCTCGAAGGTGCTGCTCACTCGCCCGAAGCAACGTTGATTTCTCGAAAAGGCACTTGTCGAGACTATGCCGTTTTGATGATTGCGGCCTGCAAAGCATTGGGTTTGGCGGCTCGATTTGTGAGTGGCTATTGCTACGGAAGCGAACTGCAAGCCCACGAACTTCATGCGTGGGTAGAGGTTTATTTACCAGGTGCAGGTTGGCGAGGTTTCGACCCGACCGAAGGCCGAATTACTGATTTTCACTATATTGCATTGGCTTCTTCGGCCCAAGCAGAGTTGATAAATCCGATTCGAGGTGGTTTCAGAGGAAATGCCGTTTCGTCATTAAATGCTTTTGTTGATATTCGGCAGAAATAAAAAATCAGAATTTTTATTTACTTTAGCAGAAAAATGGCGTTTTCTGCCAAACATAACACTAACATCACTAAAATAACCTAAACTAATTACCAAATCTTTGATTATGGGCATCAAGAACAGACTAATTGTAATGAATTTTCTCCAGTTTTTTATTTGGGCATGTTGGCTCATTACGATTGGAGCGTACTGGTTTCAAAATAAAGGTTGGTCAGGGGCTGAATTTGGAGCTATTTTTTCGACGATGGGAATTGCCTCATTGTTTATGCCAACCCTCGCTGGTATCATTGCCGATAAATATATCAACGCCGAACGACTCTACGCTATTTTGCATTTGCTCGGAGCTTTGGTGTTAGTTTATATTCCACAAGTCGATAATCCGAATGATTTCTTTTGGGCAATTTTGCTTTGTGTGATATTTTATATGCCTACTTTGGCACTCTCTAACTCAATTGCTTATACGATTCTGAAAAACAATAATACCACAGACCTCGTGAAAGATTTTCCACCGATTAGGGTTTGGGGAACGGTCGGTTTTGTGGTGGCTTTGTGGGTGATTAGCCTTACTCACAACGAAACTTCAGCCAATCAATTTTATATTGCAGCGGCTTCGGCGGTTGTCTTGGCGATTTACTCACTTACCTTGCCTAAATGTCCGCCTTTGGCTGGTACGCCTGACAAAAGAAGTTTTGTTCAGATATTGGGTTTAGATGCTTTCAAGCTATTTAAAGACCCGAAAATTGCGATTTTCTTTATTTTTGCGATGTTTTTAGGTGCTTCGTTGCAGCTAACCAATGCCTATGGCGATACCTTCTTGCATGATTTTGCGAATGTTGATATTTATAAAGATTCCATTGCCGTAAAATATCCTGCCATTATTATGTCAATCTCTCAGATTTCTGAGACGCTATTTATCTTGGCGATTCCATTCTTTTTGAAGCGTTTTGGTATCAAGCAAGTAATGCTAATCAGTATGGTTGCGTGGGTGTTGCGTTTCGGGCTTTTTGCTTACGGAAACCCAAGTGATGGACTTTGGATGATTATTTTATCGTGTATTGTCTATGGAATGGCTTTTGACTTCTTCAATATTTCGGGTTCGTTATTTATTGAAACTTATACTGACCCTAAAATTCGTTCGTCGGCTCAAGGTTTGTTTATGATGATGGTAAATGGTTTTGGAGCAGTTTCGGGAAGTTTGATTAGCGGATTCGTGATTCAGAAATACTTCACATTGGCCGATGGTACAAAAACTTGGACTGGTATTTGGCTTACATTTGCTATTTATTCTTTAGTTGTAGCCATTCTTTTTGCCATCTTGTTTAAACACAAACACGAAGAAGGAGTAGAGGTGAAAGGACACTAATAATGAATTTTGAATGATAGAATGAGTGACTGATAGAATAAATGTATGTTTTATTATTCACTCATTCTATCATTCACTCACTCAAAATTACTTCTCCGCCCTATAATACATCGTTGAGCAGTTTTCTTTTCTGAATATTCTTTTTGCCATTGCTTGTAAACTTTGTGGGTTTACCTTAGCAATTTTTTCGGCATCATCATTGCACCAATCGGCGTTGCCTGCATTGGCAGCAAAAGCCAAATTCATGGCACGGTTCAATAGTTCTACTTCAGCAAAAGCCAATGTCGATTCCGCTTGATTTTTTACTTTCTGTAATTCACTTTCTGACAGCGTATTATCTCGTAATTCGGCAACAACTTCTTCAATTGCTGCATCTGCTTCTTCAATACTTACTCCTTCGTTGAGGTTTCCTTGAATCATTAATAAACCTGGGTCGAGCGAAGCTGTTACATAGCCCGAAACATTATTGAATAGTTGCTTTTCTTTAACCAATGTTGTGTAAAGTCTCGATGATTTTCCACGACCTAAAATATCACTCAATAAATCGGCATCATAAAACTGTTCGTCGAATCTCCCCGGCATATTATATGCTTTATAAATAGCATTTAAAGGCACTTTTGCCGAAGTTTCTAAGAATTTCGGGGCTGTTTGTGGGGCTTCTTGTGGAAGATTTCGTACGTATTTCTCACCTGCCGGAATCGGCTCAAACCATTTCTTACATAGGTCTTTTACTTGCTCAACTGTTACATCGCCCGCAACTACCAAAATAGCGTTGTTTGGTAAATAATATTTATAGAAAAAGTGCTTCACATCGTCCATTGTGGCTTCTTCGATATGGCTGATTTCTTTACCAATCGTTGCCCAACGGTAAGGGTGTTTTTCGTAAATTAATGGACGAAGTTTTAACCAAACATCACCATAAGGTTGATTCAGGTAACGTTGCTTAAACTCCTCGATTACTACTTTTCGTTGTACTTCAAGCACTTTTGGGTCGAATGATAAACTCATCATACGGTCAGATTCGAGCCAAAAAGCAGTTTCGATATTCTGAGCGGGAAGCGTGATATAATAATTGGTAATATCGGGCGAGGTAAAAGCATTGTTTTCGCCACCTACTTTTTGCAGAGGTTCGTCGTAAGACGGGATATTTTTTGAGCCACCAAACATCAAATGTTCAAAAAGGTGGGCGAAACCTGTTTTATTTTCATCTTCGTCACGTGAGCCGACATTATATAGAATATTAAATGCCGCCATTGGGGTTGTATGGTCTTCGTGGACGTAAACTTCTAAGCCGTTTTTTAAAGTAAAATGTTGGTAGTTAATCATTTCTAATCCTTGAGTTTTTCTAATTCATTCTTCCCATGCAAAAACTGCTTTGGCGAATGACACTTTTGTCTATTTTCTTAACAAGAATTACAAATGTAAGGTTTCTAAATAATTTACTTCATAAAAAAACTAAATATTCTTCGGCGAATACTCCATGCAAGAATAACTATCACAACACTAACACCCACAATGGTATAAATAAATAAATTGGAGGGCAAGTCGATGCTTGTTGACTGACCTATCAGAATAAAGTTGGACCAATAGAACGGATGGTCGGAATATGTACGAATTAAGTCAATTTTTGAGAGCCGAATGGCTTCATCGGTTGGAAATCCTTTTTGCAAATAATAGTAAAAACGCTGCGATAATTTAGCCATACTTTCGTCGTGGGCGTTCCAGATGGTTGTAATAACCGATGGGCAACCTGCAAATTGAAAGGCCCTTGCCAAACTAATAATTCCTTCACCTTTACGAATTTTTCCTTTGCCTGTTTCGCAGGCACTTAGCACGACCAACTGGGTGTTTTTTAGCGAAAGGTTATATAATTCGAGTGTATAAAGCCTAAAATCTTTGCCATCAGGAAAGAGAGCAATAAACGATTTTGCTGGGTCTTGGTCATCTACTTGGGCGTGGGTGGCGAAGTGAATAATACCTTTGTTTTGATAGCTTTCTTGAAAATTTATTTTGGTTGCTTGTTTATCATGGAGAATCTGGCCATTGATACCAGCAATTTCGTTGACCGAAGCAGGCAACGCCTTGAATCCTTGGTCTCGAAAACGCCCTGTTTCCGCACCATTGCTAAAAGGAGCATAGGCAATGACATCAGTATTTTGCCCCGCATGATTAGAATCGAAGTGTAAAGTTGCAGAGTTTGCATAAGAAAAGGTGTATTTATAGACCAAATAATCGGCTTGAGCTTTGGGTTCTAAGACCTCGAAAGGCAGAAAACCGATGATTTCGTGGCGTGAAACAATGATTTTAGTGATGTTTTGAAGTGTTTTTTCGATTGGTTGGACTAAAATATTATAGGATTTCTGAGCTAAAATATGGCCTTTGTAAGCATCAATTCCTGGTGGAGTATTGATGCTTTTATAGGTTTCAGTTAAAATTTTTGAAATATTTGCTGCGTCGTTTAGTTTGATTATTTGATAACCAGTTTTGTACAAAGCGACGTAATAAAGGCTATTTTCTCCTAAAAAGTAACTCAAAAATGCCGAGTTCTCTGCCAGTTTCTGTTGTACTTCTCGAAGTCCGATTTGTCGGTTTTCGTATTTAAGTTTGTAGTATTCCTTTGAGGATGCCTCAATTTTATTTACCAAATGATTGAGTTTTATTTTCGCATCAGAAAGGTCGGCGAGGGTTTTCTCATTGCCCGCATCTAAGAGTTTTACTTGTAGCTTAACTATCTTCTGCCGCAAAGTTGCTTCTTCGGCCAGCAGGTTTTGGTCGAGATTGGCTGGTCTGATGTAGTTTTCTCTGACAACATCGCCCAAAGTAGCCGCTTTGCTGGCTTCGAGTACATAAAAGAACGCCTTTGCCCAAACTTCTGACTTTGTTTTTTGCCAGAGTTGATACACACTTTCGAGGGCTTTTTCATAGACTGGATATACCTTTTCGCTATAAAAAAGTTTTGACTCGGGCATATCGAATGTTTGGCGAAGCTTAGCTACAAAATCAATCGTTTCGAGGTAGGTCTGGGCTGAAAGCTTTGGGTTTGTTGTGGCCAACAGTTCTGCTTTTTGTGTTAAAGCCACAAAATATTCTTGTGGAGCAATGACACGCTCAAACGCAAAAGTTGTTTTTTGATGGGTTGTATCGGAGGCTTTAAGAGCTTGTTCGCAATGAAACAGAGCTTCTTTTGTATTATTTTTTAGTTCATAAACCTCACTTAGCCCATTTTCGATGCGTGCTACTTGCACACCTTTTTGGTGGTGGAAGTTTTGGGTAAACTCTTTTAGTGCTTGTTTGTAAAACTTTTCGGCAAGGTCTGGTTTTTGTAATGATAAATAAGCTTCGGCTCGTAGCGTCAGAATATTTATCCATTGCCGTGGCTGTGCTTCTTTCGATTTTCTATAAAAACTTTCGGCTGATGATAAGGCTTTTAGTGTTTCGGTAGGTTGTTTCATTTGCTGAAAACAACGCCCCATTGCCAGATATACAACCGATGTTTTATCATCGCTTTCTGCCAGCGGAAGGGCCTCTTTGAGTAATTTTAGGGCGTTTCCGTATTCCTTTTTTTCTCGGTAATATTTGGCCATATTACTCAAAACTGCATACTGATTAAGGCTTACATGCTCTTGCTTCCCAATCTGATGAGCTTCTTGAAAATAATTGAAAGCTTGTTCAGCATCACCGAGGTCATCGACCAAACGTCCGTAATTGCTTAAAAAAGTAATCACAAAAGCCGACATTTTTTGCTCCAACCATTTCTTTTTTAGTAGAAAATCGTAGCATATTTTGAAGTGCTTTTCGGCTAAGTTTAGCTTATTAGGTGTTCGGCGGTAATATTCGGCAAGCTCAGCATTGAGTTGAAAAAACAAGGTGTCATAAGAAATACCTTTGACATTTTTTAGGTTTTTCAGCCCTTCTGAAACACACTGTGAAGCCTTCTCGTAATCATCGTTTGTAACATAAAAATCTACGGCTTTAAACAAATACATTTGAATATAAAACGGATATTTCTGCTGTTCAAAAAGCCTTTTTTGTTCGTTTTTATAGATAATTTCTGCTTTTTCGGTCGAAATTTGGTGGTTTTGGAGTTTAGAATAGACATCATCTCTAAGGCTATTGATTTGGGCAATAGTCGGGTCAGGCTGTGCCGATGCAGATAGCCAAACTAACAAAGTCAGAGATAAGAAAAGTAAAAGTCTATTCATCGTTTTGGTTCACTCGTAATGGTCACTCTTTCCCAATTATTCTTCAGTTCCTGCAGTTGGTGGTGGTACACGTACAGCGTTGATAGACCGTAAGTTTGTACCACCAGCGAGATATAGTACAAATGGTACATTTGAACTGATAACATTTGTAAAATAACTATCTAAGTAATTAGTACGGTTAATGACATTGCCGTTTGAATCAAAATACTGAGCAATCGTATTCGCTGAGGCCTTGTGTGTAAATATTCTCATACGATAAGTTGGCAGATTACTTGATTTAGGTAAAAAATAAATAATGCCATAGTTATGTTGTGGCTTATTGGTACCAGTCGGAAAAGTTAGTACACCATTTGTAATGACAAACCACTGAGAAGAGCTAATAATATTGTAACTCTCGGCATTGGTTATGCTCATTCCCGAAAGTAAATTAATCGATGTTGTATTTTTAATAATTCGGTCAGTTACCGTTATAAAAGATGCGTATTTTTCGGTAAAAATCTTATTAGTAAATCTAAAGGCCTTTACACCCAAAATACTCCCTTCTCGACGTTCAAAACTACCCGCTTCTCTGCTTAAATAGATATAATTTGCATCATCTGACCTCACTACGACATCAATTGGCTGATTATAAATACTCGGATTTGACCATTGTGATTGAGAAACAAGCCTCAGTATTTCCTGAGTTGTTAAGTTTTGCATCGTCGAACTCAATGTATTTTCGAAAACAATTACTTCTTGGTTATCTAACAAAAAGCCATTGGGCGATGAGCCTCCGAGCGAAGTTTTTACGTCGCCGATGGCATTATCGGCTGCTTTAAAATCTCTCATACCACTTGCTGTATAACTGTTATTAGTACCCATGCTGAGTGTAAATGACTTAATATTAGCAATTTGTGCAGTATTAAATGTTTGCTCGGTGCAAGTCAAACAAACCCAATTAGTACCGTTATAAACTCGAACTACGTTATAGGTTTTATCAAAAACCATCATGCCCACCTGTGGATTTGTAAAATTGGTGATTTGAGCATTGGATAGTGTAGGCAATTGGACATTGCCCGAACCACCAGCCGAAATAGTGACCGACTGAGCAATAGATGCAAAAACGACCATCAATAGCAGAGCAATAACACTGAAAAATTTTTTCATTTCAACAGTTTTTAATAAATGACTGAATTTGAAAACTTCGTGGAACCTCATAATCATTTGTACGAATTTAGTCATAAATTTTGCAAAAACATACACTCCCCACATCATCAATCTTTGATACGGAGAGTGTAGATTATTTCGGATTATAAGTGCATTTCAGTTTTATTTTTTTGCATAATCATAAGTCGGTTTTATTTGTCCCGCTCCAATCAAGGTAGGCAAAGCAGGGCAAAGAGTGAGGTTGTTTGAAAGTATGCCCATGGCACTACCTACCACAAAGTTGCGTGGTACACAACCTGTGTTTGCATTGAAATCTAAACCTAATTCTTTATTGGTCCATAGTACATTTGCGGCATTGTAATTATTGGTACTTATCAATGTTCCATTCAAGGCGAGTTCCCACATATTTCCAAAATTTGCACCACAGAAAGTATTGCCTGCCCCTGCTATCACCCAAACTCTGGTTATATTTCCTACTGTTCTGAATGTCAAACCATTCAATTGAACACTGGTAGGAATTACAGTCGGTACATTTACCCAAGAGAGTCCGTTGAGGGAAGAAACTATTCTATTTGTACCTTCTACGATAGCATAGTATCTATTATTGGCGAGGCAATATTCAATATCTTGTAAATAGATTTGATTATTTCCTATCATTGTCGGCCCAACATTTACGGCTGCTCCTGTTGCTGGATTTATTTTTAATAATCTTCCTGGAAAATTTGAATTGATACCCGTAACCCCAAAAATTGTTGGCGGAGTTGTAGCCGAAGTTGGAGCTTTGGTGATACCAGTTACACTTTTTACTGCAACTGCACCAATCATAATTTGGCTGGCTGCCGTAGTGTTTCCTGTAACCATATCGACGTTTACTAAATAAGAATCAAGTCCGCCTATGTGTGGCGTACCAGAGTTGCCTGCCAAAACCAACGAATAAATTTCGCAACCAACGGCTAAAACTTTATCGGGTGAAATGTTTTTCAAAGACTCATCTGATGATAAATCTGTATGGGTTTGAATAGCAGATTTTTGAGCGTTTCCAACAGCAGGTGTTAAGTCCTGATTTTTTTCACAGGCAAATAATAGAGCGGTAGAAACAGTAATGGCAGCTAATAATCTGTAAGAAGTTTTCATAGGAGTAATGTTTTAATATTATAGATTCGTATTTTTCAAATGCTCGTTTTATACTTTAATATCAGTAGTTGTGTGGTTTGTAACTTTCATGGAAAAAATATTTTAGACAAGAGATAAAAGACAAGAGAAGTGTTTTGCACAAAAAGTGTACGTCTTTTTCGGTTTGTTTCTCCTAAAATCTTTTGTCTCTTGTCTAAAATCTCTTGTCTAAAATCTCTTGTCTAAAATTATCTCTTAGCAAAATCATAAGTAGCTTTTATACCGCTGCCACCGATTGGAGCAGGAATACCACCGCCCGAACACAATGTCATATTATGCGATAAAAAGCCCGATGCACTTCCCACTACAAAATTGCGAATGACACAAGCAGTATTTTGGTAAAAATCTAAACCTAATTCGGGCGTAACTGGGCCAGCAGTAGCAGCATTGTAAGAATTATTAGCTATGAAAGCTCCTCCCAAAGTATAATTAAACATATCGCCAAATTTCCCTCCACATAGGGTGTTAGCTTGTCCTGCAATCACCCAAAGCGTTTCAACGCCAGCTGCATTTTTTTGAAACGTCAGACCATTTAAGCGGAAATTGGTCGGAGCAACCGCTAAAAGCGTCCAGTTGAGAGCATCAGGCGATATCATAATTCGATTTGTACCTTCCATGATAGCATAGTAGCGGGCATTAGTAGTGCAATACTCGATGTCTTGCAGAGCTATCACCGCTCCTGCCGATACTGTTGCTCCTACATTCACACTTACACCCGTAGCTGGATTTACTCTTAATAATCGACGTGGAATGCTTGAATTCATGCCCGTAACTGCATAAAGTGTTGGAGCTGCAGCAGGAATCTTAGTAATACCTGTAACTGATTTCACGATTAAACCACCAACTGTGATAGCACTCGCAGCTGTTGTAGCTCCCGTAACCATATCAACGTTAGCCAAGTAAGAGTCCAACCCACCTGCGTGTGGTGTAGCCGTAACACCCGATAGCACCAACGAGTAGTTTTCGCAGGCAGCAGCTAAGATTTTGTCGCTCCCGACGTTTTGTAATGATTCGTTTACAAAAGGTGAAGTTGTGTGAGATTTGGTAACATCAAAAGTTGTTGTTTGATTGGTAGTTGAATTGGGTACAAGGCTTTCGTTTTTTTCGCAACTCAATAGACCTAAAGTCGTTAATGAAAGAACTAATGCACCCGTACGATAAAATGATGTTTTCATGGCTGTAAAATTGTTTAGTGTATGTTTTTAAATTTCCTTACTCTTTTGACGGATTTTCAGGGAAACCTCCTTCGTTATAATTAGTTTTCATTCATTAATATCAGACACCCTACTTGATGTAACCTTCGTAAACTAAATTTTTTAAAATATTTTTTCTTAGCATTGTTTTTGATATGTAAATAATTGATAGTCAGCGTTTTGGTTATATGTAAAAAACTAAAAAAATTACACCGCCAAATAAAAAAGAAAAAGATTTTGCGAAATAATATTGATTATAAGGCTTAGAGAATCGACTTTTGTTGGGGTAATTTTATGTAACATGTAGGACAAGTTTTCAACTTGTCAATTTTAGCAGAGTTTTACTGCCTAAATTCCACCGCTCAGTATATTTTCCTATTATATATTAAACCTTTTCAAAAAAAAATATCAAAGCGAGGTTACATTTATTGGGTTCGCTGATATTAAATAAAAGAAGATGAATTTTAGTTTATCAAAACAATGGACTGATGAGGCAATCGTGGAAGGAATCCTGACAGGAGGACGCCGAGAACACGAAGCTTTGGTAGCCCTTTACAAGAAATTCCATGTTTCACTGGAGCGTTTTATTACGCACCGTAGCTCAGACCGAGACTACGCCAAACAACCCGAAGATATTATTTGGGAAGCAATTGAGGCGTTTGTGGTGAACGTAAAAAAGCAGTCTTATAGCCTAAAAGATGCTGCCTTGGAAACATACCTAAAAAGTATTTGCAAGAATTTGTGGTTTCGATATATTTCTTCGGAAGCATCACGTGACGAACGCCAAACCAAGTATATGGCAGATTGGGACGAACTCGACGATGATGTAAGCGAAACCCTGATTGAGAAAGAAAACTGGGCGTATTATATTGATATTGTTAGTAAAGCAGGCAAAAACTGCCGACAAATACTGGATATGCGATTGATTGATGGCTTTTCGATGCAAGAAATCTCGCAGAAACTCGTAGCTGACGGAGTCTTTGAAAGCGACCAGACCGTGCGAAATACCAAAAGCAAGTGCCTAAAGAAAATTATGGAAATGATAAACGTGAACTTTTAATAAATAACCGCCATGACTGACCTTTTACAAGAACAAATCGAAGATTACGTGGCAGGCGTGATGTCCGAAACCGATAAAGTCAGCTTTGAAGAAAAAATAAAATCCGATGCACAGCTTCTTCAACAAGTAAACGAAACTCAGCGTTTACGAGAAATTTTGTTGCGTAGCCGTGTACGTAGGCAAGTAGATGCTGCTCGTGCCGAAATCAATCAACCTCGAAAAGGTAAAGGATTGATATTTATGCTTGGTGGTTTTGCGGCAGCCGCCAGTGTTCTATTGTTCATGCTGTCGTCGCCGATGATGCTTACTTCACAAGAGTTTAATTATCGAGGAGAAACCACCATCAACCAAGCAAGCGAAGCACGGGCTAATGATTTTGAAAAAGCCAAAGCAATTATCAATAAAGGCGAAAACCCACAAGATGCCATAATGATTTTAGAGAAACTGGCCTACAACCCCGAAATTAGCTCAAACTACCAACGAAACTCAAAATGGATGCTGGTAATTGCTTATTTGCAAGCCGACAAAGCCGATAAAGCCGAAGAAACTTTCAATAAAATCAATTGTGAAGGCATCGAATGCCCATATTCAACATGGGAAAAAACTAAGATTAAATGGCAGATATTCTGGGGAAAGAATTGAAAAATACCTACTTTTGCCAAAAAGAAATCTGTAATTTATGAATATTAGAATAGGGCAAGGCTACGACGTACACCAACTCGGCGAAGGCTATGATTTATGGTTGGGTGGCGTAAAGATTCCGCACACAGTTGGTTCGGTTGGTCATTCAGATGCTGATGTGCTACTGCACGCCATGTGTGATGCACTTCTCGGAGCCGCCGCCATGGGCGATATTGGTAAGCACTTCAAAAACACCGACCCACGTTGGAAAGGCATCGACAGCAAGATTTTATTGAAAATTGTAGTAGAAATGCTCGAAAAAGAAGGCTATAAAATCGGGAATATTGATTCGACGGTTTGCTTGCAAGAACCCAAAATCGGCAAATATATTCCAGAAATGATAAAAGCGATTTCGGAAGTAACTGGCTTACCCGAAAACTGCATCTCAATAAAAGCTACAACCACCGAAGAAATGGGTTTTGTTGGCCGAAAGGAAGGTTTAGATGCTCATGCTATTGCATTGATTTATAAATAATTACAAACGTCTGTACCGCAGTTCTGACGTTTTATTTTGTTTCTAAGGAAGTCTTCGCTCTGAGCGAAGACTTCCTTTTTTTGTCGTTACATCGCCAATTTCAAGTAGATTGTCGAAAACACCTAATTGACTATATGAGTTTAGCGGTTTTTCATTAAATTGCATAAAACATTTTCATAATCTCGCTCAAACGTCAGACTTGTGGTGCCGACGTTTGTAAAAACCTACCATTATTTAATGAAAAAACTTGCTTTTACAGTTGGTGCAATGCTGACCATCAGTTCTCTACAAGCCCAACAAATCAAAATTGGTGATAATGCTGGTACAGTAACTTTCGAAGAATACGAACCAAAATCGACTCTTGTAGTACCCGGAAAAGTTATTAATCGTGCCAAATTTCCGTTTATTGATGTGCATAATCATCAATGGGAAATGAACTCGAAAGAAAATCTTACGAAGCTCATCACCGAAATGGACAAGATGAATATGGGCTTGATGGTAAACCTTAGCGGACGTGGATTCAATCAGGACGAAGCTAAAAGTACGGCTGGTTTAGTTGATATGATTAGTGCCGTAAAAGCTAACTATCCAACTCGTTTTGCCGTTTTTACGAATATCGATTTCTCGAAAATCAACGAACCAGATTGGACAGCCAAAGCCGTGAAAACGCTCGAAGAAGATGTAAAACTTCGTGGAGCAAAAGGCCTAAAGATTTATAAAAGTCTTGGGTTTAGTGTGAAAGATAACGGAAAAATCGTACCAGTTGATGATGCTCGCATCGACCCGATTTGGGCAAAAGCTGGCGAATTGGGTATTCCAGTTTTGATTCACACCGCCGACCCTGCTTCTTTCTGGGACCCACTCAATGCTCAAAACGAACGCTGGCTCGAACTCAAAACCCACCCTGGACGTAAGCGTGATGCTGCCGCTGGAAAAGACTATTCGTGGG
Source organism: Emticicia aquatilis (assembly GCF_014644295.1). GTDB lineage: Bacteria > Bacteroidota > Bacteroidia > Cytophagales > Spirosomataceae > Emticicia > Emticicia aquatilis. Next base: position 50,185 of record NZ_BMKK01000007.1, read on the forward strand.
AGCAACTCATTGAACAGCAGCATAGTGTATTCAGAAAACACCCAAAAACTACGTTTATTAATGCTCACATGGGCTGGTATCCGAATAATTTGGCTAAACTCGATAGTCTAATGGATGCGTTCCCGAATATGTATGCCGAAATCGGGGCGGTAATTGCCGAGTTAGGTCGCCAACCACGTATGGCTAAGAAATTCTTTGAAAAACGACAAGACCGCATTCTTTTTGGAAAAGATTCGTGGGTTCCTGACGAATACCAAACTTATTTCAGAGTTTTGGAAAGTGAAGATGAGTATTTTCCATACCACAAAAAATACCACGCTTACTGGCGTATGTATGGCTTAGGTCTTTCGGATGAGGTTTTGAAAAAAGTTTACTACAAAAATGCCCTAAAAATTATTCCAGGTTTGGATAAAAGTAAATTTCCTCAGTGATAGATAATGTTGTTCGAGTAATAGTGATTCATCTTAATCTATTGCTCGCACAACTTGATGTGCTTATGTAATAAAGCAAGTCTTTTATCAAAAACACAAAAATGAAGAAGACATTTTTAGCTTTAATATTATTGACGTTTGCATTGGCGTGTACAAAGCCCGATGCAGGTCTACAATCTGTGTCTTCTATAAGCTTAAAAATTTCAGAGTCCGCAGGTGTTTATTGGATAGGAGAGTCTGAACCAATTTCTCTTAATGCTGAGCTTATAGATAATAAAGGAAACATAATTTCAAATTATGCAGGTGAAATAACATATTTTGCCAATGATAAAGAGCTATCTTCAAATATTTATCGCTTTGAAGACGAAGGTAGTTTTACATTCAAGGCAAAATTAGGTAATAGGCTAAGTTCCGAATCAAACATTTTTACAGTTAAGAATCCTAAAAAAGAATTAAATAAAATCGTTATCGAAAGTGGTTTTGTCAATAAATATGCTGTAACGCAAACTATCCTTAACTCAGTTCCAGAGTTGAGGGTTAAAGGCTTTGATAATAAAGGAAATGAAATACCGATAAAAAAGGGTCTAAAAGCAAAAAATAATAATGAGGCAATTGATTTAAACAACTTAATTTTTAGTAAGAAAGGAACTCAAGATATTTCTGTAAATGCGTATGGTAAAGAGACAAATATCAAGTTTGAAGTTCGGTCTCCTCGTACTTTTGATTTAATAAAAATCCCTATCATTTTTCATTTTTGCCCACCATACTCAAAAACTGATGAAATTGCTTATAAAAAAGCCTTAGAAACCTTACAAAATGATTACATTAATTATGTAAATCAAATATTTAGAAATCAATATGAGACAGATATACGACAACATGACCCTAACGCACAAGATACATTTATAGAGTTTTTTCTTGCCGAAACTGACCCAGATGGAAATAAACTTGAACAAAAAGGCGTAAATATCTTGCCCTTTTCAAGACCTCAACAAACATCAATAATATATGACTGGTCAAGTCAAGAAGCAGCTGAATATTTTCAAAAAAGAGATAATTTAATAAGAAGGTGGAATCCTAATTTATACTTAAATGTCATTTTAGAGCCGTTTAATAATAATTATGGCTATGCTGGAATTGCCTTTGATGCTGCATTTGATAAAAGTAGAGAAAAGCTAATTCCAACCGAGTTTTTTGATTTACCATTAGCTAATTATAATGGTTTCTTTGGTTATCATAGCATTTATATCAAAGAAACCGATATGCCTTTTATTGCTTTAAATGGATATTTACATATAAGTCCTTTGAGTACTGAAAATACGCTTATACATGAGATTGGACATATCTTAGGTTTGCCACACATATTTGGTAATTCGACCGAATGCAGAGATGCTATCCACTCAGATGGTTTACTTGACACTCCCACAGTTTCAAATGGCAAAGTTGTCACTAACTGCGACGGAATTGCATTTACACAAAGAAATGTGATGGGGTATTTCCCTACTGACAAAAAGTTTTACTTCACTTACGACCAAGTCACTGTAATGAGAGCAAGAATTATAGCAGGATTAAATCTTCCTACGCCTAACAATAAGGCCAAAGCAGGACGTAAAATTGGTTTGGATGCCAATGCTTCATATTTCAAACAGAGAAATATGATAAAATGTAATGGTTTTGCCAATTAAAGATGTGAAGTATTTTATCTTTAGCAAAAGGTTTTAATGTGCATATTTTCAATTTATTAAACATAGAGTTCAAAATTTACCTAAACCAAATCATGAAAAAAACTTACATCTTCATCACTACAATGTTGATTGTGAGTAACTTAGCTTTTTCGCAAAAGAAAAAAGCCGTAGCTGCTCCAGTTCCCGACAAGCTCGAATTGCTCAAACAAGAGGTTATCAAAAAAATTGACGACCGTCAAAAGTTTACGCAAGAAGTAAACGACCAAATTTTTAGTTTTGGCGAACTTGGTTTTCAAGAATACGAAACCTCAAAGTATTTAACCAATCTTCTCGAAAAAAATGGCTTCACAGTTGAGCGTGGCGTGGCAGGAATGCCCACCGCTTGGATTGCTAAGTGGGGTTCGGGCAAGCCTGTAATTGCTATCGGTAGCGATATCGACTGTATTCCAAAAGCATCGCAAAAACCGGGTGTGGCTTACAAAGACCCAATCGTTGAAGGAGCCCCAGGACATGGAGAAGGTCATAATTCGGGTCAGGCTCTCAATATTACCGCAGTATTAGCCTTGAAAGAAGTCATGGAGCGTGATAAAATTCCGGGAACATTAATGTTATGGCCGGGTGTAGCCGAAGAGCAAGTAGGAGCGAAGGCGATTTTCGTGCGTGAAGGTTACTTCAAAGATGTTGACGCTTGTATTTTTACGCACGTGGGTGATAATTTGGGCGTATCGTGGGGAGATGCAGGAAACAATGGTTTAGTGTCGGTTAAATTTCATTTTGAAGGTGAAGCTGCTCACGCAGCAGGAGCTCCGTGGCGTGGACGCAGTGCTTTAGATGCCGTAGAGTTGATGGATATTGGTTGGAATTTTAAGCGTGAACACTTAGAAACTACGCAGCGTTCGCACTACGTAATTTCGGATGGTGGCGACCAACCTAACGTTGTGCCATCGAAGGCTACGGTTTGGTATTATTTCCGTGACCGTACCTATCCACGCATCAGAAAACTATTTGAAAGTGGTTTGAAAATTGCCGAAGGTGCTGCCATGATGACCGATACGAAGTTTACTTATGAGATTTTGGGTAGTGCATGGCCGGGGCATTTTAATAAGCCAATCGCCGATGCGATGTATCAGAATATCAAGCGTGTAGGTTTGCCACAATGGTCAGAAGAAGACCAAATGTTGGCCAAAGCTGCTCAAAAAGAGCTAAAAGCTCCAAAAGTTGAGGGCTTAGCCATGAAACTCGATACCATGAGTGAGCCAGTTTACTCGCCAAATATTGTTCGTCAAGGTGGCTCCGATGATATTGCCGATATTTCGTGGTCTTTGCCAACGGTGGTTTTGCGTTACCCATCAAATATGCCAGGAATGCCAGGGCATCACTGGGCAAATGCCATCACGATGGCCACTCCGATTGCCCATAAAGGTTGTACAGCAGGAGCAAAAGCCGAGGCACTAACGATTTTGGATATGCTTTTCAAGCCAGAAATTATCAAGAATGCTTGGGAATATTATAATAAAGAGCAAACGAAAGAAATCAAATACACGCCACTTATCTCGAAAGATGATAAACCAGCGATTCAGTTGAATAAGGAAATCATGGAGAAATTTCGCCCAGAGATGAGCAAATATTACTATGATTCGACAAAATATAAAACCTATTTGGAGCAACTCGGAATTAAATATCCGACTGTGAGAGCAGAAAAGTAGGGGTTGGTAGTTTTCAATTTGCAGTCTTCAATTTATCGGTAAATAGTCGTTTGACTAAAACTGTAAATTGTGGACTGCAAATTGAAAACTTTTCTATCAATCTTCTGGAAAAGGAATAAAAATAAATCCTGCAAATTCGGCTTCGATTACGAACAAGCAACAGTATTCATCGGCATTTTTGTAGTTTTCTTTGAAAAGCTCAATAGATTCTTCGCCAATGAGTTTACGCTGTACGAATTCATCCAAAAACGATGCTTTATAATCGAATTGTGTATCGAAATCAAGTCTTGTAAAAAGCATTTGTCCAACCTCAACCAATGTGCGATTGACCACAAAAATCGGATAATCCGAAAAACCACGTTTACGGATTTGATAAGATGCTTCTTTCAGATGGTCAGATACTTTTATAAAATCACCTGCAACCTGACTCATAATTTTTTGGTCGAGTTCGGGCGAGTTTACATCATCTAAAATTGTATTTTCGTTTGAGTGTGAAGTCATTTTATTTTATATTTGTAAATGTCTGATAATTAATGAATTATAGTTGACTCGAATAGCTAATTATAATTCTTTTGCAAAGTTAAATACTTCCTAAATTAAAGTCAAAATTCCATTTCTTTCTAACCATAAATTTACCCGATTAATTCATTTTTAGTGAAAGTAAAGAATTAAACAAGGCCTTTTTTCGTTATAAAATCTCAAACGTTAGTGGTTTTCGGCCAATCTACGAATCCTCACACACAGGATTTTACTTCAAGTTTTTATCATTTTTCTGTCTCGAAAACCTAAAATTATTTTTCACTTTAACCCTACACACATGACTACAACAATTATAATAACCATTTGTACATTACTACTTTTAGCTTACGTTTTTGATATTACTTCGGCCAAAACCAAAATACCTTCGGTTATTTTACTACTCGTTTTGGGGTGGATTGTGCGGCAAGGTGTCGATTTTTTTGAGTTACGAGTACCAAATCTGACAGCCATTTTGCCAATTTTGGGCACTGTTGGTTTGATTCTGATTGTCTTGGAAGGCTCATTGGAATTAGAACTAAACAAATCCAAATTTCCGATGATTGGTAAATCTTCAATAGTGGCTTTCTTTCCGATATTGCTTTTTAGCCTTGCTTTGGCTTGGGCGTTTCAGTATTTTGGCAATGTTTCGTTCAAGATAGCTTTAGCAAATGCCATTCCGTTGGCTATTATTAGTAGTGCTATTGCTATTCCGAGTGCCAAAAACCTGTCGCCCGAAAACCGAGAATTCATCACTTATGAAAGTAGCCTATCCGATATTTTTGGAGTAATTTTCTTTAATTTTATTACACTCAATGATAGCATAGGCTCAGATTCGGTTTGGCATTTTTTGCTCGAACTTGTGCTAATCATTATTGTTTCGTTTGTGGCTACGCTCGGGCTTGCCTTTTTGCTGAGCCGAATCAAGCACCACGTAAAATATGTACCGATAATTCTGCTTATTGTTTTGATTTATAGCATTTCAAAAATCTACCATTTGCCTGCGTTGATTTTTATTTTGCTTTTTGGATTGTTTTTGGGAAATCTTGATGAACTAAAAGGCTTCAAACTAATCAATAAACTTCACCCCGAAATTCTTGATAAAGAGGTACACAAGTTTGGTGAACTAACTACCGAAATCGCTTTTCTGATTCGTGCTTTGTTCTTTTTATTATTCGGTTTTTTGATTGAAACCACCGAAATCTTGAACCTCGACACAATCCTTTGGGCGGTACTCATAACACTTGGAATCTACTCGCTAAGAATAGCTTTTTTAAAGTTTGTGAAAATAGAATTCTTGCCGATTCTGTTTATTGCACCTCGCGGGCTAATTACAATTTTGTTATTTTTATCAATTCCACTCGGACAAACCATTACTTTGGCCAATAAATCATTAATAATTCAAGTCATAATTCTAACCGCACTCGTGATGATGTTTGGTTTGATGCAAACAAAAGAAAATGAAAAACACACTGAAGAAACTAAAACCGACGAAGTTATTTAAGGATTTTTTTGAAAGCGAGAAATCGGGCGGGCTTACCTTAATTGTCTGTACGGCCGTTTCGCTGATTATTGCTAACTCGACTTGGGCAAGTAGCTACGAGCATTTTTGGCATACAGATTTCGCAGGGCATGGTATTGCTCACTGGATAAACGATGGACTAATGACAATCTTTTTTTTGTTGATTGGGTTGGAATTAGAGCGTGAAATTTACCAAGGCGAACTCTCAAATATCAAAGATGCTCTTTTACCCATTTTTGCTGCTATCGGTGGAATGTTACTACCAGCTGGAATATTTTATCTGCTTACTTACGGAACAGAAGGGCAAGCAGGAATTGGCATTCCGATGGCTACCGATATTGCTTTTGCACTCGGCATCCTGTCGTTGCTCGGAAGTAGAGTGCCAACTTCACTCAAAGTTTTCCTGACAGCATTGGCAGTTATTGATGATTTAGGAGCGATTTTCGTGATTGCGATTTTTTACACAAAAACCATTTTGTGGATGAATCTTTTTATCGCTTTAAGCATTTTTGTTGTGTTGTTAATCTTCAATCGACTAAAAATACGAAACTTGATTCCGTATTTAATTGGCGGTGTTGCGATGTGGTATTTTATGCTCAATTCGGGTGTTCATGCAACAATCACGGGCGTACTATTGGCTTTTGCCGTTCCGTTTGGCAATGGCGATGAAAAATCGACTTCGTATATTTTGCAACATTTTCTTCATCGACCAGTGGCATTTATTATACTGCCGCTTTTTGCGTTGGCCAATACAGCCATTGCCATTGATGGGAATATCGTAGAAACACTGACTCAAAATTACAGTTTGGGTATTGCCTTTGGCTTAATCGTGGGAAAACCTTTGGGTATATTTTTGATAAGTTTTGTAGTAGTTTCGTTGGGAATTTGTAAACTTCCTTTCGATTTAGATTGGAAATCTATCATCGGAGCAGGGCTTTTGGGTGGAATTGGCTTTACAATGTCTATATTTATTACACTATTGGCTTTTGAAGATGCGATTGTCATCAACAACGCTAAATTTATGATACTGACGGCCTCGTTGCTTGCGGGAATGTTAGGATATTTCTACTTGAAATTTACGCTGAAAAATGAAGTTGTGGAGGTTGAATAAATGAAAACGTAGAAAGTGTAGGACCAACGCTGACAGGGTTCAAAACCCTGCCAGCGTTCATTTTCGTACAAAGCAGAGTTGAACCAAGATTTAATTGCGGTGTGATGCACCTTTTAGGAATATGTAAATTTTTGTACTAAAAATATTATGGTGCTATGCACCTATTTTTATAAAATGTCTGAATAGTACTACAAAACATTCGTAAATCGAATTATTCGTAAATCGTCATTCCACTTACATTCTCGCTGCAATCAGTAAACTCAAATCTTTATATCGAAGATTAAAACGTTGGGCAATCGAAAGGTTTGTGAGGCTACCTTTGAAGCAGTAAACACCTTTTGTAAACCATTGCTTGGCAAAAATCATATCTTCTATTCCGCCAACATGACCAGTTTTTAGAAGGAATGGTGTAAATACATTGCTCAAAGCAATACTTGCAGTATGTGCTACCCTTGATGCAATATTTGGTACACAATAATGCGTAATACCGTATTTCTGAAAGGTCGGATGCTTGTGTGTTGTCATTTCCGAAGTTTCAAAACAGCCACCTTGGTCAATTGACACATCAATGATTATCGAATTATTTTTCATTTTCGATACCATTTCTTCGGTAACTACCATCGGAGCCACACCATCTTCGGCACGCATTGCTCCGATAACTACATCAGCACGAGCGAGTGCGTCTCCGAGTGTATCAGAATCTATAATTGAAGTATAAATATGTTGCCCGACTGCATACTTTAGGCGTTGAAGTCGATAAATGTGTTGGTCAAAAACCTTGATTTCTGCTCCTAAACCGAGTGCTGTTCGGGCTGCGTATTCGCCTACTGTACCCGCTCCGATAATCACGATTTTGGTGGGTGGCACGCCTGTAATTCCACCCAAAATCATTCCACGACCATCATGAACGCTGCTCAGGTATTCGGCCGCTATAAGCATCACGGTGCTTCCTGCAATTTCGCTCATGGTTCTGATAATCGGGAAGTTACCCACTTTATCTTGAATTAACTCAAAACCAATACCTGTCACTCGTTTTTCGTTGAGTTGCTCAAAATATGAGCGAGAAAGATTCGGTACGTTCAACGTCGAAATAACCGTCTGTCCAGTTTTCAGATAAGCCATTTCTGCTTCAACCAACGGTTCGATTTTTACAATCAAATCAGCCTCAAAAACTTCTTCAGGACTATAAACAATCTTTGCACCCGCTTCGCTGTAATCATTATCTGAGAATTTCGCACCTTCGCCAGCACCTTTTTCTATGATTACCTCATGACCATTTCTGACCAACAAAGTAACCGATTCGGGCGTAAGTGCAATGCGATTTTCCTGCAACGAAACTTCACGTGGAAGACCAATAAAAAGGCTTTTCTTTCCTCTTTTTATCATCTCTGGCGACTCTTGTGGATAGAGTGTCGATTGTCGTGCTAATTCTGAAAGTGATTGTCCTGTCATTGTTTAGTTACTTGGGGACTTGTTTACTGGAAAACTTGTTATTAAGAAATTGACTGGTGAGTTTGGTTATTCTTAACGGGTATTTTAGCTAAACTCGATATTTCTACCTAAGTCATCGGCTAAGCTAATATTTATTTTAAAACAATTTTCGGGTAAAAGCGATTCTACTTTTTCGGCCCATTCGAGCAAGCAAATATTGCCCGAGTCGAAGTATTCTTCTACGCCAAAATCAAGAGCTTCGGTTTCGTTTTTTAGGCGATAAAAATCAAAATGATAAATCGTTTCTCCTGCTGAAGTTATATACTCATTTACAATCGAAAATGTTGGACTTTGAATATGCCCAAAAACTCCCAGAGCGTTGCAGATTGCCTTGATGAGTGTAGTTTTTCCTGCCCCCATTTCGGCCTCAAAAATCCAAATTTTACGCTCTTTGGCAGCCTCAATCACTTGTTGGGCAATTGTAGGCAAATCCGCAATTTTATAAATCATTTTACCCTCATTATTAGAAATTTCCTGCAAAAATCGCATAAATACTTAAAATAATTTCAATCTTATTTCGGAAATTTAGTTTTTAAGAAAAAATCAAATTTTCTTAGGCAATATATGCAGAAATCTGTTGATTTTTCAAGAACTTTGTTAGACGAAATAAAAAACGCACCTATAATAGAATACCTGTTAGTTTAGTAGCGATTAGTATTTAGCTTCATTGAGCAAGCCCATATCGCTTAAGAGCTAAAGATTAATTGCTGTGACCTATATTTTTAGCCAAACCCAATAGATTTTATAAGTAGAATGTTCCAAGACAGAAAGCAAATCATTCTTAGTTTCTTCTTTTTAGTTTGTGGTATCTACATACTTAGGTTGTTATACCTACAAGTAATCGACGATACCTACCACACAATCGGCTCCACTGGAGCTTTAAAGAAAGAGGTTCAGATTCCTCTTAGAGGGCAAATCTATGACCGAAATGGAAAACTTTTGGTGGCAAATGTAGATGTTTATGACATGTACGTAACGCCCTATAAAGTAAAGCAGATGGATACTACTACTTTCTGCCGTTTATTCAATATTACACGTAGCTATTTTGATAGTACAATGGCCATTGCGAAGAGTTATTCACGCAATCGTGCTACGTTGTTTCTGCGTCAATTATCGAAAGAGGATTATGCTCGTGTGGCCGATGCAATGGTGAGTTTTCCTGGGTTTACATTTGAATTATCGTTCTTCCGTACGTATCCTGCTCGTACGATGGCTAACGCTTTAGGATATATCGGTGAGATTAGTAAAAAAGCCTACGAAGCCCAAGAGGTAGAATATTATAGAAGTGGTGATTACATTGGCATCACTGGCCTCGAAAAACAATACGAAATGGAGCTTCGGGGTAGGCGGGGTGTGAAGTTTACGATGATGAACGTTCACGGAGAAAATAAGGGTTCGTATTCAAATGGAGAGTATGATACATTGGCTGTTATTGGCAAAAATCTTTTTACCACAGTTGATGTAGAGGTTCAGCAGTTGGCAGATAGCCTTTTTCAAGGAAAAACTGGTTGTGCAGTAGCGATTGAACCAAAAACTGGCGAAATTTTGGCTATGGGTTCGTATCCTTATTATGACCCAAATATGCTTTCAGGTAAGCAATTTAGTAAGTATTTTAAAGAATTATATAAAAATCCAGATAAGCCACTCAATGACCGAGTAGCTACTGGTTTCTTCCGTCCGGGTTCAACATTCAAATTGGTGCAGGCGTTGGTTGCCTTACAATTGGGGGCAATTACACCTTCTACTGCTTTCCCGTTGGGTGGGGCTCCCGTAAAATGTCATAATCACCCAGGTTCACCCAATGACCTTCATAACGCTGTACGTTTCTCGTGTAACCCGTATTTTTATAATGTTTTTCGTAAAACAATGAGTTTGGGCGGAGAAACCAACCCGTTTAAAGAAGCACCAGTAATGCTCTCTAAATGGCATGATATGGTCGAAAAATTTGGTTATGGACAAAAACTTGGTATTGATTTACCTTCAGAGTCGTCAGGTTTATTGCCAAGCGTAAAATATTATGATAAGCGTTATGGCTCGTTCCAATGGAAATTCTCAAACATCTATTCATTAAGTATCGGTGAAGGTGAGGTTTCTGTAAATATGTTGAAAATGGCCAATTTGGCAGCAACGATTGCTAATAGAGGTTATTGGGTAACACCACATTTAGTACGTGGAGTTGGTCAGAACGGAAAAGGTGTTAATCCTGACCTCCGTACTGTACATCGTACAGGCATTGACCCACAACATTTTGAGGCTATCATCGGTGGTATGCAAGATGCGGTTGAGCGTGGAACCGTAGGTGGTGGTGCTGGTATCGTTGAAGGTATTGCTATTTGTGGTAAAACGGGTACTTCTCAAAACAAAAAAGGTAAAGATAACTCAGTATTTATTGCTTTTGCTCCTCGTTATAATCCTAAGATTGCCATTGCCGTAATGGTTCAGAATGCAGGTTTTGGTGGTTCGGTAGCTGCTCCTATTGCTACTTTGATGATAGAAAAGTATCTGAAACGCAAAATTGAGCGTACGGCTATCAAGGAAAGGATGTTGAATTTGAGCATCAAAACTGTTGAAGCAATGGCTGCTGGTGCGGCGGCAAAACCGATTCCGACACTTACGCCAGAGTCAACAAGCAAACCTACGCCTGCTGCTCCTGTTGCTCCAACAAAGCCTCAGAAAGAATCAGAGAAACCAGTAAAAACGACATTCATAAAACCAAAAGACGAAAACCTTAATAAAACTAAATAGTATGGCACGTGATATTGATATTAGAGAAGGCATTGACTGGACAACCGTTTGGCTATATGCTGCATTGGTGTTTTTTGGTTGGTTGAATATTTATGCGGCGGTTTACAACCCTGAAAACCCAATCACGATTTTTTCTACTTCTCATAATGCTGGGAAGCAGTTGCTCTTTATTTCATCAACATTCGTATTGATTCTGATAATCCTCTTTGTTGATTATAAAGTCTATGATTCATTTGCCTACATATTTTATGGTTTTGTAATCTTATTATTGATTGCAACCATATTTCTGGCAACCGAAATCAAAGGTTCGAGGTCTTGGATAAAATTAGGAAGCACATTTTCCTTGCAACCCGCCGAGTTTTCCAAAATCTTTACGGCTTTGGCATTGGCGAGGTTTCTGAGTACACAAGGGGTAAATATCTCGAAAGTTAGAGATGCAATCGTAGCAGGCTTATTGGTTTTTGTGCCGCCAATCATCATTATTTTGCAGAAAGAAACAGGTTCGGCCTTGACTTTCGCTGCATTTATTGCGGTTTTCTACCGTGAAGGCCTTCCTGGTATCTATCCTGCTCTTGGTATAGCCTTAGCAATTCTCTTTGTATTAGTATTATTCTTCAATAAGTTTTATGTGGTGGCTGGTTTGGCGGTAGCTTGTGGTTTGTTTTGGTATATGTTTTTGAAACGCTACGAACGTACTCGTCAGAACCTCATTCGTCTGGGTGGCGTATTTGTCATTGCTTCAGCATTTGTATTCGGTGTGAAGTTTTTCACAACGAATGTATTGCAACCACACCAGCAAAAACGTATTCAAGTATTAGTAAATCCCGATTCTGACCCACTTGGAGCAGGTTGGAACGTTACACAATCGAGGGTGGCGATTAGTTCGGGAGGTATTATCGGAAAAGGGTATTTACAAGGTACCCAAACTAAATTCGACTTCGTACCTGAACAATCAACTGACTTCATCTTTTGTACGGTAGGCGAGGAGTGGGGTTTTGTGGGAAGTGTGGTTGTGATTTTGATATTTGCGGCATTATTGAATAGAATTATCAATTTAGCCGAAAAGCAACGAAGCAAGTTTTCTCGTATTTACGGTTATTGCGTAGCTTCCATTCTGTTTTTTCACTTGTTTGTGAATATTGGTATGACTATTGGTTTAATGCCCGTAATCGGTATTCCTTTGCCATTCTTGAGCTATGGTGGTTCGTCACTTTGGTCATTTACAATCTTGTTGTTTATATTTTTGAAGTTAGATGCTCACCGTAGTTATAAAGTGTAAAAGGACTGATAAAAATTATTTTGAAAAATTCAGAATTATCATTTAATTGCTTTATCTATTAAAACCTAAAACCAACAATTATCTATGGCAAATCCAGCATTTTCAGAAAAAACATTCACAAATATTGATTATACCTACGACCGCAACGAGGTCATGACGGTAGAATCAACCCTTACTAAAGTCGGAATTTTGTTATTTATCCTAATGACATCTTCGGCTGTTTCTTGGATAGGTCTTATGCAAGGTTGGAGTATCGCTCCAATGCTTATTCCTGCTGGTTGTATCGGTGGACTCCTTTGTGCAGTAGTTTTAGCATTTAAGAAAGAATGGGCTCCACAATTAGCACCCACTTATGCGTTGCTCGAAGGTTTGGCAATTGGTGCAATCTCGGCCATTTTTCAAGAATTTGCATTGATTGCAGCTGGGCTTACATTCGGAGTAGTATTTGTGATGTGGATGCTTTATAAAACAAAAGTATTGCAAGCAACTCAAGGCTTTATGTTTGGCGTAGCAGCCGCAACTGGAGCGGTTTTCTTATTATATATGCTTACTTGGATTTTGGGAATGTTTGGTATAAACGTGCCATATATCCACGAAGGAGGTATTATCGGGATAATTTTCTCATTAGTAGTAATCACAATTGCTGCTATGAATTTAATCATAGATTTTCATTTGATTGAGCAAGGTGCCGAAATGCAAGCCCCTAAATACATGGAGTGGTATGCCGCTTTTGGTTTGATGGTTACAATCATTTGGTTGTATCTCGAAATCTTAAAATTATTAGCAAAATTAGCATCACGTCGATAGAAATAATTAAGCATAAAAAACGCCGCTTTGAGCTTCAAAGCGGCGTTTTTTATGCCCAAATTGTCATTTAAGGTTGTTTTTCGCTCTCAATTACGTTTCCCTGTATGGAGAGTTTCGCTTTTACAACAACTTTTGAATCGTTTCTGACGAATTCGATTTTTCCATCATAACCCACGACTTCAAAAATATCAGCCTCTTTGGTCGGAGCAAGTACAGCCGAACCTTGACCTACTGCTTCACCAAAAAGTTTACCATTCTGAATACTTACAATTAATTCTTCAAAAGGTCCTTCTTTTACCTTATATTTACCTACATAAGCCTTTGCCGCAACTGTATCAATTGCTGCCGTTGTGGTGGGAGTAGTTTGTGCCGAAACATCAAAACTAAAGGCAAAAATGCCCAAGATTAGTAATAAAGAAAGTTTTTTCATTGATAGATAATAAAAGTTTAATAATGATTCTAATGCCTAAACGTGAATGCTTAGTAATTAGTTTGCTTTGGTAAATATAATTATTTTTATATTTATTTTGAAAAATTAATGATAACATAATGCCGTTATTTTGGATAAATAAAAGTTGAGCATAAGTGTTTCAAAATATGATTATTGTCATGTATCGAAGGAAATGAAACCTATTTTTTTGCACAAAAATTAAACAAGCTTATGTTAATCACAACTGCCCAAGAAGCCCTCGAAACTGTAAAATCAGGTGATAAAATTTTTATTCACAGCGTTTCGGCTGTGCCACACCATTTGGTAAATGCTTTAGTTAACCGAGCTGATACGCTGAAAGGAATCGAAATATATCATCTCCACACCGAAGGTGAAGCTCCTTACACCAATCCCGAATACGCCGAAGTTTTTCATACCAATGCTTTTTTTATTGCAAAAAACACCCGAAAAGCCATCGCAGAAGGTCGAGGAAGTTATATCCCAGTCTTTTTATCAGAGATTCCTAAACTTTTTACTCAAAATATCATCAAGTTAAATATTGCTTTAATCTCGGTTTCTACTCCCGATAAAAGTGGTTTTTGTTCGCTCGGTACATCGGTTGATGCCACTTTAGCAGCCATCGACTCGGCTGATGTGGTTATTGCTCAAATAAATAAATTCGTTCCTCGTACACTCGGTGATGCCCAAATTCATACCAGTCGAATCAATTATTTTGTGCCTTTTGATGAGCCTCTTCACGAAGTTTCGTGGGGAGAGCCAACCGCTGAGCATAAGAAAATTGGTAGCCACGTGGCCTCATTAGTAGAAGATGGAGCGACACTCCAGATGGGAATCGGCAGTATTCCGAATGCGGTTTTGGCTGCCCTCGAAAATCACAAAGATTTAGGAATTCATACCGAAATGTTTTCGGATGGTATTATTCCGCTGGTCGAAAAAGGAATTATTACAGGAAAATACAAAAAGCGTAATCGAGGGAAAATTGTTTCTACCTTTTTGTGTGGGTCGAAGAAACTCTACGATTTTGTTGACGATAATCCACTCGTGACAATGATGCGGGTAGATTACGTAAATGATACCTCAATTATTAGACAAAATCCGAAGGTTACGGCCATTAATAGTGCCATTGAAATTGATATTACTGGCCAAGTTTGTGCTGATAGCATTGGTTATAATATGTATTCGGGCGTGGGCGGACAAATGGACTTTATCAGAGGGGCAGCATTATCGGAAGGTGGAAAACCAATTATTGCTTTGAATGCTACCACTGCTTATGGCTTGTCGAAAATTGTCTCGCATCTGAAAGAAGGAGCGGGCGTAGTAACTACTCGGGCCAACGTACATTATGTAGTTACAGAATTTGGAATTGCTTATTTATTTGGCAAGAACTTGGTAGAAAGGGCCAAAGAACTCATCAAAATTGCTCACCCCGACCATCAAGAAGCTTTGGCTAAGTCGGCCTATGAGCGTTTCAAACACCATAGTTCGGTTAAATTTTAATTACTCTGTTATTATACGTAAAAATAATATAACTACTTAATGCTTAAATATTAGATAAAATAACTATAAAAATTTGTTTTAATAAATAATATATCTATTTTTGTCGAAAAATAAGGATAAAACTTTCTTTTATAAAATGGCAAAAGTAACCGAACATTTGAAGAGCAATAACGGAAAACCAATTTTTTCGATTGAAATCATTCCGCCAACCAAAGGCACTAATATCAATGACCTCTTGAATGCCATTGAGCCAATGATGGAATTGAAACCTCCTTTTATTGATGTTACTTTTCACCGTGAAGAATATTTTACGAAGCAAATGCCCGATGGTTCAATCAAGGAGGTGCGTACGCGTAAACGCCCCGGAACAGTCGGAATTTGTTCGTCAATCATGCACCGTTTTAAAATCGACCCAGTGCCGCACGTACTTTGTGGTGGTTTTACAAAAGACGATACTGAAGATTTATTGATTGACCTTAACTATTTAGGAATTGACAATGTGCTTGCCCTCCGTGGTGATTTTGCGAAGCCATATGATACCTTCAAAGCCAAAAAAGATGGGCATCAGTTTGCCAATGAGTTAGTTTCGCAGATAAAAGACATGAATAGTGGCAAATATTTGCACGAAGATTCGGAGTATTTGAATGCCAGCGATTTTTGTATCGGTGTGGCTGCTTACCCCGAAAAACACTTCGAAGCCACTGATTTAGACCAAGATATGGAAAATCTGAAGCGTAAAGTAGCCGCTGGAGCAGATTATGTAGTGACTCAGATGTTTTTCGATAACCAAAAGTATTTCGATTTTGTGAATCGTTGTCGTGCCGAAGGCATCACTATTCCAATTATACCGGGTTTGAAAGTGTTGGCTACTAAAAAGCAATTAGATATTTTGCCAAGATTATTTTATCTGGATATGCCAGAGGCATTCAGAAAAGAAGTAATGGCTTGCGAAAACGATAAACAAGCCAAACAATTGGGTATCGAGTGGTCAGTGCAGCAATGCCGTGAATTAATTGATTTCGGTGTACCTGCTTTGCACTTTTATACCATGAGCAAATCAGATACGACAATGGCCGTTGCGAGACAAGTATTTTGAGAATTCCGTAGAGACGTTGCACTGCAACGTCTAAAATTTGGAATAAGATATTTTTATGATATGAGCCGTTGCATGCAACGGCTCTACGTTTTTAAGGCAAAATCAAAGCATAACCTTTACTCTGAAAAGTACTGAAAGTTATCAAGGCCGATTGTGCTACTTTTATGTTTTCATTGCGTTTTTCATCTACTAATTTTCTTGCTCTAAGCGACTGCCCACACACGAAGAAACGCACACCATTTTTGCCTAATTCATTTATTAATGCCGTATTCGGATTCGCCATTCCAAACTTCTTTTTGTAGGCTTCATCCTCTAAAATGACTGGTGTTCCTAAAAAATGAAATACACCCACTACATCAATATTTTCTTTCGGAACTCCCGCTTCAATATGAGCATTTACCAAACGTGCCAATTTATCGAGCGAAGCATTGACCGAATCAGGCTTATCAGAGGCCTTCGATAAATCAACTATTAGTTTATACTTCATCTTTTTATCGGCTATGGGTGTCGCTTCTGGTACTTCAAACATTCCACCACCACCTTTAATGAGTGGATATATCTTTTTTTGAGCAAATGTCAAGTTTCCTACAACACAAAATAGAGAGAGAATTATCAGTTTTTTCATAGTTTGATGAAGGTTTTGGTTTGAAAAAAAAAGGCAACTATCTTTAAGCATTGCTAAAGATAACTGCCTTTAAAATATTCACAATGAAATAAAGACTAAATATTTACTTCACTTGATTAAATATCAATCTTAGCATATTTGGCGTTACGCTCAATGAAATCACGGCGTGGACCAACTTCATCACCCATGAGCATCGCAAATAGGTGGTCGGCTTCGGCAGCCGATTCAACGGTTACTTGCTTTAACGTACGTTTGTCTGGTCGCATGGTTGTCTCCCAAAGTTGTTCTGGGTTCATTTCTCCCAAACCTTTGTAACGTTGAATACCCACATTTTCTTCTTTTCCGCCACCCGCCAAACGCTTCACGGCAATCTCACGTTGCTCTTCTGTCCAGCAATATTCCTCATCTTTTCCTTTCTTCACTAAATATAAAGGCGGTTGAGCGATGTAGATATAACCCTTCTCAATCAACTCTTTCATATAACGATAGAAGAACGTCAGAATCAACGTACGAATGTGACT
This sequence comes from Emticicia aquatilis, assembly GCF_014644295.1. Taxonomy (GTDB): domain Bacteria; phylum Bacteroidota; class Bacteroidia; order Cytophagales; family Spirosomataceae; genus Emticicia; species Emticicia aquatilis. Next base: position 67,668 of record NZ_BMKK01000007.1, read on the forward strand.
ACCGTCAATATCGGCATCGGTCATGATGATGATTTTGTGATAACGTAATTTTTCGGTGTTTAAAGCACGCTCATCGCCATCTCGACCGATTTGCACACCTAAAGCCGTAAAGATATTTTTAATCTCTTCGTTTTCGTAAATCTTAAATTCTTGTGCTTTCTCAACGTTGAGAATCTTACCACGTAAAGGCAAAATAGCTTGGAAGGCACGATTACGACCTTGTTTGGCCGAACCACCCGCCGAGTCACCCTCAACTAAGTAAACTTCACAAATTGTTGGGTCAGATTCTGAGCAGTCAGCCAATTTCCCTGGTAAACCACTTCCAACCAACACGTTTTTGCGTTGTACCATCTCACGAGCCTTTTTAGCAGCAATACGAGCTTTCGCTGCCAAAATTACCTTGTCAACGATGATACGAGCTTCTTTTGGATGTTCTTCTAAGTAAGTTTCAAGCATTTCCGAAACACAAGCACTTACTGCCGAAGTAACCTCACTATTACCCAATTTGGTTTTGGTTTGACCCTCAAATTGTGGTTCTTGTACTTTTACCGAAATAACGGCTGTAAGTCCTTCACGGAAGTCATCTCCACTAATATCAATTTTTTCTTTTGCCAAAATACCCGATTTCTCGGCGTAACTCTTCAACGTACGAGTAAGGGCCATACGGAAACCCGAAACGTGCGTTCCACCTTCGTGAGTATTAATATTGTTTACAAACGAAGATACGTTTTCGCTGTAACTTGTGTTGTAAAGCATCGCCACATCAACAGGTACGCCGTCTTTATTTCCTTCCATAAACATCGGTTCTGGAATCAAACGCTCACGACCTGCATCAATATACGAAACGAATTCGGCCAAACCACCTTGCGAATGGAAAGTATCAGTCAATGCGTTGCCGTCTTCATCAATTTCACGTAAATCTTTCAAGATAATCGTGATACCTTTATTTAAGAAAGATAATTCACGTAAACGATTGGCTACGGTTTCGTATTTGTATTCTGTTACCGTAAAAATGCTGCCATCTGGCTTGAAAGTAACTTGTGTACCAGTATCATCGGCCGTACCGATTTCACGTACTGGATAAAGTGGCTTTCCGATGTTATATTCTTGTTCAAAAATCTTTCCTTCTCTGTGTACTTCTACTCGTAGGTGGGTCGAAAGGGCATTTACGCAGGATACCCCCACACCGTGCAAACCACCAGAAACTTTATAAGTATCTTTATCGAATTTACCACCAGCGTGAAGTACGGTCATTACAACCTCCAAAGCTGATTTTTTCTCTTTTGAGTGCATTCCTGTCGGAATACCACGACCATTATCTTTTACTGTTACCGAATTGTCTTCATTGATTGTTACGTGAATCGTGTCGCAATGCCCTGCTAAAGCTTCATCAATCGAGTTATCAACTACTTCCCAGATGAGGTGGTGAAGACCCTTTGCACTGATGTCGCCAATGTACATGGCTGGACGTTTTCTTACTGCCTCTAACCCTTCAAGTACCTGAATATTCTCAGCACCATAATCTGCTCTCGACTTCTGAGGCTCCATGCCTTCTTGATTTTCTGCCATAATTTATTTTTTATAAAAATTTAACTATCAGAATTTATCTGAATAGAATATCTTAACTTTGATACTCACAGTTTTTAGTATTATTTTAGATGTAAAGATACACATTTTTATCGGAATTTTAAAATTTATAATCGAAGCTACACGCCAATAATTTCGCATTTTCGGCATAGATTTGATATTAAAATAAAATGTGCGATTATCATCTGAGAAAAAGTATAAATAATTGAAATTATGAAAAAGTTTATTTGGGGGTTGTTGGTTTTAACTTCTTGTCAGTCAACGTTTTATATGGTTCGTCATGGCGAAAAAGTTGATAATTCGGCCAATCCGCCACTCAGCACTTTGGGACAAGAAAGAGCCGAAGATTTGAAAACAGCATTGGCCAATAAAGGAATATCGGAGATTTATTCGACCAATTTTTTACGAACCAAAAATACTGCCAAACCTTTGGCCGATTCTAAGGGTTTAATAACTAAGATTTATGCTGCCAGCCCAGCTGATTCGATGCGAGTTTTTATCGAAAAGTTAAAGAAATTCAGAGGCAAAAATGTGTTGGTTGTGGGGCATAGCAATACCACCAAATATGTGGTTAATGGTTTGTTTGAGCGAGATACATTACGAGCAGATATTCCCGATAATGATTTTGATAATTTGTATATTGTAGAGCGGCAGTTTTTTCCAGTCCGAAAAATGCGTTTCTTTGCAAAAACTTACGGAAAAACTTCGCCTCAGTAACACCTTTTGGTCAAGTTTTTGCGTTAACTGTAAAGCAAGTTTCTAACTTGCTCGTTAGATATTCACAATTAAAGATTGTGTTACAAAACTTTTTAAAATGAAAAACCTACGCAGATTTACTTTAATTGCTTTGGCCGTTGTTACAGTTCCGTTTGTAGCCTTTAAATACGACGACCGCTATTTCGAGATAGCAAAAAACCTAGATATTTTCGCAACGATGTTTAAAGAGCTTAATGCCTACTACGTTGACGAAATCAACCCAAACAAGGCTATGCGTTTGAGTATCGAGTCAATGCTCAAGCAGCTCGACCCTTATACCAACTTCTTTCCCGAGGATGATATCGAAGATTATATGACCATGACAACTGGGAAATATAATGGTATTGGAGCCACAGTTTCGCACCGTGATAACAAACACGTGGTAGTGATGATTTATGAAGGTTCGCCAGCCGATAAAGCGGGGATGAAAATTGGTGACGAAATCATAAAAGTAGATGGCGTAGATGTAGTGGCTCGTAAAGGCGTTGATATTGGTCGATTAATGAAAGGCCAGACGGGTACAACCGTAAAAATGTCGGTGAAACGTTATGGACAAAACTCACCAATTGATTTGGTGGTTGGGCGTGATATTGTAAAAACGCCAAACGTACCGCATTCAGGTATGATTAACGATGAGGTAGGTTATATTCAACTCAATGATTTTACGGCAACTGCCGCCAAAGAAGTAAAAGGAGCTTTTGCTGAGTTGAAAGGACAAGGCATGAAAAAAGTAATTTTGGATTTGCGTGGAAATCCAGGAGGTTTGTTGAATATGTCGGTTGAAATCTGCAATGCTTTTTTACCAAAAGACCAACTAATTGTTGAAACTCGTGGAAAAGTGGCCGAATGGAATCATAAATACATGGCAATGGAAGCACCGCTCGATACTGAGATGCCAATTGTAGTTTTGATAAATAGTATGAGTGCATCAGCTTCTGAAATTGTGAGCGGAACACTCCAAGACTACGACCGTGCCGTAATTATTGGTCAACGTTCGTTTGGGAAGGGCTTAGTACAAACCACTCGTGACCTAAGTTACAATACTAAAATGAAAATCACGACCGCTAAATATTACATTCCAAGCGGGCGTTGTATTCAGGCCTTAGATTATAGCCACCGCAACCCCGATGGTAGCGTAGGACGTGTGCCAGACTCATTAAAGACTGCTTTCAAAACCAAAAACGGGCGAACAGTTTATGATGGTGGAGGTGTTGACCCTGATATTAAGACCGAAGTACCAACAATGGCTGCCGTAACGGTGAATTTACTTCAAAAGAACTACATCTTTGATTACGCAACCAAATACTATTTCGAACACGCAAATCAGAAACCAAAAGAGAAGTTTACCTTGACCGAAGCTGAGTATCAAGACTTTATTACTTGGTTGAAGGGCAAAGATTTTACGTACATCACCACAATGGAGCGTAATTTGGATAATTTGGAGGCATCAGCCAAGAAAGAAAACTCTTTGGATTTAGTACAAGAGCAAATCAAATCATTGCGTGATAAAATCAATCAAGGTAAGTTGCAGGATTTAGCTAAAAATAAAGAAGACATCAAAGAGCAACTGGAAGCTGAAATCCTGAGTCGTTATTACTACCAAAAAGCCATGAAGTTTGTGGCATTTGAGCGTGATAAAGAAGTACAAGAGGCGTTGAAGCTATTCAAAGATATGCCACGCTACAATTCAATCTTGAAAGGCGGGAAGTGAGTTTTGAGTTTTGAGTTTTGATGGGGTCGCCTATGTGGTGCTAAAATCAGTCTAAATTATTTTTTGTTCCAAATAAATTTATCGGGTGTATTAACGTCGGCAAGGTTCAAAACCTTGCCGACGTTTTATGCTTTATGAAACCTGATAAATTCATAAAGAACTCTATTCTTTTGAACAGAATTATAACTTTTTTTAGAGAAATGTTATAATCTTTTTTATTTTGTTGTATTTTTGCAGGGTAATAATTTAAACTTCATACGATTATGTTCGGTTATCAATATCCTACTTGGTATGCAATTGCATTCTTTGTTATTTTAATGGTATTATCTTTTGCAGTGGGCAAATGGTTAATCAAAAAAGAAAGAGATTACGACGGATTTTAATAAAGTTCTGAGTTTAGAGTTTTGAGTTTTGTAGATAGGTCTTTTTAAAGGTTTAGCTTATAACGAAATGACTCAGAACTCTACACTCAGAATTCAGAACTCTCTAAAATATTCCTTCTTCTAAGTGTAGAATAGTTTTTTCTGGCAACTTCTTTGACAAAAGTCGAGCTACGATATTGCTTCGTGTCCCGTTTGAGCAAGCTACCACTATGGTTTTGTAGTTTTTGAGTTCTCCCAATCGCTCCGTGATTTCGTGCGGAGGCATGTTTATTCCACCGATATTGAAATCTGCAAATTCGGTTATTTCTCTTACATCAACTAAGATAGTATTTGGGTCAGACAAAACGCTCTCTAAATCGTTTTGTGCTATTTCGGTGAAGTCCTGCATCATTTATACCCAAATTATATGAGGTTAGAAAAGTCCAATTTGTAAAACACTATGAAAAAAGGATGCGATAATGTAGAAAATGCTTAGTGTAACGATGTTCAATATTAATTTCCACCAATACTGCTGATTTATTTTCAAATAGTAAAATAAAGAAAAGATTATATTTAGAGTTATTTGAATGAAGTACATAGAGTTATCAAGTGATTTGATACATTCTCCTCCATCAATCTCATTTGAACATAAAAAACTATTTCCAACCATAAATACAATTATAGCGAAAAAATTCATTAATAGTAAACTTAATAGATTCAATTTTCTTGATTTTATCATATTATGTAAATATAGAAAAGCCATATCTTTAAATTGATTTATTTCAAAGATATGGCTTTTAGAATCAAGATATAAACATTTTACTTATATAAAGCATCACGTTGAACTTTGATTTTTTCATCAGTCAAGTAAGTATCAAAATCAGTTAATTTATCCAAGAAACCTTTCGATGAAAGCTCGATTACACGATTCGCAACTGTTTGAGTTAGTTGGTGGTCATGGCAAGTAAATAACATATTGCTCGGGAAATCTTCCATACCTTTGTTAAGGGCCTGAATCGACTCCAAATCTAAGTGGTTAGTTGGTTCGTCGAACATCAAAACGTTTGCTCCCGAAAGCATCATTCTCGAAAACATGCAACGTTGTTTTTCACCACCCGAAAGTACCGTACATTTTTTTAGGGCTTCTTCACCCGAGAATAACATTCTACCCAAGAATCCACGAATAAACGTTTCATCTTTTTCAACCGAATATTGTCTGAGCCAATCAACGAGGTCGAGGCTACCATCAGAGAAATATTTGTTGTTGTCGTTTGGTAGGTAAGTATGCGTAATTGTGATACCCCACTTGAAACTACCACTCGAAGGCTGTTTTTCGCCCGAAAGAATATCAAACAATGCCGAAACTGCCAAACCATCTTTGCTCAAAAAGGCAATTTTTTCGCCACGAGCCACTTGGAAACTCAAATCTTTGAATAGGTAAGTGCCATCTTCAAGTTTGTAGCTGAGGTTTTCAACCAATAAGATTTGGTCGCCTACTTCACGCTCAGGTTTAAAGCCGATATAAGGGTATTTACGTGAGGATGGCTGAATTTGCTCAATATTCAATTTTTCAATCATCTTCTGACGAGCAGTAGCCTGTTTCGACTTAGCCACGTTGGCAGAAAAACGACGAATAAATTCTTCCAATTCTTTCTTTTTCTCTTCGGCTTTTTTGTTTTGGTCAGATTTCTGACGTGCTGCTAACTGGCTTGATTCGTACCAGAAAGAGTAGTTACCACCATAAAGCGTGATTTTCTTGAAGTCAAGGTCAGCAATGTATGTACACACGTTATCGAGGAAGTGACGGTCGTGAGAAACAACGATTACGGTATTTTTGAAATTCATCAAAAAGTTTTCGAGCCATAAAATAGATTCAATATCTAAGTTGTTGGTAGGCTCATCGAGTAATAAAATATCTGGATTTCCAAACAATGCCTGAGCTAACAAAACCTTTACTTTATCAGAAGGGTTCATATCAGCCATCAAAGTATAGTGCAAATCTTCTTTTATACCCAAACCCGAAAGTAAGTTTGCAGCATCTGATTCGGCATCCCATCCGTTCATGTCGGCAAATTCTGCTTCTAATTCAGCGGCACGATTACCATCTTCTTCCGAGAAATCTTCTTTGGCGTAAATGGCATCTTTTTCGGCAATGATTTGTGATAAACGCTCGTTTCCACGCACAACGGTGTTCAAAACGGTATCATCATCAAAAGCATTTTGATTTTGCTTCAAAACCGACATCCTTTCACCTGGGTCCATGCTTACGCTACCCGAAGTTGGTTCAAGGTCGCCCGAAAGGATTTTTACAAACGTTGACTTTCCCGCACCGTTTGCTCCAATAAGGCCATAAACGTTGCCGGGTGTAAACTTTAGATTTACCTCTTCAAAGAGAGTTCTTTTGCCAAAACTTAGCGAAATATTTGAAACTGTAAGCATTTTAATTAATGTAGAATGTAGAATGTAGAATGTAGAATTACTACTACGTTCAATTAAAATTCAAAATCCTATCTTTTAGTTTTTATAAATAAAATATATTTTTCGTATTAAGAATGTATGTATTTCTGGATGAATAATTAAGTCATTATTAATTATTCATTTTACATCGCACGGGCGACCCCGTCTCCCTTATTCAGAATATCCCTTCGTCGGCGAAGCTAAAATAACCGTTATCGCTGAAAATGAGATGGTCGAGTACTGGAATGTCAAGTGTTCGCCCTGCTTCTTTTACCTTTTTTGTCAAATCTTTATCGGCTTGGCTTGGTGTTAAGTTTCCCGATGGATGATTATGCACTAAAATTATGGCCGAGGCCAAATGTTCAATGGCCGCCTTGAAAATCATCTTTGGGTCGGCTACTGTTCCCGAAACACCACCGATGCTAATCTGCTGTGGACGAATGACTTCGTTTGCCCGATTGAGCAATAATGCCCAAAATTGTTCGTGTTGCAAGTCCATTAAATAAGGGCGGATGGCCTCATAAGCATCAGCCGATGAACTAACTTTTGCTTTCTTGATAACATCACTTTCTTTTCTTCGTCGGCCGAGTTCTAAGGCGGCGGCAATCGAAATTGCTTTTGCATCGCCAATGCCCTTAAATTTCATTAAGTCATTGATACTCAGCTTTGCCAATTCGTTAAGGTTATTATTAACGCTTTGTAGAATTAGCTTTGATAAATCAACAGCCGATAACTCTCTTGTACCTGAGCCTATCAGAATAGCAATCAATTCGGCATCCGAAAGGGCCGCTTTACCCTTCAACAAAAGTTTTTCTCTTGGTCGGTCTTCTTCCGCCCACGATAGAATATTGCTAATCATTCTATTTATAATTTACAGCAAAGCTTAGTATTGGTATAATATTGTTTACGTGACTTGCAAACAAAAAATGCTCACGGAGAAATTGTTTCCATGAGCAAAATATTGAATTCCCGAAGGGAAATTAAGCTGCTAATCCAGCGATATGCTTAGCCAAACCTGATTTCAAGTTTGCTGCTTTGTTTTTGTGGATAACGTTCTTACGAGCTAATTTATCCAAAGCTGAGGCTGCTGATTTGAATAATTCAGTAGCTGCTGTTTTATCGCTTAAACCACGTAATTTTCTAACCAAAGTACGAGTGGTTTTGTGTTGGTAACGATTTCTCAAACGCTTAGTTTCGTTTGCTCTGATACGCTTTAATGCCGACTTATGATTTGCCATTGTATTTTAATATAATAATTGTCTTACTCTAAATTTGGAGTGCAAAATTAATGAAATAATATTAAAGAAAAAACTTAAACTAAAATATTTTTTACTTATAAAAAGGAAGGCATCGCTTCAAGCGATGCCTTCCTTAAACGTTCCTATTTGAAATCAGATTATTTAATTTCTGAATTGATAACCAATACTTTATCCCAGTTGGCTTCGTTGGCTTTTTCAAATGCTTTGTATTGCGTGCTTTCACGGAATTTCTCAACTTCAGCTTCAGTTCTGAAAGTAAGATAGTGCATAACGTCGTACTCAGCTTTAGAATTATCTTCTCCGAAAGTTTCGCCTGCTGAATAAGCTGCGATTTCTGGCATCTGACGTTTCAAATCTTGAAAGTCAGCCATGTGTTTCTTGATTGCTTCTGCTGAAGTACCTTGTTTGAATTTAAAACAAACAATACGTTGCTTTTGTGCTTTTGGTGGCGTGTATGCCGAACCGTAAGCTACCATTAAAAAAGCAAACATTCCCAAAGCCATTGCTGGCATTAAATATCTTAATAACGATTTTTTTTGTGCTTGACTCATTTTCTTAAATCCGAATAATATTCTGTAATACGATACAAATATAACACATTTTATTTGAAAATGTTGCATTATTTCAAGAAAATATTTTACTGTTTTTGTTTTTATTATATATTGCCAAATATTATTCTGTTTTGAGGCTTTTTATCAAAATGAGTGTAATTACTCAATTTTTAAAAATATTTGGATTTAGGTTTTATTTTTAGGCGTTTTTAAAAGAAAAATTTATTTTTTCAGAAAAGGGCGTTTAGAATTTAGGAGATGTTTAAGGAAAAAATGAAAAATCGTAGTTTTTGAGGTTAAAATCGAAAGTTTTTGAAAAAGTGTCTAATAAAATATTTTATTTTGAAAAAAAATAGTGGCAAAAATGATGAAAAGAGGCGTTAAAAAAGTTTTTTTTCCGAAATGGAAGAGTTTGGTGAGAAGCAGCTTGCTCTTTTTGGGTATAATTTTGATTTCTTCATGGAAAATAAGGACTGAAAATCGGCATCCACTCTGGCAGCATCCACTGTGGGAGCGTCCACTCTGGGGCTTTTTTGGGCATCAACGGATAAATCGTTTGGCGGTTTTTACGCTTCCACCCGAAATGTTTAAGTTTTATAAAAAGCATATTGACTTTGTAACCGAAAATGCTGTAAACCCCGACCAACGCCGCTACGCAGTAAAAGAAGAAGCTCCTCGACATTTTATTGATTTGGATAATTATGCAGATTCGTTGCGAAAGAAGTTGCCAACTTACTCATGGAAAGAAGTGACGGAGAAGATTTCGGAAGATACTTTAAACCGACACGGTATTGTGCCGTGGCATATCAATTTTATGAAGTTTCAGCTTACGGAAGCTTTTCGTAAGCGTGATGTTCGCAGAATTTTGATGCTTTCGGCTGATATTGGTCATTATATTGCCGATGCCAATGTGCCACTTCATACAACACGGAATTATAATGGCCAACTAACTAATCAAGTTGGTATTCATGGTTTTTGGGAGAGTCGTTTGCCCGAGTTGTTTTCGGATAATTATGATTTTTTTGTCGGACAAGCTGAATACATAAAAACTCCGCAAAAACGTGCTTGGCAAGCAGTTTTGGGTGCCAATGCTGCTCTTGATTCGGTTTTGGTTTTTGAGAGAGAATTGACAGCTCAGTTTTCGGAAGATAAAAAATTTGGTTTTGATGAGCGAAATGGCATCACAACAAAAAATTATTCAAAAGATTTTTCAGAACGCTACCATGCCATGCTTAAAAATCAAGTCGAGCGACAGATGCGTGCTTCGATTAAAATGGTTGGAGATTTTTGGCTCACTTGCTGGATTGATGCTGGCCAGCCAGATTTAGCAGCATTACTAAATTATCAGCCAACAAAAGCAGAAAAAGAAGCCGATGAGGAGGAAAAGAAATCTTGGCTGAGACGAGTTTTTGATGTGAGAAAAGAGGGAGATAATTAGCAACTCGTATTAAACGTCGGCAGGGTTCAAAACCCGCAGTGGAACTGCCTGCCGACGTTAGAAGATATGCTTCGTTACTTAAAGAATTAAGTATTAATTGGCATTTTCTGCTCAAAATACTTCTCTACGATACTTTTTAATCTTTTTTTTCTTCTCCTCGACACATTTATTTTCATATTATTTTGTAGTAATAATTCGCCCAATTGGTAATTATCAATGAATTGAAGGTTGATAAGAAAGGTTCTGTTGGGGCGAATAAACCCACATTCTTCGCCAATTCGCTCGTGAATATGTCCAATCGTAGTTGCTACAATTTTGTTATTCCCTTGATAATAATGAATAATTGTATAATTGATATTAGCCTCGAAATAGGCTACATCTTCGGAGAATAGTCGGGTTCTTCCCCCAACCTTAATTGCTGTTTTCATGGATTTATTGTTTAAAAATGATAAAAAGTATGTACGTACTACATACTTTTTATTGCATAGAAAATTTTACTGAATACGAGTAATAACAAGATTCGCCGATACTGCACGTGTACCGCCAGCTGTTGGATTTACTGTGAGTGCAACAGGGTTACCACTTGGGTTGACTACTTGGAGTATCGAATTAGGCAAAGTAGTTACAATCATTGTATGTCCACTTATTTGGCTTGTGCCTGTTGCTCGACCTACTACACTTGTCGGAATATCAGTGCCGTTGAGTTGTAAAATAAGTTGACCAGCTTCGGCAATACTCACTTGCCAATCTACTGTATATATTCCGATAGCGGGAATATTAAACTGACTTGCATTGATACGAGTAATGATTCCATTGCTTAGGCCATTTTGTGGAAATTCTATGGGAGAACCTGCGGCGATGGTGGCTGCGTTATCGCCTGGCATGAGTGCATAAAATTCGGCAAAGGTTGTGATGTTGCCAAGAATGCTCCACTTTGTGCCATTCCAATAATAAAAACCTGGTGACATATTATTGGGAGGTGTGCCGATGGTATTGGTATTGTAAACAAGTAAAGAGGTTGCTGGCGAAGTAATAGTGCTAATGTCGGTGGTAGAGGTGAGGCTTACACGGGGAACTAAAACGCCTTTGTTTGATGCAGCGACATCAAGCATTGCAGAGGGATTGTTTTGAGCAAACAATTTGAAGTTAACAGTAAATAAAAGAATAAAAATTGTTGCGATACAAAAGCCATCTCTTCTCATTTTTCGATTTAATGTGTTGATAGTTAGTGAGTTAGTTTTTGTGGTTTTCTTGGTTGGTGTAACGATTGATGCTTTCATGTTAAAGAGTGTTTTCATGTTAAAAAAATGAAATTTAGGAAAGGCATTTTCAGAACTTGCCTTCGAGGCGTAAAATTGAAAGAAATAAGCACCCCAAGTGTTATATAATTATGGAAAAGAATTATATAGTTCACACATTTTTACCCTTATAAATGACCCTTGAAACCATAATATTATTATTCGGTAGCAAAGCGTAGAAATGATTTTTGGGAAGGTTTTTGAGGAGGGCTTAAAATAAAAAATCTTCAACCGTAATGATATACGATTGAAGATTTAAGTGAAATTCTGACAGAACTGTATTTATCCTAAATTTTTATAAATATTTTCTTTTTAAACATCCAATTAAGAATCAGCCAATAGATGAGCAACATCAATCCGCCATGCACGAGCGATTGGTATGGAAGCCCGAAAATGGTTGCATAATTTTCGCCTAAATGGATTTTGAGCGATTTGGAAATATAAACTCCCAAAGCATCTGCTATGCAGTAGGCGGCGATAGAATTCATGCCGATTACTTTCAGAAAATAAGCCCAATTGGTTTTTTCTTTGATGTCGATTATCCAATAAAAGAAAGCTAAAAACAAGAAGCAAAGACCACCACTGAAAATAACCCAAGTTGGTGTCCAGATACGCTTGACATTTGGACAAATACCAAGTCGATTCAGTATTAAACCTATTACTAAGCCCGAAATTCCGAGAATAATGAATTTCTTGAGTTTTTCGTAGGGTGGTAGTGTATCAGATTTTAGAATATTTCCTGCCAGAAGTCCCAAAATCATTGTTCCGAGTGTTGGGATAAAACTCAGCGTTGAGTAGCCTCCACCGTTACGGATAAAAGGTTTTTCTCTCGGGAAAAGGTTCAGAAACCATTGGTCAAATGCCCAAGCAAAGTTGGTGTTTTTATTCCAATGTGCTGCAAAACCTGTCAGGTTATGCTCCCAGTCTTTGGCAACTCCTACACTTGCATAATCAAAATTAGCATCGGGCAACGGATAGAGAGCAAAAGCCAACCAATAACCAACAAGAATAATGACAAGTGCCGAAATCTGCACTTTCTGAGAACGAAAACCTAATAAAAACAAGAAAGGATAACCCAACCCGATTTGGCTGAGGGTGTCTTCAAAAGTAAAATAGGTTTGAGTTTTGTACTGAGAACGTAGAAAAATACCCAGCAAAATCAGAATTAATGAGCGTTTGAAGGCGTGAAAAAGAACTTTGCTAAAACTGCTTTCTTGGGTCAGTCGGCTGGCGATGGAGTAGGGTAGAACGACCCCGACTAAAAATGAGAATGATGGCTGAATCATGTCGTGAAGTGAGCAGCCAACCCACTCAACGTGGTCTTGGTGGAAAGCGAGAAATGACCAAAATGAACTTTCGGGAAGTGCTTCGGAAACTTCTCCGAAATGTAAGACCTCAGCCATCATCAAAAGCATGACAAAGCCACGATAGACATCGGCTGAGGAAAGGCGAGTTAGAACAGGCATAAGATTAGGGTTTATGCCTTAAAGATAATAATTTTATAAAGTACGACAAGTTTTCAACTTGTCATTTTCGGCAAACAGAAACTAACAAATTGGAAACTTGTTTTACAAACGTACAATTACACGCCCGATTTGTCCGCCTTTCAAGATTTTCTTGATTTCTTTTGGTAAGCCTTTTAATGTAACGGTTTTTGTGATTGATAGAATATCAGTTGGTTTCCAGTTTTTAGCGAGGTTTTTCCAGAGTTTTTTACGCCATTCAATATCACATTCTGATGAATCAATGCCAAACATAGATACGCCACGCAAGATAAATGGGAATACACTCGTTGGTAATTCGGGCGAATTTACTAAGCCACAAATGGCTACAACTCCGTTGTATTGCATTGATTTTAAGATAGTTGCGAGCATATTTCCGCCAACGGTATCTACACAACCTGCATAAATTCCTTTCAATAAAGGACGCCCCGATTTATCATCAACTTCTTCTCTCGAAACAACTTCTTTTGCTCCGATTTTTAGCAGAAATTCTTTGCCTTCGGGTTTGCCTGTAACGCCTACCACATGAAAACCGAGTTTCGCTAAAATCATTACGGCCATTGTGCCTACGCCGCCCGTTGCTCCCGTTACGATGACTTTCCCTTTTTCGGGAGTAAGACCATTTTGCAATAATTTATCAATACACAATGCAGCAGTCAAACCAGCCGTTCCGAAAATCATACTTTCTTTGGCTTTTAGTCCACGAGGAAGTTTTATAACCCATTTGGCAGGAACGCTGATGTATTGTCCGAATCCACCCGAAGTATTCATACCGAGGTCAAAGCCAGTTACGAGTACTTTATCACCTTTCTGAAAATCGGCTGACTGACTTTCTTCAACGACACCTGCGGCATCAATACCAGGTGTATGTGGGTAATTGCGGGTTACGCCACGATTCCCAGTTGACGAAAGAGCATCTTTATAATTTAATGAAGAATATTGTACTTTGATGAGGACTTCGCCCGCAGGTAAATCTTCGATTTTACGCTCAACGATGTTTTGGGTGAAAGTTTTATCGTCGTTTTCTGTGATGTAGAGTGCTTGGAAAGTTGACATTATTTGATAGTATTATAGTTGGTTGTACTCGTTTCAGATTGAAATACATCAAAAATGTGTTTTTTGTTCGTAATACTTTAAAAAATATTACGATAATTTATTTAGAAAATATTTATGCCAGACTTTTAAAAGTTTGTTCGTATCTATTAAATATATTGGAAATTGTTTCTTCGAAGAGTTGATTTTCAACATTTCTTAAATCGTCTTTAAGTTCAATAATCAATTCATTTACAAAATTGGTGTCTTCTGTAACCAAATCTTTTAATGACTTTCTGATTAACTCTTTATCCAAAATTGCTGACATAATTGTAGTATTTTTACAAACTTAACGATTTTTGCTGAATAAAGTTTTCTTGGAAATGTATTTAGAATGTAGAAAAAGCGACTTTATTTTATTCAACTAAACGCAAAAAAGAGTTTTTATGGAAAATAATACTGCAAAGAAAATTTCAATGGTGTTGTTATGTATTTGGTGGGGAGCATTTACTTTTTATTCGGGTGTTGTGATAAACGTAGGTATGCAAGTGCTTGGTAGCCATACCGAAATGGGTTTTATTACGCAAGCTGTCACGAACTACTTGAACTTCATCAGTTTACCTATTTTCGCTTTTGCAGCTTATGCTTTTCGTGCTGAAAAACGTTTTTTCATAGCGGCTATATTTTTGGTGCTTTTGCAAGTTGTGCTGTTCTTTGTGCATTTCAAGTTAGACAAACTGCTTGATTTTGGGCAAAGAGTAGTCTTAAACAAAGCTGTTTTTTACTCATTACATCGAATTTACTTATGGACTTCCACTGTTATTTGGTTGATTGTGAGTGGTATTTTGTTGTTGATGATTAAAAAGAAATAACAGAATTATCACTTTTTCATCATTCGCTCAAAATCTGGTAGTTCTAATCTTAGGTTGGATAAGACTTTCTTTTGTTCATCAAGCAGGAATACTTTTGGAACTAAAGAAGCATTATAAGTATTATCGAAATCCACAATTTTGTGCGAATCCATCACGTTGGTAAAGGCTTCGGTTTTATAGGTTTTAATGAATTTTAGCCAATTTTCTCGGTCAGGTACTTTACAGCACATATATACTTTCATACCTTGTTGCTCCAATTTTGGATAATAATCTACCAGTTTCTTTGTGAATTCTTGGCAATGCCCGCAACCGTAGTCATAAATTACAACCATTGTATATTTTGATTTCAAACCCCAAAGTGTAGCCCAATTCCCTAAAGGATCTGTCAAACACATATCAGGGAGTGTTTTGCCAATTAGGCTTGGTTCTATTCGATTAACATATTCAATATTTCGTTGAATAGTGCTTGCATCATAGCTATCAGGCTCGTCGATGATATACTTTTTGGCTATTTCGGTATAAACTTTGTCGCAGCCTAAGACATCTGGAGCGATGAATTTATTGCCAAATTTAATGACGATGTATTTCCTTATTTCTGAATTTGGCTTTGTGCGAGCAAGTAGATTATCGGCCAAAGCAATGATTTCGTCGGGTGAGTTACTAAAAGCGATATTTTTTAGGTAATCATCAAAAATATTGTCGAGAAGCGTTGTGCGAATCAAGCGGTCGTCTGAAAGGTCAATGTTGTCGAGGGTGTGGGTGTAATAATTTTTTATATATGCAAGAGTGTCTTGTCGAGAAGCATTGGGTTTGATGGCTTCGGTTTCAACTGGAATATTTGCCTTTAAGAAATTAGCCGTAAAAGTATTTGGGTTTGATGAAATGTAACTTTTTGTCAGTGATTGGTATTGTTGGTAGATTGTCTTTTTATCGGTTTCGTTGCTTGCTTTCTGAAAAGCTCGCTGTAAACGAATGTTTTCTTTGGTAAAATTGGCGTAAGTCGAGGCTTCGGTATTGCCTTCGATTGTCATTGTTCCAACGTAATCACTGGTATCGGTTGTGATTTTAAAGTTTTGACCAACCACAGGGAAATCAAATAAACGTGCTTTTCGATTGACTAAAAAATACATTCCTTCGGGTAGATTTTTCTGCCCCGTAAAAACGATTTTATTCTCTGCTTCAACTTTTGCAGTATCTTTTATCAAATACAGTTTTTCGCTCTGATACCAGTGATAAAGGTAATAAACCGAATCTTTTGGTGCTTGCATCGCTATTTCAATGCGATATTGAGCATTTGATTTTAAGCAGCAAATAATGGCGAAAAGTAGGAGAAGTTTTTTCATGTGCTTATTGATTTGCAAAAGTTGGTAATAGATGTTTGGTTTGTGAGATTGTAAGTAGATTATATAATTTCTAAGCCATCAAAGTGAATGAAATGCTTCTTATTTAAAGTAGCTAATTTAAGATTATGAAATTTTGCAGTAGCGGCAATCAGTAAATCCATCGCATCACTGGTTTTTCTTTTTTTCTTTAAGTCTTTGTGTAGATATATTGCTGTTGAAATAATTTCTTGATTCAAAGGTAAAACATCAATATTTTCAAAGAAAGTATGCCAAAAAGTATCTTGTTCTGGGCTACTTCCTTTCAAAACCTCAAAGTAAACTACAACTGAAACAGTAAAATATTGATGGTTTTGTGATAGTTGAAATAAAAAAGAATTGGATTTATCCGTTTTTCTAAAATATTCTATCAAAACGGAAGAATCTAAGCATATTAATTCATTTTCCATCTTTTATTCAGTTGTTTTCTTGTTTTTTTGACCTCTTCAAAACTTTCATCGCTCATCACAGGGCCATTCAAGAGTAATTTTTGCCAATCGTTTAGTGTGTTTTTTTTCGAAATTTGCTCAATGTCGTTTTTTAATTGTACTTGCTGAACAGGAGGCAACTGTTTTACTAATTCCCATATTTGCTCGTAACCGAGTTCTAATTTTAATTCCATAGTTTCAAACATTTTCTAAACAAATATAGAAATAAGCACCATCAAACACAAAAAAGGTCTTAGAATTTCTCCTAAGACCTTTTTTGTGTATAAAGCTGGCAGATATTACATCATGCCGCCCATGCCGCCACCGTGTGAGTGACCCATGTCTGGAGCTTTATCTTCTGGAATATCAGATACAACTGCTTCAGTTGTAAGCAATAAACCAGCGATTGATGCAGCGTTTTCAAGAGCCAAACGAGTTACTTTCGTAGGGTCAATGATACCAGCCGCCAACATATTTTCAAATTTATCTTCACGAGCGTTATAGCCGTAATCGTCTTTTCCACCTTTTACTTCTTGTACGATTACCGAACCTTCGCCACCTGCATTCGCAACGATTGTACGTAATGGAGCTTCGATTGCCGAACGGATGATTGCGATACCAGTTGTTTCGTCGCCGTTTGCACCTTCAAGACCTGCCAATGAAGATTGAGCACGAATCAAAGCAACACCACCACCAGCTACGATACCTTCTTCAACCGCAGCACGAGTTGCGTGAAGGGCATCATCAACACGGTCTTTTTTCTCTTTCATTTCAACCTCAGTTGCAGCACCGATGTAGATAATAGCTACACCACCTGACAACTTAGCCAAACGCTCT
Organism: Emticicia aquatilis; assembly: GCF_014644295.1. Classification (GTDB taxonomy): domain Bacteria; phylum Bacteroidota; class Bacteroidia; order Cytophagales; family Spirosomataceae; genus Emticicia; species Emticicia aquatilis. The sequence continues at coordinate 85,137 of NZ_BMKK01000007.1, forward strand.
TGTAATTTCTCACGGTCGTAGTCAGAAGTAGTTGACTCGATTTGAGCTTTGATTTGGTTTACACGACCAGCGATTTGCTCTTGGTCACCTGAACCATTAACGATTGTAGTGTTATCTTTGTCGATAATGATTTTATCGCAGTGTCCTAAGTAAGAAATATCAGCGTTCTCTAATTTGAAGCCTCTTTCTTCTGCAATTACAGTACCACCAGTCAAGATTGCGATGTCTTCCAACATTGCTTTACGACGGTCGCCGAAACCTGGAGCTTTAACAGCCGCAACTTTCAATGCACCACGGATTTTGTTTACTACCAATGTAGCAAGAGCTTCGCCATCAACATCTTCAGCGATGATTAACAACGGACGGCCAGTTTGTGCTACACCTTCTAACACTGGAAGAAGTTCTTTCATTGAAGAAACTTTTTTCTCAGAAATCAAAATGAATGGTTTTTCCATTTCAACTTCCATTTTCTCAGCGTTAGTTACGAAGTATGGAGATAAGTAACCTCTGTCGAACTGCATACCTTCTACAGTTTTAACTTCAGTTTCAGTTCCACGAGCTTCTTCAACCGTGATAACACCTTCTTTACCAACTTTCTCCATTGCGTGAGCAATCATTTGACCGATTTCGTGGTCGTTGTTGGCAGAGATTGTAGCTACTTGTTCGATTTCTTTTGAAGTCGAGATAGCTTTAGATTGTTCTTTCAATGCACCTACAACCGCAGTTACCGCTTTTTCGATACCACGTTTCAAGTCCATTGGGTTTGCACCAGCCGCTACGTTTTTCGCACCGATAGTGTAGATAGCTTGTGCCAATACAGTAGCAGTAGTAGTACCGTCACCCGCTTGGTCAGCAGTTTTAGAAGCTACTTCTTTCACGAGTTGAGCACCCATGTTTTCGATAGAATCTTTCAATTCGATTTCTTTTGCTACTGTTACACCATCTTTAGTGATAGCTGGTGAACCGAATTTTTTATCAATGATAACATTACGACCTTTTGGTCCGAGAGTTACTTTTACTGCATTTGCAAGAGTGTCAACGCCACGTTTCAATTTTTCTCTTGCGTCTGTATCAAATATAATTTGCTTTGCCATTTTTTTAATTAATAATTAAAAATTTTGAATTAAGAATTTTAAGCTCCTCTTTAGGGGCGGGTCGGACTGCCGAAGCAGGGTTATACAATAGCGTAAATATCAGACTCACGCATGATGAGGTACTCTTTACCGTCAACAGTGATTTCCGTACCAGCATATTTACCATAAAGTACGCTATCACCTACTTTAACTAAAGTTGGCTCATCTTTTTTGCCTGGCCCTACTGCTACTACAATACCTTTTTGTGGTTTTTCTTTTGCTGTATCAGGGATGATGATACCGAATGCTGTTTTTTCTTCTGCCGGAGCAGCTTCTACCAATACTCTGTCTGCTAATGGCTTGATGTTTACTGACATTTTATTCTGAGTTTTTGAGTTTATAAAATTTAGATTTAAGATTTAAATAGATTCGAGACAAGTGTTTTTAATTTCCGATAACTCAACCGTTACCTTACATACGTCATTGAATCTAAAACTTAATTCTTGACGTGATGTCAGTTCCACAAAAGTTCTGCCAACGAGCGGCAAAGGTACGGTTTTCTGCCAAAATTTCAGTTTTGACTGCCAAAAATGTTTCAAATACTGACAAGAAATGTTTTGATGTGACTTTTTTTGACAAGAAAATTAATAAATTGTCAGTGTATTTCTGCCTTAGAAATTATAGCGTAGAGCTAAACCCAAGGAATTTTCGTCAGTTTTGAATTGTAAATTACTCACATTACTTTGGCCGAGTGCTTGGTTATATTTAATTGCAGCTTTTTTGATGTGCGATTTGCCAATTAATGAGCAAGTGATACTTCCTGCCAATGTTGCTCCGATAATACTCAAATAGGTACTCGTATAAAACCCAGTTTGACGAGTGCGAGGTTTGTTGAGCGTAGCAAGTACATAAATTGTTGGAATAAACCCGATGGCTTGCCCGATACCTGTAAATGTTTTATAGCGTCGGTAATGAAAATTTACCTCTGGGTTATTCAATTCAAAAAAAGGTACTTCGAGCGAGTTATAGCTACTCATACGACGTTCGCCGTAAAAATAAACACCATTAACTTTCTGTAAAGGTTTTAGATAATATAATTTACGTACGATATTTGGATTATAATAAGATGAATCTTTCTGAGCAAAAATGCCAAAAGAAATACCTAAAAATAAGAGTGTGAGGAGTGTTTTCATAAGTTTTTTGTAGCACAATCGCTTCGGCGGACCGATTTCCGAATTGTGAGTTGAGTAAATGCACAATTCGGAGAATTGTGCTACAAATTTACGATAAAATTGGTTTAATTACTTTTCCTGCCACATCAGTTAACCTGAATGGTCTTCCTTGGAAAGCATATGTTAGTTTTTCGTGGTCGAAGCCCATCAGATGCAAGATGGTTGCTTGCAAATCATGCACGTGTGTGCGGTCTTTTACTCCGTAATATCCTAAATCGTCAGTTTCGCCAAAAGTCATTCCTTTTTTGAGTCCGCCACCTGCCATGAAAACTGTAAAAGCGTCCAAATGATGGTCACGTCCTTTAAATGGGAGGGTTTGCCCGTCACGGTTTTCTTGCATGGGAGTTCGGCCGAATTCTCCGCCCCAAACAATTAATGTTTCATCGAGCAAACCACGCATTTTTAGGTCTTTTATGAGAGCCGTTACGGCACGGTCAGTTACTTGACATAAATCTTTGAAACCTCCATCGAGAGAAAGGCGTTGGTCTGTCCCGTGTGAATCCCAGCCCCAATGAAAAAGCTGTACGAAACGGACACCATTTTCTATTAAACGCCTTGCCAACAGACAGTTATTTGCAAATGAGCCTTCGCCTGGCACTGCTCCGTACATATTTCGTACCCATTCTGGTTCTTTGCTGGTGTCCATCACTTCGGGAACAGACATTTGCATTCTGAATGCCATTTCGTATTGAGAAATTCGGGTCAAGATTTCGGGGTCTTGGACGGCTTCGTATTGTTGTTTGTTAATTTCATTGATTGCCTCAATGGTCTGTTTCCGAATATCTCTGCTCATACCGTGCGGGTCAGAAACATACAAAACTGGGTCGCCCCCCGTGCGGCATTGCACACCTTGATAAATTGAAGGTAGAAAACCACTACCCCAAACGCTTTTTCCTGCATCGGGGCTGCGTCCGCCTGAAGCCAAAACTATAAAACCTGGTAGATTTTGATTTTCAGAACCCAAACCATAAACCGACCATGCACCGATACTTGGCCGCCCCAAACGTGGGCTTCCTGTGTGCATGAGTAGCTGGGCAGGAGCGTGATTAAACTGGTCGGTGTACATGGCTTTCAAGAAAGTCAAGTCATCGGCAACTTCGGGTAAGTAGGGAAGAAAATCTGAAATCATTGCTCCCGAATTTCCATGCTGACTGAATTTTCCGATTGAACCAAGCATTTTGGGTACACCTCTGATAAAAGCAAATTTCTTTCCTTCAAGAAATTCTTGCGGACAGTCCTGTCCATCGAACTTTTGCAAAGCAGGTTTATAATCAAAGAGTTCTAACTGCGATGGAGCACCCGCCATGTGAATATAAATCACTTGTTTCACTTTCGGAGCAAAATGCGGTTGCTTCGGAAACATGGGGTCGGTGAGTGTTTGTGCTGGATTATCTTTTCCCGAACAACCACCTAATAGTGAACCAAAAGCCATTGCCCCAAGTCCTGTTGTGCAGGTTTGTAGGAAATGGCGTCGGGTTTGGTATTGGGCCTCGGCGTGTAGAAATTCTTTGATTAATTTTTGCATGGTAAAGGTCAAATTTGCCTACCAAATTACGAAAATATTTGTATAGACAAGTCCAGTATTTGATTATTTACGTAGTAATTGTATCTATAACATAGATTTGAGGCGGTTTTTTAAGCTAAAAGCCATACTTTTGTGAGCCGACTATATTGTCTTAGTATTTATGCTTCATCTTTAATGTCCAAACTTGCAGCTCAAGATAAATTTCTTGACTTTTCTGATTATGGAAGACCATTTGCCCAAGTCATTGCTAATCAATTAAAAAATACTCGTTTTACACCTGTTCATCTAACGCTTCTTTTTGGAGTTTCGGGCTTAATTGCCGTTTATTGTATGCTCACGGCTCACTATTTATGGGCAGGTTTCTTTCTTATTTTCAAATCAATTCTTGATGCCGCCGATGGAGAATTATCAAGGGTGAAAAACACTCCTTCGTACACAGGCCGGTATTTGGATAGTGTATTTGATATTATCTTGAATTTTCTATTTCTGATGACCATCTGCCATATCGCTGATAGCTCATGGGAACTTGCACTGGTTGCTTTTTTGTGTATTCAGTTGCAGGGAACTGTATATAATTTTTATTATGTGATTTTGAGGAATAATTCGGTAGGGGGCGATGCCACAAGTAAGATTTTTGAGACTGAAACACCGAAAGCATTTCCGAATGAAAGCCAACAGACAGTCAATGTTTTGTTTGCTGTTTATCTATCACTTTACGGAGTTTTTGATAGAATTGTTTATAGTTTAGATGCAGAAGCCTATAAAATCCAAACTTTTCCGAATTGGTTTATGACTATGGTTTCAGTTTACGGCTTAGGTTTTCAGTTGTTGATTATTGCTGTAATGCTGGCTCTCAATTTGGTAAATTTGATAATACCTTTTTTTATTATTTTTACAGTATTTCTGGTAGTGTTTATTGGAATCAGGCGATTGTATTTGACAAATTAGTATAAAATCAAAACGGCTCAGAATGTAAACTCTGAGCCGTTTTGTTATTTATTATGCTGAAACTTTTTTAGAGGCAATGCTTTCGTAAACGCCATCCCAAAGCTCGATTCTTTTCTGGAGCGATTGAATCGTGGCTGCTTCGGCTTCTTTCCAAAATTCTTCGTTTTCTCCGCACAAGTTGGCTGTCATTTGTAAAGCCAAATGGCTGTGGTGGTCGCCATCTACTTCGATGTGGCGTTCGAGATAATATTTGAAAGTCGAGATTTTTTCGGGAACACTCAAATGAATATCATTGATGATGGACATGAACATTCCGGGAATCAAGTCTTCACGGCCAAATGTAAAGATGGCGGCTTGAAGATAAGATTTATTGCTATTAATAATATCAAATGTAAAGTTGACGAAGTTACGAGCCGCTTCGGGCGTGCCTGCAACCACAAATGATGATTGTAAATCGCCTGATTCTTTCAAAACAGAAATAAATTTTTCGATTTGAGATGTTTCGGTTTCGGCTTGGTGCATGGCATTGAGGTATAGCTCGAAGTGACTTTTGCGAACACCATTCATATCTACGTCAGATTCTTCGCCCGCTACAATTTCGTTGATTAAATAACGTGTTTCGGCCGAACCCACAGGAAACCACGGCACAGTTGTACAAGTGAGATTACTTTGGAGAGATTTGAGCAACGACATAAAATCCCAGACGGCATAGACATGATACTGCATGAAAACCTTTAGGTCGTCGAGGTCATTGATTACAGAATAAACTTTGTGATTGATAATTTGCTGTCTTAAAGGTTCGATTTTTTCTTGAATTGATTCTATGTAGTGGTTCATAATATTTATTTGGACTGTGTAAAAGACAAACATCTTGATACATGAAAATGTTGCCTCACACTAAAATTTTACTGAAAAATACCATTTTAACGTATATACGAGAAAGCTGAAACTGAGGTTTTGGATAAAAACTTGCTTTGAAGAATTAAGAATAGCAAGCAGAGCTTTTGAGTAATAATAATTTGTATTATCTTGAATTATATTCAACCACTTATTTACCCTATGATAAAAATAGCATTCATTATTCACGGGAAAGCTCGACAAAAGCAAGCCTTAGTTGACGAAATAAATAGTGTCTTTCATGAACCTGCTTTTCAGACCCATATTTATGAAACACAGTTTGAACAACATGCGATACTTTTGTCGGAAAGAGCAGCTGGAAGTGGATGCAAGTACGTCATCGCTTGTGGTGGCGATGGAACGCTCAATGAAGTTTTAAATGGGGCTTTGAAATCAAAACAACCTAATCTTAGACTCGGCTTAATACCCAGAGGTTCGGGAAATGATTTTGCTAAAACCATTCTTTCACCGAAAACATTAATTGGGTTGAAAGAAGCAATCACGAATGATAGACTTAAGAAAATTGATGTTGGATTGGCTGAGTTTGTGTCGAAAGAAGGAGTAGAAGTTTCTCGCTATTTTACTAATATTGCAGATGTGGGTATTGGCGGGGTAATTGCTCGGCAACTTTCTGAATCAAAAAAGCTATTTGGCTCAACAATTACCTATCAATACTTTATCATCAAAAATATGCTAACATATAAGCCTCAATCGCTCAAAGTTGTTGGCGATGATTTTATTTATGAAGGTAAAGTAATGAATTTTTGTGCTGCTAATGCCAAATTTTTTGGAAGCGGTTTAGGAGTTGCTCCCGATGCCGAAATAAACGATGGCATATTGAATGCCGTAGCCATTGGCGAAGTAGGTTTGATAGATTACTTGAAGAATTTTCCTAATTTGAAAAACAGTAAACCATTAAGCCATCCAGCGGTCAAATATTATATTTCTAAGACTCTACACTTTGATTCTGATACCCCCCAAATGCCGATAGATATGGATGGCGAGTTTGTAGGGTATTTACCTATGAAAATAACTATCAAACCACAAGCAATCGACTTTATTCAATAACTATGATTACAGCACAAACCTTCCGAAAACTGGCCTTAGCATTTGAAGAAGCCGAAGAGCTTCCACACTTCGATAAGGCTTCGTTTCGCATAAAAAAGAAAATATTTGCCACCCTCAACGAAACGCAACAAAGAGCTACTCTGAAACTTTCAGAAAATGACCAATCTATTTTCTCGCTTTATGGCGATAAAACGGCTGTTTATCCCGTACCAAACAAATGGGGCAAACAGGGTTGGACACAGTTTCTGCTCAACAAAGTAGAGGAGGAGTTTTTGAATGACGCTCTCATGGCAGCTTACTGCGAAGTTGCTCCTAAACACTTGGCTTCAAAATACAATATGCTGTAAGGCAATTTTCTCATTCATCAAATATTCGTACAATTATGGGCTATTTTTGGTAGCGTTTATTATTGAACGGTAGCAAATTTAGCTAAAAAATACTTTCATTTATTTTTGAAAATACAAAAAATATAATTTTATTTGTACGTCAAAACACAAATTAACCCAAAAAGAAATGAAATTCCTCAAATTGCTTTCCATAGCAACGGTACTTTTGCTATACACTACAAACACAAATGCTCAAATTGATAGGGCTACAAAACAACTTAAAAATAAGCTTTCGGTAGCTACTCGACTCAACAATCAACTTACCGAAGAAAACAAAAATCTGCATAGCTATCTTCGACAACTCAATCAGACAATTTCAAACGTAAGAGACTCTCTCAATAGTCAAATTGATTTAAGTAAAAAATTAGATTTTGAGAGTAAAAAATGGCAAGAATCTACATTTAATGTCAATAAAACGTTACAGGCAACTCAAAAAGACTTAACTACTGCCCAAGACGAAATCCGAAAAATTAAGTATGAAAATGAGATTTTGAAAGACCCCGCAGTTGTCAGAATTTATGATGTGTCGGCAGCAAAAGCCAAAGATGCTCTCGTGAGTCGATTGAGCGAAGCAAGTTTAGGCTTTCAGTTTGATGAAGAAAATGGAAGCATCAAAGCCACCAAACAGTTTGATAGCAATGCAGAAGCATGGTGGGTTTTTGATAAAACCATTGATGTACTTTTAGAACTAAACCTTCGTGTAGCTCCGCACCTCTACGACCCCAACCGTAGTGTAGTTTATGGCTCGACTAATCTGCTCGAAAAGATACGTTACAGCAATAAACAATATTCTCCGCAAGAAGATACCGATAAAATTAAGCTTTATCAAGAAAAAGCCCTACGACTACTCGAAATGAATATCCGCAAAACCGCTGTGAAATAAAAAGCGATATCAAATTTCGATTTTTTGAAGTGGAAGTACAACATATATAACCGTTAAATAACCCAAAACAGCAGAATAAATGAAAAAAATTATACTTGCATTACTATGCCCAATAGTGATGTTCGGACAGAACATTACGTTTAGTGGGAAAGTAACCAGAGCCGAAAGTGGTGAAGTCTTAATTGGTGCTTCGGTTTCGGTAAAAGGAACAACAAGAGGTACAATTACTGATATTTCAGGTAAATATAAGTTAAATGCAAAAGGCGAAGATGTAGTTTTAATCGCAAAATATATTGGATTCAAAGACCGTGAGATTGCAGTAAAAGTGAATGGGCGTGATAAAATAAATGTAGATTTTGCGATGGTAAGTAATGATACTCAACTGCAAGACATTATCGTAACGGCCAATAAAACCGAAGAATATCTACAAAAAGTAAACGTTGCCGCTACCGTTATTTCGAGTAAAGATATTGAGCAACGCACATCTTATAGTACGCTCGATGCCCTCAAAGATGCTCCATTGGTACTGACCGATTCGTGGATTGCTTCTCAGACTTCATTTTCAATCAGAGGTTTGGCCAACAACTTCGATAACGTAGGGTTTGAATCGACCGTTGGTCTTTACATTGACGACGTATATTTCTCACGTGGATTTGCTTTTAACTCAGCTTTATTTGATATTGACCGTATCGAAGTGCTTCGTGGGCCGCAGGGTACACTTTTTGGTAAAAACACCATTGGGGGTGTTGTGAATGTAATTTCAGAAAAACCAGAGTGGGCCAATAATGGTCAAGGCGAGATTGTCTATGGAAATTATAATTACCTACAATTACGTGGAAAATGGAATTATGAATTGATAAAAAATAAACTTTCAATGCGTTTGACGGGGGCTTTAACTCGCCGTAATGGTTATATAAAAGACCCAAATCCTGCCATCAATGCCAGTAATGGTAATAATTATAATGGTTTACGTGGCACGATTTTCTATAATCCGAACGATAAAACTGATATAACGTTTAAGGCGTATTATGGTCGAGATAATAAAACTGAGCAAACAATGATTTATTTAAGCGGGCAAGGCGAAAACCCTCTGGGAGTGCCTGCTTCAGATATTGACACTTACTCGGCCAATACTCCTCAAACTTTTTACAGAAATCAGTCGGGAGGTATGTTGCGTCTGAATCGAAAAGTAGGTGAAAATACCTTCACTTCAATCTCAGCTTTCAATTCATCGGAAGATTTTGTGAAACAAGATTTTGACGAAACTATCGTGGACGTATCACGTTGGGGACGTAAACAAGGCCTCAAAAACTTTAGTCAAGAATTCAGATTGGCTTCACCAAGAAGTGACGACCGTACGATTTCGTACGTTGGTGGACTTTATTTTCTGAGCGAACGAATCAAAGGCTTGGATACAAGCTCAATCAATGAAGGTTTTATTCCGTTTGCTCGTAAATATTTGAATAGTAAAGTGCCTGATATTAAGGGTTTTCAAGAAACCTACGATGTGCATAGCGATATTCAGTCGGTTTCGTTTGCCGCATTTGGTTCGGGTTCTTATAAGTTAAGCGAAAAGTTAAAAATAAATGCTGGACTAAGATTTACTTCCGAAGCCCGCAAGTTTTCATTTTACGAAAACATTGGCTACTTTATTTATAATGGAAAACCTGTTAAGTTAATGGATACTTATGCAGCCCAAGTGGGTTCGGCACAAAATCCACTTACTCGTCAAACCAACGATAATGTACTGACTTATGATATTAGCCTTGATTATAAAGTAAACCCCTATGTGTTGACTTACGTGAAGTATGTGAAAGGTTTTAAAGGAACAGGTTTTAATACATCCGTAACAAGAGATGTAACAGGCAGTGCATTGGTTTTTAAGCCTGAGTATGTAACGAGTTTTGAAGCTGGTTTTAAATCAAAATTCAGTAATCGTATGAAACTTAATGCGGCTGTTTTTTATAACAATTATTTGAACAAACAAGAGTTCTTAGACCAAGGCGAAACCGTAACCATTGTGAATGCCGATAAAACAGGTGGAATGGGAGCAGAAGCTGAGTTTTCGGCAATGTTGAAAGGTTTTCGTTTTGATATTTCTGGTGGTTTGATTGACATGAAATACAAAAAATTTATCTTCGGGAAAGATGAAAACGGCGAATTGATAGATTTTTCGGGAAACAAACTTTTGAAAGCTCCCAACGTAACGCTTTCGGTGGCTCCATCATATACTTATAATTTGATTGATAAATATAAATTATTGTTCGGACTTAGTATCAATCATGTTGGTAAAGCCTATAACGATATTAGTAACTCAGAAATCATTGCACGTCAGCCGTCGACCATTATCAATAGTCGTGTTTCGTTAATGCCTAAAAATGGTAAATGGAGCATTGCTTTATGGGGCAAAAACTTAGGTAATCAAATATATTATCAGCACGGTTGGGAATATATTTGGGGGAGTCAAGCCTCGTTGAGTCGCCCACGTACTTATGGTATCGAAATGTATTTGAATTTCTTTTAAAGAGGTCTGAACCGCATGTCTAACCAACAAAAAAGTCCGAAACTCAATTATTGAATTTCGGACTTTTTTGTTGGTATTTCTTAGAAAATCTCAAATATCATCGTAGATTTTGGTGAGATAGAAAGACCATTTTTTAGGCTTTGTGTTTCGTTGTTTAGAATATTTTTGGCTGAAGTTTTATTCTGCAAGATTTCATCAAAACGCTTGGTTTCGAGCTTTATTTCTTTTTCATTTTTATTCATCACAACCATCACCGTTTTCTGATTATCGTATCTGAAATAAACGTAAATTCCATCAAATGGTGCAAAATGAAGCGTTTTTCCATTGGCAATAACAGAGTTGTTTTTTCGCCAATTTAACAATTGTTTCAAATATGACTTGGTGCTTTTTTGTGCTGCCGTTAGGCCTTTTTCGGTGAAAACATTCACAGTATCTTCTTTCCAACCACCGGGCAAATCCGAACGAATCAGTCCATCTACTTTATGATGCCCTGTGTTTTGCATCAAAACCTCTGTTCCGTAATAAATTTGAGGTATTCCACGGGTAGTAAGCAAATAGCCCAGTGCCATTTTAGTAAGGTCAACATCTTCGTTGAGTTGTGTAAAAATGCGGTCCATATCGTGGTTATCGCCCATAATTAGAATATTCGATGGGTCGGCATACACAAAATCATTTGCCAATGCCTCATACAAAACTGTTAAGCCCTTTCCCCAAGTTTCTTTTTCTTTGAGGGCATTGACGAGTGCTTCTTGCAGTGGGAAATCCATGATACTCGTCAGACAACCATCATAGCCATCGGCATTTTTTCTGCCTCTTTGCCAATAAGAAGTTATGAGCGGATTGACGCTCCATTCTTCACCAACCATGCTAAAATTAGGATATTCGTTCATGATGGCACAACTCCAGTTTTTCAAGAAAGTCTTATCCGAATATCCGTAGGTATCTTGACGAACTCCGCCCAGTTGGATGGTTTCAATCCACCATATTGTGTTTTGTATCAGATAGTTAGCCATGAAAGGGTTTTCGCCGTTCATGTCGGGCATCATTCTATCAAACCAACCTTTTTTCATGAACTCTTTGTCATAATCTGAAGCATAAAGGTCTTGATTGACCGTACGACGATGATTAGTCGAAGTTTTGGTATCGGGATAGTTGAGCCAGTTTTTAAATGGCAAATCCTCTGTCCACCAATATCCGTAGCCAGTATGATTCAATACTTCATCAAAAATTAATTTTATACCCTTTTGGCGAGCTTTGCTCGAAAGTTCCTTATAATCATCAAGCGTGCCGTATCTTGGGTCAACTTTGTAGTGATTCGTAATGGCATAGCCATGATAAGAATAGCCCGACATATTGTTTTCGAGCACAGGCGTTGGCCAAATTGCCGTAAAACCCATGCTGGCAATGTAGTCAAGGCTATTTATCATTCCTCTAATATCGCCGCCGTGGCGTCCGCCATCAAGGCTACGATTGATTTTGGCTTCTTTCATGCCCGCAACCACATCATTCGAGTAATCTCCATTGACAAAGCGGTCGGGTGTGATAAGGTAAATGACATCAGAAGAATTAAACCCACGCATTTGGGCTGATGCTTGTTGCTTGGGAAGTAAGCTATAATTGTACGTATAAATAGTTTTGCCTGCTTTCTTAAAATTGATAGTGAAACTACCTGCTTTGGTGGTTTTGGCAATGACTAAATCAAGGAAAAGATAGTTTTTACTATCTGCTTTATTGACTTTTTTGATGCTTACACCTGCATAGTTGATAGAGGGTTGAGTTTCGGAGATATTTTCTCCATGAATCAATAATTGCAAGTTTGGATTTTTTAAGCCTACCCACCAATTCAGTGGCTCAACGTGCTGGATTTGTGCGTTTACGGAAAATTTCAGGCACAAAATACATAATAAAGTGAATGATTTCTTTAACATAATAGCTGTAAGTTTAGCGTAAAAGGAGAGGTTAAAGTGAAAATTATTAGGCTGCAAGAAAAATGAGTTCAAAAAAATCTGCATAACAAACGTTATGCAGATTCTGATTATTTAACCTATGATGATTCTTATTTAACCTTAGTAGCTTTGTAAGTTGGCTTGGCAGGGTCTTTTACGTCTAAGACGAAATTCCACGTACCTGCTTTTACACCAAAGTTTTTGCCACCGTCTTTCAATGCTCCGCTTGCTGCAATTGGGTCTGGTTCGGTGCTATTGGCCGAGCCATAATTTACACCCCAATCATCATTCAATCTGAATTTGATTTGGCCATCTTTCAGCACTACATTGTTCAGATACCAAGTTTCGGTGCTGAGGTCATAGCTGAATTTTTGGTCAGGTTTGTCGCCCCAACCTGTGGCAGTAGCATCGCCCACAATTCCCCAAGGAGCATATTTTGTAATCGTATATTTCATTTTTTTGAAATCTACCGTAATCAAGTATGTTCCTTTCTTTGCTGCAATGTTATCTCCACCTTCTTTCAATACTCCGTTCGAACCACCATAATTTACACCCCAGTCGTTGTCTTTGCGAATCTTAAATTCACCATCAATAAGTGTCACAATGCCAGTCCAAAGGTCAACGCTTGGGTCGTAGTTGAGCGGAGCATCAGGCGTTGCACCCCAGTTATTGTAGGCACTTCCCACAATTCCCCAAGAATATTTCTCAACCTTGTAAGTGAGTGCAACTGGATTAAATGTGATTTTATAAGTACCTGCTTTTACAGCAATATTATCACCATCTTTTTTCAACACACCGTTTGTTCCACCATAATTTACTGCCCAGTTGTTGTTTTCACGAATCTTGATTTCACCGTCTTTAAGTGTTACATACGCTACAAATACATTTGGTACTTCAGTTTTGTAGAATGGCATATCAGGGCCATCCCAACCGTTGGTTGTGGCACTTCCCACTACACCCCAAGTAGAACTTAGGTCTAATTTATCGAGATAAGGCGTGGCCGTAAGGCTACTTACTGTCGAACTCAACACCGTAGAAGCTCCCATTGTAGCTGTTATTTTGATGTCGATGTCGGCAGGTGTGCCAGGGGCAAGTCCAAGACCCAATAAGATTCCGTTTAACTCGGCGGTTGTAAAGGTTTTCTTTAGGTCAGAACCAGCAGTGATTGATGATGCTTTCGAGAAATTTCCACCTTTTTTATCAATCAAAATGGTGTTGGTTGCTGCCGCACTAAAACCATAATCGGCTGCCCATGAGATAGTTAGTGCTTCTTTGGTGGCATTGTCTTTATTCAATACAACACTTTTGCTCGAAAGCGTGACCACAGGAGCTGCTCCAGTACTTAAAATTGCTCGTTCTTCTTCTTTTTCGCAGCCCCACGCAAACAAAATCGCCAGCCCGAAGAGAAATAATTTATTGAATGTTTTCATATTTTTTATGTTTAGGCTATTGGCATTTAGCTTTTAGCGATTAGCTTTTCTTGATAAAAACGCTCAAAGTTCTAACTGCTAAATGCTAATTACCAACGGCTATTAATATCCTGTATTTTGTTTCAAAGTAGGGTTTGCAATAAGGTCGGAAGCTGCCAACGGGAATACCGAACGGAACGTTTCTACGTCTTTTCCTGCTTTAATTCCACCTTTCCAAGCCCAATTATAGCCATTTGTAAACTTCCCAAAACGAACTAAGTCAGTACGACGATGTGCTTCCCAGTATAATTCACGACCACGCTCGGCCAAAAGATTGTCTAATGTCAGTGAAGAAAGGTTGGCAGTACCTGCACGTTTGCGAAGTGAGTTTACTAAGCTAAGTGCCAAAGTACCATCGCCACTACCGCCACGAGTAACGGCTTCGGCGTAAATTAAATAAGCATCGGCTAATCTGAATAACGGGAAATCGGTGTCCGTGTGCGTTAGGTTTTTGCCTGGTTTTCCATCTCTTTTTACGTTTTTCCATTTCGTAACGGCATAACCATTCGAGAAAGTACCTACTTCATCAATTTCTAATTCTTGTCCATTAGTGTAGAACATTCCACGTTTATCGGCTTTGTCATTGAATAAAGACACAAATTCTTTGGTTGTACGGAAGCCACTCCAGCCACCGTCAACGCCAAATTCAGCGGCATTCATGCTTCCACCTATCGAAGCGTGAATAATTGTGGTAGTTCCGCCCCAAGTTTGAGTTTCGTTTCCATCAAAATTGATAGCAAAGATATTTTCGGTAGAAAGGTGATTATCGGCTAAAAAATTGTGCTGATAATTGTTTTCTAAAACATAACCCGCATCAATTACTTTTTTTGCGTAAAGAGCAGCTTCGCTGAATTTTTTCTGACCAGTATAAACCTCAGCATTCAAATACAATTTAGCTAAAACCATCCAAGCGGCTGCTTTATCGGCTCTTCCGTATTCATTTTTGCGTGCATCTGGAAGTTCCGTTTCAAGAGCTTTTAATTCAGTTTCTAAGTAATTGAATAATTCTTGACGAGATGCTTGTTTAGGCAAATCAGAACCTACTTTATCGTTTTCGGTTACGAGCGGAATACTACCAAAAAGGTCGATTCCATGCGAGTAAACCAATGCACGAATGAAACGGGCTTCGGCACGGTAGTTTTTTATATCTTGTGAATTGGCAATTCCACGACTGCTCAATTTAGCGTCAGTAGTTTCACGCAAAAACTCATTAGCTACGGCTGCTTGGAATAAGATTCTTGAATAAAAAGCTGATGTCCAAGCATTTGAGGCTGTCCAAGACATTTTGTGCAAATCAGGTAAACCTGGGTCTCCCCAACCTACGATTGCTTCATCGGTCGTAAATTCTTGTAAGTACCAATACACACGCATATAGCCCTGAAAACCACCATCAAAGTTTTTCAAATCTACATCATCGTCTTTTGGTTTGATACCCGAAACCGCCAAACCTGCGTATAATTTTGCCAAAATCTCTTTGTAATTATTGGCATCTTGATAAACCAATTCTGAAACTTGCCCCACATAAGGCTTGGTATCTAAGTCTTTGCACGACCCCATCACGAAAATCAGTGCTAAAACGGCTATTAATTTTTTAGATATATTTTTCATTTGAAATTTAGAATTAGAAGTTGATGTTTAAGCCTACCGAGTAGGTGCGTGGTCTTGGATAGATTTGACGGTCGATACCATCGGCAATCTCTGGGTCTAAACCTTTGTATTTCGTAATTACGAATACATTTTGCACCACAAACGATAATTGTGCTTGGATTTTCTTAGCTCTAAACAAATCGCTCAGATTATAACCCACGTTCAAATTGTCCATGCGTAAGAATGAAGCATTTTGTACGTAATAATCTGAAAGAATGGTTTGGTCAGTGCGAGTTTTGAAGTTCGTTTCCAAAACATTGGCCGAAACGTTATTGATGAAGTTGCCCGCACCCGTAATGTTTTGGTAAGTAGCCATGCTTGAGTAAATATTATTCAAGGCGTAATTACCGATGTTTGAACGCATTACAAAGCCTAAACTTGCTTTTTTGTAAGACATCTGCGAGCTAAAACCTAAGAAATATTTAGGAACAGCCGATTGATAACGATAGCGGTCTAATTCAGTGATTTTTCCATCACCATTGAGGTCAGCAAATAAGCCTTCGATTGGCTTTCCTGCTTCGTCATATACTTGTTTATAGACAAAGAATGTATTTGGCGTGTAGCCAGTTGAATGCACTTGTGCGTAGTTTCCTACACCACCACTGATGCCACCTACCAAAACACCTACGTAAGTTGGGTTATCAACTTTGGTTAAAGCCGTGATTTTTCTTTCGTTATACGTGAAGTTTCCACTAATATCCCAATTGAAGTTTTTGTTCATAATTGGTGTGTAATTAATCACCACTTCAAGACCTTTGTTTTCGAGTGTTCCAACGTTGGTTGTTACTTTATTACTGAAGTTTGAGCCAGCCGCTACATCAATTTCGTTAATCAAATCGGTTGTTTTCTTTTGGTAAACATCAATGCTACCAGAAATGCGTGCTTTTTTCAAACCAAAATCTAAACCTAAGTTAGTAGAAGCCGTTTGTTCCCATTTGATATTTGGGTCGTAGGCATTTGGGCGAAGTACATCGTAGTATCTATCTCCAAACTGGTACTTCAAACCTTGACCTTTAGTATAAGCATTCAAATAAGGATAATCGCCCGTTGATAAATCTTGTTGACCCGTAAGTCCCCAACCAAAACGTAGTTTTAAATCAGAGAAAATCTCATCGTTTTTGAATTCTTTATTGATTTTCCAAGCCAAAGCTACCGATGGGAATGTTCCCCAACGATTTTCTGGAGCAAAACGAGAAGACCCATCACGACGAACTGTTACGGTTGCCAAATATTTATCATTTAATGAATAATTCAAACGACCGAAAAATGAAAGTAGAGCGTAGTCAGTTTTGAAGTATGAGTAAATTGGCACTACACCGCTATTTCCGTAAGTAGTTCCATTTTCGTTTTCTCTCACAAATCCTTGGTTTTCAGCACCCGCCATGATATTTATCGACTGACCATTCAAGCCTTTTACATAGTTTAAGTAAAACTGGTTGGTGAAATTATTACGAGTTTGGGTATAATAGCCAACCGAACCTTGATTAGTAAATGAAGTAGCCGAAAGTAAGTTTGATTCAGTTTGGTCGCCTCTGGTATTTGAGCGGTCGAAACCAACATTCCAAACGGCACGAAGGTCTGGGAAGAAATGGAATTTGTAATCAGCTTGGATATTTCCAATCATACGATTAAGCGTACCAACATTGCTTTTTAGATTCAATAAAGCCAGTGGGTTGATTGGTGCTAAACCAGCCAAGTCGCCATTTTGTGCCAACCATTGGAAATAACCACCGAATTTGTTTTCGGCATAAACATTTTGAGTTGGGTCGAAACCAATGGCACTTCCGATAGCTCCTTCATCAGCAAAATTGCTTTTGGTTGAAGAATATTTGAAGTTAATATCAAGTTTTAAATGCGATTTGAAGAACGTAGGCGTAAGACCAACCGATGTTGAAGTTCTATCCATCGACGAAGTTTTCAAAATACCATTTTGTTTGGTATAACCCACTGATACACGATAAGGCATTGTTTTCAAATTGCCCGTTACGCTCAAATTATTATCGCTGCTTAGTGCTGTACGGAAAATCTGGTCTTGCCAGTTGGTGTTAGCATTGCCCATAAGTTTTTGCTGTGTAGCAGTTCCATAAGTATTCACAGCAGTTCTGAACTCATCGGCTGTAAGTACATCAACGTTATTTACTCTTGAGGCTGACGAAAACAATGTACTAAACGCCACATTAAGCTTATCTTTTTTGCTGCCTTTTTTGGTAGTGATGATAATTACACCATTGGCCGCACGTGAACCATAAATAGCTGCTGCTGAGGCATCTTTTAAGATATTAAACGATTCAATATCATTTGGATTAATAAAACTCAAAGGGTTAGCAGCACCCGAAACATTACTATTATCGAGCGGAATTCCATCAATTACGATAAGTGGGTCATTGCTGGCACTTAACGACGAACCACCACGAATACGGATACGGCTACCCGAACCTGGAGCTCCACCATTCGAGGTGATTTGCACACCCGCCAATTTACCCGAAACCAATTGCTCAGGCGTAGCGATGTTTCCTTTTACGAAGTCAGTCGAAGTGATTGATGTAATCGAACCTGTTAAATCTTGTTTCTTTTGTGTTCCATAACCCACAACTACCACTTCTTGCAAGATTTTGTTATCATCAACCAACTTTACATCAATCATTGAGCGATTACCCACCGCAATTTCTTGAGTTGCTTTACCAATAAAACTGAAAACCAGCGTTGCGTTGGCTGGTACTGCCACTTGGTAGCTACCACTGGCATCGGTTTGTGTACCCGTTGTTGTTCCTTTGACCGAAACCGCTACTCCAGGTAGTGGAGAACCATCGGTTAGGTCGGTAACTTTGCCGCTAACTGTTTTTTGTGCAAAAGCCACGCTTGTGAGCATCACCGCAAGCAATACCGAAACGATACCCTTACAGTAAGCCATGCGTTGGACTCCCGCCGCAGTTAAGACTTTCCAATTGTTAAAGTATTTGTTCATAGTTTTGAAAAGTAGTTTGTTTTAAAAATTAAAGTATTTAGTTAAAGTCTTTTTATTTATTAAGAAGTCTGATTTTACTCCATTTCTGTTGACTGTGGACAATCGACTGCGGAATAAATCTCTTACTTATAAAGCTTTTGATTGAAAAAATCGAAAACAGGAAGTGCTTCGTTGTTGCGTTCTGCATCGAAGAAAATGGCATTGTCCCAATGGGAGCCTTTTCCCCAAGCGGTATTGCAATTGGTCGAAATCCAAGCGGGTTCCCAGTAGATAATTCCTTCTCCACCACCTTTCACGACTGTTTTTGTCAGGTCAATCATAAATTTTAGTTGTCCGTCTGGCGTGTAATCGTAACCCGAAATTTTTCCTTCACCGTCTAATACATTATTGGCAGTATCAAAGTTTTTTGGCGAATACGGGTAGCCCGTTTCGACAATCATTACTCTTTTATTGAAATCGGCTTTCAATCTTTTTACCTCATTTGTTAAGCCCAAAAGATTAAATTTTGACCATTTTGGGTAATATGAAAGGCCAATCCAATCGTAGTTGATGATGCCGTTTTTCTTGGCATTTTCAAACCAATTATAGGCTTCATCAGGCTGGGCAATGTGCAGCATGGTTTGAATTTTTTGTCCACGTATAGCTGAAATTTTATCAACGGCCTCAATTCCTCTGTTCAGCAATGCCACATTCCGTTGCCAGTTGATTGTTTTGGCAGCATCTTTTGTGTATTGCATCACTTCACTATTGATTTCGTTGCCTACTTGCACAAATTCGGGCGTTAGATTGGCATTGGCGAGTTTGTTAAGTATATTAAAAGTGTAGGCATAAACAGTATCTCCCAAGATTTTGGTGTCTTTGATATTCTCCCAAGCTTTCGGAATAGTTTGATGAGCGGGGTCGGCCCAAGTATCGGAGTAATGAAAATCAAGCAGCACTTGCATATTTTGCTCTTTGGCTCGGCGAATGCTTTTCTTTACGTCTTCAAAAGTTGAATACTTTGTCCAATCGGGCGAATGCCACAAACGGACTCTCACTACATTCGCACCTTTATCTTTGAAGAGTTTGTAAGGGTCAACTTTCATACCATTGCTTTGGTAAGTTCCACCACAGTCTTCCATTTCATTGACATACGATAAATCGCCACCAAGAAAGAGTGGTTCTTTTTCAATGTCTTTTACTTGGCAACAAAAACTCGAAAACAAAAAAGTGACACCTAACAAGTAAGTTTGTTTCATCGAAAAGAAATAATGTTTACGAAATACGGTGAGTATAGTTAAAGTATTTCCTGCAAAAGTACAATTGATATTAAGGCGTGTCGCTCCACTTTATAAATATTATAAAAAGTGCAGTAAACTATAACTTAGAAGATGTAATGTGTTGATGTGTAGCTGATTATAAAAGTCAAATGAGTATCCACTTTATAAAGTGGAACTACAAAATGAGCAATTTAATCATTGATTTGTTCAAAAAAATCGCTTGGAGTTTGGTTTGTAATCTTTTTGAACGAACGATTGAAGGCAGTTTTAGAATTGAACCCCACTTCAAAAGCCAAGCTGAGTAGCGTGTAATTTTTGTAACGTGGGTCTTCGATACGTCGTTTAAACTCTTCGATTCGGTAGGTATTCACTAAATCAAAAAAGTTTTTATCAAAGCCATCATTGATAACTTTTGATAATACGTGGGGCTGAATCTTGAGTTTTGCAGCAAGGTCGTTGAGTGTCAGTTTTGGGTTTTCATAAGGTTTGTGTTTGTCCATGTAGGTTTCCAACTGGCTTTTCAAAACTATGATATTTTCATCAATAACCTCGGTTTTATCGGGAGTAGGAGCGTAGCTATTGGCGTGATTGATTGGTAGCGGATTTTGAAAAAATTCGACCTCACGCTGTGGAAGCTTGAAAATTTCGGGTTGATGAATAGCAAAATAGCCTAAGAAATAGACAATAGTTGAGAATACCAACCAAATAGTGTCGATGCTTCGCTCGGCAATAAGACTGTCGTTGACGTAACCCAAATAAGAAATTAAACTCCAAAAACCCGTAAATAGCCAAAGAATTAAGCACAATGCTTGAATCGAAAGAACAGTGTTGAGGTATTGTAGGTTTTGTTCGTAAGAATAATTGTGGCTATAATCCCGCTTGTAGGTTTGAATCATTTTTCGACAGATATTCCAATAGTAGAAATTACTACATAAACCAATCGACCCCATTACTGCCAAAACGGTTTGCAAATCATTGTCTTCGTTGACCAACTTTAACCTGAAAACGCTGAAATCCATCAAAAAATACGGCAGATACACAACGAGCTGAATGGCTGGTAGAATAAAATGAAACTGCCATTTTTTAGGTAATTTCTTGGTCTGAAATAGCAATTTATTCAGATAAAAATAAAAAAGAGGGGCGTAGAGAAACAACAATAAATTCGGTATTAGCAAAAGTTTAGGATAGGTCTGAGCAAATTCTTTGTGGTTTGACATTTCTCGCAAAAGCACCATGAGCGATGTCACCGCTATCAAGGAAACCAACCAACGGTTTGCCGCTCGGTTGTAATCATGAATGGTAGGAATAGCAATAATGAGCAAAATGCCTTGAAAAGAGGCAAAAAGCATCAGTAAATCAAAGAGAGAGAAAAAGTTAAATGCTCCCGAAAAGTCTTCCCAGCTTTCGATAGTTATCTGAATTGTCTTTAAGTCGGTGCTATTTGAGCGATTAAATACTCGATTCGGGCGGGCTTTTCCACTTTCACGCCCTTCGACAGATTCCCACGACCCACGAGTAAATTTATATTCTAATCGAGACAAATCGCTGTAAATAATAGTGCGATAAGTGCCATCAGCTTGGCGTTTGAGTCGGTATTTTTCTTCTCCAGGGTTCCAATTATTAAAATTTCCTGTAATATAAATATGAGCATCTTTGGGCGTATTTGTTGGGATTTTCTCAATCACCATCACATACGAAGGTTTCGATTCCCAACTTTCAATTTTCACATTTACTAATCTTGGATTAGCTTCGTTTGCAGCATCATAAATTCTGTTTTGGCGGCTTCTTCCATCTTTTCCGCCCTCAACCAGCATCCAATTTCCTTGTGTAAATTTATATTCAAAGTAAGGGATTGAGTCGGGTAAAATAATAAAATAGCTACCGTCGATGTCTTTTTTGAGTGCGTAGTTGGGGTCGCCTGGGCTCCAATTATTAATCGAACTGGCCATGTATAGTTCGCCATCAGGCACGAGGAATGTCGGATATTCAGAAACCACAATTTTGATTTGGGCTTCTGTCCGATTTCCCAAAAGCATCAGAAGAATGGCGATTATCGAGAAAAATTGCTTCATTAAGGTCAAAAAACTTAGGTTTTTGACAAGATTTTGTCGTTAGTTCATCAAAGTTAATGAATAAACTTTTATAAAAATGATGAAATTTAAGAAACCTCTTGGTAGATTTTGATGTGTTCGTCGGTAAATCTTTCCCACGAAAACTTGGCTGCGTGTAAAAGAGCCTTTTTACTTAACTCGTTTCTGAGAGTTTCGTTTTGATAAAATTTCAGCATAGCGGCCGAAATAGCAGTTTCATCGGTCGGTTCGACCAAAATTCCTGCATCGCCAACGACCTCTGGAATTGAACTTTTAGTAGATGAAATCACGGGCGTTCCGCACTGCATGGCTTCGAGCGGAGGTAGCCCAAAGCCTTCGTAAAGCGATGGATACACAAACCCAATGGCCGAAGAATATAGAGCAGCTAAGTCTTCATCTGCCACAAAACCAGTTGTGATGATTCGCTCCTTTAGAGCAGGATTTGACTTGATTTCTTCAAAAATTCCATCAAATTGCCAGCCTTTTGTGCCTACAAGCACCAAGTTTAAATCATCAATACGCTCTTGCTGAATGAGTTTCAAGAAAGCCCTAATCGTACGTTCGATATTTTTGCGAGGTTCTAAAGTAGAAACCGAAAGAAGGTGCTTACTTTCAGTCGGAATATTGTATTTTTTTAAGATATTGGCTATCTTTTCTTGATTGCTTTCTTGATAAAAGACTTCTTTCGAGGCTGCCAAATACACTACCGAAACTCTTTCGGGCGAAAGACCAGTGGCTTCACACAAATCATTTTTTGTTGCTTCCGAAACACAAATAGGCGTTGTATGCTCATCAATGCTTGCTAAAATCTTACGCATGATTATTTTATTCCATTCCCCGAAATATTGAGGAAATAAGTGCGGAATCAAATCATGAATCGTGATGATTTTATTGGGTTTTGAAAAACCTTTTAATTCTTGCGGAATCGGCAAAAATGGCGAATGATAAATATCGTAGGCGGACAAAGATGTTGGATTGAACGAAAATTGTGGTTTCAAGTATCCACGAGTACGCACAAATGCCTCTCTGACAGCCTTTTGTGGTAAAGATTTAAACGGAAAAATTGAAATAATCGAACTCTCGAATCTTGCCCTAACTTTATCTGATTGTTTATTGACCAAATTAAACTTCGATTCGGGAAAGTATTTTTTTAGATAACTTATCATTTCGGGCAAATTTTCGGTATTTGCCAACGAAAGTTCTATTTCGTTGCTGCTGTGCAGGCCCTTGAAAAGTTCTTCGGCAACTCTGAAAATTCCAGTGCGAGATTGCTCATGGAAATAACCCAATCCCAAAACCGATGTATCTAAAATGACTTTATTCATTTAAAAAATTGCTTATTTTGTTCAAAACTAAGGCTTTTACGGCATCAGTTTCAACATTTTCTTGATAAACCACCTCTACGTTATCTCTCTCAAATGGCAATCCAACGCTCGGTTTGTGGTTATGAATAAGGTAAACAGGGAAGTTGGCTAAAGGGAAAAACGGATAACCTGTTCCTTTAAAAATGGTAATTGTTTTGGTAAAAATACAACCTAAATGCTCAGGAAAAGAATCAAGTGTAAGAGCGAATTTGGTATTTTTTGATAAAACTGCTATTTCTTGAATGTTGATTTTGGCCGAAGTATCAATGAGTTGAGTTTTGAAATTATCAGCAACCAAATCCAAAATTTGTTTCGACATCGAGGTTTGTCCGCACAGCAATACTTTTAGTTGATGTTTTTCTAAAATCTGTTCAATTAACTTCGCCCAGAATGCTGTTGAAAGTTGCTTGTGTTCGCCACCAGATTCAGGGAAAAGCATGAAAAATGACTCATTAGCTAAACCTATTTTTTCTTGGATTTTCTCAAAATTAACACTCTCAGGTATTGGAAAATAAGGTTCAATATCAGCAAAAGTTCCTTTCACCCCGATTTCACGCAAAAGCATGAAATACATATCAAAATGATGAAATTCGTGCGTTGGTACGTCAAATTCTTTGTCTAAAAGTCCGCCCAAGGCACGTCTCGAAAAACCATAAGCCTTTTTTACGGAGATGAAAGGCAACACAAAATGTGCCACGGCATCGCTGTAACGAATGTCAATGTAGTAATCATAATCAGCTTGGCGTAACACAGATAATGCTTGGTGAAAAGTCTGATAAAAGTCTTTGAATTTTTCCCAGCGAGAAATCTTACGTCGGTTTGTCTGAAAATGATTGATATAAATCGTCTGATTTACGTACGGATTATGCAGATTGACAGGCTCGCACCATTGAGCCGTCAGCAAATCAATTGTGGCGTTTGGGTAAGTTTTCTTAATGAGCGGAAACATATACGTCACCGTGAGAGCATCGCCCAAATGCCCCAATGAAGCCACCAAGATTCGGGGTGCATCATGATTGATTGGAGCTTTTTTTCGTTTTTTATAGAAAAGATTTGCATAAATATCCACAAAAAAATCCATGATTTTAAAAGGAATGGTTTCTCGTGGTGTTCCGCAGTATTTTCTCATACAGTGTTTGTTTCGTAGGACAGGTTTTCAACCTGTCATTTTTAAATTAGTAGAGCCTTTCAAAATTTATACCCAAATTTTTCAATCTCTTTCTTCCAAAAATCAGTTTCGTAAATATCCCAAGCGTGACAACCAAATGGTAAACCACCATTGAGACGAAATGCTTTTTCGGGCATGTGTTCAACGCCAAATTTTAGAGCTGTTCGCCAGCTCGGAATTTTCAGTTGTGGAAAATACCTGTTTAGTTCAATTCCCCAAAACATATCTTCGTTATAAGCTGGGTGAGTCTTAACTTTTTCGAGATATTCTTCAATTTTTTGTCGGTTTTTCGGAATCATACTAAGCAATTTCTTCGTTTTTCTCAGCGAAAATCCTCCATTACCTACGGCACGCTTCATGATGATTTCTTTTGGGCCGTATTTACCGTAAAGTTCCTCTTTGAGGTCGAACCACAGAGCGACTTTTTTCTTTACATTCCAAATCAATTCTTTGATTTTCGAGTCAAAATCTATCTCAATTCTCCACGGAGCTCCAATATAATCATAGCCTTGTTTGCACCAATATTCGAGTTCATCACGAAAAACAAAAGCATCTAATTGATAGATGAGCATATATTCATACTTCAAAAAACGACCATAAAACTCTTCCGAAAGCATGAGCTTATTATAAGAAAGCGTACTTTTGAAGTATGAATCATCAAAGTCTTCAAATTGTATTTGTGAATATTGTTGTTGTAAATGATTGATATTCAGCGACTTTGGCTTGATGATAATAATTGGATAATGCCCCAATACACGTATGCCTTGTGCAAGTGAAATCTCTTCGGTCTTGCTCAGTTTTTCTTGATAAATAGGAATAATTACGCAAACACTCACTTTTTTGAGCTTTTAGCTATTAGCGTTTAGCTATTAGCGTTTCTACAGTATTTTTAAAAGCTAAAAGCTAAAAGCTAAAAGCTAATCACTAAAATTAAATTATCGTACCACCATCAATGGCAAAAATACCGCCAGTTGTATAGCCTGATGCAGCCGAAGCTAAGTAAAGTGCCATCGGTGAAATTTCCTCTACACTTCCCATGCGGGCAATCGGAAGGTTTTTGGTAAAGTGAGCCAAAGTTTTTTCGTTGTCCCAAAGTGCTTGGCTAAATTTGGTTTTTATCAAACCTGGAGCAATTGCATTTACTCTGATACCATCTTCTCCCCATTCCTTTGCCAACACTTTTGTTAGCATATTCAAAGAAGCCTTGCTGACACTGTACATACCCAAACCCGGGTCAGGCGTATGCCCAGCAATACTACTGATATTGATTACACTTCCACCACCACGAGATTTCATGATTGGGTGAACCATTTTGGCCAGTTCAAAAGGAGCTTTCACATTCACTTGCATGATTTTATCAAAAGCACTCTCCGAACATTCAAGCGATGGCCCATAAACTGGGTTGGTAGCCGCATTATTGACCAAAATATCAATTCCACCGTAGATTTCTACGCTTTTATCAACCAAGTTTCGGAGCTGTGCCATATCGCCAGTGTTAGCTGCAATGCCTACACATTCGCCACCTTCAGCTTTTATTTCGGCAGCTAACTCGTCTAAATCGGCTTGTTTTCTGCTACTAATGACCACTTTTGCCCCGTGAGAAGCATATATACGGGCAATGGCCTCGCCAATCCCTTTACTCGCACCCGTAATTACGGCTACTTTATTTGTTAAATCGAATACGTTTTTCATAAACACCGAGCGACGGTCGCCCCAAACCCCTAAAGGGGCTTTAACAAAGTTGAAATTATTTTACTTACAAGTTTTTATTGTTTTTCCTTTATCCCCCTTTAGGAGTTAGGGGCTTGGGCGGCATTACTGCAATATCAGCCCACCATCTAAAATAATACTCTGACCCGTGATGAAAGATGATTCTTCGGCGGCTAAATATAAAATTGCACTTGCAATTTCTTCGGGCTTACCAAAGCGTTTCATCGGAGTTGCGTGTTGGAGTGCTTCCAAATACGCATCATCGGTGTCTGCTCCTTCGAGCATTGGGGTTTGTGTAAACCCTGGGCAGACTGCATTGATTCTGATGCCATGCTTGGCATATTCTATTCCCGCAGTTTTGGTCATCCCTATCACGGCGTGCTTACTTGCCGAATATGCAATGTGGCCAACCATGCCAAGATGCCCAGCCACTGATGCAATATTGACAATATTTCCGCTGCGTTGAACTATGAAATGCTGAAGTGCCACTTTCATACAGTTCCAAAGACCCTTCACGTTTACGTTGATTACTTTATCAAAATCTTCCTCGGGATATTTATCAGTGCGGATGCGTGGCCCCAAAATCCCAGCCGAATTGACCAAAATATCGAAGCGTCCCAAACGGCTAATTGTTTGCTCAACCATGCGTTGCACATCATCAAGGTCGGTTACGTTTACTCTAATGAAACTTGCTTCTCCGCCAGCTGCTTCTATTTCTTCGACGAGGTCATCGCCCATTTTTTCTGATAAATCAGCAATCATTACTTTTGCACCTTCTTTGGCAAATAGTATTGCTGCTGCTTTGCCAATACCAGAGTTTCCGCCAGTAATGATTACAACTTTGTCTTTAAATCTCATAGGTTGAATGTTAATGAATAATTGATAATGAATAATTAATAATGGAACGTCGCTCGATTGATAATTTTCCATTATCAATTTTCAATTCGCCATTATTTATCTACTTTTTTTCGCAGAAATAAACAATTTCTTCGCTTGGCAAAGAGTAACGCTTCACCAGTTCTTTCGACATTTTCATTACGAAATCGTCTTCTGTTACTGTAAAACCTGCTTTTTCAAGCTCACGACCATAATCACGACCAAAAAGACGTAGGTGGTCATTTTGCCAGAAAACTCGTTCACGTTCACGTGGGTCGGTGATGGTTGGGTCTTCAAAAGTATGTGCTTTTGTCCAATCTTGTGGCGATTGAATAATCGCCCAGCCGTTTGGTTTCAGTACTCTATAAAGTTCCGACATTGCTTTGTGATAATCATCTACATGTTCCATGACGTGATTACAGATTGCCACATCAAAAGTATTAGCTTCAAACGGAATTTGGTGAATATCCATCTTCACTTTTGCCAACGGCGACTCAATATCGGCCGTGATGTATTCCAAATTTTTCATTTCCTCGAAACGGTCAATGAAACAATATTCGGGTGCTACGTGTAATACCTTTAAGTTTTGAGCAGTAAAGAAATTTGTTCGTTGTTTCAAATACAAAGCCATCAAACGGTGGCGTTCGAGAGCTAAACAATTAGGGCAAAGTGCATTTGGACGAGAAACCAAACGACCATAAGGCATAAACTTCGTAAGCTTTGCATCACAAACTGGGCATTCGACATTATTTCCTTTCAAGAAAAATGTATAGATTTTGAGCGGAATATGACTGAATAATTGAAGGTATTTTCGAGGTATAAATCGGAGTAAAAAACTAATAATTTTTCCCATGAGTAATAGAGTTCTGAGTTCTTATTTCTGAGTTCTGCGTTTTTATTAACCAACAAGTGTTTTGGTGAAACAAGTCAAGTGGTTTATTATCAGCTCATTATCAAGAAAATCAAGTAAGTAACTAATAACGGATAATTGATAATTGTTCTGTTTTTTTCTCAAAATTAGTTATTTTTGTTGTTAGATTTTACACCAATACCAATAAAGATTCAAGAAGATGGAAGTAAAAAAGCAAAAACCACCTGGAAAAAAAATGTTGAAACGAATGAGTCTTTACACCAAATGGCTTTTGTGTGCTATTGGTGGTTTAATCTTAATTGGCTTTGGCCTGAGTATTTTTAGCGAAGCCTCCAATTTAAAGCATACGAATGCTCCGTTTTTGCGTTGGTTTTTGCTCGGGAGTTACAGCCTAATCATGATTAACGCAGGGTTGTGTGTGTTTGGGCAAGCTATTATTTTTAAGGTAAGAATGGAAAACAAAAAGCTTATCAAAAAGGCCTTAAAACAAAGAGAAAAAAACGCAAGAAAGAAGCTAACTATCACAAAATTAGATACTTCGAGAAGTGAATAAGTTAATCTTTTCCGATATACAGCTAATAGCTTCCAAACAAAACCATTGACTTTTGAATAATGGAAAGTTTTTATAGAATTATTTTGAGTATAAATACTTATAATGTGTAAATTTAAATAATTGATTATCAGTATTTTGTGAAAATATAATTAATATATGTAATTTTGTAAAACCAATATGATGAAAGTCGTTTTTACTCAATTTTGCTAAAACCTATAGATGAAACAAACTGATAATGGTACACAAATGCCATTAGCAACTCAAAGAATACGAAAAATTTTAATAGCTGTTGACTTAGAAAAAAACTCAGAAAATCTAATAATGTATTCGGTGGTAGTTACAAAGCGTATTCTTTGCGAATACACCTTATTGTACTGCTATAAAGAAAAAGTATTAGACCCTACGGATGCCGAAAAGGTGAACTTACTTCTAAAAAAAGTAAAAGATGTTCATGGAGTAGAAGTTAAAAGTATTCTGGAACACAGAATTTCTGCCGAACAAATTTCTAATAAAATTGCGGAGTTGCATAGCATAGAAAGTTTTGATACAATCGTTGTCGGAACTTCAAATACCCCAAAATCGTGGAAAATGGGTAGTGTTTCTACGCAAATTTTACGTAAAGTACCTGCTGGTATTTTGGTAGTCCCACCAGAAATTCAGTTAGCGTTTCCGCACAATATTAGTATTTTGGCTGATACTGAGCAGAAAACTGATATAGAGAAATTAACTGCTTTCAACCGATACATATCTCAGTTTAATGTCTTACTGAACTTTGTATTTTTTGTTGATTCAAAAGAATGTTTGGAAGAGAAACAAAAGACAATGAAACAGTATCAAACTTTTTTTGATGCCAATTTTACTTTTAATTTTATCCTACAAGCTACCCGAAATTTAGCAAATTTCTTGTTGAAAATTGAAGAAACGCTGTGCGAGTCAGCCGTAATTGCTTGGAACGAAGACTTTATGGATGTAGAAGCAAATAGTAATTCGTTTCCGTGTAGTCCCAAAATAGCTATTTTTTACTCGAAAAATAGTGAGCCTACCGAAAATGCTTTTCAGCTCGAAACACCACTTAGATAAACAAAAAAAGAGATACTCGCCGAGTATCTCTTTTTTTGTTCGATAATCGAACTACAAAAATTATTTTGTAAATTCTGCTTTCAATGCCTCGATATCAACACGTTTAACATCTAATTTCAAAGATAAACGTTTGATTGTTGCTACTCTATTTTTAGCTACTGCTTGGTTTCTTTTCGCTTTACGCTTTAACTGTGTTACTGCCATTGTATTATGTATTTTAGACCCTAAAACCCATTTACTAATGGAGAATCAGAGCATAGTAAAAAATTTTTGGAATATCTAAAGTCCCTTTTTGAGGGGCTTGGGGCAAAATTAGGGTACAAAGTTACGAAAATCAATTAACATTTAATAATTAACAATGACTTTTTTAAGCTAATTTTGTGCTTCGTAAAAATAATTATCTAAAAACTCCGTCTGCACCGCAAGTTACGCACCTCGGGTCTGACGGTATTTCTGAGATACACGCTCTTAGAAAATACTAAAAAAATAAAATGAGTAAACCAAGTTTAGCAAGAGGAACAAGAGATTTTGGACCATCGGTAATGGTCAAGCGAAATTATATTTTTGATACAATTAAGCGTACTTTTCAGAAATTCGGTTTTCAACCAATCGAAACTCCAACTATCGAAAACCTTTCGGTTTTGATGGGAAAATACGGCGATGAGGGTGACCAACTTTTATTCAAAATCTTAAATTCGGGTGATTTTTTGCATCACAAGGGCGTGCGTATAATAAACGATGAGGATTTAGATAAAGGAGAAAAACATATTCTGAAAAAAATCTCAGAAAAAGGTCTGCGTTATGACCTGACGGTTCCGTTTGCTCGTTTTGTGGTCATGAACCGCAACGACTTGGTGATGCCATTCAAACGTTATCAGATTCAACCTGTTTGGCGTGCCGACCGCCCTCAAAAAGGCCGTTATCGTGAGTTTTATCAATGCGATGCTGATGTTGTGGGTACTGATTCATTGATTTGCGAAGCCGAAATCGTGTTGATGTTGCAGGAGATTTTGCAAAATTTGGGCATCAAAGACTTTACTATTAAAATCAATAACCGAAAAATCTTATCGGGTATTGCCGAAGTAATCGGTGTAAAAGGCAGTGAAGTACCGCTAACGGTTGCGATTGACAAATTGGATAAAATTGGGAAAGAAAAAGTAGAAGACGAACTCCGTGAACGTGGTTTTTCAGAAGAGTCTATTGAGAAATTACAGCCGATATTTGAAATACAAGGAGCTGATAGCCAAGTATTTGATAAACTAAAGGCTTGGTTGAAAGATTCTGAAACTGGTTTGAAAGGTATCGAAGAATTGGAAAAAGTTTGGTCATTGGTGCAAAGTTTTGGTTTAGAAAATGCCAATACACAACTTGATATTACGCTCGCTCGTGGACTCAGCTATTATACAGGAGCAATTTTTGAAGTAAAAGCCAATGGTGTACAGATTGGAAGTATTTCGGGCGGAGGTCGTTATGATAATCTAACAGGAACTTTCGGAATGCCGGGGCTTTCGGGAGTTGGTATTTCGTTGGGAGTTGACCGTATTTTTGATGTGATGGAAGAATTAGGTTTATTCGTTGAAAATCAATCAGTTACGACAAAAGTTTTACTGACAAATTTTGATGCAGAAGCCGAAAAGTATTCTTTGCCAATCCTAAAAAAGTTGCGTGATGCTGGCATTAATGCTGAAATTTATCCAGAATCGGCAAAAATCAAAAAGCAGTTTGATTACGCTAATCGCAAGAATATTCCGTTTGTAATCGTTGTAGGTTCGGAAGAAATGCAATCGGGCGAACTGACATTCAAAAATATGACTTTGGGCGAGCAGGAAAAACTGTCTATCGAACAAATAATTAGTCGATTGGTATAGTTTCTGAAAATATCTATATTTGATAAAAATATTGAATTATGGTAGCATTAACCGAAAAAGACCTTCCTAAGAGTGACTCGATGGACTGGCAAGAAATTGAAAGCCAATTAGCTGAAATCGGTGTGCCATTTCTTCCTCTATCTTGGGAGGATGAATTTTTAATGGCAGAAAACCTCCAAAATTATTTTGCGGAAGTGATTGCTCGAATGAGCCATGTTTGTCGAGAAGTAGCAGGACTTTCGCAGAAAGAAATAGAAGATTTGAAGGCAAAGAAAATCAACTGGATAACTTTGAGAAATGAATATCGTCGACTTAGTTTATCAGAACGACAAAATATTTTACTCAAGTTAATGCAAGAAAATAAACATCTCTCTGAAAAATATGCTTATTGAGATTACTGATGAGAAATCTGAAGAAATATTTAACGATATTCTTTTTGATTTTACTTTTGCTAAAACTACACAAACAAAACCTTTGGGAATTATACTTGGAGGACAACCAGGGGCAGGGAAATCTTATTTGGTTAAGGAAGTTGAAGACGAGTTTCAAAAAGACTTTATCTTTATCAGTACTGATGACCTCCGACTTTATCATCCTGCTTATGCTGCTCTCCAACAAAATCCCGAAACATTTCAAAATGCTGCTAATCTCGTAAATCCGTACGCTTCAGCTTGGACAGAACGCTTAATAAAACACTGTATCGAAAACAAATTCAATCTCATAATTGATAGTACACTGGGTGGAAACATCAATGCGGTTTATCAAACCGTTGATATGCTGCGAGAAAATGATTTTTCTTTCCATCTAAGGCTCATGGCTGTGCCTGCACTCATCAGTAAATTGAGTATTTTCTTGCGTTACGAATCTCAATTAAAAGAAAAAGGCTTTGCCCGATGGACACGCATGGAAGACCACGATGATAGATTTGAGAAAATTCCGAGTGTTATCGAGCAAATATTTGCTACAAAGCCACCCGACACGGCACGTTTCTATCAAAGAGTTTTATCAGAAAATTCAACAATCTCCTTAAAGTCTTCTCAAGTTTTTTTCTTAGATAACAATGCCTTTCCTACCTTTGCATTTCTAAAAGAATTCAACTCATTCCGAAATCAATTAGATGAAAATCATGTAGTGTTTATTAGTTATACCATAAGCACCGTACATAATTTCATACAACTACGAAAGGGAAGTCTGGCGGAACTTAAAGCAACCATCATTCAAGAATCCGATAAGCTTTCGGGTAAACTGAAAAAGAAAATTTTGAAAACTATTACAAATTTTTAATTACAAAATGTTAAAAAACAGAAAATTCATTGCCTACGCATTAGTAGTTGTCACTACCGTTGCGGCTACATTATCCTTTTATTTTTGGCAAGTCGCCAATAGTGCCAACCTGAATGTCGAGGGCAAAAAAGACTTCGTTTTGTATATCCCAACTGGTGGAACTTACAAAAACGTTGTTGATTCATTGCATAAACATAAAGTAATTCATGACGAAATTTCTTTCCAATTTCTCTCAAAATTCATGGATTACCCCGAAAAAGTAAAGGCTGGACGCTACATCATCAAACCAAACTCAGGCAACCGTGAAGTAATCGGAAAACTACGCCGAGGCGAGCAAGATGAAGTTCGTTTGACATTCAACAATGTACGCTTAAAATCAGATTTGATTAAGAAAATGGGCGGACGTTTTGAATTTAAAACCGAAGAATTGGTCGATTTATTACGTAACCCAGAGGCTTGTCAGAAATACGGTTTCGATACCACTACTATTATGTGCATGTTTTTGCCGAATACTTATTTTATCAGATGGACAACCACACCTGAGAAGTTTATGGCAAGAATGCACGACGAATACAATAAATATTGGACAAGCGAACGCCTTTCTCAAGCAAAATCTATTAATATGACACCGATTCAGGTGGCGGTTTTGGCGTCAATCGTGCAATCGGAAACGAATAAAGTTGACGAAATGCCAAGAGTAGCGGGAGCATATATCAACCGTTTGGCGGCAAATATGCCATTGCAAGCTGACCCGACTGTTAAATTTGCTGTTGGTGATTTTTCATTACGTCGTATTCTTTACAAGCATTTAGCCGTAAATTCCCCTTACAATACTTATAAAAATACAGGTCTGCCTCCTGGCCCAATTGCATTGCCAGAGCCAGTGGCTTTAAATGCTGTTTTGAACTACGAACGCCATAAATACGTGTATTTCTGTGCAAAAGAAGATTTTTCGGGCTATCATAATTTTGCCGAAACTTTCGAAGAACACACAAATAACGCCCGTATTTTCCAAGAAGCACTCGATAAAGCGAATATTAAATAATCTTTCTTAGACAGTTTTCAGTAAGCAATCTTCAAAAGAATAATTTCTTACCAAAAAAGCGAAGTAAACATCAGATTACTTCGCTTTTTTGTATGTTTGTACCAAACAAACTATAAAACTACCCTATGAAAATTATTTTCAAAAATCTACTTCTAAGTTCTCTATCATTTGCAACGTTTCAGCTTTTCGCACAGAAAAAAACGGCCGACCTCATTGTGCATAATGCGGTGGTTTACACCGTCGATAATCAATTTGCAAAAGCCGAGGCATTTGCCATCAAAGGTGGGAAATTTCTCGAAACTGGCACTTCAAAAAGTATTTTGGCTAAATACACTGCCAAACAAAAAATTGATGCCAAAGGCAAACCCGTTTTCCCAGGTTTGTATGACCCCCACAGTCATTTTTTAGGGCTTGGACAAATGCTTAGTCAGTGCGATTTGGTTGATACAAAGTCTTACACCGAAATCATCGAACGCTTACAGAAATTTGAAGCCCAGCACAAAGGCGATAGATGGTTGATTGGCCGTGGCTGGGACCAAAACGATTGGGATGTAAAAGTTTTTCCGACCAAAGAATTACTTGATAAAGCTTTCCCGAATAAACCTGTTTTCTTGACTCGTATTGATGGTCATGCGGCAGTGGTCAATTCAAAAGCGATTGAATTGGCAAAAATTTCGCCTGCAAGTAAGGTAAATGGGGGTGATGTGGAAGTAATTGATGGCCAATTGACTGGAATATTAGTCGACAATGCCATGGGTTTGGTGCGTAGAGTTATCCCGCAAGCTACCGAAGAAGATAAACGAAAAATGCTTTTGGCCGCTCAGAAAGAGTGTTTTAAACTCGGCCTTACAACAGTTTCAGATGCGGGCTTAAATCAAGACGACATTGATTTGATTGATAAAATGAACAAAGAAGGTTCGTTGAAAATCCGTAATTATGTAATGGTTTCGCTCGGAATCAGAAACCTTGATTATTTTATCAAGAAAGGCGTTTACAAAACCGACCGCCTCAATGTGCGTTCATTTAAATTATACGCCGATGGTGCTTTGGGCTCACGAGGTGCTTGTTTGCTCAAACCATACAGCGACGAACCTTCAAAAACTGGCTTTTTGTTGTTGAGTGCAGCTGAGTTAGAGCGTAGCCTTACACAAATCTACAATTCAGGTTTTCAGGCAAATACCCACTGTATTGGCGACTCAGCCAATCGTTTGATTTTGGATATTTATGGTAAATTATTAAAAACCAAAAACGACCGCCGTTGGAGAATCGAACACGCACAAGTGGTTGATAAACAGGATGTTCCGAAATTTGGTAAATACTCAATTATTCCTTCGATTCAGGCTACGCACGCTACATCGGATATGTATTGGGCTGACGAACGTTTGGGCGATGTACGTGTAAAAACTGCTTATGCTTTTCAAGATTTATTGAAGCAAAATGGCTTTTTGGCCAATGGTAGCGATTTTCCTGTTGAATTTGTAAATCCTTTATATGGTTTTCACTCGGCAGTAGCCCGTCAAGATGCTAAGAATTTCCCCGAAGGAGGTTTTCAGATGGAAAATGCACTTACTCGTGAGCAAGCCCTAAAAGCCATGACGATTTGGAGTGCCTACGCCAACTTTGAAGAAAAAGAACGTGGCAGTATTGAAGCAGGAAAAATGGCAGATTTTGTAATTTTAGAAGACGACTTGATGCTCGCTCCGAAAGAAAAATTGAGAAATGTAAAGGTTCTGAATACATTTGTCGGAGGAGAGAAGGTTCATTAAGCCTTTTTGAAATACCCGTGGCACGAATTTTTAGTCAATATTATCAACGTATTGAAATACATTTGGGTTACGGGTATTTTTTAGCATATAGTATTTTACTACGCCATTCAACCGAATAATTGTAAAATTCTAAAAGCTACACAATGAAACCAGTAAACACCGCACGTAAGATTCTGCTCCGAGTTCTCTACGGCTTTATATTTTTCAGTATCGTAGTAACTTTGATAGGTATTTGGGGCTTAAAACCTTTGTTGTCAAGCCGAATCAAAGAAGCAATTCTGACTTCTACCAATGGTTTATATCAAATAGACTTCAAAGGTATTCAGTATAGCCCAATGACAGGCAATGCTGAAATCAGAGCTGTAACTTGGATGGCTGACTCGATGTTGTTTGATAAGCTAAGAAATGAAGAAAAACTCCCCAACAATGTTTTTAAGTGTGAAATCGAAAAAATAAAATTGACAGGACTAAAGCCGTGGACTATCATTTTTTCAAAAAAACTAAATATTAGTACAATCTCCGTCGAAAATCCATTCATTGAAATTCTTCACGAAAAACACGCATACAATAATTCCAATAAAGCCAAAACTCCTTATCAGGCAATTTCAAGATTTGTTGAATCTTTTTCGGTTGATAAAATAAATCTCGAAAATATTAGTTTGACCTACACCAATTTATCAAAATCAAAACGGACAAAAAGTAGTAGAATCGCCAGCCTTGATTTAGAGGTTTCCAATTTGTTGATAGACTCACTTTCTCACAAAGACACCGCACGTTTTTATTATTCAAAAGAGTGTATCGTAAGACTAAAAAAGCTCGAATTTCCATCGGCTGATTCGCTCAACACATTTCGGCTTAATACTTTAGAGTTTTCGAGCGAGAATCGTACTTTAACCATTCAAAAGTTAGCATTAGAGCCACATTACAAACCTTTTGAGTACGGCAATCGCTCAAATGGCAATGATAGGGTAGAAGTACTCTGCGAAGCCATCAAAGTCTCGAACATAGATTTAGAAAAACTACTCGATGAAAAGAAAATTTACGCCAAAGAATTAAGCATAGATAAAGGAAGATTAAATGTTTTTTCAGATGAACGCCCATTTATACGTCCTGCCAAAATCAACTATCGACTTTATCCGCATCAGGCTTTTGCTCAGCTTAATTTAAAGTTTAATATTCAAAAAATAAGTCTCCAACAAATTAATATTACGTTTTCGCAGTACAACCCCGAAACACGCTTGACTGGATATTTATATTTCAATAATATCAAGGGCAAACTTCTCAATGTCACAAACGATACATTGCCTTTGCAACAAAATCCAATCTGCGAAGCATATTTATCAACGAGGTTTATGAAGAAAAATCCTGTAAATTTGACTTTCAATTTTAATCTAAAAGACCCTAAGGGAGCTTTCAGATGTAAGGGAGAGGTTTCGCCAATGCCCTTATCTGACCTTAATCAAGTGACTAATGCTTTGGCAAAAGCAAAAGTTGATTCTGGTATTCTTGATAGTTTTTCGTTTAATTTACAAGGCGATAAATATGGTTTACGAGGCCCTGTCACATTTTTGTATCATGACCTAAAAGTAAGTTTGATGAAAGAGCAAGAAAAGACCAAAGTCATGAAAATAAAGAAACTTTTGTCGTTTTTTGCCAATAAAAGTGTTTTGAAGAGCAGCAATCCAATAAGAAATAAGCCAGTAAAAACAGTAGCCGTTAATTTCCAACGTAACCCCAAAAAAGGATTTTTCACCACATTTTGGCAGGCCCTACTCGAAGGTATCAGAGGAACTGTTATGTGATTTTTAAATATTTAATCGAAAATTTATGATAAATGTACTTTTCGTCTGCCTCGGTAATATTTGTCGCTCTCCGATAGCCGAAGCTACTTTCCGTGAATTAGTAAAAAAACGTGGTTTACAAGATAAAATCTCTTGTGATTCGGCTGGTACAGCTGGCTATCACATTGGGCAATTGCCCGACCAACGTACCATAAAAAACGCCGAAAAACATGGCCTAAAGCTCACCCATCGTGGGCGTAAACTTTCGGTAGCAGATTTAGATGCTTTCGACCATATCGTAGTCATGGACGAAGCAAATTTCAAAGATGTGAATGATTTGTATTACAAAACTAAACACAAAACGCCATCGGCGGATAAACTCTTCTTACTCCGTGACCACGACCCTGAAACTCGTGGAATCAAAGAAGTACCAGACCCATATTACGAGTCAGAACCATTCTTCGAGGATGTTTACCAAATCGTTTGGAGAAGTAATGAGGCTCTGCTCGATTATTTGATTGAAAAACATCAAATCGTAAAAACAGAGGAGTAATGAATCTCTATCAAGAAATTCTTCGAGAACATTCTAAAGCCAACGTCAAGAAAATCACCGACTATATTGGCAGCGACGAAGACCGTTTCGCCGAACTGATGCAGATTTTCTTGAAAGGAGATTACCGCACCACGCAGCGTTCGTCATGGATGGTAAGCGAGTGTGCCGAGCAGTATCCGTTCTTGATAAAACCATATTTCCGAAACTTACTTGATAAACTGCACGAACCCGAAATTCATGGGGCTGTCAGACGAAACATTGTTAGAGTCTGGCAATTTGTAGAAATCCCCGAAGAGTTTATGGGTGAAGTTTATGATATTTGTTTTCGTTATCTAACTGATAATGAAGCTATTGCTGTGGTTGCATTCTCGATGACTGTTTGCTTCAGAATCACTCAATATTTTCCCGAACTAAAAACCGAACTGCAAGTAACAATCGAAGATTTATTGCTCAAACACCAAGATTGTTCGGCAGGAATAAATAGCAGAGGAAAGAAAGTTTTAGCCGAATTGAAAAAAAAATGAGTAAATTTGGGGAATCAATTAACCAAAGAATTCATTCCAATTCGTATGCTTCACGAGCCTCCTCATACGATTCGTTTTAATAAAATTCCTCTCTGGAGGCAAGGGGTTTAACTTATGAACAAAAAAGTAGCTTTAATCATCCTTGATGGATGGGGAATTCCTAAAAAAGGAGAAGAGTGGCGTTCGGCAATCGAAGCAGCCAATGTGCCATATTTCAGAAAACTCATGAGCGAATACCCCAATAGTACGCTTGAGGCTTGCGGTCGTGCCGTAGGTTTACCAAACGGACAAATGGGTAACTCAGAAGTTGGTCACATGAATTTGGGGGCTGGCCGAGTAGTTTATCAAGAATTAGAAAAAATCAATATAGCGGTCGAAGAAGGTAAATTGGCAAAAGAGCCAGTGCTTGTCGATGCTTTTGAATATGCCAAAACCAATGGCAAGAAAGTACACTTTATCGGTTTGGTGTCGGATGGTGGTGTTCACTCACACATTGACCACGTAAAAGGTCTTGCCAAAGCCGCTGGTGATTATGGTTTGACCGATGTTTTCGTACATGCCTTTACTGATGGCCGTGACTGCGACCCAAAAAGTGGAAAAGGTTTCTTGGCTGAGCTTCAAGCAACACTTGAGCAAACAGGTGGTAAATTGGCTTCGGTAACGGGCCGCTATTACGCAATGGACCGAGATAAGCGTTGGGAGCGTGTAAAAATGACTTACGATGCCATGGTGAATGGTATTGCGGCAGTTGACGAAAACGTAGAGGGCTTAGAAGTAAAAATTCAGATTGAAGAATTGCCACAAGTAATTCAAGATTTCTATGACGAAGGCATTACCGATGAGTTTTTGAAACCAATCGTAATCGTAGAAGACGAAAAACCAGTTGCCGTAATCGAAGAGGGGGACGTTGTGATGTGCTTCAATTTCCGTACTGACCGTGGGCGTGAAATTACGGAGGCTTTGACTCAAAAAGACTTCCCAGATTTCGGCATGAAAGCCTTGAATTTGTACTACATAACCATGACAATGTATGACGAAACATACAAAAATGTGAAGGTTATTTACGAAAAAGACAACCTAAATAATACGCTGGGTGAAGTTTTGGAGCGAGCGAAGAAAAAACAAATTCGTATTGCCGAAACCGAAAAATATCCTCACGTAACATTTTTCTTCTCGGGCGGACACGAACAACCATTCGAGGGTGAAAGTCGTTTAATGTGTCCATCTCCAAAAGATGTGGCTACTTATGATTTGAAACCACAAATGGCCGCTTTTGATATTGACAATGCCATTTTACCCGAACTCGAAAAAGGTGAAGTAGATTTTATCTGCTTAAACTTTGCTAACCCAGATATGGTTGGTCATACGGGCGTTTTCTCGGCAGTTGTTGAGGCCGTAGAAGCAGTTGATAAATGCCTTGAGCAAGTGGTAGAAACTGGTTTGAAAAATGGTTATACATTTATTGTAATTGCCGACCACGGTAATGCTGATTATATGATTAACGATGACAAAACGCCAAATACTCAACACTCGCTTAATCTTGTACCGTGTATTATTGTTGACAAAACTGACAATTTTGAGGTAAAAGATGGTAAATTGGGTGATATTGCCCCTACGATTCTGACATTGATGGGCGTGGAAATTCCAAAAGAAATGACTGGAAACGTTTTGATTTAAAATTACCCAAAACGGAAGACTTCGCTTTAAGCGAAGTCTTCCGTAAACACCAAATAACAAAAATCCCCCTTGAGTTTGCTCTTGGGGGATTTTTGTTATATTCTGTTGACCGTCGTCAGTTGACTGTGGTCTTAAAATTATGCGTAAACCGTTTCAGCAACTTTGTTGAATTCTTCAACATTTACTGATGATTTCTCAACCGTAACGTTTGCTTTCAAGAACTCACGTACTTTCTTGCCAAATGCACGGTCAGTATAACGACGAACAGCATTATCTTTGTTTTCTTTCAAAGTTTTACGAGCCATTTGGTCAATCATTTCGTCCAAACCTTCGTAAGAGTAGGCTCCGAAATAATTTCTCATTTCAGCTTTTACTTCTTCCAAAATATCAGCAAATTCTAATTTGATTTCGTTGTTTGAAGCAACTTCATTACGAATCAAATCCATACGTAAGCCTTTAGCAAAGGCAGCGTAGTCTTTCTCGATATCTTCTTCAGTAAATTTACCTTCGTTGATATTGAACAACCATTTTTTTAAGAATTCGTCAGGAAGTTCGATTGAGATATTATCTAAAAGTGTTTTTTCAACTTCAAAATCTAATAAATATTCACTTTCACGAGCGTAGTTTTCGCCAATGATTTTCGCAATTTCAGCTCTAAATTCTTCTTCGTTGCTTACTTTACCTTGTCCAAGAGCTTTATCGAACAATTCTTGGTCGATATCTGCTGCACCAACACGAGTAATTTTCTCAACTGTCAATTCAAACTCACCGCTCAATGCTGCCGCTTCTTCTTCAGTTTTACCAGTAGCAAAACCTAAATCTTTTGTGTTCGTGAAAATTGATTGAATATCAAATTTCACGCTACTTCCTTTTTCTAAACCTTTGAAAATGTGAGCCGATTCTTCTTTCACACGGTCAGTTGGGATAGTGGCATCTTTTACTTCAAATTCCGAAGACTCTTGTTTCAAAGTACCAAAAATCATATCGCCAGCTTCTACTTCTTCAACCTCAGCATCTTTTCCGAAACGCTTACGCACATCTTCGATTGCCTCATTGATTTTATCTTCCGAAACCGCAATATCATAAGTTTTGATAGCTGGAATCTTCGATAAATCTACCGTGAAGTCAGAAGCAGTACCAATTTGGTATTCAAAAGTAAAATCTTTTTGGTTGTCCCAGTCGATGTTCTGTGCAGCTTCATTATCTGGCATTGGGTCGCCAACAACACGTAATTTGTTTGTAGAAATATAATCATTCACAGTTTTAGATACCATGTTGATTACCTCATCAACTAAGATACTTTTACCGTGTAATTTTTGGATATATTCTTTTGGCACCATGCCAGGGCGGAAGCCTTTTATTTGAGCAGTTTTGCTGTATTGTTTGATTTTTTTATCAACCTCTGGCTTGTAGTCAGCCTCTGTGAGTGTTACTTTCAATCTGCCTTCGGTAGAAGAAATTCTATCTAATGTAGTTTCCATTGAGGATTATTTTTGATTTTGTAGCTCGTAGCATTTAGCTATTAGCTTTTAGCTTTGAAAAAACAAGAATTTTTACTTTGCAAGCATTTAGTGGTTAACTATTTAGTCGTTAGCTTTTTATTGAGAATCTTAAAAAGTGTTTTTAAAAAACAAACTATAATTCTGAAGTAAGCTAATCGCTAAAAGCTAACTGCTAAAACTTAAAAAACCCCCTAACCAAGCAAGGTTCAGAGGGTTTTTTCGTACGGGCGAAGGGACTCGAACCCCCACGCCTTGCGGCACCAGATCCTAAGTCTGGCACGTCTACCAATTTCGCCACGCCCGCATTTTCCAGTCTGGCAATTGTCGGAAAAACAACTTGTTTTTCGAGACGTTTCTTGTCATTTGGGCTGCAAAGGTAATGAGTTTTTTTGATTGTGTCAACCTAAAACTAAAAAATATTTTATAAATTTTATCTAAATAATCTTTGTCACGCAAAAGAAGCGTTTCGGAAGATGAATCGTAGAAAATAATTTGTTCCTAAAAACCGATTTGTTAACTTAGTGTTACGAAAATACAACAAAACAAAATAAAGGAGGGTCGCAGTGATAGAGCAAGAAGGAAGCAGTATAATGGAAGTTAGTCAGCAAGGGGCAATGATTGATTTAGAAAAAGAACGCAATGAAATACTGGCAAGGTATCGACGATTATTTCGGGCAGCAAAACCAGTTTTAAAAGGTGAAGATGCCAAGCAAATAAAAAAAGCTTTTACGATTTCGATGGAGGCTCATAAAGATATGCGACGAAAGTCGGGTGAGCCTTATATATTTCATCCGCTTGAAGTTGCCCAAATTTGTGTCGAAGAGATTGGCCTCGGTGCTACTTCTATCATTTGTGCTTTGCTGCACGATGTGGTCGAAGATACCGATATGACATTGAAAGATATTGAGCGAGAATTCGGCCCGAAAGTAGCTCGTATCATTGATGGTTTGACTAAAATTGGAGGTAATTTTGAGCAAGGTACATCGGCACAAGCCGAGAATTTTAGAAAAATGCTACTTACACTTTCGGAAGATGTAAGGGTGATTTTGATAAAACTCGCCGACCGTCTGCATAATATGCGTACGCTCGGAAGCATGGCTCGTAATTCACAGCTTAAAATTGCTCACGAAACAATATTTATATATGCACCTTTGGCTCACCGCTTAGGTTTATATAAAATCAAGTCCGAACTCGAAGATTTGTATCTCAAATATACCGAGCCAGACATATATAAAGATATAGCTAATAAGCTAAAAACCACCAAAGCTACTCGTGACCGTTTCATCGAGAACTTCATAAAGCCGATTCAGAAAAAACTCAATGATGCGGGTATCAATTTCCTAATTAAGGGTCGTCCGAAGCACATTTATTCAATCTGGAATAAAGTAAAAACGCACAAAACTGCGTTTGAGGATATTTTTGATTTGTTTGCTATCCGAATTATTCTCCAAGATGTTCAGCCCGAAAAAGAAAAATCGGCGTGTTGGCAGGCATATTCTATTGTTACTGACGAGTATAAACCCAATCCTGACCGTTTGAAAGACTGGATTTCGATTCCCAAAGCCAATGGATATGAATCGCTGCACACAACCGTAATGAGCCATACTGGCCAGTGGGTTGAGGTGCAGATTCGTACCGAACGCATGGACGAAATTTCGGAACGTGGTTATGCCGCCCACTTTAAGTATAAAGGAAATGATACTTCGATGGATGCTCCGCTTGACCGCTGGATAAATCAAGTGCGTGAAACATTGGAGTCGGGCGATAAATCAGCGATTGAGTTTTTGGAGGATTTTCGTGGAAATTTCTATAACGAAGAAGTATTTGTTTTTACGCCTAAAGGAGATTTGAAGGTTTTGCGTAAAGGTGCTACGATTCTGGACTTTGCCTTTGAAATTCATACTGATATTGGTAGAAAATGTACGGCAGGAAAAGTAAACGGCCAGTTAGTACCGATTAGTTATGTGATGCAAAACGGCGACCAAATCGAGATTCTGACTACTAAAAATCAGAAGCCTTCGGAAGATTGGTTGAGGTTCGTTACGACCTCTAAAGCCAAAGCACGTATCAAAGACTTACTGAAGGAAGAAAACAAAGTTTATTTCAGTGACGGAAAAGATATTATTGCAAAGAAATTTAAGATTTTAGGCATTGAAAATAACCTCGAAACGCTGAATCAGCTTCGGGCATATTTCAACAAAAAAGACTACAACGATTTATATTATAGTTTCGGTAAAGGCTATATTCAGCCCGATGAAATTAAGAAATTTAAAGCTGACCGTGATGCCCGAATCAATAAACAAGCAAAGATTGAGCTTGATAATAAAGCCTTTATTGATGCCAAGAGTTTTGAGAAAGAATTTAAGAAAGTAAAGGGAGTTGATACGCTTTTTATTGGAGATGATTTGCAAGAAATTGATTTTACATTGGCAAAGTGTTGTAGCCCGATTCCGGGTGATGATGTTTTTGGTTTTTTGACCGTCAATGAAGGTATCAAAATCCATCGAAATTCTTGTCCGAATGCTCAACAGCTGCTTTCACAATACGGCAATCGGGTTATTAAAGCACGTTGGTCGTCGCAAGTGGCTAAAGCCTTCGTTGCCAGTATTCATCTCGATGGACTTGACCGTATGGGAATGATTCAAGATATATCTAAAGTTATCTCAAGCGAACTACATATCAATATGCGTTCTTTGGCAGTTGATACAAATGATGGTATATTTACGGGAGATATCAAACTCTACGTACAAGATACTCGACATTTAGAAACACTTATGCAAAAACTAAATGGTATAGAAGGCATGAATAAGGTAACGAGAGTTGATGTTGAATAACCCCGAAAATTATAACAATGGCTTAACATTAGATTAAGCACTTTCGTATCAAGAGGTATGAGAAGAAAAAACATTTTTGTCTTGATAGCCTTGTGTATGAGTTGTATGCAGGTTTTTGCTCAAAAACAAGATACTCTTTATGCCAAAAGAGTTTTTCTTTCGACCCATATTTATGATGATAGTGTAAAATTATCTAATCGAAAAGTGACAGAATTGTTTAAGGATACGTGGGCTCCTAAAATAAAATATAAGTGGTCAAAAGCCCTAAAACCTGTTGGAGCATTGGTGGCTATGGGAGGAATTGGACTTACAAGTTATGCTATCAAAGGAACGAGTTTTATTACAACAATTGAAGGCAAACAAATTAATTATAGAATGATAAGTTTGACTCAACTTTCGGTTGGAGTAGGTATGTTTGTGATTGGTTGCAGTGTGATAGCTTCTTCTAACCAACTTGCCCGACATTCGGTTGATATCTATAATTCGATGCTCAAAGCGAGCCAGAAAACCAATGCGATTAATAAAATCCAGTTTGGGTTAACCGAGAGTAATGCTATT
Source organism: Emticicia aquatilis (assembly GCF_014644295.1). Lineage (GTDB taxonomy): Bacteria > Bacteroidota > Bacteroidia > Cytophagales > Spirosomataceae > Emticicia > Emticicia aquatilis. The sequence goes on from NZ_BMKK01000007.1 coordinate 130,063, forward strand.
GGATTTTCAGTTTTACTAAAATAAACTATCGAAGTATTTTTCTTTGATAAAAAATATGAATGTATTGTTTTTGTAGCTTATAGAAGCAATACACACTTTCTAAATTTATTATATCTCTAATGAAGTACAGCGTCTTTATTTTATTAATTATATGTGGTAGTTTTTTTGATGGTTTTGCTCAGAAACCAGATACACTTTATGCCAAACGGGTATTTCTGGCTACACATATTTATAAAGATGGGATAAAACTTTCGAGTGGGAAACTCACGAAAATATTTAGCAATACCGAACAGTCCAAAATTAAATATCAGTGGTCAAATATCCTAAAACCAATCGGGCCAGTAGTTGCTGTTGGAGGTGTTGGGTTAGCGTATGTAGCCCTTAAAGGCGTAGATGCCACTGCAATAGTTGATGGAGAGCCAGTAGATTATAAAATCAGAAGTTTACCTAAATTACTGATAGGTTTAAGTTTAGTCGTGGGTGGTTTGAGTATGGTTGAATCATCTAACGAACTTGCCCAACATGCCGTTGATATTTATAACGCCAAGCTAAAGTCAAATCCAAAAACCAGCTATATAAATAAAATTCAATTCGGTTTAACCGAAACCAATGGCATTGGCTTCTCGATTTCCTTAAAATAACTTTACATATTCTTTAAATATAAGTTTATATATAAATTGCAATATTTTTGCTATTTTTGCGGCCCGCTTAGACAAATTTTATGTAAACCGTTTAGATGAATATTTTAGGAATTTCTGCATTTTATCATGACTCAGCCGCTGCTGTTATTCAAAATGGTGAAGTCATTGCCGCAGCACAAGAAGAAAGATTTACACGTATCAAACACGACCCTGCATTTCCAAGCAATGCCGTAAAGTTTTGCCTTGATTACGCAGGTCTTACCCTCGATAAAATTGATGCTATTGTTTTCTACGATAAACCTCTCCTGAAATTTGAGCGTTTGCTCGAAACTTACTACGGTTTTTCGCCTAAAGGCTTAAAGTCTTTTCTAACGTCAATTCCTGTATGGTTGAAAGAGAAGATGTTTTTGAAGCGAATGCTGCACGAAGAGCTGGAAAAAATTGGTAATTACGATAAGAAAAAAGCTAAACTACTTTTCCCCGAACATCACCTTTCGCACGGAGCAAGTGCATTCTATCCGTCTCCATTTGAGGAAGCCGCCGTGCTGACTATTGATGGAGTAGGCGAGTGGGCAACCGCTTCGATTTGCTACGGAAAAGGTAAAGATATGACGATTCTAAAAGAATTGCGTTTTCCGCATTCATTGGGGCTTCTTTATTCTGCCGTAACGTATTATTGTGGTTTTAAGGTGAATTCGGGTGAGTATAAACTCATGGGTTTGGCTCCGTATGGCAGTCATGGCTCCGAGCAAGTGGCTCGTTTTGTAGATATTATCAAAAACAAACTCGTAGAAATCAAAGAGGATGGTTCAGTTTGGCTGAATCAAGAATATTTTAGCTATGCTACGGGCCTAAGAATGGTTTATGACGATAAATGGGCTGAGGTATTGGGCTTCAAACGCCGTGAATCAGAGAGTTTATTGGAGCAAATTCACTGTGATTTTGCTTTAGCAATTCAAGAGGTAACCGAAGAAGTGGTAATTAAGATGGCTCGAGAAGCCAAACGTTTGACAGGTTCTAAAAACCTTTGCTTGGCGGGTGGAGTTGCCCTAAATTGCGTAGCCAACGGCAAATTGCAAAAGACAAATATCTTTGAAAACGTATATATTCAGCCCGCAGCGGGTGACGCTGGTGGTGCTTTAGGTGCTGCACAGGCAGCGTATCATATTTATTTTGGTCAAGAGCGTAAGGTTGATACCAGTAAACTCGATGCCATGAAAGGTTCATACTTAGGGCCTGAGTATTCTGACCTTGAAGTAGAACAAATGTCAAGAAAATACAACGCTGCTTTCGAGCGTTTTGATGATTTTGATGCTCTGGCAGCCAAAACGGCTTCATTATTGGCCGAAGGTAATGTAATTGGTTGGTTTCAAGGACGTATGGAGTTTGGCCCTCGTGCGTTGGGTGGAAGAAGTATTTTGGGTGATGCTCGCAACCCCGAAATGCAGAAAAAGTTAAACCTGAAAATCAAGTACCGTGAAGGTTTCCGTCCGTTCGCTCCATCGGTTTTGGCAGAAGATGTGCAAGATTATTTTGAGTGCGAAACGCCATCGCCATATATGCTTTTGGTGCATGGAGTGGCCGAAAAACGTCGTACAAAGTTTCCAGCGAGTTATGAAAACTTGCCGATGATGGAAAAACTCTATTTTTTGCGGTCGGATTTGCCATCTATTACACACATTGATTATTCGGCCCGTATTCAGACGGTTCATGCTGAAACTAATCCCCGTTATTGGACACTTATCAATGAATTTAAGAAACAAACGGGCTACGGCGTGATTGTAAACACGAGTTTCAACGTACGTGGAGAACCAATCGTTTGTACGCCCGAAGATGCTTACAAATGCTTGATGCGTACAGAAATGGATTTCTTGGTAGTAGGAAATTATATATTCGATAAAAACACCCAACCACAATGGACCGAGTCTGAAAAGTGGAAGGAAGAATATCAGTTAGATTAAGCCCAGCACCCCCATCCCCTGAAGGGGTGCTTAAAAACTTTAATTTTAAACCCCCCTTTAGGGGATGGGGGTCTTATCTATGGAATTTTTATCAGACCTTTTAAAATTCTTGAAAGAACGCAAAAAATGGTGGTTGATGCCCATGATTGTAGTTCTATTATTGATTGGTGTATTAATCGTAATCGGAGGTGGTTCGGCTATTGCTCCATTTATTTACACGTTGTTCTAAATGAAAAAACAAAATAATAAAGAAATCATCCTCACGATTGTCGTGGGTTTGTTGGTGTTTTATTTCTTTCTACAATCAAAGTGGTTATTGAATACCGCTCTTATTTTAGGCATTTTGGGCGTATTTTCTGACTTTGTGGCAGAGAAAATCGCTTGGGTTTGGCTCAAAATTGCTGAGATTTTGGGACGAGTAAATTCTACTATTTTATTGAGTCTTATTTTCTTTATTTTCTTGACTCCGTTGGCTTTATTGATGCGAGTTTTCAAGAAAACTGATTCTTTGAAGCTAAAAAAACTTTCGGGTAGTGCTTATGATGAGCGTAATCATACTTACACTGCTAAAGACTTAGAAAATACTTGGTAAGGATTTATACTCAAATCCAACGTCGGCATGGTTCACAATCCATGCCGACGTTTTTGTTAGTATGCTATTTTGGTATTTATTTAAGAATTGATTGAAATAAACGTAGCTAATTGAGGCAATAAGTTTTTAAATGATGGAAGTTCTGTATTTTATTAGTAATTTTATCCTAAAATCATAGTCAAACTCATTTAATAAAATGGTTTCTAATCCTTCAAATTTTGAATCAGCAAAAAGTATTTTTACGGCTTATTTGGAGACAAAATTGCTCCGTAAGACGCCCGAAAGATACGCAATTTTGGAAGAGATTTACTCAAGAAATGACCATTTCGAGGTAGAAGATTTGTATATTTCTATGAAAAATAAGAAATATCAAGTAAGCCGTGCCACGGTTTATAATACCCTCGATTTGTTGGTTGAGTGCGACTTAGTGAAAAAACATCAGTTTGGCAAAAACTTAGCTCAATACGAAAAGGCTTATGGCTCTAAGCAGCACGACCACCTCATTTGTGTTGACTGCCACAAGGTAATGGAGTTTTGCGACCCACGTGTACAGAATATCCAAAACATGGTTGGCGATATGCTAAAGTTTAAAGTGATGCACCATTCGCTGATTTTTTATGGTAATTGTGAACGAGAAAATTGTGAGAATAAAGCAGCTTCTTGAAGCTGAGGTTTAGAATTTTGATTTTTCGAGTAAAAAATAAAGGTTTTAGTAGTAGAATATGGTCATTCTACATTCTCAATTCTAATCAGACGGGTGTCTCCGTCTTAATTCAAAAATGGTTGATATTCTTTTAGGCTTACAGTGGGGCGATGAAGGCAAAGGCAAAATTGTTGATGTACTTGCTCCTGATTATCAAGTAGTTGCACGTTTTCAAGGTGGCCCAAATGCTGGTCATACGCTCGAATTCAACGGCAATAAACACGTATTACACCAAATTCCATCGGGTGTTTTCCGCACCGATTGCTTAAATATTATCGGAAATGGTGTGGTGCTTGACCCAATTATCTTCAAGAAAGAGATTGATGGTTTAGGAAAATATAACCTTGATTTGAAGAAAAACTTAGTTATTTCTAAGAAAACTGCCATAATCATTCCAACTCACCGTTTGCTTGATGCCGCTTACGAAAAAGCCAAAGGTGATGCCAAAATTGGCTCAACTTTGAAAGGTATCGGCCCAGCATACTCTGATAAAGTTGCTCGCCAAGGTTTGCGTTTAGGTGATATTATTTCGCCAAACTTCACCGAAAGATATAAAGCCTTAGTAGCGAAACATACACAAATCTTAGATTTCCATAACTTTGAGTATGACCTAACTGAAGCTGAAAAAGAATTTTTCGCTGCTCTTGAGTTTTTGAAAGAATTTAATCTTCAAGATACCGAATACGTTGTCAATCAATCGTTGAAAGACGGACAAAAAGTATTGGCCGAAGGTGCTCAAGGTTCATTGCTTGATATTGATTTTGGTTCGTATCCGTTCGTTACAAGTTCAAACACAACTGCTGCTGGTGTATGCTCAGGTTTGGGCGTTGCACCAAACACAGTAGGAGAGGTTTACGGAATTTTCAAGGCATATTGCACACGTGTAGGAAGTGGCCCATTCCCGACCGAATTAGATAACGAACTCGGAGAGAAAATCCGCCAAGAAGGACGTGAGTTTGGAGCAACTACTGGCCGAGCTCGTCGTACGGGTTGGTTAGATTTGCCAGCACTCAAATACAGTATCATGCTCAATGGCGTAACGCAATTGATTATGATGAAAGTTGACGTACTGAATTTCTTAGATGAAGTAAACGTTTGTACGCACTACCGCTTGCCAGATGGTACTGTCACCGAGCAAATGCCGTTTGATTTGACTGATACTGATGTAGAACCAATCTACAAAACATTCAAAGGTTGGGCTTGCTCGCTTGAGGGAATGCGTAAATTCGACCAAATTCCTGCTGAATTAGCTGATTACGTAACTTACTTAGAAACTGAGCTTCAAGTACCGATTAGCTTTATTTCAACGGGCCCAGACCGTGAAGAAATCATTTTGCGTTAAGCAATATAATTCATATTGATTTTAAATGTGCCATGTCTGAAAAGTGTGGCACATTTATTTTGTAACACAGGTTTTCAACTTGTGAGTAGCGAACAGGAACAAGTCGTAGACTTGTTTTATAAGTTTTAAGAAGATGACTTCAAATCTTGCCAATTATCTTTTTAGTACCGAAACACTCTACAAAAATGTAGTTTCCGAAAGCCCCAAAGTTGTGGAAGCCAAACCTGTTGTTGAGCAAAAAGCAGTTGTGCAAGAACCAGTTCCTGCCCCAATTCCGCCACGAGAGGTGGCCAAGCCAGTTATTCCGACTTTCAAATTCCAAAATCAAGTTTTGATTTTGACCGACACGATTTCAGAGTCCGAAAAAGCACTTTTAGTGAAAATTCTCGGAGCAATCGGCCTTACTCTCGAACAAGTTGATTTAGTAGAATTGAGCAAAGTTCAAACGCTTGATTATCAGTCGTTTTTATCACAGAATGTTACGAAGAAATTTGTGAGTTTTGGTGTAGGTCTCGGTAAAATAAACTGGAATATTCTACTTAATATCTATCAACCTAAAAATGTTGCTGGGGTTGATTTTTTACTATCAGACGAACTTCGTGTGCTTGATACTAACCTCGATTTGAAAAAGACCCTTTGGGGAGCCTTGAAGGCGATGTTTGGAAATTGATTCAAGTTACTGCCAATACAAAAAGTGCGTAGCACTAAAATATTTGTAGAAATTAGCAAAATAATCGTGATTGTAAGGTGCATCGCACCGAGATATTACTGGAACTATTTCACAGTGCGATGCACCTTGTTTCATTAAAAACTTTATTTCTACAAATATTGGGCGGCTCTGCCGCAAGATATAGAGGTTTGAATTAATCAAATCTGACACAGTTCAATAAAATTCCCATCAGGGTCGGTCAGGAATAACTGCAAAATTCCATCGGGGCGAGATTTAATGGGTAAACAATTCGCTCCATTTTCTTTCAGAATTTTCTCTGCCAAATATATATCGCTTACTTCAAGTGCAAAATGGTTACTTCTTATGGGAGTAAATGGAGTTTCGGGTTTTCTACCAATCAGATGTATTTCTCGGCCGTTTCCTAAGCTAAACCAAACAACTGGATAATCAAAAGCTGGGGCAGGAATTTCCTCTAAACCAAGTATTTCTGAGTAAAAAACTCGACTTTTTTCAATATCAGATATTTGTAAAGCTACGTGGTTGAATGCCTTTATTGTCAGTTTGTTAGTCATTTTGTCGGTTGGTTTTTCGCCACAAAAGTAAATAAATCATACGATTCTGTGCGTGAATATCTCTTAAAATTCCATTTTTTTTGTAACTTGCGTCATGGAAAAATTTGTTGTTTCGGCCCGAAAATACCGCCCTATCACTTTCGATACAGTTGTAGGTCAGTCGCACATCACAACTACTTTGCAAAATGCCATTCGCACGAATCATTTAGCACAGGCGTTTTTGTTTTGCGGCCCTCGTGGTGTAGGTAAAACAACTTGTGCCAGAATTTTGGCCAAAACCATCAACTGCCAAAATCTCACCGAAGATATTTCTCCATGCAACGAGTGCGAGTCATGCAAGAGTTTCAATAATAATGCTTCTTTCAATATTCACGAACTCGATGCGGCCTCTAATAACTCGGTTGAAGATATTAGAAATCTGACCGACCAAGTGCGTTTTCCTCCGCAGTCGGGTAAGTATAAGATTTATATCATTGATGAGGTTCACATGCTTTCGCAGGCAGCTTTCAATGCTTTCTTAAAAACCCTCGAAGAGCCACCGAGCTACGCCATTTTTATCTTAGCAACCACCGAAAAACACAAAATCTTACCAACGATTCTGAGTCGTTGTCAGATTTTTGATTTTAACCGTATTCAGATAAAAGATATTGCTGAACATTTGGCCAGTGTTGCCACCAAAGAAAATGTAAAAGCTGATTATCAAGCACTTGAACTTATTGCTCAAAAGGCTGATGGAGGTTTACGTGATGCCCTTTCGATGTTTGATTTGAACGTAACGTTTTCTTCGGGTAATGGACTTACCTATCAGGCTGTCTTAGAAAATTTACATATTCTCGATTATGATTATTACTTCCGAATGACCGATGCCTTATCGGCAGGAAATGTATCGGAAGCGTTTTTAATATATAACGAGATTTTGGAAAAAGGCTTTGATGGACACCAATTTGTGGTTGGTTTGAATGAGCATTTCCGAAACATCATGGTAAGTAAAGACCCGCAAACGGTGAAACTTTTGCAGGTAGCCGAATCTATTCAGCAGCGATACGTTGAGCAGTCGGCAAAGTTATCGTTGGGTTATATTTTTTCTTCATTAAGTATTGGTAGTCAGCTTGATATCAATTATAAATCGGCCAAAAATCAGCGTTTACACGTTGAAATTGGTTTGATGAAACTCTCACAGATTAATCAAGTTTTGAATTTGAGTGAGCTACCCAACAACGGGGACGAAAAAAAAAATAGCAATTCAGTAGTTTCGTCAACGCCCGTGAGGGCTGAGAGTTCGGAACAAAAATCGGTTGTGGCTGCGGCTACACCAACTACCACCTCACAGGCACAACCAAGTTATGTACAGTCGATTCCTGCTATGCCCGCAAGGCCAGTTACTCCGACTGTGCCAAGTCCCGCACCGAGCGTACAGCCTACTGCTCGTCCTTCGATGGCTTCTTCAAAGTTGCGTTCTACGGTTGATATCGAAACATCGGTTTTTAATCCAAAAACTGATGTGCAAAGTGTTGATAATGAGCCAGCTTTGCCAAATTATAGTGATGCTTTTACGTATGAAGCTGCACAACAAGCCTTGTTTGCATTTGCCAACGAAAGTGACTTAGAAACCCTAAGGGTAATGCTCAAACGAGAGTTTATCTTAGAAGGAACAACCTTTAAGTTGCAGTTAGATAACCAAATTCAGATGGATACGCTCACGCAAATGAAGCAAGATTTAGCCACATTTTTGCGTCAGCGATTAAGAAATGCTTCGATTCAGATAGTAGCCGAAATTGTTGAGACCACCACCGAACGTAGGCCATATACAGCCCAAGAAAAATTTGAATATTTAGCCAATAAAAACCCAGCTTTATTGGAATTGAGAGATAAATTGGGGCTGGAATTGGTGTTCTGATAAAATCTTTTAACGTCGGCATGGTTCAAAACCATGCCGACGTTAATTAAGTTTCAAAAAGTAATCTTCAAAATCAGCTTTTCTGCTCCTCGTTTCACTTCGGCATCAATTGTTTGGCCTTTTTCAAATTTTCCGAGTGCTTTCATGTATTCTTGTACATCAGTGGTTGCGTTATCTCCGAGTTTCATAATAACATCACCCGCTTGGATACCTGCTATTTCGGCTGGGCGGCCTTTGGTCACTCCATCAATTCTTACGCCTACTTTGTCATAAGCATAGTCTGGAATAATTCCCATTGTTACCTTAAAACTACTGCGGGCATTTCCTGCATGTGGGTTATTGGCCACTTGTATAAAATCAAGTTTCGGAGATTCTTCTATTTTCTCAATAATACTTTTTGCTAAATCTAAAACTTTTACTTCGCCTTCGGCATTAATCAGATTCGCATCATCGCTTGGTTTGTGGTATTCCTGGTGAGCTCCAGTAAAGAAAAACAGCACTGGAAGGTTTTTGAGATAGAAAGAAGTATGGTCAGATGGACCAACTCCTGCTGAGTCGACATTATATTTAACTCCCTGATTCATAGCCAGTTGTGGGATATTCTTTCCCCAAAAACTACTCGTTCCCCAACCACCAATTGTTAAGCCTTTATCTTCACGATAACGCCCAATCATATCCATATTTACCATACAATTAACTGATTTTAAGTCGATTGTTGCATTATCTGCGTAATATTTTGAGCCAATCAGACCCAATTCTTCGCCCGAAAAACCAATGAATAAGAAATTATGTTTTTCCTTGATTTTGTTTTTAGCGTAAAACTTAGCCATTTCTATCAAACCAGCCGTTCCAGAGGCATTATCATCGGCTCCGTTGTGGATGCTCCCAACCGAATTTGCTTCGAGCGAACTCCCTTGGTCGCCTTTGCCGAGATGGTCGTAATGAGCTCCAATGATGATGGTTTTTTCCGAACCATTATCCAAAAAACCGACAACATTGGTCGCTTGCACGTAGCTAACATTAGGTGGTAAACCCTTTTTTGCAGGAAATTCTTGTAGGTAAGTCCCTTTATCGCCGTAGGGTTTCAAGCCAATCTTTTTGAATTGTTTTTCTAAATATTTAGCGGCTGTTTTTCCTCCTTCTGTCCCTGTTCCACGTCCTTCAAGTTTATCGGATGCTAAATAATTAATATGTTTTTGAATACTGCTCGGTGTTTGTGCGAAAGCCCTTCCCGCGTCTGTTAGAGCTGCGATTAGAACGAATGATAAAAATATTTTTTTCATTGATTGATATTTTGTTGATAAACTGAAAATCAAATATACTCACAAATTAGTTCTACTAATAAAAAACTAAAAACTCATTTTCTCAAACCAAACTTTTAGTAAATTAGTGACTTAACTCATCAATAAACATGAAAAAACTTATCCTTCCTATTGCCTGTGTGTTATCGCTTGGCCTTGGTGCATTTATCACAAAAGTTGTCGAAAATCCGCCTTTGACAGTTGATGTAATTAACCAAGCTGAAAAAATCTTGGGATTCGATTTTACCGATGCCGAGGCTGACTCGATGCTCAATGATTTGCGAGATAATCAGAAAGATTTTGAAGCTATGCGAAAAGTGCCACTTGACAATAGCGTTTCGCCAGCTCTATATTTCAATCCACTTCCTGTGGGTTTTGAGTTTGAAAAGAACTATTTGCCATTCAAGGCTTCGCAGATTTCTGCTGTAAAGTTACCTGCGAATCGTGAAGATTTAGCGTTTTATTCGGTTCGAGAATTGGGTGAGTTGCTCAAAACCAAACAAATCACTTCGGTAGAATTAACAAAGTTTTTTCTGGAAAGATTAAAAAAATATGATACTCAACTGCATTGCGTAGTTACGCTTACCGAAGATTTGGCACTCAAACAAGCCGCTCAAGCCGATGCCGAGATTAAGGCAGGAAAATACCGTGGATTTCTGCACGGAATTCCGTACGGTGCGAAAGATTTGTTGGCGGTAAAAGGTTATAAAACTACTTGGGGTTCGGTACCGTATAAAGACCAAATGATTGATAAAGACGCCACGGTGATTCAGCGTTTGGAACAAGCAGGAGCGGTGCTTTGTGCGAAATTAACGTTGGGAGAATTGGCCATGGGTGATGTTTGGTTTGGTGGAAAAACCCTTAATCCGTGGGATTTGAAGCGTGGTTCGAGTGGCTCGTCTGCAGGTTCGGCATCTTCGGTCTCGGCTGGACTGTTACCTTTTGCTATTGGTAGCGAAACACTGGGTTCGATAGTATCGCCTTCTACTGAGTGCGGAACTACGGGTTTACGTCCAACTTTCGGACGTGTACCTCGCACGGGTGCAATGGCTTTGAGTTGGAGTATGGATAAGTTGGGGCCAATTTGCCGAACTGTTGAAGATTGTGCAATCGTACAAAACGTAATTCAAGGAGTTGATAATCAGGATTTTACTTGTATGAAAGCTCCGTTTAACTATGACGGAACGAAAGGTATCAAAGGCATGAAAATAGCGTACGTAAAAAGTGATTTTGAGCGACGATACCCCAACAAAACAACTGATTCGCTTACTTTAGTTACGCTCAAAAAACTCGGTGCTGAGTTGGTTCCGATTGAATTACCTACTTTGCCATCAAACGAAATTAGCTTTTTGCTGGGTGTAGAGGCTGCTGCTGCTTTTGATGATTTGACTCGCTCAGGCAAAGATGATTTGATGGTCAGACAAAACAAAAATGCTTGGCCAAATGCTTTCCGTTCGGCTCGATTTGTGCCTGCGGTTGAGTATTTACAGGCCAATCGCCACCGTACCTTGTTGATTCAAGAATTAGATAAAACCTTGAAAGGATTTGATGTGTACGTCACGCCATCGTTTAGCAAAAACCTAACTATGACAAATCTAACTGGGCATCCGTGTGTGGTTTTACCGAATGGTTTCCGTGCGGAAGGTCGTCCTTTGAGTATTACATTTATGGGTAAATTATTTGGCGAAGCGAAGCTTTTGCAAGTTGCCAAAGCTTACCAAGATGCAACAGATTTCCATAAAAGACATCCAAAATTGTAAAACAATTCTCCGTATTATTACTTACTAAAAATGAGCCACTTCTTTTTTGAGGTGGCTCATTTGTTTTACGCAATTTAGAAAATTGCTCTACTGGAAAAAAGGTAGTAATCTATCCGTAATTTCCTTTGGACAAGTGGCAATTCGATTATTGGATGTTCTTACAAAGACCAATGTGGTTTCGCCAGTGTGTAAGAGCGTTTGCTGCTCGTCGTAGATTTCGTAATTAAATACTATTCTTACCTTCGGTAACTCTTTAATAATCACTCGAATAGTTACTAAATCATCGTATTTGGCTGGAGAAATAAAGCGAGATTTGTTTTCGTAAACAGGCATAATGATTCCTGTTTCTTCCAAGTCTCGGTAACGCAAACCCAACGAACGTAGGGCTTCTACACGGCCAATTTCGTAGAGTTTGGCGTAGTTTCCGTAATACATATAGCCCATTTGGTCGATGTCGGCGTAGCGGACTCGGTAATTATAATCGAATGAATACATTTATTTTAATTGATAATGAATAATGTAGAATTGAGAATGTTTTGGGTAATGTTTAGCTTAGGATTTCTAATTGTACTAAGTTCTCTTCGTTTCGAGTAATATGTAAATCAATGTCTTTCAGATAATGATTTATTAAATCAAAAAGAGATTCGGTGCCGAGAATACACTTTTCAAAATACCAGTCGAGTGATTCTTCGGCTACTTCCTCACAAATATCTTTGTAATCTTGCATGGTGTAGCCTTTCAATGGCGTGCCGTTTTCTGAAGCTCCGAAACGTTTCCACAAGATTTGCATCACATTATCAATCGAGCGAGTTTTGTGCGATACTCGTTGGATATGTAAATCTAAAATCTGAGCGGCTATCGCTCCCTTATGATACACCGAAACTTTGCGGTCGGGAATGCTTTGGCTGTAACCATCAAGCCACAAATCCCACGAAGATTCGACGAGCGATTGTGAGGCACGGTCAGCGTGGTCGAAGTGGCGTTTGTAATAAGTTTCGAGTTCTTTGAGGTACTGAGTTTGGTTGAAAACGCCCGAACGGTAGAGCATCAAATCTCCGTAATAGGTTGTTACGCCTTCGGCCACAAAGCAAGTCGGGAAATAATTTTCTTTCGTATAATCGTAGGGAAGAAGCTCTGTTGGGCGAAGTTTACAGATATTCCAAGTATGGAAAAGTTCGTGCGAAGCCAAACCGAGTAAATCAATGTAAAGTTCTTCGGGCGGCGAACCGTCAAAGTCTTGGCTATCTGGACCCAAAACTTGCATGGTAGAACTCCGATGCTCTACACCGTGATAGTAGGGTACGGGCAAAATCCAAGTGATGAAGTGATATTCTTTTTCGGGAAACTCGCCAAAAAGTTTGATTTGCTCTTCGGTAAACTTCTTGAAATCAGTTCTGATTCTACCCAAATTTTCTCTTGAAAAATTCCCTTCAAACCAAATATTGAATTTTATTTTTCCGACCTCATAAAAGTCATGTTTCAGATTTGAGCTGACAATAAACGGAGAGTCGGCCAAATGATAAAAATCATTGAAAGCTATGCTTACTCGGTTATTATCCAATTTTTGTTGGTTATTTAATCCTGCAATTTTCTGATTCTCAGCTTTGTGTAGCTCTAAGGTACATGGTTCGTTGATGTGGCCTTCGGCATAGATACACAAGTTTACGGGGTTTACGTACAAAATGTTTTCATCAACAAAACTGCTTCCTGCATTCACTAAATTAGCGTAGTAATTATATTTTGCTGTGATATTTCTCGTTCCGTTGGTTTGTACTTTCCAGCGGTCTTTGGTTATTTTTGATGTCGGTAATTTTTGGCCTTTTTCATCAAAAACTTCAAAAATCTGAATGTTTTTGGCAAAATTTTGGAGTTCATAGCGGCCAGGTCGCCATGCGGGTAATTGAAGCTCAATTTCATCAGTTTGAATGTTTTCGACGCTACATTCGATATCAATGAAGTGAGAAACCTTATTTTTTGAATATATTTTGTAGTTCATACAGTTTTTTTTCGTAAGGATTTTGTGGTTTTAAAAAATAGTAGTACTTTTGCACTCCCGAATTTAAGATTCCAAGAACAAAAATAACAAAAATATAATGAAAAGGACATTCCAACCATCAAATAGAAAGCGTCGTAACAAACACGGATTCCGTGAGCGTATGGAAACTGCTAATGGAAGAAGAGTATTGGCAGCACGCCGTGCAAGAGGCAGAAAAAGATTAACTGTATCTGACGAGAAAAAACACAAATAAGATTTTTTCTTGAAATAGAAATTTTATCAATCTATTTGATAATAAAGATATTTGAGCCGCCTTATTGGTGGCTTTTTTTATTTTGGAGTGAAGTTGTGCTTCGTAAATTACTAAAATTCATAAATGCGAACTGGAAGTTCGCTCCACATGAAAAAAACATTTAAAAAAGACGAGCGTCTTTGCAGTGTGAAGGTAATCGAAAACCTTTTTGACAGAAAGAATTCTGCCAATGGAGGTGTATTTTCGTACCCGATGCGTGTGGTTTTTCAGCCTCAGCCATCAGTCGAGATTGATGGTGTGATTTCTTCTCAAACTTCTACCCAAGTTTTATTCTCCGTTCCGAAGCGGCAGTTTAAGCACGCCGTTGACCGTAACCTCATTCGTCGCCGAATGCGTGAGGCCTATCGCCTTCATAAACAACTACTTACAGGAAATTTCAATATTGCATTTATCTACATCGGTAAAGGAATCGAAGATTATAAAGCCATCGAAAAAGGTATGAAAAGTGCCTTGAAGAAGATGGGTACCGTTAAGTAAAAATTGGGCGAATGTTACTTAAAAAGCCAAAAGTCTTTTTATCTTTGATAGAAATAAACCCCCAAACACATTTTTTTATGAAAAGACTTCTCCTTATGGGTATCTGTATGGTTATCCCCCAGATTTTATTGGCTCAAGTCGAAGATGAAGATTCTCCAGAAGAACGGATGAGACATGAGACTAATATGACACTCGACCCCGCCTTAGGTCGTGTTCCGTTTGAAAGACTTGTACAAGAACGTGAAAAGTTACGTAAGGGGCTACAAGATAAAACAATAAAAACTGCCATCTCTGGTTTAAATTGGTACGAGCGTGGTCCTAATAATATCGGTGGTCGAACGAGAGCATTGATGTTTGACCCTAATGATGCTACTAAAAAAAGAGTTTTTGCGGGTGGAGTTGGTGGAGGATTATGGTATAACAATGATATAACTTCGGCCGTAAGCTCTTGGACAAAAATTGATGATTTTTGGGCGAACATAGCGGTAAGTTGTATAGCTTTTGACCCCTCAAATACACAAATAATGTATGTGGGTACTGGCGAGGGATGGAACAGTTCTGATGTTATACAAGGGGCTGGTCTTTACAAAACTACTAATGGTGGTACAACTTGGGCTTTATTGGCCTCTACCACAGGCGTCGCAACCTACGCTAATAATTTTAAAAATACCCAAAAAATTGTCGTCAATAGCTTCGGTGAAGTTTTTGCTGGTACTCAGACGGGAGTATTAAAATCAACCGATGGAGGTGCTACATGGAGTGTATCGCAGGCTGGGACAAGCTTTGTCTCAGATTTAGAAATTGGAACTGATGGTGTAATTTACGCAGCTTTTGGAAGAGGCACTTTTTCAAGCAAAATCTATAAATCAACAGATAGAGGAGTATCTTGGACTGATATTTCTCCCGACAACAATAGAAAAAGAGTTGAAATCGCACTTGCACCATCTACATCGGGTGCTTCACAAATAATTTATGCAATGGCAGATGCAAATACAAGTGCAAATTCACCAGCTTGGATAAAAAAATCAACTGATGCGGGAGCTACGTGGACTGATGTAACTAATACGAGTATTCTGGGTACACAGGGCTGGTATGATATGATTTTGGCGGTACATCCTACAAACCCTAATCTCGTTATTGCAGGTGGAAACGTAATAGGTAGAACAATAGATGGTGGTACTACATGGACTTTGCAGTCTTATGGTACACCACACCCTGACCAACATGCAGTGATGTTTAGGCAAAATGGGAATAGTTATAATGAAGTAGTTATCGGTAATGATGGAGGGGTAATTTATTCTCCTGATTATGGTGATGCAGCAGATGCCTTCCCTTCTTTTTCGACACGTAATACAGGTTATAATGTTACGCAGTTTTATGGAATTTCTATGAAAAACGTAGCAGGCGATGGTTATGTTGTGGGTGGTACACAAGATAATAATACACTGAGAATTAATTCTGCTGAAAATGTAATAGGGGATGGTACTAATGTAAATGGAGGCGATGGAATCACCTCTTTTGTAGACCAAGATGACCCAACAATTGCTCTTATTTCGGCTCAATTTGGAGGCTATAGAAAGATGAATACCACAACAAGTACCTCAACGAGTTTAGGTATAAGCAGTGCTCAATTTATTACGACTGCCGATTATGATAGCCAAAATAATATTTTCTATTCAGATAATACTAACGGAACATCTATTTGGAAAGTAAGAAGTGTTAACACAACGCCTGTTGCTACTTCATACACCACGGGTATTCCTGCTGGAACGTCGTTTATTCGTGTGGGGCTTACTCAACATACTTTATTTGTAGGAACTGGAGCAATTACTTGGCCATTTGGAAGTGGAGGGAAGGTGTATAAGATTGTTAATTTTGGTGAAGCAGGTCAAACAACAACGCTTATTGGTACTTTAGGTACCGGTTCTGTTTCTTCGATTGCAGTTGGAGCTACTGAGAATGAATTATTGGTAACACTTTCAAATTATGGGATAAAGTCCGTTTATTATACCAATGATGGCGGTGCAAATTGGGTAAGTAAAGATGAGGCAGCTCATGGCCTTCCAGATGTACCAATTAGGTATGGAATTTTTAACCCACTTGACCGAAAACAAGTACTTTTAGCAACAGAATTGGGGGTTTGGTCATCGACAGATATAACAGCCTCCAACCCAGGCTGGGGTGTAACTAATACAGGCTTGGCGAATGTGAGTTGTCACCAATTATATTACCGTTCTGCTGATAATACTGTGGCTGTTGCAACGCACGGTCGAGGAATCTTCACTACTAAATTGCCAGTTTGCCCCACTAATGTAGTTAAAACAGGCAATATGTCGGGAACAGAGACTGTTTTGTCAGGTACCTATATCAATGGAAATACCGCAAATGTTATTCAGACTGGAGCTAATACTACATATAGTGCCAAAAACTATGTATTGCTCGAACCTAAGTTTGAAACCCAAAGTGGAGCTATTTTCAAGGCTCTGATTGGAGGGTGTAATTAGAGACCTTCTAAATACAACAATGATTCCAACCATTTCGTAAGTATTGGAATCATTGTTGTATATGAAAGCTTTTAAAACTAATTACTAAAATGAAAAATATAATGTTAGCATTGGTTGCGTTCTTATTTTTGTTTAGCTGCGAAAGCGTAGCCGTTGAAGCAGGGATAGTAGAAGGAAAAGTAACGATTGGGCCACTTTGTGGTAATATGCCAGCAGGAACGACTGGTACTAACCCGTGTGGATTTACTGATGCACAAATGGACCAAGTTTATTCAAAATACAAAGTGGCTATTTATAGTGAAAGTAACCCAAAGACTGCATTGAAAGAGGTGGTATTGAATAGAACAGGAGCGTTTTCGTTTGAAGTTCCGACTGGGGGATATTCAGTTGAGGTTGTATTACCGCAAGGAAGTGTTGCTTCAACTCAATTGGGTAGCGAATTGAAAAAAACGGTTAGTGTTACAAAAAGTATTGTGACAACCATTAGCTTGAATGTGAACACGGGAATTCAATAATAAAAACATGAAAAACCTCATAATATTGTCGATGATGTTAGTGACATTGCTTGCTTGCTCATCGCAGACGATTACTCCCGATGTTGGTTCGCTTGATTTAAAAGTGACAATTGGGCCACTTTGCCCTGTTGAACCTTGTAATAAAACTACCGATGACATTAGAAAAGTTTATGAAGCCTACACTTTTACGGTGAAGGAGGCAAAAACTGGAAAAGTGGTTTTAGAAAAAACTTTGGCTTATAATGGCACAAATGGCGTTCTAAAAAGCACTGATATGTCAGTAGGAGAGTATGAACTTGATTTTACTCCGAAGAGCTTTTTTACTAAGCAAGGTTTTCCGAGACCTTTCACTATCGAAAAAAATAAAACAACTCAACTGGAGATTGCAATTGATACGGGTATTCGATGAGATATTTTTAGATTATTAAGACGCCAGTCATAACGATTGGCGTTTTTTTGTTCCTCTTTTTTATATAATTTTATCAGCTCAAACAAAACAAGCACCAATGACTGCTCTCGAAAAATACATTCAGTCTTATTTCGGAATTCCGATTGACGATTTGCAGGAAATTAGTTCGTTTTTTGAATTAGTAAGACTAAAAAAGGGCGATTACTTTCTGAAATCAGGTAGAGTCTCTGACCGACTTGGCTTTGTGCAATCGGGTATTGTCCGAGAATTTGTCTATGCCGATGGTAAAGAAATTACGAAATGGATTTCGACCGAAGGCTATTTTACGGTTGATTTATCAAGTTTTGTATTCCAGCAGCCTTCTCGATGGAATATTCATGCTCTAACAGATGCCGATGTTTATGTAATTAAATACGCTGATTATAAGCAGATTGGACAAATAATTCCTCGTTGGCAAGAGTTAGAAAAACTTTTTATTACTCGTTGTTTTAGTATTCTCGAAGAACGAATCATGACTCACCTTTCAATGACTGCCGAAGAGCGGTATCAGCATTTTTTTGATTTCAACCCCGCACTTTTCAATCAAGTACCACTGCAATATTTAGCCTCAATGCTCGGTATGACTCCCGAAACATTTAGTCGAATCAGAAAAAAGACGATGCACTGAAATTCTTGATTTTTATCAAGAGAAGCCTGCTTTTTTTGCCTGACCTTTGTGTTATCAAACTTTTAAACACAAAAAATCATGGCGAAAGAACTTATCACCGAAATAAAAATTAAAGCAAATCCTGCACAAGTATGGGCAGTTTTAACCGACTTCAGTAGTTATCCTGCATGGAATCCATTAATTAAATCGCTGACTGGCGATGTGAAAGTTGGTAATACAATTATTGCAAGATTAGAACCACCCAAAGCCAGCGGTATGACTTTCAAGCCCAAAGTTTTGGTATTTGAAGCCAACAAAAAGTTTGTATGGCTCGGTCATTTATTCATCAAGGGTTTATTTGATGGAGAACATTCTTTTGAACTGATTGATAATCTTGATGGAACAACGACATTTATTCAAAGCGAAAAATTTGAAGGAATTCTTATTCCACTTTTTAAGAAAATGCTTGATGTAAATACCAAAGAAGGTTTTGAGTCAATGAATAAGGCATTGAAGGAAAGAGTTGAAAACTTGTAGCATCAATTTATTCTCAAATATTATCTGATAGTAAGCAATTTAGCCAAAATTTTCATTTATTTTAGAGGTACAATTCAACCTCATTCCTCTAAAACCAAATGAAAACATTCTCGTATGCTTTCGTATTACTTGCTTGCGTACTTTCTGCATTCAATTCTACCCAAAAAAGTGTCCGACTTTTTGATGGAAAAACCTTTAAAGGCTGGGAAGGAGATACCCTAAACACTTGGCGTATAGAAAATGGTGCTTTAGTCGGTGGTTTTTTAGATAAAGACGTACCACACAATGATTTTATATGTACTACTCGCAGCTACGCTAATTTTATACTAAAACTCAAAGTAAAACTGACTGGGAATAAGGGTTTTATCAATTCGGGCATTCAGTTTCGTAGCCAACGCTTGAAAGACCCTGCTCACGAAATGACCGGCTATCAGGCAGATTATGGAGAAAATTATTGGGGAACACTCTACGATGAATCTCGAAGAAACAAAACGATTGCTGGGCAAGATGCAAAAATTACTCAGCAATTGATTAAACTAAACGATTGGAACGACTACGAACTACGAGCTGAAAATCGACGAATTCGCATCTACATCAACGGAAAACAAACAACCGATTATACCGAACCTGACCTAACAATTCCACAATCAGGACTCATTGGTCTACAAATTCACGGAGGTGGAGCTGCCCAAGTTGCTTTCAAAGATATTTATATGCAAGAATTACCTTAATCATAGATGCTTGAGCGATTTCGTTGCCTTCGACTTCGCTCAGGCATCGAAAAAATTACGACAAAACTATTCAACCTTAAAATCAAGACTATGTACAAATCACGTTTCCTTTTGCTCCTGCTTTTGGGGGTGACTATTCTCCCCTCTGTCTATTCCCAAGACACAACAAAAATCGACAAAGAATTTACGCTTGAAACTACCATGTTGGGCTATTTCTTCAAGAATGGTACAAGAAATCCTACTTTAAAAGTAAAAAAAGGGAGTAGAGTAAGAATTAATATCATCAACGGAGAGGTAATGACCCACGATATTGCTTTAGAGAAATTGGGCATTAAAAGCGGGACCGTTTCTGAAAAAGGCTCAAAGTCGAGTATCACTTTTGTGGCTGATAAAAACGATACTTATTATTGTACTGTTCCTGGTCATCGTGCCGCTGGTATGGTTGGTAAATTGGAAGTTGTAGAAGGAGAAATAATTGAAAAAATTGTAGTGGGTAAATTACCCATGAAGAATGGTAAACCACTCAATCTTAACTTTGAAACAGGAGATTTACGTGATTGGACTGCCACTGGCGATGCCTTTGCAAGTCCTTTGATTAATGCTGACCCATCGCCCATTCATGATAAAGATATGACGATTGGTTTTGAAGGCAAAAACTTCCTTAGTTCTGGCGGTACAGTCAATTATAAACTAACAGGAACACTAACTTCTGTTCCTTTTGCCGTAACTCAGCCTTATGCTTCGTTTATGGTATCGGGTGGGGCTTTGCAAGATACTCGTGTAGAAATTGTTTTAGCAGATACCAAAAAAGTAATTTTTCAATCAACAGGGCAGGGGAGAGCTAATCTTCAGCCAGTAGTGGTTGATTTAAGAAAATACCTCAATAAAAATATCTTTGTCAGAATTATAGATAAAGAAACTGGTATTTCGCAAATACCTTACATTCCTAACGATAAATTGGCTCATATCAATTTTGATAATTTCTTATTTTATCCTTCACGACCAGATTTTCAAAACGAATTATTTCAAAAAGATATTATTGTTTTACCACCACTCGACCCCATTATCAATGCTGGACTTTCAGGAGTTGAGGCCGCAAAAGCCATGACCCCACCTAAAGGTTTCAAGATTACGTTGGCCGCTGCCGAACCAGATATTGTAAGACCGATTGCCTTTACGATTGATTGGCGTGGAAGACTTTGGGTGGTAGAGGGGCATACTTACCCTGTACCCGCTCCCGAAGGTCAAGGACGTGATAGAATCTTGATTTTTGAAGATACAAACGGCGATGGAACACTCGATAGTCGTAAGGTTTTCATAGAAAATCTGAATCTTGTTAGTGGTATAGAAGTGGGCATGGGTGGTGTTTGGGTTGGAGCTGCTCCTTATTTATTGTTTATTCCGACCGATTTTACTACTGATAAGCCAACGGGTGAGCCACAAAAACTATTAGATGGCTGGGGAACACAAGATACGCACGAAACCCTCAATAGCCTAAGATGGGGGCCTGATGGCTGGCTTTATGGTACACATGGAGTTTTTACACACTCAAAAGTTGGCAAACCAGGAACACCCGACGACCAACGCACCAAACTTAATGCAGGTATTTGGCGATACCACCCAACGAAGCACATTTTTGAGTTATTTGCCGAAGGCACGAGCAATCCGTGGGGTTTAGATTTCAATAATTATGGACATGCTTTTATCACGGCTTGCGTGATTCCGCATTTATACCACATGATTCAAGGTGGGCGTTATGTACGTCAAGGTGGCAAGCATTTCAATCCATATATCTATGATGATATTAAAACCATTGCCGACCATGCCCATTATTTGGGCGACCGTGGGCCTCATGCCGGAAATTTCCGCTCGGCAGCCGCAGGTGGCGGACACGCCCACGCAGGTGCAATGATATATTTGGGTGGAAATAATTGGCCGAAAGAATACCGCAATAATATTTTCATGAATAATATTAATGGTGCAAGATTGAACATTGATGAGCTGACGCGTGAAGGTTCAGGCTATGTAGGTAAACACAAAAAAGATTTTATGCCAATGAATGATAGCTGGTCGCAGTGGCTCAATTTCAAATACGACCCAAGTGGGTCAGTTTTTGCGATTGACTGGTATGATAAAAACCAATGCCATAGTCCAAATCCCGATGTGCATGACAAAACAATGGGGCGAATTTTTAAGATTAGCTACGAAACTGATAAATGGGTACAAGCAGATTTACGCAAAGCAACTGACTTAGAATTGGTTAATTATCAGTTAAATCCGAATGAATGGTATGTGCGTCAGGCAAGAACAATTTTGCAAGAAAGAGGAGGAAATAAGCAAGTGTACGATGCCCTAAAAGTTATTCTGAATACAAATCCAGATATTAGTCGGAAATTGAGGGCTTTGTGGACACTTTATGTAACTAACGGCCTTTCGGAGAAAGAATTGATAGATTTGCTTTCAAACCAAAGTGAATACATCAGAAGTTGGTCGATTCAGTTTTTGGCTGAAAATAACATCGTTTCATCAGATGCTTTAAAACAATTTGGTGTAATGGCTAAAACTGACAAATCTGCTTTGGTGAGGCTTTATTTGGCGTCGGCTATGCAAAGAATCGAGCCAAACAAACGTTGGGAAGTAGTGGAGGCTCTCGCTCAAAAAACTGAAGATATTACCGACCATAATTTACCGTTGATGATTTGGTATGCTGCCGAGCCTTTGGCCGATGTTGATGCCAAAAGAGCGATTCAGATGGCAGAAAAAAGTCCTATTCCTAAGTTTTTGGAATACATGAAAAAAAGAACGAATAACTCAACTACGGATAGCGGAAACCACAACCATACTCATTAATCCAAAATTTTAGACTGAAAATCAATATGAAAAAATATTTCAAAATATTCCTACAATATAGCCTTTGCGGTAGTTTGTTGGGCGTAATATCGCTTCCTGCTTTTGCCCAAGATTTCAAAAAAACAACACTTTCGAGAGAGTTTTTATCGGAGGGTGGAGCTGTGGCTGATTTGAACAAAGATGGCAAACTTGATATTGTAGCGGGCTACTATTGGTTTGAAGCACCCAACTGGACTCGTCACGAAATGGCTCCTTCAAGGGTATTTAAACCTCGTGAAGAATACAGCAATTCATTTCTTAATTTCGGAATGGACGTAAATTTGGATGGCTGGGACGACGTAGTGATTATTGATTATCCAGGGAAACCCGCTTTTTGGTTTGAAAACCCCAAAAAACAGCAAGTAAGCGAATGGAAAAAGCACATCATCGCCGATTCGGTGGGAATAGCCAACGAATCTCCCAATTTTGTGGATATTGATGGCGATGGAAGACTGGATATTTTGTGCGGAGATAAAGCCAAAAAACAAATTGTTTGGCTAAAATCACCGAGTAAAAAAGGAGAAACTACGTGGAAAAGATTTAATTTGACAAAAGAAAAGGTAGCTGGTACAGAGATGTTTTCGCACGGAATTGGCTATGGCGATATTAATAACGATGGAATAAAAGACGTAGTGATTCGTGAAGGTTGGTATCAAGGTACAAAAGACCTCAATGGGGGAAATTGGGAGTTTCACCCAGCAAATTTGGGCGAGCCGTGCTCTCACATGCAAGTTTTTGACGTAAACGGTGATGGCAAAAACGATGTCGTGGCGGCATCGGCTCACGCTTTGGGGGTTTGGTATTATGAGCAAATCAATGAAAACGGGAAAATAGACTTCAAAACCCACACGATTAGCACAACTACTGCCCAAACTCACTCATCAATTATGGCCGATTTGAATGGCGATGGAAAGAAAGAATACATAACAGGTAAACGTTATTTGGCACATAATGGCAGAGATGCTGGCGATGCCGATGCTCCGATTTTGATGTATTTCGAGTTTGATTCTAAAAAACAACCTTATTGGACCGAGCACATCATTGATAATGATTCAGGCTCGGGACTCAACGTAACGGTTGCTGATATGAATAAAGATGGCAAACTCGACATTATTATTGTGAATAAAAATGGCGTGTTTTTATTAGAAAATAATTTGAAGAAAAAAGGGAAATAGATTAAATGGAGATAAAAGTACATCAGTATGATAAACAAATAATTGCCGAAGTAATCTCTGATTCATTGGTTATTGCTAATCTTGAAGACGGTATTGACTTAGTTGGAAATCTATATTATCAAGGTTTTGATAAAGTAATGATTGAAAAAGATATTATTACTGAGCAATTTTTCGATTTAAAAACTAAATTAGCTGGCGAAATCCTTCAAAAATTTTCTAACTACAAAATAAAATTAGCTATTGTTGGAGACTTTAGTAAGTATGAAAGCAGTAGCCTTAAAGATTTTATTTTTGAGAGTAATAAACACGGTCATATTTTCTTTGTAGATTCAAAGCCAGAAGCCATTGAACGATTTTTAAAGTATAATTGATTTAAATATAGTTGATAAATGATAGCGAATACACCAAAACCGCCTTATTATGCCGTAATTTTTACATCTTACAGGACTGATATTGATAACGGCTATGGCGAGATGGCCGATAGAATGGTTGAGTTGGGTAGTCAAATGAAAGGTTTTCTTGGTATAGAATCGGCTCGAAACGAAATCGGGATTACGGTTTCGTATTGGGAATCATTAGAAGATATTAGAAACTGGAAACAAAATGCCGAGCATCAGATTGCTCAACAAACAGGTCGAAAAGAATGGTATAAAGCCTACAAAACCCGAATCTGTAAAGTAGAAAGAGACTATGGATTTGAACAAGAATAAACTCTAAAGCCTCAATCGTTCCCGAATCTCGCTGAGCTTATCTTCATACGAAGCCCCAACCGAAATTTCTTCACCCGTCACCCATACCGATTGGCGGGTAATTTTTTGTATTTTATTCACTGCCACAATATACGAGCGATGTATTCTGATAAATTGATTAGTAGGCAGTTGGGCCATACATTCGCCAATGTTTTGTCGGCATAAAAGCTTTTTATTCGGCAGTACATAAGCCATATAATTTCCTTCAGCTTCTACATAAAGTATGTCATCGAGCAATACTTTTTCTTCTTCGTAGCCAGTTTTCAGAAACAGAAAATTGGGTGCAGTATCGGTTCGAGAAAGCTTCATTTCGAGGGCTTTATTACAAGCTTTCGTAAACCTTACTAACGAAAATGGTTTTAAAAGATAGTCAACAGCATCGAGTTCAAATCCTTTCACTGCATATTCTGAATAGGCCGTTGTGAAGATAATCATGGGCGTTTTTTGAAGAATATGCACAAACTCAATGCCCGAAATATCAGGCATTTTTATATCCAAAAAAATCAAATCAACTTTGTTTTGCTGCAAATATGGAATTGCCTCAAAAGCATCGGTAAAAGTTGCTTTTAGTTCAAGAAATGGCACTTTTTGTGCATGAATTTCTATTACTTCTAAAGCTCTTGGTTCGTCGTCGATGGCAATGGCGTTTATTGTCATATTTGCTTGATGGTCAGACCTTCGGTGCAAACCTTTTTTAGTAAATTCCGATAATCAAAGATACAAAATAATCGTTGTCTGATACTTGAATATCAAGTGTATGGCGGTTCGGATAAATTAATTCAAGGCGTTTTTTTACATTCTCTAATCCAATGCCATTATTTGCTTGTTCGGGCGAATTCTCTTGTTTTGGGTGCAGGCTATTATGTACTTTAAAATAAAGTTTCTGGGCATCGTGCGTAAGTGTAATGTATATCCACGAAGGGCTTCTGAAACTTATACCATGTTTAAAGGCATTCTCAACAAATGGATTAAGCAACATCGGTGAAATAAAAATCTCTCGCTCGCTATTTTGTATATTTACCTTGATTTCAATGTTATGATTTTCATCAATTCTCATGCGTTGAATATCAATATAGTTATGCAAATACTCAATTTCTTTACTCAATGGAATGCGGTCTTGGTGGTTTTCATTCAGCATAAAACGCATCATATCTCCCAGTTTTTGAATACCATCAGAGGTTTTTTCGGCATTTTCTTTCAATGAAACCGAATAAAGTGTGTTCAGTGCATTGAATAAAAAATGTGGGTTTATCTGAGAGCGAAGGTTCAACAATTCCGCCGATTTTGATACAATTTGTGTTTTAAGCTCGATTTTTTCTTTGAAAATGACTTTTCTTAAAAAGGCAATAACAATAGAAACAAAGGTAAATATCAAGAATAATTGAAAAATCCATTCAGCATGAAAACCTAAATAAACATGGGAGTAAGTTAACCAACTTATATATTGGATAAAATATCCACCAATTGCCCCCAAAAGATTGATAAATAGAAAATAAATCGCTCCGTTCTGAAATGACTTCGATTTTATAGAAGAAAAATAGGGGAGAACTTTCTTATAAAATGCCTCTTGAGCAAAGTAAATAGTAGTGGCACCAATGGCCATTAAAGATAGCTCTCTGACTGCTCCATACCAATAGTCTTTGCGTGGAAGGTTGGCCGTTATAGCTACCAACATCATAAAACCAGCGATTGAAATATTCAGGAAATATATCAAATACTGAAAATTCTCTTCTTTTTCTTCATTCAATTTCTGATTTAGGAAATAATATAACTGGGCAAAACCTTCATAGAACAAAATAATAACTATTGCTGCCAAAGAATTTGTAAAGAAAAAGAGCTTTCGGAAAAGAGAATAGACTTTTATACCTATTACTTGTTCTTGATTATCTACTCTATGCCGAATGTATAATTTAAGAAAATCAAACAAAAATACACCTGTAACCACAAAGCAAATACTCATAAAAAAAAGTATAAATAGCTGGTAGTCAATCTTTTTTTCTTTGAATCGAGGATAGATATAGTAATGAAAAATAAACCAACCGCCTAAGAAAAATACTGCTCCCGTAATGATTGGAAATATCGTATTTGAGAAGTGATTATAGCTTCTGAGTGGTCCCCAAATAAGTTCGTGCGGCACTCTATTCAGTTCCGCAATCGTGACTGTTTGGTCAAAGCTGCTTGCTTCTTGAAACAACCTTCGGGTGACATAAATGATTGTCGAAATAAAAACAAGGAAGAACTCGTATCGTCTGATTTTTTGTAATGATTGCATAGCCTTTTCATAATTTTTCAACAAAACTATGCTCCGAAATTACACAAAACTCAAAAATGTTTTAGAAGTACAGGAAAATGTGATGAAATTGTAGTACAAGTTTCCAATTTGTGTTACAACACACTCAAAACCCAATTTTTCTACGTTCGGGTTCTTCCGTAATTATTCTCATGACGTTTCCTGTAAAACGATTTTCGTATTTTTCGTGCCAGTATGCCGCCGCCATTTGCCATTTTTCTACTTCGGCTTTTAGTTTTTCATTTTCGAGTTGGAGTTTTTCCATCGAAAAATCAACAGGATGAAGTTCAATATCCATTAAGTCAACAATACCAACGCTCAAAACTTTGGCAATTTCGGTAGCTCTCGAAATCGTCAATTCGGTTTTATTGCGTTCAATATCACCGTAGGCCGTAGTCGAGATTCCCAACATATCGGCCATGTTTTCTTGCGAATAACCCTTTTGTAAGCGTATATTTCTAATTTTATCACCTGTGTTCATAGCCCCCAGCCGAATCGTCGGCCCGTCCCCAAAGGGGAGTTTAAATTTGATTGTAAAAGCTGAAATCAGTTTTTCTGAGAAAATATCTGAAATTCTGACTACAAATTTCTAAAAGAATTAACATCTTTGTATCGAACAATTCGGCAACTTAGAAAGTTCTGTTTTGAACTTAGATAGATAACGTTACGTTTTGTTAGATAGCATACAGTTTTTAATATTACTGATAACAAATAACTAATTACAGAAAAATATGCATTTTGGAGAAGAATTTCGTAAGTATGCCGTACATCACATGGGCATGAGCGGTTTAGGGATTGATGATTATATGAAGCACAACGTTCAGAATATGACTCCAAATATCATCGAAGAGCGTCCGATGCGTTTTGCCGCTATCGACGTGTTCTCTCGTTTGATTATGGACCGTATCATTTTCTTAGGAACAGGCGTTGACGATTACGTAGCAAACGTAGTAGTAGCACAATTGCTTTTCTTAGAGTCAGTTGATGCTAAAAAAGACGTTTTGATGTACATCAATAGCCCAGGTGGGTCGGTTTATGCAGGTTTGGGTATGTACGATACCATGCAGTATGTTCGCCCTGACGTAGCTACAATCTGTACTTCATTAGCAGCTTCAATGGGAGCGGTATTGTTGGCAGGTGGTGCAGCAGGTAAGCGTTCGGCATTGCCACACGCACGTGTGATGATTCACCAACCAAGTGGTGGTGCTCAAGGACAATCACGTGATATGGAGATTACAGTGAAGGAAATCATTAAATTACGTCACGAATTATATGAAATCTTAGCAAATCATACAGGAAAAACAATCGAGCAGGTAGAACAAGACTCTGACCGTGACTACTGGATGAAAGCTGAAGAAGCAAAAACTTATGGTTTGATTGACGAGGTTTTGTATCGTGATAAATAATCGTAACACAATTTTCTAAATTGTGCTAAATGTGCTGCAATTTGTTATTTCTGATAGCAAGTTGTGGCATATTTATTTTTTGAATATTAGCTTTTGCAGTTATTTGAACGAAATAAAATTTCGTTCCACAGTTTTAAGCCCTAACTTTGCAAAAAAATATTCAGAAAAAGTATGAGTTCTCTTCCAAGTGGAGCAATTATCGCTCCTTCTGTTTTAGCAGCCGATTTTGCGAATCTCCAACGTGACTGCGAAATGCTCAATGTATCACAAGCTGATTGGTTTCATATCGACATCATGGACGGTGTTTTTGTGCCAAATATTTCGTTTGGAATGCCAGTTTTGGAGGCAATCCAACGCCATGCTAAAAAGCCATTGGATGTACATTTGATGATTGTTCAACCAGAGCGTTATTTAGAAACTTTCAAGAAATTGGGTGCTGAAATTATTACGGTTCATTACGAGGCTTGCCCACACTTGCACCGCACAATTCAGCAAATTAAAGACTTAGGTTGTAAGGCAGGTGTTGCACTCAATCCGCACACGCCAGTAAACGTGCTTGAAGATATTATTCATGACATCGATATGGTACTGGTGATGTCAGTAAACCCAGGTTTTGGTGGACAGAGGTTTATAGAACATACTTACGAAAAAGTACGTAAAGTGCGTCAGATGTCAGATACCGTAATGATTGAAATTGATGGAGGCGTAACTTCTAAAAATGCTAAACAACTCGTTGATGCAGGTGCAAAGGCTCTCGTTGCAGGTAGTTTTGTGTTTAGTTCAGAAAATCCAATTCAGACGATTGCAGATTTAAAAAATATCTAATTGATGCAAATACAGCAATTTCTTAAACAGAATACAAACTTTGTCCTAATCGGGATTGTAGTCTTAGCATTTGGTTTGAGATATTACAAAATAGGTGAACATGGACTGGCTGGCGATGAGAAATATTCATTATTTGTAAGCCAGTTTGTGACCTATGAAGGCAATAATCAACACGATTCGGTCAGAAAACCTAACGATAAGTATTTTACACCGAAAGAATTTTGGTCAGAAAAATCATTGCCAGATTTTTTCGATTCGATAGCACGTTTAGATACGGGCAATGGGGCTTTATATACCTATTCTTTGCATTATTGGACAAATGTGTTTGGGGTTTCGGACAAAAGTATGCGGATGCCTTCATTGATTTTTAACCTTTTTACTATTGTTTTATTATTTGTTTTCGTAAAAGAACATTTTCGCTCGCAGAATTTAGCCTTGTTGGCAGCATTTCTCGCTGCCGTTTCACCGTTCTACATTAATTACTCGCAAGTAGCACGCAATTATAGCATTAATATGTTTTTTGCGTTACTGGCCACACACCTATTATTAAAAATTATTCAAGAAGAAGAAAGTAGCCAAAAGCCTGTTTGGAAATATGTTTTCTATGGTTGCTGTGCCTTAGCTTGTGAACTTTGTCATTTTGCGACTTTTCCTTTATTCTTAATACATGCTTTATTTGTTGTCATTTTCTTTAGACAAAAAAGGGGCTATATCGGATTTACATTGGCTGCAATCATACCTTTAGTAGGGGCATTAGCATGGTTAAATTGTGATGGGGGAAGATGGTTGTTTGATTATGTGGCAAATAGCGTAAAAACGTACAATCAAATGGCTCTCGAAACACCAGATGATTATCTAAATGTAGCTAATTTAAAGAATATCCTAAAGCAGCTAAGGCATGTTATTTCTGCCATGTTCTTGCTGATTGATGGCTATCCTTCACAGACTGTTTTCTACAAGAAAATATATCTTCTCATTATTCTATCAGCACTTTTAGGATTTTTTGTTTTTGTACAAAAGTCACTAAAAACCTCAGACAAACAACAATTTCGGCTAAGAGTTTTTATCGTTTTATTATCATTTATTCCATTATTGACCTTAATTGTTTTTGCTTATCAAGATGGTAATACATTCCGAATAATGCCACGTTATTTGGCTTATTCGTATTGCTTCTCTTTAGTTTTGATTTCACTGATTATCAAAGACTTGTGGAATAAAAAGTCGATTGTCAAATTCCCTATTTATGCAGTTTTTGCCGTACAATTCTTCATGGTTCTACATCTGATAAATACGATTTGGGATGATAATGCACCACGTTATTTTATGTATTTCTCAGAACCTCGTCAAGCAAATACATACGAGTTTTCAGCAAAGGCAATTCAGCGAGTATATGCAAAAGGCGATACTGTTTTGTATCCTTCAGTTTTCATTGAGAAGAGAGGTGGTGTAGGTATGCCTTCTTATTCTGTTTCCGATGCACAGCTAACAAACTTTTATCTACCCAAAGATTCCGAAATTATTCAACGAGTTGACTTCAATGAAGAGAATAAAATCATTATTAAAAAAGCTAATGGAAGTGAAAAGCTAATTTTTGATTTTAAAGGAGCAAAATATAGGTATTAGTATCTTATAATTTAAAATGAGTTTGGTATTAAATCGTGTCAAATTTGCCCCAAAATAGGTGAATAAACTAAATTCAGTGTCCTTTAAACTCAAATTCCATAGGGGGGAAGCAAGAAGAATATATTTTCTGCCAATATTTAATTCTTAAGAAACACCTTCTTATTTTATAGAATATCTCAATGCTTAAACTTTGTATTTAGAATCATAACATAAATTCTTAGGGAGATAAATCATTATTTTATATCTTGAGAAACTACCATCAAATTTATAATAAAGGCACTATTAACTATCTAATAAGCAACAAAAAAGAGGCGTCGCAATTTGCAACGCCTCTTTTGTATTTACCCAATATTGAAATTAGAATTTGTACACACGCTTTGTAATTTGTTGCGTTTCTGTACGAAGACTAATAGTATATGTTCCTTCTGAGTAGTTGCTCAAGTCAAGACGGTATTCTGATTGATTTGGAGTCAAAATCGTTTTAGAAATTACTCTGTTTGATTTATCAGTAATAATAATCATACCTGACTCTTTCAACATATTTTCCGAAACTGAAACTTTAACGGCATCAGCTGTTGGGTTAGGATATACCTTAAACACTTCTTCAGCTACAAGGTCAATTGATGCAGAAACTTTTGCTGGAGTTGTTATTTGTAATACATTAGTGTAATCAGAATTTCCTTTTACGTTAGTAGCTCTTACACGATAGAAATATTTAGTTTTCTCAGCTACAGTTTTATCAACATAACTAACTTCATTGCGGCCAGTTGATGCTAATTTCGTAAATGTTGTTCCATCAGTAGAACGCTCTACATCAAAACCTGCTTCTTTGTTTGAATCATCACCCCATTTCAATGAAACTTCAGTAGCAGTTGCAGTTCCTTTAAGGTCATAAGGAGCATTTGGAGCAGCAGTTACTACAATATCAAGTTTAGTTGTTGGAGAGTATTTAGAACTACCATATTTGTTTGATGCACTTACTCTGAAATAATAAGTTACACCTTCTTCAATTGGAATACTCGTTGCTGCAACTGTATTTGAATCAAGGTCTGCTCTAACAACACCTTTTGTGAAAGTACTGTCAGTTGCTCTTTCAAGTGCAAAGCCCCACTCATCATCTGAGTTATCTTTCCATCCTGTTTTGATAATAGTATTACCCAAAGCATCATTAGCCAAAACTGCTGTTAAATTTGAAGGAGCAAATGGAGGCCCTAAAGTAGTAGCAGTAGCTACATTTGAGAACGGTGATTCTCCTTGATAGTTTGCAGTAACAATTTTATACCAATATTTAGTTTTTGGAGATGCAGATTTATCAGAATAAGTTGATTCATAATCTCCAATAGTTGCGATTTGAGTAAACCCATCAGTGGCACTTATAGATGAACGAAATACTCCCTGTGCTACACGATTGTTAGTTACACCATCTTGTGTGCCTAAGTTCCAAGCTAAATCAATTTGAGTAGTTGAAATTGTCTTCGCAGTCAAGTTAAATGCTGGATTTGGAGCAATACGTTTCAACGTAGTTACTGGTAAAACCCCTGAAGGTGCACTATTACCACCTGTATTGAAAGCTATTACTCTAAAGAAATATCTCTGTCCTTCATTTAAGTTTTGCACTACAAAGCCATTATTATTTGGTGGATTAGTTCCCACAGTTACCCAACTATTATTGTCAACTGATTGTTGGATTGCAAAACCGGTTGCATTGTTTGCACCATTTATCCAAAATAAACCAACTGAGTTCAAACCTATACTAAAAGTGCCTAAACTATTTGGAGAAACAGGAGGGTCTGGCAATGTTGTGAAAAACGAAGTCCGTGATTCTGGAAGTGCAACACCGCTTCCATTACGAGCAGATATACGGTAAGAGTATGTTGAATTCGGTTGAGTAGTGTTATCAACATAAGAGCGTTGCCCCGTTCCTGCAATGCCAGGTATTGTGGCAATTACACTATAATCTCCGCCTGTTGAACGCTCAATAATAAAGTTCGACTCGTTAGTTGAGTTATCGTTGAAATAAACTGTATTAGTGCGTTGAGAATAAGGCGTTCCTACAAATGCACCAGTAACAGGTGCAGGAATATTATCGTTTGTTGAAACAACAATTCCATTACTCCAACATGACGCACTCCTTCCTGCAGGAGCAGGGTCAGAAGGCATGTTTGTTTGCGGAGAACAAGTTGGTGCAACTTCCACACTGTTTTTAATTGCTCTTACCCAAATATAATAAGTTGTATTTGGTTGTAAATTAGTAAGTGTGTAACCTCCGACAGAGATACTATTTGCTGTACCTGTAAGAATAGAAGAGTAACCTGTTGGTAATACAGAATAAGCAATTTGGAATTCCGCTTCGTCTATAGAATTATCATTCCATGTTAGATTGATTCTTGTGCCAGTTCCGCCAACTGCTGAACCTGAAAGGCCAGAAGGTGCGTTGGGAGCAGCAAACATTGTTGTGTTGGTAGAGCTACCATTTGCATTTGTTGATTTACTTGCATCTGATGCTTGCACGTGCCAAAATGCCGTAATCAACAAAAAAAGGGATAGAAAATAATTTTTTCTCATAGCTAAACTATCAGTTTTAGTTATTAATATTGGGAGGGAACTTTTGTTTTTTGTAAATATAAATGTTTTTATTCATTATTGACCCATTCTGACACACGAAAATTATTTTACGGTAAACTTTATTTCTTTAAATTAGATTTAATTGTAAAATAAGTAGTTGATAGTCAATAAACTGGCCTTGTACTTGTGTTGAAAGCACTTTATTGGACTGCAATAACTGATATTTCAACGTTTACATCTTTTGGTAGTTTGGCTACTTGCACTGTTTCACGAGCAGGAGGCATTGATGTAAAATAGCTGCCATATACTTCGTTCACAAGACCGAAGTCGTCCATGTTCTTTAAAAATATGCTCGATTTAACAATGTTTTCGTAATTCATACCCGCTTCTGCTAAGATATTACCGATGTTTTCCATTACTTTTTGAGCTTCGGCTTTTAGGTCGCCCGATGTTGATAATTCGAATGCAATTTGACCCGAAACGTACAGCGTATTACCTGCCAAAACCGCTTGACTGTAAGGTCCAATCGGAGCGGGTGCTTTTTCGGTATAAATGATTTGTTTCATGTATGAATTTTTGTTGAAGATAATGTTTGTTTTTATGAGTGTCTATTTTCTTTAAACCATTCTACGTTTAATTTCGTAAATTTGAAAAACAAAAATCAGAATAAAACTGACAATAAACAATTTTCGTCGCATAATTATTAACAATAAATGAGCAGCTCGACTGGTACACAAACTTCAGAAAATCAAAATCTTTTAAAAAAGGATGCCATCATAATTTTCATAAAAAATCCACAATTGGGTAAAGTAAAGACACGTTTAGCCGCAACCGTTGGCAATGAGCGAGCTTTAGAGATTTATCATCTTTTGATGCAACACACAAAGGCAATCACTAAGCCTTTAATAGATATTGATAAATATTTGTTTTATTCTGATTTTGTAGATGAAAAAGATATTTGGGGGAATACGGAATACCATAAGTCCGTTCAGTTTGCTGGGCAAGATTTAGGTCTAAAAATGGCTGAGGCATTCGTTGAAACGTACCACCAAAAACACGCTAAAGCCTTGATAATTGGAAGTGACTGCCTGGAACTAAATCAAGATATAATTACTGATGCTTATCGACAACTATCTACTAATGAGGTAGTTATAGGGCCGGCTTTTGATGGTGGATATTATTTGATAGGTTTTAATTTTGAGTTAATTGGCGAAGCAAGTGAGGAAGTGTTAAGGCAAATATTTTGGAATAAAGAATGGAGCCATGAAAGGGTAGGGCAAGAGGCAATAGAAACGTGTAAAGAAATGAATTTAAGGTATTTTCTTTTACCAACTTTAACTGATGTTGATGAAGAAAAAGATTACTTAAAGACACAACATTTGGCTCTAAAAGCCAACTAATAATTTTTGATGAAGGCTTAAAATTTGAGGTAAAATAAGCTGGCTATCATCGTTAATAATTTGATAGTCAGCAATATTTAAAAATTCTTCTTCTGATTTCTGTCGAGCAATAATCGAATGTATTTGCTCTATACTACGCTGAGGGTCACGCTGCTGAATTCGTTTAATTCTGATTTCAATCGGACAACTTACTACAATTACTTTGTTTAAATCATTGCCTTTTCCTGCTGCATTGCTGATGGCCGCTTCGCGTAAAACATAAGCTTGGTTTTGATGCAGTTCGAGCCAATGTTGAGTGTCTTTAAAAACTCTCGGATGAATCAACATATTAAGCATTTGAAGTAATTGAGGATTTTCAAAAACCTGATTCGCTATCCATTTTCTATTATATTGACCGTTTTCGTCGTATGCTTGTCGGCCAAATAATTCTTTGATTTCTTTTCGTAGCTGTAAATCATTATTAGTAAGCCAATTTGCTCGTAAATCGGCATAGTAAACAGGAATGCCCAGTAATTCAAAAACTTTGCAAACAATGCTTTTCCCAGAGCCTATTCCTCCTGTTATGC
The DNA here is from genome assembly GCF_014644295.1 of Emticicia aquatilis. Classification (GTDB taxonomy): domain Bacteria; phylum Bacteroidota; class Bacteroidia; order Cytophagales; family Spirosomataceae; genus Emticicia; species Emticicia aquatilis. The sequence continues at coordinate 165,118 of NZ_BMKK01000007.1, forward strand.
CAATTACTTTCATATTATTGGTTTTTGTTTCTTCACAAAATACTCCCAAACGATGCTTTTCTGATAAATATGATTTACCTGCTTAGGAGCTTTTCTCTCCAGTTTCGGAATCATTGCATAAAATGCAAAGTGTGCTTTGATAACAGCCAAGAAATCAGAAAATGAGCCATCTGCCAATAGTTTAATTCCCGAAATTCCATCCAGAATGAGTCTTAGCAGAATCGTTGAAAATAGCTTATTGCTTGGTAAATTTTTATAAAGCATTGCAAGACCATTGCGGTAATTCAGAAATGTCTTGCGTGGATTTGACTTGTGCAAAGTCCCGCCACCAACATGATAGACAGTTGAAGCTGATGAATAAATGATGCGATTTCCTTGATTTTTCATTCGCCAACATAGGTCAATTTCTTCCATGTGAGCAAAGAATTGAGCATCGAATCCATTTAGTTGGTGGAAAACTTCTGCCCGAACAAACATACATGCACCCGTAGCCCAAAAAATTTCTTTGGTATCGTTATACTGCCCTGTATCTTCTTCGTAACTATCAAAGATTCTTCCTCTACAAAAAGGATAACCTAACCAATCAATATAGCCACCTGCTGCTCCTGCGTATTCAAAGTGCGTTTTTTGCTGATAACTCAAGATTTTTGGTTGACATGCTGCAATTGACTTATCCTTATCCATTAAATCAATGATTGGTTTTGTCCAATTCGGACTTACTTCAACATCTGAGTTGAGCAAAACATAATATTCTGCCTCAATTTCTTTCAGTGCATTATTATATCCGCCCGCAAAACCATCATTATTGGCAAGCTGAATAATTTTAATATCAGCAAAATTGCTTTTAAGAAAGTTTACAGAGTTATCAGTTGAGGCATTATCTGCCACAATAATTTCATACCCATCATTATGATTAATTACAGATGGTAAGAAGGTCGCTAAAAACTTTTGTCCGTTATAGTTTAAAATTACTACGGCAACTTTGGTCATAGTATTTTATTTGAAAAGTTTATCCAAATCCATTCCAGGGATATTCGGCATCAATCCTTCAGTCGATTTTTGTAATTCTTCTTTGGCTTTTACTTCTACTTTTTCGAGAGCTTTATTAGTGGCTGCCACAATCAAATCTTGCAAGATTTCACGGTCGCTGGCTTTCATTAAATCTTCGTCGATTTCTATGCGTACTAATTGTTTTTTACCATTGGCAGTGGCTTTTACCATTCCAGCTCCTGCTTCACCTACTTCGGTTATTTTTGTCAAATTCTCTTGTGCTTCTTGCATTCGGGCTTGCATTTCTTTCATTTTGCTTGCCATCCCGAAAAGGTCTCCCATGTTCATATCCGTATGAGTTTAATTGTAATGCAAATATACAAAAAAAGGCAGTCGGTTAAGAACTGCCTTTGGTTAAAATAACACGCCTAAATATTATGAGTTGATTATCTGATAAGTGTCACTGAGCCGACTTTCTCAAATTTCTGTCCTGCGGGGTCTAAACCAAATACTTTAAAGCCATAATTACCTGCTGGTGCAGGCGTAACGCCATCGCTGGCAGTGCCTTTCCATCCATCATCTAATCTTTTACTTTCAAAAATTATATTTCCCCAACGGTCATAGACTTCTAAGTTAAATTCTGCAATAAATCTGCCTTTTATCTCAAATACTTCATTGAAGCCGTCAGCATTAGGCGAAAATGCCGTAGGAACATACAATTGGGCAGGGGTAATAAATATATATTCGTTGGAATATACCTCAAATGGAAAGTCGATTATTGTTCCACCTCCGATATCAATTTTTACTTTTTGAACTCCCCTTATTCTAAACTTTGCCTCCCCATTGGTAGTTGGAGATTCTAAAAGTTTTTCGATTTGTATTTTTACACCTAATTCGGTATCACCAGTAGAGTTAACCGTATTGATGTTGCCACTTTCATCTATTGTTTCTACGTAATAATCTACTGGGAAAGTTCCAGGAGCAGGAATTACATATTGCGTCCAATTGAGTGTATTTGGGCGAGTAGAAGTAAGAAAAATACTGCAAAACGCAGGTGATGGTTCAGAAGTATTGCCACATTCATCTTGATATTCTACTTTATAACAATATTGTTGTTTAGCTGGCTCAACACTTTTATCATCATAGAAATTTTCGGTTGACTGCTTTATTTGTACAAAATTATTTGGGCCACCTTCCGAACGATAAAAAATATAGTTATCGGCCTTATTTCCAGCTTCATAAATACTAAACTTAATCGTACTACTATTAAGAACTGATACAGTACCGATAGTTTTAGCTGCTAATTTTGCCGAAACTGCTGGGTCAACCAAAATAGTTGGAGATTTGATTACGACTTGATTAGGAGTAGTACCGACAAATCCAGTTACTTTGAAATCATATTTTTTCTTGCAGTCAAGTGCATTAAATAGATAGGTTGTACCTGTTGGAGTTACTGGGGCTCCAGTATTTGGATTTGCCCCTGTTGGCGATTCGCTATAACCAACCGAGTAACGAGTTACAGTTGGGTCGGGTGAATTCCAATCAATTTTTACTTCTTTAGGGCTGGTTACGGTTGCTTTTGGAATAATCGTACATACTTCGTTAGATAAAATTGCATTATTACATCCATCAGTAGTTTTTAATCTAAAGCAATATTCGGTTGTAGCGTTGAAGCCAGTAAGAGTTGTGGTTTTAAATGTTTCGCCAATATTACGGGTTAATTTCATACCTGTATCATTCCAGTTACCATTTTTAGGCTTTTGTTCGATAGTGTAAGCTTTACCATCTGACCCTTCAATCATTGTAATTTTATTACTTGTTCCACCAGTTAATCCCTCTAATTCGCTGATTTTAGGTTTATTATTTACATTAAACTGGAACGGAAGCGGCGTGCTTTCACAACCTTTAGCGTAGCGTCCGACAATTAGTGGTTGACCTGATGGAGTTCCTGAATAAGTATGCGTTTTAGTAAATGGGAAATTATTTGGAGTGATGCCAGAAAGAAATTCTTGAGAACCGTCACCCCAAAGAATTCTATAACCACTATGCTTATCATTAGCCGCCGACTTTTTGAATGTCAAGGTTATTTCATTGGTGCCGCAAGAGCTTACATCAAGGTCAGGTACTTCTGTTTGTACTAATTCAAATGAATTACAAGTAATATAGGCAGCACCATTTATATTCATACCTTGTAAAATCCAATAAGTGCCAGGTTGTGTAAAAGTTTTAGATGTTTCTAAAGTAGGTTGGAAAATGATATTATCGCCATCTTTAAAATTAAAAATGTATCCTAAATCTTTAAAATTAGTGCCACCAGTTAAGTCTTTAGCATTTGCAACTATCGCAGTGCCTGAATTTGTTTGGAAATTTAAGCAACCAACTCCAGGCGAGACATCAAAAAAACCGCCAACTAATATACCTCCTCCAGGATTTGTACACTTTGCTGGCTTCGTATCTTGCTGGCCAAAAGAAAGGTTAGTAATGCAAAAAGCACATAACCATAATAAAATAAATTTAATACGGGACATAGTTAAAATCTTTTCATGTGTTCACTCACTCAATAGTTTTTTTAAGCAAAAATCATGCCCGTTAGTAGCGGAATCTGTTAGATAACGAATCTGTGGAGGGAAATATTCAGTAAAATTTAAAAAATATAGTGAGAAATGCAAATGAAGGATAATAAAAATGTGTATTATCTTGCTGATAGTCAGTTGTTTAATGTGTTTTGACTCAAAAAGGTGGTTTGGCGTGATATTTGTTAAGCCTGATTTTGTAGTTCGATTGTAAATGGATTGATTCCCTTGATAGTACCGAAGGTTTCTACGGGTATGAATCTCGCAAAAAGTTCTTCCGAATACCAACCTTCTGCGTGTGTTTTCTTGATGACTTCGGCGTGTTCTCTCTGCCTATACGCAAACTTTTTCACATCTTCTAAACTATCCCAAACTGAGAATGTGGCTTGTCGCACAAAAGGCATTTCACCAATCCCAACCGAAGTGATAAACCCTTGGGCGTGCGTCATTGATGCCGCAATGGTTGGTACATTTTTCCAAAAACCAGATAATTTTGATAATCGAATTGTTGCACGGGTCAGTACTGCAATTGGGCCAGTATAGTTTCTGTTAGGTGTAGGTTGTCCAAATGGTTCTTTATCGTCCCATTTGCCGTGCGATTCGTAAGGAATACAGCCGATTGTCCATTGTTCATTGGTTAGTAATCGCCACCATGCCCAAACAAATGATTTATTCTTGAAATTATCAAAGTCATTTTTCTCTTTCCAAACTGCCATCAAACCCCATTGTTGATAATCGGGATGAATATCAAAAGTGCCATTTTTACCACAGCCCAATAGCTTCCAAAATGTAATTCCTTTGGTAAAAAACAACGGTATATGCAGAATTGCCATCGAAATAAACGCCAGAGGAATCAAATATTTTGGGTAACGAACAATGGTTAGGCTGACAAACATTTTTTTGATGAGTACGAAGTTGATGATTAAAGTATAAACATCGGAAACCACAATAAGTTATAAAATTGTAGGACAAGTTTTCAAATGTCGATAGCGAAGATAAGGAAAGTTTGGTGTATGATTTAATTTTCTACCAAAATCAACCATCTAAATGCCCATTTCCACTTGATTTTATAGTTTTTGATGCCAGCTTTTTCAAGCAGAATTACCCATTCTTTTCTCGAAAAACCTCTTAAAACGGAAAGAGGAGCATCGTTTTTGACCAAATAAGATTTTGAAAATATAGCAGTAAGCCATTTGATTGAATAATAAGCCAATGGGTGTCGGTGCAAATCGGCAATAACAAAACCAACTTGTGCATTTTTTTGCATCCATTGTAGCATTTTTACTAAATCTTCATCTTTGAAATGATGGCAAAACAACGAATTGAAGATTATATGTGGCTTCCCATCTGGGAATGTGGCCAGTTGATAATCGGCTATTTCATAGTTGATTGTTGTATTTTGCGTTTCAAAATTTTCAGCAAATCTTACACAATCTTCTTTCAAATCAACGCCACCGAGCGAATGTGATATACTTTTTTGACTTAGAAATCGACTAATAGCTCTTAAATTATCACCACCACCACTACCAATTTCACATATTTTTAATTTTTCAGAAATATTTGAAAATATATTATTAACTGGAATGATTGAATTTTTTGATTGATTTGTATTAATTGTTTTTTGTGTAAATTCTGAATTTATATTTTTATTGGAATTTATCGAATTGTTTAATTGAATTGTATTATCTGTATATTTATTATGTATTGAATTAATAAAATGTCTAATTCCATCTAAAACTACTGAATGTCCGCCGAGATAACTATTGATAAAGTCAAGCTCTCGAAGATTTTGGTAAAGGTCTTCGGTCGGAATTTCGTCGTTATCGAGTAATTCGGGTTGGTAGGAGCGAGTTTTGAAATTCATCGTTCTAAAATTACGCTTTCCATCGTGATACCTGGTCCGAAAGCTATTGCAAAAATATTGCCTTTTTTGTTGGAGTCTTCCATCATTTTTTTCAAAACGAATAAGATTGTCGGTGACGACATATTTCCGTAGTTCTTTAATACATCATAAGATTCGGCTAAGGCATCAGGAGCTAATTCGAGCGAAGATTCAACGGCCTCTAATATATTTTTTCCCCCAGGATGTATGGCCCAATCGGTAATACTTTCGGTTTCTATGCCCAGTTTTTGTAGTGAATTTTCAAGCAGATGCTTTATTTCATGCTTTATCAACTTCGGAACGTGATTGGTAAGCGTCATCAGAAAACCTGTACTCGATAGTTGCCAAGCCATATCTGCTTGTCCACTCAAGGCAATTTGTGAATAAAATTGCTTGATTTCTAAGCCTTTAGCACTCTTATCGCCACTGATGATACAAGCCGCCGAGCCATCGGCAAAGAGCGTGGATGAAAGAATGGCGTCAACATCGTTAGATTTTTGGAAATGAAGCGTACAGAGTTCAGTACAAACAACCAATACTTTAGCCGAAGCGTCGGCTCTACAAAAAGCATCTGCTATCTTGAGGGCATGAAGTGCGGCATAGCAACCCATAAAATTGACCGAAGTACGGACAATATTGGGCGAAAGATTGAGGGCTTGTACGAGTTGTATATCTAATCCTGGGGCTGTAATTCCTGTACAAGTAACCGTAATTAGGTGCGTGATTTCTTGAATGTCAGTGGGTTTCTCAATAGAATTTAGGCAGTCTTCAATGGCTGAAACTGATAATTTTACAGCTTCTTGATTATAGAAAGTCATACGTTTTTCGAGCGATGGCATGGTGCAGTTATCACCAAAAAAAGCCCATTGTCCACGAGCAAGCGAGAAATCAGAAAATACGGAGTAACGTGTATCAATGCCGCTTCTATGGTATAAAATCGGAAGAAGTTTTCTGTTTTTTTCGTCAGGATTATTGGCATCGAGCATAAATTGCATGATGTCGTTTTGTTGATGACGATGAGCCGGATTGGCAGTGCCGATGGCTAATATTTTTGACATGAAAGAGAATTAAAGTCAATTGTCCATCGACAATAGTCGATAGTTTTCAAAGTAAACTTAACTCAGAACGTACTTTTGTGAGAATCAGTATCTTGTAGTGTTGATTTTCAAACATATTCTGTGAATACTCTATATACGAAATCTTTCTCTTTTTGGAGGTCTTGGTATCTTACCAGAAAATTTTCGTTACTAATACTAAACTGTGTAACACTCAAAGTTTTCAATTTGTTTTCACGATTCATCTTTATGTTGTTTCGTACATCGCCATTTCCTCCGAAATGATGAAAGTTTAGTACATCTTCTTCCGTGCAGTTGGGGTTTTTCTCCAGAAAATCAAGAAACCATTCTTCTCGTTCTTGAATGATGTGAGGAGTATAGAGCGTAACCGACGACCAAATATGTGGTTTTTGTGCATCAATTTGTTTGATACTTATTTGGCTGCCCGTCCATCTTAATTCATTGATTATGAAAGAGTTTTCTCGGTCAATGATAATTAACGTAAACGGTTCAATTCCTTCAAATTGGTAGTTTTTGTAGAAAGAATCAATGTTTTGGAATTGATAAAAATCTAAGATGATTCGCCCACGACTTTGGCGATATGGCGGCGAAGGTAGGTGTTTTTCAATACCCCCGTTTAGCAAACAAAGTGTAAATCTATCGCAGCCTGCAATCCATGTTCCGCCACCCACAGGGTCTTTCGGAAAGAAAACATATCGACCTCCGAGCCCATATTTTCGTGGCGGTAATGCCGCTTCACGCAAAACACTTTCATCTCGATTAGAAGTGAATAGATAACCGCCAGATTTGATTGGTATGTAGGTCAGAACGCACATTTTTGTTATTGGTCGATTTGTTATTGGTTTATTGGGAAACTGGTTATTGGTGTATTGTTAATTGAGAATTAGTTATTGTTATACTCTTGGCTGATAATTAATGACTAATCCACCAGTAAAGTTTCCCAATAACAAATCACCAAACCTACGCACTCATTTCGTGGTGACGAACGGTTGAATAGGCTACTCCAAAGTTTTTTGGAATATAGATGTTTGAAAAATTTTCTTGTAAACCAATACGAATGAGTGCGTAATGGTGAATTGAATGCTCAACGAGATAAACCATTTCTCTCATAAAATTGGTTTCGATATAGTCTTGATTATCTGGACTATAACTGACTGCCAATAAGATTGACTCATTAGGTTTTTTGATAGAAATTATCTGTTTTTGGATATTTTCTAAGGTTTCGACCGTGAAATATAGGTCGTTTTCGAGCAGGAAGTTTCGCTCACGGGCATCATAATCTATGATTCCCCCAGCCACACCTTTGAGTAAGCACTGATAAAATTCAATAACGTGCCGAGTGTGTTGACCGATACTACTGCCATTCAAAACACAAAGTGACTGGGTGTATTTTTCGGGAGTTAGTTGCTTGAGTAAATCGGTGAGTTGTTTGATTACTTCTATATAAACCGTATTTTTCATTGTTGCGTATTGATAGTTATAAAAATGGTGGCAGTATCACCCAATAAGGCACTCTTTTCTCCGACTCCATATTCAGTTCGATTGACTGAAAAACTGGCTTTAAACACCCCTTGTGCATTATTCTGAGTAAAAGTAAATGGAATTTTGACATTTTTTGTTACGTTTTTTATCGTAAGATTAAAATAGCCAATAAACTCATTTTCTTTGATGGCTTTCTCTATTTTGGTCGAAACCATCGAAATTCTTGGATATTTTTCTGCACCAAAATAATCATTACTTCGCATGGTATTATCTCGGAGATTGATGCCCGTATCAATGGTTTTTACATCAATGGTTGCTTTTATAGATGCTGTTGCCAAATTCATCGGGTCGAAATTTATCGAACCCGCAAAACCTTTGAATGAACCTTCGGCAGTTGCACCTAATGAGTGTTTGATTTTGAAAGTAATGGCTGCTGTTACTGGTTTCCAACTTTGAGCTTTGGTCTCGATATAATAGCTTAAAGTGCTTATTATGAGAGAAATATAGAGAATTATTTTTCGATTCATGAATATTGTAGGTTAGAATTTGTAAGAAATAGCCACCATTGGTAGCAAACTTTTGGTACGGAAACGGTCATTTTCAAAAGTAAGGATTTTATCGGTTGTATATTCTACAAACTGAAAACTCAAACCTGCTCTTATTCCTATTTTATCATTAACCCAATAGCGGGCGTAAAGTTCTGAATTGAGACTGCCCAAATCATTATCGCTCACTAAGAGCAGATTAAATGTGGTGGGCTTAGCTGTTTGGGTAGTTTTATTCAAACTTCGTGAGTCGCTTGCATAGAAAGTGCCACTTTGTTTGCTACCAAAACTTAGACCAACAGCATCTATATTAAAACCAATCTCAAATTTTTGATTAAAACTATACTGCAAATGAATCGGAATATTGATATAGCCAGCACCGATTTTTGATACTTTGAGCGTATCAAAATTGCTCAAGATATTTTCTGTAAAAAGTACCTGTGGGCCTTTTTCTCCCGATGTGAGTGATGCTGGAGCAGTAATTAAATCGGTCTTGCCTTTAGAAAAGTATGTAAAACGAATGCCTGTGCCAATCTTGAATTTCCCTCTTTTGCCCAATCCCCAGTTATAGTTATAAGATAATGCTGGCGAAAACCCACCAACGGCTGCGATGGATAAATCGGCATAGCGTTGGTTTTTAGTTTGTGAAAATGATAAATGGCTGATAAACAGCATAATTACTAATAAAATTGTTACTTTATTCATGTTATTTGGGTGGTTGATGAAATATTATTTTAGACTTGCACTACCAAACAATACCGAAAAGGCCTTACACCAAATCACGACAGTTGTTTGTTTTTTTAGGTCAACAGAAGCAGGAATAGGCAAAATATAACTACCGTTGGTATTCACTTTATCAGTGATTTGAGTGAAGTTGGTCAGTACCTTATCTTCCGCCAAATAGATTCTCAGGTCGGGGCCAGCATCAGTTTTGAAGTTTTCAAAAACCAAACTGTAATTTTTGTTTTTGTCTTCGTAGATAAATACTTTTCCGCTCGTGGTATGTACGCCAGAAGTAAAAGTGCCTTGTAGAATAATAGTTTGATTTTGAAGGTCGGTCATGCTGACTACTTGCGAAGTCGGAGCAGACGATTCTTTCGGTTCGGTGGTTTCCTGCATAGGCATATTCATAACTACCGAATCTATGACACTATCTTTTCGACAAGCCAAAGTGCATATTAATAAAGCGGAGATGCAGATGATGTTTTTCATATTGCTTTCTTATTTTGTTGATACAAATGTAGAAAGCCTTGAAAAGAGTAAATGTCGGCTGGATGACCAAAACCGAAAAGAAGGTATTTGATTTCTCCATAGAATCGGGTTTGCAAACCCGATTCTATGGAGAAATATTTATGTAAGAGGTTATTATAGTGCTAAGAGAGCATTATTTTTGATGATGATTTCGGTGCGAGTATAGTCTAAAACGCCCTTTTCTTTAAGGTCGTTGAAGAGCGATGTAACTGTTTGACGAGTGCTACAAATCAGACTGGCGATGTCTTGGTGTGTAAGATAATTTTTTAAGATGATTTCGTCTTGTGTGTTTGTGCCTTCTTTTGACGCCCAATCTTTCAGAAATTCGATGAGGCGGGTACGAACATCTTTAAAAACTAAGTTGGCATAACGGTTTTCGAGACGTTTGAGCCTAAAACCCATCCATTTGGTGTAGCGAAGTGCCAAAGCGGGGTTTCGCTCAATGATTTTTTCAAAATCATCCATTCGGAAACTACAACAAGTTACGTAGTCAGAAACGGCAATGGCATATTCGTCAAGCGTTTGGTCGGTTAGTGTAAACTGCCCGAATAAATCGCCTTCTTGCAAAATATCTTTTACGATTTCGTTGCCTTTGGCATCAATTTCTACAATTTTTATAGTACCACGTTTCAATGTGTAAACCCGACTTGACTCATCATGCGAAAAGTAGATGATTTCGCCCTTTTTTGCAGTTTTGAAGTTAGTTATGAGGCAAATTTCTTTTAGTTCAGCCGAACTCAAAACATTCATCAACTTATGATTGTGCAAATGCCAATATTTAGTTTCGAGATTCATAGTAGTGTATCTTAGTGTTGGTTAGTTTTTATAAAAGATACGAAAAAAGCGAGAGAACAATTCAGAACGAAGTTAGAAAATATCTAATTACTTCAAAAATAGGCAGTAAATTATAAATTTTGAATCAAACTTAAATCCCAATCAATGTTGGATTGGTAATGCAGCTTACCATTTTCGACCAAAAGAGGGCTGGCAATATTATTATGATACAAAGACCCCGTACCTAAACCTTGTGGCAACTGATTTTTGTATTCGGCCGTAAATTGAGCAATGGCATTTAGCCCAATATTCGACTCGAGTGCCGAGGTCATCCACCAACCAATGTGCAGGCGAGATGCAATCTCAATCCATTCTCGGCAGTGTTGCAAACCACCCAAAAGCGTGGGTTTCAGAATGATGTAAGTCGGTTTAAGTTTTTTGAGCAATTGCATTTTCTGCACGTAATCGCTTACACCAATCAATTCTTCGTCGAGAGCAATGGGTACTGGGCTATTTTGGCACAGCTCGGCCATTGCTTCTGCTTGCTTTTGTTTGATAGGTTGTTCAATGCTATGTATTTGATAGTTACCGAGTTGCGAGAGTTTTTCAGAAGCTTCTTCAGGCGAAAACGCTCCATTGGCATCTACTCTAAGTGTGATTTGTTCGGCCGAAAATTGTTGACGAATGCTCGCTAAAATTTCTAATTCTTCCGTAAAATTTATCGCCCCAACTTTCATTTTGATGGTATCGAAGCCTGCCGCCAGTTTTTCATCGACTTGGGTAGTCATAAACTCTTTACTTCCCATCCAAACCAAACCATTGATATTGATTGCTTTCTGACTTTTTGAGAAATCATTATCGAAAATGACCCTTCGTCCACCGTTCATTACATCGAGTAGGGCGGTTTCAAAACCAAATTTGATTGAAGGGAAGCGGTCGTCGATGAGTTGAGAAAGAATAATATTGATATTCCATTCAAAAACTTCAAGGTCGAGGCTATTGAAGGTATCGCAGATTTCTTGCAGAATTTCCTCGAAGTTGGGCAAATCATCAATACTCAAACCTTTCAATGGGGCAGCTTCTCCCAAGCCAAAAACCGATGGGTTTTCAGAATCGAAGATTTTCAAGAAAAAAGTATCTTTCTCGGTATAGACACCACGTGAAGTTCCAGCCTCAAACTTGAACTTTAAAGTGTGCTTCAACCATTTGACTTTCAGACCCATTGAAAAATGCTTAATTTTGGCAAAAGTACAGAAACTTTTGTTTTTTATGACACAAATCGGCGATTTATATGCTTTTCGAGCAGTTTGCTTTTGAAAGAACCAATAAATCTACAAAAATCGAACCAAATGAAGGTTATTTTCTTGTTGCTAAAAATAATACTTTTTCCGTTATATGGGCTTTATTATGCCGTGATTTTCTTGCGGAATTGGTTGTTTGATGTTGGTATAATGAAGTCGGTTTCGCCTAAAGTGCTGACAATCAATGTCGGAAATCTGAGTTTGGGCGGAACTGGCAAAACCCCACATGTAGAATATTTAGTCAGACTTTTGAGCGATAAGTATAAAGTTAGCACGCTTAGCAGAGGTTACGGCCGCAAAACAAAAGGTTTTATAGTGGCCGATAACCAAGCAAGTGCCGAAACTATTGGCGATGAACCGATGCAATATTATTTGAAGTTTAAGAATAAAATCAATGTTACGGTTTGTGAAAATAGGGTAGAAGGAGTTGAGGAAATTGGGAGGAAATTGGGAGATAATCAGTTAATTATCCTCGATGATGCCTTTCAGCATCGCAAGATTGCTCCGTACTTCAATTTACTACTTTCAGATTATAATAAACCTTTTTATGAAGACAGTTTAGTGCCTTTCGGGCGATTGCGAGATATTAGAAACAGTGCCAAACGTGCCGATGCAGTGATTATTACCAAATGTCCAAGTTTGCTTACTAAACAAGAAAAAGCAACGATTCGGAATGCAGTTTTGGCTTACACAAAAGCCGATATTCCTGTATTTTTCTCAAAAATCCATTATCAAGAAATTACTGGATATACTACTAAAAATGTATTTGAAACTACAAAAAACATTGGTGTTTTGACCGCTATTGCCAAACCCGAAGTTTTCGTAAAATATCTTTCAGAAAAAAACTTGTCAATAGGAAAAATCTTTGATTTTCCTGACCATTACGCTTTTACGAGAAAAGATATTGATAAAGTTTTGGGAGAAAGCCACGAAAGCTTACAACTTATTACGACCGAAAAAGACATGGTAAAGTTAAAACCACAACTTTCGGAGAACGAGATAAAACGTTTTTTTTATGTGCCTATTGAAATCGAGATTGAAAATAAAACTACATTTGATACGTTAATCAATTCCAAAATACATTCATTTTACCAAAAAATTAGCCATTAATGAAAAAAATATTTCTATTATTTACACTTACGATATTGAGCTTAAAAGGTATTGGTCAAGAAAAATTGGATTACGGACGAACTTGGGTTTTTATGGTTGGGGTTTTGGAATGGGCCGATGCTAATACTTTTGCGTCGTTCGATAAAAAGGGAAGAGTTGATGCCAAAATCATGAAGTTTTTTGAAAAACAAGGTGTACCAGCCAATCAGATGCTTTATATAAAAGACCAAAAGGCCTCAACAAGTGCTGTGAGAGAGGCTTTTGTGCCATTCTTGAAACAAGCCAAGAAAGGTGATATTTTGTTTTTTTATTACTGCGGACACGGCTATAAAAATGATGGTGGAAAGGTATGTTTTGCCAATTATAAAGGTGCAGATTGGACTGCCGAAGAAATTGTAAAGACCGTAAACGATAATTTTGCAGGAAATACCGCATTATTTACTGCCGATTGTTGTAATTCGGGTGGGCTGGCTATGGAAGTGCAGAAATACAAAACTCGAAATTATGCCGCACTCAATTCGGTTGTGCCAACCAATGTTTCGACTGGAAACTGGACTTTCTCAAATGCCCTGCTTTACGCACTCGAAGGCCGAAATTTTGTTGATACTGATAATAATGGAGCTGTGCAGTTGGCAGAATTGGCGAGTTATATTGATACCGAAATGGCCTTGGTAGAAGGTCAAAAAGCGTCATATTTTGTGCCAGCAAGTATGAAAAATTGGACTTTGAGTAGTGGTATTCCTGCCAAGAAAAATAGCAGAATTGGCGAGCGAGTAATGGTAGATTATGACGGAACCGATTGGCTCGGATTTATCGAAGGCGTTGAAGTAGATAAAAAACTGAAAGTCAGGTTTTATAGCTACACCAATAATGAAGTTGATATCGTTGAGCCTTCGAGGGTGAAACCTTTTAAGTGTGCCAGTGATTTTCCGATTGGTACAAGCGTAAAAGTATATTCAACGAGTGACGAAAAATGGTATCCAGCAAAGGTTTTGAAGAAGTTTTCGTGCTTACACTATATTCACTACACCGAATATGATAGTGAATATGACGAGTGGGTTTCGCCAGAGAATATCAAAAAATAGAGAATAAAGGGAGAATGTTTATAAAGGACTTCTCCCTTTATTTTTAGGTCTAATTAAAACCCAAATCTTTTCTTGATTGCGTATCATTATTCGGAAATGCCAAACCAGATGGGATTTGTTTCGGTGTATATCGTTGCAAATTTTTGTCGTGAAGCCCGTTTTTGATAAACTCTGTTAGCTGGGCAAGCTCAGCTGTAGTCAGATTTAATGGCTTAAATTCAGCAGCAAGTTGAGTAGTAGGCACTTTCGCATTTTGAGGTTTTGCTGTGTTTTTATAGCTAATTACATCTTCAAGTTTAGTAAAAGAAGCTCCATGCCCATAGAATGGTGAGTCTTTGAGGTTATACAACTGCGGGACTTTAAATTTATACATATCTTCGGCTTTGCCCGTAAATCCACCACGACCTTTGTGTTCAGCTTTTGAATCAGTAATGCCAAAAACGGTATTTATTCCGTAATTACCGTTCTGTAAATCGTTCATTCCCAAAGCGTAGAAATTCATCGCAGCCAACGAAGGCCCATTGTGACAGCTTGTACAATTAGCTTTACCGAAAAACAATTTTGCACCCAATTTTTGGTCATCAGTCATAGCATAGTAATTACCCTTCAACCATTGCTGAAATGGAGCTTCGGTGGCCAAAAGTGTACGTTCGTATGCTGCAATAGCCAAACCTGCATTGATTTTTAGTTGAAAATTATCATTCAAATCCATCGTTGGGTAAGCCTTCTTGAACATATCTTTATAAGCTGGAATTTGCTCTAAGAAAGTTTTGCTAATAAATAATCGGTGAACATCCTGCCCCGCAATAGCTTGCGTTTCGGTGCCTTGAAATCCTAAATTGTTCTTTTCTTTTGGAGTGCCTGCCGTCCAGCTACTTTGAGTATTTTGGTTGAGATGGGTTGCTCCAAATTGACCATTCCACAAAATATTGGTTTGATAAGCAATATTTAGTGCCGAAGGTGTACGAATCGGCTGAATATCAATTTCCTCGGCTTTATAGAGAGTACTTTTGGCACGTTTTTCTCCTTGAACGCCAAATCCAACACCGCCGTCGCCAATACCTTGAGGCATACATGCCTGAAAACCAGCCTTTACGTGGTGGCAACTTGCACACGAATACGTTTGAAGACTCGCATCTTTGAGCGGGTTGCGTCCAAGGGCGGTTTCATGAAAAAGCATTTGACCGAGTTCGACTTTTTCGGGAGTAATTACATTCTTTGGGTCTTGTGGAATTTTTGAAAATTCGGTACTTTCAGGGAGCAAAAAACTACTTTTTCCCTTGCCTTTGGCGGCAGTCGAAATGATTGTTTCAAGTTCGGTGTCGATGGATGAAGCCGTAAGTATTGTCTCTTTCTGACTACAAGCGAAAACTAAAAAAAGAGGAAGATATAGTAATTTTTTCATTGAAAAGCATGATTTTATAGACTATACGTAAACAATTTTAGTGCCACTGCCTTCCGTAATTTTATGAGTATTATCAGTTTTTGGATTCTACTTTTTAAGCGGTAGCATTTCTAAATACTAATCAGAAAAAGAATTTAGACTTTAATTTCTGCACAAAAAAATGATTATATTTGTGTGTAAAAATTATACTTATGGCTACAAATATTGATATTGACCAAGAAAAATTAGCACAAATAATGTCAATGAAGCAGTTTAAAACTAAAAAAGAAGCTGTAAATGAGGCACTGAACGAGTATTTAAAAAATCTTTTACGTCAACAAGTTTTAACTTGGAAAGGCTCAAACGCTTGGGAAGGAGATTTAGAACAAATGCGTTTAGACTAATGGAAAAAGCAATTTTTGATACCTCCGTTTGGATTGATTTGTTTAAAAATACAAAAAGTAAACAATCAATACTTTTAGAAGAATATGTCGAATACGCTTCTCAAAATCTTTTATTAACCCCAACGATTATTCAAGAAATTTTACAAGGAGTTAAGACTGAAAAAGACTTTATTCAAAAAAAGTTGGTATTGGAAAGTTTTAATATTCTGAAACCCGACTGGGAAAAAACTTCCATTGCTGCGGCTAAACTTTATTTCGATTTAAGAAAAAAGGGTGTCACAATTAGAAAAAGTACAGATTGTTTGATTGCCCAAGTAGCTATCGAAAACAACGTTTTACTCGTCCATAATGATACCGATTTTGAATTAATTGCTCAAAATTCGACTCTCCGAACTTTCTACAAAAATTGATAGATTTCCTGCAAATAAAACGTTCCGAACTCATCAAAGCAAAAGCTACTGAATTGGGCTTTGATGCCTGCGGTATATCAAAAGCTGAATTTTTGGAAGAAGAAGCTCCACGTTTAGAAAAATGGCTCAACTTGAATTATCACGGAAAAATGGCCTACATGGCCAATCATTTCGATAAACGCCTTGACCCACGTAAATTAGTTGATGGAGCAAAATCGGTTATTACGGTCATTCTGAACTATTTTCCTGAACAAACTTTACCCGAAAACGATGAATCTTACAAAATCTCGAAATACGCTTACGGCACAGATTATCATTTTGTGCTGAAAGATAAACTCAAAGATTTGATGACTTATATTTCGGAAGAAATTGGCGAAGTAAACGGACGAGTTTTTGTAGATTCTGCTCCTGTGATGGATAAAGTTTGGGCAAAAAAAAGTGGAATTGGTTGGGTCGGAAAACACACAAATTTGATAACGAGAGAAATTGGAAGTTTTTTCTTTATAGGCGAAATCATTTGTGATTTAGAGCTTCAAGCCGATACTGCCATGAAAGATTATTGTGGTACTTGCACCCGATGCGTAGATGCTTGCCCCACTGATGCCATTACGCAACCGTATGTAGTTGATGGCTCGAAGTGTATTTCTTACTTTACGATTGAGCTAAAAGAAGCAATTCCCGATGAAGTGAAGGGTAAATTTGAAAATTGGATTTTTGGTTGTGATATTTGTCAAGATGTTTGTCCGTGGAATCGTTTTTCTCGACCAACTCAAACCTCAGACTTTAAGCAACACGCTGATTTACAGCAATTTACAAGAACTGACTGGGAAGAGATTTCGCACGAAGTTTTTCAAGAAATTTTCCGAAGAAGTGCCGTAAAACGCACAAAATTGGAAGGATTAAAGCGAAATATTGAATTTGTGAAGCCTAAGTAGTTCATTGTCAATGGTCGACAAGTCCACAGAAAGTTAATGGGCTTGTATATAATTATTTTGCTGTTACAGACACATCTTATTGCCTAACTAAACTTTATAAAAAATGATGGATGACGATAATTTTGAAGATTTTTTTGATGAAGATTATGACTCGGAAGAACTAAAAAGAGAGATGGAGGAGGAGAATAAGCGAGTAGATAATTTACCGATTCTGAAAAAAGCGTACGAAATTTATGAAACCACCAATGCTATTGTAGGCACAATCAACGAGGAAGATGATATGCTCGAAATGAGGCATCTGATGTTAGAAAATGCCATGATTATTCCCGCAAAAATTCGTAGAGCCGAAGCAGGGAGTTTATATACATTGCGTATGGAAAGTGCGGTGATTATTAAAATTCATGCTCGTGAATTACTTGCACAAACGTCTTTTTGTAAACATGAAAACCTTTCGAGTAGTGATTATTTAGATTTACTTCGCTCGGAAATAGAAGAGTTCAGAGTTTTATTTGTTGAATGGGTCAATTGCTTTGATAAATCAGATGACATTCCTGATAATTGGGGACTTTTTTACTGAAAATTAAACACCTAAAGTATCAACTCCTTCATCATCAAGTAATTGTTGAAGATTAAGAGTTATTCCTTCCATGACAGCTATATCGTTATTCCAATCGAAGACTTGTGTAGGGGTATTTTTTGAGAAAACCATTATTTTTCTGTGTTTTGTTATCACCCACAGTATTTTCTGAGTACCAAAATTCATCATTTCCTCTGACTTTGAAAATACATAATCTAAGTCTTCTGTATCAATTTTTACATCAACTTCTATCGCAACTTCGGGTGCGACTTCAAAGTAATTATCGCTCAAAATGACTTTTTCCTTTAAAAATATTCCTATATCTGTCGAAAGATTGTTTTTATGGCCTAAATGAAGACCTGTTTCGTTTGTTGTGATAGTATAATTTTTTCTATTTATTTTTGAAAAAAGGATTCCATAAATGAGCCCCACTAAATATGATTGCAACGAACTACTCCCCATGATTTCTTCAATTTGTTTAGAGCCATTTAATACGCTTTTATAACCTTTGTAATAATAAGGCTTGCCATTGACAATCTCACGAATATACTTTTCTGGAATTTTACGAGTACGGCTTTTAATTTTCTCTGCTACAGGCTTTACCATATTCTTGTTTTTTTACGAAAGTAAAACAATTTATGAATAATTTGCAATACAATTTAAAGTGAAAGATAATGGCAAAAGATAATTTTTCTAATCAAGCAAGCATTTATGCACAGTTTCGCCCAACGTACCCAAAGGCGGTTTTTGACTACCTGAATAAGGTCGTAAAAAACAAAAAAACTGTCTGGGATTGTGCCACTGGCAACGGGCAAATGGCAAGAGAATTATCAAAAACTTTTGATATGGTGTATGCAACTGACATTAGCCAAAAACAACTGGATAATGCTTTTCAAGCTGAAAACATAGCGTATTCGATAGCAAAAGCAGAAGAAACTCATTTTCCTGACCATACTTTTGATTTGATTACGGTTGCTCAAGCCATTCATTGGTTTGATTTTGAGAAATTTTATGCCGAAGTAAACCGAGTAGCGAAATCGGGAGCGATTTTGTTTGTAATTGGTTATTCGATGCCTCGTTTTGAGGGAAAAATTGACGAAATCTTGCAGGATTTTTATTGGAATATCACAGGGCCATATTGGGATGCTGAGCGAAAGCACATTGATAATCAGTATGATTCGATTCCTTTTCCTTTTGAGAGAATGGAATGTCCTATTTTTAAAAATGAATATCTTTGGACACTCGAAATGGCAGAGGGGTACTTTAATTCGTGGTCATCAATTCAAAACTATATCAAGAAAAATGGCAAAAATCCTGTCAATGAAGTGATTGATAAACTGCGAGAATATTGGCAAGGGGAACAACGAGTAGAATTTCCCTTGTTTACGAAAGTTGGGAGAATTTAAGTGAATATGATTAAGGTAACTGAATTTCTGTTGACCTTCTTTTATCGACCATGGACTACTTATAATCTCTAATATCAACGATGTTTTTGCAGAAAGTATATTCATTTGGTTGATTTGAGCAGATAATTAGCAGTCGGTCGGGTGTATGTTTTTCGATTTGCTCGAGATACCATGCCGTTCCTTGTGCATCAAGATTTGAAGTTGGTTCGTCGAGTAAAATGATGGGAGCTTCCGAATAAAATGCCAAACCGAGTTTAAGACGTTGTTTCATTCCAGACGAAAAATTCTTGACAGTTTTATCTTTATGTGGTGCAAGCTGTATTTTTTCGATAAGTTCGTTTGCCGAAATATTATCTTTGAAAGGTTTAAATTTTTGGTGAAATTCGACCGATTCGAGCAATGTAAATTCCTCAACTAATTCGAGATAAGGAGCTGCGATTACGATTTTTTTATAAATATCATCAACCGAAACTTCTTGGTTATTACTACTGTACGAAACTTTGCCTTCGGTGTGTGGCATCACGCCAATCAAAACCTGCAAAAGAGTAGATTTTCCGCTGCCATTTGGCCCGACGAAGGTATAATTTTTACCTGCCTCGAAACTTAAATTGACATTTCGGAAAATCCATTCTTTACGAAATTTCTTACCAAGATTTTCTAATTGAATATTCATGTGATGAGTTCACAGTCCGCTGACCACAGTCAACTGAGATTTAGGAAAATAAAAGCAACAGTTTTGGCTTTAATGAATAATAATCTTTTTCACTATATACTATTGCCTGTTGACTATTGTCAGTTGACTTATTTTATTCTTCCGCTCCTTTTTTAACTGGACTTTTGATGATTCCTCGCTCCGAATTTGAGATAAAATTCAAAATATCATCACGCTCAGGAGTAGCTGGAAACTCCAACTCAACTTGTGTGATAGCATCGGTATTATTCAATCCACGAAGATAAATATAGCGGTAAATACCTTGAATTTCGGCGATTTTCTCGTCAGAATAACCTCTTCTGCGTAAGCCAACCGAGTTGATACCTGCGTAAGAAAGTGGCTCACGAGCTGCCTTAATAAACGGAGGTACATCTTTACGGATTTGCGAGCAACCGCCGATATACGTATGCTTACCGATTTTGACAAATTGCTGTACGGCTGACATTCCTCCAATATTAGCAAAATCACCCACTGTGATGTGTCCTGCAAGCTGCACACAGTTGGCCAAAATTACATTGTCGCCAACAATACAATCGTGGGCAATGTGAGCGTAGGCCATAATGAGGCAGTTTGCACCAATTTCGGTACGGTGCTTATCAACAGTACCACGATTGACCGTCACACACTCACGAATGGTTGTGTTATCACCAATAATTGTAACAGTGTTTTCACCTTTAAATTTTAAGTCTTGTGGAACAGCAGAGATAACCGCACCAGGGAAAATTTTACAGTTTTTACCAATTCTGGCACCTTCCATGATGATGGCGTGCGAACCTATCCAAGTTCCTTCGCCTATTTCTACGTCTTTGTGGATTACAGCAAACGGCTCGATTACTACGTTTTGTGCAACCTTTGCATCGGGGTGTATGTACGCCAATGGTTGATTCATTTTTGAGATTTGTTTCGTAAACAGACAAGAGCCAATGACGGAGATTAGCTTTGTCTAAATCTGATAGATTAGATTTTTATTTCGCTTTTTTTACTAATCGGGCTGTCATGTCAACATCACATACGAGGGTTTTGCCAACCCATGCTTCTCCGTGCATTTTTGCGACACCGAGACGAATAGGGGCAAGAAGTGAGCATCTGATAATTAACGTATCGCCAGGTAAAACATTGCGATAGAATCGGCAATTGTCGATTCCAACTAAATATGGCCAGTAAGCTTCTGGGTCACCAGTGGTAGTGAGTACCAAAACTCCGCCAGTTTGTGCAATTGCCTCAATTTGTAAAACGCCTGGCATTACAGGATTTTCGGGGAAGTGCCCCGTAAACTGAGGTTCATTCATTGTAATATTTTTGATACCCACAACGGTTTGGCCATCGAGATAAACAATCTTATCTACGAGAGCAAATGGATAACGGTGGGGTAGGAGTCGTGCAATTTCACTAACATTAAATACAGGAGGTGTATTTGGGTCGTATTGAGGTGTGCTTTTTGCCGAATCGGTGATGTGTTTCTTGATTTTCTTGGCCAAAGCCACATTAGGCGTATGCCCAGGACGTGCAGCCAAAATATGTGCTTTTAGTGGGCGTCCAACTAATGCTAAATCACCCATTACATCAAGTAATTTGTGGCGAGCAGGCTCATTAGCAAAACGCAAAGGCATGTCATTCAGAATACCAGTTTTACCAACCTGAATTTTTTCTTTATTGAGTAAAGTAGCTAAATTCTCAACTTCTTCTTCCGAAATTTCACGGTCAACAATTACAACTGCATTATCAATATTGCCACCTTTGATTAGGCCTGCCTTGAAAAGTGCTTCTAATTCATGCAAGAAAACAAAAGTGCGGCAAGGAGCAATTTCTTGTTTGAATAGATTAATATCGTGTAATTGGGCGTGTTGGCTATGCAAAACGGTTGAATTATAATCAACCATTACCGTTAGGCGATAGTCATTAAGTGGCAATGCCGCTAATTCAATACTTTGGTCGTCGTTGCGGAAATGTATCGCTTCTTCGATTTCGTAATAATTACGCAATGCTCCTTGTTCTTCAACACCTGCTTCTTCGATTAATTCGACGAATTTTATTGCACTTCCATCAACAATCGGAATTTCTGGGCCATCAAGTTGAATCAAAACATTATCAATTTGAAGACCTACTAAAGCTGATAAAATATGCTCAGTTGTATGTATTCTTACACCCTCTTTTTCTAAGACAGTACCTCTCGAAGTATCTACCACATAATCAACATCAGCTTCTACAATAGGTTTGTTTGGCAAGTCGATTCTTTGGAATTTATATCCGTGATTGACTGCTGCAGGTTGTAAAAGCATGGTTACTTTCTCTCCAGTATGTAAGCCTACACCTGTGATTGACACTACTTTTTTGAGGGTTTGTTGTTTAACATTCATTGTAAATTCTACTTATTTTCTTAGGCAAATGTAATTGTTATTTTGAATAGAGGAATTGCTTATATAATGATTTTATGCCAAAACTCCTTGTTGGTTCAACTCCAAAAGTTGTTCTTCAAGTGCTTTTACTTGTTTTTCAAGAGCAGGAAGTTTGCGTAAAACTGCCATAGAACGCAAATATTCGGTTGCATCGAAGGCTGGATTGCCGTTAAGTGCCGTTCCTGCTTTTCTCACACTTTTGGTGATTCCTGCTTTGCCTCCTGCTTTTGTTCCATCGGCGATGGTAATATGTCCATTGACACCTACTTGGCCTCCTAACACACAATTTTTGCCAATTTTAGTTGAGCCAGCTACGCCAGTTTGAGCGGCGATTACGGTGTTTTCTCCAATCTCAACATTATGGGCAATTTGTACTAAATTATCAATTTTTACTCCTTTACGAAGAATCGTTGAACCCATTGTGGCACAGTCAATGGTTGAGTTTGAGCCGATGCTTACGTTATCTTCAAGTATTACGTTACCCAACTGAGGAATTGTTTTGTAAGTTCCATCAGCTTGTGGAGCGAAACCGAAGCCATCGCTGCCAATTACTGCCCCTGAGTGAACTACGCAGTCGTTACCGATTACACAATTAGCATATATTTTTACGCCAGCATAGATAATTGTATTGTCGCCAATATTTACGTTATCACTGATGTATGCTTGCGGATAAATCTTTACATTTTTGCCGATTTTACAGTTTTTACCGATGTAAGAAAATGCTCCTTGATAGATATTTTCGCCAACGGTAGTACCTTCTCCAACAAACGATGGTTGTTCGATGCCTTTTTTAGAAGCATCCAGCATCTTTTGATATTCTTCTAAAAGTTGGGTAAAAGCCGTGTAAGGGTTTTCGACAAGTATGAGTGTTGTGCTATATTCTTTGCGAGGTTCGAAGTTGCGGCCTACGATTACGGCCGTTGCGTTGGTAGTGTATAAGAATGGTTCGTATTTTTCGTTTGCGAGAAATGAAATATCGCCCGTAGAACCCTCTTCGATTTTGGCTAACTGACTGATGGTGAGGCTTTCGTCTCCCTTAACTTCACCGTTCAGTAGATGTGCTATTTGCTTAACCGTAAATTTCATATTTCTGGTGTTGTGCAAGTCGATACCCTTGCTGAAGTATTTGCGTTAGTACTTTTCCATTTAGTTGTACAAACTATTTATATGTTTCCCAACTCAATGGTTTTATTTAAAAATAATCTTCAAATAATACAAAAAGCTATCTTTTACTCGCAAAATCATTGCAAAGATACGTTTTTGCCCCAACATACATAGTATTTTTTCACGATGTTACTCAAAGCTTTAATAGTTGGTAAATCCGAAGCATCGGCAATATCTACTACATTGCGTTTTTTTGTTAAGATGTTGATGGTTTCATCGCCCGAAACATAGCCTTTGTTGCTTACATCACCTTCGGTAATAAAATAGTCTAAATCATCTTCGGTGATGCCTTTTTCGAGTAAAGATTGTTTGATGTTTTCGATAAATGAATATTCAATCGGGAAATTTGAAATCTTGACTTTGTACAAATTTCGATTGAGTAGGTCTTTACAGATTGTCGATAATATTTTATCCGAGTGGTGCTGCCAAGTTTTTATACACGCCCAAATATCATAATCGTCAATTTCGGTAAATGCCTTTAAATACTTTTCGTCATTTTTGAATGCTTCGAGCGAAATTTCTTCTTTCAGAAACAACGAAAATGAGGGTGTGATAAATAAAGTTTCGCCTAATTTTATTAATTCTCTGGCTCTTCTGATGATTTGAATGAGCATTGCTTCGGTACAAATCGAAGTTTTATGCAAATACACCTGCCAATACATTAACCGTCGGGCGTTCAAAAAGTTTTCGACACTGAGTAATCCCTTTTCTTCAACAACTAATTGGTTATCAACTACATTGAGCATTTTGATGATACGGTCAACGCCAATTGTTCCTTCGGCTACACCCGTAAAGAAACAGTCTCGGTTGAGGTAGTCCATGCGGTCCATATCCAACTGGCTCGAAATCAGTTGGTGAAAAAACTCACGATGATAAGTACCATTAAACATTTCGATGGCCAAATCAAGCTGTCCGCCAAACTCTTGATTGAGCTTTTCCATCAGTAAAGACGAAATATGCTCGTGATGCACATCGTTCAATATTGTATATTCGAGTACATGCGAAAATGGTCCGTGACCAATATCGTGTAGCAAAATAGCAATCTGTGCGGCTTCAATCTCTACATCAAGCAAATAATGACCTTTGGTTTGTAAAACCTGCAAGGCTTGACCCATGAGATGCATGGCACCCAAAGCATGATGAAAACGAGTGTGTAAAGCCCCAGGATAAACATACTCGGCCATACCCAATTGTTTTATACGACGTAAACGCTGGAAAAAAGGATGCTCGATTAAATCATAAATTAAATCAGAAGGCACACTGACGAATCCATAGACGGGGTCATTGAATATTTTACGTTTATTAGTCATGCTACTGGGCAGGCTTTAACGATGTTCAAAATTAGCGTTTTATTTTTCGATGCTTATTTACAACAACACAAAGAAGAAAATTTTAGTTGTGAAGAGGAGAAAAATGGGTGTAAAATTTTGTAGAGAATTAAGAAATGCCTAATTTTGCATCACGAAACCACAAAAATGGTTTTAGGGCCTATAGCTCATTCGGTTAGAGCAACTGACTCATAATCAGTAGGTGCTTGGTTCGATTCCAAGTGGGCCCACATTGTAAATAGCTGGTAGTCAGTATTTTATGTAGAGAATTTCAACTATTGGAATTCTCTGTTTTTTTTATTGCACAACAAAATGCACAACATCTCAGTTCTTTTATTGGTTTTGAATGTAAAAAAACTAAAATTTCCACATACATTTTCAGTAGTTTTTGGATGAGGGGAACAGTCTCAAAAGATGTGGACAACAAAATACAATATAACCTCATTGTAGCTACAACACTAATACAAATCTGTGGTGTGAGTAAACCCTTCCTCTAATAATAAAAAAGATTTCTTCTGAAAGCTCAGTTTTCACCATCTCCACAGAATAAATTTGATTTTCTATTAAATCATCTCTTGGAATCATACACCTTGCCAGAAAAGGGCAATACACTCGTTGTAATTCTCCTTGTGGATTAACCACCAAAATTGAAAATGGGTCAATGATTATTCTTGGTTCAAAATTTTTTGCCATGTGTATAAAAATTTAAGGGTAGCCACTTGACTACCCTATTTTGTTCTACTAATTCAAAAACCAACTTTCTGAGCCTGTCTGCAATGTGTTTACAAGTGTATTGGTAAAATCAAAAGCATTGACACCCCTATCAATAAAGGTATCAATGTAACTGCTTTTGTTTGCACCTGTAAATAAGTTGTACACCTTCCAGAGTGAAATACTACCATCATCATTTCTACAAAATGAATCATCTTTGTAATAGTCTCTTGCTATGAATCCAGTTTGGGTATCTCCAAATAAAAGTGGTGGCAATTCCTTCTTTTGTTCACTCCCTAAAAATGGATACAATCTACACTTACCCAACATTTGAGCAAATTGTCTTTCAGTCAAACTAAACTGTGTGAATGATGCCATAGCTTTGAGGTAACTCTCTGCTTTAAATTGACAAATTGCTTGGAAAATCTTATCACTGAGTTCTTTCATGGACCTCACTTTGATATTTCCAGTGTAGCCATCAGACCACACACACAAATTGGTGCAGACTTTATTCTGAAAACCAATGAAAATCTTGAAAACTTCCTCAGCACCTTTTTTTGAATAGATATTATCCAAATTATATGCTTTGACTCCACCAACAGTGAGTGTTAGTAGGTTGCCATCAATAGTTTCATGAATTGTAGGAATTTCAATAACAAAAGCCATTCTTTCATAGTAAAGTGTTTGTTCATGCTCCAATAACTCCTTGGCAGGTTTGTGTCTTGCTTCTGGAATCCTGCCCTTGATTGGATGTGAAACTCTTATGTTGGGCATTAATATACTTTCCTTGGAGTAGAGGTGGTGAACCACTTGCTCAACAGATTCAATGAAATCAATATGAGAAATCAAAGGTTCATTATCTTTGACAAATACAGGAATGATGTGCTTGTGTTGCATTTCTTGAAGTGATACAGGAATTGTATTTGCCTCAATGAAGGGTTTAGCAGTGGAAATTGTACCTTCAAAGATAGTTTCCTCAAGACTAATGATTGGCTGTTTATTAACTGCGATGAGTTCCATTGGTAGAGTAGGTTTGAGGTGGGACATAAACTAATTGGTTTTTTCTGGTGCTGAAATCTGCATTATACTCCTTTTGAGTAATGACATCCAAAGACATATACAAATCTTTCAAGGTATCTACATCTTGGCAAGCATAAATCTGCTCTAAAAGTGCATCTGGTTCAATATATGTATCTTCCCTTTCTTGCACCTGTGCTTTTCCCTGATTACACCATGCAGCTAAAATTTTGCCTGTGTCTTGACTAATTTGAAAAGCAGGTAAATCCATGAACAAACTGGTTCTGTCTTTGGAAGCAGTGGCATAGTGCTTGACATCCAAATCAAAAACCAGTGTAAACTCATAATCAGTAGAATCTCTCATAACACCCTTTAAACCAACCTTCTCAGGTATCATCTTACCATTCTTTTCATTCAAGACATAATCTTGTTTGGTTCTGATGGTAGCAATGATATGAGCCTTTGTTTGAAGCATTTTCTGAATAAAGGCATTATGCCTTGGAGTGAACTTACTCCAATTAGTGAAACTATTACCTGTGAGTTTAGAATGCTCCTCGATGATGTAATCCCATTCTTGACTTATACCATCTATGATGATAACCTCCATTTCTGCTTCAATACAAGTTTGAATAGCTTGAATGTATCTTTCAGGAGAAAAAGGTGGTTGCAGGTCAAGGACATTATAAGCCCCTAAGTGTGCATACAAACTGGCTGAATTATTTTCAGCATCAATGACAGCAATCTTTTGCCAGTTATTACATAATCCATGAGCAAGAAGAAGTGCTGAGTAACTCTTACCTCCACCTGCACAAGATTGTAAAGCCATCTTTATAAAGGCTTTTTTTCTTTCTGCTTGTTGTAATTGCATGATTGAAATTAAATTTGAGTAGAAAATGAAAAAGCAGTGCCTCAATGACACTGCCCTTGGTTGGTTGCAGATAAATGAAAGATTATACAAAGGCTGGCTCATTGGTTTGGTTTACCACTTCTTCCATAGTACCATTTTCTAAAGGACAATAATCATAGCGATGATGTCTTGTAATGATTTCCCCTGTATCTGGAATAGTAAATTCATAAGGCTCACAGGCAGTTTTTACAATACTTCCTTGCATTTCTTTGCCAAGCATTTTCTTGGCTAAAACTTCATTGAAGGTAGAAGAAATCCAGCATTTTCTTACTGTGACATAGTGTCTGCCAGTAACTTTTGATACAACAAACTCCATATCATCAGATTGAAGTTCAAGGGCAATGTAGGGTTTTCCCTCAGTTGAGGTACGTTCTTGATAAGCTGTTATAGTTACCATAATTGATAAAGGTTTTAATTGAAGAATGATTTTTGAAGTGGCAGTAAGTGGTACACTTTAAGTTAAGCTATATTATATTTATAGCTATTGAATTTAATAATGAGGTAACTCCAAGAAAAAGTCAAGATTTGGATTGGTTGTTTCTCATATCTATCAATTCATTTTATGGGGAGTAAGACCACTGCCTTGGATAAGTGGGGGAATAGAAATGTAACCTGCCTTTATCATTTATAGGTATTATTTTTCTTTGGAGAAGGATATGGGGGGCTGTTTGTAAGCCTTGAACCAAAGGGGGGATAAAATGAAGTTATCAAGATGTGGGGTATGAAAGATTATTAATCATTTTCTATCATTTCTGTCATTATGATAGTACATTTTGTAGGCTGCATATAGAATAAGAGCCCAAGAGATAATGGTAATTATTGGAGATGGACTATCAGAGTCTTGGTCTCCAGCTAATCCATCTTGTGCATAAACGTGTAGCTGTAATTGAACTATCAAAACTACTACTGTTACTTTTTTAAATAAATGTGAGAATTGCATGATTTTAAATGTTTATAAATGAAAAATGGTTAAATCTGTGAGTGTTTTCCTAAAATTGATGTGAAAAAGCAAGGACTATTCACAAGTAAATTATGAATAGCCCTTTGAGATACATCAGTTAATATACTTTCACTTTATTTACAAATTGATTAATTTACTCAAATTCATAATTTAGATAAATTTCAGGAAGGCTTTCTATTGTTTCTAATCTAATTGTATAGTTGGGATTATAATGATATTTGTAAACTGTTAAATTCTGATTTTCTGCAATGTTAAACTTGCCATGCTTCCTTTGAAGCAAACCAAGAACTTTAAAAAACATTTTATTTTTAGCCTTTTCATCACTATTGACATAAATAAATTGCACTTTCTTAACAGTATTTTTAGCATAATTATATGTAATCGTAGTTCTATCATTAGTGCCAAAATTGGCAGATTGTGTAGGAACTCTGAAAACACCATATCCATCATAAGAGGCTACCAAGTTATTGGAATCAAAACTTTCTTTAGTTGCATTTACAGCATATAGATAATCTGGGTCTTCTAATGGTTTGGTTATTTCTTCATTTGGTGAATTATTAACGTTAGCATTGTTTTGTTTTTTTGATTCACATCCAAAAAAAGTTATTGAAAAAATGCTTAAAAAAACTAAGGAGGTTTGTTTAATATTCATGATATTTAGGTTAATTTTCGAGTTCAAAACTACCTACAATGCACAGATTTTCAAGTCTGATTTTGGTACTGTAAGGATTAATTTTGAACTTTGAGGGATACAATAATTTAAGATATGGAAATAGGAACAAAAGTTAAGAAGTTGAGGGAGTTAAGAAACTTCACACAGGAGTTTATGGCAGCTTCTTTAGAGATGACACCATCAGGGTATGGGAAGATTGAGAGGAATGAATCTGAGGTTAGTTATCAGAAATTAGAGAAAATTGCTGAGGTGCTTGGTATTAAGGTGGAGGATATTATAAGTTTTAATGAAAGCCTTGTATTTAATGTAATGCACAATCAGACAGGTATTACCAATGGCTATGTTGTGAATCATAATTCTATTTCTGACAATGAAAAAAAGCTTTATGAAGACATGATTAATCAACTTAAAGAAGAGGTTCTTACACTAAAGAAGATTATTGAAAAACTCCAAGAAAAATAGTTTTTTGTAAGTGCATTATCCACACCTGCAACACCCAACCAAAACATTCTTGTAATATATATCTATATGCTGGTTGGGTATTGAAATAATTATTACCTTCCTTTGGAGTTGGAGAAACAAACAGCTTTAAAAGTGGTAACTCCAAGAAAAAATGATAGTTGACTTAACCAACATAAATTACCTGTAAAAATGAATATCTTAATTAGTAAATAATTGATTAATTTGTAAAAAAATCACATACCTAATGGAACAAAAAGTTAAAGTATGGATTTTACTATATTATGAAATGAGATTACTTTTAAAATTTCCATTTTTGTTCAAACATTATTGTGCTTGAATTGTCCCCTTTGTATTCATTAAAAAGTTGATTTATTAGTTTCAATAACCTATCTATTTCTTCTTCTTCTAAGTTGAACTTAATAATGATATTATCTAAAAATTCTATGAAAGAAGTAATAACGTCTATTGATTCACTTTTAGTCAAATTAGAATAAAGATTACTTTTAGATAGAAAAATGGAAAATGTCAATTTTATGTAATTTTTCAATAAATAATCATCTGTAACTTTATCAAAAAGTTCTAAAGTTATACTAATACATTTACAAATTTCAGTGAATATATAACTTTCTCTTGCTTCTTTAGAAATATAATCAAATGTGTTTTTTCTACCCATCCTAAAGTCAATATCTAACTCATCATCTGAATATTTAGAGTCCATCAGCACCCTATTTTGAGGAGGTTTTGGTACTTCTGGTAATTTATTTTCACCCTCTGATTCTGCCATTATTTTTCTTCTGCTTTTTCATGGTTTGAATAATTAATTACAAAATTTGATAATCATATTATTTTACAATCCTTTTTTGAATTATTCACTTACTAACATACCACCACCCTTATTATCATCATCAACATTCTTTACTTCCCACTTAGGTTTAAGTCCCTGTATTTTGCTTTGAATAGCTTTACTTTCATCAGGGTCCTCTATCATCAAATTGGGTGTACTTTCAGTTGCTATTGTTTTAGGAATAGATTTCTTACCATTATCCTTTTTTTTATCTTTATCCTTTACAAACTTCTCTAATAGTTTCCAACCAATAATAGCACCCACAGCAATAACCCCTACAGCATCAACTAAAGTTCTAATTTTGGGGGGTTCAGGAGATTTTGGAACTTCTGGATTTTTATCTTTATTTTCATTGTCTATACTTTCCATCTTATTTGTCTTTCAAGGTAGGTTTTATTACATCAATTTTTAAAGAATCCTTTTTTATAAAAACAGTAGTATCAATAATATTATATTTATCTTTTGGATTAGAAAGATTTAACTCAATATGAAAATTTATTTTGTCTTCTTTTTCACTTTTATTTAAAAGTATGTTTGTTATGAAAAAAATTCCACACATAAATAATCCTATTAGCCCATAAAAAAAATACTTTTTAAAATGAAAAAAATGAGTAGATTTTAAATCATTATTTGTTTGATAGTTGACTGTAGCAGTAATATATTGCTCAATTAGCCAAGTATTAAAAGCTTCATTTGCCACATCTGCTTTATCATGGAATAACCACAGTTCCTTTCTATATTCTTCAATCTCATCTGGTCTGGGAAGTTCAATTGTTTTGAAACCAGAGTCAATATTTGAATAAAACTTTACAGTATAATATGCACATATAATAAAAAAAATAGTTGAAAAGGAAAAAAGAACAATAAAACAGTAATCAATAAAGACCCAATTTATAAATTTATAAGCTGAAATCAAATAAAAGATAATAGAAAACACACCTGTCAATAGGGTAATAGGAACAACTATTGAATTATTAAAATCTTTTCTTCTATCTACTTCTTTATAAAATAATTCTTTATAAAAATTCTGACGTTGCTCAAGTGTTATCATGGTAATAAATTGAGAAAAAGTTTTAATTGGTTCAATTCAAAACTAAATATAATAAATAGTATTCCATTAATCTTACTTCCCCTATTTACTTAATATAAAATGATGGTATATAAGGGCTGTATTTATTGGTTTGGGTAGAACTTCAACAGATAAACCAAGTATTAGTCAAGAAGAATTATGTTATCTTGCAAATATCTCAAAAAATCAAATTGGCAATATTGAAAGAGGTGAAGTAAATGAAACAATTTCTACTGTTTTTGCCTTAGCCAAATCTCTTCAAATTGAAATTATAGATTTATTCAAATTTGAGTAAGCTACAACTACTTCAATTATATATTTTTGAAAAGGTCATGTGATATATTTTTATCAACTAATTGAAGCTTTTATTCTTCCAACTTTGTTATACCAACTCCACAAAAAAGCCATTTTACATTATTTTTATCTACCAATATTTTCCTTATATCATCAGAAGCAATTCTACTATCTTTTGTTGTAAAATGCTTCCATTCTAAACCATCAAATCTAAATAAACCATCATTGTAAGTGCCAAACCATTTTATACCATTTTTATCTATTGCCATACAAGTAACTTCATGCTTACCAATGGTGCTATTTGTTAAATCATATTTTATCCAACTAACATTATCAAATTTTGAGACTCCCTTCCCAGAACAAAACCATTTGTCTCCATTTCTATCAATAAGCATATCTCTAAAACTATCATCTGGAATAATTGCATTTGAAATGTCATATTTAGTCCAAGTATTATTGAAATATGAAGAGATTCCTTTTGCTGTAGCAAACCACTGCTTTCCATTTTCTTCAAATTTAACAGTATTTACAAAGTTGGTACATAGCCCACTATTAGTATTGGTATAATTTATCCAATTTCTTCCATCAAATCTACTCTCACCATAACCTGTACTTACCCATAAGGCACCAGATTTATCAAAATCTAATCCAAATATAATATCACCAATTATCCCACTATTTTTAGTATTATAATTTTTCCAAATACCATTTTCAAATTTATATAAACCAGTATTTTGACTTCCAATCCATTTGTTGCCAAGTGAATCTATTACAAATGGACATTTTACACATTCAATCTCCTTTGTTGTATCTACTGCTGAATATTCAAATGAATTTCCATTGTATTGTATAAGTTTCATTCCCTGATTAACTGCCCATATATTTCCAGCATTATCAAAAGTAGCATTTACTATCCTTGAAATATTAACTTCATTTTTAGAAGGTAAATTCAATAATTTGAAATGATTATTTTCAAAAAGATAAAAACCAGATGCTCCACCAACCCAAAGGTTTTTACCATCAAATGCTAATTTTTTAATATGATTGGTTTTTAATGAAGAGTTTGATGTGTTGTATTTTTTCCAATTCAATCCATCAAAGCAGAAAAGACCTGAACTGGTTGCTACCCAAGTTGTATTTTGAGAATCAACTATAATATCTGAAACCATGTAGGCAGAAAATCCATCAGGAATATTACTAAAATTCTGCCAATTATCATCTTTATATTGATAAATACCATTAATTAAAGTTCCTATCCATATTTCCTTATTCTGTCCTTCAACAATGCTTGTTACCCACACACTACTTTTATCAATTTGCTCAATTTCTTTCCAAATTTTACCATCAAAAGTTAATAATCCAACAAGCATTTGACCACACCAAAGTAGATTACTGGAATCCATAAATAAGCAAGAAATACTATTAGATTTCAATTTAGAATTCTTAGTATTAAAATTTTCTATTTCCCCCCTTTTTGACTTAAACACTCCATTTGAATTTGTGCCAAACCAAACTTCTCCTTTATTTCCTATTGCAATAGTAGAAATAAACTTGCCTTTTAATTCTTTTATATTATCCCATTTACCTTTAAAATAAGTTAACACACCATCATTAGTGCCTATCCAAATTTTACCTTTCTTATCTTTTTTTAAGCAATTAACTTGATAATTGAAATCTTCAAATTGATTGAGTAAATTACCCTTTAAATCTGTTCGTTTTATCCCACTTGTACTACAAATCCAAACTTCATCCTGATTTATTAAAATATCTGAGGTCAATTGGGTATTCAAGAAGGATGTCATTTTCTGTGACATACATAGATTAGCAAAAATGACTAAAAAACAGCTCAAAAGAATTCTTTTCATAAATGATTTAATTATTACAATTATTTTCCCAACCAATACATTTATACATATACACAATTTTCTTGGTTGGGTGAGTTAAGAATAAAAAAGGTTTAATAAAGTTTAATATATAATATCATTTATTACCTTCCTTTGGAGTAGATTCAGAAACAATTGTTTTTTAGGTAACTCCAAGAAAAGATAAAATTAACCCCAACCAAAACAATATTATATTTTTACTAAAATATTTTAAGATTTTTAATATCCTCCACCACAATTTGAGGTTTATCCTTATATAATACTACCAACCCTTTCACAACTAAATTCTTTCTTCAATTTCAGCTTTTAAATTTAGTGCTTTGTAGGCTGCATCATACAATTCAACAGTTAATGGATTTTCTGGATACCTTTTATCTAAATTGATTAAAAATGTCTTTTTACCATCTTTATCAAATAGCCTTGTACTTGTTATGTAACCCTTAATTATAACTTCTTTACCTAAATAGTTTTTAGCTTGTTCAGCTTTTAGTGTATCATTTTGAGCAAATGAATTAATTCCTATGATAAGGAATAAAAATGTGATTGTTTTTTTATACATTACTTATTAGCTTATTTTTATAAGAGTACTGAAATAACAGTAGTTTAAGATAAAAATCTTAATTTAAAAGTTATTCAATTTTTTTTACTTTTCTCAAATATATAGTTTTTCAAAAAGTATACCCAAATTGGTTAAAAATTTCAATAAATATTTTATTAATATGACTCTTGAAGAAAGTATATCAAACCTCCATTCTCAATTTCAACTCTTTTCATCACAAGATTTTGATAAAGATTTGAGTATATTAAAGGTACTTTCAACTCTTCCAGAATATGCCTATCTTTTTGAATTTTATAAAGTGTATAAAGATTATTTTGGTATAATAAAGGATACTCAAGCAGTTAGTAGATATTCAACAAATAGAGACCTACCCTTCATTGGTAAAAATGCTTTGGAAAAGCAAGAGGTTAAATTTATTTTCTATTTTGAGGGCAGTTTAGCAGAAGAAGCCAAACTAAGTATTACTGTTTTATCTCACCTGTGGCTGACAACAGAAGAGGATATTATCAACAAGTTTTGTGGCAAAGGAAAGTGGTGGTATGAGAATAATTATAGATTTATTAAAGACAATCTTAATATATCAAATGAGGTTATTCAGAATTCATACATCACTGATTCTGTGAGATTTTCAGATAAAAATGGTAAAAGTGATGATGAAAAAAATAGAAAATTTATAAAACAAGAAATTTTACTTTTAAAGCCTAAATTGGTAATTTGTGTAGGTACAAAAGCAAAAGATTTGGTGGGCATGAAATATTATGACCAAAATACAAAATTCCATTATGTACCATTTCCATCTTTTCAATTTAAGTCAAAAGTTGAAGGATACAAAAGTAAGTATGAAGAGTTGAACTCTGTTCTAATTAGTTTAAATTGATAAAATGAAGCCTAAAATTCTAACTTGATGAAAGATTATATATTCTCCAACATCAGTAAGATAATAGAAAGAGATAGCAAGACTACTACTTATAAGTTTGCTCTGTTAAGAGGTGTAATTGACATCATTCAAGATAATTCTCCTTTCATCACATTTTCAAATGAGAGAGCTTACTTTTCTTTTGGATTATTGATTGAAAAATGGTTGGTTTATTATTACCCAATTTTAGAATCAAATACTACAATCCCACAAATTAATGGAGAAAATAATTTAGCTTTTGAAAATCAATTTAAGAGACTTATTTTTTTCTATAAAGATTTAGGTGGTTTATCAGCTTTTTATAATGATTTGAAGAATAAGGGAATTCCAAAATATATTGAGAAAGACTTTATTGCATTATCCAACAAATTAAAGAATACAATATCAATGATGCCAATGAAATACATAGGCACTTCAATTAATAGGGAATATTATTCTATTTTCAGGTTAGAAAGTCCAACCTCAAAGAAATATACTTCATCAATTGATATACAATTCTTAATTGAGAATTATGGTAATTTTTCAATACCAATTGATTATTATGAAGCATTTAAAGTTTTAGGTAGTTTTATTTGTGGGCAAGATTCAATTCTTTTTAAATGGGCTTCATTTTCTGTTGGTGCATCTAAGCAAAATATATCAATAGAAAAGGTTATTAATGAGGTATTGAAAAGCCCCATCACTGAGAGGGATGTTGCATTGTCTAAAAAGCTTTACAAAAATATTTTACAAAAGGAAGGAAAAGTATTCTGTGTTTGGACTGGCAAGGCAATTACAAATTATGATATTGACCATGTAATTCCATTCTCTATTTGGAAAAACAATGACTTATGGAATCTATTACCTTCTATGAGTAGTATGAATAATCAAAAGAGAGATAAAATACCCTCTGCTGGGTTAATTGAAAGTAGAAAAGATATGATAATTCACTATTGGGGATTAATCAATGAGTGCCAGCCACACAGATTTAAGAAAGAGATTCAAATTACTCTTTTAGGTACTAATTCTTTCTCAGATTGGGAAGATACCTCTATAAAGAAACTACAAAACATTAGTGATTACTTTATTTCAAGTAGAGGTTTTGAAGAGTGGAATTCTTAAACAGCTAAACATCAATAGTCCAAAATCTTACATATAAAAAGAGTATTTTAATTGTGGGTCTTCCCCTTCTTCAAGGTATTTAAGTATTTCACCAACTTTATGGGAACATTCTATAGTAATTGGTGAACGTTTATCAAATTGTGTATTATTCCAATTCATTTTAGTTAATGCAAGAATTTCTTCACAAATCAGATTGGGAGATTCATCAAACCTATATAGTCTTATTTGTAAAGGATTTGGAATATATTTTGATGTTGATGTTTCATAATATAAAACAGAACCTCTTGTATAAAGCAAATGATTTTTATCATCAAATGCCAAATGTGTACCTCTCAATGGAGGGTAATTATGCTCTCTAAATAATCTATAATTTGTCCTACTAAGTATAGTAACTAAATCTAAAGCATCTATTTTATGTTTTTTAGCAGCCTGCAAAAAGCCCTCTTCTTCTTCCTCATTATAGTTTGAAGATTTATGAATAACTAATCTTTGTGGGCTTATTTTTACTGCTAAACTGTACTCTGTTAATGCTCTATCAATAAGATTAAAGGCCTGCTCTGCTGTAAGATGAGGTATCCTATCATCTTTTCTCTCAAGAATTTCATCTCCTCTAAGAATTACCCCTTTACCTAACTCATCAAATATTTGAGCAATGCTTGTTTGTGTAGTTTTTCTATCTCTACTCTTATAAAAACTAATCCCTGCATAACAAACAATTGAAGAGTCTTTCTTTACAATTCCCCAAGGTGTACCTGATGCTTTATAGTAAAGTGCTGTAAAAAAATT
The DNA here is from genome assembly GCF_014644295.1 of Emticicia aquatilis. GTDB lineage: Bacteria > Bacteroidota > Bacteroidia > Cytophagales > Spirosomataceae > Emticicia > Emticicia aquatilis. The sequence goes on from NZ_BMKK01000007.1 coordinate 202,086, forward strand.
CCAAGCTATTGTAGCTGGGTCTTGCATTTCACCACTTGGTTTTACAATTCTATCTCTTACTAATTGAATTGGTTTACCAAATTTCATAGCTTTGGCTTTTAACAATCTTCTAAAATTTTGTTCAATTTCAGATTCTTCATTATCTAAGACATCTTCATCCACTATTTTTTCAATTCCATCCTCTTCAGGAGAATTATTATCAACAATCTCTGGCAACAGAATTTTTGTAAAATCTTCTGGTAAAACACACAGGATCACATCTGGGCTTTTATTTTTAGATAGCCATTCTATCTCATTCAAATAAAGTTGAACTATATTTTCAATTAATTTCTCATAAGTCACATTCTTTTTTGTATCTTCAAAATCTGAGTTATTGATTTTTCTGATGTAACTTTCATCATACAGTATTTGAGAAGCAAATCCTTCATCTGCTTTATATCCCATAAAATCAGTAAACAATCTTGGTTTATTATTTTTTTCTTTGGATGGGATATGATTTTTACAATCATCTAACCATGAGCAAATAAGTTCAATACTTATACTTTTTCCTATTATGCCTAATTTTATTATTTGGGGTCTGACTTTATCAATATCATAGGGGAATAATCTTCTGATACCATTCTTTGGGCAAACATCTTCACCAAGTCCAAACTTTAATATTGGTTCTTCTATATATCTTATATTCATACTTAAAAATCAATTAAAATTTGATTTGTAGATTTATTTTTATCATTGGATTTTCTTGGTAACCAATCTTCATCTTTAATAGCTGGAGAAAATTTCTGAAAAGTAACTGGCTCAATAAAATCAAACTTATATGGAACACTTGGAGTATAGTTTAGGTCTGATTTTGCTAAATCAGTAGAAATACAGTTAGAAATAAACAAGAAGTGATTATTAACAGCTTCATTATTTTCTTGTCTTTTGATTCCTGTAAGGTACTTTGATTCAAAACGGCTTTTATAGCTTCCACTTGGATTTGTAAAACTCCAAGTAGGTCTTATTGACAGATACCACTCATCATACTTTTCAATTTCTAAGAAGAAAGCTAAATGCTTGAAACAAATCAAAATTACTTCATTCTTTTTTGCTTTTTCTTTATTGTTCATTTCAAATACAACAGTTCTTGGTTGTTCTTTTGTCTCTTTTGTCCAACTCACTTTACGTTCTTTAGGGATTATACTGCTACTACCAAATGCACTAAATCTAAATATTCTATCATCATTTACCCATTCAATACCCTTTTCTTTCAATAATGGTATTATTGAATTTCTCAAAAGTTCTTTGTATTTCCTTAAATAATTCTCATCTACTTCATAAAAATCACTGGCATCAATATTATCAATTGTACCTGTATCAATTATTTCTCTTAATGATTCATTTGAGTTATTTAGGTCTCTAAAAGTAAATAGCTTATCTTGGAAAAGAATAAAGTCCTCTTTTGATTCCTTACCTAAATTATGAAGTTTTGCAAAAACTAAATCTTTCCCTTTAATATTATGCCTTCCACCTCTTCTATATGGCAAAAATCTTTCTTTCCTTAATTGAATAACTACTTCTTTAAGTTTTTCATCATTAATGTCTGTTATTGCAAAATACAATTTTTGAGGTGGTCTAAATTTGATAAAGTTTAAAATCAATTTTTCTGAGAGTATTTTTTCTTTACTATTTAACCTTACTTTTCTTTCTGTTATTTTCAGTTCTGAGAATTCACCCATTAATAGGTCATTTACTTCTTTTACATAGTTTGTGTTTATAATATCACTAATAATTTTAGATAAATCTGCATTATCAATAATATCCCTGTTTACATCAAAATCAATATGTCCTTTTGTTAGTTCAGAAAAGTCTTTTCTATAACTATCCTGTTTCTGTGAAATGATATAAACTATAAGTCTATCAAATGTCACATATTGCTTTTTCTCTACAAATTTTGATATGGTTTCAGTTATCTTTTTACTATCTGAGTCAGATGTAACTTGGATTGCTAATCTTGCTTCATAATCATACAAATCAATAGCAGGATAATTCTTTTGTTCAGAATTATAGTTTTTTAGATTAACTCTAAATACTTTATTAAGTAAGGGTATTAGTACAGTTTCAGCATGAATATTTATATCATAAGTACTTGAAGCTGTATGATTTCTAACCTCTTGTGTAAATCTCCCAAGATATGTTTTAACATCATTTAAAATATTTATTCTGTTCATTATATCCTTAAATTTATAAAGTGAGCTGTTTTCAATTAGTAAAGCCTACATTCATTTAACTTAACTTCAATGGCAAATAATTTACATAGCAATACTAAACTTCCCTGATATTGTCAGCAGATTATAATTTTAAATTAAGTCCATTTATTATTGCTTGTTTGTAAGATTTAGAAAACTAATTTTATCCCTTGAGCTAACTCAATCAACCCAAATTTCATATCCCCTCTCTTTATTTGGTTTGGCTACTCCTTTTAAAATGCTGATACATCATATCTGCAATAATAGGTTTTTTATCTGCTGACTCTACTGTTTTATAGAAATCAAAGTTATCATTGATATACTCCAAAAACATCTTGCTCATCATCTCTGTCCAAAACTGCTTTTTGTTGGCTTCTGAGTTATCTCCTTCCATTACTTTCTTTACCTCTGCACTTTGGCTCATTCTTAGATATACATTATTCAAATGGATTCTATCTTCATCTTTTAAATGAATGCCATGTATCTCATTTACTTTCTTAATGATTTCAGATAAATAGTCTGTTTCTTCTTCTCCAGTTCCTTTTGTACCTCCTTCTGTCATTGGGTCAAGTTCTCCCTGCTTATCTTCTAAACTAAGTTTTTGCTCACCTATTTTCTGAATTCTCAGAGAATCTAAATCAATGGAATCTGTAATATCTATACTTGAGCCTTTTCTTTTGGGTAGCTTCTTTTTGAGGTATTTTAAGAATATGTACAGTTTTTCTAACTCAGCATCAGTAAAATTCATAATTTGAGCAATGTAGCTGTATAATCTGCAATAGGAATTTATCAATGACCTGTATTCTTCTCTTTTATCTTCTTCTTCAATCTCTTGCCATTTCTCAACTGCTCTATTCAAATAAGGCTGTAATGCTCCATCGCCTTCTCTTTCTGAGTAGAATACCTTGCAGAACTCATCTAATTCATACTTTGTAAACAAATGAAATGATTTGATTTCTGTGTCTAAATCATAGAGTTTATGTGGGTCTGTTTCTCCTGTGAGTAGTGTTGAGGTATAGTATGGCTGAAAGGCTTCTAATATAGCTTCTGGTTCATTCACAAAATCAAGTACAAAGGTATCTGTCTTGCCACTTGTCTTTCTGTTGAGTCTTGAAAGGGTCTGCACACATTGGACCCCACCCAATAGCTTATCTACAAACATGGTATGAATGAGAGGTTCATCAAATCCTGTCTGAAACTTGTTGGACACTATCAAAATCCTGAATCTTGGGTCTTTCAACCCATCAGGTATTGAAACATTATTTTGTAAGCCATTAGCAGTGTTTAATGAGCTTTCTGTGTGTTCTTCTCCTTCATGTTTGATGCTTCCACTAAATGCCACCAAACAAGAGTAAGGCAGCCTTAGAGCCTTCATTTGCTTAACCATTTCTTGCTGAAACAATACACAATGTTTTCTTGACCTAACCACCACCATTGCCCTTGCCTTACCCATGATTTGCTTTTGGGTATGATGCACAAATTGGTTGAGTATGATATATACTTTCTGTCTGATGGTTTCTGGGTGCGAATCTACATAGTTTACCAGCTCTTTCTTTACCTTGCCTTCTGGTAGCTCTAAATCATCTTGCTCATCTTCTTGTTTTAGCTTAAACCATCTTTTATAGGTCATGTAGTGTTCCAGCACATCCAAGGTATAGCCTTCTGCTAAGGCTTGTTTCATAGAATAGGTATGAAAAGCCTCAAACTGTCCTGCTGGATTTTTTCTACCAAAAAGCTCTAAGGTTTTGTTTTTGGGTGTGCCTGTAAACCCAAAGAATGAGATATGTTTTTGTTTGCCTCTGGCAGTTATTTCTTTGTTTAGTATATCTTCATAATCTTCCTCAGTATTTTCTTCATCTACTTCAATTTCATTGAGTGATAAGGATTTTTTGAGTTTCTTTGAGGTTTCTCCTGTTTGTGAAGAATGTACTTCATCAATAATAACCCCAAAGGTTCTGCCCTTTAGCTTTGACATGAAATCTGCAATCACTCCAAATTTTTGAATGGTTGTAACAATAATGTCATTACCTTTTTCAAGGGCTGTTTTGAGTTGGTCAGAGTTTTTATCAATGGCTTTTACTACCCCTGCTGTTTGCTCTAATTCTCTTAATGTCTTTTGGAGTTGCTTATCTAATACCTTTCTATCTGTAATTACTACAACTGTATCAAAGATTCTGGTTTTATCAGTACTATTCTTGTACAATGAAGTAAGTGTGTGTGCCAGCCAACCTATACTATAACTTTTGCCAGAGCCTGTGGTGTGTTGTATGAGGTAGTATTGCCCTGTACCATCTGCCTTTATTTGGTTTCTTAGTTTTCTGATAACCTCCAGTTGGTGGTATCTTGGAAATATTAACAAATCCTTTTTCTTTTCTACTACTTTTCCTGCTTTATCATCCCATTCTTTATCTATTTCTGTGGTTTCAAGCACAAAATTTTCAATAATATCTAATACTGAACTTGGGCTTAGAATCTCCTTCCATAGATAAGAAACTTTATAATCATTCTCCACTATTGGATTAATAATACCTTTGTTGTAGGGCAAAAATCTGGTATCTGCTCCATTGAGCTTTGAGGTCATGCCTACTGTGTCATTATCTACAATGAAATGCACCAACATTCTTTTGAATTGTAGTAGTGGTTCATTTTTAGGGTCTCTATCAAACTTAAATTGTTTGATTGCATCAGAAATATCTTGCCCTGTGAGTTGATTTTTGAGTTCAATGCCAATGATGGGTATGCCATTGATACACAGCACCATATCTATTGATTTCTTGGGGTTTTGCTTGGAGTAGTGTAGCTGCCTTACTACACTTAATTTATTGCAGAGATATTTGGCTTGATGCTCAGGGTTTAGGCTGCTTTTTGGCTCAAAATACACCAAATCAAGGTAAACTCCTCTCTCTCTGATGCCAGTTCTGAGTACATCAATTACTCCTCTTTTTTGTATATCAATGGCAAGCCTTTTAAGTAGTTTTTCTTCTGAATCTTCTCCAAACTGAACCTGCCAGTTTTCATAAGCCTTTGGTTGTGAGGTTTTTATAAAATCAATCACCTCTGTGGGTAGCACACAAAGGTCTTTATTGTATTGGTTGTGGTTGGTGGCATGGTATTTCAGACCACCATCTTCATGGCTAATGAGGTATTTTTCAATATGTTCCTCAAATCTTTTTTCAGTCATGGCTAACCTTCTGTTATGGATGGATTATTTTGTTCATTTTTACTAAAGCATTGTTCAAATAATAATAAATTTCATTTTGTGGTGAGATAGCAAAATTAGTATTTAAGGGTACTCCTAATTCCATTTTTCTGAGGGTGTTGCTATTGGTATAGGCAAAAATACCACTTGAACCATAAAAACATTTTTTATCTGTCTGAGGGTCTATGATAATTTTTCTGAAGCCCCATAATGAATTATTATTCTCATCATTTCTGATTATCTGCCATTCATTATTTTTATAATAGGCAATGCCCTTGTATGTTGCTACCCATAGAGTGCCTTCTGCATCAAATTGGATATCATTAATGTCATTATCTTTCAGCAGTTCAGATTCTATTTTCTCCCATTTATTGTTGCTATACCTATAAATTGCATTATATCCATTTACCCAAATATTATTGGTTTTATCTTTTACTATGCCATTTGCTCCAACGTTTTTCAGTACAGGGTCATTTAAAGAATGCTCAATGAGTTTTCCAGAGTTGTATTCATAAATACCTTGTACTGCTCCAACCCAAAGGGTGTTATTGTCTTGAAAGAGGGTTAGTATATTCTTCTTGATTTCAATGGTTTGTTTTTGCCAACTACCATTGATAAGTTTTAAAAGTCCATGTTTCTCTGTTCCTACTATGATATTTCCTAAACTATCAATTATGGCAGGACAATTACTACAAGTAGTATCTTTTGATGGTTGTTTGATAGTTGTAAATTTATCTCCTTCTAACTTTACTATTCCTAACTTAGTATTGATGAGGTAAATGTCTCCTTCTTTTGAGAAAAAAGGCTTAGTTAAATTTGTAAATGGTATATCGTTGGGCATATTCACATCAAGAGTGGCTATTTGTTTGCCATCATTGATAATGATTGTTTCTTCAAAAAGATTTGCCAATATATCATCTCCAAACTTTAATATCTTAAAAACATGACCTTTATTTTGTTTAGCTTTTAAACTATCTACAAAATATTGTGTCCATGTAGCATTATCATATTTAAAAATGCCACTCTCTGATGAAATCCATTTAGTGTCTTTTTCATCTACAATTATAGTATTTACAATAAAGCCTGCAAAGGTTTTAGGGTCTTTTATAAAGGTTGTCCATTTATCTTCTTTCTGTGTCTTTAATCCACTTGCTTGTGTACCTATCCAAAGTGTATTGCTTTTATCTTCCTTGATGTCTTTGGCCCATAGTATTGAGCTGAATTCTTTGGTTTTATCAATCCATTCTTTACCATCAAACATCTTAAAGTATGAGAATGGATAGGAAACCCAAACTCTACTTTTGGAGTCAACAAATAGCTTATGAATACTGTTATCAAGTCCATCTTTTTTATCATAGTAACTGACACTTCCATTTGATTTCAATAGCATAACCCCTTTGCCAGTAGTGCCAACCCAGAGTTCATTGGTAGTGTGATTGTATGAAAGACAGGTAATAACTGTGTTTTCAAAGGTTTTGATAAAAGTTGGTTTTTTGTTGTGCAATAACCAAAGTCCACTTACTGTGCCAACAAATATTTGCCCTTTTTTACCCTTTTCAACACTTGTAATCATGTTGAAATCATATCCTTTTTCAGAGCCAAGTACTTCTTTTAGCTGATACTTCTTGTCAGTTATTCTAATATCAAAATTGGTAAAAAAACAAATTTCTTTTTTTTGTTCTACTGCATCAACGATTCTTTTTGCATACTGATACTTGGCTATTGGTTGAGCAGATAAGCTACCTATAAATAATACACTAAATATAATACTGACTAATGGTGTGTGTTTCATTTTGTGGGTGTTAGTATTTACAATCATTTTTATTGGAGAAAATTATTAAAAGTTTTAGGTTTCTTTAAGCTACACAAATCTTCCCTGTTACTACATTAGAAATAAGGCTTTGTCTGTATTCTTTGAGTGTTGAAATCTTTTGGCTCTCCAGCTCAATATTTTTATCAATCAATGCTGTTTGCTCATCTAAGTAGGCTACAATGGCTTGTTGTTCTGAAAGTGGTGGTACTGGAATAGATAAATTCTTAATTTTATCAACAGCTAATCCTGGCTGTGCTGCTGATTGAGAATACTGATTAAGGTTCATTTTTCTTAATAATTCTCCAAGCCAAATTGTTTCATCCTCCTTTATCATTGTTATTACCACAGCATGTTCAGAAGCCCAGAATTTCCCTTTTGCATAATTAATATTACCACATAACGCCCCTTGTCTTCCAATCAAGACATAGTGACCTTCATAATTGTACTTATCACAAAATCCACGAAATCCATTTCCACCATAAACAGGATAGCTTGACTCATAATCTATTTCTTCTGAAGTTATAGAATCTCCACTTTTTAATATACCTACATATTTTATTTTTTTCATCTGCCAATGAGATGGAATTAAACCAATATCAACTAAACCAGAATCTTTCATGGACACATTTTCATCAAGCCCTTTGGTAACAGCCTGATTGATGAGGGCTGCTCTTTGCTCTTTGAGTAGCTCAATTTTTCTTTCTTTTTTAGCAATTAACTCATCAATCAAAGTAGTTTTTTCATCTAAATAGGTTACTATTGCTTGTTGTTCTGAAAGTGATGGGATTACTATTGGTATATCTTTTGTCTGAGATTGGTTTAATATGGGTAAGGTTGCAAAATTTGCAAGACTAACTATATTTACTGAATTTGTAAATAAAAATAATGCTCCAAAATATGGTTTAATTTTTTCATTAAATACTATTGCATTTATTTGTTGATTTGATGAACAAGGGTAATTAACAATTCCAATTTTACCCAAAGTTGCACCTATACCAACCATTAAAACAGAGCTTTTGGGGAAAACCTTAACTTTTCCATCTTTTACAGCTAATTCTGTTATTTTCCTTTTAGAATCATTAAGCTTTACACTCTCAGATGAAAAATCAGCAGGTGTAAACCAATTAAAATCACCACTTTCAAAATATTCTTCATTATCAGTAGGTGGAGTAGTGCCTGTTTGAACTTCATTTGTTACAAATCTTAGCTTAGAAACACTCCAATTGCTTGGGATTTCACCAATCCAATCAATGTTAGAGGGTTTGTATGTGGGGTATTTTTGCATGGCTTAGAGGTTTTGTAGTGCTGTAATAAGTGGTTGCCAAACTTCTTTCACTGATTGTGTAAAGTTTATTTCAAAATCTGGTTTATTAATTTCATATACTTGGTAGAAAGTAGAAGTCCAGTCTCTTCCATTATTTTTCTCTTTGGCTACCATTAATTTACCACTATTCCTGTATTCATTTACAAGCTCACTGAAAATGCCACTATTTTCTTTATGCCATTCTTTATACCAATGCTCACTACCTGCAATCCAGAGAGATATAAGAAGTTGATTGGTGTTTTCATCATTAAAAAACACATATCCATAAAAAGATTTATCTTTTATTTTAAAGTTCATTGAAGCATTTCTTTCAATAGTTACTTTAATTTGTTTGTCAAGAGTACTTCTTACAATAGAACTAACTTGTTGGAGATAACTTGATTTTACTTCATTTACAAGCCTAAACAAGTTGATTATTTGCTCATTATTATTTGATAAGAAAGCCAGTTTTTCTGTTAGGTTTTCCACAATGCTATATTGTTTTTTTAGTATGTCAATGAAAGTTTGAAAATTTTCTGACTGTCTTGTGCTAAGTTTAGGTGTCAGTATTTCAAACTTTTTTTCAATAATCTGAAATAGCTGTTGATGAGTACTTACTTGCCATTCTCTAATTTTTTCATAATACTTCACTACTGAAAGAATCAAATATTTTCCTCTTTTTTCACTATCATAAGATTCATATACTTCTAAATTGTTGTAAATATCTGCAAAGAGCTTATTCTCAATTAAAATTAAGTTTGAGGCATCTCTAATGATGATGTCAATATATTTTTTCTGGTGATGCACTTCCCTATGAATACTGATTGTAGTTAGGTCAAAATCTGTTTCTAATCCTACTAATTCTTTAAGTGCATCAAGAAATAGAGTGCTTAGTCCATGAGATTCTTTAGGGTCAAGAAAGTAAGCATAAAGATTACTGATTGTTAGTTCTTTTACTCCTCTTCCAATAGCTAAAATATTGGGTTCTTTTGGAGTAGTTGTTTCTTTCAGTATTGGGTTTTCTAATAGGTCTTTAAATTGAGTGTTATATTCAGTCATCTGTCATCTATTTTGATGTGGTTGTGTGTATTTTTAGGTATAAAGTTACAACTATTTTACTTCATAATATTTTAATAGAGCAAGTAATCAAGTTATTTGCTTCAACTTTTAATTTCAAATATAGATAATTACTTACTGTTTTTTTACAAGAATTTAGATGAGAGATACCGTATAATAAATATAGTATAATATGTTTGTTAAAAAATTTGAGATTTCATAGATTTATTTAATTAAATACCAACACATACCTAATTGAAAATTTATGAGCTACTTAATAGAGTATTTTGAGGATATTCCTGTCATTTTAGAGCCTGACATTGCTTATTTTTCCATTCATGAAGATGTTAAAGAACTCAAAGTATTAGAGACTAAAGAAAAAAAAAATCAGGAATATTATCCAACTTCAGCACATGATTCTAATGAAACTTTATCAATAGAAGTTAAAGAAAAAATAGCTACTCTTAAAGAAGTTATTGCTGCTATCACTAAATCATTTAGCAACACTTTTGAAGAAATTAAAAGTGGCATTTCTGAGGTTGAAATTGAGATAAGTCTTGGATTTGAAAAAGAATTGAAGATGTGGATATTAGGTGCTAAAGGTACATTTAGCACAAAAATTAAAATAGTCTGGAAAAGAACAGCTTTAAATCATAGCATATAAGATGTCTGTAATCAATAATAATTTGAAGAAATCAATTTGTAAAATTGAAATATTAGATAACAATAAAGTAAAAAGTAGTTTCACTGGGTTTTATTTTGCACCACAATTAATTTTAACTGTAGGTCATCCATTTATAAATTCTGAAATTTTTTCTGAGGAGAAGAGAAACACAGAAAACCAGAGTCAAAGTGTTATCAAAATATATATTGAAAATGATTTTGTTTCATATGCCATAGTTGTGGAACAAAGATATGAAATTGAAAAACCAAAAGAAGTGATAGATTTTGCAATACTAAAAGTAGATAAGCAAAATGAAAGCTTTTTGAAATTAGGTAGTGCAACTTATGCTAAAAAAGATTGTATCCTTTTGGGATATCCCTCAGATACATTAATGAATGACCCAAGATTTTTGCCAGTAAGAATTTTAGGCCAAATAAGGGATAATTTTGTTCAAATATCAGTGGATGGGAATCAAGAGGTTCCAGCCAATGGAATGAGTGGTAGCCCTTGTATAATTAATGGAGAAAAGCAGGTACTTGCCATTCAAACACATTTTGACCCAAAGCAAAAAGTATTGTTTGGAATTACTATTGAATCAATAAAAAAGATATCTAAATATTTCAACAAACATTTGGTCTATAGACATGAAAACATTTACAATAATTTATTTGATAATGGACATGTAATTAGAATTAAAAATAATACTAATTCACAAATAAATAAACGATGGTCATTACTTATTAGTGATGAAAATTTAGAAGATATCAATTACCAACTATTGCCACAATGGAATATAAAGTTGATTAATAAAGTAAATGAAATAATTCAAGATTTATTAAAACATCCCAATTTTATTAGTGAAAATGAATTAACTTACTATGAAATAGTTAAAGACCTAATTAAAGATGGAGTTAATCCATTAATGTATGCTCTTGATGAGTCTCCCTATAACAATAACCATTTGAGGGTAGTTATAGACCCCACAAATTACTTTATAAATTTGGATTCTAAATGGAGTACTTTTTCAAAAGATAGTATTTCACATTCAATTTCAATAGTAGCAAATTTTAATGAATGCCAAAATAGAATAATTAAAAACCCTAATTTTGACTTGACATATGAGATAGGTATGAGCAAAGAGGTTGGTAATATTAAGTATTTCGTAGATTGTGTAATAAATATATTAGTAGATATTACAATTGATAGAATAATATTTTACAAATATAATATTTTCCCTCTTTTATTTATTGAATCAAACTTGGGATTAAATTTCTCAAAAATGAAAGTAGCATTTGCAAAACAAGAGATGAGAAAATCATATGGTTTAGATTTTTCAGAAATTGATATAAACTATATATCACTGGCATCGCTAACTCGAATATCATTAAATCATATGGATATTAGCACTAACATGTTAAAAAATATTTTAAATAAATTTATTGAGTTTTTGTTGGCAAACTACTTTGATGATAGGAAGTTTGTAATAAAGATTACGAAAAGTACAATTAAAGCACATGAAAGAGGATTAAAAGAAGAAACATTAAGAAGAATTTTTGGTACTTATAAAATAGGAGCTACAAAAGCCTTTGAAGTCAGTAAATATTATGAATTGAATTCTATCTCACAATTTATAAGTATAGTAAATATATGTTAGGATGTATTGTTGAATTATTTGGAGTAAGAGATAAAGCTGAATATGACCATATTGAGTATGAGAGAGATTTGTCTGATTTCAGAAATTCAATATTTATTTCATTAAAGAAAAAGTTTAATGGAATAACAGATAATAAATCTTTTGAAGTCCTTTTTTTTAGAGATTTTTTATATCTATTTACAACATGTACAGATGATTTGATAAATGTTTTAAACAGCCTGCAAGATAGTCTTATAAAAAAAGGATTACTTTATAGAGCTTCACTAATTGAAATAAAAAAAACTGAAGATAATGTTTTTATATTTTCTAAAGAGTTACAAGAATTTAATCACAGTAAGGTTACCTTTATTAAGTCAACCCATGAGAGTGTTTTATTATATAGCAAACTCCTTGAGTTGAAAGGGGTTGGTATAAATGTAAATTTAAAAAATACCAATCCTGATAAGTTTCTTGAGAATTTTTGGGTTTCCCAATCAAATGTTTCTAAAAATAGTTATAATACATTCATTGATCTAAAAATACCACAGTCTGTTTTAATAAATGAAAGCTATTATCCAACAGTTTTATCTCTATTTAAAAGGTCTGGTATTAATAAAAAAATTGGAGTATTTTACATACCTTTTTATTACAATATTTTGAAACAATTGAGTATTAAAGAAATTAAACAAGGTGAAAAAAGTATTTTTGATAAAGAACAAAAGTTTGTATATTTTGAAAATTATCTATTGAGTCATGAATTCTTTTCAAATGAAATTCATATTAAAGGTATCGAATTAATAGTAGCTGTGATTGTTTCCAAATTATTTGATGATGATGTTTATACATATTCATCAAAAGCACTTTTTAATGAAATAAAAAAAATTATGATTAACTCAAATGTCACTTTAAAAGAGTTTTTAAGTAAGGTTGAAAGTTCTAAGATTGAAAGTGAAAATGGTTTTTCAAACATCAGATTATTAACAAATTATTACTTCTTGATTAAAAGAAAATGGATTAAAAATCTCTTATCTCGAAAAATAAGTGATGTTCCAAAATCAACAATTACAAAATCAGAATATAATAGATTTTTAAATTTTTGTTCAATTATTGATTATAATTATTAAATTAATTACATCCATAGTCCTTTTCATCTCTTAATTATCTTCTGAAACAAACCATCACTTTCATCCTCCAGCTTCAATAAATCTGCTGTAATTTCCTGCAAACTTCTGAGAGGCTTATATTGATAAAAATACTTGGTAAAGTTTATCTCATAGCCAACTTTATCTTTGGTTCTGTCCATCCAAGCATTAGGTAGGTGTGGTTTTACCTCTGTTTCAAAGTAGGTTTCTACATCAGTTGATAGGGGGATTCTTTCAAAATCTCTAAGGCTACCATCTGCTTTAGGTAGCTTTGATTTCTTATCTAACACTGGTGCATCATTTTCCATCAATGGCTGCTCAATAGTTACTTTGGTATAGCCAAAATACTCATTTGGAAACACCTTAACTATTGATTCATCAGTAGGAAAGTGGTATTGCTTTATAATCTCATCTCTTTGCTCATCAGTGATAAACTTTCTTTTGCTACCCAATGATTTTTTCATGGTCTGGCAAAAATTAGTAGCATTGATAAGCTGTACTTTACCTTTTCTGTTGGCTTTCTTTTTGTTGGTAACTATCCAGATATAGGTACTTATGCCAGTATTGAAAAAGAGTTGGTCAGGCAGAGCTACAATAGCTTCAAGCCAATCATTTTCAATTATCCATTTTCTGATTTCAGATTCACCAGAGCCAGCATCACCAGTAAACAAAGGAGAGCCATTAAAGACCACCCCAACTCTGCTACCTTTGGTTTCCATTTTAGCAATCATGTGTTGCAAGAATAGCAATGAACCATCAGAGCTTCTTGGAGTACCCACAGCAAACCTTCCTTGTGGGTTTTGAGCTTCTGCTTCAACAAAATCCTGCTCAGATTTCCATGAAACTCCAAAAGGTGGATTAGTAATCATGTAATCAAAGGTTTTATCTTGGAGTTTATCTTCTGAAAGAGATGAACCTAAATGAATATTATTAGGGTTTTGCCCTGTAATGAGCATATCTGATTTACAGATGGCATAGGTTTGAGGATTGAGTTCCTGCCCAAATAGCCTAATGTCAATATCAGCATTAATATTTTCAAGAATCCATTCTTTACCAATGCTCAACATTCCACCTGTACCACAACAAGGGTCAAAGATGCTTCTTATTTTGCCTTCACCTTGTAGGTCTTCCTTGTCTTCTGCAAATACCAATGCTACCAATAGTTTTACTACATCTCTTGGGGTATAGTGTTCTCCACTGGTTTCATTGCTCATCTCAGAGAATTTCCTCAGTAATTCCTCAAAAACCTGCCCCATAGTGTGGTTATTCACTACATCAGGGTGTAAATCAATCTCTTTGAACTTAGTGATAAGTAAGTATAACCTATTGTTTTTGAGAAGTTTTTCAATGGGTTTTTCTAACTGGAAATTCTCAATAATTTCAAGGACATTCTTAGAATAGCCATTGAGGTAGTTTTGAAAATTGAGTTTTAGGCTATTGGCAGTAAGCCTTGATAAATCATATTGTGAATGATTAAAGAAACTCAAACCAATCTGATTTTGAATAATTGGGCTTGGGTCTTCAATTTTATCTTTGTAGGTATTGTAGAGTTCATGTACTTTATCTTTGTGAGGTTCAAGCACACAGTCCAGCCTTCTTAATACTACAAAAGGTAGGATTACATCTCCATATTCATGTTGTTTGAAAAGTCCTCTGAGTACATCATCACACACATTCCAGATAAAGGAAGAAATTTCTTGGTGGTTAGTCATTGTATAATTTAGTATATTTTAAATAGATTGGCAATATACTAAAACTCCTGCCATTTGTAAAATTGGTTTATTTTATAGTACAAAAAAGCCCCAACCATTTGACTGATTGAGGCTGATTATTACTTTTCTTTGGAGATGGATTACATTTAATTTGAAGGCAACTCCAAGAGAAGATATTGAGTTTAACTTTAAGCTTCTATAATGCCTTCTTCTTTTAGGAAGTCTAAAATTTCTAATGGAGAATTCTGGGCTTTGAACATCTCATAAGCTACCTCCATAGTTGTTCTGAAATATTCCAGTTGATTTAAAGTTTCAATTCTTAATAAATCATCTTCTGTTGACTGAGAGAAAATGTCATGTTGGGTAATTTGACTTGATTCATCTTCATTAGAAATATTCAGCATTGGAAAGGTTTGTTTAATTCCTGCATTTTGAATTGAGTCCATTTTGTATCGAGTTTCAATGTATTCAACAAGTCCTTCATTGTGCTTAATTGGTGAAAATGTATCCTCTAAAAAAAAATAAATGATATTGTCATAAATGGTTCTACCATCCTCATCATATTCATCAATATCTAATTCTCCATTAATTAGCTCTACAAGCATTTTCTTTAAAAAGTCAATAAATTGAATTAGGCACTCTATTTCTTTTCTGAATATTACTGCTTGAGTATATAAATTTGCATGTATCTCTTTTTCATTTTTATCACCCAGCACCCTTTGTTTTTTATAGGAAGCAGTGATTAATATTAAAGTTTCAAGCTCCCAAAATTTCAATTTACTTCTTAGAATTTGTAATATTTTCATTTTTTTATAAAATTTATTGTTTTCAACTCCTTGTTTTTGGAGTTTTTAAATGATTAAACTGTGCTTTCATCATATTCTCTTGAAGTAAAATTTTCAAATTGTTATTTGTAGATAACTCCAAGAAAAGATTAGAAAGATTGATGTAAGTACCCAACCAAAACAATGATTATATTAATATAAATATATTGGTTAGGGGCTTTTTTTAGTTAATTAAATCAATTTTGCTGGCTGTGATATTGTTAAAAAACCTATCCTTGACTCTTCTTGCCTTCAGATTTGCTACAACTAATACATGATTTCCAACTACAATATTTGGATTATTTATTTTGTCATTCCAAACTTCCACTGCAATGCTTCTTGGGAATTTGCCTGATTCAATTTCAAGTAAAAACTCTACTTTCTTACTTACTTCTTCATTTATAGTCATTTCAACTACTGGAAAGACTTCTTTGATTTCACCAATAAAGTTCATTTTGTTTTATTATTTAAGCCAACCAACACATTAATATCTATATAGTAAGATATTGGTTGGGTTGGTTTTAAATTAATTCTAATTCTTCTTGTGGCAATGCAGCCAGATTGTATCTTGTTGGTTTGCCATTTACAGTTTTACTAATCAATCTGCAAGGGATATTTTCACTATTCAATAACTCCAATTTACATTGCTCTATTTCTCTTAATCTAACTTTTGAAGTATTATCTGTACAATTAAATTGTGTATTGATAGCTTGAAGAATTTCTTGTTGAGAGTATTCTCTTGACTCTTCCATGAAACTACCCAAGAAATCTGCAACTTCTTCATTTTCAGCCTTTTGTCTTCTATCTGATAATACAGCTTTAACTTCAGAAGCTTTTGCTAATACCAAGCCTTTTTGAGTTTCATCATATTTAATATAGATATTTTCAGGCTTCTTGGCACTTCTCAATTTCATGAATTTCAGCCTAATCAAATCAGTATCTTCATTGCTTTTGTTCTTTTCAAAACCAATACTGAATACTGTTGAGGCTTTATTAGTACCTTCTGTTCCAAGATGCCCTCTGGCTTTATCAGAACCTGGGTTTTGATGAATGATTAGGAGAAATGTGGCATCTTCATCCTCTGCTAAATTGCCTATATAATCATACAACTCCATTGATTCTGATGGGTCATTAAAATTGCTTATACAGTCAGTTACTACATCTAAAACTACAAACAGGTGATTAGTTGTGGTTCTTCTAACATCACTTAGAAATACTTTTAGGGCGTTTAATCTGTCCTTTCTCTCTACCTTTTTGAGGCTGGTAAATCTAAAATTTGTACCATCAGTGTTACAAGAATTGGCTAAAATACTCTTTATTGATTGTGGGAATTCTTCTATAGTATTTCTTTCAGTGTCCAAATAGCAGACAGTTATTGGGTCACTGGCTAATTTTTTAAAGCCTAAAAATTCAGACTTACAACCTTTATCAAGTAAGAGAGAACAAAGCCCTTCTCCAAGTCTTGATTTGTGAGAACCAAACCCACCCTGTATAGAATTAATAGTTCCTTTTCTGATAATACCAATCCCATCTCTTTCTATTAATGCAGGGGCAATTCTAATTTCTTGTGTTGCTCTTGCTTTGACTAATTTTTCAATTTCCAACAATGTGGAAAGCAGTTGCTCTTGACTCATTATTTTGATAATTTTAAGTTATTGAATAGTTCCTTTTTTGTACTCTTTCTCCCTTCATGTAGCCAAGATTCAAGCTCTTTTCTTTCAAAGTAAAGCTTCTTACCTTTCTTGATGTAAGGAATGAATCTATTGCTAACATATCCATAAAGGGTTGGCTTTGCTACATTTAAGTAGGTACATGCCTGGTCAAGTGTCAAATATTTTGATTCAGGCAAAGGGTCTATTTTTTGAGGAAGGCTAAACTGTTGAACTGCTACATTCACTGCATTCTGGATGAGTGTTTGGAGTTCTGAGGGGGTAATTAACACCATTTGCTGATACATAACTTTTATTAAATAAATGATTATGTACCAAAATTATGTAGGCTACAAATGGTGTTTTTTAAAGAAGTATTGGCAGTAAAAACAAAATATTAACAGTACTAACAAAGTACTTTTGTGGTATTGGTGGTAGTATAAATAGTTATCTATGACTTTTTATGAAAGTTATCAAAAACCTTATCATAGTCAAACTTTGTAAAATTGTCTGTCAAAAGTTTCACATATTTGGGTTTACAATTTTTTGTACTCTCATAATCAAATTTTGCATTATTATAAAATTGGTAAAATTTGTATATTACACTTTGTCTCTCTCCATCCTCTACATTTAATTCAATTTTATTTGGAAGAGGATAATTATCATTAATAAAGATTTCTATAATAAAAGTTTTAAATTGCTCTTCTGTTAAATGGGGTTTGCCATTCTTACTTTTAGTTGTAGTTAGGGGTTTAAAGTGTTCCCAAACCATTTTTAATGGCATATTATTAAACCTAACAATGCAATTAAAGTCAATGTCTATAATTTCTTCAAGTGGCTTTTGGGTTTGTGTTTCTCCAGTTTTTTGTTTCTTTATCCAATTTACTGAATCTTGTAAAAATAAATTGAGTAAATTTTTAGTAATTCCATCTTGTGCTGGAACTATATAATCTTGGTTCTCTGATAATTCTAAAAAATAGTTTAGTTTTAGTAACATTCCTTCATTAAAGCTATTTCTATTGACATCAGTCACATCTTTCATTAAGGAGTTGGCAAAGCATTTTTTCAAAAATCCTAATTGAGATTTGTACAGCTTAACTAAATCATCATGGAAACAGTCTTTTACTTCTTCAAATATTTCACCATTATCACTGTAAATAGTTTTCTTGTAGTAAGTAAGTTTTGAAGGATTTATAATTAAGTAATCTGTGAAATTTTTATGCAAGATAATTTCTCCACCATCAGCCTCGCGTGCAGAATAACCTACATAATCATCATACTTTCTTGGCTCAAAAATGTATGTGCCATCTTCATCTATTTTATAAGTGCTTAATTCAAAATCTAAGATTGAATACTTTTTCTTCATATTTTCATATCCACCTTTCTCTATATGTTCTTGAAGAAAAGTGAAAAATGAATTCATGTCTTCTATTTTATCCATGCTTTTTTAAATAATTGTATTTATAGCTTCCCTTGGAGTGGGCAAATTTAAAAATTAAGAAACATCTATTTTGACTTGTTTAGATGTAATTGGACACATTTCATATCAAAAAAATCAATTAAACTTTGTCAGAAGGTTGGCATATTGCTTTTTAGTTTCATCCTCAAAGCTATCAAGATAGGATTGTGTTGTGGCAAGGTTACTATGTCCTAATGCTTCTGAGATAAATTCTGTTGAAACACCACTTCTCTTGAGTACAGTTGCAAATGAGTGCCTTGCAGAGTAGAAAAGGGGCATTTTTTCAAAACCAAGTTTTAATCCTATTCTCTTCATGTAGGTATTTATCAACTTGTTTGTATATTGAATTAACTCTTTTTCTCTTTTTGGAGTAACCTTTGGCTCAAGGATTGGCAATAAATAATCATCAGGATTATTACTTCTATTCTTCCACTTATCAATAATTTCTTTGGCTTTATCTGACAATATAATTGTTATGGCACTTTGATTTGCTTTTGTTGAAAGTTGGGTTTTGGCTCTAATGAATGTAATTTTATCAGATTCAAGATTTTTAATTTTGAGTCTTGCTAAGTCTTTTAGATTAATTCCTTGGCATAAATATGATAAGCACCACAAATCTTTGGCTTTATCTTCTGATGTTCCTGTGATAGTTTCATAATTGAAAATCTTCTCAATCTCAGATATTGTGAAGGCTTTCTTGATGTTTCTGCTGGCTGGTATTTGAAATTTGTTTTTCTTGAATGGATATAGCTCTTTTGCAATTATCCCATTTTCAATAGCTTGATTATATATTGTTCTGAGACTTCTTAAATAGATACCAATAGTAGTAGATGAGTTCCCTTCATTTAACATTGATTTTTCATAATCATTTAAGAATTTTGGTGTAATATCTTCAAATGTCAATTTTTTCTTAAACTTCTTTAATGAATTTGATGCACAGGTGTAAGAATCAGCAGTAGAAACCCTGCTTTGGCTTTTTAATGCAGAAATATAGTTTTCAAAATTTTTGTAAACATCTTTTGATTTTACCTGCTCTTCTGGGTTGACAAAAAAAGTGTCTTTAAATTTATCAAAAGTGAATTCATCAATTTTACTTCCAACTTCTTCTGCTTTTTGTTTAATGGCTTCACAGTTAAGTCTTACATCTTTCAACCATTCATCTCTTAGCTTTGAAGAAAATAGTTTTTCAAATTGTTCTTTTGACAAATCTATCCCAATACTATAAGTTCTATTTTGCCTATTGAAAATGACCCTCAGCTTCAAAGGGTATTTGCCTTCAATATTAGCTTTTCTTGTGTCTTGAATTATTGCAAAGGTGGGTTTTAAGAGTCCCATATTTGGAGGTTATTATTTATATTGTTGCACAACATTTTGCACAACAAATTTAATAATAATTGATATATTTGCAAAACAATTCATAAAATTAAATGTGTTATATAATTGATTATAAGTAAGTTATATAAGTATTGATAAGTATCTATATGTGTAGAGCAACTGACTCATAATCAGTAGGTGCTTGGTTCGATTCCAAGTGGGCCCACCTCTTAAAAATCCTGATAATCAAACGATTATCAGGATTTTTTATTGCTAAAATTTGGCGTTTAAAATTAGTGGTTTAAACATAGTTTAAACATTGTCATTAGAATCTATCTGCTTTTCTCTCTCTGCCTTTTTGAGTTCTTCCCGCTCTTTTTGCTTCTGTTTATATAATACGTACAGAAAACCACCTGCTAAAAAAAGAATGATGAAAATAATTATACCTAACCATTTAAAAGGATTACTTTCTCTATCTCCTTCAAAAGAATTGGAGAAAACTGGTAGTTTAGTATCCGAAAACGGGAATGAAACTTGCTCTAACATGGCTTTAATTGGTTTTGAATGAATGAACAATAACTGTGAAAATGTCGGCTACGGATTGGATTCTAATTTCTTGATTTCTTCCATAGGCATCTTGAAATTGTATTTGCTTGCCCTGGTGTTGAAAGAGTAGATTTTTAAGATTGGTATTGTTTTCATAAAACTCTAATGCTCTCAAAATTTGTTGATTTTCTTGTTTCGCCTTCTCTAATCTTAACTTGAAATCCGAGTTGAAATAGGAGTTTGTACTTTGTTGGTTTTGGTAATGTCGAGCTGAGATAATAGTATCAACATATTCGCTCAAAGTCATTCCACTTTGACGGGCTTCTTGTGCCAACGAAATCTTTGTACCAGCATCGCATTTAAAGCCAAGTGTTACTTTGTTTCGAGCATTTTCAAGTCCTTCCAACTGTAATGCTCTACCTGTTCTGAGTTCTTGCATTGTATTTTATGTTTTTGATGTTGATATAAAAATAAGAAACCCGAATTAACCACTTAGAGGTTAATTCGGGTTAATTGAGGTTAATCAAGGTTAATCAAGGTTAATGTTAATTAATCTGCGTTAATTGGGTGGTTCTCCGATATGGTTAGTCATAATAGTTATTTGTTTGAGAGTCAAAATTCTATCTATTTCTGATAAATGTAAGTCTGGAATCTTGAAATAAGGTAGATTTCATACTTCTGACCGAAAAATACCTGTGTTCAATCAAGATATTGATGTATAAATCATCGCTGAGAAAATCAAACATGAGTGTAAAATGATTCTGGCGAGTGAATTACTTAAAATAGACAAATAAGAAAATGGAAAACCAAGAAAAACAATCATTGCTCAGCCAATTAATAGCTTTCATACTCAAGATTGTAAGAGAACTAACTAAACAAATTAAAATTTAGAACTCAACCGGCAAATGCAATTTTGAAGGTCTTGCTTTTTATTTTGGATATTTTATCTTGCTTAATGCTGGTTGAAATAGTGTTAGGTTTTTATCTTTTAGGATTTTTGGCGAAATATTTCTTCTGGGTATTATTGAAACCGAAAAAGCCCTCGAAAGAGGGCTTTTTCGGTTATTGTGCCTTGTAATTATACTGATAAGATTTTACAACTTTACCATTTGTATCTTTAACTTCTTTCAGCCTATTGAATGAATCATAATTATAAGAAGTTATTAAACCATTGGGAGAAATCACTTTTTCTACTCCAACTAAAGATTTGTAAGTATATCCTGTTATCAAATTATTTGGTAGTGCAGTTCTTAATCCATCTAAAGTACTTTGAATAGTTTGTGAATTTGTTGAATTTAAAATAAAGGTTTCGGCAGTAGATAATTCCGCTGACCAAAGAGAGTTTTTAATTTCTGCTATTGGATAAACACCTTTATAAGCATATAAATATGAAATATTTTCGTTTTTATTTGTTGTAACGGACCCTATTTTACCCAAATTATTATAATCATTAAATCTTAATATTTCTCTGTAACTACTATTTGAAATAATATCGTCAGTAGTTCCATCATAAGAATTACTTATAACTCCTGATAACTCTCTATTAAATACAAATTGTTTATAGGGCATTAACAAAGTTGCCTTATTAGCATTACCAGGAAATGACTTAAATGTTGTAACAGAAGCATCTAACACCTTTCTATTTGTTGGTGATTTTTCTAAAACGGTGAATTGTTCAATAGGTGTTGAAACTCGATTTTCAGCTATTAATTGATTAATAAAACTTGCTCTCGACGGGATTGATAGATAATCATGAGGGTACTTACTGGTCATTTCTACCTTATCTCCATTCGACTTGGTTGTTAAGGTTTTGGTTAATTGAAGATGATTTTCTTTTTCATAAAAATATTCTTTGGTTTCTACTACTCCAATATTATCTGAATCATTATATAAAGTAGTAGTTTCTTTTGTTTTTTCTAAAAAGCTGGCTACATTATAGTAAAACTTATTCCAAAATAAATTCTTACTTATAGAATTGTAGGCATTAGAAAGTGTTATTGATACTAATGACTCATAATACATTGAAGGAATTTTGTATTCAAAATTATTTTGTAATCCAATTCCAGTGACTTTATTGAAGCTATAAACGTAATCAGTCTTACTCACTAACGTACTTAAATTTTTATAGTTCTTTAAACTCAAAAGTTTCCCTCTACTAAAGTCATAGTTCTCTGAGCTTCCTATTACTTCTACATTAGATTGGAGAACTGCAGGCATGGAATTTATATCAAGATAAGGTTCTTTATATGTTGTAAATGTATAATTATTTCGGATGTTATTACCTATTACTTCATCAACATTTTCATAAATCACCATTGGTGAACCTATTGGTAAAATTGAAGAATTTCTATAAAATGAAAATGGGATAGTTGAATTCTCTACGGTTAAATAAGTAGCACCTGTATAAACTGGACTATGATTAATACCTCCACTTGAAAGGTCAATATTAGTACTATTATTATAGAAATATTCTTTTGATTCTGTTGTACCACGAACAGGCTCAACATTTTCTATTTTTTTAATTCTAATACCCGGTCCATACTTTTTATTCAAACCAATTACATTATTTAGTGTAACATAGGCAAAAATATGCAAGGAAGCATTACATGGAACACCTAAATCAGCTATTTGAGATTGAGTGATAAAATATCCATCTGAATAACTTTGTCCTGGCGATAAAACCCCAGAACTGGGAAGAAAAGAACCACTACATTGATTATTAGGGCAACAGGTTTCATCTATATATTCCCAGTAAACTGTAACGTTATAATTTGATGGATAATTAACAGTAATGGGAGTACTTGGTAAGAAAGTATTTCCTGCTGCCTCATAAGCAAAATAATGATTTTCTACATCAATCAAATCGCCTGTTATAAAAGCAGTTGAAGTAAAACTATATTCATTTTGCTCATAAGTTATTAAGGAAGAACCACCTGTTGGATAGGTTATTTTCTTTAAAGCTTTTCTTTTTGCAGAATTAAAATTAGGGTTTCTGTTTGCTCCAAATTCAGGAATTAATGTATTTGAGTTATTACTTCCATTGTAATAACCCCAATGGTCAATTGCTTTTGTCATGTACAGATTAAGGGCCGAAATACCATCAAAATATTCAAATTTATGAGGTTCTAAAAACGTACCAAGGCTACTTTCATCTTTGATACTTGCCAATAAATCGGAAAATGTATCGTTATAAATGAAATTTTTCTTTATAATTATAGAATTGTCTATTTGACTTTTTAGAACGACCGAATTGAGCTTACGGGTTGTACTTGTCTGATTAGAAAATTGGTCTGAAATTATTTGACTGTTAAATTCAACCTTAGACAAACCATCCGAAACCTCAATTGAGGTTAAAAACTTTTCTTCTGCAAAACTATATGAAATATCATTAACAAAATTAGAACCTCCAACTGACACCTCGCAACCAGTACACCCACCATATATCCCTTTTTCCACAAAGTTTGGAGATATTATAGTTGTTTCCCCTCCGACAGTATAGTTAAATACAAGCTTTTTACCAGTTGGAGATAATACATGTTTTAGATGCCAAGTTGATATTTCCCAAGGCGAACTACTTCCTAACCCCATGGCACTTGTAGAATATTCCTTTACATTGAAAAAATATTGAAATCCTGCTTCATCAGTAATTGTGAAAGATTCAATTATACCATTTGTTGAGTGGTCGTCGGGGTTTGTTCCACTGAGAGCCAAAGTTTTTTCTATTTTAATTTTTCTATTGGTTACAACATGAGGATTTCCATCTTGTCCAAAAAAGAATTTTCCACTAAGACTTCCTGCATTAAAATAAAAGATATCGGGTTCGGTATCATAAGTTCCCAAATCTTTATTTTGGAAAATTGGACTCGAACTAACTGTAGATTCTATAGGATTAACTAAGAGTAGATTAGCAAATTCTGCACCTATTGCTAAAAAACCAAAATTTTGAGTTTCATCGGCAAGGCCTCTAACGGTACGAGTAATTACACCTCCCCCATTTAATGCCCAGCCTCTACCAACCCATCCAGCGTGTTCCATTGGCTTAAAGCCTGAATAATTATAGCTGAGTGAGATAGGCCAATTAATATCGCCTTCCGAAATTGAAAGCAATGGAATATTTAAGTTTAATGCACCAGTACTTTGATTCACTGGAATTTCTCCATATTTACCAAGATTTGCTGCATTAGGTGCTGGTGGAATTTCACTAAATTTATTAGGTGTTTGTGCTATCACGTTTATAGCACACATTATTAATAGTAGTATTTTTTTCATATAAAAGTTGTTATTCTTCATTAAACTTCCAAATAGTATTACTGTACTTCATGTTAAGACTATTATCAATAAACTCTCCACATAATAACCAAACATTATTCAGGTCATCAATCATTGCAGCACCTGATGCCATTATTGGAGGAGCGGTATTTGTAAATATAGCACTCCAATTAGATGTTTTATTATTGTATTTCCAAAGCATTCTATCTGACTTTAAAGTGTCATTTTTAAAACCGTATTGCCCACCAAAGAGCCAAAAATTTCCTTTCTTGTCTTTCCATGTAATGCTACTAAATCTGTATCCTGGATTATTAGCACTATTTTCTTTGGCAAAGGATTTGATATTTGCAGATTGAAACAATTTATCATCTCCAGATTTTAATGTCCACTTTTCTTTCTTTACATCAAATATCCACATATCAGACAAACCACCATAAGCTGTTACTTCTGCATTTAGGCCAAATCCTCCATACAAACATAGTACATTGTTTATATCATCGAACCATGCAGCACTTGAAGCTCTGGCAGATGGCGAAATTTCGGTTTTTAAAACCCTGGTATTACCATCCAAATTTCCACTTACCCATACCCAATTATTTTTATTTGTATCATACTTCCACAAATCATTGAAATAAACATCCCTACTTTGAGCATAATCGTGTGCAGTGCCACCAAAAAGCCAAAAATCCCCTTTATTATCTACCCAAGTTGTAGCTTTTGCTCTTGCTGCGGGTGAATTAGTAGTATTGTTCTTGTTTTTGCCTGATGATTGACTTTTTTTATTAAATTCTTGGGTATTTGATAGTTTACTCCACGTTTGTTTTTTGAGGTCAAACATCCAAAAATCGCTTAAATATTCATCTAACATACCTGTGTTACCTCCAAACAAATACAAATTTCCTTGCTTGTCTGCCCAAGTTGCCGCACCTTGGCGTGCTGTGGGAGCTGTAGCCGTAGGATTCAATTTCTTGTTATTATCTTTATTGAACTTTTCAATTTCTCGACTTCCGCTCAAGTTTTTCCATACTAAATCCTTAGAGCTAAATTGCCATAAATCTGCAAACGAACCCTCATTGAGATTATCATCTGTTCCTAAACCTCCAAATATGTAGATATTGCCCTGTTTATCTTGCCAATTGATAGAGGCATTTCGAGGGGTGGGGTTTGTTATTGAAGCGGCCGTTTGTATTTTGTTGGCATTAGGAAGAAAATCATTTTTGTTTTGATTTTTATTCAGGTTTTGGCGGTCACTATAGTTCTCCCATTTACCTTTTTGAGCCAAAAGTGTGTATGGTATAAATATTAGTATTGCAATATTTTTAAGTTCCATAGATTATTACAAATTTTAAAATAGTTAAAGTTCTTATATTATGATGATAATATTACATTTAATCTATCTTCATAGATTGGTACGTTTAACGTCTCTTTTCATCTAATAAAGCTTGAGGTAGTAAAATCTTATTTATTAGTTTTGTCCTTATATTCTTTTTCAAACCCGAATATTCAATTTTAAAATAGTGCTTAATGAATTTGCATTCAGAAATACACTCTATAATCGAATAGTTACAAACACTTGCACCAGTTAAACTATGTACTTTCTTTTGTCCATTCATCAAATTTTCAATGACAATAGTATCATCTAAAATGTAAGCGATTAAGCTTCTATCTTTATCATAACATAGAACGTTTTGTTTTTCAAACTCATACAGTTCATTATTCTTTATTTGAAAAAATAAGTTTATAGAACAGAATGTGCCACAAGACCTCCTCAATGATAAAATATTATTATTCGACCATTCATAATATGGAACAATTGACAGGGGGACATTACAATCAAATTGATACCCTAAATATTTAGTTTTATTTTTTATTTTTACTTGAATATTATAAGTGGAGTCTGATAATATATATTTAACGAAAAAGCCCATCTTCTCATTTATTGTATCTCTTGGAAGGCAACTTTTTAATACGTTTTTCATTGAATCTATTTTTTCATTTCCTTTAATTATATGGTTATTTTGTGAAAAACAACCATATAAGTTAATGATAGAAAAAAAAAGATTTAAAATTACAATTAGTCTAATTTTAATAGTATTTCCACGAATATCCTGCATTTTGTTTAGCATCTTTATTTGGTTTCCAAAAAATTGTTTTTCCTACTACAGCAGCTGATTTATATAAAACCCTACCTTTATTACTTCCTGTTGCTTCATGAATACCAGATGTTAAGTTCGAGGAAAAAGTAGCATTTTTATTCTGACTATAAGCCCTTAATAAACTACTTGGCCAAGCTAATTTAAATTGGTTAAAGTGATCTTCAGCAATATCTACTCCTTGATTTGTAGGTTTAACATGGTCAAAGCCTTTCATTGCAAAATCAAATCCATCCCAATGAGTAGCACCATTCGAATAATCAAATCCACCAGATAATGCATTGATAACAGCAGCAATAGAATTTTTCTTTTTATCATTTTTATTATCAACTGTAAAATCTTTTTTAGCTGAACTGAAACGTCCATTTAATAAATCTGCGAGTGTTGTCTTAATTTTATTTTCATTCCTAAAGTTAAGATAATTGATTACTGCACTACCTGTTGCAAAAGCTGCTTCTTTAGTAGATGGGTCTTCATTGAACACCAAACCTGCAAATTTCAAAAATTCGTCATGATTACTTGAAACTTTAACATTTTCATAAACATCTGCTTCAACATCAGTTACTATTTCTTGACCACCTTCTGCATATGTTGTTATTGAAATGGTTCTCTTTTCTCCTGTTGCTCTTTGTGAATATACATCCTTGTTATTTTTATCACTCCCTTGATTTAAGAACCTACCATCGGCGGCATAGTAAAACTCTAAACCATCTAAATCAACGCCACTTATAGGGCTGTTTTCAGCATAATCAAATTCACTTTTATAAGAATATTTTTCAGCTAATGGGTCAACTTGTACAAATCTTGCAATTGTTGCATCATACCATCTATAACCATATTCATATAAACCAATATCTAAGTCTTTTATTTCTTCTTTTCCATTATATTGATATTTATTTGTCAACTCATTGGCTTGTACTTCTGTATTTACCCCAAAACTTAAACCCCAAGGGTCATAGTGGTTTTCTTGTACTACTGCTAAGGCTTCTATGCCTGCACCTACTGTGCCTTCGGGTATTATTGTACCCGAGGCATTACGTTTTGGTTCGCCACAACGGCAACTTACTCTAAGGTTACCCAAATGGTCTTTTAGACTATATTCGTATCTAAATTTATCACCTTCCTCGGGGTCGGTTGGTGTATTCAGTACCTTACGGGTTAGTAATGCACGTCCTTCGTGGCTTGGTACAAAGTCAAGTGTTTTGGGGCCTATTTGACCTTCTTGTATATATACCATTCCCGCTACATAATCGTACGCTTTTTTTATAACACCTGTATTAAGATAATAAATCTCCATTCTTACTTTAGCATCACCTGCATAATAATGCTTTATGTTACCATTATTATCAGTACTATTACTTTTCCTAAAACCACTACTACCATCATCACGGGTCATTTCACCAGGTAGGTTGAGATGGTTATATTGTATTGTTAAGTCTTTATTTTTATCTTGTTTCATATTGCCTGCTGCATCATACAGATAATCAGTGGCATAGGCTCTATCTTTAAATAGTTGGTTGACATCTCCATTATCATCTACTTTGTTTAGTTGGTTAGCAGTATAGCTATATATCAATTCGTCCATTGGAGTAGTTACACCTGCTTTAGTACGTTTTAAGTATCTAATGTTACCATTTAGGTCATAGTTACGTAATGGATTGGTAATATCATACATTTTTACACTCAAGCCTTCTGTTAAAGAACCAACAAAGTTTGCTTCCATGAGGCGGTTTAGTCGGTCATATTTGTAGTCATAAGTCTGCTTGCCATTGGCAGTTGTACCAGTTGTGGTATTTTTTAGGGTATTCCATTCTTGCTTTACAATATTTCCATTAAAAAATGTATTGCTTACCTCTGCATTATCATTAGATGCGTTTATGCCATCATAAGTCAAACGCATACCGAATAGGTCTTTATTGTCTTGTAAGTCAGCGTTTTCTACACCATTTATACTCATCAACCAACCTCGTATATTTTTTACATAATCTACGGTTTGCAAAGCCTTTTGGGTACCTGTGCTATTATCACATCCCAACTCTTTTGTTTTCAGTTCGCCAAGTGCATAATAGCTACTTTTACTAATACGTTCCCAATTATCGGTATTTACTTTTTCGGCAAGTTGTTTTCCTACCATAAAATACAATAGCAATTGCTCACGATTCACCAAACGAGCTGCTTGATAGTGGCTACGGAGAATTTGCTGTTTTACTTAGGCAATAAAGGTTATGTAATTGTTTTCGGTCATAGGTTTAAGCTGCTTCGTTATACAAGGCTTTTTTGAGTTGTTGAAGCATGGCGTAATAATTAGTTTTATTGCCAAATAGTTTCACGAGTTCTATAGTAGTTCAGTTCCCTTTTCGGCAATCGGGTTGGCTTGTAGGTCGGTGGTATCTTCTATTTGGGTAATACCACGCTCGGTGTATTTATTAAGCAATGCTTGAATGAGGGCTTGGGCTTTAGCGTTGTACAGTTTCATAATCGGGTGATTTTACAGCCTTTTGGCTCGGTTTTCAAGCAAAACTACGGGAGCATTATACGCCAAATGGCACACCAAATCATACTCGTCCATGTTTTGCCACTATTTAACTTTGCAAGTATTGACTAAACCAGTGATTAAATAGAATAATTCGTAACTAATTTATATGTTATGTATAGGAGCAAACAAAGTAATCGTAATTGATAATAATCCTAAGCAGGATTGCATACAATAAGAAAATACAACTGAATCAACACAGGCTTTTACAAAAAGTTTTTTATAATTTTGGTGAAATTTAATAAAAGTAAAAGACAGATTTGAATAATTCAAAAAACTAACAAATTCTTTACTAATCCATTTTCTTCTCCAGAAATCTTTACAATTAGGCCAAAACTTCTTAAT
The DNA here is from genome assembly GCF_014644295.1 of Emticicia aquatilis. Taxonomy (GTDB): domain Bacteria; phylum Bacteroidota; class Bacteroidia; order Cytophagales; family Spirosomataceae; genus Emticicia; species Emticicia aquatilis. Next base: position 231,928 of record NZ_BMKK01000007.1, read on the forward strand.
TTGCAGCATAATTCATTCCCAATCAACGAGTCTTAATGCTTTTCAATTCAGTAGAGTTTATCATTTTTTTTATTGTCGTTACGGCTGGTTACTTTGTTATTCCGCACAAATTTAGGTGGTTTTGGTTGTTGTCGGCGAGTTGTTATTTCTACATGTTTTTCAAACCCGTTTATATTCTTATTCTGGGATTTACGATTGTAATAGATTACTTTGCTGGAATTTTTATAGAAAATGCAGTTGGGTATAAGCGTAAAACATTTTTGATAATAAGCCTAATTGCCAATATTGGGGTTTTGGCGATTTTCAAATACTACAATTTCTTTATTGAAAATATTAATTCCTTTGCTCCGAGTCCATTTTTACCATATTTATCTATTTTATTACCTATAGGCTTATCGTTTCATACATTTCAAGCGATGAGTTATACGATAGAAGTATATCGAGGTAATCAAAAAGCCGAAAGGCATTTTGGCATTTATGCTTTGTACGTTATGTTTTACCCTCAGTTGGTGGCAGGGCCTATCGAAAGACCACAAAACGTACTTTATCAATTTCATATAAAACACCATTTTTCATACGAGAATGTAACGAATGGGCTAAAATTGATGGCATGGGGGATGTTCAAGAAAGTAGTTGTTGGCGACCACTTGGCCATAATGGTGGATAAAGTTTACAACAATCCGACTCAATACGAAGGCTTACCCTTGATTATTGCAACTGTTTTTTTTGCATTTCAAATTTATTGTGACTTTTCTGGGTATTCCGATATTGCACTTGGTTCTGCACAAGTAATGGGTTTTAAATTAATGCAAAACTTTGACAGACCGTATTTTTCAAAGTCAATCTCCGAGTTTTGGCGTCGTTGGCATATTTCACTCTCTACATGGTTTCGAGATTACCTGTATATTCCTTTAGGTGGAAGTCGAGTTCCTTACTACAGACAATTATTCAACTTGTTTATTGTATTTATGGTGAGTGGTCTATGGCATGGGGCAAGTTGGAATTTTATTATTTGGGGAGCTTTACATGGCTTACTCTTAGTATTGGCTCGTTTACGAGAAAGATTCTTACCTACACTTCATCTCAAAGCCAATAATTTAGTCGCGAAAATTATTCATATCCTTATTGTATTCATATTAGTCGATTTTTGTTGGGTATTTTTTAGAGCCAGAACCTTTGCTGATGCCAAGTATATTATCACTCATTTATTCAGTAATATTTCTCTAAATTCACTAAAAAATGTTGATTTTGTAAGGAATAATATTCTTTTGGGTGAATCAAAACAACTATTTTTAGTTACAGTTTTATCTTTAGTATTGATGGAAATTGTGCATTACTTTCAACGAAATCTAAGTATTCGTAGTTATCTATCAACCCAAAACAAATGGCTAAGATGGGGGCTTTACTGCTTATTAATTTCGTGGATTTTACTCTTTGGAGCGTTCGAGAAACCAGCACAATTTATTTACTTTCAATTTTAGAATATGAGACAATTTTTTATAAAAAGTACTCTTATTACCCTTTTTGTTACTCTTAGTTTTTATTCGGCTTTCAGATATGTCAGAGCAAAAGAGTTTCTAATAGGCTCTCAAACAATGGCAGGAGCTATTATTGACAAGCATAAACGCTTGAACGACCTTCCTTCGCCAAAGTTGATATTGATTGGTGGCTCTAATGTTATGTTTGGCTTTAATAGTCCATACATGGAACAAGAGTTAAAAATGCCTGTACAAAACATGGCTTTAGCAGCGAGTTTAGGGCTTAGTTTTATGCTAAATGAAGTAAAAGAAGATATAAAGAAAGGTGATGTGGTTCTACTTTCAATTGAATATTTTTTAAATGAAGGCGATGATAATATCAAGTTGTTTTTGGCGGAATTATATCCACCTGCCAAAAAATATATTGAGTTTCCAAATGTACTTGAAGATTTAAAGGCCAATTGTAAATATATTTTTAGAGAGCTTCGCAAATACCTACTTTTAAAGGTATTATCAAATGATAATCATATTGATGACGTGGCTTATAGTAGAAAAGCATTTAACAAAAATGGCAACATAAGAGAAGAGCTAAGGTTAGTATCGCATTTACCCCTCAATGATGGAGGACCTATTGCAAGAAAGAGTTATTCTGAGAGTATAACCAAAATAAATAAGTTTGTTGAGTTGATGGAAAGTAAAGGAGCTAAAGTGTATTTTGTTTTTCCTTGTTTGGCGGAAAGTCAATACAAACTAAGTCCAGAAGCAATAGAAGATTTACATCAGCAATACAAAAAAAGTTTAAAAACAAAAATAATTAATTCCCCTATTGATTCGGTCTATCCTGATAGTTGTTTTTATGATACAATTTATCATCTTCGAAGCCCCTATCATACGGTTCATACTAAGAAGGTAATAAAAGATTTGGAGCAGTATTTGGAATAAGTATTCTTATTTTGGACAGTGTCTGAAACTTAGAGAATGGAGCAGGGTAGAGGCACGTTGTGTTTTTCACAAGTGTTTTATTCTGGGTTAATTTGAAAAATCTTTAAGTTAATCCTTTTTTGAATGAAATTATTGCGGGAGTGAATAACCTTAGTCCAAGTAATTTAAGGCACTTATTTAGTATTAAGCATAATATAAAAATACCGACTTAATGTAAGGTATTAGATTAATAAATTGCTATCCCAATTTATCCACTACCTAATTCTTTTCTAAATCTATTTGTCCTGATTTTCTCCAAATTTGATTTATTTCAAGAATGTATATAATAAACAAAAGAATTTTATAAATTATTAATCTATCAATTTGATAGATTATATGGATTATATATATTTGTGTTATCAAATAAAAACACAAAGTATGAATCTGAAAATTATCTGTTAAAAACTAAAATAATGAAACAAAAAACCAGTCTGGCTGCCACCAAACTGGTCAAGTTTAACTCAAATAATATCACCGCTAAATGACTCCGACAGTAATCTTTCGATTGACTGCCAAGACTTTATTTTGCATTAAACAACTAAAATTAATGAAAAAAATTCTAAATTCAATAGTTATTCTGGGAGCAATCCTTTTGCCATTTATCAGTTCTGCACAAGACAAACCCATTATCAATGCTACGGTATCGGGTAAAGTAATTGATGCCATTACCAACGAAGCCCTCATTGGAGCAACAGTTTCGATTAAAGGTACTACTAATGGAGCGAACACCGACGCAAACGGAGAGTTTGCCTTGATTACTGGTCAGAAACTACCTTTTACAGTAATCGTTTCTTACGTTGGGTATATAAAAAGAGAAATCGTAATCACCGAAAGCAAAGTTGAAATCAAACTTGAGCAAGATGTAAATAAATTGGCCGATGTGGTAGTTTCTTCTCGCCGTCGTCAAGAAGCAGTACAAGATATTCCGATTCCGATTTCGGTAATTCGTGGCACAACTGCCGAAGATGCTGGGGCGTTTAATGTAAACCGTTTGAAAGAACTCGTTCCTACTGTTCAACTATATGCGTCAAACGCTCGTAATACAACACTTAATATTCGTGGTTTAGGTTCAACTTTTGGTTTGACCAATGACGGTATCGACCCAGGTGTAGGTTTCTATGTAGATGGTGTATATTATGCACGTCCCGCAGCCACTGCTCTTGACTTTGTTGACATCGACCGTGTAGAAGTTTTGCGTGGCCCACAAGGTACATTATTTGGTAAAAACACAACTGCTGGGGCATTTAATATCACGACTCGTGAAGCAAGCTTCGACCCAACTGCCAGCTTTGAATTGAGCTACGGTAATTATGGATACATTCAAGCAAAAGGTTCACTTTCGGGAGGGTTAACTAAAAAATTAGCAGCAAGAATCTCTTTCTCAGGTACACAACGTGATGGTTTATTATACAATATCAAGACTCAACAACACCAAAACGATATTAATAACCTTGGTTTCAGAGGTCAACTATTATATACGCCAACTGATAAAATCAAAATCACATTTATTGCCGATGTAACCGACCAAAAGCCAAACGGTTATGGCTGGCCAGTAGCGGGAGTAGTTACTACCAAACGTGCGGCTTATCGCCAATTCAATGCAATCATCAAAGATTTAAACTATACACTGCCTTACAGTAGCCCATTCGAGAGAATTGTTGATTTAGATACACCATCAAAAGCCGACAACCAATTGGGTGGAGCTTCTGTAAATGCTGATATTAAAATTGGTAACGGTACTTTGACTTCAACTTCTGCATGGCGTTATTGGCAATGGACTCCGTTGAATGACCGTGATTATACTGGTTTACCAATCTTCACTATTTCATCGGGTAACTCAAAACATGAGCAATGGTCACAAGAAATTAGATATTCAGGAAAAGTTTCTTCAAAAGTAAGTGGGGTAGTAGGTTTGTTTGGTTTGTGGCAAGATTTGAACTCAGACCCAGTTCAAACCGAAGAAGCGGGTTCGGCACAATGGCGTTTTGCTCAAAGTTCAACAAGTGCGTTATGGAAAACACCTGGTTTATTTGATAATTTCGGTATTCGTACTACCAACCGTATCCAAAGTACAAGTTTAGCCGCATTTAGCCAAATAGACTGGGCAATTACTGAAAAAATACACCTTTTGCCAGGTGTAAGATATAACTACGACAAAAAAGTAGCGAATTATAAAAGAGAAACTTACGGTGGACTCCAAACAACTGACGCAGCTCTAATCGCATTGAAAAATGCAGTTTACACCAACCAAGCATTTGATACAGAAGCAACAAATGGTAATTTCTCTGGTCAGTTGACTTTGCAATATAAGGCAAACAAGAACATCAACGCCTATGCAACTTTTGCTTCGAGCTATAAGCCAATTGGTATCAACATCGGAGGTTTGCCAACTGCCAACGGACAGGTATTGATTGACCTCGCAAAAGTGAAACCAGAATTTGTGAAACACATTGAAGTTGGTGTAAAAACAAAACCAACGTCTAACTCAATCTTAAATGTAGTATTCTTCGATGATGAAATCAAAGATTACCAAACGCAAGTACAAACACCAGAACCAGGTGTAAACCGTGGATACTTAGCCAATGCTGAGAAGGTTCGTGTAAGAGGTGTTGAAGTTGACGGAAATATCAGAATCAGCAATCACTTTACATTCAACGGAGCTTTGGCTTATACAGATGGTAAATACGTTTCATTCACGAATGCACCAGTGCCTTTAGAAGAAGTTGGTGGAGCTCAAGCATTTAAAGATGTATCGGGTGGACGTTTGCCAGGTATTTCAAAATGGTCAGGGTCGTTTGGTGTAGAAGCAACAACCAAAGGAAGTCTATTAGGTTTGAAAGGAAATTACTTTGCAGCTGTTGATGTATATTTCCGTTCGGAATTCTCATCAAGTCCATCACCTTCTCAATTCTTGAATATTGACGGTTATTCATTACTAAACAGTCGTGTTGGTTTCAGAGCATCAAACGGAATCTCTTTATTTGTTTGGGGTAGAAACCTCGCCAACAAAGACTACTTCGAGCAATTATTGGCTGCTCCGGGTAGTGCAGGTCAGTACGCCGGTATCTTAGGCGACCCTCGTACTTACGGAACAACGCTTCGATATTCGTTTTAATGGAAGATAAACAAAGTATTGGTTGTGAGGTTTCTTACAATCAATACTTTCAAAACTTTTACGGCCATGTTAGATACTCAAATAAAATTTATCAATGTGCCTGGTTTGAATAATTCTGATGATTGGCACTGGCAAACCCTTTGGGAAGAACAGAACCCATCAAACTTTGTGAGGGTTGCTCAAGAAGACTGGGATAATCCAGAAAAAGATAAGTGGGTTGTTGGTCTTAAAAAGACGATTGAAAACATCAAAGAACCAATTGTTTTGGTTGCCCATAGTTTGGGCTGTATGACAGTGGCTCATTACGCTCAACAATTTGATACGAATGCCCATATCTTAGGAGCATTGCTTGTAGCACCACCTGATGTGGAAGAATTTGATAATGCCAAATTAAATTCATTTGCACCAGTACCTAAAACCAAACTTGCCTTCAAAAGCGTGGTTGTTGGCAGCACCAACGATAATTACTGTCCAATAGACAAAGCACAAAAAATGGCCGACTATTGGGGAAGTAAATTTATAAATATTGGCACAAAAGGCCATATCAATAGTGATTCTGACCTCGGAGCGTGGACTCAAGGCAAATCACTCCTCCGAGAATTAATCTTTCAGAAAGACTAAAACTCCATTTTAAACCAGCATATTACACTTCAAAAAACTTAAAGGTATGATTACCAAAAAAGCTAAATATGCCTTAAAAGCACTAAGTGTTTTGGCAAAGAACTACGAAGCCAAATCATCATTGACTCTTGGTGATATAGCAGCCGAAGATAATTTACCTAAAAAATTCTTAGAAACAATCTTGCACGATTTGCGTAGAGCAGGAATATTGAGTAGCACGCAAGGAAAAAATGGTGGATATTTTCTGAATACCCACCCAAGCCAAATCGTAATAGCCAAACTGATAAGATTGATTGATGGGCCAATTGCCCCAACATTGTGCGTTTCATTGCACTTCTACGGAAAATGCGACGATTGTGTGAGCGAAGAAAAATGCAAGATAAGACCCTTGATGATGCAAGTACGAGATGCCAATTTGAGTGTCTATGAAAACATGACATTGGCTGATATTTTATAATTCCTCTAAATAAATTCAAACAATTAAACGTTTTTTAAATGGCAAATCTTAATAAAAACACCCAGCAAACAGCACTCGGTGATGTAGCGGCAAGGCAACTGGCGATTGCAACCAGAACAGTGCCACAAATGGTGACTATTACACCTCGTTGGTTGACAAAACTACTCAACTGGATACCCGTTGAATCTGGTGTTTATCGTCTCAATAAAGTAAAAGATGGTACTGCCATTGAGGTTGATTGCTCAGCTCGTGATGAAAGAGTTTTACCACAAACGTTCGTAGATTACATCGACGACCCACGTGAGTATAATTTGGCTGCCGTACAAACGATTGTTGATGTTCATACCCGTGTTTCAGATTTATATAGCAAACCATACAACCAAATCGGCGAACAACTTCGCTTGTCGATAGAAACCATTAAAGAACGCCAAGAAAGCGAACTTATCAATAATAAAGAATACGGACTTTTGCACAGTGTTGCACCATCGCAAATTATTAAAGCTCGTACTGGAGCTCCAACTCCAGATGATTTAGACGAGCTAATTACCAAAGTATGGAAAGAACCTGGTTTCTTCTTGCTACACCCACAAGCGATTGCCGCTTTTGGTCGTGAGTGTACTCGTCGTGGTGTGCCACCACCAACAATTTCTTTGTTTGGTTCCCAGTTCCTAACATGGAGAGGTATTCCACTCATTCCATCTGATAAATTGCCAATTGTTGATGGAAAATCAAAAATTATTTTACTCCGCACTGGTGAAAGCCGACAAGGTGTAGTGGGACTTTTTCAACCTGGCTTACAAGGCGAACAATCTCCAGGATTATCGGTTCGTTTTATGGGTATCAACGAAAAAGCCATTGCTTCTTATTTAGTTTCACTCTATTGCTCATTGGCTGTTTTGGTAGATGATGCCATTGCGGTTCTTGAAGATGTAGAAATCGGCAAATACCATGAATACAAATATTTATAATCAATCAGGTGGCGTTCCATCGGGTTTACCTGATATTGATTCACTGCAAGACTTTGCTAATCAATTATTTAAGGCATTACCCAATGGAGCCCCCAAGGAGTTTTCACTTAACCCAACCGAGCATCCAAGAGCCAAAGCTTTTGCAGGAAATCTGTTAGATGGATTTTCTCAGGGAAATGTTCCGCATGATACGCACCTTGCTCAAAGTGGAATTGCTCCGCTGGCAAGTCCAACAATATCAAGTAGTCCGATAAGTGGTTTAGGTATATCGCCTTCGGTGCTGAGCTATGGAAAAGAATTGGATATTAACTTCGGAATTTTAGAGAATCCTTTGGCAAATCATCCAAATAGCACTTCTGAATATAGTTCTTTCGGCGGGCAAGTACCGAGTTCAGTGGCAGGAAGTGGAGCTTCTCCATCATATTTGAATCATGGAGATAACTTCAACATAGATTCACCAGATACGAGTTTTCCAGACTCAAACCTTAAAAAAGGTACAAATGGTGGTATAAATAATGAATTCCATTTGCCATTACTTTTTGAACACCTCAATTTAAACGAGATTCTGAAAAGTATCAGTGGAAATCATCTAGGCAGTCACGAACCAAAGCCAACTTATACGCATTTGTATCAAGATAGAGTAGGGGATGCAAAACCAACTTATTATTTCTTGAACGAAAGATTTCCTGATACATCAACCGAATTGAAAAAGTCGGCAACAGGAAGCACTTTCGATGCAAATTTGATAAAAAAAGACTTCCCAATTCTTGCTGAAAGAGTCAATGGGAAGCCACTCATTTGGTTAGATAATGCCGCTACAACCCAAAAACCAAAGCAAGTTATTGACCGAATAAGTTATTTTTACGAACACGAAAATTCTAATATTCACCGTGCTGCTCACGAACTTGCTGCTCGTGCAACCGATGCTTACGAGGCAGCTCGTCAGAAGGTTCAACATTTTCTGAATGCAGGTTCGATAAACGAAATCATTTTTGTGCGTGGAGCAACCGAGGCTATCAATTTAGTAGCACAAAGTTGGGGCGAACAAAACTTAGTAGCGGGTGATGAAATCATTGTTAGTAATCTCGAACATCACGCCAATATTGTGCCGTGGAAACGCTTGGCCGATAGAAAAGGCTTGAAATTAAGAGTCATTCCAGTAGATGATGACGGACAAATTTTGTTGGATGAATATTCAAAATTATTGAATCCTCGTACTAAACTGGTGTCGTTTACGCAAGTTTCAAATGCTCTTGGTACTATTACACCTGCCAAGCAAATTGTTGAAATGGCTCACGCTGCGGGTGCGAAAGCTTTAGTTGACGGAGCTCAGTCGGTTTCGCACATGCGAGTAGATGTACGAGATTTAAATGCTGATTTCTTTGTTTTTTCAGGTCATAAGGTATTTGGACCAACGGGAATTGGTGTACTTTACGGCAAAGAGGACATTCTGAATGCAACTGAGCCGTGGCAAGGTGGTGGGAATATGATTCAAGACGTAACGTTTGAGCATATCAAGTATCACAATGCTCCGAATCGCTTTGAGGCAGGCACAGGAAATATTGCAGATGCCGTTGGATTGGGTGCAGCTATTGACTACGTAACCCGAATCGGGATGGATGTGATTGGTCAATACGAGCATTATTTACTCGAATACGCCACTCATTTGCTCAAACAAGTACCAGGTTTGCGTTTGATAGGTACGGCTGCCAATAAAGCAAGGGTACTTTCGTTTACATTACAGGGTTATACCAATGACCAGGTAGGACAAGCACTCAATCAAGAGGGAATTGCTGTGCGAACTGGCCATCATTGTGCCCAACCAATTTTAAGAAGAATGGGTCTGGAGACAACCGTTAGACCGTCACTGGCTTTTTATAATACTTGTTCAGATGTTGATACCCTTGTGTCTGTACTACATCGACTCAAAAGTGGACATCGAAACTGATTGATACACGTTATAAAGTAGAATCATCGCCGATTCTACTTTATTTTGAGAACTTTTGGATATTAATCTATGGATTTAATATATTAATAGAAAAATTTTGACTTCAATGAAATATAAAAATTTTATCAATTTACTCCGTAAGACGCACAATGCAGAATGGGAAGCAACTCCTTCTACGCACGATGCGATTGTTTGGCTCAATGACCTCATACAGTTTTTGTTTCCGAGTAATCATTTGCCAAAACAGACTTCTTACGAGGGAATCCTGAAGAAAAATCAAATTGATTTAGAGAATATTTTATTGAGTTATTTAGACCCAAAAGTATTTGATATTGAGGGAGTTACGAATGCTTTTTATGATGAACTGGAAAATATTTATAATAACCTCCGACTCGACGCTACTAAAATTTACGAATTTGACCCCGCAGCTACAAGTATTAATGAAGTAATTGTTTCATATCCAGGTTTTTATGCCATTACGGTTTATCGTATCGCTCACGAACTGGTAAGGCTTGAAGTACCTGTTTTACCTCGTATCTTGAGCGAATTCGCTCACCGAAATACAGGAACGGATATTCATCCAAATGCACAAATTGGTGTACCGTTTATGATTGACCATAGTACAGGAATCGTAATTGGAGCAACTGCTCAAATTGGCAATAATGTATCTATCTATCAAGGAGTTACGCTCGGTGCTTTACAAGTCGCCAAAGAATTGGCCGAAGTAAAACGCCACCCAACAGTAGAAGACAACGTAATAATTTATGCCCGAACAACCATCTTGGGCGGTAAAACGGTTATCGGCCGTAATAGTGTCATCGGTGGAAGTGTTTTTCTGACAAAAAGTGTAAGTCCATACTCGCACGTATTCAATACTCACCAACTAAGAATTGATGATAAACAGAAAGTTTTAGGATGAGGTAAGTGCGTTTTATCATGATTTAATTATATAAGAACTAACACTATCAACAATATAACTTACAAGTCACTTTATGAAACTCAACATAATGGCCTTCGCAGTGCCTTTTTTCTTCTTTTTTATACTTTTAGAATACTATATTTCTAAGAAAAAAGGCAAAAGTTTATACTCGTTTAGCACCACAATGGCTAATCTGAATGTTGGTATCGCTGAGCGTCTGATTGATGCTTTTACAGCGGGTGGATTTTATTTTTTTTATGTTTATTTGCACGATAATTTTGCCATTTTCGACATAAAACCGAGCATTTTACTGTGGATTGTCTTATTATTGGCAACCGATTTTGTATGGTATTGGTATCACCGTTTCGGGCATGAAATTAATCTTTTTTGGGGGTTTCACGTAGTGCATCATTCAAGCGAAGAATTTAATTATTCGGCGGCTGCTCGTATCACAATTTTTCAGGCGGTAGTTCGTACACTCTTTTGGTCGATTCTGCCAATCATTGGTTTTCCACCGCACATGATTAGTGTTTTGTTGATTATTCATGGAATTTACCCATTCTTCACCCATACCCAGCTCATTGGCCGACTCGGGATTCTCGAATACATTTTCGTTACGCCTACACATCATGGTGTGCATCACGCAAGCAACGAAGTGTATTTAGATAAAAACTACGGCGATATGCTTATCATTTGGGATAAACTTTTTGGCACTTTTGCTGAAAAGACAGAAACGCCAATCTATGGTTTAACCAAACAATTAGAAAGCAAGAGCTTTTTATGGCAACATTTTCATTTTTTGGTTGAAATTGCCTATTCGGTTTCTAAAACAAAAGGCTTTCTGAATAAATTGAAAATTATTTTTGGTTCACCAAGCAATTTCGACCCAAATGCAAGAGCAATCGTAGAGAGCAAACTTTTATCGAAACATAAAGTAAAAACTCATTCCAATAAATTTAAGCAATATGTGTTGATTCAGATGGGGCTGATGCTCGTCACACTCTTTACCTTTTTACTGTTTGAGCATTACATCAATGCGTTTTTACAGACCATTTTTGCACTAACAATCATAGCCACACTGATTAATTGTGGAGCAATTTTGGAGCAACGCCGATGGGTATTTTACATCGAATTCGTGCGAATTGCTATCATTGCTTTGCCACTAATTTGGTATTTTCCACAGATAACTATTTCGGTTTTATCGCTCATCTCGTTGATAATCCTGGCCGTTGATTACGATGTAGTTTCTAAAGCAAAAATTGCTTATTTAAGATTTATCTATGGTGGGAAGAAAACCCTCATCTAAAAATGCGATTACGTGATTTACGTGATTTTGTTGAACTAATTCATTCTGGGTAAATTTATCATTGATTTACCCAGATTTATTTCAATCTCACATCCGAAATCACCCAAAATATATTTAAACTAACCTTATTTTAACCAAAAATACATTTTACAGAACAGCAACGTATGAAAAAAGTTTATTTGAGCGATTCGGGTCCAAAAGTATCAGAAGCAATTTATGGGTTTTGGAGATGGGAGAATTTGGGTTCTCAGACCACACAAAAAATGGAACAAATCGTCAATTTATGTTTAGAACTGGGCATTAATACCTTCGACCACGCAGATATTTACGGAGATTTTACGATTGAAGAGCATTTCGGAAAAGTAATAGCCAGCAAAAGTTTTCGTAGAGAAGACATCGTACTATTTAGCAAATGTGGTATCCGAAAATCAGATAACGGTAAAGGTTTTTATTTCGATAATTCAAGAGATTACATCGTAGAGAGTGTCGATAATTCACTCAAAAAACTAAAAACCGACTATATTGACATATTTTTATTGAATCAAAGCGACGTACTGGCCGACCCTGAGCAAACTGCAATGGCTTTGGCCGAAGTGGTGAATTCAGGAAAAGTAAATCATATTGGAGTAGCTAATTTCAATGTTTTTCAACACAAACTTTTGGCGTCTTATCTGACCATTCCAATCGTAACGAACCATATCGAGCTAAACGTGATGAATACAACGGCCATCGAAGACGGTCGGGTTGATTTTATCAAACAAAGTTTTAGTAAACCATTGGCTTGGGCTCCATTGGCGGGCGGAGAAATTTTTGAAGGAAAAGAAGGAAAAGCAGCAGTATTGAAAGCAAAACTCGAAAGTATCAGCAAAAAATACGATGCCAATATTGAGCAAACGGCCGTTGCGTGGCTCATTCAGTTAGGAACTTTGCCAATTATTGGGTCTTTGTCCGAAACTCGCATAAAAAATGCTGCCAGTGCGGCACAAATAAAACTCAGCCAACAAGATTGGTACGACATCTACCAAACCACAGTAACGTCTTAATTGAGACGTTACTGTAAAAAAAGAAAAAAAAGTTTGGATATTACGTTTTCATAAAGTATCTTTGTCTATCGAATAAGTAGATTAATAGATTTATTAAGAACGAAGAAAGAGATTAGGCTCGACGAACTTCTGGCAACCTGCTAACCACCAGTAAGGTGCCAATTCCTAAACAGATAAATCAAACCAAATAAAAAACACATGAAAAATTTTAGATTCAATTCCCAGACAATGGTGGTATTGTCATCTCTCTCTTTTGTTGGCGAAAAACTCGCTCATCGTTTAAGCAATCGTTTTTACCCTGCTTCACAATGCTGTTGTTGAAATTGTTTTCAACATCGCATTAAGAATTCCTTTTTCCACTTGTCGAATTATGGACTATCAGCTGTGCATTTTTGCTCGGTAAGAAAGTGCTGTCCATACACATTCAACTTTAGCATTTTGCAGGAAAGTTAAACATCGAAAAAATCAAATCATTTATAATAAAACCAAAGAAAATCATGAAAAAATTAGCACAATTAGCCCTTTTTAGCGTATGGTTTGTATCATCATTTGCGATGGGTTTCGACAAATCGAAAGGTAATAAGACCTTAAAAGTGGATACACAAAATTCAAAATTAGTGTGGAAAGGCAAGAAATTTACTGGCGAACATTGGGGGAATATCGACATAAGCAGTGGTAGCCTAATTGTAGATGGTACAAAACTAAAGGGTGGAGCTTTTGATATTGATTTGAAGTCAATTACAGTAACCGATATTACAGACAAAGATGGCAATGCAAAACTCGTTGGACACCTGAAAGGAGATGACTTCTTTGCAGCCGATAAATTTCCGAAATCAACTTTTGTAATTACTTCGGCTACTCCGAAAGACAAAGAAAACTACGAAATCGCTGGAAAATTGACCATCAAAGGCGTGACCAAAGAGATTAAATTCCCAGCAGTAGTTACGATTGATAGCAAGAAAGCTACCGCAAAGGCCAAAATTACCATTAATCGCACTGATTTTGGTATCAAATATGGCTCGAAAAGCTTCTTTGATAACTTGGGAGACAAATTTATTTACGACGATTTTGAATTAGATATAAATCTGACATCAGCATTGTAAAGTGTTCTAAAGTTTAATACTTGAAATTAGGTTGAATAGTGATGACAGAATTAGGTAGGGTTCGAAAACACTTGAATCCTACCATAATCTTATCAACCACATTATTTCTAAAAAACTAACTCACATACACTTCATCAATTAACTAAAAACCTATTAAACAAATAATGAATATCTATTTAGACAACGCAGCCACAACCGCCATAGATTCTGAAGTTCTAAACGTAATGATGCCCTATCTATATAGGTATTACGGAAATCCATCATCAAACCATAGTTTGGGCCGAAAAGTACATGAAGCTATTGAGACTTCTCGCCGAACTATTGCCGATATTTTAGATGTATTGCCCGAAGAGATTTTCTTTACTTCGGGAGCAACTGAAGCTAATAATTGGGCAATTTCGAGTTCTTTAGAGGCCTATCGTATCAAACACATTATTACGAGTGCCATTGAGCATAAGTCAATTTTGGAGACTTTTACCGAGCATTTTTATAAAAATAAAATAAAATTAAGCTTCGTGAATCTCGACCGAAAAGGCAATATCAATCTAAATCATTTGGAGCAACTACTGGTCGAAAACCCCCGCTCTTTGGTAAGTTTAATGCACGTCAACAACGAAATCGGGAATATCACAAACATCGAAGAAGTAAGCGAACTTGCCAAAATATACAGAGGAATTATACATTCTGACATTGTGCAAAGTCTTGGTAAATTCCCCGTTCAACTAAATTCAAATGGCGTTGATTTTGCGGTTGGGTCGGGACATAAAATACATGGCCCAAAAGGTGTCGGTTTTTTATTTGCCCGCAAACGAACCAATTTACATTCATTGCTGCACGGAGGAGGTCAAGAAAGAGGCTATCGAGGTGGCACCGAAAATGTAGCCAGTATTGTGGGGTTTGCAAAAGCCCTTGAAATTGCGAACAGCAATATCGAAAAAGTGCATAAACATAACCAAACTTTGAAAGAACGACTTATCAGTGGACTAAAACGCTTAGATTTAGAGGAGTTTGAATTTAATGGCGAAAGTGAATCACTGAGCAAAAGTGTGCCAAACATTCTTAACGCTCGTTTTCCAGTTTTACCTAATAATAGACTTTTACAAAATATACTCGACGAACAAGGAATCCATGTTTCGAGCGGCAGTGCTTGCTTGAATTTGTCGAAAGGAGGTTCGCACGTTATCAGTGCATTATACCCAAAATCAGATGGCGAAAACGTCAGGTTTTCTTTTTCAAAGTACAATTCATTGTTTGAAATTGACACTGCCGTACGAGCAATCGCAAAGGTTTTTAAACAAGAAAAGAAACGTTTTTTAGTGAAGGATTTACACACAGTTCAATCAGAGAGCGTTGTGTATTGATAGATAATCAGTGGGTTTATTGTAACCGATTGAGATACAATAAATTAATTTGACGGAAACAATAAAAGGCCTAATCATTTTTAGGTCTTTTATTTCAAATAAACGCATAAGTCGCTGATTATTAAATTTTTATTCGTTTCTTTGTTTTTGATAAATACCATAAATATTTGTACTTTTTAAAGAAAATATAAACAAAGTTTTTCTTTTTTTAGGAATAAGAAAATTAAATAATTTACTTTGTCTATGGATTTTATAGATTAATAATAACAAAATATTATTCACAAATATTAGAAATTTAAGGTTAGTACTCAAGAGATTTTTTAATGAAACAAAGTTAAAAGCAACTGTTGACCATCAACCATGAACTAATTTATCTAACCGAACAAACAGAATAAATACCAGATATGACGGTTTCCATCGAGTTGCTTGAATATTCGGTGGTTGTCTATTCATCATCTTCTTTGGAACTGTCTATCGGTATTAATAGCAAGCATATTCAACCAAAATAATTATACAACAAATAAACGACAAACAAAATGAGATTCGAAACGCTTCAACTTCACGCAGGGCAAACCGCCGACCCAACCACCAATGCAAGAGCGGTGCCGATTTATCAAACAACTTCTTATGTATTTAATAACGCCGAACACGGTGCTAATCTTTTTGCACTAAAAGAGTTCGGCAACATATATACCCGCATCATGAACCCAACGAGCGATGTTTTCGAGAAACGCATTGCGGCTCTCGAAGGCGGTGTGGCTGCTTTGGCAGTTGGTTCGGGTCATGCGGCTCAATTTATAGCCATTAATAATATTACAACCGTTGGCGATAACTTCGTTACGACGCCTTATTTGTACGGTGGCTCGTACAATCAATTTAAAAATTCTTTCAAAAATATTGGTGTAGAAGCACGTTTTTCGGCCGATGATAAAGTAGAGAATTTTGAAAAACTGATTGATGAAAAAACGAAATTTATCTATTTAGAATCAATCGGAAACCCTGGTTTTGCCGTGCCTGATTTTGAAGCATTTGCAAAACTGGCCGAAAAATATGATTTACCAATCATCGTTGACAATACTTTTGGTGCTGGTGGGGCAATTGTTCGTCCAATCGAACACGGAGCTCATATTGTAGTAGAATCTGCTACTAAATGGATTGGCGGTCACGGCACAACCATCGGTGGTGTGATTGTCGATTCAGGTAAATTTAA
Source organism: Emticicia aquatilis (assembly GCF_014644295.1). Lineage (GTDB taxonomy): Bacteria > Bacteroidota > Bacteroidia > Cytophagales > Spirosomataceae > Emticicia > Emticicia aquatilis. The sequence continues at coordinate 248,438 of NZ_BMKK01000007.1, forward strand.
CTGGGGAAATGGCAAATATCCACAGTTTACATCGCCTTCGCCGAGTTATCATGGTTTGGTGCTGAATGATGTTTTTGGTGTTGGTGGGCCATTCGGAAACATTCAATTTATTATTCGTGCAAGAGTTGAAGGTCTGCGTGATTGGGGTCCAGCACAGAGTCCGTTCAATTCGTTTTTGTTATTGCAAGGTCTTGAAACACTTTCTTTGAGAATCGAAAGAACCAACGAAAATGCACTAAGTTTGGCGACGTGGTTGCAAAATCATCCACAAGTAAAAAGTGTTAATTATTTAGGTTTAGAAAGCAGCCCGCACCATCATTTGGCTAAGAAATACTTTGAAAGAGGCTACGGCGGTGTATTGTCTTTTGAACTAAAAGGAGATAAACAACGAGCTGAGAAATTTGTTAATAACTTACAGTTAATCAGCCACTTAGCTAATGTAGGCGACTCGAAAACTTTGATTATTCATCCAGCTTCAACTACTCACTCGCAGCTTTCAGAAACAGAGCAGAAATCGGCAGGAGTAGAACCAACGGCTTTGAGGGTTTCGTTGGGAATTGAACACATTGAGGATATTAAAGCAGACATCGAGCAATCGTTTGCAACACTTGATTAAGGCACACAAACAGTAAATATATAAAGCCAAAAGATGCCACTCTTGCTGGAACAAGAGTGGCTGGTCAAAAAAAGGCTCATTGCGGAATGATTCAGGAGATTGCGGTGCAATCGTCCCAGTACCTTATTTTTTAAATTAACCATTACAAAGTAAATGAAAAAAAAGCTACTTGTACAGTTTTTATTGGCTATTTTACTAATTCCGTCGGTAATTATAGCTCAGAATGCAGATGCCACGATTAACTCCACGCTTTCGGGGAGGGTTTTAGATGAAAAAACAAACGAACCACTCATTGGTGCTTCGGTGCAGATTAAAGGAACGACTCACGGTGTAATTACAGATGCTGAGGGAAAATTTTACTTCAAAACAGGTCAAAAATTACCTTACACGCTGATTGTCAATTACATTGGCTACGAACTAAAAGAGGTTTTGGCAACTACAAGTTCAATCTCGATTTCGTTACAAACCAATGCCAAGCAATTAAGTGAAATTGTGGTTGTGGGCTATGGCACACAAGAACGCAAAAACTTGATTGGCTCAATCACAAAAGTAAATCCGCTCGAAGTAAACGCCATTCCTGTAGGTAGTATTGATGCACAATTACAAGGAAAAGTTTCGGGTGTACAAATTTCTTCGCCTACTGGCGTTCCTGGCGAAACTGTAAACGTCAGAGTGCGTGGAGCAACTTCAATCAATGCCGATAATGACCCACTTTATGTAGTTGATGGCGTATTTATCAATAGTAATAGTCTTCAAACCATCGGAACTGGTGGCAAAGCAACTTCTCCGATTGCCGACCTAAACCCTGCTGATATTCAAAGTATTGAAGTATTGAAAGATGCCGAAGCAACGGCTCTCTACGGCTCTCGTGGAGCAAACGGTGTTATTTTGATTACTACCAAAAGAGGAAATTTCGAGCAAGCTCCGAAAGTAAACTTCAACGTAAGCTATGGACAAGCAAAAGCAATCAAATTGTGGGAACTAACCACTGGCCCCGAACACGCTCAACTTGTAAACGAATGGTGGATTAATACAGGTAAAGATACACCATCTTTGAATAGAACCTTTGCTAATCGACCATTCAGACCAGTATCAGAAGGTGGACGTGGATTGCCAGAAGAACAACAAACCTATGACCGTCTGAGCGAAGCATTCCGCACGGCAACGCTTCAAAGCTACGATATTTCGTTGGTTGGTGGCACAAAAACGACCAAATACTACATTGGTGGAGGCTTCAATTCTCAGGAAGCAATTTTGAAACCTATTACATTTGATAGAGCGAGTTTCAAAGTAAATCTCGACCAAAAAATCAATGATAGAGTACAGATTGGGGTAAGTAATTCATTCAGTCGCACGTATCGCAATCAGGCACGTGCGGGTGATGGCCCACAAGGGGGGCTATTACAAGCTGCTTTGCATACACCAACTTATCTTTCTCCGACCGAAAACGGAGTATTAGTTGGTCGTGCTGGGTTTGATAACTTAACTCTTTTACTTAATAATTATGATGTAAACTCAACCAGTTTGCGTTATATCGGTAATTTATACGCCGAAGCAGAATTATTACCAAACTTAAAATTACGTTCAAGTTGGGGTGCTGATTATAACAACTACAATGAATCAGAATACTGGAATACCTTCTTACTCTTGGGAGCTCAAGGTGGTTTGGCCACTTCTTCAATTAGCCAATTTACTTCTTTATTGAATGAACAAACATTAACTTATCGTCAGAAAATTGGCAAAAAACATTCGCTCGGAGTGGTGGTAGGAAATACGCTTCAAAGCGATGTTTTGACAAGAACTTACGCTGAAGGTCGTGGTTTTGCCAATAATTCATTCAAAATCATTTCGTCTGCTGCTACAACAACCAGTACACAAAGTTGGAGCAAAAGCAATCTTGCTTCATTCTTTGCCAAAGCAGATTATGGTTTTGATGGAAAATATTTGGTTAACTTTAGCATAAGAGCTGATGGTTCTTCAAGATTCGGTTCTGACCGCAAATGGGGATATTTCCCAGCAGTGGGAGCAGCTTGGAGACTGAAGCAAGAAAGTTTCTTGAAAGATGTTGGGTTAATTTCTGATTTAAAATTAAGAGCCAGTTATGGAATTGTTGGAAATCAAAATGGTATCGGCAACTTTGCTGCCCAAGGACTTTGGACAGGTGGAGCTCCGTATCAAGGAAGTCCAGGTATTGCTCCGCAACAGTTGGCCAATCCAGATTTGAAATGGGAACGCACCAATCAATTTAATGTTGGTTTAGATGCTTCGTTGTTCAACAGTAAAGTTTCTTTCGAGATTAACTATTACACAAAATATACCCGTGATGGGCTATTGCAGTTGGCATTGCCAAGCACTACTGGTTTTGCTAACTATTGGAGCAATGCAGCAGAAATCAGCAATAAAGGTTTTGAGTTGAATATCAATACAATCAACTACGAAAGAGCAGGTTTGAAATGGACAACCAGCTTCAATGTTGCACAAAATATCAATAAAATCGAAAAACTCGAAAACCCGCTTCGCTATGGTAGCCGTGATTTGATTTTACAACAACAAGGTACGCCTCTTTATTCGTTTTGGGTGTATAAACAACTTTCGGTGAATCCTGAAACTGGAAATGTAGTGTATGAAGATGTAAACAAAGATGGACAAATTACGGTAGCTGACCGCCAAATTGTGGGCAGTATTTGGCCAAAATTCTTTGGTGGACTAACCAATAATGTAAGTTATAAAGGTTTTGAGCTTTCTGCTTTCTTGGCTTTCCAATATGGTAATAAAATATATAACCATAATAAATTTTTTGGTGAAGGTGGTGGAGCCAGAGACGCTGCACGTGTGATTTTTGCGAGCAATAATGCCAGATGGCAAAAGCCTGGTGATATTACGGACGTACCAAGACCTGACGGTGTAAACGTAAATAATTACCGTGATGGCGGTAGCCGTTGGCTGGAAGATGGCTCATTCTTGCGTCTTCGTAGCTTAAATCTGGTCTATAACTTCCCGAAAGCAATCGCCAATAAATTAAAAGCCGATGCTTTGAAATTGTATGTAAATGGTACGAATCTCTTCTTATTGACAAAATATACGGGTCTTGACCCTGAGTCGAGTGCGAGTAGCGACCAAAACGCACAAGGTATTGACTTAGGAACGCCTCCGCAACCACGTAGTTTTCAAGCTGGTTTAAGTTTGACATTCTAATTCAAGGTCAATTTTTTGAAAAAATTAAATCAATAGAATAATGAGAACATTAAAGTATATACTATCCATAGGTTTACTTACATCAACAGTTTCGTGCAATAAATTTTTAGATGTACAGCCTTTAGAATCAATTTCGGATACTCAAACAATTTTCGATAAAACTTCGGCAGAAACTGCCCTCCGAGGCGTTTATTCGGCACTGAGCAATGGTAGTTATTACGGAACAACCTTTCAATCAATCGGTTATCTGACTGGCGATAATATTCAATGGACAGGTTCGCAATCGCAAGTGCAGGAATTTATCAATAAAAAAGTCAACGCCGATAACTCGACGATTGGTAGTGCTTGGACGGCCATCTATCGTACCATCAATCGAGCAAATAATGTCATTGCGAAAGTTCCGACCGTAACTGACCCACTTTTGACCGATGCTCTAAAAAATCAATTAGTGGGTGAAGCATATTTTATTCGTGCTTTGTCTTATTTCGATTTGGCTCGTACTTGGGGTGGCGTGCCTTTGATAACGAAACCAACGGCAAATCCGACCGAAAACAGTGGAATAAGCAGAAGTTCACAAGCTGAAACTTACGCTTTGGTTTTGAAAGACCTTGAAACGGCCGAGCCATTATTGCCAGCTACAACCGACCGCTATCGAGCTACTCGAAAAACTGTTTGGGCCTTACGTTCTCGCTTGCATTTATACCTAAAAGAATGGGCAAAAGCTGAAGAATATGCTTCAAAATTGATTACAGATACCAATTACAGACTTGTAAAACCATATAATGCCTTTTTTGCAAATGATGCAAGAGGCACACAAGAATCAGTTTTTGAGATATTTTACAGTGCCAACGAAACTAATACGCACCGTGGACAATGGCAACCACAGACTAACGGCGGAACACGCCAATGGGCTCCAAATGATGCAATTGTTGCTCTCTTGAATGACCCAAAAGTAGGAGGCGGACGTAGCACACTCATAGCAAAAGATAATCAGAATCGTTGGTACGGAAATTTGTATTACCGCACGCCAGCAACTGACCCAACTTTCGTTTTTCGTATCGCAGAAATCTACTTGATTCGAGCAGAGGCTCGTGCCAACCAAGAAAAAATAACTGATGGCCTTGCCGATTTGAACGCTATTCGTGACCGTGCCGGTATTGCAGCTGCTACTGCAACAACTAAAGATGCACTTCTGTTGACAATCGAAAACGAACGACGTGTAGAATTTGCCTTAGAGCCGCATCGCTGGTTCGATATTGTGCGTACGGGTCGTGCTGCACAGGTCTTTAATGTGACTGATGCCAATCGCCTTTTATTACCAATTCCAGTAGGAGAAACATTAATAGACAAGGCTTTGGTGCAAAATCCAGGTTACTAAGAATAAAATCTGCCCTATGCGGATTCTCTTGGTAGGGCAGATAAAAATTAGGCGTTTCAAACACTTACCTAAATACCTCTATTAAAATTATGTCTAAAATTCTTGAACTTAACTCGCAAAGCGAATGGAGCAATACAGAAAAAACTATCTTTAAGTTTTTCGGCATTTACTTCTTTTTGCAGGTGTTACCCTTAGATTTAAGGTTTTTTAAGCACATCTTTTCAACTAATTGGTTGCAGATTCAATACCGAGACATTTTTTATTTATCGAGATATTCTCCAACTTTCACGGGTGATGATAGTTTTTTTAATTGGTTGGTCATTATTTTACTGGCTGCTATCGGAACATTCATTTGGGATAAAATTTACACCAAAGAAACCAATTACGACCAGCTCTATTATTGGCTTCGAGTATTGGTTCGTTATCGTCTCGCCATTGGTGTTATTGCTTATGGGTTTTTGAAATTCTTCCCAATTCAAGCACCTTTTCCTTCATTAAGTAATCTTAATACCAATTATGGGGATTTCACGGCTTGGAAATTGTTTTCACTCGGCTTGGGTGTTGTGCCAAGTTACCAATCGTTTTTGGGTTTGGTCGAAATTGTAGCGGGTTTACTTTTATTGAATCGTAATACGGCAACGATTGCTACTCTTATCATTCTTCCTTTTACTGGAAACGTAGCCATTTCAAATATCGCCTACGAAGGCGGCGAATATGTTTATGCCTTCTACCTCGTTGCTCTTGCTCTCTATCTTTTTGCTTTTGATGCTATCCGATTATTCAATTTACTTTCTCTCGAAAAACCAACTGCACCTAACCGTTTTCAACCAATTTTTAATGGAAAATGGAAGCAGTATCGCATTGTTTTGAAAACAGTTTTCATCTTATTTTTTGTGGTTTTTTATGGCTTCAAAACTTATGCAGGCTACAAAAACAATGGTTACCATTTTCCCAAAGCGGAAGGCATCGAAAATATCATTGGATTGTATAACGTAAGCGAGTTTCGCTGGAATAATCAGACGATTCCCTATTCAAAAACCGACCCAATTCGTTGGCAAAATGTGGTTTTTGAAAAATGGAATACATTGAGTATCAAATCAAATAAGCCCGTAATTATTGAGCATCTACCGAGCGAAGAACTCTATAAAGCGGACTCAAATCGTATCTATGAGTTTGCTGGTTCACAAGGCCGCCACTATTATAGTTATGATTTTGACTCCACAAAATCGGCACTTTCGCTGAAAAATCGCAATAAAAACCATGCTTCAGATAAACTTTCACTTTCGTTTAAACGCTTGAATGACTCGACGATTGTCTTATCGGGCTTGAGTGCTGGTAAAGATTCGGTTTATGCGGTCTTGAATAAAATCAATAAAAAATACTTGACCATTGAGGCAAAAAAATCAGGTCGTAGAAATGCGTTGAAATTATAATTCTAACCAATTCAAAACTCTAAAATTATGTCTGATTCAAACTTAAATATAGTTCGTGAAGATTTGGGTATAGAATTACCTGAAAACGCTTCTCACACCGAAACATCTGCCGAAGCAAAACCTTGGAAAAATTGGCATAAAATAGCCTTTCGCATTGCTTTTGTATTCTTTATTGCCATGACTTTGCCCAATAATCTGGATTGGTATAAAGACATTTTTACTTTCGATTGGCTGCATTTACATTACCGTGATGTCTATGATATTGCTCGTTTTGGTTCTGGCTTAAACTTCTTTGGCAATAAAATCTTTGGCTCAACGCTGCAAGGGTATGCTGTTTGGGTAATCACACTGATTTTTGCGACCGTTATTGGTTTAATTTGGACAGCAATTGCTAAATTCAGAAAAAAAGAACGTACCGAGTATAATTTACTTTACTACTGGCTAAACGTAGTAGTTCGTTACCGTGCAGGTATCGGAATCATTGGTTTTGGTTTCACGAAACTGACCCCAACGCAATTGCCTTACCCATCATGGGGAGTTTTAAACACCGATTTTGGTGATTTGACTTTACAAAAAATCTATTGGTTATCAATCGGTATTGTGCCGTGGTACGAAGTCTTTACTGGTATCGTAGAAGTAGCGGCTGGTGCATTGTTATTTTTCAGAGCAACAACTTTCTGGGGAGCAGTTTTGCTTTTTGGTGCATTGGCCGATATTGTGTATGTGAACTTTGCTTACGATGGTGGCGTACACGTTTATAGTTCGTATTTTGTGTTGTTTTCAGCCTTTTTGCTGGTGGGTTATATTCCAAGAATTTATAATTTATTGATTCTTGAAAAATATACTGTGCCGTTTGTTTTCTATCCAACATTCACCAAAGCATGGGAGAGAATCTCTCGCATTACACTCAAAACTGCCACAATTATCTTGTTTTTGCCTGTATTTACTTATTTGGCAATCGTCAACTTCTTGTATGACCCTTATAAGCAACCAGCCATCAAAGGCATCAAAGAATTGCGTGGAAACTACAACGTGACCGAATTCAAAATCAATAACCAAGTGATTCCGTATTCGCCATTAGATACCACAAGATGGCAACAAGCAACGTTTGAAAAATGGACAACCTTGACTTTCAAAACCAATAAACCAGTCGAATTAGATTTATCAAATGGGGGAGGAGCCCCGATGCGAGACATCAACCGAACTTTCGAGTTGACTGGTGTTGCGGGTGGCCAAAGAGTGTTTTATTATGAAGCTGATACGGTACATAATGTATTGTATTTGCAAGATAAAAACCGTGGAAATCGTCAAGAAGGACGTGAGTTTCAAGGAAATAGAGCTGATTTTGGTGGCGATAATAGCACAAATGCGAAAGCCAAGAAAAAGGGTGAAAAACCAAAAGCAGATAATTGGATTCCAAAAGAAGCATTAGCAATTATTGGCCCAGAAGACCCTAAAATTGACCCAATTGCTCGTTCGGCTCGTCGAACTAAAGGGATTGAGGCCGAAAGCCGTCCAACAAAACGCAATCGAATGATTTTAAAATATACGGTTTTGAATGGAGGTGAAAGAGTAATTCTATCAGGTATCAACGAAAAGAAAGATTCTATTCACGTAGTTCTCGACCGTTACAATAAAAAATATGCCCTAACGAGAAGCACACTCGAAGCGGGTAAATATGATTAAAAACTTTGCCGTTTGTCGTCTATCATGTTGCTGTAACGCTGCTATTTCCACCACTTTTTATAAATAATTTTAAAAAACAAAACCAAAGATTTATGAAAGTCAATAATCTACAAAAACTATTTTTAGTTTTTATTCTGACAGGATTTAGCAGTTTGCTTTATGCCCAAAGAGCCATTTCGGGAAGTATCAAAGATAAAGATTCGGGTGAAGCCTTGCCAGGCGTATCTGTTTTGGTAAAAGGCACGAGCGTTGGTTCGGTTTCTGACCTTACAGGAAGTTTCAAAATAAACGCTCCAGAAGGTGCAACGCTTGTTTTTTCATTTATTGGATATTCTCCAATCGAAAAAAAAATAGACAATCAGTCTATATACTCGATAGAGTTAGTATCAGAAGCCAAATTATTAAGTGAAGTACGTGTTGTAGGCTACGGAACACAAACCAAAGCTGAATTTACAGGTTCAGCGGCCAGAGTTGGGGGCGACGTAATCAAAGAACAACCCGTACAAAGTTTCGACCAAGCCTTACAAGGCCGTGCGGCTGGTATCAGCGTAGCCCAACCCAACGGAGTTTTGAATAACCCACCAGTGATTCGTATCAGAGGTGTAAACTCTATTTCTTTGAGTTCGTATCCTTTGGTAGTGGTTGATGGAATTCCGATTAATACAGGTAACATTTCAACCAGCACTGCCGTGCCTAATAACCCTTTGGGAGATATTAACCCTGCTGATATTGAATCGGTTGATGTATTGAAAGATGCTGCTTCAACGGCCATTTATGGTTCACGTGCTGCTGGTGGTGTAATCTTGATAACAACCAAAAGAGGTAAAACAGGTAAACCAAAAATCAATTATGAAGCATGGGCTGGCGTATCGAATATTACTCGTTTACCTGACTTATTGAATGCAGAACAGTTTATTGCCATCAAAAATGAAGCAGTAAACAACGCTAAAATTTTGGGCGGAAATGCCAACAATGATAGAGTAGCTTCAGCTTTATTTTTTCCGAATACTGATGCTAATAATAATCCTGTTGACACTCGTTGGTACGATTATATCTACAAACAAGGAACTTCACAAAACCATAATTTGAGCGTTTCGGGTGGAACTGCTACTACAAATTACTATTTTTCAGCCAATGTTTCTGACCAAAATGGCTTTATCGTAGGCAATAAATTTAAGCGTAAAGCCATCAGATTCAATATTGACCAAGAATTAAATACATGGTTGAAATTTAGAGGTGGACTTTCATACAATACCAGCTATAATGAGTCGCCTTATGCAGGCTCATTGCCAGGTTCGAACTTCTTTTTGGTTGGCGTGGCTCGTTTGGCGGTTGCATTGCCGCCAAATGTTGGGCCGTTCAATGCTGATGGTTCGTATAGCGTAAATCCAGCGAGTCCGAATACGATTGGCGTTGGTAATAATCAATTTGTGAGTAACTGGGGAAATCCAGTAGCATTACTCAACGAAAACCGTTACACTTCTGAGAATGACCGTGTGATTGGAAATTTTTCATTCGATGCTCAATTATTGAAAAACTTAAAATTTACAACAACCTATTCGGTTGACCGTTTAAAAACAGAAAATGTAAGTTTTGATAGTGCGATTCAAGGTAACGGATTTTCGAGCAGAGGAAACGCAACCAATACTTCGGGTTTGAGAGATAACTGGAACTGGACAAATACGCTTGCTTACAACACTCAAATTGGCAAAAAACAAAATCTCTCGGCTTTGGTTGGGTATGATATTCAGAAATTCAGAACTTCATCTTGGGGGGCTTCACGCACGCAAACTTCTGACCCTTATTTTGAAAATTATCAAGGCAACTGGGGTGCTATTTCAGCCGCAAATAATGACCTTGGCGAACGTTCATTCTTATCGTTTTTCTCTCGTCTCAACTACGATTTCAATAAAAAATATTTCTTTACTGTAAACTTCCGTCGTGATGGGAACTCGGCCTTAGGTTCAGGTAAAAAGTTCGGAAATTTTGGTGGTGTTTCGGGCGGTTGGCAATTATCGGATGAAGAATTTTACAAAAACTCTTCATTGGCACGAACACTCAACAACGTGAAACTGCGTGCAAGTTGGGGTAGAGTTGGAAACGGAAACTTGAGCAATGATTTCAGTTCGCTCGAACTTTACAGTGGTTCACTTTATGGCAATGCTGCTACTTGGGCTTTATCGCAAGCGGGCAACTCAAACTTAGGTTGGGAAACGAGCAAGCAAACAAACATCGGTGCTGAACTTGGTTTCTTGAATGACCGCATTCAAGTTGAAGCAACTTATTTCTACAATGATGTCGATGGTTTGATTTTATCTGCTCCACAGGCGGTTTCAAAAGGTATTCCAGGTAATGCTATTTTAGGAAATGTTGGCTCAATGTACAACCGTGGTATCGAATTGGGTATCAATGCAAATGTACTTAGAAGAGGCGATTTTTCGTGGAATACTTCCTTTAATATCACAAAAATCAAAAATGAAGTTACGGCACTGGCCGAAGGAAATACAGACATTGTTGGTACCACGCACGTATCTTACGAAACTACCAACGTTACTCGTGTAGGATACTCAGTAGGTAGTCTTTACGGTGCAAAAACTGCGGGTGTAAACCCTGCCAATGGTCAAAGAATATTTATCAATGCCAAAGGCGAGCAAGTGCAATACAGCCAAGTAGTTTTGCCAGGCCAAAGCCAGTGGACATATTTGGATGGCACAAAAGCACCTGCTATCACAGGAGCAGATTATTACTTGATTGGCAATGCCCTACCGACATTCTACGGCGGTTGGTCTAATAATTTTAAATACAAAAACTTCGATTTAGGCATTAACTTCTCTTACGCAGGCGGAAATTATATTCAAAATGGTACAAGAGCCACTTTGCTCGACCAAAGAGCGTATAATAACTCAACCGAAATCCTGAATCGTTGGCAAAAACCTGGTGATATTACCGATATTCCAAGATTGGTTTATAACGACCAAACTTCAAGTGGTTCGTCATTTCCAGTTTCAACCAATGCAGAAAAAGCTGATTTTATTCGCTTACAAAACGCCTCGTTGGGCTATCGTTTACCAACGCTCAAACTACTTACCAAAGCTGGTTTGAATTCAGTGAGAGTTTATGTGCAAGGTTCAAACCTTTTCTTGCTAACAAAATACTCAGGTACTGACCCAGAATCTTCGGTTAATGGTAATTCAAACACCACGCCTGGGGTTGAGAAAAACTCAGTTGGACAAGCCCGTACATTCACGTTCGGTATCAACATAGGTTTCTAATTTAAGCGATTTCACACCAAAAACAGCATTATTATGAAATTTTTCAATAAAAATACACTCATTGCTACGTCAATTGCCGCTTTGCTTTTCGGAACATCAAGCTGTAATCAAGAAGAATCTCTCAATCCCGTACCACTAACAGCCATTAGTGGTGCAGATGCTTTTGCCACGCCTGAACGTGTGTTAGGCTTAGTAAATGGTATCTATAAAGCCGCTAAAGCAGGTAATTTTTATGGTGGAAATTATTACACCTACACCGAAGCTCGTGGCGAAGAATTTATCAACCGCACAAGTAATACCTTTACTGCTTTTGAGGCATGGAGTCAGACACTCAATTCTGGTTCAAACTTTGTAGCAGGTTTTTGGGAATCGGGCTACCGAACCATCAATAATGCCAATATTCTCATCAAAGGATTGACAGATAACCCAAAAGCAGTAAATGAAACCCTTGCGAAGCAGTACATTGGCGAAGCAAAATTTTTGCGAGCGTTGAGTTATTATGCTTTGGTTACGTTATACGCAAGACCTTACAACGAAAACAAAGGTACATCTCCAGGTTTGCCATTGCGTTTAGAAGCTGAAACTTCAACAGCCAACAATGACCTAAAACGTAGCACCGTTGCTGAAATTTACGCCCAAATTATCAAAGATTTGAACGAGGCAGAAGCGGCATTGCCTTTGAATTACGCAACACCTTTGCTCAACACCACAAGAGCCCACCGAAATACGGCCATTGCTCTCAAAACCCGTGTGTATTTGAACAGTGGAAACTACGAAAAAGTAATTGAAGAAGCCAAGAAAATCGTTTCTGATAAAGCTCCGTTTACAGCAAGTACGGGTGTAAGTCACAGATTACAAAACATCGTAGAGATTTTCACGACCAACTACACAAGTACCGAATCAATTTTGTCGGTACCAATGACTGAATTGGACAACGTAACTGGACAAACATCTTTCCCGTATGTTTTCAATGCTAATTCTGAATATAACTTAAATCCAACTGGAATTTGGGGCGATACTGAATGGAAATCAACTGACTTGCGAAGAACTTTTGCTCGTACCGCATCGGGCGTGCAGTTCTTGACAAAATATAGCAAACCATCGCCATTTTTGGATTACATGCCAATCATTCGTTACTCAGAAGTTTTGTTAAACTATGCCGAAGCTGCTGCTTACACGGGTGATTTAACCAAATCTGTTGAGTTATTGAAAGCCGTTCGTAATCGCTCAGATGCTACTTATAACTTCCCAGCGGCTGCAACTGCCGATAAAACGGCTTTAGTAAATACAATCTTGAAAGAACGAAGAATTGAGTTATTGGGTGAAGGTTTCCGCTCAAACGATTTGTTACGCAATCTTCTGCCACTTCCTGCAAAAGCAAGTAGCTCGTTGAGTGCCCCAGAGGTGAAACCATCGCAAGAAAACTATATTTTCCCTCTACCAAACGTAGAGATTGTGACTAACAGACTACTTCTAAAATAAACCCTAAACTAAACCGAATAGCGGCCGCAAGGTCGCTATTCATTTTTCTTAAATTAACCGAAATGCTACGTATTTTATTAATAATACTACTTCCAACGGTGCTTTTGGCTCAAAGAGTCCGTCAGCCAGAACAGCATCAGCACGACGCTACTTCGAGTACAGGCGATGTGCATGATGGAGGTGCAACCCACGACAGCCATAGCCATTTAGAACACATTTTAGATTACCGCAAAGAAACTCCCTATGTACCAAATCTCCCACCGCCAATTATTTTGAGTGGTATCGGAGAAGTTGATTTTAAGATAACAACCAAGTCGGCCAAAACTCAACAATTCTTCAATCAAGGCATTGCGTTGTTGCATTGTTTTTGGGATTTTGAAGCATACCGAGCATTCAAAGAAGCCATCAGAAACGATTCATCGGCAATTATGCCCTATTATGGCTTATATAGTGCCATCGGAGCAATTGAAGGCGACGAATTTAAGAATGACCAAAAATTAGCCATTGCAAAACTGAAAAAATTAAAAGAGAAAGCCACCGAACGAGAAAAACTGTACGCTGATGCTATACTGGCACGAGATGCCGACCAGTCAGGTGGGAAAAGTGCCGTATATCAGTCAAAGTTAGAACTGATTGTACATAAATATCCCGAAGACCTTGATGCAAAACTTTTTTTGGCTTTAAGTAAAATGGGAGGATACGACTCAAAAATGAACCCTCGTGAAGGGCAAATTTACTCAGAATATTTATTGAAAGATATTCTAAGAGAACATCCCAACAATGCCGCAGTCCATCATTATTGGATTCACTTGAAAGAAAATTGTTGCCCCGAAGAAGCTCTTGCAAGCTCCGAAATATTACCAAAATTATCGGCTAATTCTGGACACATGGTTCACATGCCTGGCCATGTTTATTATAAACTGGGCAACTACCAAAAAGCCTACGAATCATTTATTGCCGCCGTAAAAGTTGATTCGGCTTATATGAAACAGCAAAAAATGCCCGAAGTAGATACTTGGAATTACATTCACAACATCAATTATCTACTATCGAACTGTGCCGAAGACGGACGTTATTCGACAGCCCTCTATTATGCTGAGAAACTAAAAAATATGCCCGCTACCAAAGAGCGAAAAAGAAAATATGAAGGTCGATTTTTTTATCAAGGCGTAATTGCTCCTGCCAAAATGGAACTGTGCTTTGGGTTTTATAAAAAGGCTGCCGAAAAGCTGGCCGCCATCAAAATTGACGACGATAGTTTGTTCACGCCCAAAGCAATTGCCTATAAAGAAGCCTTAAGATTATTTGCTTTGGGAATGGATGCTGCCAAAAATAGCCAAATTGAAGCTGCTAAAGGCTATTCTGATGCTCTTGATGCCCATTTATGGAGAAATAGCGGACAAACTGATGCCAAAGACATTATTAACACCAAACGCATTGCCGATTTAAATGTGGCTTCGCTCGAACTGCAAGGTGTAATAAAAAGTGCCGAAAATAATTACGAAGCAGCCATTAAAATCCTTGAAAAAGCCAAGCAAAAAGAAGATGATTTGGGTTATAGCGAACCACCAACCTATGCCCGACCAGTTTTGATAAGTTTGGCAGAGGCTCATTTGAAAGCCAATAAATACGATAAAGCCATAAAAGCCTATAACGATTTATTGAAAAAACATCCAAATTCGGCCAATGGCTACTGGGGACTATACAAAGTTTATAAAGCAAAAGGTGATGTTCATCAAGCACATGAATATGCCGATAAATTGAAAGAAATTATTAAAAATGGCGACTCAAGCCTATTTCCACTTTGATTAGTACAAACTTTAAACAATAAAAAAATGAATAAAAACCTCAAATTTCTCGGAACGCTCGTAGTAGCAGTATTACTTTTCTCTTTTATAGAAGAAACTCCATACGAAGCAACTATCAAAAGTTGGCAACAAAAACGCATTGAAGGCTTGAAAGCCGAAGAAGGTTGGCTCAATTTGGCGGGATTGTTTTGGCTCGAAGAAGGCGTAAATACTATCGGTGGCGATAAAAGCAATACCATCAAATTTCCTGCCGACCACTCGGATGCTTTTCTGGGAAAAATTATCTTGAAAGACGGTAAAGTTTCTTACGAAGCCTCTTCAAATGCAACGGTAAATTTAGGCAGTGAGCCTGCTAAAAATGCTGAATTATTTCCTTACAAAGGCAAACCAACAGTTTTGAGCCATAAAACACTTCGTTGGTTTATCATTCAAAGAGGTGATAAATACGCCATCAGATTACGTGACCTTGAAGGAGAATTTGTCAAAAGCTTCAAAGGCATTGAAACGTTTCCGATTGACCAAAACTGGAAAGTAAAAGCAAAATTTGTTCCGACCGAAGGCAAAAAACTAAAAATTACTGACATTACAGGTCGCACTTACGAGCAAGATTCACCTGGGAAATTAGTTTTCACGATTGACGGCAAAGAATATAGTTTAGAAGCCACTGGCACCAAAGAACATTTGCATTTTGTGTATGGTGATGCTACCAACAAACATGAAACCTACGGAGCTGGCAGATTCTTGGACGCCGAAGCTCCCGATGCCAATGGCGATATTTATATAGATTTCAATAAATCATATAACCCTCCTTGTGCATTTACGCCTTACGCAACTTGCCCGCTACCAACCAAAGAAAATATCCTAACGGTTGCTATTAAAGCAGGTGAAAAATATCATGGAAGTCACTAAGTATTAGGGAATTACTAAACTAAGTAATATTATGAAATATGTTATTCTGACAATAATCCTGCTTATTAGTACGGTATTTTGCTCTGCCCAGTCATTTAGTTTTTTGGAAGATTTACAAAATGGTGGGCTGGAGTTCGTTAATCGAGAATATGATGAAGCAACTCCAAAAAGAATTAAAATTACTGAAAAGAAAGGTGATGGTTTGTTATGGATAACAAGTTTTAATTTTATTGAAGGAAACATTGATTTAGACATAAAAGGACAGGATTTTTCACCACAGAAATACATTGGGCTTGCATTCTATGGGCAGAACGATACTGCCTTTCAAGCTCTTTGTATTTCACCTTATGCACTACTGAATGAAGATTATACACTTCGCAAAAATGCCATAAAGTATTATGCCTCGCCAATTCCGAAAGACCTAAACTCAGCTTGCGACGACTTTGCCAAACTTAGTCTAAATCGTTGGTTTCATGTCAGACTCCACATTAAGAACCAAAATGTGGAGGTTTACGTCGATAATAACGCTTCACCAGCCTTTTCTTCACAATTGATTGATGGAAAAGTAGGAGGTAAGTTTGGTATTTTTCTGAGCGACGGTGCAGGTGGAGAGTTTGGAAACATTAAAATTACACCGTAACTTCTTTTTCAGAGATTGCATAAAACCTCTTTTGCATCAAAGCGAAGGAGGTTTTGTTTTTAAAAGAAATCTAATTTCTTGATAGATTCTACAAAAGTATAATAAAATCAATAATTAATTAAAATATTTCTTGATAGTGTTTTTAATTGAAAAATATTTAGTCTATCGGTTTAGTATATTAATAAAAATATTTACATTTGTCCCATAAAACAAAGTATTAGCAAAAGAAATAATCATTGAGCTAATAGAAAAAAGCCAATTCGGCGGCAACCGAACTGGCGGAAGTTTAAACAAAACAAGTTCATCGCTAAATGACTCCGACGGGTAAAGTTTTACCTGTTCAGATTTCTTATTTTTAATTAAACCATTACAAAGTAATGAAAAAAAACAACTACCTGTTTATTTGGGTATGTATTTTGTTCTTTCCGTTGGCACTCTCCGCCCAAAATACACAGCCAATTATCAATGCAAAACTCAATGGTAGAA
This sequence comes from Emticicia aquatilis, assembly GCF_014644295.1. Classification (GTDB taxonomy): domain Bacteria; phylum Bacteroidota; class Bacteroidia; order Cytophagales; family Spirosomataceae; genus Emticicia; species Emticicia aquatilis. The sequence goes on from NZ_BMKK01000007.1 coordinate 265,343, forward strand.
TCCTCGACCAACGAACCAAAGAACCCGTAATTGGAGCAGCAGTTCAGATTAAAGGCACTACCAATGGCTCTACATCCAATCAAGAAGGTGCTTTTTATTTACAAACTGGACAAAAATTCCCTTTCACAATTGTGGTTAGTTCAATTGGTTTTAAGGCCAAAGAAATAGTCGTAGAATCAAGTCCAGTTGTAATTGACCTCGAAGAAGACGCCAAACAATTGTCAGAGGTTGTTGTGACGGGTTACGGCAGTGAAAGTAAAAAAGCTTTCACAGGGTCAGCCGTAAAGGTTTCTGCATCACAATTGGAAAATCGTCCCGCACAAAGCTTAGACCAATTGTTGGGTGGACAAGCGGCAGGGGTGAACATTGTTCAACCAAGTGGTGCATTAAACAACACACCTGTTTTCCGTATTCGTGGTATCAACTCAATTACATCTTCGGTATATCCACTCATTATTGTTGATGGAATCACTGTTTTCACTGGCTCGGCTGGTGGTTCGGTAGGAAATAACCCACTTTCTGACATCAATCCAAATGATATTGAATCAATTGATGTGCTGAAAGATGCCTCGGCGGCGGCCATTTATGGTTCGAGAGCGGCTAATGGGGTTGTAGTAATTACCACAAAAAAAGGCAAAAAAGGTAAAACGAAAGTAAATTATGATACTTGGGTAAGTTGGAGCAAACCATTCAATCTACCAGAAATTTTGAATGCTGAAGATTACGTAACCATCAAAAATGAAGCGAGAGTAAACGCAGGACTTACGCCAGGTTTTGTACTTGGCAAAAATGCTGATGGTTCAAATATCGAAACCAATTGGTACGATGTAGCATATCAAACGGGCGTTTCACAAAACCATACTTTAAATGTTTCGGGTGCTAATGATGCTACCAATTATTACGTTTCGGTCAATTATTCTAAACAGAATGGTATTCTCAAAGCTAATACCTTTGACCGCAAAACTGCCCGTTTGAATTTAGAGCATAAACTCAATCGTAGCATTTCAATTGGAACAAACTTCTCGTTCAGCAATTCGGTTAATGCAGGACCAAACTCAGGTGCAATCGGGCCAAATTCGGTGGGGAGTTCGTCGGGAAATAGCGTAAATACGCAGTATATTGGTCTGCAACCTTTGGCACGTATGACCTACATTTTGCCACCAAACGTTCCTGTATATAATGCTGATGGAACATATAATATCAACCTTGCGAACGGAAATATTGGATACGGCCCTAATGCTAATACCTTGGGGGTATTTAATGCGTACAACCTTCAAACAGTTTTAGACCTTGACAAAAACACGTCGGAAAACAACACTTTGCTTGGTAGTGTTTTTGCTGAGATTGAATTACTGAAAGACCTTAAATTTAAAACGGTTTATGGTATTAATAATTTAGTGGTCGAAAACAAAGAGTTTAGAAACCTACAAAGTGGTGATGGATTTGCTAACAGAGGAACGGCAGCAAACTCAAACACAACCTACTTCCGCTCAAACTGGACAAATACGCTTACTTATAATACTACTTTGGCGAATGTTCACAACGTAAAAGTTTTACTCGGCCACGAAGAAATCTACCGCAAAGTTGATGGTTGGGGTGCCACTCGCACGGGTTTATCAGACCCATTCTTTACGAGCTATCAAGGTGGATTTACCAACATTACACCCTCTTCAACGGTTCAGTCAGAAAATGGCCTCCTTTCATTTTTTAGTAATGTAAGCTATGATTACAACCGCAAATATTTGGCAAGTTTCAACTTCCGTCGTGATGGTTTATCTGCTTTGGCGGCTGGTAATAAATGGGGGAATTTTGGTGGTGGTTCGGTAGGTTGGAATGTTTCGGAGGAAGCTTTCTACCAAAACTCAAACCTAAAAAACTACATCAATTCACTTAAAATCAGAGCAAGTTATGGGGTTGTGGGAAATAGTAGTTTGAGCGATTATGCTGCATTATCGCAATACAGCTCAAGCACTTACGCTGGTGTACCAACCTTATTTTTTGGACAAGCAGGAAATGCTGCATTGCGTTGGGAATCAAGCAAGAAAACCGACATTGGTTTGAGTTTCAGTTTGTTGAACAATCGTTTTACAGTTGAAGCGGATTATTATAAAAATACCATTGATGACTTAATTTTGTCGGCTCCCCAATCACTTTCACAAGGTATTCCGGGTAACTCAATTGCTGCAAACGTAGGGTCTTTGTATAATGAGGGAATTGAGTTAGGTTTAACAGCCAACATTATTAATAACCAAAAATTCCAGTGGAATGCTAATTTCAATATTGCCACGCTTAAAAACCGTGTGACATCATTGGGTACTGGTGGTGATATTTATCCAACCGCATTAAGTACTTTCGGTATTCAAAACGTAACTCGTGTTGGTTACTCGGTGGGTTCTATTTTTGCCGTACCAACTTTGAGAATTAACCCTGCTAATGGTAACAGAATTTACCTCAATTCCCAAGACCAACAAGTGCAATATGATGCACTCAAAAGAACATTCACCACACTCGACGGTGCTACTGTTCCTGCTATTGACAATTACCGTGATGGCAGAATTCAAGGGCCATCGCTTCCTACTTATTATGGCGGCTTGAATAACAACTTCACCTACGGAAACTTTGATTTAGCCATTAATTTGATTTTCTCAGGTGGAAATAAGCTATATAATGGAACAAAAGGAACACTTTCTGACCAACGCTATTTCAATAATGGTACTTGGATAAAAGACCGTTGGACTACCCCAGGCCAAATTACCGATGTTCCAAAATTAGTTTGGGGCGATAGTTTCAGTGGCGGTTTTTCTTCTACAAATACAGCTTTTGTTGAGGATGGCTCTTTCATTAAGCTAAAGAACATAGCTTTGAGTTATAATGTACCTATCAAAGATGGTGTTGTTTCAAAATATATTTCATCTGTCAAAGCTTATGTACAAGCGTCAAATATCTTAACATTTACGAAATACACAGGTGCTGACCCAGAGGTCTCAATCAACGGAAACTCGGTCAATTCGGGTAAAGACCAAAACGTGCCAGCCAATGCCTCTGTATTTACTTTAGGTTTAAATGTAGGTTTCTAAAAAATTAATCAAATGAAAAATAGTTTTAATCATAAAAATATATTCCGCCGTTCGTTGCTAATCTCAGCAACTGTTATCGGGTCGCTAAGTGGTTGCAAAGATAATTTGTTGGATACTGTGCCTATCACGAGTATCTCAACCGATGCCGCTTATAGCACCCCTGCAAAGATTTTGGCTCAGGTAAATGGTCTCTATTCGCAGTTTGGAAGTCAAGCCTATTTTGGCGGTCGTCACATTATTTTTAATGAGCAGCGTGGCGATGAATTCAGTCAAAATGACGGAAATAACTCAACGGGAGCAAACGTCTGGAATCAATCTATTACATCGTCAGGCGATTTTGTCAATCAAGTTTGGGGTGCAGCTTATACCACCATCAATTCGGCCAATATTTTGATTGATAACCTCAATACTTCAAAAGTTTTGGCAGATGATTTACGCAAAAACTACATTGCCGAAGCCAAGTTTTTAAGAGCATTTGCCTATTTCAGTTTGGTGCAAACTTACGCCAAGCCATTTCAACAAAATAGTGCAGCTCCAGCTTTACCGCTGAGATTAACGCCAGAAATATCGGGCGGAAACAACGACTTTGCTTTCAGCACAGTAGCTGAGGTTTATACCCAAATTTTAAAAGATTTGAACGAGGCCGAAACGGATTTGCCAGTAACGTACTCAACACCGCTTTTAATTGCATCGAGAGCCCATAAAGCCACAGCGATTGCACTTAAAACAAGGGTAAATTTAGTCAAAGGCGATTACGCAGCCGTAGTTACTGAAGCTAAGAAAATTGTTTCGACTGCTGCACCGTTTCAGTATGTTTCTGGAACATTGACACACAGATTAGAGGCTAACATAGCTACTGTTTTTGGTGGTTCTTACGTAGGAAACGAGGTTTTACTTACCATACCTTACATCAACCCTACTGAAGCACCAGGTTTACAAGCATCATTGGCTTCAAACTATTTGACACCTGTTATTTACTTGAATTCTGTTGGTATTGTAACAGACCCTACATTAGCTTCAACTACCTCTACTGATGCTCGCAAAAGTTTGATAAGTACCAACGCCACTGGTCAGAAGTTATTAAGAAAATTTCCTAAAAACTCAGCTCCTTTCAGTGATTATGTGCCAATCATTCGCTATGCCGAAGTACTACTCAACTATGCCGAAGCAGCTACTGAGACTGGTGATTTAATAACCGCCACAGCACTTTTGAATGCAGTCCGCAAGCGTTCTGATGCCAATTTTGTATTTACTAAAGGCATTTCAACCAAAGCAGAATTAGTAGAAACTATTTTGACCGAACGTAGAATAGAGCTTTTGGGTGAAGGTTTCAGAACTCCCGATTTGTTGAGAAGAGTTCAAAAATTACCAGGTAAAATAGGTAATGCGGGAGTAGCACCAGAGGTATTACCAACAGCAAGTAATTACGTTTGGGCAATTCCGAGCAACGAACTTGCCTACAATAAACTTGCTCCAAAATAATTTAAACGCTGTCAAATTATCTATCATGAAAAAAGTCCTCTTTTTAATATCATTATTTTGTGCAAAAACAGCCGTTTTTGCACAAAATACTACTTCTGCCGATAAGATTTTTATCAATGGAAAAATCATTACGGTTGATGCAAAAAACACCATAGCTCAGGCCGTTGCCGTACAAAATGGTAAAATTTTGGCGGTTGGAAACAACAAGCAAATCGAAAAACTAAAAGGTAAAAATACCCAAGTGGTAGATTTGGGTGGAAAAACTGTAACCCCAGGGTTTATTGACGGACACAGCCACTTTATGAGTTTCGGACGTGCGGGTTTGGCAAATCTCAATCCGCCGCCAGTAGGGTTGGTTCGCAAAATAGCTGATATAGTTGCCGAATTACAGAAGTTAAAAGCTCAAAAAGGTATCAAAGATGGAGAATGGATTCGTGGTTTTGGCTATGATTTCGACCAATTAGAAGAAAAACGTCACCCAAACAAATGGGATTTAGATGGAGCATTTCCGAATAATCCCGTAGTAATTACTCACGTATCTGGTCACATGTCGGTTGCCAACTCTTATGCCTTGAAACTCGGCAATGTTGATAGCAACACCAAAGACCCAGCAGGTGGAGTAATTGAAAGAAAAGAAGGCACGAATGAGCCGACGGGTTTATTACAAGAAAAAGCCGCTTATGTGATTCGTGGAGGTTTTGAAGCACCAGCCAAGAACATTGAAGACCAATTGGCACAATTGAAAGAACAACAACTTTACTACGCCAGTTTTGGCGTAACGACCGCCCAAGATGGTAGCACAAGTTTCGAGAATTTAAAATTGCTCAAAGAAGCATCAAAAAGAAATGAGCTTTTAATTGACATCGAAACTTTACCGTCTTATGCCATCATTGATAAAGTAATCGGCAACCCAGATTTTAAACATGGTGTGCTTGAAAACCACCTCAAACTCAATGGTTTCAAATTTATGTCAGATGGCTCACCGCAAGGGAAAACTGCTTTTTTCGGCAAGGCTTATCTGACCAAAGTTCCAGGCTGTAATGATTCACTCTGTCGTGGTTTTCCAGTGGTTACACAAGAACAATTCAACGAAGCCATCATCAAAGCATTCAAGAATAATATCCAACCGTACGCCCATTGCAATGGCGATGCAGCAATTGACATGTACATTACTGCCGTTGAAAATGCCAATAAAGTATTGGGAACGACAAGCTTAGGGCGTCGCCCCGTAGTGATTCACTCGCAATTTGTACGTCCTGACCAATTGGATAAATACAAAGAATTGGGCTTTTTACCATCATTGTTCAGTAATCATGCTTTTTTCTGGGGCGATGTACATGAGACCAATTTAGGTTATGACCGTGCTAAGTTTTTGAGTCCTCTCAAATCATCTATCAAGAAAGGTATCATTGCCACCAATCATACAGACTTTGGGGTAACACCAATCAATCAACTGTTTTTATTATGGACATCAGTTGAGCGTAAATCTCGTTCGGGTAAAGTTATTGGCCCAGAAGAACGCTTAACCCCACTCGAAGGCCTCAAAGCCATCACCATCAATGGTGCTTATGAGTACTTTGAAGAAAAAACGAAAGGCTCAATCGAGAAAGGTAAATTGGCAGATTTGGTAGTGCTTTCTGACGATATTCTGACGATTGAGCCTGCAAAAATCAAAGACGTAGAAGTTTTAGAAACCATAAAAGAGGGTACAACAATTTATAAAAAACAATAATGGCAATTCAAAACATCAAAACAGCCGACATCCGAACCACCCAGAGAGTCGCTGAAATATCATGGTTCAATGATATTATTGGTGGAGATACCGAGTATTTGGGCATTTTAGACAATTCTCGTAGAAGTAATTTTGAGCATTGTCGAGATATTACGCTCGAAGCAGAAAAACTCGGTTTTAGTAATATTTTATACCCAACCGCATACACAGTAGGGCAAGACGTTTGGACAATCACCTCAGCACTCGCACCGTTGACGGAGAAAATAACTTTTTTAGCAGCAGTTAGAACTGGCGAAGTTCATCCGCCCATGTTGGCAAGAGCAATTGCCTCGCTCGACCATGCTCTCAAAGGAAGATTGATTTTGAATATCATCAATTCTGATTTGCCAGGGACTCGTGAAAATCCTGATTATCGCTATCAACGATGCACCGAAGTAATCGAAATATTGAAACAAGGTTGGACACAAGACCGCATTCAGCACAAAGGAGAAATCTATCAGTTTGATATGCCCTCTGACCCTGTGAAGCCTTACCAAAATGGTGGACCACTCTTGTATTTTGGAGGAACTTCCGATGGTTCAAGAGAAGTTTGTGCCAAACATTGCGATGTATTTTTGATGTGGCCAGAATCTGAAGAAGCCATGTACGCAACCATGCAGGACATGACCGCAAGAGCAGTAAAATACGGTAGAAAAATTGATTTTGGACTCAGAATCCACGTAGTAGCTCGTGAAACACAAGAAGAAGCAAGGGCTTATGCTAAAAAGCTGATTTCAAAATTTGATGAACAACGTGCCGCCGAAATCCGTGCCAGAGGAGAAGATTCTCGTTCGCTGGGTGTAATTCGTCAAGATGAATTTAGAAAAACATCCGATGACGAAGGTTATGCCGAGGAAATTCTTTGGACGACCATCGGAAAAGTGTTTTCGGGGTGTGGCAGTGGCTTGGTGGGCAGTGCCGACCAAATTATTGCCAAACTCAATCGCTATATGGATATGGGTTTTCGAGCTTTTGTATTTTCAGGTTTCCCATTGATCGAAGAAGCAAACTATTTTGCCAAATTGGTTTTGCCTCATTTACCAAACGTTTCGATGCCAAGATTAAATAATCGAATTCCAAACGAAACACCTGTTACGCCTCTAACAACCGCCGAATTGGTTTAAAAATTACATATATGTCCGAAAAGGAATTTAAAAGAGAATTGGGCTTAATTGATGCCGCTTTGCTTGCCGCAAGCGGTATGATTGGCTCTGGAATATTTATAGTCAGTGCCGATGTCGCCCGCAATGTTGGTTCGGCTGGCTGGCTCATTGTGGTTTGGGTGATAGGTGGCTTTATGACCTTGACCGCTGCAGTAAGCTATGGCGAACTCAGCGGAATGTACCCAAAAGCAGGTGGGCAATATGTTTATTTGAAAGAAGCCTACGGACGTTTGGTGGCTTTTGTTTATGGTTGGAGTTTGTTTACTGTAATCCAAACAGGTACGATTGCTGCCGTTTGTGTATCATTTTTCAAGTTTTTGGCGTATTTCTTTCCAATATTCAGCGAAGATTTAGTGGCTTTCCGTATAGGCGAATCTTTCAAAGTTTCTCCTGCTCAATTATCATCTATTTTGTTGCTTTTTATCTTAACTTATCTCAACACCAAAGGCGTTAAACTTGGTAAAATTGTACAAAATATATTCACCAGTACCAAACTACTTTCTTTGTTAGGTTTGATTTTATTTGGATTCATTTACCTAAAACCCGAAATCTGGCAAGCCAACTGGTCGAATCCTTTTCATTTACAAAAACTCACCAAAACGGGCGAATTTATTCAATATGCTGACACCCCCGCTCTTTGGGGAGCAATCGCTTCGGCATTGGTCGGAACGGTTATCAGCTACGATGCTTGGAACAACGTAACGTTCGTGGCAGGTGAAATCAAAAATCCAAAACGTAATATTGGATTAAGTTTACTGCTCGGAACTGCCGTTGTTACTTTTATTTACGTAACACTCAATATCATGTTTACGGCGGTATTGCCCATCGAAGCACTCGGAACCCCCGAAAAAGACCGTGTGGGTATCGCAGCCGCCCAAGCCATTTTTGGAGCAAGTGGTACAGCTGTGATTGCTGTTTTGATTCTTATAGCTTCATTTGGCTGTGCCAACGGAATGATTCTGGCAGGTGCAAGGGTTTATTACAGCATGGCAAAAGATGGGCTTTTCTTCAAGAAAACTGGCGATTTAAACAAAAACTCCGTGCCAGAATATGCTCTATGGTTTCAGTTTGTGGTGGCAGTCATATTGAGTTTGAGTGGTCGCTATGGCGATTTATTGGACATGATTTCGTTTGTGGTTGTCATTTTTTACGTACTCACAATTGCCGCAATTTATATTTTACGTAAAAAAGAACCAACCCTCGACCGCCCATACAAAGCATGGGGTTATCCTGTGCTTCCTGCGATTTATATTGTTATGGGTTTGGCATTTTGTGTATTACTTATTATCTATAAACCCACCTACACTTGGCCAGGCTTAATCATTGCAGGTTTAGGCATTCCTGTATATTTTTTGACTACTCGAAATCAAAAACAATGATGAATAAACAAAGATATTTATTGGGTTTAGCTGCCCTACTTTTCTTTGGAATCGCTTTACAAGCTTGCTACCAAGCCATGAGTAAGGAATCTGAACCTTTGCAAAATCGACCAGTTCAGTCAAATGAACCGAAGGTTTTAGCTGATACCGTTCCCAGTTCATTCGGTTATGGCAGAAATGCCACCCAAGCCGAAATCGACCGATTGGATATTGACGTGCGGCCAGATGGCAAAGGTTTGCCCAAAGGTGAAGGAATTTCGGCCAAAGGAAAAGTCATTTTTGAGGAAAAATGCGTTGCTTGTCATGGAGCGGGGGGCATCGGTGGGCCAAACGGTTCTTTGGTTACGAACAAAACTCCCACTGACAAACGTCGAGAGAAAACAATCGGTAATTATTGGCCTTATGCCACAACGGTTTTTGATTACGTTCGGAGAGCCATGCCTTTCAACGAACCTGGTTCTTTGAGCAACGAGGAGGTTTATCACTTGACTGCCTATTTATTAAACGCCAACGGAATTATTGACGAAAAAGATGTAATTAATGCCCAAACATTACCCAAAGTAGAAATGCCCGCTAAAAATTTATTTGTACCCGATGACCGCAAAGGAGGTGCTGAAATCAGATGAAAATTGATAAAATCATAGAAATAACGCAACGTTTTCCAGAAAAACTCTCTCGTAGAAAATTGCTTGGTGGTGCGGCAACGGCAGCCGTCGCAATTGTGCAAACCGCCAAAGGTCAGACGATTCAAAAAGCTGTTCCTGAAAATGCAATTTATGAAGACCCAACCAAAAAATTGGGTACGCTCGCAGGTGAAATAGGTACACGTTCGCCATTTGTTAAATCAGTCAAAAAACCTTCGGATATTTCTTCGAGGTCGCCTTTGCAAGATTTTTATGGCATTATTACACCCTCTGACCTGCATTTTGAACGACATCATGCAGGCGTACCCGTCATTAACCCCAACAAACACGAATTAGTGATTCATGGTCTGGTAGAAAAGCCTTTGGTTTTTACCTTAGCCGATTTAAAACGCTTTCCCTCGGTTTCACGCATTGCTTTTATTGAATGTTCGGGGAATTTTAGAGGCGGAAAGGAAAACCTAACTCCCCAAGAAATATGTGGTTTAACGAGCCAAAGCGAGTGGACGGGCGTAAAACTTTCCACGCTTTTCAGAGAAGTTGGCGTAAAACCAAACGCTTCGTGGTTTTTAGCCGAAGGTGGAGATGCCGCCGTAATGACTCGTAGTATTCCTGTAAAAAAGGGTTGGGAAGATTCCATCATTGCTTATGCCCAAAATGGCGAGCCAATTCGCCCCGAACAAGGTTATCCTTTCAGACTATTTAACCCAGGTTGGGAAGGAAATACCAGCGTAAAATGGCTCAGAAGATTAGAGCTATCAGACACCCCTTATTATACTCGTGAAGAAACTTCTAAATATACTGAACCTATTAAAGATGGTAAGTTTCGCATTTTTAGCTTTGATATTGATGCTCGTTCTATCATTACTTTTCCGTCTTTCCCACAGCAGGTCGAAAAAGGTTGGATAGAAATTCGTGGTTTAGCGTGGTCAGGGCGTGGAAAAGTAGTAAAAGTAGAAGTAAGTACCGATGCGGGTAAAAATTGGCAAATTGCCCAACTAAACGACCCAATTCTCGATAAAGCTCACGTTCAGTTTCGTCATCTGTGGCAATGGAAAGGAGAAGAAACTGAAATATTAAGTCGAGTAACCGACGAAACGGGCTATACCCAACCAACGCTCAAACAACTTTTTGAGGCACGTGGCAACGACGGTGGCTATCACATGAACCCAATCACCGCATGGCAAATCAAAAAAGATGGAAAAGTGTTGTTCAAACCAGAAACCTTTAAATGATAGATAAACTGAAAACAGATTTTGATGCAATCGTAGTTGGTTCTGGACCAAATGGTTTGGCGGCCGCTATTACGCTCCAACAAAAAGGACTTTCGGTACTGATTGTTGAAGCAAAATCTACTATTGGCGGTGGGTTACGTACGGCAGAACTCACGTTGCCAGGTTTCAAACACGATATTTGTTCGGCCATTCATCCGTTGGCTTATGCTTCTCCGTTTTTCAAAACTTTGCCTTTGCACGACTTTGGCTTAGAATTTATTCAACCAAAAATCGCCGCCGCTCACCCTTTGGATGATGGTACAGCGGCTATTTTGACAAATTCACTAAAAGAGACAGCCAAAAGTCTGGGAATTGATAAAGAAAATTACCTTGATTTAATCGAACCTATTACCAAACAATGGGACGTTCTTTTACCCGAATTATTAGCTCCGCTTCATTTTCCAAAAGACCCGATTGGATTTGCTAAATTTGGTTTAAATGCTTTTAAGCCAGCCACTTGGCGAGCCAATAAATTCAAAACCAAGGAAGCAAAGGCACTTTGGGCGGGCATGGCCGCACATTCGATTCAGCCATTAAGTAACCTAACGACTTCTGCTATTGGCTTGGTTTTAACGGCTGCCGCCCACAAATCAGGTTGGCCGATTCCAAAGGGTGGGTCGCAGTCTTTAGCTAATGCTTTGGCTTATTATTTTATTTCTTTGGGTGGAAAAATCGAGACAAAGTTTCATGTAAAATCTCTGAAGCAACTACCTTCTACAAAAGCAGTTTTATTTGATATTACGCCTCGACAGCTTCTGCAAATTGCTGGACATCGTTTTTCAAGTATCTATCAATGGCAACTCGAAAAATACCGTTACGGAATGGGAGTTTTCAAAGTAGATTGGGCATTAGAGGGAGCTGTTCCGTTTACCTCCGAAAAAGCCCTTGAAGCAGGAACTTTGCATTTAGGAAATACTTTTGAAGAAATTGCGTCTGCAGAACTCGAAACCTCCAAAGGAAGACACCCCGAAAAACCATTTATATTATTGGCTCAACAAAGTGTTTTTGATAATACTCGCTCCCCCGAAGGAAAGCACGCTGTATGGGGATATTGCCATGTACCCAACGGTTCAAAAAAAGATATGACCGAAATCATCGAAAAGCAAGTAGAACGTTTTGCCCCAGGTTTTAGAGAACGTATTCTTGCCAAACATACCTTTAACACCGAGCAGTTGGAAGAATACAATCCCAACTATATTGGTGGTGATATTAATGGCGGAATCATAGATTTAAGACAGTTATTCACTCGCCCAGCTTTGCGATATTCACCATACAGAACTTCCGAAAAGGGATTGTATATTTGTTCATCATCAACTCCGCCAGGTGGTGGTGTGCATGGAATGTGTGGCTATCATGCCGCTCAACGTGCTTTGAAAGATATATTCTCTAAACATTAAACCTTCACGAGCAATGAAACAAATAACTACCCTAATTTTCCTGCTTTTAACTACATTATTTTCAGGTTTTGCACAACAAAAAGAGGAATTTATTGGCCCTGAAAAAGGCTCTTTGGTAATCGTAGGTGGCGGTAAAGTTCCTGCCGAAGTATGGGCAAAATTTATAGAATTGGCTGGAGGCGAAGGTGCAAACATTGTAGTAATTCCTACTGCTGCGGGCGATTCAAGCATCAAAGCCCGTAAGGAATTTTCAGCAGAAAAGGAGTTGTTGGAGAAATTTGGCGTTGCCAAAGTTACAGTTTTACACACCACTGACCCTAAAGAAGCCAATACCGAAGCATTCGTAAAACCACTCAAAACTGCAACGGCTGTTTGGTTTGTGGGTGGTCGTCAATGGCGTTTGGCTGACTCGTATCTCAACACCCAAACCCACAAAGAATTTCAAAATCTGCTAAATCGTGGTGGTGTAATTGGTGGAACTTCGGCAGGGGCTACCATTCAAGGTTCATTCTTGCACCGTGGCGATACCAAAGGCCCTAATATTTTAGAAGGCGACCACACTAAGGGCTTAGATTTTTTGCATAACACCGCCATTGACCAACATCTATTGGCCAGAAATCGCCAATTTGATTTAATTGAAATTATCAAAAAATACCCGAATTTATTGGGAATTGGTATCGATGAAAGTACGGCAATAGTAGTACAAAAGAATGATTTTCACGTCATTGGCAATTCTGTGGTGGCGATTTATGATGCAATAAATTTTTCTGGAACAAACAGAAATCCAACGGGAGATTCGGGCAATAATGGCTCTTTTTATTTTTTGTCTCGTGGTCAGAAGTTTGATTTGAAAAACCGAAAAATCATTAAGTAAAATTTTACCTAATAAAACTAAACCCTATGTCAAACAAAAAACAAACCCTTTCGCTCACCGAAGACTGGACGGTTGTCGTCTTTGGTTTTCTGATAATTGCACTCACACTTCTCGGATTGAAAATTCCAAATCCAGCTTTTGGATGGAAAGATACCTCCGAGTTATTTGAAAAAGTATTAACTATCAGCAATTTAACGAATGTTATTTTTGTATTTGTGATTGTTTATGCCGTTGCTATTTTGGCTACACTAACACTCGGCAAAAATGTAATCGCAACCGTAAAGGGCTTTCCGATTGTTTTTGTACTTACTTTTTTAGCCTTGATTCTCGCAGGAAATGCTTTTCTGAAAAACTGGAATCTCGAAGCGGTAATCTTTAGTTTATCTATCGGCCTGATAATCAGCAACTTTTTCACCGTTTCTGCTTGGCTCAAAGATTCACTTTCAACCGAGTTATTCGTTAAAATCGGCTTAGTTCTTTTGGGGACGAGTGTCATTTTTGGCGATATTCTTAAAGCAGGTTCATTGGGGTTGATTCAAGCATTATTAGTAGTGATTTCGGTCTGGTATTTTGCTTTTTGGGTGTCAAAAAAACTTGGAATCGACGAAGAATTGGCTATCATCATTTCAAGTGCGGTGTCAATTTGTGGTGTTTCGGCAGCTATCGCAACGGCAGGTGCTATCAAAGGCGATTCTAAAAAATTGTCGTATGTTATCTCAATCGTATTAATTACGGCCATTCCGATGATAATTTTCATGCCATTTATTGCTAAAGCATTGGGTTTGTCAGAAGCTGTAACTGGTGCGTGGCTTGGTGGAACGATTGACACAACTGGGGCCGTCATTGCTTCAGGAACGTTGGTAGGCGAAGAGGCCCTCAAAATCAGCACTATAGTCAAGTTTTCTCAAAATGTATTGCTGGGTTTGGCAGCTTTTGCGATTTCAATTTACTGGACATACACCAACAATCAGTCAGAAACAGTTAAAGAGTCAAAACCAACTTTAGGTGTGATTTGGGAGCGTTTCCCGAAGTTTGTGATTGGATTTATTGCCGCTTCTTTGCTGTTTTCATTCTTTGTTTCTTCCGAAACCATTGATAGCGTAAAAGGTGGACTAAAATCACTGCAAGGACTTTGGTTTGCTCTGGCTTTTACGAGCATCGGACTCGAAACCAAATTCTCTGATTTATTCAACAACGAAGGCAAAAAGCCACTTTACGCCTTTCTGATTGCTCAGCTTTTCAATATTATTATTACTTTGGTAATTGCTTATTTCCTTTTTAAATAATTTTATCCCCTCAACTGCCTCATAGTTGGCAGTTGGGGGGATAATAAATCTATCATTTGAATAAGAATATGAAAAAAATCATTGCAATAGCTTTCATGCTAACTTTCGCAGACAATCTTTTTGCCCAAGACCCGGTAACATCTGCCAAAGATGCGGAGGCTTTATTTACGAGTAAAAATAAGGAACTTCACAAAAACAAACAGGTAGTTTATCACATCATTCGAGAATTACTTGAGGCCAATCATTGGGAGCTTGCCGATAAGTATTTGACAGAAAGATACATCCAGCACAACCCTAATGCTGGTAATGGAAGAGAGGCAGTAGTGAAGTTTTTTACCGAAGTATTAAAGGTAAAAGCAACGCCTATTCCAGACAAAATAAAAACAAAAGTTGTGTCAGTAGTTGCCGAAGGAGATTTGGTAACTGTGGCTTTTGTTCGAGAATATAAAGACCCCAAAGACTCACAAAAAACATATACCACAACTTGGTTTGACCAATGGCGAATTTTAGACGGAAAAGCCGATGAGCATTGGGATGGAGCGTTGTTGATGAGATGATAATAACTTTCATTACGTTTAAAACTAACATTAGCAGTATAATATTTTACAATAAATATAAAGTCTATATAATTAGTAGGATAATATTTTATTTTTCATTTATTTTGCCTAAAATTAGAATAAATACATTTCTGTTGAGTTTTTATGGCTAAAAATCTGAAAATTATTATCCTATTACTTTTCCCTTTTCTAACCCAAGCTAATGATTTTGAACTAAGTCCCAATGTTCAAAAGGCGTATTCTGATGTATTTAATTTTAGAATAAATGCTTGTAGAGCAGCTTTGGCGAAAGAAAAAAAAGATAATCCATTCAGACTTTACCTTGAAAACTACATCGAATTTGTTGAGATTTTCAATAATGATGAAGAAACGTATTTCAAGAGAATTGCCGACAATGAAGACGAAAGACTTGATTTGATTGAAGATTTAGATGAAAACTCACCTTATAATCGTTTCCTACGTGCTGAAATAAAACTGCAATGGGCATTACTCAAAATTCGTTTCGGACACGAAGTAAAAGCCGCTTACAATATCATTCAGGCTGCTAAATTACTGGAAGAAAACCAAAAGCTATTTCCCAATTTCCTGCCAAATTATAAATCTCTGGGTAGTCTTCATATTGTTATTGGTTCAGTACCTGATAATTTCC
The DNA here is from genome assembly GCF_014644295.1 of Emticicia aquatilis. Classification (GTDB taxonomy): domain Bacteria; phylum Bacteroidota; class Bacteroidia; order Cytophagales; family Spirosomataceae; genus Emticicia; species Emticicia aquatilis. Next base: position 280,893 of record NZ_BMKK01000007.1, read on the forward strand.
GTTGGGCTTTAAAAATCTTAGGTCTGAAAGGAAACGTAAATCAAGGACTCACTGAACTCGACAAAGCCACTAAAGATAAAATTTGGGGAGCTGAGGCGGCCTACTGCTCACTATACATCCAGTCTTTTGTATTGAAATTTGACGAAAAAGATAATTCTTCATTACTCAGATTCATTGAAAATCAACCCGAAAATCCCAATGCTTCTTTTATTGCTGTGGCCATTTCGCTGCGAACCAACCGTGCCGAACAAGCTCAAAAAATCCTAAAAAAGTATCCAGTTGGCTCTGAATATCTCTATTGTCCAATCATGGAAATATATCGAGGGGATATTGCTTTGATGAAAGGCCAATTTCAAGCTGCTAACGCTTCATACAACGCCTATTTACGTAATTTCAAAGGCAAAGCGTTTCTGAAAGACGCCTATTTGAAGCTATTTTTTAGTAATTATTTGGCAGGTGATGATAAAAAATCGTTGACTTTTTTGACTAAAATTCCAGCGGTAGGAAGTTCAATTTCAGAAACTGATAAAGCTACCGAGAAGTTCTACGAAAACTATGCTAAAACACGTGTGTTACCCAATAAGGCTCTCTTACAAGCTCGTTTGGCATTAGATGGTGGATATAGTACACAAGCTCTTGATGCCATTCAAGATGTTGATGTAAAGCAGATTAGTCCAAAAGAACAAGCCGAGTATTATTTTCTTGGCGGAAAAGCATTCTATCGAACAGGGCAACCTGATAAAGCGATTACCTATTTCGAGAAATCTATTACTTTGAGCGAAAAACAAAATTGGCATTTTGGTGCGAGTTCGTCTCTGCAAATTGGCTATATTCTTCAAGCGAAAGGCCAAAAACAGCAGGCCAAAAATTATTTTGAGAAAGCCATTTCCTACAAAAATCACGAGTTTAAGAATACCATTGATAGCAAAGCCCGTGCTGCAATGACCGAAATGGGCTATTATCTATGATGAAAAAATACGTTTGGATATTTCTTACGCTAATTTGTTTTTTTGAAGCAAAAACACAAAAAACTTACCACCACAATGTGGTTTGGGGGAGGTTAGTTTTAACCGACACCCTGAGTAAAAATTTACGATGGGAATTGTATTTGCAGCATCGCCGACAAAACACTGAGCAAACTGATTTTGATGTACTTGCGGCCAATCAATTCACAAGTTATTGGCCTTGGTTGCATTATACAGTTTCTCCGAAAACCAAAATATCGTTATCACCTATCGGATATTTCAAAAGCTGGATTTTGATTACTCAACCAACTGACGTCGAAAAACCTGGCGTTCGTGAATGGCGGGTTTCAGCAAGAATTGATAATGAATCAAAGGGGAAATATTTCAATATCATCAATCGCTATGGTTTAGAATACCGAAATCGAGATTTATTGAATAATAATGTTTTTCAGCCAAACTGGCGAGTCAGATATATGCTTAGGCTTGAAAAACCATTTAAAATTAAAGGCTCGAAAAAGACCTTGACTGCCGTAGTCAACGATGAAATTTTCATTCAATTTGGCAAAGCAGTGCGTGGAAATCCTAATATTTTTGACCAAAATAGGCTTTATGCTGGCCTCAATTTTCCATTCACCAAAAACATAAAAGGGAGTTTGGGCTACGTATGGGGTATTCAAGCACGTAATTCGGGTAAAGAAATCGATTATTATAATTTTCTATGGGGCGTACTAACGTTCGATAATTTATTTAGCCAGTTCAACAAAAAAAGTAAATCATGAAAAAAACAATTACCTTCATTTTTGTCATCATCAGTTATTTATCACAAGCTCAAATGCCGCAAAATACTTATCCAAAAATTGCGGGTTACATGGGCATTTTGCATCCGCTTGTCACTTTTACAAACACCGAAACCACTACCAATTTTTCATCAAGTTATACGATTGGTTTTCCAACGGGAGTCAATATCCTGAAAAGCGACAAAATCGGTTTTAGTTTTGAGTTTGTGCCTATCATTCGCTCAGAAAAAGGAGTCAGTAAAGTAAATAACTTCTTATTTCACCCTGGGGTAATGTTTCGTTATCCGCATGGGCTTACGCTCGTCACTCGTGCTGCATTCGAAACCGGCGGACGCTACGGTTTTACTCCTGTTTTGAATAAAGTTGTAAAGAAAAATAAAAACAGTAACTATTTTGTGGCAGTGCCTTTACCCGTTCGTTTTGGCAACGACAAACCCGCTTCTTTTACCATTGGATTCCAATTTGGAGTCGGATTTTAAGTGTATTATTGAAGGTTCAATTTCATCAGACTGCCTTTTTGTGTTTCAGGAAGGCAGTTTTTTATTTTCAAATCAATAAATACTAAATCTAATATTTCATATTTTCGGTAAAACTTTGTTAATTCGCTCAGAAAGTACGAAAAATACCACAATATGATTTCCAAGAAAGCGAAATATGCTCTCAAAGCACTAAAGGTGCTTACTAAAAAATTTGAAGCAAACGAACCAACTTTAATAAGCGATATTGCTGTTGAAGAGAAAATTCCAAAGAAATTCTTGGAAGCCATCCTGCTCGAACTCCGTAACCAGGGCATACTCAAAAGCCAAAAAGGAAAGGGTGGGGGATACCTACTCCGTACACCACCAAATGAGGTTTCGGTTGCTAAAGTATTACGCATCATTGATGGGCCAATTGCTCCAACGCCTTGTGTATCAGTTAATTTCTACGGAAAATGTGATGACTGCGAAAGCGAAGAAACGTGCAGTATTCGCCCTATTATGCTAAAAATCAGAAATGCAAGCTTAGAAATTTACGAAAACACCTCTCTGCTTGATTTAGTGCTGAAAGATACTATTCCACTCTAAGAACCGCCCTTTCATGCTTTTCTTGGTGTCTAATTTCTGTTAAAAATCTTCTTTAAGCCATATTTTCTTCTAATTGAAAAAATATTTTATATAATCTACTAAATATATAGATTATATATTTTATATTTGTTTCTCAATAAACTAAAGAAGAAAATTATGAAAAAAATCATCCTTTCATTGGCATATTTAGTGGGTAGTTTTGCGGTAAATGCACAAACCAAACCACAAGTAGGTGTGTGGCGTGGTACTTTTGCAGTTGCGGGCGGCAACGAAGCTCCATTCAATTTTGAAATTACCAACAAAGACGTTTATCTGTTGAACGCTGAAGAACGTTTTGAACTTAAAAATTATACCATCAGAAAAGATTCAATCTTTATTCCAGTTGAGATATTTGATGCGGTTTTGGCAGCCAAAATCGAAAATAGCGGCAGTCTGAATGGTAAATTTATAAAGCTTGGCACGGCCACACCCGATGCGGGAATTCCGTTTAAAGCTGAAGCTGGCAAAGAATATCGTTTTTTTGAAAAACCACAAGAAGCCAAAGTAAGCTTACAAGGTACTTGGGATTTTCTGATTGGTACTTCTGGCAACAAAACCGTAGGGGTTTTCAATCAAACGGGCAGTAAACTTACTGGTACAATTTTAAGCACAACGGGCGACTATCGCTATTTTGAAGGTTCGGTAAAAGGCAATGAGTTTTTCTTATCAGCTTTCAGTGGGTCAAACCCTTCGTTAATAAAAGGGACTGTCAATGGCGATGAATTAACTGCCGAATTTATCGGTTTCCGAGGAAGCCAAGCAATCAAAGGAACTCGCAACGAAAAAGCAGCTTTACCTGATGCTTACACACTCACAACCTTGAAAGAAGGAGCTGACTTTAACTTTACCTTTCCAGACGCTTTTACAGGGAAACAAGTTTCATTGAAAGACCCAAAATACAAAGGTAAAGCTGTAATCGTAACGATTTTGGGTAGCTGGTGTCCGAACTGTATTGACGAGGCTTTATTTCTTTCGCCGTGGTATAAGGCCAACAAAAATCGTGGCGTTGAAATAATCGGTTTGGCTTTTGAACGTAAAAATGACCCTGCTTTTGCTAAAACAAGACTCGAAGCCCTTAAAAAACGCTTTGATATTCAGTATGATATTTTATTTGCGGGCTTAGCCGATAAGAAATTTGCATCGGCCGCTTTACCAGCACTGAGCGAAGTATTGTCTTTCCCGACCACAATCTATATTGATAAAGCAGGAAAAGTTCGTAAGATTCACACAGGCTATACCGGCCCAGCTACAGGCAAATACTACGAAGAATTTGTGAAAGAATTTAACGAAGATGTTAATGGCCTTTTGAAAGCCACTGGTGATAAATCGGCTAAGTTATAGTTGCATTTTCAATACTTACAAGGCACTTTGTCAAAAGTGCCTTGTAAGAAAGTATCCAGTTCGTTTTTTTGAACAATAAGTATATATAAAACATAGACTAAATAGATTAATTAAATTATGAGCTTTGAATTAGAATGCCCCGTTGATTTTAAGAAAGTCAATGAAAATAAAGTCCGATTGACGGCTTTGTGGGTTTTGGTACTGGGCGTGTTGGTATTTTTTACAAAATCGTGGCTTATCGCTGCATTTTTATTGATTGATTTTGCTCTTCGGGCATTCGATTTTGGGAAATATAGTTTGCTTAATTTACTGAGCGATTTCACGGTTACTACTTTTAAAATTTCTACAAAACCAATCGACCAAGCACCCAAGCTTTTTGCAGCTAAAATAGGGTTTGCTTTTTCAATAGCAATCTTGGCAACAATTCTGACTGATAATCTTACAGCGACTTTATACATCACTGCGGTATTGATATTTTTTGCATTTCTCGAATCGGCTTTGGGCTTTTGTGCTGGCTGTTATGTCTATACTTTTTATAAGAAAATTTTCAAATAAAACACTTATAATAAGTTCTTTAACTATCAAATACGATTCCCAAACTTTTGATTATTAACTATAAAATTTATTCCATTATGAAATTTACAGACAGCTTAATTTATTACGAGATTTTAGTTCTCTTGATTGTTTTCAGTATCGTAGAATTTATCACAGGCGTTTTTAAAAGTGGCAAATGGACAAAAAACGAATGGCACATTACTGTTGCTGGTTTGCTGATGTCGAGTGTAATTACACGCCCTGTTAGCTTTATTTTTTCAACTTTTATTCTTCAATATTTCTTTAAAGATTATGCCAATTACTTTGAATCAACGCCATTTTGGTTGGGCCTAATCATCGTGACAGTACTCGAAGATTTTACACAATATTGGTGGCATAGAGCCGCACATACGTACGAGTGGCTTTGGAAAGGACATCGAGTACATCATTCAGCCCCCGAAATGAGTGTTTTTCTTTCTGGAAGAAACTCATGGGTATATCTACTGATTTTTCCCTCAAGAATTGTATCAGCAACTTTGATATTCTTGGGTTTCGGACAAGCGTTTTTAGTGGGATATTTCCTGAAAATTCTTATCGGGATAGCAGCACATTCGCCTTTTGCTTGGGATAAACCTCTGTATAAAATTAAGTGGCTACATCCAATTATGTGGGTTGTGGAAAGAGTAATTTCGACTCCTGCTACGCATCATGCCCACCATGCTGCACATGATAAAGACGGGATAGGGGTTATCAATGGAAACTATGGTAATATGTTTTTCATTTGGGATGTATTATTCGGAACAGCTCACATTACTCGACAATTTCCTGAACAATATGGCTTGGAAGATTATTATGAAGAACCTTGGTATGTGCAGTTGGGATACCCAATTTTCAAGGCAAAAGACCAAAGAAGCGAGATGTCAAGGTAGGATTTGTATTTTTTTATAAAATAAATCTACTAAAATCATAGACTTTGTAGGTTTTGTTTTATCTTTGCATATCAATCATTTGTAAGACACTCTTAGCATTTAATTATGGAGGCCAAAAGCATTTCTATAAAACCACAATCATCAAAATTACTCTGGTATGCAATACCTGTTTTATTGTTGATTTCAACTGCAATTTATTTAATTCTTAATAGCAAGACAGCCATTTCACTCGATTCGGCACTGGCGGCTATCAATAACGATTTTTTCTTTTATTTGTTAGTTGGTTTAGCAGCTCAGTTGGTTGATGGCACCCTCGGAATGGCCTATGGAATCACTTCAACGTCATCTTTATTGGCTTTGGGTGTACCACCAGCGGTGAGTAGTGCGAGTGTTCACGTGGCAGAAATGTTCACCACAGGAGCATCGGCAATTTCACATTATCGTTTCGGAAATATCAACAAAAAACTTTTGAAAAGTTTGGTTATTCCTGGGGTTTTGGGGGCGGTTGCAGGGGCTTATTTATTGTCTGATTTGATTAATGGTGATTTTATTAAACCGTATATTTCAGCCTACATGATAATCTTAGGAATTGTGATTATCCGTAAGGCTTTGCAAAAGAATATCGTCAAGAAAAAAACTAAAAACATCAATATTTTGGCTGCTTTCGGTGGGTTCATCGACTCGATTGGAGGTGGAGGCTGGGGGCCAGTTGTAACTTCAACCCTTTTAGGGCAGGGCCGTGACCCACGCTATACGATTGGTTCGGTGAATGCTTCTGAATTTGCGGTTTCGTTTGCCAGTGGTATTACATTTATTATTTTTCAAGGAATTGATAACTGGCAAGTAGTTGCTGGATTAATAATTGGTGGGGTCATTGCATCGCCATTCGGAGCATTTTTGGTAAATAAAGTGAGACGTCGCCCATTGATGATTTTGGTTGGAACGGTAGTTATTTTATTGAGCCTTCGCACGATTCTAAAAGGATTTCATTTGATATAAGAACTAATTAAAATTTATGAGAAGAGTAGCTTAGGTAAAGATTGTTTACTTGTGCTACTCTTTTTTATTTATAATTAAAATAGGTAAAAAATGACTGAAAATAGACCTACTTACAATTTGTGGCAACTTGCCAATTATTTTCTTCGACTTGGCTCATTGGGTTTTGGTGGCCCCGTAGCCTTGGTAAGTTATATGCACCGAGATTTAGTCGAAAACCGCCAATGGATTTCGGAAGAAGAATATAAAGAAGGTTTGGCTTTGGCACAGTTAGCACCAGGGCCATTGGCTGCTCAGCTGGCTATTTATTTAGGCTATGTACATTACGGTATTCTTGGAGCAACAGTTACTGGACTTGTATTCGTGATTCCATCGTTTATCATGGTTCTACTACTCGGAATGGCCTACCAACTTTATGGCGGATTACCGTGGATGCAAGCCATTTTTTATGGAATTAGTGCCGCTGTTATAGGTATTATTGCCATTAGTTCTTATAAATTAACCATCAAATCTATCAGTAAAATTGAAGTAGATGCTATCAAAAAGAATTGGATATTGTGGATATTCTTTATCACGATGGCCATTTTTACGGCTGTTACTCAACGAGAGGATGTGATATTATTTATAGTACTTGGCTTTGGTTATATGGTAGTAAAAGCTCCGCCTCAGTGGCTAAAAAAGCAAAACACTGCATCGGTTTTGTTGCTTACAAATTTTGGTTTTTGGAGTTTTGAATGGTCGAAACTGACCGAAATTGCTTGGTTTTTTACGAAAGCAGGTGCGTTTGTTTTTGGCAGTGGACTGGCAATTGTTCCTTTTTTGCACGCAGGTGTTGTACAAGAATATGGCTGGCTTACCGAAAATCAATTTGTTGATGCAGTGGCGGTGGCCATGATAACGCCAGGCCCAGTTGTGATTACCGTTGCTTTTATCGGATATTTGGTGGCGGGTTTTTGGGGAGCTACTGTGGCAGCTTTGGCCACTTTTCTTCCTTGCTACTTATTTACTATTTTACCCGCTCCATATTTCAAAAAAATATCGAAAAATACCAGCATAAAGGCTTTTGTCGAAGGCATTACAGCCGCAGTAGTTGGGGCTTTGGTTGGGGCTGTTTTTGTAATTGCCACCCGAAGTATTATTGATATACCTACCATTTTAATAGCTATTGCGACTGGTTTATCATTAATTTACATAAAAAAACTACAAGAACCTCAGTTAATTTTAATTGCAGGTATTTTGGGTATTATTATAAAAAATTATCAATTATGACGAGGAACCAATTCTTGAGCAATACGGCACTATTGACGGGTGCAAGTCTTCTAAAGGGTAATGATGTTTTTAGTGCAACCTTGAATGAAGGAGGATTAGATGTATTAACCGATGAGTCAGGAAAGTTTATTCTTGGTTCACTGCCTTATTCTGATACATTCTTAGAGCCATTTATGCCAGCCGATGTACTGAAATTACACTATACTGCCCATCATGGAGGAGCAGTAAATACGGCTAATAAAGCAACAGATTTGATAAAAAAAGCTTTAGATTCGGGTAATTTTGAAGGCGTAGATTATTGGACAAAGAAACTATCATTACACCTTTCAAGCCATGTACTGCACACTATTTTTTGGACAAATATTACAAACAAGAAAACCGAACCCAAAGGGGAGTTACTCAAAAGAATCGAAAAAGATTTTGGCTCATTAGATAAAATGAAGGTTCAGTTACTTCACCATTCAAAAAACGTGGATGGCAATGGTTGGGGGCTTTTAGGTTTTCATCCTCAGAGCAATCGACTAATGATTTTAGAGGTAGAAAATCATGAAAAACTTACTGTTTGGGGTATTGTTCCATTAATGGTAATTGACGTTTGGGAACACGCTTATTATCTGAAATACAAAAATAAACGTGCCGATTTTGTAGATGAGTTATTTAACTATCTGAATTGGGATAATGCTGCCCAACGTTTAGATTTTGCATTGAAGATTACGAAGTAATGATTTTAGATTGACTAATAAGATTAAAATGGATTTGTAGGAATGATTGTAACATCATTCCTTTTTTATTCTACGAAATTTAAATCTTTACCATATTCTTCTTTAATTTTTGAAATACTCCAGATACCGATAGAAAAAACTATACAATCGAGTAGCAGAATACTATACAGGAAGTCGTTGAATAAAATGTTGATAATAGGTATTAACAAAGAAAATAAGAATACCGAAGCCCTACCAACGCCAAATACAAGGGTGGTGGCTAATGCTCTTTGATTTGTACCGAACTGTTCTACGGTAAGTGTCAACAATTCAAATTGATAAGATACGAAAATACCAAAAAAGAAATTAGTAATCAGAAAAATATGGTGAATGATAGGTTGGGCTAATAATACATAGCTAAATGAAAGTATGATTAGAGAAAACATACAAAAGGCTATTATTTTCTTCCGACTTTTAATTTTTCGAGCTAATATGCCAAGTAAGATAAAACCAATGCCAGCACCCAGCGAAAAAAACATTAGACTTTGTCCAGTAGTGATTTTTAATCCTTTAAAATAATTTACTCCAATAAAAATAGATGATGCTGTAATTAAGTAAGTTGGTAAAATACTCAGAATTAAGTAGTAGATTTTTCGGTCTTTTAGTAAAGCAAATATTTGGGTTTTCTTGGATATATTATTACTTGTTTTTAAGAATATATCAGACTCAAATGTAGAAAAACGGAAAAGCATGATGGCAAGACCTAAAAGCCCTCCGCAGGTATAAAGTGTACGCCAATGATAAGATTTTGCCAAAATACTTAATAGAAACATCCCCAGAAAGCCACAGGTAGCAATAAAAATAACACTTGAAGTGCGTTTCTCTTTGGGAAATATCTCGCAGACCAGTACCAATCCAATGCCTAATTCGGATGCTAATCCTAAACCGACAATGAATCTTAAAAACACAAATAAGTGATAGCTATGTACCACGCCACTTAATAAAGTACCGATTGAATAAGTAAATACTGAAATAAAGAGTATCGTCATTCGGCCTTTTTTATCAGCCATAGAACCAAATATCAACACTCCGAGAAAAATTCCGATGTGTTGAGCAATGAGTAAGCTACTATTGGCAATGGTCAATTGTTGTTCGTTAAAACCAAATTCGATGAATGGTTCTTTGTTGAAAACATAAGTAAGATTGACGCAAAAGACATTGGCAAAATAAGCCAAGCCAGCCGTTAATAAGGTTAGTTGTCGAGGTTGTAACCTCCATTTTTCCAGATTCACAGGTACAAGTATAGTTTGTTTAACGAGTGTTTATTATGCTGTTTTCTGGGCTATAGTTGTTAAGACTTTGTGAGGAAGATTATATATAGATTATGAAGAAAAGGGAATATTTTACAAAAATAATAAATTGTATGAATATACGTAGTTTATTTGACTTATAATGCAGTTTTTGGCAGAATTTTCTGAATGAGAAAATATATAACTAAACCAATGATTACACCAATGCTATCGGCCAAAGCATCGTACCAATCAAAACTGCGATGGAACGATTCAGGCAATGAGCCTTGCCAAAATTCGATAATAATTCCGTAGAGAATGCCAAAAAATAGTGTTTTTGAGCAGTTTTTAAAAGCAAATTGCCAGCAAAAAGCCCATCCTGCAAAGGCTACAAAATGAGCAGTTTTATCATTACCTTTTGGTAACTGTTCACTCGGCATTGTGCAGAGTACAAAAATGATTAGCGTAATTGCAAAAGCTAAATATTTATTTTCCAGAAATCTGATTACCAATTCTTTCAATTTCATCTAAAAGTGCGTTTAGGTCTGCTTCGGTCGTGAGCGGATTCATCAACGACACACGAAGATAAACGTTTTCTTTTAAAGTTGTCTGCACGATATAGAAATTGCCTTCTTGTAAAAGCTGCTTTCTGATGCTTGAGTTGAGGTCATTTAAGTTGCTGTCTAACGAGACTAATCTAAAACATACAATATTGCTTTCTGGCTCAATTGCTAATTCAAAGTTTTGTCTGGCTTTTACTAAATTGGCAAACTTTTCAGCCAGACCGTGTAAATACTCTACATTTTCGGTAAAAATCTGCTCGCCGTGAGCTTTCAAAATTGAATAGATTTTTAGGCTCATCATCAGTTTTGTACACTCAAACGTACGTTTTCCTGAATTAAACCAATCTTTTGAATGCTGATTTGCCCACAAATATTGTGCTTTTTGTTGGAAAGTCTTGAAAGCATCTTCATCTCGCTTGAAAATCAAAGCCGTTGCCAGTGCGGGAGTCATCAACATTTTGTGCCAATCAATTACCACCGAGTCGGCTTGTGCTATGCCTTTTACTTTATGTTTGTATTTTTCGGAGAAGATAACTGCTCCACCATGAGCTCCATCAACATGAAACCAGATTTGGTGTTTATGGGCAAAATGACCAATTTCTGCTAAATTATCATAACTCCCGGTGGAAGTTGAGCAGGCACTACCTACAATACAAATCACTCGAAAACCTTTTTCGGTAGCTTCGTTGTAGTATTTTTCTAATAAATCGGTTCGGATTTGTAACTTCTCGTTTGTCGAAACTTTTATGATTCCTTCGCTGCCCATCCCCATGATTCGGGCGGCACGGTCGATGCAATAGTGGGCTTCTTCCGAAACCATGACCGCCAACTTTTCACTTGTTCCTTCTTCCCAAACATCAGTTTTAGCGGCACGTGCAGCCAAAAGTGCTGTAAGATTTGCCAAAGTTCCGCCCGAAGTGAGTAATCCACTGGCATTTTCATCAAAGCCTATTTTGTTGGCCAATAATTCTGATAAAATTCTCTCCAAAGGATTCGACACTAAACCCATTTCATAAACCGCCATTCCATTATTGAGCAACCCCGAAAACATACTGGCTATCGCAGTAATTGGTAGTGGTGGCGTAACCTGATGCCCCATGTAACGTGGATGGTGCAAATGAGTGGATTTTTCGATGACATTCCTAAAAAAATCTTCAACATTTCCTGCACCTTGCTCATAATCTGTTTGCCAAAAAGCCAATGATTCGTCGGGTTCTTGGTATGGAATTACACTCGTAATTGTCTGATTTTGAGCAGATTCCAAATAATCAGCCAATAAATCGACTAAAGTATGGGCATTTTGGCGAAAAGAATCGGGCGAAAAAGCCTCTTGAAGATTTGTCATTTTTTTAGAAATCAAAATTTAAACCAATATTCCAATTAAAATCATTTTTGGGTCTTACAATCAATGGCTTAACTGCCTGCATCGAAATAGAAAAAGGGCAGTTTTTATACGAAAATACTGCAATTCCCGAAGCAAAAAGACCTTTGAATGGAATACTATTATCAATATAAAATAAGTTAGGTTTGAGTGCTAATTTTACCGAATTCGAGAGGCGTATTTTGCTAATATCGGCCGAAAGACTGTAAAAATAGCCATATTTTACGGCATCGATATCAATACCTTTCGTGTACCAGCACAATGCCTGAATACTCATATTTTCAGAAATTTTGTAACTTGTTGCTGCTTCAAACTCCAAATATTTATTGACTCTCTGAACCTCAAATGTCTGTAAATTTTCGGTAATATTGGTTCTTTTAAAAAACAAAGACCAGTTTATCCCCGTCCGAAAGGTGAATTTCTTGTGCGGCAACTGAAACCTCAACCAACTATTTGATACCCAAGGTTTGCCATCAATGCCATAATTTAAAGCGGGTGAAAACGAAAAATTACCTTTTTTGATAGAGAAACCTGTCATAAGGGCGGGGGTTCCGAGTGCAAATGCAGGTACTGGCGAAATACCGTTGTTGGTAAGTTGCACATTTCCTGAAAATTGAATCGGTGATTTTTGGGTTTGAATCGAATCCTTCTTATCTTCCGAAAAAGCCCTAAAAGTAATAAAACAAGTCAGAAAAGTAAATAATAGTAGTTTCATTTGTTTGTTGAGAAAGTGTAATAAGGCAATTGTAATTAGTTTGTTGATTTTACTACGCTTACCAATAGTAATAGAAATTTTCTTCACGTTTCCAGCCGAGGCTTTCGTAGAGTTTTTGAGCCTTAGTATTATCGGGAGTTGTTTCCAAAAGCAAGCCTTTATGGCCTAAATTTTTCACAAACTCTTGGGCAGTTTGTAAAATAGCTTTTCCAGTGCCTAAGTTTCGAGCATCGGCCTTTACGAATAAATCATTTAATATCCATTGGCGTTTCATCGAAACCGATGAAAATGCTGGGTAAAGCTGCGTGAAACCGACTGCCTGCCCATCTTTGAATGCCACAAAAATCACAGATTCGTTTTGTTGAATTCTCTCAGATAAAAATTTCTTAGCACCTTCTAAGTCAGCATCTTGACCATAATATTGGCGATAAGCGTCAAATAGCACAGCTACGTATTCAACGTGGTCGATTGTGGCTTGAAGAATTTCCATAACTGATAATTAATATTGCTTGGTGTTTTTCTTTTGCAAAACAATCATTTATTTTTGATAACAAAAAATACTTAATTTTGATTATTTGATGCCAAAAATGAATCAATAATGGATTTTAGAACGATTGAACACTTTTTGAAACTTTCGGAAACGCTAAATTTCAGAAAAGCCGCCGACGAAATTTACATCGCTCAACCCGCCCTCAGCCGACAAATAATGGCTTTGGAAGAAGAATTGGGCGTAGTTTTATTTGATAGAAATAAGCGAAATGTGGCTCTGACAACTGCTGGAGAATATTTTAAGGAAGAATGTGAGCGAATTTTAGAAGATTTTGAGCGAGTAAAACAGCGGACTTTTCAGATTCATAAAGGCGAAGGTGGCGAAATAAAAATAGCTCATTCGAGTTCGTCGATGCAGTTTTTATTGCCGAATATTTTGGCGAAAATTCAAGCCGAAATGCCTTTAATGAAAACAAATCTGAATGAAACAACCAATATTTATGGCATCAATGCCTTAATCAATCGGACAATTGATGTAGCATTTGGTCCAAATATGATTGTGCCAAAAGAACTAAATACTCGCACGATTTATGTCGAAAACTTTGTAATCCTTTTGCCACAGAACCATCGGTTAGACGAAAATAATTTTGAATCGCTGGCACAATTGGCGGATGAAAATTTCATTTTACCCCCACGAAACGAAAGTTCGGGTTATGTTGAAAGCCTCGAAGCCCTGTGTCAATCGTATGGTTTTATCCCGAAGGTGGCCTATCAATCGGGCAATTCAAACACGGTGTTGCGATTGGTTGAAGCGGGTCTTGGAATTTCAATTGAGCCAAAATCAGCATTGAGCGGACAAAATATGAATGTGAAGTTTATAGAGCTAAACAACATTTCTTTGAAAGCCTCAATGCTAATGCTTTGGCTGCGTGGCAGAGAGAAAGAGCTAAAGCCTTTCTTTGAGATTGTTGATAAGGTAATGGGAAGTTGATTTACTTAGCTTTTTCAATACCTGTAAAAACAAATTTATTTCCCTTGACTACATAAACAATATTTTTGTTTGAAACCTTTCCATCTTCGGCCACTATTGCAACATATAGCTTTTTAGCTTTGGGGTCAAAGTGGATTAAATCTAATTCTCGGTTAGTGTATTGTACACTTGCATTATCATAGTCAAAATCAATACGACCCGTTTGTTGTGATTTTGAAACGAATAAATCATCAACGGGTTTTAATTTATTTCCTTGAATAATAAATGCTTCGATGCTCATAGCATGGTCACGAGAAGAGCCAATTCCGAGAGTCTTGATTAGGTAGTAGTTTGTTTTTCCAAGTTTAACGCTATTAATATCATAATGAAGGTTGGCGTTATTATCTTCGCTGGGGTCGTACGTAAAACTTTATTGTTGGACTTTAATTGAATAATTGTTGAAAATATTTGAGCACTACCGCCTGTTTGTACATTTATTGAATAGACCCTTAAAAGCTTATCTTCAGAAGTAGAAATAGTGATACATTCATCCATTTTTTTCAATGGAAAATTAATTGTTTCGGGGTGAGTTTTAATGAATTTTCCCGTTTTAGAAAGAAACTTCGACATGAGGTTCGCTCGTTTGTCAAAGTCAAGGTTAATGTCGCCTGCTTTCCAATATTCTTTGCAGAAACTATTCTCAAAATCTTTGATTTCTTTCGGCTGTGCGAAAAGAGGAGAAGTAAAAAATATGAATGCTAAGAGACGAAAAAAAATCATAATTAATTAGCTTTTGAAAAACGCTCTAATGTAATAAACTCTTTATAAAAAAATACCTAACGCTACTAAAAACGTTAGGTATCAATAAACATTAAAGCTAAAATATTAATATTTCTTCAAAGCCTTCAAAAGTATCTCATTTTCTTTTTTTGTACCGACTGAGATGCGGATACAATTTTCACACAAAATAACGCTTGAACGAAGGCGAGTAATGATTTTTTGCTCAATTAGATAATGAAAAATAGCATTAGCGTCAGTAAATTTTACCAAAAGCTGATTGGAGTCTGATGGGAAAATGTGCTTCACGATGCTTAAATCGGCCAGTTTTTTGTGCAAACGTTCACGTTCTTTTAGTACTTGTTTTACGTATTTATCTTTTTTCTCTTCTTTCCCCAATGCGGCATAAAGCAACTTTTGAGTTACACCATTGAGGTTATAAGGATACTTGATTTTATTCAAAATCTTGATGATTTCTTCCGAAGCAAAGGCCATTCCCAAACGTAATGCCGCCAATCCCCAAGCTTTAGAGAATGTTTGCATAACTACCAAATTTGGATATTTATCAAGTAGCTGAGTAAAAGATTCTTCGCTTGCAAAATCAATATAAGCTTCATCAACTACTACCAAGCCTGTTTTGAAATTATCCAAAATATGTAGAATTGAAGCTCGTTCGATGATATTTCCCGATGGATTGTTGGGTGAACAAATCCAGATAATTTTTGTGTTTGCATCAGCCGTTTCGAGTACCTTTTTCGTATCTACTTGAAAGTCGGGCGTGAGCGGGACTTGTTTTACTGCAATATTCTGTACATCAGCACAAACTTTATACATTCCGTAAGTGGGTGGCAAAATCAAGATATTGTCTTGCTGAGGCTCACAAGTGGCACGAATCACCAAATCAATGGCTTCATCTGAGCCATTACCCAAGAAAATTTGCGTTGGACGCACTTTCTTAATTGTGGCCAATTTTTCTTTTACAACCGATTGATAAGGGTCTGGATAACGATTATAATTTCCCGAAATTACTGAGCCAAAAGGGTTTTCGTTCGCATCGAGAAATGTACCTTCCGAACCCGAATACTCATCACGAGCAGACGAATAGGGCGTAAGCGAAAGAATATGTGGACGAATAACTTTACTTAATGAAAACATGAGGCGAATGACGATTTACGAATGACGATTTACGATTTACGAATTTCAGTTCGATAGCGTATCTTACATCATTGCAATTTTTATGAATATTGAAAGTACTTGTTTGGTAGTTAAAATGCTGATATTAAGGGTTTTGAAGAATTCGTAATTCGTAATTCATAATTCGTAATTACATTAATCTTTAAAACTTTTCAATCTTAATTCTAACTTTGTTACAAAATTTCAAAAGAATCTTATGTTATCCAAAGAAAATATTGCCGAATACTTCAAAACCCTGCAAGATACTATTTGTCAAGCCCTCGAAGCTACCGATGGAAAAGGCAAATTTCAAGAAGATAATTGGCAGCATCACAGTGGCGGTGGCGGTCGAACTCGTGTAATAACCAACGGAAATATCATCGAAAAAGGCGGAGTGAATTTTTCGGTCGTTACGGGCGAAACCTCTGATGCTTTACAGAAGCAGTTAAAACTCGACGAAAAAGCCGACTATTTTGCTACTGGTGTAAGTATTGTTCAGCACCCTGTGAGTCCGATGGTGCCGATTATTCACATGAATGTGCGATATTTCGAGATGTCGAATGGTATTTCATGGTTTGGTGGTGGTATTGACCTTACTCCGCATTATGTGGTAGATGAAGATGCTCGTTGGTTTCATGAGCAACTCAAAAATGCTTGTGATAAGCACGATGCCGATGCTTATAAAAAATATAAAGAATGGGCCGATAATTATTTCTATATTCCGCACCGCCAAGAAACTCGTGGAGTAGGAGGGATTTTCTTTGATTATTTAAAACCACAAGACGCCACAGAAAAAGAAAAAACTTTTGATTTTGTAAAGTCAGTAGGCGAATCCTTTGCTCCAATTTATACCCATTTGATGGCAAAAAATGCTCAGATACCCTTCGGAGAAGAAGAAAAAACTTGGCAAATGTTGCGTCGTGGGCGTTACGTAGAGTTTAATTTGGCTTGGGATAGAGGTACAAAATTTGGACTCGAAACCAATGGCCGCACCGAGTCTATTCTGATGAGTCTGCCGCCTGTTGCC
Source organism: Emticicia aquatilis (assembly GCF_014644295.1). GTDB lineage: Bacteria > Bacteroidota > Bacteroidia > Cytophagales > Spirosomataceae > Emticicia > Emticicia aquatilis. The sequence goes on from NZ_BMKK01000007.1 coordinate 297,912, forward strand.
AACTGGGTGTATGATTACAAACCCCATGCCAACAGCCCCGAAGAACGTACATTGAGCTTGTTGAAAAAAGGAATTGATTGGATATGAATTAGTTAATGGTCAACTCGTTATTAGTAAATTGGTTTTATTGAAAATGCCCTCCGAAAATCTTTTCAGAGGGCATTTTTAATTATCCTGTTATAAGTTCTACTTGACTGCTGGATAAACTCTTACGTAGTCAACCTCCATACGTTGCGGAAAAATGCTGTCATCAATGCCTTGTTGACCACCCCAACTGCCACCAACGGCAATATTGAGTAAGATATGAAATTTCTTATCGAAAGGCCACTCCTGCCAAAGTTTACTTGGGCGATTGAATGTAAAATAAGGTTTTCCATCAAGTTCAATCGTTATTTTGTCGGGTAGCCATTCGCAAGCATACACATGAAAATTATCTGACACATCACTTTCGGCCACTATGTTATTGCCTTTATTGGTGCCAATCGAATGATTGAACGCCTTTGTATGGATGTTTCCATGAATACGATTTTGGTCGAAACCTACGTGTTCGATGATGTCAATTTCGCCGTTATCTGGCCAATAACTCGCTCCGTAGTTTTGTTCGGTTGCAAGCATCCAAGCGGCTGGCCAAGTACCACGACCTTTTGGTAATTTGGCTTTTATTTCAATTCTTCCGTACAGGAAATCGCCTTTTCCTTTACTTACCAAGCGTGCCGAAGAATAATTACGACCTTCGTACCTTTCTTTGATGGCTTCAATAATTAACTTCCCATCTTCTACACGAGCATTTTTTAATTCTTTCGAGTAGTATTGACTTTCCTGATTTCCCCAGCCATCACCGCCAATGTCATAACTCCATTTTTTTGAGTCAGGCAAGCCTTTGTAATCAAATTCATCCGCCCAAACTGGCGTAGATTTATCAATTTTGTATTCAACTTCTACTGGTGGTATTGTGGGCGTACTGACGGGTGTTGGTGCTTCGTTTGGTGTTTTCTGACAAGCTACGTAGAGTAGCAGTACTGCCGTAGAAGTAAGGGTTAAGGTTTGCTTTTGCATGAGTTTTTTTTAGGTTGAATTTTATCTTTGACTTAATAAGGTATCAATCATTAAAGAAAGTTCGTTTACCAGATTTTCTTTATTTCCGCTATAACCAACACTTTTGAAACGAACTTTTCCATTGGAGTCTATTACGAATTTAGTTGGTATTCCCTCTACTTTATATTTAGCTACTAATTTACTATCAACATCTAAAAGTACGGTCAAATCATCATATTTTTTATCAGAAATTAGTTTCTTGACCTTCGATAAATAATCTTCATCATCTTCCAATGTGTCAATAAATAAGAATTTCACCTTTGGGTTATCTTTATATTTTCGCTGGACTTCTTGCATCCCTGGCATTGATGCAAGGCAAGGACCGCACCAAGTAGCCCAAAAATCAACAATTATAATCTTATCTTTTAGAGATGCTAAACTAACCATATTGCCCATGAGGTCTTTCAGTTCAAATGGTGCTGCATCTTCTTCAAACATAGTTGCCATTATGTCTTTATTCTGTTTGGCTTTCATAATGGTTTCAAGTGATGAAACATAATTACTTAAACCTTTTTTGCCGTGTTTCTTAATGTAGATTTCTTTTAAAATCTCTTTTATTTTTTCGGTAGATTTCGCCTCTTTCATGAATAACTCACCCATTCTTTGTGCTTCTTCCAGATGTTTAGTTTGATAAGCCGATAGAATGAATCTTTCATTCACTTCAAATTGCGTATTTTCTATTTCTGCGGGTATTGCTTTTTTAAAAGCTTCGTAGGCTTCCTGCTTTTTTCCGAGTTTATCTAAAATATAACCATTGGTATCATAGTACGAATGAAGTGCAGCCGAGGTTCTTTTGTTATTATTTTGTTGATTTTCCAAGATTTGCAGTTCAATCGCTTTATCCGAAAACTCTTTTGCTGTACCTAACTCCCAACTCGCTTCTGCCATTTTCCATGCAATAGAGTTATATGTGTCAGCTTTCGATTCTATTGGGGATGGAGCAGGGTCTAAATATTTCTTGATACCACTTTTCAGTTTGTTAATTTCCTTTGTATCGACATAAGCATGTATTAGAGAAAAGCCTAACTCTGGCAAAAGAGGTGATTCTGACATGTTTTTTTCAAAATCTTCAAACAGTAGCATCCGCTTTTCAGCATCTCGTTCCTGCATTATTGAACTGTATTTTTCAAATTGAGCAAAGTCACCTTTCGGTGATTTTTCAATCAGAGTTTTAACTATTGGTATTGCTTTATCTTTTTTGCCAATTCGTCGATAAAGATAGATGATGCTGCTCATTTCTGTCTCACTGAGTGCTTGAGAACCTTCCAAACGACTATCTAACCCTTTTTCAATCAACTCTTTATCACCGTCTTTTTTTCGCTCAATGATAGTCCAATAGTAGGGTATCCAAACTACTTCTTTTAAGTCAGTAAATCTTGCAAAGTCTTTTTCATAAAGTTCAATTTGCTCAGAATAATCATTTTTCAAATCAAAAGATGAGTTATAGTATCCAATGTTTTTAGCTATAGCCAACCCAACATAAGCTCCTTTTACAGGTAAATCATTTGTATCATAGGCTAATACAGAATATCCATTTTTATCATTATTATCCATTTCATTAGAACTTGGGTCAAGAAGTGTTATTAAAATTCCCAGTTTGTCTTTTTCTAATATTATACTTCCCTTCCAAATGTTTTCTTCTTGAGTTAAATCAATTGAAAAAGGTTTTGATTTCATGGGAGAGTTTGACTCTAAAAGAATGATTTGTGCTTTAATCATCTTCGACTTTGAAAGATTGACTGATGGCTTGTAGGTAAACTGAATAGTTTCACCAGATTTGGGCTTTTCATTTGAGAAGGTAACTTGTGCGTTTGAGCATAGCGATAATAGCAATACCGCCAAGAGTAAGCCAATGGATTTTTTCATTAGTAAATTTAAATTAAGTGGAAATGATTTAATAGCCAGTTTGCAATAAAGTCATATTACTAACGCTGCCGCATTTGCTGATAAGATTTGTTTTGCATGGGTTTTAGATTGAATGAGTAATATATTTAAGTTACTATCATTTTTTAGATTCCTTTAAAAGTGTGTCAATCATCAATGAAACTTCTTCTACGATTTCCTCGGTTTCATCTGACGAACCTCTTCTTTTGAAACGAATATTCCCTTCGGTATCAATCACAAATTTTGTAGGAATGGCTTCTACTTTATAAGACGTAACAATCTTGCTATCGACATCAACTGGTACAGTAAAGTCAGTATATTTTTTATCAGTAATTAGTTTTTTTACTTTGGGTAGATAATCATTTCCTTGTTCCCAAGTATTGATAAACAGAAACTTAACGTTTGGATTATTCTTATATTTTTCTTGTGCTTTCTGCATTCCAGGAAAAGACCTAATGCAAGGCCCACACCACGTTGCCCAAAAATCAAGTATTACCACTTTTCCTCGCAAATCAGTCAAGTTAATATTTTTGCCCGAAAGGTCTTTTAATTCAAAGTTTGGGGCGGTTTCTGATATCATCTGAGATAAAATTTCATTTTTATTCTTCTCTTTGATATTTTGTTCAAGCGATGAAATGTAAGCTTCACCCCCTTTTTTACCATTATCCTTGATGTACAAGTTTTTTATAACCGTTCGTATTTTTTCGGTCGATTTTCCTGCCTTTATGAAAGCTTCGCCCTTTGTCTTTGCTTCATCGGTTTGCCCTAACTTGATTGCCAATAGTATGTAGCTTTCATTGACTTTACTGCTCCACTCTTCGGGAGTATTACCAAGTGCCAATTTGTAGTTTTCGAGGGCTTCTTTTAAGCGTCCTTGTTTTTCGAGAATGGTGGCGTAAGTGTCTCTAAATATTAGGTCATAAGGCCTATTCGATTTTGGTAATTTCTTTTTTTCTGCTTCGTATGCTTCAATTGATTTGAGTGAAAAAGCTTCTGCAGTTTTTAAATCTAAGTTTTTTTCAGCCATTTTCGAAGCCACACTATTATAAAACATCGCATCAACCTTCGCTTCATATTTACGAACCAATTGCTTCAATTTGGCAGTATCTTTTCTATCAACGTAAATATTAGCAATAAAACCAGCAGATAAATAAAGTGATACTGCATTTGGGAAGTCTTTTTCAAAACTTTCAAATAATGCCAGTTTTTTATCGGCATCATTTTCTTCGATTATTTGACGTGAGCGTTCTTGCTGTGCAAAAAATCCCTTAGGTTCTTTTTCAATTAATAAGGTATGATACTTTTCTGCTTTTTTATTCCCAGTCAATGAATAGAGTGACCATATCTGCATTAATTCGTTTGCTTTTAAATCTGCATTATCTCCATATTTTGCGGTTAATTCCGACTCAATGGTTTCTTTATATCCTTCCTTTTTACTGATTCCAAGCAAAGATAAATACATCATTAGCACATCTTTTTTTAGTTCAGAATGGCTTTGAAACTCTTTTTCCATCAAAACTACCTGATTTGTTATATCTTTTGCAAATTTGAATGATGGGTGAGTGTTAGCATAACCATAGTTCATAGCTAAACCCAAATAAGCACCTTTCACAGGGTTTTGGAGAGAATCATGTAGTAAAATTACATATCCTTTATCTTTATTAGTGTCGAATATTTTATCGGTAGAATCTCTAAATGCCATTAATACACCAACTGTTTCTTTTGAATTGAGATTAATTTCTCCTCGCCACTCTTGACCATTTCTTTGTAGTGTAATGGTTTTTGGTGCTGTAAATGCAAGTTTTTCACTAAAGAAAAAAGCACTTGCCTTGATGGTTGAAAGATTTGCCAAAGGACTTTGTGAAGGGTTATAAATAAAACTTACAGTTTCTCCAAATTTAGGTTTGTCATTTGAAAAACGTACTTGTGCATTTGAGAATAGAGGTAACAAGAAAAAGATTGTGAGTAACTTTCTCATCGAAATAATAGGGTTTTTAGGTGGATAAAGTTTTTATAAAATAGTTTTTATTTTACCTTTTTGAAGACTCCCGAATAACAAGTTTTGAAGCTAAAACTTTACTATCCAGTACTTTATTGTTCAATTGCCCCAAAAGAAGTTCGGAAGCCTCTAAGCCTATCTGACGACTTTGACGCTGTACTGAACTTAATGGTGGAGATAAGTATTGGGCAATCGGCGAGTCATCGAAGCCAACAAGGGCGATTTCTTGCGGAATATGCAGATTACGCTCTCGGATAACCGACATCGCACCGATACAAACATGGTCGTTTACACCAAAAATAGCATCGGGTCTTTCGGGTAAATCCAATAAATATTTGGTAGGTTCTATGGCACTTTCAACTTCAAAATTGGTTGTGCAAACTAAAGTTTCATCTACTGGTAGATTATGTTTCAGCAAACAATCTCGGTAGCCGTTGAATCTGTATTCTGACACCGTCAAGCCTTTTGGTCCACGCAAATGTGCAATTCGACGGCAACCAATTTCTATTAAATGCTGAGTAGCCATAAATGCTCCGTCATAATCATCAACGATTACGCCATTGGCCAAGGCTGCATCATATTTGCGGTCGATATAGACCAACGGAATGTCTCGTCTGACCACCTTCTCGATATGCTCATAGTGTCCGCCATCATAGGTTTCCTGCGAAATTGACAAGAAAATACCATCCACCCGATTGGCCAATAGGCGTTCGATGTATTGTTTTTCGAGTTCGTAGCTTTCGTTGGTTACACAAATATTAAGCAAATAGCCGAGTGGTTGGAAAGTAGATTGTAAGCCTTCGAGCATGGCCGACTCATGAAAATGATTGATATTGGGCAAAATAACTCCCAAGGTTTTAGACGATTTATTGAGCAAGCTCAACGAAATGATGTTTCGCTGATAGCCCATTCTTTCGGCGTATTCCTGAATCGTCTTGCGGGTTTCTTCATTAATCACGGGGTTATCGTTCAATGCTCTTGAAACCGTTGAGGGTGAGCATTTAAACTTTCGTGCAATGTCTTTAATCGTGATTATTTGAGAGTTATCTTTCACAGCGGCCAAAATCCTTGTTAATCTTATTCGCAAAGGTATATTTTTGAATTAAATTTTTATGTTTTTTCGAGAAAAATTGAATAGGATGTCGATAATTCGGTTAAAATATCTTTAATTTTGTTTACACTTAAATCGCTGATTTGTAGCCCACTAACTGATGTCGAAGCACAAACAAATACTTTTTACTCTACTGACTGTTTGGGCCTGTGCTTGTGTCGAACCTTTTGAAACACTCTCCGAAAACTCACTCAATAAATTGGTAGTTGATGCCACGCTTACCGACGAAGACATTCAACAAAAAATTAGTATTCATCAATCAATTACTAATGGAGAAATTGCTTTTAAAGAGCCTATCGCTAACCTGAAAGTTGAAATTGTAGTCAATCGGAAAGAAATGATTTCGTTGACACATCAAGGTGAAGGAATTTATGTTTTACCCGAAAATTTTAGAGCAAAAAGTGGAAATTCGTATAAACTTATTTTTCAGAAACCCGATGGCACAAAATACGAATCAACGGAGCAATTAATGCCCAAAGGGACAAAAGTTGACAGACTTTACGACTCATTTGAGGTCGATGGCATTGATAATGGTACAAAGAAGATTCCTGCTAATAATTTATATGTCGATTTTCAAGACCCTGCCAATGAACAAAATTATTATACATGGTCGTGGACACTTTGGGAACGCCAATTTGTGTGTCACACCGAGTTTTCGGTCGATTATTATTGCCGACAAAATTGCTGGGAAATTTTACGGAATGACACTTGGAATATTTTTAGTGATATTTATTCAAATGGCAAGCCTGTTCTAAATAAACTCGTTGCTCAAATTCCATATTATAATTACGATGGTGCTTTGGTTGAAATTAAGCAACTGGCTATTTCAGAAGAGGCATATAGATTTTTGAAAATACTTTCCGAACAAACCGAACGAACAGGAACTTTGGTCGATACTCCACCTGCGGCTATCATCGGAAACGTGAGAAATCTAACAAAAACTGAAGAACCCGTAGCGGGTTTTTTCATGGTAGGAAGTGCCAACACCATAAAATATTGGCTAAATCGAGAAAATGCACAAGGAAAAGCCAATCCAATTGGTTTATTAGGACGCAAGCCCAATCCTAATCGTTTTGGAGCTACTTCTGAATGTATCGAAGGCCCAACCCGAACGCCACAAAAACCTCAATGGTGGAAAGAGTGAGTTAGCTTTCGGTCATTTCATCAAATAGACTCGACATAAAGTTAGTATTATTTGGTGCTGAATATCTTTCATCAAAAATAAAAGGCTCTGATTGAATAATATTGACTTGTTTGATGTCGGGGTGTAGGGGATTGATAAGATAATTGAACGACATCGGAACAATGGCCGATGGCACTTGCAGTACCAATGATTGTTGCTCTTTTAGCCAAACTTCATTGGTATTTTGCGTAATTCCGTATTTTTGGTAGCTTCGCCAGCCTTCGGGTAAGGTTTCGATGGGTAGTTTAATAACACTTTCGTCAGGCACTTGAATCATTATCAGATTACACGAAGGAGGTGGCAGAAATTTCTGATGAATGATATACTCGCTGTGTGCGAGTTCGGGTGTGGCAGATGTGTAAATCAATGAAACTCCCACAGGATTCCAACGACCACCAGTAATACGAGCTCCTTCACCCGATAAAATATCTTCTCTCGAATGGGCATATTTTGTTCTTTGTAAACGATAAACTACCATAGACATTTAGATATATACTCCGTATTCAATACGTCCGAGTTCGTCCTCGACGAGTCGGATACCAGTGGTAGTATCGAGCATATCTAATGGAGATTTTTCGCCAAAAAGAACGTGTTGGTGTCGCACCCAGCGTTTGAATTTTTCGATGTCTTCAAACACCTCTTCGCCTTTTTTATAGAGTAAAAAAAGTTGCAAAAGCCTTTCGGTTGCTGCGGTATCAAGTACGGTTTCTGACTTGTATCGGTGATAAGTACGCTCCGAAATATTCAGTATGCGTGCCATTTCACGGTCGGTAAGTCCTACACCTTTTGCCATTACATCGGCCGAACGCTTCGGTAAACCTTTTTTTGCTAAAGCAATAATTTCCATCGGACTACTCAAACTCGCCACTGGATTTTGGTTTGTTTGTGTTGTCACTTTATTATATTAATGGGAAAGTAAAGCATTAATGTCACAAATATAACTGCCAAATGGCACACTTGCAAGTTTTAGAACAAAAAAAAGTGGAACACCTTAAAGGATGTGCCACTTTTTTGTAAAATTGAGGAAAACCAGTAACAAATAACCAGTTCACCAATAACTACTCCTGTCTCAAGCCACCACCAAAGAAAATACCCATCTTGATGGTGAGGTGATTTTGGTTAAGGTCAATTTTTTGTCCGTCAATGAGATTTCGTTGGCCAAAAATAAAGTTATAATCTGCCGAAAATCTGAAATGCCATAAATCAATACCTATACGTGGAGAAACCCCAAATTTGCTTCCACGAGCTATATCTGGGTACATTTCTCCTTGACTATATGATGCTGCTGTTGGTCGGTAAAGTCCAGCTCCAAGTCCAACTGTCGGTCGGAAATGCCCTTCGCCAATATGATAATCTGAAATAGCCAGAAGCGAACTAACCCAGCCCAGCGAGCCACCGTTATCCGAGGAAGCGTTTACTTTGAGTCTTCCCAGTACAGTGCCTTCCAAACGTAAACCTACTGATAAATTATCGTTGACTAAATATTTAGGTTCGGTATAAATTCCCAAGCCAAAACCGTAGTTTTTTGGGCGAGCGTAGTGCATACCAATATCCCATCTGAATGGCGTATGGTATTCGGCTTGTGCAAAAGATTCGGAAACGATAGCAAGAAATGAACAAATGATAAGAAATTTTTTCACGGTTGTTTTTGTGGTTGGTTTTAATAAAACTAATTAACCGAATAAACATCATTTCGGGCAAAATTAGTATATCTACTGAGTAATAATTTTTTATAAACTGACAATCTGTCAGTATTGTGGGCTTTGGAACAGCCTTTGATGAGTACGGATTGCCGAACCTCGACAAAGGTTTGTATGCAAAAATGTCAAAAACTGAGTAACGGATACTAATATTTCACTTTACATTATACATTAAAACATATCATGGTAGCTGAAAAAGGTACAATTTCGATTAACACGGAAAATATTTTTCCAATCATTAAAAAGTTTCTTTATTCTGACCACGAAATCTTCTTGCGTGAGTTGGTTTCAAACGCCGTTGATGCCACACAAAAATTAAAAAAATTGGCTTCGATGGGTGAGTTTAATGGAGAATTGGGCGATTTGACCATCAAAGTTTCGGTTGATAAAGAAGCAAAAACGATTACTATTTCTGACAAAGGAATTGGTATGAGTGCCGATGACATCAAGAAATATATCAACCAAATTGCTTTCTCTGGAGCGAAAGAATTCTTAGAAAAATACAAAGATACGCCTGATACTAACCAAATCATCGGTCAGTTTGGTTTAGGTTTTTATTCGGCATTTATGGTGTCGGAAAACGTAGAAATTATCTCAAAATCGTTCCGTGATGATGCTCCTGCTCGTTGGATTTGTGACGGTAGTACCGAGTTTGAAATCACTGAAGCCGAAAAAGCAGAACGTGGAACTGATATTATCTTGCACGTAGCAGCCGACTCTGAAGAGTTCTTAGATAATTTCAGAATTAGCGGAATTCTTGAAAAATACGCTAAATTCTTGCCAGTTGAAATCGAATTTGATGGTAAAGTAATTAATAACCCAAATCCGATTTGGACAAAATCTCCGTCAGAATTAACCGATGAAGATTACAAGGCTTTCTACAAAGAACTATATCCGTTTGGCGAAGAACCACTTTTCTGGATTCACCTCAACGTTGACTATCCATTCAACTTAACGGGTGTATTATACTTCCCGAAAATCAAGAAAGACTTTCAGCTTAATCGTGATAAAGTACAATTATACAGCCGTCAGGTATTTATCACTGATGATGTAAAAGACGTCGTGCCAGAATTCTTGCAGATGCTTCACGGGGTGATTGACTCTCCAGATATTCCTTTGAATGTTTCTCGTAGTTATTTGCAAGCCGATGGAAATGTGAAGAAAATCAATTCGCACATCACTAAAAAAGTTGCTGATAAATTACAAGAAATCTTCCGTAACGACCGCACAGGTTTTGAAGAAAAATGGGAAAGTGTGGGTGTATTCGTGAAATACGGAATCGTTTCAGATGATAAATTCTATGACCGTGCAAAAGAGTTTATCTTATTGAAAAATGTTGAAAGTAAGCATTTTACACTCGACGAATACCGTGAAAAAGTACAGGCGATTCAGACCAACAAAGATGAAAGCGTGGTGTTCTTGTATGCCAATGATGTAAATCAACAAGATGCTTTCATTGCATCGGCTAAAAAGCGTGAATACGATGTGTTGGTGATGGATTCGCCGTTGGATGCTCACTTTATCAATGCTTTGGAGTCGAAACTCGAAAAAACAACTTTCAAGCGTGTTGACTCTGACAGTATCGACAAACTGATTGATAAAGGTCTAAATCTTGAAAGTGTTTTGAGCGATGATGAGAAGAAAAAAGTAGAGGAATTGTTTAAGGAAGTTGCAGGGGCAAACACGATTCAATTAGAGTCGCTGCCAGCCGATGAAGTTCCTGTAACAATCGTACAGCCAGAATTTATGCGTCGTTGGAAAGATATGCAACGCATCAGCGGGCAAGGAGATATGTTTGGCTCGATGCCAATGCCAAACAACGTGGTTGTTAACTCAAACCACAGTTTGATTGCTAAATTATTAAAAACCGAAGATGCAGATGCCCAAAAAGCACTAACGAAGCAACTATACGATTTAGGATTATTGGCACAAGGAATGCTAACTGGTGCTGATTTGACGAAGTTTGTAGAGCGTACGGTAGCGGCTTTGTAAGAGACGGTTTATGATAAATAAAAAGTCCTCACTTGATTCATATATCTCGTGAGGACTTTTTAATAAATTAGGTTGTCTGACATTTATTGTTGTTGCGATGAAGAGACAAGGCATTTGCCGAGCGAAGTAGGGTTATACCTGTAAAAAGCGAAACTTGATTGTGCCTGTTGGTACAATAT
>NZ_BMKK01000008.1 GCF_014644295.1 Emticicia aquatilis
GGACAACTCCATTTCGCCTTAATAGGGTTCAACCCTACTTCGCTCGGCACATGCAACGTCTCTACAATTGCGAAACAAATCAAAAAAATAATCAAACAAATCAATTTCAATTACATGAAAAAACAGCGTACAACAATCATAAAAGGGCTTTTGAAGTCAGTTTTTATGTTGTTTTTGGTCAATTCACTGTTTGCACAAACCAAAATCAATGTGTTGGTTTTTAGCAAAACGGCGGCGTTCAGGCATCAGTCTATCGAGGCAGGTAAAAAAGCCTTAGACAAAATGGCTAAAGAAAAAGGCTTTGGCGTGAGTTTTACAGAAGATGCAAGCCTGTTTACGGAAGCAAATTTGAAGAAATTCAATGCCGTTATTTTCTTAAACACAACGGGCGATATTTTGAATAACGAACAACAAAATTCGTTTGAACGATACATTCAAGCAGGCGGAGGCTATGTGGGTATTCACGCCGCCACTGATACCGAGTATGATTGGCCTTGGTACAATAAATTGGCAGGTGCATGGTTTCTCGACCACCCAATGCCCAATAATGTGCAAAAAGGTAAGTTTTATGTAACCAAAAAGAACGAACTAACCGCAGGAATGCCCGACGAGTTTGAGCGTTCGGATGAGTTTTATAGCTTCAAAGATATTTCGCCAAAAATCAATGTGGTTGTAAAAATTGATGAAAAATCTTATCAAGGAGGCAAAAACGGTGCTGACCACCCAATTAGTTGGTTTCAAGAATTCGAGGGCGGACGCTCATTTTATACTGCCATGGGGCATACTGACGAAACTTTCTCAGAGCCACTTTTCTTGAATCATCTTTGGGCGGGTATCAAATACGCTGCGGGTGGCGAAGCACCAAAACCATTAGATTTCTCGAAGGCTCGTCCAGAAGAAAATCGTTTTACAAAAGTTGTTTTAGAAGAAAAACTTGATGAGCCAGTCGAGCTAACTTTACTTGATAACGACCGAGTACTTTTCATCCAACGTAAAGGAGAAGTAAGACTTTATAACACTAAGACCAAAACCCTTAAAACGATTGCCAAACTTCCTGTGAGCCTAAAATATGTAAATAGAGAAGGAAAAGAATCGGTGGCTGAAGATGGACTTTTAGGCTTGAATAAAGACCCTAATTTCGCTCAAAATCACTGGATTTACATGTATTATTCTTCTTTAAAAGGTTCATACAACGTACTTTCAAGATTTACTATGAAAGGCGACGAGATTGATTTGAGTTCTGAAAAAGAAATGCTCAAAGTAGAAACCCAACGTGAAGAATGTTGCCACACGGGTGGCTCGATTGATTGGGATAAATCGGGAAATTTGTTTCTTTCTACGGGAGATAATACCAATCCTCACGCTTCGAATGGTTATAGCCCAAGCGATGAACGTCCGGGTAGAAGCCCGTGGGATGCTCAAAAATCTTCGGCCAATACCAACGATTTACGTGGTAAAATTCTTAGAATTAAACCGCAGCCAGATGGCACTTATACCATTCCAGAAGGAAATCTTTTCCCGAAAGGCATGGAAAAAACTCGACCAGAAATTTACACCATGGGACACCGCAACCCTTACAGAATTGCGGTTGATAAAAGAACTGGAAAATTGTATTGGGGCGATGTAGGGCCAGATGCTTCTAAACCAGACCCGAATCGTGGTGCAGCAGGAACTTGTGAGTTTGGACAAGCCTCAGCGGCTGGAAATTATGGTTGGCCGCATTTTGTGGGCGATAACAAAGCCTATAATAAATTTGATTTTGCGACTAATACTTCTGGTGCTAAGTGGGATTATCTGAAACCGATGAATACTTCGCCAAACAACACTGGTTTGATTCAATTACCCGAAGCAAAAGGGGCGATGATTTGGTATTCGTACGCCAACAGTCAAGAATTTCCGTTACTGGGTGCGGGCGGTTGTAATCCAATGTCAGGTCCAGTTTATTATAAAGACGACTTTGCGACAGCGAATAGAGCATTCCCGAAATATTATGATGGTAAACACTTTATCTACGAGTGGATGCGTGGTTGGATTATGGCTGTAAGTTTTGATAAAGACGGAAATTATGCTTCGATGGAGCGTTTTATGCCAAGCTATAAATTTAGCAATCCGATGGATATGGAGTTTGCCGATAATGGTGATTTATACATGCTCGAATACGGAAGTGGCTGGTTTACGGCCAATGATGATGCCCGCTTAATTCGCATCGAATACAATGGCGGAAATCGTAAGCCACAAATTCAGGTGGCAGCCAACCAAATGGGCGGAGCTATTCCTTTCAACCTAAAATTAAGTGCAAAAGGCACAACTGATGCCGATGGCGATGCCTTGAAATATACTTGGAAGCTTACTTCAAAAAATGGTTTCGTGAAAGTGATTCCTACGCAAGATGCTAATCTAACACTCACAAAGGCTGGTGTTTATAAAGCTACGCTTACAGTTGATGATGGAAAAGGCGGTCTAAATAGCCAATCAATGGAGATTACGGCAGGAAACGAACCACCGGTATTGAGTCTTGATATGCCGAAAGCCAATAAGAGTTTTTACATTGCCAATAAATCATTCGACTACGAAATCAAGGTCAAAGATAAAGAAGATGGTGAGTTGGATAATGGTATTTCGCCTGAAAACGTAGCCGTAAATATTGATTATTTGGCCGAAGGTTTCGATAAAAATATGATTGCTATGGGGCACCGCTCGGCGGATGCAAGTGCAGCCTACGCCACTGGTAAGAAATTGATTGAAGGCAGTGACTGTATGGCTTGCCACAAAAAAGATTCAAAATCTATCGGACCAGCTTACCAAGAAGTGGCCTTGAAATACAAAGGCGATAACAAAGCTCTTGAAACACTTACAAAGAAAATCATTTCGGGTGGAAGTGGCGTTTGGGGTGAAACTGCCATGGCGGCACACCCGCAAATTTCTACGGCTGATGCCTCTGAAATGGTAAAATATATCTTGAATATCGCCAACGAAAAACCAAAATCTTCATTGCCAGTAAAAGGTTCATTCACAACTAAAGCCCCTGCATCTGATAAAAACAAGGGTGTATATATTGTGCGTGCTGCCTACGAAGACCAAGGTGCAAATGGTTTACCAGCCTTGAAATCGGAGCAAAGTTTTGTGTTGAGAAATTCGAAAATCGACCCGCACGGATTCGATGAATATGTGGATATTAACAAAATGGCTTTTGGTGGAAATAACTTGGCAATTCCTTCAAAATCAGGAGCTTACATGATTATGAAGCAAGTTGATTTGACAGGTGTTTCAGAAATCCAAGTAGGAGCAACCGCACCGAAACCTCAACTCGGGGCCGTGGGAGGTACGATTGAAGCACGTTTAGGTAGCCCGACTGGTCCATTGCTTGGGCGTTCGGCTTTCTTGGAGCCTTCCGAAAAAATGGATTTCACACCAAAAACAGTTTCAGTTCCTATCCAATTGCCAAATAATTTGGATGGTAAACTGCAAGATGTTTATATGCTTTTTACAAATACAAAAGCAGAATCAGGTTCGCTCATGGTTGTGATGGGTCTTGAATTTAAAATGGCTTATGAAAGCTCATTGAAAGAACCTGTGAAAGTAGAAACATCGGCCGCGAATGATTATTTTGTAGGAAAATGGGCAACCAAAATGATTGGTACACCCGCTGGAGATGTTTCGATTGATATTGTATTTGAAAGAAACAATGGTGTGCTTTCGGGCAAAATGATTTCACAGCAAATGGGAAGTCAAGCCTTCGAAAAAGTTGAAGAAGTTGATGCCGAAAAAGTCAAAGTATTTTTCTCAGCCAATGGTATGAGCCTCAACATGGAACTCAACAAAGAAGATGCCGATAACCTAAAAGGCAAACTCATGGGTATGATTGAGGTAAAAGGAAGTAGAATAAAATAAGTATAAACCTATAAATTAACTAAGTGAAATGAAAAAACTAAGTGTTCTTGTCGTGCTTTTTGTATTGGGTTTGTCGTTCAATACTTTTGCTCAGACCAATTTTTTTGAAGCAAAATGGGAAATTACGGTCGCAGGTACACCAAATGGTGATGCCAAGTTTGTAACAAAACTCGAAAGAAAAGATGGAAAGTTAGGCGGAGAATTGTCGTTGCCAGCCGATGCCTCTGCTCCAAAAATTCCGATTACAAATATTGAAGAATCAGCCGATAAAATTATCATTTTCTTTTCGGCTCAAGGCTACGATGTAAATGTTGAACTTACAAAAGTGGATGACAATAATTTGAAAGGCACATTGATGAATATGTTCGAGGCAAAAGCCATAAGGGTGAAAGAGTAATAAAGCCCACAGTCAATAGTAAATGTTGACTGCCTGTCAGATTATAAACAAAAAGAACGGTCATTCGGTCGTTCTTTTTGTTTATAACTAATTTCAAAAGGATAATAGAAACTTTCTAAATAAGCTTGGGGTTCTTATGGAAAGAGATTACACTGAATGACAAAAATACCATTATCAGTTTTAGAATTGGCTACAGTAGTAGAAGGTGGCACTCACCAAACTGCCATAGCAAACACCGTAGAAATTGCTAAAAACGCCGAAAATTTAGGCTATAAACGTATTTGGATGGCCGAACACCACAATATGGAATATATTGCGAGTTCGGCAACATCGGTTTTGATTGGTCATGTAGCAGGAAAAACCAATACGATTCGAGTAGGTTCGGGCGGAATCATGCTACCCAATCATAGCCCATTAGTGATTGCCGAACAATTTGGTACTTTGGAGACAATTTATCCTAATCGCATAGATTTGGGTCTGGGCAGAGCACCAGGTTCTGACCAACTCACAGCAATGGCATTGCGTAGAAATCAAGAAACTGCCCATAATTTCCCCGAAGACGTAAGGCAGTTACAAACTTATTTTAGTGACGATAATTGCGACGCCCGAGTCAGAGCATTCCCAGGCGAAGGATTGAATATTCCGCTTTGGATATTGGGGTCAAGTACCGATAGTGCATATTTAGCTGCCGAAATGGGGCTTCCTTATGCTTTTGCTTCTCATTTTGCACCAGCACAATTTCGGACGGCTATCAAAATCTATCGCAACAATTTCAAGCCTTCAGAGGTTTTGCACAAACCTTACGTAATGGCGTGTGTAAATGTGCTTGCCGCCAACACTGATGAAGAAGCCAATGAATTATTGGCCAGTTTAATCAATTTATTTGTTGGAATCATTACCAATAAACGCAAACCACTCAAACCTGCAGGAAAATTGCCCGAAGTTTATCAAATTCCAGAAGTCAGACAAGCCGTAAATAACATGCTTGCCTGTACATTTTACGGAAGCAAAGAAACCCTCAACAAAAATCTTTCAGCTTTTATCGAAGAAACAGAAGTTGATGAGCTAATGGTGGCGTCGCATATTTTTGATTTAGACGCCAAGCTAAAATCATTTTCTATTTTGCGTGATGCTTTGAGCGATAATTGATTATAAGTATTAAGAACTATTTAATTGATAGTATTTTACCACAGAGGTACACGAAGTACAACACGGAGTTACACAAAGAAAAAATAGAAAAACTCTGTGAAACTCTGTAATTTTTAAACTTTAGGCAACTCCGTGGCGACCGACGCTCGGTAAAAAAATATTATCAATTTAATTTTTACCATCACTTAGAATAAATAATTACAATCAAAGAGCTGGGTAGTCGTAACTCAGCTCTTTTGTTTTAGACCTCTGTTTGATTTTTGTAAGTTTTGATTTGAATTTTGTTTAATATACTCATGCCAAAGCAGTAATTTTGTAATAGAAAACAGACCTATTTTTTATTAGAATGAACTACCTAAACAAAACTCCTCTTTGCCTAAAAACAGCCCTATTACTTCTTTTTTGTAATACTGCAATTTTTGCTCAAAA
Organism: Emticicia aquatilis; assembly: GCF_014644295.1. Taxonomy (GTDB): domain Bacteria; phylum Bacteroidota; class Bacteroidia; order Cytophagales; family Spirosomataceae; genus Emticicia; species Emticicia aquatilis. The sequence goes on from NZ_BMKK01000008.1 coordinate 5,867, forward strand.
AGCAGATTCACTCAAAAAAACTGAACCGTTGCATGCTTCCGCTAATATTCAAATTACGAATAATGGCGTATCGCTTTTCCCTAATTTAATGCTCGGTAAACCTGCCACGATTATCAATTTGACAGTTGGGAAAAAGCATATTTTCTTTGAACCTGAGCTTCGTTGGAGACTCAACGGAGAGCCGTGGTCATACATTTTTTGGCTGAGATACCGCTCGAAACGTACTGAACATTTTAGCTGGCACGTAGGAGCTCATCCTTCGTATGTTATTCGCCCAAGCCAAGTGACAATCAACGGAAACTTAGAAAATAGATGGGTGGCAAATAGGTTTTTGGCGGCCGAATTTGTGCCTGTTTGGCATCATTCCGCCAAGTTTTCGTTGGGTTTACATATATTAGGCTCAAAAGGCTTAGATAAAAATTATGGAGTTCAGAAAAGTACTTATGTTTCGCTCCAACCACGCTTTCCAAATATCGGAATCTCAAAAAACTATTATTTAGGCTTTTTTCCACAAGTGTTTCATCTGACTTTAGATGATAAAAAAGGCTATTATTACAGCCACATGATAATTATCAACAAGAAAAAAATGCCCGTTTATCTCTCATCAATATTTACCTATAAATTGAATTCTACGATTGCGGGTGATAATGTTGTTTGGAATGTTGCACTGAATGTAAAACTGTAAAATTATGAATAGTGGTTTCGAGTCCTTAGAAGATTTTTATAAACGCAAATTCGATTGGATTCCCGAAAATCTGAGTAAAGACATCGGGCATGTGAATGTGTTTCGTTTGCCACATCCTGCCAACAAGCCCGTACCGTATCGCCGCCGTGATTTTTTCAAAGTTACACTGTGCCGAGGCAACAGCCGTATTCATTATGCCGATAAAGTTTTTTCGTTTGAGAAACAAGCCCTTGTTTTCTCTAATCCTTTCATCCCATATAAGTGGGAGCATATCGAAACAGAGGTTTCTGGTTTTTATGTAATTTTCAATGCCAATTTTTTTAATCAATTCGGCAATCTGATACAGTATGAAGTTTTTCAACCTGCGGGTACGCATGTCTTTGAATTAGACGATGCCCAGTTTGACTATTTGTGTGGAATCTTTGGGAAAATAGAAACCGAATTGAGTTCGGAGTATATTCATAAGTACGATGCTATCAGAAATCAGATTTATGAACTGATACATTTTGCCATGAAAACCCGCCCTTCAACACTCATTGAGCAGTTACCAATCAATGCTTCACAACGAATCTATTGGTTGTTTTTGGAATTACTCGAACGCCAGTTTCCGATTGACGAAAACCATACTGAAATTAAACTAAGAACCGCCTCCGATTTTGCCGACCAGCTCAATGTTCATGTCAACCATCTCAATCGGGCAGTAAAAGAAACAAGTGGCAAGACTACTTCAAATCTAATCGGTGAACGGCTTTTGCAAGAAGCCAAAATCATGCTCAAACAAAGTAAATGGAATGTTTCGGAGATAGCTTATTCGCTTGGTTTTCAGGAAGTTACACATTTTAATAATTTCTTTAAAAAACATACAGAAATGAGTCCAGTGAAGTTTAGGAAAAGTTAAAAAATCCGATGGATGCACGCAAAAATGAAACGATTCATAACACTATTGCTTCCGATAATCATTTTTAATACAAGCATCCCTTATTCACAAACAAGCTTAAAAGTAAAAGGTTTAATGGAAATAGAAATTAATAAATCAGAAATTCTTGATGTAACTCGGCAACTAAAACAGTTGATGATTGATAAGAATTTAGTTGAGTTGAACAAAATTTTAGATTCACATTTTACGCTTACGCACATCACAGGATATGTGCAGTCAAAAGAAGAATGGTTCTCGGAGATTGAAAGTGAAAGAATGAAATATTATTCGTACAAAGAAGTAAAAAATACGATAAAAATTGAGGATGATAAAGCCACGTTTGTTAGTCAAAATCTGTTTGATGCTCGAATTTGGGGTTCACGAAATACTTGGCGTTTGCAGCAAATAATGCAGCTTGAAAAACGTAAAGACAAGTGGATTATCTTGAAATCGGTAGCCACTACATTTTAAAAATGATTAAAAAAATAAAAACATGAAAAAGAGAATACTCGGAAAAGATTTAGAAGTTTCGGCCATCGGGTTAGGCTGTATGGGAATGAGTTTTGGTTATGGTCCAGCGGGCGAAAAATCAGAAATGATAAAAGTGATTCGTGCGGCCGTTGAGCAAGGTATTACATTTTTTGATACTGCTGAGGTGTACGGCCCTTATACCAACGAAGAGTTAGTAGGAGAGGCTTTAGCTCCATTTAAGAATGATGTAGTAATTGCCACAAAATTTGGTTTCAATATCGTTGATGGAAGAATGTCAGGCGTAAACTCTCGCCCAGAAAACATCAGAAAAGTAGCCGAAGAATCATTGAAAAGACTCAATATAGAAGTAATTGATTTGTTTTATCAGCACCGAGTTGACCCAAATATCCCAATAGAAGAGGTTGCAGGAACGGTCAAAGATTTGATTAAAGAAGGTAAAGTAAAACACTTTGGACTTTCGGAAGCGGGTGCAAGTACCATCCGTAAGGCACATGCCGAGCAGGCAGTAACGGCTTTGCAGTCTGAATATTCACTCTGGACACGCCAGCACGAAGCTGAAATTATTCCAACCATCGAAGAACTGGGTATTGGCTTTGTGCCGTTTAGTCCACTCGGAAAAGGCTTTTTAGCAGGTAAAATAGACGAAACAACAAAATTTGCCGAAGGTGATATCCGTAATGTTTTGCCAAGATACACCGAAGAAGCACGAGTAGCCAATAAAGCTTTGCTGTCAGTTATCGAACGTTTTGCTCAAGAAAAAGAAGCCACCAATGCCCAAATTGCAATCGCGTGGATATTGGCTCAAAAACCGTGGATAGTACCGATTCCGGGAACGACAAAACTGCATCGTTTGACCGAAAATAACGGAGCAATTAATATTACTTTTACTGGTTCAGAGTTAGCCGAACTAACCGCCGCTTCAGAAGAAGTAAAAGTAATGGGAACAAGATATACCGAAGCCATGGAGAAATCAACAGGGCTTTGATTATTTTGTGCTTACCTTTGCTTGTTCGATAGACTTTGGGCTGTCGAACAAGCCTTTTTACTTATACTTTCTACCGAATGAATAATAATCGTTTTTTATTAATTCTTATACTTGGTTTACTTTCTGCCATCGGGCCATTTTCGATTGATACCTATTTGTCGGGTTTTCCGAGTATCGCTGCTGATTTGAAAGTTACCGTAGATGATGTATCTTACTCTTTATCAAGTTTTTTTATTGGTATTTCAGTAGGTCAACTAATTTATGGCCCTTTACTCGACCGTTTTGGGCGTAAGATACCTTTAATCGTTGGCTTGGTTATATACTTTGTAGCATCTGTAGGTTGTGCATTGGCCACTTCGATAGAAATGCTAATCGCTCTACGTTTCTTGCAAGCTTTAGGTGGTTGTGTGGGTATGGTCGCTCCACGAGCCATCGTAAGAGATAGTTTTCCTGTGCAGGAAAGTGCCAAAATCTTTTCTACACTTATTCTAATCTTAGGCGTTTCGCCTATTATTGCTCCTACGGTTGGTAGCTATATGATTACGGCTATGGGGTGGCATTCGGTATTTTGGTTGCAAGGTGGCATGGGTTTGTTATTATTTTTGGCAGTAGTTTTTTTCTTGGCCGAAAGCAAAAATCCAGATGAAAGTATTTCACTAAAGCCCCAACATATTATACCGAGTTTCTTTAATATTTTCCGAAATCCGCAGTTTTTTACTTATGCCTTTGCGGGTTCGATGGTTTCGGGTGGGGTTTATGCTTATTTATCAGGCTCACCGTTTGTGTTCATGAAAATGTATCACGTTACGGAGCAACAATATGGTTGGATATTTGGCTTCTTGGCGGGTGGACTGATTTTGAGCAGTCAGCTCAACAACTTTGCTCTTAAAACATTTCGCTCCGAACAAATTGTTAGGGTTGTATTAACTACACAAACCATTATTGGCTGCGTATTGTGTATAGGAAGTGCGTTTGATTGGTTAAATCTTTACAGCATGATTATGCTGATATTCTTATTTTTATGTTGTCAAGGGTTTAGTTTTCCAAATGCCTCGGCACTCTCATTAGTACCTTTCTCGAAGGAAGCAGGAAGGGCATCTGCACTTTTAGGGGCAATTCAGATGGGAATAGGCTCATTATCTGCGGCTTTAGTTGGAGCATTGAGTGACGGAACAAGTTTGCCAATGACCGCCGTGATGGCAGCTTGTGCAGTGCTTGGATTAACTATTTTTAGAGTTGGAAGAATGATTTTGGAGAAAAATGATAAAGTTGCTTTGGGGTAGAAATATAGCCGAGCGACGAAACCAATGCTCAGCTATCATTAATTCAAATCAGCCTTTTCTCTTTGTTCCAACCGAATCATAAACAATTACTTTTTCCCACAGATGCGAGTAATCGGCCACAAATTTTAGATGAATCGGGTGTTTTTGATAAATTTCTTCTTCTTCGAGATTCTCAAAAAACAATAACCACGAAACTGCGTATCCTTTTTCGATAACACTTCTATTCGTACTGGCAGGAGTGCCAATATGAGCCATTTTGATTTCCGAAACCTTCGATAATGCTTCCAATCCCTCAATCAATTTAGCTTTATCGGCTTCAGAATTTGGATTTTTTAGCCAAAAATATACATGATGTACGAATAGTTCGCTTTTAATTACTTTCTCCGAAGCAAAAGCGGTCGTAAATGCCAACGGGGCAATGGCGTTAGTTTTTAAGAATTTTCTTCTTGTTGATTTGTTCATTTTTTGTATTTTTAATGCTTTGTACTTGTATATTTCCATTATTTATTTTCTGAGATTCAAATTATTCTCTGACTAAAATCTTGCTGATTTTTGCTAAAAAGTTCTTCAGATTTAAATAAAATAGATAAAAATGATTATTTGAGTGCAAAATTAGCTGAAAGTAGATACTTGTTTATTGTAAAAATCCAACATATATTGGTGCTTTTGCGGCTATCATCTATTATTATGCAACGATACCTTCTACATACACCTTTTAGTATTTATCATTTCGAGGCAAAGACATGGAATCATCCCGTACATAAACATTCGTATTTCGAGATTATTTTTATTCTGAAAGGAAGTGGCATTCATAACATCAACGGCAATACATTTGCTTATACCGAAGGCGATATATTTCTGTTAGGACCAGAGGATTTTCATAATTTTGAAATTGATACTCTAACCGAGTTTTGTTTTGTACGCTTCAATGATTCGATTCAGAAACAAATAGAAGAAAGAGACAGTCTTTGGCAGCAAGTTGTAAGTACGTTGTTATATACTTCTTCGCAGAGTCGTGGCTCGATTGTACATGACAAACAAGATAAAAAGAAATTGTTTGGATTGTTGGCAGTATTGGAAGAAGAGTATGAGAATCAACATTCTAAATATTTTGAAAGTATTCGGACGAGTCTCATGCAGAGCATTATGATAATTCTTGCCAGAAATTTGTTTGGGCAAGCCGCTGCCAGCCCAATTTTGAAAGATTCGGTAGAAGCAATTTTGGTCTATATCAAGCAGCATATTTATCAGCCATCCAAACTCACGATTGAGCATTTGGCCGATGTCTTTAATTATTCGCCCGATTATATCAGTATCTTTTTTAAGAAACATACGGGCGAATCGCTAAAACAATACATCACTAAATATAAAATGAAACTCATCGAAATTCGCCTATTATACAGTCAGCTAACGATAGGAGAGATTGCCGATGAGTTTGGGTATATAGATGAAAGCCATTTTTGTAAGCAATTCAAGAAATTTACAGGCAGTACACCAACCAACTTTAGGAAAGTACTTTAGCGTTAGGAAGTACATATTTTTTGATTAATCTTCCAAATAAATATCAAGTTTATCTACAAGCGATATTGATTTTTGGCCGAAATGTATTCATCAGATTGGGTTTAGAATGAAAAATCAGATGAGGTATTGAAATGATTCCTGTAAAATATCTCTCAATTTTAAACCTTATGTCTTTCAAAAGGTTATGAAAGATACTTATCTACTCTAACAAACTCAATGAATCAAAAGAAAATCCTTATTTCGGGGGCAAGTATTGCAGGGCCGACGCTCGCTTTTTGGCTAAATCGCTTTGGTTTTGCCGCCACAATCGTTGAACGTGCTGACTCACTCCGACTTGGCGGACAGAACATTGACATTAAAGGGGCAGCTCAAAAAATAGCCCAACTTATGGGCATCGAAGATGAAATTCGTGCAGCAGATACTGGTGAACTGGGTGTACGTTTTGTAGATGAGTATGATAATACAAAAGCCGAGCTGCCTAAAGGAGAATCAAACATTGGTACGAGCGAATTGGAGATTCTTAGAGGAGACCTTGCTCAGATATTGTATAATCATACAAAAGAGGATGTTGAGTATATATTTGGTAATCAGATAGTTAGCTTGAATGAGTTTGAGGCAGGAGTTAGAGTGCAATTTCAGAAAGGGGAGGAGCGAGTCTTTGATTTGGTGATTTGTGCTGATGGTATTCGTTCTCGTACACGTTCTTTGATTTTTGGCGATGAACCAGTTATTCGTTTCTTAAACTTGTATGTTTCTTATTTCACAATTCCAAAAACACCTTCCGATAGCCGCTGGGCAAGATGGTATAATGCTCCCAATTCAAGAGTAGTTTTTATACGTCCTGATAATGTAGGCACTACCAGAGCATCATTTTCTTTTCTTTCAGAACCCAAAGGTTACGAAAAACTAAGTGTAGCCGAACAAAAGGCAATTTTAAAAGAAAAATTTGCTGATGCAGGCTGGGAAGCAAGCAGAATTTTGGCTGAGTTAGATAATAATACCGATATATATTTTGATGGTATTAGTCAAGTAATTGCTCCAAGTTGGTCGAAAGGCCGTTGTGCCATGACGGGCGATGCTGCTTTTTGCCCTTCGCCTTTGAGCGGAATGGGAGCGAGTCTTTCGATGGTGGGAGCGTATATCCTTGCAGGTGAACTTTCAAGACATTCAGACCATAAAGAAGCCTTTGCTGCTTATGAAAAACTCCTTCGACCTTATGTAAATGAGATACAAAAACTTCCTCCGGGTGTACCCCATTTAGCTCATCCGAAATCTAAGTTTGGTATCAAAATATTTAATACCGCAATCAATATTATTTCGAGCAATTTGGTTAGAGGCATTGGCAAATTATTTAGTAATAAAAACAAATTACCAACTGATGATACCATAGTTCTACCTGAATACTGGAAAGCAGCTCTGGAGGTTTAGTAGGCTCTTTGTAGCAGAGAAGCTAAGTTAATAGTTGCTAATTCAATCCCCGATTTTCTTCGGGTAACACACACATTTTTTACTACCATTAAATAAAATACGCACAACTACTTTTTAAGTGTAATTCTTACACGAATAAATTATGACTACATGACGGAATTATAAAATTGAATAAATATATTTGTTTTCTATAATATTCAACCCTATTAATAATGAACAGAAGAGAGGTCATAAAAAATGTAGCCTTGATGTTGGGAGGGGCATTTTCTGCACCAACATTGATGGCGATGGATAATTGGGAAAGTTCTACAAAATCCATCAGCGGTGCAGCTTTTAGCTTAACCGAAACTCAACAAAAAATCGTTGCTGCAATTACCGAATTGATTATTCCTAAAACAGACACCGTCGGAGCAAAAGATGTTGGTGTGCCTGCATTTATTGAAATGATGTTGAAAGATTGCTATAAAGCACCTGAGCATCAGAGTTTTATGGAAGGTTTGGCTTCTATGGAGAAAGTAAAATTTCTGGACTTAAATACTGATGAAAGAAGAGGTGTACTAAAATTGCTCGAACAAGAAACTAAGAAAATTACCAGCAAAACTCCTCCATTCTGGCGATTGATAAAAGAGCTTACGCTACTGGGCTACTTCACTTCGGAAGCGGGTTTAAAGGCTTCGTTTGAATATGTACAAATTCCAGGAAAACTCGAACTCATCAAGCTAAAACCTAACCAAAAAGCGTACGCTTACTAATTTACGATTTATGATTTTGGATTTACGATTTTAAAGATTAATTGTTTTTAAAAGAACTCGTAAATCGTCAACCGAATCAATCGTAAATTTATTCAACCTAAATAATTTAAAAATCAATCATGAATCTGAATATAAAAGCAAATAAAAATAATACATTCGATGCCATTGTTGTTGGTTCGGGTATGTCGGGTGGATTTGCGGCGAAAGAACTAACCGAAAGAGGTCTGAAAGTTTTGATGATAGAGCGTGGCCATGAAATTAAGCATATCGAAGGCTACGATACCGCCATGAAACAACCTTGGGAAATCGAGCATCGGGGACGAACTTCCAACATTTCGGCCGAAGAACGTTGGGCAAATAGCCGTTTTTGGGGGCTTGGAAGTGAAGAAGTAGTGAATCACCTGACAAATGATAAAGAAAATCCATACATCGAAAAACGTGCTTTCGACTGGATTCGTGCTTATCATACTGGCGGAAAATCCATGCACTGGGGGCGTCAGTCGTATCGATGGGCAAAGCATGATTTCGAAGCCAATGCCAAAGAAGGTATCGGCATTGATTGGCCGATTCGCTATGAAGATTTGGAGCCGTGGTACACACACGTTGAGAAATTTGTGGGGGTATCTGGGCAAAAAGAAGGTTTAGAAATATTACCCGATGGACATTTCTTGCCAGCAATGCCTCTATTTGCCCCCGAAGCTCATTTTAAAAATAAAATGCTCGAAAGATTCAACCGTCCCGTAACGGTTGGGCGTGTGGCAAATCTTACTCAGCCACAGGATATTCATACTTCTTTGGGGCGGGCATCGTGTCAATATCGAAACAAATGCCAAAGAGGTTGCCCGTATGGTGGTTATTATAGTTCATTGTCGGGTTCAATTCCTGCCGCTATGCGAACCAATCGTTTGAGTATTTTGCATGATTCGATAGTGGCCGAAATCATCTACGATGAGCAGAAAAAACGAGCGGCTGGTGTGAAAATCATTAATCAAAACACCATGCAGACCGAAGAGTTTTTTGCTAAAATTATCTTCTTGAATGCAGGTTCTATCAATACGGCTGCTTTGATGCTCAACTCCAAATCGAATCGTTTTCAGAATGGATTCGGTAACGACAGCGACCAAGTAGGTAGAAACTTAATGGACCATCAATTAGGTTCGGGGGCTCAGGCAAGTGTTGAAGGTTTTGAAGACGATTATGTATATGGTCAACGACCGAATGCGATGTATATTCCACGATTTAGAAACTGGGGGAACGATAAGCAAACAGCGTATCTCAGAGGTTTCGGGTATCAAGGTGGTGCAAGCCGTGAAGGTTGGGAAAGTGGAGTTACAAACGATGGTTTTGGGGCAGATTTCAAGCAAAGCCTAACCAAACCAGGCCCGTGGTCGATTCGTATTGGTGGATTTGGCGAGATTTTACCAAATCCAAACAACAGAATTTATCTCGACCCTGAGAAAAAAGATAAATGGGGAATTCCGATGATTGTGACCGATGCCGCATTTGTTGAAAACGATTGGGCGATGCGTAAAGATATTATTGCCTCGGCCGTGGAAATGCTCGAAACGGCAGGCTTCAAAAATGTAACGCCTTACGACCGCCCAACGCACATGGGCTTGGGCATACATGATATGGGAACTGCTCGCATGGGTCGTGACCCTAAAACTTCGGTGTTGAATGCCTTTAATCAAGTACATGATTGCAAAAATGTGTTCGTAACCGACGGAGCAGCAATGACTTCGGCTTCATGTGTGAACCCATCAATTACTTATATGGCACTTACGGCTCGTGCAGCCGATTATGCGGTGAAGGCTTTGAAGAAAAGAGAACTGTAAAGCGATAGTATAGCGATAATTAGATTGTAGAGACAAGGCATATCCAAAATGTGCTTTGTCTCTATTTTTTTCATTTAGACATCTAAGACTTGTCTTCCTTTTTCGCCAATACGGTTGAGAGTTTCTTGTGTGATGTATCTCTTTTGGTCTATCTGTTGAGGTTGGTCTTTGGTGCAGAAATAACTATGAATGCTGCGGCGGTCGTTTTCTGTAAAGTTGGTCGTTCCTCCATGCCAAACGTGCGAATTGAATATAAAAACCGAACCCGCTGGAGCAATAATCCGAATTTCGTCAGGGTGTTTTTCGTTGGTATCTGCCATGGCTTCATCGGGTAAAATGCTCAATTTATGCGTTTTAGGCACGATTCGAGTTGAGCCATTCAATTCGGTAAAATCATCTAAAAGCCATATACTATTGCAAACTTTATATTGACCATTGGCTACTGCATTTTTATAATCTACGTGCAGTTTTTGGTGTCCTTTCCCTGGTTTTGCTGCTCGATAATTAAGCGATGATAATTTATATCCTTTTCCTAAAACGGCTTCAATTCCAGCCAAAACCCGTGGATGAGTATAGAAAATATCAAAAACTTCCCCTTTATTAACCAAATCAGCTAAGCGGTCGGCACCTTCTTCTTTAGGGTGGCGAATATACTTCGATTCTGCCAGTTCTGCTCCTGCATTTTCGCCTTCATCTTCTTTAATTTGATAGAGTCGTTCGTTGATTTTTTTTACTTGTTCAGTCGAAAGCAACTGGCCTAAATTCAGATACCCATTAGTATCTAAAAACTCAATTTCTTCTTTTGTAAGCATAGTAATTAGAGTTGAATTGATACTACAAATATAAAAATATTTCACAGAGAGTTTTTTACTTTTGAATCTTTCGGGTTAAATACTAATTTAGATGCCCAATCATTCAAACCTTAGCTATAAATGAAAAAACAACTCACTTTCCTATTATTTATTACAGTTTTTGCTCTAAAAAGTGCCTTTGCACAAGAAATTCCGAAGGAACTTGAAAATATTATTTCTCCCGAAATTAATAAAGATGGTACGGTAACTTTCAGATTTTTAGCTCCAAAAGCAGATTCTGTTCAACTGACATCCGATTTCTTACCTCCTGTTAAAGTAAAAACTCGTTTTGGCTTACAAGATGGCCCCGGAACTATCAATCTTACCAAAGATAAAAATGGACTTTGGACTTACACCTCAAAACCACTCGAATCAGAGCTTTATAGCTATGCTTTTATGGTAGATGGCGTACGCACCAATGACCCCAACAGCCCTTATGCTCTCAGAAATTCGGCCGCATTAACCAATGTTTTTATTGTAGGAAATGGCCGTGCCGATTTATATAAAACGAATGATACTCCGCATGGCACGGTTACACATTGTTGGTATCCATCTGCGGGATTGAAGATGAATCGAAGACTAACTATCTATACACCAGCAGGTTATGAGCAATCAACTGATAAATATCCTGTGCTATATTTATTACACGGTGCTGGGGGCGATGAAGATTCGTGGTCGGCACATGGGCGTGCCATTCAGATTATGGATAATTTGATTGCCCAAGGAAAAGCAAAACCAATGATTGTGGTGATGCCCAACGGCAATGTGGTGCAAGATGGCGGCTACGGACAAGGAAAAGATGGTTTTTATAAACCTGAGTTTTTGTTGCCACGCTCAATGAATGGCGAATACGAAGCTAATTTTATGGATATTGTAAACTACGTTGAGAAAATCTTTCGTGTAAAAGCAGATAAGCAAAATCGTGCCATTGCGGGACTTTCGATGGGTGGTTTCCACACAATGCACGTGAGTAGATATTTTCCTAATACGTTTGATTATGTCGGACTTTTCTCGGCAGCTTTAATGCCTCGTGAAGATGCTACGGGCAAAGTGTATAGCAACATAGATGCTACGCTAAAAACACAGAAGGATAATGGCCTAAAGTTGTATTACATAACCATTGGGAAAGACGATTTTCTATATCAGAATAATGTAGATTTTAGAAAAAAACTCGATGAATTGGGCATGAAATACGAATACTTAGAAACGGGTGAAGGACATATTTGGAAGCTATGGCGAATTTATTTAGCCGATTTTGCTCCTAAATTGTTTAAATAAAATGGAGTTTAAATAGCTTATTATCAAATGTTTAAATCTATAAAAATTTGCCTTTAGATTTATTTAAAAGTATATATTTGTAAATGGAGCAGAAACCACTAAAAACGGGAGTAATCGAAAATCCAAAAGAGTAGAAACCCTAAACACTATAAATAAATGGAAATTCAAATTAACTATTTGGCAATTTTAATTGCTGTAATTGCTCACTTTTTTCTTGGATTTTTGTGGTATACACCTCTTTTTGGAGATGCTTGGGCCAAAGAAATGAAGATGGACAGAAACCAAAAGCCCGACCCAAAAGTAATGATGAAAGGTATGGCTTTTATGCTGATCGGGAATTTCTTTACTGCCTATACGCTTGCTCATAATATTCAAGCGTGGAATCATGTGGCTGGAGTTGCCGAAATGAGTGCATTTGCTCGAATTCTAAACTCAGGAATTTTTACATGGCTTGGTTTTTATGTACCGTATCATTTAGGGGCAATAGTTTGGGAAAATCGTTCATGGAAACTGTTCTTCATTAATGTAGGCTATGCCCTTGTTTCATTATTATTAGTTTCTGCCATTTTGATTTATATGTGATAAAAAAGCCACGAATACACTGATTCGTGGCAAAATCAATTCAATCCACGATATTCGTTAGGCGAGATTCCCACTTTTTGCTTGAATAACCTCGTAAAATGCTGTGGATATTTAAAGCCCAAATCGAAAGCTACTTCGCTGATTGATTTGGTGGTATCTAATATCTTTTCTTTGGCAACTTCTAACAGCCTGAGATGAATAAAATCGAGTGCCGATTTGCCCGTTTCTTTCTTGATTAAATCTCCAAAATAATTGGCCGAAAGGTGCAATTCATCAGCAAAATATGCCACCGAAGGCAGCCCTTCTGTTTTTAGTTTTTCGCTAAATATATATTCATTGAGCAATGTTTCAAATCTCTCAATGATGCCTTGATTGACATTTTCACGGGTAATAAACTGGCGGTCGTAGAAGCGATTGCAGTATTTTAATAATAATTCGAGGTTGGCAATAATCAATTTTTTACTGTGTCGGTCAATGTTTTGGCTAATTTCGGTTGAGATGTTTTCGAAGCATTGATTCACTACACTTCTTTCTTTTTCTGAAAGGTGCAAAGCCTCGTTGGACTGGTAACCAAAGAAAGTATATTCATGGATTTGCTTGCCCAAACTCGTTCCTGCAATAAAGTCAGGATGAAACACAAGAGCAATGCCAAAAGGCTGATGCAATTCGCCTAAGGGTTCGCTCGTAATTATCTGATTTGGACTAAAAAAAACCAGCGTGCCTTCGTCGTAGTCATAATACTGATTGCCGTATCGTAAATCTCCGCATTTGGAGTCCTTGATTATGATAGCGTAAAAATTGATAGTAAATTTTGGTCGAGGCAATGGCTCCGACTTGTTCAAATCGACAATATTGATGAGCGGATGCAGTGTTTTATTACTGAACATCTCGCTGTATTTTTTGATGGAATCGAAAACTATCATTGCTTTTTTCTTCAAAACTAAAAATAAAAATTAGTATCTAATCTGCTATCTGTAAAATTGGTAAGTAAAACCGTAAAATGTATAAAATTAATGGCATTAGTGAAAGCTACCTTTGTGGTATATTATTTTACAATCACTTAACTTCCTTTAAATGAAGCTTTTATACGTTGTTTTCTTTTCCTTAGTTTTTTCGGTTGCACTTGCACAATCGGCCGATAGCACCAAAAATATTTCTTCTTTTTCGGGGTCGGTGGGGTTTACCAATAATGGTTTTTCTATTATTCCAACGTTCTCGCTGAATCATGCGGCTTTTGTGACTAATCTATCATTCAGAAAAAAGAGATTTAGTTTCGACCCAGATATTAGATTAGTACCAGATGCCCAAAAAGGCGGTTTGATTTGGTGGTTGCGTTACCGATTAGTTGACAACAAAAAGTTTGGTTTAAGGGTTGGTACTCACCCTGCTTTCACGCTCATCCGCCGAGATGATACCGAAAACGGAACTACCAAAGAAATCACCGAAATGCTACGCTTTTTGGCTTTTGAAGTGGTGCCAAGTTATCAGTTCAATAATAAATTTGGCGTGAGTGCCATGTATCTACAAGGGAATGGCCTACAAAAACACGGGCCTCAGCTTACTCGTGTTTTGTTTCTGAATACAAGCATTACTAATGTTGGTTTGGGCAAAAACCTTAGTTTCAATTTATTTCCATCCGTTTATTTTTTATACACCGATGGTTATCGAGGTGATTATCTGACGGTCACGGGAGCATTGTTCCATAAAAAACTTCCATTTAGCTTACAGTCAACCATCAATCAAACATTTACTTCTAATGTGCCTGGCAATAAGGATTTTATGTGGAATATAACACTGAATTACAACTTTAAGAAGATTTATAAGAAAATTAACTAACTATTCAGTCAAATGAAAAGAATAATCTTACTCTCATTTATTCAATTATTTGCAGGTTTAAGTATCTCATGTAAAGCTGAAAATGATGTTATTCAGCAGCCCAATAACGAAAATAATCAAGCTATGAAAAGTAATAAAATAAACATCAAAGTAGGCAGTAAAACATTTACTGCCACACTTTTGGACAATGCTACTTCTAAAGCTTTTGTCGCTCAATTACCACTGACTATCAATATGATAGAGCTGAATAATAACGAAAAATACGCCCAATTGCCCAAAAGCGTACCCACCAATGCCTCAGTGCCAACTCGAATTGAAGCGGGCGATTTGATGATGTATGGGTCAAGTACATTGGTGTTGTTTTACAAAGGTTTTAGTACTTCATACAGCTATACCAAAATCGGCAAAATTGATGATATTTCGGGGCTAACTACTGCATTAGGTGAGGGCGATGTGAAGGTGAGTTTTGAAGTAGATTGAACTTGAAACACTCAACTCTTTAACTTTATTATCTAATTGAAGCGACTAAGTTTTAAAGCAAAAAAGCTCGACAGAGCATAACCTTTGTCGAGCTTTTTTTTGTATATTTTTTAGTTTTAGTTAAAGCCAATTTTCTTTAAGCCTTCTTTGCTTGTTTTGATGGCTTCAAGTGGCGTCATTCCGTCAAAAACTTGGTCTTGTTCTACAATGTAGTATTTCATGCCAGAAAGTTTTGCATTTTTAAGAATTCGGCCAAAATCAATTTTTCCATTGCCAACAGGTGCAAAACGTCCTTGGTCGTCCATATCTTTTACGTGCCAAATCTTGAAACGACCTGGGTATTTTTGGAAATATGCCACAGGGTCGGCACCAGCTTTTGTTACCCAATATAAATCCATTTGAAAATTAACATATTTTGGGTCTAAATGTTCCAATAGATACTCTATCGGTACGATACCATCACTATTTTTTTGAAATTCAAAATCGTGGTTGTGGTACAAAAATTCTAATCCTGCTGCTTGTGCTTTCTTTGAAATGACATCAAGAATATTAGTTAATTTTTCCATAGAGCCTTGCATGCCTAATTTTCTGGTTTTTGGGTCAAATTTGAACATACCCATCGGTGGCACAGGAGCTATAAAATATTTGAAACCAGCCGCTTTTACATCTGCTATTAATGTATCAGCATTGTCGAGATTCATAGACCCCATGTGAACCGAAATAGGTGTAAGCCCTAAACTTTTCGTATATGCTTTAAATTCATCGGGAGTCATTCCATAAAATTTACCTTTATTGTAATCAACTGCCTCAATGTATTTATAACCTAAATCAGCAACAGACTTGAGCGTAGCTTTTGGGTCTTTGCCCATTTCATTTCTGACGGTGTAAAGGGTCATACCACCCCATTTCTTTTGGGCTGCAACAGTTAAACTAAAGGAAATTGAAATAAGGATGAATAAGAGGGTTTTGTTTTTCATTGTATTTTATTAATTTTTGATTTTCCTCTCAAAATTACACTTTTTCATTACTTAAATGACAATTAATATTCAAATGATAATATTTTTAATTTCAGATAAATCAAATATCCAATTTTCGTGAGGCCAGCCATTTGATAATCTCAGGGTTTCGGTGGTCGAAGAAAAGGCTGGCTTTGGTATCAAGGGTTTTAATGATTTCATTTTCTCTAATTGTAAATTATTTGAAATTCGTAAGTTTCTATTTGAAAAACATTACTTTTTACTTACATATTCATATATTTTTGTTAAATTTTTAATTGAAGTAAATACAACATTATGGCAAAATATTCTCTAAAAATCAACGGAAAAACGCAACAAGTAGATGTTGACCCCTCAACTCCGATTCTTTGGGTCTTGCGTGACCACCTAAATATGCCCGGAACCAAATTTGGTTGCGGAATGGCTATGTGCGGTGCTTGCACTGTTCACCTCGACGGCAACGCCGTTCGTTCTTGTAGTTTACCTGTTTCGGCGGTTGGAAAATCAGCTATTACAACCATCGAAGGTTTATCAGCAAATGGCACGCATCCTGTTCAAAAAGCGTGGCTCGAACACGATGTAGCTCAATGTGGTTATTGTCAATCTGGACAAATTATGTCGGCTTCAGCTTTATTAAAAAGCAATCCAAATCCTACTGATGAAGAAATTGATGCGTACATGAGTGGTAATATTTGCCGTTGTGGAACTTATCTCAGAATCAAAGAAGCAATCAAAGCCGCTGCAAAAAAGTAAACCCTAAAAAACTTGAAAGATGAAAATTCAGAAAAATATAGATAGACGCTCATTCCTCAAATCTTCTGCATTGGCAGGGGGCGGAATGATGCTTAGTTTCAGTTGGTTTTCGGAAGCAAAAGCTGCTGAAAAAGTAGAAGCATTAAACCTTGCCGACCAATGGTCTGAATTGGCGGCCTACATCAAAATCACGCCTGATAATGTGGTGAAAATTTTAGTGCCAAATCCCGAATTTGGTCAAAACGTAATGACCTCATTGCCGATGATGGTGGCTGAAGAATTGGATGTAGATTGGAAAGATGTGGTAGTAGAAATGGGTACGCACGATAATGTGAAGTATGGCCCACAATTTACGGGTGGAAGTAATTCGGTGCGAATGTACTGGAAGCCACTCCGCAATGCAGGAGCAGCCGCTCGCCAAATGCTTATCGAAGCGGCCGCTCAAACATGGGGTGTTTCGGCAACAGAAATTACAACAAAAGCAGGTGTTTTGTCTCATTCGAGCGGGAAAACTGCAAAATATGGCGAAATGGCCGCCAAGGCAGCTACATTGACTGTTCCGAAAGAGGTGAGGCTGAAAGCCCCCAAAGATTTTTCGATTGTTAGAAATTCAAAGAAAAATACCGAAGGCTTGAAAGTAGTTACGGGCAAACCTCTCTTCGGAATGGATTATCGAGTAGATGGAATGTTGATAGCCATGATTCAGCATCCACCTGCGTTCGGTATGAAACTAAAGTCTTTTGATGCAACTGCTGCCAAAAAAATGCCGGGTATCAAAGATGTGTTTAGCTTCAAACTCTATGATGATGGTTTTGAACAAGCTGGTTTCGATACCCGTACTTTCAATGAAATGATTGCTATTGTGGGCAATTCTACTTGGGAAGTAATGAATGCTCGCAAGAAAATCAATGCTCAATGGGAAGCCGCTGGAGACTTAAAAGAAACAATGATGGGCAGAGGTGGAAAAACTGAGAAAATAGTACCTGGCAGATTAGAAACAACAAGCCTTCAGTTTGAGCTGATGGCTGAATATGCTAAAAAGCCAGCTCAACAATTAAGAAAAGATGGAGACCCCGAAGCTGCTTTCAAAAATGCTGCTCAGATAATTGAGCGTACTTACAATGCTCCGTTTTTGGCACATAATACCATGGAACCGATGAACTTCTTCGCTCATGTAGAAGCAGATAAGGCATTGGTTGCGGGGCCAATACAAGCACCGGGTTGGATGGAACCAACACTCATCAAACTACTTAATTTACCTGCCGATAAAATCGAAATCCAAATGACCCGCATGGGTGGAGGTTTTGGTCGTAGAGCCTATGCCCAATATGCCTACGAAGCTGCCAGAATCTCGCAGAAGATGAAAGCTCCCATTCATTTGATTTATACTCGTGAAGATGATATGACTTACGGAATCTATCGACCAATGTACACGGCAACTTATCGTGCGGCACTCGATGTCAACAAGAATCTGATAGGTTTTCATGTTATTGGTGGTGGAATTCCCGAAAACCCAGTTCATGCCAATCGTTTTCCAGCAGGTGCGGTAGATAATTATTTGGCCGAAGGCTGGGAGATTCCGTCAAACATCACCATTGGTGCATTTAGAGCTCCACGTTCTAATTTCAATGCCGCAGCCGAGCAGTCATTCTTGGATGAAGTTGCCGAAGCAATGGGAAAAGACCCAATCCAAATGCGTTTAGATTTATTGAAACGTGCCAAAGAGAATCCGGTTGGTAAGAATAACGATTATGATGCCAGCAGATATATTGGAGTTTTAGAGTTACTAAAAGAAAAATCAGGTTGGGGAAAACCCGAAAATGCTGGCAAAAAACGTGGAGTCGCCGCTTATTTCTGCCATGCCTCTTACGCAGGCCATGTTGTAGATATGGTTATGCGAGATGGACAACCGTACGTAGAATCAGTGACTTCTGCCGTTGATTGTGGAGTAGTAGTAAACCCAGATGCCGCCCGAAACATGGTACAAGGTGCAGTGGTTGACGGAATCGGACAGTCATTTTATGGAGCATTAACCCATAAAGATGGTGTTCCTGAGCAGAACAATTTCCATAATTATCGCATGATTCGCCATAATGAAGCACCTAAAAAGATAGATGTTCATTTTGTAGAAAATGACATTGACCCAACTGGTCTTGGCGAACCGCCATTCCCACCCGTTTTTGGGGCAGTGGCTAACGCTTTGTTTAAAACAACGGGTAAACGCTATTATAATCAACCGTTTATGTCGGAACAATCTAAATCATAAGTACAAAAAAAATCGAGAGTCAATTTTGGCTCTCGATTTTTTTAATATAAAATTTTTAATTCTTCAGCGGAAATAATCCTTGTAATTGACCGTCTCTTAGCCAAATACTTACCCAAACTAAAACACCAAAAAAGACCGCTGGCAGGCTCATACTCACAGCGTCTTTGTGAATGATGTGGGTAGCTACTGCTCCACCAAGCCAAGCGGTTAAAAGTATTGCTCCTAAAATAGTCGTTTTAGGATACGCATACAAAATGGTTGAAATAAGCAGAATAATTCCAAGAAACAAAACAGATTCAGCAGGATAACCGAAGTCAGTTGCTCCTTTTACTGCCGTTTCAGTTTGTAAAAGATTATTGGCTGCTCCCATAAGGAACATTACAGTTAAGAGTCCTTGCAGGCCATACGAAGTGTACAAGCGACCTTTTGCAATAGGTTGATTTTCCATTAGAGATTAGGTTTAGAGTTTATTTAAGAAATTTCACTATTATAAGTGAAAAATACAATGTTTTAGCTGATTATTTTAAAAGATTTTCTAAACAATCAGCTAAAACATTCAGAATAGAATTAAAATCTTTTTACAGATTCTACTTGTCCAAAAAGTATCATATTTTGGCATTATATCAATAGAAAATAGGATTTAGATTATATACTTTTGCTTAATCTTTAAGCCCTATTTCTAAAACTGTATAATCTTACACATGTCAGACCCTATTTTTATTCTACTTGTTGGCGTTGTTATCGTTGTTGGCGGTATCATTGGCTTCAAACTTCATCCTTTTTTGGCTTTATTGTTGGCGGCTTTGGCTGTGGCATTGCTTACCCCTGTTGAATTAGTTGAGCAATATTATCTATCAAAAGGAGTAACAGCCATTGATGCTTTTAAGCAAGCTCATAAGAGTATAGGCGAGCGAATCGGAATCGAATTTGGGAATACATGTGCCAAAATAGGTATTTTGATAGCAATGGCAGCCATCATAGGTAAAGCAATGCTCGATAGCGGTGCCGCCGAAAAAATCATTAGAGCCATGCTCAAGGTTACGGGCGAAAAAAATGCTCCCATTGGTTTTATTTTGAGTAGTTTTTTCTTGACGATTCCTGTTTTTGTGGATACCGTTATTTTCTTGATGATGCCACTGGCCAAAGCAATGGGTATGCGATTGAAGAAAAATTATCTACTTCTGGCTCTTTCGGTAATTGCTGGTGCCGTAATGGCCAATTCTTACGTGCCGCCTTCACCTGGCCCTCTGTACTTAGTAAGTGCCATGAACGTACCGATTGGTTTAATGATGGTTTGTGGTTCGATTCTTGGTCTTTGTACCATTACTATCGGCTATTTGATAGCAGTTTTCTTAAATAAAAAATTTGATATACCATTGCGAGACTCACCTGATGCTCGTTTGGAAGACATCAAAGCCATTGCCGAAAAAGATGATAAGGATTTACCTTCATTGGGGTGGTCATTGCTTCCTGCGGTTTTTCCGTTGGTTACTATTTGTATTCGTTCCGCTTTTGAAGCTTTCGTAAAAACCAAAGAGCCAATGACCGATTCTGCTCTAATCAATCAATTGATTGACATAGTTTTATTTTTTGGTGATAAAAGTATTGCCTTGTTGATGGGTGCTATTTTTGCACTTTGGGTTTTGTCAAATCAAAAGAAAACAACTAAAGACAAACTGACCGCTTTTGTGCAAACCGCTCTGATGAGTGGTGGCGGAATCATTCTAATCACAGCGGCAGGTGGTGCGTTTGGTGGAATGTTGCAGCAGACGGGCATCAGTAGTCGAATCGCCGACCTAACAAAAGACTACCAAATGGCTCTGATTCCCTTGGCGTTTTTTATCACGATGGTTGTTCGCACGGCACAAGGTTCTGCAACAGTGGCATTGATAACCGCCTCTGGAATTTTGGCAGGAATGGCACAGAATGCCAATCTTGGGTTTCATCCAGTGTATTTGTGTTTGGCCATCGGAAGTGGGGCAAAACTTATTCCGTGGATGAATGATGCAGGTTTTTGGATTATGTGCAAAACCTCAAATCTTACCGAACAAGAAGCCCTCAAAACGATTGCTCCCATGCAAAGTTTGATGGGTTTAGCGGGTGTGATTCTGACAATGATTGCCGCTTGGATTTTTCCTATGGTATAGTTTGGGATACTGGTTATTGGTAAATTGGGGAACTGGTTATTGGTTTTATGATACTTATGAATCACACTCCTAATAACTAATTTACCAGTAAACCGGTCACCATTTAACCAGTAATAGACAATAAAATGCAAAACATAGTAATAAAAACTAACCCCATTGACAATGTAGCTATCGTTGCAAATCCAACAGGTTTGAAGCGTGGTGCAATTGTGTTGGATGGAGTGGTTTTCGAAGAAGATATTCCGATGGGGCATAAAGTAGCCTTGAAATCCCTTAATGAAGGAGATGAGGTTATTCGTTACGGTCAAATCATCGGTTACGCTAATAGATTGATTGAAAAAGGAAGCTGGGTAAACGAAAGCAATATCAGTATGCCACAACCTCCAAACTTAGAGAATATTTCTTATGTTCAACCGACTGTTCCACAAGTTGAACCCTTGAAAAATTTTACTTTTCAGGGATTTAAAAATGCAGATGGAAGCGTAGGTACTAAAAACGTTTTAGGTATCACCACAAGTGTACAATGTGTTGCAGGAATTACGAACTTCATCGAAAATAAAATCAGAAAGGAGTTATTGCCACTTTATCCAAACGTCGATGACGTGGTAGCTTTTAACCATAGTTATGGTTGTGGAATTGCGATTGATGCTCCAGCAGCAATTATTCCGATTCGTACTATCAAACACATCGCCAAAAATCCAAATTTCGGTGGTGAAATCATGATTATTGGCTTGGGTTGTGAAAAGCTTAGACCTGAAAGGCTTTTACCAGATGATGATGGGCTTCGACTACGCTCGGCCTCAGACACGGCTACTGAGCGGAGTCGAAGTATCCTTTATTTACAAGATGAACAATTTGAGGGTTTTTATGAAATGGTGGATGGTATTATGGAAATGGCTGAAAAACATCTACAAAAACTCAATCAACGTAAACGAGAAACTTGTTCGGTAGTTGATTTGGTGGTAGGAATGCAATGCGGAGGAAGCGATGCTTTTTCGGGGCTGACGGGGAATCCTGTTGCTGGATTTGCAGCAGATTTAATTGTAAAAGGTGGAGGAACGGTGTTTTTCTCAGAAGTTACTGAAGTACGTGATGCCATACATTTGCTTGTACCTCGTTGCGAAAGTGCCGAAGTTGCTCAAAAACTTAAAGACGAAATGGCTTGGTATGATAATTATCTGAATCAAGGGCAAGCCGACCGCAGTGCCAATACAACCCCCGGTAATAAAGGAGGGGGATTGAGTAATATTGTAGAAAAAGCACTTGGTTCGGTTGTAAAATCTGGAACGAGTCCGATTGTAGATGTGGTGTCACCGGGTGAGAAAGTACGTAAGAAAGGCTTGAATTTTGTAGCAACGCCAGCCAGTGATTTTGCTTGTGGAACGCTCCAATTGGCCGCAGGCATGAATATGCACGTATTCATCACTGGCCGAGGTACACCTTATGGCTTAAATATGGTTCCAGTCATCAAAGTAAGTTCAAATTCAAAATTGGCCAATCGCTGGCACGATTTAATAGATTTTGATGCTGGTCCAGTAGCTTTCGGCCAAAAAACTATTGAAGAAATGGGCTGGGAATTATTCCGCCTAATTCTCGAAATAGCCAGTGGAAACAAAAAAGTAGCAACTGATAAACTCGGGCTTTATAATGATTTGGTTTTGTTTAATCCTGGGCCTTTGACGTAATTATTCAAGCGACGGCATCGCTCTGAGCGATGCCGTCGCTAAAACTTTTAAAACACATGAAATTTCCAAAAATCAAAGAATTCCACATTACACCCATTGCGGTAGTTGACCCTCCGTTGCTAAATGCCGCTGGGCTTCATGCACCTTATGCCTTGCGTACGGTTGTTGAATTGGTAACAGAAGATAACATCAGCGGAGTCAGCGAGATTCCGGGAAATATAGATATTGATAAAGCTCTTGAAAGAAGCCGTCCGCTCATCATTGGACAAGACCCATTTCAAATCAATAAAATAAGAGATATTCTTTTGGCCGAATTTGGCACCGAAAAACCTGCCGATAGAGGTTTTACTCCGTGGGACCAGCGTACGGTTGTGCATGTTTTTAGTTCGATTGAAGTAGCTTGTTTAGATATTATCGGTAAAATCGTCAATCGACCAGTGGTAGATTTATTGGGCGGTAAACGCCGTGATGCAGTGCCTTTTTCGGCTTATCTTTTTTATAAATACGAAGGTGCTGGCGGTGAATTGGAGTTTAGAACAGACCCAAATGCCACAGGTTGGGCGGCAGCTCGACAAGCAAGTGCTTTGAATCCCGCTGAAATTGTTGCTCAAGCCAAAGCCATGTGCAAAGAGTTTGGTTTTCAGTCGATTAAGCTCAAAGGGGGCGTGTTTGAGCCACGCCAAGAAGTAGATGCAATCTTGGCTTTACATGAAGCCTTTGGCCCCAGTGTGCCACTTCGTATCGACCCCAATGCTCTTTGGACGGTAGAAACTTCTATCAAATATGGCAAAGAGATGGAAGGCATTATTGAGTATTTAGAAGACCCTTGCCGTGGACAAGAAAACATGGCTGCCGTTCGGAAAGCCCTAAAAACACCTTTGGCAACCAATATGTGTACGACTTCATTTGGGGATATTCCGAGAAGTGTTCAGTTGGGTTCGGAAGATATTATTTTGTCTGACCACCATTTTTGGGGTGGATTGCAGGAATCAATGAAGCTAACGAGCATCTGTGAGACTTTCGGGCGTGATTTATCCATGCACTCCAATTCTCATTTGGGTATTTCGTTGGCGGCTATGGTGCATCTGGGAGCAGCCATTCCTAATTTCAAATATGCCCTCGATACACATTATCCGTGGCAATCTGACGAAATCATTCTTGGCGGTAGAATGAAATTTGAAGATGGGGCAGTACCAGTACCGAGCGGGCCTGGTTTAGGGGTTGAATTAGATAGAGCCGCCTTGGCAAAATTGCACGAAAACTACAAAAAATGCGGCCTAACCAAACGTAACGACGAAATAGAAATGCAAAAAGTACAACCAGATTGGAAATTTATAGCAACGAGATGGTAAGCTGAATGACGATTTAACGAATGACGATGTACGAAAATTTATTTTCTTAATTAAAACACCCCTTTAGGGGTTGGGGGTATGGAACTATCAAAAATAAAATCATCGCTCGAAGACGGGCTTCTTTCTTTTCCAATCACCGATTTTGATGAAAAAGGTGAATTCAATGCCAAAACCTTTGCCGAACGTGTAGAATGGTTCGTGAGCCATGATGTTTCATCGGTTTTTGTGGCTGGCGGAACAGGCGAGTTTTTTTCACTGACCGTTGATGAATACGAGCAAATAGTTAATATTTCGGTCAAAGTTGTGGCTGAACGTGTCCCAGTAATTGCCAGTGCAGGAAGAAGCATCGCCGAAGCTAAAACTTTCACAAAAATTGCCGAAAAAGCCGGTATCCATGCCATTTTGCTTTTTCCGCCATATCTTACCGAATGCCCGCAAGATGGCGTATATGAATATGCCAAAGCCATCATGCAAAATACCTCACTACCAGTTATTTACTATAATCGTGGCAATGGTGTTTTATCGGCAGAATATATCAAAAAATTGGCCGATGCTTGTCCAAATTTCATTGGATTGAAAGATGGCACAGGCAATATGCAAGATTTGAACGATACCATCAAAACAGTTGGTAAACGCCTTTCATACATCGGTGGAGTTCCAACTGCCGAGATTATTGCCGAGGCATATTTATCAATTGGAGTGAATACCTACTCATCGGCCGCATTCAATTTCGTGCCAGAGTTAGCCAATAAATTCTACAAAGCCCTACGTGCAGGCGATAAAGCCACTGTTGAAGAAATCACGCAGAAATTTTATATTCCTTTGGTAAGATTACGCAGCAAAAAGAATGGTTATGCCGTAAGTTTGATTAAAACAGGGGCAAAGTTAATTGGTAAAAGTGCAGGTGATGTCCGCCCTCCACTCACCATGCCAACCGAGGCTGAAGTTGAGCAACTTCGCCAAATTATTGAACAGAGTAAATAATACCGATACAGCCTTTTATGGCAAAGAAAAGTTTATAATCGTATTTCGGAAGCATTGAATAAAACTTCCGTTCTACGATTGTTTTTTTTGTTACCTATTAATAAGTTCTTGTTTAATTTTAGGGTTAGGCGTAAAAATACAATATTCCAAAAGCTGACAATTCTCATAAATGGATATAAATTTACTGCTTTATTTTGCCAAATACCTATTATAAATATCAATGCAAGTTCACCAAACCGTACTTACCCATTACCGTTTCTTTATTACTACTTTCTTATCCGTAATAATTTCGTTTCTAACTTTTGCTCAAAACGAAACGCCTGATTTATTTATCCCTCCGACTCATGCTCGAACCTCAGCAATAAAAGCCGAAAGAGGCGAGAAAAGAGCAGCTATGATGCAGCTCAATATAAATTTAAAGACAGGAGAAAAATTACGTTTACCCTCAGAAATCAATCTGAATCTTTTTGATAATCTAAAGATTCCTGTGAAACTCGACCCAGCGAGAAAAACAACTTACAAGAATCTGGAAGTTTACCGAGGACGAAGCAACGATACAAAGTTTTCGCATCTGGCTCATTATCGAGATGTTGTCATTATTTATAATCCTGCCAGTAACAAGATTGTTATTCAATTGAATACTTCAAAAGGGGCGTTTGAAATAAAACCACTCACTAATACTGATGACTATCGAATAACAGAATGGGCTCAGAATAATGATTTTTGCGAGAAAACTGCCTTTGAATCCAAAGATAATTTGATAGCGGCAGCTTCGGGTTGTGAAGAAAAAGATGCCTCGGGTAAGTATGTAGCCGACCTTTTTGTCGGATATAGTTATGCCGCAGCTGCCATCGCTGGTGATATTGATGCCCACGCTCTTTCATTGGTCGAGATGGTCAATAATGGTTTATCTAATTCATTAGTAACTAATATTTATGTACGTTTGGTCGGTACTGGTATTGATTCGCATAACCCTGGTATCGTAACGAGCGTACTTTCTGATGTTTACACATGGTTTGCCGATGAAATTGCCCTTACCGCTCCCGACTTTGTAGCGTCAATTCAAGTGCCAACAGGTGCAGTCAACGAAGCAGGTGGCTGGGCTGGTGTTGGTGGTTATTCATCAGTCAATAGTATTGATGGAGCTGCCGCAGTTTTTCGTCATGAAATTGGCCATAATATCGGAAGTAGCCACTGTACTCCCGGGATTTTGCCTTATGCCGCTGGCTATGATAATGGTAATTCGAGAACCCACATGTGCGGAAATAGCGTAAATTTTTATTCTACACCATTAGTAGTTGATAACCTCAATTTGCCACTTGGCAATGCCTCAACCGCTGACAATGCCCGTGTATGGCGAGAAAGAGCCGCTACGGTTTCATCAAAGAGAAAACATACGATTCGATACGATGCCAACGACCAAGGATGTGTAACTAATTTTGTTAATGGTACTTATCATATTCAGAATGTAAACAGCGGTAAATATATAGGTACGTCAGGGGCTTCTACTGCCAGTGGCACAAACTTAGTGTTGGCCGATAGTAGTGCAAATACCCGTTGGAATCTTTATCATTTAGGCGATAATGTTTTCAAAATCGTAATGAACCAAAATGCGTCAAGAAGCATTGATGTGCCAGGTGGCTCTACTTCGGCAGGTACTGCACTGATTATTTGGTCGGCGGCAAATAGTTCTAATCAGCAGTTTATTTTAGAATCTTTGGGTAGTAATAATTATAAAATAAAACCTCTGAATGGACTGTGCTTTCAAGTAGCCAATGATGGCACAACCAATGGAAACAATGTAGTACAGAATAACTGTACAACTGGAAATTCGGGTGTTTGGAAGCTAATTCCAGTAGCCAGCAATAAACTGAATGTTACGGTCAATACAACCGAAGTTGCTTGTTTTGGTACAAATACTGGTTCGGCAACTGTTTTGGCTACTGGCGGAACAGGAAATTATACTTTTTCTTGGAGTAACGGAACAACAGAGAGTACGGCAAATAACTTGTCAGCAGGTAATTACACCGTAACCGTAAGTGATGGTGTAACTTCTATTCCGTACGCTTTTGCCGTTAAGCAGAAAGATAAATTCAGCATAAATGTCACTACTCAAATGACCACTCTTTCGCCAACGGGTAGTGCTTCGGCGACGGTTTCGGGTGGAACAGCACCTTATACATTTCAGTGGAGTGGCGGAACAGCCGTTGGGCAATCGACATCCCAGCTTTTGGCGGGAGTTTATACGCTCACAGTAACTGACCAAACGAACTGCTCGTTTCAAAAAGAATTTTATATAGCTTGCTCCGATTACAAAAAATCTTGTAATGATGGAAATCCAAATACCATCGGAGATTATATTAACGAAAGTTGTAACTGTGTGGGTACGACAGTGGTTTGCTCGCCTACAAGAGAGAATGTGACCCTAAATAAACCCGCTACTCAGGTGAGCACCTACGGAAGTGCCGATGCCAGCCGTGCGGTCGATGGCAATAAAGATGGGAATTATGATAATGGTTCGGTGGCTCATACCGATGCTTTGGCTGCAAATGATTGGTGGCAGGTTGATTTAGGTCAGGTCGTAAAAATATCTGATGCTGTTATTTGGAATCGCACGGATTGCTGCGAAAGCCGAATGGACAGTATTTATGTTTTTATTTCATCAAGTCCATTTTCTTCTACTAACTTGGCTACGACTTTGGCTGACCCAAACATTTGGAGAGTAAAACTTGATGGTAGAAAAGCCCCGAATGTAGTTTTTTCGCCGAATACTGATGGTAGATATCTGCGAATTCAAAATAGTAAAGTTGGAGCTACATCGCTCAATATTGCGGAGGTTGAGGTTTTCTCTTGCGGAGCTCCACTGACCACCGCCTTAACTGCTAATCCATTGACAGGAACTACATGGGAAGTAAAAGGTAAAATAAAAAGAATAGGCAGCACGATTTCGGAGGTTTATATAGAACACGGCAACGGTAATTTCAATAATACCGATTTAGTGACGATTTCGAATATCAATCAAAAAGATTCAGTTCTTGTCTTTAAAAATTTTGATATTGCCGCTAATACAAATTATCAGTTTAGACTAAAAACCGTAACTCCTCAAGGTACTTATTATAGTAATTCGTACAATTTTTCGGTGAATCAAAACTATTGTACGCCAACTATATCGGGAGGCTTTACTTGGTATAAAAGAGCAAGTAAAATCAAATATAAAAGCACCGAATACAGTATCGGGAGTGTGGAATATACCGATAAATATAACACACTTTTAGACTCGCTTCAGATGAATACCACATATAGTATTGATTGTAGTACTCCCGATGCTGGTTGGACGAATCTATCTTATAATATTTACATCGACCTCAATAATGACAAACGATTTGATGGATATAATGAATTGGTTGGTAAAGCCTCGCCAGCAGGACAAATGACAACTGTAAGTTTCAAAATTCCTGATGCCGATATTAAGGTTGGTGAGCCACTCAGAATGCGGATTCAAGGTTATGAATCTTCGGGGGCAACAAGCTGTACGGCACAGAAAGGCAATTTTATCGACTTTAAAGTAGTGATTAAAGATGCTGCTTGTAGTTTGGGTGGGCAAATTTCAACCTTATACCGTGACCAAGACGGCGACGGTTTTGGCGATGCTACCCAGAGTATTTACGGAAACTGTGCCAACAGCACAGGGTATGTAAAAAACAAAACTGACTTTAATGATACCGATGCCACTATTTACCCAAACGCTCCCGAATTATGCGATGGCAAAGACAATAACGGTAACGGACAAATTGATGAAAATGGCGTACCTGCTCTACAAAATATCTTGTTTAGTAATCAGGTATTGAGTTCGGGTACAAATCGTGCTGCCGTGAATATTCAAACCGAACAAGGCGTAAGCATTCCAACAGGAGCAAACGTCAACTTTTTCTCAGTAAAGACAATTAATTTACTGCCTGGAACAACAATTTCTTCGGGAGCAGTCTTTAGAGCCGAGATAAAGGTTGGTTGTGGGAATTAAATAATGAATTAGTTATACGAAAAATGTCGAAGATTGCTATTTCAGTCTTCGACATTTTTTGTTATTTCTTTATTACCTTCAAATCCTTAAAATAACCTTCCGTCCAGTTGCCTATCCAAAGCCCAATGTTGCCAGCCTTATCTGCTCCAAGTTTTAGGTCATTTACAATCAAAGATGGTTGTTTTGCATTGTTTACAAATAACTTAGCTTTTTGTCCTGCTACTTCTATTCGCAGCGTTATCCATTCATTTAAGCCCATATCTGCGTAAGATTCGTATTTTTCGGGGTCGGTCTTGCGTAATTTATCAAAACGGAAATCGGGGAAAGCAAAGTACTGAATACTATGGTTTCTGCGAATTTGGTCGTCGGCACGGCCATTAGTCGGGCGAATGTAAATACTCTCAAATGTTGAGTTTTTATCACCAATTCTAAAAGCAAGGCCAATAAAACCACGGGCAAAGGCTGGAGCATTTTTCATCAATCTGCTCAAAACCTTTACTTCGATTACTCCATTCTTAAAGTCAAGGTCTTTTATTTTCACAAACGTAGCTTCATCTGTGCCTTTTATGGTCGTATCGGCTTCTATTTTTACAACCTCTTTTCCTTCCATCTTTATAAAAGACAGATACACTTGATTGGCTTCGAGACTTTCTTTACTCATTTTAATATTCTGAGCCGATAGTCCAGAAGAAAGCAGGATGGTTACTAATAAAAGACACAGTTTTTTCATAATATTTGATTTATAATAGACAAAAGTAATAAATAATCGGATAGTGCATATTTGTAGTCGGTTTTTGAATAGTAATAAACATAGATTGAGTTATACTTTTGCAAGAAATAAAACAGTAGTGAATAGTTAAAAGAAGTTTGGATTTAATAATCTAAAATTATGAAAGAGATATTTGATGCTTACGTAAAAGCGATGAACGATGGAAATATCGACGAGGTAATGACTCTGATGGCAGAAAATGTGAGCTTGATAAATTTTCGTTATCGTCCAGTTTCACCTATTTCAAATAGTCGAGATTTATTACGAGCATATATTACTGAATCGATTATCGAACAGAATGGCCAAATATTTCCAATAGATTTCAGCGAAACAGACAACCGAATTGAAGGAAAAGTAGAAGTTAGAAGTGATAGAATAACAAAAGCTGGTTTTGAGCGAATTATAGGATTTGAAAAGTTTACTATCGAAAATGCAAAAATTACACAATTTGAATTTCAAATGGATTTAAGCGATGAAACCACCTGTGGTTTTTTAGAATTTGTTAAAAATCTTGAAGCTAATAGACCAAAATAATTGGAAAATGATGAACGAAATTAGAAGAGTCGTAACTGGTCACACCACCGATGGGATGGCCATTTTTACTGCTGATGACTCATTTGAAACCGTTGTGATTCCAACGGGTGATGCAGCTATGGCAACCATCTGGACAACCGCCACCGTACCTGCCGATTGTAATGACGAAACTGATGGCCGACTTCGAGACGCAGGCACAACGCTTAAAGGTGGTTCGGTCATTCGGGTGGTAGATATGCTGCCCAATGCTTCATCGCCACTGCATCGCACCAATAGTATTGATTATGGCATTGTAATTTCAGGAAAAATTGAGCTGGAGCTTGATAATCAAGTATTTAAAACAATTGAGGCAGGTGGAATAATCGTTCAAAGAGGTACAATTCATAAATGGAGAAACCCAAGTGCCGATGAAATTTGTAGGATAGTTTTCATTCTGACCGAGGCAAAACCTTACGAAGTAAATGGCGTTGCTCTGGAGGAATGTATGATACACTAAGACGATTTTGGATTTACGATTTTGGATTTACGATTTTGGATTACGGATTTAGCAGCCCAAAATCTTACTGTAAAAACTTAAATCCCAAATCCCCAATCTGAAATCCCAAATGAATAATTTATTTGATTTATCTGGAAAAACCGCTCTTATCACAGGCTCAACATCGGGTATGGGTAAGGCAATTGCTTATGCGATGGGGCTACATGGTGCAAAAATTGTAGTTTCGAGCAATGATATGGCTGGAGTAATCGAAACTGTCGAGGAATTTCGTGCTGAAAAAATCGAAGCCATTGGGGTTGAGTGTGATATGAATAGTAAAGCAGATATTGATACCCTTTACCAGCAAGCTATCGGTACTTTTGGCAAGATTGATATTTTAGTAAACTGCGTAGGAGTAGCTCCAACGGGTAGTTTTTTCGATATTAATCAAGAAAATTTTGAGAAAACTATGGGTTTGAATCTTCAAGCAGCCATTTACTTAACAAAATTGGTCATTTCGACCATGCAGGAGCAAAATGATGGGTCTATCATTTACTTGGCAAGTATTGCGGGTGTACGAGGTAATAAATATCTGGGACTTTATGGCGTTTCGAAAGCTGGTTTGATTGAATTAGCCCGAAATCTTGCGGTAGAATTTGGCCCCGATAATATCAGAGTAAATACGATTTCACCCGGTATGATAAACACACCTTTTTCGGAATCTTTAATGAAAAACGAAGAATTCATGAAAAAACGTTTATCTCAAACTCCACTTAGAAGAGTAGGCGAAGTAGAAGAAATTGCTGGTGTAGCAGTAATGCTCGCCTCGAAAGCAGGAGGATTCATTACTGGCCAAAATATAATTGTTGATGGTGGCACTACGATTAGCGATGGGAATTAGGAACTGTAGATTAGTTACTGATTGATTTTTAATTCCAGTAACAAGTTTTCCAGTAACCAGTTCACAAATAACAAATAATCAAACATGAAAAGATTCCAAAATAAAGTAGCTATTGTAACGGGTGCAGCATCGGGAATTGGGCGTGCAACGGCCATCAAATTTGCCGAAGAAGGAGCTAATGTTGTATTGGCAGATTTGGCTGAATTTGAGTCAGTGAAATCCGAAATCACAAATCCGCAATCCCATATTTATTTAAAATGCAATATCGGTGAACGAGCAGACGTAGTAAATCTAATAGAAACCACCGTAAAAACCTTTGGCAGAATAGATTATGCCGTAAATTGTGCGGGTATTGCAGGAAAAGTCTCCAAACCTGTGCATGAATACCCAGAAGAAGATTGGTTGAATCAAATTCAGATTAATCTTGTGGGCACTTGGTATTGCGTGAAATTTCAGTTGGAACAAATGATGAAACAAGGCGGTGGAAATATCGTTTGTGTTTCGTCGGCGGCAGGTTTAGTGGGGCAACCCGAAAACTCGCCTTATGCGGCATCGAAACATGGCGTAAATGGCTTAGTGAAATCGGCAGCTATAGAATATGCCACTAAAAATATCAGAATAAACGCCATTTGTCCAACCGCCATAGAGACGCCCATGATTATGCACGGTAGAAGAAAATTAGCCGAAAATCCCGAAGCACTACAACAAGCCATTAATTTCCAACGCATGAAACGCATGGGGAAACCAGAAGAAGTAGCCGATGTGGCTCTTTGGCTTTGTTCCGACCAGTCGAGCTTCATCACTGGGCATTGCATGGCGGTTGATGGTGGGGCATTTGCTTAATAATATCAAACCAAAATTTAAACAATGAAAAACCTCTTTTTTACAATCGTTATCTTGTTCATAGCCAATAGTTTCAATGCTAAGGCTCAAACAAAACCAACGAAGCTTTTCAAGCATATCGTTACGGTAACTTTCACCGAAAATGCTCCTCAAAACGAAATCGACGAAGTTGATAAATCATTTAAAGGTTTGGCAAAACTCAAAGTAGTGAAAGCCTACGAATGGGGAGTTGCACCCATTACCGACCGCAACAAAGAAAACAAACATACCTATGCTTTTACCTTTGCTTCACTGGATGATTTAGCAAAATATGCAGAGTCGCCCGAGCACCAAAAACACATCAAAGTAGGTGTTGCGATAACTAAAAAGGTTGAAGCTGTGCAGTATTTTGTTGAGAAGTAATATACATGTGATAGCATTTTGTCACAAAACCACGATTTATATCTTTTTATTCGTGGTTTTGTGGCACTTTTGTGTATAAACAAAATTCTGATTTGAAATTACTTTTAAACAAGACAGTGCAGGAGTCTTTTTATAAATGTTAGTTATATTTTTGAAATTAAAACGAAACATTCAACCTTAACGATGAGAAAATACCTTTTACTAACCTCCCTTTTTATGCTGGTTTTGGGGCAATCTTTTGCCCAATTCAAACTACAAAAGCTCCAAGTCAATTATCAAACCACTCCTTTGGGAACCGATTTGGTCAAACCTCAGTTTTCGTGGCAAATGGCTAACGCTGCTAATAGACGTGGTCAAGCTCAAGTTGCTTATCAGATAGAAGTGACCGATGAGCAAAATCGAGTAGTTTGGAACACCAAAAGAGTTGAATCTGACCTTTCTCATGCCATTCAGTATGCAGGAGAGGCTCTCAAACCAACTACTCGCTACCGCTGGAAACTAACAGTTTGGGATAATTTTAAGGCTTTTTCGGTCAATAATTCTTGGTTCGAGACGGGTTTCTTGAACACCAAAATTGATGCGTGGTCAGGTGCCAGTTGGATAGGTGGTAGCGGCGAAGATATTCCATTTTACTCGCATTATTTGTCGGTTTTCAAACTCCAATTTGATATTCAACTCGATAAAACCAGTAGTTCTACTAAAGCTTCGTTTGTATTGGGGGCAAACGATAGCCGTTTGATGAACAAAAACCTCAATTACATGGGGGTTGAGCGTAAGAAAAATGAGAGTTATGTTGCACTCGAATTAGATATCTCTTCGCTTAATGCCGACACTTCCAGCCGTGCTAAATTAAGCATCTATCGAGTTGGCTATACTGCCGATGATAAAGCAACTATTCCTTTCAAAACGCTATCTATTCCTCAAAATATCATTAATAACTCCAATAAATTTGATAAACATAGCATTTACACCGAATGTAATTTCGATTTATTTGAGTTTTTTGTTGATGGCTCCGATGATGCCCATAAATTAAAAGACCCCACAGCTCCTCCCGCAGGTCGTTTTGGCCCAAGAGGCGTTAATCTAAACCCAGTAGGGAGCGGAAATAACTACATTAGTTTTCCGATGTTGGCCGATATTGGTTTCAAAACCGAAGCCAATCAAAGTGCTTATTTTTCAAATATTCAAGTAAAAAACCTTCGTTATCCGAGTAATACTATTTTCTCCGAAAATCTATCGGCTGGGAAAAGTATTTTTAGCAATATCGGTATTGAAAATGGGGCATACCGTGTTTCTGGTAATACGTTCATCACTACAAACCCAAGTCGAAATGCCACGCCAATGCTCCGAAATGTATTTAAAACCGAAGCAAAAGCCATCAAAAAAGCACGTTTGTATGTAACGGTAAGAGGTATTTATGAAATGTATCTGAATGGACAACGCATCAGCAACGAATATTTCAATCCTGGGCTTACGCAATACAACAAAAACCACATGTATCAGACCTACGATATTACTTCTTCACTCAAAAACGGTCAATCCAATGCCATTGGAGCTTGGTTGAGTGAAGGTTGGTGGAGCGGAAATATTACATATAGCGGTGAAAGTTGGAATTGGTTCGGCGACCGCCAATCGCTTCTGGCAAAAATGGTGATTACTTATGCCGATGGCTCGGAACAAATCGTTACGTCGAATGATAAAGACTGGAAAATTTATACCGATGGACCAATCAGGATTGGGTCGTTTTTTCAGGGAGAAGTTTATGATGCCACCAAAGAAGATGTCATCAAAGGCTGGACAACTGCTACTTATGATGATAAATTGTGGAAAAAAGCCGTAGAAGTTCCACTCGAAGGTACAGCTGTAGTAGGCGATGTTAGATATTCGGGAAGATATTCTGCGTCATTACCCTACAATGATTTCAAACTTGTTGGTCAAATGGGCGATAATGCCAGTATCGTGAAAACACTCAATGCCCTTAATGTAGAGGAAGTTCGTCCGAAAGTTTTTGTTTATGATATGGGGCAAAATATGGTTGGATTTCCTCAAATCAAGATTAAAAATGGTAAAAAAGGGCAAGTTGTCAATATCCGTTATGCCGAAATTAAATACCCGAATCTGCCTGATTATAAAGGAAATGAAGGAATGGTCATGATGGAAAATATCCGAGCTGCCCTCACGCAAGACCAGTACATTTTAAAAGGTGGCGATGAAGTAATTCAGCCACGATTTACGTTTCACGGTTATCGTTATTTAGAAATTAAGGGCGTCGAGCAAGTTATTCCAGCGGCTGATGTTAAAGGCTTAGTAATCAGTTCGATAAGTGAATTGGCATCTTTCTACGAAACCAATAATGCACTCGTAAACAAACTTTGGCAAAATATTACTTGGTCGCTTCGCAGTAATTTCCTTTCGATTCCGACCGATACGCCCGCCCGTAATGAGCGTATGGGTTGGAGTGGCGATATTTCGGTTTTTTCAAAAAGTGCCACTTACCTGACCGATGCCAATTTATTTTTGAGAAGACATCTTTTGGCCATGCGAGACATTCAACCAGAAAGTGGTCGTTTTACTGATGTTGCTCCAGTTGGTGGTGGCTTCGGTGGCACACTTTGGGGAAGTGCAGGAATTGTGGTTGCGTGGGAAACGTATCGCCAATACGGTGATATTCAGTTATTGGCCGAGCATTTCGATGCCATGAAAAAATACATCAATTACTTGGAAACCAAAGTTGACAAATCAAACGGAATTTTAAACGAAGGCCCGTTGGGAGATTGGTTGAGTCCAGAAGGGAATAAAAATGATAATACTGAGTTTTGGATGGCATATTTTGCTTACGATTTAGACATTATGAGCCAAATGGCAACAGCTTTGGGCAAAACCGAAGAGGCTAAGAGTTTGAAAAACAGAAGCGAGGAAATAAAGAAAACCTTCAACGAAATTTATGTTGATAAAGCCACTCATCGAACTATTAAATCGGGAGTAAAAACTGGATTTATGGGGCCACCAAATGCCCAAGAAGCAGCGTCAAAATCTGATAAAGGGCAATTAGTTGATACTCAAGCATCGTATGCTATTCCATTGGCTTTGGGTACTTTCAATACTGAAAACAAGGCTTTTGCTATTAAGTTTTTAAACGAAGCCATTGCTCGTAAAAATAAAGATGATGGCGGTATCGAACGCCCCGAAAATTCATTGATGACTGGTTTTATCGGAACAGCTTCAATTTCAGAAGCACTTTCTGAAAACGGTAGCAACTATTTAGCCTATAAACTATTGGTCAATAAGCAATATCCATCGTGGTTATATTCGGTCGTAAATGGAGCAACTTCTATTTGGGAAAGGCTCAATTCTTACACCGTAGAAAATGGTTTTGGTGGAAATAACTCAATGAATTCATTTAATCACTATTCGTTTGGAGCGGTGGCTTCGTGGATGTATAATTATTCGTTGGGTATTCAACGCCATCCGCAAAAGACTGGTTTCAAGGAATTTATTCTAAAACCAACCCCAGACCCAAGCGGACAAATCACATTTGCCAAAGGGTATTATGATTCGATGTATGGCAGAATCAGCAGCGAGTGGAAAAATGAAGGAGGAAAAATAACTTATAAGTTTACTGTGCCTGCCAATACATCGGCTACCTTGTATTTGCCTGCTAACAAGCAAATTACAGAATCGGGCAAAACTGTAAAAACTGATAAAACTGAAGGAGATAAAGTATTAATTACTTTAACTTCGGGAAGTTATGTTTTTGAGGTGAAGTAAGAAGTAAATAATCTTAATTATCAATTAAAGGCCATCTATCAAGGTGGCCTTTGTTGTTTGGTAGAATAAATGTTTTATTTAGTCGATAGATATTAGTGAATAGTGAGAAGTACACCAAAAATTAATAAAAAAAGTGACTTTATTTATATAAATTTGGAATCTTGAATGTAAGATTTACTGATGTGAAATTTCGTAAGATAATCTCACTAACGCTTTTGAAACTTTGCGTTTAAAGTAGCATACTAAATAACCCCATTTTGACTCAACCTTTTATGAAAATTATTAAAGTATTTCTGTTACTTTTCTTTTTCGGTATCATTCAGCTTAAAGCCCAAATTCGATTACCAAAACTCATTTCTGATAATATTGTTTTGCAGCGAGACCAACCCATAAAGGTTTGGGGTTGGGCTTCTCCAAAAGAGAAAATATCGCTCACTTTCAATAAAAAAGATTACAAAACTACTACCAATGATGATGGTAAATGGGAAATTCAGCTTCCTGCACAACTCGCAGGAAGTGGTTTTGATATGCTACTGAAAGGTAAAAACGAAATCACTATTAAAAACATAGCTTTTGGCGATGTATGGCTTTGTAGTGGACAGAGCAATATGGTAATTCCGATGGAACGAGTGAAAGAAAAATACCCCGATGATATTGCCTCGGCTAATTATCCTGATATTCGTAATTTCTTCGTGCAGACACTCACCGATTTGAATGCTCCCAAAGATGATTTACCGCAAGGGGAGTGGAAAACGGCAAATCCGAAGGATATTCTTACGTTCGGAGCGGTTTCTTACTTTTTTGCCCGTGAAATTTATGAAAAATACAAAGTGCCAATTGGCATCATCAATAGCTCGGTTGGAGGTACTCCAATCGAAGCTTGGATAAGTGAAGGCGGCTATAAAAACTTTGCCGATATTCAGAAAACCATTGCCAAAAATAAAGACACAGCATATATAAACTCGCTTAATCGCCGTCCTGCTGTTTCGTCAAACAAGCCAATTCTCCGAGATTTAGGAATGATTGAACACTGGGAAAGTGCTGATTATCAGCCAAAAGGTTGGCGAAATATAAATATCCCAGGTTTTTGGGAAGACCAAGGATTGAAAGATTTGAACGGCGTAGTTTGGTTTAGACGAGAGTTTGAAGTTCCGCAAAGTTGGCTTGGTAAAGCTATCAAGCTTTATATGGGACGAATTGTTGATGCCGATGAAATGTATGTAAATGGGAAAAAAATCGGAAATATCACCTATCAATATCCTCCACGACGATACGAAATTCCTGCCGATTTATTGAAAGCAGGAAAAAATACCTTTGTTATCAGAGTAACCAATACTGCTGGCAAGGGCGGATTCGTACCCGATAAGCCTTACTTCATGACAAGCAATGGTGAGCAAATAGACCTAAAAGGCACATGGCAATATAAAGTAGGAGAGGTGTATCAACCAACAAATGCAGGTGCTTCGGGTAATGGCGGAATTGTATTTCAAAATCAGCCAACAGCTTTATTCAATGCCATGATTGCTCCAGTTTTGCCAATGAAAATCAAAGGTTTTGTATGGTATCAAGGCGAAAGCAATGTTGGTAGTCCAGAAGCTTATGATACTTTTATGCCCGCTTTGATTAACGACTGGCGAAGCCTCTGGCATGATGCAAATTTGCCATTTTTTGTGGTACAGTTGGCGAATTTTCAAGAGGTAAACTATACACCTACCGAAAGCAATATTGCCCGACTTCGAGAAGGACAAAATCAAGCACTAAAATTGCCCAATACTGCCGTAACAGTTACGATAGATTTGGGCGAGTGGAATGATATTCATCCACTTAACAAAAAAGATATTGGTAAACGTTTGGCTCTTTCGGCCAGAAATTTGGCTTACAACGAAAAATCAGTCGTTTTTTCGGGGCCAACACTCAAATCTCAAAGTATCGAAAACGATAAGATAATACTGAGCTTTGATAATGTAGCTGAGGGAATCACATCAAAAGACGGTGAAGATTTACGTTGGTTTGCGATTGCTGATTACGATAAAAAATTCGTTTGGGCTAAGACTCGTATCGTTGGAAAAGACAAAATCGAATTATGGAATGAAAGCGTCAAAACACCAAAATATGTGCGATATGCGTGGCAAGATAATCCCGAAGATGTAAACTTCTATAATTCGACCAATCTTCCTGCGTCGCCATTCAGAACCGACGCCGAAAACCTTGATGAAACCAAAGCATGGAAAGGGAAAAAATGTGCCGTTGTACTGACTTACGATGATGCCCTTAATGTGCATCTGGATAATGTCATTCCTGCTTTAGATTCTTTGAGTTTGAAAGGAACTTTCTATCTGACGGCCTCATCAGATGCAGGTTCAAAACGTATCAATCATTGGCGAAAAGCCGCTTTGAATGGTCACGAACTGGGAAATCATACACTCTATCATCCATGCGATGCGACATTACCAGGTATGAGTTGGGTAAAACCCGAATACGATTTAAGTAAATATAGTTTGAAACGAATGCAAGATGAGGTTAGAATGTGTAATGCTTACCTAAAATCAATTGATGGCAAAGACAAACGCACTTTTGCTTTTACCTGCGGACACAAAAAGGTGATTGAAGGTGAATTTATGCAAAGTCTTGCCAATGATTTTGTAGCAGCAAGGGCTGTTAGGTCAGAAATGCACAATTTAGAAGAGCAGAACTTATTAGATGTTGATTGTTATAGCATGGAGGGAACTACTGCTGAGCAGATGATAGCATTGGTGAAACAAGCTCAAGTTTCAGGTAAATTACTCGTTTTTTTGTTTCATGGTGTAGGAGGGGAGCATGGCCTAAATGTAGCAAAAGAAGAACACAGCAAATTGTTACATTATCTGAAAGAAAACGAAAAAGAAATTTATATAGATACTATGCTGAATGTGGCCGAGCATATCAAAGCCATCAAGACTAAAACTCAACCTTAAACCATGAAAGCAATCAAACGTATAATTTTATTGAGTAGTATTAGCCTTTCGAGTTTTGCACAATTTGGTCTTACTCCTGCTCAACGAGATAGCATAAATAAACTAACCAGCGAAGACTATAATAATATGGTCGAGCAGCTGGGTATTGACCGTTCACTCATTCGTAGAGGCCCTTCGGGCAATCCAAACGATGCCAATGCCGCCAATAGTTCGGAAGAAAAAGTAAATAAATACACTTTACCAGACCCATTAATGCTAAAAAATGGTCAAAAAGTAAAGAATGTAAAAGACTGGACAGAAAAACGCCGCCCCGAGTTAGTGACAGATTTTGAAAACGAAATCTATGGCCGATTGCCACAAAATCTACCAGCCGTAAATTGGCAAGTAATTTCTGTAAAAGATACTTTAGTGGGTAATCAAGCCATTACACAAAAAATATTAAAAGGAATTGTCGATAACTCATCTTATCCAGCCATAAAAGTTGAAATAAATTTATTACTGGCAACTCCTGCCAAAGCTCCCAAGCCTGTACCAGTAGTAATGGAATTTGGTTTTATACGTTCGCCATTTAATGCTGGCTCAATTAAACCAATTGGTTTAGGTTCGTCGGGTGAGCCTACTTGGCAAGAGCAACTTATTTCACGGGGTTGGGGATATGCCATTATTGAGCCAAGTAGTATTCAGGCTGATAATGGAGCTGGTCTTACGAAGGGAATCATCGGTTTGGTAAACAAAGGTGGGCGTCGAAAACCCGACGATTGGGGAGCATTACGTGCTTGGGCTTGGGGGGCAAGTCGTGCCATTGATTATTTTGAATCAGACAAAGATGTTGACGCCAAACGTTTGGCAATCGAAGGGCTTTCACGCTACGGAAAAGCTGCCCTTGTATCCATGGCATTTGAGCCTCGTTTTTCATTAGGTTTTATAGGTTCATCGGGTGCAGGTGGAGCAAAAATCCTTCGCAGAGTTTTTGGCGAACAAGTCGAAAACTTAGCATCTTCTGGCGAATATCATTGGTTTGCAGGCAATTTTATTAAATATACCAGTAAACTAACACCCAACGACCTTCCAGTTGATGCCCACGAATTAGTGGCTTTATGTGCTCCACGACCAGTTTTTATAAGCTCAGGTTCACCCCAAGTAGAAGGCCAATGGGTAGATGCAAAAGGAATGTTTTTGGGGGCAGCTCATGCAAGTTCTGTGTATATTTTACATGGGAAAAAAGGTTTAGGAACTATGGAGTTTCCTAAACTGGGAATGGCCTTAACCGATGGAGAAATTGCATTCCGCCAACACGCAGGTGGACATAGTACAGGCCCAAACTGGAGTACTTGGATTGGATGGGCGTGTAAATATTGGAGCGATTGTAAGTGAGTTTTTTATTTTTTAAAATATTACTATTCGTCAACACTGATATTAAATTTATTTCATAATTACAGATATTAGACCATAACTTTTTAGTAGTTTAGCGAAGTAAAAAGAGCTAAGAAAATAATGAGGTTTAATCTCAGCAATACCATCAATTAAGCTCAAATATTCAATCCTATAAAATTTAAACAATGAAGAAAAAAATGAATGAATCTCGGAGAGATTTTATAAAGAAAGGAGCGATGGCGTCTTCTTTTTTTATTGTCCCGAGAAATGTACTTGGTGGAGTAGGTTTTACCTCTCCAAGTGACCAACTTAACATTGCCGCCATTGGTGCAGGAGGAAAAGGCCGAAGTGATATTAAAAATGCCTCAGTTAATGGTCGAGAACGAATCGTGGCTCTTTGTGATGTTGACTTTTCGGGTTCTGCCAAAGAAACAGTTGCGTTATTTCCTAATGCAAAACGTTATGCCGATTACCGTGAAATGTTGGATAAAGAAAAAGACATTGACGCCGTAACGATTTCTACCCCTGACCACGTACACGGCCCTGCGGCAGCTTTTGCAATGGAGAGAGGCAAACACGTATATGTGCAGAAACCAATGACGCATAATATTCGTGAAGCGAGATTACTCACCGAAATGGCCAGAAAATATAAAATCGTGAGCCAGATGGGTAATCAAGGGGCATCGAATCCTTTACTGAATACCGTGAAAGGTTGGATTGATTCTGATAAACTCGGTAAAATTTCAAAAGTGCAGATATGGACAAACCGCCCAGTTTGGCCACAAGGAAATCCGATGCCAAAACCAGATGAAAGCTTAAAACCAAAGGATTTAGACTGGAATTTATGGTTGGGGCCAAGCGAATATAAGCCTTACATTCCGAACATGCACCCATTTAACTGGCGAGGTTGGTGGGATTACGGTACGGGAGCTTTAGGTGATGTGGGTTGTCACTTGATAGATATTCCATTCCGTACTTTGGGTTTAAAATACCCAACCGATGCTGAATGTAGCGTAGCTTCAGTATATTCAAAAATGTGGTCGCCTGATTACAACCCTGAGGGTTGCCCAGCATCTTCATTCATTACGCTTCATTTTGATGCAACTGCTAAGAGCAAATCACGCATTGAAATGACATGGAGCGATGGAGGTATCCGTCCATCACACCCTGATATTATCCCTGCCAATGAAGATATTGGCGGAACAAACAGTAGCAATGGTGTGCTTATTATCGGCGAAAAAGGTATCATTTCGACCAATATTAATGACAGTTCACCAATGATGCCAAAATTATATCTAAATGATGGTACGAAAGAATTAGGCCCAGATTTACCTAAAGATATTGAACCCGAATACGGTCACCAACGCAGATGGGTTGATGCCTGTAAGGCAGGATTTAAAAGCAAAGAGCATTTAGGTTTAACATCATCTTTTGATTATGCCGGCCCAATGACCGAAACGGTTTTAATGGGTAATTTGGCTATTAGAAGCTATATGCTGCGTAAAGAAAATAGTAAAGGACAAATGGAGTTTTTCGCTCGTAAAAAACTTCTTTGGGATGGTGAAAATATGAGAATCACTAACTTAGAAGAAGCCAACCAATTTGTTGGTAGAACCTATCGTGAAGGTTGGAAAGTATAGAAGCAATCCTTTAAAGTTTAATATTTAGTCTTAAAAAATATATTTAGGGCAATTAAATTTATGACCTCAAAAAGGTGGAACATCACAATGATTGTTCGACCTTTTTGAGGTTTTTTTATGAACGCTTTTACGAAAAAAACGGCTTCTCCATTACAAATTACTTAGTCTCCCTTTCAAATAAATAATATTAACCAGCGATAATAATTTATCAAGGTGTATAGATATACTACAAAAAATAGTTGATATAATTCAATACCAGTCGTTTATGGTATTTTTCATTGTATAAAATTTGATAATGAAATAATCAGCCAAAGAAATCTCTGATTCTGCATAGTATTCGCCGTAAAATGCTAAATAATATCCTATTTATTAAATTAATTTTGTAACATTAAATCTTAGATAATAACAATTTTAAATATGGCAAAGAATCCTCATTTTCTTTCTCAAATGGCTCACGTAGAGGTATTGACTACTGACCTTAACAAATCGGTTGAATTTTTCAGAGATGTAGTTGGCATGGACGAAACTGGTCGTGAAGAATCGTCAGTTTACCTCCGAGCTTGGGGAGATTATTTTCATCATACATTAAAGCTCACACAAAGCGAAAAATCTGGACTTGGACACATCGGCTGGCGTGCGGATAGTGCCGAAGCACTTGAAGAATGTGTGGCTCATCTTGAAAACTTAGGTGCTGGTTTAGGCTGGGTAGAAGGTGATTTAGGACATGGAAAAGCTTACCGTTTTAAATCTCCAGACGGACACACCC
Organism: Emticicia aquatilis; assembly: GCF_014644295.1. Lineage (GTDB taxonomy): Bacteria > Bacteroidota > Bacteroidia > Cytophagales > Spirosomataceae > Emticicia > Emticicia aquatilis. The sequence continues at coordinate 49,420 of NZ_BMKK01000008.1, forward strand.
ATGAAGTATTTTGGGATGTAGTTTGGTTGCGTGAAACTGGCGAAAGAGGTAGTATTTATGCCGACCGCTATGCAAGTAACCGTAAATTGGGTGCAAATCCACGCCGTTTCGACCACGTAACCTACATGGTTGCCAAAGGGAAATATGCCGCTGAAAAGGCATTTTGGCAAACCTTTGGTCTGAAAAACCCTGATGAGATTCGTATTAGTGATGAGATTCCACCAATTGGAGGCTTATGGACAATCGGTAACTTATCACACGATATTGCAGTATTTACCGACCCAAATATTGACGAAAACGAAGGTGTTCTAAACCATATTTGCTGGAATGTAGATAGCCGAGAGGAGGTTTTGATAGCTCTTGATTATTTCATTGAAAAAGGTTATAAAAGTGTAATGGGTGCTCCGACTCGCCACAAAGCCGATGAAGGTTTCTTCATTTACATTACCGACCCAGGTAGTGGAGTTTTGTTTGAGTACTATGCTTGTGCCAGATTGGTATTTGCACCAGACCACCTCGATGTTCATTACCTAAAAGATAATCCGAATGATGCGTGGGGAAGTGCCAATCCATTTGCCGAAATGGGTAAAGGCAAAAAACTCGGCCTTTCAGAAGACGGAACAGTAAAACCAGCAGACGTTTAATGATTTGGGATTTTTGATTTGGGATTTCGGATTTATTGATAGAAACTGTTATGTTCAAATCATTAAACAAAAAACTAAATCAAAATGACACAAAAAGAACTACAAGATAGATTAAAAACCTATGCAATTGAGATTGTAAAGTTTGCTGAAAAATTACCCGATTCGCTTGGTTTTCGAACAGTACGAAATCAAATTGTTAGATGTGCTCCTTCTGCAGCTGCAAATTACAGGGCGGCTTGTAGAGGTAAATCAACTAACGATTTTAAATATAAACTGGAAATCGTTGAGGAAGAATTAGACGAAACTATGTTTTGGTTAGAATTCACAGTTGGCCTTGATGATTCAAAAAGAGATTTAGTTTCTCCGCTTTGGAAAGAAGGCAATGAATTATTATCAATCATAGTTTCAAGTATTAACTCAGTCAAAAAGAAATTAAAAAATAATTGATTAGGATGAAGGGTATAAATCCCCAATCCAAAATCCCCAATCCAAAATCAGTATGTGGCATTATTTTCCTGGGCAGTATATGCCCTCATATCAAGTAAATAGAGCATTGACCCAAGCCCATTATGGTGGCGGTGAATTTGCCGAAATTTTAGAGGTTGCAGGCGAAATCGACCCATCTGACCGTGAGAGTTTTAACCGTGCGTGGGTAAAAATGGGTGATAAAGTTTATGACAAAGCCGAGGCTTATGCCGCCGCAGGTCAGCGAGTATCTGCCCGTAGAACTTACCTCAGAGCGTTCAATTATCTTCGTACAAGCGAGTTTTTTATGACTTTGCATGATGAACGTAAGATTCCATATTACCTCAAATGCCGTGATGCTTTCATCAAAGCCATTGATTTGTTCGATGAGCGTCCAGTAACGGTTGATATTCCGTTTGAAGGCTCATTCCTTCCAGCCTATCTTTTCAAACCATCGGGTGTAAAAAATCCACCAGTAGTAGTCATGTTTGGTGGCTTAGATAGTTTGGCCGAAGAACTTTATTTCGGTATTGCCCAACACCTCAACGAACGTGGCATTGCCATGATGGCCGTTGATGGCCCAGGGCAAGGAGCAGCATTAAGATTAAACCATATTCATACTCGCTACGATTATAATGTAGCTGGTTCAGCAGTTTTAGATTACATCATCGAAAATTTGGGCGAGCATGTTGATACTTCGAGAGTAGGAATCGGAGCCGTTTCTATGGGTGGGTATATGGCCGCTCGTTGTGCAGCTTTTGAGCCTCGCTTCAAAGTTTGTATGATTTTCGGAGCGGTTTGGTCTTATTATGATATTTGGAAAAACCGTCCAGATAATCACCCTTTAGCTGAAATCGTGCAGCACATCGTAGGGGCTGACAACATGACCGAGGCACGTGAACGCTTGAAAAACTTTACGTTGGAAGGCGTGGCTGAGAAAATCCAATGCCCAACCTATATTCTTCACGGGGAAGATGACCGCCAGAATTTTGTAGAAAATGCTTACAAAGTAAATGAGGCTCTCACTTGCGAACACGTGATGGAAATTGTGCCTAAAGAAGAAAGTGGTTCGGCTCACTGCTCAGTGGATGACTTCACGAAGTCATTCAATATGTACGATTGGATTGAGAAGAAGATAAAAGAATAGCCCCCAACCCCTAAAGGGGAGTAAGGAAATTCTGATTATAGTCAAACCAAAAGAATTAATTAAGATATAAAATTCCCCTTTAGGGGTTAGGGGTATGATACAACAAATAAAAAAAGGAATCACATACGCCGAGAGCAAAGAGGCGGATTTGAAAGTAAGGGCATTAGTAGAAAACATGCTCGAAAAAGTTACGCAAGAAGGCGATGCCGCTGTGCGTGAGTTTTCAGCAAATCTTGATAAATGGTCACCTGCCAGTTTCCGACTATCTGAGTCAGAAATCAAAGAAATCATTGCGGGCTTACCGCAACAAGTAATTGATGATATTAATTTCGCACAAACCCAAATCAGAAATTTTGCTCAAATTCAACGTGAATCTATTAAGGATGTTGAGGTTGAAACCCTACCAGGCGTTTTCTTGGGACATAAAAATATTCCAGTAAACTCGGTGGGCTGCTATGTTCCAGGTGGACGCTATCCAATGGTTGCATCGGCTCACATGAGCGTACTCACGGCAAAAGTAGCAGGTGTAAAGCGTGTAATTGCTTGTACACCACCCATTAATGGACAAATTCCATCCGCTACGGTAGCGGCAATGTACATGGCAGGTGCTGACGAAATTTATCTTTTGGGCGGCGTTCAGGCAATCGCTATGATGGCTATTGGTACCGAAACAGTAAAACCAGTCGATATGCTCGTTGGGCCGGGAAACGCCTACGTAGCCGAAGCCAAGCGTCAGCTTTTTGGTAAAGTTGGAATTGACCTTTTTGCTGGCCCGACCGAAACTTTGGTGATTGCCGATGATACAACCGATGTAGAAACTTGTGCCACTGATTTGCTCGGTCAAGCCGAACACGGTCCAACTTCACCAGCAGTTTTACTGACTACCAGCAAAACCATTGCCGAAGGTATCGAAGCCGAAATTCAAAGACAACTAACTGTTTTACCAACGGCCGATGTTGCCGCTGTTGCTTGGAGAGATTACGGACAAGTAATATTATGTGATACCGTTGATGAATTAATTTCGGAAGCCGACCGCATCGCCAGCGAACACGTACAGGTAATGACCAAAAATCCACGTCTTTTCTTAGAAAAAATGACCAATTTCGGTGGATTATTCTTAGGTGATAAAACTAATGTGGCTTATGGCGATAAAGTCATAGGTACAAACCATACGCTTCCAACAAGAGAAGCAGCTCGCTACACCGGCGGACTTTGGGTAGGCAAATTCTTAAAAACTTGCACATACCAAGAAATCAAAACCGAAGAAGCAAGCAAGCTAATTGGTGAATATTGTTCTCGTCTATGCGAAATCGAAAACTTCGCAGGTCACAAAGAACAGGCAGATTTGAGAGTTAGAAAATATAGTAAATAGTTACTGGAGAATTAGTTACTGGTTATTTGTATTTTTCATTAATATAGTAATCAATAACCAGTTTTCTAATAACTAATCAACCAATAATATGAAAACAGTTCTCGTAACAGGCGGTGCAGGAGAAATCGGCTCTGCAATTTGTAAGCAATTTGCTGAAAATGGTTTTTCAGTCATTGCAACCTATAATAGCAATTCCACAAAAGCAGAGAAATTATTGGATGAACTGAGCCAATTACCAGTAACCAATAACCAATCTACTAATCACAGTATTTTCCACGCTCCAACTACCGATGCACAGAAAGTAAATGATTTAAAGGCATTTGTTACAGAAAAGTACGGAAAATTAGATGTATTGGTCAATAATGCAGGAATTACGACACCCGTTCCGCACGATGATTTAGATGGCTTGACAGACGAGTGGATTGATAAAATCATGCAAACCAATTTCAGAGGTTCGTTTGCGATGGTAAGGGCAATGAGAGACTTATTAGATAAAGCGTCTTATGAAAGTAAAGAGTCATCTTTGGTAGTCAATATTTCATCTATTGCAGGAATTTACGGCATCGGAAGTAATGTTGCGTACTGTGCTTCAAAATCTGCCATAGATTCTATGACACGCTCTTTAGCAAGGGCTTTAGCTCCAAAAATTAGGGTTGTATCTGTTTCACCAGGCTTTGTAGAAGGAGAATATACCAAAAATTTCGACCCAGCTTATTTGCAAAATCAAATGGATAATACACCATTAGGACGTTTTGCAAAAGGTATTGATGTGGCTAATGTGGTTTTTTCACTTGCCACTTCCATGACATTCTCAACTGGAAATATCATTACAGTTGATGGTGGTAGATTGTTAAAATAAACTGGTAGAGACGTTGCATGCAACGTCTAAGGCGAGCCCCATTTGTACAACGAATTTGATAAATTAAATATTACAGATGAAAAAAGCATTCTTATTTTTTATCGTATTGGTTCTTTTCACTGGCGAAGAACTACTTGGACAGGTAAACCTCATTCAAAATGTATCAGCTCGAAAAACCTTATCACTTGATGGTGTTTGGGATTCTCAGGTTGATATTGTTGGTGTTGGCTCTCTGGGTCGCTTTGGACTTGTTCAAGATAGAAAACCTACGAAATTTGTTTATAATGGCGACAATCCTCGAAACACTGAGTTGGTTGAGCAAGACATGGACGTGGCCGAAAAAATAAATGTTCCGGGAGATTGGAATACCCAAAAGGAGAAACTGTTTCTCTACGAAGGGAACTTATGGTATAGAAAAAAGTTTAGCATTGCCCCCCAACCCAACAAAAGGTACTTCATCTATTTTGGGGCGGTGAATTATGAAGCTACTGTTTATCTAAACGGCGTTAGAATAGGCCAGCATAAAGGAGGTTTTACGCCATTTCAGTTTGAAATTACGAAAGAATTAAAAAATGGAGAAAATAAACTTCTCGTAAATGCCAATAACACCCGAGGAGACGACAATATACCCACCAAAATTGCTGACTGGTGGAACTACGGAGGTATAACAAGGTCAGTTTCATTAGTAGAAGTATCTGAAACTTATATTTCTGATTATTTTATTCAATTAGATAAGGGAAAACTTTCTGAAATAAAGGGTTGGGTGAGAGTTTCAGGTTCACAAAAATCACAGGCTGTTAATGTCGAGATTCCAGAGTTAGGATTGAAACAAAGTGTTCAAACAGATACTTCTGGATACGCTGAACTCAATCTTTCGAGTAAGAAAATTCAGCATTGGTCACCCGAAAATCCAAAAATGTATGAGGTAATTTTATCTTCTGCCAATGACAATGTAAAAGATAAAATAGGCTTTCGTACCATCGAAACCCGTGGAACAGAAATTCTCCTAAATGGGAAACCGATTTTTTTAAAAGGTGCGGCCATCCATGAGGAGGCTCCATTCAGAACTGGTAGATGCTATTCAGAAGCCGATGCCCGTACTTTATTGACTTGGGCAAAAGAATTGGGCAGTAACTATGTTCGTTTGGCTCACTACCCACACAATGAAGCAATGACCCGTATGGCCGATGAAATGGGTCTTTTGGTGTGGTCGGAAGTGCCAATTTATTGGAATGTGAAATTTGAAAAGCCAGAAGTGTATGCCAGTGCCGAAAAACAATTATTGGAAAACATCAGCCGAGATAAAAATCGAGCATCTGTCATTCTTTGGTCAGTAGCTAACGAAACCAACGAATCTGAACCGAGATTAGCTTTTTTGAAAAAACTCCTCGAAAAAACAAAAGCTGTTGACCCCACTCGTCTTACCACGGCGGCCTTACTTGCCAAAGAAGGCAAAAGTGAATTTAGCTTAGAAGACCCACTGGGCGAATTTGTTGATGTAATGGGTTGTAACGAATACATAGGTTGGTACACTCTGCCAGCCGAACTTGCTCCAACCATTAAATGGACTTCAAAATATAATAAACCCTTGATAATGAGTGAATTTGGTGCTGAAGCCATTGCAGGTTTACACGGTAGTCCAGACGAAATTTGGACTGAAGAATATCAAAATAGAATATTCGAAAACCAAGTGAAAATGTTAAATAATATCCCTTTTTTGAGAGGAACTTCGGTTTGGGCTTTGATGGATTTTCGTTCACCATTAAGACTTTTACCAATCAAACAAGATTTCTTTAACAGAAAGGGCTTGGTTTCAGATGCGGGAATTAAGAAAATGGCCTTTTTCACCCTAAAAAATTGGTATCAAACTAAATAAGAAACAATGAAGATAATAGACCTTTCTGTAACTATTTCAGAAAAAATAAAAGAGCCAATGGCCACCAAAATCGACTACGAAGACCATAAAAATGGTGCAAAGAAGATTGGTGCAATGCTTTTTGGTGGAATGACCGATTGTTTTGTAAATGATAATGGTCCAGCAGGCGAAACGCTGACCGTAACAAGCCATTGTGGAACCCACGTAGATGCTCCATATCATTACTACCCAACTTGCGAAGGCAAACCTTCACGCACCATTGATGAAATGCCTTTGGAGTGGTTTTTTCAAGATGGCGTTGTGCTTGATTTTACCGATAAACCAGATGGCTATATGTTCGAGCCTGAAGATTTAATCGAAAAACTCGCCGCTATCAATTATACCCTAAAACCGATGGACATTGTTCTGATTCGTTGTGATGCCGATAAGCGTATTCATGATGATGATTTTGTAAAAATCCACGTTGGGGCATCAGCAAAAGCTACTCATTGGCTCATCGACCAAGGTATTAAAGTAATGGGAACCGATGGCTGGGGTTGGGATATTCCATTGCATATTCAAGCGGCTGATTATAAGGCAAATCCAAGACCGGGAGTCATTTGGCAAGCTCATTATGTAGGTATCGAAAAAGAATACTGTCAAATAGAAAAATTGGCAAATCTTGACCTATTACCACCTTTTGGCTTTAAAGTAGCTTGTTTTCCAGCAAAAATCGAAAAAGCAAGTGCTGGCTGGACAAGAGCAGTAGCTATTTTGGAGGATTAGTTATTGGTAACTGGTTATTGGTATTTTATTGGTAACATGGTAAATTGTATTCTTTTTCAATCTTAATATCGTATGAAATCATTCACTGAATTAGAGGTTTACAAGGTATGTAGAAATTTAAGAAAATTAATTTCTGATTTAGTGAAGAACAGGTTTCCCGATAATGAAAAATATAAACTCTCAGACCAAATCATAAGAAGTTCGAGAAGCATAACAGCGAATATCGCAGAAGGCTTTGGAAGATACTATTACAAAGAAAATATTCAGTTTTGTAGAATGGCGAGAGGTTCTTTAAATGAAACATTGGAGCATCTAATTGTAGCTTTTGACGAAAAATATATTGATGACCAAGAATTGTTGAAAATGAAAATCGAAATTGATTCATGTGGTAAATTACTGAATGGATATATAAATAGCCTTAAAAGTTTGCAAAAACCCAAAGAAGAAGACCAATAACAAGTAACCAATTACCAATAACTATGATTTTAGAACTTGCAAGAATAGACATTAAAGAAAGTACAAATGCCGAATTTGAGGCAGCTTTAGAAAAGGCAAAAGGCGTGATTTCACAGGCGAAAGGTTTTCAAAAAATAAGCGTGAAAAAATGTATCGAGCAAGCGAATCGCTACATTTTATTGATTGAGTGGGACACCCTCGAAGACCATACCATTGGTTTCCGAGAGTCCGAACTTTTTAAAGAGTGGCGAGCATTAATCGGCCCATTTTTCTTAGAACCACCATTGGTACAACATTATATTTGATTGTGGATTTGGGATTTACGATTTTGGATTTAAAATCTTGTATTTACCCAAATTTTAGATAAAATATTCAATCCTTAATTAAAGAACAAATGAATGAAAAATCCGAAATCCGAAATCATATTTCCAAAATCCTTGTAGTTGGAGCTGGTATTGGCGGCCAGTCGGTTGCGATTGGTCTGAAAAAAGCTGGTTTTGAGGTAGATATCGTAGAAATTCATAAAGAATTTAATGTTTATGGCGTAGGTATTATTCAGCAAGCCAATGCCCTCAGAGCCTTAGATGCCATCGATGTTGCCGATGAAGCCATGCGTCGAGGTTCGCCTTATGGTAAAGTTAAACTATGTCTGGCTCATGGTGTTCAAATCGGCGAAGCTGGAACCCCACCGATTGGTCGTTTCCCGAGTCATAATGGTATTTCTCGTAGAATTCTGCACGATGTTTTATTTGAAGAAGCACAAAAAGTAGGATTGAAATATCGAATGGGCGTGACTGTCGAAACTATTGATAATCAGCCAGATGTAGCTAATGTAACTTTCTCTGATGGTACTTCGGGTAGCTACGACATTGTCATTGCAGCCGATGGCGTAAATTCAAAAGTACGTAAACTCATTTTTGGCGAATTTAAAACAAGTTATGTAGGTTTATCGGTTTGGCGATACGCGTTCAAGCGTCCAGCCGGCTTAGATACTGGCTATATTTTCTTCAATAAAAAGCACAAACTCGGCGTAATTCCAATGACGGCTGATTTGTGTTATATATTTGTGAACTCGGCAGAAGGCGATAACCCAATGATTCCAGAAGACCAGTTGGTTGATAAGCTAAAAGCATATATGTCGGCTTATCCGATTCCGATGGTTCAGGAACTCATTCCACAGGTGACAGATGCCAAATTGGTTAATTATCGTACGCTCGAAACCCTCAAAATGCCTGCTCCTTGGTACAAAAACCGTGTGGTAGTGTTGGGCGATGCCGCTCATACAACCATTCCACAACTCGGCTCGGGGGCTGCTTTGGCTATCGAAGATGCGGTGGTTTTGATTGAAGAATTGCAGAAAGAAGGTTCGGTTGAGGAAATATTCGAAAGATACATGAAGCGTCGCCACGACCGTTGTAAAATGGTGGTAGAGGTTTCGGAAACTTTGGGTGCTTGGGAACTACTCGAATACACCGACCAACCATTGCCCGAAGGTGCAAACATGGGTATGCTCATGGGCAAAACAGGCATGGCATTGACACAAGAGATATAATAATTTACGATTGTTCATACTCCATTCGTTCATTCGTAAATCATAAATCGAATCAATCGTAAATAAAATATTTATGAAATATCTGGGTCTAATTTTTATCCTTTTATTGGGGTGTAGTCAAGAGAAAAAGGACAATAATCCAGCCACAAAAATAGCTTGGATGTTTTCCGAAAGCCTTAACAAAGCCAAAGAAAACAGCAAGGTATTTGGTAGCGATAGCCTCGAAATGGTTTCGAGTACAGAGACCGATTTTTTTATCGAACCTGGCCAACCACCTTATAATAAGGCAAATGCCCCGCTGTTATTGATACCCGTTGATAACTCCAAACCTTTTACTTTTTCTATCAAAGTCAGTCCAACGCACCTTGTAAAATATGATGCAGGAATGGCCTTTTTGTATGTAAATGATTCGGAATGGCTCAAATTTGCCTTTGAAGTAGATGAAAGAATGATTGGAAGAATTGTAACCGTAAAAACTAAGGAGTTTTCGGATGATAATAACCATGATGTCATTCCTGCGAAATCGGTCTATTTAAAGATTTCATCCGATACCAAAGTGGTTGGTTTTTATTATTCGCTTGATGCCAAAACTTGGCAATTGGTGAGGGTTTTCAAAAACGAATATCCACAAAACCTTAAAATTGGCATTGGTTCTCAATCGCCCGCTGGAAAGGGAAATAAATCTATTTTCTCCGAATTTCAATTCGCCGAAACCAACGTAAAAGATTTCCGAATGGGCATTTAAAATATTTTGTAACAAAGAATCAAAATGAAACTCGTAACATTCTTAAATAAAAATCAAGAAAGCCGCATCGGTTGGCTCGTGGGCGAAAGTATAGTAGATATGCGTTTGGCCAGTGAAAAATTGCCGACCGACATGCTCACTTTTATTGATAATCACGAAGTCTATTTCGAGATTATCAAAGCGTTGGTCGAAGTTGAGCCACATTATAGCTTGGCAGAGGTAAAACTTTTAGCACCGTTGCCCAATCCACGTAGTTTCCGTGATTACATCGGTTTTGAGATGCACATGCAAAATGCCTCTCGCTCATTCGGACATAAAATTGGTCCTGCTTGGTACGATATGCCGATTTTTTATTTCACCAATCATCAAGCTATTTATGGTCCTGAGGATGAAATCAAACGTCCAACCAAAGAAACCAAATTGGATATTGAACTTGAAATTGCTTGTATCATTGGTAAAAAAGGCAAAGATATTAAAGCTGCCGATGCTCGACCGTATATTTTTGGTTATACGATTTTCAATGATTGGACAGCCCGTGCGATTCAAAAAGTAGAAATGGAGATTCCGCTTGGGCCGCACAAAGGCAAAGATTTTGCCAATGCCATTGGCCCTTGTATCGTTACTGCCGACGAAATGGAGCAGTATAGAGTGCCATTCGATGAGAGTGTATTTCAAGAACCCATCAGCGTACCAAAGGTGGCGGGCGACAGGCTAAATCTGAAAATGACTTCTCGTATCAATGGCCAAACCGTTTGTGAAGGAAATTATAAAACATCGTACTATAACTTTGAGCAAATGATTGAGCGAGCTTCTGAAAACAACGTAAACCTTATGCCGGGCGATATTCTTGGCTCAGGTACACTCGGTTGGGGCAGTTTAATCGAAAATAATTTTACCGTTCATCGTCCACTTGAACCGGGCGATGTGGTTGAACTCGAAATTGAAGGTATCGGAATTTTAAGAAATAAAGTAGTTTAGGTTAAGAAGTTTAAAGAGTAGAATTTTCCCGTTAGGGAATAAATATTGGTAATGAGGAAAATCTCAAAAGATTACTAAATCCCGTAGGGATGAAATATATTATTTTGAAGATTATTTTTCTACCAATATCAAATGCCCACGGCATAATATTGACCAACTAATTTCAAAAGCTGATAAACGTAGGGTAGATTACTTACGTTTATCAGCATTTTTGCGTAAGAATCAAATTGTTTTTTATATCAAATACCAATAAAAATCATGAAAAAAAGTACCTTAACTACCTTACTCTTAACAGGCTTTGTGAGTGCAATCGCTCAAGAACCAGTTTTTAAGGTTATCCAAAATAAAGGTGGGAAAACCATCGCTTATGCTCCAACTTCGGGAGTGAAAATTTTGACTATCAATGGCTTATCGTTTAAAGACCTTAATAAAAACGGCAAACTTGATAAATACGAAGACTGGCGTTTGGCCGATGATATTCGTGCCAAAGATTTAGCATCGAAACTTACCGTTGAGCAAATTGCGGGTTTAATGTTATATTCTTCACACCAATCTGTTCCTGCTCGCCCAGGTGGATATTTTGCAGGAACTTACGGCGGAAAACCTTTCAAAGCTGGCGAAACAGACCCAAGCGATTTGACCGACCAACAAAAGAAATTTTTGGCCGAAGATAACCTTCGCCACGTATTGATTACAACCGTTCAAACACCAGAAATAGCGGCCAAATGGAATAATAAAATGCAGGCTTACTGCGAAAGTGTAGGTTTGGGAATTCCTGCAAACAATAGCTCTGACCCACGCCACGGAACCAAAGCAAAAGCCGAATACGATGCTGCTGCGGGTGGTGAAATTTCGATGTGGCCAAGTTCGTTGGGTATGGCTGCCACTTTTGACCCAACTTTGATTGAAAAATTTGGTAAAATAGCCGCTGCTGAATACCGTGCTTTGGGAATCACAACGGCTCTTTCGCCACAAGTAGATATTGCTACCGAACCTCGTTGGGGGCGTTTCAATGGCACATTTGGTGAAAGTCCGTGGCTTTCGGCAGCAATGGGGCAAGCCTACTGCGATGGTTTTCAGTCGAGTGTTTGGGGAGCGAAAAGTGTAAATGCGATGGTAAAACACTGGCCAGGTGGCGGTGCTGGAGAGGCAGGACGTGATGCACACTACGCCAATGGGAAGTTTGCGGTTTATCCAGGCAATAATTTCGATGCACACTTGATACCTTTTACACAAGGGGCATTTAAACTCAAAGGACAAACCAAAATGGCTTCGGCAATTATGCCTTATTACACCATTTCATGGAATCAAGATAAGAAAAACCATGAAAATGTGGCCAATAATTACAACAAATACATGATTACGGACTTGCTTCGTACCAAATATGGCTACGATGGCGTAGTTTGTACTGACTGGTCGGTGGTGGCTTTACATAAAGCCATGGATTCGTTTTTAGATGGTAAAGCGTGGGGTGTAGAAAACCTTTCTTTGGTCGAACTTCACTACAAAGCATTGATGGCAGGTGTTGACCAATACGGTGGTAATAATAATATCAAGCCACTCTTGGAAGCGTATGAAATGGGCATCAAAGAACACGGTGAAGCCAAAATGAGAGCCAGAATGGAACAATCGGCTGTGCGATTATTGAAAAATATTTTCAGAGTTGGTGTTTTCGAGAATCCATATTTGAATACCGAAGAAACAAAGGCCATTGTTGGAAAACCTGAATTTATGAAAGCAGGTTACGAAGCACAGTTGAAATCAATTGTTATGCTTAAAAATCAAGCAAAAACATTACCGATAACTACAAAAAAGACGGTTTATGTACCGAAAAGATTTGTAGCTGCCAGTCGTAACTTCTTGGGTATGGAAACACCTGCTTCGGAAGATTATCCAGTAAATTTGGAAATCGTGAAAAAGCATTTTAATGTAACCGATAATGCCGAAGAAGCGGATTTTGCCTTAGTTTTCATCGAAAATCCAAAGGCTTCGATAGGTTACGACAAAGAAGATACTAAAAATGGTGGAAACGGCTATGTACCAATCAGTTTGCAGTACAGTGATTATAAAGCCGATGATGCCCGTGAGGTGAGTATTGCAGGCGGAGATATTTTAGAGAATTTCACGAACCGTTCGTACAAAGGAAAAACAGCAAAAGTACCAAATATCACCGATATGCAATTGGTGCTAAATACAAAAGCCAAAATGAAAGGCAAACCAGTGGTGGTGGTAGTGAATACGACTAACCCAATGGTTTTCTCTGAAATTGAGCCATCTGCTTCGGCTATTTTGTTGAGTTTTGGTGTGCAAGACCAAGCCATTATCGAAACCATTGTGGGTAAAAATGAGCCATCGGCACTTTTGCCAATGCAAATGCCAGCCAATATGAGCGTAGTAGAAAAACAAGCCGAAGACGTACCTTATGATATGACTTGTCATAAAGATTCGGAAGGAAATGCCTATGATTTCGGCTTTGGTTTGAACTGGAAAGGTATCATCAAAGATGCAAGGGTGGCGAAGTATAAGAAATAAGTAAAAGCCATATAACAAAAATGCCTTGCCCCAATAGAGCAAGGCATTTTTGTTGTTTAGTAAATTTAATTTTTAGCTCGTATGGTCAGAGACAATCAACCATTTGCCGTTGATTTTTTTGAGTACGAGCGTAAAATAACCACCAACGTCGCCTTTTTCTGGGCGAGTGAGATGCCATTTCCCCAGTACCCAACAGGTAGTTTTTGAATGAAAATCGGTTTTCTGAATATCGAATTTTAACGTACCCATCGTAGCTCGGTCGGGGTAGCTTTTGTTATATCGGTCAAGTGTTGCCTTCCAGCCATAAACAACTCCCTTCGAACCAATAAACATGAGCGAGTCAGACTTCCAATAATCTTCCATAAAGGCACTGATATTTCCATCGTTCCAATTTTTATTTTGACGTGCCAAAACGCTCAATACTTCATTGCGTTCATTGGTAGATTGAGCGACAGACTTTAGTGTAAAAAGTATAAAAAAGCATAATAAGAAGCTATTTTTCATCGGTTTAGGTTTGGTTTATAGATGAGTTTTGATTATTTAGTTTTTAAAAATTCGTCAACAAAGTGTTGTTTTTGTTTAGGTTTTAGAAATTTTTCGGTGTTATATTCCTTTGATTTATTTTTTGCAATTGATAACGACTTCCAATTTTCATCTTGTGCCATTTTACCAATAAAAACGATTTGCCCAACATGATACGGATAATGTGCGAGTTGTCGATTGATTGCCTCCGAAACACTGTGCCCTTGATTTCTGATATAAATTATTTTATCTAAATCTTCGACCACTAAACTATCTAAGGCATTAAAAAGACATTGCCAACCTTCATTCCATTTATCCACTAATTCACTTCTGTCTTTAATATCATTTTCAAATTCGGCATCTCGATTTCTCCACTCTTTTTCTCCATCCGAAACCATAAAATCAGTCCATCTTGAGAGCATATTGCCCCAAAGATGTTTCACAATCATGCTGATACTATTACTTTCGGAATTATATTGCCAAAATAACTGCTCATCAGTCAATTGTTCAAATGTTTTTTCGCCAAGTAATTTATAATATTCAAATTGTTTTCTGGCACTCACAATGTAATCGCTTGTCATTTTCTGTAAATTTTATCGAAAAACTATAAATTCCTTTAAATCAGATTTATCTTTGCACGAAAGCATAAATCTATTAAATTTTCGTGAATAAACAAGCAATTTGGTTTATTGTAAATCCGATTTCGGGAGGCAAGAAAGTACACCAGTCAATAGTTGAACTGATTGATATTCAATTAGATAAGCAATTATATTTACCTAAAATATGCTATACCGAATATGCAGGACACGCTACTGAAATTGCAGCAGATGCCGTTAAAAATAAAATACCAATAGTGGTAGCGATTGGCGGAGATGGTACTGTAAATGAAGTGGGAAAAGCCCTGATTCACACCAATACCGCTTTAGGAATTATTCCGACGGGTTCAGGTAATGGCTTAGCAAGAGAGTTGGGAATCCCGATGAAAGCTGCAAAAGCCATTGAATCGCTGAATACGCCTGTAAGCAAGCAAATTGATGTATGCTATGCCAATGAAGTACCTTTTTTCTGTACGGCAGGCATTGGTTTTGATGCTCACTGTGCCGATATTTTTTCAAAAATGAAGGGCCGTGGATTGATAAATTATGTAAAAGTTGGCTTTTCGGAATTTTGGAAATATCAACCTTTAAAGTGTGTTTTTGGAGCAAATATTTACGAGGTTTTTAGTATAACTTTCGGTAATGCCAGTCAATTTGGGAACAATGCCTACATTACTCCAACTGCAATTATTGATGATGGTTTGATTGATTGTACGATAATTAACCCACCGTCGGCTTTGCAGGCTTTACCCATGATTGCTCAATTATTTAACGGAAATATTCATTCATCTGACCTTTCAGAGAATTATAGAGGAACAAAGTTTAAGGTTTCAAACGACCAAAACTTCTTGATTCATTACGATGGTGAGCCTCTACAATTGAATACAAACGAGTTGACTATCAGTATTTCAGAGAAATGTTTAAGAGTAATAATATGAAAAATAAAAAAGGTAGCCCACAGGGAGTTGTGTATTCGACAAACCCTGATTTTGAATTTAATTTCGGGGAAGACGAAGACCCCGAAACACTTCCTGCCCAACAACAAAATTTTAAGATTTGGCTGGACAGAAAAGGTGGTAATAAGATTGTCAGTCGAGTAGATGGATTTATAGGAAAAGATGAAGATTTACAAAGTCTAAGAAAGAAACTCCAAAATCTTTGTGGTAGTGGCGGCACTGCCAAAGATGGTGAAATTCTGCTACAAGGCGACCACCGTGATAAAATCTTAACCTTTTTGCTCAAAGAAGGCTATAAAGCCAAGAAGGCTGGCGGATGAGATTTTGAATTAAGAATGTAGCGGGCGGCGTTCCGCAATTATGAATTAAAAAAGAGTTGCAAGAATGAATTAGAACTGAAGTATCATTCACTCAATAACGCATAAATATGACTGAGCATCAAATAAAAGTAGAAAGAACAGCACGATACTATACTTTGGGGGAGTTGAATGAAAACACAAAAACGATTTGGTTTGTAGTACATGGATATGGTCAATTATCGCAGTATTTTATTAAGAAATTTGCCAGTATTGTAGATAATCAAACTTTTATAGTTGCTCCAGAAGCTCCATCGAGGTTTTATTTAGGTGAAGATTTTAAAAGGGTAGGAGCTTCGTGGATGACTCGTGAATTACGCCAGTCGGAGATTGATGATAATAATGATTATCTGAATGCTCTTTACGATAGTTTATTAAAAGACCATGATTTAAACAATATTAGTATCAATATTTTGGGTTTCTCGCAAGGGTGTGCTACTGTTTGTCGATGGTTAGATACTGGACAAATTAAGTGTAATCGACTACTACTTTGGGCTGGCTTTTTTAGCAATGGAATTAGAGAAGTAATTGAACCAGAAAAACTAAAAGATGTAGAAACCTATTATATTTATGGCGATAAAGATGAGTTTTTGGTTGCTTATCCCGAGATTACAGAGAAGTTTATGGCTACCATGATTCAAGACTTTAATCCTAAGGTTATACGTTTTGATGGAAAACATACGGTCGATGAACCTACACTTAAATCAATTATCGCAGGATTTTAAGCTAAACTTACTGAGTCTCCGATTTTGATTTTTCCGCTTTTGATGACTATACACGTGATACCTCCGTGACCACGCATGGCGTTGTAGCCACCTGTTCCGAGGTTTTGCTCCATTCTACTACATGGATGACAATAACCTGTCATTTTCAGAATGGCATCGCCAATTTTGAATTCTAAATTATTGAGAGCCAAAAGATTAAGCCCAGAAACAACGATATTTCTACGCAAAAGTGCTGGGTCAATGCTTTCTTTTTGAAGCATTTTGCTTACCGCTTCAATATGTTCGGCTTGAATAAGTGTTACTTGGCGTTTTTTGCTACTTCCTTTATATCTATCGCCAATGATTCCTTTTTTCTCAGAAACCTCAATTTCATCTACTTCCACGATTTCTCCACGAGAAGTTGGGCCAGGGCGATAACTCAACCATTCTACTTTTCCTGCGTGGGCGAAAGTCTGCATCAATTCTTTTATTTCCATGATTTACAAATGAGGCGTATCAAATTTCTGTTTTTCGTAGGCTTGGCAGAATGGTTTTAGATTACATTCTCCGCATTTGGGTGTACGAGCCACACAAATATACCGACCATGAAGAATAAGCCAATGGTGAGCAACCGCAATTTTATCTTTTGGAATATGCTTGATTAATTGTTTTTCTACTAAAAGTGGAGTTTTTGCCGTTTTCGGAACCAAACCCAAACGATGTGACACCCTAAAAACGTGCGTATCAACCGCCATAGCAGGTTGATTGAAGATTACCGAAACGATAACATTGGCCGTTTTACGTCCAACTCCAGGCATTTTTTGCAAATCTTCAATCGTGTTTGGCACTTCCGAGTTAAAATCATTGACCAAAATACGAGCCATTCCAACCAAATGTTTGGCTTTGTTGTTAGGGTAACTTACGCTTCTTATGTATTCAAAAACTTCATCAGCGGTTGAAGCTGCCAGACTTTCAGGCGTAGGAAAACGAGGGAAAAGCTTCTCTGTAACTATATTTACTCGTTTATCAGTACATTGTGCTGACAAAATTACGGCAACCAATAATTCATAAGGATTTGAATAGTTAAGTTCGGTTTCGGCTTCAGGATAATTAGTGCTGAAATACTCAACTAATTCATTATATCGTTCTTTTTTTTGCATTCTTGAGCCATTATTAAAGAACAAGTTAAAAACTTGTTCTACTTTACATTCTTTCTTCTATTTCTTTGGAAATCTTCCAATACAAAGCCACCTAAACCATTTAAACCGCTGTAATATGCACGGCCATTATTCACTTGTGTGAATTGCTGCACGAATTGCTTCAAATATGGGTCAGAGGCAATCATGAAAGTAGTAATCGGAATTTCCAAACGACGGGCTTGTGCCGCAATCGTCAGAGTCTTGTTCACAATTTTACGGTCGAGTCCGAAGCTATTTTTATAGTAATTGATTCCTTCTTTTAGGCAAGTCGGTTTTCCGTCGGTAATCATAAAAACCTGCTTGTTTTTGGTTTTTCTTCTACGCAATAAATCCATTGCCAGTTCTAAACCCGCCACTGTGTTTGTGTGATAAGGCCCCACTTCGAGATAAGGAATATCTTTGAGCTGAATCTGCCAAGCATCGTTTCCGAAAACTAAAATATCAAGTGTGTCTTTCGGGTATTTGGTACGAATCAGTTCGGCCAGAGCCAAAGCCACTTTTTTGGCGGGTGTGATACGGTCTTCTCCATAAAGAATCATAGAGTGCGAAATATCAATCATAAGCACGGTTGAAGTTTGAATCTTTGATTCTCGGTCAACCACTTCTAAGTCGCTTTCGAGGAGCATGAAGTCGTCAATTCCACCGTTGATTTGGGCATTTTTCAGTGATTCTGTCATTGAAATTTGGTCGAGTGTATCGCCAAATTGAAACGAACGAATATCACTACTTAGCTCATCTCCTGTACCCGTATATGGGGTATGGTGACTTCCACTCGATTTGGTACGTTTGAGTTTACCAAAGATTTCATCGAGCGACTGTTTCCTGATACCCTGCTCACTTTTGGCAGTCATTTTGAAAGTACCAGCTTCTTGGTTTTCTTCGGTGATATAGCCTTTTTTCTTGAGGTCGTCAATGAAATTCGCCATACCGTAATCATCGCTTGTTAGCTGATATTGGCGGTCGAGGTCGCTCATGTAGGCAAGTGCTTGTGTCACATCTCCAGCTGTGATGAGCAATAATTGCTGAAAAATATTGAGTAGTTGCTCAAATTTATTATCACCCTTCATTTCGGGTTTGAACTCAGAAAAACGGAAACCTTTCATGTGGTATTTTAAGTCGAAAAATGTCAGAAATTGAAGTGCTATTTCTAATAAACGCTTTTTATAGAGAGATAGTTTTGCTTCACGTCAAAAAGCATAAAACCAACAAAATATTGATAAAATTACCGATTATTTATATTCAAAAAAAAGAAAAATAAACATTGTTTTGCTCATTTGGGTCAATCCTGAATGCAAATTTTACTTTGGCATAGCTTTTGGGAATTTGGGTTTCCGCTTCCAACATTTTCTACTTTCTACTTATTTATACACAAATGATACCGCTTGGTAAGTTTATGGTTTTTATTGTTAGGGTGGTATATTTTTTGAAACTCTCTGGCATGTATAATATTGCTTTCCTAATAATTTATAAACATGAAAAAAGCGTTTACGCCTACTTTTCGCATTTCTGAAATAAATGTTTTTCAGAAATTATCATCTTGCAAACTACTCTTGGTTAGTGCTTTTTTGCTTCTTTACTTTAGTGGTTTTAAAACTTTAGCACAGACTTGTAAGGTAACAGATTTCCTTTATCTGAACGACCCACAAGACTACCAAACCCAAGGATTTGTTCATAAATTAAAAATCGGTTCGGGTGGTACACTAACTGAAGTTCCAAATGGTTTAGGGAATACCCCTTGGTTTCCACAAGGTGGTGGATTAGGTTCACCACATGGGTTGGGTCAAGATTTGAATGGTAATCTTTACATTGGGGCAAATTCAGATACAGGTCCAATTGCTAAAATTACTTGCGATGGTACTTTAGTAAACCTAAATTTTATAAATGATGCTGGGTTCAATATTGTTTCAAAAGATGGGTACTTATTTGTAAACTCTTCAAGCAGCAATCGTATTAGTCGTTATGCCCTTTGCGATGGTTCTGCTCAAGGATACGTAACCCTCAATGGAAGCACTCAGCTTGACTGGGGACTTTTTATTAGTCCAAATGGGACTTTTTATGCAACGACAGGCGTTGACCCTGCATTTGCAAGTGCTACTGGTAAGAAAGCAATTTATAGATTTACTCCTACTGACGCTGATTTTACTAATCATACTGATTATCAACCATTGGTATCTTCAAATGACCTACCTCCTGGAGCAGCAGCTAAAAACTTATCAATCCCCGCAGGAGGAGCATGGCTTTGGGGAATTACTGCCGATAATGCTGGTAATATGTATGTGATAGCCGAAGACCCTTGGTTTAATCATCAAGGTACAACTTGGACGGGATTTACTTGGATATTAAAATATGACCCTAATGGTAATTTAGTAGCGTGGACAAAAGATGAACAAACAACGACACCTAAAGTTGGCTTTAAAGGTGGTCGTGGTATTCTTTATTATCCTGCAGCAGATGTATTGTATGTGGCCGCTGGACAGAATGGCGATTGTGTTTCTATGATTAAGCCATCAGATTTATCTTATATCGGTGCAGCAGCAGGTAATGTTCCAAACCAAAATCCTAAAACTCTACGAATAGCTTCAGAGGCCTGCCCTGTATCAGCTTCAACAGTTGTAGATACAACTTTATGTAATTTGAAAGTTGGAGATAAGCTGTTTTTATCTCAGCTTATAGGTAAATGTAGTGCTCCAATTTGTGGTGGAACGTGGGCTGCCGATGCCGCCAATGTGGGTATGACTTTCAACCAATGTGACTTGAGTTTTACAGTAAATAATCTTTCGGGTTGTGGTAAGTTCACTTTGACGAATACAGGTGGAAGTTGTGGCGATTTTACAATTCAAGTGAATATTTCTTTCGTTGATATAAAAGCACCAGTTATTGCTGGTAGTCAGACTGTCTGCTCAACCGTTAAACCCTCAGCTTTTACAGTATCTACACCTGCGGTGAGTAGTGGAACAATTACTTATCAGTGGCAGAAGAGTACAACTTCATGTACTACCGGATTTAGTGATATTGCAGGTGCAACAAGTAGCACTTATGACCCTCCAACCACTTTATCACAAACAACTTATTATAGGTTAATTTCATCCTCAGCAGCAGGCTGCTCTCCAGCAACTAAACTGTGTAGTGATATAAGTAACTGTGTTACAGTTACGGTTAATGCAGTAACGCCTTGCGGCACCGTTACGGTAACAAAAAACTAAAAGTTCGAAAACACATACCACTGAAATAACAGAAAAAATAAAACATTCTTACGATGAAAATATTTATTCATAAATTAAAAAGCCTTGACGGTGTTGGTAGCTATACTAACACTAAAAGGCTTTATACAACATTATCAATTAGCATTTTGCTTTCATTGATAAGTTTTATATCAGTTGGACAAGGAACTTTTAGTTGGTTTAATGGTACAACTGGCAATACTTGGGCAGCTACTGATGTGACCAAATCGTACACGATTTCGTGTGGTACTGGATGTACAGTTACAGTGACCATGACCATTATTGACCCTAATAATAGGAACTGTGACCCAGATACATATAACACAAATCCATTTGATGCTGGGGGAGGATGTTTACCTTACCCTGGAGTAAGTGGACAAACAGACAATGTAACTGGTAATGGAAATATACTTGACCCATGGGATTCTGATTGTGCTCCGTTTTATACACAGACTAATGGTGCTTATGGCTTGAATTACCTTACATTTGCCATGAACTCGTTTACTCATTTAGAGGATGTTATTGTTAGGTTTACATTCTCAAAACCAGTATTTTTAAATGCCTTTACAATTGGAGATATTGATGGAAGAACTTTACTACAAGATAGAAACCAAAATCTAACAGGCTCACCTTCCACACTTTCTGTCTATGAATTACCAGGAAATTCATACCAAGATGAGGTAACTGTTACGGCCATAGGTCCGATGGGAAATGTGCCAGTTAATTATAGTGCTTTAGGAAGCTTACTAACGCAATCAGGTCAAACTGTAAGATGTACTTATGATAATACTGCTACAAATCTAACACCTGATGACCCCAGAGGAACAATAACGGTTAATACAAGTGATGCTATCACGCAATTAGATATAGCTTATTCAAATGGTCCAGACGATGCAGCTGCTGAACAAGCAAATCCAACTTGGTATAATTGGTGGGTTAATGGCGGAACATACACTTTATCTGATGGTAGAACGATTACACAACCAGCAAAAGGTGCTACTAACGGTGTAAGTGATAACCAAGCCATTAGAATTTCTGGATTTACCTTCACGGCTTGTCCAGATTTTGCATTTACTCGTACAAATGCAACGGTTTGTGCTGGAAATACAGCAACAATAGGTATTGTTCCTTCGAATGGAGCCACACCATATACATACAGCTGGACTGGACCAAATGGTTTTACTTCTACAAGCCAAAATCCTTCGATTCCAAATGTTACGACAGCACAAGGTGGAATATACACTGTAACAGCAATCGATGCAAATGGTTGCACAGGTACTTCTACTGCACAGGTTACCGTCAATCCTTTGCCAACAGCAGGTATTACAGGTACAAATAATTTGACCTGTACTACAACGAGCGTGCAACGCACAGCGACGGGTGGCGGAACTTACTCATGGTCAAATGGATTAGGTACATCTGCTACAGTAAATATTACTACAGCAGGTACCTACACTGTAACAGTCACAAATTCAACGACAGGCTGTTCAGCTACCGCCACTACGAGTGTAACGTTAAATAATACCCCACCCACAGCAGGCATTACGGGTACAAATAACTTGACCTGTACTACAACGAGCGTGCAACGCACAGCGACGGGCGGGGGAACTTACTCATGGTCAAATGGATTAGGTACATCTGCTACAGTAAATATTACTACAGCAGGTATTTACACAGTTACTGTGACCGATGCAACAAATGGTTGTACTGCTACTGCCACTACGAATGTAACTTTAAATAATACTCCACCCACAGCGGGCATTACGGGTACAAATAACTTGACCTGTACTACAACGAGTGTGCAACGCACAGCGACGGGCGGTGGAACTTACTCATGGTCAAATGGATTAGGTACATCTGCTACAGTAAATATTACTACAGCAGGAATTTACACAGTTACTGTGACTGATGCAACAAATGGTTGTACTGCTACTGCCACTACGAGTGTAACATTAAATAATACAGCACCAACAGCAGGAATTACAGGTACAAATAACCTAACCTGTACAACAACGAGCGTGCAACGCACAGCGACGGGCGGGGGAACTTATTCATGGTCAAATGGATTAGGTACATCTGCTACAGTAAATATTACTACAGCAGGTAATTATACAGTTACTGTAACAGATGCAACTAATGGTTGTACTGCTACCGCTACTACGAATGTAACGTCAAGTAATACCTCACCCACAGCAGGTATTACAGGTACAAATAATTTGACCTGTACTACAACGAGCGTGCAACGCACAGCGACGGGTGGCGGAACTTACTCATGGTCAAATGGATTAGGTACATCTGCTACAGTAAATATTACTACAGCAGGTACCTACACTGTAACAGTCACAAATTCAACGACAGGCTGTTCAGCTACCGCCACTACGAGTGTAATGTTAAATAATACCCCACCCACAGCGGGCATTACAGGTACAAATAACCTAACCTGTACTACAACGAGCGTGCAACGCACAGCGACAGGCGGGGGAACTTACTCATGGTCAAATGGATTAGGTACATCTGCTACAGTAAATATTACTACAGCAGGTATTTACACAGTTACTGTGACCGATGCAACAAATGGTTGTACTGCTACTGCCACTACGAATGTAACTTTAAATAATACTCCACCCACAGCGGGCATTACGGGTACAAATAACTTGACCTGTACTACAACGAGTGTGCAACGCACAGCGACGGGCGGTGGAACTTATTCATGGTCAAATGGATTAGGGACAGCCGCAACAGTAAATATTACAACAGCAGGTACTTATACAGTTACCGTGACTGATGCAACAACAGGTTGTACTGCCACTGCTACAACAAGTGTAACAACTGGGGGAATCACAGGGATTACAGTACAACCAAGTACATGTACTCCTGCTACTAACTCATATAGTGTTTCAGGTAGTATTTCGTTTACGAATCCACCAACAACTGGAACATTAACAGTATCTATTGGTTCACAATCAGTTGTATTCAATGCACCATTTACAAGTCCAATTTCATATACAATAACAAATTTGCCATCTGATGGGGCAAGTCATACAGTATCGGCCGACTTTAGTACAAGTTCTTGTCCAGTTACGACTACTTATACAGCACCTGTAAGCTGTGCTTGTCCTACTACGACATATCCTATTTGTGCGGGAGAGAGCTATACACTTACTGCCCAAGCTGGTTTAGCAAGCTATCAATGGTATTTAATTAATGGAACTGATACAACTGCAATTGCTGGAGCAAATTCTCAGACATATATAGCTACAGCAGTTGGAAAGTATATTTGGAAAGGTACAAATACTGCTGCTTGTGCAGTAGCATTGTGTTGCCCAGTAAATTTAGTACAAGGTAATTGCTATGGCAGCATCGGTGATTACGTATGGAGCGATTTGAATAATGATGGCCAACAAACATCAGGTGAACCAGCACTTTCAGGCGTAAAAGTATATTTACTGAATGCTTCTGGTGTGAAGATAGACTCAACGGTGACTGATGCGACAGGAAAATATTTGTTTGATAGTCTAACGACGGGCAGTTACCGAGTACAATTCGTAGCCCCAGCAGGAACGATAGCCTCGAAACAAAACACAGGAGCCGATGCGACTGATAGTGATGCCAACAAGTTGGGATTGAGCCAGTTAATCAGCATTGACACGAGTAAATTACCGACAGACAGTTTACGCAACAACTTAAACATAGATGCGGGTTTTGTACCAGTAGGTTCAATCGGCGACTATGTGTTCAATGACAAAGATGGCGATGGTATCCAAGACCCAACGGATGCACCATTAGCAGGTATCAAAGTATATTTATTAGATGCGACGACAGGGGCGAAGTTAGACTCGACCGTAACAGGGGTTAATGGTTTATATAAATTTGATAGTTTGCTAACAGGTAACTACAAAGTATCTTTTGTGATACCAGTAGGTAGTGAAGCTTCACCTAAGACAGCAGGTGGCGACCCAACAAAAGACAGCAACATCAATCCAAATGGAACAACGGATGTAATAGCAATAGACGCAACGAAACCATTGGGCGACCCATTGCGAGACAACACGAGTATAGATGCAGGTATCAAGCCAGCGTACGGCAGCATCGGTGATTACGTATGGAGTGATACCAATAATGATGGCCAACAAACATCAGGTGAACCAGCACTTTCAGGTGTAAAAGTATATTTACTAAATGCTTCGGGTGTGAAGATAGACTCAACATTAACTGATGCGACAGGAAAATATTTGTTTGATAGTCTAACGACAGGCAGTTACCGAGTACAATTCGTAGCCCCAGCAGGAACGATAGCCTCGAAGCAGAACACAGGAGCAGATGCAACTGATAGTGATGCCAACAAGTTGGGATTGAGCCAGTTAATCAGCATTGACACAAGCAAGTTACCAACAGATAGTTTACGCAACAACTTAAACATAGATGCGGGTTTTGTACCAGTAGGTTCAATCGGCGACTATGTGTTCAATGATAAAGATGGCGATGGTATCCAAGACCCAACGGATGCACCATTAGCAGGTATCAAGGTATATTTATTAGATGCCACCACCGGAGCGAAGTTAGACTCGACCGTAACAGGAGTTAATGGTTTATACAAATTTGATAGTTTACTGACAGGTAACTACAAAGTATCTTTTGTGATACCAGTAGGCAGCGAAGCTTCACCTAAGACAGCAGGTGGCGACCCAACAAAAGACAGCAACATTAATCCAAATGGCACAACGGATGTAATAGCGATAGACGCAACGAAACCATTGGGCGACCCATTGCGAGACAACACGAGTATAGATGCAGGTATCAAGCCAGCGTACGGCAGCATCGGTGATTACGTATGGAGTGATACCAATAATGATGGCCAACAAACATCAGGCGAACCAGCACTTTCAGGCGTAAAAGTATATTTACTGAATGCTTCTGGTGTGAAGATAGACTCAACGGTAACTGATGCGACAGGAAAATATTTATTTGATAGTCTAACGACAGGCAGTTACCGAGTACAATTCGTAGCCCCAGCAGGAACGATAGCCTCGAAGCAAAACACAGGAGCGGATGCAACAGACAGCGATGCCAACAAGTTAGGATTAAGTCAACTAATCAGCATTGACACAAGCAAATTACCGAGTGATACTTTACGCAATAACTTACAGATAGATGCAGGTTTCGTACCAGTAGGTTCAATCGGCGACTATGTGTTCAATGACAAAGATGGCGATGGTATCCAAGACCCAACGGATGCACCATTAGCAGGTATCAAGGTATATTTGTTAGATGCCACCACAGGAGCGAAGTTAGACTCGACCGTAACAGGGGTTAATGGTTTATATAAATTTGATAGTTTACTGACAGGTAACTACAAAGTATCTTTTGTGATACCAGTGGGTAGTGAAGCTTCACCTAAGACAGCAGGTGGCGACCCAACAAAAGACAGCAACATTAATCCAAATGGCACGACGGATGTAATAGCAATAGACGCAACGAAACCATTGGGCGACCCATTGCGAGACAACACGAGTATAGATGCAGGTATCAAGCCAGCGTACGGCAGCATCGGTGATTACGTATGGAGTGATACCAATAATGATGGCCAACAAACATCAGGTGAACCAGCACTTTCAGGCGTAAAAGTATATTTACTGAATGCTTCTGGTGTGAAGATAGACTCAACGGTAACTGATGCGACAGGAAAATATTTGTTTGATAGTCTAACGACAGGCAGCTACCGAGTACAATTCGTAGCCCCAGCAGGAACGATAGCCTCGAAGCAAAACACAGGAGCAGATGCAACTGATAGTGATGCCAATAAGTTGGGATTGAGCCAGTTAATCAGCATCGACACTAGCAAATTACCGACAGATAGTTTACGCAACAACTTAAACATAGATGCAGGTTTTATACCAGTAGGTTCAATCAGTGACTATGTGTTTAATGATAAAGACGGTGATGGTATCCAAGACCCAACGGATGCACCATTAGCAGGTATCAAGGTATATTTGTTAGATGCCACCACAGGAGCGAAGTTAGACTCGACCGTAACAGGGGTTAATGGTTTATATAAATTTGATAGTTTACTGACAGGTAACTACAAAGTATCTTTTGTGATACCAGTAGGCAGCGAAGCTTCACCTAAGACAGCAGGTGGCGACCCAACAAAAGACAGCAACATTAATCCAAATGGCACGACGGATGTAATAGCAATAGACGCAACGAAGCCATTGGGCGACCCATTGCGAGACAACACGAGTATAGATGCAGGTATCAAGCCAGCGTATGGTAGTATCGGTGATTACGTATGGAGCGATTTGAATAATGATGGCCAACAAACATCAGGTGAACCAGCACTTTCAGGCGTAAAAGTATATTTACTAAATGCTTCTGGTGTGAAGATAGACTCAACGGTGACTGATGCGACAGGAAAGTATTTGTTTGATAGTCTAACGACAGGCAGTTACCGAGTACAATTCGTAGCTCCAGCAGGAACGATAGCCTCGAAGCAAAACACAGGAGCAGATGCGACAGACAGTGATGCCAACAAGTTAGGATTGAGCCAGTTAATCAGCATCGACACTAGCAAATTACCGACAGACAGTTTACGCAACAACTTAAACATAGATGCTGGTTTCGTACCATTAGGTTCGATTGGTGATTATGTGTTTGAAGATAAGGATAAATCTAATACTCAAACGGCGGGTGATACTCCACTGGCAGGAGTCAAGGTGTATTTACTTAATGCCACAACTGGTGCTAAACTTGATTCTACAACATCTGATATCAATGGTTTGTATGTATTCGATAGTTTGGTAGCAGGCAATTACAAAGTACAGTTTGTGGCTCCTTCAGGAACATTATTGGCTGATAAGGCTTCTGGAACAGATATTACAAAAGATTCTAATCCAAACCCTTTGACTGGAATTACTGATACAATTACGCTTGATACCTCAAAACCATTAGGCGACCCAGCACGTGATAACAAGACTATTGATGCGGGTATTCAATTAATTCCTGCTTTTGGTTCGATTGGTGATTATGTCTGGACTGATACGAATAATAATGGTAAGCAAGATTCGGGCGAAGCTCCGATAGCAGGTGTGAAAGTGTATTTGTATGATGCTACAGGAACAACCAAACTTGATAGTGCCTTGACAGATGGAGCTGGAAAATACCTCTTTGATAGCTTATTAACAGGCAATTATTTGGTAAAATTCATTGCACCCGCAGGTACAATTGCAGCTAAACAAAATATTGGAGCTGATGTAACTGATAGCGATGCAAATGCTTTAGGTTGGTCACAGTTAGTGAGTATTGATGTAACAAAGGCTGAAACTGATACTTTACGTAATAATTCACAAATAGATGCAGGCTTTGTGCCAGTAGGTTCGATTGGTGATTATGTTTTCCAAGACAAAGATAATTCTAATACTCAAACCACGGGGGATGTTCCATTGGAGGGTGTGAAGGTTTACTTACTTGATGCAACCACAGGAACGAAACTTGATTCGACACTAACCGATGCTAATGGCCTTTATAAATTTGATAGCCTTATAGCTGGTTCTTATAAAGTTCAAGTAGTTATTCCAACTGGAACATTGCCAGCTACCAAAGATACGGGTGGAGATGATACGAAAGATTCTGATATTAATCCAACAGGTATTACAGATACAGTTGTAATCGATACCACAAAACCAATTGGCGACCCTGCACGTGACAACACAAGCGTGGATGCTGGTTTACAAGGTATTCCTCAATATGGTAGTATCGGAGATTATGTATGGTCTGATGCCAATAACGATGGCCAACAGGGCGTAGGTGAATCCCCAATAGCAGGCGTAAAAGTATATCTTTACGATGGCACAGGTACAATTAAGTTAGATAGTGCAATCACTGATGCTGCAGGAAAATATCTATTCGATAGCCTTCTGACAGGTTCATATAAGATAAAATTTGCAACACCAGCTGGTACAGTTCCAACATTCCAAAATACTGGCAGTGATGTAACCGATAGCGATGTAAATGATTTAGGTTGGAGCCAGTTAATCAAGATTGATGTAACGAAACCAACGACTGACTCTTTACGTAATAATACACAAATAGATGCAGGCTTTGTTCCACTTGGCTCGATTGGCGATTATGTATTTGAAGACAAAGATAATTCTAATACGCAAACGCCAGGCGACCAACCAATAGCTTGTATAAAAGTGTATTTATTAGATGGTGTGACGGGTGTTATTTTAGACAGCACAATGACTGATGCCTCAGGTAAGTATTTGTTTGATAGCTTATTAGCAGGAAGTTATAAAATACAATTTGAAGCTCCGATTGGTGGAACTTTTGTAACAAAAACTTCTGGAACTGATACAACCAAGGATTCTAATCCTGATGCGACTGGACTAACAGATGCGATTATAATTGATACCACTAAACCATTAGGCGACCCAGCACGAGACAATACAAGTATTGATGCTGGTATGAAACTCGTAGGCCCATTTGGCTCGATTGGAGACTACGTTTGGCTCGACACCAACAATAATGGTCAACAGGATTCGGGTGAAGCTCCAATTGCAGGTGTGAAAGTTTATCTCTACGATGGTACAGGTTCAGTAATTATGGACAGTACAGTAACTGACGCAGCAGGAAAATACCTATTCGATAGCTTATTTACGGCAACGTATAAAATCAAATTTGTAGCACCTGTCGGAACAATCGTTACCAAACAAAATTCAGGTGCAGATGTAAGCGATAGCGATATTAGCAATGCAGGTTGGTCGCATCCAATTACAATTGATGTAACAAAAGCTGAAACTGATACATTACGCAACAATCTAAAAATTGATGCAGGTTTTGTACCAGTTGGCTCAATTGGAGATTACGTATTCCAAGATAAAGACGATTCTAATACCCAAACGGCTGGAGATTTACCAGTACAAGGTGTAAAAGTATATTTACTAAATGCAGCTGGTGTTAAGATAGATTCGACGATTACTGATGGAAATGGTTTGTATAAATTTGATAGTTTACTTGCAGGCACATACAAAGTTCAGTTTGTAGCCCCTGATGGAACAAACATAGTAACTAAAAATTCTGGAACTGATACTGCAAAAGACTCTAATCCAGACCCTTTGACTGGTATCACAGACTCAATTGTGCTGAATACAAACGCTCCAGTAGGCGACCCAACTCGTGATATTACACAAGTTGATGCAGGTATCAAAGGACAATTACAGTATGGTTCGATTGGTGATTATGTATGGACCGATACTGACAATGATGGTCAGCAAGATTTGGGCGAAGCTCCGATAGCGGGTGTGAAAGTATTGTTGTATGATGCCACAGGAACTATCTTATTAGACAGCACCACGACTAATGGATTGGGTAAATATTTATTCGATAGCCTACTTACGGGTGATTATCGAGTGAAATTTATTGCACCAGCAGGAATGATAGCCGCAAAAGCTAATACAGGAAGTGATGTGACAGATAGCGATGCAAATGCTTTAGGATTATCGCCAATCGTAAGTATTGATGTAACAAAAGCTGAGACAGATATACTTCGTAATAATCCTCAAATTGATGCAGGTTTTGTGCCTGTTGGCTCAATCGGAGATTATGTTTTTGCTGATAATGATAAATCAAACACACAAACAGCAGGCGATACGCCAGTGGCAGGTGTGAAAGTGTACTTACTTGATGCAGTAACGGGTGCGAAGCTCGACTCGACAGTAACGAATATCAATGGACTCTATAAATTTGATAGTCTATTGGCAGGAAACTATAAGGTACAGTTTGTGGCACCTACGGGTACGGCATTAGTAACTAAAGATAGCGGTACTGATGATACAAAAGACTCTGACGCTGATACAACTGGCACAACGGGAACTATTACAGTTGATACTACTAAACCAGTTGGAGATGTTGCTCGTGATATTACATCGGTTGATGCTGGTTTAACATACAAAGTTGATTTGAAGTTGACAAAAATTGCCACAGGAGATTGTAAACGAAAAGCTGGCGATGTTGTAAGCTTCAAAGTAATGGTTAAACGTCAAGATTTGATTGTAATCGATGTTGCAGCAACAGTAAAAGATAGTCTATCTGCTAACTTTGAGTTTGTCAGTGCAACTGCAACCGAGGGTACATATAACAATGCAACTGGTATTTGGAGTGGTATCTCATTGGCTAAGGGAGATTCAGCGGTCTTGACTCTAAATGCAAGAATCAACCAAGGAGCAACTGGATTGGTTTGTAACGATGCTTGGATTCAGACTATGGACAAAGATGACTTTGATTCGATTGCTGGAAATAAAGTTGAGTCAGAAGATGATTTTGCCAGAGCTTGTGTGAGTGTTCCGTTGCCAGTTTGTACGGCACTTGGAGAAAAAGCTGAACTCACAGCACCAGCAGGATATACATCTTATCAATGGTTCAAAAATGGTCAAGCCATCACAGGAGCAACGAGTAGTACATACATGGCTACAACTTTCGGTGAATATACCGTAACTGTTAACAACGGAAGTTGTCCATCAACAGGTTGTTGTCCGATTTATGTCGATGAATTCTGCGATTGTCCACCAACTATTTGTGTGCCTTTCGTGATTCAAAAAACAAAATCTAAAAAGTAATTAGAAAAAAAGAGGCTTTCTCAGAAGAAAAATTAGATAAATAATAGATAAAATCCCGTTAAATATTATTTAATAATACCTTTTGAGATAGCCTCTTAATCTAATTATTATCTTTTTCACATCCGTTAACGTATGCCTTATATATACCTCCATTCTCTACCTTAAAACCAGGGTTTAATAAGATTGATTTTCCTGCATCATGTTTAATATTTGCTCCATTGTTAATAATACTTGTCGAAAAAATATTATTAGCAACTTCTATCTTTTTTGTTATTCCCGATTGATAACTATCTGAAAGTGTTTTTTCGAGAGGGCAATAGGTATAACTCCATAATTCTTCACCATTTATGCCGTCATCAGCTGAAAAAAAGAGTTTATCATTAAAAAAATAAAAGTTTTTAGGATTTGAACTTCCACTACCAATATGAATATCTTTAACTAATTGAGTTTGTAAATTATCGCTTGCCCATAATTCGCATCCGTTAGCATCGCAGCCTTTGAAAAAAAGATTATCAGTTGTACTAAATAAATCAGAACAAGAAATCGACAAAAAAATATTTGTTCCAATATTAGTACCGTCGGTTCTCCAAAGCATATTATTTGCTTTAAAAAACAGATAATCCTTAAAAACTACTATTTCAAAATTGTTTTGAGAACTTAGATTAAGACTCAAAGGTTTTATTAATTCAATAATATTTCCATCTGTTCTATAAATGCCTTCACCTTGGATAGGGTCATTGGCTGCAAAATATACAAATCCATTATAATTAACGAATTTGTTATAGATTATTCCACTGCCAAAGTTTTTCAAAATAATGGTTCCTACATCTGTACCATTACTTTTCCATAATTTTTTTCCATTGTCAGTTATGAATAAGAGTGTACCATTTGCATTAAAAAAATAATTAAATATCGTACTGCTTGAGCCAGCAGTTATTTCTTTAACTTTAACAGTTCCGCTGCTTTCTCCATTACTTTTCCAAAGCTCATCTCCGCTATATTCGCTGTTTGCCGAAAAGAATAGTGTGCCGTTTACATCTGTCAGGAATTTAGGATTTGAACCCCAAGAAAAATTAATTGTTTTCACTTTAAAAGCAGAAGTGCCAATCATTGACCAAAGTTCGATACCAAAAACATCTTTAAATGTAAAAAAAAGACGATTGTTGGACAAGGTAAAATTGGCAGGATATGAACTTTCTCGACCTTCTGAGCGAATTTTATAAACACCAGTAGGTCTAATTTCCCAAAGCTCTGTGCCATTAGTCATAACATAGCCTTTTCCATTAAAACTTACTAAACCATTAAAATTTTGGGTCGAGTCTATTGTAAATTCATGATGCAATGAAGTAGCCGATGTGATAGCGTCTGTTTCCCATAGCTCAACCCCAGTTTTTTCATTTCGGGCTAAAAAGAAAATTTTATTACCCGCACTAATAATATTTTTAGGAGAAGAAGAAGCTTGTTCTGTATTTACATCTTTCAAGAGAAATGTGCCATTTTGAGTACCATCAGTTCTCCAAATTTCATAGCCATGTATATCATCATAAGCTAAAAAGAAAATGATATTTGATGTTTGACCAAGTATTTTTTGAAAAACAAAAGAAGATTCAGTTTGATAAGTAGCTAAATCTATGGCAGCGTTTCCATCATAAACAAAGAATTTTTCTTGATTCAAATCGTTTTTTCCTGTAAAGAATAGTTTATCGTTTGTCGTATGAAACTTGTAAACTTCATAAGTGGAATTATGAGTATAAAATAATGATGAATTGATGCCATCGGTCTGCCAAATATCTTTACCAATCGTAAAGTATAATTGATTATTTAATTTGGCAAAATAACTAACTACATTATAGTAGGTTTTATTGGGAATGATAATTTTTTCGGCATAATTTGATGCTCCTACTCTAAATAATCGAGTTTGATATTCGATATACCCCAAACCAATTAATTGATTATTTATATTATTGAATCCTCTGGGGTTAGAATTATCTCCGTTTGAAGCAAAATTTGAAATAGCATAAGTGCCATATTGAGTGCCATCAGTTCGCCAAAGTTCTCCCTTATTTGTATCTGAGCCATTAAAATATAAAACACCATTTATTTCTAAAAACTCACTAAAATTACTTGTTGAACGATAGCCAGCATCATATTCTGTATATTTTGATGTTCCTGCAATTGTTCCATTACTTTTCCAAAGCTCAATAATATTTGTATAACCTGATGGAATTACTTTGAAATGCTCAATAATTAGTTGATTGTTCAATCTTATAAACCTTTGCGAGGCGAAGTATCTCGGCTCTGAGGTTAAATTTGCTAAATAGTTTACTGTATTCCCATCTGTTTTCCATAATTGCTCTGTTCGGTTTGAGGTATTATCAGTAAAACTTATAAAGTAAAAAACACCTTCAATATCTAAAAAAGTAGTTTCTACTTCACTTGAAGTAAAGAGACCTTTTAAAAATATTGTGCCGAAAGTAGTGCCATCAGTTCGCCACAAATCTATGCCATCTGTGTCATAATTATCTTTTTGAGATACAAAAAAAAGATAATTTTTACCTTTATAAAACTTTCCAAAATTTCCTTGTGCAAATGTTCCAATATCACTTTTAAATTTTATTGTACCATTAACTGTGCCATCACTTAGCCATAAATCCCTATGATATTCGGAACCGGAAGCAAAAAAAAGTTTACCGTTCCATCCCGTCATTCGTTCAAAACCAGTTGGGGCATTTGCTTGACCAGTATTGATAAGTTCTATTGTACCAGAGGTCTGCCCATCCGAAACCCATAAAGATTTTATACCAGTTTCAAGATTTTTAGTAGAGAAATAAAAAGAATTTCCAACGATACAGGTATTTTCGATAACTATATTTTTATTAGATACTGCAATATCTTTCACAATTTCTTGTGCCAATAAATTGTATGAAATTAGAGTAATAAATATACAGAGGGACTTCATTGTTTTATTGTGTAGTAAGATGTAAAATTAAATGATAATTGAATTTTTAAAGCAAATATAATTAAACTTCTAAATACCATTTTAAGCTTTACAGTTTTGTGAACAAAAAAAGACCCTTTGAAAACCAAAGAGTCTTTCCGATATACTTTAACCTATGATGAATAATAAAAGCTTTGAAACCTTTACTTACAATCAAATACTTACAAATACCATTCCATCTTCAATCTTCACAGGATAAGTCTTTATTTCGTAGGCATCTCCACTCAAGCATTGGCCTGATTCGAGCGAGAAAGTTTTCTTGTGAAATGGGCAAGCCACTTTGGGTTCATCTCCCGCCGAACCTATCATTCCTCGTGCCAAAACCATTTGTTGTCGATGCGGACAAAGGTTCTGAGTTGCATACCATTCACCACGACGAGTGAAATTAAAAATCGCTATTTGTTCGTCGTTTATCAAAACACATCCACCGCCATTTTCAGGTATTTGCGTAACCGAACAAGCCATTACCCATGTTTCTGTTGCTGTTTCTACTGTCATAATTTCTCTTCCCCCAAAGAGCATATTTTTATTTTTTATTAAAATTTATCAAACTTTTAACTCTAAAATGAAGCGTTTCGTCATTAACTCATGACTATTTTACCCATTCCAAAGCACGTTTTTGGTCACGTAATGGTGTGAAAGCTACACTTGGGTCTTTTACTTCTGGAGCATTGACAAAATGACTGAAACGCTTGCGAATGCTCTCGTTTTCAATCGCTTCTTTCCACTCACATTTATAGTTATTTATCAGGCCTGCCATTTCTGTTTCTAATTCTTCGGCAATACCTAAGCTATCATTCACCACAACATCTTTCAAATACGCAATGCCGCCGTCCATTTTATTGAGCCAAGTAGCTGTTCTGGTCAAAGGTTCGGCAGTTTTTATATAAAACATCAAGAATCTATCAAGATATTTCACGCAATCTTCTTTTGAAATATCGATTGCAATCAATTGAGCGTGTTGCGGTTTTGCACCGCCATTGCCACAAACATAAAGATTCCAACCTTTTTCGGTAGCTATAATTCCGAAGTCTTTTGCTTGGGCTTCGGCACATTCACGAACACAACCCGAAACCCCGCCTTTAAATTTATGCGGTGCTCTGATGCCTTTGTAGCGGTTTTCGACCTCAACGGCAAAAGTCACCGAATCGTGTAAACCGAAGCGACACCAAGTAGAGCCTACACAAGATTTTACTGTACGCAATGCTTTGCCGTAGGCGTGACCTGACTCAAACCCAGCGGCTATCAACTCCTCCCAAATAACAGGTAAATCATTGAGATGAGCCCCGAATAAGTCGATACGTTGTCCGCCAGTTATTTTGGTGTATAGGTTATATTTTTTTGCGACCGTTCCGATAACAATGAGTTTTTCGGGAGTAATTTCACCTCCTGGAATTCGAGGTACAACCGAGTAAGTTCCGCCTTTTTGGATATTCGCCAAAAAACGGTCGTTTGAGTCTTGGGCAATATCATTTCCTTTGGCGAGAATCATGTCATTCCATAAACTTGCCAAAATTGAGGCTACGGCTGGCTTACAAACTTCACAACCATCACCTTTACCAAATTTATCTAAAACACCCTCATATGACTTTATCTCATTAATTTTTACTAAATCGAAAAGCTCTTGTCGAGTATAATCGAAGTGTTCGCAAATGATATTTCGGACATAGATTCCTTGCTCTTTCATTGTGCCGAGCATCAAGTCTTTTACCATTGGCACGCAACCACCACAGCCTGTTCCTGCTTTCGTACACTTTTTCAGTCCATCTACACTATGTACTTCATTTTCTGCAACTTCGTGGCAAATTTGTCCTTTCGTTACGGCTTCGCAAGAGCAAATCAAAGCATCGTCTGGTAAGCCCATTACTCCCGCACCACTATCTTCTTCGCCGCCTCTGGCACCAAGTATCAAGTTTTCTGGGTCTTTCGGAAGCACCAATTTATTATTAACAGTTTGCAGAAGCATATTGTATTGCTCAGCATCACCCACCAAAATTCCTCCCAACAACAATTGGTTATCGTTTGATATATTGATACGCTTATAAATACCTTTCGATTTATTTTCATAGACAATCGTCTGGCAGTCAGGCTCCGAAATAAACGCATTGCCAAAACTCGCCACATCAACGCCAATCAATTTTAGTTTGGTTGACATGTCGTAAGCTTTGAATTCCTTCGCTCCGTTACACAAAT
Organism: Emticicia aquatilis; assembly: GCF_014644295.1. Classification (GTDB taxonomy): domain Bacteria; phylum Bacteroidota; class Bacteroidia; order Cytophagales; family Spirosomataceae; genus Emticicia; species Emticicia aquatilis. The sequence continues at coordinate 86,169 of NZ_BMKK01000008.1, forward strand.
TGGTGGCAACAATATCAGCCATTTCGTAGCCAGGTGCAACCAAGCCATAAATCATGTGGTCGTGTAAAGCACATTCTCCAATCGCAAAAATATGTGGGTCAGAAGTTTGAAGTTTATCATTGACCACTATTCCACCACGAGAACCAACTTCTAAACCCGATAAACGAGCTACTTCGTCACGAGGTTTGATACCCGCCGAAATAACAAGCATATCCACTTCAAGTTTTGAGCCGTCAGCAAAATTCATGGCTGTAATGATGCCATCGCCCGCAATCTCTTGTGTATTTTTATTGAGGTGAATTTGTAAGCCTAAACTTTCGAGTTTTGCCTTCAGAATATCAGAGCCAGCTTGGTCTATTTGGCGAGGCATGAGGCGAGGAGCAAATTCAATGACGTGGGTTTCTTCTAAGCCTAAATCGAGTAGTGCTTTGGCTGCTTCTAAACCCAACAGTCCACCTCCAATTACTGCACCTTTGCGGGCTTTTTTTGCGTGTGCTTGCATCATGCCGAGGTCTTCTATGGTGCGATACACAAAAACACCATCTTTCTCAACACCTGGAATAGGAGGCACAAAAGCAGCAGAACCAGTGGCCAGCACTAAATAATCATAAGAAACAATAAGCCCATGATGCGATGAAACCGTTTTGGCTTCTCGGTCTATATTCGTGATTGGGTCGGAGAGGTGAAGTTTAATACCGTTATCGAAGTACCAGTCGAGCGGAGCCATTGTTAGGTCGTCGGCTGTTTTGCCTGCGAAGTATTCACTGAGGTGAACTCGGTCGTATGCAGGTCGTGGTTCTTCGCCAAAAACCGTAATATCGAGCGTAATATCTTTGGCTTTGGCAATAAGTTTTTCGCAAAACTTATAACCCACCATGCCGTTGCCCACCACAACGACACGGAGAACGTTAGTTCCGTTTGTCATTTTGAATTATGTTTTCCTACGTTTGCTGCATTCATTGACTCAGTACGTTTCCCCCATTCTGAAGTCAATTATGCTTAAATTTATTTCTTTAAAATAAGTATAAATACTCATTTTTATTCAAATATATGTTTCGAGTTTCTAAAAAGCAAATTTTTATTTGGTAAAATTTGATTTTTGTAGTTAATGTTTTGGTAAATTGTATTTATTGCAGAATAAATATGAAATGCTTTATAAGTGGGCTAATTTAATGATTTTAATCTTTCTAACTCTATCTTCATTTTTTCAATTACATCTTTGTTTCCAATTTCTCCATCAAGACTGAAAATGATAAAAACCTTTCCTCCAAAGTCATTTGTAAAATCTTGAAAACTCCTTCTCATTCGTTCAGAAGGAGAATAATTTCCAAAGTTTGCTTTTGCTGTAATTGGCTTTATTTGAATACCAATTGCTTTATTTTCAATAAAACCTAAATAATCAATGTCTCCTGCATGGTCAAGCTCCGAAGAACTTTCTTCAAATTGAATTTCGGGAAAAATTTTAGCTAAACCATCATATATTACAGATTTCTCACGTATATAACCATCAAAGGTTCGATTAATTGTAAGGTTATAGATATAGTCAATGCAATCATCTAATGTAAGTTGTGCAAATGCTTCTTGCCATTCAGGAATAACTACACCAATAATTTTTTCATGTAGCCTGACCCCAAGTTCTTGTAGGTTTTCAGTCGTTATTTTGGTATTATTTTTACCATCTGTATAGGCATTTTCAAAATACCATTTTTGCCATTCTTGAATAGTTTTGGGTTGACACTCTCTAATTAGTGCCATTACAGCACCAACTTTATTTGGGCGAGATAATTGGTAAGTTTGACAAGCATAATTTAGAACTTTTTCCTTTTTGCCAAAGTCAAGAGAATATTTTGGGGCTTCTTTCTTTGCCATTTTAGAATGCTAAAGTTTGTTGTCCTTTTATTATACTTGTATTTTGAACATATCCAAAACTCATTTCTGGAGTAGTAGAATATGTTGTAAGTATCTGATTATCCGTTTGTTGGATATCTGTAAGAAAATTCAAAAGTAGATTAGTTTCTTGACTTGTCATTACTGGAAATTTGTAATGCTCATTGAAATGTTTGAAATCTGTATCATTTGAAAGCATACGTTTCTCAACAAAATCAATGTGCGATTTTAATCTTTCACGAATAAAATCATTAATCAGATTAATTTTATCGGTATATAAATTATTATAAATAGTATCAGATAAGTTTTCGTCAATCTCAAATCCAATACTATTTCTATTAAGCATCATGGAAGCCAACGTAGTAGTACCAGTGCCAATAAATGGGTCTAAAATGGTATCGCCTTTGGCAGAATACATATTAATTAATCGATAAGGAATTTCAAAAGGGTAAGCACCACTACGTTCCCGGGTATTACTGGTATTCATTTTTTGATTAGTACCACGAATTTCCCATAAATCAGAAAACCATTGATTTCGCTCCTCCCAAAAGAAAGCACTTTCTTGGCGATTTTTCTTTTCTTTTTCAGTCTTGAATACTCTTTTACCTCCTTTTCTAAATATGAGTATATGTTCGTGTTCAAGTGTAACATAAGCCCCGGCCGCAAGCATACCAGAACCCATAAATTTATTAGGTGAGTTGGTCGGTTTACGCCAAATAATTGCAGGAAGGCAAGAAAAGTTTTTCTTTAAGAAAAACTGAATAATACGTGAATGATTTGAAAAAAGCTGAAATTCGCCATTGATTGTTCTAGTAGCATCACCTATATTTATACAGACAAATGAACCGTTTTTTGTCACTCTGTTTACTTCTTCCCAAACCTTATCGAGTTCTATGTGCATTAATTCAAAAGCTATTTTACCGTCTTGATTCTTAATTGCCTCCGCAATTGCAGGATTTTGTTTACTCATAATTTCATCCCACATTTCAATCATTGGATATGGAGGAGAGGTAACAACTAAATCTATGGAATTATCCTGCACTTGGTGCATTTGCTGAGCAAGCCCAAAGTGTATTTCATGTTTTGTTTGCATAAAACAAAAATAGGGTGAAAATTCAATTTCTCCAATCTAATTTTACTCTACTGCCAATCTAACCAGCTCTGCGGTGTTTTTAACATCGGTTTTACGGAGAATATTTGCACGGTGATTTGAAACCGTTCGGACACTCAAAGATAACTTTTCGGCGATTTCTTGGCTGCTCATGCCTTCGGTAATGTATTTCAAAATTTCACGCTCTTTCTTAGAGATTTTGGCAAATAAGCTGGTGTTTTTGAGTTTTGGAGTAGTTTTTTGTTTACGTTGAGCCAAAAGTCCATCAATAATCATGGCCGAAACCGTAGGAGGGAAGTATTTGTTGCCCGCCGAAACACTCTCAAGTGCTTTTAAGATTTCTTCTTTGCTGGTATCTTTTAATAAATACCCCATCGCACCGTTTTCGACTGACGTAACCATGTATTCGGGGTTATTGTGCATCGAAAAAATGAGTGATTTTGTAGCAGGGTGTTTGTCGGAAAGAATTTTGGCTACTTCAAAACCCGACATTTGGGGCATGGTGAGGTCGAGCAAAACGATGGTAGGCTTCAGGTTTTTTACTTTTTCGATAGCTTCGATGCCATCTGAAGCTTCGCCGACAATCTCGATGTTTGGCTCTTCCTCAAGCAGATTCTGAATACCCTTTCGTACAACCGCATGGTCATCTACGATGAGTAACTTAATTTTGTTTGTCATATTGTATCTTGTTTAGTGTTGATGCGTTTTGTTGGTTCATTGTATTGTATTTGGAAAACTGGAGAATTGGTTATTGGAAAACAGGTCAATTTAATATTGATTCATGCTGACCAATATTAAAGTATAGCCCACAAATCAATAACAAATAACTAATTTCCCAGTAACTAAACGACCAGAAACCACTCAAAGGCTATCGTTAATAATAGGAATTTTTACAAAAATACTCGTTCCTTTGCCTACTTCTGAATCAATCTTTATCGTTCCGTTGAGAAGCCTAACACGGGTTTGTAAGTTGCCCAATCCATTTCCTCCAAATCGGCTTTTCTTGGTTTTTTTCATGTCAAAGCCTTTGCCGTCGTCAACCACCGAAAGTGTAATATATTTATTCTTTTCGTTTGATAAAGTTATCGATACCTTTTTGGCTTTGGCGTGTTTCATAATGTTATTGAGTGTTTCTTGCGTAATTCTATACAAGTTATTCTCAATTTTGTTAGGAATCGTTATGTTTTCGGTCAAATCATTGAACGAGGCTCGAAAATCAGCACCTTTGGCGGTTCGTTCGAGCAGCAGTCTGATGGCCGAAGAAAGTCCAAAATCTGTCAGTACTGAAGGCATCAAATTGAACGATACCGTGCGAGTGGCCTCAATAGTCTCATCAATTAGTTTTTGGTGTTCTTCAAACGACTTTCGTTGTTTTTCATTCACAAAGGGCAAACTTTTCAGTTGTTCGCTATCGAGTTTGAGGCCAGTAAGCATTTGCCCAATGCCATCGTGCAATTCACGAGCCAGTCGTTTGCGTTCTTCTTCTTGGCCTTCGAGCAGAGCCGTTGAGCGTACGTTGTCTTCTTTTCGTATCAAAATAAACTTTTCCTCGGTGGCTTTGACCAAATCTTTTTGGGTCGAAACCAGTTGTTCGTTGGTTTCTTCGAGTTGTTGATTTTTGGTCTGTAATTCTTGTTCCGATTCCTTGATTCTGAGAATGACTTCCTGCACGTATCGTACGAGTGGTATAAAAATCAGAAAAGCTTCAAGAACAAGCGTTAAAATTGTAAATCCAAAGAGTATAAATTCGATTCGCTTGACGTTCTCTACCCTTTCTTTTGCCTCAATATCATACTGCGATACAATCTTATCCATGATTTTCAGAAAATCACGTTCGTTGGTAAGCATATTCTTGATAATGTTGTGGCTACTTTGGGCGGTATAATTTTTTTGAGCAACACTATCGGCATTGATACTGATTACCTGAAATTTAGGCTCAATTTCGTCGAATAACTTTTGTATGGCACTACTATTTTTTACAAAATAAGTTTTTTCCAAGCCCAGTTTGCCATTTTTTAGGCCATAATGGCATTTTACCCAAAGATTTAGTGTTTCGCTAAAATCATTTTCGTAAAAAGCGGCTTCTTCGGCATACTGCGTTTTATTGGTCAGTAAGATGGCCATTTTGCATATCCTCTGGCTTAGCATACGCTGCCTACCCGCTAAATTTACAACGTGGGCATCATCGCTCGATTCGTTGAGCGAACGCTGAATTAGCATTTGCCCAAACAACGAAAGCAGTGCCACCACAAAGAGTGCCACCATGTAAAGACGTGTTAATCGCTGCGATACTTGCTTGTCGAGATTTTGCATTCTGAAAAATTAAAGCATTTTTTTTGAACTAACAAGCCAGCATTCAAAGTTCTTTGTTATATTAAAGTTTTTGTTTCTTTTGTACTATTTGCTTTTTAAGTAATTTTACTCATTTTGTATTTTATTTATATTTGTTTGTCTAAAAATAACTAATTTGAAATTTTCTTTGGTTAAAGTATGCTTTGGGCAAATATTAACCTTACTTTTATATCATGAAATATATGGCTACGACCGTATTATTTTTTATTTTAGGGTTTTTATACCTACTAAATCCACCCTTTTTACTTCTAAACATTAATACTCAAAAATTATGCACTCTAAGCTAACACTCGTGGGGGCGGGTCCGGGCGACAGCGAACTCATCACATTAAAAGCCATTAAGGCTCTGCAAAGTGCAGATGTAGTATTATATGATGCTCTTGCCAATGATTCTTTGCTCGAATACGCACCAAAAGATGCCATAAAAATCAATGTTGGTAAGCGTAAGGGACAGCACTCGTTTAAGCAAGACGAAATCAATCATTTAATAGTCTCGTCGGCACTCGAACACGGCCACGTTGTGCGACTAAAAGGCGGTGACCCATTTGTGTTTGGGCGTGGCTACGAAGAATTAGAACACGCCAAAGCTTTCGGAATTCCGACTGAAGTTATTCCTGGAGTTTCGAGTTCGATTGGCGTTGCGGCTGCCGTTCAGATTCCGATTACACACCGAGATATTGCTCGAAGTTTCTGGGTAGTTACAGGGCATACAAGCGATGGCAGCCTACCAAAAGACCTCGAATTGGCAGCACAATCAACCGCTACGGTGGTAGTTTTGATGGGAATGAGCAAATTGGCCGAAATTGCGGCTATTTTTGATAAGCACGGCAAAGCCAATGTACCAGTGGCGATTATTCAGAATGGAACTACTGGCGAACAAAAATCGGTTTTCGGGCAAGTAAGAGATATTGTCGAAAAAGTGCATGAGTCGAAAGTGAGTAATCCTGCTGTTATTATCGTTGGTGATGTTGTTGGCTTGCATCCCGAATATGTCGAGGCCTATGTAGCCAGTATGAATTTGTAGATATATATATAAGGTATAGTATATACACCACGGTGCCATTCCTTTATCGGGATGGCATTTTTTGTTTCGGTTGGTTTGAGTGTTAATCCTTATCTTTTTTATGGTTGAATTTTAGTTGGTAAAAAATTAAAAAATGCAAAATCAATAAAAATAGGTTTCAAAAAATGCTAAAAATGAAAAATAAAATTGCATTTTTCTAAAAACAAGTTTCAAAATTAAAAGAATTTTAAGTAAAAATGCCAAAAATGACAAAAATATGTTGTTTTGTGTTTTGAGTATAAAATATTATTTTCTACATTTGAATAAGCAATAACAAAAACGGTATTATTAAGTATAAATAACCAAAGAAAATTCTGATAGTGGGGGCTATCAGAAAATTAATTGAAAGTACTAATCTATTTATTTAAAACTTCAAATGAAATGCAAACGTAGGGAAAACAACATTAAAAGAACAAAAAACTGGTGATAGTCGGAGTGGGGGCTTCGTCTTGAACCAAACAAAAAAACCGACCTGACATGGGGGTGTCAAATCGGCTAACGAATCGCAGAACGTAGGTATTTATTCACAATTCAATTCAAAACAAATGAAAAAAAATCTATTTCGCAAGTTTGGGCTTGCAATTTTCTTCGCAGTTTCTTTTTTCAAAGCGTCTTATTCTCAATTTTCATTACTCGGTCAAGTCAGAACTCGCACAGAAATACGTGACGGATTAGGTAATCTTGCACCTTATGGTACAAAATACTCAGCTTTTACATCACAACGTACTAGATTAACCTTTGGTTATAAATGGGACAGAGTAACTTTCGGTATGGCCGTGCAAGATGTGCGTGTTTGGGGGCAAGATGCCTCATCAATCTCAAATGCCGACGGAGGCAAGTTTGGCGTACACGAAGCATGGGCCGAAATCGTACTGGCAAACTCGGCCGACACAACCGTTAAATTCAAACCAATTCAGAATCTTTCATTAAAAATTGGTCGCCAAGAGCTTGTATATGACGATGTTCGTTTACTCGGTAACCTCGATTGGCTACAACAAGCTCGCCGTTTCGATGCAGCTATCTTCAAAGCACAGCATTTAGGTTGGGCTTTAGACTTCGGTGGTGGTTTCAATCAAAATGCCGACGCTTTCGGTACAAACGGTACATATTATGTGGGTGGAAATGCTTCTGCAACGGCACTTTCCAATAAAAATGTTACGTTGGCTATTCCAACAGGATTTTTGCCAACCAGCGGTAAAGGCGGAGCTCCAGTTTTGGCCAATGCGGCCAGCACAAATGGGCAAAACCAAATGTTCAAGTCGTTTCAAATGGCGTATTTGACCCATAAGTTCAAACAAACGAAACTTTCGGTCTTATTCTTCAAAGATGATTTCTCGAAATACCGTATTGATAGTTTGGGCAATGCTACACAGGGTTACGTATATGGAAGACGTTATGACCAATCGGGTGTAAATTCTCGCTTTACTTATGGAGCTATGCTCACTGGGCAATTTGGCAATGCTTCGGCAAAACTCGGTAAAGTTGCATGGCAAGCATTTGGGTATGTGCAATCAGGAAAAGACCGTGATGGCTTGAAAATTACGAATGCCTACTACTACGGAGCAAATTTGATGATGCAAAAAGGACTTTTAAGTTTCGGCCCAGGCTACGAAGTGCTTTCTGGAAATGATGGTTTTAATACAAAAGCTGGCGAAACGAGCCGTTTCGACCCACTTTATGGAACACCGCACAAGCATTGGGGTTATATGGATTACTTCTATGTTGGAACAGGCTCTCCCGTTGGTGGACTCCAAAATGCTTTCTTTAAAATTAAACATGCCGCCCCACGCCTAACAACTACTTTCGATATTCATTATTTTGCTTTGGCTGCTGATACGCCAAATAAAATGAAAGATGCTCCAGCAGGTGCAAAAATTTCACCGATGTTGGGCATGGAATATGATTTAGTCTTGAATTATTCCCTCAATAAATTCACTTCGGTTGAGTTAGGTTATTCTGTAATGAAAGGAAACAACAGCCTCGAATACGTGAAGCAAAATTCGATGGATAAAACCCGCAAAACCGGCCAGTGGGGATATTTAATGCTCAATATCCGACCTGATTTCTTCTACTCAAAACCAGTGGCAATTAAACAATAGCCCCCTAACCCCCAATGGGGGACAATTAGTCAAGGCTTTAAAATTATTTATTAAATAAAAAACATAATTCCTTTAATTCCCCATCGGGGGTTAGGGGCCTTTTAATCTTATGAAAAATATATTCAAATCAATATTCAAAATTAGCTCCCCATTGGGGTTGGGGGCTGTCATTATCTTAGCTTCTACCATCTCAGCATTCAAATATCCTGCCGCTGAGGCAATTAAATTAGGCTTTATTCCACTGACCGACTGTGCTCCGTTAGTGGCAGCAAAAGAATTAGGCTTATTTGCCAAATACGGAGTAAATGTAGAACTAAGCAAAGAGGCTTCTTGGGCTAATATTCGTGATAAAGTTTTGAATGGCGAGTTAGACGGAGCTCATTGTTTGTTTTCAATGCCTTTATCGGTTTACACGGGCGTAGGCGGAAAAGCTGGTTCGGAAATGAAAATTGCCATGACACTCAACAACAACGGTCAGGCTATTTCACTCTCGAAGGATTTCTGTGGATTGGTTGGTTTCAAAGATTTGAAAAAAGTAAACTCGGCTATTACAGAAATCAAAAAACGTAAAGAAGTAACCTTTGCCATGACTTTCCCAGGAGGTACACACGATATTTGGCTCAGAAACTGGATGGCGGCCGCCGGTGTAAACCAAAAATCAGTAGGTATCATCACGATTCCACCGCCACAAATGGTAGCAAACATGAAAGTTGATAACATGGAAGGTTTCTGTGTAGGTGAGCCATGGAATGGGGTGGCAGTAGCACAAAGCGTAGGTTTTACGCACATTGCAAGCCAAGATATTTGGAAAAACCACCCAGAAAAAGCTTTGGTAGTAAATAGCAAATTTGCGGCAGGCCAAAAAGAGGATTTGAAGAAAGTAATGAAGGCCATCATAGAAGCTCAAAAATGGTTGGATAACATGGGAAATCGTAAGAAAGCTGCAGCTTGGTTATCGAAACCATATTACGTAAATGCTCCTGTGGCGGTTTTGGAAGCTCGCTTGTTAGGTTCAAATGATTTAGGTTGTGATTTAGGCGTACAAAAATACAAAGATGACTACATGACATTCTACAACAATGGCTTAGTTGCTACTCCTAAAAAATCGTATGCGATGTGGTTTTTGGCTCAATATGTACGTTTTGGCTACTTAAAATCAGCTCCAGACTATAAAGGCATTGCTGAGAAATTGATTTTAGATGATTTGTTTGCTGAAGTGGCCAAAGAAATGAGCGTGCCTGTTCAACCAGATATGCAAGCATTCAAAACTACTCTTGACATTAACTTCGACCCGAATAATATCGCTGGGTATTTGTCGGCAACGAAGAAGTAACCCCCCCGCCGACCAATCTGACCGTCCCTAAAGGGGAGCTAAAATATAAAGTTCCTCTTTAGGGGTTGAGGTTATTCATTCAAATCATTTTTAATTTTTTAAAATAATGAAAAAAATACTATCAAAAATATACTCCCCTTCAGGGGTTGGGGGTATTCTTTACTTTCTCGGAAGTATGCTTATCCTCTTAGGAATTTGGCAATTAGTAACATTCATTACCAAATCAGAAATTCCTGGGCCAGTGGCAACTTGGACAGTCTTTTCTGAAATGTTAGCCGAGCCTTTTTATGATTATGGCCCTAACGATAAAGGCATTGGCCTTCAACTTTGGTACTCGCTGCGTCGTGTCTTTTTGGGGTTTGCTTTGGGGAGCCTCATTGCTATTCCAGCGGGTTTGCTGATGGGTTCTTCTAAAATTGGTATGAAATTACTCAATCCGATTGTGCAGATTTTGCGTCCAGTTTCACCTTTAGCGTGGTTTCCATTGGGTTTGTTGGCTTTCAAAGCATCTGACCAAGCCACAATTTTTATCATCACCATTACCTCATTGTGGCCAACGCTTATCAATACTGCTTTTGGAGTTTCGTCATTGCCAGCCGACCATAAAAATGTTGGAAAAGCTTTTGGTTTTTCTCGCTGGAAATACATCACAAAAATTCTATTGCCATTTGCTTTACCTCATATCATTACTGGGCTTCGCCTTTCGATTGGTATCGCTTGGGTAGTAATTGTGGCTGGCGAAATGCTTTCGGGCGGTGTCGGAATCGGCTTTTTTGTTTGGGATTCTTGGAATGGCCTGAGCCTCGAAAAAATCCTTTCCGCAATTCTTATCATCGGAACCGTGGGGCTTTTGTTCGATAAAATTTTCAACGTACTTCAAAAAGCATTTAGTTATGAAAGCAAATAATGAACTTTTAATAGATGATTCTTCATCGTTTCACAAGATAATCACCGAAACCAGTATCGAAGTCAAAGACGTTACTGTTTCGTTCAAATCGAAAGGTAAAGGCACATTTACGGCCGTAAAAGACATTGATTTGACCATCAAAAAAGGCGAAATCGTTAGTATCATTGGTCACTCAGGTTGTGGAAAATCAACCTTAATGAATACAATTTCGGGTATGGTGGCTCCATCTTCTGGAGAAGTGATTGCCAACGGAAAAACAGTAAAAGGCCCAGGCCCAGACCGAGGAATCGTATTCCAAAACTACTCACTTTTACCGTGGCTCACTGTTTATAAAAATGTTTTCGAGGCAGTTGATTCCGTTTTACCGCATCTTTCTAAAGCTGAAAAAATAGAATTAGTTGAGAAAAACCTCAACATGGTAAACCTTTGGTCGCATAAGGATAAACTTCCGAGCCAATTATCTGGAGGAATGAAACAACGGGTGGCCATCGCTCGTGCATTTGCTATCAATCCGAGTATTTTGTTGCTTGATGAACCTTTCGGAGCATTAGATGCCTTGACAAAAGGCTCTATGCACATTGAGTTATTGAAACTCTGGAATTTAGATAATCGCAACAAAACAATTGTGATGGTTACGCATGATATCGAAGAGGCGATTTTCTTATCGGATAGAGTAGTGGTAATGAATAATGGTCCTGCCGCAACCATCAAAGAGATTGTTGATATTCCGCTTGCTCGCCCTCGCAATAAAAAAGACATCATACACTTACCTCAATACATCGAAGTTCATGACCGATTACTGAATTTATTATTCGATAAGTTCTCAATCGAAGATTTATAATTAGTCATTGGTTGACAGTTTTTACGAATCCCTTTTGGCTTTGCCAACTGGGATTTTTCAATAAATCTGTCAATTTTTGAGTATAAATACTTATAAAAATAAGTATAAGTAACTAAAATATTAAATACTGTCAATCAAAGAAAAAAATGAAAACAAGCAACGAAAATAACCGTAGTAATTCCCCATTAGGGGGTGGGGGGTCTCCACTTACATCACTCAATGTGTTGAATTTCTCAGGCGTTCAGATGCGTACTTTCCACATAACGTGGTTTACATTCTTCATGTGTTTTTTTGGATGGTTTGGTCTTGCACCACTCATGCCAACCATTCGTGAAGACTTAGGACTTACCAAAGCACAAGTAGGCAATACGCTCATTGCAGCGGTTTCGGCTACTATTATTGCACGTTTGCTAATCGGTCGTTTGTGTGATACTTGGGGGCCACGCAAAACTTACACGGCTCTACTTATTTTCTCGGCCATTCCAGTGTATTTGGTGGGTTTATCGCACAGCTACGAAACATTCTTGCTATTCAGATTAGCCATCGGGGTAATCGGTGCTTCATTTGTCATTACCCAATACCATACTTCGGTTATGTTTGCTCCCAATATCAAAGGCACAGCCAATGCCGTAGCAGGAGGTTGGGGAAATTTGGGCGGAGGAATTACGAATATGCTTATGCCCGTAATTTTTGCTGGAATCGTTGGTCTTGGTTATACAAAAGGCGAGGCTTGGCGTTTGGCCATGATTGTACCAGGTACATTGCTGCTAATCAGTGCATTTTTATATTATAAATTCACGAAAGATACGCCCGCAGGAAACTACGAAGACATCAACCGTGAGGTTGCCAAGAAAGAAAAGCCAAACACTATGGAAGTAGTAAAAGATTGGAGAGTGTGGGCTTTGGCTTTTTCTTACTCAATATGTTTCGGAATGGAAATCACATTCGATAACGTGGCTGCACTTCACTTTGTCGATAACTTTGGCGTTGACCAAAAACTGGCTGGGCTATTAGCAGGGCTTTTTGGATTCATGAATATTTTTGCTCGTGCCTTAGGTGGCATTTGGGCTGATAAAATAGGTAAGAAAAACGGACTTTCGGGTAAAGGAAAACTTTTAGCAGTTTTAATTGCAATCGAGGGTATCGGTTTAATCTTATTTGCTGGTTCTACTTCACTGCCTTTGGCTATTGCTTCAATGGTTTTGTTTGCTTTATTTCTGAAAATGGCCAATGGTGCAACCTACGCTCTCACTCCTTTCATCAATGCACAAAATGTAGGCTTAGTAGCTGGTATTGTTGGGGCTGGTGGAAATATCGGCGGAATGTTGATGGGCTTTCTATTCAAATCAGAGAACCTTACTTACGCTGATGCATTTGGGTATATCGGCTACGCCGCAATTGTAGCTGCATTCTTGATTTTAATAACTAAGTTTTCAAAGGAAGCCAAAGCTGCAAAGACAATTTTAGAGGAAGAATTGGTTTAAATGGAAGGTTGAGGTCTTGAATTATCAAATTAAGTACGATTATGCAAAATAACAGAAATATTACATCTCCTACAGCTGGAAAGAGCTTTAAAACCACGTGTTGCTACTGTGGAGTAGGCTGTGGAATCATAGCCACCGATTTGGGTAATGGAAAAATAAATGTAGAAGGTGATAAAGACCACCCAGTTAACCGAGGGATGCTCTGCTCGAAAGGTATGAATTTGCACTATACCGTCAATGATAAGTCAGACCGATTGTTATACCCACAAATGCGAATGAATCGGAGTATGCCGATGCAACGTACCACTTGGGACGAAGCTCTGGAGCGTACTGCTGCTATTTTCAAGACCTTTATCAGAAAATACGGCCCCGATTCGGTTGGTATTTACGTTTCGGGACAATGCCTTACAGAGGAATATTACCTTTGGAATAAACTCATGAAAGGCTTCATTGGCTCCAATAATATCGACACCAATTCTCGTTTGTGTATGTCGTCGGCGGTGGTTGGGTATAAACTCTCGTTGGGTGAAGATTCTGTGCCAGTTTGTTATGATGATATTGAGCAGTCAGACTGTATTTTGGTCGAAGGGGCAAACCCAGCTTGGTGTCATCCAATTATTTGGCGTAGGGTAGAGGCTCATAAGGCTGCCAACCCAAATGTAAAAATCATCACAGTTGACCCTCGTCGAACGCAAACTGCTACTTCATCGGATATTCATTTGCAAATTAATCCAGGCACTGACGTAACGCTAAATCATGCTATTGGACGAATTTTAATCGAAAATAATTGGATTGATAATGACTTCATTCAAAATCATACCGATGGGTTTGAAGATTATAAAACAAAGGTTTTTGAAAGAACCCTCGCCGAATCAGCCGAAATTTGTGGCGTTGATGAAAAACTAATCGTCAAAACAGCCTCATTCATTGCCAAAGCCAAAGGTTTTCTTTCGATGTGGACAATGGGACTTAACCAGTCGGTAATTGGAGTAAATAAAAATCTTTCGTTGATTAATCTAAGTCTGATTAATGGTAAAATTGGTAAGCCAGGAAATGGTCCATTTTCACTCACTGGTCAACCTAATGCCATGGGTGGCCGTGAAGTTGGTGGACTGGCAAATATGCTGGCATCGCACCGTGAAATTGCCAACCCCATTCACAGACTCGAAATGGAAGAGTTTTGGGGAGGAACAACGATTTCTGATAAAATCGGGCTTACTGCTACCGAAATGTTTAAGGGTTTAGAAGAAGGAAAACTAAAAGCCATTTGGATTGTTTGTACAAACCCAATGGTGAGTCTTCCCGATGCTCGAATGGCCGAACTGGCCATGAAAAATGCCAAATTTGTGGTAGTTCAAGATGTTTCTAACAAAGCCGATACAATAAAATTTGCCGATGTGGTGCTTCCTGCGGCTGCTTGGGCAGAAAAAGAAGGCACCATGACCAACGCCGAGCGGAGAATTACGCACCTCAGCAAAGTTATAGATGCTCCAGAAGAAGCCTTGCCCGATGCCGAAATCATCTGTCGATTTGCCGCAAAAATGGGCTGGAAAAATAAATTTACCTACAATAATTTCGGCGAAATATATAAGGAATACACCGAAACTACTCGTGGAACTAATATAGACGTAACGGGCGTGAGTTATGAATTATTGAAAGAAAGGACTGTGCAATGGCCGTTTAAGAGTTCTGAGTTTAGAGTTGAAAGTGCTGAGTTAGAAAACTCAAAACTCAGAAGCGGAACGCCGCCTGCTCTTAACTCAGAACTAAACCTTGGTACTCAAAGGCTTTTTGAACGTGGCGAATTTTACACTCCCAACAAACGTGCAAAGATTCATGCCGTGCCCGACGAAAATCTCTCCGAGAAATTGACCGAAGATTTTCCTTTGATTTTGCTCACCGGTCGTATTCGTGACCAATGGCACACCATGACCAAAACCGCACGAGTGAATAAACTGAATCAGCACATTCCTACGCCATTTGTAGAAATTCACCCAAAAGATGCACAAAAACGGGGGATTGAAGAGGGAGAAATCGTAGAAGTGAACGGAAATCGGGGGAGCGTAAAAGTAAAGGCAAAAATTACTGACGAAGTAAAACAAGGTACATGCTTTTTACCAATGCACTGGGGCCGAATTTTGGGCAATGATTTTGGCCGTGCCAACAATATCACAAATGTTTTGGTCGATGCTCGTTCAAAAGAACCAGATTTTAAATTCTCAGCCGTCGAGATAGCGAAATATGTAAAACTAAAAGAAAAAATCATCATTATCGGGGCAGGCTCGGCTGGACTGGGTTTTATTGCTGCTTACCGAAAACTCAATCAAACCGATGATATTGAGGTGTTTTCAAAAGAAATTTATCCATTTTATAACCGTGTAATGTTGCCCGATTATATCAGCGGAACTCAATCGTGGGAACAACTCGTGAAACTTCGAGAAGACCAATTTGAAGAAAATAATATTAAAGTTCATAGAGGAATAGGTATCAATCATATCGACCGCAAAAATAAAGTAGTGGTAGATGATTTGGGCAACGAACACACTTACGATAAACTGTTTCTTGGCATGGGAAGTCAGGCGTTTATGCCCAAAAATTTCCCGAAAATGGCAGGAGTTTTCAATATGCGAAGCCGTTTAGATGCCGATACTTTATTACCATTTCTCAAGCCGTTGCCCGAGCGAAGTCGAGGGCAACAAGGAGACAGTCTTCTGTGGGTGAGCGAAGCCGAACCCAACCGAAGGCAGGTTGTAATCGTAGGCGGTGGGCTTTTAGGCCTCGAAATGGCTGCTTCATTAAGAGAAATCAATGTAAACGTAACTGTTGTGCAGCGTATAGGCCGCTTTATGGACCGTCAACTTGATGCACTGGGTAGTGATATTTTACACGAAGAAATCGTGGCTCGTGGAATTGATGTGTATTACAACGATGAAGTTGAGCAGTTTTACGGGACAAACAAAATCGAAGGTGTTCGCCTAAAATCAGGTCAAAAATTAGAGTGCAATGCCATTATTGTAGCCGCTGGTACGGTTCCAACCATTCAATTGGCTAAAGAAGCAGGTTTAGAATGCAATCGTGGCGTGGTGGTTAATGACTATTTGCAAACTTCTGACCCTGATATTTTTGCCTGTGGCGAGATAGCCGAATGGAAAAAACAAATGTGGGGCATTACGGCCGCCGCCGAGCAGCAAGCCGAAGTAGTAGCTAAATTTCTGGCAGGCGATTTATCAAGTTTCTACAAAGGCAGCCTTTCTATGAATCTTTTGAAAATGCACGGCCTTAATCTATGTTCATTGGGCGTAGTCGAAATTCCTTCTGGAGCTACTGATTATGAGGAGGTTACGTTTATTGATAAAGCCAAGCATTATTACAAAAAATGTATCATTCATAACGATAGGTTGGTTGGAGCTATCCTGATTGGCGATAAATCGGAGTTTCTCGAATTCAGAGATTTAATAGCCAATGGAATAGAACTCTCAGAAAAACGTTTGGCTTTACTTCGTTCGGGCAAAACCTCCGAGCCAGTTTTGGGAAAATTAGTTTGTTCGTGCAACAATGTTGGACAGGGAAATCTCCAAAACGCTATCAAAGGCGGATGCACTGATTTTGCTCAACTTTGCCAAAAAACAGGAGCAGGAACAGGCTGCGGAAGTTGCCGCCCCGAAGTCAGAATGATTTTGGAGAATGTTGGGAAAGAGGCATTGGTGGAGGTTTAAAAATGCAATTAATCAAAAATAAAACTCCCCTTTAGGGGACGGTCCGACGATTCGGTGGGGTCATGAAAGATTTTTACACAGTCAGAATAAATTTTAAAGGCGGAATTGCTTCGCCTGGTGAGTTGAAATATATTTTAGAAGCGGCTCAAGAGTCGCAGGTTGATGAGGTGCGTTTTGGACTTCGTCAGCAGTTAATTTTTCACTTGCCGCACCCATTTGCTCGAATTTTCGAGCAGAAAATGTTGACTCAGAATATTACGTTTCAATCAGACGATAATGTTTATCCGAATATCATTAGTTCGTACGTAGCCGAAGAAGTTTTTCAGAAAGGCAATTGGCTAACCGAAGGCATCTACAAAGATATTCTCGATTTGTTTGATTATGATGCCAAACTAAAAATTAACCTATCGGATAACCAGCAAAGTTTTACGCCTTACTTTTCGGGACATCTCAATTTTATAGCCTCTACAAATCCAAATTTTTGGTATTTATACATTCGACTTCCAAAAACCAATAAAATTTTTAGTTTCGAGAAACTCATTTTCTCAAACGAAATTCCAAAACTTTGTAAGTTTTTAGAAGAAAAGATTGCAGGTAAAGAACAACAATTCGAAAATAATATCGACCAACTTTTTAGTAATATTCCATCGTTTATTTCACTCGAAAAAGAGACCGAACTCGAACCTGCCAAATTTACATTACCATACTACGAAGGTTTCAATCGCTATGGTAAAAAATCTTGGCTCGGAATCTATCGCCGAAATGAATATTTCAAAGTGAAATTTTTAATAAAACTATGTGAACTTTGTCAAGAAACCAAAATCGGTGAGATATGCCTCACACCATTCAAATCATTGATTATCAAAGGTATTGATGAAGTCAGTCGTGGAAAATGGAGTAATTTGCTTTCAGCATTCAACATCAATGTGCGTCATGCCGCCAATGAGCTGAATTGGCAAGTTGAAGATGACTCAGACGAAGCTCTTCTTCTAAAACTTGATTTAGTCAAAACCTTCGATGAGCAGGATTTACGAACTTTTGGTCTTTGCTTTGGTATAAAAACTCGGCCACGTACCGAGGTTTATGCCTCGATTATGGTGCAACGTCGCCGTTTTAAACTTTTTAATGCCATTCCGCTGCATTATGTTTATGATATTTCATATACCGAAGATTTCAATCCGAATGGACGTACAAAAAAGTATTTCGAGACAAGTATTTTACGTTTTAACCTCAACGAACAACTACGTAGAAGTGTACTGGAATACAATAAAATGATTGCCGAAGATGCCATCAAAGCAGCAGGATTACGTGATGACCACAAAGAAGAAGAACTTGCCAAGCCAAGCACCAAAAAAGTACATCAGTGCAAACATTGCTTTACCATTTACGATTCAGATTTTGGTGATTTATTGAATGATATTCCTGCGGGTGTGCCTTTTTCAAAACTTCCTGCTACCTACACTTGCCCAACTTGCGAGGCTGATAAAAAGGATTTTAAGGTAGTACAAGTAAAAATGGAAATTATTTAAAAAAAGACCACGGAGGCATGGATTACACGAATTCACACAGAGAAATTACTCCATGATAATCTATGTAATCCGTGTCTCCGTGGTAAATAAAAATATGTTTTCTATACTTAAAAGAATTCTTTGGCATAGATTTTCGTTAGTTTTGTGTAAATAATGGTTATTAGTCAGTCAACTCCCTAAGCAACCCAATCATAGAGTTAGGAAAGAAAACTTTACAGCTGTGGACTTGTCGACTATTGACCGTGGACTTTTAACAAACAAAACTATGTTGAAGAATTTTATTTTTTTGCTGCTTTTTCCAGTCATCACGTTTGCTCAAAAAACAGTTGGTTTTTCGATGCCAGATAGTGCCGATATTTTTGTAGAATACGGCGATGGAAATATCTTAAAAAAAGCTACTGATTTAATCGAAAACCCTGATGCTCAAGCCTTTTTAGTAGATTTTCATAAGAAATACCCCAATACATTCGATAAAGACATTCGTTATGTTCATTTGATTTCAGCTAATGTTGATGATTGGGAAATGAAACTTTACGACGAGCGAAAAAGTCAATTAAATTTCCTAAAAAACTACCCAAATCTTGCTAAACTCAATCCCGAGTTTCAGTCTTTGGTGGAAGCCAATATCCGTTGGAATTACTGGCATTTATTACTCGCTTACTCAATCATACGCAGTAATATCGATACAAAACTTACGCGTGTGGTCTCACTTCCTGCCGTAATGACCGAAGAACTCGACCCTGCAAAAATTAATGACGAAAAACTCATGATGGTCGAAAGTTATCGCAATTTCTTGCCGTTTTTCGTGACTTACTTCAATTCACAAGAACAAAAGTTTGTTAAATATTCCGACCAAGTAAAGGCTATTTCAGATAAAGGAAACTATGCCCAAAAATACCTCAAAGGACAAGTTTTAGATTATACACTCACCAAATTGCTTTATGATAACTGCGGGAAAATCACGGCATCATCAGCCAAATTTTGGATTAGCCAAGTCGCGGCCAATGATTACCGAAATATGCTCTTGAATCATTGCAAAGAAACACTCAATAAGAAAGAAGAAGTTGCTAAAAAGAAAGACGAAGGCAAAGATAAATTACCACTTGGCAACGATTATCCAGTTTTGACAGGAATAGATGGTAAACAGTTTAATTTTGCTAAATATAAAGGCAAAGTAGTTTATGTTGATTTTTGGGCGAGTTGGTGTGGGCCATGTCGTGCAGAATTTCCATTTTCAAAAAAGATACATGATGGCTTAACAGAGAAACAAAAGAAAAACATTGTTTTCTTGTATGTTTCGATTGATGAAGACCCAAATAACTGGAAAAGTGCGATTGATAATTTGAAACTAAATAATGGCGACCACGGAATTTCGGAAGGTGGTTGGGCTTCGGGTGTTTGTCAGAAATACAAAATCAATAGTATTCCACGTTATATGATTATTGACAAGAGTGGAACAATTGTTCGCCCAGAAGCACCTCGTCCGAGTAGTCCTGAAACTTTAGATTTGCTTTTGAAGTTAATGGAATAGAAAGATGTTGTAAGTGAAGGCACAGACAATGACTTGTGAAAGTTCATTCAAATAATTTTGCAAGTTTTTCTAATCTTAGTGTAACTTTGTTTTATAAAATTCAGATTCGATGAAATATATCATATTAATTCTGTTGGCGATTGCATTTGTACCTGCCATTCGCCGATTTTTATTCGAGATTTTGGTAGGAAATCAAATTGCCAAACAACAAAAACGCTATAACGATTTCATGGAAAAAGAGCGTGGCAAAGAAGGTGAAATTAAGGTGAAAACACCACCAACGAATTCAAAAAGCAAAGGCTTTGAAGGTGGTCAGTACGTTGATTATGAAGAAGTTAAGTAGAGCAGTTTGCTAAATTGTTCATTTTATAAATTAATATGCTAAAAAAATATTTAAAACCAGCCTCTCTGCCAAACCAAGTAAGTTTGGCAGTTTTAGTTTTACGTCTCAGCTTCGGCTTTTTGATGATTCCACACGGTTATGATAAACTACAAGAATTCTTAGCGGGCAAGCACGATTTCCCAGACCCTCTGCATGTATCGCCAATGGTTTCACATGGTCTTACAGTTTTTGCCGAATTTTTCTGCTCAATTCTTCTGATTTTTGGATTATTTACTCGTCCAGCCCTTGTAATTCTGCTTGGTTGTATGGCAATCATTAGTTTTTCAATTC
The DNA here is from genome assembly GCF_014644295.1 of Emticicia aquatilis. Classification (GTDB taxonomy): domain Bacteria; phylum Bacteroidota; class Bacteroidia; order Cytophagales; family Spirosomataceae; genus Emticicia; species Emticicia aquatilis. The sequence goes on from NZ_BMKK01000008.1 coordinate 106,695, forward strand.
ATGGTGCAGACCCACTCGGCGATAAAGAACACGCACTATTGTATCTATTTGCGTATCTCTCAATTTTCTTGACTGGAGCAGGGAAATATTCGATTGATGCGAAGATATTTAAGTGATGCTCAAAATAGCCTATAATCCTATTTATCGCCATCCTCTACCCGAAGGTCATCGTTTTCCGATGCTGAAATATGAGCTGATTCCTGAGCAATTAATCTACGAAGGCACTTGCACCGAAGAAAATTTCTTTTCACCTACGGAAGTAGATAGACGTTGGGTGTTGAGCGTACACGATGAAAAGTATTTCAATGATTTACTCAATCTAAGCATCGACCCTAAGATGGAGCGTCGAATAGGTTTCCCTGTTTCAGAAATGCTTGTGAAACGTGAACTTATTATCACGCAAGGAACAATAGACTGTTGTCATTTTGCTTTGAAATATGGAGTTTCAATGAATATTGCAGGCGGAACGCATCATGCGTATGCTGATAAAGGCGAAGGTTTTTGTTTATTAAATGATGTGGCAGTAGCGGCTAACTATTTGCTTGAAAATCAGATAGTTAATAAGATTCTGGTCGTTGATTTAGATGTGCATCAAGGCAATGGAACTGCCGTGATTTTTCAGAATGAACCACGAGTTTTTACATTTTCAATGCACGGAAAAGAAAATTATCCACTCAAAAAAGAAATTTCTGATTTAGATATTGAGTTACCGACCTACTGCCAAGATGAGTATTATCTTGATATTTTATACGAGACTTTGCCACGTTTGATTGAGAAAGAAAAACCCGAATTTTTATTTTACATTTCGGGCGTAGATATTTTGGTGTCTGATAAATTGGGCAAATTGAGTGTTTCAATGGAAGGTTGCCGACGTCGAGATGAATTTGTTTTCGAGCAAGCCATCAAAAATAGATTGCCCATTGTGGTTTCGATGGGTGGTGGGTACTCGCCTCGAATCGCCGATATTGTAGAGGCTCATTGTAATACCTTTCGTTTAGCCGAAAGCATGTATTTTTGAATATACTGAAAAATGTTGATTTTGATTAATCTTTGTTTAAAGCAAAATTTAAAAATTAAAGTCGGGAATAGTTTGAAACCAATTCCCGACTGAGAGTTATGAGGAGGATAGTATAGAAAACTTTATTTTATCTTCCAGATTGCACCGTTTTTAGTCTGGAAAACTTCGAGTAAATTATCTTTTGTTAGTTGTTTTAATACCTCTTCGGCGTTAGTAAAAGTCTGATTTCTCAACACCGCAAACTCTTTGGCCGTTAAGGTATTATATTTTTGAAACAGCGATTTCCAATCGCTTTTAAATACTTGAGGTTGGATGTTCGGAGTCAAAGCGGTAAGTTTGGTGATAAATTCATTATAAGGTCGAGCACCATACATAAACAAAACATTTTTGGAAGTATCCGAAAAAAATAAACTCGGAAAGCCTCTCACACCCATTTCACGAGCCAAAATCAAATCTTTTTTGAACAACTCCTTTGCCTCACCATCAAAATCCTGTTTTAACTGCTGAACATTAAGCCCCACTTCGTTGGCCGCTTTTTCCAAATATTCCCATTTTGTGATATTTTTTTTCTCAAGAAAAACCATTTCTCTGATTTTTCTCAAAAACAAAATCGCTTTTTGTTTATCCTGAATTTCGGCGGCCTTAAATGCAATCGAAGGAGGATACGAAGATGAAAGTGGGTCTTCGAGCCAAACATCACCGTCGATAGGCATTTCATAATGATGGCTTACTTCGTCCCAGTGATGAGCCACATCGCTCGGTTTACTGATACCGCCACTATTGTACGACCAATCTTTCAACAAACCGCCCATGTGGTATTCAACTTCTACATCAGAGCCATATTCAAGCTTTAATCGGCGTAATTGAGGTTCGATTCCCCAGCAAGATGAGCAAATTGGGTCAGTGAAATAGACAATTTTGATTGGTTCTGCTTTCGCTTCTATATTGAGAACTGTCGAATTACTATCAGAAGATTCTACTCCGCAGATTCCTGATTCAATATCGCATAAAAGTGGATTTTCGTTAGACATTTTCTTAATGTTTTGTGCGTTACAAATGACTAATCCCAAACAAATGAAGAAAAAGAGAACTTTCATTTTACGGTTGTTGAGATTTAAAGTTTATAGTAATTAAAATTTGGTATGATTCTTATGAACCTATTGGTCAAGAAATAATGTTGCAAAAGTGCAAAGAAGACCAACAACTGTCAATTAGTCAAAAAAATCTGACTACCAATATTATACAAATGAAAGAAGCCAAATGCCCAGCCGAAGAATTACTGAAATCAATAGCAGGAAAGTGGAAGCCACAGATTTTGAAGTTAGCTATTGATAATCCGATTCGTTTTAATGCACTTTTACGTCAGCTGGAAGGAGCAACCAAACAAGCCATTGCAACTGCCTTGAAAGAACTCGAAACCGAAGGGATTTTATCGAAAGAAACAATAAAACTAAAACCTCTACACATTGAATACAGTTTAACAGAGAAGGGGAAAAAAATAATACCACTCTTGCAACAACTGGAGGATTTTTAAGAAAATGTTTGTTCTGAAATTAGATTGTTTTGTCTGTACTAATTCAGAGAATAACTAAATTTCCTCTTTTTTGACTTTATTTAAAGAAAATTTCATGCAGAATATCGCCAAATACATTGACCATACTTTACTGAAACCAACTGCTACTGAAATGGATTTCAGGAAACTATGCGAAGAAATTTATCAAAATAGTTTTTATTCGGCCTGTGTGCCGCCATTTTATGTAAGTTTTGTAAAAGAACTACTCGAATATAGTGATGCTAAAGTTTGTACGGTTATTGGTTTTCCGTTGGGTTATCATTCAACCGAAGCAAAAATAGCAGAAGCTAAAAAAGCATTGGCAGATGGTGCTGACGAACTTGATATGGTGATGAATATAAATGCTTTTAAATCAATGGCTTACGAAACTGTAAAGCAAGAAATAAAGGCATTGGCAGAAATTGCACACGATAGCAACGCCTTGCTAAAAGTTATCATCGAAACTGCCTATTTGGATAATTTTGATATACGAATAGCTTGTGAAATCTGTGAAGAAGCTGGTGCTGATTTTGTGAAAACTTCAACAGGTTTTGCTCCTAAAGGTGCTGATATTGAGCAAGTTAAGCTCATGCGTGAAGTATTGCCAACTAATATTCAAATCAAAGCGTCGGGCGGAATTCAAACGTATGAGCAAGCAATGGCTTTCATCGAAGCTGGAGCAACCCGACTCGGAACTTCATCAGGTGTGACTATCGTGAGTGGAGGGTTTGGGTATAGTGGATATTGAGTATAAAATTTACCACAGAGGCACGGAGAACACATAGAAACACAGAGAATATGCTCCGTGAAAACTCTGTGTCCTCCGTGCCTCCGTGGTGAAAAAATCATTTCTCCATCAAATTCCCTAACAAAACATCAGGAGCAATCATTACTCGTGTACCCGTTTCTGCATTTTCGAGATTCAAAACACCTCTTGGACAAACCGCCGAACAAACACCACAGCCTACACACGATGAACGCACAATGTCTTGCCCCTTTTGAGCATAAGCCCGCACATCAATTCCCATTTCGCAATGCGTTGAGCAGTTACCGCACGAAATACATTGTCCGCCATTGGTTGTGATTCTAAATTTCGATTTGAATCTTTGTATTATTCCAAGATAAGCCGCCAACGGGCAACCAAATCTGCACCAAACTCTATTTCCCATGAGTGGGTAAAAACCAGTACCAACAACGCCTGAAAATATTGAACCAATCAGGAAACCATAGCTTGATTTTAGGCTTTCGGTTGGAATAAAACCGAGTAGATTATAGCTGCCAGTGAAGTAGGTATAAAGCACACCGATGGTCATGATAATGGCAAAAGCCAAAACTCCATAAATCAGATAGCGTTCTATCTTCCACGCCTTCAAAGATTTATTAGAAAGTTGTCGAAAAGGGTCGCCCAGAGTCTCTGCCAAGCCACCGCAACCACAAACCCATGAGCAGTACCAACGCTTGCCGAAAAAATAGACCATCACTGGCACTCCAACTACAAAAAGTACAATTCCCCAAACCAATAAAAATATGCCAAAAGCTCCACTTGCAAGCAATTTATCAATCCTATAATTAAAGAAAAATGAATAGTCGAGCGGCCACATATTTTTCAAATCGGCCGAAGGTAAATTCAGATTCGACATGATTTCGGGTAAAATGAAAGCAATACAAGTCTGAAAAAACATAATTGATAAAGTCCTGAAAATCTGATACTTAGAATGTCGATATTTGATAATATATCTGATTCCCATTACTAAAACCGAAATCGTGTAGAGGAACCCATACATAAACCAACGGCTCGCTTCTCCACCATTGATGAGTTTACTCACAGGGTCAACGAGCATTGTCCAATTGGCAATGTATTGCGGCTTGAAATAAAGAGCAATATAGAATAATATCAAAAAAGTACCAATGCCAATACCCAGCCACTTGCGTGTCATGGCAGGGTTGAAGTAAATACCATTGTTTTTAATTCCTGCGGGTTTCTGTGCCTCTGGAATTATAAAAAGTAATGCCCCAAAAATAGCCAGACCGAAAGTCAATAAAAACATAATACCTTTATTATCAACTAAATATCCGTTTGCGGAAGATTTTACGATTGTCAAGATTGTATCTTCATAAATCTTTTTATCCCAAGCTTGTTGAGCATTATATACTTTATTGAGTTGATTTATGCCTTCTGATAATTCAGCGGTGAAAGTATAGGAATTTGAATAATTTTGGTCAACCATCGAAGCCAATTCTATTTTAGCATCGAGAAGGGCATCTTCTTTGAAGTTTTTCTCCAATATTTCATTAGTCAATGTATAATTATTCATGCCCAAAGTGCCAACAAAGAGCATGAAAGCAGCAAGAAAAATGAAGAGTCCGAGTTTTTGTAGCATGGCTTTAGAATATTTTTGAGAAGAGTCCTTTTTTTGATTTTAATGTTAAACTACTACCAGTTTCAGCGTTGTATTTTTCCAATATTTCTTTTTCGTACTGTTTGAAAAACTCTGGGTCGAAATTGGCTTTTGGAAGGTTTTCTAAAACATATTCAATGCTTTTACCTGACGAAATCCACTCATCCCAAACTTCGTGTCGCATTCTAATTCCAAATGTATTTACGCCCGTAACAGCCTTCGGGCGGCGTTCCGCACTATCAGCTTGATAGTTGATTCTTACGCAGATTCTGCCCGAAGAATGTTCCCAATAAAAAGTTTTCGTGTCAACTGGCAATTCGGCAGGGACTTGACCGTAAGTTTGATACTCAATATCAAAGAATTTAGCCGAGTTGAAGAAAATCCCAGGCTGATATTTAGTTGGTTTACCGCAGATTGTTCGGGCTACTGTTTCGCCCATGATTCGGCCTGTGTACCAAATTTGTTCAATATTTTTCCTTCCAACTTGTGGGTTTTCATGTTCCACACAATCTCCAACGGCATATACATCAGGTATGTTAGTTTCAAGGTATTCATTTACCAAAATTCCACGATTGAGTTTTATTCCGCCAACGCCCAGCACAAAAGCAGGTTTTTCTCTTCCAATCATGTTTCCTTGTGGCACTTTCAACAAACCAATATTTGGACTAACTCCTACCGTTAAACCCACAAATTGGCATTCAATTTCCTCACCCGATTTTGTTCGTATTGCTTTTACTTGCCCATTCTCATCTCCAATTATTTCATCTAATTCGCTCGAAAACTTGAGATTTATATGATTTTCTTTGATGTGTCTCGAAATAAAGACTGACTCTTCGGGCGGCATTACGGCATTCCAAAAACTACTTTCCCGCACTAAAAATGTTACGTCAATTTCTTTTGAATGAAGCATTTCGGCCAATTCTACGCCAATCAGGCCGCCACCCACAATAACCGCTTTTTTGATTTGGGGTGTTATTTCTTCCAAAGATTCTAAATCTTGGTAGCTGTAAAGCCCCTGCACACCTTTGAGATTTTGCCCTTTCCAGCCAAATTTATTGGGTGTTGAACCAAGTGCTAAAATCAATTTATCGTAGCTGATTGAGCCACCAACTTTTGCTTCTTTATCATCCGTATCGTTGGGCAGTCTGAAATATAACTTCTTTTCTTCAAAATCAACTGTTTTAACCCATGCACGTTTCAGCTCAATACGGTTTTTCTCCCAAAACCAATCTTCGTAGGGTTTTGTATGCTCAAATTTCATGTGTCCCATATAGACGTACATGAGAGCCGTACGAGAGAAAAAATGGTCAGTTTCGCCCGAAATGACAGTAATTTTGCAATCAGATTGCTTTCTGATATGTCGAGCGGCAGTAATTCCGCTAATGCCATTTCCGATAATAACAACGTGTTCCATGAGGGTTGAGTTTTGAAACAATTTTTTTGATTGCCCGTTTTCGTTTACAAATTTGTGGATTTTGAAGATGCTGGTTTGTCGGCTAACTGACGAAATATACGAAGAAATTTTGGGAATAGTTTGTAGAGCAATTTTCCAAATTACCTGAGACTGTTACAATTTGGAAAATTGTGTTACGATTCATTTCTCAGGCAAATGTACCTCCGCCATCATACAGCGTGCCGAACCACCACCGCAAGTTTCAATCATATTGAGGTTAAAGTGCTGAATAACAGCGTATTCTTCAAGTTCGAGTATTTGCGAACGATTCAAGGAATTATAAGCCGAAGTTGACATTACGAGCAAATTATGCCCTTTCAAACTCTTAACCAGCAACATATTTCCCGCAAATTGATTCATTTGTTCGAGCGAAATTTCAATGACGTGTTTGCCGCTATTAGCTAAAGATTCTTTCACTAACAAACGCTCATCTAAATCTGGAATTGACTCTAAACAAATAACCGCAAATGTATCACCCACACACATAACAACATTCGTGTGATACACCTCTTTGCCATGAGCATCAACTGATGTGAATTTTACTAATTTATAATTCATTTGCTTGGCCCAAGCATCCAAAACCTCTGCATTTGTTCTTGGTGAAACACAGGCATAAGAAGTGCGGTGCATTCGGTCGAGAACCATGCTGCCTGTGCCTTCGAGAAACTTATTTTCTTTCTCAAAATGTGTAAAATCCAGCACAACTTCTACATGAAACTTTGTGCGTAAATCGTCAATGATGTCGCTTCTACGTTCCAAACGGCGGTTTTCGGCTTGCATCGGATACAAACAAATCTTGCCCGAATGATGAAACGAAATCCAGTTATTCGGAAAAATACTATCGGGCGTATGTGGCTCAAGGGTATCGTCATAGACCATTACATTTACACCAGCGGCACGCAATTGGTTTACCATCGCATCAAATTCTCGGAGGGCATCCGCTTGCGTAATGTTATTAGTCAAAGACTTAGCTTTTACATCTTGAAAAGCATTACTTTCGGCAGTTTGCTCATTAAAAGCAAAATTTACTGGCCGAATCATTAGTATGTTTGAAGTGGTTTGTGCTTGCATAAAATTTAATGTTGAATGATTCAATGATAGAATGAGTGAATAACAGTTTTGAAGTGATAAATTTCTCTTTACAAATGAGTGAATGTTAGAATAAAGTACAAAAAAACTTATTCTATCATTCACTCATTCTATCATTCAAAATTGACGAAGTATCGGCATACTCATACAATGTGAGCCGCCTCTGGCTCTTGAAAGTTCGGCCGACGGCAACATGATAATTGTATCAGTCAAAGTTTCGGGTGAAAGTTCATTTTTCTCAAATTTTTCGAGCAAATCTGCTGCTCTGATTGTCTGAAAACCTGCTTCACGGAATGCTTCAGCGGTTTTATCATTTCGGTCGTAACCGATGGCAATTCCTTCTTTTACTACCAATAAATTACACGAATCTGTCCATTGTTCTCTTGCTCCGTAAGGGAACTCATTATTGCCCGAATATACAAACTTTACAGGCTCATAACAATTCAAATCATCTTTTGTTATTGATGAAAGCAAGTCTTCGAGGTTGGCAAAGTTTTTTACTTTTACTACACCATCTTTATTGATAAATTGTTTAATCGTCAATGCTTCGTAGCTTGGTTGTTGGCCGAGTTCTTCCCAAATTGATTGTTTTTCGGCTTCTTCTTGAATTCTACCGAGCGAGCCAAGCAATACCCAAACATTGCGTTTGATTTGCGTAAAAATAGTATCAATGTGCATGTAATCACGTTTTTGCGGAATTTTCACAATCGTAACTTTCTGCACTGCATTTTTCTCAAATAATAAATCAATGGCTTGTCTGGCGGCTTCAACCGAAGTTCGTTCGCTGACACCAATCAGTAAATGATTCGGAGCAATCATCATCACATCGCCACCTTCGAGCGTATTCAAGCGACCTTCTTGCTCTTCTTCTGGCAATAGAAAATGGTTTTCGTCTTCCGTAATTTCAATGATTTTTCCTTGTAAATCTTTAAATATGGTATGATTAAAGAATACATATTTTGCCAAAAGCGACTCTCTTGTGCGGGCATATTTGGCAGGTTTATTGAGCAAAAGATGGTCGTTGACAACAATACCAATATCACGAGTAAAAATCAGATTCGGAATTGGCGGAAAAAGCATTTTATTGTTCGGCAAAATTCCAGTTATCAGCACTCTGGCCAAATCAATATTTGACATTTGAGCCATTTCGTTCTGAAACTGATATGAACACTCTTCAACTGCACAAACTGCCGCAATGAGTTGCGTTCGCACAGCAGGCATTTTCAGAATATCCGAAAGTAATTTCTCGAACTCAATAACTTTATCAGAGTTGAAATATTTTTTGTTGGAAGGCTTATAAAAATCACGAGATTTATCAGCATCAATTCGTTTGAGTTTTCCTTTAACCTTTTCAGTATCAAGAAAATACAAAAGAATTTTTACATAAAAATCGTATTCGTCTCGTCGCATGGTTTCGAGATGCACGATGTCTTCAAAAAGCCAATCTTGGGCTTTTGATGGTACAACTTTGCCCAAACCGCTATCTGGACTATGGATAATAAGGCGGCGTAAAGTACCTACTTCGGAAGATACAAATATATTATTGTTCATTGAGAAATAACAAGTTAAAGTCCACGGACAACAGCCCACAGACGACAGAATTTATGTTTTAAATCAAAAGTAATGGTATAATCTCCCCTTTAGGGGCGGGGGGTTAGTAAAAACCAAAATTGGCCATGAATGCCATGAGCTGAAAGAAGAAAACTGAGATTCGGTGAGGTTTACAAAAATGACGGTATAGTCCTGCGGGCGTGAAACTACAGTTTTCATCACGCAAACGGCTTTTGTGGGCTATATTTTTTTGTATTATTACCATACTATGTTGCAATATTACAAATCATTAAACTTATTTCAAAAGTTTTTCGAGCAAAATTCCTAACTTGCGATGTTCACATTTAAGACCCACAATGACCAATTTGTTTAGCCGAAATCGAGAACAATCGCAGTTAATTTTATTTTTTCTTCATAATTTTTTCATCAGTATCGGAACCGTCTTGGTGTACGTTTCGGCCAATATCATTTTGCTCGAAAATCACCCCGAGTTCTCATTGCCGATTGCCTATATCGTTTCGACATTGGCCATGATGGGTGTCGGTAAAATCTATGAATATTACGAACACCATTATTTATTGCAAACCCTCAGTATGCGGGTTTTGTTATCGGTTTTGGTGATGTCGATGCTCATGGGCATGATAGTTTATCTGAGCCATTCGATTTTCACTGCCATTGGCATCATGGTTGGGTTTCGTATCATTTATTTATTGGTCAATTTAGAGTTTTGGGGAGTTTCGGCGGTGGTTTTTGATGTTCGCCAAAGTAAGCGTATTTTCAGTGTCATTGGCTCGGGCGATGTTCCTGCCAAAGCCATCGGTGCTATTCTTACGGTGCTTATTCATTCTACTTCGGTTTTGTCAATTCTGATTTCGGTAGCTTTTTTTACATTTTTATTAGCCTTTTTTACCCAAAAACGTACTTTTCAGCTTACAGAAGTGCCTGAATCTCAGCCCGAACGCAAAGTGCGTAAACCCGAATCAAAGTATATCCAAGAGTTATTTGGTGGAAGTAGATTGGTGTTTGAGATGTGCGTAGGCTTAGTTGCGGTTTCGTTGTCGGCCACATGGATTGAGTATAATTTCTTTGTGAATGTCAAATATAAATTTCATAATCAGCACGATGTCATTGCATTCGTAGGCTATATTTTGGCTATAACATATTCGATTTCTACGGTTGTGAAACTTTTGATTTCGAGCAAAATGATTGAGCGTTTCGGGCTTCGCAATGCCCTGCTTTTCTTGCCAGTCGGCACGGTGATGATTTCGGTTTTCTTAGTCGTTTTGTCGTCTCTTCAAAACGATGAAAATGCCTTGTGGATGGAATTTAGTGCGGCTTACTTACTTTTTGAAGTGATGCGACGAACCATTTTCGACCCTGTGTTTTTGGTGATGTTTCAGCCACTTACTACCCACCAACGCCTCAAAGGACACACACTCGCTAAAGGTTTTTATGAGCCGCTCGGTATGGGAATCGCAGGTCTTTTGCTCTTGGCCGAGTATTATTTCGATTTTTCTTTCACTTGGATACACTTCGGTTTTACGGTTATTTCGGCGTTTTTGGCTTCGTATTACCTCAGCCGAGCGTTTCGTCATTATATTATTGAATTGAAATCGGCTTTGAGCAAGCGTTTCTTGAGCGATGATGAATTGGTGATGCAAAAAGATGCCTTCAAGGCAATCTTGAAAAATCTTGTAAGTGAAAAACCCGAAGAAGTTATCAGTGCCATTGATTGGATAACTCGTTTCGATGCACCAAAATTAGATGCGTACTTGCCAAATTTACTCCAACATTCATCAGAAAATGTGCGAATAGCCGCCTTGCGTGCTGCCGATAAACTTGAAATGAGTGCCGAAAGTATCAAAATATTGAGCGATAATATTGCGACCGAACCAAACGCAATTTGCAGACAATTGGGCGGACAAATTTTAAGTAAAAAAGGTTTTTGGACAGACGAAAAAATAAATGAATACTTAATTTCTGATGATTTGGCATTGACCGAAGGGATTCTGACAACCACGCTCGCCACTCCCAACAAAATTGGCAAACAGCAACTTGATAAATATTGCTTATCTGAAAGTAGTTTAGAGCAGAAACAAGTGGCCTTGCGACTCATAAAGTCTTTAAAATTAAGTGAATACGAAGTTTTTGTTTCAGATTGTTTATCGAAAACCGAACTTCAACCCGAAGCTATCAAAGCCGCAGGAAGTTTGGCTACAAAACCGATGATAGTTTCGTTGACACAATTATTGTTTAGTCATTCGATGGCCAAACGAGCATTGAAGCAACTTATTGACATTGGCGAAGAAGGCTTCCTCACAATTTCTTCCCTCAAAAGCACCGACGATACTTTTGCTCTCAGAAAACTTATCAGTTTTTGTGAGAAATATCAAACCGAAGACTCCCGGAAACTGCTGTTTTATTTAATCGAGAATAAAAATTGGGAAGTAAGTACGGCTGCGTTGAAGGCTTTGGGCAATTTTGAAAAAAATGAAATCCATCGAGCTTTTTTCGAGCAATCTTTGGAACATGAATTTAAGCACGTTTATCAACTATTGAATGGTTTTGATTCGATGCCTAAAGACACTTTACAATATGAATTAGACCAAACTTCTGACCGTATTTTTTATATTCTCACCTCTCTCTACGACCGAGACATCGTGCAAGATGCCATGCAGGGAGTTGAACATTCATCGAAAGAAAAACGAGCTAATGCCCTCGAAATTTTGGATAATATCATTCCAAGAGAAATTTATAAATGCCTCCACGCTTTGCTCGATGATTCGAATATCGAACAGAAAAAAAGTATTTTTGGTGAATATATCGGCAAAAACACTGAGCTGAAATCTATTATTTCGGTGATTTTGGATAAAGGTGAACGCTATTTTGGTAATTGGACAATCGCACAGGCATTGCAAGCTTGGAAACCAGCACAAAGCAAGTTTTCGTTGGGAGAATTAAGTATTTTTGAGGCTTACCTCAATCACCCAAATAGGCTGGTCAAAGAAGCGGCTTTCAAGAAACTTGCCGATAATGAAGTTTTCAGACAACAACCCGAATTTGAAAAATATATTAAACAGATTGATATGAGTCATTCACACGAAAAAGCTACTGTATCCGAACTCGAACGAGTGATTGTATTGAAAAATACCCAACTTTTTGCCGAAACTCCCGAAAATGTGCTAACTTCGATTGTGCCAATCATGAAAGAAATTAGTTTCCACGAAGGGAAAACGATTTTCAAAAAGGGCGAAATCGGCAATTGCATGTATATCATCTATGCAGGCGAAATCGGTATCTATGACCACGAAACGCTGCTCGCAACCTTTACAAAAGGTGATGTATTTGGCGAATTAGCATTGCTCGACGCCGAACCACGCTCTGCATCGGCGGTAGTAGAAAGCGATGTTTTACTTTTCAGAATCGACCAAGAAGATTTCTTTGATTTGATGGAAGAACGCAACGAACTTTTGAGAAGAGTGCTACGAATTCTTTGTCAAAGAATCAGAAATCAAAATGACAAAATCAGAAGATTGAGTTAAAAATATTAAACCCACAATTTCGATGAGTAAAATTGATTTTAGCGATGTTGTAATTGCAACTTCCACGATGGCGGTTGTAATGGGTGTTGTCACAAAAATCTTAGAAACAAAGACTCGTGACCACAGGCTCCATACTATATTGAACTTTGCGTGGCTCGGAATGATGCTTTTGTCGATGCTGATAAATTTAGCGGGCTACGAAACATCCTATTCAACAATTATTTGTTTGACTGTACTGTTTGCTGTTCAGCGTTCAAAAGGCTTTCCGCCTGCCCGAATGTTGTCTATTGCTTTTGTGCCAGCAGCTTTTGTATATCTCATCAACGACTTTTTTTTATTTCTTACACCCAACTTTTTTAAAGATAACAAAGATTATTTCGATACCGCCCGTGGGTTTGCCTTTATGTGGGTTTTAGGTTTTACGATTTATGCCCAACGACAAGCCAAACGTGATAAGGTAGTGCGTGATAAAGCCGAAGCAGAAAGAAGAATAATTGAAGCAAAGAAACAAGAACTCGAATACCAAGTAGCCGAACGCACTGCCGAATTAAGAAAACAGAAAGAATCGCTGGAAGAAGCCCTTGAAGAACTAAAAACTACACAAAATCAATTAATTCAAGCCGAAAAAATGGCGTCTTTGGGCGAACTTACGGCAGGAATTGCCCACGAAATCCAGAATCCGCTCAATTTTGTTAATAATTTTTCAGAAGTTTCGGTTGAACTTTGTCAAGAATTACAAGAAGAACTCGATAAAGATGATTTCGACAAAACTTATATCGCCGAAATTTTGAGTGATATAAGTCAGAATCAACAAAAAATTACACATCACGGACAACGTGCAGCGAGTATCGTGCGAGGAATGTTGCAGCATTCGAGAGCCAGCAACGGGCAAAAAGAATTGACCGATATAAACGCACTGGCCGATGAATACTTACGTCTGAGTTATCACGGTCTAAGAGCCAAAGACAAAACTTTCAATGCCGATTTCAAGACTATTTTAGACCCAAATTTGCCAAAAATAGAGATTATACCTCAAGATTTTGGTCGAGTTTTGCTCAATATTATCAATAATGCGTTTTATGCAGTTCAGCAAAAAGCCAAACAAGGAATTGAAGGCTACAAACCAACAGTTACGGTAGCCACAAAAGTGAATCCGCAAGAAGATTTAATAGTTACGATTACCGACAACGGTGGTGGAATGCCCGAAAGCATAAAGACGAAGATTTTTCAACCATTTTTCACCACCAAACCAACTGGACAAGGCACAGGTTTGGGACTTTCGTTGAGTTATGATATTATCACAAAAGGGCATGCAGGAACACTCGAAGTTGAAAGCACCGAAGGCGAAGGAACGGAGTTTATCATTACATTACCTTTAAAATAAGGGCTTTATGAAAAAGTACATTTGTTTGTTTTTGTTTATCTCCACTACAAATGTGCTTTTTGCACAATTTTTCAAGGCTGTTTCGGTAGATAGCCTCAAAAATGAACTGACAAAGGCCAAACACGATACTTCAAAAATCCTGATTTTAGATAAGCTAACTGCTGCCCTAACTGCCAGTAATCCTACACAAGCATTGCGTTATGGGCGAGAAGCGTGGGCATTGGCAAGCAAAATTAAATATGATAAAGGTAAAATTCTGAGTGCTTTATCGTCTGGGCAAATCATGCTCAATACTTCTGATTATGCTGAGGCACTCAATAAGCTTTTAGAAGCAAGGTATTTGGCTGGAAAAAGCCAAATGACAAAAGAAATTGTCAATATAAATCTGAAATTAGCCTTACTTTACACCAATCGAAAACAATTTAAAAGTGCTTTAGAGTATCTCTCAAAAGCCCATCTGGTTCGAGATTCTTTGCAAATTCCAGACCTTGATTATTCGCTCAATCAAACCTCTGGATATGTCTATAAAGATATGGGCCAATTTCAGAAAGCACTTGGGTTCTTCAAAAATGCGTATCAAAATTTAATAACAAAGAAAGCCGCACACCAATTATCAACAACCAGTTATTATATCGGAAGCACTTTTTCGGCTCTTAATCAAAGAGATTCGGCTTTGGCATATTTCCGTAAAAGCCTTTCTTTTCAAGCAAAATTCCACGAAGGACGAGTTTACTATGGTTTAGCCAGTGTTTTTAAGGCTTCTAATCAACTCGATTCGGCGATATTTTATGCAAAAAAAGCACTCACACGCTCCAACGAAAATCAGTTTATTCCCATTACAGTATTTTCGGCACAACTACTTTCGGAATTATACGAAAAGAAAAATGATTTAAAATCAGCTTTATTCTACACCAAAATTGCAACGGCCGAAAAAGATAGCCTTTTTAATGAAGAACAAATTCGACAAATAGAACGTCTTGCGTATGATGAAAAAGAACGTGAGTTAATAATCCAACGTCGAAGTGAAGTTCATCAAGCAGACCTCGAAGATAAAATCAAAATATATGGTCTTTCGACACTACTCATTATTGTACTTTTGGTGCTTTTCTTCCTTTATCGAAATAATAAAATCAAGCACAAGGCCAATCAGATATTGCATAGTCAGAAAGAAGAAATAGATACGCAACGAGCCAAAGCAGAAAAAGCCTTGCAAGATTTGAAAGCCACTCAAGCACAGTTAATTCAATCTGAAAAACTGGCGTCGTTGGGCGAACTTACGGCTGGTATTGCTCACGAAATTCAGAATCCGTTGAATTTTGTTAATAATTTTTCGGAATTAAGCATCGACCTCGCCCAAGAATTGAAGGAAGAAATAGAAAAAGTAAGTATTCCAGAAAAGGACAAGGAATATATTGATGAAATCATTGGAGATTTAACCCAAAATCAGCAAAAAATCAATCAACATGGCAAGCGGGCGAGTAGTATTGTGAAAGGGATGTTACAACATTCACGCTCAAGTTCGAGCGAAAAAGAATTGACCGATATAAATGCTTTGGCAGATGAATATTTAAGGCTCTCCTATCACGGATTGAGAGCAAAAGATAAGTCATTTAACTCTGATTTTAAAACTGATTTTGACATAAATTTGCCAAAAATCGAGGTAATTCCACAAGATTTAGGTCGAGTATTATTGAATTTATTTAACAATGCTTTTTATGCGGTAAAAGAAGTCTCACACCTCGAAGGTGTGGGACATCTGGGCAAGGTTTTGGTTTCCACCCAACAGTCTGAAAACCAAGTAATTATAAAAGTAACAGACAACGGCATAGGAATGTCAGAAGCCACCAAAGCCAAAATCTTTCAACCATTTTTTACTACAAAACCCACAGGTGAAGGAACAGGTTTAGGGCTTTCATTAAGTTATGATATTATTACAAAAGGGCATGGAGGTACGCTCGAAGTTGAAAGTACTGAAGGTAAAGGAACAACATTTATCATTAAATTACCTTATATTTGAAAGTGATTTCAAATGCGATAAAATAGACCGAAATTCTATGAAAATATTAGTTGTTGATGACGAAGAAGATGTAAGAGTACTTTTTGAACAGCGATTCCGTAGAGAAATTCGTGCTGGCGAATTTGATTTTGCCTTTAGTGGTTCAGGCGAAGAAGCCCTTGAATACCTCAAAGGCCAAGACTTAGAAGCTGTTTTAATACTTTCCGACATCAATATGCCTGGCATGAGTGGCATCGAACTTTTACGTCAGATTCGCTCAAAATCACCTACTTCGCCGCCAACAATTATGATGATAACCGCCTACGGCGATGTCCAAAGCCACGACCAAGCGATGGCTTTGGGAGCTAATGATTTTCTGACTAAACCACTTGACTTTACCGAACTCAAACAAAAACTTAAAAGCTCGCTATGAACGCCAAAATAATGGTAGTTGATGATGAAGCGGACTTAGAGTTGCTCATCAAACAAAAATTCCGCCGACAAATCAGAGAAAAAGTGTACGAATTCTCCTTTGCATCAAATGGAGCCGAAGCACTGCGTATATTGCATGAAAACCCAGATATAGATATGGTTTTGAGCGACATCAATATGCCAGAAATGGATGGATTGACCTTGCTTTCAAGACTTGCCGAAGAAAGTCCATTGCTCAAAGCAGTGATTGTTTCGGCTTACGGAGATATGGATAATATCAGAGTAGCCATGAATCGTGGTGCATTTGATTTTCTGTGCAAACCCATCAACTTTGAAGACTTAGAATTGACCGTTGAGAAAACTCTCAAACACGTTATTCAACTCCGAGAAACCCTTCAAGCCATCAAAGAAAATAATATCTTAAAAATGTATGTCGATGAAAATGTACTTAAATTTATGGGAAGCCACGAATTTGAAACATCATTGACGGCCAACGAAACCATTCAAGCATCAGTGCTTTTTGTGGATATTTGTGGTTTTACAGCTATTTCTGAGAAAGAATCGCCCGATATTGTTGTAAATCTCATCAATAAATACTTTGATGTGATGGTCAAAGAAATAATTGGTCAAGGCGGGCACATTGATAAATTTATGGGCGATGCCGTCATGGCTGTTTTTAAGGGCGATTACCACCTCGACCGAGCAATTGAAGCGGCGTTGGCCGTTCGGGAGCAAATAAATAATATCGAAGAAAGTCTTCCAAATCATATCAAATACCTTCCTAAAGTTTCAATCGGTATCAATACAGGTGAGGTAATTTCGGGCAATATCGGCTCGGCCTCACTTCGAAGACTCGACTACACTGTCATCGGAGACGTTGTAAATACAGCCCAGCGATTACAATCTGCTGCTAAACCAAGCCAGATTTTATTGAGCGAAGAAGCTTACCTAAAAGTCCGAGAATCATTTACTTGTCAAGAAGTAGGTGAGATAAATCTCAAGAATAAAGCCTTACCAGTAAAAGTTTATGAGGTTGTTTCTTGAAAAAATACAAAAAAACGTGCAAAATTTCTGAGAATAGCGGAACAACTCGACATTATTTAGAGTTATTATAGATAAGAATAGCATCTTGGCTATTTTGATTGTATCTTTGCGGATAATTTGAGGATAAAAGCGGCACGCTGCCCTAATCCTGATTCGCAGATATTCACTAAGTTTATCATAAGCAAAATAATAAAAATGCTCACTATCAGTAATTTACACGCCAGAATTGAGGAGAAAGAAATATTACGTGGAATCAATTTAGAGATTAAACCAGGCGAAGTACATGCCATCATGGGGCCAAATGGTTCGGGGAAAAGTACTTTAGCATCGGTTTTAGCAGGTCGTGAAGACTACGAAGTAACCGAAGGTTCTGTTACTTTCAATGGCAAAGACCTACTTGATTTAGCACCTGAAAAACGTGCTGCCGAAGGTATTTTCTTGGCTTTTCAATATCCAGTTGAGATTCCGGGCGTAACAACCATTAATTTCTTAAAAACGGCTCTCAACGAAATCAGAAAATATAACGGCCAAGAGCCTCTTGATGCTGCTCAGTTCTTGAAGAGAATGAAAGAGAAAGCAAAATTGGTAAAAATTGATGATGCTCTATTAAAACGTTCACTCAATGAAGGTTTTTCGGGTGGTGAGAAAAAACGCAACGAAATCTTCCAAATGGCTATGCTTGAGCCAACTTTAGGACTTTTGGACGAGACAGATTCAGGTCTTGATATTGATGCTCTTCGTATTGTAGCTGAAGGTGTAAATCAACTCCGTGACGAAAAACGCTCTTTCGTAGTAGTTACTCACTACCAACGTTTACTTGACTATATCGTGCCAGACTTCGTACACGTACTTTATAAAGGACGCATTGTAAAATCAGGAACAAAAGAATTGGCTCTTGAATTAGAAGAAAAAGGCTACGATTGGATTAAGAACGAAGTGGATGCTCTTGAGGTAGCATAATATTCAATGAGTGAATGATAGAATGAAGGAATATTAAAAATTCTATCATTCACTCATTCTATCATTCAAAACTAATTTTTATGCAGAAAATTCAAGTTAAAGATAGTCCGAGGCCAGTAGGGCATTATTCGCAAGCTATTGTGAGTGGTGGACTTCTTTTTACTTCGGGAATTTTGCCGATAAAAATCAAAACGGCCGAAAAATTGCCAGTCGAGTCAAGTATTGAAGTGCAACTGACAGTCGTGTTTGATAATCTGAAACAGATTTTGCAGGAAGTTGGATTAACTTCTGATAAAGTAGTAAAATCTACGGTGTATATCACAGGAGGCGAGAATTGGGGAGTTGTAAACGATTTATATGCTCATTTTTTTGGCGAACATCGACCAACACGCTCTATTATTCCAGTACCTGAATTACATTTTGGATATAAAGTAGAATTAGAAGCAATTGCAGAATTGTAGAACAATTTTCCGAAATTGTTCGGAGAAATTGATTATAGATAATTTTGAATAATGAGTTCAATAGAAAATAAAGACGGTGCAAACCTAAAGGCTGAATTAATAGCCGATTTTCAGACTTCACAGGCGGTTTTGAATGGTAAGAGTGCTTTGCCAGTTCATCAATTGCGTAGTGAAGCCATGAAAAGCTTCGATAAATTGGGTTTCCCGACGATTCGTCACGAAGAATGGAAATATTCGAATGTTAGTAATTTAGTAAAACAAACATTCGATTTTCATACTAAAACCGATTTCAATCAAACAGACCTTGAGAAAATTCCATTGCCGCATCTTACTGGTAATGTTTTGTATTTTATCAATGGTGTTTATAATGCTGAGTTATCGCAAATAGCAACTCCTGAGAGTAAACTTCAAGTATTGCCATTTTCGGTAGCATTGGCTCAACAACCCGAATTAATCGAAGGATACTTTGGTAAGTATGCCAATTACGAAACCGATGCTTTCACTGCTCTTAATACTGCTCTATCAAACGATGGTGTAGTAGTAAAAGTAGCTGATAATAAGGTAGTTGAAGAGCCAATCATCCTCCGATTCATTGCTGATGCTCGTACTGCAAATGTAGGTTCACAGCCACGTAATTTGATTGTTGTGGGGCAAAACTCACAAGTTAAAATTGCTGAAGCTTATCGTACAGTTGGTGATGAGGCTGCTTTTGTGAATACTGTTACCGAAATCATCGTTGGAGAGTCGGCGATGGTAGATTATTACAAAGTACAGAACGAAAGCGACAAATCGTATCACATTGGCACAACACAAGTGTATCAAAAAGGTCGTAGTTACTTCTATGCAGCTACTGCAACCCTCAATGGTGGATTTGTAAGAAATAACCTCAATGTTGTGCTTGATGGTGAGCATATCGAAAGCCATTTATATGGCCTTTATGTGCCAAATGGCAAGCAACACGTAGATAACCATACATTGGTTGACCACCAAAAGCCAAATTGCGAAAGTAATGAGCTATACAAAGGTATTTTGATGGATAAATCGACGGGTGTGTTTAACGGAAAGATTTTCGTAAGAGAAGATGCTCAGAAAACCAATGCTTATCAAAATTGCCGTAACGTAGTAACTTCTGATGAAGCAACCATGAATACCAAACCTCAGTTGGAAATTTGGGCTGATGATGTAAAATGCTCGCATGGAACAACTACTGGTCAACTCAACGACGAAGCTATTTTCTACATGCAGTCAAGAGGTATTCCGAAAAAAGAAGCTATTCGTTTACAACTTTTAGCATTTGCTCAAGATGTTGTTACGCAAATAAAGATTGATTCAATCAGAGAATATATCGAAGAATTGATTCTTGAAAAATTAGAAGCAGCTCGATAAATTATTTTTGAAACATAATTAAAACCGCCTTATAGTTTTTGCTATAAGGCGGTTTTTTTATTTGATTCATATTTGTAAATCGAACTCTACAAAGGCTGGCTTTCGCCCATTTCTCCTTCCCATTTGGCTACTACTGCCGTTGCTACTGCATTACCTGCAACCGATGTGGCAGAACGGCCCATATCAAGTAACCAGTCAACTGCTAATACTAAACTAATACCTTCTTGCGGAAGGCCAAACATAGTAAGCGTACCAGCAATTACAACCAAAGACGCACGAGGCACACCTGCAATACCTTTACTTGTCAGTAAGAGAGTAAGTAGCATTGTTATCTGTTGGCCAAGTGTAAGTTCGATACCGTAGATTTGAGCAATAAAGCCTGTTGCAAAAGTCATGTACATCATCGAACCATCAAGATTAAACGAATAACCAAGTGGCAATACGAAGCTGATGATACGCTCCGAAATACCGAATTTCTTGAGTTGTTCAATCTGCAATGGCATTGAAGCTTCAGAACTTGCCGTGCTAAACGATAAGAAAAGAGCATCTTTTACGAATTTCAATAAATTCCAATAGTCAATTTTTTGTGTGAGGCATATCACCCATAAAACAATGACAATGAAAAATGCGAGCGTTGCGAAGAAACAAACAATTAGATATAAATAACCACCCAAAACACCTAAACCTTTTGAGGCAATTACGGCTGCAACAGAACCAAAAACTGCATAAGGGGCGAAAGTCATGACATAGCCAACTATTTTAAACATTACTTCCGAAATTGCATCGAGGGCTTTGGTTACACTTTTGCCCTTTTCGCCTATTGCCGCTAATGCAATACCAAAAAACAAAGAAAATACCACAATTTGTAGAACTTCATTGGTAGAAAGTGCTTCAAATATACTTTTCGGAAATACGTGAGTGATAAAGTTTTCGAGGGTCATTTTCTTGGCTTCAACACCCGTTTCTGTACCCGAACTTGGTAAATCGAGGGTCATTACTTTACCAGGCTTCATGATATTTACAGCAATTAAGCCCGTAACTAATGATAAAATTGTGGCAAAATAAAAATACCCTAAAGTTTTAAGTCCGATTCGACCAACTACTTTAAAATCACCCAATTTGGCAATTCCAACGGTCAATATAGAAAATACTAATGGCCCTAAAATCATCTGAATCAAGCGTAAGAAAATTTTAGAGAGTAATTGAAGATACGAACTCCAATCTTTTATGCTATCATTTGCTTTTACTTGCTCGGGAGTTAGTGCTACTGCATCTTTAATACCAAATTGCCCTAAATCAAAGTGATTATGAATGAAAAAGCCGACAATAATACCGACCGTCATTCCGATGAAGATTTTCCAAGTAATGTTTAATTTCATAGTGTTTTTCACATCCCCCACCTAAAGGATGTTATTTTTAGTTAGTTGATTTACTCTCTGCCCTAAAAGAGTTTTAAGTATTTTCTTTGGTCATTGTTTTAGTCAACCAACATCAGCATTTAGGGACTTTTATCCCCTTTAGGGGTTAGGGGTTTTGAATATTCGCTGATAAATTGGTTTGCGATAAAGGAATTGAAGATACAAGATAGGATAAAAAATGTAATCTGTCAAAATAGTGGGCGTACGAAATTCTATTTCATCAATAATTTTACTTCCCGAAGTGGCATTATCTCTTACAATTCGGTGCTTATGTTTCCAGTATTTTAGAAAAAAAGGTAGTTGCACTCCCTCATCAATAAAGAATGATTCTTCGGCCGATAAATAAGAATCTGTGATTTCGCTCACCCAAAGTTGCCGTATAATAAAAAAGTTTAGTTCAAATGTAACTTTTTCGCCAATTTTCTGTCCAAATGATATAAGCTTCACAGGAGGAAATGGCGGAGAGAGTTTGAGCAGCAATTTATCATCAAATTGTTCCCATACTTCACTAACCGATTGATTGACAGCGGTTTCGATGTTTATTTTCATTGTTTGAATGCTTTTGTGAGTATATAAAGAATAATTTAAGAAAGGAAAATGGTCTGAGTGGCAGCTACGTAAGTAGAAATACCGTGAAATACGTACTAAAAATCAGGGGTTTTTACGCTAAAATTATTGAAAATACTTTCAGACCTTTGTTATGTTCAAATAACCCCAAAAAGCAACGTTATGTTTTTAGAAATTTACACAAGTCTCGGTCATTTAATACTGATTTACCCCCTACAATTTTTATTAGTAGGTGTTTTGCTTGCTTTGGGGATATACGAACTCTATCATTTTTTAGAATTAGGAAGATTTTTAAGCATTGGTCGAAGTTTCGGCCAACGAAGATATATTAAGTAGATTATGTTTCATCATAGTGGTTAGGGTTGTACACAAAGAGCCGTTTCGTTTGAGACGGCTTTTTTGTTGGGGTATAGTTTCTATTGTATTTCGTGTTTTGTTAACAATCTCAATATAATTATAAGTGTTATAAAAAAAGTAATACTTTAATCTTGACAAATACAACATTTATGCTAAATTTGGTTTTACGACAATACTTATAACCAAATAATTAAAATGAAACGCTTCACGCTTTTCCTCTGGGTGTATCTCGGGGGACTAACTTCTATTTTCGCACAACAGGTGCTTCTACAAGGTTTTTATTGGGATTATCCGAAGACAGGCCAAGGCTATAATTGGTCAGATACCCTCAAAAATAAAGCCCCCGAACTCTCTGCCGCTGGATTTACACATATCTGGTTTCCGCCTTTTGCTGGTAATGGAAATAAATCAGGTGGCTATGACCCTAAAGATTTATTTATCGGGCAAAATTCTACTCAGACATCGCTCGGTACGAAACAAGAGATAAAGGATATGATAACCACTTTTGGGCAGAATAATCTAAAAGCGGTGGGGGATATGGTTTATAATCATCGTGATGGTGGAAAACCCGAAGCCAATAATGCCGTAAAAGAATATATGTTGTTTTATGCAGGAAGAAACGATGGTTCTTGCCCTGGTACATCTTATAAATCACCGTTTCCTTCTGACCGTGTGCGAATGATTATTCCGATTGGAGGTTCTACTGGTTTAGGTACGGGTACATATTATGTGAGTATAGGCTCTCGTTCGGGCGGGTATGTTGGGAAGAAAATCATGTTTTTTGCAACCACAACCAAAGCAGGTGGCGGGCAGGCCTGGGATTTTGTGAATGGTTGTGACCCAAAGAATACGGCTGTCAAGGTCAATTCTGATATTGCTGCTTCGGGTGCTGAATTTGTAACCAATCTAAAACAAGGTTATTGGAATACATTTGATTTTGCGAATGATATTGATGAATTTAAAATTACATTAAATACCTCAGATTTTAATTCAACAGGTGACACCTTGGTGATTCAGGCCATCAATCTTTGTGGAGATTACACTGACCATCGAATTTCAAAGATTTGGTACACAGGCCAAAATACTGATATTGCGAATCCATCAAATTGGAATTCGGCTGCCTATAAAGTTCAATTCCAAACTTATACTGATTTTACTGGCTTGCCCAGTGGACGTGGCGGAAGTAATTGGAAATCATTCAGACCAAACTGGAATGAAGGTGGGCCAAGCACAACTGGTGGGGCAACTACTACTTGTTTGGGACCACAATGGAGTATGCAAAGCATGGATTATTTTTATGATTATGACCATAATCAATCAATGGCACGTGATACTTTGATTGCTTGGACAAAATGGGCCTATGATGAATTGAATGTTAGAGGGCTGAGAATGGATGCAATTAAACATTTTGAAGCAAATTTCGTTGGAAAGATGCTTACTGAAATGTATAATGCTAATAAAATCCCGGATTTTGTGGTAGGAGAGTGGTATGGGCAGGAGAATCCTGCCATTCAAAATTGGGTAGCTGATGTCAATGCGTCGATGAGTGCAGCGGCAAGAACGGCAATTCAACCAAAGGTATTTGATTTTGCTTTGAGAGATGCCCTCAAGCAAGCCTGTGATAATGGTGCTGATGCCCGATATGCTTTTTATAATAGTTTCAGAGATGCTCGTGGCATGAGTGGTTTCAATTTAGTGACGTTTGTGAATAATCACGATTTCAGAAGTTCAAATCCAACCTATGGCGATGCTTTGATTTGGCAAAATCCGATATTGGCTTATGCTTATATTCTAACAAATAATCAGTTGGGTGTACCTACGGTTTTTTATCCCGACTACTATGGCTATCCTGCACATAATACAACCTATGGTACTGATACTTATGGTTTTGATTATCATCCAACAGGTTTTCAGCCTTTGAAAAAAGAAATAGACCAACTTTTACAGATTCAGAAGCGATTTATTAATGGCTCGCAAACTGTCCATTATCTTAATCATTATGGTGGTGCAACTAATCCTATACCTTCACCGAATTTTTATCAAAAAGGAAAACATTGGAGAAGCCTGATTTATCAACTCGACTCAACTGGAAGTGCTGGTAAGCGTGAAGTAATTGTAGCCATCAACTTTGATAATGATAGCTTGAAAGTAAATCACTTAATAGCAAACACTGGTCGTTATCCAGCAGGAACAAAATTTACTGACATTCTTCAGAAATCTTCAACGCTGACTACAACTACCGATGCCCAAAATCGGATTTTCATTTCGTTACCTCCCAAGAGTTTTACCGTCTATATACAAGGCGAACCACCATGTTTTGGTTATGATTTAACCAAGAAATTATCTAATGGGAGCATCACAAAATTTGAGTCTCCAGATACAATCACAGCATCGAATTTGCTGGAAAACGGAGCTAATATCAAATATGATGCAGCCAAGAAAATCTTACTAAATCCAGGGTTTAAGGTTGAGCAAGGAGCCATCTTCGAGGCCTTTATTGATGGGTGTGGTAGTAGTAAGTGATTTGATGTTTAAAAAATGTTATAATATCCTATATTTATGAAGAGTTTTCTCCATTCTTTTGCTAAGAAGTTTATTGCTGTATCTATTATTTTCAATATCTGTTCAATTACAGCAGTTGCCAGTAGTGGTATTTTTGAGACGTATATAATAGTGCAATCTAATGGAGGTTCTGCTAATTATTACGATTTGTTTGCTTCCACAGCTAATCCTGATTTTCAAGGGTATAATTTTGGTACATTTTCTTGTACCAATACGCTCGTAATAAAAGGGGGGCAAAATAAAACTTACAAGAACGGTACGGACGATATTCTGAATGGATATTTATATTATAAAGTTTATAAAAACGGAACAGACCCTAATACTGTAAGTTTTACCTCAATTAATCTTGCTTTTGATATAAATTTATCGAATCCAGGTGACCAACAGTGGACAACTTCTACTGCGAATAACAACATTTTGCAGGGATTAGCTGATGGAACTTATACTGTGGAGGTTTACTCAAGTGCAGATTTTACGTATAATGGAGGAAGTGGAACGCATTACCAAAATGTAGGTGGAGCTAATTATAAGGCTACTTTTACAATTAGTAATCCAATAACGATTATAACGAATCCGATAACTCCGACGGTTTGTTATGGTAGTAATACTACGTTAACTGCCGCTGCAACTGGAAATGATGCTTTTATATGGCAAAAACAAAATGGTGCTTCTTGGACAAATGTAAGCAGTGGCTCGTTGGCCAGTGGTGCAACTACTACATTAAATCTTACGAATGTAACTACAACAGAAGTATATCGTTGTTTATTTACGAATTGCGGAGGTATCAATACTTTGGCAACGCAAACGGTGACAGTCTCACCACAACGACCAACAATTAGTATTCAACCTATTTCGCAGTCAGATTGCGATGGCAACGTTGTTGATTTTAATATTACAGTTTCGGCAGGAAATACGTTTACTTGGCAACGCAAGAAACCAACCGATGCTTCCTTTCTTGCGGTTACTGCCACAACGAATTCGGTAATTACGAATACTTCTACTACATCACAATTAAAAGTTAGGAATATCGGTAATGCTGAAAATCCACATTTATCACAATATCAGTGCGTTGTAACAGATGCAAATTCTTGTACGAATACAACAAATGTTGCAACTTTATCAGTTAATTCTATTGGAAATATTGCTGACTCACCGACTATTTGTGAACGAGGAACGACAAGTTTTACAACAACTTTGGTGGGTACATCGACTGCTATAAAATGGCAAAAAGGGACAAGTGAAACCGCAGCGGCATCTTATGCTGATTTGACGGATAGTTCTCCTAACATATTAGGTTCGGGAACCACAACTTTATCGTTAGCAAATATTCCTCTAACTGATAATAATACATTTTACCGTGTAAGGGCTACTTTTACGACAGTAACCAATAGTGGTAATGGGACTTGTACACAAACTCAGTCGGTGACAGCCGCTATTACAGGTAAACTCACTGTAATTGCAGCTCCAACAGCCCCAACAGCAAATAATGTTTCACGCTGTGATGTAGGAACAGTAACACTTTCAGCTACTTCGACTTTAGGAACAAACGAAAGTTTTAGATGGTATGATAGTAATGTTTCTACGACGGTTTTGGGAACTAATGCCAGTTATACAACAGCATCGTTAGCAGTTGGTACATATACTTATTATTTAAGTGTTTATAATAGTTCAACTACTTGCGAAAGCACTCGTACACCAGTAACCGTTACGGTAAACCCTTTACCAACAATCACGCTAAGTAACGTTGTGGATATTTGTAATAGTGTCACTACCTTTAGTTTGCCGTTTAGTTTAACAACCAATACTCCCAATCAATATAGTATTTCGGCTGGCAGTCCTGCTTTAAGTGGGTTTTCGGCAATTTCAAATGCTATTTTAGGAAGTTCGCCAATTAATGTAATTATTCCTGCAAATGCAACGCCTAATACTTATCAGTTTGTTATTTCTGTAAAAAACTCAACGACCACTTGCGTTTCTTCTAATCAAACTTTTACAGTAAAGATTAATAATACCCCTTCTGCTCCTACTGTAACAACGCCAATCAATTATTGCCAAAACGCACCAACGAATGTACTTACGGCTAATGCAAGTGGAACAAACTCTTTGTTATGGTATGGTACAAGTTCAGTAGGGGGGACATCGAGTTTATCTGCACCGACTCCAAGTTCGAATATAGTCGGTACTACAACTTATTATGTTAGTCAGCTAAGTACAGATAATTGCGAAAGTACCAGAGCCGGAATTGACGTTATTGTTAATGCTATTCCTGCACCGCCAAGTGCTACCACGGCTATTACATATTGTAAAAATAGTACGGCAACTGCACTTTCCGCTTCTGCAACAAACTCTAATTCGTTGGTATGGTATGATGAAAATGATAATTTATTGGCCGCTGCACCTACGCCAAGCACAGCATCGGTTGGAACACAAATATTTAAAGTCAGTCAGAAAAGTCCTTCGCCTGCAAATTGTGAAAGTGCAAAAACTACGATTACTGTAACAGTCAACGATTTACCAGTTGCCCCGACTGTCACAACTCCAGTTGGGTATTGTCAGAATGCGACTGCATCGATGCTTTCGGCTACTGCAACAAATTCAAATACATTATTATGGTATGGAACAAGTGCAGTAGGAGGGACATCGGGTGGAACAGCTCCAACTCCAATTATAACATCGGCAGGAACAACGAGCTATTATGTGAGTCAGAAAGATGCTAATAATTGTGAAAGTACACGAGCAAAAATTGATGTTGTTGTTACGCCAAGTGTTTCGGCCTCAATTTCGGGTGTGAATGCTTTTTGTATCACTGGCGTTTTGAATAATTCCACAACCATAACAACGAATCCTACTGGTGGAAATGGCTCTTATACTTACCAATGGCAAAATTTAGCAGGAAATATTGCTTCGGCTACTTCTCAAAGTTATGATGTAAATAGTTCAGTTCAGACGGCTAACTCGGATACATATAGAGTGACCGTTACCTCTGGATACTGTACTGCAACCGCAAGTGTAACTGTTACTAAACAAGGTTGGCTTGATATTCCGAGTGTTTCTGGCAATACGCCCGATATTTGTGGAACTGGCTCAAAAACCTTGGCAGTTGTAAGTCCAAGTGGTTTTGGTACTTATAAATGGTTTGCCGATGCTACAACTCTAACGCAATTGACGTCAGGAACAAGTTTTGCTACGCCAAATCTTACTTCAACAACAACATATTATGTGGCTCGTGAACAGCAAATTACGGCGAATCTCACTTGTCAAACTGCCAGAACCGCCGCTACAATTAATGTAAATACTATACCAGAGACACCAACGATTATTAATTCTGCTAATAAAACAAGTTTCTGTAGTAGTGAATCGGTTTTTACTCTATCAGTTTCATGTGCTTCGGGAAATGCACAGTATCGCTTAAATAATGGTAGTTGGACAAATGGAAGTTCGGTTTCAATTACTCCTTCTATCTATACATCTGCAACTACTCTTAATTACGACTTCAAATGTTCATTAAGTGCAAGTTGTGAGAGTACTGTGGCTTCTAACATTATTGTGATAAATCCTGCTCCAAATGCACCAAGCATTTCGGGCAATACGAGCATTTGCTCTGGAAGTTCAACAACTCTAACTGCAAGTGGTTGTGCAGGAACAGTTGTTTGGTCGAATGGCACAAGTGCTACGGCCATAACAGTTTCTTCGTCAGGTACATATAATGCAACTTGTATAGTAAGTGGTTGTACGAGCGTAGCCTCATCAACGCAGACAATCGTGGTAAATACAATTCCTTCAGCCCCAACAGTAACATCAGATGATGCAGATAATATAGTGTGTGCAGGTACAAATGTAAAATTAAGCGTAAGTGATTGTGCAGGAACAGTCGTTTGGTCGAATGGCACAAGTGCTACAACAATAATAGTTTCTTCGTCAGGTACATATAATGCCACTTGTACGGTCAATGCTTGTACGAGTGCAGTTTCATCAACGCAGACGATTGTAGTAAATCAAAATCCTACTATCACACTTGGTTCTATCAATAGTATTTGCAATGCTGCTACCTTGTTTGATTTACCATACACCTCTACTTCCAATAATCCTGACAAATACAGTTTGACTTCAACAATGCCAGATTTTGTGGTGGTTTCAGATGCGGCATTCCCAACATCTCCTATTAGTGTAGCCATTCCATCTGGAAAAACGGGGAATTATACTTTTACGCTCAATATAAAGAATAGCACAACTAACTGTACAAATTCGCAAACTTTTAGCTTAACTGTTTTACCTGTTTTGCTCGGAGGAATTATAGAGACTTCCTCAAGTACAATTAATTGTTCGGGCTATAATGCGGGTGTAATTTCGAGTGTAAGTGCAGCAAGTGGCGGAAAAACTGCTTATGTCTATCAATGGCAATCATCAACAGATAATCAAAATTTCACTGATATTGCTGGAGAAAATCTTACTACCTATAATCCGCCCGCCATTACACAAACTATGTATTATCGAAGAAAAGTTACCGATGCTTGTGGGGTAGTAGCTTATTCATCGAATGTGCATCAAATTCAAATTGTATCAGACCCACAGATTACAATTACGGATGTAAGTGACCGAATAATTTGTTCGGGAGGAGTTTTAAATTTGGAAGCAACAGTAATTGGTGGTTCGGGAACTTGCACTGCCACTTGGGAGTCAGCGGCAACGCTATCGGGTACTTATTCGGTTGAGCAAACTGGAGGTTTAAGTTTTTCTAAAACGCTTACTAATGTTGCGTCAAGTCCGTCAGTAAGATATTATAGAGTAAATTATTCGTGTGCTGGAACAGGCTCAAGTGCATGTAATCAATCGGTTTCGGGTCCGGTAAAAGTTACTGTAAATTATATACCAGCAGCACCAACGGTTTCGGGTAATTCAAGTATTTGTGAAGGTAACTCTACTACCTTGACAGCGAGTGGGTGTGCAGGTACAGTTACTTGGAGTAATGCTACGGCAGGAAGTACTTTAAGTGTTTCAACAGCTGGTACTTATAGTGCAACGTGTACCGAAAATTCATGTACGAGTTTATCATCAAATATTCATTCTATCACGGTTAATTCAATTCCTAATGCACCAACAGTAACATCTGATGATGCTGATAATATTGTTTGTGCTGGAACGAGTATCAAATTAAGTGTAAGTAATTGTGCTGGAACAGTTGTTTGGTCGAATAGTACGAGTGCGACCTCAATAAGTGTTTCATCATCAGGTACTTATAATGCTATATGCGTAGTAAATGGATGTTCGAGTGTGTCATCTACAACACAAACAGTTGTAGTAAATGCTATTCCATCTGCACCAATAATATCTGGAAATACAAGTATTTGTTCTGGAAACTCAACAACTCTTACAGCAAGTGGGTGTTCGGGAATTGTGGTTTGGAATACAGGCGTAACCAGTAGTACATTAAGTGTCTCAACTGCAGGTACTTATAATGCTACTTGTACTGTAAATGATTGTGTGAGTGTATTTTCACAGACTAAAACAGTTTCTGTAAATTCAATACCAATTGCACCCATGATTTCGGGTAATATCAGTTTTTGTGTAGGAGGTTCGACCACACTAACGGCCAATGGATGTGTTGGGGTCATTACTTGGAGTAACGGAGCAACAGGAAGCACATTAAATGTCTCAACAACAGGAACTTATAGTGCCACATGTACCGAAAATTCATGCACAAGCTTGGCATCTTTGGTACAAACTATAAGCTCAAACCCATTACCAACAATCTCGCTGGGAACAATCAGTAGCCTATGCAATACTGTTACGACTTTTGAGCTTCCATTTACTTCACCAACAAATAATCCTGATAAATATAACTTGACTTCAACGATGCCAGGCTTTGTGGCAGTTGCTGAAACCAATCTTCCAGCATCTCCAATTTCGGTAACAATTCCAGCAGGTAAAACGGGTAATCAGAATTTTACATTAAACATTAAAAATAGTACGACTGGTTGTGTGGGTACTCAAACTTTCAGTATCAATATTTTACCATCATTAAACGGTGGAAGCATAGAAACATCATCAAGCACCATTAACTGCTCGGGTTATAATGCTGGTGTAATTTCGAGTGTAAGTTTAGCCAATGGCGGAAAGTTAGATTATGTGTATCAATGGCAAAGCTCAACAGATGGAACGAATTTTACAGATATAATTGGAGCAAATTCAACAACCTATGCCCCACCAGCCTTAACCCAAACGACTTATTACAGAAGAAAAGTGACTGATGCTTGCGGAGCAGAGGCTTTTTCATCGAACGTGCATCAAATACAAATCGTACCTGACCCACAAATTACAGTTGTAGATGCAAGCGACCTCACAATTTGTTCGGGCGGAAATATCAGTATAGATGCCACAGTTATCGGTGGTTCGGGAATATGTACACCAACGTGGCAATCATCAACAACACCATCCGGAACATACACCAATGAGCAAGTTGGTGGTTTGAATTTCACCGCAACTTTAACAAATAACACAAATATTGCCACTATCAAATACTACCGAGCAATTTATTCTTGTGCTGGCACAGGTTCGGGTTCATGTAATCAAGGCACATCGGCAGTTGTGAAAGTAACGATTAATCCAAACTCAAGTGTATTGACAATCAGTGGGGGCGGAACGATTTGTTCGGGGAATAGTACAACCCTAACTGCAAGTGCGTGCAATGGTAGTGTAGTATGGTCAAATGGTGTAACCGCATCGAGTATTTCTGTCAACTCAGCTGGAACATACACTGCTGTTTGTACAAATAGTTGTGGAACAAGTGCCACCAGTAACGAAGTTGTGGTGAATGTGACGACCATAGCACCGCCGACAATATCGGGAACAACGACAGTTTGTGGCGGTCAATCAGCAACTTTAACAGCGAGTGGTTGTGCGGGTACGGTAGTTTGGAGTAATAGTAGTAGTGGCACAAGCATCACGGTATCGCCAAGTACAACAACCTCATATACCGCTGTTTGTAACGCAAGCGGATGTACGAGTGTAAACAGTGAGCCAGTAACGGTGACAGTCGCACCGAGTATAGATTTTACAGTTTCAACAGTTGCAGATTTATGTAATTCATCGACGAGTTTTAGTTTGCCATATTCGCTTATTTTAGGAAGCCCAGACAAATACAGTTTGACTTCAACGATGGCAGGATTTACGAGTATTACAGATGGAAGTTTAACAGCATCGCCAATTACAGTAACGATTCCATCGGGCCAGACAGGGACATTTAGTTTTACATTGACTCTCAAAATTAGTTCGACAGGTTGTAGTAAAAGTCAAACTTTCACAGTAACTACTTTACCAGTTTTAATTGGCGGAAGTATAGAAATCTCATCAAGCACTATCAACTGCTCGGGTTATAATGCAGGTGTAATATCAAGTGTAAGTTTAGCCAATGGCGGAAAGTTAGATTATGTTTATCAATGGCAAAGCTCAACAGATGGAACGAATTTTACAGATATAGTTGGAGCAAATTCAACGACCTACGACCCACCAGCCTTAACCCAAACGACTTATTACAGAAGAAAAGTGACTGATGCTTGCGGAGCAGAGGGCTTTTCGTCGAACGTGCATCAAATACAAATAGTACCTGACCCACAAATTACAGTTGTAGATGCAAGTGACCGCACAATTTGTTCAGGCGGAAATATTACTTTAGATGCCACAGTCATCGGTGGTTCGGGAACATGTACACCAACGTGGCAATCATCAACGACTCCATCGGGAACATACACCAATGAGCAAGTGGGTGGTTTAAATTTCACCGCAACTTTAACAAATAACACAAATATTGCCACTATCAAATACTACCGAGCCATTTATGCTTGTGCTGGCACAGGTTCTGGCTCGTGTAATCAGGGTACATCGGCAGTTGTGAAAGTTACGGTAAATCCAATTCCAAATGTCCCGTCAATTACTCCTGCTTCAGTTGTCATTTGTCCAACCCAGTCCACTACATTGACTGCCAGCGGTTGCAACGGTCTTGTCACTTGGAATGGTGGCCAAACAGGAAGTACGCTATCAGTTTCAGAAGTAGGTACTTATGCCGCAACGTGTTCACTAAATAATTGTGTCAGTGCATTAAGTGCGTCGGCTACTGTTACTGTTGCATCAGGAGGAACGCCAGTTGCTCCACCTTTGATCAGTGGAACTGCAACTATTTGTAATGGACAATCGACCGTTCTTTTTGCTACAAATTGTGCAGGAGTTGTTTCATGGAGTAATGGAATGACTGGAACATCAATCAGTGTAAATCCTTCCGCCTCAACTGACTATACTGCTACGTGTTTTGATGGAACTTGCACAAGCAATAGTAGTAATAAAATCACTGTCACAGTCAATGCTTATCCATCCATTACAACGCATCCTAAAAATGATGCAGATTGTAACGGAAATTCAGTTAGTTTTTCAGTAACTGCTTCTTCGGTTTCTGGCTATCAATGGCAACGAAAAGTACCGAATGGAGTATTTACAGATATTCCAAATGCTATTTCGAATACGCTAACAGTCAGTAATGTAGGGAGTTCAACCGACCCTAATCAGACAGAATATCGAGTTGTTTTATCAAACGGAACATGTAGCGTCACTTCCACCGCTGCTGTACTAACTGTAAATTCGGTTGTAGGAAGTCTCGCTGACCAAACTATTTGTGATGGAGCAAATGCAAGTTTTAGTCTTGGCAACGTTGTGGTTTCGGGTAACATTCAAGGCTACCAATGGCAAAGACGAGTAGGAACTTCAGGAACTTGGAATGATATAACAGGGGCAACGACCACAACTTTAACTATAAATGCTGCAACTAATACCGATGAGCAGTATTATCGTTGTAAAGTGACATTTACGGCAGGAAGTTCAACCTGTGCCAGATATACAACAGAAGATGATTCAAATGGAGCAAAATTGAGTGTTTTGGTTGCTTCAATACCAAATATTGGAGGCATTAATGCGGTATGTTTGGGTAGAAGTACAACCCTAACTGCCAATAATTGTGATGGAGCCATTGCGTGGTCGAGCGGACAAACAACTCCATCTATAACAGTTTCGCCTACGAGTAATACATTTTATACAGTCAGTTGTACTTCCTCACAATGTGGCTTTAATGTGAGTTCTGCTCCGTATTTAGTAACGGTGAATAGCACGCCACAGCCCGAAAACATTACGTATGATGTAATTACACCTGCAACACTCACTTTTGCGGCTCGAATCACTATTCCTAATGCAACTCTGATGTGGTATAACCGTGCGTCGGGCGGAACAGGAACTACAACTGCTCCATCATTTACGGCAGTTGGTACTTATTCTTACTGGGTAACACAAACCGACCCAATCACAGGTTGTGAAAGTGCCAGATTGCCAATCATTGCCAAAGTTTTAGATTATTTTCATATCACCCAACAACCTACCAATCAAGTGGACTGTAAAGGTAATTCTGTATTTTTTGGAGTTGTGGCAGTTGGGCCTAATCCTTCATTTACTTATCAATGGCAAAGAAAACGCCCGAACGAACCAGATTTTGTTAATTTAGTGGAAGAAGGAAACGGAATTAGAGGTTGGTATGCTCGAACGATGGCTGTTTCAAATGTCGGAGATGACAACAATCCCAATCAAACCCAGTATCGTTGTATTATCAGTAGCGGTGGACAAGTTTTAACCTCCGAAATTTCAACGCTTACGGTCAATTCGCTTACTGGTTCAATGCCAAACTTGGGTATTTGCGTAGGAAGAAGCAATGAATTTAATCTACAAAACTATTTTACGATTACAGGAAATGTATTGAGTTATCAATGGCAAACTCGCCCAGGTACAAGTGGTGCTTGGACTAATTTAAGTGATGGAAATGGGATTTCGGGAAGTACTTCGAGTGCTTTGAAATTTACTAAAGCTACTTACGAGCAAGGAGTTTATTATCGTTGTTTAGTGAAATTCAACACGCAGGGTTTTGAGTGTACCGAACCAACCGACGCCGCCAAACTTATTGTGAGTGGTTTTCCACCTGCACCATCAGTTTCCAATGTTTTTTATTGTCAAAACTCAAATGCAGTAAGATTAAAAGTTGATAGTCCGACTCAGAATCTTGTTTGGTACTCGCAAGAAACAGAAGGGGCAGGAGCAAGCACTGCTCCGACGCCAAACACAAGTGTTGCAGGAGTATTCAAATACTATGTTACCAATCGAACTGACGAAGGCTGTGAAAGCCCGAGATCAGTAATCAATGTTGAAGTTGGGGCATTGCCACCGGCACCAAAAAATACCACAATTACGCCAATCAATGAAGGAAATGTATTGACTTTCTCAGCCGAAGGCACACCAGCTGAAAACCATATTTTACGTTGGTACACATCTCCGACAATCACTACTTTTTCTACAACCGCACCTACATTTTCAGTCGCAGGAACTTATACTCGTTATGTGGCACAAGTTTCGGCTTTTGGTTGCGTTGGCCCTCGCACTGCCATAACAGCTGCAATAATTCCAAGTTTGAAATTCACTAAACAGCCGCTTTCACAAGCAGATTGTGACGGAAATTCGGTAACTTTTAGCGTTACGGCCACTGCTCCAAGTGCATTTACTTATCAATGGCAACGCCAAAAACCAAATGAAACAAGTTTTACTGATATAGCGAACGAAACCTCGGCATCATTAAAAATCAGTAATATTGGAAGCATCACCGACCCGCATTTAACCAAATACCGCTGTATTATTAAAGATGATAAAAATACAGCAACTTCGGAGGAAGCCGTGCTAACAGTCAATGCAATCGCTGGAATATTACCTACTATGAGTTTGTGTGATGGAAAAGTCAGTAAATTAAGTTTTAGTGGTCTTACAGTAACAGGAACTGTCGCAGAATATGAATGGCAAAAGAAACAAGGAAGTAGCTATATTGATATTCCAACAAATACGGCTGGAGTTGCAGTTATCAATGAGATTGGCACTTACCGTGGTAAAATCAGTTTTGTTGTTGATAAAAACACTACTTGTAGTCGAAATACTGATGATTTGAAAGTAGAGGTAAAACCAACACCAGCAGCTCCGCAAGTAAGTAATCAGAATGTTTGTTTGAATACGCCATTTGACATCACAAAGGCCGTTAATGCCAACAATAATTTGCTTTGGTATGAATCTGCTGTTGATACGACCGCTGATAAAACCACTCCCAAAGTAGATGTTAGTAAACTTGGCAAAGTAAGCTATTTTGTGAGCCAAATATCAGCATTTGGCTGCGAAAGTGAGCGAAAATCGTTTGATGTGGTGGTTTCTGCAATTCCCGAAAAACCAATTACAAGCGATTTGACATATTGTCGAAATGCTCCAAGTTTTGCACTTACGGCTACTACTTCTTCTCAAAACCAAGTGGTTTGGTATGCTTCACTAACAGCCAAAGATGCCTTTACTCAAACCCCCACACCAAACACTAAACTTGATGGCGAAACCATTTATTTTGCTGTCACTAAAAGTGTCGCAGGCTGTGAAAGTGAGCGAGTTCCACTCAAAGTTTCGGTTTCGCCTTGTATTGCTAATTTTACTAATAATTTTAATAATTGCCTACAAGTATCAGCCGATAGCGTGAAAGGAAATCAATGGTTTGACCTTTATGATGCTGCGGGACGCTTATACGCTTCTGTCAACCCCAATGGATTAAATTTAGGCAAGGTTTCAATCTCGATTCGTCACTACGGGCGAGGCAGTGCGGCTATTCCGACCACAAAAAATGAAACAAAGTTGATGGCTCGTTATGTAGATTTTCAGAGTTCAGTCTTAGACGAGTTTCCTACGCCAGTTTCACTACGTGTTTATTATTTGAATGAAGAACTGAGCGAGTACAAAACCGCCACAAACCTACCGAATCTTACCATTAATGATTTCAATATCGTGCATTATGATGGTGTCAGAGAAGACTGTGGATTTGAGAATAATGACAATTTCTTGGAGGGAAATAGCTATGTGATTTATAAAAATGTAGTCGGTAATCAACTCGCCAAAGACTTTTTCTATTTGCAATTTGATGTAAATGAGTTTTCAGAAAATGCTGCAACTGCCAATGATTTCACCGAAATTTCATTCAACGGTAAAGAAACCGAGACCCAAACTGTTCAACTTAATTGGCAAAGTAAGTTTGAGGTAAAAGCCGAAAAATATATCTTAGAACGAAGTGCTGATTGCAAAAACTTTGTGCCAATTGCCGAAGTGAAAGCAAATGGGGCAGCAAGTTCTTACGAAAATACTGATTTTCAGCCATTGGTAGGTAAAAGCTGTTACCGATTAGTTTACATTGATAAAGATGGAACTAAGAAGTATTTGGATTCAATTGACATAAACTTTACCAGTACCACGCCTATTTGCTCAGTATTTCCGAACCCGTGGAATAAAGGTGATGAAATCAGTCTTTATTTAAGAAATATCAAGGAAAAAGAAATTAAACTTTATGATATGCTCGGGCAGACATATTCGTTTGATATGAATAAAGAAACATCTAAGATTATCAAAATTCGCCCCGATGTGTATCTCAGCAAGGGCATTCAATTCTTAGTTGTAGTAGGCGAAGACGGAAAAAAATGTGTACAAAGAGTGGTCATAAATCCGTAAAAACAAGAGCATGTTTTTCTTGAATATAAGCCGATGAAAAACAAAAATGAGTGGGTAAATGAACTTAAAATATGATGGTTGATTTCTTAATTTTTTAAGCTCATTTACCCACATAAAACAAATAAAATTCAACAGTTAAATAGTATTTTTTTTGTCTTTTTTGAGAACCATATATCCTTGATAAACTGTTTGAAACTATGTTTCTGTATTTATTCTTGAAAAAAGATAGAAGTTTAATTTCTTGACTATCAGTTAGTTGAAAATATTTTAAAAAATAATGTAAAAATATTTTGGAAAATATAAAATCTTTTCCTGTACCTTTGTAGCTCAAAATCAAACAGAACAAAAATGCAAAATTATCTAAAAAATACGTCTTTCAGCTGCGGAATGGCACACCCGTTTGGAGGAATTTTGCATACATGGCACAGGTATAATTTGTAGCTAAAAACTACACCCAAATTTATCTGAGCCTGACCCCAAAAAGTCGGGCTTTTTTATTGCCAAAAACTCAAAACAATTTTTAATTTTTAAAACAAAAAAACAAGATAACAAAATGCTAATGTTCAGAAACATACACCCCAAACCCGTAGGCTTACAAAGTCTGATTGTCTTTGCGTGGGGAGCGGTATGTCCGATTAGCAGTTATCGCCCGAATACAGATGCACAAGCAGATTTTGACAAAGCAATACGACTGAGGTACGAGTGTTTATGCCCATAGGTACGTTCTGGATTTGAACGCCCGCATAAAGCCCGACCTCAACCACAACGAGGTCGGGCTTTTTTATGGCCGATTTTCTCGAAAATTGAATTTTTTATTGAAAAAAATTACAACAATGGGCAAGCACCTATCAAAATCAGAACGAATCAGAATAGTTCGTGAAAAAGAACAGGCCGAGTTTGAGCTTCAGCAAGCATATCAGAAATCGGCCAGATTAAATCAAAGTTTTGTGCGAATCATTGAAGATGTACAAAACCTCAACCTCAGAAATGAATATGCCAACAATGAGCGATACCAATTTATGGTTTCATTTCTGATTCAGGCAGAGTTAGTTACAAAAAAAGAAATACTTAGAAAATACATTGCAAATCTGACTTTTCTGACCGAAAAACTCGAAGGAAAATGTCCAAAATGGTTTAAAGACAATGAGTTTATAAGAGCCTTGATAGAAGTAGCCAAGTATCGTTCGGCATGGATTCAGCCCATCGAAGATTGGAAGCCAAAAGCCAAAGGTGAGTATAAAAAATTCAAAGAATTGATAAATCATCTGTTTGCTCAATATAAATATCCGACGTTTTTGAACCACATATTTTTTTACCAACAAGACCATTTCTTTATTAAAGATTTTATCTTTTTGATGCAAGGTGGAAGCATCAAATATATCAATTCGATGATACCACTAACGCAAAAAATGAAAGTTGAGTTTATGAAAAGTCCAGATGGATTTCGAGTTTTTGAAGCTTTCAGATACGCACAAGTGCTTTGCTTAGGAGGCGACGAATTATTGGCACATCGAATAGCGTATTCGTGGCTCGGCCGAAGTGATAAACGAGACGAAATACTATGGGAAACATTTATCAGAATAGTGATTGCTGGAGGAATGTTTAACCTCGACAAAATCGGAGAATTGATTGATTATGTACGAAATGAAGTGAATCAAAATCCAATATATTCGCTCAAAGGCCGTACTCTCCAATCGTTGATGCGTCAGAGTGACACTTGGCACAATACGATGAATAAAGAACAACGCAAACAAGGTTTAGTTATCTGGAAATCAGGCAGTTTCGAGACATTTGAGATTGAAGATGGTAAATGTGAGGATGATGCAACACTAAAGGTGGTGGAGCTTTTATCGAACCGAGAGTTGGCCGATGAAGGCAAAAAAATGAATCATTGCGTAGGCTCATATACCTACTACTGCGAACGAGGAAGA
The DNA here is from genome assembly GCF_014644295.1 of Emticicia aquatilis. Lineage (GTDB taxonomy): Bacteria > Bacteroidota > Bacteroidia > Cytophagales > Spirosomataceae > Emticicia > Emticicia aquatilis. The sequence continues at coordinate 146,397 of NZ_BMKK01000008.1, forward strand.
ACCAGAATCGTATCGCTTCGCAAGTATCATTTTGGCTTAGAAACCGACCGATTAGCAACTATCGAACTCGATATGCAAAGTAAGAGAGTTGTACAAGCAAAATACCGTTTCAATAGGCCAATCACCGAAAAAGCCCTGAGTTTTTTACATAAATGGGCAAGTTTGAACGGTTTCGCAATGGGGAAATATTTATGAATACAGGAATAAAAAAAACACTAAATCTATATAACGGTGCATGGATGCCTGAGTGGTGAAAGGGGCGGTCTGCAAAACCGTTAGTCGTGAGTTCGATTCTCACTCTATGCTCAAAATTGGGGAAGTAGTCCGTAATTGGTAGCGGGGCGGTCTGTAAAACCGTTGCTTTAACGCCTTAGAAGTTCGATGCTTCTCTTCCCCACAAAAATTACCGAGTCGTCCAGTTGGTTATAGGATATTAGACTTTGATTCTAATGATAATGGCAGCAGTCGCTACTGTTCAAATCTGTTCTCGGTAACTTTTTAGATGTTGCGATTAGTGTAGTGGTCAGCACGACAGTCTGTGGTTCTGTTAGCACGAGTTCGAAACTCGTATTGCAACCAAACAGCCCCTTAGCCCAACGGCAGAGGCACTTGCCTTAGGAACAAGTTAGTGTCAGTTCGAATCTGACAGGGGTTACAAAACATTATTTGGAGAGTAAAGCTATCTGGGATAGCGGCTTCCTGCTAAGAAGTTCGTACTGTAAAAGGTATTTGGTTCGATTCCAATGCTCTCCGCAATTAGTTCATTATCAACAAATTAAAAATTATTTTAAAAAATATTTTAACTACGCAAATAGGCTGCGTATTGAGTTCTGAACTTTGTATCATCAATCTGATAGATAAGTTCTTTAAAATAAAAATAGAAAAAACTGGGTGTTCCGCAGATGGTTATACAGGCTTGCTTTGGGAGCAAGTGTTCGTGAGTTCGAATCTCACTACTCAGACAAAAGAATGGTCAAGACTAAGTTACTTCAACTTCAATCCAGATGAAAAAACTTTTTCAATTACCATCTTTTAAAATTCGGATAGTAGCTCAGTTGGTAGAGCAACGAAAGTTTTAAAATTACCTAAAAGGTCAAGTTAAACATACTTCCTATTGGTTGGAGTTCCGATGGAACTTTTGGTTCGAATCCAAGCTGTTTAACAATTATCTAAAGGTCAAATAAAACTTACTTCACGCTTATGGAGCCGTGTGTCGCTGGTTCGATTCCAGCCTATCCGACTAAATTAAGGTCAAATGGTTCTTACTTCAAACACTCTTTTAGGTAGAAAAAGAAACATAATTATCTGATTTTTTAACAATGATTATAATGAAAAAATTATTAAAAGTTTCGCTTCGTCAGAATGCCATTTTTATTGCTAATGCTTCTATCATTGGTTCTCAAAAAGAGCTAAAAGGAACAACTTCTGTATTGGTTGCTAATCTTTCAAAATTAGGTTTTGATGTATCAGAACCTCTTTTGAAAGCCTTGAACCAGACATCTCCACAATTTCAACTGGAGGTTTTAAAAACCTTTCAGGAAGTAATGGGTGCAAATAAAAATTGGACACCATTAGTAAAAGGTTGGGATGTGCCTACTGGCGAAACAATTACCGACCACATCATTACTTATTTTGTAAATATCTTTGGAGGAAAAGGTACAAGATTAGGTTGCGGACATATTATTCCTGTAAATACTTTTCCATTGGAACGTTACAATGGATGTCCATTTTGCGGTACACCCTTTGAATTCGGAAAAATTGAAAATTATGGTCAAGGTAGCAAAAAGAAAACTTTAGAATTGTTGACGGAAGAAGAATTAGAGAGTTTCTTAAAAGACTTATTAACGTCAAAAACTGCCCTTGATGCCACGCAAGTAGATAGCTTGAAAATCTTGTTGACGGCATTGCCATTACCGACTGTTCAAATAGGTATGAAAGAAACTTTAATGATTGTGATTGATACGTTTATTGCTCAAAATCAAGCAGATAAAGCATCAGTTTTGTTCAATTCACCAAATGAAATCTTGCGTTACTTGTGGTACAAACACACAGGTTTCTTACAAATCATTGAGCCTAAAACTATCGTAAAACGTCATGCTAAAAACAATAAACATTTGGGTACTTGGTTGGATACCAGCGGAAAAGCTCGCTTCGAGAAAATAGCAGATTTGAAGTTAAAATACAGCAGAAAAGAAAGCTTAATGGTAGCCAAATGGCTAAATAATTTAGATTTAGATGCTGATAAAGCTTGTGAAATCATGCACCCAAAACGTGGAATGTGGATTCGATTTATCCGTGCTTTGCGTTTGGCCGAATATAGTAAAAGAGTTGGTTTTGAAAATTTAGCAGCATTGCTTGATACATTTTATAACAAGACGTATGAAGTTTGGCAAGGAAAAGTAAATCATTACCGCTTAAAGTCAGATGATGTTGAAACTTTCCGATTGTTGAAGCAACGTCCAGGCTTATTTGCTCGTTCACTTTTCGCAAATATGCTCTGGTTCGGAGCTGACGAAACGCTTGCTGCTTTCAGCGAAGTGATTGACAAAGTACCAGCACGTTTGGTTTTTACATTAAATATGTATGCTCAAAATTATTTCAATCCAAATAGCACTCGAGCCGTAAAACCTTTGGGTGGTGTTGCTAAGCATATTCCAGCAAATCAATTATTGGATATGTATGACGCTGAGCAATTGGCAGCAATGCAATCGAAAATTGAAGATTTGTGCCTTTTGGCAATGAAGAAACGCTTTGAAAAGATAGAAAATCCAAACAAAACGATGTTTATTGACCCTCAATTATTCAAAATTCCAGTAGCCATCGGCGACCGAAGTGATAGCATTCAAGATTTGCCTGTGGCATTGGTAGGAACACGATTTGCCGTTGAAGGTGATACTGTAAGGTTATTTATGCAATGGGGACAAGGTTTGCCAGCTCAACACATGGATATGGATTTAAGTTGCCAGATTGCCTATGACAATAGTTTAGATTTTTGTTCTTACTCTCAGTTAAGAACTAAAGGTTGTAAGCATAGTGGTGATATGAGAAGCATCCCAAACAGAGTAGGAACTGCCGAATATATCGACTTGAATATCAGCAAATTAGAGCAAGAAGGAGCAAAGTTTGTATCATTCGTTTGCAATGCGTATAGTAACGGAAGCATTACGCCAAATATGATAGTTGGTTGGATGAATAGCAATCATCCGATGAGAATTTCGGAAAGTACGGGTGTAGCGTATGACCCATCGTGTGTGCAACACCAAGTGAGAATCACACAAGGACTTGCCAAAGGGTTAGTTTTTGGTGTATTGGATGTTAAAAATCGTGAAATAATTTGGTTAGAAATGCCATTCCAAGGGCAAGTTGTGCAAGAGTTAAACTTAAAAGGTATTAATGCCTTATTAGCAAAATTGAACGCCAAATTGACTATCGGAAACCTATTGACATTGAAAGCCGAAGCTCAAAATTTAACATTAATTGAAGCCGATAATGCCGATGAAAGTTACACAATGCAATGGGCAATCAATGCTGCTAATGTAACAAAGTTGTTAGTAGATTAGAAACTTAGCCATCCAAGTTTTTGTGGCTTGGGTGGTTTTAAAAATATCAAAAAAATGAATTATATTATAGTAGATTTGGAAGCAACTTGCTTGGAAAACAGAGATAATAGCCCAAATGAAATCATAGAAATTGGTGCTGTATGTATCAATGAAAAGCAAGATATAATTGGTGAATTCAATCGTTTTGTAAGGCCAAGCATACACCCTATCCTTTCAGATTTTTGTATAAATCTCACATCAATTTCTCAGGAACAAGTTAATAATTCTAATACTTTCCCATTAGTATTAGCAGAATTTAAGGAATGGATTAATAGCTTTCTTGATGATTATTTACTTTGTTCTTGGGGGTTTTATGACCAAGTACAATTAAAAAACGATTGTCAACTACATGGATTGGATATTGATTGGTTATACAACCATATTAGTCTCAAACATCAATATGCTATCATAAAAAAGACCCGTTCCATGGGAATGAAAAACGCATTAAAAAATGAGAAGTTAATATTAGAAGGAACTCACCATAGAGGTATTGATGATGCAAAAAATATCGCTAAGATTTTTTGTAAGTTATTCAATAAATGGAATTTCTCTAAACGTAGAGAATAATCGAGCCTAAAATTTTCTTGATTTTCAAAATCAACTTTTAAACTACAAAAATGAACATAACAATACAACAAATAACAGCCCTTGCACCAATTCCAGAAGATTTGCATGACGCATTTCTCAGAGTTGCCAAAGGGCTAACCGAGCGAGCCGAATATCCAACCGAGAAGGTGCTGACCTTATTCGCTCAAATGCTCGAAAATCCCAAAAAATACGCTTATTCAAAGAATAAAGTAACCAATTTGGCCAAGAAAATATATGATTTGCAAGTAGAGACAGGGCATACCCTGTCTTTAACCAACGAAGGCCGTGCCTATATTCCAAAAGAAGAATTCATGCAAATAGATGAAAAGCCAAAGTCTCAGGCAACCGAATTTAATCTACGATATGAAAACGTAGCCTACACAATCTATGGTAAAAATTTCATTGAGCAAGGTGCTTTAAATCAGATGAATACAGCTGTAAGTTTGCCAATTTCGATAGCTGGGGCATTAATGCCCGATGCACATCAGGGCTACGGCTTGCCAATTGGTGGAGTTTTGGCCACGGAAGCTGATAAAATAATTCCGTATGCCGTAGGAGTCGATATTGCCTGCCGCATGTGCTTATCCGTTTTTGATGTTTCGGCAGATATTTTCAAGCGAAAACCACATCTCTTAAAACGAACTTTGCTCGAAAACACCAAGTTTGGTATCGGTGGCGAAACTGCTCATAAATTTGATGAATCGGTAATGGATAAACCCGAATGGACAGCCACCAAAATTATCCGAGATTTGAAAGACAAAGCCTATCGCCAACTTGGCACATCGGGGACTGGGAATCACTTTGTAGAGTGGGGCTTATTGGAAGTGACCGAACATGATGATTTACTTAATTTGCCAGTTGGTACATATTTGGCTTTGCTATCACATTCAGGTTCACGTGGTTTTGGTGGGACAGTTGCTGGGCATTATTCAAAAATTGCCATGCAAAAAACTGTCTTACCAAAACAGGCAGCTCATTTGGCATGGCTCGATTTAAACACCGAAGAAGGGCAAGAATATTGGATTGCCATGAATCTTGCGGGCGATTACGCCTCGGCCAATCACCACGAAATCCATGCAAAAGTTGCTAAGGCAATTTCTGAAAAGCCACTTTTAATGGTCGAAAACCACCATAATTTTGCATGGAAAGAGCAGTTTGATGGAAAAGACGTTTTGGTTCACCGCAAAGGAGCAACTCCAGCGGGAAACAACGATTTAGGAATTATACCAGGCTCAATGACTGCCCCAGGTTTTGTAGTACGTGGCTTAGGAAATACTGACTCAATCAATTCAGCCTCACACGGAGCGGGTCGTCTGATGAGCCGAACAGCAGCTTTTAATTCGGTCACTAAAAATTCGATGAATAAAATACTGAACGAACACGGTATCGAACTCATCGGTGGAGATTTAGACGAAGCACCAATGGTTTATAAAGACATCAATGAGGTAATTTCAGCTCAAACCGATTTAGTAAAAGTTTTGGCGAAATTCACTCCAAAGATTGTTCGAATGGCCGACGCTAATCGAAAAGAAGGTAGAGAAGATTGAAAAAAAGCTGGGTGAATCTCACCCAGCTTTTAAATATATTGCTTTGCTATTGAATATTTATTGTTTCACAATCGTAATTGGAACACAAATTTTCGGTGGACAAACCGAACAACTCGCTGGTGGAGTGACACTTGTTGTCAATTCACATCCATTGGCGTCGATAATTTTTAGTGTACGTACACCACCACTAATCAAACCTGCTGAAATAGTAGGAGGAGTAGTTGCATTATAATTATAAGTCACCCCAGTCGATACATTATTTAGTAAAACTGTATATGTAGTTCCACTTCCGCCCGAAGGATTCAAGACGATTGTAAAGGTATCGTCAGCCGATGTGCTTGGAGTGCCTGCATTACTACAGAATGTAACTGCATTTGCCGATAATGGAGCAGGCTTTACCGTAACAGTAACTGAGCTTGTGCTTACGCAACCAGCTGTACTGGTAGCTGTCACAGTATAAACAGTCGTAGATGTCGGATTAACTGTAATCGAAGCGGTTGTCGCTCCAGTACTCCAGAGCAATGTTCCAGTACCTGTTGCTGTAAGTGTAGTCGGTGTACTTCCACAAATTGCTACATCTGCTCCTGCACTAACCGTTGGTAGTGGATTTACATTTACTATCACAGGGCAACAATTTCCTGTTAGACAACCAGAGGATGCCGTAAAATTGACTGAGTAACTACCACTTTCTGTGACGGTAAATGTTGCACTGGTGGCACCCGAAATTAATACATTGTCTTTATACCATTGATAGCTTGGAGCTGTACCTGGTGCAGTAAGTATAAGAGATTGTCCCTGACATATTTGTATTGGCACAGATACACAAGCACTGGCAATGTCGTCTTCGGTAGTTACTCCATTATTATATGGCGAATCGGTATCAGTTTCGAAAGCTGATACGATTTCGGCAAGGTTGCTAATTACACCCACAGAATCAACCTTTGCAGTAAGTTGTAACGATAAAATATTAGTTGTTCCGCCTAAAGCACTACCAATATTCCAGATACCTGTTGTCGGATTATAAAGCGTTCCAGTAGCAGCCGAATGAGAAACATAAGTAAAACCTGCTGGTAATAAATCTTTCACTTTTAATCCAGTTGCATTTAAAGTCGTTACGTCACGTGTTGCAGTAATCAAGAAATTTACGTTAGCACCTAATGCTGGCGTTGCGTTATCCACTGCTTTTGTGAGTGAAATATCAATTAAATTTGAATCACAAGCATCAGGAACACCGTCGCCATCATTGTCTAATAAATCATTACCAGAACATTTATCCATACAATCAGGCACGCCATCTCCATCAGCATCTAATTTTACGAAAGCATAATAAACATCGTATGATGCTCCAACTGCAGCCAAACTCGAAAACGTTATTCTAATTTTATTAAATGTGCCAATTGCTTTCACCCCTATTTGATATGCTGGGTTTGCACCTCCGAGTGCTACCGCTGTCAGAAGAGAAGCACTGTTGACATTTTGTACCAAAGTTGCTCCATTGTAAAGCTGTATTGATATCCCCCCCAATAAAGTCAAATCTAATAAACCAGAGTTATTCTTGAGTAAAAAGCCAGCAAAAGTGCCAGCTGCATAGGTAGAGGCTGCCGTTACTTCTATTGATTTTGTACAACCTAAACCAACTGCAATAGTTACATTTGCGGCTAAAGTTGTGTCACCCGTAACATTAGCGATGTTATTAACGCTACTTAATAAACACAAGCCCGAAGAACCAACAACAGCATTTCCTGTTACTTCAGAGCCAGTCAGTGCATTTACACAATCATGGGCACAATTGGCAGGCCCTTCAAAAGCTCCATAAACTCGAATAGAAGTCAATGCTCCGACCGTACCATTCGATACCAAGCGAACTTCATCAAAATCTTGGGTTGTTACAAAACTCAAAATCTGTTTTCCATCAGAACTACCCTGTAAAACAGATAAAGATAAAAGAGAGCCTCCTCCGCTAAACATTCCCGTTTCTTTCAAAACACCATTGCGATAAGTCTCTACCTTCAGATTCCCTAAAATGCTGGCACTTAACAAACCACCATCTGGCCCGATAATAAAACCTGCTTCGTTTCCCCCTGGATAATACTGAAGCGAATCTTTAATAATAATAATTGGGGTATTGTTAACTAAGCTGACAGGAAGTGTGGCCACAGCATAGTTACTTTGGTCTCCGTCTATTATATTAGGGGCATTTGCGGTCCCACATAGTAAACAAACTCCACCTCCTGAAACACTGCCAATATAGGCACCACGCCCAGCAATTGGGTCCATGCAAATTTTGTTATTTTCAATAGTTTGGTTTTGCGAAAACCCCTGAAAAGTGACAAACAATAAACATGTTACAAATAAGCATACAAACTTTTTCATAAGCGTATGAATTTTATGATGAAACAATAAAAACATCTACGCTTAATCGCACAATTTCTATGCCTTTCAAAGGTGTAAAACAAATAAAAATTTCGCTTTAAATTACAATATACAACTTAAAATGACGTATATTGGTAAGTTAACGTTAATATACGTTTTAAAAAAACAAGGGTAAGATAGCCAATTTATGCCCGAATGCTCAATACTCAGAAAAAACGAAAAAATTATAAAATTTCTCTTAAAAATACCTTCCAATAAATTTTAATGAATCCATAGAAAATTGGCATAAAAAATGTGGCCAAAAAAAATGGAGTTTGCGTGATAACACAAACCCCATTTCTATGTTTAAAGTAATTATTTAAAGCGAATTAAGTATCATCTCCGCACCTTTCTCGGCAATCATATACACAGGGGCATTCGTATTTCCCGAAACAATGGTTGGCATAATTGAAGCATCAATTACTCGCAATCCTTCAATGCCTTTTACCCTAAGTTGGTTATCAACTACAGCCATTTCATCGTTGCCCATTTTGCAAGTTCCAATTGGGTGATATACAGTTTCAAGTTGTTTTTTGAGGTGTAGCATAATTGCATCATCCGAACTCATATCGGGTGGAGTAATTTGTCTTTTTCGATATTTATCAAAAGCCGAAGCCTGAATCACTTCAATGGCTTTCTTGGCTGCTTTCAGTAGTGTAATTTGGTCTTGTTCAGCTTCCAAAAAATTCGGTTGTATAATTGGGTCGTCCATGGCATTATTACTTCCCAGTCTTACATAACCTCTACTTTCTGGACGCAGAAGCGTCGGCAAAATCGTAAATCCATCGTTAAACGGAAACGTTTTCATATCATAAAAATCATAATCGTAACCTTCTCCAACTTGTAATGATGCAAAATGAAACTGATAATTCACTCGGTCGGGGCTATCATCGGTCATCCAAAATGCAGCCGACTCAAGTGGACTAATCGTAAAGATTCCTTTCTTGGTAAATACATATTTCATTAAGCCTTTTAATTGATTGATAGGTTTTAGGTGATGATTCTGTCCAAATTCTTGATTTGACAAACAACTTACGCCCGAAAACAAATGGTCTTGCAGGTTTTTACCTACACCCGAAAGGTTTTTCTTGCATACAATATTATGTTTTTTCAACTCATCGGCATCACCCACACCCGAAAGCATCAAAATCTGTGGCGAGGCAAACGAACCCGCCGACAAAATCACTTCTTTATTGGCAAATACTTTATCGGTATTATTTTTACCAACAAAATATTCTACACCAACAGCTTTATCATTCTCAATCAGAATTTGTTTTACAGCAGCATTTGTCTGCACAGTCAGATTTTTTCGGTGCATCGCAGGCTTCAAAAATGCGACAGCTGCACTAAATCTTTTCGCATCTTTAATCGTAAACTGCAATCGGCTTGCACCTTCTTGCTTTTCACCGTTATAATCATCGTTACGTCTGATACCCGACTCATCGCAAGCAGCCACAAAGGCATCCGAAAATGGCGTATCAAATCTCGTAGCGTATGTTACATTGAGCAATCCATCGGTTCCATGATAAGGATTGTTAATCTGCTCATTGGCTTCTGACTTCTTAAAATACGGCAAAACGTCTTCATATCCCCAACCTTTATTTCCAAATTTTGCCCAATCATTATAATCTTCTTTGTTTCCTCGTACATACGCCATAGCGTTGGTCGAGCTGCTTCCGCCCAACGTTCGGCCACGTGGCAAGTAAATTCGCCTGTTCAATACGTGTTTTTGGGGTTCGGTACTATACCCCCAATCGACTTCTGATTTAAATAGTTTGGCATAGCCAGCTGGAATATGGATTTCCATTTTTTTGTCGGGTCCACCTGCTTCCAATAACAAAACCTTATTATTGGGGTTTTCTGAAAGCCGATTAGCCAAGACACAGCCTGCCGAACCAGCTCCTATAATAATGAAGTCGTAACGCATGATTTATAGTTTTTTAGGTTGAAATAAATGTAATTTTGAATGAGTGAATGATAGAATGAATGAATACAGGAAGAATATATTATATACATGTTTATTCTATCATTGAAGCATTCGCTCATTCAATCATTAAATTTACGGAGAAAGTCTTTCAATTTTCCAATCGTCACCAACTTTTGTAAACAAAATTCGGTCGTGTAAACGATTCGGCCGACCTTGCCAAAACTCAATTCTTTCGGGGTTTACACAATAGCCACCCCAGTGAGCTGGTCTTGGAATAACTTCGAGGTCTTTAAACTCATTTTCTAATTCACTCAGGCGATGTTCGATAACCTCTCTGCTTTCAATGACCGAACTTTGGTTCGATACCCAAGCTCCAATCTGACTACCACGAGGACGTGAGTGATAATACTCATCCGATTCATCGCCACTCACTTTTTCTATACTTCCTTCAATTCGTACCTGACGTTCTAAATCACCCCAAAAAAAAGTCAACGATGCAAAAGGCGTTTCGGCTACTTCATTTCCTTTATTACTTTTATAATTTGTGTAGAAAGTAAAGCCGTTTTCGTCGAAACCTTTCAATAAAACAATCCTTCCGTGCGGTTTTCCCGCCGAAACAGTTGAAAGTGTCATGGCATTGGGTTCTAAAATTTGGGCATTCAAAGCTTCCGTAAACCACTTCTCAAATTGTTTAATTGGATTCTTTAAAACATTTTCTTCTAACAGTTCGTTTCGAGTATATGATTGCCTAAGGGCAGCAACATCTGTTTTATTCATTAGTTTGCAACGTTTTTAAGTTTTTTTTCGTATATAACATATATATAAGGAATGAAGTTTTTGAAACCTTCGGTAATTCCTTCATAAATTTATTACATTTGCAAATCTAATGAGAACTTTTTAGAACATTCAAAAATGACCAATAAAGAATTGGATTTGACAGAAAATGCCACGGATGCTACTGCCAACGAAGAAACCCCTTCGGCAACAGTAGAAAATTCTACAGAAAATGTAGAAAGTAAAACCATTGAGGAAACAGCCAAAGATAATATGAACGAGCAAAAAGACACAATCGAAAACGCAACCGAAAATGCGGTTGAAGAAGCAGTAAACACCGTTGAGAATACAGCAACCGAAACAATTGACACAGTTACAGAAGTGGCAAGCGAAACTGTTGCAGAGGTAGAAAGTGTGGCGTCGGAAATAACGGAAGCAGTAGAAAGTACCATCGAAGAAACCCCAGCAACCGAAGCATCTGCTCCAGTAGAAGAGCCAATAGCAGTTGCTCATAGCGAAGATATAATTGCTTCGATTGAGCCATTGGCCGACGAAGCAGAATTGGCCATTGAGCCAATCGAAGAGGTAACTCCTCAAGAAGAAGTTGATTATAGCAACTTCACCAAAAAAGATTTTGTTGACCTCGGCGAAAAACTTTTGGCGTCAATCAAGGCAGAAGGCGTAAGCGTATCAGATGTAAAAAATGCTGATGTCGTGATGCGTGAAATCAAGCCAATTTTTGATGACCTGAAAGCACGCGAAAAAGCCGAGGCTTTGAAAAAATATATTGCTGATAATGGCAACAACGAAGGTTTCGAATACAAAAACGATAATTACGTTGTTCGTTTCGAATCTTTGAATGCTCAAATCAGAGATGCTAAAAATTCATTCTTCCAAAAAATCGAAAGATTAAAAGAAGATTATTTCGAGCGTAAGACTCAATTATTACAACGCCTCCGTGAAGTGGTTGATGAAGAAGAAAAAGGCGGCACAAAAAGCAACTGGCAAGAATTTAAGAAAATTCAAGAAGATTGGAAAAATGCAGGAAATGTAAATTCTCCGCACAATACCACACTTTGGTCGGCTTATAATGCTTTAGTTGATAGATATTTCAGCATTCGTCATATCCAAAACGAACTCAAAGACCTCGACCGTAAGAAAAACTTTACGGCTAAGGCTGACATCGTTGTGAAAATCGAAGCCATTGCTCAAGGAATCGAAGAAGGTGGTTTGAGTAATACAACGCTACGCCAAGCAAACGATTTGTTGGAAGAATACAAACACATTGGTCCTGCCGCTCGCGAAGCTCAAGATGAACTTTGGAAGCGTCTGAAAGCAGCCTTCGATATTATTCACAACAAACGTCGTGAGCAATCGGCCCAAACAAATCAGTTACAAGAAGAAATCTACGCTGCGAAACTTCGTTTGGTAGAAAATCTTAAACCATACATTGAGTTCAACACCGATAGCATCAACGAATGGAACGCCAAAACCAAAGAAGTAATGGCAATCCAAGACCAATGGAATGCCATTAAAGGTGCTATGCCAAAAGAAAAAGGAAAAGATATTAGCCGTGATTTCTGGGGCTTGTTGAAAACCTTCTTCCGTAATAAAGGCGATTTCTTTGCAAAATTAGAAGCTCAAAGAGAAGAAAACCTCAAAGCGAAAATTGCTCTTTGCGAACAAGTAGAAACTTTGGTTGCTTCAGAAGATTATTCGGCATCCTTTACTGATAAAGTAGTTGAACTTCAAAAAACTTGGAAAACAATTGGCCACGTTCCAGAAAAAATGAAAGATAAAATCTACGAGCGATTCAAAAAAGCTTGTGATGAGTTTTTCAATGGAAAACGTGCTAAAGGCAACGCCATCGAGTTAGAATACGAAGAAAACTTGAAGCAAAAAATTGCTATCTGTGAAGAAATCGAAGCTTTAGCGAAAAGTGGAGATACGCAACTTGGCAAACTTTCTGAGTTCAAGGCTCAGTACAACGCCATCGGTTTTGTACCTCGCAAAGAAATGCAAAATATCCAACGCCGATTTGTTGATGCCATTAATTCATTCGTGAAAGGTAGCACAGGCATCAGCGGTGCAGAGAAAGAGAAAATGGTACTCCAAAACGAAGTTGAGGTCGTAACCAAAGGCGATAAAGGCGGCTCGAAAGAGTTGGATAAAAAAGAAAACGATATTCGTCGTAAGATGAAAGCCATCGAAGATGATATTCATTTGTGGCAAAACAACATCGAGTTCTTTGCTCGTTCTAAAAATGCAGCTTCGGTTCGTGCAGAATACGAAACCAAGATAAAAGGAGCAGAAAAAGAACTTGCTGAATTAAAACAAAAATTAAAGATTATCATCGCCGCTGGCGAATAATTCACACAAAAAATAGAGGTATCAGCAGATGCCTCTATTTTTTTTGAAAATTTTTTACTTTTTAAATCACTGACTTCCAAATACTTACCTCAAAGTTGTGCAAAAAGCTTAAAAAAAGTTTATAAAACACTTGCGTAATATTTAATATCACACTAATTTTGCACCACAATAACAGAGAGACGAACTCAATTCAAAACTCTTTATCGTAAATTGCCTCCATAGCTCAGCTGATAGAGCAACTGACTTGTAATCAGTAGGTCGCTGGTTTGATCCCGGCTGGGGGCTCGAAAGTTCACAGAATACTTTTCAAAAATTTTGTAAATAGTAAATTTGCCTCCATAGCTCAGCTGATAGAGCAACTGACTTGTAATCAGTAGGTCGCTGGTTTGATCCCGGCTGGGGGCTCAGGAAAAGAGTTACAATTAGCGTTGTAACTCTTTTTTGCGTTTATACGTTATCTATTAAAATATTGGCGTAGTATGAAGCAAAAGATTTTAAGAATAATCAAATATTCGTTCTTAGGTTTATTAGTGGCGTTGATACTTTTCATTGCGTTTAATGTCGATTCGAGTATTTATGCCTACCGACAAGCCAAAGGGCAACTCAAAATTATATTCAATACTCGTCCTGTCAGTGAAGTTTTGGCCGATAAATCTTTTCCTGATTCACTTAAAAAACGAATTTTATTAATTGAAGAAATAAAACGCTTTGCGGTTGATTCGTTGGGGCTGAATCCGTCGGATAACTATACCACTTTCTACGACCAACACCAAAAGCCAATCTTGTGGGTAATTACGGCCTGCGAGCCATTTGAACTGAAAGCCAGAAAATGGGATTTCCCGATTGTGGGAACATTTAGCTACAAAGGTCATTTTGAAAAAGCCATTGCCGATGCCGAACTCAACGAACTAAAAAAGCAAGGTTTTGATACGCAACTCAATGAAGTATCGGCCTGGAGTACGCTTGGCTACTTGAAAGACCCAATTTTAAGCTCAATGCTCGAAAAATCTGAAGGGCGTTTGGCGGCACTGATAATTCATGAACTAACGCATGGTACGCTTTTTGTAAAAAATAATTTAGAGTTCAACGAAAATCTGGCCGATTTTGTGGGAGACTACGGAGCGATACGTTTTCTGACAAGTAAATACGGCAAAAACTCAAAAGAATTGGAGCGATATCAGTTCTCAAAAAAATACAATGATGCCTATAGTCAGCATTTATTGAGAGGTGCCAAGAAATTGGATAGTCTATACAAGAATTTCGATAAAAAAATGACGATTCAAGAAAAGAAACGTCAGAAGATAGCAATGATAAGTACGATTATCAATAAGAGCGATACACTCTTGGCAGGAGAATTTCAGAAACGATTAATTAGCCGCAAGAAATGGACTTTAAACGACAATAATTTGCCCAACAATGCGTATTTTATTGGGTATCTGACTTATCAAAGCAAACAGAACCAGTTTAAAGATGAATTTGTTAAAGAGTATAAAGGAAACTTTAATAATTACTTAACATATTTGAAGCAAAAATATCCGAGTAGTATTGTTTTCTAAATAATAGCATCCTTCAAAATTCTAAACTAAAATGAGTTTTCTCAAAAAAATCTTATTTTTATGTATCATTGTCACTACGAGTTCGTTTGTGGTGAGCGATAGCTATCGCTATTTACCGAATCATGCGTTTAAGGCGGGCGAATATTTTGAATACAAAGTTAAATATGGATTTTTGAGTGTAGGCGAAGCTACTGTTGATGTAAGTCCACAGATTTACTCAGTTAATAATCGTCCGTGTTATCGGGTAAATATTTTTGGCCGCACTACTGGGCTTACTGACCTTTTTCATATTCGTAATACTTATCGTTCGTATTTGGATACTGCGGCTATCTTGCCACAGAAATTCTTGATGGATTTGCAAGAAAACAATTACCGAAAAGAACAAACCATCACTTTCGACCACCTTGCAAACGCAGCCGTACGAGAACAAAACAAAGAGCGTAAAAACTTCAAACTACCCGATAATGTGCATGATGTGGTTTCGGGGTACTATTTTCTGAGAACGATTGACTTCACGAAAGTAAAAATTGGAGAAACGGTTTCATCAAATATGTTTTTCGACGATGAAATTTACAATATGCGAGTAAAATATAACGGAAAAGGCGTGGTGCGTACGAAATATGGAAAAATTAATGTAATTAAGTTGAATCCTATTTTACCAAAAAATAGTATGTTTGATGGCGAAGATGCCATCAGAATTTGGGTTTCTGATGATAAAAATCGAGTGCCAATCAAAATTGAAGTTGACTTCTCGGTTGGTGGAGCTACAATGGAGTTGAAGAATTACAAAAACACCAAATATGCTTTTGATTGGCAGTAATTGGTGATTGGTTACTGGAAATTTGTTTTGTAAACCGTAAGTAGAAATATATTCTTACAAAAAATGCCTTCCCAATTAGAGAAGGCATTTTTTTGTTTTATCTACGTCCGTGACTGCGGCTGCTTCTGTTATTATCGCCTCGATAACCACGACTTTGGTTGCCATAACTGCGGCTATAATTTCTATGATTATCGTAGTAGTATCTTCTTGGCGGAGCAGTATATACACGCACTTGTGGTCTTATGTACGGTCTGTAACCATAATACGGTCGTGAATAATAACGGTCACGATAAGCATAACCGCTATAAAAACAACTCGACAGACTGAGCGACAATAAAGCAAAGATACCTGCCAATGTCAACAAGCGAAGTTTCGATTGATTTTTCATAATTCTAACATTTTTTTATTGTAGATGCTTGAAAACGCTAAAAGGTTGCATTTCATATACCTTTAGACAATTTTAATTCTAAATTCCCTCATTTTTAAAGTTAAAATTTAATTAAATTGCAGGTGCTTTGAAAAAACTGTAATTAATGGCTCTCACTGAATCGAATATGCTACCCATCGGGACAATCGCACCCGATTTTAGTTTGATAGACACTGTATCAGATAAAGTTTTATCAGTTAATGAATTATTCTCTGATAAAGCTACAATTGTAATGTTTATATGTAATCATTGTCCGTACGTAATTCATGTCAAAGATGAGTTAGTGCGATTAGCCCACGATTATCAACCTAAAGGTGTCAAACTCGTAGCAATTAGCTCAAATGATATTGAAAAGTATCCACAAGATGGCCCAGAAGCCATGAAAGAGTTTGCACGAGAGAATGGCTTTACATTCCCGTACCTTTACGACGAAACCCAAGAAGTAGCTCGTGCCTACGATGCCGCTTGCACCCCTGACTTCTATATTTTTGACGGTAAAAAAAAACTTCGTTATCGTGGACGATTAGACGAGTCTCGTCCGAGAGTCGAAAGTCCAAAACCAGTTACTGGGAAAGATTTACGAGGAGCGTTGAACGCTATTTTGGCTAATCAGATGATTTCAGAAATACAGTTTCCGAGTATGGGCTGTAATATCAAATGGAAAAACTAAACACTATTATTATATAAATTTCTATATTTAAGCCTAACCTATATAATGCTTCAATCAACTACTTCTCAGAAATACCGTTCGTTTTCATTACTATTTATTTTCTTTTTCTCAGGTTTTGCGGCTCTAATTTATCAAGTAATATGGCAGCGTTGGTTGGTATTTTATACAGGTATTAGTTCTGTCAGTATTAGTCTCATCGTATCTGCTTTTATGGCTGGCTTGGGCTTAGGCTACTTAGCAGGTGGTCAAATTGCCGATAAAGTTGGTAAAAATAAACCTATATTATTCTTTGTTTTGGCCGAGTTGGGAATTGGCATTTTTGCATTGGTCAGCAAATCAATCATTTATGATTGGCTCTATCAATCGAATATCCTCTCGGGAGGCTCGCCTTTTCAGACTTACCTGACTTTATTCTTGATTTTGCTTTTTCCTACATTTTTGATGGGGCTTTCGTTGCCTTTGCTATCAAAAGCATTTGAACAGAAAAATGCCGAAAATCAGGCCAGTTATATCAGTTTATTGTATTTTACGAATACTCTTGGAGCAGCCGCAGGAACATTTATTACAACCTTTATTCTGATTCGTGTTATTGGATTTGAAAATGCTGTGCGTTTGGGAGCATCATTCAATTTCCTTTGTGCTATTACGGCTGGGGTAATCTATTACTTCCAAAATCAAGATACGGAACCTGCAACAAGCCAGACTATTGAGACAGAAAAAGGCTTTACTTGGAACAGAAATTTTACGTACTGGATACTGCAATACACTGCCTCTGGATTCATGGCGATTTGTTTTGAGATTATCTGGTTTAGGATGATAGAAACCATGATGAAATCTATTGCCCTTACGTTTTCGATTATTCTGACAATCTATTTGGCAATGATGGCGATTGGGACTTATACGGGTGTAAAAATGGCTAAAAAATTGCAAAATAATCGCTTGAAGTTATTCTTAAACACCCAATACTTATTATATATCTACTCGATTGGTGCCATTTTGATTTTACAATGGGCAGTTTCTGATGTTTCGGCACTTTCATTTTTGTTTGAATATTTCCAAAGCTACGAAACATCCTTCGCTCCAAAAATTGCCATTTCAACAATGTTTGTGATTCCATTTTTTCTGATGGCTGTTCCGACATTTATTATGGGTTTCAGTTTTACTCTTTCTCAATTAATCATTCAAGATAAATTCGATGAAGTGGGCAGAAAAGTTGGTTGGTTACAGTTCGTAAACATTGTTGGTTCTACGATTGGGGCGTGGTTTGTTACCTTAATTGGCTTTAATCAACTCGGTACTGCACTGACTATCAAGTTAGTAAGTCTCATTGGTTTAGTTTATGTGGTGGCATTGCACCGTAATAAATTCAATAGTCTGCTATCAAGAATCCTGATGGGGGCTTCATTGATTTTGGTCATTGTGTTATTGCCGAATAATGAAAAACTTTGGATGAAACTCAGTGGTATGGCCGATGAAAAGGCATTTATCGTAAAGGAAGACGAAACTGCACTTTCATTTATCAAAACACTTGGCACTGAATCTTATGTTTATGTCAATGGTTTGGGGCAAAGTATGTTTCCGTTTAAGAGTGATATTACACACTTTACATTGGGGGCGGTTCCTGCATTGATTCATCCAAATCCTGTCGATATCGGTATCGTTGGACTTGGTTCTGCTTGTACGCTCTATAATGCGGGCGGACGTGCCGAAACTCAATCTTTAGATTGTTTTGAGGTAATTGTAAATCAGCCAGAAGCGGTAAAAGAATATGTCAGACGAACAAACGATAGCACAGCTTTGTATATCATGAATGATAAAAGAGTTAATGTGATTTTGCAAGATGGGCGATATTATTTGCATCAAAACCCGAAACTTTATGATATTTTGGAAGCAGATGCCTTACGTCCGAAATCATCTTATTCTGGCAATCTATATTCGGTTGAATACTTCAAATTATTGAAATCAAGACTAAAGAAAGGTGGATTGGCCATCACGTGGGGAGCAACAGGCCGAATTAGAAATGGTTTTGCGGAGGTTTTTCCGTATATCTATGAAATTGATGGCTTTATGATAATTGGTACTGACCAACCTTTGGAATTTGATGAAAACAAGATTTTTGAGCGATTAGAAAATTCTTTCACAAAAAATCACTACGGACGTGCGGGCATTAAAGTTAGAGAGAACTTGGAGAAAGTAATAAAAAAGCGAGTGGTATTACAAAATGGCACCGTACAAAAGGCAAAATCTTACAACTCTGATATGTGGCCCAAAGATGAGTTTGATTATGGAAAACTTTGGGAGAAAATTCTTGGCAAAGAAGATTGATTTTGAGTAACCTTCATACTTATTTTTTGAATTTTAACGTTTACTTTTCATAAAAGCAATGTTATGTATTCACGTATTCTTATCGCAATAAGTTTGTTTTTTGTATTAGCATGTAGCAAAACAGAAACACCAACACCCGTTGATACGACTTGGCAACCAAGTACGATTGATGGGCAATTTGTGTTTAATACTTTTAAGAGTGCTGGGCTGGGCGGCAGTAGAGGCAAGATACAAAAGTGGCCTCAAAGTGAGGTATATTACTGGTTCGATACAGAAGGAACAGGAACAAGTAGCCTTGTAGCAATTTCGGACAGTGTTTTTAGTCAGATTAATCAATATAGTCAATCGACGAGATTTATTAAAACTGCCGATGAATCGAAGGCCAATATTAAGATTTTCTCAGGGCGTGATACTGAGTTTGAAGCGAAGTATAAATTAAGTTTGCAAGGCGAATTACAAGTTGGTGGAACTGCTTTTATGTCGATTTCGAGTTCAAAAAACGAACTTGAGAAGGTCGTAATTTGGGTAACAAGTGTTTTCCCAATGCTTGACCGCCGATTGATAAGTCGCCACGAGATTGGTCATGCGATTGGCTTTTCGCACGTACCGACTAAACGCTCAATCATGTGGGATACGATTGATTTAGAATATAACCCAACCGATTATACTGATGTTGATAAGAACTATATCAAAATCCTTTATGATAGTCGCTCAAAGGCAGGTATGACACATGAAGATTTATTCCCTGTTTATAAGGATGTATTGAAGTAAACATAAATACCTTATTATCAGATACCTTTAGATAATTTTTCAAAATAATAAATAGATGATTCAAACCTTTTTACAGATATTTGAATCAATGTAGGAAAACGCACCTCCATACCTATTATTAAATGAAAAACTATACTTTACTGGTACTGCTGATTTTTATCATCGGTTGTTCACACAATAACAATGAAATTATACCAAACAAACAGCTTCATTACACAAATAACGACACACCCGCCTTTCTGGCTGACTCAATGCTTGTCGAGGGATACTTCAATCAATTTTCGTTTCTACAAGAAGATACCGCTTATTTACACCTTAATTCAAAAGTCATTTTAAAAAATGCTACTTTAGGAATTTATGATGTAAACAAACAGCTCAAAGATTATATCAAGTGTGATATTATACCACAAAAAATAGCCAACACCGACCCTTACAAAAACGGTTATGGCTACAAAGTATCATACAAATACATCATTCCATCAAACCTCAAAAGTGGGCTTTATTTTTTAGCTAATAATATGCCTTTTTTAGTTAAAAATGGTAGTACAAGCAAGCCAAAGATAGCTATCGTTCATCCAAGCAACACCGACATTGCCTACAACAAAAATGGAGGAATGAGTTATTACTATCCTTCTCACCAAAATCGAGCGAGGGTTTTATCGAAAGAACGCCCGTGGACATTCTCTGAAAATGGAAATAGTACGAGTTTTTATCAATGGCTTGGTAGTTTACCCTACTCGTTTGATTTTTTATCGGATGAAGACATCGAAGATTATAATAGAATTAAAGATTATCAGATTTTGATATTTATTGGTCATTCAGAATACTGGACTCGCACCGCTCGACTGAATTTCGATAAGTTTATCAATGAAAATCATCATGCAATCATGCTTTCGGGTAATAGTATGTATTGGCAGGCTCGATACGACGTTAAAACCCCAAGTCAGCAGATTTGTTATAAATATGATGCCTTTACAAGCGACCCAATCAGTGATATTTTACTTAAAACTGGCCGTTGGGAAGATGCACGTTTAAATTTGAATCCATTGCTTTCGATAGGTAGTAATTATTATACTTATGGAGGATTTCAGAATCCTGCTAAAGTTGGTTTTGGTGGATATAAGATTTTAAAGCCACAAAATGAGCTTTTCAAAGGCTTAAATTTTAAATACAATGATGTGATGAAATTTGCTGCCGACGAATATGACGGAGCTAAACTAAGTTATGTCAAAAATCCTGCAAATGGAGCTGATGTTTATCCTGTTTATGATAATGTGGCTACCAATTTCTATAAAGTACAGCTTTTGGCTTATGATTTGGCAGTGCCTGATTGGGGTGGAAATGATGTACATTCAGGGGGGCTTATTATCTTGAAGAAAAAAGCTACTTCGGGAGTAATTATCAACGTAGGAGCTTCTAACTGGTGCAAAGAAATCAGTAAACCTGAAATCAAGAAGATTACTACTAACGCCATAGAAATTCTTCAAAAGAGTGATAAGGAGTTGGAGGGATTGTTTAATTAAGCAGGATACAAAATCATATTGAAGTACGTAATGTGTAGTCCTGCTTTTTATTTTTTTATTCAATACTTAGTTGAAAATAGTTGGAGTTTTTGTGGTTGTTGATAACCTAATTGTGCGATAGTTTTCTTTATTTTTTCGGTAGCCTGCTTTTTATTTTCGGCGGCCATGAAGTCGTGAATTTTAAAATCTTTAGCTTCTGCTTTGTATTCGTAGATTTTCATTTTTTTTAATTATGATAAAGATTTAGAACTACTGTTTATAAATCTTTTCTCAATAATTAGGTCAGAAGCCTTTAGAAAATCTTTTTCAGAAAATACAAGAGAGATAAATTTTGTGTAGGTTGGTTGAAACTATTAGACAGTTGTTTCTGGGTTACAATCTTTAACATACCACCAGTCAGAAAACATATTCCTGAAATTGTAAGTGCATCTTCCCAAAAGTTGATAAGGGCGAACTTATTATGGAATATTGAAAGCCCTGCAACCACACAAGAAGCTATAACAAGACATACTCCAATAAAAAGTAAAAAATAAGTTGTATCGTTTACTGCTCTTATGAATATGATGATAAAAATGAAACCTAAAAGAAAAACAACTGTTACCGAGAGTGGGGCATGCAAATCATTGATGTAAGGCAAAAAATTAGTAGTAAAGTAAAGAATCGACAATAAAATCACAAAAACACCAAGTATTAAAACCCATTTTGTTCCCAAAAAGAGGTACTCATTGTTTCGTTTAATACTTAGAAGTAGAAATGTAAGTGAAAATATCGAGATAAGCATTTCTATTGCAATACCTACTTGATTATGTCGCCAAATGGGTATTAAACTACCTAATGCAGTGCAATTCAAGAAAATGATGAAATAAATATCTTGAGTTGTGAGTGCTTTTTTTCGATAAGAATAATAAAAAAAAGTACTAAAAAGGCAAAAAGAGACATTTACCATGATTCTTAGATTCGTTTCGAGAAAAAACGCCACAATCAGGTATAGGAAAAGTATCGTATAGTATGCAAGCAGTTTGTTATCCTTCATGTTGCTGAAAGATTTAGTTGTGGCAATAATAAATAAAAAACTTAATATTTCAAGAAAGTGCCTTATTTTATATTGCAAATATTTATTAAACGTATTGCAAATGCCGAGATAGGCGTGTTATGAAGTAATTCTACTAACTTTGTGTATCGAAATCAAAGTATCATAGAATGAAAAATTTTAATCTTAAATCATACCATGTAAGAGGAATGAATGCCTCGACTGAAGCAGAAAAACAAGCAATTAATCAAGAACTGAAAACGTTATACGAAAGTCTTTCGGAAGAAGATAAAAAGGATTTTAATGAGCAGTTACAATCATTTCTGATAAAAGAAATGGCTGCCATCAAATCGGTCTATGATGCTACACAAACAGATGATTTGAATTGATTTAAAAAAAGCCCTCCCCAATCGGGGAGGGTTGGGTGGGGCTATATCGCTTCCAAAATTCTCTCCATGCTCACTGCATAACCAATCTTCTCTTTCAATTCTGATATCGAAACACGCTCTTGGGTCATTGAGTCACGGTGACGAATCGTTACGGTATCATCTTCCATCGTTTGGTAATCAACCGCAATACAAAATGGCGTTCCGATTAAATCTTGACGAGTATAACGCTTACCAATGGCACCGCCATCATCATAAACCGTACGGAACGATGATTTCAAAGAATTGGCAATGGCTTCACCTTTTTCGGCCAAACCATCTTTCTTCACCAATGGCAATACCGCCGCTTTGATTGGAGCCAAAGCTGGGTGCAGTTTCAAGTAAACTCTTTCTTTATCTTCTTTACCTTCTTCGTTGCTCGGAATCGTTTCTTTCGTGAACGCATTACAGAAAGTTGCCAAGAATAAACGGTCGGCACCTACCGAAGTTTCCACTACGTGCGGAATATAGTTTCCGTAAGGTTTGCCATTTTCGTCGAGGTCTGCATCAAAATACTGTTGTTTTTTCTTCGATAATTCTTGGTGATTTCTCAAATCG
The DNA here is from genome assembly GCF_014644295.1 of Emticicia aquatilis. Classification (GTDB taxonomy): domain Bacteria; phylum Bacteroidota; class Bacteroidia; order Cytophagales; family Spirosomataceae; genus Emticicia; species Emticicia aquatilis. Next base: position 169,719 of record NZ_BMKK01000008.1, read on the forward strand.
AAATCTCCACGAGCATGAATACCTTCGATTTCTCTGAAGCCGAATGGGAATTCAAACTCAATATCAACCGCAGCACTGGCGTAGTGAGCCAATTTTTCGTGGTCGTGGTATTTGAGTTTTTCGGCAGGAAGACCTATCGCTTTATGGAATTTCAAACGGGTTTCTTTCCAGCTATTATACCAATGCTGTGAAGTGTCAGGGCGAATGAAAAATTGCATTTCCATTTGTTCGAACTCACGCATACGGAAAATAAACTGACGAGCCACAATCTCGTTTCTGAAAGCTTTTCCGATTTGGGCAATACCAAAAGGTACTTTCATACGTCCACTTTTTTGTACGTTCAAGAAGTTTACAAAAATTCCTTGGGCAGTTTCTGGACGTAAATAAATCAAACTCGAATCTTCGGCAACCGAACCCACTTGTGTCGAGAACATGAGGTTAAACTGACGAACTTCTGTCCAATTTAAAGTTTTCGAGATTGGACAAACGATGTTTTCTGAGATAATTAAGTTTCTCACACCTTCCAAATCTTCAGCACCCAACAATCTACCCATTTCGTTGAGCAAATTTTGAGCCTTTTCGGTTTCGCCAGCTTTGGTATATTCTTCGGCTTTTCCTTCCAAAAGTTGGTCGGCACGGTAGCGTTTTTTGCTGTCTTTGTTATCAATCATTGGGTCGTTGAAGCCATCTACGTGACCCGACGCTTTCCACGTAAGAGGGTGCATGAAAATAGCGGCATCAATCCCCACAATATTATCGTGAAGTTGGGTCATGGCTTTCCACCACGCCGTTTTGAGGTTGTTTTTTAGTTCAACGCCATTCTGACCGTAGTCATAAACGGCTTGAAGTCCATCATAAATTTCGGACGAAGGAAACACGAAGCCATATTCTTTTGCATGGCTAATAATGTCTTGGAGACTGGTGGCAGGAGCTGCGGCTGGTTGACTCATTTTTATTGTTAATTTTTAAGCACTATACTAATAACCATATCTGTATGGTCTTTCATCAAGCGGAGTATTAAGTTTAATTTCTTTTTTTATTGCTTTTAGGAGGTTAATTGGTTTATTTCCAATATTTAAGCGTAATATATCTCTTGTTATTTTAGCTCGTTCTTGATTTTCTACTGGTTTTGATTCATTAGGAATAATTTCCCCTGTAAATGAATCAAATCTAAAATAATCTTCAAATTTATAATCTAATTCGTCAGGTTTTAACATGAGTGGGTCATAATTATTGCCCTTTTTATTACATTCATTACACGAAGGAAATAGATTACTGTATGTAAAAGCAATTTGAGATTCAATAGTTTTTGGAACAAAATGGTCAATTTCAAAGCCTTTATCGTCTTTTAATGGATGACAATCACAATAAGCACAATGGTCATTATTGCATAAAAAGAGTGCTTGTTTTATTACTTTTTCTTTACCTTTCCAAGACCAACTACTGCTTTTCTTCGTTTCTGCATATTTAGCAGTCCACCATTCTCCGAGCGATTTTTCTTCCTGTGGGCTTAGTGGATTCGCACCTCTAAGAAATGGTATCATATCGTAAAATCTTCTGCTAAGTTTTTAGAAAGTTGTCGTAGTTCAAATTGAACATTATTTCTTAAATCAGGACTTTTAAGTGCCAATTTTCTCGCTCTATTTAGTAATTCTTTTTTGTCAAAATCTTTGTCTTTTTTATATGCTTTTTCTAATTCCGTTTGAAAATCTTCAATTTCATGTTCTACTGTTTGTCCATACATTTGGGTTGGCTCAATATCATAGATTTCATTTAATACCTCATCAATTGGCATCGAAGTAGATGAAATTGTTGGTTTTTCAGATTTACAATGACCATCAGCATCTAATTTTAATTCGTAGATATATGCTCCATCAACTGAATTGACTATAAATGGTGAGTGCGTTGTAATAAAAATCTGAGCATTCTTGAAGAGTTTCTGCACTACTGGCAAAATCTTTCGCTGCCATGAAGGATGCAAATGCACTTCTATTTCATCTAAAAATAAAATAAATTCTCGTTCAAAAATTGGTAAATCATCTTTCCATTTCAAGGCATCCATTCGCATGATTAAATCACCAAGCCATGAAATGATTGAGCGTAAACCATCGGGTAGGAGGTCGAAGTCTAATTCTTGACCTTGTTTTACGGCTACGACTTTTAGTTTTTCATTTTTAAACTTAAAATCTATCGGAATCTCAATTATTTGCTCAATTATTTGCTTTAAAGTTTCAATCCCTCTGCTATATTTTTCTACCTCTGTCGTATTTCCTTCAAAAAAAGCACTGTTTCTCTGTGCCATTTTATTGGCAAGCCATTCATTTAGAGAATAATCGTTTGCATTATTCTTTTTATTAAATTCTAACGCATTTTCAAGTGGATTATAGTTTTCTTTTTCTTTGATGCTTATGTTTTCTTGATGTTCAATGAAACGGTAACCTGAGTAGGCAAAGGCTGTAAAGGTTAATCCATTACTTTGACGGTATTCACTATATAAAATCTTATTTTCTTCTAATGTTTTTTCAGGATTACTTTGATAAATAGAAGGAAAACCGTGATTACTTTTTCCTATATTTCTATCAGTTTTTATTATGAAAATTTCTCCATTAATATCAGCACATTTAATCGTAGCTGTTGATTTATATGGTAGTAATTTTTTAAAAAAAATATATTCAAAATTATTTTTAGAAAGACCATCCTGATTATACCAAATATCTGAATTAAAAGGTTCAGTGTATAACATCCCACTCGCCAACGCCTGCAAAATCGTAGTCTTTCCAGTACCATTTTGTCCTGTAAGGATATGAATTTCGGCCATGTCTTTGTCCTGCTTTTCGGGAAAAGAAATGGTTTCATCCTCAAAAACTCCGATATTTTTTAACGTAAGACTTCTGATTTTCATCCTTTGAATAAATTTTCATCACAAAATTAACGAAAACCTTGCAAATACTTTGCCTATATCTTAATTTTTGCCGATAATTCAATTTTTGCTGCTGTTAACAATGAAAAAACTAACGACTTTCGTTCGTAATCTACTCAGTGTGTCGCCTGCCGAAGCCAAAGGAGCAGTCATTATTTTCGGAATCATTCTTTTACTTATTTTCCTTATGTTTGGGGCTGACTGGTTCTTTGCTCAGAAACCGCAAAATTTGGTTATTTCTTCCCCTAAAATGTTGGATAGTCTAACGGTTTCGTTAGATAGTCGGAAGCCTAATTACAATAATTCGTATCAATATGGCGGACAAAAATTCGACAAATTTGAGTCAAACAAAAAAGCTTACAAAAACTTCAATTTCGACCCTAATACGGCTTCGGTTGAGCAATTTGAAGCTTTAGGTTTGCCCAAATTTATTGCTGAACGCATCGAAAAATACCGTAGTAAAGGTGGAAAGTTTAGAAAGAAAGAAGATTTTGCGAAAATCTATGGTTTATTGCCCGATACGTATGAGCGTTTAGAGCCTTATATTAATTTGCCATCGGCCGACGATGAATCTTTACGCACGCCACAAGCTGAAGCTACCAATATGGAGCGAGTAGCTTCTGGTTCGCCGATTGTAGATAAGCCTAATGAGTCTAAAGAAGTAAGCCCAAAAGTAAATTTGAAACAACCTACTCGTTTTGATTTGAACGCAAGCGATACAACTGATTTTATGAAAATCAAAGGAATCGGCTCGGGCTATGCTAAACGAATTATCAAATTCAGAGATATGTTGGGAGGTTTTGCCAGTGCCGAGCAAGTAAGAGAAACCTACGGCCTTCCGCCCGAAACTGCCGATGAATTATTGAAGTATGCTTTTGTGAAGAGCGGAGTAAGGAAACTAAAAGTTAATCAATTAAGTCTCACTGATTTTCGTCATCCATACCTGAAATATTTTCAAGCAAAAGCGATTATTGCTTATCGTGACCAACATGGTCTTTTTAAGAGTGCCGAAGATTTAAAACAGGTAAAAGTATTAGATGAAGCAACGCTGTTGAAAATATTACCTTACATTGAGTTTTAAAAATGGTTGGGGCTTATTGTAAGCCCCAACTAATTATCAGAATTTAAAATTATATGACAAAGAAGGTATCGGAGAACCAAAAACTACTAATTTATATGAGTTAATAGCAGTACCCGTACTACGTACAAAAACCGAATACGCATTTTTCTTACCATAAACATTAAAGACAGTAAAGGTAAAATGGCTCTTGAATCGCTTATCTTTCATGCCTGGCTGATAGATATTCCAAGCAAAATCAAGGCGGTGATAATCGGGTAGGCGGGCATTGTTACGTACACCATAGTATGGATAACTTCGAGCTTGATACACGATGAATCCCTCGGGTAAAGTATATGGACGGCCAGTGCTGTATGAGAAATTAAATGAAAAATCGTGGTGAGTTCCTTGATTGATAATTAAAGAGGCATTGAAAGAGTGGGGGCGGTCATAATTGGCTGAATACCAATTACCAAAGTTGATTTGTTCTCCAAACCCACTTCCTTCATAAACTTTATTCATCGAACGAGAATACGTATAGTTTATCCAACCAGTAGTTTCTCCTTTTTTCTTAGAAAACATTACTTCCAAACCATACGAGCGATTTTTACCTTGTAAAAGCTGAGTTTCTGGGTGTCCGTCTAACAAGAAATCTGCACCAGGTTTATAATCAATAATGTTGTTTGTCAGGCGATAATAGGCTTCTAACGAAAACTCGTAAATATTTCCTCTTAGGTTATGGAAAAGTCCACCCGAAAGCAATGTACTAACTTGTGGTTTGATATGTATATCTGAGCTTTTCCAACGAGAGGTTGGCAATGGCGTAGTGGTATTGGTTACTACTTGCATATATTGACGCATCAAGTTATACCCAAATTTCACTGATGTACGTTCATTCAAGGAATATTTCACTCCCAAACGTGGCTCAACTCCACCATACGATTTCATTACTTGACCTTTGCCATAAACAAGAGTATCTCTCGCCGAGAACGCATCTCTTGGCTCGCCTTCTGCGTAGGTTTGCACTGTGCCAGCCCCGAGAGCAAAAAACTGAGAATATCTCGCTCCAACCGAAAGCGTAGCCTTAGGTGATAAAGTTATTTCATCTTCTGCATGAATAGCGGTTTCGAGAGCGTGTTCTCTTGGAGTAGTAACCGATAAAACACTTTTACTTGTGCCTGGAATTAATTGACCTGGGTCGATGTCGTATCGTGTTCCACTTACACCAACTTCTATGCGGTGTTTTTCGGACGAATAGTTTAGATTACTTTTAAGTTGTTTGTAAGTAATACCCGATTGTAAAACTACTTTATTAGTAGAGTTGAGTTCGGGAAGTAAAGTTTTAGGTACATAATCGGCCGATACAACAGTTGTTTGTAAATTAAACTTATTGTTTATTGCATAAAACCATCGAGCCGAAAAGCTTTTGCTTCGGTAATCATACTGAGTAGAGGTAGCATTGATAGCTCCGATTGCTCCCAAAAGTTTTGTTTGGAAAAAATCTTTGCTATAATACCCCGATGCCGTTACTGTATTTTTACTATTGACTCTCCAGAAAATCTTGCTCACTAAATCGGCAAAGTTGGCTTTAATATCATTGAGTTTGGGCGAAACAACAGGCAATAAAAAATCATTGTAAGAAGCACGCCCCGAAACCATGATGCCAAGTTTATCTTTAATGATTGGAGCATCGACCGTCAGACGATTTGAAACAAAGCTGATACCACCACTCATTTTGAATTTGTCAAGCGATGGTTGTTGCAGCGAAACATCCATTACTGAGGCTGCACGTCCACCGAATCGGGCAGGAGTATTTCCTTTGTAAACTTCAACACTCGAAGCTGCTTCTGACGGAAAAGCGGTAAACAAACCAAACATGTGAGTTGGATTGAAAATCGGAATATCGTCGAGCAATAATAAGTTTTGGTCGGTCGTACCTCCACGAATATTTACCCCGTTTGATGCTTCCCCAACACTCGTAACCCCCGGTAGCATTTGTAATCCACGCAAAATATCTACCTCGCCAATGGCAGCAGGTAGTTTTCGTAAGGTTTTGATACTGAGTTGATTAACTCCCAGAAGTGGACGCTGGATATTTGATTCTGCACCTTTGCTTGATACAATTACTTCTTCTAATTCGTTTTCAACCAAACGCAATGAATAGTTCTTTTCAATGTCTCTGCGTAAATAAATCACCTCTCTCAAAGGTCGATAACCCACAAATTTTACTGAAATGGCGTGTTCGCCCGAAGGTAATAGTAAATCGAAATGTCCCTTATCATCGGTCAATCCTCCAAATTTCCCAAAGTCGATATTGATAGAGGCTTTTGGTAATGGTCTTCCATCTAAAGTATCACGGATGTAGCCACGAAAGTGATAATTGACCTGAGCAGAAGCCGTGAGACTGACAAGGAAAATTAGAATTAAGTATATTTTTTTCATATTTGAAACAGTATCAAGAGATGTAAAATTGGGATATTAGTTTAACCAACCATTAGGTCTGCTCGGTGTACGAGTTTGACTTGCCACACACTGAGCAAAAGGAGGACGAGTGAGGTCATTTCCCATCGGTTCGGGACTTAGCGGATGGTCAAGTAACCCAATTGGATTAACGTTTTTACCTTCAGCTCCTTTTCTATCAATCCAATATCTTACCGTACGCACACTCGCTACCATAAAAAAGCCAGCGATTGATTCGTTCGGGTTATTCACATTCTTGATATTTCCAATGAGTGCCGCAGGCGGAGTATCAACCAAGCTACCGTTGTTTTGAACTTGGTCAGCCAATAATTTAAAATAACGATAAGCTGCTGGCGAAATAGACTGTTGTTTGATTTCAATCAATGCACCTCGCACATTATAGTAAGGTATTTTGGCAATTAATCGGTTATTTATCGGCTGGCCGTTTGAATAAATATCAGTAAAAACATTCAAATCTTTGCTGGCCAAAATATCCCAACAATCTCCCGGACAAAAGTAATCGAAGGTCTGACCCGCAAAAGCTCTTTCTTCACGACAACGAGCAGGAGCAGGGTTCAAGAAATAGCGACCATTATAGCAAGTGGCACATACATTCTGGCGTTCCCAGAGTTTCCATGTCCATAAATAGTTATTCTTGGCATTGGCGGGGTCTTGGGTGTCAAGATAGATATAATTACCAGGGTCGAAATAGTTATTTCCTCTTTCTATTCCAGCAACTTTAAATTCATCATGAACCCCAATAATTTCTGGTACTTTGGTTACTTGGTCTTCGGCAGATTCATATTGTGTGCCATCGGCTTTCGAGAATACCAATTTGTAATTTACACCCGGTTGAAGCTTAAAAGTGCTTGGAAGTGCATAGATGCCTTGTCCTTTTTCGGTGAGCAAAAGACGCTCAGTTCCACCAACAATTACCTCAACTTTTGCTTTTAATATAGGTTGCGAATAAGCCGAACCATTTGAATTGACCGACTCAGCAAGAGAAATGGTTTGTTCGTCGGTAGTATCTGTTAGTGTGGCATCAACCGTCAGAATTCTTAACACGCTCTCAACATTTAGCTGGAAAGGCTCGACACATGAACACACCCATAAGCCCAGTGCTATGGTTAATAGCGTAATTTTTTTGTTTATCACTTTAGTAGAATTGAATAAATGTATTTTTGACAAATATAAGAATTCTAAGGAATGATTGAAATTAAAAGATGCTTAAAGCCTAATTATGAGATGAATCAATAGATTGTGTAGCTTTTTACCGATAATTCTGATAATTTATCTGAAAATTAATCACGCCACCCTTTGGGCTTAAAGGGTGTACGACTTGGGCTTAATATACATGGAGTGAGCGGTGGCCTACCAGGAATATCGCTCATGGGTTCTTCTCGTATGGAGTGGTCACGCAGACCAGTCGGGGTTAATTTTTGTGCAATAGGGTCTTTGCGGTCAATCCAATACTTGACATATCGAACCCCAGTAACCATAAAAAATCCGGCAACAATTTCTTGCGGATTACTGACATTACGAACATTACCAACCAGTGCAGCAGGAGGGGTATCAACCAAACTTCCGTTGTTTTGTACTTGTTCGGCAAGGAGTTTTAGGTACTGATATGCACTCGGTGAAACTGATTGTTGTTTGATTTCTATCAAAGCTCCCGATGAATTATAGTAGGGGATTTTTGCAATAAGTCGATTATTAATTGGGTTACCATTGGTGTAAATATCAGTAAAAACGTTTAATTCTTGGCTGAAAAACATTTCCCAGCAGTTTCCATCGCAATAATAATCATAAGTAATACCTTCGTATCCTCTTTCGGTTTTACAGCCAGATGGGCGAGGCGTATCAAAATATCGACCACCTTCACACGTAAAACAAACATCTTGGCGTTCCCATAGTTGCCATGACCAGACATAACTGTTTTTTTCTTCAACGGGGTCTTTTGTATCGAGATATACATAATTGGCGTGTTCATAGCCAAAACTTCTTTCTATACCATTGAATACAAACTTATCATGTACATTGATGATTTCGGGAACAGTAAACATTTTGTCTTCACTCGATTCGTATTTCGTTCCATCGGCTTTCGTGAAAATTAATTTGTAAGTATTACCTGGTTTTGCTCGAAATGTTGCAGGAAGAGCATATTTTCCTAAGCCTTTTTCTATGAAAGGTATTCTTGTGGTTCCGTTCACTTCTAATTCGGCAGACACTTTCAGCACAGGAAATGCAACTACCTTCCCAAATGAATTTACTGATTCAGTGATACTAATTGTTTGTTCGTCGCTACTATCGGTTAGGGTAGCTTCTACGGTGAGTAGGCGTAAAGTACTCTTGATGTTTAGATTAAAAGGCTCAACGCAAGAGCAAATCCATAAGGCTATTGTGGCTATCAATAGTATGATATTTCTGTTCATGGTAAGTGCCTTTTTTGATATAAAATGTTTGAATGATTGTGATTTAATAATGATTTTCGTTTGTCTTAAAAATCAAGTTGATAGCTTAAAATTGGCACTAAACCACTGCCTGATTTTCGGGGTTCGAGTTTGTTGTTTACACTATTGTACTGAACGCTTGTATAATTAATATGGTTCGTGACATTCTGCATATCAAGCGAAAAAACCGAAGCTGTATTCTTGCGATTACTACGGTACGATACCCGTCCATCTATTCTAAAATAATTAGGAGCATACGCCGAATAATCAGCCCCTTTAAGTGCCACATAGCGTTTTTGTTTGGCTGATTCTACTTCGTCGATTGGGGTATAGCGATACCCTCCATTGAAAATCGAACGCCCTCCGACTTGAAAAACCGAGCCATTTTTAAAGGTAAATTCTCGTCCAAAAGTTAATGCTGTACTAAATCTATCATTAAATGCTGAATTATAAATGCTTCCATCGAAGGTTTGATATTTAGCATCGAATATGGAACCTGTAATGAGTAAGTAATATTTTTTCGAGAAAAAACGCTCAATCGACATATCAATGCCTTTGTTTTTTCCTTTTCCTTGGCTCACAGTTGGAGTTTCGGGGAAACTTTCGGCATAATTCAACATCCAATAGGTCGAACCCGCTTTCGGTTCGACAGGCACACGATTCAATAATTGATAGTAGGCTTCAATCGAAAACTTCCAAAGTTTAGGCGTGATATAATTGTAGCTAAGGATGAAGTGGTTGGAGCGTGGAAATTGCAGATTGGCGTTTGCCTTGGTTGTAACTACTTTTCCATCAACACTATCTTTTCTTACATAAAAATATGCACTCATAGGTAAAAACTGACTATGAAGACCATACGCAAAACTTACACTATGTGCATTAGGCGAGCGATATTGAATCGAAAAACGTGGCTCTAAAGATGAGGTTTTATTCAGAAACAAATACATAAAGTGCAAACCAGCATTCATAGTTAAACCTTTGGCAACATTCTGTACGATTTGGGCATAAGCCTGCCCAGTCTGAGTATTTCCACTACCGTTTACTGAGGTTTGCCGACCAACATTAAACTGATTGATGTCTGAAACATTGGTACGAGGTGCGGTTTCTTTGAAGAATGTAAAATCAACAAAGTTTATGATAGCCCCTGCTTTTAATCGGGTTTTACTGCTGAATTTATAATTATAGGCCGCCGAAGTTGCCAATCGAGCCTCCTCATATTTTTGGGTTTCGTAGCGATACGGTACATTTTGGCGGTTAAGCGTATCAGCCGTACGGTTGATAGAGCTACCAATGGCAGCTATTACTAATTTCAAAGAAGATTTTGCATTGAGATTGGCGTTGTATGTTACGCCAACAGCACCCATATTGGCGGGTCTTATTCGGTCTTCCCAGTTATCAGATTTTCCCAAAACACGCTTTTCAGGGTCTTCAACTGGCATATAATGCTCCTTGCTCAAGCCGCCTAAGCCAAATATCGTTGTTGTTTTTTTGCCATCTTTACTATGAAATGCCAAATTGAATGATAAATCTTGAAAGTTGTTAGTAACACGCTCTCCAACCAAATAAATGCCCATTTGGCTCAATAAACCTAAGGTAGAATATCGATAATTGACCAGATACGAAGAGCGTCCTTTTTGAATGGCACCTTCGGTTGAAAAATCAAGTCCTAAAACACCTATTTTAGTTCTATACTGACGTTTTTGTTGATTTCCTTCTCTAAAACGAATATCAAAAGCACCCGATAAAGCATTTCCATATTCAGCTGGCATTCCGCCCGTAAAAAAGTCGGAACGGCTCATTAATTGTGCCGAGAAAACCGTAATGCCACCACCACCCGAGCCTGGTTGGGCAAAATGATTCGGATTCGGAATATCAATGCCTTCGAGTCGCCACAAAATCCCAAAAGGAGAGTTTCCTCTAACAATAATTTTATTTTCGGTTTCGTCACGCCCTGCTTTCACTCCAGGATATGAAATCGCCATACGCCCAGGGTCATTGACCGACGCAGGAATACGTTCGGTTTCTTCGGTAGTAAACGACCTCGCACTGACATACGCCAAATCATTCACTGGCCGACTGGTATTTTGTGAAGCAGTTATTTTTACTTCTTGAAGCTCGCCTGTACTTTCTTTCAAATCAATCGTCAGTACAACTTCTCTAACTGAGTTTAAAATAAACTCTTCGCTCGAAAAAGTTTCATAACCAATAGAAGTACACTTAACTGCACGTCGGCCGATACTTACATTTGGAATCGAAAAATTGCCCGAAACATCACTTATACCGCCCTGTGTAGTGCCAACAACTGTAATGGAAGCTCCAACAACTGGTTGGCGAGTAACACGGTCAATGATTGTTCCTCTGATAGTTTGAGTTTTGTTCTGTGCCAAAACAGAAAGGCTACAAATGATAACAAAAAGATAAGTAAGTGAGAGGTACTTCATCTAATCTAAAGTGGTTGAATATAAATGTGTTCAAATGTATAAAAATCTTTGAATATTTCTGCTGGTTAGCTGTTTTTTGAGTTGTAGCGTTTATCTTTGAATTTTAGAATTGACATTTCCAAGCCTACCTTCATCATGAAAAAAACAATTTTACTATTCACTTTAATTTTGTCGTGCTTCACGGACTTTGCTCAAAGCAACATTCCCAAAATCTTATCCGAAAGAGAGCGAGCTGCTGTTATTGACGAATTGCTCGAAGACAAAATGACGAATCTATTACCCAAATTAATGCGAAAAGAAGGCATTGATATGTGGGTGATTATTTCGAGAGAATATAACGAAGACCCCGTAATGAAAACCATGTTGCCTGCGGTTTGGCTTTCGGCTCGCCGTCGAACTATTATGGTGTTTTTTGACAAAGGAGAGAAGGAAGGTGTCGAACGGTACGCAATAGCTCGTTATGACGTCGGGAATTTACTAAAAGGTGAATGGGATTTGAATACCAATCCAGACCAATGGGACGCTTTGATGAAAACTATCAAAGAGAAAAATCCGAAAAAAATTGGACTAAACTTCTCAAAATATTACGCTCATGCCGATGGCTTGACTTATACAGAGCAGAAAGAATTTATGGAAAAACTACCTGCTGAGTTTCAGAGTAGAGTAGTTTCTGCATCAAATTTGGCCGTAAATTGGCTCGAAACTCGCACTGAGCGAGAAATGACCATATATCAACAAATCTGCCGTATCTCGCACGAAATCATTCAAGAAGCATTTTCTGATAAAGTTATTCAACCAGGTATCACCACTACCGATGATGTAGTTTGGTGGATGCGTCAGCGAGTAACTGATTTGGGTTTGGAAACTTGGTTTCACCCAACGGTCGATATTCAACGCTATGACCCCGAAAATTTTGACCATTTACGTACTTTCTCCAAACGCCCACAAAAACAAGTGATTATGCCAGGTGATTTGCTTCACTGCGATTTTGGCATTACTTATTTACGCCTCAACACTGACCAACAGCAACATGCTTACGTACTTCGTGCAGGCGAAAGTGATGTACCTGAGTTTCTGAAAAAAGCTTTTAAGCAAGGCAATCAAGTACAAGACTGTTTGACCGATAATTTTAAAGCGGGTATGAGTGGTAATGATATTTTGGCAAAAGCCCTCGAACAATCTAAAAAACAAGGTTTGAAAGGCACAATTTATACACACCCCATCGGAAACCACGGTCACGCCGCTGGCCCAACCATCGGTATGTGGGATAATCAAGGGAAAACCATCGGAGCAGGAGATTATCCAATGAATCTAAATACTGCTTATTCAATCGAACTAAATGCTTCGGTAGAATTGGCTGAATGGAAAAAAACTATCAGAATTATGCTCGAAGAAGATGGTTTCTTTGATGAAAAAGGATTTCGATACATTGATGGCCGTCAAACCGAAATTTTGCCGATTCCGAGAGTTTTGAACGGAGTGAAATAAGTTTTTGAGTAATTTTTCGTAGAAAATTCTAAATATTAAATCATAATCAATAAATTGCCTTACGATTCGCTTTTCTTTAAAAGAGCGAATCGCTTTTTTCTACTCCCTACTTTGCTGTTGTTTTAAACGTACTTTGCTGCGGACTTCTTTTGAGACTACACATCTCCGACTAAACGTCCATAAAAACATTATCACTAAAATCCCCAAACAAGGGATTAAATAAGCTATTTCTAATTTTAACAACACAAAAAAATGAAAAGAAAACATCTCACTTGGTTGTTGCTGATTTATTTATGTGGGTTGTATGAGCAGGCAAAAGCTCAAAGTGTATTGATTGACCCCAGTAATAGTTCAGCCATTCTCAACGCACAAAGTACCACTAAAGGGCTTTTACCTCCTCGTATGAACGAAACTCAACGGAACAATATGACAGGTCTTGTTGTTGGCGTTGTGGTTTATTGTATTGATTGTACTTCTGGAGCAGGCCCGTATAGTTTCAGTGGGTCATCATGGATTCCGATGTTTGTACCACCATCAGCACCTGTAACACCTGCTTTTTCTGTTGGTCAAAGCAAGTTTGGAGGAGTAATTTTCTACGTCGATGAATCTGGACAACATGGCTTAGTTGCGGCACTTTCTGACCAGAGTTCGGCAGCTTGGTATAATGGAAATTATATAAATACTTTAGCTATTCGTAGTGGTATTTATAGCGGATTTAATAATACTGAGCGTATAAATACTGAACAAGGTGCAGGTACTTATGCGGCAAGTATTGCTATTCAAAACAATAGTGGTGGATTTGGAGATTGGTATTTACCTTCAAAAGATGAAATGACTAAAATGTTTCAGCAAGTGGGGGTTATTCCAGCCCTTACTGTTGGAGCTAATTATTGGAGTTCTACCGAAGAGAGTGTTACTAATCCAGAAAATACTTCGCTAAATGCTTATCAAGTTATAATAAGTTCTGGAGTAGCTTCATTGCAATCTAAGAGTGCTACTGCAAGAGTAAGAGCCATTCGTCGATTTTAAAACCTAATTCTGAATCAACATGAAAAAAATATTTATTTGTTACTTAATAACCTTATTGTGCCAAATTGCTGTATTTGGCCAAGCAACCCGTACATGGGTATCAGGCGTAGGCGATGATGCTAATCCTTGTAGCCGAACTGCTCCTTGTAAAACTTTTGCAGGGGCTATCTCAAAAACCGCAGCAGGAGGAGAAATCTCAGTTTTAGACCCTGGTGGTTATGGAGCTGTCACTATCACTAAGGCAATTACAATAAATGGAGATGGTACTCTTGCAGGAATTTTGAGTGCAGGAACTAATGGAATAAATGTAAATGCTGGCGTAAATGATATTGTAGTTATTCGTAATATTTCGATTAATGGTACTACAAGTGGACTTAATGGGATTAGATTTTTAGCAGGTGGACAATTACACATCGAAAATTGTAGTATAAGTGGTTTTACTACTAAAGGAATAGATGTAGCTAAGACTGCGGCAGGAATACTGACCGTAGAAAATACAAGCATTAATGGGCCTTCAACAGCAGCAACAGGTATATACATAAGTACAACAAGCGACACCATAAAAGCAACGTTAAACAATGTGAAAATAAGTAATTTAGGGGTAGGTATAGATGTTGTGGCCGATGCCAGCGTATCTGCTAACCAGTCGGCTATGAATTTTGTAACAATTACAAATTCGAACATTTCGAATAATTCAACTGCAATTCGAGCAAAAAATACAGCTCAAATAAACATTGAGAACTCAAACGTATCGAATAACAGTACCGCCATTATAGCCAATGATGTTGCCTCAATCATAAGATTATCGAATGTAAATATTTTTAATAATAATGTTTTCGGAATCGGAAATGGTTTAGGGAAAGTTATCTCGTTTGGTAATAATACTATTGCAGGAAATGCTGCAAACAAACCAATGCAGGTTATATCGAAACAATGAAGTACATAGATAATATGAAGAGGCAAAAGACTTGGTATCACACCAAGTCTTTTGCCTTTATTTTAAATAGATTCTAAACTAAAACTGGTACTTTTGTATTGATTTACATTTAAAATACATGCTGTCAACACTTGATAAAACAAAAATAAAAGCAATTATATTCGATGTTGACGGAACGCTCCGTGATACAGACGATGAAATTGTGCGAAGCATAGAATTGTTTTTATTGAAATTTGAGTTCTTGATTTCAAGTAAAAATGCTCAAACCGCCGCTCGACGTATTGTGATGTCGATGGAAAATCCTGCACAAATTATATTGCATTATGCTGATAAATGGGGCTGGGATAAATTCATACATCAAGTTATTCAAGGAATCAGATGGCTTTTAAAGCCCTTTAAGAATACTCAAAACTTTCAAACCATTGAAGGTATTAAGTCAATGATTGTAGAGTTGGCCAAACATTATCCGTTGGCAGTGGCAAGTGCAGGCGATGAACAAACCATAAAGGCTTTTTTAGCACAAGCGGGTATAGCTCAGTATTTCAAGTGTGTAGCCACCGCCCTTACTTGTCCGCATACAAAACCGTTTGCTGACCCGCTCGTTTGGGCGGCTTTACAAATGGGAGTGGAGATTGAAAACTGTATAATGGTTGGTGATACTACCGTTGATATGATGGCAGGAAAAAACGCAAAAACTCAAACAGTTGCTGTTTTGTGTGGTTTTGGCGAAAGAGAAGAATTAGAAGCACTAATGCCCAATTTGGTTTTAACAACCACTGCTGAATTGACGGAGGTTTTACTATCTTGATATTTTATAATTATGACATATTTAGTTTAGGGCTTGTTACTGTGGACTATTGACCGTGGAATGTTGACTATTTTGTATGAATACACTTTTGATTAAAATCATAATGATGCCCTTAGTCATTGGAGGGGTAACGATTGCCAGTAAGAAATGGGGAAATTTGGTAGGAGGGATGATTGCCAGTATGCCTTGGATTGCAGGGCCAATCATGCTGTTTTTTACACTCGAACAAGGCGTTGATTTTGCGGTAAATAGCGTAAAAGGCATTATGATGGGCGTTGTTGGTGTATTAGCTTTTTGTTTCGCTTATATTTATTCAGCACTTAAATCGAAGTGGTATGTGAGCTTATTGCTGGCATATTTGGCATTTGTAGGTACGACGGTTTTACTTAAAATGTTTGAAAATTTCATTGGCTTAGATGGCTGGTTTATATTTGCCGTGGTTTTAAGTTTGCTTGGTTTAATAGTATTCCCGAAGTTAGATGCGAAGACAAACACAGGCCAAAACCTCAAATACGACATTTATTTCCGAATGGTTATTATTACGGTCTTTGTGGCGTTAATAACCTATTTGGCAAAAATTTTGGGACCAACTTGGAGCGGAATACTTACGCCGTTTCCTATTATAACTGCGATTTTGGCTGCATTTACACATTACACACAAGGAGCGTATGGAACTTCGATTATTCTTCGAGGGATGTTAACAGGGTTTATTGGTTTTGCTACTTTTTTGTATTTACAAGCAAGACTATTACCTCATTTTCCGATAGCCACAGCATTTGCAATCGGTTTTGTTGCTAATCTTATACTTAACTTAGTAATGCGGGCTTTGGTGAAGAGATTTGTATAGAAATTCAAATTCTCTACAAAGCTTATTTTCCGTTGTAGAATTTGAATATTTGTAATAAATCAACTCGGTCTTTTACTGATAAATCATTTTGTTTGATAAATGCTTCAACCTCAGCTTTTTTATCCGACATCAGTTCCAATATTTCTTTTTTATTGGTGCTAAGTTTCAAAACTTCGTTTCCTTGAGTGATAAACAACTGCTTATCTTTCGTTATTTTGATGTCTTTGCTACCAGTATTAAAAGCCTCTACGTAGTCGGGTTTTTGGATATTTACTTTTGTGTATTCAAGTAATTTTATTTTGCCATCAACCAGTAATTCAAAAAAGCTTGGTTTTGTTTTATCGTAATTATCAACAAACTCAAGTGTACTTACGTAGTTTTTAGGTAGTTGATTGTTTTTTTGTAATGTAAAACTCTTGATAAGTGTTCCCGAAATAACTTTTACGCCTTCGGGCGTATTAAATTCTACATCATTTCCATACAAAATAATTCTAATCTGAACATCAGTAAGCGAATCGAGCTTAACAGTCCCTTTGGGAGTTGAGATAGTCTTGGGGTAAAATCTGACGGTAGCAAGCGACCAGTCTTGGTCGAGATAGTAAGAACCCAGCACTTCAGTTGTGCGAGTATCAAAACCATAAAGCATGGTTGAGTTGTGTTGCCCAACCTTTAATCCTCCTACATTAAGTGCATCTTTAGTATTTTGCATCATACTATTTTGTGCCAAAACCGTAGTTCCGATTAGGCACAAAAAAATGCTCGTCAGCTTTTTCATAGAGTTAGGGATATAAAATTTGTGGCAGATAGCCAACAGTTTTTACATATAATAGATTCTAAATTATCTAACGCAAACTCACGGCTGTTTAGTAAAAATAGGTGTTACTAAATTACTAAGTTTACTATCAATAATAATATTGTAAGAAAGATAAGCAAGACCGTCTGACGAAATTCTGAACGATAATTTTCGCTATTATTTTTGAGACTTCTGAGTGAAAGAAGTTCAAAAAACAGACAACCTCCGCCCAAAACTCCAAGTGCAATTGACTTAAATGTTGGCGAAGGCATTTGTGCAGGAGCAATGATAAGTCCTAAAAATAATACAACGATTATCCACTTAAAATTTTGACTTGATAAGAATGTCATGATTTTATTATTTTTTGTTTTCTACTTCCGAATTATCTTCACTTATATCTTTCGATGGCTCTTCGGTTAATCTAAATTGCTGGTCTTCGGCTACAATCTCTGTAATTTCTTCGTTGATTTCATTATTCAGATTTTCTTCTGCTTCTAAAGTTTCTTCGAGTGTTTCGCTTGAAACTTCTTCATTACTTAAAATTTCGTTATTAACATTTTCTTCTTCAATTACTGAAGCCTTTTGAGCGTGGTCGAATTCAAAGAATTTTTGTTGGAAAATCAAGATACTCACAACTCCGCAGAAAATACAAGCATCGGCAAAGTTGAAAATTGGTGTAGTGTTGAAATCTCCACCGATGAATGGAATCCAGTCGGGGTATTGTCCGTCAAGGCCATAAGCATAAAACATATCAATAACTTGCCCATGAAACCACGGCGTAGAAGCTCCGATTGGAGCATTTCCAAGCCAGACACCGTAAAAAGTACTATCAATTACGTTACCGATTGCCCCACCCAAAACTGCGGCTATCGACCAAAGCAAGCCCGAATGTGCATTTCTTTGTGCCAAATGTACCAAATACCAGCAGATTCCAACCATTGCACCCAAGCGGAAGGTTGTCAGGATTAGTTTTCCGTACTCGCCACCAAGTTCCATACCAAAGGCCATTCCTTTATTTTCTACATAGTGCAGTTTGAAAAAATCAGGAATAAGGTCAATCTCGCCATAATGATTTGGTAAAACATCATAATACATCCAAAGTTTGATTGCTTGGTCAACCAGAATCAATATTAGTGTCAAGAATAAATACTTGTAGGGAGATTTTCCTTTTAAAGCAATGTCAGACATGCGTGAAATTTTATTTACTAAAAATAATTTAAACTATGAGACAACAAAAATAGACTAAACTCTCGAATACTCTATCAATTTTGTTGAATTTACTCTCTAAGAAGCTTTATTCATTCTTCTTTCTCGCTCTTTTTTTACTAACAAAAACTCTCGGCTGCTTTGTCCCGCAATTGAAGAGTTTTCTTCAGCACGACGGAATAAATACGGCATAACGGCCTCAACTGGCCCATAAGGTACATATTTCGCTACATTATAGCCAGCATTTGCCAAATTGTAAGAAATATTATCGCTCATTCCCAAAAGTTGTGCAAACCAAATTCGAGCATCATTTTTGGCAATCCCATTTTCTTCCATCAGTTTCACGCAAAGCAAACAACTATCTTCGTTATGAGTGCCGAGGCAGATAGAAAGTACGTCAATATTATCAATGGCGTAATGCACGGCTTTATTAAAATCAACGTCGGTATCCTCTTTAGTAATATGAATCGGGCTTTTATATTCCATTTCGGCAGCACGACGGCGTTCTTTTTCTATATATGCCCCACGCACGAGTTTTCCTCCAACTGTATAGCCTTCGGCACGTCCTTTGTCACAAGCTTTGATTAGGTTATCAAGACTTTCCCAACGATATAATTGATACGTATTATAGACAATCGTTTTGCCACCTACGTTATATTTTTTCATCATTTCGTAGCAAACATTATCAATCACATCTTGAATCCAAGTTTCTTCTGCATCCAAAAAAATCTTTACGTTGAGTTCGGCAGCCAATTTGCAGAGTCTATCAACTCGATTATGTACTCTTTCAAAAGCAGCTTTATCTTCTGCGGTTAATTCTTCTTCGTGTTCTTGTACTTTTTCAAGAAGTTCGACCGAACCAATTCCTGATACTTTAAACACCGAAAATGGTATATCAGTGGTCTGTTGAGATGCTTTTTTGATGGTTTTTACTAATTCTTCGGTAGTTTTATCAAAATCCTTTTCGTTGTCTTCTCCTTCCACCGAGTAGTCGAGAATCGTACCGATTTTGCCCTTTGCCAAATTTTCTATTGTTTTCTGGCAAGTTTCTATGCTTTCTCCACCACAAAATTGGCTAAATAAAGTATTTTTAATAAGAAATTTTACAGGTAAACCTAATTTAAGTATTAATTTTATAAAAAAAGTTCCTATCTTTACGAGCCAATTTTGATTCATCATCGCAAAAATTAAATATGTTTTGCGAAGTTTACTGTCTGACTGATGAGCAAAGGCCACCGAAGTATCCTCAAAACTCAAGTTATGATTCTGCGTAGCAGTTTTCATGTTTGTCGATTTTAATTTTTTAAAATAAATAGTTTTGTCGATGAGTTGTATTATTTCAAGAAAAAATATTAAATAGAAATAGTTTTTGTTTGAAATCTGGTGCAAATATATTACATTTAAGGTGTATTTTTTTTGATTTTTTTATAAAAGCGAGTTATCTCGCTCCTTTAATTAACTAATGAAAGCAAATTTAGACGTACTTCCTCTTAGCAGTTGGATTGATACCGCAGGGAAGCCATTGATTATCGCTGGGCCGTGTAGTGCCGAGACCGAAGAACAAGTTTCGGAAACCGTATCTCGCATCGCCAAAGAAGGCTATGCACATGTGATACGTGCGGGTGTTTGGAAACCTCGTACTCGTCCAGGTAGTTTTGAAGGCATGGGAGAAGCTGCTTTGCCGTGGTTGGTTGAAGCAAAAAAACAAACAGGTTTACCAATTGCAATCGAAGTAGCTACACCTCAACATATTGAGTTGGCATTGAAATATGGCATCGACATCCTTTGGATTGGTGCAAGAACAACCGTAAACCCTTTTAACGTACAGGATTTAGCTGATGCTTTGAAAGGTGTTGATGTACCAGTATTAATCAAAAACCCAGTAAACCCAGATTTAGCTCTGTGGGTGGGTGCTTTTGAGCGTATCGCTGGAGCAGGTATCAAGAAAATGGCGGCTATTCACCGTGGTTTCTCTAATGCCCAAGAAACAAAATTCCGTAACTCTCCAATGTGGCAAATGGCGGTTGAGTTAAAAACACTTTTCCCTCAATTACCAATCATCGGCGACCCAAGCCACATGGCCGGAAAACGTGCATATTTGTATGAATTGGCTCAACGTGCATTAGACCTAAACTATGATGGTTTAATCATCGAATCGCACCGTAATCCAGACGAAGCATGGTCTGATGCCTCTCAACAATTGACTCCAGAAGCTTTGGGCGAAATGTTGAAATCATTGGAAATCCGTAAGGCTTCTTATGGTGTAGAATTCCAAAACGAATTAGACCAATTACGTCAGAAAATTGATAATATCGACCGTGAATTACTCGAAGTTTTAGCAGCTCGTATGTCAGTTGTTGAGAAATTGGGAGAATATAAGCGTGAAAATAACGTGGCTGTTTTGCAACTTGACCGTTGGAAAGAATTGCACAACAACCGTGCTGATTTAGGTAAAAAATTAAACCTTTACCCTGAATTGGTTGAAGAAATGTTCAAATTGATTCACATGGAATCTATCCGTAAGCAAACAGAGGTGATGAACCAACAACCTGCTTAATCATAGGATTTGTATAAAACTAAACGTGCCATACTTTTGAAGTGTGGCACGTTTTTTATTTGGGCTTAATGAAAGTATTTCCACATTTTCATTTTGAAGAATAATTGTTTGGTTTGCTTACTCATAGCGTCCATATTTATTTCTCGATTAAAACATATAGAAGTTTGCGAAGCCAACAGATAATAGCAATCTCTTTTCTTGGGTAAATATTGAGAAATCAGTGGCTTATTTTGAATAATCAGTAAATTATCTCTGAAAATGGGTTTAGTTTTATTGAAATTAACTGATTTAATGAATGATGGATGCGAACGATAAATATCTATTTGGGCAAAAGAAAATGTTGAAAATAAAAGCAGCCCGAAAATCAAGAGTAGTTTTTTCATGAGTCTATTATAAGCTGGTTGTTTGTATAATAACGTAGATTTATTACTTAAATTTTCTTTCACAGCACTTCGATTTCAATATAATTTCTCTTTCTATTTTATGAGGTATCTGATAATTTTTTGATATTTGTGATACTTGAAAATTTCATCTATTCACAATATACTTTATGCTAAAAGTTTTCTCCACGCTCGTTCTTCTTTTTATTACCTCAATCACATTTTCACAAGAAAGTAAAGTTCCACTTTGTGGTACGCCAGATAGCCAAATTCTTGACGCAAAAGTTTTAGAACGGATGCGAAATGCAGGCAAAAATCCTAACCTAAGAATGGCAGATTTACCAATGTTAGAGTGTTTGGTGGCGGTTGCGGTGGAGTATGATATTTATCTTAATTACAATAAAAATCAAGATTTAATAAAAGGGAAAGTTTATGAATATTTTGAGAAAGTTTCGAAAGTGTATGAAGATGAAATGGAAATTAAACTTACTGTTAATCATATTGAGATTATTACAACAAATAGAAGTGACACACTGCAAAGAGGCAAAAAAAAATTAGGTTATCATATTGCACATTTATTCAAACTCTATGATGCCGTGCCAAATTTTGCTGCTGGCATTGCTTTTATTTCGAAAACCTCTGATGGTCAATATGACCTTTATTGTATTTCTGGAAATTTTAATGTAAAACAACAAGTGTTAAAAACAATGGCACATGAAATTGGACATTGTTTTGATTCTCCCCATACACATAATTGTAATTGGCCTAATGGCCCTATAGATATTTGCTATAGTGCCGAAGGCGGATGCCTAAATGATGGTGTCATGAATGTTATAGGTTCAATTATGAGCTATTGTCAAAATAATGTTATGAGTTTCCACCCTTTTTGTAGAGAAGTAATAAGAAATAGAGCTGATGAAATTCTACCATTTATAATTACATCACCGAATAAACCAATTATTGAATCACTTGAACAAAAAAGTGTATCTACGCAACCCTATTTAGCTTGGAAATTCAATCTTAAAACCATTAAATATCAACTGCAAGTAAGTGACAATCAAACATTTATAAAGCCAATTATTGATTCAACTCTCTATTCAAATTTCTTCCAAGCATATAGTTTAGAAAATAATAAATCTTATTATTGGCGAGTCAAAAGCATTAATCAGAAAGGCACAAGCGATTGGTCAGAAACGGCAAAGATAACCTGTGATGGATTACAAACTGCATTAATACCAATAATAAAAGGTGCTTTTTTAGATAAAGAAAATATTGATAATGTCAGTTTAGAAGTTTATCCAGTTATTGGAGCATCTACATATGAATTTCGGCTCACCGACTATTACAATTATTCACAATATGGTTTTGATAGGACACGATTAAATAATACTGTTACATTTAGAGTCAATTCTCCTAAATTTACCTTTAACGAGCTTCAAAGAAACGATTTTTATAATCCGTTATTTTATTGGCAAGCAAGAATCATTAAAGATGGGAATGAAGGGGAGTGGACATCCATTCAAACCTTTAATAAAATCAGTCCTATTTCACATATTTTTCCTAAACAATCGTCAAAACAAGGTACTTCATTTCCAATAATTTGGCAGTTTGGTTCGGCAAATGTCAACAGAGAATATACGTTAGAAGTAGCAGAAGATGAAGATTTTAAAAGAATTCATACACAAAGAACACGAGTATTGAATAAGATGGGAGAATCAGGTGACATCCTATCTGGTTTGGGTTATGAAATAATTGAAAACTTGAAAACCAATACTGTTTACTATTATAGATACAAAGAAAAAGATGGAGTAAATAGCTGGGTTGTGTCTTACTTTAAAACAGGAAGTTCAAATTCAAAATGGAAATTTATTAATCCTGTAAATCAACCATTTGTTGGTGAAACACAATATTTTACACAAAATAATGATTCATCAAAAGTCCTTTTTATCAATAAAACAGGAATTTATCAGACAGATGGAATAAATTGGGAAAAAGTACTTAATCCATTAACAACGAAGGGATTGATAAACCCAGACTATTTTACTAAGATTAAAACAGATTTACAAAACAATATTTATTTCAATCAGCCAAAGGTGGGTTTTGTAGAATATGATGGAAACAATTTATTCCCTTTAAGTAGTAGTCTTCCCTTTAGTCGCAAAACAGCCTTTGATTTCGTTATTGATAAAAACAAAGTAATTTATATTACTGTAGCAACTGATTCATCATATTTTAACATTTACAAATATTCACAAGGGCAATGGAGCAGATTACCAAATATTAGTAAAATACAAAATTTGGGACCCGTATTATATATTGATAAGAACAATAACTTGTGGGCAACAATTGCTGATGAAGGTATTTTCAAATTTAACGGAAAATCATGGGAAAATATAATCTCAAATACTAAAAGCTATATTTATGGGTCATTTACCTTTGATTCAAAAGGAAATATTTGGTGGGTTGATATAAAAAACAATTATTATAATATCAATAGAAGAGCTCCTGATAATTCACTTAAATCATATTTAGCTTTGCCTTCTAACGGAGATTTACCTTTAGCTAATTATAAAAATTTAATTTCAGATAGAAAAGGAAATATGTGGTTACTGGCTGATATCAATCAAAAAGTAGTTCTTTTTAAACTTCAAGATGAAAAATGGGTAAGAGTTGATGTGGAAAATGACCTTCCTTTGCCACTACGATTTTTGAGTGATTATTCAGGCATGACAGTAGATAAGCAGAATCGTCTTTGGATTTTCACTAATTCATTTGGGGCTTATATCTACGATGATTCTGGCCAAGTCAAATCACAAACAATCAATGCTGAAAAAATCCTTAATCAAAGAAATACAACTAAACCTTTCAAAATAATTGCGAATGCAAGTTCAAACTTACCATTAAGCTATAAACTTGTATCAGGTCCAGCTAAAATTAAGAAAGATAGTATCACTTTAACTGGTGAAGTAGGTAAAGTAACGCTACAAATCTCTCAACCTGGAAATGAAATCTACGAACCAGCTAAAAATGTTGAACTTTCGTTTGAAGTGACTGCTAAAGCAACACAAACTATATCATTTGCCAAAATCGAGCAAAAAACGTTAGCTGAAAAATCGTTTACTCTAACTGCTACAACTACTTCAGGTTTACCAATTACCTATCAAATTGTTTCAGGTCCAGCAATAGTTAGTAGCAATGTAGTTACACTAACAGGTACAGGAAAAGTTACAATAAAAGCCAAACAAGAGGGTAATGCTGAGTTTTTGGCTGCTAATGAGGTAATGCAAGAGTTTTGTGTGATTCCTGCCAAGCCTATAATTTCGGCGGATGCTTCCAATAATTGGATTTTAGAAGTAAATGCTGATAAAAACCTACAATGGTACTTTAATGGAACAAAAGTAGAAAATGGAACAAAAAGTACGCTTTTAGTGACTCAAAACGGACAATACAAGGTTGAAGTCTTTAATTCAGATGCTACATGTGCGTCAAATACTTCTGATACTTTCCAATTGCTTATTCTTGCAAACGAAGATGATAAGAGTCAAACAATTAAAGTTTTTCCTAATCCAGCTGATGACTGGGTGACAGTTGATTCAGAAAACTCCCTAAAAATTAACTCAGTTAAGCTATATGATTTAAAAGGAAGTTTGCTTTATACGAATGAAAAATCTGAATTACCTCATAAAATAAAAATACATAGTTCTTGGCAAGGCAACGTATTACTCGAAATCAAAACAAATGATAAAACCTATCTCAAAAAGTTAGTTTTAAATTAATAAAAGTGTGTATTGACGCTTTTTTAGCGAATTAAGAATTGATAATTGTAGCATAATTCTCAATTCTCAATTCTTAATTCCTAATTCTTCCCTATCTTTGCAAAAAAAACATTATAGAAGTGAGTAAATACGCAACCACCGAAATCACGAGTGCCGAAATTCCATCGGATAATCCTGTTCATCAACGTTTATATTTTCCGTATGTAGAGGCGGCAAAAATTATTCATGGAAATGTTTTAGAATTAGGCTGTGGCTGGGGAAGAGGCGTTGAAACCCTAATCAAAAAATGTGACCATTATACAGGTCTTGACAAGAATCAACCACTGATTGACCAACTTCAAGCGGCTTATCCAAAGCATACTTTTAGTACGGCCGACTTACCGCATCTTTCTGCATTCAAAGATAATACCTTCGATTATGTAGTAACGTTTCAGGTTATCGAACACATTCAAGACGACCATAAGTTTTTGGCCGAAATTGCACGTGTTTTGAAGCCAAACGGACGAGTATTACTCACCACAGTCAATCGTCCATATTCATTAAGCCGAAACCCTTGGCACGTACGTGAATATGATACGCAAGAATTACGTTCATTGATGCAAAAATATTTCTCTAAAGTAGAAACAATGGGAGTGGGTGGAAATAAAAAAGTGTGGGATTACTACGAAGAAAACAAACAATCGGTGAATAAAATCATGCGTTTTGATATTTTTGATTTACAACACCGCTTGCCAGCTTGGATGCTTCGAGCACCTTACGAATTTTTGAATCGCTTCAATAGAAACAAACTAATGGCCGAAACAGGCAGTTTGGCTGCTTCGATTGATGTAACCGATTTCCATGTGTCAAACGAGCCAGAAAAATGTATTGATTTCTTTTTTGTGGCTACCAAGTAGAGCAATTTTCTAAATTGCTTTGTGGGTCGAAAAAACAATTTAGAAAATTGTGTTACGATTTAGAAAACCTTGCACCTTTACCTCCACATACCTTTTTGCCGTCGGGCGTGTCATTACTGTGATTTTCATTTCAGTACAAATCTCTCGTTGAAAACAACGGTCGTAGAAGCCATTTGTCGAGAAATAGATTTACAGGCTAATTACTTGAAAAACAAGCGATTAGAGACTATCTACTTTGGTGGCGGTACTCCTTCGTTGTTGAATATGAACGAATTGTATGATATTTTTGAGACAATCAAGAAACATTATACGTTTGCCGACGAAATTGAGATAACCATGGAAGCCAACCCCGACGACATCACTCGTGACCGTTTGGCAATTCTTCAAAGATTTGGTTTTAATCGCCTAAGCATTGGCATTCAGTCCTTCGATGATAATCATCTAAAGTACCTTAACAGGATTCATACTTCGCAGCATGCCGAAGATTGTGTGCGACTGGCTCAAGAAATGGGATTTGAGAATCTCACTATTGATTTGATTTATGGCATTCATCCATTACTGACGCTTCCTAAAAAACTGCAAAAAACTCAGTCAGAGTTTACGCTCGGAATTCATCAGATTTGGCAACGAGATTTAGAAAAGGCAATCATGTTGAATGTGCCTCATATTTCGTCGTATTGCCTAACAATCGAACCCAAAACCGTTTTTGGTAAATGGTTGCAAATTAATAAGATACCGCCAATTGATGAAGAATTTGCTTCGCAACAATTCGATATTTTAGTCAATACATTGGCTGAAAGCGGTTATGAACAGTACGAAATCTCGAACTTTTGTAGAGATAATCGCTATTCTCGACACAACACTTCTTATTGGAAACGCCATGAATATCTGGGAGTTGGGCCTTCGGCTCATTCTTTCAATGGTGAATCTCGCCAGTTTAATGTATCGAATAATCCTGCATATATCAAAGCTCTGACGCTCGGTCAAGTTCCTGCCGATTATGAAATTTTAACTCCCGAAGAAAAAGTAAACGATTATATCATGACTGGCCTACGCACAAAATGGGGTTGTGATTTGACAGAGATAGAAAAAATGGTGGGGCAAAAATGGCTGAAATCCAACGAAGAAGTACTACGACAAAATCTTTCTCAAAACTTTCTGAAACTTGATAATCAGTTGCTTACACTTACGCAAAAAGGTAAATTATTTGCCGATAGGATTGCGAGTGATTTGTTTTTGGTGTAATACTTATAATTTATTTTCTCTCCAAGTTTTTAAAGCGGTCAACCAAGCTGTCATATAAAATACCAATCGTAGCCAATTTAACCGTATCCACATTAAAACTATTGAGGTAGTTGTCTCTGCACTTAGCTTTAACTTTGCACTATCCATGATTTTACCAGTAGTAGGGGCAAAATAAAATAAAGTGGTTACAAAACAAATAATCAAGAGTGTAGAAATTAGTAGAAAAAAACGCTGTTGTATTTTATTTGTTTTGAATGATAGAATTAACAAACCAATCGCTGAAATAAGAATAAATGGAGATGTGAATTTCCAAAATCTAAATCCGGGATTAATAGCAAATTCGGGATATTGGGTACGTAGTAAACTAAATTTCCATACTGATTCTGGTGGAGAATGAAGAATAAGAGGTTGTATAACCCGGATTTCGTATAGACCTCCACCCACTTCAATACCACCAACTATAATAAAAAGCAATAGTAAGACCTGTTCAAGTCTGTAATACTTTTTCATATTTCAAAAGGTTTTGAGTTTTTGTCTGTTAGATGTGAAAAAGTGGGTGAGTGTTACAGATTAAAATAAAAATTTTCTAAACCTATGATTAACAATGATTATTTTATGGGATATTCATAAAAAAAGCCACCTCGAAAGATGGCTTTTCTTAAATATCTTGATTAAATACTACTGCTTTTCAGCAAATGGAATTATCAATTTTTCGCCACGAGCGGCGTAGTTTTTAGTCTTTTTGTTGGCTTGCATGATGAGTGTTTGAGAAACACCATACTTATTGCTCACTACTCTAATAATATCACCAGGACCAACTGTATGAACGGCTTTGATACGAACTTTAAGTTTAGTAACTCCAACCTTAATGCCGCTTTCATCAACACCTGGGTTCATTGCTTTCAGTGTTTCTTTCTTAATATTATAGCGATTAGCAATACCAAAGAAAGTTTCACCTTCGCCAACTGTATGTGTATATGTTTCGCCGCCTGCTGGAATTTCAACTTTAGGCTTTTCTTCCTTCGATTTTTCCTCTTTTGGTTTCTCTTCTTTAGGTTTTTCTTCTTTTACGGCTGTTGCTTCATTTTTATCGCCAACTTTTGGTACCGAAACCTCTGGTAAACCATTGGTGGCCGCAGGAGTTGTACTCGAAGTTTCAGCAGCTGGAGCTTCTTCTTCTGGTTGATTACTCATCGCTTTTGCCACAGTGTCGGCAGGAACTGCGGTTAGGTCATCACTACCCGAAGTATCATCTGACATATACTTCCAGCCAATGTAAAGCAAAGCACAAATAATACCCACAAGTACTAACAAAACTGCCATTGGCAGATTGCGGGCAGGCTCTTTGGGACGTTCATTACGTTGTTCTCGATTTTCTCGGTCTTCGAACTGCATGGGAAAAGGTGTTTTAATTTATAAATAGGAAAACAAGTTCTTTAATAAATGTACAATTGAAAATGAGTAATTATAAATTGCAAAGTAGCTAAAATTCCCTGTAATTCGATTGAAATATTGAATATTTGTGTCAAACTTACACCGATTTCTGTAATTCCTCGTTCATTTCTTCAACCAAATCCTTCAATCCTTCGCTGTATGCTCTTAGTTTTTTTGCAATTTCCTCGTCGTTTGCTCCTAAGATTTGTGCAGCTAAAATTCCTGCATTTTTTGCACCATTCAACGAAACTGTAGCAACTGGTACACCAGCAGGCATTTGAAGAATCGACAAAATCGAATCCCAACCATCAATCGAATTGCTTGATTTGATAGGTACACCAATCACTGGAAGAGTCGTACTTGATGAAACCATACCTGGTAAATGAGCAGCACCACCAGCACCTGCAATGATTACTTTTAAGCCACGACGACGTGCCGAATGGGCATAATCAAGCATTTTTTGTGGTGTACGGTGTGCCGAAACAACTTCTTTCTCGTAAGGGATTCCGAATTGTTCTAATATTTCAACTGCTGCCGACATTACTTTCCAGTCGGATAAACTACCCATTATGATTCCAACCATCTTATTTCAATTAAGAATTAAGAATTATGAATTGAGAATTAGGAATTATTTTTTGTGGTAATTCTTAATTCTTAATTCATAATTCTCCATTCATTTCGTAACTACTTTAAGTTTTTCTTTTACAAAAATGACCTTTTCTTTTAATTTATCAAAATTTTGGTCGATAATCGTTATATGTCCCATTTTTCGGAAAGGTTTTGTAATTTTCTTTCCATAAAGAAACGGATGCACGCCCTCAACGCCCAAAACCTCATTCATACCTTCGTAAACAGCTTCGCCTGAGTGGCCGTCTTCGCCTAATAAATTTACCATGGCAGCTTTTGAGTGTGCTTTTGTGCTTCCAAGAGGTAAATCAAAAATGGCTCGTAAATGCTGTTCATACTGCGAGACATCATTGGCTCTGATGCTTTGGTGGCCGCTGTTGTGTGGCCGAGGTGCAACTTCATTGATTAGGATTTGACTGTCTTTTGTCAAGAACATCTCAACCGCTAATAAACCCACCACACCAAAAGCTTCGGCGGTTTTGATGGCTACTTGCTCAGCTTGTGCTTCTATTTCAGCAGAAATTTCGGCAGGAGCAAAGAGATATTCTACCAAGTTGGCTTCTGGATGAAATACCATTTCTACGACTGGAAAAGTTTTGATTTCTCCGCTGGCATTACGAGCCACAATCACAGCCAGTTCTTTCTCGAAGTCAACCATTTTTTCCAACACACTTGGTTGGTCGAACGCTTTCGCTAAGTCAGCTTCGGAGCGTAGTACTTGCACACCTTTGCCATCGTAGCCACCCGTACCGAGTTTATGAACTGCTGGCAGAAAATCGACGTAATTTTTTACATCGGCCTGATTTTCTGTCAGTATAAAATCGGCTGTCGGAAGGTTATTGTCTTTATAAAATTGCTTTTGAATACGTTTATCTTGAATCAGGCGTAAAACCGAAGGCTGCGGATACACTAATTTGCCTTGTTTTTCGAAAGTTTCGAGTGCTTCGATGCTGACATTTTCAATTTCAATCGTAATTATATCACAGTCTTGCCCAAAAGCCATTACCGTATCGAAATCTTTCAGCGAACCATTCACAAATTCATGAGCAATGTGCTTGCATGGTGCATCGGGGTCGGGGTCAAGCGATTTGATAGTGAAGTCGAAGTCGATAGCAGCTTGAATAATCATTCTGCCGAGTTGGCCACCGCCAAGAATACCGAGTTTTTTTGAGTTATCGAATTGCACGAAGAAGTTTTTTTGTGCAAAGATAAGCATGGCATCATCGAAAAGCAATCTTAATGCGAATGATTGAACTCATTTCCGCAGTGTGGACACTTAATTTTGTGTTTTTGGCCACGCATTTGTTCAGCAAAACCCGATGCCAAGATACCAGTCGGCAAGGCAAAAAGTGCTACCCCAAGAATGGCAATTAAGCCTCCGATGATTTTGCCGATGGGAGTAATGGGTCGATAATCGGCATCTCCGACGGTTGTCATGGCATTTACTCCCCACCACATGGCTTCTGGAATACTCGAAAATTTAGTTGGCTGCATTTCATGCTCAAAATAATAAAGTGTACTCGACGAAATAATTAACACAAAAACAATGAAGACAAAACTCAGCACAAGTTCCTCTTGCTTTTCTTTCATTACTTTCTGAATCACCCGCAAGGCATGAAAATATTTGCTTACTCTAAACAAACGAAGCATTCGGAGTAAGCGAAGGATACGAATAAACCCTAAATCAGTAATGAATATGGAGACATAAAAAGGGGCAATAGAAAGCAAATCGACTAAGCCCCAAGCCGAAAAAATGAATTTTAACCGCCCTTTGATTGGGTGTGAGAAATGTGGATTTTCAACACAAGACCATAATCGTAAAATATATTCTACCGTAAAAACAATGACTGAGAAAACCTCAAAATCAAGCAAAATTTGATGGTATTTCTGAATACTCGGAACTGTATCTAAGATAATGGCAACGGCATTGAGCGAAATGATGACCGTCAAGAAAATATTTACCCAAAAACTCAAGCCGAGTTTCCGATGCCAAGTAATTTCGAGAATATTGTGTACGTGTTTGCGTAACGAAACAGTCGGACTCATTAAATGTAGGTAGTGTTTATTCGACCAATTTAAGAAAAAAAGCAATCGGAACAAAAAAAGGTCAACGATTGCTCATTGACCCCTTTACTTACTCAATTGATTATAGAAAATAAGATTATTATTCTGCTTTCTTTTGGCAGCAAGCTTTGCTTTCTTTTTTACATTCTTTGGCCATTTCTTTATCGCAACATTTCATTTCTTTTTTTGCCGCTTCTCTGCGAGCCTTACGCCCACCTTTTTCTTTTTCTACGGCCAAAACAACTGTGGCAGCCGATGCTACCAATGCGAAAACTATGATTAACTTTTTCATGATAGAATATTTTAAGATTTTTAAACAGTAACAAATAGCTTCTGGGAAATTTCCGACAATTAATGTTAGTTTAAAATACTACTATGGACTGTCGTCTATTAACCGTGGACTACTCACTGAATCTCAAATATTATACCAATAGTTTTATCAGAAGTTAATTGATAGAAAGTGTATGCGTAATTTCGGCGGTTGGACTAAACTGAGCTGTGGCCGAGCAGTATTTTTCCATCGAAAGTTGAATGGCACGCTCAACTTTTGCTTGGTCGAGCTGACCTTTGAATGCAAAATGTATGTTTATCTTGCGAAACGGACTCATCTCAGTACCTTCGATTTTTACACGCTCACCTTCTACCGATATTCTAATGTCATCAATTACTTGGCGTTGTTTTTTCAAAATCAAGATTACATCAATCGCTGTGCAGCCGCCCAAACCCATCAAAAGCATTTCCATTGGTCTTGCTCCTAAGTTATGTCCGCCAATATCAACATTAGCATCCATGTGGTTGACCGTACCTGCTGTACCGACGGCTTCAAAATGGAAGGCGTCATCGACTCTTACTAATTCTACTTTCATTCGATTACTTATATCTGTTTTTCTGATAACATATTCAAAGTAAAAGAAAGTTTCTCTAAACAAGAAATCAATTCTTTAGAATCTTTAGTGAAAAAGGTTTTTATAAATCGACTAAAGATATACAAATATTGAGCTACTATTTGAAAGTTATATAAATATATTAGAATAGTTATATTTTAGTGTTTCTGTATAAAACTTACACTTAAACCTATTTTTCTTGTTTTAGGTAATTTTATCTTAAAAATGAGTTAAAATTAAACCTATAATTCGAGTTTTAGTAAAAATAATATTGTACTATTCTAATATTTTAATTTACTATAAAAAGAATATGTGCCAAATATTATTTGGTTATATATGTATTTTGCAAAATAATTTAAAAATTACTTGACAGGTGTCGAATTATTCTACTATATTTGTATCACAAAACAGCAAAATCATGAGAAATAACATAGACAAAGAAACTTACACATGGTCATTTAAGGTATTCACTCTTCTTGGAATCCTACTTTTGTTAGTAAATATTTTCCTATACTTTTCATTAGAACCGATGCACGCTATGGCATTTAAGTTTGCAAGTTCTACATTTTGCTTGCTGTTAGCAGTTGGTGTTTGGATGCGTTTAGAATACTTAAAGGCATTTCAAGAAGCAACATATAAGGCTCGTCGTGTACCAATGTGGGCATCTATTTTTGTATTTGTAATTACAGCATTTTCAAGATTCTTCTAAGAGACTTCTCTAAACAAACTATATAACTATTCATAAGGGCAAAATGACTTCGGTTGTTTTGCCCTTTTCATTTATGCAGTTTTGTCATTTTAATCTTTCCTGAATTTTGTAATTCCTGCCTTTTTGTCGTTTGAAATTGAAAAATTTTAAGCATTTTCGGCCATTTTTTCCGAATAACACACCTCTGCATACTTTTTGATGAGTATCTCTGCGTAACACAACTGAAAGCATTAGGAAAAACAAGTGTACAGCTTGTTTCACAAAACATCAAAAGCTATGAATTTTAACCAATATACCATCAAAGCCCAAGAAGTAATTCAGAAGGCTTCGGAGATTGCCCTCGGCAATGGCCAACAGGCAATCGAAACAGGGCATATTCTAAAAGCGATTTTAGAAGAAGATGCCAATACTGCTACTTTTTTGTTGAATAAAGCAGCAGCCAAGAAAGAAACAATACAGCCCAAGCTCGAAAACATTGTTGCGGCCTATCCGAAAGTTTCGGGAGGAACAGGCCAAGTGTATTTGAGCAACGATACTGCCCAAGCATTGAGTAAAGCCACCAACTTAATGAAAGAATTTGGTGATGAATTTGTGAGTGTCGAACTCCTACTTTTAAGTTTGGCCGCAGGAAAAGACTCGGTAGCGAGTTTGTTGAAAGAGAATAATTTGAATGAAAAAAACTTAAAAGTAGCCATTAAAGAACTAAGAGGAAACAACACAGTGAAAGACCAAAACGCCGAAAATACTTACCAAGCCCTTTCTCGTTATAGCAAAAATCTGAATGATTTGGCACGAAAAGGCAAAATTGACCCAGTAATTGGCCGTGACGAAGAAATCCGCCGAGTTTTGCAGATTCTCTCACGACGTACTAAAAACAACCCAATATTATTAGGTGAGCCAGGTGTCGGAAAAACCGCCATCGTAGAGGGTTTAGCTCAAAGAATTGTGTCGGGCGATGTTCCCGAAAACTTAAAATCTAAAACCATCGTATCGCTTGATATGGGTTTGTTGATTGCGGGTGCAAAATATAAAGGAGAGTTTGAGGAGCGTCTGAAAGCCGTAATCAAAGAAGTGACTGATTCAAACGGTGAGATGATTTTGTTTATTGATGAAATTCATACGCTCGTAGGGGCAGGTGCTGGCGGAGAAGGAGCGATGGATGCCGCAAACTTATTGAAACCTGCTCTTTCTCGTGGCGAATTGCACACGATAGGAGCAACAACACTCAACGAATACCAAAAATATATTGAGAAAGACAAGGCTCTCGAACGTCGCTTTCAGTCAGTTATTGTTGATGAGCCGAATGTACAAGATGCGATTTCTATCTTGCGTGGTATAAAAGATAAATACGAATTGCATCATGGGGTAAGAATCCAAGATGATGCCGTGATTGCGGCCGTTGAGTTATCGGATAGATATATTTCTGATAGATTTTTACCCGATAAAGCCATTGATTTGATGGACGAGGCCGCCTCGAAACTTCGCCTCGAAATGGATTCGATGCCCGAAGAGTTGGATGAGTTGAATCGTAAAATCATGCAGCTCGAAATTGAGCGTGAAGCGATTCGTCGTGAAAATAACCGTGAAAAAGAAGCAGTTTTGAACAAAGATATTGCTGATTTGAGCGAAAAACGCAATGATTTAAAATCTAAATGGGAAAATGAGAAAGGTTCGCTAAACGAACTCCGCTCTTTGAAAGAACAAGTTGAAAGACTCAAAATCGAAGCCGACCAAGCCGAGCGTGCCGGTGATTACGGAAAAGTGGCCGAGATTCGTTACGGAAAATTGATTGAAACCAATAATCGCTTGAACGAAATCCAAGCCAAAAACGACCAACAACCAGCCAACTTGTTGAACGAGGAGGTTACGGCCGAAAATATTGCTGAAATTGTTGCTCGATGGACAGGCGTTCCTGTAACAAAAATGTTGCAAAGTGAGCGTGAGAAACTATTGCATTTGGAAGACGAGCTTCGCCGTAGAGTGGCAGGGCAGGAGGAGGCCATTGAGCTGGTAGCAGATGCAGTACGTCGTTCTCGTGCGGGTATGCAAGACCCTAAAAAACCGATTGGTAGCTTCTTATTTTTAGGAAGTACAGGGGTTGGTAAAACCGAATTGGCAAAGGCATTGGCTGAATATTTATTCAATGATGATTCAGCAATGGTGCGTATCGACATGAGCGAGTACCAAGAACGCCATGCCGTGAGCCGATTAGTGGGTTCGCCTCCAGGATACGTGGGTTATGAAGAAGGTGGACAATTAACCGAGGCCGTAAGACGCAAGCCATACAGTGTGATTTTGTTAGATGAAATCGAAAAGGCTCACCCTGATGTGTGGAATGTTTTATTACAAGTGCTTGATGAAGGACGTTTGACCGACAACAAAGGCCGAACTGCTAATTTCAAGAATACGATTGTGATAATGACCTCGAATATCGGTAGTCATTTCATTCAAGATAAATACCTTGAGTCGAAAGGTGATGATAAAGCTTGGCACTTATTCTACAAAGAAGAAGCCAAAAACGATGTCATGAATTTACTTAAATCATCTGTCAGACCAGAGTTTTTGAACCGTATCGACGAAATCGTATTGTTCGACCCATTGACAAAAATCAATATTCGTCGAATCGTGCAGATTCAGTTCAGACAAATTCAAGCTCGCTTGGCTGAACAAGGAATTACCCTCGAAGCATCTGATGCAGTTTTGGATAAATTGGGAGAAGAAGGCTACGATATAACTTTCGGAGCAAGACCGCTCAAACGAGTGCTTCAACGCAGAGTTTTGAATGAATTATCGAAAGAGATTTTGGCTGGAAAAGTGCAGAAAGATTCGGTAGTAATGATGGAACTTGGCCCAGAAGGTGAAATTTTATTTGAAAATATCGCTTCAGTAGAAGAGGTCTTATAAGTAGTATAGGGTAAATTAGATTAGGTTTAGTAGAATGAAACTCCTGCGAGATGATTTTCTTGCAGGAGTTTTTTTGTTATGAAAAAATCAATATTAGATTAAATCTTGGCTAATTCAGTTAAACACTTTTCAACATACCATTGAGGTATTTTTTCTTGTTCTAATCTACATCTATCAATTGGTAAGTTCTTTAGATATTTGAATAAAACTACTTCTTTTTCAGAAAGATTTGGTGGAATGCTTTTAACTGAATTCTTACCTTTTGAAAGTCCTTCCACTGAAAACTTT
Organism: Emticicia aquatilis; assembly: GCF_014644295.1. Classification (GTDB taxonomy): domain Bacteria; phylum Bacteroidota; class Bacteroidia; order Cytophagales; family Spirosomataceae; genus Emticicia; species Emticicia aquatilis. The sequence goes on from NZ_BMKK01000008.1 coordinate 205,919, forward strand.
TCAAAACAGTCAAAGTTCATCATTAAAGAAATGGCATCTGATTTGAAATATCTTAATTCTGATAATATTTGAAATCCTTCAACATCTAAATCTCCCCAATAATAAATAATTTTTGACTTTAGCCAGCTAATTTTTGATAAGTTACTTACTGCTTTTCCACTACCAAAAATGATAATTGATTTTGGAATCTCTGGAAAAGTAAGAATACACATTTGGTTTTCAGCAATAAAAACTTGTTTTATTTGGTATTGGATGAATAAAGATTCAAGCTGAGAAATGGGTAAAGAAACATCTGATAAGCCATTGATAAACAGATTTTTATCTAAAATCCTAAGTCGAATAAGTGGTATTGATTCGAGTAACCCGAAACGTTTTTCAAAATCTTGAGTTTCATCATTTACGGCTTCTTTAGGAAGCAAGAAGTTTAGCAAAGATGTTATGATAGGCCTATTTTCTTCAATAAACTTAGTATGAATATTTTTTATAGGCAGTTGTCTTATATAAAGATTGGGTTTAGGGTTTTCTAAAAAATAAGTACCTACTTTTAGTAAATCTTCCCATTTTTCAGCATTTTCAATGACTTTAATTGGATTTTGAACTACCCATTGCATTAATTGAGGAAAAAAGTTTATTATCAACCTTGAATTAGATTGGAAAATTTCAAAATCTTCACTTTTTTGTATAAACTTCAAATAATCATCTTCTGTTTCAAATGATATTTTAGTAATAAATTCACTCTCTCCAATTTTGTGGCTTTTAATTTTTTGCCAAGTCAATTCATAGCCAAAACCTTTTTCTACTTTTGAATATCTTTTTAGTTCTTCTTGCTCACTGTAAATTTTTTCAAAGTTTGATAAAGTTTCTGATGGTTTTACTAAACCAATTTGAGGGACTTCCTTTGGGAAAAAAGGTTCATTTTTCAACCAAAAAGCTAAAAAACTGCCATCATTCCACCATTTTTCGGCTTTTAGTCTAATTTCTTGCGGACTGAGCATATAATTCCTTATTTTCTAAATATTCCTTTTTTGTCAAATTGGTGATGGACGAATATTGCCCATTTTGGTTTGCTACAAAATGAACTGCATTGATGTAATCTTCAATGATGTTGATTTTCTGTAAAGGTGTAACTATTAGCAATTGTAAATTCATTTTCTTGAAAAGTTCCAAACCATATCTTGTACTATCATCTGAACCTCGCCCAAAGGCTTCATCAATCACTACTAAGCGAAAAGTTTTAGGCTGTCCATCCCATCTTAACCCGAACTGGTAGGTAATTGCAGAGGCTAAAATAGTGTAAGCCAGTTTTTCTTTCTGTCCACCTGATTTTCCTGATGAATCACTGAAATAATCTCTTCGAGTGTCGTCTTCTCGATACAACTCCTCTGCTCCGAAAGTAAACCATTCTCTAACGTCTGTTACTTTTTCTGTCCATTTCTTATCTTCATCGGTAGTTTTTTGGAATCTCACCAATATTTTCTTTACAGACTCAAATTGTTTTTCAATGTTACTTTCAGTTTGCCCCAATATATTACTTAAACAATTGCGTAAATCAATTTTGAAATCAATAATATCATTAGTTTGGACACTACTTTTATCAATTCTAATGTATGTTCCTTCTGTCTTGTTATAATCGATTTCTTTGAGATTGTCGTTGATAATTCCAATTTTCTTTTCGATTTCTTTTTCTTGACGTTCTAAATTATTTCTGAATATCGAAATATGACCAATCGTTTTGTTGCTTAACTCATCTTTAAACCATTTTTCATGTTTAGGCAAGTCATTCTCTTTTATTTGGGTATAAAAATCAATGTAATCTTTGGCAGCTTTGGGTTCGGGGTTTACATCAAACTCATGGGTCTCTGATGGGAAGGCGTCTTTAAATTTTCTCATTTTAGTATTTAACCCAATAGCTAATTTATTTTTCTTTTCAGTCTCTATTTCTTTTAGACCAATTCTACTTGCTGTGATTTTTTTATTTGTCTTATCTTCCAAATCATACATATTATTGGTTTTTATCTCTCGATTTTCGAGTAAATTAATACGAATGAAATCATCATTCTCGGGTGTAACCTTTTCATTTTCAATACTTAGTTTATCAAGTGCTTCGAGCCATTTTGTGAGTTTTTGCATAATTGGTTGTTCTTCATCAAAAAATGACTCGAAAATTCTACTATCTTTGTCAATTACCCCTAAAATATTGAGTGCATTGAAAAGGCTATTTGTATTTTGTACTATCCCACTTTCAATATTTCCAAGTATTTTATTCTGATTATCTCTTATCTTAGATGCTATTTGTATTTTCTCTCCGATTTTTTCAAATTGAGCATTCAAAGTTTCCAACTCGCTCGATGTTGCTTTTAATTCACTTTCTTCTTGGTGTAGTTGTAAAATTTGACTTGCAATAGCTTGCCAATTGAGCTGGGCATAATCTGAAATTTGGCTTAGAATTATTATAGCGTTATTTTGCTGTTTTAAAGCTGTTTCTTCATTTCTGAGACTATTACTTTTTCCTTGAAAAGTGATGATTTTTTGACGATTTTCTTCTAAATCTTTTTCTAATAGATTAATTTTCTGTGTATTTGTCCATCCTAATATAAAATTTCTACGGTCATGGATATTTCTACGGTCATCTTTTTCATGGCGACTTTTGCCTAATTTTATTAAACCTTCTTTGGTTATTGCGAAGGGAGTTCTACGAAATTCTTCAATCGTATCACAACATATTAGATTATGGTCATTGGCTAATTTTTGTTCTATCCAATCATAAAATTCGTTGTCTTTTATCTCAATTTTACGAACTAACGATTGATTTGATAAGTTAATTACACCTCGTTTATCTTCATCTAAAACCCTGAAAAATACTAATCGTTCTCCATCAAAATTAGTGGAATTTATAAAATTACTCACTTGGTTGTAGAGTTCGTCTGCAACAATCAAACTTAGCCCAAAACCATTCAAACGCCTTTCTATTGCACCTTCCCATTCTTTCTCAGATTCTTTTACTTTTATTAATTCTCCTACAAATGGTAATTCACTTTCATCTAAATTGAAATGGTCTAAAATTCTTTTTCTAACACGCAATTGTCTATCAGGAATTTGGGTTTTTCTTTGAGTAAGTGATAATAATTCTTCCTCAAGGTTATCTTTTTCTTTTTTCAATCTGTCGGTTTCTAACAGAATATTATCTTGAAATTGTCTCAGTTCTTGCTGTTTCTGCTCAATTTCACTTGCGATTTTATCTAATTTCTTCTTATTCTCAAAGAATTCGTCACTATCCAAGACAGTTGATAAGCCAATTTTTTCTCCCAGTATTTTATATTGTTTTTCATTTTCCTGTTTGGTCGATTGCTCTTTTTTTAAGTTTTCAACTTCATCTTTGATTTGCTCTAATCGTTTTCCTTTCTCATTATTTGTAATCAAATCTCTGATTTGATTACTTTCTTTTTGGTATCTCTTTAAGTCTTCCTCTGCATTGGTCCGAATTCCTTCGGCTCGTTCATAATCAATCTGAGCATCACTCAGCGTTTCTTTCAAAAGTTGTGATTTATGATAAGCAAAATAATAGGGAATCTGCTCTAAAATCTCATCTAATCGCTTGATTTCAAGGCAAACTTCATCGTACTTAGCTAAATCTTCGATAATTGGGGTTAGTAATTCGAGTTGTCGTTTAGCTTTTAAAATGGCTTTATGAGCAGCATCTAAATTTTCAAAGCGTTCTAATAAAGTCTTTATTTCTTCTTCTACATTTGTTTTACTCAACATGTGTGTACGGACAAACTCAGTTAGATTTGAAACTTGTTTCATCGAAACTGTTTGGTAAAATAAATCTAAGGCTTCATCGCTTTTAATACCCACAATTTGTCTAAAACGGCTCGAATATTCTTTGAAACTATCGAAAAACTCTACACTTTTTGTTTCCTTTAGTCGCTTTTTTAGTTCTCTTATTTCATTAAAATTCTGAAAATGAGTAGCAATAGATAAATCATTCTCGGCGATTATAAAAAGCCGTTCAGCAGATTCATTTTCACTTTTGAGCCAAAAGATTTGTACGATTGTACAGTAGCTTTTGTAGTATTCATTGTAGAAACTCGCTAATAAAACGCTATATGTTCCATCTTCAACTTTTCGTAGCGTAATGGGCTTGCTTTTACTCGAAAAATCTACTTTTTCGCCTTTATATGCTCCCAAAATGTAGCTTTTTAGGTTACGTTCTCTGGTTTCAGCACCAGCAGCTTTATTGTATGTAATTTTTTGAGTAGAAACCAAAAGCGTTGTTAGTCCATCAATTAATGTTGATTTTCCAGAGCCTATATCACCAGTTACCAAAGCGTTAAAACCATTAGGACTTATCTTCCAAATCTTTTTATCGAAAGTTCCCCAATTTTGTACTTCAAAGCGGTGAAGTCTATAGCCAGCTAAAGTTTCATCAGTTGTGTTCGGTGTCATCTTTACCAATGTTTTTTAGATAATCTTTCATTTTTTGTTCTAATTCATTAATAAAATCAATATTTACGAATGAAATCAAGATACGTCGAATCTCAAATTCATCCTCATCGTTTTTTAACTCTCGTAAAAAGCCATATTCTTTCAATTTATTAATTGATTCGTCAACCTTTTTTTGGGTTTTACTTTCATCATTTTTATTTATCAGCAAAAAACCTTGCATTAAATCTACTATTTCTTGTTTTGAAATTCTTACTTGTGTTTCGCTTGAAGTTTGAATTTGCTCTGCCATTTTCTTCCGCAGAAGTACACACAGAAGGCTTGTATAATAGTTTAATTGGCGTTTTTCAATCAATTTCGGAAAATCTGATTGGTCTTCATGCAATTCTAAATCAATGATATGAGCAAAACCTTCGGCTTCATCAATATAAATACCTAAGCCTACTTGTTCAAAATGTTTTCTAATTTCAGTTTGATGCCTAAGCAACAGATACCAATATTTATCCTCTTGATACATTACACCTTTGTAAAGCGATACAATTGCAGGATTATATTCGGGAAGTTTTCGAGGTTCCATTATTTACTAAAAATGATTTTTGGTAATACAATTTCTTGCCATTGGTCTTTGATTTGATACCTTATCAAATCATCGGCATTTTCATCAACATAAGCTTTTTGAACTTGCTCACTATCTTTTGCTAAATTCAAATAACAAACGATTTCAGCCAAACCTTTTTGAATTGGGAAGGCTTGAATGATTTGGCTAAAGCTCACGACCGATTGTTCTCTGAGCATAAACCTAATATTGGCTTTTAACTCTTCTGGATTTATAAACTGTTGCTGATAAAGTATATCAAAATTACCTTCATTTTCGCCTTCTTCTAATATTTGAGCTTTGATTTTTGTAGTATTCGGGGGCTCAAATAGTTTGCGACTCATCACGAAATCATAATTGAGTTTTCCATCAATCTCTATAAAATTTCGCTCAGTAGGAGATTTTTTTTTAAGTGTGACGGCTAATTCTAAAACAGATTCAATCTTACTAATAATCTGTTTGTTTTGCATGAAGAACGCCGATTCAATGAATCGGCGTAAGCTACGAATAATGGAATCATTGACACGATGAATATTATCACTGTAATCAATCAGATTAAATTTCAAGTATTCAAGGTTATTATTAGAGTTAAATATTTGAATATCAGGTAATTGAAGTACCTGTTGAGTTAGTTCTTCTAACTCTTCTTGTCGCTTGAGATTCATCAAAAAGTCAAAAAAAGCTTTAAAGCTTTTTCCTTGGTCTTTTTCCCAAATCTGCTTATCAATCGTCCGAAAAAGATTATCTAAAAACTTACCTTTTGAAAGTGAAGTTGCTATTATTTCTTCTCGTAGTTTGGTGTCAATCTGCCTAAAATTCTCTTCAACTTGTCGAAAGTCAGAAGTCAAACGCCCGATTTTTTCCTCTAATAATTGAAAAGTCTCTCGAATTTTTGTAGAGTCCCAAACCTCAATTTCGCCAGCCTTGATTTTTTCAATTTCTAATTCCTTTTCTTTTATTTCTTTCCTTAATTGCTCAATTCGGGTTTCTTTGTTTTCACTACTTCGTGTCGCTATTTCTCGTAGGGTATTAAAAATGTCTAAAAGCCTTGATTCTGTTCCTACAAATTCAGATTTATTGAGTTCTTGAAGCCAACGAAGGGTATTTTCTGTATCAGACGTAATATCATAAAAATATTCGTCTGATTTACTTGGGTTTGTAGTATTACGATAAAAACCTTGGTCAACCCAATCATCAATATATTCACGAGGCAATCTTGGATTTTCAATTTCTTTATCATGAAGAAAATCAGATAATAGTAAAGTCAAATCTGATTTTTGATAGCGAGAAATGTTCTTAGTTTTGAAAGCCCAAAAACTGAAAGATAGCACCAAAGCAGTAGTGTCCCTGCTACGAGTAAGTAGTTTGATTGATGGATTGGTTTCTATAAGATTGCGTACTTGGTGAAAGTCTGTATAATCAAGAGCCATGTTTGTTTAGTAGATGTGTTGAATCAATATTATTCAAAAAATATTGATATTCAAAAAGAATTTATTAAATGGTAAAAGACTTGAAAAATGAAACCTACAATACAAAAAAAACGAAGCACCTTTCGATGCTCCGTCCCCATACTCAGTTCATTAATTTACTCAAATATTATCTGAGACCTTAAATTATTTATCCAATTTCGTCAACTCGCCTTTGCTAAATGGTTGCGATTCTACGAAAACTTCTTTGCCTTTTTTGTTCACAAAACCACTCTTGCCGAAGATACTCACACGAGCCATTCCTTCCGAAAAATTATAGGCTTCGTCATAAATCATCGGAATAATTTCTTCACCCGATTTATCAATAAAACCATATTTTCCTGCAATAGCTACTCTGGCTACACCTTCCGAAAAGCCCCAAATATTGTCATATTTAACAGGCGTTACTTCTTTACCTGTTTTATCAATGACACCGTATTTTCCTTTTATGCTTACCACCATCAAACCTTCCGACGAACCTTCAATGAAATCGTAGATAACGGGTACAACTTCATTGCCTGCTTTATCAATCATTCCCCATTTGCGTTTGCTGCGTACAACCGCCAAACCCTCTGTGAAGCTATCCACTTCATCAAAAGCATCAATTACAAACAGAGCATCGTTTTTGTCGATAAAGCCCCATTTTTTATTGTCAGTTTTTACTGCTGCACGACCTTCGGCAAAACTTTTGGCTGATTTATATCTTAACGGAATAATCTGAACACCTTTTTTGTCGATGAAGCCATATTTGTTTTCGATAGCCACACACGCCATTCCTTCTGAGAAACTTTCAGCTTTATCGAATTGCGGATGTGCTACATAATTATTCTTTCCGTCAATTACGCCCCATTTTCCGTATTGTTTCACAAAAGCTAAGCCTTCGCTGAAACTTAATACGTTTTCGTACTGAGGTGTAATCTTCAATTTACCTTTTTTATCTACAAAACCCCATTTTTCGCCAAGTCTGACGGCTGCCATTGCTTGCGAAAAATTAAGTGCTTCGTCATAGACAAAAGCAATTTTCTCTTTGCCTGATTTATCTACAAAACCCCATTTGCCATTTTTTTCAACGGCTGCCATGCCCTCGCTCATGTCGTAGGCATTTTCGTATTTGGCTGCTACAACCTCTTTTCCTTTTTTGTCAACAAAGCCAACTTTGTCTTTACTTTCAACCCGAGCAATGCCCGACTGAAAATCACTTACTTGTGTGGCTGATGCAAATTTCATTTTTGCTTCTTGGGCAAAAACATTACCCGAAAGCAAGGCAAGACCTAAAAACAGGCTTTTATGTAAGTTGTTGTTAAGAAAATTATTCATGGGATTATATGGTTATTAGGAAAACAAATCTTGTACATTATACTGTATCACGTTGCCAAACTTGTGCCAATCGACCATTTTTGAATGGAATCTTACCCAACGGATACATTTACCGATTTGGCAGTTTTTGAAACGCAATTTGTCAGGTTTAATTTTTAATTTCTCTAAAGGGTCAAACTCAGTGCCAAGCTTGCCCCCAAAAAGATAAACTTAGCCAACGGATACATGAGTAAAATTTAAGGAACCTCAAAGGGAAGCCTTCCTTTTGTTAACCATCAAAAAATATTACCTTTGTGCAAATTATCGGATAGCAAATAGAGCATAAATGAAAATTTCGTACAATTGGTTAAAGGGTTTGATTGATATTCAGGAATCGGCCGAAGAAATTGGTAAATTATTGACCGCTACTGGCTTAGAAGTAGAAGGCATCGAAGAAATAGAGTCGATAAAAGGTGGCTTGAAAGGTTTTGTAGTAGGCGAGGTGCTTACTTGCGAGACTTTTATGGTGAAAGAAAAACAACTAAGCCTCACAACCGTAAGCATAGGTGCCGAAACTCCTTCGACGATTGTTTGTGGAGCCGCCAACGTAAGAGCAGGACAAAAAGTGATTGTGGCTACGCTCGGAACAACCATTTATTTTGAAGACGGAAAATCTTTTGTAATCGAAAAACGTAAAGTTTATGGGCATCCGTCAGAAGGAATGATTTGTGCTGAAGATGAGATTGGAACTGGGCATTCGCACGATGGAATTTTGGTTTTGGATACTGATTTACCGAATGGTACGCCAGCAATAGAATATTTCAAATCTATCGGAAAATCGTTTGAAGCTGATTATCAAATCGAAATTGGTCTTACACCAAACCGTGCCGATGCGGCTTCACATTTGGGAGTTGCTCGTGACCTAAGAGCTGTTTTGGGTCGTGAAATCAAAATGCCTTCTATCGAAAACTTCAAGCCAGTTTCTCAAACAACAGATTTTCAAATAAGCTTAGAAAATACTGAAGCTTGCCCACGTTTTTGTGGTTTAGAAATTCGTGGAATTACGGTAAAGGAATCGCCAGAATGGTTGAAAAATGCTTTATTGGCTATCGGTCTGAATCCAATCAGCAATATCGTTGATATTACAAATTATATCTGCCACACACTCGGACAGCCGATGCACGCTTTTGATGCTGACGAAGTAAAAGGGCATAAAATTGTAGTCCGTGTGCCAGAAAAAGGCACAAAATTCACAACCCTTGATGGTACAGAACGCACACTTTCGGGTAGTGATTTGATGGTTTGTAATGCCGAGGAACCAATGGCAATTGCTGGTGTTTTTGGTGGTCAAAAGTCTGGTATCAAAAATTCTACACAAAATGTGTTCTTAGAAGTAGCTTATTTTAGTCCAGTTTGGGTACGTCGAACTGCTACTTTTCATGGCTTGAAAACCGATGCTTCGTTCCGTTATGAGCGTGGCACTGACCCAAATATGCCTCCGTTTGCGATTCGCTTGGCGGCAGTTTTGATTCAAGAATTGGCGGGCGGAGAGATAATCGGCGAACCAATTGATGTTTATCCAAATCCAATTGCCAATTTTGGAATTACAGTAAAACATAAAAACATCAGTCGCCTAATAGGTAAAAACTTAGACGACCGTTTGATTCATAAGATTCTGAAAAGCCTTGATATTGAGATTTTGAGCGATAACGGTAGCGAAATGCAAGTAAGCGTTCCACCATACCGTGTGGATGTAACTCGTGAAGCTGATGTGATTGAGGAAATTTTGAGAATTTATGGTTTTGATAATATCGAACTTTCAGAAACGCTCCAAACTGATTTCTTATCGTCGTTTGCCGAGAAAGATGCCGATAAATTACAGTTCCGTATTATCGAATTGTTGGCAGCAAATGGTTTCAACGAAATTCAAACACTTTCAATTACCAGACCTGCTTATAATCAAGCACTTGAAGCAACTGCGAAAGGTGAAACGGTCACTTTGCTGAACCCATTGAGCGAAGAACTTTCGGTGATGCGTTCGAGTCTTTTATTGACTGGAATGGAATCGGTAGCATATAATATTAACCGCCGTCAGAAAGATTTGAACTTATTTGAATTCGGACGTAGTTATTTCAAGAAAGACGACAAATATAAAGAAAATAAGCATTTAGGTGTTTGGATGACGGGAAATCGTCAGTCAGAATCTTGGGCGAGTCCGAGTACACCTTTGGCTTTCCATGATTTGGCTTTGGTTGTGCAGAAAGTTTTGAAGGCAATGAAAGTTGTAAAATTCGACACACAGGAAGCTGATTCTTCGGTTTTCCAATATGGTCTTACTTATTTAATCAACAAAAAGCCAGTTGTAAGTTTGGGTTTAGTAAAACCACAGTTGACTAAATTGGCTGATGTGAAACAAGCAGTTTTCTACGCTGATTTTGATTGGGAATATTTATTAAAACAATATTCGGGAAAAGTCGCTTTTGTTGAGATTCCGAAATTTCCAGAAGTACGTCGTGACCTTTCGTTAGTGATTGATTCAGAGGTGAAATTTGAGCAAGTTTCGGCCATTGCCGCCAAAACCGAAAAGAATTTACTCCAAAGCATCAATGCTTTTGATGTTTATGCAGGAGAAAAACTGGGTGAAGGTAAAAAATCTTATTCGGTGAGTTTCACACTCATCGACAAAGAAAAAACTTTGACCGATGATGTGATAGATAAAACAATGCAACGCCTCATTGCTGCCTACGAAAAAGAACTGGGAGCAGTGATTAGAAAATAAGAGAATTTAAGGAAGACTTCGTTTTAAACGAAGTCTTCCTTTTTTATGTATCTTTCTGGAAATTTTTCGTCTCAAGAAAAACTAAAACAATTTTGCTAATGAAAAAGTATGTAATGTTGGCCATTTCGGCAGCTATTTTAAATGTTTTTGTTGTAAATGTGAGTGTAGCAAATACCTCTAATTTATTAGTTTTTCAAGAAGAAACACCAGAAGCTGAAATTCTATTGGATAAAGCAATTGAAGCCGAAGCTGCGGGAAATCAAGAAGCTCTTTTGAGTTCTTTGACAGCTGGCACGGCTGCTCTCGAAAAGGAAGCAAATGCTGATAAAGGAAGTTTTAAAGACAAACTTTTGGGACAGGTAGGTGCATTACAAAAGTTTGCTCCGATGGTAAAAAGTGGACTTTTGAAAGGCGATATGCTTAAAAAAGTAATAAACACCGTGAAAATGCTATTAGCAGCCAAGAGAATTGAAAATGCTCTCGGTGGTTCAAATCTACTTGGCAATGTAGGTGGATTAACCAAAAACTTAGGTTTGATGAAAGCAGGTTTGCCTGCTCTCGGTGGCGATTCTCAGAGTAAATTGGGTGGCCTACTCGATACTGCTATGGGAAGTGTAGGAAACCTCAGTAAAGGAGGTATGACCGCCAAAGCTGCCGAACCAGCCGTAAAAAAACAACTCGGTGGAATCTTAGATTTTGTGAAAGGAGCGATATGAGTTCTGAAAGATTTGATTTATATTTTATTATCGCATCAATTCAATAAAATTCATTGCCGTCTGCTTTAGCTGACGGCAATGAAAAATAAGCACTATTTAGATAGACTGACACAACTCAATCAAAACTCCGTTTGTGCCTTTTGGGTGTAGGAAACACACCAATTTATTATCAGCACCACGCTTTGGTGTTGGGTTTAAAAGCGTGAAGCCTTCTGCTTCTAAACGTTTCATTTCTGCCAAAATATCATCTACTTCAAAGGCAATATGATGTATGCCTTCGCCTTTTTTCTCGATAAACTTTGCGATTGCACTATCAGGATTTGTGGCTTCGAGTAGCTCTACTTTAGTTTCGTTAATCTTGAAAAAAGAAGTTGTAACTCCTTCACTTTCAACGCTTTCTGATTTATACGGAGGCACGTTGAAAAGTTTAGTAAATAAATCATTTGAGGCAGAAATGTCTTTTACTGCAATCCCTATATGTTCTACGTTTGTTAGCATACAATCTATTAATTTCTATAAATTTTGATGATGAATTTCTTCCTAATCCATAGCGTCTGGTTTGCAAACCAGACGCTATGGATTAGGAAATCAATTTTAGTTTATCTAAAAAATATCTTGTACCAAAAGAATGGAAATTTCATGAAAAAATCTAACTTGCATCTCAAATAATCGCTAAACGATATAGAAACACCATTCCATGACCTATTCAAAGGGTTTGCATATTTTGGCCGAGATTGATACCACTGCAATCGAAGCTCTGACAGATTATGCAGCAGCCAAACAATTATTACAGAAACTCATCGAAAAACACCGACTGACGATTGTGGGTGAAGTTTTTGCTAATTTTGAAGGAGGAGGTTTTACGGGTGTGTATTGCTTGACGGAATCTCATATTTCGATTCACACTTGGCCAGAGTTTGGGCGAGTTACTTACGACGTATTTTTATCTAATTTTCGGAATAATAACGAAGCCATCGTGCGAGATTTTCACCAAGAACTCGTTGCGTTTTTTCAACCTACTGCATTAAATCTAAACGAACTTTATAGATAGATGAAGCAACGTATATGCACTAAATGTACAAACAAGATTTCGATGAACGACAACGACACTTTTGTTGCTTGTTCGAAATGCTTTAGCTATCAAGAAGTTACCGAAAACGGAATGAAGTTTCTTTCTTCCTTCAAAAGTTCCAATCGCCCGAAAGAAGTTTGTTTTGAGTTAGGTCAAAGTATCAGAGTCAATGGGACAACTTATACAATTACAGGAATTACACAGAGAAATGATGGAACAAACCTAAGAATTAATTGGAGAGAGTACGTTTTAAATGATGGGATACAAGAAAGATTTCTAAATGAGTATAATGGGAATTGGCAATTAGTTTGGGCGTTAAATGAAAAATCGCCACTTACTGGTAATTATAATCTTTTTCAAAAATATTATCAAGATGTAAATTGGGCGGTAGGAGGCTTTAATTTCGATGTTGTTGATACAAATAGAATCTATTCAAAAGAGTATATTTCTCCTCCCCAAATATTAATTGAAGAGGTTTATAGAACTTCTAATGGAAAAGAAAGTAACTCCGAATGGTATGAAGGTGAGTATGTAGATAATAATGAAATCTATCAAGAATATTTAAGTCTTGGGAATTCCACAACATTTCCCTCGAAAATTGGCGTAGGAGCAACCGAGCCTTATAAAAGTCAATTTTACTACAAAGATGCTTTAAAAATGAGCTTGATTGCTTTTGCGGTAATCTTGACGATTCAGCTATATTTTATGGCAACTTCGCCTACTACTACGGTTTTTAGAGAAACTTTCAGTGTGGCAGATTTAAAAATTGATTCAACCAGCACTAATCTGACTTCTGCCAAACCTATTGTTTCAAAAAGTTTTTCGATTGATAAAACAGGGAAAATTGAAATCGAACTTACTTCTGGCGTAGATAATTCGTGGTTAGAGTCGAATATCACGATGGTCAATGAAAGCACACTCCAAGAATTGCCTATTGTGATTGGAAATGAATTTTACCATGGTTATGAAGGTGGCGAAAAATGGACAGAAGGCTCAACCAGTGCTTCAAAAGATTATTCAGAAGTTCCCGCTGGAAAATATCATTTATTGATAGAAACCACAACACCCGCAACTAATGGTGGCACTTACGAAGTAAAACTTCAAACTGGCGGAATTTATTGGATAAACATTTTTATTATGCTGTGCTTGATTGTTATCGTGCCATTGATAAAATATTTTCAAGAATATAATTTTGAAAAAGAACGCTGGGCCGATAGTGATTATTCACCGTACGTAACTGAAGAAGACGAATAACATGAAATTAGATAACCGATATAAAATAATGTATGCAGCTTTTCTGATGGTGATAGTTGGCTACTTTGCCTATTCGCTGCAAGTTGGAAAGCTTTTTTATGAATTCAGCACCAAAAGCCAATGGGACGGCAGCAATAGCAGAACATCGGGCGTAAATCGTTTTTATCATAAATAATGTGGAACGAACATCCTGTTCGTTTTTGTCTATAAAATTCATTCAAAAAATTAACAATATGACCGACATCCTTAGCCTCAAATACGTTTATGCCTCAGTGATTTATTCGTTGATTGGTATTTTTATTTTGGTAATTTCATTCGTGATTCTCGAAAAAATCACGCCCGAAAACATCTATAAAGAAATCGTTCAGAAAGGAAATACCGCTTTGGCGATTATAGCAGGGGCATTTATTATTGCCGTAGCGATTATTATTAGTTCGGCCATTCATGGATAAAAATTCGGCAAAAATCCCAATTTTACTGCTTTTTTCGGTGTTTTTGGTGGCTACTTGTGGGCTTATTTATGAGCTAATTGCGGGTACTTTGGCCAGCTACCTCATGGGCGACTCGATTAGTCAATTTTCAATCATCATCGGATTATATCTTTTTTCGATGGGAATTGGCTCATTTTGCTCAAAATATTTCGACGAAAACTTACTTGATTGGTTCATTCAAATCGAGCTTTTGGTTGGTCTCGTCGGCGGAATCACATCGAGCGTTTTGTTTGTAATTTTCAATAGTGTCGATTCTTTTCAATGGATTTTGTACGGACTTATCAGTCTGACGGGTATTTTCGTTGGCCTCGAAATTCCGTTATTGATGCAAATCCTCAATAAAAGTAACTTTGGGTTTAAAGACATCATTTCCAAAGTTTTTACCTTCGACTATGTGGGAGCCTTGCTTGCTTCTATTCTTTTTCCGTTGGTTTTTGTGCCAAAAATGGGCCTGATTCGTACCTCTTTTTTCTTCGGAATCCTCAATACTTTGGTGGCTTTGTTGGTATTGTATAATTATTCTGCACAACTTAAATACCGCCTAACACTTTGGTTTCAAGCTATTTTTGTGTTTGTTTTACTCACGCTTGGCTTTATCTTTTCGGATAATATTTTGTCGTGGGCTGAGGCTACAACTTATGACGAAAAAATCATTTTTGCTAAATCTTCACCTTATCAACGCATTGTGTTGACTCGACAAGGCAGTAATATCAAACTTTTTCTGAACCGAAATCTACAATTTAGTTCGTTCGATGAATATCGTTATCACGAAGCATTGGTGCATCCGCTCATGACTTTTACAAAAAAGCCCGAAAAAGTTTTGATTTTGGGCGGTGGTGATGGTATGGCGGTACGTGAATTACTGAAATACGAAAGTGTGAAAGCCATTACGCTCATTGATTTGGATGCCGATATGACGAACCTGTTTCGGAGAAATGAAATGCTCACAAAATTGAATCAAAATGCCCTGAATAGCCCGAAAGTTAAGATTTTGAATCAAGATGCTTTTTTGTGGATAAAGCAAAATAAAACACTTTTCGACGCCATCATCATTGATTTTCCTGACCCGAATAATTTTGCTTTGGGAAAACTCTACTCTAATACTTTTTATCGTGAACTTACTCACACGCTCGCACCCGAAGGCCTAATTGTAGTGCAGTCAACTTCGCCTTTTATGGCTCCAAAATCATATTGGTGTGTCAACAAAACCTTACAATCAGTGGGTTTTAAAACGCTTCCCTATCATGTTTTTGTTCCATCTTTTGGCGATTGGGGCTATGTTTTGGCTACAAAAAACGAATTTAGCAAAACTCAGAATTTTCCAGAAAAGCTACGTTTCATGAATGATGCCGCTTTCGAGCAAAGCAAAGTTTTTCCGAAAGATATGGCACAGCAAGAAACCGAAGTAAATAAACTCAACAACCAAATTTTGGTGCAGTATTTTGAAGAAGAATGGGCAAAAGTGATGTAAGCATATCTCGCAAAGAGTTTCTTGAGTTATCAGGAATCGCACTTTTGGGTAGCACTTTGGGGCTACAAACACTTACTTCTTGCGAGTCTGCCACTGTTATTCAAGGGCAAATCGTTGGGGCAAATCACGCAATTGGACATTTACTTCGTAAGGCCATTTCTTTACCAATTCATCAATCACATCAAACAAAAATTCTGATTGTAGGTTCGGGAATATCTGGACTCACGGCTGGCTATTTTCTACAAAAAGCGGGTATCAAAGATTATGAAATTTTAGAACTTGAAAGCCATATTGGAGGAAATTCTACCTTTGGCGAAGATGAAGCCAGGTACCCGTGGGCTGCTCATTATTTGCCAATTCCGAGTCCAGAAAATAAAGAATTGATTGATTTTTTGGCAGAAAACAAGATAATTACGGGTTTTGATGAAAATAAACTACCAGTCTATGATGAATATGCACTTTGCTTTCACCCCGACGAAAGGCTTTTTGTAAAAGGTTTTTGGCAAGAAGGGCTGATTCCAAACATGGATATTTTGGACGGAGAAAAGAACCAAATTGGGGAATTTTTATCAAAAATGAATGCTTTTAAAACTGCCAAAGGGAATGACCAAAAATGGGCTTTTACGATTCCATTGGCTTATTCATCAAGCGATACGAGTTTTACTGACTTGGATAAAATCAGTATGAAAACTTGGATGGAGAGAAATGCGTTTACGGCTAAACCGCTACATTGGTATGTAAACTATTGTTTATTAGATGACTACGGTACTTCGATTGCCGAAACTTCAGCTTGGGCGGGCATTCATTATTTTGCTTCACGAAAAGGAAAAGCTGCCAATGCTAAAGATGATGACGTGTTGACATGGAGCGAGGGAAATGGTTTTTTGATGAAACTTGTGGCCAAAAATCAATTAAATCATATCAAAACTCAGCGTTTGGCTTATCAAATTGAAGAGAAAAATGGGAAAGTTTCAGTTGATGTGTATGATTGGAAAACTGAAAAGCGAGAAAATTATACAGTCGAACAAGTAATTTGGGCAGTTCCGCAGATGCTTCGCCCATACTTAATGCCGCAACAGAAATCTGATTTTATCAAAGATTTTACGTATTCACCGTGGATGGTTGCCAATATTCAAACCAAGCCTTTTGATACGGGTAGAGGACAAGCCTTATCTTGGGATAACGTGATTTATGAAGGCAACGGACTTGGCTATGTTTTATCGAATCATCAAGAACTCTCTCAAGACCAACAAACTTGGCAACTGACTTATTATAAGCCACTTGTCGATAACAATCCTGCTGACGAACGCAAAAAAGCAATAGTAAAAACCCACGAAGAATGGAAAAGTGAAGTGCTGACTGACCTAAAAAAAGCACACCCAAAAATTGAAGAATCAATTCTGAAAATTGATATAAAATTGTGGGGACACGCCATGATTCGCCCAACGATTGGTTTTATTCACGGGTCGGCTCGATATGAAGCACAAAAATCGCTCAATAATAAAATACATTTTGCTCATTCGGACCTTTCAGGTGTTTCGATTTTTGAGGAAGCATTTTATCATGGGGCTGAGGTGGCTAAGAAAGTGATTTCAAATATTTACCACGGAGACACGGATTACACGAATTTTCACGGAGAGTAAATCTTTAAATAATTGTCAAAACTTTGAAAATTTCATGCAAACTCAAACTTGGATACACTCAGCTAAATACGATTTGAGTTTTATTATTGCTCCATCATTTTTGGCGGTTATATTACTGTTTTTCTTTCCCGAAAGTTGGCTTTGGTCAAACGAAATGCCAAACTGGGCGTGGTTTGCAATGGTGCTGTTGATTGATGTTTCGCATGTTTATAGTAGTCTTTATCGCACTTATTTTGATAAAGTTTCTCTGCAAAAACACAAAAAAATACTATTTTTCACACCAGTTTGGGTGATTTTGGTGGCTGGAGGCATCCATTATTTTTCCGAAGCTATCTTTTGGCGATTGGCTGCTTATTTGGCTGTCTATCATTTTATTCGTCAGCAATATGGTTTTCTGAAGCTTTATACCCGCACCGAAGGAATCAAACAGATTGATGTTTGGATGATATACATCGTCACAGTTTTTCCTATGGTCTATTGGCATTTGTCAGAACCTCGCAATTTTATGTGGTTTACTGCTAAAGATTTTCTGTTTTATACGAATCAGAATCTGGCCGATTTACTGAAATATGCTTTTTGGATTTGGGTGATAATCTACTACTTTTTAGTCATTAAAGATTACATCCAAACTCGACAAATCAACTTGCCCAAGACTTTGTTGATTTTATCTACGATGCTCACGTGGTATCTAGGAATTGTCTATTTCAATGGCGATATGGCATTTACAATGCTCAATGTAGTAGCTCATGGCGTGCCGTATATGGCTTTGGTTTATGCTACTGAACAAAAGAAAGCCTATAAAAAAACTGGCTTTTGGAAGTTGCTTTTCTCCAATTTTGGCATTCTCATTTTTATCGGAATTTTGTTTGTTTTGGCCTACGTCGAAGAAGGTTTTTGGAATGGTCTCGTTTGGCACGAATATGATGAGTTTTTTGCATTTTTCCCGACCATCAATCTCACAGATAATCTATTGCTTTCTATAACAATTGCCTTATTATCAATGCCACAGCTTACGCATTATATTCTTGATGGCTATATTTGGAAGCGGGATTTTTAGCCTTAGTTTTGTCTTTTAGAATAAAAATATTGAAAATATGTCGGTCAAATCAGCTGATACGAAAGCACGTATTCTTGAAAAGTCAATCGAGTTATTCAACCGATTTGGCTTTGTGAGCATTCGTATGCAACATATTGCCGATGAAGTTGGAATTAGCGTTGGAAACTTAGCCTATCATTTCAAGAACAAAGATGCTATTGTAGAAGAGGTGTATGAAGAAATCGAGCTGAATCAAAAAATACTCTTGTCAGATTTGAAAATCGTGCCTCTGTTTATCAATATCGACCAACATATCCGTGATACATATCTGATTCAGCAAAAATTTAGCTTTTTTTACTCTGATACTTTTGAGATTCTTCGAAATTTTCCCCTCATCAAGAAAAAGTATCGTGAATATACTCGCTGGTATATTCAACAAATCGAGAATATGATTGCTTTCAATGTTGCTCGTGGTACTTTTATTCCAGAGACACAAGATGGGCTTCACCAAAAATTGGCTGAACAATATTGGATGACAATGGAATTATGGCTTTACCAAAGCCGAATTCGTACGTTCGACGAAGCCAATATTGAAGATTACGCTGCTTCACTTTGGGCATTGCTTATACCTCACTTCACGCATATTGGTAATATCGAATACAAACAAATGCACTTCAACGAAAATTTTAATTGGTTATGATTTGAATTTAGAAATTATTTTCTAAATTTGATTACAAATCATTATTAAGCAGCCTAAATATGTCGCCTTACAAAATAGATGAAAATGTCTATAATAGTCTATTAGAGCTATTAAACGACGCCTATTTTGTTGATTCTAAAGGTAATTTTACTGATTTTCAGTTTTATCACGACGACCATTGGCTATCGGATAGTGCCGTAATCGACAATCTCATTTACAAACGAGGAGAATGGAATATTGAGTTGGTTTTTGCTTTGCATACCAATCCATTGAAGTTCATTAAACGTCAGATAATGTCTTATTCTTGTCTTAAAAAAGCCACGCTTTCGGCGAGTCTAATGCGGCGAATGGCCGCCAAAGACCAACGAGGAACGCTTGAGGTCAAGGTCGAAGATTTTAAGATTTGTTGTAATTAAAGCTATGTAATGAGTAATGACAACTCAGCGAGTGTAAAATAAAATTTAACGCATATAAAAGTACCTATTGTTTGTTGCAAAGAGGTGATTGTTTAGAGAGATGTATAACACAAAAGAACGGATAGTAAATGCCTCAATTAAGCTATTTAATGACCACGGAATAGCGAGCGTGCGTCTTCAGCAGATAGCTGATGAGATAGGAATTAGTGTCGGCAATTTAGCCTATCATTTCAAGAATAAAGAGGCAATCATCAATTCTGTTTATGAAAAGCTATTCGAAGACTTTCAGCAGATTTTAGGTGCATATCTCAAAACACCTTCTTTATTAGATTTTGATTCTCAAGTAAGTTATTATTTCGATTTTTTTAAAAATTATCAATTCTACATTACCGATTTATTTGCCACTGAGCATCCGCTTCCCGAAGTGCGACAGCGTTGGCAGGAGTTTATGAATAAAATGATTTTTCAGATTCGTAAACGACTTGATTTTCATGCTCGCCGAGGCGACCTAACTCCACAAACTGAAGCTACCTACGATATTTTATCTGAGGCAATCTGGATGACTATTGTTTTCTGGATTCCACAACAGCAGATGCGAAGCAAACCAATTACCGAAACTCGTTTTAAGAACGCCGTTTGGAACAATGTTAAGCCTTATTTAACCGAAAAAGGTACAAACGAATTCTCCAGTATGATACTTCCCGTATTTATTTAGAAAATATGATTTACATCATTTTTTTGTGATTGTATAAATCGCATTTTTGACAACTAATCTCCTTGCTTTGTTTAGAATAATTCTTAATTAGAAAATATTTTCTAAATTTAATTAGAAAAATTTTTCTAATTAAATTTATTATTTTACATTTGAACATCAAATAATACAATTTCAACTCTTTTACAACCTGTCCTATGGCAAATGTTCTATGGTTACAAGGGGGGGCATGCAGTGGAAACACCATGTCGTTCCTCAATGCCGAAGAGCCAACAGTCGTTGATTTAGTGACCGACTTTGGTATCAACATTCTTTGGCATCCTTCTATCGGCTTGGAGATTGGTCACCAAGTTACTTATCTTCTCGAAGATATTATTAAAGGTAAAGTTCAGTGCGATATTTTTGTCTATGAAGGCAGTATCATTGAAGGCCCGAATGGAACAGGAACCATGAACTATTTTTGCGACCGACCAATGAAAGATTGGGTGAAAGAGCTCGCAGCAGTAGCAGGCTATGTAGTGGCCATAGGAGATTGTGCAACTTGGGGCGGTATTCCTGCCGTTGCTCCTAATCCGAGTGAATCAACAGGTATGCAGTTTTTGAAGAAAGAGAAAGGCGGTTTTTTAGGAGCTGGGTATAAATCAAAAGGCGGCTTGCCTGTAATTAATATTCCAGGATGCCCTGCACATCCTGACTGGGTTACGCAAATTTTAGTTGCCATTTCAACAGGCCGTATTGGAGATATTAGAATTGATGAATATCATCGACCAAGTACTTTCTTTACAGATTTTGTACAAACAGGATGTACGAATGTTGTAAACTTTGCCAATAAAATTGATGGCGGATTTGGTAAAAGAGGAAATGGTTGTTTGTTCTACGAAGTGGGCTGCCGAGGGCCAATGACTCGTGCGAGTTGTAATCGTATCTTATGGAATCGTACATCGAGCAAAACCCGTGCTAATCACCCATGTTTGGGCTGTACTGAGCCAGGTTTCCCTCATCATGATTTGCAGAAAGGTAGCGTATTCAAAACCCTTAAATACCTCGGTTTCTTGCCACAAGATGTTCCCGCAGGAAACTCTAAGTTGGGTTATTATCTGAGAGCAGGTTTTGAAAAAACTATGCACGCTACCGAATCCGTGTTTGGTGTTACGAAGTCGCACAGCGAAAGCTCCATTTAATTAGAAATCCTGAATTTCTGATTGCAAAAATCATCATTTCTAAAATCAACCGTTAAAAATGGCTATCTCAAAAGAATTAAATATATCACCCGTAGGTCGTGTAGAAGGCGACCTCGACGTAAAAGTATATATGGAGGACGGCGTAGTGACCCGAGCCCATACACAAGCCGCTATGTTTCGTGGTTTTGAACAAATCATGGCTGGCAAAGACCCTCAATCAGGCCTCATCGTTACTCCTCGTATTTGTGGGATTTGCGGTGGCTCACACCTTTATTGTGCTTCTTCGGCTTTAGATACGGTTTGGGAAACCACTCTTACGCCAAATGCACTTCTACTTAGAGCCTTAGGTCAAGCAACCGAAACTATACAAAGTATTCCTCGTTGGTTTTATGCCATTTTCGCAACCGATATGGCTAATAAAAAATTTGCTAATAAGCCACTTTATTCGGAAGTAGTGAAGCGTTGGGCTGCTTATGTTGGAACATCGTTTCAGAGAGGAATCACCACAAGTGCTTTGCCAGTACAAGTTTATGCCTTATTTGGCGGACAATGGCCTCATTCGAGCTATATGGTGCCAGGAGGTGTAATGTGTGCTCCAACACTGAAAGATATTACACGGGCTCATGCAATAATGAATCAATTTCGTAAAGATTGGCTCGAAAGTATTTTCTTAGGCTGTTCGATTGAGCGTTATCGTCAGATTAAAACTTGGGATGATATGCTTGCTTGGGTTGATGAAAACGAGAGCCAAAGAAATTCAGATTTAGGCTTATATATCAGAGCTGGCTTAGAGTTTGGTTTACATAAATTTGGGCAAGGCGTTGGAAAATACGTGGCCTATGGTACATATATTCATAAAGACCTTTGGAATAAACCAAAAATAGAAACACGCCAACACGCAGTAATCAGCCCTGGTGGTTTCTTTGATGGCAAACATTTCCATGATTTCAATCATCTTGATGTAATGGAACACGTAGGACACGCTTGGTATAAAGATGTGCCTGCTGCACACCCGTGGAACGAGCCGTTGCCAACACCAATGCCTTCTCAGAATTTAGCAAATTCAGACTTTGGCGGAAAATATAGTTGGGCTAAAGCTCCTCGTTATGCAGGTTATGCTGCCGAAGCGGGGCCGCTTTCGAGAGTAATTATGAATGCTAATCCTAAAAATGCAAGTCATCAGATTCAAGACCCATTATTCTTGGATATTATGGAAAAACTCGGGCCAAGTGTGTTTACTCGCACATTGGCACGCTTGCACGAAGCTCCACGCCTTTATGATTATATTGATGAATGGCTACGTCAGGTTGACTTAAACGGTGATTTTTATATCAAGCCAACCGAAAAAGATGGTAAAGGTTTCGGTGCAACAGAGGCTGCTCGTGGAGCTTTAGCTCACTGGATTGAGATAGAAAATGGTGTAATTAAGAATTATCAGGTGATGGCACCAACGACTTGGAATGTTGGACCAAATGATGATAAGGGTAATCCAGGGCCAATCGAAGCGGCATTAGAAGGTACAGAAATCGAAGACCCACATGACCCAGTGGAAGTTGGTATGGTGGCTCGCTCATTTGACTCTTGTTTGGTTTGTACAGTTCACGCCCATGATGCAAAGAATGGTAAAGAGATGGCAAGATTCAAACTTTAATTTTGTACATAAATTACCCCAAATAATAAAACAATTA
The DNA here is from genome assembly GCF_014644295.1 of Emticicia aquatilis. Classification (GTDB taxonomy): domain Bacteria; phylum Bacteroidota; class Bacteroidia; order Cytophagales; family Spirosomataceae; genus Emticicia; species Emticicia aquatilis. The sequence goes on from NZ_BMKK01000008.1 coordinate 228,878, forward strand.
TAGCCCGTAAATCAACAACTATTTACGGGCTTTTTGTACTAAATGGCTCATTATGAATCTTACCTTACACAATACTGGTGCTGTAATTGAAACCTCACAGACAAGAAAAAAAACAGCAATTATGGGGTTTGGCAATCCTTGTCGGAGTGATGATGGGGTAGCAATCTATGTGATTGAAGAACTCAAAAGACTAATTGGAGAAGAGCATGAAACAATTACACTCTTCGATATGGGAACATCGGCTTTTGAGGTACTTTTTCAGTTGCAAGGCCATGAGCGAATAATTATAGTAGATGCAGTAATCAATACAGGAGAACCCGCTGGAACACTTTATAAATTGCCCGCCAGCGAAATTGATGCTCAGATTCAAGACGACCCAATGGTGTTTTTGCATAGCCTCAAATGGGACCAAGCTCTTTCATATGCCAAGAAGATATTAAGAGAAGAATATCCAGCAGATATTGAGGTGTATTTGATAGCGGTTGATAATACCCGACTTGATATTCAACTAAGCGAACCTGTAAGACAAGCGGGAGAAAAAGTGATTGATTTACTGAAAGCCGAAGTTCTTGAAAAGAACTGAAAATAGGGCTGTTTGAGCGTAAATCTGTTAGATTTAGAAATATGATAGATATAGTTGATTATAAGTTTTTACATCACTGTGAGCTTTTCAACTATTGACTGTGGACTATTTAATAAGCAATGATACAATTAAAGAATGGTCATATTTGGTTTGAAAAAGAGCTTGTCGATTTGCTCTTTGGAGAAGAAGAAAAGGTAAGTCTGGTCTATTATCCCGAAAGAAAAACTTTGTTGTTGGCGGCTCGTTCTAAAGTTTTTTTTGAAAAAATGCACAAAACAACATGGGCAGTACTAAAACTAAGAAATCTTAAAGGCGATAAAACTATTTCGGTTCAAGACCTAATCTTAGATAATGACCTTGATAATACTGACCGCACTTTGGCACATGAAGTTAAAAATACTGGAATCATAAGTATCGAATTATAGATGTATATAGCTGACAGCATCAACTTTGATTTTCCCGAAAATCAGCGGGGTAATAAGAAAGACTTAGCGATTTTTGAACAAAACTTATGGTTACATGATACCGAGATTCGCTATTTGATAGATTTCAAACAAGGACGCTGGCATTTATCCATGCTTTATATCTCGATTCATAATCCACTCAAATTACTTTGCCATTATCTTGACCACTACGACTCCCAGAAAAAAGCCGAATTATATGCTCAGATATTTCAACGGGGCATCAGAAAAGATGCACGAGGAACCCTAAAACTTAACGAAAATGCTTACAATATTTGCTACAACTGACCAAACATCTAAAATACAATCAATTATTGATAGCGAATTTCGCTTGAATGAGGTTGTGACCGTAAAAGGCCAACAACATCTTATGGATGCACTGGGCTTTAATTACCTGATAGTCAATGAAGATGAAATAAAGATTCCATTAAATTGGAGTAATGATATCCCCCCGTATTTATTCGAAGATGATATAAAATTTAATGAAAATAATTTGTTGGCTCTGATTTATTTTAAGTTAGAAAATTATGAAAGAGCCTACGAATGTGCCGAAGATAATGCAACTTTATTGACTGATATTGATGCCGTCAACTGCCTCCAACATGGTATAAGCGTAAATATTGATACCGAAATATCGGCTTTTGATTCATTTCAGCAGTTTAGTATTTATCGTCACTGGCACAACATTGCTATTAAAGCCTATTATGGCGAAACTCTAAGTTTTATTAATGTCTATCAGACTAAAAGTTTTTATCAAAAAGCCATTGATTCAGCTCCAAATGATGAACTTAGGGCGTTCACAGCCAAGCATTATGCCTCATTATTATTAGATGTAAATGAACTCGAAACTGCCGAAAGATTGCTCAATGAAAGCATAAAAAGGGCTATTTCTGATGATGCAAAGTATGAACTAAAAAATGTTCAGTATGCCGTTTGGCTGAAACAGCTGGGAATTCCTTACGACCAAACTTTGCTAAATAATATTAAAACTACACTTTGGGAAGTTCTTAAACATTATGAGAGACAGCAAAATCATTTACAAACAGCCTTGTTATTGATTGATGCAGCTTATGTTGCCAATATTTCAGAGAGTTTTGCCGAAGCCTTAGGGTATATTAATCGAGCCATTGATATACTTCGTAATGAAGATATCCCTGAATTACTTGCTAATGCTCAATACCGCAAAGGTGTTTTGTTTTATACTTGGGCTCAAAGTGGAAATACACAGTTTTATAAACCAGCGATGGAAGCTTACCAAGAAGCCCTCAAAGTATTTTCGTATGATAATGCACCTGATATTTTTGCCGAGATTCAGCATCATTTGGGTGTAATTTACTCCGAAATCCCCGATGAAATTAAGAAAAAAAGCCTTTGGGCTGCTGTTTCGGTAAGTTCTTTTCATCAAGCATTAAATCATTTTACCAGAGAAACTCACCCTTTTGAATATGCCATGATTTGTAATAGCTATGGCAATGCTCTCACCAAATATCCTCCATCTGTCAAGGGCGATAATTTTGCAAAAGCTTTGGGCTATTATCGACAATCGCTTGAAATTCGTACAGCCGATGAATATCCTTACGAACGAGCTTTGACATTGCTCAATTTTATAGAAGCTTGCTGGTTTGTCAATCATGAAAACGAACTACAAGAGCAGCTTTTGTTCGATGAAATGATGGCTAAAGCTCATGAAGTTGAATTACTAACAACTGATGAGAAACTATTGGCAGAAGCCCAACGACATTTAAATAAAATACATGAATTAAGCAAAATTTTGGCTTAAAAATACCCGCATTTTTGGGCAGATTTCCTGTAAAAAAACAGTTTTAGAAAATGTTTTCTAAAACAAAAATAATGCTGTGTTTTGCTTAAAGATTGCAATATATTTGAACAAAAAGAATCAATAATTATCGTCATTATTCATGCACGAAATCTCATTAGTTAGAAATATTTTCAAGACCCTCGAAGAAGAGTTTCCGAACGACATGGATAAAGTGAGGGGAATATATATAAAGGCAGGTTTGCTCTCAAATGTTCAACCGATATTAATGCAAAATGCGTTTCAGGCTGTACTTGAAGACCAACCCGAATACGGTAAAACAAGTTTGCATGTAGAAGTACTTCCGATTCTGATTCATTGCGACGATTGTAATAAAACTACCGAAGTACAACAATATAAGTTTGTATGTACTTGCGGAAAGCCCAGCCGAAACGTAGTTCAAGGAGAAGAATTATTGATTAGTAGAGTAGAGTTTGAATAAGAAATAAGTATTTATTATAAAGAAAATGCCTCGATTATGAGGTTAGATGATTTATGAAACCAAAATCAAATCAAGCATCAGTAGGCTCGGTTCAATGCGATAATACAACGCTTAATTTATTGAAAGTCAACGACTTTGTGGCAAAAGCTATTCGAGAACGCTTACCCAATATTTTGGTTGTGAATGTTTGTTCTTCGCCTGGAAGTGGCAAAACAACCCTCATGCAAGAAACAGGCAAAAGGCTAAAAGGTAAACTCAATATGGCTGTTTTGGTTGGCGACCCCGAAACCGAACGTGATGCCGTGCGTATGCGAGATGTAGGAATCAATGCTTTACAAATCGTAACAGGCGGAATGTGCCATATCGAAGCACAAATGATTTTTCAAGCCCTTGACCACATTGACCTTACAGGCGTTGATTTATTATTTATCGAAAATGTGGGTAATTTGGTTTGCCCTGCGGCTTTCGACCTCGGCGAAGATTATCGAGTGACGGTTTTGGCGGCTACCGAAGGCGACGATAAGCCCAAAAAATATCCTCGCATGTTTCTGACGAGCGAATTGATGATAGTCTCAAAGGCTGATTTACTTCCTTATGTGCCATTTTCGGTTGAAGCAGTCACCCAAGATGCCCGTGATGTAAACCCAGATATAGAAGTATTGACAATTTCGAGCCTCAAGGGTGATGGAATGGACGAATGGTGCGAATGGCTCATGAATAAAGTAGAAGAGAAAAAGGGAGTTTTGGCCTAAAAAGATGGTGTATGAAATCCGAATAAAAGGACAGGTTCAAGGTGTTGGTTTTAGGCCATTTGTGTACTGTTTGGCAACTGAAATGCAACTTTCGGGCTATGTAAATAATACTAATGAAGGAGTTTTAATTGAAATCGTAGCTTCTGAAAAAATTAAGGATTTTACCGAAAGTTTACTTAGTAAAGCCCCTAAACTTGCCAAAATTACAGAATTATCTACCAAACAAATCAACCGTTTGCCAAAATATTCTGAGGGATTTCATATCATTAAAAGTCAATCTGGTGATAAACGGAATGTTCTTTTAAGTCCAGATTTTGGTATTTGCGAGCAGTGTAGTAACGAAATTGATAATCAAAAAAATCATCGGTTTCAATATGCCTTTACAACTTGTACGTATTGTGGCCCACGTTACTCTATTATCAAACAATTACCCTACGACCGTGAACATACAAGCATGGGTGTCTTTGAGATGTGCGATGATTGCCGTCAAGAGTACCAAAATGTAAACGACAGAAGGTATTTTTCGCAGACGAATTCATGTAAAAAATGTGGAATAAAACTTACACTTTTTGATAACCAGAAAAGGCAGATTGCTGATAATGATTCAGCGGTTATAGAACAAACTATCAAGGCTATTAGTGAAGGGAAAATTGTGGCGGTTAAAGGAATCGGAGGATATTTATTGATGTGTGATGCCACTCAGCCATCAACCATAGAAACGCTTAGACTCCGTAAGCATCGACCTTTAAAACCTTTTGCCGTAATGTATCCAAGTTTGGTCGCTCTCGAAAAGCAAATTGAGGTAAGAGCTGAGGAAAGAGAAATACTAACCAACGAAGTGGCGGTTATTGTTTTACTATCGACAAACATTCAGCTATCAACAGCGGGATTAGTAGGTGTGATGTTGCCCTATACACCTTTATTTCAACTAATATGCCAAAAAATTGATAGGCCCTTGATAGCAACCAGTGGTAATTTAAGTCATTCGCCAATCATTTATCAAGATGCAAAAGCTCTTGATGAACTGTCAGAAATTGCAGATTTTATATTAGTAAATAACCGAGAAATCGTAGTGCCACAAGATGATAGTGTGCTTCGATTTACACCGAAATATAACAAAAAGATAGTCTTACGAAGGTCACGAGGGCTTGCCCCGACTTTTATTTTGCCCAGCTTTTTTGCCCAAAATAATATCATTGCAATGGGGGCGATGCTCAAAAGTACTTTTACGATTACTCACGAAAATAATGTTTACGTAAGTCAATATCTTGGTGATTTAGAAGATTTTGATTCGCAAGAAAACTATAAAAATACGCTTTCTCATTTAAGTAATGTCTTATCATTTACGCCGCAAACTGTTTTAGTTGATATGCACAAAGCATACTCATCCACTGAAATGGGGCGAACAATAGCAAATGAGAAACAATTAAAACTTGCCGAAATTCAGCATCATAAAGCACATTTTGCGGCAGTTTTGGCCGAAAATAATTTACTTGATAGCTCAGAACCCATATTGGGTGTTATTTGGGACGGCACTGGTTTGGGTGAAGATGGACAAATTTGGGGAGGAGAGTTTTTTAGTTTTCGGAGCAATAGCATAGAACGAGTTGGGCATTTCGAATACTTCCCTAATTTAATGGGTGATAAGATGGCTCGAGAACCTCGATTATCAGCTTTAGCAGTTTGCTCAAGTTTCTTTGAAAATCTCGACTTTCTCAAAGAAAAATTTAGTGATTTAGAGTGGAATATTTATCAAAAGCATTTGAAACAAGCCAAAATGCTGCAAAACTCTTCGGTTGGGCGATTATTCGATGCGATGGCGTCATTACTCGGAATTGCAGATAAAGTAAGTTATGAAGGTGAGGCGGCAATTAATATCGAATCAATAGCTCAAGCGTATCTCAACGAGAATGGTATTCCAAATGAAATATATGAAATAGTGATTTTGCCACAAAATACCCTTTCAATACAGCACTTATTGCAAGGTGTTTCGAATGATTTGAATCAGAATGTAAACATCGGTAAGATAGCTTTGAAATTTCATTTAACGATGATTGAATCCGTGAATATGATTGCTAATAAATTGAATATCAGTAAAATAGCTTTCTCGGGCGGGGTTTGGCAGAATGCCCTCTTGGTTGATTTAGTTATTGAGCGTCTGAGTAATTTTGAACTCTATTTTCACCAACAATTATCTCCGAATGATGAGTGTATTTCGTTTGGACAAGTAGCATTTTTTGAATTGATTAATAGAAATAAATCTTAAAATATATGTGTCTTGCAATTCCGGGTAAAATCAAATCTATTGAATACCAATACGATGGCTTAGTGAGAATGGCAAAGGTCGTTTTTGGTGGAATTACCAAAGAGGCCAGCCTCGAAATGGTGCCTGATGCCAAAGAAGGCGACTATGTGCTTGTACACGTTGGGGTTGCTATAAGCATTGTCGATGAAGAAGAAGCCCAAAAGACATTTAAGTATTTAGAAGAAATCGGAGAGATTGACGAACTCGTTCAACATTCTCAGATTGATGCTTCTGAGGGTGGTACTCAATGGAGAAATTAGTAAACTTTTCAAACCTTTAATTTGCATTTGGGGCTTTATGAAATACCTATCCGAATTCCGAAATCCTGAGATTGTAGAGCAATATATTGCCGAACTGCATAAAATTACCACCAAACCATGGACAATCATGGAAGTTTGTGGAGGGCAAACACACAGTTTGGTTAAGAATGGAATACTAAATATTCTGCCGAAACAAATCACGATGGTTCATGGGCCGGGTTGTCCAGTTTGTGTTACGCCACTCACACTTATCGACAAAGCACTATATTTAGCAGAAGAAAAAAACGTAATTCTGTGTTCGTACGGAGACATGATTAGAGTACCAGGTTCGAAGAGGAGTTTGCTTGAAGCCAAAGCCAACGGAGCCGATATTCGTATCATGTATTCGCCACTCGAGGCCGTAAAAATTGCTCAAGAAAACCCAACACGAGAAGTAGTTTTCTTTGCGGTTGGTTTCGAGACTACTGCTCCAGCCAATGCCCTTTCAGTGATTCATGCTCAACGATTAGGGCTTAAAAATTATTCAATATTAGCTTCTCATGTATTAGTACCGCCCGCAATGGAGGCCGTTATTAATGATAAGGAAGCAAAAATTGAAGCTTTTTTGGCAGCTGGGCACGTTTGCACCATCATGGGTATGAGTGAATATGAGCCAATCGTAGAAAAATATAAGATTCCAATGGTTGTGACTGGCTTCGAACCAGTAGATTTATTACAAGGAATCTTGATGACGGTTCGCCAACTTGAAAATGGAGAAGCAAAACTCGAGAATCAATATAGCAGAGTTGTAAAGCCTGAAGGAAATCCAGAAGCTCAGAAAGTAATAGCCAAAGTTTTTCGAACAGATGACCGTGAGTGGCGAGGAATCGGAACAATTCCCCAAAGCGGTTGGGAAGTTAACGAAGAAATGGCGGCTTTTGATGCTAATAAAAAGTTTTCGGTCAATATCCAAAAAGTACCCGAATGTGCCGATTGTATTGCAGGACAGGTGTTAAAGGGTATCAAAAAACCATTTGAGTGTAGCCAATTTGGCAAGGCTTGCACTCCACTCAATCCACTCGGAGCCCCAATGGTATCGTCGGAGGGAGCTTGTGCCGCTTATTATCACTATTCAGAAGCAATGGAAGAGGCTCTTGTTTAGCCTGAAATTACTTTTGAACCTTAAATTTAATGCTTTATCTAAATGAATAACTCAATACTTAGCCTTTCGTGTCCAATGCCAAAGCTCGACTTTGATGTGATAACTTTGGGTCATGGAAGCGGCGGAGTTCTGACCAATAAACTGCTCGAATCAGGTGTTTTCGATTTACTCAAAAATCCAATTTTAGATGAGCATCACGACGGAGCAATTTTTGAGTTAGATGGGAAATTGGCGTTTTCGACTGATAGCTACGTAATTTCTCCTGTATTCTTCCCAGGTGGTAATATCGGCGAATTGGCTATCAACGGCACTGTCAATGACCTCGCTATGTGCGGAGCAATTCCGAAGTACCTTTCTCTAAGTTTTATTTTGGAAGAAGGCCTTACAATGACAGAATTTTGGGAGATTCTGCTTTCTATCAAAGCTGCCGCCGAAAAGTCGGGCATTTTTATCGTAACTGGAGATACAAAAGTGGTGGAACGTGGAAAAGGCGATAAGATATTTATCAATACCTCAGGTGTTGGACAATTACACCCGAAAGCAGCAATTTCGGCCAAAAGAGTACAAGTAGGTGATAAAGTCATTGTTAGCGGAAATATTGCAACGCACGGCATTGCAATCATGTCAGTGCGTGAAGGGTTAGACTTTGAAACAAGTATCGAAAGCGATACAATAAACCTAAATCATACAGTTGAGGCTCTATTGGATACTTTTGGAAATGATATACACCTGTTTCGTGACCCTACTCGTGGAGGAGTAGCGACTGTTCTCAACGAAATTGCTCGTGACACCAAATTAGGTATAAATATTCAACAAAAGGATATTCCTGTCATAGAAGAAGTGTATGGGGCTTGTGAATTATTGGGTTTAGACCCTCTTTATGTGGCCAATGAAGGTGTTTTTATGGCGATAGTTTCGGCTGAAATTGCCGATGATTGCTTGAAAAAACTACAAACATTTGAGAACGGTCAAAATGCAGCTATCATTGGAGAGGTAGTATCTGAGCATCCCAGACAAGTAGTTTTACAGAGTAGAATAGGTGGGAAAAGAGTCATTAATATGTTGGTTGGCGAGCAACTTCCTCGAATTTGTTGATTTTATAAAAAGCCCGTAATCGAATGAATATAAGTCTTTCAAAAACACCAGTTTCGTTGGGTAGTGGTTTGGGGGCGTCGGCTATTGATAAATCGCCTTTGGTGGGTCAATACCTCATTTTTAAAGGTAGCGAAAATAACCCCTTACTTGCTCCAAGAGGAGTTTGGATGCACGAAAAGAAGCTTTTTGTGTCAGATACAGGGCAAAATCGGGTGTTTATTTGGCATTCAATTCCACAGACGGCTTATGCTACTCCTGACTTAATCTTAGGGCAAATCGAACAAAATGATACAGGCCGAAACGCAGGAGCAGGAGTAAGTGCAAGTTCGCTGCAATATCCTTCGGGGATATGGTCAGACGGACAAAAACTGATTGTGGCAGATGCTTGGAATCACCGAGTTTTGATTTGGCTTACATTCCCGACTCAAAATGGCCAAGCTGCTGATGTAGTAATTGGACAGCCAAACTTTGAGCAGAACGAACCAAATGTACGTGGTATTGGCTCTACGCCATCAGCTCAGTCGCTCAACTGGCCTTATGGCGTTTTTTCTGACGGAAATCGCCTTTGGATTTGTGATACAGGTAATAGACGAATACTTTTTTACGAAAATATTCCAACCGAAAATTATGTAGCAGCCGATAAAGTCATAGGAAAACCAAGTTTTACTGAGCGAGACTATGAAAATTATGAACCTATTTGGCCGTATTCGGTAAGAGTAAGTCCCAACGGACAACTATCGGTTGCTGATACTCAGTTTTATAGAAACTTGATTTGGCATCAATGGCAAGATGCTTTTTCAAAGCCTGCCGATGTGATTATTGGCCAACCCGATTTTGATGCTAATGGAATGAATCAGTTTAGCTTATTTCCCAAACAAGATTCTATGAGCTGGACTTACGATTCGTTTTTTTATAAAAATGGCATTTTTGTGGCAGATACTGGTAATAGTAGGGTTTTGTGGTTTGAGAATATTCCAAAAAACAATGCTGCTGTGGCCGATAACTTATTGGGACACTATGACTTCAATACGGGTAGCGAAAATACAGAAACTCGATTTGGAACTGATAGCCAATTATATTGGCCGTTTTCGCTTTGTGTAGCCGAAAATCAATTAGTACTGACCGATACTGGCAATCATCGAGTTGTAATTTATGAAATTTTATAAACACCCTCTTAGACCAAAATGCAAGATATTGTCTTATTGCTGAGTGCTGCTGCGATAGGTTTTTCGCATTCTTTTGAGGCCGACCATTTGGTGGCAGTAAGTAGCATTGTCACTCGTCGAGATAGCACTATCTCTGCCATTAAAGATGGTGTTTTCTGGGGATTAGGACATACTTCAACAATTCTTTTGGTAGCAATTATCTATATTCTGAGCAAATTTGCTTTAAATGAAGATGATTTTCGATACTTCGAGGCGGGAGTAGGAATAATGCTTATCATCTTAGGCTTTGTGAGATTTTATCGAGTATTTCAAGAGCGTTCGCATGGCCATTTACATATAGATGAGCCCTCTTTTGGCTTGGCCTATGGTGTTGGTTTAGTGCATGGCTTGGCAGGTAGTGGTAGCTTACTAATTTCTATACTTACACAGATTAGAGATAATTTTATGGCCATCACTTATATTCTTATCTTTGGCTTAGGTTCAATCATAGGGATGATGCTCGCTGCAGGCATTTTTAGCCTACCGTTTTCGGCAAAATTTATTAATAATCGTTGGTTTTCGATGAGTTTGAGTATTATATCAGCCGTTCTGTGTATTGGCCTTGGAGTAGTTGTTTTTTATAGAAATATTCATCAATAAGTTAAGATTTGGTCAATGGAAACACAATTAAATTACAATGAATCCGATTTTGTAGAATATGCCTTGACTCAAATGAATATCAAAATACTGAAAAGAGAAGGAAAATATTTTGATTTAGAAGGTGGGTTTAAGGTTGAAGTAGAAACAAAAGACCTTTATCGCTTATCAGTGGAAGACTGGGTGATTTCGCCTTTCGAGGATATTGGAAAAATGTGTGAGTTTATCAAAAAAAATCTTGAAATGTCGCTACACAATGAATAAAATGGAAGTATCAGTAATAGCCTTGGCCGAAAGTGAGTCGAAAAAAGGTTATTATGTCTTGATTTTAGAAGAAAGTAAGTCCAAAAAACGAATACCTATCATTACGGGAAGTCAGGAGGCTCAAGCTATTGCGATTCATTTGGAGCGATTGCAGCCCGCCCGTCCACTTACACATGACTTGTTTAAAAATACTATCACCCAATTGGGGGCTATCATTAAAGAGGTCTTTATCCATCGACTTGAGATGGAAATTTTTCATGCCTTAATTATTCTACAAACTGCTGACAAAAAACTTATTGAAATAGATGCTCGTACATCCGACGCTATTGCTTTAGCCATTCGGTTTTCATGCCCGATTTATGTGAGCGAGTCAGTATTAGAAAGTGCTGGATACGAAATTGACGAAAAAGGTAAAGAGAAAAAAGGCTCTTATGCTGAATATACTCTTGAAGAACTGGAAGAATTATTGGACAAAATTCTAAAAAAAGAAGATTACGAAAGTGCCGCAAGAGTAAGAGATGCCATCGAACGCAGAAAATCAAACTAATATAAATTTATATTGCCTAAATTAGAGGTATGTTTACCTACCTACAACTTCTTTTCATAGTTTTCTGATTATTTAGATACCATAAGTAATCTTTATCTCTATTTTTTTAGATTAAACGATTCAAACTTCTTGAATGATTTCTATTTTAGAGGCTTCAAATCTACATAGCCTCTGTATAAATACTGTTTGACCATAATAATGATAGTTTCAGTGCCACAAAGTACTAAAAGAAGTGCCAATTTCTCTCGAAAACTACCCTAAATATACACTAAAGCCCAAGAGGTTAGTAAAAAAGAGACCATAAATATCATTTTGAAATTAACTGATAAAGATGCTACACGGCAATAATAATAATAACAGTTATGCTAAATTTACTCATTTAGCTCCAAAAGATACTCAACTTATGATTAGCAATATTTTAAAAAATATTTTGTTTTTATGGGCGATAGCAATGGGTTTCAATTCGTCATTATTTGCTCAAAAAAGACCTAAACCACGAATCATGATTAGCACCGACATCGGCGGAACCGACCCCGATGATAATCAGTCAATGATTCACTTGATGATGTATTCTGACCTGTTTCAGATTGAAGGTTTGATTTCTTCGCCTTTCGGAAAAGGACGAAAAAAAGACCTTTTGGATATGATTGATTTATACGAAAAGGATTTTCCGAAGCTGAAAAAACATAATTCAAAGCTGGTAAGACCCGATGCACTGAGAGCCGTTTGTAAACAAGGAGAAACAGAATCGGCTCCGTATTTAGGAATTAGAAAATCATCGGAAGGTTCAGATTGGATAATCAAATGTGCGAAAAAGAAATCGACCCAACCGCTCTGGGTGTTGGTTTGGGGTGGTTTGGAAGATTTGGCCCAAGCCCTGCACGATGCTCCCGAAATTGAAAGCAAAATAAGGGTATTTTGGATTGGTGGACCCAATAAAAAATGGAGTATCAATGCCTATTCATACATTGTGGAGCATCACCCAAACCTATGGATGATAGAATCTAACGCTACGTATCGTGGTTGGTTTATGGAAGATGAAAATGCCCCAGCTAACATGCACGATGCTGCTTATTACGAGAATTTTATCAAAGGTCGGGGCATAATGGGTGCTGACTTTATCAATTATTACAAAGGATATATCAAAATGGGCGATACACCTTCGTTGGCCTATTTGATGAAAGGAAATGCCAATAATCCATCGGATGAAAGTTGGGGTGGGACATATAATCCCATTACTCACAGTTCAAGACATATTTTTGAGAGAAACACCACCAAAGTAGATAGTTTTCCTTCCTACGGAGTGGTAGAATGGCGGTTTAAAGGCCCTAATATTTCAATTCCTGCTGATTCATCTTGCTTTTCACTTGAAATACAAAAACAAGAATGGCCAGGGTATTATCTCGGAAATGGTGTTTATGGAGTGCGATATTCATCCAAAAAACCAGAGGTCAGTTCGTATATTATTCACAGTAAAATCAAGGAATTGGACGGACAAAAAGGTGAATATACCAGTACTGCCCCGTGGCCTGGCAAGCCCAACAAAGATGATTATAAACTGGGGAAACATTGGTACAGTGATTTACCCAATCCTGAATATTTTTTGGATGGTCAGCAAGGAGCAAAAACACTTTCTAAACATCGAAAAGCGTATCTTAGTGATTGGGCAAAACGCTGGGAATGGCTGAAATAAGCTTTTAAATTTAACTTTAAATCTTATTATAAATGAAAATTTTTAAACTACTGATTATCATACTTTTTTGTACGAAACTCCATGCCCAAAATACAAAGCCAAGAGTAATTGTTTTGACCGATATTGAAAATGAACCCGACGATGCGATGTCAACGGTGCGTTTTCTTACCTACTCCAGTCAGTTTGATGTGGAAGGCTTGGTCGCTACTACCTCTGTTCATCAAAAAAACAAGGTTGCTTCGTGGCGACTTAAAGAAATTGTAGAAGCTTACGGAAAAGTGCAGCCAAATCTTTCGCTTCACGAGTCGGGATATCCAACAACCGAAAAACTCCTTTCGCTCATTAAAGATGGACGTGCCGATTATGGTATGCAGGCAGTGGGTAAAGGTATGGATTCTGATGGCTCTGAGTTAATTATTCAATCTGTTGACCGTGCAGACGCTCGCCCTGTTTGGGTATTGGTTTGGGGCGGCCCCAATTGTTTGGCACAGGCTCTTTGGAAAGTAAAAAATACTCGAAATGCCAAAGAAATTGAGAAATTTGTGGCAAAATTAAGAGTCTATACTATATCAGACCAAGATGATAGCGGCCCGTGGGTTAGAAAGACATTTCCGAAACTATTCTACATTGCCAGTCCAGGGTTTCATGCATTAGGTGGATACCATTTTGCCACTTGGTCGGGTATCAGTGGTGATAAATTTCATGGTCGATTTGCGGGAGGGAATTTCAGCATCGTTGATAATCCGTGGCTTGATACGCACATTCGCAGCAAAGGACCTTTGGGGCAGCAATATCCTTTTGCGAAGTTTTTAATGGAGGGTGATACCCCAAGTTTTTTGTATTTGATAAACAATGGTTTAGGAAATTCAGAAAATCCAAATTGGGGAAGCTGGGGTGGTAGATACGAATTTTATCAACCCCGAACAGAAAAGTGGTTTTTAGAACCCGAAACTCGCCCACTATGGACTGATGCCGAAGATGAAGTTTTTGGGTCAGATAGCAGTTGGCACACCAGTAATAAGGCAACCATTTGGCGTTGGCGTGAAGCTTTTCAGAATGATTTTGAAGCTCGAATGGATTGGAGTATCAAGCCTTACAAAGAGGCCAACCACCCACCAGTTGTGAAAATTGGTAGTGAAAAATATATAAAAGCCAAAGTAGGCGATAAAATTAATCTAAGTGCCGAAGGCTCAACCGACCCAGATGGAAATCTACTTTCATATAAATGGTTTTATTATCCAGAAGTTGGAACATTTACTATTGCAACCGCCCGCACGGGAATTCCATTAAAAATTGAAGATGCCGATAAAGAAAAGGCATGGTTTACCGTACCAAAAAGCATCCGTTTAGGTACAATGCACATTATTTTGGCTGTGACTGATAATGGAAAACCTGCTCTGACTCGTTATGAGCGAGTGATTGTTGAGGTTGAACCTTGAGAATGTTGTGATTTATTTTTCTGAATATTATGGTTAATCAAATGACCTTTCCCAATGCCAAACCTGCAAAAGTTGGGTGATTTCTAATCATGTTAGGAGTAAATCTGAATTTTAGATAAAACTCTCTATCAATTTTTTTGGTAAAGTGAGTTCTAAAGCCCAAAATTGGCATTACATACTCAATATTACCAATAGTTCCTTGATTCGAATGGAAGATTTGACCATAACCGATTTCTAAGAATGTTTCATTTCTCAATTTCGGGTTAGGTTTGCATGGGTCTCTTCGTTTAGCTGGTTTATTGAGTAGATAATTATAAGAAATGGCATGTGGGAATGACCATTGGTCTTCAATCGTTGACATAATTCCTATACCAACTTGCAAACTAAAAAAGCCTCTTTGGGTACGATGCAAGGCGTAATCAAAATTGAGCGAACCAAAAGGGCTGATTCCGAATGCTTCTAAAGATATACCTTTTTGATGTTTTTCGATTGAATGTTCTTGTCCAAAACTAATGAATGGCAGGAAGTAAAGTAGGTAGATTTGTAGTTTTTTCATGTAGATTCTTTTTTTCAGAACGTACAGAATTTTCTCAAATTGTATTTTAAGGAAGACTTTGCTTAAATGGTGAAGTCTTCCTTAATTTTTATTACAAATTCTTCTTCTTCAATTCACTAACCGCAAAATTGGCAGCACGAGCCGTGAGAGCCATGAAAGTAAGCGAAGGGTTTTGATTGCCAATGGATGTCATGCAAGCACCGTCGGTAACGAATACGTTTTTGCAAGCGTGTAATTGATTCCATTCATTTAGCAGCGAAGTTTTTGGATCTTTGCCCATTCTTACGCCACCCATTTCGTGAATATCCAAGCCTGGGTTTTGTTTACTATCAAACATATTGATGTTTTTACAACCTGCCTTTTCGAGCATTTCAGAGGCTTGCACATGAAAATCTTTCATCATTTTGTGGTCATTCTCATCATAACCAATGGAAGTAATTAATTGCGGCACGCCCCACGCATCGGTTTTATCTTTGCTCAATCTTACGTGGTTTTCTTTTTTAGGAATTGTCTCGCCTTGCATCTGTATATACACGCTCCATGTATCGCCTGGGTGAGTAAGACTTTCCTTAAAATCTGCTCCAAATGCTTCTGGTTGCGAACCTCTTTGCCACGAGCCACGTCCTGCCGAAAACGCCACCATATAGCCACGCTGAAAATCAGTTTCTTGTTTTTCAACATTTCTAAACGAAGCCATAAATGCCGAAGTTGGTCGGCGACCGTAATAATATTGGTCGGTGAAGCCTTCAAAAGTTGCTCCACCTTGTCCACGATACTGATGGAATGCAATGTATTGCCCTAAAACTCCGCTATCATTTCCCAGCCCATTTGGGAAACGATTAGAAATTGAATTCAATAAAATCAAATTGGAATTAAGAGCTGCGGCATTGACAAAAATGATACGAGCCTTGTAATCAATGCTTTCTTTGGTGTTGGTATCAATTACTCTAACTCCCGATGCCTTGCCCAGCTTTTCATCATAAATAATCGAATGAACAACTGAGTTGGGGCGAATCGTCAATTTGCCTGTTTTAGCCGCCCACGGTAAGGTAGAGGAATTTGAACTGAAATATCCACCAAATGGACAACCTCGCTCGCACAAACTACGGGCTTGACATTGCCCACGCCCTTGTTTGGCGTGAATTTCGTTGGGTTTTGTCAAATGAGCACACCGGCCGATAATCACTTGGCGGTCTTGGTAGTGTTTTTTTACCGCCGACTGAATGTGTTTTTCAACACAATTCAATTCCCAAGCTGGTAAGAACTCTCCATCTGGCAGATTTTTGATATTATCTTTATTTCCCGAAATTCCTGCAAAACGCTCCACGTGGCTGTACCACGGAGCAATATCTTTGTATCTGATTGGCCAATCTACCGCAAAACCATCACGGGCAGGAGCTTCAAATTCGTACTCGCTCCAACGTTGGGTTTGTCTTGCCCAAAGCAAAGATTTACCGCCAACTTGGTAGCCACGAATCCAGTCGAAAGGTTTTTCTTGAATGTAAGGGTGCTGTTCGTCTTTTACAAAAAAATGCTGCGTTGCTTCCGAGTAAGCATAGCAACGATTCACGATGGGGTTTTTCTGTAAATCTTCTTTCGTATCTCGTAGTCGATGCTCAAACTCCCAAATGTTTGTCATGGAAGTTGGGTAATCTTTCACGTGTTCGACCATTCCGCCACGCTCCAGAACCAATGTTTTTAGTCCTTTTTCGCAGAGTTCTTTGGCCGCCCAGCCGCCACTAATACCCGAACCGATTACGATTGCATCATAAGTTGTGCTTTTATCAGCGTCAATATTGAAATTCATAGTTTTGTTGGTTGAAGAAATAACAAATTTATGAGAATTTCGGAGAAGAACAAGTGTAAAATGTGTGTTTCAGAAAATTCATTTCCCTTTCGTAAAGTTGTCGAGCCACATATCATTTTTTAACATTTCGTTTGGCTGAAACGCTGTTATTTCGAGTGATTTATGTGGCTTTTTGCTAAAATACTTTAATTCAAGCATTATGTTTCAGCTATTCAACGAAACAAAGGACGTACTGGAAGCGATAAAATATGATGATAATATCGTTGTGTTTTCGTCATTGCGTGAGTTTTATCATCCAATTCATTCGAAAGGTTTTGCCATAAAGTATGTCTTTGAGGGAAGTGAAAAATATATCATTAATGGTCAAAAGTATGATGTAAAAGCTGGAAAATATTTGCTCACAAATTATCTTTTAGAGGGTAGTGTTGAGATTGAAAGCAACAAAAATGTCAAAGGAATTTGTATCAATATCATACCTTCAATGCTGACCGAGGTGGTAGCAAGTATGAAACGACCTGATACCTCTTTTTCAGACTCTGCACTTGGAGAATTCTTTAGTACAACTGATTTTTTGGAGAATCATTATGATGCCAATCAGACCCAACTTGGTGGCGTTTTATCAAGAATGGGACTTTCTGCTCAAAGAAATCATTTGTCAACTGATATTTTCAATCAAGAGTTTTTCTATCAATTATCGGAGAAAATCGTTGCAGACCAATTGCCAGTTTTTAAGCAATTACAGCAAATTCCTACCATCAAATCTGCCACAAAAAAAGATTTATACAAACGAGTTTCGTTGGGGCGAGAATTTATTGATAATGCTTTCTTTATGCCGCTGACCATTGAATTGGTAGCAAAAGAAGCCTGCATGTCGGAATATCACTTTTTTAGGATTTTTAAATTAGTTTACGGACTTACACCTCACCAGTATATTTTGCAGAAAAGACTCGAACACAGTCAGAAAATTCTTCGACAAGACCGATATTCGGTGTCGGAAGCTGCCATTGAGTCGGGTTTTGCTGATATTTATGCTTTTAGCAAAGCTTTCAAAAACCACTTCGGAGTTTCGCCTACGTTATTTTTAAAACAGAATTAGCAGGATTTGACAAATAGAAGTGCTGTGGTCATGATAATTTTACGCATCCTCATTCATTTGTGTTACAATTATTATGAAAAAAGCTATTACTATTTTACTCCTTTTGATGCTACAAAAAGGATTTTCACAGACAACCGATAAACGCTTCATTGGCATTGATTCAACTTTCAACCGAGTGCTGAAAGATTGGAATTGTGCAGGTTTTGCCGTTGCGGTTGTCGAGAAAGACAAAATTGTCTATGCCAAAGGCTTTGGCTATGCCGATGTTGCCAACAAAATTCCAGTTACCGAAAATACTCTTTTTGCTTCAGGAAGTTGCACAAAGGCATTTACTTGCTCACTTTTGGGAATTTTACAAGAAGAAGGAAAAGTAGATTTTGATAAACCTGCCCGAAACTATCTCCCACAACTTAAATTTTACAACGATGAGCTAAACAACAAAGTGACGATTCGAGATATGATGTGTCACCGAACTGGCTTACCACGTTATGATGATGCTTGGGGACTTTTCAAATCAAAATCAGTCGATTCATTACTGAAAAAAGTGCAATTTCAAGAACCAAATTATGGACTTCGAGAAAAATTTCAGTACAATAATTTCATGTTTTTGGCCCAGGGAAAAATCATCGAAAATCTGACAGGTGAACCTTACCGAAACTATTTGCAAGAAAAGATTTTACAGCCATTGGGAATGAAAAACCTCAATTTTTCGGTCGATTCTATGGCAAAAAATAAAGATAGGGCTTTGGGATATATCACGACCGATGATGATAAAATCAAGCAAACCGAATACGTAAATTTAGATGTGATGTCGTCGGTTGGAGGAATCAATACTTCGGTTGTCGAAATGGCCAAATGGGCAATGCTGTGGGCGAATAATGGCGTTTATAAAGGTAAACGAATTTTGCCTGCTTCTTATGTCAGAGATGCCATCGGCTCGCACATGATTATTGCGGGTGGCGTGCCGGCCAATAACAATCCTTCGCTCTATTTTAACAATTATGGTTTGGGTTGGTTTGTGTCATCGTATCGTGGGCATTACCGAGTTGACCACGGCGGCACGATTACAGGTTTTACGGCCAATGTTGCGTTTTTTCCTACCGATAATGTCGGAATTGTGGTGTTTTGTAATCAAAATCTATCAAAAGTTACCTCAATCGTCCGCAATGTAATTGCCGACCGAATGCTGGATTTACCTACTAAAGATTGGAGTAGCTATTTGTTAACCTCTGAAAATGCTGCAAAACTGGCCATGAAAAACGCCAAGAAAAGTGCATTACAAAATCAGAAAACTAATGAAAAACCCTCGCATAATTTAGAAAACTACGAAGGATATTATACCAACGAAGCCTACGGAAAATTTGAAATTTCACTCAAAAAAGATTCATTATTTGCAGTTTTTGCAGAAGATAAATGGTGGCTTCGCCCTTTCAAAAATGATGTTTTTGAAGTGTATCAAGTCGATAAAAAAACTGGGGTTGACACGAGTTTTAGCATTAATCGAATTGTATTTAATCAAGATATAAACGGAGAAATCAAAAGTACATCAATTCAGTTTGACCCCGAAGTAGCTAAACCCATAGAATTTGAGCGGTCTGTCAAGCCAAAAACGCTTTCAAAAGAAGTTTTAATGACTTATACAGGAGAATTTTTATTAAATGGAACACCCATGAAAATTAGCCTCAAAAATGATAAAACTTTATTCATGTCGTTACCGAACCAATCTGATTTTGAGTTGGTGGCTATCGAAAAAGATAAGTTTAATTTAAAAGTAGGAGCAGCGGGGTATTCTGTAAATTTTATCAAAGATTCAAAAGGAAATTACAATGAATTGCTGTTAAATCAGCCTAATGGTACATTTAAAGCAACACGAAAAAAATAGTAATAAACAAATTAACCAACTGCTCAAATAGAAAATGCAACATTCTCTTAATTTTCTCGACTTTTAGCAGTAAAGTTCAAAGTAACAGGTAAATCCAAACTTTCTAAATCTTACAATCATGACAAAAGAAGCACTTTTCAAATCGAACTTATTTAAAGTTTTTTTGGTCGTATTTATTGCAGTTTGTATCATCAAAATATTCGCAGCTGGCTTTTCTTTTGGGAATTGGCTGTATTTGAAAACCCACTAAGAACTGACACAAACAACTGAATATATTAAAAAAACAAAATTATGATTAAAAGCTATTACATTACAATTTTACTATTTCTGGTTACACAACTGACTTATAGTCAAACGATTGATAAAGTGACTGGTCAAGTGCAGAATGAAAAAAAAGAACCAATTATCGGAGCAACGGTCATTCTTTCTAAAGCAAAAACCAATAAACTTATCAAGTCAACTTTTACGGATGTTGACGGGAAATTTGAATTTGAAAAATTAAAAGAAGACACCTGCAAAATCACGGTTTCGTATATCGGTATGCAGCCATACGTTGCCGAAAACATCATTTTGTCAGCTTCAAACTCAAATGTTGATTTAGGGATTATTTCACTTTCGGAAGCTATCAAAAACTTACAAGAAGTGACTGTCAAGGCTCAAAAATCGTTCGTAGAAAAAAAGATTGACCGAGTTGTGATAAATCCCGATGCCTTGATAGGAAACGCTGGTACAACTTCGCTCGAAATCTTAGAAAAAGCTCCAGGGGTGCAGGTCGATGTGAATGGTTTGATTACGCTCAAAGGAAAATCAGGCGTAGTAGTTTTTGTTGACGACAAACCCACGTATTTGGCAACTGCCGATTTGGCTGGTTATTTGCGTTCATTGCCCGCAGGTTCGGTCGAAAGTATAGAAATCATGACCAATCCACCAGCCAAATATGATGCCGCAGGAAATGCGGGTGTCATAAATATCAAGCTAAAAAAGAACCAAGTGAAAGGTTTGAATGGCGGAATTAATTTGGGTTACGGGCAAGGGCGATACGCTCGAACCAATAATAGTGTCAATTTCAATTACCGAATCAATAAGGTCAATTTCTTTACCAATGCCAGTGTCAATCAAAATAATACATATCAAGATTTGACCATCAATCGCCTTTATTACACACCCGAAGGTGCTTATTCTTCAGCTTTTAGTCAAAATTCTTATATCAAACGCCAATTGGGGAGCAATAATCTCAAATTGGGTCTTGATTATTATGTATCGAAAAAATCTACTTTGGGACTTGTCTTGAATGGTTTTTATAATCCAACTTTTGTGCCTACCACCAACAAAGCACAGATTTTGAACCAAAATAACCAAGTCGTGAGCATCATTGAAGCATTTAGCCCCAACGATAGAAAATGGAAAAATGGCAGTGTAAACTTAAACTACTCACTTAAAATTGACTCTTTGGGCAAGGAATTGACGACAAATTTTGACGTGATTCAATATAGCTCAACCCAAGACCAACAACTCACAAATACCATTTTCACACCCGAAAGAGTTTTGGTTGGACAAACCGTTTTAGGCTCATCGCTTCCCGCCGAAATCAATATCAAAACCGCTAAAATTGATTACGTAAATCCGCTAAAAGGTGGAGCAAAATTTGAAACTGGAATAAAGACAAGTTTTATCAAGACTGATAACACAGCCGATTTTTTTGATATAATTAATAGTCAAGAAGTTCCAAACTATGAATTTTCTAATCGTTTCAAATACAATGAAAATATTAATGCGGCTTATGTAAATTACTCAAAAAATTGGAAAAGATTGTCGTTGCAAGCAGGATTACGTTACGAAAATACAAGTATTAAAGGCAATCAGCTGGGCAATAAAATGACCAAAGATTCAACTTTTACGAGGGCTTATAATAGTTTGTTTCCGACGTTTTATTTGCAATATCAGTTAGATAGTACACAAACGCACCAACTCGGTTTTTCGGCTGGACGTAGAATCGACCGCCCGAATTATCAAGACCTGAACCCATTTACTTATCCGCTTGATAGATATACGTATTACGGAGGAAATCCATTTTTACAACCAACTTATTCGTATAATTTGGAGGTTTCGCATACTTACAAAAACTTCCTAACAACTTCGTTGGAATACAGTATTTCTAAAAATCTCATCTTTGAAACTAATGAACAGCGAGGCACAATTTATTACAGTCGCCCAGGGAATTTCGGAGAATTTACTTCTTACGGCATTTCAGTAAACGGTAATTTTACCATCAATAAATGGTGGACGCTCCAACTTTATACCGAACTCAAAAATCAAGGCTATAACACCAAAGTTTACGGCCAAATCCTCGATGAAAGTAGATTTTATTGGTATGTTGGCCCAACCAATCAATTTAAAATCAATAAAAAATTATCGGCGGAATTAGCAGGAAACTACCAAACAAGAGTGTTGGCAGGGCAGTTTCTGACGATTCCAGTTTGGTCGATGCGAGCAGGGATTTCGCAGAAAATCTTGAAAGACAAAGGTACATTTCGCATAAATGTTTCTGATATTTTTTACACCAATCAACCTGGTGGAGACATCAGAAATATTGCCAATGCTCAAGCCAATTGGCTAAGTTATCTCGATAGTCGAGTCGTAACGTTCTCATTTGCTTACCGATTCAGCAAAGGGAAAACCCTCAACGCACGTCAATCGGGCGGTTCAGAAAGCGAGAAAAGTCGGGTGAAGTTGTAAATGATTTCGAGTAAAGTTTAATATAAAAGCGGTTGTATTTTGAATCATTAATCAAAATACAACCGCTTAATTTTTGGTAAATATATTTTACTCGAATACTTTCTTCAAATCAATCTCGATATTTAGGATTTTATCTTTCAGTATTTCGTCTTCGTGATAAAACTCATAATGAGTAGGGCTATCATAAACTAAAATGGCTTGTAAAGTCGGAATCACAATCCAGCAAGATTTTACGCCAAAATCGAAGTAAGGTTCGAGTTTTTCGACCATTTCTTTGGTGCTTTGTGAAGCTGATTGAATTTCTATCACAAGCAAAGGTGCATCTTCACGGCGTGTAGGGTCGTTTTAATAATCAAGTGCTTGTTGCGGATAAAGAAGCAAATCGGGTGTACTTCCCAACGGTTGGGTTGCGAGGGTTACTTCACTTAATACTCTAAGTTTATCTTGATATTTTAATCTAAGTTCAAATAATAAATTTGATTGAATTGCTCCATGGATATATGTAGGCAGAGGTTTTCCTCGTTCTTTTTCGTACACCGAAATTTCATTCGATTCGACGGTGTCAACTAATAATTCCATATTAATTTTATTTTTTATCTCAAATATACGAAAAAACAAAATCCTTACTTAAAATGTGATTTTTTTTTGGGTTTTCCTTAATTCTTCAACCAAAACCAGAGATTTTCTCCTAAATTTGGGCTAAAATTAACATTCATTTTAGCAAGCATCAAATCGTGGCCCGACCTTCAAAAGAAGAATTAGTAAAGCAAATCAAGGAAACTCCCTTAAATCGTCAATATAACCAAATCAAGTCAAAATACCCTGGGGCGATGTTGTTGTTTCGGGTGGGTGATTTTTACGAAACATTTGGCGAAGATGCCATTCGTGCCTCAAAAATCCTCGGAATCGTACTTACTCGCCGCAATAATGGTGGAGCTCAAGAAGAGTTGGCAGGTTTTCCGCATCACTCGCTCGATACCTATTTGCCAAAACTCGTTCGTGCGGGCGAACGTGTAGCTATCTGCGACCAACTCGAAGACCCTTCAACTGCCAAAGGCATTGTGCGTCGTGGAGTTACCGAACTTGTTACGCCTGGGGTTTCGTTCAACGATAATGTTTTGAACCACAAACAAAACAATTATTTGGCGTCTATTCACTTTGCCAAACCCGATTATTTTGGTGTTTCATTTCTGGATGTTTCAACGGGTGAGTTCCTCACAACCGAAGGAAACACGGCCTATATTGATAAATTATTACAGAGTTTTGCACCCTCAGAAGTGCTTTATTGCAAAAAACACCGTGGAGAGTTTCAGATACTTTTCGGAGATAAATTTAATGAATTTACGTTTGAAGATTGGGCTTATAAGTTCGATTTTGGCTATAATTTACTCTTAAATCACTTCAAAGTAGCTACTTTGAAAGGTTTTGGCGTAGAAACCATGCCCGATGGAATCATTGCTGCTGGTGTAATTTTGCGTTATTTGTCCGATACAGAGCATAAGGAAATGGGGCATATTTCCCGCATTACTCGCCTCGATGAAGACAAATACGTTTGGCTCGATAAATTCACAATTCGTAACCTCGAATTAGTTTTTGCTCAGCACGATGGTGGTGTTCCATTGATTCAGATTCTCGACCATACAATCACACCAATGGGAGCGAGACTACTCCGAAAATGGTTGGTTTTACCGCTCAAAGAACGTTCGTTGATTCAAGAAAGGCTCGATACGGTAGAGTTTTTTGTGAAAAATGAAGAGATTTTGGAGCAACTTTCTACACTTCTCAAACCAATCGGAGATTTAGAAAGATTGATTTCAAAAGTGGCAGTTCGTCGCATCAATCCACGAGAATTGGTTTCTTTGAAACGAGCATTAGTACAAATCGAACCTATCAAAAAGCAATTGGCTTTGGGTGGAGAAAAATTCTCGGTGCTTCAAAAATACATCAATCAACTCACTGATTGTCAGTATTTGATTGATAAAATAGAAAAGGAATTGCGTGACGATGCTCCCGTTGTAACAAATCAAGGAAACATGATTAAATCGGGCGTTGATGCCGATTTGGATGAATTACACAAAATTGCTTTTTCGGGAAAAGATTTCTTGATTGAAATTCAAAATCGAGAATCGGCTCGTACAGGTATTCCTTCGTTGAAGATTTCTTATAATAAAGTTTTTGGTTATTATCTCGAAGTTTCTAATTCACACAAAAGCAAAGTTCCACCCGAGTGGATTCGTAAACAAACGCTCGTCAATGCCGAGCGATACATTACCGAAGAATTAAAAATTTACGAAGAAAAAATCCTGACGGCCGAATCAAAAATTTTTGAAATTGAGTATAGAATTTTCAATGAATTGGTGCTTACTGCCAATGAATTTGTGGCTCAAATTCAGCAAAATGCTCGTGTGATTTCTATTCTTGATGCACTTTCGTCGTTTGCAAAAGTTGCTCAAAAAAATAATTACTGCAAACCACAAGTATCTGATAATAAGGTGCTTAATATTAAAGAAGGTCGTCACGCAGTTATCGAGCAGCAACTTCCTTTAGGCGAAGCCTACATTCCAAATGATTTGTATTTAGACGACCAAACCCAACAAATTATTATCATTACTGGCCCAAATATGGCGGGTAAATCCGCTTTGCTTCGACAAACCGCTTTGATTTCGCTCATGGCACAAGTGGGTAGTTTTGTGCCAGCCGAAAGTGCCGAATTGGGTATTGTCGATAAGATTTTCACAAGGGTAGGAGCGAGCGATAATCTTTCTCGTGGAGAATCGACATTTATGGTAGAAATGACCGAAACAGCTTCGATTCTAAATAATTTGAGCGATAGAAGTCTGATAATCATGGACGAAATCGGTCGAGGAACAAGCACTTATGATGGTGTAAGTATTGCGTGGAGTATCGCAGAATATTTGCATAATCACCCAAAATGTAAGCCTTATACGCTCTTTGCTACGCACTATCACGAACTCAATCAACTGGCCGAAGATTTTAGCCGAATCAAAAACTTTAACGTATCGGTAAAAGAACTCAATAATAAAGTTGTATTTTTACGTAAGCTCAAAGAAGGAGGCAGCGAGCATAGCTTCGGAATTCACGTGGCACAAATCGCAGGAATGCCGCAGTCGGTAGTGCTTCGAGCCAATGAAATTTTGCATCATCTCGAAAAAGACCATATCAAGGAAGACAATAAAGAGCGAATAAAAGAAGCTCCAAAGAATAATTTTCAATTAAGTTTCTTCGAGCCAGAAGACCCAAAAATTGAAGAATTGAAAGCAAAATTAAAAGCGATAGACGTAAATACACTTTCACCAATTGAGGCCTTACTTAAACTCAACGAATTGGTAAAATTAGTATAAACGGATTGCATAATTTATCATTATCCATTAACAATTATCCATTCATACAATGGCATCATTCAACATCGACTACCCAGGTTCGTCTAACGAATTTGTAGTAAACGCCACAAAGGCTATTCAGAACAAAGGTGGTGTTTTTCAAGGAAATGCAAATGCTGGTTCGTTTAGTTTGCAGACACTTATTGGAGCAGTGAAAGGTAATTATAAAGTCATTTCCGACCCAAATAGTCCGCAAACGAAGGTAGAAATAACAATTACTAAAAAGCCGATGATTGTACCGATGAGTAAGATTCAAGAGGTTATTTCGTCATATTTCTGATAAATCAGTAGCACAATTCTCCGAATTGTGTTTTATAAAACTTAAAGACACAATTCGGAGAATTGTGCTGCAACTATGAAAAAACTTATTCTAATATCAGCCCTTGCTTTAGCATTTATTGCCTGCCAAGACAAAACCGATAAAGCCCGTGAAATCGTAGATAAAAGCATCGAAGCACACGGGGGAGCAAAGTACGAAAACTTTACGGCTGAATTTGATTTCCGTAAGTTTCATGTAAAACTTATGCAAAATGAGGGCAAATTTCAGTATGAACGAATCTCAAAAGATAGTGCTAATAACGATATTTGGGATGTTGTCAATAATGAAGGCTATCTTCGTTTAATCAACGGAAATCAGATTACCCTTTCAGAAAAAGACCAAGAAAAGTATAAAAATGCCGTCAATTCAGTAGCATATTTTGTTCTTCTCCCGTATAAATTGAAAGATAAAGCCGTTAATCTTGAATACTTAGGAGAAGCCGAAATTGAGAAACAAAAATACGACAAAATTAAAGTTTGGTTTGATAAAGAGGGCGGCGGCAAAGACTTTGAGGATGTATATTGCTATTGGTTTAATCAGAAAACTCACCTGCTCGATTATTTAGCTTATGCCAATGGTGGGCCAAGATTCCGCCGAGTGAAAAATCGCCAAACGGTCGGTGGAATTGTTTTTCAAGACTATGAAAACTTTGCCATTACTGATACAACACTCAAAACCCACGATTATGACAAAGCATTTATTGCAGGAAAAGATTCGCTTCTTTCATTAATCGAACAGAAAAATATTGTAGTAAAGTAACAAAAATGCCACATTGAAAATGTGGCATTTTTGTTTTACTTCGTAGCGTTCATTTCTATTAATCTTTCTTTGTGAACAAAGACTCTCTGCTCATCAAATTCACCTATTAATTGATAGTTCGAATCAATATGTTCTTTCAATTCTTTATTGGTTTCGTAGCCCAGTTTATCACGAGTCATAAATGTGTTTTTGGTGGGATGAGCATCCACAAAAACGGGGAACGGTTTTTCTTTCAATTCCATAATAAACTCTTTTTGAAAGTTTTTTTGGAGCGAATCGCTGTACATTCCCCAGTGTGAATTACTCCACCTAACACCCTGAGTACGCTTTGTTTCCAAATATAATCTTCCTGCATCGCCCCAAACTACAAGCGATTCATCTGGATGTGAATATTTTAAAATCTGATGACCTGTTTTTGAAACTGATAGTGGTCGCTGTGGTTTGTCCGAACTGATAAAGTAATTAGAAAAAAGAATAGTTGATGTTTGAGCAATGGTATAAATCGTAGCAAGTATAGAGAGTCCAATTATTATGTAGTTTTTTGTATATTCAGCAACATCATTTAGCAAAAAAGCAAATAGAAATACAACTGGGAAAACCAAAAACAAAAGGTAATGATGAAACATAAACCCAGTTTTATAAACTGATACTATTGTACTTAAAATAAATAATGCCATCAACGAACCCAGCATTGTGGGCATTAATTGGCGTTTAAACAAGACATGGTAAATTAGCAAGATTATTGAAAGTACCAAGGTAGCACGTATAAAAAAATTAATTGGGTCGCTTAACGAAACATAGATACTATGTATTAAACCATAGCTTTCTTTGCCATAAGCAAGATTATTTTCAATGTAGAAAATCCAAATTTTATCAAGGAAATTATACTTATATCCAATCAGAACCAAGACTACAATTGGTAATACTCCACCAGTCGTAAGTATGATGGCATTTTTCAGTAAATCATGATTATGCTGCTTTGGATAAATGAGCCAATATCCAATTAATGTTAAACAAAATGCAATTGGAATTGCTTGGAGTTTTGTAAAAATTACACATCCAGCCATTAGACCAAATACAAAAATTTGAATTTTGTTGATTGGTAATTTACTTTTGTAAATTGACACAAATAGATAGAGCATGATGCTCAATAAAAACATAGGTAGATGCTCACTACTGAAATTAACAAAATCCCAGTGTTTGGTTAACCCCATGAATGCGACGGCAGGAAAAAGGCTTAAAAGAGCAATTGAGGCATTAAAAATAGTTCTAAGAGCCAAAAAACTAAAGAAAAAACTACCCATTAGTAAGATTATACCAATCATTCGGGCAGAGATATAATCATACGGCTGGTCGAAAACTTCGCAAAAGATAGTGACTATATAAAAGTTAAAGGGGCCACTTGTACAACCATCGACCGATTCCCAGTAAAGTGGCGACTCGGCGAGTGTCATTGCACCAACTATAAATAAATTCTCATCTGGATTCAGTGCCTCATTAAATACAATAATCGGTAATCGGAGATAAACCAATAGTAGTAATTGAAACAATAATGCAATCCAAATTATGCCATTCTTTTTAAACCTTTGGTCTGGTAAAGAAGGCGTAATGGTCAATAGTGCTGTTGAGGTGAAAAGGAAAAACACCCCTGCCCAATATAAGGTAGGAGAATTATTAAATGAAATCATTTTATATAGTAACACGAAATAGATTGTCAATGCTATTTAAGTGCAAATCTACTGCTCAAAAAATCTTATCCCAACAATAAATTTGCACTAATAACAAATCTATATTTACAGGTAACAAGCCTAATTCGCCCCAACAGCAACTTTTGCCGCATCGAGTTGGGCATCAAAAAACCAGTAATTTACCTTAAAAGTTTTTTGAGAAAATGGTTTAAGCGAAAGGTCCTCAGCCAGTTCTAAGATTTGTTTTATTTCAAATACGTAATTATCATTGTTTTTGGCTTTGGCTGCCAACTTTTCTATCGAACCATTTCCGGGCAAGGTGATGCTTGCTATTTTTTGTCCATTTCTCACTAACGACGCTTCCAGTAGAGCAACCGCTAATTCTTTATTGGTTGTTGCATCGTACGCTTTTAACTGAATATTTTGGTCTGATTTTGTAAAAGTCTGATTTGATGGATGCAGTTTTCCATCAATATACATCTGTACTTTAATTTTTTTCTTTTCTGGCTGAACAGCCGACTGGGCAAACGAATTAAATGAGAATAGGCATAAGCCTACAACACTGAAGAGTAGATTTTTAAACATAGCATTAAATTTTATAGGGTTCACTCGGTTATATATTCCCTAATTCAATTAGGGTTTTCAAAAATATACAAATTTTGGCAAAATACATACTTTCAGTAAATTACTTTTTATTGAGCCAAAATGTTTTGGGTGAGTAAGAATTTATCCTAAAATAAATTTTAATCTCAATAAAATTAATATTACTTCTTTTTTATTGTACTTTTCTAAGATAATGAGTTTTGTTAAATGAAAAAATAAAAAAACTATGTTATCTTTGTCCTTCGATAGTCACGTTTAAGCGTGTAGTAATCGAAACCCCCTTCAAAGAAAAAATGCCAAAAAATCCCAATCTCAAGTCAATTCTTATTATCGGCTCTGGCCCTATTGTCATTGGTCAAGCCTGCGAATTTGATTACTCTGGTTCACAAGCCGCAAGGTCTCTCCGAGAAGAAGGTATAGAGGTTAGTTTGATTAATTCAAACCCAGCCACTATCATGACCGACCCTCTTAATGCCGATTTTGTATATCTAAAGCCTTTAGAAAAAAAATCTATTGTCGAAATCTTAGAGAAACACCAACAAATGGGTCGCCCGATTGATGCTGTTTTACCAACAATGGGAGGCCAAACGGCTCTCAACTTGGCTATTGATTGCGATAAAGCAGGTGTTTGGAAAAAATACAATGTTCAGATTATCGGTGTTGATATAAAAGCCATCGAAACAACCGAAGACCGTGAGAAGTTTCGATTAAAAATGCTCGAAATTGGTGTGGGTGTTTGTAAAGGTCGCACGGCTCGCTCTTTCTTGGAGGGTAAGGAAATTGCTCAAGAAATCGGCTTTCCACTCGTAATTCGTCCATCATTTACGCTTGGTGGAACTGGTGGTGGTTTTGTGAATACACCAGAAGATTTCGATAAAGCACTCAATCATGGTTTACATGCTTCGCCAGTGCATGAGGTATTGGTTGAGCAGTCAATCTTAGGTTGGAAAGAGTTTGAATTAGAGTTATTAAGAGATAATCTCGGAAATATTGTAATCATCTGTACGATTGAAAACTTCGACCCAATGGGTGTTCATACGGGTGATTCGATTACTGTTGCTCCTGCCATGACTTTACCTGATACTATTTATCAGAGAATGCGTGACATGGCAATCAAGATGATGAATGCCATCGGACAGTTTGCGGGTGGATGTAACGTTCAGTTCTCACTTCACCCAGATACTGACGAAATTATTGCCATCGAAATTAACCCACGTGTATCACGTTCGTCGGCTTTAGCATCGAAAGCAACTGGTTATCCGATTGCAAAAATCGCTGCTAAAATGGCGATTGGTTATAATCTCGATGAATTGATAAACCCAATTACTGGAAGCACATCTGCATTTTTCGAACCAGCAATTGACTACGTAATCGTAAAAGTGCCACGTTGGAATTTCGATAAATTCCCTGGTTGCGACCGTTCGCTTGGATTGCAAATGAAATCGGTTGGAGAAGCAATGGGTATTGGCCGTAACTTCCAAGAAGCACTTCAAAAAGCTTGTCAGTCACTCGAAATCAAGCGTAATGGTTTAGGTGCTGATGGAAAAGAATTGAAAGACCAAGAAGCTCTCAAAAAGTCGTTGGCTAATCCATCATGGAACCGTCTGTTCCACGTCTATGATGCTTTCAAGGCTGGGCTTTCGTTCAAAACCATTCAAAATCTAACTAAAATAGATAAATGGTTCTTGCGTCAAATCGAGGAGATGATTATGCTCGAAAAAGAAATTGAGCAAACTACCGTTGAGGAGATTTCAAAAGAACTATTATTGACTGCTAAGCAAAAAGGCTACGCCGACCGCCAAATTGCTCACTTGCTGAATTGTAAAGAAAGTCAAGTTTTCAATAAACGTATTGAACAGAAAATTCACCGTATTTATAAGTGTGTTGATACTTGTGCGGCTGAGTTTGAAGCTAAAACGCCATATTTCTACTCTACTTTCAGTACATCGCTCGATAATCTCGATAACGAGTCGGTTAGTTCAGACAGAAAGAAAGTAGTAGTATTAGGCTCTGGCCCTAACCGTATCGGTCAAGGTATTGAGTTTGACTACTCTTGTGTACACGGAATTTTGGCAGCGAAAGAAAGTGGCTACGAGGCAATCATGGTTAACTGTAACCCAGAAACGGTTTCGACCGACCCTGATATTGCTGATAAATTATACTTCGAGCCAGTTTTCTGGGAACACGTTTACGACATCATTCAGCACGAAAAACCAGAAGGTGTGATTGTGCAGTTGGGTGGGCAAACAGCCTTGAAAATGGCCGAGAAATTGACTAAATATGGTATCAAAATCATCGGAACATCTTATGATGCCCTTGATTTGGCCGAAGATAGAGGTCGCTTCTCGAAGAAACTCAAAGAAATGGATATTGCTTATCCGTTATTTGATACAGTTCGTACGGCCGACCGTGCGGTTGAAGTTTCTCGTGAATTAGGTTTCCCATTGTTAGTTCGTCCGAGTTACGTTTTGGGTGGACAAAGCATGAAGATTGTTATCAACGAACAAGAATTAGAGCAACACGTTGTGAAAATCTTGAATGATATTCCTGATAATAATATTTTGATTGACCACTTCCTTGAAAACGCCATCGAAGCAGAAGCAGATGCCATTTGCGATGGTGAGAATGTTTACATTATCGGAATCATGGAGCATATCGAGCCAGCGGGTATTCACTCAGGCGACTCTTACGCTCTACTGCCAACATTTGATTTGAGCGAAGCAGTAATTGCTCAAATTGAAGATTATACTCGCAAAATTGCCGTTGGATTAAATACAGTAGGTTTAATCAACATTCAGTTTGCCATCAAAGATGAGAAGGTATATGTAATCGAAGCCAACCCTCGTGCTTCTCGTACGGTTCCGTTTATCTGTAAAGCTTACCAAGAGCCTTACGTAAACTACGCTACGAAAGTAATGTTAGGTGAGAAAAAAGTTACAGATTTTGATTTCAAACCTGTGAAAAAAGGCTATGCAATCAAGATTCCAGTTTTCTCATTCAATAAATTCCCGAATGTAAATAAAGAACTCGGTCCAGAGATGAAATCAACAGGTGAAGGTATCTACTTCATTGATGATTTGACCGATGATTATTTCTTGAAAGTTTACTCAGAAAGAAATCTTTATTTGAGCCGTTGAGGAACAACCGCTTAGATTTAGTTTTAATATTATATTCAAAAGCCACTATGCAATTTGCGTAGTGGCTTTTGGTTTTATGTTTTTTTTCAATAAATTTGATTAGTTCAGACTTATTCTATCTACTCAGCCTATTTTAATGAAAGCTACCTTTCTCATACTTGTAATCTTCCTGACATACGGCAATCCTTTAAAAGCTCAGACTATATTTAGTTTTGAGCCGAATGAATCTTTACGAATAAATGATGCCGAATTACATGGTAAAATAAAGCAAATTGGTAGTGGATACGATGAAATTTACTTTAACTATAATGCACGAAATTTACATTTAATTTTCAAACCCAGTAAATTCAAACAATACACTCATGTTTTGAACTCGACTGGAAAAACTCAGAGTGAGTTGTGCGTTTATGAAGCTGCTTCATCGGATGGGAAATATTATATGATTATTAGAGGCGGAAAGTGCCACAGTATTTCTTTTTTTGAAGGAGAAGATTATTTCAGCCTTGAAAGTACTTCAAACAATTTTTTTGTATTTACAAAGAATGTTAGAAGTAATCTTCCAGAGAATTTCTGTGGTTTTGAGAAAGAGCCTTTACTTAGGCTTTCAATTTCACAACAGAAAGCAGTAAATGGTTGTTTTGATTTTCCTGTTGCTTTTGTAGTAGATTATGAGCAATACAAAGCGAAAATTTCAAATGGTCAACCTATTGCAGATATTGAAGCTGATAATTTGAGTTATATAATTGCTGCTCAAGAGGTTTGGGCTAAAAATACTTTTGAAGGCGAAGTGAGATTTCGAGTAGTAGGGCAAAAAATATACACCAATCTTGATGAATTACCGTGGCCTTATGATTTAACCTTAGATTATTCAAGAATAGCTATTGACTTTGATAATTTTTGGAAGAAACCAGAGGAATGGAAATCCTATAAACTCCTAACCTTAATTGGTATAACTGGACTTGATTTTTTTACACTTGATAAAAAAACAAATAATATCTGGGGGTATGGGCTTACCAAAAAGCAAGAGTATAAAATGGGAGTTATTATGCTGAAAGGGCTTCTGCCGAAAGACGCCACTACTTGGTTATTAAGCCATGAATTAGGTCATGTCTTTGGTGCCGTACATGATGATAATCGTTATGTGATGAATCCATTTTATGATGAATCTTCTTTGGTTAATTGGAGTCCAAAAAGTAAAGAAGCAATTAATAGTACTTTAAATGAATTGAATGACAAAAATTGGCTAAAAAATTGCCCTGAAATATTACTTTCATGGAGTTCGAGTACCGATACTTTACTACTTGAATGGAAAACAAATTATGATGATGTAGAAGACATGTATTCGATTGAAAAAAGTCAAGATGGACAAAAGACTTGGCAGGTAATCGAACAAGTTAAATCATCTGGAAAATATAATTATCAAACAAGGTCACTACTTGTTCAACTGGGGACAG
This sequence comes from Emticicia aquatilis, assembly GCF_014644295.1. Lineage (GTDB taxonomy): Bacteria > Bacteroidota > Bacteroidia > Cytophagales > Spirosomataceae > Emticicia > Emticicia aquatilis. The sequence continues at coordinate 262,916 of NZ_BMKK01000008.1, forward strand.
AATCATTCTACTACCGAGTTAATCAGAAAGGTAGAAATAGTATTTTGTCAAATTCTGTAATAGTTTCTTTGACGAGTGTTAATGAGGAAAATTTGACGAATACATTTTACGTGTATCCAAATCCAGTTGGAAATATACTTTTTATTAAGTCTGATTATGATATTAGCATTCATGACTCAAGAGGTAATTTACACCAAACTATTTTATCTTCACAAAAAACAATCAACACTTCAAATTGGCCAAGTGGTATTTATTTTATTACAGAGAATGGAGGAATAAGAAGAACTGTGAAGATAGTAAAATAAAAGAGCCACCATTAGTGACTCTTTTAAATAACGTACTTACAAAAATTATTTTTTTCCAAGCCACCATCCGAGCCAAGCACCAACAACTCCCCAGCCAACAATAGCGTCAACCAAATCAGGAATTGTATTAGTCTCAAACCAAATTTGTTTGGTGTAGTCGGTTATCAAATAGGAAATAAATCCAAATACAAGGGCTGATAGTAATGTGTTTTTCAAATCAAGCGAACTCTTTAATAAATACGAGCAAAACAAAAATACCACTAAAATATTAACCAAAAGCCCACGAATCATGTTGAGTGGCATATTGGCATCAAGAGCTTTGTGATAGCGTATTTCAGCCCATGGTTTTCCCATTGAGGCTTCCATTAGTTTTTGTTGTTCGTCAGCCGACGCTCCTTTAGGTGTGGTCGGTAGGTAGTAGCTACCATCTTCAAGGTTTTTACTCAGAAAATCCAAAATTTCTTGCTGCTTGGAGGTGTAATTTTGCATCGGTCGATGCGTGTCTAAGATTGTCCATGATAGAAATTGCCAAAAGAAGAGGATTAGCCCTCCGACAACGGATGCGATGATGGTCTTTTTCATAAATAATATAAGGTTTAAAGAAGAGTTAGGTACTAAAATGCTTTTCAAAATTAAAAATATTTTTGAAAAAATTGCATTATTCGATGATTTTATTTGCAGAAGAAAGTTCTTTAGAAACTTTGCAATGAGAGCAGAAGTGTAACCAAATAAAAAAAGCAAGTCTTTCGACTTGCTTTGTGACCGCGTAGGGATTCAAACCCCAAACCTTCTCATCCGTAGTGAGACGCTCTATTCAGTTGAGCTACGCAGCCATTACTTTCAAGAACTTTAACTTTAATTATGTAAGAATCTAAATTCTTACTCTGTGACCGCGTAGGGATTCAAACCCCAAACCTTCTCATCCGTAGTGAGACGCTCTATTCAGTTGAGCTACGCAGCCTTTATATTTACTCTTTTCCCTTTTGGGACTGCAAAAGTACGACTAAAAAATACCTTTGTCAAGCCTTTTATTATTTTTTTAATGAATTTATTTCGTCTAAATCAAGGTTCTTGAAATAGTCATATAATTTCAAGATAATTGCCAGTGCTACGGTTATTTCAGCTGCTGCCACAACCATTATAAAAAGCACAAACATTTGTCCTTGTAGGCGATTAGGGTCGTATTGACTAAATGCAACCAGATTCAGATTTACAGCATTGAGCATCAACTCAATTCCCATCAGAATCAGAATTGCGTTGCGTTTAGTTACGGCAATGGCCAATCCAATCGAAAACAACAAGGCACTAATAACGAGATAATTTTGAATGGCTATCATCTGATTAAACTTTCTCTTTTTTTGCAATATACACTGCCCCAATCAGAGCAGCCAATAAAAAAATGCCAATAACCTCAAACGCAAAAATATAGTCAGTCATAAGGTTTACCCCAATCTGTTGAACACTACTGCTATTGTGAATTTGTTTACCAATGATATGGAAGTTGGCTTCAAAGATGATTTTCAAGAACCCTAAAAATAATAGAACGGCTACCAAAACTGCCCAAAAACGATTATGATGCCCAACTTCAATTTTGTTTGGTTGTAAATTGGTGCGTTGGAAATTCTTATTGTTAGTAAGCATGATACCGAAAATCAAGAGTATCAGAATCCCGCCCACGTAAATCATAATCTGACTAACGGCCAGAAAATCAGCTCCCGCAAAAACAAAAAGTCCTGCTATTCCCAACAGTGTGAGTAAGAGACTAAATGCCGCATAAAGTACATTTTTCGTGAAGAGTAAGTACAATGCACCGCCAACCGTGATTACTGCAAAAGCAGCAAATGCAATTTGCTTGATAAGCGTGTAGTCGAGGTTTTTTAATAATTCGTCTAACAATTTAGTCGTTATTTTTAGGTGTTATTTTCATTGTTGGTCTAAAAACAGGTTTTGGCTTTGGCGTTTCAGCTGTTGCTTCCTCTGCTTTTATTTCCTGTGTATCAGTTGTTTCTGCTGGTTTTGCCGCAGGCTTAAAAGTCGGCTTGAAAACAGGTTTAGGCTTCGGCGTTTCAGCTGTTTCCTCTGCCTTTATTTCCTGTGTATCAGTTGTTTCTGCTGGTTTTGCCGCAGGCTTGAAAGTCGGCTTGAAAACAGGTTTAGGCTTCGGCGTTTCAGCTGTTGCTTCTTCTGCTTTAATTTCTTGTGTATCAGATGTTTCTGCTGGTTTTGCAGCAGGTTTGAAACTTGGTTTAAAAATAGGTTTAGGCTTCGGTGTTTCGGCTGTTGCTTCTTCTGTTTTTACTTCCTGTGTATCAGATGTTTCTGTTGGTTTTGCCGCAGACTTGAAACTTGGTTTAAAAACAGGTTTAGATTTCGGCGTTTCGGCTACAACTTCTTCTGATTTAACTTCTTGTTTATCAGCCGTTTCCGCTGGTTTTGTGGCAGGTTTGAAAGCTGGTTTAAAGACAGGCTTTGATTTAGGAACTTCAGATGCTGGAGCTTCTGGTTCTTTGTTTTCAACTTTATTATCTTCAATTGTCTCGCCCGATTCTTTTACAGCTGGCTTCACAGCAGGTTTGAATGCTGGCTTGAACGCCGTTTTCGGTTTTGGTGCTTCTGCCGTATTTTCGGTCGGAGCGGTAGTTGTAGAGGCCGCTGTACTTTTCTTCAAAGACTCTTTTTCTTCTAAGTATTGTTCGTATAACTTACGTTTTTTATCTGCTTGCTCGGCGGTGAGGTTTGAGAATTCAAAATTTAATTGTGTAATATCAACTACGCTAAAATCATAATCATTGGTCATTGTCAAACATTCAGTCGGACAAACAGTCGTGCAAAGTCCACAGAAACAACATTTGGCCATATCAATATCAAACTTCGCTGCATAAAGTCGAATTGGCGAGCCATCAGAAGCATAGCTGATAATCTCAGAAGACTTAATGGGTTCAATATCAATACAATCAACTGGACATACTTTCGCACATTTATCACACACAATACAGTCATCAATCTCGCAGTCGAGTTGATAACGCCCGTTATCTGGCACTGGTAAAGTCTGATGAGGATATTGTAGCGTAACGATACCCGTTTGCAAATCGAAATAACTCGAATCTTGCATTGCATACGGTTGTCGGCTTCTACGGGCTTGCCAAAAGTGTCTGAGCGTCAGGCTCATACCTTTGAGAGTTGTTCTTATTCCTCGACTGATATTTTTAAAATAAGCGGACATTCAGTGTGTTTTTCGGGTCACAATTATTTGATTTCTGCAAAGATAACTTCAAAATTGTAATAATAGTCTATCTTTTTAGTATGATAAACAATAAATTTCACTTCAAAGTTTGTGCCTAAGTCTATTTTGGCAGATTCTATGAAATAAGTTTAAGGTGAATTGCTTAACTTTGCACGAAATTTAGAGGATAAAAACCTTTCAAGCAATGCAACAAACCTTGAGTCTTACCTTAGAGCCTGAGATTGCTCTCGATGATGCCGTTCTGCGTCAACACATTCAAAAAACATACTTAAAAACGATTGATGAAGATTTTTCAATCAGAAAAATGCGTCAGTCAATTGATGCTCGAAAAGGGCAAGTGAAGATTAATCTCGAAGTAGAAATATATTCGGGTGAAGTTCCACCACCCGAAATGGAGTTTCGGAAAGAATATGCCGATGTCGCTAACAAACCACAGGCAGTTATAGTAGGAGCGGGGCCTGCTGGAATGTTTGCAGCTCTGCGTTTGATTGAATTAGGAATTAAACCGATTTTGCTCGAAAGAGGAAAAGATGTGCGTGCCAGAAGGCGAGACTTGGCGGCGATTAATAAAGACCACGTTGTAAATCCTGAATCGAATTATTGTTTTGGTGAAGGCGGAGCAGGAACTTATTCTGACGGAAAACTTTATACTCGTTCAAAAAAACGGGGCGATGTTCGTCGAATTTTAGAGATTTTGGTGGCTCATGGCTCAACAAGCGAGATTTTGTTTGATGCTCACCCTCATATCGGAACTAATAAATTGCCCAACGTAGTTGCCGATTTGCGTGAGAGCATTTTGAAAGCAGGCGGCGAGGTGCATTTCGATACAAAAGTTGTTGATTTTGTATTGGTCAATGGTGAGATGAAAGGCGTAATAACCGCCGATGGCAAAGAAATAACTGGGCTTGGGGTTATTTTAGCAACTGGCCATTCGGCAAGAGATATTTTTGAATTACTACATCAAAAGGCTATTCTGATTGAAGCCAAACCTTTTGCAATGGGTGTCAGAATCGAGCATCAACAAAGTTTGATTGATACACACCAATACCACCGTCCAGAACGTGGGCTGTTGCCTGCCGCTTCTTACAGTTTGGTGGCTCAGACCTACTATAAAAATATTCAGCGTGGCGTTTTTAGTTTTTGTATGTGTCCGGGTGGATTTATCGTGCCTGCTGCTACTGCCAAAGGTGAATTGGTAGTAAATGGTATGTCGCCGTCACGCCGAGATTCAAAATATGCCAATTCGGGGGTTGTGGTTGCCATTAATGAAATTGATTGGCAAAAATATAAGCATCTTGGGCCACTGGCTGGACTTCAATTACAGAAAGATGTAGAGCAAAAAGCATGGAAATTAGCAGCCAATGCAAAGAAATTATCAGACTCACAATTTGCCCCTGCCCAACGTCTGACAGATTTTCTTTCGGGCAAAATTTCTCGTGAACTTTTACCTACTTCCTATCAGCCAGGTTTAGTGTCAATGGATATGGCCGAAGTTTTATCTGATATTATTGCCCGACCGCTACAAGAAGGAGTAAAAGAGTTTGGTAAAAAGATGAAAGGATACGTAACGAACGAAGCTCAGTTGATTGGTATCGAAAGCCGAACGTCTTCGCCCATACGCATTCCTCGTGATAAAGAATCACTCGAACACTTGCAGATAAAGAGATTATTCCCGTGCGGAGAAGGGGCTGGTTTTGCGGGTGGAATAGTTTCGGCGGCGATGGATGGCGAGCGTTGTGCTGAACAACTTGTCAGAATATATGGTTAAATTATGGATGATGGTTTTTCATTTAGGGACAATTTTTTACAACAAAATTGCTAAACATATTTTCGTCATTCGTAAATCGTCATTCGTAAATATTTTTTGTATATTGCCATGAATATCTGATTTCATAGCACTTGACCAACACCTAAAATCGTGAATTTTGCTGACTTTATAAATACCCTCAACAAACGCCTTTCGGAAAAACCTTTACCGGGTCATGAAGAAATCATGCGACAAATGTCGCCTTATCGACTAAAAGTAAAGATTGAACCCAACGAGAATACTCGTCGAAGTGCGGTTTTGATGATGTTTTATCCGAAGGGAGAAGATATTTTTCTTCCCTTGATTTTGCGTCCGCAATATGATGGTGTTCACGGTGGGCAAATGGCGTTTCCGGGTGGGAGAGTGGAGTTGAAAGATAAAGATATTCAAGCAACTGCTTTGCGTGAGGCTCAAGAAGAAATAGGAATAAAAGCTACTGACGTAAAAATCATTAAGAATCTCACCGAATTATTTATTCCACCCTCAAATATGTTTTGTCAGCCAGTGGTTGGCTATATGGCTTCACGCCCAGATTTTTACCCTGACGAACGTGAGGTTGCTGGAATTTTTGAAGTATCAATTTCAGAAATCCTTGACCCATCAATCGTTCAAGTACGAACAGTCGAAACCCGTGGAGTAAAACTCGAAACTCCTTGTTTTGTGATTCAAGACCAAATTGTCTGGGGAGCAACCGCTCTGATGATAGCCGAATTGATAGAGGTACTGAGGTAATTAAAAAACCTCATTGATATTAAACACAAAACCTTGTGAACCACCGATACCAATACCATAGTCGAATGCAATGATGGTGTTGTTGAGTTTATTCCATTTTATACGAATTCCACCACCACCTGCGGGTATAATTTTGCTCATTCCGTTGTTCGGATAATTAGCCAAACTTTGTGTGTTACCGAAGACTACGCCTCGTAAAAGACCATTACGAGTGATGGCAAAACGGTATTCTGTCTCGAAATAAAGAAGCGTTTTACTTCTAAATCTCCCAATTGGATAACCCCGACCAGTATTGTAGTAAGCATCCCACCCGATGCTTGGAAGGTCAAAATAGGGAGCATTTCCACCAAATGAAATCCAATCATAACTCCAAAGTGCAATAATATTTTCGGAATTACTCGGAAATCTGATATACTTCCTGCAATCCAAAACTACTGATTGCCAATTTTGATTACTGCCCAAAAGGGTGGTGTTGTAGCGATATTGTAGATTGGCGTAATTCCCACTCGTAGTATTTGAACTATTATCTCTGCTATCGTGCTGAATATTCAACGAAAGTCCCGATGATGTTGATTTGGGTGTTAGGCCGTATTTCTGTAAGTCTGTTTCACCCAAATCTTTTTCGTTGATTTCGTGTATTTTCCAGTGATAATCAAGGTGATAACCAATACCTGCATCGAAATTTTTAGATATTTTTCGTAAAGCTACTTGATACAGCCTGACGTGTCTGTAATCTACCAAATTAGCATCGTCAAAAGTCGTATTTCCGCCCAATCCATAAGTGTTTGCCGGGAATTTATAGTATCTTATGTCGCCCAAGAGGTTTATTTTATTTCCTTTTGTCCAAATATTAGTGTTCAGAATCGAAACAAATTGTTTGTACTGTGAGTAGTTAGTGAAAGTACGAATGCTTGAGGGCTTAGTCTCTGCTTCAGCACTCAGTTTAAAAATATTTACCGTATTAGCTCCTGCAGAAAAACCTGTAACAATAGAATAATTGACCGAAGGCAAGATAGCAAATGAACTATTTTTTTGAGTACTACTTTTGGGTTTTGGTGTGGAGTTTTTGGCGAAAATTGCTCTGAAAATATCTTTTACATCAACTTGTTTGGTAGTTTTTGGTCGGAATGAACTTGTATCGGACGAATACTCGATACTGTTCGCTTGGTGATTTCTCGAATAACTATATTCTATCGTAATCAGAAAAAATAATATGCTTATATATGTAAATTTCATTACCCAATATTAAACTTATTGCAGCATCAATTTATGCCCATTAAATTACGAACATAAATGCGGAGTGATTAGTTGTTACACAATCGTTCGATTATCATCATTTACGTAAAATCAACTAAATTAATTGTGGATTTCGATAAAAAATCATACTTTATCTATATAAAATACTTTTTAGTGTCTAAATGACAATTAAAAAATACTTTTTATCTATCTTTGTTTCTGCGAAAAGAAATACTATGATTGATAAATCTGGAAATTTATGATTTCTTTGTCACAAACTACGATAATTGGTTTTTGAATTTAAACCCCAACCTACATCATCAAAAATGAAAAAAGTTATTTTGCTTTACGCACTCTTACTGAGTGTTTTGGGTGTACAAGCCCAAAAAAGAGTACTGGTGTTTTCTCTAACAAGAGGTTTTCACCACAATTCCATCAAGGAAGGAAATCAATATTTTCTTGAACTCGGAAAAAAGCAAGGCATTGCGATTGATACAACGACTGATGCTACCAAGTTTAACGAAGAAAATCTCAAAAAGTACAACGCTGTTGTGTGGTTAAGCACCACAGGCGATGTCTTGAATCCTGCTCAACAAGCTGATTTCGAGCGTTATATTCAAGCGGGTGGTGGCTATGTGGGTATTCATGCTGCTTCTGATACTGAGTATAACTGGCCTTGGTATAATGATTTAATGGGCGGTTATTTTGCGAGCCACCCAGGTGGGAGAGTATCGAATGTGCAGAATGGTAAAATGATTACGCTTGATAAAAGTTTCCCTGCTTCGGCACATTTTCCTGAGACTTTTGAGCGTAAAGATGAGTTCTATGACTTCAAATCTTTGAAAAAAGATATTTTGAAATTTATTGTGAGAGTTGATGAAGGTAGTTATGAAATGGGTAAAATGGGCGATTTTCACCCGATGGCTTGGTACCATGAATATGATGGTGGAAAAGCTTTCTACTCAAATTATGGACACACACCCGAAACTTTCAGTGAGCCTTTAATGACCGAACACTTTTGGCAAGGTTTGAAATGGGCAATGGCCGAAAAATTGGATTATTCGAAAGCCAAAACTCAAAGAGCTCCTGAAGAAAACCGCTATGAACGCACAATTTTGGCGAGTAACCTCGACGAACCAACCGAATTGGCCACTATGCCAAACGGAAAAGTGATATTTGTAGAGCGTAAAGGATTAGTGAAAGTTTGGAATCCAACTACCAATAAAGTGAAGGTTGTTGCACAAATGCCAGTTTATACAAAATTCGAGTATGGTTTAATGGGCGTTGGAATTGACCCTAATTTTGCACAAAATAATTGGGTTTATTTTTATTACTCTCCAAACGAAACTCGTGAGGCAACAAAAGACAATTTCCTTTCAAGATTTGAATATGATAATCAGAAAGATACAGTTGTGTTTTCGTCTGAAAAAGTAGTTTTCAGAGTGCCTGTAAAGCGTGATGAATGTTGCCACACTGGTGGTTCGATTGATTGGGATGCCAAAGGAAATCTTTATTTATCGACTGGTGATGATACGAACCCATTTGCATCAGATGGCTACGCTCCAATAGATTTTCGTGATGGTCGTGATGGTTGGGATGCTCTTCGTTCATCAGGAAGCACTAACGATTTACGTGGAAAAGTTTTGAGAATTACTCCACAAAATGATGGAACATATACGATTCCAGAAGGAAATTTATTTAAAGTTGGTACAGAAAAAACTCGCCCAGAAATCTATGCGATGGGTATGCGTAACCCGTACAGAATTGCGGTAGATAAGCGTAGCGGATACCTGTATTGGGGCGATGTTGGCCCAGATGCTGGAAAAGGAAACGACAAACGTGGCCCTGAAGGTATCGTAGAATTTAACCAAGCTCGTAAACCAGGTTTCTATGGTTGGCCAATTTTTACAGGCCCTAACTTTGCCTACAATCATTATGATTTTGCTAAAAAGGAATCGGGCGAGAAATATGATGCTTTAAAGCCAATCAATGATTCTCCACATAATACTGGTTTAACAGAGCTTCCTCCAGCTCAAAAAGCATGGATTTATTATGGCTATGGCGACTCTAAACTTTATCCAGAATTTGGTAAAGGTGGCTGTAACCCAATGGCTGGCCCGGTTTATTACTCAGAAGATTATGACAAACATCCAAAAAAATTGCCAAGCTATTTAGATGGGAAATTCTTTGCCTATGAGTGGATGCGTGACTGGATTTATTTGATAAGCATGGATAAAGATGGTAATTACACAGGAATGGAGCGTTTCATGCCAAATACTAAATTCTATCACCCAATGGATATGGCGTTCTCGAAAGATGGTCGTTTGTTTGTATTAGATTATGGTATGAACTGGTTTGCACAAAACGAAGAAGCAACGCTTTCGGTTATTGAGTATAACTATGGTAACCGCAAGCCAGTTGTGGTAGCTAAGGCCGATAAAAAAGCAGGTGCTGCACCATTGACAGTGGCATTTTCATCGGCAGGAACGATGGATTATGACAAAGATGCTTTAAAATACTCATGGAATTTTGGAAAAGGAATTCCTGCCAGTACACAACCAAATCCGAAGATTACTTTCGCAAAACCAGGTGAATACAACGTTGTTTTGACAGTAAGTGATGGAGCAGGAAATAAGGTGAATCAGGAAGTAAAAGTGAAAGTAGGTAATGCCGAACCAAAAGTAAATATTGCGGTGAAGAGCAACAAAACTTTCTTCTTTGATGATGAAAAAATTGATTACGAAGTAAGCGTTGCTGATAAAGAAGACGGAACAACTACCAAAGGTATTGATGCTGCTGATGTGGTTGTAAATATCAATTATTTGGAAGGTTATGATAAAACCATGATTGAGCAAGGCCACAAAGAAAACATGAACTTTGCAGCAGGAAAACGTTTGATTGATTTAAGTGACTGTAAAGCTTGCCACTCAATCGACAAAAAATCTATCGGGCCGGCGTACATTGATGTAGCTAAAAAATATCGTCGTGGACAAACTACTATTAATCAGTTAGCTGAGAAAGTAATCAAAGGTGGTGGTGGTGTTTGGGGGGAACAAGCAATGGCTGCTCACCCGCAAGTGTCACTCTCTGATGCCCGTGATATGGTTGATTATATTCTTTCTTTGAACGATAAAAAGAAAGCATCGCAACCAATAAAAGCAGCTTATGAAACAACTGCTCACAAAGGCAAAAAAGAAGGTGCATACATTATTCAAGCAACTTATACCGACAAAGGTGGTAAAGTAATTGGGCCATTGACAAATACTGAATCGGTTGCGTTGCGTAGCTCAAAAGTAAAAGCCAATACTTATGATGACGGCAAAGCAACAAGTAAATTTAATGTTGAAGCATTGGGTGGAGAAATTGTTGTTGGAACTGAAGATGGAGCTTATGTTGGATTTAAAAATATTGATTTAACAGGCGTAAAAGGTCTTTCGATTGGAGCATTTTCGCAGAAAGGACAGAGTGTTGGTGGTAAAGTTGAAGTGCATGCTGGTTCGCCGACTGGTGCATTATTGGCCGAAGCTGAAGTGTCGGAGTCGAATATGAAGCCAGTGAAAGTGAGTTTAAACACTACTGGTCAGCAAAATCTTTATTTCGTATTCAAAAATCCGAAGGCAGAAGGTAAAGCCTTATTTGGCATAAGCACGATTGATTTCTTGAATAAGTAATTTTTGATTTTATAAGATTGCCCAACAGGTTGTTTTTAGAAAGACATTGTCGCTAAAAGCAACCTGTTTTTTGTTTTTATCACATAAACAAATGTACTGAAATGCCAATTTTGTTTTAGAAATTTTGAAGTGCTATATTTACTCTTGAAGTAACCCAAACCAAGACTTAACTGTCGAAATCTGAAAACTAATTGTCCTCTATGCTGTTGTAATACAGAGGATACCTATTAAATATAATATGCTATGAAAATGATAAAAAAAACGGTGTTTTTTTTAATAATCTTTATCTTTCTACATCCACGGCAGAGTTATTCACAAGTCATTGAATTATCATCTACGTCAAAAATTCCGATGAATATTACTTCCAATATGGAGGTTTTTAAGGATTCAACATCAAAAATATCTTTTGAACAAGCCCAACATCAAAAGTTTATTAAAAACTCAAAAAACTATTTTTTATTTCCTTATTCTGATAATGCCTATTGGATAAAATATACTTTTAAAAATACGAATGCCGAATTCAAAAAATGGGTAATAAAATGGAATAACCCTCTTACCGAACAACTCGAGTTGTATGTTTTAGACTCGACAGGAAAAAAGATTGACTACCAAAAACAACGCTTACTGACGAAGGAAAAGAAAAGGCGGTTTTCGGAAGAAGAAATTACTTTTAACTTAGAATTACTACCAAACTCTACCAAAACAGTTTTTCTGAGACTGAAAAACCAGCGAGGTATTTATGGAGCAATTGTGCTTCATTCGGTACCATCTTATGTTTACTCAAATATTGATATTTATGCTGACCAAAGTTTCAACTTCGGACTGATTATATTCCGCTTCTTCTTAGTAGTTATTTTGGGGCTTTTTATCATAAAAGATAAAATTTTTAGGTCTTATTCGCTCCAAATTGCTATCCGAACTTTCTCGTTTTTGGGTATGATGAATATCCCTGGGCCAATTTTTACATCAAATCCTGATATTGCTCAAAAAATAGATTTTCTCTGTTACAATTCGTTTGCGATAGGTTCTGGAATCTTGATTTTGGCGGTATTGGAAGTTGATAAGCTACCCAAATGGATGGTTTGGTTAGTTAAAATATCAATTATTTCGACGGCTTTAATAGATATAATCGTACTATTCGATTACAAATGGTATTGGCTAAAAGCGGGGCATTATAATATTGTCAGTTCTTCAATTATCGTGTTGATTAACTACGTTTATAGCATTATCAAGCGATACAAAATCCATATTTATTATTCATTTCCTTTTATTTTAGGAGTTATTGCTAACCTAATTTTTAACCTCAGATTGTTCGGTTTGCTTGAGTTTAAGCCAATTTTCGAAATCACTACTTTCCTTTTTATTGCCGAAATATTTTTGTTTGTTGTTTTCTTGGGACAAATCTTTAGGAGTGTGGAGCTAAATAAAATGTTGGCTGAACAAAAACTTCAATTCAATGTCATTCAAAATGAGCGTCTGAAAGAACTGGACAACCTTAAAACAAACTTTTTTACTAATATTTCGCATGAGTTCCGTACGCCTTTGAGTCTAATTTTGAGTCCGATTGAGGACTTAAAAAAGAAATATCCATCAGAGAGTATGTTAGAACCCATGCGTCGAAATGCCCAGCGGTTACTTACACTTATCAACCAACTATTGGATTTGAGCAAACTTGATTCGGGACAAATGCAGGTAAATATTAAACAAAACGATTTGGTGAGTTTTATAAAAGTCATGACCAGTTCGTTTAGTTCACTGGCTGAAAATCGAAAAATTGATTTTATTATTAATCAAAACCGTTCAGAAGCCATTGCCTATTATGATGCCGATAAAATTGAGAAAATTCTAATAAATCTACTTTCAAATGCCTTTAAGTTTACCTCTAATGGCGGAAAAATAAGCGTTTTGGTAAATTACAGTGAAGATTTTAAGGAAGTGGAAATCAATGTAAAAGATAGCGGAATTGGTATAAATGAATATAAAATCAAACACATTTTTGATAGATTTTATCAAGCAGATAGTACGCATCAGCGAAATTATGAAGGCTCTGGTATTGGGTTAGCTTTGGTAAAAGAAATGGTAGAACTGCATAAAGGAAGCATTCGGGTTGAAAGTAAGGAAGGAGAAGGGACAACTTTTAGCGTAAAATTATCAATCAACAGAAAAAGCTGGGAAGAAGAATTGAAAAAGGCGATTGAAGATGTGCCGAACTATAATTTAGTAGATTTAACTTATTTGGCACACCCCGAACAGCCAACTGAGAATATATTAAAATCTGACATACCCACAGTTGAAGACAACATTCTGCTAATCGTTGAGGATAACGCTGACTTACGGCAATATATTCGTAGTGTTTTTGAGCAAGATTACCGAATTATAGAGGCTGTGGATGGTCAAGAAGGTATCGAAAAAGCCTTAGAGATAATTCCTGATATTGTGATTTCGGATTTAATGATGCCACGCTTGGACGGTTTAGAGTTGTGTAAATTATTGAAAACCAACGAAAAAACGAGCCACATTCCAGTAGTAATGCTCACAGCAAAAGCCAACGTTGAAAGCCGCATTGAGGGCTTTGAATTGGGTGCTGATGATTATCTAACAAAGCCTTTCAATAAAGAAGAATTGCAGGTGAGAGTCAGGAATTTAGTAATTCAACGTGAGCTATTGCGACAAAAATATGATAAGCAAGTTTTTAGTTTAGTAACGAGTGAACTGAAGGTAAGTTCGGTTGAAGAGAGGTTCTTAAATAAAGCAAAAAATGTAGTCGATAAGTATATTTCGGAAAGTGAGTTTGATGTAGAAATGTTTGCCAAAGAGATGGATATGACTACCGTTGTTTTACGTCGTAAATTAAAGTCGATTTTAAATCAATCGGTCACAGAGTTTGTTAGAAAATACAGACTTCAACGGGCCGCTGAATTGCTTACAAAACGGGCGGGTACGGTATCAGAGATTGCTTACCAAGTAGGGTTTGAGAGTTTGTCGTATTTTACAAAAGTCTTTCAAGAAGAGTTTGGTATGAACCCTTCAGATTTTAGTTTTTCCCAAAAACATGAAAATTAAACTTTACCAACTTTTATTAATCTTTGTCTGTTTACAATCCGCTTACGCCCAAAAGCCGATTATAATTACTGATAGCACAGCAGCCGTTAATGTGTGCGATTATGCCAGTGTTTTTCAAGATGAAAAGGGTGAGTTGTCATTTGAAAGTATCAAAAAGCAGTCATTTTTTCCAAACAAAGGAAGTTCTTTTCTGTTTACTTTTTCGCCCACGGTTTATTGGTTTCGCTTTCAAGTTGATAACCAAAGCAAACTCAATCGAAATAACTGGTATTTCTTATGGAGCGATGGCCTAAGTGACAATATTGATATTTATATTCCACAAGAAAACGGCCAGTATCAATGTTTGAAAGGTGGATTGATGGCATCTGTCAATGAAAAAGCTTACACTGGACTTTTTCCACTCTATAAAGCAGGGTATTTGCCCCAAAATAAGGTTCAAACGTACTATATTCGCCTAAAAGCCAGTGGTTCTGTCAATGCTCAACTTACCTTGATGACACACCAGACCTACATTGACCAAATACCTGGTACTTTGGCAATGGTTTGGTTGGTTATAGGAATCCAACTGCTGCGTGTGCTATACAATATTATTTTAGCACGTTATATAAGCAATACTTCTTTCAGATGGTATGCTTTTCATACGCTAATAGTTACTATCTCTGTCTTGGGTTCGTTTGGAGTAGTCGGTAGTATTTTTAGTAGCAATCCGCCGTTGGCGAGCTTTCTGAATGATTCATTTTATCAGTTAATGCCCGCTACCTACACTCTGTTTATTTTTTCGCTCTTGAATGTTAGGAAAAATTTCCCAAAAGCCCGCTGGATATTTTTCTTCATCATCGCTTGTAGTGTTTTACAGGTATTGGCTCACGCATTTGTGCCAAAAATGTATCTTCTGATTTTTAATAATTACTTGTTTTTGTTCACCGAAGCGTTTTTGAGTATCATGTGTATGTATGCTCTCTACAAGCGGATTTCGATGAATACCTACTTGCTTATTCCGTGTTTTATTACCTTAGTTCCGTTTATTTTTCTTAATCTCAGTGCATTAGGGTTTATTAATTACGGCTGGATTTATCTGATGATTTACATCACCAACTTCTTAGAAATCTTGGCTCTTTCGCTTGTGCTGGGTAAAATCATCGAAAGTGCTGAAAATGAACGAATTTCGACAGAAAAAGCTCTCTTTGAAGAAAAAATCGAAGCAGAAAAACTGCAAGAATTAGACGCCGCAAAAACACAGTTTTTTACTAATATTTCGCACGAATTTCGTACTCCTCTAACCTTAATTTTGAGTCCGATTGATGATTTAACAAAGCGTTATCCGCACGAAAAACTCTTTGATTCAATGAAGCGTAACGCTCAACGCCTACTCGTACTCATCAATCAATTGCTCGATTTGAGCAAGCTCGATGCAGGGCAAATTCAGATAAATATTCAGCAAAATGATTTGGCCAAGCATATTCAGATACTCGGTAGCTCGTTCAGTTCACTGGCCGAAAGTAGAGGGATTGATTTCCAGATTATTCAAAATCGCCGACAAGCAATTGCCTATTTTGATGCGGATAAGATTGAGAAAATATTGCTAAACCTGCTTTCAAACGCTTTTAAATTTACGAAAGATTCGGGTAAAATTTCTTTAAGAGTAACTTATACCGAAGATTTGAGTGGAGTAGAAATAGTGGTGGAAGATTCGGGAATTGGTATTTCTGCCGAAAAAGTGAATCAGATTTTTGATAGGTTTTATCAGATTGATGGTTCGCACCAACGAAACTACGAAGGTTCGGGGATTGGCTTGGCGTTGGTCAAAGAAATGGTGCAATTGCACAAAGGAACGGTACGAGTAGAAAGCAAGGAGGGGATAGGAACAAATTTTTTCATAAAACTCCCTACCGATAAGAAGACTTGGGAAAAAGAATTGCTTAATGGTGTTTCGGAAGACTCTCAAAATGCCGATTTGAGTGCCTTCTATACCAGCAGCGAAAGCAAGAAACTTACCGAAACCAATAAGATAAACGAAGAAGAAAAAATACTTTTAATAATAGAAGATAACGCCGACCTCCGCCAGTATATTCGGAGTGTATTTGAGGAAGATTATCAAATTGTAGAAGCCATTGATGGGCAAGAAGGCATAGAAAAAGCTCTGGAAATTATTCCTGATATGGTGGTTTCTGACCTCATGATGCCACGATTAGATGGTTTGGGCTTTTGTAAAATGTTGAAAACTGACGAAAAAACGAGTCATATTCCTGTGGTGTTGCTTACGGCCAAAGCCAATGTGGAGAGCCGAATCGAAGGTTTTGAATTGGGGGCTGACGATTACCTCACTAAGCCTTTTAATAAAGAAGAACTATTGGTTAGGGTCAGAAACTTAATTAATCAACGAGAACTATTACGCCAAAAATATGATAAGCAAGTGGTAGATTTGAAACCAACCGAAGTAATTTTGTCTTCGATTGATGAAAAGTTTATCAATAAGGCTAAAGAAATAGTAGAAAGGCATATCTCCGAAAGCGAGTTTAATATAGAAAAGTTTGCCGAAGAAATGAATCTTTCAACAGTAGTTCTTCGCCGAAAAATCAAAGCTGTTACTAATCAATCTGCCACACAATTTGTGCGAAAATATCGCCTACAGAAGGCTGCAAATCTACTACAAAATAGTACGGATACGGTTTCAAATATTGCTTATCAAGTAGGTTTTGAAAGCCTGTCTTATTTTACGAGAGCCTTCCAAGAAGAGTTTGAGAAGTCACCTTCGGAATATGGAAAATAATTGAGTTTTTTCAAAAAGAGCAAAAGAAAGTTCATTTTGAGCAAAGAAAATAGCATTTTTTTAATTAAAGCCTCGTTTTTCGAGGCTTTTTTGTTTCAAAAAGAGCAAAAGAAAGTTCATTTTGGGTTAAATGGAAATGCTTTTCGTGGACGAGTTTTGTAGAAACTTTTCAATACCACGAGAACTATGAATGAACTTTACCTTACACGCCGTCAGCAGATAGAAACTGACGAAATCTTATACCTCGAAAGCGAGGTGAATTATACCAATATTTATACTACGTCAAAAGCAAGAATATTGGCCGCCCTTACACTCGGAGTCATTGAGTCACGGCTCGATACAAAATCTTTCCTCAGAGTTAACCGAAGCTACATCATCAATCTTTCGCATCTCTCAGCTTTTCGCCATGAAAACAATAAGCTAATCATTCGGCTCAACGGTGGGAAGGAATTTACAGCTTCACGGAGAAGACTAAAAGCCTTCCAAAATATCTTTTTAGAATCATCAAAAGACCTTTCGTGGTAGAAAGAAGTGGGTTTGGGGGTAACTCTTAGGAGTTATCTCCTACTTTTTTTGCCATGATTTTTACCCTATTATTTTCAAAAATGACCTCAAAAATTTCACTACCATGAAAAAAAGAATTTTCTCAAAAGGACTTTTCGCAATCCTTTTATTTATCAATCAATTATCATTTGCAGCCGCCATTACTTGGAATGGCAGCGTAAGCACCGACTGGAGCAATGCTGCTAACTGGACGGGCGGTTTACCTACTTCTGCCGATGATGTTACGATTCCGATTGGTCTGACAAATTATCCTGTTTTAGCAAGCAATACTTCTATCAAGTCTATTTTTTTAGTTAATACGGCGGCAAGTCTAACCATAAATTCGGGAGCAGTGCTTGATATAAGCACTACCCTTAGTTGTCGAGGGAGTATTCAAAACTTTGGCACTATCAATGTAAACGAAGGGAGTCAGTTTGAACTAAATGGAATCTTTACCAATAAAACCACTGGAGTTTTTAATTCAATCATTCCTGTTGTGAATGGTGCTTATGGTATCAAGCTTTTTAATTTATCAAGAATTGTTAATGAAGCGGGTGGAGTTATCAATGCAACAGGTTCAAGAGGGCTTTTCATACAAGGCGACAACACAGCCTTAACGATGCTCAGCAATAGTGGAA
Organism: Emticicia aquatilis; assembly: GCF_014644295.1. Lineage (GTDB taxonomy): Bacteria > Bacteroidota > Bacteroidia > Cytophagales > Spirosomataceae > Emticicia > Emticicia aquatilis. The sequence goes on from NZ_BMKK01000008.1 coordinate 280,925, forward strand.
TGATTAATCTAACTGGTGGTATCGAAAAATATACCGATAACCTTATCAACGAAACCTGTGGTATTATAAAACTCATCACGTTTAGCAATTTTTATCGAGGAGAAATTATCAATCAAGCAGGTTTGGTTCAGAACAATGGCTATTTTGATATTCAGTATAATTTAACCAACAATGCTGGGGCTTCCAATTTTGTGAATGATGGTCTGATAAAAATTGGAAATACGGCAGGAACATTTACAAACAATAAACTTCGAGTTAGAAATAATCCAGCCAACGCAACTTTTATGACCATCGGAACGAGTAATAACTTGGTCGTGGATGGAATATATACCGATTTGGCAACAACTGTTTCGGCGGGTACTTATAGTCTGACCACTAATGTTTTTACGCCCGCTACGCTCCCAAGTGGGTCTCAAACACTCTATGCTAAAATCACTTATGGTGCTTGTAGTTTTATTGCTCCAATTACGTATGTGCCTCTTCCCGTTTTTACTTCGCAATACACCGACCGTAACCTGTGTACGGGTGCAAGCGAAGTGCTAAATCTTCCCGCAACCGATGCTATAAGTTATCAATGGCAAAGCTCATCTTTTGCTAATATGAATGCACCAACTAATCTTTCAACTTCTGCTGGCTCAACAACAATTTTGGGAAATGCCTCATTTGCAAATAAGTACATCAGATGCACTGCTTTGAATAATACAGGTTCGGTATTCTCAGATGTGTTTCGAGTGATAGTTTCGTCCGCAGTTACTGCCCCAACGGCCGTTAGTAGTTCTAAAAATAATCTTTGTAGTGGGGTTAGTGCTTCATTATCAGCTACTTGTGCAGTTGGGTCGGCAAAGTGGTATGACCAAGCAACGGGCGGAACGGCACTTGCCACAAGCTCACCTTTTGTGGTTACGCCATCGGCTACGACGACTTATTATGCCGCTTGCGAGAATACAGCTTGTTTTAGTAGTCGAGTAAGTCAGGCCATTACGGTTGTGAATGCAGTTGCTACGCAAACGTTGGTTAGTCCAACGAATGATATTACAGCCGATGCAGGAGTTTTGTTGGCAGGAAATAACATTACGGCCAGTAATAAAATAGAAACAACAGGAAAAGCGACCTTCCAAACTGGCAAATATGTAGAGCTTAATGCAGGTTTTGAAGCAAAAAATGGAGCTGTTTTTCAAGCTATCATCCAAGCAGTTTGTAATAATTGAAAACCTTCCTCTTAAAATCGTCATTCAATGAAAAAAAATACTACATTCTCATTCAATAATCGTTGGTTATATACCTATTGTTTTTATCTAATATCACTAATAGCTTCCGCCCAAAATTTACAGCTTCTCCGACAAGCATCATCTGGTGGGTATAATTCTATTATTGCCTCAGTAACTGATGATACTGGAAATCTTTATGTACTTGGGGGCTACAATGGAGTTTTAACTTGGGGAACTATTTCTTTGCCAACGGCGGCCTCCAACGAATCGTATATCGCAAAATTTGATGTTTCGGGAAATTGTTTGTGGGTCAAACGTTTTGGAGGAGTGAGTTATGATATAGCATTATCGGGGAGTTCGATTTATATAACTGGCTATTTTTCTGGCACAATCAATTTTAATACACCTTCAGCAGCAGGAAGCAATGAACTCACAAATGCGGCTGGTGGAGGCGATATTTTTGTGGCAAAATTTGATACAGATGGTAATATTCAATGGGCAAGAAGAGCAGGTGGAACTAACTCATACGTTGATATGGGCGAAGGTATTGCCGCAACGAGTGATGCCGTTTATGTAGTAGGTTATTTTTATGGTACTGCTAATTTTAATACACCTTATTCGGCAGGTTCTAATGAAATTACGAGTGCTGGTGGAACGGATGGATTTATTGCAAAATTCGATACAAACGGAGAGATACAAACCATTCAAAGAATAGGAGGAACGGGGCTTGATTACTGTCGAGAAATCGCAATTAAATCTAACGAAATCTACGTTGTGGGTGATTTTTCTGAAACGGCTAATTTTAATACACCATCAGCTTTTGGTACAAATGAATTAGTAAGTGCAGGTTTGACTGATGGATTTCTGGCAAGATATGATAATACAGGAGCTATTCAATGGCTCAGAAGGTTTGGAGGTGTAAAAAGTGATAATACTCCAGACATCGCTTTATCAACCAATGATGTGTATGTGTTGGGTGGTTGGGGAGGAACAAGTAATTTTAACACACCCTCTGCTTTTGGCTCTAATGAAATCACGAGTGCCAGTACAACTTATGATGCTTGTATTGCCAAATTTAATGATGCTGGAACATTTCAATGGGCAAAACGTGCAGGGAGTACGTCAGCAGCGACCGGTGGTAGCAGTATTTTCGCTTCAAATAATGCCGTATTTTTCACGGGTAAATTTAGTCGAACAATCAATTTTAATACACCAGCCGCCACAGGAAGCAACGAACTAATAAGTGCTGGTACTGTTAGTGAAGATATGTTTGTGGCGAAATACGATGAGGCTGGCGTTTTTAAATGGGCTAAAAGAGGAGGAGGAGCTGGAGATGATGCTGGGTATTCGGTAACTGTACGAAATAATTCTTTGTATGTCTTGGGAAGTTTTACACGTACTGCCAATTTCAATACGCCATCGGCTTCGGGTAGCAACGAACTCACAACGTCAACAATTACTTCATATTTTGCAAAATATACTACGATTGCCCTACCAACATTTTCAACCCAACCAACAAACGAAAGTATTTGTGAGAATGGCGATGCTACACTGACCGTAGTCGCAACTGATGCCTCCACTTTTCAATGGCAAATTTACAATGGTTCTACGTATGTTGATTTGACTAATATTAATCCATACAACAATATAACTACTTCTTCCCTAACAATTACTTCACCACTTAATAGTTTAGATGGTTCAATGTATCGTTGTGTGGCTACTTCAGAAGCAGGAAGTACAAATTCTAATCCTGCTACACTGACAATCATTGCTAATAACGTAGCTGAAACTACAAATATCACTGGTCAAACAGTCCTAAAAAAAGCAGCTCAAAACTTAACTGCTACAAATAGTATCACTGCAAACGCTAATGTAAATTATTCCGCAGGTAAATCGGTATTGATGAACGCTGGATTCCAAGTACAAAGCGGGAGCGTGTATAGTGCAGTCATTCAGAATACGTGCAATTAAACTAAAAATGTATTATTTCTCAACTCTAAAATTTATAACCATGAGCGTAAAATTTAATTTAAACACCTTCAAAAGTTTGTACCCAAACTCAAAGTCTTATAGCGAGTATTTGGAATACAAAGTAGAAGATTCTCAGTATCGGGTTTATAATCCGACTGTGAAAGCAAATAATGTATTGTATGTGAAGCTTGACCATATTCGAGCCGATGCAACTGACGACCACGTTGAGCTTACGGTTGAGTTCGATACGAACGCCTCAATTAAGCACGTAAGCTATACTTGGAAGAAAGGAAATGATGGCTATCAGATTTCAGATACTGCGATTAGCATCGTTGACGACTCACTTGAACTGCTGGGAGCAGTAGGTGCTTTAGAGACTTTTGGGCTTTCGGAAGAATTAGCACTTGATGCCAAAGAAGCCTTTGATTTTTGTGCCAAAGCCTTCAATGATATTTCGACGGCGGTTGTAAAATGGAATGATAACGGTGGACAATTGTATTTTGTGGCGGTGGTTAGTCATACAATCAATCGTCTGTGTTCATCAGTCTATGTTAAATAAACTTTCAATCTTAAACTTCTTACAACTATGAAATTTGATTATGATGCTTTTGGTAAAGCAATGAATAGCAATAAAAACAATGATATTGATGTAATAAATAGCGGGAAAAACTATGGTTGGTTTTATAAAGATGATGATGATTCGAGTGAGTTTAATCAAGTAATGGAGTACAGAATAAAAGATGGCGACCATAACTACCGCACTTGGCACCAAGAAAGCTCGATGATTACGCACGATGCAGGAATGCTGGTTTCCGTAAAAATAGACCACATCAGAGGCGAAAACATAGATGACCACATAGTGCTGCTAACAGGTTTTGATTTTAATGGAAAACTATTCTACGGACAAGCCTTTGTGCAGATGAAAGAAGAAGACCCGTTTCATACCGAAATCATCACTTCGGGCGATATAATTGATACAGTACACGACCAAATACAAGATAAAATAAAAGATAATTATGGCGTAAATGGCAGTACCGAAGGGCGTAAGCAAATACCGCACATTGTAAGACTCAACATGAAAGCCATGTGCGATGGCGTAAAGAAATAAAATAATAGTGGCTATGATAAATCTATCGTAGCCACTTAACATCAAAATATCAGATTGAATCTTATGAATAACCCAAATTGAAATCTACCATGAAAAAAATTATATTTATTTTATTTGCACTATGCTTCTTTCAAAATGCTTTAGCTCAAATATTCCGTACACCTATATCGGCAGCAACTGATGTAAATACAGGTTCTTTGAGACATCCCAATCTAATAGTCAATGGTCTTCCTGCAATTGTTTACAGAAACTCAAGTTCTAATTTGATGTATGTTCGAGCTACTAACGCCGAAGGCACTTCTTGGGATACACCTGTTGTGATAGAGCCAAACTTTGGAGTAGAGGCAAGTTTCTCAATGGCTATTATTGATGGAAAACCTGCGGTATGCTATCTTGTATTTGAATCTGGCCTATTTCGGGTCAGGTACAGAACAGCGACAAATGTCGCTGGCACTGCATGGAGTGCCAGCACGAATGTATATTCTAGCGTTTTGCTTTATTCATTGACATTACAAGAGGTTGGAGGAGTACCCGCAATAGCATTTAGAGCAGGTTCAAATATATTGTTTTCGATAGGTACTAATGCCAGTGGGACTTCTTTTAATACCCCCATTACTGCAGTTTCTGGGGTTTCATCAGATGCTGTTTCAATGAAAGTAGTGAATGGAAATCCAGCCATTATTTTTAAAAACAGCAGTACTTCAACATTAAACTATGTGCGAGCCACGGCTGCCAATGGAAGCACTTGGGGTAGCAGTATTCAGTTAGAGGCGGCTGATTCAGGCACTAATTCAACCATTGAAGTTGTCAATGGAAACCCAGCTGTGGCTTATCGTGGTTTGGATAATTATTTACGGTATATCAGGGCTACCGATGCCAATGGTAGTGCTTGGGGGACTACTCAAACTCTTCATAGATTAACACCAAATAGCTGTTCGATGGCTGTGATAAACGGGATACCGTGTATTGCTTATGCTGGTGCTTCAAGTGGTTTATATTATATAAAGGCAGCAGATGTTAACGGCAGTTCTTGGGGAAGTTCGCAATTAATAGCTACTGGAGGGTTTGGCGGGGCATCGTTAACTGTCATTGATAACAAAGCAAGTATTGCGTGTATAGATGGAAATAATGTTGATGTTAAGTATATTCAAGAAGCATGCACCCAAGTAGCCACCGCCACCGAGACAATGACTTGGAATGGTTCGGTAAATACCGATTGGAACAATGCCTGTAACTGGACACCCAATGGTGTGCCAGGGGCAGACAACGGTGTAACCATTCCTACTGCAGCCGTCAGAGAATCTGAAATATTTTCGGGGGTATCTGTTTCAGTAAAATCCATTGCCATATTTCCCGATGCAACGCTGAAAGTTGCACCTTCAGCAACCTTGACTGTAAATGGAGGTAATAATAATAGTGGTAGTTTGGTTTCTATTGCAAATGCTGGAACTTTAGAAAACAGTGGCACTATTAGCATAGGAAATAATCCTGCTGTTAGTGTAGTTTATTATGGTATTGACGTTTTAGGTGGTGGAGTATTGATAAATAATAGTACAGGTTCGATTACCATAGAAAGGGCATCTCAAAGCTACATTCATCATACAGCTTCTGGAACATTTACTAATTCTGGTACAATTACCGCTGGAAGTAGCAGTAATTTAAGTGTATTTGGTATTCATAATCTAACAACATTCAATAATACAGGAACAATCTCTATAAGCAATACCACAAGTGGGGGTTTTTATAATTTTACTGGCACACTGACTAATGATGGACAAATAATTGCTGAGGCAATAAATACTACTGATAGAGGTTTTATTAATCAAAATATCTTTACGAATAATACTTGTGGTAAAATTATAGTATTAAAAGGCGAATTGGTGAATAGCGGTTCATCTGGAATTATAACAAATATGGGTTTAATTCAAATTGCAAACAATCTGAACAACTCCCGACCTTTTACTAATAATGGTGTTTTAAAATATAGTAGTATTTCAGGGTCTGCTGCTATTACCAACAATCAAAATTCGTCAATCATTGTAAAAAACACTCCCATTCCAATTTTCACCTACGGTGGCACATATAACGGCACGGGTGCAAGTACAGTGAATGGCATTTATAAAGAACAAGCCGCTACCAACTTAGCAGGGACATTTACCGCACCTAATACTTTTGTACCTGATGTATCGCTACCCGCAGGTAATCAAACGCTCTATGCTAAAATAACTCCAAGTGGTGGGGCGTGCTTTTATGTAGTGCCGTTTACGTATAATAACGGCAATCCTGAAATAGACGTTCAATGGAATGGAAATAGTATTTCGGATGGTGATATAAGTCCTTCACTTACAGATGGGACGAGTTTTGGTAATTCTAATGCAAGCTTTGGTTCGATCGTTAGAACATTTACGATTAGAAATCTCGGTAATGCAAACTTAACATTGAATGGTACACCCAAAGTGTCTGTGATTGGTGCTCATCCGCTTGACTTTACTGTGACATCTGAGCCTGATACACCTGTCCTGCCATCAGGTAGTACTACTTTTAATATAACCTTTAACCCGACGGCATCAGGCCTTCGTACTGCTACGGTAAGTATTTCAAATGACGATTCTAATGAAAACCCTTTTGATTTTACTATTTCTGGAACTGGAATCTGCTCGCTATCTCCTCCCCTTGGAAGTGTTAGTAATAGTTCTATATGTAATGGGTCAAGTGTTACACTTACAGGGTCTTGTGTTGGTGGAACAGTTACTTGGTATGACACTTCTTCAGGTGGAACATCGCTTGGTTCCGGTGCGAGCTTTGTGCATAGTCCAACTACCACAACATCTTATTATGTCACTTGTTATGCCGATCCATGTGAAACCAGCAGGGTATTTGCAGGTGAGGTAGTAGTTAATAATTGCCCTGAGATTAACATAATAGGCAATTCAACAACCATAGCCGACAATGACGGAACACCAAGTGCTGCCGATCATACAGATTTCGGCTCAACCTCAGTTTCACAAGGTTTGGTAGTCAGAACCTTTACAATTGAAAATACAGGACTTGGAGCGTTGAATTTGACTGGTAATCCGGATAAAGTAGTAATTGGAGGTACACATGCAAGCGATTTTACTGTTACTCAGTTGCCAAATTCACCAATTGCAGCCACCAGTGGAACCTCAACCTTCCAAATTACTTTTAATCCATCAGCTAATGGTATTAGAACCGCTACCGTCAGTATTGCCAACGACGATTCTAATGAAAATCCTTATAATTTCAGTATTCAGGGAACTGGAACGGGTAACCCCTTCATCACTCGTTGGAATTTAGCTACACCTGGTTCTGGTTCTACGCAACTCAGTTTTGGCGTAGTTATTTCTGGAAATGTTAACTATACATGGACAACTGTACCCGCAGGAACAAGTGGTTCGGGTACTATTGTGGGTTCTACTGCTAATATTACTAATTTACCTGTTGGTGCAACGATAGAGTTAAGTATTGAACCAACTAATTTTAAGCAAATCAAAATAGTTGATGGTACTGATAAAAGCCGCTTAGTAGATGTAAAACAATGGGGAGATGTATCTTGGCTAAGTATGCAAAGTGCTTTTGCTGGTTGTAATAATCTGAATATAACGGCAACTGATATACCCAATCTTTCCTCGGTTACAACAATGGCTGAGATGTTTTATGGCTGTTCTTCGTTATCTGGCCCAGCAAATATGGGTAGTTGGAATACCGAAAACATAACAGCTATGAATCTTATGTTTGCAGAAGCGGGTGCATTTAATCAGCCTATAGGTACATGGAATACGTCAGCCGTCACATCAATGGCTGCTATGTTTGGAGGAGCAAGCTCTTTTAATCAGCCGCTCAACAACTGGAATACAACTTCTGTAAGGAATATGAACGCAATGTTTAGTAAAGCTAAATTATTTAATCAAGATATTAGCAGTTGGAATACATCAGCTGTAGAAAATATGTATATAATGTTTTCAGGTGCGAGCTCTTTTAATCAACCTATTGCTAATTGGAATACATCTGCTGTTAAAAATATGGAAGGTATGTTTTGGAATGCAACTTCTTTTAATCAAAATATTGCTAATTGGAATGTCTCTGCTGTAACAAATATGGCTAATATGTTCAATTCTGCAAGTGCATTCAATCAAAGCTTGGCTGCTTGGGGAACAAAGTTTAATACTGATGTTAATTTATCTAATTTTTTAGATAATTGTGGTATGGATGTGGTAAACTATGATGCAACACTCACTGGATTCAATTTAGGAACAGTAATAGGCAGAAATATGGGGGCAGTTGGTCGCAGGTATTGTGCATCAATAACTGATAGAAATAATTTGGTTAATGTGAAAAATTGGACAATAGTAGGAGACGCCATCAGTAGTACTTGTATTCCTGAAATCAACCTGAAAGGTAATAATATTTCAATACTTGATGGTGATACTACACCTTCGGCATCAGACTTTACCGATTTTGGTTCTCAAAATGTATCATCAGGAACGGTAGTCAGAACTTTTACCATTGAAAATACAGGTACAGGAAGTTTAACTATTCCTATTGGGGGTATTACAAGTTCAAATACTTCCGAGTTTGCAATTGGGGGGATAGCATTGCCAGCAACTATTGCAGCTAATAATTCTACAACGTTTACTATTACATTCAACCCCAATAGCTCGGGTTCAAGAACTTCTACTATAAATATTACTAACAATGATGCCGATGAAAATCCGTATAATTTTAGTATTCAAGGGACGGGCTTCTGTAACCAAGTGGCAACCGCAACTGAAACCATGACTTGGAATGGTTCAGCAAGTACAGATTGGGCAAATGCTTGTAACTGGACACCCAATGGCATTCCTGGGGCTGGAAATCCAGTACACATAGGAATCGTTACAAATAAGCCAATTATTTCATCAGGTAATATGCTGGCAAAGACAATTACCATCTTGGGTAGTGGTGCAGTTCTGACTGTGAATAGTGGAGCAACACTAACGGTTAGTAATCCAGAGTTAAGCCAAGTTATATCTGTAAGTAGTGGGCAAATTATCAATTATGGAACCATAAATGCAATTAATTCATATTCTGGAGGGCTTTACCTTTCAAAAACAAAAATATCTTTGCAAGATGCTACATTAGATAATTTTGGGACAATCAATTTAAGTTCAACAGATGTAACCGAATCAGTCAGCTCCTCTCTAAATGTAGGCTCAAATGCTACTTTTACAAATAAATCAGGAGCTACAACCACAGTGGATGGACGTATTAATTTACAACAAGGAAATTTTGTAAATGAAGCAAATAGTACTTTATTGGGGAATGAAAACAGTGAATTCTTTGTACAAAGTGGTGTGATTACAAACTCTGGAAATGTAGAAATTGGAAGTATTTTTCTTTCAAGTAATAATCCTCCTTCTCAATTAGTTAATAACGCATGTGGCAAAATCAAGGTTGTTTTTTCTATTATCCTTTCGGGTACGGCCACAGCAGTAAATAATGGACTTATAATTACAGGAGGATTTGGCGATGGAGGCGGGACTTTTACTAATAATGGCGTATTTACGTACGGACAATTGATAGGTTTAGGAATTATGCCTACTAATACTACGGTTTCTTCGGTTATTATCAATAGTAATAAAGTGCCAATTTTTACTTATGGAGGTACATATAATGGTATAATTGAAGGTATTTACAGTAACCCAGAAGCAACAATTTTAGCTGGCTCGTTTACAGCACCTAATTCATTTGCTCCATCCAATACATTGCCCTCAGGATTACAATGGCTTTATGTTAAAATAACACCAAGTGGTGGAAATTGTACTTATATAGTACCATTTAATTTTAATAATGCACCAGAGATAAACATCAAAGGTAATAATAACAATATTTTTGATGGTGATAATACCCCGACAACAACTGACCATACTAATTTCGGAACAGCGAATATTACGGGAGAAACTGTAGTAAGAACATTTACGATTGAAAATTTTGGTGGCAATGTAATGACATTGGGAAGTAATCCAGTCTCTTTGACAGGAGCAAATACTGAAGACTTCATCATTACTCAACCTTCTATTACTACTATACCAGCAGGTGGGAGTACCGCATTTACGGTTACTTTCAATCCATCAGTATCAGGAGTGAGAGATGCAACCGTAAATATTGCTAATAATGATACCGATGAAAATCCCTACGACTTTAGTATTAGAGGAACAGGGAATTGTGACCCAGCCTCAATACCTAATCCTAATATAATCGGTTCAGACAATCTTTCTTGTTCAAACACAAGTGTTATTCGTATGGCAAGCGGGGGCGGAACATATTCATGGAGTAGCGGATTAGGTACAAATGCAACAGCTACTATCACATCTTCTGGAATTTACACTGTCACTGTGACAGGTAATAATGGTTGCATCGCAACCGCTACCACCAATGTTACACTTGATAACAGCGTACCAAATGCAGGTATCACAGGGACAACGAATTTAACTTGTACAACGACCTCAGTCAGCCGAACAGCCACAGGCGGTGGAAGTTATTCATGGTCAAATGGTTTGGGAACAAGTGCCACTGTAAGTATCACAATTTCAGGTATTTATACCGTAACTGTAACGAATAGCAATGGCTGTACGGCAACCGCTACCACCAATGTTACACTTAATAACAGTGTCCCAAATGCAGGTATTACTGGCACAACGAATCTAAGTTGTACAACGACATCAGTAAGCAGAACAGCCACAGGCGGTGGAAGTTATTCATGGTCAAATGGTTTGGGAACAAATGCGACGGTAAGTATCACAAGTTCAGGCATTTATACCGTAACGGTAACAAATAGCAATGGCTGTACAGCAACCGCAACGACCAATGTCACGCTTGATAACAGCGTACCAAATGCAGGCATCTCAGGCACGACAAATCTAACTTGTACGACGACATCAGTTAGCCGAACAGCCACAGGTGGTGGAACATATTCATGGTCAAATGGTTTGGGAACAAATGCGACGGTAAGTATCACAAGTTCAGGCATTTACACCGTAACGGTGACAAATAGCAATGGCTGTATTGCAACCGCTACGACAAATGTGACGCTTGATAATAGTGTTCCAAATGCAGGTATTACAGGCACAGAAAATCTAAGTTGCACAAGAACATCGGTCAGCCGAACAGCCACAGGCGGAGGCACGTATTCATGGTCAAATGGTTTGGGAACAAATGCGACAGTAACTATCACAAGTTCAGGTATTTACACCGTAACGGTGACAAATAGCAATGGCTGTACGGCCACAGCTACCACCAATGTCACACTTGATAACAGTGTACCAAGTGCAGGAATTACAGGTACGACAAATTTAACTTGTACAACGACATCGGTCAGCCGAACAGCCACAGGTGGTGGAAGTTATTCATGGTCAAATGGACTGGGGACAAATGCGAGTGTAAGTATCACAATTTCAGGCATTTACACCGTAACGGTGACAAATAGTAATGGCTGTACTGCCACTGCAACGACCAATGTCACCCTTGATAACAGTGTGCCAAGTGCAGGAATTACAGGCACAACAAATTTAACTTGTACAACAACATCGGTCAGCCGAACAGCCACAGGTGGTGGAAGCTATTCATGGTCAAATGGTTTGGGAACGAATGCGAGTGTAAGTATCACAATTTCAGGCATTTACACCGTAACGGTGACAAATAGTAATGGCTGTACGGCCACAGCTACCACCAATGTCCCCCTTGATAACAGTGTACCAAATGCAGGAATTACAGGTACGACAAATTTAACTTGTACAACGACATCGGTCAGCCGAACAGCCACAGGTGGTGGAAGTTATTCATGGTCAAATGGACTGGGGACAAATGCGAGTGTAAGTATTACAATTTCAGGCATTTACACCGTAACGGTGACAAATAGTAATGGCTGTACTGCCACTGCAACGACCAATGTCACCCTTGATAACAGTGTGCCAAGTGCAGGAATTACAGGCACAACAAATTTAACTTGTACAACGACATCGGTCAGCCGAACAGCCACAGGTGGTGGAAGTTATTCATGGTCAAATGGTTTGGGAACGAATGCGAGTGTAAGTATCACAATTTCAGGCATTTACACCGTAACGGTGACAAATAGCAA
>NZ_BMKK01000009.1 GCF_014644295.1 Emticicia aquatilis
CCGGCAGTAGTATTGCTTGGGTTTGTCAAAACTTGTGAAATCGTTGAACCTGTGCCTGAACTCGCTCCAGTAATACCGCCTGTAATCGTACCAACTGTCCAACTATACGTACTTGCTACACTTGAACTAATCGCTACCGATGGTGCGGTGCCACTACATATAGCAGCATTGGCTGCTGTGATTGTTGGCAATGGATTCACCGTCACTAAGACACTCGCTGTGGTCGTACAACCACCTGTCCCTGCTGTGGCCGTGATGATATATTGTACACTTCCGGCAGTAGTATTGCTTGGGTTTGTTAAAACTTGTGAAATCGTTGACCCTGTGCCTGAACTCGCTCCGGTAATACCACCTGTAATCGTACCAACTGTCCAACTATACGTACTTGCTACACTTGAACTAATCGCTACCGATGGAGCTGTACCACTACATATAGTAGCATTTGCTACTGTGATGGTTGGTAATGGATTCACCGTCACATTAACTGTCGCTGTTGCTGTACAGCCATTCCCATCCGTTACTGTTACTGTATATGAAGTTGTAGCTGTTGGAGAAACTGTTTTGCTTGCACCTGCTCCAAGTCCTGCACTCCACGCATACGTGTATGGAGTTGTACCACCAGCGGCACTTGCATTTAAACTTACCGATTGTCCATTACAGATTACTGGTGCTGTTGGAGCAATAGATGCAGTTAATAAAGTTGGTTGCGTTACGGCAATAGTTGCAGTTGCAGTACATCCTTGCACATCTTTCGCTGTGATTGTGTAGTTATTAGCTGTCAATGCACTAAATACACCCGACGATTGGAATGCTGTTCCATCTTTACTAAACTCATAAGGTGTAGTTCCGCTTGTTGCCGTTGCTGTAATTGTACCGTTATTTCCACCAAAACAAGATACTGGTGTTGATGTAAGTGATAATACCGGTAGAGGTGCTGCCACCACTTTAATTGGGCAACATCCACCCGTTGGACACGCATTTGGCCCCGATGTGATATTATAGGTATATTCACCTATTGAGTAAATTGTCAATGAACCGTTTGCGTTAAGTGTATATTGACCTGCTACTGTACCTGTGATTGTTATTCCATCTTTTTTCCAAACAATACCTGTGTATGAAGCTAATGTGATATCTATCTTATTTCCGTTACAAAGCTCATAAGGAGTCGAAACACAGACAGTACTTTGGTCGTCTTCACCAGCATTGTTTGTTGTAGGACTCGAATCTTTATCTGTTTGTGTTTCAGCAGTCAAATTCGCTGAAATAAATTTAACTCCCTCAGTTGTAGATTGTGTATTAGCAAAAGTCAAAGTTGCATTATTGGTGCTTCCAGGTGCTACCGAAGGAATCGTCCATTTTCCTGTTGCGGCACTATATGTACCGACTGAAGCTGTTGGAGTTCCAACTGTTAAGCCCGCAGGAATCGTTACTGTTACTTCCAAGCCTGTTGCAGTTGCAGTACCATCATTTTGCACAGTTACAACCGCCGTAAAAGGCGTATTTTTAGCAACAAAAGCCCCCCCATTGTGTGAGACGGCTACCATGATGTCTGGCTGAGTTGGAATTGTTGTGAAGTTTGTCTTCTCGAAGTTGACAGTATTATCTGTATAACACAAACCATCTGCCGAGTAAACCCTTACATAATAGGTCTGATTAGTGTTTGGAGCATTGGTTTTGATATAACCATTCGTAAAAGACGAAAATAATGCTGCATTCGTAAATTCAGTATTACTTGTAGGAGCAGCCAAAGCAGTTGTCGAAATCACGACTTTGTTTGTTCCCGTTACATCTCCATAAAGTTTGATTTTTCCATCAAGAGCTGCATCGGTGCTGGTTCCTTCTGTCTTTAAAAAGTAAACAATCGGACTGGCACATGGTGTAGCCTGACCGAAAGTATCCTGAAAATTCAATAGTAAAATTGGTATCAGCAAAAGTATCAATTTCTTTCCAAGCCTATCCTTGAAAGTTAAATTGTGTAAAAATTTTTTCATGGGACGTAATGTGTTTTGATGTTTTGGGTATATGGTAGGTATGTTTATATGACAGCAAAAATTGTTTTAAAACCTTGAGTAATTTCGGAAAAACATTGATGCCTTTGCGTGCTTTTAAAGATGACCAAAGGCTTACTGTAATTAAGATTTCTATGAAGAAGATTCATTATTTAGTCTTATACATTAATATTTTTATAATTATCAGGAAAGAACGATACCGTTCAATAATTTTATTAAAGCAATCTTTATGCCAAAAAAAAGCCTACAACAAAAACAGCTCACTGACTATCAGCGAATTATCTCTATTGAAGGCATTCAAATCTTAAATTTTATATGTAACTCTATTCTTTTTACTCTAATTAGGTATTTTACCTATTCATTTTCTATTCAAATTTTATGGGTTAAACAGACCAATAATTACGCAAAAAAAAGATTTTACTTAGTTTTTACGACAGTCGATGGTTCGCAATAGCCTGCTGGACAAACAGAGCATTGATTGCTCAAAGTTACGGTTCTATCTACTGTACAATTTTCTGAATTTTTTATTCTAACGGTATATACTATACTCGTACTTGGGTCAGACAAGCCTGTTACGATTTCTCCATTTGTTGGAATTGCGGCAAAAGCAGAAGCCGTGCCAGAATTATAAGTTGAACCCGTATTATACGAAAATGTATCTGTCGATTTGAATTTTGTTAAAAGCAATTTCCCATTATTGGTAGGCTGATACCCTAAACAAAGAGAGCCGATTCCAGTTAATGTGGCATCAGGGTTTGAATTAATAGCGGCCACTCCATAGCTCCTTGATGAACTCACACAAGCATTGGCATCCGCACACGAAGTAAAATATACGGCACTACTCGATAAGGAAGCAATACTATAACTCGTTCCAGTAGCGAGCATTGCAGTTCCTGTCTGTGAAGCATACCATTGGATAGTTCCGCCCGAACAACCTGTGGCTGTAATCGTAATTGCTCCTACATCGCAACGAGCAGCATTTGCAACCACTGGTGCTGCTGGTAGAGCATTAACCGTAACAGCTACCGTACCAGTCGAGTTACATGTACTATAATTAGAGGCAACTATGGTGTATGTACCCGCCATAGCAGTTGTGGCATTGGTACGAGTAATAATAATTTCGTTTGAAGTAAATCCGCCAGGCCCAGTCCAAGTATAAGTAATAGCTCCGCTAACAGTCATGCTGATGGTTCCGCCCGCACACACAGTGCTTGGTGTTGCCGAGATTGTAGGATATGCACTTACGGTTACGTTGGTAGTGAGAGTTCGGACATATCCCGAAGAGTTTGTAATCGTAAGCGTATAAATACCACCCATTGCAGTTGTCGCATTCGGACGAGTTGGTGATTGTAAGTTTGAAGTAAAGCCACCCGGCCCAGTCCAGCTATATGTCAATAATGTGGTATTTGTAGCATCGCAAATATCAGGTGTTCCATCTCCATCAGTATCCGTAAAGTCAGTTCCAGTACATTTATCCATACAATCAGCGATTCCATCGCTATCAGCATCTCTACGTATAAACGAATAATAAACATTTAGTTGAGAAATAAGACTGATTGTACCATATACAACAAGACGAACTTCATCAAAAGACTGTCCTGTTTTGAAACTCAGCTTAGTCAATGGAGAACTTGGGTTTAATAAACCTACCGTCACCAGATTACTATTGAGAGTTACACTTTCTCGAAGACTACCAGCCAGATACGTTTCAATTTTAATATTTCCAAGTAATGAAAGCGACAATAAACCACCCGCATTTTCTACCACAAAACCTGCGTGTGTTCCTGCTGGTAAAGTTGTAGTTCCTTTCACCGAAACGGCTGTCTGACACACCAAACCAATCGCTAAGTTCATGGTTGCATAATTAGTTGTATCGCTATCTATCAATCTGCTTGAATTAGCAACACTTCCGAGACATAGTAAACCTGAAACACCTGTACGAGAAGATACTATTGAAGCTCCAAAATTGCTTACTTTCATGGCTTCTTCGCAGTTTTTCCAGCAAGATGAAGGCTCTTCAAAGGCATAATAAACTCTAAGGCCTGTAAGTAAACTTGCTAAACCTCCTCCGGCAATTATCTGAATTTCGTCGTAAGTTTTAGTAGCTATAAATCCTACTTTTTGTAGGCCACCGTTGCCCGTAAGTACCGAAACACCTAAAAGGCTATTACTGATTGTGGCTGACTCTTGCAAAGTTCCATTTAGGTATGTCCTGATAGTAATTGAACTCAAAACACTTAAATCTAAAAGCCCTCCTACTGGTTGAACCACAAAGCCAGCATAATTCCCCGCAGGATACCTTCGCATCGTATCTTGTACTGATAGGGCAGTTCCCCCACCAATGATTGATACGCCAATAGCTAATTCTGTATAGTTGGTCAAATCACCATCAATTACGGCTGCTCCGTTGCTTACCGTACAACCAAGACAAATACCAGTAAGGCTCGGATTAAGTCTTACGCCTGTACCTACGATAGCATCATTACAAACTTTATTGTCTTCTAAAAGCTCAGTTTGAGTAGCGTTACTTGTCAAGTAAATGGTTTGACCTACACAAACAGTATCCCCATTGGCAACTACTGTCGGAAATTCTGGAGTACACGCATCTGGCACACCGTCACCGTTGCTATCAGCTAAATCATTACCATTAGCACATTTATCCAAACAGTCAGGAATACCATCTCCATCGGCATCTCTTCTGATAAACGGATAATACACATTCAGTTGAGTAAGTAAACTTACAGTACCTGCGACTACTATACGTACTTCATCAAAAGATAAACTTGATTTAAAACTGATTGCAGTTTGGTTGGTCGTTGGATTAAATAAACCTACCGATACTACACTATTGTTGGCACTTATGCTTTCTCTGATAGCACCATTGAGATAGGTTTCGATTCTGATATTACTCAAAATATCTAAAGATAAAATTCCGCTTGCATTAGCAACTACGTAACCCGCATGAGTTCCTGCCGAGAAAGAAGTATTTGCTTTGACAGAAAGAGCCGATTGACACAAAGCACCAATCGCTAAACTCATAGCAGCAAAATTAGTTGAATCGGCATCAAGGACATTGGCCGTATTTGTTACACTACCCAAACATAATAAGCCAGAGATACCACTTCTTGATGAAACGATTGTGCCGCCAAAACTTGAAGTAGATATTGGTTGTTCACAATTTTTCGCACAAGAAATTGGTTCTTCGAAAGCATAGAATACTCTCAAACCTGTTAATAATGTAGCTAAGCCACCATTCGCAATTATTTGAATTTCATCATAATTCTTGGTTGTTTGTAACCCTACTCTTTGCAATGAGCCATAACCAGAAAGTATTGATAATTTTAATAATCCATTGGCAGATGTAGCAGTTTCTTGTAATGTACCATTTAAGTAAGTATTGATTGTAATACCACTTAAAATACTGGCACTTAGAATATTTCCTACGGGCTGAACTGTGAAACCTGCGTAATATCCAGATGGATAATCGCTCACAGTATCTTGAACCGAAATAGCAACTCCTCCACCAATAATTGATGCCCCAATGGTCATTTCAGCATAATCTCCAAGATTACCATTAACAACTGTCGAAGCAGCCGTTACACTACATCCAATACAAATACCTGTTCTGCTTGCATTAATTTTGGTAGTTCCGGCAGCTATTGGGTCATTACAAGCCCCATTTCCTTCAATTCCTGTTCCAGTTGTAGTCGTTACATAGGTTGTAGCAATCGCTTTACAACCATTTGCCGCCGTGACTGTCAATGTATATGTTCCGACTTTATCAGTACCCGCATTAGTTATTACTGGATTTTGTTGAGTCGAACTAAAGTTACTTGGTCCATTCCAAACATAAGTTCCTGTACCTGTTCCATACAAATTTAATGTTCCACCTGAAGTATATGGCGAATTTGAAGAAGCGGTTGCTGTAATTGTTGTAAGAATGGTAGCCGTTGCAGAAGCTCTTTGACTAACACAGCCATTTACTGTACAATCAACATAATACGTTGTTGAACTACTAATAATTGGGGTAATGTATGAATCTCCAACACTGATACTTGTTCCGCCTGATGCTACGGTGTACCAATTATAAGTACCACTACATCCGCTGGCAGAAAGGGCAACCGCCCCCGAACCACATAAGGATGCACCAGTTGTAGTTGGAGCAGCAATGCTACTTACCACTACACTTGCAGTTGCCGTTGCACTACAAGCTGCTGCACTCGTTACTGTAACTGTATATGTACCCGCATTAACGAGTTGAGCATTGGCAATAGATGGAGTAGCCGAAGTACTGGTAAATGAATTTGGTCCAGCCCACAAATATGTGCTTCCACCAGATGCACTCAATAAGATTGTTGCTCCAAGACATTCAGTATCGCCAGTTGCTGAGGCTGTCGGAATCGTATTTACTGTGGCTACGGCACTGTTTCTTGTCGTTGAAATACAGCCATTTAAACTACATTCTAAATAATAAGTCGTGGTTGTTGAGATGCTTGGGCTTGTGTAAGTTACTCCTGTTGTCAGGGCTGTTCCGCCTGTTAAGGCTCCATACCATGAAATCGTTCCACCTGCACAACCACTTGCCGATAAAGTTACAGTTCCCGGTCCACAACGACTTGCTCCTGCACTTGTTGGGGTTGTTGGTATCGTATTCACTACAACACTCGCCGTAGCTGTCGCTGTACATCCGCCAGTTCCTGTAACTGTAACGGTGTAAACTCCTGCCATTGCTGTGGTCGCATTACTTATCGTTGGGTTTTGCAAAGTAGAGGTAAAACTACTTGGGCCACTCCATGAATAGGTGCTTCCACCACTTGATGCCAAAATTATTGTTGAACCCACACATTCTGTATCGCCAGTTGCTGAAGCGGTCGGAATCGTATTTACTGTGGCTACGGCACTATTTCTTGTCGTTGAGATACAGCCATTTAAACTACATTCTAAATAATAAGTCGTGGTTGATGAGATACTTGGGTTTGTGTATGTTGCTCCTGTTGTCAAGGCTGTTCCACCTGTTAAGGCTCCATACCATGAAATCGTTCCACCTGCACAACCACTTGCAGAAAGGGTCACCGTTCCTGGTCCACAACGACTTGCTCCTGCACTTGTTGGAGCTGTTGGTATCGTATTCACTACAACATTTGCCGTGGCTGTCGCTGTACATCCGCCAGTTCCTGTAACTGTAACGGTGTAAACTCCTGCCATTGCTGTAGTCGCATTACTTATCGTCGGATTTTGCAAAGTAGAGGTAAAACTACTTGGGCCACTCCATGAATAAGTGCTTCCACCACTTGAAGTTAGATTTATTGTTGAGCCTACACATACCGTTATACCTGTCGCTGAAGCGGTCGGAATCGTATTTACTGTGGCTACGGCACTATTTCTTGTCGTTGAGATACAGCCATTTAAACTACATTCTAAATAATAAGTCGTAGTTGCTGAGATACTTGGGCTTGTGTATGTTGCTCCTGTTGTCAAGGCTGTTCCGCCTGTTAAGGCTCCATACCATGAAATCGTTCCACCTGTACAACCACTTGCAGAAAGCGTCACCGTTCCTGTTCCGCAACGACTTGCTCCTGCACTTGTTGGGGTTGTTGGTATCGTATTTACTATAACACTCGCCGTAGCTGTCGCTGTACATCCGCCTACTCCTGTAACTGTAACGGTGTAAACTCCTGCCATTGCTGTGGTCGCATTACTTATCGTTGGATTTTGTAAAGTAGAGGTAAAACTACTTGGACCACTCCATGAATAAGTGCTTCCACCACTTGAAGTCAGATTTATTGTTGAGCCTACACAAACCGTTATACCTGTCGCTGAAGCGGTCGGAATCGTATTTGCTGTGGCTACGGCACTGTTTCTTGTCGTTGAGATACAGCCATTTAAACTACATTCTAAATAATAAGTCGTGGTTGTTGAGATGCTTGGGCTTGTGTAAGTTACTCCTGTTGTCAGGGCTGTTCCACCTGTTAAGGCTCCATACCATGAAATCGTTCCACCTGCACAACCACTTGCAGAAAGGGTCACCGTTCCTGTTCCGCAACGACTTGCTCCTGCACTTGTTGGGGCGGTTGGTATCGTATTTACTATAACAATCGCCGTAGCTGTCGCTGTACATCCGCCAGTTCCTGTAACTGTAACGGTGTAAACTCCTGCCATTGCAGTAGTCGCATTACTTATCGTTGGATTTTGTAAAGTAGAGGTAAAACTACTTGGGCCACTCCATGAATAGGTGCTTCCACCACTTGATGCCAAAATTATTGTTGAACCCACGCATTCTGTATCGCCAGTTGCTGAAGCGGTCGGAATCGTATTTACTGTGGCTACGGCACTATTTCTTGTCGTTGAGATACAGCCATTTAAACTACATTCTAAATAATAAGTCGTGGTTGATGAGATACTTGGGTTTGTGTATGTTGCTCCTGTTGTCAAGGCTGTTCCACCTGTTAAGGCTCCATACCATGAAATCGTTCCACCTGCACAACCACTTGCAGAAAGCGTCACTGTTCCTGTTCCACAACGACTTGCTCCTGCACTTGTTGGAGCTGTTGGTATCGTATTCACTACAACATTTGCCGTGGCTGTGGCCGTACAACCACCTACTCCTGTAACAGTAACAGTATAAATTCCGCTCATTGCAGTTGTTGTGTTACTTAATGTTGGATTTTGGAGTGTACTCACAAAACTACTCGGCCCACTCCATAAATATGACACAATACCAACTCCAGTTGATGTAAGATTAATAGTATTTCCAGCACACTTAGTGTCGCCCGTAGCTTGTACTGTTAATCCAGTTGTAATATTTTTTATTGCTTGGTCGAAATATGCTTTTGCTTCTAATGTTAAGTGATTGGTCGGTGAAAAATAGCTACTCGATGGAGCAGGCATTGCTCCTCCATTTTGTGAATTAGCATAAAGCCCATTCATGTGATAACCTAAATAAACTCTCGCTCCGTGAGTAGAAGGCACTCCAGCCAATACATCCGATGGAGTATAATAGAAATACAAGCCATTGATGGCCGACGACATATTATTTGCACCAGACCACAAATAAGCATCGGCGTTAG
The DNA here is from genome assembly GCF_014644295.1 of Emticicia aquatilis. Taxonomy (GTDB): domain Bacteria; phylum Bacteroidota; class Bacteroidia; order Cytophagales; family Spirosomataceae; genus Emticicia; species Emticicia aquatilis. The sequence goes on from NZ_BMKK01000009.1 coordinate 9,077, forward strand.
CAAAATAATTACCAATTGTTACGACATTTCCGAAAGTCGGATTGATATTATCGTAATTATATATTTTAATTGTATTAGTATTATTGGTGTAAGCATTATCTTGCCAGCTATATGAAGCAGGGGTAGATGTCAAACCTAAATCATCTGCTTCTGTATAATTCATCATTAATATTCCACCCGAATAACCTTTCAAAGCTGTCAATAAATTTGCTGCTAAATTGGCTTCGGTCGTTGGCGATATAATTATAGATGTATAATCATTGAGATTAATATTCATCAATGTAGCTGTATTCAATGGATTGTAAAGACCATATCCTGAAGCATCTGGTTTGGTATATGTTGCTGTTACGGTTGCTCCTTGTCCTGTCAAGTAATTCATAAATCCGTGGTCCCAAGCATCACCATCGGCTGGTTTATCTGGCCCACACAAATACAAAATTTTCTCACAATTAAGATTATCTACCGAACAAGCAGCTGGGGCATTAAAACTCGCAAGTGTATTACAGTTACCACTTTGGAAAGTAACCCAACCTGCCGAAATCGGTATGTTGGAGATTCCGCTGGCTGGAACTAAAAATGTAATCGTTTGTGGCGAGGTAGCACCCGCAGCCACATCTATGTATTCTATTTTATTATTGATTACTACTTTAATCTTATCGCCCGAAGGTGCATTTACCCATGCAATAGACATACTTACGGTAGCAACATCTTGTAATGGTTGATTAATACAAGCACTCACCACAATATTTGAAATCGTAATATTTGGGTTCGCTACATTCGTTGTAGCTGTTGCCATACATCCACCCGTGCCAGTTACTGTTACAGTATATACACCCGATGTAGTTGCACTTGCTACCAATGACGGGTTTTGTGTAGTAGAAGTAAATGAGTTTGGACCATTCCACACATAACTTGTTCCGCCAGTAGCACTCAAATTAATGGCACTACCCACACAAACAGGGGCATTTGATGATGCTGTGGCAGCTATTGCCGCATTGACAGTCGCAACTGATGAGGTACGAGAACTCGTACAGCTTCCAACCGTACAATCAACATAATAAGTTGTGGTAGCTGAAATGCTTGGGGTTGTATAGGTTGAAGCATTACCGAGGCTTGTTCCACCCGATGCTACATTATACCAGTTATACGTACCTGTACAACCTGCTGCCGATAATGTGACAGTTCCTGTTCCACAACGACTTGCACCTGTACTGGTTGGAGCGGTTGGTATGGCATTAACTGTAGCAACTGCTGAGTTTCGGGTACTGCTCACACAACCATTGAGTGTACATTCTAAATAATAGGTTGTTGTTGCCGAAATACTTGGTGTTGTATAGGTTGCTCCCGTAGTTAAGGCTGTTCCACCTGTTAAGGCTCCATACCATGAAATTGTTCCACCTGCACAACCGCTTGCTGAAAGGGCCACTGTTCCTGTTCCACAACGGCTTGCTCCTACACTGGTTGGGGCTGATGGTATAGGATTCACGGTAACTGTTGCTGTCGAAGTTGTTGAGCAAAGCTTAGTTCCGCCAATAATCCATTCAGTAAAATTAAGTACACTTTCTCCAGTCAATGTATTCGCACCTGCTAAGAATACATAGCGAATCTCATTACCTATAACATTTGGAGTTGGTGTAGCAGCAAGGATTCCATCTCCTGTGCTATTCAATATGCTACTTTGATAAACCATCGTACCATTTCGCCAAACTTGCATTACGCCACCTTCGGCTCTATCCGTACAACAATCGTTTCTACGGTCAAGACTTAAATTATTTATTAAGAAATTTCCACCTAAATTATACGAAATACCCCAATCTGCTCCAGCAGTAGTACGTGTTGCGTGGAAAGTTTCTGCATTCAAATTATCAATATCATCAAATAATGATGCAGGGCCTCCAAAAGAATTTGTTGCATTAATAAAACTAAAGTTAGCTGCATTAAAACCTGTTACGTTCGTAACGAGGTCAGTATTTGAAATATTATTTTGATAAACAGTTACCGAATAACTCGTAGTAGCTGTCGGGTTTACGGTAATGGCTGCACTCGTCGAACCATCTCCCCATACGTAATAATTACCACCAGCAGCGGTCAGTGTTGTTGATTGACCATTACAGATAGTTGTTGTTCCAGTTATAGAAGCCGTTGGAAGGTTACTAACTGTTACGGTAGCAGTTGCAGTTGCCGCACATCCTTCTGCGTTTGATACAGTTACTGAATATATTCCAGCCATTGCAGCCGTAGCAGATGTTCTCGTTGGATTTTGTAAGGTCGATACAAAGCTACTTGGCCCAGTCCAGCTATAAGTTAAGTTAGTACCACCCGAAGAAGTTACACTTAAATTTATATCGCTATTCAAACATTCGCTATCGCCTAAAACTTTTGATATTGTAACTGCTGGTTTGATAGTCGCCACAACAGGCGTACGTGTACTTGTACATCCGGCAGCATTACATTCTACATAATATGTTGTAGTAGCTGATAAACTTGGTGTAGCGAATGTACTTCCAACTTCAACGGCCAAACCGCCCGTACTGGCTGCGTACCAATAATATGTGCCTGTACAACCACTCGCCGAAAGCGTAACAGAGCCTGTTCCGCAGCGAGTTGCACCTGTACCAGTTGGAGCAGTGAGTGGCAATGCACAAACGGTTGTATTGAAATTATAACACTTGAAATATAACGAATTTAAACGTTTTTCGTCACTATTACCAGGAGCAGTATCTCCAAAATCAGCAGTACTTCCATTCCAATCGCCACCATACGTAACTGTTATGCTTGAAGAATTGATATAAGCATACGAAATCATGGCATCTAAAGCCAATTCGTTGATACCAGCATACGTTGTCAAAGGCCCTTTTGCTTTCAAAGCACCACTCAAAGTCAATGAAGATGGTGTTTGAATTTGATAACTTTGGTAATTACTTGCTTGAATAAACTCTCTTACCTCATTTGTACTACCATCAATATCTAATCCCGTTGCCAATAAATTAGGAATTGTCTTTGGGGTTGTTGTGCCTGACTGTACAAAATCAAATTTAAACGTAATTGATTTCTCACCTGCCGCATCAAACGTACCATTGCTATTTATCCAGTTATAATCAATCATTGGCTGGAAGGCCGCATCATATCCTCCATAAGATGCGGCAGGAATATCTAAATCAACGATTTCGACATCGGTGTGTGACCTACTCAAAATCGTTACAATGGCATCTGTTCCTGCGGCAACATTACTAAATCTATATTGAGCATTATTTGCCCCTGCTGTACCTGAGATTAGTGTAGGGCTTGAAAAATTCAAAGAAGATACTAAACTACAATCAATATCACCTGGGTCGTAGTTGTTAATTACAACCTGAGTTGTGGCAGTTGCCGTACAGCCATTAGTGTTGGCAGTAACAGTATAAGTACCTGCATCTAAGGCAGCAAGATTAGCAATCGAAACATCTTGTGATGTAGAAGTGAAACCATTAGGTCCTGTCCAAGTATAGGTTGTTCCACCCGTTGAAAACAAGTTTAGCGTTCCACCCACAACTATTGGTGAATTTGAACTCGCAGTAGCCGTTGGAATTGCATTAACCGTTGCTACGGCTGGTACAATACTACTTGTACAACTTCCAACTGTACATGCTAAATAATATGTTGTTGTAGTTGATAAACTCGGTGTAGTATAGGTGGCTGCCGAACTAAGGCTTGTTCCTCCCGTAGAGGCGGCATACCAGTTATATGTACCTGAACAGCCTGAGCCTGTAAGAACAACTGTTCCAGTTCCACAACGGCTTCCCGAACCTGAAGGGTTTGCAGGTTGAGCATTTACAGTTGCAGTTGCTGATGCTCTTGCACTCGAACAACCACTTACCGTACAATCAACAAAATAAGTTGTTGTAGCCGAAATGCTCGGTGTTGTATAGGATGCTCCTGTGCCGAGGCTTGTTCCTCCAGTAGATGCTGCATACCAGTTGTATGTACCTGCACAACCCGAAGCTGATAATGTTACGGTACCAGTTCCGCAACGACTTGCTCCCGTACTTGTTGGGGCCGATGGTATAGCAGTTACGGTAGCCGTTACAGCCGTGCGACTACTCACACAAGTGCTTACGGTACAATCTACGTAATATGTTGTAGTGGCAGAAATACTTGGGGTGGTGTAGGTAACACCAGTACCAAGGCTTGTTCCACCTGTTGATGCCGCATACCAGTTATAAGTTCCTGTACATCCCGAAGCAGATAAAGTCACCGTACCAGTTCCACATCTGCTTGCTCCAGTGCCTGTTGGAGCAGCTGTTCCCCCCGAAACTGCCAATGTGATTGTGGTTGTAGCCGTACATCCACCTGCATCTTGAATCGTAACTGTGTATGTTCCTGCTGCCAAACCCGAAAAAACATTACTTGTTTGGAAAGCTCCACTATTCAATTTGTATTGATAAACTGGTGTTGTAGTTGAACTTGCAATATTTGGTCTGAGGTACTTACCTGGTACAACCTCACTCGGAGCAGTTGTTGCTTCTCCAGGTTTAGCCCAACCTAATGAGATATTATCACCGCCAGTTCCTTCTTTATATAAAACTTCAAAATAATATATTTGTCCAGCCGTAAGATTTAAGGCAGCAGTTTTTTGTGAAGCATACTTGTTCCATTCTCTATATCCTGTATAACCCGAAACACTTGCTAAAAGTGTTTTATTAGCAGGATTTGCATCGCCACTTCCCCAAAACTCGCTATAATCATCCGATGCTACCCAGAAATAATATGTTCCAGTTGTTGGCGGAACGATATACCCTGAAATTCTTCCACCGATATTATCCATCGAATTTTCATATCCCTCGGCAATTCCCACTAATGTGGATAATGAAGGCGTATTTGGGTAATTTGCATTAGATGTTAAATTAGAAACAAGACTTCCTGTGATACCGTACCATAATTGATAAGTTGCCTCCCCTAAACCTGTCGTTCCGCCACTACCTGTTACCGTGATACTACCCGTGGTCGAACAAGTAGGGTCAGTTTTAGCAAGACTCAATAAAGGATTGTCTGTCGAGGTGGCAACTGTAAAAGTAGCATAAGAAGTACATCCACCACCTTGATAACCAATGGTATATGTTCCTGCAGCTAAATCTACATAACTATTTTTATACTGTGTCCAAGCACCACCGTTTATATTAGTCGAATAACCATCTGGTAAATTCGTTACAGTAATACTTCCTGTCGCACCTGTACAACCAGTGCTAACAACAGTTGCTGTTGGTGTAACTGGCACTGCATTGACTGTTGCTGTTGCCGAAGCTCTACTACTCGTACAAGAAGAAATTGTACAGTCAACGTAATAAATAGTCGTAGCCGAAATACTTGGTGTTATATAGGAAGCACCTGTTCCGAGACTCGAACCTCCAGTAGCTGCGGCATACCAGTTATAAGTACCCGTACAACCCGATGCCGTTAAAGTTACAGTTCCTGTTCCACATCGACTTGCACCTGTAGCGGTTGGCGTTGGTGTACTCGAACTAACAGTAACCGTACTTATAGCAGCAGTAATACACCCTGCTTTTGTCAGAACAAAGTTATCTAAATATAATGTTGTAATTGGGTCAGTCCATGAGTAAACCTGAATCCAAGCTGTTCCTGCTGGAGCTGTACCCGTAACCGTAAATTGGGCAAAAGACGTAGCATTTATTTCTACTCCAATATCAGACCCCAACTGCGTATTTGATGAATTTAAGAACTTAATACCAATTCCGCTCCAAGGAGTCGTTGAACTTACTTTCCCCCAAGCAGTAAGTGTAAATGCTTCGCCTGCAACAGCAGCTACATTTTGTGCAAATCCTCCACCCGTAATTAATGCACTTACTTTTGACCCATACGTGCCGTTTTGTTTTTCAGTTGAAACTGATGTAATCGAGCTATTAGCCCAGTTAGCCCAGCTCGATAATGAACCTGTTTCAAAATCAGGATTTGTTAATAAATTTCCACTAACGGTATTACAATTGGCGGTATAGTTAGTTGTTGTAGTTGGACTTACAGTAATAGAATTGGCAGTTACACCATTGCTCCAATATACAGTACCAGTACACCCACTTGCAGTAAGCGTGGCCGATTGTCCACTACAAATAGTTGGACTATTGACGGTTGGAGAAGTTCCAGAAACTGTTATTGTCGTTGATGCGGTAGATGTACAGCCATTCAAACCACTCGTTACGGTATAAGTAGTTGTTGCAGTCGGATTTACAGTAATTGAAGAGGTTGTTGCTCCACCTGGACTCCAACTGTATGTACAACTTGGCGAATTTTGTGTAAGTGTAAAATCATCAACGTAAATCGTTCCTGTGCCATATCTCCACATTCCAATATCGGCCGAAGTATTTGTTGCACCAGTTGTAAATGTTACTGTAAACTGTGTATATGTCGTACCTACTGATGTAGTTGTTGAAGAAATCCAGTTGCCTGTTCCGTCATAATTTCCTACTTCAACAAAACCATTCTGCCCAGCTGTTGACGCCTTCATATAGCCCGAAAGCGTGTAGGTAGTATTGGGTAAAAGGTTTGAAATATTCGTTCCAACACCCACGTCATTTCCTATCACCGATACGGCATAAATTCCTGTGCGGGCATTGTTATTAACCAACGTAACTGTTGATGCTCCCGTCCACCAAGGAGTTAGACTTCCGCTTTCAAATCCACCATTAATCAATAAGTTTGGTGCTAATGATGAGCAATTTGATGTGGTTGTCAGAGTGGTGGATTGTCCTGAACATATAGCTGAACTACTCGCTGAAACACTCGTAGTTGGTGTAGATTGAAAAATTACATAAGTACTCCCCTTCTCCGATAAACAAGTGGCCGTCTGGCATTCAACCAAGTACTGAGTATTCTGACTTAACGAAGGCGTTGTGAATGTACTTCCAGTTGCTAAATAAGTCCAATCTGCACTAAACCAATTTACTACTCCTGCACAATTTGATGCAGTAAAGGTAGCAGTACCAGCTGAGCATTTATAAACATTTGGTACAGTTGGAGGTGCTGGTGCAGCAGTAGGGTTCATTATCACATTTACAGTAGCAGTGGCAGTACACCCATTTAAGGTTGCCATTGCGGTATATGTTCCCCCATTGATTGTCTGGGCATTATTTACACAAGGATATTGCTCATTCGTTGAAGTAAATCCATTTGGGCCGGTCCATGAATAAGTCACACCCGCAGTTGTACTATTGGTTTCAAAGTGAATGGTCGAACCAAGGCAAACTGGTGAGTTTGAGGTGGCTGTGATATTGGGAGGAGTACATGCACCATTAACCACCACATTTACTGTGGCAGTGGCCGGACAAGTACTTGCTCCTGATAACGTAGCCGTAACTGTATAAACTCCCGACCTTGCGGTTGTTACACTTGATATACTCGGATTCTGGCTGGTCGATGTAAATCCACTTGGCCCAGCCCAACTATAAGTTATAGGACCAGAGGCTCTTATTGATATATCATCTATGCCGAAATCATTATTTGCGGCCGAAACTTCATTGTTATAAATGGCAAAAACTACTGTACCTGTTGTAGTTGCTGTCCATGTTGTGGTGAGTGCTTGCCAAGTATTACATCCACCTGTTGATAAATTGAGAGCAGTACCTATCTTTGTTCCGTTTACTCCCCATTGAAGTTTTGCGGCAGAGGTTCCTCCCCAAAAATCATAAGCATTACACGTCAGTGTATAAGTTGTTCCTGCGGTTACGTTGATTGACTGATACCAAAATCTTGAACTGGCATTTCCGTTACCATCACCTACCATCAAATTTCCATTAGGATTCGTACAGTTTACAGCCCAACTCCAAATAGTTTGTGGATTAGTTGTAATATTATATCCGCCACCAAATGTATAATCAGACGAGAAACTATTATTTCCGCCACTGAAATCGCCATTCGTAACCAATTGAGCACCAATTCCACCTGAGCTTGTTGATGTTAAATTAATTGTACTTCCCGCATTGACAGGTGAATTTGAGCTTGCTGATACCGTAGGTGCAGTACAAGTAGTCGAGGCTCCAACACTAGTTGTTGACAAACACATTTGGTCAAGTTTGAGGTAATCTCCGTTGGCAAATGCTTCTACTCGCATATACGACGTACCTGCTGGAGCAGTTGCCGAGAATGAGTAGAATGCAATGTCATTGTTTGGGTCAACATCATAATCGACACTCACTTGGTTCGAACCAATAAGCGTATTTGAACTATTATAAAATCCAAGTCGAACGAAGTGATTAAAGGTTGGGTCGTGTGTTCCACCCCAAAACGACATGTAATAAGTAGTACCTACGGTTGCACTTACTTGCTGCCAAAGCCAAGCATTGGTAGTTGTAGCTTGTAAGTAGCCATTATAAGTACCACAGACTTCATAGCCAGTGCCATTATAAGCACTTCCTCCCGACGAACTCCATCCAGTTATACCATTTTCAAAACTATTATTTGTCAGTAAATTTCCAGTACACGAACAAGGAGGAGCCACACAAGAAATAGTGGCATCCCAGCCACTTGAAGTTACACCAGCATCGGACACAAACCTTAACGTAAGCGTGCTACCAGTCGAAGTAACTGATGGTGGAAACGTAGTTCCGTTTAATGAATAAAGCAATGTTGAAGATGTATTTGGTCCATCGTAGATATACAAATAATCATATCCTGCTTCTGTGCTGAAGCTATTGAAGGTCAATTTAACCGAATTACCAGCAGAAGCTGTGTAGGTAACTGTATAATCTTGATTATCTACATATTCAGCAGTGCTACCTCCTGTGTCATAACTATTTCCCGAACATGTTTCAAAAGTAGTTAAGTCACTTACAAACTGATAATTATGGATTTCTCCAGCCCCTAATTGTATTGTTTTGGCAATTAATCCCCCCTCTGTATCACCCGTACCAGCCTTAATTAGGTTCATGTTTGGAGCAAACACCGTTCCTACTACCATACTTGCTGTATTGATAGTAAGGTTATAAGTTGTAGCTCCATAAAAATTCCAAATCACGTAGGGGCCTTGCGTACCAGCAATACCCGCCATATTTGAATTATTCCAAACAAAATTGGCAGTTATTGGCACGTTAATGACCAAAATCTTATTAGCACTTGGCACTGCGGCCGTAGCAAAAGAAAGTTCGGTAATATTATTGAGTGAAGCCGAAGTAAGATTCAGATAGTTAACCCCAGAATTAAGCGAGTTAATCTTTACATTCTGAGCGGAGGAAACTGTATTACTTGCAATTGCTGCATTGCTCGAATTGTATAACTGCACATTATTGACTTTCCCACTAAGCGTGGTTGAGGTCGTTCGATAGGTATTAAAAAGCGTTGTAAAGTCAAATCCAACTGTTTGTAAAACATTAGTTGGCTGATTGACCGAGGCTTCAATTCTTTTGGCATTATTGTATGAAGTACCAGTTGGCAAAACCTGCGTAAGCCCCGTACCTCCATTATTACTCGTTATAGACCCAGTACTACTTCCAATATGGATATAGTTCCCATTATTCACTTTCAACGTTCCTGTTGTCCAAGTAATACCACCTTTCACCAACAAACCAGTAGCAACTGAGCCATCACCAGTAAAAATATAAGAACCAGTATTATCCATGTTTATCTCACCCATGTATGGTGTATTTATCACCAAGTTTCCTCCAACTGCCAGAGGCCCATGAATATGATGAGAGTTTGTAGAAGTAAAGTTTCCTTCACTAAGAATCTGAAAACTCTGATTGCCCGCTATTGGGTTTTGAGAAAGTGCGTATTGCGAGAAAAATAGTAGAAAAATAAACAACACTCTACCACCTAAACTACCGTAAGGCATTAAGAGGATTGTTTTATCTTTTGTGAAGTCACAAATGTTAGATAATGCAAAAGTATGTTTTGTTGTTAAGGACACCTATATTCTATAACTTATACGTTTTATTCGGAATTGAAAAAGACACGAAGCCTGTAAAAATTTCTTACGGCAATTACTTTATTATAATAGCAAAACTTATGCCATAAGTTATTAAGTGGTATCAAATTTAGCGTAGTAAATTATTAATCAGGCTATTATTGCATAAATCAACCTAATAGTCAGTAATTTATGGTTTCGCAGATAAATATTTTTTTATTAGTAAAATTGGTATGGAGTTTGAGGCTAAGCCGCCGCATTACAAGGTATTAGGAGACCAAACCTTAGAAAAATACAAAAAATGGAAAATTATTTCAGTAAAAATGAACCAGTAGAAGTTTAAAATTTCATTATTCGGAGGAGTATTTTGAAAGCTAAAATCTTAATTAAGTAGGCTAAAAAATACACCTCATGGCATTATACGTAATAACTACGACTGAAAACAGAGTCAATTTAAAGGCTTATTTATTTCGCTAAAACCCATTGTTATAGAATAAAAAACGCATGATATATTGCTATACCATGCGTTAAATCTATTGAAAAAAACGTTATTATTTCTTCTGAAATTCGCCAGTTGCACGAATCGAAATTTCATCTCCAACCATTACGGTTGCCAGTTTTCCACCTATTCCAAAATCACTTCTTTTGATGGTAGTCGTTGCTTTAATTCCAAGCTGTGGAGTCTTATTATTTGGATTCGGATGAGCCATTGGGCCGTTCATCGTAACATCTAAAGTGATTAGTTTCGTCACGCCCTTGATGGTCATATTTCCTTCCATTTTGTATTTATTTCCTGCTATTTTCGTAAATTTAGTACTCTTGAAAGTTAGCGTCGGAAATTTTTCTACATCAAACATATCTTCACTTTTCAGGTGATTGTCACGCATTTCGAGGTCGGTATTGATACTGGCCGACTCAATCGTAATTTCAAAAACAGCATCTGATAAATCATCTTTAGCAGCTGTAATTTTGCCATCAAATTTCTTGAAATAACCATCAACTTCTGATAGACCATGATGCTCGGCAATGAACGTAAACTTCGTATGCCCTTTGTCGATTGACCATTGAGCAAATGAGGCAAAAGATGCCACTAAAAATGCTAAAACTAAGCTTGTTTTTTTCATGATAATAGGTAAAAAAGAGTGAAAATTTATTTTGATTTTATAATACTACACTACTTACTTTTATTGTATTTCTCTTATTTGGCTGTTTCACCTCATAAGCCATAAGCACTTGATTATCAACACTCAAGGCCACCATATTTGTAGCATTCGATGTCCCTTCAGCCCATGTAGTGGCCGATACATTATCATTTTTAATTGTTCGGTAAGCAATCTTTGAAGCTCCATTTTCGGCATTTTGTTCCCACAACATCACAGCCGATTTTGGAGAATCTACCAAGTAAGGATTTTTTGCCGAAGCATCTTCTAAAACAAACAATTTCTTTCCTTCACGAGTAGCTAATCTTACTCCCGCTTCTTTTTCTGCACCCGAAAACCACGCAACCAAAGCCGATTTTCCATAAGTACTCGAAACTGCCCCACTATGCGGACAACCTAAGATTTTCCAACCATCATTATAAATGATTTGAGGCTTAGAAAAACTTTCAGCGTTATCTGTCGAAACGATTCTTGCCATATCTCTGATGTCATCATTATTATCACGGTAAACAATATTCAACGCTCCGTTGGCATCAATGAGCATATTGATTGGGCAACAGTCACACACAACTGGGTCAATGAGTTTTTCGGGTTGCATTACGCCATTTTTAGTTACAACCAAACGCAAATCACGCTCTTCGTGCTTAGTGCTATTGGCCACATCTTTCAGATAAACCACCGCAATTTCATCATTCGACATCACGATTGCATCAAAAAATCCTCTTACAATACCTTGTTTTGGGTCAGAATCCACTGGAGCAGGTGCCGTCCATGTAGAGCCGCCATCTTTCGATACACAATACATTATATTTGACGAACGTCCGCCTCGGCCACCACCAGCAGGTTGCGAAGCAGTGCTATTCGTAAAAACAGCCACCAAGCTTCCATCTTTTTTGGCAAGCACTCTCGCACGCATCATGCGGCTATTGCCAATACCAGCACCACTATAAATGGTTTTCTTATCACCGAAAGTCTTACCGTTATCTTTCGAGAAAGCTACACAAAATGAAGTTATTCCTTGAAGGTCTTTTTCTGTCCACGAAAGCATCACTTCGCCTTTTGGTGTTTTGGCAAGCAATGGCATCGTGTAGGCTTTTGTTGTATCGTTTTGAAAAGCATTATAGCTATTATCAGGTGCAATTTTTTGATAAATTCCATCGGCAGGCATGGTCATACACATCGTTATTTCGGCAGAGGGACTATCATTTTTAGCAACAAAATTGGCCCATAAACTAATCAGTATGAGCGGCAAAGTGAAAATCAATTTTATCATCGGAATATATATTTAATACTAATTATGAAGCAAAACTAATAGCAAAAACTTTCTCTTTTATAGTTATTATACGCATCATCTAAAATAATCGACCGATTGACAAATAAGGCATATTTATCCGACAACTCGGTATTATCTATCGACGCTTCGGCTGATTTTATATCAAAGAATTTGAAAATCTATTTACGCCAAATAAGGCTAAAGGTTGTTTGTCCTTTGGGAGCTGTAAGGATAGCATGAGAAACACAAAAATCAATCTTTTTGATACGAAGACTTGCACCAAACGAAAACCCAGCCGCACCGCCCAAACCCTTGATAAGTAATTCTTCACGACGGAGAAAATTATAACCAAGTAGTAAATTAAAATTCTTATGAATGAGCAATTCAGTGCCGATTACAAAATGGCGAGAAATCTTATCGGCTGTCGAGATTTTTTTCTGAATTTTGTTACCTTGCTCATCAAATATAAAGTTCGATTCAATACTGTTATAGGCAATGTCGTACACATACAAATGATGCCCCGTCAACGAAAAACGCACTGGCATATATTTAGGCTTGAATGTAGTGCCAAGTTGCAAATCAAAAGGAATATCGGGGCGAATAGCACCGTAAGATTTCAGCACATAACCCACATTTTTGGCCGCTAAACCAATGCTAAATTCGTGAACTGGGTGCCGAAAAGTAGCTCCCCAATCGGTCAGCATTGCCACCGAACTATAAGACTCAAGCACTGAGCCTACCAATTTTGCCGATACCCCAAGTGTTATATAATTTACTTTTCGAGCGTAAGTACCAGCCAACACAAAGTCATTGGCCGAAAATTCGTTTGTCAGATTTCCGACAGCATCAGTTCCTTGAAATGTACCATAATGAAGATTTTGTAAGCTAAACGCCCAAGTGCCTTTTGAACGAATCTGAGGCACATAATTAAGTGTCAGATAATTGCTTTGTGCTAAATATGGCGAATAACTCAGGCCAATTTGCCCACGCTGAGTAGAGTCGAGCAAAGCGGGATTGGAAGTAATAAAATTCAAATCTTGGCCTGTAATTGATACATTCACGCCACCAAGTGCATTGACCCGTGCGTGGGTAGGCATATTTAGAAACGAAAAACTGTTTTGTGCCGATGCTTCAAGAATATTAAAAAATGAAATAGCCAAACCTAATCCCAAACGAAGCGTGCGGAATATTGTATGCTCTATCTTTCGAGCCAAAACTACCAAACCATTCATTTCCTCCATAATAAAACCAAGGCGATTCGCTGACTTGAACATCAACTTTATGGTCAATCATTACTCGCCTGATACCCAACCCGATGTATAAATCAAACACGAAGTTAGTATTTTTTTTGAATTCATTTTTAAATCTATGCTGGTAGCCCGCCTTTATTGTTCCGCCCACAACATACTTGCTTGCGGGATAATCAAGGTTTTCGTAATAATTACACGGGCCGTTTTCACATTCTCGTCCAATATTCCGATTAATGCGGTCATTGACTTGCTTATAAAACACCTCATAGGCCATATATCCACCAGTCATATCAGGTCGTGCGTGTCGATACCTGCGGGCTTCGAGCTTTACTCTGTAATGTTCTCTGGTATTACCGTATTTACTACTTTCTTCTTGCCAAATATTGGCTACTCCCGCTCCATAACCCAGCTGCTCTGATAGCGTCCAGCGGTTGTTTTTACTGAGACTATGTTCAGCGGAAAACTCAAAAGTATTGTCGATGTCGAAAATCGTCAAGGGTGCAATCTTGACAATCAAATGCTTTCGGTCAAGTGAGTCTTGTGCTGTTGCTATTTTTACAAAAATAACGAAACTGGCTATCAAAAATGTATATTTTTTCATTATTCTACCCCGATTTTACTTAATAATTTCAATTCTTTCTGCTCATTGTAACTGTACTGATAAAGCCCATCTTTACCAGTAATTATCAATACATTATCTTGTGGAATCACATCGACTGCCGCAAAATCTTGGAAATAGCTCAATTGCTTCAACGCCGCTGGATTTGTTCTATCGAAAACCTTCATTCCATAATCCCCTTCGGTTACAAAGAGTAGATTTCCACCTATACCCAAGCCGTGAGGGCTTTGCATTGGATAGCTATTCAATAATTTTGGCGTTTTCAAATCCTTAATATCAATCACATCCAGCACATTTTGTCCACGATTACAATTTGTGCCATTTCTGAGGGTCACGTAAGCATAATTTCCTTCGGCAACCACGGGGTCGCAGGAAACAATATGGGAGTAAACCGATACAAACTGAGGGTTTTCGGGGGAAGAAATATTGAAGATATACATACCATTTTGAGTTCCTACAAGCAAATGTTCATTGAACGGAAAAATGGATTCGACAACTGTATTTAATGAACTCTTTTTTACAAAAATCGGGTTCGATGTATTTTGGATATTATAAGTTTTAAGCGATTGATTATCAACAATATACAAATATCCATTCGCAATCGTAAAGCGTGCCGTTGAACCGCCTGTACCAGATGTTGGCGAAACCGAAACAGCATCGCCTTTACACGCATAAATGCTTATCGAAAGTAGTAAAATGGCTAATATCTTTTTCATAGTAAAATGAGAATATGAATAATTATTTCGTAGGTGGTAGAGACAGGGCATGCCCTGTCTCTACGTGAGTATTGGTGTATTTTTCAAAATAGAACAACCTATCGAGAGCATTTTGGATTCACCAAATCGGTATATTGCCAATCAATGACATAGCCTTTCGATGGGTCAACACACTCAAATTTCCCATTTTGTTTTGGATGACTTGGATACGGAAAAGCTTTTTCTATTCGCTTCACTACCTTTATAGCCAACGGATTAGTAATATCAATCGCTACTAAATCATCGGCGTTATCGGCGTAGAGAATATTATCAGCAATCGAAATATCTTGATTGGCAGGTATCGAAATAAAAGCAATGGCTTTGGGTTTTGTTTTGTCAGAATTATCAAAAACATGAATCCCCTGCCCTATTTCGTTGATATATAAGTATTTATCTTTGGTATAGATTTTACCAGGCTTGCGGAGTTTTTGAGGCGAACCCGAAGAAACTTTTCGAAGGGTTTCGTAACTGGCATAAACTGGCCGATATCCTTTTACGGTTTCAGTAGTCATGCTTGAATCTGGATTACAAGCATTTATACCAATAATTGCGGCCAATAATAGTAGTTTTTTCATAAAAAAGTCATAGTAGCGTTTTGTTTTACTACCATGACTCTTAATATACTATAAAGGTTGTAAGATTAGTAAGTTATTTTTTCTTAAAATAAGCGATTACAGCCTTACGAATATCGTTTCTAACATCACTTTCGAGGAAAGTATCAACTACCGAAATCACATCAGGGTTTTGTTTGGTGAAGAACCCTAAATTTCGCTCTTTACCCGAAAACAAGAAATCACTCGTAATGATGTTGTATTCTTGATTTACATCCAATAATTTTCCGTCAATTTTCCACTCTTTCTTGGCTTCATCGTATGAAATTTTCTCCCACTGCAAATATCCACCGCTGCCTTTGTTTTCTAAACCAGTTTGTAGTACTCTTTCCAACAAACGTCCACGAAGTTTTACCTCAACCAACTTTCCACCAAACGGTAAAATACGAAGCACATCAAGCTGCGTAAGTTTTCCCGAAACATTATCATCAATACGAATCGAACCGCCATTGAAAAATGCACAATCGAATTTGGTTGGTGATGAAGCCAACAAAGCATTGTTTATCATGCTTCCCATGTTTCCTTGCATATTACGCACTACTGTTTCATGGCCATCAAGTGGCTCTTTCAAATCGGCAATTACTTCATCTTTATTTAAACCGAGAGCCTTAAAAGCTCCGTCTTGAATATCTTCCCATTTCTTCACCACAGCGGCGGTTATTGGTTCGTCAGCAATTGTATTGTCGATTTTCTTTAATTCAGATTTGACATCTACTTTGCCTGTAACTTTATTAAATGTAATACGGTGAATATAAGCTGTTTTTGCATTTGCATCGGCTTTGGCCATGATTACATTACCGATTTGTTCTTTCATGTTATCGTGGTCGTGTCCGCCCATAAGCAACTTTACATTCGGAAGCATTTCGGCCAATTTTATATCATCAACTTTATTAATGTGCGTAATACCTACCACAAAATCACACTTCGGTTCTAATTCGGCATAAGCTTTTTTAGCTGCCTCGAAGAAATCATCGTACATCACAAAATCTTTTTTGTTTGAAGGCAACAAAATACCAAACATACCTACTTTTACTTCGTCGCCTTTGGCATTTTTGAATGTCAAAATTGTAGTTTTCAAGAATGGCACTTTTACTCCATCAACCACTTTTCCAAATGGTACATACTCGTCTTTTACTTTTTCTAAAGCATTAGTATTCAACCAATTAAACTTAGATTCATTGATGCGTTCTTGTAAATCTTTTTGGTCTAAATCAAACTCATGATTTCCTAAACAAACCCAATCAACACCAACAGTATTCATCACATCGACCATCTGTTTCCCTTTGATACTTTTACCTTCGTAGCGAAGCGTTCCGATTACGGATGGACTAAGAAAATCGCCCGAAAGAACCGTTACTGTATTTGGATTTTCTTTTAATAACTCTTGACGAACAGTAGCTACACGGGCCATTCCACCAACTTTACCATTATCAAGTGGTGAGATTTCGTAAACATCATTAAGGTGTAAAAAAGTTACAGAAATTTCGTTTTGGCTATTGGATGTATTATTTTGTGGGGTCTTTGCTGTTCGACAAGCAACCGACACTACCACAAGCAGCATGAGTAGAGAGAGTTTCTTCATGGTTAGTAATTAATTTATCAATGAAATAGGTGTTAAATTTTCACAAAAGTAGTCTAAAAAATCACTTGATAAAATCTATATTTATCTTCAATACTCCGAGTCATTATTATTAGGCAAAAATTAGATGTACCATATCTTTGAGCTATGGCAGTCTTGTGTCGATTCAAAGCAGTTATAACTACATCTTCATCAAACTAATTGCACAACCGCCCCCTTTGGCAAGGCTCAAGTTCAAAATGTCTTTTTTCGTAACTATCTTCTTTTCAATCTTGTAGGCTTCTGGCTTGGTTTTCCAATCAGCATCGGCGGCATCTTGATAGATGATAGCTTCATAGCGAGTATTTTCTTCCAAAAAGTCAAGTTTTAGGGTAGTTGTTCGAGCATTTTCATCGGTAATTGCTCCGATAAACCAATTTTCTTTTCCTTTTTGTTTACGAGCAATCGTGATAAAATCACCTGGCTCAGCTTCCAAAACTTTGGTATCGTCCCAATCGACAGGCACGTCTTTGATGAATTGAAACGCATCTAAATGTTTATCAAAATTTTCAGGAAAATCACCCGCCATTTGTAGCGGACTATACATCGTTACATACAAAGCCAATTGTTTCGCCAAAGTCGTTTTCACACGAGTTGAGCGGCTGGCATCATATTGATTGAGCTGAAAATGAAAGAAACCTGGCGTATAATCCATTGGGCCTCCCATCAGTCTCGTAAAAGGCAGAATTGTTTCGTGTTCGGGTACGAGTCCGAGATTTGGAGCATTATTAAACTCATTTCCACGAGCAGCTTCATTAGCCAACCAGTTTGGATAAGTGCGATGCAAGCCCGTTGGATGCACAGGTTCGTGGGCTTCCACCATGATTTTATACTCAGCAGTTTTTTCGGCTACTCGCTGATAATGGTTCACCATCCATTGGCTATCGTGATGCTCGCCACGAGGAATGATTCGGCCTACATAACCCGTTTTCACGGTATTCATGTTGTGGTCTTGCATAAATTTGTATGCCTTATCGAAATGACGTTCATAGTTGGTGGCAGAACCCGAAGTTTCGTGGTGCATGATTATTTTTATGCCTTTGGCTTTGGCGTAGGCAGTAAGTTCGTCAATATTATAATCACTGTATGGCGTTACGAAATCGAATACATTTTCTTTCCAATTACCAAACCAATCTTCCCAACCTTCGTTCCAGCCTTCTACCAAAACACCATCAAAACCATGTTTGGCGGCATAATCAATATATTTTTTTACGTTTTCGGTATTTGCTCCGTGTTTACCGCCCTCTAAATACCAATTCGACTTCCCAACGTGCATTTCCCACCACATTCCGATAAATTTCTGAGGTTTTATCCACGAAACATCGGTGATTTTTGAAGGCTCGTTAAGGTTCAAAATCAATTTTGAAGAAAGAATTTCAGTGGCTTTATCGCTTACCACAATCGTCCGCCACGGTGTTTGAAACGGTGCTTGTAAATACGCCTTATTTCCAACAGCATCGGGTACCAAATGTGAGGTAAAAGTAAACGTAGCTTTATCGAGCGTGATATTCATAGCTGGATAATTCAATAAAGCCGCTTCGTGGATATTAATATAAACACCATCAGCGGTTTTCATCATTAGAGGCGTCTGTACGGTGTTTGCACCAATCACAGCTTGAAAGGCAATATCAGTTTCTTTTTTTGCTGCTTTTAGGGCATCAATCTCGCTCAGTTTAGTAGTATTATATAGATATTCATTTGTATCATAATCGCCAGGAATCCAAAACGTTTTATGATTTCCTGCGAGATTAAATTGTGTCAACTCATCTTTAATAATAAAGTGTTTGATAGCGGTTTCTTGCGGAAACTCATAGCGAAAACCGACGCCATCATCAAAAACTCGAAAGACAATGTTTAATAAATTTTCGAACTTTGACTTATCTTTTACTTTGACTATCAGTTGTTTATAATTATTTCTAATACTACTCACTTCTCCCCAAACTGGTTTCCAAGTTTCATCAACACTGCTCGAATCGACACCTATAAGCTGAAATTTATTCAGCATTATTTCGGGACGTTTCAGAGCAAAACCAAGCGTTGATGGCTCAATAATAGTCTTGTTTTTGTACGAAACCTGATAAGACAAACTACCGTTTTCGGCAACTGTAACTTTTAGTATAATTTGTTTATTCGGAGAAGAAATTGAAGAGCTTTTCTGAGCAAAAAGTGTCATGCAGAAGCACAAAAACACAAGCGAAAGTGTAAAATTTTTCATAGGTTTTATAGAGGGGCAATTTTGAAAATTGCTCTACTGTATAGGTTTAAAGTATAAACAAACTAAAGCCAAAAAACGGAATTATGCAATGGATTTGCTATAAAAAAGTAGAGCCGTTACATGTAACGGCTCTACAAAGCAAACAAAAATTTATTAATTTCTACGCCATTGTCAGTGTCCTCACTGACAATCATCAAACCAACTCCCCTTTCAAATGTCTTGGTGTTAGCCAATCGGGTTTGGTGGTTTTTATTTCTGCTTTCAAATCATTCAAAATTGTATAAAGGCCAAAGTACGTGCGGTTTACGTACAAACCGTGTTGCGAACCACGAGCTGCTTTTGAGTCTTTCAGTTCGGGCAATTTTGATACGTATTCGAAGAAATTATAAATTTCATCAACGTAGCCTTCTTGCCCAAAATCAAATGTATTGGCATTGAACGGACGACCCAGCAATTCAATCATTTGCTTGAATAAATCTGAGAAAAATACTCTTTTCTGCGGAGAATCTTCTTCTACGATAAACTCTAAAGTCCAGAAAATTCGTTGAATTTCGGCTTCATCTTCGAGTGTATCTGGGTTTATCAAAGCAAAATAGTTTTGATAATAATCGTCAGGAATCACTTTCACACAACCAAAATCTATCACTCCCAAACGCCCATCTGGTGTCATCAGAAAATTCCCCGGGTGTGGGTCGGCATGCACTTGGCGAAGCGTGTGCATCTGATAATCATAAAAATCCCAAAGTGCTTGTCCGATTCGGTTTCTTACTTCTTGCGAAGGATTGGTATCCAAAAATTCTTTTAGGTGCACTCCTTCAATCCAATCCATCGTTAAGATTCTTTTCGATGAATACTCTGAATAATATTTTGGGAAAAACAAATCGGGAATGTGACTACAAGCATTCGTTATTTCAACCGAACGTTGTAATTCTAATTCATAGTTCGATTCTTCGAGTAGTTTCTCTTCAACTTCCTTGAAATAGCGGTCGATTTCGGCATCATTCAGATTTAATAATTGCACCGCCAACGGACGAGCCATTTTCAAATCCGAACTGATACTGTCGGCAATACCTGGGTACTGAATTTTCACGGCCAATTTCTTGCCATTTTTTTCGGCCTTATGCACTTGTCCGATTGAAGCGGCATTTTCGGCTTTCAAATCAAACTTATCGAAAATTTCAGAAGGTGATTTATCAAAATATTTCTTAAAAGTCTTAATAACCAATGGTGCCGACAATGGCGGAGCCGAATATTGCGACATCGCAAACTTATCGGTATAAGCACGTGGCAACAAGTTTTTGTCCATGCTCATCATCTGAGCCACCTTCAAAGCACTACCTTTCAAATTGCTGAGTGTATCATATACATCGGCTGCATTTTCTTGGTGAAGTTGCTCTTTTGTAAGCGATGGGTCAAAAAGTTTTTTACTGTAATGTTTGATATAATTACCGCCAACCTTTACGCCTGCTTTGGCAAATTGCGTAGCACGAGCAACTTTCGATGTGGGGATACTTTCTTGTGAATTCATAATCTTGTAGAACAGGTTTGTAACCTGTTTTTTTTGATGTATAGCTTTCGACAGGTTACAAACCTGTCCTACAACTTTACTTTCTATTCTGAAAAATAAACTTTCCTAAATCAAATAACGAATCGAGTGGCGAACGACCCAACAAATCGAAGGCCGTATTAACGGTTTTCTCAATCATTGTGTCAGTTTTTTCGAAGGCCTTACTTGTATCATTTATCCAAAAATCAAGCACAAAGAGTGTTTTTGCCCAAAATAAATCTGGATAACGCTGCATTAATTGCGGAATCGGGCGTTGTTCAACCTCACGAGTTTCACGGGCTTCCATCAAAAGTTCGTTTACGTAATCATAAAACGAAGCCTTGAAATCAACCAACTGAGCATTGCGTTTGGTATAAATTGGCTTCTGAAAACCTTCATAAGATTTCAGAATATAACTACGATTTTTCTTCAAAGTCTCAATCCAAGTGTAAAGAAAAGCCAATAATTTCTCACGAACTGAGTAGTTTTGATAAACTTCTTCACGCTCAGCAGCAGCACGAGCCTCGATAAAAAGAGCCTTCCAAATTTCGCTTTCTATCTGCGGAAACGACGAATACTCATCATAAAAAGCTTCTTCCTTAATCTTCAATTTCTTGCAAAAAGCATAAACGGACTCTGGTTGTTTTCCATTTTCGAGTACGTATTCGGTGTATGCTTGTCTTATTTTTTCTTGTGTCATAATATGTAGGACAGGTTTCCAACCTGTCAGTTATAGCAATAAAATTGGGGCTTAAATGTCAACAAGACAAGTTAGAAACTTGTTCTACAACCTAAAATATTTTCGACATCAAAACCGATGTTGTGTTATATACTTTCAACAAAGTGTTTGGAATATTTGTTTCGGCAATGCCCAGCATTTTGGCATATTTTTCACCAAGAAGCATCCGAGATTGCGATTGCAGAAGATTAGCCGTAATTCCGCTCGGAGCAAATGAGCGAACTACATTCATCAAAGAAGCCGTAAGTTGCTGACCTTCAAGCGATTCACGAAATTGTCGTTCGGCAATCAGCTTATCTATTTTTACAGCTTCTAAATAACTCTCGGGCATAATTTCTGGCTCTACTGCCAATAAAAAACCTATCACATTCCATGTATTGATGTAGGCATCTTCATAAGATTTATCAACCGAATAGACCAGTTTTTCCATTCCACGCAATACCACGAGCGAAAAAGCTAAATTCGTACCCAACATATCCTCTTGGTTTATGGGGTATCCCCAAGCCATATCCCATTGTTTGCTATGAAGTGTAAAATACCTAATTGCTGCGTGCAAAAGTCTGACTTTCAAGCAAATCGCAAATATTCGTTCGCTTTGCCAATTATCATAATTCATTACGGCTTTCAGGAAATTTCCTGTTTCGGTCAAACGTTTATAAGTGTCATTTTTGATTCGCTCCGACATATACAAAACCTTTGCTCCATCAGCACCTAAATAACAATAGGGCAAAGAGTAAAGCCCTAAAATTAAGCCAATATTTTGTTGATTATCACGGTAAAAATCAGTTGCTCGAATGAGTTTTTTTTTATCGTAAAAAACTGGAAATGAAGAATTTGCAGATAAAAATGCTTGAAGAATCGGAGATTGATTTTCAAAACTAAGATTCTGATAATCAGAAAGAAACAACATAAACTGTCTCAAATAAGTAAGTCCGTGCTGCAAAACAATTTGTTCGATAATTTCGTCAGCTTCTTTATCGCCTAAAGTACGGTATATACTTAATTTTTCTTTCGTAACCATAAAATACTTTTCTATGATTACTTAACGGCTTGATAATCTAAAGTGTTTGATTTCGTTGAAAATAACTTTACATTGGCCAGACCAGAGATAAATAAAAGGTGCCCCACAACAAACGAAAACCTACTAATGAGTTCAACAAACCAACGAGAATCAGCTAATAAAATTTTACCAAAAATGAGCGAGAAAATCATTAAACAATATCCTAAGTATTTCTGTCGAAAAATTTCACTATCGCTTTTTTTCAAAGAAATGAACAGAAAAACAATCGCTACTTGAATACCTAACATATAAGCCAAAATATTACTCTTACCACCAACAAGTGCAGCTATAATAGTGAAGATAATGATATAATTAATCGCCCAGCGAAGTAACTTTTTGGTGTAACGTAACTTACCAATATCTATATAAAGCAAATAAAGAAAGAAGCCATATTTAATAAAAATAAGTAGAATCATTACAGACTCAACCTTCGCACCAAACTTAAAAAAAATGTAGTCCATAATGGCGGCCATCACTAAAGGGATGCTAATAAGGGTAGAGCGTTTCTGATTTAACTTTAATTGATTTACCCAAAGCATTAAAACTATCATCTGAGTTGGCCGAAACCATATACTAATTTCTTGACCGGGTATTATACAATTTATTAAGTCTATAAGAGCAAGCAACACAAACACAAGCATTAATGCTGTTCTCATGGGTTATGTTTAATAGGTCTTTTTGGGATATACCATCATAAAATTAAACAATAATCACAATATATATATATGATTTACGTCAGTTTTTATTTTTTCACAGATATACATTTATTGGCAAGTTTATTGCACGATTTTTGCTAAAACAATAATTCAACGACTGAAGTTGTTATATATAGACATTCAGTCATACACCAACTAATGTTTCTGACCAAACCAAAATATCTGTTTTTATTAAGTTTTTTCTTTATATTTATTGTTTTGCTCTCGTGCAACGACAAAGAGATAACCCTCTTGAAGAACAAACCAGTAATTGAAACCAAAAAACTCTGCTATCTGAAAGATGCTGACCACGGACATGGTGTAATCTATAATTTAGGGTACAATACCAATAATCAGTTAATTACATTTGATGGTTTCCCTGATTTTAATAAAATCAACTACGAAAATAGTCTTCCCAAAAAAGTTTATAGCTCGTTTGATGAATCATACTTTATCACTTACGAATATGATGTAAAAGGCAATCCTACCTTAATTAATTTTCTCGGAAAAGACAGTCGAGATAAGCCATTTGAGTTTAAGAGTAAAGTTTATACCAACTCAAAAAAACAAATCGAAAGAATTGATTTAACAATGCCAGTTTTTGACAATATTTTGGTGACAACATTTGAATATGATGCCAACAACAACATCAAAAAAATGTATTTAGTAGAAAATGGCAAAAACAAACTTCTTCTCGAAAATCTAAGTTTTGATGATAAAAAATCGCCATACCTCAATACTCCACTCAATAATCTGATGATGTATTTTACGATATTCTCAGCAACCATTGGGGGCGAAAATACAACTTACTTTCAGAACAAAAACAACGCCACTTCGACCAAAATCTATAATGATAGCGGCGATATGACTTATACCTATAAATACGAATATACTGCCGAAGGCTATGCCTCTAAGGTGAAAGTAGTAAAAAAACAAAATGGTAAAGAAGAGTCGCACGACGAAACTTACACCTACACTTGTAAGTAAATTAAATATACATTTTTAATCTACTGATAATCAACTCGTTACTAATAAAAAGGCAAATTTATGTTTTTTTAGGCCACAGAATCCGCCAAAATTCCGTACCTTTGTATCCCGTAATCAAAGACAACAAACCTCATGTCAGTACACGGGCAAACACGTAACCCTAAGTATATTTTCGTAACGGGTGGCGTAACATCTTCACTCGGCAAAGGCATTATTGCCTCTTCTCTTGCCAAACTTCTGCAAGCCAGAGGACTATCAGTAACCATTCAAAAATTTGACCCGTATATCAACGTTGACCCGGGAACACTTAATCCATACGAACACGGCGAATGCTATGTAACCGATGATGGAGCAGAAACTGACCTCGATTTAGGTCACTACGAACGCTTCTTGAATGTTCCGACTTCACAGGCAAACAACGTAACAACTGGCCGTATTTACTACAACGTAATTACGAACGAGCGTCGTGGAAATTATCTTGGCAAAACCGTACAAGTAATTCCGCACATCACTGACGAAATCAAGCGTAATATCTTACAACTGGGCGAAACAGGCGAATACGACATCGTTATCACCGAATTAGGTGGCTGCGTTGGTGATATTGAATCATTGCCTTTCGTAGAAGCCGTACGTCAATTAAAATGGGATTTAGGAGCAGACAATTTGCTCACAATTCACCTTACACTTGTTCCTTATTTGAGTTCGGCTGGTGAGCTAAAAACCAAACCGACACAACACTCAGTAAAGATGCTACAAGAGTCTGGTGTGCAGCCCGATATTATTGTTTGCCGCACCGAGCATCCGCTTCCTGTTGATATTCGCCGCAAAATTGCTCTTTTCTGTAATGTTGAGCAAAGTTCGGTTATCGAAGCAATGGATGCCGAAACTATATATGATGTACCTGTATTGATGCAAAAAGAACGCCTCGACCAACGTGTGCTTTATATGCTCGACATCTACAACGACCAAGATGCCGATATGGAAGCGTGGAAAGGCTTCTTGGATAGATATAAAAATCCTGTTGAACACGTAAAAATTGGTTTAGTAGGAAAATACGTTGAGCTGAAAGATGCTTACAAATCAATCATCGAAGCATTTATTCATGCTGGAGCAGCTAATAAATGTAAAGTAACCATTGAGTGGATTCACTCAGAAAGTTTGCAAGTAGATAACAGTGCCGAGAAATTTAAAGGACTTGATGGCGTTTTGGTTGCCCCAGGTTTTGGAGAGCGTGGTATTGAAGGGAAAATTGCAGCAGTAAGATACGTGCGTGAAAACAACATTCCTTTTTTCGGAATTTGTTTGGGAATGCAAATGGCCTGTATCGAATTTGCACGAAACGTAATCGGTCTTACAGAAGCACACTCAACCGAAATGTGTCCAGAAACGCAATTTCCAGTGATTGATTTGATGGAAGAGCAAAAAACCGTAACTGATAAAGGAGGCACGATGCGTTTGGGAGCGTATGCTTGTAAAACCAAAGATAAAACTTTGGCTCGTAAGATTTACGGCAAAGCCAACATCAGCGAACGCCACCGCCACCGTTGGGAGTTTAATAATAAGTATTTGAAAGATTACGAAGCAGCAGGAATGGTGATTTCGGGCGTAAACCCAGATAGCGGATTAGTAGAAATCGTTGAATTACCAAATCATCCATATTTCATTGGCGTTCAGTTTCACCCAGAATTAAAAAGTACAGTCATGAATCCTCACCCACTTTTCGTAAATTTCGTAAAAGCCGCCATTGATTTTTCTAAAACAAAGAAATAATAAAATCTTAAACTTTCTAAAAATCGTAGAAAGCCAAAGAATATCAACCTATAGCCTCATAACTTTTCCTATTTCGTTGAAGTTATGGGGCTATTTTATGATTAACGGTCTAAGTGTCAGATACTTGATTAGGATTTATAACTAATCTTTGCGAATTTTGTAGTAGAATACGGCAGCTCTCAGTGAGTGCCTTTATATTTTTTACGTATTTTTAAACTTTAATGGAAAAATTAGTAGATAGAAACCAGCTAATTGGTATCGTGTTGTTGATGTGTATGTGGGCAGGTTACATGTATTTCATGCCACAAACCCCACCCGAACAGCCTGCGAAGGTTGCACCAAAAACTGAAGCTAAAACAATTGCTACACCTAATGTATTGCAAGATACAACTGCTCTAAAAGCCGCTTTTGGCGATTTCGCAAGTGCAGCCGTAGGTACAGCCCAAGATATTGTTATCGAAAACCAAGACGCTAAATTCACTTTTAGTACACTTGGTGGCTCAATCAAAGAAGCCGTTCTGAAAAATTACTCAACGTATTCAGACTTTCAGAAAGGAGCAAAAAATCCGTTGGTTTTATTCGACTCTAAAAGTTCAACAATGAGCTTAGAAGTGCAGACCAACAAAGGCAAAGTTGATTTAAAGAAACTTTATTTTACTTCTGACTCAAAACCAACAATTTTGAAAGAAGGAGACTCAACTAAAGTTACTTTTCGCCTAACTTTAGGTCAAAACCAATACATCGACCAAGTTTATACCATCAAAGGTAAAGGCTATACGATTGATTATGACATTAATTTTGTAGGTGTTGATGCCCTTGTGCAAAACCAACCAGCAAGATTTTTCTGGCAAGATAATCTAAAAGTATTAGAGCATGATATTGCCGAAAACCGTAAATCAGCTCAAATCAATTATTGGAATGCCAAAGAAGATGAATTCGATGATTTAGGAGCAAATGCAGCTGGCAATGCCGACTTAGCTGCCGAAGACCCAATCAAATGGTATTCATTCAAACAAAAGTATTTTGTATCAGGTTTTGTTGCTAAAAATCAGCCATTAACAGGTGCGAAACTCAAATTAGTTACTCCAGAAAACGACCAAAATATTGTAAAAACTGTTGAAGTTGATGCAAATTTGGCCATTTCTGATTTGAAAACAGGTAAAGGAAATTTCCGTTTTTATTTCGGACCAAACGATTATGATTTAGTAAAAGTTGTAGCAGATGGTTTCCACCGCAATGTTTACTTAGGTTATGATTTCGTGAAGCCAATCAACCGTTTTGTATTTGTGCCTCTTTTCAAATTGGCCGAATCGTTTATCAGCAATTACGGTCTTTTGATTATTGTGGTGGTAATTGTTCTAAAAACCTTGCTTACACCACTCATTTATAAGTCGTATATTAGTTCGGCTAAAATGCGTGTAATGGCACCCGAACTCGCTGAATTGAAAGAAAAAGTGGGCGACGACCAAGTAAAAATGCAACAAGAGCAAATGAAACTATACCAACAAGTGGGCGTAAATCCGCTGAGTGGTTGTGTGCCGATGTTGTTGCAAATGCCAATTTTGATGTCAGTGTTTTTCTTGTTCCCGAACATGATTATGTTTCGTCAGAAAAACTTCTTGTGGGCATCAGACCTTTCAACTTATGATTATCCAATTAGTTGGGCAACCAACTTACCAGTTGTAGGCAACCACATTAGTTTGTTTGTGGTATTAATGACTATCTCAAGTTTGGCGTTTACTTATTATAACAACCAAATTACGCCAGACCAACCAGGGCCAATCGATATGAAGAAAATGAGTTATGTTTTCCCGATTGTGTTCTTCTTTGTCTTGAATAGTTTCCCTGCGGCATTGAGTTTTTATTACTTAGTTTCTAACGTTGTTACGATTGCTCAACAACAAATTGTGCGTCGTTTCGTTGATGAAGATAAAATTCGTAGAATCTTAGATGAAAATAAAGCTAAGTTCAAAGCGAATCCGCAAGCGGCTAAAAAAGGCAAGTTTGCTCAATTCATGGAGAATCAAGTAAAATTGGCTGAGGAGAATCGTAAGTTACAAAACGACGAAAAGAAAAAGAAAAAATAATATCTCGCCCAATCCCTCTCCGCACGGAGAGGGATTTTTTAAGGGCTTTAACCTCCAAATCTAACCTATGAAAAGGTGCTATAGTCTTTTCATCTTTTTGCTGCTCTCTAACGTATTGCTGGCTCAACAAGCCACGCTTTCGGAGCGAGACTATGCCTTAAAATACAAAAAAGCGGTGCAGCTATACGCTGACCAGATGTATTTTGAAGCTCAAAATGAACTTACCCCTCTCACCAATCGAAAATACAACAATTCGATGGTTCCTTATGCTCACTATTATCATGCTCTATGCTCTTTCAAACAAAATAAATTCTTTGAAACACGCATAGTCTTACGCCAACTCTTCGAGCGTTTTCCTGATTGGAATAAGATTGATGAAGGCTATTATCTTTATGCCAATGCAGCCCTTGCCGATAATTATATTGATGAAGGGATGCAGTACATCAACCGTATTTCGGGGAATGTCATGAAGAAGGACATCGAAAATATGCTTTACTACCATTTCAGTAAAGTAACTGACCGCAACCAGTTAAAACAGCTCAATCAGAAATTCCCAAATAATGTAATTATTGCCCAATTATTGGTCGATAATATTCAAAAGAGTAAAAATGTAAGCAAAGAGGATTTAGAAATATCTGACCGCCTTACGAATCGTTTTAACTTGGGAGAAAATCCAACTACAACTAAAAAAACACCTCAAAGAAGAGAAAACAAAGGGGTTGTAAATATTGCGGTATTACTTCCTTTCCGACTCAATGATTTTGAAGCTGCTCAATCTAATAGAGCCAATCAGTACATATATGATATGTATGCGGGTATGAAATTGGCAAAAAACAGACTTGAGTCTGAACAAATCAACGTTAATCTTCTGACATTCGATATTGACCGTGATGCAAGTTTGATTTCATCTTTGGTGGAAGATAGCCAGTTTACACAAGTTGATTTATTGATTGGGCCGCTTTATCCCGAAGCTAATAGAATAGCCAACAATTTTGCCAAATCAAATGATGTGGTGCAAGTGCATCCTCTTTCAAATAATAGGCAACTAATAGCGAGCGACAAAAATACTTTTTTAGCTGCTCCATCATTTGAAACCCAGTCAGCAAAGGCACTGGAATACATGAAATCTCAAACGATTGGTAAAACAGTAGCCATTTATTACGGGAATACCCGAAAAGACTCGACTTTTGCTTACGCTTATCGTGACGAAGCCCTTAAAGCTGGTGTTGAGGTAATAATGATTAAGAAGTTTACGAATGCTGAAGATATTGATACTCGCCGCCGACCAAGTCATATCTTTATTTCGGGTAGCGATGTTACGTTTGGTAGTAAAGTTATCAATGCACTTGATAAAAAGAAAGTCACATCTCCAATCATAGCTGCATCTTCGGCTTTTGATTTTGAAAGTTCTTCGCTCAATATTTTCAATCGAGAACTATCTTTGATTCAATTAGACTATGTCAATCGAGATAAAGATGAAGTAAAAAACTTTAGAAGTCTGTATTTCAACGAACAAAATATTGCTCCTTCATATTACAGTTATTGGGGGTATGATATGCTTATTTTTTATGCTCGAATGCTAAATGCTGGCAAAAATCAGCTACGTAATAGCCTGAATGCTATTGAATATACGCAAGGATATACTTTAGATGGATTTGATTATACCAACGGCTCAAACGAAAATCAGATTGTGCCAATTATCAAATATCAAGATGGGAAATTTATTGAAGTAATGAGGTAGTTTATTGGTGATTTGTTACTGGGAAACTGGTTATTAGATATATAAAAATGGTGGTCAAGAAACTTTTCTGACCACCATTTTTTATATCAATTATTTTCAGAAAACTATTCAAACAACTTATCGTATTGGTTACCCGAAGATTTGCTTGAAGAAACACTACTTCCAGCAATTAAGGCTTTTTTATCATCGCCCAAAAGAAGCGATACGCCTTCTTTCTCCCATTTCTCCAACATATTTAAGCCTTCTTCTTCAAATACGCCATTTTGTAGGTCAATCGAATCCATAAAGTTTGAAGATACTTCCATGAAACGTTGCATTTCGCCTACTTTTTGGCTCACATCATCGGTGATTGATTCCATAGCCATATCAAACATTTGGCGTTGGTCTTTGTCTCCGTTCATAATATTCATCGCCGAACGCATCGCTGAGTGGCTCGCACGAATCGCCTTACGCTCTTGCTCTTTCACTACCACTTGGTCTTTAATATCTTCGAGCATGATTTCTGAATTTTCGTACATTTTACCCAAAACACGGTAAAGAATTTCCATTTTTTTGTACAAATCATCGAGTTTCATATTCGATTCTTGCAAACGGCCAGCTTTACGGGCTTTTAGCACCATCATGGCTTGTTTGTCGGTTTCTTTGGCTTTACTTGCCAAAGTAAGGTCATTCTGAATCTGTTTTTTGTTATTTTCGATGATAGTTTTCAGATTTATCATCTGCCCTTTCAGCTTCGAAATTTGCTGATTCATCTTACCCAAATTTCCTTGAAGCTCATCAATATAAGTTTTCAAGATTCCAATTGGGTCCAGTTGAATAAATAATCCCGTAACCCAACGCATGATACTTTTATAGATGTAAAAAATCAAATTTCGCATTTTGGGGTCGAGAATCATGTAGATTACTGCCGCCAAAACAATCAGCAAACCAGCCAAATAAAGGGTATTTGATGCCAAAGTTATCAGAAATGGCAATGCTTGGTATAGTAAATATCCTCCACCCAACAATGCACCTGCGGCAAAAAGCATTCCTGTGGTGCCTTCTGGGCGATTCCAAAATGATTTAGGTTTTGATTCTTGTAATTCCATTGTTGAATAACACCCCCCCGCCCCTAAAGGGGAGCCTTGTTTTTGATTGAAAAGAGAAAGAGGCTTTTCTCTCTTTGGTTTAGGTAATATTTTAATGAATAATTGAAAATGGATAATGTAAAATTCTATTCTCCAATAAAACTACATTTTCTATTTCAAATACTTCTTCATATTCTCAACATCTTGTCCGATTTGGCCAATTAAATCACTGTATGTTGCATGAAAATCGCTCAAGGTTGTTTCTATTTTCACCACTGCTTCCGAAATCTCAGCTTTCATTTTGCCCATATCTTCTTGGTGGGCAGCTATTTCTTGGGTGAGTTTGGCAATTTGTTCGCCTTTGGCTTTAATGGTGGCATCAAGGTCTGCAATAGCTTTTTCTTTACTCCCGATTTGCTTTTGGCGTTGAGCATTGACCGACTCTTGAAATTTCGAATCTTCGGTCTTTAATACATTCAGATAAAATTGTGCCGAATCATTGAGCTGCTGACTCGAAACGCCCATTGCTTGTGCCGCCGCATAAGCCGAACTGTATCGAGTAGCTTCATCCATTGGCATTTTGGCCAGTGTTTGCAAAGACTTTTTGTACTCTAAATAATCAAACCCAGGCTGATTATTTGTTTCCATTGCCCCAAACAGAATCTCGTAAAACTTATCCGAAACTTTGCCCGTTGGCGTTACTACCTCAGTTTTGGTAGTTGTTACTGCGGGTTTAGCATTTGCATCCGTTTTTGCAGGCGTAGCTTCGGCAGTTTGCCCGTCGGCGGGTGTCTGAACAATAAAAATACCTTTTAGTTTTGATAAAAAATCGCTCATTGTATTGAGATTTTGTAAGTTTTAAAAGTCAAAAAATAGACATTTTATTTACCTAAATATTGCTGTTTTATTAAAACGTGCAACATTTACGATACAAACTTTTGGGTATTTCGAGGATTCTACAACTCATTTCATACAATCCAAGCAAAAGGTGTGTCGAATGGCTAAATTTAGTGATGATATTTTGAATATAAATTATTCTTAGAAAATATTTATATGAAATCAGCACGA
The DNA here is from genome assembly GCF_014644295.1 of Emticicia aquatilis. GTDB lineage: Bacteria > Bacteroidota > Bacteroidia > Cytophagales > Spirosomataceae > Emticicia > Emticicia aquatilis. Next base: position 41,224 of record NZ_BMKK01000009.1, read on the forward strand.
AAGTCTTAAATTTGTAAGACCCATACTTGTATAGACATCTATGAAAAGCTCAAAAATATTTCTTCTAAGTGCTTCCGTTGCGGCTGCCATTGGCTCAATGGCGTTTAGCTTCAATCCGTTCAAAGACGAAGTTGATTTTAATACCGAAGTAAAGCCTATTTTAAATAAACACTGTGTTGCGTGTCATGGTGGTGTAAAGAAAGCTGCGAATCTGAGCTTTTTGTTTTCGCACGAAGCTATTAATACTAAGGGAAAATCAGGAAAAATTGCGATTGTGGCGGGCGATGCCGAGCATTCAGAATTCTATAAACGCCTCATTACGAATGACTTGGATGAGCGAATGCCAAAAAACGAAGAGCCGCTTAAAAAAGAAGAAATAGAGATATTAAAAAAATGGATTGATGGCGGAGCAAAATGGGGCGAACATTGGGCCTATCAGCAACCCGAAAAGCCAAGTGTTCCATCGGTAGGCGGATTTTTTGCTCGAATCGGACTCTTCAAAGATGATGAAACCCGTTTTGCTAAAAACGAAATCGACCATTTTGTGTTGGATAAACTCAAAAAAGAAGGACTCTCGCACTCACCCGAAGCAGAAAAAGGCACATTGCTACGCCGTGTTTATTTAGATTTAACAGGCTTACCTCCTACCGAACAGCAATTACAAGATTTCTTGAAAGATGAATCGGAAGATGCCTATGAAAAAGTAGTGAATAAACTTCTGGCTTCACCTGCGTATGGCGAACGTTGGGCTTCTATGTGGCTCGATTTGGCTCGTTATGCCGATACCAAAGGTTACGAACGTGACGTTTACCGAAATATTTGGCGATACCGAGATTATGTAATTAAGGCGTTCAACGAAGATAAACCATTCGACCAATTTACGATTGAACAACTGGCTGGTGATTTATTACCACAACCAACTGACAATCAACTCGTAGCGACAGCTTTCCACCGAAATACCATGACTAACGATGAGGGTGGAACAGTTGATGAAGAGTTTAGAGTAGCCGCTCAAATCGACCGAGTAAATACTACTTTTGATGTTTGGCAAGGAACAACGATGGCCTGTGTACAGTGCCATACACACCCGTACGACCCTTTCGTGCATGATGAATATTATAAAACGATGGCGTTTTTCAACAATACTCGTGATGAAGATGTAGTGAGCGAAACGCCTTATTTAAGGTTTTATAAGAAAGAAGATTCGAGCAAGATTCAAGAAGTAAAAAAATGGATTTTGAGCAAAAGTACTCCCCAAAAAGCCCAAGAATTTGAACATTTTGCCCGAGTTTTAGAACCAAAATTTAATTCGCACGATATTGAACAACTATCTCCAGTTACTTCTTCATTACTCGATGCTAAATATTTGGGACTTCAACACACTGGCTATGGCAGACTAAGAAACGTTACGCTAACTGGTAAAAACAGAATGTTGATGACCTTCAATACGGGTAATGAAAAAGGTACTTTACTCGTAAGAGATAATGCTTTAGATGGTAAAGTTTTGGTAAATATTCCGATTTTCAAAACCCGTGATACGGTAATGTTTTATAATTTACCGAAGTTGGAAGGTAAACATGATTTATATTTTGTATTCACAAACCCAAAAACACCGAAAGAGTGGTTACAAATCAAATGGGTGGCTTTTCAGAATACATTTACCGAAACACCTGATTATCAATCCGTTGAGGCAAAATACAAAGAAATTCTGAATGCAAAAGCTGATTACAGTCCGATTTTGGTAGAAGGCACTGGAGATTTGGCTCGCAAACAACATATTTTTGAACGTGGAAATTGGCTCGTGAAAGGTAAAGAAGTAAAACCCGATGTCCCGAAATATCTGTCTTCGATGCCAAAAGAATATCCTCGAAACCGACTGGGCTTTGCTAAATGGTTGGTCGATGGCCGAAATCCGCTAACTTCGAGAGTGATTGTGAATCGTTTTTGGGAACAACTTTTCGGCACTGGAATCGTGGAAACAGTTGAAGATTTTGGCACGCAAGGCTTTGCTCCTTCACACCCCGAAATGCTTGATTATCTGGCCATTACTTTTCAAGATGACATGAAGTGGAGCGTAAAGAAACTGCTTAAAATGATGGTAATGTCTGGCACTTACAGGCAATCTTCGGCGGTCAACCAAACTTTGCTCGATAAGGACCCAACAAATAAGTTTTTGGCTCGTGGCCCACGAATTAGACTCACAGCCGAGCAAGTACGTGACCAAGCATTGCTCGTAAGTGGACTTTTATCACAGAAAATGTATGGTAAAAGTGTAATGCCTTACCAACCCGAAGGAATGTGGCAGTCACCGTGGAGTGGCGAATCTTGGAATACGTCAAATGGCGAAGATAAACATCGTCGTGCCATTTATACATTTTGGAAACGCACTTCACCGTATCCTTCAATGATGTCGTTTGATGCACCGAGCCGAGAATTTTGTCAGTCGAGACGCTTGCGGACGAATACGCCTTTGCAAGCACTCGTAACCCTCAACGACCCTGCTTACGTAGAAGCAGCACAAGAGTTGGCAAAAAGTATGTTGAAGAAAGGAAAAACACCAGAACAACAGATTCAGGCAGGTTTTAATAAAATTATGATGCGAGATATTGACAGCCGTGAACTGAAGATTTTAACAAAACTTTATCAGCAAACCGAGCAACAATATCGCAAAAATCCAGTAGAGGCTTATAAATTCTTTGGTCGCTCAGATACTTCTCCATCATTAGCAGCTATGGCAGTTACGGCCAATGCCATGATGAATTTAGATGAGGTAGTGACTAAGGAGTGAGCATCCGTTCAAACAAAATCCAACAAATGAATCTACTTTTCGTATGTAGCAGAAATCAATGGCGAAGCCCAACGGCTGAGGAAATATTCAAAAATAATCAAGAACATCAAGCAAAATCGGCTGGAACTGAGCCTTCAGCACGCATAAAAATTACCGAAAAGTTAATCAACTGGGCAGATATTATCTTTGTGATGGAAAAGAAACATAAAGAACGAATCAAACAAAGATTTGCTACGGTGGTCGATGAAAAAGAATTAATTGTCTTAGATATTCCTGACGAGTATCAATTTATGGATGAAGAATTAGTAGATTTAATCAAACTTTCGGTTTCGCCTTATTTATAAAATCATTACATTTAAAATTCAATCTATCAAAACCTACGATAAACTTATGGAAAGAAGAGAATTTCTTCAAAAAGGTGCATTGGCACTGGCAGGTACAGCCGCTTTTTCGAGCGATTTATTTGCCGCAGCAAAAGAAAAACATGTGGTTGGTGTGCAGCTCTACTCTATTAGAGAAGATATGAAAAAAGACCCACTTAGCAGCCTAAAGAAATTGGCAGAAATGGGCTATACACACGTAGAACACGCCAACTATATCGACCGCAAATTTTATGGATATTCGGCTAAAGAATTTCGTAAAGTATTAGATGATTTAGGTTTAAAAATGCCAAGCGGACATACCGTAATGGGCAAAAAACACTGGGACGAAACAACAAAAGATTTTACTGATTCTTGGAAACAAACAGTAGAAGATGCTGCCATTTGTGGACAAAAATATGTGATAAGTCCATCGCTCGATATTAGTATGCGTAAAGATTTAGAGCAATTAAAGTATTTTATGGATGTCTTTAATAAGTCAGGCGAGCTTTGTAAAAAATCAGGTATGAAGTTTGGTTACCATAACCACGACTTTGAATTTAGTCTGAAACTCAGCAGTATGAAGGTTTATGATATAATTATGCAAAATACCGACCCAAGTTTGGTTGCTCAACAACTCGACATTGGTAATATGTACGGTGGTGGCGGACGTGCTGCCGATTTATTGAAGCAATATCCAGGCAGGTTTGAATTGATGCACGTAAAAGATGAAATCAAAAGTTCAACCGAACACATCGGTTGGGAAAGTGCGATTCTCGGCACAGGCGTTATCGGTGTGAAAGATATTATTGATACAGGTAAGAAATCGGGTGGTACAACTCAGTTTATCATTGAGCAAGAATCTTATCAAGGCAAAGCTCCGTTGGATTGCATGAAAGAAGATTTGGCAATCATGAAAAAATGGGGTTATTAATCACCCTTTGCTCATAACATTTCTTATAAACCATAGTTTAAATATGAAGTACACAAGGTAAATGCTTTGTGTACTTTATATTTTTAATTCTTACAACAAACCAAGATTTATGAAATATTTCAGTTTTAGTAATGGCGATAAAATGCCTGCTTTGGGCTTGGGTACTTGGAAATCGGCCAAAGGTGAAGTGTATAAAGCAGTAAGAGAAGCTATTGTCATTGGCTATCGCCACTTTGACTGTGCCTTTATTTACGGCAATGAAGCTGAAATTGGACAAGCCATTGCCGATGCTATCAAAAACGGAGAAGTAAGCAGAGAAGAACTTTGGATAACTTCAAAGCTTTGGAATAACCGTCATAGAAAGGAAGATATTCAAGGAGCGATTGAAATCACCTTGCGTGATTTACAACTTGAATACCTCGACCTTTATCTAATTCACTGGCCAATCGTACTCCGCAATGATATTGATTACCCACAAAGTGGCGAACACTTAGTAAGCCTCAATGAAGTTTCGCTGACTGAAACTTGGGCAGGAATGATTGATTTACAAGCCAAAGGCTTGACTAAGCATATTGGTGTTTCTAATTTTAGTATCAAAAAAATCGAGCAAATAAAAGCAGATACAGGCGTTTGTCCAGAAGTTTTACAACTTGAACTTCACCCATTTCTACAACAAAAAGCCATCCTAAAATTTGCCAACGAAAATAAGATTATTCTCACAGGCTATTGTCCGCTCGGTTCGGCAGATAGACCAGCCAGTAGGATTTCAGTTGGTGAACCAAAACTTTTTGAGAATCAGACAATTCTAAGTATTGCCTCCGAAATCGGCTGCTCTCCAGCACAAGTAATGCTTGCATGGGCAATTTGCCGAGGTACTTCTGTAATTCCGAAATCAGTAAATCCACAACGCTTAGCTGATAATTTGGCCGCAGCCGATATTGACCTCTCAGCAATACAACTGGAAGCCATGAGTGCTTTAGACCAACATTATAGATATATTAAAGGAGATTTTTGGTGCTTAGAGGGCAGCGATTATACGATAGCTAACCTTTGGGATGAATAAAAGCATTACATGATTACGGTAAAATGATGATGTCTATCCAACCTTTTCTAAGAAAATGGTATCTTATCAGAAATATCAAAATTTTATTGAATCATGAAAAAGCAAGGTATTAAAATCTTTTTGTTGGCTACTTTTCTGATTGGCTCGACTATGAGTTGTACTTCCGAAAGCGTCAACACTGACTGCACACCTACCAGCGTGATAGGCGACAAAACATCAAAAGACGAAGATAATGCGGTCTTAACACAGCTTTTCAAGGAAATTGAGAGTTTGAGCAACTCTAAAACTTGTGATAATGCAGGACAATGGCTTTTTACACCCATTGGTGCAAAAGCCTGTGGTGGGCCGAGTGGCTATATTGCTTATAGCTCGCAGATTGATGTTGCGTGTTTTTTGAAAAAAGTTGAGCATTATACCGCACAAACCAAAAAGTATAATACAAAGCACGGTATCATATCTGACTGTATGATAAGTCCTTCTCCAAAGAATGTTTCATGCGAAAACGGCAAACCTGTTTTGGTTTACTAAACACAAAAATATATTTACCAAAGCTCTAAATTTCAGTATTTAGAGCTTTTTTTCGATACTACTCATTAATTAACTAAGGTTAACTAATTTTTATTTTTAAAGTCTCAACTTTGCACAGAAGTAGTGAATAGACACACAAAACTGTCTATAAACAGCTATTTTTCAACTATGTTCCATATAGAAATTCGTTTCATCTTACAAGATAAAGCGACACTCACTCTATAAAAAACTTGTTTTGTGCTTTAAATTTTTCACATAAATCTACATTAATTAAAACCCATGAAAAAGCAATTAAAATCTATTCTTGCGTTAACCGCACTCGTATTTGTTCTTCAAGCGTGTTCAAAAGATGACGTTGACTCATCGCCAAACAGTAGTGGTAGTAGAGCTATTAAGTATGAAATTACTGGTAATTATTCAGGAGAATTACTCGTAGTAGCCACCACAAATAATGATAATTTCGAATTGATTGAGGTAAAAAAGCTCCCGTGGAAACTTGAGTTTACCGCAAAAGAATCTATCCAAACTGTGGTAGCAACAGCACAGGGTTCTACACCTGGTTTAGCAGGCCAAACCGCTACTTTGAAGACCTACGTTGGCGGTACAGAAGTAAGTTCGGGAACTGGAACCGCTTTAAGCTCAGGATTTATCTCATTGACAAATAAGGCATACATTCTGAAGTAATATAATCCTAACATAGCCGACCTTTAGTTTATTTCATGAAATTTACCATTCATATAAATTCTTTGTAAAAAAGGTAAATATTATGCTCATTTGCGGTTCATTTTTCAAGAAAATTACAAAAATGAATCATTATTACGAAAAACTCTTCGATTATGTATCCGAAATTCTGATAATGCCAGAGTCGGACAAAGAGCTTTGTAGGCAATTATTTAAGCCTGTTTTTGTGCCAAAAGATACTATAATTGAAAAGGCGGGTACTGTGCATCAGAATCATACATTTATAGTTTCGGGGTTTATGCGGAACTTCTATCTTGATAAAGATGGCAACGAAATCACTAATGACCTAAACGACGGCTCAAGGTTTTTTACTTCATATTTTAATTTTATGAATCGTACGGTTTCAAACGAAACCGTACATACTATTACTGACTGTGAACTTCTACAAATCAGTCGAGATGATGTCGATATTGCAGCCAGTCAAGGTATCACACAAAAAGATTATACCGTTCAGATTTTAAATAAACGCTTGGAAATCAACAAACAACGGGCTTTTGATATGGCCAACTTAACAGCCGAAGAGCGTTATAATAAATTTATGAAAGAAAACCCTAATATCATTCGTCATGTGCCTTTGGGTTATATTGCTTCATTTTTAGGCATTACACAAAGACATTTGAGTAGGTTACGAAAAGAAAATAGGTAAAAACACAAAAATGGCGACTGAAATTTTAGAAAAAATTGGTTATTTCTCTGACAAAGACATTCAGCTTTTTGAAAAAAGTCTGTCCAAGCGAGTGGTTCAGAAAGGAGAGATTCTCCTCAAACAAGGTCAAATCTGTCAAACAGTATATTTTATTTCAAAAGGAGCGTTTTTAGAATACAATTTTAAAGATGAAATCGAACAGAATATTATTGATTTATACATTGAAAATGAATGGCTTCTGAATAAACAAAGTTTTGTCAGGCAAGAGCCTTCTGAAACCATCATCGAAGCATTTTCAGAAAGCGTTATTTTTAAGTTAGACATTCACTCTATCCATAATTTGATTGCCAACTCGCCTGCTTTTCTGCAACTGGGAAGTATTTTAGAGCCAGCCCATTCAAGAATTCAATTTTTTGATAATTCTCTTAGCCCTTTGCAGAAATACCAATATCTACTCGAAAATCGTAGAGAGATTGTACAGGCTTTTCCATTGAAAATCATTGCTTCTTATCTAAAAATAACGCCCGAAACCTTGAGTAGGGTTCGAGAAAAAATCACCAAAGGGCTTTCTTGATTACAATCAAGTGCTTAAGTGAAAGTAACGCCGTACTTTTAGGAAAAAAATATATCAATGGAACATAAAGCTATTTCTATCAGGCCATTTATTGGAGCCAAAAACTTTGAAATTTCCCGCAGTTTTTATCGTGACTTAGGATTTCAAGAAGTCGTTTTAGGTCATAATTTTTCTTATTTCAAAACCGAAAGTATCGGCTTTTATTTACAAGATGCCTATGTTAAAGATTGGATTGACAATTCAATGATTTTTTTGGAAGTAGATGATACAGACCGCTATTACAACGAACTTTTAAGTCTAAATTTACCCCAAAAGTATGAGGGTGTAAGGCTAACGCCAGTCAAAGTGTTACCGTGGGGAAAAGAATGTTTTCTGCACGACCCATCAGGCATATTATGGCATTTTGGTGAATTTTTTAACAAAGGGTAAGTCTTTCTTGATTACAATCAAGTGTAGGCTTGAAGATGAGCATCTATTTTTGTGGCATCACAAAAAATACATACTCAATGAAAACAACATTCACAAAATTTGCAGGCTATTGTTTAGTTATTGGCTCAGTATTAATGATTCTGACGATGGTTTTGCACCCAGCTGGCGGAGACTTAGAGCATATCGTCAGCATTTCAAATGTGCTAATTATCAGTCATTCGATTGCTGTTTTTAGCGTACCATTCGTTGCTTTTGGCTTTTATGGTTTATCCGAAAACTTAACAACCAATAACCGACTCTCCTATTTGGGCTTTGCTTTTATTGTATTTGCATTGTTTGCTGCAATGATGGCCGCTTCAATCAATGGATTGATATTACCGATGTATGCTTCAAAGTTTTCGACCGAATCTGGGCAAAATCTCGAAAATGTAAAGCTAATTATCAGTTACGGTTCTAAATTCAACAAAGCAATGGATTATATTTTTATCTGGGGGTATTCGATTGCTATGTTTATTTGGTCAGTAATCATTATTCAAACCTCAAAGCTGCCTCGTTGGATTGGCTTTTACGGTTTTATTCTTTTGGCATTCGTACTTCTTGGATTTTTGTTAGAATATAACTTTATCAGCGTTTGGGGATTCAGAATTTACATTTTCGGAATTGTCAGTTGGATAGTACTTGCGGGCATTTTTATGACTTCAAAAAGAAGCTTCTGAAATATCATTAAAATCAAAAAAAGCCCGCTCATAAAATGTCTTATTATTTTGATAAAACTCAGCATATTTTTAGCTAATCGTTTAATCATTTCTGAAACATTTTCAACAATTATGAAACTATTACTTTTAACAATTCTTCTTTTACCATCTGCGTTTGATATTTTTGCTCAACAAGATACCATCGAAGTAAACTCAAAAAATCTTAAAATCAATGATATACATTTTGGTAACTCTACTTATATCATTTATTCAAAAAATGGCGAAAACAAGCCAGCTCAACGTAATACTTTAGTGAAAGTAAATGTATCTAAACAAAATCATAATGGGCGTGAGGCTATTGCAATTAACCAAGTTTGGGAAGCAGCCGACACTACCGAACATAGAGCATTTAGTTTATTAAGAGCGAACGATTTAAGTACGATTCAGCATGATTATTGGTGGAAGCGAACAGGACAAAAAATAAGCTTAGATTTTGAAAAGCGAACAGCAAACTTAGAAGGTAAGTTTAACGATACCCAAAAAGAGAAATTTATGAAAGATTTCAATATCGCTACCGAAAGTGGCAATTTCTTGAATTGGCACTGCGATATGGTCATTTTTCCGCTTTTACCTTTTAAAGAGAATGCGGTTTTTAAAATCAGATTTCATGACCCAGGTATAAAAACTCCAACCAACGAAATTTATACCATCATCAAAAGTGAAACATTAAAAGGTTTGGGTGACGAAAAAATTGATTGTTGGGTAATGGAGTATGCTCTTCCGAAAGGTATGAATGGGTATCAAAGATATTGGATTGCTAAGAAAACAAGAGAATTTATTAAAGAAGAAGATAAAGTCAATAATTTTTATCGAATAAAACTTAGAATGATAGTGTCGGAAACAGATATTTAAGATAACCAAAAACATTTTGCAGGATGAAATCAAAGTTTTTTATTCTTTCGAGTACTCTTATTGTATTCATTATTTCGACCACCTTATTAGGTTTCAAATCAAAGAAAAAGCTTTCAATTGATGGTGTTTGGACTTTTATTGAAGTACAGACCGTAAAACCTAATGGGAGATATACTTCCACCTACCCAAAAGAAAGTGTCGCCATCTTTTCAGATAATCATTACAGTTTTTGTTGGACAAGTCATGTTTCCACTATCCATAGTTGGCAAATAGCTGATAGTGTGAAGTTAAACCGATTCAACCAATCAATTATCAATACTGGTACTTTTGAACTTAAAGACTCAATCTTGACCACAAAAGCACTACTCGCTATGAACCCGATGTTTGTCAATGGACTGGCAAAATTCAAGTGTTCGTTTAGTGGAGACACATTAATTCTGACGGGATTGAGTGTTACCTCATCAGATAAAATTCCTCATCCCATATATGCCGGAGGGTCGCATATAGTTAATAAACTTTTAAAAGTAAACAGTAAACCAAATTGAGATGTTAATTGAAGTATTGGAAAATAACCAAAAGAATTTACGTAATTTTTTGTAACTTTTACATCAAAAAATCGCCACTCATCCTAATAGGACATTTGTCTAATTACGCATAAAGAATAGCTCATTAGTTTTGAAAAACAAAACGCTATTCTTTATGCAAAAAGACACTCTACCTCTCGAAAAAACTACCGAACAGGTTAGTTACAATCCAAAACTATTGAATTTATCAGCAAAATTTTGGTTCATCATTGCCACCATTGGACAATGGATTTTTGGCTTTTATGTAGTTTCGGTTTATCATGTCTCAACTTTCAAAGGCAACTTTGAAAAATGGAATACTGTACTTCCAAAAGGCTATGTTGCGGGCGACTGGAAAGGAAATTTGATGGTCGGCATTCATGTAATTTTAGCCGCAATTATGATAATCGGTGGCCCCTTACAATTTATTCCGCAGATTCGTGAGCGGCTACCGAATTTTCATCGTTGGTTGGGTAGAATTTATGTTATCACAGCCATTGTAGTTAGTTCGGCGGGGTTCATTATGGTCTGGACACGTGGCACGGTTGGTGATACTTTTATGCACATAACCAACAGTATTCAAGTCATTTATATTATATTTTTTGCCATTCAAACAATCAGATTTGCTCAAAAACGGCTAATAAAGCAACACCGAATGTCTGCACTTCGCCTTTTTATGGTAGCCAATGGGGTTTGGTTTTTCAGAGTTGGTCTAATGGCTTGGTTGGTTATCAATCAATCTGCGGTTGGGTTTGACCCAGAAACTTTTACAGGGCCATTCTTGTGGGTATTATCTACTTTCGCTTATGCAGTTCCTATCTCTTTGATTTTACTTGAAATGTATTTCTATGCTCAAAAAATGAAACGACAAACCTTTTCTAACCTTACCGCAAGCATTATTTTCTTATTTACAATTATTATGGCAGTCGGGATTTTTGGAGCAACAATGGGAATGTGGCTACCAAGAATCTAAAACAAAACCCTCGATTAAATTATTGATAATAAGAGCATTCATTCAAAATATCACTTGACTAACTTTCTATAAAGTTCGGTTTTTGAAGGGTCAACGGCTGATAATAAAGTGAATGCTTTTTGCTTTTCATCTTTGGTAGCCTCTGAAAAGATATTGACCATTTCTTGGTTTTTGGCATTCATAAAGCTCGTAAGCAATACTGAGTTTGTCTTTAATTGCTGCATTGCTTTTATCGAGGTCAGTAAATCCATTACTTGCTTGCGTCCGCCTACTGGGTCAATCGTAAAATTATCAAGAGCAATTCGGTGATAATTATACATTCCCTCACGGAAGGCCAAGAGTTGTTGATTTTGTAGGTTTTCTACTAACCAATAACGATTACGTTGGTCGCCTGATTGTTCCCAACCACCTTGCCCAGCACTTGAGGCTAAGTTGGCAATGTTATACGCTCTCGTCAGATACGGATTTCCACCTAATTTCCCAAACGAATCATAATCAACCGTAAGGGCAATTAAGGAATAGAAGCCCAAAATTGACGTTAAGTTATTGGTAAAAGTTTGCTCGTTGAAATTCATTTGTCGGTCTTCTGGTGTGAACGAAATATTGAAATTTCGGTCAACATAACTCAACACAATCGTCTCGTAAGTAGTATTATAGACTGGGCGAATGACTTGAAATTGTGCATTTCCTTGATAGACATTTTGCTGCGGAGATTTCGTAAACGTAATAATCAAATTGCATTTGATGCGTTCTTCTTGGCTGTAAATATCGCTTGTCCAGCGTTTGCCGTTCATAAAATCGCTTATAGCAGTTTTCATATCAACAAACACCTGCTTTTCCGATGCCTGCTGAGATTGCAACTGGTCAGAAACAATCGTTACGTTACAGTTTATTTCCTGAGCATTACTCACAAATGAGCCAGTTAGTAATACTAATAATACAAGTTTTTTCATTTTCAATGAATGTTTTTGTGTTTGTCAAAACACTATCTTTAAATTAGCTAACGTCTGCATGGTTTTGAACCATGCAGACGTTTTTTTTGATGTTATTCGCCTAAATAAAAATCCTACAATTTATTCATGACAGTTGCCAAAATATCTTGAGCAACTTCTTTTTTTGTTTTAAGGTCAAAATCATACACTTGTCCTTCTCGGTCAATTATTTTGATTTTGTTTGTATCATAACGAAAACCAGCCCCACTATCTTGTAAAGAATTCAAAACTACGAAATCAAAATTTTTGCGTTCGAGTTTTCCCTTTGCATTTTCAAACTCATTATCTGTTTCAAGTGCAAAACCTACAATTATCTGACCAGTTTTTTTCTGTTGCCCCAAAGTAGCCGCAATGTCGGTAGTTTTGGTTAATTCAATATTAAACACATCTTCCTTTTTCTTAATCTTTTTGTCGGCTACATGTAGAGGTGTATAATCAGCAACGGCAGCCGATAATACCACAATATCGCTATCGGCAAAATATTTGGCGGTTGTTTCAAACATTTGTTGTGCCGATTGTACTTTTTCAAGCTTCACTCCCTTTGGTGATGCAATCGAAACTGGCCCACTTACGAGCGTGACCTCGGCCCCTGCCATCTCAAAGGCCTCGGCAATAGCAAAACCCATTTTGCCAGATGAATGATTACTAATAAACCTCACGGGGTCGATTGGCTCTTGGGTTGGCCCTGCCGTAATCAATACTTTCTTGCCCTGAAAAGCAGGTATCTTCGAGAAAAAACGGTTCAACTCATGCACTATTTGTTCGGGTTCGGCCAAACGCCCTTCACCTACCAATCCACTTGCCAATTCACCAAATTCAGCATTAATTATCTGATTGCCATACGAGGTCAGTTTTCGTAAATTCTCAATCGTGCTTGGATGCTTGTACATATCTAAGTCCATTGCAGGAGCAAAAAACACCGAGCATTTAGCCGATAAATACGTGGCAACCAATAAGTTATCACAAATTCCGTTGGCACATTTAGCGAGCGTATTGGCCGATGCTGGTGCAATTATCATAGCATCTGCCCATAGACCAAGCTCAACGTGATTGTTCCATTCTCCCGAATCTCCTTTCGTAAAACTTGACAAAACAGGATTTCTGGAAAGCGTCGAAAGAGTAAGAGGTGTAATAAAGTCCTTAGCCGATTCGGTCATTACGACTTTTACTTCTGCTCCTTCTTTTACCAACAATCGTACTAACAATGCAGACTTATAAGCCGCAATACTGCCCGATACTCCCAACAATATTTTTTTATTTTTTAAGCTCAATGTATATTTCAGTTTCGGTGAATGATTCAATTAATAGGTTTACTTGCTTATTTTAGTGCTGGCACAGTTTTTTAGTGTTAAATAATGTCTCACAAAATTGAGATAATTCATAATAAAAATCAAAATCTAAATGCGAAGTATTCGCTTTGTTCGTTAAAAGTACGTAGTTTTTGGCTAAATTTGTTTGATGAAACGACTTCTCCACATAATAGGTTGGCTGTTTGTTGGAATTTCTTTACTAATAGGAGGTATTTTGATGTATCTACAATCTCCTACTGGGCAAGATTTTCTGACAAAAGAAATAGTTTCGTACTTAAGAAAAAAACTACACACTAAGGTTGAAATCGGAAAAGTAAGGTTTGATTTTCCTGACTGGGTTTCGCTCGAAAATGTTTATATCGAAGACCTAACGAAAGACACATTGGTATCAGGAAAACGCCTTTATCTTGACATTGATATGCTGGCATTGCTACAAAACCGTGCCGATATTAATCAAATCGAGCTTCAAGATATTCGTTTGAAAATTAATCGAACACTACCCGATACTACTTTTAACTTCAATTTTATTCTAAAAGCTTTTGATTCGGGGCCATCGGCTGATACTACTTCCAAACCATTTGATGTGGGAATGAAAGGCGTAAAACTCCAGAATGTCCATATCACCTACAAAGATGCCGTTTTGGGAACTGATGCCGATGCAAATTTTGCTTTTTTAGAAACAAAGTTTGATAAATTTAACCTCAACAAATCGCAATATCATCTTGCATCTATTAACGGAAATAAAGGCTCAGTTATTCTGAATCTTTATAAACCTTTAGAAAAAACTGTAAACATTACCCAAGCTCCTACAACAAGCACAGATACCCTCGATTTTAATTTCAAAAAACTCAACTTTACAAATATAAGTTGGCTATTTGATAGCAGCGAAGATGGTATCAGGAGTGGTGGTCAAATCGACACGGTTCAAGCCGAAGGTGAAAAGGTTTACTTAGAAAACCAAGAAATCAAATTACCAAAAGTACTACTCAACAATGCCACAGCATTTGTAGAGTTTGCAAAAAAAGCTCAACAAAGCTCACCAGTAATAAAAAAAGACACTTCCGAAAACAAAACTTGGAAGTTAAATTTGGGTGAAGTAATTGTAAAAAACACGAATCTCCGCTACGACGACAATAACAACACCAAGCAAGCAAAGGGATTCGACCCAGCACATATTGGTATCGAAAAGTTAGGATTTAAACTCGATAAATTTGTTTTTGCTCAAAATCAGATTTCGGGTATCTTGAAAAATACCACTTTTCAAGAAAAAAGCGGTTTAAATATTCAGAATATTAGTTCGAACTTCAGTTACACCAACAAAGCTCTCAATCTCAAAAAGCTCATCATCAAAACACCGAATACTTTATTGCAAGATGAATTGGCGATGCAATACAATTCGGTCGAAGATTTTAATGAAAACTTAGGTAATGTTGGTATCAAACTAAATCTAAAAAAGAGTCAACTGGCCGTAAAAGACTTACTAATTTTAGTGCCTACATTAGCCGAAAACCCTACTTTTAAAGGTAAAACCAACGAGATAATCAAAGCTGATGGAATAATCAGCGGGCGAGTAAACAACCTTGTAGTTTCAAAACTAACGGTTGATGGCTTTGGTGAAGCTCATCTTCAAGTAAAAGGTAAAATCGTAGGTTTGCCCAATACCGATAAAATGGTTGTCGATATGGAATTAGGGCAACTTAGCATGACCAAAGCAGATATTCTGCGAATGGCGGGCGATAGTGCAATTCCTAAAAGTATCGAACTACCACAATTTATTGATGTAAAAGGTAAAATAAAAGGTGGTTTACAAAACTTGGTGCTTGATGCTTCGCTTGATTCTGATTTGGGAGGAGCGGCTTTCAAAGGTACGCTTAAAAATATTACCGCCGATAAAAATCAAATGTATGATGGGCAAATAAACCTACAAGATTTTGATTTAGGGAAGTTGACTAAACAACCCGAAAAAGTTGGTAAACTTACGCTAAATGCCACAGTCAAAGGAACAGATTTCGACCCAAAAACGATGAATACTACCGTTGATGGTGTGGCTCAGAAGGCCGTAGTCAATGGTTATGAGTATAATAACTTACTTCTGAAAGGCTCAGTTAAAGACCAAATAGCTAACTTCAATGCCTCAGTCAATGACGAAAATGCGAAAGTAGTGCTAAGTACCAAAATCAATTTAGCAGACGAATATCCAGCCATTGAAGCAAAAGTAAATATCGACGAACTCGACCTCAATAAACTCAAACTTTATACGGGTAGTCTGAGTCTGAAAGGCGATATTGAAATGAATATGGTTTCGACAAACCCTGATAATCCACTCGGAAAAATATTAATTAACAATGCCGTAATCAAAAAAGACGGAAAAACTATCCCTTTAGATGGCATTGATTTGGATATTCGTAATACCAACAATCGACGAGATATTACGCTAAAATCGCCATTTCTAAATGCTCAGATTAATGGCCAATTTATCTATACCCAACTAAGCGATATACTATTAACCGAAGTAAATAAGTATTTTGCTTTGCCCGATATTGCTTATAAACCCATTACAGCACCTTATGATTTGAGCATTTCAGCAAAACTAAATAACCACCCAATTATCAAAAGTTTTGTTTCGGGAATCAGCAAATTAGATACAGTAAATTTCGATGCACAAATCAATAATCAGCGAGATACAACACTTCAAGCAAACTTGTTTATACCCAAAATCGAATACGATACTTCAAGCATTGATAATGCCCGATTCAAGATTTTTGGAGCAAATAATCATGCAAAATACGAAGGTAATGTCGCTCAAATCTTTTATAGTGATTACCGCTTCCGTCGTATTTTTATAGGTGGAGATGTTGAAAATAATGTTTTGGGGCTAAATCTCATTGCCAAAGATTCTCTCAATGCCAATCGTTATGGTTTAGCGGCAAACCTGCGTTCGATTGATAAAAAACTTCGCTTACACCTCGACGAAAAAGGCACTTTGATTGATTATAAAGCATGGACGGCAGATTCAACAGGCTATCTTGAGTACAGCCCAGCAGGAATTTATATCAATAACCTACAACTTCGACAAGACAAACAGCGATTGACAATTAATAGCCAAAGTACTACTCCCAATTCACCGCTCAACATTCAAATTGATAGTCTCAATATCAAACCATTTGTTACGCTCGCTACGCAAGACTCTACGCTTGCGGGTGGTACACTCAACGGTCTTTTCACACTCACCGACTACATGAATGCCCCTGAGTTTACAGGAGATTTGGCCATCAAAAACTTTGTTTTCACCCAAATCCCTATCGGGAATTTGCAAGTAAATGCTGCCAACGAAACATCCGACCGAATCAATGTTTTAGCAACAATTTTGGGTAATAATAATGATGTTAATATCAATGGAAAGTATCTTTTGAAAGAAAAGAAACCACTTGATTTCAAGATTAATATCAATAAGATTGGAGCAAAAACCGTAGAAGCATTTAGTTTTGGGCAGTTGAAAAATGCCCGAGGAAACCTAACGGGCCTACTCAATCTGAAAGGCGAACCAAGCAAACCTGTACTGGATGGAACTATCAAATTCGATACAGTTTCGTTTAGTTTGGCACAATTGGGTGCGGTATATCGTATTCAAAATCAGTCAATGATATTTAAAAACAGTGTCATTTCATTCAATAAGTTTATTATTGCCGATTCGCTTGGTCAGAATATGACTGTCAATGGCAATCTTTCACTGCAAAATATTCCAAACTTCAACTATAAACTCAACATCGACACCAAGAACTTCATGGTGTTAAATGGCAACCGCAAAGACAATGATTTCTTTTACGGAAAAGGCTTTGTTGATGCTAACCTAAACATTCAAGGAGTTGGTACAAAACCAGCCATTGAGGGTAGCGTAAAAGTAAAAGACGGCAGTGATATTACGGTTCTTCTCCCCGACCGAGAAATTGATAAAGCCGAAACCGATGGCATTGTTGAATTTGTAAATCTTAAAAATCCATCAGCAGCCAATGTTGCCAAAGTTGATTCAAACGACATTGCCCCTACATTTGATTTTGCTGAAGAAGTTTCTCTTAATATCGAAGTCGATGATAAATCTCAATTAACAATTATTGTTGATGAGCTAAACGGCGACAACATCAAGGTAAAAGGAAATGCCCAACTCAATACTGGTATTACACCCAGCGGGCAGCCTTATGTACTCGGTTTATACGAACTTACCTCTGGTAGTTATGATTTGTCATTCCAATTTCTGAAGAAGGAATTTGCCATTAAAAAAGGCAGCAATCTACTCTGGACGGGCGACCCAATGCAAGCCCAAGTGGATATTACGGCGGTTTATAATATTGAAGCTGAAGTACCAAGAGCAGTTGCTTCTGATAAAAACACCAATAAAACCAAAGTTCCGCTTGAAGTACAACTCAAAATGAGTGGAAACTTATCGAGTCCAGTCATTGATTTTAAAGTTGTCGTTGCCGACAATGCACCGTCTGATGTAAGCAGCGAAATCGAGAAAGATGGATACTTAAAAACACTTGAGCAAAACCCAGTAGAAATGAACAAGCAGGTTTTTGCCTTATTGGTTTTGAATAAATTCTTGGGCGAACAATCGAGTGATTTCTTTTCGGGTATAAATCCAGAAGCCATTGCTCGACAAAGTGTGAGTAAATTGCTCACTGACCAACTCAACCTACTGGCTGGCGATTTAATTAAAGGTATCAAACTTGATTTTAACCTTAACTCAACCGCAATGAGTACCGATGCTGGAAATAAAGCCCGCACTGATTTGAATGTGGGTTTAAGTAAGGCATTTCTCAATGACCGCCTAAAAATTGCGGTTGGCCGCAACTTCCAACTCGAAAACACAACGGGTTCGGCAGCAAGCTCAAATGAAATCGTAGATAATATTTCGCTTAATTATAGCCTCAGCAAAGACGGACGATACTTGTTTAGTGCTTACCGCAAAAACCAGTATCAAGCTATTCTCGATGGCTTTGTAGTCGAAACTGGAGTTGCATTTACACTCACCCTCGACTATGCGTATTTTAAAGAGTTATTTGAAAAGAAAAAATGAGAAAAGCCTACCTTTTACATACTCAAACTGATATTTTTTCTTTTTTCGGAAAGAAGCTAAAAGGCTATGTCATCTACTTTATTTCTTGTCTCTTAGGTTTCTTCGTACTTAGTTCTTGCTCCGTAAACAAATACATTCAATCGGGTGAAAGCCTTTATACAGGTGCAAAAATCAAGACCAATATTGATTCAAGCTTAAATAAAAGCCAAAAGAAAGCCCTCGACGAACAACTAAAAACCATCATTCGGCCAATACCAAACAGTATGATTTTTGGGTTTCCGTATAAAGTTTGGTTCTATTACGTAGTTGGTAAGCCTAAAAAAGAAAAAAGTCCACGAGCTTGGTTCAGAAAACGTTTCGGTGAAGTACCAGTTCTGGCAAGCAAAAGAGCCGTAAATATTAATACTGAAATCATCAGTAATTATCTAAACAACGAAGGGTATTTCCGCTCAACTGCCACGGGCGAATTAGTTGTAAAAGGCAAAAAAGCCGAAGCTATTTATGTAGCGAATGTGAAACCACGATATTCGATTGGAAAGGTAGAATTTATAAAAAAGGATACTTCAGCATTCAGCAAAAGTCTCATTCAAACCAAAGATAATTCACTACTAAAAGTAGGCGAACCATACCGATTTGATAATATCAAACTTGAGCGTGACCGAATTGATAAAGCCTTAAAACTCAACGGTTATTATTATTTCCGACCTGATTTTCTAATCATCAAAGCTGACTCAAACCAAAATGCTCGACAAGTAAACTTGTATCTGGAACTCAAACCTAACATCACCCAAACCTCACTCAAGCAATATACAATCAAAGATGTTTTGGTTTATATTGATACCCCCGATAGCACCACCAACACTGGCGTGCAAATCAGGCGTGGGCTTAAAGTTTTCGACCCAAAACGGGCATATAATAACAGAGTATTTAATGATGCCATTGGTTTTCGTAGTGGACGGCTCTATAATAGCCAAACGCACGATGCCTCACTTTCAAGATTAATCAATTTACGAAATTTTAAGTTTGTAAAAAACCGATTTGAGATGGTGAATCGCTCTGATTCTGCACTCATCAATGTGGTTTATGACCTTACTTCACTCAAAAATAAATCATTACAAGCAGAAGCGAATTTTCTGACTCGTTCCAATAACCTTGCTGGTACACAATTGGGTGTCAACTGGCTCAATAGAAACATTTTTAAGGGAGCTGAAATCTTAAAAATAGGTATCAATACTGGTTTCGACTTTCAGTTAGCAAGTAAAAATCTCAATAATACGCTAAATAGCTATTATCGTTTGGCCGCTGATGCGGATTTGACTTTTCCGAGATTCCTGCTACCATTTTATAGTGTAAGAGCAGGCCGAAATCAGGCCTTGCCCAAAACCAATATCAATTTAGGGTATGTTCGTTTGGTGCAAAAAGGCGTTGGTATAAATCCCGATAGTAGCACTTATCGTTATAATCAATATACAATTACCTCGCTACGAAGTTCGCTTAGTTATACTTTAAGAAAAAACGCCTCCGTAGAGCATAATTTCACACCGCTTTCCATCAATCTGATTAAACCACAGAATATTAGTGAGGAATTTACAGAAAAGATATTTAGAAGTGCAGGTGCAGGAAATGTACAAGATTTGCTTCGTTACGACCAAATTCTAATCACACGTTTGATTTTAGGGGGGCAATACAATATTGTTTATACCCCCGTACAAACACCCAAAAGCAAGCATTATTTTTATCTCAATGCAGGAGTTGATATTGCTGGAAATATAGCAGGTTTATTTACAAAAAAACAGTCAGATGATTCAAAACGTATTGCCAATACTGTCTTTGAGCAATACACCCGTTTTGATGTCGAAACTCGTTATTACTTAGACCTTTCACCGAGCATTAGGCTGGCCAATAGAGCCATATTGGGCTATGGTTTACCGTATGGAAACTCTAAAAACTTGCCAACTCAGGTAAAGCAATATTTTGTAGGTGGTAGCAATAGTATCAGAGCGTTTAGAGCAAGGTCTATTGGCCCTGGCAACTATAATATTTTGGGAGATAGCACTGCTATTTTCACAACAGCATACGGAGACGTAAAACTCGAATTAAATTCAGAGCTACGCATAAAAGTTAGTCAGATTATAAATTTAGCCGCCTTTATTGATGCAGGAAATATATGGTTGGCAAAATATAATGAATCTTCGGGTTATCCAGAAAGTAGTGTTTTTGGTAAAAATTTCTACAAACAACTGGCCGTTGGTGGAGGCTTAGGGTTACGTCTTGACTTCACGTATGTCAAACTTCGCCTCGACTTAGCGACACCATTCTGTAAGCCGTGGTTGCCCGAAGGCGAGCGTTGGGTGATTCAAGACATCAAACCATTTGATAAAGCATGGAGAAAACAAAATCTGATTCTAAACATTGCCGTCGATTATCCATTCTGACATAAACCAAAAAAGGAAGACTCCACTTTGGGGTGAAGTCTTCCTTAAAAAGTTCTTTCTGTAAAAAATTACTCAGCGTCTTTCCAACGGTATTCAACTTTATCTTCAATAAATTCTTCCAATGCTACTGAAGTTGGCTTTGGTTGACGCTCATAGAATCTTGAGATTTCGATTTGCTCACGGTTCTCAAAAATTTCTTCTAAGTTGTCGATATTTGAAGCAAATTCACCCAATTTTTGAGTCAATTCTTCTTTGGTTTTCACAGCCACTTGTCTGGCACGTTGTGATGCAATATAAACCGACTCATAGACATTACCAGTTTTAGCGGCTAATTTATCTACGTCTCTTGCAATGATTGAAGGATTTACTGCCATATTTTTATTTTTGTCCCCTACTTTCAAAGGAACTTTATTTTAAGTTTACTTATAATCTATTTTAACTATTATACTTTTTGATACTAACCACCCGAATAAGTAATAAATCAAGGATTACTTTTTCCTGCTTTATCATCTTTTTTAGCTGCGGCATCTTCTTTTTCTTTGGCAACTCTTGCAGCTTCTTTGGCTTTCAATTCTTTTACTTCTTGTTCGTATTTTACGGCTTTTTCTAACCCTTTAGTAGCACCGTCATATACTTTTTCAGCTTGTTTTATATATTTACTTTTCGGAAATTTATCAATGAAATCTTCATAGAATTTCAAAGCATCTGTATAGCGTTCCCTTTGTTTATTTTCAAAACTAACCGCTGCCAAATCATACTGTGACTGCACTTTCAGGAATGATAACTCTTCGATAAACTCCGAATCTGGAAAATCTTTTTGGAAATTATCAATCGCCACAACCGCTGCTTTAAAATTAGCAATCGTTACACCACTTGTTTTATAATAAAGTTTAGCCTTTTCGTAAGCTTTTTCTTCCAAACGATGTCTTAACTCCTTCAAGTTTTGGTTACAACTTTCAGCATACTTACTTTCAGGAAACGAGTTAATGAAAGTCTGTAAAGCATCAATAGCTGTAAGCGTACTTGACTGGTCAAGATTAAAGTTTGGAGAGTCTTTGTACATCGAGTTGGCGTACATATAAAATGCCTCTTCTGCCATTGGGCTATTGGCATAAGTTGCATAAAAACTCTTAAACAAATAAGCACTCATGCTGTATTGTTTTTGCTGATACTGAGCATAAGCATTATAAAACTGAGCATTTTCGGCGAGAGAGTCACCTTTCAACAATGGAATGATTTCTTCAAAAAGTATGCCTGCTTTGTAGTAGTCACCTTTTTTATAATAATCATTAGCAGCTTTATATTTCTCATCAGTAGTACCTTTCTTTTGAAGCTTCATAAACTTACTTGAACAAGCCGAAAGCATCAAAATACTAACAAATAACAGGGCGATATGTGGTCTTTTTAAAAACATGGGTGCAAAGATAATAAAAATGCTACGTTTTTGTAACGAATTTTATAGCTTAATTATTTCTAATGATTAAAATATAAGTGGTTTATGGTCTGAAACGGCTCAAATCTAAGATATTTGAAATAAGCGAGTTAGAGAATTAGGCTTGCTCAACCGATACTTTCATATCATTGAGGTAAATATTACCAAATTGTGTGGCAAATGCTACGTCACTGGCATCACGTCCGTAGGCCAATACGACCCTATTCCCTTTGGGTTGAGCTTGTGTAGCATCGAATGTAAACCATTGGTTTTCGAGATATACTTCAAACCATGCGTGCAAGTCCATGGGGTTAAGTTCATACAAATATCCCACTACCATACGAGCAGGTACATTGATGGCTCGACAAAGTGCAATGCAGAGATGAGAAAAATCTCGGCAAACCCCAATTCGACTCAAATTAATATCGCAAGCTGATGATGAAGATGAACTATAACCATATTCGTAAACTACATTATTTCGTACCCACTGGCATATTGCATCGATTTTCTCATAGCCTGTTCGATAGGCTTGTGTGATTTCGTCGGCCATATACAAAAACCTGTCTGACTCACAATATCTACTTGGTAATAAATAAATTAAGCTATAATCGGGAAGTTGCTCAATCGAAACTGCTTGAGCAGCAAAATTAACATCAATTGTTTCTGAAGTTTCAACAAGTGCAGAAGCTTGAATCTTAAAATTACCTATCGGACTCAATAATCTTTGGCAAAGATTACCATAAATATCTTGATACTCAGTAAAATTTGTGAATGGAAAAAGCGAAAATTGTTCGTCTAAAACCTGTTGAGCAGCCCCACTTTGCGGGCGAAGCATCATCACTAAAGGGACATTATCGGGACAATCGTAATCAAGCTGGCAAGATACTTTTAATTTCATTGGGGGCTATTTTTGATAAAGATAGTGGAATTATTCAGAAGAAGAAATCCTTTTATCCATTACCTCAAAAATACATTAGAAATATACATTTTAATGTTAAATTATTATTAATTCCTAAGATTTTAGAATATTCTGACACGTACTACAAACTCCTTTCAACGACCTAACAACTTTCAAAAAATAATTCTTCCTTAAAATACTAACGTTTAATTATTGTCGTTGTTTATTTAAGTGTAATTAAGAACCTTATCTGTTTGCTTACCACTTAGCAAAAAATAATTCTGCCAAAATAGACTTTAGGCAAATTCTTAATAGGTACTTCTTTCAATTTTAAGGTATTTTTAATACCACTTAATAACTTTATAATTTGAAGAAGTGTTACCTTTGCCTTAGCTTTTCACTGAAAATAAGTTAAACTGCGAAAATTATAAACCTTTTTAGAATTACGTTTATTTTTATCGTGTTTTTAACTTGTTATCTTTAACTTTCCTAATAACGCAAATGATTAACCTTAAAAGCTACGCTTTTACTGTATATCCCTGCATAAAAATTAAAAAAACCTTCCCCTTAATTATTCTTACGGTCATCTCTTTTAATTGTTTTTCTCAAAATCAATGGACTTGGATGTCAGGATATTTGGTAAGTGATGCAGCTTGGAATTACCCCCGTCCTCTACCCTCGCCTTTAAGCGTGCGAGGCACTCCGTGGACTTTAGGCAGTACCTTTAAACCTTCGGTTAGAGAACACGCTGCTGGAGGTATAGCCAATAATAATGAAATTTATGTTTATGGAGGGGCTTCTTTAGAGTCTGAATATTCTTCTGATTTTTGGGTATATGACGTTTCTCAACAAAAATGGGCATTTATTTCTGATTTAGGTTCTCAAGCTATAGCTGACTCTATTGGAAAAGAAAGCACAATTGCACATCCTGGAGGAAGAAACAGGACGGCTTCTACGGTTGATAAAAATGGAAATATTTGGTTATTTGGTGGGCTTTATTACGATAGAAATATGTCTGATTCCTATGCAAAGTCAGACTTATGGAAATATAATCCAAAAACGAAAAAATTCACTTATTTTGATGAGCATGGAGGTTCTCCAGATAAGCCAAGTCCCAGATATAGGGCCAGAGCTTGGTTTGATGATAACAATAATATGTGGTTATATGGTGGTGCGATTGATTCTCCAAGCGGTTCGCTCTCGTATAATGATTTATGGATGTTTAATACCACAACTAAAAGTTGGTTTTTTATAAGTGGTAACAAAAATGCCTCATATTGTAAGAATTGTCTCAATGGCGTATATCCAACAACTCCAGGCACTGGTGGGACACAGTATTTTCCACGTGCGAGGTCTGATTATGGATATTGGAAAGACAACTCTGGGAATGTATGGATTTATGGTGGTTATGCCGAATCTCATGGCTCAGATGAATATGGTGACCTTTGGAAGTTTAATCCTACCACAAAAGTATGGACACTCATTTCGGGAAATGACACTTTAAACCCGCCTAAAACTGCAACTAACCCAGGTTCAAGAAATGCTCCTTATTGTTGGGTAGGTAATGACAACAAACTATACATGACTGGCGGGCAAAGACAATACTGGTATTTTTTAAGAGATACTTGGCGAGTAAACCCCACAAACGGTAGTTGGGAAGTTGTCAAAATAGATACATTAACTAACGAAGCTCCTATTTCGGCAGGCCTTAAAATCGAAAATTCTACTAATATGCCAGGGTCTTCAGTTAACACCCTCAATCACCTCACTACTGGCTCACATACTTATATGTTTAGCGGATATGGTATGGGGTCGAATAACCTTTTGGGCTTTACAGGAGCCATGTGGCGATATTCTTTAGATGGCTATAATCCCAATTTAATACCAATCGCCAATTCAGACTCTCTTGTTTTACCTTACCGAGATTCTATTGCCTGTAATATAAAAGCAAATGACTTACCCAAAGGCTCATTTAATAATGCCACATTTGATATTGATATAAACCTTGCGGGAATCCAGAAGAGTCTTAGTACTACCAGTGGTACATTTACGGTTGACAGTACTGGAACTGTTTGGTTTAAACCAACAACCACCAACTTTGTGGGAACTGTTTTATTGAGTTATACTTACCAAAATTCGGCTAAGTATGTTTCAAACACGGCACAGCTCAAGCTAATTGTCTATAAATGTGCCACGACCCAATTAACTCTTGCGTCACCCTCTAACGATATTACGAACGGAGTCTATCAATACAATAATAATGAATCTGCCAAACTTATTAATAAAATAAATCCTGTCGGTGAAAATACAGTGACAGTTAAAGTAAATGCCGCCACATCAATTGTATTTCTACCTGGTATGACAGTCAATACTAATAATGGTTCAACCTTTGAAGCCAAGATATCTGGCTGCAATTAAAATATAAAAAGATGAAAAAAAATTTTTACTCTTGTTTAGTAGCTGGTGTGTTTGTAGTAGCTTGCAGCTCTCGAACCATAGAAATCGACCCAAATATTATTCTTATTCAAGATAGTAATTTTGAAAAAGCCTTAATTGCAGAAAAAATTGACTCTGACAGCACTATTAATGGTCAAATAAAAAGGTCTGATGCCGAAGACGTTAAAGTTTTGAGCGTTCCGAACTTACAAATAAAATCATTGAGTGGTATTGAAGGCTTTAAATCCCTTACTTATTTAGATTGTTCGTTAAATCAGCTAACAAATCTTGATGTAAGTCAGAATACTGCTTTGGAATCGTTAGATTGTTCATCAAATCTTCTTACTAATATTGATTTAAGCAAAAATCTCAATTTGGCGGCATTTAATTGTGTTAATAATCAATTAAAAGATTTATCCATTCCGAGTAAGCAGTTATATGCCCTAAATGCCAATAATAACTTATTGGTGACGGTATCAGTTGATGCGGCTACAAGACTTTCATTGCTTTATTTATCAAATAATCAAATCAAAAGCATTAGCCTAATCAATAATCAAGCTCTTGCTGAGTTGAAATGCAACAGCAATAAACTCACAACAATTGATTTGAGTAAAAACACTAAGCTACGTTATTTAGATGTATCGAACAATTCATTATCAACGCTTGACTTATGTAATAATACCGAAATTCTCAAACTCATTTGTTCGTCGAATAATATCGCAAAAATTACTATTCCGAAAAAAATACAACCAATGTTTGTAAATAACACGGCATTAATTGATAGTAAAACTTCTTATTCGACTTGTGATTGAGATTTAACCTAATCTTTCATTAAATTAGCATTAGAATTGGCTCTTTTTGTGAGGTTATATCGTTAAATTATTGTTAAATACTTGAATTTTACGCCATTTTTGACTTATTTCGCAGAACACATTTTGTTGTCGAGCGATGGAAGAAAGCATAAAAAATACCCCCAATGACAAAGGCTCGAAAAGTAGCCTTTTTTCTTTTTTAAATGGATTAGTCCCAAGTAATAAAGCCAACGAATCGAAAGGCATTGCAGAAGATTCTAAAATCAACCGCTATGCTGATAGCATTGAACAGTCGAATTACCTGAGTCGTGATTTAAGTTGGCTCAAATTCAACGAGCGAGTTCTTGACCAAACTCGTGAAAAAGACCTTAATCTATTTGAAAGATTGAAGTTTTTGGCCATTACAGCGTCTAATCTTGATGAGTTCTTCACGGTTCGTTTGGGCAGTCTTTACAATTATCTTGACTTCAATAAAGAGCGTATCGACTATTCTGGTTTGCGTGAAATTCCTTTCCGGAAAGCTCTCATGCTCTCGGTTAAGCAATTTTGTCAGGAACAAGATAGAATTTTTAAGGAAGAACTCACTCCGCTTTTTTCTGATTATAAGTTTAAAATCGTAAAAATCAGCGAGCTTTCTCCTGCCGAGTTAGAAGAAACCATTGCGTACTTCGATAATACTGTTTATCCGATGCTTACGCCAATGCTTTTCGACCACACCCATGCTTTCCCTGTTTTGATTGCTAAAACGTTGATTTTTGGGGTCGTAACTGATGCTAATCGTTCAACACTCTTTCCCGACGATAGCGAAAACAAAAAACTTTCATTTGTTCAGATTCCAGGAAATCTCCCAAGATTTTTTACGATTGAGCGTGGAGAAGAAATTTTGTTTTTACCAATCGAAGAAATCGTTCGACACGAAATAAAGAAACTATATCGAAACATAGAAATTCAATCGGTTAATCTGTTTCGCATCGTAAGGAATGGAGATTTTACCCTCGAAGAATCTGATGATATTGAAGCAGACTTCGTGGACGAAATCAAGCAAAAAATTAAAAGTCGCCGTTTAGGACGAGTGGTTCACATGGAAATTGAACCCAATCCAAATGAGTGGATGCTTACGATGCTCCAAAAGCGTTTCGAGATTGACAAATACAATATCTTTTTTGATGAGTACCTTATAGATTATACTTGTTTATGGCAAATTATTCGTCATCCAGAGTTTCAAGAAGATATTAAACCAGTGCATCCGCCAATCGTTCATCCGAGATTGCGAGATAAAAACGCTGATATTTTTGAGGTAATTCGTGAAAAAGACTTATTGTTGCATCATCCATACAACAATTTTGAGCCAGTTTTACAACTTATCGAAAAAGCTGCCGAAGACCCAGATGTTTTGGCTATTAAACTTACCATCTATCGTTTGGCTAAAAAATCTCGTGTAACACAAGCCCTTCTGAAAGCGGCTGAAAATGGCAAACACGTATCGGTTTTGTTTGAAATTAAAGCTCGTTTCGACGAAGAAAACAATATCCGTGAAGCTGACCGACTTCAACGTGCGGGTTGCTTTGTGATTTATGGTATTGGTTGGTATAAAACCCATACCAAACTCATGTTGATTGTAAGAAAAGAAGGAAATAAAGTTACCCAATATGCTCACTTAGCGAGTGGAAATTACAATGAAGATACGGCAAGACTTTATACAGATATTGGCTTGCTAACAAGTAATCCGACTTACACGAAGGATATTTCGGAGTTTTTCAATGTAATTACGGGTCATTCACAGCCTGCCGATTATCATAACTTAATTACGTCGCCTCGTGATATGCGTAATAAACTCATTGAGATGATTCGCAATGAGGCCACAAATGCTCAAAATGGCTTGCCAAGCGGTATTTGTATCAAGCTTAACTCACTCGAAGACCAACACGTAATTAACGAACTTTACAAGGCTTCTCAAGCAGGTGTAAAAATAAAATTGATTGTGAGAGGTATTTGTTGTTTACGCCCAGGTAGAAAAGGATTAAGCGAAAACATCACCGTACGCTCAATCGTTGGGCTTTTCCTCGAACACGCACGCATCTTCTATTTCCATAATAATAACCAAACAAAGCTCTATGGTGGCAGTGCTGATATTATGGTGAGAAGTTTTGATAAACGTATTGAGTCTCTATTTGAAATTGTTGATGAAGATATAAAACGCCAAGTGATGCACATCTTAGACTATAATCTTCGAGATAATGTAAACGCTTATGAGCTTCAAGAAGATGGCACCTATAAGCGGGTAGTTTGCTCTCTTTCATCAGAAGAACAGCCTTTTGATATTCACCAACGCTTCTTTGAAGTAACAGGACAAGACAACGAACCAATCGTATTGTTCGATACCGAACCAAAAGTAGTTGAAGAAATAGAAACAAGCGAGGTTGAAAACTGAGTAAAAAAGGAGTTGGATTTCAGAATCCAACTCCTTTTTTAATGCACAATTAGCTTCGTACCCATCACAATTTCTTGATACGGTGGCATTTCTTCGGATGGATTTTCGATGATATTTATCAGTAGTTCTGTTGCTTTTATACCCATATTGTAAGCAAATTGCTCGACTGAGGCCAACGGAGGATTATCTAAATAAAATGTCATAGGCAGATTGGCAAAACTTACGAACAGAATATCTTTGTTGGGTACAAGCCCCTTTTGCTTGCAAACTTGCATCGCATAAAGTGCCAAATAATCGTTGAAAGTCAGAATAGCTTCAGGAGGTTCTGGCAGAGCCAAGAGTTCCTCCATTTTTACCATTGTATCATCTTTCGATAAATCGGTTGATTTTATGTACTTAGGTGAGGTTTCAAGATTAAACTTTTTGATGGCAGTCAGATAGCCATTTAGGCGTTCATCGCACACTTCCAAATTCGATGGGCCATTTAAAAGAGCTATTCTCTTAACACCACTATTTATCAAATATTCAATTGCTTCAAAAGCACCATCGGTAATACTACAACGCACTTTATTGGCCTCAAGATTGCGTGGCACACGGTCAAAGAAGACAAGTGGGGTTCCGAAATGCTCTACTTCTTTAAAATGGCTGTAATTATTTGTTTCGGCAGCTACTGAGGCAATTACCCCATCTACTCGGCTGCTTAGAAACGATTTGAGAGCCTTTTCTTCTCTATCAAACTTATCTCTTGATTGGCTCACAACAACGTTATAACCTTTCTCCAAAGCTACATCTTCGATACCCGAAATAGCCATCGAAAAAAACTCTTCTTGCAAGTACGGAAGTAGAACACCAATGGTGTATGTACGATTCTTTTTTAAGAAAATAGCAGCTGGATTTGGCACATAGTGCATTGTTTTTGCCAACTCCCATACTCGCTCTCGTGTACGAAGGCCAATTCGAGTGTTATTCTGTAAAGCCCTCGAAACCGTTGAAATGGAAACACCCAATTTTTGGGCTATTTCTTTGATGGTGGCTTGATGTCTTTGCATAAAAGCAAGTCGTTATAAATTTAGTTAGGGTTATAAATGTTAAAGGATTTAGCAGTTTTAAAGGAAAATCACTTATTTCTTCGCCAGAAATACCAAACTCCTGCCAAAAGTCCCAAAGCTAATAAAATCCATTTCAATATTGACCAAATCGCAAAATGTTTTTCTTCGGTAATTGTAATCGTCTGATTAACTTTCTGATTTTTCAAGACTTGTTTTTCTCCTCCTGTCCAATGCACAATTATTTCGTCGATTTGGGTGGCATTGCCTACGCCAAAATGAGCAAAGGTGGCATTCTGTGAAAGATGACTCGACCCTCCCCCATCTATTTCTCTGATTTGGTGTTTCCCATCAACTACAATTTCTACCCTCGAAGCCAAGCCGTGCGACTCAGCATCAACACCTTTAAGTGCAATTTTTATCCAATTTCCTTTGGCCGAATCATTGCGAAACAAATGGGTAGTTGAAGCAACTGGATAGCCCGTCAAAATCGGTTCTTGATTGACAACCAGAATATCTAAATCGCCATCGTTTTCTAAATCAAAAACAATCGAACCTCGACCAATTCCGTAATCGCTTACACCCATCAAACGGCCTTTTTCTTCAAATCTTCCGTTGATATTCTCCAAATAATAGTCGCCCATCGGTACACAATTTGGGTTCAAATCTCCGTTGGCTACGAATAAATCGAGGTCGCCGTCATGGTCGAAATCAGCAAAATTTGCCCCCCAACTAATCGTGATAAATCCTAAGCCAACTTCACGGGATTTCTCAACAAATGGCTTTCCTACGCCATTATTGACCATAAACTTATTGAAACGAATGTTGGTAATGAAGTAATCCATCCAACCATCGTTATTATAGTCACCCACCGCCGAAGCCATTGAATTTATCTTCAAATCCATTGCAGTTTCCTTGCTCACATCTCTAAACTCATGCCACGGGTATTCATTCTTAAACAATAAATCGGGCGTGCGTTTGTAACCAAAATCATGGTTTACGAAAAGGTCTTGGTCGCCATCGTTATCGAAATCAGTGAAAAGTCCACCAAATCCAAAACCTTTGTGGCTCAGTCCATAATCTTTATAAACATTCTTAAACGATTTCCCTTTTTCGTTGAGTAACAAATATCCTTCCGTAATCTGATTGGCACTTACAATCATGGCGTCGTTGATAGTGCTGAGGTCGCCAGGGTATTCGGTAAAATAATTTCCAACATAAAGGTCAGGATAGCCGTCGGCATTGAAATCGCCAAAACTTGCTCCAGTGCTAAAAGAGTTTAGTTTTCCGAGTCCAAATTCGGCCGTTGCATCACGAAAAGTATTGTTGCCATTATTCAAATACAATAAATTAATGGCTCTTGGAATAATCTTCTTTTGCCCTTTTGAAGTAATGGTAGTGATGTATAAATCTACGAATCCATCTCGATTTACATCGGCTGCGGCAGCACCTTGTGTAATAAATTTTTTAGTGTCAATAAGACCAGATTTTTCGTAGATATTTGTAAATCCCCCTTTTTTGTTATTCAAATACAGCACATCGTCGGCCATGCCACCTGCCAAATAAATATCATCAAAGCCATCATTATTAATATCTAAAACACAAGCTCCACCACCTAAAAACCCTTCAAAAACCTTAAATTGGTGTTTGATTCCAGCTTGCTCAGTGATGTCTTTGAAAGGTGTTTGAGCGAATGAATAACTACCACAAAAGACTAAAATATAAGTTAAAAACCCAATCAAGTTAAGTGATTTGAGTTGAAAACCCGCATTGGCAACGACTATAAATTTAATATTCTTCATTTCTTCCATTTCAATTGAATAATGTTTTCTGCCACAACCTTCCCTTTTTCTAAGCCTGCTTCGTTATCTTGCGGAACGTGAATACCTCCATAGAAACGAGACTTGGCGGTTTCTTCGGCTACTTGCCAAAAAGACTCAAAATGACGGGCTTTAAAATCTACATTTCGCAGTTCATCACGCTTCCGACCTACGTGGGCATCATCAGTAAATGAAAATTTTTCTCCATACAAACTACTCAAAATAGTTGCGGTTGAAGCCGCTTGAATAGCATGACCCGACGGAAAAGCTGGAAACGGAGGGTCAGGCCAAAATGACTCCCAAAATTTATCAATGTACTGAGGAATAAATGTGTTGGGGCGTTCGGTAAAAAACTTATATTTCCACTTCCAACAATTGGTAAAGGCATCGGCTACTCCTAAGCCAACTTTGGCGTAGGTTTCGACACACTTCATTAGATTTGGTTTGGCTTTTTTGATTACTAAAGTTGCCAAATAATACGAATGCCCCGGTGGTGTAAAAGTTTCGTCGGGGTCGTCTCCCCACCAAATAGCAGCTTCTTTCTGAGCTTGGGTAAGGCTTTTTTCTTGATTATAAACTGCTAAAAATTGCTTGTAATAAGCCGAGTTGGGTAAAGTATCGTAAGGTATGGGTTTAGGGTCGGGAATTTGATGATTTGAGATTAAGAATGTTCGGTTTTCGCCCCAATGTGGTTGAAGCGGATAATGACTAAACGACTGTCCGTAAAGTGGTGGTTTCCACGAACCTAAGTGGTTTGGATAGACCATTTTCTTATCAAAATTTCGTAAATAGCCACGGTATCCACCATCGGTTTTCGACCATTCAAAAATCACTTTAGCTACTTCTTTTCCAAAACTTACTGACCTTTCTATCAGTGCTTTATCTTCTTTATTTTTTGTATAGTATTCAAAAATGGTTTTCTCCAGAGAGTCTATTTTTAGCTTATTTTGGTCAGAAGTTTGATTATAAATATTTTTAAGGATTGAGGCTTGGGCGGCATTTAGAGCGAGTTTCCAATCGTATTTTATGGTTGGGTTGGGCTTTGGCAAACTATCAAGACCATCGAGTTGACCAGTAAGTGACTGATACGAAGAATCGGCATATACAAAAGATTCGTACATCGTCAATCCGATATAACCTAAGCATCGAGACGCATAAGTAGGTGAATTTGAAGGAGTGTTTTTGGTAATAAAAAGGGTCATATCGGCCCATTTAGTTGCTAAGTCTTGCTCATCCAACACAATATCTTTTTTGCAACTAAGGAGCGTACCGATTATAAAAACTAAGACAATAATAGATTTCGGTAAACTTTTTTTCATAGGAAACTCATTAGGGATTTGAGTCGGTTAGTATTAATGCTGAAAATTAAGCAATTCTTTATAAAATTGCTTTAAAATTTAAAAATCTACCCCACAAAGAGGTAGATTTTTAAATTACTGTCGTTTGAATGAATGACGATTATTGTTCGTGACCTGGATTCTGAACTAATTTCGTATTTCGTTTTACTTCATCACGACTTAAAGCTCGATAATACATTTTGTCAGTCCACTTACGGGTTTCGTTCGATGTATTATCTTCTACGGTATAAGTATAATCATACAATGATTTATCGTATTTGTAGATAGCTGGAGCTTTTGCACCTGCTTTAAGTTTAGCATCAACATTGATTGATTTGATACCACGACCAACAGTAGTTGCAGGAATCATCCAACGACGTGCATCATGATAGCGGTGTTCTTCATATACCAGCTCAATTCGGCGTTCGTTACGTAATCTATCACGCAATGCAGTACCTTTATCAGCCACGGCTGGCATACCTGCTCTGAATCTGATTCGGTTAATCCATTTAAGGGCTTCTGCCTCATCGCCAGTTTCGATACAAGCCTCAGCATAGCTAAGAGCTAATTCTGTATAGCGAATAAATGGCCACGGAATTACTTGTGCTGATGATTGGTTATCTGCTAAAGCTGGATTTGGGTCGATAAACTTACGAGTATAGTAGTGCGTACGGCTACCATTCCAGTTTTCAATAGCAGACTCACGAGTGTCGATACCGTTGATTCTTCCACCTTTCCCATCATCATAATAACCAGTTTGAATTTGGTTAGCAGGGTCTAAACCCGCCACATCCGATGGTCTTGGTTTCCATGTTGCACCATCATATAACACGGTTGCATAGAAACGTGGGTCACGGTTATCATAAGGAGCAGTTTTGTGTTCTTTCTTTGACCAATCGAATTTCGAGCCGTCCATCATTTCGTAATCATCCACTAAGTTTTGGATTGGTGTGTTACCAGCCCAGTTATGATACCCATTCGGGCCGTTATTGATACCATAGTGAATACCACCCAAAGGCCAGTTGTCTTCTTGCGTATAAAGAGCCGTATGCGTACGTTGGAAAATCAACTCAACTGCGGCTGATGGGTCGCCAACAGCACTTTGTCCACCAAGAGCAATCGACATATAGTTGTTTCTGCCTTCTTCGGCCGATACTGGAGCCGATAAAGCCATTTTATAACCAACACCTGCATCTAAAGCAGCTTTGGCAGCAACTTTGGCGGCATTCCATCTTGCAGCACGGTCGCCTGATGGATAAGCAATCAAATCAAGGTTTGGATAGCTACCCAAAATGCTTGATTTAGCTTTAACGGTTGGCCCATCGTGCAAGTCACTGGCCGCATAAAGTAATACACGAGCTTTAAGCGACATCGCTGCTAATTTTGATGCTCTACCTGCAATATTTGGCTTTCCATCTAATAATTTCGACGCATTGTCAAGGTCGCTTACGATAAATTTCACGCACTCATCGTAGGTATTACGTGGAGCAGAATAGTCTTCATCTAAGCCATAAGCCTTGCTAATCAAAGGTACACCGCCATAAAAACGAAGTAATTGGTGGTAGTAATAAGCACGCAAGAAATACGCTTCACCCATGAGTTTATCTTTCAAAACCGCATCAGTAAATGTAGCTTTTGGAAGATTTTCAAGTGCTACGTTTGCTTGTCTGATAGCCAAATACATAGTACTCCATTTGTAAGTATCACTTTCCCAACCTAAGTTATTTGGGCTTTCGGTTCCTTCGGTAAAAGTATTGATATTACGTCCAGCGTGCGTAAACATCGCCTCATCAGTATAGGCGGCAAGAGCTTGCTCTTCAAAACCGCCATATCCCAAAAACGAGTAAACATTGAAAATGAAGGCCTCTGACAAGGCTCCATCGCCCCAAGTAGCTGCACTTGAGATTTTATCAAGTGGCTTTGTATTTAAAAAATCCTTGTCGCACGATAAAGCAAATGCCATTAAGATTGCAAACAGGCTTGCTTTTATTTTAATATTCTTCATATTTTAATTTAGATTTAGAATGATAAAGTTAAACCTGTGTTGATTACACGAGACTGAGGGTAGTAAACACCACTTTGAGCTGTTGCTTCTGGGTCATAAACTTTCATCTTGTCGATTGTAAATAAGTTTAAGCCATTTACATAAACTCTCACGGTTCCGAGTTTTACTCTATCTGTCAATTTTGTAGGTAAAGTATAACCTAATTCTAAGTTTTTCAAACGGATATAATCTTTGCTAAATAAATAGTAAGTGTTGTTTCCGTAGTTTCCACCTGTATAATAGGTATCACCTCTACTCGCCAAACGAGGGTGTTCGCTGCTCGGATTATCAATTGACCAACGATTATCGTAAGAATATTTCAAGAAGTTACCGATGTCACCCGATTCTGTTTGAATACGAATAGCTGCACCCGCTGCACCTTGGAACAAGATATTAAGGTCGAAACTTTTGTATCTGAAATCAAGGGTTGCTCCAAAGTTAAATGTAGGCGTATCGTTTTTATCTAATCTAACTCTATCGTCACCCGTAATTTTGCCATCACCGTTGTAATCAACAAATTTCATATCGCCTGGGATAAGTTTTGATGTTACGGCCGAATAGTCAATTTTGTTAGCGTCAATGGATGCAGCATCCTTAAATACACCATCTGATTTATACACTAAATAACCATTGATTGGCTTACCTTCTTGTAATTGATAGCTTGGTGCTCCTGGAATTTCAT
The DNA here is from genome assembly GCF_014644295.1 of Emticicia aquatilis. Taxonomy (GTDB): domain Bacteria; phylum Bacteroidota; class Bacteroidia; order Cytophagales; family Spirosomataceae; genus Emticicia; species Emticicia aquatilis. The sequence goes on from NZ_BMKK01000009.1 coordinate 77,178, forward strand.
CCATAAATACCACTCTATTTTTAGCATAACCACCATTGATGGCCGCTCTGAAAGTAAGGTCTTGGCTCGCTTTTCCGTTATAGCCGATGTTGAACTCAAAACCACGATTATCAACTTTTCCAGCATTTACGGGAGGCAACAATGAGTTAATACCTGATGATGATGGAGTTGAACCTGTTTTCTGAATCAAGATTTGGTCACGACGGTTATAGAAATATTCTAAAGTCGCATCAATTTTTCCATTCAAGAAAGTACCATCTAAACCTACGTTATAGTTATTGGCTCTTTCCCAAGTAAAGTTAGGGTTTGCCAACACCGTTTCTCTCAAAGTCGTAACCACTTGGTTGTTGATTGGATACTGTCCAAAGCCATAAGTTGATAAGAACGCATATTCTTGCAACTGGTTGTTGTAGAATACTTGGTCGTTACCCATTTGGCCATACGATGCACGGAGTTTTAAGTAGTCGATGCCCGGTACTTTAAAGAAGCTTTCGTTAGTAAGATTCCAACCCACCAATAAACCTGGAAAGAAACCGAATCTCTTAGCTTCAGGGAAGATGTACGAACCATCGTAACGGTAGATACCTTCGATGAGGTATTTTTCTTTGTAGTTATATTGCAAACGGCCGTAGTAACCTAAACGAGCTCTGTTATATGCACTACCACCTGTACTTTGTTGAAGCGAACCACCCGCAAAGATTTGGTCAATTGCTGGCGAGATGTAGTTTCTACGGAAAGCACTGAAGTTATCGCCTTTGAAAACCTCTTTCGTTACACCAACCAATGCCGATATATTATTATTAGCACCGATTTTTTTGTCGTAAGTTAAAGCTGCACTCAAGTTGGTATTCAATACTGAGCGATATTCTTGCGTTAGGCGTGGGTCTTTGAAGTTTGAACGAATAGCACCTTCGAGTTTTGGAGTTACGCCATCTGCTTCAAAAGTCTTTTTGTCCCAATAATACAACGACCACGGCGTTTGCCAAGTTTTAGTTGTTCCGCTTGTTCTATCAATCGCTGCTGATAATGATAATTTCAAACCTTCAATCCAAGGGTTAGTGATATTCACCCCACCATTTGCTTGGATATAATCGGTTGGAGATTGCTTATAACCAGTCGCATTAGTAGTAATTACGTAAGGGTTTTGACCATTTTCAATATCTGGGCCTGGCATTCCGTTTGGCCAAACTTCTGGCTCAGTCGGACGGCCACGCATCAACATTCTGAAAATTGCACCCGCATCTTCAGTTGGATATTTGCGGTCTTCTCTTCTAACCATAATGCCTAAATTAGTATTGATATACTTATTCACTTTTGCATCAAGGTTTGTACGGAAGTTATATTGCTGATAGTTGGTTGCTGAGTTTTTGTAGTAAGCATCTTGGTTTACATAACCCAATGAAGCCATATACTTTACGGCCTCAGTTCCACCTGATAATTGTAAGTTATGACGTGCTTGTGGCGACCAAGTTTTGAAGGCATCGCCAAACCAATCAGTATCTGGATATAACCAAGGGTTATTGCCTGTTGCGTATCCTTTTACAGCTTCTGGGCTATAATTGGCACTCAATGAGCTAACGCCCGCCGTTGGTGATTTATAAACACCCGTTGTTTTGATTGCTTGCCAAGCAGCAGACCATTCGCCCGCAGGAATTGATTTGTAAATCGGCAATTCATTCATAATGGCAGCATACTCCGAAGCATTGGCCATTTGAGGAACTCTCGCTGGTTGCGAAAAACCTTGGTTGAAATCATAAGTGATTGTCGGCTTGCCTGACTTACCACGTTTAGTAGTTACCAAGATTGCACCATTGGCAGCTCTTGCACCATAGATGGCTGCCGAAGCATCTTTCAATACTGAGATAGACTCAATATCACGCGGGCTTAAACGACCCAAACCACCATCACGGTCAGGAATACCATCAATAACTACCAATGGGCTGCTGTTTCCGAGTGTATTTGTACCACGAATTGAGATTTTCGCACCGTCATTACCTGGCTCACCACTTGTTTGGATAACAACCAAACCTGGGAGACGACCAGCCAAAGAGTTTGAAATATCAGTTGCTGGCGACTTGATTAATTTTTCGCCTTGTACTTGTACGACGGCACCCGTAACGGTTACTTTTTTCTGTGTACCGTAACCTACAACAACTACTTCGCTGAGGGCTTTTGTATCAGTTTCGAGAGCGATGTCAAGCACTGAGCGGCCATTTACGGCAACTTCTTGTGTAACGAAACCAATATACGAAACAACTAATGTAGCGTTTTTTCCTGCCGCAATAGAGTATTCGCCATTAACGTCAGAGATGCTACCAACGTTTGTTCCCTTCACCAACACGCTTACGCCGGGTAAGCCTTGCCCTTTATCGTCAGCGATTTTACCCTTGACGTTCTGGGCGATGGCATTAGTAAAGATTGTAAAAATAAACATCAACAACAAGAAATTCACTTTCCTATTGGGATGAATACACCGAGTAGAAATAATCATAATTTTAGTTTTGTAGGTTTAAATTTTGATTTTAAGGTTAAAACAATACGATTATCGAAGCGAGGAGATTCGATATTGAACAAGCGAGCCATGTTATTGAATTGATTAGGTATGCGTTTTTGTGCGAATTGAAAATCGCCTTGAACAATGCAGAAGTTTCATAAATATTAGGTTTCTTCAGTGCAAATTGCAATAATCATATAAACTATACAATATAGATTTGTACTATTCATATTAAATTAACAAGTGATGTCTTGTGCAAACGTTTGAAAGTTGTCATTTAGAGCAACATACCAGCGTGCAAAGGTTTGCACAGATTTAAGTTTTTCATTAATTTTTCCAATATTTAAAGCATCTTCGAACAATCGCTTAAATTTTGAGAATATAGGCAACAATAGATAATTCGTTGAGTATTTTCTTAGGCATTTTTTTCTTCTTAAAACTCTCTTTAAGAAAGCCCTTAAAAACCAAAATTGACAAGCAACTTTGGCATCCTAATCTCAATTTGATACGCTCTTAAAATTATTAGAAAAGTATAATATTTTAATCAAATATTGAAATTTTGTGCAAACGATTGCAAATCAAAAATTATAAGATTTAGCCCATATTTTTCCAAAAAAACGCATAACTAAGCCTTTTTTCTTCAATAGTGTTAATTATTTCAATTCTATTATTAAAAAAAATTAATTTAATTTTAATCGAATTTTAATCTTAAACGTCTATTAACCTTTTAACTAAATCTTCTATGAAAAAATTTACTCTACGGAGTATCTTTGTCTTGTTGCTCGGGGCAGTAGGTGCTTTGTCAGTTCCTAACGTTTTTGCTGGTCCCAGTTCAGGTAAAATACTTGAACAAAAAGTATCGGGAAAAGTAACCGATTCGGAAAAAGGAGAAGCACTTCCAGGGGTGAGTATTCTCATCAAAGGCACTCAAAAAGGCACGACAACAGATGCTAATGGCGACTATACCCTCACTGTTGCAGACAGCAAAGCGGTATTGGTTTTCAGTATTGTGGGCTATGAGCCACAAGAGGTTGCGGTTGGAAACCGTACTACCATAAACGTTGGTATGAAATCTGACACAAAGACTTTGGGCGAAGTGGTGGTCGTAGGTTATGGCGTACAGAAAAAAGAAACCATTACTGGTTCGGTTGCATCAGTAAAAGGTTCTGAATTAATCAAGTCGCCAACCGTAAACTTAAGTAACTCAATCGCTGGTCGTATGGCTGGTGTTGTGGCAGTGAACAGAAGTGGTGAGCCTGGTGCCGATGGTTCGGCAATTCGTATTCGTGGCTCAAATACCCTCAACAATGGAGATGCCCTTATTGTAGTTGATGGTATCCCGAACCGTGCGGGTGGTCTTGACCGTATTAATCCAAACGACATCGAAAGTGTTTCAGTTTTGAAAGATGCTTCGGCAGCTATCTACGGTTCTCGTGCTGCCAATGGTGTTATCTTGATTACTACCAAACGTGGAAAAACTGGAAAACCACAAGTTTCGTATTCGGCTAACCAAGGTTTCGCACAACCTACCGTAATCCCTAAATTGGCCAATGCAGCTCAGTACGTGAGTATGCTCAATGACCTTGATATTTATGGTTTGCCTGTGAGCGAATGGGCTGCTGCTAACTCGGCCTACAAATCGACGGGTTCGTACACTCGTCCTGACGGAACAATCAGAAAAGCTCCTTTTACGCCTAAAGATATTCAACAATACTCTGATGGCTCTGACCCTTGGCTTCACCCAAATACTGATTGGTACAAAGCTACATTGAAACCGTGGTCGCCTCAAACTCAGCATAATTTACAAGTTACGGGTGGTACAGAAAACGTAAAATATCTGGCTTCGATTGGCTACCAAAATCAAGATGGTTTCTACAAAAACTCAGCCACGGCTTATCAACAATATGATATTCGCTTTAATATTGATGCAAAAATCAATAAGTACATCGACCTCAACGTAGGTATCTTAGGCCGTGAAGAAGCTCGCAACTACCCTACTCGTTCGGCTGCTGCTATCTTCAGAATGCAGATGCGTGGAAAACCACAACAACAAGCTTATTGGCCAAACGGTCTTCCGGGTCCTGATATCGAAAACGGCGAAAACCCAGTTGTAATCACTACAAGTCTATCGGGTTATGACCGTCAGAAACAAGACTATATCCAAACAAATGGCTCACTCGATATTAAAATTCCGTGGGTACAAGGTTTGAAATTTACAGGAACTGCCGCTATCGACAAAAGATTGGGAACAAGAAAATTATGGCAAATTCCGTGGACACTTTATCAACAAGGCTCTGGCTTCGAGGCTGATGGTACAACACCTAAGTTAGTTGCGAGCAAGAGAGGTCCAGCTGAGCCAAACTTAACACAATCATTCGATGACCAATTGAATATCTTGCTCGGTGGAGTTGCTACTTATGAGCGTAAATTTGGTAATCATGGCTTAACGGTATTGGCAGGAACAAACACTGAAACTATCGAAGGAAATAACTTCAATGCTTATCGTCGTTATTTCATCTCTCCTGCTCTCGACCAAATGTTTGCGGGTGGCGACCTCGAAAGAAACAACGGTGGTGGTGGATTTGAAACTGCACGTATCAACTATTTTGGTCGTGTGGCTTATAACCTCAAAGAAAAATACTTAGTTGAGTTTTTGTGGAGATATGATGGTTCTGACCGTTTCCCTAAAGCAACTCGCTATGGTTTCTTCCCAGGTGTAATGGCAGGTTGGGTACTTTCTGAAGAAAAATTCATGAAAGAAATTCCAGCAATCAGTTTCTTGAAATTGAGAGGTTCGTGGGGACAACTTGGAAACGACCAAGTGAACCTTCCTAACTCTTCTACTCCTGCAACATACCAATACTTGTCAACTTACGGTTTCCGTAGTTATATCTTAGGTGATGCAGAGCAAAAAACATTATTTGAGACTCGTCTTCCTAACGAAAACATTACTTGGGAAGTTGCCTCTAACTCAAACGTTGGTTTAGAAGGTCAATTATTTAACGGAAAAATCAACTTCGAGTTTGATTATTTCTACAACTACCGTTCAAAAATCCTTTGGTTTAAAAATGCTTCGGTACCACAATCGACAGGTATTACACTTCCTGCTCAAAACATTGGTGAAGTATCAAACCGTGGATTTGACTTTAATGTTGGCTACCGTGGACAAGCTGGCGAATTTAAGTATAATGTAAGTGTAAACGGTGGTTATTCTAAAAACCGAATCGAATTCTGGGATGAAGCTCCAGGTGCTCCAGAATGGCAACGCACAACTGGCCGCCCGATGAATACTTTCATGGCTTACCTTTATGATGGTGTATTCAAAGACCAAGCTGCTATTGATGCTCGTGGTATTGATTATTCGGCTATCGTAAAAGAACTCCGCCCTGGCGACATGAAGTATAAAGATTACAACGGTGATGGCAAAATCACACCTGACGACCAAGTAAGAACTGATAATACTACACTTCCGCTTTTCCAAGGAGGTATCAATCTCGGTGCTCAATACAAAAACTTTGACCTCACTATCTTGATTCAAGGTGCAGCAGGTGCAAAACAATATGTAAGTGCTGGTGAAATGGGTAATATCGGTAACTATTTGCTTGACATCTATCAAAATCGTTGGACGATTGACAATCCAAGCGATGTACACCCACGTATCGCTAACCGTTCTGACCAATATTTTTCGGGTGGAAACACTTATTGGTTGAGAAGCACAGATTATATGCGTTTGAAAAACTTCGAATTAGGCTATACGATTCCTGAAGTAATCGGCAAAAAAGTTGGTTTTAGCAGCATGAGACTCTACGCAAGTGGTATCAATTTATTTACGATTGACAAATTGAAAGTATTTGACCCAGAAACAGCAAGTACAACTGGTCAATATTATCCTCAATCAAGAGTTCTTAACTTAGGCTTAAACGTTAAATTTTAATTATTAGAAAAATGAAAATGTATAAAAAAATAATTTTGTCATTCTTTACAGTTTCGTTTTTTACGATTAGTTGTAACGATGACTTTGTAGATACTAAACCGCTCGACCAACTCTCGCAAGAGGTAGTATGGGGCGATGCTTCTTTGGCCGAAGCCTTTGTAAGCGAATTGTACGGAGGCTTAGGTGTGGGCGGTTTCAATGAGCAAATGCTTGCTTCATTAACTGACGAAACAATTTTTACACACCCAGGTAGAGGTATAACAACTGTTACAGAAGGTAGAAGTAATCCTGCTGACCCAGGTTGGATTAACGGTACTTTAAGTTGGGTGAATATGTACTCAAGAATCAGAGCTTGTAATTTAGCTCTCGCTAACTTAGCAAAACCACAATTCCCTAATACAGGTAATATCGTTGAGCGACTTATTGGCGAAACTAAGTTTATGCGTGCTTATTATTACCACCAATTGGTGCGTTATTATGGTGGTGTGCCAATCGTTGATAAGGCTTTTGCATTAACTGATGCAGATTTCTTGACACCTCGTAATACTTTTGAGGAATGTCTAAACTTCATAGTAAAAGACCTCGACGAAGCAGCTACTCTACTTGATGGCAAATCACTACAAAAAGGTCGTGCTACAAAAGCTGCGGCATTAGCTCTTAAATCACGTATGCTAATTTATGCTGCCAGTGACTTATATGATGTGCCAACGGCTAAAGCAAAATCTAAAGCAATGGCATCTTTCGGAAAGCCTGAGTTGATGGGCTATGTATCGGGTAGCCGTACTGAACGTTGGCAAAAAGCAAAAGCTGCTGCAAAAGCAGTGCTTGACCTTTCGGGATACGGATTTCAATTAGGCTTAACTGCACCTGCAACTGCCGACCAAGGTACAACTAACTACATAAACCAATCGCTTGCTCGTAATGGGGGACAAAACGAAATCATTTTTGGACGTTATTTTATCCAAAGCAAAAACGAAGATGGTGGTCGTGTTGGACTTTTCAATGGCCCTAATGGCTACAATAACTGGGCTGGAAACACTCCAATCCAAGAATTGATTGATGATTATGAAATGATGGATGGCTCGAAATTCGATTGGACTAAACCAGAATTGGCAAAAAGCCCTTACGATAACCGTGACCCACGCTTAAAAGCATCTGTCTTATACGAAGGTTCTCCTTGGAAACCACGTTCAGCAAGTGCAGCTCCGCTTGACCCTGCCAACCAAATCCAAACTGGTGAATACGAAGTTATCTCGGGTGGAGCAAAGAAAACACACTTTGGTTTAGATACTCGTAAGAGTAGCATCGAAGACTGGAATGGTAGCTACACTGGTTATTATATGCGTAAGTTTACTGACCCTAACCCAGGTTTAGTTGACCAAAACTCGTGGCAACAAATTCCTTGGCCGTTCTTACGTTATACTGAAGCAATGTTTAACTACGCTGAAGCATGTATCGAACTTGGCGAAGATGCCGAAGCCAGAAAATGGTTAAACCAAATTCGTTTCCGTGCAGGTATGCCAGCTATCACTGAATCGGGCGATGCACTTCGTCAACGTTATCGCAATGAGCGTCGTATTGAGATGGTCTTTGAAGAACAACGTTACCACGATGCCCGCCGTTGGATGATTGCCCCAACCACGCTCGGCCGTAAGGCAAGTATCATTGTTGTAAAAGGCACACTTAAAGCAGGTAAAACTGTTTCGACATATAAGTATGACCCAAGCAACTACGATTATTCTTTCACAGTAGGTAAAATTGACCCAGGCAAAGAAAATCGTAACTGGGATGACAAAATTTATTTCTTACCAATTCATCGAGATGAAATGAATAGAAATAGTAAACTGGTACAAAACCCTGGTTACTAATATACGTTTTGAATCAAAATGGGTAGTTGAAGGTAGTAATACTTTTAGCTACCCATTTTTTCTATTTCATAATTCAATTCTTTCTATCATAACACATCTTTGTATATTTGTTTTCTTTTACAATAAAGCAAATATCAACCCCACTTTTTATTCTCCCATTCGGAGACTATTGACCTAAAAAATGAAAATCTCTACAATCGCATACCTATTATTAATAAGTGTATTCATTACAAGCTGTAATAAGTCGTCATCAGAGGTAACCGAAGATGAAGATGAAGGTGAAAAACAAGAACCCATATTTACGTTACTTTTTCCCGATAAAACCAACGTCGATTTTCAGAATGTCATTAACGAAGGCCTAAACACCAATGTATTGATGTATGAATACTTCTATAATGGTGGAGGTGTAGCGGTTGGCGATGTAAATGGCGATGGCCTCGAAGACCTCTACTTTACGAGCAACATGCAGCAAAACAAATTGTATCTGAATAAAAGCAAGATGCAATTTAAAGACATAACAACCCCAGCAGGTGTTGCAGGTCGTGAAGGCCCTTGGAAAACAGGTACTACGATGGTAGATATAAACGCCGACGGAAAACTTGATATTTATGTGTGCCACTCGGGCAACCTCATGCCTGAAAAAAAAGCCAATGAGTTATTCGTCAATCAAGGTAATGATGCTAATGGTATTCCTAAGTTTATTGAACAAGCCAAACAATATGGACTTGATAGTCCAGCATCAAGTACTAATGCTTACTTCTTCGATGCCGACAAAGATGGTGACTTAGATATGTTTTTACTCAATCATAATATCAAGTCGCTGCCTGTTCTTGACGAAGCCCGTACGGCAGCACTCATCAAGCAAGATGATGCCGTAAGTGGTTCGAGATTTTATAAAAATGATAAAGGTTTTTTCAGAGATATTACTCGCCAAGCAGGTATCCAAAGTTCGGCTTTATCTTATGGGCTTGGGGCGGGAATCGCAGATTTTAATCAAGATGGCTGGCCAGATATTTATGTGAGTAATGATTATGCCGTACCTGATAGGTTATACATTAATAATAAAAACGGAACTTTCAAGGAAGTAAGCAACGAACAACTCGGCCATACCTCTAATTTCTCGATGGGAAATGATGTAGCCGACATTAACAATGACCTCTTACCCGACATTTTCACACTTGATATGCTTCCTGAAGATAATCGTCGTCAGAAATTATTGATGGCACCCGATAATTATGATAAGTTTGATTTGAGTGTAAGGTCAGGGTTTCATCACCAATATATGCGAAATATGCTCCAACTCAATAACGGAAACGGCACATTTAGCGAAATTGGGCAAGTTTCGGGTATTTCCAATACAGACTGGAGTTGGGCTGCCCTTTTTGCCGATTATGACAACGACGGTTTGAAAGACTTATACATCACGAACGGGTATCTGCACGATTATACCAACCTTGATTTCTTGAAATACATGGACGATTTCATGGCTACCAAACAAGGTGGTTTCCAACGAACCGATGTACTTGAATTGGTTCAAAAAATGCCTTCATCCAATGTAAAAAACTACATTTTCAGAAATAATGGTCAACTCAGCTTCAAAGACCAAACTACCAATTGGGGCTTGGGCGAGCAGTCGAATAGTAGCGGAGCGGCTTATGCCGATTTAGATAATGACGGAGATTTAGATTTAGTGGTCAATAATATTAATTCACCTGCATTTATCTACCAAAACGAAGCCAACAATAAACTTGGCAATCAGTTTTTGAAAGTAAAACTCAACGGTGAAAACGGTAATAAAATGGGTATTGGTGCCAAAGTTTATCTATATGCTCAAGGAAAAAGTCAATATCAAGAGCAAATGCCTACTCGTGGTTTTCAATCGAATGTGAGTTTTACGTTGAATTTCGGTTTGGGTAAAAATGCTAAAATCGACTCAATAAAAGTTATTTGGAATAGCGATAAAAGTCAAGTTTTGACCAACGTCCAACCTAATCAAACTTTAGTTTTAGAAGAAAAAAATGCTACGAATAAAGCAAATTTAGGCATTCAGAGTAATACAATTTTCACGGAAGTAACTTCTCCAATCATATCGGTTCAGAATAAAACGACTTATAATGATTTCAAAAGACAAATTTTGTTGACCAACTCTCAATCTTATATAAGTCCAGTAATGGCCAAAGGTGATGTCAACAACGATGGTCTTGAAGATGTTTTTGTAGGTGGAAGTTATGGCAAAAACAGCGAACTTTATATTCAATCGAATGGCTCGTCATTACAATTTACAAAGAAACCGTTTCCTTCAAATCCTAATGCAGATGTGAGTGATGCTGTTTTCTTTGATGCCAACGGCGATGGCTTTCAAGATATTTATGTGGCTCACGGTGGCTACGGAAATTTCACCGAAAATGACCCAAATCTACAAGACCAACTTTTCTTGAATAACGGCAAAGGCGATTTCCAACTTAGTGCTTCTGCCCTACCTGCTATGCTTACAAGCACAGGTTGTGTACGAGTAACCGACATCAATGGCGATTCAAAACCTGACCTTTTTGTGGGTGGTAGAGTTTCGGTGGGCAAATATCCAAACATTCCACGTAGTTATGTGTTAATCAATGATGGTAAAGGAAACGGTTCGTCGCCACGATTCAAAGACAACACACCAGAAGAATTAAAAAACATCGGTATGGTAACAGATGCCGCTTTTGTTGATTTGAATAAAGATAAAAAACAAGAGTTAGTAGTTGTTGGTGAATGGATGCCAATAACAGTTTTTGAAGTTACCGAAGGTAAACTGACAGATAAAACCGAAAATTATTTTGACCGTAAACTATCAGGATGGTGGAATAAACTGACAGTTGAAGACCTCAATGGCGATGGTTCGCCCGACTTATTAGTTGGTAATTTAGGGCTGAATAGTCAGTGTAAAGTAAGCGATAAACAACCTACCGAACTTTACTACAAAGACTTCGACGATAATGGTAGCATCGACCCAATTTTGTGTACTTATATTCAGGGAAAAAGTTATCCATATTTGACTCGTGACGAATTATTGGAGCAAGTACCAACCAAACGACCAAAATTTACGTCTTATGATAGTTACTCAAATGCAACCTTGACTGATGTTTTTGGCGAAGATGAACTAAAAGATGCTAAAAAACTGGAAACAAACTATTTAAAAACAGTCCTTTTAACACAAAATGCCCAAGGAAAGTTTGAAGAAAAAGCACTCCCGATTGAGGTTCAGTTTGCACCGATTTATACAATTACAATTACTGATTACGACCAAGATGGCAAAAAAGACCTTATCATGTGTGGTAATTTGAATAAAGCTCGTCTGAAATTTGGCAAATATGATGCCAACTACGGGCTATTGCTCAAGGGCGATGGAAAAGGGCAATTCGTGAGTATTCCTCAACGTCAATCAGGTTTTAATTTACAAGGCGATGTACGCTCTGCTTTATCAATTAAAAACCATATTTTATTCGGAATCAACCAGCAGGGCATCCGAGCATTTAAAACCAAATTATAAGAAAAACATTATATACTTTCTTAGAATTTTACAAATTATGTGCAAACCTTTGCAATACCATATTATAGGCGAGAATAAGACTATTCAAACGATTGCACTGATAGTTATTTGACTGTTTTTCAAAATTTTATCTATAATTTATTCAAAAAAATATTATTTTTGATATTAGTAGAAAGAATCAAAAGTGATTAAGTTAACAAAACTTTATAGAAGCCCCGATGTTTCTTGGGGCTTTCTTTTTTTTACTCTTTAACCAAAAACACAAACTATTGACAATATAATGTTGAATGAGCTGTTAACCCAAAAATTTAAAGACCATTTTGGGGAAAATCCTACTTTATTAGTACGAGCCCCCGGTCGAATTAATCTTATAGGCGAGCATACCGATTACAATAATGGATTTGTTCTCCCCGCTGCTATCGACAAAGCTATATACTTCGCAATCTCTCCCAGAAATGATAAAAAGTGTATTTTATTCGCTTATGATTTAGATGATTCGTATGAGCTTTCTTTAGACAATATTCATAAATCAGAAAAGAATTGGGCTAATTTCCTGATTGGTGTTTTAGCTGAGATTCAAGAATCAGGCAAACAAATCAATACTGGCTTTAATTTAGTTTTTGGCGGAGATGTACCTCTTGGTGCGGGGCTGTCATCATCGGCAGCCGTAGAAAGCGGAATGGGATTCGCTCTTAACAAATTATTTGATTTAGGGCTTTCAAAACTCGAATTGGCACTTATTGCCCAACAAGCCGAACACAAATATGCGGGTGTTAACTGTGGTATCATGGATATGTTTGCTTCGATTCATGGAAAAACAAATTCTGTTATTAAACTCGACTGCCAAGACCTTACTTTTGAATATTTTCCGTTTGATTTCCCAGAATATTCACTCGTTTTGTGCAATACAGGTGTGAAACATAACCTCGGCGATAGCGAATATAATCAACGTCGAGCCGAATGCGAAGAAGGAATCAGAATACTTCAGAAGCCTTTTCCACAAGTTGATAGCTTGCGTGATGTAACAATACCAATGCTTCGTAGCCAAGCCGATAAATTATCGCCTGTTGTATATAGTCGTTGCAAATACGTTGTCGAAGAAATCGAACGAGTAGATGTTGCGTGCGAAGCACTTGAAAATGGAGACTTGACGACTTTCGGTCAAAAAATGTACGAAACGCATGAGGGTCTAAGCCAAGATTATGAAGTAAGCTGCCCAGAATTAGATTTTTTGGTTGAACAGACACTCAACCTTGACACGGTTGCTGGGGCCAGAATGATGGGTGGTGGCTTTGGTGGCTGCACAATTAATTTAGTCAAAGCCGATGTTGTAGATGATTTTATTGAAAGTATGACCTTAGCTTATAAAGATAAGTTTGACCGAGAATTACTATCATACAAAGTAAAAATCACGAATGGTGTAGAGGAAATACAGGAAATAGTCGAAAAAGCGTCATAAATTTTTATAACTTATAATTCAACAATCGTGTAGGTGATTGTTGTGCTATATGTTTTTACTGGCAATATAACCGATATACCACTTAACGAGTACTCAATCGGTATATTACTAAGGCTAATACCACCCAGACTTAAAAAACTAACGTTTATTGTAAAAAAAGCAGTAGAAATATTTGTAATAGTTTGAGCAGTAGTGCCTCCACTGGCACTCACTGCACTCAAAATACTGGGCGTTCCAGCACCAGTTCTGCGAGCAGTTAGTACTAAATTATTGTGCCAATCAGTATTGGTTTTACTAACCGAAATCCGATAGTTTTTGGCCACCAACAAGGACCCCAAACCACTGGCAGTAATCAATGTTTGATTAGCTGCACTGGTCAACGTACTGGGCGAATAATCGCTTCCCGTAGTTGAAATTGCGGTAATACTTGGTAGCCAGTTTCCACTAACCGAAATAGCCTGACCTTCAGCCAACAAACTTATCGTTAGTAAAACCCCAAGAAGTCCAGTCTTTATCATAAATCAATTATCAATGAGTGTGTAAGTAATCTGGACAACGTTTGTGCCACTTCTCAGCAATCCATAGTTTGAAACATTCACGGTATAAGTAAGTTTAAATCCGTTGCCAACTCCAACGCCTGTATATGCCCCAGTAATATTATTTAAGACAGTGGCAGCCGTTCCGAGTGTTATAGGGCTTGCCACACTCGCCACTATTGTTCCCAGTGTTCCGCCGCCGCCCACTGCTGCATTCAAACCTAATTTTAATTGTAATCCACTCGGCACAGTACCAGCCGAAATACTGGCTTCTATTCTTCGGCTTACACCGCTCGCTACTGCCGAAGTAAAATTGAGCCATTTGGTTTCGTCGCTGACAGTAGTTGTTAGTGCCAAACCAGCCGTTGCAGGGCTTCCCAACGTCAATGTACTACTTCCACTTGAGGCTATACTTATTCGGGCAACACTACTAAAAGTCAAACTTACCGAAGCATTGCCAGAAGTCTGAGCTTTGCCTTTTAGGTAAATAAGCGTTAGTAATAATGTAAGCACGATTTTTCTCATTTCTATTCTAAATTTGAGGCTACACTCTTGTTTAAGTTATCGCTCTGTTTGATGCTCGAAGTGCGGTTGCCTTCTATATTCCCTGTTTTTGTTTTATTACGCTGCACAATTCTATTTTGCAACTGAAACTTGGGTTCGACCTCCAACTTTATTAATATCGGTTCTCGCTTCAGAATAAGGCTAACTGGCGTCGAATCGAATAGTTTTTTGGCCTGATTGGCTTTATTATTCTTTGAAATAGGCTGTGATACTTTCTTTTTATTATCGGTAGATGTTCGATTTGAATTCTGCTTTTTACTATCAGTTCCCTGCTTATCTACAAGTTTGAAGGTTCTCGGCATAAATTCTATCTGACGCTCAACTGGACGCACAGCAAATTCGGTTTTCTTAATCTTATCAACCACAATTTCTATCGTTTGTTGGGCATTTATCACCGTGAACCCTTCTTCATTACCTGCCAAAGTTGCTAAAATTTGCCAAGTACCAGGCTTCATCTCTTTGAACGAAAACCGATTACTTTCATTCAATTGAGTAACAAAACTTTCATTATCATTAAAAAGCTTCACCAAAACAACTGGCTTTTCGGTATAATTTGTGGCAAGTTTTTCACCATCTTCAAAAAACACCTTTCCTTCAATTCCACCTGTTTTTAGTAACTGTATCTGAATATTGGTCGTGCTATCAGCTTTTAAATTTACTTCTAATGGCAATTTTACGTTCGTAATTACACCAAATGGAGTTGTGCTTTTATCTATTTCAAGGTAATATTTATCTGGAATTAATTTATTAAAATAAAAATTACCGTTTTCGTCAGTTAGCATACGTTTTTCGCCTAACTGAACCACAATACCTTTCTTGCTCGTGCTATTAGAAAGGCCCAAAATCTGCCCTCTGATATTACTCAGATTTTTATTTTTAGCAACTGGGGCATTGATTCGTAGTGTATATTTCAGCGATAGATACGTTGTTTTCTGAAAATCGACCGATAAGTTCGGTATAAAAGTTTGTCCCGCAGTTAGGTTAAAACTATGATTTTTAATCCTAAGCCCTACCGACAAATCAACTAAGCTTCTATTTTCGATGAGTTCGTCGGGTGCGAAATTATTTCTATACGAAAAATTAGCATTCAATTTATCGCCTACAAACATTCGCAAAGAACCACCATAGAAAAACAAATCTGTCAGTGTGTTTTCGGTCGAGAATCGGCTTGTTCGTTGGTGTTCAGCCATTCCGCCAATCCACATCCACGGAAAAACTCTCACTTGAGGTTGTAGAGAATTAGCTATCGACTGTCTCGGCACACTTGCGTCGTTATTTTGTAATAGATTTTGAGCGGTACCGTATCTTCCTTCATACCAAAGAATAAATTTAGGAGCATTCAGATTGTAGGCGATTCGGGCAAAATCTTGTTTGAAATGAAACTTTTTAGGTTCGAGCCTGTCTTCTCGTTCTTGTTTATTATAACTCAGCAATAAATTGCTAAACTTACTAAGTTGGAAACTGGTGAATGCCTGTATACTTGAATTATAAGGCGATATATTAAAATTAATGGCATCTAAACTCGGATTTATACGAGTAATATTATTCCCTACACCGATACTTATTTTCTTACTAAGAGCAATCGAAAGATTATTGACCAACAAATAACTGTTGTTATAATATCCATAAAAGTCCTTGCCAGCATATATGTAGTCGCTGTGGAGTTGGAATCTTTTAAGTTGTATCGAAACCCGATTAAAAAGACCATAATCATACTGTTGCTCTACCCTATTTCCTACTACTTCGGTTTCCCAGTTTAATACTTTCCCCTGAAATTTTGTAGAAACTCCCACTAAATCTGACCAAAATGCTCGGTTTTTCTTGACCATGTATTTCGACATATAATCAATCGAGACCCTAAACTTGGTACTTGGTTTCAGAAAAAAACTACCTCCAAATGTTTCTTTTTGCTCATTAAAAAACCTTGGTTGAATATAAAATCCCGAAAAACCGAGCTTCTTAAATTCATTATCAATACGCATTCCACGGCCAAAACGACCAAATTCCATGAGGTTATTAAATTGCAAAGTATAGTCGCCTAATTTGATAAAGTTTTGATTTTTAAAACTATAATTAAGCGAATACACATCGTAGCTTCCCAAAATCGGAATATCAATATTGGTGGGGCCATGAGCCGTAAAATCTAAGAAATGCTTACCTTTCATATCCAAAAAACCTCTGCCTCTAATATCAAACTGCACCCCCGAAGTATTTTTGTTGCCAATCATATAATTGGTGTACCATATACCTGCTTCAATCGGAAATCTTAGATATGGGTCTTTTTTCTTGATTTTATTAGAATATACTGGCAGTGAATTAATCACTTGTATCGGCACAAGCGAATCTTTCAGATAGGCTTTGATACCCAAGGGAGTTTCCCATGAATTACTATCGCTCTCTTTTATCAGTTGTATGTTTTTGAGCCTTACCGATTCATTTGGACCTATTTTTAGCGAATCATTATTAAACTCTATTCGCCCACCTATGCTTTCGAGCCTTACTTCTTCCTGACTATTGCCTAAATTATGTATCAAATACTCTACTTTTAGCGTATCTCCTTCTTTAACATACTCTGGCAAAACCACTGGAGTTATTTCTACTTTTCTTACTCTTACTACATCAATCAATAATTTCTTTGAGATAATCGGCCCATCTTTCCTTTTTGCATAGACATAAAGCGTAAAACTCCCTGCCTTTGCGAACTTTGGAGACATGATGGTATAAATGTATCGGAGGGTTTCTTCATTGACTTGGTTTTGTGGCTCTTTCTTGAAAAGTACTTGCCAATAAGCAGGAACTCCAACCGAAACAATGATAGGTTCTTGCAATTTGGTAGGGCTTTTTACTTCAAAAATGATGTTAAAATGAGAACCAGGTGAAGCTGTTTTTGGAATATTAAGCATATTTATTTCTAATTCCTCTTGTCCGAAACAACCAAAAGAAATCATCAAACAAAATAATATATAGTAAAAGGGCTTCACAGGTCTATTAGTCAGGGAATTATTAGGCGTAAGTCAATATTTACTCTATCTCAATCGTCAGGTTCGACCCAATTAGGTTCTTACCGTTATCTGCTACCAATACTCCGTCGTACTTACCCTTGGGCAAATCGCTTACTTCAATTTCAAAATTGCTGCATTTTTCGGGAAATACTCGGCGAGGGTTTGCATCTAAAGTCTTTATTTTCTGGCCTTTAGCATCATAGATTTCTAATTGCATTTTTGTGCGAACCACAAACTGCCCTTCATTCTTGAGTTGGACTTCCACTAATCGAGAAGATATTTGGGTTTTCTTTAGATTTATATCTTCAAAGGTCATCTTTGGTGCTTCAAAAGAGCCTAAATCAACTAAAATCTGAATAGCATATCTTACTTTTGATGCTATGTTTAGTCCATTTTTTTCGCTGGTCGAAACGGGGTCGCCAGGTTCAATCATTATCACTACCCAGTATGTACCTTTCTTATCGACTTGACGTGGAACATTGATGGTATAAGACAAATCATATTCTTCTCCGCCTACTAAATTCTTTTCATCAATGCTCGTTTTGAGCCAATTTTTCAAACTTCTATCATGGGTTTCGGTACTCGAAAAAACCTCGTTTTTTCCACAAGAAAATAGCATATCTTGTTTATATGCCACAAACTTTTCGAGTTTTACGCCATCATTTTTTAGTTTTATTTTTCCTGTAATAATACTTCCATCCGAACCCGTATGTTGGTGAGTAAGACCATTTAAGACGACTATCGTTCCGAATGTTTGAGTTGACCAGAAAAGAAATAAAACCAAATAAGCAGCAATACGACGATTTCTCATTTGAAGGATGGATTTTATTTAAACAAGTACAATAAAGATATGGCTTAGCTAAATCGAATAACTAAGCCATACAACTTAACCTTTTTATAAATACTGATACCAAAATTAATTATCTGCCAGTGTATAAGTTACTGTAATGGTGTATGTACCTGCTCTCAAAGCTCCATATTGAGCCGAACTGAGCGTAGCAGGCAAAACATCTGAAGTATATGTCAGCAAACTACCATCCGTTGCTCCAGTTCCTGTGTAACAACTCGTGATACCATCTAAGACTTTCACGGTTGTACCAGTGGCTAAGGTTTGAGTTGGAGCCAATACCACCTGAGCTCCAGTAGTTGTACCAAGCACACCAGAACCAGATGAAGGCGTTGCGGCTGCAACTTTTACGTTCAGACCATTAGTAAGCGATGTAACCCCAGTAGCAGTAACATAAATCTTGCGGTCAGTTATGGCTGTACCCATAATTGAAGAATACTGTAAGTACAAAGCAGCACCACTCGCAACAGCCCCCGTGATTGGGTCACCGGCTACTGCGGGAGCCGAATAAGTCAATGTCTTAGTGTTGCCAGTTGTAGGGCTAATTCTAATCATTGTTACTGCCGGAATCTCAATACTGACATTATGTGAAGTAGTTTGGGCAAAGGACTCGGTGTAGATTCCACTTAAAAGTGCAAGTGCGATAATTATCTTTCTCATTGACGTAAATGGGTGTTTAATAAAAATATGGATATAACAAACGGTGATACAATTTTTAGTCTTTCAAGACACTCTAATAGCATTTCTGAATTTTTAACACAGCAATAGCAGGTAATTAATTTCGGAAACACAATTTTGTGGCTCAGAAACTAATTTCTTATTAAAAGGGGGTGTTTAACGGAGAGTTAGACTACAATATTTTATAGTCTTTATACTATAAACTGCGGCAAGAAATATACCAATCAACGAAAGTAATAGAGAATATACATCTAAGCAAGTAATTATAGGCAAAATAGTATGTATTACTGAGGATTTCTATTATGCAGTAACTAATAGCAAAAATTGTACCATTTGCTTTTTTAATAATTGGCAGATTTAAGTCCTAAAAATCAATTAATTGAAAGTAAATCATAAAAGTGTTACACGTCTAAAAAATAAATATTATTTTCGCTAATCGTTTACTGACCAGTAGGCTCGCCCAAATCAATTAGTATCAAGTACAGCAATTCATGAATAGAAGTAAAAACCTTGAAAGATTACAAAACGAACAATTTGATATTTGCATCATTGGTGGTGGTGCCAGTGGTGCAGGATGTGCCTTAGATGCTACTTTGCGAGGTTTTAAAGTAGCCTTGATTGAAAAAGAAGACTTTGCAGCCGAAACTTCTTCAAAATCAACCAAACTAATTCATGGAGGAGTAAGATATTTGGAGCAAGCCTTCAAAAATTTTGATTTTGCCCAACTTCGCCAAGTCAGACATGGGCTTGAAGAACGCCATACCGTGATTCGTAATGCACCGCACTTAGCTCACCCATTGGCCTTGATTACGCCAGTATTTAGTTGGTTTGAAGGTTTTTACTTTACTATTGGGCTTACTATTTATGGTTTCTTTGCCAAAAACGATACCATGCCCAAAGCCCAATGGCTTAATAAAAAAGAGACATTTGAGCATATCCCTACGCTTACGCCAAAGCTTCATAGCTCTGTAATGTATTACGATGGCCAGCTCGACGATGCACGTTATTGTTTAGCCCTTGCCCACTCTGCCGACGAAGCAGGAGCAGCCGTAGTTAATCATGCCTCAATCACAAATTTTGAAAAAGATAGCAGCGGTAAGTTGATTGCTGCAACCATAAAAGACAATCTTTCAGATAAAAGCTTTAGCGTTAAAGCCAAACTTTTCATTAACTGCACTGGCCCACACGGAGATAGTATTAGGCTATTGGCAAACCCTGACCAAGAAAAACGCCTACGCCCAAGTAAGGGTGTGCATATCATGCTTCCTCCCGAAGTTTTGCGTAGCCAAGATGCGATGCTGATTCCTAAAACCAAAGATGGTAGGGTTGTTTTTGTTATTCCGTTTGAAGGTGAAGTGATGGTAGGCACAACCGACGATGAATACCGAGATTTAGATAAAGAGCCTATTTTAATTGAACAGGAAATTGATTTCTTGCTCGATACACTCCGACCATACATTGCCAAAGTTCCAGATAAATCACAAATTAAGTCTGGATTTGGCGGTTTACGTCCACTTATCGCTTCGTCTGGCTCGAAAGCAACAAAAAAACTGGTACGTGACCACGAAGTAGAATACGATGAGAAATCAAATTTACTGAGCCTTTTAGGTGGTAAATGGACTACTTATCGCTTAATGGCAAAGGATACAATTGATGAAGCGTGTAAGCTTTTGAATAACGAAACTGAATGTACCACCGAGCTTCACTATCTAATTGGTGGAGAAAATTATAATTTTGAAGAATGGAAAATCATTCAGAAAAAATATAATCTCGACGAAGATATTTGTCAGCATTTAGTAAAAAAATACGGTACTAAGGCACACAATGTGCTGGAAACCTCGATTCAAACTGACCGAATTCATAAAGATTATCCATTCATCAAAGCCGAAGTGATTTACACGGTTCGTGAGGAAATGGTAGGCAGCCTCCGAGATTTCTTTGCCCGCCGAACTCGCATGGAATTAATGGATTGGAAAGCTACATTTAATTCGGTAGATGCAGTAGCAGAAATCATGGCTTCCGAACTAAATTGGAATGAACAACAAACACAAACCAATATTGCTGATTATAAAAAGCTTTTGAAAAATTTCATGCAAAAAGCCAATGTAATTTAGAGCGAATGCCCAAGACTTAGGCCAGCTCCAAACCGAAAGTGTTGTTCAGCGTAGATTGGTGTGAGGTGAATTTTATAGAAAAAAACATCAGATTTTCCCCATTTTATAAACTGTTTTCTAAGACCTACGATAGGTGCGAGATACAAGACAGGCCTTTGCCCCAGTGAAGAAACATAGCTCAACCCCAATCCTGTTTCCAGAAAACGTTCTTTAAAAACTTTTTGCGGGGCCGCATCGCAATCCTTTTTCTTATTCAATAAAAAATTGTAGGTTAAAGAAAATGGCACCGAAACGGCTTGTGAAGTGCTGTTTGACTTAAACCCAACCCCAGCCCTGATAACTCCAAACGAATTTTTAGCTTTGTAAGGCACAAATTCAAAGTTAGCTGATAAAAACGGACTTATTCCCCCAATCTCAGCAGACAAAGCAATGTCACTGCGAGTACGGTATTGAATTTGAGCAGCAGTTTTACAGAAAAAAATAAAAGATAAAATACCAGCAAAATGTAATCGGGCGGTGTTCCGTTTCACTCAAGAATAGTTTGAATTTTCGTAACCGCAAAGATAAGGATTTTAGAGCGAAACGCCTAAGCTAAGTCCTCCACGAAGTTCATATTTACCGAATGAATAAGAAGGAGTGACATTCACCCTAAAGAAAACAACTCTTGGATGTGGCGGAATATCAAAAATGACTTGTTGTCTCAAGCCCAAAATGCCAAATGAATAACTCCGAGTTTCGGCACTTCTGTATGCAACGGGGGTTATTCCTGCTCCCATCTCAACAAACCACTCAGCAGCAATTTTAGAAGGAGCCGACTTACACTTCACAGCAACTCGTTTATTAATTCCTCTACGAAGATTATTAATTAGATAATTATAAGTAACTGACGTTGGCACAGAAACGCCGCCACCATTGGCTACTTGCCCAACTCCAGTTGACCTTCCACCTGGTAGAAAACCAATACCCGTACGCAATGCTAAAAAACTATTTCTCCACCTTACAGGTAAATATTCTACATTGACTGACCCCAACGGACTAATAGCAAACGATTCGGCCATAATTGCCGTACGATAACGTGTACGATACATTATTTGAGCATTAGTTGTCTCAAATAATGTGACTAAAATGATGAGGGTTAGAAAATACTTCACTCGATTATAGGATTACGTCAATTTAAGTAAGATAAAAACGTGCCAAAATGTATCCGCTAAATAATAATTTGTAATTTTCTAACCATTTTTCTTATTTGAAAACGAATTTTAAGCTTAAAAAATTACAATATCAAATACTTAGTCATAAAAAAAGACGAGTTGCCTCGTCTTTTTTTACATATACGTTTGAATATTACTTACAAATTTCTAACTAATTCCTTTTGTTTTTCGGTCAATCTGAATCGTTCACCATAAGTATCGGCCAATCTATCTACTTCTTTCAAGAAAGTTTCTTTTCCTACGAATTCGGGAAAATTGAGCGTTCCGCCCGCATACGGAGGAAAGCCCCAAGCCAAAATCGAACCGATATTTCCATCTAACTTGGTCATCAAAACACCTTCGTCGAAGCAGCGAATACACTCTACCACTTGGCGGTAAAGCAAACGTTTCTTTACTTCCTCAACATCGGGTTGGGTTTCTGCGACAGGGAAATACTCAGCCAAACCTTCCCATAAATGTTTTTTTCTTCCTTCTGGATACTCATAAAAACCTTTTTTGTTTTTCTTACCAAAACGCCCCAAATCTTCCACCATCATTTTGGTTACTTGATAAGCACCATCTTCTTCACTCAAGGCTCCATCAGCAATTGACTGTTTCGAGATTTTCAAGGCTAAATCTAAAGCCACTTCATCAGATACTGCTAAGGCCCCCACTGGCATTCCTGCATTTTTTCCTGCATTTTCAATCAAAACTGGGTCAACACCGTCTTTCAACAGAGCAATGCCTTCGGTGGTGTATGTACTAAAACAACGAGAAGTATAAAAACCACGAGAGTCATTGACAACGATTGGCGTTTTGCGGATTTTCTTCACAAAATCAACGGCTAAGGCTACGGCATAATCTGAAGTTTGTTTGCCTCGAATTAGCTCAACCAACATCATTTTATCAACTGGCGAGAAGAAGTGAATACCGATAAAATTTTCGGGTTTTGCAGAGGCCTTTGCCAAGCCAGTAATCGGAATCGTAGAAGTATTTGAGCCAAATACTCCACCTTCAACTAACATTGGTTCAGCTTCTTTGGTTACAGTTGCTTTTAGCTCACGGTTTTCAAAAACTGCTTCAATAATCAAATCACAACCTTGCAAATCAGCTACTTCGGCCGTTGGTTTTATCAAACTCAATAGTTTTTCACCTTTATCGGCAGTCGTTTTTCCTCGTTCGATACCTTTTTGTACCAGTCCTCTCGAATAATCTTTGCCCTTTTCGGCCGCTTCGACAGTAATATCTTTCAAAACAACTTCAATTCCTGCCATTGCCGATACATAAGCAATGCCAGCACCCATAAAACCAGCCCCTAAAATGCCGAGTTTCTTCACATCAGTGGCTGGAATATCTTTCGGGCGACTTGCACCTTTATCGGCTTCATTTTTACCTAAAAACATTACTCCAATCAGGTTTTTCGCTTCACGAGAAGTAGCAACCTTCACGAAATAACGAGCCTCAATCGGAATTGCACGGTCCATATTTACTTGCAAACCTTCATACACACACGAAAGAATGGCAATCGGAGCAGGATAATTACCTTTGGTTTTATCCATAATCATGGCTGTTCCACCTGCAAAAGTTCTCATTCCAGTTGGCGACTGCACATTTCCACCTGGTACTTTGAAATTTTCACGAGCCTTGATTGCTCCAGTCTTTTTATCAAACTCATCCCACGGCTGAATGGCCTTTGGGTTTGCCAAAATCCATTTCATGGCTTTCTCCATCATTTCTCCACGAGTAGCCGCAATATCATTGACCATGCCATAACCTAATGCCTCTTTTGGCGAAATTCGCTTACCTTCAACCATCAACATCAAAGCAGCTTCCATACCGATTAGACGAGGCAAACGTTGCGTACCACCACCGCCAGGAAGCAAACCAAGTTGTACTTCGGGCAAGCCAATAACAGCTTTTGGATTATCAAGAGCAATACGATAATGACACGATAAGCAAACTTCGTAGCCACCACCCAAAGCCGTTCCGTTCATAGCCGCAACTACTGGTTTTCCACAAGTTTCGAGTTTACGGAAAATAGCATTGAAATCAAGCGAAAATTTGTGCATTTCGCTCTGGTCTTTACCATTATTACGTAAAATCATCTTTACATCAGCTCCCGCAATAAATTCATTTTTTTCGGAAGTGATGATGATTCCTTTGACTTCTGAGTCAGCATAGGCTTTTTCGAGATGCCCCTCAAATTCAGGAATCGAAATATCATTCATAACGTTCATCGGCGAAGTGGTCATGTTCCAACTGATAATCGCCACGTTGTTTTCTACTTTATAGTTAATTTCCATTAGATGGTTGAATATATGTTGTTTGTTGTAAAATCAAATTTGCTTTTTTTAAGTCCTTTTCTCTACCAAATAGCTTAAAGATTCGATATTGTTCGGCCAAAGTTGGAATTTTCACGCTCAATTTTTCATTGATTACAACTTCTTGCCAGTCATTAATTCTCAGTATTTGCCATTTATTTTCATGAAAAACTTTCAATTCACCCATTACTTCGATAAGTATCTCGCCAAATCGGAATCTACCAAAATTCGATAGAAATTTATCACCGTGAGCAGGCGAATAAGCTTCCAATTTATTATTTTGCCAAAGTTGTTTTAAAAAGTCAGCATCACGATTTGAGGTCAATAAATCAATATCATCAATACTTTCAAGCTGAATCCCCGCTAATACCAGAGCAGAGCTTCCAACAACCCAAAATGGGTCTTGAAGATGAGTTAAGTCTTCTGAAATATACGTGATTGATTCTTTAATCTTTTCTAACATAAATACCGTATGCTTGCATACTATTTGCAAATATAAAAAAATTATAGTTAATAGTAATACCGATTAGAAATGAATTACAGAAATAATGATTTAAAAGAAAAAGCTCTCAAAATGTAAGAAAAATACATCTTGAGAGCTTTAAAAAATATAAATATTAGTTATCCTAACAATGGAAACGCTAACCTAACATCCTCACTATCAACACTCAACGAGGCAACTCTACCACAAGGAATTGTCCAGTTTATAGCTTCGTGACCGACAGGAAAATCGTAGCAGATTGGGTAATTATATTCGGCAGTATGCTCGGCTATGATTTCGTAGAAAGTTTTACCAAATGGCTCATCATTTTCTTTTACATCCGAAAAATCTCCAACTATCAGGCCCGCTAAGTTTTTGAGTTTGCCTGCACGTTTTAATTGCACTATCATGCGGTCGATATTATATAGGTATTCAGAAATATCTTCGATAAACAAAATTTTGCCATCGGTATCTACTTCTGATTTCGAGCCAATCAAGTGAGCTAAAATACAAAGATTTCCACCTACAATTTGCCCTGCCCCTACTCCTATTCTATTACTTGGTTTTGATGGAATGGTGTAGTCAATGTTTCTGCCAAGAAGAAATGCTTCGAGTTTTTGAACCGAATCATAATCTCGCATGAACGTTTTAGGCATCGGTGCATGAAGACTCTGAAAACCCATTACTTGCAACTGCCCATGCACAGCCGTAATATCTGAGAAACCAATAACCCATTTTGGATTTTCCTTAAATGCGGTAAAATCAACGGCATCAATGATTCTTGAACTTCCGTAGCCACCTCTGGCCGAAAAAACTGCTTTAATTTCTTGATTATCAAGCTGCTGTTGAAAATCTCTCAAACGTATTTCGTCTGTTCCTGCAAAATTAAAATATGATGCACTCACCGATTCGCCTACGATAACTTCTACGCCCCAATTTTCTTGCATGAGGTTTATAGCCGACCGAATATCTTCTGGATTTAGCTTACTGGCAAGAGCAACTATGGCTACTTTATCGCCTTTTTTTAGGAACGGAGGAGAAATTAATGAGTTCATTATTGTATTTTTTTACCACGGAGGCACGGATAATACAGAGCTTCACGGAGTTGATTCTCGTAAGAATTTAAAAAAATTAAGGGTTCAAAGATACGAGGTCAAAATCATGAATTTTACGTAAATCTAAAATATACCTTTCTTCACCATCGTTTTCGAGCATTGGTTTGAATTTTGCCCCCCAAACGAGTTCATCATTAAAGTATGAATGACGCTTATGAACCGCATCAGCAAAAGTATCGTCAATACCCTCAGTAGCAATCATAAATTCGGCGTCTGATTCAGCAAGCGACTCGGCGGTTTCGCCATAAAGTGGGCTATCTTCAGTTATCGCATGAACGATTGTCCAGTTAGTAGGAAAAAAATTAACTTTCGAACGTTCGAGGGTAAGGCCATAATATTGCCTGCTTCTAACACCATTTTTTTCTTCTACTTTAGAGAAAACCAAGCTCACACTCATATTAATGATTTGGTTACTTTTTTCATTAACCATTCTGAACATAAAGGCGTTGGTATCGAGATACGGAGCAATAATTGCATTTCTACTAAACAATATTCGAGGGTTTGGGCGAGAAAAACGACCGTACAATAGACCTGTAATGATAGCAAACATCATCAAGCCACTCAAAGCCTCAATACCTGCCACAAAACTGGCAGCAAAACCTACTGGAGCAATACGGCCATAACCTACGGTAGTGAGTGATTGTGCCGAAAAGAAGAAGGCATCCCAAAACTGAGAATGAGTATTGGTCATATCAACACCTGCTAAGTGTTCCATACCAATCAGATAATATAAACTTGCAAAAATGAGATTTAAAACCAAATAAACACATAATACAAGAACGAAAAAGCCACTCCAACGAACTGTGATAAGGCGATTGTATAAGTTGAGCCAAGCCTCAAATGACTGCCCAACTCGCTTTACATTAAACTGACCTGCACCCGTAATCAGACGGGTTTGGCGGTCGGTCATTTTTGTACCAAAGCCTAAATCTTGACGATTACGTTCTTTTTCAACAAGGGAATCTTTTTTCTTCATAAATATATTGTGGTGCGAATCAGACCTCGACCGCATTCTGTTAGGATAGTTTTAAACAGAAAACACAATTTTACTATAAAAAAGTTTTCAAAGAAATACTACATCATCAACAACTGATTCTCCAACGTCTTTATTGATGAGGTCGAGTAGCTTGGTTTTTGCCATAAAAAGTTCTTGGCGAAGTGGCGAGGAGTCGATTCGGAGATATAAAACTCTGTTTTTTACGTAGATTTCTTTGGTACGGGAGGCAATGGTTGGCCCCATCATTCGTCCCCAAAACGCTATCAGATAGGTTTCGTTGAAACGAGTTTTTAGGTCGAATGTTTTCAGAAATGCTTCGATAGCATCTTTCAGTGGTGTAGCTTGCGAACGACGGGCGGTTTCTGATGCCATGATTTTTGGTGCTTTTAGCGATGAATCAAAACTATTTCAACAACTCTGCTACTTCAAAACTTATTAATGCTTTTTCGGCATTCGATTTTACTAAATTATTCGGCGGCAAAGTAATTTTCACTTTATCATCAAAGTTAGTTGCTAAACGCTTGGTTGGTATCGTGAGAAAAATCGTATCATTATATTCTTTGAGTACTGACTCTGGGCCTTCTAATGTTATCTCTGATGGAGAAATATTAATAAGACTCGATACCACAAAGTTCTTCTGTAAATCAATTCCTAAACTATCAACTTTCAGTTTAATAGTTTTTCTCTTTTTCCGCTCAAAATGTAGGGTTGTTGTATCGGCCAAGATATAATTCAACTTTGGTCTTTTCAACAAAACTGTAAGCGATTCGAGCAATGAGGTATTATCTAAACTGCTGACTGACAATGGATTATTGATTTCATAAACCAAAGGTGTAGCATTTGAAAACAAGTTGTACTTCAACAAGTCCCAACCCGTACTCGACAAACTAACATTTAATTTTTGGGGTAAAGGTTTGGTTGATATATATAGGGAGTCGTTATACTTAATGGTGAGGGGATAACTGATTTTGGCCGAATATCCCGATTTATTTAGAGAGTTTAGCAGCCAAATTACAAAGGCAGCCAAAAAGCACAGTAATAAGGTTTTAATATTCATCTTAAAAGTCAATAGACGATAGTCCACAGACAACAGATAAAATTATTTTCTGTGGACTATAGACTATCGACAGTGGACTGTTTTCTATTATTTTTTTCTTGCAATAGCAGTTTTATCGAAAGTCAATCTTGCACCACCACCTGCCGAAATAGTTACGGTAGTTTCGTCTTTAGCAACAATTTTACCGTGCATACCTCCGAAAGTTACGATTTCATCACCTTCTTTCAATTCCTCAACCATTTTCTTTTGGTCTTCGGTCTTTTTTTGTTGTGGACGAATCATGAAGAAGTAAAATACTGCTATCATCCCGACCATCATAACTATCGAAAACATACCATTTCCGCCCTGTGCTTGTAAAAGAATCATTATTTTAGATTTTTTTGGTTAGATTATATTTGAATTTCAACGGCTCGATATTCGGCCTATTATAACTTAGGTATTGCTTTTAATGCTGCCTTAGCCGAATCTGGCATATCTTTTCCGTAAACGATAGCCGTAAAAGCCAAAACGGTTTGCGGAGGATTGGCATTAGAGAAAATAGTCACAAATTTTTTGTTTGTTCCCACTTTTCCTTTGCTATTAAAACGCACAACGATTTGGTCAGACTGGCCAACACCAACTGGATGGTCGGGTTTTGAAGCAACCGTACAACCGCACTGCACTTGCACATCTGTGATTGTTAAAGCACTTTTTCCGACGTTTTTGAATTTGAATGCGTGCGATACAGTATCGCCTTCGGTGAGTGTACCAAAATCAAAAACCTCTTTATCAAACTCCATGATTGGAGCATTTGCAAGGGCAGCCAACGAGTCTTCTTGGCTCATTCCTGTCTGTCCTTTTGAATCAATTAGGTTGCAAGAAAAATTCAATCCTGCTAAAATAATCGTTGAAGTAAGAGCTAAAAATACTTTTTTCATGTTTTTAATCAATAGTCCATGGACGATGGTCGATAGACAAAAGGTGTATAATTAATGTACAAAGAAATGCCAATTTTCAATAGATACGCTAAGCTGATTAATTTGAAATTTTCAAAAAGCTATCGTCTATTGCCTACTCTTAGTTTTTAGATTTAATTTGGCTCATCAAAGATTCTACGTCTTCGAGTAATTTTTCGGCTTTTTGACGTGCTTCGCTTACCACTTTTTGGCCTTCTGCTTTGGCCGAACTATCGCCACCAACTACTTCCATCGCTACTTCGTCGCCTCTTTCGATGAGGTCATTGATGAATTTCTGTAATTGTTCACGGTATTTAGATAAACGGAATGACAGTTTATCACGAGTTACTTCGCCTTTATCGGGTGCATATAAAATACCGATGGCTGCTCCTGTGGCTACTCCAGCCAAAAATGCAATGAAAGTTCTTGATGAATTGCTCATAAAATTCAATGAGTGAATGTTTGAATATTTGAATGAGTGAGTTAATTTCCCACTAAAACTACTTTTTATTATACAGAACTCTTTTTTAGACTTATTTATTATCCAACATACCTCTACCGCTCTTACGAAGTTTGCCAGATTCTTTGAGGTCTTTCGATACACCATCTAAAATACCATTCACAAACTGCCCACTTTTTGGGGTGCTGTAATCTTTAGCGATTTCGATGATTTCGTTGATTGTAACTTTCACCGGAATACTTGGGTAGTTGAGCATTTCTACAACCGCCATCTTCAATAAAATATGGTCAGTGATAGCAATACGCTCGATTTCCCAGTTTTTGAGCTTCGGAATCAGAATTTCTTCTAAATCTTTGGTTTCGAGAATACTTTTCTGATACAAAGTTTGTAAAAATTCTTTTCTTTCGTCCCATTCTTCGTCTAAAAGAGCTAATTTTAATTTACCGTCTTCTACCAAAGCTTGGAAAGTATGCGTTACGGCTGCTCTAAGAGTCTCGATATCGTCAATCCAATACAAATCTTGTTTCTCAAAAAACTCCCATGCAATTTCGTGTTTCAATATTACGTTTTTGAGTAGATATTTCAAAATCGCAAAATCTTCTTCGAGTGTATGATTGGTTTTCGATACATATTCTTTGTAGCGGTCGTTGGCACGAATTACCTCACGGTATAGCTTAGCAACAAAAACCTGCTCATTGACCATGCTAATGCTGCGACGACTACAAAGGATTTCAAGCGATTTTTCTTGACGTAAAGCCTTAATAATTTGATTATCAATTAATTTTGATTTTGCATCGCCGTTGCTATCTTGGTTGGCACGGTTGCCGAGTTCGATAAAGAGCAATAAGATTTGTAGATACAATTCATACACTCTTTCGGCTTCGATTACCATGCGGGTGGCATAATGCTGAACGTCTTTTTTGTTTTTGAGAAGATAAAATTCTTTTGCTTTTTCGACCATTCTCAACACTTCGTCGGGTGCATCGAATTTTTCAGCTTCTTGTCGAGAAAAAGCTTCTTGAAAAAGATTTTGACCTAACTTTTTTAATCCTTCCAGTTTCTCTTTATCTTGATATTCCATCGAATTCAAATCTGGAGAGAAGTGGTCGGCAATTAAGTCTAAAGCTAATTGGAAATTCGCACCCTCGGCTTGTTTGTAAGCAAAGAGGGCTTGCATCGCACGAATCCGTATGAGGCGTCTGTTAAGCATAGGCGTTCAAAGAACTGAAGTTTTATTTTGGTGCAAAATTAGTAAAAAAAATTCACAACCCCAAACGGCAGCGGCCGACCGTCACCAATACCGAATTTGTGTTTAGTAGATAGATTATTTTGTGGCTAATACGGAAAAATAATTATTTTAGAGTAGATTTGGGTTTATGAAAAAAGCGAAAATGAATATAAAATCAAGATATATCCTTCTTATTATACTGTTAGTCAGCCAGTTGAGTGGTTTCTCGCAAACCTACACGGCAGAACAGATAAAAGAAGACCTTGTGAATCTCAAAAATGAGATTGAGAAATATCATCCCGACCCTTTCAAATATATTTCAAAAGAGCGTTTTACATTCTTACAAGATTCTATATTACAAAGAGTTTCGGGCCGTTATACGCTACGTGAGGCTTATTTTACATTTTTGCCGCTGGTGCAGGCTGTCGGTTGTGGTCATACACACATGTCGCCCGACCGGAGGTTACTTTCTAAGAGCAACTCATTTACCGAACGTCCCAAATTTTTTCCGTTTAGTGTACGATACATCAATAATCAGTTGTTGGTTTCTCGCAATTATTCTGCCGATAAAAAGATTACTCGTGGCACCGAGATTTTAGAAATTGATGGTCAGCCAGTAAAGAAAATTTTGGAACATTTGGAGAAAATTTCTTACTACAATGGCGATGGCGTAAACCCCAATGCAAGAAAGTATTATGCGATTAGGGAGTTCAGAAAATTGTATTATTTATGGAAAGGTGAAGAAGATAATTTCTTGATAACGTACATCAAGCAAGGGCAAAATAAACCTAAAACTACAAAAATAGAAGGCCAAAGTGTAGATTTTATGGAAAAGATGCTCGAAATTCGTTATCCTGATGTTGACGAAGACACCACAGGAATTGTATCTTATCGAGTAATTGATTCGACTCAGAAAGTTGCTATGGTTGATATACGCTCTTTTATGTACGGTATTAGAGATTATGGCAAAGGTACTAATTTTGAAGGCGAAACCCGCAAGATTTTCAGAAAATTGGAAGAAAACAAAATCGAAAATTTGATTCTTGATTTAAGAGGTAATTCGGGTGGAATTATTGATTATTCTATTTTCTTTTTACGATACTTTGCCAATCAACCTTTCGATGCTTACAAGTTAGGGTTTAGAGACGAAGGCTTACAACGACTCAAACAAGATTACAAAAAATACGACGCTTATTTGGCCAAAGAGGCAGCTTCGAGGCTTAACAAAGAGTTTACGGTGCGAGACTCCGACGGCTATTTAGAAAGCAAATACCAACAAAAACAACGCCCTCACGATGAGTTTCGATTTAACAAAAACGTGTATGTGCTGATGAATGGAGGTACGTTTTCGGCGGCAGCATTATTGGTTTCAAAACTTCATAACATGGGTGTGGGTACGTTTGTGGGTATGACTTGCGGTGGAGCATACGACGGCTGCTCGGCTGCTCAGTTTTCATCAATTAAATTACCGAATACCGAACTGGAGATTTCATTACCATTGGGAAGGATTCTCTATAATGTTGATGCAAAAAAATACAATAAGCCAATTTTGCAGCCTGACTTTGAGGTCAACCCCAACCTTGAAGATTTCTTGAATAATGAAGATACTGTACTGAAATACACCCTCAATCTGATAAAAAATAAGGTTAAAATTAGATAGTATTATTGAGTCAGCAGCCGATAGTTCACAGACAACACCGAAAACCAATAACCAGTACACAAATAACCAGTATCCAGTACACTAATCTCCAGTATACCAGTAACCAACCACTATGCAGAAAATAATTGTTTTTTTACTATTTCCACTTTTTCTACAAGCACAAAAATCAAAAGATACTTTTTCGCCCGAGGAGATTCGAGCAGATATGGCATTTCTGAAAAAAAAGTTCGAGAAAATTCACCCAGGAATGTATTATTATATGAGTCGAGAAGCTTACAATAAGGTGTATGATTCGCTCTATAATTCTATTAATCAGCCACTTAACTATTTAGAAACATTTCGAGTTTTATCTCAATTAGTGACAAACGTCAAAGACGGACACACTAATCTAAGATACGACAAGAAGCGATTCAATAAAAAAAATGCCAAGTTTGTACCTTTTTATCTTCGCAAAATTGACAAAAATTACTATTTGGCCTTGAATTATTCGGCCGATTCGACCATCATTCGAGGAAGCGAGGTTTTGGCATTTAACGACGAGCCTATAGGGCAATTAATACAGAAACTCAAAGTATTTGTTTCGAGCGATAATGGCAATGAACACGTAAAAGATTATTACACATTGAGTGCTTTTCCGACTTATTTTAAAAGATATTTCGGAGAAGTTGATTCGATTAAAATCTCTTATCGTTTACCCAAAAACGACACTATTTTCTATAAAAAAGTAGCTTGCCAAACGAACGTCGAAATTCTGAAAATTGATAAAAAACGCTACAAAAACCTCAATCGCCCTAATCTTTCGCTGAAAATTTTGGATAGTGTTAATCACATTGCCAAACTTGATATTACTGAGTTTACGATGAGTGGGAAATTTCTGGATTTCAGCAACCAAAAATTCAAGCGGGTTTTGCGGGTAAGATTCAAAACCATAAAAGACATCAAAGTAGAACATTTGATTGTTGATTTCAGAGCCAATGGAGGTGGATTTATTCCAAATATTTCTCGTTTCTTGAAATACCTTTCGCCGAAACCTTTTACATTGGTCGATACACTGGCTTTAAAGAAAAAAGCCTATTTTACACTTTTCAAACCTTATTATTTTGGCCCTCCATTGACAATGTGGTTGGGTTTTATGAAGCGTGAGGGCGAATTTATGTATCGGGTAAATAAGCGAAATGACAAGCAAAAACCAGAAAAACAACTGGGCTATCGTGGAAAAACATATTTCTTAACCGACCCTGGTTGCTATTCGGCAACCACTTTTACGCTCAATTTGGCAAAAGATTTGGGAATCCCAGAAAAAATCATTGGCCAACAAGTAGGCGGTGCCAGTTGGGGAAGTTTTGCAGTAAATTGGCAAGATTTCAAGCTACCCAATTCAAAATTTATTGTACATACGCCTTTGATGAAAATCAGCCATAATTTACCAAACAATATAAACAAAGATTTTTTCCTACAACCTGACTATGAAGTAAACCGCAACCGTGAAGAACTACTCAAAAATAATACAAGTGTAGTTGATTTTACGGTCGAGATGATTCGGCAGAGTAAGGCGATTAGAGAAAGATAAAATCCGAATGTTAAATCATAAAAACCGCTTTTATGAAAAAAACACTACTCCTATTATTCACTTTTTGCAGCTTTTGGGCTTATTCTCAGATAGAAAGCAGAGGAAAACTATTGAATAGTCGCAAATTTTATGTCATTGACTCAATCCCCATTTACACATTTCCACCTAACGAAAGTGCCTTTATTGCAGACACATTAATTCATTCTCGACGAAAAGCGACAGATATTCAGACCTTTAAAAAGTATAACTTAGAAGGTAAAACCGACGAAATCATTTTTGTCATAACCAAACCTTATTTCACTCGACCTGATTCAATCAAAAAGATTCCGTCACGTAACATGATGGAATTAGACTTACAAGAAAAATACAGGCTAAAAGGTTCAAAGCAAGTCTATGAGGGCCGTTTTTTAGATTATTTTATCAATGGTTTGATAAAAGCCAATGGGTATCTGGCTAAGGGGAAATTAGATGGTGTGATGTATGAATATTACGAAAATACGCAACTAAAGAGCGATAAAAGTTATAAATATGGTGAACCAGACGACGAATGGTTTGAATATTATGAAGATGGCAAACTCAAAATAAGGTGTTTTTATGTAAACGGCAAATACGATGGTGTCTATCGAAGTTGGTATCCGAATGGGCAGTTAAGAGAAGAAACTCCTTATAAAAAAGGAAGGATTCATGGGCAAAAAGAAGAATGGTATTCGACAGGTATTCTTAAATCATCAGTAACTTACCAAGAAAACTTTACATTCTTAACGCCTCAACAAAAGAGAATTGAGCGAAAAGTATATTTTGCTAAAAATAGTGTAAGTACAGGTAGCCCAATAAGTGCGGTTAATCAATTGGGGGACATAATCATGGAAGATAGCACCAATACTGACCACTACATGATGCGAGGACATATTTTGAGTGATTTGAAAGAATATGACCAAGCTATAGATAACTTCTCAAAAGTTCTTCAAATAGAACCACTACTGCTTGATGCTCATTATTACAGAATAATTGCTGCAATAAATCTTTACGACCCAAAGCCAATTATTGATACTAAAAAGAAAAAAGATACTCCAGTGGAAAATTTATTAGCTAACGAAATACCAGAAAATATTTTGGATATGATTTGTAGTGATTTAACATTTATAAAAAGTAATATTACAGGCGAAGAAATGGCAGAGTTAGAGCCTCTTCTGAAAAAATATTGTAGATAAAGATATGCTGAGATACTTATTTATCACAACTATTATAGGGGTTCTTTCATGGAGTTGTCAATCTAAGGCTGAGAATTACAGAGCAACTAAAACCCAAAACGATTCTCTTCAAAATCTCAGAAATCTGGCTTATGCCAAAGAAGCAAAAGAGTTTTGTAAATCAAAAAAAATACAATACTGATTTCTGTATTTTGATTGATATGAGTATCCATTCAGGCAAAAAACGCTTATTTCTTTGGGATTTCAAGACAAATAAAATCATCAAAAGTGGAATGTGCAGCCATGGATGCGGTAATATGCCGTGGGGAAAAGATTTTAGTAAAACCAACCCATCATTTAGCAATAAAGACGGAAGTCACTGTTCGGCTTTAGGTAAATATAAAATCGGAGAAAGGGGCGTGAGTCAATGGGGAATAAAGGTAAAGTATTTACTTCACGGTCTTGAAGAAACAAATAATAATGCACTTGTTCGAACGATAGTTTTACATTCGTGGAATGATGTGACCGAAGGGGAAGTGTATCCAGAAGGCACACCCGAAGGCTGGGGATGCCCTGCTATTTCAAATGAAGTAATGAAAGATTTAGACTCAAAGCTTAGTAAAACCTCAAAACCTGTTTTACTTTGGATTTATAAATAAGTCTAATAGAGCGGCAGTACTTTTATAGTTCAGAAACCTTTTATCACTTGATTAGTTTAAATAAAATCAATGAAAAGTTTTTTATGCCCAGACGTACTTCGATTAATGACATTCAGGAAATCACCGATTTGAATAATTTAGAGAGAATTGTGCAAGACAAACGCAACGATAAACGAGCCGATGCCAAGAAAAACAGACGAAATCGGCATTACACGAAAGTCTTAATAAAGTATCAACTTAAAGATGGACTAACGATTGATGAAGCATAAAAAATGGCACTTCTGAGCTAATTCCTCAAAAGTACCATTCATAAAAACTATTCTTTTTACCAGAAAATTGTATAAATAATTACAAAAATCGCTACAATCGCTACCGCTCCAATAGCAAAAGTTCTATCAACTTTAAACCATTCTTTCTTCACTTCAAAGGCATTTTCTTGGTCTTTGCCTTTTCCTTCAATTAGGCTGATGATGATGTGAACCAAAGAACAAATCCAAAATACAACGCCCATTCTATTCATGAAAGGAAAATCAGGATAAAGATTGGCAATCACTGCCGAAAGTGCAATACTCAAAATAGCTGCCGTTAAAGCTCCATTGGCAGTAGCTTTCTTCCAGAAGAAACCTAACAAGAAAATACTCAGAATACCTGGTGAAATATAGCCTGTGTAAACTTGAATGTATTCAAATGCTTGTCCGAAATTAGCTAAAAGTGGACTCACAATCAGAGCAATGATAAATGCAATAACGATTGCCACACGACCCGTCCAAACAGTTTGTTTTTCGGTAAGATTTTTATTGAAGAATTTTTTATGAATATCCAACACATAAATCGTAGAAATACTATTGGCTTTTCCTGCCAACGAAGCCACGATTGCCGCCGTAAGGGCAGCAAATGCTAAGCCTTTTAAGCCAACTGGCAATAGATTTAATAGTACAGGATAAGCATTATCGGGTTTCACGACGCCATTGCTCGTAATTCCATTTACGATTGAAGCATCGGCATTTTCTTGAAAAATCACATAAGCCGCCAAACCTGGGAGAACAACGATAAATGGCATTAACATTTTCATAAATGCCGCAAACAAAACGCCATTACGAGCCGTAGAAATATCTGCACCCAAAGCACGCTGAGTCATGTATTGATTACAACCAAAATAGTTGAGGTTATTTACCCACTGGCCGCCGATGATAAACATCATAATACCCGGCAATTGCTTGTAGGCATCAATAAAACCACCTTTTCCATCATGTACTTGATATTGATTAGGCTTAAAAATCATGTGCAAATGGCTATCGGCTTTGTCGGCAATTAGATTTAAACCTTCAAAAATACCCGCACCAGTTCCTACTTTATTTGAAAGTAAATCAAGAGCTAAATAAGTAGTTGCTAATCCTCCGAAAATCAAGCAAACAACCTGAATTACGTCGGTATAACCAATTACTTTCATACCTCCAAGTGTGATAATTACCGCAAAAACTGTCAAGAAAATAGCACAAGTCATAAAGCTAAAACCTGTCATTTTTTCCAAACTCAAACCTCCGAGATAAATAATTGAGGTAAGATTGACGAAAATGTAGAGAAAAAGCCAAAAAACCGCCATAATTGTTGCCAATCGCTTGTCGTAGCGTTTGGCCAGAAATTGTGGCATCGTAAAAATCTTGTTGTTGAGGTACATCGGCAGAAAATATACCGCCACAATGATTAGTGAAACACCACCCAAAAGTTCGTAAACCGAAATGGCAATACCGAGCTGAAAAGCCTGCCCACTCATACCAATAAATTGTTCGGCCGAGATATTCGAGGCGATGATTGAAGCACCAATTGCCCACCAAGTTAGCGAGCCTTCAGCCAAAAAGAAGTCTTTGCTATCGGCAGATTGTTTGCCTTTGTTTTTGTAAATCCAGTAGCCGTAGGAAGATACGATAACGAAATAAATAAAAAAAATGGTGTAGTCGAGCGTTTCGAGTCCAAGTGTCATTAGTAATTGTATTAGGGTTAATTATTAGTCGTGAATATATCAATAAATTCTTTAAATCATTATATTTTGAATATCAATTCATCATTTTTCAATAAAATAGTATAATAAATTGGTACTGAAATTGAGGTGACATGAATGAAACATACATTCTTATCACATCAAAAAGCTTACTTTTTAATCCTGAAAACCTTAAATGAATAAGGTTCTAAGACAAGATTTGCCTTTCCTTGAGCAATACTGATTGCCGACTCAACAGGAACGATTTTATTGGGTTCAGTAATAGTATTGAAGTTCTTAATGTCTTTTTCAAGCATTGAAATCACTTTAACATTTGCTTTTGCCGCTAAACCATTGATATTCAAATCAATCGTATGCGTTTCGCTTGAAGTATTTATCAGTTTAATGATAACTTCATTTGTTTTTTCATCAATCGAAGATGCTCCATAAAGCCCGTTTTTACCAGTCAGATTTTCTCCATTACTTTTTATCGAAATAGTTTTCGTTCCTGCATTATT
Organism: Emticicia aquatilis; assembly: GCF_014644295.1. Classification (GTDB taxonomy): domain Bacteria; phylum Bacteroidota; class Bacteroidia; order Cytophagales; family Spirosomataceae; genus Emticicia; species Emticicia aquatilis. The sequence goes on from NZ_BMKK01000009.1 coordinate 115,562, forward strand.
GGCATATAATTTTTGAACATAATAATTTGCCGTTCCGAATGAAGTAAGGTTATCGAACCAAATCAAATCAGGCGTCCATTGCCAACGATTGACATGAGCAAAAAGTGGGGCATACGAAGTCATATAAACCACATCGGCGTTGCGTTCTAAACCAGTCATAAATGCCGCTTCCGATAATGCACATTCCCAGTTGTTTTTGTTATCTGGCGTAGCCACACCATTACTTTGAGCAGCATATTCGCCTGCAAAAATTTTATAACGATTTCGGTCATAATTATCATAGCGTGTAGCATTATCTCTAAACCATTTTGGTTCTTTATAATAATGTTCATCTACAATTTGGGCATTAAGCTTGGGTAAAGTCTTTTCGGCTTGCTCAAATAATTCACCATCAGATGAAGGTCCAGTTCCAGAAACTAATTTAATATTCGGATATTTGGCATGAACCGCTTTTGAGATAATGCTATAACGTTCAAAATATTCTTCTCCCCATTGTTCATTTCCCACACCGAGCATTTGTAGGTTAAAAGGTGCAGGATGCCCCATTTCGGCACGCAACGCACCCCATTTCGTATCAGTACCACCATTAGCAAACTCAATTAGGTCGAGAGCATCTTGCACAAATGGGTCGAGGTCTTCTAAAGGTTGCATTTCCGAAGAATTGAACTGACAAGCCAATCCACACGATAAAATTGGTAGTGGCGTTGCACCGATGTCATCACACATCAAGAAGTATTCGTAGAAACCTAAACCAAAGGTTTGGTAATAATCAGGAGTTGGGCGATGCTTAAACTCCATGTTCCAACGATTGACAATTTGTTGACGGTTCTCAATCTTACCCACTGTTTTTTTCCATTGATAGCGTTCGGCCAATGTACGTCCTTCAACTATACAGCCACCAGGAAAACGCACAAAACCAGGTTTCAAATCGGCCAACAATTGCACCAAATCTTTACGAAGTCCACCTTTGCGACCTTTCCAAGTATCTTGAGGGAAGAGCGAAATCATATCAATATCTAACTGCCCAGCCCCTTTGAAAAACACATTTACTTTGCAATTAGGGTCAGTTTCGGTGGCAGTGATTACCCCCTCAATTCTCTGCCAATTAGAACCAAGTAAATTTACCGTCGTACTTCCGATAACTTGATTTTTACTATTGATGATTTCTACCAAAAGACTAATACTTCCTTTATTGAGTCGAGCCAAGGCAGAAAAATCGTACTTTTCACCCTTTTTTATACCAATACCATCAAAACCTTCATTTTGCAGACCCAACTCTTTCTTTTCATCACGTTTATCTACCCTCACAACTCTTGGATTATTGGGATTTCCTTTTGAGTTATTATAAATCGTCAATTCATTTTGAATACTAAAACGAGTTTCGGCTTCGGGGAGGTGTTTCCAAGCCATCCACGGATATTCAAACTCAAACGAACGGTTTTTGATTAATTCGGCATATAAACCACCATCAGCAGCAAAGTTTATATCTTCAAAGAAAATACCATACATCGTTGGCTGAATCGTGACCAAGGGCTTTGTAGCATCTACTTCTACTTTTGTTGTTTTCTGTGCAAAAGCATTTATTACAAGCAAAAAAGAGGTTATTAATGTTAGGGTTTTTCTCATAGATTTTAATTTTGTTGTAATTCCATCAATTTTATGTGTCAAATTTACACTTTTGAAATGCAAATTAAATTAATTTTCTAAAAAGTATTAAGAATTGTATAAAATTTAGGCTAAAAAAAATATTCATCAATAAAGCTGAACACTTAACAAATCTCCCAAATTGTATTTTTGGTCTATGTAATTAGTTTTTTCTTCTCAAAAAAACGCCAATTCTTTCAAAAACAGCTACTTTTATTAGTTCTTACATCACCTAAACTAAATGAAAATAAAACTTTACTTCTTACTTCTAATTCCTATTATTTTTTGCTTCCAGTTATCTGCTCAAACGGTCAATGAACAGAAATATAATATTCATATCAAACGAACTTCTGAAAAGATAAAAATTGATGGAATATTAGACGAAAAAACGTGGGGAATGGCCGAAAAAACGCCACCATTTCGTCAGCAATTTCCTTATGATACCTCAACTGCAATTCAACAAACGACGGCAAGAGTGGCCTTCGATGACGAATTTATGTATTATAGTTTTGTGGTTGAGCAACCTCGAAAATACGCAGTTCTTTCTCTAAAACGAGATTTCCCAGCTGGTGGAGGAACAGATTTAGTTGTCTTCAATATTGATACTTTCAGAGATAAACAGAATGGTTTTCATTTTGCAGTGAACCCTTACGGCGTACAACGTGAAGCTTTGATTTCAAACGGAAATGTGGTTTCAAATGATTGGGATAATAAATGGTACACGGCCGTAAAAAATTACGATGACCGTTGGGTGGTTGAGTGTGCCATTCCGTTTAAAACAATCAGATATAAATTGGCGGAAGATGGACAAAATACTTGGAATGTAAATTTCTTTCGCAATAATCTTCTCTTGAATGAGCGTTCGTCGTGGGCTCAACTGCCACGTAGCGGAAAAGGTACAGATTTGGCTTTTTCGGGAACTTTAATTTGGGATGATGCTCCACCCAAACCAGGCCCGAATGTCTCGATAATTCCTTACAGCATTGCTTCTGTGGGGCAAGATTTTATCAACGAACAGCCTTTAGAAAGAAAAGCCAATATTGGTTTTGATACAAAAATTGCGGTTACGCCATCGCTAAATTTAGATATTACGGTCAATCCCGACTTTTCGCAGGTTGAGGTCGATAGACAAGTAACCAATTTGAGTCGTTTTGAAATTCTTTTCCCTGAAAGAAGACAGTTTTTTCTTGAAAACAATGACCTTTTTGGCTCATTTGGAACAGATAATATTACACCATTCTTTTCCCGAAGAATCGGAATTACCAAAAATCCAGTAACTGGCAATAGTCAACAAGTAAAGATTTTGGGCGGAGCAAGACTCAGCGGTAAATTGACTAATAATTGGCGTATTGGTTTGATGTCGATGCAAACAAAAGGCACTAAATTCGATGATAAAATTGGTCTGGCAGGGGCAAACTACACCGTTGGAGCTATTCAACGGAAGTTATTCACGAGGTCGAATATATCATTAATGGTTGTAAATAAAGAAAATGCCATTGGTAAATTAGAAACCCAACAGGCCGTTGATTCATTAAAATTTCATCGAATTGTGGGTTTAGATTACAATATGGCATCGAGAAATGGTTATTGGCGAAATAAGTTTTTCTATCATCAATCATTTACACCGACGAGTTCAAAAGGGCAAAATTCGGCGGGCATTATTTTTTTGAAAGACTCTCCGACATGGTTTATTAGTTCGGGAAGTACGTATGTGGGCGAAAACTACTTCGCTCCAGTGGGCTATGTTCCTCGTCAAAACTTCCTTAGAAATGAATCAAATTTTGGCTATACGTTTTATCCGAAAAGTCCTAAAATCAATCGAGTATTAAACAACTTTGGTGTAGGAATAGATTGGGATTATTTCACCCGAAAATCTGATTTTAAAACCATTGATTATGATTTTACCCCGATGTTTTTTGTACTTCAGTTCACCAATAATGCCAACCTTACGATATTCCCGTATCGGTTTATGTACACCTATTTGTTCAGTGATTTCGACCCTACCAATACTGGTGGAAAAGCACTCACCAAAAATCAAGGTTTTTCTTATCAACAAACTCGTTTTAGCTTTCAATCAAATACTAATAAACCATTTTTCTTCAATTTAAGTGGCAGGGCAGGCGAATATTATAATGGACACTTTTTATCTCTGGGCAGTACCGCCAATTATCGTTTTATCCCTCACGCATTGCTTTCGGTTGATATTACCCATAATCGAATCAAACTACCTAAACCATACAGTTCTGCGGTTTTGTGGTTGGTGAGTCCACGTGCTGAAATAACATTTAATAAAAATGTATTCTGGACAACCTTTGTGCAGTATAACAACCAAGCCAATAATGTCAATATTAACTCACGTTTTCAGTGGCGTTTCAAACCAGCCAGCGATTTCTTCATCGTTTACACCGATAATTATTTCGCAACCGACCCCGAAATGCTCGAAAAACCTTACAATTTAGGTTTGTTAAATAGCAAAAGTCGTGCTTTAGTGATGAAACTTACTTATTGGTTTAATATATAGGATTAAGTGCAGCACATCTGTTTCACCCCCTATTCAGCAACCAGCCCGTTACGCTAAAACGTTCGGTAAAGGCTTCGCTTACTTCGTGGTCGAGTTTTTCGCTTTCAAAACAAACCAAACGTCCAGCCAATGGAGCAATGACCGTACTTTTTTCAACGCCATTTTCCTGAGTGTATATAATCAAATTTCCACCGTTTTCTGGAATCCAGTTAAGGTTTAGGTAATAAATCACCGACAAAATTCTCCCCTTCTGAGCTTGAAAAGTATCTCTGTGACGGCGATAGAATTTTCCAACATCATATTTGGCAAAATGAATTTCGGTATCTACAATACCCAAATAGCAGGTCTGATTGAGATAATCGACAAAAGCTTGGTTTTTATCGAGCAACATTCGCTCGGCAGCATCAGTGGAATTGGTTTCGAGCCATAAAATTTCATCGCCTCGCACTAAGGCCGCTTTGTGAACTTCGCTTTGTTTGCCAATGCTGGCTTCTTTAAATTTTCCTGCTTGGTAGCGTTGAGCAAAAGTTTCTAAAAGATTTTTGACTTCATCAGGCTCTAAAAAATCATCACAAATGGCATAGCCTTTGGCCACGATTCCTTCGATGAGTTGCTCAAACTGCTGTTCTTGTGTTGGCATTTTCCCAAAAAGAAAACCTTGTAAATCTTGCCGATTTACAAGGTTTTTTGGGTTTTCGATAAAGGTAGCGAAATATTAGGAGATAGAATAAGTTTATGTAAAATAAGGCTTTCAAACTATTCTAAAACTTTGCTAATCACGAAATTTTCGTAAATTCGGGCAGATTTTAAATACTCCCAAAAAACCTTCCGATGGCAACTCATAAAGTTTCAAAAAGCAAATCTGCCAAGAAAAAAAAGGTAGAAACGCCCAAGAAAATACCTTATTACAGAAAGCCCGATAACTTAACCCTCGACCAATGGCAAATTGCACTACGCAAACAATTCGGACAAGACAATGAGTTTTTGGTGACAAACATCGGGCAAGAAAAGTTTTTTTCGGACTTTCAAGTAATCAATAAGGCCACCAACAACTCATATAAAGTTGCCATCAGAAGCACCGACGACACACAAAATTTTTGCGAATGTCTTGATTTTAAAACCAACCGTTTGGGAGTCTGCAAACACATCAGTGCTACTCTCCATCATTTGAGCAGTCTGCATGGTTCAAAGAAAGCATTCAAAGAAGGCGGATTTCAGCCACATTATAGTTCGGTTTATTTAGATTATCTCAATGGGCGTCAGATAAAAATCCGCATCGGTTCAGAAAACAAAGAAGCCTATACTCAACTTGCCAAGGCCTATTTCGATGAAAATAATATCCTAAAACCCGAATCCTTTGCAGTATTTGAGGTTTTTCTGGAAGAAGCCAAGAAAATCAGCAAAAGCTTTAGGTGCTACTCCGATGCCCTCGATTTTGTAATTGGCGAGCGAGATAAGATTCGTCGCCGTGAGTTTTTCATGAATCTGATTCCTAAAGGTAGCGAAGACTTAAATTTTGAAGGTTTGGTCAAAGCTGAGCTTTTTCCGTATCAGAAAAAAGGCGTTTTGTTTGCTGCAATTGGAGGCCGTAGCCTCATTGCCGACGAAATGGGTCTTGGAAAAACACTGCAAGCAATCACCACGGCCGAACTCTATAAAAAAGAACTGGGCATCAACCGAGTGTTGATTGTTTGTCCTACTTCTTTGAAATACCAATGGAAATCAGAGATTGAGCGATTTACCGATAATTCGGTGCATGTCATTGAAGGTTCGCTTATCAAACGAACGGCCCAATACCAGTACGTTGATGCTTTCTACGTCATTGTGAGCTACCATACCATGACCCAAGACCTCGATTTATTGAATAAAATGGAGGCCGACATGGTGATTCTGGACGAAGCACAGCGTATCAAAAACTGGAAAACTAAGGTTTCGCAACAAATCAAAAAACTCATCACGCCATATGCCATCATACTTACGGGTACACCACTCGAAAACAAACTCGAAGAGCTATATTCAATCATTCAACTCATTGATGTTTTCCGTCTGGGTCCAGTTTATCGTTTCTTAAACCAGTATCAGATTAGCGACGAATCGGGCAAAGTAGTGGGTTATAAAAACCTACACGAAATATCGAAACTCCTTTCTGATATTTTAATCCGACGCACCAAGAAGGAGGTTTTATCGCAATTACCGAAGCGGATGGATAAGAATTTGTTTGTGCCAATGACACAAGAACAAATGGATATTCATAATGGGCTGGGCGATAATGTGGCCAAATTGGTGAGTAAATGGCGTAAATATGGCTTCTTGAATGAAACTGACCGCCGACGCTTGATTTTATCGCTGAGCCAAATGCGAATGGTCTGTGATAGTACTTACATACTCGACCAAAAGACTCGACACGATACTAAGATTGAGGAGGTAATGAATATTTTGGACGAGTTTCTCGAAAATTCGGACGAAAAAGTGGTCATTTTCAGCCAATGGGAACGCATGACGAGGCTCGTGGCTCAGGAACTCACCGAACGAGGAATTAAGTTTGAAAATCTGCACGGTGGTATCGAGAGTACGAAGCGAAAAGATTTGCTCGATAATTTCAAGAACGACCCCAACAGTCGAGTTTTCTTATCGACCGATGCGGGTGGAGTGGGTTTGAATCTTCAATCAGCTTCCTTGTTGATTAACTTAGATATTCCGTGGAATCCTGCAATTTTGGAGCAACGCATTGCCCGCATTTATCGACTTGGCCAAGAACGCAATGTATCAATCATTAACCTTGTTTCGACGGGTACGATTGAACACAAAATGCTTGATGTATTGAAGTTTAAAGGAGCCATGGCCGAAGGTGTGCTTGATGGTGGAGAAGATACTATTTTCTTAGGCGAAGATAAATTTAAGCAGTTTATGAGTTCGGTTGAAAACCTTACCGATGCTCCGCAAGACGAAAATACAATCATCGACTCGGAAGAAGAACACGAAGCCGAAGAACAAGATTCGGCCAATCTACTCGATAGGGCATTGATAGATTTACCGCAAAATGCCACCACATTTTTGGGAGATGATGATGTAAAAGAAGAAAGCCTTTCGACCAGTGAATTGGTTGGAGAGAACACTAACCCGAATGAGTTACTTGTCAAAACAGGCGTTCAGTTTTTCACACAATTGGCTCAAACCTTAAAAAATCCAGAAGAAAATAAGGCCTTAATCGAACATCTAATTTACAGAGATGAAACAGGCAAAATTTACTTAAAAATACCAATTGAAAATGAGTCGGTGGTGGTTGAGGCTTTGCAAAGTTTGGGTACTATCTTTGGGGCATTTTTGAAACCTTAATCACTAAAAAAACACCATAAAAGTTTAAAATACACTAACCTAACCAATGAAAAGTTGCTCAATTATTTTGATATTACTGACGATGTTCGGCACATCGGCGGTATGTCAAGAAAACCAATCTGTTACACTAAAAGGCAAAATCAGAGACCATAAAAGCAAGATGCCGTTGGCGGCTCAAATAAAAATCATTTATACTGATAGTCAATTAAATACGCAAGAATCTAATGCTAAAGGAGATGGCAGTTTTGAGTTAAAGACTTTTCCGAAACAATGCGTTTTTCAAGCAAAAACAGATGGATATATTGTTTCAAATGTATTGTTGAATCTGGATAACTTGAGCGAATCGACTGCTTTTGTCGAGATTCCGTTGGTCTTTAATGGCAAATCTAAAATCAACCAACTTCTGCTGGAGTTTTCTGAACAGAAAAAAGAAAAAGAAGACGAAAAAGACAATGGAATTCCGAAAAACAAACAAGTTTTTCAGGCCGTTGATGCAATAGAAAATAAAGCCATACCAGCCCAATTTCGTCTCACGGGAAGCTATAAAAACAATGTAATTAATAAAACAACATCTCGAGAAGCAACGGTTTTCGACCACAATTTTACAGAAAGAGAGCATTTGATGGTTGAGGTAATTGCTGAGGGCTACCAAAAATTTTTGAGTGAAATTGATATTGAAACTTTTGACGAAACAGTACACGAAAACACCGCCAAACTCATCAAGAAAATTTCGTTTCTGAACCTCATCATCAAAAACGAAGCCAACCTACAGAATGTAAATGTCTTTGAGGTAGCCAACGGCACGCAAAAACAAATAGTATTATCAAAAACAAATGAGATGTATTTGGGGCAACTCAAAACGGGCGGCAGTTATAAAATCTCAATCAATTCAAATACTGATAAAGAGGTCGTTAGAGAGTTTTTGGCAGTTGAAGGTATCAATCAAGTATTAATGGTTCTCGACCCAAAACAGCAAAAGCAGGTAAGTTTAAGCGAGCGGCCTACGCAAATATTGCCACAAACAAAAGTGGTTACGGTTGAAAAACAAGCCTACACCGCCGAGAAAAAAGCATTTAGTTTAGAAAGCAAAACACTATTTTTCGACCAGAGTAGCTATGCTCTGAAGCCAGAATCGAAACAAATTTTAGAAGAAATAAGCAAACAACTAATTGATTCGCCTGATGTAAATATTGAGATTACGGGCTATGCAGATAACGTGGGCGATGCCCGACAAAATCAGTATTTATCAGAATTTAGGGCAAAAGTAATTTCGAGTTTTTTGTTTAATAAAGGCATTAACGACAAGCGAATAAAGCTCAAAGGCAACGGAGGCAAACAAGCCGACAGCGACACCGAAGATGCCCGACAACGCAACCGTAGGGTTGAGTTGAGGTTTTATGCCCCTAACCCCTAAAGGGGTATAAATTTAAAAAATTATAGGAAATAGCCTATTTTTGTAAAAAAATACGAGTATTATGATTACACCAGCGGAATTTCCATACATTACATCTATACATGTAAATGATTGTTATACATATCAAAACTTTGATATTGATTTAGTAAAACATCAACCATTTAGCCATTTGATTCTAACTGGAAAAAATGGTTCAGGGAAGAGTACGATTTTAAAAAATTTAGATTTACACATAACAAGCTTATTCCATAACAATGAAAATATTGAATTGAATGATAGTATTAATAAATTAAAAAAAGAAATTAAAAGATTAGAAAATTCTAATCCAACTTCAAACCAATCACAGGCAAACGACCTAAAAAATATATTGAAAACCTTTGGAAGGTTACTCATAACTTTTTCTATTCAAGATAATGTTTATTTTAATAATAGAAAACGATTTATTTACTCTTACTTATCACCTATTAGAAATAGTAAGGTAAACAATGTTTTAAGTCCAACTAAACAAGATGAGTTTGAGAGACAGTTGACTCAAAATAAAACATCTTCTGAGTATTTTATCAAAAACTTTAAACAGTTTTTAGTCAATAGGAAAGTAAATCAAGCTTTTGCCCAATTGAGGAACAATAAAGAAGAAATTGAAAAAACCAATACTTTTTTTGAAGGAATAGAAAGCATTTTTGGTGAAATTTTTGAAGACAAAAACTTGAAGCTAATTTTTGTAGAAGACTCTTACGAATTTTTTATTCAACTAAACGATGGAAGGCAACTTACTTTTGATATACTCCCCGATGGTTTTTCTGCATTTTTGAGCATCTTAATGGATTTATTTACTCGTTTAGATTTAATCAGAAAATCCGTAGGAAATTTCACTTATGACCCCTGTGGAATTGTATTGATTGATGAACCCGAAACTCATTTGCATCTTTCTTTGCAATACCAAGTTTTACCGATTCTGACCAAACTCTTTCCGAACGTTCAGTTTATTGTAGCAACCCACTCCCCTGCCGTAATTTCGAGTATAAAAAATGTAACAGTTTTTGATTTAACGAGTAAAGAAGTCATGTCAGATGAAGCCGTTGGCAAGAGTTTCTCAGAATTAATGGTTTCTCATTTTGGCTTAGATAATGAGTTTTCTAATGTAGCTGATGGTATTTTTGATAAGTTTAATGCTATCATTAAAGAATATCGAGGAAATATACCTCAAAGAAATGCAAAACTAAAAGAACTTTTAAACGAAAATGAAAAGTATATTTCGCCAACGATGCGTTTTGAATTAGAAGCTAAATTATCGGAATAATCTAAAAACACTTTTGCCAGTATGATTAATGTTACGAGAGGCCAACGCCCAACTTCATTAGATAGAACTGAAATACGAGGATATTTAGAACAACTTGCTGATTATAATCTACTCGATGAAGAAACAAGAAAAAAGGCGGCCAAACCAGACGCAGGTGCGTATAGAAACTCAGATGTTTTGGAGGCTTTTGACCGTGATTTTTATTCAAAATGCTATCTAACTGAACAAAAGTATGCCAATTCGTGGGCAATGGATATTGAACATTTTAAATCGAAAGCGTTTGGACAGTTTCCAGAATTGAAATACGATTGGGATAATTTATATCCTTGTTCACATGATGCTAATTTACTAAAGCCTAAGAAAGACCCCGCTGATGGTTATTTAGACCCATGCGACCCGAATGATGATGTAGAGAGAGAAATTGTTTATACACTGGGTTTGGGAGGTGTAGCTTTTTTTGACCCTCTTGACAATTCAAATATAAAAGCTAAAAATACGGCTTATTTACTTGATAAAGTGCATAATGGAGGGGATTTTGATTCTAAGCAAAAGACAGCAGAAGTTAGACTATTGATTGCAAAAAAAGCAGAAGATGTAAAAGAAGCAATTATGGCGTGGCTTGATGCGAAAGGTAATTTACAGGAAGAAATAAGAACAAGCCGCAAAATTAAAAACCTTTTATCAAGAAAATCTGATTTTACGATGCTTCTGCGTTCGCTTGATTGTGTTAGAAAATATGTTCCTGCTGATTTCTTAGACTAAAATTATGCAAATCCTCGAAACCGAAAGACTCATTCTACGCCAATTTACACTTGATGATGCGGCTTTTATACTCGAATTACTCAATACCCCAACTTGGCTACAATTTATCGGTGATAGAAATGTTCATTCGATTGAAGATGCTGAAAAATATTTGCTAAATGGCAGTATGAAAAGCTATGCAGAAAATGGTTTTGGGTTTTATGCTGTTATAGATAAAGAATCAGAAAAAGCTATCGGAATGTGTGGTTTGATAAAACGTGACACCTTACCAGACATTGATATTGGCTTTGCTTTTTTTTCTAATCTTATCAGCAAAGGTTTTGGGTATGAAATAGCTTCTGCAACACTCGATTATGCTTTTAATGTACTGAAAATCAAGCGTATAGTAGCGATTGTAAATCCAGAAAACGAGAAATCTATTGGTTTAATCAAAAAAATAGGAATGCAGTTTGAGGAAATGATAAAATTTGGCGAAGAAGCAAAAGAGTTGATGTTGTTTGGTAAGACAAGTTTTTAAGGAAGTCTTCGCTTAAAGCGAAGACTTCCTTCGTTTCATTTCTCAGCCGAAAAACCTATCAATGGCGGGTCGATAAAAAAAGTATCCCAATATTCAGTATCGCTTACTTTTGCATCCAAAAACGGCCCTTCCCATCTAAAATTTTTAAAACCAACTTCTTTGAAACACGCTTCATAGGTTTGTGGACTCAAATAAAAATTATTGAAACTAAATTCAGTTCCATCGGGATTAAATATTACATATCGCACAAAATCACCTTCGTTTCTTGTTTCGGTGCTTGCTTTTATGAAACCATACTCTTTATAAGTAGCGTAGTTTTCAAGCTTATTCATTGGGTTATCATTAAAACCAACGAGTTTGCCTCCCGATTTTAAATTCAAAAAAACAGTTTTACACATCTGCAATAATTCTTCTTTGGTCTGGGCATAATTGAATAAATACATGCACATCACAATATCAAAATCATCTACTTTGCCGAGTGCTAAGGCATCATTTACTAAATATTCGCAACCAATTAAATTTTTAAGTTCTTCGGCCTCAGCGAGTTTAATCATTTCCGAAGATAAATCTACACCAAGTATTTTCGCAGCTCCCAATGCTTTAATTTTTCGGGTGTAGATACCTTCTCCACAAGCGAGGTCTAAGATTTTCTTATTACTTACATCGCCTATTAATTTCAGTAGCGTATATTCTTCTATACATTTTCTAAAACCTAACTGCTTTGAGTTTTTATACTGCTCAGCAATGGCATCATAAGAGTTTTCATTCATGGCTATTTTGGTCTAAAGTGGCTATTTCGTGCAATACAAATCTATGAAAAAGGCTAAACTTTGGTTATACTTTTCTCTAAAATCTCCACACATTTCTCCAATTCTTCAACCGTAGAAGAAGCAAAACCCAAACGAGTAGAATTGATGTTGTAGTCGGGCAAATTATGTTGTAAACCATTAGAGAAATAAAGGCCATTTCTGAGGGCATTTTCAGCAGTTTTTACCAAATCTATGCTTTTATCAAACTTTGTCCAGACTGACATTCCTCCTTCTGGAATCTGGAAACTGACTTCATTTTTAAGTTTTTGAGTTAATAATTCACAGAAAAAATCTCGACGTTCTCGGTATCCACGTAGCGATTTTCGGAGGTGCTTCTGAATCACGCCTTCGTGCAGGAGTTCGGCAATGGCATTTTCGAGCATTGTATCGCCTTGGCGGTCGATGATGCGGCGGTAGTAAGATAAATGCTCAATCACCTCTTCGGGAGCAACCAAATAACCAACTCGAAAGGCTGGTGAAATACTTTTAGTAAACGACCCCGAATATAGCACCACTCCCACTTCGTCGGCACTGGCCAAAGGTAAAAGTGGTTTGCTTTGATAATGAAAATCATAGTCATAATCATCTTCAAATATGATAAACCGATATTTTTCGGCCATCTTTAAGAGTTTTATTCGTCGGTCAGCTTTGAGGGTGACGGTTGTTGGGTAATCATGGTGCGAAGTGATGTAAATTAACCGAATTGGGTGTTTTTTACATAATTCTTCCAGAACATCAACCATAATTCCATTTTCGTCGGTCGGAATCGTTAGGATATTTGCCCCTGCGTGTAGAAAATTTATCTTAGCACTTGACCATGTCATTTCGCCAAGTACCACATAATCGCCCGTCTTTACGAATGCCGTTGTGAGCAAATACATTCCCATCATCGTTCCTCGTACAATCAACACATTATCGGGCGTAATCTTCAAGCCTCTACTTTCGTTCAGGTATTTGGCCAATTCTTGTCTTAACCAATACGCTCCTTTGGTGTCGCCGTAGCCAAGTTTTACGTAAGAGTTTCCATGAACCAAATTACTCCTGTAAGCCCTTGCCAAATCAACCAAAGGAGCTAAACGAGGGTCGGGAAAACCATCATCTAAATGCAATTTATCTGATGCTTTAACTACTTCTCTATGCAAAAATGACTTTGAATCAAAGTTAAAACCCGCTGTTTTGGGCAAAAAAACAGGATTATCAATGAGTTTCTCTGATTTTATCTCGGGTAGGTTATTGGCTACGAATGTTGCACTCCCCTGTTTGGTTTCGAGCCAACCTTGTAAAATCAGTTCTTCGTAGGCAATCGTGATGGTTTTTCGATGCAAATCAAGCAATTCGCTCAATTTTCTCGAACTCATTATCTTTTGCCCTTTTTTGAGAGTACCAGTCTGTATCAAATAGATAAATCTTTCGATGATTTGCTGGTAAATGGGGGTCTTGGAATCTTTCTTGACAATTATAAGTGTATTTAATGGCAACATAACTGGACTACTAAGTATTTCATTTTTGGACTACAATGATAGTCCAAAAGTAAAGTAATTTTGCTTCAGAAAAAGAAAAACCTAAGATATGTTTTCATTCAGACTCAAAATTATCCTTGCATTTGCAGCCATTTATTTGGTTTGGGGTTCAACATATCTATTTGTAAAAATTTCTTTGCATTCATTCCCTCCTTTTTTACTCTCAACGCTTCGTTTTTTTATTGGAGGAGGAGCCTTAATGGTGTATGCTTATTGGGTAAAAGACCAATTCCCGAAATCGAAGGAATTATTAAAACAAGCACTTTTGGGTTGTGTTGTTTTCATTGGTGGAATTATGTCGGTGGTTTGGGCTCAACAATACTTGTCATCGAGCCTTACTTCCACTATCATCACAACCCCTTTCTGGTTTGTGGTTTTAGATAGAAAACAATGGCGGTATTACTTTTCTAACGTCCACATAATCATTGGCTTAGTCTTAGGGCTGATTGGCGTAACGACGCTCATGATTTTTAAAACCAACACTCAAATGAGCAGCAGTAGCTACATGCAGTTATTGAGTATTTTAGTGATAATCTCGGGAAGTTTTTTTTGGGTTTTAGGTTCATTATATCTCCGAAATAAACCCAGTTCGACATCAGTATATGCCAATACATCTGTACAGTTATTGGCTGCTGGAATATGCTGTTTATTAATCAGTATATTCAATGGTGAAATGGGTAGTTTTAATATTCAACAAACTCGACTTGATGGCTGGTTATCAGTCATTTACTTAGCAATTTTTAGCAATACGCTCACATTTTTGGCTTTTGTTTGGCTTATAAAAATCAAGCCACCCGCCATTGTCAGCACTTATTCTTATGTCAACCCGATGGTGGCTACTTTGTTGGGATGGAGTTTGGGGAATGAACACATTTCACTGGTTCAAATTTTAGCACTTAGCCTGATCTTATCGGGTGTATTATTTGTGAATTTAGGAAAAAATAAACTTTAATGATATGCAAATCCAAATCGCTCAAACCAAAGAAGATTTCTTAAAATGTTTCGATGTGATGCAGGCACTGCGTCCGCACCTCACACCCGAATTGTTCTTGGAATTATTGCCAAAAATGAAAGAGGAAAATTATAGTTTGCTTTTTATCGAAGAAAACGATAAAGCAGTTTCGGCCTGCGGATTTCGCTACCTAACAACGCTTTTTGATGGCCGCTATATTTATATCGACGACCTCACAACACTACCCGAAGCTCGTGGCAAAGGCTATGCAGGAGCATTGTTTGATTATGTCGTTGAAAAAGCAAAAGAAGAAGGTTTGAAAGCAGTACACCTCGATTCGGGGCATCAAAGATATGACGCTCACCGACTTTATCTGAATAAAGGAATGAAGATTGTTTACCACCATTTTAGACTTGAATTATGATACCTCTACAAGACCTCTTAATCTTTATTTTAGCTGCTTTCGGATTGGTTATTACTCCAGGGCCAAATATGATTTATTTAATTTCTCGCTCAATTACTCAAGGTAAAAAAGCTGGAATTATATCTCTTTTTGGAATTGTTACTGGTTTTTTATTTCATATCCTCTTGGTTTCAGTAGGAATCACTGCCATTCTATTTGCTGTACCAATTGTGTATTTAGGTCTTAAAACCGTTGGTGTATGCTATCTTATTTATTTAGCATTTCAAGCCATCAAGCCCAATAGTCAGAATATTTTTGAGGCCAGAACCGACCTACCAACTGACCAACCATTGAAGTTGTTTAGTATGGGATTTTTCACAAGTATTTTGAACCCTAAAATTGCTATTTTCTACGTTTCGTTCTTTCCACAATTTATAAAAATTGAGTACGGCTCTGTTTTTTGGCAAAGTATCGAATTGGGTATTACTCAAATGATGGTAAGTTTTTCGGTGAATTTGATTATTGTTCTAACAGCCGCCAAAACCGCCATTTGGTTTGCAAGAAATCCAATTTGGATGAAAATTCAGAAGTGGTTTATGGCAAGTATTCTTACGAGTTTAGCACTAAAAATGGCATTAGATAAAAGTAAATAAACCTACGCAAAATTATGATACAGCAAACCCCACGTACGACTACGAGCAGAATGCCGAAACGTACACAATACGACGAAGAATTGATTTACTCGATTTTAGACGAAGCAATGTTTTGCACCATTAGCTATTCGATTGATAATCAACCTTTTTCTATCCCAACGGCCTTTGTCCGTAAAGAAAACAAATTGTATATACATGGTTCGGTTGGTAGCCATTTCTTACGTGGAATCGAATCGGGCATACCCGTTTGTATTTCGGTAATGCTTACAGATGCTCTTGTTGTGGCCAAATCAGCATTTCATCATTCGGTCAATTATCGTTCGGTCATTATTTTTTCAAATGCCGAAAGAATTGATGATTTTGAAACCAAAGCATTGTTTTTCAAAGAATTAACCGAAAAACTCGTACCGAATAGTTGGGATTATCTACGCCCAATGAAGCCAAGTGAAGTGAACAAAACTATGCTTTTGGTTTTTGATATATCGGAGGCATCGGCACGCTTACGTACAGGAATGCCCAACGATGATGAGGAAGATAAAAGCCTGCCTATTTGGTCGGGAATCATACCGATTCCGAGCAAAAAACTCTCTCCAATTGCCGACGAATTTAGTGCGAGTATTCCTTTGCCGAAGCACTTACAATAAGCCGTAGTAGTTTTTCTACAAACAAAATAAATCAGAAACTAATAGGGATAAACCCATCTGAGTTGTCATAGATGTAAAACATATTTTGCATCTATGATTTACTTAATAGGAATCTGTATAGCGTTTTTTCTTGCACTTATTATTCTTACCAAAACAGGCAGAAACATAGCTGATGTGATTTTGGGTATTTGGATGATAGTCATAGGATTGCACCTTGCTTCATACTATGGCTTTATCACCAATAATATATTCAAATATCCATTTTTATTGGGCTTAAATATTCCCATTCCGTTTTTTCATGGCGTATTTTTATACTTGTACGTAGAGGCCCTAACCCAACCACATAATTTTACTTCTAAAAAATGGCTTCTACATTTTATACTTCCTGTTTTTATTATTGTACTGCATGTGCCTTTCTATTTACTGTCTAATGCAGAAAAAGTGATTGTTTTTCAAAATGAAGGGAAAGGCTACGAAGCAGTTATGGATTGTACAAGTTTTTTGCTCAACGTTTCGGGGATTTTATACGTAATCATCACCAATCGCTTATTAGGCCTACACAAAAAAAGCATATTGAATCAATTTTCGAATCAAGAAAAAATCAACTTAAATTGGTTACGTTTTTTGTTTTATGCGATGTCATTAATGTGGGTACTGATAATAGGTTTTCATGATGATACTTTAATTTTTTCGGCAGCCAGCATATTCGTGGTTTTCATTGGATATTTTGGCATCAAACAAGTTGGCATATTCACCAATCAATTACCCGAAAACATTGAGCAAGAGGCAATTACGGAGTTAGTTAGTATTATCAATGAATCGAATGTAGAAAAAAAGAAATATGCTAAGTCGGGACTCAACGAAGTAATGACGAAGGATTTACACCTACGACTTAAAAGTATGATGGCTACCGAAAAACTATTCACTGAACCCGAACTCACACTGTCCGATTTAGCTGCTCGTTTGTATATTCACCCAAATTATCTTTCTCAAATCATCAACGAAATAGAGGGTGTAAATTTCTATGATTATATAAATAACCTTCGAGTCGAAGAATTTAAAAGATTAGTAGTTTTACCTCAAAATCAAAAATTTACACTATTGGCTTTGGCGTTTGAGTGTGGTTTTAACTCCAAATCAGCCTTTAATCGTTTTTTCAAAAAATCAACCGATTTATCCCCATCTGAGTACGTAAAACAAGTGCTTTAAACTAATAAGGTTTCGCCTTACAAGTTAGGTCGATTTATATTTTTTGTTGAGTCAAATTTATGACTCAATTTAAAATACATAAAATCATGAAAAAAGTTATTTGGATTATCATCGTCATTTTAGCTCTTTTAGTGGGCTTTATTCCTATCACTTATCTCACCTCAGGCGTTAGTAAAGGTTATTTAGAACTCAAAAGCCAAGAAGCATTACGCAGCACAACTTGGTGGTTTTTCTTATATATGCACATCATTTCGGGTGGCATTGCTATTCTTATCGGTTGGCTTCAATTTAGCTCAATACTTCTAAAAAAATACTCTCGCTTGCATCGTATCATTGGCAAGATTTACTTGGCTTCTGCATTAGCTTGTTCATTATCAGGGTTTTATATCGGATTTTATGCGACTGGAGGCTTGATTCCTGCCGTTGGATTCATCACGGTTTCGTGTATTTATTTTTATACAACTCTTATGGGATTTTTATTAATCCGAAGAAAGCAAATCATTCAGCATCAAAACTTCATGACATATAGCTACGCTACCTGTTTGTCAGCCGTTTCTCTTAGGTTATCAGTGCCGTTTTCTTATTTATTTACCGATAATTATATTTTATCATACTCGATTATTGCTTGGACTGCATGGATTCCAAACTTACTTGTGGCCTATTGGGTCAATAAAAATCGAGAAGAGAAAATACCTATCAATCTCTCGTAAAATAAGTAGCATCTTACAAGAAAGGGCGTTTTTGAAGTTTAATTGAGTGAATTTTGATGCTCAATTAAACTTTTAAAATTATGACAAAAGCAAACCGAATCGGCCTAATGATACTGGCCATTACCCTACTAAGCATCGCACAGATACAGGCACAAATTCAACCTCAAAATTTAAGACTTGGCTTTCTGAACGAAACAAGTAGTTTGCCATCTGCCAAAATCAGCAGACTTCCTGTTCACCCCACTTTCAATATTGGTACTGACCTGCGAGTAAGGTCGGGGAATCATTGGCAAAGAGCATTTGGCGTTGATGCTTACTACTATTATCATCGAAAAGTCGAACACGCAATTATGCTCGATGCTTCCTATCGCATTGGTTATAAATTTGGTTTTGGACTACAGTTAAATCTCACAACTGCACTTGGCTACAAGCACGCCATACTTGCTGGAAAAAAATATGAATTGAAAGATGGCCAATATCAACCAACTACCCACTGGGGAAAGGCTCAACTCAATACCAAGTTAGGTTTGGGTTTAGAATATCCAATTTCAGACAAGTACAGCCTCACAACCGACTACAAAGTAATGGTAGCTGCACCATCGGGCGATATATTCATTCCATTTAGTATTAATACATTTTTAGGTACAGGTCTCAAAATCAAGATTAACTAACAAAAGCTATTACAGATATGAAAATCATTCAATTATTAGGTATCGCAACTCTTTTTTTATTGGTTTCGTGCGAGCAAGAATTACCACAATCAACGGCTCAAAATACTTGTAGCTTAGCAAACACCAATCATCCCAAAGCTGCTCAGTATCAGAAAATTATCGACAAATTTATGCAAGCAGGAGCAGTAGGCGTAAGCATTACAGTCAAATCCCCTGAAGGACTTTGGAGTTCGGCAGCAGGCAAAGCCGATTTAGCAAATAATATTAATCTTAGCCCTTGCCACACACTTCGTATGGGTAGTATTTCAAAAACCTTTACTTCGGCTACAATATTGAAACTTCAAGAAGAAGGAAAGCTGAATATCAATGATTTAGCCAGTAAATATTTACCCGAAGAGGTTACTAAAAATGTAGAAAATCTCGATAAAGCTACTATCAGAAACTTGTTGCAACACACTTCGGGAGTTCATGAATATTTAGGAATTAGTGGAATTTTAGCTATCAAAAACTTTTCATTAAAACACAAATCAGCAGCCGAAAATATCAAGTCGATTTATGGAAAAAAAGCTCAGTTTGAAGTAGGAAAAGAGTGGAGCTATGCCAATTCTAATTATTTACTATTATCGCTGATTATTGAAAACATCACTAAAAAAAGTTCGTATGAAGTAGTTACCGAGAAAGTTATTCGTCCATTAGGACTAAAAAATACCTATGCCAGCACAACTTTACCAAGTTCGTTGTCGAATGGCTACTATGATAGTTTTAATAATGGGATGATGGTTGACCAAACCGAAATTGATAATAACGCCGTGGGCGGCCAAGATATGCTCGATGGAGGACTGATTTCGAATTCGTACGATTTGGCAATTTTGATGGAAGCACTAAAAACGGGTAAACTACTTTCTGCAAAATCGGTAGCCGAAATGGAGCTACCAATTGGCTTTTATGTAGAAGTTCCAGAAGACCTAAATTATATAAAAGACTATGGGCTGGGACTTTTCAAACTCGACATAGATGGCAAAAAAGGAATTGGACATGGTGGCAATGTATTTAGTTTTAATTGCATAGCCTATTATTTTCCAGAACAAAAAATAAGCGTTTCAATCATGCTCAATAGTTATTCAAAGAAACTACAAAAGGCTTTATATGATGTAGAAACCTTAAAAATGGTGTTTTAAACTTGATTTTTGTGTAATTTATTCAGCCGTTCATCCTCAATTTCAATACTGTCATCAAAAATATGGCAGTATTTTTTATTTTTTAATACATCGTATAACAAAGTATATAAAAATTTACAATACCTTTGTTACATGAAAAATGAATTCTTAAAAAACTGGGATACGCAACTGAAAAAAGGGCTACTACCTTTTTTTGTGTTGCAGGCACTCAATCAGAAAGAGTGCTATGGCTATGAGTTGATTCAGACCCTCAAAGATTCTCTGGGAATTGAAGTAACCGAAAGTACGATTTACCCATTGCTGATTCGATTAATGAAAGAAGACCTACTCATACATAAGTGGGTAGAGCAGCAATCGGGGATTCCGAGAAAATATTACTTCATTACGGAAGTAGGAAAAAGCAATTTGGCCGAAATGCAAAAAAGTATTGTAGAGATTATTGAAAAAATACAACAACAATGAAACTAATCGAATTTAAAAATACAAACGCCCAACGAATCTATACCGATTATATCAATCGAAGTAAAAGGGTGATTCGGATTTTATCAAACGAAGACCAAGAAGATTGTTTGATGGAGATAAACAGTTATATCTTCGAGTATATTCAAAACCACCAAAACGAAGATGAAACTTCAACTCTGCTGAATATTTTAGAGCGGTTAGGGTCGCCCGAAATCACACTAAAAGAAGTAGTTGCTGCAAAAAAAATCGACCAAGCAGTAAAGACCTTCAACCTAAAGCACCTTATCGAAGCACTCTTTTTGAATCTACGCAATGGCTTGGTGTATATCGTATTATTTGTGCTAACTCTCTTGTTGGTGTGTTTCCCGATTCTTATAGTTATGGAAATACTATACCCAGAAGAAACAGGGCTTTTTGTGGGTGAAAAGACTTTCTTTTTTGGTATGACAGACCCTAAATCGGGAATACAAGAAGTGCTTGGGAGTGCATTTATTCCTGTGGTTATATTGCTCGGTGTAGGGTTTTATTTCCTTATCGTATTTCTTTTAAAACTCGTTAAAAATAAAAAATCATGAAAAAGCTATTATTTACTCTTCTAACAAACACGCTTATTGTTATTATAAGCTATGCACAAGATATTACAGGTCCGTGGAATGGGGTACTGAAAGTAGGCGGTACACAGCTGAGAGTGGTAGTAAATATCTCGAAAACCGAAGAAGGATATAAATCCACTCTCGACAGCCCCGACCAAGGAGCAAAAGGTATAGCTATTTCTAAAACAACTTTCGAAAATTCGAAATTAAGTTTTGAAATACCCGTGGCGAAAATTGAATATATGGGCGAATGGCAAAACGAAAAATTTATAGGTATTTTTAAGCAAAATGGTAAAGAAATCCCATTGGAACTGAACAGAGGTGGCGTGAGTGTTGAAGCGGTAAAACGCCCACAAGAACCACAAAAGCCATATCCTTACTACTCAGAAGATGTTACTTTCGAAAATCCAAAGGCTCAGATTTCATTGGCGGGTACACTTACATTGCCTCAAAAAGAGGGTGTTTTTCCAGCGGTTATCTTGATTTCGGGGAGTGGGCCACAGAACCGAGATGAAGAGCTTCTTGGCCACAAACCGTTTTTAGTCATTTCGGATTACCTTACTCGCAATGGCATTGCAGTTTTAAGATTTGATGACCGTGGTGTTGGGCAGTCGAAAGGTGTTTTCAAAACTGCTACATCAGCCGACAATGCAAGCGATGTAGAAAGTGCGGTGGCTTATCTGAAAACACGCAAAGAGATTAAGCAAATTGGTTTAATGGGGCATAGTGAAGGAGGCCTGATTGCTCCGATAGTGGCGGCAAATAATAAAAATGTAGCATTTATTGTACTTCTGGCTGGAACTGGTATCAGAGGAGATAAACTTTTATTGATGCAACAAGAACTTATTTCACGTGCCAATGGAGAAAGTGAAAAAGAAATTGAATTGTCGAAGAAAATTAATGAAAAGGCTTTTGAACTAATCGTAAAATCGAACAATGATGAGCAACTAAAGAAAGATTTGGCTACTTATATGAGTCAGGTTCTTAAAGAAAATCCAGAAATAAAACCTAAAAATATAAGCGATGAAGATTTTGTGGCAGAACAGGTAAAAAGTATAGTAGGGCCATGGATGCAATATTTTTTAAAATATGACCCTGCCAGTAGTTTGACAAAAGTGAAGTGTCCGATTCTTGCTCTTAATGGTGAAAAGGATTTACAAGTTCCTGCTAAAGAAAACTTAACGGCCATAGAAAGGATAGCAAAAAACGCAGGTAATAAGGATGTTACAACCAAGATATACGCTGGACTCAATCATTTATTTCAAGAGTGTAAGACTGGAAGTCCAGCCGAATATCCAACAATTCAACAAACTTTTTCACCACTCGTAATGGAAGATTTCACACAATGGATTAAGCAAAAAACTAAATAATTTTTATACCTTAATTGTTTGAAATGCAAGTTGCATTTCAAACAATTATTGAATATTACAATTAATATCTTCAATACTAATTAACTGTAAATCAAGACACTATTCTTTCAAGTATATGCAAGAAAATAAAGTTGTGAATCATTAAAATAAAAGCTCATAACAAGCGTAAATGAACAGTAACCTCAGCATTTTAAATGACCAATAATTTAAATTCTACTATTCCACAAAAATTTTATGGACTCGACCATCTTCGGTCATTGGCTATTATTTATGTTTTTCTTTTTCACTATTTTATAATAAGTAAAGGGCAGCCCGAATGGCTCCCAGATTTTGCACAATTTGGCTGGACGGGCGTTGATTTATTCTTCGTCTTGAGTGGTTTTCTGATTTCTTATCAGCTATTTTCTGAAATCAAAAAGGGCAAAAATGTTTCTTTGAAAGAGTTTTTTATCAAACGATTCTTCAGAATTATTCCTGCGTTTTTGGTAACCGTTGGGTTGTATTTTTCAATACCTGCTTTTCGAGAGAAAGAAGCTTTACCAGCACTTTGGAAATTCTTGACATTTACGCAAAACTTCGACTTAAATCTGAAAGATAATGGTACTTTTTCACACGCATGGTCGCTTTGTGTAGAAGAGCATTTCTATTTATTATTGCCCTTTGTATTGTTTTTTCTACAGAAAACTCAATTATTCAAGTGGGCTTATTGGCTGTTGATAATATTTTTCTTACTTGGTTTTTCAGTACGAATTTATAGCTATGATTCATTATATTTACCCAAAATGGCCGATGAGTTTAGTTGGATGTATTGGTATAAATATATTTACTACCCAACCTACAATCGTTTAGATGGACTTTTAGTGGGTATCGCTATTGCCGCCGTTTATTGCTACTTGCCAAATTTTTGGCTTAAAATATCGAAATTTGGTAATTTATTAATCGCACTAAGCATTCTTATACTAATCGGAGCTTATTTTTTGTGCATCGACCAACAAACTTTTAATGCTTCGGTATTTGGGTTTCCGTTGATTGCTTTGGGCTATGGTTTTATGGTAATGGGAGCAATTAGTCCAACGAGTTTTCTATACAAATGGCATTCAAAATTTACAACTCTTATAGCTACCCTTTCTTACGGAATCTATTTAACTCACAAAGGCATCATTCACCTAACACTTTTAGCGTTTGCTGATTATCCGATAAATCACAATTTAATGCTTGTTATCAGCATATTTACTTGTTTTTGGGCAGCATATATACTGAACCTAATCATTGAAAAACCATTTTTAAAGTTAAGAAACAAAATCATTGAGCAAAAGCCATGAAGTTGATTAAACATACGCCCCTGCTATTGACACTTGTTATATTCCCAGCTCTTTTCTTAGGCGTTTATACCATGAAATGGCATCAAGTTCCGCAAAATATATGGGTTTTGAATATTGCTTTTGTATTTGTCTCTATATTTTTGGGGCTGTTATTTCTAAGATTCAGACAAAATTTTAGTGCCGTAAATACATATTTGCTAATTGCTGGGGCGATTTTGTTATTGCTTGCTACTTTTCTGAGCAAACCAGTACTCGATGTGCATAGATGGGTGAATATTGGAGGTATGAGGCTAAATACAGGTTTGATAGTAAGCCCATTATTACTGATTCAAATTTATAAGTTAGATAGTGTAAAAAATGCTTCAATCATTGGCCTCCTGACA
Organism: Emticicia aquatilis; assembly: GCF_014644295.1. Classification (GTDB taxonomy): domain Bacteria; phylum Bacteroidota; class Bacteroidia; order Cytophagales; family Spirosomataceae; genus Emticicia; species Emticicia aquatilis. Next base: position 139,935 of record NZ_BMKK01000009.1, read on the forward strand.
ACAATAATATTCTTTCTACAACCTGATGCTTCTCTTGTCATGGCGTTTTCGATACCCGCAGTATTGATTATTGGGAGAAAGTTGAAAAGTACCAGCCATAAGATAATTATGACAATATTTACGATAACATTTGTATTGATGGCTTGGTATAATCTTGATAAACTTCTACCGATAGATTATGTAGAGGGAATAGTGCAACTGGCAAATAAAATAAGTTTTACCTATCAATTGCTTGCTGTTTTATCGCTTGTATTATTATTATTTCCTTTCTTTTTTTACCACAAAGAAACTTTAGCAGTAGCATTAGGAACTTACTATGCTTTTTTATTGATAGCTACAATTTTTGGTAATTTTCCTGTAATGATTATGGGCTACGGGGTCTCTCCGATTATAGGGTATAGCATCGGATTATTTAGAATCATTGCACAAATGGAGGATAATAAACAAATATAGGGGACAAAGTCCCCCTATATTTACAACTAAATTGAATAAAAAATAAACTATTTATTTAACTTATTTACTAACACCACGCTATTGTCATTCAAACTTGTTGTTCTTTTACCAAACTTCTCTCTACACCAACTCATCAGATGCTTGATTTCTTCTTGAGTCGATTGTCTTAACGCTTTTCGCAATTCTTTTTTGAAAATTCGAGGCTCAAAACTCACCTTTTCGAGTATCATCTTGCTATATTCAAGCATTGTCATAGGTATCGGATTTAGTTTCCCGAGCGAACACTGCTCGCTCGGGAAAGGTTAAAGTTGAGTGCTTAGTGGAAATGAATATTTATATAATTTTTCTTGTTTAAAGTTATCGTAGTTTGATTCAAATTATCACTTGCCATATCGACAAATGTACATTTCATAAAACTTCACTTTTAATTATTTTTTCGAATAATATCTTGTTCATGTCGAACGACTATCTTCATGAAAAATGTCGTTCTTGAATGACAGTGCAAAGGTAGACAAGCAATATTAGGGAAGAATTAAGTTAAGATTAGAAAAGTGTTAGAATTTATTTGGGTAATAAAAGTGAGAAGATTGTACCTTCATTTTCGGAAGAAACAACGCTGATTTGTCCTTTGTGAAGTTGCACAATACGGCGAGTTAACGAAAGCCCAACGCCATGTCCTTTGGTATTACGAGAATTTGAGCCTCGTTTGAAAGGCTCGAAAATCTGCGATAATTCGTTTTCGGGAATCATCGAGCCTTCATTATGAAAACTGAGTTTTAGAATTTCGTCATCCATTTCAATCTTAACCTCAACCGTATGTTGGGGCGAAAATTTTGCTCCATTTTCAATCAAATTGATTAATGCCGTGTAAAGTAAGCCTTCATTACCTTTTACTTCGGGCGTTAATTCCGCATTATCGTCTAAACTGATAAGTATTTTATAATCAGGATTTTTCTTGAGTAATTCAGTACGAATTTGCCAAATTACTTCCAAGATATTCACAAGTGTATATTTGAATTTTGTATCGTCGGCATCAATACTTGTTAGGTCTAAAAGATTGTTAGTAAGCTTATTGAGTTGCTGTACATCATCTAAAACCGACTGAATCATGAGTTTCAAATCGGCAGGATTATCGTTGGCCAGTAACGATACTTGGATTTGGCCCGTGATAGCCGTAAGGGGCGTACGTAATTCATGCGAAGCGTGCGAAACAAACGAGCGTTGGGTTTGAAAAGCGTGTTCGAGTCGGTCGAGCATCTGATTGAAGCGAATAGAAAGTTGCTCCAGTTCGTCGGCTTTGTTTCCTTCATCGAGTCTGAGATTGAGTTGAGAAGCACGAATTTTATCAATTTTTTGAATCATTCGCTGAATCGGGAGTAACATTCGGCGAGCAAATACCCATCCTGTAACGGCACTAATACAAACCAACAAAAAAGCCGAAAAGCCTAAAGTCAAAGCCAAATTACGTTGTTTTTCTAAGCCATATTTATCAACTGACGAAGTAAGCACTATATAATCTTTATTTCGATTTCGGATAACGATTCCGTACATTTCGAGGCCGTTTTCTTCCCAAAAAAGTTCTCTTTCTTCTCTTATCTGACCTAAAATTTCGGCTTTCAAATTAGGCGAATCGGAACCACTCTCGTAAATCACTTTATCATCTACATCATAAATAATGATTTCTTCTTGATTGAGGGCTGTTACATTATTTTTATCGAGAAGTTTGAGCAGGTCGGGGCTGATTTCGTTTTTATTAAAAATAATAGTAGCAGCCGTTAGGGCTTCCTGACGCAGGCGGGTTTTGTATTCTTTTTGTCGGTAATTTTCGCTTTCAAAATAAATTACGGCCGAAAAGATAAGCAATAAAATAGAAAAGATGCTCAAGAAAAGCACCGCCATGCGTGTACGAATCGTCATTTATTTTTTAGCATATAGCCCATACCAACAATCGTATGGATGAGTTTATTAGAAAAACCTTTATCTATTTTATTACGCAAATAATTGACATAAACCTCGATAAAGTTTGTGCCCGTATCGAAATTTATATCCCAAACTTTTTCGGCAATATCAACCTTTGATACAACTCGGCCTTTATTAATCATCAGGTATTCGAGTAAACTAAACTCTTTGGCCGTAAGTTCGATAACTTGCCCATCTCGGCGGGCCACTTTTTCTTTCAAATCAAGCTCCAAATCGGCTTCTTGAAGGCGTTCGGAAGGCTGTTCGATTTCGGCAGTTCTTTTCAGCAAAGCTTTTACTCTCACCAAAAGCTCCATAAAATCAAATGGCTTTACCATATAATCATCCGTACCTACTTCAAAACCCGATAGTTTATCAGCCACCGTACCCAATGCAGTGAGCATCAGAATCGGGATTTTTGTATTTTTTGTACGTATATATTCACAAAACTCCAAACCACTCATATCGGGTAAACCAATATCTAAAATGATGAGGTCGAAGCTGTTTTCTTCAAAAAGCAGTTTCGCCTCTCCCCCTGTTTCGGCCACTTCCGCCTCGAAATTTTGGGTTTGCAATCCTTTCTTAATAAAAGTTGCTACTTTTGCTTCATCTTCGACGATGAGTATTTTCTTATTTTCTATCATGACTTTGTGCGTTGTGTTAGGCTTTCTTAACTGTTTTCATCTGAATAATATCAACCAAAAAGGCAAATGCCATCGAAAAATAAATATAACCTTTCGGAATTTCAAAATGAAGCCCTTCGGCCAATAAAGATACACCAATCATCATCAGAAAACACAAAGCAAGTATTTTAAAAGATGGATGAAGCCTAATAAATTCACTAATTGGCCTCGACGCTATCAGCATAATGCCCACCGTAACAACAACTGCGGTGTACATAACCCAAAGTTGTTGAACCATACCCACAGCTGTAATGATAGAATCAATCGAGAATACTAAATCTAAAATAATAACTTCTGATAACAACTTAGCGAAACTACTTTTTGCGGTAGGCTCGACTGGGGTATCAGCATTTATCTCGGTTTTATGATAAATCTCTTTTGTACTTTTATAGACCAAGAAAAGTCCTCCAGCGATTAAAATTAGGCCTTTCCCAGAAATATCTTTTCCTACAATTGACAAAAGTGTTTGGTCGAGTTTAAGAATCCACGAAATTATTCCTAACAGCAGAAGTCGCATCACCATTGCCAGACCAATTCCCCAATAACGTAGTTTATTTCGTTGGTTCTCAGGCAACTTATCTGCTAAAATTGAAATAAAAATTATATTATCAATTCCCAGAATAACTTCTAAGGCAATTAATGATAATAAAGGTATAATAACTTCTAACATTTGATTTTGGGTATGATGTGTAATTAAAAAAGCAGTCGAAAATCAACTGCTTTTTCACCTACTCTAAACTAAAAACTGAACTTTTCCTAAAGACTTTCTCCTATTATGATGATACAAAGGTACAACCCCAAGATTAAAGCCATCTTAGTTTAATATTAGAAAAGGCTTAGAATTTTTAATATCCTAAGCCTTTTCTGAGAAAATAAAATTGATTGACGCTTATTTTTTCAAGATTCCTTCCAAAACCTTAATATCACCATCGACTTTCGGTGGAGTGATACCCAAAATTGCAGCCACAAATGGATATACATGAATGTTATCAAAAGCAGGAATCTTTACACCCGCTTTGATATTTGGGCCTTTGGCGTAGAAAATTGCTCCCATTTCGGGTGTTATAGAAGGGTCGAATCCATGAACGCCCCAAACCGCACGAGTTTCGGGCTTTTTAGCCAATGCTTCTTTTGAATAAATACTATATGCTGGCTCAACCACAAAAAATAAATCACCAATGCGAGGGTGGGTATTAAAATGTAGTTTTACAGGAATTTCGGCCTTTTTATACACTTTAAAGTGCGATTCTCTTGCCTTAATTACGTTGTATATTGAATCTTCTTTGGCTTTGTTTTTCATGAAAATATTAGCGTGCGTACTATTATTCACAAAAATGAAATCGTCTTTCGGTAAGCCTGCCAGAATATCATCTTGATAAATAAAATACTCAGGCTTGTTTTGCATTTCGTACATTCCGTGGTCGGCCACTAAGATTACGTTTACGGGCAAATCTATTTTTTTCAAACCATCAACCAACATCCCTACCAAACTATCAGCTTCCATAACGGCCTCTTTGGTCTTCTGTCCGTTAGGGCCAAAATCGTGGCCTTGCGTATCGACCATCGAAAAGTAAATCGTCATCAAGTGTGGACGCTCGGCTTCTGGCAATTTTAACCAATCGAAAACTGCGTTGATACGATTTTTGTGCGGTACGGTATCATCAAAACGATGATAATAACTTGGATAAACCCCACCAATCGGAGCTTCCGAGCCTACCCAAAAATACGAAGCCGATTTCATGCCATTTTGCTGCACGAGTTGCCAAAGTGGCAAACCACCATAATAATAAGGGTCTTCGACTTTGGCACGTTGGCGAATTGAGTAAAAGGTATCTCGGCCTTTATCATAAAATGTATTGTCAACCAATCCATGATTGCCGGGGTAAAGTCCCGTAACAAGCGTATAATGGTTCGGGAAAGTCTTACTTGGAAACGACGGACGCATGACTTCGGCAGCCGCACCTTGCTTGATAAATTCTTTGATATTAGGCGTATTGTATTTTTCTACATAATCGTGTCGAAAACCATCGAATGAAACCATGACAACGTATGGAACGCTTGCCAACGGAGCATTTTGAGCAAACAAAGCATTGCACAGTATTAGCAAAGCAAATAGGTTAACAAATCTTTTTAGAAAAGGGAACATATTCTTAGTGATTAGAATGAATTATGCGGTAAAAATAGAGATAAACACGAAACTTTGCTCATCTCAGATTAAAGGTTTTTTGTAATCTCTCATCGGATTCATAAATGGAGTTAATAATATTACTAAACAATGAAAAAATTATATTTAATTTGAGTATAATTTTTGACCAAAACCTCATGAAAAAACTCCTTCTGCTTGGCATTCTTTGCTTGATAATTATTTCAGTACAAGCTCAAAAACAAAAAGTAATCCTTGATTGCGATTTAGGCGATGACATTGACGATGCCTACGCAGTAGCTTTAATGTTGGCCAGCACCGATAAATTTGAAATTTTGGGCATAACAACCTGCTACGGACGCACCAACGACCGTGCAGAATTGGCCTGTAAAATACTTTATGAAACTGGTTTGGAGCAGATTCCAGTTGCTATGGGTCGAAATACTTCAAACATAGACGAACGTGCAAATTGGTACGCCGAGCAATATTATTGGTCAAAAGGGTTCAATAAGGTCAAACCGATTAAGCAATCAGGGGCAGATTTTATTATCGAACAATTACGCAAGTATCCCAATGAAGTGATTCTTTTTTCGGTTGGGCCAGTCACCAACATGAAAGATATTATCGAAAAAGACCCACAAGTATTGAAATTGGCCAAGAAAGTAATCGCTATGTTTGGTTCGTTTTATATTGGGTATAACGGTAGCCCAACCATCAACCCCGAATGGAATGTTAAAGTAGATATTGAAGCTTCCAAAAAATTTGTCAATTCAGGAGCGAACATCGTTTATGCTGGGCTTGATATAACCGCTTTTGTGAAATGGGATAAAATGATGCAAGAAAGATTACTTTACCGCCAAAGTCCACTTACCAATGCACTTTGTGGACTCAAAACTCTCTGGTCGAATACCGCTACTCCTACCCTTTTCGATGCCGTAGCCATCGGAATGGCTCTTTACCCCGATTTATTCAAAACTGAAAAAGTTTTTATTGAAGTTGACGATAAAGGCTATACTCGCATTGATAAAACCAAAACACCCAATGCAGAAATTGGTGTGAGTATCAACACCGATGAGTTTTTGAAGCGAATCATGGATATTTATTTAAAGCAGAATTTAGGAAGATGAAACCAAAAATATTCGTTATCGGGAGTTCAAATACCGATATGGTTGTAAAATCTGAGAAGTTACCAGCTGCAGGCGAAACCATTCTTGGAGGTACATTTTTGATGAATGCAGGTGGAAAAGGAGCAAATCAGGCCGTAGCTGCGGCAAAACTGGGGGCAGATGTAACTTTCGTTAGTAAAGTTGGAGATGATATTTTCGGCAAACAAGCCATTCAAGGGTTTCAGAAAGAAGGTATTAATACTGATTTCGTTTTTACTGATGTAGAAAATCCTTCGGGCGTTGCTTTAATTTTGGTTGATGCCAAAGGAGAAAACAGCATTGCAGTAGCTTCGGGTGCAAATGGAAATTTACAAATATCAGAAGTAGCAAAAGCAATTGAACAAATTTCGACGAATGATACGGTTCTGCTTCAACTCGAAATTCCGATTCCGACCGTAGAATTTGCCATCAAAAAATGCTATGAAAGTGAAGCAAAAGTTATTTTAAATCCTGCTCCAGCACAAAAGCTCGACGAAACTGTTTTCCAGTATCTCGACATCATCACTCCCAACGAAACCGAAGCAGAATTACTAACAGGAATAAAAGTTACAGACCTCAAAACTGCCGAACAAGCAGCTCTAAAATTCCACGAAAAAGGTATAAAAAATGTCATTATTACACTTGGTTCAAAAGGAGCATATTTGCACAATTCAACCACTAATCGTTTAATTGCCGCTCCTGTCGTTCAAGCTGTTGACACCACCGCTGCTGGCGATGTCTTCAACGGTGCTTTGGCAGTCGCACTTTCTGAGGGAAATGATTTAGAGCAAGCCATTGATTTTGCCTGTAAAGCAGCAGCCATTTCAGTTACTCGTATGGGTGCTCAAGCGTCTGCTCCTTTGCGGAGTGAGGTGGTGTGAAAGATTTTTTTAGTTAAAAATCAAAAAAAACATTAATTTCAGATATCATATAGTTAAAAACTCAACAATTAAATTTAAAATGCAGCGATTCGAAAATCTTTTCTATTTTGTAGTAGCAATAAATATTGGTAAAAATATAGTCATATCATTTCTTAAAACTCGACTTACTATTGAACCAAAAGTAAGTCAAGTGTTAAAAATTTCTGATAATATATTTATATTCTTGTTTTCCGTTTATTATGCTTCTAATTTATATGACAATTATAACAGGCTTGCCCAAAATAATTTGAATGATTTTTACATAACACTTTTTTTTGAGGCAATATCAATCCTATTTCTTACTACTTTATCATCTAACATTTCCCAATATCTTATTTTTTTTATTAATGCTTCCAAACATTTTTTAGCTTCAATATTTTTAATTACTAATGAAAATATTTCAAAAACAAACGAAATATCAGAAGAAGAGCATGATAAAAAAAATATCTTGGAAACTAGTTTACATGACCATATAAATACAAATTACCTCAATATTGATGACATAGATAACAACTTTGTCAAAGATATGGCCAAGATTCAAGTGAATCGTTATAAAAACATTCCAGATAAATTTCATTTGGTTTATAATCATTTTATTGATATTGATACTCGAAATGACTTAGAAATTGAAAGGCTAATTAACTTTTCTCGTCAAAACCTTCTTTTGGGTACATTGATATCTATTGCCGCTATTGTTTTTTTAATTTATGATTATAGAGCTTCAGAAGTTGTTAGAAATTCATTCTCAAACAATATTAATATTTTTAGCTATTTCGAATATTATTTTCCAAAACTTTCAATTATCGTTTTAATAGAGGTTATTGCATTTTTCTTTTTAAGACTTTATAAAAATAGTATTAGTGATATAAAGAATCGACAGGATAAAAGAACCGAAATTGAAATGCAGATAATATTATTGAAGCTTTCAATTTTATCTAATAATGATGATAACATAAAGGAAATTACGAATACTTTGTTGAATTCAAATAAAGTAGTTAAAGATGATAAAAAGGAACCTAACACTGATGTTGATAATCAAAAACAATATACTGAGATAATTAAGGAGTTGATTTCTAAGATTAAAATATAATTTACACTTGTACTTCGCACAGCATAACTGCAACGAAACTATCTTGAGTTACAAACCAAAATAAGCGATGCCGTTTCAGTCTCGTCAATCACGAGTGTTACTCTATTTCCTATCTTCAAATCAGCTTTAGAAACAGGCCCCATTGAATTTTTAATTGTAGTATTATTGGTAAACTTAATAGTCTGAACAACGCCATCATTTCTTCTGATATTTATTGAGTTATTGCCAACTTCTATTATCTGTCCTGTGCCACCAGTGCCGTTACAGGGGTCATCACCTTGTATCATAACATCTTTATTATCCGTACGCATATTTGTAGCATTTTTTCTAAAATTTACTGGCTGTTCCTTCGGATAAATGGCGTATAAAATAGTAGCACTAAGCACAATAATAAGAGTTGTGGCAGCAATTATGGCTTTGTAATTTTTTAAACGTACCCACCGAGCAACAATCAAAAAAGCCCAATAGCCAATCATCACACCAAGTGCATTTAGTAATATATCGTCAATATCAAAAATACCTACTCCTAATGCTACCTGTGGTATTTCGATGCTAAAACCAGCGATAATGGCAATAAGAAGTAAGCTTTTCCACTTCAAATTTTGGTAAATGCAAGGCACAAGAAAACCAATTGGCACAAGTAAGGCGATGTTTCCGATTAGATTAACACCCGCAATAATTAATCCTTTATGCCCCAAAAGATAAGGCAAAATGGTCTTGAAAGGCACAAAATTTGGTCCATGACCTGCGTTTGTTCCCGAAAAATTCAACATGAGTTGGCCTATTCTAATAGTTGGCATATCCTTAAAGACCATAACCTTGATTAGGATTGCACAATAGATTATGAAAACAGATATTGATAGAAATCGCTTCGTCATTGTTTTGTGAGTAAATATTTCGAGTTATTTGGCCAAAATTAATCTCTCAATAAAGGAAGAATAAAAGAATGTTCTGAAACCCTCAAAATTTGTGATGAATTTAGTATTTTAACAATTTATTTTTGTACATTAACTTTTAAAACATTTCTTTTTTTAAGAAGCCCTGCCCGAAAATTTACTGTTCGAGCGACAGCGAGTTTAAATTTTCTTGACTTTTTTGTTACTTTTTGTGTCAAGACAAAAAGTAAGGCTGAGAAAAAGAAATAATAAATAAGTCCGTAATAGTTTAAATGCCTCAAATACAAAAACTCAACCTTAACATGAAAAACAAACTTTTACTAATTATTTTCTGCCTTTTATCTACACTTACTTACGCTCAAAAAATGATAACTATGAGCAAAGAAAAGCTCAAAGATAAAATCATGGGTGGTTGGGCAGGTCAGACCATCGGCGTTACTTTCGGAGCCCCAGTTGAATTCAAATTCAACGGCACAATGATTAACGATTATCAGAAAATTCCTTGGTATGATGGTTTACTACAAAAAACAATGACCAATAACCCAGGAGTTTACGACGACCTCTACATGGATTTGACATTCGTAGAGGTTTTCGAGCGTGAAGGACTTGATGCTCCCGTAGAATCGCACGCAAAATCTTATGCGAATGCGGGTTATATGCTTTGGCACGCCAATCAAGCGGCTCGATACAATATTTTGCAAGGCATCATGCCACCTGCTTCGGGGCATTGGCTCAATAATCCACACGCCGATTGCATTGATTATCAGATAGAAGCAGATTTTGCTGGACTAATGTCGCCTGGAATGCCCAATACAGCCTCGAAGATTTCGGATAAAATTGGACATATCATGAACTACGGCGATGGCTGGTACGGTGGCGTTTATATCGGAGCAATGTATTCGTTGGCTTTGACTTCAAATGACATCAATTATGTGGTAAACGAAGCCTTAAAGACAATTCCGAAGGAATCACAGTATTATAAATGTATTGCCGATGTGATAAAATGGCACAAAATGTATCCTGACAATTGGAAAAAAACTTGGTTTGAGCTTCAACAAAAATGGACAAACGATATTGGCTGTCCAGACGGTGTTTTTGCTCCTTTCAACATTGATGCGACTATCAACTCAGCTTATGTTGTGTTGGGCTTACTCTACGGCAAAGGAGATTTTACTCAAACAATGGAAATCACAACTCGTTGTGGACAAGATGCAGACTGCAATCCATCATCAGCAGGTGGAATTTTGGGGGCGATGTTGGGTTATAAAGCAATTCCTGAATACTGGAAATTGGGTTTAAAGGCAATAGAAGACATGGATTTTAAATATACTTCTACTTCACTCAATGATGTATATGAAATTGGCACAAAACACGCTCTACAAAATATCGAACGCAACGGTGGAAAAGTTTCGGGCGATATGATTACTATTAAAAGCCAAATACCAACAGCAGTTAGATTTGAGGAGAGTTTCAAAGGGCATTACCCACTTGATAAAAAATGGATTGGTAAAAATTTAGAAAACGAAATCGAGTTAGATTTTGAAGGAAATGGCTTTGTAGTGAAAGGAGAAGCCAAACCAAAAGAAGGTAGTTCATGGGACTCAAAAAGTGATAAATTTGCCCAAATTGAAGTGTATGTAGATGGAAAATTGCATGAAACAGCCAAACTTCCTGTAAAATTCACTACTCGTCGCCACGAAATTTGCTGGAAATACGAACTAAGCGATGCACCTCATAAAGTAAAACTAAAATTACTCAACCCCGACCCTGAAATGATTTGCTATTTATCAGAATTAATATGGTATTCGAGCAAACCACAACAAAAAATGACCATCGGCACTTTTGGACCTTATAAGAAGAAATGATTTCGTGGCTTCGACTGGAACGCCAGCCGCTCCGCTCAGCCACCGATTCAGCTTCAGCAACTTGGCCTCGGCTTCGCTCCGCCACCACATAGTTTTTACTTTTGGTGGCTGAGCGTAGTCGAAGCCACCAAAAGTGAAGCCATCATTAATGTAATTCCCCTAACCTAAATTCAATAAAACTATGTTCATCATTCAAGATTATACCCTCGCTGTTATTTTTACATTGGTCACGATGCTCTGCTGGGGTTCGTGGGCAAATACTCAAAAACTAACCTCTAAAGACTGGCGTTTTGAAGCCTTTTATTGGGACTATGTGCTTGGTATTCTATTGATGTCTATCATCTTTGCCTTTACTTTTGGAAGCATTGGCGATGGAGGCCGAAGTTTCTTAGCTGACATTAAGCAAGCTGATAATCAAAGCATTCAGTCAGCCATTATTGGTGGCGTTGTATTTAATGCTGCAAATATATTGTTGGTAGCAGCCATCACGATTGCAGGAATGTCGGTAGCATTTCCAGTCGGTATTGGCTTGGCTTTGGTTATTGGCGTGATTGTCAATTACTTAGACAATCCAGTGGGTGATAAAACCTTGCTTTTTGGAGGAATGGCTTTAATTGTTTTAGCGATTTTACTAAACGCCAATGCTTACCGAAAAATGCAAAGCGGACAAGGCAGTGTTTCGACTAAAGGTTTAGTTTTATCAGTCGTGGCGGGTATTCTGATGGGTTATTTCTATAAATATGTGGCCGCTTCTATGTTTCCTGATTTCAATGCTCCCGAAGCAGGAAAATTAAGTCCATATACTGCCGTTTTCTTCTTTGCGATTGGCGTTTTATTGAGTAATTTTTTGTTCAATACTTTACTAATGAAACGCCCATTCGAGGGAAAACCTGTTAGTTATGCTGATTATTTCAATGGTTCATTCAAAAACCACTTGATGGGAGTTTTGGGCGGAATGATTTGGTGCAAGGGAATGTCTTTTAATATCATTGCTTCTGGAAAAGCTGGCCCCGCCATTTCTTACGGATTAGGACAAGGAGCAACCATCGTGGCCGCAATTTGGGGAATTTATATCTGGAAAGAATTTAAAAACGCCCCAAAAGGCACTTCAACCATACTCAACATTATGCTTTTGTGCTATGTGATTGGTTTAGGAATGATAATTGCGGCGAGATAAAATTTTGAGTAAAAAGGTTCTCTTTGCAACAATTTTCAAAAAATCGTTGTTGAAAAACTATGAGTCAACGAACTCAGAACTCAGCACTTATAACTCAGCACTCTTTTGAAACATCTCGCTTACCTCAATAAATACTTTCTGAAATACAAATGGTACTTGATTCTTGGTATCATTTTTACCATCGTTTCCAATCTTTTTGGCATTATTCCAGCCCAAATTGTGCGTCATGCACTCGATTTGGTGAAGGAAACGATTGATATTTATTTTCTCTACGATAATTCGCAGACCCAAAAATCAATGTACGATGTCTTCACAACCAGCATCGGTATTTATGGTTTGTTGATTTTGGCGATGGCTATCTCGAAAGGTATATTTCTATTTGCCGTTCGTCAGACCATCATCGTGATGTCTCGCCATATTGAGTTTGATTTGAAAAATGAAATTTACGCTCACTATCAAAGCCTTCCTTTGAGTTTTTACCGCCAAAACAACACAGGCGATTTAATGGCTCGTATCTCGGAAGATGTCAGTAAAGTAAGGATGTACGTCGGGCCATCACTCATGTATTTGATGAATATGTTTGTGCTGGTTGTGTTGGTTCTGAGCTATATGTTTTCGGTCAATACTCGCCTTACATGGTGGGTTTTGCTGCCAATGCCAGTGCTTTCGGCCAGTATTTTTATGGTCAGTAGCACCATGAATAAGCGTTCGGAAGAGATTCAGAAAAGTCTTTCTAAACTTTCAACGTTTGTGCAAGAAGCATTTTCTGGAATCAGAGTGTTAAAAGCATTTGCTCGTGAAGATGATTCGGCCAAACGATTTACAGCCGAAAGCGATGTTTATAAGTCAAAATCATTGGCTTTGACTCGTGTCGATGCTCTGTTTTCGCCAACAACGGCATTATTGATTGGTTTAAGTACGGTACTGTGCGTGTATGTGGGTGGACAAGAAATCATTGCAGGAAGATTAACGCCAGGAAACGTAACGGAATTTATCATGTACGTATTCATGCTCACTTGGCCACTCATTGCTTTAGGCTGGACATCGAGCCAAATTCAGCGTGCAGCCGCCTCTCAAAAACGTATCAATGAGTTTTTGCAAGTAAAATCCGAAATCATTTCTACAAAAAATCTTACTACTCCAATCGAAGGAAATATCAGTTTCAGAAACATTGATTTTGTATATCCTGACTCGGGCATTCAAGCACTCAAGAACTTTAATTTGGATATAAAATCGGGAGAATCAGTAGCTATTCTCGGAACGACGGGTTCTGGAAAAAGTACAATTGCGAATCTGATTGTACGAATGTATGATACCACGAGCGGAGACATTCTTTTCGATGGTATTTCGATAAAAGAATATAACGTACAATATTTACGTAGCCAAATGGGGTATGTGCCGCAAGAAGTATTTTTATTTTCGGATACGATAATGAATAACGCCAAATTTGGCTCGCCAAACATCACTGACGAACAAGTAATTCAAGCTACAAAAGATGCCGATTTGTATCAAAACATTATGGATTTTCCGGAAAAATTTGATACAAAACTCGGAGAAAGAGGCATTACGCTTTCGGGTGGACAAAAACAAAGACTTTCCATTACTCGTGCGATTGCCCGTGAACCAAAGATTTTGATTCTCGACGATTGTCTTTCAGCTGTTGACACAAATACCGAAAATATTATCTTGAATAATCTCCAACGCATTATGCAAAACCGTACTTCGGTGATTATCTCTCACCGAGTTTCGTCGGCTAAACTGGCAGACAAAATCTTGGTTTTGGACAATGGAGAAGTTGTAGAACAAGGCACGCACGACGAACTTTACGAAAAAGGCGGAGCATATCGTGAGCTTTACGAAAAGCAGTTGCAAACTGAGGAAGTTTAGATTGTGGTATAAAAAGAGGAAGTCTTCGCTCGAAGCGAAGACTTCCTTAAACTTAGTCAAGAATAATCAATAACGTCTATTATATCGGTCGTCATAACGGCGGCCGTCGCCATGGTCACGATTACCTCGGCTGAAGTCTTCGTAAGTTACACGGTCGCCATCACGTTTTTCACGATTTATCCAACGGTTCAAGACTGTCAAATCTTCTATCAAATCACGGCGTTCACGTGGGTCAAGCACACCATCACGTTTATAACGATTTTCTTTGTATTCGATAGACTCTACCTCACGCAATAAGCGTTTTGACTCACGAGATGTGATACGTCCACTTTCAATTCCCCAAGCAATTTGACGGCGAGCCTCACGTTGATAACTATCAATTTTATCATAGCCACCTCTACCATAATTATCGTTTCTATCGTAGCGTCCATTATCATTGCCACGTCGTCCGTAGGCATCATCATTGCGGTCATATCCTCTTTGTGCATTGGCCACGGCAGCACTTGCTACCAACATTGCCACAATCATTAGCTTTCTCATAGTCTTTTCGTTTTTGGTTTTACTGTTTGTTATTAAACTTCCTTAATTATTGGAATTTAATACTTAGATGCAAAACCTACTCGAAGGGTTTACTCAGCTTTTTGTTAATGATTGTTAATGCAATTTTAGAGATTTATTCACCGCTCGTTAGCACCTCAAAAGCCTGTTCAAATTCAATATTGCGTATATTCTTAAAATGTTCGTTATGAAAACTATCCAGCCTTTTCAAGATATTTACAATCATCGTTTTTTCGCTGGGCGTTAGCGTATCAAAAGCCATTTTTCCAACTTTATCCATATAAGGCATACTTTCTGCCAATACTTGCAATCCTTTTTCGGTAATTTTTACTCTTTTCGAGCGTTTATCATTTTCATCAGGAAACTCCTCTACCAAATCGGCAGCAATTAATCTTTTAATAATATCAATTCCCGACGGAAACTCCGACAACATTTCATAAATCAACTCACTCTTTTTTGGAGTCTTCAAATCCATCAACGAAATCAGATATATCCAATCTTCGATATTATTCAACGGAAAATGATTGAGTGCTTTTTTTGAATAAAGATTTGAATACTTCACTAATCTACCCAACAAACCGGCCAATTGTCCATTGACAGGCACGCTATGCCATTCTTCCAAAGATTGCGTATTATGCTCGGCCAAATACTTGACACAAAAATCAGCGATACTTATATCCGGATTTTCGGTTTCGTACTTGTGCCACGTGTTTACTAATTCTACTATTTTCTTACTCATCACAAAATCTTTTATATACTACTAAACAAAATTAAACTTACTTTGTTTTCATAATAAATACTAAACAAAATTATACAACAAAATATGTTTTCAAAATAAATTCCCATCTTTTCTTGTTTATTACTTTGAAAACATAATATATTTGCATAATAATCAATGTTTTTATTACAGAAACATAAAATAAATCAACAAAATGATTGCGGAATTAAAAGAAGTTGGGAAACAATATAAAGTAGGCGACCAAACGATTGTTGCTCTTCAACCCACCTCGCTCAAACTCAACGAAGGTGAATTGATGCTCATTATCGGGCCATCGGGTTCGGGAAAAACCACCTTATTATCGTTGTTGGGTTGTGTGATTTACCCTTCTTTTGGCAATTTGTGGGTAGATGGAAAATACATTAACGACCTCAAAACCAATGAGTTAGCCAAACTTCGCCTTGATACTATCGGTTTTGTGTTTCAAAGTTTCAACCTACTTGCTCCACTCAATGCCGAAGACAACGTGGCTTTTCCATTGAAATTACAGGGAGTTTCGGGCGGAGAAATTAAGAAAAAAGTAGAAAAAGCCTTAGAAATTGTAGGAATGACCAACCGCCGAAAAAACCTACCGAAAGAACTTTCGGGCGGGCAACAACAACGAATTGCCATCGCAAGGGCTTTGGTGACAAACCCTAAATTGATTCTTTGCGACGAACCAACTGCTTCGCTCGACAAAGATTCGCTATCAGTTGTGATGAATGAACTCAGAAACTTGGCTCGACAAGGCAAATCGGTGGCAGTCGTAACGCACGACCCACGCCTACAAGAGTACGCCGACCGTATAGTTGAAGTAAAAAACGGAATCGCCACAGAAATTTTCAAATAATTCATTAATAAAACATAATTATAAAGACCTATTTAATTGACAATATTTTACCACAGAGATACACGAAGTATAACACGGAGTTACACAAAGAAAAAATAAAGAAACTCTGAGAAACTCTGTGCTTTTTTAACTCTGGGTAACTCTGTGGTAAAAGAAAATACTATCAATTTAATTTTTACTATTACATACACGTATTAAAATCAGATTCGTCAAAAATCAGAAAATAGCATTTAAAAGCATGAAAAATTACATCATTTCTATTCTTACAATGGCAGTGTTGGCGTCTTGCGGCAACAAAGAAGACAAAGAAGCAGCCGAAAAAGCCAAAGCCGATTCGCTCGCAAAAGTTCCTACTACCAATAACCGCATTTTGGGCGTTGCTCGCATCGAGCCAGAAGATGGTATCTTGAATTTTACGGCAGGAACAAGCGGGAAAGTTTTGGCGGTTTTAATCAAAGAAAACCAAATCGTACAGAAAGGACAAAGTTTAATTACGATTGAAAATAGCCTCGAAAATGCCCAACTGGCTCAGTCAGAAAGCAAAATAGCTACGCAAAAAGCAGCCATTGCAGTCAATCAAGCCAATCTGGAAGCAGCCAAAGTTAGTCTAAAAAATGCTCGTGACACCTACGAGCGAAACCTCCGCTTGTTTGAAGGAAATGCACAAACCAAACAGGCAGTTGACGATAGCAAAGCAACAGTTGATAGATTGATGAAAGATGTAGAAACAGCAGCCGCCAACATTGAGCAATCGAAAAGCAGAATCAGTGAATTACAGGCCGATATTAATTATTTCCGAACCGCTGTAAATCAGAAAAAAGTAAATGCCTTGGTTTCGGGAAAAGTGCTAAAAGTGGCCGTAAAAACGGGCGATTATGTAACAAATACTACCCAAATTGCCGAATTTGCTCCAACTGGCTCATTAATTGCCAAAACGGAAGTGGATGAATTATATGCTGAAAAAATTCAACTCGGACAAAAAGCATTTATCATTTCGCAAACAACGGGCGATACCCTTGCCAACGGTTCGGTAAGCTACGCCGCCGATTATTTGAAACAAAAATCGCTTTTCAAAGACCAATCAACTGAGCAAGAAGACCGCCGTGTGCGTGATGTTTCGATTCGTTTGGAATCGGGCAAAATGCCACTCATCGGTAGTCGAGTTGATTGTGTGATTTTATTGAAATAATTATTTCTTACTATCCGACCTTTCATTTTCCACAATATTAATGAGCGATTCGGGAGAATCGCCCCACAGAATATGTTAAAAGAAGCATTCAAATTTATGTGGTACGACAAGACCAAAATGTTTGGAATCTTGTTTGGTATCATCCTGTCGGTCTTTCTGATTGGACAGCAAATCGGAATTTGTTTTTCGCTGCTCAATAGCACTATTTCGTTGGCAAAATTTAACCAAAACTACATTTGGGTAGTCAGCGATAAAA
Source organism: Emticicia aquatilis (assembly GCF_014644295.1). Classification (GTDB taxonomy): domain Bacteria; phylum Bacteroidota; class Bacteroidia; order Cytophagales; family Spirosomataceae; genus Emticicia; species Emticicia aquatilis. Next base: position 157,763 of record NZ_BMKK01000009.1, read on the forward strand.
GCCAACAAGTCAGCGATTTACCCCTACTCGATATGCGTATTTATCGAGAACTCATGAGTATCAATGGCGTAAAAAAAGTCAATCAGTTGATTGTGGGTGGTGGAAGTGCAAAGTTTAGCAACGGCACAAAAACCAGTATCACCATGATTGGTACGCAAGCTCCATCGTATGCGGGTGGACCGTGGAAATTTGCCTTTGGCAATCTCCAAGACCTCCAACAAGAAGGGGCTGTCATTGGCGACTCTTATGACCCGATTCAAGGAAAAAACATCAAACTTGGCGACCATTTTGAATACAATGGTAATCGTGTGGTGTTAGTCGGACAAACCAAAGGAGCAAAAGGCTTGGGCGTAGCTTACGGATTTACGACCGTTGACCGTGCCAGAAAACTCTGTAAAATTCCGACCACAAAAGCATCGGCTTTTTTGGTAGAATGGGAAAACGGAGCTTCAGTCGAGCAGGTAATTCGAGCTATTAATAAAGAAATTCCAGGTGTAAAAGCCCGTGATGGAAAAACATTTACCGACGAAAGTCTCAAATATTTTGCTCTCAATAGTGGAATTGTAGCCTCTTTTGGGCTTCTGGTTGTCTTTGCCATCATAACTGGTTTTGCAATCGTTGGACTAACGATGTTTTCGGCCGTCAACGACCGCATCAAAGATTACGGCACAATCAAGGCTATCGGCGGAACAAACGGAGTTATCAGAAACTTGATTCTTTGGCAAGCAACAATTTATTCGATTGTGGGGTTTGCGGTGGCGTATTTTTTACTGTTTGGTTTTGTGCAAGCAACAAAAAAGAATCTTGATATTCAAATCACGCCCGAACTTACTGCTTTCTTGGTAATCATTACGCTATTTATTGCTGTTTTGGGAAGCCTTTTGGCCATGCGGAAAATCACCAAACTCGAACCTGCTGCTGTTTTTAGGTCGTAAGCAAAAGTTTTTTAGCACCAAAACTTCACAGTTTTATAGTTGTTTTTTTCCGTTTTAGGCAGAAAAAAAATATTCATCTAAATAAGGTTTTTAGATTTGAGAAAATACAAAAAGATATGAAAAAAGTAATTGTTAGATTTATCACATATTTGACAGTCTTGATGCAGGGATTTTCATCTTTTGCTCAGAAAATCACGCTCAATGAAGCGATTCAGAAAGGCATCGAAAATCGGATTGAGCTGAAAACTCAAGCCCTGAACATTCAAATTGCCAATAGCGAAAACGATAAAATCAAAGCTAAATGGCTACCGCAAGTTAGTGCCAACGGCGATGTAAGATGGAATACCCAACTCCAAACTACGGTTTTACCTTTTGCTTTGCCAGGTTCGAGCGAATCACAAACGATTGTGCGTTTGGGGCGTCCGTTCAATAATACTTTTGCTTTACAAGCTGAGCAGAAAGTGTATGATGCCAACAAAAAAATCGACCGTTTGGTGAATGATACCCAAACCGAAGCTCAGAAAAACACGCTTGAGCAACAAAAAATTAATCTCAAACAAAGCATTACGGAGGCTTATTTTTCGGCAGTTTTTAATAAAGAAAAATTACGTTTATCGGAAATTGCTTTGCAAAGAGCCAATGCCTATTTGGAAGCCGCTCAGGTAAAATTTGAGCAGGGAACTATTCTAAAAAATGATTTAGATAAGTTTTCGCTTGATGTAAGTAATGCGAAACTCGCCCAAACTAAAAATGTACAAGATTATGAATTAAGTTTGGTCACGCTTCAATATCAGTTGAATACCAACGACAAAGCCGAGCCAGCCGAAGACTTAACTTCTATTCTAAATTACTCTCAAATCGTTGATAATCAAGCCAACACCGACAAACGCACCGAAGTAAAAGCTGAAGAAATTAACCTTCGATTGAACGAACTGAACCTACAAAAACAAAAAACAAGAAATTTGCCAACGGTTTCAGCTTACGGAAATTATTCGGCATTTCAGATTGCAGATACTTTCAATCCGTTTGCGAGTGGAACTTGGTTTACGTCCAATTATGTAGGTATTCGTGCTAATATTCCAATTTTCGATGGAAAACAAGCCAAACTTTCAAGTCAAGATTTTTTGGTTCGTCAAAAAATCAATCAGCAAAATATGGAGCGTTTGAGAAATGATTTCAACTACGAATCAAAAAGCACTTGGAATACTTTACAACAATCAAAACTCAATTTGGAAGAAGCCAAGAAAAACATCACGCTCGCCCAACAGATTTTAGATACCGATAAATTCAGATTTGAGAAAGGCGTAATTGTAATTTCAGACCTAAAAAACTCTGAATATTCGCTGCAAAACGCTGAAAATCAATACCTAAGTAGCATTTATAATTTCTTGGTAGCAAGCGTAAGATATAAAAAAGCAAGCGGGAATTTGTGAGATTAGTTCAAAACTTGGTTCTTTTATAAAATGTTCTTAAATTAGCTTTATAATCAAATCATTATGGTTGAATTTAAGCTACAACTTGACGAAGCATTTGTACAAACGCTTGGTTATAATCAGATAGAAAATTATTTGAAAGAACATTTACGGAAACTTCAACTAAAGGCTTCTGCAAAAGATATTTTGGCAGATTTAGAAGAGTCTGACCTTATAAATGACGAGCAATGGCAACTATCACGAAACATGGCTTGGGAACAAGAAAAAAGTAAGTTTCTTTTCTGATGACAAACTATGTGATAGATGCCAATATTCTGATGAGTATGCTTATAAGCGGCAATGCAAGTTATAAGCCTATTTTAGAGTTCTACGACTTTTATTTACCTGAATTTGTTTTAGTAGAAGTTGAGAAATACAAATCTCAACTTCTACTTCGTACTAAAATGAATGAGGATGAGTTTTTCAAATGGTCAATCTTAGTTTTCTCTAAAATCACTGTCTTGCCAAACTACATTCTAAGTCCAGAATCTCTCGAAAAGTCAAATCTTTTACTCAACGACATTGATATAAAAGATACAGCCTATTTAGCCTTGTCGATTCAATTGGATTTACCGTTCCTCACAAGAGACAAACCTCTCGCAACTGGTCTGAGGAAAAAAGGCTTTCGCAGGGTAATGATGTTTGATGATTTTCTGAGAAATATATAAATTCTACCCCAACAAAAACGGCAAAATCTCCTTAATCGAATCAACTTTTCTGAAATTTGGGCTATCAATATTATGGTCAACTTTTTCGTAGGCCCACGTTGTATGATACGGCACATGCACACCATATCCACCGATTTCTAAAACTGGTAATACATCAGATTTTATCGAATTTCCAATCATTAAAAACTCTTCGGGCTTGATGTCGAGATGCTTGATAAGTTTCTCATAATCAGGTGTTTTCTTTTCGCTCATGATTTCGATATGATGAAAATAATGCTCAATTCCAGATTTCTTTAATTTCCGTTCTTGGTCGAGTAAATCACCTTTCGTAGCCACCACAAGTCGGTATTTTTCAGATAAAGCTTGTAGCGTCTCCTCTACTCCGTCCAGCAGCTCGATTGGCTTCTGCAACATTTCTTTACCATTTTTTATGATTTTCTCTAAGATACTCACATTCAATGTATTATCAGAGATTCGGAGAGCCGTTTCGACCATACAAAGCGTAAAATTTTTCACTCCGTAGCCATAAAGCGGCAGGTTATCCATCTGTGTTTTAAAGAGTTCCTGCGAGATTGTGTGGTGGGGCAAATAATCTTCTAATAAAGCACAGAATTTATTTTCAGCTTCTAAAAAATAAGGCTCATTTACCCACAGGGTGTCATCGGCATCGAAAGCAATTACTTTAATATTCATTTGGTTTTAGTTCGATTTATCTTTATTTGAGGAAATAAAAGTAATAATTCCAGCCATCAACACAAATAAAAACAAGACAAAACCAAGTCCTACTCGCAAATCAAAAGCCTCAGCCAAATAGCCAATCGTTGGTGGCCCTATGAAAAAACCACTATAACCAATCGAAGTAGCCATCGAAATTCCTGCCGATGGACTGATATTTTTAAGATTTCCTGCCGAAGAAAATACAATTGGCACAATTGTAGAAAGCCCAAGACCAACTAAGAAGAAGCCCAAGAAAGTACTCCAAACCGAGACAAAAGCAAGGGCAATTCCTAAACCCGCAATCGACAGCAAAGCGTCAATCAACATCAGTTTTTGTTTGCCGAGTTTAAGCGTAAAGTAATCGCCAAATATTCGTCCGATAGTCATGGCTATACCAAAAGTGCCAAACGCCCAGGCACTTAAAACTTCGCTTTGCCCAACAACTTTATTCATAAAAATAGCTGACCAATCCACCATTGAGCCCTCGCCAGTCATGCAACAAAAAGCAATAATTCCGAAAGGTAAAATTGTTTTTAAGGCTAAAAATTTATCAGTTTTGCTTTCAGAGACTACTGTTTCGTTAGCAGTTGGAGTATCTTTTAACAACTTTGTAGAAGCCAAAATAGAAAGTAAAACGCCCGAAATGCTTATTACAAATAAATGCGATTGCAGCGGCACTTGATAACTGGAGAAAACCCCTCCCACAGCCGCTCCGATGGCCATACCAATACTAAAAACCGCATGAAAAGATGAAAAAATTACTTTTCCCCACAACCTTTCTACTAAAACAGCTTGTCCGTTCATCGTTACATCCATCGAGCCAGAGGCTGCTCCGAGGAAGAAAAAACAAAGGCGAATTATCCATTCATTCTGCGAAATTGCTACTAAGGGAATAGCCACACAAAACAATAGAGCGGTCACTTTTACAATCGCATCAGAACCGAATTTACTACCCAGCCAGCCTGCTAATGGCATCGAAGCTATTGAACCAAGAGCAATACAAAACAATACAGAACCTAACTGAGCATTGTTTAGGCCGAAAAATCGCTGTAATTCGGGTAAACGGGCAGTCCAATTGGCATATAAAAATCCATTGACAAAAAAGAAAGTCGAAACTGCTATTCGATTGATGATTAAGGTTTTATTTGGCATAAGCATAAAATATTTGATACAAAATTAAACTAAGCATCAATAATAAATTTTACTTGCTTTTTCCATTTCTAACACCAATTTGTCTTATCTTTATCATATATTAGTATCAATAAGCAAATGAAGTCTAAAAAACCTTTTTTAGAAGTGGTTCAGCCCTCACAGGGTTTATCGCTGCGGGTGTATCATAATATTCAAACCCGAACTTGTTCGATGAAATCATGGCACTTTCATCCCGAAATAGAATTGGTTTGTGTGCCGCACGGAAAAGGTCAGCTTTATATCGGAAATAAAGAATATGCCTACGAGGATGGCGTAGTGATTTTACTTAATTCAAATATTCCGCACAAAAGCTTTGATTTGGGCTTTGAAAGCGAGCATTACGAAGAATATGTTCTACAAATTACGCCCGAACAATTGAATATTTTATTGACGCAATTTCCAGAATTTGAAAAAGTAGGTCAACTCATAAAAGTCTCCCAAGAAGGCATTGTGTTGCCACTTTCGACCGCTGAAAATGTTTTTAGGAATAAATTTCAGACATTACCACAAAGCCACTCGTTGAAACAATGGTTGACGTTCATAGAAGTTCTCGACGAGCTTTCGAGAGCAAATTATGAAGTATTAGGCGTTGTATCGGGACATATCAATTCTCAGCAAGCCGAACGAATAGACAAAGTTTTTGAATATATTACCAATCATTACTCTGAAAATATCAGTAGCCAAACCTTAGCCGATTTACTGCATCTAACCGATTCTTCATTTTGTCGTTTTTTTCAAAAACACACCCAAAAGACCTTCAAACAAGTGCTGAACGAATACCGCATTACGCAAGCCTGCAAAGCTCTGTCTTTTTCAGATAAAAGTATCGAACTCATCGCCTACGAATCAGGCTATGGAAATCAATCATTTTTCAATAGAGTTTTCAAAGAGATTATGCACACAACTCCCATGAATTATCGCCGAGAACGCCAACGTTTGACTAACAATTGAGCAAGAAAGCGTACTGAACATATCAATACGCTTTCTCAGAAAAATGTCGTTTTAGTTTAAACTCCAAACTGAGTCAGATGATGATTAAGGTGTTTATAAAACATATTATTCCATTCGGTAATGTTCAACGCTCCAAATGAATGCGATTCTTTACCGTCGAAATAGTTTTCGCCTAACTCTTGAGTTTTTCTAATATAATTTATTAAACGGTTCTTTTCAATCTCAAAATCTTTATCTTCCTTCACCACAAATTGTGGAGCAGTTTGCCCATTTTGTGGATATGGCTCCTCACTTACCACTTTATTTTTCACCAATAATTTTAAGATGAATTTCATAAAGGCATTCGGTTTGGGGTGTCTATTCTCATAAATCAACTCATACGATACACTGCAATGAGCCAGCATCTGAGACACACTCATTTTTCCCCACTTGCCTTGTGTGCTTGGTGTAAGTGCATTGATTCGCCCAATGATTTCTTCTGAAACTGATTTTGTAAAGATGTTAGGTAATGCCATTTTCTATTTTGTGTTTATAGGTGTACGATGCTGTAAATATTAGCTGTTTTATCTGAAAATAAAATCACAGAATTATCCAAGGTCAAATTTAAACTAATGTCGGTATCCTTTCCACGTACCGCCATAACGGTAATCGGGTAAGTTTTTTGACTTATTGCAACATGATTCACAGACAAAAATCCATATTTTACCTTTCTTTATTTGAACTCGGTAAAGCGTGGTTTCTTCCATTTTACACAACTCACAAACTTTCGTTTTCATCAATAACTTTGTATAAAACATTAACCCATTTAAAACAAAAAATCGAGCATATACTTGATAAACAAGCAATTACTCGATTTTTAGAATATTATTTAAGTTCTCAGTTATGTCTAACCAAAAGCTTTTTTGTCACTACTTTTTTACCATCTACTACTAACTGATACAAGTAAATACCTGAATCCCAGTTTGTTGTTTGCACTTTCAACTTACGGTCAAATTTATCTAATTCATAATTCGCAACTTCGTGTCCGAGCAAATTATAAAACGACATACTTGCCTCGTTTACGCTGCCTGTAATCACATAATCAACCGTTGCATAATCGTTAGCAGGATTTGGATAAATATTCGATACCGTCAATTTATCGCTTACATACAATTTGTCGTTATTTTCATTACCACCAATACTTCTATCGTTAGTTGCAGGAATTTCAGAGTTTGAAGTTTTGGTAATCACCGGTTTCGACGAACCGTTCAACAAGGCATCACGGAAGTACTGATTTACCACTGACGGCTTATTTAATCTTACTTCCGAAGGCATTGGTTTGCTCACAAACGCCGTTTTTGGAAGAGCCGATTTAGCAGTGGTTGTTGGCTTCTTACCTATATCCAAACGAGACTTTCCTTTCTCAACTTGAGCAAGGGCAGCGTTGGATAAGATAACAACTCCAATCAGTACTGATAAATATTTTTGTAAATTTTTAACCATAGAAACTCTACTGTAATTTTTTTATTTTAGCACGTATATTATTAGGGATACTACAAATATACGAGAATGATATTAAAATCAAAACTTTATTTTATGTATAAGACTCATTTTTAGGCCGAAAGGTTGCAATAAAACTAAACTTTTTTTCGTTCGACTACTTTTTGGCTTCTAAAACAGGTTTTACATCTACTTTTTTATCTACAAATTTCACGCCAAGTATCTCAGCTTTAGTTGGTCTTTCCTCTTCTCGCCAATTAAAACCATCTAAACGGTTGCCATCGTTGGTTAATTCGGCAGGAGGAACGAGCTTGGCATCAGGACGCCCTAAGAATGAAATTCGGTTTACTTGGTTTTCCTTAAACTTCATATTCATCTTACTACACTCGACTCGATTGACTCCAATTAGTTTATTTTTGTCATCAAGTGCGTAATAAATACTTTCGCCGTTACCTTCAACCACGACATTATCTATACGTGTCTGAGCATTGAACGATGCGGTAATCTTCCGACCCTTAATCTGATTAAAATTTAGTGCCGTGTCTTTTGCAATCACAAAGCCATTGTTAATCATGTACATTCGGCTGACTTTGTTATTTTTCATATATACGTGAATTGTATCGGCTTCGGATTGATTTTTGTCGCTCCAAATAATTGGTTTCGAGAAAAAATGAATCACCGAGTCTTTTAAATCATAAAGCAGTGAATCACAGCGACTTTGGATGTCTGAGCGATAAACTTTTACGTGTCCAAACGCCAACAATTTTTCCATTTTGGCGGCGGTGCTTTTCTCTTCTTTTTGGGCTTGCTTTACGGTATCGGTTTTGGCTACTAAACTATCTTTTCGCTCGTAAGCATAAAGTGTGTCAGCACTCAAATAGAGCGTATCTCGCTCGGCAGTATTACGCATGAGGGCATTTCCCATGATTTTTGTGAAGCCCGTTTTGCCATCACGCACGCCAACTTTTCCATTCAAAATAACTTTGTCTTTTTTAGAGACTAATTCTACGTTCCCTCTCGCAAAACCAGATTCGGTCTTTTGGTCGAAACTCAGCGTATCACCCGTGAGCGTATAATCTTCATTAACAATTTTCGAGCGGCCTTTAAAATTCGACTGTTGGGTTTGAGTATTGTAGGTACTTCCAGCATTGGCTACAATATCGCCATCCTTACTTTTGATAAGCGTCGGAGCTTTGAAAAGTGCCATTTTTGTTCGGGCATTATACTGCAAACTATCCGACGTGATGGTGTATTTCGGATTGGTGATTTCGACGTTTTCTTTATAATTAAAAATCTTACTTCGAGTATTATAAAAACCCTTTTCACTTTTCAAAACACTTGAATCTTGCACAATTACGCCTCGAACTGGGTAATATGCACGATTTTTCTGAATATCATATTCTACCACACGAGTCGTTAGACTTACTTTTTTATCGGTCAAAACTACTTTCTTTCCCAACACACGAGCGAAACGAGTATTACCATCATAATAAAGCGTATCACCCGTAATGGTGAGCGTATCACCCTGCACGATTCTGATTTTACCATAAGCCTCCAGCGTATTTGTCGTTTCATTCTGCGTGGCACTTTGGCAATACAAAATTGCCCCTCGATGCTGAAAAGATACATTTCCCAAAAACTGTCGAGTATAATAAGGCAACTGATTGACCCCCACCAAACTATCTGCACTTAGCAAATTAATTCGTGAACCCGAAGGCGGTGGTGGTGGCGGATTAAGTGGTTTTTGGGCGTAAGTAGCACTCTCTATCATCAAAAGTCCAAATACAATAAGCCCCAACTTCGTGTAAAAGTTGGTAGATGTTAAGCTGAAATGGCACTTTTTTATAATATTTTTAATCATCTTCGATTGAAACTTCTAATTTTGTTCACAAAATTACGTAATTGCTTTCATGCTTCATGCCTTCTTAACATATATTAACGAGCAAAAATTATTCGAGCCTTCGGAAAAAGTCTTGCTTACGGTCAGTGGAGGCAAAGATTCGGTAGCAATGCTTGACCTCTTCTGTGGGGCGAACATCCTGTTCGCCGTTGCCCATTGCAACTTCCAACTAAGAGGAAGAGACTCAGACGAAGACCAACTTTTCGTAGAAAATCTTTGCAAAGAAAACAACGTAGTTTTTCACACAAAAACCTTCGATACAAAAGCTTACGCCAAGAAAAACAAAATCTCGATTGAAATGGCGGCTCGTACGCTTCGCTATGAATGGTTTGAAAGCTTACGAAAAGAATTGAACTTTGATTATATCGCAACGGCTCATCATCTCAACGATAGCATCGAAACTGTATTGCTTAATCTTACAAAAGGCACTGGAATTTCGGGTTTGAAGGGAATTTCGGCAAAAAAAGGGCATATCATTCGTCCGATGTTATTTGCTTCTCGACAAGAAATTGATGCTTATGTAGCTAAAAAAAAATTATCTTGGCGAGAAGATAGCAGCAATGCCTCAAATGATTATCAGCGAAATTTGATTCGGAATCAGGTTGTGCCTTTATTGAAAAAAATCAATCCAAATCTTGACGAAACTTTTGCCCGAAACCTCGAACGCTTTCAATCGCTCGAAGCTGATTTTCGTAAGAATCTCAGTCATTTCAAGGCAACGGTCATGCGTGAAGAAAACGGTGTTTTTTTCTTGAAAATTGCGAATATAAGATACTGGCAATCAGCCAATTATTATCTGGAAGAGTTATTAAAAGAATTTGGTTTTAATTATTTTCAATCGAAAGAGATTTTTAATTCACTTGATGGGCTTTCAGGAAAAGTATTTCATGCTGAAAATTTTACACTTTTGAAAGATAGAGAAGAGTTGGTGATTACAGCCCCTCAGCAATGGCTGCCGCCACAACCCCTCCCCGATAAGGAGGGGCTTTGTTTACAGATAAATAATGACTCATTAAATACTGAACAATCTTTCGAGTTTTTAGATAAAAAATTAAGATTTACAGTCTTGAATATCGAAGAAATTGATTCAAAATTTGAAAGAAACAATACCATTCTTTTTGCTGATTTCGATAAAATAATGTTCCCAATTACATTCCGCACATGGCAAGAAGGCGATTGGTTTATTCCACTCGGAATGAAAGGAAAAAAGAAAATTTCAGACTTTTTGATTGATAAAAAGATTTCGCTCAATCTCAAAAAAAACATATTTCTACTTACTTCGCAAGATGCCGTTATATGGGTAGCTGGCCAACGTGCTGATGATAGATTTAAACTTACAGATACCACAAAGAAGATACTAAAGGTTGAAATAATGTAGCTATTTATTAGCCTCTACACTTACCTTTTTTATTCTAAACACAAACTTACTCTACAAAAAATACTTACACATACTCCTGTATATCAACTACTTACAAACCGCCTTCTTTAATTTCAAAGCAAATTATACTTCCCAATAAAACACCACCACTGAATCATTTTAGAGGCACACTTTATCATTTGGCACGAGTTTTGAGAAAACTTATACAAAACCCATACGTGCAGTGAATTATACTCATTTAATTGACAGTTTTAAAAGTGCTTCACCCATGAAAAAATACAATATCTGGTTGTTGGCTTTCATTTTCCTAATAGCTCAACAAACATACGCTCAAAGTGGCCGTTTGAAAGCTGCAAACCGCAGTTTTGAGAACATGAGTTACATCGAAGCCATTCGTAATTACGAAGATTATCTTCGTACAGCCAAAGTAGGTTCGCCCGAAATGAAAGAGGCTCTCACGAAACTCGGATACAGCTACCGAAAGGTGCAAGATTCTCGCAATGCCGAGCGTATTTATGCCGAATTAATTGACCGATACAGCAAAGAACTTGAAAGCGAAATTTATTTGTATTTTGCTCAAGCTTTGGCCAATAATGGCAAATATAAAGAATCTCAAAAAATGTATAGCCGCTACGGTCAGGAGCAAACTACTGATATGCGTGGACGTCGTTTTACGGTAGCATACATGGACAATAGTCATTTCTACCAAGATTCGGCTACTTATAAGATTGATTATCTCTACGCACTGAACTCTCGTCAATCAGATTTCAGTCCGATGTATTATAAGAATGGTTTGGTGTTTGTTTCGGCAAGAGAAGAAGGTGGAGCAATTAAGCGGGTTTTCATGCAAAACCAAACGCCTTTTCTTGATTTATTCATGTTTCCCGATACTGCCGAACTTCGCAAAGATAATATCGTGGCCATGAAACAAGCCAGTGGAGTTGGTGGGGGTTCGTCGTTTAGTGCTTCTGAAAAATTAGAAGCAATGGCAACCGAAGAAAAAGAGAAGCCGCTTTCTAAAATCGAACAATTCAGCAAAACGCTTAATAGTAAATATCACGAAGGACCAGTTACGTTTTTCAAAGATTACAAAAAACTAATTTTCACCAGAAATAATTACAATAAAGGTCGCAGTCGCACGAGTTCGGACGGTGTAAATAAATTAAAGCTCTACATGGCTACCGAAAACGGTAAACATTGGGGAGGCGTAAAAGAATTACCTTTCAATAGCGATGATTATTCGTGCGGACACCCTGCCCTATCGCCCGATGATACCAAATTATATTTTGTGTCGGATATGCCAGGTGGCTTTGGTGGAACAGATATTTATGTAGTCGATTACCGTGATGGAAATTGGGGTTCACCAGTAAATTTAGGTCGTGAAATCAATACCGAAGGAAATGAAATGTTTCCTTTCATGGACGAAAACGGCAATCTATACTTTTCATCAGATGGTCATGAAGGCTTGGGTGGTTTAGATGTATTTTATGTGGAAATGAAGGAGGGAATTCCTGTAAGTGATATAAAAAACCTCGGCACACCAATCAATTCTGAAAAAGATGATTTTGGTTTGATTACCAATGGCAATCGTTCGAGCGGATATTTTAGTTCAAACCGCAAGCGTGGTTATGGCGATGATAATCTGTATTCGTTCCGTCATGGATGTCGTCAGTTGAATATCTTGGTTTATGATGCAGGAAGCAAAAAACCATTGGAGGCAGTTGATGTAAGAATGTCGAAAAATGGCGAAAATAAAGAACTTTTTGTAACGGGTTCTGACGGAAAAGTGACCGTTTGCTTAGAAACAGGTACTGATTTTGAATTCAAAGCCATGAAAGAAGGCTATGAGTCGAACGGTGTTTCTTACGGAACATTTGCTTCTTCGCTCAAAAATCAGACTTCGATAACGATTTATTTAGAGAAATCTAAAGCACCGATTATCAAAGGAACAATTGTTTCGGAAGTAAATCAACGTCCGATTCAAGGGGCAGTCGTAACGCTTAAAAATGGCAAAGATGGTTCGAAAGAACAAATTGTAACGGGAGCCGATGGACGCTACGAATTCCAACCTAAGAAAGAGGGTGAATATTCGGTAACAGCCGCCAAAGACCGCTACGCTGAAAATACCGAAAGTTTGGGAAAAGTGAAACAAACTCGTAAAGGTCCAAAAACAGTTGAACAAAACTTAGGTTTGGTTGGTCAGGGCGATATTTTCAGACTCGAAAACATTTATTACGATTTTGGTCAGTATTTCATCAGACCAGATGCTGCCAAAGAGTTGGAAACAAAACTTGTGCCGATGCTAAAAAAGTATCCAAACATGAGAATCGAGGTGCGTTCGCATACCGATAGCCGTGCCAGCGATGCTTACAATTTAAAGTTATCGGCCAACAGAGCCAGAGCCGTATTGGATTATCTGGCCGCTCGTGGAATCAATACCAAACGAGTAGTAGCCAAAGGTTATGGCGAGACTGAATTGCTCAATAATTGTGATGATGAAGCCGAATGTAAAGAAGACCAACACCAAGCCAATCGCCGTACAGAGTTTAAGATTCTTGATATTTCAGCAGTTGGAATGAATTGAAATTAAGTCAATGGTCGATAGACCACCAGTCAATAGAAAACGTATGAGCATACAAAGCTCAGTTAAAGATAAAATTAGAGTAGTAGGCGGTTCGCCGCCGAGTTTTTTTCATAGTTTAGGGTTAGGGTTTATTATTCGAGAAAAGCATCGCCATTTTGAGCGATGCTTTTTTGGTTTTTAGACCAATATTAAGTTCAGTTTTTCAGAAAAAACAAGGTTTTTTCGTGTTATCGCCTTACTTTTGAGTTAAAATTGAGAAAAACATAATACAGCGAAAAATGGCAGAAAAAAACATTGAATTTCTTTACGAATATCTAAATAATGCCTCACCGACAGGCTTTGAGTCGTCAGGTCAACAAATTTGGTTAGACTACCTAAAACCTTACATCGACGAGCAAATCATTGATGTTTACGGAACTGCCGTTGGTGTTATAAACCCAGGTCAACCTTACAAAGTAGTTATCGAAGCTCACTCTGATGAGATTTCTTGGTTTGTCAATTACATTACCGAAGACGGTTACATCTATGTACGCCGCAATGGCGGTTCTGACCACCAAATCGCTCCTTCGAAACGAGTTAATATTCACACCCGCAAAGGCATCGTTAAAGGTGTTTTTGGCTGGCCAGCCATCCACGTGCGTGAAGCTGCCACCGAGGAAAAACCAACGTTAAAAAATATCTTCATTGATGTAGGTGCTGCAAAAAAAGCCGAAGTTGAAGAGATGGGAATCCATGTAGGTTGTGTGATTACATTTGAAGATACTTTGATGGAGCTAAACAATAAATTTTACGTGGGTCGTGCTTTGGATAACCGCATCGGTGGCTTTATCATTGCAGAGGTTGCTCGTAAACTCAAAGGAAATAACATTTCGTTGCCTTTCACGCTTTATGTAGTCAATGCAGTACAAGAAGAAATTGGTTTACGTGGAGCAGAAATGATTTCTCGCAGATTGAAACCAGATGTAGCTATCTGCTGCGATGTGATTCACGATACTCAATCGCCGATGTACAACAAAAAAACTGACGGAGATTTAGCTTGCGGACGTGGCCCTGTGCTTACTTATGGCCCAGCCGTACAAAACAATCTATTGAATTTTATGATTGATGTTTGTACCGAGAAAAATATTCCATTCCAACGTGCAGCTGCCAGTCGCTCGACGGGTACCGATACCGATTCTTTTGCTTATTCGGCCGAAGGTGTAGCATCAGCCCTAATTTCTTTGCCACAAAAATATATGCACACCACAGTTGAAATGTGCCACAAAGATGATATTCAGGCGTGTATTGATATGTATTACGAGATTTTATTGAGCTTAGAAGCTGGACAAGATTTTCGTTATATCAAATAGTAAAACATTTCCAAACCAGTGAGGTTATCAAAATGCTACCTCACTGGTTTATACTTACAAATATTACAATTGCCAACAAACCCAAAAATGTCCCACAAGAAAAAAATATTATTTATTGCTTTTGCCTTATTTTTTCATCTCAATCTAAAGGCTCAAAGCCTTTTTATTGGGCAAGATGAGGAAGCGATTTACGATTATTTTCATATCGAAAAAAACGATGAGTGTCTTACCTATCGTAGTTTTCCGTTACCCGTTGGTCTTACTCAGTATATTGATATTTTTACCTTAGACGGCCTTAAATCACAAACCAATAAAGGTGCAGGCAATAATTGTGTAAAAAACGTATTAGATGATGTTTGTCTGAAACGATACGCCAAAAACATTCCGTTTGATATGGCTTTGGGCATTTGGATGAATGATGCCACAAACCTTCAGAGTCTTGTGAGTGGTGCTTACGATGCAAAAATCAATGAGTTGGCTGATTTTTTGAAAAGTTATCCAAAAGTAAAGTTTTACCTCAGAATCGGTTATGAATTTGACGGAAACTGGAACAAGGCCTACGAAGACCGCCGCCGATATATTGTGGCATATCAACGAATCCATGATATTTTGAGAATCAATTACGAGAAAAGCAAAACTCCTCGAAACTGGATTTCGGTTTGGCAGGCTTGCACCTCTCCTATTGACGATATTATGGAAAATAAAATCGAAAATATCGGAGATTGGTACCCAGGCGATAAATACGTTGATTTTTGTGGAATTTCGTGGTATTTAGCAGGGACAAAACTTGCTCCTAAATATAGCAATAGCACAAATTTGGTCTATAAACGTAGTCAGAAAAGTCTGGCCAGCGAAATGCTTTATTACGCCATCAATAAAAACAAACCTGTAATGATTTGTGAAGCTGCACCGCAAGGATATAGCCTAAGCGGACTTTACCGTAAAAATATTAGCCCATATTGGGATGGTGTGGCAGGCGAAGGAACAGTAAAACTTACTCCGCTACAAATCTGGAACGAATGGTATAAACCTTTCTTTGAGTTTATCGAAAAAAACAAGCAAACCATCAAGGTTGTGGCCTACATCAATCAGAACTTTGATACTCAACCGATGTTTGCCCTACCAAAATCAGGTACCTATTGGGGAGATTCACGCATACAAGCCAATGATAAAATAAGTATTTGGTGGAATGAAATGATTACGAATACTTGGACAATGGAGCGAAAGCAGCCATAAAATACTAATTTCTTGAACAAGACAGTTTTTGCCATAACTCCCCCTTTTACCCAACTGAATACACCGTATCCAGCAACGGCCTATATCAAGGGATTTCTAAATACTAAAAATATTTCATGCTTTCAAGCCGATTTGGGAATTGAGGTTATTTTGGCTTTATTTTCTAAAAGGGGTTTAACAGAACTATTCGGTTTTACCAATCAAAAAGCAGAGGTTTTCTCTGAAAATTCTCAGCGGATTATTGCACTTCAAGAAGATTATATTCAGACGATTGATGCCGTAATTTTATTTCTTCAAGGCAAAAACCCAACGCTTTCACATGTAATCTGTCAAGAAAATTTCCTTCCCGAAGCATCACGATTTGCTCAACTCGAAGACCTCGAATGGGCTTTTGGTTCGATGGGAATGCAAGACAAAGCCAAACATTTGGCAACGCTTTATCTCGAAGACATTTCTGACCTCATCATGGAGTGCGTTGACCCACATTTTGGGTTTAGTCGCTACGCCGAGCGTTTGGGGCGTTCGGCCAATAGTTTTGATGAATTATATGCCGTTTTACAGCAAGAATACAGCTATATTGATAAAATTCTGGTAAAGATTTTAGCAGAACGCATAACTGAAATTCAACCTAAATTGGTGGTAATTTCCGTGCCGTTCCCTGGAAACCTTTACAGTGCGTTTAGAATCGGACAATGGGTCAAACAAAATTATCCAACAACCAAAGTTGCAATGGGTGGAGGTTTTGCTAATACGGAATTACGCTCGTTATCAGATGCCCGAGTTTTTGAATTTTTCGATTACGTATCGCTCGATGATGGCGAAGCTCCGTTGGAGGAAATTATAAAGCCCCTAACCCCTAAAGGAGAATCTTCAAGCCAAGAAAGTACAATCTCATTAAAACGAACTTTTATTCTTGAAGATGGAGAAGTTGTTTATAAAAATAATTCTTTGCTGAAAGACTACAAACAGTCAGAAGTTGGAACGCCAGATTATAGCGATTTACTGTTGGATAAATACATTTCTGTTATCGAAATCGTCAATCCGATGCACCGAATGTGGAGTGATGGCCGTTGGAATAAACTCACAATGGCTCATGGTTGCTACTGGGGAAAATGTACTTTTTGTGATATTTCGCTCGATTATATCAAAATCTATGAGCCCATTGCGGCAAACCTGCTCTGCGATAGAATGGAAGAAATGATTGCCCAAACGGGTGAAAATGGTTTTCATTTTGTCGATGAGGCTGCTCCACCTGCATTGATGCGAGCATTGGCTTTGGAGATTTTACGCCGCAAACTAACCGTTACCTGGTGGACGAATATCCGATTCGAGAAAAGTTTTAGTCGAGATTTGTGTCAGTTACTCAAAGCTTCGGGCTGCATTGCTGTTTCGGGAGGTTTGGAAGTTGCCTCTGACCGATTGCTGGAATTAATTCAAAAAGGTGTGACGGTGGCACAAGTGGCACAAGTCACTCGCAATTTCACCGAAGCAGGAATCATGGTTCATGCTTATTTGATGTACGGTTTTCCGACCCAAACTGCCCAAGAAACCATTGATTCGCTCGAAATGGTACGGCAGATGTTTGAAATTGGCACTTTACAATCGGGATTTTGGCACCAATTTGCCATGACAGTTCACAGCCCAGTTGGAATGTATCCCGAGCAGTTTTCGGTGCAAAAAGCAAGCAATACAGTCGGTACTTTTGCCAATAATGATTTAGTTTTCTCCGACCCAAAAGGCACTGACCATGAGGCTTTTAGCTTTGGTTTAAAGAAATCTCTGCTCAATTATATGCACGGCATTTGTTTTGAATACCCGCTACAAGAATGGTTCGATTTTAAGATTCCTCGCACGAGAGTTCCGAAAAATTATATTGAAAATGCACTTTTGGAAGATGATGAAATCATACTAAAACCTACCTCAAAAGTAGTTTGGTTGGGTAAAAAGCCTTTGGTAAATTACACAAACACAACTAAGAAAGGACAAACTTTTCAGACGGCCAATCTCACCTTTCACGATAAAAAAGAAACTTTCAGTATCAAACTAAACCAAGCCCAAGGCGATTGGTTAGTTGAAATGATGGATAAAATTTCTACAAAAAATAAAAAGGTTTATACTTTTCAAGAAATAAAAGCCGATTACGAAGCTGCTGGTTTTGAAGATTTCGAGTTATTTTTCTACAATAAACCTGTGAATGTGCTGCGTGATTATGGATTATTGGGGTTGTGATTTCTTTACGACAATAGACACAATTAAGTCTCAATCGGCACAAATTTTACAGGATAAAACAGTCATTTTGAAACTATTGAGCATCAAAATCGGTTAAATAATTGATACTTTCAATAAATAATATCTGTGGCGGAAATACAAAAAAACGAAACTTCACCCTCTGGCAAAATCTTCGATTTGGAAATTCTCAAACGACTTTTCCAATTTATTAAGCCTTATAATGTTAAGTTTTATAGTTTGGTGCTGACAATCATGCTCGGTGCTGCCTTAGCCCCTGCCCTACCTTTGCTGATTCGCCAAACGATTGACGGCCCAGTTTCGGCAGGTAATTATACTGGTCTTGCTAAAATGATGGCTATTATGATTGGTCTTTTGGTAGTACAATCACTCATACAATTTACCAATACTTATTTGGCTGGCTGGCTCGGGCAGAATATCATTCGTGATATTCGGGTGCAACTTTACCATAAAATCCTGCATTTACGTTTAAAATTCTTCGATGATACGCCTATTGGCAGACTCGTTACTCGTACAATTTCGGATATTGAAACACTGGCCGATGTTTTTAGCGATGGTATTGCAGCCATTGCGGGCGATATTTTGCAATTGGTTCTTATCATTTCGGTAATGTTCTACACCGATTGGCGACTTTCGCTGATTAGTCTTTGTACGATTCCGTTTATGTTGGTGAGTACTTATGTTTTCAAGGAAAAAGTAAAAAAATCTTTCAATGAAGTGCGTAATGCTGTTTCAAATCTCAACTCTTTTGTGCAAGAACACATTACAGGAATGAGCATTGTGCAGATTTTTAATTCTGAGAAAATCGAGTTTGATAAATTTCACGCCATCAATACCAAACACCGTGATGAAAACATTAAATCAATCATGTACTACTCAATCTATTATCCAGTTGCAGAGGTAATTGCAGCTTTGGGGACGGGTTTGGTGGTTTGGTTTGGGGCAAAACAGATGCTCAATGCCGAAGTAACTTACGGTACGGTTACGGCTTTCATTATGTTTATCAATATTTTCTTTCGTCCAATCAGAATGATTGCCGATAGAATGAATACGCTTCAAATGGGAATTGTGAGTACGGACAGAATTCTGAAATTATTGGATAGCGATGATTACACAGCCAATGATGGTTCTAAAAAAGCCAACCTGAAAGGTGAAGTCGAGTTTAAGAATGTTTGGTTTGCTTATAATGATGAAAATTATGTTTTGAAAGATATTTCATTCAATGTAAATCATGGCGAAACCGTTGCTTTTGTAGGTGCAACTGGTGCAGGAAAATCTTCGATAATTAATTTATTATCAAGGTTTTATGACATAAATAAAGGACACATTTTGATTGATAATCAAGACGTAAAAGAATACGAATTACGGAGCTTGCGTGAACAAATCGGTGTAGTTTTGCAAGATGTATTTTTATTTTCTGATACCATCGAAAACAACATTACACTGGGCGATAGCAGTATTTCGAGAGAAAAAATTGTGGAAGCTGCCAAACTCGTAGGCGTACACGATTTTATTATGCAATTACCGAACGACTACGACTATAACGTTCAAGAACGTGGAGCGACGCTTTCAGTTGGGCAACGCCAACTTATCTCATTCGTGCGAGCTATGGTACATGACCCGAAAATCATTGTCTTAGACGAAGCCACTTCATCAGTCGATACCGAAACCGAAGAATTGATTCAAAATGCCATTGATAAATTGATGCGTGGACGTACTTCAATAGTAATTGCTCACCGCCTAAGCACGATTCAAAAAGCCAATAAAATCATCGTTCTCGACAAAGGTCAAATCATGGAAGAAGGAAGCCACGAAGAACTGCTGAAACTTGATGGTTTCTACGCTAATCTATATAATATGCAGTATAAAGAGGTGTTGGTTTAATTAGTACAGCCTCCAATTTCGGCCTTAAATACACTTCCCATTTGGGCAGAAAATCCAGCATTGAGTTGGATAAATTTATTGGCTGAATAAACTGCATTGGCACTACTTCCAACAATATTTGATGCTTGAATAGTCTGTGCTGTATAAGGAATTGTTGTCGCATTAATTCCTTGTACAAGATTTAACTCATTCGGGCAGCTTGTTTTCAATACAACTGTAAAACCCCCGTAAGGAAGCATTGTAATAGGTATTTGCCCATTCGACTGAAAATTTTCTTGACTAACATTTACTTGGCGAGCATCAGCCCCATCAATCAACATTTGCTTTTGATAGTTTCCTGTTTGAAGAAATGTGGGTAAAATTGTTACACTACGTGACGTACTCTTTCCGTTGATGCCTGAAACATACCAAGTGTCCCCTTTTCGACGTGCCAAAACGATATAATTGTCAGGAATGCCTTCAATAAACTTGGTTTCATCCCATGCTACTGGCATTGTCCCGATAATATCTTTTGCAATAGCTGGTAATTGGAGATAACTCTGATAACGGTCAGCAAGAGTAGTGAAACCAGTTTCAAAAACACTCAAAAGTGCTAATTCATGAGCCGTGGTTGTATTATGAAAAACTCTATCCGTACTTAATACTCCAGGTGTGAAATCAATTGAACCAATGACGTTTCGAGTAAAAGCTATATTGACGTTATGATGCGGGGAATCATAACGAAATTCCTCCCTAAAAAGCAGCATCTCGTTACCTTCTACTGCTTCTGATGATAGTAAATTAGGAAAACGACGCTGCCAACCTTGCGGAATCGTACAACCGTGCATAAGCACTAACAATTTAAATTCGGCAGCATCTTCTAATATATCAAAATACAACTTTATGAATTCTTGTTTATCACTCATGAAAAAATCGAGTTTGATACCAACTACTCCCCATTCATGAATTTTAGCAAATTCGGCACGTCTTCTGTTTCGGTCACGCATTAAATTACAATCCGAGCCAAATGTTTGTTCACATAAACCTCCTGCATCATACCAATTCCACACGCTAACTCCCAGACTATCTCCAAAACTAATTAAGTTTCTGAAATTTGTTTCCCCCATTACTTCCCAAGTTCCATCAACAACAATGTGTTTCAAACCAAGGCTATCGGCTGCTTTTATATATTCTCGCTGACGTTGATAATTTGTAGGGCTACCCAAATCTGACCACCAACTCCAAAGTCCAACCCCTGATTTAATCCAACTTGTATCAGTGGTATTACTTAATGAAGTAGCTAAGTGATTAACTAAATTTGACTCAATAATTGTACTCGGTGATTTTCCAATAATTAGCACTCGCCAAGGCAAAGCCCAAGGTAAAGTTGACGTAGCACTATTTGTAATATTAGGTTTAAAGTCACCTTGAATAGGTGCATCAATTTTGTAGTCACCACTACCTACATAACGATTAATGTGTGATACATAGTTGTTTCGACTAACATCTGACTCACTGACAAGTACCCAATAATTATTGGTATTAAATAACGCAGGAAAGGCCCATCCCGCTTCACTTGGCGAATCTTGTCCTATATTATACTCGTTAATCCTTTTTTCGTAATAGGGTACTACATCATAAGGTTGCATCCAAGCTTTGCCAGCAGATGATGCAAGTTTAACTCTTGTATGCTCGCCTCTAACAGTATAATTATTATTTGATGTTTCAGGGAAATAATACCTAAATGCAATTCCATCATTATAGGCTCTAAAAATCAAGGAAAGCTTTTTACTAAACTTCACGAATGTTATGGTTATTTCATTGGCATAGTTTTGTAAGCTCAATTGCTTTCCCGAAACCATTGAATAATTTTCATTAATCACTTGGTTCGTAATACTTTCGAAGGTAAGATTTCCAATGAAATTTTCATCAGCTCTTTCAACACCTAACATGGAAGATTGTATTACTTGTGTATTTATCGAATTTTCGATATAATCAACCGAATAATAAAGAATTCCAAATTCATTAAGAGTAATTTTAGCTTGAAGTTGCCCATTTGGAGAAGTAACTTGCCATTGATTTTGGGCAGAGACATTCAGTGAAAAAACAAGTAGTAATATTATAAAACAGCGAAATACATTCATATTTATACAATCAATAGATAATTATGCAAAAGTATTGAATCTGTTCTAAAAACTCCATCATAATTCAAAACAATATCTTTACTTGGTAACATTTCTTCTTTTCATATTTTAGATTTATATTCGACACATTGTTCCTTCACCCTAACAAACCTAAACATGAAAAAACTTACGCTCTTTTTGGCGATTTTCATTCATCAGCAAATCATTGCACAAAATAACCGTGCATCGACAGGTATTGACCGAAAGATGGTCTTTCAGAAACACGCCGAATTGGTCAAAAAATCTCCGTATAAAAATCTAAATTGGCGACTCCTCGGCCCCGATAATACAAGCGGCCGTGCAACCGATGTCTGGGGAATTGAAGGCAATAAAAATATCATTTACGCAAGTTTTGCTACAGGTGGTTTCTGGAAAACCGAAGATGCAGGCAAAACCTGGAAGCCTTTGATGGACGAAATCGGTACTCAATCAATCGGAAATTTTGCAGTGTCAAAATCAAATCCTAATGTTATTTATGTTGGCACTGGCGAAGCTAATATTCTTCGAGCTTCATTGCCAGGAATGGGAGTATTCAAATCAAGCGATGCAGGAAAAACTTGGCAGCACCTCGGACTTGAAAATACTTCAACCATTGCTCGTGTGGTTATTCACCCGACAAATCCTGATATTGTTTATGTAGCAGCAAGTGGCAATGAATGGAGTTATAATGCCGACCGAGGAGTTTATAAAACAACCGATGGCGGTAAAACTTGGAGTAAAGTTTTGTATCAAAACGAGAAAACGGGTTGTATAGATTTATTGATTGACCCATCAGAACCCAATACACTTTATGCCTCGATGTGGAATAGAATTCGTAAACGTTGGAGCGACCCAACCCCCGAAGACGGCGATTATCTCTACAAATCGACTGATGCAGGCAAAACTTGGAAAATAATCAAGAATGGTTTGCCAGATACCAAAAACACTGGTAGAATCGGCTTAGCAATGTGTGCTTCAAAACCAAATGTTTTGTACGCCTACGTTGATAATCACACACCAAAACGTCAAGGCAACGAAGGGGAACTCGATTCGTATGGCCGTCCGAAAGAACTGGTTATTTTAGGAGCAGAAGTCTATAAAAGCACCGATAAAGGCGAATCTTGGACAAAAATGAGCGAAAATGACAAGCAAATGGAAACATTTGGCGGAACGTATGGCTGGGTTTTTAGTCAAATAAGAGTTGACCCAATTAATGAAAACAAGATTTTTATTATGGGAATTAACACCGCTGAGTCGGAAGATGCGGGCATAACTTGGAAGATTATCAAAAGTGAAAACACCCGCATTCACGGTGATAATCATGGCCTTTGGATTGACCCATCAGACACAAATTATATCTTGATTTCAAACGATGGAGGTATCATAGTTACGTATGATGGCGGTAAAACTTGGAAGAACTTCTTCAAGGAAATTCCAACAACTCAGTTCTATAATGTTTCGTATGATATGGCAACACCATTCAATATTCACGGTTCAGTACAAGACGAAGGTTCGATGGGTGCAAACGTATCGTGGCAAGCAGGAAGTGGAATTAATGATAAGAAAAATGGCTGGCATTTTGTGCCAGGTGGCGAAGGTAGCATTATTGCGATTGACCCAAAAGACCCAAATATTACGTATTCGAGTGCTTTTTATGGCAGAATCCAACGAGGAGATTTGACTAAAGAAGGCAAAGAACGAATCAAGAATATTACAATTAAAAAAGCCGAAGACGAAGAAACACATCGAGGCGAATGGTTGGCCTATACACACATTTCTAACTTCGATAATCACACGATTTACCACGGAATGCAATATTTGTTCAAATCAACCGATATGGGCGAAACTTGGAAACGTATCAGTCCAGATTTGACTACGAATGATAAAAACCGAATGGGTAAATTACCGTATGCCATTGCTCACCAAGCCATTACGGCTTTGGCAGAGTCGCCATTTAAGCAAGGCACTTTATATGTAGGCACTGACGACGGAAACGTACATCTAACCACCGATGACGGCAAAACATGGACAAAAATAATGGCTGGTTTACCTCAAAACGTCCACGTTTCGAGACTCGAAGCATCAAAAACAAAAGACGGCACAGTCTTCATCACCCTCAGCGACCGCCGAGAAGATAATATCAAACCATATATTTATAAATCAACTGATTTTGGAAAAACTTGGGTAAGTATTGTGGGGGATTTACCTACCTCACCAGTAAACGTAATTCGAGAAGACCCTTTCAATGCTTCAATTCTCTACTGTGGAACAGATTTGGGCATTTATACCACAAAAAATGGCGGTAAAAGTTGGCAATCAATGCAGGCAAATTTGCCAACAAGTGTTTCGGTACAAGACCTTTTCATTCACCCACGAGATAATAAGATGGTAATTGCTACCTATGGCCGTGGGGTTTGGGTGCTGGAGAGGTGAACTACAATTCTAAGTATTGTAATTTGCCAGTTGATTTTACAATCAACTGGCAAATTATCATTTAAAGTTTGGCAATGCTCTTTTTAATACCTAAACTCATTACAGGAATTACAGAATCTGATATATTATGCAATTGTCTTAAACTTTGATTAACAAATAAACAATTTATATCAACAACTAATAAACTATTTGAAATTTTTCCAGCATCCACTGCTAAAGGTATTGAGAAACGGAAACCAGTGTTAAAATAATATTGAACTTTTTTTGTATTGTTCTGAAAATAACTTTTAAAATTATCATACTGATTTAAGTTCCAAATCAAATTACCCCCAGAATATACGGTAAAAACATCTCTGATTTTAGGAACTGGAGCAAACTCAATTCCACCATTTATCTGAATAAATGCCGTATTTATTACCTTACTACCTTCCTTTGATTTTGTTTGAATTGTTTTTTGATTGGGTAAATCTTTAAACAAAAAATAATTCTTCAAATAAGCACCTAAAAACCGTTTACTATCATCATCTTTTATATCAAAAGCTTTAAAAATACTTAGATTTATTCCAAAATTACTGGCATTAGGTTCAATCAATTTTCGAAGATTATCAAATTGGGTAGTATCGGCATTAGCAGTGCCTCTAAATATCTGAACATTAGCAGAAAATTTTTTGTAAAGCTTCCCAATAAACTGACAGTCGGAACAAAAAAAGCCGAAGTAGCAACAATTGATGGTAAGGTTTCAATTAGTGAAGTAATATTATCATTATCATCAACTTTGCTTACACTTTTGAGTAAATACAAAGCATCTAATTTTGAATAAGATGCCTGAATCAACTGATTACTGGTTTTCCTTATTCCTTCCATCCTCCTAATGTTTACTATTGCAGTGTCATTACCAATAGATAGAGTCAAGGTATCTCTAAAATTATCTATTTTTATAATGTTCTTACTAACAGCTAATAATGTATCTTTCAAGATTTTTTTTTTAATATCATCTTTACTTACAATTGAGTCTTTCTCAAATGTCTTTTTTATATCATCGACTTTTGCTTTTAATTCTGTATATTGTTTTTCTAAATCCTTTGCAGTTTCAAAATATCGCACTCTTGCAAGACCAACGAAGTTAGTTGATATAGCATTTCTATTTTCTATTAATTTGCTTTGTACTCGCTGAAGACTATCCTTCTGCATTAGCATAATTTTGTTAGTTTTTTCAACTAATCTCTGTAAGTCATCCCTTTTTTCTTGCAATTCCTTAATTGAGTTCTGCATTTTTTTATTGATTGCTATAATCTCTTTTATATCTTTTTCTTTTTTGTTGATTGCCTTTTGGCTCTCAATTGCTTGTGAATTTAACAGTTGATAAATATTTGAAATTGAATCATTCAATTCTCTCAAAGCTTCTTGATCTAATCTTGAATTTAAGAAATTGGTATCTATTCCCGAAACCCTAAGTTCGTTCATCTTAATTGGGTTGCCATAAATCATAATAGTCCTTTCTGACTTGCGGTTATCTTCCTCTTTTTTTTCTAATTTTACGGGGTCTTTTCTATTAAATTCTGAAATGGATGATTGAGCAAGACACCATTGAGATAGCAATAACAAGCTCACTTGCAGAAGTATTCTTTTTTTCATTCTTATACTATAAGTTTAGGTTTTAGTTCTGAGTTTCTCATCCAAACCTACAAACCCTAACCCAAACCTCCAACCCATTTTTATTTATCGGTACTACCCTGATTATCAGAAAATTACGCACAAAAAAAGCCCCCGACGCATCGGGGGCTTTCTGTAAATTATATAATTCTACTCACCGAAGTGATGATATAATTATGCTAATTTTACGTTAACGGCGTTTAAACCTCTTTTTCCTTCTTGGATGTCGAAAGTAACTTCGTCATCCTGACGGATTTGGTCTTTTAATTCAGACACGTGAACGAATACTTCTTGGTTTGAGCCATTTACTTTGATAAAACCAAATCCTTTGGTTTCATTGAAAAACTTTACTGTTCCGTTAGACATTATTGTATTTGTATTAGTACTTAAAGACACAAATGTAGGTAAATAAATTTGTAATCAAACATAAATTTGATTTTTCTCTCTTTTTTTTCAAAATATCCGCAAATATTATCCACTTTCAGATAGACTTTGTCATTAGCGTATTATTAAGTAATAATAAAAGACTGATAATCAATCAGTTATTTATCATGAAAATTGATATATTATTGATAGAAATATTTAGAGAAGAAAACATCACAATTTTGTAGGTGAAAATACTTTATCAAAAATCACGCCAATTGCATAATTTACCTGCAAAACACTCTTCAATTAGCCTCAAAAAAGCCTGTTTATAAAAAAATATTTATAAGATTTCAGGGAACTGCGTATAACCTTCGGCAAAATATGCTTTAAAATGAGCTATTTACGAGCATTTAAACGGTATTAACACTATAAGACGAACTTCTAAAACAAAAGTCACCACCGTTCAATATTTTTTTGGCATATAGTTTGGTCTAAGATATGTATTGCTATACTTATTAAAACCCTTTATAAAATCATGAATACTCAATACTTGTTTAACGCTCTCGCAGCTTATAGAAAAGTAATTCTATTGTTGATGCTGGCATTCTTCGCCTACGCTATGGCTTTCGGACAAGAGGAATCTCTTCGTTTCAAGGAAGGCTACGCCAAGATTAGTTCTCAAGGGAAATTTGGATTTATTGACAAAACAGGTACGATTAAAGTTCCGTGTATTTATGATTATGTAAATGATTTTGAAGGCGAATATGCAGTCGTAAGAATCAAAAATAAATATGGTATTATTCGCAAAAATGGTACTACCATTATTGACACTAAGTACGATATGTGCGAGGTTTTCTCGGATGGTTTGGCTCTCGTAAGAAGCGGGTCTAAATATGGTTTTGTTAATGAGGCAGGTGAAGAAGTTATCAAACCTCAATATCAGTTTGCCATGGGCTTTAGCAACGGCTTAGCTGTTATAAGTGTAAACGGTAAAAACGGATACATCGACAAACAAGGCGAACAAATTATCGCTCCTAAATATGATTTTTCATTACCATTTTCAGAGGGACTTGCCACTGTAATGATTGACGGGAAATATGGTTTTATCGACAAATCGGGTAAAGAAGTGATTGAACTGCAATACCAAATGGCAAGTGCATTTGAAGAAAACTTAGCAGCGGTTAAGCTGGGCGATAAATACGGTGTAATCAACAAAGCAGGAAAAATGATTGTATCGCCTAAATACGATGATATTCGTGGCTTTAGTAATGGTATTGCTATCGTTTTGGACGAAGATAAATATGGTATTATCAATCACAATGGTAGAGAAATTATTTCACCTCGATATGATATGCTTGATTCGTTTAATGAGGGAGTTGCGATGTATCGCAAAGAAGGAAAATTGGGTTATATCAATCAAAAAGGCAACGAAATCATTGCTGCAAATGCTGAACACGCTAAGTTAATTTTAGCTTCGAAATAAATTCTTTTAGTAGCCCGAATAAGTAAAAATTTAAAACCGCCTCGAGTTTGGGGCGGTTTCTTTTTAGCCTTTTTGTTCTTCAATCATTCTTAGGTATAATTTCTCTACTTTTTTTCTCGCCCAATCGGTCTTACGTAAAAACTTCAGACTCGAATTCAACGATGGGTTATTAGCAAAGCAATTTACATTCACGTGATAGGCCATTTGGTCCCAGCCGTAATAATCTCTGAGTTCTCTTACTATTCTTTCGAGCGTAATGCCGTGCAGCGGATTGTTGGGTTGTTCGTTCATTGATGGTGACTCGTTACTGGTTATTGGGAAATCAGTTATCGGGAAATTGGTTACTTATTATTAGGAAGCTAATTTCTATAACTTTCCAATAACTAATTCCCTAATTTTCCTATAACCAGTTTTCCAATCAATAATTATTTTTTCTTCTTTTTTGTCTTTTTCTTTAATGCGTCCAATTCTTCGGCTTCTTTGAGCAAAGCTTTCAAATCATAATTGGTTGTATCTTTCGAGAAATCAATCGTTTCGTTGTATTCTTGCTTGTCAAGCTCCAAAACTCTGATTTTCTTACCCATAAAGCCTTCGATTTCGTCGAGAATCGGTTTTTCTTCAGTTGCACAAAACGAAACTGCCAAACCTTTTTGCATTCCTCGACCCGTACGCCCTACCCTATGCACGTAGTTTTCTGGCACATCGGGCAAATCATAATTTACTACATAATCTACATTCGGAATATCAATTCCTCTGGCACTTACATCAGTGGCTATCAGTATTTTAACTTCACCACTTCTGAATTTATCTAACACCGATAGGCGGTCGAGTTGCTCTTTATCGCCATGAATTGTTTCACTTTCAATTCCCACTCTTTGCATGGCAGATTTGACTCTTTCAGCACGCACTTTCGTACGCACAAAAACCAAAATCTTACTTTCGGGATTTTCGTTAATGACTCTTTCCAAGAAGAAACGTTTATCATCCATTTCCACGAAAGCTACCGAGTGCTTGATATTTTTGGCAACAGGGTCTTTAGGCGATAGTTGAATACGGATAGCATTTCTGACCAACGAGTAAGCTACTTTTTTGATTTGCTCGTTGATGGTTGCCGAAAAGAATAGCGTTTGATGAAATTTGGGCAAAAACTTCTTTACATCCTGAATATCTTTGATAAAACCCAAATCAAGCATGTGGTCTGCTTCATCAAGCACTAAGATTTCAACGCCAGTGATTTTTAGGTGTTTTTGGTAAATCAAATCAAACATTCGGCCTGGGGTAGCAATCAGAATATCAACGCCTTTCACGAGTTTATCTACTTGAGGAGCTTGGTCAACACCACCAAAAAGGCAAAGCGTTTCAACTTTTGTACCTTTTGCCATTTTCTGAAAAACTTCGGTTACTTGTAAAGCCAGCTCACGGGTTGGCTCAAGCACAATGCACTTTACGCCTTCTTCGTATCGCACCGAGTGCTTCATTTCTTGCAAAATACTGATTATCGGAATGGCAAAAGCAGCGGTTTTTCCTGTACCTGTTTGAGCAATTGCTAACACATCTTCACCTTTCAGAATCGGTGGAATAGACTTAAACTGAATATCAGTCGGGCGTTTGAAGCCTAATTCAGCAATATTTTTTTTGAGTTCGTGCGAAATACTATAATCGTCGAATTTCATCGTTTTCCTCGTTTATCTATTCCTTTGAAAGGTTTGTAAGTGTCTTTCACAAATAACTTTCCTTGCGAATTTAACTTTGGTGCTTTAGTAGATTTTGCTTTTGACTTATCTTTTTTCTCCGATAAACTCACTTCAATATTACGCCCCATTATCTCGAAACCATTTAACTCAAATATGGCCTTACGTACTTCTTCTTCATTGGGCATATCCACAAACCCAAAACCTTTATTTTGGCGTGTAGATTTACTTTTTACAATTTTGGCCGATGTTACTTCTCCAAACTTTTCAAAAAGTTCTTTTAATTCTTTCTCTTTGAGTTTGAAAGGTAAACTGCCTACAAAAATATCCATCGTTTGTTTTTATTATTATTTTACAAAAGTACGGATTTTTGAATGAAATCTTTGATTTTACAGGAAAAGAGGAAAATAGCAAGGTATTTCATTAAATATTTATCATTATACCTCTCTATACTTCATAGAATTTAATACCATTTTGAGCCAAAAATGATTTGATAATATCTACGTGAATACAATGCCCAACGTGCAGAAAAGGCTGATTATTAACTTTGATAGTTTTGCCGTTTACGTTGTGCGAAGCATTGTGCATATCGAAACCTAAGTGAAGAGCATTGGTTTTGCTTTGCATGCCACAAACCACACCATTTCGGTCGAAAAGTGGGCCACCGCTTTGTCCACGCAAGCCTGGGGTGCTTAGTTCAACGCCATAAAGTTCGTTATTTTCGACTAAATGCCTTGTCAACATTCCATCAATCGGGAAGCGTGGTGTGCCGATGATTCCGCTGTTTGTCCACGAAATTTCGTCAGCTTCGGGATTGTATTGAAAGTTGGTAAATTCGGGAAATGGATAACCGAGTCGGCAAAGCGACTTTCCTTGCTTCAAACCCGAACTATCTTTCATAAATCGAGCGTAAGACTGATACAATGGCTGCTGAAACTGCTCAAAAATAATAATTGCTAAATCATATTTTGGGTGGTTTATCCAGCGAAAACGAAGCGTTGGGTCGGCTGTGCAATCAAGAAAACGTTCGTTGAGTTCAACAATCGTTTCGGGTGTATAATCATACTTATTTTCGAGTCCTTTGATAAATTTTTGGTATTGATGATTGCGAGGAATGGCGGCACGCTCTCGACGAAAATTAGCATATTTTTGATTGATATTCGTGCGATTTCCAATCAAATCAATGACGTGCTTGCAGGTAACGGCACAAGAAAATTCGTTGACAAAAAACATGGTAGCCGCCCCAGGCGACACGATTGTTTCGTTATAATTTCTTGAAATAAACTGAATCGGACGAGTAAATCGACCAACTTCTTCGATGGCATCAACAAACATAATTTTTAATAAAGCAGTAAAGCCACAAAGTAACAAAGAGAATTCTTGAAAACGATAATTTTATCACAAAAAAAGAGCCAAACATAAGATAAAACGTGTATCAAAATTTTTCAAACCACTCAAATCTTTCGTGAACGATAGCTTCTTTCTGTTCATTGATATATTTCAAAAATGCAGCGGCTACGGGTGAGAAGCTTTTATTTTTCATCCAAACTAAATTCCAAACCGAAGTAATTGGGAAGTTTTTTACTGGAATAATTTGTAAATCACCGTGTAGAAGTTCGTTTTTGATACCAATCAATGGCATAATCGAGCAGCCCAATCCCGCAATAACGGCCTGTTTCACGGCTTCGTTTGAGGTCAATTCCATTTTTTTTCTGACAGGTAATTTGTTTTCTTCGATAAACCGCTCCATCACAAGTCTTGTACCAGAGCCTTGTTCTCGGTAAATAAGTGGTAATTCCTCAAAAATATTTTTATCGTATATTTTCTTAGCAAACTTAGTTTTGGTATTAGCCACCAAGAATAATTTATTTCGTAATAGTTCAATATTTTCAACTTTCAGATTGTCGGGTAGCACCGAAACCAACGAAAAATCCACTTCGTTTTTCTCCAAACTTTCAATCACTTTTGCCCGATTTGTCACATCCATCATCAATTCTATACCTTCATTTCGGGTAATAAAATCTGATAAAAAATAAGGCATTACATATTTTCCAGTCGAAACAACCGAGATTTTCAGGCGGCCTGTTAGCTTGCCTTTGTGTGCCATTGTTTTGTAATTAATGGCATATACTTCGTTCAGAATCTTCTCGGCTGCTTCGGCTATTTCTATACCAAAATCTGTGATAAATAGCTTTCTACCAACCACTTCCGTGAGTGGAATCTCAAATTGGTCTTGCAGGTTTTTTAGCTGAATTGATACAGCTGGCTGAGTGAGATAAAGTTCTTCGGCAGCCTTTGTGATGCTCTGTGTTTGCGTGATTTTCAGAAACACCTGTAATTGATGCAGTGTATAATTCATAATAATAGTTTATGTATATCATTACAAATATAAATAAAAACAAATGAATTTTTGTTCAGAATTTTGCAGCGTTAAATCAAAATAATCAAAACGCAATGACAAAAATTACAGTAGCAAAAGGTGACGGAATCGGTCCAGAAATTATGGATGCCACGCTTGAAATTTTGATGGCAGCAGGAGCAAAAATCGAAGTCGAAGAAATTGAGGTAGGTGAAAAAGTGTATTTGGCTGGTAACACTGCGGGTATTGCCAAAGAATCTTGGGACGTAATCAGACGCAACAAGGTTTTCTTGAAAGCACCAATCACAACGCCTCAAGGTGGTGGTTATAAAAGTTTGAACGTAACGACCCGAAAATTTTTGGGGCTTTACTCAAACGTGCGTCCGTGCATGAGCTTGCATCCTTTTGTGGCTACCAAACACCCGATTATGGATGTGGTTATTGTGCGTGAAAACGAAGAAGATTTATACGCAGGAATTGAACATCAACAAACCGATGAGGTGGTTCAGTGCTTGAAACTTATCAGCCGCCCAGGTTGCGAAAAAATCGTGCGTTATGCTTTCGAGTACGCTAAACACTACGGCCGTAAGAAAGTTACGTGCTTCACGAAAGATAATATTATGAAGCAAACTGATGGCTTGTTCCACCACGTTTTCGATGAAATTGCGAAAGAATACCCAGAAATTGAAAATGAGCATTGGATTATTGATATTGGTGCAGCAAAAATGGCTGACACGCCCGAAGCTTTTGATGTAATCGTGATGCCAAATCTTTATGGCGATGTACTCTCCGATGTGGCTGCTCAAATTGCTGGTTCGGTAGGTTTGGCTGGTTCGGCCAACATCGGTGAAGAATGTGCCATGTTTGAGGCAATCCACGGTTCAGCTCCTCGTAGAGCAGGACAAAATTTGGCCAATCCGTCGGGACTTTTGCAAGGAGCTATTATGATGCTTAACCACATCGGACAAACCAAAGTTGCTGAAAAAGTACAAAACGCTTGGCTAAAAACTATCGAAGATGGTATCCATACTTACGATGTTTTTAAAGAAGGAGTAAGTAAAGAAAAAGTTGGTACGAAAGAGTTTGCCCAAGCAGTAATTGCCAATCTTGGACAAGAACCAAAGCTTTTAAAATCAGTAAGTTATGCCGAAAACGCTACGCTTAACCTACCAAAATATGAGCGAAAAGCCCCAGCCAAAAAAGAGTTGGTCGGTGTTGATTTATTCGTTCACTGGACAGGTAAAAGTCCAGATGAGTTGGCTGCTATCGTACAAACACTCGACAGCAACGAAGTGAAACTTTCGATGATAACCAACCGTGGAATCAAAGTTTGGCCAGAAGGTTTTGAAGAAACTTTCTGCACTGACCACTGGCGTTGTAGATTCAAGCCTACCGAAGGTAATCAGATGAGCAAAGAAGCCATTATTCAGCTGCTCAATGGTGCTATCGAAAAAGGTATTGATACCGTAAAAACCGAAAATCTTTATACGTTCGATGGTAAAATGGGCTTCTCGTTGGGTCAAGGACAATAATTTATCAGTCAATAGTTGGCAGTCAACAGTCATCTAAAACACTCATTTTCAAACAAATATGGGTTTTAAAACTGTCGACTAAATACTTACAACCAATTAAACCTACATTTTAGATGAATATACAACTTATTCAAGGGCAGTTTGGTGGTAAAGAGGCCATCGAACTAATAACTCAGATGATTCATGCGAAAGTGAAATTTCACGAAAATATCATCGGTAATAACGATAACGAAGAAGATATAAAAATGCGTGAAAATCGAATAAAGCAACTCCAAAAAGACTTATTCGATGCACGACAATACATCGAAAAGAAAGGCGAAAACGTAAATATAAACGCTTCAATAGAAATCTAAGTCAATCAAAATCGCAGAGTCAGCAGGCTCTGCGATTCTTTTTTATAGTCAGTTTGATACATATTTTCTGCAATAATTTCTTAGCTTTACTTCCGAAAATATCTACTTGTTTTTAATCATGACCGAACTTATCATCAGTCTTGCCGTAGGAATTGCCCTGAGTGCATGCTCGGGTTTTCGGGTATTTGTACCGATGTTGGTAGCTAATTTGGCTACTCGATTTCATGCACTTGACCTTTCTAACGGTTTTGAATGGTTGAGTAGCCCAACAGCTACGTACATTTTGGGAGCAGCTACAGTGGCCGAAATCATGGCGTATTATATTCCTGTCGTTGATAATTTGCTCGATACCATCACAACGCCCGCTTCATTTGTGGCAGGAACAATACTAACGACTTCATTTCTGAAAATAGATTCACCCGAACTCCAATGGACACTCGGAATTCTGGCTGGCGGTGGCGTGGCTGGCACAATCCAAGCAGGAACTGGACTTCTGAGACTTGCTTCTACTAAATTTACGGGCGGTTTTGGCAATGCCTTCTTTGCTACCTTTGAGAATTCGATTGCGGTTATTTTCTCTCTTCTTACGCTTTGGTTACCCGTTTTGGTTGCCGTTCTTGGAGTTTTACTCTTTGTATTTTTACTAAAAAAGGTTTTGAAACGTCTTCAAACAAAGAATAAGTAAATTTTTAATTAAAATAATTATAATTTACCATCAAAAAACCTTAACTTCCACACACAATCTAAACCTAAGCCTCATGGAAACCAAACCTTCACTACGCTATGCGTGGTATGTTGTGGGTGTGCTTTTGCTTGCCTATATCTCTTCATTTATTGACCGCCAAATCATTTCACTACTCGTAAAGCCAATCAAAGCTTCTTTTGGTATTTCAGATACACAAATGGGTGTTTTAATGGGGTTAAGTTTTGCAGTTCTTTATACTTTAGTAGGTATTCCGATTGGTTTAATGGCCGACCAAATGAATAGAAAACGCATCATTAGCTGGGGAATTTTGGTTTGGAGTATTATGACTGTTTTTTGTGGAATGGCTGGTAGTTATTCATTGTTTTTTCTCGCAAGAGTTGGTGTTGGTATAGGCGAAGCCGCCCTTTCGCCAGCGGCATACTCAATTATTTCTGATTATTTTCCGAAGAAAAAACTGGCAACTGCACTAAGTGTTTATAACATGGGTATTTATTTAGGTTCGGGCTTATCAATTTTAATTGGTGCTGCTCTCAGAACCATGATTGGAAAAGAAAACATAGTATTGCCATTCGTTGGCGAAATTTTTTCATGGCAAATGATTTTCTTTTACATTGGTTTGCCAGGAATATTGATTGTTTTTCTTGTTCAGACTATCAAAGAACCCAAACGAGTTGAATTTGATTCTGAAAAAGAAATAAACGAAACAAGCAGTTTCAAAGAGATTATTGCCTACTTTAAAGCCAATCGACAAACTTTTTCATACTTAAATTTTAGTATGGCATTCATGGCTTTTGCTACTTATGCGGGTATCTATTGGGTGCCAACAATGCTCGGTAGAGTGCATGGTTGGGCAGATACCAAAGCTGGCGTAACATTTGGAATTTTGGTGACTGTGTTTTCAACTTTGGGTGTAATTTCAGGCGGAAAGTATGCTGATTATTTAACAAAAAGAGGTGTGGTTCAGGCCAAAATGTTGGCAGGATTTAGAGGAATGATAGCTGCCTCTCTCTGTACAGTTGGTTTATTGATTGAAGACATCAACATTGGAATATACTTTATTGCAGGATTTTGCTTTTTTAGTTCGTTTCCTTACGGTTCGGCAACGGCGGCTATTCAAGAAATTGTACCTAACAAAATGCGGGCAATTTTCTCAGCATTTTTCTTATTTGTGGTCAATATTATCGGACTTGGTTTTGGCCCGCTCACCGTTGGTCTTCTCAATGATGCTGTTTATAACGACCCAAATAAAATTCACTATTCAATCTTTATTACGCAACTTTTAGGCTATTCATTATCGGCATTGTGTTTGTATTTGGGTCTGAAACCTTTTGTCAGAAGTGTTGATTATTTGAAAAAATACTTGGCAGTTTCAAACCAAAATTGAGTCTTTTGTGTTGGTGAATTTGACGGTTGATTGAAAGAAAAACTATGGACTGCCGACCGTCGTCCGTTGATTATTAATTATGAGTGAAATAAAGATTTGTTGCCCAAAATGTAAATGGGAACCCGATGGTGGAGAATATTGGCAATGCGATTGCGGCCACATCTGGGATACTTTCAAGACAATTGCACGCTGCCCAGCTTGCCACAAACAACATCAATATACAGCCTGTGTTCCGCACGCAGGAGGTTGTGAAGCACATTCTCTGCACCTTGATTGGTATGAAGGTTTAGATAAAATCATTGAAGATTTGAAAGAAGAAGTGCTTGAAAATCAGGAGGTTTTTATTTGATATTATTTTACCCAAAATACACTTTTATGAAGCACACTTTGCTTTTACTGTTGTTAATAAATACATTTTCTACTTTTGCACAAATTGATACGGTTTATTTTTCAGATGAACACACACCAATCGTTTTTTCTGATGATGCACAATATTTTGCATTAAACTCGCTAAAACAAGATGGAGAAGTTACACTTTTCAACATTAAAACATCTCATAAATTCGTAACATATCAATATGTAAGTAATGCTAAGGAGGGTTATTTATCAGCAAATGGAAGTGCAACTTATTTTTATCCAAATGGTAATGTAAAATACGAAGGAACTTATAAAGATAATTTTAAAGTTGACATTTGGAAAGCTTATGATGAGAATGGAAAACCCAAAGAAACAATTCAAATATTTTCTAAATTTAACGATTATGAAAAGAATTTATTTGAATATAAAATTTTAGATAATTGGGACAATTTTGGGAGGAAAGTAATAGATAAAGGAAATGGTTTATATCAATACTCAGACTCTTTAACTACTTTGGTTGTTAACTTAAAAAATGGTTTGCCAGACGGAGAGTGTAAAGGTAAATACAAAGGCCATAGTTTTAGTGAACAATATAAGAAAGGGGAACTTCTGAAAGGAGAAATTTTAGTCGATAACAAGAAAATTATCTACGATAAAATTAAAGAAAGTCCATCTTTTATTGGAGGAAAAAAAAGTATGTATGAGTTTATTTCAGCAAATTTGAAATATCCAGCCTCAGCTCAAAGATATAACAGACAAGGCAAAGTCTTTATCAAATTTTCTATTAAAACAGACAATTCGCTTTCAGATATTAGTGTATTAAAAGGAATTTATCAGGATTGTGACTCAGAAGCTATCAGAGTTGTTAAGTTAATGGATGGCAATTGGAATTGTGGTAAAACAAGAGGAATTAAAGAGGATTATTGGTTTACAATGCCCTTTAATTTTGTTTTAGAATAACTTCTCCTTTAAGAAACTTTTCCTGCATAAAACCAAAGCCATAGCCCATTAACTGAATAAAGCATGCAATTACGCTCAAAAAGCCTATTTTTAGGCTTTTATTATGAACTGCTGAGTCAATCACTATCATCATAATATAGAGTAAGAGCAGGAAAACGGCAATAAAGAATAATATTTTGTCGATAAAGAAGATTATCGGAATAGCTAAAACTCCGAGTGTGAAAAGCATCGGAAAATAATGCACCAATTTGAGCTCCGAAGGAAACATTCTGGCAAGATTGATACGCCCACGACCAAAGAAATGCAATTGTTTGAAGAACTGACCAAAATCAGTTCTTCTTTTATGATAAATGAAGGCTTCTTCAATCAAGCCAACTTTAAAGCCTTTCGATAAAATTCTGATACTAAACTCAATATCTTCGGCCATGCGAGTCATGGTATAGCCCCCAGTTTCCTCCCAAACTTTACGTGAGATTCCAAAATTAAAACTGCGTGGATGAAACTGTCCACCAGCATTGTTTTTCTTGCCTCTGATTCCGCCAGTTGTAAAAACTGATGTCATCGAATAATTGATGGCTTTCTGAACATCGGTAAAACTTTTGTGAGCGGCATCGGGGCCACCGTAGGCATCTAACCAGCTGGCTTTCAAAGAATTATCTGCAATTTCGAAATATTTTTCGGGAATAATCGCATCAGAATCGAGTTGTACAAAATAATCGCCTGTTGCTCGCTCGAAGCCGTAGTTTCGAGAAAAACCTTGTCCAGAATTTGGTTTGAAAAAATATTTCAAATCAAGTTTTTCTTCAAACGCCGCACATACCTCATCACACTTCAAAGTCGAGCCATCTTCGATGATGATTACTTCAAAGTTTTTATAAGTCTGTTTGCTCAAACTTTCAAGCAATTCTCTAACTTCTTCGGGGCGGTTATATACGGGGGTTATTACTGAATACTTCATCGTTTTTTCATCAATTCTGAACTATCCCTTAGGGATTGAATATAGATATGAAACTTCTCGGCGAAAATGTTTCATACCTACGGCATGATAAATGAATAGTGTTATATCTTTCTACCGATATTCAATCCCTACGGGATAAAAAAGGCTTAAATTAATTATATCATACTCAAAACTGCCTCATTAGCCGCCAAAACCTCAGCAATATTCTCTTGCGAAAGAGCCGTTGAAAGGAAAAGAGCTTCGTATTGAGATGGTGCAAGATAGATACCCTTATCAAGCATTCCGTGGAAATATTTACCAAATTTGGCGGTGTCTGATGTCTTTGCCGTTTCAAAATCTACCACTGGGGTTTCGGTAAAGAAAAGGCTATACATCGAACCGACATGATTGATTTGGTAATTAAGATTCAGTTTATCAAGAATCGAACGAATACCTCCAACTATCTGGTTTCCAGTTGCTTCGAGTTGCGTATAAACTTCTGGATGGTCGTTTAAGTGATGTAACATAGTAAGTCCTGCCGCCATTGCAATCGGGTTGCCTGAAAGTGTACCAGCTTGATAAACAGGCCCTTGTGGCGACACACAATTCATGATTTCTGCTTTTCCGCCATACGCACCAACTGGCATTCCACCACCGATAATTTTACCCAAAGTTGTCATATCGGGCGTTACACCGAAACGCTCCTGAGCTCCACCTTTTGCCAAACGGAAGCCTGTCATTACTTCATCAAAAATCAATACGATTCCTTCTTTTGTACAAATATTACGCAAGCCTTGTAAGTAACCTTCTTTTGGCAAAACACAACCCATATTTCCGACAACTGGCTCCAAAATTAAAGCAGCGATTTGTCCTTTGTTGGCATCGCAAAGCATCTGAACGGCTTCCAAATTATTGTACGGAGCTGTCAAGGTATCATTTGCCACGCCTTTTGTTACACCTGGACTATCAGGTACACCCATCGTAACGGCACCACTTCCTGCGGCAATCAAAAACGAATCGCCGTGACCATGATAGCAGCCTTCAAACTTAATGATTTTCTCTCTTCCTGTATAACCTCTTGCTACTCTGATAGCCGCCATTGTTGCTTCTGTACCAGAGTTTACCATTCTCACTTTTTCAATAGAAGGCACCATCGAAATAATCAATTCGGCCATTTCTACTTCACGACGCGTGGGAGCTCCAAACGAAAATGAGTTTTTGATGGCTTCACTCACTGCTTGCTCAACTGGTTCGAATGCATGACCTAAAATCATTGGTCCCCAAGAATTGATAAGTTCAATGTATTGATTATCGTCTTCGTCGAAGATATAAGCACCTTTAGCTCTTTTGATAAAAATCGGATTTCCGCCTACCGAACGAAAGGCTCTCACTGGCGAGTTTACGCCCCCTGGAATGAAGTTTTTGGCTTTTGCGAAAAGTGCTTCGCTTGTATTTGTGGTCATTATTAGTAAAGTTTATAACATAGGGTTTACCCTATTTAATGAAAAAAACATGAATACCTTCTGATTCATGTTTATATAACGTTTATAACAGTATTTTGGATTAAAATCTTTTACTTACTCAACTACAATTCCTTTTTTATCAAGAAACTTTCCAATATTAAAAAACTGATTATCAATCAATTGAATATCTTTATTCCAATTAAAAGTTTCGATTTTTTCGGAAGTAGCCACAATCACCACCTGAGCAGCTGTTAACACCCAAAAAACTGTTTCTGTACCGAAACTAAGTAGTTTTTGAGTTTTCTTGTAAATGTACCCCGACTCGCCTAAGTCTTCAATATCAGCTGCAATATCTACTTCTATGGCAATTTTAGGTGGAACATCGGCATATTTTTTATTGATTTTATCGGGAGTCAAAATTGTGTTATCAAAAATCGCAATATCGTTTGCCAAATTATTGCGATGGTCTAAATGCAAACCTGCTTCACCAGTAAGCACAGTAAATTTGTCTTCATCAATAAACTTCCCAATAAAACTTACCAAATAATAAATGATGATTGATTGCAAACTACTTGCTCCCATGATTTCCTCAAAAGTTTTTTTATTCAAAAGCACTTCTCGATACCCACGATAATAGATGGGTTTTCCGTCCATTATTTCATAAACGAGATGGGCAGGAATATTCCGAGGCGGACGTTTGGCTGGTTTTGGCTCACGTAGTGCAATCATTTCCTTATTATTTTGGACAAAGATAAAAACTTATGCACGATTCTAAAAATTAACCCCCGACTTAATCGGTAAATAAACCCTAAAGCCTGTATGAGAATATCGTTTTTGATTGAAAATGCTGTAAACCTCAGCATTGAAGAGTCCAAAAAGACCTTTTATACCATATCCCAACTCATAATGTTTAATTTGGTTGGTCAGTAAAACGTTTCCGTAGAGACGTTCTTCCCAGCCTTTTCGTTGGAGATACGGAATATTGGTCAGGAATAATCTTTTGAAATCGACTTTGGTAAATAATTGGGCATAGCCACCATCTGTACTGTACTGATAATAAGGCAAATCTCGGAAATCTTGGTGGGTTTGAATAAAAGTTTCGTTGCCATTAAAGTGCTTATAATCAAGAAAATAAGTAGGTTTATTGCCATAATAAGTTCCGATTTCTGCTCTCAATGAAACCTTTCGCAATTTCCAGTCAAAATCATGGTTCATGCCCAATTCTACACGATTGAAGCCTGTTTCTCCAAATGCAGAAAGATTTTCGAGACGGAACGTTGGGCCGTAAGTCTGCACATAACGATTCCCGTTATAGATTCTTACCCTCGAAAATGGTCTGTAAGTCAGCACCGCATTGAATCGGGTTTGTGTGTGGGTATCAAAGGCAGTTGTCTTGAAATCCTGATGAATTGGGTCGTTCGATTCGTAATATCTATCGGCTATTTTTCTGAAACCTTGCTTCTCAATATTAGTCAAGCGGTATCGCTCAGCAAATTGCAAATAGGTGCGGAACGTGATGTTATCATTAATACGTGGGCTAAAATTGATTCGTACATACTTCTGCTCATAAAACTTTCCAAAATGACGATTATCCAGCAAAGCATAAGCCGCATTGACTAAATTATTAATGGGTTCTTCGTTATTCATCTGAAATACTTTACGCCCTGCTTCGGCTCCAATGCTAAACTTTTTCTGTCCATAACCAATCCCAACCGAGCCATTGAGTCTTTCTCTTTGAATTGAATAATGCGGCTTAACATTCATCGAAAACGAACCAAGCGAATCAATTCTGTGGCGATAACTTAACCTCGGAAAACCGATATTTATACCCTCAACTGCATTGTACCGAGTATCTTCTTTCCAATTTCCAATCGTAAAATAGTCTTTATAGCCTTTCTTTTTATCGTTTTTGTCTATTGGATTAAAAGGGTATGAATTACCCGACATCAAATGCCCAAACTTAAATTTGGCAGGACGTGCTTTTTTTAGCGAGTCTTCTTTGATTTTCACACTGATTTTAGTTGCATTTACGGCATAAATACTATCAGCTCGCTGATAACCTTTTACCTCAATTTCAGTCAGCGGCACTTGGCGTTCTTCAGCCCAAAAATCTTCGGTGCGTTTGCG
Source organism: Emticicia aquatilis (assembly GCF_014644295.1). Lineage (GTDB taxonomy): Bacteria > Bacteroidota > Bacteroidia > Cytophagales > Spirosomataceae > Emticicia > Emticicia aquatilis. The sequence continues at coordinate 199,699 of NZ_BMKK01000009.1, forward strand.
TGCGAGGGTATCTTCCGAGCGAGAATAATTCGAGGCAATAATCTCCTCTTTTTTCTCTTTCTTTTCTTTTACCTCTTCTTTTTCGAGGTCTTTCGAGATTTTTTTGAGTTGTTTAAGTGTTATCTCCTTCTGTTCGAGAATGGTCTTTGTATCCAGTTTCTTACGGTTAAGGTCTTTAGCTTCGGTCTTGAAAATCTTATCGTCCAACACTTGTGGTTTGATGGTAGCATACTTTGGATTCTTGACCAATTGATAGTTTTTAAAAGAAGTAACCACTCGTGCTGAGCCTTCTATTCCAAAAGCATCAATTGTGCTAAATACATCGGCCTGTACGGGCATCCAAATATCTTCAATTGGTGAAAAAATTACTTTCATTTTAACTTTACCAATCTGTTCTTCCGACTCAAAATCTACGCTGTGCAGACTCCACGTTCCATCAATAATATTCATCGTACCACGATAAAGCCCAGGCGACTTTACTTTCGGAATTACTTTTATTTTATTGATATACAGCCCTTTATCTTGAAAAAATCCTTCATAAACATATTTATAATTGATTGCTCCTTTAGCTGTAATCGGTGATTCAGCATTAGATGGATTATAAAAATTAATTCGGCTAAACGAAATACTCTCTGCCCCTTTCATGGTTGGCGGAATATTCGAGCGAACCGAAAGTACTCTTTCACTAAGGCTGTTAGGCTGCTTAAATTTTATTTCATTAACCGACTCCAAAACATACGTTTGTCCCTCTTTAATGAAGTTTTTTTCCATTTCTTTCTTTAAAATAAACGGAACATCATCCACCTTAAAAGAGCCACGAACATAATTGCGGAGCGAATAACTTTCTACTTCTTTGTGATGAATCGGCGACATGGCGATAGTTTTTCGCATGATTGTGAGGGCGGGGTCTTCATTGTTGTTAGAAACCTTCACGCCTCCCAACTCAATGCTCACTTCTTTCATCGTGATATTGAGTGTCTGTACGTTTTCATCAATATCAACTTTTTTCGTGACTGACTGATAGCCAATGTATTGAAAAACAATTTCATAAGAACCAGCTTTGAGTTTGATTTCATAGTCGCCATTTTCGTTGGCCATTGTACCGATTTCTGTACCTTTCACCAGTACCGAAGCGTAGGGCATCGCTTCACCTTTTTCATTTTTGATTTTACCCCTAATACCAGCAGCAAATAGATTTTGAGTAATAAATAATAGTAGTAATAGTTTTTTCAGCATAACGGTTGGTGTGTTTTTGTGGAATGGATATCAATTATACTACGGATGTAGAGACGTAATATTGTAATGTAGATGCAGAAAGAGGTGGAAAAGTTGCAGAGAGAATATCTTTATCATAAAGAACACAAAATATGTGTCATCCCGAATATGATTTAAAAAATACTCATTGCCGTCTGCTTTAGCTGACGGACTACAGCAAAAGATAGAACAAATCCGACTTTAGTCTAACCTTTTATTTAGACTAAAGTCAAATTTGATTGTATAGATTGTATATAAGTATCCGTCAGCTAAAGCAGACGGCAATGAATAAAACTCTTAGTCATTTTATTTTTAAAATACCAATTAAGTTTTTTAAAAATTAGGGATGTCTCATTTTTCTGTAGATAAATGGCAAAAATGGAGTTTTAAGCCATCAATTCCTTCAAAATCTTCTGAGCGGCTACCGAAATGACCGTTCCAGGTCCAAAAACTCCTTTTACGCCTGCATCATAGAGATACTGATAATCTTGGGCAGGAATTACGCCCCCAGCAATGACCATAATATCTTCTCGACCCAGTTTTTTGAGTTCTTCGATGAGTTGCGGAACGAGCGTTTTATGTCCAGCCGCCAAACTTGATGCTCCAACAATATGCACATCGTTTTCGGCTGCTTGGCGAGCGGTTTCTTCTGACGTTTGGAAAAGTGGGCCTATATCTACATCAAAACCCAAATCGGCAAAGCTTGTAGCAATTACTTTTGCTCCACGGTCGTGACCGTCTTGTCCCATTTTGGCAACCATAATTCTTGGGCGACGACCTTCGATTTCGGCAAATTGTTCGGCCATTTCTTTGGCTATTCTGAAATTTTCATCGTCAGAAACTTCCGCTTGATACACTCCCGAAATCGAACGGATAACCGCCTTGTGGCGACCAGCTACTTTTTCCATGGCATAAGATATTTCGCCCAAAGTGGTACGTTTACGTGCAGCATCGACAGCAAGGGAGAGGAGATTTTCAACTTTATTCCCTCTCGCTACTTCAGTAATCTTCTCCAAAATCGCTTGCACTTCTGCTTCGTTTCTTTCGGCTTTTACTTTTTCGAGTTTTTCGATTTGCTTTCTTCTAACCTCCTGATTATCAATATCCAATACATCAATAATCGTTTCAGTATCAGTTCTGTATTTATTTACACCAACAATTATATCTTTTCCCGAATCAATTCTGGCTTGCTTTCGGGCTGCTGCTTCTTCGATTCTCATTTTTGGCAAACCAGTTTCTATCGCTTTGGTCATTCCACCCAATGCTTCTACTTCTTCAATCAATGCCCATGCTTTTTCTACCAATTCTTTGGTGAGATATTCTACATAATACGAGCCTCCCCACGGGTCAACTACTCGACAAATTTCGGTTTCGTGTTGAAGATACAACTGTGTATTACGAGCAATTCTGGCTGAAAAATCGGTCGGTAAAGCAATGGCTTCATCAAGAGAATTGGTGTGGAGCGATTGCGTATGCCCTAATGCAGCGGCCATTGCTTCGATGGCAGTTCTGGCAACATTATTGAATGGGTCTTGCTCGGTCAGTGACCAACCAGAAGTTTGGCAGTGTGTGCGTAAAGCCAAAGATTTAGCACTTTTAGGATTAAACTGCTTCACGATTTTCGACCAAAGCAAACGCCCAGCTCGCATTTTAGCAATTTCCATGAAATGATTCATGCCAATTCCCCAAAAAAACGATAGACGTGGAGCAAAACTATCAATATCCATTCCTGCCGCAATTCCCGTTCGGATATACTCTAATCCATCGGCAAGCGTATAGGCCAACTCTAAATGTGCGGGAGCTCCTGCTTCGTGAATATGATAGCCCGAAATCGAAATCGAGTTGAATTTCGGCATATTTTTCGAGGTATAAGCGAAAATATCACCCACGATTCGCATCGAGAACTCTGGTGGATATATGTAAGTGTTTCGCACCATAAATTCTTTCAGAATATCGTTTTGAATTGTTCCAGAAAGTTTTTCGGGTGAAACACCTTGCTCTTCGGCCGCTACAATATAAAATGCCATGATTGGTAAAACTGCCCCATTCATAGTCATCGAAACCGACATTTCGTCAAGTGGAATTTGGTCGAAGAGAATTTTCATATCTTCGACCGAATCAATGGCAACTCCTGCTTTTCCGACATCGCCAGTTACACGTGGGTGGTCAGAATCATAACCTCGGTGCGTAGCCAAATCGAAAGCTACCGAAAGTCCTTTTTGTCCAGCCGCTAAGTTTCTACGATAAAAAACATTCGATTCCTCGGCCGTTGAAAAACCAGCATATTGACGAATCGTCCACGGCTGCATGATATACATTGTGCTATACGGCCCACGCAAAAACGGAGGAATACCAGCCGAAAAATGCAAATGCTCGGCCGATTCAATATCTTTTGCGGTGAATCTTGGTTTTACGTTGATGCCCTCAGCTGTACGAAAATAAGTCGAAGTTTCCGATTGGGTTTCGTTTGTATGAAGCGATGTGCTTGACTCTAAGGATATTTTCGAGAAGTCTGGTTTCATTGATGAAAGAAGCGGTAATCTACAGAATGATTTTTCTATAGATATTTCTAAGCAAATTTACCCAAGAAATCAGATTAGTCCAGTATTTTCTTGCTAAATTAAAATAGCCTTTTCAGTCAACAGTAGATGGCCTGCAAGTCCACAGAAAAAATAGGCAATAAACGGCGTAGTTATTCACAAAAAAAGCCTACCACTAATAGCAGCAGACTTTCTGAATAAAAAAAGTAGATTTGTTTCAAAAGCTTTAGTTATAAATCAAAGATTTTTCGTTGAGTGAGTTATTATTCATCTTAGGTAAATCTTTCAAACCGAATACGCCACGTTCTTCCCAAGCATCAAGCCAGTTAGTTATTGTACCACGGCTTACTTCAAAAATATCAGATAAAACAGTTACATTGTATCCTTTGTAACTCAATAAAATTGCTTTTGCTCGTTCACGTTCACGATAATTACGACTGCGACGTGACACTTCTCTTAAATGTTCAACTTGTTCCTCAGTTATCTTTCTTACGTAACGCATTGTTCTCAAGTTTAAATACGTTTTTTCATAATTTTTCGTCTAATAATGCTCTATAATTACTAAGACGACAAATTAATTTGAAACGCTGTGAGATTATTTATTTATTTTTTGAGATACGTTTTATTTAAGAAAAAGGTTGAGTTTTTGGCATAAAAAAGCCCGATTAGTATAAATGTCTAATCGGGCTTCTGCTCTCTTGACTTCATCAAGGTCGAGTATAACTCACCGATAATTCTGACTTTGCTAAAGTAGTTGATTTGATGGCATCTAAGACTACATCCATCGTTACTTTTGTGGTAGAAGCTGGTATAACTGGCTCAGCAGAAAGAGCATAGGCCGTAATGATATAAATCTTTGCACCTGGCCCTTGTGAACACGGCGGTGTATAACTATTTTTCCCGTTGACAGTATTTACGCCAAACGAACCTATGCTTGTGTTGTTTTCGGGTAGAGAGGTTACCGTCGATGGTAATTTATATACCACATAATACACGTGTTTATCTCCCGTTGGTGGAATATGGTGCATTAGTACGGCAAAAGATTTTGTGCCAGTAGGTATATTTTTCCATGCCAATGGCGGAGCAAAACTTTGTCCATCGCAGGTGTATTTTTTATCTAAAACACCATTGACTACGCCCGAACTCTCTAAAGTAAAAACTCCAGTATTGGTTGGTGTTTCGACCTCTTCTTTTGCACAATTTATTAGTAAAATACTACAAAAGGCTATTAAAAACTGTATTTTCTTCATTTTTATTTATTTCTTAGTGTATTGGGTTGTTGTTGATTTACCATCTATGCCGATAAATGTAAAGGTGTAAACACCTTTAGTATCCCAAGCATAATTTACATAGGCTTTTTTGCTATCAAGTGTATATTCAAGTGAATAAGCATTTGTTCCAGTGGCTTTAAAATTGGTAATACTTGCCCCTTTCAAAGCAGTTAAAGCTGGACGAACACCTGCCGATTTTGCCTGTGGAAGTATCTGATTTTCGGGAGCTGGGGTACTTGGGTCAAGGCTTACTTTTCCTCGCATCGCAGCCATAAAATACGGATACTTGGTATCGGTGTGATAATGATAAGTATTGCTGTAATTATGTCCATGGTATTCATCCAAGGTTTTCATGGCGGTGCCATCGGGTTCTTTCGTTCCATAAATGGCAAAACCATCAAGAGCCATGGCAATCGGATTATTACCAGCGGTAGCCTCAAAATGAAGCGGTGCTATATGATAATGGTAATCATCGGCACGACCACAATGCCCGCCCCATTGGTCTAACTCGCCAATGGCAAAAGCATCTTCACCTCGGTTATTGAGTGGATTGAAAATCGGGATACCATTGGGGGCTATGGCTACCGCTCCTTTCATAAAATTGGTTTTAAAACTCAAAGGCGAAGCAGCAAATTCTGGTTTGAGCGGAATCGACCACGCATTTGAGCCTGTATAGCCCTGCGGAATCGGCACTTGTTGTTGCCAGCTCGTAATGCCAACCATCATATTGTGAGTCTGTGGAATACCCTCGGTTTCGACATAAAAATAGGTATCATCAAAGCGTGTTTTCACTTCTGATTTGTATGGTGTAAAAACCTTTTCAATAAAACTTGGGTCGGTTTTGCTCAAAGTTGGAGTAGTGTTAGTGGTCGAGGTAGTTGGTTCGGCTTCATTGGTTTTACAAGCATAAAAAAACAACATAAAACTCCCCAAGAAATAAGCCATTTTGGGGTTTTGGTTTTGTTTCTTCATCAGAATAATAAAACCAAGAATACCAATGAAGAGGAAAACATAAATAGACTGATAATCAGTTGATTCGGTATTTTTAGTAAATTTCCCCACTACTCGATTTTCAGTATTTATTTGCTTCAAAAAAGCAATTTTCTTACTCAAGGAAGCTTGATTTGAAAAAGAAAAATCATTCAAATCTGCCGAAATGATTTTGCCGTTTTCTTGTTCGATAAAAACCTTTCCCTCACGTTCCATCAGGAAATGCCCTTCAACTTGCTTACCCTTAATTGTGTAAATCACACTTTTTGTGTTTGAATGCTCGCCTACGTGAGCAAGCAACGACCCCGAATGAGCCAAACTGAGCAACAACAGGCAATATTTTATAAATTTCATAAGGGATTGGGTGATTAGGTTTTTATTAGTGGCTAATAACTATCAACTACTTTTCATCACAATAACTTTTTTTATCGAGTTCCATGTTTTGTCTGCCCCATTGATACATACTATCAATTATCGGTAATAAGGTACTTCCATAAGGCGTAATTTTGTATTCTACTCTTGGTGGAATTTCTGGGTAAATTATTCTTTCAATAATGCCGTCAGCCTCTAATTCACGTAATTGATTGGTTAGTGTTTGTTTACTAATTTCTGTAATGTTTTTTAGTAAAATACTATATCTATTTCTGTCGGTTCGTATCATGTGAATAATGCTTGGCTTCCATTTTCCACCAATAATATTCATACAATAAACTACTGGACAATTGCCCGGTGTAAAATCTTTTGTCTTTCTAAGTGTTGTATTTTCCATTAGTCTAAAATTTTAGCCTATACACATAATTTTTATCTATACTAAATTAATAGTCAAAGATAATAATTTTGCCATGAAATAAATTTTAACGACTAATTATATGAAAAGAATCACAGTATTAATTACAATGCACTTCGATAACTCGAAAGGGAATTTTGAAGAATTAAGAAAGCAAGAAATGGCTCATATTATGCAGTGGAAAGAAGCAGGTATTTTAGAGAATTTCTACATCAAATCTGAAAAAGATGGAGCTATGCTTATTTTTAAAGATACAGAAATGCCAGAAGTTGTTAAAAACATTGAACACTTACCTCTATTCCCTTTCATGGGAAAAGTGGAGTATTTGAACTTTGATAAAATGTTTTAATCTTGAATACAGCTTGAATGCAATAAAATATTTAATTCAAGATTCTTTTTAACGTTTTCAAGCTGTATCAATTGAATTTATTAAGTATTCTATCAATGCCCAACAGGAATGCAACTTTTAACCGAAACTACTCCGTAAATTCTTCTATTTTTGATAACGTAGTTTGAAATCAATTTACTGTTTTCATCCCAAACCCTTTGTGTACCTTCTTTTTCTCCCAACTGATAATTACTTTCTTCTCTGACTTTCCCATTCGGAAAATAAACCAATTGTTTTCCATCAAATTGGTCATATTTATAATGAAACAAATACCTTAACCTCCCATTTGGCCACCATTGCTTAAACACACCTTCTTTTTTGCCATTAATAAAAATACGTTCTAATAATTTTTCTCCTGTATTATACCAACCTTTTGCTAAACCTTGCTCTCGTCCTTCGGCAATAGGTAATTGATAAACCACCCTATTTTCTTCTTTTTCAATCATATAACCCGAAAAAGGCTGCCCTTTATAAAGCCAGCCTCTATCAGTTTGTTTTAGGTTAGTATCAACGTTTAAAACATTACTTTTTGCTTTTCTTTCATGACATGCCAATACAAGAAAAGCAAAAAATAAGCTCACTATGTGCTTAAAATTCAAAATAGTAATATTTATTGGGTTACTAAAAACTGCCCCATCAGTCCCGCATCTTCGTGGTTCGGGAAGTGGCAATGATACATAAATGGATTGGTGTTACTCGCAAAATCGTCGTATTTTGCTACTACGGAAACTGTTTCACCAGTTCGGATATAAAAAGTATCTTTCCAACCAGATTCGTAATTGGCAATAGCTCCTGAGCTTCGAGAAACAATCTTAAATTGAATATCATGGATATGAAATGAATGCCCAAAGATATTATTATTTACAATCGTCCATTTTTCAATGGCATTTAGTTTCACGGTTTGGTTAATGGTTGTGAAACCATAAGTATTATTATCAAACGTAAAAGCTGACCCCGCTTGTCCGCCAGTTATCTTGATTGTTCGGGTGCTGGTAGCGTCCGATTCTTTCCAATAAGTGTTTGTTGTCAACTTTGCAGGAACGGCTGTAATTGCATTTGATGTAGCAGCTTTTACATTGATATGTAGCACATTAAAATCTTTATTATTTAATAAACTACCAAATTGGCCAGTAGTTTGTGGCTCGCTACCACCAAAACCAAATTCTTGATTGGCATTATAGGCTTTCATATCTAAGCTTGCACCAACGGCATCTTTACTCAAATCAACCAAGATTTCGGCACGCTCGCCTACGGCTAATTTTACTCGTGTTACTTCAACTGGAGCATCGAGCAAGCCACCGTCATTGGTAATAACATAAAAACTACGGTTATCGCTAAAGCCAAGATTATATGCACGTTCGGTTTCGGCATTTAAAATTCTGAAACGAACAAATTGTTTGGGCAAACTAATTTGAGCATCATGGGTGCCATTGGCCATTGCATAATCGCCATAAGCGTGTTCGGTTGTAGTAAACGAATTATCAGAGTTATACCTTCTGCTGGTCAAGACCAACGGAATATCATCAGTCCCATAAGTTCGGGGTAACGCCAAAGCCGACTCAATCGGGTCTTTGATAATAATAAGCCCGCCTGCACCGTAGGTTAGTTGTTGAAATGTTTTTTCGTGTAAATGAGGGTGATACCAATAAGTACCTGCGTTATTTTTTATTTCGAAAGATGGCTTCCAAGTTGTGTTGGGTTCAATCATCTGATGAGGGCCACCATCCATAATGGCAGGAATATGAAAACCATGCCAATGGGTTGTGGTAGTTTCAGAAAGATTGTTGGTAACATTCATCTGAACAAAATCACCTTTGTTCATAATCAATGTTGGCCCCCAAAACTCAGCACCATTATAGCCATAAGTAGCGGTTTTAGCTCCTGTACGCAGTTGTTTGCTTGATTTTGCTAATGTTAAATCAAAAGTTTTGCCCGTAATGGTAGGCGGAATCCAGAGGTCGTTGTAGCTTGAACTCGTGGTCGTGGTACTTGGCGTAACTGTTATATCATCTGATTTACTGCAACCATAAGCAACGATGAAAATAAGTGTGGCTAAAAAAAGTGCTACTTTTGTCATAAAGTTTTCTTTAAATTTATTTATCCTTTTGGATGCTAAAAACTTTATAAACTTGCACAATCAGTAAAAATTATTTTACCAACTCATAAATCATCTCCGAAACTTCGGCTAAAACCTTCACGCCAGCATCGGCATTTTTAAGTTTTTTTGAGAGTAGCACCAGCACATATTTTCTTCCATCGGGCAAATAAACAATGCCAGAGTCGTGCTGAACACCCGTAATTGAGCCCGTTTTATGAGCAACTTTTACTGTTTTTGGAAGCTTTTCGGGAATGATTTCATTGAATTTTTGGTCGAATAAAATCTTACGCATTTCCTCGCACGATTTCTTATCAATCACTTTGTTTTGGGCGATTTTTTCAAAAATCAACATCAAATCATAGGCTGTGGTTGTATTACTCAACCCTTTATCAAATGCCTTTTGGTCTTCTACGCCTCGCAAAACTTGAATGTCTTTTGCACCCAATGCTCTCATGCTTTGGTTAGCATTTTTCGCATCGACTAAATCAATCAAAATGTTAGTAGCCAGATTACTACTTACAATAATCATCTGATAAGTCAGGTCATAAATGGTCATTTTTTTACCAATCATTTTATACATACCATCTCCGCTATCATCGGCAATATCCATGCTGTATGGGCTACCATCAACAATGCTCTTAAACTCATTTTTCACCAAAATCGAATCTGTCAACTTAAATTTTCCTGCTTTTGCTTGTTTGAAAACTTCAATCATTACAGGTGTTTTCATAGTGCTGGCAGCGTGGAAATTTTCTTTTTCGTTGATAAACAAAGTTTTGCCCGTCTGTAAATCTTTGAATGCTACGGCAAATTCACCCTCAACGCTTTTTAGTTTTGTTTCGATAGCTGATTTTAGGTTTTCGATAGTTGGTTTTTGAGCAGAAATTTCCAGTAGCATGACCGAAAAAATAAGGGTAAAAAATAGTTTTTGCATTTTATTCTATAATGAAGATTAGGTTTTCACTTAAAATCTACCACCCACAACAACTTTTCCTTTGTAGTGTTTTTTATCGCCGTTGGTGTTGAAAAGTTCGGCCAGTAAAATATAGTATCCAACAGGCACAACTTCATTATTAGTAGCTTTCCCGTCCCATTCAAAGCTTACATTATTGCCAAGTAATTGATTTTGAGCAAGTTGACGAACCAATCGGCCATTGGCATCAAAGATTTGAATATTGGCAATATACGCACTCTGGTCGAGTTGAAAAATGAACTTTGTGGCTTCGTCTTGGCCATCGCCATCGGGCGTAAAAACTTCAGGTTCGATTTTGAAAACACTTTCCTGACTATCAACCAAAAGCTGAGAATTGGCATAACCAGGCGTAGCAAAACCTTCGGTCGAAGCGGCTGACTGCCAATTAGTTGGGTCGGCAGAGGTTTTGTTATAATCTATTTTTTCGAGCGAAACTCCCTCTTTATCGTCAACCAAAGGATGGTGCATTCTTTCGGAATAATCGAATCGGTCGAAAACTTTTTGGGTTTCGTTCAGTAAAACAACCGAGCCTTCATCATCAGGAAATGATGGCATTGATGCAAGCTGTAAAAAATTAGCTTTTACGGCCTTGAAATATTGATTTTGTATAGCACTGGCAGTTCGACAAAGTACCAAAAATTGTTTCGGTTGCAAGACAAAATCGGTCGTAGAAATGGTGCGAATATTGGCAATTTTTTCAGTAGCATCAACATTGGCCAAAGCCCAGTTTTTGAGAGAAATTAGTTTATCAGTTCGGTTATAAATTTCCACAAAATCTTCTCCCCCACTTCGTGGATTAAACAATACTTCGTTTAACACCACATTCCCCGAGTCGGCAGGTTTTAGATTTCCTAAAAGAGCCTGTACCGAAAGCAATACATTGCCCGAACAATCGGCTATATTTTTGGCAGTGAGCGTGTAAAGCGTATTTTCTTGTAATGCCGAACCCAGTGTTAGATTTACATTCGTATTTTGCGGAGACTCTATAGATATAGTATTGATTTTCAATCCTTTATCTAAACTATACGCATTGATACTTACGGCCGAAAGGCTATCGAGCTTTTCGGAGAAAATCAACTTTACATTCGTTCCACCCGAAATCTCAAAGCGACTCAATGATGGTGGTGTAAGATCTGGTTTTGAGGCTTTTACGGCATTTTCTTTGGCGGGTGTGCCTTGCAATACTGCCGAAGACGAAGTCCAATTACCTTCTTCTACGCAGGGAAAATTGGTATCAATCATTTCGAGCGAATAACCTTGGTCTTTGCCTTTTTCGTACCATTTATCAGAATAGGTTACAGAGAAGATTGTCTTGTTTTGTGGATTCCGAATAGTGAGCGTTGTACCTGTATTGAGGAGCGAAAAACTCGTGAGAGCTACCACATTTCCATAAGGCTTAAAATCAGCTTCGTTGGTGCGGCTCGTGACAATCACGTAGCTTTTGGGCTGCAATAAAAAACTCGGAAAAATTACGGTGGTGGTATTGTAGGTAAGTTTGAAACGATTAAGGTCAATTACTTTATCGCTTCGATTATAGAGTTCGATATACTCTTTTTCGGGCAAACCCTTTGTAGGAGTTGGGTCGGCCATTATTTCGCTGATAATCAACTCATTGATATTTTGAGCCGATACCCTAAACGAAATAAAAAAAATGGTGCAAGCCAATGCTGCTGCTACTTGAAAAATATTTGACTTACACCATTTTCTCATAGGTTATTCTTTAGTTTCGACTGGTTCTTTCTTCACAACCTTTGCTGGAGCAACAGGTTTTGGTTTAGTAGGAGTCTTCGCTGGAGCTGCCTTTTTCGTAACTGTCGGCTTTGGTGCAACCGCTGGTTTTGGAGCTACGGGTTGAGCCACTACCGCTACTTCTTTCTCTGCTTTTTTAGCCTTCTTTTCAGCTTTTTTACTTGCCTTTTTGTCGGCTTTCTTTTCAGCTTTTTTTTCGAGTTTTTTGGCAGTTTTTTTAGCTTCTTTTTCAGCTTCTTTCTCGGCCTTTTTCAATGCTTTTTTTATTTCTTCCTCAGCTTTCTTTGCTGCTTTTTTCTCTTTCTTTTCAGCATCTTTCTTAATCTCAGCAACTTCTTTTGCTAATTTTTCGGCCGATTTTTCAATAGCTTTCCTAATTTTTTTGTTAGTAGATTCGCCACTAACTACTGCTGCTAAGGCAGTTGCAATTTCGGTAGCTTGTTGTTTGATTTCGGATTTCATTTTTTTGTATGTTTAATATTAACTTTTCGTTAAATTAATGTTATATAATTATAACGCAAAGACACTAAACATTGCACAAAAAAACAAAAAAATCGTGTTAAGTTTTTCAAAAGTTCGTAAAACTTAATATTACTGCAGAATGTTTGAGAATAATTATACATTTGAATTTACAAAAGAAAGTCTAAAAATATGAATTTTATCACTGAAGATATTATCAAATTACTTATTTCGGCAGGCACTGGGGCGATTATCGGGCTTGAGCGAGAATATCACAGCAAATCGGCTGGTTTACGTACCATGATTCTGATTTGCTTGGGTTCGACACTCTTCACAATTATTTCAATGAAACTCGGCTCTGACCCTGCCCGTATTGCGGCAAATATCGTAACTGGAATTGGCTTTGTGGGCGGAGGAATCATATTCAGAGATAACTCAAACGGACGTATTACTGGCATCACTACGGCAGCAGCAGCTTGGGTAACGGCGGCATTGGGTATGTGTGTAGGCTTTGGCGATGGTCTTTACGAAACAGGCTTTGTGGCCATGATTTTTGTGGTTTTTGCATTATACTCGCTCGTTCCGATTCAGCAGATTATTAAACGCAAAAACACTATTCGTACCTATAGAATTGTATGTAAATTCAGAAACAAATCTTTGAAACACTACGAAGAAAAATTCGAGCAATTTGGCCTCGATGCCGAACGTGGCACACAGAGCAAAACTCAAGAAGCAATCAGCGGTATTTGGATTGTAAAAGGCCCAGAAAAAAACCACGAAAAAGCAATCAAAAATCTAATGAATGACCCCGAAATTATAGAATTTGATTTCTGATTCCAACCATTTCAAAACTTTTGGAATCACTATAGCATAAACAGAGGATATTTAATACGATGAAAATGCTATTAATCATCATGCTATCAATCTTAGTGAATACTTGCACTAACGAAGCCGAAGATAATACTGCTCCGCTTATGGAAGCCAATGCCATTATTTTCAATAATAATTTGCCAGTTGATGGATGTGCCGAGCATATATCTTTAATAGATGCAAAGGGAGATAGAATAAAAGATGTCTTACCAACCGAAGCAAGTAGTGCCATGTTTAAAAGTTTGCTGAACGCTGAAATTGCTAAACTTCCAGAAAACACCTACACAGGAAACCTCAGTTTCCCAGTAATTTTGAAATACAAAACTACTCAAGAAAAAGGAGAATTGATATGTGGTTGGGGAAGTAAATCGACAGTTGAAAAAATTGAAATTGTAAACATTACAAAAAAATGAAAACAGCTTTTTTTATTATCTTTACGTTATTTCTGATGGCTTGCCAAGTTGGGAATGAGAGTATAATCGAACCATCATTGACTAAAATAAGTGGCCAATGGCAACTTACTAAAACGAGTATTGGTTATCCAGCACCCAATAGTCCAACCGAGATAAAAGCCACCAATACAGAAATTATCAGTTTTGATTCTAATAATAAAACGTTTACTCGAACCGTAAATGGGAAAGTTACGGAAACGACCGATTTTGATGTGCAAAAGGTAAGCTATAATGGTTCGGAGCCGAGAGAAGCAGTTGTATTTACTAAAACACAATATTATGCTTTCCTTACTTTTGATGATGCCAATTCGTCAATTATTCTCTACGAAAAAGCACCAATTGGAGCTATTTTAGCCGATGGCAATAGTTATCATTATCAGAAAGTGAAGTAAAATTTTATATTTTGCGGCTTATTTAATAAATTGCAGGCAGAATTAAAAAACTAATAAATATATCATGGCAAATCATTCAAGTTCTCAACCCCTTCCAGACTGGCTCATGTTGATTATCTTTTTAGTAATCATGGCAGTATTATTTTTCTTGGGCGATACTTTCACATTCATAATAGGTCTATTCGTTATGATTGGTATTTTTGCGGGTGGCTATAACAATAACCCTGCAAATCACGAACATCACTAAGATTAAATAATAGTCCACGGTCAATTGCAGGCGGAGTACCACTTAGTAGGCCTCAGTAATTACTCACTTGATGCCTTGGAGTAAAGCTATTAATTTCTTCAATAAGAACTGATATTCAAAAGCACATTCCGAAACGAGTGTGCTTTTTTATTGTACTTGGTCTTCTTTTGGCATGATAAACAGCATAATGAAATAAATCAGAATTGGTGTACCAAAACCAAAAATCGTCAGAATCGCCCACAGAATTCTGACCAAAGCCGCATCGACGTCTACGTATTTGGCTACGCCACCACAAACTCCGAAAAACATTTTTTCGTTACCTACGGTTCTACTAAGTTTTTTTGCCATTTTCAGATTGTTTATGTATCAAAAATAAAAACCATCTGCTTCGCAACAGATGGTTTTTGTATAAATATCGTTAAAAACTTTTCAAGCGGTCATTTTACACCGAGAAGCTTTCGCCACAACCACAAGTGCGGGTTGCATTTGGATTTTTGAACTGAAAACCTTTTCCGTTAAGACCATCTGAAAAATCAAGTTCTGTACCGATTAGATACAAAAGGCTCTTTTTATCAACAAAAACTTTGATACCGTTATCTTCAAAAACATGGTCGGTTGGGCGTTGTTCACCATCAAATTGCAAATCATACATCAAACCCGAACAACCTCCACCTTCAACAGCCACTCTGATACCGTGATTTTCGGTGATTCCTTCTTTGGCTTTTAGCTCTATGATTTTATTTTTTGCTATTTCTGTTACTGTTACCATAATTTTAATCTATGAATGAGTGATTTGGCTTGAAGACCACTATATTTGCTTTGCAATTAATAAACGAAAACCAAGCTTCAAAAGTTTCATGGCGATTTCATTACCTAACCGAAAAATCTTAGATGAGATGTTTCCGCAAAAAGGATTTCGTGAAAACCTAAAAAACTATGAAGTCAATCGGGATAGTTTTCAAACTGGCGATTTGATTTTCTTCTCGGGTAATCATTGGCTTTCAAACCTCATCAGGATTCGCTCAAAAGGTGCATGGAGCCACGTAGGGGTTGTCGTGAAAATCGAAGAAATTAACCGTTTGTTTTTGGTAGAAAGTATATTGGAGGTTGGCGTAAGAATGATTCCGCTCTCGTTTCTGGTAAAAAATTATGATGGCCACTACCATCATTACAATGGGCGAATCGCTTGGGCAAGATATGAGCATTTATCAACCGAACAAGCACTTGTTATCAAAGAATTTGCACTCGATAATCTTTCAAAGCAATACGATAAAAAAGAATATTATCGAATCTTATGGCGAACCATTGTTGGAAAAGAAAAGGTTTTTCATGATGATAAATACACTTGCTCTGAATACGTAAGAGAAGCCTTCAAACACGCAGGTATCTATTTGAAGTACGAAAGAGGTGATTTTATTTCGCCCTCAGCAATTTGGAGTAATCAAGAAATTATACTCAAAGACATGATTATTTAGGATTTTTTATCGCTTCTTTCTTGGTTTATGTATATTCTTCGAGGGCTGGCACGTTTTTTTAGTATTATTTTATAAAGTTTTACAGTCCACAACCCCATCATGAGTTCACGGCAAAATTTAATTTCTCCCAAAATCGACAACTGGCTGATTGGCTTCAAAGATGGAGCCGATTTCATTGCGATGTTTTTCAAAGAAGCCTTTAGTCGAGATTTTGAATTTAAAGAATTCATCAATCAGTGTTATCGCATCGGCAATAGTTCGTTAGTTCTTATTTCGCTGACGGGATTCGTCACAGGCTTCGTTTTCACCAAACAATCTCGCCCTTCGCTCGAAACTTTCGGGGCTACTTCATGGCTTCCTTCACTCGTTACGATTGCAGTCATTCGTGCTTTAGCTCCATTAGTTACATCATTGATTTGTGCAGGAAAAGTTGGGTCGAGTATCGGTGCAGAATTAGGCTCAATGAAAGTGACCGAGCAAATTGATGCCATGGAAGTTTCGGCCGTAAATCCAGTCAGATTTTTGGTCGTGACGAGAGTTTTAGCATCAACCGTTACGATTCCCCTACTCTCTTTCTATTGTGCCTTAATGGCATTGGCAGGTGTTTTTCTGAACGTTACGACCAACGAAGAAACTAATTTTTCGGCATTTGTTGAGCAAGCCTTCAATAATATCATTTTTCTCGACCTCTGGACGGCCATCATCAAAGCTGTTGCTTATGGCTTTACGATTGGTATAGTTGGGTGTTATAAAGGCTACAATGCCAGCAATGGCACTTTAGGTGTCGGAAAAGCCGCTAATGCTTCGGTCGTTATGTCGATGTTTTTGATTTTCATCGAAGAAGTTTTCATCGTTCAAGTAACCAATTGGTTTAGATAGTTAGGCGATGGCCCACAGTCGGCAGGCAATAGCAGAAAAAAAGCAATTTTGGTTTCGTAATGCTTAATAACCATTATACCAATAACCAATACACCAGTAAAACACTCATGAATAAAGTTATCGAAATAGAGCATTTATATAAATCATTTGGAGATAGAGATATTTTGGTCGATGCCAATATTGATGTTTATCAGGGCGAAAATTTGGTAGTTTTGGGGAGGTCTGGCACAGGAAAATCGGTTTTGATAAAAATCATTGCGGGTTTGCTCATGGCCGATAAAGGAAACGTAAAAGTTCTGAACCAAAGTCTGATAAATATTAGCAAAAAAGAACTCAATGCTCTCCGATTAAAAATTGGTTTTTCGTTTCAGAATAGTGCTTTGTATGATAGCATGACCGTACAAGAAAACTTAGAGTTTCCGTTGGTCAGAAATATCAAAAACATGAGCCGAAAAGAGATTGACAAAGCTGTGCATGATGTACTCGAATCGGTGGGTTTGCTGCAAGCTATTCACCAAATGCCGTCGGAGCTTTCGGGTGGTCAGAAAAAACGCATCGGTATTGCTCGCACGCTAATTATGAACCCAGAAATTATGCTTTATGATGAGCCAACGGCTGGCCTCGACCCTATTACTTGTATCGAAATCAACGAGCTAATCAATGAAGTAAAAGAAAAATATCATACGAGTTCAATCATCATTACTCACGACCTCACCTGTGCCAAAGAAGTTGGCGACCGAGTAGCGGTTTTGTTTGATGGCAGTTTCAAATTTCAAGGTACTTTCGAGGAGGTTTTTAAAGATAAAGACCCTCGAATCAAGAGTTTTTATGATTATAATTTTATCGAAAATTAAAAAGAAAATATATGTCTAACCCACAATCTTCACAAAGAATTTCAGCAAAAGTAGGACTTTTTATATTGATTGGCATCCTTATTTTGGCGGCGGGAATCCTAACTCTCGGCACCATGCGGAAAAGTTTTATTTCCAGAATTGATGCTTCTGCCACCTTTCAGAGCGTAAACGGACTCACAAAAGGCAATAATGTGTGGTTTGCGGGTGTGAAGGTCGGAACTGTCCGACAAATCACTTTCACACCTGATTCGAAAGTGCAAGTTGAGTTTAGTATTGAGGCCGAATCTCAGAAGTTTATCAAGCAAGATGCCATGGTAAGAGTAAGCTCCGACGGGCTCATCGGAAACCCAATTATCTTGATTTCGGGCGGCTCTCCGACAGCACCAATGATTGAAACTGGCCATAAGTTTAGAATAGAAAAAGAAGAATCGACGCAAGAAATGATGAAGACCTTGCAGGCAAATAATAAAAATATTCTGTCGATTACCGAAGATTTGAAAAGTTTAGTAGCTGATATTCGTGCTGGGCAGGGTTCGATTGGTAAATTGATGAAAGACGAAACCATGTACGCCAATCTGACAAAATCTTTAGCAACGGTTGAAGCTGCCACTCGTGATTTGAAACAAGGAGCATCGGGTTTGGCTACACTCACCAATAAATTGAATGCCGAGGGAAATTTTGTTAATTCGATTGCAACCGATAAGGAGATTTACCCATCCATAAAAAATACAATATCGACCCTACAAACTACTGCCGACAATCTCAAACAAACATCGTTGGCAGCTAAACAGATGGCCGATAATTTGGAACAAACATCAAAGACTATCAATAAAATGACGAGCAACACGACATCGCCCGTTGGAGTTTTATTGCACGATGAAAAAACTGCCAAAGACATCAAAGAAACTATCAGTAATTTAGAAAGCAGCAGTGCCAAGCTCGACCAAAACATGGAGGCGTTGAAGCACAATATCTTTTTCAGAAGATATTTCAAGAAACAAGCAAAAGAGCAGGAAACGAAGAAGGAGTAATAAGCTAAAGACCTCATCCCAAACCCTTCTACTCGAAAGAGAAGGACTTTAAAATTAGTGGCAATTTGCGTTCTTATAAACAAAAAGCCCCACCGAAAGGTAGGGCTTTTGTGCTTGGGTTGTTATAGATTTTCTGCTACAAACTGTGTAAAATCCTCTTTGAGCGATGCAAAAATTGGTTCAAAAACCTGCACTTTATCTCGCAACTCGACATCATCTTCCAACTTTCGGTGGGTATATGCCACAGGATTTTCTTTAATGTTAGCTATTATTTGGTCTTCTGCTATGTTTATGGAGTGTTTGAGGTGGTCTATTTCATTTTTTTGAATCACAAAGCGATTCTGAAATTGTTCAACTTTAATTTTGATGTCAGTATCAGTATTTTTGGCACTTACCTCCGACAAACGATTGGTCATAATCTTCAATTCATCTTCATAAAATGTCAATTTTTTGTCCCATTCTTGGTGGTCTTGATGTAAGTCGGTGATATACTTTTGATTATCCATAGTTGAATTATTGTATTTTTGTTTCCTCAAAAGTCAGCGTTTTCCTTGACTTCAACTATGATAATTATCAGCCCTCATCTTGCTTAAAATCAGTAGCCGAAAGTATCATTTACCTTTTAAAAGAAAAGAGACAACTCACCAAAGCAAGTTGTCTCTTCCAGAATAAATATGATTGGTGTTAAACTGTCGTTTTAATCTTCAATTCGTCCATTTGTTTGGCGTCGATTGTTGAAGGCGAGTCAATCATCATATCACGTCCTGAATTGTTTTTCGGGAACGCGATAAAGTCACGAATCGAATCGGCACCACCGAAGATTGAACACAGACGGTCAAAACCGAAAGCGATACCTGCGTGCGGTGGAGCTCCAAATTCAAAGGCATCCATCAAGAAACCGAATTGTTTTTTGGCTTCTTCGTCGGTAAATCCTAATACCTCAAACATTTTTTGTTGTAGAGGTCTTTGGAAAATACGCACCGAACCTCCACCAACTTCGGTCCCGTTGATAACCATATCGTAGGCATTTGCTCTTACTGCTCCTAAGTTTGTTTCGAGCAAAGGAATATCTTCTGGCTTCGGACTCGTGAACGGGTGGTGCATTGCAAACCAACGGTCTTCTTCTTCGCCGTATTCTAAAAGCGGGAAATCTAACACCCAAAGTGCTTTAAACTCTTGTGGATTTCTTAAACCCAAACGAGTTCCCATTTCTAAGCGAAGTTCGCTCATTTGTTTGCGAGCTTTATTTGCTTCTCCCGAAACAATCAAAATCAAATCACCTTTTTCGGCTCCGCAACGCTCAGCCCAAGCTTTTAAGTCTTCTTCTGAATAGAATTTATCAACCGAAGATTTTAATGTACCATCGGCATTATAACGTACATAAATCAAACCTTTTGCTCCGATTTGTGGGCGTTTCATCCATTCTGTTAGCTCATCAATTTGCTTACGAGTATATTCTGCACAACCTTTCGCATTGATAGCCACTACTAATTCGGCCGAATCGAAAACTGGGAAATCTTTTCCTTTGGCAAGGTCAGTCAATTCCACAAATTCCATTCCGAAACGAGTATCTGGCTTATCATTTCCGTACAAACGCATCGCATCAGCATAAGTCATGCGAGGCACTTCTGGCATATCAATATTTTTTACTGTCTTGAATAAATGACGGATAAGCCCTTCAAACATATTCAAAATATCTTCTTGCTCAACAAATGACATTTCACAGTCAATTTGTGTAAATTCGGGCTGGCGGTCAGCACGTAAATCTTCATCACGGAAACATTTTACGATTTGATAGTAACGGTCAAAACCACCTACCATCAATAATTGCTTAAATGTTTGCGGCGATTGCGGCAAAGCATAAAACTCACCTGGATTCATGCGGCTTGGCACTACGAAATCTCTTGCACCTTCGGGCGTTGATTTTATCAAAACTGGCGTTTCAACTTCGATAAAATCTTGTGCATCCATGTAGATACGTGTTTGTTGTGCCATTTTATGACGCAACTGAAGATTCTGACGCACTGCACTACGACGTAGGTCAAGATAACGATATTTCATGCGAATATCATCGCCTCCATCGGTTTCGTCTTGAATCAAAAACGGTGGTAATTTGGCAGGATTTAGCACTTCGAGTGAAGTAACTTTTATTTCAATATCTCCTGTTTCGATTTTATCATTTTTTGCAATACGCTCAACTACCTCGCCAGTAGCTTGAATTACAAACTCACGGCTCAAAGTACGTGCAGTTGAAATGGCGTTTGCATCGGTGCTATTTTCATTTAAAATCAATTGTGTGATGCCATAACGGTCACGGAGGTCAACATAAATAATACCACCTTTATCACGAACAACTTGTACCCAACCGCTCAATGTAACGGTTTTGTTCACATCAGAGATTCTTAGTTCTCCGCACGTATGAGTTCTTAACATTATTCTTTATCAGTTAACAATTTTTGGTTATTAATGAGCAACTTTATTAAGCCCACTAATTTTTCTGCAAAAGTAAGGATTTTTACTGAATAGTAGGACAATTTTCCAAATTGTCCTGAGCATTAATACGAACAATTTAGAAAATCGTTCTACTATTATTTAAAAGCCGCAATCCCAGTAATTGCATGACCCAAAATCAATAAATGAATATCGTGTGTGCCTTCGTAGGTTACAACCGATTCGAGATTCATTTGATGACGCATGATTGAATACTCACCCGTAATGCCCATTCCGCCGTGAATTTGGCGTGCTTCACGAGCAATATCTAAGGCCATAGCCACATTGTTTCTTTTTGCGAGCGAAATTTGTGCGGTTGTTGCTTTTCCTGCATTTTTCAGATTGCCCAATCGCCAGCAAACTAATTGTGCTTTGGTGATTTCGGTGAGCATTTCGGCCAATTTCTTTTGGACTAACTGAAATGAGGCAATTGGTTTATCGAACTGAATACGCTCCATTGCATATCTGCGTGCCGACTCGTAGCAGTCCATTGCTGCTCCTAAAGCTCCCCACGCAATGCCATAACGGGCATTATCAAGGCACGACATCGGTGCTTTTAGCCCATCGGCTTCGGGCAAAATATTCGATTTTGGTACTCGCACATTATCAAAAACTAATTCTCCTGTGATGCTCGCACGCAACGACCATTTTCCGTGAATTTCGGGTGTTGAAAAACCTTCCATTCCTCGCTCAACTATAATTCCTTTGATGCGACCTTGCTCATTTTTTGCCCAAACTACCGCCACATCGGCTTTTGGGGAATTTGAAATCCACATTTTTGAGCCATTCAGAATCACGTGGTCGCCATCTTCTTTGAAATTGGTCGTCATGCCACTTGGATTTGAGCCAAAATCTGGTTCGGTCAATCCAAAACAGCCTAAATATTCTCCACTACTCAATTTTGGCAAAAACTTCATTTTTTGCTCTTCGCTACCATATTTATAAATCGGAAACATTACGAGTGAGCCTTGCACCGAGGCCGTTGAACGCATTCCCGAATCTCCTCTTTCAATTTCCTGCATCATTAAGCCATACGAAATATAATCGAGGCTTTGCCCGCCATATTCCAGCGGAATCGTCGGCCCGAAAACACCCATATCACCCATTTTTTTAACGATAAACTCAGGAAATTCACAGCGTTGTGCAGCATCTTCGATGATAGGTGAAATTTCTTTTTTCACGAAATCACGTACTGCCGAGCGAATCATAAGTTGCTCTTCAGTAAATAAATCATCTATCTGATAAAAATCGGGCGATTCAAATTCATCTTTTTTGCTTGAATGCTTGAAGGTTTGTTGAGAAGGAGTCATAGTGACGAGATTTTGTTGCATTAAATTTAATGCTCAAAAGTTTAACAATTTTGAGCAGAATCCATGCAAAAAAACAAAAAATTACTCTCTCTAACAATGACTTATCACATAATATTTATTGTGCCTTTCATGGTCGAAAAATGAAACATACACATATAATAAAGTGTACTTGGGGCATCCATCGGCACTTTAAAAATCAACTGACTATTTTGGGCATCTTGATTGGTAATACCAGTTGTAAAAGGACTTCCAAGACCTGCGTTTGAAGCTGTAATACGAAACGGATGTCCAGAAACCTGCACATTAAAAACGTAAGTAAAACCTCTATATAAAGTAAGTGTTGGGTTAGCATTATTACCCGAAACATAGTCAGTAGTAGCACCGATAAGATAACTTGAAAAGCCTTGATTAGTTATATTAAAAACTATTGTAGGCGTACTTGATGATGTTGTAATACTAATCCAAGCAGAGCCATTCCAATACTTCATCAAATTATCAGTATTATCAAAAAACATCGTCCCTGGCGTTGGATTTAGCGGAAACGTAGAATTAACAGGCACTACCACTTTTTCTGGGTGCATTTCCGAATGTTGTGCCTGCACAAGTAAGTAATTGAATAAGTAAATTGCGAAAAATAGAAGAAGTTTTTTCATAGCGTATATAGTTTAGAGAATTTAAACTAATACGAAAAAAAGGCTTAAAGGTTGTATTTGGTGTAATTTCTTAAATAAAAAGTGCCACTTCTGATTAGGAAGTGGCACTAAAGAAAATTTATATTGTCTTTGAAATTATGCTGTAATATCGCTTACCTTCACTTCAAGTCCTTCAAGTAATTTTGATTTTACGATTTCATCATCTGTTCCTTTTGAGAAAATCTTGTATCCATCATTTTCCAATGAAAAAACCTCAATTGTATCATATTCTGGAAAAACTATCCAATATTCTTTTACACCGTATTTCTGATAAATTTCTTTTTTATCAACAGTATCAATATAGAATGAGCCTTTTGAAACTACCTCAACCAATAAATCTGGCACTCCACGAATCCAATCTTTTATGATACCTTTGTTTTCGTCAGAAATATAAATCAAATCTGGTTGAACTCGGTTTATGCCTTCTTCAAAAATTACATCGAGAGGTGAAATTAGAATTTTACCAAGCTTGTTTTTCTTTGCGAATGCTTTAAAAATATCATTCAGTTCTGATAAAATAATTTGGTGTCTTGAAATAGGACTTGGCGACATAATTTCTTCCCCATTTATAATTTGAACTAAGTCCCAATCTTGCAGATTTTTAGTCTCAATACTTGCCAATAGTTCCATGATTTTCTGATTTTTAGTCAAATATAAGAAATTTACAAATCAATCACCACTTGGTTTTTCAGAATATCCTCCATTGTTTCACGTTGACGGATAAGGTGCGTTTGTCCATTATAAATCAAAACTTCGGCTGGGCGAAAACGTGAATTATAATTTGATGCCATTGAAAACCCGTAAGCACCAGCATTTTTAATCACCATTATATCGCCTTCTTTGGTTTTTGGTAGCAATCGGTCTTTACCAAAAGTATCAGTTTCGCAGATATAGCCCACAATATCATACATTTCTTTCTCTTCACCATCAAGATTTGAACCGTTGATAATTTTGTGGTAAGCATCATACATCATCGGGCGAATTAGGTGATTTAAACCCGAATCTACGCCAATAAAATTACGAGCAGGGTTATGCTTCACCACATTGGCTCTTACTAATAAGTATCCACTTTCGCTTACCAAAAACTTGCCTGGCTCAAACCAAAGTTCAACTTCACGTCCAAATTTCTGACAGAAATTATTGAAAACTTTCACCACTTCTTTGCCCAGTTTCTCCATATCAGTCACGTGGTCGTCTTCTTTGTAAGCTACCTTGAAACCCGAACCTAAATCTATGAACTGAATATTTGGAAAATACTTAAAAGTTAGGTCGAAAAGCTTTTCGGCGGCTTCAATGATTACGTTGGCATTTTTGAAATCAGAACCTGTATGTTGGTGCAAACCCACCACATTGAGGTCATATTTCTGCACAATAGCGTTGATTTCTTCAGCTTGCTCAATCGAAATACCAAATTTAGAATCTTTATGTCCTGTCGAAATCTTGAGTGTTCCACCTGCCATGATATGAGGATTGATTCGCAAACAAATCGGGAAACAATTGCCGTAAGTTTGACCAAATTTTTCGAGCAATGGCAATGAATCAAGATTCATTCGTAGCCCCATTTCAACGGCTTCTTGCACTTCCGAAAAAGCCACTCCACTTGGTGTGTACTGAATCTGATGTGGCTCATAACCTGCCAAAATAGCCAAATGAGCTTCTTGCATCGAAACCACATCAATGTCAACGCCATTTTTACGCATCAATTTCATGATACTAACGTTGGTCAGTGCCTTACAAGCATATTTTATTTTAAGGTTTGTTCCTGCAAACGCAGTACGCATCTTTGC
Organism: Emticicia aquatilis; assembly: GCF_014644295.1. Classification (GTDB taxonomy): domain Bacteria; phylum Bacteroidota; class Bacteroidia; order Cytophagales; family Spirosomataceae; genus Emticicia; species Emticicia aquatilis. The sequence goes on from NZ_BMKK01000009.1 coordinate 224,687, forward strand.
AATTTGCTCTTCGATTTTATGCCCATCATAGACATAAACTGGTGTTCCGAATTGCTCGGCTAAGGCTTCAACGCCAATATTTTGTATTGAAAACATACTAAATCTAATTTTCAATGATTGATTGAGTGAGTGAATGATAGAATAAATCACTCAACAGAAGCATTGAATTTTTTAATTAAAAAAAACTACCGTTACCTGAGCGAAGTCGAAGGTTAAAACGGTAAATCGTCTTTATCACCTTCAGCAGAAACAGCAAACTCTGAAGCTACCGAAGTTGGTTGAGCAGGAGCAGCTGCTCTATATGGTGCTGGAGCTGGGGCAGATTCTTCTCCGCTTCCTGCCAACTCAATTTTCCAAGCTTTTAAGTCTGTAAACCAACGACCATTATATTCACGACTTTCAGCATCGAATGACACTAAAAGTTCGTTTCCGATTGTCAAAAATGTTTCATTAAATTTATCTCCCCAAATCGTAAGACATACTTTCTTTGGGTATTGTCCGTCTGTTTCTATTACAAAATCTTGTTTTTTCCAAGGTCCATTTTTGCCTTCGCCTGATTGCACAGCTAATACGTGAATAAGTCTTCCTTTGATTTCCATTTTAAAATTTGATAAATGTTTCTACAAAAGTACGCCTAATCTTTGAAATGGAAAAGTAAAGAATAAAGGATATACGAATGAAGCTATAAATTGGAAGTTTTACAAAACATTAATACAGGCTTTTGAAATAATCGTGTAAATTTGAATTGTTGTTACACTCCTTGTTTATTGAAGTGTGCTAAAAATTAACCAACCATCAGCATGAGAAAAATCTTCCTTTTAGTTTTATCTACATTTATTCTGTCAATTTCTTCTTTCGCTCAAATCCAGTCAGGCCCAATGCTTGGTTACTCGGAAATGAAAGAAGTGTTGCTTTGGGTTCAAACTCAAAAAGAAGCCAGCGTAAAGTTTATTTATTGGGATAAAGAAAATCCAGCCGTAAAGTTTTCAACCGATGAAGTCAAAACCAATAAAACCGATGTTTTTGTAGCAAAATTGATTGCTGATAAGGTTTTACCGGGCAAAAAATACGCTTATGAGGTTTATGTCGATAAAAAGAAAGTGAATTTTAGCTATCCGCTTGAATTCCAAACGCAAACCCTTTGGCAATGGCGAACCGACCCACCAGCATTCAAATTTGCGGTTGGAAGTTGTGCTTATGTAAACGAAGAAGCTTATGACCGCCCTGGAAAACCGTATGGCTCAGAATACGAGATTTTTACGAGCATTTACAAATCGAAACCCGATTTTATGGTTTGGGGTGGAGATAATCTTTACTTGAGAGAAGCAGATTGGAATACCAAAACAGGTATTTTACACCGATATACCCACACTCGCTCGTTGCCAGAAATGCAACCACTTTTGGCAAATGTACATAACTACGCCATTTGGGACGACCACGATTTTGGCCCAAATGACTCTGACAGGGGTTTTGTGAGTAAGCAACAAACGCTCGATGCCTTCAAACTTTTTTGGGGAAATCTGAATTATGCTTTTGATAATGAAGGAGTTACAGGCTCTTTTCAGTGGGCTGACTGTCAGTTTTTCTTGGTTGACGACCGTTGGTGGCGAACGCCAAACGACCGTACGACTGGTTCGAGAGATTATTTTGGTCAAAAACAAATGCAATGGTTGATTGATGCGATGAAGTTCTCAAATGCACCATTCAAATTTGTCGTTGTGGGTGGGCAAGTTGGCAATCCTGCCAAGATTTTTGAAAACTATGCTAACTACGAAGAAGAGCGTAATCAGTTCTTTGATTTAATTACGAAAGAAAAAATCCCAGGTGTGATATTTATTAGCGGCGACCGCCACTGGACAGCCCTCTGCAAAACCGAGCGTGCAGGTACTTATCCGCTTTATGATTTGACGGTTTCAGCACTAACATCTGGACCATCAGGGCCAGTAAAAGAAGAAAAAGATACACCCTATGTGGAAGGTACAAGCGTGACCAAGCACAATTATGGTCTATTGGAAGTTTCTGGAAAAAGAAATGACCGAGTTCTGAAAATCAATGTGTTGGATAAGGATGGAAAAGAACTTTGGACAAAAGAAATTAAAGCAAGTGAATTGAAATGAGACCAATTCAGTCGTTAAAATATTGTTGGCAAGTAGCCCACTACGGATATTATGCCAACAATATCCATCTATGTAGAGCTATAAACTTAACTTTAGTTTTGCTTTGCTTCTCATTTACCGTCTTTTCACAAAAACTTTATACTGATAAAGGTCAGGTATTTGACTTTAAAAGTTTGAAACAAAACAAGGCTTCAATAATTGTTTTCTTCGACCCCGAGTGTCCCATTTGTCAGAAATACACAAAAAATTTGACTGAAATGGAGAAGAAATACAATAAAGAAGGAATTGAATTATACGTTATTTATCCTTTTAAGGTACTTGAAGCAAAATCATTGTCAGAGTTTAGAGAAGAATATAAGTTTGATTTGCCAATCATTTATGACCCAAACAGAAAGCTACTCAAAAAACTGAAAGCCAATTATTCTCCCGAAGTTTTTCTGCTGGATAATAAGCGTAAAACACTATATCACGGGGCTATTGATAATTGGTTTTATGGTCTTGGTAGAAACCGTGCAGTACCAACAGAATTTTATTTATTAGATGCTATAAACGCATTCAAGAATAATCAAACTGTTAAGGTTAAGTATGTAGAACCAGTCGGCTGTATGCTCTAAGGGCTATTTTTGTTCTATGTTTTCATCGCCTTCTTTATAATCAAGGTAATATAAAACTAAATTAAACATTTCATCTTTTGTTCCCCAACCGTAGCCAATATCTCGTGGTGGGTTATAAGGATTTTCGGGATTTTCGGCAGTATTATCGTACGTACCTTCAACTATAAATGTTGAGCCTGCGGGAATTTTCAGTAACTTCTTAAACTGATAAGTCATTTGCCAATTAAAGTCCCAACTATCAATCTTTACTAAGTTTACCACCTCTCCGTCGGGCGTAATCACAAATGCTCGGAATGTTTTGCCTATTAAGTGCATGTGCGGAAGCACCGAAATCAACGACATTGATTTATCAATCTTTTTCGAGATAAAGAAAGTGGCTTTTTGTCCTGCTTTTATCAAAAATGGTTTGTTTGAAATATCATTTTCACGTAATGTAAAATTCCTTACCTCACGTTCGATTTTATCTTTAGCAAAATACAGTTGAATCTCCGATTGGTCGGTGTCAGGTACAGGCGAAGGTGCATAGTGCATATTCAGCAGAAAATCGGCGTTTGCATTCAGTTTTACCCCAGTACCTTTCGGGAAATTGATTTTGTCATTTCCTGGTACCCATCCATACAGAAACTCTTCTTTTAAAGCGGTCTTTTGAAACTCATAAACTTTTGGGTCAGTTTCTGATAAACCATCTATGCCTCTGATATTGTTGGTTGTATCAACCATCAATCGGCTATGATGAACCACTTTTTTATTTCCTGCCGTAAATCCGATAGCTGTAATATATTCGTCTCTCGGTGTTTTACTTGGCAAACTAAAAAATCGAAAATCTTCTAAATTCTCTCCCGAAATTGGGTATGGTTTATTCATTTTCAAAACCAAATCAGGTTTTACTAACTCTGATTCTATTGACTGTTGTCTATTATCTGTTGACTTCAAAATACCCTCTTTCATTCCACCTTCAATCCAAAGTTTTATTTTGGTTATTTCGCCTACTGTCAGTCCTCGCTCGTTTAGGTAAGCTTGAAATTTACGGTCTGCGGGAAACGGTGGCATATAACGAGTTTCGGTTACCTTACCAATAAATTTGGCTCGTTTCACAACGTCTTCGTAGGTTATCAAATTAAATGGCCCAGATTTGTTGGGCTGGTGGCAAGGTGTGCAATTTTTGTGGATAATGGGAGCTATATGCTCATGAAAGTTAACTTCTATCGCTTTTTGGGCATCAACAAGCACGGAATATAATATTCCTACCACAAAAAAAGTATATCGAAAATTTCTCATAAATATTTAAACGAAAGAGCAGACCATTGTAGTAGTCTGCTCTTTCAAAATTATACAATTTGTAATCAAATCCAATTATTTAACACTAAATGCTAATTGGCAGTTAGAGTTAGCTTCAGAAACTGAAGTTGGGTCAGCACAAATTGAATCTGGATTCCAAGTATTAAATACTTGACCATCTGTTGTGTAAAGAATCCACGTTAAAACAAATGAATCAGAAGCAACAGCACCATAAGTAGCCGTTTCTGCTGGTCTCAACCAAGCATTTGTTGGACGAGGTCGTGCAGGGTTGCTAAATACGTTTACCGAATTTACTTTGTCATACTTCACAGTAGCTGTTTTGTAAGCATCATAAATTTGTTGAGGCGTAATGCTGAACGCATTCCATTGACGGTTAGCTGCAGGTGCAGAGATTGTCGCAATCAATTTACCTTTACCATTTCCGCTCAAATCAGCAACTTTAGGGTTGCCATCTGGGTCATTGTATGACTCCAACATTCTTACGTAGATTTCGATTTTGTTTACAGTCAATTTATTATCTAAAGAAACCCAACGAGTTTTGAAATCAATTTTTGCTGAATTTTGAGCTGCTTTTGGGAAAGTTTTTGCGTTGTCAACTTCATAAGGTTGAGGTCTTGCGAGCAAATTTCCGTTGAAAGCGATACCATCAAATACCGTAAATGCGTGTACACCCGGTAAGAATGTTGGTAATGGGTTCAATGATTCATCTCTACATGCACTGATTGCAAATAGTAGAGCACTAACTATTGTCAAACTTAATATTTTTTTCATTTTAAGTACCGTTTTAAAGTTTTTAATGAGATTTTGATTTAAGATATGAGACATTCATACGCTTGGTATTTTGTCTCATATCTAATACCTCACATCTATTTTAGAATTCCCATTTGAGTTTAACTTTATCCCAGAATACAGGGTCTCTGTCAAAGATAACTTCAGTTAATTTTGGAGTTGCATTTGAGTTCAAAGTACCTTCTTGTGAAGGATAAGGTAAACGCAATGCATACTGTCTTGGTGGCTTAATAATTGGATTATTAACTTGTGAAGGGAAACCAGTACGACGCATTGAGTTCCAGATTTCCATACCTTGTCCCCAAGATGAGAACCATAACTGTTTCGCTACAACGTTTAATTTTGCAGTATTTGACGGAGCTGCATCATACAATTTCAATTGAGCCGCTACATAATCATTGATATAAGCTGCAGTAGGAGCAACAGCATTAGCTGCATCAACTTTAGCACCGAGAGCAACTACACGAGCGATATGCTCTCTAATAGCAGCTTCAAAAATAGCTTTAGCATCACCAGCAGCACCACCATCTAAGATAGCTTCGATTTGATAATACTTCATGTTATTGCTTGTAAGCAATGGCCAAATACCATTACCTGAACCTCTACCACCTGTCAATGCTCTTGGAGTCACGTTACGGCCACCAAAAAGACCACCAGCAGGATAACAACCAGGAGCTGTACGCAACGCACCATCTTGTGGCACACCCGTGTTATCTCCTCTGTCACGACCAAAGAAACCCGCAATGTATTTCAAATCAGCAGCACTTGGAGCAGAACCGAATACAGTAGCCCATTTTGCTAAGAAAGATGGTTTACGCACCAAGTAAGTACCACCGTAAGGAATTGTACCTCTATCAGTTGGGTTACTTGGGTCAAGAATCGTTTCTGTCTGACGGTAGAAATAATAATCCAAACGAGGGTCTTTGTTGAAAATCATCTCTTCCATTAATTGGTGTGCTGGATAAGCAAAACCGTTATCAGCTAAATAAGCTGATTGGAACCAAGGATGACGACCTTCTGGAGAAGACGCAGTACTGAAGTTATAAGTAAAGTCGTCAGCAGGAGCCGTAATATAACCACCAGCAGCAATGGCAGCAGCTAATTCAGCATTACCGTTTGTACGTCCTTTTCTTGCGTTCAATAATAATTTAATCTTAACCGATTTTGCAAATCTAATCCATTTTGCAGCCGAACCACCGTACATAAAGTCAGCAGATGCCGCTAATGGGTCAGCAGTAGTTTTAGAAAGATTAGCTACTGCCTCATCACATAATTTAATCAAAGCCTCATAAATATCTGAGTCTTTATCAAATTTAGGAGTTGTAATTGCATTCTCTGCATTTCCTTTCCATGCTTCTGAATAAGGGCAGTCGCCGAAAGTATCAACAAAATTACCCATTGCAAAAGCTTTCATCGCTTGTGCTACACCCAAATAGTGTGGGCTATTTGCACTTGCATTGATGATAGCCTCAACGTTATTCATATTGCGGTAAAAGCTATTCCAAGTACCGTTATATGATTGGTTGTTTAGGTCAAAATTATCAGAACTACTCAATAATCCTGCAAAACCCATAGCATTATCATTCACAGCAGTAATAGCATTTACTACTGCACTTTCAGCAGTTGGTAATAAAAGCTTTGCCGATGCTACTGTTGGACTGTTCGGGTCTTTATTGATGTCCAAATCTGTTAAATCACAAGCACTCAACAAACTGATTAAGCCTGTAGTAAGTGCTATCTTCGATATGTATTTTAATTTCATTTCTATTTACGATTTTTGGTTAGCTTATTAGCTGTTAGTTGTTAGCAATTAGCTATTAGTCATAAAAACAATTATCTCTTCAAGCCTAACTATATTATTAAATTTGGCTTATATCATTTCTAACTAAACGCTTTACTTATATCTAAAAGCCCAAATAAATTAGAACGATACTGATAAGTTAGCACCAAAACGACGAGTTGATGGAGCTGCACCTAAGTCGAAACCTTGGATGTTTGAATCAGCAAAGTTTGACAATACTTCTGGGTCGAAGTTCAAGCCTGTCAACATGTTTGGAGATTTAAACCACAAGTTTCTTCCTGATAACGAAACTCTCAAGCCACCAATAAATGGTAATGTTTTCTTCAAGAAAGCTTTAGGAACGTTGTATCCTAATGAAACTTCACGCAAACGAATGGTTGTAATATCATAGATGTTAGTTTCGTCAGCACCATAAGCACCGTATCCGTTTGAGAAGTGCGATTGGAACGCAGTCATTGGAATTGTGTTCTTAATAGTTTTACCTGACTCATCCAACAATGGTTTGTATGTTTGAGGGTCACCTAAGATACCTGGAATTACACGCATACCTTCACGGTCTTCAGAGAATTTCAATTGACCTCTCAATAATAATGAAGCAGCAGTTGCTGAGAACATACTTCCACCAGCACGGTAATCCATCAATACTGACAAGTTAAATCCTTTGAAGCTAAATGTGTTTGTCCAACCAACAGTAAATTTAGGAGCAGGGTTTGCTAAGATTTGTGACGTTGGCTCTTGTAATGGTAAACCAGTAGTTGGGCTAATCAATACATTACCTTGGTCGTCACGAGCATTACGTGAACCGTAAATCATACCATAAGGGAAACCATTGCGGTGCATTGTACCAGTAGAAGAAAGACCTGTACCACCTAAGAATAACTCACCTGATGGACCTGCATCAACAACTTCTGAACGAAGACGAGTGTAAGCAATGAAAGAGTTCCAAGTGAAGCCATTGTTTAATTTAACAGGTACTAAGTTCAAGCCTAATTCCCAACCTCTGTTGATGATTTTACCTGCGTTAGTTGCTTTGAAGTCAAAACCTGATGATGTTGGGATACGAGCCGTTACAATCAAGTCAGTTGAAACACGATTGAAGTAAGCAAGGTCAACACCAATTCTGTTTTTGAAGAATTGTAATTCTGTACCAATTTCATACTCAGTAGTAAACTCTGGTTTCAAGTTAGCGTTGCTAAGCGTAGATGGTAGTCTCGTAGCAGAAATCGGAGCAGCATTGTAGTATTGTACTGCAAAGTTATATGAAGTAAATACTTGATATGGGTCTGCATCTTTACCAACTTTCGCAACGTTTGCACGGATTTTACCAAAGCTCAAAATATTTGTTGGTAATTTAAACGCTTCAGTGAAGATGAATGAACCACTTACTGATGGGTAGAAATAGCTATTATTAGCAGCTGGTAATGTAGAAGAGTGGTCATTACGGATAGTTGCTGTCAAGAAAGCATAGTTGTTATACGATGCACCGTATTCAGCAAAGAAACCATAAAGACGACGTTTGCTTTGGAATTCTGAAGCAAATTGAGTGTTTGTACCACCCAAAATCAACAAGTTAGGGTCAATGATTGTTTGTCCTAATAAGCTACTGATATTTCTGTAACGTTGGTTAGCATTGAAACCAGCTAATAAACGCATGTTGATTTTCTCACTGATATCTTTGTTGGCTGATGCTAAGAAAGTGAAATCTAATTCTGTATTAGTAATGTCACGACGAGTAACCTGACCTAATGGAACTGAGTTACCACCTGGACGATAAACCTCTCTACGAGTTTCGTCATACGTATTGATACCACCTTTAGCTGTTAAGTTCAACCAAGGAGCTACATCATAAGTCAAAGCCATGTTACCAAATACACGATTTACCTTACTTGTATAAGTATTGTATTTAGCTGTCCAAAGTGGGTTGTCTAATGCACGATAGAATACGTTTGCACCAGTTACTGGGTTTTCGAATGGAAGACCATTCAAATCGAAGTTACGTGGTAAGTAGAACAAACGAGAGTAGATTGAACCAGAAGCAGCCAAACCACCGTAGTCAGCAAAATAACCAGCACCCGATTGTGGTGAGTTTTGGTTGGTGCTTACGTAGTTAACGTTACCGCTCAAATTTAATTTATTAGCCAAAGTAGCGTTTCCACCGAAGTTCAAAGTAGTACGGTCAGCACCTGAGTTTGGAATGATACCTTGGTTAGTCATACGTGAAGCACCTGCACTGATAGTAGTTTTATCGCCAGTTGAGCTGATGTTAAAGCTATTTTCGATTACATGACCACGTTTGAAGAATCCACCAATAATATCATAAGGCTTCAATTCATAAGGAACAGCATTTCCGTTTGCATCTAATAATTCAGGGAAAGCTGATTTATAACGAGCCGCACCATAAGCAACACCAACAATTGGGTTTGGTACAAATCCAGCTGCATAATTACCATCAATAATTTTTGAATAACGCTCAAAACCTAAAGCTTGGTTAACACGGTCAACCTCAGCAGGGAATACAGAACCCCAGTTACCGATGAATCCACCATTGTAAGTTTGGTTAGAACCTTGAGTGTATGTATTTTGGTAATCTGGAACGGTAGAGATTTTTTCAGTAGAATATGAAGAGTTATAAGTTACTTCTAAACCTTTCTTAGCATTTTTGCTACCAGCTTTAGTCGTGATTACAACCACACCGTTAGCAGCACGTGAACCATAAAGAGCAGATGCCGCAGCACCTTTCAAGATAGTCATTGACTCTACGTTGTTAGGGTCAATATCATAAGCACGGTTCGAAGTTACTGTATTTTGGTTAAAACCATCAGTAGCATTTACCGAGTTATCGAAAGGAATACCATCCACAACGAATAATGGTTGGTTATTTCCAGTAAATGAGTTTGCACCACGAATCGTGATACGAGTTGCTTGACCTGGAGCACCACCACCCGAAATAATGTTTACACCTGGTACTTTACCATTCAAGGCACGCAAAGCATCTGGCTCCGAACGTTGTTGAAGAGACTCTGCGTTTACGTTAGATACCGCATAAGCCAAAGCTTTTTTCTCACGTTGGATACCGATAGCCGTTACAACAACTTCAGATAATTGTTTTGTGTCAGCACCTAACGAGATGTTTACAACTGACTGGCTTCCAAGTTTTACTTCTTGGGTGTTCATACCCACAAAACTGAACACTAATGTACTTCCTGAGGCAGCTTCAATAGAGTAATTACCCTCTATGTCAGTCTGTGACCCTTTTGAAGTACCTTTTACTTGTACCGTTACACCCGGCAATCCTGAGCCATCATCCGATGACGTTACTTTACCAGTTATCTTCTTGCCTTGTGCCATTACAGCAAAAGACATGATGACACCCAGCAAACTAAGAAGTAGATTCTTCTTCATGTACATTTTAGTTTAGGTTATTAAATGATAATTAACTGTTACAAAAATACTTATTTTAAATAGAGAATAAAACAGTACTCGTGTAGTTTCTTGAATTAAACATATAACAATTTTCAGAAACGGCGAAATAAATTTAGTATTTTTCAGAACATTCTTAATATAGTTAATTTTATTATAAAATAAATACAATACTTATCATATATTTCACAATTTATCCAATACCCCAAATATATTTTGGCATATACCTTATAATACCTAATTTTTATACGAGTCATAATGTCAAAATTAAGTACTTTTACTCAAATCTATATAAGCACAAAAATTCTTAGAAAAATACAATTAAAAAAAGTTTCAAATTAGTATGCAAAACGACTATTATATAATATTATTTCGACAAAACTACTTTTTCCATATATATCATTTTAAAAAAAATAGACAATACTAAGGTAATATTCTGTACGTATAGATAAGCAATCATAAAATACTTCAAGATTAGTCTTTGATTTTTCGGACAAATACCTAAATTGTACTTTTCTAAGATTCACCAAAACCTTCCCTTAGTCAATAGCACCTATTTTGGAGGCTCTTTTAGGAGAAAATGATTAGACTAAAAACGACATTTTTATAGCCTGTTAAAATCTAAAAAATGCGTTCCTGATTATCTAAATGCGTTTCTTAGTATTTTATAATATGGTATTATTTTATCTTTTCAAAATGGTTTAATGTGCGAAAAGTATTATTTTTTTATTTCATTATTGAAAACTTTAATTTGTACTATTTCTAAAGACGTTTTTGTGATTATAGGTAAAAAGACTCGCTTAAAAACAAAAAAACGCCGTATGAGCTTCATACGACGTTTTAAAACGAATTTTATTTACAATTCCTATTAAGGATTCTGTACGCAGTCTTTATTCACGGCTAATTCGGTTGTTGGAATTGGCCAAACATACTCCGACTGGCTTGGTGAAACAGCATTTACAGGGCCTTTTGCAGGGAATGGTGAGCCTGTACGAGTAATATCGAACGAACGTACACCTTCACCCAAAAACTCAATTCTTCTTTCAGTCAAGATAGCTGTAATTAAATCAGCTTTAGTTGCTGGAGCTAAAACTGAGCCTTTTGAACGACCACGAACAGCATTCAACAATGCTACCGCAGAAGCATCAACACCTGTTGCTAAACGAGCTTTTGCTTCAGCATAACTCAATAAAACTTCAGCATAACGCATCACTGGCACCCAGTCAATATAAGGAGAAGCACCTGGGAATTTGGTCAAATAAATACGTGTACCACTCGTCGAAGTAAGTTTCTTACGGTCGTCGGTATCTGCAAAACTTGCCGAACCATAGATTCCTGTTGGGTTCAACGAAAACTCGCCACCACCAGTTGGGCCAGGTAAATAGTAGAATGCCAATTGGTTTTGAGTACCTGGTACGTCGTTAGTAGCCATTGGCATCGACAAGATAGACTCAAGCGTACGGTAATTTGTAAAGATTGCAGCAAAGTTTGCATTCAATTCATGTCCTACACCCGTAGCTGCTTTGAACGGAGCAGCCGCTGGGACAATTTTAGCAGCTTCGGTTGCTAATTCAGCATATTTACCCATGGCCAAATACACTTTTACTTTTAAAGCAATAGCAGTATTTTTATGAGCTCTCGTTACGTTCAAATCTTGCAAAGCATAGCTTGCTGGTAAATTAGTTTCAGCAAAATTCAAATCATCTAAGATTTGAGCATATACTTCAGCAACCGTCGAACGCTTCAAGTTATTCGAATTACCCGCACCTGTTTCGCCTTTCAAACGTAATGGTAAACCAAGCGATGCACCATTATCTTTAGTATATGGCTGTGCATAGATATTCAACAAAGAGAAATAACTCAATGCTCTCAAGAAACGAGCTTCTCCTTTGTAGTTAGCCACTTTATCAGTAGCAATTTTTGCTGGAGCTGCATCAACTTTATCCAAGAATAAATTCATGTTGTTGATAGCTGCATAAGCACTTGACCAAAGGTTGTTTACTTCGTTTGAAGAAGCATTGATGGTGAAGTTCCAAGTCTGAAGACCAGTTACACCATTGTTTGTTTGGTTCAAAAACTCTTCACCTCTGATGTCATTATAGATAAAATAACGACCACCCAAGAAGTTACCATTTTTTACACCACGATAAAGTCCATTCACTAATGATTCGATTCTATCAGGCGTATCGTAAGCACTCAAATCTGACACCGATGTTTTCGGAACTGGGTCGAGTAAATCTTCCTTACAGCTACTTATCGACAATGCCAACAGGGCAGTGACGAGTAGTTTTGTATATATTGTATTTTTCATAATATTAAATTTCGATAATTAGAATGTTAGACTTAAACCACAAGAAAGTGTTCTTGCTTGAGGAATTGAGTTACGGTCGATACCTGGAGCCAAGTTTGAGTTACCATTTGATGATGTCTCAGGGTCAGTACCAGAGTATTTCGTAAGCATGAAAGCATTCGTAACTTGAGCAAATACTCTTGCATTTGTCAACTTGATTTTGTTGATAACATTAGCTGGTAAGTTATAACCTAAAGCAATGTTACGGCATTTGATAAAGTCACCTTTCTCAACGTTGTTTGAGATTGGGAATGATGAACCATTAGAAATATTATCACCATAAACTACTCTTGGCCATGAACCATTCGTGTTAGTTTCTGTCCAACGGTCTAAGATATCAGATGCGTTGTTCCAGAAACGTTGGTCATGCAAACCTGCTTTTGTTCCGTTATAAACATAGAATCCTGCCGAGTAAATCAAGCTAATTGACAAGTCGAATTTCTTGTAGCTAAAGTTATTATCCCATCCACCGTAGAATTTAGGAATAGTATTACCCATGATTTTAGAATCAGCAGCAGCCGTGATAGCTGGTGCAGTTGTTCCATCAAGGAATGTCCAACGGCTCTTGCCAGTAGCAACCGCATGAGAATATTGTACTTCTTGGCCTTTACCATTAACATAGATACGTTGACCAGTTGCTGGGTTCACTCCTCTTGTTTCTACAACATATAAACTACCGAGAGCATAACCAACTCTTGTGATATTGGCAGTCTCTAACTGAGTTACACCAAAAATATCTGAGTTACCTTCTGCTAAAGCCGTAACTTCGTTTTTCTGAGTTGCGAAGTTCAAAGTTGTATTCCATCTGAATGCTTTGTTATTGATAACTGCACCGCTAATCGAGAATTCAACACCTTGATTATACATTGAACCAACGTTTTTAGCTACTGAGTTACCCGGTACACCCATTGATGGAGACAATGGAGAGTTCAAAATCAAACCGTCGATATTGTTTTTGTAGTAAGTCAACTCACCAGTAATTCTGTCTTTCAAGAATCCGAAGTTCAAACCGATATCTAATTTTGTACTTGTTTCCCATTTCAAATCAGGGTTACCTGCTTGTGAGAAATACAAAGCTGGAGCCGAACCACCGTAGTTGCTGAAATCATATAAGCTTAAAGAAGCGTAATCGCTGATACCTGCATTACCTACTTTACCATAACTTGTTCTTAATTTCAAAGTAGAGATTTTATCACCGAGAGCATCTTTAAAGAATGTTTCTTCTGAAAGGTTCCAACCAGCAGATACACCGTAGAAGTTACCAAATTTCTTACCAGCTGCTAATGCCGATAAACCATCACGACGTAAACTTGCTGTGAAATAATAACGTTTAGCGAAGTCATAAGTCACACGACCAAAGTATGATTGGAAACCATTCTCTGTAAAGAAGTTGAACGGTGGGTTGTTGTTTACCGTGTAATTTCCTTCGTAAGTATCAAAGAATGGGTCAGCTACTGTCTGACGTGAACCACTCCACATATTACGTTTTGTATATTGTTGTTCTGTACCAAGCGTTGCACTTACAGTGTGTTTGTCAGCAAACTTTTGGTTGTAGTTTACATAATTTTGCCAAGTCCAACGTGTGCTTTTATAAAGGTAGTTACTTGCAACACCTTTTGCAGCAAAACCATCACCGTGAATTGGGTTATTGAATGTACGTGAATCAACAGTTTGATTATCAATACCATAATCAGTACGGAACGACAAGTTTTTAGTGAAATTGTAAGTAGCATAGATATTAGACAAGAAACGGTCAGTTTGAGCTGTTGCTTTATCTAAATCGAGTAATACAACTGGGTTATAAAAACCACTACGGTCTTTGTTCAATAAGTTACCTGGCGTATTGGCCAATGCACCAGTAGTATTGATATTATACGAACCATCTGGCAAGAATGCAGGAACGTTCGGAGCAGTAACTAAAGGCACACGACCCAAACCACCTGTGTTAAAGTTTGTACCTTGTAATGAACCACTGTTTGGAGCGAAAGCATCTGACGAGCTATAAGTTACGTTTGCACCAAAAATCAATTTCTCAGTTACGTTGTGGCTGATATTCAAACGAGCATTTTTACGTTCAAAAGTATTCTTTTTCAAGAAACCTTCTTGGTTTGTATAACCACCCGAGAAATAGTATGAAGACTTAGGCGTAGCACCAGAAATGTTGATGTTATGACTTTGTTGGAAACCTGTTTGGAAAACATAATCATACCAGTTAGTATCATAAGGTTTGCCATTCGGGTCTAAGTTTTCAAAATAAAGTGGGCTATACGTTTGGCCTGCCAATGTCGCTCTGTTTTTCTCAGCTTCGTTTTTCATCATGATGTATTCTGAAGCATTCAACAAATCGAAAGTTCTGTACGGTTTTGTCCAACCGAAGTTTGAGTCATACGTAATCGTTGCTTTACCTGCTTTACCTTTTTTAGTAGTGATTACCAATACACCATTGGCAGCACGTGAACCATAGATAGCCGTAGCCGCTGCATCTTTCAAGATGTCGATAGTTTCGATATCGTTTGGATTGATGTCTGACAATGGGTTTGCAGCAATACCTCCTGGCCCAACTGAACCTGCATCTTGTGAGAATACGATTACTCCATCAACAACAATTAATGGATAAGAACTCGAAGTGATTGAGTTAAAACCACGTACACGAATAACTGGAGGGTTATTCAATAAACCATTAGGAATATTGATATTTACACCCGCAGCTTTACCCGAAAGTAATTGGTCGAATGATTGAGCTGGAATTGATTTGATTGCATCGCCTTTGATAGTCGAAACCGCCGATGTCACATCTTTACGGTTTTGAGTACCGTAACCTACTACTACCAATTGCTCTAACTGTACGCCATCATTGGCCAATGTGACGTTGATTACAGTTTTGCCACCTACTGGCACTTCTGAAGTTTGCATACCAATAAAACTGAAAACCAAAGTTTCGTTGGCGTTGACGTCAATCGCAAAATTGCCGTCGTTATTTGTTTGTGTACCCTTTGTTGTACCTTTTACCTGTACTGATACACCCGGCAATGCCGAACCATCATCCGATGATGTTACCTTGCCAGTAACCCTTTTGCTTTGTGCCAATACGGCAAAAGAAAAGAGTAATCCCAGCATACTAAGAAGTAGCTTTTTCTTCTTCATGTAGTTTGTTGTTTTGGTTAATAAAAAAAATACTAACACAAAAATACTCACTATTTTAAATAAAATTATTAAATCTTAATTTTTTCTAATGAAATTCTAATATAGAAACCGTTTGTTAATATAAAAAAATTATATATAGTTACGTATTTATTAAAATCACAAAACAATAATAGGTCGATTAATAAAAACACGAAATAAAAGAAGGCAATAATAATAAAACGCAAAAATCGAAGTTTGGCGGGTCTGATTACAAACCATGAAGCAGAATAATAACGGAGGGATAATAATAACGCTAATCAACAAAAAAAGATTTCAATAAATTAGATACTTTTGCGTATTGTATAATCACAACAAATTATTGACAAATCTTAAAAGAGTATTATTTAGATGAGTAACCTTACCGAACAAAAAGACATACTTTTTAAGAAAATACAAGAAATAAACGACCGTGAGGCTTGCTTGAAATTCTTTGTGTTGCTACAAGAACTTATCGAAATCGCCAATGTTGATATTGATGACCCTCGTATTGCGTTTTCGGTCAGAAAAGATAAAGGTATTACGGCCAATATAAATTTCTATGCGGCACTCAAACTCTACCGCCAAAGTGGTGTATGGCTCGAACTGATGTTTTTTAAACGTGACCAGCCTCTTTTCAATAAATACAAAGAAGTAAAAGTCTTGACACTCTCTGATAGTTCTGACTTTATCACGGTCAAGATTCCTTCTGAAAATAAACGTATTCTTGATGATACTAAAATCATGAGTGCGTGGCAACATTGCTTAGAAGAACTCAAGGCAACGGCCGCTTCAAGCAAAAAGAAAGAATCGCACAACCATTTTATGTATCAAATAGCCGAAAACGAAAGTCTTCGGAATGAGTTTTTCTGGGAAATTGCCAATCCAGATAGCGAAAAAGGATACATCGAAGAACTGGAGATTTTGCAGGAAGAAGAATCCATTTACAGGAAAAAACTCAATATTCCGCTCAATCTCATATATGTAGGCCCACCAGGAACTGGCAAAACCTATGAGGTTCAACAACTTACTCAACAAGCTGATTTTCAATTCATTACCTTCCACCAATCATATAGTTATGAAGAATTCATGGAAGGTATTCGGCCAATCAGCAAAAACGGCCAAGTGTTTTATGAAGTAGTAAAAGGGATTTTTTATAAGTCTTGTTTATCAGCTCTACAAAAAGCTGGCTATCAATCTTTTGCGGAATGTGAAGCGGATTCTAAAGAAAACAGAGAAACGAATTTTAGAAATGCAGGAAGCCAACTTTTGGTAATTGACGAAATTAATCGTGCCAATATTTCAAAAGTTTTTGGAGAACTAATCACTCTTATAGAAGACAACAAAAGGCTCGGTGCAAAAGATGAACTTTGGCTTACGCTCCCCTACTCGCAAGAAAAATTTGGGGTGCCAGCCAACCTACACATAGTCGGCACTATGAACACCACCGACCGCTCAATTGCTCTGCTCGATTTGGCACTTCGCCGACGTTTCGAGTTTAAGGAAATGAATCCTCAACTACATTTATTGCAGGATATTGAAGAGATTAATGTCGAAAAACTCATTAGTAAAATCAACCAACGCATCGAATTTCTGATTGATAAAGAGCATTGCATAGGCCATGCTTATTTCATTGATTGTCAGCAACTTTCTGATTTTTATCAAATTTTTTCGGGTAAAATTATTCCTTTATTACAAGAATATTTTAATAACGATTGGGAGAAAATCAGACTCGTAATCGGCAATGAATTAATCCTTCGAGAATCGCTCAAAACCAAACAGATTTTTGGGCAAATCTTAGATGAATTTGAAGACGAAACTTATAAATATACAATCAACCCCGACTTAATTTCGGGCGAAATTGATAAAGAAGTTTTCTTGAGAATTTATCAATAATTTTCTTGTTGCGTTCCCTTCGACTACGCTCAGGGAACGGAACAAGAAAACTTCACCCAAAATGCCCCTTAACGATTGCCAAAATATCGCCAAATGGAAGAGGTTTTATTCCACTCTTTTGGTTCATGATACTAATATTGGCGGCACGTTTCCAGTGCCACATGAGGTCACGGTAAGCTTGCCATAAATAATAGCGAGGGTCGTAGATATGTCCAGGGTCGGAGCTTACGCCATTTAGCTCCATTACTCTAATATTTTTCCCTTCATACAAATCTTCAATACTCGCAACCTTCATATCAAAACGACCATAGAAAAACCCATCAAACCCTTCTGACACCCTCGTAAAAACCTCATGCAATTGACTATTAATCAAATGATTGGCATTTACAAACTTGGTTCCTCGGCAATGATTCCCGATTGGCTCAAGTAAACGATTTTCACCAAAAGGTACTATTTCTTGCATTTTACTTCCGAGTCTTTTTTGTAAACTTTCCAGCTGGAATCTCGCACGAGTATTTTGCAAAACCAACTCCTCAATCGTAGATTTTCCGTCGCCCGTAACGCTCAAAAACTCTTTTAAGGTTACCGACGAAACTTTACCAATTTTCTCATTTGGCATTCTACTAAAAAGTACTCCTAACTCAATCGGATACGTAATAAACTCTTGAATCAAATAATCAGCATTGGCCGACTCATGATATTGACGAAGTTCGTCTTCTGAATGAATTTTTGACACCGAAGTACCACGTTCGCCCACATTGGGCTTTGCGATAATGGGATAGCCTAATTCATTATTTATCAACAACTTAGGCAACTCGTTGAATACGGCACCTAAAGGAATAAATATCGTTTTAGCCAAATATTCGGGCGAAATATGTTTCATGATTTCGGTTTTATGCTCGCCATAAAAACCTCCTGCCTCAATCCCAGGATTGACCGCCGTAAAGAAAGTCAACGACTTAGCTCTAATGGCCTGATAAATCCAGTAGGGAGTCATGGGCAAATAAAACAGCCACCACGGCCAATATTCATAATTGAAAACTTTGACTAAAAACAAAGGTATTCGCATAATTTTTTGAGCAATTAATGTGTACTTTTATTGAGTAAATTCTTCGTAATTGTTACAATTTTAGCACGTTCGTAAATTACCACAACTAAGCAACATACAAAAGTAATAAGAGCCATATAAAACAACTGTCCGCCATCATTTCTTACATCTATACCTAAAACCGTGAGGTGAGAGATTATCGCTCCAGCCATTACGCCCAAACCCATGAATGCACCTATCCAAGCGGTAGTAGGTATAAGTAATAGTATCGACGCAATCAATTCAGCAACTCCAGAACCGATACGTCCAGAAGGCTCAATACCGAGTGTTGAAAAAATATAAACACTTTCGGGATGTGCCGTAAATTTAAAATAAAGCGTCTGCAACATAATAGCAGCGGCAATAATTCGTGCAACTAACTGTAATATTTTCATTTTTGAGGAAGGTTTAACGGTTAAATTATTTGTAAATTTTTTGCCAATTAGTATCGGCTTGTTTTTTTAGTTTTGTTTCTTCTTTATTCCACTCATCGAGTGTATTAGAAAAGAAACTTTTATAAAATAGATTCAAAGCACCATTGACAATTTTATAGTTTTCGGGGTCAACTTCTACTTTTTCACCTTTTGCACCCATTGCATACGCACACCAACCACCGTAGGCTGGCTCATATTTAGCAGGATTTTTCTTGAAAGTTTCCAAATTAGCCGCTGATGCAAACTTATACGTGATTCCAGCATTCGTATAAGCAATTTTGCCTTTTTGGGGTTTCCCCGAAAAATAACTTACAGGGTCATAGCCACTGATGGCCACACCTTTTTCAATCAAAAAATGTTTCTGACGAAGAGCAGGATTTACGGCATCTTGTGCAAAGAGATTAAAGGAAATTAGTACAAATAACAAGCTTAATTTTTTCATTGGAGTATGTTTTTGATTTATTGAAACAAAGGTAGCGGATGAGAATCGAGCAAATTGTCGGCAAAATGACCAATTCAAGTAAAAACCTTAACAATTTGCATTAAGGCTAAAGCAATAAATAGGTAACCCATCAGCCGATTCACCGAAAAGCTTCTCAATAATTGATTAATGTATGATTTATACCGATGAGCCAAATAAGCAAACAACGCTAAAATGGCAAAAGCCCCCATACCAGTACCTAAAACGAAAGCATATTTGGCCGATAAGTCATTGATAGAAAAGTATTTACCCAAGAATATCAACATAAAAAACCAAAAAGGCAATAACTGAGGATTGAGCATTCCGAGCGAAAATCCTTTCAGAAAATCGAGTTTATTTTTGCCAACCATTGGCATTTTATCTGTATTATTCGACTGTTTCTGAAACAAATAAACCAAACCCATCAGCAAAAAAACTGGAATGATAAGCATATTGAGCCACGATAATAAAAACTGGTTATCTTTCAAGAAAAAGACACCTTTCAAGGCGATAAATGAATAAATAAATTCGGGAATACTTCCGCCAAAGGCCACCAAAATTCCAGCAGAGATATTTCGATTTAGCGTAGCTTGCACAACAGCCAAATTGACTGCCCCAATATGAATCGACCCCGCAAAACTGATTGCTGCCACCACAAGAAAAATTATCAAATCCATCATAGTTTTTGTTTTCTGATACAAAGTACGGCGACTTTCAACGAACGAAACGTCTGCTCGCCGACATAAATCAGCAGTTTTTAATAACTTTGCAAAAAAAGAAGAAGTAAGGCATGAGAAAACTCCAAATGGAAGAACTGAACCGTTTGTCGGTTGAAGATTTTAAAGAAACCAATAAAAATAATTTCTGTATTATTCTGGATGATATCAGAAGCATGAATAATGTAGGCTCGGCATTCCGCACGGCCGATGCTTTTTTGGTAGAGAAAATTTATTTGTGTGGCATAACTGCAACTCCACCACACCGAGAAATCGAAAAAACTGCCCTTGGCTCTACTGAATCAGTTGCGTGGGAACACCGAGAAAACGTAGTTGATTTAGTAAAAGAACTACAAGCCAACGGTTATGTTGTCTTGGCGGTCGAGCAAGTAGAAAATAGCTTGAAACTAAATAATTTTCAGCCCGAACCTAATCAAAAGTATGCTTTTGTATTTGGAAATGAAGTTTTTGGTGTAAACCAGGAAGTAGTAGAAACAGCCAATAATTGCTTAGAAATTCCACAATTCGGCACAAAACATTCACTCAATATCTCAGTAACGGTTGGAATCATTTGTTGGGATTTTGTGAGTAAAGCCCCCAACCCCTAAAGGGGAGCTAAAAACAAAAAAAGGAAATTTTCATTAATGAAAATTTCCTTTTTTTGTTGAGTCTGTACAACAACTTCCCTTTAGGGAAGGTCCGACGATTCGGCGGGGGGCGACTTACGCTCCCTCAAACTGTCTTAAAAATCTTACATCATTCTCAAAGAAAAGACGTAAATCCTTCACTCCGTAGCGAAGCATCGTAATACGCTCGATTCCCATTCCGAAAGCAAAACCTGTATATTCTTCAGAATCAATACCGCTATTTTCTAAAACATTAGGGTCAACCATTCCCGAACCCGCAATTTCTACCCAACCCGAATGTTTACAGATATTACAACCCGAACCTTTACAGATAAAGCACGAAATGTCAATTTCGGCACTTGGCTCAGTAAAAGGGAAATAGCTCGGACGCAGACGAATCTTGGTGTCTTTGTCGAACATTTCTTTCGCAAAATGATATAATGTATCTTTTAAGTCTTTGAAACTTACTTTTTTATCAACATAAAGTCCCTCAATCTGGTGAAACTGACAGTGAGCTCGGGCCGAGATGGCTTCGTTACGATACACACGACCAATCATTAATGAGCGAATCGGCGGCTTCTTGTGTTCCATCAATCGCACTTGCACGTTGGATGTATGCGTACGAAGTAAAACATCATCTTTTTGTACGGCTTTCTTTTCTACGAAAAACGTATCTTGCATTTCACGGGCAGGATGGTCTTCTGGAAAATTTAAAGCCGTGAAGTTATACCAATCGGTTTCAACTTCTGGGCCATCTTCGTGATTAAAACCCATACGAGCAAAAATCTCCAACACTCGCTGACGAGTAAGTGTAAGCGGGTGAATCGAACCAGCAAAATTCGGAGCAACTGGCAATGTCAAATCAATGCCACTTGCCTTTGAGTCGCCAGCACTTTGCTCAAGAGCTTCCGTAAAATCTCTTAGTTTTTGCTCAGCAAGATTTTTGAGTTTGTTGAGTTCTTGTCCAACGGCACGTTTCTGCTCATTGGCTACTGTTTTAAACTCATCAAAAAGGTCGTTGAGTATCCCTTTTCGGCTAATATATTTAATCCGAAATTTTTCTAAGTCATCTTTGCTATTGACCACAACAGCATCAACTTCGCCTAATAATTCTTGAATCTTATCTAACACCCGAGTACCGTTTAATAAATTTTAGTGCAAAGATATGAATAATGTCAGATTCTCCCATATTTTTACGTTGTAAATACTAAAAAGAATACCCGTAAAAACACTTGTTTCATTAGGGGTTTTTACGCATTATTAGTTTTATAATCCATATAACTGATTGACTATCAAGACCTTAAATATTTTACGTATTTTTACGTAAACTTGATTTATGTCGATTAGGAGTTATGTTTGTTGAAACAAAACTCTGAAAACCATGAAGAATTTAGACCATACATCAAACTGCATAGTAACTAAAAGCGACAAACTAAAAAAGAGCCAGATAAAGTTACACTGTTCTAATAAGTTTGTAAATGTACCCGTGGATAAAATCGTGAGACTGGAAGGTGACTGCAATTATACCGTTGTACATACGCAAAATAAAAAATACATTTCGGCCAGAACCTTGAAGCACTATGAAGGCATCTTAGACGACAGCTACTTTATCAGAGTTCATAAGTCGCACCTTGTAAATATACTTTATGCAAAAGGATTAGATATTCAGGCAAGCAGTAGTGCGATAGCATTTGATGGTGGTAAGAACATAGAGATTTCTCGTCGTAAAGTAAAAGCAGTTATCGAGAAATTTGATTTTTATAAGAAGTCATAATTGAATGCTTTTAGGGCATTTTAATATAAAGATTATTGGTATTATACTCTTTTCATAATACTTTTTAGTGGTTAGGTGATTAATAAAGCAACTGTCTTCTGGATAGTTGCTTTTTGCTTTTTTACTCCACAATTTTATATAAACTTTTGGCTCTTGCTCTTGAGATTGCATTGAAATGCCACCATTCACTTTCTATTCTCATATATCCTACGCTCGCCATCGCTTCACGCAATACAATTCGATTGGCCAGCTGTTCTTTGCTTAGTTTCCCTTCTTTTAGCATTTTGTATTCTAAGCGAGGATATGCCAAATCGCCAAAGAAATCGTACTTCGTACCCATATCAAGTGGTTGTTTTGTTGTCAGGTCATAAACGGTAAGGTCAACCGCCGAACCAAAATTATGAATCGAAGCAATAGTAGGGCTTGCAACAAAGTCTTCTCGTTTTTTTGGGGGAATCGTATCTAATAAGTTCCAAAGTGTATGCTGAACTGTAAGCGGGCGAGCGGCATCATAAACCAACAATCTATAATTAGGATATTTTTTTTGGAGAGCTATACTGGCTTTTACGAGCATTTCAGCGGCTTTGGGTTGTAAATAAGCACGGGTTAAATCGCCGTAAACATCGGTTTTTACAAAATTATCAGTCGTAGAGTATTTCAATTCAACCATTATTGTCGAATCGAGGGTTTGAATATCAACCAAACCTTGCTCAATCATTCTTTGCTCAACTTCGGGAATAATATTCTTTGGTTCAAGTGCAATAGTATCTTTTTTTGTAATTATGTTATCTACCTTTTTTTCTTCCTTGGTTTTTTGTTGTTGGCAACTCCACAATCCAAGTAATAATAATATATATGATAGTAAAACTCTATTTTTAAGCATCATTTTGGATGAAAATTTCGGCGTAATCGAATCAAATTTGTAGTAAAAACTCGAAAAATCATGGTTTATCCTTAAATTAGCCACAAATCTAAACTTAAACCGTCAAATTTATGGCATTAAACTATATTTGGGTAGCTTTTTTTCTGATTGCATTTGTCGTTGCATTATTCAAACTCATTTTTTTGGGCGATACCGAGATTTTCAAAATCATCATCGAAGGAATGTTCGATTCCTCAAAAATTGCCGTCATGGATATTGCCTTGCCACTGGCGGGTGTAATGACTTTTTTCTTAGGTATTCTGAAAATTGGTGAAGAAGCAGGTGTTATTCGTCGCATGGCTCGCATCATTGCTCCGTTTTTTAGCAAACTGTTCCCAGAAGTTCCGAAAGACCATCCAGCCAACGGACAAATGATTATGAATTTTTCGGCAAATATGCTCGGTCTGGATAATGCCGCAACCCCGTTTGGTTTAAGTGCAATGCAAAGTTTACAAGAGCTGAATCCGAGCAAAGATACAGCTTCAAATGCCCAAATTATGTTTATGGTGCTACACAGTGCAGGGCCTGTGCTTATTCCATTGAGTATTATGGCTCAGCGTGCCATCTATAATGCCGCCGACCCTGCCGATATTTTTATACCAGCTTTGATTTCGGTATATGTGGCCACCCTTACGGGTATGCTTTTTGTGGGAATCAAACAACGAATCAATTTCTTTGACAAAACCCTGCTTTCATGGCTTTTGGGACTTACTGGCTTCATTGGCTTCGTACTTTGGTATTTTTCTCGTTTACCAAAAGAAGAAATCGAAGTGACATCGAAAGTTATAAGTAACATGATTTTGTTTGTGTTCATCATAGGTTTTGTAGGTGGAGCAGTCTATAAAAAAGTGAATATTTTTCCTGTTTTTATTGAAGGAGCAAAAATGGGTTTTGAAACATCAATCAAAGTACTACCTTACTTAGTTGGGCTTTTGGTTGCCATTGGTGCATTCCGCAATTCGGGTGCATTAACTTATATTGTAGATGCTTTGAAGTGGATTTTCAGTTTGACGGGCATGAATACCGACTTCACTGATGCTCTACCAACTGCTCTCATGCACCCTTTGAGCGGCAGTGGCTCAAGAGCGATGATGATTGACTCGATGAAAACCTTTGGAGCTGACTCATTTGTTGGGCGTTTATCGTGTGTGTTTCAGGCTTGTTCTGATACTATTTTATATGTATTGGCTCTATATTTTGGTTCTGTCAATATCAAAAACACACGTTATACGCTCGTAGCTGGGCTTTTGGCCGATTTGGCAGGGGTCATTACGGCCATCATCGTTTCGTATATATTCTTTTATTGATTTGCAGGCTCTTTGTGGTATATCTTTATTAATTTGATGTGCCACAAAGATTTTTCAAGCACCGAAAGTCGTTAATTAACCATGAAACTAAAACTTATCTCCTTATTACTATTATTAGTAAGCTTTCGTCTTGCGGCCCAAGATAAAAGCCAAGGAGATGTGATTTTATATGATGGTACGTGGCGAGAACTTGAACTACCCGAAGGTATCTACTACCTACCCGAACTAACCGAAGCGTATTCGATTGAAAAATTAGCCAACTTCCCGCAAGTTTATCAATTTCAAAAAGCAAAAGGTAGTGTTCCTACTTATTGGGCTGGTGGCCGACCCTATTGGTTTCGGATTGA
Source organism: Emticicia aquatilis (assembly GCF_014644295.1). Lineage (GTDB taxonomy): Bacteria > Bacteroidota > Bacteroidia > Cytophagales > Spirosomataceae > Emticicia > Emticicia aquatilis. The sequence goes on from NZ_BMKK01000009.1 coordinate 249,805, forward strand.
GCTGAAAAATACGACCAATATGATTCAAGATTTGCTTGTTCATTTACATCTTTCGCTTTATGATAATGTAGAATTTTATGTAGTAGAGAAAAAACAAGTAATCGACCACCAAACATTAAACTGGAAAATACCGCAACAAAATCGCCGCATCAAACACCGTGATTTTATATTTCCTACAACTATACAGCCTCGTCAGGAAGTTGCCTATTACATAAAACTTCGTAAGAACTTTGGTTCGATTTCCTTTCCGCTTACTATTTGGGAAAAAAATACGTTTGACTACTACTACCCTACCAAAGACCATTTTGGGTGGGGATTTATTTCGGGGATTTTCTTATTTGTGTTTTTCGTTTCGGTGCTTTTATCGTTGGTTTTCAACGAAAAACTTTATCTATACTACGGAATTTACGTATTGGCTGCCCTTTGCTTTATCTACACCATGCAGGGCTACTTTATTCGTGTTTATGGAGATGGAAGCTTCGGTGTTGAAGGCGATAAAGTCCGATACATTGCCACGATGCTACTCATGATTTGTAATATTCTTTTCATTAGAAGCTATTTACGGTGGGATTTGCTCAAAAACCAGCTATTTCAATGGTATAGTAATTTCTTTATCATTTCTTTTAGCTTGCTTATTGTAATTAGCCTTATCGACAATCTGATTTTCAATAATTACTTATTTAATACCTTCACTACATCTATTACGTTTTTGGTCAGTTTAGGTTTTTCTATTCCTCCATTTTTTGTATTCGGAACAACAATTTATTGCATTTACATCAATCATTTTAAGAAAGACGCCACTTACTATCTTTTAGCAAATTTGCCGGTATTTTTTGTAGCATTTTATTCTGGACTTAGTACTTACGAGTTTCTTCCAGGTAGTTATTTAGCCGGAATCGACTTTTTTGTAATCGCATTCTTGATTGAAATTATCGCGTTGAGTGGAATGTTAGCTTACCGTGTAAAAATCATGCAAAGCATTAGCGAAAACCTTTTGATTGAAAAAAACCTCATCCAACAGCAACGTACTCAAGCAGTTTTGGAAGCCGAAGAACGTGAACGCATTCGTATTGCCCGTGACCTACACGATGGTATAGGACAAACTTTGGCAGCGGCCCGCATGACGCTTGGCAACTTTATGTCACAAAAGAAAATTGAGTCGCCTGAGATGCACAACTCGCTCGATTTGCTCGAAGATAGTATCAAAGAAATTAGAGAAATCTCGCACAATATGATGCCGAGTTCACTGACGAAATTTGGGCTGAGTTCGGCACTAAAGCAATTTACTAATAAGATAAATGCTGCTGGAAAACTCGAAATAGAACTGCAAATTGTGGGTTTCAAAGAACGCTTTGATGAAAAAATAGAGTTAATGTTGTATCGCATCGTTCAAGAAATTATCAGTAATATTATCAAACACGCTGAGGCTAAGAAGGTAAACATCGAACTTGTTCGGCACGACGACGAACTCATTCTTATCATAGAAGATGATGGTTGTGGATTTGATACCGCTAACACAGAAAATCATGGGATTGGACTAAAAAACATTGCAACTCGTGTCGAATATCTAAACGGAAATGTTAATTTTGATTCTTCAATAGGAAGAGGCACAAGTGTTGTGATTGAAATTCCCTTGAATTTAAACTAATGTCAGGTAGTAAGTTACAAATTTTAATTGTTGATGACCACCAAATTCTACTGGATGGCATTGAAGCTATGCTACATGGTGTAGGAGACTTTAAGGTAATCGGTAAATGCTCCGACGGCAACTCTGCATTAAATTTTCTGAACGAAAATCCAGTCGATATTGTACTGACCGACCTATATATGCCCAAAATGACGGGCATGGAACTTACGCAAAAAGTAAAGAAAAAATTTCCCAACGTAAAGGTATTGGCACTTTCGGTTTCGTACGATGTATCTATCGTGCATGATTTAATTGATGCAGGAATTTCTGGTTTTATTATCAAAACCATCGGTCGTGACGAACTCATTGAAGCCATCAAAACAATTGCCCAAGGCAATATCTACTTTAGCCGAGAAGTATCAAACGAAATTCTGCGAAGCTTATCAAATAGAACCGAAGAAGAAACCTATCACCTCACCGAACGAGAGATTGAAATTGTAAAACTCATTGCCCAAGAACTCTCCAATGCCGAAATTGCCGACAAGCTTTGTATCTCAGAGCGAACAGTCGAAACTCACCGAAAAAATATCTACCGAAAAACCAATACAAAGACCATTGTGGGTCTTATTAAGTATGCCGTTGAGCATAAATTAATCTAATTCCTTCTTAGAAAATTACAAATATACGTACTGGCACGGATATAAGTTTTGAAAAAATACCAAAACTGGGGTATTGTATGGGAGCATTCGTATAACGAAATTTGTATCAACGAAAAGCGTAACAGTATAGCCATGAAAACATTGCCATTTGCAAATAAATCCGCAGGAGGCACCCATTATATAAAAGTGATAAAAGTTTTAGTTCTTTGTTTATGAAAAAAAATTTCAATGTGCTTTCAACCTTTTAATGATAATTTGAATCATTATATAAAAAGCAAAAAAGACCATGAAAAAATTATTTTACGAACATCTCGACGAACTTCTCTTTGTATCAATCTTTGTAGTGATAGTTGCCATCAATGCGTGTAAAGCATAAATTAAAACCACCATTTTTCCATTTGACAAAGTGGTGGTTTTAATAATCAACAGCAGTTTGACGAGAGCAAAAGCAAGAGCCGCTTGATTCTTGCTTTTCTAATTTTTTTGAAATTTTCTATTACTATTCATACAGTTTTTCCTCTTATCCCAAAAAGATAGTGTCGAATCCCAAATGTTTTGTACAAAAAAAGCAGTTCCTAAAAAAACTGCTTTTCTTTTTTATGTAAGCTGATATTAGTTTTTTCCACCCAAATACGGGCTTTCCAATAATTTTTTCAAACCTTCAAATTTTACAGGAGTTTTCTGATATTGATAGGTAGTTCGTAAAGATTGCGTACGATTATTATCTCCCATTGCCACATCAACATCGTCCATCATAAATTGACTCGGATGTTCATAGCCGCAGGCATGACAAATATCCAAAATTTCTTTAGTCAAGGTCTTTACATAATTGTAGAAGCGTTCGCTCTTCAGAGTTGGGTCAATACCACCTTGCAACCACTTATTTTGCGTAGCAACACCACTCGGACAACGATTAGTATGACAAACTTGTGCTTGGATACACCCAATCGACAACATTGATTCACGCCCAACATTTATCACATCGACACCCATCGAAAAAGCCATAATTGCTGTATCTGGTAAACCCAATTTGCCCGAACCGATAAAAGTAATTTTATCATTCAATTCTCTTTTCTGGAAAATACGATAAACCGATGAAAAAGCATACACAAATGGCAGAGAAACGTGGTCGGCAAAACTTGGAGGAGCAGCACCCGTGCCACCTTCTCCCCCATCAATCGTAATAAAATCGGGGCCTTTACCAGTTTTTTTCATCAAATCAGCCAATTCTTCCCACATTTCAAGCTTTCCTACTGCCGATTTTATACCAACAGGCAATCCTGTGGCATTAGCCATCAATTCAATGAAATCAATCATTTCTTTGATGTTAGAAAACGCACTATGATAAGCAGGAGAAATTACATCCTTGCCCATCGGTACATGGCGAATCTCGGCCAATTCTTTGGTAAGTTTTGAAGCTGGCAAAACTCCACCTTTTCCTGGTTTTGCACCTTGCGAAAGTTTGAGTTCTATCATCTTGATACAAGGGTTATCTTGGCATAGCTTCACCAATTTTTCTAACATGAAGTTACCGTCGTCGTCTCGGATTCCGAAATAAGCTGTGCCAATATTTAGCACTACATCAGCTCCGTTTTTATGGTAGGGCGAAAGGCCGCCTTCGCCAGTATTATGATAGCACCCAAACTTTGCTGCTCCCTTATTCATCGAATCAATGGCCGTAGCCGAAAGCGAACCGTAGCTCATTCCCGAAATATTGACTACTGATTTTGGCAGAAAAGGCTTCTTACGATTATGGTATTCGCCCACCACCTTTGCCGACGGACAGATGTAGGGATTTTCGAGATTTGGATGCCCTTTAGGTAGTTTATAAGGTAATAAGGCTGGTTTTATGAAATTATAGCCCGCACTATACATATCTTGGTCAGTGCCAAAACCTTGAAAATTGTTTTCTTTTTTCGAGGAAGCATATATCCAAGAGCGTTGACGACGATTGAAGGGTAATTCTTCTCGGTTATTGGCCACTATATACTGACGCAATTCTGGCCCTACACTCTCAATAAAATATCTTAAATGCCCAATAACAGGGAAATTGTGCTGAATAGTGTGTTTCTTTTGAAGAATATCTCTGATAAAAAGTATGAGCAAAAAGGCAATAATATAAGCCCACCAAGCTATACTACTAAAAAATTGTCCAATGGATTCCATGTAGATATATGAATAGAATGTTGATGTGGCAAGATACAAGGATATTTCAATTCAAACAAAAGGTTTGAATTTTAGCACTAAATTTTAACCGAAATCTAATTTTTTTGACAAAAAACAATAAAATTATTAAACGGATACATTTTACTATAAAACACACATTGATAAGCAATTATAAAACCCTAAAAAAGTAGTTTTTTGAAGAAGTAAAACAAAAAAACGGCTTGCAAGAAAACTTAAATGTGACGTATTGACGTATATGAGGTCAGAATAACAAACGCTCAAAAAAAGAAAAATGGAGCTGAAACCAACCCCATTTTTACTGACAATTGCTATTGAGTGAATATTGTTATTATAAAATAATTACTATTGAAAACATAAATTGAGTGAGACCTTTTTGAATTAAAGTTAATTACCGAGTGTTCCCTAAATTTGTTTAGAAGTCCATTCGATGTCCCCCCTTTTTGAAAACACATAATTATTATTGAATTGTATTTTTCTTATAAATACTACTGAGAAGAAATAAAACCATGAAGAGAAGTTACTCAATCATTTTAGAAGTTTTTTCGCTCAATAGATTTACTCAAAAATATACTGTAACCCAAAAAATCACTTCCAACACCCCCCACAAACGAGTATTTGTACTTAGTTATTAGGAAAGCATGAATTCTCGCTAATGGAGGGGTTGGAGTGACCATTACGATGTCCCACCTTTTACAATGAAATAATCGTACCAATTATGATTTATGCCAGTTAAATGACACCTTATCTATCTGATGAATAGGGTTTTGAAGCGGTATTTAGACAAGAAAAGTATTGAATTTTGACAAGAAAATTTACCATTAGATAAGAATTCTAAGATTTGTTACCTTTTGATAAGATTTTTTAAGAAATTTGATTTATTCATTTAATTATCTCTCTAAAACTCTGTAATTTTAACAAAAAAAATAAATAAATTATTCAGCGGTAGCAAAGTTACTTTCCTAATAACAGTGGCATAGATTTTGATAAGGCTGACCGATTTATGAGTGAAATAAAAATTGTACTATTCTAACAAACGGAAACAAGAAAAATGAAGGCTGCTGCAAAAACAACCCTTAATTCAATGGACGAAGTATTGCACGAAATCAATACTTTGGTTGCTCAACAAGAAAAAGAAGATTACGCCAAAATTTTTATGGCAAAGAGTAATTTGAGCATGACTTACCAATCAAACTTTTACGTAGAGATTATGGATGTAACCACCACTTTGCAAAACCGAAGCAACGTGTGGAACGCAGATATAACTTTCTAAGGTAATCTAAGTTCCATTTCGTCGCCCGTAAGGCGAAAACCAAATTTTTCATAGATAGGTCGGCCATCGTCCGAAGCATGTAGCGAAATCCTCTTATAACCACGATTAATAGCTTCTTGCAGAATATAATTAAAGACCGTCTTCCCCACACCTTTACCCCTCCATTGACGTAACGTATAAATATTAAGTATATAGGCAATTTTGCCATCTATAAGAGTAAATCCAGGAGTAATCTGGAAAAAACACAAGCCACTTGTAGCTACGATTTCAGAATCGTAAATGGCTAACCATGCTACAAATTCATCGGCTTGCATGGCTCTTAATAAATAATCTCGCAAAGAGCCGCTAAGTTGCTCTTCGCTGTATTGGTGTGTCTCAGCAGGTTGAACTTCACGTAAGAATTCGATGCGGAGACGCACCAATTCATCAAGGTCATCAAGCGTTGCTTTTCGGTAAGAAACTTGCATAATTAATTGAGAATTGAGAATGGATAATGAATAATTGTGATAAAAATCCCTAATTCTCAATTATCCATTCTCCATTATAAATTAATAAAGTCCTGATAATTTTTGTAATGCCTCCATCACGGTCGGTTTATCTTCTGGATAAGTTACGCCAAACCACTCTGACTCATTTGAAAAAACTTTACATTTTCCTAAACCGTTTTGAATTAAATAAGTCATTACGGTCGGGATATAAAACTCGGCTTTTGGTGAGTCGATGTTTTTTACTGAATATTCCTTAAACATTTCGTTGATTACGGGGAATACATTTGGCATAAAACCCCAGAAATTCATCGAAACTGGCGTATTTTCTGGTAAAGTTGTCAATGTTTCGCCTTCTTCAAATACGATTGTGTTATCTGCTTGGCGGTAAATTTTCGTACGCTCAGTAACAACTTCTAAATATCCATTTTCATCCACTTCACAAACTCCTCTTGAAACCGAACCATTTTCCGATAAAGTATTCTTGATTTGATACCCCACCATTGCATGACAAGTTTCGTCGGTATTATTGGTCAAGAAATCGGCCATGATTTTGAAACCTTCGTAACCATAAAAATCATCGGCATTGATAACCGCAAATGGCGTGCTGGTTTGCTCCCATGCACACAATACTGCATGGCCAGTTCCCCAAGGTTTTGTGCGTTCTACTGTTCCGAGTTCGGGAGCTACGTATTTTTGTACACCTTGAATCGCAAAATCGTAGTCTATTTTTCCAGCCAATTTCGGCCCAAATATTTCTTCAAAATCTGCTTTTAGCTCTTCTCTAATAATAAAAACAATTTTCCCAAAACCTGCCTTGATGGCATCATGCAACGAATAATCAATGATTGTTTCGCCATTAGGTCCAAATTTATCTAATTGTTTAATTCCACCATAACGGCTGCCCATTCCTGCAGCTAAAATAAGAAGTGTTGGTTTTGACATGAATCTATCTGATTTATTTGAAAGTTAGTTTTTAAAGTTTATCTAAAGTCTATAAAAAAGTATCAAATTTGTACTATTATTATAAGTTTTATAAAAATCGCTTTTATATTTCTCCACAAATTTACAAAACACTTTTCGGACTGTCAGTAAAACTTTAATTAATAATAATTGTTAAGTTGACACTTAAAAGATAATTTTGCTAAAAATCTAACAAATATGACTATGAAACTACGTTTTTTTGCTTGTTTATGGCTTTTAGTTGCTTCGTTGCAAAGCTATGCACAAGGTTTTGCAATGAATAAGCTACCCATTGACAACTGGGACTTGGGTAATTGGAAGCAAGTAGAGCAAGTGGACAATCCGTTCAAGAAAAAAGCGGGTATTACTGCTGGCAATAAATTTTTGTATGCCAATACTCCCGGAAAAATCACCTCAAAGCTCACAACTGCCGATGCAAAAATCAAATTTGACTTTATGCTTGGCCTCAACAGCGAAAGTATTTTCTATGTACAAGGCAAACACGGTATTTTATTGAGCAATACTCACCCGAGTGGTGCAATCATTACTAAAGATGGAAGCTTGAAATTACCAGCCCAAAATGCGGGACGTAGTGAGGGGCTTTGGCAAACACTCGAACTAACGTTTTCGGAAGCTTCGTTTGGCAATGCGGTTGTTTTAGAAAAAGTGACACTCAACGATGTAGTGATTCATCAAGGATATGTAATGGCTTCCGAAGGAAAAAACGAGGGCCCGATTGTGTTTGAAAACAAAGCAGGTGTGATAGCTATTAATAATGTAGAGTATTTGAAATATAACAAAGAAACTCCACTCAAATTAAGTAACCTAAACTACGAACTCTACGAAACATTTGATTGGGACAAACAGTTTGCGAAGAAAAAAGATACACCAAACGATAGCGGCAAAGCCACTGACCTAACCAAAGATTATGGCGTTGGATTCAATCGTTATTTGTTGGTTTTCAAAGGCGACCTTGATGTTGAGAAAGACGGAAATTATTCGTTAATAGCCGATTGTGCAGGAAAAGAAAGTGTAACAGTTGATGGCAAAGAGATACTACCAATGACCGATGAAAGCTATCGTAAACCACGCATTGCGTACTTGGATTTGAAAAAAGGCAAACACTCCATCGAAGTAAAATATATAAAGGTTTGGTGGAAAGCCGAACTCGGACTTTTTGCGGCTGGCCCAGAAATCAGACCTTATGCACTTCATGCTGAAACCTCATTACCAACGCCACAAGCCGTTGGTGAGATTGATATTCAACCAAAAAACGATGTAGAAATAGTACGTTCGTTTGTGATGTTTAATGGCAAGAAACGAGTACATGCTATCTCGATTGGAACACCACAAGGCCAACATTATTCGTATGATTTAGACCAAGCGGCATTGCTTTATGCGTGGAAAGGCGAGTTTGCCGATGTAACCGAAATGTTCCATGAGCGTGGCGAGCCACAATTATTGGAAGCCAAAGGTGTTCGTACAAAGTTTTCGGGAAAACCATCCGTAGCAATTTTGAACGATTTGAATGCCCCGATGCCCGACTCATTGGACGCCTACAAAGAGCTTATTTACAAAGGATATTCGTTAGATGCTTCTGGACTGCCTAATTATAAATTCCAGTTGAACGGAGCAAACATCACGCAAAAAATTAGCCCTGATGCCGATGGTATTGCCGTGAGTGTTGCGGCCAATGGTGGCTCGAATTTATATTACAAACTGGCCGAAGGAAAAGCAATTAGCTTGATTGAAAAAGGAAGATATTTAGTTGATAATCAATATGTTTTAGTTGACCCTAAATCTAAGCCGATTATTCGTAGTTCAAAAGCGGGTCAAGAAATGATTATGCCTCTCACAGGTACAATCAACTATTCGATTTCTTGGTAAAATATTATTTTTGAAAAATTGCAAAAAGACATTAACAATGAAAAAAATATTAGTTCTATTGCTCATTTTGGGTAATTTAGGGGCATTTGCACAAACTCGCCCTTTGGTAGAAGAAGATTTCTACCGCATCGTTACGTTGCCAATTCCCGAGGGGGTACAACTCGAAGTAGGTGGATTGGCCGTCATGCCCGATGGTCGTTTAGGTGTTTCGACTCGTCGTGGTGATGTTTGGTTGGTTTCAAATCCGTACATGAAAAATGGTACAAAGCCTACCTACAAGCGTTTTGCTTCGGGCTTGCACGAGCCATTGGGTTTGGGCTACATCAACGGTAACCTTTGGGCAACACAACGTGGCGAAGTAACTATTTTGAAAGACACAAACGGCGATGAAATTGCCGATGAATACGAGGCCTTCCAGAAATTTCCGTTGAATGGCAATTACCACGAATATTCTTACGGCCCAGTAGTTTTGCCTGATAACGACATGATTTACACCTTAAACTTAGGTTGGATTGGTCGTGGAGCAAGTTTGTCAAAATGGCGTGGTTGGATGTTGAAAATTTCGCCAGATGGTAAAATGACACCTTGGGCAACGGGTTTGCGTTCACCAGCGGGCTTTGGTGTGCTGAAAAGCGGTGATATTTTCTACACCGAAAACCAAGGCGACTGGGTTGGTTCTGGACGCATGACTCACCTCGAAAAAGGAGATTTTGCAGGTAATCCAGAAGGTTTGAAATGGACATCAGAACCAGAGTCACCATTGCGTACGAAACCTTCGGATATTCCAGATACGGGCGAGCCACTTTACGAAGTTGCCAAACGTGTACCGAGCATTAAAATCCCTGCGGTTTGGTTCCCGCATACATTGATGGGAATCTCTACGGCTGATGTAATAGAAGATACTTTTGGCGGGAAATTTGGACCTTTTGAAGGACAATTATTTGTTGGCGACCAAGGACACAGCAAAATCATGCGTGTGTATTTAGAGAAAATTGACGGTAAATACCAAGGCATTTGCTTTCCGTTCAGAGAAGGTTTTCAGTCGGGTATCTTACGTATGCGTTGGGGACTTGACGCTTCGATGTTTGTGGGTATGACAAGCCGTGGTTGGTCTTCTACGGGTAAAGATGAATTTGGTTTACAACGCTTAGAATGGACTGGCAAAATACCATTTGAGATGAAAACCGTGAAATCAATGCCTGATGGTTTCTTGATTGAGTTTACGCAGCCTGTAAACAAAGAAACAGCCAAAGCACTTGAATCCTATAAAATCAATAGCTTCACTTACAAATATCACCATAATTACGGAAGCCCGATTATCAATGCTAAAAACTTGAAAATCAAAGGAATACAAGTAGCAGAAGATGGTATGAGCGTTCGTTTGGCGATTGATTCTCTCCGTTTGGGATACATTCATGAACTAAGACTTGAAGGACTTAAAAACACCGATGACCGCCCGCTTTTGCACGCATTTGGTTATTATACGCTTAATAATATTAATACTTCAGCTTCTCCACTTGATTTGACAAAATACGCAATAGTTGAGAAAAAAGCCGAAGCAATGGCCCATGAAGGACATAATATGTCGGGAATGTCGAAAGGTACAAATGTGGTTTCGGCCAAAAGAGTAAACGAAATGCCAGCCGATTGGGGTGGAAAAGTTGACCAAACGCTCTCGATTGGAACTAAGCCAGGCTTGAAATTTGATGTAACTAAATTTCAAGTAAAATCTGGTAGTAAAATTCGATTAGTTTTCAATAATAACGATGATATGCTACATAATTTGGTTATCGTAAAACCAAAGACCGTAGCTAAAGTTGGCGAGGCAGCATTTAAAATGGACCTTGATGGCGAAGCAAAAGCATATGTTCCTGATTTAGAAGAAGTACTTTTCCATACAGGATTGATGCAACCTGAAAGCCAAGAAACTATCTATTTTGTAGCTCCAAGCACCCCAGGCGATTATACATTTGTATGTACTTACCCAGGACACTATACAATCATGCAGGGAATTATTAAGGTGGTAAAATAGTTTCTTAGACTACGGTCAATAGTCGATAGACCACAGATTTTTGATTATTTTTGCAAAACTAAAAACTATCGACCGTTGACCGTCGTCCATCGACTAAAATATATGCCTCAAACAATCTCCGAATTTGGACTCATCAAAAAAGCAAGCGATTATGACTTGATTGATGATAAATTTTCGGAGATTTTTGTTTCTGACCTAACTTTTCAACACCTCAAAAACATTGCTTTTTCAGGAGCGAATGACTTATTATTAAGCTATTTTACACAAAAAGGCAAAGAGCAAATTCGACTCAAAAACTACGTTGGTTTGCTGCAAACTCCTGATGGCAAGCAGATTGAAATTCTGCCCAAATCAACTGCAAATTCGCCAAAAGAAGCACGCAAAATGCTGCTGAAAATGCTTAAAGTATCACCAAATTCTCCTTATCAATCTTTATCAAATTCACATCTCGAAACCTCACATTTGCCACTTTTTGAGATTTTTGTGAATGTATTTTTAGATGAACTCGAAAAACTACTTTCGCAAGGTCTGGGCAGGAATTTTGAACGACAAGAAGCAAACGAGACTTTTATCAAAGGTAAAGTTTTAATTGCCGAAAATCTTCGCCAAAATCCAATCCGAAAAGAGCGTTTCTTCATTGCTTATGATGAGTTTACAGCCGATATTCCGCCAAACCGAGTTCTAAAATATTGTTTACAAATACTTTATAAACAAGGTTTTAGCTACCGAACTCAACAAAGAATCAATAAAAATATTGGTATTTTTGAAGAAGTCAATCCAAGCAATAACATCGAGCAAGATTTAGCTCAATCTTTTCATAAAAACCTGTTTTTCGTTCGTTACGAGAAGCTACTTCATTGGGCAAATATTTTTATCAAAGGACAATCATTTTTGCCTTTTTCGGGACAATATTTACAACTCGGTTTGCTGTTTCCGATGGAGGTTTTGTTTGAAAATTACGTTGGAAAATTCTTCAAGAAATATTTTGCAGAAAACTACGAAGTAAAACTCCAAGACAAAGCCAAGTTTCTGATTGACAGCCATTTAAATAAATCTAAATTTAGATTAATACCAGATATTGTGCTGAGAAACGAAACAAAAGCCTTTGTTTTCGATACAAAATGGAAATTGATTGATGCCGCAAAACCCAAACAAAATTATGGCATTGAACAGTCAGACTTATACCAAATGTATGCCTACGGGAAAAAATATAATGCACAACAACTTTTTTTGATTTATCCAGCCAACGAAAACTTCCAAACTCCACTCCAAGTATTTGATTATGAGGCTGATATGCGTTTACAAATCATCCCTTTTGATTTGACACAAAACTTGCAAAATCTGCAAAAAGACCTTACAGGTTTGATGAGAATAGATTGATAATTGACTAAAATTATTATCTTGCAGCATCATATTCAACCCTCCTTAAAAAATGCCAATTTTACTTACCTTCTTTGCTATACTGGTACTTGTGCTGCTGGTAGCTTACGTAAAACTCGACACCTTCGTTTCTTTCATTTTAGTTGCCATCGGTTTGGGAATCGCCACAGGAATGGACGTTACGGCCATCGGAAAAGCCATTCAATCGGGTATTGGTGGCACACTCGGCGATTTAATTCTAATCATTGGTTTTGGGGCAATGCTCGGTAAACTTGTAGCTGAAAGCGGTGCTGCTCAACGCATTACCGATGCACTCATTAACCTTTTTGGCGAAAAATACCTCCAATGGGGTTTGGCACTTGCTGGGTTTATTATCGGTATTCCGTTGTTTTACAATGCTGGTTTTATCATCGTCGTACCGCTCATTTTTTCGATTGCTGCCTCAGCAAAATTGCCGCTTCTTTATGTCGGAATGCCAATGTTGACTGCACTTTCAACCGCTCACGGATATTTACCCCCTCACCCATCACCCGCTGCCATTGCTTCGCAACTCAAAGCTGATGTTGGGCAAACGCTCATTTATGGAATCATCATTGCAATTCCTGCTATTGCCATTGCTGGGGTGCTTTTTGGACGAACTCTGAAGCAATACAAACCTCAAATTGATGGAAATTTATTTGCTATCAAAGACATTCCGAAAGATAAGCAACCAAGTTTAGTAGTGAGTTTATTGGTAGCTTTGATGCCCGTTTTCTTACTAACAATTACATCGGCTATAAAAAAGTATGCTCCTGAAAGTGAATTACTTAAACTAATTTCTGAGCCATATATTGGTATGCTTCTTTCTCTATTATTGGCGGTTTATTTGCTTGGTGTTCGTCAGGGAAATACCATTCAAGCAGTAAGTAAGCAACTCGAAGAAGCCTTTAAGAGTAGTGCAGGAATTTTATTGATTATTGCGGGTGCAGGTGCATTGAAACAGATTTTGAAAGATAGTGGTACGAGCGATTATATTGGCTCACAGCTACAAGGTTTTGATATAAATCCATTGATTTTAGGTTGGGCGATTGCGGGCGTATTGCGTATATGTGTAGGCTCGGCAACAATTGCTGGTTTGACAGCAGTAGGAATTTTAGCCCCGCTCATTCAGCAACAAACGGGCGTAAAACCCGAACTTATGGTACTTTCTATCGGTGCGGGGAGTTTGATGTTTTCGCACTTAAACGATGGTGGATTTTGGCTTTTTAAAGAATATTTCAATTTATCAATAAAAGATACCCTCAAAACTTGGACGGTCATGGAAACCCTCGTTTCTATCATCGGTTTGATTGGGGTATTGATTTTAAATTTATTTGTGTAACGCAACAAAACTATGACAGCAGAAGAAAATTTCGCAAAACTTGGTCTTGAATTACCACCAGCACCATCACCGATGGGCGTTTATAAGCCTTGCTTAATCGTTGATAATTTTATTTATGTTTCAGGACATGGCCCTGTGCAAATGGATGGCTCACGCATCATTGGTCGTATCGGTGCCGATATGGATATTGAAGCAGGAAAATTGGCGGCTCAACAAGTAGGTTTGACCATTCTCGCAACATTAAAAGCTAATTTAGGAAGCCTCGACCGCATCAAGCGTGTAATAAAAGTCTTGGGAATGGTCAATTGTACTTCAGATTTTGAGCGTCACCCGTATGTAATTAATGGTTGTAGCGAACTTTTTGCCAATGTGTGGGGAACTGAAAATGGTATCGGCGTGCGTTCGGCAGTTGGTTTTGGCTCGCTTCCCGAAAATATTCCAGTTGAAATTGAAGTAATGTTTGAGCTGGCATAAAATTATCGAGATACAAGGAAGACCTCCCTCGAAGGGAAGTCTTCCTTAAAACAATTCATCAAAATGCTAAAAATAAACAAAGTACACCATATAGCCATAATCGCATCTGACTATCAAAAATCGAAGCATTTTTACACCGAAATACTTGGTTTACAGATAGTTAGAGAAGTATATCGTGAAGCACGAGATTCGTATAAACTCGATTTAGCCATTGGCGAAAATTATGTAATCGAACTTTTTTCTTTTCCGAATCCTCCAGCACGACCGTCTCGCCCAGAAGCTTGTGGACTCCGCCATTTGGCTTTTGAAGTGGAAAATGTAGCAGAAGCAAAACAAAACCTCGAATCGAAAGGAATTGAAGTAGAGGATAGCAGAATTGATGAATTTACTGGCAAAAAATTCACCTTTTTCGCCGACCCCGACGACCTTCCAATCGAATTTTACGAACAATAAATCTAATTTTGAATGAGTGAATGATACAATGATAGAATAGAATTATTACCAAAAAATTTAAGTTTCATTTCACATTCACTCACTCTATCAATCTATCATTCATTAAACTATGTGGTTTAGCATCAACAACGCCAACGAATTAGATTCTCCTTCGCTGCTTATTTACAAAGAGCGTGTACAAAAAAATATTGAGCAGATGATTTCGATTGCTGGTTCGGCCGAGCGACTTTTCACGCACGTAAAGACCAACAAAATGCCAGAAATCGTCAAGATGATGCTTGCTGCTGGTATCACAAAATTCAAATGTGCAACTATTGCCGAAGCTGAAATGGTAGCAATTGCCGGTGGAAAACATGCTCTAATTTCACACCAATTAGTTGGCCCTAAAATCGAGCGTCTTGTCAAGTTACGTCAAAAATACCCCGATGTATTCTTTGCATCGCTCATTGATTCTGCTGAAATAGCCGATGTTCACAATGATATTTTTGGGCAAAATAAGCTCGTTTCAGATGTTTTCTTAGACGTAAACAACGGAATGAACAGATCTGGGCACGAATTAAACGACCAAATTTTAGATTTATACAAAAAACTAAGCAACTTATCTCACCTAAAAGTACACGGCCTACACGTCTATGATGGGCATTTACGAGCGAGTGATTTCAATGAACGAAAAAAAGAATGTGATGCTGGTTTTGTTGATGTAAAACATTTTCTCGAAGCAATCGAAGCAGCAGGCTTGCTGAAGCCAATAGTGATAGCAGGAGGTACACCAGCGTTTACTTCTCACGCTTTGCGAGACGAAACTTATTGCAGTCCAGGTACGTGCGTTTTGTGGGATTGGGGCTATGGCGATAAACTTTCTGAACAAAATTTTGAGTATGCAGCGTTGATTCTGACTCGTGTTATTTCAAAACCAAAGCATGGTATCATTACGGTCGATATGGGGCATAAAGCAGTAGCGGCCGAAAACCCAATTGATAAACGCATCAGGTTTTTGAATTTAGAAAATTATGAGCTTCTCGGACAAAGCGAAGAACACGGAGTGATTGCTGTAAAAGATTGGGATTCAATAAAAGTTGGTGACGTTATTTATGGTGTTCCGTACCATGTCTGTCCAACCGTAAATCTTTATGATGAAGCCTACATCGTTGAAAATGAAGAAGTTAAAGAAACATGGCAAGTTTTAGGCAGAAAACGAAAGATTAGTATTTAATCACGTTTTTCTGTAAAATACGAAATTAAAAACTTTTAATCTTCGGTAGCGTTCGTTTTGCCTAAAAAAGCGTAAAAAACATTTGGAAAAGATAAGTTTTTATTTAAAATTTACAAAATATTCATGTATTTCAATCACTCCCAAATCAGCAAAAATTATGAGTAAATTAGCAGAAGCAATTGAAACTTACGTTGCTCAATCAAACGAACTTAATTTAGGTCTTAGTGAAGAACTCATCACAGCGGTAGCAAAAGGTCTTGGCCCATCTATTTACAATGCAGATGCCTCTAAAGTTTCAGGAACTGACCCTGAAGAGTTAGCTCGTGTAAAAGACAACTACTTGATTGGTAAATTAGGTTTAGCTGATGGCCCAGAGCTTGACGTAGCAATTGCGGAAGTAATGGAGCAAATGGGTTCTTCAAACCGCAATAAATACCGTGCAAATGTATATGCTTTACTTTGCAAAAAATTCGGTAAAGAAGACGTTTATGCTTAATAAATAAAGATTTTTTAGGAAGCGACACGAAGTAATTTGTGTCGCTTTTTTTGTGTCTATACAAAAATCATACTACCGATTCCGAAGAGCATAATGAGTTTGCAGACTTTGCTCAGAAACGTAAAATCACGGCGTTTATCGGCCCAGTAAAGTTTATAAACAAACCACGAAAACGGAAATACACCTAAACTAAAAAGTGCAATAAGGTATTGATTATGAAGAGAATAAGCCATAATTAACAGTATCATCACAAACGAAACAATAAAAATATAAAGCAGAATTTTGGTTTGTCTGATTCCCCAAATAATCGGAAGCGTTCGGCAACCGTAGCGGGCATCTCCCCTAATATCTTCCATATCTTTAATTATTTCTCGAATCAACGAAATAGAAAAAGCAAACAAGGCATAGATATTGACCAAAGCCACATTTTTTTGGTAATAAACGCCCAAAATAACGAGCGAGAAGGCGGTCAGAAATGCTACTAAAAAATTACCAATAAAAGCCTTTCTTTTGAAGCGTTCGGAATAAAACCAAAGAGCCGAAATGGCCAGAAAATTAATTAGAAAAACCTTCAAACTCAAGAAAAACCCGATGGCCAAACCAATAAAATTAAGTATCTGATGAATCAGAATCGCACGTCGGCGTTTGATGATTTTACCAATTATTACCTCGTCGGGTTTATTGACTAAATCAATTTTTATATCAAAATAATCATTGATGATATAACCAGCCGCAGCAATGCTGATGGTAGCGAATACGAGCAGAAACTGCTTAAAATCAAGCAGATAATCGAGCCAATTTTCTTTGGGGCCAATCAGAAAAATCCTGACCATGTATTGACTAAATATCACAATCAAGATATTTCGTGACCTTATCAGTCGAAAAAAGGCATTAAGGGTTGCGAAGGTTTTGGAATTCATCGTATCCAAAACTACAAAATTTTTAGGTCAATTGCAAGTTATGTTTTCCTAACATTGGCCGTTTTTTCGGTTATAGAAAATACTCTTTCAATAAATTCACAAATCCGTAATATGATTTTGAGACTTTTTCCAATTTTTTTTGTTGTACTATTAATAGCGGATTTTTCATTTAAAAAGCTATTAGTTATTAGCTGTTGGCTTTTAGCTTCATTAGACGATTTTAGATTTAATTTGTGTCTGCAAAACAACCTGCTTTTCAAGCTAATTGCTAAAGGCTAATTGCTAAAAGCACTAAAAAAATCTTTCAAAAAAGTACATTAAACCGCATCTATGAAAATCGGAATTGTTTGTTATCCTACCTTTGGCGGAAGTGGCGTTGTGGCCACCGAACTCGGTAAGGGCCTTGCCAAAAATGGGCATCAAGTACACTTTATTACTTATACTCAACCCGCTCGTCTGGATTTTTTCAACGAAAATATCTTTTACCATGAGGTAAATATTGCCAGCTATCCGCTGTTTCAATACCCGCCCTACGAGTCGGCTTTGGCAGGAAAAATGGTTGATGTAGTAAAGTACGAAAAACTTGATTTGCTGCACGTACATTACGCAATTCCGCACGCAACTTCGGCTTTTTTGGCGAAACAAATCTTGAAATGTCATGGTATAAACATTCCTGTAATCACAACCTTACACGGAACTGATATTACGATTGTAGGAAAAGATGCTTCTCTTGCTCCAGTTGTTACGTTTAGTATCAATGAATCAGATGGCGTAACGACGGTTTCGGAAGATTTAAGAAAAGATACTTACGAAGCTTTTGAAATAAGAAAAGAAATTGAGGTGATTCCAAATTTTGTTGATTTGGAACGTTTCAAAAAGCAAAGAAAAGAGCATTTCAAACGCATTATTTGTCCGAACGACGAAAAGTTGCTGGTTCATACATCCAACTTCCGAAAAGTTAAGCGTATCGAAGATATTATTCAAGTTTTTGCAAAACTGAAAAAACAAATCCCGAGTAAATTATTACTCGTGGGAGATGGCCCCGAACGTGGCCCAATGGAACAACTCAGCCGTGACATGAATCTGGGTGAAGATGTGCGTTTTGTAGGAAAACTTGATGCCATCGAAGAGGTTTTATCAGTAGCCGATTTATTCTTGATGCCTTCCGAAAAAGAAAGTTTTGGATTAGCAGCCCTGGAAGCAATGGCTTGCGAAGTACCTGTTATTTCATCAAATACTGGTGGTTTACCCGAACTAAACGTGCAAGGTGTTACAGGATTTTTGAGTAATGTGGGCGATGTAGATGATATGGTAAAAAACGCAATTTATATTCTGCAAGACGAAAATTTACCGACTTTTAAAGCAAACGCTTTAGCTCGTGCTCAAGAATTTGATATTACGAATATTGTTCCGATGTACGAACGTCATTACGAGAAAGTTTTAGAAGGGATGCTGGTTTAAGCCCAAATAGTGTCTTAGAAAATTAATTTTGAGTAATTAAATTTTATGGTTCTTTGACAATTTTTGTGGAGAAAAAGATATTATCAGACGTAGAGACGTTTCATGTGCCGAGCGAAGTAGGGTTGAACCCTATTAAGGCGAAATGGAGTTGTCCTTT
>NZ_BMKK01000010.1 GCF_014644295.1 Emticicia aquatilis
TTTACCTGCGGCAACTAACTTTACTGGCTTGGGTTCGTTGGCGTGCGGCTGTCCTTCGGACAGCATATCAGAGCGGTCGCTAAGTTTGCTTAATTCCAACTCTTGCAAGTGCGTAAAAGTTTGATAATCAATTAATTAACTCAAAACAAAATTCCAATCATCGCCCTTGCGGGTTGTTGGAATGAAGACACTTACAGAAAATCCTGAAGGTTTACTTTTTTCATTTGTTCTCTAACAAAATTCAAACTTTCTTCATTAGTCATTTTTGTGATTGCATGAGTAAAATTTATTTTATCTTTTAAAATTTGAGCTACTTCCTTAACCCAATAGCTCATACTCATTTGAACAATCTCCCCATTTATTGCTGACGCTAATTCTTTGATTCTACTATTTTGTCCTATCCTATCTACAATTATTACAGTTGTCATATAGTGCGTTTGACGACCATACTCCATTTCTCGTTCAAATCTTGAGACTTTATCAAGTGATATTTCTGAATTCCCAGGCCCAATGAAACCAATATCAAATCTGACTCCAATTCCTGCTTTTAATAACAAGGTAGCATCACTCTCTCTTTTATTCTCACGTTGAGACATCCAAAATACTTTATCAGATTTTGTACTCTCCTTTGGGTCAATTCTCTGAAAGCCCAGTATAGAGAGAACAGAGCCTAAAATAAACTTTTCAAATAACTTACCATACATTGACTTTTCTGACCCACGAATTGCCAATGTTTGAGCACCAATTGCGGTAAATAAAAACATAATACTTTCCCAAGAAATTGAATTTTCTTCTTTACCCAATTTTAATGTACCCGAAAGATTTCCAAAAGAAGAATCTGCTTTTTGAGCCGATTCTTTAAGTAATTTACCCAATTCTTCAAGATATTGCTTCAACTCTTCTTGTTCATTTCCACGTAAAACATTTTGAATACTCTTCTCGGTTAATCCTGCTAACCAAGTTAAATACAATTTCTTTTCTTTAGAAAGTCTTTTTGTTGCAAGTTCCTCAGCTATCATTTTAGCCGATTTTCCAACCAAACTTTCAATTTGATTAGATGCTTTTAAAAATGTAACTAACATCGCAGCATTCGATAACATTAATCTTCTGCGAGTTAAACTTTCTGTTAGTGACCTTACATTTTCACCACATAGAACAGATGAAACTACATTTTTAACAACTTCTTCTCCTATTCTATCAATCAACTCACTGCCTTTATAACTTGATAGCTCAACACCCAGTTCGGGTACAAAATCTGAAATTTTCTTTGCCATTTTAAAATAGATAGAGATTTGCAGTATTATGTTCTACATTTATCCAATTAATATCTTTTGCTTGCCCTTGTAGCCAGTTCTCAGCTTGACTCTTAATTATTTCCATATACTCAGGACTAAGTTCATAAAGCACAAAACGTCTATTATGTTTAACTGCCGCTTCACCAACTGTCCCTGTACCAGCGAATGGGTCTAATACTACATCATTTTTAAATGAATAATACTTTACTACCTTTTCTGCTAACTCAAGTGGAAAAATAGCAGGATGAATTTTGTGATATGCAGGATGAATCTTCCAAAGATTTGTCTTTTCATAATCATCATCAATTTTAGACTCTTCAACTAATTCTGGGTCAGTATTTCTAATGTGCCAATCAATTAATTTATCAGTCTTTTTTCTATAAACTAAAATATATTCAGTAACTGGTACCGCTTTATATTGCATAGGGTTACGGTCTGCTGCAAATCGCCTGCCACGCCCAGTTGCCCAGCCTGCACCTTCAGGTTTTATCCAAATAATATCATCAACAAATTCAAAACCTTCTTGAATAAATAACTGATGAAAATCGAAAGGAACGGCAATACGCTTTGAGGCCTCACTTCTATTTGCACGTCGAATAAGTACAGGAGAAATATTAATCACAAAAAAACGCCCATCATTTAAAACACGATGACATTGATTTATAATTTTTCGCATTTTTAGAAGGTATTCTTCGTAAGTAATATAATCTGCATATTCAGGTCGTGCATTATAATATGGAGGTGAAGTAAATACTAAATCTACTGATTCTGAAGGTGTTTGAGCTAAAAGCTCTTCTGAATCACCCAAGCCAATAGTATTTTTCAATGATGATACTTTAGGCTTTATCTGTCCATTTGATTTTGACTTTACACCCTCTTTATTGTATTTACGCCCCAATAATCGAGATTCCAAAACATCCTTTTGTGAACTTTTCTTATCATTCACAAGTGTTGTAATGGCATCAATCGTAACTTCCCCAATTGTTTCTCCTTTTAAACTTTTCAAAGGTACACGCCAAATATGATACCTATCATCAACTTCTGGAAGTCCAAACTCTATTGCTTTTTCTAAATCATAGCTTTTCAAATATTCAAAAGCTATCTCTCTTGCTTGCTTATTTTCAGTTACTCTATATTGTTGTTTCTTAGCTTCTTTTATTCTACTCATTTCTAAATCTATTTATTATACTTTACACGAAAGTAGGTAGAGTGTAGCAAATATTCAAATTTTTCTTTCTGTCTTAGGTTGAATTCAATTAGCATATTCGATTGAAATAGTTTGACAGTTTAATTAAGTTTCGACAATCTAACATTTCTAAGTTATCAAAACTTCAAACACATAGGCACTTTCGACGTTTCGGCAGCGTGGCATTTGCTCAAATTTCACTCCGAACAAAAAATCTTTTGCTTTTCAATATCTTTTTTCAGAACTTGGTATGCAGATTTGGTCAGCGACATTCGATTAGAGCAGGTTCTACCCTTTTTAGTCCTTAGTACGCACCATTTTTGGCGACAGTTTATCAGCGGTGGCACTCAAAGTTGGCTTCTCTCCAACACGAGCAAATAAGTAAAAGTTTGATATTCAACTAATTAACTCAAAATCCAATGCCCATCTTCTTATTTGCGGTCGTTGGAAAAATTTAAAAAATGAATGAAAAAATAAAGGCATATCGAGACTTTATTGATTGGTTAACAAACACCGATGATGCTTTTTTCTACTCAAAAACAGACTTAGAAAATTACGAACACAAGATTATATCATCAAATAATCAAAAAGAGTCGAAACTTGATGAAACCCTCGCAATTCTTGGTCCTATTTTTAAATCTTTATCCGAAGAACAAAAAAATGCCTTAGGCGATTGGAGTGAACATATGTATTTTCAAGGTATTGTCAATTGCTTAGAACAGATTCAATTCAATGATGAAATTCAGTTAGCCTTTATTAATCCTGAGTCAAAAATTGAGATATTCGAAAATATAAGTTTTGCCGAAGATTTCAGAAAACGACATAAAGTTGTTGGAGCAACGGAGTGGGATACTTAATCCTGTAATCCTAAAACAGTTTGACAGTTTTAGCTAACCTCCGACACGCAAAATCCGCTGGGTTTTCCAAATTTCAAACGCCTAACTTTTTGCGACGAGGCAACATTCTGGTTCGCCAAGTAAGATTTTTAGCTCGCAAAGTGGGCTGGCGACAATTTCTCTGCGTGGTATGTTTGCCAACTTTTCTTCGATTCTCAAAATTTCCCTGAACTCATTTGCTTTTTTGTATTTTTCCATGCAAATTTACTTCCAGCAGCCAGCTTGGTAGGGTTGTTTCACTAACTTGCCAAGTGTCTTTCGACACTTGATTAGAGCGGGTCGCCAATTTTTTCTGATGTCCAACATTCGGAAAAAGTAAAAGCAAAATAATTGATAATAAAATAATTAATCACCAATCAAAGTCATCATTTTCCTTTTGGTTGGAAAAATGAAAAAAAATGCCATTCGAGTTTCTAAGTCCAATTGATATTATATTCAGAATTTTAATTTTTATGCTTTTCATAATTCCATATACAAAGCGTAGTCATTTACACTTCAAAATTGAAAAAATTAGAAGAAATAATGACTGGGAAAGTTTTTTAGTTTGGTTTCTATTCGGTAGATATTTGAAAAGTTTTAAAAGATTTTTCCAACCTCGGAATTTCAAAAAGAATATCAAAGAAGCAGAATTTGATACTGAAATTAACATTCATAAAACTATCACACCTTTACCAACTGATTCAAAAGAGGTATTAGATTTAATTTCTAAACATAAAAAATATACTATTTTAACGGTGATAATTTCCATCATTTGTGCTGTATATATATCCTTTTCTATTCTCAGTACATAAAATCTTATCCTTTCCGATTTAATATCAATAAAATCGTCAATTCGTATGCTGCTAAAATAGTTTGACCGTTTTACTTTGCACTCACAGGCACTTGCAACATAACAAATGCGAAGTTTTCAAGTTTTAGTTCTCGGCAAAATTTCAAACACATAGTTATCTCCGACATTTCCAATGCGTGGTATTTACTCAAATTTCGCTCCGAAAAATAAATTCTTTTGCTTTTCAATTTCTTTTTTCAGAACTTGGTATGCAGATTTGGTAAGCGACGTTTAGGCAGAGCTGTTTCTACGCTTTTCAATCCTTAGCACGCATCATTTCTGGCGACTTTTTATCAGCGTTGGCATTCAAAGTTGGCTTGTCTCCAACACGAGCAAATAAGTAAAAGTTTAATAAATCAATTAATAAACTCAAAATCTAATGCCCATCTTCTTATTTGCGGTCGTTGGAATTTTTCAAAAATATGAATGTTAAAAATATTATAGATATTCATAAAGGAGTCATTCCAACTACTTGGGTAGAAAGAAATAGCTTATACAAAGAGTATATAAAATTAACCGACGAAGAAGCTTCAAGTTTGGTTGATTTAGTGCTAAATGAAGCAAACAGATATATTGAGGATGTTTTATCAAAAGTTTCAACTTTCACAAACTACGAAATAAACGATAATCAATATTTACAATTAATTCAAAAAAGAGTTCTTTATCCTTCTGAAATATATAGGCATGCAAGTAATTTAATTACCGAAAAGTTGATTGAATTATTCGGCAGAGTAAATGCGGGTATCCTTCTTAGTTGCATTTCTTGGATTAAGAATGAACGTGCACTTGAATTTTTTCAAAATCTTGAAAGAGTTCAACCAAATTGGCAGAAAGAATTGAATATTCCAGCAAAATTATTTTCTCAATGTGCTGCTTGGAATATTGAAAATAACAATTTAAATAAATTATTCTATGACGAGTCTTTTAGATTAATTCAATCCGATTTTAAAGAAATTGATGAAAATTTAAAAACATTTCTTCATGGTAATGATACATGTAAATGTTGCAATCAAACGCTTACAACAGTTTTTAAATTTAAAAAAGAACTCCTTAATATTACTAATTTTAGATTAGATGAATTGGATATTTCAACCTGTCTAAATTGTATTGGTTACGTTACAATTTATACTAAAATAGACGACAACGGAAAATCTAATTGGCATAATTCGACTCGAATACATGGATTTAATGATGTTTATATTATGTCTGAAATTCCAGAAAATCTATTAAAAATTTCAAATGAGAAATGGAAGCCTACTTACTCAATTAATCAACCTTTTTCTATTTTAGGAGGGTATCCTAATTGGATAGATGATTTTCAATTTCCTAACTGCCCAGATTGCAATAAAAATATGAAATTTTTAGGACAGTTTCAAGGCAGTGATTTTTATGACGATGAAAATGGAAAATTCAGTTGGATATTTGCAGAAGGTGCTTATTATTTTTTTATTTGTGAACATTGTTTAGTTACAGCTTCTTTTTATCAGCAATCTTGAATCGTTAATTTTACATTATTAAAATAGTTTAACAGTTTTAGCTCAAAAGCTTGTTCGACTGGACAAATGCGAAGTTTTCAAGTGTAAGTTCTCAGTAAAATATCAAACACTTAGGCTCGTCCGACACTCAAAATGCGTGGTATTTTCTCAAATTTCATTCCGATTAATAAATTCATTTGCTTTTCAACTTCTTTTTTCAGAACTTGGTATGCAGATTTGGTTTGGGGACAATTAGGCCGAGCAGTTTCTACGATTTTTTTATCTTAGCACGCATCTTTGTTGGTGGACATCAAATCGGAGCGGTTCGCAAAGTTGGTTTGTCTCCAACACGAGCAAATAAGTAAAAGTTTGATAAATCAATAATTAACTCAAAATCCAATACCCATCTTCTCATTTGCGGTCGTTGGAACATATAATAATAATTGAATATACAACAATGATATTGTAATTTTTAAACGTTAAATTTTATAAATGTTCTTATGAATATTGAAATCACTGACAATAAATACGATAATTTTATTAAAAAAGCTAATGAATTTAACCTTTTAGAAATATATAATTTTGAATTAATTGAAGATGTCGGTATTGAATCAGGTGGTCTGCATAGAGATTTTCGTGAATTGAAAAATACGGACGAATATTATTTTTTAGGAACGAAATTAAATGATATAAATGAAATCTGTATTCTTAACAAGGAGGCTGAAATTTTAATATCTCATAATAGTTTACGGGGAACATTTTATTTAAAAAAATCTCTTTTACACAAAGGGAAGGG
This sequence comes from Emticicia aquatilis, assembly GCF_014644295.1. Taxonomy (GTDB): domain Bacteria; phylum Bacteroidota; class Bacteroidia; order Cytophagales; family Spirosomataceae; genus Emticicia; species Emticicia aquatilis. The sequence goes on from NZ_BMKK01000010.1 coordinate 6,478, forward strand.
AGCTTACGTGCCAAATTATGATTATCGATTTTCATATTATGTGCGTGGGGGGTATATATTTATAGATATATTGGATGAATATAAATATGATCACTATCACGAATATTCTTACATGATTAGTCATAGTGGAATATATATAAATAATGTTCACATATGGCCTATAATTCTTTATGATAAAACTATAATTCAGAATGGTGCTTCTCTTTTATTAAATAGAGACCTTGAAAAAGTTGGTAGAATTAAGAGTAGTTTAAGAAATATTCCAAGAGGTTATATTAGAACTGATAATGAAGTTTTTGATATAGAATTAAATGTTATAAATGAAGGCGATTTAAATTACTTTGAAGATGTTAAAGTCATAAGAAAATCTATAGAAAATTCATCATTATCAAATGCATATAAATATGAGTTTATTAATAGGGATGGGCAATCTATCTTTAATATGCAATATGACTTCGCATTAGATTTTTATAACAATGTTTCATGGGTGTTAAATGGAAATAATTGGGAACTCATAGATAAAATAGGAAATATTTTTGTAAAAATACCTTCAACTAAAGTAGTAAATGAGAATAAAAAAATTAAGTATACATTTAAGCCTTATTATCAGAATCTTTCTGAGTTTGATTATGGATTAATCGGTTGTAGTTTCTATCCAAATTTTAGAACAAATGGAGTTTTAAATAATGAATTATTATTTTTTAATGAGACAGTTGATGTTTATTCTGATTCAAAAGTTGAGACAACACAAAATATTGTATTACTAAATAAAAATGGAGAAAGGCAGTTGATTTTTGATATAATAAATAATAGTTTGTTCCTAAAAAACAATAAATTTCGTCATGCATTTGAGGAAAAAAAACACTTTGCTATTAAAAATATATTTGATACCAAAGATAATTTTATTTTTATTTGTTACTTAAACAAAGATGGCCTGCTTTATTTAAAGCCATCATGGTTTTTCGGGATAAATATTAAATTTATTACTACCAAAGAATTCTTAACAGATTCAGATATTTCTCAACAAAATATAAAGATATTTGAAATTTTTGAAGCATCTGAAAAAATTAGTACCTTAAAAAATATTACAAATAAAAATGTCATTTTAGAAATAATAAATCAAGAATTATTAAGCTTTTTAACCAGTTAAAATTCAACGCGTATGCTGCTGAAGTAGTCTGACAGTTTTTAGTTCAAAGGCTCGTTCGACAAGCCGAAGTCGCTGGTTTTTCAGTTTTTCAAACGCATAATTTTTGGCGGACAGGACAGTTCTCTCCTACTCTATTCGGGGTTTTCTGCTCTCACAGTGGGTTTGCGAGAAGTCCTCTGAGTGGTATTTTCGCCAACTTTTCTTCTAATCGCAAAGTTTTATCCAACTCATTTGCTTTTTTGTATTTTTCCATGCAAATTTACTTTCAGCAGCGTAGTTATTAGGTTGGGTTCGTTGGCGTGCTTGGTGTCTTGCGACACCAAATCAGAGCGGTCGCAAAGTTATTCAAATCCAACACGAAGCATTATGTAAAGATCTGGTATTTAATCAATTAACTCTAAAACCACTCCAAAACCATCACAATGCTGGTCGTTGGAATTAAACAAAAGAAATATGCCTTCGATTGACGATTTAAAAATAGCTTATAGCAAACTTTCTAACAGCAGACTTTCTTCACTGCTTTCAGAAATTGATTCTATTTCACCAGAAGCACAGCAGGTTTTAAAAGATGAAGTTGAAAAAAGAAATTTGTCTAATACAAATTCTACTCCAATCACTGCAAGTGAACTTCCAAAGTTTATAGCAGAATCTTTGCAAACAGCATCACTCGGCAAGCGGTTTTTAAATTTCTTAATTGATTATTTAGCTTTTACTATATTTTTGATAATATTTTTTGTTTTAGGAGGCGATATTGTAGGTCTTGTTGATAACTCAATTTTTACATTTTTGTACTTCGTTTTAATATTTGGATTCCCTTTTGTAAACTATATTTATTTAGAAGGAAAATATGGCAAAAGTATCGGCAAATTTGTAACAAAGACTTCAGTTGTAAAATTTGATGGCACAAAAATTAGTTTCAAGGATTCATTTATCAGAACTCTATGTAGGTTTATTCCTATTGATTTTATCTTTGCATTTATGGACGATACTTTAACTTTACATGATAAAATTAGTAAAACATATGTAAAAAATGACATTGAGAATCAGTAACCTATTTATCGAATGCGACTGAAATAGTTTGACAGTTTTTGACTCAAAGTCTCGTTCGACAAGCCGAATTCGCTGGTTTTTCAGTATTCAAACGCATAATTTTTGGCGGACAGGACAGTTTTCTCCTACTCTATTTGGGGTTTTCTGCTCTCACAGTGGGTTTGCGACAAATTCTCTGCGTGGTAGTCTCTCCACTTTTTCTCCGACTATCAAATTATTTCTGCACTCGTTTGCTTTTTTAGATTTTTCCGTGCAAATTTACTCTCAACAGCATAGTTTTTGGGTTGGGTTCTTAGCATGCCTGCTGTCCGTTGGACAGCATATTAGAGCGGTCGCAAAGTCCATTCAGTCCAACTCGAAAGCATTATGTAAAGGCTTGATAATTAACAAATTAACTCTAAAATCACTCCAAAACCATCATAATGCTGGTCGTTGGAAATTTTACATTCTTATTGTTTAAGACAAATCATAATAAAAAAACCTATGCGATTTTTAAGAATATTTATAGTTTTATCTATAATTGCTTTTTCATGTTCAAAAGAAAAGTTCAAATTAGACGAAGTTGAAGTTTCAAAAATAAAGTCCGAAGTTGTACCCATGACATGTGGAGAAAATACAATAAGCTCAAATACTTCATTTGGTTTTTTTTGCCCTGGACAACCCGAATCAGACGTTTATCAAGACAACGATAAAAACTTTAATTTCTATTATCATTTCTATGTATCAAACAATCCTTATGGAAGGGAGCGATTTTCAGTAAACTTTATTATAAATTCATTGAACGTAGGAACTCAGTACCCTATTTATTCGCAAGTTAAAGCATTAAATAAGAATGAGATACCATGGGTTGAATCTGGACAAAAAATACCAAGTAACAAACCAAAAAAAATCATTGTTTTAATAACAGAATCAACACCAACAAGTGTAAGTGGTTATTATAAAATAGAACTCACCAATGACGTAATTTTTGATGGATATTTTAATAAATTAAAAGTTAGTAATTAAAAAATAATCGTATGCGACTGAAATAGTTTGACAGTTTTAGCTCAAAGGCATACCCGACGAGCAAAATTCGCTGGTTTTTCCAATTTTCTAACGCATAGTTCTCTGTGGACAGGACAGCTTTTTGGCAGTTTTTTTGTATTTTCTGCTCTCAAAGTGGGTTTGCGACAGGAACTCTGTGTGGTAGTTACGCAACTCTTTCTCCGAAACTCAAAATATTTTGGTACAGCTTTGCTTTTTTCTATTTTTCCGTGCAATTTTACTTCCAGCACTCAGCTTTGCTGGATTGGGTTTGTTGGTGTGCAAGCCGTCCTTCGGACGTCTTATCAGAGCGGTCGCTAAGTTCATCAGTCCCAACGGAAGCATTATGTAAAGGTCTGATATTTAATAATTTAACTCTAAAACCACTCCAAAACCATCACAATGCTGGTCGTTGGAAAATTTTCAAAAATGGATGTAGAAAGTGGACATAGATTTACTAACGGAGCAGTTTGGAAGTACCATTTCCGTGACTCCATATTAGTCCATTGTCCTAAATGCAATAAACAGGCTACTGTAAAAGGGAAAATATCAGATGAAAAAGAAATTGAATGTAAGAATTGCTATTTTAAACAAGTAGGACGAATTTCATTATTTAAGCCAATAATTGATTTTTACTGCTATGAATGCGGTAACAAAATTTATCAAGAACTTGCCTATATAAAATCAAAATTTGAAGCCTTAAAAATAAACTGTTCAAAATGTAAAAATGAACTTATAGCTAAACCTAAGTTTATTGAAGTTGAATTTATTTACAAAGGAACTGAAATAGTTGACCCTTACTTCGGTTGTTCATTATGGCTACAAACTAAATTTAAAAATGATGTTTTATGGGCTTTCAACCATGAACATTTAAACTACATTAAAAACTATGTTACTGCAAAACTCCGTGAAAGACAAGGAAACGGTTATCAAACATTAGCAGAAGTTTTGCCTCAATTTATTAAATCATCCAAAAATAGAATAGGAATCTTAAAAGCAATTGAAAAATTAAATACAATAGATTGACAATTCATATAAACTACTTATTATCAAATAGATAGATTTACTCTACATCTTAGTAGCGAAGTTTTCAAACGTAAATTCTCAGCAAACATTCTAACGCATAGTCATTTGCGACACTCAAAATGCGTGGTATTTTCTCAAATTTCACTCCAAACAATAAATTCTTTTGCTTTTCATTTTCTTTTTTTAGAACTTGGTATGCAGATTTGGTGAGCGACATTAGATTGGAGCAATTTCTACAATTTTTTCCACCTTGGCACTTTTAGTTGTTGGTGGACATTCGATTGGCGAAGCTTTCAAATTGTGTGAGTCCCAACGCTGCAAATAAGTAAAAGTTATTAATTTTAAACCAAAATACCCAACTCCTCGCCCATCATCTCATTTGCGGACGTTGGAAGTTTTCTAAGGCAAGTCTATTTTGCTAATGAACAGATATTCAGTTCAATTTAAAGATGGCAGGGAATACACTCTTTACGGGAGTGACTATTTTAACGACAAGGCGGTATTTTATCGTCACCACTATTCTAACTTAATTGCATTTTCTGTTGTAGTAGCAGAAAATGGATACCCTATTTCTATAAAAGATAACGAATCAAAAGAGTTATTAAATTTTGACAAAATGGAATCCTTTAAACTATGGTTTGAGAAAAATCAGGCTAAAGGAATAGATTTTGGATTTAGTGAGTTAGATGATTTGAAGAAGATTGAAAATGAATGTTATATAAGGGTTAATAAAATTATTAGCTTCATTTTGCAGGAAATTAAAGAGCTACAATCTGAGCAAAAATTTGATACATGGAGAATAGACGGCGGGTATAAAGTATTGAAGATGATATGTAATGTTTCTATTGTATCAATCAATTCTTTTGAATCAAGAACAAACTTATCTTCGAATAAATTGACAATATTTAAAAGGATTTTTGATACTCCTAAAGAACTTGTAGATTATAGTCAAACAGCTGATAAAATTAAACCTGAGAAACTTATTCGGATGTGCAAATCTGATTTAAATTCAATACTAAATTTAAAAAAGAGTTTAGAGCCAATTAAAAGATGGTGGGAAATTTGGAAATGAAGGCTACATCAGAAGGAATTTGGCAGTTTTTTCTACTCAAACTCACATTCGACAAACAAAATTCGCTAAATTTTCAACAATTTCAAACGCCTATTTTTTTGCGACGAAACAGCACTCTGGTTCGCAAAGTAGGGTTTTCTACTTGCAAAGTTGGCTGGCGACAAGTTCTCTGAGTGGTATTTTTGCCAACTTTTCTTCGATTCTCAAAGTTTTACTCAACTCATTTGCTTTTTTGTATTTTTCCATGCAAATTTACTTCAAGCATTCAGCTTTGCTGGCTTGGGTTAGTTGGCGTGTCAGCCGTCCTTCGGACGTCTTATCAGAGCGGTCGCAAAGTCAGTTTAGTCCAACTCGAAAGCATTGTGTAAAGGCTTGATATTTAATCGCAGCGGCGAACCGTAAATTAACTCTAAAATCACTTCAAAACCATCACAATGCTGGTCGTTGGAATGAGAAAAAAATATATTAAGTATGCAAAGTTTTTCAGGTTTATACTTAGAAATAAGAGAAAAATATCAAGAAATTGTTGATATTAATAGACCAAACTTATCAAATCTTCAAAAGCAATTAGATATTTATAATTCAAAAAAGACAACTAATTTATATATTTTAGCTGTTGTATTTGCCAGTTTATCAATGTTCTCAATTCCACTTATTATTGGTTATATATTTCAAACAATTGGATTATTAACATCCAGAATTGAAATTAATAAATTAATAATCTTGAAAACTGAAAATCCTGCAATTTACTCGTCATTGATGTTAGGCACTTATTCAGTACTCTTCTATTTACTTGTCTTGCCCTTCTTTTTTCATTATTTTAGAAAACAAGAACCCAATTCGAAGGTGAATATACTTGAAAGAAACTTTATCAAAGCTACAATTATTGGGGTATATATTTCCACTGGATTGCTTACTGTAATTCTAAATAAATATTTAAAAGAATATTTAGATTTAAGTATTTTTTACAAATATTATTTCACGATTCCATTGTGCATTTTATCTCTTTATCTTTATTTTATATCAGTATCTTTTTTTATGGTTCGTCCGCTTCAAAAAGTTATAAATTCAAAGATTAAAACTACCAATAACACTGGAATTGAAATTTGTTACCTGCTATTAAAAGTTTTAAATAAAATCTATACAATTGAAAACTTTTACTTTATTGATATTGAAGAACTTAGAACAATATCTATGAACTTAAAAAGAATTAGTCTTTTAATAAAAATATACCCTTTTCAATTTCTTCCATTTGCAATAAATAAAGAATTATTAAATAACTTTGAAAAAGCATCATGTTTCTTAAATAATAAAATTGAAGATGCTGTTTTAACTAAAAAAATCAATGTAGATGAATTAAAAAAAATACTCGTAAATTATCTAAACTTATTTCTGAACGGTGATTTAACAAATTTACCCATAGTTGAAGAATTGCCAAATATTGAAAAAATTAAAAAATCAAAATTAATTCATTATGTTCTTTTTGCATTTTATTTAATTTTACCTATTGCTTCAATATTATTATTGAAGATATTTTTCAATATTTCACTTGATGAATATAGTCAATCATTAATAAGAATTTTATATATTATTTGGGCATTTATTGGCATTTTTTCAAATCCATTCATTTTAAATGATGATAGCAAAGACTTGTTAAAAGACATGATTAAAACAATTACAGGTAAAGGTTAGAAAAACTAAACAGCAATTCAGACAATTTTATCTTAATTTGTAAAGGGCAATTTTATTAAGAATATTGAACAGAAAGGTTTCAAGGTTTTATTTATTATGTCCATAGTTACCCCCGACAATCTATCAGCGAAGCGTTTAAATGTTAATTCTTTGCAACCTTTTTTAAGCATTTTGTTCTCAAAGTTGGTGGGCGACAGGAAATTAGAATAATAATTCAAAGGCTTTTTTCTCGAAAACTTTGCGGTTTATACTATGTTTTTTATATCTTTGGGTGGCTTATTTTTCGGGCGACACTCGGAATAAAGAGCTTGCAAAGTTGGTTTATCTCCAACGTTAGCAAGCAAGTAAAAGTTTGATAATCAACTAATTAACTCAATATTCGCTCAAAAATCATCTTGCTTGCGAGCGTTGGAATGTTTCAGAAAATACAATGAATAACAAATCAATATTGCAATTAACTAAATTGATTTACTTGATTGTATTTTCATTGATTATTGTATTTGGTGTTTCTCTATATATTTTATTAAAGCCAAGCCAATCAATTCCCGAAGCACAGATTGTATATTTTTGTGGTGTAATAGATACTAATTCTGAGAATTCTCGAATTTTAGATTCCACTCAATTAAAAGGAAAAGAAATTTTCAACCAAAATTGTGTTCAATGCCATTCTCCTACCGATGAAGTTGTAGTCGGTCCGGGACTAAAAAATATTTCTAAAAGGAAATCTACAAAATGGATAATAAATTTCACTAAAAATCCACAACGAATTATAGATTCTGGAGACAAATATGCTATTTCACTTTTTAATAAATTCAATAAAACACAAATGACTGCCTTTCAAAATCTCTCTGATGAAGAAATAAAGGCTATCATTAAATATCTTGATTATTGAGTTTTCTTCTTGAAATCGTATGTTTAAAACTGAAATAGTTTGATAATTCTAAGCACAAAATCTCGGTCGACACGCAAAATTCGCCGGATTTTCAATTTTTCAAACGCATAGTTTTCGCTTGACAGGACAGTTCTCCCCCACTCTATTTTTGGGTTTTCTGCTCTTACAGTGGGCTGGCGACAAATCCTCTGAGTGGTATTTTTGCCAACTTTTCTTCGATTCACAAAGTTTTATTCAACTCATTTGCTTTTTTGTATTTTTCCGTGCAATTTTACTTCAAGCATTCAGCTTGGCTGGCTTGGGTTCTCTGGCGTGCAAGCCGTCCTTCGGACGTCTTATCAGAGCGGACTCAAAGTTGGTTCCTCTCCAACTCGAAAGCATTGTGTAAAGGTCTGATGCTTTATTAATTAACTCTAAATTTACTCCAAGTCCATCACAATGCTGGTCGTTGGTGGTGACTTTTACAAACACCTTTTATTAATTCGCAACCAGTATAAAAAATGTCTGAATTACTAAAAAAAAAACCGAACTCTTGTTTATCAGAATTTGTCAAAGAGTACTGGTATGTGCATTGGCAAAATGCCTCTCCAATAAGCCTATCTAACACTCCAACGCCAGAAGAAGCAGTATGCTTTTTTCCCAGGAATTTGCCCTATGCCAGCACTCACGGAGAATTTGTTAAAACAAATGACACTTTCATAATCCGTCAATCTACTTCGAGAATCGATATGCTAACCCCAAACGATTATATTATGTTTAAAATCATTTTTCAAACAGGTGGTTTTTATAGATTGTTTGGTATTCCAATGTCATTATTTACAAATGTACATACAGAAACAATCTCTGTTTTGGGCAAAAATGTAAAATTACTAAGAGAACAAATTACAAATGCTATAAATTTTGAGGAAATGGCTGGTTTTGCAGACATGTTTTTTATAGACAAATTAAAAACTGTTAAAACCTATAAGCATCCTATTGATATTGTAATAAACCAAAAGGGGTTACATCAAAACTCATTAGACAAATTAGCCTCTGATGCATGTATTAGCAAAAGGCAGTTTGAAAGGAAATTTTTTGAGAGAACAGGTGTAAACCCAAAATTGTATCAAAGAATCTTAAAGTTTAACGAAGCAATGAAAATCAAAAAGAAAACACCAACGCTTTCTTGGATTGATATTACTTATATGGTTGGTTATTATGACCAAATGCATCTACTCCGAGATTTTAAACAATTTACAAGTATAATTCCGTGCAAATTTGATTTTGAAAATGCTATAATTTATTAAAGTTGTCGCTTTTTTACTATATCAACCTTTTCATTTCTATAATCTTTGTATAAATAATATTTTTAGCCCAAGCCGTTTTTATCAATTATATTTATTGCTGATGTGTGCGGGTAAAGAAGTTATTATCTCAATAATAATCAAAATATAATTATACCTCAAATGAAAAGAAAAATATCAATAACACTGGCAACCTTCATTTTAATTATACTTCCATTCTTAGTTGGTATCCCTATAAGTAAATATTCACCATATGTAGAAACGAACAGTTTTAAGACATATGTTATTATATGGATAATTATTTCAATTGCTTTGGTTTTGATTGTGTTGGTTCTATCAAAGTATTACTCCAAATCATTTGGTGCTTTACTGATTGGTGGTTTATGGCTCTTTTTACTAATAAGCCCAATTGCAGGGATAATTGGTTTAGCCTCAGCACCTGACCTTAGCCTTAAAATGCTTCAACACCCTGAAAGAGAACATTTGAGATATATCTTCCTTTTCATTGCAGCATTACTATTTGCAGCATTTTCCTTATTTCTACTTAAAAGCAACTCACTAAAAATCTCAACTTTAAATAGTCAGATAGTAAGATTGATTTTTATTATTGCTTTTGCAGAATTTATCTGGGAGTTTTCTCATCATTATTTATATCCAGAGGCATTAAAAGAATGGATTAACCAAGGTAACAAAGTTGTAGAATTCAGCAAAAAATATGACAATATAGCTATCATAAATATTGGAGTATTAGGCAGGCTTGTTCAGTTCTCGTTAGCAGTACTGCTTTCAATTCGATTATACAAGTTGGGACAAATCAAAATTTGGTGCCCAATAATAATTACACTATTTAGTTTAATAGGAATCATCTCAGCATCAGTAATATTTCTTACTCAAATGAATATTCCAAAAGGTTTTGAAATTTTATTTTTATTCTTCATTCCAGGGATACCATTTTTATTATTTTACTGGTTAGGTGTAGCACTGTTGACAAAGTTCAAAAAAAGTGAGATTACGACTTAAAAAAACAGTAAACAATAGCTTTGCCTGTGGCGGGGTGATGTACAAACTTTAAACCTATTATTTTCATTGAACTTTAGAAATAAATGAAACTTTTTACACAATAACCCACCCGTATGCAAAGCCCGAAACCGTTATATGCAAAGAATTTTTTTAGTTCAAAAACTTATGCAAGTGAACTAAAGCGAAGTTTTAGATTGTTAGTTCTCAGCAAACTATCAAATGCATAGTCATTTGCGACACTTAAAATGCGTGGTATTTACTCAAATTTCACTCCGAAAAATAAATTCTTTTTCTTTTCAATTTCTTTTTTCAGAACTTGGTGTGCAGACTTGGTCAGCGACTTACGATTAGAGAAGTTTCTATGATTTTTTTCATCTTAGCACGCAGCTTTGTTGGTGGACATCAAATCGGAACGGTTCGCAAAGTTGGTTTGTCTCCAACACAAGCAAATAAGTAAAAGTTTGATAATCAATAATTAACCCAAAATCCAATCCCAAATCTTCTTATTTGCGGTCGTTGGAATGAAACAAAAAAATGGCTCATTATAAGCAAAAATATTTTGATGAAGCAGGTGAGATTTGGAAAAATTTAGTACCCAGAAGAGGTCAGGCTGACTCTGTACAAGGGGAACTTCTAAGAATTATTGAAAAACTTAGATATGAAGCACAGAACAATGGGAATGCAAATTGGGACAGACAATATAGAATGTTAACAGATTATTTATTGAAGACTTTAATTAAGTCAAATGCTTTTGATGAGTTTGCTTTAAATGAAATTACAAGTGACATAAAAACTTTACAGAACCACATGTACCCACAAACTGAAGATGATATATTTGATAGAATAAGCGATAGAATTGTAGAATTTTGCAAAGCAAATCCAACTTTAATCCCTCACATAAAAAATCCAAAACAAGACCGCTAATTCAATATTTCTTAACTTATTAGCACTTCCGACACGCAAAATTCGATGTTTTTTTTCAAATGTTTAAACTCATAGTTTTCAGCTGACAAGACAGCTCTCTCCTACTCAATTTAGGATTTTGTGCTTGCAAAGTGGGTCCGCGACAAGTCCTCTGAGTGGTATGTTTGCAAACTACACGCAAAGTTTTATCCAACTCGTTTGCTTTTTTGTATTTTTCCATGCAAATTTACCTTCGGCAGCACAATTCTTGGCTTGGGTTCTTGGCGTGCAAGTCGTCCTTCGGACGTCTTATCAGAGCGGACGCAAAGTCAGTTTAGTCCAACTCGAAAGCATTGTGCAAAGGCTTTTTAATCTATAAATTAACTCTAAAATAACTCCAAAACCATCACAATGCTGGTCGTTGGAAGTTTTTAACGCAACAAAATTATGAAATTCGACTTACTTAAAATCAAAAACATACTTGAAACGCAAGTTTGTTCAGTACACAACCAAATCCCAAACGTTTCAATTATTGATGATAAAATACAAACTATTCCTTGTTGCGAAAACTTTGGAGTTGAACTATCAAAGATAGCTGAACAAGAATATCACAAACAAGCTGACTTATCTATTCAGTCTATGCTCGATGAATTTCAAGCAAAGTTCCAATAACAACAAGTTCTGTTTTTTCATCTGAGTCTATTTTGTCAACAATAGCAGGTAACTCTTTTTTAATAGCCTCCTTATCATTTGACCTTACGTAAATTGAATTGTTTTTAATCGTAAATGAAAAGTCTTTAGGCATAATTATGATAACAGATAAATTACAATTTTATAAAGACTGCGACATTGTTTTAAATGAAATAAAGAACAATCATAGCCATACAGACTCCAATCTAATAAATAAAAAATTGCACTTTATTGATGTTTTTAAAAGCGTTATACAAAACCATGAAATAGAGTATATTAGAGCAATTCATTATGAACTTTATGTTGCTAATGGCTTTTTGGGAGGGGTTAATTCTGGTGATGAAAAAATAAAGTTTGACCAAGTTTTCCATCTTAACCATTTAACTTCAAAAGGTTTTCATTTTATTAGTACAACATCCTTTGTTGAACAATATTTGGAGAATCAAAGGACAAAAGAATTAAATGAAAATGCAATTCGTTCGTCCATAGAATCGGCAAAAAGCTCGAAAATAAGTGCAGATTCATCTGTTAGTTCTAAATATGCGTCTTGGGCTTCTGCTGTCTTTGCAGGTTTAGCAATTATTTTCTCAGTATATCAATATTTAAACTCACAAGAAATTAATAATGAATTTAAAGCATTGAAAAAACAAGTAGAATCCCTGATACAAAACCAAAAAGAAATACAACTGCATACCAAGGGCTTGGAGGCTCTGGCGGATTCTTTAAAAACTTTACCAAAAAAGAAATGAATCTCATAATTACATTCGACAATCAAACACCGTGGTATTCGCTCATTTTTTACTGCGACGAGCAAGCACTTTGGCGTTTTAGGTTTTTAATTATTTCTTGGCACTCAATTTTGGTGAGCGACAAGCAATCTGAGCAATTACTACGAAATCTTTTCCATCTTGGCGGTCGGTGTCTCGTTCGACGTCACAAATGAAAAATGTTTCAGCTTTGAAAAGCTCCAACTTACGCATTAGGTAAAGGTAAAATACTTATAATCAATAATTTAATAAATATTCCCAACCATTTCAATGTTTTGGTTGGAAAATAGACAACTTTTATTTGTGAAAAAGCAGTTAACAATCTTGTTATTTCTACACTTTTCAATTTTAGGATTTGGACAAAATAACTATTCTTTTTTTGTAAAACAAGCGGATTCATTGTTTAAGTTGAAAAGATACTATTCAGCATCGAACAAATATTCAGAAGCATTCAAATCAAATAATTGGAAAGGCACATTAACTGACAGATATAACTCAGCACGTTGTTGGTCAATGGCAATGGTTTCGGATAGTGCATTTTTCCAACTAAATAGAATAACTACTTTGATGAACTATTCTGATTATAATCAGATTGTTAAAGATACTTGTTTTCACACTCTATATAAAGACTACAGATGGCAACCGCTTATAAATTTAGTATTACAAAATAAGGAAAAAGAAGAGGCTCATTTTGATAAAATTTTAGTTATACAACTTGATTCAATTTACAATGAAGACCAAAATTATCGCAAACAACTTGATTCAATACAAACAAAATTCGGCTGGCAATCAACGGAGGTTCAAAAACTTTGGCAAGTGATAAATCTTAAGGATTCACTAAATTTGATTGAAGTAAAAAAAATAATTGATAAACATGGCTGGCTGGGTGCTGATATTATTGGCAAAAAAGGAAATCAAACTTTATTTTTGGTTATTCAACATGCAGATATTGAAACACAAAAGCAATATCTACCTCTGATGCGAGCTGCCGTAAATGAAGGAAAAGCACAAGCGAGTAGTTTAGCATTATTAGAAGATAGAGTGGCTTTAGGTTCAGGTAAATGTCAAATTTATGGAAGTCAGATAATGCAGGATGAAACGGGTTATTATGTTCAACCATTAAAAGACCCAAGGAATGTCAATGAGAGAAGGCAAAAAGCTGGTTTAGGAACAATTGAAGAATATTTACAATATTTCAACTTGAAATGGAATGTCGAAGAATATTTAAAAAAGCTGCCTGAATTGAAAATGAAATTTAATATCAAAGAATGAGTTTTGTGTGCGTGATTTACGGAAATTTCAAAGCGTATGCTGCTAAAATAGTTTGACAGTTTTAGCTAACCTCCGACGAGCCGAATTCGCTATTTTTTCAACAATTTCAAACGCCTAATTTTTTGCGACGTGGCAGCACTCTGGTTCACCAAATCAGGTTTTCTGCTTGCAAAGTCACCTTCGACAATCAAAATGAGTGGTATTTGCTCAAATTTTACTCCGATTAATAAATTCTTTTGCTTTTCATTTTCTTTTTTCAGAACTTGGCACTTAGAGTTGGTTGTGGACAATAAATCTGAGCAAATTCTACGATTTTTTCAATCTTGGCACTTTTAGTTTTTGGTGGACATTCGATTGGCGAAGCTTTCAAGTTGTGTGAGTCCCAACGCTGCAAATAAGTAAAAGTTTTTAATTTTAAACCTAAATACCCAACTCCTCGCCCATCTTCTCATTTGCGGTCGTTGGAAATGGAAATAACAAAATGGAGAATGACAACAAAATATTAACTGAGTTTTATGAACTAAAAACTAAATACACTTTGTTTGCTGATTTAAGTTATCGACTTGTTCAAAGCCTCCTAAAAAGTTATGGTATAAATGTTCATCAATTAGTCTTTCGGGTTAAAGACGAAAAAAGTTTAGAAGGTAAACTAAAAAGGAAAGGGGATAAATATTCTTCAATTTTCCAAATTACTGATATTGTTGGATTAAGAGTAATCACATACTTTGAGGACGATATTGATAAAGTTTCTAAGCTTATTGAAAATGAATTTGATATTGACATAAGCAATTCAATTGATAAGCGACAATTAGATTTGGACAAATTTGGTTACAGAAGTCTACACTATGTATTAGGAATTAAAAAAGAAAGATTGCAACTAACAGAATATAAAGCTTATGAAAATTTTAAGTTTGAAATTCAGATTCGTAGCATTTTGCAACATTCATGGGCTGAAATAGAACATGATTTAGGGTATAAAGGTGCTGTTGAAATTCCCAATACTGCTAAACGAACATTTTACCGAGTAGCAGCTTTATTAGAACAAGCCGACATAGAGTTTGTGAAACTTAGAGAAGAAATTTTAATGTACGAAAATTCTGTTAGTGAACAGATTAAAGTAACACCTTCAACTGTACTTTTGAACAAAGCATCTTTAAGGTCATTAATTGAGAATAGCACTATCATAAATAACTTTGAGAAAAAAATGGGTTTACAATTGAGTCCTGCAACAGAGGAAAATTTTGACTTTATAATTAAAAATTCACTGCCCAAATTAGAATCTCTTAGAATTCAAAGCGTAGAACAGCTTGAAAGTGAATTTAAAAAACATGAACATGACCTAACTGAATATGTGATAATAACCAAAAAAGCAGTGAAAGGTTTAAGTAATACTAATTCTCCCACTTCTTTTCTTAAAGGAGCATCTATTATTTGGCTTGCTAATGTATTAATGAATAAAAATAAAAAACTGGAAGTTTGATTAACATATAGAATGTTACAGATTATCAACGAAGTTTTTAAATGTGAATTCTCAGCAAAATTTCAAACGCATAGTTACCGCCGACATTTTCAATGCGTGGTATTTTCTCAAATTTCACTCCGAAAACTAAATTCTTTTGCTTTTCATTTTCTTTTTTCAGAACTTGGTATGCAGATTTGGCTCGGGACAGTTTATTAGCGGGTTGTGGCTGGCGTGCATATTTAGTTTTTAGCAGCATATTTTGTAGGGTTGGTTGGGGAGGTTGGTGTCGGGTGACACCAAATTAGATCGGTCGCAAAGTCAGTTTAATCCAACACGAGCAAATAAGTAAAAGTTTGATATTCAACTAATTAACTCAAAATCCAATCCTCAATCTTCTCATTTGCGGTCGTTAGAATAAAGTAGGAAATAATCAGTAAATTGAAAAATATATAATAAAATGGATAATTATTGTATTTACTGTAATTCATTATTACCCTCAAGAGGCTTTTTTTGTCCATCATGTAAAAAACAAGTTAAGTGTAAGTCTTGCAACGAAATTTTAGAAATTGACTCTTCGATTTGTATTATGTGTGGTGAAGAAATCACTCAAAAACAAACTGGGACTATAATGAACACAATCGAATTTTCTGAAAGTCATGGAAAGAGAGCTTTTAAAGCATCATTTACAGATACTGTTGGAAATAGTATGAGTGAAACATTTGGTGCTTTCTTAGCAAACAAGGTGACGCAGCAAATTGCAAAACGAAATTCTACTCAAAAGACTACCGATAATCATTTTGATGTCCAAGATTTTGAAATTGTTGATAATGACCAAAAGGCACTTCCAAACACAAGTCACTGGAGCGAAATATTTGTGCATGAAGGAGATAAAACAACCTTAATTCAGCCTGCACTTAAAGCAAAGTCAAAAAATGATTTTGCCAAAAGGCTCGTTTGTTTGTTCCTTCAATATAAAAAGGACAATGGAATAGAAATAGTCCCAAGAAACGAAATATCTGTTTTAATGCAAGATTGTGGTATTGATGATGGTAATTCAAGAACAATGATTTCACAAGAAAAATCGCTATTTAGGTCCGACAGCTCAGGTGTTAGAATTTTATTACCAGGTTCTGAATTTGTCAAAGAAATACGGTCTTCAATATCCAATACAGAAATACAAAATGGATGGAAATTAGGAACAACACGAAAAAACAAAAAATCTAAGAATAAAGGTGAAAAGGAAGCAGAACAATGAAATTAAATGATTTTTTAGTGTTAGCAGGTGCTAACCAAAAAAGTGAGATTGAAAAAGTATCCTTACTTTGTTTCTACCGAACTGTCATTGAAGATAAGGAGGAATTTGAAGTTACTGAAATTTGTAATCTTCTGAATAGTGTTGGATTTGCAAAACCGAATCCATCAAGGTTAAGACAAAAATTAATTGAATCTAAACTATTTGTTAAAAGTTCATTATTGGGTAGCCATAAACTTCATTCAAAAGAACTTGAAAGATTAAAAAAAGAGCACCCCCATTTATCAAAAAAATCAGAGGATATTATTTCAAGTGATATTATTTTACCTGAAATTTTGTATTCTGGAACACGTGGTTATATTGAAAAAATTGCTAAACAAATAAACGCCTCATATGAAAATAACATATTTGATGGTTGTGCAGTTTTAATGCGTAGATTAATTGAAATTTTAATAATTCATGTGTACGAAAATTTAGGTAGAATAAATGAAATAAAAGATTCTAATGGCTATAAGAATCTTAGTTCGATAATAAATTACACTATATCAAATCATGTAGTGAAAAATATGTCAAAAATAACAGAAGAAACTTTAGATGAGTTTAGGGAACTGGGAAACTTCTCGGCTCATCAAATAAAGTATAATGCAAAAAGAGGTGATATTGAAAGGGTAAGATTAAAATTTCGATTAGCTGTTGAGGAGTTACTTTATGCTTCTAATATTATTTCATAATTCGAGATTATGTATTTGATAAAGAATAACACTTACAAAATATTAAAACTTTCAAATCTCTCGTGGACAACGACCTCTTTTGGACTTATCCAAAGAACTTCAAGCATCTCAGCGACCAGTTATTAGGGCGATTTCAAGGGGTCTTCAACTTCTCCGTCGACAACTACTACCTTTTTTAAAGGAATGCTTGCTTTTCTCCAAATAGTTACTAAATTTGTTTCTGCTTGGTTGGTTTTCAAAATCAACTTGGGACTGCGTCCCTGCGTTGCTTGCCATCATTCGTGCGTCCCAACAGTCGCATTAAGAAAAGGTAAGTAATTGTAAATCAATAAATTAACCTTAAAATCCAACCATCTCAATGCTTTTGGTTGGAAATTTTCAAAAGCATGGATAGTATTCCATTAATTAATTCTTTTAAGATAGAAATTTTTCACCGTAAAGAAGAATTTCATGGAGATGCTATTTTAGCTCATTCTGGATTTTACTCTACATCATTAAGTTTCGATAGTTTGCTCTATTTTCTAAAGCACCATGATGATAACGAAGGAGTAATTGAACATTTAAGAATTACATTAACAGAGTTCTCAAAGAATTATGCAGAAATTGTATGTTTTTTAGAATACCCTATTCCAAAACTTTTAACAAAAAAGTTAGAACAATTCGATGTTATAGATTCTAATGAAATCGCTTTTAATAAATCAGATGTATATGTTATAATAAATTCTGACCTTGATGATGAGCATATACAATTAAGCTCTATTTTTCAGAATAAACAAATTGTCAAAAGAACAACTTCATATGAAGGAGGATTAAGTGCTATTGAAAACGAATGGTTAGTAGATGTAGTTGAGGTTTTAGGAAAACTTGATGGGACGGTTGGGGGTATTACCGCAATACTTGTGTTTTGGAAAATAATTATACAATTTTTTAAAGGAAAACAGTCAATGCCTCTTGAAATAAGTGGGAAACTAAACGCTGCCATTGCAAAAAAAATAAAGAAAAAATATAATGATAAAGTTGCATCTAAGAGTTTCAGATTAAGAGAAGATGGAATCCTTGTTTGTATTTATAAAGGAGATAATAATGATTCATACAAAGTTTTATTCAATACGAAGAAAAATAAGATAGTTGATATTGATAAAGAAGAATATTTTTAACTAATCCAATTGAATTTTTCGCTCACAGGCACTTGCAACAGGACAAAAGCGAAATTTTCAAGTGTGAGTTCTCAGTAAAATGTCAAACGCCAAGTTACCGCCGACATTCTGAATGCGTGGTTTTTTCTCAAATATTACTCCGAAAAATAAATTCTTTTGCTTTTCAATTTCTTTTTTCAGAACTTGGTATGCAGATTTGGTCAGCGACATTCGATTAGAGCAGGTGCTACCCTTTTTAGTCCTTAGCACGCACCATTTTTGGCGACAGTTTATCAGCGTTGGCATTCAAAGTTGGTTTCTCTCCAACGCTAAGTATTATGTAAAGGCTTGATAATTAGCAAATTAACTCTAAAATCATTTCAAAAACCATCATAATACTGGTCGTTGGAAATTTCGTTCAAAATATAAAAATGTACCGATAAATAAATTTTTTGAGCAAATAATGTATAATTTACTTATTGTAATTAAATTTGATATTCATAACCTAATACACAAATGAAAAAAATAAATATTGCTTTGTCATTATTTTTGATAATTCTTGTTTGTCAAAGCTGTTGGCTACGTGCAGCTAAAGAAGCTCTTGGAATTGCACGAGATGTAAAAGACTTGATTGCACTTGGAACAGAAATTGTTGAAATAATGAATGAATTTTCAGAACAAAGTAATGAATTCGTTACGAATGTAAATGAAATTCAAACAACCGCTGTTACAGGCTTCAATGAAGGAAAACCAACTAATGATATTGCCATTTTTTGGGAGGGTGAATGGAAAGGCATACATTCAAAATATGATGATTTAAGAACATCATTAAATGCAATAGATGTAAAAACCAATTCATATTTTGAAGAATTAACAAAAAATAATTTAAGTATAAGCGATTCTACCCTTAGAAAAACGGACGCCGAACAAAACTTACAACTTAGAGAAAAATATAATATAGAAAGACAGAAAGCAATTGAAGGGCTTGATAAGGCACAAGAAATGTTAAAAAAAGGGGATGATTTGAATTATGTTTTAAGAAACCAAGTTTTGAGAAGTGCGGTTGAACAAAATATTCAAGTAATTAATGAGATTGCACTTCAAGCAAAAGGTTTAACTGAGAGTATCCAATCATTTACAACTAATTGTAAGCCCTTATTTCAAACTAACTAAATTTCAGATTATGAAACGTTCAACTCTAATTTTGACTTTTTTTTTAATTGGATTTCTAATACTGGGTAGTTTTTTATCCCCTACTCCAAATTATACCATTGAGAAATATGGTTTTTTTTCAGGATTGCTTCATGGATTTTGTTCATTCTTTTCTTTGATTCTATCTTTTATAAATTCAAACATTGCAGTCATGGCAAAAAATCATACAACAAGCTATTATGTTGGATTTTGGTTAATGGCAGTTGTTTCATGGTCTATGATAATAAGTATTTTGAGCGTTATGCTGAAAATGCTATTTAGTTAAATAAAATTTCTTTTAAACAGTTTAACTTTATTAAGTTCATAATTCCCACAGACAAATTATTAGCGAAGTTTCAGTGTATTAGCTCTCGAAAACTTCGCTATTTTTTGGTTCTTTGTTCACATCGTTACTTTCGACATGAAATTAGCGGGGTACTCAAAGTTTTTTTTCGATGTTATGACGTAGTTTTTACTACAATTTTTTATATCTTTAGCTCACTTATTTTTCGGGCGACACTCGGAAAGAAGAGCTTGCAAAGTTGGTTTATCTCCAACGTGAGCAAGCAAGTAAATGTTTGATAATCAATCAATTAACTCAACATCCGCTCCAAAATCATCTTGCTTGCGAGCGTTGGAAAAGTTTCAAAAATATGAAATTTAGGATTACATACAATCAAATTTTTCAGTATGTAATTCCATTCTCATTGTTTTCAATTTTAAATATTACAATTGAAAGACAAGTTAATACCGATGGTGGTTATGAAAAGTTGTTTGGCTTTCCTTTTTCATTTATTTCAAGCAATATTGGCTGTTCGTTTTGTTATCAATTCTATCTTTTAGCTTTTTTAATTGATTTTCTAACCTATTTCATTTTGATTTTTGCGATGCTTGAAATATTGCTAAAAGCTGGATTCACACTTAAATCAAATAAGATAACCATTTTTGCAGTAAACCTTTTACTCTTCCTATATATTGGATTCATATTTTCAGTTTGTGAATATCATTTAAACTTGATAAACACGGACATATTTTCAGTTTCAAAGATTTTAATACATTTTGGCTATTATCCTCTTTAATCGAAAGACTCATTCGACGAGCAAAATTCGCTGGGTTTTCAATTTTTCAAACGCATAATTTTCATGTGACAGTACAGTTCTCTCCTACTCACTTTAAGATTTTCTGCTTACAAAGTTGGCTGGCGACAAGTCCTCTGACTGGTATTTTTGCCAACTTTTCTTCGACTCGCAAAGTTTTATCCAACTCATTTGCTTTTTTGTATTTTTCCATGCAAATTTACTATCAGCATTCAGCCTTGTTGGCTTTGGTTGGTTGGCGTGTCTGCTGTCCTGTGGACAGCAAATCAGAGCGGTCGCAAAGTTCATCAGCTCCAACACGAAGCATTATATAAAGGCCTGATAATTAATAAATTAACTCTAAAATCACTCCAAAAACCATCATAATGCTGGTCGTTGGAAGTTCTCATTCATCATTACAAAAACAAGAACAACACTTTTGCATATTTGGAAATTGGTGGAAACAGCCTCTTTGACATCAATCCATAAAGCATAATTCAGACTTTTTAACTATCCTGAATAAAGATGTGCCAATTTTCAAGCCCAAATAAATGTATTTTTGAAGAAAAATACTTATACTGGAATGAAATATTTCCAAATAGTCTGTTAAAGTTTAATCAATTACCAACTGATACTTTTGGGAATTGTATATTTCACAGCCAAGAAGTGAAATGGAAAAAAGAAAACCTTTTTTTTGATTACTTTTTAAGGTATATCGACTTATCAATTAAAGATGAAAATATAAATTCAATTGATTTAACTCAACTTATAATTACTGGAGATAAATCTGAAATGATTAATCTTAGTGGCATTGATTTTACAAAACCATTAAATATGAAACTTTGTACTTTCGAAGGTACACTTGATATGCGAAACTCTACTTTTAATGAAAATGTAGATATTTACAAATCAATGTTTAATGGGCCAGTCTATTTTAACAAGTCAAAATTTCATGATAGAACTAAAATTAATAACTGTATTTTCAATAAGCCTGCCTATTTCAATGATTCAGAATTTACTTCAAAAAATAGAGATAGCTACCTCTCTTTTACGGAATCAATTTTCAAAGAACAGGCAAATTTTTCTGATACGAAATACCTTGGAGCTAACACAGACGTAAATTTTCAACTCGTTAATTTCAAGCATAATGTATATTTTACAGCATCAAAGTTTGAGAGACACGCAATATTTAATGGAACACATTTTGAAGGCAACACAGATTTTAGGTCAGTTATTTTTGAAAATAATGCTGTTTTTGTCGAAAGAGTACAGAATGATTTATCTAATATTGTTGTATTTAATAGTGTAGACTTTTCTTTGGCAAAATTCAATCGGTCGGTAATATTTCAAAACACTAAATTCAATAAAGCAGCATCTTTTGATGAAACTATGATTACACAATGTTCATTTAAAGATATTTTCATCAATTCCGACCTATCATTTAATAATTCAAAATTGGGATTAGCCGATTTTGATAATTTTGAACTAAACACAAATGGTCGAATAATATTTAGAGGAGTACTAAACAATAAAGTCTTAACAAGTCCAACTAATTTTAATATTGCTGATGAAAAAATTAATGGCTTTATAAGTTTCGAAAATACTAAAATGTCATGGATAAATAAAAATCAAGTTGACTTTCTATTAACTCTTGAAAAAAAAGGCAAAGTATATTTTGATAATGATTGTGAATTTGAGGCAAATGTAAAAATATTAGCATTTAGAATAGAGGGGCATCCAGGTAACTACAAATTATTCAAAACAATTTTTCAGAAATTAGAAGAATGGATTGCCCTGTTTACTAATAATATACAGACTTTTTTGCAAATAGACACATCTTCAATTTCCTCAAATGAAATGAAAATCAAAGTAGTTTGGCAAAGAGAAGAAGATTATAAACTGTTCCAAACACTTTCAAAATATTATTTTGAATGTTTAAATGAAAAAAGTGAAAATCAAATTTCCGAAATTTTAAGCAAAATAAGTAGTCCTGATTTTCTAAACTCTTTTTCGACTGATAACAATATTTATTTTTCTAATTTAAACAACAATTTAAAAGATATTATTGATGATGTTATAGACACTTTTGGTAAGTATATAAAAAATTGTGACTTAGTCATGCCACCTGAGCTAAGCAAAAATTTATTAAATTCACAAACATCCTTAAATTTTTTCCCTAATGAGCAAATAGATATTTTTTATTTCTTAAATTTGGTAAATAATGCTTTAATTAATTTTGATTTAAAAAATGTAACATTAAATATAAATATGATTAATAAAACGATAATTTCAGGAAAAGGTCATACAATCGGAAACATTACTCAACAGAATCAAATACCTGAGAGTAGTAATGATACGAAGGCACCCGATGATAAGCCTTCAAAAATTAAAACTATTTTATCAGCAATACCTGAATGGGCTAAAATACTTGCTGGTTTAGGTGCAATAGCTACATTAGTTAAAGTTATAATTGAGTATAACAAACATTAATATTTTTTATTGTCTCATTAGACTTGCGTATGCTTCTAAAATAGTTTGACAGTTTTTGGCTCAAAATCTCTTTCGACAAGCCGAATCCGCTGGTTTTTCAGTTTTTCAAACGCATAATTTTTGGCGGATAGGACAGTTCTCTCCTACTCTATTTTGGGGTTTTCTGCTCTCACAGTGGGTTTGCGACAAAATCTCTGCGTGGTAGTTCCGCAACTTTTTCTCCGACATCCAAAATATTTTGGTTCACAATTGCTTTTTTAGATTTTTCAGTGCAAATTTACTTTCAGCAATCAAGTTTGTGGGATGGGTTGACTGGCTGGCTTAGGCGTCGTTCGACGCCAGATTGGAGCGGTCACAAAGTTCATAAATCCCAACTCGAAAGCATTATGTAAAGGCTTGATAATTAATAAATTAACTCTAAAATCACCCCAAAACCATCATAATGCTGGTCGTTGGAAAAATTCTTTTCGTCATTAAAAATAAAGTTATGCCTGAACTTTCATTTGAAAAATTACCACCCAATATTCAAATAATTTTAGATAATTTACACTGCCCCATTTTGCTTAACAGACACTTAATTTTAGTTTACAATGTCAGTAAAGTCTTAACTAAAAAAATCTTATATGAATTTCCCAATTTAGGGCTTAATGAAGATGAAATATTATTTGGGGCTGCTACACACGATATTGGAAAAATTATTGAAAAAAAAGAATTAAGAGAAAAAGGGAATATTCATGAAGAAACTGGCTATAAAATATTAATTGACTATGGCATAAATGAAAATCTTGCCCGTTTTACAATAACACATGGAAGTTGGGAAAATGAAAATTTAAGAATAGAAGACTTAATTGTATCATTAGCAGACAAAATATGGAAAGGGCAAAGAATTGACAAACTTGAAGAGAAATTAATCAAAGAAATTTCAACATTGATAAATTTAGATTACTGGGCTACTTATTTAAAATTGGATAGTATAATATCTAAAATTATAATTGGTGCAGACAAAAGGCTGAATTGGCAAAGTAACTTTGAAAATTAGAACTCGTATATAATAAATAGTTTGACAATTTTAGCTCATAGGCACATTCGACAAGCAAAATTCGCTGGTTTTTCAGTTTTTCAAACGCATAGTTTTCGGCTGACAAGACAACAATTTGGTAATTCTTTTTTGGGGTTTTCTGCTCTCAAAGCTGGTTGGCGACAATTTCTCTGCGTGGTAGTTTCGCAACTCTTTCTCATAGATTCAAAATATTTTGGTATGCAGTTGCTTTTTTAGATTTTTCCGTGCAAATTTACTTTCAGCAATTTAGTTGGTAGGATGGGTTGACTGGCTGGCTGGGCGTCGTGCGACGCCAAATTAGAGCGGTCTCAATGTTCCGAAATTCCAACACGAAGCATTATGTAAAGGCTTGATAATTAACAAATTAACTCAAAAACCATTCCAAAAACCATCATAATGCTGGTCGTTGGAACGTTTCTAAAACAATTCGAATAGAGGTAAATGGAGAAACTAATCAGAGAATGTGATGAATGTAAAAGTGCCTATTTTAGTGATTCCTCACAAATGCCCAAACTTTGTCCTGAATGTTCACATTTCTTGTACGGTTATGCAAACTGTGAGCATGAGTTTTTGAATAAAAGATGTATTAAATGCTATTGGAACGGTAATTCGACATCATATATTAATAGTCTTAAACAGAATAAATAGTTTGACAATTTGATTTCAGTTCTAAAACTTATCCGACAGGCAAAATTCGCTGGTTTTTCAAAATTTCAAACGCATATTTCATGACGGACAGGACAGTCCTTTCCTACTCTATTGGGGGGTTTCTGCTTGCAAAGTGAGCTGGCGACAAATCCTCTGAGTGGTATTTTTGCCAACTTTTCTTCAGTTCGCAAAGTTTTATCCAACTCATTTGCTTTTTTGTATTTTTCCATGCAAATTTACCTTCAGCAGTATAGTTCTTGGCTTGGGTTCTTGGCGTGCAAGCCGTCCTTCGGACGTCTTATCAGAGCAGACTCAAAGTTCATCAGTCCCAACACGAAGCATTATGTAAAGGTCTGATATTTAACAAATTAACTCTAAAATCACTCCAAAACCATCACAATGCTGGTCGTTGGAATGAGAATAAAAAAAAACATATTCGATTTGAACATATTAAAGCGAACATATACCATAATTTTACTCTCAACTCTTTTGCTTTTCTTGTGTATAGAAATTACACTAATATTTAAAGCCGAATTTTGGAATAAATATAAACCTCAACTCTTTTTTGGTTATTTCTTCTTCTACTTACTCATATTATTAGCTTTTTTATTTTGCCTTTTACTCATTTCGGCTGTTCTAAGAAAAAATAGTATTTCGGCAGTGATAGAACTTAAATGGATATTTTTCTATACCGTATCTTTTATTTTATTTTTTAAATTTTCTCTAAATCTTAACAAGTGGTTTCATATTGGCAGTGAAGTAAAAACATATATCAGAAATTCAACAAATGAAATAATCGAAGATTTTGTTATTTATGGCAGACATAACAAAATGGAAGTAGCACAAATTTTGCCCAAGAAAGACACACTTGTACTATTTTATGGTAAAAGTATCGACTACGATACTCAAAATCCAAATGAAAATTCGGTAGAAATTAGCTTCACAAGTGCAAAATTCTTTACTCAAAAAGAAATATTAAGCAATTGGCGGGTTATTTCAGACAGTTTAAGCATTGAAATTATAAAAAAGGACTCTATAAAAGTTGAAATCTGGTAAAACACATGCTTATAAAATAGTTTCACAATTTTTAGCTCAAAGGCTCGTTCGACTGGACAAATGCGAAGTTTTTAATTGTTAATTCTCAGTAAAATTTCAAACGCAAAGTTAACTTCGACATTTCTAATGCGTGGTATTTACTCAAATTTTACTCCGAAAAAAAATTCTTTTGCTTTTCAAATTCTTTTTTCAGAACTTGGTATGCAGATTTGGTCAGCGACTTTCGATTAGAGCAGTTTCTACGCTTTTTTCTATCTTGGCTCTCAAATTTGGCTGGGCGACATCAAATTGGAGCGGTCGCAAAGTTGGTTTGTCTCCAACACGAGCAAATAAGTAAAAGTTTGATAATCAACTAATTAAATCTAAAATCAATTCCAATCTTCTCATTTGCGGTCGTTGGAACGGTTTTCTTCGAGCAAATTCGTCTGAAATTATCGCTAAAAAGTCAGTTTTTGAAATTCTCCTTCGACATTTCAGCCGTGAAAACGATAAAATTCGTCGCTGTTTTTCGTAGAAATTTGTCGTTAAAAATCGGTCAGTTTGCATGATTTTTATGTCAGATTTTCAAACAAAACTTCATTTTTTTTAGCCGTGAAAACGATAAAATTCGTCGCTAAAAATCGGTTAGTTTGCATGGTTTTATGTCAGATTTTCAAGCAAATTATCTCCTTTTCAACTCAAAAACGATAAAATTTGTCGCAAGCTCATAAGATTTCAAGCTCTCGGTCGACAAGATAAACCAACGGTTTTACTCCAAAATTCTTACATCCATCCGACAATCACTCAGAGCGGTTTCTTTGTAAGCACTTTTTCGCCAATCAACTTTTTGGGGTCTTTTCGCTTGGAATGCGTCCGACTTCTCGGACGGGGTTCCAGCGGGTTTGAAAAAATTTCCCTTGTCCAACAGACGTATTATGAAAAAGTTTTTGCATTTTTGCTTAAAATCAATCAATAATCCCAATCATCATAATACTTTGGGTTGGAATTTTTTTTAAAATAATACAGTGAGTTCAATGATATCCAAATTTTTTTATCCCACTTACAAGTTTAAAATCTACAAGGTACTGTATTTGTCAATTATCATTTATTCAATCCCATTATTTTTATTTTTCCTGCTTACTTTTGACGAACTAACTTTTCATTTTATAAATATTTTCCCTTTATCAATATTACTTGTATTTCTTGCTCCATTTTCAATAATTGGAATAATTTTCAATATTATCAGTCCAAAAAAGGCAAAAATTGAACTTAATAGTCGAAATAAAGAAATAGCAGAATGGATGTTATTTATTGGAATCTTAGGCTTTTTTATTGGGGTATTGGGATTAATGGTTGTTTATTTAGTGATTAATTAGTTGTATGCTGTGCTGCTAAAATAGTTTGACCGCCTTTAGCTCAAAGGCACATCCGACACGCAAAATTCGCTGGTTTTTCAGTTTTTCTAACGCATAATTTTTGACGGACAGGACAGTTCTCTACTACTCCATTTAGGTTTTTCTGCTTGCAAAGTTGGCTGGCGACAAGTTCTCTGAGTGGTATTTTTGCCAACTTTTCATCGACTCGCAAAGTTTTATCCAACTCATTTGCTTTTTTGTATTTTTAAGTGCAAATTTACTTTCAGCAATCGACTTAGCTGGCTTGGGTTGGTTGGCGTGCTTGGTGTCTTGCGACACCAAATCAGAGCGGTCGCAAAGTTCATAAGCTCCAACACGAAGCATTATGTAAAGGCCTGATGATTAACAAATTAACTCTAAAATCACTCCAAAACCATCACAATGCTGGTCGTTGGAACGAGAACAAAAATATGTATAATATCAATCTACATGACGAATTATTACAAGCTGGCCTTAACCAAGATTTGAATGAAATTAATAGAGATTTTGATAAAACAATAAATGAACTCGAACAAGTATTATCACTTTATTTAGGTCAATTAGAGTATGCCAAAAGTCAAAAACTACATCCTTACATTGTCTTGCTTAATTTCACGATTAATCTAAATATATTACTTCTTGATAATAAACTAACATCAAAATATTTAGTCAACTCAAAAACTGAATGGGAAAAAAGATACTTTGCAAGAACTTTGTGTATATTGACGTATGAAGCAACAGAAGATATTCCCGAATTAACTGGAAGTCTATTTAAGAAAACCTTATCCGAACTAAATAATGGCAATCACTATTTGAACGAACTAAAAACATTATCCGCTTCTCTGCATCAATTTAAGGCAAAACACCGTGTTTTTTTGAAAAATATACGAAATAATACTTTTGGACATAGAGAACATAATTCTGAAATTCAAATAAAAGCTATTATAGACTTGAATTGGGCAGAAATTATAGATATTAATACTTCGTTCGATTCAATTTTAAGAAATTATGGTGCATTCTTACAAAGAATAATGGCTAATATTTAAAGACTTTTCCACTTAACAGTTATTTAGGCTCATGCGACAAGTATGCGATTGAAATAATTTGACATTTTTTAACTCAAAGGCTTCGTCGACAAGCCGAAACCGCTGGTTTTTCAAATTATCAAACGCATATTTCTTGGCGGACAGGACAGTTCTCTCCTACTCTTTTTTGTTTTTTTTGCTCTCAAGGTGGGCTGGCGACAAGAACTCTGTTTGGTAGTCTTGCCACTTTTATTCCAAAACTCAAATTATTTCTGAACTCGTTTGCTTTTTTGTATTTTTCCATGCAAATTTACTTTCAGCAGCATAGTTCTTGGCTTGGGTTCTTGGCGTGCAAGCCGTCCTTCGGACGTCTTATCAGAGCGGACGCAAAGTCAGTTTAGTCCAACTCGGGCAAGCAAGTAAAAGTTTGATAATCAATTAATTAACTCAACATTCGCTCCAAAATCATCTTGCTTGCGAGCCGTTGGAAAAATAAAAACCGAAATTTAAAAATATGAGACGAATAAAATGGGGAATATTTACTGTCTTAATTGGACTATTGCCTTTTTTTGCTCGACTAATTATTTATTTAACAATTAAAAACGTACAACCAATTTACCTTTTGAATGAAATAGATTTAACAGCTTTTGGACTTGTTTTGCATGTAACTAACCTTAATGATTTAACTGAAAATTATATAGGTGAAGAAAAATGGAAATATAGTAATATTGGCTTGTGTATATTATTTGTAATCGTTTATGCCTTCTTTCTATCTATAACCTATTTTGCAGAAATTGATACCGATGGTAAGTATGCTGACAGAAATAGTATAAAAATTTGCTCTTTTGTGCTTAGTTTAGTATCTTTGGGTTACAGCTACTGGCTTGGTGGGGTTATCTCAAATGATACATCAAATGTGGTTCCTCCTGTAAATACATCAAATGGATATTTTTTTTCAAAATATTGATTTAATAGTCAAATCTGCAACTTTTTTTGCTTCGGCAGGAGCTATTGTCTTATCAATAAAAAATATCCTTGATAGCAGAACAAGACAAAAACATATTGATGACTTTTTACGCAAAAGGGAAGCACGAAAACGTAAGTCCCTATGAAAAAAATCAAATCATTTATCTATCTTGACAATTATAAAATGTATTCTATAGCTTCTCAAATCTTTGAGGGCTTAACAGAATATATTATCTCCTCAAAGTCTAATCATACTGAAGAATCCAATAAACAAGAAGGCAGCAAAGCAAGTGGATTAATAATGGCTGATATAATTACAGAATCTTCAGCACAAACTGAAAAAAAATTTTTGCATGACTATTCATATACACTATTTGAGAATGCACTATTTCAGGAAGATAAAGTAATTGAACTAAATGATTCTAACGTAGAAACTAAAATTTTAGAAATACAAAGTAAAAATTTTATTAAAGTTACTGGTAGAATTGCAGTTAAGGATGTTAAAAACATTCATGAAACATTATTAAAAATGAATGACCTATTAACTGCAACAAAGTATTTGCAATATCAAAATACATATAAACAAGAAATTGAAAAGTTTAATGAGCAAATCAACACGATTTCAGACAGAAATCAGAAGCAAAAGGTTAAAAGTATTTTTGAAAACAAATTTTCATTTGAAAAAATAATTAAAGATGAACTACTTGATAAAAAGTTTGTTGAACATCTATCGCTTCTATTTAGCTATGGTTATAATGATATGCTTGAGGTATTGCTGCCAATAGAAAAACAAGGTAACTTCTATTTGTTTAGCTGCAATCTCGACAGACAAATGCTTAAAGAAAAAGTTGATTATATTGTAAAAAAATATTCAAGAGAAACTGAACAAGAATTTACAATATTTGGAATACTAACACAGTCAAAACGATACTCTGAAGAATTAGAAACCGAAGATTTAAACCATGTTCATAGAGATGAAGATGCAATGAAATTACAAATGAATAAAGTCAGAAAAGCATTAAGTGTGATGGAAAACACATTTAATAAAAAGCTTGAATATGAGTATATAATTGACCCATTGCAATTTATAGAGAGTTATAATTTTACCGACGTGAAATTAGGGCTTTTATTCAAGTGGAGCTTCTAATTTTACTTTAGACAGCCACTCAGAGCGATTCAAGGGTTCTTCAACTTTTCGGGCGACAAGCACCGCCTTTTTGTTAGCTTGCTTGCTTTTCTCCAAATCATTACTATTTTTGTACTGGCTTGGTTAGCACTTTACTTTTTCGGGCGACCAAGTTAAGGCGTTGGTGTTTCAACTTACTTGGATTCCAACTTCCGCATTAAGAAAAGGTAAGATACTTATAATCAATAATTTAACTTTAATACCCAACCATCTCAATGCTTTTGGTTGGAATGACAAAAATCCATATAACAAATGAATAAGCTCATGCTTTTTTTTGTATCAACGATTTGTCTATCATGTGCTTTTTTTATTAGACCAAAAGTTCAATTTGTAATAGAAAATCAAACTTCAAAAGATTTTAAAATGCTTGTTTATAGCAAATCAATTCTTTTAAATAGTATATCAATTAGAAACCAGAGCAAATTTGATACTACTCTAACATTTGGTTCCCCTGGTAGCAATGGTCAGAATTCACCATTTAATTCCGAAAAAGTAGATTCTATTATAGTTTTGTTTAGTGATAAACGAATCATCAGATACTATTGCGATGGAAAAATACTCTTGTCGGGAACAATTAATGGTTTAAATTGCAAATGGGATAAGTCACCGATGGATTTCCGTTTTGATAAAACCAATAAATTTAAACCCGTTACTTATAAAAGTTTGATTTATGATGAATCCGATTATCAAAAGGCAAAGCCACTTTGATAAATAATGTACTTCTAAAATAGTTTGATAATTTTAGTTTCGAGCAACAAGATAGTAGCGAAGCTTTCAAACGTAAATTCTCAGCAATATTTCAAACGCATAGTCATCGCCGACATTTTTAATGCGTGGTATTTTCTCAAATTTTACTCCGATTAATAAATTATTTTGCTTTTAATTTTCTTTTTTCAGAACTTGGTATGCAGATTTGGTCAGCGACTTTCGATTTGAGCAGTTTCTACGATTTTTTTCATCTTAGCACGCAGCTTTGTTGGTGGACTTCAAATCGGAACGGTTGGCAAAGTTGGTGTGTCTCCAACACGAGCAAATAAGTAAAAGTTTGATATTCAACCAATTAACTCAAAATCCAATCCCAAATCTTCTCATTTGCGGTCGTTGGAATGAAAAAAAAAGCGAATTATTTGCAAATATTAAATTTAATTTTCATATTTGTAGCGAAAATATTTTCTAAATCGTTTTCTAAAGCTTGTCAACGATTTTATTTGGTTAATTAACAAAGATAAATATGCTTATGATTAAATGAAATCTAAAGTTATTCGCCGAGAGTCTAAAAAACAACGTAGACAATGTAAAAGCCTTATGCTTTAAAACTCTTTATTCGGTTATAATATATAGAAATCTTCATTGAAGTCCGATTCAGGTTTTATTGTTAGAGTGCTTAGCATCAAAGAAATTTTAGTGGGGGAGATTTTCTGATCAATTATCAAGCTCATAATTTAGAAATTACCGGTAAATTATAACCCCTGTCTATTCAGGGGTTTTTTATTAAAAGCAAATATACGATGAATGAAATAAATATAAATTTCAACGAAAAAGAAAGTAAATTCAGATCATTTTACCAACAGAATTTGGAAGTTTTTAATTCAGCAGTTCGCACTTTTGAAACCTTGGTACATTCATTAGTTGTAGATGAAATCGAAATAGACTCTGTGAGTTCTCGTGTAAAAAACCTTGATGAGTGTATTCATAAATTTAAGCGGAAATATCTATCAAAGTTTGAAGAATCAGATACAGACTATGAAGTTTATGACTCAATTACTGACTTACTTGGCGTGAGAATAGTATGTTTGTATGTTTCAGATTTTGATAAAATAAAAGAGTTATTAGAAGAAAACTTTAAAGAGATTGGGATTACTGATAAAACAGCTCTAATCGAAAGTACAGAAAACCAATTTGGGTATAAAGGGCTTCATTTAGACCTAAAACTAAATGAAAGTAGAGAGCAATTACATGAATATAGAAAGTTTAAAGATTTAAGATTTGAATTACAAATTAGGACGATAATTCAAGACGCTTGGAGCGTTTTAGATCATAAAATAAAGTATAAAAAATCAATTCCCAATAGCTTAAAAAGAAGGATTAATAGACTTTCTGCTTTATTTGAAGTTGCAGATGAGGAATTTTTAAGAATTAAAAATGAAACAATTGAAGAATCAGATAAAGCTGGCGAGGAGTTCTTAAGAATTAAAGACGAAACAATTGAAGAAAGCACTAATAGTAAATCAGAGATAGAACAATCTAAGGATATATTTTCAGAAAAAATAAGTGTTTTTTCCTTCTTAAAAATAGCTAACGGTTATTTTAAAGATTATTTGTTTGAAGAAAGTAGAGCAGATAACTTTGTTGAAGAAATATTAAAAATAAATCCTGATTATCGACCTTTTGACTTGTATATTGCCATCGCTAAAAATATTGAAATAGTAAATGAATATAGTTCGACGGAACATAAGTACTTGAATCCATATACCACTTTAAGACATATTATTTATAATTCAGATAGCACAGTATTTAAAGAAATTCTGTACCCTAATCAACGTCATACTTTTGATTTATGGAAATCCCATACCAATAGTTAAATTACCTTTTCTGTATACTATTAAATAGGTTGACAGCTTTAACTCAAAGATTTGGTCGACTGGACAAAAGCGAAGTTTTCAAACATGAATTCTCAGTAAAATATTTCAGTTTCAAGTTACTGCCGACATTTCCAATGTGTGGCAGTAACTCGACTTCGTTCCGACAAATAAAATTTCTTGCATTTTTATTTCTTTTTTCAGACCTTAGTTTGCAGATTTGGCCAGCGACAGGATGAATGAGCAAATTCTACGCATCTTTTTAGTCCTTAGCCCTTTTCTATCTTGGGGACACTCTGAAAGCGTAGTACTCAACAATCCGAAATTCCAACGCTAATTATGGCGTAAACGCTTGATATTCAATTAATTAATACAAAATCAAACCCCAGCATCGCCATAATGGTCGTTGGAAAAATTTCACTTTCTAAATAAATATGTACTCAAAAATTCCTTTTCAACAAGTAATCAAACAAATTGGTGAGGAGTTTTTTAATGACGAAAATCCAAAATTCATCCTAACACCCGATTCCATATGTTATTATTATAATCTTAACTGTAAATGGATTGATATAGTAAATTGGGAAGCTTTTAATTTCAATAGCGATTTTGATTTTGAAAATAAAGACTTAGAAAATCTTTTTCAAAGTTTAAATTTCTCATATGAAAATTCGAATTTAATTATCATAACTAATGAAGAATGGAAAGATAAAAAGGAAGCTTTCAAGACTGGTATTAATCTATTTGAGTTCATAGAATGGTATGAAAATTACAGAAATGTTAACTTTTATCAGCCACATGACTATATATTTTACAGCTTAAACAATTCAGAAATACTATTTATTCATCATGAAGGAAAAGCTGCTATTCTAACAAAATCAAAGCTAAATTTCTTATCAATTACCTAAATCGCATAGGCATTTTCGACAAGCAAAATTCGCTGGCTTTTCAGTTGTTCAAACGCATAATTTTCGAGCGACTGGACAGTATTTTGGCACTTTTTTGAGATTTTCTGCTCTCAAAGTGGGTTGGCGACAAGTTCTCTGAGTGGTATGTTTGTCAACTTTTCTTCGATTCTCAAAGTTTTATCCAACTCATTTGCTTTTTTGTATTTTTCCGTGCAATTTTACTTCCTGCATTCATCCTTGCTGGATTGGGTTAGTTGGTGTGCAAGCCGTCCTTCGGACGTCTTATCAGAGCGGACTCAAAGTCAGTTTTGTCCAACTCGAAAGCATTGTGTAAAGGTCTGATGCTTTATTAATTAACTCTAAATTTACTCCAAGTCCATCACAATGCTGGTCGTTGGAAATTTTTCAAATGAATATTTTTAGTATCAATATTAGTTTTAGAAAATCTCATCAAACTTATGATAAACTGACTAAGCTTTTTTGTTTAGACCCATTACCATCATTTCAAAAAGGTAGGTTTAGCGAAAAAGTTCCGAGTACTTGGATTTTTCAAATTGAAAAAGATGAATATTTTGATTTTATTAATCATTTTCTCAACATCTTAGAACCTAAATTTCAAGCATTAGAATCTTTGGGCATTAATCGTAAGAATAAGGATATTGTGTTTTGGTATATTTATGAATATGAACACCAGTGCAATATGGAGTTTCACCCAGAAGAAATGATTCGATTAGGACAAGCAGGTATTCCATTAGCAATTTCTTGCTTCTCTAAACCATAAGCAGCTAAAATAGTTTGACAGTTTTAGGCTCAAATTCTCGTTCGACGAGCCGAATCCGCTGGTTTTTTAGTTTTTCAAACGCATAATTTTTGGCGAACAGGACAGTTCTCTCTTACTCTATTTTGGGGTTTTCTGCTCTCACGGTGGGTTTGCGACAAATTCTCTGCTTGGTAGTCTCTCCAATTTTTCTCCGACTATCAAATTATTTCTGCACTCGTTTGCTTTTTTAGATTTTTCAGTGCAAATTTACTTTCAGCAGCATAGTTGCTGGGTTGGGTTGACTGGCTGGCTTAGGCGTCGTTCGACGCCAGATTAGAGTGGTCGCATAGTTCATCAGTCCCAACACGAAGCATTATGTAAAGGCTTGATATTTAATTAATTAACTCTAAATTTACTCCAAAACCATCATAATGCTGGTCGTTGGAATTTTAAAGCAGATGAAAATCTTTAGTTTAAATTCAAATAGTTTAATATTAAGCTTGTTTGCAGTTGCTACAATCATATTTAGCTGTGGTGATAAAGGTGTATCCACACCTATAACACCTAATAACCCAACGGGAGTAAACAATAATATGAATAACACAACTATTCTTCCAACTGCCAAGTGGTTTGTGTCTGAAATTTTTTCTCAAACCTATGATTTGGTAAATCCTCAAACAGGGAAAATAGATTTTGTAGCTTTTTTGAACTTTAGTGGAAAAAATAGCCAAACTAATCAATTGTTCAAAATTGTTAGGTATCCTGAAGATGAAGTTAATATCCAACTGATTAACTTTGATAAGGCTGAAAAAATGGATGAAGATTCTTATAGAACATCTGTTGGGGATACTTTAGAACTATTACTGACAAATTCAAAAATCAATTCTAAGACTGGTAATCCAGAACCTATGAATATTGGAGGTCAACTTTATCAAAGCTTAAGGATAAAGACTAAAAATTTCTCTGTGGATTTGGGTTTGAATAGAAAATTGTCAGAATATCGAGATGGATTTAATGCTGTAAACAATAATCCTTCTGGTACTTTTTATACAATTAAAAATACACCAATTGGAAAGCAAACATTTCGCCTTGAAATAGAATAATTTGGATATGGATTAATACCATCTTTTGTAACTTAGATAATTTCTTCTAATGAAAAGCAAGCATCGCTAAATTTTCAAAAATTTAAACGCATATTTCTCGGGTGACAGGACAGTTCTCTCCTACTCCATTTAGGGTTTTCTGCTTGCAAAGTTGGCGTCCGACAAATCCTCTGAGTGGTATGTTTGCCAACTTTTCTTCGATTCTGAAAGTTTTATCCAACTCATTTGCTTTTTTGTATTTTTCCGTGCAATTTTACTTCCACCATTCAGCCTTGCTGAGTTGGTTTGGTTGGCGTGTCAGCCGTCCTTCGGACGTCTTATCAGAGCAGACGCAAAGTTCATCGACTCCAACTCGAAAGCATTGTGTAAAGGCTTGATATTTAATAAATTAACTCTAAAATCACTCCAAAACCATCACAATGCTGGTCGTTGGAACGAAAAATAAAAAATAAAAAAATAAATTCCCCCCAATTAGCTACACATCTCAATTCTTCAGATAGTATAAATTAATAATGAAAGTACCGAATAATAAAAATGCTACACCTATTCTTGAATTATAGAAAAACATCTGCAAAATTTACAAAAAAAACTTAATAATATCATGAAAAACAAAATCATAATTTTCTTGTTATTTTTTCCATTTATAGTTTCAGCTCAAACAGTAGAAACACAAGAAGAAAAAGATACGAAAGCAGCAGCTACCAAACAATTCAAAAAAGATAGTACTGAATTAGCCAGAAAGAAGACATTAACGGGATTGGCAAATGATATTAATGGCCTTGAAAGAACAGATGATGCTGCTATATCAAAAGCAAAGTTAGATGAAATATCTAATAATTTAAAAGCATTTGGAGAGAATAAACTAACTCCATTAAGTGGAGATATTACCATTTCAGAAGGGAAATTTTCAACTGCTGAAACAAAGGCTCTTGTTGACGATGCACTCAATGGAGCAATTCAACAATTTAAAAATAGTTTAACAGCTTCAATAGGTGATAAAGAAGTATTAGTTTACGATGCTTCACATTTTAAAGGTATTTATCAATATAGAATAATAGAATCTGAACTAAAAAAGATTAGTTCTAACTATGAGGATTTAAAAAATGAAATTACTCCACCTGTAGTCGAGCCATCTTCAGTTGCTGCAGGCATTGCTTTGGGTGTAAGTGTAGCTCGAGCAGTAGCCGATTTAGCTACAATTTTTAAGACAGAAACCCAGATAACTGTAAATAATGAGACAGTTGCAGAAAGCTATATTATATCAAAAATTGTCAAAGAATTAAATAACAAAAAATTTTATTACCCTTCTCTTTTCCCTATAAATCCTACCGATGATTCAGAGTTATTGAAGAAGCTTAGCGAAATTGAGGCTTCCAAAGATAAAATTTTAGCTGGGATAAAAAAGTTTAAAAAAGACAAAAAAATTAATGAAACAAACGAAAACATTGATAAGAAAAACACTGAATTGGCTAAAAAAAATGTAGAATTACTAAAAGCAAAAAAAGATAGTCCCAAAGATACAATAAACATAAAAAAAGAAATTAATATTATTAACGGCGAAATAGCTGTATTGAAACAAAGTATCGAAGCAGTATCTAAAACTCTTAGCGGATTCGAAGAGGAATTAAAAAAAATAAATACAGAATATGACTTAATAACAGAAAGTTTAAAACAGGCTATAAATAAAGAAACCAATGTAACTGCAATGGGTATATTATTAAGTGTTGAACAAATTTATAAAAAGTTAAAAACAGATAGTGCCTTAACACTAAGAATTTCCGCCAATGGTATTGGAACAACTATTGTGAAAAAGAGTCAATGGAAAACCAAGTTATCATCTACTGGGGCTCTCCAAATTGAATACTTGCTTTTTGAAAAAAGTGGCAAAATTCTGGACTCTGACGCATTTAATAAGTATGGAGAGAAGAGCTTCAACAATAATTTAAGATAATTATGAAGACAAGGAGCAGGGTGATAATACGTGTAAAGGAAAATAGTGATTTCAATAATTCTTTTGAAATATTGAAAAGCAGGAACTTAAATCCTTCAAAAGTTTTTTCATTTCAAAATGACCCTTTTGAAATAGAGCGTAATTTTCCAATAGAGAATCTTGATTCAAGTGGTTATTTATACGATAATGAATATTATCGTAAACTTGGTAAACGTCAAAAAGACTACTATCGAACCTATAAAATAGATTTTACAGATGATGAATCTGCAAAAGAATATTGTTTAGCATTGCAAAAAAACGAGAATATTGATGATGCCTATTTAGATGGTTATGTTCACTTAGCAACAAATCCCAATGATAGTTTACTTAGTAAACAGATAGCACTTATAAATATTCAATGTGAACAAGCATGGGATATTTCGAGTGGAAATCCAAATATTATCGTTTCAGTAATCGATACAGGAATCAATGATAATCATGAAGATTTAAGAGGGAATATCTTTGTTGATAATACAGGAAAACGAGGCTTTAATTTTACAGATGATGCTGATTTCAATGATAGCAGGCCTGATAAAGGGCACGGTACCTGTGTTGCAGGATTAATTGCAGCAAGTTGGAATAATAGTCGAGGGATAGCTGGAGTTGCACCTAATTGTAGAGTAATTAATTGCAAGGTTTTTCCTACGAATGATATAACAGCTTTTTTTTCAGACTGCCAAGAAGCAATTAATACTTCAATTAGAAATGGTGCAAAAATTCTTAATTGCAGTTGGGAGATTAATTTGGATAAAGATGATAAGATTGTAACTGATTTCATTGATTTTATCAATAAAGAAGCAACCAAATCAGTTTTTGTGTTTTCTTCAGGCAATAAAAACAAAAATATAGCTGAAACGGCATGGAGCAAATTAGAAAATTGTTTGATTGTCGGTGCCATGAATATTAATGATAATATCTGGACTGAAAACGATAAGAAAGGCTCAAACTTTGGTCAGAATATAATATATAGCTACGGTTCAGGGGTGTTCGGTTTAACAAATGAAAATAATGATTCCTACAACGTTTTAGATTCAGGGACTTCATTTGCGGCTCCCCATGTGTCAGGTATTTGTGCTCTAATTCTAAGTTATAATCCAACAATTTCACCAAAACAAGTGAGAGACATTATTATTGATTCTCGAGAAATGGTTCTGGGAATGAGTTCAACGTTAGGTATCGGCAAAGTTAATGCACTAAAAGCCTTAAATTTGACCCAACAACGGTTTGCAAAACTAAGTCCAAATTTATTTTCTTAACCCGTATGATAATGAAATGTCTTGACACTTTTAGGCGTATGCTGCTAAAATAGTTTGACAGTTTTAGCCAACCTCAGACGTGCCGAAACCGCTGCTTTTCAAGAATTTCAAACGCCTAATTTTTTGCGACGAGGCAGCATTTGGATTCGCCATGTAAATTTTCCTGCTTGCAAAGTGGGCTGGCGACGATTTCTCTGCGTGGTATGTTTGCCAACTTTTTTTCGATTTGCAAAGTTTCACCCAACTCATTTGCTTTTTTGTATTTTTCCGTGCAATTTTACTTTCAGCAATCGACTTGGCTGGCTTGGGTTGGTTGGCGTGCAAGACGTTCTTCGGACGTCTTATCAGAGCGGTCGCAAAGGTTATCAGTTCCAACACGAAGCATTATGTAAAGGTCTGTTATTTATTAAATTAACTCCAAAATCACTCCAAAAACCATCATAATGCTGGTCTTTGGCGGTTTCTCTCGCAAGTCTTTCTTTTCAGTTTTTTCGACAACGCCAAAATCAAAGAATTCAACCTTTTTCTCGAAAACTTCGCCCCTATTTTCGGTAATTTTCTCGTCAATTTCTCGCATTTTTCGCTCATAATTCTCGCAAATGTCTCGCTTTTTCTCGCCAATTTTAAGCATAAAACTTAAAAGACTTTTTTCAAATTCTACGCAATCAAATTTCATACTTTTAAGACTTTTAGCAGTTATTTTCAGCATTTCTCTCTCAATTCTCGCTCTATTTTTGCCTTTTTCTCCATTTTTGTCAAGCATTTAGGCACTTTCGACACGCAAAATTCGCTGGTTTTTCAATTTTTCAAACGCATAGTTCTCAGTGGACAGGA
The DNA here is from genome assembly GCF_014644295.1 of Emticicia aquatilis. Classification (GTDB taxonomy): domain Bacteria; phylum Bacteroidota; class Bacteroidia; order Cytophagales; family Spirosomataceae; genus Emticicia; species Emticicia aquatilis. The sequence goes on from NZ_BMKK01000010.1 coordinate 46,397, forward strand.
CAGCTTTTTGGTATTTTATTTAGGTTTTCTGTTCGCAAAGTTGGTCTGCGACATTTATAATGCTTGGTAGTTTCGCAACTTTTGCTCCGAATCGCAAAATATTTCTAAACTCGTTTGCTTTTTTAGTTTTTTAAGTGCTAATTTACTTTCAGCAATCAAGTTTTTGGGTTGGGTTCGTTGGCGTGCTGCTGTCCGTTGGACAGCAAATTAGAGCGGTCGCTAAGTCCATTTTCTCCAACGCTAAGTATTATGTAAAGGCTTGATAATTAACAAATTAACTCTAAAACTACTCCAAAAACCATCATAATACTGGTCGTTGGAAATTTTTCAACAAAAAAGTATCTTTAAATTTAAAACACAAAAAATAATATGGAAGATTTAAGGTACGATTTTTCAAAAGAAGTTTATAAAAACGAATGTGATAGAGAAAATGGATTAAACAATAAATCTCAAATCTATTTATCTCTTTTGACAATAATTTTATCATCAATAATTTTTAATATTAAAGATGTATATGATTTAATAAAAATGCCTGAATTTAGCAATATAAACAATACAATTATTGGGGTTTTGGTATCAATATTAGTTACATCATCCATAGCCATATCAATGATATTTTTATCCATGAGGCTATTTGAATATAAAAATCCTTATTTATTTGAGACTCTAAAAAAATTCTATGAAAAGAATGAATATGACAAAAAAATATTTGACTTAGAAACGTCTAAAAATTATTTAAAGGCTGCAAGAAGTAATGAGAGAGTAAATGATTCAAAAGCGAAGTTTTTAAGTTATTCTTATTTTTTTATTATACTATCTTTTATTTTAAGTGTTGTTTTTTTAACCTTAATTATAACTGTAAAAAAATGAATCTTATTCCAGACCCAGCCGAAGAAGGTACTTCAACCCCAAACCCAGAACCAACACCAATTCCTGATGGTGGTGATTGGTGGGATGATTCAAATTTAGGTGGTACTAAAAGAAATGTACCGCCACCTGAGCCACAAAAAACGGAAATATTTATAAGAGAATCATCTTGATTTTTTTGTAATTATATACAGTAGAAGAAACCAAAAAAGTAAAATCATAAACTTGACAATTTAAAAGTTTTTAATTAATTTAGATTGTTGTTTATGGGTGTTCATATTCACGAGCGACAGGATATTCTAACAAAATTTGGCCGTGGAGTTAGGTATATCACTTGGACAGGATATTTGGAGTGTTTTCTTTAGTTCAAAAGCACTTCAAATATCACTCCGACATTTGATTAGAGCAGATTCTATGATTTTTACCATCTTAGCATGCAGCTTTGTTGGTGGACATCAAATCGGAGCGGTTCGCAAAGTTGGTTTGTCTCCAACACGAGCAAATAAGTAAAAGTTTGATAATCAATTAATTAACTCAAAATCCAATCCCCATCTTCTTATTTGCGGTCGTTGGAAAATATTTACACCTAATGATTTTATTTCACAACAACTAAATGGAGATAGCTAATAATATAAACGACTTCGATTCATATAAACAGATAGTTTTCAATTTCAATCGAAGTAACGTACCCTATACAGAACGAGTCGGAGAACCCGATGAATTGAGTTCGGTTATTGGGTTAGTTTCTATGGGTTTCCAACAATTAGAAGATACTTTATCTGCATTTATTATTGAAATGTTAAGTGTTGAAGTAGCAATGGGAAAATTATTGTTGCTGAATTATCATTTACAAATAAAGTAAATATATTTAGTTCTCTTTTTCATTTACTCAAAGAGAATAGGCAATTTAATTATGGTCATTTTGAAAAAGATGAGTATTTTAAAGAATTAATTAAATCAATCCTAAGGTGTCAGGACTATAGAAACCAAGTCATTCATTCAAGTTTTTTACAAAATTTCAAAACTGACTCCAATATAATTCGACATAAATTAAGTGCGAAGTCTAAAAAGGGGTTAGTAGAAATTGAAGAGAAAATAGATATTCCATTTTTATTTGATATTTATGACTACTCAATTTCTATATCTTGGGAAATTCAACAGTTTTTTATTGACTTTAATCCAAGTAGACAAAAAGGTGAAGATATGTACATAGGAACAGAAGTGAGTGATGTATTTAAATATCGTATGTAACAGTCCGTATGCTGCTACAATAGTTTAACAGCTTTTAACTCAAAGGCTCAGTCGACACGCAAAATTCGCTGGGTTTTCAACTTTTCAAACGCCTAATTTTTTGCGACGAGGCAGCATTTTGGTTCGCCAAGTAAGATTTTCGGCTTGCAAAGTTGGCTGGCGACAATTTCTCTGAGTGGTATGTTTGCTAACTTTTCTTCGGCTCGCAAAGTTTTATCCAACACATTTGCTTTTTTGTATTTTTCCGTGCAATTTTACCTCCAGCATCCAGCTTTGCTGGACTGGGTTGGTTGGCGTGTCAGCCGTCCTTCGGACGTCTTATCAGAGCGGACGCAAAGTTAGTTTAGTCCAACTCGAAAGCATTGTGTAAAGGCCTGATGTTTTATTAATTAACTCTGAAATCACTCCAAGTCCATCACAATGCTGGTCGTTGGAATTTTGTTCACGCAAATCTTTCTTTCAATTCTTTTTACACCTTTGTTATAATGCAACAAAAAGTAATTTTTCAACTATCTTTGTTGTTTTACTCACTTTTAAAGTATTTTTACAATAAATCTTTATACAACAATGGTTACTATTACTCTTAAAAATGATTCAAAAATTGATGTAAAAATTTGTAGTGCTGAATTTATAAATGTACAAAAACTTGTAATACTAAATCATAAGTGGCAAAAAGCAGCACTTGGTGACCAGCTGCAAGATGGATACATCGGTGCCGCATTTTCCACAGACACATTTTACGCCATAATTGAAAAGAAACAAATTGTAATTACAGAATATAACGATGAAGTGATTGGTTATTATCTACTTAACAATATTTCAAAAGATGGGGTTATTGGTAGGCATGAAGAAATAGTCAAAGAATTGAAAAATAGTGGTATTATTGACAAAAAAAAGAACATTTGTGTTGGTGGCCAAGTAGTGGTAGATTCTTCCTATATGGGTTCTGGTATTAGACAACAAATGTTGAAAGAATTAGTTAGCAATATGAAAGGGTGTTATGACTTTTTATTTGGTACGATTGCAAAAGACAATCCAAGAGCATATACTGCACACACCAGAGATGGTTGGAAGGTGTATGGTGAAGATGACAATTTGTTTTTCGTCTTATATGAAGTTTAGTAAAAAAATACTTTGTCGTTTTGTATCGGCTCTTAGTTATTGCCGACAACATATCAAAAAAACAAAATACAAGTTTGCAAAAAAACTCAGTAAATTGTGCCAGTTTTTAGGCTACAGCGACACGATGAAAGCGAAGTTTTACAAGGCTAATTTCGCAAAAACTTCTACGCAAATTGTCCCGCCTAGAGGCTCGTGCGACACGATGAAAGCGAAGTTCTAAGGCTTTTTTTTCGCAAAAACCTCTCACCCACTTTTTTAAAATTTGTAAAGTTGGTTTTCAGCAATTATATTTGTTAGGCTGGATTGACTGGTTGGCTTTTGCGTCTGGTGACGCAATATTAGAGCGGTCGCAAAGTTAGCTTCGTCCAACACGAAGCATTATGTAAAGGCTTGATAATAAACAAATTAACTCTAAAATCACTCCAAAAACCATCATAATGCTGGTCGTTGGAATAATCTTCAAACCAATGACTTTAAAGCAAATCAACATTATTGTTATTCCAATTATGTTTTTCTTTAATAATGCTATTGGACAAACAACTCAAAGGAAGGGTGAAATACAAAAGGATACGATTGTTTCATTATTGCAAAAAGAAAAATACGGCAAAACGGTAATTTTATTTCAAAGTGATAAATATAATATAAAAACCTCATTAGATACTTTTAAAGAAAATATTGAAAATTGGGTAGCAAAATATCCTCACTTAAAGGAAGATTTAAATTTACTGAGACTTATTATTGAAGAATCAAATAGCAAAAATGAAATTAATGCACCGAGTATTGCTAAAAACAACAATTTGCTTCATAGACTTGAATATAGATTAAGTGATATTATTCAAAGCGGAAAATGCATCATTCTTAATAAGGAAAACCATAAAGTTTTAAACTCTATTAAGGTACAGACTTATAGTTACCATTGTGGAAGATTCTGTGGTGGTGGGGGGAGAAGGTTTTTTGTTGATGATTTTATTCTGCTTCAAGTTGTGGATTGGATAAGTTAGAATCGTATGCGACTGAAATAGTTTGACAATTTTTATAATTTGCGACACACAAACATCGCTAAGTTTTCTAAAAATCAAACGCATAGTCATTTGCGACACTCAAAATGCGTGGTATTTTCTCAATTTTCACTCCGAAAAATAAATTCTTTTGCTTTTCAATTTCTTTTTTCAGAAATTGGTATGCAGATTTGGTGAGTGACATTCGATTAGAGCAGTTTCTACGATTTTACCATCTCAGCACGCAGCTTTATTGGTGGACATCTAATCGGAACGGTACTCAAAGTTGGTTTGTCTCCAACACGAGCAAATAAGTAAAAGTTTGATAATCAAATAATTAACTCTAAAATCAATTCCAATCTTCTCATTTGCGGTCGTTGGAAGTATATTCTCCTAAATTTTCAAACAATTATGAAGCACACACTTTGCATTATTTTCTTTTACTGTTTCATATTTTCTGCACACTCTCAATTTAATAAGAATGATTTATTCATTTCAACAGGCATAACTATAAATAACTTCAAATATTCAAAGTTACCTTGGAAAACTTATGAATTTCAGCCATTACAGTCTCTTTACTTGGTAAATAAAAACATTGGTATTGGTTTATCAACCAACTATATTTACAAATTAGTAGCAGGAACAACTACATACCATGATTTTGTAACTTATGCTAATGTAAGAGGTATTTTAAATAGTAGTTTTTTTGTTAAGCCTTATTTACAGTTTTCAGCAGGTCTTGGAAATTACAAAATCACTCAAACTAATATAGATAGGTTTTCTCCTAACACACCTACTATTAAAGAAATATGGAATGCCAATACAGTTAATTACGCCCCAACAATAGGTACAATGATTTCATTTTCTCCGAAGATAGGACTTGACTTCAATTATCAATATCGTATTAATAATTTAAAATTTAAGAAACCTTTTTTTACTACAAATGAAATGACAGTAAAAGAATCGAAATTAAATTGTTCACTATTTTATAAATTCAACACAAAATGATAATTAAAAATCACTTCTCAAATTTCGTTTTGAGCTAGTTAGTGACGTTAGCTTAACGAAGTTTTCAATCGTTAATTCTCAGCAAAATATCAAACGCATAGTTATCGTCGACATTTTTAATGCGTGGTATTTGCTCAAATTTCACTTCGACAAATAAATTCTTTTGCTTTTCCATTTCTTTTTTCAGAACTTGGTATGCAGATTTGGCTCGGGACAGTTTATTAGCGGGTTGTGGTTGGTGTGCAAGTTTGGTTTTCAGCATCCTATTTTGTGGGGTTGGTTTGGTTCGTGACTCAAATTGTCCTGCGGACAATTTATTAGCGAGGTTCGCCAAGTTCAAAAAGTCCAACTTACGCATTATGTAAAAGTTCATAATTAAAATCCTTATAATCAATGCTTTACCAAAATCATCACAATGCTTTTGGTTGGAAGTTAAAATATGTTTCAATAATTAATTTAATCTAACCAATGTCAGATATTGCTATTGAATTGATTGAAAAAAATTTACTATCAAAAGATAGGGTTTTAGATTTAGGTAATTGTGGATTAAATGGCTATTTGCCAGAAATTCTTTCAAAATGCCATTGGTTAAAAAAAGTAAATTTAGGAAATAAGTACTTTGACGAAGACACCTCACAATGGGTTTATTCCAGAAATTCTGGCCTTCCAAACTCATTTAATGGAAATGAATTAAGCCAATTAAATTCATTAAAAAAATTAGAATTTTTGTCATGCAATAATTGTGAAATTAACGATATATTATTTTTAACTAAATTAGGCAATTTGAAATATCTTGATTTGAGTAACAATAAAATTGATGATTGCAGATTTATATCCCATTTGGAAAATATTCAAATTTTAATTTTGGAAAATAGTAATATTTGGGATATAGGATACCTCTCAAATTTAAATAAATTAAGGAAGATTATTTTATCAAATAATAATGTTGAAAGACTCAATTCATTACAAAATTTGGAGGGATTAGAATATGTAGACTTATCTAATAATTTGATTTCTTTTTTAGGCTTTATATCAAATTTGGCAAATCTTAAATACTTAAATTTGAGTAATAATAAAATTTATGATATTTCTCCAATTGCAAATTTACATAAGATAGAAATATTAGATTTAAGTAAAAATTACATAATTAAAATAAATCCAATAGAAAAGTTAATAAATTTAAAATCTTTAAATTTTAGTAGTAACGAAATTCACGAAATTCCAATTAGGATTGTAAAGAACATAAAAATTGATTGGTTATTAGAAAATGACTATTCTTTAAGTAACAAAGTCATGCTATTTGATAACCCACTTTCCGAAAATATTAAAAACTCAATAAAAATTGGAGGTCGAGAGGGATTATTGGAGTTTTTGAAGAGTATCCAATATAACCAACATACAAGTCCATTAAATGAATGTAAAGTCATTATAGTTGGTCTTGGAAGTGCCGGTAAAACAAGTTTAATGAGAAGACTATACGATGGTTCATATAAAAAAGGAGAAGCCGAAACTCATAGTATCAATAAACTAAGCAAAAACTTTGGTGAAATAAAAGTTAATTTTTGGGATTTTGGAGGCCAGCACATAAAACATGCATTACACCAATTCTTTTTTACACAAAAAACATTTTATATTTTGGTTTTGGATGGTCGCAAAGAAGAGAAACCTACCTATTGGTTGGAACAAATTGATAGTCTTGGGAGACATTCCCCAGTCTTTATTGTTTTTAATAAAATTGATTACCCGTCTCAATTAGAAGAAATTGATACCGAAGAGATTAGAGATAAGTATCGCAATATAAAAGATTTTTACTACTTATCTTGTGAGACAAAATTAAATTTAAATAAGTTTATTAGTGATTTATCAAAGTGTATTGCTGAAGCTGATTTTTTAAAAGAGCCTTATCATGATGAATTTTTTATTTTAAAAGAAGTTTTAGAAAATGTTACAGAACACTATATTTCATATTCTCAATATGAAGAGTTAGTTCAAAAACAAAAATTCAAAACAATCGAAAATAAAGAATTTTGGTTGAAAACATTGCATCAAATTGGAGTAATTAGTTATTTTCCTAAAGTTCCAGACTTTCAAATTCTTAACCCTGAATGGCTTACAGTAGGTATTTATCATTTATTTTTGCATCCCATCTGTGTCTCAAAAAAGGGACGCCTTGTTGAAAGTGACTTATATGAAATTTTTAAATACCCTGTGATAAATAGTATAAATAAAAAGGAATTTTTCTATAATAATCATCATCATAAGTATTTGTTAAATTTGATGAAAGAATTTCAATTATGCACGGAAAATCCAATAAAAAATAATGAGTGGTTAATTCCTAAAGGCTTTGCACCTAAGGCAAAAATTTCTTTCGATATTTTTAGGAATCGTCCGTTAGCTGGCAAACTACCTGTATTGTATGCCTTTGAATATATAACTTGGATTCCATCAACTATTTTAAGGGTTATTGCTTCATTATTACCATTTGCTCATGAAGAAGACTATTGGAAAAATGGCATTTTAGTAAAACATGCTGAAAGTAATACTCAAGCATTAGTTTACGGAGATGAAGACTCTAAAAGGATAAATGTTTGGATAAAAGGAGAACAGATTAGAGAGTTTTGGATAGTACTTGATACAGTAATTACGATGATGAGTAGTTTTTTTGAAACCAATAAATTTCAAAAAATAGTATTCATTGATATACAAAAAAATCAATTCATAAGTTATCAATACTTACTAAATGCATTTATAGATGGCATTGATAATTTTTATCATCCCGAGTTTCGAAAAAATATCAATGTAATTGATTTACTAAAATTGTTTAAGAAAAATGAAGACCTTAAAAATGAAATTTCAAGATACCGAAAAGAATTGGATGAAAATATTTTTAAAGATGATAATAATGAAGGTAAAAAAACATACCAAACTTTAGCAGAACTTAAACTTGAGGAGTACGAGAGAAAAGAATTATTAAAAGTATATAGAAATTGGAAGTTATTTTCGCTAGCATTGTTTGTGATTAGTCTAATTTCTACTTCTTTAATAATCCTTTCCTATGAGTATGAATTAATAATTTCAAATACAAAATGGGCAATTATTAAACAATCTAATATGACAAAATACTTTGGTTTTTTTATTGGCTTTATTTGGAATTCAATTGTTGGAAAATTACTATATGATAGGTATTTTGATAATACAAAGCAAAAGACAAAGATTGAACAAATTGAAAAAGAAATGCAGAAAAAAAATAATGCAGGTTCCTATTTTGAAACTTTAGGATAGAATAAAAAATATTCGTGTTCTGCTAAAATAGTTTGATTTTTTTAGTTCATCGGCTTGGTTGACACGCAGAATCCGCTGGTTTTTGATTTTTCAAACGCATATTTCTCGTGTGACAGGACAGTTCTCTCCTACTCAATTTAGGATTTTCTGCTTGCAAAGTGGGTTGGCGACAAGTTCTCTGAGGGGTATTTTTGCCAACTTTTTTCCGAAACTCAAAGTTTTATTCAACTCATTTGCTTTTTTGTATTTTTCCATGCAAATTTACCTTCAGCAGCATACTTCTTGGCTTGGGTTCTTGGCGTGCCTGCCGTCCGTTGGACGGCATATCAGAGCGGTCGCAAAGTTATTCGAGTCCAACGTAAAGCATTATGTAAAGGTCTGATATTTAATAAATTAACTCTAAAATCACTCCAAAAACCATCATAATGCTGGTCGTTGGAAATGTGGACGAGTATTTTCAAAATTATATAATATCTACAATCACATAAATGAAACTAAATATTACACTACTTACATCTATATTTCAAATATTAATTTTTCAAAAAATGTACTCACAAATTCCACATATTGAGTGGCAAAGATGCTATGGAGGGACAGGAAATGAGTATATAAGAGACCTAATTCCAACTAAGGATGGTAATTATATTGTAATGGGTAGCACTACTTCTCTTGATGGTGACGTTGGACCACGCATAATTACTGATGCAGACGCTTGGGTCCTAAAATTTAATAAACGAGGGGATATTATTTGGTCTAAAACTTTATTTAATAGAGGATACTATGGTGTAGCTCTTGCAGGAAACGAAACTGAAAATGAGGACATATTGATATCAGCTTACGTGTATTCTAGTGACGCATGGGGGTTTAAACTAAATAAAAATGGTAATAAAATTTGGAGTAAATATGGTATCCCATTGGTCAGTCAACAAATTATTAAAGATTTTGAACCTAACAAATTTGTAGGGATTAGAAATACTTATAATATAAATCATCAATCCAGCTCTGACTTCACATTAGCCAAAATTGATACAACAGGATTGGCTTCCTATGATAATAAATATGGAGGAAATCGTACTGAAAATGTTTACTCAGTTACAAAAACAACAGATAATTGCTATATCATGGTTGGGTGGACTTTTTCAAATAATAGTGGAGATGTTGGAATTAATAATGCTCGAGAGGACAGTGGCGATATTTGGGTTGTCAAAATTAATTCTACTGGAAATATTATTTGGCAAAAAAGTTTGGGTAAAGCAAATGTTTGGGAAGAGTGCTTTTCAGTTGTTTCAGATGGAGCAGGTGGGTGTGTTTTAGCGGGTACTTTTTATCCAAGTACCTATGATGCAATTCCTGACATTGGCATCTATCATCTCGATAATTTAGGTAATCTTGTATGGCAAAAAAACTATGGAGGAACTGGCTCAGAAAGACCTACTTGTATTGCAAAAGATATTGACGGTGGTTATGTAGTTTCAGCTAGGACAAACTCAACTAATGGAAATATTTCTGGTTATCATGGAGGAGATTATGATGGATGGTTACTAAAAGTTGATAGGAATGGTAATTTAGTTTGGCAAATATGTTTAGGAGGTAGTTCAGTTGATGAGCTTCAAAGAGTATATGTTACTCCCGGAGGAGACTATATTGTAGCAGGCTATACAAAAAGTAATGATGGAGATGTAAGCGGATATCATGGTAGTAATCCAAATCAAGAATGGGGGGACTCTTGGATTTTACGCTTATCAAATTCATATTGTTCAAATTCAGAATATATTACTTCTACAATTTCTAATTCACAAACTTTTAAGACAAATAGTACAATAACTGCATTAAATACTATAACTAATACTGGAAATGTTATTTACAATGCAAAAAATAACATTATTCTGAATCCAGGCTTTCAAGTAAGTCAAAATGGAAAGTTCTATGCGGTTGTTGATGGATGTGATAATTAAAAAACTCACACGTCCTCCCAATTTGGTACTTTTTACAAACAGAATAAATACGAGTTTTTCAAGGGGTTTTTATATTTTACTGACGACAGTAAAGCCTTTTTTTAGTTCATTGGGGGTCTTTTTATATCGCTTCAGACAGGCAAGTAGCGAAATTCTAAAAGCTGCTTGTTTTATTCCTAAAAGTAGCTATTTTTATTCTGCATTTCGGGCGTTCAAAATTAGTTTGGGGACATCAAAAATGCGTGGTATTTGCTCAAATTTCACTCCGACAAATAAATTCTTTTGCTTTTCATTTTCTTTTTTCAGAACTTGGTATGCAGATTTGGTCAGCGACTTTCGATTAGAGTAGTTTCTACGATTTTTATCATCTTAGCACGCAGCTCTGTCGGTGGACATCAAATTGGAGCAGTTCGCATAGTTGGTTTGTCTCCAACACGAGCAAATAAGTAAAAGTTTGATAAATCAATTAATAAACTCAAAATCTAACCCCGAATCTTCTCATTTGCGGTCGTTGGAAAAATTTTAAACGAATCGGTAGTGGGTAATATCGGCATACATTGAATTTTTGAGTATCTTTGTGGCATGGCAACGATAAATTTAATGTGTGTTCACTGCGAAAGCGAAAAGGTAGTAAAATGCAGTCTTCATCCCGATACAGGTAAACAGCGTTATCTCTGCAAAGAGTGCGGACGAAGATTTGTAAATGGTTATACATGGAGAGCAAATGACCCTACAATCAAGGCATTGATAATCAGTATGAGTCATAATGGAAGTGGGACAAGAGATATAGAAAGAGTCTTAAAAGTAGCCCGTCAAACCGTGAGCAATACTTTTAAAAAAAAGCCTCAGAAGTAAGTTATGTAAATACAGAGCTCTTAAAAAAGCTACCAGACCACCAAGAGCGAGAATCACTAAAAAGGCTTGATTGTCAAGTATTTATATCATCAGAAGCAGATGAACAATGGAGTTTCATAGGCTCCAAAAAGACTCAAAGGTGGCTATGGTATATATTGGAAAAACAGACACGGAAAGTAATAGCCTTTACTTTTGGACCGAGAACAGATGCCACTTTTAAAAAGCTTTTAGGCTTATTTGACCAATGTAAAATTGACCGAATAGATACTGACGGGGAGCCTACAATAGAGTTTGGTTCAGACCTATGCATCGAATTGGAAAGGCTTTCACTTGGAGAATTGAACGTAAAAATCTTGATTTGAGAACAAGAATAAAACGCCTAAATCGACGAACTATTGGATTTTCTAAATCTGAAATTGTACATGATTCGGTCATTGGATTATTCATAAATCAGTATATGTTTTAGAATATATGCCGATATTAACCATTACCGATAGATTTACTCTTTAGTCTGAAGATTTTTTTGCTTTTCATCTTCTTTTTTTAGAACTTGATAAGCAGACTGGGCTAAGATATATAGGCAAAGTTGTTTCTTCTATCATCCTAACATTCTATTTGTTAAATTGGTAGATGCTATAATTAAAGCTGGCTTAGCTACAAAAAGCATTGTTTTAAGACATAAAAACAACTATGAACTCAAAATCTAATTTCAAAACAAAATCTCAATTTCGTGTTCTCTAAGATATGTAAAACCTTGATATTTTTATTGCATTTATGGACAAGTACGAGCTAATTTGAAGCAAAACTTCTCAGTTTTTAATCTACTATCAATCATCGATAATTAAAACTCTATTCCATTAATTTACGATTATTTCATCTACTAATAGCCAGGCTTTTCCACCTGCACCATACTCCCCTGCTGGGATTATGCCTTTATTTTTTGCAAATACCTTTATGAAACGTGCTTGAGTCGGTTTGATGATAGCATTGATTTTATTTATTCCATTAACTGAGAATTCACTTGTGCTATATACTTCTTGATAGTTAACTCCATCGGTAGATAGTGAAAAAGTCAGCACATTAGGTTCCCACATTCTTTGCCAGTGATACTTCAATAGATTCAATCCAATTTGAGAAACACTTTGAGTACTTTCTAAATCAATAATGGCTTCCAAATCTTCTCCACTAAAACCTACCCATTGGCCATTGTTGTACCGACTATTTCCTGCTAAACCATTTCCCAGTGCAAACTGAATTGAAGGATTATAATTTGCTTTAGGCTGATTTTTGAGTGTAATATTTTTAGCAATTGCTTTATGATATGTAAAGTTTTGTTCTAATATTTTTCCGTACGGCTTATTCTCAACAAATAACTGGGCTTTCAATATGGTGCTTTTTTCAATAGCAATATGGTCTTTAAAAATACTATCTTGAGGAGTGGGATTCTTTCTATTTAAAGTATAATGGATTTTGGCATTTGGTAAAGTTGATGCAAGATGAATAATGCTCTTACCCGATTTCTCCATCAAAAAAACATAATTTAATTCTTCAAAACGATTGAAGTAGTTTACATTTTTGTGCTGTAAAAAAAGCCTATTTTGACGTAATCTACTCAGGAAATCATCATAATCTTTCAATTCCTTAGGTGTCCATGCAATTTCTGCCAGTGCCAAAGCCCTTGGAAAAGTCATATATTCCACTTGCTCGGAGCTTGGCATATATTCTGTCCAAACGTTGGCTTGTACACCTTTGATAAAAGGATAATAGGCTTCTTGTAGGTCTTTTGTATGTGGTTCATAACTGTAAACTTTTGTCAAAGATGTATATCCTGCGGCAGCGGTCGGTTCGTCTGAATGCAATGATTGATAATAATCTAAGTATAAATGACTTTCGGGGGTCATTATAACTTCGTGTTTTTGTTGGGCGGCAGCAATGCCACCTGCTTCTCCACGCCAACTCATCACAGTTGCATTCGGACTCAAACCACCTTCCAGAATTTCATCCCAACCAATAATTTCACGACCTTTTCCATTCAAATATTTTTCAATTCTTTGTATAAAGTAGCTTTGCAGTTCATGTTCATCCGCTAAACCTTGAGTTTTTATACGTTGTTGGCATTTTGGGCAGGCTTTCCAACGTACTTTTGGGCATTCATCACCACCGATATGTATATATTTTGAAGAAAAAAGTGGTAAGACTTCGTCTAAGACATCTTGTAAAAACGAAAAAGTTTTATCATTTCCTGCACAAAAGACTTCATCAAAAACTCCCCAGAAAGTAGCAGTTTGATAGCCTTCCTGACGACACCCAAATTCTGGATAAGCAGCTAAAGCAGCAGAAGCATGGCCAGGCATTTCTATTTCAGGGATAATTGTAACGTGTCTTTGAGTGGCATACCTCACCAACTCTTTCACTTCCAGCTGGGTATAAAATCCGCCATAAGGTTTCCCATCAAAGCGGTGTGGCGAATCTTTTTTATGGCCTATAATTGTCTCTTGACGATACGCCGCAACAGTTTGTAGGCGAGGATATTTCTTTATTTCTATCCGCCAACCTTGGTCATCAGTCAAGTGCCAATGAAATGTATTGAGCTTGTAGGAAGCCAATAAATCTATATATTTTTTAAGAAACGAAATTGGAAACATATTGCGACCCACATCTAAATGCAAGCCACGATACGCAAATCGAGGATAATCTTCAATGCGACAAGCGGGAATAGATTTCGATTGAACTGATAATTGAATAAGACTTTGAACTCCATAAAATACTCCAGCGACATCATGGCCAATAATAGAAATCTGCGATGAACTGACCGTAAGAAAATACCCTTCTCTATTACGAACTTTCACCGAATCTATTCTCAATTCAATAGCTTGCTTTGATTTATTGGTAATGGCGAAAGAAAAGTGGTGTATATGCTGCAAAGCGGTTTGTAAAAACTTAGCGTTTGCTTCAAGAGATTTTTCAGCTAAAATCGTGGTTTGCTTATCGAAAATAAAAGAACCTGTCTCATAGGTAATTGAGACAGGTTTAGGAATAATTGCCAAAGTTTTTTGTGTCTGCTGAGCAAATCCCAAACAGTTGTAAATACACAAAATACCTACCAGTAAGGTTCTTTTTAGCATAGAATTTATGTAGTTAAACCATCATCAAAGAGTAATGCTTTTACAGTCTAAACTTTGACGATGATATGTTATTTCCAGTTTTTTCTTAAAAATCTCAACCAGTTTCCGTGCATGATATTCTCAATATCGGTTGATGAATACCCTCTTTGCTCAAGAATTATTGTTACTTTCTGCAAATCTGCAATCGTATCCAAATCATACGGACTTTGTTCTAAACCAAAAGCCCCGTCGAGGTCAGAACCAATACCTACATGAAGAGCATTACCTGCCAACTGACAGATATGGTCAAGGTGGTCAACCATTACGGCTAAATTACAGTTCATACCAATCGGGGTTGATTTTCCTCTTACCCAATCGGGTACCATCATCCAAGCATCTAAAGCTCCACCAATAACAGCACCTCTACTGATGAGTTCTTTTATTTGTTCATCACTAAACTGTCGATTATGATTGACCAAACTTCTACATAAATTATGACTTGCCCAAATTGCTCCATGAAAATGCTCCATTGCTTCCCAAAAACTATCATCACATAGATGAGTAGCATCTAAAATGATACCCAAACGCTCCATTTCTTTAAGCAAAGCTTGGCCATTCGGCCCCATAAAACCTGTTGCATCAGTGCCTTGTGCATATCTGCCAGGGCCATAATGTGCAGGGCCGATTGCTCTAAGTCCATATTTATAAGCATGCTCTACATGGTCGATTGTCACCAATGAATCGGCACCTTCAAGGCTCAAAATATAACCAATCGGCTTATGGTCGTTTGGAGTTCCATCATTCCAAAGCTTTAGGTGGTTTTCTAAGGTTTCAAGGTTATGGATTTGGGTCATTTCGCCACATTCTTCCATACTTTTATACCAAGCAAGCTGTCCTTGGGTTTGTGACCATGCTTGCTCGGGCGAAAACCAACCTGGCAATGAGCTATCGGGTTTGACAAATCTTGCAATTTGTGTGGCTACGACCAGACCGATATTTCCTTTTCTTAGAGCGGGAAAAGTCACAGTTCCTTTGGCACGGTCGGGCTTATCGTTCATGCCAGCCTCTCTTACTCGTACTTCTTCAACAGGCAATCGTAAATCTCGATTCCATTCCATTGCGTTCATACTAAGGTCGAGATGAGCATCTATTATAAACATAGTTTCAGCGAAATATTTTATTTAAAAAATAAGAGAAATTTATTCAAGCTACTTCTACTTAATCATTTAACTCAAATAAAGCCTCTACCTCTACTGGAATATTATCAGGCAAAGAACCCATTCCAACTGCACTTCTTACTCCTATCCCATTTTCGGTTCCCCAAACCTCAGCAAAGAGTTCGCTGCAACCATTGATAACGTACGGGTGGCGTTCAAAATCAGGTGTGCAATTTACCATACCTAAAACTTTAATAACTCTTTTTACTCGGTCAAGGCTACCGATGTGTGTTTTGATTGTAGAAAGCATCGTTAAGCCAACTTGACGTGCAGCCAATTTGCCTTGCTCAATATCTAAATCTTGTCCGATTCGGCCAATTATCAAGCTTTTATCATCTTGCACAGGCCCATGTCCCGATAAGTATAAATATTTTCCATCAATCAAGTATGGCTTATACACTCCCAAAGGCGTTGGAGCAGGTGGAAGAGAAAGTTGTAGTGTGTCCAATGCTTCTTCTGGACTGATTGTTTCAATGATAGTCATGTTGTTAATTGCTCTAAAGGCGTTTTGTTGATTTATTTATTTGTGTGATTTTCAATTTGCACCATCTAAATTGCTACAATAAGAATTCTTTTAGAAATCATGGGTATAAATACAAATTGACAGTATTTTTCTGCTAATTGATTTTCGTTTGATGAAAGAATACTTATCAAGTAGTAGCAAAATTCTCTCGAAAATTGCCACTACTAATAAGCGTTTTTATAGATTGAATTGAATAGATGCTAATTATTTATCCCACCATACACGAGTCAATAAATCATCATTACCTTGACGTTGTACGGCTTCGTTGTAAGAAACTCGATTGAGGGTTTGCTCAGAAACTGGATATAAGAATCGACGGAAGATTTTGCCACCAGTGGCATTTCCTGGATATACATTCGGTACTAAGGCAGGGTAGCCAGTACGACGATAATTATTGTAAACTTCCTGTGCATCAGGGAAAAGTCCAACCCAAAACTCATTGTATATTTGTTCGGTTTGTTCAGCTATCGTACCAGTTGTCTTCAATGTATGAGCTGCTACATAGCTATCAATACGAGCTTTGCTGATAGTATTGACTGTACCACTAATCAAATCCCATTGTTGCATAGCTGCTCTGATGCCAGTTTCGTATAAACTGGCAGCCGTTTCGGCTTTATACCATCCTTTTAATGCTGCTTCGGCCAACAAATAGTTAGATTCGGCAACTGTAAATAACAATAAAGGAGCATCTACTTTTAATACGGTCGTTTGTTTAGGCTCCGAGAACGTTACAAAATTTGAAGGTTTGGTACCGTTGATGGTTGCTGGCATACCTTTCTGAATACTTTCATCAGAACTGGCAACTCCGTTTACATAAACAACCGAAAGCACACCTAATCTTGGGTCATTATTAGCTTTTAAGTAATTAATAAACACCTCTTGATACTTACCACCTTCGGTGTTATTGATACCATCGGCACGCAAATAATTATCGTTGAGCAACTGCCATGCAATCGGATTTTTATTGATGTTTTGTCCGCTTGAAGTATAGGTCATCTTTGCAATGTCGGCATAGTCACGTATTACACCTCCCGCAATGGCTTTATTTACCCAGCTTTGAGCAGCGGCAGCATCTACTTTGCTTAGACGCATACCCAGTCTCAACATAAGCGAATATGCGAACTTCTTCCATTTAGCTACATTGCCTTGATAAATCAAATCAGAGTTTCCGAATGTTGTTGTGTTTGAAGCATCTAATGCCGTAGCTGCAGCTTCAAGTTCTTTCAACATATCGGCATAAATAGCACTTTGAGAATCATACTTAGGTTGGAAAATCGAAAGATTATATCCTTGTCCAGCTTCAGAATAAGGAATATCTCCGTACAAATCAGTAAGACGACTAAAGCAATATGCTCTCCAAATACGAGCAGTTGCGTATAAGTTTACTTTCGATGGGTCATCTTTTACTCCTTTTATCACCTCCCCTATTTCATTAATTTGATTCGGGTAAGAGTTACTAAATACGCCGCCAGTAGCATTTACTTGTGATGCCGTATATTTTGAACCAAAACCTTCCACGTCGTTGTAGCTGGTAGTGTATTGCATCAAGCCAAATAAAAGGCTGCCTTTGTTTCCGCTGTTTGCAGCACCATCGTAGAGAGCTTTACTAAATATATAGGGTATTGTGGGTACAGAAACCGCATTAGGGTTTGTATTGATTTCGACAAAATCTTTATCACACGAAGAAAGGATACCCAAACTTCCTGCTATCAGTAAAGAAAATGTATATTTTGAAAATATATGTTTCATTTTTGCTCTTTGTTAAAATTTCAGATTCAGATTCAAACCATAAGAACGAGTACGTGGTAAGCCTATCGACTCGATACCTTGAGCCGAACCGTTGGTTAAACTTTGCTCTGGGTCAAAATTATCTGTTTGTTTGTATAAAATTAGGAGGTTACGACCAACCAACGAAACGCTTGCCGATTGCACGCCCAGTGCTTTCAAGAAATTGCTTGGCAAATTATATGAGATTATAACCTGACGTAGTTTCACAAAACTTGCGTCGTGAACAAACAACTCTGTGTAACGGTTTAAGTTATTGTAATAAGCACTGCGTAAATTGGCTACTGGAACTGTGTAAGAATAAGAATCTCCTTTGGCTGTTACACCTGTTAATTGTAAACCGTTCTCACGACCTGGCAAAGTAGATTTTAATAAACCTAAACGAGTAGCGTACACTTCCATTACCGAGAAAATACTACCACCGAATTTTCCATCAACCAAGGCATCAAGTGAGAAGTTTTTATACTTAAATGTATTTGTCACACCCATTGTGTATGGTGGTACACCATTGCCTAAATATTGATTGTTATCTGTCTGTAATGGAAGATTAGAATTAGTATCATAAATGATATTTCCTGCTGCATCGGTCTTTTTACGATAACCATAGATACCACCAAAAGGCATACCTACTTGGTTATTGATAAAAGCATTACCATTAGCCGAGTTTCCAATCGAAAATGTATTGATACCATCAGCCAATTTCAAGACTTCACTTTTATTGTAGGCAAAATTGAAGCTCGTTGTCCAAGAAAAGTTGGTAGATTTAATAGGTGTTCCTTCGATTAATAGTTCTATTCCTTTATTACTTAATTCACCAGAATTTAAGATTGCACTCGTGTATCCCGAAGCACCCGAAATTGGCACACTCACAATATCGTTTGTAGATTTTTTATTATATACGGCTACATCAAAATTCAGTCTTCCACGATACATTTTGGCATTAAATCCTAATTCGGTAGTAGTCGAAGTAAATGGTTTTAACTCTGCATTGGTAATAGATACCGAACTTACATTTTGTAAGGGAACAGTACCTGCACTTGGTACACTACTGTATGCAAGATTGATAGCATAAGGGTCGGGACCACCACCACCAACTTGAGCCCACGATGCACGTAGTTTTACAAAATCGACTGATTGTGGCATTTTTATGATGTCAGAGAGCATCAAACTTGTACCTACACTTGGATAAAAGATATTATTGTTTTTTGGGCTTAAAGTTGAAAACCAATCATGACGGCCAGTTAAGGTTAAGAACCAAATGCTTTTGTAATCAAAATCAAATGAGCCAAAAACCGAATTTGTTTTGATATTGCTGCTTACTGGCGTAACCGAAGAGGTGGCTAAGTTTGAGAAACTGTAGAAATATGGAATGGTATATCCTTGTCCATAAAAATCAAATTGATTGTTTTTAAATTGACGAGTATTTGCTCCTGCCAAAGCCGAAAACCCGATTGATTCTCCAAATTTTGTATTATAGGCAGCCGTAATCATGCTATTGGTTTCTGATACATCTGACTTAATGCCGTCATACTGCCCTTGCGGAATATACTGCCCACCAGTAGGCATAATACTCGTAAAATTGTAGTTATAAAAATCACGAGTTGTAGTTGCCTTCAAGGTTAGGTTTTCCAGTAAATCATAAGAAATAGAGGTTTGACCAATAAAACGGTCTTTGGTATCTGTTTCTTTAAACTTATTGACAAAAAAATAGCCATTTGTTACGATACCTGCATCATTCCAGAATATTTCATTACCATTGGCATCATGACCTGGGTCGAGCCAACGTACATCCACTGTATTTGCCACCTCATAAGCCATCCAGTTGGGATTACCCAAGGCATCACCCGCAATTGGTCGATTGTTACCTTGCTCAACATTATACTGAACAACCGCCTCTGCTCTCAGTCTATTACTTAATTTAGCCGAGATATTAAGATTGGCAGTTTTACGCTTATAAGTATTAGAAGGTAATACACTTTTAGCATTGACATCGGCCAAAGAGAGGCGATAGACAATCGCATCGTTACCACCCGACAAAGCGATAGAGTTTGTGAAATTTGTACCTGTTTGATAGAAATTCCTTAAATTATTCTTTTGTGCTACATAAGGGTGAGTTTTGCCATCAGCGGCAACATAATCAGTCGAACCATCAATTTTTGAACCAAAAGAGCGGCGTCCAGTAGCCTGTGCTTGTGCAAGTGTAGTGGGTTTTACACCGCCATCACCTTGTCCGTATTCGTATTGAAAATCAGGGAATACCGCAACATTATCCATCGTGAAAGTACCATTGTATTCAACTCCGATACCCTTTTGGGCTTTACCTTTTTTGGTAGTAATTAAAATCACACCATTGGCTCCTCGTGAACCATACAAAGCGGCCGCAGCCCCACCTTTCAACACCGTCATAGATTCAATATCATCGGGGTTAATGGCAGCAATACCATCGCCACGGTCAGTACCCGCTTTTGTACCTAAACCATTAGGTAGCGAGCTTCCACCCGGTACACTATTATCAATAGGCATACCGTTTATAACATATAGTGGTTGGCTATTACCCGTCAGTGAACCATTTCCACGAATCACAACACGGCTCGAACCACCAGGGCCAGTTGATAAACCTGTTGCATTAACGCCCGCAATTTTACCTGTCAGTGCATTTGCAACGTTGTTTTCACGAGCTTGGGTAAAATCGCTACCACTGATTTCGGATACTGAATAAGCTAAAGCTCTTTTATCCTTTTTAACACCTAAGGCAGTTACGACAACTTCACCGAGCTGCTGAACACTTTCTTTTAAAGTAATTGATATCGACGTCTGACTCGATGAAACCACAATTTCTGTAGGTTCGTAACCAATACTCGTGACAACTAATGTTACATTTTTTGAGGCGAGATTTTCGGGCAGATTTAATTTAAAATTTCCTTCTACATCAGTAGTTACGCCCAATTTGGGATTTTCTTTGACAAAAACCGTAGCACCAATTATAGGAGTTGCATCTTTTGCAGCAATCACCTTGCCCGTAACATCTTTAGCCAATGCTGATTTCTTAGAAACTTTAGAAAAGCCTGCTTCATTTTCATGCACTTTTCCATACGAATAGTTGCTCAAAGCCAAACTTCCTGCCAGAGAAAGCCATAATAAGCATCGAGTATTTTTTAATCGTCTAATTTTTTTCATACTTTAAAGTTTTTATGGTAAACTGGATATTTTGCAATAAATGCAGAGTTAATTTGCATTTATTGCACAAACATAAAATATAATTCCTTAAATACTGCAAAAATTGCAATAATATTTTTCTCTATTTGCAAAATTTGAGCATTTATAACTATCCATGTTGCTTTTTTTGCAATATTTAATAGTAGCGAAACCAATAAAATTGCAATTTTTCTTAACTTTGTAGTACTCTATTCAATTGTAAAATCTCGAAGCCAAAATGTCTATTAGCCTTTTAAAAAAAGAACGAAAGGATTTGATTCTGAAGGAAATCAACATACATACACGCATATCTTTGAATGAATTGGCTGAAAAGCTAAATGTTTCAGAAGATACCATCAGAAGAGATATCAATGAGCTTTCGGAAGATGGTGAAATTATCAAAATCCGTGGAGGTGCTATGTCGAAAGCATATCATCATGGCTCGAATCTACAAGAAACGTATGCTCATTCTCAGAAAGAGATTATTGGTAAAAAAACCTTGACTTTATTGAAGGAGGGAATGCTCGTGCTGATTGGTGGAGGAACAACTATTCGAGAGTTTGTCAAGCTAATCCCTGATGATTTTTCAGCTACTTTTATGACAGTTAATCCACTTACGGCCGTAGAACTTTTAGATAAACCGAATATTGAAATTATCCTTATAGGTGGACAGGTGTCTCGTTATAGTCAAATGACTGTTGGTGGAGAAGTGCATCAACGTCTTTCTGAAATGAAAGCCGACTTATGTATTATCGGAACAAACGCTTTAGATGCCCACGGGGGCTTGACCGACTCAGATTGGGAGACAATACAAGTGAAAAAGTCGATGATGAAAGCTGCCAAAAAAGTAGTGGTAGTTGCTATTTCTGAAAAGCTAAATTCTGTAATGAAAATGAAGGTGGCTGATTTGCAAGAAATTGATTACTTAATCACCGAACTTCCTGCTGATGCCGATATTTTGACTTCGTTTAAGAATAATAAATTAGAAATTTTGTAAGTAATCTTTTTTAGGACAAGCTTTATGAGAGATGCTACATAAGTAAAGATAAAGAATTATTTGATAGTATATTTTTAAACACGGAGTAACACAAAGTTTACAAATACACAGAGTTTCACAGCGTTTTTCTACTACTTAGTGTAACTTTGTGGTTAAAATATTGTCAATTAAATAGTTCTTTATTCTTATCTCTTTCTAAAACATAATTTCAATGGCCATAATATTTCATAACGGTCTTGAAAACTTGCTCTCTGATTGGATTTACATTGAAATAATCTCTTGTAGGAGACAAACCCACGTTTTGACGGTTGATGAGTAAAACTATTGAAATATTATCGTCAGGGACGACGGCAATACTTGTACCCGTAAAGCCAGTATGACCAAAAGAACCTTCACTGGCATTTTTCATGAAAGCATTCTGATTATCCATCATCCAGCCGAGGCCATTATTAAATTTATCTTTTGTCAAAAAAAGTCGAACAGTTTTCTCTGAAATAAATTGTTTTTTGCCATTCTTACCACTATTCCGAAGCACATCTACCAGTTTTTGTATATCATCAATTGTCGAAAAAATACCTGCTGCTCCCGAAACACCTTCATTAGCATACCAAGTGTTTCCGTCGTTTACTTCCCCTTTGAGCGTGTACTGACGCCATCCATTCCACGAACTTGGGTCGATTGATTTTATCTTAAACCCTAAAGTTGAGTCCTCAACCATGCGTTTTTCGTAAGGATTTCCGTGGGATGTAGCCGCAATTTTTAATTTTCGCCCAGTATCGTTTGGTCGGTAAGTGGTATTGGTCATTTTTAGAGGTCGAAAAATATTTTCTTCCATAAAAATATTCAAGGGTTTATTAGAGACTTTTTCGATGATTTCACCTAAAATAGTGAAACCTAAATCGCTGTAATGCCTTCCCTTTCCTACTGGAAATTTTAGTGGTAATTCTTCAATAAATTTAAAAGTTTCTTGTTTAGTTTTACAATGATAATACAGCGGATACCAATCATATAAGCCCGAAGTATGTGTGAGTAGATGCCGAATTGTAATGTCTTTTTTGTCGGGTTGATTAAACCCTTGAATATATTTTCCAACCTTATCTTCAACACTTATTTTACCCGCATCAACCAAAAGCATAATAGAAGTTGTCGTTCCGACAACCTTGGTCAAAGAGGCAATATCGTATAAATGTTCGATTGATGTCTCTTCAGGATTTGCCAAAACATTTCCATTAAAATCTTTTATTTGGGCATATCCGTAGGCTTTTTTAAGAATAACCTCATTTCCTTTTTTGACTTGAATCACTGCTCCTGGAATCTTCGATTGCTCAATATAATTCTGAATGATGGTGTTTATTTCGGCAATACAAGTAGCTTTATTCTGAGAATATCCCGCAACAAAACTTAGTACAAACAATAAGGTAAGCGTTTTTTTTAACATAACTAAGGTGATTTTAAATCCATTTTTATGGCATAATTAGGCCTATACTCTTCCGAAGTAGTATTTCTGTAAAACCTTCTTTCACAAAGTTATTTAAATTTCCAACCGTTTTAAAGCGATTCTGATGATTTGGTTTATGAAAAAGAAAGAAACTTTTTATCAAGCAGTTAGCAAGATGGGCGAAAATAGTTAATGAACACGCTTCAAAACAATCTATTTGGCTTATTTACTATAAAGAACAGGTAAATATCACAGTAATAGTATATAAGCAAACAAAACCATTCTAAAAAAAAATACGCTATAAAACACAAAAGGTGACCAGTTAGGCCACCTTTTGTATTCATTCTCAATCAATATCAAGCCAAATCAAAACGGTCAAGATTCATAACTTTTGTCCAAGCAGCTACGAAATCTTTCACAAATTTCTCTTGCGAATCTTGGCATCCATATACTTCAGCGATTGCACGAAGCTCTGAATTTGAACCAAAAATAAGGTCAACACGTGAACCTGTCCATTTTAATTCACCAGTTGTACGACTACGGCCTTCAAACACATCTTTATGAGCAGAAGCAGCCTTCCAAGTTGTGCTTAAATCAAGTAAATTCACAAAGAAATCATTGGTCAAAGCCTCTTTACGAGTAGTGAATACGCCGAGTTGAGAACCATCAGTATTGGTATTCAATACACGCATACCACCTACTAAAACGGTCATTTCTGGTGCTGTTAAAGTCATTAATTGAGCTTTATCAACCAACATTTCTTCCGACGAAGTCGTATAACGTTTCTTTTGGTAATTACGGAAACCATCAGCAATTGGCTCAAGTACTGCAAATGACTCTACATCAGTTTGTTCTTGCGAAGCATCAGTACGACCAGGTGTAAACGGAACTGTAATTTCATGCCCTGCATTTCTTGCAGCTTGCTCAATACCAGCACATCCACCTAATACGATAAGGTCGGCAATCGAAACTTTCTTTCCACCAGTTTGAATTGCATTGAATTCTTCTTGAATACTTGTGAGTGTATCAAGCACCTTTGAAAGCTGAGAAGGATTGTTAGCAGCCCAATATTTTTGTGGAGATAAGCGAATTCTCGCTCCATTTGCACCACCACGTTTATCAGAACCACGGAAAGTAGAAGCAGAAGCCCAAGCAGTTGATACCAATTCTGATACTGATAAACCAGATGCAAGGATATTAGCTTTCAAAGCCGCTACATCATTTTCGTCAATAAGTTCGTGATTTACTGCTGGAATTGGGTCTTGCCAAATAAGTTCTTCAGCAGGTACTTCTGGCCCAAGATAAAGCGATTTCGGCCCCATATCACGGTGCGTAAGTTTAAACCAAGCACGAGCAAAAGCATCAGCAAATTGGTCTGGGTTTTCGAAGAAACGTCTTGAGATTTTCTCATAAGCAGGGTCCATTCTCAAGGCAAGGTCAGTCGTAAACATGATTGGAGCATGACTTTTAGCTGGATTATGAGCATCAGGCACAATTCCTGCACCTGCTCCACCTTTCGGAATCCATTGATGAGCACCCGCTGGACTTTTCGTTAATTCCCATTCAAAACCAAACAAATTATTGAAGTAATTATTACTCCATTGTGTTGGTGTTTGCGTCCATGCACCTTCCAAACCACTGGTAATTGTATATTCTCCATTACCAGTACCAAAGGTATTAATCCAACCTTGGCTTTGATGCTCAATATCAGCTGCTGCTGGCTCTGGACCAACATATTGGCCTGGGTCGCCAGCTCCGTGAGCTTTACCAAAAGTATGCCCACCAGCAATCAAAGCTACTGTTTCTTCGTCATTCATTGCCATACGGCCAAAAGTATCACGAATATCACGAGCCGCAGCAATTGGGTCTGGGTTTCCATTAGGGCCTTCTGGGTTTACGTAGATAAGCCCCATTTGAACAGCCGCAAGTGGGTTTTCCAAATCACGGTCGCCCGAATATCTCTTGTCATCTAACCATTTTCCTTCCGAACCCCAATAAATATCTTCTTCTGGTTCCCAAACATCAGCACGTCCACCGCCAAAGCCAAAAGTTTTAAAACCCATTGATTCTAAGGCACAATTACCTGCCAAAATCATTAAATCGGCCCAAGATATTTTTTTACCGTATTTTTGCTTGATAGGCCATAACAACAAACGAGCTTTGTCGAGATTACCGTTATCTGGCCAGCTATTTAATGGTGCAAAGCGTTGTGTACCCGCTCCTGCTCCTCCACGACCATCGGCAATACGGTATGTACCTGCACTATGCCAAGCCATACGAATGAAGAATGGTCCATAATGACCATAATCTGCTGGCCACCACTCTTGCGAATTGGTCATGAGGTCGTATATTTCTTTTTTCAACACATCTAAATCAAGAGAGTTAAACTCTTTTGCGTAATCAAAATCATCGCCCATCGGGTTTGATAATGACGAATGTTGACGCAGTATATTAAGTCTTAGTTGGTTTGGCCACCAATCATGGTTTCGTGTACCACCACCAGCACTCTGATTTACGGGTGCACCAGCTCCATGATGGAATGGGCATTTTGCTTCTCCGCCATTAGATGTATGATTTTCCATTTCTTTAAGTTTTTTAAGTTAATTTATGAGTGATAAAATATATTAGTTCGCTTTTGAGCAAAATCTTAAAACATCAGTATTGAATCGCTGCTGTTTGTTTCTCAAAATTATAACTACCCAAAGAATAAATCAAATTGATTGTTTTTATAATATTATAGTTTTTATCTATATTAAGGTTTAAATTCTCAAACTATAGCTAATAATAGTGTATTACAGACGGAAAGGAGAAACTTGAATAAAAAAGGGGAAAAGATTACTTTAACTACCCTACAAAATACTGCTAAATAATAACCTACTTCATATAAACAGCGACACCAGAGGTAAAAATACCTCTGGTGTCGCTAAACTGCTTCTCAAAGCAGTTAATTTATATTTCAATAATCAAATTCAGTTTTTAGGAAAATTATGAAAAGATTTCAAAAAGTCATCTTTCCTACGACGAGATAAATTTACATTGTACTCTTCTTCTAACTTCACCATTAGGCCTTCATGAATCTGATAGCCTACTACGTGTTTTAGATTAACCATAAATGACTTATGAGTTCTAAAGAAATCATAATGCACAAAACGCTTTTCGAGTTCTTTCAAAGTCTTTGATACTATGAGTGTTTCTCCTCCTTGAAGAAAAACTTCCGTATAATTTATATCAGCCTTTAAGAAAAGGACATCGGCTGGATTTACTTTTTTCTTTCCAGTCAAGCGAATTGTTGAGGTGCGGATGGGTAGTTGTAATTTCATGATTAAAAAGTGTAATTTGAATAAATGTCATTTCAATAATATGACACTTATTCTTTGTAAAAGGTTGTAAAGGATTTATAAAAAATAAAGTGGCTTATCAGATAGCAAAATACTATCTCAAACTAATCTGAGCGTATATCACTGATAATAAGCCACTTAACTATACAATATCAAATATTAAGCAAAAATAAAATTTATCTAACGGTTATCTCGATTTACTGTCGTATCACGTTTGATTAATTCAACTGGTGGAAGTCTCTGGTTTTCTTCTGGTGCTACTCCCGAAGAATCAACGGCCGAAGCAGTCGAATCAGACTCAGCCGCTTCCCCACCTATTGAAGCACAACCTTGATAATCTTTCGTAATCTTCATACCGGGCTTAGGAAATGCTCCTGGACTATAGCCAAGTTTCTTGTCGGTATAGACACTTTGCATAAACTTCCCAAAAATTGGCATTGCAGACCTCGCACCTTCTCCCATACGAGAGCGGAAGTGAATACTACGGTCATCGCCACCAACCCATACGCCACAAATCAAATCTTTCGTAAAACCAATGTACCAAGAGTCAGAGTAATTTGAAGTTGTACCTGTCTTACCAGCGGCTTGTCCTCCATTAGCAAATAATGCACTACAATATTCAAATAAGCCTTGCGAGGTTCCACCCGGTTCTTCAACACCACCACGAAGCATATACTGCATCAAATACGCCGATTCGGGCTTAATGGCATCACGTTTCTTGGTTTCAAATTCAAACAAAACTTTACCTTTTGCATCTTCTATCTTGAAAACCAACATCGGGTCGGTATATTGACCTTCGTTAAGAAATACACCATAGGCCGCCACCATTTCGTAAAGCGACACATCGGATGTACCAATACCGAGCGAAAGTACAGGTTCAAGAGGAGCAGTAATACCAAGTTTACGAGCATAATCAATGATTCCACTTGGTTTTACTTCGTCTGATAACTGAGCCGCCACCGAGTTGACCGAGCGAGCAATCGCTCTGCGGAGCGTCATCTGCGAGTAGGTGAAATTTCCATCAGCATTTTTGGGTTCCCAAGTTTTTGGTTCACCATTTTCTATCCATTCTTTCTTAAATGGCTGGTCGGTACGTCTATCACAAGGCGATAGATTAAGCGGTCCATCAATGGCAGCAGTATAAAGAATGGGTTTGAATGTTGACCCCGGCTGACGACGACCTTGCTTTACGTGGTCATATTTGAAGTAATCATAGTTGATACCCCCTACCCATGCTTTAATAAAACCAGTGTAAGGGTCCATAGCCATCATACCAGTCTGCAAGAATCTTTTATAATAATCTATTGAGTCAACTGGACTAAGCATCAATTCTTTCTCTCCTTCCCAACTAAATACTTTTACTGGCTTCTTTTTCTCGTACATATAATAATGTACTGAATCAGGGCTATTTTTATATTTTTTTACCAGACGCTTATAAATTGGCGTTCGTTTGGCTACTGTATCTAAAAAGCCTGGAATTTCTTCTCCATTTTCGTAAGTCCACGGATTACGACCTTTCCATTCTTGGTCAAATATTTTTTGCAAACGTTTCATGTGGCTCGAAACAGCAGTTTCGGCATGAGTTTGCATTCTCGAATCAATAGTTGTATAGATTTTTAAGCCATCACGATATAAATCTATGTCGATTTCATTACTTTTTGCCCAATTTTCAACAAAACGTGCCAATGCTACTTTAAAATAACTTCCCTGTCCATCGTATGAATCTTCTAAATTGATATCTAACTTTATCTCCGTTTGGCTCAGTTTATCGGCCTCGGCTTGGCTCAATGCTCCATTATTAGCCATCAACTGCAAAACAGTATTACGACGTTTCAAAGCATTTTTAGGATTCCGAATCGGATTATAAAGCGTTGTTCCTTTTTGTAAACCGACCAAAATCGCTGCTTCTTCGGGTTGTAAATTAATAGGTTCTTTATTGAAATAAGTTTTAGAAGCTGTCCGAATTCCATAGGCATTATTGCCATAATCAACGGTATTCAGATACATGGTCAAGATTTCCCCCTTTGTAAAGTTTCGCTCTAATCTGATAGCCGTCAGCCATTCTTTGGTTTTATAGACCAATGTCTTTACTAATGGTATATAATATAATAAACCTTTCATCTCGCTTCTACGAGTATTATAAAGGTTCTTGGCCAGTTGCTGAGAAACTGTACTTCCACCACCACGTTCGCCACCGCCTGTAAGAATACCGATTGCAACCCCACCCATCGACTGCAAATCAATGCCTGAATGTTCATAAAAACGTTTATCTTCGGTGGCAATAAGTGCTTTAAACAACCACGGTGACATCTGTGCCGAGTCGATTGTTTTGCGGTTTTCGGTAAAAAACTTACCAATTTCAACACCATCAGCAGTAAAAATAGTAGATGACTGAGAAATCTTTGGGTTTGTCAGCTGCTCAATACTTGGCATTCGGCCGCACAACCACAAAAAATTGGTTTCGATACAAAATATATAAATCAGGCCTGCAATGACGATTCGCAAACTGTATTTATAAATTTTTGAAATTACAGGAAAATAGCCCCCATCGCTATCAAACTTTGAAACAAAGAAACTTTTGGTTGCATCCAGTTTTTGATAAAAATTCACAAAAACTTTTTCGACTTGCTCTTCGCCAAAAATCTTACAGAGTAAACGATAAATCTTGTCTAAAGTCCACCACCAAGCTGCACTAAATTTTGAACTAATAAGCGACCAGAATTGCAGAATACTTGCTAAAATATTTTTTAATTTATCTACCATAGGTTGAGTACATAAAAGATTATGTTTCTTACAGTTTTACGTGGATTGCCCTATCAACGTCAATTTTATGATTTGAAATACAAAGAAACATTAAAGTTTTGAAAAATTCTTTGGCAAAGAAATGATTCTGTAAGAAATATTCAAAAAAAGTCTAAATGATTTTAAAAATACTTCTTACCGTTCAGTAAAAAATACAGCACAATTTAAAGCTAAGTATTTGATTTTCAGACAACAAGACTTAAATTCATCCAACTTTCAAAGTATTTCAAACCCTAAGCCTTATTCTAATCATGGAAAACATCATTGCCGACAAACCACTTGAAAAAGAAATTTTACCCCTTTTTACGAGTGCCATACCGTTTCAGCTTCCAAGCGAATGGAAAGAGTTTATCGTGAAAGTAAGCCCCTATATTATGCTTATTTTAGTACCGTTAACCATTTTTGCAATTGGTATCACGGCAATCCTTTCTGTTTTTTCAACCCTACTCCTACATCCAATCTGGGCATTGGCTACCGTAGCTACGCTTTTAGGGCTTGTGTGCAGTTTGTTATCAATCAAAGGACTTTTCGACCGAAAAAGAGAGGGTTGGGTTTGGTCATATTATGCTTTTTTACTTTTTCTGATAAGCGATTTGCTGCATTTCCATTTTATTGATGCCATTTTTACATTCTTAATAAGCGGATATTTTCTATTTCAAATCAGAGAATATTATAAATAAATTATATAGAACAGAAAGAATTTTCGATAGCGTAGCCGTTGCTGGCTACGCTATTTTTGGTTTCAAAACTAACGCCGCAACTCCTACCGCCTTTTTCCTACCTTTTATTGAAGAAAAAATCCATTTGTATATATTTTTTCATTATGTTTGATAGACAACCTATATTTGGGACAACTAAACCAAACTTAAATCAACCGTGAATAATATTTTAGAAGTTCACAATGTTGTGAAACGATATTCGCAACACACCGCACTCAACAACGTCAGCATCAACATTCCCAAAGGTGTAATTTTTGGTCTTCTTGGGCCAAATGGTGCTGGTAAAACCTCACTCATTCGTATCATCAATCAGATTACTGGCCCCGACGAAGGCTACGTGCTATTTGATGGTCAGAAACTAAACCCTCAGCATATCCGAGAGATTGGATACCTACCCGAAGAGCGTGGTCTGTACAAGAAAATGAAAGTTGGCGAACAGCTACTTTATTTGGCCCAACTCAAAGGTTTATCCGAAAAACAAGCTCTCGAAAAGCTAAAGGAGTGGTTCATAAAGTTTGATATAAAAACTTGGTGGACAAAGAATGTGGAGGATTTATCGAAAGGTATGCAACAAAAGATTCAGTTTGTGGCTACTGTCTTGCACGAGCCTCAATTGATTATTTTGGACGAACCGTTTTCGGGTTTTGACCCAATCAATGCCGATTTGATTAAGAATGAAATCTTAGAGCTAAAAGAAAAAGGTTCTACGATTATTTTCTCGACACACCGCATGGAATCGGTAGAAGAGCTCTGCGACCATATTGCACTTATCAATAAGTCACAAAAAGTGCTTGATGGCGAGAAAAAAGAAATCAAGGAGCGTTTCAAGACCAATACTTATAATATCCAGTATGCGGGAGAGTTGCTCACGACATCTGATGATTTTGAAATAGTTCGAACCGAAAAAATAGCAGATAATTTCTCAAGTTCGACTATCAAGTTAAATCATGGAACTCCTGTTAATCAATTAATTAGACAAATCATTGACCAAGTTGAATTACGTTCGTTCGGCGAAAACATCCCGACTATGAATGATATTTTCAAAATGGTTGTCAACGAAACTATTGATTAACTGTAGGATAGGTTTTCAACCTGCCAAAAGACATACAAATAAAAAACTAAACACATGAAAAATATATTACTCATTCTTCGCAGAGAATATCTGGTCAGAATCAAGAAAAAATCATTTTGGATAATGACTCTCTTGATGCCTTTACTTATTTCGGGGTTTTATGCCCTACTTTTTTGGGGAGTTTTTAGTTCTCGTGAACTTCAAAGGGTATCAATCATCGACGAAAGTGGTGCTTTTACACAGAAATTCAAAGATTCCGAAAAAGTTAAGTTCGAATACCTAAAATTACCACTTGATTCGGCAATCAACCGACTCAACCAAAAACGTACCGATATAGTGGCACTCATTCCTGCCAATATCATGGAAGAACCGAAAAGCCTCAAGATTTTTACTGGAAAAGGTGTTGGCTTTGAGATTCAAGGAAAAATCGAAAACATTATCCAAAACGAAATCAGAAATGTAAAACTCTCTAAGGCAGGAATCGACCAAAAAGTTTTGGAAGATGCCGATGTGGATGTTTCATCGAAAGTGGTAGTTGTAAGCAAAGAAGGCGAACAAAAAGAGCAAAATACCTTGGCCTCTACAATCTTAGGCACAATTGCCGTAATCTTGATGTTTTCTACGGTTGTTGGTTTCGGAATGCAAGTGATGAGAGGTGTAATAGAAGAAAAAACCAATCGTATTATCGAGGTTATTATTTCATCAGTTAAGCCATTTCAGCTAATGTTGGGTAAAATTTTGGGAGTTGGATTAGTCGGACTCACACAATTTGGTCTCTGGATAACCCTCACTTTTGCTCTCACAACCATCAGTTCTTCGTTGTTACCTTCGCAGCAAATAGCAAAAGCAGCACAAGAGCAGATGTCAGAAATGCCTCAAAAAGATAAAGATAAGATTGCAAAAAAAGTAGAACAAACACCATCGGATGCAGGTAAGGTTATGCAGTTTTTTAATAGTGCCAAAGACCTAAATATACCGTTGATTATTGGCTGTTTCTTGTTTTATTTTTTGTTTGGATATCTATTTTATGCCTCAGTATATGGAGCGATTGGCTCGGCTGTCGATAACGAAACCGACACCCAGCAGTTTATGTTTCCGATTATGCTCCCCCTACTGGCTGGCTACATGATTGGCTTAATGACAGCAGGCCAAGCAGATAATAAACTCTTATTTTGGGCTTCGATT
The DNA here is from genome assembly GCF_014644295.1 of Emticicia aquatilis. Lineage (GTDB taxonomy): Bacteria > Bacteroidota > Bacteroidia > Cytophagales > Spirosomataceae > Emticicia > Emticicia aquatilis. The sequence continues at coordinate 79,110 of NZ_BMKK01000010.1, forward strand.
GTGCCATTTACTGCCCCAATCACAATGATGGCTCGCTTGCCATTTGGTGTTGAACCGTGGGAATTGATTTTATCAATGTCGCTACTCGTAATCAGTACTTTCGGGATGGTTTGGTTAGCGGCCAAAATCTATCGTGTGGGTATCTTGATGTATGGCAAAAAGCCTACTTTTAAAGAAATCGGCAAATGGTTATTCTATAAAGGATAAAATGAAAAAGAGCCACGCTTACTGAAAGTGTGGCTCTTTTTCATTTTGAAATAATTATTACTGTTCTCGCACCCAAATATCAACCCAACCATCATAGCCTTCTTTTAATACTCTTTCTTCGTATTCATTCAAACCTGTTTTTCGGGTTTTAATATCTCCTACTTTTACAACATTTACTTGCATAATGCGGTCTGATGAATAATTATTAGCTGTTTTTGCATCAATTATTTGGCGTTTATTGCCAATTTTGAGCGTGTAAAGTTGTTTACCTTTGATTGTGAAATTAGACTCTTCTTTGGCTTGTGCAGCTTTTTTAGTTGTAATAACCACTACTCCATTCTTTCCTTTTTCACCATAAATTGCCGTTGCGGAAGCGTTTTTCAAAACATCCATTGTTGCAATATCATTCGGTTTTATACCTGACATTTCTGCTTGAGTAATAACTTTTCCATCAACAACAAAAAGAGGGTCACCATCAATTACATTTTCAGAAGCTTGGTTTATATTTTTGGGTTTATCCAAAATTCTGATAGTCATTGATTTCTCAATAGTATTTATCGAAATCTCTTCTTTTATCGAACCACTTTGCAAAAGAGGTTTCAATCTTTCTGTTTCTTTATTGATTGATTCTTTATCAGTAAATGTTCTAATTTCTCCCTTTTCGACAACTATCAACTTTTCCCAAGGAAATTCACCTTTTGCAGTATTTGTTGTCTTATAGTCTTCCAACACAAAATTTACTGGCATCGTAAAATACACACTCACTGGCTTGCCATTTTGTTTTCCAGGATTCCACTTCGGCATTGAGCCAATCACTCTTACAGTTTCTTCATCGCAACCAAACCCTACTCCTTTCAATACTTGCAAATCTGACACCGTTCCATCTTTCCTGACAATAAACTTCACAAATACTTTTCCTTGAACATTCGCTCGGCGGGCAGGCTCAGGATAACGAAGATTTCTTCCTATAAATTCGTACATTTTTTTTACCCCACCCTCAAAAGATGGATTTTCCTCCACTGTTGTAAAGATTTCTTCACTTTCAAAATTGATGGTTGGCTTATATCCAGCCACAACCACTTCGTGTAAGCCAATCGGAGTACCATCACTCTTCGATTTGAGCGTAACATTAATAATTTTCTTATCTGTTACAGGCATAGTTGAATTTTCAAAGCCAACGAAAGTAAATATAAGTTCATCTGTTGAACCAGCATTTATCATATAATTTCCATCTATATCGGTGGTTGTACCTCTGTTTTTACCTTTGACTGTCACTGCAACTCCAGCCAGAGGCTTACCATCTTCGGCAGCGGTTACTTTACCCTTCACGGGTGTTTCTTTATCTGCTAAAATCTCTTTTATCGGCAGAATTGATAATTCTGTAATTGGCATTTCAGCAGTTGATTTTACAATTTTTTCTACCTTCTTGATACCATTATTTCGGGCGATGCTGGCCGAGGCAATCACAAGCATCAAGGCAAAAAGGGGTGCTGTAAAACCATATTTCAATAAAGCAATTTTACGAGAGCGTGGCTTATTTAACATTTCGATACGTCGTTTAAGTGTTGATTTATCAATAAATTGATTGGTAAGTTGGTGTGGATTTAGTCCAAACTGTTGCGAGAAAAGCAACATTGCGTAGTCGGCTTTCGAGGCTTCGAGCCTACTCGCGATATCATCGGCAATGAATTCGTGGATATGTTTTACTGATTTTTTGTAGAAATACACCACAGGATTAAACCAACAAAGCACCGCAATGACTTCAAACAATATTACATCGGCCGAATGTAATTGCTTGATATGCACGTATTCGTGTTCCATCACTACTTCGTGTTTCTGGAGGTCTTTGTCAACAAAAACAAAATTAAAAAACGAAAAACCTGCTCCAAATTTTGAGTAACTTTCTGAATTTTCGAGTATTCTCTTTAGCTGTAAAAAATTGAATATCAGCTTGATAGACAAGAAAATCGTACAAAATCCATAAAATGCTTTCAGTAAATCAAACCATGTAAATGGATTTTCGGCACTGGCTTTTGCTCCAAAAACGGCTGGACTTAGCACTGTGTAAAATACTTCATTGACTTGCTGTGTAATAAAAAACGACTGAATATAATCGGAATACCAAAATGGAATTCCGAAACTCAGAACCGCCGAACCCACCAAATAAGTTCGGTTGAGGTTATAAAAAGTTTCGTTCGATAACAACAGGCGATAAAAGCCATAAAACAACATCAAGTACAGATTTACTTGAACGAGATAGTGTACGAAAGTCATACCCAAACCCTAAGCGGGTAGTTAAATTTTATTTTGTCTGTTAATCATTCAACGTTTCCACCATAAATCTGATATGATGAATAAATGCTTTGGGGTCATCTCTATGCACAAAATGACCTGTTTTTGAAAGATAAATAAGCGAACCACCCTTATTTGAAGAATAGATAAATTTTCTCCACCTTTCGATGTTTATATTGGTTCTTACATTAAAAAACTCTTCTTGATTAAAATCTTTGCTTCGTCTTTCAATTGGCACTTCAAACTTTCCACCTATAAAAAAATAGATTGGTACATTCGGAACAGTCAAAGCACTTATTTCGGCAAAATCTGTTCGTCGTAACTCGCCCAAAACTTGGGCTTCGCTCCACGGGCCAAAATTCACTGAATCAACCTCTGATTTTTGATAAAGCCGAGCATACAACATTTCATCAATTTTCTTTTCGGGAACTCCGATTGTTCTAAAAATTGAGTTCCAATCTTTTTTTGTCTCGGTAAAATCTGCGGGGTCGATAAAAACCAAACCAGAAACATCTTTAGGAAACAGACCTGCGTAAGCTCTTACATACAAACCACCCATCGAATGCCCAACCAAAATATAAGGTGGAGGAATATCAAGTTTATGCAAAATTGCGTTCAGATTTTCGGCAACAACTTTGACCGTGGGCATCTGAAATACTTTTTCAGACTTTCCCACACCTGCTCTATCGTAAGCCAAAACAGGGCTAAATTTTGAAATTTGTTCGATGACAGTATCCCAATTACCAAGGTCAACGCCCATTCCATTTTCAAAAATAATTGCAGGTGTATTTGGCTTACGATTTTCAAAACCCCTTATGTAAACATTAAAATTGTGTCCATTTGCCTGTACAAGTTTCTCTTGTGAAAACGACATAAAAGAAATGAATACAAAAAAGAATACTAATAAGTTATTTGTGAAAAACTTGCAGTAAACAATCATTTATTTAGATTTCTTAGTATTATCTAAGGCAAACATTACTGGCAAAACAAAAGATGTTCTAACTGGTTTTCCATCTTTTAGGCCTGCCTGCCATTTGGGCATTATTTTCACGATTCGCTCTACTTCTTCATCACAACCAAAACCAATTCCTTTCAAGAAAGAAACTGAATTAACGCTTCCATCTTTCTCAATAATTATCTTTACAATGACTTTACCAATTATATTTGCCTTAACGGCTTGCTCTGGATATTTCAATTTTTTGCCAATAAAATTAAACATTTCGGTCATGCCGCCTGGATACTCAGGCATCACATCTACTTTTTCGTAAACGGTTTCGTTAGTTTGAGCTTTAGCCGAAAAGACACCAATTAAAACAATTGATAATGTAATGAATAGCTTTTTCATAAATTGTATTTAGTTTAAAAATGTAGTAATAAGTACTCAATCCTAAATAGTTTATATTAAATGTGGATTTGTTCGACCCCATTCGGGGTCGTATATTGGTAGAAAGTAATTTGATTACTACCAATATCTGACCCCGAATGGGGTCAAACTTTAGATTTACTAATAGTATAAACTAATTATGTTCATTTACTTAGATTCAAATAAATATTATCTTTTTACGGCCCATTGGGGTTTCCAAGCATCATCGCCTCTTCTAATATCTTTCACCACAATAAAGTATCCGATAATTGCCACCATTGGTATAATGAGAGCATATTTAGCCGCTACCCACATACCACTTCTTGCCTTCATTATCATCATGATTCGTTCTTTTAGTAGCGAATCGTTGAAGAAATTGTTGCTCAAGGTGCTGGCATTCGTTCTGAAATTATAAGCAAATAAAAACTCTGCATAAGTTGCTTTTTCTTCTTCGGCAACAATACTATCGGCGATAAATTCGTGGATTTCTCGAAGTGACTGCTTGTAATACTCTACTAAAGGGTTAAACCAACAAAATATCTGTACTAACTCCAACAACAGTACATCGAAACTATGCCATTGACCGATATGCACTTCTTCGTGGTCAGTAATCATTGAGCGATTATAGTAAAGGTCGTCACGATTGAGTATCAAAAAGTTAAAGAATGAATAAGAAGAAATCGTATCATTGCTTTTTAAAAGCCAATAATTTCGGCCTTCACGGGTTTCTTCTTCGCCTATTGGGTCGCCGTTTATTAGTAAATTATAAATCTTAAAGAATGCAAATACCACTCTTGCAAGTATAAACATGGCTCCCGACAAATAAATAATAGCCATTATATCAACCCAATTAATATTCCCAACGATTGGCTGATAGAGAAAACTCTTGAAACTTTCGACCGAAATTTCGTTGAGTGTGAGCGGCAACGGACTTTCAAAATCATAGTTGTGCTTTACCTTTACGAAAGGCATACAAAACGATAGTACAATTGAGGATAACAAATAAATGCGATTGGCTACAAAGAAGGTATTCCTACGCAAGAACACCCAGTAAAATCCATAAAAAATAACCAAGCACAAGTTAGTTTTTAGCAAATAGATGAGTATATCCATAAGTTGCACCCTCGCCCCTAAAGGAGGGATTTAGTTTTAGGGTTGTGCCAACTCTAATTAGGGATTAGAGTTTTTCATTTTATCAATCATTCTTAAAATCTCATCGGCTTCTTTCATGTCGATTTTCTTTTCTCGCACAAAAAACGAAAACATTTCCTCGACCGAATTTTCAAAATAACTTTCCATCAATTTGCCAGTAGCAAATGATTTATACTGCTCTTTACTTACCAACGAATGATATTGGTGCGTCTTCCCATAGGCTTTATGTCCAACAAAGCCTTTCTGCTCTAAAATTCTAATAATCGTAGAAACCGTATTATATGCAGGTTTGGGTTCTGGAAAATATTCTAAAATATCCTTTACAAAGGTTGGTTCAATCTCCCACAAAATCTGCATTACTTCTTCTTCGGCTCGGGTTAATTCTCTTAATTCCATTTTCTTTGTTTTAAATTCTAATTCAAATATATAACTAATTTTTTAGTTTCAAAACTATTTTTATAGTTTTTTTTCGTAACACAAGTTTTTAACTTGTGATTTCGAAGTGATAACAAAAAAACGTGATAGTTTCGAGAGTTTCGAGTCTATCACGTTGCGAGGATTTTGATTGTATTTTATCCTAAAATTTATTTTTAAATAGAAAACCTTAATTTTTCGCTCCTTCTGGTGGTTTTGGACCTCCTTCTGGACGTTGGCGTGGACCTTGTGGACGTGGGCCATCGTGTGGAGGTTCTTTCATTTCGTTGTGGCACGAAATACAGCCCATCGTAACTGGCTGGCGGAAACCTTTCATTTGCGAAAGTAAATCACGGTTGAGACGGTCGTTCATGACAATCATTTCACGAGTACGTAAGTGATTACGGCTTTTCTCAGATGCCCAGTTGTTTACTTCATGACAGAACTTACAGGTTACACCCAAAGCATGTCCCCAGTTATTCATGATACTCAATACTTGGTCAACAGATTTTCCTTTCAGCGATTTGATATTTTTGAAAACCGAATCGGCTACCATTGATTCTTTGCCTTTGAGCGAGTCTTTCAGAAATGCAATGTATTTCTCACGGTCAAGCATCATGGTATCTTTGGCAATAGCTTTCGGAGCGGTTTGTGGAGCTTGCTCAGACATCGACATAAACGAGCTGACACCGATAAAAAGAAATAAAACTGGTAAAAGAAGTTTCATAGTTTTTGGTTGATTTTTAATTAAAAACAGAAGAACGTTGCAATATAAGTAAGTTAATGGAAAATATAAAGTTGATAATTGATTTAGGTACAAAAAAAGCCCCACTATTAGCAGGGCGTTTTAAACTTAGATTCTAAGCAAAATTAAAATCTATTCAACCTTAATACTTAATTTTTCAACCTAAACCATATCCAAAAACAATAAAATTCTACATTCTTAATTCTCAATTAATAACAGGGCTTCCTGCTAAAATTTCTTCATCAGCAAAGTCAGCGTACTTCTCAAAATTATATTTAAACATATCGGCCAATTTAGTGGCCGTTGCGTCATATGCCTCTTTATCAGCCCAAGTATTTCGTGGATTTAAAATATCTGAAACCACATACGGGCAATGCTCAGGAATCATCATTCCGAAAATCGGGTGCTTCGTATAAGCAACTTTATTCAAATCGCCATTTAGAGCAGCCGTAATCATGGCTCTGGTGTTTGACAATTTCATACGATTACCCACACCATAGCTACCGCCTGTCATTCCTGTATTTATCAACCACACATTCACTTTATTTTGGTGAATCTTTTCGCCCAAAAGTGCTGCGTATTTTGTTGGATGCAAAGGTAAAAATGCCGCTCCAAAACAAGCTGAGAATGTTGCCTGTGGTTCTTTGATGCCCATTTCTGTTCCTGCCACTTTCGAGGTATAGCCTGAAATAAAATGATACATGGCTTGTCCAACAGTCAATTTCGAGATTGGAGGCAAAACACCAAAAGCATCATAAGTCAAAAAGAAAATATTTTTCGGAATTCCACCCACCGAAGGCTCAACGGCATTCGGAATATAATGTATCGGATAGGCAGTACGAGTATTTTCTGTGACCGAATTATTGTGATAATCAACGGTGCGAGTTCCTTCAATAAATCTTGTATTCTCTACAATCGAACCATAACGAATGGCATCGAAAATTTCGGGTTCTTTTTCACGGCTCAAATCTATCACTTTGGCATAGCAGCCTCCTTCAAAATTAAATACGCTGGTTTCTGACCAACCGTGTTCGTCGTCTCCAATCAGACCACGATTTGGGTCGGCCGAAAGCGTTGTTTTGCCAGTTCCCGACAATCCAAAGAAAATTGCAGTATCGCCTTGCTCACCAATATTAGCCGAACAGTGCATCGAAAGCACACCATTTTCTTGCGGTAATAAATAATTGAGTACAGTAAAAATCCCTTTTTTCATTTCGCCAGCATAACCCGTTCCACCGATAAGCAATATACGACGGCTCATATCTACAATCGTAAAGTTTGCCTGGCGAGTACCGTCAACGGCTGGGTCAGCTTCAAATTCAGGTACACAAATGATTGTAAAGTCAGTCGAGAAGTTCACTAAATCGTCTTGTGAAGGACGAATGAACATATTATTACAGAACAAATTATGCCAAGCTTGGGTATTAATAATTTCGAGGCTTAGCCGATAATCTGGGTTTGCTCCTGCAAAGGCTTGACGCACATAAATTCGCTTATCTTCTAAGAAAACAAGCATTTTATAGAGTAAAGCATCAAATTTTTCGGGCGAAAACTTAAAATTTACATCTCCCCACCAAACGGTGTTTTCGGTTTTATCGTCGCAGACCAAAAATTTATCTTTTGGCGAACGACCCGTAAATTTTCCTGTGTCGCACATCAAAGCTCCTGTATCGGTCAAGACCCCTTCTCCATTTTGAAGAGCGGCCTCAATCAATTCGGCAGGACTAAGGTTATGAAAAACTTGTTTGGCTTTGATAGCCAGCTTGGTCGGGGCAATCTCAGTTAAAAGCTCCATTGGTTTTGTTCAGTTATATTGATGAAGTGTAATTTTTGCGACTAAGTAACTCTTTGCGAACTTATTCTGAAATGACTTTGGTCATGTAAGCCTCTGATAACCAACACTTAAACCCAGTATCAGAAATATAAAAGTAAATCACTGACCATTTCTTTCGCACCGACATAAAAAGGGCTTCGTTGGTGTAATTCTTGTGGCTCAATATCCAAAATATTTTGGTATCCATCAGTCGAAGAAGCACCTGCTTGCTCGGCTAAAAATGCCAAGGGATAACACTCATACAATAAACGAAGCTTTCCTTTTGGATACTTTTTTGACGGTGGATAAAGGTATATTCCGCCTTTGAGTAAATTTCGGTGAAAATCTGCCACTAACGAACCAATGTATCGTGCAGCATACTCTTTCATCCGACAATTCACAATATAAGCCCTTGCTCCGCTCACAAAATCATTATAGTTTCCTTCGTTTGCCGAATAAATAGACCCTGTTTCAGGGCTTTTAATTTCGTTATGTGATAAGAAAAACTCACCTAATGAATTTTCGTAGGTGAAGGCATTTACGCCTTGCCCTGTTGTATATACTAAAATTGTTGATGAACCGTATAAAATATACCCCGCCGCCACTTGACTACGCCCACCTTGCATAAAATCTTCGAGCGTGGCACGTGTGCCTACAGGTGTCACTCTTCGATAAACCGAAAATATTGTCCCGATTGAAACATTTACATCAATGTTAGACGAGCCATCAAGTGGGTCGATAGCCACTACATATTTTCCTTCGTCGTTATCGGTATAAATGATTTCGTCTTCCTCCTCTGTAATTACCGCACAAACTTCTCCGCCATTTTTTAATGCCCGTAAGAAACGAATATCAGCCACTACATCAAGCTTTTGCTGCTCTTCTCCTTGTACATTTTGGCTGCCAAACGCCCCTGTTATATCTACCAATCCTGCACGATTAATTTCTCGATTGATTATCTTTCCAGCCAATGCAATATCTCTCAAAAGCTGCGATAATTCGCCCGATGCAAAGGGCATTGCACTTTGTTGACGCTTGATAAAACGGTCGAGAGTTACGCCAACTGGCAGAGCTAAAGTTTCTTGTTTGGTCATGTCTTTATGGCTTAAAAGCGAATCCTTGCACAAAACTATAATACAAAAAAATGCGAAACAAATATTTTTAGCGAAATTTCGCTTTATTTTTACATTTCTTCGATAAATACAATTTTTGAAACAAATATTTATCGAATAGCACAATTTTTAAACCCCATTTTTCAATAAAACATAAGCTAAAAAAGAGACTTAAAGCACACAACCTCTGCTTGCATACTATTTTCGAGCTTTATCTATCGTTTTTTATTTAAAATTGTCAAAAAGACAATTATTAGAAATGTTCAAAAACTTAAAATAAAAAAAACTGATATTTATCATAATTTTCTTTGGTATATAGGCTTACTTTTGCCGTGATTCTAAACAAATATTTAATTTTAAAAATGGTCATTTTAGTTTTCTTTTTATTGCATTGGTACTTTTCAATTCTGATGCAAACGTTCTTTCTTCACCGCTACGCTTCGCATCAAATGTTTACGATGAGCAAAGGCTGGGAAAAGGTATTTTATACGCTCACATTCATTGCACAAGGTTCGTCTTTTCTGAGTCCGAGAGCATACGGAATTATGCACCGCTTGCATCATGCCCACGCAGATACTGAAGAAGACCCACACTCGCCAAGCTACTCGAAAGGTATTTTTGATATGATGTGGAAAACTCGAATGATTTACAATAGAATTCTACATAATCAAGACTCAGTTGAAGCAAAATTTAAGAAGGGTGTACCGAACTGGAAATTTATGGAATGGCTCGGCGATTTATGGATTTCACGTATTGCGTGGGGAGTGCTTTATACTTTGGTTTATATTAAATTTGCTACGGCTTGGTGGATGTTTTTATTATTGCCTATTCATTATTTAATGGGGCCAATTCATGGGGTTATTATCAACTGGTATGCTCACCGTTATGGATACGTAAACTTTAAAGTAGATGACACAGCCAAGAATCTTTTACCGCTCGATTTATTGATGATGGGTGAATCTTACCATAATAATCACCACAAATATGGTGGTAGAGCCAACTTTGGTTTCAAATGGCACGAGTTCGACCCAACTTATCCGCTCATTAAGCTACTCGATGCCCTGCATATCATCAAACTAAAACTGAACAACGATTTAAAATATATGTAGTTTCTCAGGACTGTTTATACACACAACTCACAAAAGGTGGTAAGGCCAATGGTCATATCACCTTTGTTTTTTTGGCCAAAATGTACTTTATTTTTACTTTCTAACACAATTTTAGTGATTTTGTCGTTAGTGAAGTCGGCAACGCTTGGAATTTTGGTGAAATAGGCATTACATTTGATACACACTTTATAAAATTATTCTAACCAAATAAACTAAACCTTACATGCAAGAAAAAAAATTCTTTGGACACCCAATGGGCCTCATGGTGTTGTTCCTTACCGAAATGTGGGAACGCTTCTCTTATTATGGCATGCGTGCCATTCTATTTTTATACTTAACCAAAGGAGCTAACGAAGGGGCATTAGGGCTTTCGGAGAAAACTGGCGGAGCAATCATGGGTCTTTATATGGCTTCGGTTTATCTTTTGACTTTACCAGGTGGATGGATTGCTGATAATATTTTAGGACAGAAAAAAGCTATTTGGTACGGGGCGTTGTGTATCATGGCTGGCCACTTAATATTGGCCATTCCTGGCTCCCCAGAAGTATTTTTCTTAGGATTGGCTACGGTGGCTATCGGGACGGGTTTGTTGAAGGCAAATATCAGCTCAATCGTTGGAGAGTTATATCCAGAAGGCGGAGCAAGACGTGACGCTGCATTTTCGATTTTCTATCTTGGCATCAACCTCGGGGCATTTCTCGGAATGTTTGTAGTAGGATACTTAGGCGAAAAAGTTGGCTGGCACTATGGCTTCGGAGCGGCAGCATTTGCGATGCTTTTTGGGGTAATAAATTTTAAAGTAAACGGAAAACATCTCGATGGTGTAGGCAATGCCCCAACGCAAAAATCGTCTTTTACTTATTTATATGTAGTAATTGCTGCTCTTGTATTGGTTGCAGTTTTACTTATATCGGGAGTTTTAGATAGCGTTGCACTGGCTCAGTATATGAAATATGTTATTATTGCGATAACAATTTTCTACTTTGCTTACATCGGTTTTATTGATTCTTCGCTTACAGTTATCGAACGCAAAAGAGTTGGTGTACTTTTCATATTATTCATCGGAATTTCGATTTTCTGGTCGGGTTTCGAGCAAGCATCTACAACACTAACTATATTTGCCGACCGCCACACTGAGCGTAGTTTCTTGGGTATGGAATTACCTGCGTCTTGGCTACAAAATGCCAATTCGATGTTTATCCTTATTTTCTCTGCTCCGATGGGTGCTTTGTGGATTTACTTGAATCGTAAAAACTTAAATCCAAGTGTGCCTATCAAATTTGGTTTAGGTTTAGTGCAAATGGGCTTAGGATTTTTTGTGATGTATTTGGCGGCTCAAAGAGTTTTAGATGGCTCAATGGCTGGTCTTGGTTGGCTTTTCTTCACTTATATGTTCCATACACTTGGTGAGCTTTGCATTAGTCCAGTTGGTTTGAGTTCATATACCAAACTCGCTCCTAAAAAATATTATAGCCAACTCATGGGTTTGTGGTTTGTTGGAGCAGCTCTCGGAAATCTTATTGCGGGCTTATTTGCCGGAAATTTCGACGAAAACAACGTAGCGGCCATGCCCGATTTATTTCATCAAGTATTTTTAATCGGAATGGTTTCGGGTTTAGTTTTAATAGTTTTATACAAACCAATAAAAAAATGGATGGGCGGCATCGAATAAAAACCTTTGCTATTTCCGATAAAAAACCTTTTTTTTGCTGAATAATTCTTGAAAGTCCACGGTCGATAGACCACCGTCCATAGTATTATTTTAAAAAACTGTGGAATATCGACCATCGTCCGTGGACTAAAAAACTACCCATAAAAAATGGCAAAATTTAGTACGAGTTCAAAAACTGACATCTTTGTTCATATTGGCATAATCATTGCCTTATTTTTAGTATTTTTCTTTAGTTTTTTCTTTATTTATCTTCCGTGGAGTACCAATCATGGGCAATCGATTACCGTTCCTGATTTAAAAGGTATGACACTTGAAGAAATGGAAAAAGCCCTCGATGACCGTGACCTTGATTATGAAGTGAGCGATTGTACGTTTGTGGCAGGAGCAAAACCTCTTTCAATTCTGACACAATATCCGAAATCAGGTTCGAGCGTGAAAGAAGGAAGAAAAATTTATTTGACAATCGTGACCGCAACTGCACCGATGGTAAAACTCCCAGACGTGATTGGTCGCTCAGAATCAAGTGCAAAGAATCAGTTATTATCGGCTCAACTCGTGGCAGGTACAACCGAAATGATTCCAGCTTTAGAAGAAAATACAGTTCTAAAAATAAAGTTTAACGGACAGGAAGTAAAACCAGGCACACTTATTCCGAAAGGTTCGACGGTTGTGTTTGTTGTGGGCGATGGCCTCGGCGACCAAATGGTAGAAGTACCAAACTTAGTAGGAATGGCTGCTGATGAAGCAGAAATCTTGATTTCGGGTCAAAATTTGGTTTTATCAAAGCGATATGTTGGTCCAGTAGAAGGTTTTGCAGATGGTACAGTTGTGAAGCAAAGACCAGCAGCCGAAGGAAATAAAATCCATATTGGTGACGTTATTGATATAGAAATCGCTGGTGATGCTCCTTCCGAGACTGTCATAGACCAAAAATAACGTGTTAAAGAATCGTTTAATATGAAGATATTTTTAAACAACAGACCTGTAAGTATTTGCAGGTCTGTTATTTTATTAGTAGCATTTTGCTCACAACTTACTTACGGACAATCCATTACACTACCTTTTTTTGACGATTTTTCGCAAAACAAAACCTCTATTCCCAATCCTAAACTTTGGATAAATGGCGGAGTGAGTATCAACAATACTTTTCCAATCAACCAGCCTTCTGTCAATGTAGCTACTTTCGATAGTCGTAATTCGGCGGGTATCCCCTATAATTTTTCTAACAAATTTGCTTATGGAAGTACCGATACCCTCACTTCTCGAAGCATTGATTTATCGGGTCTTACGGCGGCCGATTCTGTCTATTTAAGTTTTTATTGGGAAGCAAAAGGTTTGGGAGAATTACCCGACAGCGATGACTCGCTTGTGGTATCATTTCTGAATGATAAAAATCAATGGAAAACGATTTGGCGACAAGAGGGTATTAGCAAAGATGTTTTTACGCAGAAAATTTTAGCAGTTAATAAAACTGAATATTTCCATAAAAACTTTCAGTTTCGCTTCGAGACTCGTGGCCGTCAGTCAGGAGCATTTGATATGTGGCACGTTGATTTTGTTTACTTAAATAAAAAACGTCGCCTCAGAGACATTTACACCCAAGATATTGCTCTTAAAACATTCAAAAACATCTATTTGAAAAGATACTCAGCAATGCCCTTACGCCAATACTTAGTAAATCCATCGGCCGAAACCAATAGCAGTATGGAAGTTTTGGTCAGTGCTTTGCAGCGAAATGCACGTTTAGTTAATTTTACTTGGACGGTAAGTGATACACTTTCAAACAATGTATTCCTCAACGAAAGAGGAGGTAATGAAACCGTTACAACGCCAAACCCACCAAATAAAAAGAACAATGTGCCTGTTTTCAGTAATTTCCCCCAAAAACGAGCAGTTTTGAAGTTTACACAGAAAATTGCTTATGAAGGTACAGGCACAACGATTGTTCCCGACTCAACAAATAATATACCCGATGCCTTATTACTAAGCAACGATTCACTTTCGATTTACACTCCCCTACTTGACTACTACGCTTATGATGATGGCACTGCCGAAACAGGTGCCGATACCGACCAAAGCCTCGGTAAAGTAGCCGTAAAATTTATATTAAGTAAAGCAGATACTATCAATGCTGTTCGATTTAATTTTACGCCATTTTTTAAAGATATTTCGGGGCAGTTTTTCTTGTTACAAATCATGGAAAGTGCCAATGGTAAGCCTGCAAAGGTTTTGCATCAGCAATCTGTAAAAGTAAAATATGCTAATGACATTAATGGCTTTATAGAGTACCCTCTCGACTTAAATATTGCGGTAAAAGACACTTTTTTTGTAGCTTGGACAAAAGTAAATGATGACGTAATTGGTGTTGGAGTTGACAAAAACACCCCTCAATTTGCCGATAAAATATATTATAGTTTAGGAAACGAATGGATTCAGAACACATCATTAAAAGGAAGCTTGATGGTGCGGCCAATGATGGGATTCAAAGCCAATAGTGCTGGGCAAAACGGCTCACCTTTAGCCAACGAAGAGCCTAACGATAAGCAATTTTTGGTGTATCCAAATCCAACAACTGGACTTGTTAGCTGGAACTTCCCAAACATCAAATCTGTGAGTATTTTTGATGCTTCGGGTAAAGAAGTTTTTTATAAAGAAACCCTTGATAGTCAGGAACTTAATTTGACAAACCTCCCCGAAAGTATTTATTTTCTAAATTTTTCGGACGGAAAAAAGAATTTTATTCGTAAGATTGTAGTTGTGCATTAAGAAATAAAATAATAAGCATATATTATCATGGACAAAAATTTTGACATAACAGTAGAACAATTAAAAGAATTACTCGAAGGAGAAACGCCAATCAATCTCTTTGATGTACGTGAAGAATACGAATACGAAGACGATAATTTAGGTGCAAAACTTGTTCCTTTGGGCGAAATTCCAGATAGATTAGGTGAATTTGAGGCCGTTAAAGGACAAGACATCTATATTCACTGCCGCAGTGGTGCAAGAAGTGGAAAAGCCAAACAATTCTTGATTTCTCAAGGTTTTGAGAATGTCCACAATGTTTTAGGTGGTATCATGGCTTACCGTGATATGGAATAAATAATTAAAAATGAATACGGAGTCGCCCGTTCGATTGAGAATTAAAAATTTAAAACTTAACAAGTTTAAAATGCTTTCACAGCAAACGTCAATCATATAATTTTAGGCACTCAATAATATTCTTATTCATTTTTAATTATCAATTATACATTTTTAATTAAATCAAATGCTATCTGACTTTGGTATTATACTTTTAGCTATTATTCTGGCTGCCGTTGCGGTGCTTGCAGTATTGGGCATTGCCTGGATGCTACGCCCCAACAAGCCAAATGAAGAAAAGCTAACAACTTACGAATCGGGCGAAGACCCAATTGGTAATGCCAACGTGCAGTTTAATATTAAATTTTATATCGTAGCTTTGATTTTTATCCTCTTCGATGTAGAATTGGTATTCTTATTTCCGTGGGCTACTGTTTTCGGAAATAAACAATTTATGAAAGATACCAACGGACTCTGGGGCTGGTTTACTTTAGCTGAAATGGGTATTTTTATTGTCGTTTTAGCTCTTGGTTTAGCTTATGTTTGGGCAAAAGGCTATCTTGATTGGGTAAAACCCGAATACCGAACACCGAAATTTAAGAGTAAAATTCCGATGGAAATGTATAACCAAGTGAACGAAAAATACGCTGATAAATAGAAGTCCACAGTCGATAGTCAACAGTTGGATTTTCTTATTATATTTATCTTTTAGCTACTAATTGAATGGATTTTACAACCCTCGAAAAAGAGGCACATATAAAAACTGGCGAAAGTGAAATAATCCTTACTTCACTCGATGAGCTTACCAACTGGGCAAGGGCTAATTCGCTCTGGCCAATGGGCTTTGGGTTGGCTTGCTGTGCTATCGAAATGATGGCAACCTATGCTTCGAGTTATGACCTTGAACGTTTTGGGGTATTTCCTCGAAACTCACCTCGTCAATCTGATGTAATCATTATCTCGGGAACGGTTACTTTCAAAATGGCAGACCGTATTCGTCGTTTGTACGAACAAATGCCCGAACCAAGATATGTGATTTCGATGGGAAGCTGCTCAAACTGCGGTGGCCCTTATTGGGAACACGGCTATCATGTAGTAAAAGGTGTTGACCGAATCATACCCGTTGATGTGTATGTACCGGGCTGCCCACCTCGCCCCGAAGCATTGATTGGTGGTATCTTGAAATTACAAGAAAAAATCAAAACTCAGAGTCTTTCTGAACTACGAAAAGAGGATTAACGGACTGATAATAAGTAATTTAACAAGTTCTTAAAAAGTGATAAGCCCGTAAGGTTTATCACTTTTTTTGTTAGCTATTTACTAATAATTTGTTAATCTATGATTTAGACAAAAGAAAAAACAAGTAAAAACCATTATATTGCGAAACAATTACCATTATACAAAAACTTACAACCTCCATGAGAACCCCTCTGAAATATTTAGCTCTGGCATCAATAATTTTTATTATCTCATGCTCGAAAAGCGGTACAAAAGCACTCGAAAAAGGAAATTACTACGAAGCTGTTTTACAGTCAGTAGAAAAACTCAAAAAAGATTCCGATAATAGCAAAGCCTCGGAGGTTTTGCCTACGGCCTATCGCAATGCTCAAGAAGAGTTTACGAGAGATATTGCTCGTGTCAGAAATGCGAATCAGCAGTTTCGTTGGGAGACTATTCTGGACTACTACAATAAGCTCAATAAAATGCAAGAGGTGATTGAGCGTTGTACGGCTTGTCGCCGAATTGTGAGTCCACAAACCTACTTCCGAGAAACCGAAGAAGCCCGTGACAACGCCGCAGCCGAACGTTATGTTTTGGGTGATGATATATTAAGAAGAAAAAATTTGAGCAAGTTAGACGCTCGTGCAGCCTTCGACCACTTTGAACAAATTACGATTTTTGCCCCCAACTACAAAGATGCTCGTAATCGTATGGAAGAAGCTCTTAATTTAGGTTCGGTTCATGTTGTGGTTGAGCAACCGAAAATCAATTCTCGTTTGTATCAATACAGCAACGATTATTTTCAAGATAAAGTAGGAGAATTTTTACGCACAAACCGTAGAATAAATAAATTTATCAGATTCTATTCGCCCGAAGAAGCTAAATCTGTAAAACTTAGCCCCGACCATGTGGTTCGTCTCGAAATTATTGACTTTGTAGTAGGTGAAACGAATATATCAACCGACCGCCAAAATGTAACAAGCCGAGACAGCGTAAAAACTGGCGAAGCGACTGTCAATGGAAAAAAAGTGCCAGTATATGGAAAAGTAAACGCCACAATCATCAAATCACGTAAAGCCGTTCGTTCGAGAGGTTTGCTTTCGATGGAAATATTTGATTATCAGACCAATAAAACACTTTCTCGTGAAGAGATTCCCGGAGAATATACATGGGTAAATGAGTGGGCAAGTTTCAATGGAGACGAAAGAGCATTGACTACTGCCGAACTGAACATGACTCGTAATCGTGAGCAATTACCGCCTCCGCCTCAACAATTATTCATCGAATTTACGAAACCTATCTACGACCAAGTAACTTCAAGAATCAAACGTTTTTACGATAAATATTAAATAAAATTTAGCGTTTAGCAGTAACGATGGCATCGCTCAAAGCGATGCCATCGTTAGGCTTTGCAAAATTTATTTCGTACAAAGCTATAAAAAATCTAAAATTTTATTAGTAAATTTACCTTATAGTAAAATATACCATTTGAAAGCCATTTTTATCCAACCTCAAATAACTACAAAAATGTTTAACAGACGAGACGCTCTCAAATCAATCATTGTTGGCGGTGCCGCCAGCGTTTTTTCACCGAATACATTACTGGCAAGTACTGCACCAAAGAAAGAAAAACTTGGCATTGCCTTAGTAGGTCTGGGCTATTATAGCACCGATTTGCTTGCTCCTGCTCTTCAAATGACTGAGAAATGTTATTTGGCAGGAATAGTAACTGGCACGCCCGAAAAAGCAGAAAAATGGAAACAAAAGTATAATATTCCTGATAAAAACATTTATAACTACCAAAATTTCGACTCGATAGCTAATAACCCAGATATTGATGTAGTATATGTGGTTTTACCACCTTCGATGCACAAAGAATATACTATCAGAGCCGCTAAAGCGGGTAAGCACGTTTTCTGCGAAAAGCCAATGGCTCCTTCAGTTAGTGATTGTATGGCAATGATAAAAACTTGCAACGATAATAAGGTGAGTTTGGCAATCGGATATCGCTGCCAGCACGACCCAAATACGCAAGAGTTTATGCGAATAACTAAAGAAAAGCTCTACGGAAAAGTTAGAATGGTAGCTTGCGGAACGGGTTACTTCGACAATCGTACTACACACTGGAAGCAAAATAAAGCTCTCGGTGGTGGTGTAATGGGCGATATGGGTGTTTATGCACTTCAAGGAGCAAGACTCGCTACTGGCGAAGAGCCGATTGCCGTAACGGCTCAAGCAAGCACAACTCGACCAGAAATTTATAAAGAAGTGGAAGAAACGATGATGTTTCAGTTACAATTTCCGAGTGGTGCTTTGGCGGCATGCCACACGAGTTTTGGTATTCAGATGAACTATTTGCAAGTAAATTACGAAAGAGGCTGGCTCAGAATGGATTCGCTTTCAAATTATTCGGGCAATAAAGGAAGCCATAGCAAAGGAATCATTGATTTTCCAATCAAAAACCAACAAGCAAAACAACTTGATGAAGACTGTATGGCATTGATGAACTCAACTCAATTAATTGCTCCAGGCGAAGAAGGACTGAGAGATATAAAAGTTGTTGAAGCCATTTACAAAGCTGCTCAAAATGGCGGAACAGTAAAAATTTGATTTACGGTTTCGGATTTACGATTTACGAATAAAGAACACAATTACCAGAATTTTTCAGAATAATTATTTCAAAAATCGTAAATCGTAAATCAAAAATCGTAAATCTTCCTACGCTTCCACCAGTTTTTCTCCCGAAAAATGATGTTGAGGCTCTTTGAATAGAATATTGAAAGTTGTCATTGAACCATAACAACGAGTGATATACTGTTGAATATTCACTTTTTCTTCATCATCCATATTACTGGCATTTACTCGCTGCTCTAAAACCCGCAGGCGGTCACGCATCATTACAATTTTATGAAAAAAGACATCAATCGGAATTTCTTTCGATTGTAAATCTCTACGGCCAGGTTGCAAAATCATTTTGCCTCCTTTCCATCTATCGCCCAGCGGAACGACTTCGGTCGCATCCATCCAGCGTTGAAGAATCTTTGAAAGGTTTCGTTCAACATCAAATAAACTCACCATATCGTGCGATGGCTCTACGATTTCCAGCACTTCAAATGGATAATCAATTTTGATATTCTTTGTTCCTATCTCTACAAAAGTAATGATATAAACATCTGATTTAAAGTTAATTACGACTCCGACACCATACTCTGGGTGCTTTACACGAGAGCCAATTCCAAGGATTACATTTGCCATTGTTTGTGGAGCGAACCGGGCGGCGACCGCATCAAGTTCGCAGAAAAGCGTAAGTAATAATTTCTCCTAAAAACATTACAAACAAAATGCCAAAATGAGTTAATCGTAAAATCAATATTTTTAGATAAACCTAAAAATATATTTAGCTTTATTTTGAATATTAATTTTATTAACCAAACTTTGCATTTAGAATTAACATAACCATGAAAAAAACATTTATATTATATATTTTTATTATACTTTTTTCTGCCATATCTAAAGCATTTGGCGGAGAAATTAGGGGAATAATTGTCAATAAAGATAAAGCTGTTAGCTTTGCCAGTGTTATTATTTTGAATACAAAGATTGGTACTCAAGCCGATGAAAATGGTAAATTTATCATCAAGAATATACCACTTGGCAAGCAAACGATTCAGGTTTCGAGCATTGGATATAAAACTAAACAACTCACTATCAATATTTTAGAAGAAAAAACAAATAACCTGAGTATTGAAATAGAAGAGGAGAATGCTCAGCTCAACGAAGTTGTAGTAACGGGTACGATGAAAGAAACAAGCATTAACGAATCGCCCGCTCCTATACAAATTTTAAACCCAACGTTTTTTCGTAAAAATCCAACGCCAAGTTTGTTTGAGTCACTTTCGATGGTCAATGGCGTACGTCCGCAACTTAACTGTAATGTCTGCAACACGGGCGATATTCACATCAATGGTATGGAAGGCCCTTACACGATGGTGATGATTGATGGCATGCCGATTGTTTCGGCTTTATCTTCGGTCTATGGTTTAAGCGGAATTCCAAACTCAATGGTTGAGCGAATAGAAGTGATGAAAGGCCCAGCCTCTACACTCTACGGCTCTGAGGCGGTTGGAGGTTTGATAAATGTTATCACGAAAAATCCTTCAAAAGCACCAAAATTTAACTTTGACTTTAATACAAGTAGCTATCTCGAAAATAATTTTGATGCCAGCAGTAAAACCAAGATTGGCAAATTCGATGTACTTTTTTCTGGTAATTACTTCCTCTTTAATAAGCGTTGGGATATTAATCAAGATAACTTCACTGACATTACGCTCCAAAATCGCACATCAATTTTTAATAAATGGTCGATGCGACGCTCGCAAAATAGGGTTTTCAATATAGCTGCTCGTTATATTTACGAAGACCGATTTGGGGGTGAAATGCAATGGCAAAAACCTAATCGTGGCGGAAGTGAAGTGTATGGAGAATCAATTTTCACAAAACGCATTGAGATGCTGGGAAACTATCAGTTACCGATTGATAATCAGAAGATTACGCTTAATTTTTCGTTTAATCAGCATCAACAAAACTCTGTTTATGGCAGCACTTTGTATCTGGCTACCCAACGAATTGCTTTCGGACAATTATTGTGGGATAAAAAACTGAATAAAAACCACGATGCTCTTTTGGGGCTGACGTATCGTCATACATTTTATGATGATAATACTCCCGTAACCCAAACCACCGACAGCAAAAATGCTCCCGATTTGATTAGTTTACCAGGTGTTTTTGCACAAGATGAAGTCACGCTCAACAATAAAAATAAATTACTTATAGGGCTACGATATGACTATAATTCTAAACACGGTGGCATTGCAACGCCCCGACTAAATTGGAAATTCACACCCAATAAAGATAATATTTTTAGGTTAAGTTTGGGCAATGGATATAGGGTTGTAAATTTATTTTCAGAAGACCATTCCGCTCTTACTGGCTCACGTAAAGTACTGATAGCAAACGAATTAAAACCCGAACGTTCGTATAATGCCAATCTTGACTATCAACGTTTTTTCACTTTCGGAAATGGTTATGGTAATATTCAACTCAATGGATTTTATACGTATTTCTCTAATAAAATTATTGCAGACTATGACCAAAATCCCGAACTCGTAGTTTATGATAATCTGAAAGGCTATGGTATCTCAAAGGGTGTCGCACTCAATGCTGAGTTTAGTTTTACTTCAAGTCTGAAAATATTCGCAGGAGCTACTCTAATGGATGTGTACCGTAAAGAAAATGACTTGAAAATCAATCAAATTCAAACGCCACATTTTACAGGAAACTACGCCATCAGCTATACACTCAGCAAAGCCCAACTGACTTTCGACCTCACAGGAAATTTATACAGCCCCATGCGTTTACCCGTTGTAAGAGCTTACGGCGATACTCGCCCAGAATATTCTCCGTGGTTTGGTATTCATAATATTCAAGCTACCAAACGACTTGCTAATGGACTACAACTTTACGGAGGCATCAAAAATTTCACTAATTTCCTTCCAAAAGACCCAATTTTTAGTGCAGACAAACCCTTCAGTGAGCAATTCGACCCAAGTTATAATTATGCTCCGCTACAAGCCATCAGAGGTTTCATAGGTGTACGGTGGAGTATTTTCTAAATTTATCTTTTCAGAATCATTGTTGCAAATGCAACCTTGATTTATTGTTTAGACTAATTCTAAATAATTCGTTTTTGACTACCTGTTGCATCAATAAAATGTTGATATTTGCCCAACATAAACAGGTATTCAAATATGGCAAACGAAGCAGAACATAATCACGACGAACATAATCATTCGGAAGAGCATTCACATGACCATTCTCACGAAGATTCGCATGAAGAAAGCCCTTATCTCTATCCAATTATCTCATTAATTCTGTTATTATTGGGCATTGGTTTAGACTATTTTTATAAAAATCCAAGTTTTTGGAACGAAACAACTCGAATAATTTTCTACGGAATTGCATTTCTATTAGTTGGTTGGGATGTACTAAAAATTGCTTTTCAAAACTTAACCAGTGGCAATGTTTTTACAGAATTTTTTCTGATGAGTATCGCTACTTTGGGGGCGTTCTACATTGGCGAATACCCCGAAGGTGTTGCGGTGATGCTCTTTTATGCCATCGGGGAGCTGTTTCAAGGAGCGGCGGTCAGTCGAGCCAAGAGAAATATCAAGGCCTTACTTGATGTCCGACCAAATACAGCAAATGTTTTTAGAGAAAACACTTGGCAAATAAGCAAACCCGAAACCATAAAAGTTGGCGAGAAAATCTTAGTAAAAGTTGGAGAAAAAGTACCTTTAGATGGAATAATTTTGACCGAAAGTAGTAGTTTCGACACATCAGCACTTACAGGTGAAAGCAAACCTCAAACAATAAAACAAGGTGAACAAGTTTTAGCTGGAATGATAAACCTTGAAAAAATTATTGAAGTTGAAGTAAGTAAACTTTTTACCGAAAGTTCGATTGCTCGCATCTTAGAATTGGTACAAAACGCAACATCGAAGAAAGCCCCAACCGAACTTTTTATCCGAAAATTTGCTAAGATTTATACCCCTATCGTTGTCTTTTTGGCAATTGGATTAGTGTTCTTACCCTATTTTTTTATAGAAAACTACACATTTCACACTTGGTTGTATCGTGCTTTAATCTTCTTGGTTATCTCCTGCCCATGTGCTTTGGTTATTTCTATTCCCCTTGGCTATTTTGGTGGAATTGGGGCAGCTTCTCGTAACGGAATATTATTCAAAGGCTCTAATTATCTCGACTTAATGGCCAAAGTAACTACCGTGGTCATGGATAAAACAGGAACACTTACAAAAGGTGTATTTAAGGTGCAAGAAATCAAGACAATGATTGATGAAAAACTGTTTTTGCAATATTTAAAGACAGTCGAATCGCACTCTACTCACCCAGTTGCTAAAGCAATTATAGCTTATGTCAATGAGGCTGAAATTGAAGAATTGCCCACAAAAATAGAAGGCTTAGAGGAAATTTCGGGGCATGGAATGAAGGGAATAATTCATGGTCAAACTATTTTGGTTGGAAATCTGAAATTGCTCAAAAAGTTTGATATAATCTATGGTACAGAACTCGAAAACATCGTTGAAACAATCGTTGTGGTAGCAATAGATTCAGAGATGATTGGCTACGTTCTGATTGCTGACCAACTAAAAGATGATGCACAGGTTGCAATTCAAAGATTACGAGCAATGGGTATCCAAAAGACCATTATGTTATCGGGCGATAAGTCAAGTATTGTTCAAAAAACAGCATCATTACTGGGCATTTCGGCCGCTTATGGCGATTTATTGCCCGAAAATAAAGTAGAAAAAGTGCAAGAACTAAAAGCTGACGCTTCGCAACTCATTGCCTTTGTTGGTGACGGAATCAACGATGCACCAGTGCTTGCTTTAGCCGATGTCGGCATCGCTATGGGAGGTTTAGGCAGTGATGTTGCGATTGAGACTGCCGACGTGGTTATTCAAACCGACCAACCATCAAAAATTGCAACAGCAATCAATATCAGTAAAAAAACGAAGCAAATCGTGTGGCAAAATATAGGCTTGGCCTTTGGTGTAAAAGCCATTGTCTTAATACTGGGGGCAGGCGGATTAGCTACTATGTGGGAGGCTGTTTTTGCCGATGTTGGCGTTGCATTACTGGCTATTCTAAATGCTGTCAGAGTACAAAATATGAAGTTTTGAAGTCGCTAAATTTTAAGTTCGTAAAACAGTTTCTTGAATTATCGGATTTTGCATAAAAAGTAATTGATTTTGCATAAAACTAAGTTTTTACTATAATTTTCTTAGAAAAAATCAACCAACAAGCATCTAATATCCGTTATATTTGCACAGAAATTAAAAAAACTATGATAAATAAAGTAATAAGTGGTGCAGAAGAAGCGGTTGCAGATATTCAAGATGGAGCAACGCTCATGCTCGGTGGCTTTGGTCTGTGCGGGATTCCAGAAAATTCGATTTCGGCCTTATTAAATAAAGGAGTCAAAGGCCTAACTTGTATTTCAAACAATGCAGGAGTAGATGATTTTGGTATTGGTTTAATGCTCAAAACGAAGCAGGTAAAGAAAATGATTTCTTCGTATGTTGGCGAAAATAAAGAGTTTGAACGTCAATTATTATCAGGCGAACTCGAAGTTGAACTCATTCCGCAAGGCACCCTTGCCGAACGAATCCGAGCAGGAGGTGCAGGAATACCTGCTTTTTTTACGCCAGCAGGCGTAGGCACAGAAGTAGCCGAAGGTAAAGAAATTCAGGAGTTTGATGGAAAAAAATATGTGCGAGAAAGTTGGCTAAAAGCCGATTTTGCTATCATAAAAGCATGGAAAGGTGACACGGCAGGGAACTTGATTTTTAAAGGTACGGCACAAAATTTTAGCCCAATGATGGCCGCAGCAGGTAAAATAACGATTGCTGAAGTAGAAGAACTCGTGCCAGCAGGTAGCCTCGACCCAGCTCAAATTCATACGCCAGGCATCTACGTACAAAGAATTTTTCAAGGAAAAAACTACGAAAAAAGAATTGAGCAGAGGACAATAAGTAAGCCAATAGCTGCGGTCGAAAGTACAGCATCAACTCCAACCCAAACAGGACAAGGCCTCGACAAAAACCAAATTGCGAAACGCATTGCTCGTGAAGTAAAGGATGGTTATTATGTAAATCTTGGTATTGGAATACCAACTTTGGTAGCCAATTATATCCCAGATGGTATCAATGTTGTGCTGCAATCTGAAAATGGGCTTTTGGGTATTGGCCCCTTCCCTACTGAAAATAAAGTTGACCCCGATTTAATAAATGCAGGTAAACAGACCGTTACGGTACTTGATGGCTCTGCTTTGTTTAGTTCGGCCGAAAGTTTTGCAATGATTCGTGGAGGACATGTTGACCTTACGATTTTGGGTGCAATGGAAGTTTCGGAGAATGGTGATATTGCCAACTGGAAGATTCCAGGCAAAATGGTCAAAGGTATGGGCGGAGCAATGGATTTGGTAGCATCGGCCGAAAATATCATTGTGGCTATGCAGCACGTCAATAAAGCAGGAGAATCTAAGTTGCTAAAAACTTGTAGTTTACCTATCACTGGTTTACGATGCGTGAAAAAAATAGTTACCGAACTGGCCGTTTTAGAAGTAATGCCCGAAGGTGGATTTAAACTCTTAGAGAGAGCTCCTGGAATTTCAGTAGAACAAATAAAAGCCGCAACCGAAGGAAAGTTGATAATCGAAGGCGAAATACCAGAAATGGAAATATAGACAAGAGATTTTAGACAAAAGATAAGAGAGATTAGACAAAAGGGGACTTCTAATCTCATGTCTCTTGTCTTTTATTTCATTTCACAACAATCTCAGTACCCCATTTCGGTTAGTGCAGCACGGGCTTTATTATCAACCGAAGTCTTATATTCATGATTTTTATAGGCAATGGCTTGTTCAAAATAAGCCTTTGCCTTATTTTTTTGTCCTTTTTGCTGTTGAAGGTAGCCCAGTTGCAAGGCAGAATTAGGAGCAAAACTCCAGTCTTGCGTTCCAGTAAGAGCAACAGACCTTTCAAAATAATTGGCAGCCTTATCGAACTGATTGAGCTTCTGATAGATTCTTCCTGCCCTATAGTTAAACTCGGCTTGGTCTTTTGGTGTACTAAAGTTTTTTTCTGTGAGTGTTATTAGTTCTTGTTGTGCCTCTTCAAAATATCCTCCATCAAAAAGTAATCGAAGTTTCATCAAGGTCTTATTAGGTAAGGTTTTGCTTTTTTGAAAATTCTCGTAGAACTTCTGTGCTGCCTTATCCGATTCAGCCACAGTGCTACCTCCTTCATTAATCTTCGATAAATACAATTTTGCTTTTTTATCATCACCCATCAACCAATTACATACAAACAGTTTATAATAGGTATCTTTCAAGAAGGTTTGTCCTTTGAATATTCTAAGATAATTTTGATACGAAGTGACTGCTTGTGGATAATTACCCTTGAAAAGTTGTGTTTCTGCTTTGTATAATTCAAAGATTGGAAAATTCAAATAAGCCGCATCTTTTGGTGTTTTCTTCAGTAATTCAACGGCTTGTTCGGTTCTATTATCTTTTAGCGAAATAGCCGTTGCTACCATATTTATATTTAGATTATCCGACTGACTATCAGCAAATTGCAACATCTCAGCATTTTGTTTTGCATCAAATTTCAAAACGTAAGCTTGGATAAAAGTAGTACAAAATTTGGCTTCCGTACCCCACACTTTATCTTTCGCTACCAAGCGAAGCTCATTCATGCCTAATTGAATATTTCCACGAAGTCCGAGTAGTTTCGGAATCCATCGCTGTTTATCAGGAACCGAACCAATCAGCACATGCAAGCATCCCAGTGATTTTAGACTTGGCAGAAAATTTGGGAATAATTTCTGATTTTCTTCGAGCAGTTTATAAGCCTGAATCACATTGTATCCTGCTTTTACTTCATGCCCAAATCTTATTTTTATCAATGCCCAATGCAGTTTTATTTCGGCTCTTAGAAAACGATTATAGGGTGATTTTTCATCTAAACCCTCAATTAGCTCCAAGCGTTCATCTTCCCTACTCGACCATTTATTATAGATTGCTTCATTCTCAGAATTTATCAATTCGACCATATCGGCATAATCTTCCACATAAACCCTGAATGGATTCTTGATGGATTCTTTTGAGAGTAATTCTCTACCAGACTGAACTCTTAATTTGAAAACTTCAGCGTACGCTTTTTGAAGATTTGGTGTAAAATCAAAGTCAGTAGCCTTTGACTTCTCATTGAACAATAAACAGCATATAAATGCTAAGCAAAATATTCGATAAGGCAAATTTCTTATTGAAAATAGAATATCATTTACAACGTATATATTCGTAAATCTTAATTTAACTATTTTGTTAGTAGTAATTATATGGATATTTCGAGACTTCAATTTCTTGTAGTTTGTTTTTTATAGATACGAAGCCATTCCAGAATAGGATTTTATTTAAACAAAAATAGCCAAGTTTTCAGAATAATTGAAAACTTGGCTATTTGAAATATTTATCGCTTTATTCTGTGGACGGTTGACCACCAACTATCGACAAATAAATTATCTTCTAACAATCTCAACTGCATCAACATCAGCCAAGATACGGCCACAATGCTCACACACGATGATTTTCTTTTTGTCTTTGATGTCAGCCTGGCGTTGTGGCGGAACGATATTGAAACAACCACCGCATGCACCACGCTTAACCATAACAACCGCCAAACCGTTTTCTGCATTTCCACGAATACGGTTATAAGCATTTACTAAACGCTCTTCAACATTAGCAGCAGCTTTATCACGGCTAACGGTTAGTTTTTTCTCATCTTCTTGGCTTTCAGCAACTAATACATCCAATTCCTTGCGTTTTACTTCAAGGTCTTTTTTGCGGTTTGCCATAGCCGACTCAACATCAGAGATTTCAGTATTTTTATTTTTGATTTTAAATTCAGTTTCACGTGTGCGTTTATCAGCCAACTGAATTTCTAACTCTTGTAATTCTAATTCTTTGGCAATCGCATCATACTCACGATTGTTACGGACGTTCATTTGTTGGTCTTTGTATTTTTGAATCAATTTTTCGGCTTCTTTCTTACCTGCACGGTAGCCGTTTAATTCAACTTCCAACGTATCGATTTCTTTCTTGAACTTACCAATACGAGTTTCAAAACCAATAACCTCATCTTCCAAATCACGTACTTCGTCTGGTAAATCACCACGTAGTTTTCTCAATTCATCTAATTGTGAATCGATTGATTGAAGTTTAAGCAGTGTTTCTAATTTTTGTGCAACTGTTAATTCCATAATATCTAAAACTAATTTGGTTATTAGTTATTGGTTAATTGGTTATTAAGTACGATTTACGAGTGAATCGAATGACGAATGATAATTAGTAAATTATTTATCCTAAATTTATCGTTTATTTTCGATTAAATGGAAAAAGTTTTGAATCTACAAAATAAATTCAAAACACGACCATTTTTGAAAACCAATAACAAGTAACCGATAACCAGTATCTATTCTTAATAGTAATAATTGATTGGATTTGTTGGGGTTTCCGACAAATGGACTGCAAAGTTAATGAATTTTTTACAAATATAATCTTTCAACAACTCTTTTGTGTATTGTTCTGACTCATAATGTCCAATATCGGCAATAATTATGCGGCTATCTGCATCAAAAAACTCATGATATTTATAATCGGCCGTAATAAATACATCGGCCGACTGCCCGATAGCATCGCCCAACAGAAAACCACCCGAGCCTCCGCACACTGCAACTCTTCGAATTGGCTTACCCAAAAGCTTGGTATGACGAATAACTGACACGCCCATATTTTGTTTTAAATATGCCAAGAAATCAGTTTCTGGCATAGACTCGCTCAACTCTCCGATTATTCCCGAACCTACCTCTGAATTTTGGTTTTCGAGCATAATTATATCATGAGCAACTTCTTCGTATATGTGCGTGCGGTGCATGGCTACCAAAATCTGATTTTTGAGATAAGCAGGAAAAATAACTTCTACTCTGTTTTCGTGCACTTCTTCGTCAACATTGGCCGCTCCGATGGTCGGATTGGCTTTTTCGTTCGGTCGGAAAGCACCCGTTCCTTCGCCTCTGAAACTTACGTGGCTGTAATTACCAATTACTCCAGCACCTGCGGCATGAAGAGCATCTAAAACTTCTTTTGTATTGCTTACTGGCACAAAAACTATCAATTTCATCAAAACTTCACTCTTTGGAGCAAGAATTTTCACTTTTTCGAGTTTTAGTTTTTCGGCAATCTTGAAATTTACGCCACCCACTACACTATCCAAATTGGTATGTGTGGCATAAATTGCCACATCGTTTTTGATGGCTTTGATGATTGTTCGTTCGATGTAGTTTTTGCCCGTCAGTTTCTTTAATCCCTTAAAAATAATCGGGTGATGAGCCACCACCAAATTACAACCTTTGGCAATGGCTTCGTCAATTACGTCTTCGGTCGAATCGAGCGTTACCAAAACACCCGTAACTTCAGTCGAGGCATCGCCAACGATTAAACCAGCGTTGTCGTAACTTTCTTGGTAAGCCAATGGAGCAAATCCTTCGAGGTAAGTTGTTATGTCTTTTATTGTCATTTTACTGTTTTTTTGGACACGGAGTCGCACGGAGTTAAATCACAGAGTCGCACTAAGTCTTTTAAGCGATGTTCTACTTCGATACCTTTCAAATATTTTTGTTCTTTGCCGAAACCCCAATCTAATTTTTTAGTAAGTTTGGTTTTACAAAATTACGTCAAATATTTCGGCAATTATTCATCTATTCAAAGCAAAATCAACAAGTTGGAAACTTGTTCTACCTTAAACGTTATTCAACCATGAAAAAACATTTGATTACATTCCTTTTTTTATTTTCAAGCCTTATCATTTTTGCTCAAAAACAAGCCGATAAAGAAGAATGGATTTCGTTGTTTAACGGCAAAGACCTTACGGATTGGGATTTGAAAATTTCGGGACACGAAGTAAACGACAATTATAAAAATACATTTTTGGTAGAAGATGGCATGATGCGAGTGAATTATAAAGAATACCAAAACTTCGATAATAAGTACGGACATATCTACTATAAAACGCCATACTCGCACTATCGAATACGTTTTGAGTATCGTTTTCAAGGGAATCAAGTACCCGGTGGGGCGTCGTGGAATGTACGAAATAGTGGAATCATGCTACATTCTCAGTCGGCAGCCAGTAATGGCAAAGACCAAGATTTTCCAGTTTCGCTCGAAATGCAGCTTTTGGGCGGTCTCGGAAATGGCCCACGACACACAGGAAATCTCTGCACTCCCGGAACCATCGTTGATATTAACGGAAAACTCGACATGGCTCACTGCATCGACTCAAAATCAAAAACCTACGATGGCGACCAGTGGGTAAAAGCCGAAGCAATTGTAATTGGTAGCAAGATTGTTCATCATTTAATCGAAGGAGATACCGTTTTGACCTTTACCAACGCACGAATTGGTGGTGGATTCTTGGGCAAACCCTATGATTTTGCAACCGATAAAGTAAAAAATGGTGAAGAATGGGCAAAAAAAGATGGTACACCACTGGGCGAAGGCTACATTGCACTGCAAGCTGAAAGCCATGCGATTGATTTTAAGAATATCGAATTATTGAATCTGAAAGGTTGTATGGATAAGAAAGCTTTGAATTTCAAGTCATACTATCTTGAAGCTGATAACTCTACTTGCAAGTATAAAAAGAAATAGTTGGCAATTTTCAGTTTACAGTAGGCATTTTAATTTTGCTCACTGTAAACTGAAGACTGATGATTTATCTTGTGAGGCGATAAAGCAACAATGCCGAACGCTGAATAAGAGCAGGGTACTCTTTCAGATTGATGGTCTCGCCAGGAGCATGAGCTCCACGACCCGATGCTCCAAGACCATCAAGACAACTTACGTATTGAGCAATGTATGAAATATCACCTGCCCCACGTGAACCTGGGTCACCTGCTTTCACTGGCCCGAGGCCCATATCTTGGCTGGCTTTGCTTAATATCTCCAATAATTTAGTATTAGCTTCGGTTGGCTCCATGGCTGGAATACCATCCGAAAATTTAATTTCTGCACTGGTAGCATTCAAATTTTTGGCTACAATTTCTCTCATTTTTGTGCGAGCGGCTTCTTTTTGGGCTTCGGTAAGAAAACGCAAATCGCCAGTAACCTCCACTTTTTGAGCCACAATATTTGTTTTTCCTACGGCCGTTCCTTTCGCTTGAGCGGGGTCATAGTTTACTTCCGTTCCTCCCACAATTACTCCAGGATTAAACGTTAGATATTTTTCTTGGCTCAGAGCTTCTCGAAATTCATCCAAAATACGAGCAGCTTCATAGATTGCACCATAACCCATTGTTTTGTTGAATACGCCCGACGAATGGCCAGTTTTGCCGTGTGTAGTTAAGTGCCAACCACTTGCTCCACGGCGTGCGGTGGCGGCAATATCAAAACTTTGGGCTGTTTCGTAGGCCAAAGCCACTTCACATTCTTTAGCACGGTCGATAAAATCTTTTCGACTGATGCTGGTTGGTTTTCCTGCACTTTCTTCGTCACCCGTGAAATAGACAGTGATGTTGGTATCATCGAGCAAGCCTTGGGCATAAAGAGCTTTAAGGCCAGCAATAATCATTACATCGCCACCTTTCATGTCGTTGACACCTTGCCCAGTGGCAGTCGAATCGGTGAGGCGAGTAAAAGGCCCAGCGGGCATTGATTTTTCAAAAACGGTGTCGAGATGACCAATTAAAAAGAGTTTTTTACCTTTTTTACCTTTACGATAAGCGACCAAATGTCCCGCACGATTGAGCGAATCGGGTAGCGAAATCCATTCGGTAGTAAAACCCATGGCATCGAATTCTTTTCTGAAAAGCTGCCCAACTTCTCGAACACCCGCGTGGTTGAGCGTACCACTATTAATATTCACGGCATCTATCAACAATTTTTCGGTCTGAGGCATATTGACTTTTACATGCTCAATGATTTGTTTTTCGACCGAACTAAGCGATTGAGCGTTTGATTGAATTAAGAATGTGAAATTGAGAATTAAGAATGATAGGAATAGAGGTTTTAGTTTCATTGTTGAAGTTTGTTTAGGTAAGTTTAAAGACAGACTTTAAACATGTGTTGCCTTTCAAAGTCTGTAAATTGTAAGAAAAATAAGTTTTTGGATAAAGTTACTCTCGCAAAGTCGCAGAGCCGCAAAAAATAAAATACTGATTGTAAGCTACTTAGCATTTTTGCGACTTTGCAAGATGTAAAAAAATCCTTGTTATAAATAACGTTCTTTCAGAATATTCAAATGGTGAAGTTCATGCCCTGCAATAAACCACGCCAATACACGAGCGTTGGTTGGTAGCTGATTGGCTTTGCCCATACGCCCCAACTCACGCTTGCCGAGGGATTTGAAAAACAAAACCGTTGATTTGCGTTGAGCCTTGAATTGCAACAATAAACTACGCAAAGATTTTTTATCGAAATTAGTGGCCTTTACGTAATCATCTTCCTCGAAACCAAGCAACGATTGTTTTTCGCCACGAGCTACTGACAAAGCACGATAGAGCAAGATTTTTTCGGTGTCGATGATGTGGCCGAGCATTTCGAGAGGTGTCCATTTTCCTTCAGCATAGCGGAAATGCAGTTTTTCTTCGGGTATATTTTTGAAAAAATTATCCACAATCAAAATATTTTCGGATAAAGTTTTGAGGGCGTCGTCGCCCGTAACTGCTTGAATATAACGATTTTGGTACGAATTCACGTCGTACTCGGCGGCGGTAGGTCGAGAAATTTTCATATTTTTTTGATTTAAGACTTGACACACAAATATAATCGTTGTACCTTTGCACCACGTTAAACAAACGAAGAAATATTTTCAACGTTTCAGAAACGCAAACGGTTTGGTAGTTCAGCTGGTTAGAATACCTGCCTGTCACGCAGGGGGTCGCGGGTTCGAGTCCCGTCCAGACCGCAAAAGCACTCAGCAATGGGTGCTTTTTTCATCGAAATTTTATAATACAAGTACACATACGGTTTGGTAGTTCAGCTGGTTAGAATACCTGCCTGTCACGCAGGGGGTCGCGGGTTCGAGTCCCGTCCAGACCGCTAAAAGCACTCAGAAATGAGTGCTTTTTTGTTTGTTCCCATTTTAAAATAGTCCTATATCGAAGGTTTTAATAATTACAATAAATAGAATTTACTTTTAGGTGAATAATGCCCCATATCTTTTTGACCTCATACTAAAAGCATCAATTCCGCCCTCCATTACATTACATATTTCCTCTTTAATATCTCCTTTTTCAACACTTCCGGTTAGTTTTACCTGAATGTGTTTAGTTTCAGAGTCCATTACAATAATATGCTCACTGTCACCATTTACAGGGATATTTGCGTTGTGCGTAACAACAATAATTTGTCGAAATTCTTTAGAGTGACGCATTTGGTCGACTACTAAGTCATAAATAAGTCGATTATCTAAATCATCTTCGGGCTGGTCAAGAATCAAAGGCTTTGTGCCATGAGACAATAGAAGAGTTAAAATTGCTGCCGTTTTTTGACCAGCAGAACCATTTGAAATTGGTTTATATGTATTCCCAAGTTTGTATTCTATTTGAATTTCATCTTCTGGAAAAAGTAAATCTAATTGGTCTATACTTTCATCATTTAGATTATGTAATTTATTTGTAAAAAAAAGTTTATTAAAACTACCATCGTTGGTTTTATTTTGAAAATGCTGAAATAGAAAATCAAATATTTCTTGATTTTTTTCTAATATCTTGTTCGGGTTCGTTCCTTCCCATTTCTCTACAATATTTTTTACATCATTAGCAAAATTTTGCTCATCTAAGTTAAATATCCTTCTAATCTCTTCCGAATAACTTTCATAATCTTTACATAAAAGCACTTTTGCTCTCACATTCCTGCCATTTAATATGGTATCTAAGAATTTCTGACGCTTCTGCTGTAACTTTTTACGTGAATCAAAGTATAACCTCTTTGTACTTTCCTTTTTACCCACAAGAATAGTTAGTTCCTTCTCATAATTGTTAATTATATCAAGTTCTTGTTTTTTCTGGCTCAATAAACTAATATCTTTTTCTATTCCTTCTAAATCAATACCTTGAACAGTTAAATGTTCCTTTGTTATTTTGAAGGTTTCATTGGCTGTATTAAATGATTCTTGCCATTGACTTATTTCAAATTGTTTTTGTAAATTTGTTAATAGAGTAACATATTCATCCTTTAATTCTTCCAATTTTGTTTTTACTGCTTTTATCCTATTAGAGGTATTTGAAAAAAGACCATTAAATTCATCTTGATGTTCAGTTCTTATTAAGCTATTATCAATTTCTGTTGAAGATAAATTAAGTATCAAATCTTCAAACTTTACAACTTTACTTTCTATTGAATTTTTATATACATTAATAAATCTCTTTTCTTCTTCAAAACTTTGTAAATCTTTCAGTAATGTATCAGCCCCACTTGTCTTAAATTGCTTAATTTTTCTTTCTAAATCTTCTATATCAAGTAATATTGTGTTCTTATTTGCTATTTTTGATATTAAATCTCTTACCTTTTTTGATTCATCTGTATATGTTTGTTGAATCACTTCTAATTCCCTTTCAATTTCTAAGATTGCTGGCTCTGATTTATCTATTCGAGTTCGCAATGAATTTGGAGTTGTAGCAATCTCGTAAATTTGTTTTTGCGAAAAAATATCAAATTCAAGTCTATCAAGTATTTCTGGGTTTTGTTTTAATTCAAAGAGTTGAGTTTCTTCATTGAATTGAGAAACAGTTATGGTTTTATTTTGGAAAGAAACAGCATAATTAATTCCTCCCCGTGAAATATGTATCTCGATAACGGTATTTTCTTTTAATACACCACTTTTATTCTTACCCTTTTGTTTCAATTGAAAAAATTTTACAAAATCAGCGTGTATATTGTCAAGAGATTTTAATTCATCGCTTCTTTTAAAAACACCACGAATAAACTGAAGAATACTTGATTTTCCACTACCTCTTCCACCAATGATTGTATTCATCTGAGGACTAAAGTCAACGCATAAATCTACCCCTGTCTTTGAAATTTCAGTATCTCTAATAATGATTTTCTGAATCCATAGATTAGGGAATTGCCTTGGAGAACCCTCAAAATCATTTCGAATTCTTAGTTTTGGTAATAATAGTGCTTGACGTAGACTTTCCAAAGACGGTTTTTCTTCCATTTTTATCCATGTATGACGAGTCCCTATTCCCCATAAACCATGAGATGAATCGCCTTTATCGTAAGGATTGTCAGAAAAAGTTAAAATTGCTTTGTTAGCATTTATAGCTTCTGTAACTACTCTACGAGCATTTTTCATTCTTTCATCAGTGAATTTCCATTTTTTCTCCGCAATTTGTTTCTCAGTAAGACCATAATACTGATTTAATTCTATCAGAAAATTTAACTTTTGGTCATCATATATTTTTCCTGCTGTTGGTAAAGTGAATTTTTCATGAACAACCTGCACACTATTGATAGCTTTCAGTTTATAAAAGCTCTTGATGATTTCGCTTCCTGGTTCACAAAGACCATTAAATTCATCAATATGAGCTGGTATTATTAAAGCCCCTTCTGAACTCGCAAGATTAACTACATCTTCCAAATTCATATTTGTATGAGCTGTTTGTTGTCCAAAATCTTTCCTTTCAATTTTAGCTTTTACTAAAAAATCTTCAACTTTTTGTTTTCCATATTCAACATCAAATAAAATTAACAAATGAACTTTTGCATCACTACAAGTAATTTCAACACCTGGAAAAACTGTTAATGTAGTATTTTTAGAGGCATCTTTTATTTTATCTACCCATTCTGCGGTATTATGGTCTGTTACAGCTACACAATTTAATCCTTTGTCAAGTGCTTCTTGAACCCATTGCTCAGGTGTAACATTATTATGATTTTTAAAACACAAACTCGCTGGTGTATGTAGATGTAAATCACATTTATACCAACGAGTTCCCACAAATGCACTACTCATATAGTCTTATCTTTAATTTTATGCCAATATACGGATATTCCAATTTTTGCGAAATAAATAAAGGTAAAATAAAGATTTTTCACTATACTAATTAATCTGATGTAAACCCGTATTTCCATTCGTCAATTATCGTTTTTGGACGAAAACAAAACTGAAACACTTTCCCTTTTGTTCTGCTAAAAGGCTGAAGACAATACTTGCTGCCAAACACCTGAGTTTTAGAGCAAATGATAATCATGTCACAGAGTTACATGCACTACTTTTCAATAAAACTCAATTTGGTACAGCTACGAAAATTAATCGTTTTGGCTATCATAAAGATTCAGGCGTTTATTTCTTTTCTAATAAGGTAATCACACCAGAAGGCAAAGTTTTAGAGCCAGATGAGTTTAGCATTGTTCAGAGCGGTGAATTCTATTTGTCGATGCCTACTACAAACGCCAAGATGCAGCATAGATTTCAAATTACTGATGCTGATATATCTTTCAATGAATGATTTATGCGAAAACGCATACATTGGAAAAGGCTTTTATACCTGCATGTTTCTATATTATGTCGCTCTTTAGAGACATTGTAATAAATCATAAAGGCTCCTCTCCTATTTTGTATTTAAAAGGCTCAGCAGGAACTGGAAAAAGTAGTATAATCAGAAGTCTGACTTGCTTATTTGGATTTCAGCAAGATGATATTAATCTAAAATCAAAGAATACTGAAGCTGCTCTTGTAAAATTAATGAGTCAAGCTGCCAATTCTTTGCTTTGGATGGATGAGTTTTATAATGATTTCCCGCACTAAGGCTTACTACAAGCAGCGTATGATAATGCTGGCTATCACAAAAGCCCAGATTCAAGTAAAAGTAATACAGAGACCGATAGCATCGAAATTCACTCAGCATTGGCTTTAACCAGCAATTTCATTCCGAGCAATGATATTTTCTTTTCTCGATGTCTATTGATTCAGGTTGAAAGCAAGGAAAAAGATAAATATCAAAAGGAAGGATTTCAACAGCTCAAAGACCTTGAAAGAGGGGGCTTAGCTTGTGTTACAGTCGAAATTTTGAGACATCGTAAGCTCATTCAAGAAAACTACTCATCTGCCTTTAAGGTGTTGTCTAAACGAATTGAATCATCGTTTAAAAATGAAGTTATTCCCGAACGATTATTTAGCAATATGGTTCAAACCATGACTTCAGCTTTTATTCTTTGCCAAAAAGGTGTCATTTCACTGGGTGAATCAACTGATGAAGAAGATATTCTGGAAGAATTTTCTGAAATGGCCGTAGGTTATATTCGCAAACAGTATCAAATCCAAGATGAGACTTCTATTTTAAGTGAATTCTTTTCGACTTTACAAATACTATTTGAAGATTATAAACTCAATGAAGGAGTTCATTTTAGGTTTGATGGTGACCACCTCTTACTTAGGCTTCCTTCGATTTATCCAATTTTCAAACAAAAATACCGTAATATTTACTACAAGGATTCTCCAGATAAAGATTCAATCATTCAAGAGATACTAAAACTTGAATCGCCACGTGAAATGAAGGAAATTATTAAAACTATTCGTTTCCGAGAAGAGAATGATGGTAATGAAAATGCAATGAAAAACTCAGTAACCAATTCTTTATCAATTACTTACAGTGTTTACTCGAGTAAATTTGGGTTGGATTTTACGAATCGAGCTGTTAAATTTTAACTACGCAACTTTTCAAAAAAATAGCACACATTTTTACAACGCTACAACAACGAATATAACTAACTGACTATCAAGTAATTATATTTTTTTATTATTATAAATATCGTTGTATTTTCGTTGTAAATGCGTTGTAAGCGTTGTAAATCTTTTTTTTGTGTTGTTGGCGTTGTAGCCATTTACAACGAAATTACAACGACAAAATCAATATAAACAATTGACTATCAACTATTTAACTAATCGTTGTTGTGTTGTAAAAAACGGAGGTATAAAAATCTGTGTGCGAGCAGAAAAAAGCTAAATTTTAAACTAAAAAAAATACAAATTCTAATGCAATGGAACCAATAGTTTTAAGAGCAGCAGATGTTCAGAAAATACTAAACACATGCAGAAGCGATAGTTACAGGATTATCAAAGAGATAAGGGAGAATTATCCTGATTCGGCAAAGCTCAGTGGAAGTAAAATTAGAACAGACAATTTAGCAGAAGAGTATAATATAAGTTTGGAGGCGATTGAAAGATGCCTCAAAGAATAAAACAAAGCACCTCAAAACTTATGAAGATATGTTTTTGAGGTGTTTTTTTTAAGTCATTCCATATTTTCCATATATTCCATATTGTCCAGTGCGTATCACAGTTTTACATTAATCTTGCACCAGTTTTACGAAGTTATACAAATCAATTATCAATGTGATACATGGTATTACAT
This sequence comes from Emticicia aquatilis, assembly GCF_014644295.1. Lineage (GTDB taxonomy): Bacteria > Bacteroidota > Bacteroidia > Cytophagales > Spirosomataceae > Emticicia > Emticicia aquatilis. Next base: position 117,347 of record NZ_BMKK01000010.1, read on the forward strand.
CAAAAACAAATCAAAACATGACTGATTTAAGTGCAAATGTGAATGTTAGAACTACCCATGAGATGAAAAACGAATCATGGATGAAGCTCACAAAAGAGGTATGACCATTTCAGAATGTATTCTGTTCTCGTTAGAGGACTATTGGGATATAATAGAAAATGGACGAAAAACGGATGCTAAGGAGTACAATAAAATTGTATTTGAACTGGAGAACACTGAAAATGAATTGGCTATGGCCAATAGGAAGCTTGAGCGTTTGAGGGTCGAAAAAGAGGAATTGCTGCAACAACATGCTCTGGCAACCAAGAGCATTTGGCAGGAAGCCAATGAAACTGCTGAGCGTTTATCTAAAGAAAGAATCACCCAAGAAAGAGCCATTGCCGTACGAGAGTATATTGAAGAGAATTTTAGTCGTACGGTAAATACCGACCAAGAAAAACTTCAGTGGTATGCTAATAGGCTTAGTCTTTATGAAACTGACACCTTGAAAAAGGTATTTCAAGCAGTGCGACAAAATACTAACATTAAAGACTTGCCAGACGTAGTACAGGCCTTAGTAAAACAATATTATCAACAGTTTTTAAGCAATCACCAATATGTCCAAATACAATAACTTTTACTCGAAAGACCCTTTCGGGATATTTAAAGTAGAGCCATCAATTCAAATTATCGGTGGAGATAGCTTAGCCAAAAGCACAAAACCTCCAATCGTTAAAATCATCTTGGTCGTACTCCTAATTATAGGCATAGCTGCGGCGTTCTTCTTTAAAGATGTTATAAAGAAGTTTTTCTTGGATAAAATCATACAGAGTAAGCAGGCCAAGCCTAACGATGCAGCTAACGAAAAAGATATTGATAGAGAAGTTGTAATACAAAAAAAAACTACTCAACCCAAAACTGAAACTCCAGAAGAAGGTACTGGTGCTACAATCGTTGAATAACAGTGTTTTACTGTGTATAACACTGTATTACGTAGTAAAACGGCGTATAACTTGGTTATACGCCGTTTTACATTCTACGAAACAAAATTGTATTTCTCCCTTATATTGACTAAAATTGTATTTATTATGTTACAATTTTATAGTTTGTCACACTAACACTCTAATTGCTTTATTCAACCAATATGTCATCCACGAAATTCTTTACTAACGAAAGCAATAATACTCTAATCAATAAAATCGAAGGAATCTTCAACCATAGAAATATTCATTTTTTTGACGCTTTAGTAGGTTATTTTCGTGCGACTGGATATTTCCGCATTCGCCCTTTTATCGAAAAATCTCAAGAAATCAGAATTTTAGTGGGTATCAATGTTGATAAACTGATTGTAGAAGCCCAAAAGCAGGGAGTTCTTTTTGAAGTAGATGTATTAAAATCCCAAGAAGATTTTGTAAAAGACATCAAAGAGAATATCCAAAAAGCTGAATATAAAAAGGAAATTGAAGATGGAATGTTGCAATTGATTAAAGACTTACAAAACGGCAAAGTTAAAATCAAAGTCCATCCTAAACAGAATATTCACGCTAAAATTTATATTTTCAGAGAAGAAACTAAGCATAATCATGGATACGGTGCTGTAATAACTGGGTCAAGCAACTTAACAGAAGCAGGCTTAGAGCGGAACTTTGAATTTAATGTTGAACTCCGTGAAGATGCCGATATTGAATTTGCTACCGATACCTTTAATAGATTATGGGAAGAAAGTATTCCTGTATCAGAAGAATATATTGAGAAAATCAAAAAAGAGACCTATCTCAATGATTCTTTTACTCCCTATGAAGTTTATATCAAGTTTTTGATTGAATACTTTGGTAAAAGTGTTGAATTCGACCCAAACTCAGTATCAGATTTGCCCAAGGGATTTAAACGCCTATCTTACCAAGTTGATGCTGTCAATGATGGATACAATAAAATGATGCGTCATGGGGGCTTTTTCTTAGCAGATGTAGTGGGTTTAGGCAAAACAATTGTTTCTGCACTCATTGCCAAAAAGTTTTTCTACTTTAATGGGTTTCCAAGTTATGTTTCTCGTACACTTATCATTGTTCCGCCAGCTCTTAAAGGCAACTGGGAAGAAACGCTTGATAAATTTCAATTCATTAACTATGATATTGTAACGAATGGGAGAAGGATTATCAACAGATGCAGCAAAGTATGATTTATGGCAAGAGTCTTAGTTTTCAAGAGTTGATAAATCGAATCGAAGAACTAAAAAATAGAATAAATAGAAGATAATGATTTAGTCAATTCCATTTCTAAACTTGCTGAAGTCCATCAAAGTTTAGGCAAACAAGCTTTTGAAGCCTATAAAATACCAGTCGAAAATCTTATCAGAAGTAAAAGCACCAACCAACAACAAATTGAGCATTTATTGGATGGTATTTTTAGTTTCTGTTTTAATGAAGATATGCTCCAACTGTATCAACATCTTTGGATTTGATTGTGCTAATATCACATCAAATTAACTAAATTTGAGTAATAAATCTGAAAACCGATGAAAGAAGAGTTACCTAATGTGATGTTGCCTTTTGTGAAAGATTATTTTCAGGCGAACTATTATGAGGTTATCAATATTAACTCAGAATCAGTAGAACAGAAAGATAAATTACTACTTTACCAATTTAGGTCTTTGCAAGAGCTTGGAAAGTTTGTGGAAGCAAATATATTTTTAAAAGAAAAACTCAAAGTTGTAACTGATGAATTAATCTACAAGCATTTGAGTCTCTGGAAATGTTTTAACGAAATATTTATTCAAGCATTTGAATCATTTGAAATTGGTTTAAAAGAATTTGAGGCAGTTTTTGCAAAATTTCAACAGAATGACAGCCAATTATTGGCTTTATACTATGGTCTTAAAGCTCGTCTGCTTGAACTCGGAATTAGCTTAGGCTTTTTATCCTCTTTACAAAAAACTGAGGCTATTAATCTTCATAATCATTCATACGAGTTTTACATTAAAACAAACAACTTTGAAGAAGCACTCCTCACTAAATATCGAATAGTTGAACTACACTTAAAAGGACCAACATCTAATAAACTTGAGTCAAATAAACTTCTATTGCAAATAATAACCGAATCCGAAAAAATTCAATTCTCCTATCTGCTGATTAAAGCCAAATTGAAGATTGCACAATTAGAGTTTGAGGAAGCCGCTAATACAGAAACACTCGATTTCAATAAAGTTGATAATACATACAACGCAATACTCGAAATTGCAGAAGCACACAAATTGGATAATGGTGCGGCCAATGTATTTTATGAATTAGGTACATTGCTTTTAGAATATGGCTATGCCAATGGAATAAACTTGTTAAATAAGGCAATTGAAAGATATAAAATATTAAAGGAATACACTAAAATTCAACAGTCGTGGCGAAACATTGCCCGTTGGCACTTACAACGTGGTGAAGAAGCTGAAAATATAAAAGCGGAAGCAGAAGTTAACCAGTTAAATGAACATATTTCTATTCAACTTTCTGAGCAAATCGAAGACCTATACAAAATTTTTGTTGCTCAAAAACAAGGAGATGCAGCTTATATTTATGGTTTTGATGATAAATCTGAACAAAAAAACAATAGTTGGATTAAAAATCAAAGACTTACTTTAAAGGCCAATACTTATATTTCGGTTGGCAGACAAGCCGAAGGAATTGCTTTAATGAAAGAAATAATTTCAAGATATAAAACTATTGGTGTTACACCTTTTCTTTCTGAAGCTTTGTTCAACCTCTCCAATGTTGTAGTTAGCGATAATACGCAAGAAGCAATTCGCTTCATCAATGAAGCAATCAAAATAGACGAGATTTTAGAGGATTACTATGCTTTGTCACAAAGATATTTTCAATTGGCTTCACACCTATTTTTTTATAATAAACCGAATTTTATTTTTAGTTCTGAAATAGAAGATTACTTTAATAAAGCCGAAAAATATGCCTTGAGTTCGCACAAAGTTGATTTTAAACTTCAATTAGGGAATATTTATCAAACAAAAGGACAGTTGTACGGAATCATAAATGACTACGAAAATGCAGGGAAATACTTGACACAGGCAGAAAAAATATTTGACAATTATCATTTAACGCCTCAATTAGCTTTTACCTTATCACAACAGGGTCTTGTATTACTTAAAGTTACACGTGAGTTTAAGAACCCTAAAACTTTTGATGATGCTTACGAGCGTTTTTCCGAATCTGCAAATTTGTTTAAATCAAATAGCTTGAATACATCTTTGTGGCGTACTAAGTTTCATCAGGCTCTTTGTAAATACGAGTTGGCACAAAATTTACCCTCTAATAGTGAGGAATTTTATCAAAATTTAGAACAAGCCGAATGGCATTTCAAAGAAGCAGCTCTCTTAGTAGATGAGCTTAGATTTGTGGCTGATAATAAAACTGGTATCCAACGCCAGTTGGCTGTCTCTGATTTTGGGGAAGACAAACAAGACCTCTATCTTCAAGCATTTTATGCCAATTTTTGGATGAAGAAAGATTATATCAATGCCATAACTTGGCTCGAAAGAATGAAAAGCCAATCATTCCTTTTAGAAACTTCGGTCGAAAAAATTAAAATAAAACGAACAAAAACATACGACGACTACAAATTACTACTCCAGAAATATCAAGCCGAAGAGAAAGCTTCTAAAAAACTTCTTCTAAAAAGTAAAATGGAACAACTTTTATCTAATCTCTTTAACTACTCAAATATTGAAAAGAAAACTGGATATATAGAACCCATTGCTAATTTTAATTTGATAAAAGATTTAGTCAAAAGAGCCGAAGAAGCCAATGGGCAACAAATATTAATTGTTCAGTACTTTAGTGTACCGACTTTGACTGTTGCTTTTGGCATTCGTTCTGACTGGGAGCAACCCAAAATTTATCGTATTAATTTAAATTATGAAACGTTAAAGAATACTGTAAAAACTTTTTTTCATAAAACTGAAGGAGTAAGAAATGCCGAAAGTAGCACCAGTGAAAACAGATTTTTGGAAGAGTTTAAAGAAAAAAAAGTTTGGGATATAAGCTTTGAGCAAAATTGGCAACAATTCAATAGTCTAATTACACCAATCAATGAATGGGCCAGCACTGATGACATAGTTTGTTTAATACCACACGGTATTTTGCATGATTTACCTTTACACACACTCAAAATACAACCAAACCAATATTTCATTGAGCGAAACCCCATATTTTATAGCCCAAGTTTATCTATTCTACAACAAACCTTGGAAAGAAAGAAAACACGAAACAAAAAAGATAAGAAAGCTGTATTTGGCAACCCAACACATGATTTGCCTTTTGCAACGACTGAGGCAGAATATATTGCAGAAAAGATAAATGATGCTAAACTATTACTGAACGAAGCCGCCAGCAAAGACAAGTTTTTAGAACTGTACCCCAAAAGTGCACTCTTACATTTTGCTGGACATGGTAAAGCTCAAGCCTCCAATGGCTTAGAACAATACATTTTATTGGCCGATAAACAAAAACTAACGGCAAAAGAAATCTTTGAACAAAAAACCAGTGCCGATTTAATTGTGTTAAGTGGCTGCGAAACAGGTGTGAACGAATACCAAACAGGTGATGAACTTTTTGGAATGGTACGCTCAATCTTAAACTCAGGAGCAAAAAGCTTGCTTGTGAGTTTATGGGCAGTAAATGATAGCTCCACCTCTAAATTATTCACCAGTTTTTACGACCAATATACAGTTCAAAATAAAGCAAAAGCACTACAAATGGCCATGAAAACCATGATTAGCGAAGGTTACGGCTTTTACCATTGGGGAGCTTTTGTTTTGGTTGGGAAGTTTTAGGTTTTACAATCACATCTTTGATTTCATACTTCTTTTTTATTTCATCATCTAAAGGCAAAAGATATGTATCCTTAAATGCTTCTTTCCATTCTTCTATTTCTTCATAAGTATAATCTAAAGGTTCGCCATCTCCATAGCTAAATAGATTACCTTGTTGGGTTTGTAAGTCTGTTTTAATGATGGCTTTACCAACCGTTGCAAATAGATAACGACTATCTATTATTTTTGCATTAGTTGGGATTTTGTTTACCCATAAAGTTTGAAGGGCTTTACCTGTGCTTAGCTTCCAGGTGGTTATTTTATGTTTGGATATTGTGATTAACCATTTACCGTCATCAGAAACGGTGGCAGAAATAATACTTTTTTCATCCTTTAAGAAATCAGGAGATTTACCGCTTCCTACTTCCCAGACTTTGGATTCATCATTGCTATTTCTCGTCACCAACCATTTACTGTCATCAGAAAAGGTGGCATAAAGAATACTTTTTTCATCCTTTAAGAAATCAGGAGATTTTCCGATTCCTACTTCCCAGATTTTGGATTCAAAATTACTATTTCTCGTCACCAACCATTTACTGTCAGATGAAAAGATAGCATCACTAATACTTTTTTCATCCTTCAAGAAATCAGGAGATTTTCCGATTCCTACTTCCCAGATTTTGGTTTCAAAATTACTATTTCTCGTCACCAACCATTTACTGTCCTTTGAAAAGGTGGCATTATTAATACTTTTTTCATCCTTCAAGAAATCAAAAGATTTTCCTATTCCTAATTCCCAGACTTTGGATTCCAAATTGATATTTGTAGTCACCAACCATTTACTGTCAGATGAAAAGGTAGCATAAATGATACTTTTTACATCCTTTAAGAAATCAGGAGATTTTCCTATTCCTAAATCCCAGACTTTGGATTCCAAATTGATATTTGTAGTCACCAACCATTTACTGTCAGGTGAAAAGGTAGCATAAATCATACTTTTTTCATCCTTCAAGAAATCAGGAGATTGACGGATTCCTAATTCCCAGACTTGAGATTCATTATTTCCATTTCTTGTCACCAACCATTTACTGTCAGATGAAAAGGTGGCATCACTTATACTTTTTTCCTCCTTTAAGAAATCAGGAGATTTTCCGATTCCTAATTCCCATAATTTGTATTCAAAATTGCTATTTCTCGTCACCAACCATTTACTGTCATCAGAAAAGGTGGCATCACTAATGCTTTTTTCATCCTTCAAGAAATCAGGAGATTTTCCGATTCCTAATTCCCAGATTTTGGATTCAAAATTACTATTTCTCGTCACCAACCATTTACTGTCATCAGAAAAGGTGGCATCACTAATGCTTTTTTCATCCTTCAAGAAAACAGGAGATTTACCGCTTCCTACTTCCCAGACTTTGGATTCATCATTGAAATTTATCGTCACTAACCATTTACTGTCAGCAGAAAAGGTGGCATAACGAATACTTTTTTCATCCTTTAAGAAATCAGGAGATTTTCCGATTCCTAATTCCCAGACTTTGTATTCAAAATTACTATTTATCGTCACTAACCATTTACTGTCATCAGAAAGTGTGGCAACACGAATACTTTTTTCATTCTTTAAAAATTCATGATTTTTACTGCTTCCTACTTCCCAGACTTTGGATTCATCATTGAAATTTATCATCACCAACCATTTGCCATCATCAGAAAAGGTGGCAGAATGAATACCTTTTTCATCCTTTAGAAAATCATGATTTTTACCGCTTCCTACTTCCCAGACTTTGGATTCATCATTGCCATTTCTCGTCACTAACCATTTACTGTTATCAGAAAAGGTGGCAGAACGAATACTTTTTTCATCCTTTAAGAAATCAGGAGATTTTCCGATTTCTAATTCCCAGATTTTGTATTCAAAATTACTACTTCTCGTCACCAACCATTTACTGTCCTTAGAAAAGGTGGCATCACTTATACTTTTTTCATCCTTTAAGAAATCAGGAGATTTTCCGATTTCTACTTCCCAGACTTTGGATTCATTATTGCCATTTCTCGTCATTAACCATTTACTGTCAGATGAAAAGGTGGCAGAAATAATACTTTTTTCATCCTTTAAGAAATCATGATATTTTCCGATTCCAACTTCCCAGACTTTAGATTCCAAATTGCTATTTGTAGTCACCAACCATTTACTGTCCTTTGAAAAAGTGGCATAACTAATACTTTTTTCATCCTTTAAAAAATCATGATTTTTACCGCTTCCTACTTCCCAGACTTTGGATTCATCACTGAAATTTATCGTTACCAACCATTTACTGTCAGCAGAAAAGGTGGCATCACTTATACTTTTTTCATCCTTTAAGAAATCAGGAGATTTTCCGCTTCCTACTTCCCAGACTTTGGATTCATTATTGCTATTTTTTGTCACCAACCATTTGCCATCATCAGAAAAGGTGGCATAACGAATACTTTTTTCATCCTTTAGGAAATCATGATTTTTACCGCTTCCTACTTCCCAGAAGTTGGATTCAAAATTGCTATTTTTTGTCACCAACCATTTACTATCCTTAGAAAAGGTGGCTGATTTAACATTTAAGAATCGCCCTTTTTCTTGGAAATGATGATTATTGCTATTATTAAAGATTAGAGAGTCTTGTTCTCTAATCACATTTCGGGTCTTAATATCTTTTGTTAGTTCCAATGCCTTATCTAATAAATTTAAACCCTGAATTGGGTTAAGTTTACCAGCCTCCGAGGATAAGTAAAGTGCTTTGGCGTTGTTAGTGGCTATTTGGGCTTGTTTAAGTGCTTTAATAGTCTCTTTAGTTTTTTTGTCAGCAATTTCCTGTAATTTTATTGCACTATTCTTAGCATTATCAGCTAAAATTCTTAAAGAGTCAACCCTATCAAAAAGTTGAATAGTCAAATTTAGAATTTCTTCTTCGCTCGCTGACTTACAATCTCTTGCCGCAACTAATGAAGAGTATAATTTACGAATAGATTTACTATACTTAGGGGGCGTACAAAACTCCAATATTTTTGCTTCCTTTTTTAACCTATCAAGAATTTCGCAGGGATTTTCTTTTTTAGTTTGAGCATAGGAGATATTTGACAGAATCAGTAAAAGAATTGTGATAATTGTTTTCATAGATTTAATTTTTTCTCAATTCTATTTTTAAGTATCTTTATTTCGCTATCATTAGGTTTAAGGCTATCAGCTTCAGAAATTTTATCTAAAGCATTTTTATAATCTTCACTGCTTTCGTAAGTTGTTGCATCTATTTTTAAACGTTTAATCCTCTCATTGTAAAAATTTATTAAATTTGAATCAGCTTCTTTCTTCTTAAAAAGGGCATAAATTGCAATACCAATTACCACTATTAAAGAAAATAGAATCAATTTGAAATATTTTTTTGTTTTTTGGACCTGAGCTTCTAATTTTTGATTATTATAATGTAATTCAGCACTCTGCGACTTGAGACGCTCATTTTTATATTCCAATTCTATTCTTTTTTTTTCATTACTCTCTCGACTAATCTCAATATAATTTAGTAATTTTTTATAAATCGGTTCTTGACTAAGTTCTGAATCAATTAATATTTGGTATCTGTCATAAACAGCTAAATTTTGAATATCTAACAAACCGCCATTTTCTTTCTCAAAAAGCTCAAAATCATTTTTAAGTTTAAAGGTTAAATTTTTGATTAGCCTTTGTTCACCAGTCCTTTTTTTATCTAAAATTCCAGCCAGTGCATCATGGGCTAACTCATAGTATTCATTATCCTTTCTTAATAAACGAGCTTCTTGTAAAGCATTTAGACAAAGAGTTAAATCAGAGTCACCTAATCTGTTTTTGGGATTTAAGAGATTTGACCCTTCAATTATTGGGCGTTTAGTGCCATCGTCTGTTACAAAAGAATCCAATATTTCAATAATCCAATTGGATTGGCAATTCAATTTAGCAGCTATGGTTTTAAGTTGTTCTTCCAGATATATATTCAATACATTACTTACATCTCCTACTTTACTTATCGTACCTTCTGTAATTTCAACACTTGGTGTTACACCGCTCCATTCTTGTTCACCATACTTTTCTATATAGGCAAATTTCCAAAGTCTATCCAAATAAACTTGTAGATAAGCTAACTGACTGGTAGCGTTTCCTTCGATTAAATTATCCTTGATTGCATTTTGTACATCTAAATTTTTCTGTTGCTGGTTTATTTTAAAGTACTCAAAAGTACCACTTAAAACTGCTTCAAGTTTTGAAGTATTCATGGGTTCTACCCTTATTCTAAAATCAAAAAGATTTGGAATATAACGCTCAAAATCATAGAGTTGCCCTAAAAACTCTTCTCTAATAATAATAATAGCCTTACAAGGAAGATTACGTTTTAAAAGCTGGCTAATGTTGCTAAAAAACAATTCTTTCTCTTCTGTGTTGGCATCTTTGGCTACTGTAAAAATCTCCTCAAATTGGTCAAAAATCAAATAAACAGGTCGGGAGTATTGGAGAAAAACTTCATAGACCAAATCATCTAAACTTTCAGTTAAAGTATTTTCGTCTAAGACACTTTTGAGTAAAGATTCGAGGCTTTTATTAATATTATTTCCACGTTTTATATAAAATGGGTGCCAGTCTGGCCCATCGTAATATTTTGCCAAGCCACATTGCACTAAGCTGGTTTTGCCAGTACCAGATACACCATATAGTAAAGTAATAGAGGTATTTCGTAATTGTTGAAACAATTGGCGTTCCTCGGTTTGTCGCCCAAAAAACGAGGCAATATCGGCCGAAGTATAGGCATCTAAGAACTTAAATGGACTTTTCATACGGCGTTTTCAATCGTTTTAAAATAAAGTTCCCATTCCGAATAAATCTCTACAAATACACGATTTTCAAAATCAATTTCATTACTAAATTTCGAGTTTTCTTGAAACATCAATTCCTTTGTACCACTACCCTCCATACTGCCATAAATCAAATATCGGTAATAAAAAAGCTGCAAATCCATTTTTACTTTTGAGATAACCATAAGGTTAGAGACAGTCGCTTTTTCGTTGAATAAAGCATCATCTAATAAAAACGGACTCAAGTTTAGGTATTCGAGTGAGCTTTCAATATTACCTTTATGCAAAATGATAGATGTATTATCAAGAAATGTTTCTAATGTTTCGGTGTCTTTACTTGGTTCAAGTCCACTCCATTGCTGCTTATAAATCTGGTGACTATATTTGGCATCCTCCTTCCTGCGACGGTTAAGTAAAATATTTTCAATCGTTGTAAGATTGTAATTTATTAGAAATAAGGTTTCTCTAAAGATAAATTCTAATTTTATTTCTACCAACTCTACCAAGCCTTCAGCTTCATCGTTACTTAGTGTAGCGTATTTTAGGCTTAGTTTTTCAAAGTAATCAAATATTTCAAAAAAGGTTGTGGAAAGTTCGGTCAATTCAATTACAAAAAGTGATTCTGCTTTACTCTTTAATATTTCAACCCAAAAAAATAATTTATCTGAAATTAAATAAGTTTTGGCTGGCTTATATGATTCTAATATGAAACTTGTTTGATTTGCATTGAGCTTTAAATGAGAATGATTGAGTAGATTATAAAGTTCAGCTTGTGCGATTGCAAATAATAAATCTGATATTGTGGTAAATGTTCTAATTAGTTCCCCTAAACGAGATTTGTCCACTTTATTGAAAAAATCTTTTTGTTGGTCTTTTGAATCTACAATACTTTCGGATGAATCTAATCTTTGTAAACGTTTACTAATCGGGAAAGGAAAAGATTTATAAATATCAGGTTTATAGGGATGTATGTTTGATATTACTTTTTTGTTATTCTCATAACGTTTTCTAATTTCTGAGTTATGTTTACTCAGCTCGGTAATAAGAGTTTTAAAAAGTCTAATGTTGGGTTGAAAATTTGAGTCGCTTATTTTTAGAAATTGATTAATATTTTTCTCTGACGCAGTGGATTCATTACTTATTGATATTATCCAAGAATCAATAATTGCAGAATCCGGTTTTGCCATTTCATCTAAAAATCTATGGATATTCAACCCTTGAGCTTGAACATGGGTCTTAATGACAGCTATTGCAATGTCGAAAGATTTCTGAAAGGAAAGACCGAATTCAAATAATTGCTCAAAAAAAGCTATACCAAAATCAGCAGCCACCTTATCTTGCACTTTTGAAGAAGTGGCAATAATTACAGGAAGTTTAAATTGGTTTTTATGAAAACTAATTTCTAATTGCTGTATCCAACCTTTGGTTGAGCATCCATTCAGAACCAACAATTTTAGGTTTGGACATAAAGCCAAGAGTTGAACTATACCAATGCTTTCAGTTTGTTCTTGTTCGGTAATGAGCTTATCTCCCGCTGAATGCCCACTGTAAGAAAATAAAAGTAGATTTTCACGGTTGATTTCATTTTTTAAGAAATCAACAATTTCTACACGTGTTGAAACCACTTTGTAATCAAAGTCGTCTTTTACATTTCTCCTCTCAATAATTTCTACAACTTTTGCTTTTTCATTAAGTAAGTTTTCCAGATTATCATCTGGATTAGCATAAACAAACAAGAAAATAGGTTTTGACATTAGATATTTTTTTCAATTGATATTAGTTTTTAAAATTCTAACCACTTATACATGATAGCAGTACTTGCAGGTTCATCGTAATACAAAATATGTGGACATCCGACTTCTTTCTTAACAGGCTTTGGAGAACGATTATCATCAACGGCCTCAATATCAGTAGTATAAACAGCAATGTCGTGAATTTCCCCTTTATGAAAAACATTGCCACCTACCACAGCTAATTTTTTGCCTAATTTTTCAAACCATGATGTTCCAGAAACTTCAAATTTATCAATTCTACCTGCTAAAATATAATAAGGTACTTTGGGGTCATTAAATGTTATTAATTCTCTGATAAAATCAGAATCTTGCTTCATTTGAGCTAATGTAACGGTTAGTTTTTCACTCTTTTTCAATGCCACAACTAATCCTGCCGCCCAACTTAGATAAGGAGCAATGATTGCCGCTCCCAAACCCAACGTAAGCACATCAGATGCCAAAGCTAAGTAAGAAGGAACTTTACCTAAAACTGAGCCTCCATTTGGCGTCCCTGCCATAATAAGTTTTTCGACCAACATACCTTTTTTGTTTTTCTCAATCATTACTCGTGAAACTAATCCTCCCATTGAATGAGCAATTATTGTTACTTTCTTACCAGTAGTATCGCTGATACCAACATCGGCGAGAGCTTTAATTAGATTTGTAGAAATTTGTTCGATTGGTGTATTGAGGCATTCATAATCAAAAGTAAGTGTGAGGTCATATTTCCCATCAGGATTTAAAGTAGATTTTGTAACTGTTTCAACAAATGGAATCATTCCTTCAGTATCTCCAATAATTCCGTGAACCAATAACAAGATTTTATTAGCACTTTCTACTTTTTCTTTGATTCCTTCAGATTTGTGGATAAGACCATTTGCATCAAAATCTACCCACCGAAGTAAAAAGAAGTTGTCGGGATTAGCCTTGAAGATAAGTTTCATCAGACAAAATTTGATTGCTCTGCCAATGTTTTTTGTACTTACTCCATGTGTTTCAATCTCTGTTAATCGCTCAATAAATACTTCACTTTTCCCTTTTTCGGTGGTCTGACTATTACCAATAACCAATAAATTATCTCCATCCACAACAACAGGAAAAAGTAACTCATTGAGTTCGATTGTTGAATTTTCTATGCTAACAATTAATGGGTCACTGGCTGAAATGACTCCTTCTATTTCTTGTAGTTCAATAAATTGTGGTGTAATCGCAGATTTTGATGCTCCCTCAAAAGATAGTAATGATACACCCTGTTTCTCCAGTATAGATGGGATGATTGCCTCTTTACTGAAATTACCTCTGCTTGGCTCATACAAACTTGTAAGAGAAACTTTAGCTTTTAGCGATTTATGAGGCTGAATAATGATTTGTCCATTATTTAGTTCGACTTTATTCTCTCCAATTTTTGTACTTGATTTTACTAACCTTAACTTAATGTCTTTTGAAATCCAGTCCAAAATTTCGCTGTTGCCTACCCCCAGTTCATCCAGAAAACGACGTCTCGAAGCTCTTGTGATGTTTTCGTCAAAACTAAGATTTAATGAAAAATTATTTTGCTCAAAAAAGGATAAATCTATTTCTTCGGTACTGGCAACTATTTTGAAAATACAGTTGCTTTCTATATCATCCTGTTGCTCAGCGAAAAAACCTAATTTACCTACATCTTTTAAAATACCAGTTTGCCCATTTGGGACAATAGCAGCTCCAAGTTGCAGGACACCATAAAGTGGAGATATAAAAATTAGTTTAAAATGTAATTCCTTACCAGATGAGTTATTCACCAAAATACTATATTTTTTGGTTTCGATTGCACCATCATCGTATTGTGTCAATGATAATTCTACTTCATTATCTTTAAATGATTGCTCAATCTCATTAAATTCATCCAATAAATTAAATACAGTTTCAATGTTAGTACCTCTAATTTTAGTTTTTGAATTTCTAAGTTTTTTTATATTCTCCCAACGAGCGATTTTTTGAAGTGCGTAGTTAATAACCAATAAATCTGTATTCTCTGTGATGATTTTATTACTCGCTCTATGAATAATTGAATACAAATCATTATGCTCCAATATCCAATAGTCAGAACTTTCTTTTTCTGATAATTCAACTTTTTGGAATTCATGTAGTGCTGGTAGGTCGTTGATACTAATCTCTGAATATACACTTGCATAATTCTTTCCTCCATTTACTTGGAAGCCAACATATACTTCATTGGTATCTAATTTTTCTATTGTTTTTATTATAGATTCATTCGTAAAAACATCTGTCAGATATGTTTCTCCAATGCAGTTCTCAAAAGTATATTCAGAGGTATTAGTATCAAAAATCCAAATCTTTATTTCCTCAATACTTTCATTTGGAATACCATGAATTACTCCTTTTCCTGCTTTCCATTTCTTATCTTGGCTATCATAAAAAATAGGGAAAGTTCTAATTCTATCAGAAACTACACCAGTTAAAAAAATCGTATGAGGGTTAAAACCACCAAAATACTCAAAGTTTGGGTGCTGCGTTTTTTGTGTCGTTCTAACTTTGATTGATAAACTTTGATAAAGTTCAGCATAGGTTATTCTTATATTTTGTTGTTGCGACAAACATGTTAATAAATTTGTTGTAAATAAACCGTGCTTATCTTTTGTCTCGTATGCCTTTTCATCTTCTTGGCAGGCTGATAAGAGTAAATGTTTAGGGGTAGGTACTGATATTCTTCCTGTATTCTTCATTTGATTAAAATAAAACCCATCCACATAACTCTCCAAAGGGCGATTGTTTCCTTCCTTCTCAACTTGACGGACATTCACTAAATCAACAGAATCTCTTGTACCTGAACCCGAATGACACGAATCTAAACAAACAACAATATGTGGATGGTGAACTGCTAACTCATTTAATAAAACTGCTATTTCTTTATCAGCAAGGTCAAATCCTCCATCTGTTCGACTATTATAACAAACGAGTGTCTCATTTTTTCTTGTTGGGAATTCATTCCAAAATTCTTTGGGAGCATTTTCACGAGAACCATGACCAGAGTAATAAAATAAAACCGTATCATTTTCACGTGCTTTGGAAAGATGATTTCTAAAACCTCGAATTATATTTTCTCGTGTTGCGTTTTCATTTTCCAGCTTGAATATATGTTGTTGATATGAAGAATATTTTTTCTCTAATAGATTACTAACAGCAGTTATATCATTTACACAGCCAAATAATTGGGGAATACCAGAAGGATATGAGTCAATACCCACTAATAAAGCATAGATACTTTTATCTTTTTCCATTTTTTTAATTTTAAAAATGAGAATCGCTATATCTTTTGATTTACGTGAATAAGTAGCACTTAAAGGAGTCGAATTTGAAAGTAATAAATTAAAAGATTAGAACAAAAAAATCTAATAAATAAAGTTAAAAAAACATGATAAATGTGAAAAGAGGTCTTAAAAGTTGAATAATTTTCATAAATGATGCTACTTTTTTTGCTACCAGAAAAAAAACGCCTATAACTACCTGTTAATCAATACTTTGTACAACCCCGTCCAGACCGCTAAAGCACTCAATAATGAGTGCTTTTTTTGTTATATCAACTGCTCAAAAATTCTCTTCTTCTAAAACCTTATTATTATCTGAAATTTTGATGTAATCTACCGAACCTAAACCTTTAAAGCCAATATAAGTGGCCTGCATTGAACCAAAGTTATCTAAGTAGTTTGTCTGGAAGGCGAGCTGGTCTTCGATAAATATTTGTAGTTTTCTATTATTCACTATCAGTTTAAGTCGCACAAAATCATCAAGGTTCACGCCTAATTTGCTTAAATCATGCGTTTTCCCTTCAAAAATCAGATTGGGTAAATGCACATACGCATAATGCGAACAGCCCTTTTGAGTTAGATTCAGTAAAAACTTGTGTTTTTCACCAGTAATTACAACAGAAACATCATTACAGCTGATACCTCCTTCCGAAACCGGATTTTTGAGACGAGTTTCAAAAATCATTTCGTCAGCCGAAAGGTTTCTATCAAAGTTTGCTACCTTTTTTATGAATGAATAATAAGTTGATTGCTCTCTGACAGCATTAGGCACAGCTTCTTTCGGGATATGAGCAACGCCATTTTTTTTCCATTGCTCAGCTGGTAGGTAATTTATTTCTTCATAACCCGACACCCAACCATCAGATGGCACAACTACTTTCACCGAGTCCAGCACTTTTCCATCAGCTACTAATCTTACTATCCGCACAGTTGGATGCATGAAACATACTGAAGCCGTTTTTTTTGTTTTGTCGAGTTCGAGCGTATCTTTCTTACCCCATAACGAATATTCAAGAATAGCACGGTTAAAATTGAGATGACTGAAGTCATAAGAAAACTTTGCGGTTATTGGTGCTTTAGTGCTTTCGAAAACCACTTTTGACAAATTCCCTTTCAAAGGCTCGCTCAATATTTTCTTCTTCCACACAAAACCAATAACTACAAACAGTCCTAATAGCAAGACACCAATTCCGAAACTACGCCAGTTTCGAGTTTCTGTTTTGGGTTTGGAACTAAAATCTGCTTTCTCCAAAAAATCTTGGTAATTCTGATAACCAATATAAAGTGATAAGAAATTGCGGGTAGTTTGCTGAAAAGTTGTTTCCTTATCTCGTTCTTCAAAAATTCGGCGAAGCGTTTGTTCACTCACCAAAAATTCTCGCAATTTATGCTCTGGAATCTGCACTTTGTTTTTCTTAAGTATGGCACTTACTAAAGCCGACAAATTTATACTTTCAAAGTCATTTTTTCGGATAGGCAAGTAATCATCACCGAAGTCTTCGATGACTTTTTTTATAAACCTTAGTTTTAAAACTTTTAATTGCTGTGCTTCTCCCACACTCATCTCACTTTAGTTAAATAGCTAATTTTCAGCTAATTATATTTTATCAAAACTTTTGTAAATTTATCAAAACTCTATTTTTGTTGAATTATACAAAAATTAAGAATTTCTTGCTCAAGAAAAAAAACGGTCAAAATATATGACTTAAATGATTTCAACTTTTGCTATTAAATATCGTATAAATTAAGCCAACGTCAAACCATGCAATTGAAAAATACTCAACAAATCTGCCACCTCGAAGGCTCAATCAACTACACTATTGTCCATTTCAATACTGGACGAAAAGAGGTGCTTGCTTATACCTTAAAGAAGTGTGAAGCCCTATTAGATGAATCAGATTCTGGTCATTTCATACGTATCCATAAATCTTTTTTGGTCAATAAAAGTTCTATCAAAGAAATAAAACCACGCCCACTCAACAAAGTAGTTTTATACTCAGGTATTGAACTACCCCTCGCCAGAAGACGAAATAAATTTAACCTCGAAGACCCCAACAACCTTTTGCACACAGAAAAATAAGAGCATTCTTGAATCCATACATTCCCCTACTGGTTAAAAAGCATATTTAGAAACTATGTAGGGGATTTTTTGTTTTACAGTTTTATTATTTTTGCTCAAAACTATACAAAAAAGGTGCTTTATGAGCTGCTCCCGAATATTGTTTTTCGTGGCGTTTCAGAATTCCCAAACTCAGTATTTTGCGTTGGAAAGTACCACGATGTAGTTTTTCTCCCAAAATCGCCTCATATACTTTCTGTAATTCTTTCATCGTAAAAAGTGTGGGTAATAAATTCATACCAACCAATTTACGTTCCAAATTATCTCGTAAAGTTTGTAATGCTTTGGCAACAATATCTGCGTGGTCGAGCATCAAATTTGGTAGTTCGTCGAGAGCATACCAATCACAAGAATCAGAAAGAGCATCGGGAGTTGGCACAACATCTTCATAATTTATCAAGGCATAGTAAGCCACCGAAATAAATCTATCCAAAAGCCAAGAATACCCTTCCAACGATTGATTATTGGCTTTCATAATAGTTTCCATAATTTCGGGCTTGTAGCGAGCCACACTCCCAAACGCATAAAATTGCTCCAAATAAATATTATCCAAGCCAGTTCGTTCTTTCAAGCCCCTTCTTACTGCATCATTTAGGTCTTCGTCATACTTCACAAAGCCACCTGGAAGAGCAAAAAGTCCGGTATTATGGTATTTCATTATCAAAATCTTCAGTTTTTCGCCCGAAAAACCAAATACTACCGAGTCGTATGCAATATGTTTTAAATAGCCTTTTGAATTCACTTGAGTTTGTTGTTAAATTATAATTTTTTCAAAAATAAATAGGATTATTTTAAAACACTAATTAATATTGTCGCAAATTGAGACAATAAGTAAAATTTTCCTCCTACAAATGAAAAAAATAATCTATCTATTCGCCCTAATTATGTTCAATAATTTAGAGCTTTCAGCACAAAACGTCAACTCATTTTCGGTTCAGACAAAAATAGAAAATGGCCTTATTGAAGGAAATTATAACACACATACGGGTATTCAAACCTATTTCGGCATTCCGTTTGCAAAGCCACCAGTTGGAGAATTACGTTGGAAAGCCCCACAGCCATTGGCTAATTGGACGGGCGTAAAAGAAACAAAGAAATTTGGACCAAGACCGATGCAAACAATGGTTTTTGGCGATATGGATTCTCGCTCAAATGGAGTAAGCGAAGATTGTCTATACTTAAATGTTTGGACTCCTACCACTCGAAACAATAAGAATTTGCCAGTTTTGGTGTATTTCTACGGCGGAGGAAATGTGGCTGGCGATGCCTCAGAACCTCGTTATGATGGAGAAAGCATGGCAAAAAAAGGAATTGTGGTAGTTACTTGTAATTATCGTTTGAATATTTTTGGGTTCTTGGTTCACCCCGAACTTACAGCCGAATCACCATATAAAGCATCGGGTAATTATGGTATGCTCGACCAAAATGAGGCTTTGAAATGGGTTCAGAAAAATATTGCGGCTTTCGGTGGCGACCCTAAGAAAGTAACCATCGCTGGCGAGTCGGCGGGTTCGATTGGTGTGAGTTGCCAGATGGCTTCTCCTCTATCAAAAAATCTGATTGCTGGTGCAATCGGTGAAAGTGGTGCAGGAATCAACCCTACTATGGCTCCTGTGCCATTGGCAGAAGGTGAAAAACAAGGCGTTGAGTTTCTTCAAAAAGCGGGTATCAAATCAATCAAAGAATTGCGAGCGATGTCAACTCGTGATATTTATGAAATCTATAATGAATCGAAGCGTTTTGGTTTCCCGATTGTGATTGATAACTATTTCTTACCAAAAACTCTCCCACAAATTTTTGCAGCCAAAGAACAAGCACAAGTACCATTATTATTGGGTTGGAATTCGGCCGAGATTCCTGGTGGAGCATTTATGTTTGGAATGCCAAACACAACCGAAAACTTTATTACGAGAGTAAAAAAGGAGTATCCGAACGATGCCGAGGAGGTTTTGAAATTATATCCTCACAGCAATGAAAAAGAAGTTGAACTTTCGGCCACTCAACTGGCATCGGATAGATTTATCTCCTACTCTACTTGGAAATGGTTCGATTTACACCGTAATAATTCTACACAACCTGTGTATCGTTATTTATACAGCAAAATCCGTCCAGATTTAGTAGATAAATCATTGGCTTCGGGCTTAGCTGGCGGTACAGTAAGAGCTGACGGAAACACACCAAGACCAAAAGCAATTGGAGCTCCGCACGCTTGCGAAATTGAATATGCTATGGGAAATCTTCACCGTGTGAAAGATTATGCATGGACAGCCGATGACTTTAAGGTATCGAACACCATGCTGAATTATTTTGCTAATTTCATCAAAACGGGCAATCCAAATGGTGAGAAATTACCAGAATGGGCAGTTGCAAAGTCGGGCGATACTACACCACCTGTAATGATAATTGATACCGAATCTCGCACCGAAAAATCAGCAATTGATGCTCGCTATGAATTTTTAGATAAAGCTTATAAGAATAAATAAAGCCTCGACTTCGCTCGGCTACCAAATTTATCACTTGCTGAGCGAAGTAGAAGGACAATCGTAAATCAAAAAATGGCAACAAGACGAGAATTTATAAAAAACACTTCACTTTTGGCAACTGCGGCTGCCTTAACGCCATTTTCGGAAATAATGGCGGGTTTAGCAAAAGAAAACAAATTGGGTATCCAGCTTTTTTCTATTCCCAAAATGCTCTCTGAGGATTTTATGGGTGGCATCATGATGCTGCAATCGCAAGGCTATAAGGAATTAGAGCTATTCGGACCGTTTCCGTTTAGTGCTGAAAAGGCAAAAAAAGGTTGGGAAGCAGCAGGTAAAATGCTTGGTTTTTCGGGAAGTGGCTATTTTGGCAAATCGGCCAAAGAAGTGAAGAAAATTCTTGACGACCATGGCATGAGTTCCCCAGGCACACACACCGACCTTGATACTTTGGAGCAAAATATGGGAGCTTTAGGCGAAGCTGCGAGTATTTTGGGACATAAATACGTTACACTTCCTGCTATTCCAGACGACCGCCGCAAAACGCTTGATGATTACAAAAGAATAGCTGAGGCATTCAATAAAATAGGTGCAGAAGCAAAAAAGAACGGAATCAGATTTGGTTATCATAATCATGGCTATGGCATCAAACCAATGAATGGACAAATTCCGTTACAAATCATTTTAGATAATACTGACCCCAATTTAGTATTTTTTGAAATGGATATATTCTGGACAACCTGCGGTGGTGCCGACCCAATTGAGTATTTATCGAAATATCCGAATCGCTATAAAATGCTTCACTTGAAAGACATGAAAGAAAAGAAGCAGTTTGCAGGCGATGGTGGCGGTATGGGCGATTGGATGCCGATGTTTTCGTTGATGGCTTCGGCCGGCGATGGTGTACTTGATTTACAAGGAATTGTAAAAAAAGCCAAAGAAGTAGGTGTTGAGCATTACTTTGTTGAGCAAGATATGGTTGCCAATCCGCAAGTGGCCTTGAAACGTAGCTCAGATTATTTGACAAGCAAGATATAAATTTAATTAAGAATTAGGAATTAAAAATTGAGAATTACTGACAATACCTCAACTAATTTCACTCTTAATTTCTAATTCTTAATTTTCAATTCCCTCTATGAAAACCTTACTTACAAGCCTTTCTCTATTGTGTATTTGGCTATCTGCAAATGCTCAAAAACAAATCTTTCTCTACGAAGGAAAGCCCGCTGGCTCTGAAAACTGGACTTGGGAAGAAGCCGTTTCAGAGAAAAATATCTTCAATACTAAAGTCGTTTACAACGTTTCTCGACCTTCTATTACGGCTTACGTACCCGAAAATCCTAATGGTACAGCCATTGTGATTGCCCCTGGTGGTGCATTTCATACCCTTTCTATTGATAGTGAGGGTATTGATGTGGCGAAATGGCTCAATGTCAGAGGTATTACGGCCTTTGTGCTAAAATATCGAGTTGCTCGTAGCTTTACCGATGACCCTGCGAAAGAAATAATTGGTAAAATGAGCAATTTCAAAGCACTTGATGAAGAAAATGCTCCTATTATTCCGCTTGCCACACAAGATGGAATGAAGGCCATAAAATATATCCGTGAACACGCTTCTGAATATAAAATTGACCCTAAAAAGGTAGGTTTTATGGGATTTTCGGCGGGTGGAACACTCACGATGTCGGTAGTTTATAGTGCAGATGATGCCAGTCGTCCAAATTTTGTAGCACCAATTTACGCTTACGAAAACGCCATCATTGGCAACAATATGCCCAAAGAAAAAACTCCGATTTTCGTAGCCGTTGCGGGCGACGACCAACTGGGTTTTATGCCACACAGTATCAATATTTACAAAAAATGGTTTGATGCCAAACAACCAGCCGAACTACATATTTATGAAAAAGGCGGACACGGCTTTGGCATGAGAAAAACCAATACATCGAGCGAAGGTTGGATTGAAAATTTTGGCAACTGGCTCAAAATGCAGGGGTATATAAAATAGTTTTACCTCCACTAATTTTTATCAAATTCACATGAAAAACATTACAAGAGTTAGTTTATTAAGTCTTTTTCTGTTTACATTTTCTTGTAAAAAAGAGAACGATACCGAAACACCAATTCCAAATAATCAAGCACCTTACAGCCTTGCTTCTGATATTAAATGGGCATCGCCAAAAGGATTTGATTTAACGATGGACATTTATTCTCCAACATCCGGAAAAAGTTCATATCCAGTAATTGTAATGTTTCATGGCGGAAGTTGGCTCATAAATAATAAAAGTATTATGCGAGATGCTTCTGCTTATTTAGCATCTAAGTCAGAATATATCATTTGTAATGTAAATTACAGACTTTTGGCCGACCAAAATAATACAATCAAAATCAACGAAATCGTTGAAGATGCTTTGGGAGCGGTACTTTGGGTAAAAGAAAATATATCGAAATATAAAGGCGACCCAAGTAAAATTATAGTCACAGGCGATAGTGCAGGGGGACATTTGGCAATGATGGCAGTTTTGCAAGGGCAGAACCTCGAAACTGATGGATTTGCGGGTAAAACACTCGGCTTCAATCCCAGTTATTTACCATCTGGAAAAACCGCTGAAGATATAGCCAAAAGTAATTATTTATCAGTGCAAGCCGCTATGCTTAGTTATGGAGTTTTTGATGTATATGGTAGCGTTTTAAGTGGTTTTGAAAATCAAAGTAATGTGTTTTGGTCAATTGCCAATACAAAACCAAGAGGGGTATTTGGTGAGGGTATTAATCCAAATTTAAACCCCGATTTTTATAAGCAGGTTTCACCATTTTATCTAATACCGAAGGTTACAGAAAAAAAACTACCACCGCTATTTTTCTCGGTAGGTTCAAAAGATAATCTCACTCCGCCCTCTTCGATTGTAGCTTTTATCAATAAGCTAAAAGAAGCTGGACATAATGATATTCAATATTGGGTACATGAGGGGCATGGACATGCTTTTTTAGATTCGGGTACAAATGCGGGATTAGGTCAAAGTTTTTCCAATGATGCCCCGCCAGCTCTTGACAAAATGATTGAGTTTTTAAATAAGATTTTTATTAGTAACTAACCTGTTTCAGCCTTTAAAATGAAATATTTATTTACATTTTTTCTGTATTTCTCAATACTCGTTGGTTTTTCTCAAAAACCACGTACCATCGTGACAACTGATGGAGAAATTGACGACGTAGATTCTTTTATCCGTATGCTACTTTATGCCAACGAATTTAAGCTCGAAGGCTTGGTTTATAGTAGCTCAATGTGGCATTATAAAGGTGACGGTAAAGGCACTAAGTTTACGTCTGAGATGGAAATGACGCAAAAAATGTACGGAGCAAAAACTGACCTCCGCTGGCCAGGTGTAACTTGGATGCAAGATTTAATGAATGCTTACGAAAAAGTATATCCAAATCTTACACAACACGCATCTGGATACCCTACGGCCAATCAACTACGAAGCCTAATAAAAGTAGGAAATATTGACTTTGAAGGTGAAATGGAGAAAATAACCCAAGGCTCCGAATTCATCAAAAATAAATTGCTTGATGCTTCTACAGAACCGATTTATCTGCAAGTTTGGGGCGGAACAAATACCATTGCCCGAGCCTTGAAATCTATTGAAGAAAAATATAAAAACACACCAAATTGGTCTAAAATATACAAAAAAGTATGCGATAAAGCCATCATTTATGCCATTCTTGACCAAGATGCTACCTACCGCAAGTACATTTCGGTAAATTGGAAAGATATGAAGGTATTCTACAATTCGAATCAGTTTTGGTGTTTGGCCTATGCGTGGCAAAAGGCTGTTCCACAGAGTCAGCATTATTTACTTGAAGGAAAGTTTATGAGTGAAAACATTATCAATAATCATGGCCCACTAACGAAGATGTATTATAGTTATGGCGATGGACAAAAACAAGCGGGCGACGATGAGCATATTCACGGCGATTTATCAAAAATAAAAAATACCCAATGGGGCAGTTTCGGGCAATATGATTTCATTTCAGAGGGCGATTCACCCGCCTATTTTCATTTGATTAATGTTGGCTTGGATAACCTAAAAAATCCAGAATTTGGTGGTTGGGGCGGTCGTTTAGTGCAATCGACCAAGAATCCTAAACGTTGGGAAGATGGTGAAAAAGCAGCTGACTATAACCCATTTACACAAAAAATGGACAAAACCTATGGTCAAACTCGTTGGATTGAAGCACTCCAAAATGATTTTGCAGCACGTGCCGATTGGTGTGTGAAAGACTACAAAAATGCTAATCATGCTCCTATTGTAAAGCTAAATCATTCTGCAAAAATATTTGTAAAGCCAAATTTAACTATCAAGTTGAGTAGTTCGGCAACTGACCCAGATGGCGATAAAGTAAGCTACCGTTGGTGGCAGTATGACGAGGTTGATACTTACAGTGGAAAAGTGTCGCTCAGAAATGCTGATAGTAATGAAGTATCGCTGAAAATGCCCACTGATATAAAAAATGGGGAAACCATTCATTTAATTGTAGAAGTTTCAGATAATCGAGCAATTAAACTCACACGATACCAGAGAGTTATCATCACTTGCAAAAAATAATCTTCTTATGAAGCATTTTACCTTTTTATTGTTGGCTATAACCTATTACTCGTTTGCTCAGCCCAAACCAGACTATACAAAATCAGCCATTGAAGCCTCAAAATCTTGGATTGATATTGATTACGCTGGCGATAATATCATTGGGCATAAGTTAGACATTTTCTTACCCAAAGAAGGAAAAGCTCCATTTCCTGTGGTGGTTACCATTTACGGAAGTGCGTGGTTTTCAAATTCTTCAAAAGGTACTTGTTTCAATGATGGTTTAGGGCAAACGCTTTTAAAAAATGGTTTTGCGGTGGTGAGTATCAATCATCGTTCGAGTAGAGATGCTATTTGGCCAGCACAAATCCATGATGCGAAAGCCGCCATTCGCTTCATCCGAGCAAATGCTTCGGAATTTTCGTTAGATACTTCATTTTTAGGTATTACAGGTTTCTCTTCTGGTGGACATCTTTCAACCATGGCAGGAGTTACAAGCCGCATAAAATCTACCACTATCAATAATTTACCCATAGATTTAGAAGGTAATATTGGAAAATCTCTGAGCGAAAGCAGCCATGTAGATGCCGTAGTAGATTGGTTTGGCCCAACTGATTTTCTAATTATGGATGCTTGCGGAAGTTCGTTTAGCCACAATGAAGCAAAATCGCCAGAATCGACTTTGGTAGGTGGGGCAATTCAAGAAAATAAAGATAAAGTAGCTTTGGCGAATCCTATGAGTTATGTGAGTAAGAATACCCCTCCATTTCTTATTTTTCACGGTACAAAAGACCCACTCGTACCGCATTGTGAAAGCGAAAAATTGTACGAAAAGTTACAGAAAGAAGAGGTAAAAAGCGAATTAGTAATCGTAGAAGGTGGCGGACATGGTCCAGGTGTAATGATTGATAAATATTACGCTCAGATGATTGCATTTTTAAAATCGAAAGCAAAGAAATAATTTCAAAACTATGAAAAAACTACTCTTTCTCTCATTAATCTCAATTTCAACCTTTGCACAAACCATTGTTCAGACAGCCAATGGTAAAGTTGAAGGTTATGCCAAAGAAAACTTACGAATCTTTAAAGGAATTCCGTTTGCTGCTCCGCCAGTTGGTGAATTACGTTGGAAAGCTCCTCAACCAGTCAAAAATTGGAGTGATGTAAAAAAATGTACTGGTTTTTCGGCGAGTCCAATTCAAAATAAACCTGCTCCATTTTATTGTTGGACAGAAGAATTTATTGCCAAACCAGAACCCTTGAGCGAAGATTGTTTATACCTAAATGTTTGGACAACCGCAAAATCTGCCAAAGAAAAACAACCCGTAATGGTCTGGATTTACGGTGGTGGCTTGAGTAGCGGCTCAGCTAATTGCGATATTTACGATGGAGAAGAACTGTCGAAGAAAGGAGTTGTTTTTGTAAGCATTAATTATAGAGTTGGTGTTATGGGTTTCATGGCACATCCAGAACTGAGTAAAGAATCTGGCTATAATGCTTCAGGAAACTATGGTTTTCTCGACCAAATTGCTGCTTTGAAGTGGGTACAAAAAAATATAGCGGCGTTTGGTGGCGACCCATCAAACGTAACAATCTTAGGGCAATCGGCGGGTGCATTTAGTGTAAATGCCATGATTGCATCGCCATTGGCAAAAGGGCTTTTTCATAAAGCTATCCCTCAGAGTGGTGGACTTTTATCAAGAATGTTGAGCCAAGATTTAGCAAATGCTGAAAAACAAGGCACAAAATTTATGGAATTGGCAAAAGCAAGCTCAATTGCAGATTTACGTAAACTTTCAGCCGAAGAAATTCAAAAATTAAGCAATAATCAAGCTGCAGGAAGATTCGGTGTAACGATGGATGGCTATGTTTTACCAAGCAACATCATGGAACATTTCCAAAACGGAAAACATAATCAAGTACCAATCATGACTGGTTGGGTTACGGGCGATGGCGGCTTGATGGGGCCTCCAAAAACCAATTTAAAAGATTATAAAAAAGAGGCTCAAACCAAATATGGTGCTAAAGCAGATGAGTTTCTAAGCCTCTTCCCTGCTACGACCGACGAACAAGCAAAAGAAGCAAAATTGAAACAAGGTTTGCTGGGTTTTGCCGGAATGCCTTCACATTTATTGGCTGTTTATTCAAATAAACCTACCTATTTGTATCAGTTTAGTCATGTTCCGCCCGATAAACCTAACTTTCCAAATTATGGTGCTTTTCATACCTCAGAAGTGCCTTATGCTTTGCACACGCTACATACTTGGCAACGTCCGTGGCAAGCACTTGATAAAGAAATCGAAAACACGATGTCGAGTTATTGGGTGAATTTTGCCAAAACTGGAAATCCAAATGGTGCAGGTTTGCCCGAATGGAAAAAGTATGATAAACAAGCGGGGAATATTTTAGAATTCGGTGATAAAACAGTTTCAAAAGCAGGATTATTTAAGAAAGAATTTGATTTCCTTGAAGCTAATATGGGGAAATGAATTATTAATTTGACAGTAAAGATATTACACAAAATGCGTGCTTAATTAATTTTAACCGCATTTTAATAAGTTTTTGGTCAACTTTACCTTAAAAATTAATCAAAAAAACTAATGACCAAAGCAAAAGTATTACTTAGTTTAGGTGTATTGATGTGTATCTCTACACTTATTTTCGGACAAGGAAATGTTACAATTTCGGGTATTATCAAAGATAAAAAAACTAAAACTACCTTACCTTTTGTAAGTGTAGTATTAAAAACCGAAAAAGATAACGCATTCGTTGCTGGCACTGTTAGCAACGAGGAAGGCCGTTTTTCGATTGGTGGAATCAAAAGTGGTAGCTATAATTTAGAGTATTCATCGGTTGGATTCACTAAGAACAAACAAGCAGTTTATGTGGGAAACCTAACTCAATTCTTAGATTTCAATAATTTAGAGCTGGAAGAAGATACTCAAACCCTCAAAGAAGTGAGCGTTACGGCCAAAACCGAACAAATAAGCGAGGTAATGGACAAAAAGACATTCTCATTGACCGATAATATTAGTCAAAGTGGTGGTTCGGTGCTACAAGCCATGCAAAATTTGCCTGGAATTACGGTGCAAGATGGAAAAATTCAGCTTCGAGGAAACGATAAAATTGCAGTTTTGATTGATGGAAAACAAACAGCTTTGACGGGTTTTGGCTCGCAAACAGGTCTGGATAATATTCCAGCTTCGGCCATCGAAAAAGTTGAAATCATTAATAATCCATCCTCGAAATATGATGCCAATGGTAATGCAGGAATTATCAATATCATTTTCAAAAAGAATAAAAAAGAAGGGTTTAACGGGAAAGTTGGTTTAGCTGGTGGTTTGGGAGCTTTGTGGGTGAGAAAGGAAAATCTTCCAACGATTCGTCCACAATACACGCATACGCCAAAAATCAATCCATCTTTGGCCCTTAATTATCGCAAAAATAAAATTAATTACTTCCTGCAAGGCGATTATCTCTATACCGAAACACTCAATAAAAATGAGTTTGTAGTCAGAACTTATGATAGTGGCGAGGTAATTAATCAACAATTAAAACGTAACCGAAACACGCATTTTATTACAGCAAAAACTGGCTTTGACTGGAACATTGACGAACAAAATTCGCTAACTATTTCGGGACTTTATGGTGGTGAAAAAATCATTGACCGAGGTGATGAGCCTTTTTTCAATAAAAACTTAAGCGAAAGATTACGTTTATGGCAGTTTTTGGAAGACGAACTCAAAACTACCGCAATGGCCACCGCCAATTATGTGCACAAATTCAAAGATGCAGGACATACCCTGAATATTGGCTATAATTATACATTTCATAGAGAAAATGAGAAATACTTTTTTGATAATTACATGCCAACTTTCACTGGTCGAGATGCCTTCAAATTACTTTCTGATGAGCAAGTACAAGATTTTACGGTAGATTATCAAAAGCCCCTCAAATATGGTCGATTTGAAAGTGGGGTGAAGTTTCGCAAACGTGATATTCCAACCAATATGCAGTTTTATCCTGATTCAAAAAATACAATTATTGATGTAAAAGCAGGTGGTTGGGCAAATTATCGAGAAATTATCCCAGCAGTTTACGGAAACTACATTTATGAAGATAAAAAATATGAGGCTGAAATTGGTTTACGCTACGAATATATCAATCTAAAATATGAGGTAAATCCTGACCATCCGACTTATAAAAGTGATGGATATAAGTATTCTCAGCCATTTCCGAATGTTCGTTTGGCCTATAAAATCAACGATAATCAAAAAATTTCGGCGTTTTTCAATCGAAGAGTTGATAGACCAAATGAAGTAGATATTAGAATTTTCCCAAAATACGATGATGCCGAAATCATCAAGGTTGGAAACCCTGCTTTGAGGCCACAATTTACTAATTCGATTGAATTGGGCTACAAAGCCAAGTGGGATAAAAACACATTCTATACCGCTCTCTACCACAAAATGTCCGATGGGACTATCACCCGAATTTCGAGCATCGTACCGAATAGCACCTTGATTTATGCCATTTTTCAGAATGCGGGCAAGAGCTATAATTCGGGTGTAGAAATGGTCTTTTCTAAGGAAGTTTCGAGTAAGTTTTCATTTAATTTAAATCTGAATGCTTACCATAATCAGATAAATGCGTTTTCGGTTTTGAATAAATATCCCGTGCAGAATGTCTTTTCTGCCGAAAAACAAGAGATTTTTTCGGGAAATGTTAAGCTGAATAGCACTATGCATTTATCTAATGGTATTGATGGACAAATATCGGTTGCATACCTCGCCCCTGATATTATTCCGCAAGGAAAAATCAATTCCAGATTTTCGGTCGATACTGGATTTAAAAAAAGTATTCAATCGGGTAAGGGTGAAGTTTTTATCAACGCCACCGATTTATTTAACACATTGGTTATCAAGCGAGAAATTCAAGGAGCGGGCTTTAAATACACCAGCCACGACTACTACGAAACTCAGGTAATCAGAGCAGGATATAACTATAAGTTTTAATCAATCATATTCTTCGTAGAGACAGGGCATACCCTGTCTCTACACAAAATTAACCTACAAAATGAAAATCCTATTCAAATTATTTACTCTAATCCTTATTTTAAACTCCCACATCGGGGGCGGAGGGGCTGTTTTTGCCCAAACTGGCAAAGTGGTAAGTTTTACAATTAATTCTAAAGCCTTACAAAATACAGGAGGCGAAAACCCAAATCGTAAAGTTTCGGTATATCTTCCACCAAATTATGATGCTTCAACGCAGCGTTATCCTGTCATTTATTACCTGCATGGATTCATGGGAAAAGACAATATTTTTCCGCAAATGCAGAAAGTTTTAGATGAAGGCATCGCTCGCCAGAAAATTAAACCTTTCATTTTCGTTCAAGCCGACCACTACACGCTTTTTGAAGGAAGTTTTTACTCAAACTCCTCACTAACGGGTAATTGGGATGAGTTTGAGAGTAAAGAATTGGTAGAATACATGGATAAAAACTATCGAACGCTCGCCACTCGTGAAAGTCGAGGCATTGCTGGGCATTCGATGGGTGGTTACGGTGCTTTCAAAATTGGAATGCTTCACCCCGAGGTTTTCAGTAGTATTTATGCACTTAGCCCAGGTTTATTGGCAATGGTAAAAGAATTTGGACCGAATAGCACTTCATTTAAAGAAGTTCAAAACGTAAAAACGGTTGAAGATTTAAAGAAAACCTACTATCCGAAAGTTTTGGTTGCGGTTGGGCGTGCTTGGTCGCCAAACCCAAATAAACCACCATTTTTTTGCGATTTCCCATTCAGCTATGAAGGCGATAAAATGATTGTCAATCAACCAATTTTAGAAAAATGGGAAGCGAATATGCCTGTTTATATGGTAGATAAATATGCAGATAATCTCCGCAAAATGACCGCCATAAAACTTGATTGGGGACGTAACGATTCGCCACGTTTCCCTGTACAGATTGGTATGTTAAGCCAGCGTTTAGAAAATCTTGGCATTAATCATTTTGCTGAAGAATACATCGGCGACCATGGCAACAAAATCTGGACAATGGATGGCCGTGTCTTGAACGATTTATTGCCATTTTTTAATGATTATTTGAAATTTTGATTTTATACGAAATTGTCAAAACTGAGAGACAGGGCATGGCCCTGTCTCTACAGTAAAACCCGATAAAACCTAAAAAACTATGAAAAAACTCATCTATTTAGCCCTAATTCTCTTTACATTTTCAGCCAAAGCCTCAACGGTTGATACATTAGATGTGCCGAGTGTTGTTATGAACAAAGCCTACAAAGCAGCGGTTGTTTTACCTGCTTCTTACACCAAAAATCAAGCGTCTTATCCTGTCTTGTATTTATTACATGGAGGTGGTGGCCATTTTCGTGATTGGCTAACTTCTACGCCAGACAAGAATCTTGTTAAAAACCTTGCCGATAAATTCAACTTAATCATTGTGATGCCCGAAGGAGAAACTTTCGGTTGGTATTTGGATAGTCCATCTGACCCAAATAATAAGTTTGAAACCTATATTACGAAAGAAGTTATTCAGAAAATTGATGCTACTTATCGCACCGTAAAAAGCAATAAAGGTCGAGTAATTACTGGTCTTTCGATGGGTGGTCATGGTGCGATGTATCTCTCTACTCGTCACCCTGATTTGTTTAGTGCCGCAGGAACCATGAGCGGTGCAATGGATATGAATTATACAAAATTTAAGATAAATGCCGATTTTACGAAATCTTTGAAAGAACGCTTTGAGAAATTATTGGGTACTTCTGATGTTTCACAAGAAGTTTTTGTAAAAAACTCTATCGTAAACATGGTTGATGCTATAAAGAAAAATGCCATGCCGATTATCATTGATTGTGGAGTAGATGATTTCTTGATTGATGCGAATCGTGAGTTACACAGTCGTTTACTATACGCAGGAGTCGCCCACGACTATACCGAGCGTCCGGGTGCACATACGTGGCCATACTGGGAAAACTCCCTACCATATCATGTACTTTTCTTCCATAATGTGCTGAAAAAGAATGGTGTAGTTGTAGAATAAATAACTCCTTTTTTGCCATGAGTTGAATTTGTATATTCGTGGCAAATCAAACTATTTCAACTCATCCAGTATGAAAAAAATTATCTATTCTCTCCTTGCTATTGGTGTTGTTTCTTTGAGTTTTTTTGCATTCAAACCCAAGAAAGCAAAGAAACCCAACATCGTTTTCATTATGTCCGACGACCATGCTTATCAAGCAATTTCGGCTTATGATAAACGCCTTACGCAAACGCCAAATATTGACCGAATTGCCAAAGAAGGAATGTTGTTTACGAATGCTTGTGTAACAAACTCCATTTGTGCCCCTTCAAGAGCAGTTATTCTGACGGGTAAACATAGCCATTTGAATGGAAAAATTGATAACTATTTTCCATTTGATACGACCAATATTACTTTCCCTCAAATTCTGCAAAAGAATGGTTATCAAACAGCTATGTTTGGTAAACTACATTTTGGAAACAATCCAAAAGGATTTGATGAATTTCAGATTTTACCCGACCAAGGCGATTATTATAACCCTGATTTCATAACAAAAAAAGAAGGAAAAAAGAAACTAATTGGCTATGTAACCGACCTCATTACGGATATTACCTTAAATTGGCTAAAAAACGAACGTGATGATGAAAAACCTTTCTTTTTGGCGTATCTGCACAAAGCTCCGCACCGTGAATGGCTACCGGCAGAGCGTCATTTTAAAGAATATTTGAAGAAAACTTTTCCTGAGCCTACCACCCTATTTGATAATTACGAAGGCCGTGGTAGAGCATCGAAAGAAGCCGAAATGAACTTGCTTACACACATGAATTGGGCAGGAGATTCTAAGATTTTCCCTGAAAATATGGATAAACTCGGCATCAAAGAATCTCATGCGTATGATAAACGAAATTATAATTATACCGTGGGAAGAATGAATGCCGAGCAACGTAAAGTTTGGGATGAGCACTACGGAAAAATGAATGAAGAGTTTATCAAACGCTACCCAAGCATGACCGAAAAGGATAAAATGAAATGGCGTTATCAGCGATACATGCAAGATTATCTGGGTAGCATTGCGGCAGTTGATGAAGGCGTAGGACAAGTTTTAGATTTCTTAAAAAAGAACAATTTAGAAGAAAATACAATCGTGGTTTATACTTCCGACCAAGGCTTTTATTTAGGCGAACACGGTTGGTTTGATAAACGATTTATTTTCGATGAATCTTTTAAAACTCCTTTGTTAGTCAAATGGCCAAACGTCATAAAAGCAGGTTCAAAAAATACGCAAATGGTTCAAAATCTCGATTTTGCCCAAACTTTCTTAGAAGCAGCTGGTGTAACTCCTCCATCGGATATGCAAGGAGAAAGTTTGATTCCGATTTTCAAAGGTCAAGGTAAAAACTTCCGTGATGCCGCTTATTATCATTATTACGAATACCCAAGTGTTCACATGGTAAAACGTCATTATGGAATCGTCACGGAAAAATACAAATTAGTACATTTCTATTATGATGTTGATGAGTGGGAACTCTACGACCGTGTAAACGATAAAAACGAAATGAAAAACGTTTACAACGACCCAAAATATGCTAAAGTAAAAGAAGAATTACACAAGAAATTAGTCGCTCTTCGTGTGAAATACAAAGACTCCGAAACTTTGGATAAAATGTATATTGAGAAATATGATGAATTGGTGAAAAAAGGTAAAATTTTTAGATAAAACTTAAAACAAAAAATGGCACGCTGATGACGCTGATGTACCATCGCAGATAAATACGGATTTTTATAAATCTGCGAAAATCAGCGTTACGATAGTATCTGCGTCATCAGCGTGCCAATAACAGATAAAATGCTCGCAATACTCGGTTTCTCTACAATAATCGTTTTCTTGGTTCTGATAATGACCAAGAAAATGTCAGTCATGACAGCCTTGGTTATTACACCAATAATCTTTGGTTTAATTGCAGGTTTTTCGCCAAAAGAACTGGGAGAATTTGCCATTGCAGGCATCAAACAAGTTGCTCCAACGGGAATCTTATTGATGTTTGCAGTTTTATATTTTGCTACTATGCTTGATGCTGGTCTTTTCGACCCAGTGATTGCGGCCATCATCAAATCAGTCAAAGGCGACCCCCTAAAAGTTATTCTCGGAACGGCCATTCTGACAATGATTGTGCATTTGGATGGCGATGGCACCGCTACTTTTATGATTGTACTTTCGGCATTTTTGCCCATCTATAAACAACTAAAAATCAATCGTCTGATACTTTCAAGTATTGTCGCCTTGAGCGTTGGTCCGATGCACCTTGTGCCGTGGTCGGGAACTTCAGCAAGGGCAATATCGGTGATGAAATCGGATGCCGTACATATCTTCAATCCGAATGTACCTGCTATCATCGGCGGAATTATTTGGGTGCTTTTTGTGGCTTATATTTTTGGCAAAAAAGAACGCAAACGCCTTGGTATCATTGATTTTCAATATAATCATCAAGAAAATTTAAGCGAAGAACAACAAGGACTAAGAAGACCTAAATTGATTATTTTCAATGCAATTCTTACAATTTCATTAATCATTTCCCTAATGAAAGGCTGGATTCCAGCAGCCGTACTTTTTGTGGTAACAAGTATGATTGCATTGCTAATAAACTACCCAAAACTCGCTGACCAACAGAAAGTTATGAAGGTTCACGGCACAAATATCTTTATGGTTTCGAGTATGATTTTTGCCGCAGGAATTTTCTCTGGAATCTTGACTGGCTCAAAAATGATTGAAGAAATGGCTAATGCTTTGGTTGCGTTAATCCCTCAAAATCATGCCAATTGGCTACCTGCTATAACGGCCATAACGAGCTTACCTGCCAGTATTTTATTTACGCCTGATGCGTATTATTTTGGAGTTGTGCCAATTTTGAGTCAGACCGCAACTCAATTTGGTATCGACCAACTTGAAATCGGTCGGGCGGCTTTACTCGGACAAATGACCGTAGGTTTCCCGATTAGTCCGCTTACAGCCTCCACATTTTTATTAGTTGGGTTATCGGAAGTTGATTTGGGCGAACACCAACGCCATACCTTCAAATGGGCATGGGGTACAACAATTGTAATGACGATTGTGGCAATTTTAACGGGGTCGATACATATATGAAAAATAAAATCAGAATAGGTTGCGGGGCGGGTTTTTCGGGCGATAGAATCGAGCCAGCTATTGTTTTGGCCGAAAGAGGAGAATTAGATTATTTGGTATTAGAATGCTTGGCCGAACGAACCATTGCACTCGCCAACAAACGCAAAATGGCCGACCCAACTAAAGGTTATGACCCATTGCTGGAGCGTAGAATAGAAACGCTTTTACCCCATTTGGTAAAAAACAACATTCGCCTCATTACCAACATGGGGGCAGCCAACCCGATTGAGGGAGCAAAGGAAATCATTGGAATAGCAAAAAAACAAGGCTTAAACATAAAAGTAGCTGCCGTAAGTGGAGACGATGTGATTTCGGATTTGGGATTGACAAATGATGATTTTAGAAAATTTGGAAATGAAGATTTTGCTCTTGAATTATTAAACAAACACCAATCTCCAGTCACCAATAACCAATCGACCATTATTTCGGCAAATGCTTACCTTGGTATCGAAGGGATTTTAGAAGCATTACAAGCAAATGCACAAATAATTATTACAGGTCGGGTGGCCGACCCATCGCTTTTTCTTGCTCCGATGGTTCATGAATTTGGCTGGAAAACCGATGATTATGACTTAATGGGTAAAGGAACTGTCATCGGGCATTTGATGGAATGTGCGGGGCATATCACAGGTGGATATTTTGCCGACCCAATCAAAAAACCTGTAGAAGATATGGATAACTTGGGACATCCATTCGCGGATGTTTTCCCTGATGGTTCGGCAATTATAAGTAAAGTAGAAGACACAGGTGGGATTATCAATCTACAAACAGCCAAAGAACAATTACTTTACGAAGTAATCAATCCTTTTGAATATTATACGCCTGATGTAATTGCTGATTTCACGAGCGTAAAAATTGAAGAAATTGGCAAAAATCAAGTACGAATAACGGGTGGAAGTGGCACAGAAAAACCATCAACCTACAAAGTTAGTGTTGGCTACAAAGCATTTTGGCAAGGCGAAGGCGAAATATCGTATGCAGGCCCAGCCGCCTACGAAAGAGCCAAATTGGCAGGTGAAATCATTGAAAAACGTTTAAAATCTCAATTTGAAGAAATTCAAGTAGATTATATCGGAATAAGTTCAACATTCGATATTCGGGGCTTCGACTTCGCTCAGCCACCGATTTCCGAAGTCAGATTAAGGGTTGCCGCCAAAGCCCGAACCCAAGCAGAAGCCGCATTAATCGGTGAAGAAGTTGAAGCACTTTACACCAACGGTCCTGCGGGTGGTGGTGGCGTAAGAAAATACGTCAACGAAGTAATCGGAATTGTTTCGGTTTTAGTAGATAGAAATAAAATAAAACCAATAGTAGAATATTTTGGAAGTTGATAATATTCAATCATTCTATCAATCACTCATTCAAAATTAAAAATGAAACTCTACGACATAGCCCATAGCCGTGCAGGTGATAAAGGTAATATCTCAACACTTTCGCTCATTCCTTACAACAAAAGTGATTATGGAATGCTCTGCGAAAAAATTACAGTCGAGAAGATGAAAAAACATTTTGCAGGAATCATCGAAGGTGAAATCATTCGCTACGAAATGCCTAATATTTCATCATTGCTTTTTGTATGCCACGATGCACTTGCTGGCGGAGTAACAACCTCGCTCCGCATAGATACACACGGAAAAGCCTTGAGTTATAAATTGTTAGAAATGGAATTTTAAACAAAGCCCTTTCTATCAGCCTTTTACAACATTCATTAGCATTTATTTTTTATTTATATTTTAGTTTTCAACTCCATTTTAAACAAATGAAAAAAACAATTCTTTCTCTATTTGTTTCATGCTGTTTACTTTTTCAAACAGCTGATGCCCAATTACAAACTGGTGAAAATGTGGCCGTAACCTCAACTGATGCAGGTAAAGTTCGTGGCTACATCAATAATGGAATTTTCACATACAAAGGCATTCCTTATGCCGAAGCCAAGCGTTTTGAGTCGCCACAAAAACCAAAACCGTGGTCCAATGTTCGTAGTTCGATGACCTACGGGCCTGTTGCACCTTTGATGGACCCAACAACAAACGTGATGGACGAAAGCGAGTTTGTTTTTGACCATAGCTGGGGTTTTACAAACGAAGATTGTATGCGTATCAACGTCTGGACACCTGGCATCAACGATGGCAAAAAACGTCCTGTCATGTTTTGGATTCACGGTGGTGGCTTTACAGCTGGTTCTTCGCAAGAATTACCTTCTTACGATGGTGAGAATTTAGCAAAAAAAGGCGATGTAGTTGTCGTTTCAATCAATCACCGCCTCAATATCTTGGGTTATCTTGACCTCTCTGCTTATGGTGAAAAATACAAGCAATCAGCCAATTTGAGCGTTCTTGACATGAAAGCAGCATTAGAATGGGTAAAAACCAATATCTCGAATTTCGGTGGCGACCCAAATAATGTAACCATCTTTGGCCAATCAGGTGGTGGAGCAAAAGTAAATACCTTAATGGCGATGCCTTCGGCAAAAGGGCTTTTCCACAAAGCAATCAATCAAAGTGGTGCTTTCCGTACGGCTATGCTCGATAAAGCAACCACTCAGGCAATTGGTGCAGAAGTAATGAAAGAATTGGGTATTTCGGCTGATAAAGTAGATGATATTCAGAAAGTTCCTTATCAAACTTTGAGTGATGCTGGTAAAAAAGCACTCAAAACTATTGCTGATAAAATGAAAGCAGAAGGAAAACCAGTTATCGGATTTGGTTTAAGCTGGGGACCAAGTGCCGATGGCGAAGTTCTGCCTTATCAATTGTTTTCTAATGAAGCATTTGAATTATCAAAAAATATTCCTTTAATGATTGGCACAACCATCAACGAATTTGCAGTTTTCAGAGGAGGAATTCCGAGTAGTGCAACCGAAGAACAAGCCAAAGAAGCTATCAAAAAAGTATATGGAGATAAAACAGATGCTTATATTGCAGCCGTAAAAAAGGCATATCCAAACGGCAAAATGACAGATATGTTAAGTTATGATGTAACATTCCGTCCAGGTGCTGTGCAACAAGCTAATCAAAAATCGGCCGTTGCAGGTGGAGCAAATACGTATATGTACTTATTCGATTGGCAATCGCCAGTGATGGATGGCAAATACAAAGCCGTACACTGTATGGAAATTGCGTTCTGCTTTGATAATATCCAACGCACGAAAAACATGACTGGCGGCACAAAAGAAGCTCAAGCTTTGGCCGATAAAATGAGTTCGGCATGGATAAACTTTGCGAAAGTTGGCAATCCAAATCATAAAGGTTTACCAAACTGGCCAGCATATAATGCAACAAACACAGCCACTATGCACTTCGATAACACTTGCGTAGTAAAACCACAAATGGACAAAGAATTATTTGAAGTGGTGAAATAATTTTTCTTGTAATATTTTGTAGAAAGCCCAGTTTCAACGCTGGGCTTTTTCATAGGAAAGAATTAGACAAAACTTTTGCAAGAAGGTCATGGCTGAAGCCAATTAAGGTATTTAATTTTCCAACCCCAGACTTAAGTCTGGGGTTAAGACATAAAAACAACTTAGGCTTTAGCCTTGACGTATGTTTCGGTATTATCATATTTAATATGCGTAACTTCTATTTTATAGAAGTTTCTTCAAAAGAATATTTTTTTACTAACTTACCACTTCTATTCAAACCTTATAAAAACCTATTAGAATGAACAAAAGAACTTTCCTCAAAACTTCTTCAGTTTTGGCCGCAGGAGCAGCATTTCCTCAGTTATTTTCTTGTGCCGAAAAGCCAAAATCTGACCCACGAACCAACTGGGCGGGCAATCTGACATACAGTACAGATAATTTGCATACGCCAAAAACAGTTGCCGAATTGCAAGAAACTATCAAAAAAGTAAAGAAAGTGCGGGGTCTCGGCACCAAACACTGCTTCAATAAAATTGCCGATAGTACCGAAAATCAAATTTCATCGGCTGAATTCAATAAAATTATTTCGCTCGATAAAGAAAAACAAACCATAACCGTTGAGGCTGGCATTAAATATGGCGATTTGTGTAAATACCTCGATGAAAATGGTTTTGCTTTATATAATTTGGCATCATTGCCACATATTTCTGTTGCTGGAGCATGTGCCACAGGCACACATGGTTCAGGCATCAAAAATGGGAATCTGGCTACGCAAGTAGTGGCTTTGGAATTTGTAAATGGCAAAGGCGAAATCGTTAATTTGTCGAAAGAAAAAGATAGGGAAGAGTTCGGAATGGCAGTTGTGAATCTTGGAGCTTTAGGAATAGTCTCGAAAATGACCTTGGCCTTACAACCCACTTTCAAAATGAAGCAAATTGTCTATCAAAACTTGCCGATGGCGGAGTTGGAAAAGAATTTTGAAGCTATCATGTCGGCGGGATACAGTGTGAGTTTATTTACCGATTGGACAAAGAAAAACATCAGCGAAGTTTGGATAAAAAGCAAAGCTGATGACATGAAAGAAATTGCTCCCGAATTTTTTGGAGCTAAACTACAAACCAAAAACCTGCACCCAATCGAAGCCATCGACCCTGTGAATTGCACCGACCAAATGGGCGTTGAAGGTCCGTGGTACGAGCGAATGCCGCACTTCAAAATGGGTTTTACGCCGAGTAGCGGCAAGGAATTACAATCAGAATTTTTTATTGCTTTCGAAAATGCCTACGAAGGGCTAATAGCCATCGAAAAGCTCAACGAAAAAGTTTCTCCACACTTATTCATCACCGAAGTAAGAGCCATTGCAGGCGATGATTTACCGATGAGTCCGATGTATAAAAAAACTTGCGTGGCTTTTCACTTTACTTGGAAACAAGAAACTGAAGAAGTGCTAAAAGTGCTACCTCTCGTAGAAGAAGCACTCGCACCATTTAATCCAAGACCACATTGGGGTAAAATTTTCACCTTGAAACCATCAGTTCTACAATCAAGAATCGAAAAACTCAATGATTTCAAGGCATTAATGACCAAACACGACCCCGAAGGTAAATTCAGAAACGAATTTATTGATACTAATTTATTCTAATATTGTGGAGCGAACCGAGCGACGGTCGCATCCTGTTCGTTAATTTCCTACTGCGAACAGGATGTTCGCTCCACAAAATCAAAGTACCGCCATTGCCTTTATCACTTGTGATTTTGGGTCGAGCCAAGTTCCAAAGATTGTGGGTAAATCATCAAAAGCAGCTTCGTGTGTAAGCCAAGCCTTAGTGTTGATTTGCCCACTTTCCATTTTTGAAATAATATGTTTAAAATCAGCAGGAAGAGCATTTCTACTTGCCAAAAGCGTAATTTCTCGACGGTGAAAGTCTGGGTCAAAGAATGTCACATCACCTTGAAAAAGCCCCACATAAACCAGTTTTCCACCAAAAGCTACATACGAAAACGCCTTCATCATTGATTGGGCATTTCCGGTTGCATCAAAAACTACTGTTGGCATATTTCCTTTCAAGATTTTTCTTAAATCATCGGCCGAAAAATCTTCCGAAGCAATAATACTTTCATCAATTCCGATAGCTTCGTTGGCAAAATCAAGTCGTTGTTTGCTAAAATCCATCACTGCTATTTTTGCACCATTAATTTTTGCAAACTGAATGACCGATAAACCAATTGGCCCCGCTCCTATCACCAAAACAATATCGTTTTCGGTCACATTGGCACGTTGAACAGCGTGAGAGCCAATGCCCAGGGTTTCGACCAATGCCAATTGCTCATACTCCAAAATATCTGATTTATGTAGCTTATTTACAGGCACTTTCAAATATTCAGCCATACCTCCATCAATATGCACTCCTAAAACTTTTAGACTTTCACAGCAGTTAGTTTTGCCGTTTTGGCAAGGCTGACAAACACCACAATTAAGATAAGGCTCAACCGAAACCTTATCACCGATTTTGATGCCGTTTCCTCCTGCTCCACTTCCTAAACCAATCACTTCAGCACCCAGCTCATGCCCAAGTACACGAGGATAAGAAAAAAATGGCTGACGACCACGATAAGCGTGGTAATCTGTGCCGCAAATACCTATTCGATGGATTTTCAAAAGAGCCTCATTTTCGGCCAAAGTGTCATCAAAATCTCGACTAATTAATTGAAACTCTTGCGGTTGATTTAAAATAATAGTTTTCAAAATCTATATGTTTTAGGGTAAATTTTTATTCAATTACAAACGAAACCTCTTTAAAATCAAACTTTTTCACTTCTTCGCCTACTTGCATTATCAAATGGCCCATTTCGGCTACATCAATTATTTTACCGAGAAATCGTTCGCCATTTTGTTCATACTGATGCCATTCTCCAAACCGAAATACTCGTTCTAAATACTTTTTTTTTTGAGTTTGAGTATGTCCGTTTTTTAACTGTAAATAATATTTTTCGATACATTCACAAAGTTGTTCAATCAATTTCTCAATCACATAATCTTCTGTTTTCTGCGATGCCAATCTTAGGGAAATTGCTCTATCATTCGCAAAACTTAACTGATTGATATTCAATCCAATACCCACAACCGAATACGCCAGTCGGCTGCCAGAAAGTGTATTTTCAATCAAAACACCACCCATTTTCCGATTCCCCACATAAATATCATTGGGCCACTTGACAGTTAGGCCGTCTGATAAATATTTGCACAAAAACTCGTAAATTCCAAGCGAAACCGCAATATTTAACGTAAATTGTTGAGCAATCGCCAAAAAATCAGGTTTCAGAATCATCGAAACGGTAATATTTTGATTGGGTAGGGTTTCCCAAGTATTTCCACGTTGTCCACGACCCGCCGTTTGGTCAGATGTTATGACAATTGTTCCATCAAAAACTCGCTTTGTTTGAATTATTTCGGCCGCAATATCGTTAGTTGAATGACAACTTGGCAGATAAATGGTATTTTTGCCGAGAAATAAAGTTTTGGGTTGAAAATTGTGCAACTTTATAGTAATTTAGCGTTTTAGGTAACGCATACATAAAATATTTTTTAGTGAAGTTCGTGTACTTTCAAAAGAAAGCCTATTTTTTTGAACTTTTAATGTTAAACAAAGAGTTTTAAGTGCTGAAGCATAATTGAAAATGTGGAATGAAGAATGTAAAATGTATGATAGTGACTATCAATAAATTACAAGTTTTTCATGCACAAATAATTAGAATAAAGCCCTTACATTAAACATTTAACATTAATAATTCACCATTAATTGAACGAACCGCTCACAAAATTAAATGAAGATAAGATTGAATGAAAGAAATTAAAGAACTTTCTGGTGATGAGTTAAGTCGCTTAGTAGTACACGGAATGTTAGAAAAAAAAGCGACAAATATTGTAGTGATGGATTTACGTAATGTTAAGAATGCTATCACCGACTTTTTTGTAGTTTGCTCGGGTAATACCGATACCCAAATTGCGGCCATCGCCGACTCGGTAGATGAAGAAGTTTTCAAAGCCTCCAAACTTAGCCCTTGGCACCAAGAAGGGCGTCAAAATCGTGAATGGATTCTGCTCGATTACGTTGATGTAGTTGTGCATATTTTCAGAAAAGACCGCCGTAAATTCTACGACCTCGAATCACTTTGGGGCGATGCCGAAACAACAATAATCGAAGAAAGCTTTGAGCCTGAAGCACCTAAACAAATGGTCTTCGAATGATGTTAAGAATATTTGAACCTTTACATAGTTCAAAACCATGTAAAGGTTATTTTTTTATATGAATAACTATTGCACTAAATTTTGAAAAATTAGAAAAATGTCAGACAACAACAGTAATGAATTTCCGAAAAGAAAGCCAGCCAATAATAATGGAGGCGGTTTGCAGGGATGGATTGTAGCGGCGATTATCATGGGCATTATAGGCTTTTTGCTTTTTTCGAGGTCAGCATCGTTGGCACCGATTAAGTACAAGCAGCTCGAGCAAATGATTTTGCAAAAAGATGTAGAAAAAGTAGCCGTCGTAGAAGGCAATCGCAGCGTTGAGGTTACCCTCACTCGTGATGCTCTCCAAAAACCAGAGTATAAAAAAGACTTAGGTAATAATCGTTATAATGCAGGTGGCCCGCATTTGAAAGTAGATTTGGTTTCGGTAGAATCTTTTATGAATGACTACACAAACTTCTTGAAAACTGCCCAAATAGACGAAGCTTACCGCCAGACATTATACCCTGAGAGCGTAGAAAGACAAGATATGATGAATATGGTTTGGCAATTGCTTCCATTTATCGTTGTGCTTGGCTTGATGTATTTCTTGATGAGCCGTATGACAGGCGGTGGCGGCCCAGGTGGTCAGATTTTCAATATCGGCAAATCAAGAGCTGCTTTATTTGATGCTGATAATAAAGTAAAAATCACATTCAACGATGTAGCAGGCTTAGAAGAAGCTAAAGAAGAATTGCAGGAAATTGTTGATTTCTTGCGTACACCAAAAAAATACACCGAACTCGGTGGTAAAATACCAAAAGGAGCATTACTTGTAGGCCCTCCGGGAACAGGTAAAACTTTATTGGCCAAAGCAGTTGCAGGCGAAGCGAGTGTGCCATTCTTCTCACTTTCGGGTTCTGATTTCGTTGAAATGTTTGTGGGTGTGGGTGCCGCTCGTGTACGTGACCTCTTCAAACAAGCCAAAGAAAAAGCTCCGTGTATTATCTTTATTGATGAGATTGATGCAGTTGGTCGTTCTCGTGGACGTGGCTCAATGCCAGGTGCAAACGATGAGCGTGAAAATACCCTTAACTCTCTCTTGGTAGAGATGGATGGGTTTGGTTCTGATGCAGGAATTATCATTTTGGCAGCAACTAACCGCCCCGATGTTCTTGACCCAGCCTTGATGCGTCCAGGTCGTTTCGACCGCCAAATAAGTGTGGATGCTCCTGATATTGTTGGTCGTGAGGCTATTTTCAAAGTTCACATGAAACCTTTGAAACTTTCAAATAATATCGACATCAAGAAATTGGCTACTCAAACCCCAGGTTTTGCTGGTGCTGAAATTGCTAACGTATGTAACGAAGCTGCTCTTTTGGCAGCACGTCGTGGCAAAACAGCAATTGATATGCAAGACTTCCATGATGCAATCGACCGTGAAATTGGAGGTTTAGAAAAGAAAAATAAATTGATTTCGCCAGAAGAGAAAGAAATCGTGGCGTATCACGAAGCTGGACACGCAGTAGCTGGCTGGTTCTTAGAACACGCCAATCCACTCGTAAAAGTTAGTATCGTACCTCGTGGTATTGCGGCTTTAGGCTACGCTCAGTATTTACCAAAAGAACAATATTTGTATCGAACTGAGCAACTTATTGATGAAATGTGTATGACTCTTGGAGGTCGTGCTGCCGAAGAAGTAGTTTTTGGTAAAATTACTACTGGTGCATTGAGCGACTTAGAGCGAATCACGAAAAGTGCTTACGGAATGGTTTCGGTATATGGTATGAATGACCGTATCGGTAACGTTTCGTTCTATGACTCGAAAGGTCAGGGCGAAATGTCATTCACGAAGCCTTATTCG
Organism: Emticicia aquatilis; assembly: GCF_014644295.1. Taxonomy (GTDB): domain Bacteria; phylum Bacteroidota; class Bacteroidia; order Cytophagales; family Spirosomataceae; genus Emticicia; species Emticicia aquatilis. The sequence continues at coordinate 161,933 of NZ_BMKK01000010.1, forward strand.
GAAGATACCGCAAAAATTATTGATGAAGAGGTAAAGAAATTAATTGATAATGCTTACGTACGTACAAGAGAATTATTGATTGAGAAGCGTGAAGAACTCGAGAAAATCGCTCAAGAATTATTGAAAAAAGAGATTCTTTATCAATCTGACTTAGTAGATTTAATTGGCAAACGCCCATTCGAGAAATTGACAAATTATCAGGAGTTCATGGATAAAGTAGATACTCCTACTGAAGAAAAGACTCCAATTGTAGAGTAATTAATAACTCTCTCGAATTACATAATAAAAGCAGTAGTAAACTCAAATTTACTACTGCTTTTTGTTTTTAAAGCCATTACAAGGATTAATTCAAGCAATTGAGTTTGGTATTTTCTACACCTATAAACTAAAAAGTCAATTGTATTTGCAACAGAATGACTACTTGGTGTTATTTTACTCTCTATTTTCTATAATCATAACAGCCTTTCAGGCTTTTCTTAAATCTCTTGAGTTTGCCCTAATTTGGCATGGTTATAAGATACTACAAAAATAAAGAGTCTGCCCCATGGTTTCGAGACAAACTCTTTGTTTTAAACTGAAAGCAAAACTTTATTATTTTACTTCAAAAGTACCACGGCCGATGCTGAAGCCTTCTGAGTATAATTCGATGTTATATTTACCCTTTGAGTAGTTAGCTCCACGAGAGTAAATAAAATCAACGTTTTGACCTGAATTATCATACATTACTGACTGCTTGGCAGTATAAACCATTTCTTTGCCACCATAAGTAAATGCACCCGAACCAGTAGCCATATCCGAAATACAGTTACCTTGTGGGTCGAGCATACGCATATAAATCACCTTGTTCTCTCTCTTTGTCAATGGGTTTTCGGCCAATTTGAAAGAAATTTTCACTTTTTCTACACGTTTTGCTTTGTACTCACCACCTTCACGCTCTTTACCACGAGAGTTAATGGCATTTACCGAAACGTTCATAGCTTTCAAAGCAGCAGCAAGCGTTACTTTCTCAGCTAATTCTTTGTTCTTCACGGTTGTTGCATAAACAGAGTCCGCAAGGGCTTGTTTATCCGACTTCAAGGTCGAAACGTCAGTTTTCAAATTCGTGTTTTCAGCCCCCAACGTTTTCACTTCGGTGGTCAACTGGGCATTTTCTTCTCTTAATTTTGCAATCTCTACGTCTTTTGCCGTTAAAGCTGCTTCGTAACCTTTGATTTTGCTTTCAAAATCTCGAATAGATACGTTTTTAGAATTTACTAAATTCTTTTTATCTTGTTCGAGTTGAGCTTTCAAAGCTTCGAGGTCGGCCACTTGTCCGCCCAACGATGTCACTTCGGCAATTTTTTTGTCTAATTCCGCTGAAATCGAATCGAGTTTAGTATTTGTCAATAATAACTCTTTTGTTTTCGACGAAATATCAACGTTTTTAGCCTCAATATCCTGACGAGCATTAAAGTATAGAAATCCAAAAAGAGCGGCCAATGCACAAGCCAAAACGAGGCCTGCCGTCATGGCTGTATTACTTTTTCTTTCTTGCATGTTTTCCATAGAAATCGAATGTTAAGTATTTAGAGTTACAGGTTTATTAACGGCAAAGTTATATTTTTATTGAAACTATTTATATTTTAGAGACAAAATTTGTTGTTTTTTTCACCAAACGGCAATGGAATCTGTATTTTGCGAATAATTAGTCAGATTATTCGCTTTTAATTCTCAAAGTAAAGTATTTATGGCACTCATCACCAAGAAAAAGATACCTTTCAAAATATCGCCACGACTTCGCAAATACCTCACAAAATATGGTCGTGAAAAAGAATTGCCTATTAAATACACCGATTTATTGCGTTTCGATAATGCCTTTCCGCTTTACGACAAAAAAGGAAAAGACACGCTTTGGGAAACAGTGATGTACCCACAAAACGACCTCGAAGAAATCTACGAAGCACTAAAAATAATCTATGCCGATTTAAAAACAGATGGCGATGCGGCCGTAATCAAGCACTTGGTAGTTGACCGTGTAGATACTTGCACATACGCTAATACAAAGCCATTCAGAATCCGAATCGTGAATAAAATCAATGATAACCACGATTATTTCTATATAAAATTGGCCGATGCCTCTCGAATTTATGGACTTGAGTTAGAGCATTTGCTTTCGCCCAATGTAATGGGTTATTGTACGCACGAAGATACACTCGTAGAAGAACACATCGCCGGTATTCCTGCCGACCAATTTATGAATAATCACCTTAACGATGCTAATTTTAACCCCATTCGCTTGAGTAAAGAGTTTATCAAGTTCAACGAAAGGTGTTTTGTGAGGCTTTTGGGTGATATGCACTCATCGAATTTTGTAATAATTGTCACGCCTGACTTTGAAGATTTTCATTACCGCCTTCGAGCCATTGACTTCGACCAACAATCTTACGAGTCCTCAAAATCAGTCTATATGCCGCAGTATTTTAAGCAAAATAATGCCATGATTCAGATGGGAATGCAGTTTCTAACACCTGAGTCAGTAAAACAATATCAAGCCGAAGAACGCACCTTGATTGCAAATAGATTGCGAGAAGAAAAAAGCAGAATGCACGATTTGATTGAAACTATGAAAAAAGATACACTTTCACTGCCTGACAACCTCGAATCGCTCAAACAGGATTTGGCAAGGCATTATAAAAATCCCAGTTTTTTGAATTGTAAAAGTATGGGGGAAGTGGTAGAGTTGAGTTTGAAATTGGTTTTAATTCATTAAAAATAAAGCCCTACAATTATTTGATTTGTAGGGCTTTGGTTTATTTATGATATTTTTCTCATTGTATTCACAGTTACGTGAGGCCAAACCACTGGAATATTTACACCCGTTGGTGGAAACACTAAATTGATTGTCTGTGTATATTGTAATTGTAAAATATTAGGTTGCCCAGCCGTTGGGTTTTCGATTTCTTCAATCCAGAATTTGGCTTGCATATCAGTTGTTTTGATATTTTGTTGAATAAACGGAATATTTAAGATACCACCATCAGAATTTTTTGTCGAAAAAGATAAGGTAGTCATACTTGCCAGTTTTTGCGTACCTAAAGTCTTTTGCAAAAATGTATTAGGGTCTAATTGATTGAATTCTGCAAACTGATTGGTATCATATTGCCCCTCTGCATAACCTGGTAATAATTGCCCTGTTACAGCAAAAGGGAAAGTATCTGCTGTTCCAAAGAAATCATTGTTAGGAGGCAGAGCTGTTGTTGAATTTCCAGGAGCAAGTACTGAATTTCCGTGTGGAATTGTAGATAAACGTACAACATCAAAGTTTGAATTGAGGTTTTGAATATTCAAGAAAAACCCTCTTTCGGCATGAATTTCTTGCCCTTTTCCGAATCCTCTCGAATTACAAAAATCAGTTTCACAAGTGCTATGAATTTGTTGTTCATACATCAATCCCACTATTTGTTGGGTATTTTCCACGCCATCAATAAAAGGCCCACGGTTACTGGCCGTCACGACTGGTTTAAAAGTAAGTGTTTCGATATACGGAATTACTTCCAATATAAATTCTTGTTGAGGTGGCCCTGGTACTGCAATAACGTTCCAGCCCATACCTGGCTCACTTACCCAAGTTCCTTGTAGTTGTGTGAGTGGTCCTAAATCTACTTGGGAAGCCTGTGCTTTCGTAAGTATTTGGATACCTGCTGGTATTACGCCAAATTTAGTTTTCATAACTGTAAGTGTTTTGAGGTTAAATGTTAAATCTATTTTTTAGAACTCGGACAAATAAATGGATAATTAGTATCATCAATGATTGGCTTAATTCCGAAGAAGTCGTTCAATACTGACTCGGCTGTGCAGTAAGCTCCTTCTACCCAAGCTTGGTCGTTTGAATAGGTTTCGCCTACAATGAAAATATTGGCATCTGCTCCGTCAATTAATTGAGATGGCTTACGAATATTTTGTTGTACTTCGCCGATATTGTAGTGAGCAGCATACGCATGATAGCCCGCATTGAATGGCGGCAATGACCAATCCATGTAAGATACTTCGAGTGGCTCTGGCACGGCCGTATAATCAGAAGCTGGGCCAAAATGCACCGCAGCCAATTGCTTACGAAGCATCTTGACCATAATTTCGGGGGCTTTACGAGGGCCATCGAGTGGTTGTGTGTTTTCCGAAATTGGAATTTTACGCTCGGCATTAGGGCCTAATTCAAGTTCTTGCCAGAAAGTCGTAAAACTTTCATCGTCATAACTTGCCAAAAGCCCATAAATTGGTTCGGCTTTTCCATCAAGAGCATTGTTTCCAAAATAAACTACCTGACGAATTGGCGTATCAGTCACGCTCGGCCCAATGGTATTTCGCTTGGCAGTGGTCAAGATTTGTTGCTCTTGCTTATACGTCAATCGCTCTTCAACGCAGGCCTCAACGGCTTTGATGAAATCAGCCGCCGAAGCAAACGGAGTTTCCATCAAATTATCATCAGCGGCAATGAGATTGATATATTCCTGCGGAAAATCACTGAGCTGAGTCAAGACATCGCTCGTAATTTCATAACTCAAAATCGGTGCAGGATACGGCGTTGTGCTTTCTGTCCACCATTCTCGGTCGAAAAACATTCCTACTTTATACGAAGGTTGCATAATGGCCGACTCTAAGAAAAGTTGTACTTTTCTATGATTCAGCACATCAATTCCATCGTGGTTTTCGTAGCGTGTGGCTTGGGCAACCAAATCAATGGCGTAGCGTGGCATGGCCAACCAAGCAGCATCGGTTGTTTTTGAAGCACTTTTTTTATTCGGATTTTTACGAGTTGCGATTCCGTAATGAATTACACCATCAATTTGTAAAATCGAGTGTAGGCGAGTATTTGGGTGGTATTCAAAATTGACACCTTTTTCGGAAGCTAATTTCAGAATTTCATCAAAAAGAGCATTAAACATACTCGAAAAACCCAATGTAAGCGTGCGATATTCGTTGCCAGGGGTAAATTCATTGTTAGATTGAAACGCTACCGCCGAGTTCCAGTTTATGACATTCGATGAATAACCATTTCCATCTGACACATAATTATAACCTTCCGAACCCAGTTGGTCATACATCAAATTCCAATAGCCAATATCTTTCAATAAATCGCCTTTTTGGTAAACCGACGAATCGGGTAAATCGACATTGATTCTTCCGTTCTCATAGAAATCGCACCATTCGGCACGGGTCTGTGGGCCAGAAGTGGCAGTAACTGCCAAATTCTCAACAGTAGCAAAACCAGTATCGGGCGAGTCTGTTGCACCAAAATGGTCAACATTATAGGGTGCCGGATTGCTCGAAGTTATATCATTGAGATACATATTTTTTGTACGTAAATAATATAACGGATTTGTTGACTCATTGAATGGCACAGAATATTTATCAAGCCCCAATTGATTAATAACCGTCGTTACTACACGATGCCCACCTGCTTCACCACCATTATCGCCATTCCAGTACGAATACCTCATTCCACCCAATTCGAGATACGATTTTGTATTATCATTTTGGTAATGCCATGTGCAGATTCTGGCCCCTGCCGCACGAGTTCCAGTATATTCGCTCGAAAAATCGTATTTTCCCCAATCGTAAAGTTCGAGCGTATCGCCTTTTTTTAGTTGTTTAGCTTTCCCTTCTTCGGTTTCGGCTACTCCGTTCAGAAGTCGCCATGCCGTGTAAAGTCCCGAAGCTCCCGCTCCAAAAATTGAATAAGTTTTCATGGTTATATGTGCTTTTAGCACAATTAAGAATTGAGAATTAAAAATTGAGGATGTAGTCCATTTGTTTAGTAAACATCACAATGTACAAGCTTCAGTTTTTTTGCTGATTTTTTAAAGAGATTTAAAGTATTTGTGTCCTAGCTGGAAGTGTTTGATGTCATAAGGTGTTTTACCATCAAGGGTTAAATCGGTTAAGATTTTTCCTAAAAACGGCACAAATTTCGCTGCCCAACCTGTGGCATAAAGCACAATATCTTGATGATTCGGAATATAGTTCGGAGCAAAATCAATGATTAGTTCTTTGGTTGGCACATCGCTCAAAGCTATCAAACAAGTGGAAGTGTAATGCGGAGTTGGGTCAAGGCCAGTCATGTGGTCTTTTACCCACTGAGCCGTATAGGCCAATTCCTGTGGATTTGGCACAAGCGTACGCTGACTGGGGTTGGTTAAGGGTTGTATCACAAAGTCGGGAGCAACTCGAATATATTCAGGATGATTCCAATCAACACTCGGAAAGCCGTAAAACTGATTCCCATTGCCGCCAACGGCATTCTGAAAAACAAACCACGTTGGATATTGAATTTTAGGGTCGAGTTTCTTGAAATATGCCGAGGTCATATTCCAATAAGTTGCCCTTATCGTAAAATTTAGTTGATTAATTACACTATCAATGTAAGGCCCGGGAACAATCACCAGTTTTTCGGAGATAAACGTCCCCTCGGGCGTAGTAATCTCAAAGGTATCTTTGTGCTGTTTCACCCCAATTACGGGGCATTCTTCTTTCATTGTCACGTAAGGACTTTTCGAGTTCAAATCATGAAGCGTTTGCAAGGTCGCTCGTAAATCAATACTTGCTCCATCGGCTTGAAATAAACCTGTGTAAGTTTCGGGTAAGTTTTTAAATTTATATTGCTCTTCAATTTCCTTAGAAGTGAGCGAAGTATAAGGCACTTTTAGTTTTTTTAGTGCTTTTTCGGCTTGACTGATGTTTCCTTCGGTTGACTTCACGGATGGGTCGCCAAACCAAAGCGTACCCACTTTATCTAATAACTTTACGGGCGTATGCGATTGCAATTCGTCCCAATAAGGCTCAGAATCCAATACAAATTGCACCATGTAACTTTCAGGATACGGAATTCTGAATTGTCGAGAAACTCCCGCCGAACTTCCCATTTGATTAATAAAACGAAACTGCTCCAGTACAAGCGTATCCGTTTTTTTCTTACCCAGATGATAGGCAGTAGAAAGCCCCATTGCTCCCCCTCCTATCACAATTACTTCATAATTTTTTTTAGTTTTTGGCATGGCATTAAGTTTCGTATAGTATAACGGTTTTTATAGGGGGCGGGAACATCAATAAACGTAGTGTGTGAATCATTTTTAGGATACACAAAAGTATGATAACTCACCAAGCTAAGGAAGCGTATAAATGCCCGATTTCAAAAACAGGTATTTATACGCATTTGCTTTTTAGCTATTCAATTTATCTTTGCTAAACCTTAGTTCTGTTATAGCCATTAAAACCTAATCCACTACCTATCAAGCCATTGCGGTACCCATACCTTATACATTTCCTCTAAAATCTGTTAAACTTTACTTACACAATGAACAACCACGTAGTTTCAAGTAACACCTTCTTGACTATCTCGACCTACCTAACGGGATACAGCGAAGTTGAGCTTTTGGGTACGGGCATGTTGGAAACGTATTTCAATGTTTTTTTGGAAAAGTTTTCGCCCGAAACACTCCATTATTTCTTTGCCGAAGTTGATGAAATCTTGCTCGAATCAGCGGGCGATGAAGACCAAATCAATGCGGCCATTGCTGCACGCCTCATACCCGACTCGGCTTACGATGGCATAGCCAAAAACATTATTTTGGTTTGGTACACTGGCAACTGGGGAAGCGACGTCATCAGTACGCAATCTTACCAGCAAGGATTAATGTGGGATACGGCCGAAGCACACCCACCCGGTGCAAAGCAGCCTGGCTACGGCTCTTGGGCCAACTTACCAATCAGAATTCCAACCAAATAATGCACAAAAAAAATGGAAAAGAAGACAAAAGAAGAATTTGATGTCGTAATCGTTGGTTCGGGTATTGCAGGAAGTGTTTTGGCAAAAACGCTTACCAATGCTGGCAAAAACGTATTACTACTCGAAGCAGGATTGCAAGCTGGCATGGCTTTCGACCCCGAAGCTGCCTACAAGAATTATCAATATTACATAGATACGTTTTATAAGGCTTCGGCCAAAGTACCTAATTCGCCGTATCCAAATATCAAAGATGCTCAGTCGATTGATGTACTTGATATTGAGCCAATTACGCAAACTAATAGTCCATCAACCAAAGGTTATTTGGTGCAGGCAGGGCCATTGCCTTTTGGTAGCGACTGTCTGCGTGGGCCGGGTGGAACTACGCTTCACTGGTTGGGTTCTACTCCACGTATGTTGCCCAACGATTTTCAGATGCAAACACTCTACGGTCAGGGTGTCGACTGGCCCATTACATACGATGAGCTCATGCCTTACTACGAAATGGCCGAAAACGAAATCGGGGTTTCGGGCAATGTTGAAGACCAAGTAGGGCCAGATATGAGCATTGAGAATTACGGAGAAGGATATGTTTTTCCGATGAAAGAAATCCCGCAAAGTTATCTCGACCAAGTGTGTATCGAAAAAACACAAAATCTTAAAGTAAAACTTTACGGTAAAGAATATACGATTACGTGCATCAGCACACCACAAGGCCGAAATTCTATTCCAAACCCTGCTTATAAGTTTGCAGGAACGTATTGGAATAAAAAAGCCCAAAAACTCGAATTGGCCAAAAATAACGAAGAATACGAGCCAGTAGGTGCAATCTGGGACCAAAACACGGGGCATCGCTGCGAAGGCAATGCCAGTTGTGTGCCTATTTGCCCAGTGCAAGCCAAATACAATGCACTCAAGACTCTTCGCAAGTCTGACCCAAAACGACTGAAAATTATCACCCAAGCTGTGGCTTCTAAAATATATACTGATGAAATTACAAACGCCATCACGGGCATCGAGTACAAAAAATATAAGTACGAAAACTCGACTGTCTATGATACTGCCATTGCACGAGGCAAAATCTATGTGCTGGCGGCCAGTGCTATCGAAAATGCAAAAATCCTGCTGACATCGGGCATTGCCAATTCGAGCGACCAAGTTGGCCGTAACCTCATGGACCACCTCGTGATGCTTACTTGGGGCCTACTTCCCGAAAAAGCCTATCCGTATCGTGGGCCAGGTTCTACGACAAATATTCCGACTTTTAGAGATGGAGAATTTAGAAAAGAACACGCCGCTTGGATTTCACCAATTGATAACTGGGGCTGGTCTTGGCCAGTTTTTTCACCTGGCTCTGATGTAAGCTCGGCCGTGAGTAGCGGAATGTTTGGTAAAAAACTGCGTAGCCACCTCAACGATGTACTTCCTCGACAATTACTGTTACATTTTGAGTGCGAACAAACGCCCGACCCTAACAATCGAGTGACGATTGACCCGCAATACAAAGACCAACTTGATAATTATCGACCTGTAATTCACTACAATGCTTCGGAATACATGAAGAAATCGTTTGAAGCGGCCAAAAAAGTTTCCGACCAAATTTTTGCGGCCAATGGCGTAGAAGATTACACTGCTTACAGCGTGGCCAACGACCCCGACTACGTAACCTACAAAGGTCAAGGCTATAATTTCTGGGGGGCTGGGCATATCGTAGGTACGCATCGCATGGGTTCATCAAAAGAAGATTCGGTGGTTGATAAAAACCAACGCACATGGGACCACGAAAATCTGTATCTCGTAGGCTGTGGAAACATGCCTACGCTCGGAACATCGAACCCAACGCTCACGATGACCGCTCTCAGTTTTAAAGCCGCCGAGGCCATTCTCAAACAATTAGAAAACTAAGCCATGGAATCACTCTTTCAAACAAATAATCCGAAACGCCACAAAATCATTTCGGATAGATTCGATACTATTCAATTAAAAAGCAGCGGTGAGCAATTTGAGACAGCTTCGCAAGAAACCCTCCAGAAAAAGCTCGAAATTCTAAAAAATGATATACAATCGGCCATTGAGCTGGAGCATTCAACCATTCCGCCGTATCTTTGTGCGTTATATTCTATCAAAGACGGTGCAAACGATTACGCAGCCAATACCATCAAAAGCATTGTTTTAGAAGAAATGCTACACATGATTATGGCTGCCAATATTCTCAATGCTATCGGTGGTAGCCCAGCCATCAACACGCCTAATTTTATTCCAGAATACCCAACCAAACTCCCGAAAATCACCGAAGATTTTTATGTAAGTCTCGAAAAATTTTCTAAGAGTTCGATAAGCACTTTCTTGCAAATCGAGAAATCGGCCGAGCATAAACCACACCCAGGAAAGGAATATCATTCGATTGGAGAATTTTATGCTTCCATCAAAAGAAGACTAAAATGGCTTGATAAGGCCATTGAGGGCGGAATCTTCACCGGAAAACCCGAATTACAAATCACCACCGAGCAATATTATGGCAGTGGCGGAAAACTCGTTTCGGTTTATTGCTTGGATGACGCCATTTTGGCCATTGATGAAATCGTGGGGCAAGGCGAAGGAATCGATGGAGAGATTGAAGATCCTGACCACGAATTATTTGGCGAAGGAATCGAATATGCTCACTATTTCCGCTTCAATGAGATTTATCACGAACAAAAATATCGCCCAAGAGATAGCCCACAAGAGCCACCTACGGGAAAACAAATAACTGTCGATTGGGATGCAGTTTATAACATGAAAGAAAATCCTAAGATGACAGATTTACCGAAAGACTCTGAAATTTGGCAGAAATCATATAACTTCAATAAAACTTATATGGCTTTGCTCAATAATATTCACGATGCTTGTAATGGAAATCCACAATTATTAATGCAGGGAATTGCATTGATGTATGACTTGAAATACAAAGCCCTCGAACTAATGAAAATTCCGATTGCAGAAGGTAGTAGTATTACAGTCGGGCCAAGTTTTGAGTATGTTGAGTAGTTGTAAAACTCGTAGGGACGTCCAAATTGGACGTCCCTATTTTTGCACTATCTGATATGGTTATCAAAAAATCAATCCTTAGTAATTGCCCAAAACATTAATAACCAACCAATTACGAGCAAAGTGCCACCAATTGGAGCAACCGCTCCGAATACATTGAGGCCTGTAAAACAAATAGTATATAAAGCTCCGCTAAAAATCAATACCCCCGCCAACATACAGTAGCCACTGTAAGTAAGTGTTTTATTTGAAATATGTTTCGATAAAATACCTATCAAAACCAATGCGATTGCATGATAAAATTGGTAGCGAACACCCGTCTCGAAAGTCTCGAATCGACCACTTGCCGTAAGCATTGGTTTAAGAGCGTGAGCCCCAAAAGCACCAACCATCACCCCTATTGCTCCCAAAAGCGAGCCTGCCTGCGAAAAAAGTTTATTCATAATAATCTGTTTTAAATTAATGCCGTGAAATTACTCAAAAAGCAGAGTTCTTTATCGCTCGGAGATTAAAAGCTTTAAAATACTTAGTAACACGAACGTAAATTTCCACGTTTGACCCCATTCGGGGTCAGATATTGGTAGGGTGATTGCTTTTTTACCGATATTAGACCCCGAATGGGGTCGAACAAAATCGGCTCAATTTACTATCCGAAGAAACATTTTACTATGGTAACTTTGAAAAATCAATCATTGGCATTTTGCCTTTCTTCGGTCGCTCAAAGCTTTGATTAAGTTTTGTATTATCATTGAAAAACCCACAATTTCTCAAATAAAACTGGCCATTTTTCATACCTCCATCATAATCTACTCGGTATCCTTTGCGGGCAGTATTATCGGCCGTAAGTGTCACTTGATTGAGTTCTGTCCAGCCATTTTTTGCTGTATAAACCCATTGATTATCAAAACTCCCCATGCGTTCTTGGTTCCCAGTTTCGGGAATAAAGTTTTCGAGAAAAGAATACAAACTTTTCAAATAAGTTGATGTTTTCGGGCGTTTGAAACTCGCAATCAATCGCCATTGGTTTTCTTCGGGAGCGAAAAAATAAGCCGTGTAAGTAGTATAATTATCGGCGGTTGGTTTTCCTTGCAACAAAAACTTATAGGTACTTCCTGCTTTCCAATTATACTTCAAATAACTTTGTCCGCCTGAACCTTCATTTCCAAATTCGCCTGTATAGACCCCATCACCTTTTTTCAAGAGCAAAATTCTTTGGTCTTGTGGAATTGCCGCAGGATTATCGGTCGTGAACGGACTCCAAACCGAAAACAAAATTCTCCGCTCAGTTTCCGAATTTACTTGCATTCCGAAATAGCCTTCGCCAAAGCCATTAGCCATAAAATACGAGCCAATCACGTCATTTCCTTTCGGAATCGTCACTTCATTATAAAACCATTCTACATTTTCTAAACCATCAGTCGGATAACGCAAATGCACCGAAGGCCCTCTTCTACCCCAATAAAAAAAATTTCCTTCATTGTTTTTCACAGACGTAAGTTCCGACGTAACCGAAGTACCACTCACTCCCAAACTCGAAATCGTCCCAAAGTTTGTATTTGTTTTAATTATACCTTTTATATCAACAGAAACATAACCCGCTTGTGACAGATTCCATTCTCCTACAAAAAACTCTCTTTCAGCATCACCTTCCGCCACAAGCTCAATGCTTTTTCCTAAAATACTGACACTAATTTTACTTTTACTCCCTTTCGGATTCATCAAGACCGATACTTTGAGCGAGCCTTTCTGAGCAACTTTAAAATAAGTACGGCAAACTGTTTTGTCAGAATTCCAATTTAGCAGGCCTTGTTCTTTTATTTCACCACCATTGGTTGTCCAAGCATTACCACCGAGCGGAATTATCTGCTTATTGGTATCATGCTCATTATCAAGCACTTTATCGGCTTTACATTGTAAAAAAATTGTCAGAAATACGAGGATTAGAAATTGAGTTTTCATTGTTGTTGAAGAAGGTTGATAAAAGTTTTTGTATTTTCTGTGAAGGTAATTAAAAAATAAAAAACGATGGAACTATGGACGAACAAAATTAGTTGTATATACATATAATGTAATTGTAAATATTAAATAGATACGACAATGAGCCATATAAAATCAGTACAGCAGATATTAACTCCGCCACCATCTCACATGGTAGGCGATGGTTTCAGAGTACATAATTTCTTTCCGAGTGGATACAAAATGGGAATGCACCGCATGAGTCCATTTTTCTTGCTTGATTATAACGCAAAAGTTGAATTTCCGCCAAAAGATGAGCCCCGTGGCGTGGGTGTGCATCCACACCGTGGCTTCGAGACAGTTACGATTGCTTATCATGGCAAAATTGCCCACCACGATAGTAGCGGAAATAGTGGCGTAATCGGCACAGGCGACGTACAATGGATGACCGCAGGAAGTGGAGTTTTACATAAAGAATACCACGACCGAGAGTACAGCAAAGCTGGTGGGTTGTTTCAGATGGTGCAACTTTGGGTGAACTTGCCAGCCAAAGATAAAATGACTACACCAAAATATCAAGGTATTGAAAACGCTCAACTTGGCAAATATTATTTACCTGATAATCAAGGACTTGTTGAGGTAATTGCGGGCGAGTATAAAGGTATCAAAGGTGCAGCATCGACATTCACACCAATCAATATGTATAATGTTCGTGCAAAAAAAGGAGCAATAGTTGATTTATCTTTGGATGAAAAACACAACACAGGAATTGTGGTAATTGAAGGGATTGTGAAAGTTAATGATACAGAAACTGCTCCAGTAGATAATTTTATTTTATTCAGAAATGATGGAACTGAAATAAAAATTGAAGCACTCGAAGATGCTGTACTTTTGGTTTTGAGCGGCGAACCAATCAACGAACCAATCATACAATATGGCCCATTTTTGATGAATAATAAAGCCGAAATCTTACAAGCGTATGACGATTTGGCAAAAGGAAAGTTTGGAGTTTTAGAAGATTAATTAATGGATAATGGATAATGGATAATGGATAATGGATAATGGATAATGGATAATGGATAATGGATAATGGATAATGGATAATGGATAATGGATAATGGATAATGGATAATGGATAATGGATAATGGATAATGGATAATGAAAAGTGCTTTAAATACTTTAAAGTTCCCCATTCTCAACAAATAACCAGTAACAAATAACCAATAACACGCCACTCAAAGCATGAAACGTAAAGATTTTTTGAAAACACTGGGGGTTTTACCTTTTACAAATATGAACTTACACGAATTAAAAAATATATCGGATGAGTTTCCGAAATCAGACAAAATGCCTGTTGTGTTTATCGGTCATGGTAGCCCGATGAATGCCTTAGCCGATAATAAATTTACTGATAGTTTGGCTCTTTTGGGTAAATCTATCGAAACTCCAAAGGCAATTTTGGTGATTTCGGCTCACTGGCTTACGATGAAGAAAACGTATGTTTCGGTCAATCCTTTTCCAAAAACGATTTATGATTTTGGCGGATTTCCAGAAGCACTTTACAAAGTAAAATACGAACCACAAGGTTCGCCCGAAATGGCTTGTGAGGTGATTAAAGAGGTAAAATCAATCGGTATTTTGGAAGAACACCAAATGGGACTCGACCATGGTGCTTGGTCGGTGTTGCGACATATCTATCCTGCCGCTAACATCCCTACGTTTCAGATGAGTATTGATTTCTCGAAACCACCACAATATCATTTTGAGTTGGCAAAAGAATTACAAAACCTTAGAAATAAGGGCGTTCTGATTCTTTCGAGCGGAAATATCGTACATAATTTACGTCAAGTAAAATGGGGCGACAACAATCCAAGTCCTTATGATTGGGCAGTTGAGTTTGATGCAATAGTCAAAAATAAACTCGATAACCGACAATTTGAGGAATTAGCAGATTTCAAAGCTTTTGGGCAAATTGGACAAATGGCTCATCCCTCTTACGACCATTACTTGCCGATGATTTATAGTGCAGGGTTGATTAATCCAAATGAAGCCATTAAATATACTTATGAGGGTGTAGAGATGGGCAGTATCAGCATGAGATGCTTTCAGGTAGGTTGATATAAATTGTGCCATATTTTGAAATGTGGCACAACTATTCTCTATTTCTGGTAAATTCTTCCGCCAAAAATCTTGCTTCCAACTCTAATCATAGTGCTGCCTTCTTCGATTGCAATGCCGTAATCGCCACTCATGCCCATGGAAAGAGTTCTGAATTCTGAATTCTGAGTTTTGAGTTTTGTATAAAACACACTCAACTTTTTAAACTCTTTTCTGATTTGGGCTTCGTCGTCGGTGAGGGTTGTCATTCCCATCAGACCTACGATTCTTACGTTTGGAAGTTTTTCCAACGTTTCTGCTTTCAAAATCTCCAAACATTCTTCTTCGGTCATGCCGCTTTTTGTGTCTTCTTCGGCAATATAAATTTGCAATAGACAATCAACTACTCGGTTGTGCTTGGCTGCTTGTTTATTGATTTCTTGCAAAAGTTTCAAGCTATCAACCGAGTGAATTAGGCTTACAAACGGAGCAATATACTTTGCTTTATTCGACTGTAAATGACCAATAAAATGCCATTCGATATCCTTTGGCATTTGTTCGTATTTATCGACCAATTCCTGCACATAGTTTTCGCCAAAACGCTTAAAACCAGCATTATAAGCTTCCATGAGCATTTCCACTGGCTTGGTCTTCGACACCGCCACCAGCGTTACGCCTTTCCCTTCAATCTCTTTTTCTATGAACTGAATATTTTCTACAATTGCCATGATTTTTATTTAAGAATTTTCGATTTAAATAAATGAGAAAAATCATTCTTAATTTTTAATTCTCAATTCTTAATTTATTTAAGATGCCACCGAAGTTTGGTAAATATCGTACCAGTCTTCACGGCTTAATTTAATATCTGAGGCACTGGCAGCATTACGAATACGAGCTTCTGACAACGAGCCAATGATTGGTAAAGTACCCAACTGCATCAACCACGCAACAGCTGTTTGTTCTACGTTAGCATCATACTTTTTACCTATTGCTTCAAGTTTTGTTTTCAGAACTGCCGATTTTCCTTCTTTTCCATCAAGAATTTCGCCACCAGCGAGCGGAGCCCAAGCCAAAGGCTTACTGAAACTTTGCTTAATAAAATCAAGGCGACCATCTTCAATAGCCGAAATATTCATCAAGTTTAATTCAATATGGTTTGTCACGATTGGAATTGTGAGGTAAGAAGCCAATAATTGGTGTTGGAATGCCGTAAAATTAGCTACCCCGATATGCTTAACTTTTCCTGAATTAACAATTTCAGCCAAAGTCATTGCGGTTTGCTCTGGGTCGGCCAAAAAATCACTTTGATTCAATAAGAAAATATCTAAATAGTCAGTTTTGAGTTTTTTCAATGAGTTTTCGACACTACTCACAATGTAATTATGAGAATTATCGAAATAACTTACCTTTCCGTTACTTGATTTACGAATACCACATTTACTAAAAAGCACAATGTCCTCACGCTTGAATGACTTATTGCTGATTATCTTTCCGAAATGCTCTTCGATGGTCGAATCTCCGTAAATATCTGCGTGGTCAAAGGTATTAATGCCCAATTCTAAGCATAAATTAATGATTTGCTCCATTTTGGCTGGAGTATTTTCTAAATTTTCCCAACGCCAAAATCCATAAATGGCTTCCGATACTTTCGGTCCCGAATCACTGAGATATACTTTCTTCATGTTGTACAAGATTTTTATTAAAGTGCGTAAAGATAATAGTTTTAGTTTACTGCTTCTCTAATTTTTCTTGTTCTTTGCTCAATTCTTAGTGATTCCCGTAATTTTTCTCACCTGCTTTTATCTCAATCGGCAAGAGATTTTGTTTTGGTGGCAGCGGACAAGTTGCGTAAGGCGTGAAAGCACACGGTGGATTATATGCTTTATTGAAGTCAATATATGTGTATCCATCGGCATCGGGCTTGGCGGCATATACAAATCTGCCAGCTCCGTAGGTTTCTTTTTTATTAGTTTTATCGCCGAAGATGATAAAAAACTCATCACCTTCTTTCAGAGCATCTAACTTATATTCTTTTCCGTCAATCGTAAAAGCCAAAACCCCAGGAGAATCTTGTTGTGAAGTTTGTCCCGTTACGTCCAAAATAGCAATTTTCTTGCCTTCGGTTGGTACAAATTTGGCTTTTAACTTCCATTTTGGGTCAATTTTGAAAGTTTCGATTCCGTGAAATTCTTTCAAAAATGGACTTTCTAAATCTCGTAATCGAATGGCATAACGGTCGCCACGTTTTATCACAAACCAGCGTAAGGAATTATGCTTTAAAACTATGCTTTTTTCGGCAGGAAAAAGTTTGAGTTTTTCAACTTTATCATTTTCGTTAAAAACTTCCGCATCGGCTTTTGTTTCTACAAAAACTTCTCCTTTCGATAAAATAATATCACCCAAAAAAGCCTTACTTCTATCTTTCGGAAAAACAATTTTGTTTTCAGTATTTCCGCCAAACGAATTTCGACCTTCTTCGAGCCAAAACAAACCCGCCAGATTTAGCCAACCGTTTTCTTTTTTTAGCCCCTCAATTCGATTCTGATGCCAAGTTTTTATTTCTTTTTCGTAGTCAGAATCGTCAGAAATATTATTAAACGAAAACAAGAAAACCGATAAAAATATCGCCAGAGCAAAGTGTATAATTAGTTTGCTATTTTGCATAATTATTTGACTTTTTTTGAAGAAATCGTTGGATAACAAACAAAAATAGCAAACTATTTATTTATCTACCATGTCAATAGAGTATAATTTTCTTTTTTAGCGAATTTTACTGATATGCACTTGTTCATTGAGGGCATCTTCAAAGAAATGATGAATCATAAAGGTTTGCTCTGCTCCTACTTTCTGGCCTGTTTGGCCTAACATCCATTCGATTATCGCTCCAATAGCCAAAATTGGTACTATCCATAAAATAGTAGCATCAAGTTTTAGACTCATCCTGACCAAGCCAATCATTGTGATAAAAAATATACCGAGCCCGAAAAATACATAGCCCATCAAAAATATCGCCCAAACACTCGGGTGTGGGCCATACATTCCTCTAATAATCGTTTTGTGGTCATCGGTTTCTTCAAAGCTAATGCTTAATTGTGGCGACCAATAATGTTGTTGTTCGGGTTTGATGCGAAGTAAACCGTGCGTATTGAAAACTTTTCCTTCAACGGGTAATGATGTTTTTTCAAGTCTTTCAGTGAGTAGTTTTACAATTTCGTTGGTACTTTTTTCGGAAGTAATCTTAAATTTTGGACGGGTACGAAATGAAGTCATCGTATCAAGGGTTTAGAATAGATAATGACCAAAACTATCGAATGATTTTTTATCTTGAAATGAGAAAAATCATATTTTGGCGAGAAGATTTGGGAGATTTTAGCAACTTGAGAAGTTTTCAGCCGTAGAATATTTATATTTACCGCACCAAAATTGCCAAAACCAATGCCAATCAAAGATTTATTGAAACCCGACAAGACTTTTCGTATTACTGGAATGCTTAGAATTGAGAGCGAGGACGACCGTTTTCTCGGCCCTGGCCGATTGGAATTGCTCGAAAATATCATCGAAACTGGTTCGATTAGTCAAGCAGCCAAACAAATGGGAATGTCGTACAAAAAAGCATGGGATTTGGTAAATTCGATAAATCAGCACACGGTTAAGCCAATCGTAAGCACACAAACTGGCGGAGAAAAAGGTGGTGGAACGATTGTTACCGATGAAGGAAAACAGCTGATTGCAGCTTTCAGAAAACTACATGAAGAATTTCAACAGTCGTTTGATGAAAAAATGAGTATATTTCTTGAATGTTGATTTAAGGTCTAATGTTACGCCCATTTTTAAATTTCCCCTCCTTTTTTCAAGGAGGGGTGTCAAAATTCTGACAAAGTTGAATTTTGACGGGGTGGTTGATGGTCTGTAAATACCTTTTGAAATAAATTCTACGCCAACCACCACCCCGCCGACTGCGTCAGGCACCCCTCCTTAAAAGAAGGAGGGGAAATTAATACCGCTTAACATTAGTTTAAGTAAAAATTCCTACGTAAAAATCAATTTCAAACAAGCAATGACCAAACCCACCGCCAAAAGTTTTTTTAAGGTTGGCACATTGAATTTTTGACTACCAAAATAAGAACCAGCCAAGCCACCGATAATTGTAGCCAAAACTGCCCATTGCATGTTTTCTGGAAGATTGATACCGCCTTTTTGTAATTGACCATAAAGACCAGAAAGAGAATTAACAAAGATAAAAAGTGCCGAAACGGCCGCCGTTTCTTTCAAATTCGCCCATCGCATCAGTAGCATCAAGGGGCTAAGAATAATTCCTCCGCCAATGCCAATCATTCCCGAAAGTAAGCCAATTAAGCCACCCGAAAGGACTCCTGCCCATATTGGAATTGGTCTATTCTTTTCATCGGTATCAAATTGATAGATTAATCGAACGATTGAAAATAAGATACATACGGCGAGAATTTTCTTATAAATGGAATCAGAAAGCGTCATTGTTCCTCCCACAAATGCCATCGGAATACTGGCCAATGCAAAGGGTAAGAAAAGTTTTAAGCGAAAATACCCTGCTCGGTAGAAGCCAATAAATGAGAATAAAGAAACAGCCAAATTCATGACCAATGCCGATGATTTCATCATTGCGGGAGCTACGCCCATAATTGCCATAACAGCCAAATATCCACTTGCACCACCATGCCCGACCGAAGAGTATAAAAAAGCAACTAAGCTTAATAGCAATAAGAGTAATAGTAATGATGTCATAGGGTATTTTTAGGGTTATATAATCTATCTTTTTACTTTTTTACGCTTTGATTTTGCCATTTATACAAATGATTCTCTAAAAACTTATCATTTTTTTTCGTTCAACATTTCTTCGTTATATATTTGCAAATATAACGAACTGTTTTTGTAAAATCCTCAAAATATCTAAGAATGTCCAAAAAATTACTTTGTCATAGCTATCGTTATATTTTTATTTATACAACGATTTTAAAAATAGCTTCTACACAATTATGCCAAGCTCAAGAAGTCGATACGCTAAAATCACAAATCTTGAATGAAGTTGTTGTTTCAGCTTCAAGGGTCAAAGAAAGTTATCTAAAATCGGCAACGAGCATTGAATTATTGACATTGAAACAAATTCAGCAAAGTGCAGCCCTGAGCTATTTTGATGCCATCGAAAATCTCAAAGGTGTGCAGCTGATTACGCCAAGTTTGGGTTTTAGGGTCTATAATGCTCGTGGATTTACGAACACAACAAATGTGCGGTTTGTACAACTCGTTGATGGTGTTGACAACCAAGCTCCGCATATTGGCTCTCCGATTGCTTCGGGAATGGGACCAACCGACCTTGATATTCGTCAAGTTGAGATGATTCCTGGGGTAGCTTCAGCATTGTATGGCATGAATTCGTTGAATGGCATGGTGAATTTACTTACACTTAATCCATTTGATTCGGAAGGCTTGAGTATTCAGCAAAAAACTGGAGTCAATCACTTATCAAACCCAATAATCTCCCCTAAATTATTTTCGGAAACGAGTTTGCGTTATGCCAAGAGACTCAGTGAAAAATGGGCATTTAAAGTAAATTTTGCGTATCAGAAAGGTTATGATTGGGTTGCTAATTCAACTTTTGACCTTAATCCAACAGCTAACACTTCGGTAAATCTACTCGGAAAAGATAATGTCGGAGCAGATTACGTGAATTCCTACGGAAATGAATCATCGAATCGAAGAACGTTGACCCTCGGTGGAAAAAGATATGTAGTTGCTCGAACTGGCTATTTTGAAGAAGAAGTAACCGACTATTCTATCAATAATCTCAAGGCAGATTTTTCTTTAAACTATCGCATAAAGCCTCAGTACGAAATTGCATATAGTTTCAAAATCGCTCAGCTCGATAATGTTTATCAACGCACCAATCGTTTTCGTTTGAATGATTATCGTTTGTCACAGAATGCAATAACTTACCAGAGTCCAAGCACACAAATTAGAGCATATTTGACTACCGAAAATACAGGAAAATCATATAATATTCGTTCGATGGCCGAAAATATCGACCGAAGTTTTAAGTCTGACAATGTTTGGTTTACTGATTTTACGAACGAATATAATGCCCAAACCAAAGCTGGGAAAAGTGTAATTGATGCCCTAAATTTAGCCAGAACGCAAGCAGATAAAGGTCGCCCACAACCAAATACGCCTGCTTTTGATGACTTGATTACAAAATTAGGCGACATCAATAACTGGGATGTAGGAGCCGCTTTGCGAGTGCAATCATACATGCTGCACACAGAAGGGTTGACAGATTTGAGCAAAAAACTTTCAACAACACTCCAAGACAACGGTTTTGGTCTATTAGCTGGTTTCGATTACCGAAATTACATAGTTGTGCCTGATGGAAATTATTTCATCAATCCCGAAGAGAGCGGTAAAAATATCAATTATTGGAAAGCGGGCGGTTTTGTGCAAGGAAGCAAAACTTTTTTCGATGAAAAAATTAAATTTTTACTGACACTCCGAGTTGACAAAAACCAGTATTTCGATTTACGCTTTAATCCACGAGCGTCATTGGTTTATTCACTCAACGACAATAATCATTTCCGTCTCTCTTATCAAAATGGTTATCGTTTTCCGAGTTTGTTTGAGGCTTTTTCAAACATTAATAGTGGTGGTGTAAAACGGGTGGGTGGCTTACCGATAATGTCGCAAGGTATTTTTGAAAATTCATATCTACGAAAAACCATTGATGATTTCACGGCGGCAGTTAACCAAGATATAAATGTCAATAAACTAACTCAAAATGAAGCCATCATCAAAAACAAAAATCTTCTCCGCAAAAACGATTATACTTATCTGAAACCAGAGTATGTCAATAGTTTTGAGATTGGCTACAAAGGTTATCCTGTGGGCAAAAAACTTTTTGTCGATGCCGATTTTTATTATAATGTTTACCGAAACTTCATGGCTCAGATTGAGGCCAATGTGCCACTCGGCACGAATGTCGATTCGCTGGCATTTTACATGTACGACCGCAACAAACAAGCTCGCTATCGCCTGTGGACAAACTCCAAAACTATCGTAAGAAACTACGGTGCGAGTATCGGATTGAACTATAATTTTTATAAAAACTTCTCGCTAAACCTAAATGCTTCTTTTGCAAAACTCCGAAATACTGCCAATAATGATGGTTTTGAAGAAGCTTTCAATACGCCTCGATGGATTGCGAATATCGGGTTTGGCAATAGCAAACTCACAAAAAACATTGGTTTTGGGCTAAACTATAAATATCAAGAAGGATTTTTGTGGCAGTCGGCATTGGCAACGGGCAATGTACCAGTCATTCATAATGTAGATGCACAATTTACTTATTATGCCCGAAAACAGGGCTTGCAATTTAAAGTAGCAGGAACTAATATTTTGAACCGCCCTTACGTAAGTTTCATTGCAGGGCCAACGGTCGGAGCATTTTACTATTTGACAATTACGGCAGATTTGGGGAAGAAATGATTTTTATTGGATTGCAGGAGTATTTCATATAAATTACCTAAATTCGTCCATAGCAACGGGTGTGCAAACCCGTTGCTATGGACGAAAATTATTTATAAAAAATGGCATCGCAATCTTACCTTTCTCTATGGTATCATTTGGTTTGGAGCACCAAAAATCGTAAATAATTTATTGATAAAAGTTGGAAATGGCAACTATACGGCCACATCGAAGAATTCTGCAAACAAAAAGAATATCACCTTGACTTTATTAATGGTACAGAAGACCATATACATCTCTTGATTAGTCCTAAGCCAGTTTTTTCGTTGAGTAATGTCGTAAGAGACATCAAACGAGATAGTTGTTATTGGATAAAGGAACAAAATCTTTGTTCAACACACTTTAGTTGGCAAGATGGTTATGGACAGTTCGCCGCTGCGAGCATTCACTGTTAGTAATTCTATGCTTAATCAGGTGAGAAATTATATAAAAAATCAAGAAGAACATCACAGAAAAATGAATTTTGAAGAGGAAATGTTATTTTTTGAAAAACAAATATTTTCTCCAAATCATATTAATCCATAGCGTCGGGTTTGCAAACCCGACGCTATGGATTAATATATTTCCAACATTTTCATTATTTTTACGCCCAATTGTAATCTTCAAACTATTAAACATGAAAAAAACTCTATTGCTTCTCTGCCTTGCGAGTACAGCAGTTTTTGCTCAAAAGAAGGATTTTGACGAAAAAGAATTAATGTCGGGTAAAACACCCAAAAACTTCACCCAACCTCTACCAATTATTCAACGTTGGCTTGATGATGAGCGAGTATTAGTTACTCAAAAACTTTCGCCAGAAGCAGAAGCCAAATCAATGGTTTTGGAAGTAAGCAGCGGAAAAATGACCGAAGCAAGCGAAGAAATACTCCGCCCAAAAGCAAAACCTGTAAAAACCATTATCAGCAAAAATAATAACCTATTTTTGAAAAGCGGCGATACAGAAACACAATTAACCAACGACCCAGCCGAAGAAAAAAATGCTATGTTTTCGCCCGATAGCAGCTACATTGCTTATACAAAAGAAAACAACCTTTATTCGTATGATTTCAAAGCCAAAAAAGAGATAAAACTCACAACCGATGGCACTAAAACTACTTTAAATGGCTACGCAACGTGGGTTTATTGGGAAGAAATTTTCGGTCGCCCAACTCGTTTCCGTGCGTTTTGGTGGAGTCCAGATAGCAAGAAAATTGCTTATATGCGTTTTGATGAGTCAAAAACGATGATGTTTCCGCTTTATAGCAGCGAGGGGCAACACGGTTTTATCGAAGAAACTCGTTATCCAAAAAGTGGCGACCCAAATCCCGAAGCCAAAGTTGGTTTTGTTTCGCCAGCGGGTGGAAAAACTACTTGGGCTGCTTTCAACGAAAAAGACGAACAATATTTTGGTTGGCCAAAATGGTTGCCAGATGGTAGCGGTTTGATGCTCCAATGGATTAACCGTGGCAATGATAACCTAAAACTGTATAATGTTTCGCCAAAAGATGGTAGTAAAAAAGAGCTTTATAACGAAACTCAAAAATCATGGATTGGCATTGATGAAGCCGACGAACGCCTAACGATTATGGATGGTGGCAAAGAAATGATGATTATCAGCGATAAAACTGGTTGGAAACAACTGTATCTATATGACATCAACGGTAAATTTATCAATAACATCACCGAAGGGAAATATACGGTAAAAAATGTTGAAGGTATCGACCAAAAGAATCGTGTGGTATATTTCTACGCTCGTGGTATCGAAAGCACCGCTCGCTTCGACCTCTACAAAGTTGGTTTTGATGGAAAAGGATTAAAACGCCTCACTTTTGGTGCCTATAATAATCGTAATATCAATGCTTCGCCAAATCTTAAATATTTTATTACTACTTACTCAAACATCAATACGCCAACCAGCATGGCAATTGTTGACAACGAAGGTAAAATAGTACGTGAATTAGGTAGCATCAAAGGTGCAGAAATGGACAACTATAATTTGGCTAAAACCGAACTTTTGAGAGTAAAAAGTGATGATGGCATTTATGATTTACCGATGACAATCACTTACCCGCAAAATATGGTAGCTGGAAAAAAATATCCTGTTTTGGTAAGCATTTACGGTGGCCCAGATGCTGGTACAGTTTATGACCAATGGACTTGGTCGGCTCGCCAACAATGGTACGCTAAAGAAGGAATCATTCAGGTAGCACTCGACCACCGTGCCAGTGGACATTTCGGTAAAGAAGGTGTGGCATATATGCACCGTAATTTAGGTTACTGGGAAATGAAAGACTATAAAACGCTCGTTAAATCATTGATAGACAAAGGAATAGCTGACCCAACAAAAATCTGTATCACAGGTTTTAGTTACGGTGGTTATATGAGTTGCTATGCCTTGACTTACGGAAGCGATGTATTTACCCACGGAATGGCGGGCGGAAGCGTTGTAGATTGGAGTTTGTACGACAGTGCCTACACCGAAAGATACATGGATACACCAGCCGAAAATCCTGAAGGTTATAAATCTGCCAATGTTCTGACTCACACGAGCAAACTAAAAGGTGTGTTACAAATCGTACACGGAACGATGGACGATAACGTTCACATGCAAAATAGTATTCAGTTAATCAGTAAATTACAAGATGAAAAGAAGAACTTCGAGTTTATGCTTTACCCGAATGGCCGTCACGGTTGGGGAGGAAATAAAGGAGTTCACTTCGATAATCTAAAAACGCAGTTTATCTACAAACATTTATTAGAAAAACCGATTCCAGAGGGACTTCTTAAATAATTTTAAATTAAAGAGTTCTGAGCAAAACCACTCAGAACTCTTTTGTTAGAAAAAGAGGTTTGCTGGTGTAGAGGTTACAGTAGTAACTGATTTACCAACCGAACCCGCAGTAGCTGTGTAACTAACACTAAAAATAGTTCCACTTGCCTGTCCCCCATTACCACCACAGGCACCACCACCTCCTCCACCTGTAAGACCACTTGCAGTATTACCAGAAGTAATGCCAGCTGAGCCACCATTAACATTAATTGTTCCAGTGACCGTAGGGCTTGCTGGTGCTATTAAACGAGCAATTCCTCCGCCACCGCCACCACCGCCACCTTCTGCACTACCACCATTACCATCAAATCCATCCGCACCATTCCCACCTTTAGCATTAATGTTACCGCTGATAGTAATTGAGGTATTTGAAGCCAATACTACTACTCCACCAGCTCCACCACCTCCACCAACAATTCCTTGCAATGCTGTCTGGGAATTGACAGAATTATTTCCATTTGCATTAATAACCCCTGTTGTTCCTATAGTAATACTTCCCAATGCTACTATTCGTAGTTGTCCACCACCTTCTCCACCCGTATTAAGAACATTTCTATAACCTGCTCCACCTCCCACTAATGATGTAGAAGTTTGTATTAATGCGGCTTGTAGCACACCCAGTCCAACACCACCTATGACTGAACCGGGAGCACTCAATGAGATACCTGGGTGAGGACTTACATTACTATTTGTTGCTCCTGTTCCTACTATAATTGTCCCATTTATTATAACATTACCTGTACATCTAATTATTGTTCCACTTGGCACTGCAAAAATAGCACCCGAGTTCACAGTGAAACTTGAATATTGAAGACTGCTTGTGGGGGGAGATGAACTCCAATCGGTATTACTTGAAATTGTTAAAGCCCCAGCAGACCCATCTCCATATATACCAGAAGACCCAGCTGGTCCTTGTGGGCCAGTTGCACCTTGCGGACCCTGTGGGCCAGTTGCACCTTGTGGACCTTGTGGTCCAACCGCACCTTGTGGACCTTGAAGACCAACTGCCCCTTGTGGACCTTGTGGTCCAACCGCACCTTGCGGACCTTGTGGTCCAACCGCACCTTGCGGACCTTGAGGACCAACTGCCCCTTGTGGACCTTGTGGTCCAACTGCTCCCAATAAAATCCATGATGTTCCATTATAATAATGGAAACCAGCTACTCCATCTGTTTGATAAATTAATAATCCATTAGCTGGGCTACTTATTGCAGTCTTTTGCGTTTCATTCATTCGAGGAACGAGCATTCCTTTAGAAGTTGAAGCAACATCAAGAGCAGCAGAGGGTTCTACAGCATTAACTCGGGCATTTTGAGCATGAATCACCTTCAAGATGATAATAAAACTTAGTGTAAGTATAAGCTTCTTCATTTTTAAACTATTTAAATTAATTTTATGGCTTTTGATTAAATTCTTATATGCTATCGTTAAAAGACCTTTCAAATTTTTAGCGTAGTTTTCTAACAATATTTCTGAAACCAAATATAACAATGACGATTTAGAATTTACAAATAAAAAACTTTCTGTAACAAGTATCATATTAAAGATACTGACCAATAACCTTCTAATCAGTTCACTAAGGGAATAACTAATTACTCCCAAATTACTGCTTCTGACTTATTATACCAGCTATCAACTTTTGGGGCAAATTCTTTTTCTATAATATTTCGCTTGATTTTAAGCGTAGGCGTCATTTTATTGTTTTCTACCGTCCACGGTTCACGCAAAACTACCAATCTTTGTACACGCTCGTAGCTTTTTAGTTTTGGATTTAAATCTTTCAATGTTGTTTCCAAACTTTCTTTAACTACCTGTTTATCAGTCGCTTTTCCTAAATCAGACAATACTAATAAACCAATCGGTTGTGGTAAATTGTTTCCAACTACGCAAATTTGTTCGATGAAATTATTGTCGGCAAAACCAAATTCGATTTGTGCTGGAGCAACGTATTCTCCTTTCGAGGTTTTGTACATTTCTTTTACACGCCCCGTGATTTTTAGATAGTTTTCAGCATCTAATTCTCCCACATCGCCCGTGTGAATCCAATTATCAGTATCAATTGTTTCGGCTGTCAGAGCGGGTTCTTTATAATATCCATCCATGTTCCAGTTTGAACGAGTCAGGATTTCGCCCGAACCTTCGGCAATTTTCACTTCCATCCCTGGGTAAATTTTACCGACCGTTCCATCTTTCACCTTTTCTTTCGGCATCATACATACCGCTCCGACGTTTTCGGTCATGCCATAGGCTTCTTGAATAATTATACCCAGTTTTCTAAACCAAACAATCAAACTATTGGGCATCGGTGCTGCACCAGTCAGAATTATCACTGCTTTATCTAAACCCAATCCTTTTCTGATTTTTTTCTTTACAATTCCATTCAAAATTGGGATTTTTAATAAAGTATTAAGTTTCTTTTCGGGCATTTTCCCCAAAATTCCTAACTGAAACTTTGTCCAAATCCGAGGAACCGCCAAGAAATGCGTTGGTTCGGCAGCAGCCAAATTTTTAGCAAAACTATCAAGCGTTTCGGCAAAATAAATGGTAGCCCCCATCGTGATAGCCGCTGCCTCTATAATATTTCTCTCGGCAATATGGCAGAGTGGCAAGTAAGAAAAAAAGCGAGCATTTTCGGTGTGAAGTCTGGCAATATCACGAGTATGAAAAATCACACTTGCCATTGCACCATATTTCAACATTACGCCTTTTGGATTTCCAGTCGTGCCAGATGTATAAATTATCGTAAAAATATCAGCTAAGTTCGGCACATAGTTTTCAGTCATTGGTGCGTGATTAGCCAAAATATCATTCCATTGTACGTGCGAAGCATCGGGATTGTAAGTAGGAAACGAAATACATTTCACATTAGCAGGAATACCCGATTTCATTCCTGCCCAATCATCCAATTTCCCAACAAAAAGCACCTCACAACCGCTATGCGTAAGCACTTGATTAATCTGAGCATCGGTCAAAGTAGCATAAAAAGGCACCGAAATATGCCCCGACATCATGATTGCAAAGTCAGCAATCAGCCATTCTGCACAGTTTTTTGAAACCAAACCTATATTGCTTTTCGGCGGAAGATTCAGCGATTTTAGATAAGTAGCCAAACTACGTGCTTGTTGGCCAGCTTCTTTGAAAGTGTAATCAACAAAATCATCACCGAAGGGTTGACGCAAGTAAATTTTATCAGGAGTTGTTGCTTCCCAATGATAAAAATAGTCTAATAGGGTTTTGTTAGGTAAAATTTCCATAGGTATATTAACAGGTTATGTTCTATTCACAAATTTGCACAAAATAATGAAACAATTTAAAATTTTCAAGAAAAAGATATTAGATTTGGCTTATAAAATTTAGAAAAAATCTTCATCACATGAAACTGCTCTTTAAGACCTTAAAATACTTTTTTGTATTTATTCTAATTGCTATCGTTGGACTTACGGCATTATATTGGAAAAGTGATATTCCGCTCTCAACACTTAAAGAAAAATATACCACCGCTGACTCAAAATTTATCGAAGTTGATGGAATGTCGGTGCATTATCGTATAGAAGGTTTAGCAACGGATAGCATTCCGTTAGTTCTTCTGCACGGAACGGGTGCGAGCTTACACACATGGGATGGTTGGGTAAACGCTCTAAAAACCGAACGAAAGATTATCAGACTCGATTTACCTGCTTATGGTCTAACTGGCCCAAATCCAACGAGCGATTACTCACAAGAATTTTATGCAACTTTCATCAATGATTTTCTGACAAAACTTGGAGTAAAACAGTGTATCATTGCAGGAAATTCTCTCGGAGGCTCAATTGCGTGGAATTTTGCGGTGAAATATCCTGAAAAAATTTCAAAAATGATTTTAGTTGATGCGGGCGGATACACCATGAAGTCAAAATCGGTGCCGATTGCTTTTCGAGTAGCAGGTTGGCCAGTTGTAAAAAACTTGTTTAAATACGTTACACCTCGCTCAATTGTGCAGAAAAGTGTAGAAAATGTTTATGCCGATAAAAGCAAAGTAAGCGATGATTTGGTTGACCGTTATTTTGAATTATCGCTCCGAGAAGGTAATCGTCAAGCATTTATTGATAGGATGTCTGAGTTTAGAAATAAAGGGATTATTAACGACAAAACTGCCAAAATCAAAGACTTAGCAATGCCTACACTCATTATTTGGGGCGATAAAGATTTACTAATTCCGCTTGAAGTTGGCGAAAAATTTCATGCAGATTTACCTAATGATACTTTGGTAGTTTTCAAAAATTTAGGACATACGCCAATGGAAGAAGATGCAGAGAAAACGGTGGCTGTTGTGAAAGAATTCTTGAAGAAATAAGAAAAGCACCTCATAAAAGTTCCGTATCACACCTAAATTGGCATGACACGGAGTTTTTATGACTTACGAACGCTGTTCCCAAATCTGCACTAAATTAATAATCACTTGGGTAGCTTTTTCCATATCTTGCACCGACACCCATTCGAGTTTTGAATGAAAAGCGTGTTCGCCCGCAAAAATATTCGGACAAGGCAAACCCATAAATGATAACCGTGAACCATCAGTTCCACCTCTAATACTACGTTTTTCAGCCTTCAAACCTGCTTGTTCGATTGCCTCCAAAGCAAAGTCAACTACCTGCGGATAATTCACCAAAACTTCTTTCATGTTGCGGTATTGTTCAATTACTTTAAAATCAACCCTTGAGTTTGGATAATTTACAAGTACCTGATTAACAATGTTTTGCAAGAAACTTTCTTTTTCATACAGCCCAGCCACCGTAAAATCACGGATAATAAAATCAAGTTTTACTGCTTCTTGAATCCCCGAAATTTGAGTTGGATGAATGAAACCTTCCATGCCTTCGGTCGTTTCAGGAGAAAGTGTGTCTTTGGGTAAAGCTGCCAAAATATCACCCGCTATCTTCATGGCATTTTCGAGTTTTCCTTTTGCAAAACCAGGGTGTGTACTTATACCATGAATAGTGAGGCTCACAGCATCAGCCGAAAAAGTTTCATCTTCGAGTGTGCCAAGACTTTCTCCATCCATTGTGTAACCAAAATCAGCACCGAGTTTCTTTAAATCTACTTTTTCTGTACCACGACCCACTTCTTCATCGGGCGTAAACAATATTTTTACTGTTCCGTGTTTCACATCGGGGTTCTGCATCAAGTATTCGGCCGCTGCCATAATTTCGGCAACTCCAGCTTTATTATCTGCCCCCAATAAAGTTGTGCCGCTTGCAGTGATGATATCGTTACCGATTTGCTCTTTCAAATCGGGGTGTTCGGCAACTTTAATTACTTGAGTAGAATCATCAGGTAAAACAATATCTGTTCCGTCCCAATTAAAATGAATGAGGGGCTTCACTCCTGCCCCACTACAATCAGGCGAGGTATCTACGTGTGAGCAGAAACAAATTGTTGGTACATGCTTCTCGGTGTTGCTCGGAATCGTGGCATAGACATAGCCCCATTCATCGAGATGAGCATCAGTAATACCTAAATCTAATAGCTCTTGCACCAACAATCGACTCAAATCTTTCTGCTTCTCAGTCGATGGATTCGATGGTGAATTTGGGTCAGATTGTGTATCAATTTGTACGTATTTCAAGAAACGTGTACTTGCACTAAACATCTGATATTTCTTCATAATAATTTCAAGCATTTACGATTGAGGCTAAATCTGCTGGCGAATAATTGATGTTTTTCAAGGTCTTGTCATCACCTTTTCTATACACCAAAAACTTACCTTCTATTTCCTTATAATAAGACTCCGTTCCTTTCTCTGCGTAGTGCTTCATGGTAGCCTCTGCTTCCTCAACAGTATCGCAAGCTTTACTCATATTCGAGCGTTGAACTTCGTCGAATATTGTTCTGAATTTTTCGCCCAAGCCAAACTCCAAAATTGCCCCAGCCAATACATACTGAATATCGGCCAAAGCATCGGCTACTTCTACAATATTATTATCGTTGATTGCCTCTTGCAGTTCTTTCAATTCTTCGGCTATGAGCGAAACCCGAAGGTCGCAACGTTGCTTTGATGGAATCTGTGGTGTATCTAAAATTGGGTGTTTAAATGTGCGATGAAACTCGGCTACTTGGTTAAGGCAATCTAAATTTTGCATGATGTTTTAAGAATCTATTATTTGGTAATTATTTGTATTTTTAAATGATTTTTCAGAAAAATATACTTATTTCCGTACGAAATCCCTTTAGATAAATATTACAATACACTTTTTGACGAAAAAATTTTTGCCGTAAAATAAATAAAGCGATATTAGCGTTTGCAAAGTTGAACAAATTTCAATAATATTGCTACGTAACTGAAGCCAAAAAATCAAAACCCATCAAATCATGAACAAATTTTATAGAGTTCTTTCAGTAGTATCATTGACATTATCTGTTGCTTTTTGGTCATGCAGAGGCGACCAAGGTCCTCAAGGCCCAGCGGGTGCTCAAGGCCCTGCAGGTCAAAATGGTACTAACGGTACTAATGGTACTAACGGTACTAATGGAAAAGACGGTAACGCTAATGTAAAAGGTACAGAGGTTACTGTTAAAGTAGCAGACTGGAAAACAGTTGACGCTGCCGGTATTGGCACTGGAGCTACTGGTAAAACAGGTGCTTATTCGGTAACTGACGCTAACGTAAAGGCAACAATGTTTGTTATTGCTTTCGTTAAAGTTGGTACTCAATTTGTAGCTTTACCACGTGTAATCATCAAAGAAACTGACGGTGCAACTGAGCAAGTAAACTTTGGCTATGAAACTGGCAAAGTAACGTTCTATTACAGTTCACAAACTGCAGCTATCGGTGGCATTAAAACTTATGCTCCGCAAACAGACCTTACTTTCTCTTACGTAACAGTTGAGAAAACAGTTGGTCAAGCTATGCAGAACGAAGGTGTAAACCTTAGAAGCCGTGACGCTGTAATGACTTACTTACAAGAACACAAGTATTAATCGTTAACTACACAATAAGAGTAAGTTACGAAGCAAAAAAAAGCCTTCCATTTGGGAGGCTTTTTTGCATTTTATTCGTTAATATAGAAACAGCTCTTCGATTTCATGAAACAACTTTTTTGGATTTTACTTTTTTGGTGCTTTTCAGCTTCATCTTTTGCACAACTATTGAACGACAATGAATCTAAACAACTGATTATTAAAGGTTT
Source organism: Emticicia aquatilis (assembly GCF_014644295.1). Classification (GTDB taxonomy): domain Bacteria; phylum Bacteroidota; class Bacteroidia; order Cytophagales; family Spirosomataceae; genus Emticicia; species Emticicia aquatilis. The sequence continues at coordinate 194,296 of NZ_BMKK01000010.1, forward strand.
AGACAAACTCTACAATTACGAATTTAAAGAAGCTGACGCTTATTTTCAAAGCGTTAAAGCTAAATATCCCAAACACCCCGTTACGCCCCTACTCAGTGCTTTACAAGTACAATGGCTAAATTTGCCTATTGAGCAAAACCCAAAGGCATTGGGTCAGTATCTTGCATTGCTCGAAAAATGCCAATTATCGGCCGAAACTCTCCTTCAAGACCCAAGCAAAAAAGCGGAAGCTATTTTCTTTTTGGTAGCCTCTCATGGATACATTGCCTTGGTTCTTAATTATAAAAAAGAACAAGTAAAAGCAGCCAACGAAGCCCGAAAAGCCTATGGGTATCTTAAAGATGGCAAACAATTGACCGAAAAGAACCCAGAGTTTTTGTTTACTTCGGGCTTATATAATTTTTATCGAGTACAATATCCCGAAACACACCCAATAGTAAAACCAGTCATGCTTTTCTTTGATAATGGCAATAAAAAACTTGGTATTCAACAACTTGAGCAAGCAGTTCAGAAATCAGTTTTCTCACGTATTGAAGCTGCATTTTATTTAATGGGTGTATGTCTAAAATACGAGTCCAACTATCCAAAGGCTTTAGTTTATTCTAATTGGCTACACGAGCGTTATCCAAACAACTTAATCTATACGATGCGGCACACCGAAAGTTTAATTATGAATGGTAAAATTGAGGATGCTCTGCCACTTATTCAGCAATTAAAACGTACTAATGATAAAGTGTATCTTTTGGCGGGAAATTTGTTTGAAGGATTAATCAATGAAAAATTTAAGAAAAATGACAAAGCTGCCGCTGACCAATACGTTAATGTATTGAAAATGCAGCCCAACGACCGATACACCAACGATTATTACGCAATGGCTTATGCAGGTTTGGCTCGAATTTCGATACGTTCGGGTAATACAAAACGTGCCGAAGAGTTATACCGTAGATGTTTAGAGTACGCCGAGTATAAATCGACAGTGAATGAAGCAGAAAATTTTTTAAAGTAGTTTTTCTACTTTAAATTTATTCTATAATTGATGCCCAACCGAACCTTTTACTGAATGAGTACCTAATTTTCTTTCACATGAAAAGAACCTTTACTTTATTTTTTTTATTATACAGCATCGTTATAGTAGCCCAAACCCTTCCTGAAAGTATTCCAAGTCTGAATGAATCCAAGAATTTATTTCAGCACGAACAACAATTTAGAGATTGGCTATACCGACAACCCAAAGGTACTCGTGGGTGGAAATGGATGGCTCGCTACGAGCATGAACTTCTCCGACGAATTGATACTACTGGCAATATGCCTTCGAGCGATTTGCTCCTAAAAGCCAATAATAATATAGAAAATTTAAGAAAAAACAGCGAAAATGCCCGTCAAAAAGCCTCTTCATGGGTTCCAGTTGGGCCTTATGGGAGTTCAGAATTATTTGGTATTGGTCGAGTAAATTGCATTGCTTTTCATCCAAAAGATAGCCTTACATTCTACATTGGTTTTGGGCAAGGTGGTATCTGGAAAACTACCAATGGAGGCGAATCTTACACTCCACTGGGCGATAATCTACCCATATTAAGAGTTAGTGGCATAACCCTCGACCCTAACAATCCTGACATTATATACATTTCTCTGGCCGATTTTGCCTATATTGGCTATGACTTATATACCGCCGACCGCAAGCGAAATACCTATTACGGAATTGGTGTTTGGAAAAGTACAAACGGAGGTAAAACTTGGCAACAAACTGGCCTTAAAAATCAACTTTCAGAGGGAATTACATCAATCACTCGAACAATTTGGGTTAATCCTCAAAACTCAAAAGAAGTGGTAGTTGTCGGAACAAAAGGTATTTTCAAGTCTTTCGATGGCGGCGATACATGGTCAACTAAGGTCTTAGATAAAATGACTTCGGCACTTGTGCAGCACCCGACCAATTCTAATATACTTTTTGCTTCGGCAGTTTATGTGGCCAGCACCAAGCAGGGAGAAGCAGGAATTTGGAAGTCAGAAGATGCGGGAAATACTTGGCGAATATTATCAACGGGTATTGGTAAAGCAACCGTTCAGCGAGTTGAAGTAGCTATCTCTCCCACAAGTCCTAATTTGATTTATGCTGTCAGTTGTGATATTAATAATGGTTTTGAAGGTTTCTACAAAAGCACCGATAATGGCGAAACTTGGCAAAAATCTGCCTTTAGAGGAAACTTACTGTCAACAGCCTATAGCGGAACTGGCGGTCAAGGCTTTTATGACTTATGTATCATGGTTCATCCAACAAAACCACAAACTGTTTATGTTGGAGGCTTAATCTTGAACGAATCGAATGATGGTGGAACTACTTGGCGACCGGCAACTGGCTATACAACCATTCACCCTGACCAACACGCCTTTGGGTATAATCCCCTCAACAAAACTATATACCTATGCAATGATGGAGGGGTTTATGCCACTAAAGAGATTATTGCCAGCACAATAGCCAACCTATCATGGAAATTTGTTTCGAAAGGGGTCAATGCCACTTCGTGCTATCGTTTGGGACTTTCGCAAGATGGGAAAAAAATTCTGACTGGTGCTCAAGACAACAATATGTTTCTAACCCAAGACAATAAACCTTGGACAAGTGAATTTGACGGAGATGGTATGGAAGGAGCAATCAGTAAAAACTATGCTTATGGTTCTTCACAATACGGATTTATTTCATTCTTTGACCTAAACGATGCTCGAAAGCAAGAAGCTGCTATCTTTCCACCACAAGCTAACAACGATACAGGCGAATGGACTACTCCATTTATTATTAATGAAAAAAGCAATCAAGTAATTATTGCTGGCGGGAATGTTCATAAATTAGATGTAGCTCAAGAGAGAAGCAAACTTAATACTATCTCCAACTTTAAGATTTATGGCACAACTCGCTATCCACAAGTATCAACCGCCTTAGCTGTGCCAAAATCAGATGCTAATACCATTTATATAGCAAAAAAAGCCACGCCATTACTCAAGCAGTCTTCTGAACTTTGGCGAACCGTAAATAATGGAGAATTTTGGGAGAATATCACCAACGATATTTACAAAGATTCTTATGTAACTTATCTTACGGTTGATGATAACTTCCCTGACCGTGTTTGGGCTACATTGAGCAATTTTGAAGAAGGCAAGAAAGTATATTATTCGAGCAATGGAGGTAAAAACTGGGAGAACATCAGCTATAATTTACCAAATCTTCCTGCCAATACCATTGTATATCAGACTGATACAGAAACCGATATTTTGTATGTGGGCATGGATATTGGCGTTTATTATTTAGTAGAAGGCACAAAAGAATGGAAACCGCTTATAACCAATCTGCCGAACGTAATTGTTCACGAACTTGAAATAAATCAGACGACAAAAAAACTTTACGCTGCTACCTTTGGTAGAGGAATTTGGATGACCGACTTACTCACCGAAAAATCACCACAATCAGATGATTTCTATGGCATGGAAGCTTCTTTGTATCCAAACCCGAATAATGGTACATTCAAGTTAAAAGCCAACTATAACAATATCGAGAAAATTCAGGTAATTGATATTTTAGGAAGGGTACGTTTCGAAGAATCTCTACAACCCAAAGCCTTAAAATACGGAAAACAGTTTGAAGTAAATTCACTCAACTCAGGGATTTATTTTGTTAGATTAGTGTCGGGTAATTTAAGCAAAATCATAAAAATGGCCGTTAATTAAAGCCCCAACAACCGCTTCTGATAAGATTAAAGTCGTATTATTCGATTTGGCATTGATATTGTAGTTGAATACTAAACTATTCAAATTATAAAACTATGCAAGAATTTATTCAAATTCCGACCGAATACATCGAACAAGTACTTGAGAAAACCTCAGGTGTAAGACCCAATCTTCAAGACGAATTAGTTTATCTCCGTACTTCATTAAGTTATCTCAGAGAAGGAATGAGCGTAGAAGAAGCAACTGATTTAGCCACGATTGATTACCTAATGGCGAGTTAGTTTTCAACTTTATTTCGAGTGTACAAAATACTTTCAATGATTAATAATTGAGAAGTAGCATAAATGATAAAATAGACTCCTGTTTTGTAGGGCAATTCTTTATACAATAAATTAATGGCTAACCATAAGTTGGACATTACTAATAAAAAGATGCCTATAAACCCCATTGAGTAGGCTTTTCTGGGTATCGGCCGAAAATAAGCCATCCAACAAAGCACCATCATTTGGGTTGAATACACAAAACTGATTAAGAGCAAGCTATTCGGTGTATAGGTAATGAGCAGAAAAACCAAACCTATAAAAAACAGAATGGTGAGGAAAATCATTTTCCATTCTTTAATTACCGACGAAAAAGGAGGCAATATACTGCCTTCATCTCGAAAGATACTGATGTACATAAACTGTGTAAGATAAAACCCAACAGTATTGAGAAACATCAAAAGATGAAGGTCTCTAAAAATCAAAATCAAAATTCCACCTGCACACGTAAAGAGCAATGCTTCAATTGAGTACCAATCTATAAGAACAAATTTTGAGTTTTTGTATCTGATATAATATGTGATTAAAATCAAATTGGATACAACTTCTAAAAAGCCAGCTTTCTTTAAGAAAACTGACTCATCATACAAAAATGCCCAAAATAGTAATGGTACCAAGCCATAATACAGCAAGAGCCAAAGTTTTTTCATATCAATAGCAGCCCTTTCCTCTTTCAGAGGAAGAGTTTATTTTTATATTCACCGTGTAATAGTTAGATTATGAAGCAAAAATTATACCGCTTAATAACTTCTATTACTTATAAAAATATTGGGTTACGCTTATTTACAAACTGATAATAGTTAAGGAATCAACTATAACAACATGCAAACTATTGATTATAAACTACTTATGTAGGCAGAGTATTTACTGTAAATCTTATGATTTTCTATTGTAAAAGTTCTTTACGCTTTAAAATAGATTCAAATAATTTCAAATCATGCTCGCTGTTGAATACAGTAAATGGAAAACGTAAAAATTGGCCTTTACCAATAATCAACAAAAAGGCATCTGCCATACGCTCAGCCGACTGAATGCTTTCCCATTTCATGATACCACCTTCTTTCTGGTTGATTTTTACCAAAATCTGACGGCTATCAATTTCGTACATAAACTTGTCAAACATTTGTTTGTTTTGTTCCATCTGCGACGCAGCATAGAACTGGGCATACCAGAATAAAACATAAAGCCCACCTCCTACAACAGCTACCACTGGAATCCACCAGTTTTTGTATGTACCCGTAAAATGAAGCACTAAACCCAATAAAAAAACCGCTGCTGGAATCAACAACCATTTCCATCCGGCTTTCATGTGACGCTTGAACGAAATACTTACATATTCTTTAGGGTCTAAAGCAAATTTTTTTGTTTTTACTATCATTGTATTTTGTTGTCATTAAGTACCTAACTGTGCCTGTATATCGGTCTAATTTTCAATATCCGCCCTACACTGCTGCATTCAATTAGATGTTATTATCTTTGAAAGCACAAAAATAGAAAAAGGCTCTGACAATTTCAGAGCCTTTCCTATTATTTTGTAATAAGTATCTATAAAATTCGTTAGTAGAGCTTTTTCACCCCTCTCTAAACTGAATCGTATCAATCACATATTTATTGGCATCCGCACGACGAACTAAGATATACACCAAGAAATCTTTGTTACGGCTTCGGTACGTACCTACACTATAACGTAGGTCGGCATTCGATGCACCTTGATACACATACTGGAATGCCAATGGAGGATTCTTCTGGAAGAAAGATTTAAAAATCTGTTCTGCCTGTTGTGCCGAAATTTTTTGGAAATCGATTTTTTCTGAATCTATCACCAGTTCAACGTGCTGGTTTAGACAACTTGCCAACATTCGAGGGTTTCCACCTCTAAACGACATCCTGATTCTGTCAGCCAGTTCATTATCTTCTCTGCTTCTCTTAGAGTCATCATCGTTTGGACGTGTGGCACTCGTAAGAAAAATGAAAACGATTGCTGACATTAAGTATTTCATGGACTTCATAATGATTAAGTTTTGAGTATCTTTGTTCGTTATTATTATTTGTTAAAGTTATTTGCACAAACTATGCCAAAAAATTATTAAACGGATACGTTTTTTTTACGTCATTCACCGTTTTAATGGCACAAAAACTTTAATATCAAAATTCAAACCAATTATTTCGTTTAAGTGCTTAGGTTTAAAAACTCAATGCAAAAAAGTTTATTTTATGTCGAATCAGTTATTAAATAAGACCCAAACGCTTCAAAAAATCCGTAGAATTGCCTACCAAGTGTATGAACAAAATTTTGAGGAGTCAGCAATAATTATTGCAGGAATCAATGGTGAAGGCTATACTTTTGCCGAAATGTTGGTAAAAGAGCTGAAACAAATCTCGTCAATGGATGTGTATACTGCCAAGGTAACATTTGATAAACTCGCCTCCGAACAACCAGATATAAATATTGAAAGTAAAGTAGATACTTTCCGTAATAAAAACATCGTTCTATGTGATGATGTACTGAATACAGGTAAGACTTTGGCATTTAGTTTGCGACCATTCTTGAGTATTCCTATCAAGAAATTACAAGTGGCTGTAATCGTTGACCGTAATCACCCAAAGTACCCAATGGCAGCTGATTTTGTTGGGTATTCGCTATCAACAACCCTCAATGAGCATATTCAGGTCATACTTAGCGATGAAGAAAAAACAGGAGTTTATATTTTTTAAGAAAAGTAATCTATGCCCAAAATACAGATTGTAAAAGGATTAGTAGTATTTGCATTCAGCGTTATGCTTGGAAGTTGTAGTAAATCAAACCAAGAGTATTCGCCTAAGCCCCGAGGATTCAATCGTATTGATTTGCCCCAACACGCTTACCAAACTTTGCCCGATAAACACCCCTACTCTTTTGAGTACTCGAAAGAGGCAATTATTCAGCTTGATACATTCAAAAATGCCGAGCCACATTGGATAATCGTATATTACCCTAAGCTCAATACACGTATTCAGTTTACTTACAAACCAGTTAAAAACGACCTCGGCAGACTACAAAATATGATGGGCGATGCTGCTAAATTGGCTTTTAATCACGATAAAAAAGCCTATTCGATAACCGATAAGATTTTGACAACGAAGAGCGGCAAAAGAGCAGTTGTTTTTGAATTAGAAGGAGAAGTGCCAAGTCCGTATCAGTTTTTTGTAACTGATAGTACTAAGCACTATCTCAGAGGAGCAGTTTATTTAATGACAGCCACCGAAAACGATTCTCTCAAACCAATCATTGATTATATGAAAGTCGATTCGAGACATATTCTCGAAACCCTTCGATGGAAATAATTATAATTTGAAAATAAGTCTGAATTTGAAATTCAATATATCGTCGGTTTTTAGACCAAATAACGACGGACGCTCTACTTTATAATCAGTCAGAGAAACATCAAATTTACCTTCAAAAACTAATTTATTAACGAAGTCTTCACGAGTTGCAATAATCGTTACGGGCTTCGTTACTCCATGAAACGTCAGATTCCCTTCTACCGTAATCATCTCAGCGGCAGCCTTGATTTTTGTACTTACAAACGTAACTTTAGGGTATTTCAAGGCCTCTAAGACCTCCAAACCGTGCGAATCACGGTTGGCATTTCCACTATCAAACGATTGCACTTTGAGCGAAACCGCTACTTGTTCAATCGTCTTTGATGCTTTGTTATAAACCAAAATAGCATTTACATCCTTACAAACTGCCTCCCAATCGTGCATGGGGTGTTTCATGGCGTAGGTAATGGTTGATACGCTTTTATCGGCTAATAGCTTTGTCAAATCTTGTTGCGAAAAAGCTATTGCTGGAAACATCAACAAAATCAGTAATATATTAGGAAGCTTTTTCATACGCAGTTTATTTTTACTTTACATTAAAACTCAGATTAAATTTCAAATTTACAACATCTTCAGTTTTTACGCCAAAGAGTGAAGGTCTATCTACTTTATAATCAGATAATAAGACATCAAATTTACCGTCAAAATTTATTTTACTCGACCCGTCATCTCGACGAACAGTAAGCGTAATCGGCTTAACTATACCATGAAATGTCAGATTACCATCTATTGCAAGCGTATTGCCATTCGGTCTGATTTTTGTGCTTACAAAAGTCACTTTCGGAAACTTCAAGCCCTCCAAAACTTCTAAAGCATGAGAATCTCGGTTTGAGTTTCCACTATCAAAAGAATCAACCTTCAACGAAACTACTACTTGCTCAACGGCCTTCGTTGCTTTATTATATACAATCACAGCATTTACATCTTTCGACACGCCTTCCCATTCGTGCATGGGGTGTTTCATGGCATAAGTAATTGTTGATACACCCTTATCAGCAAATACTTTTATTGCGTCCTGCTGTTGAGCTTGTGTTATTAACGAAAACAAAGACAACAATAATACAAGAAACCTGTTGGTTAATTTCATTTTAGCATGGGGCAAAAGTTTACGAAGAATAAATCTAAAACTCGAATTTAATCATCGCTATCGCAGCCAAATAGCCGCCTACCGCGGTATATGCAGCTGCACGATGATATGGCTTCAGCTTGTAGTTATCGCTAATACGAGGCCCTAAGACGTTCGTAGCAATCATAGCTGAGAGATGCACATACGACAAATATTTATGCACTTTAATATTACTGATACCTTTACGGTTGAGCATTGGAGGCGGGGCGGTGAAAGCCATTAAGGCAGTTGTAGCGTAGCCAATATTTACCCCCGTAGCAACAGCTCCGTGGATATTCTTTAGCTTATCGCTGTAAGTGTCGGGCTTATAAAGGCGTGAACCCAAAATTCCCTGCGTAATCATACCCGCTGCTGTAATAAAACCCAATGTTTGGTGGATTTTAAACATATTACGTCGAATCCTTAGTTCTTTTTCTCGATTTTCTAATGTTAGTTGCGGAGCAATGCCAGTTCGACGATACAAGCCGTGTTCTCCCCAGAATATCCGCTGTGTGAGCAACATTCTTTTAGGCAATAAGGCAGTTTTTTCGGGACCAGCTTCCAAATCATTCAAAAGGCTATCAGCATTAGTTTGAGCTACAGATTCATTAATAATAGCAGAAAATACTAAAAACAGCAGTACAAGTAGGTTCTTCATAACGATAAAAAGGTATAAAATTTTCAAGAAAAATATATAAAAAGAAAGCCAAAAAATTTGGCTTCCTTTATTCATCAAAACACATACCCCTAAACAATAATTACTATAAATATCCGAAAATATAGACGCCTGAGCATCTTTATTTTTCAAGATACATCAGCAATTAAAGAAATGACTAGGGTAAACTATGCTGTAAAACCCGAATAGATTCGGTACAGACTTAAATGTCTTTATAATTACCCGTTTACAGTAATCTATTTCGATAATTACTACATATATATACGAGAAACGTCTAAGGTCGGATTTCTTAGGTTTCAAAATTATATATTTTTTTTTATTGTTTCTACTAAACGGGGAATTATGCCTTGATTCTCAAGGAATTATTATTATTCAATAGCTCTGTTTTATAAACCGTAAGAGCTTTTGTTGCTGGGTCTTTTTGTACAGAACCGTCAGTTTTAAATTGTGAACCATGATTCGGACAAAGGAAATCATTTGAACCACTTCTGTAATCAATAGTCGTACCCTGATGCGTACAAATTTTTGATAAAGCTACGAAAGTTCCTTTGGCATTAGCAATAATAATGTCTTCTACGTAAGTAAAAGAACCTTCGGTTTTTAAACTCTTAAAATTTGAATTTGTCAAATCAATTGTAAAATCAATGGAAGCACCTTTGGCCGTTCCAGTAATGCCTGTGTCTGCCGAGCCTGTTGTTCCGCCCGTAGTTCCACCAGTGGTTGTGGTTGGAGTAGGTGTGTCAGAATCTTTCGAGCAAGATGTGAGTGTTGTGCCTAAACAATAAAACGACATCAATGCGGCACTGCTTAATCCGAGTTGTTTCAAAAACTGTCCTCTACTCAATTGTGTTGGTTCCATAAAATTAAGATATTTAATATTTTGATAATAGCAACTTTAAGTACTTGATTATCTTCCAACAATGGCCATTTATGAAAGATTACCTTATGTTCATTTTCAGATACGAGAATAAACAGGGCAAGGTTGCAGTGTAGAGAAAAATATCTTAAAATATTTTTAGGAAGAAGGAGCTCTGCTGAAAACTGAGTTAAACAAAAAACGCCCAATAATCAATGGATTATTAGGCGTTTACGATTTTTTAATCGCAGCGATTTAGTGACCCTACGGGGAATCGAACCCCGGTTTGATCCGTGAAAGGGACCTGTCCTAACCGCTAGACGATAGGGCCGACTGGTTCCATTTATCATCTGCGATTGTAAATCGTGGTGCAAAAGTACAATAAAAATTTTAATCTACAAAGCTTAAAATACTATACCCCTGCATAAAAAGCAAAATGCCTGATAATCGGTTGATTATCAGGCATAAAATTCGTCAATCGCAGCGATTTTTAGTGACCCTACGGGGAATCGAACCCCGGTTTGATCCGTGAAAGGGACCTGTCCTAACCGCTAGACGATAGGGCCGGCTGGTTCCATTTATCGTCTGCGTCAGCGAATTGTGGTGCAAAAGTACGGCAAAAAATTTAATCCGCAATAGCACGCTTCAAAAAAAGTTTAAAAACACCAAAATTCTTCCTATGATTATATTTAAAATGAGATTTATTATATTTTTAAGCAAAAAAAGAAAATATTTCTAATTTTAGTGAAATACTTTGCCCGACCTTCGCAAATGATTTTTCTCTTCTCTATCTTTGAAGAATCTTTAAATAACACTTCAAAACATCCATTATCTAATGAGAAAGATTTCTTGTTGTTTTTTCTTACTTCTTAGTTTTTTAAACTTATCAGCCCAAACCAAAACACCCGAAGAATTTCTGGGCTATAAACTCGGCACAAAATTTAGTTTTCATCATCGCATCGTTGACTATGTGCGTCATGTGGCAGCCCAAAATCCTACGCAAGTAAAGACCATTGATTACGGAATGACTTTTGAAGGTCGACCGTTGATGGTGGCTATCATTGCTTCTCCCGAAAACTTAGCGAAGATTGAAGAGATTCGTACGAATAATCTGAAAAGTATCGGCCTCATGGAAGGCAAGCCAACGGGCAAAGTTCCTGCCATTGCTTGGTTGAGTTATAATGTACATGGTAATGAAGCCGTGAGTTCGGAAGCTGTTTTGCAGGTTTTGTATGAGCTTTTGAATAAAAATAATGCTACTACTCAGAATGTATTAAAAAACACGGTTGTAATCCTCGACCCGTGTATTAATCCTGATGGCCGTGACCGCTATGCTCAATGGTATAATCGTGTGGCTAATCAAGGCGGAAACCCCGCTCCTTTTGCCATCGAACATCGTGAGCCGTGGCCAGGTGGGCGTTTCTCGCATTATATTTTCGACCCAAACCGTGACTGGGCTTGGCAAACACAGGAGATTTCGCAACAACGTGTAAAACTCTATAACCAATGGATGCCACATCTTCACGCCGATTTTCACGAAATGGGCTACAACACGCCTTATTATTTTCCACCGTCAGCAAAACCTTATCACGAAGATTTGAGCAAATGGCAACGTGAGTTTCAACAAACGTTGGGTGACTTCAACAAAAAATATTTTGATAAAAATTATTGGTTATATTTTTCGAAAGAAAACTACGATTTGCTTTATCCGAGTTATGGCGATACTTATCCGTCGTATAATGGAGCAATCGGTATGACTTACGAGCAAGGCGGTGGCGGTGCGGCTGGTTTAGCAATTGCCAAAGAAGATGGAGATACGCTGACATTGACGCAACGTATTTCGCACCATTTTGCTACGAGTATGGGGTCATTAGAAGCAATTTCGACTCGTGCCGATAAAACTGTGGAAGAATTTAACAAGTTTTTTACAGATAAAACTGCCAATGGCTACGGCACTTACAAATCATTTGTGATGAAAACCAAAGGTGATGAAGCGAAAGTTCAGGCCTTGACGAGCCTTTTGGACAAATTACAAATCAACTACGGTTTTGCCGCTAAAGAATCTACGGCTACGGGTTTTGGCTATCAAAGCTTGAAAGACGAGAGTTTCAAAATAGAAGCTAATGATTTGATTATCAGTACATATCAACCAAAAGGAACATTTGTAAAGATTTTGTTTGAACCAAAAACAGCTCTTGAAGACTCGGTGACGTATGACCTTACTACGTGGTCGTTAGCTTACGGTTATGGTTTGAAAGCTTTCGCTACCAAAGAAAAATTGGCAGTGGGTAACTCACAAATGACAACCGTTAAACAAGCAAGTATCGAAGGCAAACCTTATGCGTATGTGGCTGCGTGGAAATCGTTTGAAGATGTGAAGTTTTTATCGAAAGTGTTGGCGGCTGGAATTAAGGTAAGATTCAACGAAAATCCGTTTGAGATTGATGGTCGCAAATTTGATGCAGGTTCGTTAATCATTACCCGAACTAACAACGAACGTTTGGGCGATAAATTCGATAAAACGATTCAAGCAGCAGCTAAAGAGTTTAATATTAATCTTTTAGGCACAACTTCTGGCATGGTTTTGAGCGGAAATGATTTTGGTTCGGGTTCGGTCAATGTACTTAAAAATCCAAGAGTTGCCCTGATTGCGGGAGATGGCGTAGTTTCAACGGCTTTTGGTGAAGTTTGGCATTTCTTTGAGCAGCAAATCAAATATCCAATTACGGTGATTGAGGGAAGTTCGTTTTCAAGAGTACCACTTGAGCAACTTGATGTAATTGTTTTGGCCGATGGAAGCTACGAAAAGATATTCGGCAATGGTGATGCTCTCAAAAAATGGATTCAAAACGGAGGAAAAGTAATTGCTCTCGAAGGTGCAACTGGTTATTTTGCTGATAAAGATGGCTTTGCTTTGAAACGTAAAAAAGACACCTCAACAAGCGATAAAGCCGAACTCAAAACTTACGGAACTCGTGAGCGTGAGGGAATTATGGAGCAAATTCCAGGAGCAATCTTTAAAGTGGAACTTGATAAAACTCATCCGCTTGGCTACGGTACTGATGGAATTTATTACTCATTGGTGCGTGATGTTTATAACTATGACTATATGAAAGATGGCTGGAATGTGGGGTACATCAAAGAAAATAACCACGTAACGGGTTTTGCAGGAAAAATTGCGAAAGAAAAAATGAAAAACACCCTTACTTTCGGTGTACAAGAAATGGGGCGTGGAAAAATTGTTTACATGGCTGATTCTCCGCTATTCAGAGGTTTTTGGTATTCGGGGAAATTGATTTTTGGAAATGCTTTATTTACTGTGAATTAAACTATAGACAAGAGATTTTAGACAAGGGACAAAAGAACAAATTTTACTCAATTCTTTTATCTCTTGTCCTTTGTCTCTCATCTCAATAAAAACTATGAACAACACTCGACGCTCATTTCTAAAAACAGTACCATTGGCAGGTGCAGCGGCTTTTGCAAGTCCTGTTTTTGCTGAAACACCACAACCAGCCACAAAAACCGCCAGCCGAATAAAACTCAGCGTATCGAGTTATTCGTATTGGCATTTCAAAGGAGATAAATTTCCGATTGAAAAGGTCATTGACGAAGCAGCCAAATTAGGACTCGACGGCATTGACATTCTTCACCGACAAATGGACGGAGAAGACAATGCTTATTTACAAAAACTAAAAAAACACGCATTTGTAAATGGCATTGCCATGACTTGCTTGTCGATTCACCAAGGATTTGTTTCTCCAGATAAAGCGGTTTTGAAAGAACACATTGACCATACGATTCATTGCATCGAATTAGCCTACAAAATGGGCATTCCGTGTATGCGTTTGAATACGGGTCGTTGGGGGACTATCAAATCTTTTGATGATTTTATGGCAAAGCGTGGCAGCGAACCTGCTATTGCTGGCTACACAGAAGATGAGGCCTTCAAATGGTGTATTGATAGTATTCAGCAATGTATGAAAAAAGCCGAGGAGTGCGGAATTTTGTTGGCTCTCGAAAATCACTGGGGACTTGGCTCAACACCCGAAGGAATGCTTCGCATCAAAAACGCCATTGATTCACCGTGGTTGGGGCTTTTGATGGATACCGGCAATTTCTTAGAAAATCCTTATGATAAGCTGGAGAAAATTGCACCACAAACCAGCTTCGTACAAGCTAAAACATATTATGGTGGTGGCGAATGGTACACACTCGATTTAGATTACAAACGCATTGTCGATATTCTGAAAAAAGTAAATTATCAAGGCTATATTTCGATTGAGTTTGAGGGCAAAGAAGACCCAAAATCGGGAGTTCAGAAAAGCGTAGATTTGCTCAGAAGTGTTTTGTAATCAATCAGAAAGTTTATTCGATAGCTGATAATCAGTATATTTGCAGACTGATTATCGGCTATTTTTTTGCTGTGTAGATTTTGCCGAAAATCCACCCATAAAAATTTATCTATGAAAAAAGCTATCTTACTTCTTGTTTTGAGCTTCATTGCTCAGAATATTTTTGCACAAACGCTCAATTTAAGCGTCAGATTACTTGATAACTCGAAAAAACCTGTTGTTGGAGCGAGTGTGAGACTTATTAGCAAAGCAGACTCAACCAAAACTCAGTACGGCATTTGCGATACTGCTGGGGTGGCGAAGTTTATTACGAAAGCTGGTCAATATACGCTAAAAGCAACCTCGATTGGGTATAAAAACCTTGGTAAACCGCTTACTATCACCACAAAATCAAACTCATTTGAGTTTATTATGCAAGACGATGCCAATGCACTCGGCACTGTTACGGTGGTCGCACAAAAACCTCTCGTAAGCCAAGAAGACGACAAAACGATAATCGACCCCGAACCAATAGCCAGCAGCAGTACAAGTGCCTACGAAATTATGGAAAAAACACCTGGGCTTTTTCTTGACCCCGATGGTAATATTTACATCAGTAGCACTTCCCCTGCCACTATCTATATCAATGGTCGTGAACAAAAAATGAGTGCCGCAGATATTGCTACTATTCTAAAAATATTACCTCCTAATAGCATACAGAAAATTGAGATATTACGCTCACCATCAGCCAAATACGATGCCAGTAGTTCGGGAGGAATAGTGAATGTTATTTTGAAAAAAGGCGTAAAAATTGGCCGCACAGGTAGCGTGGTTACAGGAATGAATCAAGGGCGATTTGGAAATCAGTTTCTGAGTTTGAATCTGATGAATACTGATGGGCCAAAGAATTCATATTTTAACGTAAATTATACCCATCGAAATTCTTATGACCAAATAGAAACGAATCGTAATCTAAGCGAAAACACCTATTTAGCTCAAAAATCTTATGCTACATCGCCCACTCAAGTATTTTATAGCGGATATGGTTTTAGCTATGACCTAAACCCAAAATGGACATTCAGCGTTGATGGTAGAGGTTCGTATAACGATAGTCGCTCAGAATCGAGCAACGAGAATACTGTAAAAACAATCGGCTCTCAGGTCATTCGTTCACAAACTCAAAACGATGTTCAGAATCGAAGCAATAACTTGATTGTGAGTCAGGGTGTATCAACAAAATATAAACTTGATACCATCGGCTCGGAGCTGACAAGCGATTTCTCGTATAATTTTTTATCAAACAAGAATAAACAAAACTTTGTCAATCAGTTTATTCCACCTACTCAAGACCCACTTTTTGGCAATGGTAATATCGAAACCCAACGCCAGTCATTCGTCGGGCAAATAGATTTGAAATACAAAACTCGTGGAGATATTACTATCGAAAGTGGCTTGAAAACTTCGATTTTATCTTTTAAAAATGCTACCGAATATACTATCCGATTGAGCGGACAAACCACACTTGATGCTTCACGCACCAATAAATTCGACTATGATGAAGCGATTCATGCAGGTTATGTGCAAGCATCAAAAAAACTCAATTCGATATTACTAAAAATTGGGGCAAGGGTAGAAAACACCAATATGTACGGGCATCAGCGAATTCCGAGCGATACCACATTTAAAATTAACCGAACTGACATTTTTCCGTACGCTTATCTGAGTCGGAAAATCTCTAAAATTGCAGGTTTCGACCTCACCGGTTATCTGATTTATCGCCGCTCAATTACTCGTCCTGTATATGATTACCTCAATCCTTCACCCAAATACATTGACCAGTTTCTATATGAAGCGGGAAATCCAACTTTGAAGCCTCAATTTACCGAAAACTACGAAGCCAATATAAGCGTCGATAGCAGACCAATTTTTGCGTTTGGCAAAAACTATACACATGATATTTTCACAAATGTGATTTACCAAAGCCCTGATAATCAATCTATTGCGGTAAGAACTTATGATAATTTAGGAAAAAACGTTGAAACATACTTTAGGCTTTTGGGAGCGATTCCGCCAGGAAAAAAGTATTTCTTTGTAGTTGGCACACAGTATAATCATAACAAATATGATGGCCAATATCAAACAAAACCATTGGCTTTTAGCCGTGGGAGTTGGTCGTTTTTTACGTTTCATCAGCTAAAACTCAATGATGTATCAAGCATTACGATGAACGGTTTTATTCGACTAAAAGGGCAGTTACAATTCTATGAATTGAGTAATTTTGGAAACTTAAATTTGAGTTACAATCGCTCATTTTTGGCAAAAAAACTATTATTTACGCTATCGGCTAATGATATTTTCTTCACGAATAATAATCGTTTTACGCTCAATCAAGGAACAATTTCGGCCAATGGTTTCAGAAAATCTGATACCCGACGCTTTGGTTTTAATATTCGGTATAATTTTGGCATCAAGAAAAAAGATTCTCAAAATAATATGATGAATTTTGAGACGTTAGAAAATAATTCAAAGTAAAATTTCAATTAAATGAGCTACAATATTCAGGTTTATACAGCCCAAACAATGCTTGCCGAAATGGAGGCCGAATCGGAAGATTTTTTTGATAATGATAAAAACTTGATTCCGTTTACTGAAAAGCAAATTGCAAATCTCAAAGAACGACTACTAAAATTTGGTTTTGAGTTGGCCAAAGAAGATAAAAAGGGAATTAGTTTCAAAAACGATAATTTTGAAGGCATGAGAGCTATCATTACGGCTTCGGGTTTGTATCTAAGGTCGAGTTTCGATGATGCTTTTGAAATTGGAATGTTATCTTCTGAATTAACCGATACTGGCGAATTTGCCAAATACGACCCTCAAGCCGATGGTTGGGAGGTTTTAGGTGAGTAATTTCTTTGTGTGAAACTCTTGTTGAAGTTCTCGAAGACAAGCTACGCACAGGCACGCTCCATCAAAATCCCAAACGGTTATTTCTCTGATATACTGCGTTTCATCAAATGTAAGGCGAGTATTTTGGCAGTCGCATTGGCTCGCATTATTTGCCTTACATGTAAAAATATTGCCACAGCGTGGGCAGCTATCGGGTGCATGTTTGCTCATTTTGGCAATAAATCGGTGAAATAGTACGTAGAAATGTGTTCGTTTCCGTCAGAATCTTTAAAATTATAGGTCTTATCAACAGTCTCGCCAATTTCAAAATTAATTGAGTGCTGAAAATAAGGTGCTTCACAAACAAACGTATGAAATTCTCCTTTTTCACCACAAGGGTCGATATTGGCGGGGAGTTCTTTGATAAAATCACGGTCGAGGACTTTTCCACAAAAAGATTTATCCAACACGTTTCCGTTGACACTCACAACGATAGTTTTGAAGCCTAAATCCCAAAACTCAGCCAGAAGTTCGAGCGATTGGCGTTTCCAGATTGGAAAAACACCTTTCATGCCAAGCATTGTCAAACGTTCTTCTCGATGCTGACGCAAATCTTCTAAGAAAATATCGCCAAAAATCGAGTATTCAATGTTTTTTTGAACGATTGGCCTAAGCACCGATTCCATTTGGGCATGGTATTCTTCCATCGAAACAGTTTCTGAAAGACGAACTTTTACTAATTCAAGACCAATATTTTCAGCTTGCTTATCGAGCAGTTCTTCACGCACACCGTGCATAGATACCCGCCCAAAAGCATCGTTTACGGTTGTGAGCAAATATTGAACATCAAAGTTATTATCTTTCAAAACATGGTAAAGCGACAAAGCAGAATCTTTCCCACCTGACCAATTCATCAATGCTTTTTTCTGTGGCTTTATCTGCATGATTTGTGTATTTTCTCTCGCTCAACAAACTTCTTTTTCAAGTGCTAAAAAATGGGTAAAATTGCCTGTATCATTCATCAGAGGAAAAATTTCGATGTTACAATTATACAATTCGCCGTTTTTCCGATAATTGACAACCTTTGCTTTTAATGATTCAAATTTTTGAAGATTTTCACGAATCTTCTTTCTACTTTTTTCATCCGTTTTTTCTCCTTGTAACATCATCGGTCTATTCCCAATTAATTCTTCTTCCGAATATCCTGTTAATTTCACGAAATTATGACTTATCCAAATGATTTCTCGTTCTACATTAGTGATGATTATCGAGTAATTTTCAACCAAATAATCTCGAAAAGGCAAATCTACCTGCCAAGAAAACTGCTTTTTCAAGGCATCAATTTTTTTCAAATCTTCGGCAATATCTACTTGCTTTTGCAATAATGGGTGAGCAATTCCCCAGCTATGCAAAGGCACATTTGCACCTGTTTTTTTCTGTCGTGATAATCCCGAAACAAAATCCATATATCTATTTTAAAATTAGGTTTGGCCACCAGTGCAGCCAAACCAGTTGAAGTTTAAGCAAATTCAGTCACTCGTTCTCTTACTCGGTGAGCCGCCTCAATCATATTTCTAAGTGCCTGTTGGGTTTCTGGCCATTTACGGGTTTTCAGCCCGCAATCGGGGTTTACCCAAAGATTTTGGGCTGGCAAAACCTCCATCGCTTTTAGCAATAAAACCTCCATTTCTTCCACACTCGGCACCCGTGGACTATGAATATCATATACACCTGGCCCAATTTCGTTAGGATAATTGAATTTAGCAAATGCTTCGAGCAATTCCATCTGTGAGCGAGAGGTTTCAATCGTAATCACATCGGCATCCATTTCAGCAATATTTTCGATAATATCATTAAATTCAGAATAGCACATATGGGTATGAATCTGGGTTTCGTCTTGCACACCCGAGGCCGAAATTCTGAACGCATCAATGGCATTTTTTAGATAAGCCGCTCGTTTGGTTTGGCGCAACGGGAGCCCTTCACGCAAAGCAGCTTCATCAATCTGAATTATTTTGATGCCAGCTTTCTCCAAATCAACCACTTCGTCACGAATGGCCCACGCAATTTGCATCATGGTCGAGCTTCTTGGCTGGTCATCTCGCACAAAAGACCATTGCAAAATCGTAATTGGCCCCGTGAGCATTCCTTTCATGGGCTTTTGGGTCAGCGACTGAGCGTATTTGCTCCATTCTACTGTCATTGCAGTTTTTCGTTCGATATCGCCAAAAATGATGGGTGGTTTCACACATCGAGAGCCATAACTCTGCACCCAACCATTTTCAGAAAACACAAAACCACTGAGGAGTTCGCCAAAATATTCGACCATATCATTTCGCTCAAATTCGCCATGAACCAGCACATCAAAACCTAATTCTTCTTGCCAAACCACCACTTTTTGCGTGTGCAGTTTAATGAACTCGTTATATTGAACAACCGAAATCTCACCTTTCTTAAATTTTGCTCGAATGGCACGGATTTCGTCAGTTTGTGGAAATGAACCAATGGTTGTAGTCGGGAAAAGCGGTAAATTCAAAATATCTTTTTGTACAATTTGACGCTCCAAAAATGAACTTTTTCTATTCAAATCGCTTGATTTAACTTCAGCTACTCTGGTTTTCACATGAGGTTTATGAATCAGAGTCGAAGTTTGTCGTCGTTGAATTGACGCTTGATTTTTGGTAAGACATTCTATTTTTTGATTCACAACAACTTCATAAATTTCAGTTATTTCGATGAGTTTTTGTTGAGCAAAAGCCAACCAATCTTTTATTTCGGCCGAAATCTTTGTTTCGTTTTCCAAGTTACACGGCGTATGAATAAGCGAACACGATGGAGCAAGCATCACTCTATGTGTACCCAACGTTTTTATTGCTTTTTCAACGATAGGAATAACTTTTTGATAGTCTGTTTTCCAGATATTTCGACCATCAATCAGGCCAAGTGATAATGTAAAATCTTCAGGAATTTTGGGTAAAACTTCTTCTAACTGCTCAGGACATCTGACCAAATCGAGATGTAATGCACAAATCGGAAGATTCACAGCCGCAAGTATATTATCCTGCAAGCCATCGAAATAAGTAGCCAATAAAATTTTGAGTGCAGGAAATTCTTTGCGAATGGTTTGATAAACGACTCTCAAAGCATCTTTTGTTTGGTAATTAATATCCAAAGCCAAGAATGGCTCGTCGAACTGAATCCATTCTGCACCTTCGTTGACGAGGCGGGCGATTAAATCACAATAAACTGGAAGAAGTCGGTCGAGCAAAGAGAGTTTATCGAATCCTTCCTCTTTTTCTTTACCAAGCAAAAGATAACTTACTGGCCCAATAATGACTGATTTTGTAATAATTCCCTCGTTTTTTGCTTCTCGAAACTCGCTAATAATTTTATCGGCGTTGAGTTTGAAGGTTTGAAAACGAGTAAATTCAGGGACAATGTAATGATAGTTGGTATCGAACCACTTAGTCATTTCCATTGCTTTGAGGTCGAAACCATTTTGCTGGTAGCCTCTGGCCATTGCAAAGTACTGGTCAGCTTCGGGCAAGTGTTTCAGTACCTCAAAACGTTGAGGAATTACGCCAAACATCAAACTGTGGTCTAAGACGTGGTCATAGAATGAGAAATCATTGCTTGGGATTAGGTCAATGCCCAATTCTCTCTGCAATTTCCAGTTTTCAATTCTGATTTTTTTCCCAACTTCAATTAATTCTGAAAGGGAAGTTTTACCTGACCAGTAGGATTCACAGGCTTTTTTGAGTTGTCGATGGCTTCCGATGCGTGGGAAACCGAGGTTGTTTTTTAGCATACTGTTAAAGAGTTTGAGTGAAACAAATGAGTTTTTTGAAAAACCAATTGTTCATTTCCTAACGGTATGCTTTCACACTAAGATAGCAAGGAATAGCACTTATAACTCATAAGAGTACAAGTGTAATATGCCTGACCAATGCCTTATTCGTGAAAGCATTTTGTCTATACGTAGTTGGCAAGTATCCCGACTTAGAGGTAAAACCTCAATACGGTTGCACGTCAGCTCGTGATTCTCACACGATTCCTTTTTAATACTACTTACCCTATCAGTAAGTAGTAACCAAAAACGCTTTTATTGAAAGAACGCCCAAAGATAATAAGCACTTTCAACTTTTAGACATATAATCTACAAATTTTAAACAAAATAGATTATTTATCCAAAATAATGGCAAATAAAATAACTTTTATCTATGCAAAGGTAATTAAAAACCAACCGTAAGAAAAACAGAAGATTGTGGTCGTGTCTTGAGTTCTCCCCCACCTAAGTTTTGGGCGAGTGGTTCTTGAAAAGTAAATCCAGCCGAAAACGCTTTGTAATAGGCTTGAACTCCAAGGCTACCAAGCAATGTATAGCCTCCTGTTTGAGAATTCAGTACACCTTCTTTGTGGTCTTTAAAACCATAATCAATCGCAGAGCCGATGTTTGGCATAATAGATAAATGCCCGAAGTTTTTTGTATAAAAAGCTGTCAATGAAGCACTTAGTCGATTGCCAAATTTATAATGCTCATTACTTTTGGTCGAAATTCGCCCTCCTACTTCGGTATTCAGTCCAATTTTTTTGTAACGCACTGTGTGAATAGCACTCACCAAAAAATCGGTACTACCTGTACCCAACTGAAAATTTGGATTGACTTCGGCATCAGAATAACCATATTCAAACTTGCCCGTTGGGAGTTTTATGCCTCCACCAATCATCAAATTATGATAAATGCCGCTGGTATTGGTTGAGTCAAGAAATGTATTCAGAATATTATAATGAGCCAAAAGTAAAACATCTCCAATGCCTTTTTTCTGTGTTTTCGTTCCTGAATAAAGCAAGGTTTGTTGGTTATCGTTGTAAGGCATAAATGCCAATACTTGCAAGTTTTTGATTGGATAAAAACGTCCCCAAACTTCAAGTGTTTGATAATCTTCTTTAGTTTTGAGCATTTGGCTATTGAGGTGCGAATCGAAGCTACGTAAGCGATAACGCAAACCCACAAACTGGCTGCCCGAACGGGGTAAAAGTCCAACAAATGAGCTTCCGTTTGCACAGCCACACAAATCACAGGCAGAAGCCGACAAACTACTGATTATAAGAGCAAATAGTGCTATTTTTTTCATTGTTTTTTATTGTAGCACAAGTTTCAAACTTGTGTATTTGTATATTTTTTCTCAATCACAAGTTGGAAACTTGTGCTACTTTTTTGCGAAATGGAACCGCCCGATGTTCGGTTCGCACCACAGTTATTTACAAATAGTTGTGTCCATCAAACAGCAGTCTCGTAGGCGTTCTCGCTTGTAAATATCTGCTTTAAGTTCATCGGCATCAAAGCCGATTGAGGCGATGTATTTCTTCAAATTAGTAAAGTTTGTTTTACTCGCATCGTACTTGATAGTAATCTGCTTTTTCTCTACATCAACTATTACGTCTTTCACTCCTTTTTCGAAGACAATATTTCTACCTAAGTTATATTTGCATTTTTCGCATACTCGGTTGGTATGCACAATAGCAGACACAGGTTTATCAGAAGCATTTGCACAAATACTTGATAATGAAAATGTTAGAGTAGCAATAAAGTCTTTGCGATTCATACAATCTTCTATTTTTTGATATACTTGTCAGGATTTTTCGTAAAACTCTCTTTGCAAGGTTCACTACAAAAGCTATATTCTACTTCTTTGTGCTTAGTAGTTATCTTGCCACCTTTTTTTACTTTCATGTGGCAAACTGGGTCTTCGAGTTTGGTTTCTTTTTCGACAACTTTCTTATCCTTTTGCTTTGGATTTGCTTCTTGGGCAATGAGATTCAAAGAAATAAAAAGCGTGAAAAAAGTCATTATTACTACATTTTTCATAAATCTTAATTGTTTAAAGTTTTTTTGATTTTGCGAACTTACGTCGCCACCAAAGCATAAAGCCAGTAATGGCCAGCAACCCAGGCGTTAGACCGAGAATTACATAAAGAATTTTCACTGGAATCCCTCCATAGTTCCCAACATGAAGTGGAAAAAACAAGGCTTCTACTTTGTCCCAAAAGGCTAAATCATCGAAGCGACCTGTACTCAAAAACTCACCAGTATTGGCATCAAATCTTACTACATTTCCACCCGCAAACATCGGATTTTGGTCTTTTAGATTGCCCCTCACACTAAATTTTTTATCGGGCTGAGTTGGTAAATAGACATAAGACGGTACTAAATCAGGCATTTTTTGGAGGCTTTCGGCATACATTTTATCGAGCGACGCCTTCACCAAACTATTATTCGGTGTCGGAATTGTTTCTTTTTTCCAAGTTTCAGACTCAAAAGCAAATAAATTCATCCAAAAACCCGTAAAAAATACGATTGCATTGAGCAAAAGCGACCACACACCCACTACTCGGTGCAAATCTGAGCTTAACATTCGCCAGTTTTTGGTTTTTATTTTTACTTTG
Source organism: Emticicia aquatilis (assembly GCF_014644295.1). Classification (GTDB taxonomy): domain Bacteria; phylum Bacteroidota; class Bacteroidia; order Cytophagales; family Spirosomataceae; genus Emticicia; species Emticicia aquatilis. The sequence continues at coordinate 218,003 of NZ_BMKK01000010.1, forward strand.
AAAGTCAGCACTTTCCAAATAAACTTTCGGTAAACAATAAAACCCGTAATGATTGAAACGAGCATCGTTAGTCCAAAAATGGCCGTGAGAGCAGCCCCTGGCATTCCGAGATGAAAAGAAAAATGAAATTGAAAAATCCATTCAATCCAGCCTACTTCCAAATCATCACTTCGCCCCGAACGTAAGATTTCACCCGTGTATTGATTGATGTTTATCGCTCCCAAATCATAAGATTCTAAACGAGCATCATTCAAATACAATCGAAAATGATACGATTGGTCTTTTTTGGCCGTTGGGTTTATCCACGCTATCCCATCTAAGTTTGGGTATTTGTTCGTAATGATTTTATACAAACTATCAATAGGCAAAGCCTTAGCTTCGGGCTTAACTGTCAATGATTTACGATAAATGAATTCATCAAGTTCATCCTGAAAAACCAATATCGAACCACTCAGACCCAACAAGAGTAGAAATATTCCTGTGACAAGCCCAAACCAACTATGAATGCTAAAAAGTAGGCGTTTGAATTTATTGTTCATATTCTTAGTGCGTACATTTTCCCATTACCTCATGGAAACGGTCGTGCAAAGCAAAAATACCTTTTTTAAGCTCTGCTTCTGATTTTTTCTTGGCAACTAATTTCGCCAAAGCAATTGATTCTTTTTCGAGTAAAACAATCGAATTTGCCACACCATCTTTCTGATAATCAGCGGGAATGGTCGATAATTTCAACGTTTTTGCCTTCGTTGCCAGCTCTTCTGCATTCTGATAAAGCGGTTTTAAATCGCCATTTTCGGCAGGGTGAAACGTAGCCGACATCACCTTGTGGTATTCGTCCAAAGCAAGCCATTGCTCAAAAATTGATTTTTTCTTGAGTGCTACTCCCTCTTGTTTCACAATTAGACCTGCTTCGGGTTGCCATTTATCGTATTCGATTGCCTTCGTCACTTTGATAGCTTCTTCCATTCCACGTAGTTTTGAAACCACATATAAAGCCCCATCAAGTCCAGCCGACACTCCCGCTGTTGTCAGCAATTTTCCATCTTCCACAAAACGCTTATCGCTCACAACTTTTGCTTTTGGCGTAATTGATTGAAGATTTTTTGTTGCTGCCCAATGTGTCGTTACGGTGTGTTCGTCCAGAATTCCAGCCTTCGATAAAAATGCTGCTCCTGTACAAACCGACATCGTAATCATTGTACTTTTATGCGATTCTTTTATCCAATCTATCACTTTTGCATTATTGTAAACAGGCATTAAACCTTCCATATTTGCCCCTGGAAAAACTATAATATCAGCTTTTGGTGCATCATCAATGCCATAATTGGGTATAAACTGAATATTTTTGTTCATTGCCAAAATGGTTTCTTTGACGGGTGCAACCGTAAAAACCTCAAAGTCTTTTGTATTACTAAATACTTCTAAAGGCCCTGCAAAATCAAGTAATTCTACTCCTTGATAGATAAAAACTGCTACTTTCAAGGGTTTCTCTTGGGCTTTTGTTAGCAATGCTAAACCCAAAAAGGTGGTTAAAATAAGTATTTTTTTCATTTGATTTTTCAATTGAATATCTGAAAGTTTCGGTTTGTCAAGTGATGAGATATGTCCCTTTCTTTGTTTTCACAAGTTAGAAACTTGTGACCGTTTTACGGTGCGGCAAATCTTTTGTTTTTCAAAAACTCATTATCGGTCAAAGTTTTCAAGAAAGCTATCAGCTTTTTTTGTTCGTCGGCGGTGGTTTGTATGCCTAATTTTTGCCCATTTTTGAGCGATGGGTCAAGCGTTGGTACATCCAAAACAGACTCGTTATAGTGTCTTAGCACCGCTTCGAGTGTATAAAAACGGCCATCGTGCATGTACGGGCCAGTGATTTCCACATTTCTGAGGCTCGGAACTTTGAATTTGTATTTATCTGAGTCTTTTTGGGTAATTCTGTGTCTTCCCGTATCCTCGACATTATAAACCGCCAGTCCATTATTTCGATAACTTTGGTCGGTGAATAGTTCACCCGAATGGCACGAAGCACATTTTTGTTTAAAAATCTCCATTCCTGCCAGTTCTTCTTCGGTCAAAGTTCCTCCTACTTCTTTTCTGACATATTTATCGTAGCGAGAGTTGGCCGAAACCAAGGAATTCATAAACTGCGAAAGTGCTTTCAAAAAACGTTCAGTTGTGATTTCTTTACTACCATAAGCTTTCTGAAAAAGCGTGGCATATTTTTCTTTTTTACGTAGTTTTTCGAGTACATTCCCCAATTTTTCGTCCATTTCTACTGGATTTTCTATCGGTGCAATCGAAAATAAATCTAAATCAAACACACCCCCATCCCAGAAAAACTCTTTCTGAAAAGCCATATTCTGAATCGGCGGAGCATTTCTAATTCCTCTGAGGTTATCAATTCCGTGACTCACGTCATGTCCGTGATGCGTAAAACCCGATGCTTGGCTATGACATTCTGCACAAGAAATGGTTCCATCTCTCGATAAATCGCCTTCATAAAATAATTCTCGGCCCAATTCAAAACCACTTTGTGTAATAGGATTTTTAGCAAAATCATAGACAGGCTTTGGAAAATTGGCAGGAATGGCAAACAATTCTTCGGGTTTAATTTCTTGGGTGATGCTCGAACAAGCAGCACCCAATAAAACTAAAATACTGATAATAAATAATTTATACCTATTTCTCATCAGTCTTTATCGTTATGAACATGGTCAACGATGAAACTTTGGGCATAATTTTCGGCAATAACTGTACCCGCCGCAGGAGCGTGAATCATGTATGACGTTGCTATACTGATTTTATTTTTTGCACTAAATACCTTTGTAATATCATTAATGATATGAATGGCAGGTGCAATATCTTTTCTTACGGTAGCAGCTTCGCCAAAAGTAAAATTAAGCGTTTTAAGGTTATTGGGCGTAACGGCAGTGCGGCCACCAAATCCACCGATATGAAATTGGTATTCGGTCATTCCCATCATATTTGCTGGAATTGCGGGCGAAGTACCTTCCATTTTGAAGAATATATAACCTGAGTTCCAAGACCAATACATATTATCTGAGCCATAAGAAGCTGGGTCGAGTACGCCAGTGCGTTGGCTCACATCAGAGATAGATTTTAAGCTATCAACACCGATTGTGTAAGTGAGACCAGTGTAGTTGGCAGCAGGCACATCTTTCAAAGTAATGTTCAAAGAATTAGCATCTGATTGACGAACCAAAAAATATTGGTCAGGAAATTTCACAACTTCTCCATTTTCTTTTTTCAGAGCGATATTCGATACAAAATAGTTAAGTTTTGTAACTGTAAATTCCTCACCAGCAGCATTTTTCGCTTTGGTTGCTCCCAATACAAGCTTTTGGTCGCCGATACGATTATCAAATTCTAAAATCACCGAATTTTTATCATTTGGCCCGATTTCTTCTTCTTTTTGGCAAGAAATGATTGATACAGTTGCGAAGATTGCTAAGAATAATTTTGATATATTTTTCATGATGTTTTACTAAATTTTATGTACGAGTTTATTTGTGTCGTGCAGTACACAACAACAAAGTTTTGATGGCACGTTTTTCAAGCATAGCTATTCCAGCTCAACTTGACGTGTCAAGGATAAATGAATAAAAAATTTGAATAAAGAATATACACAAGACCACAAAGTCAACTAATAACTTTGGTAGTTTTATGAAAGAAAATAAGAGAGAAATCAGCCCAAACAGGGTGGACGAAAAAGAGAAGTAGTGAGCGTAGAATAGTGGCTCGTCTTGTAAGAAAAATTGTTTTGAACGGTGAGAATCACACTTTCAAAAGTCGGCGAAAACACAAAGTTTTCGTGGTGGAAGGTTTCTTCTAAAAGCTTCTTGAAACTTTGCTCTTGGCGGTCGGCTTCTTTGCTGGCTTTGTCTTCGGCTACTTTATTGAGTTGTTTGGCCAAATAACATTTACCATTACATTGTAGCTCTGGCTTAAAGCGGTTTTCGCAGAGATTTTTGATGATGTAATCCTTGTTCAATTCAAAATCAAGATAAACCACAGGCACTACCAGTATGCGTACACTGGTAAGCAATAGCAGAAAAACTGCTAAGCCTCGTTTACTGTTTGATATTAAATTCATGTCGCAAAGCTAAATCACGATTTTGGCTGAACCAATGATTATCGTCATTTTTTTAACGTACAAAGCAACACTTTATTTCCAAACACCGTGCCTATCAATAATTTATCGCCAAAAACTGCCCCCACACTTGACCCCGAAACGGGCGTGCCATCATTGAGATAGATGCTTTCGAGAGTATAATATTCTTTTGATTGATAATTGATTTTGATGATTTCGGAAGGAGAAGGTTTGCTTCGGTCTTTTGAATGAGCCAAATAAGAAAGCAATTTTGGATGGCAGCCTACCCAAAGATTACCGTATTCATCAATCTCAATATTATCCGCTCCGTTGATTGTAATTTCGTCTGATTCTGTGAGTTTTCCCGTAGTCAAATCACGGTCGAAAACCCTAATTTTTCGCCCAGAAGTGGCAGCAACAAAAAGTTTTTTACCATCAAGACTAATATTGATTCCATTGGCATACAAAAAACCATCGGCTACTACTTTGGCTCTTTGCCCATCGTAATAACATACATTTCCCATGGCAATTTGCAGTAAATCTTTTTTGCTTCGCCAATCTGATTTTTCTTCGTCGTGGTCGTTGGTCAAATAAAAAGAATGCTCGCCCACCGCCACAATATCATTCGGACTCACAAACAGCGAACTCGTGATACTTTCGAGATGCACAAGCGAAGAATCAGTAAAATCAAAAACCTCGACGTAATCGCCTTTTTTTCGGTGATTGATTACGAAAAGTCTCTTTGCACCCTCAAGTGTGCGATACAAACTGATACCGTGTGGATGAAAATCGAAAGTGACTTTTTCGGTAAGTTTGATTGGCTTAGGTGTATTTTCTTTGGTGTTTAGCAGAAAAATCGCCCCATTTTTCGAGTCATCACTAAAATCATTTGAAGAAATGAGAGCAAGTCCAGTAGCTTTATCGAATGTTATATCTTCTGCCCCACCAAAACCATCAATCTCGGTTACAGTACCATTGAAATGAGGTTTGACGGTCGTAAAAACACCAGCGTTGTAGAGTGTTTTTCCTATAAAAACAATGATAATAGCAACTATTCCGAGAGAGATTTTAAGCCAAAGTTTCATAATTAAGTGTTTTTAATAATCTTATGGTGTCTGATATTGGGTATATAAGACACCACATTTTTCATAAAGTTGCTTTTACTAAGGGCGGTTCGGACTAAATATCACAGATATTTACACCTTGCTTCAAAGAAGCCAGTTTGTCGGCACGAATCGGAATGAATTCTTGGGCAACAAAACCTTTGAAACCCGTTTCGGCAATGGCACTCATGATAGCAGGATAATAAATTTCTTGAGTTTCGTCAATCTCGTGGCGACCAGGTACCCCGCCAGTGTGGTAGTGAGCAATATATTTATGATTATCACGGATTCGACGAATGATATCGCCTTCCATGATTTGCATGTGGTAAATATCGTAGAGCAACTTAAAATTATCCGAATCAATGCTTTTGCAGAGTTCAACGCCCCAATCGGTGTGGTCGCACATATAATCTGCGTGGTCAACCCTACTATTGAGCAATTCCATCACGATTGTCACCTTTTTCTTTTCGGCATATTTCATGATTTTCTTCAAACCTCTGGCACAATTTTTCAGGCCGTCTTCATCGTTCAACTTTTTCTCACGATTTCCCGAAAAACATATCAAATTCTTGAAACCCGCCTTTGATGTTTCATCAATCAGATACTTATACCATTCTTCGAGTCCATCGTGGTTTTCTTTTTTGTTCCAGCCTTTGGTTATACCATAATCTTTGCCGATTCCCGAAACCATCGCACAAGTAAGGTCATGTTTTTTTACAGTTTCAAATTCCTCAACGGTCAATAATTCGATTGATTGCAAACCTATATTTTTTGCAGCTCGGCAGAGAGCATCAAGGTCAATTGAGTCGTAGCACCAACGGCAAACTGAGTGATTAATGCGTCCTTTGAGTGCTGCTCCCATAATATTATCGGCAGCTTCGAGGCGAGAAGCAACTGCTCCAGTAAGGGCTACGGCGGCAGCTCCTTCTACGATTTTTTTCATAGCTTTTCGGCGAGAAGTATTGTTTTCCATCAAAATATTTGTTCTTCCCGTGTGGGTCTTTTTGTGAAATTTAATTGAATTTAATAGAGGGGCAATTTAAGCCAAAAAAATTGATTATAAATAATTTGCACTGAAAATAGCACTAAAATATAATAAAAAAATCAGTTGAACGTATAATGTCTGTGAAAGTTTACAAGGTGTAAATTCTGAACACATTACCCAAAACAATTTAGCACAAACAACAATGAAAAACACCCCAAAAATTTTGGTTTTGTTAGTACTGACACTCTTCGTGAGTTCATGTTTCAAAAAACTGAAAGAAGACTTGACTCCATCTGGTTCGGCTACACTAATTGCCAATGGAACAAGCGTAAATTTAGGAACCCCAACGGCCGTTACACTGCTCGGAGTCGTGACAATTGAAGCCAACAAAGATAAAAGCGGCTATACGATTCTACTCAATAAGGCTGATATTAAGGCAGGAAAAACCTATGACCTGAAAAGCTCAACGGGCGTGTTTACGTTCTTGCACGATGGCACTTATTACTCGCCAAGCACAGGTACTTTAGAAATCACGAAATTCACTGATAATAAAGTTGTTGAAGGCAAATTTAGTTTTGAAGGAAACGCCGTAGGAAGTACCAGCAAAAAAATGACTGCCAGCGGCACTTTTAGTGTGAATATTATTTTGTAAAATAGCATTTTTGATTCATAAAAGACACTGCTCAGCCATTGCAGTGTCTTTTGTTTTGAGCAAGTTTGTATATCAAAAAGCAGCATTCGTCAAATAAATTTGTTGGGGTGTTGAACGGTGGTATAATTTTAGGTGTTATCTTTCTAACAATTTTAAAGAAGAGTCTCATGAACAAAGAATTTTTCCAACATATCTTCGACAAACATCAGCAGGCCGAACCAGTGCCACCAACCAAAGAAATTGCGGCTTGGGCATTACGCATTATTCGGTTGTTGTTTCCTGAGCAAACCAAAGAATATTTCCGCTCGGAAGAAGAAATTGAGATTCAATTTAAAAACCTCGAATTAGAGCTACGAAATATTCTAATTTCGACGTATCAATGTAAAAGTTGCAATCCAGAAAGCGAAGCAAACGCATTTTTTGAAAGTATCCCCGAAATATATCGAACACTAAAGACTGATATTCAGGCGATTATCGAAGGAGACCCCGCAGCCAAGAGTGAATTTGAAGTGGTGCGTGCTTACCCAGGTTTTTATGCCATTACGTTTTATAGAATTGCCCACGAATTGCACAAATTGGAGATTCCGCTTCTACCGAGAATCTTGACTGAATATGCCCACTCAAAAACAGGAATTGATATTCATCCAGGGGCAACAATCGACGAATATTTTTTCATCGACCACGGTACTGGAATTGTTATCGGTGAAAGCTGTATCATTGGCAAGCACGTAAAACTTTATCAAGGCGTTACGCTCGGAGCATTGAGTGTTGAGAAAACTTTGGCCAATACCAAACGTCACCCAACGGTAGAAAACAATGTAGTAATTTATTCGGGAGCGACAATTTTAGGAGGAAACACAGTCATTGGCGAACACTCAATTATCGGTGGAAACGTTTGGCTAACGAAGTCAGTACCTTCATACTCAACGGTTTATCACAAACCTGAAATTAAGGTTGTAGAACGTGTAATGGAATAAAAAAATAATTTTGAATGCTTCAATGATAGAATGAGTGAATGAATATCCTCTTTTCTATTCTATCATTGAAGCATTCACTCATTCACTCATTAATATTATGACCATCATCGACCTTGTAGGAAATACACCACTTGTAGAATTAACAAAACTCAATCCAAATCCCAACGTAAAGATATACGGCAAACTCGAAGGGAATAATCCTGCGGGAAGCGTGAAAGACCGCCCTGCATTGAATATGATTAGAAGTGCCGTTGAACGTGGAGATATAAAGAAAGGCATGAAACTAATTGAAGCAACAAGTGGAAATACTGGAATTGCTTTGGCAATGATTGCCCGACTGTTTGATTTAGAGATTGAACTCATAATGCCCGCAAACTCTACCCGTGAGCGAACGCTTACGATGGAGGCATTCGGAGCAAAAGTTGTACTACTCGAAAATATCGAAAAATGCCGAGATTACGCCGAAGCACAAGCCAAAACTGGCCAATATTATATGCTCGACCAATTTGCTAATCCCGATAATTATTACGCACATTATAAAACCACTGGCCCCGAAATTTGGCGAGATACTGACCAAAAAGTAACGCACTTTGTGAGTTCGATGGGAACAACTGGTACGATAATGGGAACTTCGATGTTTTTGAAAGAAGTAAATCCAGCCATTCAGATTGTGGGTTGTCAGCCAACCGAAGGTTCGTCGATTCCGGGAATTAGACGCTGGCCAACTGAATATCTACCAAAGATTTTCGACCCAAGTCGAGTAGATAGAGTAATGGATATTGCCGAAGCAGAAGCAACCGAAATGGCACAAAAACTGGCTAAAACTGAAGGGATTTTTGCGGGAATGAGTTCGGGTGGAGCAGCAGCAGCAGCCATCAGATTAGCCCAAGAATTAGAATCAGGTGTAATTGTCTTCATCTGCTGCGACCGTGGCGATAGATATTTATCGAGTAATTTGTTTGGGTGATATTTGTTAGATATGAATTATGAGATATGAGTTATAAAAAACTTCATATCTCATAATTCATCAATCATATCTATTTACTGACATTTCACTTTCACCAAAGTCTCCGAAACCGTAGCTTTTGCGGGGTCTTTCATTTTTAGTTTACCACTTTTATCTTCCATCAATTCACCGCTCATTACGAGTAGCTTATCGCCTTCCATTCTCAAAATTCTTTCTTCAACTTGGTTACTGCCTTCTATCACATAATCATAATCAACAATTAAGTCATTACCCACTTTTTTGCCTTTTAGGGTGCCAGTTGCACTATCTTTTTCCCACAAAAGCTCACTCATTTCTCCCCTTACCGAGTCGCCTTTCATTATTAATTTTACTGATGTTACGTCTTTCTTAAATCTAAATTCGTAGCAAACAGTTTCTTCTGCAACAGTAGCTGTTGTGGTGGCAACGGTATCGGCACTGACAGTAGTTGAGTCCGAACTGGCAGTTTCGGTTTTCTTCGATTGGCAAGCAGCCAACGCCATAAATAATAGGAAATAAACTTTTTTCATGATTTGTCTTTATTGAAGGGTTGATACTATATTTCTACAAAAATAAAGTTTTTATTGATTGAAAAAGAGTTCAATAAGTTTTTTATAGAATGGCTTTCTGTGTTTTTTTACCTTTTATCAGCTTAATTCACCAATCTTCACTAAATTTCAATTAAATGTATCTTCAAACGTCTTCAAATCAAACAGCGAATGTTTGATATTTAATGAACACTACCGAACAAAATAATCAGATTCAAAAAACCGTCAGCGGCGAACGTCAGCGACTGTTGGGCTTTATCCGACAGCGGGTACCTTCGCTACACGATGCCGAAGATGTGTTGCAGGAAGTTTTTTATGAGTTGGTAGAAATGTACAGATTAACCAAACCTATCGACCAAACGGTGGCTTGGATGTTTACGGTAGCTCGCAATAAAATTAATGATTTTTATCGCAGAAAAAAAGTAGATGCACTCGAAGAGTTGACGAGTAGCCCCAACGATGAAGACGAAAAACTATCATTGTTTGATATGCTTCCAGATGGCTCAAATCAAGACCTGATGATGCAGGAAACTATCTTGGAGGCACTTTCAGAAGCACTCGAAGAACTACCTGCTCATCAAAGATTAGTCTTTGAATTGCACGAGCTGGAGGATAAACCGTTCAAAGAAATTTCGGAAATAACGGGCGTAAAAGTAAGTGTTTTGGTTTCAGAAAAACGACAAGCGATATTGTTTTTGAGAGATAAACTGCGGTATCTGTACGAAGATTTATTTGAGTAAAACTTAGCACAAAATTAAGATAAAAGAAAATGACAACATTATGGATTTTAGGCGGAATCGCTATCGGAGTTATAGCCGTTGCCGCAATGAGTTTGGCAGTTATGTATTTATGGAATTGGTTAGCACCAACTGTTTTCAAATTGCCCACAATTAAGTTTAAGCACGCTTTGGGTTTATTGGTTTTGAGTAAACTACTCTTCGGAGGCTTTGGAGGTTGGCACGGTGGACATCGTGGATTTCATCACGGAATGAAGCATGAACAATGCAAAGAATGGAAGATGAATTCCGACAAAAAAGATTCAATTATTAAGTAAAATTCAACGGTCAATAGTCCACCGTGAATAATCAAATGCTGGACTTGACTTATTATTAATTTCAAAAATATTAAAAGAAAATGAGAAAGTTTTGGTTTTTAAAAGGGTTTGCCATAGTAGCAGGGTTTATTTTTATCGGTGGTTTTGCGGTTATGAGTTTATGGAATTGGCTAATTCCAAGCATTTTCGGACTGGCAACAATCACTTGGATTCAAGCTCTTGGGTTATTGGTCTTATCTAAAATTCTCTTCGGTGGTTTCCGTGGCGGCGGTGGCTGGGGAGGCGGTTGTGGCGGAAATCGCCACCATTTTTGGAAACAAAAAATGGCCGAACGCATGGCTAACATGACTCCCGAAGAAAAAGAACATTTCAGAGCAAAAATGAAAAATCGTTGGGGTAAATGGACTGAGAAAAGTGTGGAGAATAAAGATTGATTTTTCAGTTAATAAGGTTCTAAATGTTTTGTAATTTTGCATCATAATTTAAGTCTTTGGAGACCAAACTTAGATTATGATGCAATTTGTTTTAACAAGATATTTTCGATAAAAAAATGATTAGTGCAGCTACAATTCAAGATATTCCCGAACTAAACATATTAATAAATTCAGCTTACAGAGGTGAATCTTCTAAAAAAGGTTGGACAACCGAAGAACATCTCCTCGGTGGCATCAGAACTGATGAAGAGAATCTTAGCGAACTTCTTCAAAAAGAAAATGTAACAATTCTAAAATACACCGAAAACAATCAAATCATTGGCTCGGTATATCTCGAAAAGCAAGATAAAAAGTTATATCTCGGTATGCTCACTGTTTCACCCGAATTGCAAGGTGGCGGTGTTGGCAAAAAACTAATGCAAGCAGCCGAAGATTTTGCACGTAATACTCAGCTTAACAAAATCTCGATGACGGTGATTTCTGTACGTAAAGAACTGATAGCATATTACGAAAGAAGAGGCTACAAAAACACTGGAGAAACGAAGCCTTTCCCGATGACCGACCCTAAATTTGGACTACCCAAACAGTTTTTAGAGTTCATTGTAATGGAGAAAGAAATAGCTCAATAATATGCCAAACTTCAGTTTTCACGGGTCAACTACAAGATTTTGGCTCGTGAAAACCCTTCCAAAAATACCTTCAAATTCATCTACTTTTAAAGGATTATATACTTTTTCGCTAAAAAACCTCAATTTTTTAGCCCCTAACTATTGTTTTTCAAAGATTATTGTACAAATTGTCAGTTTTTTTCGTATCTTTGCATACTTTTTTTGGAAGACACCTCCCACTAATAATATATTGAGATATGCGTAAACTTCGTATTTTATACGTAGCAAGTGAGATAAATCCCTTCCTGCAAGTTTCAGAAGTAGCTGAATTTCTTCGTAAACTGCCGCAAGCCATGCAAGAAAAAGGCATGGAAATCAGAATTCTAATCCCACGTTTTGGGTCAATCAATGAGCGTAAAAACCGCCTTCATGAAGTAGTTCGTTTATCGGGCATCAATATTACTGTTGGCGATGACGAAAAACCATTGATTATCAAGGTTGCTTCGATACCAACTGCAAAATTGCAAGTTTATTTTTTAGACAACGAAGACTATTTCAACAGAAAATACGTTTTCTTAGATAAAGAAGGAAGTTTCTATGATGATAACGACGAAAGAACGATTTTCTTTTGTAAAGGAGTTTTAGAAACTGTAAAAAAACTCGGTTGGGCCCCTGACATCGTACATTGCACAGATTGGATGACCGCTTTGATTCCGTTGTATTTAAAAACAACTTATAAAAACGACCCTGTTTTTAAGGATACAAAATCGGTCTTTACGGTCTATAACAACACTTTCGAACATAAATTCGACGAAGACATTATCGAAAAAGCCAAATCAATGGATGTTTCAGATGAAAACTTGGCTAATTTACGTTCGGCTGACTTTGAAGGATTTATCAAGATAGGTTGCCAATATGCCGACGCAGTTGTGAGAGCCAACGAGGAATCGAATGAAAAATTAAGTAAACTTTTGAATGAAATTGCAGCAAACACAATCGAAGCAAGCATCGAAGATGACAACGTTACGGAAACGTATTTTAACCTTTACACAGAACTTGTTCCTGAATAATATTTGGAAAGATGTGAGTATTTTACATCCTACATCAATGCGGAATTTAGCGGTAATGCTACTTTCCGCATTATTTTTCTCATGTGAAGACCCAATAGGAATAGTTATTGATACCCCCAGCACTGGCGGGCAAATCAGCACTATTTTTACGGATACCGTAAAAGTAAGTACCTCAAGTGTACTTTTTGACTCGACTTTTACATCTGGTCAAGCAAATGCAGTTGTTGGCCGCTATAAAGACCCAGTTTTTGGAGAAGTTTCGGCAAAAACTTTTGCTCAAATTACTCTTCCATTGCTCAATACCGATGCTTTTACTGCTTTGAAGTTTCCGAAAGCCGACTCTGGCCTCACGGTTTATGACTCAGTATATGTGTATATTGCCCATAATGGTTTTACTTATGGTGATACAACAAAAACTTATAGTTTGGCATTGCACCGTCTGACGGAAGATTTTGTGAGTAGTAAAAGATATACAAATGATGATGTATTGAAGTACAATCCAACTCCAATGGCAAGCGGAACTTTTAAATATGCAGATATGAAACGTGCCAATTCAACTGCTCAGGATAGTCTCTTGAAATTTAAGTTGCCTAACACACTTGGAAAAGAGTTGTACGATTTAGTCAATACAGATACAGGTTCAACGATTGAGAAATTTACAGCAGCAGTAAAAGGTATAGCATTTGTTGCAAATCCTACTACTGAAAATGCTTATGGTTTGGCCATTTCGGGAAGTTATATTCAGTTGTATTATCACACTACAAATTCTACTGACCGAAAAAGTATCCCTCTGACTTTCTATTCGCAACGCTTTAGCCAAATTGTAGGTAATAGAAATGGAACCGTTTTGCAAAATCTCAAAACTTTGCAGCCGATTGCCTCAAGTGCAACCAATAATCGTACTTACTTACAAACTGGGATTGGTATTTCTCCAAAGTTAACTTTCCCTACATTGGAAGCTTTGCAAAAAAATGCTAATATCACAATTAACAAAGCAGAGTTAGTATTTGAGCCAGATTTAGACCAAATCACAGGCAACTATAAAGTACCGTCACAGGTGGCGTTAGTGCAATTAGATGCAACTAATCGTATCAAAAAAACAACAGGTAACTTGATTGATTTTATTGCCTTAGATGCTATTTCGGGAACTCAGTATGTGGCAAGTTATAATTCAACATCAAATAATTATAGCTTCAACTTTACTTCATTCTTGCAAGACTTGGTTTCTAAAAAGAAAACAACCAATGGCATTGCTTTAGTGCCAAGTTTGTTGAATACAACCAATTCTACGATTTCGGTATATAATAGTAATGTATCGAGAATGGTGATAAAAAATGTAAAACTAAACGTTTATTATTCTACGAAAAAATAAACGTCGATAGATATAAACTAAGCCTCGCTCGAAAATTTCAAGCGAGGCTTTTATTTTTTAATGGAACTGTTCGGTTTCGGTAGAATTAGCCATAGCAGTTGTCGAAGCCATTCCTGCCGTAACAACATTTTGAACTGCATCAAAATAACCAGTACCAACAAATGCTTGGTGTTTGATGGCCTTGAAACCTTTGCTTTGTAGAGCGAATTCACGTTGTTGTAACTCCGAAAAACCTGCCATTCCACGCTCAACATAGGCACTTGATAACTCAAACATAGCAGTATTGAGGGCATGAAAACCTGCCAAAGTGATAAACTGGAACTTATATCCCATTTCGGCTAATTGCTCACGGAAAGTAAGCATTTGTTTTTCGTTCATGTATTTTGCCCAATTGAAAGATGGCGAACAATTATAAGCCAACATTTGCTCAGGAAACTTCTCTTTGATTCCTTGAGCAAATTCACGAGCCATACCTAAATCTGGATTTCCTGTTTCCATCCAAATCAAATCGGCGTATGGTGCATAGCTAAGTCCACGGTCGATACCTTGTTCTAAACCATTTTTTACATAGAAGAATCCTTCGCCAGTTCGTTGAGAAGATTTAATAAATTTTTGGTCACGTTCGTCAATATCCGACGTAATAAGATTAGCAGCTTCGGCATCGGTGCGAGCAATTACCAAAGTTGATGTACCCATTACATCGGCAGCCAAACGAGCCGCAACTAATTTATTAATAGCCTCTTGTGTTGGTACTAAAACCTTTCCGCCCAAATGCCCACACTTCTTAGCTGACGAAAGTTGGTCTTCAAAATGCACACCCGAAGCCCCGGCTTCAATCATCATTTTCATCAACTCAAAAGCATTCAGATTTCCACCAAAACCAGCTTCGGCATCAGCCACTATTGGCACTAACCAGTGCGTGTTTCCCTCTCCATTCACTGATTGAATCTGGTCGGCACGAAGCAAAGCATTATTGATTCTACGTACAACATTGGGTACTGAATCGGCAGGATAGAGACTTTGGTCGGGATACATGTTGCCCGCTAAATTAGCATCGGCGGCCACTTGCCAACCAGATAAATAGATGGCTTTCATACCTGCTTGCACTTCTTGAATCGCCTGATTGCCTGTCAAAGCACCTAAACCAGCTACCCATTGGTCTTGATTGAGCAAATTCCACAGACGTTCGGCTCCTAATTTAGCAATGGTATGCTCGATTGGAAACGAACCTGATAATTTTACTACTTCTTCGGCCGTATATGGTCGTTCGATTCCTTTCCAACGAGGATTTGTAGCCCAGTCTGTAATTAAAGCATTGATTCTTTGTTGTTTCGCAGTCATTTTTTTTAAAGTTTATTTGTTGATGAAAATTTGTATTTCGATAGACGATTTCAGAGAGAATTGTAATTATTTTGATTTCTTTCGTTTACTGTAACTCTTTATAAGCACCCAAAGTCAAGAATTCACTAAACTGTCGTTTCATGACAAGGGTATTGAATAATTCGGCGGCTTGCTTGTAGAATCCTTTAGGAATTTGCCCTGATTCGGCCAGTTTTTTAATTTTCTCAACCTCCTCCACCAAAAGTTGGTGATAATAGTTTGGCTCTATTACTTCTCCTTCTTGTGTCTTGACTCTGTGTTTGAGCCATTGCCAAATTTGAGCTCTTGAGATTTCGGCTGTTGCTGCATCTTCCATTAGATTATGAATAGCTGCCGCACCGATACCACGCAACCAAGACTCTATATAAAGAATGCCAACGTTGATATTTGTACGTAAGCCATTTTCGGTAATGCTTGCATTGTCAATGCGTACATCGAGCAAATCGTGAGCGACTACATTCACATCTTCTCGCAATACATCTTTTTGATGCGGTTTTTCGCCTAAATATTTTTCAAATGCCGCCATTGCCACTGGAACTAAGTCAGGATGAGCAACCCAAGTACCGTCAAATCCATTGTTTACTTCGAGTTCTTTATCGGCAGTTACTCGTTCAAACGCCATTGTATTTATTTTTTTATCTCTACGATTCGGGATAAAAGCGGCCATTCCACCGATAGCATGAGCAGCACGGCGATGACAAGTTTTGACCAAAAGTTGTGTGTAAGCACGCATGAAAGGCACTCGCATGGTTACGTCGGCACGGTCAGGCAAAATAAAATCCGAATGGGTTCTGAATTTTTTGATGACGCTGAAAATATAATCCCAACGTCCTGCATTTAAGCCAGCCAAATGTCGGCGAAGCTCATAGATAATTTCATCCATCTCGAAAGCAGCCAAAATTGTTTCAATCAAAACCGTTGCTTTGATTGTACCAACTGGAATTTTGAGCATTTCTTGAGCTGCCACAAAAATATCATCCCACAGACGAGCCTCCAGATGGTTTTCGAGTTTAGGAAGATAGAAATAAGGCCCGCTTCCCCTATTTATCAATTCTTTAGCATTATGAAAGAAATACAGACCGAAATCAAAAATAGATGCTGAGATTGGTTCGCCATTTACTTTTAAATGTTTTTCGGTAAGATGCCAACCACGTGGTCGTACTTTCAAAACTGCAACTTTCTCTTTTAGGGCATAAATTTTACCGTTATCAGCCATAAAATCAATTTCACGACGAATAGCATCTCTTAAATTCAATTGTCCCTCAATGCAATTATCCCAAGTTGGTGAGTTTGCATCTTCGAAATCGGCCATAAAAACTTTCGCTCCCGAATTCAGAGCATTAATAATCATTCGTCGGTCAACTGGCCCAGTTATTTCTACTCTCCTATTCTGCAAATCAGCAGGGATTGGATTCACACACCATTCTGCTTCACGAATGTGTTTGGTAGCATTCAAGAAATTTGGCATTTCGCCCGCATCAATTCGGTGCTGGCGTTCTTGGCGTTCCTTCAGTAAGTCTTCTCGTCGCCAATTGAATCGTTGGTGTAAGCCAACAATAAAATCAATAGCTTCGGGACTCAGAATTTCTTCGTAGGTTGGTTTTAATTCTCCTAATAAAACATAATCTAATTCGGTGTCAGTATTGGCTTGCATCTCAGTAAATGGTTTGTTATTGATGAAGTGTTTGATGAGCCAAAGCTATATAATTTCAACTAAACAAACAAGCGAATATTCGCTAAATATTTATATTTCGCTAATAAATATATTTTTAGTTATATTATTTCTACATAAAACAATATAAATCTATACTTTTTTATCAATTATAGATATTTTAATAAAAAAATAAATTAGCATTAAATAGCAAAAACTAAATTTTTATAAAAAATAGAGGTATTTCGCCTAATTTTTTTTTCAAAAAAAAATCAATGAAAAGAATGTGAATGTGGCATTATTTTAATATTCTATTTTTTATATACATTTGAATAAAGAATCTATATGCTGATTTTTATAGTACAAATCATAGATATTATATAGCTTTTCAGATAAACTTTTTATTCTTCGCTTTCACCAAAAAAGTTTAAATAAAATAGACATTTTTATGGTGATTGTCGGGTACTAATATTCAGATAAAAAAAACAACTATGTGTGGAATTGTAGCGTATGTAGGGCATCGTGAAGCAGCCCCTCTAATTATCAAAGGCCTCAAGCGATTAGAATATCGTGGATATGATAGTGCGGGTATTGCACTATTAAATGGTAATGGATTGAAAGTATATAAAAAGAAGGGCAAAGTTTCTGCTCTTGAAGCTGAACTAAAAGACAAAGACCTTTTAGCAACAGTCGGAATCGGACACACTCGTTGGGCTACGCACGGCGAACCAAACGATGTGAATGCTCACCCACATTATTCAAATAGTGGGCGTTTTGCTATTATCCATAATGGAATCATTGAAAACTATGCTTCTATCAAACAAAGTCTTTTGAATAAAGGATATACATTTCAAAGCCAAACTGATACCGAAGTGTTAGTAAACTTTGTAGAAGATATTCAGAAAAACAAGGATTGTTCGCTTGAAGAAGCAGTCAGAATTGCTCTGCATGAAGTGGTTGGGGCCTATGCCATTGTAATTATGGATTCAGAAAATCCAACCCAATTAATTGCGGCAAGAAAAGGTAGTCCGTTGGTCATTGGTGTGGGTGACGATGAATATTTCTTTGCATCGGATGCAACTCCAATTATTGAATATACCAAAGAAGTAATTTATCTGGACGATTACGAAATTGCTATTGTAAAAGAGAATGAACTAACAGTCAAGAATTTATCGAACGAAGAAATTGACCCTTATATTCAGACTGTTGAACTCGAACTTGAAGCGATTGAAAAAGGTGGCTACGAACATTTCATGTTAAAAGAAATTTTCGAACAACCCCGTTCGATTGCCGATTCGATGCGTGGGCGTATTAATCCGGAAGATGCCACACTACTTTTAGGAGGATTGGGTAGTTATCTCGACAAAATCGCTAAAACCAAACGTATTGTAATTGTTGCCTGTGGTACTTCGTGGCACGCAGGTTTGGTCGGAGAATATTTATTGGAAGAATTGGCTCGAATCAACGTAGAAGTTGAATACGCATCAGAGTTCCGTTATAGAAACCCTATCATTAAAGAGGGCGATATTGTAATTGCAATTTCACAATCTGGTGAAACGGCCGATACTATGGCCGCTTTGGAATTGGCCAAGTCGAAAGGTGCAATTATTTTAGGTGTTTGTAATGTGGTAGGTTCTTCTATTGCACGCATTACTCACGCGGGTGTTTATACACACGCTGGCCCTGAAATCGGTGTGGCAAGTACAAAAGCCTTTACCGCTCAAGTTACCGTTCTCTCTTTAATAGCCATTGCTGTGGCTCAGAAAAAAGGCACAATCAGCAATGAATTGTATAGAGAATTAATCTTTGGATTAGACGCGATTCCGGCCAAAGTAGAAAAGATTTTAAAGAATGTTGACAAAGTAAAAGATATTTCAAAACTATTCACTTTCGCTTCAAATTTTATCTTTTTGGGCCGTGGATTAAACTTCCCAGTTGCCTTAGAAGGAGCATTGAAATTGAAAGAGATTTCTTACATACACGCTGAGGGCTATCCTGCTGCTGAAATGAAACACGGGCCAATTGCCTTAATTGATGAAGATATGCCTGTGGTGTTTATTGCGATTAAGGATAGTTCTTACGAAAAAATTGTATCGAATATTCAAGAAGTAAAAGCCCGTAAAGGTAGGGTAATTGCGATTGTAACCGAAGGAGATACTCAAATACCAAGTATGGTTGACTTTACGATTGAAGTACCTCGCACCAACGAGTTGCTTTCTCCGCTATTGACTTCTATACCATTACAGTTAATATCCTATTATATTGCTGTACTTCGTGGTAGAAACGTTGACCAACCTCGTAACTTAGCGAAATCGGTAACGGTGGAATAGCCCCTCCCAACCCTCCCCGATGGGGAGGGCTTCTTTTTCTGCATAGAATAAATGTATAAATCATTTTTCTCTCATTTTTTATAGAAATGCTTTTATGGTAATCACTACTGATTTTGAGGTTGGGGTTTTACTAATATCGGCGTAGCTATCAATCGGCACTAAAACATTGGCTTCGGGGAAGTACGTGGCTACGCATTTTCTTGGAATATTATAGGGCACAATGATAAACTTTTCAGCAACTCGCTCAACTCCTCCGTGATTGTTATACAAATTCACCAATTGATATTTCTCAAAATTAGCTTCTTGCATATCAGTTTCGTTCATCATAATGATTCTTCTTTCATTATAAATACCTCGGTAACGGTCGTCTAAACCATAAATAGTCGTATTAAACTGGTCATGGCTCCTGATAGTCATCATCAAATACTCGCCCTCTGCCAATTTTATACTTTCTAATGGATTAATAGTAAACTTAGCTTTTTGTGTATCGGTACTAAATTTTCTTTCACGAGGTGGGTTTGGTAAATAAAAACCGCCATCATGACGAACCCGAACATTATAATTATCAAAACCTGCGATGGATTGCTCAATTAAAGTTCTGATATTATTATAATTGGCAACGAGTGAATCCCAATCTACAATATTATTTTTCAAAGTAGCTTTTGCCATTCCTGCTACAATAGCTGGCTCAGACAATAAGTGTTCGGAAATTGGTTTAAGAAGTCCCTTACTACTATGCACCACGCCCATTGAGTCTTCAACCGAAACGAATTGTACACCACCTGCTTGAATATCAAGGTCTGTACGACCCAAAGTTGGTAAAATCAAAGCCGTTTTTCCGTGAATTAAATGGCTTCGATTAAGTTTGGTAGAAATATGAACTGTTAAATCGCAGTTTTGCAGGGCTTTGGCCGTAAACTCAGTATCGGGTGTAGCGGATAAAAAATTACCACCCATTCCGATGAAAACTTTTGCTTTTCCTTCAGCCATCGCTTTGATGGCCTCTACGGTATCATATCCATGCTTGCGTGGAGGTTCGAACCCAAATACTTTTTGGAGATTATCTAAAAACTCTGGTTTGGGTCTTTCAAAAATACCCATTGTGCGGTCGCCTTGCACATTTGAATGTCCACGAACTGGGCAAGTTCCTCCGCCTTCAATACCGATACTCCCCTTCAATAAAAGTAGATTAACAACCTCTCGAATGGTTGGTACTGAGTTCTTATGTTGGGTAAGTCCCATTGCCCAACAGACAATGATTTTTTTATATTGAATCAATAAATCAGCCGCCGCTTTAATTTCTTCCAAAGCTATTCCACACTCGTCAGAGAGCTGTTCCAAAGATTCATTTTCAAGACTTTTTATATATTTTTCGTAGTTTTCAGTCTGATTACTCAAGAAATTTCTGTCAAAAACACCTCCTGTTTTACGTTCAGCTTCGAGTAAAAGTTTATTGATTGCCTTCAACAAAGCCAAATCTCCGTTGATTTTGATTTGTAAATAGATATCGGTCAATTTTTCGCCACCAAAAACCACATCACGCATTTCTTGTGGGTGCTTGAACTTCAATAATCCAGCTTCGACCAAAGGATTAACCGAAATGATTTTTGCTCCGGCACGTTTAGCTTTTTTGAGTGCTGAGAGCATCCGTGGATGATTCGTTCCGGGGTTTTGTCCGAGAATCATAATTACTTCGGCTTTCTCAAAATCATCCAGTTTTACCGAACCTTTACCCAAACCCAAAGTTTCTCCCAAAGCCGAACCGCTTGACTCATGGCACATATTCGAGCAATCGGGCATATTGTTTGTGCCGTACATTCGGATAAAAAGCTGATATAAAAAAGCAGCCTCATTGCTGGTTCGTCCTGAAGTATAAAAGATTGCCTCATCAGGTGAATCTAATTTATTTAACTGATTACCAATGAGTTGAAAGGCTTCATCCCATGATATTTTTTCATAATGCTGTCCTCCTTCTTTTACAATCAAAGGATGCGTTAATCTTCCTTGCTGCCCTAACCAATAATCTGATTTTTGTGAAAGTCCAGCAACCGAATATTTTTGAAAAAAAACAGGCGTTACTTTTCTGGTTGTGGCTTCTTCGGCAATGGCTTTTGCTCCATTTTCGCAGTATTCGGCAATTTTTGAGCGTTCACCATCGGGGTCTGGCCATGCACAACTCGGACAATCGACTCCTCCTTTTTGGTTGAGGTTTAGTAAAGATTTTAAACCTCGTCGGACAGGCATTGCACCAAACACGTGTTTCATCGAAGAAAACACGGCGGTAAAACCCGCTGCTTCTTTGGCGGGTTCAGTAGTTTCGATTCCCGTGAAATGGGTCGGTGGTTGAGGGTTTATTTTCGACATAATATTTTGTATATTAGAAATTCAAAATCTACAATTACATAGAATTTGTTATACTGAAAGCATCTGTTATTGAGCATAAGTTTAATCTACTTTAATAAATTCCCAATTAGGATTTATTTGTCTGATTAAATTTTCTTTCTACTCTCTTCTTAAGATTTTAATTTCTTTTTCTCTTTCTATTGCTTGTTTAATATCTGTAAACTCTTCAAAATAAATCAAATTGTAGCAATAGTATTTTCCAGCAAAAGTTTCAGACTTTCCTTTGTTCTCATAATGTTGATTCATCCTTTGCCTTAAATTGTTTGTAACGCCTGTATATAATACATTTTTTCTTGGATTTGTTGTGATATATACGTAATAAGTATTCATTTCATTCTACAGCTTTATGTATGAAACTCTTTCTAATTCTTTTTATAAATCAGATTCAATGATTTCAGATTCCTACGGAATGACATTGACGACGATTACGGAATAGTTGATAAAGGTAGCTTTAAGAAACAAATATTCTACTCACAACTACTGATTATTCGCTCTTCATGAGCATAAACATTAAATCCATCATTTCTCAAAAATCCAATCAAAGTAACACCAAAATCCTGAGCCGTTTCGATGGCTAAACTTGATGGGGCTCCTACACAGGCAACAATCGGAATTTGTGCAGCGGCCGCCTTTTGTATGATTTCAAAGCTTGCCCTGCTGCTCATAACCAAAATATTATTCTTTAAGGGTAAAAGATTGGCTTGAAACGCTGCACCAATGACTTTATCAAGTGCATTATGACGACCGATGTCTTCACGGCAACGCCCCCCCGCCCCTAAAGGGGAGCTTGCATAATCAGCAATCTTTTCTTTACTTCCCTTTAGGGCAGTCTGATGGGTCGGCTGAGGGTTTATGATTAATGCCGCATGAAGCCCGCCTGTGTGCTTGAAAAATACTTGTTTTTCTTTTAGAATGTTGAGTAACGACTGAATGTAGCTGGCTGGTACTTTAAAATCATCACTCGACAATATCTTACAATGCTGCTGGATACTCTCAATCGATGCTTTGCCACAGACTCCACAACTCGAAGTTGCGTAAAAATTCCGTTCAACTTTACTTAAATCTACTTCAATACTTGGCTTTAATTCAACCCTTACGATGTTCTCTTGTGCTTGTCGGCCCGCATCTACGCAGTATCGAATACTCAATATATCATCCAACTTAGCAATGATTCCCTCTGTAAACAAAAAACCTAATGCCAGTTCAAAATCGTGGCCAGTGGGCGTTCGCATCGTAACTGAAATGCTTTTTTGCTGCCTATTTTCCATTTCTCCAAACCCCAAACGAATTTCCAGTGGTTCTTCCCAAGCCACTAAATCGGGTATTTTTTCTACGCTTTTCGCCCCAATTTTCTTTATTTCAAAAGATTTTATTCCGTACATTTGTTTGTAAGTTTTGTTGATTCGACCAAATTAGTAAAACTTCTTTGATTGATAGTTGTTTGTTCATTAAAATGCAATTACGCTATCTTTGACAAATTAGAAACTTGTCCTACAATTTATTCATCAATAACAAATACGGTCAGACGTGCCGTCGGACCAACTTAAAAAACTATGAAAAAAATTCTTATTTCTCTCTTGTTCCCCAGTTTAGCAATGGCTCAGTACAATTATCCAGTAACAAAAAAAATCGACCACACCGACACTTATCATGGCACAACAGTTGCCGACCCATACCGATGGCTTGAAGACGACCGTTCGGCCGAAACTGCCGAGTGGGTAAAACAGCAAAATGAGGTAACGAATAAATACTTCGAGCAGATTCCGTATCGTGCAGAAATCATGAAACGTTTGGAGAAAATCTATAATTATCCAAAATATTCTTCTCCTTCACGCAAAGGTGAGTGGTTTTATTTTTATAAAAACGATGGCCTGCAAAACCAGTCGGTGCTATATCGTCAGAAAGGACTTGATGGCACACCCGAATTGGTCATTGACCCAAATAAACTTTCAGCTGATGGTACTACGCGTTTAGTACAGTTTGTATTATCGAAAGATGGAAAATATGGTGCAATGGCATTATCGAAAGGTGGTTCTGACTGGCAAGATATTGTAATTATGGACATGGCCACGAAGCAAAACCTCAGCGAAAAACTTGAATGGGTGAAGGTTTCGGGTATTTCTTGGCAAGGAAATGGTTTTTATTATAGCCGTTATCCGAAACCAGAAGGTAGTGCTTTGGCCGCCAAAAACGAAAATCATCAAGTATTTTTCCATAAAGTAGGCACAAGTCAGGCCGATGATGAATTGGTTTTTGAAGATAAAACTAATCCTCAACGCTTCAATGGCGTTTATACGAGCGAAGACCAAAAATTTGCATTCTTGAGCATCTCAGACCGTGGTAAAGGTAAAGATGGCAACGCTTTGTATTATAGAGCGGCTGGAGAGAAAGAATTTAAGCCAATTATTGCTGAAATTACTAATTCGAGTTATAGCATTGTTGATAATATCGGACAAGCATTTTTGGTTCAGACTAACCACAATGCTCCAAATGATAAAGTAGAAAAATTTGATATTGCTACGGGTAAATGGTCAACGATTTTACCCGAAAAATCAGAGCCATTACAAGGTGTAAGTTCGGCGGGTGGAAAGTTATTTGCTTTGTATCTGAAAGACGTTACAACTCGTGTTTATGTCTATGATTTCAACGGAAAGCGTGAAAATGAGGTACAACTTCCTTCTTTGGGTTCGGCAGGTGGCTTTGGTGGCGAAGCTGATGATAAATTTGTGTTTTATACATTTAGTACCTTCAACTACCCTCCTACTATTTTCAGATATGATATTGCCAGCAAGAAAAGCACCGTTTTCCGCTCACCAGAAGTAGATTTCAAAGCAACTGATTTCGAGACAAAACAAGTTTTTTATATGAGTAAAGATGGCACGAAAATTCCGATGTTTATTGTCTATAAAAAAGGCTTAAAACTAAACGGACAAAATCCAACCTTGCTTTATGGATACGGTGGTTTTAATGTAAACCTAAACCCAGGTTTTAGTCCAACTTTGATTCCATTTTTGGAGCAAGGTGGCGTATATGCTTCGGCTAACCTTCGTGGCGGTGGTGAATATGGCGAAAAATGGCACGAACAAGGCATGAAACTCAAAAAACAGAATGTTTTTGATGATTTTATTGCAGCAGGCGAATATCTGATTGCTCAAAAATATTGCGATAACGCACATTTGGCCATTCGTGGTGGTTCAAATGGTGGTCTTTTGGTGGGTGCGGTGATGAACCAACGTCCAGATTTGGCAAAAGTAGCCATTCCACAAGTGGGTGTAATGGACATGTTGCGTTTTCAGAAATTTACGATTGGCTGGAACTGGATTGCCGATTATGGCTCGTCGGATAATGCCGAAGAATTTAAAACTTTGTATGGTTACTCGCCAATTCATAATATTAAATCGGGCGTAAATTACCCTGCGACGCTCATCACCACGGCCGACCATGATGATAGAGTTGTGCCAGCACACTCATTTAAGTATGCAGCTACTTTGCAAGAACTCGGTGCAGGAAGCAGCAAAAATCCGTTATTGATTAAAATTGATACAAATTCTGGTCACGGAGCAAGTAATACGAAGAAAAACCTCGAATCAACGGCTGATATTTACGCATTTATTTGGTGGAATATGGGTTTTGTTCCGAAGTTTTAATCTTAAATTTAGAGAATGCTCTTGTCAAACACGGGCATTCTCTAAATTTATTATACTATCACCTTTTTTAACAACATATTTTTGGAAATTCACATGACTAAAAATCTACTTTTTTTCCTCATTTCTCTCTGTATTTTAACAGCTTGCAGCACTAACACAACCCTTATTTCAAACGTAAAAGTTAATGCCATTAAGGAAACAGGATACCTAAACTCTGTTTCAAATATTAATGTAATAGCCAATTCTGATGAACTTCCAAATACAAATGCCATGAATCAAATGGTGGCAACTAATTCTGATATAATTTATACTGAACTTACCCACACAGCTGACATAAAATCAGAATTAATCGAATTAACTCCGTACGAAGCCAACATTGTTTATCGGGATATTGCAAAGAAAATTGACACGCTTGCTAATTACCGTCTAAAAGTTAAAAATATGGATAATGCTACGGGGAGAAAAATACTCAAAAAGGAAATGCAATCGACGTTTTCAGCCATGACTTTGTCAGAAAATACAATTAATATTCTGAAAACTAAAAATAAGCAATATGTATCATTTATTCTGACCTTAGGAAGTACAAGAACCTACGAAAATGCCAAAGATGCCCGGAGAGATTTTTTACTGACTAATGCGTTGGGGATATCGCTCGTTGCCACAACAGGCTTTGGGTTTTATAAGTTACCTCAAATGGTTTATTCTTGTATAAATGAGATTTTGATAATTGATGTATTCAATAATAATCTGGTATTCTATAATCAGACAATAACCCCAAACGGAGACCCTGCAAATCCCAAAGATTTAAGACAAAATATCTTTGAAGCTTTTGAAGGATACTGGGTAAAGAAAAGTGAGGATACCAAAAAATATGTTAAAGTAGAAAAAGTAAAAGACTCAAAGTAAACCTTGATTCTCAATTATCAAAAAGGCCTCGTGTATGAGTTATAATATTATAGACATAGAAACTGCTGAAGACATAAAATCAAGTATAAAAGTAAAAAAAGAGCAATTCATAAGCTTTAATCTTTCAACAGCTTATTTTTTAGATGATTCTTCTATAATCGTTCAGCCCTTAAACCCCTTTGGGAAATGCTTACACATTTTTGAAGTTGAAGCATTTGAAGTATTTATTACTAAGAAAGATTTTCCTACAACAGAACAAATCGAAAATCTTTACTCAGGTAATACTGAAATTATTGATAATTTAAAAAGCTACAAAGTAACAATGCTCAACTCATTACAAAAGCTCATTTTTGATGAATTGAGCACTGAAACACCTATTGATTTTAATAAAATAACGTGAGTTCGGGATTGTAAATAATGTCAAAAGGGCTAAAAAATGAGATATTTGTGGTATCTGACACCCAAAACTCAAATTAAAGCCCTATGATAGAGCTAAATAACGAACCGCGGCGGCGGACCGCTTCATAGATAGCAAAAAGCTTCCCGTTTGTGATAATCGAAGAATTCATCGCTACGGCGAACCCTTCAAATAAAGTTTTTAAAGTCTTTGCAAAACATGGAAAATCTTCAATTGGGTGGTTCTATGGTTTAAAAACACATCTGATTATCAACAACTTAGGTCAAATTATAAATTTTGGCTTAACACATGCCAGTGTATCTGATAATAATGAAAACCTGTTAAAACAAATGCTTAAAGGACTCAAAGTAAAATGTTTTGGTGATAAAGGGTATATTTCAAAACTATTTAGCTTTTTCTATGAACAAGGGTTAGAATTAGTCCATAAAGTTCGAGCTAATATGAAAAATCAAATAATGAATCTTAATGATAAAATCAATCTAAAAAAACGAGCTTTGATTGAATCAGTAAATGATATTTTAATGACGGTTTTTGATATTGAACATACTCGCCATCATAATCCTATAAATGCGATTGCTCATACTTTTGGGGCATTAATTGTATATTTACGATGAAAAGCCAACCGTTTTTATTCAAAAGTAATCCCGAGCTCACGTTATACTTATTAAAATTGCAGTGTAATAAGTAAATTGGAAACTTTTTGTTGCAAACAAAAAATAAAACTTGCAATAATATTCATAGAAGTTTATTATTCTAAAAAGTCTATTAATTTTCATACAATACTCCCTATGCAAAAGTCTATTTTAATTTTAACTACTCTTTTTCTGTTCAATTTTCTTCCAATTCAAGCACAATTACCCACTTTATTTCAGGATTCCTATGATGGAAACGGGGTTGTTCCTTCTACGAGTAATTTATTCGCTTGGAAAGATAATTTGTATATGAGCCGTTCGGTGGGTAGCATATATGGTGGAAGCACAAATTTATGGAAATTTGATAATATCCAAAGTACTACAGTATTAGCTAATATAAACATCCGTAGTGCAGTAACATCAACTAATTACATGATGTTTCATTGTTATATTCCTGCAAATGATGTTGTTCCAAAATTGGCTTTTACTAAAACAGGCAACAATAATGATTTTGTATATTCCAGTCAGCGTGGAGTAATGAATTATGCAATTGCCAAAAATGATACTTTTTATATAAGTGTTGCAGACAATAATTATAATTACAAATTTTGGAGAATGATTCCAACGGCAAATGGCGTTTCCGAAACCATGTTTTCGACGCCAAATAACCTATGGATTGAGAAACATTGTTATTATAAAAATGACATTTATTTCATTGGTGTCATTTATAATAGCTCAAACTTAACTCGATATCTTTACAGAATAAGAAATAATCAAGTACAATTAATACGTTCGAATATCTATGATATTCAATTTTTAGATAATGAAATGTACGTATCAACTTACGGAGGATATTTTTATTATTTAGATAAGGGGACTATTGACAATAATGGTTTCATCACTTGGAAAAATTTGAAATACTACACTCCAAATGAAGGCTCCTACATGGGATTGCTAAAAAATTTCACAATATTTAAAAACAAATTCTATTTCGTTTGCAGCTTGGCGTTTGTAGGCGAACAACTATGTTATGTTTCTAATGACTCAATCAAGGTTGTTAAACTGAATAATTACAGCACAAATGAAGTCAACATACTAGGGCAAGTAAACGACAAAATAATTTTTGAATCAAGAAATTTAGATGATGAAGGAAAACGTTTATGTCTTTGGGCATCAGATGGAACAGCCAACGGAACAAAAATAATAAACTATGATGTAAGAACAACTCTATCAGGTTATTATAACCCATATAATGGTGGAGAAAAGAGGCCTGCAAATTTTCAAAACCGTATCTTTTTCTTAGGAACAACTAACAAAGAAGGAGAAGAAGTTTGGTTTACAGATGGTACATCAGCTGGCACAAAAATGCTCATGGATATTAACCCTGGAACAGCAAGCTCAAGACCTACCGACTTTATTGCATTTAATAACCGATTATATTTTACGGCTTTTCACCCTACTTATGGTAGTGAACTTTGGTATTTCCAACCAAATTGTTTATCTGAAAGAAATATTTCTGGTGTCTCGATTCAAAATGAAGGCTCACTTGACTATCTAAATTCTACACAGAAAATAACTGGAAATGTAAATCGTGAATATAAAGCCAGTAAAGCATTTATACTTAACAATGGTTTTGAGGTAGAAACTGGCTCAGTTTTTAAAACAGTTCTTGATTATGGATGTCAATACTAAATAAATTGTTTTACTTAATTTTGGTGGAATATGGGTTTTGTTGCGAAGTTTTGAAATTAAAATCTGTGCGAAACACAATCAATTTCGCTCAGATTTTTCTAAAATATATCATACCGACTCAACAAGCTCTCTAAAATTATTTTCCTTTTCCTGATAGAGGTTTTGTTGAATACTTTTTTCAGCAATTAGTTTTTCTTTCAACAAAATTATTGAATCACGAAGCGATAAAGTAGAATTGTAGGCATCGACAATCTTATCTTTGATAAGTATATCTACAAAAAAACTATCAAAAAAATAATCAATAAATTCTGATGAAGTGTCAAACTTTATAGGTGAAGGAACTAAGTCTGGTTTTATATCATTTAACTCTCTCTTTAGTTTATCTAAAACATAATTGATTTCAACAATTCCCATTTTAGCTTTTTGCATCTTTTCACGTTTTAGAAAGGTAGAAAAGCTACCTCCTCCAAACGTATCCCAGTTTGCATAAGCTTTAGCATCTTGTAAATCCTTGATTACTTTCGGCATCACACCTAACACCTTTTCAGCAGCCGAAATTACCTCTTGAATCTCTTTTATGTAAGCATCTATTTTTACTAATTCATCTTGTTTGCTAAAAATATCCAACAATTTCGGATGGTTATTTTCCTTCAATAACTTTACTTTTTCTTGAATAAGACCCTCGTATTGAACTTTAAGCGTTTCAAAATCAAATAGTTGGGCTTCGTAAGATTTTATTTCAAGAGCAAGATGATCAACTTTATTTTGCTGACTTTCATATTGAATTTTTGCTTGATAATACTCGGCTTGTTCACGCTCCAATTCGGTAAATTTCTTATTCAATAAATCGTACCAAATAGATTTTAGCGTAATTGTTTCAAGGTCTTTAACATCCTGAAACTCTTCGTTCATTCTACGTTTTGTAGCTTCCAATTTTTGTTGTTCGATTCGTTGCACTCGCTTGGCTTCTTGCAGCTTTTGAGCAATTTGTTTTCTATTTTCGAACTTTTGACTGATTGTTAGTAATTCGGCATTGAGTTAATCTGGTATCATGTTTTCGGTTTAATTAGGCCGTAAAACTGATACAAAAAACTGGTTTCTCAGAGTGGATTTAAGCCAAAGGAACGTTTTGAATGATATTCGGATAAAAAGAACGATGAATTTATTCACCCCTCCACATCCTGATGTTTCCAAAGTTCTTGGAATGTTGCATTTGTAGTTTTCAAAGCCTCAAATGTACCTTCTGCAACAATTTTTCCCTGACTTAATACATACACATAATCAAAATAGCGAAGTAAATGCAAACGATGAAGCGAAGAAATGACTGCTTTATCGGAGAAAGCTTCAAACAAACGCTCATAAATCAATGCTTCAGTTTTTGGGTCAACACTGCTCGTTGGCTCGTCCATCAGCACCACTTCGCTGGTTTGAGCGGCCAAAATTCCACGAGCCAAAGCCAAACGTTGCTTTTGTCCACCCGAAAGATTTACGCCTTTTTCCTGAATGCTTGATTCCAGTCCATTTGGCAAATTTTTAGCCGTATCAGTAAAATAAGCTTCTTCACAAACCTTCCAAACATCGGCCTCCTCAAAAGGCAATCCGAGTGTAATATTATAGCGAATTGTATTCTCAAAAATCTCTGGTTCTTGCGGAAAAAGCGTTACAGTTTCATTGAGTGTTGCCATCTGAAATGGTTTTCCATCCACTTCAAAATTCAGGCCTGCTTCTGGCTCATAAAGTCCTCTTAGTAAGGCTAATAACGTACTTTTCCCACTACCACTTTCGCCAATAAAAGCAATTTTCTTACCTCTTTGAATACTTATCGAAATATCATGTAAACTTTGCGGAGCGTGGCCTTCATCATACGTATCACGGTGAGAAAAGCTTAGATTATCAATCGCAATTGTTTGCCACTTTTGAGGCAAAGCAATCGTTGTTTCTGCTCGATGATTATTAGCATAATCGTCACCAATCGAGCGAGCCGTTTGCACATCAGTATTGTACTGCACAATTTCGGTATATTGCCAAGCCACATCATGAAAAACACTCGTAAACTGATTCACAAAGCCCAAAAGCGTAACCAAACCTCCCACATAAAAAACCTTATTTGACTCATAATTTTGATACACATAACCCAGCGTAATTACCACATACGTGAAGCCAACGAGCATTTCGGCCGTAAACCATTTCCATTCATTTATCACAACATTTTTACGAAAAGGTGGAAACAAATCTTTCACTTTTGTCATCAAACCCGACTCCATGCTTTTCTCCAAACGCAGCGTAATGACCGTAATGATATTTGAAAGGCTATCGAAAAGCGTTGAGGATATTGTATGCTCTTTTTCATTTACTTCGTCGAGCGTTTTGATGAAAGGTTTATCGAATTGAAAAATTACCCAAATCGTAAATACGCCTATCAAAACTCCGATTCCTCCAAAAAGTGGCGAAAAATAAAGCATAGCACCGAAAGAAAAAATAAACTTTGAGAGAGCATGCAAAAACATAAATCCATTTTGAAAGAAGTTTTTAAGTGCCTCATAAGCCTTTCTGATACGGTTGATGGTTGAGCCACTGTGATGGTCTTGGTGCCATTTTACAGGTAAATGAAGTGCCTGATGA
Source organism: Emticicia aquatilis (assembly GCF_014644295.1). GTDB lineage: Bacteria > Bacteroidota > Bacteroidia > Cytophagales > Spirosomataceae > Emticicia > Emticicia aquatilis. The sequence continues at coordinate 249,580 of NZ_BMKK01000010.1, forward strand.
TACATTTCTTGCAAGAAATTCCTGCTCAAATTAAACGCCAATTGACGCTCCATGATTCGAGCTGGGCCATGAAAAACCCACTCCAAAAGTTTTAGTCCCAAATAACCCAAAGCATACCAAACCGTATATTTGATTGTATGCTGAAAATCATGCTGAATTTTATCAATAAACCAACCAAATAGAATCGGGTTGAGAGAAAACACCACATTGGCCAAAGCAAAGAGGGCGTAAATAAGTAAATATCTTTTTCGCTCATGCTTGGCATATTTCCAAGCAGTTTTCAATAAAGAGATATATGGATTTTTATAAATTTTCTGTTCCATCGTGGCAATTTAAACTCCTGTAATTAATTTTCAAGGCCACAATTTAGTCAATTTTAGGCTTGGGTTTGAATAAAGTATCAATTTTGAGCAATAAATCATTTGAAAGCCCACACTCTTCCATATACTTTTACAAGCTAAAATTTAACCCTAAGTATGTCAAATATTACTCGACAAGCTTTCCTCAAGCAATGCCTCGGAGTAGGCACTTTACTTACTTTTTCGCCCTATTTGGCTTGGGCTGATGATAATGATGTTTTTTTTGTAAAAGTTGTGCAAGCCAATAATCAAGAAGTTGATAAATTAATAAAGGTTTTAGAGCCAGAAATAACCGAAATTCGTCGTCGATTGGGTTTTGACTTTGCTAATCTTTCGGCGGCATTATCCGAGCCAACTTCTCGTTTTTATCAGAAAGATGCTCTCGTGCCTTACATGACCAAAATCTTACGTTTTCTGATAAAATATCAAAAAACAGATGGAACGCTCGACCTCGGAAATTTGGCTTCTCCGCCCGACACTGCTTTTATATTAGAGCCAATCTGTGCAGCTGATGTTATTTTACGTAAACTCACCATGCCTTCGCTCTCGGAAGTAAAAACACTTCTAAAAGATTTTATCTTGAAAGCTGGCGAAGCCATGCGTACGGGCGGTGTGCATACGCCTAACCACCGCTGGGTGATTTCGGCCGCATTGGCCCGTATCAATGACTTATATCCCGACAAAAAATACGTCAATCGAATTGATGAATGGCTTTCGGAAAATATTTTTATTGATGCAGATGGACATTATCTCGAACGAAGCATGATTTACGGGGAAGTGACCGATAATTGCCTAATTACGGTCGCACGCTTGCTAAAACGCCCAAAACTCTACGATTATGTGCGTAAAAATCTCCGCATGACTTATTTTTACATGGAGCCAAACGGCGAAATTGTGACAAACGATTCGAGACGACAAGACCAATTCATTGGCATGAATGTGCTGCCGTTTTATTTGGATTATCGCCACATGGCTTTGCACGATAATAATGCTGAGTTTGCGGCCATCAGCAAGCAAATTGAGCAAACCAAAGGCTTTGATGAGAAAACAATGCCTGACTTGTTGGCATTTTTTACGGAAGACCCCGATTTACGCAAGCCATTGCCCAAACCTGCGATTTTGAACACAAATTTTGAGCAGTTTTTCAAGACAACCAACTTGGTCAGAATTCGCAGAAACGATACTACAATGACTATTTTTGGCGGCACTGATAAACCAACAATTATAGGCTCAGGACGCTCGACGAGTGCCAATTTCTTCACTTTCCGCAAAGGAGAAGCAATCTTAAAATATATGCGTTTTTCGACCGATTTCTTTAGTACGGGTTATTTCAGAAGCGATGGTTTGAAGAAAGAAGGCAATAAATATATACTTAGTCAGAAAATCGAAGCACCTTATTATCAACCACTTCCAGCAAAACTCAAAAGAGCAGATGGCGATTACAAACACAGCAAAAGCACAGATGGGCGTTTCTGGAATAAAATGGATTTTGAGAATAGACCGCAGAGTAATATCAAAAACATAGAAACCACTATTAGTGTAGAAGAAAAAAATGGCGGTGCAGAACTGAATTTTTCAGTAAAAGGAGCTGATGGTGTAAGAGTAACGATTGAATTTTGTTTCAAAGAGGGCGGACAGCTCATAGGCTTAAAGAAACTTGATGATGAACCAGATAACTATACACTCGAAAGCGGCACTGGTGAATATAAATTTGGCAAAGACAGCATCAAATTTGGAGAAGGAACTTTCAAACATTCAAGATTACGTGGACTCGAAGGCGAAATGTACACTTCACATTTCGGAAACCTCCGCACCGAAGGAATGCACGTTTTCTTAACAGGAATTACTCCTTTTGAGCATAAGATTACATTGTCATAGTTCTTAAATTATTTATCCTATAATTTATAATTCATTGCCGTCTGTTTTAGCTGACGGATAAATAGGAAGTACAACATATTTGGCTTTAGCCCAAACTTTGCATTAAAAGTTTAAGCTAAAGCCAATTTTGTATTCATTTCAGTATCCGTCGATTAAAACCGACGGGGTCGCCCAGACGGCAATGAATAATATTTGAGTATTTTTTTTCAATTTTCCAGTAACCAATACACAAGTAACTAATTCACAAGTAACTAAAAATCAAAGATTCAACCAATAAGTTACTTTGGCTAAAATCGCACGGTTTTTAGGCATCCAAGTTTCTGAGTTGTAATTATCAGTATAAACCAAGAAGAAATCAGACACAGGGGCAAAACGCCATTGCAAACGTGAATTGACGTTTACGTTTTTGAATTGGCTATTATACTGCACATAGCTCGTCCAAAAAATACTTTTTGTGAAAGTTAAATCAAGTTTTGGCCCTACCAAATACACCTTATTTTTACCCGTAGAAAGGTTAATATCGTTGTAGCTAAAATTAACTGACAAAAATCCATAAGGTTGAAAACGATAAGTAGCAGTACCAACCAAGCTCACAATATTTCCATCAAAATATTGCCCCACCAAAGGCTGAAAAGCAATCGCTAATTTCTTTCTTAAATCAGAAACGTAATTAACCGAAAAATTATAATAGGTATAGCTTGTTCCTTTTTTCAAAACAGGGTATCTATTATTACTTCTGAGAGCATCAAAATCTTTAAATAAATAAGTATAATTTTGGTTGAACGTCATTAAAATGTTTGACGTATTCTGGAAACCTAACAATAAAAATGGCCCCGCTTGGCGGTCTGTCACGCCCAAACCAGGTTGATTATACTGGTCATAAGCAATCCCATAACTAATGCGGTTAAAGGTGCGTGATTTGGGGAAAATATTAAAGCCAATCGTAGGATTTATGTGAAAAAAGTTCTTTCTCGGCACAAATCCAATCTCAGCATCAAAGCCCTTCCCTACCCAATCATGCGACCACTTGGCAATCAATTTCCGAACGCTATAATTGAGCATAAATCCATGAGCAAATTTTTCTCCAATAACCGTTGGGCTAAATACTTGATGATAAAACACCTTTCCACTCCAACGATTATCTTTCGAGGCCAAATTATATTCCAATCCAGCCACACGATTATAGCTATTAATTCCTGCCAATTCTTTACCCAGCACTTGTTTATTGGCAAAAATTGCGGCAATATTTGAGCGACCAAATACTTTTCGTTGTAAGGCAGCTACCGAGTAATTCATGCTTGGAGTACCTTTAAAAGCATCAGCAGCCGTTTGAGTATTGAGCAATCCTACACGCCAATTATCATCAATTTTACCGCTGATTCTTGCACCGTACAAAATTTTACTTTGCACGTTGGTACCTGTCACAGTATCAAGGCTAATGCCGATTTGTCGAGAAAAAAACGGACTAACCAACTGATTCCCAGCGGCTGGCCCGAGCGTGCCTGATGGCGGCACAAATGGATTGGTATTATAGCTACCAAACCCAGTAAATAAGTCGGAGTTTTCTAAGAAAAACTGTCGTTGTTCAGGGAAATTAACATCAAAGCGAGTAAGATTAACCACTTGGCGGTCGGCTTCAACATTCGAGAAGTCAGGATTTGCTGTCAAATCAAGATTCAGGCCAGATGTAATTCCGATTTTTGCATCTCCTCCAAAACTAAATTTATTACCTGCCGCAGGATTTTCTGGATGTTCGAAATCATGTGTAGAACTGGCCGATAAATAAGGTATCAACGAAATGTTTGCACCTGATTTTTTGAGTGGTTTTTCAAAAACTACAGGTATTGAGTAGCCCAAATTCATAATAATCTGATTCTGTGGAATCCGCATTAAAGTCGATTGTTCGTTGGCTTGTGTATCGAATCTATATGCTTTAAAATTCCACTGAGTGCTACCTTCTTTAAAACGCAAAGTTGTTAGTGGAATAGCCAATTCACAAATCCAATAGCCATCATACATTTTCGAAATAGCACTCCATTTATTATCCCAATACATATTAAAATACTCATTGGCCGTACCACCATTATAAAGTAAAGCTTCACGCATAACTCCATAAGGATTCATACCAAATAAAAAGCTATTGGTTTTATCATTGAAAGTATCAAACAAAAAACTCACATTATCGTTTCCTCCTGCTCTAAAATCTCGTCTGAATGAAGGCGTTACATAATTATTGCCAGGTGAATACAGCTTCGAACCGATATAAATATTTTTATCATCATAAGCCAACATGATTTCGGTTTGATACTTTGCCTTCACACTATCTTGTGGAAAAAACTGCCAAAACGAAGGTAATTTTTCGGCATTTTGCCAAGCTTGTTCGTCCAAAACTCCATCAAGTTTTATCTTCTCAGTAATAAATTTTACGGTTGGTGCTTGCTGAGCCTGAGTTTGAAGGAAAAATAAAAATGAGATAAACAATAGGAGAAGTCTATTCATAATGACAGGGGCGTTAGAAATAAGCCACAAAAATACACTTTTTTAAGCCTTATTTTGCCTGTTTTTGATTTATTTTAGAGTTTTTAAAAGCATTATTAATAATTTTTTAGAAAAAACTAATTCTGTCATACATTTGCTAAATAAAATACAATTTCAAATAATTATTATGAAACATACTTCACTTAGTGCATTAGTATTCATATTTTTCACATCGCTTGCGTTCGCTCAAGCACCCGACGAAAAACACCTCAAAAACGTCCGTCAATTGACTTTCGGAGGAAATAATGCAGAGGCCTATTTCAGTCGTGATAGCAAATACATCAGTTTTCAATCGGACAACCCAGCTTGGGGACTTTCGTGCGACCAAATTTTCTATATGGATGTAGAAAAAGGCCTAAAAGACCCAAAGGTTCGTCCCGATTTCATCAGTACAAGTTTTGGCCGTACCACTTGTAGTTTCTTTATGCCAAATGGCAAAGAAATATTATACGGCAGTACGCACGAAGGCGGTGGACACGCCTGCCCGCCTGTGCCTGATATGGGCAAAAAATATCTTTGGGCAATCTACGATAGCTTTGATATTTACGTGGCTGATTTAAAAGGAAAAGTAAAAAGACGTTTGACAAACACGCCAGGCTATGATGCTGAAGCGACGGTTTCGCCCGATGGAAAAAAGATTGTTTTCACCAGCACTCGCAATGGCGATTTAGATTTATACATCATGGATATTGATGGCAAAAATGTGAAGCAAATTACGCACGAATTGGGCTATGATGGCGGTGCGTTTTTCTCGCCTGATAGCAAGAAATTGGTTTTCCGTGCGTCACGCTTTTCGAGCGAAGAAGAAAAAACCGAATACAAAGAAAATCTAAAGAAAAACTTGGTAGCCCCTACCAATATGGAGATTTTCACTTGTAATGTAGATGGCTCAGATTTGAAGCAAATCACAAAGTTGGGCAAAGCCAACTGGGCACCTTACTTTACTCCAAAAGGAGATAAAATCATTTTTGCATCTAATCATCATTCACAACGTGGCTATGATTTTCAGTTGTATATGATAAATATTGATGGAACAAACCTCCAAAAAATTACAACCGAAAGTAATTTCAATGCCTTCCCGATGTTTAGTTATGATGGGAAAAAGCTAATTTTCAGTTCAAACCGCAATAATGGTGGGACGAGAGATACCAATCTTTTCATTGCCGATTGGGTAGATTAAAAGTGCCTTTTTTATAATAGAACCGTTTAATAAAAATGGTTCTATTATAGTTGTATTTTTCGATAAAATAATCAAAATTTAAATAAAATATTTTTGATTATGACAATACAACGTTTCCTATCAATACTGTTGGATACCAATATTTTAACTCAATTACGTAAAACTTTTTGGGTTGTTACGAGGCATCTCCTATTTGTAATTATTATTATATTTATTTTCTGGGCAGTTATCTATTTTAATGACCAAGGAAGAGATACCGTAAATGCCTTACCCGATATATCAATTTTTTATTGGTTTATTACACTACTTGCCCTACTGATATGGTGTTTAACTATTGCTTATTGCTCAAGGGTTTTACTTGAATTAAAGCAAATTAGTCATGATTCAAAATTTATTGATTCTAACAGCCAAGGTTTAACTTTTTGGATAACTTGGCTGCCTCGTTTTTTAGCAATTTTACCTATGATTTTGCTATTATTTAAGGCTCCGTTTTATCAATCACGAGATACACTTATTCTTCCCATTTCACTTTTTTTATTAACCGTTGGGCTCTTTATTTTTTTAGTTTATCGAGAAAAAATATTTTCTACTCTTTTAGAAAAAATAGGACGCAGAAAAAATACTTATTCTCCACTAAAAGAGTCTTTGGGCAATTTATTCTCGTTTCATATAACAAGAATCACAATCTTAGGATTTATCATTTTTGTTACATTATTATTTATCCTCTCCGTAGCATCAGTACCTTTGGGAGTTGCAATTGCAGTAGGGCCAGTTGCGGTTTTGTTATTTGGATTTACTTTTATTACTGTTGTTTTTTCAATTTTATCCTTTTTAACAATTCCAGGAAGACGCCCATTGATGATGTACTTTCTGCTTTACACAGTATTTATTAGCCGATGTAATGATAATACCGAGATTAGAACAGTAGATACGTCAAAACCACAAAGAGCAGGAGTGGAAGAAGATTTTGATAGATGGATTTTATCACGAAAAGAAGATTTAGCTAAAGATAATTTGGTTAAAAATAGTAGCGATTCAACAAAAAAAATCCTGCCAGTTATTTTTATTGCTACCGAAGGCGGCGGAATCAGGGCATTAACATGGACGGCCTTAGTTCTTAAAAATTTAGAGAAAAGATACCCTAATATCCATCATTATATTTATGGTATAAGTGGAGTTTCGGGTGGTGCTGTTGGAGGCACTTTTTATGTAAGCTACCTCAGAGATAGTCTTAAAGAACAAAGTACAAAAAAATACCATACATTTTCTGAGGTCAACTTTAACAAAACCATTAGCAGTGATTTCCTATCAGATATTTTATCTGCTTTTTTATTTCAAGATAATTTTCAACGAGTATTCCCTTATCCTCTAAAGCCATTCAATCGTTCTCGCCAGATTGAAGATGCTTGGAGTAAATCATATAAAGATAATTTGTTGGTGGAAACTTTCGATAAGCCCTTTCTTAATCTTTGGGCCGATACCTCTTTGCACATTCCTTATTTATTCAATAATGGTGTTTTGATGGAAACTGGTCAAAAAACAATTGTTTCCAGCTTAAATATTGACAAAACTAATCTTACTGGAGAAAATGATGTATTTAATGATGAAATAGACATTATTTCGCACATAAACAGCGATGTACCATTAAAAACAGCAGCTTTATTATCGGCCAGATTTCCATACATTACAACTGGTGGTCTAATAAAAAGGGCTAATATCAAACCAACTGGTCATGTAATAGATGGAGGTTATAAAGAGAATACTGGACTCGAAACTGTATTTCAGCTAATGATACGATTGAAAGATAAAATGAATGATACGCTTGGTTATAAAATCAAGCCAATAGTGTTATTCATTAAAAATGGCGTTGAAAAAGATAATAATTCGTCTGATAAAAATCTTAATTTTCTACAAGACGCTACGACTCCATTGTATGGTTTACTAAATGCTTGGGATAGACGCTCAGTAACCATAAGTTCGCTAACTCACAATCTTCGAACACAGTTCTTAGATAAATATAAGTATGATTATATAACTATTAATTTAGACAGAATCAGTAATGAAGGCAAACAGCTCCCTTTGGGCTGGTTTCTTTCAAACAAATCTTTTGATTTTATTCTGAATCAAGCTCAATCCCAAATTTACAAATCTGCTGATACTCCATTTAATAAAGAATTAAACAAATATTTTAAACCAAAATTGTAATCATGGAAGGCTTGACAATATTATTTCAAATTGCCGCATTTTTGATTTCAATACTAACCTTATACAAAGGTTTAGCTGAATATACCAAAAATAATACAATCAAAAGATTTGAGTATTTGGATAAATTAGTAAAGGAGTTTTCTGAAAATGACAAAAAAGCCGCAAAAGAAATGCTCGATATGTTTGTAATAAAACACTATCCTGAAAAAGATTATTCCGATACAACCGAAAAAGACTATAAAAAAAGGGCAAAAACTAAAGGAGATATTACTTATTTTAACCTAAAGTTTTTAGATGTTTTCTTAGAAATTGAAAGAGATAAAGATAACGATAAAGGATATAAGGTAATCGACGAAACTTTTGTTAGTGACAAAATCTCCAAAGAAGATTTCATTGCTAAATATGAAGAAAGTATAAAAGGGAGTCTAAAAACTTTCCCCAAAGCCAATACATTTTATTTTACAGGATTAGAAAGAGTTTTAAGGACCAATGGCAATATTTACCAAAACGATGTCTTCATCAGAAACTCATTCGATTCTATGCTTGATTTCTTTCTCAAAATCATTTACTTACTTCGCAGCGAATTAATCACAGTAAACGAAATAGAAGGTTATTTTTCCTATTATCTTCTTAGATTGAGAGATAATCCAGCAGCAAGAAATTATATCAAAACCTTCTATTCTGAAAGGGATTTCAATTGGCTTTTTAGCTTACTTCAAGGCGACTCTCCAGTGAACTATTTGCAAGCAGTTAAAGAAGCTGATAATAATCAAAAAAAGGATTAGAATTACAACTCGACATTAGAGGAAGCAAATTTTTAGGCGATTCTCAAAATTAGATATATAAAATAAACTAGCCTTTGTATTGTCTAACTGGCAAATTGTGGATAAAAGTGCTGGCACGATTTTTTGGATTAAAGAATATCTTCATTGCGAGGATATTCTTTTTTTGTTTCTATTATTCATCAAAACAACATAAAACCATGCTGAAACGCCTACTAAAAGAACTTACTCAAAAGCCTATGGCCGCACATCCAAAACCAACTTCGTATGTAAAGTCGAGCAAGAGCAGTTATCCATTCTACATCAAAGCCCCGATGGTTTTGCTTGGATTATACTTGCTGTTTTATATGCTTTTTATTTTGAAAGATATTTTAGTACCTGTGTGTTATGCAGGCCTGCTATCTATCTTACTAAATCCACTGGTCAATCGTCTTAATCAATTCAAAATCAAACGTGAGGGTTCGATTAGTATCGCCATCTTATTGGCCATTGTAGTTTTTGGCGGCCTTATTACATTTTTGGGTAGCCAGATGACGAGTTTCAGTGAATTTGCTCCCGATTTTAAACACAGAGGCAATCAAATCTTAAACGACCTTCAAGTTTGGATTAAAAGCACCTTTAATATTTCGTTTAGCAATCAAATGAAAATGGTTTCTGATGCTTTAGAAAGTAGCAAAGCCTACATCGGACAAACCGTTTCGACGATTGCTGGCATCATCGGAATTGTGGTGCTTTTACCGATTTATGTTTATCTGATTCTTTATTACAAACCATTATTTATCAATTTCTTCTACGAAGTTTTTGATACCGAACACGAAGCGAAGGTATCGGAAGTATTGACCGAAACCAAAATGGCGATTCAGAGCTATATTCAAGGCCTATTGATAGAAATGCTAATTGTGGCAGGTTTAAACTCAGCAGCTTTATTGCTTTTAGGAGTCGAATATGCTGTGCTATTAGGAGTTATCGGAGCCATCCTAAATATTGTCCCATACATCGGTGGTTTAATTGCTATCGCAATGCCTGTGATGATGTCACTCGTAACTGGTGATGGCGGTTATTCCACCGCTCTGTATATCATTATTGCTTATACTGTTATTCAGTTTTTAGATAATAATGTCATTGTTCCAAAAGTTGTTTCATCAAAAGTTGAAGTGAATGCCTTTATCTCAATTATTGTAGTATTACTTGGTGGTGCTTTGTGGGGCGTTTCGGGAATGTTCCTGTCCATTCCGTTTGTGGCAATTCTTAAGATTATTTTTGATAGAATCCAAGACCTCAAGCCGTGGGGAATGATTCTGGGAACAGAAATGAACGAAGATTTTTCGTTACATGACTTTGGAAGCCCCGAAGCCGCTGAAAAAAGTGTGATTAGCCAAGAGCTGGCTTTCGACCAAATTGGTACGGAAAAAGAAGATAAATAAACAAGAGATAAGTGCAAGAAAGAATAGTTTAAGTAAAAAATTAATATATTTGTAAAAAACAAATGAAGCATTATGACAGCATTTACGGAGCAAATTGATGCAGAAGCCGAATATTTACTCGAACGTGGAAAGCCTATGCCAAGTAAAAACCACTCAAAATTAGAATCAAGATTGGCTCGACTTCTGGGCAATGATTATGAAGAAAAATATGATATTTATGTAGAGTTAAGTCTCGAACTAAATACAGGCCGAGCGACTCCAGATTTATGCTTGTTTACACCCGAAGTTTCCGACTGGCTTGAAGATGAAATACGAGTAAAAAATGCTCCATTGGGTGTTATTGAAATTGTTTCTCCTAAACAAAGCACTCAAGAATTAGTCGATAAATTAGATTTATATTTTGGGGCAGGGGTTTTATCATGTTGGATAGTGATTCCAACTTTCAAGATGATTAATATTTTTCATACAAAACATGATTATAAAACCTTCATGAATGGCGAACTTCTTGATGAAAAATTAGGTATCCGATTAAATTTAGAAGAGGTTTTTAAATAAATGTATCACATTGAATAATTTTGGTAGAGACGTTTCATTTGCCGAGCGAAGTAGGGTTATACCTGTAAAAAGCGAAACTTGATTGTGCC
>NZ_BMKK01000011.1 GCF_014644295.1 Emticicia aquatilis
GCAGCCCCAGTGATAAGCAGCAACAAAAACAGCTTGTGTAATGCAGAAACGGCGACGTTAAGTGCAACGGGTTGTAGCGGCAGTATCAAGTGGAGTACTAACGCCACAGGTAGCAGCATCAGTGTAAGTACGGCAGGTAGTTACACAGCGACATGTAGCAACAGTTGTGGAGAAAGTGGAGCGAGCAATGTAGTAGTCATCACGACCGGTACAAGCCCAGCAGCCCCAGTGATAAGCAGCAACAAAAACAGCTTGTGTAATGCAGAAACGGCGACGTTAAGTGCAACAGGTTGTAGCGGCAGCATCAAGTGGAGTACTAACGCCACAGGTAGCAGCATCAGTGTAAGTACTGCAGGTAGTTACACAGCGACATGTAGCAACAGTTGTGGAGAAAGTGGAGCGAGCAATGTAGTAGTCATCACGACCGGTACAAGCCCAGCAGCCCCAGTGATAAGCAGCAACAAAAACAGCTTGTGTAATGCAGAAACGGCGACGTTAAGTGCAACAGGTTGTAGCGGCAGCATCAAGTGGAGTACTAACGCCACAGGTAGCAGCATCAGTGTAAGTACGGCAGGTAGTTACACAGCGACATGTAGTAACAGTTGTGGAGAAAGCGGAGCGAGCAATGTAGTGGTAATCGGTACAGGTACAAGCCCAGCAGCCCCAGTGATAAGCAGCAACAAAAACAGCTTGTGTAATGCAGAAACGGCGACGTTAAGTGCAACAGGTTGTAGCGGCAGCATCAAGTGGAGTACTGGAGCAACGACTGCTACCATCACAGTAAGTACGGCAGGTAGTTACACAGCGACATGTAGCAATGGTTGTGGTGAAAGTGGAACAAGCAATGTAGTGGTAATTGGTACAGGTACAAGCCCAGCAGCCCCAGTGATAAGCAGCAACAAGATGAGCTTGTGTAATGCAGAAACGGCGACGTTAAGTGCAACAGGTTGTAGCGGCAGCATCAAGTGGAGTACTGGAGCAACGACTGCTACCATCACAGTAAGTACGGCAGGTAGTTACACAGCGACATGTAGCAATGGTTGTGGTGAAAGTGGAACAAGCAATGTAGTGGTAATTGGTACAGGTACAAGCCCAGCAGCCCCAGTGATAAGCAGCAACAAGACGAGCTTGTGTAATGCAGAAACGGCGACGTTAAGTGCAACAGGTTGTAGCGGCAGCATCAAGTGGAGTACTGGAGCAACGACTGCTACCATCACAGTAAGTACGGCAGGTAGTTACACAGCAACATGTAGCAATGGTTGTGGCGAAAGCGGAACAAGTAATGTAGTAGTTATCACAACAGGAAGCTCATCTACACCACCATCAATTAGTACAAGTAAAACTAATTTGTGTGGTACCGAATCAGCAACATTGACAGCCTCTGGTTGTAATGGTGTGATTGTTTGGAGTAATTCAGCAACAGGCTCAAGCATTACAGTAAATACTGCTGGTACTTACACTGCAAAATGTACAGGAGTAGGTTGTGGCGAAAGCGGAGCATCCAATCAAATTGTAATCACAACAGGTTCTGCTCCAGTATCACCAATCATCAGTGCTAACAAAGTTGAACTTTGTGGTACCGAATCAGCAACATTGACAGCCTCTGGTTGTAATGGAGCTGTGAAGTGGAGTACAGGTGCAACTACCAACACAATTTCGGTAAGTGTAGCAGGTACATACACGGCAACATGTACAAACAGTTGTGGTGAAAGTGGTAACAGCAACGCTCTAATTATCAAGAAAACAGACTTACCATTAGCACCGAGCATTTCAGCCAATAGCACAAGTATTTGTGGAACTGAAAAAGCAAACTTGGTAGCTAACGGATGTGCAGGAGTCGTGACATGGAGTACAGGAGCAACAGGTTCAGTATTGGCTGTGAGTGCAGCGGGTACATATACCGCAACTTGTACAAATATTTGTGGTGAAAGTCCAGTAAGTCAAGGTGTGGTCATTCGTCAAGGTAACTCACCAGCAGCACCAATCATTTCATCAGATAAGATGAGTGTTTGTGGAACTGAGAAGGCAACATTAATGGCGATGGGCTGTTCAGGCACAGTAACATGGAGTACAGGAACAACAGGCACAAGTGTATCAGTTAGTTCAGGTACCTATTCAGCAACTTGTGTCAATGGTTGTGGAACGAGTGGCGTTTCTAATATCGTAAATATCTCGAATGGAGGAACACCAACCGCACCTAAGTTGACAGCCGATAAAACAAGTCTTTGTGGAACTGACACTGCTATTTTAACAGCAGCAGGTTGTTCAGGCACAATTACATGGAATACAGGAGCAACAGGTAGTACATTGTCAGTATCAAGTGCTGGTACTTATTCAGCAATCTGTAAAAATGATTGTGGTACGAGTCTTTCATCTGATAAATTGACAATAACATCGGGTGGTAATCCATCAGCACCGATTGTGACGACAAGTAAAGCTGAGATTTGTACAACCGAGACAGCTATTTTAACAGCAGCAGGTTGTTCAGGCACAATTACATGGAGTACAGGAGCAACAGGAAGTACGTTATCAGTAACAACTGCGGGTTCTTATTCAGCAACATGTAAAAATGCTTGTGGAACAAGTACAGCATCGACACCGATAACAATCAAAGCAAAAGCTGATTGTGGATGTACTGCACCATCAGCACCAAGTATAGCCGCTGATAAGACAAGCTTGTGTGGAACTGAAACAGCAATCTTGACGGCTTCAAATTGTACTGCAACAGTAACATGGAGTACCGGAGCAACAGGCAGCAGCATTAGTGTAAGCACAGCTGGTACATACTCAGCAACATGTAAAAATGAGTGTGGTACAAGCCCAGCTTCAACGATAGTTACAATCACAAGTGGTGGTAACCCATCAGCACCGAATGTAACAGCAAGCAATACAAGCTTATGTGGAACTGAAACAGCTACACTAACAGCAACGGGTTGTTCAGGCACAGTAACTTGGAGTACAGCAGCGACAGGCAGTACCTTATCAGTATCAACTGCTGGAACTTACACAGCAACCTGCAAAAATGCTTGCGGAACAAGTGTAGCTTCTTCAGTAGTAACGATAACAACAGGTGGTAACCCAGCCGCACCAACTGTGACAGCAAATAAAACTGAGATTTGTACAACCGAATCGGCAGTCTTGACAGCAGCAGGATGTACTGGAACAATTACTTGGAGTACAGGAGCAACAGGTAGTAGCTTGACAGTAACTACGGTGGGAACTTACACAGCAACATGTAAAAATGCTTGTGGAACGAGTACAGCTTCAACACCAGTAGTAATCAAATCGAAATCTGATTGTGGTGGCGGATGTACAGTAACTGCTCCGGTAGTAAGTGCATCTAAAACAACCATCTGTAAGCCAGAGAATATTACTTTGACAGCAACAGGTTGTACGACAGGAACTGTGATTTGGTCAACTGGTCAAACAGGAAGTTCGATTACTGTTAAACCGACTGCAACATCAACATACTCAGCAGTATGTAATGTATCAAGCACTTGTTCAAGCCCATTATCTAATTTAATTCAAGTTAAAGTTGGTACAGTTTCAACACCAACAGTTGCTTGTAGCACAGATTTAGTATGTAGCGGCGAATCAGCAACAATCAAAGCTTACGGATGCGAAGGAACGATAGTTTGGTCAAATGGTTCAACTGGCGAGTCAATCGTAGTTATTCCAGATGGTACTACTAAGTACTCAGCGAAATGTAAAGTAGGAGATTGCGAAAGCCCAAGTTCAGAGCATGTAGCGATAGCGGTTGGAAGTCCAAACAAACCATTCGTTTCTTGTAAAAACAGTGTGATTTGTTACGGTGGCTCAGCTACTCTAACAGCATCAGGATGTACAGGAATCGTAGTTTGGTCTGATGGTTCGACGGGCGGAGTACTAACAGTTTCTCCAATCGTAGAGAAAACAACATATACTGCAATCTGTAAATCAATTGGTGGTAAGTGTGTAAGCGATACTTCAAATGCAATCGTAGTAACAGTAGGTAAGAAAGTAGATGCACCGAAAGTAGTTGCTGAAATCAAGAATGTTTGTCCATTCAATACAGCAGACCTTAACACAGCAATTCTAAGTGAACCAACAACAACTGGCGGTCAGTTTGAATTCCATACTACAAGTTCGCCAAACTCTCCGTTGGTAACAAATCCAGGAGCAGTAGGTGCAGGTACATATTATGTATTCGAGCGTAGTGCAGTGGGTTGTTATTGCGACGGTGTAGCCGTGAAAGTTACTATCACAACTTGCGAAGGTGGTGGCGTAACTCCAACGATACCAGTAGTTGATATTGCAGTGAAGAAAGTAGCTTCTGCTTCGATTGTCCCAGTAAACGAAATCGTTACTTACAAAGTAACAGTTAAGAACAACGGACAAGTAAAAGCAACGGGTATCGAAGTACGTGACATCTTGCCGAGTGGATTGACGTTTGAAAGTGTAACCAGCAATGCAACATTTGCAAACGGAATCGTAACTCTCAAACTTGATTCATTAGTAAGAGGCGATAGTACAGTATTTACATATACCACTAAAGTAACGGCAGCTGGTAAGATTGTAAACAAAGCAGAGTTATCGAAGATAAAAGAAACAGACAATGTTCTATCTAATAACTCAAGCGAAGCCACAATCAACGACCCAGCATCTGGAGAACTAATTGGTTTGAGTAAAGTATGTGACCCTGCGGTGTTAGTAAAAGATATGATTTACAACGTTCCGTTCGTAATTTATGTAACTAACCTCGGTGGAGCTGACGTATCGAAGATACAAGTGAAAGACGACCTTGACCGTGCATTTGGTAGCGGTGCTAAGATTCTGAACGATACAATTAAGATTGTAGCAGACCCTGGCTTAGTAGTAAATCCTCAATACACAGGTCGTGGCTCGAACACTAATATGTTGATTGACTCGTTGAGTAGTATCAAAAAAGGCCAAAAACTCGCAATGAGATTTACAGTGAAAGTTGACTTGAAAAATGCAACAATTACTGACTTCTTTAACATCGCAGAAGTAACGGCCAATGGTAAGAAAGACATTTCAACTAACGGTGCAAATTCTGACCCTGATGGTGATGGCGACCCAACCAACAACGCTGACCCAACACCAATTCAGTTCAAGATTGATATTTCACCAGACCGTCCAGCTATAGGAATTGCATTGTCAGTAGCCGATTCTGCTAAAATTGATGAGACTTGTTATAATGTAACTTACTTAGCCCTTGTGAAAAACTTCGGAAATGCTAAGTTGACAAACGTACAAGTAGCAGATAGTTTAAGCAAAACATTCGCTGATAGTGTAACATACAAAGTTGTAGGTTCGACAATCGGAAGTAAGAGTACTTTGAAATTGAACCCGAACTTCAACGGTAAAGAAGATGTGAATCTCTTAATTGCTGACTCAACAAGTAAATTGGAGGTTGGTCAATTAGACTCATTGTTCTTCACTGTTAAAGTATTCCACAACGGAATCAAAGGGCCATTCTTGAACAATGCTTATGCGAAGGCAATCGGTAATGGTAAAATCGTAACTGACATCTCGAATGCAGGAACCGAGATTAAGATTAACGAGTCAACGCCTACATCATTAGTATTGCCGATTAGCGATGGTAACCTCATCATCCCAGAGGCATTCTCGCCAAATGGTGACGGTAAGAATGATACATTTATTATTCAACTTCCAGCGGGTGCTAAGATGATTTCGTGTGACATCTACAACAGATGGGGTCACGTAGTCTTCAAAGACAAGGATGGTATCTTGGCTAATAAAGAAAAAGGATGGGATGGAACATCGAACCAAGGTATTAGATTCGGAACAGAGGGTGTGCCAGATGGTACTTATTACTTCGCATTGGATTACGAACTTAACGGACAAAGAGTTCATAAAGTGAGTTATCTAACCCTTGCGAGATAATCCCTAAATAATATCTAACCACAAAGTGCCACTTCTCAAAACGCCCTAAAAAGCGTTATGAAAGTGGCACTTTATTTTAAAAACACCTTATTCCACAAAAAACTTTTAAAAACATTATACTTTTTGAATAAAGAAATCTCAAAAGTCATTATTAATAAGACATTGATTATTAGTTAGTTATCGACCGATTTGTTTTTAATTTATCAGCAGTAAATTTTATAAAATGCCTAAAGGCATGATTTTTGCCAATCGTACGTTATTTAAACAAGAAGCAGCAATTCTTTTATAATGTCGTTAAGGAGACTCATATTATTGACATATCTCACAACTGCTACTCTTGCTTTGTTTGCCCAAAACACCTCGAAGGTTTTTCAGAAAGCCAATACTCAATTCGAGACACTGGGATATGCAAAAGCAATAGAGTTGTATGAGACTGCCTTAAAGAAACCCAAAGGAGCTTCTGAAGAAGAAATCGTAAAAGCTAAACTCAATTTGGCTCTTAGTTATAAGTCGGTGAAAGACTATGCCAATGCCGAAAGAGTTTATCGAGATGTTTTGAGTGCCAATCCAATCTTAAAAGGTGACGATATAAAAGCGTACCGCCATTTTGCCCAAGTGCTTTCGAGTAATGGTAAGTATCCCGAAGCGAATAAATATTGGCAAAAATTCAATGAACTACAAGAACAAGATAAACGGGGAATAGAGTTTATTAAACTCAATAGTAACCGAGAAGCATTAGAACGCAACGCAGGAAGTTATAAAATAGAATACGTCGGTATCAACTCAAGTAGTGCCGACTTTAGTCCCGTTTACTATAAAAAAGGCTTAGTTTTTGTTTCGGGTCGAAGTGCAAATTCGGGCATTCGTAGAGTTTTTAATTGGGATGCTTCTTCATTCTTGGATTTATTTTATCTCGAAGACCTCAAAGCAATCGGAAACGAATCAAGTGGAGCATCGGCCATTGGGTCAAGTTCACAAGCACCTATTCAAAAAACTGCACCTGCTTCAAAAAAGCTCGGTAATGATTACTATACACCACCTACTTCAAATGATACCAAAACCGTCGGACGAAAAGGGAATGAATATATCACAGGAAGCAAAGATTTAGATTACGAAGAAAATCCAACCATTCCAACCGAAAAGTTTAGTAAAAACCTCAATTCAAAATATCATGAAGGTCCATGTGCATTTTTTCACGATGGCTCAAAAATCATTTTTACCCGAAATAGCCAAATCGGTGGCGGAGGAATTTTTGGTCAGAAAAAAAATGCAACCATCAATCGACTAAAACTTTACACGGCTGAGTTTGAGGACAATGATTGGCGTAAAATAAAAGAAATACCATTCAATAGTAATGATTATTCATGCGGCCACCCAACCCTAACAATAGATGATAAAATCATGTATTTTGTATCGGATATGCCGGGTGGTTACGGCGGAACAGACATTTGGATGACTCATTACAACAATGGCGAATGGACAAAACCGCAGAATTTAGGAGGAACTGTCAATACCCGTGGTAATGAAATGTTTCCATTCATAGATGAGCGAGGAAACCTCTATTTCTCATCAGATTTCCACCCTGGGCTGGGAGATTTAGATATTTTCTTTATTCCTATGAATACCGCTACGGGTATGCCAAGTGGCAAAGTGCGAAATTTGGGAGCTCCGCTCAACTCTAACAAAGATGATTTTGGAATCATTACCGATAGTGAGCGTCGAACGGGTTTTTTGAGTAGTAACCGTAAGCGTGGAGGTACTGATGATGATATTTATAAGTTTACACGCCTTGGCACGCTCTACGGTTGTCGAGAAGTAGTAGTAAATATCTACGATAATGAAACCAAAAAGCCTTTCGACCGTATCAGGTTTGAATATGAAATCAAAGGCAATACAAGTAGCAGAGAAAGTGCCATCACGAGTAGTCTTGGCACAATTAAGCTTTGCTTGGAGGCAGATAACGACTTTAGTTTTATCGTTAAACAAAATGGTTTTCAAGCCGAAACCGTCAGTTTTTCAAATAAAGATGCTTCCGATTATGAATCTTCAAAACTGGATATTTATCTAAAAAAAGAAATCGTACTTGTTGATAAAAATAAGAAAAGCAAACCTGCCGAAACTAAAACACAAACCGAAAGCGATATTTTGGTCGCACGCCGAAACGGAAACCCAGTTTCGACAATCTTCCGAGGAATTGTAACTGCTGGGAAAGATAGCACACCAATTGCAGGCGTAAAAATTAAATTCATCAATCAATGCACGGGAACTGTTCAAGAAATGATTACTGGTTCAGATGGCTCTTACGAATTTAAGCGTGAGCTTAATTGTGATTATATCTTAGAGTCGGTTAAAGAAAACTTCGGAAAATCATCAGAGTTAGTGCCTAAAGTTGAAGAAAAACGTAGTATAATCAATATTTTCCGTAAGAAAGCACTTGCACCAAGCGTAGGTTCATTGTTTGATACAAAGCTTTATAAAGTGGGCGATGTCGTGAAATTGGATAATATCTACTACGATTCGGATAGTTATAAAATACGGAAAGATGCCGCCCGAGAACTCGAAAAACTCGTACGAACAATGCAGAAAAATCCCAATATGATTATCGAGATTCGCTCGCATACCGATACCCGTGGTAATGCCCTCGATAACCTAAATTTATCGCAGAGAAGAGCCAACGAAGTGGTTGATTTCTTGGTTGATAAGGGCGTAGCTCGTGCCAGAATGAGAGGAGTAGGAAAAGGAGAATCAGAGCCAGTTAATAGCTGCGGCGACGGCGTGCAATGTACCGAAGCCGAACACCAACGTAACCGCCGAACCGAGTTTAAAATTCTTTCGATTGAACGAAAATAATAATTCTTGATAAAGATTTTAACGTCGGCATCGCTTGAAGCGATGCCGACGTTTTTTTTACATATATTTTGAATTTTTCTTTGGAAATTCAAAATATATTTAGATATTTATCTAAATAATTAAACGAAGTTCAACTTAAACTCTTACAACAATGGCCGAACTCACCACCAACACCCGCCAACCACGAGTAGATATGACCCCCATGGTAGATTTGGGTTTTCTGCTCATTACGTTTTTTGTGTTTACCACAACCTTTACATCAAACCGAATGATGACCCTGTATGTGCCTGATAAAACCAATGAACCAGGGCCACTAATCAAATATCAGAACACCTTGACGCTCATTCTCGGGAAGGATAATCGAATATTTTGGCATCAAAAAGGCCCCAAAGATTTGAATCCAAGTCTATTAACAGAGACATCTTATGGTACAACTTTAAGTAAATTAATTCTTGAAAAAAGAAAGCATGCTGAGAATATTAAGAATTTCACGGTTATCATTCGCCCAACTGATGAATCTGTTTACAAAAATACAGTTGATGTGCTGGACGAAATGAAAATAACCAACCAACTGCTTTATGTGCTGACCGATATTTCAGCGAAAGAAGTGGAGGTGTATCAGAGTAAGGTGAAGTATCAGAGTAAGGTGAAGTTATGAAATAATTGAGCCGCTTGAAAACCTTCAAGCGGCTCGAAAAATACTTAGTTATTGCTTCTTGCTTTTACATTAATTTGCAATGGAATAAATTCGCAAGAAATTGCCGAAAAACTATCCGTAAGTGTAGAAACCGTAAAAACCCACCGAAAAAATATATATTTCAAGCTCGGCGTAACGAGTGTTTTTGAATTGGTCGAATTTGTTGATAAAAATAGTCTGTCGTAAACGCTTTTGATATAAACCACAAATAAATGGCATATTTCGAAAGGATATGCCATTTGTTTTATGTGTGATTATTCAGCATATCTCCAAGTAAACATGTGATATTGATTTTCAACAACTACCCTTAACTGTTGGAAACCAAAATTTATTGTCTGAGAAAATTTCCCAACTACATTGGCAGTATTATTTTTAACAGCAATACTTACACAAGAATCATAATATCCATCAGTAGCAAGTATTGTCCAAAGCAAATTTCCTGTTGAATTATATTTTGCAATAAAAGGCTCTCCTTCATGAACTCCCTGAATTAAATAAGGACTATTTGAGTTTGTAGAATAGAAATAAGTATCTCTTTGAATAGTACCGGTAATGTATGGATTTCCATTGCTATCTACCGAAACTCCATTAGTATAGTTATGAAAATCATTAACACATCCATTCCTAACTGCCCATAAAACATTACCATTTAAGTCATATTTCGCAAGAAATCCGTCAAAATAATTTATATAATTACCAATAGGGAGTAGAGAATTTGTGCCGAGACCAGTCCCAAAGGTTAAAGTTCCTTTGTAAGAACCAGATAAAAATATATTATTTGTAGCAGAAGAGTAAACTATATCTCCCAATCCTTCTTCAAATGTACTGCCTAATGTTTTCACCCATTGTATATTTCCGTTTGCATCAAATTTGCTTATGAAACTATCACTACTGCCTCTTGAGGTGAGATTTATAATGCTACTATTTTCACCAAACGAAGCTGTCCCTGTGTAAGAACCATAAACATATACATTATTAGAGTTGTCACATGTTAACTTGACGCCATATTCTCCATTATCAGTGCCACCAGCAGTTTTTACCCATTGATAAGTTCCCGTGGTATTCAGTTTAGCAACAAAAATATCATTCGATGAACCTACAGAAACCTTTGAAATATTATCAAATGAAGCAGTTCCAGTAAAGTATCCTGTAAATAAAATGTTTCCTAAACTATCAAATGTAACTCCCAAGCAATCAGAATCACCAGAAGAATCAACTAGTTTATACCATTGCAGAATACCAGAGGAATTATAATATGCTACAAAGGCTTTTGCAGAAGTTACAGGAGCATTATAGACAGCCGTCGAACCATTTGTCGAGAAAAATGTCGTTCCGCCTATCAGGTAACCAACAACTACAATATTTCCTAAATTATCAATTTCTACATCTCTAATATCTTGATTATTTGCACTACCGCCAATTTGAGTTGCCCAAATTAAATTTCCATTTTGGTCATGCTTTGAAATATATCCGTCAGCATTGCCTAAAGAGGTTAGTGTCATAACATTATTTGCGTTACCAAAGGTTATAGCACTATTGAAGTAACCTACTGTTATAGTATTTCCTGAATTATCAGCTGTAATAGATTCAGGATTTACAACATTATCAGTTATTGATTGAAAAGCGAATGAAGAACTTACTGGAGTTGAGGCCACAACATTTGCATTTGAACATTCCCATTCAGACCCATTATATATTTTCAGACACTTAACATCAATATCGTAAGCCATTAGTCCGATTGTGGGAGATACAATAGCATTTATTCTATTTGTTGTCATACGGGGAGGTAACATCCCTTTAGTATTTGACCTTACCTCAAATAATGAAGATGAGGGCATGGCCACTGCTGGATTTTGGTTTGCAATCAATGTTCCGCTTGGCGTTGTTTGGGCTGCTTGACCAAAACATATTTTGACAAAACCTAATAAGAAAATAAGGAGATTTTTCATTGTATCGAAGATTAATCTAAAAATAAGCTATTACTTATTAAAAAAACTCCTCCAATAAACAATATCTTCAACCACCAAACAACCCCAATTTTCCGAAATCGGTCAATGAGTTTCTGAAATGGGCGTATGAGTTTTTCTAATAAAAATTTGGCTTGAAAGTGAGTTTTTACGGTTGATTATAAGTATTTTTGAAACAGAACCTATTTTTTATTCGTATCCCTGTGCTGAAAAAAATACCTTTTATTCTACTATTAGCTTATTTTCCTCTTTCTGAATTGATAGCTCAAAATCAATCATATTCAGAAGCCCAAACTAAGATGTTAAGAGAGGCGGACGAAGGACTTAAATTGGCGGTCATAAAAAAGGATACCCCCAAGATTGCGGAAGCCTATTACATACACGGAAAGATAGAGGTGAGTCGCCATAATTTCTTAGAAGCTCAAAAATGGTTGTTGAAATCATTAAGTCTTATTGAAAAGCGAGGAGACTCTTATGAATTGGGTAGATTGTATATTCGATTAGAAGAAAATGAAATATGGCAATTGCATTATCAGAATGCCATAAAATATCTGAGAATAGCTCTGAAAATCTTCAAGAATATTGAATCGGATAGAGGTTTAGCTCTTGCTTATGCTGCGTTTGGTAATATGTACAGCGATGAAAATGCTCCCAAACCAATTTATAATTTGGATAGTGCCTTATTTTATTACAGTAAAATAGAGCCACACTATAAAAAAATAAATGACCAACTTGGTATTGCAGGAGTTAATGCAACTTTTGGTAATTTTTTTGCTAAAAAAAACGACATAAAATCAATTGAGTATTATACAAAAGCCTTGAAGTATTTTTCGGATAACAATCGATATCCCGAAAAACTTCAAGTCTTACTTGCAATGGCATCAACGTATCTTAAATTTAAGAAATATGGAGATGCTTATCAGAAGATTTTGGAAGCTGAACAACTGAATTCCCAAGTCAATAATTACCAGTCAAAGAGAAAGCTTGAAATAACCTATTTAGAATATTATAAGGCAATTGGAGATTGGAAACATGCACTGAAACATCAAGAAGTTGTGCATCAACTTGAAAAGGAAGATTTACTGGCAGACCATAAAGGAGCTGTCTCAGAGTTAAATATTGCTTACAATACACAGAAAAGAGAGGCTCAGCTTGGAGAAAAAGATAATATAATTGTGAAGCAGAATCAGTTTTTGGTCGGAATCTTAATCATGCTTTTAGGAGTTTCGGGGTTAAGTTTTTTATACTACATTTTATACAAAAAGAATAAAAAAATATCGCTTAAAAACGAAGTTTTACTGAAAGAACAAAACCATCGAATCAAGAATAACTTACAGTCAATATCAAGTTTGTTAAATTTACAATCGAATCGAATGGTTGATTCTGATGCCAAATATGCCGTAGAAGAAAGTAAACTTAGGGTAGAGGTTGTATCGAATTTGCATCAGAAACTATATAAAGGCGAAGAACTCGCAGAAGTTGAATTATCAGAATTTATTATCGAAATTGTTGAAGGTGTATTACAAACCTTCGGTTTTAATGATTTAAACCCTAAATACCAACTTGAAAGAATGCTACTCGCTGCCGACCAAACGCTTTCTATTGGCTTGATAATCAATGAATTAGTTACAAATTCATGCAAGTATGCTTTCAAAGATAATCAATCTCCTGCTTTGACTATTAAGGGTTTCGTTGAAAACGATGATTATATCATTGAGGTTGCTGATAATGGTGAAAAGGAAAAAGATTTTTCGGTACTTAATGTTACTACTGAAATTCAAAAATCATTTGGAATGAGGCTTATACAAATGCAAGTGATTCAGTTGCAAGGTACGTATCGTTTTTATTTTAATAGTGGAACGAATTTTATAATGCGTTTTACACCTATTTTATGCAATTTTTAGGCCTTCCGAGCGAATTCATTCAATAAAACGTATCATGGAATCATTGAAAATATTAATCGTTGAAGATGAGTTAATCGCAGCTAATGACCTCAAAGAAACGCTCGAATTAACAGGCCATACAATCACGGCAATTGCTCGTGATTTGGAAGAGGTTACCAAAGCTGTGGTAGATATTTTACCCGATATTGCATTAATGGACATCAAACTAAAAGGCTCGAAAGAAGATGGGATTAGTATTGCTAAAAAGTTAAAAAATAAATTCTCATTTCCTATTATCTTTTTGACAGGTGACCAAGACAAAGAAACCTTCAAACGAGCCAAGGAAACATTACCATCGGCCTATATTCTAAAACCCTTCAAAGCAAACGAATTACCATACCAAGTCGAATTAGCATACTATCATTTCAAAAGCCAAACATCGCCAATAAATCCAAAGCTGACGGACGATATATATCTGCCATCTTCAAAAGGATTAATAAAAATCAACAAAAATGATGTCATTTATCTGAAAGCTAATGGCTCGTATGTAAATATATTCTTGAAAAATGAGCCGGAATCCCTGCTTTTTTCGATGAATTTAGGCTATTTAGCACAGTTTTTCCCCGAAAATTTTTACCAAATTTCAAGGTCTTATGTTATAAACTTAAATTATATCGAGAATATTGATAGCCACAGAATTAAGTTGAAAGGTATTTCGGAGCCAATTCAAATTCCAGAATCAAAGAAAGCTGCATTATTCAAAATATTACCGATTATAAGAACTACTTAGAGGAGGAACATATCACATAAAAAACACAAATAAATGGCATATCTCGAAAGGATATGCCATTTTTGTTATTGAATAGCATTCTAAATAAAACTGTGGTCAGCGGACTATCGTCTATGGACTAAATATATGAAAATACTACATACCGCCGATTGGCATTTGGGCAAAAAACTGCATAAACACGACCTCTCGAAAGACCACCAAATGTTTTTGGATTGGTTGATAAACCTTATTCAAGAGCAACACATTAATTTACTACTCATTTCGGGCGATATTTTTGATTTGGCAAATCCACCCATCGAAGCACGGGCGATGTATTATTGGTTTTTACGCCAAATGATTCAACTCAAATGCAAAATCATTATTACGGGTGGTAATCACGACTCGGCTTTGATGCTTGATGCTCCACGAGAAATTCTACAATTGCTTGATATAAAGGTAGTTGGCGGAGCGATAACTCCTATCGAAAACGAAATTGTGGTGCTTGAAAATCTCGTGGTGTGTGCTGTACCATATCTGCGTGATGCCGATTTACGTCAGGCCGTTGAGGGTGAAAGTGGTACGTCGAGAGTTGAAAACGTGCGTTTGGGTATCAAAAAACACTATGATACTTTGGCCGAAATTTGCCAAGAAAAATATCCGAATCTGCCCAAGATTGCGATGGGGCATTTATACGCTCATGGTGCGAGTACATCTGACTCTGAGCGAGAAATTCAGATTGGTAATGAAGCTGGAATAGACAGTGATTGCTTCTCACAAACCTTTGATTACGTAGCACTCGGGCATATTCACCGCCCGCAAATCATTGGCGGAAACGAGCGAATCCGTTATTCTGGTTCACCAATTCCATTGAGTTTTAGTGAGAAAAACGACCAAAAAATCGTATTGCTCCTCGAACTTTCCGAAAATAAGATTCAAGAAATCAAGACCATTGAAGTACCGAAATTCAGAGAATTAAAACGTATTTCGGGTACACTCGAAGAAGTAAAAGCTAAATTGATTGCTTTTCAGAATGAAGCTCCACTTAAATCATTTATTGAAATTGAAGTAATCGAAGAAAATTATAATCCATTGGTTAATAAGGAATTAAATGATATAATCAGTGTTTATGACGATGAAAATTCTGTTGTATTAAAGCATAGATTTTCTTTTAAAAATGAAGTAAAAAGCAGTGAAGAATTGTTTATTGAGGGGACGAATTTAGAAGATATTTCAGAAAAATCAATGCTACAAAAGCGACTTGAAAAAGAAAATTCACTTTCTGAAGAACATCGAACGTTGATGATGGAAGCCTTCACTGAATTATTACTAATGGTTGAACAAGACGATGAAAATTAATAAAATACATCTTAAAAATATCAATTCATTTAAAGATAAGCATGAAATTGATTTTACTACTAATCCTTTAGTATCGGCTGGGCTTTTTGCCATTGTTGGGCCAACGGGTGCAGGAAAATCTACGCTCTTAGATGCAATCACGCTCGCACTTTTTAACCAAATTCCGAGATTTGATAAAAAAATCTCTAAAGACTTTGTGGCTTCGGCTGGCTCAATTCTAACCAAAGGAGAGCGAGAATGTTATGTTGAAGTCGAGTATTCATGCAAATCTGGCAGTTTTGTATCGAAATGGTGGATTGAAATGAACCGTAATCAGAATCTCAATGATTATGGAATGGAAATAACCGACTTACAGACGGGTCAATTATTACCACTCAAAAAAAGTGAAGTACCGAAGCGAAACGAAGAATTAATCGGACTTTCGTACGACCAATTCATCAAGTCGATTTTGCTTTCGCAAGGCGAATTTGCTAAGTTTCTAAAATCAGGTAAAGACGAACGAGGAAAACTACTCGAAGATATTACGGGTACACAGATTTACCGCAAGCTCGGCAAAAAAACCTTTGAAATTGCGAAAGAAAAAGGGCAAACTCTTAAAGATTTACGCACCAACATTGACACCGAAAAACGCAAACTTAGCACACCCGAGCAAGAGCAAATTTGGTTCGACCGTAAAACCGAAATTGAAAAAATATTGCTTGATTTAGATGCTCAATTGCAGGCTTTTAAAACCAAAATCGAACTTAAAAATCAAATTCTGAATTTTCGGAAAAGCATTGCCGAAAAAAGCGAACGACAAGCCAAAGAACAGCAAAATCTAAATGATTTTGAGAACTTTGAAGCAAAAAAGTTGCAAATTCATGAAAAAGCTGAGCCTTTTCAATCGCAAATTTTGCAGCTCGAAAGCCAACAAAAAGCACTCCAAAATCTGCAAGAACGCTTGGCGAGTGAAGAGAAAAATTTGGAAGAAAACACCCATCTACTCAATAGAATTCTGACAAAAATCGGTGATTTAACCAAACAACAAAACTCGCTTAATCTCGAAAATGCTCTTGAAATTCTACAAAATTTCCGAGAAAAACTAACACAACTCGAAAACCAGCGTAGTGTTCAAGAAGCGGCAAAAAAAGCTAATGAGACACAGATAGAGGAGTTTATCAATAAAATTGCTGAAAAATCACTGCGTTTTGATTTTAGACAAATCACTGATGAGGTAATTGAAAGTATCAAAAATGTAGGACTTACACACAAAACTACGCTCGATGAAACCTTTAAAATTGCTCAAATCACTGCTTTGGAAGACGTTTCAGCTAAAAGAGAAGCTTTGCTTGAACAGCACCGAAATTACACAGCTTTAAAGCAGTACGTTTGGGAGTATGTAAAAATTACGGAAGATGCAAAAAAAGAACAAGAGCAAGAAAAACTACAAACTACATTTATTACTACGCAAAAACCTGAACTTGAAAAAGTACAAAAGCTAATTATAGAAATTGGTCAGAAAATCAAGCAATTGGAAACCGAAAAGGAGACACTCGGTAAGTCATATAATTTTGAGAAAGACCGCCAGACTTTACTTAAAAAAGATGAACCCTGTCCGCTTTGCGGCTCACTCGAACATCCATTTTTGAGTCATTATGCCAATAATTATGTCGAGATTGATTTGAAACTCAGCGAGGCAAAAAAAGAGGAAAAAACTCTAAATGAAATCTTTCAAGACCTCAATACAAAACTCGCTTCGGCTGATGTTTTATTGAAAAATGCGATTGCTAAAATTGCCGCTTTCAATGAGCAAATTTCGAGCATAAAAGCAAAAATCGAAGAAATAAAACAAGCACTGAAACTCGAAAAAGTAGGAGGAAATACCGAAATAATTGATGCCCAAATCAAAGCAATCGAATTACAACTAAATGCCCTGAATGGCATTGAAAATAAAGCAGAAAAACTCAAAGATTTACAGAGTTTGTATCGTTTGTGTTCAGCTACAAAAATTTTACAAAGTGACTATAACTTGGTGATTATCAAAATAAAAGAATTGTACAGTGGGGCGAATTTTGAAAAAGAATATAACGCTATCCAAACTGGGTTTGTAAAGACCCAAGCTAATATTCAATCTTCAAATAAAACCATTAAAGAACTCAAAGACGAACTTTTACCCAAACAAAAAACTTTCGAGACTGACAAAGTCGTACTCGAAAGTCAAGTAAAGTTAGTGGGTTTTGAAGATTTGAAATCTTGTCAGGCGGCCATACTGAGTAGCGAAAATGCTAAAGCTTTACGAGACAAAAAACAAGCCTTGCTTTTGGCCATTCAGACTTTGATTGAACAAATAAAAGAACAACAATGCGAATTAGATAAACTACAAGCAAAAGATGATGTAAGTGTGGCTTTGGAGACATTACTCGCACAACAAACTGAGACAAATACGCTGCAAGAGCAAGTAAGAAAAGAGCAAGTAGAGATTTCGGTAAATTTGGCCACTCAAAACCAAACCAAAGAAGCGATTCAACGTTTGCAAGCTCAGTTGCAAATCTTAGAAAAAGATAATTTGAAATGGGAACTATTGGAGAAATATATTGGCAGTGCCGATGGTAAAAAATTCGCTACTTTTGCTCAGGGACTTACGCTTTCACGTTTGATGGCTTTGGCTAATCGTCGTCTTGTAGATTTATCTGATAGATATTTGCTTGATAAACCCGGCGAACAAGACGAAGATGAACTAATGATTGTTGACCAATACATGGGCAACGAACGTCGTTCGGTGAAAACCCTTTCGGGAGGTGAAACCTTCATGATTAGTTTGTCGTTGGCCTTGGCACTTTCAGATTTAGCATCAAAAAATATCAAACTCGATAGCTTGTTTATTGATGAGGGCTTCGGAACACTTGACCCTGAAACACTTGATTTGGCATTGAACACACTCGAAAAATTGCAACAAGAAGCCCAAAAGAATATCGGAATTATTTCACACGTAGAGTCAATAAAAGAACGGATTGCTACCCAAATTCGCCTCGAACGCAATAATCGAGGTTTTAGTCAAATTATTATCAAGTAAAATGTAGAACAAGTTTCCAACTTATTATTATCGAGAAGGAACTCAAAAAAATGTGGCACACCTCGTTTATCGCTGATAACAGGTGTGCCACATTTTTTATCTATGCTACTTATAAAGCTTTATTTACGGCTCTAACCACTTCTGGAACCGAAATAAGGCCAGTGTGTCGCCACAGTTGTTTACTATTTTGAAATAAAATGAGTGTAGGCACTGCATCAATTTTATATTTTTTGCGGAGGGCCGTATTTTTATCAACGTCGATTTTCATAATCGTGATGTCCTCATCGAGTTCTTCGGCTAATTGATTGAGCATCGCATCAATTTTGCGACAAGGTTTGCACCATTCGGCCGAGAAATCTATCAAAACGGGTTCGTCCGAACCCACCAATTCTTCAAAAGTACCAGTCATTGCTGTATAAAAGTGTTTTACTGAACTAATACTACATTTTTTCTACGGTTTTGGTTCTTTTGGGCTTTCAGAAAAATATTATCGCCTGAAATCTTGCCTTTTTTTAGAAATCGAAACCGATAAATCGACTAAGAAGTTTTTTTTCATCAAGCATCACTTCGGCGGTGCCTGTGGTATAATATGCCAACGGAATAACCTTTCCATTATTGGTTTTCATACCATTATTGAGTTGTACGATTGCCCGATAGCTATTTTCAATTACATAGGGGATTACAGTTTCGATTTGACCCTCTAAATATCCAAATTCGTTTACAGGGTAAGGGTCTAACTTTATCTGCACACGTTGCCCTTGTTTTACTTTTCCAACCCCAACGATTGGTAAACTAAGCTGAACCTCATAATCTGATATTGAAGGGATAATCACAATCGTAGATTTCCGAGGATTGTCTTCAGATGTTCGAAGTAGAACAACCCGACCACTTACATGAGTTGTTTCGTAAATTACTTCTTTGGTTTGCACGTTTGTTTCAATCAGTAAAGTATCGCCTGCTTTTACAAGCTGAGAGTCAGCAACACAGATTTTATATTCAAGTGGAGGGGAATTATACCAACTAACTTTCTTCGGTTGAACCGTCGAATTAATCATTACTTTCGCTTGTGTAATATCTGGATATTTTATCCAATAGGAAGTCAAGATAAATAATAGAAGTATTGAGAGCATAACCATAATACCCCAACGGATTATCCAATTTGGAACATGACCAATTATTTCTTGGATTTCCTCGCTTCTTAATTCATAATTTGAGTCGTTGTTTGGCATAGCAGTAATTATTTTAGGCAGCTTCTAACTCTAATTGATTTTTTACTAATTCAAAATAATATCCTCTATTAGATGCAAGTTGTGCATGAGTCCCTTTTTCTTTGATTTCACCATTTTCCATAACAATTATTTGGTCGGCATTTTTTACCGTACTTAGCCTATGAGCAATCACGATAACGGTTCTGCCTTTAAAAAATTGGTCAAGGTTTCTCATAATAACTTTTTCATTATTTGCGTCTAAAGCACTTGTTGCTTCGTCAAAGAAGATGTAAAGCGGGTCTTTATAAACAGCCCTGGCAATAAAAATTCGCTGTTTTTGCCCACCACTTAGGCCAGTACCTGTGCTTCCGATTTTTGTCGTAAAACCCAGTGGGAGTTTGCGTAAATAATCTTGTATATTGGCAACTTTTACGGCATTGATGAGTTTATTTTCTACGATTTTTTCACCATCAACAGCAATATTTCGAGCAATGGTATCCGAGAATATGTATCCATCTTGCATTACTGTTCCACACTTTTTTCTCCATTCACGAGCCGACAAGTCATTTAAGTCATTGCCATTTACCAATATTTGCCCCTCGACTGGTGGATAAAATTTAAGTAAAAGTTTCAATAATGTTGTTTTTCCGCTTCCGCTTGCACCTACAATGGCCGTGACTTTTCCGGCTGGAATATGTACATTGATATCTTTCAGAATTAATGGGCTTTGTGGCCCACCGTATCTGAACGATACATTTTTGAGGGTAATTCCTCTTCGACTCGAAATCATACTATTGAGAATTCGCCCTTCTTCTACTTCCTCTAAAATATGTTGTTTGTTTTCTGACTCTTCGTCTAAATCTGCAGTGATAGCTTTGCCGAGAAGTTCTTCTTGGTCAACCTCTTCATCAGGACGATTATGAATTTCGGCCAGACGGTCTAAACTGATTTTTGCGTCTTGAATACTCCTCATAAATCGGATGATTTGCGAAAGAGGCGAATTGAGTTGTCCTACTATGTATGAAATACTGAGCATGATACCAAGAGTAATATGGTTGTTCATGACCTCGGTAGCGGCAATATACGAAATTAGGATATTTTTGAGCTGAGTCATAAAAGTAGAGCCTACTTCCTGATATTGCTCCAACGATAAACTTTTAATATTGATTTTAAATAATTTGGCTTGGATACGTTCCCATTCCCAGCGTCTGGCACGTTCACAATTATTGAGTTTTATTTCTTGCATGCCTGTTATCAACTCATAAATACTATTCTGGTTTTCTCGTAAGCGTTGAAAACGTTTATAGTCGAGTTCTTTGCGTTTTTTTAGAAATAATACCACCCAAACGATTGAAATAATGCTACCTATAACAAAAACGGATAGAATTTTTATGTTATAAATGCCCAAAACGATTGAAAATACGAGCAAGTTTACGAACGAAAAAAGGGTTTGTAGAGTTGAGCCAGTCAGAAACGATTCGATACGATGATGGTCATTGATTCGTTGAGAAATATCTCCAATGTTTTTAGATTCGAAATAGCTAATGGGTAGCCGCATGAGTTTCAATAAAAAATTTGAGATAATTGAAACACTCATGCGGCTGTTAATATGAAGTAAAATCCAGTTACGTATCATATCAACGGCCATACCGCCCAAAAACAATAAAAGTTGAGAGACTAAGATGAGGTGGATAAAGTCAAAGTTTTTTCTGTGAATACCATAATCAACTAAACTTTGAGTCAAGAATGGAAAAATCATACTTAAAAGACTGCTAAAAACCATTCCGAGTGCAATCTGAATAATATATTTTTTGTATGGTTTGAGGTATTGAAAAAGAAATTTAAAGCCAAGAGCTTCGTCCTTTTTTTCTTCAGAAGTTTCGTAAAATTGATTGGTTGGCTCAATCAATAGGCCTATTCCTTTATTATCAGAAGTACTTATCCAACATTTCAAAAACGTTTCTTTATCAACCCAGACGATGCCATGACCAGGGTCGGCAATTAGTAGTTGGTCCTGGGTTTTTCCTCTGATTGTATCATACCACGAAGGCTCTCTTACATCATATAAAACCACAAAATGTTCTTGATTCCAGTGTAAAATACATGGCATTGGAGCTTCTTCTACTAACTGTTCATAAGAAAGTTTAGCAGATAAGGTTTTGAAGCCTATTTTTTCGGCAGCGTCGCTTATTCCTAAGAGACTAACTCCTTGACGAGTAATATATGAGTTTGCTCGAAGGAAATCTAAGGTATAATCTCGACCATAAAAAGACGCAACCATTCGTAAGCAAGTGGGGCCACAGTCCATAAAATCGAGCTGGCGATAAAATTTGTATTTACTTTTTATCATGGTTTTAATTAGATAAAAGATGTTAAATAGCTATTTTCCTGACTAAGTCCCTGTCCTTGATTGGTCTTAGTTGCAATGTTTTTTTTAGCTTACTGGGCAAGGATTCATAAACCACGTTTTGTATATGTTTGATTAGGTATTTTAAATCAAGGCAGTAAACCGAAGGATTATCAAAACCGTTGTTTTCGCTGTACCTATGAGCGATAAAACCTCCTCCACAAACCTCTACAATCGGACAACTTTGACACTCTTGGCATAGATTCTGATGGCCAGCGTAGTATTGATGATAGAAATCATTTTTCAATGCTTCGTCGATACTATTTTGGTTGATATTCAGATTTTTTTTTGTAAAACTGTCTCCACAGATTTTAAAAGCCCCTGTTATCTCAATTGAGCCATCGGTTTCGATGACTAAAAATTCGTTTTTTTGATGACCAAAATATTCAAAGCCTTCATCGTACCCAATCATTAATCTGATGAGTTGTGTGAAAATTCTGATTGTTGGTTTGGGGTGCTGGTCAAAATACCATAAATCAAAAACTTTAATCAACCAATCTGCATAAGGTTTATTATCTATCTTTTTGAGTGGTGGTAATTTCTGATGCGTACAATCTGGTAATAAAAAATCAACAAACTGTACGTTCAAAGCCTTCAGGTGTTGATAGTTTTGTACTGGGTCTGATAACACATTAATCACCGATAAAATGCCTGGTGGATATAGTAGCTTTTTTGAGTTTTGAGCTATTTTTAGTCCTCTAATTATTCGTTCATAACTACCTTTTCCTTGATGGTCGACTCGTGTACTGTCATTGTCTTTTTGTGGGCCATCAATACTGACTCCGATACTTATTTTTAATTGCCCAAGTATTTCGCACCATTTCTCTGTTAATAAAACTCCATTAGTTTGTAAATTAAAAATAGGTTTTATTTGTGGCGATAGTTTTTTTATGGCTTTGTGTACAAAAATTTCGTAAAAAACAGGTGAAGCTAAAAGTGGCTCACCGCCATGAAAAATAAACTCGAATTGAGGTATATTGTGCTTAGTACAATGCTGTTTGACCTCATCTATAATGGCATCAATTGTTGCATCATTCATCAACTTGGGTTGATTTTTATAAGAATTATCACCCAGATTATACATGTAGCAATAAGTACAATTAAGGTTGCACCTACTCGCTACTTTCAGGATGAGTGCCTTACAAGAAGGATGAGCCGTCGATGCCATCGCATTGATTTATTTTTCTATGTCTAAGTTTTCGATATCGCCAGCCTTTGCCACAGATGAGATGCTCTCTCGCCAGCCTCCTAAAATCACATCGCCTGTGATTTTGTTTTCTTCTTTATCGAAGTGTTCGAGTGCTTTACGTTTATTTTTTGTATCGTTTGATTTAATAAAAAAAGGTTTCTTTTTCATTGTTGTGTTAGTTTTGAAAGTTATTTTAGATTGTCTAATAGTATTGAAACTTTGCCCCATTCCATTTCTGAAGAAGACTCATACATAGGAATATACTCACGGTCACCACCACGAATTTGTAGAGCAAACTCATCCGAAATTCCTTCGATGCTTTTTTCATTTCTATTGTCGGCTTCGAAGAATACCTTTTTCATTAGATTTTCAAGTGATTTTTTCATTGTGTATATAAATTTATTGTATCACGAAGTAATAGGCTTTTAGGTCAAATACAGTATTTTTTCGACGAATAGAAATGCGGCTTCGACCAAAATCAATATCCAAAAATCTCTTCTTTGCTAACCTTGATAATCTCTCCGTATTTTTTTAAGTCATCAAGCGATACTTTCTTTTCGGACGCCAACAAACAGTAAGTAAAATGGCCTTGAGTGATGGTGTTATGAAACTTTTTTAGCTCGTCAAAATTTAAATTTGCAAGTGAATTATAGGTATTAGGACGTTGGTCAAGTGATAATCCGAGGTCACGTGCTTGGAAATAATTGAAAGGAATATTTTCAGGCAAAACTCTATCGCTTTCTAATAAATTTTTTAGGCTTTTGACTGAGTTTTCAAACGATTGTTGTGATTCGGGTAAGGTGGTCAGTATTTCGTTCATACTTACAATCGCTTCGGGAAGCTTATCGGCTTGTGTCCCAATGTAGGCCGTGAGCGTATATGGCTCATTTTGTGTTTCGGGTCTTTGATAATTGGCATAAGTAGTATATGCCAAAGCCTTTGCTTCTCTGATGGTCTGGAAAACTACCGAAGCCATATTACCTCCCATATAATTATTGTAAAGGCTAATAATCGGCGTGAGGGTCGAGTCGAATGTGGTTGTATTTTTTATCCACTGAATTTCGGCTTGTATCATCTCATAATCAACAAAATAGAGTTTGTTAGTTTCGTTGTGAATTTTATGAAACTTGGCTATTGGTGGCGTCGAAATGATGGTTTGGCGAGGAATATGTAGCTTAAGTTTTTCTTTGATTTTGATTAATGGCGTAGGCCCGTAATAGATTATTTCTTTGGGCATACGTAATAAACGATGAATGAGGTCGGTTAAATCTTCGGCTTTTAAATCTATAATTTCTTGATTGGAAAGTAAGTAGTTGTTCGGGTTTTGTGGCCCATAAGTAGCATAACTTGTGAGGGCTTTCATGATATTTGTTTTATTGAGTTTTGCTTCTTCACGCCTTTTCAAGATACGTTGTTTCAAAGAATGTAAAATGCTCTCGTTGGGTACACATTCAAACATTAATTCATGAAAATAATCAAGAGACTTGGCCATGTTTTCTTGTAAACCATCAACTTCCATCATCAGTGAGCGATTTTCGACATAGAAATTATAATTGCTGGCCATTTGATACATTCCTTTGCTGATTTCTTCCGAAGTGTATTTTTTTGTACTCAAAAGTTTGAGATATTCGATTGCAATCGCCAATTTTTTATCATGTAGTTTGCCATAATCAAGCCGATAAACTACGCTGAAAAGCTCATTCTTTTTATTGGGTACGTAATACATCTTTGAATTATTGACAAAGTCTATTTGGAGGTCTTTCGAATAATCAATCCACTGGGGTTGCATCTCAGGAAGTGCCATTCGGTTGAATGATTTGATGAAGTCCGATTGCTTATTTCGGTCTATAGCTAAAGGAGTTATATTTGGTTTTTCGATTTTTTGTATGTTATTGTCTTTCCCTTTTTTCTTATAAACTACCAATGGATAAGTGTAAGTCTCATTGATAAACTTCATGATGTCAGCTTTGGTAAGTTTTCTCATTTCGTCAGGAATAGAAAGTGTCTGATTCCAGTTTTTACCATCGCTTATGATAAAAGATTCGAGTAAATTATAACTTCGAGAAGAGTTGTCTTTTTGAGATTCGAGTGAGCGACGGCGAAAATTGTTAGTGACCGCTATCATATCATTCTCCGAAAATTTGCCTTCTTTTAAGAGCGAAATTTGACCTAAAAGAAGGTCTTTTACTTGGTCGAGTGATTGCCCATCCTTTGGCGTTCCATTCATTACAAATACACTATAATCTTTCATTTTTCTAACAGCTGAGCTTCCGCTTAGAATTTGCTGTTGTTTGATAAGATTTAGGTCGATTAAACCAGTGGTATTGTTTGACATCAATTCGTCGGCTAAAGTAGCGGTAATTGTGGAGCGGAAATCAGAGAGGCCTGGTAGCCTGAATGCAATCCGAATAGACTCGGGGGTTGGCCCCCAAACTTCATCTTTTAAAGTATCAGTTAAGATTTCTTCTTTTGGAAATGAAAGTGGAGCAACATTTTTGGGTTTCCAAGAACCAAAATACTCGGCAATTTGCCTGATGGCATCATCGGGGTTCAAATCTCCAACCAAAATAATAGCCATATTGTTTGGTACGTAGTAAGTATCATAAAATTGCTGAATGGCAGTCAATGAAGGGTTTTTTAGATGTTCGACCGAACCTAAAACTGTTTGTTGCCCATAGTTATGATTTTTAAAAATGTCACGTAGCATAGTTTCTTCTAACTTTCGAGAATCATTATCTAATGCACGATTTTTTTCTTCATAGACTGTTTCAAGTTCAGTGTGAAACATCCTGAAAATAGGATTTCGGAAGCGTTCTACCTGTATTGTTAGGTAGTTTGGTAGAGCATTTGATGGAATAT
Source organism: Emticicia aquatilis (assembly GCF_014644295.1). Lineage (GTDB taxonomy): Bacteria > Bacteroidota > Bacteroidia > Cytophagales > Spirosomataceae > Emticicia > Emticicia aquatilis. Next base: position 26,145 of record NZ_BMKK01000011.1, read on the forward strand.
TGTCAACATAAACTGTTTGCTCGTATGATGTAAAAGCGTTTGTACCTTTACCACCTATCGTAGCCATTGCTTTATCGTACTCATTTGAGATTGCATATTTAGCGGCACGCCCCGAAAGTTTATCAATTTCTTTGTAAATCTCTTTACGCTCGCTAAGGCTTTCGGCCTGAGCATACATTTCGTATAAGACGGTAATCGAGTCTAAAATTGGTTTTTCTTGTTGCCAGTTCGATGTGCCAAATTTATCAGTCCCTTTAAATAATAAATGTTCTAAATAATGGGCAAGACCAGTATGGTTTTTGGGGTCTTGATTTGCTCCCGCCTTAACGGCAATAAAACAGTTGATGCGAGGTTGTTGGTCGTTAGGGCTAAGAATAACCCTAAGCCCATTTTTAAGTTGATAAAAACGAGTTTGAGTAGGGTCATTTGTTACATAAGTATAGGTGTAGCCTGCAGCTTTTTTAGATTTCCACTCGTATTTTTGCTGCGAAAACCCTAAACTAACAAATCCTACGATTATTAAGAAAGTATATAGATTTTTCATGATAGTGATATTTAACTGACGGTAATATTTTTCTTCTGGCGAGCCAGTTGCGACTTATAGTATTTTTCGAGATAATGATAAATAACTAATTCGTGTAACCGCTGATTTGACAGAAACAAACGATTAAGAAACATGTGTAAATAGCTTGGCATCAGTTCTTCTACTTTGAACGAACTTGGATAATCCTCATTAATTTTGCTGAGTTTTGTGGCAATCACGGAAAGCTGTTGGGTTCTGTAATCAAATACTTCGATTGCTTCAGTGAGTTCTTCATTTTTGTTGACTGGGTTCAGAATTGCTTCTATATTCGAAGACTGACTTCGGTATTTGTTATTGAGTTGAACTTGGAGGTCATCACCACCGCCAAACTCCATGAAAAATGAATGTTTACGTTCTTGTAGTAACTCATATTTTTGAGTTAAGGAGTATCCAAATGCATCTAAAAACGTATCTACACCACGCAGAGCAAAAAGCCAGCGATAATATTCTCCTTCATCGCCTGAAAGCATATCAATGAAATTTACGACCGCTACGCTATCATAGAAGAAAACATCTTCGCTTAGCTCCATCGTGAGTTTTCCATAGCGTTCAATTTCTCGTTGATAAGTATCAATTTGTACTCGACTTACAATCTCGTTTTCAATGTATGGTTGCAGTTTTTTTTCAAGTTCGCCCAGTACATATTTCCAAAAATCTTTATTAGAATCATTGTAGAATCTGATACGGATGTGTTCGTCGGTGTCACGATACCTTATAAAAAACCATTTTGTAATAGCTTTAATATCAATAAGTTCTTCAGCAAGTGGCTTGATTACTTCGCTCAAAACTGTATCATTTGCCTTAGTACCAGTGTATATTTTTATGTAGAGCCATTCGCTTCCAGGTACAAAAGTACGTTGAGGACTTCTGACAAGCTGGTTTCTCAACAATTGCTTTGATACAGAGTTTATCTTCTGCTCTTTAGAGAAAGGAATCACAAGTTCATTTGTTATTTTTCGACCATTTTCCTCTAAAAAGCAGTTGTTAGGGGTGCCTAAAAATTCAGTGAGTGTAATAAGATTTCGCTTTTTGAGCTTTTCTAATAAGACAGATAAAGATGGCTGAAACGACATGTCGAGCAATAGTTCATTATCTCCTTCGCTCAGTAAAACATATCTCGGGATATTCATTTTGAGGCATAACTGCTCAAAATATTCTTTGATATTATTGTTTGGTAGTGGTGGTATTTCTGATTTTCGAATAAACCACTTAGCTTTACTTAGAATAATGTTGCCAAATTCGATGCGTGGATGAAAAGGCTCTTTAGAAAACATAGTACCCCAGTCCCAATCTATAAAAGTGCGTCCAAGTTCACCTTGTAAATCGCACAAAAAACGATAAACAGGCAAACCAATATGAAAATTATGAGCGGTAGAGAGTCTCGGAAAAACTCGTTTATTCAGACGTTTAGATTTCAGAATAATCTCGCCGGCCCGTACCGAAATCATGAGGTCGTCAATACTTATTTGATGCTCTAAATCTACTGAAGAATTGCCCAGATATGGAATTTCGTATGCACGAAGTTGCGGACGAAGTAGTATATTGCCGATGCGTGCTTCTGGTAAGTGAACTACTTCGGCATAAATTACATCTTCATGAAAACTTTCTTCTATTGTCAATAAGCTTTTTACCTTCTCTGCTAAAATAGTATCACCATGACAAAAGCGACCTAAAATATTAGCTGCCGAAGGTCCATAATAGGAGTTTAAAGAAAATTTAAAATCATTATTATCAATACTTTGGACAGAATCTGCATATAGACTGCCCATCAAAAAGAAACTGTCGATAATGGGCGTTTTATCGAGTTTATCAATATTCTCGAGGTCTTTAGGCGTAAGCTTAACAACTGTTTCATTATTATGGATAGCCTCTTGAAACTTTTTGTGCTTAAATTGCTGAAGTTTTCCCCATGCAGTTGTTTTATCGGTTGTTTTTCGGCCGTTAATCATCAGCCCTTCTATCAGCGGAGTATTATCTGACCTACTGCCTTGGGCCGAGCCGTAGCCTATTCCTAAGTCGTTATCAAGGGCTAATACCAAAGGCACTTCTTTTTCTTCGTATCGGTCATAAAATCTTCTTTTGAAGGTGTTTAAGTCAGGATTTACCCCCAATATTGAATAGGGGAGTATTGTTCTCAAATCTTGGCTTACTTTATCTACTACTTTTTTATTGAGAATATTTTGTGTCGTTTTATAGAATAAATCAACTTGAATTAGGTCTTTGGCAGATGTTTTTGTGAAGTTCTGTTTCAAAACCTGTTCAATATTCCTGTATTTTTCTATGTTTGAATCTTGATTTTCGAGATTTTCCTTAATTAATATTAAGTTTTGTATAATTTCTTCCGTGTGGTTTAACTTCTGAAGTTTAGCTATTAATACCAAAAAGAATTCTTCGCCCGTAACAGTTGGTTCCAGTTCACTCATCAAAACCTGACTGCTTATTAGCTCATCAATAAATTCTTGGGCTTCAGTTTTCTCTATATCTTCAAGCTTTAAAAGATTTTCAACTATTGTTTCAATTGTTGCTCCCTTTTTGGCTATTGTTAAAACTAATTCGATGTAAGGTGTGGATTTAATAGAAGACAGCACGTAATCACGTGTTTTATTACGTAATCGGCACTCTGAATAGCGGTACTGATTAGCAATACGATAAAGACTATTATTAGGAAAAAACGTAAGTTGATTTCGGATTTCTGGCTTTTGAAGCAAATATTGCACTAACTCCGACACATAATTCATGTCGAGACGGCTATGTTTGTAAATACTATGCTTAGAATCAAAGTTTAAGTTGGTGTTTTCATTTCGAATCTCTCCAGTCAAACACCCTGCAAAAAGTCCGTAAGGAGTGCACCTGACGTGCATCCTGCATAAGTATTTATACAAAGTGAGCGAGAGTTTATGTGCAGATTTAGAATCTATTTCTTCTCCATCAAGCCAACGCATCATTTCTTTATGCAAATCGGGTGAAGCTACGTAAATAGCTTCCTGATATGCTTGATTGGCATATAATTGTTTTATGTTTTGCTGAAAGGCAAACTCGTTTTGGTCATTAAGTTGATTATTAAAATCAAGTAAATCTTCGACCGAAAAGCGAGGGCGTCGGATAACATAAAAATCATGTGATGAGAAGTTTTCCATATTCTTTAATAATTGAGTATTTGGAAATTTGTAAAAGAACGTTTAACTTTACTTTGCTTGAATTTTAAAGTAAATCGCTCAAGAAATTGGGTGTTACTTATTTATGGCTTTTCATAACAGGGAAAGCCATATTTTTTTACCTAAAACATTAAGTCGTGTAAGGTTTTGAGGTTGTATGTATCGAAAATTTGGTAAAAGGCAGCAAGGCTTTTTACTGCCTTTTGGGTAATTCAGCAAGAACCTTTGCAGCAAGAAGCATCTCCCACCAATAGTCCGTCGGCTTCTTCTTTGAGATTATTGACTTCGTTGTGTTTGGTCATACATCCGCAGGTGTCAACATTAGTGCCACCTCCTCCGAGTATTTCTTCTGCTTGCTCATTACTTAAACGTGCAACGGTCTCTTTGTCTAAAGAGAGTTTTCGTCCGATTGTTACTTTCTTTTTCATTGTTTTGCTTGAATTTTAGAATTGAAAATGTACTGATTAAATGCTTTGAAAACGTGGTTTTTACTGACCATTAATGAGTTAAGTTGTGATGGATTAGTTGAGTTACTTATCATTTAATACCTTATTTTAGCACGAACCCTTACAGCACGAGTCAACTGCTAAGAGTACTTCTTCGTTGTTTTCCTGAAAGTTTACGGTTGGGATTTCGTATTTGGTTTGGCAGCCACAAGAATTATTGTTAGTCCCCATTCCACCCAGCACATCGCCAGTTTGTTCAGAGCTTAATCGAGAAACAGTATCTTTATCTAAAGAAAGTTTTCGTCCGAGGTTTACTTTTTTCTTCATTGTGATGTTGGAGTTTAGCGTTTTGGAAAGTTTTTATTTAAACAAGTACTAATCAGCAAGAACCCTTACAGCAAGAGCGTGCAGCAGCAGTTATGACATCTTCTTCTTTTGCAGCTTCTGCATTTTTCGACATACAAGCACAAGAGTTTTCAGATACACCGACATCCGTAATGGCTCCACCTTGTAAATTGCTTTTTTGTTCTTCGCTGAGATTCGCAATCGTTTCTTTATCGAGAGAGAGTTTCTTCGCTGTTGTTATCTTCTTTTTCATTTTCTTAGATTTTGAGAGTTATAGATTTTGTAATCAAACGTAAGCAGAGAAGATGGTTAGTCTCCTCTGCCTTGAGTTATTAGCAAGAGCCTTTGCAGCATGAACGTGCAGCTGCCGTTACGATTTCTTCTTCTTCTCTGGCCGCAGCTGCTTCAGCCTTATTAGACATACAACCACAAGAGTTTTCCGAAACATTAATCGTATCAATGATTGCCCCTCCTTGAAGATTGTTTTTTTGTTCTTCGCTGAGATTAGCAATCGTCTCTTTATCAAGAGATAGCTTTTTTGCTGTTGTTATTTTCTTTTTCATTTGTTTAAAATTGAATACGTTGAATAAATTAGGCCAATAGTTGATTATTTCGGCAAGAATCCTCGCAGCAACTGCCTCCAGCTAATAGATAGGCTGCATCTTCACCTCTATTAAATTCTGTTTTACATTGGCACGTATTTGTTTTTTCGGTTGCACCACCGCCAATTAGACTTGCTTGCTCGTCAGATAGGCGTGAAATTGTTTCTTTATCAAGAGACAATTTGTTTGTAACTTTCTTTTTCATGCTTTTTTAAAAGTTTAATTAAAAGGTTTAGCCTATCTACATATTCTTGGTTAAACTTTAAGTCAATCCAAAATCTTACGGAGGCTTTCTTTTGCTAAGGTTAGAGAATTATTGAGCAGCTACTGCGACAGCACGGCAAGAATCTTCACAACAAGATTTTGCAGCAATATTTGCTAAATCTTCGTCATCTTGTCGGTGAGTTGACATACATCCACAGCTACCTTTCGATACATCAATCGTGATAGCACCACCTTGTAATTGTTGAGCCTCATCGCCTAAGCGTGCAACTGTTTCTTTGTCGAAAGAGAGTTTCTTTCCTGTTGTTACTTTCTTTTTCATTTTGCTTGAATTTTAAAGAATTGTAAAAAATTGATTTATAAACCGCAGGTTTTCCCGGTAAAAACCTGAAAGTTCCGTGAGGATATTATGCCGTTAGCCCAAAGACATCACTAATTTTTTCAATCGAGAGCATACGGTCTTTTACTTCTCCTGCCAGATTCATGAAGATAATTTCATCAATGCCATAGAGTTCGCTGTAATGGCTTATCGTGTCATGAAATTTGTTTGGAGAGCCAATTAGTTTTGGGTCGAAATCATTTTTAAATAAGTTATTGGCTTTACTTATTTTTCGAGGGTTCGTATGGCAATATCCCGATACAGCCATACTAATTTTAGGGTTTTTGCCATTTTTATTTCTATAATTTTCTCTGAATGCTTCAAGTTTCTCTCGATTGGGCGAAATGTCTGCATTCATGTGAAAAATAGAGCGACAAAAGTTAGTCTGATTATCAATAACCCGCCCTAAGCTTTCATAAGAGGCACTTAATGACCAAATTTCGGGTGTTTTTCCTTTGAAGGGAGGAATTACTACACCTATGCCATTTTCCATTAATTCTACTTCATCAACTGTCAAGAAGTGTATTAATTCTTTGAATTTTCGGTTGAAAATTGTTGATAAATCTTCATCAATTTTACCAATAGTATATTCTACCGCTCGACTTCCTGGACGACCATTGGCAAGCCCTAAGTCGATTCTTCCAGGGAAAAGATTGGCTAAAAGCTTAAAATCGCATGCTGTATGAAATGGGTTATGGATACTAAGTAATATGCCTGCTGTACCAACATTAATACGTTCGGTCATGCCTGCAATGATTGGGATGAGCATTTTTGGTGAGTTCCAAGCGTGACGTTGGTAAGAAAAATAATGCTCCGCCAACCAAATTCGACTATACCCGAGTTGGTCGGCTCCTACCGAATAATCAATAAGGTCAGTAATGATGCGAAGGGCAGAGGTTCTACCACTTTGCTGTCCGAAATCAAGTAGCCCTAATTGTATCTTTTTCATAGTCTTTAGAGAATTAAGAAAGTAGAAACATCTTGTCCCAGTGATAGTTGAGGTCATATTTTTCGGTTTGCAATACGAGATTCACACCTATAAAACCTTCGAGTATATCAGCACAGAGTTTATCCGTATGTTCACCATCTAATTCTTTTTTTAGCCGAAAGATTGTTTGGTCGAGCCAATATTCTGATGCTAACTTGTAGTTATAATTATCAGTAAGCTGGTAGATTTTCCTGAATAAATAGACCAAACCTGATGTCCCATGACAGAATTGAGAGGCATTAATCCAAGTATTATCAAAAACTTTTCTTTGTATAACTACTTCTCCAATTTCATCGGCTACTGTTGTCCAATCTGGGTTATTGAAGAGCTTACCCATTGAATATAAATAAAACATTTGACTCAAATCTCCGTAACACCAACCGAGTCTGCCTCCGTATTCTTTGAAGTTATCGGGGTGGTTCCACGGAAGTTCTTCATCGGTTGAAAGCGGGAGAAAAGAATACTTTTGTTTGTTAAAATCAGGAGCATTTTTAAATGAAAGCATATAACGAGTGCCTTCATAAATCATTTCCCTGCAAAGGTCTTGAGCAATTCCATGTTCGTAGATTTTTGATAATACCATCAAAATACCACTTAGGCCATGGGCATATCCAAAATTAAATTTTTGATGTGATTGAAACTTTTCAAGATGCTTGTTCAAAAATCGTATTCCTTTCTCATCTTTTATAGCTTTTTCATATAATGCTTTAACGAGTGTGGTCAGATACTCAACCGTAGTAGGGTTGTTATTTACTCGTTGGCATAAATAATACATCGAACCTATTGCTCCATGGAGTGGGTCTGGGTTGTCTTCACTGATATGTTTGGCGGCTCCCTCAAAGGCAATTTTATCAAATTCTAAAAGTAAATCTTCAAAGTCATTATCCATGATTTCGTCTTCAACTGCCAAACTTAATACTAATCCCAACCCCGAACCTCCAAATGATAATGGAGATTTGAACGTATAAACCGATTGGCTATTTTTCAATTCATTGAAGATAGTCATCAGTAAATCGCTTGCTTTTTCGGCCCATACATCATCATTCGTGTAGCGATAAATATAAAAATAGTAAGCTAAAAGGCCTGTATTTCCATTATAAAGGCTATTAACATTTAGTTTTTCGGGTAAAATGTTATTTACTTTATCAAATAAGAAATCAATATCGTTTTCGATGGCAACCATGATTATTTAGAATTTTGAAAGCGTTAGAAATGTTTTCTTAATAAAGCCAAATTAGTTTATCAAATATTGCACTTCGGTCTATTGACTGCATCAACGTTGTGCCTATACCAGCAATGCCTTCCATAAATGAGTAATTTGTATGAGCGAAATGCTGATTAAAGAAGCCCTCAAAACCAAGATTCGATTGATGTTTGGATGTTTTTTTTTGATAGTTGATAATAGAATTATACCATTCATTGGCACTATCATCAAAGATTGAGTTATCTGTTAGTCGATACATTTTATCATAAATGAGAGCTACCCCAGACGCACCATAAAGTATGCCTGCATCTCTGATACCGTTGGCCTCGACTGTTTTTCGAGTTGTGGTTTGTATCATTAAAGCCTCTGCATGTTTTTTTTGAACTTCATCTTTCAGTACCATTCCTGCTCGGTATAAAGCGTAGATAACACCCATATCGCCATAACAAAGTCCTAACCGTCCCTTGTCGGCTTCGCCAACTATGTCAGGAAAGAAGCAGCCCTTCAACTCCACCGATTGTTGGTGTGATTGTATATAATTTACAGCTCCAACTATTAGTTTTTGACAAGTATCTATCTCAATGTCTTTTTCTATGGCAGAACACAAAAAGACTATAATGGCAGCCAAACCATGCGATAGCCCCAGGTAAATGCGGTCATCATCAAATAGTTTTGATTTCCAATAAAGCCCATTATTGTTGTCAGAAACTGCCAGTTTTTCTAACTGTTTAATAATAACGCTAATATTTATACGTTGAACTTCTCCCGAACGATGTAAGAAATAATGCCCCGATAATAAACCACCAGTGTAAGGGTCAAAGTCGCCCCTCGAAAGCCTATTATTTGCAAAAGCAGCAAAATAGCTATCTGTGTATCCAATGATTTCGCTATTGTCAAATTCACACCAATCTTGAGTCTGTGCATACTCCAAGAACATACCTAATTCGGCGAAGTCTTTACCCAGTTTTTCATTCTTAATCATATTTGAGTTGAGCCTTGTTAGACTATCCTCAATAAATGATTCGGCGATTTGGGCAAAAACTGGTTCATCCTTAAACTTTGCGTAATTATAAAAAAATACGGCACTCCCTAATAAACCCTTGGTATAACCAAAATTGCTCAGTATTTCTCTTTCATTTTGTAAAACATCGGCAATCTGGTCAATCAAAAGCAGTTTTTCGGACTGTGATTGAGTGCTTATCGGCGTGTGTTGTTTAACGGTTAGCATATTCTTAGAGATTGCTTAATTGTGCTTGATACGGTCTTGCTCTGATGAACTTCCAACGTCACGGCTACGTTGTTTTACGTCGGTTTTCGATTTGAACTTGTAAGAAAAAGTCAGTCTTACGACTCGAGTGTCTCTGAAACTCCTGAACTTCTCATATTGGTTAGAGATATCTGTCGTTGAATTGAATCTTTGAGTCCAGAAAATATCATTAAGTGCAAGCTTTGCCGTACATCTTTTTTCGAAGAAAGTCTTTATTACGCTAATATCAGTTGAGTAGTTAGATTGCTGATAACCAACAACATATTTTTGGGGTGAAATAAAGAAACCTCCTGTATTGATTCTGAAATTGTTGGGTAAGGTAAACGACTGCTGAATACCTATGTAAGAAGATTGCCCTTCGGTTTTGAAACCTGTTCCCCAAAGATTAGAGTCTGAAAACTGGCTTTTATCAACATACATTTCAGTTTGGAAATTCCACCACTTGAAAAACTGTTTGTTGTATGAAACCGAAACTCCAAAAGTTTGTACTTTATCAATGTTGGCATAAAAATTACGAGTAGTGAGGGTTTGATTATTTTGCTCGAACGACTCATACAAACTATTTTTTGAATGATTGAAATAGAGTGTTGTAATCAAATTTCCGCCTAAACTAAACTCAAGCTCAACTGATGAGGTAATATTGGGTAATAAGTATGGATTCCCCTGAAAATAGTTGTATTTGTTTTGATAAAAAATGAATGGATTTAGGTCGCTGTAAGATGGACGGCTAATGTTACGTTTGGCTCTGAACGCTATGCTATTATCATTTTTTAATGAACGTTCAATGGCAAATGAAGGAAACCAATTGGTATAATTTCGATTAACAGCTGTATTTTTATCTAAAGATTTTATTTCAGAACTTGTATTTTCGACTCTCAAACCTAATCTGATTTGATAATCTTTGAGCGAAGAGGTTGCACTTAAATAGGCCGCTTTTATACCTTCTTGATAATTAGTTCGGTCAGAAAACTGGTTGTTTTTTATCCAACGAGTATCAATATTATCCTCAAAAATCATCATGTTTTTTATGGCTACATCGCTTATCTTGAAACCCGTTTCGAGTGTCGTTTTGTTGTTGAGTGGGTGAGTATAATCAGCTTTGAAACTTTTTATTTCGGTTGCGTAGTTGGCGTTTGTTCTGATTTTTTCAATATTTCGTACAAAAGCACCTTGTTTTAATAAGTTTGCATCAAAGTTTCTTAAAGAATTATAATCGTCAGTGGCGTAATCAACATCTATATTGATGCTTTTTCCGAGCGAATCTAACTTTCCTTTGTAATTAAAATTGAAGTTTTTAAAATTGGTTTTATCATTGGTTGAGGCTAATGTACTTTGTGTGGAATCAATAGTTCCTAACTGATTTTTGAAGTTTATTAAAAAGTTGCGATTAGATGTTGGAGTGTTGATGTTGGCATCGAACAATACCCCAATGACGTGGTTTTTATGAATATTGTAATCAACCCCCAATCGAATATCGTTGGGTTGGGTATGACTATCCCGTGCTTGGCTTACATCCTGAAAGCTGCGTTTATCTCCATTTACAAAACGACGCTCTGAAGACGAATTAAATCTTGAACGACTATCTTGTCGACTGTAATAAGTCAAGAAATTCCACTTTCCAACTTTATAGTACATATTGAAATTGCCAGATACTTTTTCAAGTGGACTCCTACCGTAACTAATTGCCGAATTACCATTAAAACCATTAGCTTGTCCTTTTTTGGTTTTTATATTTAGCACGCCACTTACTGAAGCATCATATTTGGCAGATGAGTTGATTACCTCGATTGATACGATACCCTCCGAGGCCATACCTTTAAGGAAACTTGATAGACCTTCACCCGAAAGTTGGACAGGTTTATTGTCAACCATTATCAAAATATCGCTTCTGCCTTTCAGTTTAATCTTATCATCTTGATTAACAATTACTCCTGGCGTTCTGCCTAATGCTTCCAGCACATTACTCCCCGATGCCAAAGGACTATTTTCTACATTAAAGACAATTCTATCAAACTTCTTTTCGATGATGGCTTTGTTTCCAACTACTTTCACTTCATTGAGTAATGTAGCATCGTCATCCAAATCAAAAGGGATAAAGATTGATACCTTATCGTCGGGCAATGATAAGGTAAGTTTTCGGAAGCCTATAGACTGAGCAGTAATATAATATTTCTCGGTAGGTATATTTGAGAATTCAAATTTTCCATCGGCATCAGCGATTGTTCCTTTACTTAATGTTGAGTCTTTAGAAAAATACAGACTCACTGTTGCAAACGGAATAGCCTGACTATTTTTTTTCTCCTTCACTACCCCGCTTACATTTATGTAATTAGCCTGTGCCGCTACTTTCCATGAGAGGAAAGAAAGAGAGATGATTGACAGATGCAAAATGTATTTTTTCATAACTTATTGTTGGTTTGATGAACCGAAATAAGGTACAGTAAGGAAGAGAAAGAAAAATATTCGACGAATAAATCTTGCTTTTAGACGAATCAATCGTTTGGGGCATTGGTGGTATATTGTGAAAGCCATTTGAATATCTAACTTTGTAGCGATGAATTCAGGCAGTCAAACAACTTCTTTAATGAAAAGAAATAATGGAAAAAAAACTAACGTGTGTCATCATTGATGATGAACCACTTGCACAAGAACTGATTGAAAAGTTTGTGAAAAGAATTCCTTCATTGGCATTAATTCGTGTTTTTGATAATGCCATTGAGGCTCTCGAAGAAATAGATGAGCTGAGTCCTGATATTATTTTCCTCGACATAAATATGCCAGAGATGTCTGGTTTTGAGTTTATTAGAACCTTTAATAAGGTACGACCAAATGTAATTATGACTACCGCTTACCCACAGTTTGCCATCGAAGGATATGAGCATGATGTGGTAGATTATTTACTTAAACCAATTCCTTTCGACCGTTTTGTTCGGGCCATCAATAAAGTGAGAGATAAAATCCATCCCTCATTTATTGAACCAAAAGTATTATCAGAAAACCACTTAGTTGCAAATTCGACCTCAGAAGAAAATGAAAAGAATGAGGATGATTTGATAGACCCAGGCATGGTAAGAGATAATTTTTTGTGGGTGAAAGAAGACCGTAAACTTGTAAAAGTTGATTTTAATGAAATAGTGTATGTAGAAGGTATGAAAGATTATATTAAGATTTTTTTGCCTAAGACCATGATTATAACTTATATGAGAATGGGTAAAATGGAAAATATACTGGCTACCCGAAACAAATTCTTACGAATTAATAGGTCATTTATTATCAATACAAAATTTATGGTAGCTCTCGATGGCAATATGGTAGAGCTTGATAATGGGAAAAAACTGAGTATAGGGTCGAACTATAAAGATATTATTAAAAATGCCATGAAAGCTCAATTACGATAATATGAAACTAAAGAAACTTTTTTTGCAGATAGGTTCGGCAGATTATTCAGGACGTAAAAAAGTATTAATACATTGTATATTCTGGGTACTTTGGTTTGGATTTATTTGGTTTTACACTCCCAATAACTTTTTACCAAGCGAAGATATTTTAGAACTTAACCTTCTAATTACATTTCGAGATTGGTGCCTTACCGTTTCATTTTTTTATGTGTCTTCAATGTTTATTTTTCCGCAATTGAGTGAAGGCAAGTTTTTTATCCCTCTAATTGTAATTAGTATTTCCTACTTTGTTATTTATGCGGTGACTTACTGCACTCTCATATATTATGCTTCACTATTTCCAAATCAACGTACTTATAGTGGATATGCTAAGTTTTTTGCAGAAAAGGGTTTCTGGAAAAGCATCTATGCAAGATTTGGATTTTGGTTTATTACTTTTTGGTATGCTCTTTATTTTGTTGTGCCATTGATTATTAAATTAATGGTTGATATAGCATTATTTAGAGTAAAAAATCTGGAATTAGAAAGAAACAATATAAGATTAGAATTAGATTATCTGAAATCTCAGGTAAATCCACATTTTTTGTTTAACACCCTCAATGGTGTTTATTCATTAGTTGTAGATTCTGAACCCAAAGCTGCCGAGATTATCCTCAAACTGTCAGATTTGATGCGATATTCGCTCTACGAAGCTAACTCAGACCAAGTGGCACTTCATAGAGAAGTAAAATTCATTCAAGATTATGTATCATTGGAGCGAAATCGGCATAAGGCATCCACTCAGATACTCCTCGAAATAAGCGGTGATACTGGCGATTTACAAATTCCACCTTTGCTTCTCGTCACTTTTGTTGAAAATGCCTTCAAACACGGAATTAATAATACAATAAAGGCATCTTGGATTAAAATAGATTTATCAATCAAAGATGCTATACTGAGTTTTGATATAAGTAACAGTAAATCAAAGAAAATGAAAAGTGATGTAGTGCAAGGGGGTATCGGATTATGGAATGTAAAAAAACGACTGGACATACTTTATCCGAATCGGCATAGCCTCGAAATCAAAAATTCAGAAGATGTTTTCAGTGTAAACCTTAAAATTCAACTCTCATAATTAAGTTCATCGAAAAAAACGAATAGTATATCGAATAAAGATTGAATTCTCCTTATTGTCTATTTTATTTGAATCGTCAATACAAAACCTAATTTATTACTAAATAACTAAGCACAATGAAATCATCTAAACTTTCGCTCAACAAGCAAACTGTATTTAAGTTTCAGTCAAAAAACTCAAAAGGACACAACCGTTCGTGTCCAACTGTTACAACCAGTATGTTAACTGTCTTAAAAAATCAATATTAAAGAGTATATGATATATTGCTGTGGTATAGTAGAAGATGAGCCATTGGCGGAACTTATGCTCAAGCGTTATCTCAAGCGATTTCCGTTTATCGAAATCGCTTGGGAATGCTCTTATGCTGAAGATGCTGTTGATTTAATTGAAAAAAAAAAGTAGATTTATTGATTCTTGATTTGCAAAACTTACCTGTTTTGCCTGATAGTGCATTCTTTTCCCTCGTATCCCAACAAAAGTGCATCATTATTACCTCTGCGTATCCTATTCAGATGGTCGATATTCCATTGGATGTTATTGCCTTTTTGAATAAGCCATTTACGATAGAGAGCTTTACTGAAGCCATCGAAAAATTCGTTGGTGTTGTTGACGATTACACTAAATAAGAGATTAGCAGATTATGGCAATTCAACCTTTTGGGTTCTATGTGCTTCGGCATCATTTAATGCCCGTCGATGGACTTTTTGCATTGAATCAAACTTGTCAGTCGGCTATACAGGCTGAAGGATTTCTAAAAAATCTTTTCTCTACTTCTCAAATGCAGCAAACACTCTATGTAGCATCTCCTGCTTTGTTTGCGAGGTTTAAGTGCTGGATTGATGGTGAAGAAATTGCAGAAAAGCATAAACTAATTCAGACTTTATTTAAGTATTATTTACGAATATGCAGCCGTTGTACGCCTTACGGAATGTTTGCTGGATGTAGTACAGGTTTTTTCGATATTCAAACCCAAATCGAATTTGAAACACAGAATCCATTTCGGATACAAAGCAGAATTGATACTAATTATCTGGTAGAGATTGTTAATGTTTTACTGACTAACGAATCCATTCGTAATCAAGTTAGGTTTTACCCTAACAATACAATCTATCAAATAGCAGACAAATACCATTATTTGTATTATTCGATTCAAGAAAACAAGCGTGTACACGAAATTTGTTCGATTGATTTTTCGGAATATGTATCCCAAATTTTATCAAAAGCAAAAGACGGCTGTCTTATTCAAGATTTAGTCAGCGTCATTGTAAGTGAGGATATTTCGTATGAAGAAGCTCAAACTTTTATTTTACAATTAATTGAAGAGCAATTGCTCTTCTCTGAAATTGAGCCGACCATCACAGGCGAAGACTTCTTTAAATTTTTACTAAAAAAAATATCTCTTCTTACAATCCCAGAAGAGATTTCAACAACTCTTCATAAAATTAATGAACTGTTACAAATTCAGAAACCCCAAGTGACTGACTTTGAGCAAATTAGGTATTTAATCACTACTCTGACGGGTACACCACATCAAGATTTCATTCAAACAGATTTGTTTTTTAATGCTACTACAAATAAAGTTAATAAGAAAATTATAGACGATTTATCAAGGAAAGTCGAAAAGTTGATGGTAATGAATCAAGGGAATTACTCTGCATCTTTAGATAATTTCAGAAAACAATTTTACGAACGCTACGAAGAAGCCGAAGTCCCTCTATCAATTGCTTTAGATAATGAAGTAGGTATTGGCTACGCTGATTTTGCATCGAATAGGGGAGGTATAGCGGTTTTAGTGGAAGATATTACGCCAATAAATCAGTCTATTCAGGAAGTTTTATGGATTTATTGGAAGAAATTTACATTAAAAAAATATTCAGAAGCCCTGCAAAATCAAGCCTATGAAGTTAATATCACCGAGAAAGACTTGGCTTTATTGGCCGAAAAAAATACTGAATTTATAACCTCTCCTCACCCGACTTTTTTTGTTTTTGGGTCTTTGTTGGCCGATACCAACTCAAATGATAATTATGCTATTCACTTAAAAAATATGAGTGGAGCTGCAGCTACTACGATGCTTGGGCGATTTGGCCATGGAGATTCTCAGTTAACAGATAAACTACGAGAGTGTACCAATTATGAAGAAGACCAATCACCCGATGTGATTTTTGCCGAAATTATTCATTTACCCGAGGCTCGTGTTGGTAATATTGCTACCCGCCCGATGCTCCGAAAATTTGAAATACCGTATCAAACTCCAGCGAGAGTATTGCCCGAAAATCAGATTTTAATCGAAGACTTAATGGTTTCAGTTAAAAGAGGAAAACAGATTATTTTGAGGTCAAAAAAGCATAATAAACGAGTAATTCCTCGACTTTCGTCAGCTCATAATTACCAAAACGGACTCAGTATTTATCGTTTCTTGTGTGATTTACAAACTGCTGACGAGTGTATAAATGTTAATTGGCACTGGAATGTACTGATTAATCAGCCTTTTTTACCAAGAGTTCGGTATCAGAATATCATTCTTTCGGTAGCCACTTGGAATATAAATACCGAAGAAGAACAATCTTTTTCACAAAAAGAAGTGAGTTTACCGAAACTAAAAGAATTACAGAAAAAATATAAAATTCCTCGCTATGTAATGCTTTCAGAAGCTGATAATGAGCTTTGGATTGATTTTGAAAACGAAATGTGCTTACAGCTTCTGAAGGATTATTATACCAAAAATACTCTCGTAACGCTCAAGGAAGTATTGTTTTCGCCCGAAAATTGTTTTATTAAAACATATAACGGAAATTATAATAATGAAATTATCATACCTTTTAAAGTTACTGATTATAAGCCCCAAAATATTGTTTTAAATAGAAGTCATAATGATTTACAAAGAAGTTTTTCGGTCGGTAGCGAGTGGTTTTATGTAAAGATTTATTGCGGAGAAAAAACTGGCGAAGAGTTACTTAAAACTTCAATTAAGCAACTTGTCGAGGAACTGATAGAAGATGAAGCCATTACATCATTCTTTTTTATTAGATATCAAGACCCCGAACCGCATTTACGACTGAGATTTAGAGGTAATCCCAAAGATTTGTTTTATGCCCCTATCGTTGCTCGATTGAGTGAATCTTTGTCTATTCATCAAGAAAGTGGCTTAGTACATAAAATTATGATAGATACTTACAAAAGAGAAATTGAACGATACGGAGCAGAAACAATGGTTTTGAGCGAAGAATTTTTTGCTATAGATAGTTTGTCAGTACTTGAATTTATTGCCGAAAACCCAGACGACCACCAACGTTTATCGTTTGCTCTTAGACGAATTAATACTTATTTAAAGGCCTTTGGTTTTGATATAGAGGCTAAAAAGGCTTTCACTGAAAAAATGCAAAAAAGCTTCTTAGAAGAGTTTGGAGATGAGTCGAATTTACGAAAAAAACTAAACGACAAATACAGAAATCTTTCAAAACAGATAATAGAAACTATCAGTACCAAAGATAATTTTAATATCGACCAGCTTGTGAGCCAAATTACAGAATTGTCAGCTGATAAAAATCAATTATATAGCTTGCTTTCGAGCTATATACACATGTTTATTAATCGTTTGTTTATATCCAGTAATCGAACCTATGAACTGACATTATATCATTTTCTTACCAAAACCTACATGACTTTAAGTAAATTCGGGCTACCTTTGACCAAATAAACGATATCGAAAAGGAAAGCTTAGCCCGTAGTAATGAGAGAAAAAGATAGAAAATATAAACCAGCCAATACCGCAAAACCCACAAGGTCGGACTCGACTCAATTTAAAGTGACCGAAGAAACCGAACTTTTGGTGTTTCTGTTGGCAAAAATCACGAGTAGAAGCCGAAATGATGTAAAGATTTTGTTACGTGATAAACAAATACATGTTGATGGTAAGCCAATTACGCAGTTTAATCATCCACTAAAACCCGAACAAGTGGTTGAAGTTAAATGGAAAAAAGCTCCCGAAGAAGCCAGATACCGAGGCTTAAACATCGTTTTTGAAGACCAATATCTTATTGTTATCGAGAAACAAGCGGGAGTGCTTTCTATCGCTACCGAAAAGCAAAAAGATAATACAGCTTATAGTATTTTGAGTAGCCACGTGAAAAAACAAGACCCTCGTAATCGTATTTTTGTGGTGCACCGCCTTGACCGAGAAACGTCGGGTTTGATGATGTTTGCCAAGAGTGAAAAAATCCAGAAACTTTTGCAAGAGTCTTGGAACGCCACCATCGAAGAACGCACCTATTTGGCCGTTGTTGAAGGTTATGTCGAGAAAAAGCAAGATACAATCACTTCATATCTGGTTGAAAGTAAGGCCTTGATTGTGTATTCGAGCAAAAATCCCGAAGTAGGGCAGAAGGCCATTACGCACTATGAGGTTTTGAAAAGCAACAAAAACTTTTCTTTAATGAAAGTAAACCTCGAAACGGGTCGAAAAAACCAAATTAGAGTTCACGCCAAAGACATAGGCCATTCGGTGATTGGTGATGAAAAATACGGTGCCAAAACCGACCCTATCAAACGACTCGGTCTTCATGCCTGGGTGTTTGCATTCAAGCACCCTATCACTGGTAAAGATTTACGTTTTGAAACCG
This sequence comes from Emticicia aquatilis, assembly GCF_014644295.1. Taxonomy (GTDB): domain Bacteria; phylum Bacteroidota; class Bacteroidia; order Cytophagales; family Spirosomataceae; genus Emticicia; species Emticicia aquatilis. The sequence goes on from NZ_BMKK01000011.1 coordinate 44,470, forward strand.
AAATGCCATCAAAATTTACGAGTTTATTTAATTAATGCCCGATTTCGACGAATTTTCTGCATTGTTGGTCTGCTAAAAATACACGATTGACGTTTTCTATCACAAAGTAATTAGCAGCCAACGATTCAGTGTGTATATTTGTATTGACACTACTACGAAAAAACTAAGAAACGCTCTTTTAGGCATCCAAAGATGAAACAAGCATTGATTCTAATATTTATGTTGCTTTCATCTTTGGTATTTGCCCAACAAAAATCTACCGTAAAAGGACTTGTAGTTGATGAAAATGGCCAAGCAATTCCTTTTGCAACTATCAGCATCTTATCTGCCAAAGATTCTTCAAACATTGCTACCCAACTTACAAAAGAGAATGGTGCTTTTGAGTTTTCAGGACTTTCAATGAGTAAGTATGTTTTCAAGATTTCGGTTGTTGGTTATGTTACTACCTTTCACGCCTTTTCGATTACTGAAACTATCACGGATTTAGGAAAAGTGCAGGTGAATAATGCTGATAATGTGCTAAATGAGGTTGTTGTGAAAGGTAATAAAGAACCTGTTGCCGTAAAAAAAGATACACTCGAATTTGATGCAGGCGTGCTGAAACCTCAGCAAAATGATAACCTCGAAGACTTACTGAAGAAAGTACCAGCCCTCGAAATCGACGAAAATGGAGGTATAAAAACCCAAAATAAAGTCATCAAAAAAATCTATATTGATGGCAAAGAGTTTTTTGGGAATGACCCACAACTGGCACTCAAAAATTTACCTGCCGAGTCGATTGAAAAAATACAAGTTGTAGAAAAAAAGACCGAGCAGGCTGAGTTTTCGGGCGTTGATGATGGCGAACGTGAAATGGTAATTAACGTAACGCTTAAAAACACACATAAGAAAGGCACTTTTGGTTTTGGTTCGGTGGCAGGTATCCCTTCAATGGCTACCACTGAAGCTTATTATAATGCTAAAACCTCAATCAATCGTTTTAGTCCGAGTGAGCAGTTTTCGGTTATTGGTTTGCTCAATAATCTCAATCAGCAGGGTTTTACTCCTCAAGATGCTGCTAATTTTTCGAGCCTAAATGCTCAATCGAATCGTGGTGGTGGAGGCAATGCCTCTGCCAATGTAAATTTACCAATTGTGGTTGGTAAACGTCCTGGCGTCATTTCAACCGAGGGGGCAGGCTTCAATTACAATAATCAGTACGCCAAAAAATCTTCTTTGCAGAGCAGTTATTTCTTCAATGCAAGTCATACTGATTTGGTTAGAAATTTGTTCAGACAGAGTTTTCTTCCCGCAAAAACTATCAATACCGACCAAAATACTAAACAGAATCGAGATAATTTCAATCATCGACTCAATGCAACGCTTACGCATCAATTCAATGAACGAAATCTATTGAAATTTACGACTGCTCTCAATACTGTATCGGGCGATGCTTTGACCAATAGTTTATCTAAAATCAGTACATTCACGACGGGTGATACCGTAGAAAATAATTCTAATCGAACTGTGCGGAATCACTCGCAAGGGCTTAGTTTTAATAATAATCTTTTGCTTCGCCATCGGTTTGCCTTGCCCCGAAGAACTGTAAGTTTAAATGCAGTTTTTAACTTAAACAATGATAAAAATAACGATTCGACTAATACCTTGAACCAAAATCAAGTAAATGGAACAGTCGTAGAGCGAATCATTAAACAAGAAAATGACCGCCGAACAAACCAACAAAATCAACGAATTCAGTTGGCATTTACTGAGCCTTTGGCTAAAACCATGACACTCGAAGGCAATTATGCTTACCAACAAAATGTAAATCGTTCAAACTTTGATGTTTGGGATATTGTAAACAATAATCGAGTGCCAAATCTCACATCAAGCAATGCTTACAGTAGCAATTTTAACTTTCAACAAGCAGGTTTTAAGGTCAATAACGAAACCAAAATAAAGACTTTTATGGTGGGGTTATTCTACCAGAAATCGGTTTTGCAGAGTGTCGTAAGGCGAGGAACGGATAATGTGTTGGAGCGTTCGTTTCAGAATGTGCTGCCATCGCTGAGATATTCTTTCCGAAAAGATGCCAATAAAAATAAAGCAAATACAAAGAGTAAAAGTATTACACTTGAGTATAACACGGCCGTAAACGAACCATCGGTGCGAGATTTACAACCAATTACGGTCAATAATAATCCTCAGAATATTGTTTTAGGAAACCCCGACCTCAAGCCCGAATATATTCATCGGGTAATCATCAACGAAAATATTTTTAATCCTAAAACTTTCACCAACATTGGCTTAAACGGAAACCTAAATTATACACAAAATGCCATTGGTTATGCTCAAACGGTCAGCGAAACACTCGTACGCACGACTCAGCCCGTAAATTTGCCGTATCGTTGGAACGCCAATCTTGGGTTTTACTATAATTTTTCGGTAGGTAAGCAAAAGAATAAGATTCGATTCTCTATTAGTCCTCGATATTTGGTTTCAAAAGGAAATAATATGGTTAATGGCGTGAATAATCTCAATACGCAAAACCAGTATCGTGGCGACTTCAAGATTACATATTTGACCGATAAAATCAATTTTGTTTTCAATACAAATTATCAAAAATCGTTTGTTGAATATTCGGTCAATAAAGAATTTAATCAGACTTTTTCGGTATTTAAGAATATAACTGATTTCAGATGGAAAATCACCAAAGAATTTACAATCGCCACCGACTTTGATTATACGTATTATCAGAGTTCGAGGTTATCAACCAATCTTCGACCAATTCCGATACTCAATGTGGCGGTTAAGCATCTCTTCTTGAAAAATAATCGTGGAGAATTAATGCTTTCGGCACAAGATGTGTTCAAAAGAAATGTATATCTTTCTCAACGTTCGGACGAAAATTTCTTCGAAATCGACCGCTCCAATACTCTTAGTAGATACTTTTTGCTAACTTTTACTTATACGGTCAGAAATCAGCAGGGTGGTGGTAAGAAATAAATCAATCAGGCAGATTTCGTAGGAAAAAATCTCTGATATTACCGCCCATAATTTTTTCAATTTCGGCTCTCGTGAAATTTTGTTTTTCTAAAGCCGCCACAATTTCTGGCAAGCCCGTTACATCGAAGTGAGTGCCGATTGCTCCATCAAAATCAGAACCTAAAGCTACTTTATCAACCCCGATTTTATCAGCAACGTATCTGATACTTTTAGCAGTTGCAGCGGCATCTGTACCACAAACGGCCGTTTCCCAAAGACCAATTCCGATGATGCCATTGTGCTTGCCAATTTCGATGATTTGGGCATCGGTCAAGTTTCGGTTATTATCACAAACACCTTTTACACCCGTGTGCGAAACCACCACAGGGCCGTTGTGGTAAGCCAGTACATCGCTGATGGTTTTTTGTGAAGCATGTGCCAAGTCAATCATAATATGAGCATCAGCCATTTTCTTGATTAACTGCTTTCCTTTTTCGGTTAATCCTTCTTTTTTGACTCCATGAGCCGAACCCGCCCATTCGTTATCGAAGAAGTGCGTAAGTCCAATATATCGTACGCCCGCTTTGCCAAACTTATCCAAATTATTCAAATCATTTTCGAGGCAATGAGCTCCCTCAATACCCAACATTCCTGCCGTGATGTTGTGGTTGGTTTGTCGGTCGTTGATATATTTTTGTAGGTCTTTTTTGTTGGTAATTACCCTAAATTTTCCGTCAGAATTTTTAGCTAAATCGTGCAGAGCTTCACATTGGTGTAAGGCACGAGTCTTGATACTAAACCAATCGGCTGGATTGCGTAATTGGGCAAAACTCAATAAGGCGACTTGGTCGGTGTGGTCGTCGTTGTTTTCGATATTGATGCCTCTCGGGGTTTTGCTGACAATCGAAAAAACTTGCATCGCCATATTTCCCTCAATCATACGAGGTAGGTCAACGTGGCCATGGTCGTTCTTTTTGAGAAAATTTCTATCCCAAAGCAGAGCATCACAATGCAAATCAGCAATGAACGGAATAGAATCATAATACTTTTGCTTCGGAAAAGGTGGCTTCTTGCTCACAACATTCATTGATTTATCAATCATTTGTGGCACAAAACCAAAAAATATAATAGCAGCAACGGCCGGAATAACAAGGAAGATTTTGAGGGCTTTTTTCATGTTTGGTTGAGAGTTGTTTGTTTGTTATTGGGAAACTGCGGGGCCGCCCGTGCGGTTATTGGTAATCTCCCTTATAAAAGTAATGTTATTCTGGTATAGAATAAAAGGAAGCTCATGTTTTTTACCAATAACCAGTAACAAATAACCAGTCCCTAAGACTAAACTTCCTGAAGCAAAGTAGTAAACTCAACGAGTTTTCCTCTGAAAAGCATCTGGTATCTATCCGATATACGTTCACGGTGCTGCATCTCAAACTGCATAAAATCTTCCATGTTTTTGAAATGAAACTGAAACGCATACGTTTTATCTTCGTTCTCTTTTTCGTTAAGAAGCCTCATTACTTTAATGTCTTTCGGCAGTTTGGTTTCTAAAGCAACTGGTATAAAATTTGTTTTCATCCATTTAATCCATTGCTCACTGATTCGACTTTCGACATTAAATGTGATATTAAATATTAGCATTTCGAGGTTCGTTTTATTGATATTGGTGCAAAGTTCGCAAAGATTTTTGGTCTTGTGTCGTCTTAAATTAATTTTCTTTGCGTTCTTTGTAATATAATTGTAGTACAATTCGTCGAATTGTGCTGGCAAGAAGAAAACTTGCTTTATAAATCAAAAGATTATTGTCCATTCTATTTTTTCAAATCAATGTTTAAAAAATACATTCCTCATCTTATTGCGGTTGTTGGTTTTGTGGTTGTTAGCTTTATGTATGCTTCGCCACTTTTACAAGGTAAAAGATTGGCCATGCACGATACTCAAATGGCGGCTGCATCGGCAAAAGAATTAAATGATTTTCATAAACAAACTGGCGAATGGGCTTGGTGGACAAACTCAATGTTTGGTGGTATGCCAGGCTACATGGTTGCGGGTGACTACGAAAACAGTCTTTCGACTAAAATTGGGTCGTTTTATATAAATTTCATTCCATCACCAGCCAATGTTCTGATATTGTTGATGTTGGGCTTCTTTGTGCTGATGCGAGTGCTGAAAGTCAATAATTGGCTTGCCTTTTTTGGTTCAGTTGCCTACGCCTTCAATTCCTATAATTTACTCTTTCTCGAAGCGGGTCACGTATCCAAAATCATTGCTATTGCTTTTGCACCAGCGGTTTTGGCTTCGTTTATAGCAGTTTTTAGGGGAAGATATTTGATTGGAATTGCCATGACAACTTTCTTCATGGCCATGGAAATGTACGCCAATCACCCACAAATTACTTACTATTTATTCTTTTTACTCGGAATCTACGTGCTTTTTGAAAGTTATCTGCACGTGAAAAAAGGTAATTTTTCAGGCCTTCTAAAATCTTATGCAGTTGTTTTAGTAGGTTCATTGATAGGTCTTGGCACGCACAGTATGCACCTTTGGAATAACTTTGTTTATTCAAAAGAAACTACTCGTGGAAAATCAGAACTGACACTCGGAAATCTTAATCAATCGGCCGATGGTTTAGGTCGTGATTATGCGTTTTCGTACAGCCCAGGTAAAATCGAAACCTTGACTTTACTCGCTCCGAACTTTGTGGGTGGCTCGTCGGCCGCCAATTTGGGTGAGAAATCAGAAACATATAAAATGCTCGTTGGAAAAGGTGTAGATGCTTCTACAGCTGCTCAATTTAGCTCAAACTTACCGATGTATTTTGGTCCACAATCTTATGTTTCGGGAGCAAATTATTCAGGAATTATCATCTTATTTTTGTTTATCTTGGGGCTAATTATCATTCGAGATGGCCTACGTTATGTACTGATTCTGACTTCAATTTTATACTTATTTATTTCATGGGGAAGCAGTTTCAGCGGTTTCAATTTCTTCATGTTTGATTACTTCCCATACTACAATAAGTTCAGAGATAGTAAAATGATTGTTACGCTCATGCACCTGTGTTTTGTGTTGGGGGCAATGCTGGGTGTAAACAAAATCATCACCGATAAATTGAGCTTCAATGACCTCAAAAAGCCTTTGATGTATAGCCTCGGAAGTTTACTCTTATTGATTTTGGTAGGCTATTTCTCGCTTGATTATCAATCTGCTCGTGATGCTGACATGCTCAAAAGTATGGCACAGTCAAACGGACAAGAGTTTGCCAATGCTTTCTCTGCTTCGTTGATTGCTGACCGTCAGTCGGTTGTTCTTAGCGATTTATTACGTTCAGTTTTCTTATTGATTGTTTCTGCTGGCTTGATTTGGGCTTTCTCTACACAAAAAATCAAATCGACCGTTTTTGTAGCAGTCTTAGGAGTTTTAGCCGCCCTCGACCTCACGTTGGTTGATAAACGTTATTTCAATAATGATGATTTTCAGACTAAAACACGTGTTGCCGAAAGTTTCAATCCTTCTCCAGCCGATGAGCAAATCATGCAGGATAAAGACCCCGATTTTAGAGTAGTTGATATGGCAACCAATCAAGGTTTCTTTGCCGATGCTACTGCTTCATATTTCCATAAATCAGTTGGTGGTTATCATGGTGCAAAGTTGAAGAGAATCCAAGAATTATATGATAATGCCATGACCAAAGATGGCAAGTATAATCTGCCGATTTTCAACATGCTCAATACAAAATATTTCATCACACCAGGGCAAGATGGAAACCCAGTGGCTCAGCGTAACCCTGACGCTTTAGGTAATGCGTGGTTTGTGGGTGAAATAAAAACCGTGAAGAATGCAGATGAAGAAATTAAGGCTGTGAGCAACTTTAATCCTCGTGCCGTAGCTTTTGTAGATGAACGTTATAAGCAATACTTAGCTAATACAAAGCAAGATTCAACCGCAACAATCAAGCTGACTGAATATAAGCCTAATTATTTAGCTTACGAGTCGAACTCGTTAACTACACAAGTGGCTATTTTCTCGGAAATTTTCTATCGTGGAAATGAAGATTGGAAATCGTTTGTTGATGGCCAACAAACCCCTCACTTCCGTGCAAACTACGTGCTTCGTGCAATGACAGTGCCAGCAGGAAAGCACAAAATCGAATTCAAATTCCAACCGAAATCGGTGATTATAGGTGCAAAAATCGACTTAGTAGCATCAATTCTGATGGTATTATTGGTTGTAGGAGCATTGGTGATGGAGTTTAGAAAAAAGAAAAGTAGCGAAGCTTAAAAATATTAACTTCTCGAAAGTGTAGAAATCGCTTTCGGGAAGTTTTCTTGTAAAGAAATAGAAAAATGTTGTTTGACTATTATATAAAAACTGGTGCTTTTTTCGAGAATTCGCTTCAGTCGGTGGTTTCGTTGGTGAAAGTAATACTACTCTCGAAACTCGGACTACCAAAGTTTTCTAATCAAAAACCTAACGCTTCAATTTTGGGCAATGGCCCATCGCTCAACCAAGCTCTTTCCGATAACCTTGATTTTCTCAAAGAAACTGATATTTACTGCGTCAATCTTTTCGCTCTCTCGGCAGTTTATGCTTCTCTGAAACCACAAAATTACGTCTTGCTCGACCCCGCTTTTTTTATGTTTAGCGAACAAAACGATGGCAGACAAGATATAAAAAAGACCTTCGATGCTATCATTCAGCAAACCGATTGGGCAATGAGACTGTTTGTACCTGCTCGTAGTAAAAACTCATATATCGTAAAGAAACTCAAGCAAGAAAGGACCAACATTCAAATTTGTTTCTTCAATTACACAATCGTCAGAGGTTTTCCTGCTTTCAGACATTGGTTTTTTAAGCATAATTTAGGCATGCCACAATGCCAAAATATATTGGCGGCCTCTCTATACGTAGCGTTGCTGCAAGACTACAAAAATGTTTATCTTTTTGGTGCCGACCATTCATGGCACGAAGAAATCAGAATCACGGAGCAGAATGAGTTTGAAATGCGTCAGGTGCATTTTTATGATAATGCCAATAACATAAAACACGAAAAAGTGATTGATGTGCGAAACAACTCTCGTCCGAGTTTGCAAGCACAGTTTTTATCCCTGCATAAAGTTTTTTACTCGTACGAAATCTTAGGAGCATTTGCCAAATATCGTAAAATCAAGGTCTTAAATGCCAGCAAGAAAACCTACATTGATGCCTTTGAACGAGTGACGGTTTAGTGTATTGGGAAACTGGTTATTGGGAAATTAGTTATTGGTTACTGGTACATTTTATATAAATTTCTGATAGGCGGAGAGTAATAAAAAGGAGAGATGAAAGTTATTAAACCTTCATCTCTCCTTTTACTAATAACTAATTTCCCAGTAACCAGTCCACCAATAACCAATCACTAAATTCCCATTACCATAATATCTGAAGTAGGAACTGGGCTACCGCCTTGTTTTTCGAGTGTTACAGCAAATGCTTTTGCTGGTGGGACTTTCTTTAATTCTTGCGTATTATTTTTGATGTCAAACACACCCGCATCTACTGGTTTATCATCTACGATTGCCCAAAGTTGATACTGCATTCCCGCAGGTGGTGTTGGCAAATTACCTCTTACAACATATACTTTATTGGTTTTAGTGTCCCAAGCGAGCATAACCGTCGAGTTTTCTGCTCCTTTCTGACCAACCAATTTACTCATTTTTATTTGCGGGTCCATTATCAAGCTTACTTCGCTTGGTTGCATCACTCCTTCTTGAGATTTAAGGTCTTTCTGAAGTTTAATGTTTTCGTTTACTGCCACAGAAAGATTCGTTTTTGTTTCTTTCCATTGAGTTGCAAAGTAAATATTAGCCAATAAGCTACCCAACAATGCCACTGAAGCGGCTACTCGCAAATAACTTCCATAAAAGCCCGTAAGTTTAGGAGCTTGTTGCTTATCATAATCAATTTCTTTTCCGCTATCGAAATCTAACACCTTTGTTTGCTTTCCTTCAACACCTATTTCAGTCTCGATTTGTTCCCAAATTTTACTTTGTAAATGTGCAGGAGGAGTTTGGGCATTGGCAAAAGCATAGCTTTCTAAAGCATCTTCGATGGCACGAAGCTCTGCCTTTATTTCAGGATATTTTATAGCCATTTGCTCTACTTCAGCCACCTCTTTTTCGGAGGCCAAACCAAGCACGTAGCTTTCTAATACCCCAGATGCTATGTATTCTTGAATATTCATTATATTGTTTATATAGAGTGAAACTGTTCACTCAGAACGACCGTAGTTTTATAATTAAGACTCTAAAATAGGATAGTTACTATTAACCATAAGCCACTTAGCATGGCTCTTAGGCTACCAACAGCAGCTTTTATTCTGGTTTTCACGGTTCCCAATGGAATGCCGTATTCTTCCGAGACTTCTGCTTGCGTGTACCCCTGATAATAAACCAACTCAATGAGTTGGCGATACTCAGGTTTCAGATTATCAACAACCTTTCTCAAACCAATAGAATCTACATCCATCATGGTTTGGTGTTCACTATCTATTTGATAGATAATATTCTGTTCCATTGAAATTGTCTGTGATGAATCTCGGAAATCAGCCGAGCGAACCTTGTCAATGCTCAAGTTTCGTGCAATATTCATCATCCACGTAAAAATACTACCCTTTGAAGAATCATAATTGTCAATGTTTCGCCATATCTTTAAAAAAGTATCTTGAAGCAAATCATTGGCGTCATCGTCTGATTGCACTATTTTATTAATTACACCAAACAACGCTCCTGAATAATTATTATACAGGACATTAAAGCCTTTCTGGTCTTTATTTTTCAATAAAGAGACTAATTCTTCTTCTGCTATGCTAATTCGACGTGCCAAGCGATTTTCTTTAATTCAAGCTAAATAACTACTTTTTTCGATAAGATGTTTAATCGCTCCATCTTTTTCTGAAAAATATTATTTAACGTGAGGTTTTAACGGTTAATGTTTGAAATAAAAAACAACTTATTTTTTCTTCATTATTAACACCATTTACGGTAAATCAGTAAACTTGGATTTGTCTCACTTAAAATTTTAGCTGTACCTTTGCAGAAAAACAGTTATCGGTGTTGTAGTTGGCAATTTTCATATAGAAAACAAAATAACTAACAATCCTAAAATGATGACTGAAAACCGAAGACTTTTAAAAAATGACACCCAAACAACAAGGCTTTTTTTTTCCTGCCGAATGGCACACGCATAGAGCAACATGGTTAAGTTTTCCGCAGAGTTCAGACTCGTGGGATTATGGCGACCGTTTAGAACGAATTTACCCATCATACATGGCGTTTGTCAAAGCAATTGCTGAGAGCGAAAAAGTATGTATCAATGCCAAAGACGAAGAACATCAGGCTCTTATATGGAGTTTGATTGAAAAATATGATATAGATAAAAATCAAATTGAAGTACCGATTCATCCGAATAACGATTCTTGGTGTCGTGACCACGGCCCTGCGTTTTTGATAAATCCCGAAACCAAAGAGCGTATGATTGTTGAATGGGGCTACAACGCTTGGGGTGGAAAATACCCTCCGTATGACGATGATGACCAAGTTCCAGTTAGAATCGCTAATTACCTTAATCTACCATACGTAGTGCCAGGTATTATTATGGAAGGTGGCTCAGTAGAATTTAATGGCAAAGGCACAGTACTTACGAGCAAATCTTGTTTACTGAATCCCAATCGAAATCCTCACCTTACGCAAGCTGAAATCGAAGGTTATTTACGTGATTATTATGGTGTCGAACAAGTGCTTTGGGTAACTGAAGGAATCGTGGGTGATGATACCGATGGACACATTGATGATACCACTCGTTTTGTCAATGAAGACACCGTACTGACAGTTGTTGAGCCTGATGAAAACGATGATAACTATCATCCGCTCAAACAAAACCTTGAAGATTTGAAAGCCATGCGTTTACCAAATGGAAAGCCACTGAATATCATCGAGTTACCGATGCCTGATGCCGTTTATGATAGCGGTGTGAGGCTTCCAGCATCTTATGCTAATTTCTTGATAACTAACGGTTCAATCATTGTTCCTACGTATCGTTGTGAAAAAGATGCTGTTGCTTTAGAAATCATTCAAGGATGTTTCCCGAACCACAAAATTGTTGGTATTGATGCCACCGAAATCATTTGGGGACTCGGAAGCTTCCATTGCCTTTCGCAACAAGAACCAAGCATCTAATGTGAAGCGAACGTCTCGTTCGCTGTTGTAAAGTGTGGCATATTTAACTTCATAAAAAGGTGTGCCACACTTCATTTGATTAATACGAAAATCGCTATGCCAAACTATCATCAAAAAACCTTCAAATCCATCTCCAATACCGATAACGGAGAAGTGGGTCAAGAGACACTTTTTTATTACCAACAGCAGGAGAATGTTGTGTGGGCTGAATATAGCGGAGGAGAAATCATGAAAGGTTTTTTGGTGGCAAAAGTACTCGAAAACCATACTTTAGATATGCGTTATGAACACATCAATCAAGCAGGCGAAATCATGACGGGTATTTGTGTATCTACTCCCGAAATACTACCCGATGGCCGCATTAGATTACACGAAAAATGGCAGTGGACAAGCGGCGATTTATCGTCGGGCGAATCAATAATTGAAGAAATTATTCAGTAAAATTTCGTAAAAAGCAGAAATTTCGCTTAATTTTGACTTTCTAAGTATCTCAGACGTCTGCTTGGTGTCTTTTAGAGATGTCCCTTACTCAACAAAATTAATATTCATCACAATAAATTTTAACGTTTGCAGTTGTTTATTGAGGATGATTGTTTTATGCTTTTATGAAGAAATACAATAAATATATATATATAACATTAGTTTTTATTCAGTTAGCTTGCCAAGTAGCAAAAAAGCCTCTACCAAAAACTAATCAACAAACAAGTTCAAAGCCTACTGAAGATGTTTTCTCGATTCCTACAACATCAGCTCCAGCAGCCAGTAGCCAACCAGTAGTAGCAGCGAAGCCTGAACCTGTTGCTATAATAGTAGGAACCAATGAATTAAAAACTGCCGATTTAAAATCTGCCTTTGAAAATCAAATATCAGAAGATACACTAACGTCCGAAGCCTTTTTAGAACAAGTTATTAATGACCAACGAATCATTGCTGATGCTCAGAAAAGAGGATACGATAAGACAGATGCTTTCAAAGAAGAAATAGAAGGATACCGTGGAATGTTGGCCGAGTCTTATCTGACCGATAGCACAACAATCAAGAATTTGTTGAAAGAGACTTATACTTGGATGAAAGAAGAAGTTCGTGCAGCTCACATTATGTACCAGCTTTCTGAATTTGCCGACCCTACCGATACCCTCGCCATTTATAACAAGCTCATAGATATACGTAATAAAGCTTTGGCTGGTGAAGACTTTGCGGCTTTAGCTCAGCAATTCTCACAAGACAAAAAATCGAATAGCATCGGAGGCGACTTAGGTTGGTTTAGAGCCATGCGTTTTCTGTATCCACTCGAAAAAGCCGCTTACACAACCCCCATTGGACAGGTTTCTATGCCTGTTCGTACCAAAGGTGGTTATCATTTAATCAAAGTATTAGACCGTCGTCCATACAGCGGAAGCGTATTGGTTCAGCATATCCTAAAAATAGTACCTACAAATGCTACTGAAGCCGAAAGCTTAAAAGCAAAAGCTACGCTTGATTCGCTTTATAATGTTATTAAGAATGGCGAAAGTTTTGAAGATATTTGCAAAAAATATTCTGATGACACAAAATACAGAAACTTCGGTGGATTTTTACCTGCTTTTGGTATCGGCGGAAGAGAAGAAGTAGCTTTTGAACAAGCCGCATTTGCTTTGCAAGAAGGCGAGGTTTCAAAACCTGTTCGTACGGCTATCGGTTGGCATTTGATAAAGCTCTCTAAGAAAATTCCTTTAGAGTCTTTTGAAGAAGCTTCGGTAAAATTGAAAGACAAAATCGTAACAGACTCCAGAGGTGATGTTGTGCGAGAAAACACACTCAATAAACTGAAAAGACAAATGAAGTTTGTTGAAGACGAAGGTGTTGTAAAAAAGGCTTTCGCAGCGGCTGATACTAATATCTTGATAAAGAAATGGAATTATGCCATCAACGATGAACTTGTTGGTAAAACTATTTTTAGTATTGGCTCAAAAAATTATCCAACGAAAACGTTTTTTGACTTTGCAGTTGACCACCAAACTTTCGAACGAATTCCCACAGGATATACTCCTACAATGGTGATGCGTAGTTTTTACAAGAAATTTGTAGAAAATACCGTAAAATCTTATGCCGAAGCAAACCTCGAAGAACTAAATCCTGAGTTTAAGGTGTTGATGAATGAGTACAGTACAAGTTTATTGAAGATGGAATTACTCAATGATTTAGTTTATGAGAAATCAACTTCAGATACTACTGGTCAACGCTTGTTTTACGAGAAAAACAAAGAAAGATATCAAATGCCAGAGCGAGTTTTGGCAACGGTAATTGCGTCGAAAGATGCCAAAACAGTTTATCAAGTAAAAGAAGTTTTTGAAAAAGGAAAACCATATAACTTGAAGCGTCTATACCGCACACCGTTATATTATCTCAAAAATTTAAGCGAACTTACTCCTGAACATAAACGCATCTTGGTTAATATCCTTGATATTATGCGTAAAAATAAAGGTTATGTGGTTGAAATAGGCGGCTATGCTGACCAACACGAAGAAGATAATATTTCGGCCGAACGTTTGGAAAAAGCCAAAGCATATTTAGTTACAAATGGGCTTTCAATTGAGCGAATTATCGAAAACGATTACGCCAAAACCAAACAAGCCGACAAATTTGATTGGGCAAAAAACCAACGAGTAGCTTTCTCGTTTTATAGCAATAGTAAAAAGGATGTCGAGAAAGTATTTAATGCCAAAGACCCTAATAATGTGATTATTGAAGACGGGTACTTCAAAAAGGGTGATAACAAATATGTTGATATTGCTAAGTGGGAAGTTGGAAAACAATCGGTTGTGAAAGATGGCTTATTTGCCGATGTAATAATTGAACAAGTAGAGCCAGCAAGATATAAAACACTAAGAGAGTGTAGAGGACAAGTGTTGGTCGAATACCAAAAATACCTTGAAGCTCAGTTTAAAGCTGACTTGAAAAATAAATACCCTGTAAAACTGAATGAAGAAGAAATTCAGAAAGCAATTGGTATTAAAAAATAATAAATCACTCGTAGAGACGTATGCAAATACGTCTTTGATGGGTTTAAACGTTGACTATTAAAGTATCCAAATAAATAAAATGTTAAAGAAATTATTCCTATTGATTTGCCTTCCGATGTTGGCATTGGCACAAGAAGCCCCTATCAACATTGACCGTATCGTAGCCAAGGTTGACAACTATATTATTCTTCGCTCAGAAGTAGAGCAGTTGTATCTTCGTGGTGTACAGCAGCAACAACCAGTGAGCAAATGTCAAGCTTTAGAAAGCATGGTTGTAAATAAACTCTTGGTTGCAAAAGCCGAAATTGACTCGGTTTATGTGGAAGATAAAGATGTTGATGCTCAACTCACGGCTCGTATGCAGCAAATGATTCAGCTATATGGCAATGAAAAAAATATCGTTGAGCAGTTTGGTAAGTCACTCGAAACTTTGAAAAGCGAGGTGCGTTCGCAAGTAAAAGAGCAACTTACAGCTCAAAAAATGCAAGGAAAAATCACCGAAAACCTGAAAATTACGCCTAACGAAGTTAAGAAATTCTTCAATCGTATTCCGAAAGACAGTATTCCAGAAATCCCGACCGAAGTAGAGTTGGCTCATATTGTTCGTTTAGCAAAAGTTACAAAGGCTCAAAAAGATGAATTATCCGAAAGGTTACTTGACTATAAACGACGTGTTTTAGCAGGAGAAAAATTTGAAGATTTGGCCAAAGAATATTCTGAAGACCCAGGTTCTCGCCAGTTTGGTGGTGATTTAGGTTGGTCGAAGCGTGGAGCAATGGTACCACAGTTTGAAGCATCTGCCATGAAATTGAAACCTAACGAAATCTCCGATGTTGTTGAGTCGGATTTTGGTTTACACTTAATTCAAACCCTCGAACTTCGTGGACAAGAATTTCATGCTCGTCATATTCTTTTACGTCCTGATTATAACCGTTTAGATGTAACTGACGCTACACATTTCTTAGACAGTATTCGCACCGAAATCGTAAAAGACAGTATCAAGTTTGAGAAAGCTGCCAAAGATTTCTCAGATGATAAGCAAACCCAAGATGGTGGCGGAATTTTGATGGATCCCCAGACTGGTTCAAGTAAAATGCCTTTGGATGAATCGATGGACCCAACACTCTATTTTACAATTGATACTATGAAAGTTGGCACGATTACTGCACCTTTGCCATACAGAAGCGAAGACGGTAAAACAGGTGTTAGAATCATTTATTACAAAGCAAAGCACGCTCCACATAAAGCCAGTTTGCAAGATGATTTTGAGAAACTCAAGGATTTTGCAATGATGGAAAAACGAAATGTAGAGATAGAAAAGTGGTTCAAAAAAGCAACTGCTGATGTATATATCAAAATTGACCCAGAGTTTGAGTCTTGTAATATATTTGGGAAAGACCGTATAAGTGGAGGAGTAGAGTATTAGAAAATTAAGAATGTAGAATTAAGAATTAAGAATTGTGAATTATGATTTTTAGTTCAAGATTGTTTTTTGCATAAATTTTTGATAATCAATAATTTAAAAACTGTCGTCTTGTGGTCTATTGACTATCGACTTTTTGAAAAATCCATAAATGAGCAAAGTTAAATTTACTTCGGACGTAGAAGCTGCAGATGCCCTCAAAGTGGCATTTAATCAATTACAAACAGAAATCGGACAGGTGATTGTCGGACAAGACGAAACCGTTCGTTTACTCCTAACAGCCATTTTTTGTCAAGGTCACTGTCTATTGGTTGGTGTACCGGGTCTTGCCAAAACCTTATTGATTCAAACAATAGCTTCTGCACTTGATTTGGACTTTAACCGTATTCAGTTTACGCCCGACTTAATGCCATCTGATATTTTGGGTTCCGAAACCCTTGATAATGAGCGTAATTTCCGTTTTATCAAAGGCCCAGTATTTGCTAATATCGTTTTGGCCGATGAAATTAACCGTACGCCACCTAAAACTCAATCAGCTTTGCTCGAAGCCATGCAAGAGTTTGCAGTAACAGTTGGCGGAACAAAGCACAGTATTGGTCGCCCATTTTTCGTATTGGCTACTCAAAACCCAATCGAACAAGAAGGTACATACCCATTGCCAGAAGCACAACTCGACCGTTTTATGTTTATGGTAACGCTCGATTATCCTTCATACAAGCAAGAGCTTGATATTGTTAAGAATACAACTTCAGACCGCAAAACTACTGTCAATAAAGTGCTTACGGGCGAAGAAATTTTATACTTTCAGCACTTGGTGCGTCGTGTGCCAGTGCCAGATAACGTGGTTGAATATGCCGTTGGATTAGTTCACAAAACCCGCCCAAATTCAGAAATGGCATCAGCCGAAACCAATAAATATTTAGAGTGGGGTGCAGGCCCAAGAGCTTCTCAGAACCTAATCTTAGGTGCAAAGTGTAATGCCCTGATCAATGGTAAATACTCGCCTGATATTGAAGATGTGAAAGCCGTAGCAGTATCGGTGCTTCGTCATCGTTTAGTAAGAAACTTCAAGGCTGAGGCGGAGAATATTTCAGTAGAAGAAATTATCAAGAAAATGTTATAAGAATTTATTTAAGGTTTAACGCACAAGAAAGCTCAATGACGAAAGTTGTTGAGTTTTTTTGTTCCTTTTCATGAAAGTTTATTTGTTGAAAAGTTGTTCTTTGAAATAAAAAAACTCAATGACTATTTCATTGAGTTTTTGCTATAAATCCTCGTTTTATTCTTCATTCATTAAAGTCTCATAAACGAGCATCAAAATGCCATCTTTCAGACCTAAATCAGGCACCATTATTTCGGTTGCACCAGCCCATTTCATTACCGAAATGTAAATATCTGATGCAGGAACAATGACATCAGCACGGTCGGCGTTGAGTTGGAGCTTATTCATACGTTCTTCCAAACTAAATTTTTCGATGTAGTTACGCATTTTTTCAAGGTCTTTCAGGCTGGCTTTATTTTCTTTTTTGTTTTCAATCATATTGAAAAGCTTCGAAATATTGCCACCTGTACCTACTGCAATCACACTTTCGTGGCTTGGAATATTGGTGTTTACCCACGTTTGCATTTTTTTCCATACATCGGGTGCTTCTTTGTGTTCGAGCAGACGTACCGACCCAATTTTAAATGATTTTGCCGCAATTTTATGGTGCCCTCTATAGATATTTAATTCTGTGCTACCACCGCCCACGTCGATATGCAAATAGGTGCGGTCGTCGTCGAGTACGGTTACAATCACATTATTAATTAACTCTGCTTCTTGCTCGCCTTCAATCAGATGAATTTCCATGCCGAGTTCATTATGAATTCTCTCAACAATGCTTGCACCATTTTCGGCTTCACGCATGGCACTTGTAGCACAAATCATGTAGGCATCTACTTCGTGGAGTTCCATTAAGAGTTGATACGCCTGTAAAAGTTTTTTTATACGGGCCTCGCTTGCGTGCGAAATACTACCCGAATTGAATACATCCATACCCAAACGTAGAGCAAAACGCACGTATTCAACCTTTTTGAAGCTAATTTTATTTTTGTTGGTCAATACCGACGAAATCTGCATTCGGGCAGCATTTGAACCAATATCTATTGCGGCAATTTTCATAACCCATATCCCCCAAAGGTGGATTTTAAATTGAATGTATTAATTTCTGCAAAAGTAGCGATTTCGTTTTAAAATAAGTGGATAAATAAAAAAGGTACTGCAATTTCTCGCAGTACCGATTTAGAATGTTTTTTTATTAATAGTTTAGCTTGAAATCTTACCAGAAATATGAGTATAAGAAAACGATTGTAATAATAACAATAGTGGCTCCGATGGTGAAACTTCTTGATGGTTTAAACATCGAAGTATCAATTTCAAGGCCTTTCTTTTCGTCGGGTAAAACCAAACTCAATACAAACATTACGGCAATACAAATAACGAATACCCAACCCATACGGTCAAGGAATGGAATTGTACTCCAATCTGCTCCTGGGAGCCAGTTGTTGTGCATCGATAAGGCAATCAAGAAGCCACCCACGATAGCGAAAAATGCACCTGCCGAATTGGTTTTTTTCCAGAAAAAGCCCATAATAAATGCAGCAAAAATACCTGGAGAAAGTAAACCAGTCATTTCTTGAATGAATTGGAAACCACCTTTTTTCTCAATTCCCATAAACGGAGAAATTACAATCGCTAAAATCATGGCAATCACGATTACAATTCTACCTACTACAACGAGTTTTTTCTCGCTCATATCTTTAGCAAAATATGGCTTGAAAACATCTAAAGTGAAGATTGTCGAAATACTATTGGCTTTACCCGCCAATGAAGCCACAACCGCCGCTGTAAGTGCTGCAAACGAAAGTCCCTTTAAGCCAACAGGTAGGAGATTCAACAAAACAGGGTAAGCTCTATCTTGGTTAAAAGTGCCATCTACACCCAACATTTCTTGTTGGAACATACCTTTTTGGTACAAAGCATAAGCTGCAATACCTGGAAGCGTTACGATTACAGGCATCAATAATTTTAAGAATGCTGCAAACAATAGGCCATTACGAGCGGTGTCGAGGTCGGCACCCAAAGCACGTTGAGTAATGTATTGATTACAACCCCAGTAGTTAAGGTTTACAATCCACATACCACCAAATAACACCGTCAGACCCGGAAGTGACATATAATTTGGATTTCCTTTCGGGTAAATCATGTGGAAGTGGTCGTCGTGGTTCTGAGTCATTAATTTAAAACCATTTGTCAAACCTTCCATACCGTATTTGTCAGAAACCAACGTTACGGCCAGATAAGTAGCCGCCAAACCTCCAATTACCAAGAAAAACACCTGAATTACATCGGTAAAACCAATTACTTTCATACCACCGATGGTGATAATAATAGCAAAAACTGCCAAGAAAACCATACAAGAATAAAAATCTAAACCCGAAATACCCGAAACGGCCAATGCTCCTAAATATAGAATTGAGGTTAGATTTACCATGATATAAAGCAATAACCAAAAGATTGCCATAATCAAACTCACAGTTTTGTTGTAGCGTTGGCTCAAAAACTGCGGCATGGTTGAGATATTATTTTTCAAGTAAATAGGCATGAAGAAAACTGCAACGATAATTAAGGTAGCAGCTGCCATCCACTCATAAGTTGAGATACCCAAGCCCATCGAAAACCCATTGCCCGACATACCAATCATTTGCTCGGCTGAGATATTTGAAGCAATCAATGAGGCTCCAATTGCCCACCAAGTAAGCGAGCCTTCGGCCAAGAAAAAGTCTTTGGTTGAAGTTTGAGCCGATTTCTTTTTGTTATAAATCCAGTAGCCGTAGCCTGCAACAATGATAAAATAAAATAGAAAAACTAAGTAGTCAAGTGTTTGTAGTTTTTGCATATTGCTTAGGGTTAATTAATAAGTGTCAAAAGTACATTTTTAGATTTGGTTAAACAAATTAAGAGATAAAATTTGCTTTTTCAAAGAAAAATCATGGTTTTTAAAGGAATATGCCGTTGCCAAATGATTGTCCGTTCAATAAGAATTTTACAAACAATACTTATTTTTTTGTTATGAAGTAAGATTTAGCTATTTTTACGAAAAAACTGTCCCGTTTTGAATAGAAATACAATCAGACTTCTGGTTTTACTCGGTACGCTTTCGATTACGGGAATTATTGCTGTGCAGGCCTACTGGGTAAAACGTGCTTTCGACTTAAAAGAACAACAATTTAGACAGACCGTCATGATTTCGCTGCGAAACGTAGCGAACAGAATCTCTACGCTTTATAAACTCTCGAAATTCGATAACCCAGTTACGCAACTTTCTTCTGATTATTACGTAGCCAATCTACGAGTGCCACTTGATGCCGATGTGCTGGAGCATTACTTGAAAGAAGAGTTCAAGAAGCAAAATCTCAATACGCCTTTTGAATATGGTATCTATGACTGTGAAAGCGAAAAAATCGTTTACGGCTCTTATATTGATTCAGATTTCGAGACAAGTACTGTTTCGACCAAACCTTTACCGAAAACTGACAAATATCTCAATTATTTTGGTGTAAGATTTCCGAGCAAAACCAGTTATTTGGCCAGCAGGCTCGATATTTGGCTCATTTCTTCGTTGATTACACTCATTGTTACGGTATTTTTTGGCTACGCAATGTTTGTTATTTTACGTCAAAAACGCCTCAGTGAAGTACAGCGTGACTTTGTGAATAACATGACACACGAGTTTCAGACACCTATTTCGACGATTCGTATCGCTACCGATGTTTTGAGTCAGCCTAAAATAATGGAACAACCTGAGCGTTTGAAAAAATACGTTCAGATTATTCGTCAAGAAAATAATCGTCTTAAAACGCAAGTCGAAACGGTACTGAATACTGCCCGTTTGGAGCGAGGTAAAATGCAACTTGATATTCAATTGCAAGAATTACACAGTTTAATAAATGAAGTAACCGAAGGTGTGCAAGCCGAACTGGAAGATTGTTTGAAAATAGAGCTAAATGCTACAAAATCAAGTATTTATGCCGACCGAACGCAGTTAGTGAGTTTGATTAGAAACTTGCTCGAAAATGCCATTAAATATTCGCCAAAACCACCACGTATTACGATTCGTACCGAAAACACAGACGATTCATTGATGTTTTCGGTAATTGATAATGGCATCGGTATTCCGAAAGAAAGTTTAGAGAAAATATTTAAGAAATTTTATCGTGTACCAACTGGTAATTTGCACAATGTTAAGGGCTTTGGATTGGGGCTAAGCTATGTTAGCGAAATAATTAAAGCACACAAATGGCAAATAAAAGTAGAGAGCGAAGTAGGGCAGGGCAGCACTTTTAAAGTAATTATGAAACAAGAAAATTAGTTATTGGCTGACTGGTTACGGAGAAACCTGTTATTAGTTATTAGAAAACTGTGGAGATGTGTAAGTAATACCTCTGCAATGAATCATTTACTGATAATCATTAGAGTTTCTCTGTAGTTTTAAATTATGTTTTTTGACCAGTTTCCCAATAACTCATTCCCCAATAACTATTCAACAATGCCTAAAATCTTATATGTAGAAGACGACCCAAATTTGGGGTTTGTAACAAAAGATAATCTCGAACTCGAAGGCTATGACATCGTGCATTTCCAAGATGGCAAAGAAGCATGGAAGAGTTTTAGTAAAGATAAATATGACCTTTGTTTACTCGATGTGATGTTGCCTGAATTAGATGGCTTCTCTTTAGCCGAAAAAATCAGGAAGCAAAATCAGCAAGTGCCAATTATTTTTCTTACTGCCAAAACTATGCAAGAAGACCGCATTGCAGGTTTGAAAATAGGTGGCGATGATTATGTGACGAAGCCCTTCAGTATTGAAGAGTTGTGTCTTAGAATAAAGATTTTTCTGAAACGTAAAGAGGTTTCAAAAGACCCAATTCAGGGCCTTACAGCATGGAAAGTGGGTTTATATGATTTCAACTATCAAGAGCTTAGCTTAAAATCTCCATCAAAAACTGAGCAACTTACGCACCGAGAGGCAGAAGTATTGAAGTTTCTGTGCGAACGCAAAAATCAAGTCATTAAGCGTGATGAAATCTTAACGGCTATTTGGGGGCGTGACGATTATTTCTTGGGGCGTAGCCTCGACGTATTCGTGACTCGCCTAAGAAAAATGCTCGCCGAAGACCCTTCAATCAAAATCGAAAACGTACACGGAATCGGATTTAGATTTGCGTGTTGACTTTTTAATGTTTGATGTTTAATGATGAATGCTTGATGAGAGTCCGCCCGTGCGGTATTTTTGATGTGATTTCTTTTTTGGGAACTCAGAAGTTGGAAAAGTTTTTCTAAACATCAAACATCAAATCGGCAAAACGGTTGTGCTTTTTACTTCCGACATCACAAAAAAACTGTGTATCAACGAAACACCCGATAGTACCGATAATTTTTGTTGGTGAAACTGATGATAGCTTTCCATATCAGGCACAACGATTTTGAGCATATAATCAAAACTACCAGACACAAAATTACATTCTACTACTTCGGGCAGATTCATAATTGATTGATTGAAACCCTCAGAGGTATCGTGGGTTTGCTTAATGAGTGTAACTTGACAGTAAACCGTCAGGTTCTGCCCCAATTTCTTTTTATTTAAAATCGTTACGTATTTCTCAATAATTCCTTCTTGTTGCAAACGTTTCACACGGTCGTGAACGGGCGTGAGTGAAAGGTTTATCTGCTGTGCAATATCTTTTAGGGTTAGGTGTGCATCTTCTTGCAGTAATCTGAGGATTTTCTTATCAGTTTCGTCGAGTATCATAATATTTAATGAGTTAATGCTTATCAGGGCTTAATATAATTTGATGCTGATAATTTAGCACAGAATTTTTTTCTTTTCAGAACTTCTAAAATACATGTTATTAGAAGTAATTTCCTTAAAATTAATAATTTTCATGAAATAATTCTTATTTTTTCAAATATATCAATAATATTTTCTTTATATACTAATTTTGTGGTGCAATTATACTTCATCATAAAAAAATATACTTCTCCGCTATGGTTCTGCCGTAGCGGAGAGCAATTACACTTCATCAATATAACATACCAGTATTATGATAATCGGAGTACCAAAAGAAATCAAAAACAACGAAAATCGAGTAGCACTAACTCCTGCTGGAGTAGCAGAATTGAAAAAACACGGTCACACAGTTTATGTACAAGCAACTGCTGGTATAGGTAGTGGGTTTAGTGATGCAGAGTACACACAAGCAGGTGCAACAATGCTACCGACGATTGAAGAGGTTTATGGCATTGCCGAAATGATTATCAAAGTAAAGGAGCCGATTGAGCAAGAATATAAGTTAATCAAGAAAGACCAATTACTATTCACTTATTTCCACTTTGCTTCATCTGAGCCATTGACTCATGCCATGATTGAGCGTGGTGCAGTTTGTTTGGCTTACGAAACAGTAGAAAAAACCGACCGTAGCTTGCCATTATTAGTGCCTATGTCGGAAGTTGCTGGACGTATGGCTGTGCAAGAAGGAGCAAAATACTTAGAAAAACCATCGGGTGGAAAAGGTATTTTGTTGGGAGGTGTACCGGGAGTTCCGCCAGCCAAAGTTTTGGTTTTAGGTGGTGGAATTGTAGGAACACAAGCCGCTAAAATGGCCGCTGGATTGGGTGCAAGAGTTGTGATTATGGATGTGAGTTTGCCACGTTTACGTCACTTGTCGGATATTATGCCACAAAACGTAACAACTATTATGTCGAATCATTATAATATCCGTGAAGCAATTGCCGAGGCTGATTTAGTAGTTGGTGCTGTATTGATTCCGGGTGCGAAAGCTCCACATTTGATTACTCGTGATATGTTGAAATTGATGCGTCCGGGTACGGTTGTAGTTGATGTAGCCGTTGACCAAGGTGGTTGTATCGAAACTTGTACGCCAACAACGCACGAAAACCCAACATTTATCATTGACGATATTGTACATTATTGTGTAGCAAATATGCCAGGTGCAGTACCATATACATCAACGTTAGCTCTTACGAATGCTACTTTGCCGTATGCAGTGCAGTTGGCCAATAAAGGTTGGAAAAAAGCATGTAGCGAAAACGAAGAATTGAAAAAAGGACTCAACGTAGCAAATGGTAAAGTTGTTTATAAAGGTGTTGCCGATGCGTGGGGCCTTGAATTCAACGAAGTAGAAGATATTTTAGCGTAATAGAACTTCATCACCACTAAATAAAGTATGCCTTTTCTCTGCAAAGAGGAAAGGCTTTTTTATGAATTTTTTGCAGAAATTGTTTTCAAACCCGCAAAAATCTGCAATTTTGCAAAATGGCAAAAAAACAAAAATTTTATACAGTCTGGGAAGGTCGAACAAAAGGAGTTTATGACTCGTGGGATGATTGTAAAAAGCAAGTTGAGGGAGTTCAAGGTGCAAAATACAAAGCTTTTGAGTCGAAGAGTGAAGCTGAGAAGGCTTTGGGTGAAAACTACTGGAAACATACTCAAAAAGCTGCTGAAGCAAAGCAAACTAAACTTCCAAAATCAGCTTTCCCCCCGCCCAATTTAGATTCGGTGGTGGTAGATGCTGCTTGGAATTCGGTCAAGAAAGATATGGAATACCAAGGGTTTTATCTAAAAACCAAAGAACGATTGTTTCATAAAGGGCCATTTCCGCAAGCCACTAATAATATTGGTGAGTTTTTGGCTATCGTACACGCTTTGGCTCACTTAAAAAAGCATAATTCTTCGTTACCTATTTATTCAGACTCTCGAACTGCTATTAGTTGGGTAAAAAACAAACGAGCCAATACAAAACTCGACGAATCGACTGGAAATCCTGAGATTTTTGATTTACTCGAACGTGCTGAAAAATGGCTCAAAGAAAATACATACCCGAATAAAGTGTTAAAATGGGAAACTGATTATTGGGGCGAAAATCCCGCTGATTTTGGAAGGAAATGATTTTTTAGATATGAGATATAAATTATGAGATATGAAATTCTTTATTCACTCATAATTCATAATCTCATATCTTATATCTAAATTAAAATGCCTAAAAATTCATTTACATTCAAACAATTCACGATAAACCAAGACCGCTGTGCCATGAAAGTTTGCACAGATGCGTGTATTTTGGGGGCATCGACCGACGTTGAAAATGTGAATCGAATATTAGATATTGGCACAGGAACTGGACTCTTATCGTTGATGATTGCTCAGAGAACCAACTCCCAAATTGATGCCGTAGAAATTGACGAAGATGCTTATCATCAGGCTATTATGAATGTGCAGATGAGCAAATTTGCCGAAAAAATCAGTATTCATCACCAACGGATTCAAGATTTTTCGCACACATCGAGTTTTGATTTGATAATCTCTAATCCACCGTTTTATCAGCAATCTTTAAAATCAAATGATGCGAAGGCAAATAAGGCTTTACACGCAGTTGAGCTAAGTTTCGATGATTTGATAGATTCTGTAAAAAGATTATTAAGTTCAGTAGGTAGATTTGTGGTCTTGTTGCCTCCTTTTGAGATTGAAAAATTGATACAAATAGCACAAAAAAAAGGCTTATATTTGTCAAAAAAAATGCTGATTCGTCACGATGAATCGAAGCCTATTTTTAGAGTAATTGCTACATTTCTTACTAATCAAGTACCTGATTTGGAAGAAACAACGTTAATTATTCATGAAAAAGATGGTAAAACCTACTCGAATGAATTTCGAGATTTATTGCAAGATTATTATTTGATTTTTTAAAAGCCTCGCCGATGCTCTTTTCAGTAAAAAAGGGGCTATTTCCTAATATATGAACCAACCACTGCAAATATCAATTGTTGTGCCTCTTTACAACGAAGCCGAGTCTTTACCCGAACTTCATGACTGGATTGTACGAGTGATGACTCAGCACCAATTTTCGTATGAAATATTGTTTGTTGATGATGGCAGTACCGATGAATCATGGGAGGTTATCAAGCGTTTATCTGCTAATAATCAGGCTGTTAGAGGTTTTAAGTTCACCCGAAACTATGGGAAAACCGCCGCTTTGCAAACGGCATTTATCAATACAAAAGGCGATGTGGTAATTACGATGGACGCCGACTTGCAAGACAGCCCCGATGAGATACCAGAGCTTTATCGTATGATAAAAGAAGACGGATACGATTTGGTTTCGGGATGGAAAAAGAAACGCTATGACCCAATTACGAAGACTCTACCAACGAAATTGTTCAATGGTGTATCTCGTTGGGTTTCTGGCGTGAATTTGCATGATTTTAATTGTGGTTTGAAAGCGTATAAATCGAGAGTGATAAAAAGTATCACGATTTATGGCGAAATGCACCGCAATATCCCTATTATTGCGAAGTGGAATGGCTTTAAGAAAATAGGCGAAAAAGTAGTACAACACCAAGCCCGCAAGTACGGAACCACCAAATTTGGCCTCGAACGTTTCATTTTTGGCTTTTTGGATTTGCTAACCGTTGCGTTCGTCAATAAATTTGGCCGTCGTCCGATGCACTTTTTCGGTACAATGGGCGTGCTTTCGTTTTTGATTGGTAGCCTAATGGCCATGTATTTACTTTTCGAGAAATTATACAATATTAATCAAGGTCTTCGTTATCGAAACGTAACCGACAATCCTTTGTTCTTTTTGGCATTGGTGGCTATTATTATTGGTTCGCAATTATTTTTAGCAGGATTTATCGGCGAACTTTTCGTAAAACAAAACTTTAAAAAAGACGAGTATCTGATTGAAGAACAAGTATAAAACTTATAAGGCAGCATACAAACTGCACTCATTACACCATACATACAAACACTGACCCAACAAAAATGAGATTTAACTATTTTGAACTTGCAGATGGCAAATATCGAAAGATTATTGGTAATATTTGGAAATTTACTGGTTTCGGAGTACTTGCATTTATTGTTTTTCTTGTTGCTGTTAACTTCAATTTATTTTGGCTATTTGGAAAAATGCCAAGCTCAGATGACATTGATAATCCAAACAGCGAGATTGCGTCAGAAGTGATTTCTTCTGATGGAAAAGTGATTGGCAAGTTTGCCTACGAAAACCGTAGTCCAATAGACTTCAATGAGCTTTCTCCGAATATAGTAAATGCTTTAGTAGCTACCGAAGACGTCCGTTTTACGGTTCACTCAGGTATTGATGCACGTAGTACATTGCGTGTGATTACTGGTATTTTTACTGGCCAAAGTAAGGGTGGAGGTAGTACGCTTTCGCAACAATTAGCCAAAAACCTTTTCAAACTTCGTGAAGATGATTTTTATAAAGGCCCCTTATACAATGTTCCGGGAATCCGCCAGTTGCTTATAAAAACAAAAGAATGGATTACTGCCATTAAACTCGAACGCCGCTATACAAAGCAGGAAATTATGGAGAAATACCTTAATACGGTTGAGTTTAGTAGTGGTGCTTATGGTATAAAGTCGGCCGCAAAGACTTATTTCAAAAAAGAACCAAGCGAACTCAATCCAGAAGAAGCTGCAATTTTGGTAGGAATGTGTCAAAATCCTTCAAGGTTTAACCCAAAATTTCATCCAGTAGCATCAAAAGAGCGTCGAAACATTGTATTTGACCAAATGGTAAAGTACAATAAACTTTCGCTCGAACAAGGAGAAGCTCTCAAGAAAAAGCCAGTTATCTTGAATTATTCGCCCGAAAGTCATAATTCGGGGCCAGCACCTTATTTCCGTCAATTCTTGAAGGATTGGTTGAAAGCCGAAATCGTAAAAGAAGGTTACGAAGCCAACGATATTTATACAAAAGGTTTTAAGGTTTACACGACTATCGACTCGCACATGCAGACCTACGCTGAGGAAGCTTTGCGAGAAAATATGAAAGACCAACAGAAGAAATTCTATGCTCACTGGAAAGGTAAGGGAAATCCGTGGGTGTTGGAGTCGAAAGCGAAAGAAGGGCGTTATGTAGAAATACCCAATTACATAGAAAGTATCGCAAAAACTACTGCTCGATTCAGAGAGTTGAAAACCGAGTATGATGGCGATTTGGACAAGGTATGGAGAGATATGAATAAGAAAAACAAAATGAGGGTCTTTACATGGCAAGGCGAGCGTGATACTGTGCTTTCGTCGATGGATTCGATTCGCCATTATAAGTTTTTCTTACATTCGAGTTTCTTGGCTATGGACCCTCGAAACGGGCATATTAAGGCTTGGGTAGGGGGTATCAACTACAAGCATTTCAAATACGACCACGTTTATCAAGGAAAACGTCAACCAGGTTCAACCTTCAAGCCGTTTGTTTACTGTACTGCCATTGATAATGGTTTCTCGACTTGCGAACACGTAACCGACCAACCCATAACAATTCAAGTACCAGGTGGAAGTTGGACTCCAAAAAACTCTGATGGTAAATATTCTTATCGCTCATTGACATTACGTCAAGCTTTGGGACAATCAATCAATACTGTGAGTGCTTATTTGATAAATCAGTTTAAAGCTGAGAACGTAATTAAATATGCTCATAAATTAGGTATCAAGAGTGAATTGCCAGAAGTACCTGCCATTTGTTTGGGTATTGGTGATGTTTCACTCTATGAATTGATGGCGGGGTACTGTGTTTTTGCCAATCAAGGAAAATATACCGAGCCGATTTTTGTAACCAAGATTTCGGATAAAAATGGTGAGGTAATTAAAGAGTATTATTCTGATAGTAAGGAAGTTATCAGCCAAGAAACAGCCTATAAGATGATTCACCTCATGCGTGGAGCAACACAACCAGGAGGTACGGCGATGGGCTTATCAAGATACGGAGTATTAGATGGAAACGAAGTGGCTGCCAAAACGGGTACAACTTCAAACTTCTCAGATGGTTGGTTTATGGGTATTACGCCTACGCTCGTAGCGGGCGGCTGGACAGGTGGCGACGACCCAACGATTCACTTTCGTGATATAAATCTCGGTCAAGGGGCAAGGCTTTCGATGCCAACGTGGGGCGGCTTCTTTCAGCGTGTATATGCCGATAAAACCCTTGAATACAAAAAAGGAACATTCTTGAAGCCTTCAACTGTTTCAATATCAGGCGATTGTGTATTTACAGCTGGTGAAGGTGCATATATAGATTCTACCCAAAAATATACTCCACCAACGGCCAAACCTGCCGATGATGAGTTGTTGTAGGGGGAATTTTAAAGCGGAAATCTGGCTTTAAATACGACTTGTGTTGTCCGCAAATCATAAGAAGTTTCTACATAATTGAAAGCACCATTGCTTACACTTAGAAGCGATTCGGAATTAAAAATATTTGACCCAATCGCTTCTAAGTCTATTTTTTTCTTACCTACGGTTTTTCTGAATATTATATCTGAAAATAAATTTTGAGTAGCATTAAAGTTATTGATATAAAGCTCAGTTATGATGCCAAAATACCACTTTTCAGCAGGGTTGAAGTTGAGTTTTAAATCGTGATTTTGCTGTATAATGGTGGGTTTGGGAATCTCAGAAATAATATTTTTTATGCTTGATAGCTTGTAAGCATATTCCAGTCCAAACCATTTTGAAAGGCTCGACGAAAATCTTAGGTTTGGACTAATACCATTCATAATTACCTCGGTCAAACCATTATTGATAAACTGCTGACTCTGCTGTTTAAACACATTAGTCCCTATACTAAGAGTTGTTTTTATTTTACTAAAATACTTACTCACGCTCCCGTTAAGCGACTGATTATAAGCATTATTATCTTGCTCAATGGCATTTCTTTCAACACTACCATTCGGATTGATTATGTTAGTAAAAAGCAAGTTGTTTTCTCGAAAAGAATAGCTGTAAGTAAACGAAGCAAAAGTAGAATTTACGGGATTTCGGTAATTGATTCCTGCTGAAGTCGAATAAGAGCTGGTTTGTAATAAAGGTACATTCATACGCTTAATTTCTCGGTAGGTTGTCAGCAAATAGCCATAATACATTTGATTTATATCGCCAAAACTATTGCTCTTACTGGCAGAAGTGTTGATTGTTAGGTAATTATTCAAATCATAGTTAAGACCGAGACGAGGTTCGAAGGTCAAACGATTGAGGTTTTCGGATTTACTAAGGGCAGCATCTTCAATGGCGAAACGTCTAAAATTGAGTAGAGTCGAAAGGTTAATATTAAGTTTTTGTTTACGGTAGCGGCTTTGTAGATGCACATAATACTTTTGATTGAGCCAGTTTAAATTATTTCGAAATTCTCCGCTCTCAACTGAACGAGTTTTGATTAAATTTTGAAGTAAAATATCACTTTCTAACGCCTGCTTCTCAACCAAAAAGCCCAATTGGGTATCAAACGAAAATCCTTTCAATGATTTTAGGTATTGCACCGAATTTTCGGTAAAAAAACTCGACTGCAAAACATTTTGCTGGATGTCTTGAATAAATTTATCGGCATTAAGCAAGGTAGCAAACGGCACAGGGGAAACGCTTAATTGCTGTGGTTTTCGCTCAAGACTAATGCTTGAATTTAAGGTAAGCAGTGATTTACCAACCTTAAAAAAATCTTTGTAATTATTAGAAAGAGTATAGAACGGCACGCTTACCTGCTGAATAATTGTCCCGTTGGTATTCCTAAGGATTCCTGTTTGACTATCCCAGTAGGCTTTTATTTGTAGGCTGTTTTTTAGGTATTTTCCTGCTGAGTTTTTTTGTAGTGTAAAATCGGTTTTCAGATTATTGAAATACAAATCATTTCGCTTATTTTCCAAGAGCGTAATACTATCGGCTTCCGAACCGAAAAAGGTTGTTTTGGTATAGCCAGTTTGCAGTTGAACATCGTTTGTATAGTCACCGATTAGGCGGAGTTCGAGGTTGTTTTTTAGTTTTTTTAGTATGTTTATGCTTCCAATGTGGCTATTGTTATTGAGCCAGCGATTTTCTTTGAATGCTGGATTCGTCAACTTTTGAATTCCCACCCAATCTTGTTTGTTTTCAATGCCCGATTCTCCTCTGTAAACGCCTGGAGTGAGTCGCACGAGTTGTGAAGCACTATTTCTTCCTACATTATTAGTTTGATAAGTGGCCAAAAACTGGGTGTTTTTTGTGAAAAGCATGGGGGTAATATTTACATCCCGAAGTAAATATGCTGGGTCAATGCCAGCCCCCAAAGACACTTGGCCAGTTGTGGTGATATTCTTTTTGAGTTTGAGATTTAAGGCCGCCTTTTCGGAGTGAACTACACCATTGAGCATTCTGACGGGTTGGTGGTTTTCTAAGATTTCAACATCCGTAACGGCTTCTACGTTTAGGTTTTCGTTGGCGAGTTTATAGCGTCCTTCGAGCAAATCCATGCCTTCGATGTAGTATTTATTGATGGGTTCGCCTTGATACAAAATCTGACCGTTGGGACTCACCTCAATACCTGGTAGTTTTTTGATAATATCGGCAATTACACGGTCGTTTTTATCTTTAAATGCCGAAACTGCATAAGAAAGCGTATCACCGTATTTTTTGATGGGGTCGGGTTTTACTTTTACTTCTTTCAGCTCAATCGAAGATTCTTCTAATTCAAAATTGATGCTTTGGTTTTTATTGGCAATATTGATGCGTTGGGCTGCGTAGCCGAGCATTTTTATATTTAGCGTTAGCGAATCTGCATTTGCATTGCTTTTGATTTCATATTGCCCCGAAGGTTTACTCATACCATAACCAATCGTAATTTCGGTATTGAGTTTATTGACCGTGATAATGGCATTTGATAAGGCTTTGTTTTGAGCCTTATCACTCACTTTTCCTGTGATGATTGTTTGGGAGAAAGAGACCTGACCAAAGGGAAAAACGAGTATAATTGTTAGACAGTAATAAAAACTCTTTTTCATGGTCGTGCTTGTGGGTCATTAGAATCTTTCAATAATATTTCTATTTAGGGGTTTGGAAATGGATTCTCCAACAGGATAAAACCCTTGACTCTGAAATACTTTCAAAGGGTTCTCATTTTCATCTTTTCGTAACTGTTTGAATTTTTCGTAAGTAATTTCAAATGTTGGGTCTGACCTTTCAAACTTGGGGAAATTATTCGCAAATTTTTCAAAACTTTCTAATTCAAAAGTATAATGATTTTTGGTATCAGCTATTTTTATGATGAGTCCAGGCAGCCCCCAAAATTTATGAGGCCCGTCAGAAATCGGAATATCGGTGCTGTACCAAGCTACATAATCTCGGCCTTCAAAAGTAGTGGTGGCTTTGACACATTTGTAGCCTTTGATGGTCGAGGTATCGGGGAGTAATTGCCAATTTAGGGAGTTTTTTTGAGAATAAACGTAAGTATTTGCAATAATTTGGGTCGGTACAACCATCATTTGGTTATTGTATGTTTTCTGGATATGATTTTTGAACGATGTACGTGGATAACTATCATTCATGACATCGTATTTACTAATTGTACCAGCGTTTACTAATCTAAGAATAGAGTCCTGCTTAAAATAGTTTTTGGTTGCATAAACCGAACCTTCGTTTGCTTTAATTATCAATAAACCAGACTCTGTTCTTACACTGCTGTTGGTAAGGTTTGAGATATAGGTTATTTTATAAGTGGCTTTGTAGGCTTGGGCGTTAGTGATGAACGAGTATAGAAAGAGTATGAGCGAAAAGTTGAATGTTTTGATGTTTTTTTTCATAAGGTGTGTGGTTTTCAATCACTATTCTTTGAAAATAAATCAATATCTTTCGATTGGATTTACTTTTCTTTTGTTTAACTGAATATTAGGGTTTTCACCATTGAAACTTATTACTTTAGTCCCTCTATTTTCTAATATCTTTAAAGGGTTTTCAATAAACTCCTTGTTTAAAGCTCTAAATTTATCATAAGTCACCTCAAAACTTTTTATAGTTTGATACGGTGTAGGGTACTGTTGTCCTGTATATTTTTCAAAACTTTCCAGTGTAAAAGTGTAATGGTTTTCAGTATCATAGATTTTAATAATCAATCCAGGAAGTCCCCAAAACTTATAAGGACCATCTGGAATTGGGATTTCAGTGGTGTACCAAGCTGTGTAATCTCTACCTTCGTAGCTGACGGTTGCTTTATTGCAAACGTAATTTTTAATTTTCAAAGTATCAGGGTGCAATTGCCAGTTTAGGTCATTTTTTTGAATGTAAATATAATTATCAATGGCGATTAGGTTTGATACTTTCATATTTCGTTCAGAATAGTTTTTTTGGACAAAGTGATTGAATCCAGTTTTTGGGAGTTTATCATTCATTACCTCATGAGGGTTTATGTTGTTTTCTCTTACATACTTCATTACAGAATCCATCTTAAAAGTATTTTTTGAAGCATAAGAGGAATTTTGGTTTTCATCTATAATCAGGATTGCTAACTCTGTCCTAATGCTGTTTGTAGCAAGATTTGGTATGTAATCGATTTTATAAATCGCTTTATAATCTGTTTCAAATGAAAAGAAAACAAATAAATAGTAAAGAGAATACATTATTACTTTATTCATGATTGATTAGAAAAGAATTACTACTATTAGCTTTGAGAAGTTTTTATTAAGAGAAAAGTAGTTTTATTTTTATTCAGTATTTGGTTTATTGTGTCAATAAATTTCCTGTTTGCCAAATATGAGAAAATAAAACTACTTTTACCCTCATGCATTATGAAAGAGGCTTACGGATAGCATTCACAATCATTATTGCAAAATACAGTGTCATAAAAACTGTAATAGAGCATTGTTTCGTCTGGTCCAAGTTGTTCTTCAAATGTACCACAAGCTGTACCACAACTTAGAACAAAGCATTCAACTACTTCAACTTTCTTCACTACATTAACGTTTGTAGCTTTTTTCTTTGTTTCTTTTCCTTGGTTTGTAAATGAAACTTCTTTCGATTTTTTACTGAAACTAACTGGCTTGGTCTCATTACCAAACGCCAAAGAAATAGATAGCACGAATGCTAAGGATAAAAAAGTTTTTTTCATAACTTTACACTGTTTTATGATTAAAAATGAAACACATAAGCCCCCACGATTCCGCCAAGTTTCATCGGGGGCTTACTTATTGCAAAGTAGAGCAATGTTTTTGAGAAATAAAAGTAGCCTAAACTACAAAAAAATGTAGCTCAAACTACAATTTTTCTTGGTGCGTAATAAACTAAATCTTTGCTCGTTTTGAGCGAATTTTACTCAACGTAACTCGGTGCATGTGCAGAAAAGTGGCAATATGCCTAACTGATACTCGGTTGGCAAGCCCAGCGTAGTTGTCATTAAACCATTTCCAGCGACTTTCGGAGTTTTGGCGAATCATGGCGTTATATCGCTCATATTTTTTGAGATTTTCTTCGAGCAACATCCTCCCAATAACATTTAGTTGCGGAAGTTCTACGTAAAGTTTATCAATATCGGTCTTCGTAATGTGCCAGAGTTTGGCATCTTCAATTACTTCTAAGGCAATTTCAGAGGGTTTTTGCTCCAAAAAAACTATCGACCAAATACTCAAAATTGTTTTCTGGCATGAGCCAATGCGTAATGGTGTTGTCTTGTTCTTGTTCTGAGAATTCCCTCAATATTCCCTTTTCTATGGAATAGAGTTTATCGTTAATTTCTCCGAAATTAACCAAAATTGTGCCTGGTGTATGACTTTTAGGCTTGAAATGGCTTAGAACTAATGTAATTTCAGCTTCTGTTAGTAAGCCAAAGCTATTGAAGAGTTCGTAAAGTGGATGTGTCATGTTTATACTCTATAATTAGCAAAAGTGTGAACTTTGGGCAAAAGTATAAAACGTCTCTTACTAACCAAAAAATTTCGACAAAGTATATACTTTCTTCGACGAATTTGATACCTGCTTTTTTGAAATTAAATGCAGAAAAATGAAAATTTATGGCATTTTTCTCTCAAATTTGTCTTTATAACCCAATATTTCAAATCGTGACTTCATCCTCAAAACGCCCAACCTATTTCTTAATCGTATTGGTTTTTGCCCAATTTGCAGGAACAACCCTTTGGCTGTCAGGGAATGCCGTATCTGCTCAAATCGAAGCCGAGTTGGGTGTAAAACTGGGCGGTTGGCTAACATCAACTGTTCAACTGGGGTTTATTTTGGGTACGCTACTCAATGCCATTTTTGCAGTGCCTGAGCGAGTGCTAAGTTCGAGGTTGTTTCTGTTTTCAGCAGTTTTTGGGGCTTTAGCTAATATCAGCATTGCAGCGTTTCCGCTGAATGTGCCATTGGTTTTGATAAGTAGGTTGTTTACTGGGCTTTTTCTGGCAGGAATTTACCCAATCGGGATGAAAATAGCCGCTGATTGGTATGGCAAGGATTTAGGTCGAGCAATGGGCTATTTGGTGGGAGCTTTGGTGCTGGGTAAATCATTTCCGTATTTGCTGAAAGGCATTAGTTTTGAGTTACCGTGGAAAGAGTTTTTGTTTTTAATAAGCCTCGTTTCTCTCATTGGTGGGGGGGGACTTTGGTTATTACTGCCAGACAAACCTTTGCCATTGCAACATAATCAGTTTTCTATCAAGGCATTAACCGTAATATTTAAGATTCCAAAATTACGTGCAGCTGCCTTTGGGTATTTTGGCCACATGTGGGAATTATATGCTTTTTGGGCATTTCTGCCTGCAATTTGGAAGGTTTATCTACATTTTCATACAGAGTATAATTTTAATGTACCAATTGCTACTTTTATTATCATCGTAGTTGGGTTTCTTGGTTGTTGGCTCGGTGGACTTCTGGCAATTAGAATTGGGAGTGGAAAAGTTGCCTTGTTTCAGTTAGCAATCTCACTTATTTGTTGTTTTATTTTACCCTTTGGAACGAAGTTTCCCTTACCAATTTTCTCAATCCTAATGCTCGTTTGGGGCATTACGGTTGTGGGCGATTCTCCGCAATTTTCTACATTAGTTTCAAGATTTGCCTTGGTTGAGCGTCGTGGCAGTATCATTACGCTCGTTACGAGTATTGGCTTTGCCATTACTATTTTTTCTATTCAACTAATTGATTTTCTGCTGAAGTACTTCTCTAATGATTTACGAATCTTTTGGGTACTTTGTCTTGGGCCTGTCTTGGGCTTGCTGACAAGCTACAAAAGGCTTTTCAATGAATAAATTACTATTTTTTGTTGAAAAATTGTAGCTTTGGTGATGCCAAATATTTACCATGAAAAAGTTACTTTTCTTTTTGTTGTTTTTATCTTTTTATTCAGTAAAAGCACAAATACAGATTAACTATCAAGATAACTCCCCAAAAATTGATGGCGAGCTAAATGATTGGCCGTCCGTCAATTATTCGTTTAAGCAAACTTCTCATCAAGTAAAATCGCCTAATGTGCTTCGCTATGATTTTGGTTTTGATGAAACATATCTTTATGGCGTTTTTCAAATAAAAGATAAACAACTTACCGACCTTGCCAAAGATAAAAACGGTAGCCCACGACTCACATTTAATGATGGAATTGAGTTTTATATCGATACCCAAAATAATAGTAAAACCGTAATGGATGATGATGATTATCAATTGATTATGGATTTTATGGGGAATCTGACGGTGTTTCGTGGAGGGGATAAATACCTCTTGAAAGTGGAAGATTATAAAGTGCCTAAAGATACCGTTACTAATCATTTTATTATGGATTTGGCCACAAGGTTTGAAGGTACTACTAATAACGAAGCTGATATTGACTCGGGCTATGTGATAGAATTTAGGATTTCGTGGGCCGCATTGGGTATTCGCCCACACGAAGGGCAAACTTTCAAGATTGATGTGTGTATAAATGATGCTGATGAGTATCTCGATATCAGACCTCTGAGTGAAGAAGACATGATTCCAAATTATGCTTTTGAGAGTATCAATAAAAAAACTGACTTTGGCTTTCCGAATAATTGGACAGCTACTTCCTTGCAAGGCTCAGCCTCGGTTTGGAAACAGGTGAGAAAGTTTTTTGAAAAGCAGTTTTGGATAGTTGTTCTTATTGTTTTTTTACTATTTATGGTATTGATAGTAAGGATTTTACGTAATCGGAAAGAGGTGGTTACAGTGCAAGAAAAAGTCTTTCAAGTGATTGGCGGAAACGAATATGTAGCCACAGATTCATTTCAGTCGAGAGCAACTAACTTTATCTTGAAAAATTTAGAAAAAGAGATTTTACCAACTAATCTTGCCGAGAACCTAAACGTTAGCCTAAGACAACTACAAAGACAATTTAAAGAAGAAACTAATGCAACACCCACTGATTTTATCCGAAAAGTAAAACTCGAAGAAGCTGCTAAAAGATTAGTTTTGGGCAATCAGACAATCTCCGAAATTGCCTATTCGGTTGGTTTTTCCGACCCTGCTTACTTTTCGAGAATCTTCAAGAAATATTTCGATAAAACTCCCTCTGAATTTCAAGAAAATGCTCAAAAAACATAGTTTGGCGTAATTGTACAAGCAATTGTCGCTTTTGTGAAAGACTTTTTTGTGAAGGCGTGCCAATTTCGTGGTCGAAAACTCAATCATTTACAAGTCATGAAAAACCTCTTTTTTCTTTTACTGATTGTTATACAAATAAGTTGTTATGGACAAACAATTCCTGCATTTCCTGGAGCCGAGGGCTTCGGTGCAAATGCCACAGGTGGGCGTGGTGGAAGTGTTTATTATGTAACAAATCTCAACTGTTCGGGCATGGGTTCGTTGCAATACGGACTCAATCAGTCGGGAGCAAAGTATATTTTGTTTAAAGTAAGTGGCGTGATTCCGTGTGCCGCTGAGGTTTTTAAAGGTGATGTAACGATAGCTGGGCAAACTTCGCCCGCTGGAATTATTGTGAGGGGAATCATTCTTGATGAAATCTATGAACAAAATACCGTTTCCAGAAATGTGATTATCAGACATCTACGTTCAAGACCGAAGCCCACACAAACCTTACCCAATCAGGGTTATGTACTCGATGATGGCCTTCGGCTCGATGGGGCAAGCAATGTGATTGTTGACCATTGCTCGTTTGCAAATGCCATTGATGAAAGTGTGCAGATTTCCCATTCTCGCAATATTACGGTTCAAAATTGTATGCTTTCCGAAACACTGGGCGAGCATTTCAATTTAGGGGGAATGTTGCTCAATTATTCAGTGACCAATCACCAGCAAGATAATATCAGTATTCACCATAATGTTTGGAATCGGATTGGGGGGCGTTTTCCCGAAATTTCTTGCGAGTCGCCTTATTGCAGTTCAAATCCGCTCAATATCGAAATCACTTCTAATTTATTTTGGGACCAGCAGATTCAGACGTGGTACAACTCTTGTACTACGGGTGGTAGCGATTGCAAAAACTTTAGATTGAACATGAATTTTACGAATAATTATTCGGTTGTTCGTAATGCTTATAATGGGCCATTGGCATCGGCCGATTTTCTGAATAATGCCAATAACAAACTGTATGTTTCGGGAAATAAGATGAACCGATATAATCAATATGCTGACTATCAGTTGTTTTATTGCTGCGATGATTTCAATCAAAATGTTCCAAATACTAATTTTGGTTCAGCACAAAAGCTGAGTACTCGCAATATATTTCCACTTATTTCGCCAACGTCGGCTACTGAATTAAGAGAATATGCTACTAAAAAAGTAGGAGCGTTCCCCCGTGACCCGATGGATAGAAGGTTATTTTCTCCAATCGTGCAGAATGTGATAAACCCGCAGCCAATCAACGGTACAGACTATTTCAATGATGCGTTTCAGTTAGATTTTACGACTCAGCCAGTCGCTCCAACCGATACTGACAATGATGGAATGCCCGATGCTTGGGAAACTGCCAATGGTCTGAATCCGAATACTCAAGACCACAACGGTACACAACTTTCAAAGAAATTTACAGGTATAGAGGGCTACACAAATTTGGAATGCTACCTCAATGAACTTTCTGATAAATTGGTGGGTAGCACAAGTATTATCATTTCACCGTCATCAACTACCATCACGAGCATTGAACTAAACTCTACGGAGAGATTTTCGGCCAGTGTTAGCCCGAATCCTGCTGATATGGGCATTAAAATTAAAGTAAACGGACACTTGGGAAATACTTGGCGATTTGAATTATTTGATGCTTTAGGCCGAGTAATTGCGGAAGAAAATAATATTTCAAGTCTCGAAAAAGACTTTTCATTACCCCGATTGATTCAGAGTGGCACTTATTTTGTCCGCATTTATTTGTCCGACACAATCATTAATCAAAAATTGTTAGTTATAAAATAAGTAGATTGTAAGTAAAGAAAAATATAGTTTTTAGAGTTTTAAGTGATTTAACAGTGAAAAAAAATGCTAAATTTGCTTAAAAATCCTCATCTTTGCGAACAAACGAATTACTTTTCCTTGAAACGAATCATTAAATTTCTCCAAAGCATTTACTTATGGGACACTACCGTCTCGCTGTATCATGTACTTAAAATCCTTTGGAAAAAAATCATCACTTTCGATATTGACCAGCGTGCCGCTTCGGTTTCTTATAGTTTTTTGTTGGCGGTTTTTCCTGGGGTTATCTTTTTATTTACGCTTATTCCTTTTGTGCCGATTGAAAATCTCGATGTCTTAATCATGAATTTCTTGCGTGATGCCATGCCGCGGGGAATTTATGAAAATACCTCGAATACGATTCAGGATATTGTAAGTCGCCGACGCAGTGATGTGCTTTCGTTTGGTTTTTTCTTTACGGTTTTTGCCGCAACCAATGGCATGATGGCCCTCATGCGGGCTTTCAATATGGCCTTGCAAGTACGTGAAAAACGTAGTTATCTAAAAGCTCGTTTCATCGCATTATTCCTGACTTTGCTGTTAATTGTAGTTTTGATTTCGGCCATTTTGGTCTTAATTGTCGGTACAATTATCATTGATTTTCTTTTCAGTAAAGGGCTTCTCAACGAAAACTTCAACTTCTATTTGTTGCAAATTGTACGTTATGGTGGTATCTTTCTTATTTTCTATTTGGGTATTTGTGCCATTTATTACTTTGCTCCAGCGGTTCATAAACGCCTGAGATTCTTTAATTTTGGTGCGTTGATTTCTTCGGTTTTGGGTATTTTAGTTACTAACCTTTTTTCATTTTATTTAGCCAATTTCAACTCCTATAACAAACTTTATGGTTCAATAGGCACATTAATTGCCCTTATGGTTTGGATTTATCTTATTGCCTTGATTCTGATTTTGGGCTTTGAAATAAACATTTCGGTACGTGATGCGTTGATTGTGCATGGAGCAAAAGTGGAAGATAAAAAAGAATGACTTCAATGAATTGTTTCTGATAAATTTCTATATTTGATAAAAAAACGAATACTATGGTAGTTGCTAAAAGCCTTCAAGAAACCATCATTGAACAGTTAAAGACAAACGAGCTGGTAAGTATTCCTGCTTCGGAAGAAGACTATTTATCAATTGCTTCTACTCTACCTTTTAAAGTAGAATACCACGCAAACGAAATCATTACTATGGGATTAGCTTCTTATTGGCACGAAACACTTGTTTCGACATTTATTGGTATATTTTATAATTTATTCTCAAACAGAGATGAGTTGAATATTTTAGCCAGTAACTCAGGTGTACAAATACCTAAATTTGAAGGAGGATTTTATATGCCCGATGTAATGATTATTAAAGACGAGCCTGTTTTTAAAGAGAACTCTAATGCTATTATTACGAACCCTTATATTATTGTTGAGGTACTTTCGCCCGCTACTTCTACGTTTGATGTAGAATATAAACTTCCCGAATACAAACACTTAGACAGCCTTCAACAAATTATCTATGTAAGTCCGAAGAAAGTGCTGGTTTCTACTTATACTCGTTCCGAAAATCCTAATATTTGGCTCAATCAAGATTTTCATAGTTTAGAAGATTTTTTCGTTGTAGAAGGTTTAAATGTCTCATTATCAGATGTTTACAAGAAAATAAAGTTTGAAAAGTAATTTTCAACCAAACAAAAAGAGTCCGTAAACATTTGCTTACGGACTCTTTTTGTTTGGTTATACAAAATCTTATAATGGATTCTGTATGATTGCTGGGTTTGACTGAATTTCTCTTAATGGAAACAAAAACTCCCATTGCTTATCACCAGCAGGAACATCATATAATACTGCTACTGAAGCAATTTGATTAGTTCCGTTTCTGTTCAAAGGCTGATTTAATCTTTTCAAATCAGTAAATCTTACACCTTCTCCCCACATTTCAACTCTTCTATGAAACAAAATTTCATCAATTAACGCTGTGCCTGTTGCTGTTGAGAGTTTATAACCAGTATCACGTTTGCTTATCAAATCGAATAATACTTTTGCGGCCTCTGCATTATTACCTAAACGTGCTTTTGCTTCTGCTTCTATTAAGTACATTTCGGCAACTCTCATATATGGTACATCGCCCATTGCTGATGTTGAAGGTGTACCTGGAAGTCTGAATTTTTGGTTCAAATATGGCACTCTTACACCACCCGTGGGTACAATTGAGTTAGCTGCAGTAGGAGTTTTTACCCACATTTTTGAACGAACATCAGTCGCAGGAATCTTATCATAAAGCAAATTATTAATTACTTTAGGGTAAGTTCTGATTACAGTGGAGTTATAATTACAAGAAATATATGAGTGGTAACCGCCAAAAAACTCTGATTGGTCTTCAAGGTGGTCAAAACCCCACATCCATTCTGGGTTTGTAATATCATAAAATCCTTCTTGGTATTGAGCTGCTGTCATAATACTTGAGCCTGTACTACGTGCTTCTGCTGCAAATTTTGCGGCATCAGCCCATCTTTGTTGCGTTAATGCAACTCTTGCTAAGAAACCTTTTACAACTTCAAGATTGATATGTGATTTAAAGTTTCTTGCTGATTTCAATAAAGAAGCTGCATCCGTAAGGTCTTTGTTGATTTGTGTATAAACATCTTCAACTGTTGCTCTTGGAAGGCCTTCAGTTGTTGGTGTAAGCACCAACGGCACACCTAATTGAGCATTTGGTTTTGCGGTAGCATCATAACGTTTGCCATATAACTGTACCAAATTAAAATATGCCCAACCTCTTAACGCCAACGCTTCTCCTTTTACTTGGTCTCTTTCGGCTTGTGTTCCTATGGCATTATCAATATTGGCAATTCCAACATTAGCATTTCCTATGACTCTATAATATAATTCATAAGGGAAACGAGCCATTGTTCCGACATCTGACCTATGGCTTGTCCATCTTGTTTCGGCCACGTGCCAGCTTGCAGCTGTTGTACCGATTATCATATCTTCACCCATGTGGTCTAAGATAATCATCATTGCAGGGTGTCCTGAATGTCCTTGTGAAGCAAGGTATCTATATATCATCGAACGGTAAATCCCATTAATTGCTGCGGCAGCATTTTTGGTCGTAGCATAGGCCGAGCCAGCATCAACGCTTTCGGTAGGAACTGTGTCAAGGTATGTTTTTTCGCATGAGATGGAAACCATGCTCAAAACTATAGCGAATAAAATTATTAATCTTTTTTTCATTGTTAATATCAATTAAAGTGAAAATGAAACACCTAATACTATTGATTTAGCAGGGCTAAAAGCGTTGCTTGTTACGCCATCGAAGTTTTGTTGAACGTTCATACCTTTTCTGCGAGAGAGAATAATGAAGTTTTCAGCACTTGCATAAATCTGGGCATTTTCTAAAAATACTTTTTTAGCTGCTCTATTTGGTATAGCATACGCTAAAGTTACAGTACGTACGTTTAGGTAGCTTGCATCAATTAACCAACGGTCAGAAGCAGCATCGAAATCAGCAGTACGGCCAGCATCCATTCTTGGTACATTCGTGATATCGCCAGGTTTTTGCCATCTGTTCATAATATCTACGTGTTTAGCATTATTATAGCCAGCACCCATCAAACTTGCATAGGCACCATCATAAGTTTTGCCACCTAATTGATAAATAGCTAAAGCCGATAATGAAAATCCTTTATACTTAAAAGTATTGGTAATAGCACCACTAATTAAAGGAATAGATGAGCCATTATAATGGAAACGAGCATTACTTACACTATTGGTAAGGGTATCACCTGTTTCTGTGATACGTGAGTTGGCAGGTACATAATTGATAGCTCTATATTCTACTACGCCTGTTTCAGGGTTTATACCTTTGTATTCTCTCAACCAATAATCAAAAATTGAAGAACCTTCTTTCAATTTTTTAGTCCCACTAATAATCTCTTTACTTGCATCAGGCATTTTTGTGATTTGGTTTTTCAATTTAGTTGCATTCAAATTGATATTCCACGAAAAGTCCTTGTTTCTTACGAGGGCAATATCTAATTCAAGTTCAACACCTTTATTAAACATCGTACCAATATTACGAGTTTGAGTAATGATACCTGCCGAAAGTGGTAAAGGCACATCAAAAATTAAGTTACTTGAGCGTCTATCAAAATACTCGATTGTACCATTGATACGGTTTTTTAATAAACCAAATTCTAATGCTATGTCAAAGGCATTGCTCGACTCCCACTCAAGCTCTTTATTTCCAAGACTTGATTGCAAAATACCCGCTTCGGTTGCATTATTATCACCCAAAGTATATAGTGGCTGCCAAGCATAACGGCTAATGTCTCCGTCATTACCCGTTTGTCCGTACGAGCTTCTAAGTTTCAAATTACTAATAAATGTGAGTTCCTTAATAAATGCTTCTTGGTCTAAACGCCAGGCTGCACTAACTGAGTAGAATGTACCCCAACGAGTGTCTTTATAGAATTTACTTGAACCATCTCTTCGAGCAGAGAACGAAGCAAAGTATTTTTCATTAAAATCATAGTTGACTCTTGAAAAATAACCCTCTACTCTTCTATCTCTTCTACGAGAGTCGAGATTGGTAGTTGTAGTAAAGTTTAAGAGTTCAACGTTACCATCCAAAATCTGACCTGACCTCGAAC
This sequence comes from Emticicia aquatilis, assembly GCF_014644295.1. GTDB lineage: Bacteria > Bacteroidota > Bacteroidia > Cytophagales > Spirosomataceae > Emticicia > Emticicia aquatilis. Next base: position 87,984 of record NZ_BMKK01000011.1, read on the forward strand.
CTCTAAGTCGATTATCTGTTTCATTATAGTTTTCATGACCAAGCAGTACGCCAATGCTATGACTACCAAGCGACTTATTGTAATTTAATAACTGCGAAAGGTTATAACTCGTAACATTCTCAAATGTATGCGAAGCATTTCCTGATGGAGCAGCATCACCTACGATTGGGTTGCCATAAGTAATCGTGTTGATGTTTGTTAAATCTATGCCAAGGTTGGTAGTGAATTTAAAATCTTTCAAGAATGTAATATCAGCATATCCACGACCACCCAATACATTTCTACGGAAATAGTTTTGATTCAATAAAGTCTCAGCAAGCGAATGACGACCACCAAATACAGGTCTATTTGGCAAGCCAAAAGCACTTAAATTACCTATGTCATATCTTTTAGTGCCGTCTTCGTTGGTCAAAAATGAACCAGGGTTAGCAGGGTCAAAAGCATAAACAGGGTAGATTGGAGCCATACCTCTTGAGAAGAAGAATGGGTTTACAAATGATGTATTACCATCAGCATCTGCTTGATTTGATTTTGTGATTGTGGTCGAAAGATTCGAACCTACTTTAAACCAAGATTTTATTTGGTTGTTTACATTTAAACGAGCAGTGTAGCGGTCATAATCAGAACGAATCAAAAAGCCTTTGTCTTTTAGGTATGATAATGAAAGGAAATAATCTGATTTTTCGGATGAACCAGAGAAGTTAATGTTGAGTTCATCACGCACACCTTGTCGCACTAATGGCTTTTCCCAGTTCAAATCATCTGCACTATAAATCATAGTAGCACTCGGATTCAATTTACCATCAACACCAACTAACTGAGCAATCGGCACATTAAATACATTATAGGTTGCACCAGTGGTTGTATTAGTACCAATTATTCCTGCTAAGTTAGCTGAAGCATTGGCACTGGCTGTTGCAAGTGCAATAGGGTTCGTTGCTCTGTAAGCAAAGCTATTACGGTTTGCTTCCCACATCAACGGATAATACTCTGCTGCTCCAACTCTTTCATATTCTTGTAAGCCTCTACTATTGAAGCCTTTTGTGAATTTTACACTGATGTTGTTTTTGCCTTTTGCACCTTTTTTCGTTGTTACCATCACAACACCGTTGGCAGCTCTCGCACCATAAAGGGCAGTAGAAGCAGCATCTTTCAAGACCGTAATCGTTTCGATGTCATCATTATTAAGGTTGGCGATACTTGCACTATAAGGTACGCCGTCAACAACATAAAGAGGGTCATTTGAAGAAGAAATAGAACCGAAACCCCTGATTCGGATAGCAGGAGCAGAGCCTGGCTGGCCACTACCCACAGTAGTCTGTACACCCGCCGAAACACCTGCAAGAGCTTGGCCGATGTTCGTAATAGGTCTTGGGCCTATTTTATCAGCACCAATTGTAGCTGCAGAACCTGTAAATGAGGTCTTCTTTGCCGTACCAAACGTAGTTACAACTACTTCGCCTAAGGTTTCACTACTTGTCTCAAGGCTGACTTTGAGAGAGGTTTGATTACCAACTGCTACTTCTTGAGTTATAAACCCAACATAGCTAAATACCAAGCGTGCATTGTTTGGAACACTAATGCGGAAATTTCCATCGGCATCTGTATTTGTGCCTTTTGTAGTACCTTTGATAGTTACTGCTACACCCGGTAAGCCTGAACCATCATCTCCAATTACTTTTCCAGTAATGGCTTTCTCTTGTGCTAACGCTTGGAAGGTTAAGGCAACACAAAAGAAGAGAAACAATCGTAGATTTTTCTTCATAAAGTTTAGTTTGTGATAGTTATATAAAAAAGAATAAGCTACAAATATAGTTGTAAAAAAGAATATTTTGGTATTGCAATAGTTACAATTGCAAGTATTTCTTTAAAAAAACTACAAAAACCGAAATAATGACTGCCAAAATGCCCAAAATTGCTACGAAGAGAATAAGATTTTTTTATGTTTTTTTGGAAATACTTTATAATCAAGCGTTTAGTAATGAGAAGTATCTAATAAAATCTTGCTTTTTTGATATAAAAAAATCCACGAAAATTATTTCTCGTGGATTTTGTATGACTGTATTGATGTGCGTATTACTTCCAAAAGCCTTCAGCAATCATGGCTTTTTCGAGTTTCGCTCCTAATTCGTCAGATGCTTTTACCAATGGTAAACGTACTTCCGAACTACAAATTCCTTTTATTTCGCAACATTTTTTGATACCAACAGGGTTAGACTCTACGTATAGTAGCGTATCAAAATCAACGAATCTTTGTTGAATTTCGGCTGCTTTCTCGAAGTCTCCTTTCAAAGCTGCCCAAGTGAGTTCGCCAAATTCTTTCGGAAACGCATTGGCTATCACCGAAATAACCCCACTAAAGCCCATGCTAATTGAAGTCGTTACGAGGTTATCATCACCCGAAAGTAATAAGAAATCTTCAGGGCAGCGTTTCGTTAGCTCAATAGCATTTTCGATACTACTTGCATCTTTAATACCAATAATGTTTGGGTGTTTGGCCAATTCTAAAACCGTTGGAATTTGAATGTGCGTAACCGTACGGCCAGGTACGTTATATAACAAAACTGGCACAGGCGAAGCATCAGCAATAGCTGTGAAGTGAGCAATCAAACCCGCTTGTGATGGTTTATTGTAGTACGGACAAACCGATAAAATAGCCGAAACTCCACTCAAATCAGTGTTTTTGATGGTTTCGAGTACTACTTTTGTATTATTTCCACCCAAGCCATATACGATTGGGAGATTCTTTGGATTATTTTCTTTCGCAAATTTCAGTAAATCTGCCTTTTCTTGAGCAGTTGTGGTTGAGGTTTCGCCCGTTGTACCTTGCACAACGAAGTAATCTACGCCTCCTTCGCTCGTAGTTTCGAGCAAACGACGCAAACCATCGTAATCAATTTCGTGGTTTTGGTCAAATGGTGTAATCAGAGCGACACCTACGCCCATCAATGGATGTTCCATTATTTTAATGTTAAATTTTCGTGCTGTAAAATTCGGTAGAAAATTGTATTTAAGAAAGATTATCGCCCGAAAAGTTTAAGTAAAATATGATTTTATTCCTACTGTAATATTTTGTGGGTAGAATAAATGTGGCGACCGTCGCTCGGCACACCTGTAAAGATTTAGATAGATTCTGAGGTATGCCACATTTGGGCGTTCGTCATAATATTATTCTATTTTCCAAAATACTTCATGATTTCTTCTGATAATCAATCACAATAATCATAAAAATCAAAATTCAGACATTTAAAGCATCGACTGATAAACCAAAATTCTGAATTTACGTACGATTTCGGAATAATGAGCATACGGATGTACATTTGTAAAGACCAACATGATGGTTTCTTCTTTTGGGTCGATGGTGTATTCTGAGCAGTACATTCCACCCCAAGTAAGCGAACCAGCTGTGGCGTTATCACCGTAGTGCGACTCGGGCGTGATGATTTGCAGCCCCAAACCAAATTTATCTTGTCTGTCCCATACAAAACTTTCACCAATTTGATTTCTGCCCATGATTTCTACCGTTGAGCGAGCCAAAAGTCTTTTACCGTTAAACTCGCCTTTATTGAGAATAAATTGGCAGATTTTGGCATAATCTTCAATCGTGCTAAGCAAACCTGCTCCACCGGAAAAATAGCTTCTTTCGCCAGAAATGGCATATTTTCGGTAAGTTTCGTTGGCATGAAGGCTTAGTTTATCAGTTACGTTTCCTTTAGAGTAAAGTTCTACTAAACGAGAAGCTTTGGCATCGGGCAAATAGAAATGCGTGTCGTTCATGCCGAGTGGGTCAAGCACTTTTTTGCGTAGATATTCATCAAACGACATTCCCGAAAGTACCTCAATCAGTCGGCCGAGTACATCCGTATTTAGTCCGTAAACGAATTGCGTACCGGGGTCGGCAATGAGTGGACGAGCCGCAATTTTATCAACTACATCTTTCAAAATATCTTTTTCGGTCGAACAGAAAAAAGGTACTTTGAATTCGGGTAAATCTTGCAAAGCGTGTTCGTACGGAATCCCTGCCGAATGACTCATTAATTGGCGAATTGTGATTTCAGATTTGGCTGGGCGAGTGATATATTTACTTCTATCCTTTTCGTCATAACTTACCAAAACTCGTGGATTTTTGAAGGCAGGAATGTATTTCGAGATGGGTTCATCGAGAAAGAATTTTCCTTCTTCAAAAAGCATTAAAAGTCCGACCGTAGTAATCAGTTTTGATTGTGAGGCAATTCTGAAAATATCATCTTTTTTGAGCGGAGTTTTTGTTTCAAGATTGCTATATCCAAAAGCTTTATAATGAACAATTTCCCCCTTTTTTGCTACGAGCGTAACAATATTTGGGGCAATTCCTTTATCAATTACTTCTTGAAAATGAGCATCTAAACGCTTCAAACGTTCGCTCGAAAATCCAACTTCTTCGGGCGTTTTAGCTACCGTAAGCGACTGCGGAACTTGGGCTTTTATTCTCGTAATGAGAAACAGAAATAGGAAAGAAAGGAGAATAGATAGGTTTTTCATTGAGGAGTTTCGTTCGGGTTTTTGTTTCTACAAATATACAAAAAAAGTTGCCTGTGCGAACACAAGCAACTTTATGAAATGGACAAGTCGGGAGGGGAGACTTGTGTTATGTTTAATTTACGAGTTTCAACGACTGCCAAGTATTTAACTGCCAGCCCTTTTTACCATTTTTGTTATAGACAACTGTGTAACGTAATGGTAGAATAGTTGGTTTTCCGCTGGCAGTACCTTGAGTAATAGTTACTTTTCCGTTTACTACTGCAGTTTTGCCGTAATCACGTACGATAATTTCTTCTACATCAATTTTATCATACACACTTTTACCATCTCTGATTGATTGAATGTATGCTTGCTTATTATCTTGTTTTCCGCTTGAATGCGTGTAAACCAAATCATCGGCAAAGACTTTTTCGAGAAAATCAAAATCCTTTGAAACTTGAGCGGCAAAGCGTTTGCGTTCGAGTGCTTCAACATCAGCTTTGGTGTTTTGGGCCAAAGCTGTTTGCCCAATTATGAGCGATAAAGCTAAAATTAGTATTTTTTTCATTTTGTAAATGCTTTTAAAACTGTACCTATTTGACTAATTAAATATCAACTTTATTCATGCGTGGTACTAAAAAGTGCATAATGAGCCATGCCAATAAATATGCTCCCGCACAAATTGCAAACATGATATAATAGGCCGTTTCGATTTGATTGATACTACGGTAGTAAACAAACATATTTTTTTGAACAGCCCAAGTGAGCAAAATACCTCCTAAACCACCAGCCATTCCGCCGATGCCAACAACCGAACCCGTTGCTTTTTTAGGGAACATATCAGATACTGTTGTGAAAATATTAGCACTCCATGCTTGGTGAGCCGAAGCTGCAATACCAATCACAAAAACCGCCAACCACATATTTACTTGACCAGCCAGTTGCGAAAATATAACAGGAAGCACAAATAAGGCGAAAATGAACATCGAAGTTTTGCGAGCCTTGAAAACAGGCATTCCACGGTTGATAAATGCCAACGGCAAATAACCGCCACCGATACTACCAACGGTAGAAATAATATAAACCACCGCCACAGGAACTGAAATTTCGATGAGCGAAAGTTTGTATTGGCTTTGCAAGAAGTCAGGCAACCAGAAAAGATAAAACCACCAAACAGGGTCGGTCAAGAATTTACCCAAAGCAAAAGCCCAAGTTTGGCGGAAGCCCAAAAGTTTCACCCAAGGCACTTTTTCTTCGTTTTTGATATTTTCTTCTTCCTCTTTATCAGAGTGAATGTAATCATATTCTGCTTTTGTAAGTTTCTTAGAATCTTTCGGTGAAGTATAGTAAATCTGCCACAAAACCAACCAAATAAAACCAATGATACCTGTAATAATAAATGCCCACTGCCAACCCCAAACCACAGCAATTGCAGGAACGGTCAGCGGTGCTACGATTGCCCCAATGTTTGTTCCCGAATTGAAAATACCAGTGGCCAATGCACGCTCTTTTTTAGGAAACCATTCGGCCGTAGATTTGATAGCCGCAGGAAAATTACCCGCTTCGGTAAGACCCAAACCCGCACGAGCAATCATAAACCCAAATGCCGAGTTTGCCAATGCGTGTCCGACTGCCGCCAAGCTCCAAAGTCCTGTTGCCCAAGCGTAGCCTTTTTTAGTTCCGAGTTTATCAACGATACTACCCGCAATGAGCATACCGAATGAATAAAAGATTTTGAAGGTAATTTCGATGTTAGCGTAGTCGCCATCATCCCATTTGAGTTCTGTTGATAAAACAGATTTTAGTAAGCTAATTACTTGTCGGTCAAGGTAATTAACCGTTGTTGCAAAAAAGACCAATGCACAGATGGTCCAGCGGTACTTTCCGATTTTTTCCATATATTTTTTAGGGTTGAATGTTTTTGGCTGTTAGCAATTAGCGATTAGCTTTTAGCCTTAAAACGTAACTTGAAAATGTTCAATTCTTTAGCTAAAAGCTAAATGCTAATCGCCAAATAGCCAGTGTTCAAAATCCAAAATAATCTTTTGCGTTGTTGTAGCAAATATTTTGTACGATTTGACCAGTCCATTTAATATCGTTCGGAATTTCACCATTTTCGATGTCATTTCCAAGAATGTTACACAAAATACGGCGGAAATACTCGTGACGAGGGAATGATAAGAAACTTCTCGAATCAGTCAACATTCCGATGAAACGACTTAGCAAGCCCATATTTGAAAGAGCATTGATTTGTTTTTCCATGCCATCTTTTTGGTCGAGGAACCACCAGCCCGAGCCAAACTGTACTTTTCCTGCAATCGAACCATCGTTGAAATTACCAATCATGGTAGCGATGATTTCGTTATCGGCTGGATTTAAGTTGTAAATAATGGTTTTAGCCAGTTGGTTATATTCGTCTAATCGACCTAAGAATTTAGAAAGAGCAATGGCTTGCGAATAATCTCCGATAGAATCCCAGCCTGTATCAGGCCCCAAAACTCTCAATGCACGGGTATTATTATTGCGTAAAGCTCCTAAGTGGAATTGCTGTGTCCAGCCCAATTCGTGGTACATTACACCCAAAGCATGCAAAATAGCCGATTTGAAAATCAAGGCTTCTTCCGAACTAAGGTTTTTACCCGAAATCGCTTTTTGAAATGCAGCATTGGCTTGCTCAGGCGTGAAATCAGCGGCGTAGATTTGCTCCAGACCGTGGTCGCAGAGTTGGCAACCGTTGCTGGCGAAGAAATCGGCACGTGTACGGAGGGCTTTTAATAAATCTTCGTAAGTGTTGATTTCAAAATTAACGATTGTACCCAATTTCTGTACGTAAGTAGCAAAGTTCGGATTTTCAATCAAGATAAATTTATCAGGACGAAACGCTGGTAACATCTTGATTTTTGCCGAAGCATCTTTGTGGTAAGCTTGGTGATATTCGAGCGTATCGAGTGGGTCGTCGGTTGTACAAACCACCTCAACGTTCATCTTACCCAATAAATTTCTTACTGAATATTCGGGCGATTGAATCTTTGCCGTACAATCATCATAAATTTTTTGTGAAGTGGCAGGGCTTAAAACTTCATGAATACCAAAATAACGTTGAAGCTCTAAGTGTGTCCAGTGATACAACGGATTTCTTAAAGTATAAGGCACAGTTTCTGCCCATTTTTCAAACTTTTCGTAATCGGTAGCATCGCCCGTACAGAATTTTTCGTTGATGCCGTTGGTTCGCATGGCTCTCCATTTGTAGTGGTCGCCATAGAGCCAAACTTGTGTGATATTCCCAAACACTTTGTCACCCAAAATTTGGTCAGGCGGCAAGTGATTGTGGTAATCAATGATAGGCATATCTTTCGCATACTCGTGGTAGAGGGTGCGTGCGGTCTTGGTTTGTAACAGAAAATCTTCGTCTAAAAACGTCTTCATTCTTTATTTAAAAATACATTGATTTCAATTAACAAAACTATTGAGTTTATTTTGTTTATTTTGCTATAATATTTCTTTTTTTAATACTATTTTGATAAAGAAAATTATCAACTGTAATTTTTTTATTATTTCTTGTTGATTGTGTAATTAAATACGGAATTGACTACGGAGTTATTAAGATTGCTTCTTTCACTGCTCAAAAAACTCATAAAAGTGGGAAATAGTCATTTCAAAATACTAAACTATGAAAAAGTTACTCATATTTCTACTCATTGTATCGAATTCTGTAATTGCACAAACAATTATTAGCTTCAAGTCGAATAAAATTCAAGTGGATAGAAAGAAACAAGAATTTGGTGAAATTGAACAAAAGGGTGATGATTTTATTGGAAAAACTATTCTTCAATTAGACGATGAAAAAATCAATTTATCGTTTACAAAAAGTCCGATAAAAAACTATAAAAACGTTATTTATACACAAGGAGAAGCATTAAGCGAAGTTGAAATATTTGTAGATTGCTCACAAACAACTAAGTATTTTATGGCCACAATCAATAAGCAGTTTTATAGCTTATTGATGCTGGAGAATGACAATTTGAGTCGGCTCGAAAGAGTAAAAAATGACGTTTCGGTTTACAAGAAAAGCACATTTATTGAAGAGCAAATCAAAGAACAAATAGATGTAGATTTGCCCTCAAAGCAAGATTTGACAAATCTTAGAACAAACAATGTAAGTGGCTGCGTTGAGTTTCCGATTGCTTTCATCGTAGATTTTGCTCAATACCAAAGGTATGAGGGTGTAGAAAATGGCAGAGCCAAATTGGAAGCTGATAATCTACTGAAAATAGCCGCCGTACAAGAACTTTTTGCACCTTATGCGTTTAATGCCAGAATAAATTTTAAGGTTATCGGACAAATGGTTTTTGATAAACCAGGAATGTCGCCTTGGCCAGAAGATGATAAGAAAATTAATTTAGGGCAACTGATAAATTATGCTGCAACCGCTATAAAAAAACCTTTAGCGTGGCAAAATAGTAAGTTACTCATTACGATGATTATAACAGGTGTGGACTACGAATCGCCTAATATTTATGGTAGAGGGGGAAGCAACCCGAAAGAATCTGATTTAGGGCAAGCAATCGTGAAAGGTTTTCTGGATAATGAAAGGCTAACATGGGTTATGGCTCATGAATTGGGTCATGTCTTTGGTGCATCGCACGATGATGGCTCTATAATGGCTCCGCTTTATGAGGGGCGTGGATATAATTTTAGTTTAAAGAGTAAGGCTGAAATCAATGCCGTATTGAATAATTTGGATACGAATAAATGGTTGAATATATGTCCAGAAATATTGTTGAATTGGGATACTAAAAGTGATAGTTTGGTGTTTTTTTGTCAGACAAGCCATGATAAAATAGGCGATTTTTTTACACTTGAATACAGCGAAGACAAAACCCAAAATTGGACTAAGATAATAGAAATTAAATCAAGTGAGAAATTCAAGTACCAATTTATCATACCCCCAAAAAAAGAATATATTGCGGGATTGTATTTCAGAGTTCGACAAAGCGGAATAAATAATATTATTTCAGAGGCTGCTTATATTTTACTAACACCAACAGAAGATAATAAAACTACGACAATACCAGTTGTTTTTTTAGATAATAAAAATAATAAGTTGATAATTAGGTCTTTACAAATAGAGGAGGTGAAAGTATACGATATTTATGGAAGACAATTATTATACGAAAATAGTATAAATCATGAACACAGCATTGACCTAAGTATGTTTTCTACTGGGATTTATATCGTCATATTAGAAGGAAAATCGGTGTTTACTTACAAGGTTTTCAAAGGATGGTATTAAAAATATTTATTAAAAGTGATTAAACGGCTCAGTTTTTGTCACAACACACATAGCTAATTCCAAAAATATGAAAAAAATCTATTTCCTCATTTGCTTTCTTTCTTTTAATTTTTGTTTTTCACAAGGTTTTCAAGCTCCTGAATACCTCTGCACTGCTGAGTCAAACATAAATTTTTACATTCTTGAAACATACAAGGATTCAAAATCAAATGAATATATTATTTTTGGTAAGATAAATAGTGAAGATTCTCTTGATATCTACATACAGAAATACAATGTTCAAGAAAAACCAGTTTTTGAGGGATGCGGTAAGTACATTACATCCACAACCTTAGATATAGCAAATATTAGCATAGGTGTTTTAACTGTTGTAAGATGTATTACAGATGTTAATGATAATATTTTCGTTTTTATAAGTGTGCCTAAAGGGGTGGAAGGTCCATATACCACCTTTAATCTTCATTGTTATAAAATTGATTCAAACGGAAATTCTTTGTGGGCAAAGATAGGAAATGACCTAACTGCAACTTCAATTTATATTTTCATTCACGATATAGAGGCAACCGCTGATGGCGATATTCATTTGATTTATCAGTTTTCAGAATACAATAAACTTGGTTACATCAGGGTTACAAACAATGGAAACTTAAGATTTCAACCAAAAGACTTGGGGGCGGTTAAGTATGATGACCTAATCAATCCTGAAATAAATGACCATAAGAAACATTCCTTTATTTTCAAAAACTCTTTAGGTGAGGTAGTAATCGCTAAAGCAAATTATGAATATTCTGAGGAGGAGAGTCGATTGATTTTCGAGGTTTCAACATATAAAGTAGATATTTTAGGCAATGTAACGAAACATATTATTGATAACGATTCGAGATTTATACAATTCAATAAAATCGAGAATGAACTTTATCTTATCGAAAACATAGGTGATAAGTTCTATATGTATAAATTTAATTCTGAAAGTTTCGTCAGTACTGTTCCAACCTTAGTTTTTGACGAAAAACCTTTTCAGCAATTAAAGAAAAAAGGTACAAACTATTTTTATTTTTACAGAAAGGCTGGGAAAATTTATATTCAAAAGCTAAACGAGAACTCAGAAAAACAATTCCCAAATAGTGGTGTCGAAATTCCAAATATTTCATTTTCAATATCACCATTACAAGCTTTTGATAATTTTCCCGACGAAAAAGGAGGTGTTCATGTTGTTTTTGTTGATGAAAAATATAAAATCATTGATGGTGGATATAATATATTAGGACGCTATGTAAGCTATCAGTACATAAACGCTTTCGGAATCCTTCAAATCCCTTCTGAGCTACATATTTATTATCCATGTGAATACACATCTATAGATATAGGAATGGGTTTTTATGATGAAAAAGATGGGTCGTTAAATGCCTATATTACATCCAGCTCAGATGTGAATGCTATAACACGCCACAATGTGCTTTACGCTTATAATCCTATTTGTCCAAAGTATCAAATTACCAAGAAAAAATAAACTTCCGTCTTGGTAATTTGATTAAAACTGTAATTTTAAAATCAAAATATTTTGCAGTGAAGAACTATTTCACTCCCAAAGACCATTTGGCCAAATCTTTGGCGGCACTAAAGTTTTCGTAAATGACTGGAATTCTGCGTCCGTCGGTATATTCATTATATAACCACGGGTCACCCACTATGAACACGCTTCCTTTGCCAACTTTGGCAGTAGCAATGATATTATCACCACCTTCACCAACAATAGTTTTAGCTGGTGACTCCACATTGAGTGTTACTAATTCTTTGATATAGACCAATTTTGTATTCTTGAAAACTGGATTTCCGGCAGGAATATCTACTCGACCTTGTTCCCATTTAGTACCTTGAACCATATTACGGCTTTTGTTCGTAAACTCAACGCCAAAAGCTTTGGCCAATTCATTGAAATGCGGAATCTCGCAGTTTGCAGTATCGTTGGCCATCATAATGAGTGTTCCGCCTGCTTTTACCCAATCGCTAATTGCCTTAATATCAGGTTTTTCTACAAAATTTGGCTTGGCAGTTTCTTTTTTCGTGTCGGGGTCAACGATGATATAAACATTTACACCTTTAAGATTTACCGCTGTCGGAGCTGCTGAAATTGTTTTAAGTTTCGCTCCCAATTCTTGGTAAATTTGTCCCCAAACCCAAAAGCCTGAGTGCATACGGTCGTCCCAAGTGTAATGGAAAGATTCTTGATTTCCGTTCAAATCTTTTCTGAATTCATTATTGAAGTAATTATCGACGGCTACGGTTTTTCCTTTGCCCAAAGCATTTTCAGCAGCAATTTCCATTTCTACACTTGCAAAAATAAATGGACCAACGCCTTTTAAATCATTTTTCTTGATTGGTTCGCTTAAATAATATTCGTAGCTACCATCACGGTATGGAGTTCCGCCTAAACCGCCAACACTTACGGTTTTGTTGAGACTAATTGTGCCATCGGCTTCTTTTTCTACAAATTCTTTCAGCATTCCTGCGTAGCCTTTCTTAGCAGCAGCTAAATAAGTGGCTGGTAAATAGCCTTTACGCACTCCTTTGGCAAGTGTGTAAACAAACATGGCCGAACCAGATGCTTCCAAATAATTACCTTTGCGAGTGCCGAGTGCAATCATCTGATACCAAACGCCTGATTTTGGGTCTTGGTATTTGACCAAAGCAGGAGCAAGGCGTTGAAGATATTTAATCAAATTAGCTCTTTCGGGGTGATTCTCTGGGAAGTAATCAAGCACATCGACCAAGGACATGGCGTACCAGCCAATCGCACGACTCCAAAAATGGGGTGATAGTCCAGTTTTTTTGTCTGCCCATTTTTGCTCTTTGCTTTCGTCATATCCATGATAAACCAAGCCAGTTTTGGCATCTACTGCGTATTTTTCAATCAAAGCAAACTGTTTGGCAATATCATTGAAATGTTCGGGTTTGTTGAAAATTTTGCTGTATTCGGCAGCGAAAGGCTCACACATGAAAAGGCCATCGAGCCACATTTGAAATGGATAACGTTTTTTGTGCCAATAGCCACCTTCGTTGGTTTTTGGTTGATTTTCGATTTGTTTCCAAAGTAAATCGGCTGCTTTGATGTATTTTTCTTTATCTGGTTGCGATTGTTGGGCAAGCATCAATAAAGCACGGCCAGTTGGTACATTATCCAAATTAAAATCGTCGTATTTGTAAGTACGAATACTTCCATCTTTCTGCACATAACGGTCTAAATCTTTACGAATATATTCAAAATATTTGCCATCGCCCGTGCGATACCATACTTTTTCGAGTGCTTTGAGCATCAAGCCTTGCTCGTAGTCCCAGGCGGCGGGTTTGCCTTCTTTCACCGCAATAGAATCTTTATGACGGCTTATGAAAGATTCCGCCATCAATACAGAATATGACTGCCCCCAAACTCCTAAAGGGGAGTTAAGAATAAATAATAAGTAGAAAAATAGTTTTTTAGTATTCATTTTTTGATTGAATTATTTAGTCAACATTATTGCACTATCGTTGAGAGCGAATTTTTTGTTTTTGATTAAATTAATGATTTCTGCACCTGCAAAAAGTGTTGGGCCATAGCCATGTGCAGCATAGACATTTACTGGGCGGTAATAATAAAATGCTGGTTCAAAGCCCATACCTGTGCCTACGCACACGCCTTCTACTTGTCCTTTTTCGCTCACTTTGGTGGCTACGGCATTCCAGCCGAGAAGTGCCATTGGGCCATAAGTTGCGGCATCGAGCCAACCTTCGTTGATACCTTTGGCGATGCAATAAGTATAAATTGCCGTTGCCGAAGTTTCTAAATAAGTATCATTTTTATCAAGTAATTGATGCCAAAAACCCGTGCCTGTTTGGTAAGAAGCCAAACCTTTGGCGTGGGCTTTGTATAGAGCTAAAACTTCGGCACGACCTTTATGGTCTTTTGGTAAAATATCAAGCACTTCGGTTAGGGTAAGAATTGCCCAACCGTTCGCTCTTCCCCAGTGAAATTCTGGGTGAGTTTCCATGCTTTCTACCCAGCCGTGCATAAAAATACCTAAGTTTTTATTGAACATTCGTTTTGAGAATTGCAAGATTTGTTTCACGGCTTCATCGTAGTATTTTTTGTCGCCGGTAAGTTTTCCCATTTGAGCGAGTGCAGGCACGCCCATAAACATATCATCGAGCCAAAGTGTGTTTTTTAGCGGACGATTACGTGCCAAAGTACCATCGGCCAAACGGTATTCTTTTGTATAAATGTAATTGAGGTAATTATCAATCAGTGGGCGAACGTTATCTTTTACCAGACCATCACGCATTGCCTTAATCATCGAAACCGACATTGCTCCGCAGTCATCTAAGGCGTGAGGGGCAATTACCTGACGCAATGGCATTCCCGAACTTATCGGAAACTTGGCTTTGATAATTGGTGTAAGTTCTGCCAAGAAGTTGAGGCGTTGCGTTGTATATTGAGCAAAACGAGGGTCGCCTGTGGCTTTGCTGGCCGCTAACATTGCGGCATAAGTTACGCCCCACTCGTAGCTTGTAAGGCTAAAATCTCCTCGGTAAACGGTGGCGTTTGTATCTATCTTCGAGAAATCTTTGATTTCTTCTTTTGTTACTTTATTGATAACCCTTGTTGGTGTAACGGCATCTAAATAGCCATGAATTCGGTTCAATACCTGTGTAACTTCTTCAATTTTCGGACTTCCGTAAGGGGTCGGATAATCAGGTTTTGCTGTATGCAAAGACTCTGAATGTAAGGTAGAAGCTGGTGCTTGAACTTGGGCAAAACTTAGATTTGATAAGCAAAATGCTACTAAAATGAGCGATTTTTGAAACAATTTAATCATTAGGGTATTAATTAAGCTAAATAGAAAACATCTTTTAAGTCAACGCTCACAGGCGAATTGTCAGGATTTGCGTCCATAATATCGGCCATGTAAGCCCACCAACGTTTCGTGATAGGATTATGAGGAATTTGGTTAAATTTTTCTAAATCTTCGACTTTTAAAGTGCCGAAAAGAATATTGGTTTCTTCATCTAAAAAAATCGAATAGTCGCTAACGGTGGCGTCTTTTAATACCTGACCGAGTTCGGGCCATAGTTCGTCGTGGCGACGTTTGTATTCTTCTGCTTTTCCTGCATGAAGTTTCATTTTAAATCCTAAACGGTGCATATACTTAATGAGTGAATGATAGAATTAATGAATGAGTGAATTTGTATATCTTTCTCAAATATTGTATCCCATATTTGTAATCTAAGCCTAAAAAAACTTTTGCATACCTTCCCATTTTACTTTCCAAGTGCCATCTTTTGGAAAACCCGGGGTTTGTGTTTTACAACCATCATAGCCCGCACACATCAAAGCTACTGCTGTGAGTAAGCCCCCATTCCCTGGTAAGTAAAGGCGTAAACGGCCATCTTGAAAATTATGCCCATTGGGTAAATATGTATTTGTTCGAATCGGCATCATCAAGCCATCAATTGCTTTTTGTGGCATATCTAAGCGAGTAGCCGTCATCGAAACCATCGGAAAATCCCAGCCCCAAGTGTCTTGCCAGTCCCAAGCTTCCCAAACTTTCTCGAAAGTTCGCTTCATGGTTGGCTTATCGAGCATCGGAGTTTCTGGCAACATACCGAGTGTACATAAAACCGCTGGGTGGTCGGTCAAATACTTTGGATTTGTATAAGAATCTTGGGCATTTTCAGTAGCCAAATACAAGCCATCTTTTTGTGGTAGAGGCGAGAGGTTTTCGATGACATGCTGCCATTTTTCATTGGGTTTTAGGCCGAGACGTTTACGCCAGTTTTGTGCAATCGTAAGCGTTTGATACCAATAATTTAGCTCATAAGTTGGATTAAAAGTATCTTCTGGCTTAAAGCGTTCTTGTGCCGAAATAATACCTTTTCCTAAAATATACTTACCTTTTTGTTTATCGAAATCGGCAAAAGATGCCATGAAATCGGCTGTTTCAAAAACTAATTGTTTGTATTTTTCTAAGGTTTGTGCCGTTGGTTTTTGGCGATAAACCAATTCTACGAATGTAATGATGTGTGGTTGCTGCCAAATCAGATATGAACCCACCGAAGAAGCAGTTTCTCCGCCATCGTTATCAGTCATTTTTGGCCATCTTGCCCCTTCAAAACCTTGTCTTTTGGCAATATTTCGAGCGGTTGGTAGGGCTTTTTTATACCAAGTAAGGCTTTTTTCGAGTAAATCTATTCGCCCCCAAAGTGCAAAATGCACCCCATGCCACCAGTGCATTTCGAGGTGAGGTTTGCCAAACCATGAGTTGTAAGTAAGGCCAGTTTCTTGTGGTGGAGCCGAACTCGCACATTGTAATTTAGTAAGATATTCCGAAAGGATAATTTGTCGCTCGAGTTCGTTGGCTCGTGGGTCGGTGCTTCCTGCTAAATCAATTGCTCCACCCGATTGCCAGAATTGTTTCCACCCACTAATGCTACTATTCATTACATTACTGAAAGTGCTGGCGGTTGGGGTACTTTTCTCCGAAAACTCACAAGTTAGGTTCAGTATCATTGAATTTTTTGAAGGCTCAAACAAGAAATAATGTGCTTGTGTTTCTTTCAGTTTACCGCCGTTTGTCCAAGATAAATGAATGAAATATTGGTCTTGGTCTAAGGTATGATTGATGCTGGCACGAGTGCTTGAAGAAGCAATTATTTTTGAAGAATGTCTATCGAAGTTTGCCCAATTATTGCCCGCATCAATAAATTTATCGGTAGGATAGGGCAATCGTAAACGCACTTTTAGTTGTCCAGTTTTTAGCAAATCAGATTGCACTTTTACGCCAATAATATCTTTTTTAGCATCACAAAAAGTTTGAACATCAACGCCTATTCCTTCAAAAGTAAAATGGCTTTTTATTTCACCTGTATAAGGGTTTAAAGTCTGATTAATAGCTTGAATATCAGAAGGATTGGCCACGGAATGGTCTTTCTTATAAAGCTCAAATCCTAAGTTGCCCAATTGCAAACGGTGCGGATTTTGGCGAACAAAATCTGCTGCTTCTTTTTTGCGTTTAGGCTCGTTCCACTGAGCAGCATAAGGCACTTTACGGCCATGTGATTCGAGGTCTTTGAGGGTTTCTTCTATTCTATAATTACCTATATTCGGAAAACTATGCCAGCCCCATTCTGATTGCGTACCGAGTGGTACACCATTGGCATAAAAATCAGGAAACGTTTGTAAACCAGTGGCATCAACCGTGAAGGCAAATTTTCCATTACCAACTGATAATGAAGCAAGTGTGTCAATTTTACTAACCTTAACTTTATGACGCTCCACAACGGCTTTCCTATCAATCTTTTGTGCAAAAATTGATACCGAAATGCTAAGTAGAACTAATATTTTACAAACGTTTTTTGTCATAGTTTTTTGAGCGTATTTTTTGCCAAAATTACCCTCATTATATAGTCGTTCTTTCCTGTGCTTACACGGATTGATTTTAGTTTTTTTTCACTATTCCCTCAAAAACTTTCTCCGAAACCTTAAAAACTGTTCCATGACGTAAGCCTTTTGGAAAACTAACTTGGTCGGAAATATCTTCCCAATTCTTCATATCTTTTGAACGTATCGCACCGTATTTGTGGTCACGATATTTATCGAAATAGACATAAACGTACCCACCGATACGAATTGAAGTTGGTCCTTCTGCCCAATATTTGCCAGTTATTGGTTCCGATACTTTGTTTATATCAAATGCACTCGCTTGAGCTGATTTTACGATGCGTATGTTTTTCTGCGGCGGATTAGGATTTTCGTTTTTGATAAACATATAGTAACTTTTCCCATCTTTCAGAATTGTAGCATCAATGGCACTGAAATCTGGATTAAAAAACATTTTGGTTGGGCTAAAAGTCTTGAAATCAGTAGTTTCTGTATAATAAATTCTGTGATTTAAGCCTTTTTCCTTTTCGGAATCAGCTACATCTCCATGTCTGCCAGGAATTGTTGTTGCCCAGAAAATGAGGTAGTTTTTCTTTTTATCGTCATAAAAAACTTCGGGAGCCCACGAGTTTTTGGCGGTGGGTTCGTGTTCCATTACAGGAATGGCATTTTGTTCTGACCAATTCAACAAATCTTTTGACGAAACGTAGCCAATAATTTGGTCATGCCAGCCACTCGTCCAAACCATGTGGAAAGTACCATCTTTGGCCTGAATAATGCACGGGTCTCGCATGAGTTTATCTTTGCCAACTTCGGGTTTCAGAAAAGATTTTCCTTCGTTGAGGCTTTCCCATTTCAGGCCATCTTTACTATACGCAAAGTGTAATCCGTCTTGGCCGTTGTCGGTAAAGTACGAGAATAGGTAAACGTCTTTTTGAGCAAAAATGCAAGTCGGTATTAATAAGAAAATGATTTTTAGAAATGATATTTTCATGTTTAGTTTTTAATGAATTTAGTGCCGAAAACCTCTCCTTTTTTATTAGTGATTTTGATGAAATAAAGACCTGTATTCAAATCACTAATTTTTACTTTATTACCTTCTGATATTACCTTAATTTCTTGGGCGTTTGCATCAAATACTTGAATTTTTCCTTCAATATTTGTTTCTAAAAACTCCTGACTCGGATTAGGGAAAACCTTTAAGCCTTCATTGATTTGTATTTTCTCGTTTGCTAAAACAACCGCTACGTAGTTTTCTGCCTTACCAGTAAGCTGTATAGAAGTAATAGACAAAGGAGGTAAAGAAATAGAAATGTTATTATCAAAAACTGTTAAACTACTGCCACTCAACGCATTTTGTGTATGTGATACAAAAGTCTCAGACGAAGGTAAATTTTTGATTGTCAATGATTTAGGATTTTTGTCATTGATGGTGAAATTATCAAAGCTTAGGCTTGTATTTTTAGCAGTGGTTGTCGAACGATTGACTAAAACTACTGTCATCGAATCTTTTTTGGCATTAATGGTGGGGTAAGCAGACACGAATTCTTCTTCGGATGATTGCCCTTTGATACTTATGGTTTTATTATATCTACTAAACAAATGAAGTGTCTCCCACATGCCTATACTCCAACTCCAAGGCGTAAAAATCTCTACCTCATTTTTCATAAACTCACCCAGAGTCGAAGCGTACCAAACTGCTACTGCGTTGGGGTCGGTGAGTGCAATTCCCGATTCTGTCAAACCCAACTTTACACCATGATTTGGACCTAAATATTTATCGAGCCATTCATTGCATCTTGCAAAAATATATTCTTTATTTTGTCCATTATCATAGCCACCATTGATTGTTTTTACACCATTGGCTTCGGGGTAAACGTAGTTTTTATCAAAAAAAACTCGGTGATATTGCACTACTTCCGAAATAACTTTACTTGAAGGATAATAATGAATATCCAGTACATCTAATAGCTTTACACCGCTCGTTTTTTGTTCTTCAGCAATCCGTTTAATAAAATATTCAAGCCACGGGTAAGTTCTTCCATCTGCATTAATATTAGCCGAACCCCACCTATACCATTGCCATTCATTGGCCGTCACTGGCCCGACCAATTTAATGGTTGGGTAGGCAGCACGAGCTTTCTTGGCTACGGCAAAATATTTTTGCATGAATTCTTCGGCAGATGGCTGAGTAGGAAAGAGGTCGTCGTGGGTGCCGCTCCAAATCTCTGGTTCATTATCCATGTTCCAGTATTGTAATTTCGATTTATCGAGCGATAAACTCCCAAACCAATTGTTCAGAATTCCAACCGTTGAATCTGCCGTCCAGTTTTCTAAATATAAATTTGAATTTCCTTCAATGGCTGCCTTCGACCCAGTTTTGTTGAGTGTTCCGCCACCTGCTAAATTCTGATTTACACCTTCCCACCATTGCGATTTATTATAACCCCAATCATCAAAATTGGCAGTATTTGTTTTGGCAGCTTTACCAATTAACTGAAAACCCCACATTCCTTGTGCCGAGGGCATATTTGTTTGTAGAGCCTTTGCGGCACTACTCCAATCATTGGCATAAACATTATTGTACCAGTCGGGGTGGCTTGATAATTTTCTTCTCCAGTTATATTTTGTGGCATTATTTCCACCGTTTTCTCTGAAAAAATTTACACCTGCGTCTTGCAATAAAGTCCAATTGATATTTAAAACTTTGCCAGGGTCGGTTGAAAGAGAATTATTACGGCCATACAGGTAAGGAGAAACAACTTTTTGCTCGGCATTTGGGTCGATTTTGATTGTAACTTGGGCAAAAGAGACGAGCGATAAGCACAAAAAAATGCTTACCACAAAGATGTTTTTCATAGAATAAGGTCGAATTACTTCATAAGAAATAGGATTAAATTTAGTTCACTTTCTCTTGTAAATCAATTATTTTGTTTACTTATTTTATGCAATCGTTATCGGGAACGTTCCCGAAGTGAGAATAATTTGAAATAATTTTGGAAAAAGCAGAAGAGTCGAAGATTCTGTAAGGGATAATGACACGAAAGTAAAAGTGTTTACTTCCGTGTCAAGAGTGAATGTAAGTTCTGATTGAAAAAAGATAAGTCACTACCGAGCTGTTGAAAGAAACTGCGGTCGAATTCTTCTACTACTTTAACTGCAATCTTTGCTACTTCAATGCCAGCTGGCGTAAGGACTACGGTTTTGGCTCTTGTATCGGCCGAATGCTCTTTTCGGCCCAAAAAGCCTTTTTTTTGCAGTGTTCGTAAGACCGTAGAAGTTGTCATCGGGTCAATTTTCGTATGATTCGACAAGACAATTTGTGTGATAGCTTCATTGTGCTGCATCAACCACAATGTACTCGCCAATAGCACAAATTGCGAGTGAGTCAAATCGAGTGGTTCGAGTACTTTCTTGATTTCCCTTTGCCAAAGGTTCGTTACTTGCCACAATAAAAAACCTGAACTTTCTTCGGGTGTTTCTACGCTAAATGTTTTTTCAATCTCTTTCATCTGGCTGCATTCTTGAAATGATGAGGTTAAAATCCTTTTCTTTGATTTCGAGGAAACCAAATCTGAAAGGAAAGCCCCACTTTTGTTTATCTTGAATAAACTCAAGGTCATTAATAAGCGGCAAGATAGAAGTTTCTTGGCAGTTATAAAACTTTATGTTTTTTCGGAATGGATGAAAACTCTCTGTCATTTGATACTGATAAACATTTTCATCTTCGGCTTGACCAATGGCCGTGAAAGACTGGCATTTTGTGTCGCCTTCCATGCTTAGCTTAGGCGAATAAACAATCAACCAATCATTGGGTTTCATGAGTTTTAAAGGAGCTTCTTTGCCATGACAAACCTGCATAAATCCACCCGAAACACCTCTAAGTGTATGTTCTTTTGATACTACTGCTATCCAATATTTCATAATTTGCTTGCATATTTTACTTGTTCGACCATTTCTTGGGGTAATCCGTTTACTATATCTTGAGCTACAATTTTTCGCCATAAAAAGCCTAAAACGCCTTCAACTTTCATGGTTGTTGTTATTTTTAATCCTGCTTCGGTTTCTTCAAAAGTATGTTCACCATACATTTTTGCCAGTGGAAACTTTGTGAGGTCAACAAATTTTTTGTTTTCTACTGTTTCAAATAATTCGATTTTTACCTTTCCGCTTCCTTTAGGTTTTAGTTCAAAGAAATTACCTTGTTCAAAATTGCCTTCAATTTTAGCGTAATCAATGCCTTTGTCCCATTTGTGCCAGTTATTTACATCCGAAAAAAGTTTCCACATTTGTTCTTTAGATGCCTCTTTAGTTACGATAGTATGCGATTTCGACCACATGATTTTAAGTGTATTTTGTAAGTAAATTTATTTTATGTGCAAATATAATAAGTACGCTTATTAAAATAAAATCTTTTTTGAAATTTTGTGCTAATTTTTTGAATTTTCTGTTTTTGAGACTGAAATAAAGAAATTAACCTAAAATACGCCTTATATTATCTGACAAGGTTTGGATACTACAAACCCAGACATTAGGTTTAAGTAAGTAATCATCAGCCGTTGGAGTTATCAATAATAATGGGGGATTGTTTAAATCGGCCAGTGAAATGGTCGTGCCTTTGCTGAGTGTTGGTGAACTACTCAATTTTATTTCAATAGCCAGCTTAATTTGTAGGTCTTGCTCAATCACCAAGTCTAATTCTGCACCATCGGCAGTTCGGTAGAAAAAAGGAATTTGTTGATAATTGAGAAGTGATATAACTTGTTCGATGACATAGCCTTCCCATGACCCTCCAGCTACAATATGCCCGAGTAAGTTTTCATAGCTATGAATAGACAATAAATGATGTACTAAACCACTGTCTCGAATATAGATTTTGGGGCTTTTAGTGAGCCGTTTACCGATATTTGTATAATAGGGCTGTAATCTTCTGATTAAAAATGATTGTTCAAAAAAGTCTAAGTAGGTACTCACTAAATTATTTCTGATTCCTAATGAATTAGCAAGCATAGTTTGATTGAGTAAGCTGCCTTGAATACTTGCAATCATCATCATCAATCTACGAAGTTGAATAGGGGACGCCGATAAGCCTAATTGTGGCAAATCACGCTCTAAATAACTTCTCACAAAGTCGTCAAACCACTTTTGTTGTTGTTCGGATGTAGGGGCTAAATAAGCATTAGGAAAACCACCCCAAAGCCAGTGTCTAATATAATCAACATCAGGCTGAAGTTCTCTAAAAAGCAGAGGAGTCATTTCAAAGTATGAAATTCTTCCTGTCAATGATTCTGAGGTATTTTTTAATAAAATGAAGGAGGCAGAACCGAGCAAAATAAAGCGTGCGGGAACTCGATTCTGGTCGATAAGACTTCTAATGTCAGGAAAAATTTCGGGTAAGCGTTGAATCTCATCAAGAATGACTGTTTGTTCTTGCATGGTTTCTAAAAATGCCAAACGGTCATGTTGAAATTTTGATAAATCACTGCTTCTCTCTAAGTCAAAATAGACAGATGGCTTGGATAATTTTTGCTGTAATTGTTTGACAAATGTCGTTTTACCCACTTGGCGAGGCCCCAATATAGCTATTGATGGTTGGAAACTTAGCCCAAATAACACTTGGTCTGCAATTATTCGTTGAATCATATTTTTACAATTATTCCCGTAAATTTATCAAAAAAAAATAAATTTACGGGAATAATTGTTTTATTATTTACCAAACAATCTCCATTTTCTGTCCAGCAGTCAAAGAGATAGTTTTAGTTTTATTACCCGAAATCAAGGTAGTTTTTCCACCTTTTTTCGATGAAATAATTACTTTTTTGAGTGTTTTACCACTCCAATCAAGCGAAACTTCAAAACCACCTCTGGCACAAATGCCTTTTACTGAACCATCCGCCCAAACATCGGGTAGGGCAGGGAGGAGGCTGATTTCCTTTTCGTCAGATTGTACTAACATTTCGGCTACGGCTGCTGCTCCACCAAAGTTGCCATCAATTTGGAAGGGTGGGTGAGCGTCGAATAGGTTCGGGTAAGTACCACCACCACGAGCATAGTTAGTTCTTACACCATCGGGTTCTACGTAATGCAGGAGTTCTCGATACATTTTATAGGCACGATTACCGTCTAAAAGCCTTGCCCAAAGGTTGATTCTCCAGCCTTTACTCCAACCAGTTGTTTCATCACCTTTGATTTCGAGCGTTTTACGGCAAGCATCGGCCAGAGCTGGGGTTTTCAGTGGTGAAATATGATTTCCTGGGAAAAGTCCAAATAAGTGCGATTGATGGCGGTGCTGTGGTTCGGCATCTTCCCAATCATAATACCATTCTTGCAAATTACCTTTTTTACCGATTTGATAAGGGTAAAGTTTTGCCAAAGCAGCTTCGAGTTTTGCTCTAAATTCGGTATCGGTATTTAATATTTTCGATGCTTTGATGGTTTGTTCAAAACATTCACGAATCATTGCTAAATCGGCCGTTCCACCGTATAGTGTAGCTCCTTTGTAGCCATCGGGTGCAATGTAAATGTTTTCGGGAGAAGTTGATGGTGAGGTGATAAGCTTACCGTTTTTATCTTCAATCAACCATTCTAAACAAAATTGTGCTGCTCCCTGCATTAGCGGATAGGCTTCGTTTTTCAAGAAGTTTTGGTCTTTTGTAAATACATAATGTTCCCAAAGATGCGTACTGAGCCACGCACCGCCCATATTCCAGTTGGCCCAACCTGGGTCGCCTTGACCAAAATCACCAACTGGATTGCTCATTGCCCAAATATCCGAGTTATGAGCAACCGCCCAGCCATTTACCCCATAAAATGTTTTGGCCGTAATTTTACCAGTGGTAGCCACATTCTTGATAAACTTCATCATTGGCTCGTGCATTTCGCTCAAATTAGTATTTTCGGCCAGCCAATAATTTTCTTCGGCGTTGATATTAGTTGTGTAGTTACTGCTCCAAGGTGGACGCATGTACGGATTCCAAATACCTTGTAAATTGGCTGGTACGCCCATCGTACGTGAACTACTGATGAGTAAATATCGGCCATACTGAAAATAAAGAATCTCCAAGTTTTTATCTTCTTCGCCCTTGGCGTAGCGTCTTAATCGTTCATCAGTTGGAAGATTCGGTGCAGAGGTTTTTCCTAAATCTAAACTTACACGATTGAAGAATTTTTGATAGTCAAGCAAATGAGCTTGTTTGATTTGAGCGAAAGTTTTACCAAAAGCTTTGCTTAAATTACTCGCTGCAATTGCTTGATTATTAAGTCCTTGTGTAGCTGGATTTTTATCAAAACCATTAAAACTTGTGGCAATCGAAACGTAGATAATGGCTTCGGTTGCTCCTTTTACGCCCAAAGTGCTATCGGTACTTACGATTGAGCCACTAGTATTTTTAATTCTGGCCAGTGTTGTGAAGCGTGTGCCTTTGTTTTCATCAAAAACAATAGGGTTTTCAACTCTTCTATAATTGGGTTCGGCTTTGATTGGGGCGTAGCCATTGGCCTGCAAAGTTTGGTTAGGCGTAGAAACCTTGTATTTGAGCAAGCTATTGAATTTTACATCAAATGTTAAAGCTCCTTTTTGGCTACTTGTGAGTTTTACAACCATGATTTGGTCAGGTTGGGAAACAAAGTATTCACGAGTATATTTAACACCGTTAATTTCGTAAGTAACTTTTGAAACTGCCTGAGAGATATTCAATTCTCTATAATAATTAAAATAATTGCCAGCATTGGCGTGATTGATAAGCATCGTACCAAGCGGTGCATAAGACTCCGAAAATTTACCTTGTAGTTTGCGTTGAAGTTTATCGGCCAATTTGTAATCTTCATTTTTAAGAGCCTCTCTGATAGCAGGTATATTTTTATAAGCGTCTGGGTTCATGTTGGCGTTGACTGGTTCTCCCGACCAGAGTGTAGCGTCGTTGAGTAGAATTTTGTCAGATTCTACGCCACCAAATACCGTTGCACCGAGTTTGCCATTGCCCAGCACGAGTGTTTCTTCAAAATATTGGGCGGGCTGTTTATACCAAAGTGTGTTGGTTGATTGAGCGAAGGTTTCGCAGGAAAGTACGAGCAGAGCCAACACTTTCAGATGTTTTTTGAACATAATATAGAAGTAGGGTTGATTTTTCGGTAAATATAAAAAAACAATATTAAAGAACGTTCTAAATTGTAGATATTGAGGGTATTTATCTACATTTGTATATATTTGTTAAAGAATGTTAATTCTAAAAAAATATCTGTTTTAATCTGCAACTTTGCACTAAGTTTTTGCATCTTATATATGTAATCCATTTTAGAAACCATTTATCCTCGATTTCGACCATTCATAAGAAAAATTGAAAAATAAAAGGTACTATGTATTGCATAATACTAAATAAAACACATATCTTTGTATTGTCAATCAGATAATGAGTTCAGACACGCAAAACAAGCGGTTAGCCGCAACCAACATTATGAAAAAGCTATTATTACTTCTTGCAATCACTTCAATCAATTTTGGCTCAATGGCTATGGGTTTTCCGCACAATACCTATGAGCAACAACGCACTTTGAGTAAGAACATCAAGCAAAAGAGTCTGGTTAATGAACTCGAAAAATCAATAAAAGTAAATATTGAGAGTATTGCCATCGTAAAAGAAGATACTAACGTACAGGAGTCATTTGTGGAAATGTTGGCTAACTACGTGGTTGAGTTTTTTACAGAAAAACTATTCGGCAAAAGTGTAGCAAAATGCGAAGTTTTGAAAGAAACTAAAAACGAATGTTTGGCAATCAAACAAGAATTTGAGTATTATTTAATTGGATAATTGGTGGAACGAAGCTCCGTTTCGTTCGTAAAATGTCATTATATGTAATTGACAGGTTGTAAACTTGTCCTACAAAAATTTTATATACGGTTTAGTTAGGGTTTAGAAAAAGGCTTGATTCGTTTGAACCAAGCCTTTCTTATTTTTTAACTTTTAAGGAAATAAGGAAGGCTTCCCTCAAAGGGAAGCCTTCCTTGTATGACTGAAAACCGATAATTAATATTGAAACAACGGATAGTTTTTCATCCAATTGTTGATTTCGCCTCTTACATTCGCAATTTTCGTTGCGTTATCGTGATTCATCAATACTTCATCAATCAAATCTACGATTCTTATCATATCAGCTTCTACCAAACCACGAGTTGTCATGGCCGAAGTTCCTACACGCATACCCGAAGTTGTCATGGCCGATTTATCATCAAACGGAACCATGTTTTTGTTTACCGTAATATCTGCTTGAATCAATGAGTTTTCGGCAATTTTACCAGTCAAGTTTTTCGGACGTAAGTCAATCAACATCAAGTGATTATCCGTTCCACCAGAAATAACTTTATAGCCACGGTTCATAAATTCTTGAGCCATTACTTTGGCATTTTTCTGAACCTGTACTTGGTAGTTATAGAAACCTTCAGTCAAGGCCTCGCCGAAAGCAACCGCTTTAGCAGCAATAATATGCTCCAATGGTCCACCTTGCGTACCTGGGAAAACACCAGAATCTAACAATGACGACATCATTCTGATTTCGCCTTTTGGCGTTGTGATTCCGAAAGGATTCGGGAAGTCATTACGCATCATGATTACACCACCACGAGTACCACGAAGGGTTTTGTGGGTAGTTGTTGTCACGATATGACAGTGGTCGAATGGGTCGTTTAATAAACCTTTAGCAACCAAACCCGCTGGGTGTGAAATATCAGCCAACAAGATTGCACCGATTGAATCAGCAATTTGGCGAAGACGGATATAATCCCAGTCACGAGAATAAGCCGATGCTCCACAAATAATCATTTTCGGACGTTCTTTGTGAGCAGTTTCTTCAACTTTATTCCAGTCGATTAAGCCCGTTTCTTGCTCAACACCGTAGAAGAAAGGTTGGAAGTATTTTCCAGAAATATTTACTGGCGAACCGTGTGAAAGGTGTCCACCGTGAGCAAGGTTAAAGCCTAAGATTTTATCACCAGGTTTCAAGCATGCCACAAAAACCGCCATATTCGCCTGAGCTCCAGAGTGCGGCTGAACGTTTGCCCAAGTAAGATTAAATAATTGTTTGAGACGGTCGATAGCAATTTGCTCAACTTGGTCAACTACCTCACAACCACCATAATAGCGTTTTCCTGGAAGACCTTCAGCGTATTTATTTGTCAAAACACTACCTGCCGCTTCCATCACCTGTGGCGACACGAAGTTTTCAGAAGCAATCAATTCGATGCCATGTAATTGGCGATTGTTTTCTTTCGTGATTAAATCAAAGATTTGCGTGTCACGAATGATGGAAGTTTCTACAGACATAATTTGGTAAATTGGTTATCAGTTATTGGTTATTGGTGTTTCCAACCAACACCGGCTTTGGAGTCATTAGATTACAAAATTAACTGATAATTAATAGAAGATGAATTTTTGACAAAATAATATTTGGCTGACTTTGAATTATTGAGGAGTTTCTTGGTAAAGTGATATTTTTAGTCGATAGACGATAGTCAATGGTCCACAGAAATACTATTTAGTGTGAAAGTGTTGATTATCTCACAAACGTATTTTCTTTCAGCATTTTTTCTAAAACCTCACAGCTTGAAACATACGAAAGTTCGCTTTGATAAGAGCCGCCATTAATAATAAAAACTCGTGGATATGCCTTGAAAAATGCTTTTTTGTAGGCATCGGCCAATGTTTCTAAGCCAATATCAAGGCGTTTTTCGTTGATTTCGGCTTCGCTGTATTCTTGTAATGATTCTTTCTGCCAATAGTTTCTCGAAAGTTTTTTCTCTAAATCTGGTATCGCACATTTTAGATTGGCCTCTAATTGAAAGCGATAAACCCTTACTTTGCCAAATGAAAATACGTTGAGTTCATTATTTGTATTGTTTGCGACAGCCTGACCCCTAAAACTTCCTCTACTTGCATTGACTCTGTTTACATGATGAGGCAACAATTTTCCATCTCTTACTGCTTGAGTAATTATTCCTTTAATATCGCTTTCTTCTGCTGGAAACGAACTGGAAAAAATATCAAGAACAATGCTACTATTCAACATCGAATTATTGAAGTTTTGCTCAGCGAAGTAAAATATACGCCTATCTTTTGAAGAGTTTTGGGAATCTCTACCCGATAGTCCAATCAGATTTTCATCGGGATACCCATTGTTTTCGATGATTTTGACAATGGAATTATAGACAAGATGCTGATTTTTTGAGAATATCTCGTTATTGATTTTTCTTAAACTATCTTGCTGGAGTTTGAGTTTGCCTGATAAATTATTGAAAAAATAAAGACTATCTACAAAGCTACTTACTCTAACTGCAATCGTTGTATCTTTTCCGTTTATTTTAGTAGTAAATGTTTGTGGTAAACTATGATTTTTGGCAAAATACTCTCTTAAATCGGCCGTTAATGGAGTGTATATAGTTTTTGTACTCAAAGCATAAATTTTATTCAAACTATCTCTCAGTTCTCGATTAATATTGGGCTTTACCTGCTTCATTTGGCCCTCAAATTTGCTCCATGTTTTGCAGGTATCGGCTACATAATGGAAGAAAACATCCTTCCGCAGACTATCTGAAGGATAGCCTTTTTCTACTATTTTCTCTAAATAATCAAAAACTGTTGACATCTTGCCAACCATTGCGGCACAAATGGCGGCATTGTAATAATCTTTGGCAAAAGGTTTTTTTACGTTATCGAAAGCAGCTTTATAATAATCGAGAGCTTCGTAATAATTGGTGTCAACAATGGCCAGTTCAGCCGAATTGATGATAGGATGATAGATGCGAGTAAAATCGCCTTGGGCGAATAAAACCCGATAGGGGAATAAGAAAATAAGTATTAGTAATAGGTTTTTCATAGATGTGGTGCGAACCGAGCGACGGTCGCTTCCCGTTCGCCGTGGTATTTAGAGCTAAATCTATCTAAAAATAGAAAAACCTGCCCAAATATGAGCAGGTTTTAAGAAACATTAACAATGTTTTAACAAAATCTTAGACCAAGTATTTGAGGTTGATGGCATAAAGGCCAGTAAAAATAGCCGATGCAATTAAAGACATGATACCGATACTCCAACCGATGCTTCCACCAAAAATCACGATGGGGGCGAGGATACCAACCGCATTTCCTGCGATATACACCCAAAAACCTTTTTTGCGTAGTCCCCACATCCAGATTGCACCAAGTATTAGCAAAATACTTGAAATAAGCGTAACACCACCCGCTAACACTAAATTATCTCTTTGAAACATTTTTTCTGTTTCAGTTTGCGTTTCTTCTACTTTTTCGAGGTCTTTTTCCGACATGTACTTCGAGAGCATATCCATCATCATTTCGTTAGCTTGCTCTTTACTTTCCATTACTTTTTCAGGATTGAATGTATTCG
Organism: Emticicia aquatilis; assembly: GCF_014644295.1. Taxonomy (GTDB): domain Bacteria; phylum Bacteroidota; class Bacteroidia; order Cytophagales; family Spirosomataceae; genus Emticicia; species Emticicia aquatilis. Next base: position 117,578 of record NZ_BMKK01000011.1, read on the forward strand.
GAATCGCTCCATAAAATTTGTAAGCATTCCAAACGAGGGTCAGGATACACAAGATTGTGAGTAACGTTGGGCGTACTGCCGAACTATTTTCTTCAAATGGATTTTGCATGATTTTATATTTTAAATAACGGTTTATGAGTTTTTCGGTAGAAAGTTATTGATAACTGATAGAATGATATACAAAAATATGATTAACGGTATGGCTAAGAATTTTAGACTTACGAGTAAAATTACAGAAAGAATCAGAAAAATGTATTTGATTTGATTAGATTTCCAAGCAAAACTCTTGAATTTGAGTGCAAATAATGGTATTTCTGAAATTAGTAAATAACTCATAATGAGCGTATAAGCAATTAAGAATGTAGAGTTAAGAATTAAGAATTTGTATTCGGGATTGAACTCTAAAATCAACGGAAACGAAGCCACTACAAAAGCATTAGCAGGTGTAGGAACACCAATAAATGAATCGGACTGGCGAGTATCAATATTAAATTTTGCTAAACGCAAGCATGAAAAAAGTGCCAAAATAAATGCCACATAAGCCAAAGTGGGCAAATGTGTTTGTGATAAAAGATTTGATGGAATTAAATCAGATAAAACGGTATTTTGGGTTGTTGAAATCTGAATCAATTTGGCAAGAATAAACGAAGGCAAAACGCCAAACGTAACCATATCGGCCAAGGAATCGAGTTGCTTTCCAATTTCAGAATGTTGTTTGAGCAATCGAGCCACAAAACCATCTAAGAAGTCAAGAACGCCTGCAATAAATATCAAGTAAGATGCCCAAAGCAGATTGCCTTCAAAAACAAAAACGATACCCAAGCAACCACAAAGTAGATTGCCGAGCGTCATTATATTTGGAATAGTAAATAATTTCATGTAAGTCCAATGAGTGAATGAGTGAATGAGTGAATGATTGAATAAAACTTATTTTTTAGTTTTTTTCTATAATCACAGCATCAATTATTGAAATTTTTCAAATTAAAAATGGATTTGTCTTGCGTTCATAGCCGATAGTCGTTGGGTCGCCATGACCACTATAAACCTTATACTCATCATCGAGTGTCAGAAACTGCGTTTCGATGCTATGAATCAATGCTTCGTGGCTGCAAAAAGGAAAATCGGTTCTGCCAACGCTTCCTCTGAAAAGCACATCGCCACCGATAACAAATTTCTGAGCATGATTCACAAAAGCTAAATGCCCAGGAGCGTGTCCTGGTACTAATCTGATTTCCAGTTCCGAGTTTCCGAAGAAAATCTTATCATTTTCATCAATAAACTCATCGGCTTCAACAGGTTCGTAGCCTCTTATTCCCCACATTCGGCAACGGTTTTCTACATCGGCCAAAATCGGAATTTCGTTTTTGTGAATCAGCATCTTAACACCGAATTTACGCTTCACGTAAGCAGCTCCAAATACGTGGTCGAGGTGGCAATGGGTTTGTAGTAACTGCTTCACTACCAAACGATTATCTGTAATGAAGTCAGCCAGTTCTTCTTTTTCATATTGAGCTAAGCAACCTGCATCAATAATAACAGCTTCGTGAGTTTCGTCCCACAAAATATATGTATTTTCAGCAAGTGGCGAGAATGTAAAGGAATGTATATTTATCATAAATGATTAGTCAACGGTCGATGGACAACAGTCCACGGATTTAATTCTGTATTTGTTTTTTTCTATCGGCCATCGTCTGTGGACAGTCGACTATATCACAAAAGTAAAAAAATAGTGGGCTTTTTGTGTAAATCGGGTTTAGATTTTCGCCAGTCTTTCACTCGTAGCGTTTTAATGAACTCGTCAGCGGCCGTCACGTTGCAGGCAATGCAAAGCAAAGTTTCAGGGTTGAGGTTTTGCAAAACATCTTCCAGTAATTGATTATTTCGGAAAGGAGTTTCCATAAAAATCTGTGTTTGCTGCTTTTTCTTGGCCAGTTGTTCTAAATCTTTTAAAGATTTTATTCTCAGTTGTTTATCAATTGGCAGATAACCATTGAACGTAAAACTCTGTCCATTAAACCCCGAAGCCATCAAGGCCATGAGAATTGAACTTGGCCCTACCAACGGCACAACTTTATGCCCCAATTGATGAGCGTAACTTACGGCAATCGCTCCAGGGTCGGCCACCCCTGGGCAACCAGCTTCGCTGATGATACCTGCATCGGTTTTTAGTTTTTTTAGTTGTGTAAGGGTTTGGTCGGGTGGGGTATCTTTGTTTAATTCATAAAAAGTAATATCATCAATCACTTTATTGAGCTTTAGGCTACTAATAAACCGTCGAGCGGTGCGGAGTTCTTCCACAAAAAACACATTCAATTCGCTCACGACTGCCTTTATTTGAGGAGGTAAAACTGTTTCTTGCGTGTCGGGTGCGAGAATGGTTGGTATCAGAAAAAGGGTCATATTTTGTTTAATTCAATTCCGAAACAAGCTGTTTCGTTTTTATGGTGGTTTTCATTATCAATGAAAGCTTCTCAGATATTTTAAAAACCAGTTTTATCAAAACCATTCTACAATATTATGTATTTTTACGACGGTTTAAAAATCATTAATCAGATATGTCGGAGATAAAACTTACTCAATATAGTCACGGGTCGGGTTGTGGATGTAAAATTTCGCCCAAAGTTCTTGACCAAATTTTGCACACATTAACGCCCCAAAATGCCTTCCCAAATCTTTTGGTGGGAAATAAAGACAAAGACGATGCCGCAGTTTTTGATTTAGGCAATGGCGAAGCAATCATCAGTACGACTGATTTTTTCATGCCAATCGTTGATGATGCTTTTGATTTTGGAAGAATAGCCTCGACCAATGCTTTGAGCGATATTTATGCAATGGGTGGTGAACCAATGATGGCGATTGCCATTTTGGGTTGGCCGATTGATACAATTCCGGCCGAAATTGCTCAGAAAGTACTGGATGGTAGTCGTGCGACTTGCACAGCGGCCAATATTCCGCTGGCAGGTGGACATAGTATTGATAGTCCCGAACCATTTTTTGGTTTGGCCGTTACTGGAAAAGTGAAAATTGAGCATCTGAAACAAAACTCAACCGCCACTGAAGGCTGTTTACTTTACCTGACAAAACCGCTCGGTGTTGGACTATTGGCAACGGCTCAAAAAATGGGTATTTCAAACCCAGAATATTTACAAGTTGCTGTTAATCAGATGGCTACGCTCAATAAAGTAGGAGCAGATTTAGGAAAACTTTCGGCAGTAAAAGCCATGACCGACGTAACAGGTTTTGGACTTTTAGGACACTTGGTAGAAATGTGCGAAGGAAGTAATCTAAGTGCCGAAATAAGTTACGAAAAAGTGCCAAAAATGCCCGAAGCTAACGATTATTTATATCCATTTTGTGCTCCAAAAGGCTGTAATACCAACTGGGAAAGTTATGGCGAAAAAGTATCGGCAATCAATGATACACAAAGGATTTTATTGGCCGACCCACAAACCAGCGGTGGACTTCTAATTGCCGTAGAACCAGCAGGAAAAGAGGCATTAGAACGAATTTTGCAAGAAAATGGCGTCGTAGCTGAGTCTTTCGGACAAATGATTGCTAAAACTGAGAAAAGTATAAATGTGATTTAATTACCCAATTTTCTATTCATAGCGATGGGTTTGCAAACCCATCGCTATGGAATTTGATAACAAAACATCGACCATACAAAATGCAACACATCAACCGTCGTAAATTTATACAGCAAAGTACATTGGCTGGTATGGGTTTATTGATTCAAACCAAAGGTTTCGCACAAGATTTTCCAAGTGTGAGGGTTTCGGCCGACAAACGAAATTTTAGTAGTTTGGCCATCGAAGCGACCATTAGCCGAATGAAAACTCAGATTAAAGACCCTGAGTTGGCGTGGTTGTTTGAAAACTGTTTCCCGAATACACTTGACACAACCGTTCATTTCAAAAAGAAAAACGACCGCCCCGATACTTTTGTGATTACGGGCGATATTCATGCCATGTGGTTGCGAGATAGCACTGCACAAGTAACACCCTATTTGAGTTTGATGAAAGAAGATGCCGCTCTGCAACAACTCATTGCGGGCGTAATCAATCGCCAAACCGAATGTATTTTAATTGACCCTTACGCCAATGCGTTTAATGATGGTGCAGGAAAATCAGAGTGGATGAGCGACCATACCGACATGAAACTCGAACTCCACGAACGCAAATGGGAACTTGATTCGCTTTGCTATACAGTTCGTTTGGCGTACAATTATTGGAAATTAACAAACGATACGAGCGTTTTTGACGAAAAATGGCTGAAAGCTGCCCAAAGTATTATTGCCACTTGTCGAGAACAACAACGTTTCAATGGTGTAGGAAAATATCGTTTCGGGCGAACAACTTCTTGGTCAACTGATACTGTTCCGGGTAATGGATTAGGCAATGTAACCAAACCCAATGGCTTGATTCACAGTATTTTCCGCCCGTCGGATGATGCTACGGTTTATCCATTTTTGATTCCTGCCAATTTGTTTGCTGTGGTGTCGTTCCGACAAATAGCTGAGATTGCTACAAAAGTTTATAAAAATGCAGGTTTTGCCAAAGAATGTCAAGATTTTGCGAATGAAGTAGATGCCGCCATTAAAAAACATGCTGTTATTACGCACCCAAAGTTTGGTAAAATCTACGCCATGGAAGTAGATGGTTTTGGAAATTGTTTGCTACAAGATGATGCGAATGTGCCGAATCTAATGAGTTTGCCGTATTTGGGTGCAGTAAAAGCCAGTGACCCGATTTACCAAAATACCCGCCGATTTGTGTTGAGCGACTCGAACCCGTATTTCTTCAAAGGAAAAGCGGCCGAAGGTGTTGGTAGTCCGCACACATTGGTTAATCAGATTTGGCCATTGAGCATTATTATGCGAGCTATGACCTCGACCGATGATAAAGAGATTTTGCAACAACTCAAAATTCTGAAAAATACGCACGCCAATACGGGCTTCATGCACGAGTCATTTGATAAAGATGATGCGGCTAAATTCACAAGAAAATGGTTTGCGTGGGCCAATACACTTTTTGGTGAAATGATATTGAAAGTTGTCAAAGAACGCCCGCATTTATTGAAAAATATGCTTTGATTGTAGGATAAATTTGTAATTTGGCAGTTTTTGTGCTGGAAGAACTCTGGCTTTGTAGGATAGAGAATTTGAGAAAATTAACAATTATGAATTAATGAAAATCCTAAATATAATCACTTCACTATTAGTATTTTGTTATTGTGGATATATACTGTTAATGGGAAGCGTTTCTTTGTATTCTTCAGACCATAGTAAGAAAAGTTTAACTTTGGGGTCTTATTTGTTTTTTGGATTCTTATTACTTCTATTATTTTCAATTTCTGGCTTAAATATTTATAGATTGATAAAGAAGTTTAATAAGAAATGACAAATAGACTAAAGAGTCTTAGCGAAAAAGGAGTAAAAAATATTTGCCAAAAGAGCATAGACCAATGCCTTGCTCTGCGAAGTCTCCGACTTCGTAGTAGTGTTAGCTGTTCTCTGAACAGCAGTATTTGGATACGTCGTTCAGAGAACGACATTCACACCTACGAAGTCGGAGACTACGCAGAGCGTTTTTAGCACTAATTAATTTAGAAACATTATTATCCCAAACATTAAACAATGAAAATATTAAAAATAGCCATCTTAAAAGATGATTTTGATGAAATTTTGAGTGGAGAAAAAACGGAAGTATATCAAGATTTTATACCCTTTTGGGAAGAACAACTATTGATAAATGACAAAGAAGGAGTCCGATTCAGAGAGTATGATGCTGTGGAGTTTAGAAATGGATTTGAAGCAAATGTTCCGACGATATTAATAGAATGGAAAGGTACAGAACTCGGACTTTTCGATGAAGCACCAAGGGGCTCTAAAGACCCCGAAGATTATTTTTTTGTAATCAATTTAGGGAAAATCATTGAGACAAAGAATTGCTAATAAAGTTCGTTTCCTCAGATAGATTATGAGGAAACGAAAACCTACTTCATCTTCAACTCTCGCTTCACTTCTTTTTTTACTTTTTTGCCTTTTCGTTTGGCTGGAAACCATTTCGGACCATTTTTTACGGCTTCCACCACTTTTTGGGTGTTTTCTTTGCCGAGTTCGTTGTCAATTTGCACATTTGATGGCGTACCGTCTGGCTCGACTGTGAGGCGTAGCCGAAGTGGGTCTTCAAAGTGTAGAGTCGATACCGCCCCTGTGCTTTTGAGTGAGTTTCTGAGATAAGTATCGTAGTTGCTCCAGCCACCAACAGGTACGGGGTCTTGCGTGGGTGGCTCGTTAATCAGAATCGTTTTTTGTTCAGCTTTTTTTGCTTTTGATTGATTATCTGTCACAATCACTTCGGCCAATGCACTGCTATTCTCCGAAAGTTTTATTTTTCCTAAATCTTGGTTTTTTACGACAATTTCCTGCGGATTATAACCAATGGCATTGACTTCCAAGACCTCTCCAACACTCACATCATTGATTTTGAAAACACCATTGATATCGGTTTGTGCAGTCTTATTGCTATTTTTGAGGCTTACGATTGCCCCCACAATTGGCTGATTTTCAGTATCAAGAATTTGTCCAGAAAAAGTCGGAGTTCGTTCTCTGCTTGTCAAAATTACGGGGGCTTTCGCAGCTTTTGGTTCGGCAATTTCTTTTGCAGAGCTTATTGGTGCCGCAGGTTTTAACACCTCATCGGCTTTGCTTTCTTCATTACTTTGTAGCACTAACTTTTGTGGCTCTTGGGCAGAAATTGTACTTGCATTCTCCTGCTCATTACTATTTTGTGGGCTTGCTGAAACCGTTTCTTTTGCTTTGGTTGGCTTTGGTTGATTGATAGCAATTACTTCTTTTTTCGTTTCTTCGTGCAGGGTTTCGGCTGTTGTTTTTGAAAGCGTTTCTTGTGTTTTGTTTACAGCAAGTGTCTGATTATCAGTTTTGTAGAAAATGAAATACAATCCAATACCAAAGAACAAAGCAATTGATGCAGCCACCGAAGCACGCTGCCAAAGAGGAATAATTTTGGTCTGTTTTTGCTTTGTTTTTATTCTTGCATCAAGGCGTTTTTTCAAGTCATTCATTGCAGCCGAAGTATTGATTTTTTCAGCCGATAATTTCTCTAAACCTTCGGCAGCATCGGCCGCAAATGCCTCGTTGAGTAATTGTTTTTCTACTTGGTGCATTTGTTTGGCCGAAGCTTCGCCCGAGAGGTATTTTTTTATCTCTTCGGCCGTCAGTTCAGTATTTTTTTTGCCTTTATTCATGCTTTTTTTCAATACAAATTTTCAGATTTCGCTTGCCATTTTGTATGTAACTTTTCACTTTATTCAAATCATAACCCGTCAGGTCTGTAATTTCTTTGTAGCATTTCTCTTCTAAATAAAACAATCGGATACTCGTTCTTTGTTCGTCCGATAGCGTTTCGAGGCAATCGGTCATTTTCGATAAATTTTGTTCGAGTTCAAAAGGTTCATCTGATTGATGTTCAAATGGCTCATTTTCCACAGAACCATCTTCAAAAAAATCGACACCCTCCGTTTGCAGGCGATTACTTCGGAGGTGCATCAGACAATGATTCCGTGCCACACTGTGCAGCCAACTTCTAAAGTTCTCGACCGAATGAGTGCGTAATTTTACGACTAACTCCTCAAAAATCTGCATGACGGCATCTTTGCTTTCATCTTCATCTCGCAGATATTTAAAGCAAACCGCAAACACCATTTCCATGTAACGTTCATACAATTCTCCCAACAATTCAAGGTTTCCCGTAGCCTGATAAGCTGCCAAATATTCGGCATCGGTGGTGGGCTTGGGTTTACTGAATCGCTTGAAAAACATTATTCTTAGGGTATGAGTGTTTTATAGAATAGGAGATAAGTGTTTGTTTACCAGAGACTTATGTTTTGTTGTCTCAAAATGTTGCACCTAAAATTAGTCTTTAATCGACACATCGCAATTTTTTTCTAAAAAAACTCAAAAAAAATTATGGAAAAAATCTGAGTCATGCATCAATGGTATAAAATCAAAACTTATACAATTATGAAAACGAAAATTTGGGTACTTATTGCGTTGGTGTTTGGCATTTTTGCATTTACTACACAGCGAACAATCAAAGGTAAAGTGCTTGCGGGCAGCGATGGCTCAGCCTTACCCGGTGTAATGGTGGCCGTTAAAGGCACGAGTATCGGTACACAAACTGACGCCAATGGCGACTTTCAGCTTACGATGCCAGCAGGTAGTGAAAAACTGATTTTTACTTATATCGGCTATAAAACAAAAGAAGTTAAAGTTGGAAAAGATAGTATAATTACGGTGAAACTTGAAGACGATGCACACGCTTTGGATGAAGTTGTAGTAGTAGGGTATTCAACTCAACAACGTCGAAATGTTACAGGAGCAGTTTCTGTAATGTCAAAAAATAAAATTATACCTTCTGCCAGTCCGATGTTACAAGGGCGAGTGTCTGGCTTGCAGGTGCAACAAAGTGGCGTGTATCGTGAGCGAAAAAAGCGTTATTCGGCTGATAAACCTAAAGAAGATTTCAATACCGAAGAGTATAACTCATTGATGGAGAATATTTTTCAAGAAGCAAAAAGTAATCCTCTCACCACTTTTTCGATTGATGTGGATAGAGCAGGATATAGCAATGTGCGTCGGATGTTAAATGCTGGCACGATGCCACCAAAAGATGCCATCCGAATCGAAGAAATGGTTAATTATTTCGATTATGATTATCCGCAACCTATTAAAAATGAACCTGTTACGATAAATACTGAGTTTTCGGATTCGCCGTGGAACAAAGGTTTGAAATTATTGCAGATTGGTATTCAAGCCCAAAAGATTTCGACCGAAAATCTTCCTGCATCTAATCTCGTTTTCTTGATTGATGTATCAGGTTCGATGGGTTCGCCTGAAAAACTCCCTTTGGTCAAGCAAGCACTTTATTTATTGACTGACCAACTTCGTCCGCAAGATAAAGTTTCAATCGTGGTTTATGCAGGTGCGGCGGGTTTGGTGCTTTCGCCGACTTCGGATAAAGGTAAAATCAAAGATGCACTCGAAAATCTACAAGCAGGAGGCTCAACCGCAGGTGGTGAAGGTATAAAATTGGCGTATAAAATTGCTGCCGAAAATTTGATAAAAGGTGGAAATAACCGTGTGGTTTTGGCAAGTGATGGCGATTTTAATGTGGGTGTTTCGAGCGAAGTAGAATTGAAAGCTTTGATTGAAGAAAAACGCAATATCGGTGTATTTTTGAGTGTTTTAGGCTTCGGAATGGGCAATTATAAGGATAATAAAATGGAAACTTTGGCCGATAAAGGAAACGGAAATTACGCTTATATTGATAATCTGCAAGAAGCCCAAAAGGTTTTTGTGCATGAATTTGGCGGGACGATGTTTACGGTTGCCAAGGATGTGAAACTGCAATTGGAGTTTAACCCAAAATTCGTAAAAGCCTATCGCTTAATTGGTTACGAAAACCGAATGCTTCGTAATGAAGACTTCAATGATGATAAAAAAGATGCAGGTGAAATGGGTTCGGGTCATACGGTCACGGCTTTATACGAAATCGTGCCAGTGGGCGTAGAAAGTGCGTACTTGAAAAATATCGACGAACTAAAATACCAAACCGAAAACGGCCTTTCTGCAGCTGCTAAATCCAACGAAGTGCTTACTGTCAAATTACGCTATAAATCACCCGATGAAAACAAAAGTAAATTGATGGAAAAAGTAATAACCGACCAACAAAAGTCATTTGATAAAACCTCCGAAAACTTTAGATTTGCAATTGCTGTTGCTGAATTCGGTCTAATTTTACGCCAATCGGAGTTTAAAGGAATGGCCAATTATGAGCAAGTAATTGATTTAGCCAAAAACGCCAAAGGTGCAGACGAAGAAGGCTACCGTGCTGAGTTTATAAAGTTAGTAAAAACCGCTAAAATGTTGGATAAAACTGTTGTGGCGAGTAATAAGGATTAAAGAAAAGCATCCCGAAAATGATAAGTTTTCGGGATGCCATCTAAATTTCCCCCAAACCCATTGACTCTTCTTTACTGAAAAGCCTTGATTTTATCACAAAACGCACTCCGAGTGGTATTTCGAGCGAAAAACTTGCTCCTCTGCCTTTGACTACATCAAGCGTGAGGTGCGTGTGTTTCCAATATTCAAATTGGTCTCTCGACATATAAAAATCACAATCGTGGATAGTACCGAGTTTTACATCGTTTTCGTTGAGCATGAGTTCCCCAACCTGAAAACACATCGGCGATGAGCCATCGCAGCAGCCACCACTTTGGTGAAAAAACAATGGGCCGTTTCGGTCTCTCAATTTATCAATAATTTCGGTAGCTTCGGGCGTTACAGCCACTCGTTCGATAGTCATATTTTTCCTAAATTAGATTTTAATATAAAAAGTATGAGAGAGCCAAAACTGACTCTCTCTACTCATATTTTAGCCTTAGACCTATGTATTATCAGAAAAATCCGAGTTTGTTTTTGTCATACGAAATCAACATATTTTTCGTATTACGGTAGTGAGCCAACATCATTTTGTGGTTTTCACGACCAATACCCGATTTTTTGTAGCCACCAAACGGAGCGTGTGCAGGATAATCGTGGTAACAATTTACCCAAACTCTACCCGCCTGCACGGCTCTCGCTACCGTATAGGCTTGGTGCATATCACGTGTCCACACGCCCGCACCCAAGCCATAAAGTGTATCGTTGGCAATCGCAATGGCTTCTGCTTCATCTTTGAAAGTTGTCACGCAAACCACTGGCCCGAAGATTTCTTCTTGGAAAATTCTCATCTTGTTATTGCCTTTGAAAATCGTTGGTTTGATGTAATATCCACCTTCTAAACCTTCGTTATAGGCGGCCGCACCACCTGTCAAAACCTCAGCACCTTCTTCTTTTCCGATTTCAATATAATTCAAGATTTTCTCGTATTGGTCATTTGATGCTTGAGCCCCCATCATGGTTTCTGGGTCGAGTGGGTGGCCAAGTTTAATGGCATTTACACGCTCAACTACACGCTCAATGAACGCATCGTAGATTGATTCTTCAACCAAAATTCTTGATGGACAAGTACATACTTCTCCTTGATTAAGAGCAAACATTGAGGCACCTTCAAGAGCTTTATCAAAAAACTCATCATCGGCATCCATGATACTTTTGAAGAAAATATTTGGTGATTTTCCACCTAATTCCAACGTTACTGGAATGATATTCTTAGAAGCATATTGCATAATTAGCTGACCAGTAGTGGTTTCGCCCGTAAATGCAATTTTATTAATACGTGGACTCGATGCCAAAGGCTTACCAGCTTCGATACCAAAACCATTCACGATATTCAACACACCATTTGGTAATAAATCTTGAATCAATTCGGCCAAAACCAAAATTCCTACGGGCGTTTGTTCGGCTGGTTTCAATACGATACAGTTACCCGCTGCCAGTGCTGGAGCAATTTTCCAAGCAGCCATCAAAATCGGGAAATTCCACGGAATGATTTGTCCAACTACGCCCAGCGGTTCGTGAATAATCAATGAAAGAGTATTGGCGTTTAGCTCAGAAGCCGAGCCTTCTTCGGCACGAATCACACCCGCAAAATAACGGAAGTGGTCAATTGCCAAAGGTAAATCGGCTGCCATTGTTTCACGGATGGCTTTGCCGTTATCCCAAGTTTCGACACGAGCCAAAAGGCTGAGGTTTTGCTCAAGGCGGTCGGCAACTTTCAACAAAACATTGCTACGAGTTGTAGCCGATGACGAACCCCAACTTGGAGCGGCTGCCCAAGCGGCATCTAATGCCAAATTTATATCTTCTTCGGTTGAGCGGGCCACTTGCGTAAATACCTTGCCATCAACTGGTGATGTTACATCAAAATATTCGCTTTTTACGGGAGCAACCCACTTGCCACCGATAAAATTATCATAGTGAGTTTTGAAGCTTGGTTTTTCTACCAAATTACTTTTTTGTGTTGTTACTGCTGACATTGTTTATAGTATTAAAGGTGAAAAATGATAGTGCAAATAAATCTTGTAATAATGATATTGAATGTCATTTTTCTGCTGTCATGTACCACTTTTCTGTCAACTGATTGCACTATTCTATATTCAATTGTACTATCCTATCAATTTGCAGTGTTGGGGCTAATTTAGATAGTTATATTTTTTGTGGAAATAATAATATTAGGTAGGTTTGTTTAGAGTATGCAATACCTGAGAAACTGCTGATGAAAAGTATCACGTAGGGATTAAATATTGGTAGAAAGAAAAACACCACAATTAACCTGATGCCGTTAGGTATCAAACTTATTGAATACATGTATCACCAGTAAAAAGCCGATAATATGATTAATCTAAATACATCTCATTACGAAAGCCGTAAGCTGGTAAGTTTGGTCGAAAACCGAACTGTTCATACACTTAATAGTGCCGAACTGAATATTTTCGAGACACACCAACAAGCATCGCAGGTAATGCTTCGATTCAGCGAACCAGTATTGGCCAGTATGATAAAAGGTAAGAAAGTGATGCACTTAGAAAACACCCATTCGTTCGGTTTTTTGCCAGGTGAGTCGGTGATTTTACCTTCAAACGAACTGATGTGCATTGATTTTCCTGAAGCTGCCGAGTATAATCCAACGCAGTGTTTGGCTTTAGCTTTTTCGGAAGAAAAATTGTGTGAAACAGTAGAATTATTGAATAACCGAGGCACCAAACAAAACGGCAAAGAATGGAGCATGACAGACTATAATTATCATTTCACAAATGATGTAGCCATTAATCAGATTCTCCAACGCCTAATCTTTATTTTCGCTGAAAAACACCCTTCAAAAGATATTTTTGCCGATTTACTGATTCAAGAATTGATTATCAGAATCCTGCAAACAGAATCGAAAAGTATTTATCTGAAAAAAGCTCAACACGACTCGAATAACGACCGTATTTCGTTCATTATCAAATACATACAAGATAACATCACCGAAGATTTATCAGTAGAATTGTTGAGTGAAAAAGCTTACATGAGCGAGTCGAATTTTTATAGAACCTTCAAGCACGAACTTGGTTCATCGCCCAATGATTTTATTATTGAAGAACGCCTAAAAGTTGCCGAAAGCATGCTCCGAAATCCTAAAGTGAGCGTAAAAGAGGCTTATATGGCGAGTGGTTTTAATAGTTTTTCGTATTTCTGCCGAATCTTCAAGAAAAAGAAAAATCTTTCACCGACTGAGTTTAAGGAAAAAGCGAGTGTGATGAAAGCTAAATAAAAAGAGGGGAGATATTTCCCCCCTCGGCAGTTAGTTATGGATGCGTAGTAATTAATATTTTACAGATATTTATCAGCAAATTCAAGCATTTTATCAAGTGTTTCGGATATTTTCCCCCATTCGTGGTATTGCTCAGGATAAAAATGGTACTCGTGTTTGCTACTCATTTCCTGAAGTTTCTGCTGCATTTTTTCTCCTTGTTCGGGTGGTACAGTCGTATCGCTTCCGCCATAAAATAAAATAGTAGCAGGTGATGTTTTTCTTATCTGAAATACTGGGCTTGCCGAGCGATATTCATCAATGGTTTCCTCACTAAAAGGTTGCCCGACGAGCTTAATAATATCGTTGTTCATGCGTCCTTGTCGGAGTCGCTCAGAAGTTAAATCTGCTGGACTCGAAATTCCGCCCACAACCTCCACCAAGTTTTTATTATCAGCCGTATATGAGTAGAGCATTGCCAGATGTCCACCCGCACTAATACCTAAAAGGAAGAATTTTGGCGTAATATTGAGCGATTTAGCATCTTTTTGTAATTTTCTTAGCAATAAGCCAATATCTTCTATTTGCTGCTGATAGGTGATTCCTTTCTGAAAAGTGAGTCTGTAATTGGCGTTAACAATCGCACATTTGGTGCGTTTTTGTCGGAGATTCTCTACAATCGGATTAATAAAACCCTTATCCCCTTCGCTCCAACCTCCACCGTGGAGTAATACAATTACGGGTACTTTAGTAGGCTGATTTTTAGGTAAATAAATGTCATAGTTTTGGAGTTCATTATCTCCGTATTTCTCATTTTTCTTTACCTCGTATTCGATGTCAACCGATTCTTCACCCCGAATCGAGTAATTTTTATTAAATAATGGCACAACATCAATGCTATCGCAGGAACTTAGCAACAGCATAAATCCGATAATAAAATAGGTTCTCATGGTTTTAGTTTTATATAAATCATTTTATAAATACAGATTTACGAATGATTAACGGTTGAATTTATATGGCTATTTGATAGCAATACGGGCGGTAACAGCTACGTCGTCGAGCCATGCTCCTTGATAGCCAATCAGATTGATGGCGGGTTTCCAGTCAAGACTTAAATTGAGCGGAATTTCTCGAAAAGTATATTCAAGGCCTAAAATTCCGTCGGCACCAATAACCGTATGATTGTCGTTATTATCAAACCACGGATTGCCATATCTACCTCCATTTCGCCAAAAACCTACGTGGCCACCAACGCCGTAGTACCAACGCCAGTTGGGAGTCTGAAATGCCGCTTTGTGGATTTCATAAAGCCCCGTAACGTTTATTCCTTGCCACCTCGAATACAAAATACCTTCAACTGCTTCTTTATTATTCATTTTATATTTTACGCTCAGGCCATAGCCGTAGTTGAGCCTTGCACCTATACCCAATTTATATTGGGCTTGAGCGGTTGTTAGAGAAACAATAATCAGAAAAAGACCTACTATTATTTTTTTCATTTTGGGTTATTAATTAGTGATGTAATTTCCCAGTAAAAACAATATGCCATTATTTCTGATGAAATATTTGGGTAATTTTTTTCTTATTATTTGGGTATTTTTTTCTACATAATAGGCCATTTGTAATACAAAATCTGGGTGGAATATTCTTTTTGCCTAAAATAGTAACCCAAAAAGTAGATTTTAACTAAAACGATTGTCCATGAAAACTTTAAAATTAGCCATTGCACTGGTTAGTGTTTTTTTGATGCAAGTAGCTTGCGAAAAACAAAATGAATCTGTAACACCAGTGAGTCAGCAAGACCCCAATGCTCCGAAAGGAGATGTGCGATTAAGCATAACTGATGCCCCGATTGATGATAGCAGTGTAAGTGCCGCCTTTGTGACCATTACTGAAGTAAGATTTGATGGAAAAGTTTATGATGCCTTTAAAGGCCCAAAAACAGTAAATTTATTACAACTCCAAAATGGTAATTCTTTAAGCCTCGGTGATGGGAAATTCCAGACAGGTTCGTTCAGTAAATTGACTTTGGTTCTTGATTATGCCAAAGATGCCAGCGGAAATGCCCCTGGGTGTTATGTTCAGAAAACAGATGGTTCGAAAGAAGCCTTGGCGATTTCGGGAAATGCCCGACAAGAAATCGAAATTACAGCTAAACAATTTGATATTACACAAAATGGCGTAACCGATTTAATGATTGATTTTGATTTACGAAAATCAATTAAAGAAATGAACGCTAACAGTAAAAAAAGCTATGCTTTTGTGACTTATGGCGAATTACAATCTTCTATCCGACTTGTCAATAAAAACACTACGGGAGAAATTGTAGGTAAAATAGATAATTATAATGCCTCTACTAATGGGCAAGTTGTGGTATATGTTTATAAAAAAGGCACTTTTAATCAAAGCACCGAAGTAAAAGGACAAGGCGAAAGCGGAGTAACTTTTAAGAATGCCGTAACGAGTGCGAAAGTTGATGGTTCGGGTAATTTTAAGGCAGCATTTTTGGAAGAAGGTGACTACGAACTACATTTTGCTTCTAACAAAAGCACAACAGGGGCAATCATTGATTTCAGTACATTCTTGAATCTGAATAGCAATATCGCCCTTAATAGCATTGCAGTAAAATCTAATACGCAAGTGAGTTTATCGCTTTCGATTAAAGGATTAATAGGTTTATAAATAGTGTTTAGGTTAGTAAATGGTAAATAGCTGCAACGATTGTGTGCAGCTTTTTCTTTTTTATGGGTGTTTGGGTGAAAGACTAATTGAAAAAGAGATAGAAAATGCTTATATTTTCGACGTTTTCTGACTCAGCACTTTTATCCTAAACCTATAATTCAATGGCAAATACGACTAAATGGTCAGTTGCTCACAAGCTGATTTTCTATTTTTGCTTTTTATTCTTTGGTCTAAATACCTTCCCTTTTCCTTTAGATTTTATCGGAGAACCAGTCTATAATCTAATTGAAAAGTTTTGGACGCCAATCATCAACCTTTTAGGTAATGTATTTTTGGACTTAGATGAAATAACCGTTCGCCCGAATGGCAGTGGCGATACCACTTGGAATTGGCTTCAAGAGCTTGCTATTCTCATTATTGCATCGCTCGGGAGTATCGTTTGGCTGATAGCTGCTCGCAACCGAGCGAATCACGAAAAATTGGTTTATTGGCTCAGAATCTACCTACGTTATTATCTGGCTGCCACCATGCTTTCGTATGGTTTGGTAAAAGTTTTCCCACTGCAATTCGGTACTATTACGACTTATCGCCTCTACGAACGCCTCGGTGAAATGAGTCCGATGGGACTTTTGTGGACATTCATGGCGTACTCGAAGGGGTATCAGTTTTTCGGTGGACTCATGGAAGTTGTAGCAGGTTTGTTACTAATCTTTCGTCGAACCACCACACTGGGTGCATTATTGAGTGCGGGCGTGATGCTCAATGTGTTTATGATGAATTTGTTTTTTGATGTACCTGTCAAGATTTTCTCGTTTTGGTTGATGCTCATAGGTATCTATTTACTTTCGGCTGATGCCAAACGCCTTTGGCAATTTTTTGTATTGAATCAGCCAACGCAAGCTACTCAAGAAATAAAGATTTTTGCCGATAAAAAATGGTTTCGTATAGGAAGAATCGTGCTAAAAGTATTGTTTATTGGAATTACTTTCGTTGCTCAATTTTATAGTAATTGGCAAGATGCTGCACCTATTTCAGCACCGAAATCAGCCATTTATGGGCCTTATAAAGTAGAAAAATTTGAGCGAAATAACGTAGTTTCAGAAACTGATACTTTGCGTTTGCAAGAAGTATTTATCGACCGCCGAGGAGCCACAGATATGATTTATGTAACCAACGAAGAGGGGTTACGTAAACGAGTCAATTTTACACTCGATTCTACTAAGCATATTATTCAAATGAATGACTACGCAGCTCCCATAACCGATACGACTCAATATGCGTTTACTTACACTCTGTCAGATTCAGAAAAGTTATTCTTGAAAGGAAAAATCAAAAACGATTCTATAAAAATATCAATGAAGAAAATGAAACCCAGAAACTTCTTGCTTACTACTCGTGGTTTTCATTGGGTAAATGAAGTGCCTTTTAATAAATAGTTTAGTACAGAATCATTAAACTCAAATCGTCAAAAATTTTTGTTTTGCCTTGTCGGTGCTCATCAAATATAAGTATGAGTGAGGGGGCTTGTTGTGAAACAAATGAAATATTTGCCTGATTTTCAAATGCTTTTAAAAAATTAGCACTTGTATCGTTTGGCAAAAACGAAAACTCAGCTTTCGTAAGGCGACTAATATTATTTGAATGTTCGGTTGGTTCAGAAGTTTTCTTTTTATCACCCTTGAAAGGTAGTCGGAAAGTCCACGGAAGTGAGGGGTTTGTTTCGTTGGTCAAAACATCAATCTTCAATCCTTCAGGAAAATATTCAGGTTGATACTTAGTTGCATCACGAAATAAGGCATCGGTATCATCCGTATTTACCAAACACAAGCCAAGAGGTGAATAAATATTATTAGAAAAATTTGCACGTTCCCATAGTTTAGTGGGCAATATTAAATCACTTTTTATTTCGGTTTCGTTATGTACCCACAAGATTTCTAAGAAAAAATTATCGAAATAAAATTTTCGATTGACAGTACCTTGCCCAGGATGGACTCTGCTACTTCCTTCTGTAAAGCCAAATTCTTCGAGCTTATCTGCTTCGCTGCCATTTGTGTTACTAAAAATAAAGATGTGGTCGATTTCCATGAGCGTTAGTCGTTTATACTACTGAAAACCATAATTTAACAAAAATGTTTATTGGCTTATTAATCAGTAGTGATAGCTTTTATCTATTTATTCGACCGCATCGCTTTATAGACTTTTATCGAATCATCGTTTATAAACTGCTCATATTCAGGGCTTTCGCAACCATAAATGGCAATTTTACCTGCCTCGTTGTGGTGTACGCCCCAGCCATATCGTTTCGTGAGTGGCGATGCCCTAAAACACGCTTGTCCCTTAGAAAAATAAGCGGCACGAGCTTCGGCCAATTCGGCTTCGGTTAAATCATTTTTTTCGGCAAAAACCTGAAACAGTACATCATCGGATGTGTATTTGTAAGGATTTTTCTTCAAAATCTCAAACTGAATATTTGCGATTGATTTTTTATCACCTTTCATTGGTGGCACTTCGCCCATGCTGGCGGGGCAATCGTCGGCTACGGCAATGAAGGCTGTTTCGTAGTTGGTCGTATGTACTTTCATAAGATAACTGATTTTCTGCAAAGAAAAACACACTCACTGACAACCCTATGTCAGTACAAGATATTTTTACTTCAAAAATGCCCGAACTCCCTCCGAAAACTCTTCGGTATTGTAAGTGCCGTTATGATTCCCCTTCACAATTTTGAGCGTGGCGTTCTTAAAATAGGTCTGCAAAACTTCGGGGTCACCATTATCTTTATCTTCGTTTCCTGCAATAACCAACACTGGTTTCTTGAATTTCAGCAACTCACTGGGCGAGGTTACGGGCTGGTATTTTTGCAGAAGTCCCAAAGCCAAAGTGTCGGCATTGATAGATTTGGCGTATTTTACCGCTCCTTGAGCTTCGGGGTATAAGTGATATTTTCCATTGAAGGCGGCCGCAAACATGAGCCTTCTATCCCAATTCGGGTTCGTAAAATGCTGCCCCATTCCGCCCAAGACTACTTGCGAAATTCGCTTGTCTTTCGTCAGTAATTTAGCCGCCACAATTGCCCCACGAGAATAACCTACAACTGCATAAGATTTGATTTTTAGGTCGGAAACAATACCTGCTACATCAGCCGTTTCGATATCGTTTGCATAGAATTTATCTTCGTGAGGTTTATCCGAACGCCCATTTCCACGTAAGTCAGGGACGATTACCCGATAACCATTTTTTACTAAATCCTTGAATAAGGCTGTTTTTCGCCAATTGGCCCCAGTATTGATAAAACCGTGCAGCAAAACGATAGCTTTTCCCGAACCAGTATCGGTATAAGCGATTCTGATTTTGTCGGGAGCTTCGTAATATTTGAAATTTTGTGCAAAGCTACAAGAAGTAAAAAGCAGCACGAAAACCACACCAAAGCTACCAAGTTGTTTTAAGCGTTTCATAGTTTTAATTGAGGTTAAAATAATTTTTAACAATGACAAATTTCTAAATTATTTCTCTCTAATTATCGTAAAAGGCATTTTCTTTACTTTCCCCTCGTGTTTACTGTCAATAACTAACCGTGTATTAGGGGATTCTCTTAGTAGGTTTACCAATAAACCTACTGCCGATGCCGCAGCCAATCCAGCGTTGAGTCTTGTCGGAAATAGAAATGTTCGAGAAACGTCGAGAGCAACATTTCTAATCATTCTATCTTTTACTTCTTTTATATTATAGATTTTATTGGCAAACCCTTCGACTTCAAATACGGTTCCAAGCCTTTCAATTGGAATAAACGTTCCATTTTTTTCATAGTTTAGATAAATACTCTTGCCGTTTGAGTAACCATAATACCAGCTATTTGGATAAAACATTTGCTTTATTTCTTTGTTGGTCGAATCAACACTTACAAGAGTTGGCTCCTTTAAATCATAGACTTTTATGCTTGGCGAATTATTGTTTAGTTCAGCAACTGAGTCATAATTACCTTTTTGTAAGGAATCAGCGTTAAATATTGGAAGATATTCATACGTTTGATTAATTATTTCTAATTTTTGAGCAGGGGTATTTTTTAAAAGATTCTTGAATTTTATTACATTAATTTTGGTGTGAATTTCTTCCCAAAGTAACCAATGTAAAGTCGAAAATTGTTGCTCATCGGTATCTTTCGTTCGTCCAAAATCAGCTCTACCTTCGAGCATTTCTATTCCATCATAAACTTTTGTGTAAGTGTTATCAGTATTTTGACGTAAAGTTCAATATCATAAAAAATCCAAAAACGCTCATGGTCTTCTACTTTTCTTTTGTTGAATTCTACATAATTGACTTTTAATGCCAATGAATATTTAATCTCGTTTTCACCTTTAGGGATACAGTAACCAAGTGTGTTTTTTAAGTTAAACTCAAGAGGTTCGGCAAACTGAACGGTATCTACTTGCTTTTTAGCTTCGTTTAAAATCAGTCCAATATTAGTTTTATCCTTACGTGCATCAATCACTTCGGCTATTTGATAAATACTTGGAAGTCCAAAACGACGATATTTGGCTGGGATTACTATTTGTGAATGGGCAACGTATAGATTTATAATGAAAAATACGAATGTAGTGAGGGAATGACGATAAGGTTTTTGGAACATATAAAATGAAATAAAGTTGTTTTGCTATTTTGAGCAAAAATTTTGCCATGAATAAAATTCATTAATCGCACTTATAAAATCACAAATATCAAGGCAACTGATATTTCTTAAAAAAATCCCAAATGACATCGTTGGCGTTGATAGCTGTTGAAATTTCGTCGGCAGCAGCCCTGGCTTTTTCGCCACTTGGCCACGAGTGTCCGCCATCTTTGGTCAGATAGATTTCTACCGAACTATTGGTGCAGTTTGCCCAGCGAGTAAGGGTATATTTCTCGAAATTCTGCACAGTTTTGGCCGCAGTATTACAAGAATTATTCTTCAACCACGTATTAATTCCCTGCTCAATCGGCGGAATCGTGAAACCAAAAGTGCTTTTTCCACCATTATATGGCACTTTTGTATCTAAAACAGAATGAATGTGCAAAACCGGAACTGGCCTTGATGAAACACATGGTTGAATAACCATTGAGCCAGCTACTGGAGCAATGGCGGCGATTTTATTTGAGAGTTCGCACGCTAACCGATAAGACATCATTGCTCCGTTCGACATTCCTGTTACATAAACTTTCTTACGATTCAAGTTTGGGTAGTTTTTCAAGAGTTCATCAATCAATAAGCTGATAAACTTTACATCATCAATATTCTTTTCTACTGCATAATCGCAGCAAGTACCTGCATTCCACGTTCGAGCTTTCAGTATTCCATCGCTTTGTACACCTTCGGCATAAACAATAGCAAAATTTTCTTTGTTGGCTTTTTCAGTCAGAAAATAGTTGGTCTCCATTTGTGACGCACTACCACCGCCACCATGCAAACCAATAACTAAAGCAACATTAGATGACTCATAATAATTTGGAGGTAAATTGAGCAGATAGGTGCGGCTAAGTCCATCAACTGTAAGTGTTCCGTTGACCCTAAAATCAGATAAAGGTCTTAGTTTATCTCTGAATCTTCCACAACTAAAAAATGTAAATAAGAAGCAAATAATTGAAAGTGAGGCTATTTTCATAAAGTTTTCTTTTGGTGTTTTCTTGCAAAAATTAGACCTTTTCGGTGGCAAAAGGTTTAATTGTTTGATGTCTGATAAAAGACAAAAATAAGAGAGAAATTTTAATCTTCATTTGCTTTGTTTCTTTCGTTTCATCATTACATTTGTAGCATATTTCATGCACGGGGTGCTTTAAAAAGCTGAGATGATACCCGAGAACCTGAACTGGTTAGTACCAGCGTAGGAATGCAGGAGCCAAACAAGATATTCGGGAGGAATAGCCTTTGGTGCTTTGCCTTTTTCTATATACGTTTTGAAACCTCATTTCGAACATTCGGTGCAGAAATGAGGTTTATTTTTTTATCAAAACTACTATGGAAGAATTAGAACTAAGCGAAAAAAGTTTGGTAAAGCCGCCACTCCGAAATTGGCAAGGCCGAAAAGAATGGTTTTTTAACCGTGAACACACCGATACCTACGAACTTTGGTACGAAGGCCGTTACAAACGAGCCGAAGTATGGCAAAAGAAAATTATGGGTAGATTCGTAAAATCTGACCCAAGAATAAAGACACTTCTCGAATTTGGCTGCGGCACGGGCCGTTTTACTCGCTGGTGGAAAGAAATTGGCATTGATGCCTCGGGTGGCGATATTTCGCCTTTTATGCTGGGGCAGGCCGTACATCTTTTTGGCGGAAACTTAGTTTGGGCCGATTCTCACTTTATGCCTTTCAAAGACCATACTTTCGATGCCCTTGCGTTTATCACAACCTTTGAATACTACCGAGACCCCGTGCAGGTGATTCGAGAAGCCGCCCGAGTAGGTAAATACGGCATTGCCTTTGGCATGATGAATCGGAATTCGCCAAAAGTAGTCCGACGAAGAGTGCAAGAAGCCTTTGGCAAAAATCCGTTTTATGTAACTGCTACTTTTTATACGCCTGATATGCTTACCCGAAAAATCCACGAAGCACTCGAAGGGCGAAGCTATACCATTGAGTGGCAAGCAACGGGCTTACCCGAATGGTTTCCTGTGCAAGAATGGCACGTACCTTACGGCGATTTCTTTGGTTTATTCGTACGCTTCAATGATGTGGACTGATGGAAAAAGTAGGAAAAATCAACGAAGAATATTTCAAAAGAGTGATTCTGCCGAATAGCGGTTTTAGTCGAAAAGAAGTATTGGTTGGCCCAAATTTTGGCGTTGATGTGGCACTTATTGAGCTACCCAATAATATGGCAATGGCTCTTACTTCCGACCCTTTGAGTCTGATTCCGACTTTAGGATTGCAGGAGTCAGCGTGGCTTTCGGTGCATCTGATGGCCAATGATATTGCCACTACCAGTTTTTCTCCCATGTATCTACAAACTGTGCTGAATTTACCGACGAATATCAGCGATGCTCAGTTTAGAGAATATTGGCAACACATTGATAGCTTTTGTAAGCAAATAGGCGTAGCAATTACGGGCGGACATACAGGTAGTATTGAAGGACAAAATTCGACTATTTCGGGCGGGGGAACTATGATAACGGTTGCTCCCAAAAAACGGATACTCACCTCAAATAATGCCCAAGTCGGAGATTCAATCATCATGACCAAGCAATGTGCGATGTCATCGGTGGCTATTTTGGCTATGTCTTTTCCCGAAACTATTCGTCAGAAATTAGGTGCCGGAACAGCTCAAAAGGCAGCCGAATTATTTTACGAAACCTCAGTTTTGAAAGAAGCCTCGCTTGTCAATCAGTTAAATACACAAGAAAATGTCGTGAATGCCATGCACGATGTTACTGAAGGAGGTGTATTGGGTGCGGCCTTCGAAATGGCTGTTGCAAGCGGTTTAGGCCTCGAAATAGAAGTTGATAAACTCAATGTTTCGCCTACGGTGAGTGCTGTTTGTGAAGTATTTTCGCTCGACCCTCATTATTGCATTGGAGCTGGTTCGATGATAATTTCGGTTAAAAATCAATACGAAGATTTGGTAATCAATACTTTGCGAGAAAACGCTATTGAAGCCCATGTAATTGGGAGTTTCACTGAGGCATCGGCTGGGCATAGAATCATTGAAAATGGTGAAATAAAACCAATGCCTTACTACGAAACCGACCCTTATTGGTCGGCATTTTTTGAAGCATTTAAACGTGGTTGGAAATGAAAAAAAGTATTTATCTCATCGCCGACCCCGCCATCGAGCAAAGCGTTTTGCTCCATAAAATCGAGATGGCTCTCAAAGGTGGTCTTTTTGCCGTGCAGTTGTGGAATAACTGGCAAAATGTGGCCAATAAAATCGAAATTATTGCAAGCATTCATCAACTTACGCAATTGGCTGGCGTGCCTTTGATTTTAAACGAAGGCCAAGATTGCCTTGATTTACCTTATTTTGAAGGTATTCATCTTGATTTGCCCAATGATAAAATACAAGAATACCGACAAAAACGCCCCAATTTAATTTGGGGACTTACCTGCTCAAACGAAACCGAAAAACTTAGTTGGGCTGAGCAAAATTCGCTCGATTATGTGTCTTATTGTTCGGTTTTTCCATCAAAAACCAGTAATAGTTGCGAACTCGTCAGCTTCGAGACTATTCAGAAAACTCGTCAGTTTTTTAGTAAAAAAGTATTTTTAGCAGGAGGAATTAATCAAAACACAATTCCAAATCTTAAAAATTTATCATTCGATGGCATTGCTTTGGTATCAGCCATTATGGATGCCGAGAACTCAACCGAAGTAGTATTGAATTATTCAGCAGTTTTAAACGATTAAAGTCATGACCAAAAGTTTTTTTGATAAACTATGTTGCCCCTTTGATAAATCTGAACTTTCGATTCAGGTTTTCACCGAAAAAGAAAATAATGTCATTCATGAAGGGCTCATTACTTGCCCTACATGCAAGCGTTTGTATCCAATCATTCACGGAGTGCCGATTATGATACCCGATGCTTACCGTGAGGCTCAACTCGAAAAACCATTTTTTATCAAGTGGAATGATAAATTAAGTCTGGAAGCAAAAGCCAGTTTGATGCTGGAAGAATAATGATGAAAAGCCGAGTGTTGAGCAGATTTTAGACATTCGGCTTTTATTCTTTACCTCAACCGACCTAAACTATCAATTTCCAATTATATTTGTGACTGTCTCTATTCAACCTCCCATTAAATGAAAAAACTACACGTGCTCTTTATGCTCATGGCTGTGTATCAGCTGAGTTTTGCACAAAAAACAACTATCCAAATAGATTTAAATAAAAAAGTTGGCAAGATGTCAACGATGTGGGCGTGGTTTGGTGCCGACGAACCCAATTATGCCTATATGAAAGATGGCAAAAAATTGCTTACAGAATTAAGTCAGCTGAGTCCAGTACCTGTTTATTTTAGAGCCCATAATATGCTTACTTCGGGACACGATACGCTTTCAATGAAGTGGGGTTCGACCAATGTTTATACCGAAGATGCCAACGGCAAACCAATTTATGACTGGACGCTTGTCGATAAGATTTTTGATACTTATCAGCAAAGAGGCATCAAGCCAATGGCACAATTTAGTTTTATGCCCGAAGCTCTTTCTACCAAACCACAACCTTATGAGCATAATTGGAAACCAGGCATGAATTATACCGAAATCTTTAAAGGGTGGACGTACCCGCCAAAAGACTATAAAAAATGGGCCGATTTAGTTTATGCGTGGGTAAAACACTCGGTTGAAAGATACGGCAAAGCCGAAGTTGAAAGTTGGTATTGGGAACTCTGGAACGAACCAAACATTGGCTATTGGAGCGGAACGGTAGAAGAATATTGTAAACTCTACGATTATACCGCTGATGCCGCCCAACGAGCTTTGCCAACCATCAGAATAGGCGGCCCCGAAACGACTGGCCCAAGTTGGAATAAAGCGGCCGATTTCTTGAAAACTTTTCTAACTCACTGCGAATCAGGCACTAATTACGTAACGGGCAAAGTGGGTTCGCCGCTCGATTTTATCACTTTTCATGCCAAAGGAGCTCCAAAAGTTGTGGATGGACACGTACAAATGAACGTAGGTACGCAGCTGCGAGATATTTCGGAAGGTTTCCGAATAGTTACTTCTTATCCGAAATTTAAAAATTTGCCCATCATCATTGGCGAGTCTGACCCCGAAGGCTGTGCGGCTTGTGGCATGAAAACCAATCCATCAAATGCGTATCGAAACGGCACAATGTATTCAAGTTATACGGCTGCTTCGTTTGCTCGAAAATATGCTTTGGCCGATTATTTCAAAGCCAATTTATTGGGAGCAGTGAGTTGGTCGTTTGAGTTTGAAAACCAACCGTATTTTTATGGTTTCCGAGATTTAGCCACCAATGGCATTGATAAACCCGTGCTGAATGTTTTTAGAATGTACGGTATGATGTCGGGCGATAGGGTAGAGGTAAAAGGCAATCAGAATTATACGTTTACGATGGTGCGAGATTCGAGCGTACGTAAAAAAGCCGATATTGATGCCCTTGCGAGCAAAGACCAACACTCGGCGGCGGTAATGGTTTGGCATTATCATGACGATGACCTAAAAGCCGAAGATGCCACAATCGAAGTTGATATAAAAGGTTTTCCTACCCAGCAAGTCAATTTTAAACATTACCGAATCGACAACGAAAATAGTAATTCGTACGAAGTTTGGAAGAAAATGGGTTCGCCCGAAAGTCCAACTGCCGAGCAAATCAGCATCTTAGAAAAAGCAGGGCAGTTGGCTTTGCTCACCTCGCCAAGCTATGTAAAAACTACCAATGGAACGCTAAAGTTAAATTTCAAATTACCTCGCCAAGGAGTTTCGTTATTGAGGTTTGATTGGTGATTTTATTTGCTTAGGAATAAGAAAAGCCGTAGGCTTGATTGATATTGTAGCAACGGATTTTAATCCGTTAAATGATGTAAGCATTGATATTGTTCAAACCTACGGTTTTTAGATGTTTGTTTTGATGATTTCACATCGGATTAAAATCTGACGCTACAAAATTTAGCCAAGCCTTCGGCTTTTGTGTTGAAATGTATTTGAGTTGTAGAAAAATGCCGAAGGCATGATATTATTTCTTCGCCCCATTTGCTTATTATCTTATTGATTTTTCTTGAAGTTAATGAGAGGAGAATATCTCCTCTCTAACCTAATCAATTCATTGGTCATGGAATAAAGTACATTCCACTTCTTCAAGTGAAACACTACTATTTACCTTTAAGAATATGTGTTTTGCTCGGATAAAATAAATAGTCGAGGTATTAAAAAACTAATTTTTAAGGTGGACAAAATTCACTAAAACGTTGACAATTCAATTAATACATTGTATTTAGTAGCATTTTTTGTTGTTGAGAGACTTTTACTGCATAAAACTTCTAATATCGGAAAGGACATTCTATTTAGTAACCTGCATAATGTGGCCTTGAAGAGTAAAGCGTAATCAATTTATTAGGGTATAGAAGAATTGTACCCTAATAAACTTGATTGACTTGTAGCATAGTTGTTTTGGCTTCTATCTACTTCCATGTTTAACTACACGAAAGCATACCATTATTGCTTGATTGCTTGTGGGATATTTCAAATTGGGGGCCTTAATATTGGAGTAAGAAATTTTCTAATCCAATTCACCGTTCATGCACAGCTTAAAATAATCGTATGAATATCCAATAAGACAATCAAAGCAAAAATGATACTGTATTGGGGTACGAGGGTTTGCTCAATAGCAATTGTTTGATGGTACAAAGTAATTTTCATTTACTCTAAAATACTAATTTCGAGAGTGGACAAAACACAAAGAAAAAGTGGACAATTAAGAAAAAAGGCTTTTTGAGCGAATATAAGTGCCGATAATTAGAAGAAAACTTTGAGTATAAGCTACTTAGTAATTACCTACTCACCGTAAAACTTTTTGAAATTTTGTTGGAATTTTAAATAATAATCATTTACTTTGAATTACAAAGTACTTTTAAATATTTAAAAACATAAAATTATGACAGCAAACAACAACCGATTGACGATTATCTTATCAGCCGCTGGGCTTCTATTATTATTGCCTTTAGTGGCTATGCAATTTACAAGCGAAGTAAATTGGACACTCTCAGATTTCGTAATAGCGGGCATTTTGCTATTCGGAACAGGAGGACTGATTGAATTGGCTATCCGAAAAATCAATCAAGTCAGTCTAAGAGTTTGGGTGATTTTAGGAATCTTATTGGTATTATTTTTAGTTTGGGCCGAATTGGCCGTTGGAATCTTCGGAACGCCATTTGCTGGAAGCTGATTCGGATAAAATCTAAACTTGGCTTGGTGAATAACCAAACATTTTCTTAAACGCAAACGAAAAATGGGATAAATCTTCAAAGCCCAAATCGAGGTAAATCTCAGTGGGCTTTTTATTTTTCTTTTCGATAAGAAAATGAGCTTCGTGTAAACGTTTTTGAACTAACCAACGGCTTGGTGTTTGGTTAAAAATTCTTTCAAAATCTCGTTTAAAAGCCGAAAGACTTCTTCCTGTAAGGTAGGCAAACCGCTCAATACTAACATTAAATTTATAATTTTTATTCATAAAGGCTTCAATATCAAGCTTTTCGGGTATTCCGAAGTCAAAGAAAATATTAATATATTCAGGATTTTCCTTGAGTAAAATCAATAATAATTCGCTTCGTTTTAAATCGAAAAAATCGGGATTAATCACACCTTCTCGGGTGAAGTAAGGAGTAAGCGAATAAACAAAGTTTTCGACCAAAACAGTTGGCTTAGGTCGAAGAATCGCATCTTTAATTTTAGTTTCTCCGACATGAAATTTATATTGTTCGTTGAATTTTTTCAGAAAAACTTGGTCGAATGTGACAATGATTTTTTTGAATTTTTGCTCATCGTCATACATTTTGTTATATTTTACTAAATGGTTTCGACGTATGATTCCATAATCACCAGTTTTTACCTTAAATTCTTTATTGCCATCAAAGTAATTGATTGTGCCGCTTATCAGATACAAAAAGAAATGCTCTGATATAAATTGTTCAGGCGAAATTTGTGGACCGATGTAGCAAGATTTTAATTCAGATACATTCATTTTGTCAGAAGTTATATTTAAATAAACTCTCTACAGTTGCTAAAAGTGCTTCTTCTTTTGAGCGAGGCTGCCAATCAAGTACTTTTCTTGCTTTTTCATTACTCGAATCTCGATATTTACTGAGCATAGGAACAAGGGCTTTGGCTTGCGAATTAAACAACGCTGCAATTTTCACTACCCAATCAGGCAATCTTTTTGTCGATATTTTATTTCCTTGTTCGCCCAGTTGTTTTTTAAAAAAGATTGCAATATCTGGCAAGGTCATTACTCCATCCGATAAGGCTAAAAACCTTTGAGCGTTGGCAGCTTCGTTAGTCATGGCTTTGATGTGTAAATCGGCTAAATCTCTTACATCAACAATACTGATAGTGATATTTGGAATAGCTTTCATTGAACCGTCAAGTATTTTCTTTAATAACTCAAATCCGCTCGAGAGTTTTGCCGAATAAGCTGGACCAAAAATACCTACAGGGTTTATTACCGAAAGTTGTAAATCACGACCTTCATTTTTTATAAATTCCCAAGCTGCTTTTTCGGCCATTACTTTTGATTTATTATACGCCGAAAGCCCTTTTTCGTTAGGATTTGTCCAATTTTCTTCGGTTATGACTTTACTCTTATCAGCATGACTATAGCCAACCGCTCCAAAATTTGAGGTCATAACAACTCTTTTTACGCCCGCATCACGAGCCGCTTTTAGTACACGGAGTGTACCTTCAACGGCAGGTTTTATCATTTCGTTTTCATCTTTCGGAATCTCCAAATGTATTGGTGAGGCTACGTGCAAAACATAGTCACAGCCTTCAACGGCTTTATCCCAATTTTTATCTGTTAGTAAATCGGTTTCGATAAACGTAAGATTGTAAAAAGTTAGAATTCCACTTGCTTTTAAACTTTCTATTATCTCATCTTTTCTTTTCAAAGACCTAAGGGTTGTTCTGACCTGATAACCTTTTTCGAGTAATTGTTTAATACATTCGATGGCTACAAATCCTGTTCCACCAGTAACTAATACTAATTTATTGTTTGCTGAATTTTCCATGTTTTTTTAAGTTTTACGTTGCAAAATTAGTCTTAAAAATAAAGCGAAACTTTGTTGAAAAGTCCAAATTTGCTTTGTTAAAAAGTTCAGAAATTTAAAAAAAATAAAAGATTATTTTCATGCTTTAACTCTGAGCATTTTTTAACTTTTTTTTTCGATTAGAAAATGGTGGAATCTAATTACGACTCAAAAAAAATTTCTCACTTAAAATCGACGGATTATCTCAATTAACTTCTTTCAAAAGTTTTAATCCTAACATCGCACGGTTGGGTTAAGATTAATTATAAAAAAACGCTAAAATTAGTGTATTTAGATTTTGCTAATAGACGTAATCACTGTTTTATTCGTATATATATTACCAGAGAATATTTTATTTGATATTGTATATAGGTATATTACAATCGCCAATGTTGGTTTAGGAAATATACTCATACAAACCTTCAAGAGTTATGTTTGCGATTAATAAATTACGGATACTTAGTAATATGAAAATGTAGTTATTCTGAAATAAGTTGAGCTGTTGATAGATGATTATTTTAAAAGCCAAATCGGGCTAATTGTAATAAATTACTACTCAAAAATAATTAGCTATGAAAACATTCATTTTTACATTCATTTGCCTTGCTTTCTTCCCAGTATGTAGTACTTATTCCCAGGTCAATTTAAGTTTAAACTTGCTATCAAATAAGTTTAGTAGTATTGTTGATATTGCAAATGCTCGTGACAATAGACTATTTATTGTCGAACAATCAGGAGTTATAAAGGTGATTTCGGCCGGCGATGAAATTCAAGCAAAACCCTTTCTTGATATCAGGACTAAGGTAAATTGGAGCGGTGAGATGGGGCTTCTTGGTTTGGCATTTCATCCAAATTATCATCAAAATGGCTATTTTTACATAAACTACATAGATAAAAATCAGAATACAGTTGTGGCGAGGTATCGAAAATCTCAAACAGATTCGACGGTTGCTGATACAACTTCTGCAACAACGCTTCTAACTTTTTCCCAACCCTATACCAATCATAATGGTGGTGATTTGAATTTTGGACCCGATGGCTATTTATACATTAGTTCGGGCGATGGTGGGAGTGGTGGCGACCCGCTTGATATGGGGCAAAACAAAACTACTTTGCTTGGTAAAATCCTACGGATTGATGTAAATGGAGCATTGCCTTATGGAATTCCTGTTGGAAATCCATTTGCAGATGGTGCAGGTGGAAATGCGGACGAAATTTGGTCGTTAGGTTTACGAAACCCATGGCGATTTAGCTTTGATAGACAAAACGGTGATATGTGGATAGCCGATGTTGGCCAAAATGAATACGAAGAAATAGATTTAGAGCCAGCAGGGAGTTTAGGTGGTAAAAACTATGGTTGGCGATGCTACGAAGGCAATCATACTTATAATTCGGCCAATTGTTTGGCTCAATCGGCTTATACTTTTCCTGTTTATGAGTATTCACACAGCGAAGGTTGCTCTATTACTGGTGGATTTGTTTATAGAGGCAATGCCTTTCCTCCGCTTCAAGGAAGATATATTTATGCAGATTTTTGTAATGGAAAAGTTTATTCTTTGAAAAAAGATGGTGTCAACTGGGTAAGTGAAGTACTATTTCAAGATGCTGCCGCTCGAATCTCGACTTTTGGCGAAAGCGTAAACGGCGAACTTTTTGTGGGCGACATTAATGGTAAACTTTATCAGATTTGTGAACTTAATACATTAGCTTCTGCTTCTTCGTTGACCATCAATAACCAACCAATATCAACGGGCGAATATCATTCGGGTAATAAAATAAGTTCAATTGGTAGTGTAGTAAATCCTTCTTTAGTCAATTTTTTTGCTTTCAAATCAGTAGAATTAGGCCCGGGTTTTAAAGTTGATAATGGAGCTGTATTTCGAGCAAAAACAAGCGTTTGTGCTAAATGGTAATACAGTATCTAATTCTTTCTTTCTCGAAAACTATCTATTAAATGTTTTCAAGATTAAATTACATTCCTTCACCTAACTGGCTCACGAGGCTTGTCAGTGCTTTATTGTCTTAATCACCCTCAAAATTGTCTAACATACACACCTAAAAAGTGTAAATTCTGCCCTACCTTTGTGCAAAAACCTACCCATTATAATAAATGAAAACCCACAGTAAAGTACCAAAAGAAATTATTGCTTTTACTTCATGTTCGATGGTACTTACCGCACTTGGCATTGATATTATGCTTCCTGCATTTGCAGATTTACGCCGTCATTTTTCGATTGTTGAAGAAACCGCACAAACTGATAAACTGATTTCGTTTTTTTTTATGGGGCAAATCACACAGATAATTTTTGGCTATCTGACCGATAAAATGGGCCGATTACCAATCCTCAGATTCGGAGTAATTTTATATATTATCTGTGGTTTTGCTACGGTTTATGCCCCAAATATCGAATGGATGTTTGTGCTAAGATTTATATCGGGTATGGGTGCAGCAGCCGTATTAATGACCTCCATAGCCTCTGTGCGTGACCAATATGCTGGCGATGAAATGGCCAGAATCATGTCGTTGGTGCTGGCGTTATTTTTGTTTACACCAGTTATAGCACCTGCTTTAGGAGCGTTCGTATTAAAATTTTATTCTTGGAAATGTGTTTTTCTGATTCCGCCTACCTTTGCCTTAATTGTGCTTATTTGGTCATTCCGCATAAAAGAATCACATCCCAAAGAAGCCCGAATTCATTTACCAATCAAAGATTTGTTACCCAAATTCAAATCCATTATTACAGACTGGCATTTTCTTCGATACTCCATTATTGCCACACTTTTATTCGCTATACTGAGTAGCTATGTTTCAAGTTCTGAACGAATCATCGGTGAGATTTACAACAGTCCCAAGCTATTCCCAATCATTTTTGGTACAATAGGCTTGCTCATGGCTATATTATCTTTGAGCAATTCGTTCTTTACTCGAAAGTTTGGGGCCAAAAATACGCTTCGGGTAATACTACTAATGTATCTTGCTGTTTCGGCTTTACTTGTCTTGGTTACTTTTTTCATTGGTAATCCTCCACCAATGATTTACTTTTTTATACTTATTGCTCTTCTAATGGCATTCACAACCGCAGGTGACCCTAACAGTAGCTCAATAGCTTTAGAATTTATGGGCGAGAATGCAGGCTTAGCTGCATCAGTTTACGGTACAATATTCTTTTTTATCGGCTCAAGTATTGGAGCAGCCATTAGTAGTCAGCTTTCAAACGGAGTGCTTCCATTAGCAATTAGTGCTTTTGGGCTTAGTGCTTTGGCCGTTTTATTATCATTTAGTGATAAAACCAATAAGTCTTCTTTATGATATTACTCAAATAATTGATACTTTTGGGTATATTCAGTCAAATTCGTATATTTGATTTTTACAACAAATATATGAATAGCATTTCAGTCGAAGAGTTTTATAAAGAAATCAATGTTCCGCTTCCCGAAGGCTTTAAAAAAGAAATCGGGCATTTTAATGTTTTTGAAATAGATGATTTTATTAGAGGGCTTCGAGAGAAAAACCTCATGCTTTATAATCGTAGGGCTTATTATAAAATCAGCCTTATTATTGGTAAAAACCGAGCTGAATATGCCGATAAGGTGATAGACATTGAGCAAAATGCCCTGCTTTTTGCTACCCCCTTGATTCCCTATCATTACGTGCCGCAAGATGCTAATCAAAGCGGACATTTTTGTGTATTTACTCCTGAATTTATACACCGTAGCAAAACAGGAATGGCGATTGATGAATTGCCAATTTTTCGCCCCGACGGTTTTCCGATTTTTCAACTTACTGATAAAAATGTAGAAGAACTAAAGGCTATTTTCGAGAAAATGCACCAAGAAATAGCTTCTGATTATGCTTATAAGTATGATTTGCTTCGTAACTATGTACTCGAACTCATTCATTACGGCCAAAAACTCCAACCCATAACGGCTCTGTATTCGGCTCATAATGCAGCCACGAGGGTGTCTTCTTTGTTTTTAGAATTGCTCGAAAGGCAATTTCCGATAGAATCACCTCAGCAAAAGCTCAATCTTCGTACTGCCAAAGATTATGCCGACCGTCTGGCCGTGCACGTTAATCATTTGAATAAAGTTTTGAAAGAAAATACAGGAAAAACTACTACCGAAATAATTAGTAGTAGGGTAACACAAGAAGCTAAGATTTTACTTCGACAAACCGACTGGAATATCTCCGAAATTGCCTATTCGTTGGGCTTTGAAGAAGTAGCTCATTTTTCTAATTTCTTCAAACGTCAGACCTCACTTTCACCTGCTCAGTTTAGAAGCCCCCTAACCGCTGCGGCGGACCGCCCCCAATGGGGGAATTAATATTTAGATATTTGAATTTTGCAAATAATGATTTCGTTTTTGCAAACATATAGCCAACAATTAGCCTCAACTTTGCAACATCAAATAAAACCAAAAAAAATGAACAAAATTGCACTCGTAACAGGCGGTAGCCGTGGACTCGGCAAAGACATGGCTCTTTCGCTTGCCAAAAAAAACATTGATGTTATTTTAACCTATAACAACAACCAAACAGATGCCGAAGAGGTAGTAAAAACGATTGAAGCCAGTGGCCAAAAAGCAGTTGCTCTAAAACTCGATGTAGGCGATATTAAATCTTTTGAGTCATTCTTAGGGCAAGTTTCGGAGGTTTTACAAAGTAAATGGCAAACTTCTACTTTTGATTTTCTAATCAATAATGCAGGTATTGGCGGCACAGTTCCGATTGCGAATATGACCGAAGAGATTTTCGATAATTTCGTCAATATTCACTTCAAAGGTGTTTATTTCTTGACTCAAAAATCTTTGTTGATGATGAATGATGGTGGAGCTATCATATTCCTTTCGTCAGGCACAACTCGTTTCTGTCTGCCAGGTTATTCAGTTTATTCTTCGTTGAAGTCGGCGGTTGAGAATTTTACTAAATACGTAGCAAAAGAGTACGGAAATCGTGGTATTCGCTCAAATATTGTAGCACCTGGCCCAATCGAAACAGATTTTAATGGTGCGGCCATCAGAAATAACCCACAAATGAAAGGCTTTTTATCGAGCCAAACCGCTTTGGGTAGAGTTGGCTATGCCGATGATATCGGTAGTGTAGTGGCATTTCTTTGTACTGAAGATGCCAAATGGATAAACGGACAAAGAATTGAGGTATCAGGTGGAATAAATCTATGATAAATTGAGGCAATGGCATTTTAATGAGCCATTGCCTCTTTATTATATTTTTCACGATATTCCAGAGGCGACATTCCAGTAATCTTTCGGAATACTTCTCTAAACGCCTTTACATCGGAGTAGCCAACATCATACATAACTTCGTTGATAGTTTTACGATTAGTTTCAAAGGCTTTTTTTGCCGACTCTATCCTCACTCTTTGGGCATATTCGAGTGGGGTATTGCCCGTAGCTTTTATAAATCGTCGGTCGAAATTACGTCGGCCAATGGCAAACTTCGCTGCCAATTCTTCTACCGAAATCTTATCGGTACTGTTATTTTCGATGTATAGTTGTGCTTCTTTGATGGCTTCGTCGTTATGTGTTTTTTGCCCATTGAATATACTGAAAACCGACTGACTTGTTCGATTTAGGTCTATCTGAAATACTTTTGAACAATAAATAGCCGTGCTTCTATCATAAAATTTCTCGATTAAATAAATAATAAGATTTAGAAACGAATATGCTCCGCCGTTGGTATAGATGCCATTCTCATCGGTAATTAATTCGTCTGACTTTAGTTTTACGTTTGGAAAAGTCTGGCGGAAAGTATCAGTAGCCAACCAATGCGTTGAGCAGCTTTTACCATCAAGAATGCCCGTTGAAGCCAACAAAAAAGCCCCCGTACATATGCTTGCTACTTCCGCTCCTCGTTTATACTGATGGCTTACCCACTGTGCTAATTCTTGGTTTTGTTGGGTTGCTTCTTCGTAATTATGATTTAATGATGGAATAATGATTAAATCGGTAGTCAGAATTGTCGAAAAATGCTTGTGCGGATTTACCTGAAACAAACCATCATAAAAATCGACAGTATCCGAAACCCCCAAAAGTTCAATACTGAAAATAGGCTCATTGCCCAGTTTTTGCCAATATTCATTCGCTTTTTTGAATATTTTATATGCCCCCACAATACTGCTGAGATTATTGCCATGTCCTTCCGGAACTAATATGCTGAGATGTTTCATTAGATTTTTTTTTGCAAAATTATATTTTCTTTTTGTCCAAATCAACCCATCAAATAGTCTAAATTACACACTATTAAAGTTATTTTTAGTCAATAGTTTTGCAGAAAAATAATTGACTATATGAATACAAAAATCGAAAGTATAAAAAAACTGAGGCTCTTTCTATTGAAGCATATTGAAGGTTTGAGCGTTGAACAACTCAACGAAATTCCCCAAGACTTCAATAATAATATCATTTGGAATGTAGGACACATGTTATCTGCTTTTCAATCGCTTACTTACAAGAGAGCAGGTTTGCCCGAAAAAATACAAGAAAACTACTTTAAGCCTTTTGTTCCAGGTACAAAACCCGAGCAGTTTTTTGATGGCGAAACCATAGAAATAATAAAATCACTGTTGGTTTCGACAATTGATGTTTTCATGATTGATTACGAAAATAAGATTTTTGAGAACTACACAAAGTCAGAAGGTATTGAGCGTACCTACAATATTGAGGTTGCAACGATTGATGCCGCACTCGATTTTTTGTTGTATCACGAGGGTTTACACATTGGTTATATTTTAGCACAAAAACATTTAGTCTGAATCAAAATGAAAGCAACAAATTACTCTTTTGAATTTACTACTGAGCAAGACCAAGCTCAGATTTTCTCTAAACTTCTTGATATTACAGCTTGGTGGTCAGGCGTTTATGGAGAAACCATAATCGGAGAATCAAACAAGGTTGGCGATGAATTTACTTTTGAGGCAGGTGGCGGAATGCACAAATCTAAACAAAAACTTATCGAACTACTACCCAATCAAAAAATTGTGTGGCAGGTGATTGATAGTAATCTTAGTTTTTTGTCAAATCCCAGCGAATGGACAAACTCTAAGCTAATCTTCGAACTCGAAAGCCAAAATAACAAAACCAAAGTAAGGTTTACGCATGATGGTCTAACGCCTTCAATCGAATGTTATGAAGCGTGTTCTACTGGCTGGAGTGCATACATGAAGCGTTTTTCGGAGCAAATGGCCTAATTTTGAATCATTCCCGCATAATTTTATCACGGTGTTTTAGTCCCCAAAAGTGTAATTCATCCATTACTTTTTCGAGCGACATCCCGTGTTCGGTTATCGAATATTCAACCGTAGGAGGGAAGGTGTCATGTACTTCTCGCTTGATGAGTTGATTGGCTTCTAAATTTTTCAATTCTTTAGATAAAATCTTATCTGTAATGCCATTTACGTCTTTTGAAATCTGCTTGAATCGCTTTTTGCCCGATGACAAAGCAAACAAAATTAATAATTTCCAACGACCTTCTAAGGCTTCGAGGGCATCTTTGATTGAAAGAGTCGTTTTGGGGCAACCTCCTTGTGTGAGCATTTTCTGAGTATTTAGGCAGATTTTACATTACTTTCCAAGTAGATAGTGCTATCCAGTTGGAAAGTGCTATCATTTGGATAGTAAAGATAAATACTTTTGTGCCATTATTAAAAACAAAATTTAAGCATGGAAAAAACACAAAAGCAATCAAAGACGCTCACTATTGCCCTTTGGGTAGTGCAAGGTTTGCTGGCTATTAGTATGTTATGGGCAGCAAGCATGAAATTATTTCAACCAGTCGAAAAGTTGGCTCTGATGTGGCCTTGGGTGGCAAGTTACGAAGTTTTAGTGAAATTTACAGGTATCATAGATTTGCTGGGAGGAATAGGTATTATTGTTCCCACCTTGTTTGGTATCAGACCAAAACTTGTTGTATTGACCGCTTGGGCAATTGTGGTACTTATGATTTGTGCTTCGGTATTCCATATTTCGAGAGGCGAAGCATCATTGATTGGGATAAATGTAGTATTTGCGTTGATGGCGAGCTTTGTAGCTTGGGGCAGAAACCAATTGTTTAAAAACAGGATTTAAGTGAGAGTGCTTAATTTCTTCAAAAAAAGCATGTATGCTCAACAGTTTGGAGAGCATACATGAAGCAATTTTCATGACTATAAAAACTGTTTCTTGAATTGTTGAATATCAAATATCTGAAAGATAACTTATCCGACATGCTATTCTTATTTACGACCAATAAGCATGGCATTTAATTCAGTATTTGAAGCACTTGAATTTGCATTACCAATATTTGTAATTCGAACAGTTGCCGAAGTAGTAGTAATAGATGAAATCGTATAGGCAATAAAATCTGCATTTGTTGATGTGCCTCCTGAAAGTCGGCCAAAGGCGATACATGGTGGTTCTATAAATGCTGCAAATGACATATTGATACAGCAGGCAGAGGCACCTGGAGCCAAACTCCAACTTAAATTTGAACCAGTTGAAAAATCAACAATAGCCAATTGATTGGCATTTCCACTACGAACAATTCCTTTGCCTGTGTTGGTTGTAATATTACCATCAACTGCCAAATTTCCATTGGCATTAAGTGTGCCATTTACATTTACAGTGTTCGAAAAAGTAGCAGAGCCACCTACTTGTGCAGTTCCAACAATCTCTGAATTACCATTGACATACTGGCCATTAGAATATAAGCTACCATTTACTGAGAGCTTATATGTGGGTGCATTATAACCAATACCTACATTGCCATTTGACAAAATAGCCATTTGTTCAGAATCATTTGTGCCAAACCTAATGGAGGCGTTTTCTTTGTTCCAAATTAAACCAGAGGTGCTACCTCCATTTCCTACATAAAAGCCATCTGTGATAGTACTACCCGTAGCGTTATTGTGAAAATATAAATTGGCACCAGTACCATTAGATATATTCAAAGCTCCAACTGGTGAAGTAGTACCAATACCTACATTTCCTAACGAATAAGAAATTGAAGTACCATTCACATTCCATTGGTTACCGAAAATTGCATTTTGCCAAGCTGCACCATCATAGTATCTGAAATTGTGGCCAACGGTATTGTAATAGAGTAAACCCTCTGTAGGAGAACCTAAATCAGCATCTGTTCTGGGTATCAAAATACCTTTATTATTGCTTCGGATGTCTAAAATAGAAGCAGAATATGGAATGTCGGTGCCTCCAATATTGCTAATGACAGTTCCGCTTGGAGAGTCAACTATTTTTGCATTTTGGCAAAATGAATGCAATGATAATAAACTTACAATCAGGGTTTTGTATAAATTTTTCATGGTGTTTTAACATATTTTTATTTCTGTTTCAAAATTGAGTCTTTGAGTTTGAAATAAAAAAAATATTAAAATGAATAGTATAAATATTAAAGTGAATAGTAAGTATGGTAAAATGAATGGAAAATTGAAGAAGTGGTCTTTGTGTAGATAAGGTGCTTTGTGGCTTGGGGCAGAAACCAATAATGAAAATAATAGGACACCACGAGTGTTGTGAGTGTCCTATTCATTTATTCACAGCAATCAGTTCAGTTCATGAACAAATTCATTTATTGGCTTGCGAACTTTCTTCAAATTAGCATTCCAATCGTTGGCGGCATCTCGGTAGCCCAAAGGCAAAATTACTGCACTTTTAAGGCCTTTTTCGCTAAGACCTAATAATTTATCTAATTCTTCTGGGTTAAACCCTTCCATCGGAGTTGCATCAACTTGTTGCTCGGCAGCAGCGGCAATAGCCATCGAAAACGAAATATAGGCTTGCTTAGCCGTATGCACACTTTGCCATTCTTTTCCTCGTGGTTCGTACATGCTCCATAGCATATTTTTA
Source organism: Emticicia aquatilis (assembly GCF_014644295.1). Lineage (GTDB taxonomy): Bacteria > Bacteroidota > Bacteroidia > Cytophagales > Spirosomataceae > Emticicia > Emticicia aquatilis. The sequence continues at coordinate 157,110 of NZ_BMKK01000011.1, forward strand.
TAATCATCCATTTGAGTAAGCGGCAAGCCTCTATCTGCTAGTATTTTATGGAAAGTAGCTTCAATTTTTTCTAAAGAATAACCATCCCAAGCTGCCCAAACCAATAAATGTGAGCAGTCGGTTATTTGGCTTTGGTTAAATGCTATTGGTTTGATTTTTTCGAGCAATTCTTTATCGGTAATCACAAAAATCTCATAAGGTTGTAAACCAGAAGATGAAGGAGCAAGTCGAGCAGCTTCTAAAATATAATCCAGTTTTTCTTGAGGCACAGTATTGCCATTCATTTTTTTAGTGGCGTATCGCCATTCTAAACTTTCTAATAAATTCATATTTCTTGATTTAATATTTCGGGTCAAAGTTATGAATTAATTGTTACTTTTGGTAACTTTGTATCAAAAAGTAATTGTGAATTTCAAGAAACTTGATTACCTATGGGAAACCAACTAACAACCGAGAAAGTTACCGAATGCAAGAAATCAGTAAAGGCTATTCATGATGTAATGGATATTATTGGTGGTAAATGGAAAATATCTATAATAGCCTGTTTGTGCTATCATCCAATGCGTTTTAGTGAAGTTTTGAAAGAAATAGAAGGTATTTCGGGCAAAGTTTTGAGTAAAGAACTAAAAGACCTCGAAATGAATCAATTAGTGACACGCACTGTATTGGATACGCAGCCTATCACCGTAGAATACGCCATTACCGAATATGGGCGCACGTTAAAAGAAGTTACCAGCGTGATTGCCGATTGGGGAATGAAACATAGACAACGAATTATGAGCTAAGTTTTAGAACCATTTCAGCGAGAAAGAGTGTTAGTTTTCTAAGACAATAGTTTATTTCATGACAACCTACTTCATTATACCAGGCCTTGGCAACTCCGATGAAGGCCATTGGCAAACACACTTTGAAAATTCGGGAGATAATTTTATTAGAATCAATCAAAAAAGTTGGGACGAACCCGACTGTGAAGACTGGATTCAGAACATCGAAAAAGCAATTTCATCTTACGAGCCGTCCGATGTTGTACTGATTGCTCATAGTTTGGGTTGCACAGCTGTGGCTCAGTGGGCAAAACGCTACCCAAAGGCTATCAAAGGTGCTTTATTGGTCGCTCCGAGTGATATTGAAAAACCCGTTTATACTTTCCCGATGACAGGTTTTACACCAATTCCTTTAGAAAAACTGCCATTTAAGAGCATTGTAGTGGCAAGTTCAAATGATGTTTGGGTGTTAGAAGAACGTGCCAAGTTTTTTGCCGATGCGTGGAGAAGCGAATACCTAAATATTGGCGAAGCTGGACACATCAACGTTGCGGGTGGTTATGGTGAATGGTCTGCTGGCTTGGAACTCCTAAACAGCTTTGATGCTTGAGTATTTTTTGTATTTTTGGTAGAAAAACATTCTTATTCAACCAAAAATTAACAAAAAGACTCTTTATGAAAAAGACATTCGTTTCCTTGCTTTCGGTGGGTTTACTCACGGTTTCTTTGTGGTCGTGTTCAGAAAAAAAAGTTGGTAATAATGAATTAAGCAACAAAGAAAAAGAGGAAGGTTGGACTTTGCTTTTTGATGGAAAAACTACTGATGGCTGGCATTTATACAACAAGGCCAAAATCCCATCAACTTGGATGGCGAAAGATGGAGAATTGTTTTGTAATCCTGATACGACAGGCATCGAACACGGTGATTTGGTTTCGGATAAAGTTTACAAAAATTTCGATTTAAAATTTGAGTGGAAAATCTCAAAAGCAGGCAATAGTGGCGTTTTTATCAATGTAATTGAGCAAGATACCATCCCGACGGCTTGGGCTTCTGGCCCAGAATATCAGCTACTCGAACACGAAAATATTGGAGCTGCTTATCTGAAAGATTCTACAAAATGGTCGGCTTGTTTGTATAGTTTTAAACCTCAGCAAAATCCTGCAAAACTCAAACCACTACGTGAATGGAACGAATCGAATATCAAACAAAATAACGGTAAAATTGAGTTTTATTTGAATGGCGTTCTGACTGCCGAACAAGACTTAACCGCCGATACTTGGAAAAATATGGTCAGCAAAAGCAACTTTAAATATTTTCCATTATTCGGTAAAAATACTTCTGGCCTAATTGCCCTGCAAGAATGGTCGAAAGGTGTGGCCTTTAGAAATATTAAGGTGAAGGAATTGTAGAAAATGTTGAAGAGACAACAAAACTACCCAATCTCTGATAAACGTTAAACAAACAAATTTTGGGTTTAAAATCCCGTAGGGATTATATATCGGTAGTAGAAAATAAAAACTATTTACTCATGCCGTAGGGATGATACTTTTATAGATTAGTTTCATACCTACGGCATGAGAAATTTAGTTTGATTAGATTTTTCTACCGATATTGAATCCCTACGGGATTAGACTATTAGGTCACCTATTACTTCAACCGAATACTATAAGCCTGAATCAAAGGTGGGTTTTCGGGCGACATCGTGAAGCTTACTTCGATATTTCCTTTTTCTCCTTCCATCAAAAACTTACCTCTTAGTGCATTTTCGGCTACAATTTCGTGGACTTTTATGATTTTTCCTGCTTTCTCAAAAACTCCTTCGGCTTCGGCTTTCAAAAGGTCTGGGAAATAATCTAAAAAGAAATTTTCGGCAAAAATGCCCGATTTTTCAGCATTTTCCCACGCAGGAAGTAGTTTTACCAATTCATTTTGGCGTTGTTTCAAAATTGGTGAAACTGGAAAAGCAATAGGTTTAAGACCTGCTTTTTCGACAATAAATGGCAAAATCTGATTATTCATCAAAGCCGCACCGCCGTAAGTTCCGTTGGTAAAAGTTACGATTCCTACACCATAATTTGGCAATATTTTCCAGTCAGAGCCAAAACCTGGGAGTCCGCCCGAATGCCCAACACTCGTAATTTGGTTGCAGTTTTTGTCGATACGCAAGCCGTAGCCATAAAACGCAACATTCGTGCATGGCTCGCCCGCACCTGTGTAGCCACGGTTACTTAGGCTATTGAAATTCCACGGAAAGTGCATTTCTTTGAGCGAACTCTTTTTCAGAATTGACGAGTTTGGCGAACCAACTTGATAGGCCGCTTGGTGAAGAGCCATGTATTTGGCAAAATCTTCGATGGAAGTCAGCACGCCGCCCATGATTCCGTACGCACCGTCGGGTTCGATGGGTTGCTCGATGTATTGCTCACGCAACCAACGGTAGCCCCTAACGAGTTGATTATCTGGCACTTTCGTATAGTCCCAATAGGTATTTGTCATGCCGAGTGGCTTCCAAATTTTGTTGATGATATAGCTTTGGTAGCTTTGTCCCGACACAGTTTTGATGATTTGCCCCAACATCGCAAAGCCCATATTACTGTATTCGTAGGCAACGCCTGGCTCGTTGGAAAACGAAATGCCTTTTTTAAACATCTTCAACATAGTTGCTTCCGAAATACCCAGTTGGCGGTCGCCCCACGGATTGTCTTCGGGGAAACCCGCTGCGTGCGAAAGCAAATGACGCACCGTAATTTCGGGCGAATCGGGTGAATATTTTTGTCCTTTCAGTTCGGGAATATATTTCCAAACTGGGTCGTCGAGTTTGATTTTTCCTGCATCACGTAGCTGTAAAATCGCTACCGATGCAAAGCTTTTCGACATCGAAGCAATGCGATAAACCGACTGATTATCAGCGGTTTTGTTGGTTTTGTAATTGACAATTCCGCTATTGCTCTGATAAATAATTTTGCCATCAAGCACCAAGGCATACGCCACACTCGATAAATGACTTTTGACCTTAAAATCTTGAAATTTAGCATCAAGTTCGGGAATCAATGCCTTGATTTTATCTTCGGTGCTTTGAGCAAAAAGATTTAGGCTGAGAAGTAAGAGAAGGATTAGTTTTTTCATGTTTTGGTTGATGAGGGGTTTGGTTTTTTACAAAGATAGAAAAAAAGCCAAGAGAGGATAGAATTGTTGAAGAGGTTTTTAGTCTCTTGAGACTTTAACCAATATGGTTTTATCATGGAAAATAGTTATAAATATTTACCATTGCCAATATTGCATTTTTTCAAAATACAATTACTGAATTTCTCTTTCTTTTTTAGACTTTGTGGATGTATTCCTCCTCCCCCGTTTGGCTAAATGTTCTACATTTAGTCACTGTGTCATGCGTTCTTAGAACGCAATATGTGTCAGATACCGTTCTAAGAACGGCTAACAGCTCCACTGCGGCACATCAACTGAATTCAAATTCAGCCGAACAAGGGTTAAGCCCCGATAGGGCTTGAAAGAGAGAGAATGAAACCTTTCTACCAATATTTAACCCCTAACGGGGTATTTTGACAATATTTAACCCTATTTATTTCTCCAAAAAGCCAAATCTTCCCCAATGATGAGGTTAAATAGCAGTAAGAAATAAAAGTTTTCAAATAGATTTTGATAAATTGCCCCCAAAATCTATTTAACCTACCAATGAAAAAATACTTTCTTCTTGCTTTGGCAATGCTTGCTTTGGTTTCGGCTTTGCAGGCTCAACAAAAAACCTATTGCAACCCCATCAACGTTGACTATGGCTATACGCCTATTCCCAATTTTAGCGAATGGGGGCGTCACCGAGCTACTGCCGACCCTGTTGTGGTCAATTACAAAGGCGAATACTATATGTTTAGCACCAATCAGTGGGGGTATTGGCATAGTCCCGATATGCTCAACTGGACTTTCCATGCTCGTAAGTTTCTTCGTCCACACAACAAAGTCTATGACGAACTTTGTGCCCCAGCCGTAGGTATTGTCGGCGATACGATGATAGTTTTTGGTTCGACTTATACCAGCGAATTTACTATTTGGATGAGTACCAACCCAAAAGCCAACGAATGGACAGCTTTGGTTGATAACTTCGAGATTGGTGGTTGGGACCCTGCTTTTTTTACCGATGATGATGGCAAGTTTTATATGTACAACGGAAGCAGCAACCGTTATCCGCTTTATGGCATTGAGTTAGACCGCAAAACCATGAAACCCAAAGGCACTCGCAAAGAAATGTACTTACTGGAATCGTGGCGATATGGCTGGCAACGCTTCGGCGAGTACATGGACGATACGTTTCTCGATGGTTTCATTGAAGGTGCAACCGTCAACAAAAACAATGGGAAATATTACCTACAATACGGAGCTCCAGGCACCGAAATGAGCGGTTACGCCGATGGGGTTTTGGTGGGAAAAACGCCATTAGGGCCTTGGGAAGCTCAGCCCGACCCACTTAGTATGAAACTTGGAGGTTTTGCCCGTGGAGCAGGTCATGGGGCATCTTTTCAGGACAATCAAAAAAACTGGTGGCACGTTTCTACAATTCAGCTTTCGAGCAAAAACAATTTTGAACGACGCATCGGTATTTGGCCTGCTGGCTTCGACAAAGACGACGTTATGTGGTGTAATACGGTTTTTGGCGATTATCCGCATTATATTCCATCAGCAGGGCTGGACATCAAAAAGACCTTTACGGGTTGGATGTTGCTCAATTACAATAAACCCGTTGAGGTTTCTTCAACGTTGGGTGGGTATTTGCCCAATAATGCCGTTGACGAAAGCATGAAAACCTACTGGTCGGCCGAAACAGGCAAAGCGGGCGAATGGATTAAAACCGATTTGGGTAATTTGTCAACCGTCAATGCGATTCAGATAAACTATGCCGACCAAGACGCCGATTCTTCGTTCTTGGGAAAACAAGTAAATATCAAGCATCAATACAAACTTTGGTCGAGCCTTGACGGTAAGAAATGGACAATTTTGGTCGATAAATCAAATAATCAAACTGATGTGCCGCACGAATATGTAGAGCTTGCACAGCCGATTCAGACTCGCTACATCAAACTTGAAAATGTGGCAATGCCGACGGGTAAATTTGCCATCAGTGGCCTACGAGTTTTTGGCAATGGCAATGGCTCAAAACCCGATGCCGTAAAAGATTTTATGGTACTAAGAACCGAAAAAGACAAACGCAGTGCGTGGATTCGCTGGCGACCAGAAAATAAGGCCTACGCCTATAATATTTATTACGGAACAGCCCCCGACAAACTCTATAATTGCATCATGGTGCATAATGCCAACGAATACTGGTTTAGAGGTATGGACAAACTAAGCACGTATTATTACACCATCGAGGCCATCAACGAAAATGGTGTTTCGGAAAAAACGAAGGTTTTGGAGGTGAAATAGGTGAGTTAATATAAGCCTTTATACTTTCAGAGTTTTTCAAAAGAATCTTTTGATATTTCTGAGAGTACAAAGGCTTTCATCTTCAAAAAAATATCTACTCATAAATCAGCCGTCGTTGACAAGTATATCATAAAACTTTTTCACTGCTTTCTTTTCGTAGGCTTCTTTGAGTGAAATTATTGTGATGGTTCGTTTCATGCTTTCACCTTCGATTTGAATACCCACAACATTTGGGTCGTTTACACTCGTATCGCTCAAAATTGTATGCCAAAGACCCGTTTTCACAATTTCAAATAATGTTGGAATATCATTTATTTCCATACAAATTTTTGGTACAAGTTTATTTTGGTTAAATGAATCTACAAAAAACTGAATTGTACTATAACCGCTAAATGGCAAAGCCAATGGTAAAGTGGCTACTTCTTCAAGTGAAATGCTTTTCTTATTTACCAACTGCGATTTCTTGGCTGTTACCAATACCATGTTTGAACTCAAAAGTCTTTGGTATTTTAAATGTGGGAGCTGTTCGTCCCCGTCAAACGACAAAATAAAATCAAAATGATGTGAATTCAGTTTTTCAAGTAGGTCTTTGGTAGTTCCAAAAACTACTTGAATCTTAATGGTGGGATACAGCTCTGCAAACTTTATTAATGCTTTTGCAAAAAGGATTCGCATAGAGTAAATTACTCCAATTGTAATTTTTCCAGTGTATAAATTATTCAAATCTTTTAGAAGCATCAAGCCTTCGTTTACTCTATTTATTCCTTGCAAAGCATACTCACTAAACATTTCGCCCGCTTCGGTAAGAAATATTCGTTTACCAATTCGATTGAATAATTGCACATTTAATTCATCCTCCAACTGCTTAATTTGCTGAGAAAGCGTACTCTGACTGATATTCAAAACTTTTGCTGCTTCGGTAAAATTGAGTAGTTCTTTTGCTTTTAAGAAATATTTGAGCTGTCTTAATTCCATATTTCTAAATCGGTTTTGCCGATGGTTTCTATCGAAAAATAACGTTTTACAAATATAGCTTTTCTTCTGACATTTGCAGTGTAAGGTTTACAAGCCAAATATTTTATTATTTTTAACTTCTAAAAAAACACTCAATTATGAAATCTAAACTTATTGTCTTGCTATTAAGTACATTTTTTACGGCATTTGGTCAAGAAAAAAACTCTCAAAAGTCTGAAAAGCATAGCTCTGCTATTGTAGAAAAAGGATTAATCAAGGTATCAGTCATGTATCCTTATGCCGAGGGTAAGACATTTGATATGGCCTATTACGAAACAAAACACATGCCTATGGTAGCTGGCTATTTAGGTGAAAATTTGGTGAAATATACTATCGAAAAAGGCGTTGCAAGTGGTATGCCTAATACTCCTTTGCCGTTTATGGCGATTGGCACCTTCTATGTAAAAAGCCTAAGCGATTATCAGGCAGCTATCGCACCCAACCGAGATACTATCAGAAAAGATTTTGCCAATTATACCAATATAACTCCTATTATTTTAGTGAGTGAGGTTATTAAATAAGGTTTAAAAAATTTATAGCTTCCGTTTCGTCAGAACCTTCCAAAGAATAGGAATAGACTCTGAAGGAACGGAAATCTTTTTTTAAGGCAAACGTTTGCAGTTTTTGGGTTTCTTGTTTGTTGTAGTAATGTAAAATACTTATAGTTAAGTAGTTAGTTCATTTTTGTATTTATTTAAGATGCGAAAACCGAACCCATTAATCTATCATTGCACCGACCCATAAGTTTTTCTTAGTTGATATGAAGCTCTTCACGCTTAACTTTATAAACGGGTTCTATTTTTAACAAAAATTAGAACTGTCTATTTATTCAACCTACAATAATCTCAATTCATGAAATCTTACGTTTCGGTCATTCTATTGACCCTTTTTTGCCTAAATTCTTTTTCGCAAAGCACAAAAGCCCCTGCTTACCCACTCATTACGCATGACCCATATTTTAGTATTTGGTCGAACACCGACCAACTGAATGCTTCGCCAACTAAGCATTGGACGGGCAACGCTCATTCATTGACGGGTTTTCTGAAAGTTGATGGCACTATTTATCAGTTTTTGGGTGCTGAAGGCCCAAGTTTCAACAATATTTTGCCAGCGGGCGATGATGTAAATTATCAAGCGAAATACACTGAAACCACTCCTGCCGAAGATTGGATGAAACCAACCTTCAATGATAGCGAATGGAAAACGGCCATTGCTCCCGTAGGTAACATTGATGGAGTCTCAAAAACTCGTTGGACTTCACGAGACATTTGGTTTCGTCGAACATTCACGCTTGATAAAGTTGATTTCAATGAGCCATTGCTCAAATTACAACACGATGATGATGTTTGGGTCTATCTAAATGGCGAACTCATCTATACTGCTCGTTGCTGTGCAGGAAAATATTTGATGTTGCCTATGACGGCCGAGATGAAATCTAAGCTAAAAAAAGGCAAAAACGTCTTTGCGATTCATGTAATCAACACGGGTGGTGGTGCATTGGTCGATGTAGGAATTGTGCAGAAGTCTATTCCTGTTAAACCTCAAAACATTGTGTTGGCCGAACAAAAAAGCGTAAAAATCAATGCTACACAAACTATTTATGAGTTTTCTTGTGGCAAAATCGACTTGAATGTTACGTTTACTTCGCCTTTATTGATAACAGATTTAGATATTTTGTCTCGCCCAGTTTCCTACGTTTCTACCAAAGTAAAAGCCAATGACGGCAAAAGTCATTCAGTAGAATTGAGTTTTGCCGCCTCGACTGATATTGCTTGCAATGTCAGTTCGCAGGAAGTTTCGGCCAATAAATATGTGGCAAGTAACCTCAGTATTTTGAAAGCTGGCACAACCGAACAAGCTATTTTGAAGAAAAAAGGTGATGATTTACGCATCGACTGGGGCTATATGTACGTAGCGGTTGCGAATGATAAAAACATCAGCCAATTTATATCTGATAATGCAAAACCTTTTCAAGCAGGAAAAATTGCGGCAAAAACGGGTAAAAAATTATCGTTGCACACGGTCGCAACTATGGGAAGTATTGGTAGTCTGGCAAAAGAACAAGTGATAATGTTGGGCTACGACGACCTTTATTCGATTCAATATTTTGGTAAAAATCTATTGCCGTGGTGGAAAGAAGATAAATCGACTACGATTGAAACGCTCATGGCAAAAGCCTTAAAAGAATATCCGAGTATTATTGAGAAGTGCCTGCAAACCAACGAAATGATATACAACGATGCCCTAAAATCAGGCGGTACAGATTACGCAGCTCTTTGTGAACTGGCTTATCGTCAGGCGATTTCGGCTCATAAATTGGTCAAAAGTCCCGAAGGAGAAATTTTGTTTTTATCGAAAGAAAATTTCAGTAATGGTTCCATCAACACCGTTGATGTGACTTATCCATCTGCTCCGCTGTTTTTGGCTTATAACCCCGATTTGCTGAAAGGAATGCTCAATGGTATTTTTTATTATAGCGAAAGTGGAAAATGGAAAAAGCCTTTTGCGGCACATGATTTGGGAACGTATCCGTTGGCCAATGGACAAACGTATGGCGAAGATATGCCAGTAGAAGAATGTGGAAATATGATAATTTTGGCGGCGGCTATTTGTAAAGCAGAAGGCAAAACCGATTATGCCAAAAAGCACTGGGAAACCATCAAGATTTGGGCAGATTATTTGAGCAAAGAGGGTTTCGACCCAGCTACGCAACTTTGCACCGATGATTTTGCAGGGCATTTGGCTCGCAATACCAATCTTTCGATAAAAGCCATTGTTGCTCTCGAAACTTTCACGCAATTGGCCAAACAACTCAACGAAACCGAACTTTACAACAAATACGAAAAACTCACAAGAGAATACGTAAACAAGTGGCAAGAAATGGCTTCATCGGGTGACCACTTTGCCTTGACGTTTGATAAAAAAGATACGTGGAGTCAGAAGTATAATTTGGTTTGGGATAAAGTGCTGAAGCTGAATTATTTCCCAAGAAGTGTATTTGATAAGGAAGTGAAATATTATCTGACCAAACAAAACCAATTTGGCTTGCCACTCGACAGTCGTGCGACTTACACTAAATCTGACTGGATAGTTTGGACATCGGTTTTGACTGACAACAAAGCTGATTTTGATGCTATTTTAAAACCTATTTATTATTATTCACAAAACACAACCAGCCGAGTGCCTATCAGCGATTGGCACGATACGAAAACTGGCAAAATGGTAGGTTTTCAAGCAAGAAGTGTGGTTGGAGGCTATTTTATGAAAGTTTTGGAAGATAAGTTTAAGGATAAATAAACTCCTTTTTATAATTTAGGTCGGCAACGAATGTTATCCTTGCCGACCTTTTTATTATCCTTTCGAGAGTGTCAGAGAAATTTGTCCCCCATGATGAGAGTTATGAAAAAGTACATGCGAAAAGAGTCTGATTTTTGAGACTTTTCCAAAAAATGGAGTGTCAATTTCTGTCAACCAATCTTCGTCAGTTGTTTCTTCTACAAGTTTTTTTAGCATTTCGTAGCCTTTCGCCACATAAGTCTGACTTGTTTCAAGGTCGAAATCCTGCCCAATATCTTGTTGCCCCATGGTAGTATTTGGAACTTCGCTCGGAATACCGAAAAAATAGCCAAACAAATTCATTGTCTCGCCGATGTGGCGGTAAATAAACCCAACCGAAGCCGCTTGTTCGTTGAGGCGTTTGTGTAGGTTTTCGTTGGTTATTTTCTCGAAAGCAAATGAGTTTGTAAACTGGTTTTGCACCAGCATTTCTGCCAATAATTCTTTTTGCATGATTTATTTCTGTATCTTATTTTTTCGATTGTGCGGCCATCCATTCTATGATAGTCACTGGGCGATTGTTGAGTTTTACGGGCGAGCCATCAAAATCAACTTTTGCATGATTTACGTGCGAATAAATCCATGACCAATGACCATTATAGTAGTAGTTTTCGCCACCAAAAAATCCTGAAAGGTCAGTTACGTGGTCATAATATGTGAAATACACGTTTTTTGCTCCTGCTGCTTTCAATCTTTTATAAACTGGTACAACCGTATTTTCGGGAACGGTCGTGCCATCATCCTTTGAATGCACAAACCAAATAGGCACATTTTTGATGCTATTAATTTGCTGGTCAGTAATGTATTGCGACTGATACGCCAAGGCACTGATATAAACCGCTGCAAAATAATTTGGCTCATTTAATATCAATTTCAGAGCCATATAACCACCGTTTGAGCAACCACCTACATAAATGCGTTTGGTGTCAATGTTCGGGTTTTTCTTTACGTAATTTTTGATAAGTGCCATCAACCCTTTGTTATAAACATCATCTTCTTTTCCGTGAGTAATTACACCATCTTTGTTGTGCATCCAAGCACCTGGACATTGCGGAGATAACACGAACGCACCACCGAAAAACGCCTGCATTTCGGCAGAAGCATAATTAGCTGCTTTATTGCCCAATAGCGGAATTGTAGGGTCCGTGCCACCTTCACCGCCTCCATGAAGCCAAATAATCAGTGGCGATTTTGTTGTTTTATTTTTAGGCGAAAAAGCTGCATAAGACATCGTTTTGCCAGCTTCGTACTCGAATTTACCCGTTAGGTCAAAATCATCAATCAAAGGCATGATTCTGTTTTTTTCTTTGTTCCAGACCTTATTGGTTTTGGTGTCGGTGATAGTCACTTTATAATCTACCCATTGATTTCCTCGGCAAGCTGGTTTTTGTGAATATTGGAAAGTTGAACCCAAAGGCATATTTGGGGCAACAGCCAAAACTAAAGTTACGAAGCTACCCTCTTTTACTCTTTTGCCTTGATTATCAGACACATACGCATAAACTACGCTTCGGTTTCCTTTGGCTTGAGCAGCAGGAACATCGGCACAAGCGTGGCTTCTTTCCACCGAAACCGTAAAATCTTTATAATCAATCGTTGTGCTTGGAGCATCTAAGCCGATTATAACTTTATTGGCAGCTGGGCCCCAATCGAAGCCTTCTACAACAAGGGTGTATTCGTTGTTGGCCAGAGGTTTATCAGTAGCAAAAACATTGGTAAAAGTTAAGCAAATGATACTTATCAGAAAAGCTGTAAAAAGCTTATTGATGTAGTTTTGTCTCATAATATAAGATAGGTTTAAATAGTAATTTACAAATATTTGCATAAATTGAATTATTACAAGAGTTTTTTAGACAAAAACATCGTTTTGTGTGTCAAAGACGTCCTTTTTTGAGAAAAGGGCAAAAGCTTTCTTTAATTTTTAGATTGAAACGGCTATTGTCAGTATTCTCGATTAGGCCGTAACTAAAACTTCCATCTCATTCTAAATCAGGTATTTATACGCTACTATTTAGCTAAGAAGTGGTGTAGTTTTGGGTTTTAAATACATACCAAACCTAATTTCAAATACCTACATGAAAACTAAATTACTAAGCTTCGTAGCTATCCTATTTTTAGGTGCTTCGTTTTTTCTAAATGCCCAAACTCCCAAAGGATTCACTATTAAGCCAAGTCAAACCCTCAAAAAACTGCCTGCTTTACAGTCGTTTGTTTTTGGACAATCGGGTAAATATTGGGTAATGATTGGCGGACGTACCAATGGCTTTCACGGATTTGACCCCAACGCTTATTTATTCCCTTTCAAAAAAGCTAATAAATATGTTTATGTCTATAATACTGCTACTAATCAGTTAGATAGTATGTCAACGTCATTCTTAGTCCCTGCCTTGAGAGAGCAATATACATCGACTAATATGCAGCACTTTCAAGTAGGAAACTATTTATATGTTTCAGGTGGTTATGGTGAATTTCATGCAAAATTACCCGATTCGTCGTGGGTTACTTATTCTACCCTTTCAAGAATAAACATGAGTCAACTTATCAATGCAGTTTTGACAAAAAATATTAATCAATTTGCTGCCTCAGTAGTTTACGCAAAATCTAAATTAACTGCCGCTACGGGTGGAGAGTTATTTAAATTACCCGATGGAAAGTTTTATTTAGCACTCGGGCATCGGTATAATGGAAAATATGGAACAGGTAATACAAGTCAGGTCTATCTTGATTCTGTTCATGTCTTCAAACTTACCGAAACCGCTTCGAGTATCAGCATCACACCCAATTCGATGCAGTATATTTCGGATAATTTGCCCGATAGTATCACACAATTCAGACGACGAGATTTACTGGTTATTCCTGCCATTCAAAGAGGTGGTAAAGCCGTTGGCCTCACAGTTTATGGCGGAGTATTTACTTACGGAAATAATGGTGCTCCTTTCCGAAATCCGATTTACATAAAAGGCGGCACTACACCAAGTTATGTATTGGATAAATCTTATACACAAACATCAAATATCTACTCAACCGCCAACGTAGAAATGTATGATGCCCAAAATGATGTGATGCTCACTACTGCTTTTGGTGGCATGGGCGAAAACATGACAACTGACCCCGATACTTTTACCAAGAAAATATTAACAATCAGCAAGAATAACCTAACCAATGTCACGACCGAAATTGTTAATCCTACTACGCTACCAACCTACATGGGTTCGGAAGGAGTTTTTATTACAGCACCCGGTGTTCCGATGTACAATACAAGCTATGATATAATTAATTACAATGCTATTCCTGCGGGAAAAACTACATTGATAGGTTATATTTATGGAGGAATTGTATCGAACGGGCCTTCTTGGGGGGCATCAAACCCTACTATACCGAGCAATGTAGTCTATGAAGTTTATTTGACGAAGTAGGTTTGGGAATACACAAGAATGGTGAAAATCTTAGCTGATTTTCACCATTCTTTAATTAAAAAAGCTTACGCTTTTCTCACGAACTCAGATTTCAAGCCCATAGACCCGAAACCTTCAATTTTACAATCAATATTGTGGCCGTCGTTACCATCTGTCAGGCGAATATTCTTTACTTTAGTGCCTGATTTGATTGGCTTTGGAGCTCCTTTTACGGGTAAATCTTTAATAACCACTACCGTATCACCATCTTGTAATTCGTTGCCGTTCGAGTCAAGCACCTTCGTGGTTATATCTCCTGTTTCTTCGGTTTCTACATCTTCGGGATTCCATTCATAGAAACACTCTGGGCAAATCAATAAACCATCACTCGGATACACGTATTCGGATTTGCATTTGGGGCAAGGAGGAAATTCTGACATATTTTTTTATTGTTTAGAGGAAAAGTTCAGACCGCAAAAGTAAGAAAAACATTTCAGAGTATGATTGAAAGAGTTTTTTAGGTAGTAAAATGCTGATTTAGGCCTTGTCATTATTTAGCCAGACTACTTTTTGTTCGGGTTGATGCTCTTGACCTATGATGTCTCTGTATAAATCTGGGCGTCGAGCTTTTATATAACGTTTTCCTCCTGAGAGACCTAACTTTTCGGGTGTTATTGTTGCTGTCGTAAAACTATCATCAAAACTTCGACATTCGTTAAGAATATCTCCGAAAGGGTCAATTATCATCGAGCATCCGTTCTTTAATTGGTCGTCGTCCATGCCAATCGGATTTGAAAACACTACATATATTCCATTGTCATAAGCTCTTGCAGGTAGCCATTTCATTAACCATCCCCGACCTTTCATTCCATCAAATTCTAAACGTAATGAGGTAGGGTCAGCTTCACGATTCTGCCATAATTGAGGGTCAACAAAACCCGCACCTGGTCGAGTAGAAGGCGTACACATAGTTACGTGTGGCATAAAAATAATATCTGCTCCTAAGAGAGTAGTTGCTCTTACGTTTTCAATAATATTATTGTCGTAGCAAATTAGGATGCCACATTTCCAACCATCAATCTCGAAAATACAATAGCTATCGCCCGCCGTTAGGTATGGGTTTATGAATGGATGTAACTTTCGATATTTGGCAACCAGCCCATTCTTGTTAACACAAACGTATGCTTTATATAAGTTATCATTTTCATCTTTTTCAAAAAGACCCGCTAAAATCGTAATATCATTATTTTTGGCTATTTCTGTAAGCTTCAATATACTTTCTCCGTTTGGGATAAATTCTGCCAAATTGAGCATTTGGTCTTTGTTAAGATGTCTTGCAAATGTATATCCTGTGATTGAGCATTCATGAAATGCAATGACTTTTGAGCCTTCGGCCGCAGCTTTTTTAGAAAGTGATTCAATAACAGAAAGATTATATGCCTTATCCGCACTTTTATGCTCAAACTGAGCAGTAGATATTTTTATATTGTCCATTTTGATAATAATTGTATTTGATTGGACAAATATAGATTATTGTGATTATTGTAAATTGTACAAATCCGACATCGGTATTTTTTCGGAAGTTAATTCCATAAAATTGATGGCCAGTCTATTGGTATCGTTGAGGTATTGGGTGGGGGTGATGCCAGTATATTTTCTGAATTCCTTAATAAGATGAGATTGGTCGGCGTATCCCGATTCGTAACAAAAATGCGTAATGTTCGTTTCTTTAGACTTACTTTTCAAGAGTTTCAAGAAATTATGTAGTTTGATTATATTTCCAAACTTTTTTGGACTTAATCCAATTACCTCGCTAAAGAGCCTTTCGATATGCCGTTCGGTATAGCCTGTATGTTTTACTAAATCTCCAATGGTTGTTAGGCCTTTGGTTTTGATAATAAAGTGTAAAGATGCTTGAATCAGTGCATGATTTGCTAATAGTGCTTGCTTGGCTAATTCCCTGAAAAATGTGTTGAGCGTGTAAAGTTTAGCGTTTAAATTTTCTTGTTCGAGCAGGATTTCATGAAGAGATAGCCCATTTAAACCAAAAATATCGGCAATATCAATAATCTTATCTCGTAATTGGTGAGCAGCAATACCCAATAGCTGATTAATACCAGATGGCTGAAAAACGACGACGATTAGAGATGTGCGATTTGTAAGAAAAAGGTCTTTAAATTCGCTTATTTGTCCATAAGTAAACGAAGATGGTAAACTTTCTAATTGCGTATGATTTTGGGTATTTGTAATAAGATTGCCTTTCAAACAAAAGACCATTCCAGTATTACCATCAGAAAACAAACGGAGTTTTTTAATAGATTGACCTTCGCTTTCTAAAAACAGATAGTGCTTGATGAAAGGTAATAATTCTTTTGAAGGGGCTATTTGCATAGTTCAATGGTTCAGATTAAATATCTCTGTTTTTTGCATTTTTATTCTTTCAATACCACTTAATATGCCTTTTTTAATCATGCTTCCATAACCATCATCTACCAAATTGTCGGTTGCTACGAGAGCTAACTGATAGTTTTTTTGTGCATTGGCAAAACCTTGCAAGTCCTCATAACACTTAGCAATGTTTAGATATAAAGAAGGAAATGCACCTTTTACCGAATCATCTTTTACATTGGAGGCATGTTTTAATGCCACTTGGTCCCATTTCAATTTATCTGCTACACTACTTTGGTGTCGAGCTATATAGTGAGCAGCAGTGAGTTTTTCGATGTCGTTACTTGCTTCTTCCCACGCTTGAGTAAAAAGCTTTTTGGCTTCTTCTGGCTGCCCTTCTATCTCCATACCTTTTGCACAGAGTTTGACTATTTTATTTTCAGGGTCGAATGTCATCGTTGAGAGTGGATAATTTGTTTTCTGTAATGAAAAAGGCTTTTGAATGCTATTGATAAGTTTTATTTAACCAAACAACAACCTGTTGCCAGCTTTCAAGAGGAATTTTGGCATGAGTCGTATTTTTCATCACTAAAAACTCCTTTTTGTTACCCGGTACCAAATCATAGAATTCCTTTACTTTGTCAACTTCAAATAACTCATCTTTATCGCCAATGCCAACCAGTACTGGAATATTTAATGTTGCTGGCAGTCGGAGGGTTTTAACATCCAGCATCGTAAGAAATCGGAGTGTATATCTAAAGTTGAATAATGGGTCTTTCGTAACTGTCATGCCTTCCCTGTAATATTCAACGGCTTGATGAGATGGACGGAAAATTGAACTGGCCAAAATCTGAGTTTTTTGGAAAAGTGTTGGCGGTTTTGATAAACCTTTTCGACCTTCATAAGCACCTGAAAGCAAAACTAAACCCGAAATTTCATTAGGAATGGCACTTGCGGCACATATTGCTGAGGCCACGCCCAAGCTATGCCCCAAAACAACCACTTTTGAAAAACCAAGTTTTTTAACATACCTCACAGCTTCTACCAAATCAGCAATCCATCTTTCTTTACCTGGGCTATCACCACGGTTTCCTCCTGATAATCCATGTCCTCTATAGTCTATCCCAAAAGTCGTATAACCACCAGCTGATATTGGCTTTCCTGCCATGTCATAAGGGCCACTGTAAGCCGTAATTCCATGAAAAACCAAAACTGCAATATCGTTTTTTACTGGTTTTGTGCTGTCAGGATTCCATCTGCGTAGAAAAAGCGTTTCGCCATCAGTTGTAGTAATCAGATGGTGAGGAGTGGTAAACTTTTGTCTTAAACTGGCTGCTTCTTCAGGCGAAACGCCCATATGGTTTGTTTTAGATTTGATAGGCATATAGGCTAAACCTAATCCCAAAATGACAATGATTACAAGCAAGCTAAGAATAGTGTATAATATTTTTTTCATAGTTTAAGGTTTTACGTAATTCATTATTCAACCGACTTGGCTCGTTTTAAACTTAAATCCCACATCGAAAGTCAGACTAAAATTACATAAATAATTGACACACAATAATCTTTTAAAAAAACAACTTAGGTAATGTTTTTGAAAGATTGTTTTGCAAAAAAACAACACAGTTTTAATTCACTCTGAGAAATTTAACTCGTTGAATTCTATCACTACTTAGAAACAACGTAGAGTTGTTGTCAATATCGAATACGTAATTATCTACTAATAGTTTGGTTGGAGAGATTAAAAGCCCTTTTGTGCTATTTTTATCGCCTATTTTCACTTCATAGCTTTTATCGCTGATAAATTTAATCTCAACGCTTACATTGGTTTCTGAGTTAATAAATTTACCCTTAAGTGCTTGATAATTAAAGCCTTTCCAATCATAAATGTGCTTTGTCAGTGTATAGGGGGAGTGAGAGGTATAATAAGCAGTTACTGTCATTTCTCCTTTTCCGTTCTTTTTAAATTCTTGCTTAAAATCAGGGTCGAAGGTTTGGTGCAAGATATTATCAGCTTCACGTTCTAATTTTACGTCGTTGCGTCCGATACGTTTTAAATACAAAATACTATCTCGTTTTTCAAACTGAAAAGTAAAATTGTCATCTGTTTGATAGAGTCCAATCATATCTTCTTCGCTTACAAAATTGCCTATTTTAGTCGGTTTTGTGACTAAATAAGTATCATTACTTTTTAGATTAAAAACCACATCGGCCATTTGGCGTGTTTGTGTATTTGGAGTGGCTTTGCCAGTATTCGTGAGGGTAACAATTGAAGTATTTTTGCTTTGAAATCTAATAACTGTTGCTTTCCAAGCTCCAGTTGCTCCTTCATGAAATGTATAATTTAAGCCTTTGTAAGTGCTAAATTCAAGTCCGTAACCATAATTTTTGATGCTCGAATAATCGGTTAATTGTTGGCTTTTTTCTATAATTTGTCTTTTTATATCGCATTTTACTTGGCCTTGAAGAATTTGCTCCCATCTGATTTGGTCTGCCAGTGTCGAAAAAATATTGCCGTCGCCATAAACATTCCAAATCCAATTATAATTTTTCCAAGTATCAAAGTTGAAATAAGCCTTCGCAATTGGCCCACGGATTTTTGTATAATCGTCTTCAAAAGAAGTGTTTGGCATGTTTAATTTTCTGAATAAATCATTCGTATAGGCAACAAATGACTTTCCTGTAACTTTTTCAGTAATCATCGCCAGCAGTATGTAGTTCGTATTGCTATACAAATATTTGGTGCTGGGTTTGAAATTTAATTCTTCTTGTTTTTCTATCAGCCTCAAAACATCTTTGTTGCTAAATGTATATTTCCACCAAGTAAAGCCTTGCAATGACCATAAATCATACACATCTCTGATACCGCTTGTGTGAGTAAGTAAATTTTCGATGGTAATCTTGGAATTTATTTTCGAGTAAATAGTCGGCAAATATTTCCTTATATCATCAGTGAGTTTGATTTTTTTCTCGTCAATCAAAACAAGAATCGCTAAGGCTGTAAACTGTTTGCCATTTGAAGCGATATTAAACCGTGAATCTTTCGTGATTAAAGTGCTGTCTTTTAAGTCGGCGAAGCCCGCAACTTTTTCATAAATTATCTGTCCATTGCTTACAATGCCAGTTGCAATTCCTGGAGCATTTTTGGGTACATCTTGTGTAGCAATTTCCTCAAGGCGTTTTATTTGAGAAACTGTAAGGCTGTCTGGCTTTTGACCAAACAAAATGGTGGTTGATGCAAAAAAAAGTGTCAGTACGTATAATTTCATTTCTTTGATTTTTTGGCAAATTTGAGCTTTTAGAAATCCCGATTCGCCCTAAATCGTGATTTGACACCTATTTTGGATAATTTTTTTCGATGTATTCTTTTGGACTTAAGTTGGTAGCCCGCTTAAATGCTCTGTTAAACGTTGATTTTGAGTTGAATCCACAATCTAAAGCAAGACCAAGTAAAGTCTGGATATTGTGTTCGCCTTCTTCAATCTTAGCTATCAGAGCTTTGGTTCGATAATGATTAACGAAATCATTAAAATTCATTTCAAATCCCTCATTAATTATCTGAGAGATTTTTTTAGAATGCGTTCCGAGTCGGTTGCTTAGGTCTGAAATTACAAGTTCGGGGTTTTCATACATTTTATCAACCAGCATCAATGATTCTATTTTTTCTTTCCAAATGTCTAAATCAGCAATTTCAACCTTGAATGTATTTTTATCAATTGTAATATCTTCAACATTTAGTTTTGAATCATTCTCAAAATTTCTCGCTGAATCTCGAAATGAGGTAGTGGATAATACTGAATTGGTATATCCACTAATTGAAACATAATAGAAAAGCAAGGAAAAACACACATAATACCAAAATTTCTTACCAAACTCGTCCCATTCAGGATTAGCAATAAAAAATACAATTCTGATAGCAATCAATAGCAAAAATGCTATTAAAAATCGCTGAGCCCACCTAAACATAACCGAGTCTGCAAAACTTACAACATTATAGGTTATCGTTTTATACTCGTTATAAGTTTTGAGGCTCTGAATCAGATAATAAGTGAGCGAGAATAGGCCAGTTATCTGATACCAAGTTGAGAAATCTTTATCTTTTCCATCTGCATAAAAGTAATACTCTTTTAAAATAACCTTGTCGGTGAGAAAGACGACGATTGAATAAATCAGATAAAGAGTTGCTGGTAAAAAATGGATATAATCTCTGGCAGAAAAGCTAAATGATTTGTCGAGTAGGGTTTTAAAATAGAAGTACAATACAGGAGCCAATAAAAATAATTGTTGGAATGGGGTATAAAAAAGAATATTTCGGTAAATTTCTTTTGAATACCAGCCAGCATAACCAAACATAAAAGGAGCAATGTATAATGAGCAAAGTAGTGTAAATAAACCAAGCCAAAGACTTGATTTATTGGCGGTCTGTAAACCTTTGATGAATAACAAAATGGAAAAAACGATTCCGTGAAAAAAGAATATTAGAAGAATAGAACTTTTCGGACTGAATGAAAAAAACATTGCTTTTTCTTATAAATTTTTGAAATAGAAATAGATAAGTAGATGGGTTTTAAATTTAATGGTTAAACCCTGCCCGTAGAGGCTGTCTTAAAAGTAAAATCAACCAAATAATATTCTGCAAATCACCTCATCCCAACCCTTCTCCTCACAGGAGAAGGGCTAAAAGTCTCCCTCTCCTGCGAGGAGAGGGAGATTTAGAGGGTGAGGCGGCCGACGCTCGGTCAAGTGCTGTCCAAATATTCTTTTGTGAAGAAAACTTTTGAGACAGTTCATTTATTATTATTCAGACTTCGCTCGTTTCAAACTCAAATTCCACATCGAAAGCCCAACTAAAATTACATAAATAATTGATATACAATAAGATAGGATAATGAAAAAATCAAGGTAGTTAATGCTTTTCTGAAAGAAATTTTTGTAGAAAAGTACCAAAATACTGCCCAAATAAGCATAATAATCGGCAAATGTAATCAAGAAACCAACCGTTCCTGATTTCTTGAAGGCGGCAATCATTCGCTCAAAATACAAACTATTACACATCGAATAAGCCATGTAAACGCCCAGTCCTAAACTCGTGAGCCATGCTACAGGAGAAAGCATTTGTTGCTGATAAAGCAGCGTACTGACGCCAATCAGAATGCCTCCCGCCAACATCAAAAGTTGAATAATTACAAAGGCTTTATAATTATTTTGTACCCAACGCATAGCGGCCATCATCAGCAAAACCGTAATCGCAATCGGCGTTTCGGTTTGGGTAAAAATCGCAGAATTATTGCCATAGCCGAGTAGTTTCCAAATCTCAGGCGTGAAATTATCCCTAAACTCTCGGAATGTTGTCAGTAGCACATACGACACCACAAAAATAAACATACTCAACGCAAATTCTTTGATAAATGCCTTTCTGTCAGCTTTTTGCATCGGTTTTCGCTCGGTACGGTTTTCCTTATCCGCTTCGCTCGGCGGCGGAATTTGCCCCATCAACCATGTGCAAATTCCAAAAGGCACAATCATAATCGCACAGGCCACAAATGGCATCCAAAACTGACTTACTTCGAGTGTAGTCATGACCCATTTTCCGATGCTTTTGGCAAAACCCGAACCCATGATAAACGAAGCCGTGAGAACAGCCACCAGCAAATCAGTTGTTTTTCGACCTTCAAGAAAACCCAAAATTGTACCATAAACCATGCCCAGTGGTAAACTTGCTAAGAAGATAAACACCAAATTGAATGGGGCAGGAGTAAGGGCAAAAAATAGATAACAAATCCACGATAAAGCTATCATTATCAATAAGTTACGTGAGCGATTGGCTGGAAGCATTTCGGAAACATACTTAATTCCCAAACCTTTCGATACCGCAAAACCTAACACTTGTGCCGTAATGATAAGAATCTTGAAACTTACACCCAAAAACGATAATTCTTCATAAGTAGCCGCCGTGTATGCACGTCTAAACGGATAAAAACACATATAAGTGAAAAAGGCCGTGACAGAAGCAAATAAAGTTAAGCTAAACGAGCTTCGGCCAATGATTTGGGTGAGTTTTTGAGGCATGATGAGGTGTCTGAATAGAATGAATAACCAAAGATAGTTTTTTGCACGAAAACCCACCGCCCGCCGCCCAGTAAATTTTATAATATTAATGAAAGTCTCTTTTTGGTATTCAATACATTTGTGATGTTTAGTAACCTTTAAAAATCAAAAACGCCATGAAAAGGATTCTCTTAGCTACTTTATTACTTTCCGCCTCTTTCGGAATATTAGGAAGTTGTTCAAAAGCCGCTGCCGTTGTAACTAATAAATGCGACGACGAAGCCAAAAAAGTAACTGATGCCGCAACTGCTTTTAGTGCAGACCCCACCAATAAAGCCAAATGTCAAGCCTACTCCAATGCCTTGAGTGCATTTTTCAAATCTTGCCCGACTTATTATACAGGTGCTACCAAAAAAGATTTAGAAGATTTTGTTGCAAATGCCTGTAAATAAGAGTTGCGACAGTATCTTACAAAGTGTATAAAAGTTGCTATCTTATCCCGTAGGGATTACATATCGGTAGAAAACATTAAAGTCAAGTTCCTATTTTCATGCCTTAGGTATGAAAATACGGCTATTATTTGACTCATTTTGAGATACAGAAGCTCTCAAAATGAGTTTTTTTATTTATCTACGAAAATATTCGTAATAAAATTTGGAACTACGAAAAACTTCGTATTATATTTGCTACGAAATTATTCGTAAACAGAATTATGGAAAACATACCATCAATAAAGCCCACCGAATCGGAACTGGAGATTTTGCAGATTTTATGGCAATTGGGCAAGGCCACGGTCAGACAAGTAAACGACGAACTTTCTAAGTTTAAAGAAGTTGGCTACACCACTACACTCAAGTTGATGCAAATCATGCACGAAAAACATATCTTGAGCCGCACTGAAGAAGGGCGTTATCATCTTTATCAAGCCGAAATAGGTGAGGAGCAGACTCAGCAACTTTTACTCGGAAAATTTGTTGATGCTACTTTCAGAGGTTCGGCCATGAAATTGGTTATGCAAGCACTTGGCAATCAGGACGTTAGTCTTGATGAACTCGATGAAATCAAGAAGCTCATTGCCGAAAAAGAAAAGAATTTAAATTTATAAAATCGAAATTTTATACCTTATTACCTCGTAAGGTATAATGTAAATCCCCCTTTAGGGGTTAGGGGTAATTATGAAAAAGCTAACAGACATTATCAACTACAACACAAGTTCGGCTCTTGGCTGGACACTCATTCACTCAATCTGGCAAGGATTTGCCATTTTGTTGGCCTTCGGTATTTTGTATTACATTTTCAAGCCATCCGTCACTCGTTATAGGCTCGGAATCGGGGCTTTAACTTTGCAGTTTGTGGCTGCTATTGTTACATTTTTTACTGTTTATCAACCAGTTAGTCCTTCTGCTGCATTGCCGAGCAATCAGGCATTTAGTAATTTCTTATTGAATAACTCAAATCTGATTTTTACTCCTAAAAAACTCAGTATTCTACAACAAATTGAGTTTTTCTTGCAAAATAATCTTGACGTTTTTGTCATGATTTGGTTGGTCGGAACTACACTTTTATTGCTACGTTTGTTGGTTGGTTTTACGCACGTACAAAGCCTAAAAGTACAACAAGTGAATCCAATAAGTGCTGATATTCAGGCATTAATGAATAGCCTGCTCGAAAAAACACAAATGCCAGCTACTATCAAATTACTCGAATCGGCACGTGCGACCGTACCGATGACGATTGGTTGGCTAAAACCTGTGGTTTTGCTACCCGTAGGTATGGCTTCGGGTCTGACAATCAAGCAGTTAGAGGCTATTTTAGCCCACGAATTGGCTCACATCAAACGCTACGATTATTTGGTTAATATCTTCCAAAATTTCGTTGAAATCTTGTTTTTCTTTCATCCTGCAACTTGGTTTATTTCGGGCAAAGTGCGTGATGAACGAGAAAACTGTTGCGATGATTTTGCAGTCGAAATCTGTGGAGATAGTTTGGTACTGGCCAAAGCTCTCACGCAAGTAGCAAGTTATCAGCAACAGCCACGTTTGGCAATGGCTTTCGGTGCAAAACGCCAAACTTTCATGGACAGAATCAAACGTATTATCGGAATAAACGATTCAAAACCAATGAGTTATGGTAATTGGGCTGCGGTGATGGGAATGATTTTGGTGGTTGCTTTGGGCATCACTTATGCACAAAAAGAAATCAAGAAAGATTCACCAACAGCCAAAGATGAAAAATCAACAGTATCTAAAGCAGATGCGATTGATAATGTTGCTCCAGTTAGTGTTGCCGATAATGTAGAAATGCCTGCTGATACTTCCAAATTAGATGAAGTTGAGGCCGAGATGGAGGTTTTGAGCAAAGAAATGGAGAAATACAGTAAAGAAATGGAAGTACTGAGCCGCCAAATGGAAGAAAAGTATAGTCGTCAAATGGAAAAAGAGAGCGAGGCTATGCAACAGGTTCAGCGTAAATTCCAAGTGCCACAACGCAAAATTCAAGATTTGTCGATTCAGATACAGGAGGTAAGTTTGGCTATGCAAAAAATCCATAACAAATACATGGATGCGGAAAAAATGCCAGCTGATGCCGAACGAAAACTCAAAGATTTGGAGAAACAAGAGCGAGTATTAGAAAAACAAATGCACGAGTTTGAGCAGCAAATGAATGGCATTGAAGCCGAAATGCGTCCGTTTGAGAAGCGTATGCAAAATCTCAGTTCACCAATGGATAGTTTAGGCCGATTGATGGAACGCTACTCAAAACCAATGGATAGCCTCGGTAAAATTATGGAGGCAAAAGGTAAGGTTTTAGAAAAACTGGCTAAAGAAGAAGAAGCTCGTTTCAAAAAAGACTTAGAGTCGTTTGCTGAAATGCTCTATAAAGATGGGTTAATAAAAAACAAAAAAGATTTTGAGGTACGTCTAAAAGGTGAAAAACTTTTGATTGGTTTAGAGCCACAATCTGCGGCAGTTTATGAAAAAGTTTGGAATTGGGTAAATAAAACTTGGGGAAGCAGACATAAAGATTTGCAAGAAAAAGATTTCAGAATCACCGTAAACGGCGATAACGTAAATTTCAGTACGCATGGTAGTCGTAATTATTATCGTTATGGAAGTACATATCCTGCACCACCTGCTCGCCCTTCAACACCAAGAGGAGTTGAGGCACCAACTCCGCCAGCACCACGTAATTTTCGTTCGTCAGCTTCAGAAGTTGCACCACCACCGCCACCACCAACTCGTGCAAGAACGCCCTCAACACCCAAACCACCAAAACCAGTAAGGGTAGGAGTAGTCGATAAAAACTTTCAGATTACCAATGGGCTTATCCGTGATAATAAAGGCACTTGTTCGGTTTACGTAGTTTCTGAGAAAGATGGAAAGTCTATTGCCAAAGCAATCACGGCTACGCTCGTCAACGATAAATGGACAGCCAAAGGCTTGAAAGTAGGCGATAAAGTGATTTTGAAGAGTGATGTAAAAGTAAAGAATGGTGACGCCCTAAATCTATTGGCTATCAATAATTAAGCTACTCATAAACAAAAACAGCTTCTTTCAAGAGAAGAAAGAAGCTGTTTCTACTGTCGTCTATCGACTGTTGACTAATTACAGTCTTCTAATCCAAATATTTCTGAATTGAGTTTTGTTACCGTGGTCTTGTAAGTGAATCACGTCTTCGCCGTGAGCTTCTGGATACATGTGTAAACCAATGTAGTTTGTGAGTCCCAAAATCGTAGTATTGTTCTGAACCAACACTCCATTGTGCAAAACTGTAATACGAGCAGGATAATCTAAACGTCCATCAGGTTTGAAGCGAGGTGCGGTATAAATTACGTCATAAGTATTCCATTCTAATGGGCCACGCATTGCATTTACGAGCGGAGCAGTATCCTTATATATACTACCTGCTTGTCCGTTACGATACGTGCGGTTTTGGTAAGAATCCAAAATCTGCAATTCGTAACGGTCTTGGAAGAACACCCCACTATTACCACGACCTTGGCTTACACCCGCAACTTCATCAGGGGCCGAAAACTCAATGTGTAGTTGGCAATCACCAAATTTCAATTTTGTTTTAATATCACCAGTTTTTGGAACCACTTCCATTCGACCATCAATTACTAACCATGGAGCAGGTGAACCATCTTTAGCACTTACCCATTGAGATAAATCTTTACCATCAAATAATATAATGGCATCAGAAGGTGCATCGGCACTGGTTTTACCTGGAGTTACAACAGTAACCTCTGGTTCCCAGATTTCAGTCATCTCGGGTTTCATCGGCATCGGCGAAACCGCAGGTGGAGTAGAAGAATATTGTGCATAAGATTTTGCACTAAGAAGCATGGCGAATGCAACCGAAGCAATGATTTGTACTTTTTTCATCTCAGTATTAAAGGTTGATTATTTTGACGCTCAAATGTAATAAAGTTTTGTGAATCAAAACCAAATAGTGTACGAAAATGACATTTAATTGTACGAAAATGGACAATTTTTAGACATCTTAAAAGCTTCTTAGTTTTAATAGTTTTATGTAAGTGTCTGATAGTGAGTTATTTATGTAATACTTGGCATGGTGGTAAATTTCTTGGCACGGCTTTTTCAAATAGTAATATGTAGTCAGTAGGATATTTGGCCTAAAAACAAAACAATATTTGGTTTTTGTTAGTTATTAATATTGAAATGGATTTAAAAGAAAATAAAATTTTGTTATAAGGGCGTTTTAAAGCCATCAAGTCTAATCGCCACTCGTCCTTTTAAAATAACCATTTGAGTAGTTTGTATTACATAGTACCAAGTTTTACCCATACCTTTGAATCATCAAACAAGGCAGTACACGATTTAAGAATTATAACAAAAAAGATTTTATAAAAAGCCGAATCACATAGAAGAAGAATTTCATCACAAAGATTACTTACTTCATCACTTATGTTTCCGGAGCTTAAATCGAGACACTAATTTTGAATCAACAAAACAAAAACAACAATTAAAAAACAAAACATTAAATACATAAAATTATGAAAACTTTAAAATCAACATTGGCCATCGCTTTATTAGCAACAACAGTATTCTTCAATGCAAATGCCGAAGATAAAAAATTGGAGAAAAACGAAGCCTCAACTTCAAACTCATTAGCTACCTACAAAATGAGTAACCTCAAAGTAGGAATGTATGAAGTAGGAAACGTGAACTCAATGAAATTGAATCTTACTTTGACGAAGGATGCAGGAAAAACAGCTAACGTAAAATTAATGAACGAAAACGGAACAGTATTGAGCGAAACAACAGTGAGCAAAAAAGAAACAGCTTATAACTTCCGATTCGATTTCTCAGAGTCTGCTACTGGTAAATATTTCATTGAAGTAACCAACGGTGACCACATTATTACTAAAGAAATTTTGAAAGGAAAAGGTACTTTGAGCTACTAATACCGATCATCAAGAGTTTTGACCGATTGTGCTAAAACTCGAAACGTAAACAACAATCACAACATCTTATAATTGATATGGTGCGGCAATCCGCAGAGCTATAAAATAAAACATTTAAAATTGCGGTTCGCCGCTCACAAAATTATGAAAACTTTAAAATCAACATTGGCCATCGCTTTATTAGCAACAACAGTATTCTTCAACGCAAACGCCGAAGACAAAAAAGAAGATAAAAAGGCAGAGAAAATTGAAACCGCTACGACTTCAAACTCGATTCTTAACTACAAAATGACAAACCTTAACGTAGGAATGTATGAAGTAGGAAACGTGAACTCATTGCTGTTGAATTTGTCATTGACAAAAGATGCAGGTAAAATCGCTACCGTAAAATTAATGAATGAAAAAGGCAATGTATTGAGCGAAGAAAGAATCAGCAAAAAAGCTACTGGATATAATTTCAGATATGATTTCTCGACAATCGAAACTGGTAAATACTTCATCGAAATCACCAACGGTGAGTATGTTATTACCAAAGAAATCTTGAAAGGAAAAGGTACTTTAAGTTACTAATACCGTTCATCATTTATATCGACCGATTAGGCAAAACAGTGCAACGCAGCTAACAATCACAGCATCTTATAATCGAAAAAGCTATAACAATTACAAACATTTTAAAATCACAAAATTATGAAAACGACAGTAAGAAATTTCGCAATCGCTCTTATAGCAGGTGTATTCACATTCTCGACAGTATTAGCATCTGAGCCAATCGGCAAAAAAGATGAAAGCAAAACAGCCAGTAAACGCACATTTGATGTAGGTATGTATCGTGTCATTAACTCGATGAAAGTTAATGTTCTAATCGAAAAACAACAAGGAAAAGCATTGGATATTACTTTGAAAAACGACCGCAACGAAGTAATTTATTCGGAAGTAGTGGCCAAGAATGCTGGCAAATTCTCAAAGAAATTTGATTTGACAGGTTTATCAGATGGTAAATATCGTTTTGAAATCTCGAATGGTAAAGAGGTAATTTCAAAAGAAGTAAATTTAGAAACACACGCACCAACACCAGCAGAATATCGCTCAGTTGAGGTGAAGTAATAAAAGAGTCAACGGTCAATAGTCCAAAGTCCACAGGAAACAGTTTTTCTGTCGTCAGTTGTCTATCCGACCGTGGTTTTGAAAAGATTAGTTAGTATTTAGTTTAGGGGATTTAGACAGCGTTTTGGAACTTTCCGAAACGCTGTTTTTTGTTTTCTGCCAATATCTTTTTACTTTCGTTTACAAATAGTTAATCATAATCTGGGAATAAGTTTATTCAGCATTTAAGTGCTTGATTACTCGTCACTCGTCATTCGATTAATTCGTAAATTCAAATTATTCAACCATTCCATTTTAATAAAACTCAATGAAAACCTCTTTCAAAACTCTATTGTTAGTTTTACTCTCACTCTCAATGTTTTCTCTTAAACAAGACAAACCCACTAAGGTAATTTTCTTTGGTGATTCAATTACTCAAGCTGGCGTAAATCCAGGTGGATACATCACCAAAATGAAAGAAATGCTCGAAAAACAAGGCATTAAAGATAAATATCAGCTCATTGGAGCGGGTATCGGCGGAAACAAAGTGTATGATTTGTACCTAAGAATGGAAGACGATGTGCTTTCACAGAAGCCAGATGTAGTCGTGATTTATGTGGGTGTAAATGATGTTTGGCACAAAGCCAGCTACGGAACAGGCACCGATGCCGATAAATTTGGTAATTTCTACACGGCTCTTATCAAAAAAATGCAGTCGCAAGGCATCAAAGTAATCTGCTGCACACCAGCCGCCATTGGCGAACGCACGGATAATAGCAATCAACAAGATGGAGATTTGAATCATTACTCTAATATTATTCGCACGATTTCGGCCAAATTTGATTGCCCATTGATTGATTTACGCAAAGAATTTATAGGTTATAATCTCAAAAATAACCCTACTAACAAAGAATCGGGTATCTTAACAACTGACCGTGTACACTTGAATGAAATCGGCAATCAGTTTGTAGCCGATTTGATGATGAAAGCAGTAGTGAAGTAAGTTTGGCTTTAATTTGGTTTTAAAATGATTTACAAGGAAGACTTCGGACTGAGTGTTCTTTTCAGCGAAGTCTTCTTTGTTTACTTCAAAAAAACTCTCCACATAGAACCTCGAAGATGTAAAATGTTATAAACTATGCGAATCAAGAGTTGAATAAAATATCCCGTAGGGATTTAATATTGGTAGAAAATAAAAATTTCCTATTAATCAGTGTGCCGTAGGCACACAACATAAAGGTGAAATTTGCTTTCTACGGCCGCCACCGATTGTCAATATTTAGTACCTAAAGGCACACTATTTGACTTTTCAACGCTTAATTCTCATAAACTATTTCCATATCATTCGCTCTAAATCACCATGAGAAGTCTTTTTATAGTTCTGCTATTCATCGGTTTTATCTCAAATGCCCAAAAACAAATCGCTATCACGATTGATGATTTGCCATTTGTGCAAGAACTTTCGCTCAGACACGCCCAAGAATCAACTACAAAACTGCTAAGTAAGATTAAGCAAAAAAAACTCACAACCGTAGGTTTTGTCAACGAAAACTCGGTCTATAAGTTGGGGCAAATCGACGAGAGAGTTGCTTTATTGGATGCTTGGCTGGCGAATGGCCAGCAATTGGGCAATCATACTTTTTCACATCCGTCATTCAGTAAATTATCGCTCGAAGATTTTAAGGCTGAAACGCTAAAAGGTGAAATTCTGACCGAAAAACTGAAACAGAAATATGGTCAGACTGAGAAATACTTCAGATTCCCATTGTTGCATACAGGTTCTGATAGCCTGAAAAAATACGGTTTTCAAGCATTTTTGGCTGAAAAAGGCTATCAAAATGCACCAGTTACGATTGATGCCGACGATTGGGTTTTCAACAAAGTGTATATGGATGCTGTAAAAGCCAACAATAAAACTTTGATGAAAGAAGTGGCCGAAAAATATCTCAAACACACCGAAGCCTATTTTGATTATTACGAAAAACTCACGCAAGAAGTAGCTGGCCGACCAATTAAACATATTTTTTTGTGCCATGCCAATGCTCTCAATGCCGATTACTTCAACGAACTCATTGATTTGATGCGAAAGCGAGGCTACACATTTATTTCATTAAACGAAGCACTGCAAGATGAAATTTATAGTCGTTCGGAGCGAGTCATCACGGCCAATGGTTTTTCGTGGTTGCATCGTTGGCGAATGACTGATAAAAAGAAAAACACACTAAAAGACCCCGAAATACCAGCCAATATTCAGGCTTTGTATGATGGGAAATAATTATCAAGGTTTAAAAGGAAGACTTCGTTCCGAACGAAGCCTTCCTCATTCTCTCAAATTTTAATATCAAAACAGCAATATTTTATCGAAAAATCTTTAATTTGCATCAAAATTCATCAATTAGGCTTCATCTATCATTATAATAACATTATTTCTTTTTAAAATTCAAAAACGGTACTCATGAGTCAATCTTTGATTAAGCCAGGCGTTGTTACAGGTGAAGCTTTGAATGCTTTGTTACGTCACGCCAACGAAAATGATTACGCCCTTCCTGCGGTAAATGTTGTTGGAACTAACTCTGTAAATGGTGTAATGGAAGCAGCTAAAGCTGTAAATTCGCCAGTTATTATTCAATTTTCAAATGGTGGAGCTTCTTTCTACGCTGGTAAAAGTTTACCAAACAAAAATCAAGAAGCAGCCATTGCTGGAGCAATTTCGGGTGCGATGCACGTGCATCAAATCGCTGAAATGTATGGTATTCCAGTTGTATTACATACTGACCACTGTGCAAAAAAATTATTACCTTGGATAGACGGTTTGTTAGATGCAGGTGAAAAATTCTTTGCTCAACACGGCAAACCATTGTTTAGCTCTCACATGATTGATTTATCAGAAGAGCCTTTGGAAGAAAATATCGAAATCTGTGCAAAATATTTGGAGAGAATGGCCAAAATGGGCATGACGCTCGAAATCGAATTAGGTGTAACGGGTGGTGAAGAAGACGGCGTTGACAATTCAGACGTTGATAGCTCGAAACTTTATACACAACCTTCGGAAGTAGCTTATGCTTACGAAGAATTGGGTAAAATTTCTCCAAACTTCACAATCGCTGCGGCATTCGGAAACGTACACGGTGTTTATAAACCAGGTAACGTGAAATTATCGCCAATCATCTTGAAAAACTCACAAGATTTCATCCAAGAGAAATTCGGAACGGGTAATTTACCAGTAAACTTCGTATTCCACGGTGGTTCTGGTAGCACACGTGAAGAAATCAGAGAAGCCATCAAATACGGTGCAGTGAAAATGAATATTGATACTGACGTACAATGGTCAACATGGGAAGGTATCTTGAAATATTATAAAGATAAAGAAGCATATCTTCAAGCACAATTAGGAAATCCAGAAGGCGAAGATTCTCCGAACAAAAAATATTATGACCCACGTGTATGGTTACGCAAAGGCGAAGAAAATATGATTGCTCGTTTGAAAGTAGCTTTCGAAGATTTAGATTGTATCAACCGTAATGAAGGTTTGATTTAATTCTGAAATCATATTTTTATCGAAAATCCTGTTAGGTTTATAAAACCTGACAGGATTTTTTTGTTATAAGAATTTATAAATTTCACAAATAAATATTTTGAAAAATGAACAACGTTCATTTTATTTGTGTCATCAAAAGTAATTATAGCAATTGTGAGTAAGAGATTAAAAGAAGATTTAAAAGTATTGATTTTGAACAGTGCAAAAAAACTCTTTGTAGAAAAGGGAATTGAGCAAACAACTATTCGGAATATTGCTGATGCAATTGGTTGTAGCATCGGGACGGTCTATGTTTATTTTAAAGATAAAAATGCTATTTTTCATGCCTTACATACACAAGGTTTCATACAATTAAGTAGTGAATTTAAGGTGCTATTAAACGTCAGTAATCCAATGGAAAGGTTACGAGCGATGGGTAAAGTTTATATCAATTTTGCCTTAAAAAATCGTGATATGTATGACCTAATGTTCAATTTAAAGGCCCCAATGGAGTTTTTGAATGATGAAAAACTGCATGAATGGAATGAAGGTAAAGCCACTTTCGATGTCTTGCGTTCAACAGTAAATGAATGTTTGGCAGCAGGGTACTTTAAGGGGCATGAGTTAGAGCCAACAGCTTTTATGGTTTGGAGTATGGTACATGGTATGTGTAGTTTAGAAATTAGTAATCGCTCAGTCGGAGTAAATATTCAAAATCCTGAAACTATTGTTACTGCGGCCTACGAAGAATTTATGAAGGTTATGGATAAACTATAATTTTTTTGTTCACAATTGAACATTGTTCAATTGTGTAATAATTATGAAAAACAATCAAATAATTTTACTAACGGGTGCCTCTACTGGCATTGGACTTGAAATGGCTAAACAATTAGCCGCCCAAAAATTCAATCTTATTCTGGTAGCTCGGAGCCTCGATAAGCTACAAGCCTTACAGCAAGAGTTAATAACTAAAGAAGGCATCGAGGTTCAAATTTTTGCTAAAGATTTATCTGATAAAGCCAATGCGTTTTCGCTTTATAATGAAATCAAAAGTCAGAATATTATTGTTGATATGCTTGTCAATAATGCAGGAGTAGGGTTATATGGCGAGTTTATCGAAACTACTCTCGAATCAGAGCTTGATATGATTGAACTGAATGTCTCGTCATTAGTAGCTCTAACTAAGCTATTTGCACAGGATATGGTTGCTCGTAAATCGGGCAAAATCATGAATGTCGCATCCTTATTGGCATTTTTGCCTTTTCCCTATTATTCGGTTTATTCAGCAACTAAGGCTTTTGTTTTAGCATTCTCAGAAACCATAGCTGCCGAATTAGAAGGAACTGGCGTTACGATTACGACCCTTTGCCCTGGGCCAGTTGATACACCATTCAACTCTGATGCTATGCTAAAAACCAATGCCTATCAATCGAATAAGCCAATGTCTGCTGATGCAGTAGCTAAAACTGGAGTGGAACTACTATTGCACGGAAAAGGTAAAAAAATTGTCAGTTTTAATAATTGGTTTATTTCCAATTTACCTCGTTTTATGCCCGATAGCTTGATGATGAAGATTAAAAAAGGTTTGGCAAGTCAAATTAAGTAGTTAATAACCATGATGTATTTTCTTGAAACGCTCAAATATCGTAATGAGTCATTGTTTTATTTTGGCCTACTTTGCTTTATTTTAGCAATCATTTTCTTGATTTTGACTCGGTTTACAACCACACAAGTATATAATGTAAATGCGTGGTATAAATCATTCAAATTTGCTGCCTCAACTGTCCTTTTTGTTTGGACAATGGCTTGGTTCATTGGTTATCTAATAGATTTTAATGCCACTGTTTTCAATTGGATTATTATCATAACACTGGGTTTTGAAATCATTTATATCACTTGGCAGGCAAGTAGGGGAAGCTTATCTCATTTCAATGTTAGTACAAGTTTTTACGCATTTATGTATTCGATGATGGCTTTGGCTGCCACCATCGCCACCCTTGCGGCTGCTTATATTGGAATACTATTTTTGATAAATAATTTCCCCGATTTACCACCATATTATGTATGGAGTATTCGGCTTGGCATATTCATTTTTGTGGTTTTTGCTTTTGAAGGCTTTGTGATGGGGAGTAGAATGTCACATACTATTGGTGGACCCGATGGCGAAGCAGGTATTCCGATTTTAAATTGGAGTAAAAAATTTGGCGACCCACGAATCGCACATTTTATTGGAATGCACGCCTTACAAGTTTTGCCAGTTTTATCATATTATTTACTGCGAAATACTCAACTAACTATTATTGTTGGTATTTTATATTTTCTCTTGGCAGTTTTTACGCTTATGCAAGCACTTCGAGGGAAGTCTGTTTTTGGTTGAAACATTAAGGTTTATTCTGAATACTCTCCGTCAAAACCTCATAAATCTCCAATAATCGGGTATCATCTTTCAGATAATCAAGGTGGCGATTAATGATGGTTTTATCATTCCGAATGGCTGGGCCAGTTTGTACATCGGCGGGGTCTTCAGCCTTTAATGCTTTCTTGAAAGTTTCTGAAATAATCGGTTTTAATAAATCAAATTCAAGATTTTCGTTATCGGTGATGCTCTTCGATAAGGCTAATAAATGGTTCGTGAAATTGCAGGCAAAAACCGCTGCTACGTGCAGCACTTTCCGCTCTTCCGAACTGAGCAAATAAACGGTATTGCTCATTTCTTGGGCAATATCTACCAAAATCTGTTCGGTTTCGTCATCGATTGCTTCAATACAAAACGGAACGTTTCTTAAATCAAGAGCTTTATTAGCTGAAAATGTCATGAGTGGATAAAATACTGCACATTTTACGGGTAAATCGTGGTAAATAAGCATAAGTTTTTGCAAATCTTCCAGCGATTTACTACCCGATGTATGAGCCAAAATAGCGTTTTCGGGTAAAATCAGTTTTGAGCAGACGTCTTCCATCGCATCATCCGCCACCGAAAGAATAAATAGCTCAGCTTCACTTTCCGAAAAATCGAGGTCGGTTTTAGCTTCTGCTTTATAGAGCATTTCGCTCAGTTTTTCGGCTTTTGCTATATTGCGGCTAAACACCTCACAAATAGGATGATGATGATTCTCGAACGCAATGCCCAAATGCCAGCCAACATTTCCAGAGCCAATGATAGAAATTTTCATTCTGAAAAATATAATTAATCAACAGCAACTAAATTAGAGCAAAATATTGAAAGAGCGAAAAAAAAGTGTTGAGTTTCTTTTAATTTATAGAATATTATCTTTATTATTGCCATCTCGTTTAGAGATACCCTGTCTTTCTTATAATAATTGTAGTCCATGAAGAGCCTCCTTTCACAAGGGACTAAAAAACATACAATTTTCACAAAAGTATTATTTAATATTTTTAGTGTTGATTATGAAGCTTTTATAAAAATCTTGTAGAAAACCAATCCGTTTGTGTTACTTGAATAGTTATGCCGAGTCTGAACAGATGAATGGCTTTACTGTGTTCAAACACTTCGTATTGGTAGCCACTGTGGTGCAAGATACAACCAAATATTATTTATGAGCGTACCTAAAGAGGTGAATTTATATATAAGAGTAGTTTTACTTAAAACCCCAAAACAATTAATAAAATGATGAAGAATTCCTTTTTGACACTGTCGGCAGTGGTGTTTAGCTATGGGCTTGCAATAGCACAGAGCGACCTCCCACCCAACGCCGTTCCAGGAAAATGCTATGCCAAATGTTTAAAACCTGCTCAATTTACTACCCGTACCGAACAGTATGTTTCAAAAGAGGCAGGTAAGATTCTTACTGCATCTGCTCCAGAATTAACCACTACTACCGAACAAGTTCTTGTAAAAGAAGGCAGCAAAGTGATTCAAGCCTCGGCTTCAGCTTATAAATCTGTTACCGAACAAGTATTAATAAAAGAGCCAGGTAAAAGAACCGAAGTGATTGCGGGTTCGGGTTCGTATAAAGCCGTAACTGAGCAGATTGAAACACGCCCAGCATATAAGCGTTATGAAATAGTTGGTTGTAACCAAGCTTCGGGTACAGGTGCTGGTGCAGGCAAAGGTGCTGATGTAAATGCTCCTTGTTTCAAGCCATCAACTGAGCAAATCATGGTTCGTGAAGGTTATAAAAAACTGGAAGTGATTCCTGCTCAATTCAAAACCGAAACCGAGCAAGTAATCGTGAAAGAGGCTTCTAGAAGATACGAAGTGATTCCGGCGGTTTATAAAACGGTTACTGAGCAGTTTATGATTAAACCTGCATATAATAACTTAGTAGTTGATAATAACGTAGAATTCAAAGCTGTAACCGAGAGAGTTGAGGTTCGTCCAGCGTACAAGCGTTATGAAGTAGTACCTGCTCAATTTAAGACAGTAACCGAGCAAGTATTAGTTCGTGAAGCTGCTCCTGCGGTTGCGGGTGGTCAACGCCCAAAATATAAAACAGTAACTGAGCAATATCTTGCTAAAGAAGCTGCAAAACGTTATGAAATTGTGCCTGCTACGTACAAAACAGTAACAGAAACTATCGTAGTAAAAGAGCCAGTAAAAACTTTGGTTGTAACTCCACCAGTTTATGAATCAGTAACCGAAAAAGTGAAAATTCGTGAAGCATATACAAAATATGAAAAACGTAAACTTGACCCATCGTGTTTGAGTGCAAATCCTGACGATTGTTTGCAACTATGTTTGGTTGAGATTCCTGCTGAATATAAAACTGTTACGAAACAAGTTTTAAAAACACCTGCTGGTGTAAAAGAAATAGTTACTCCTGCTCAGACTGCAACGATCACAAAACAAGTGATTGCACAGCCAGCATCGGTTCGTGAAATTGCAACAGAAGCACAATATGCTACAATCACAAAACAAGTACTTGATGGCTACGAGCCAACTGGTGCAAGTCTTACAGCGGCTCAAGCTTTTGTTGGTGGAACTTCTTCTGCTCAATATGCAACTATTACTAAAACGGTAGTAGCAGCACCTGCTCAATACAAAGAAATCGAAGTGCCAGCACAATACGAAACTATTACGAAACAAGTAGTAGCACGTGGCCCTCAAACCAAAGAAGTACCAGTATTGGCTCAGTTTGAGACAATCTCAAAACAAATTGTAGCACAAGCGGCTCAAGTAAAAGAAATCGAAGTTCCAGCGGTTTATGCAACTCGTGCAAAACAAGTTTTGGTTGCTCCTGCCACTACTCGTGAAATTGAAGTTCCAGCGGTTTTTGCAACTCGTACTAAATATACTTGTGCTGATGGCTCAGGTTCGGGAACTGGTAATGGTATTGTAGCTGGAAACGGTGGTTGTGGCCCGCAAGTACGTGAAATTGATGTTCCTGCTGAGTATCGTACGATTACGAAACACTTAGTAGATGGTCAACCAAAAACTCGTGAAATTGATGTTCCAGGTGAATATCGTACAATTACTAAGCAGATTGTGGCAAATGCAGCAGCAACT
The DNA here is from genome assembly GCF_014644295.1 of Emticicia aquatilis. Lineage (GTDB taxonomy): Bacteria > Bacteroidota > Bacteroidia > Cytophagales > Spirosomataceae > Emticicia > Emticicia aquatilis. The sequence goes on from NZ_BMKK01000011.1 coordinate 194,984, forward strand.
GTTGAGAAAGAAATTCCTGCTGAATACCGTACTGTAACTAAAACGGTTGTAAAAACTCCTGCGGCTACTTCAGAAAGAGAGATTCCGGCTGAGTATGCAACTTATACTACAACTTCAATGACAAGTAGCGGTACTTACGCTGACTGGGTTGAGATTCTTTGCGGAAACAAAATTACTTCGGCTACTGTTCGTGCCATTCAAAAAGCTCTTAGAGCAAAAGGCTACGACCCAGGCCCAGATGATAACGTACTTGGGCCACGCACTAATGCGGCCATTATCAAATATCAAAAAGATAACAACTTACCATCAGGTAACTTGAACCTTGAGACTTTGAAGTCGTTGGGTGTTGAATATTGATAAAGTACTAAATTTTAAATAAAAAGAACGGCTGGTTTCTACTCGAAATCAGCCGTTTTTTGTTGGAATCCAAATATTATCAGAGTAGGATTAAAAATGGCTTAATATTTGATTAATCAAGAAATGTGGCCTTTCGCTAAGTTTTCAGGAAACTAAGGCTCATGTCTATTTTATAACTTCAATATATTACGCTATGAGAATTAAACTAATGCTCCTACTGGGGGTTACGTTTGTAATGTTCGCATCTTATACCAATGTGGCCGAAATTTCGCAGAGCCAAGTCAACTTTTATAAAGGAAGCTATGACGATTTTCTGAGGGAAGCAAAAAAATTAAAGAAGCCGATTATGCTTGATTTTTGGGCAAGTTGGTGTGGGCCATGCAAAAAACTTGAAAATGAGACGTTTACTAACCCAAATTTAGTTACGTATCTGAATGCCAATTATATGATTTATAAAGTAGATATTGATTCTTTCGATGGAATGTCTATCGCTGACCGTTTTGCGGTTGATGTGTATCCTACATTGGTTTTACTCGACCCAAAAACAAAATATGTAGGCCGTTACCGAGGATTTTTTCCTGCCGATTATCTGAGAAATGAATTAGAAAAAAATAAGAACCAAAAAGGGAAGCGTTTTGTAGCTCCCAAGAGTTCGACAACTGCTTCGTTATGAGACGAGCAGTGCATTAACTGACTTTAAATCTTGAGTCTGAACCTTTTACTGAGTAGTAGCTGCCCCTAAAAAGGCAGCTTTTTTTAATAATTCCAGCTTGTAGGTAATTGCATTTGTCGAGCGTAGTAAGCAGGACAATATTTATGTACTCGTTCGAGTAATTTGTTTACATCACGCTCAAACTCTACGTAATAATCTTCGTGCAGCTTCGGTAACTTCTTCATCAAAAACTCTGTTCGCTTCGCAATATAGAGGGAAATTGTATCTGTTTTACCACTATAATGCTCTAAATTTGGCAATTGATTATCAAAGAAGGTATTGAGTAAATAGAGCGTCAGCTCAACTTCTCCATATTTATCTTTGGTTATTTTTACGTGCTGCGTTATACGTCCGTTCAAATCTCGCATGTCCATCATCATCCAACCAGCAGTATCATGGTACATTTTTGATACTTTAAGAATTTGATTCTTAATTTCAGTTCGCTTGTGCGGAAGGTCAGATTCATCTTCGAGCAACTGGAAATAAAGCTGTTGTGATAATAATTCATTTTTTCCGATAAGTCTTATCAATAACTTATCCTTCTCTTTTGCGGGCAGACTCAGAACTGCCTTTTCGAGTTCTTTAGGTAATTTAGGCATCGTAATAAGAAAAAATAAAAAGGATTACCATTAAAACGCCAAAACCTCCGAAAAGTTCAGAGGTTTTGGCTATAATGAATGTATTTCGACGAGGTATTATTTCGCACTTACAATTTCAACATTAAAGATAAGTGGTGCATACGGCGGGATGGTTGTACTGCTACCCGATGTGCCATAGCCGAGACTTGAAGGAAATACAAGCGTAGCTTTTTCACCCACTTTCATTTTTAAAAGCCCTTCTTCAAAGCCTTTTACTACTGCACCGTCACCTAACGCTACATTTATTTGGCCAGTATCAAACTGTTTACCTGTTGCGGCTAAATAACCAGTGTATTTAACAGTTGCCAAAAGCCCAGCTTTTAGTTGAGTGCCACCTGGAGCTTCAAGCGTACGCAAGAAACGTAATCCAGTTGTAGTTTTTTCGGTAAGTGTCAGCTTGGTAGCTGCCACATATTCATCAATAATTTGGTCTTCTGAGCGAAGTTTTACGATTTCTAAGTCTAATCTTAGGTTAGAGTTTGCAGGAATGCTTGCACTTGATTGTGAGCCAAATCCTAAGATTGATGGCATAAGGAATGTTCCTTTTTCGCCTTCTTTAAGCAAAGAAAGAGCCTCTAAGAAGCCAGCGATAATATTAGAAGCACCCAAAGTGATTTTAGCAGGAGCATTATTGATTCTTGAAGTACTATCTACTTTGATACCATTAAGTAATGATAAAGTATAATGAAACGTAACTTCGTCGCCAATTACTGCACCTCTTCCTAAAGAAACACGGTCAATGGAATATTTCATTCCAGAGGTGGTGCTAAGCATTTGGAGGTTTTTCTGACTGATGTAGTCGGCTATCTCCTGTGCATTCTTTTTATTAGTGGCTTCAATGTCATTTTCTAAAAATTTACTACACGAACTTCCAACAACTAAACTTACTAAAACTAATAGAAATGCAATTTTCTTCATCTGACTTATTGATATATTTGAATTTGGTACGAGCCAGCCATCGGCCAGCTCGCAGAGGGATTATTTTACGTCTAAAACTTCCATTTCAAAAATTAATGAACTGAAAGGCGGAATCGGGCCACCACCTTGTTCGCCATAAGCTAAACTTGATGGAATGAAGAAAATAGCTTTTTCGCCTTTTTTCATCATTGCAAGTGCTTGCTCCCAACCTGGAATTACTGCACCTTGACCAACTGTTACTTGGAATTTTGGACCTGGTTTGCCAACTGAGCTATCAAATACTTTTCCATCCATTAATTTTCCTGTGTAATCAACCGTAACTGTTTGACCAGCTTTGATTAAATCTCCAGTACCTTCTTTTACAACGACACGATACATACCATATTGTGTTTTTGTTGCATTTGGGAAGTTTTTCTTTGCATATTCATCCATCACTTTCGCTTCGTTGTTTTTCTTAGCGTCTTGTGCTTTTTGGAAGTCTTCACGAGTTTGAGTTGATTTGATTTTTACGATAAATCTCAAGTCAGAACCTTTAGTGATACCTGCTGGTAAAGGCTGGCTCATACGTGCAAAAAGAGAGTCTGCATTGATTAAAACAGTGGCACTATCACCTTCGGTTAGGTGCATCAAAGCGTTTTCAAATGAACCTTTGTAAGTACCTTGTTGAGCTACCATCGTGATTGGTTGGTTGCGTTTGTAAGTATCTTCAAAAGTCGAGTCATTTGCTGCTTTGATAACTAAATCAAATGTTAAAATATCGCCAGTCTTGATTTTTTTGCCTTTTCCTTCTTCATGGATTTGGTATTTTGAGCCATCAGGGTCTTGCGTAACCTTAAACTGATTACAAGAGAAAAGTAAGCTTGTTGCCGCTGCAACGCTCAATGTTGTTTTTAAAAAATTTGTCATTGAAATTTATGTATTAATTAGATTTTACTTATGAATAAAATGTTGATTATAAATGTTTTAACTATTAGTTAATTCGTCTTTGTATTGTGGCAATAAAGACAAGAATTTTTCAACGGTTTTTTCTAAAGATTCGTGCGAACGCCCACCTGCGGCATTTTTGTGTCCACCGCCATTGAAATGAGTTCTCGAAAATTCACTTACCGAAAAATTATCTACCGAGCGAAGCGAAATCCGAATCATGTCATCTTTTTCGGTGAAAATAGCCGCCATTACAACACCTTTAATCGAAAGTCCGTAGTTGACGACTCCTTCGGTATCGCCATTCTTTGAACTAAATCGGCCCAATTCTTCCTTTGATATGGCCATGTAAGCCACGTTGTATTCGGGAAGATAGGTGAGTTTTTCGCCTAAAACAAAACCCAAAAACTTCATTCGGTCGAATGTATTGCTATCAAAAATTTTACGGTGAATGGTGTTCGGATGGATTCCAATCGAAATCAATTCTCCCGCAATTCGGTGTACTTCTTCGCTTGTGCTGTCAAATCTGAACGACCCCGTATCAGTTACTAAACCCGCATAAAGGCACTCGGCAGCTGGAACATCAATCAAGTGTTTATCGCCGAGTTTTTCGATTAATTCGTAAATCAACTCACAAGTTGCAGCTGCACGTTCGTTCCAAAAAACAAAATCAGCAAAGTTTTCGGGCTGTTGGTGGTGGTCAATCAGTACCTTTTTTGCCGCCGATTGTTTGACAAACTCTTCCATGCCCTTGATACGATTCAATGCCGAGAAATCAAGACAGAAAATCATATCAGCGTTTGCAATGAGTTTTTTTGCCAAATCTTGTCGGTCACTTTCAAAGTTGATTACTTCGCTTTCGCCCGACATCCATCTTAAAAAATCTGGATAGTCAGTTGGGGTAATAATTATAGGGAAGTGACCTTTTTTCTTTAAATATGCGGATAATCCTAAAGATGAACCGAGAGCATCGGCATCAGGATTTTGGTGAGTAGTAATAACGATTTGTTTGGGTGTACTCAAAAAATCGTTAAATAACGCTAACTTTTGATTTGACTCTGTAAAAAAATCTTGCATAACTCTACAAAGGTACAAAGGAAAGGTGGTAATTCAAAAATGCGAGGTAAGTGCTTTGTTTTTGTATTGAGGATTTATTTTTACAAATATTTAAAGATATAGAATGTAGTTTATGAAAGAAGATAACTATTTTTGGCAATTATTTACTACGACAAAAACGCATCATTAATTCAATTTTAACAGACTAAAATGAAAAACCTGACCCTTCTTTTTTTACTAATAAGTTTGTCGATTTCGGCTCAGAAAAAGACCACAGCTCCTACAAAACTCTCGAAACCCAAATTAGTGTTGGGTATAATGGTTGACCAAATGCGATACGATTACCTTTATCGCTACTACGATAAATATACCGAAGGTGGCTTTAAGCGACTCATGAACGAAGGCTTTAACTGTAAAAATAATCATTATCACTACGCAAGTACAATTACTGGCCCAGGCCACGCGGCTGTTTATACGGGTTCGGTGCCTGCCGTTAATGGAATCATTGGCAACGAATGGTACGACCCATTGGCCAATAGAAGCGTTTATGTGGCTGAAGATACAACAGTGCGTGCTGTTGGTACTGATGCAGCAGCGGTTGAGGGTAAACGCTCACCTGTGAATATGCACACAACCACGATTACCGACCAGTTGAAAATTGCGAGTGAGTTTCGTTCAAAAGTAATTGGTATTGCCGTAAAAGACCGTGGTGGTATTTTGCCAGCGGGTCATTCGGCCGATGCTGCTTATTGGTTTGATGCCAAATCGGGTAACTGGATTACGAGTACTTATTATATGAATGATTTGCCACAGTGGGTAAAAGATTTTAATGCCTTGAAGATGCCCGATAAACTGATGGCTCAGAAATGGGAAACGCTTTTGCCGATTGAACAATATACCGAAAGTGAAGCTGATAACCAAGAATATGAAAATGTGATGTCGGGTGAAAAACTACCAGTTTTTCCTCATACGGTTGCTAATTATGGAGCTATTCCTGCTTCTCCCTATGGCAATACAATCACTAAAGAAATCACTTTGGCTGCTCTCAAAAACGAGAAAATGGGACAAGGAAAAGAGACAGATTTCTTGTGTGTGAGCTTCTCGACTCCTGATTATGTAGGCCACGCAACAGGTACACATTCAATCGAAATCGAAGATATTTACTTGCGTCTCGACCGTGACATTGCTGAGGTTTTGAGCAAACTCGATGCAACTTTGGGCAAAGGTAATTACTTGGTTTTCTTGACGGCCGACCACGGTGTAACTGATATTGCAGGATTTTTGAAAAAACATAAAATTCCGTCGGGAACTATTGAATTAGGTAAAGAAGTAAGTTATCTAAACGGAGAAATAGCCGCAAAGTTTGGCGAAGGAAAATGGATAAAGGCACAGGATAATTATCAACTTTATCTTGACCATGAACTAATGGCTAAGAAAAATGTAAGCATGAATCAAGTGTATGAGTTAGTAAAAGATAAAATGTTGATTTTGGGTTCGTCGGTTTATCAAGTAGTAAACTTGCACGATATTAGCTCGGCAACGATTCCGCCTTTTTATAAACCACTTATTGAAAATATATATAATCCGAAACGTAGTGGAGATATTATGCTTTTGTTTGAGCCTGCGTGGTACAGTGGTTATAAAAAAGGAACAACACACGGGACAATGTGGCAAAGCGACCGTCATGTGCCGTTGGTTTGGTACGGTTGGAAGATTCCACAAGGGGAGACTGTCCAGCAAACATACATCGCTGATATCGCAGCAACTTTGGCTGCTTTATTGAATGTTTTAGAGCCAAATGGCTGTGTTGGAAGTCCGATTAAAGATATTTTTAGTAAGAAATAAATTCATTGGTAGAGTCGGACGATGTAAGTTCGACTCTACCAAAATACAATGATTAAGTAAAAAATGATATTGATAAAGGGCGTACCGTTAAAGAAAATTCAAGGAATTACGTTATTTCCTTTTATAATCGTACGCTCAAAAAAGCCAAGCAAGGTGCTGATTAACCACGAGAAGATACATATCCGACAGCAACTTGAACTCTTGATTTTACCCTTTTATATCTGGTACGTTGGCGAATGGTTGTATCATTATGTGCGGTGTCGTAGTTTTTGGCGAGCGTATCGCCAAATAAGTTTTGAGCAAGAAGCCTACGATAACGAAGAAGATTTTGAGTATCTGAAAAATCGAAAATTCTGGAATTTTTTGGAGTATAATAATTTGTAGGGGTGTATTGCATACACCCTTTTTTTATTTTGTATTTCTCCCCAAAAGCACTCCTTCAACAATCAAATATTGAGCGGCTATGTAAGTTGTCATCACCCAAAGCCCCGAAAGAGGAATCGGGAAGACAAATTTATTAGTAGCAATCAATGAGTCAGAAATGATGAATAAAATTGCTCCAATTAATACAAAACGATAACTTTTTTGGTTGGTTTGGCGTTCGGCGGCCGTAATTCCCATCCACATAATGGCTGTGGCGTAAGCAGAGATAGGTATCATAAAGCCTTTGGGTATCTTATTGCTCAGTAGTAAAACGAATAAAAAACCATAAATAATAAAAGGAAAACGTTTGTTGTAGTTGGTCACTCCCAATGGTTTAAATACGCCTGAATAACATATTTGGGCTACCAAAAACGAACCCAACCCAAGCAGGAAAAACTGTGGGTTTTTGCCTTGAAACATCAAAAAAGTATCTCCGAGACATGAAAAAATCAACGAAACCAACATTATTTTATCTGATGTTCCGATACTTTGCTTTACTTTCTGAAAGTAGAAAAAAGACAAGGAAATCATCAACAGTGGCTTTGATACATAATTGAGCCATTCGATGTCCAGAATGCCCGAAGCGATATTGACAATGCCCAAGGCAAAATAAAAGATGGTTTCGTTACGAGTCATGATTGCTTGCGTTTAGTTGTACTCCGATTGTTTCGGCTAAAATGATGGCTTTTTCCATAGGCTTGTAGTCAACATTGGCCAGAATATCAGTTGGGCGATGAATATTTGGCATTCGGCCGTTTTTGTCAAGTGCCGCCAGCGTTACGGATGGAATTCCCGCTCGCTGAAACCAAACCGAATCGAAATCTGCTGTGTGCCAAGCACCTGTTTTTACTTCTTTTAGTGAAGCAATTTTTTCCGAAACCTCTTTGGCCGTTTTTACCAATTCATTGTCATACACAAGCGTTGACCAGCTACCTGTTTGGGTAATTATTTTCAAGTCTCCACTGCCGAGCGTATCGAAGTTTATGAGATATGTTTTTTTCGTAAACTCCTGATAATGAGCTTTCATATATGCTCTTGCTCCAATCATGCCTACTTCTTCTGCTCCAGTTATCACCAGTTCAATATCAAGGTTTTGTAGGTTTTTATGCCAAAGTTTTTGTGCAGTTTCAATGGCTGCCGCTACGCCAGTTGCGTTATCTGAAGCTCCGTTCGAATAGCCCAATCTGAAAAAATCAATCGTGGCCGTAATGCCTTGAATGATAAAATACAAAGCCAAAATATTAGAAACTAAAAGCAGGAAATCGTTGGGTATCAGAAACTGTGAAATGGCCAAAAACTGAGCCACCATCATCAGAATTAAACTCATTTTGAGCGATTTACGGAAATTGCCAACCATTTCGGGGCGATACAGCAGCGAAATGGGAGCAGTGTCCCAATGGGCCATCAGAATCAACTTTTTGGTTTTCGGAGAAGCATTTTTATCTTTAATCACAAGGTTTTGAGACTTGACCAAAGGTGGGAAATTAGTCACGGGCGAAGCGTACCAATTGAAATACAGCATAGCCATCGTCACGAAAACGAAGGTAATGACTAAACCCAAAATCGAAGAAAAATTCAAGCAAATCAATCCCGCCGAAAGACCCAAAATCAGCCACCAAACTACCGAAATATATGTTTTTGGTGTTCGGAAAGGTTCTCGACTAACTTGCTGATTGACAAATAGTTGTGTCAAAAAATCAAGTACAGGTGCTTCGTTTTCGGTAGCAACCCCTCGATTCGGGAAAGATGCGAGTTTTTCAACGATTTGTTTAGGTGTCATAGGGTTTTGTTGTAAATGATTTTCAAGTGTGGTACACTCGTTTCTTTGTACCACACTCAATATACTTCTTCTTATTGCTCATTATCAAAAAACGCCTCAATTTCTTTCCAAGTCTTGAAGCGTTGGTAGCCTTCAAGTTTTTGGTTGTGAATCGCATCAAATAACAATGCCTTTCCTTTAAATGTACTGAGGTTTTTTTCGTGGTCATCAATCAGATAATCGGCCGAAATAATGCTTTTATCGCCACAAAGTACAATGTTTTTCCACGAAATAAATGGAAAATGCTCTTCCAACCACTCAACTTTTTCTTTCAAAGAATTCGGAAACTCAACCGCTGCCGAAACAATAAAAATCTCGAATCTATCATGAAGTTTCTTGATTACCTCAACCGCATCGGGCATTACTTCGAGCGTTCTAAAAAAATTGGGTTTAAATATCTCCTCTCTTACTACATGATAATTTTCTTCGGCCAAAACATCGTAGTATCCTTTATCTATGAAATGATATTCTTGAAAATCTGTTCCAATTAATCGGTTATAAATATCTAAAATTTTCTTTCCAGCGGCCGCCATTACATCGTCCATGTCAATCGCAATACGTTTTTTTGTCATAATTTTCTCGAAGTTTGTTTTTTTGCTAAGTTAATTATTTCTCACAAGGCTGCCAAGCATAGAGCCTTTGATTAATCTAAAAAACAGGTAGAAATGCTCGTTTTTACACCATCGCTATTTGATAGTTTTGTAGCATTATATGAATCGGCTTTTGAATATCTTCTAATCTGTTGATTATAAGGTATTTACTGGCGATACGTATTTTATTTCTTAAAAAACTTTATAGCTATGAAAACTATCAAACACTTACTTGGCCTATTATTGATTTCGGGCGTTGCTTATGCACAACAACAACAACCCAAACCGCCTACCAAAGAAACCATCAAAAAGAATGAAGCCGTACTCAAAGAATTACCTTTCAATGATACTACTTCATTTACCAATGCCGAGCGTGGTTTTATTGCCACAGTTCCGAATCTGAATATCACCAAGCCAAATGGGGCTCCTATTTGGAATATGGCTCAGTATAATTTTATGAATACAGCCACCGCACCAACGAGCGTAAACCCAAGTTTGTGGCGACAAGAACGACTAAATAATAAGTATGGATTGTATAAAGTAGTCGATGGCATTTATCAAGTAAGAGGCTACGATATGTCGAACTTGACGATTATCGAAGGAAAAACAGGCCTTATCTTAGTTGATCCACTCGTTTCGGCCGAAACAGCCCAAGCAGCATTAAATCTGTACTATGCCAATCGACCCCAAAAAGCAGTCAAGGCGGTTATTTGTACGCACAGCCACGTTGACCATTATGGTGGAATTTTAGGTGTAACAACCCCAGAAGACGTAAATAGTGGTAAAGTGCTGATTTATGTCCCTCAAGATTTTTTAGAAGAAGCCGTCAGCGAAAATGTCTATGCGGGTAATGCGATGTCTCGTCGAGCTCAATACATGTATGGTATTTTCTTGAAAAAAGATAAGCAAGGACAAGTCGGTGTAGGTCTCGGAAAAGGTTCTTCGACGGGTAGCGTTGGAATTTTGAATGCTGCAAATGATTCAACGATTATCAAGCAAACGGGTGAAATACACAAGATTGATGGATTAGATTTTGTTTTTCAGATGGCACCGCATACCGAAGCACCCGCCGAAATGTTATTCTATATTCCAGATTACAAAGCACTTTGTTCGGCCGAAGACGCCACTCAAGTTTTGCATAACCTTTATACATTGCGTGGGGCTCAAGTGCGTAGTTCGCAGTCGTGGTGGCAAGCTATTAACCAAACCATTAATTTATTTGGTAATGAAACCGAAGTAGTTTTTGCCTCTCATCACTGGCCAACTTGGGGAAAAGCTAATGTAAATAGTTTTCTTAAAAGCCAACGAGATTTATACAAATATATGCACGACCAAGTGCTAAATTTGGCCAATAAAGGGTATACTATGCTCGAAATTGGCGAAAAAATGAAATTACCAAAATCGCTCGACCAACAATGGTATAATCGTGGGTATTATGGCAGTGTCAATCACGATGCCAAGGCTGTTTATCAATACTACTTGGGTTTTTATAGTGGAAATCCAGCCGATTTATACCAACTTCCACCACGTGAGGCCGCCATCAAAAACGTAGAATATATGGGTGGTGCTTCCGCAATTATCGCCAAAGCAAAATTAGATTTTGCCAACGGAAACTATCGTTGGGTAGCTCAAGTAATGAATCAGGTAGTTTATGCCGATTCGACTAACATCGTAGCCAAAAATCTCGAAGCCGATGCCTTAGAGCAGTTGGGTTATCAGACTGAAAATGCTACATGGCGAAATAATTTCTTGATGGGTGCTTACGAACTCCGAAATGGTGTAGCTAAAAATGTAAAATCATCTACCGCCAGCCCAGCTACTATTGCAGGAATGACCGTAGATATGCTATTCGATATGATGGGTATTCAGCTCAATGCTGCAAAGGCCGATGGAAAAAACTATACTTTTAATTATGTAGTGGGTAATGGTAAAGGTGGGAAAACAGAAAATTACATTTTATACTTGACTAATAGCGTATTGATTTATGAAGATGGAAAACAAGCTCCTTCGCCTGATGCCACAATCATGATGGAACGAAGCACATGGAATGATATTTTGGCAGGAAACTCAACTTTTGAAGCAGAAATAAAGAGCGGAAAAGTAGTTGTGACTAATGGAGAAGCGGGTAAAGCTAAATTTTTGCACATGATGAGTATGCAAGAAAGCTTCCCATTGATGTTCAATATTGTAACCCCAAGATAAAGTGGAGCGAAGTTCCACTTCGCCGTCAGAAAAAAAGCCAATCAGATTTTCAACTGATTGGCTTTATATTTTTATTGAAGAGTTACATTAAAATCAATATTTACATCATCGCTACCAGGGGTTGTCGAGCCATCTTTACTTGGCTTACCATTGACAGGTGGTTGGTGGCGTAACTGCACCTTGAGTTTGCCTGTTCCTGCTGCACCCGTTTTTACGCTACCAGTAAGACCCACATTCAAATTCCTTGAATCTTTATCACCATAAGTATAAGTCAACAAACTACTTGGGGTAGGGGTATAAATGAACAAATGTTCATCTTTTTCGGTGGCCACTTCGTTCGTGATATTACTTACAGGATTTTTCGACTCATCGAGTATCTCAATCGTCATGGTGTAAGTAGTGTTTGGTTTCAAACTAATTGTCGAAACCGTTGGGGCTTTACCTCCATCTCCATCAGGGTCCGAATAAGCAAATGTTTGTGTGCTTCCATTGGCTGTAAAATTGAGTTTTACGCTCGTAATTAGTTCATTTTCGTCTTCCGTATCAATACTCTCTTTGTTACAGGCAATAACCGTAAAACCCAATATGAGGCTTAATAAAAATGGACTTTTAAATGGTTTTCGTAGCATAGTCTTGTTTTTGAAATGTTATTACTTTTGCATTAATGTTGCAAATATAGATTGCAATAATTTTAAATGCAATAATGTTGCAATAAATTTTAGAAAGAATATTTTGCACGGAAAACGATATTTCTGCCTATCTCATCGGCATAATATCTGAAACGGTTTAGGTAGTCTCGATAAGTAGTATTTAATAAATTACTGACTGTCATTGAAACATTGAGCGAAGATTTGTTTTTGATGGCAAATTGTTGGCTAATTGCTGCATTCCAAAGCGTATAGGCCGATGGAGGAGGAGCAAAGTCGCCGCCATATTCATTAAATACAATTTCAGAGCTTGGAATATCAGTAAAAATGATTTTTGTAGGAACCCGATTTTGCTTGGCTACGTATAAATTAGTTAATGAAATAGAAGTTTTTTTATGGTCGAATCTAACCGTATTCTCAATGCGGTTGGCTGGAATCTGAATCAGAGGCTGGTCATGGCTCAAATCTTGGGCTTTTAGGAAAGAAATTTTAGAGTTGAGCGATATATTTTTAATGATTTGAAGATTGGTCGTAAAATCAAACCCTTGAAAAAGTGCCTTAGTTTGGGTATATAAAAACTCAGGAAAAGCACCTCGAATGGTAAGTGCAGGCCGACCAGTTGGTGATAGAAATATGTAGTTATTGATAAAATTATTATAAAAATGTAATTCAGCTTGTAATATCTGTGAAATATAATTAACTGTAAATGAGGTATTTAAGGCTTTTTCTGGATTTAGATTTTCATTACCACGCTCAAAACTTGCCGCTCCGTGATGCACGCCATCGCTATAAAGTTCGTTGACAGTTGCTGCACGCCAAGCAGTGCTGATATTTGTCAGGAAATTCCAACGAGCATTCGGTCGAAAATTGATTCCAACCGTACCCGTAAAGTTCTGATTATTACGTTGATTATTAACGATATTCTGCTCACCACGAGGAATGCGATAGACATTTAGATGGCGAAAGTCATATCTGAAACCACCTTCAATTTCCCATTGTTTTCGCACGATTCTTTCGATAATAAAAATCCCCGACGTAAAATTCTGAAAATTCGGAATCAACACCGTAGAAGAACGTGGCTCAGTGAGTGTACCTGTTGTGAGGTTTTCTTGGTATAAACTATTGACACCAACCGACCCCGATAAAACTTTGAGTAAAGGTTTATGTTCAAACAATAATTCGCCCGTATAAGTATTAAGTTTGAATAGTTGAGCCAGATTTTTATCGCCTCGCAAAATATCAATCTCTTTTCTGAAATCATATTGCCTTCCTAAAGTGAGCGATAAAACTCCGTTGCGATTTTTGATGGTATTCTTGATTTTCAGCAAATTATGAAGCACATCTTGATAAGGACGACCAATGTTATAAGTAAAAGTTTCGGGCGTATAAACTGCCAGTGGACTTCCACGTTTAATGGCTTCAATTAAGTCTGAAACATTACCAATGTGCGAACCCGAAAAAACAGCAATTTGAGTATTGAATTGACTAAAAAATATATCTGATGTCCAGTTTTTTCTTTTGTAGTTAGCTGATAATGAGTAGTTTATTTCTTTAATTCCAGTGTTTGCCAGTCTGTAATTGGGCGTAGAAATATCACCACCTCGCTTGTAAGTTCCTTGTACTCGATAACCAATAGAGTACGGAAGTTTATCCGATTTTTTAGCATCTGAATTATTAAAACCTCCTTCAATAATTCCCGAATTGACTGTTTGGCGGCCATTCGTAAAATACACGCTATTGATTTCACCTTTTAGCACAGTAGAGTCGGGGAGGGCATCAGGTTCGAGCATGATTACGCCCGCAATGGCATCTGAGCCGTAGCGTACACCCGCCGCACCTTTCAAGACCGTAATTTTTTTAGCCACAAACGGGTCAATTTCGGGAGCGTGTTCGCTGCCCCATTGCTGGCCTTCTTGCCTTACACCGTTATTCATTATCAAAACTCTGTTTGAGTGCATACCGTGAATAACGGGTTTGGCAATCGAACTACCTGTTTGTAAAGTAGTCACACCCGAAATCTGTTTCAAGGCTTCTCCCAAAGATTGTCCACGAGTTTGGTCGAGTGCTGCGTTTTCGAGCGAAGTTTTATTTTGGGTAAGATTCTCTATTTTCTGAGCTTTGATGTCGATATTGGCTAAGTGTAGTTCGGTTTCCGAGAGTTTGATGTTCTGTTCGGCTCCGTGTTCCAAATTAATGGTATAAGTTTTTTCTTCATAACCCACAATTCGCCCGATAACTGTATATTTTCCTTGACAAATATTAGCGATTCGGTAAAAACCTTTGGCATCAGTGCTTACGCCCTTATTTAATTCTTTTATTAAAACTACTGCTCCAACAATTGGCTGTTTTGTAACCCCATCTTGCACAATTCCTTGAATGAAGCAGTCGCAATCTTTTGGTGTTTGAGCTGAAAGCCCATTGATACCAAGAGTTAATAAAATTATGTATAGAAATAATGTTCTCTTCATCTTTGGTTTTTTGCACATTTTTTAACTGTGCTACTTATAAATGCAACGTTATTGCAAATATAATAAAAAATCCTCGTTGATTCATTCAACGAGGATTTTTATATAAGTAGAGACCGGGCATACCTGTCTCTACACTGTGTTACTCTGCCACTCTCGAATAATATTTATTATAGATAGCTTCGTAGCGTTTTGCTGCGGCTTCTTGGTTATTTCTGCTGCAGATATTGGCAATCACCTGTAAGTTACGAAGGTTGATTTGCAAATAATCTTGAATATTATCAGGCATCCATTCGGCACTTTTCTGACCTGCCTTCTGAGTAAAGTACGCCAAGTTTCCATCAGCACGCTTTGTGATTGTTTCGGCAATTTCCATTGCTTTTTTGCTGTCACCTACTTCAAAGTAATACATCACGTAGTTGGTGCAAAGTTGGTCATAAGGAATTACGTTATCAGGCAATACTTTATTGGCATAATCAAGAACCTCTTTAGCTTTGGTTTTCTTTTCTTCTCTAACCAGTTGGTCAGCTAAACGCAAGAACGCCAAACGAGCAGTGATGATAGGCACTTTCAAGTAAGTTTCCGAATCATAATATACATTCGGGTTATCCATTCCTCGCCAAGCCATTTTCTTCAACATATTGTCATACATGATGTCAGTATTCGCAAAACCATCATCGCCTTGGCTTACTTTGATTGGCAATAAACGGTAAGCATAACCTTCCAACTGCATATAATCTTTCAGATTCAAATAGTTGTCGTTAGCCAATGTTCCTGCGAAATAAATTGGACGTTTCCAGTTATTCTGAGCAATCATTTCGAGCTGCATCAAATCGTTTTTCAACAAATCACGTTTACCGATGTTCCAAGTGATTTGTCCAGTCAAATATGGTTCAAATTGTTTCGGAACGAAGCCCATTTTCTTCACAGCCTCAACATCATAATTCAAGAAAAGACTATCTGATGGCAAGGAATTGATGCTTTCGCCAGTTGTTAATGGAATCTGAATCGCTGGGTCGTTTTTCTTTACCAATTCCAAATAATCTTTCAAGTTGATTGGGTCGTTCAGACGCTCAACGAAAGGAATTTGGTCGTTTACTCCACTCAATAATTGGTCGGTTGTAAAAGTAATCGGTAAGGCTTCCGACTGATAAGTTTTGCGTTTCATTTGCTCGCAATACCAGTCAGTACCCAATAAGCTGAGGTTACAAACACGTACGTCAGTACGGAAACCTTCTACTTCCTGCACATACCAAAGTGGGAAAGTATCGTTATCGCCACCTGTAAACAAGATTGCGTTCGGGGCACATGAATTCAATAAGTTTTTAGCAAAATCTACTTGGTGGTAGCGGCCTGAGCGGTCGTGTCCTTTCCAAGTTTGTGGAAGCATAATCAATGGCACTGCCAAACCAACAACCGTAGCGGCAACTGCTCTACTTTGTGTATTTTTGATAAATTTCAAGACATAATCAAACAAGCCCATTACGCCAAGACCTACCCAAATAGCCCAAATATAGAACGAACCCACATAGATATAATCACGCTCACGTGGCTCTACTGGCGGAGAGTTAAGGTAAACAACCAAGCCAATACCAGTAAATAAGAATAACAAGAACATTACGAGTGCATCACGTTCACGACGGAAATAGTGATACAATAGACCCAAAATACCTAAGATAACTGGTAAGCCATAGAAATTTGTACGGCCACGGTTTTCTTTGACAGCAGGTGGAAGTTTATCTTTTGTTTCGAGTATGTTGGTTGGGCCTGCACCCTCAATATCGCTTGAGCGTCCCCAAAAATTCCATGCAAAATAACGCCAGTACATATAGCCCATTTGGCGTTTCATCATGTAGCCAATATTAGTGAAAAGCGTTGGTTTTTGACCTTCGGCAAGACCCATTTCTTGACGATAGATTTGCTGATGACCAGCATCACTACTCCACATACGAGGCAAAAGACTTTCGCTGTTTGGTCCCCAAATGTAGTTTGGTTTGTAGTCATATACTTCGTATTTGTTTTTACCCATTTTGTAAATAGGCTCACCATTTTCGATTGATTCGAGTTTTCCAGTGAAAACAGGGCCGTATAATAATGGGCGACTACCATATTGCTCACGTTTCAAGTACGAAACATAGTTCAATACGTTGCTCGGATTGTTTTCGTTGATTGGAGGGTTGTAGTTTGAACGAATCAAAGCGATTGTATAAGACGAATAACCAATCAATACAAAGGCGAATGAAATCAAGGCTGTATTGGCAATCACCATGCCTTTCTTTTGCGTGTAGAAAATCCCGTAGCTCAATGCTCCAACAAGCACGATTACGAAGAAAATAATACCCGAACTAAATGGCATTCCGAAGGTATTAACGAAGAGTTTTTCAAACGTAAAACCAAGTGATGGGAAACCCGTAATGACACCTACGTTTACTACACCTAAAACTACCATACCCACTAAAAATGCAGCTATGCCACCTTTCCAAGTGATTTTCTTAGCTTTTTTGTAATAATATACTAAGCCGAGAGCAGGAATCGTAACGAGGTTGAGCAAGTGAACTCCAATAGAAAGACCTACTAAATAGGCTGTAAAAATCAAGAAACGATTAGCTTGTGCTTCGTCTTCGATGATTTCCCAACGAAATGCCGCCCAGATAACGATTGCCGTAAAGAATGACGACATACCATAAACCTCGGCCTCAACTGCTGAAAACCAGAAAGAATCAGAAAAAGCATATACCAACGAACCCACAGCACTTGCCCCAATCACCAAGATTGTTTGGGTTGTGTCGAGTTCTGCACCTTTTTTACCGAAAACTTTACGAGCCAAAAGCGAGATTGTCCAGAACATAAACAAAATCGTAAAAGCACTGGCAATTACTGAAACCATATTGACCATCAGAGCCACTTTTGTTACATCGCTACCTGCCAATAATGAAGCCATACGGCCAATCAATAAGAAAAGAGGTGCACCAGCTGGGTGTGGAACTTGTAGTTTGTAAGAACAAGCAATAAACTCTCCGCAGTCCCAAAAGCTGGCGGTAGGTTCAACGGTGAGAGTATAGGTAATAAGTGAAACGGCAAAAACCGCCCATCCGACGATGTTATTGAGCCTTGTGAAATTGTTCATTTTTTGAGATTAGTGAATGAATATTCTCTTGGAAAAAGCAAATTATTAATTGGACTTTCCTTTATGACCCAAAATTAGGGAATTTGCAGGATAATTAGGCAGAAAAGAAACTTAAATTATCTTAAAATACGTAAAAATCATGTAATAGCAGGGGTAAATTGAAAGAAAAATTCAACCAAAATTCGAGTTATAGTTCTAAAAAGCATTTATGATTTAGGTTTTTGCATAAATTTTCGGATACCAAAAATCAGCAATAGACCAAAGACCAAATATAGTGCCGATGTTGCACTGATTGAAGCACTCATGCCATATTTGGTGCTTGCGTAGGCAATAGCAATAGGAGCAATACCACCACCAAACCAACCGATTGAGTTCATAAAACCAACGGCGGTTGCACGGTTTTTGGGTTTTACAACATCGTGCAACGATGCCCAAATATTGGCATCATAAAGCCCTTTGAAATAACCAAAACCGATAAGTGCCAAAATCAGAATAGGGATTGAGAGCGTCCAACCCGCCAAAAATATAAACGGTACACCCATCAATAAACCGATGCTTTGTGTCATCATTCGGCCGCCTCGATAGCTTTTTACTAATTTATCAGCTAAAAATCCACCCGAAATAACTCCCAAAACAGATGCCATTTGTAGGTAGAATGTGGCATTCAAACCCGCCATCGAAAGGCTCATATTGAATTTATTGTAGAGAAACGAAGGCATCCAAGTTAAGAAGATACTGGCCACGAAATTTGCTCCTACAAAAACTGCCACCAGAATCCAGACCATCGGTTGGCTGAAGACTTGCTTGATGTTATCAAAAATATTTCCTTGTTTCAAGTCGAGTAGTACGTGTGAATTATCTTCGATTTCGTCGTGTATTTCGGCTTGGCCACGAACTGGTTCTTTCAGAAAACCCAGTAAAACAACTCCTAAAAGTACGCCAAGCCCACCAAATAAATAAAAACTCGTGTGCCAACCATAGTATTGTCCCATGAAGCCCGCAACCGTTCCGCCCGCAATCGTACCTGCATAAACACTTGATTGGTGAAATGACATGGCTTTCGAGCGAGTTTCTTTGCTATGATAATCGCTCAGAAGCGACATAGATGCTGGAAAATAAAAGGCTTCGCCAAAACCTTCTAAGGCTCGACAAATAACTAAATGAACGTAGTTGGTAGAAAGTGCAGTGCCGATTGTAACAAGCGACCAAAATATAAGACCACCAATGATGAGGGTTTTACGTTGAAATTTATCACCAACAATGCCCGCAATTGCTCCAAAACCAGCATAAACCCACATAAACGCTGCTCCAACGATGCCGAGCTGAACATCGCTCAAACCCATTTCTTGTTTCAATAATGGAAATACTGAAAAGATAGCTTGGCGGTCGGCGTAGTTGAAGAAACATACGAACCATAACATAAAAACAACCCACCATTTGTAGTTTTTGCTCATGTAGTTTTCATTAATTTCTGCAAAATACTTTGAAAAAATTTATGCTGAAACTTTTTATGTTTTTTCGGATAAAAAATTTAATAATTTAAAGATGAATGAGGTTTGAGTGTAGATTTCAGGCATAAAAAAAGTGGTTTGAAGAATGTTCTCCAAACCACTTTATAATATTATATTTTTCTGATTTCTCAATGAAAGAAATCTTTCATTTTATCAAAAATACTTCTGTCGTTTTTATCAGCTTTTGGCTGGAAATTAGGTGAATTTCTGAGCTTTTCGAGTATGGCTCTTTCTTCCGACGTAATTGAAGTTGGAGTAAATAAACTTAAATGTACTAATTGGTCACCTACACCGTAGCTGTTGAGTTCTTTCAAACCTTTACCTTTCAGACGTAAGATTTCGCCCGACTGAGTTCCAGCTTTGATATTTATCTTTACTTTTCCTCCAACTGTAGGAATCTCAACGTCTTTACCCAGGGCAGCATCTGCAAAGTTCATGCGTAACTCATAGATGATATTGCTACCGTCACGTTTGAGTTCTGGGTGTTCTTCTTCTTCAATTACAATCAATAAATCACCTGCAATTCCGCCACGAGTAGGTACATTACCTTTTCCTGTCATCGAAAGTTGCATTCCTTCGGCTACACCCGCAGGAATTTTGATTGATAATAAATCCTCGTTCAATTGACGGCCTTCTCCAAAACATACATCACAACGCTCAGTAACCACTTTTCCTTCGCCTTGACAAGTCGGACACGGACTCGTCGAAACCATCTGGCCGAGCATCGTATTCACAACCTTACGCACTTGTCCTTGCCCATTACAGGTTGCACAAGTTTTTAGTGAAGTACCGTGTTTTGAGCCGTTTCCGCTACAAGTATTACACGAAACGTATCGTTTTACTTTTATTTTCTTTTCTACACCATTGGCAATTTCTTCTAAGTCGAGTTTGAGTTTAATTCTCAAATCCGAGCCTTTTCTTACGCTCGGGCCACTGCTACGTCGGCCGCCACCGCCACCAAAGAAACTACTAAATGGACTATCATCGCCGAAAACACTTCCAAAAATATCTTCCATGTTTACGCCCGCACCACCACCGAAGCCACCTGCTCCGCCTACACCTTGATGCCCAAACTGGTCGTAACGTTGACGTTTCTCAGCATCTGATAATATGCCATAAGCTTCGGCAATTTCTTTAAATTTTTCCTCAGCTGCTTTATCTCCCGGATTTTTATCTGGGTGATACTGTATAGCCAGCTTTCTGTAGGCTTTCTTTAAATCATCTTCTGAAGCATTTTTAGCAACGCCCAGTACTTCGTAATAATCTTTCTTCTGTGCCATATTTTTGAATGATAGAATGATAGAATGAGCGAATGATAGAATCCTGCACTCTATCATTCGCTCATTCTATCATTCAAAATTATGAACCCACTACCACTTTTGCGTAGCGAATTACTTTATCGTTTAGGTAGTATCCTTTTTCTACTTCATCAATTACTTTACCTTTATTTTCATCACCTGCTGCAAATTGTGTGATGCACTCGTGAAGTTCAACATCAAAATCTTTTCCTTTAGATTCGATTGCTTTTACACCTTTGCTGGCCAGTGTTTTTTGGAATTTGTTGAAAATCAATGCAATACCTTCTTTCATTGGCTCTACTTCGGTCACTGTCTCGAATGACTTATTGGCACGCTCGAAATCGTCAACAATCGGAATGAGTTCTTTGATTAAGCCTTCTGAGGCATTCTGAATCATTTCGATTTTCTCTTTTGATGTACGACGACGGAAATTCTCGAAGTCGGCATATAATCGTAAATATTTATCTTTTGCTTCGGCAAGTTGTGCTTCGAGTGATGCAGACACCGATTCGTTTTCTTCAACACTCTCTTGTTCTTCTACAATTTCTTCTGCCTCTACGGTTGTTTCTTCTACTACTTGCTCATTATTAACTGTCGCTTCTTCTTTATTCTCTGCCATTTTGTAATCTATTTTATTTTGTGCAAATTTCGACAATTATTTTGCCAATAAGAAATTTACTGACAAGATGGCAGAAAATACCAACTTCGCTGTCTTTTTGAGGTGACATTTTATAAATGGCACGATAGCTTGTTGATTTTAACACAGAAAAAATTATTAAAAAACGTAAGGTAATGGAAAGAATTAATGTATCGACTGGAGCAAAATGGGAAGACATCATTGGGTATTCACGTGCAGTAAAAATTGGTAATGTCATAGAAGTAACGGGTACAGTAGCAACTGATGGAAGTGGCGAACTGGTAGGTAAAGGAGATGTTTATCTGCAAACGAAGTTTATAATTTTGAAAGTTGAGAAAGTACTCGAACAGTTGGGTGCTTCGTTGAAAGATGTAGTGCGTACACGTATTTATGCAACTGATATTTCGAAGTGGGAAGAAATCGGAAAGGCTCACGGAGAGTTTTTTGGAACTATAAAACCTTGCACGACAATGGTTCAAGTAAGTGCCTTGATTGGAGCAGATTATTTAGTAGAAATTGAGTTTTCGGCTATATTAGGAGCGTAATTCCTGTGGTAGAGACGTTTCATTTGCCGAGCGAAGTAGGGTTATACCTGTAAAAAGCGAAACTTGATTGTGCC
>NZ_BMKK01000012.1 GCF_014644295.1 Emticicia aquatilis
AACGTTATCAAATTAATTACTCTTTTAACTTAATTTCGTTCGGGGTGCAAAGGTCTTAAATCTAAATTCTAAAAACAAATTATTTCTGAACTTTATTTTCTCAACCTCCCTCTCAACTAACTCCTCTTTCTTTCTCTCTTAATCGGGGTGCAAAGGTCTGAAACTTATTTCTTATTTCCAAATCCTTTTTTACTTTTTTTCAACTTAGTTTGCCATGCTCTTGCTACGCAACGTTCTGTTTACTTTTCCCACCTGACTCTCGTCGTTTGGGAGTGCAAAGGTACGAACTCTTTTTTAATTCGCAATACCCTCCCAAAAAACACTTTTTGCACACATACGCTTTCCATCTTATTATCAGCGACTTATAAAATCTATCTCAACTAAAGATACAACAAGTTCTTCTTATTATCCTATTAAAAACTTATTACCTGAGTATTTATAGCTATTGCACAACTTGGATTGTTATTCTACTATATTATTTAATGATAGATATTTCAAACAAATTAGGTTTGTCAGGGTTTTTCATTTGTTTATTCTACTATATAGAACTTAGCTAATATTATTCATCACGGAATTAATTCTGTGTCTTAGGGAACAAAGGAATATGTTTCTTTGGATTCAAACTAAACAAGTTCAGTTTTGAAAGCATTCAGAAACTTTATTTTCTATTCATGTAATAATGTAGTTTCAAGTCTTTATACATATATATAGTATAGCTATGAATAAGTGTTTACTATTTATCTGTAATGTATTAGATTGGTTTGAGTTATATTCTGTAAGTTTGGCTATTGTAGCTGTGTTGTTTCCTTATATATATAATATAGTATTGTATGACAAGCCAGTAGGTAGAGATTGGCTTAGGTATGTTTCACGAAATGTTTAATGTTTTTTATGAAGAAGGTTATTGTTATTGGTGCGGGCTTTGCTGGTTTATCGGCTGCTACCAAATTGGCCGATGAAGGCTGCGATGTTACGATTATAGAAAAAAACTCGATGGCCGGTGGAAGGGCAAGGGTCTTTAATGAAAAAGGCTTTGTGTTTGATATGGGGCCGAGCTGGTATTGGATGCCCGATATTTTTGAACGCTACTTCGCTGAGTTTGGAAAGAAACCTTCGGACTATTATAATTTGGTGAGACTTGACCCTTCATATAAGGTTATATTTAATAAGGAAGAAGAAATATCGCTGCCTGCTAATATGCAAAAACTGGAAGAGCTTTTTGAGAGTATCGAAGTTGGTAGTGCAGCAAGGCTACGTGATTTCTTGGAAAAATCGAAATATAAATATGATGTAGGTATCGGAGAGTTTGTTTGGAAACCAAGTATTTCGATAACTGAGTTTTTTGATATTCGTTTGGCATCGAAGGCAATAAGCCTTGATTTGTTTGCTTCGTTTGGAAAACACATTCGTAAGTTTTTCAAGAATGAGCGTTTGCTACAACTGATGGAGTTTCCGATTTTGTTTCTGGGTGCTACGCCACAGAATACTCCTGCACTATATAGTTTAATGAATTATGCAGAGATTGCTCTCGGTACTTGGTATCCGATGGGTGGAATGCATGAGATTATTAAAGGGATGGTTGCGTTGGCTAAAGAAAAAGGCGTGAAGTTTAAGCTCAGTGAACCCGTAACGAAAATAGTTGTAGAAGGAAAGTTGGCAAAAACGGTAGTTACGGAAAAAGGAACATACGAAG
Organism: Emticicia aquatilis; assembly: GCF_014644295.1. GTDB lineage: Bacteria > Bacteroidota > Bacteroidia > Cytophagales > Spirosomataceae > Emticicia > Emticicia aquatilis. Next base: position 1,694 of record NZ_BMKK01000012.1, read on the forward strand.
CCGACGTTGTGATTGGCGGTGCGGATTATCATCATATTGAAAACAATCTGTTGACCGATAAAACTCGTAATTATGATGAGAAACACTGGGACAAACAAGTGATGGCCCCTTCTTCTCTTCTATTTTATTTAGGAGTAAATCGTAAGATTGATAAGCTGACTCACCATAATTTGTTCTTTGATGAAGATTTCAATGTACACGCCGACGAGATTTACACGAATCCGAAATGGCCATCGAAACCTTTATTTTATGCGTCGGCTCCTTCAAAGACTGATAACAGTGTAGCTCCCGAGGGTTCGGAGAATTTGTTTATCTTGATTCCGATTGCTCCTGATTTGGAAGACAACGAGGCAATCAGAGAAAAGTATTACCATATAGTAATGGATAGATTGGAAGCATACGTAGGACACGACATCAGAAACCATGTGGTTTATAAGAGAAGTTTTGCGGTGGATGATTTCAAGAATGACTATAATTCGTATAAAGGAAATGCCTACGGATTGGCAAATACTTTGATGCAAACGGCATTTTTGAAACCGAGTCTGAAAAACAAGAAAGTCAATAACCTTTATTATACTGGGCAGTTGACTGTGCCTGGGCCTGGGGTTCCACCTTCGTTGATTTCGGGTTTGGTGGTAGCTAAACAAGTAATGAAAGAAAATAACTAATATCTCCGAAAAAATTATATTAATAAACTGTAAACACTTTTAGGGTTTGTTAGTTTATTAGTGTATATTGATTCGTGAAGGTATTTTGCAATGATATTTATCATATTTTACAATAGAGTGTAAAGTATTATTCGGAATCTACTAAATCTATTTTCCTAACAGTTTGAACAAAGAAATATAATGTTGGATTTGTATGAAAAAACAACTTTTGGTTGTAGTAAACTCATAACGGAGCTTTACAGTACATCCTTTACGTTAGGTATTAAGACACTTGACAAGAGATTCCATGAGCCAATTTTTGGTATCTATGGATTTGTACGATACGCTGATGAAATTGTAGATACATTTCATGGCTTCGATAAGAAAACTTTGCTCGACCGCTATAAGGCCGAGACTTATCTTGCCATTGAGGAAGGCATCAGTTTGAATCCAGTCTTACATTCGTTTCAGAAGGTTGTCAGAAAATATAATATCGAGCAAGACTTGATTGAGGCGTTTTTGCACAGCATGGAAATGGACTTATATAATATTGCTTACGATGCCGATGGCTACAATGAATATATATATGGTTCGGCGGAAGTGGTTGGTCTGATGTGTTTACGAGTGTTTTGCGAAGGAAACGAAGCATTATACGATAAATTGAAAGCCGATGCCCGTAGTTTAGGAGCCGCTTTTCAGAAAGTAAATTTCTTACGAGATTTGAAAAGCGATTTTAGTGAGCGTGGCCGAGTTTATTTCCCGGGGGTTGATTTCGAGAATTTTGATATTTCGGCAAAAGCCATTATTGAAGATGATATTCAGAGAGATTTTGATAATGCCTACCGAGGAATTATGGGGCTGCCAGAAGGAGCAAGAAAAGGAGTGTATTTGGCTTATGTTTATTATTTAAAACTTTTTGGAAGAATCAAGCAAACGGCTGCGAATAGAATTCAGCACGAACGCATCAGAGTACCTGACAGAATAAAGTTTGCTCTACTCGCAAAAACCTTAGTACAAAGTAGTTTGAATGTACTTTAAGATACATAACTAAGTCGCAATTCGACCTTCATCATAATTATTAGGCTATTGGGAAACCAGTAGCCTTTTTTCTTTGGGTTAATTATAATTTTTACTACTTTTGCTGACTTATTCTGTGCCGAAAAATTTGGCATAATTTTCGTGAATAGGTATAGAAGTAGTCCACGGCCAATAGTCGATAAGTACACAGTAAGCGTTCATAATAAGAAAGTTATATAGCTGTTTGCTAATTAGTCGATTATAATTTTCAGATTACTTAAATAGAGATATAAATAGAAAAAACTGATAAAACCCATGAAATTTGTTATTTCATCATCTACATTACTAAAGCACCTTTCGACAATCAACGGTGTGATTGCCAGCAATCCGATTGTTCCGATTCTCGAAAACTTTTTGTTTCAATTAGATAAGAGCAATCTAACTGTTACGGCATCTGATATGCAAACGGTTATGATTACCGAATTTGAAGTAGAATCTCGTGACAGTGGCTCGTTTGCTGTGCCAGCACGTTTATTACTCGATACTTTACGCAGCTTGCCTGAGCAACCTGTACAGATAAATATTGACGAAGAAACTTTTGGAACAGAATTAGTAACGGCTAATGGACGTTATAAATTGGCAGGAGAAAATCCGATGGATTTTCCGAGAGTTCCGCAGGTAAATCGTACATTCAGCATTGAAATGGATTCTGATACGCTTGCTTCGGCCATTGCAAATACGATTTTTGCGACAAGCACTGATGATTTACGCCCTGCTATGACTGGGGTTTTCGTACAAGTTTCTGAAAGCTCAACCACATTTGTAGCTACTGATGGTCATCGTTTGATTCGCTACCGCCGTGAAGATGTAACTTCACCAAATAGCACTACGATGATTTTGCCTCGTAAAGCCTTGAATTTATTAAAATCATCGCTTCCAGCTGAAATGATGCCGGTGAAAGCTGAGTTTAGTAACTCAAATGCGTTCTTTAGCTTTGGACACATCAAAATGATTTGCCGATTGATTGATGAGCGTTTCCCTGATTACGAAAATGTGATTCCACAAAATAATCCGAATAAATTACGCATCGAACGCACTGAGTTGTTGAGTACTTTGAAACGTATCTCAATTTACTCAAATAAAACTACGCATCAGATTCGTTTGAAAATCTCGCAAAATGAACTGGTGATTTCGGCAGAAGATTTAGATTATTCAAACGAAGCAACTGAAAAACTTTCGTGCGAGTATGATGGCGAAGAAATGGAAATCGGTTTCAATGCGAAGTTTTTGATTGAAATGTTGAATAACTTGAGCGTGAAAAACATTTCGTTGGAGATGTCGCAGCCAAATCGTGCTGGTTTGATTATTCCTGTTGAAAAAACAGAGAATGAAGATACTTTGATGCTCGTTATGCCAGTGATGTTGAATACTTATGCGTAAAAATAATTTTGAAGCGGTTCGCCGCCCGTTCGGAATAATAGAATGAATAAATAGTTTCAAACTATCAATTATATTCAACAAAAAATGCCTGTCTCTTTCAGAAACAGGCATTTTTGTATTCAAGACTCTAAGAATCTCTTATTTCGTCAAACTTGCTCCGAGATATTCACGGTTTAAGCGAGCGATATTCTCCAATGAGATTTCTTTTGGACATTCTGCTGCACAAGCACCAGTGTTTGTACAACTACCAAATCCTTCGGTGTCCATCTGAGCAACCATGTTTAATGCACGGTCTTGACGCTCAGCTTGTCCTTGTGGAAGGAGAGCCAATTGAGAAACTTTTGCCGAAACAAAAAGCATTGCTGAAGCATTTTTACAAGCAGCCACACACGCTCCACAACCAATACAAGCCGCAGCCGAGAATGCTTTATCAGCTTCGTTTTTCGGAACTGGAATCGAGTTTCCGTCTTGTGCATTACCTGTATTTACCGATACGAAACCACCCGATGCAATGATGCGGTCGAAGGCAGAACGGTCAACTACTAAGTCTTTGATAACTGGGAATGCTGTAGCTCTCCAAGGCTCAACTACGATAGTATCGCCATCTTTGAAGCTACGCATGTGTAGCTGACAAGTTGTTACACCTTGCAATGGGCCATGCGGACGGCCATTGATATACATGCTACACATACCACAAATACCCTCACGGCAGTCATGGTCGAAAGCGATTGGTTCTTTGCCTTCAGAAACGAGTTGTTCGTTTAAAACATCGAACATTTCTAAGAAAGACATATCTTCTGAAACGCCTTTCACTTCATAAGTTTCGAGATTCCCAGCAGTTCTACTGTTTTTTTGTCTCCAAACTTTGAGATTTATTGTCATATTACCATGCGACATATTCTTATCGGAGTTTTATAAAGCCCCCCTTTAGGGGCTGGGGGTTATTTATAATTTCTTTGTGCAATCTTGATGTTTTCGTAAACCAATGGTTCTTTGTTCAATTCCCATTGAGATTCGCCTTTGAATTCCCAAGCCGATACGAACATAAAGTTTTCGTCATCACGTTTGGCTTCGCCACCATCTTCTTGGTATTCTTCACGGAAGTGACCTCCACAAGACTCATTACGAGAAAGGGCATCAACGCACATTAATTCGCCTAATTCAATAAAATCGGCTACACGACCAGCTTTGTCGAGTTCTGGGTTGAAACCATCGGCATCGCCCAAAATTCTAACATCAGACCAGAATTCTTTTTTCAATGCTTGGATTTCAGAGATAGCTTCTTTCAAGCCTTTTTCGTTACGAGCCATTCCACATTTCTCCCACATAATCTTACCGAGACGTTTGTGGAAAGATTCAGGAGATTGTGTTCCTTTGATGCTCAACAACTTGTTGATTCTATCTTTCACACTTTTTTCTGCTTCAACAAACGCTGGGTGGTCGGTTGGAATCGACTTAGTTTTGATTTCGCCAGAAAGATATGCACCAATTGTATAAGGAATAACGAAGTATCCATCTGAAAGACCTTGCATCAAAGCCGAAGCTCCAAGACGGTTTGCACCGTGGTCAGAGAAGTTTGCTTCGCCCAAAGCATAAAGTCCTGGAATTGTAGTCATTAAGTTGTAATCTACCCACAAGCCACCCATTGTATAGTGTACTGCTGGGTAAATACGCATTGGTACTTCGTAAGGGTCTTCGCCAGTGATTTGTTTGTACATATCAAACAAGTTACCGTATTCTTCCTTCACTACTTCTTTACCTAATGCTACGAGCTGCTCAATAGTTGGGTTTTCGATACCCAATTTCGATGCCTCTGCACGACCATATTTATTGATGAGATTTGACCTAAAGTCTAAGTAAACCGCTTGTTTGGTTGCACCTACACCGTAGCCAGCATCGCAACGCTCCTTAGCTGCACGAGAAGCAATATCACGAGGAACGAGGTTACCAAATGCAGGATAACGTCTTTCCAAATAATAATCACGCTCGTCTTCCGGAATATCGTTAGCGGCTCTTGGGTCATCTTTTTTCTTAGGAACCCAAATACGACCATCGTTACGCAATGATTCTGACATCAAAGTAAGTTTCGATTGGTGGTCGCCCGATACAGGAATACAAGTTGGGTGAATCTGCGTAAAACACGGGTTTCCGAAGAATGCACCTTGACGGTGAGCTTTCCAGATTGCCGTTACGTTTGAACCCATTGCATTGGTTGAAAGATAGAATACGTTTCCGTATCCACCCGTACAAAGCAATACAGCGTGTCCGAAATGGCGTTCTGTTTCGCCAGTAACTAAATTTCTTGCAATGATACCACGTGCTTTGCCATCAATCATTACAACTTCAAGCATTTCGTGACGTGAATACATTTTTACATTTCCAAGACCTACTTGACGCTCAAGTGCCGAATAAGCACCTAAGAGTAATTGTTGGCCAGTTTGTCCAGCAGCGTAGAACGTACGTTTTACTTGCGTACCACCGAACGAACGGTTTTTCAACATACCGCCATAATCACGAGCAAATGGTACACCTTGAGCCACACATTGGTCAATGATATTAGCAGAGTTTTCGGCCAAACGGTGTACGTTTGACTCTCTCGCACGGTAATCACCACCTTTAATTGTATCGTAGAACAAACGGTAAGTTGAGTCACCATCGTTTTGATAGTTTTTAGCGGCATTGATACCCCCTTGTGCTGCAATTGAGTGAGCACGACGAGGAGAATCTTGAAAACAAAATGCTTTTACAGCATAGCCCATTTCGGCCAAAGTAGCAGCGGCTGATGCACCTGCCAAACCTGTTCCAACAACGATAATTTCGAGGTTACGCTTGTTGGCAGGGTTAACTAATGGTACAGTCGAACGATATTTTGTCCATTTTTCTGAAAGAGGTCCTTCAGGTGTCTTGGAGATTAATTTATCTGACATTTTATTTCTATCAATTAGTTCTGTTATAATCAATTACCCATTATTAATGCTGCAAAAAGAAGTAGATTGGCATTGCGGCAAATCCAAGTGGGATAGCAATCGCAAAAATCCAAGTACCAAGAAACTTCACAAGTGGTGTGTATTTAGGGTGATTCCAGCCCAAAGTTTGGAATGCACTTTGGAATCCGTGATACAAGTGGTATCCAACAGCAACCATACCTAAGATGTAGAAAATTACCAACAATGGATTTTGGAACGAAATACCTACTTGCTCGTATAGGTCTTTCACAACAATTGTGTGAGTCCCTGCCGCTTCGTTGGTCATTTCAACCATTTTCACTTCTTGAGTGTAAGTTTCTGGCATTTTCTGAGTTACCACTTCACCAGTTATTACGTTTTCCGTATATTGTACATACGGAAGTGGCTCATTATGGAATTTGTACCAAAAATCTCCCATGTGAACAACGATGTAAACTAATAGGATTGTACCAAGAATCGCCATGTTGCGGCTTGAGAATGTCGATGAGTTTTTAACAACTGCATAACGAACTGGACGAGCCTTACGATTTTGAAATTCGAGGTAAAGTCCCCAAAAAGCATGGAACAAAATCAAAGCGTAGTTTACATAAGAAACAACTTTGATAAGCGGAAAAGTGGTCATGAAAACAGCATACTTATTGAAAGCATAACCACCATCGTGTTTGAAAAGTTGTAGGTTTCCTATGAGGTGTACTAATAGAAAAGTACAAAGAAATAGCCCTGTAAGTGACATCAAGACTTTCTTTCCAATTGAACTTGTTAACGTTTTTGTGAGCCAAGACATAGCCTTATCTGATAATTTTAATGGACAATTGACGAATTTTACATTCCTTTGAAAAGTACAATTACTTTCAACGCCCAAAAGTAAGCCACAAATAGATTAGAATCAATAAAACTTTTCACTTTTTTGATAATTTATTATCGTTACAAAAATCCAACATTTTGTTTTGTAAAATTGTTTTCAAAAAAACTATTGAATATTAACACAAGGATTACGTATTTTTCGTTTATGTTTATGTAAATCCTATATCAATTGTCTATGAAAGCATTGAAATTTATACTTTTTTCGTTTATCATCGGTCTTTTAGCAATTTCTAATGCGAGGGCAACCCATATTCGAGCAGGAGAAATCACGGCAAAGAGAATCTCGAATACAAGTCTTACTTACAGAGTTACGTTAACCACATATACTGACCAAATAAATGGTGTAACTGCCAACGAAGGGCAAAATACGGTCAACTTCTACTTTGGTGTTACGGGTGTACCACTCTACACCGTCAAACGCAAGAAGAAAACACTCATCAATGCTTCGACAATGTGTAACGTCTATGATACGACGTTTACGTTTCCAGCACAAGGAAGATACACGATTACGTGTGCCATTTCGAACCGAAATGTGAATACCGTAAACTTACCAGGGCGAACCGACGAAATTAGTTTTTTTGTCGAAACTACAATAGTTGTGAATGGTGCCTTAGGTTTGAATAATACACCAGTACTTCTCAATATTCCGATTGACACAGCGGGGGTTGGCAAGAAATTTATTCATAATCCAGGTGCTTTTGATGCTGATGGTGATAGTTTGGCGTATCGACTAACGATTCCGAAGCGAGATTTTGGTGAAGGCTCAGGAGCGGGTGAATTTATTGCAGGTTATAAAGACCCATCTACGCTTGGAACAAATTTGCTTACAGAAGATGGCTCGGGGGCATCAACATTTAGTATTAATTCAGTAACAGGCGATTTGATTTGGAATGCACCCGGGAAGTGGACTACCCCGCAGTATCAGATAAATGTGGCATTCATTATAGAAGAATGGCGAAAGGGTGCTAATGGACAGTATTCTAAAATCGGAGAAATTACCCGAGATATGCAGATTATTGTGGTAGAAACACCTAACAAACGACCCCTTCTGACCGTTCCGAACCAAATATGTGTGGAAGCAGGGCAAAAGGTAGAATTTAAAGTATCTGCCATTGATGGTGATAATAATAATGTAAAGATAACAACCAATAGTGGGGTTTATAACCGTGATGCTTCGGGTGGAGCTGCCAGTTTTGTTGCACCTTTAGAAGCGAAATTTATTCCGTTTAATCTAACACAAAAAAGCCCTGCCGAAGGCACATTTACTTGGGAAACCAACTGCAAGCACGTACGAGGGCAAGCCTACGATGTATTATTTAAGGTAGAAGATTTTCCGGGAAGGTTTGCCGTTCAGCTGACTGATATTAAAACCGTAAAAATCAAGGTTATTCCACCTCGACCAAAAGGTTTATCAGCCAAAAACACCGAACGTGGCGTAGAACTCCGTTGGCAACAATACCCCGATTGCAGCATTTCTAATGCCGAAATGATTGTTTATCGAAAAGAAGGGTGTTCAAACTATATTCCCGCACAATGTGAGGTTGGTCTTCCTACATCTTTAGGTTTTGTAGAAGTTGCTCGTATTTCGGTAAAAGACACTTTCTTCCTCGATACTAAAACTCAAAATGGGAAAATCTATAGTTATAGTCTTGTAGCGAGTTTGGCTTCTTCTGATTTTGTTTCTATTCCGAGTGTTCCCTCAAACGAAGCTTGTGTAGGTAGCGAATTGCCACAAAGAGCTCCTGTGCTTACCAATGTAAGCATTGAAAGTACAGATACTCAAACTGGTAGAATAAGTGTAAAATGGACTCGTCCGTTGGGTTTTGACTCAACCGAATATAAAGGACCTTATCAATATAAACTTTACCGTGCAACAGGTATCAATGGCGGGACATTCCAGCTCGTAACAAGTATTTCAACCAAAGTTAGGAAAGGGGTTGCTGATACTGTTTTTGTTGATGGCGGTTTAAATACATTACAAAACGGCTATACCTATAAAGTAGCGTTTTTGTACGAAAATGACAAAGTTCTGGCCGAAAGCCAAGTAGCAAGTAGTGTAAGATTAGTAGCAACCTCTGATGCTCAGAAAGTCAGAATCAACTGGCAAGCTAATGTGCCATGGAGCAACGATAACCGCAAACACCGTGTTTACCGAGAGTCTCGCACAAGACCTGGCACATTTAATATCATTGCCGAAGTATCAGTTGGTGCAGTAAACACTTATACCTACCTTGATGATGGCGTAGATAGATTTCCTGACGATGGTACAACTACAATTCAGATGAAAGTTGACACTTCGTATTGCTACAAAGTAGAAACGGTTGGTGCTTACGCTCGTTTACCACAACTGGGCTTGCTCAATAACTTATCGCAAGTGGCATGTGGCACACCGATTGATAATACACCGCCTTGTCCGCCAACGTTTAGTTCAGAAGAAATTAACTGTCAGAACCTCGACCGAAAGGCTATTTGTGAAGCAAGCAGTATTTCAAACAAATTTAGCTGGCGAACGCCACAAAGTGCTGGTGGTATAGTATGTAGGGTTGATATTCTGAAATACAACATTTACTATGCTCGCTACAAAGACGAACAACCTAAGTTTTTGGCATCAGTAACTGCCCCAGAAACTTCATTTACACACACAAAACCAATACAAGATGGTTTTGCAGGTTGTTACTATATCACAGCCGTGAATCGTTTAAACATTGAAAGTGCTCCAAGTAATATCATTTGTAAGGATAATTGCCCGATTGTAGAGCTACCAAACGTACTAACTCCTAATGGCGACGGCAAGAACGATACCTTTACCCCAATGACTTGCTCGGCATTTATCAAAACTATCTCTATTGAAATTTATAACCGATACGGAGTAAAAGTTTATGAGTCGAGTGGCAATACGCTTAGTTGGGATGGTAAGACAAGTACTGGTGCCGACCTGCCATCGGGAACGTATTTTTATGTATCGCAAGTGGTGATTCAGCGTTTAGATAAAGCCGACGAAGTACCTACTACTATCAAAGGCTGGGTTGAGTTAATTAAATAAAAGGTTGATTATCAGCAAAGAGAAAGCTATTTGATTGAACATTGATGATAATTTTCAATTGTAAAAGTACTATCTTTGCACCCCGATTATTGGTATAGTTTTTGAGTATTCAACCAAAAACACCGAAACTGGGTCTAACGAAAACCTTATTAATATTACAAATGAATATTTTACGTAGCTTTTTTGGCAGTATTAGCCAACTTATAGGAACATTTATTGCAGCATTTAAGAAGCCAATGGCCACATCTATCAGTTCGTTTAGAGGCTTCATTATCTCTCTTTTAGTTGGTTTGTTTGTGGCGATTGTTGCGGTTGGCGTACAGCCTTTCGGCATTTCAGAATTTGTAAATAGTTCTAAAACACTTTATTTGATTGGCTTTGGAGTAGTAGCTTTTGTGGGAATGTTGGTAGCAAAATTTGTTTTGCCAATGATTCTTTCAAATTTTTATAATGACCAACAATGGACAGTCGCTCGTCAGGTTGTGCATCTTACAATTACTATCTTGATTGTAGGTACTTTGATAATGGCATATAGCAATTATTTCAGTATTACAGCTTTTACGTTTGTTGATATCCTGAAAGCAGTAGCCATTGCAATCATTCCGATTACGCTTATTACTTTTATTCAGCAAAATTTGTTTCATAATAAGTTTTCTACAACTGCCGAAAACATCAATAGTAGCTTAGAATCAATCAATCCGCCAGCCAGCAAACAATTATTTCCTGTAATGGTTTTTGGTGAAAGTGGTCAAAAATTGAGTTTGATTCCAAACCAACTGATTTATGCCGAAACCTCAAAGGATTCGACAGATTTCTATTGGCAAAGCCTAATGGGCGTTGAAAAAACAACCATTCAGACACCACTCGCACAAGTAGAAAAAGAATTGGCAGCACACCCACAATTTGTGCGTTTGCACCGCAACTACGTAATCAATATGCGTGGCATTCATAAAGTAGAAGGTAATGCTCGTGGATATCGTTTACGTATTGCACGCACGAAACACGAGATTCCTGTTTCATGGAAATTCCACAAAAAATTGGAGCAAATTGGACAGTAGTATTTGGTTGATTGGTTATTAGATACTTGTTATTGGTTATTCACTTGTAATCAAATCTTTACTACTATTTACATAATAAAAAGCCGCAGTTTGATTGATTCAAGTTGCGGCTTTTTCTATATATTTTCTACCGATAACCAGTAACTAATAACAAGTCACCAATCCCAAATTACGAATACTTCGGAAATTGGTCATAATCTGGCTTGCGTTTTTCTAAGAAAGCGTCACGTCCTTCACGAGCTTCGTCGGTCATATAGCCCAAACGAGTGGCCTCTCCTGCAAAAATTTGTTGTCCAACCAAACCATCATCAATCATATTGAAAGCATATTTCAACATTCTGATTGCCATCGGACTCTTCTCCAAAATCTCTTGAGCCCATTGATAAGCCGTTTCTTCTAATTCATCGTGCGGTACAACGGCATTGACCATTCCCATGTCGAATGCTTCTTGTGCCGAATAATTTCTGCCCAAAAAGAAAATCTCTCTTGCACGCTTCTGCCCTACTTGGCGAGCCAAATATGCCGAACCATACCCAGCGTCATAACTGGCTACGTTTGCATCAGTTTGTTTGAAAATAGCGTGTTCTTTGCTCGCAATCGTCATATCACAAACTACGTGAAGGCTATGTCCGCCACCAACTGCCCAACCAGGCACAACGGCAATTACGGGCTTTGTCATGAAGCGAATCTGACGCTGAACTTCCAAAATATTCAAACGCCCAACTCCTCTTTCGTCTTTATAGCCATCTTTGCCTCTGGCACGTTGGTCGCCACCGCTACAAAATGCCCAAACACCATCTTTTGGTGCGGGGCCTTCGGCCGAAAGTAATACTACCCCAATAGAAGCATCGTTGCGAGCATCTTCAAAAGCATCAATAAGTTCAAAAACTGTTTTCGGACGAAAAGCATTGCGTACTTCTGGACGATTAAAGGCAATTCTTGCCACGCCATTACGCTTTTTATAAGTTAAATCTTTGTATTCTTTGGCAGTTTGCCATTCTGAACTTAGCATATTTTTAATTAATGTAGAATTTATAGTGAAAAATTAAAATGGCTAAAAATTTCTGTGGACAGTCGACTATCGACCATGGACTATATTTTATTACTCCATTATCATCTGAGCAACTTCTCGGCCTGTTTGCATGGCGGCATTGAGCGATGGATACGCCAGATAATCTCCACAGCGATAAAGATTATCTCCGAGTTTAGAATTTTGGCGTTCACTTCCTGCACGGTATTGCACCAAAGATTCAGGAATATGATAGGTTTTCAAATGTTTCCAAACATTGACCGAAGCTCCAAACCAATCGAATAATTCTCGTTTGATTCTATTCGTTAAGTTTCTTTCATCCAATTTTTCTAAACCTTGAGTACTTACCGAAATCAAAGATTTTCCCGCATTCCCGTAATGAGAAGAAATATCGCTTGGCACACACACATTATGCACTGCTCCTCGACGATTTGGGTTGAGTGCAATAAACTTTTCACCTTTTAATGGCGAAGATTCAGCCGAAAAATACGTACAAGTAGTTATGTTGTAAGTGCGTTCGTTGGTTTCGCCCAGCAATTTATCGCTTGTTTTTGGGTCGGTGGCTACCACAATTCGGTCGGCTGTGATTACTGCTCCCCCATCCAGAAAGATTTGATTTCCTTCAAAACCTTTCACACGAGCATTTTTGCGAATACTATTTCTTGGTAGCATTTCGGCAATTTGTTCGGGAATTGCCTGCATGCCATCGGCAGGAATAGCGGCATCACCTTTGAAAAATTGCTTAAATGTAAACTGGAAGAAATTGCTTGATGTCACCAAATCGTTTTCAAGAAAAACTCCTCCGTAAAATGGCTTGAAGAAATTATTAATCATCTTCTCGCTCCATCCATAATTTCTCAGAAAAGTGAGCGTATCGGTGGCTTCCATTTGGAAAAATTCATCGTCGGGAATTTCGGCCAATTCGTTAGCAAATTTTCTAATTTTTAGTTTATCACTCAACGAGCCAACCGACGAAAACGCCATTGTCAGATACGCCATTTTATTGCGGAAAGGATTTTCCATTTTCATGAAACCCTTTTCGGCTTTTATCATTGCTCCCGAACCAAAATATTTTAGGTCGAGGTTATTATAATTGAGTATTTTCTTGGCTTCTGGATAATTTGTCAATAAAATCTGAAAACCACGGTCGAGCAGAAAACCATCTACTTTATCAGTGCGAACACGTCCGCCCAAAGCATCAGAGCCTTCTAAAAGCATAAAACTATATCCTTTTTCGTTAAGGTACTTTGCACAAGTAAGTCCCGAAATACCACCACCAATGATTACTGTTGAAAAGTCATTCATAAACTTTTATTGAAGGTTTGACGTTTTTGAATTAAAAGTTTTGAAAATTCGATTTAAAAGCCCTATTTTGTCTTTAATAAGCACAAATATACCAAGCTTTGCGGTACAATTAATGAATTTTCAATAATTCATCCTAATATCAGGGCTTTGCAATATTTAATCTTTTAGTACAACATAAATAAACAGCAATCAGTTTTTTTTATTTATCGAATGAATTACGAAGTAAAACAAGAAGGCGAGTTCAAGTACATTGACGAAGGTCAAGGTGATACATTATTGATTCTACACGGACTTTTCGGAGCATTGAGCAATTTTGATGATGTAATCGAAGGTTTTAAACACCGTTGTAGAATTGTTATTCCTGTAATGCCCATCTACGATATGCCGATGCGTGAAGCAAGTTTGGAAGGTTTGCAGGCATTTATTGAGCGTTTTGTGGCTTACAAACAACTCGACGATATTATTATTTTAGGAAACTCACTTGGCGGACATGTTGGTTTGCTTTATACCTTAGCTCACCAAGAAAACATAAAAGCTTTGATTCTGACAGGAAGTTCGGGCTTATTTGAGAATACAATGGGCGGTTCATTCCCAAAACGTGGAAGTTACGAATATATCAAAGAAAGAGTTGCCTATACTTTCTATGACCCAAATACGGCAACGAAAGAATTGATTGATGAATGCTTCGAGATTACATCAAGCATTCCGAAATGTATGAATATCGTACAGATTGCAAAATCGGCTCAACGACACAACATGTCGAAAGATATTCAGAATATTCATGTTAAAACTTGCTTGATTTGGGGTTTGAATGATACCATTACGCCTCCGCACGTAGGTTTTGAGTTTAATCGCCTTATTAAAAATTCGGAATTATATTTCATTGATAAATGCTGCCACGCTCCGATGATGGAACGCCCTGCTGAATTTAATGTCTATCTCGAAAACTTTCTTGATAAAATTCAAACAGAAGTGGCTGCGTAGTGTTTAACTATTAAACCTTTTGACTTTCATTCTCAATGACGATTGCTGAAATTATTAACCACGATTTGCCAATCTTAAAGCCCTCTGATACAGTAGGCAATGCTTTAAATTGGATGGAAGAAAACCGCATCGGGCAGTTAGTTGTTGTTGATGCAGGAAAATACGCAGGTATCGTCAGTGAAGATATTCTGATGGATTATGACGAAGATATGCAGCTCTCCGATGTGATGTTGCAGTTTTCGGAAATATCTTTGTTTGATTATCAGCATATTTATGAGTCATTGGGATTAATTTCAAAGTACCATTTACAGGTAATTGGTATTGTTGATGAAGAAGAAAACTTTGTTGGAATCATCACAGCATCAGAAGTTTATACCAAATTTGGTGAGCTTCTTGGAAGCCAAGAGCCTGGGGCAGTTTTGGTGATTTCTATCAAAAACCGAGATTATTCATTAGCCGAAATCAGCCGTTTAGTAGAGTCTGATAATGCTAAAATTTTAAGTAGTTATTTTACGGGAAATACTTATTTGAGCAACGATTCTGCAAGTTTAACTTTAAAAATTAATCGAGAAAGTATTACATCAGTCGTGGCTACGCTTGAACGCTTCGGTTATACAGTTGAAGCCAGCTACGCTCACGAACCAATTGAGAGCATCGAGCAAGAACGCTACAATATGCTCATGAAATATTTAAGTGTGTAAAATAAAAGCCGTAAAACTTCTGTTTTACGGCTTTTGAATTTAATGTGCGTTCTTCTTTAAAGTTCTGACTATCAGCAATAAGCTTATCAAGCTGAGTACTGCTGCCGCCATAAAAGGAGCTCCTGGAAAATAAATAGCAGCCCCTTTTTCTGTAAATTTATAAAAAAGCGTAGTCATCAAAATTGGCCCAATGATGGCCGCTACACTATTTAAGCTCGTCAGTGAACCTTGCAATTCTCCTTGTTCATTGGCTGGTACTTGCGTAGAAATAATACCCTGCATGGCAGGCCCCGCCAAACCACCTAAAGAAAACGGAACCATAATGGCATACATCATCCAGCCTTGATTGGCAAATGAATAAGCAACCGAACAAATAATTGTAAACATAAAACCTATATAAATAGCATTTTTTGTACCCAGTTTTGGAATTGCTATGCGGGTAAGGCCGCCTTGCACCAAGGCAATCATTACTCCGATAAATGTCAACGACCATCCAATTTCTTTATTCGTCCAATTGAATCTTTCTTTAACAAAATAAGACCATGTACCTTGAGTAGAAAAGTTGGCGATATAAACCAAAAACAAAGCAGCCACTAAGCCAATCAACATCGGGAAACGGCGAAGGTTTATCAAAGCTCCGACAGGATTTGCTCTTTTCCAATCGAATTTACGTCTGTTTTCGAGTTTCAATGATTCTGGTAAAATAAAAAAACCATAAAGCCAGTTGATTAACGTCAGTACACCAGATACCATAAATGGCACTCTTGTACCGAAATCACTCGCCAAACCACCTATAATTGGCCCTACAATAAAACCTAAGCCAAAAGCCGCTCCAATCATACCAAAATTTTGAGCTCTTTTTTCGGGTGTGCTGATATCTGCCATGTAGGCTGCAGCGGTTGTAAAACTCGCTCCCATTATACCAGCAATCAAACGGCCGACAAAAAGCCAGCCAATAGTTGGTGCAAAAATCAAAAGTAAATAATCAAGACCAAAGCCAAAGAGCGATGCCAAGAGAACGGGTCTTCTTCCAAATTGGTCGCTCAGACCGCCCACAATTGGCGAGCAGACAAACTGCGTCACAGAATAAGCAGCAAACAAAAAACCTCCATAACGAGCCGCACCACTCACATCGGTATGAGCCAGTTCCGAAATCAACGATGGCATTACGGGAATAATGATTCCAAAGCCGATTGCATCCAGAAGTATTGTAATAAATATAAATATTGTAGCAGCGTTACGTTTTTCGGACATTTTTTTATTTTTATTAGTTCAGTTTAAATTTCTTTCTCTTCTTCAATAGTCTCTATAACTTTTTTCTTACGACGGCTAAAAAATACTATCCCAGCCCCCCAAAGCAAAATAGAGATTATAGAAACGTAAGTTCCTTCTTTTACATACGGAGGCTCAAATGCCAACTCTACTTTATGATTACCCTTTTCTAAGAGAATCCCCATTAACCCAGCATCAACTTTTTCAATGGTTGCTTCTTTTCCATCTACCATCGCCGACCAACCTTTGTCATGCGGAATAGCTAAAAACAGCACCTTTGAAGCATCTAAATTAATGTTTCCTTTAATAAGGTTAGGTTTAAACTCTGTGATTTGGAGTGTGTCTCGTTTAGCTTTATCTATCCAGCTCTTTAGTACCTCGAAAGTAATTCCCATATCAGGGATATTTGCAGACGTCACCTGTTTAAAACCTTTTAATTTGGCCTGAAAATCCGAAGTAACAGCAACTGTTTGTAATAGTATAGCTTGTCGGCTAACAGAATCAAGTTTATCAAAGTTTGCTTCAGATATATAACTATCAAAAGTTACACCAAGTGGAAAAGTATCTTTAACTTTAAAAATTTTTACATCTCTTAGTGTTGTTATTGAATCTTGATTTGCATTCTTTAAATATGAGGCGTTTATATCTTTGGTTAAAAAGTATTTGACTCCACACACTCTTTGAATCAATGGAGAAGCAATAACCCCATACAACCATCTACTCCCATTTTCATCATTCTTCCTGATGAGTTTTACACTTTCTAAAAAACGAACATAATTTAATTGATTAAAAGAGTGATAAGAACGTGTACCAAAATAACCTTGTATTTTGGCATCATTTACACTTCCATGGATTGCTGTACCTGAAGAGTAATTCTTTTCGATGCGATAGAAGTTAGAATCATTCTTTTTCAAGTATTCTACTGCATCAATAGTTGCATCTTTAAAGCCAGATGAAGTATCTAAAAGTTCCTGCTTAGTATAAGCATCTCGTCTTTTTATTGAACCCGTAGTAAAAAATAATATTTCAACAATAACTAAAAATCCTAAAAGTACAAATGCAACTTTCCTAAAGTTGCTACTTTTAACCATTAATAGCACTCCTCCATACAATACTAAAAAAATATTTATAGCACTTTTAATACTTTTATCAATTCTTTGTCCATCCGAAACAACCATATTAACAGCTACTAAAAGTATAACAATTGTTGTAGCCAAAACAATAAGATTTATTTTACCAGTCTCATAAATATAATTGAAGGCTCTTGTACTATAAAATATCAATAAACAAGCTATAAAAAGTGAAATAGTTCTATAATAATCACCTGTAAATAACCAAAATGCATAGCGAAAGAAGGGAAAAAATATAATTATCAAAACCAAAGCTGTTAAAGCTCCATAAATAATTTGTTGTTTTTTTTCGAGTTGAGTAAAAAATAACGGAGTTAAGATTAAACTCAACAGCCCACAATAGAAAATTGGGGCTTCCATATAATTTTGCCAACCACTATAAGATTTACCATCACCCAAAATATCACTTGAAAACATTCTGAGTAATACGGTTGAATACTCATTCCAATTCGCTAAACTCAAAATAGGAATCTGTTTTAGTTTATCTCCATAAGAGTAATCTCCACTAACACGTGGACTATCAATCATTTGTTGTAGGTTACTCCATGATTGAAATGAACTAATCCCTACCCCTAACACACCTAATCCTAATAGTATAAGAATAAACTTTATGAAACTTACACTTTTTAAATCTCCTTTTTCGGCATGCCTAACAACAATATAAACAATCAACAGAAGGCCATATAGATATAAATCAAAAGGTTGGTGAATACCTACCAATGCTATTCCGAGAGGAAGTATAAACCACCTATTTTTCAATGAAGCTTGTTCAACCCCATAGAGTAATAAAGCAACGTGTAATACTTCCAATGGAAACTTATCAACAGTCCATGTTCCGCCAATAATTACGTATCCACAAAAAGTGTAAAGAATTCCACCTATTATCGCAGGATAGTTTTTAATAGATAAACTTTTTAGGTATAAACAAAAAAATATACCCGCCAAAAACATATATATTACTTGCATCCAAATCATCACGGACGCACTATCTGTTTTGAATATCAAAAAAAGGAGTGAACTAATCGGGTCAAACCAAAATGGATGAACATTTTGTCCTAATCCTTGTTGAAATGACCATTTAGGCATATCGCCAAACTTTTCTAAATAACTTGCATGATGATAAAACTGAGGGTATATAAGATTATATGAGTCACTACCTATATCCTTAAACATGTACGCATATCTCCCAAAAAGAAAACCTCTATAAATCCAAATAAGCATTAAAGCAATAATTCCTGCGAATAATATAAGAAGTCTATTTGATGAAATTTTATCAAATAAAAACACTTGAGAAGAGGCTGAAACTCTCTCATCATTACTAATCGCTGTCTCGTTTATTGGATTAGTCAACTTTTCATGACTTTTCTTTTTCTTACTCATAATAATATAAATAGTTAAAATCCTCAATCTACAAAAATATCAAGTATTTGTAAAACCTAACATAAGACAAATACATTATAGACTTATTTTTTATTAATTAAACTATCTGATACACTTAATTACAGCCTCCTATTTCAGCAATAAATTTTGTACCACTATTTGCCATAAAACCAGAGTTTAATTCTATTGACTTAGCATTAAGTATTAATTGTGCAGTTCCCCCTACTTTATTTGTTGCAACTATTTTTCCATTTTGTGCGGATGCTCTTTTTAAATAGCTTCCTTCCAAATAATCGTCCGAAGGACTTGTCAATGATATTTGGCTTAGACACGAGCTTGAATTATACAAATTAGTAATTTCAGTCTGTGTCAAAGCACGATTCCAGATACCGTAATCATCTAATTTTCCTAAAAATACCTCTGCTGGAATATCAGCAGAAAGCCCTCCAATTACAATTTTACACAAATATGAATTAGCAATAGTGCTACCGGTAACAGACTTATCCAAAACTCCATTTATGTAAAACCTATAATTATTCCCTTCTTTTACCAATACCAAATGATTCCAAGTATTTATTGTCCGATTTGAATTAGAATTACCATTCAAAAATACAATATCCCAACTTCTCTGATTAGGCATTGCTCCTGCCAAAAAAACATACTTATTATCCCAATTATTATAAAACGGATTATTACTACCATACATAGTAATGGCAATTCCATTATGCGGTGAAGTATTAAAAACTACCTGACTATCATTATAATTATTAGGATTTAAAAAACTTGTTGAATATGTCCAACAAGAAATAGTAAACGCATTCCAAGCAACATTAAAAATGGAATTATCAATATCAATTCTGCTATTCGAACCATTAAATTGGTAAGCACTATTGGGATTAGAGAATCTATCAGTTGTCAGAGTAATATTCTGAGGAGTACCGTGATTAGCATTGCCACTTTCATCATTTGTGTTGTTATTAAAACCCCAGTATCCAACTAATCCATCTGATGGTACATAACTTGGAACTTGGGCAAATACGTCGTAAAAACTAATCAATAAAGTTGTAAGTAAAGATAGTAGTGTAATTTTCATATATGTGTCAGCAGTATTTACTAAATTGAGGCTTATATAATTGTCCAACCAACAAAAGTATCATTTTTCTCTAAAAACAAAAAGAGCATTCTCTTTCGAGAATGCTCTTTTATATTTTCAGCTTAAAAAAGATTAAGCGATGATTTCTGTTACTTGACCAGCACCTACAGTACGTCCACCTTCACGAATCGCAAAACGAAGACCTTTATCCATAGCAATTGCACTGATTAATTTAACTTCAATAGTGATGTTATCACCTGGCATTACCATCTCTACTCCTGCTGGTAACGTGATTTCTCCTGTTACGTCAGTTGTACGGAAGTAGAATTGAGGACGGTATTTGTTAAAGAATGGAGTGTGACGTCCACCTTCTTCTTTGCTCAATACGTAAACCTCAGCTTTGAAGTGAGCGTGTGGTTTTACTGAACCTGGCTTACAAATAACCATACCACGTTTGATATCTGATTTCTCAATACCACGAAGCAATAAACCTACGTTATCACCAGCTTCTCCACGATCAAGGATTTTACGGAACATCTCAACACCAGTTACAACTGATTTCAAGTTTTCAGCACCCATACCTAAGATTTCAACTGGCTCAGAAGAGTTGATTACACCTGTTTCGATACGACCAGTAGCAACTGTTCCACGACCTGTGATTGAGAATACGTCTTCAACTGGCATCAAGAATGGTTTGTCAGTTGCACGTGGAGGAAGTGGAATAAATGTATCCACAGCTTCCATTAACTCATCTATTTTCGCAACCCAAGTAGGCTCGCCGTTCAAGCCACCAAGAGCTGAACCTTGAATTACTGGGATATTATCGCCATCATATTTATAGAATGACAATAATTCACGGATTTCCATTTCTACTAACTCTAATAACTCTGGGTCATCAACCATATCCACTTTATTCATGAATACAACTAATTGAGGTACACCTACTTGGCGAGCCAAAAGGATGTGCTCACGAGTTTGTGGCATCGGACCGTCAGTTGCAGCAACTACAAGAATAGCACCGTCCATTTGAGCAGCACCAGTTACCATGTTCTTAACGTAGTCAGCGTGACCAGGACAGTCAACGTGTGCATAGTGACGGTTGGCTGTTGCATATTCTACGTGAGCTGTATTGATAGTAATACCACGCTCTTTTTCTTCAGGAGCATTATCGATTGACGAGAAATCTCTTTTCTCTGCCAAACCTTTTTCTGCAAGTACTTTCGTGATGGCAGCCGTCAAAGTAGTCTTACCGTGGTCAACGTGACCGATGGTACCGATATTTACGTGAGGCTTACTACGGTCAAAATTCTCTTTTGCCATGATTGATAAAGTCTATTATTATTGTTCTTATATACTTAATTTAAACTAATGCTAATATAAATATGAAACTTAAAGCTTTAAGTTTCATCGTTTAGGAAGTCTCCTTATTATGAATAAGAAAGAAAAGAGCCTTTGAGCAGGATTGAACTGCCGACCTCTTCCTTACCAAGGAAGTGCTCTACCACTGAGCTACAAAGGCTTTTCAGTGAGCAGCTACGAGCAAAACAGCAATCAATCGAAGATTAACAACTGTCAATTGTTAACTGTTTACTTACTAAGAGCGGGAGACGGGTCTCGAACCCGCCACCTATAGCTTGGAAGGCTATCGCTCTACCAAATGAGCTACTCCCGCTTGAAATTCATTAAATTAAAGAGTGGGGGCGGATGGATTCGAACCACCGTAAGCGTAAGCTAGCAGATTTACAGTCTGCCCCATTTGGCCACTCTGGTACACCCCCTTTTACTATTTCTATACCCTTTTCAGAAACTTCGTTGTTTACTTTGTCGCTGAATTGGAGTGCAAAATTATATCCTTTTTTTATTTTGTCAAATAGTTAGCCACTTTTTTTTTCATTTTTTTTCAAATAATATTTTTCACCTCATATCTACTCTACCATGTTCAACGTGCCAACTTTCTGAGTTTCAGATGTTTACGTATGAGTAAATATTATGTTTTTATAGGTTTTTTATCAAAAAACTTAGCAAACGGTAGCAAAAAAGGTACTTTTTTTTGTGCTTATGGCATAGGCTTTGCAATTATACCCTAACGAATTGCTTAGTACTATTAAAATTTGTTTTCCTTATAAAGATTTTATTCTGCTGGATTATAAAATCTAAAAACCTCTATAATTTATGAAACAAGCACCATTATATGAAAAGTATAAGAGTAAACTTTTGTACTTGATTGTTGGTTGTTGTATTCTTTTAGTCCCAGAAACTTTTGCTCAAATTTCAGGAACTGTATTTAAAGATTTCAATAATGATGGCAACCAAACACCACCGTATGAACTCGGTATGCGTAATATTACGGTTAGCGTATATAAAGCGTCGACACCGACTGTAGTAAAGCAAACAGATATTAATGGCAATTATAGTTTTACTGCCCAAGAAGTACCTGCTGGCTCAATGGTTAGGATTGAATTCACTGGTCTTGGGGCTCATAGCGATGGCAAAAGAGCAGGATATAGTAATACTAATGTTCAATTTCTAACCGTCCCGACTGGAGGAGCAAGCAATGTTAATTTGGGAATTCTGACAATTAATGATTACTGTCAACCAGATGGGACTTTAATTTATACTCCTTGCTATGTTAGTGGTAATGCTTTAGGTGGTGGCTCAGCAGGAGATGACGATGCTCTCGTTTCTCTTCCTTATTATGCAACTGGTGTGGGTGGAACTACTGGGCCAATGCCCGTGCATATAGCTAAAGCTTCGGAAGTTGGCTCTCTTTGGGGAATGGACTATCAAGCTCGTGGTAAAACTGTTTTAACGAGTGCTATTACCAGACGGCACGTTGGACTCGGGCCATTGGGAACGGGTGGGATTTATAAATTTGATGCAGTAACAAATGCTTTAGGTCAACTCATTGATGTAAAAACATTGGGTATTGATACTGGCCCTGACCCACATACAGATTTACCAGCTGATAAGCTCCTTACAAGCCAAGATGCTGCCAGTGTAGCTGCAGCAGGAAAAGTAGGAATTGGCGGAATTGCTCTTTCGGGTGATGAAAAAACATTATACATGGTTAACCTTTACGACCGTAAGCTTTATAGTTTTTTTGTGGGAGTGCCTGCAAAAACACCAAGTATTACTTCGGTAAAATCGTATAGTATACCAAATCCTTGTCCTAACGGTGATTATAGGCCTTGGGGCGTAAAAGAATACCAAGGAAACTTCTATTTAGGGGTTGTATGTACGAACGAGACTTCACAAGATTCTACCACTTTATCTGGTACAATTTACAAGTTTAATCCTAAAACGGGGGAGTTTTCAGTTTTATACCAATTCCCACTTACTTATAAAAGAGGACAAGCTGATGCAACTGAAGCTTGTCAAAACATCAGATATTGGCGTCCATGGAGTAATACATTCCCTGTTGCCTGTTCATCTTTTTTTGATGCCGAATACGGTAAATTTGTAGGCTCGGCAATTAATCCACAACCTATTATTTCAGATGTAGAATTCGATACTGACGGGAGTATGATTATTGGTCTAATGGATAGATTTGGTCTTATTACTGGCTTTAAAGCAATGGCACCTGTTGATGATGGCAAATTGTATGATGGTTTTGTGAGTGGAGATATTCTTAGAGTTTATAACAATAATGGTGTTTACGAGATGGAAAATAATGGTCAAGCCGGTCCATTGACTGGAAGTGGGGTAAATAACGATGAAGGTTTTGGCGGTGGTGAGTTTTATGGCAGAGATTATTGGAAGTTTTTTGACAAACCAGCTCACAGTGAAATTACAAACGGAGGCTTAATGCTAATGCCTGGAACTGGCGAAGTATTGGCATCAGCCATGGACCCTGTTGATGAAGTCTTTCATGCAGGCGGTTTTCATATTTACGATAATAAAGATGGCTCATTACTAAGAAGTTTTGCGGTATATGCAGGTAAAAAGGGCACACTTGGTAAATCAGGTGGCGTGGGAGATATGAAAGCTGCCTGTGGGGTGTCGTTTATTGAATTAGGCAATCGTATTTGGATTGATAGTAACAAAAACGGAGTTCAAGACCCTGATGAGAAAGGGGTTGGAGGTGTAGAAATCACACTACATGATATGGAAAAAGGTGGCGTGCAAGTAGGAAGTACCGTTACTTCTTCTAATGGTGAGTATAGTTTTAATAACTCGAACGTTACGGACACTGTTAAGTATGAACACAAATATCAGATTCGTGTTAATATGGCTCAAAATGGTGTTAAAACCAAAGAATTAATAGATGTAGCACCAGGTGGTAATACTTTGCCTCCTGACGAAGAAGAAACACCTGAAAGAATGCGAGATTCGGATGCAAAATGGGTGCAAGAAATACCCAACGCACCAGTAAATAAAGCTCGCCTTTCTAATGCCGCTGATTTGGCGGGCTATGCCATTATTGACTTTCAAACAGGGGCAACAACACTTTCTAACCATAGTTTAGATATTGGTCTGACAGGGTGTACACCACCTACTGGTGTTGTTGCTTCAAGTAACTCACCCGTGGTTGAAGGAACTGTTATCAATTTTACGGCATCAAGTACAGGTGGTACCGCTTATTCATGGACAGGACCAAATGGATTTAACTCGACAACACAAAATCCGAGTATAGCTTCGGCCACTTTAGCAGCCAGCGGAACTTATTCGGTTACGATTCTATCTTCAGGAACTTGTACGGCTACCGCTACTACGGCTGTAATTGTTACGCCGACTTGTACGCCACCTACTTTAATTACAGCATCGAGCAATTCGCCTGTCAATCAAGGAAGTACTATCAATTTTACGGCATCAAGTACTGGCGGAACAAAATATAATTGGACTGGACCAAACGGGTTTTCTTCAACAACGCAAAACCCAAGCATTGCATCGGCTGCTTTAACAACGAGTGGAACTTATACGGTTACGATTCTATCTTCGGGGACTTGTACGGCTACCGCTACTACCGCTATAGTTGTTACACCAACTTGTACACCGCCTACTTTAGTCACGGCATCGAGTAATTCACCTGTAGTTGAAGGGAATCCCATTAATTTTACAGTAACCAGTACTGGAGGCACAGCTTATGCTTGGACAGGACCAAATGGATTCACTTCGACTATTCAAAATCCAAGTATTTCGTCAGCGACTTTAGCAGCCAGTGGCACTTATAATTTGATAATTCTATCAAGCGGAACTTGCTTAGTAACTGTCACTACGGCCGTGATTGTTACACCAACTTGTACGCCACCTACTTTGGTTACGGCTTCGAGTAACTCTCCTGTTAATCAAGGGAGTGCGATTAACTTTACTGCTTCAAGTACGGGTGGGACAAAATATAATTGGACTGGACCGAATGGATTTACTTCAACAGCACAAAATCCGAGCATTGCCTCTGCTACTTTAGCCGCAAATGGCACATATACTTTAACAGTACTCTCATCAGGAACTTGTACGGCTACTGCCACGACAACGGTTAATGTCATTGTACCTAATATCTGTACGCCTCCTGCTTTGGTTACGGCTTCGAGTAATTCACCCGTCAACCAAGGAAGTACGATTAACTTTACAGCTTCAAGTACAGGTGGTACTGTGTATAATTGGACTGGACCGAATGGATTTACTTCAACATTACAGAATCCGAGTATTACGTCAGCATCTTCATCAAATGAGGGTATTTATACCCTATCAGTTATTTCGTCGGGAACATGTTCTGCGACTGCTACTACGAATATTATCATTTCAGTAGGGCTTTGTACGCCACCTACTTTGGTTACAGCTTCGAGTAATTCGCCTGTCAATCAAGGAAGTGCGATTAACTTTACAGCCTCAAGTACTGGCGGAACAAAATATACTTGGAGTGGGCCAAATGGTTTTAGTTCAACACTTCAAAATCCAACCATAAACTCGGCTCCTTTGGCTGCCAGCGGCACTTACACGCTCATAGTACTTTCGACAGGTACTTGTACGGCCACAGCCACCACTCAGGTGCTTGTGACCCCAACTTGTACGCCACCGACGTTGGTTACTGCATCAAGCAATATTAATATCGAAGATGGAGGTACTATTAATCTAAAATTAACAGTGGTTGGGGCAACGTCGTTTTCTTGGAGTGGACCAAACGGATTTACTTCAAATTTACAAAATCCGAGCATTAGTCCTGCTACTTACATCAGGACAGGGACATATACAGTTACGGCAAAATCAAGCAATAATTGTACGACAACCGCCTCCGTCTTTGTAATGGTTCTACCCCCTTGTTCGCTTGCTTGTGTACCAATTAAGGTCAGAAAAATAAAATAAAAAAAGGCTATCCGAATGTGATTCGGATAGCCTTTTTACTAAATTTTCTTACAGAAATATTTTATAATCTAAGTCCGATACTCCATGCTTGTAAGCCTTTAGCATTAGTTTGTTCGGCTTTAAATATTGGATTCAAGTCATATCTCACAAATAAAGTAGCACCTTTTCGTTTACCAAGTTCAGCAGTAAGACCGTATCTAAAATCTTCTAAACCATAGCTTCCTTTGATTTTTTCTTTCTTTCCTCCTTCGTATTTTAGTTTACTGTATCCACCTATTCGGTAGCCAATGTATCCTCCCAAACCAATTCTAAATTTAGCTTCTTCAAAACCAAAATTAAGCATCATCGGAAGATTCAACATCGGTACAACTAATTTGCTTTTCGATAATTTTTGTCCAAAATCTTTGAAAACTACTTGTTTACCAGACATTTCAACAACATTATTTTCTTGAAACATAAAATTATTCCAAGCTACTTCTGGACCGTAAGTAAGAGCTAAATCTACTTGTTTTCCGTTGATTAAAGTAATATTTCTTTGCAGTGAAAGTGCCACATATCTCGAACCCCACGTATCCAATTCAGAACCAGTCGTTGAGCTTTTTGTCCAGTTGTTTAGCCCTACATAAAGGCCCATGTCACTGCGTGAGAAGAATCTTCCCGAACCCGATTTTTTCTTCTTTGCTTCACGGTCATCGTCATCAGAGTCATCGTCTTGGTCTTCTTCTTTATAAACTCTATTTTCACGACTCCAATGGTCTTCTCTGTCATTGCGGAGTGTGTCACGAGCAATCATTTCTTTTGGAGCTCGTAAAACGATTTTAATATCTCGACCATCACGAGCAACCACCAAGATTGTGTCTTGCTTCGAGCCGTCCGTTCCTGCCAAAATGATTGCTTTTTTTCTTTCGAGAGAATCAACCCCTACGCTTTTCAAAACGTTTTCAAGGTCGAGTGTTTTCGGCAAATCGAAATCTCGCTTGCTTGAGGTATAGACAGTTACTCGTTTTTTTACACCTTTGTCGGTAAACTCAACGATGGTAGTATCTGATTTAAAATTGGCTTTTACTGATAAAGTGCTGATTATCAGCAATAAGGCTAAGTGCAGTTTTTTCATTGTTGTATTCTATTTTTTCGTCTAATACTGATAGTTCGGACAAACTTCTATTTATTCTTTGCGTTGTAATCTACTTACTTTTCGTTGTACGAAATCACGTACATCGGTGATGTCTTCTTTAATTACGCTATCATCCACACGAGCCAAAACATCTTTTACACCAAGTTTCTTCAAATCTACTTTTTCGCCGTATTTGAAGTGTTTGTATTCACCGTAAAGTTTAGCGATGAACGATTTTTCCTTTTCATCTTTTTCTTCGCCCAAACGTTTTGCATCAGCCAAAGAAGTATTAGAATCTTGACTGATTGAAGGAATCACCTCGGCTTCGGGAGCGGCTGGCTCAAGAACCACCACAACCGACTCACCAATATCCGTTTTGAAAATTCCTTGCGATGTTTGTTCGGCTGGTTTGGTTGTTTCGACTACTGGAGTTTCGAAAATTGGCGTTGTATTAGTAGCAACGCTTATTTCCTCTTCAGGCGAATCATCAACGATTTTATTCGGTACTGACTGAGTTATAGGGTTTAGGTTTGCAATAGTGTTTTTGGGCGTATTTATCACAACTGGCTGAAATTGTTTTTTAGTCGTTGGTAAGTTTTGCTTGGTTGTGTTTTCTGATGTTTGTTTTTTATTTTCAATTGATGCAATAGATTGATTATTAGCTACTTCTGACACACTCTCAACTGAATTTTTCTTTACAGTTGGTACATCATGAGATGGAGCATCGTGAGATGGAACATCCGCACTTGCAACTGTTGGACTAACAGATGTATCATTTTGAGTCAAAAATCCAACCGAAAGAGCAATAGCAATACCTGCCGCAGCGGCATAGTACGTCCAATTACGATTACCCAAGAAAAAGCCTACCTTCGGTTTTTGTTGTTTTTCTTGTAAACGTGCCTGAAACTTCTCAAAAGCTTTTTGAGAAGGCTCTTGTCGATGTTCTGCCAATTTTTTGGCAAAAAGGTCGTCAATCGGATGTTTTTTCATTTTTATTATTACGTTCATTTCTTTTCAAATTTAGTTCTTGGTTATCAGTTACTGGTTATTAGTTTTATTGCCAATAAAAAGTAGCTAATCAACGAGTAACCAAATTATCCAAAAGCTTTATTTTCTAATTTAACTAACTTCGCCTGCAACATTGCTCTTGCTCGGCTTAACTGCGATTTTGATGTACCTTCCGAAATCCCGAGCATTTCGCCGATTTCGATATGGTTGTAACCTTCGATGGCATACAGATTAAAAACTGTTCGGTAGCCAACTGGTAATTCTTCAATGAGTTTCATCAAATCCGATGCTTCGAGGTCGGTGCTGAATGATGATTCGTTGGGTTCTTCAATAGCATATTCGAGGTCAACGACAATCATTTTTTTGCTTCTGACATACATCAAGGCTTCGTTTACCATGATTTTACGAATCCATCCTTCAAAACTCCCTTGGAACGTAAACTGGTCGATTTTATCGAAAACCCGCATAAAACCATCAATCATCACATCTTCTGCTTCCATTTTATCACCCACGTAGCGAGTGCAGACCGCCAGCATTTTCGACGAGAACTTTTCGTAAAGTCGAGTCTGTGCTTTGGGGTCTTGCCGCTGTACGGCCTTTGCGAGGTCGTATTCGTTCGAGAAAAGTGATAAAAGTTTAGCCATAAAATCTTGTGTTCAATAGCAAGATGCAAAAACTTGTCGAGAGGGTTGCATGAAAATTGAGAATTAAGAATTGAGAATTAAGAATTAGGCTGTAAGTCACTAATTATCAATTACTTAGAAATACCCAATTCTTTGAGAATTTTCTTTTTACTTAAAGATTATATTTTTTTTCAGAAAATCTTTGGGAGTTTGGCACGAGTCTTGTACTTTTGCAATCCGATTCCTCGGCTTCGCTCGGAAACCAAAATTGTTTGAATGGTGAGTGAGCGTAGTCGAACTCAAAATATGGTCCTGTGGCCGAGTGGCTAGGCAGAGCTCTGCAAAAGCTTCTACAGCGGTTCGAATCCGCTCGGGACCTCAAAAAAATGCAAAAAGCACCTCAAAAGGGTGCTTTTTTGTATTATAAATCATCCATTTACCTTCATAGACCCGTCTCCTCAGGAGCTTCCTCAGTTGCTACTTCTGACGTAAATGTATCAAATGGTTGTCCATTGCTTCTGGCGGTCATACTTTTATCACAACTTTCCCATACAAAATCTTTTCCTTTATTCACAAATTTACCAGGGCTTGTCATCGGTTCGCCATTCAAGTAAATCTGATTTACTTGCGATACATTATAAAATCCATTGGCTATGATTGAATAATAATTTCCATCTGATAGCTGCACAAGTGCATGGAAAACCGTGCGGTCTTTGTTTTGCTCTTGCCCAATGCGTAGAGGCATTTTTTTTGCCGTTACGGGTTGTATATCACACGATTCTTTCAACACTAAGCCTTTCATTGAAGGAGTATTTTCGATGGCATTGACAATCATGGTTCGGTAAGCAAATTCGAGATGCTTTAACTCATAATAATCTTCTTTGATTGGCTCAAAAATAGCCTTGTATAAATCCTGCTTTTTCTTGTCGGTAGTAAAATACTTTGAATAAACATATCCCTCGTTATTATTGAACAAGAAGCTAAAAAATGGTGTATCGCTCACAATCACCTTATAATAACCCCCTTGTAGGTCGTTTGAATACAATTTTAACTCCGAGGTCGTTGGTACTTCCACATTATTTTTATCCATATTTTTGCCAAAGAGGTCGGCACTACCCAGAAATTTCCCATCTTTTTTTGATGAATCTCTGATAATCAGTTCATTACTTAAGGCATAGACAGTTCCGAGTTTTTGGTATTCATAAAATTCATAACCTACATAAGCTAACACTCCCAGCAACGCTATAAAGAAAACATTTCGAGTTGTGTGATTTGGTGCAACATAATTATCGGCCGAAACTGTTCTTGGTGGAGGCGTGGTAGTCGAGGGTGACGTTGGTTTGGGCGTACGCTCAACCTCAACACTGGGTCTCGGTGCTGGTTCAAGTGGCTTTTGCTCTACATTATAAGTAGGCGTCACACGCTCTATATCAACTTTGGGCGTTGACTCAGGATAATTTCGCTCCAAATTATACACATGAACTACGGGTTCTATTCTCGGTATTTCCTCAATTACATCTGGCGTTATGTATTCGGTATTTTTTCTGAGTTCTTCTTCACTTTTCAGTGCTGTAAAAGTTCTTTCTTCCGAACTTCCATCTAACGAAAACTTTTCATAAACCAATGAGAGATATTGACTAATCTGCTGATTATCAATTCTTTTCAGAGCATCCAATTTATCGCTCGAAAACCTAATCTGTGGATGTTTTCTTTCCAGGAATTTAAGAAATTCAATAAAGTTGTTTTGATTAATATTCGACATATCGTTACTCATTTGTTATAGGCTAATTCAGATAATTTATAAACCACATCGGTCGGTACGAAAGCGTATTTTATCTGCCCCGCTGTTTCGATTTTAAAACTTGCCTCGACTATATTTTTCTCATGTTTTATCGAAAACCTATCGTCGTCAGTTTCCAGCAGTCTTGGGTTATCGTTATAAAAATTTGTAATACTATTACCTTGATTACGCAGTTTAACTTGAAATCTATCATCATCTGCCATCGAAACCGTGGCATCATCTTCATAAACCAAATCAATGATTTTGGTCAGACTATCTACTCGAATCTTCACGATATTTCTCTCAGAAAGTTCATCGTTTTTTTCGGGTTTGCGTAATTCAAACGGTTTAGGCTTAATTGATAAATTCCAGACATAAATCCCCAATACAAGTATAATAATGCCCAAGAAGGCATAGATTTTTTGCATATTTTTCATCTATCTCATGTAATTTTTAAAGGATTCAGAATCAATAATTTGATTGATAATGGCTCGATAAACCGCCCATTCTTGGTTATCGGCTTCGTTGGCCGTAAAATAAACCACATAAAACTTATTCGGTTGACCAAAAGTTTGGGTTAAATCATTTTGCGAAATTATCAAAGCCAAACGCTTCGAATCGTTCTGTTTTCCTTCTTTAATTGTTCCAGTTTTGGCGTAGCAATAATAATTTCGGTAAACATTCGTGCCACCAAATAGACCTGATGCCGTTCCACCTCCGAGCAATACTTGTTTCATGCCTTCAAGTAGATTTTGTTGCATAAAATCTACAAAAGTTTCATTCTGCCAAGTGCTGTCAATTTTCCAAGTCGATTTTCCAAAATCACGGTTCGTGAGGTGCAGGCTATAATCTTTGTTTTGACTAATCATCTTGCCAAACATCTCGGTCATTTTCATTGGCGTCACGTTATACGGTGTTCCGCCCAAGGTTGGGTTTTTCAAACCATTGAAAAAATTGGTGAGTGCATTTGGGTGTTTTCGTTCGGCTTGAATAAAATACGATTGCTCAGGAAAACTCCATAAAAATCCGCCTACTTGTTGCTCTCGAAGTTTATCATAGACCACTGAATCGGCGTAATCTACCCTACCCTTACCTTTGATATTTCGGTCGGTTTTGTCAATATCCTCGACTATTAAGCCCAAATTTTTGTCGATTCCGAGAGCCAAAAGCGATTTTTCATTTCCGAAGTAGGTTTTTTCGTCTTTTGAGCTTCGAGGCCATGCTTTTTCTTTGAACGATTTCAAACGATAAGACACACCCGCAACTTCAAGTGCAGGAAACTGATTATTCGGGTCGCTTAAATTACTCGAAAGTGCATTTTCGATTTTGTACTGGTTGTTTTTCTTAAAATCGTCTCGGTGATATGACCCCAAAAACAACAATGCAGAATGATAAAAATTGCTCGATGTTTTAAGATAGTCAACGGGCTTAACTGTCCCAAAATGCTCACCATGTTCGTCTATCCAACCTTTTCTTTTTGGAAGCACATACCCTGCATATTGCCCAGCCGATTCGTTTGTATCACCGATTTGTAACGAAAATACACTCGCTTGAGCTGGCTGTAAAATCAAATTTTCCCAACCAGCATTGAGCTGGGATGCAACCGAAGCATAAACTAATGGCTTAATTGACGAACCTGGGCCGTAAGCCAAATGCAGCAAATTGGTATTTCCCCATTGGTCACGCTCGTTTTTGTTATTGCTAAAGAAAAAATACTTTTGGTTCATTTCTTCAATCGCAAGGGCATTGTTAGGGTCGATTAATTTTCTGTTTTTCACATAATCTTGCATCAACCTAATTTTTCCATCACCATCGGCGGCCATTACGGCAAATTTGAAATTAGGCACATTCTTAAACTTATTGCGGAAACTATATAAAACCGTGTCATGTACTTGCTTATTCAGCTCATAATCGAGCGAAATAGTGGCGTTCGTTTTCAACAAAGTATCAACATTATAGGCCGATTTCAGAGCATTGCTGTAATTATACGCCCAAAATAATTTTTCGGCCATCGGATAAACCATACGTTGCTTGCCATTGACCCAATAATTACTCATAAAAGCATGATTATTGTTTTTTGAAAACGACACCAAGAAATGCTTTTTGTCTTCGGTCACTTGGGCGAGTTCGTCAATATCGAATTTATTCACAAATCCGCTAATATCTTGACTCAAAACTTCTTCTCTTTGGCTCGAAACAATATCAATGGTAGTGGTTTTGCGTTTGACTTCGTTCTGCAAATTGAGCAATACAATTGGCTCCGAAATACCCACAAACCAAGTAGCTGGCAATACCGCAACTTTAAGCGTACCACCCTCTGAACCCGCAAAAAACGGAAACTTTGTGGTATTGATTATTCGGTTATGAATCTTGAGTATCGGATAAACCGTCGAGTCGGCACTTTCTTGATACAGATTCCCTTTCCAAGCGGTTTTGTCTTGATAAGGCGGTAATTCAAGATACAAATGTTTGTTATAGACCGACTGATAAAGGTCGCTGTCGTAGCGAATATAAATCGGACTATCTTGCCTAAAAGCATAAGCAGGATTTTTACGCAGAATATCAAAAATACTCTGCGAATAAGTGTCCGAAGTATCGTACAAAGCCTTAAATTCATCAGATTTCACCAAAATCGACAGGATTTTTGATAAATCTTGCGGAATCATATTTTCTTTGTTCAATGCTCCATTATTGCTCGTTCGGAGCGTATCTTGAATATCATTGAATAAGCCATTGAGGTTTTTATTGATGGCGGTTTCGGTTTTGCTCAACGTAATCTGAAAGTTTTCTTCTCGCAGATTATTCGACCGACCGCTCACCAACAAAAACACCGCCACCGTTCCGAAAAATATACCATAACGAGTAAAATCGTAGGTCGGAGCAATGGTTTTGATTTTGCGTTCGATGGGCTGATTGAGCAACGGAATAAAAAACAGCGTCAGCGGCAACAGCAAACTCAGTTTACTGGTCAGACTCAAAAACGGAAAATCTTGACCAAAAAACACAAAGCGATTCGTAGAAGCCAACCACACAAAAAAGCCCAACGTAAAGACAAAAATCAAAGCGATGCTTCCACCGTAAGACTGCGGGGCAAACTGAGTTTTATTATTTGAATCTTGCTGATATAATTGGTAGCCCATCAGATGCACGAGCATCGGAATTGCCAAAAGCATGAGCAATAAATACACGATTAAAGAACCAAACTCAGCAATCACATAGCGTGGCAAAACCACATCACGAGTTTGAGTCGAATAATTGACCCCACGATTGAAATGTGGCTTAAAATCAATGCGTTTTGAATCGTTTTCGGTCTTATTGAGGTAACTATTGATAAACCATTGACCCTCGGCAGTTTCGATGATTTTTCGTTCTTTAAACGAACTATAATCACTTTCGGCAATCAAATCATCAATCGGCTGATAGATTAATGACGCTCGCTGTGCCACACTTTTGATTTGGTCGTCGATGATTTTATCAATAAAGTTTCTCGAAAACGGAATAACCAACACCAAAACTAAAGCCAAACCCATACCCAAAATTTTGTTCTGATTTTTCTTGGGCTTGGTCAAGTACAAATAAAGCGTTGAGCAAGCAATGACAATAATCAGAATGATATTTCGGTGAATTAAGAGCTTATGAAAGAGCGGTTTATAACCAATAAAAAGCAAATAAATGAACAACGAAAGAATGCCGTAAATCCAGTAATTGTTGGGTTGCCAAAACATCGACCAACGGCTACCCGATTGAGCAGAATAGGGTTTGCGGAGGAAACTAACGAAGATATTTTTGAGTAAAAGAAACAACAAAAACAACACGCCAAATCCTCTATCAAAAATGGCAAAAAACACAAAAGTGGCCAAAGTCAGGTAAAACTCTTGGTTTTCGGCCAAATAATTGAAAAACTTGTGCGTAAAACCTAAGATTTTATTACGGAAATACGGCTCGGTTTTCGGCTGAAAATCGGTTTGTTGGTTGATTCTTACGGAGAAAAATAAGTAAGAAACCAAAGGAATGAAAATACCAAAAATACGAACGATGAGGTCGAAATTGGCGATTTTTAGCAATAGTCCACAAACCAACAAAAGTCCGATATGGAAATACAAATATCGTTTTGGTTCGGCGTGATACTTTGCCAATAATTGCTCAAAAGCGGACTTTTTCCAACGATAAATATTCAGAAAAACGATGAATAAAGCTGGCACTAAAAACGTCAGCGGCACGGGAAGCGTGAAACTTCCGAGCGTAAAATCGAACTGAATGAGGGTATTTTCGAGTTCATATTTACTAATATTTTCGAGTGGTGGAAAAGTGGCTACTCGCCAAAGCAAAATAAAACGATAAGCCAACAGGGCATAGATAACCGTAAAAATAATCGGTTCGATGCGTTCGAGTTTTTGGCCAGCATTGAAAAGCAAAGTAAAAACCAACAGCAAAAATAGTATCGAAAGATACATTAGGTTGCTGTTGAGCGAGAAACCATTTGCCGAAAAATCTCGGATGTGAAAAAGCCATTCGTGGTTTTTATCTTGCGAACTAAGCGTAAAGTTTTTCTTGAAAACCGAAGCCTTTTGGTCATTTTGAAAATTATCAGTCATTTCGCCCGAAAAACCTACACCTGCTTGATTGATAGTGTAAATCATCGTTCCAGAAAAAAGATTCGACTGGGCATTTCGGAGGTTTTCGTGAAACAAAAAGCCTTCTTTCAACGACGAAGCATTGAGTAGCTGCGTGTAATGATTATTCAAAAACCGCACTTGCTTTGTGCCGATTTCAATCGCATCTTTCTGAGCCGATAAGTCAAAAAATTGTGAAAAATCGAATATTAAAGCAGCATTTTTAGTGCTATTCGGATACTTGTTTTTATCCATCGCACTAAAGAAATATTGTTTACGAATATTATAGAAACCAATAAAAAATCTACTATCGGCCTCAATCGTAGCTTTTGATTGTAGCGTAGGCGAAACCACCGAACCATCAACTGTTAAAGAATAGCCATTCTCAAAAAAATCATTCGTCGGGAAAAGCGTAAGGCTATTTTCTGTGTTCGGATTTTTCAGTAAATAAGCATCCCCGATATTTTGCAAGATACGCTCCAGCACTTGCTTCGACTGAGCTTTTTTCGACACAAAACCGTCGTTTTCAATCAAAATTGTGTATAATTTCTTACCTTTTTCGAGAGCAACATCGGTTACTTCGATTTCGTCTTCAAATGATGAACTGAGATTCAATTGCCTTAAAATACTTTTGGCATCGCAGCGAATCGTAAGACTATAAACGTTTCTGATTTGGTGTTTACCGAGTAGTCTTTTCCACAAAGGAGCTTCATCAACGGTTTTAATATTGGTGCAACGCACACTCACGCTATCATTGCTGATGGTAAAGTTATTATTGATGGATTTTCGGAAAATAGTATTGACGGGCGTAAATGCTTCATCAGCTGATTTTCTAACAAAAACAGGCTCGAAATAATGGTCGAAACTCAACTCAAAACCGCCATTATTGGTCTGTCTGGCTTTGAAAGTGCCGTTTTCGTTACTCCAAAGACCATCAACCGAAGGCTGACTGGCGTTGGTAGAAAGCGTAAGCGATTGATTGAAAGCCACCCCGATATTCGACACGGCATGATAATCAGCATTATTGAAATAGGGCTTCGACTCGCTGGGTTGCTGGTATTTTCGCAGGACATAAACTGATGCAAGGAATGTCAAAGTCAGCAGTGTTAGGCCCAGAAAAGTTGAGAAAAACTTGTAGGTTGCAAGGCGTTTAGCGTTGAGTTCTTGCTTGTTTAGACTCGGAAATCTTTTCTGAAATTCTGCTCCATCAATGATTCGCTCAGAACTGATGATTCCGAGAAAAAACAACAACGAAAACACAATAACGCCACACAAAAACAGCGAAAATAAATTCAGAAAAAAGTAAAGACCAACCACCAAACCAATCAACAGCAACGACAAAATTATAATTTTTGATTTGGTCATTTTGACGAATCGTTTTTAATGATATACCCATTGATATTCACATTTTTAAGCTCATTGACCTCGTACTGTTTCAGCACATCAATGATATGAAGCACCAATTTATTATCGGTGTTGGTCGTATTAGCCGAAAAATCAATGGTTTTGAGCAACGAATGCGTTTGTGGGTTTCGGAACTGTTGCAGATTAAGCATATCTTGCTCATTGCTCACGCCATTTTTGTGCTTCACATAACTCATAAAATGAAAAGCCAAAGGCAGCAGATTCTCAACGAGTTTTTGTTGGGTTTCTCGGTTGGCTGGGTAGTCGGTATCGTCTTTGAAATGCACGATAAACGGCCTAACGTATTCGTTCAGAATGGCAGTCAGATATTCTTTTTCTTGGCTGTTTTGCGTCTCAATTTCCTGCAAAGCTTTTTGGTGGCTTTGCTTGGTACTTTCCAATTCTCGGCTCAATTCTTCGTAATCTTTACCCAATTTTATCGAATCGAAGTATTTATTCAGCAAGGCATCAAGGGCTGACAAGTCGGAGTAGTTGCCTCTCATGCCCAACTCGCTTTTTATTTCATTAATCTTATCTTTTAGTGGGTCGTCACTGGTCGAAGTTGTTTTCTTTTTTGCCATGAGATATAAATAAGTTAGTAAACCGATTGTCAAAACCAAAATTCCGATGATTCCCCAGAGCATTTCTTTGGTAAAAAAACCGCTCGACGAAGCCACTGCCTCATCCGCAACAGCAATGGGCGAAATTACCAAAGAAGATTGATGATTGGGCAAACTATAAATACGATTTATTAAATGGTTAATTACGTCAGTGCCAAAACGTGGGTCGGGCGTGTAATACTTGGTTTTTAGGTCGGCTTCTTCGCAGCCCAACAAGCCATAAATACGATTACGGGCTTCTTGGCTGTTATCTTGCATTAAAAACAGCGTATCGTTTTTGATGGCTTTCCCAAAAAGAGAAACCGTGATACTATCTTCTTGGCTCGAAATAGTGAAAGTACAGCCATCTTTTAAATTGGAATTGACTTGTAGTTTAAGACCAACCGTGCGTTCGGAGAGATTTCCTGCATTGGCAATTTTGAGGGTATCGGCCAAGCACCAAGCTACCTTCGGTAAAACAAAAAGCAATACTGCAAGCGTGTATTTTAGCATATTTTGGGCAATTTTAAATGCGTTTGTATAATTTCAATAAGTCGTCAGAGTAATAAATTTCCCCTCCTTTTTTCAAGGAGGGGTGGCAAAATTCTGACAAAGTCGAATTTTGACGGGGTGGTTTGTTCCAAATTGAACACTTTTTAGCTTGTTCTGTGCAAAAAAACCACCCCGCCGACTGTCGTCAGGCACCCCTCCTTGAAAAAAGGAGCGACCGTCGCACGGGGGAAACCCCAACCTTGCGTAACTCCTATTAATATAGAAAAATGATATATCTATTTCTACAATTCTTTCACCCTCAATCAGGCAATAAACTAATCAAATTCAATAAATTTTCATCGGGTGCTGGCTGGTTTCCTTTCAAAGACTGAATATATTCAATATCTATTTTAGCAGGAAACAGCGACGGTATCAAATATTGCAACGTAACGGTGTCAATCTCAGAATTCTGTTCGAGTCCCGAATAACCTTTTATCTGATTGCTTTTTGAAATATTCCTGACATAAAAACCCTCTTTCGTAAAAATCAAATCGGGTGGGGTTTCAAGCCATTTTTTATCGTGGAAATTAGTATCGGCAACTGTATAAAGCGTATTTCCGATTAAAAATTTCAACGAATCTAAATCATTGATTCGATAGGAGTTTTTCGACTCGTCATAATTATCGTGCATATTGCTCAGACGCAGCAAGAAATCAAAAAACGCTGGCATTTTGGCCTTGGTTGGCGTTGGAGCTTTCTCTTGTTTGCGAGTAGAAATCTGAATCGGGAAACCAACTAATTCGGGATGCACGATGTAACCGCTGGCAAAAATCCCATCTAAACAAATGGCTTTTAGTTGGCTGGCTTCGGTTGGCATTTTTATCAAATTGCTCGAAAAACCCAAGTCTTTCGTCATTTTTTCTTTGAGTTTCTCCAAAAGCGGAGCAAATAAAAATCCTCGACCCGTCAATAAAATACCTTCACAATCAATTCCTTTTTCGATGTTTGTCACTACTCCTTTCATGTTTTCAACAATATTGGAAGTAATTACCTCACAAGCGTTTTCAACATAGCCGCCCCAATCATAAAAACCATCGACTTTCTGCAAGAGCAAATTGAGGTTGGCGATGGTGGCCGTAAATTCGTTATTAGCAAAAGTGCGGAGATTGACATCGCCACTTTGAGCGGCCGCATTCCACGCTCGTTCGACCGCCTCTTGGTTTTCGGGTGAACGCTTGCTATACTGAAATTTAAGCGATTCAATTTTCTCGAAAAGCTGATTCATTTGTCCTTTTTCGGCCTTTTCGAGCGATTCTAAGAAAAACGCCTTCGTAGCCGCAGGATTAAGCGAGTTTTTGAGAATAAAATGCAAAATCGACTCGAAGAAAGCGTAGCTTATCAGATTGCCCGCCCCCGCAAAACCATTGCGATACAAAGATTTGATTTTGCGTGAATTATTCGACCCCGTTTGGATAATCGAAAAATCGGTTGTGCCTTTGCCGCAATCAACGATAATGTAGTATTTATTGGCACTGATTTCGTTGAGTCCTTTGCTGAAATAGCCCAAAAATGCAGCATCACTTTCCGAAATCGTCACTACCTCCCAAGCCTTTATTTTGTGGGCGTAGGCGTGTTGCTGTAAATCCTTGAAAATCTCGTTGATAACCTCTTTTGTGTTGGCTACTTCGTGAATACTATAAATATTTGGCACCAAAACCGTAAAACGAATGAATGTATTTTCGCTTTCATCGTCAAGCACGTTGTGCAGGGTTGCCTCAATAAACGATTTCAGAATCGTAGAATACGCCTGATTTTTGAGGTCGTCTAAACTCAGCGAACGCACTTTGTCGTTGAGGATTGACTGGAAATCTATAAACTTCAAAATATCGCCGTGTTTGTGGGCCAATTTGAGGTTTGAAAGCTGATGAAAATTATTGGTCAGATTAGAATTGAGTTCGTTTTTCTGCACCAAAAACTTCAATTCATCTTCATTTTTGATAAACCTATCTTTTCTTTCGTGAAAATCATGCAGTTTTTTCTTCAAAAAGAAAATCGACTTGAGGAAGTCGGTGTTTTTCTCGAATTGAATAAAATTTTGGTCGTCTTCGGTGAGTCCTTTGAAATCCTTGACCAATTTAAACAAACTTTTAGAAGGACTTTTCTTGGTATATCGGCGGTTGATGTATTGATAATTGCTGACTTTCAGTTGCGATGCCTCCGACCCAAAATCAAGTCCGAAATGGTGGAAACAGCTTGCATGAGCTAAATGAAAATGTAGCCTATTTTGGTAGGTTTTGCCATTGCTTTCGTACGAAAAATGGCAGTTGATATAATCTTGCTGAATCGGTTCTTCGGGAATATGGTCGATGTAATGACCGATGATTTTAAAATCATTGGCATTATCAATGACCGAAAACTCAATATCGCCCAAGAGATAAGAATTTTGCTGAAAAGTAGTCTGAACAACCGTTGGCTGTGGTTTTGTTGGATTTTTCCAATCATCTTCTTCGTCGGTGTTAGCTTGAAACGCAGCGGGTTTGCTCGACGTCGATAAATGAATGTGTAATTGCGGAATTGTGGCATCAAACGACACATTCAACTGCAAATTGGCCAACAAAACATCACTTTCATTGGTCACGAGGGTCTGCATCAATTTGCTTTTATCAATCGAAAACAGCGTAAAAGCGTTGTTTTCTAAGGGTAATTCGATGATAAAAGACTCGTTACTTTCAGAAAATCTTCCTTTTAAATCAAGGTAATTGGTGCGGCGGTTGTTAATGGTAAGTGGAAGGATGTATTTCATAAAGTAATAGCTAAGAAAGGATTAATGCGTAAACAAATTTACTATTTATTCCAAAAAACTGATGCCAATACCAAAGATTTATTGGCTTTTGCATTAACGTAAGTATTGGGCGATTTATTTATATCTGAAAGATACTTTATTTGAGCTATTATGCCACCCAAAAGGTTTTGCGGAGAATAATTTTGCTAATCTCCGCAAATTATGCGGAGATTAGAGATTCTTGATTAATATTTACCTCTTCAAAATGGGCAAAAATTGCCAAATACTCACCCGATACCGCTCTGAGAGATATACAAGATTTGATAAAGAAAGAAGTACTACAAAAAGAAGCCGCTGGTGGTAGAAGTACTAATTATGAGTTGGTTGTGCCAGTTAATAAATAAAGGGGTGGAAATTAAAATATAGATTGGGGATTGAATATATTTGAGGGGGAAATAGTTAAAGTTAAAACAGCATACATTTTGCTATCTTTACCACCATAAATTCTCCTTAAAAAAAAGAAAATTTAATTATGCTATACACTGAATATAAACTTGCAGCAGAAAAACACATAAAAACTTGCCTTGGAATAGCACAGGCTATTGATAAACTTAATGCTCTTGATAATAGTGCATTATTAGTTTCTTCAAATAAACAAGCGACACTTCATAATATGTTTTATATGTGTGGTTATGTACTTGAATCTATTAGTACGTATAGTGTATACAAGCATTATGGTTGGAGACCTAATAGAAATGTAAAAACTACTGACCATCATTTTAGCTCAATTTGTAATTTTTCATTCTACCCATCTGATGGTTATCCTTATTATGTACACGAACATAAATTTCAAACAAATCAATTTGAAGTTTTAAAAGTACCTTTCGGCAATACAGGTGTACCCTTGATTGATAATTCTGTATCCGTAGACATTGATATACAAATTTTATTTAATATCTGGAAACCTGAAATAAGATACCATGAAGCTAATAGAAACTATCCATATTTACTCAACTCACATATTAATTTCAACGAAACTAATATTTTAAAATTCATCAATTTTACAAATCAAATTTATAATTCTCTCATACAAATAGTAGGTTAATATGATTAAAATACTCGAAATATCTCAACTAATTTCTTCTAAACTTGATTTATTAAAAAATAGTGTAATTGAAGATTATAGGATAATAGTTCGCCTTAACCTCGAACTCGATATTCTTATTATAACATCTGAAAAAAAAGTAATAGAGCAATTAAAGTCTGATTTCTCTAAATATAAAGTGACATTCAAACAAATACTCAAAGAAGATTTTGAAGAACACATGTATTTAAAAAACACTTTTCAAAGTAATGAAACGGTAAATCTTGGACTTAAATACAGATTTAACTCTTTGCTAAGTAAAAGTCCAAACAGTTTATTTAAGGTTCAAAAAAAACATTCTACACCAATATTAACATTCTATTCTTACAAAGGAGGAATGGGAAGAACAACAACACTTACATCTTATGCTTTAGACCTTGCAATCAATCATAACAAAAAGGTATGTATTATTGACTGTGATTTTGAGGCACCAGGCTATTTAAACTTTTTCAATCTTGGGAATAATGAGATTCTTAAATCTGGAACAAAAAATGGAATTGTTGAATACTTAACTGATTACAATTTTCAGAAAGATATAGATATAAATGATTACATTATCACATTAACCGAAAGTCATGAAAAAAGATTGAAAAATCTTTTTATTATTCCTGCTGGCAATCTTAGTGAAACCAGTATTGGTAATGATAACCAAAATTACACAACACATAGAGACCATTATTTAGAAGGACTTTCACGCATCGATTTAGCTAATGAGGCTAATATTATTAACGGTTTTGAATCCCTTTTTGAAAAAATAAACTCTACAATAAAACCTGACATTATATTAATTGACTCAAGAACTGGTTTTAATGATATTTTCGGGGTAACAGCACTTATACTTTCTGATTTAATTGTAGGTTTTTTTGGAAGTAGCGAACAAACAAAACCTGGTCTAAGATTTATACTTGATAGATTCTACGACCTTAAAATTAAATTTGAACGAAAAACAGAACTTATTTTAGTTAATTCTATTTTACCAGATAATGAAAAAATGAGTAATGATTTTCATTCATCCTTCATCAATGAAGTAGGGAAATACGTCGAATTCATTCAAGAGAAAAAATTAAATAAAGCAATAACAGAACAAGCTCAGCTACCTGCTTTTTATAAATTAACACGAAATAATATTTTAGAAAAAATCGGAATAAAAGAAGATGAAAGTTATGAGCAAGATTATATTGACCATATCAAGATAATAAGAGACAAATCTTTTGTAGATTATAATGTAATTTTTAACGCTATAAGTGAAAGTGATTCTGTAAATAAAATATTCGAAAAAATTATTGTTTCGAATCATGTAAAAACAATAGAACTCAAAAATACAATTTTAAGACGCCTCAAGCAGCTTTTGAGAAATGATGATGGTAAACCGAAGTTATTTGCTGAAGATGCTGAGGTTAAACCCGAAACTTTTTTTTATCGTGAACAAATGAATGAACTTTTTCAGCGAGAAAAATTTATCATTCAAGGTTTTAAAGGAACAGGAAAAACCTATCTGTATAAAGCCTTAGTAAACCCAAAACTTGATGAGGTAAAAAAAGAATTGTTAAGACGCTCAGAAATAAATACCAATTCTGACTATCGGTTTATTGATATTATTTCCTTAAAAGGTAAAGGCGAACCTAAATCTTTTGATTTTAAAAGAATCAAAACAAGTGAAATTAAAGAAAAAAGATACTATTTTACTAATTTTTGGTTGGTCTACACATGGAATTCTATTTTGTTGGATGCAAAAACTAAACTTAACTATAATCTAGATTCTGAGTTACAGTCTTATGTGCAAGCGATTAATCCTGATACAGATACAAAACGGAGATTTGAAGAGCTAATAAATAGTGAAGATAAAATTATCATTATAGAAAAGGAGCTTAAATTATTAGATGAATTTTTAGTAAATAATAAAATTAACTTAGTTGTTTTATATGACCAGCTTGATAATTTAATTGAACCCAATGAATGGGGAGATTCTGTTTCTCCTCTTATTGACTATTGGTGGGATAACCTTAATAGATTCAAGAACATTAGCCCTAAAATATTTATTAGAACGGACTTATATAGAAGATTAAAAGGAACAAATACAAGTCGCTTGGAAAGTAATAAAATTAAAATTGAATGGTCAAGAGAAGAGGTTTATTCATTCTTTTTCAAACTTATTTTCTCAAATACAGATTCGTATAATGCCTTGTTTGAAATAATGCAGAGAAGTAATAGATATGATGAAGTATTCATTAGTAATACAAAAAAATATCTTTCAAAGAATCAAAATCAATTAAACTTATATAGAAATGAGATTGAACCATTCATGACGATTTTCTTTGGTAAAGAGGTAAGAAGCAATACAGGTTCTTTAGGTAATACTTTTGATTGGTTCTATTTTAATTTAACAAATGCCGACCAAAAATCAATTAGTTTAAGACCATTTATCAATCTTGTGGATGGTTCAATTGACAAATCTTTACAAGACCCAGAAAAACATATCACACAGATAATAGACCAAAAATACTTTGCTACCAGAGAAAATCGAGACAATGCGGTAAAACAGCACTTTGATGATTTAGTGAGAGAGGATTTTAATAAAGATTTACAAATAATTTTCAACTTTTTAAAGGAAAAAGGAAACGCCTACAAGCAAATCTTTCTTTACAAAACTGAACTTTACGAACTTTTAGAGAAGATATTTGCGGAAAATGAAAAGCTATTAGATAGTAAATCTGTGGAAGAATTGAAAGAAATTCTTGTGTCCAACGGAATAATCCATGAAAATGTTAAACCAGACGAAAACATATTTTATTTTGCTCAACTATATAAGTATTGGCTTGGTTTACAAAGTAGAAAGTATGAATTCAAACAAGTTTTGCGTAAATCCTCGTATAGGAAATAATCTCTCTAAGGTAGGAATATTATTTCAAATGTTTATCCAAGTCCTCTTTCTATTGAACTTGGATAAACAAGACTTTAGTTTAAAAAGGTTTATTAAACCACCTACAAATCTCCTACTTCAAAATCTTAATCTTAATATCTTTAAAATAGGCGATGCTTTTGGGGTCGTGTCCTTGTAGGGCAACCGTACCCGAACTCAATCTTTTTAGTCCACGGTTTTCGGGGAGGGTGTCAGGCTCGGTATAATCAACCGCTACTTTA
Source organism: Emticicia aquatilis (assembly GCF_014644295.1). GTDB lineage: Bacteria > Bacteroidota > Bacteroidia > Cytophagales > Spirosomataceae > Emticicia > Emticicia aquatilis. Next base: position 46,624 of record NZ_BMKK01000012.1, read on the forward strand.
TCATCAATTTTTATGATGATGTGCTTGTCTTGCACAATGATATGGTATTCGTACCACTCGTTGTCTTTCGCAAAGTTTTCTTTCACATCATTTATGCCATACAAACTTCCTGTTTTACGCCAGTCGGTGTGCGTTTGGTTTACTTGCACTTCGTAGCCTTTTTCGGGCCAGCCTTTTGCCTGATAGGCCGTATGAATAAATATACCAGAGTTTGAGCCAGGTAGCGTTTTGGCTTTTAATTTAAACTCAAAATTCTTAAAATCGTGGTTACCAACTTTGCCTTCGTAGAATAAGTGGGCTCGTTCGCCCGCTACTTTAATTGTTCCGTCTTCGATAGAAAATGTGGCAGGGTGGTCTTCGTTTATTTTCCAGCCGTCAAACGATTTGCCATCAAAAAGAGAAACCCAACCTTTTTCTTTTTTCTGTGAAAAGGCCAAACTGACCGACAACAACAAACACAACAACAATGATAGTTTTTTCATGATTAAAATTGATTCGTAGGATTGAATATTAGTTTAAAGACCCTAATTTACGAATACATTTTTTGTAATGATGTTGCTCTCGGTTAATAATTATTTCCAATGCCATTTTCAACTCAAATTCTTTGATTTTAGGCTATACACGGCCAGTCCAGTTACCAAAAGCGGCAGCGAAAAAAGGCTAAAAAGCATCTGAATACTTAGACCCGCATCAGACAAAACCCCAAAAAGTGTTGGCCCAAGAATAGCCCCCATTCGCCCCACCCCTATCGAAAACCCAACACCCGTCGTGCGAATTTCGGTTGGATAAACCCTCGAAATTGTTGGATACATACCATTGAAACCACCTTGCACAAAAATTCCGATAAAGAAAATCATTACGAATATCATGGCAGTATTGAGCGTAAAATTGCCGTAAATCAGCATCACGGCAAAGGCCAAAAGCATAAAACTCAACACAGTTTTTTTCAAGCCCAATCGACCAGCTACCCAACCCATCGAAGCCGTGCCGATGGCCGCTCCTGCGTTGAGTGCGATACCTACGTAAGTGGCCATTTCAAAAGGTAAACCTGCTTCTTTGGCAATGTTTGGCACCCAACTCATGAGCGTGTAGAGCGTTAGAAAACCGAAGAAAATAGCCACCCAAACCTTAAAAGTAGAATTTCGGTAAGCTGGCTCAAATAATTCTTTTATCGGGGCGGCTGTTTGTTCAGTTGGTTTTTGTGGCAATGCTTCTATGCCATCATGTCCCATTTTATTGAGCAAATTATTGATTTTTTGTTGAGCATTTTCGGGTTGTTTTTTTGCCAGAAACTCCAACGAATCGGTCATGTAAACAAACACTCCGATAAGCATCAACAACGAAATACCGCCCGCAAACAAAAAGGCAAATCGCCAACCAAATTCGGGAATGGCATAGGCACAGAAAAAGCCTGTAAAAATTGCCCCAACTGGCCAACCAGCCTGCACCAGTCCGACGTTGAAGTCTCGGTTTTTATTGTTTGAAAACTCCGAAGCCGTGGCGGCCATCGTTGGCAAAATTCCCCCAATACCCAAGCCAGTGAGGAAACGTAAGAGTAATAATTGTGTATAACTCGTGCAGAAAAACACCAACAACATTCCGCTCGTGATAAAGCTCAAAGAAATAAGAAAAACCTTACGGCGACCGAGTTTATCACCCAACGGAGCGAGCAAAAATGCCCCTGCCATCATACCTGCCAAACCCGCACTAAAGACATAGCCCATTTCGGTTTTTGATAGACCCCATTCCTTCGTAATATCTGAGCCAGAAAACGACACCACCAGCACATCAATGCCATCGTTCATGTTTAGCACAAAGCAAATAGCCACGATTATGATTTGGAAAGTACTCATCGGGCTATTGTCAATGAGATTTTTAAAGCGGTTTTGTAAGTCTGAATAGGTCATAGGTTGAATTAGAATCAAACCGCAAAAATGCTTCATTTCAAATAAATAAGCTATTTTCTGAATAAAATATATTTTCTTTGCGGCTTATTTTATCATTGTTGTAGCTATGATGTTTATGAAATAGTAAAATAAAGGGAGAATAATGCCACCCCTTCGGGGTTCACGTTTATATTTGACTGTTTTTCTATAATCATATCACCTCTTCGAGGTTTTAAAATTTGAATAGAGTCAATCCCGAAGGGATGATATGATTATAGCATAAACATTCAACAAGTAACCAAAATCCCGAAGGGATGACATAATAACTCCGCACTTTTCTAAAACAAAACAATCATTACTAATCATAGATTTTCATGCGTAGTGCATTTTTAAATAAACCCAACGAAATTTTGTTAGAAGACATCGAAATTCCCGAACCAAAGTTCGGTGAAGTGCGGGTGCGTTTATCAAAAGTGGGTATTTGTGGCTCAGATGTGCATTTGTTTTTGGGGCATCGTTTATTGGCCAATCCAACCATTTTCGGTCACGAAGGTTTAGGGTTTATTGATAAAATCGGAGAAGGTGTAAGCAATCGTAGCGTTGGAGAAAGAGTGGCTATTGAACCCAATATTCCGTGCCGAAAATGCCAGTATTGCATGAGTGGACGTGGAAATATTTGCACCAACAAGCGAGTAATAGGACTAACCGAAGCAGGTTGTTTTGCCGAATATATCACGCTACCTGCCGATTTTGCGTGGAAAATTCCCGACGAAATCAGTGATGAAGATGCGGTAGTGCTTGAACCAACTGCCGTTGCGGTGCATGCTCTTTTTAGCACAAAAACCAAACCTGGCGACACCATTGCGGTCATTGGGCTGGGGGCAATTGGATTGCTGCTTACGCATTTGTCACTTTCGTTGGGTTATCGGGTTTTTGTGAGCGAACTCAATGCTGCAAAATTAAAAATCGCTACCGACTTAGGAGCAAGCCCCCTAACCCCCGATGGAGGAACTTTGGATGCTCAAGCCAAATTTTTAGAAGAAAACTGGGTAAACAATAATGTTTCGGCGGTGTTTGAATGTGCGGGTTCGGCACATACTGCTTCGTTGGCTACGGCAGCGGCACCTCGTGGCTCAGAGATTGTTTTGGTCGGGCTTTCGGGAAATTTGGCAACTTTCACCCCTCTAAAAATCGCCCGTGAAGGCATTCAGATTGTGCCTTCAATCATCTACGACCACCCTTTTGATTTTGCCCGAGCCTTGCAACTGATTCGCTCAAAAATCATTCGTCCGAGTTTAATTATATCGAGCTATGCGTCTTTAGAAAACCTCCAAAGTGCTTTAGAGCTGGCCGCCACAGGAAACGAAAGTAAAATAGTAGTAAATATTACAGCATAATGAGTCAAACTAACAGCGTTTTTATACTTACCTTATCTATTATTGGTTTAGGATTTTTTATAAAAAAATATAATTTCATTACTGAAAAAGAAGGAAAAACTATCTCAAAGTTTTTGATGCACACCACTTTTCCTGCTTTGATGATTTTCTCGACGGCTCGTGTAAAACTCGACTCGTCTCTTTTACTGCTTCCGCTATTTTGTATTGTTTTTTGCTCAATCATGATTGCCATTGCATGGGTTTGGTTTGCCAAATATCCGAATGATTTGCGTGGTGTTCTGACGATGGGTGCGGGTGGACTAAACGTTGGTCTTTTTGGCTTTCCGCTCATCGAAGGCCTTTTCGGAAAAGAAGCGATGGTCTATGCCGTAATGTTTGATATTGGCAATACAATTATGACTTTTGGCGTGGTTTATCCAATCGGAAGTTATTTTTCGTCGAACCATAAAGGCTTACCTGCATTCGGCACTTTAATCAAGAAAATTTTTAGTTTACCGCCTGTTTTGGGCTTATTTATTGGCTTGATAATCAATGTTTCTAATGTAGAAATGCCCACTTTATTTTTTGATTTTCTGGGTACACTCGCCCAAGCCAATAAGGCATTGGTGTTGCTCTTGATGGGTATTTATTTAAGTTTTGAACTAAACAAAAAACAAGTAATAGCCATCTCGAAGGTATTGGTAATTCGTTATGCCGTAGGAATATTATTCGTGCTGGGCATTTACTTTAGTTTTTCGCACGATAGTTTATTATATGCAGTCTTGATTATCTGCGTAACGCTTCCGTCGGGCATGACAATCTTGCCTTTCGCAGACGAACTTAATTATGATACACGCATTCCAGGTACACTGGTTAATATTTCGCTGCTTATTAGCTTTGTCTTGATGTGGGGCTTAGTTTTGGGGCTGCATTTGAATTAATTTTGTAACACAATTCTCCGAATTGTGCTGTGTTAGAACAATTCGGAGAATTGTGTTACATTATGCAAGTCAATCTTCGTCCTCTTCTTCTTCGCTACCCGACATTTTTGCTGGGTATGGCTTTGAGCCTTTGGCCGAATACCATAATATTCGATTCAGCATATTATCATTTCCTCGGTCAATTCTATTAAAAGCAAATTTTATCGACTGATTCGTAAATTTCAATGCCGCTCCTTTCTGAACATTGGCGGGTTTGTTCATTTCATTGAGCGGTACGAGGTTTTTCTTATGCGTAAACTGATAACTTCGGTCAATTTTATCGGTGAAACAATCAAACATCGGCGAAGCCGTTGCATCAATGATATTCATCGGAGGCAAGCCCAAGATTTGCTCAATCGTGCGTAGCAATGAAGTTTGGTTATAATTCGTGTGTACGGTTTTCTGCAAGCGAGAATAATTACTGACCACATAACCAGTCGTGCGGTAGGCACTCACGTGGTCCCAACCCGCTTGTGAATCATCTTCACTGATAAAAATTACGGTCGAGTCAGCAAAACGACTTTTCATAATTGCTTCAACGATTCGCCCAACAGCCAAATCATTATCGGCCACCATGGCTCGTGGCGTTGGAAACTTAGGATTCATGCCTGTTGTGTGGTCGTTTGGCAACGACATAATCATCAGATTTGGCAAAGTGCCATTCGGGTCAGCCTCGGCGGCTTTTAGTTCTTTCAAAAACGCATCAGCTCGCATTTGGTCGCTGATTATTTCATTATCGCAACCTGGGAAATCGGTTGCCAAAATTGGTCGAACTCTCGAAATAGTAGTAGTGTTGGTATAAGGAAAAGACTCGCCTTTTTGTTGTAAATCATACAAACTAAACCAATCATATTTTTTCTCATCGAACTCACATGTACAGGCTTCGCCGTAAATTCTGACGCTCTTTCCGTGGTCGAGGGCATTATTCCAAATCAAGCCTTTTTTATTATATACCAACGCATCGTATAGTACGTGCGGATAGCTACGAAACCACGCTCGCACGCTCTTTTCGGTATAATCTGTTACCATTCCAGCACTTGCCCAATGATGCCCTTCGGCCGAAGCTTTCCCCGAAACGTGATAATTATCCATCAATAAATATTCACGAGCAATACTGTGCTGATTGGGCGTAATGCTATCACCAAAAATACACAACGAAGCCATACCGTCGCCCTCTTTCATGTCGCCCAAAACTTGGTCATAAGTGCGGTTTTCCTTGATGATATACAAAACGTGCTTAAACACCGAAGGCTCTCCGATTCGCTCAGGAACAGGGCGGGGAGCGATGTTTTTTCGAGGTAATAATTCGGCTAATTTTACACGCTTATACAAACTCTGGTTTTTTACTTTTTCGGTAAAAGTTTTAAGTTTTCCTTCATCAGGCAGCGGAATAAACGAAATTGAAGCCAGTTGTTTATGTGAATTATAGGCTTTATCGGCCTTGATGGCATCTTTCAATTTGTGGGCAGCTCTTGCTCCGATGGCTTCGAGATTAGTCACGTACAATTCGCCTGCATTGACCACGATTCCCGACGGATAGGCCTGCGTTGGAATATAGCCTTTCACAAAACTTTGTCCATTTCCTTGACTGCTGGCATTTTTTCCGAGCGAAACCACCGCAATTGCATTATCCATGCCATTGGCTACGTACAGCACCGTACCCGACCCGTCCAACGCTAAAGCATTGGGCGTGCTACCGATGAGCGTTTCGTTATCTTTGAAAAGTCCGACGAAAATCGAATCAATGACTTGCAATTTTTGGGCATCAATGACCGAAACATGGTCACTGTTTCCATTGGCTACATAAACAAACTTTTTATCGGGACTCGAAACAACCGCATTTGGGTGCAAACCAACATTTATTTCTTTGAGAGCTTGCCCCGTATTTATATCAAAAACCGAAACTGTTCCTCTCGAAATTGCTCCTGTTTGTGGGTTTATATAGGCATTTCCCCACGGCACACCTGCCGTTTCTTTACCATCGGCTGGATTGGTTATTGGACCAGCCCAGTTTGTCACAAAAGCCTTATTATCAACAACTTTTAAACCATAAGGAGCAACTCCAGTAGGCTTCGACCAAACAACTTCGCCGTTACTTACCTTCGATTTTACGAGTTGGTTATTGCCATTTAGCACCGTGTAGAGAAACAACTCGCCATTTTCGTTTTTTATTTCTACTTCATTGGGCAAAGCCACCGTAGCAGGGGCTTCGGCCTTATACGTAAAGGCCTTGATAAACTTAATTTCTTTGCCAGTCCAAGCGGCTTGCATCACATAAGAATTGGGTGTTTCTCGGCCACCCGCTCCCCAAAAAATATAAACAGAGTCTTTGACGGTCACGGCTTTAATTCCAGAAAACGAACTCATATTGCTTTTATACGGTGGAGCTTTATCATAACTCCAACGATTGACCAAAACGTGCGTTTTACTATCAAAAACCGCCACGCCATAGCGGTCTTCGACAACTACCAAAGCCGTATTCGGAATCATCACTAAATCAAGACTGTGGTTTTCGAGGTCGGGATTTCCGAAATTGACTGACTCACCCGCTCCATCAATGATGCGGTTATAGGGCATCAAATACGGGGAATTTTCGGCAAAAAGAGTGGTATCATCGTAGCGTAATGACGATTGATTGACAGCCGTGTAAGTATCTTTTTTGGTAGATTTACAACTCAAAAAATTAACTATTATGAGTGTAGCAATCGCAAAAATGAGGAGGTTATTTTTTTGCATAACGAAGTGTAAAATGAATAATTTTCAAAAATAAGCAACAAACGCCAATACTTACGGTTTTTGAGATTAAGGTTTGTTTAATAAAGTTACGACTAACCCAAAATTAGCCCCACAAATTCCACAAAATCTCATTATATTTGACTGATTCAAACTAAACCTAAAACATGAAAAACTTCATCAAAACGCTGCTTATTTCTGCCATAAGCATCTCTGCCTTTGCCCAAACAATCAATATCAAGATTCTGCAACAGCCCGTAGAGGTTTATAAAGATAAATGGGGCGTTTCGCATATTTATGCCCAAAATGAGCATGATTTGTTCGTAACGCAAGGCTACGTGGCGGCTTCTGACCGACTTTTTCAGCTCGAAATGTGGCGAAGACAGGCCACTGGCACAGTAGCCGAACTGCTGGGCGAACGTGAACTACAGCGAGATATTGGCACAAGATTGTTTAAGTTTCGGGGAAATCTAACGGCCGAATTGCAGCATTATCATCCACGAAGCAAACAAATTATTGAGGCTTTTGTGGCGGGAATAAACGCCTACATTGCCGAAGCCCGACAAAAACCAGAAGACCTACCTTTTGAATTTAAACTACTCAATACATTGCCCGATTTCTGGACAGCCGAAGTGGTAATCAGCCGCCATCAAGGGCTTTTGAGCAATATCGAAGACGAAATCAATAATGCACGTTTAGTGAAGATTTTAGGAGCAGATAAAATGCGAGAATTATCGTGGTTTCACCCAAAAAATTCAGATAACGAACCCAACCTCGAACTTGATAAAATGCTTGATAACGATGTGCTTTTTGAGCATATTTTAGAATATTACGAAGCATTTAGAGCTCCTCTAAAATTTCCGAAACCAGATAATAAAGTGGGCTTGCTCGATGATTTTCAAGATTGGTACAAAGACGAAAAAGACAATGTTGGCTCAAATAATTGGATAGTTTCGGGCAAACTTACCGAAAGTGGTTACCCGATGCTGGCAAATGACCCGCATAGGGCTCAATCTACGCCATCGCTACGTTATTGGGTGCATTTACACGCCCCAAATTGGAATGTAATTGGTGGCGGCGAACCAACTTTGCCAGGTGTTTCGATTGGTCATAACGAATACGGTGCTTGGGGTTTGACTATTTTTGAAACCGACAACGAAGACCTATATGTTTACGAAACCAACCCTAAAAACCCAAATCAATATAAATATAAAGGTGTTTGGGAAACCATAAAAGTTATTATCGGATACGGTTAAAATCAAAGGACAAGCCCCAAAAATAGTTCAACTAAAATATACTCGACACGGGCCAGTTGTTTTTGAAGATGCAAAAAACAATCATTTGTATGCCGTTCGGGCGGGTTGGCAAGAAGTAGGATGTGCTCCATATTTGGCCAGTTTACGCATGAATCAAGCTAAAAGTTGGGAAGAATTTCGCAAAGCTTGCACCTTTAGCCGCATTCCAGGTGAAAACATGATTTGGGCAGATAAAAAAGGACATATCGGCTGGCAAGCAGTGGGTATTTCACCGATTCGTAAAAATTGGTCGGGCTTAGTACCAGTGCCAGGCGATGGCCGTTATGAATGGGGAGGTTATTTGCCTATCGAGCTTTTGCCCAATAAATTCGACCCAGTTGAAGGCTTTGTGGTTACGGCCAATAACAACCTCACTCCCAACAATTTCCCGAATCGAAATGCCATTGGTTGGCGATGGGCTCATCCTGTGCGTGCTAATCGTATTGAAGAAGTGTTGAGTTCGGGCAAAAAACATACTTTAGAAGAGTTTGCATTGCTACAAAGTGACTATGTTTCGCTTACGGCTCGTGTGTTAGTTCCGATGTTAAAAAGATTGCCTATTGATGAAAAGTATCGTATCCTCAAATCAAAACTCAAAAACTGGGACACTTTTGAACTCAGTCCAGAATCGACCAACGCCACAGTTTATGTTGAATGGGAAAGTTTATTACAAAAGGCGGTTCATAAACTGGCAGTTCCCGAAAAAGCCCAAAAGTACATGAAGACAATTCCGACCAAACGTCTGACCGATTGGCTCGTAACCCCTCCGCCATTTTTGGGAGCCAACCCGTTACTAATTCGAGATTCGATTTTGATTGCGTGTTTCAAGCAAGCAGTTGATAATATTACTGTAAGACTTGGCAAAGATGAAAACCAATGGCAATACGGTCAAGCTAACAATAAGCACATCAAACTTACGCACGCCCTTTCAGATTGGGTAACTGACCCAACTTTGAAAGCAAAAATCAATCTTGGGCCAATTCCTCGTGGTGGTTATGGCGAAACCGTTAATAATTCAAGTAATAACCTCAACCAAACGCACGGAGCATCGTTCAAAATAATTGTGGATACCGAAAACTGGGATAGAACTCTGGGAATCAATAACCCTGGTCAATCAGGCGACCCACGCTCTGAGCATTACGGAGATTTATTTAATTTGTGGGGAACTGGCGGTTATTTTCCAGTATATTTCACAAAATCAAAAATCGTTGCAGTCTCGGAGAAAGTTTTGGTTTTGAAGCCGTGAAAATAAAAAGAGCCGTAAAACAAAAATGTTTTACGGCTCTTTTTATCTAACTCAATATTTCCTTCGCCACTCTTTCACCCGAGCGAATCGCTCCGTCGATGTAGCCATTCCACACATCAGAGGTTTCTGTTCCTGCCCAATGAATATTGCCGACTGGCTCACGCAGAGCTTTTCCGAGCGATGTCCACGCTCCCGTAGGCATAAGGCCTGCGTAACACCCACGAGTAAATTCTTCCGCTGCCCAACTGTGGTCGATGTAAGTAATCGGATTTCGGGCTTTTTCGCCGTAAAACTTAGCAAATGAATCCAAAATCGAAGTTTTTCGCTCTTCTTCTGATAAATTTGAAAACGCTTTTGCTTGATTTCCCAACACAAAACCCATCATTATTCCTTTGCTTCCATCTTTGGGTGAATTATCAAAAGTCACAGTCGTATAACCTTCATTAGTAGCCGATAAGCCATTTAAACCCGCTTCTCGCCAAAAGGGTTTGTCATAAATCGCATACGTTTTCCAGACAGTTCCCATTGGCATTCGTTGAGTAAGTTGTTCACGATTAGCTGGCATAAGTGGGAAATAATTGATTCGTCCAGCCAAAGTTGGCGGAAGTGCCACTACAACTTTTTTTGCCAAAAACTCAAAACCATCGCCTTTGATAGTAACAATATCGTTTTCTTGCGAAATACTCCTCACTACCGAATTTAATCTGATTTTATCTTTGAAAGTTTCGGCCAAACGCAAAGCGGGCTGCGATGCTCCGCCCAAAATGCGTTCTTCTTGAGCCCCATTTTTTACATTCATCAAGGTATCTAAATCTCGCCCCGATTTTGTGTAGAAAAGTGCATGAAGCATCGAAACTTCGTTGGGGTCGGCTGCCCAAATAGCTTCGGCAGCAAGTTTAAACATAATTTTAGCAGTCTTGAAACTCATTTGCTTATCCATCCAAGTGGCCAAAGTCATAGAGTCATAATATTCCGCATTAAGCGACTCCCACGGTTTTTCTAAATCAATGGTTTTTGAGAGTTTATTCATTCGCTTAATAGCAAAATCTAAACTCAGCAACGAACCAATCGGCAATGGCGGAATCAGACCTTTGTAGCGTTTTACTTTACCATTAAAAAGCAAGGTACTTTTTCCTTCATCATAAGTCGGGAAAGTTTGAATGCCAAATTCCTTGGCCAAAGCATAGATTTTATCTTGCGTAGGCCCAACCCAAGCTGCTCCTAAATCCAAATAACTGCCATCGTCGTAATATTTTGTATAAACTCTCCCCCCGACCCTATCACGAGCTTCGAGCAGTAAAACATCTTTTTCGGCTTTGAGGAGTTCACGGGTAGCGGTCAAGCCAGCATAGCCAGCTCCAATGACAATGGCATCGTAGATTTTCATATTTTTAGAGGAGGTTGAATTTTGTGTAATTTACAAAAAGGTCACAGAGTAAACCTAAGTTTTACACAGTGTTTCACAAAGTTTTTTTAATTCTTTGTTGATTTGTACGGAAATAGCGACGGCATCGCTCAAAGCGATGCCGTCGCTGGTCTTACCATATAGAACATTTGAAAATGTCCCAACTATAAAAGTTTATTTCCTAAAATCTCTTCAAAACCAATTCACTCACCGTTTGACCAATCGAAAGTGAAGAAGTGGCCGCTGGCGATGGTGCATTACAAACATTGATAGCTTGTTGGTTCTCGAAAATCGCAAAATCATCTACCAATCCACCTTCACGGTCGCAGGCTTGAGCTCTCACGCCCGCTGCACCCGCCACGAGGTCATCTGATTGAATTTCTGGAATCAATTCTTGTAAAGCCTTCGTAAATGCCGCTTTCGAGAACGAACGATACATTTCGCCCAAACCAGTTTGCCAATATTTGGCCGCTACCTTTCTGAATCCTGGCCAAGCGAGGGTTTCAAACAATTCGCCAAAATGAATATCCAATTTCTTGTACCCTTCTCTACGGAAAGCCAAAACTGCATTGGGCCCCGCCTCTACGCCACCGTGAATCATGCGAGTAAAATGCACCCCCAAAAATGGGAAGTTGGGGTCAGGAACTGGGTAAATAAGATTTTTTACGAGGTATTGTTTTTCGGGTTTAATCTCAAAGTATTCGCCTCTAAATGGCGTGATTCTAAGATTATTGGCACGCTCATCGGTCATTTGTCCAACTTTATCAGAATAAAGACCTGCACAGTTTACGACCAATTTTGTTTCGTAGGTATTCTTTGAAGTTTTCACTACCGAAACTCCGTTTTTTGTAGAAATTCCTTCAACTTTTTCATTAAAAGCAATTTCTCCGCCCAGTTTTTGAGTTTTGGCTAAGTATTTCTTGCAAACATCCGTATAATCAATGATACCCGTTTGCGGTACAAAGAAGCCCTTCAAGCCTTTTACGTGCGGCTCATATTCTTTCAATTGTTCTGATGAAAGCATCTTAAAACCATCTAAGCCATTTTGTTTTCCACGCTCAAAAAGCCCATCAAGAATTGAAATTTGTTCTGGGCGGGTAGCTACCACTACTTTTCCGCAGAGGTCATATTTTATTTCCTCTTTTTCACAGAAATCTAACAACATCTGATAGCCTCTGATACAATTCGTTGCTTTCAAGCTACCTGGTTTGTAATAAAGCCCCGAGTGAATCACGCCGCTATTATGCCCCGTTTGGTGTTTGGCTACTACATCTTCTTTTTCGATGATAAGCAATTTCAAACTTGGGTTTTGCTCTTTTATACGCAAAGCAGTGGCAAGCCCAACGATACCTCCACCGATTACTGTTACATCATAAATCATTGTTTTGAAATTAAGACTGGGTCGCCCGTGCGATGCTGAATTAAGAATGTAGAATAAAAGCTTATTCGAATCTCAAAATCAACATTACGGTCAGTAAATAATTAATTTAAAAATATATTTTCAAAGAAAAATTTGAGTAATCAACTTTAACTAAATGGAATTTCTAACACATTTATCTCATAATTCATATCTAATAACTCATAATTATTGCCCTTTCATTTAAAAAGTACAATTTTTCTTGGCGAATTGAATTACCAAACTTAAATTTGTGCAAATTTAACGACAACATTCAGACATGAAAAAGTTTAGTGTTTTATTATTTGCAGTAGCAGCGGTTTCGTTGGCTTCATGCGATTATCAAAAAACCAATCGTATTGAACAAAAAGACGTTCGTCAAGGTGATGAGTGGGTTTATGGTGTAAGTCCAGACTCAGCAGCACGTCAATTAAAAAATAAATATACGGCTAATCCTGAGCTTGAGAAACGCACACAAGCGATTCAAGAGAAATTATTCGGTTTAGGAAAATCTAACGAAGGTGCATAATTGCCTCAGATGATTTGCTTATAGTAGGCAGTTTACAGTTTATAATGGCATTCTGTGCTACATACACTGTAATATGCCTATTTTTATTTTTTATACCCCACGATGCTCCAACATCATCAAAAAACGAAACTTCAATAAATGAACATAGCATTAGTTACAGGTTCGGCAGGTTTGATTGGTAGTGAATCAGTTGCCTTTTTTGCCGAAAAATTTGATTTAGTAATTGGTATCGACAATAACCTTCGTTCGTATTTCTTCGGAGCAGAGGCTTCTACCGACTGGAATCGTAAAGGTTTAGAAGAAAAATTCAGTAATTACAAGCACTACAAAGCTGATATTCGTTCGGAAGAAGAAATCAATAAAATCTTTGCCGAATACGGTGCTGACATTAAACTTGTTGTACACACAGCTGCACAACCAAGCCACGACTGGGCTGCCCGTGAGCCATTTACTGACTTCACAGTAAACGCCAACGGTACGCTCGTGATGCTCGAAGCAACCCGTAAATACTCTCCAGAAGCTGTATTTATCTTTACTTCGACCAATAAAGTTTATGGCGATACTCCTAATTACTTGCCATTGGTAGAGTTAGAAACTCGTTGGGAAATCGACCAAAATCACCCATATTTCACTAACGGTATCGACGAGTTGATGTCAATCGACCACTCGAAGCACTCTATTTTTGGTGCATCGAAAGTAGCGGCTGACGTAATGGTACAAGAATACGGTAGATATTTCGGTATGAAAACTGCTGTTTTCCGTGGCGGATGCCTAACTGGCCCTAACCACTCGGGAGCTCAACTACACGGTTTCTTGGCTTATTTAATGAAATGTGCCATTACAGGAAATCACTACACAATTTTCGGTTATAAAGGAAAACAAGTACGTGACAATATTCATAGCTGGGATTTAGTAAATATGTTCTGGCATTTCTATCAAAATCCTCGTGCTGGCGAAGTTTATAATGCTGGTGGTGGACGCTTCTCGAACTGCTCAATGCAAGAGGGAATTGCGATTTGTGAGGAAATCACAGGAAATAAAATGAGTTACAGCTACGCCGAAGACAATCGTAGTGGCGACCATATCTGGTATATTTCTGACCTTACGAAGTTCAAGAATCACTACCCAGAATGGACGTGGAAATATGACTTAAAAACTACGCTTACTCAGATGTATGATAACATCAGCAAGCGTGTGTAGTTAGAAAATATTTTTTATTGATAAGCCTTAGAACTATTAAAGTTTTAAGGCTTATTTATTTTAAAACCTTCAACTATAAGCAAGCTATTGGAGATTTTATGTATTTTTGCACTTTATTTCCATCATTATTTTGGCAATAAAAGTTTGAATCTGTTAATTTTTGAAAACCTCAATCAATGAAATTAAGCGTTGTAATTCCTGCCTATAACGAGGAAGAAAGTATCTCCGAAACCCTAAGAAGTTTATATAATACTTTAAAGAAATACGATATTCCGCACGAAATTTGGGTAACAAACGATAACTCAAAAGACAATACATTGGAGGTTTTGCAGGAATTACAGAAAGAAATACCAAGCTTAGTTTTTGAAACAAACAAAGGACCAAATGGTTTTGGCTATGCCGTACGCTATGGTTTGGAGCGTTTTTCTGGCGATTGCGTAGCGGTTTTTATGGCCGATATGTCAGACGACCCAGAGGATTTAGTAAAATACTACAAAACTATGCTCGCCGAAAACGTTGATGCAGTTTTTGGTAGCCGTTGGATAAAAGGCGGAAAAGTAATTGATTATCCAGCCGTCAAGAAAATCATCAATCGAGTAGCTAATTTTATCATAAAAATGGTGATTGGTATCAAATACAATGATACGACCAATGCCTTTAAACTTTATAAGCGTGAAACAATGGAAGGCTTGAAGCCTTTTCTTTCGCCACACTTTAACTTAACTGTTGAACTTCCACTTAAAACTATCGTTAGAGGCTATTCTTACAGTGTTGTTCCTAATAGTTGGACTAACCGAAAATACGGAGAATCGAAACTCAAAATCAAAGAAATGGGTAGCCGTTATTTCTTTATTTTGGTTTATTGTTTTGTAGAAAAATTCTTCTCTCGTGGAGATTACATGAAGAAAACATAATTTAGCTCAGATTTTGTAAAAATTATGTTTTATTTTTACTTGATTATTATTTAAAATCCATTTTTTCTTTTGCTATAAAACCATGAAACTTTCTAATCCACCATTTGACTTAATATCTCAACTAAGTTCAGGAAAATTTGGTCAATATTTCAAAAAAATATGTATTCCCAAAAAACGTATTTTACTTGTCCCAGATGAAGTAAACCACAAAATTTACTTTATCGAAAAGGGGTTAATGCGTTGTTATTACTACGCTAACGGTGAGGAAATAACATCTTGGTTAGCTTGCGAAAATAATATAATTTGTTCAATGGCAAGTTTTTTTACACAAAAACCATCAAATGAATATATCGAAACATTGGAAGAATCTATTGCTTGGGAAATTTCCTTTGAAAGTTTAAGTAAATGTCAAGAAACAAATCACGATGTACCCATATCAAATTCCCTACTATTAAAAGAAATAATAGAGCAATTTGATAAAATAACAATGATACTAAGACATTTAGCACCAGATGAAAGATACCTTTTTATGCTTAATAATTATCCAAACATTGTTCATCGCACACCCTTGAAATATTTATCATCATATCTTGGAATGGCACCTTCTACTACAAGCCGAATTAGAACAACATTAATGAAACATGAATAAAAATACGTGTACTTACATCTATTGCTTAAATAGATTTTTTTTAGTCATTTTAATCAAAATACTTACTCCATTTTTAAACTTGATTTAATACTTTTAAGCACCCAAATCATTGTTTTTTCTCTCTACGTTTGTCTTTCAATTATTAAAACACGAACGTTTATGAAAAAATCTTTTCTGTTCTCTGTAATTTTATCCATGCTATTTTCTGTAACATTTGCACAGACATTTCAAGCAGGATGCTACACGATTAAAAATCAAAACTCTAATTTAGCCATTCAAGATGATGACATTATTAGACAGCAAGGCGTTAATAATGGTAATAATCAAAAATGGAATTTTGAAGCCACAAGCGGGGGTTATTTCAAAATTACTTCCCAAAGTTCATCAGAAGTCATTACTTCATCTAACTGCAATAACGGAAATCAATTAAAAACTGAACCTTGGAATGGTGCTAACAATCAACAATGGAGAGTGGAAGCAAGGGACGGTGGAACTTTTGCTTTGATTAACAGAGACTGTGATAAAGGTTTTCTCATTCCCGATTGGAGTACTAATGCTGGGCAAGCTGTCGTATTATATGGTCAAGGAGACGATGCTCAAATGAGGTTCTTCCTCACAAGTTGTGGTGGAACAGTTAGTTGTTTATGCTCTAACGGACAACCTTGCCCTAATGGAGATATAAATCAATGTCCTACTACTCCTCCAACATTTCAAGCAGGATGCTACACGATTAAAAATCAAAACTCTAATTTAGCCATTCAAGATGATGACATTATTAGACAGCAAGGCGTTAATAATGGTAATAATCAAAAATGGAATTTTGAAGCGACAAGTGGCGGTTATTTCAAAATTACCTCCCAAAGTTCATCAGAAGTCATTACTTCATCTAACTGCAATAACGGAAATCAATTAAAAACTGAACCTTGGAATGGTGCTAACAATCAACAATGGAGAGTAGAGGCAAGAGACGGCGGAACTTTTGCTTTGATTAACAGAGAGTGTGATAAAGGTTTTCTCATTCCCGATTGGAGTACTAACGCTGGACAAGCGGTTGTACTCTATGGTCAAGGAGACGATGCTCAAATGAGATTCTTCCTCACAAGTTGTGGTGGAACAGTTAGTTGTTTATGCTCTAACGGACAGCCTTGTCCTAATGGAGATATAAATCAATGTCCTACTACACCTCCAACATTTCAAGCAGGTTGCTACACAATTAGAAATAAACATTCTAATTTAGCCATTCAAGATGATGATTTTGTTAAACAACAAGGTGTGGGAACTGGCAATAATCAAAAATGGAATTTCGAAGCCACAAGCGGAGGATATTTCAAAATTACTTCCCAAAGTTCATCAGAAGTGATTACTACATCTAATTGTAACAATGGAAATTTATTGAAAACTGAGCTTTGGAATGGAGCCAACAATCAGCAATGGAGAGTTGAAGCAAGAGACGGTGGAACATACGCCATCATTAATAGAGAGTGTGATAAAGGGTTCATTATTCCTGAATGGAGTACAACACCTGGACAAAATGTCAAACTATATGGTCAGGGAGACAATGATGAAATGAGATTTATCCTCACAAGTTGTGGTGGGACAGGTTGTACTTCTCCAATACCCAGTATTTCTTCAAATCTTCCGTGTTTAAATAGTGGACAGTCTGCAACACTCACAGCAACTGGTTGTAATGGAACTATTTCATGGTCGAATGGAAGTAATGGGACTACAATTACAGTTGGAACAGGGACTTACTCAGCTAACTGTACTCAAAGTGGTTGTACTCAAAGTAATAATTCTACAATTTTAATAATAAATTGCACTCCAACACAATTTAGCTCTGACAATGAACGATACTATTTAAGTAATGGTATAATAAAAGTTGGTTTTGATAGAAGAATGGGGGGAGCTATTAGCTATTTGGCAAAATTAAGCGATGGAAGGAATATAATTAATAATAATGATGCAGGCAGACAAGCAGGGTTTGAAACAAGGATTTCACCGGATGAAATTGCCAAAAATACTTGGAAACCTATTCCAGCAGGTAAAGTGGCAAGTGATATTTTTTATCTAACTGATTTACATGATGCAGGTGGAGCGACAAGGCAATCTAATGGACTTCCTCAGGGTAGTTTTGAACAAGATTTTACCCCCAATACCTATCTTTCTGATATGGATAATATGGGTGGTGAGCCTATTGACATATCCTTTAATAACAATACAGGTGAACTATACATAAAAGCTAAACTTTGGGAATGGGGGTTTGTTGAAAAATACCAAAATTCTCCAACCAAATATAGAAAAATTGATACAGGTTGTTACAATGAAACGTGGATAAAACTTAATGGTCAGGCAGTTGAAATTAATCTAAAACAGACAAGAAATATCCCATATTATGTCGTTACTGCTGACCCTATTTATAACGGACTACAATTGAGTGTATTTGCAAATACGAATGTACCATTTGATAAATTATATACTTACAATGGTTCTATGCCTTGGACGAGCCAAGGTCTCACTTCAACTCACGTTAGTGGGAATTATGACATTCCTACAGAAAACTGGATGGCATTGATTGATGAAACTACCCAATATGGTATTGGCATTTATTCAGAACTATTCAAAGAATTAAATAGAAGTAATCCATACACTGATTTTGCGTTTTATTCTCGAAGAACAAGTGGTGGTTGTCATGGTAATACACCTGAAGCTTGCAGTGATGGTGGTGATTGTTCTTTTACTACCTATAACTATCCTTGTGGAGCATCTTGTACTAACAATAGTACAACCATTCAGAATTTTAGTTTTATTGCAGGAACTGTTAGTGAAATAAGAAAATATGCCAAAGATAGAGGATGTCCTACATGTACTTCAAGTACAAGAATAGGGATAGAAACAAAATTAGACCAAGAAACAATAAATCCAATTATAACAATAGCCCCAAATCCAGTATCTGAGTATCTTATATTTGATATTAAAAATTTATCGAAAGATACAAATAAAGAGATTATCATAACTGATTCACATGGAAATCAAATGAATCATATGTTTAATAAAACAGAAGACCATTTTGAAATAAATGTAAATAGTTATAAACCTGGTTCCTACATATTAACAATAGTATCACAGGATTATATTATAACAAACCATTTTGTTGTTAACTAACTAAATAGAAATTCTAAAAAAGCAAAACAGCAGTTTATTTTGGAAATTTTAAGTAGAAGCAAGAATAAATATTTTATTCTTGCTTTTTTTTTGGGCAATGATTGTTGAACTTTGCAAAAAAACATATAAAACAATGAATTACAACCGCATTTACTGGTACCGCTTCAAAGGTGTTGACAAAGCTAAAAAGAAAATTATTTGGAAAGAAATTAACATAATGAGCCATACCACACAACCTCTGAGTTAAAAATAATCTAAAACTCCATTTCAGAAATTGATTCGGTTGTTGAAGTATAGTTTAGTTCTCAATAAAACATTCCCATGCAAAATAAATCTGTACTGGAAAAAACAGTTTTTTACATACTTTTTTTTCTTCCTCTCCTTATTTTCTTTATAATTTTCCAGCACTTTGCACTCAATGTTCCATTTGAAGATGACTTTGGAGTTCTGCGAAATATTTATGACATGGGAGTAAGTAATGATACAAAAGCCAAGTTTCAAACTTTTATTTCGCCCTCAAACGAACACCCCATTATTATCTCTAAGATATTTTTTGGGCTAAATATTTGGCTTTTTAAAAGTATCAATTTCAAAGCTCTAATGCTAATAGGCAATGGCATATTTTTATCAAGTTTTATTGTATTTTTTCGTTTAGTTAAACAACAAAAACTTTCGTATTGGGTCTTATTGCCACTGCCATATATTTTACTCTCGGCCTCAACATTTGAGAGTGGATTGTGGGCCATTTGTGCTTTTCAATACAACGCAATATGTGGGCTTTTCATTTGGTCGATTTATTTGCTCTTCTCCGAAAAAACAAGTACTGCAAAATTCTACGGAGGCTTATTCCTATTAGCATGTACGATGGTTTGTAATGGCAATGGATTGTTGGCGTTTTTGGTGGCGGGTTTAGGGTTGGCATATCAAAAACGTTGGAAAGAGTTGGCAATAATCATTGCTGCATTACTCTTTATAAAGTTTGGTTTGCTTTCTAACAAATATTACAAAACTCCAAACCCAATTCTTACTGCCATTTCAAGTTTTTGTGTACTGGTAGGAGGTTCGTTCAAAACCGACTCGCTCAATGGTATTATTAAAATTTTTGGAGGAATAATAATTATATTCATTTCACTGGCATCTCTTAATTATTTAATTAGACGTAAACAAAATATTTTTGAGTTAAACGTCTTGTTATTAGGGCTTTTTTCTTTGGGTTCACTGTTAGGAATTTCGCTTTTTAGAGCAATCGAGACCTCGACTTTTCCTGATAGATACAGACTTTATCCACAATTTTTGTTGATATGTGTTTATTTACTTCTAATTATTTACTCTAAACAAAAAACCAAAATTCTCGTAATAGCAGCAAGCTTAAGTAGTGTCCTTTATTTCGTTCATACTTTTTATGTCACTTATCCAAATATTCTGAATGGTTATCAAAAAAGACACCTTTTAAGCGTTAATTGGAAAAGCAATGGTTCTGCACTTAATGGCGGTTATTATCGTTTATACTTTGATGAGACTTTGGGTTTCTATGAAAAAAACAAAACCTATTTATGCGAAAAACCTATTTTTGATATAAAAACGGCAAAATTTGCAGAAAAACAGATTGAAGTATCAGTAGAAAATCTAAAAGATGGCAATCTAATTAGAATTAAAAACCTTGATTGTAGCCAAATAAATAGCAGTAATGGATATTATCTGGCTTTAGAAAACGATAAACATCAATTTTACTTTTTACCTGTATTTCATATTCGTAATTCGATTGGAAATGCCCTTCGAGGAAAAGGCATGTTTATTAATGAAATATCTGCACCTGCTATGTACGCCGAAATTCCAGCTGATACATATAAGATTGGGATTGTATCTAACATTTCGTTGAACACGCTGTTATATCAATCAAATAGCAGTATTACTACCCAAAAAGTAGGCTATAACCAGTAATTTAGGCACATATTTGCCAAAAACTTTTTGATTATTGAAAAGACAATCAAATTAATCGACCCAAAAACTTATGCGACGCTCTTCATTACTGTCTTTTTTGTGTTTGGTGCTATTATCAGTAACTCAAACACCAATAATCGCTCAGAAATACGTCTGTCATGGCATAGGAAACTTGAGCGATGATATAAATCACGGCATACCAGTAATGAATAAAATGGTAGCCAACGGTTGCAATTCGGTTATGCTTACAGTTTGGTGGGAAAGAGTATATCCTCAACCCAACTCAAAGCCGAATTGGGCTCAACTCGATAATCAGATAAACCATGCTATCAATAATTTAGGAGTAAAAGTTGCGATTAGAATCCACCTCGGACGGCACATTGCCTCAATAAAGGGTTTCTGGACAACTGAAGATGCAGTAACTGACTTTAGAGGTAAACCTCTTACTAATTACTATGACAATAACCATTTTAGTTTTGCTCATCAACCATCAATCGAAAGAGCCAAAGATTTTGTAAGGGAGGTTGCTGAACGGTATAAAAATCTGCAAAAAAATGGCAAAATGGTTTACATATCAGTTGTCAATACCCCTCAACACGAATTAGGTTTTACTTATCAAAATCAACAATGGCCAGAAAAGGAGTATATAGCTATTTTTGACCACTCAAAATGGTCTATGATAAAATTTAGAGATTGGGCTAAAGAAAAATATACGACAATTCGTACGCTCAATAGCTATTGGGGTACCGCCTACAAAAGTTTCTCAGAAGTTGAGCCTTATATAAACTGGTGGAACGTTCAAGACTCTTTTAGAGGCCAACGAGGAAAAGATTGGTATTTGTTTCGGCATTTAATGATTAGAGATTACTACGAACAAATCATAGCAACCATCAAGGAAGTTGAGCCTACCTATAAGGTAGCGGCCGAATACGGAGGAATTGCTGATAATCTAACTCTACAAAGGGGTACATTTGCTTTCAAAGATTTAAGTAGAAAAGCTGACTTCTTCAAAATTGTGAATGATGGTTTTCAGCGAGACTTAGGGTATAATAATCTATCTCCGAATCAAAAATTTTATGCAGAAGCTGCATTTTTCGACTTAGCTACTTCTGATGACTTGGTTAATTACGTCAAAAAAAATGTTGAGTACGGCTGTGAGTTAATGCTTTTATTGGTTGAATATGACAATGGAACCGATTTTGAGAAGATTCTACCCGCTGTAAAGGAAGCTGTACGCACACTTTATAATCCAAGCCCCGCAATTTCGTTTAAAGATTCGGTTACATACCGTGTTTCGCAGTTGATAGATAATCGTGAATTTGTATTCAATGATTGGAAAAGTAAATCAACCAATGGTGCTTATAAAATAAAAATCAAACTCGATGAAGATATTCTGAACGACAATAAGAAAATCGAAAATCCATTACCTGATATTGTTGATAATACACCACCAATAGTAACACCGCCACCACCACCAGTTACAACAATACCTAATCAGCTTCCTATTGTTACGCTAAAAGACTATACCAAAGAAATCGTAGTAAACCAAAACTTTCAGTTCCGATTGCCCGAAAACCTATTTTTCGATAATGATGGATTCATTTCATTTATCGAAATATTAGAATCGCCAACATGGATTGGTTTCAACCGATTTGAGGTAAATTTTCAAGGTAAGGCCCCTCATTTGGGCAAATACTCAATAAAAGTAAGAGTATATGACAACAACGGAGGTAGCATTGAATCTTATATTTATTTAGACATTATTCAGCCCATAGTTGATTTAGAATTAATAAAAGGCGACTACTTTGATGTTCCGATTGAGCCTTATGGGTATATTACAAATAATAGAATTTTATATCTGGACGCTCTCCCAGAAAAGCTAAATATAATCGCTCGATGTAATTTAGATTCTGTCAATTTTGTATTTGACATTACCGGCCCTTACCGATTTAAAGGAAGCTCAGATAAACTTCCATACAATGTTTTCGGAGAAGGGCGTGGAGCAAAATTTCCGGTTGGAAATTATACTTTAAGTGCGAAAGCATATAAGCGAGACTCGGTAGTGACTTCAAAAACAGTCACGTTTTCGGTAAAAGCATCACTCAATAATGCGAGCAACAATATAATTAACGAGTGGGTAAATTATCCGAATCCATTTGGAAAAATCTGTAATGTAAAAATTCCAGAAACCGAAGATGCCGAAAAACTTACTTTTGCGTATTATACCGTAAACGGCAAGAAACAAAACATCAAAAAAGAATATATTAATATTGTAGAGAAAACCGCCTATATCGACTTGGGACATTTCAATATCCCGTCGGGTAATTATATTTTAGAAGTAAGTAGAGATTCGGTTGTAATCAAAACCATCAGAATCACGAAAATAGATTAATTTACTTAAAAATCAGGTCTTTTACAAAATAGAAGAACAAAGTCTGAGCAATTGCCCAAGCAACTGCACTGATGAGCATTTGTATTAGAATTTCCTTTTTATCGTAGCGAAATGCTATGCTTAAAGCGGCTCCAACGGGTGGTGTAAATAAAATTGGTGTAAGAAAAGCAATGCCTATTAGTCCAAACTTACGCCTAATTTTTACGCCAAAGCGAGTCATTTTTGTAAACTTTTTTGGCTTATCTTTACGAAATATTTTTCTGATAAAATCACCAGAAAAAACTATCAATGAAACCGTAAGCATCATTCCCACAACCGAGCAGATAGCTGTCTCAATCCAAGATAATTTGATGGCCAAACCAGTTAGTGGCCCACCCGCAAACTTCAACATACTCACAGCAATTACTGACAAATACTTTGCAAAATTCATAATTGAATATCTTTTGTTGTGTAATTCTCTTTTTTGAAACAGTGAAATTTTTTACAAAACTTAATTATAACCAAATATAACATAAAGCTTGCTAAAGCCCTCGATTGAATAGTACGAACGGCGAAATGTGAGCATAAACTTTAAACAAAAAAACATGAAACTACCTTTACTAACTATTTTTCTACTACTGCTGTTTTTCAATACTAACGCTCAAGACGCACCTTCTGATACACTTCAACCCATAAAGCCTGATACAAATATGCCAGCTGATTCGACCTCGGAGGAAGAAGAAGAGGGCGATGAAGAAGGGGAAGAAGAAGAGGAAAAAGATGATACTCCAGCCAAATTTCGCTACCGAATTGCCACTGATGGCACTTATACTTCTGGTAACGTCAACCGAGCCTTGATTCAGTTTTCATCAGCTTTAGATTTCAATAATAGCAAAATTATTAAATTTTCGAGTAGTCCGTCATATATTTACGGGCAGCAAAATAAAGTTTTAGCCGAAAAAGAGCTTTTTGTTGACCTCCGAACGAGTATTTTGCACGAGCGAAAGTTTTATTATTTGGCTTTTACATCCTACGAAAAAAGTAATTTACGAAAAATAAATGACCGTTTTATTGGAGCAGCTGGGGTTGGACTAAAATTGGTTCAAAAGACCCATGCTTATATCTCGGTAACGAATGTATTGCTCTACGAGAAAACCGATTTCGTAATTAACGAAAAATTTCCCGACCGTAATCTTTGGCGAAACTCAACTCGCCTTTTTGGTGAATATACCTTCAAAGATAGCAAAGCCAGCATATCTCATACATTGTTTATTCAACCGAGTATTACCGAGAAGAACTTCCGATGGAATGGTAATTTAATTCTAAAATACCAATTATCGAAACACATTAGTTTCCGTAGCACGGTCGAAAATTCTTATGAAAGTATTGTTGTTCCAGGCCGACAAAATAACGATTTCCGTTGGACATTCGGGATAGCTTACGAAGGTAAGAAATAAAGTAAAAGGGCTAATTTTATTATGAAATTAGCCCTTTTTTATCATTTAAGTAAGATACCTATAATTTATAAATAGACCAATAATTGATTATAAACTAATTGCAGTACAATGGACTATTTATAAAAAATCTGCAACCAAATCGAGCGAGATAGTCGATACATAAGTGGAGCTACCAAAACCGTAAATAGTAGGTATCCACCGATAAAGATTTTCCAATCGACACGTGTTTCAAAATATAGATAATACGCTACCAAAGCTATCACAAAAAAAGCGATATTAAACGCATAACTCACATACATCGCTCCGTAGAAAAAGCCCATTTCTTTTTCATACCTAATTCCACATTTCGGGCAATGCTCATACATAACGGTCATTTTTCCAAACTCGTAAGGATTTTTAGATACAAACATATCACCTTCGTGGCAATTTGGACATTTCATTTTAACGGCTGCTTCTAAACTATTCATTTATTTGGCTCAAAAAGAGGCTTTAAAGTAGGTAAAAAATATATTTTGATAAGAAGATTAATGCAAAAGCAATTCTTTAATGATTACCCAGCACCCAACTATCAACACAAACCACCCAAAAGCAGGTTTTAGTTGGTCGCCATCTATCTTTTTTGATAAATAACTACCCATCAGAATCCCTGCGATGGTCAGTATTGCAAATTTCGTCAAAAAATACCAGTCGAGAGCTATTCCTGCCGAAAAATCACCGATTGCTCCAAATGCCGAATTAATTGTAATAATGAGAAGCGATGTCCCGACGGCCTTTTTCATGGGTAATTTTGCAAAAACCACCATTGCCGGAATAATCATAAAACCCCCGCCTGCTCCCACAAAGCCCGTCAGAATTCCAACCAAAATTCCTTCCAGAAAAATCATCCAGTAGCTGACCTTATGCCCAATTTGCTCGCTTGGCTTTTTGTTACTCCTAATCATCGAATACGATGCTCCAATCATTAATACTGCAAAAATGAGCATCACCATCAGATTCTTTGACACCGTAAAATCCGCTGATTGATAAACCACTTCTGGAATGTGCGGCATCACGAATTTTCGCATCAAAAACACCATAATAAAGGCAGGAAACGAAAAGAAAAGGCCTTTTTGTAAATCAACCAAGTCTTTCCGAAAATAATCAATCGAACCAACCAAAGACGTAACTCCAACAATAAAAAGCGAATAGGTAGTGGCCATTGTGGGTGAAACACCAAGAATATACACCAAAACCGTAATTGTCAGTATCGAACCACCCGCCCCTACCAAGCCCAGCGTTATGCCAATAATAAAAGCCAATATAAACCCTATAATTTCCATAGATTTTAATCAATTTTATTCTGTGTAGAATATTGCAATTTATAGAAATTAAATCCCAATACGTAAATTTTATTGTATTTTTCTAATATACTTACTTGATAGAAAAAGTAAGTTTTTGAAATGATTCTCGAAAAAAATAATCAAAAATTATGAATCTGATAAATGATGATTAAATTTGCTAAAAACCTATCCATCAGATACTATGTTTAAAAAAATTACACTTCTCCTAAGCTTAAGTTCATCTATTGTACTTGCTCAAATCGAGAAAGCACCTAATCGTGCTGAGGGCGAATATGCCAATCGTACCATTATCAGGGGCGTGACCCTCATCAACAGTACTGGGGCTCCGCCAGTTGGGCCAGTAGATATTGTTATCGAAAAAAACAGAATTGCACAAATCAAGCAAGTGGGCTACCCTGGGGTGCCGATTGAGCCGAAAAGTCGCCCAAAACTCAACGAAGGCGATAAAGAGCTTGATTGTACGGGAATGTACCTCATGCCGGGGTTTGTGGATATGCACGGCCACATTGGTGGAAAGCAACAAGGAACGCCAGCCGAATACGTTTTCAAACTTTGGCTCGGTCACGGAATCACGACCATTCGTGACCCCTCAGCGGGAAATGGTTTAGAATGGACGCTCGACCAAAAACGTAGAAGTGAGAAAAACGAGATTACGGCTCCACGTATCAAAGCTTACACTGCCTTTGGTATGGGAAGCGACAAACCTATCACGACACCCGAAGAGGCTCGCCAATGGGTGCGAGACAATGCCGCCAAAGGAGCAGACGGTATCAAGTTTTTTGGGGCGGAACCTGCGGTTTTCAGAGCAGCTCTCGAAGAAAACAAAAAAATCGGACTTCGTTCGGCTTGTCACCATGCTCAGTTGGAAGTGGCTCGAATGAATGTACTGGCTACCGCAAAAGCAGGTTTAACATCAATGGAACACTGGTACGGCCTACCAGAAGCACTTTTTGATGAACGTACTTTGCAGAATTACCCTGCCGACTATAATTACAACAACGAACAAAATCGTTTTGAAGAAGCAGGAAAACTTTGGAAGCAATCTGCCGAACCAGGTTCAGCCAAATGGAATCAAGTAATGGACGAACTCCTAAAGCTTGATTTTACACTCGACCCAACCTTCAATATCTACGAAGCCAATCGTGAATTGATGCTTGCACGCAGAGCCGAGTGGCACGACGAATATACGCTTCCAGCCGTTTGGCGTTTTTATGGTCCAAGTCGTATTTCGCACGGTTCATATTGGTTAAATTGGGGAACAGAGCAAGAAGTAGCTTGGAAAGAAAACTATCGCATTTGGATGCGTTTCGTGAACGAATATAAAAACAAAGGGGGCCGTGTGACAACTGGTTCGGACTCTGGTTTTATCTATCAGCTTTACGGTTTTGCATACATTCGTGAACTTGAATTATTACGTGAAGCGGGTTTCCACCCACTTGAAGTGATTCGTGCGGCTACCATCAAAGGTGCAGAGGCACTCGGAATGGCCGACCAAATTGGTTCCGTTGAAGTTGGAAAATTGGCTGATTTTGTAATTACTGAAGAGAATCCTTTAGCAAACCTTAAAACCTTATATGGTACTGGAGCTATCAAAGTAAATGATAAAAACGAAGTTACGAGAGTTGGAGGCGTAAAATACACAGTAAAAGATGGTGTAATTTATGATGCAAAGAAACTTTTGGCCGATGTGCGTAAGATGGTAGCAGATGCTAAAACGAAAGAGAACTTTGAGATTACTCAACCAGGTATTCCGCAAAAAGGGGCTTCTAAAGTGCAGGGTGCTGAGAAGAATTAATACATTTTCAAAGTAAATCAAGGAAGGCTTCGCTGGGCGACACTCGCTCAAATCGAAGCCTTCCTTTTTTCTGAACAAACTACTACCTTCCGATAAGATTTAAGCTATAATTAGGATTTTGTAATTTTTTTCATATAAATTCACAATCGAATCTAATACTATTTATAACTATTCTGTTGCTGAAAATGAAAAAAACTCTACTCCTAAAAGTCATTTTGGGGCTGTTAACCCTATGCTATTTCGACACTAACGCCCAAAGACTAAAGTACCACCGCATCGAGGCTGAATTAGAGCCTGCTAAACTCGAATATCTACTCAACAATGGTCTCGAAATCGACCACTATGGTTATGAGGATAAACTTCACTTTACGGCCGAGGTTTCCGACCATGACATTGCACTATTCCGCAAAAACAAAATTGAGTTTAAGTATCTGATAAAAGATTTAGAGAAAAGTTATCAGAAAATCAATGCTGAAATTGACCGAAAAAACGCCAAAGCCAAAGTCGATGTGGCTACTCCGAGCAATTTCACTTTGGGTTCGTATGCGGGTTTCTACACATTGCAAGAAATGACCAACATCCTCGACCAAATGCGAGCTTTGTACCCAAATTTGATTTCGGTCAAAAGTAGCATTGGAAATTCGGTTGAAGGCCGACCGATGTACATGGTCAAAATAAGCGATAACCCAGACCAAGACGAAAACGAGCCAGAAATATGCTTAAACGCCGTTCACCACGCCCGTGAACCTATGAGTTTGAGTCAGTTGATTTTCTTGATGTGGCATTTGCTTGAAAATTATAATACCGACAAAGAAATCAAAACACTTCTGAACAGTTCGGAGATTTACATCATCCCGTGCGTAAACCCTGACGGATACGTTTATAATTATACTACTAATCCTAACGGTGGTGGAATGTGGAGAAAGAATAGAAAAAATAACGGAAACGGAACTTACGGTGTCGATTTGAATCGTAATTATGGCTATAAATGGGGCTTAGATAACGTTGGTTCTTCGGGTACTACAAGTTCGGAGACTTACAGAGGTACGGCTGGTTTTTCGGAAATAGAAACTACTAATATGAGAAATTTCTATAACCAACGAAGCATCGTTTCTACTTTTAGTTTTCACTCTTATGGTAATTATTGTATTCACCCCAACGAATGGGAGAAAACCAATACAAACCCCGAAAAAGCACTTTTCCAGCAAATGGGGGCATATTTTACGGCAGAGAATGGTTTTAAATATGGTAATGTTTGGGAAACCCTTGCTTATTTATCCAATGGTGGAGCGGGCGACTGGCTTTACCACGAACAAACAACTAAAGGGAAAATATATGGTTTTACGCCAGAAATTGGCACTTCAACTGATGGTTTTTGGCCAGCATCATCACGTATTTTGCCTTTGTGTAATGCAACTATCGAAATGAATAAAAAACTTTTGAGAGTTTCGACCTACTATGCAAAAGCTACTCCAAGCACTACGTCATTCAGTTCTCTGACAGCTTCGGTTGGCTATCAATTTCAGAATTTTAGTGTAAAACCCGCTACCTATACAGTTTCGTTGGCACCAGTTTCGCCACAAATTACTTCGGTTGGTTCGCCTAAAACTTACTCAAATCTAACGATGCTACAAACCCAAGCCGATGGTATTGGTTTTACAATAGACTCAAGCACAGCTTTGGGTTCAACTTTGAAATTTTTACTAACTGTTGATAATGGGCTTTCGGCACAAACTGACACCGTTTCTTTGATTTATGATTGTGGAGTACCTACTAATCTAATAAGTAGTAATATCAGTTCTACTTCCGCTACCTTAGCATGGACTGGAATTAGTAACGTAAATAACTACTTTGTTTCGTACAAAACTACGTCGGCCACAACTTGGGGTGCTGAAATTCCTGTGACGGGTACAACACTCAATGTTTCAGGTTTAGCAGGTTTTACAGATTATAATTGGCGAGTACGTTCGTCATGTGGTGGGTTTAGTGCGACAGGCAGTTTCAAAACTCAATGCGGTACGCCGACTTCACTCACAACAAGTGCTTTGAGTAGTACAGGAGCAACGCTTGCTTGGGGAGCTGTTTCTTCGGCTACTTCTTATGATATTCAGTATCGCCCCGTGGGTAGCACAACTTGGACAAGTGCAACGGCTACAACGGGTAGTTTGGCTATCACTGGTTTAGGAGCTTTTGCCGCACACGAATTTCAAGTAAGAGCCACTTGCAGCACTTCTACTGGAGTATATTCACCATCGGCTAATTTCTCTACGTATTGCCCTGGAGCGACTGCTCCATCAGCTACTTGTACGCCTGCCAAATGCTTCAACGAAACAGGTGGTTTAGTTTCTGTAGAAGCAGAGAACTTCAATACAAAAGTAACTGGCACAGGTTCAGCCGCCAGCCGAACTTGGACAACTTTGAGCGTAAGCACCGCCTCAGGTGGAATTTGCATGACAACCTCGGGCACGGGAGTAAGCACTGGAACTGCCCTCAATGGCCCACGTATGGATTACCCGATTTATTTCAACACCTCAGGCACTTATTATATTTGGGTAAGAATGGCCGCAGGAACACAAACAACCAACGATGACTCTTTCCATGTAGGCGTAGATGGAGTTGGTCGTACAAACACAATGACGACTACTGGAAATTATAACAATGGTAGCACAAGTTGGACATGGGTTGGCTCGATAAATTCGGTTAGAATTTCAGTAAATATTCCGACAACTGGCTATCATACACTTAATGTTTGGATGCGTGAAGACGGAACTCGAATTGATAAAATCATCATGAGCAATTCTGCGACTTTCACACCTACTGGAACAGGTAATGCACAAAGTGCTTCGTGTAATACGCCTGTTGTAGCCCAAGCACGTGCCACCAACGAAGCAACAGGAGAAGTAAAATTCAGCGAAGAATTAACAGAAGAAATAAACGCAACGGCTTATCCAAATCCGTTTACTAATGAGTTGATTATTGATTTGAAAAAATCAAAAACAACAGGAATGAATCTTAGATTATTGGATATGAATGGCCGTGAACTTCATCAACAAACTTTAACCGAATCTGAAAGAGAAGTAATTCTGAATCCTGCGAATCTTCCAGCGGGCAATTATCTGATTGATATGCGTCGTGGGAATAAGAAGAAGGTACTTCGGGTCAATAAAAACTAAGGGTTCGCCTAAAACAAGGAAGCCTTCGCTCAGAGCGAAGGCTTCCTTGTTTTTTTATCTTATTTTACAGTTCCCCTTTAGGAGCGGAGGCGGATGGACTACTTAAACCACCACTACACCCAAAGGAGCACTTACTGGCGTTTCTTTCTTTTCTTCTGGAAGAATAAAATTCAATGGATTGACAACTTTTTCTTGCAAAAGAGCAATTTCAAGTACTTCCTCCACATAATCTACATAGTGGAAAGTTAATCCTGTGGTGTATGCTTCACCTACTTCTTCAACATCTTTACGGTTTTTGTAACACATAATGATGTCTTTTATGCCCGCACGTTTAGCTGCCAAGATTTTCTCTTTGATTCCACCAACTGGCAAAACTTTTCCACGTAGTGTAATTTCACCTGTCATGGCCGTGTTTGGCTTAATTTTGCGTTGGGTAAACATCGAGGCCATAGAAGTAAGCATCGTGATACCCGCAGAAGGGCCATCTTTTGGCACTGCTCCTTGCGGAACGTGTACGTGAAGGTCGTAATGTTGGAAAATTCGATAATCAATTCCTAAACCATCAGCGTGAGATTTTAAGTAAGAAAGAGCCGTCATGGCTGATTCTTTCATTACATCGCCCAGTTGCCCCGAAAGTGTGAGTTGTCCACGTCCACGACTCAGACTTGATTCGATGAAAAGAATATCGCCACCAACCGAAGTCCACGCCAAGCCAGTTACTACCCCTGGTACATCGTTTCCTTCGTACAAATCTTTATCGAAAATTATTCCTCCGAGCATTTTTTCTACGTGTTCGGCTTTCACAGTTTTAGGATATTCTTCACCCATTGCTATAGACTTAGCGATTTTTCTGACCAAAGAACCAATCTGCTGCTCCAAACGTCGCACGCCCGACTCACGTGTATAACCTTCGATTACTTTCTGAATAGCTTTATCATCAACCTTTAAATCTTTTGGTTTGATTCCGTGTTGCTCCAATTGCTTCGGTACAAGATGTTTACGAGCAATTTCTATCTTTTCCTCAACTGTGTATCCCGAAATCTCGATAATTTCCATTCTATCTCTCAATGGCCCTTGAACTGTATCAAGCGAGTTAGCTGTTGCTATAAAAAGCACTTTCGAGAGGTCGTAATCTACTTCCAAATAATTATCTTTGAAAGCGTTATTTTGCTCAGGGTCAAGCACTTCGAGCAATGCCGACGAAGGGTCGCCTCGTTGGTCACGGTTTACTTTATCAATCTCATCAAGTACAAAAACAGGATTCGATGATTTAGCTTTTTGCAAATTCGTAATCAACTTACCCGGCATTGCACCGATATACGTTTTGCGGTGTCCACGAATCTCGGCTTCGTCGTGCAAGCCTCCGAGTGCCATTCTGACGTAGTTTCTACCCAAAGCTTTTGCTATTGATTTCCCCAAAGAAGTCTTACCAACTCCCGGAGGGCCATACAAACACAAAATCGGGGCTTTCATATCATTTCTGAGCTTCAAAACCGCCAAATATTCTATGATACGCTCTTTTACTTTTTCGAGGCCTGAGTGGTCAGAATCTAAGATTTTCTTGGCACGCTTGAGGTCAAAATTATCTTTCGTAAATTCGCCCCACGGCAATTCGACCATTGTTTCGGCATAATTCAACGAAACACCATATTCGGGCGACATCGAATTCATGCGTAGAATTTTATTCAATTCTTTATTGAAATGGTCATTCGCTTCTTTTGTCCATTTCTTTTTTGAGCCTTTTGCACGAAGTTTTTCTACTTCTTGGTCAGGCGATTCCATGCCCAATTCTTCCTGCAAAACCTTGATTTGTTGACGCAAATAATACTCTTTTTGTTGTTGGTCAATATCAATACTGGCTTTGCTCTGAATATCTCGCTTGATTTCCAACACTTGAATCTCTTTCATCATGTGTTCGAGTAGCTTGTGGGCTTGCTCGCCACCATCGAAAGTTTCGAGAAGCAATTGCTTTTCGCTAATTTCGATATTGAGGTTTGAAGAAAGAAAATGCGTAAGGAAACTTGGACTATCAATATTACTGATAGCCATTTGGGCATCACGTGGAATATCTGGATTGAGGTTCAAAATTTTATAAGAAGCCTCTTTCAAACTCTGAATCAACGCCTTTGTTTCTTTCTTGCGTACATTCGGGAAGTTCTCTGGAATATACGTTACTCTCGCCATCAAATGTGGGTCGGTTTGGGTATATTCCTGCACCTCAAAACGACGACGACCTTGAATAATAACGGTTACGTTACCATCAGGAAGCACAATCATTTTTAGGATATGAGCAATCGTTCCGACCTTAAATAAATCGTCGGGCATAGGTTCGTTTTGTGTGTGGCGAACCTGTGCTACCACCCCAACCGTACGGTCGGTGCGATAGGCTTTCTTCACCATTTTGATAAATTTCTGGCGAGTTACCGTTACGGGTATTACGATACCAGGAAACAATACGGTATTTCTTAAAGATAAAAGGGGCAAATCAGCCGGCAGATTATCTTCATTCTCCATTACTTCTTCAGGCGAAGCAATTTCAATCATTTCGACGTTTTCGACGTCTTGTCTTGCCATTACGAGCTTTGAGATAAGTTCTCTATTCATTCACCACTATATTTATAGACCGTCGATTTGAAACTGACTCTATCGAATTCGCTGGTTTGAGCAGTGGAGTCTTTATCATCTAATTTTAATAACGGGTTCGTTTCGTTTACAACCTTATTTCGTAGTTTTTTTATAAATCCTGATAATCAAGGCTTTAATAGAAGGCTTCAATTATCTGCCAGATTGTCAGAGTGAAAATACTAAACCTTTCTGACAATTAAAACATTTATGGGGAAATTTAATAGTTCAATACTCATGCCAAGGCCCTTTTGCATGGCAGTTTGGCAGGAAAGTGTTATCGGGAGGAGAAATTAAGACAGAAAGTAGAAGAAAACTTTTGAAGATTTAGCTTTGACAACTTTGCCAATTGTTATCAAAGCTAAAATAAACGATATTACTGAACCAAAACATTATTCACCTTCACATTTTTCAAAGTAAAGCCTTTTACGATGCTTTTATCAATCGCTGTTTTTTTAGCTTCAATGGTAAGGTTTTCAAATTTAAAATTAGATAATCGGTCGTTTTCGGTAATGGCTACGTCATAAAAAACATTGCATTTAAGGTCGATGTTTTTTAAAGTAATATTATCGGAATACGAAAGCGGAATATCTTTTCGACCTTGTAAATCAAAAAACTGTGTCCACGGTTTTACATAAATCAGGCTATTGGCTTGACCTTTGATATTTTCTACCGTAATGTATTCGTAAAGTTGAGGAGTATCTGGTCGCATTTTTAGCCATAAAACTCTCGTTGCTTCATTGACGTAGCAATTTCGCATCACTATATTTTTGTTGTGAATTGCCTCACTACCACAAGTTAAGGCAGAATGACAAAAACCAAATTCGCAATTTTCGATGACAATATTGGTGTTTTCGCCATTACTCGGAATCATGTCTGCCCACGGGCCTTTGCCACCTTTTAGGGCAATGGCATCATCGTTGACCGACATATAACAACCTTTGATGAGTACATTCGAGCAAATATCAAGGTCGATGGCATCAGTACTCGGTGCTTTTACGGGTTGATAAGGCGAAAGAAAATTGACATTCAAAATTTTCACGAAATTACATTGGTAATAATGACTCGTCCAAAAACCTGCATTGTGCAATTTTACGTCTTGAATCTGCACATTATTCGACTGCCAAATAAACACCAATCGTGGGCGTGAAACTTCAAGATTCGTACAATTCGGATTTTCTTTTCGTCGTTGCCAAAAGGCTTCCCAATAACGCAAACCATTGCCATCAATTTTGCCTTTTCCAGAAATCGTGAAGCCATCAACTCGGTAAGCATTCACCAAAGCCACAAAATAATCAAGGTTTTGCCCTTCCATGCGTGAGGGCATTTTTGGGTAATCGGTAATATTATCAGAGCCTTTCAAAACTGCACC
This sequence comes from Emticicia aquatilis, assembly GCF_014644295.1. Classification (GTDB taxonomy): domain Bacteria; phylum Bacteroidota; class Bacteroidia; order Cytophagales; family Spirosomataceae; genus Emticicia; species Emticicia aquatilis. Next base: position 81,466 of record NZ_BMKK01000012.1, read on the forward strand.
TTCCGACACATAAAGATGTGTTTTAGGTTTGAAAAATAATGCTCCACTCAGAAACGTTCCTTTCGGAATTATCACCACTCCTCCCCCATTTTTGGCGGCTTCGTCAATCGTTTTTTGAATGGCGGCTGTTTGTAGTAAAGTGCTATCGTTTTTTGCACCGAAATTGGTTATAACATACTGTTTGCCGAGTTTACTAAGCGGAATTTTGGTCGAATCAGAAAACCATTTCGAAATTATGCTACCATCTGGGAAAATATTGTTGGCTTTTTTCTGAGCAAAAGAATACCCGACTAAAACGAACGTACTGATGAAAAGTATAAGGATTTTTCTCATTATGATTGTTAGGTCTATTATCGGGGTAAATATAAAATAATTCTCGACTTTTAGAATCCTGTACTCTCGGGAGTGCGATAAAACGCAGGTTTTTTGATGATTTTTTATTTACTTTGAGTAATGGTTTTTACAACTTATGATGTCTAAAGAATAAATGTCAGTATTATCAGACTATACAGAAACGCTTAAAACACTTAAAAATGCTATACTTAGTAGTCGGTATAGGGCGGCTGTACTTGTTAATCAAGAGTTATTAGGCTTATATTTTAGTGTTGGACAACTTATTTCTGAGAAAATTAAGCAGGAAAAATGGGGTGCAAAGGTTTTAGAACGCTTATCGGAAGATTTGCAGAATGAATTACCAGGCTTAAAAGGATTTTCGGCAACTAATCTAAAATATATGCGAACTTTTTACGATTCTTGGCTAAATTACTTTGGAGTAAATACCACACAAAATACTGACAATCAATCACTTATAATTAGTCAGTCGGTAACTGACCAAATTAACAAGTCGTTAGATAAACAGTTTCAAGAAACTTTCTTGCAAGTAAGCTTTACTCATCATATTGCTATTCTCTCAAAAACACAGAGTATTGAAGAACGAATCTTTTACATCTATAAAACCTCACAAAACTTTTGGTCAGTAGAAACACTCAAACACCACCTTAAAGCTAATCTTTTTCAAAAAGAAGGAAATCTTCCAAATAATTTCTCTCAAATCATTACAAACAATGACCTCAGAGCCAAAGCACTTCAGTCATTCAAAGATGAATATTTACTTGATTTTATTAACATCGAAGACCCAGACGAAGAAGATGAAAAGCTAATCGAAAATGGAATAGTAAGAAATATCAAAAAGTTTTTGCTTTCGCTCGGAGCTGATTTTGCCTTTTTAGGAAATCAGTTTAGGCTGCTTATTGAAGAAGACGAATACTTCGTCGACCTCCTTTTTTTCAATCGCAAATTACAATGTTTGGTCGCTTTCGAACTAAAAAAAGGAAAATTCAAACCCGAATATATGGGAAAAATGAATTTTTATTTGTCAGCATTAGATGAATACATCAAACAACCTCACGAAAACCCCTCTATCGGAATTATACTTTGCAAAGAAAAAAATAATAAAATAGTCGAATTTTCCTTCCGTGATTTTAGTAAAGCAATGGGTGTTGCTACTTATAAAACTGCCAATGAAGTACCCGAGCAATATAAGAATGCACTACCAAATGCCGATACACTTAGAAAATTAATGGATTAATAAAATACCAATCAACAAACCCATAACCAATGAAAAAACTTTTTTTCCTATTCCTCTTACTTATCAACACTTTATCAAGTTTTGCACAAAAAGAACCTGATTTTCTGACAAACTACAATAAACGTTGGGTAGATTCAGTATTTACAACACTAACGCTGGACGAGAAAATTGGGCAATTACTCATGCCCCGTGGTAATACTTCTGGCCGACCACACGATGTAGAAAAACTCAAACGTTGGGTAAAAGATAACCGAATCGGTGGAATTGTGATGTTTGCCGCTCCGCCAACTGTGCAAGCTCGCATCGTGAATGAGTTACAGGCTTTATCAAAAGTTCCGCTTCTAATAGGCATGGACTTGGAATGGGGTTTGGCCATGCGACTCGACAGCACGGTGCGTTTTCCGTACCAAATGACACTCGGAGCAATGCAAGGCAACGAAAAGTTACTTTTTGATATGGGCGTTGAAGTAGCCAAACAATGCCGCCGAATTGGTGTGCATATCAATTATGCCCCCGTGGTTGATGTCAATATAAATCCTAATAACCCTGTTATCAATTTTCGTTCGTTTGGCGAAAACCAAGAAGATGTTGCCAACAAAGCTCTCGCCTATATGCAAGGTATGAATAGTGAACATTTACTTACTTCAGCCAAACACTTTCCAGGCCATGGCGATACGGGCGTTGATTCACACTTCGATTTGCCCTTGATTCCGCACGACCGCAAACGTTTAGATGCTGTTGAGTTTTATCCATATAAAAAACTGATAGACAATGGTTTAAGTGGAATCATGACTTCACATTTGAGTGTTCCTGTATTAGATACAAGTAAAAATCTGGCGGCAACTTTTTCTAAAAGAATCGTTACTGATATTTTACGTAAAGACCTCAATTTCAAGGGTTTGACTTTCACCGATGCGATGGATATGCAGGGTGCAATCAAGTATTTCTCGAAAGGCGAAGCCAACGTAAGAGCGGTTTTGGCAGGAAATGATATTCTTGAAACATTTGAAGACGCCGAAGGTGCGATTTTGGCCATCAAAACGGCCATTGCCAACAAAGAAATTTCGATGGAAGAAATTGATTTTCGTGTACGTAAAATCTTGATGGCAAAATCATGGGTTGGATTGGATAAATATCGCCCAACCGACATCAAAAATTTGATTGCGGATTTGAACACTACAAAATCAGATTTATTGAATCGCCAGTTAGCCGAAGCTACAATTACATTAGTAAAAAATGATGATAAAATACTACCTATCAAGGATTTAACCAAACGCATCGCCAGTGTTTCAATTGATGCCGTACAGCCGACGGCTTTTCAGAAAATGACCGATAATTACACAACTATCGACCATTTTTTGCTTCCGCCAAATGCTCCTGATTCGAGCATCAACAAGGTTTTAGCACAAACCCAAAACTACGATGTGATTTTGGTAAACTTACACCTCAATAACATTCGTCCAGCTGCCAAATATGGTATCACTGATGCTAATAAAAAAGCTTTAAAAGCACTTGTAAATACTGGCAAGGCAATTACGACTATCTTCGGTAATCCTTATTCTCTTGATAAATTTGAAGATTTAGAAAAATCGAAAGCCATCGTAATGGCATATCAGCTAACCAACTATATGGAAGAAGCTGCCGCCCAAGCAATTTTTGGAGCAATTCCGATTTTGGGTAAACTGCCAGTTTCTATCAATAATACTTACAAATATGGCATGGGGGAAAGTACAAAATCAATGGGGCGTTTGGCTTATGGAATTCCAGAAATGGTCGGACTTGATGGTGTAGAGTTTAACAGAAGAATCGACTCGGTAATCAACCTCGGACTTCGTGAAAAAGCCTACCCTGGGGCAACCATGCAAGTTGCTAAAGATGGTCGAGTAATTTATCAGAAAGCATTTGGGTTTCATACTTTCGAGGCAGCCAATGGAGCAGTTTTAGCAAATGCCGATGCTAAATTTAAAGCTGATAATAAAAATGATGTAATGGACGAAGCCGTGAAAAAGGCAAATGCAAATGCAGCTATCAACTCATCAAAATCAACTACAAAAGGAATTGTTAATTTAACTGACCTTTATGACCTTGCATCAGTTACGAAAGTAAGCACTTCGGCATTGGCGGTTATGCAATTAATGAGCGAAGGAAAATTTGATTTAGACAAAACATTTAAAGACTATTATCCAAAATATGCCGATGGAAATAAAGCCAACTTGCGTTTCCGTGATATGCTTACACACAAAGCTGGCCTAAAAGCTTGGATTGCTTTTTGGACTGACTGCATCGACTCTGTAAAAACCGTTAAAAACAGTGTAGCTTTCAAAGAGAAGTACGCTTCTCAGTACAAGAAAAAGCTATTTATGAGCAAGAAGAAGTACAACCTTCTGCTTGCAAAAGCCATCAAGACCGACAAAAATCTTTGGAAAGACTGTCTTTCTCCAAAAACAATGGTTTGGAAGTCAAATACGCTTTCTACTAAGCAGTCGGCTGATTTTTCAGTACAAATATCTGATTCTCTTTGGCTACACAAAGACTACCAAAAAGTTATTTTCGATGCCATCGAAAACTCTCCTTTGAAGCCCGAACAAGGTTATGTTTACAGTGATTTGCATTACTACACTTATCCAACTTTCATGGCATCACTGACGGGCATACCTTGGGAAGATTACTTAAAGAAAACGTATAAACAAATTGGAGCTAACTCTCTGACTTATAACCCATTACGTTTCTACTCAAAAGATAAAATTGTACCAACAGAAAAAGACACCTTATTCAGAAAAACCCTTATTCACGGGTACGTACATGATGAAGGTGCTGGAATGTTAAACGGTGTATCGGGACATGCTGGACTTTTCGGAAATGTTAATGACCTCACGAAATTAATGCAAATGTATTTGCAGAAAGGCTATTATGGCGGTACACAATTTATCAAACCAGAAGTGCTTGCTGAGTGTACGAAATACCAGTTTCCAGAATTAAAAAATCGCCGTGCAATTGCTTTCGACAAGTTAGATTTTAATCCGAAAGTAGGAAATGGCCCAACATCAGCGTCGCCCGAGAGTTTTGGTCATTCGGGTTTTACGGGTACATTCGTTTGGGTTGAGCCGAAGTATAATTTTGTTTATACTTTCTTATCGAACCGAGTTTATCCAACCCGTGATAATGTGAAAATTAGCACGCTCAATATCAGAACCGAAGTTGGCGAGCAGATTTATAAAATGGTAAAGAAGTAACACAAGTCTCCCGACTTGTCAAGCGAACAATTTAGACCCAAAAAGGCTTAGAAACTCAATTCTAAGCCTTTTTGCTATTATCTATCCACAATCTGGGACATTATTCGGAGTATAACTGCTACTACAAACATAATACTTCCCAGTATTACTATTCGTTTACCATGCTTCCTATCTACTTCTTGATAGCTATATATTTGTTCTCCATTGGGTAATATTTTCTTTGAAGTCATCATATTCCACCCAATTGCAATTCCTATTAATCCACCCAACAAGGCGAAAGCATAACCAATCCGAATGTTATTACCTTGTTTAGGTTCTGGTTTAGCTAATGCTTCTATTCTTGCTTTCTTCAAAGACTTTAAAAATTCTTTATCAACTTGTTTTCCTCGCTCACCTAAAATCTTCTGTGCTAATTGATAATCAAAAGCAGACCATTCATCTGGTTTAGCCAATAAATCATAAAGTTCTTCATCGGAAAACGTAAATAAGTAATGTGATTTATCAACCTCAAACACTTCTTTTGATGCTACTTCGTCTAAAATCTCAAAAACTCGTGCAAATTTATCTGAGGTAACTTTTACAATAAATTCGGGGGGTAAACTTATCAAACTTACAGAGTCCATTCTTTCTCTATAAGCCTCCGTTTGAAAAGGTATATCATTTCTTTTCAAGATTTCAAGCAAATCATTAAATTGTGCTTCATCATTGAAAGATTTTATTTTTTTAAACTCTTCCATAACTATTTATTTTTAAGTCTAAATCCTACTTCCCCGCCCGCATCAAACTAAGGGCTTTATTACAAAATACAAATTCTTCTAACTCAGGAACGGTATCGCCCATAATGGTTTGGCTGTTTCCTTCCCAAAGCTTTTTGCCTTTGTGCAAAAACATAATTTTATCGCCAATCGAAAGTACGGAGTTCATATCGTGGGTAATGACCACGGTCGTAATATCAAACTCATCCGTAATTTCTTTAATCAATTCATCAATTTTTATCGAAGTCAGCGGGTCGAGACCAGAGTTTGGTTCATCACAAAACAAATACTTTGGGTTCATCACAATCGCTCGGGCAATGCCAACACGCTTTTTCATTCCTCCCGAAATCTCCGATGGCATTCGTCCGCCAGTTCCTTCCAAACCAACTCGTTGTAGGCAAAATTCTACTCGGTCTTTCTTTTCACCTTCACCCATTTTTGTGAGCATATCGAGCGGAAATTGTACATTTTCGTGTACGGTTTTAGAGTCAAACAATGCTCCACCTTGAAAAAGTACGCCCATTTCTCGGCGAATATCTTTTTTATCTTCTTCGTCGCCTACATAAAAATCACGTCCATCATAAAGCGTTGTTCCAGCTTCGGGACGAACCAAATCAAGCATACATTTCAATAATACGCTTTTTCCTGTACCACTCGCACCGATAACCAAGCTTGTTTCGCCTTTCTTGAAAACGCCACTGACATTATCCAAAACTTGGCGACCATTGAAAGACTTTGATATATTTTTTATTTCAATCATAAACCCCCAGCCCCTAAAGGGGAGCAATTATTAAATGTTAAACATTCTATCATTCACTCAATCATTCATTCTATCATTCAAAATTAAGTCAAAAGCTCTGCCAAAAGATAATCGGCAATTAGAACCGCAATACAACTATTGGTTACGGCCGATGTACTGGCCTGCCCTACTTCCAATGCACCTCCACGAGTATTGTAGCCTTGAAAAGCCGAAATTGTGGAAATCAGAAAACCAAAAACTACTGCTTTGATGATAGAGATAAAAACATTAAAGGGAATAAACGAATATCTGATACCATAAATATAATCTTCTGGCGTGATGATACCCGAAAGTGTTCCTGCCAAATATCCACCCAAAATTCCCAAAAATCCTGAAATAATAGCCAGTAAAGGAAACGTGAAAACCGCAGCCAATAATTTAGGTAAAACCAAATAAGATGCCGAATTAATTCCCATTACTTCAAGGGCGTCAATCTGCTCGGTAATTTTCATTGTTCCGAGTTCGCCTGCAATATTCGACCCTACTTTTCCTGCCAAAACTACGCACATAAAAGTCGAAGATAATTCGAGTAAAGTCATATCTCGCACAATATTACTCACCACATAAATCGGGATAACTGGACTCACCAAATTGGCACGGGTTTGCACGCAAACCACCGCTCCAATAAAGACAGCTACGATGGCCACAATAAACACCGAACTCACCCCAATTCCGATACACTCATCAATGAACCTTTCCCAATATACTTTCAGAGATTCTCGTCGAGTGAAGAGTTTTCCCAGAAATATTAAATATCTTCCTATTACTGATAACATAGTTTTTAGCTAAATTTTAACGATATTTGCAAAGATAACGATTTGTTTAGGGTTCATAGTTCTATATTTGAGGTTTTTATTGTAGAATACAGCGATAGGCTTTTAGTTGTTGGCTATTAGCATTTAGCAAATTGTTAGCATATCTTTTAGAAAATAAATCAACATCAGGCAAAAAAAGCCAATAGCTAAAAGCTAATTGCCTAAAAGCCAGAAATTCAACATGAGTAGAAAATTAGCAGTAGTTTCGGGTGGTACACGTGGCATTGGGCGAGCAATTGCCGAACAATTTGCTAAAAACGATTTCGATATAGTAATTTCGGCTCGAAATGAGGCCGACTTAGCAGCAACAAAACAAGCTATCGAAGCACAATACGGTGTAAAATGCTACGTACAAAAAGCTGATTTAGCTATCAAATCTCAAGCTATCGCTTTTGCTGAGTTTATCAAATCTTTGGCTCAGCCAATCGGAATGTTGACTAATAACGCTGGCACATTTATTCCCGGTAACGTACACGAAGAAGCCGATGGCGTTTTAGAACAACTCATCGAAACCAATCTTTATAGTGCATATCACCTCACTCGTGGGCTGATTCCGACAATGATTGAGCAGCACAACGGACATATATTCAATATTTGTTCGGTGGCGAGCCTAAAAGCCTACCCGAATGGTGGCTCATACAGCATCTCAAAATTTGCTTTGTTGGGTTTCAGTAAAGTCTTGCGTGAAGAAATGAAAGATTATGGCGTAAAAGTAACCTCTGTGATGCCTGGGGCTGTTTACACTGATAGTTGGGCAGGAGCAGGAATTCCAGAAGAAAGATTTATGACCGTTGCCGATATTGCCGAAACCATCTGGAGTGCTTATAGTTTATCGAAAAATGCAGTTATTGAAGATATTGTTTTGCGTCCGCAGGGTGGCGATATATAGCCCCTCCCCAGCCCTCCCCGATGGGGAGGGAGTAAATAACTCTTTTTTATTCTTAATTTTTTTTAAAAAACGTTTATATTTGACCTTTAAATACTTATAATTTTACGCTAAATGGCAACCGAATATTTAGGAATTGATGTAGGCGGAACTAACGTCAAAATGGGCATTGTTGAAGCTCAAACTGGTAAACTTTCAAATTTTTATAGCCACGACACGGCAAGCTGGCGTAAATCAGGGCATTTTGTTGAGCGTTTGGGCGATGCAATTGCGATTCAATTAGCTGAAAATAAAGGTGTAGAAAAATGCGGAATTGGTGTTCCGGGGCTTATCACCCGTGACCGTACTACTTTGGTAGAAATCACAGCAATCCCCGAAATCGACGGCACTCCGATTATACCATATCTAAAAGAACGTTTCCCGAAATGTGATTTTTTCCTTGAAAACGATGCAAATGCTGCCGCTTTGGGTGAATATTACTTCGGTGAAGATGAAGAGATTCCAGAAGATTATATCATGGTTACGCTCGGAACTGGTGTGGGTGGAGCTGCAATCATCGACAAACAAGTTTTCAAAGGTGGTGGCGGAAATGCCATGGAGCCGGGTCACGTTCCATCAAAAAATGGCAAAGTTTTAGAAAGAAACATCGGCAAAAACGAATTACTCGATTTAGCCAATAAAATGAGAGCTAACTATACAGGTAAAACCCAACTTCCTGGTGATGGCACTATCTCTACAACTGGTTTGGTAGCAGCAGCAGCCGAAGGCGATGAATTGGCTCTTCAAATTTTCAGCGAAGTAGGCGAAATGCTTGGTAATGCTCTGGTTTCGATGATTCGTATCCTTGATATTACGACAATCTTAGTAGGTGGTGGTCTTTCGGCATCGTTCGATTATATCATGCCAGCTATCAATAAGCAGTTAGAATATTGGCTAACGCCTTATTACCTCAAAACACTTGTTATCAAAAAAGCTACACTTGGCAATGATGCTGGTTTGCTCGGAGCGGCAAGTTTGTGTTTCTAAGATAAAGTACATATATTTCTGAAAGAAAAGGTTAATTATCGGTTTGATAGTTAACCTTTTTTGTACACAGCGATTAAAATCGCTGGCTATTGAAACAAAGGATTGTTTTTTCGACAAACGATTAAAATCTTTTGTATATTCAACCAAAACCCTATACTCTAAACTATGGAAATCACTCATGCTATCTCCGATGCTGTGCTTACACTCACAGGCATTTATGTATTTTTCCAATATCTCCGAAAACTCGAATTTAATACCTGTTTACTTTGGGAAGCCTTCGTACTTTCAATCACGGCAGCAGCTTTTTTCGGAGTTATCCGATTTTTGGGTTACTCTCCAGCAAAAACAGTTTCGGAATTTTTCCAACATTTAGCTGGCACAGCGGGAGCATTTTGCTTAGTTTATGCGTCATTTTTATTAGTTCAACGAAAAACGGCTTCTCGAAATGCAACTTATATAGTATTGGCTTTAGGATTCATTACTTTCGGAATAGTCCAACTAACCGACAACTCAAAAGTATTGCAGATAGTATCAATGGTAGCGATTCCGTTGGTTTTGGTTATCGGTATTTTTGGACTTATCAAAGGTCGTTCGGCCGTTGGTTCGTGGCTTGTGTTGGGCGTTTTAGCATTGGTTTTGGCTACTTATAACAAAAGTTTTATGCCCAATAGCATCCTCGACCCAACTGATGTTTATCATTATTTGGTAGCCATTAGTTTATTTTGTTTCGGAAGAGCAGCTCGCCATCAAACAGTCTGATTTTTAATAAAAAAACCTGTAAAGAATGATAATGAAACATCATGCTTTACAGGCTTATTTCTATTGACTACCAACTATCGACTGTGTACTACTCAATCACTTTCGGTACTTGAAAATACTCACCGTTTTGGCTTGGGGCATTTTTCAAACCTTTTTCTCTTGGCAGAGGGTTTTGAGCAATATCTTCTCTGAAAACATTCACTTCTTCGCTCATGTGCGTAAGTGGCTCTACATTGGTTGTGTCGAGTTCTTTGAGTTGGTCCATCCAATTCAAGATTTTCGATAAATCACCCACCATTTTTTCGCTTTCCTGCTCGCTTAATTCTAAACGAGAAAGATGTGCCATTTTTTCAACTGTTTTTTGGTCTATTTTCATATTTCTTAATCTCTAAACTTGTTTAATGTTGGCTGAATCACATCATAGACTTGCTTTTTCAAAGTATCTATGTCAGCTTTTGTTAGGTTGGTCGTCTCGATTGGCTTATGTACGATTACTCTGATTTTGTGCCATTTGAATAGTGTTTCGGGCATTACTTTATAATTATCCAAAAGCGAAATCGGTACAATCGGTACTTTATTTTCGATGGCCATCGAAAATGCTCCATCTTTAAAAGGCTGAATCATTTCGGGGAAATTAGTCGAAAAAATACCTCCTTCTGGAAAAATCATAATACTTCTCCCCGACTTCAATGCTTTTATCGAGCGAGTAAGGGCCTTGATTCGGCTATCTTTTGCCGACCTATCTACTTGAATATGAAGTTTTGTAAACATATATCCAAATAATGGCACTTTCTTCACCGAGCTTTTCCCCATAAAAGCAAAGTAGTTTTTCACGACAACGCCCATCATCGCAATATCGAGATAGCTAAAATGATTGGCACAAAAAACATAGGCACGCTTTGGGTCAGGTTTTTCTTCGTAAGTAACCTTTACGGGCTGCCCGATTATAAAAAAGAAAATCTTGCCCCAGATACGATTACAGTAATGAGCGATTGGTTTCCATTGCTCTTTTTGCAAGCAAACATAAACAACAGGATAAAGTAATAAAAACACTACTATAAACCAAAACGCACACCAAACTGTATATATCCAAGAAAATACCTTCATAAAAGCCAGCTCCCAAACCCGACACATCGGACTGCCCCGATGGGGCTTAATTACATAATTGATTATTTATTATTAGCAATTTAATGATAAAACATTGATAATCAAAGCTTTACCATTCACTCATTCTATCAATCGCTCATTTACTTTATCTCGTCGTGCAAATCAACTGGTTTTGCGTTTTTACGCATTTTGATGTTGAGCGTTTCAACCAAAAACGAGAACGCCATCGAGAAGTAAACATAGCCTTTCGGTACGTGTACTTTAAATGCCTCGGCCACGAGCAATGTACCAATCATTACCAAGAAAGATAAGGCCAACATTTTCACCGTTGGGTGACGCTCCACAAACTCACCCACTTTACCAGCAAAAGCCAACATTGCAAAGGTAGAAAGAACTACCGAAACAGCCATCACAATAATATTATCAGTCATACCAATGGCCGTAATAATTGAGTCGATTGAGAATACAATATTAATGATAGCAATATCAAAAATGGCTTTTGAAAGCTTAGAAGCTGTCTTTTTGCCACTAACATTTTCTTCGTGTCCTTCGAGTTTTTGGTGAATCTCAGATGTTGACTTGTACAACAAGAAAAGTCCACCAATTAATAATATAATATCTTTACCACTAAAACCTAAGTCGAAAGGTAAGCCCAAATCTTTTAAATTAAATAAATCGGTTTGAAGCCCCAAAATCCAGCCCAATACAAATAATAAAGCAATTCTGATGGCCATTGCCATCATTAAGCCAATACTACGGGCTTTTTTCTGTTCGGCGTGTGGAAGTTTCGATGAAATAATCGAAACGAAGATGATGTTGTCAACCCCAAGTACAATTTCTAATAATGTTAAAGTAAGAATACTTGTTAAAGCTGCCGTTGTAAAAATTTGTTCCATTTCAGGTTTAGTTTTATTTGTTTATGAAGCGAAATTAGAGTTTTTCGATGTTTCCGCCAAATTCAATCATGATAAACGGAAAATTTCGAGCAAATCACACGTCTGATTTCTTGATGAATATCAGAAAATAAATCGTTTTTTTGATGAATTTTGAGCAGAGACCTCGCATAAAAATGGGCTTTTTTTGCCATGATTTTCTGAGTATTCTATTTCTTGTAGAATTATTCCTATAATATGACCAAAATCACAAAATAGTATTATAATTTAACTGAATTTTAGTTGATGAAACTTAATAAAGTACCTACTTTTGTTATATTCAATCTATTTATTTTGACTTTTAATGAAACTCTCTAAAGAATTACTAACCGACAGTTCTACACTCCAATTACCTGAAAAAGTACTTCAATTTGGTACGGGGGTTTTACTTCGTGGACTATGCGACTATTTTATTGATAAAGCCAATAAGCAGGGAATTTTTAATGGACGAATCGTGGTTGTGAAATCGACCGATTCGGGCGGTGCAGATGCTTTTGCCGAGCAAGACAATCTTTATACTATTTGCGTAAGAGGTATCGACAAAGGCGTACCAACTGAAGAGAACATCATCAGTTCGGCTATTAGTCGAGTACTTTCTGCTCAATCTCAATGGAGTGCAATCCTTGAAACTGCCCAAGACCCTAACATTTCAGTCGTTATCTCAAACACCACCGAGGTTGGTTTACAGTACGTCGAAGAGAGTATTCGTCAATCTCCACCTGCATCTTTCCCTGCGAAACTTACGGCGTGGCTATATGAGCGTTTTCAGAACAAACAAGATGGCGTTGTAATTATCCCGACCGAACTAATTGTAGGTAATGGAGATATTCTGAAAGATTTAGTATTGAAAGTTTCGGCTTTCAATAATCTACCAGCCAATTTTGTAGAATGGTTAAAAACCGAAAACTCATTCTGTAATTCATTAGTTGATAGAATCGTGCCAGGCAAGCCCAAAGGCGAAGCATTGGCCGAATTACAAAATAAACTTGGCTACGAAGACCAACTTCTGTTAGTTGCTGAAACATACAGATTGTGGGCGATTCAAGGCAATGAAAAAGTAAAAGATGTTTTATCGTTCGCCCAAGCTGACGAAGGCGTGAAAATTGCCAATAACATTGAGCAATTCCGTGAACTAAAACTTCGTATGCTCAACGGTACGCACTCGCTCATGTGCGGCATGGAATATCTATCAGGCTTTACGACTGTGAAAGAAGCATTGGCCGATGATGTGACCGAGAAATTTATCACAAACTTGATGATGTCGGAAATTGCCCCTGCAATTCCGTATAAAATAGATGCTAAAGTGGCTCAACGTTATGGCCGTGATGTATTGGATAGATTCCGTAACCCGTACCTCGACCACCAATGGATTAGCATTACGCTTCAATACACCATGAAAATGCAGATGCGTAATATTCCATTATTGTTGAATTACTACAAAGAATTCAGCACCGTTCCGCAATATTTTACTCGTGGATTTGCTGCGTATCTTCTATTCATGAAAGCAGTGAAAGAAGAAAACGGTAAGTATTTCGGTGAAAAAGAAGGCGAACTTTACCCAATCCAATGCGATTCAGCAAAATATTTTTATGAAGTATGGCAAAACCATAAACCAAATGAAGTAGTAGATGCAGTGCTTGGCAATGAACAACTTTGGGGAAGCGACCTCCGCAAACTCAAAGGTTTTGAAGAAAACGTAACTACGCATTTATCAAACATGATGGCAATAGGCGTACGTGAAGTAGCTGCGGCTTTAAATGTATATGCTTAATTGTAACACAATTCTCCGAATTGTAAAGCCTGCACAATTCGGAGAATTGTGCTACAAAAAACGCTCCGAGAGATATTTTTTCGGAGCGTTTTTTGTTAATTGCCTCCTGCCTTAGCTGAAGGATTTATTGAGAATTTTATTTTACCTCTTTTATAATGCGTAAAGCATTTCCCACAATTTCGGTAACTTTTGCCCAATCTTTTGCTGCTAAAACATCTTTCGGGACTAATTGTGAGCCAATTCCTACGGCGGTAGTACCAGCACCAAACCACAGTTTTAGACTTTCTTCGGTTGGCGAAACACCACCTGTAACCATAATCTGAGCATCGGGCATCGGCCCACCTTTCAGGGCTTTCACAAAACCTGCACCCAAAACATCGCCGGGGAAAATCTTGATGAATTCAGCTCCCGCCACACGAGCATTATAAATTTCGGTCACTGTCATCACGCCTGGCATCCACGGAATACCCGCCGCTTGACAAACCTTACCAACTTCTGGGTTCATTACTGGAGCTACAATGAAATTTGTACCAACATCAATAAACTTTTGTGCCGTAGCTGCATCGTAAATCGTACCAATTCCCAAAATCATTTCGGGCATTTCGGTTTCAGTAATTTTTACGAGCTCTACAAAGTTATTATACGAATTTTCGGTGCGATTCGTGAACTCAAAAACTCTCACGCCCGCCGCATAGCATGCACGCAACACACCCAAACACAATTCTAAATCATTGTGCGTAAAAAGTGGCACTAAACCTGTTGCCGAAACCTGTGCCAAGGTTGTATTTTTATCAAATCTTGCCATTATCTTTAAATTTACGATGTACGATTTATGATTTACGATTAGTATATCACAATTTTATGGTTTAAACCAACAAATCGTCATTCGTAAATCCAAAATCGTCAATCAAGTTTATCTTCTCAATCTCCCAGATTTATCTCCGCTCATGACGGCTTCAACTTCTGGGACTGTCACTAAATTTTGGTCACCTTCAATGGTATGCTTCAGAGCCGCAGCTGCTGTTCCAAACTGCAATGATTTCAAATCATCTTTCAATATAACTTGCCCATAAATAAAACCACCCAAAAACGCATCGCCAGTACCAATTCTATCAACAATATGAGTAATATCTTGATAACCAGTCTCTAACAATTCCTCGCCATTCCACATTTTTGCGGCATATTGGTTATGTGAAGCACTTACTTGAATACGGTCAGAATCAATTACTTTCTTCACAGTCGGATAAGCCTCCATCAACATTTTACAAGCCTCCACAAACTTACCTTTCTCGACAGTTACTTGAAGCCCAAAAATCTCTTCGATGTTTTTGCGACTTGCTAAAATAATATCTGAATAAGAAGCCAATTCGGGCAAAATTTCTTGTGGAGTTTTACCATATTTCCACAAATTACTGCGGTAATAAATATCCGAAGATACCGTAATACCCAGTTTTTTGGCAGTTTTTACGGCATCTAAGCACGCCTTTGCGGCTCCTTCCGAAATTGCGGGCGTAATACCACACCAGTGAAACCAATCTGCACCTTCCAAGATTTTCTCCCAATCGAAATGCTCAGGATTGATATTAGCAAATGCCGAATCGGCACGGTCATAGACAATCTGGCTGGCACGCATCACCGCACCCGTTTCTAAGAAAAACACCCCTACTCTATCACCCTCTAAAACTACGTGAGAATCATCAACTCCCAAAAATCTTAGAAATGCCTTGGCTTTTTGCCCCATCAAATTATTAGGGAAAGCGGTTACGTGAGCAGCTTCAAAACCAAACTTCACGAGCGATGCCCCAACGTTCATTTCTGTTCCACCGAAAGTAGCATTAAACGAGGTTGCTTGTTCTATTTTCTGAAAATTGGGTGTCGAAAGGCGAAGTAGGACTTCACCAAAAGTTACTATTTTTGGCATAAAATTTTAATGAGTGAATGAGCGAATGAATGAATTTTGAATGTTCTCAAAAAACACTCTTCTATCTTTATGTAACTTTACTATTCAATATTTTTAGCTAAACGACCTCGTAATTCCAAGCTCCAAACCTCTCAGTTCGGCTAAACCACGTAAACGACCGATGGCAGTATAGCCAGGGTTTGTTCGTTTGGTAGCGTTCAAGTCATCGAGCATTTTGTGTCCGTGGTCGGGGCGGAACGGCAATCTGTAATCTTCACGTCCTTCGCTTACTCTTCGTTTTTGCTCCAAAACCAACGCTTTCATTACGCCATACATATCTACATCGCCATCTAAGTGGTCAGCTTCGTAGAAATTTCCTTCGGCGTCACGCTTAGTTGCTCGTAAATGTATGAAATTAATTCTGTCGCCCAAACGCTCAACCATTCCAACTAAATCATTATCGGCACGCACACCGTAGCTTCCCGTGCAGAAACAAAGTCCGTTAAATTTACTTTCAGCTGCTTCGAGTAATAATTTTGCGTCGGTTTCGGTACTTACTACACGGGGCAAGCCCAAAATCGGATACGGTGGGTCGTCGGGGTGAATCGCCAACAATACGCCCGCTTGCTCGGCTACTGGTGTAATTTCTTTTAGAAAACTATACAGATTTTGGCGTAATTCTCTATCACCTATATATTTATAGGTATCAAGCGTTTCTCTGAATGCTTCAATCGTAAAACTTTCTTCGCTTCCTGGCAAGCCAGCAATGATATTTTTGGTCAGACGAGTCACATCAGCTTCTCTTGCACTTTCAAACCATGCTTTTGCTTTGGCAATTTGTGCTTCCGAATAAGATTTTTCGGCGTTTACTCTTTTTAGAATATACATTTCGAAAGCACAAAACTCGGTCATATCGAAACGCAAGGCTTTAGAGCCATCGGCTACTTCAAAATCTAAGTCAGTACGAGTCCAGTCCAAAATTGGCATAAAATTATAGCAAACTGTATCAATACCACATTCGGCCAAGTTCACGAGGCTTTCCTTGTAGTTTTCGATGTATTGCTTATAATTTCCCGAAGCCTTCTTGATATCTTCATGCACAGGCACGCTTTCAACCACCGACCACACCAAACCGCTGCTTTCGATGAGAGATTTACGAGCTTGAATTTCTGATTTTGTCCAAACCTGACCGTTTGGTATATGATGAAGTGCCGAAACAACACCTGTTGCCCCAGCTTGACGAACATCGGATAAACTTACTGGGTCATTGGGGCCAAACCAACGCCATGTTTGTTCAAGAGCCATATTTTTAAGATTGAAATAAATGATTTACAAAAATATAGCTAAGGCGAGAAGTCTCCAACTAATATTTTGTCAGGAACAAATACTTTTTTGACAGTATAGAGGAGCAAACGGTCAAAAACTTGAAACGAGGTTATACAAAACAAATTTTAAATATGATTTTATAAGGAAAAACAAAAAACTAACATTTTTTTTTATTGAATATTTGGAAATAAAAAAACAGACTTGCATCTTTGCAGTCCCAAACAAAAAAGTAGTTTCGTTTGTGAAAAGGGAGTTTAGCTCAGCTGGTTCAGAGCACCTGCCTTACAAGCAGGGGGTCACTGGTTCGAACCCAGTAATTCCCACTCTTTTCAAAGCAGTACAATATGTTATGGGAGTTTAGCTCAGCTGGTTCAGAGCACCTGCCTTACAAGCAGGGGGTCACTGGTTCGAACCCAGTAATTCCCACAAAGCCTCAGAGAAATCTGAGGCTTTTTTTGTTGTTTTCTTGAGAAGAATATATTGTGTATTGGGTCGCTGATTCGAAGCGATTCGTCGCACCGCCAGTAATTCCCACAAAGCCTTAGAGAAATCTGAGGCTTTTTTTGTTGTAGTTTTTTAATGCAAATATCCTCTTTTTTGAAAGGCTACACTTTTTAGTTGAAAAACTCCCCTCTTTACGAATATTTTTAGAGAAAACTAATGATTTAACCAAAAAAAACTCCTACCTTTGCACCCTAATTTGAAAAGGAGTGTTTTTTATGCGTTAGATAAGCACTTCATTACAAGAGACTTACAAATCAAAAAATAATTTAAAACAAAAAAATGGCACGCGATTTAAAATTCACAAGAAATATCGGTATTGCTGCCCACATTGATGCGGGTAAAACCACTACCACTGAGCGTATCCTTTACTATGCGGGCGTTAGTCACAAAATCGGTGAGGTACACGATGGTGCAGCAACGATGGACTGGATGGAGCAAGAACAAGAAAGAGGTATCACTATCACTTCGGCAGCTACAACCGTTGGTTGGGACTACCGTGGCGATAAATACCATATCAACATCATTGATACCCCAGGTCACGTTGACTTTACTGTGGAAGTAAACCGTTCTTTACGTGTATTAGATGGTCTTGTATTTTTATTTAGTGCGGTTGATGGTGTTGAGCCTCAATCTGAAACTAACTGGCGTTTAGCTAACAACTATAACGTTGCTCGTTTGGGCTTCGTAAATAAAATGGACCGCTCGGGTGCTGACTTCTTGAACGTGTGTAAGCAAGTGAAAGAAATGTTGGGTAGCTACGCTGTGCCATTGCAATTACCAATCGGTTCGGAAGATAACTTCAAAGGTGTTGTTGACTTAATCAACTTCCGTGGTATGATTTGGAATGAGGCTGACAAAGGTATGACATACCAAGTTGTGCCAATTCCTGATGATATGTTGGAAGAAGCAACAGAATATCGTGAGAAATTATTAGAAGCAGTAGCTGAATTTGACGAAACTTTGATGGAGAAATACTTCGAAGACCCAGAGTCAATCACTGAAGATGAAATCTTGGCTGCTCTTCGTGAAGCAACTATCGCAATGAAAATCGTTCCGATGCTTTGCGGTTCTTCATTCAAAAACAAAGGTGTACAAACAATGCTTGACCTTGTGATGGCTTTATTGCCTTCTCCATTGGACAAAAAAGCGATTGTTGGTACTGACCCTAATACAGGTGCAGAAATTACTCGTCGTCCATCAGAAGATGAGCCATTTGCAGCGTTGGCGTTTAAAATCGCAACTGACCCTTACGTTGGTCGTTTGTGCTTTATCCGTGCTTACTCAGGTGGTTTGGATGCAGGTTCTTATATCTTGAACAACCGTTCTGGAAATAAAGAGCGTATCTCTCGTATCTTCCAAATGCACGCTAACAAGCAAAACTCAATTCCAAGATTGGGTGCTGGTGATATCGGTGCGGTTGTAGGTTTCAAAGACATCAAAACTGGTGATACTTTGACTGATGAGAAAAACCCAATCGTTCTTGAATCAATGGTATTCCCTGACCCAGTTATCGGGTATGCAATTGAGCCTAAGAAAACAGCTGACCAAGATAACTTCTCGAAAGCTATCACTAAGCTTATCGAAGAAGACCCAACGCTTACAGTTGAGTCGAACGAAGAAACAGGTCAGACTATCATCCGTGGTATGGGTGAGCTTCACCTTGAAATCATCATCGACCGTATGCGTCGTGAGTTTAAGGTGGAAGTAAACCAAGGTGCTCCGCAGGTTGCTTACAAAGAGACGTTAACAAAATCATTCGAACACCGTGAAGTTTACAAGAAACAATCGGGTGGTCGTGGTAAATTTGCTGACATCGTATTTGAAATCAGCCCACGTGCAGATGGAAAACCAGGTTTAGAGTTCGTAAACGAAATCGTAGGTGGTGTTATTCCTCGTGAATTTATCCCTGCTATTCAAAAAGGATTTGAGTCTGCAATGGTAAATGGACCATTGGCTGGTTTCCCAGTTGACTCAATGAAAGTTCGTTTGTTCCACGGTTCTTACCACGACGTTGACTCTGATTCATTATCATTCGAGATGGCTGGACGTTTAGGTTTCAAAGAAGCTGCTCGTCAAGCTGGTCCTAAAATTCTTGAGCCAATCATGGCAGTTGAGGTAATCACTCCAGACGAATATACAGGTCCTATCACTGGTGACTTAAACCGTCGTCGTGGTATGATGAAAGGTATGGATACAAAAGCTGGTTCGCAAGTAATCAAAGCTGATGTGCCTTTGTCAGAATTGTTCGGTTATGTAACTGACCTTCGTACAATGTCATCTGGTCGTGCAACGGCTAACTTGACGTTTGACCACTACGAAATCGTACCTCAAAACATCGCTGATGGAATTGCTAAGAAAAACGCTTAATTCCTCAGTTGAAGTTTAATCATAAAAAAATCCTCTGTTAACAATAACAGGGGATTTTTTGTTGGATAGCAGGGCGTATGCGATACACCGCTACACTCGCTCAATAATCACGGCATAACCCATGCCCACACCTACACACATAGAAGCAAGGGCGTAGCGTTTGTTGGTCCTAACGAGTTGATTTACAGCCGCTTGAATGATACGAGTTCCCGACATTCCGAGTGGATGACCGAGAGCAATTGCTCCACCGTTTGGATTAATACGGGCATCATCATCAGCTAAACCAAGGTTTCTTGAAACTGCCAAACATTGTGCTGCGAAGGCTTCATTAAACTCAATTACGTCTATATCGTTTAGGGTCAAACCTGCTTTTTGGAGGGCTTTTTGAGTTGCTCCAACTGGCCCAATTCCCATGATTCGTGGCTCTACTCCTACTACGGCCGATGATACGATTCTGGCTTTTGGTGTAAGATTATAGCTTTTTACGGCATTTTCTGAGGCAATATACATCGCTGCTGCTCCATCATTCAAACCCGAAGCGTTCCCTGCGGTAACAGTTCCATTTTCTTTTTTGAATGACGCTTTTAATTTGGCTAAACCTTCTAAGGTAGAACTTCCTTTGATAAATTCATCTTTATCAAAAATTGTTACGTTGCCTTTTCTGTCAGTCAATTCAACACCTATAATTTCTTCGGCTAAAACACCACTCTGTTGTGCAGCAAAGGCTTTTTGTTGTGAGCGAAGAGCAAATAAATCTTGGTCTTCACGACTGATACTATACATTTCGGCTAAGTTTTCGGCAGTTACGCCCATGGCATCAGTGCCATACATTTTGTGCATTTGTGGATTCACAAAACGCCATCCGAAACATGAGTCAAAAAGTTGCACATCTCCACCAAATGGTTTTGATGATTTACTCATCACCATAGGTCCACGAGTCATGTGTTCCATTCCTCCCGCAATAAAAACCTCGCCATCGCCTGCTTTGATAGCACGATTAGCATGAATTACGGCCGATATTCCCGAAGAACATAAACGATTGACAGTTTCTCCTGGAACTGTATAAGGTAAACCCGCTAAAAGCAAGGCCATACGAGCCACATTTCGGTTATCTTCTCCTGCTTGATTATGACAACCCAAAATCACATCTTCGATGGCTTCGAGTGGGATATTGGGGTTTCTTTTAGTTAATTCTTTGATTGGTAAGGCTGCCAAGTCATCGGCACGCATAGGAGATAAACTGCCACCAAAACTTCCGATTGGTGTGCGTATGGCATCTATGATATATGATTCTTTCATTCTTTTGATATTGGAATGCTGATAACGACGCTAATTTTGAAATCCGTACTTATCAGCGTTACGATAGTATCTGCGGTATCAGCATGCCATTTTTATGATAGTTTTATGTCAAAATTAGCACTTGTTTTGGCTTTTACTTCTTCTAAAGCAACATTTGGCATGAGTCCGATAAGCGTAAGTTTACCTGCTGGATAGGCAAAGACCGCCAAATCAGTAATAATCATGCTTACTACACCCGAAGCAGTCAAAGGCAAAACACACGATGGTACAATTTTAGGGGAACCATCAGAATTTGTGTGTGTCATAGTGATAATCAATCGCTTTGCTCCTTTGGCTAAATCCATTGCTCCACCTACACCCAAAAGCGGTTTCCCTGGTACTGCCCAGTTCGCAAGATTTGCGGCTTCGTCACATTCTAAACCTCCCATGATGGCCACGTCGATATGTCCACCACGAATCATCGCAAACGATTCGGCACTATCAAAATAGCTACTTCCTTGCAATGGCGTTACGGGAATTTTTCCTGCATTTACTGGGTAATTCATTGCTCCGCCACCATCAGTTGGTACTGGACCTACACCCAACATTCCGTTTTCGGTATGAAGAATAATTCCATGTTCTTCTGTTATTAAATCGGCTACCAAAGTCGGAATACCGATTCCGAGGTTTACTACATCGCCTTTTTTTAGTTCGGCCAACGCACGCTTTGCCATGTTCATTCTGACTTCATCTACTTTCTTTGAAGAAGAAACTGATGCCGATGTACCTAAATCTTCGAGTGTAAGCGTAGCTTGTACTAAATAATCTACAAAACAACCTTGTGTATGCACATTTTCGGGGGCAATTTCGCCAACAGGAACAATTGCCTCCACTTCAGCAATGACCAAATCGGCAGCGGTTGCCATTGCTTTATTAAAGTTATTTTCTGTCATTCGGTATTGTAGATTTCCTGCGGTATCAGCACGCCAAGCACGGATAAACGCCACATTTCCTCTGATTCCTTTGATGAAAACCTGCTCTACGCCATCAATCACTTTGGTTTCACGGCCTTCGGCAATTTTTGTTCCTGCTGAGGTGGGTGTGTAAAATCCACCGATACCTGCACCGCCCGCACGAATGGCCTCGGCCAGTGTTCCTTGCGGTAAAAGTTCAGCTTCAACCAAACCTGCTTGCACAGCTTTTACGGCATTTGGATTTGAGGTAAAAAATGAGCCTATTACTTTTTTGAGTTGTCCGTTTGCGAGAAGTCTATCGCCACCCAAACCCGGTTCACCAGTGTTATTTCCTATAAAAGTTAGGTTTCTCGTGCCTGTTTCGGCCAATGCGTGCATCAAGTGAACAGGATTTCCTGTCATCCCGAAGCCACCTTGTAGTAAAACATCGCCCTCTTTGACCATCGAAGCGGCTGTATGTAAATCTATTATGGGTACTTGTTTCATGTAGTCTTTTTTATATGTTAATATAATCTGCGAACTGGAAGTTCGCTCCACAGTTTATTCAAACGCCTCAAACGGCAAACCGACATAATTTTCGGCAATGGTCTTTTGATAAGCTTCTGACATTCTTAAATAATCAAATTTTGACTTTTGCAATAATTGCTCAAAACTGCCATTTTCTGCTTGCTTGTGGCACAAATATGTCATAAAGTTTGAGAAATCTTGTACTCGCCAAACTCTTGAAACACATTTTTTAGTGTAATTATTTAATGCATCTTCGTTGCCATTTTTATAGAAATCCGTAATTCCTTTAGCTAAATTTCTTACATCGGCTACTGCCAAATTTAAGCCTTTTGCACCCGTTGGCGGCACAATGTGAGCGGCATCTCCTGCCAAAAACAAGCGTCCGGCTTGAAGATTATCAATCATAAAACTACGCATTGGCGTAATTCCTTTTTCAAAAATTTCTCCTTTGTCAAGTTCAATACCCAAACGATTTTCGAGCTCAGTCCAGATTTGCTCGTCCGACCAATTTTCTATTTTTTCATCGTTAGGTACTTGTAAATATAAGCGACACACCTTCTCAGAACGCATACTTGCCAAGGCAAAACCTTCGTGGTGAAAAGCATAAATCAATTCATCATAAGTGGGTTTTGAATAAGCCAATATTCCCAGCCAACTAAACGGATATTCAATCTTGAATTCGTTATAAGATTCTTTGGGTAATGTTTTTCGGCCTAAACCGTGAAAACCATCTGTTCCTGCTACAAAATCGCAGTTTAAAATAGCATTTTCTCCGCCATGAGTAAACGAAATACTTGGCTCTTCGGTCATAAAATCATTGATTTCGGTCGCTTCTGCCTCAAAAATGATTTCAATTTTTCTATCCAAACAAGCTTTTATCAAGTCTTTTACAACTTCTTGCTGACCATAAATAGTTACTTCTCTTTGCGTATGTTTCTGAAAATCAATGCGTTGCGTAATACCATTGTAGGCAATATAACAACCATGATGCACCAACCCTTCTTGGTGGAGACGGTCAGCTACGCCCAGTTCTTCAAAAACTTCTACGGTATTATGTTCTAAAAGGCCTGCACGAACACGGTTTTCGACGTATTCTCGGCTACGGTTTTCTATAATTACACATTTAATACCCTGCTTTTGTAGCATTAAAGCCAACGTAAGTCCAGCAGGGCCAGCACCGATAATTCCAACCTGGGTTTTTATTGTTTTCATTATAAATATGGTCTGTTGTTTATGAAATGTTGACTCCTAATTCTCTAAATACTTCTTCGGCGGCGTGAGTTGCTTCATTAGCAGCTGGTAAACCACAATACAAAGCCGATTGCATGATTACCTCTTTGATTTCATCGACCGTAACACCATTATTAAAGGCTGCTCTGACGTGCATCTTAAACTCGGTTTGGCGGTTGAGAGCAATTAACATCGCCATCGTGATAAGGCTACGGTTATGTTTTGAAAGATTGGGTCTTGTCCAAACTTCGCCCCACGCATAATTAGTTATAAACGACTGAAAATCAGCATTAAACTCATTTATTTTGCTATTTGCTCGGTCAACGTGAGTATTTCCTAAAACCGTTCGGCGGACGTGCATTCCTTTATCAAAAGTGGCTTCGCCTACAAAAAAATCTATTAAAACTTGGGCGTATTCTTTCGGCAGTTCGGTGGCGGCTAAGTGGCGAGCATGAAGAACCTTTAATTGAGCATTTGGAATGTTGGAAACTAAAAACTCTGCTTGCTCGACATTCGTAACGGGGTCTTCATCGCCTGTGATAACTAAAGTTTCAACGCTCAAATTTTGTAGTTGATTTCTGAAATCGGCATCACGAATGGCACAGCAACAATTTGAATAACCCAGCACATCGCTTCGCAAAAACATGGCGTGTGTTTCGGATACTTTTTGCGGATTTTGTTTTCGGAAATCTTCGGTAAACCAACGCTCCATTGTGTCTTCAACGATTGCTTGCATTCCATTCTTTGAAATGGTTTCGATACGACCATTCCAGCGTTCGTCGTTCCCAATTTTTGCCCCTGTATTGCTCAAAACTATCTTTTTAAAGCGATTTGGGTGATTTATACCAAGATATTGTCCAATCAAACCACCCATCGAAAATCCACAATAATAGGCGGTTTCGATGTTAAGTTCGTCCATTAAATTGATTACATCTTTGCCCAATAATTCTATTGTATAGCCTTCGTTTCTGATGTTATTTTTTGAACCACCATGTCCACGAGTATCGTATTGTAATACTCTGAAATATGGTAATAAATATGGAATCAGTTCTTCCCACATCATCATTTCCGAACCTAATGAGTTGGAGAAAATCAAAACGGGACTGTTTGGTGTACCTTGTATTTTATAGTTCATCATCATTTTAGTATTTCATCAATTATTTCCAAACTATTCCCAATCGAGTTTTCGGCTTTAAATAATTCTTCTAAATTTGGTAAATCGACATTCATTTCTTCGAGGATATCTTTTAGATGTTTTTGTTGATAAATGGCTGATTTACAGGCTTTTTCAACTAATTCATGAGCATTAATTTTACCTATTTTTGTGGCCAGTGCCAGCGAGACATTTTCAGCATAAATCAAACCTTTAGTCAATTCAAGATTTTGTAGCATTCTCTGCTCATCAACTTCTAAACCTAAAATCAATTCTATGGCTTTTTCAATACTTCCTGCCGTAAGCAACATAATTTCGGTTAAAACTTCCCATTCTGAATGCCACAATCCTGCTGAACGCTCGTGTTCTTGGGGCATCGAAGCCAATATAGTAGCTACCAAATTTGGAATTCGGTTGGCATTAGCCAATATAGCAGCACATGTAACAGGGTTTCGCTTATGCGGCATAGTACTGGAGCCACCTTTGCCCTCGCCCGCTCCTTCAAATACTTCACCAACTTCGGTTTGCATCATTAATGATACATCTTTGGCGATTTTTCCAAGCGATTGATTTAATATCCCGAAAACGGATGCGGCTTCAACTAAATTATCACGGTTTGATTGCCACGAAAACGATGGTTTTAAGTCGAGAATATCGGCAAGACTTTGCTGAACGAGCTTTGACAAATTTGCATTTCCACTACCAACTGCTCCTCCCAGCTGAATGACCAAAACCCGTTTCTGAGTATTTTTCATTCGTTCTTTGCTTCGCTCAATGCTTTGCAGCCATCCTGAAGTTTTAAGGCCAAACGTAATTGGGCGGGCTTGTTGGAGAAGCGTCCGACCAATCATCAATGTACTACGGTGTTTTTTTGTAGTTTCTACTAATAAATTCGATAATTCGGTCAGTTTATCATTTAGCCAGTACCAATATTCCTGCATCTGCAAAACAGTTGCGGTATCTACCACATCTTGGCTGGTTGCTCCTAAATGTACATATTTCGATGCCTCTACATCATTATTCTTTACGATTCGAGTAAGCTGCTTCACCAAAGGAATAGCGGCATTTCCACCCAACTTTATCTCTGATTTGAGTTTATCAATATCAATAAAGTCTGCCTGACAGCAACTTTCGATGATTTGGGCAGCTTGGGGTGGAATAATACCATTTTCGGCTTGAGCAACTGCCAAAGCTCCCTCAAAACGCAGCATTTGAGCGATTATCTGATGGTCAGAGAATAAATTGTTTATATCCTTTGAATAAAAGTATTCCGAATAAAGAGACATATTTTTGTTCTCCTTTAGGGGTTAGGGGTTTTATACTTCAAAAAACACAGTTTCGTTTTCGCCTTGCATATTGATATTGAACTCATACAAATTATTGCCTTGTTTCTCGGCAATTAATGTATTTTTTCTATCAACAGGAATAGCATTTAGCACTTCGTCAGCTGCATTGAGTTGAGCCTCGTCAGAAAAATAAATGCGAGTATAAGAATGTATCAGCTGCCCACGCATAAAAACAATTACTGAAAGATACGGAGCTTGCCCATCAATTGATTTTGGCTTAATTGTGCTAAAAATAAAGCGATTCTGAGCATCAGTTCCTGTACCGAAACGCCCAAAAAGTTGATTTTCGCCATCATTTTGCCAAATTTCAATCATTGCATCAGGTATCACATCACCATTACCATCGAAAACTTTTCCTGTAATGGTGATAGCTTCGCTGTGTTCGATTGGACTAACCATCTGATTACCAACCAATTGCTTGAAATCATATAAATATTGCTCGGGTGTAAGTCCATAAGCAAAGTATGGGCCTACTGTTTGCGAGGGAGTTTGTTTCATTTCAATTTACGATTTACGAATGACGATTTACGATTAAGAACATTTGTTCCGTAAATCGTTACTCAAAGACTGTCTTTGTTTTTTTACAATTTTTCAAAAGGTGTTGCGTTGTGGCCTCTTAGTACAAAATCGAAGCGGTAGCCGAGAGCAAAGTTTGGCTCGGTGGCATCTAAATCGAATTTTGAGATTAATAATTCACGGCCTTTTGGTGGAACACCCAAGAAAATCGGGTCATGCTGCAAGAGCGGGTCGCCAGGGAAATACATTTGTGTAACCAAACGATTGGTAATATTTGCCCCAAACAACGAAAAATGTATGTGATTCGGACGCCAAGCGTTGTAATGGTTTCCCCAAGGATATGCCCCAGGTTTGATAGTATAAAACTTATAATTCCCATCTTTATCGGTCATGCAACGCCCTGCACCTAAGAAATTCGGGTCGAGTGGGGCATCGTGTTGGTCAACTTTGTGTACGTAACGACCGCATGAGTTAGCTTGCCAAATTTCAATCAAAGTGTTTGGGATTGGCTGTCCATTTTCATTCATTACCTTGCCGTGAACTACAATTCTTTCGCCCAATGGTTCACCATTTTTTATTGAATTTTTGGTAAGGTCGTGGTCGAATTCTCCTAAATTGAAATCTCCAAAAACTGGGCCTGTGAGTTCAGAAAGCGATTGTTTCAAAATAACTAAAGGTTTGGTTGGAGCTCGCAGAATTGTTGATTTGTATTCAGGAGCTAAGTACGGCGGATGTACTTCACGGTCGAATTGATTATAAATGATATTGCTCATTTGGTTGAGAATTAGAGGTATTGAATAGCCATTTTTACCCTACAAAAGTATTCTAATTATCAAACTTAATCTTGGATTAATCAAAATAAGACTTGTACAATTTAAACATACTATTTTATAAAATTCAATAATTATAGTATATTTATGAAATAAAATATTGATTAAAAAGAACTTATGATAGAAAATGGCATAAATCAATGAAATAATGATTGTAAAAAATAAACATGAGTAATTCGAAGCAGATTATCAATTTCAAAGGTCTTTATGGCGATAATCATTATCCGCTTTTGCCCGATTTTATTCATCATGAGTCGCTCGAAGTGCGGAGTAAGATGTATGATTGGGAAATCAACGAACATCTACACACCGATTTATGTCAGATTTTTATGATTGAGTCGGGAAGTGGGGTTCTGATTTCGGAGCAAAATGAAGTTGCTATCGAAGGCCCTTGCTTGATTATGATTCCGACCAATACCCTGCACGGTTTTGCTTTTGAGCCAAGTATCATTGGTGAAGTTTTAACTTTTTCGGAAAATTTTCTGGAAACGCTTTTCAAAAATTCGCCCAAAATTCTGCTCGAACTCAATCATTTGAAATACCTCCAGTTTGATAATGACCCGAGTATTTTTGAACAAATAAAGAATTATAAAAGCCTGATTTTGAAAGAGTTATACGAGGAGAATCTCGAAAAACAAACCGTTGTTCAGTCGTTGTTTACTTTATTTTTTATCAGTATCTATCGTTTTAGTTTTTCACTCAAAAACACCATTTCAGCTTCGGATAACCGTACTTTGATGTATTTTCAAGCATTTCAGAAGCACATCAAGCGTACGATACAAGAAACCAAATCCATAAGCGAATACGCCAAAGAATTAAATATCACAACCGTACATCTCAACCGAATCTGTAATGCTTTAGTGCAGAAATCGGCTTTGCAGATTGTGCAGGATTATCTGATTGCCGAGGCCAAAAAGTATTTGCTTAATACAAATTATTCGATTTCAGAGGTGTCGTATTTACTCAATTTTAAAGACCCTGCTTACTTTACACGACTTTTTAAGAAACAAACGGGGGTTTCGCCAAGCGAATTCAAGAAAATATAATAGAAAAGGCGACCGAAGCCGCCATTTTCTAAGTAGAAATTTATGTAAGTGTTTTAAGAAATTACGAGTGGTGAATGACGAACAGTTCGCCGTTGCGATTACATTTTTTCAAGACTTACAAACTTTGAACATTTAAAGAATTTTACTCCACGAAACCTGCTTTTGCCTTTTGACCAGTTTTTACCCAATTTCTCAGTTCATCAAAAGCTTTACCAGTTTGTTCGTTAGTAAAGTTACAATGGCCTTGCCCATTTGTGTATTTTACGCTAAAGTACTGTTGTTTTCCCTGCTTTTGAATCAAATTTTCGTAACTCACAATCGCCAAATCGGCAGGAATCAGTTGGTCATAAATCGTATGTAAAGCCAAAGCTGGTTTATCAATTGCTCCAGTTCTATCATATTTATCGAATAAAATATTCTGACTAACCGTTGCGGCCAATCTCTCGGCTTTCTGGTTTACGAGCAAGCTATTCGGAAATCTTCCATAAACAGTATTGGTATTGTCGTAAGGATTTCCACCTGCTTTCTGAGCAATATCACGCAAAACACCTTCACCAAATGCTAAAGAAAAAGCTAAATCATCAGGTTTTAAATCAAAATGTTTGGCAAATTCAACAGCGAGTAAAGAATCTTTAGCATAAATTGCTTTTTTCATCAATACGGCCTTACGAAAACCCGCCTGCATAGAAATTGGCTCTTTTGGCTTCGACATATCAAAAATATCATGCAGAGAAGTAGCGATACCAGGGAAAAGCCCATTGAAAGTAGCAAATAAATCGAACTCCTTGCGGGTTTGCAGATAAACACGCCCTGCCAGCGGACACATCGGAAAGCCTCCGTTATAATTTTGTCCGTAGTTTTCGAGCGTAGCCAACGTTATGCCACCACCCATCGAATGCCCAGTCATGAACGTTGAATCGGGCTGACCGTATTTTTTTACAAAGTATTGTCGCAGAGCCTCCGTATCATCGACTCCTTGAACCAAAGCCAAGCCTTGAAACGCATAATCAGAAGAGGCTACGGCAAAGCCTCTTTCCAAAAAAGGTGTCATTCGCTTCGGAAATTCTGGATTTTGACTTTGTGCAGGCTTCGACCCCATAAATTCGTAGCCGTGTGCATACATCACCAATTTTCCTTTCCAATTTTCGGGAAAAAGAATCCGATATTTCGCTCCATTGATGCTGCCTGTATCAATTTTGGCAACATTTTGAGCAAAAATTGCCTGTGTGATAAATAACAAGATTAAGACTTTTTTCATGGTGAATAGCTACGAATTAAGTTTTATAATAATAGGTTAGTACGCAGGTCGAATCTGGAGACGGCCGACGCTCGGTTCGACCCACAGTTTTATGCTTCTCCCCAAACTTTTAGAGCGGTATTTACTGTCAAATCAAGCTTACGCCATTGGTCATCGTGGCTCATGTCGTTACCGTGGTGAGTTGACGAAAAACCACATTGAGGGCTCACACACAGATTTTCGATTGGCGTATATTGTGCCGCTTCGTCGATACGCTTGCAGAGGTCATCAATGTTTTCGAGTTCACGTTTTTTCGATGAAATGATTCCCAAAACAACTTTTTTGTTATTCGGAACAAAACGAAGCGGAGCAAAATCGCCCGAACGCTCGTCGTCGTATTCGAGCAAATAACGGTCAACATTAATCGAATTGAAGAGAATTTCGGCAACTGGTTCATAACCACCTTCGGCAAACCACGTACTGCGATAATTTCCACGACAAAGGTGAATACCCACCGTCAAATCGGCTGGACGATTATCAATTACTGAGTTGATAAGAGCTGC
This sequence comes from Emticicia aquatilis, assembly GCF_014644295.1. Lineage (GTDB taxonomy): Bacteria > Bacteroidota > Bacteroidia > Cytophagales > Spirosomataceae > Emticicia > Emticicia aquatilis. The sequence continues at coordinate 111,914 of NZ_BMKK01000012.1, forward strand.
ATACGTGCGAGGAAGCTCATTCGGGTCTTCGCCCCTTGCTTGAGCAGCTGCACGCATTTTAGGGTCGCAGAGATACGCCAAATTGGTATCGTCAAGCTGCAAATAACGCAAGCCCGCATCGTATAAATGAGCGATTTCTTCACGATAAGCAGCAGATAAATCGGCAAAAAACTCGTCCATATCAGGGTACGAATTAATATCAATTGATTTGCGGCCACCACGGAAGTGAATCATGGTTGGTGAAGGAATCGAAACTTTTGGCGTCTGCGAAACAACCGTTTTTAGATAATTAAAATCGGCTACTTGAATGTCTTTTACGTGTTTGAGCTTGCCTGTTACACTCAAAACAGGTGGTGTAAAACCATCTTCGGCAGCTTTGGCATTTGGGTTAGCTTCAATACCTCCCGTTACGCTTACACCTGCCAATTCTTTCAAAAAATCGAGGTGGAAATAATCACGACGGAACTCTCCATCGGTGATGGCTTTCATGCCTGTTGCTTCTAAATGCTTTACAGTTTCGGCAATCCCTGCATCTTCGATTGCTCTTAGTTCTTCCGCAGAAATTTCTCCTTTTTTCCACTTCAAACGGTTCTCTTTTACTTCTGGTGTGCGTAGTAAGCTACCCACGTGGTCGGCTCTGAAATTTGACATTTTCTTTAGTTTTTGAGGGCTGACGTTTTTATAAAACACTAAACATCAACCATTAATCATTAATTTTAACTTATTTCTTTAGAATCAATTCTTGAAGTAATAATGCCTGCAAGGGCAGCTGGTAAGGCAAAAATCAAGAAATTAGTAGCAATACCCAACCCAGCAGCTATCAAAAATCCAGCTAAAGTTGGCCCAACGATGCCGCCCAAACGCCCTGCTCCCATTGCCCAGCCCACACCCGTAGTACGAAATTCAGTTGGGTATAATCTGGCAGAAAGTGCGTACAATCCCACAAAACCACCTTGAATTCCGAAACCTAAAAGTGCAAAAATGAGTAAAACAATATCTGAACCTACGAAAAGTCCAAACGAAGCCATCAATACGCCCGTTAGCACCAATATCACTCCCAAAGTTTTTTTCAGACCATATTTACTCGAAAAATACCCCTGTGTTATGATTCCGAAAAATGCCCCGAGATTGAAGATTGTGCCTGCATAAATGGCCAATTCCATCGAAAGCCCTGCATCTTTTGCCAACTTCGGAATCCAGCTTGTGAGAAAATATAAAGCCGCAAAAGCCATAAATAAGGCTGCCCAAAGCTGAATTGTAGGCTTACGAAAATCTGATTTTAGTAGTTGGTCAACTGGTAGTTTTGATTTCAGTTTTTCAACGATTGGCAATGCTTCTATTGGCTGAATATTCATTTTTACGAGAATCTTATTCAATTTCTCAAGAGCATTGGTTGGTTGAGCTCGTAGATAAAAATCTATTGATTCTGATAAAAAGAATAAAATCAAAGGCACCGAAAACATAGAGGCAATTCCCGCAATGCGAAACATGTGCTGCCAACCATCATTAGGAATGACTCTTGCAGCTACCAAACCCGACAAAACCGCCCCCACTGGATAGCCCGAAATAACAAAACTCACCCAAAAATCACGGGTTTTGTTAGGCGTATATTCAGAAGCAAGTGAAGCTGTACTGGCCAGCATACTTCCGATACCAAGCCCACTTATGAAACGATAAATCAGTAAATGAGTGATTGATGTAGAATAGGACGTCAGATAGATACAAACACCCATGATGATGCCGCTAATGAGAATAATACTTTTTCGACCAATTTTATCGGCAAAAGGTGCTAAAAAGAGCGTACCGAGAGTCATTCCGAATAATCCAGAACTGAAGACAGTGCCGAGAGCCGCAGGACTAATATCCCAATCTTTGGCAATGGCTGGTGCGGTATAAGAAATAACCAAAACATCCATGCCGTCGAGCATATTCATCAGAAAACAAACAAAAATTGTTGCGTACTGCAGACCTGTCATCGGATTTTTATCGATGAGAGCTTTAGGGTTGAAAGTCATTATTTATTAGGTATATATGGTTGAATATAGGGTTGTTTGTAAGCAAAACATTAATTTACTTTCCAAACTTGAATTGCTACGTTATCTGGGTTTCTGATGCCCTTACAAATAAAAATGGCATTATTCATCCATTCGTATTTGCCTTGAGGGGCTTCAAATTTTGGTATCGCACGGAAATAGTACTCTGATGGCGAAACAGCTTCTCCTCGTCCGATTCGAGCAGCTACTTCAGGAGTAGCTACTCGCAAACCTGTATTTTTGATGTAGATTATTACGCCATCGTCGGTTTTGATTTGATAATGTGCTTCCAGCTCGGCTACGCCATCTTTTCTTACAATTTGCCAGTCGGCACCGCCATCCAAAATCTCGCCTTTCATTTTTGGACCTTCAAAACCTCCGCCTATGATTGGAATAATTCTACGCATTCCGTGAGGCGTATCTCCTACTATATACGGTGCTTTGAGTTTCACTTTTAACTCACAAACAAATTCTAAATTTGGTGCTTCGGGTGTGCTTTGGGCGAATGAATTCATATTTAATAGGCAGAAAACGATACAAATAATGGCACGCAGATGACGCTGATTCCTTTGGAAACGCAGATTTACACGGATTTTATTTTCAGTGAAAATCAACATCACATTTTTGAAGTTAAGTAAGTGTTTCATGTCTTAGTTTTTTTGGTTAAGGGTCTGTATATCGAAACCAGCTACTTTTTTGTAATTATCCATTACTTTTGCCAGTTCTTCATGCGGAATTTCATCTTTCGAAAAACCTTTCGGAAACCAATCTTCCATCATATCCATGATTTCGTCGGGGCCTTTGGCTCGGTTTTGTAAAACCACCTTAGCAGCCGCTGGCACTCTTTCTTTATCATATTCGATTAAAGCCTCCAAAGGGTTACTTGTACTTTTCAAACATTCGGTCAGACAATCGGCGTCAAGAATAGCTTGTGAAGCACCATTTGAGCCAATCGGATACATCGGGTGAGCGGCATCGCCGAGAAGCGTAACTCGCCCGAAAGTCCATTTATCTAAAGGGTTTCGGTCAGACATCGGAAATTCATAAACGGCTTTTGCCCCATCAATCATCGTTGGTACATCGAGCCAATCGAATTTCCAATCTTTATATAAATCAACTAACCTTGCTTTATCGGCTTCTCGATTCCAATCACGAGCCGTTAGTTTCGATTTTCCTTCTTTAATGTTTCCTACCCAATTAATTAAGCAATTGCCATCAGCATCTGGTTGACCAATTGGATAAACCACCATTTTTTGGCGTAAACTCCCAATCATTGCCATAGATGTGCCATCTAAGAATGGTTTCATGGTGGTTGTGCCACGATAAAGTACATTTTCGGAATAAACTGGCGGGCCTTCGTTCGGATAAAGCTGCTGACGCACAACGGAATTAATGCCATCGGCACCTATTAAAATATCAGCACGTTCTTCCCGTATTTTTTCGTTGGTGTCTTTATCTATAAAATGAGCAATTACTTCGCTATCGGTTTGTTCAAAATGACTTAAATGGTGATTTTTCAGAATGGCATCTTTGCCCAAAACCGCCACAACCTCATCAAAAAGCAACATTTGCAAAACCCCACGATGCACCGAAAATTGTGGCCATTTGTAACCAGCAAAACGTCCACGTGGTTCTGTCCAGAATTGCTGACCGAATTTATTAAAATAGACTAAATCACTCGTTTCGATGGCATTTTTAGCGATTTTTTCTTGTAAACCCAGATTTGTTAATACTCGAACACTATGCGGAAGTGTATTGATACCTACGCCCAAAGGCTTTATTTCTTTGACCGATTCAAAAACCTTAACCTCGAATCCAGCTTGATGAAGGCTCAATGCGGCGGTCAAACCACCAATCCCACCACCGATAATAATAATCTTCATTAAATATAATTATAATTTTCCAACAAAATTCTGCATTATACCGTGATTATACTATGCAAAATAAGAGAATAAATATGCAAAAACAATCAGAAAGCGATAGTTTAATTGTGTTTTCTACACTTTTACTTTAATCCGAGCATTCTGATAGCATTTTCTTTCAGAATCAATGGCTTTACTTCTTCTTTGAAACCTGCTTCTTCAAAATCTTTCATCCATCTTTCGGGAGTAATTAATGGAAAATCAGTGCCGAAAAGGACTCTATTTTTGAGCATTGTATTGGCATATTGAATGAGTTGTTTCGGAAAATATTTGGGTGACCAGCCACTCAAATCAATGTAAACATTGGGCTTGTGCATCGCTACGCTCAAGGCTTCATCTTGCCACGGCCAACTTGGGTGAGCAATAATAATTGGGCAGTCGGGGAAATCAATCGCCACATCATCAAGGTGCATCGGATTTGAATATTCTAAACGCAAACCACCTCCGCCACGCACACCCGAGCCAAAACCCGAATGCCCCGAATGAAACAACATCGGTAATTTGTATTCGGCTATAACTTCGTAAAGATGATAAGCCATTTTATCGTAAGGATAAAAACCTTGCACCGTTGGATGAAATTTAAAGCCTTTTACACCATAATTTTCTATCAAATCACGGGCTTCTCTTGCTCCCATTCGACCTTTGTGCGGGTCGATGCTAGCAAATGCAATCATCACATCATCGTTTTTGAGAGCTGCTTCAGCAACTTCAATATTCGGGATGCGACGTTTACCAACATTATGTTCCGAATCAACGGTAAACATTATAAATGCTAAATTATTATCACGATAGAAATCGGCCGTTTCTTGAATTGTCGGGCGTTTATCTGATTTGAAATATTTGGCAAATGCTTCGTCTAACTCTGGACGATAATCATCATGTGGTTGGCAACACGACACTTCGGCATGCGTGTGTACGTCTATGGCAATTACTTTATTTATATCTATCATATTTTTGATGTTTGATGTTGAATGATGAACGCTTGATTCAACATCAAACATTCATCATCTAACATTATTTAGCTCCCATTCTTATCGCTCCATCAAGACGGATTACTTCGCCGTTGAGCATGGTGTTTTCGATGATGTGTTTTACTAAATTGGCAAACTCTGCTGGTCGGCCTAAGCGTGGTGGAAATGGCACTTGTTTTCCCAGCGAATCTTGAGCTTCTTGTGGTAGTGATGCTAATAAAGGCGTTTCAAAAATACCTGGAGCAATAGCCATTACTCTGATGCCCATTCGAGCAAATTCACGAGCAATTGGCAAGGTCATGGCTACAATTCCACCTTTCGATGCCGAGTAAGCTGCTTGTCCGATTTGCCCATCAAAAGCTGCAACTGAGGCGGTGTTTATAATAATTCCTCTTTCGCCTTCGGTATTTGGTTCATTGTTTTGCATTTTATCGGCTACTAATCTAAGGGTATTGAAAGTGCCGATTAGGTTTATATTGATTACTTTCTGAAAGAAGTCCAGCGGATGTGGACCATCTTTACCAACTACTCTTTTCGCTGGGCCTACTCCTGCACAATTGATGATTCCTTCGACACTTCCATAAGCTTCAATCGACTGACTAACAGCACTTTGCACTTGCACTTCGTTGGTTACATCAGTTTTTATGAATTTCGATTTTGTACCTAAATTGCTTTGTGCGGTCGTTCCTGCTTCTTCGTTTACGTCGAGTAAAACAGCATTTCCGCCATTTTCTACAATCATTTTTGCAGTTGCGAAACCTAATCCCGAAGCTCCGCCCGTGATTAAGAATGTATTGTTTTCTATTTTCATTTCTCGTTAAATTTTGGCACGCTGATAACGCCGATACTACGTAACGCTGATTTATACTGATTTTTTGCTACACATTAATATTTTAATTTCTTTCGTGAATTTTCAAATATCTTACGTCTAAATTCAGGTTTTAAACCAAAATTTAAAAGTAAACCAACTTCTTTATCTGTTCCTCGAAGATAATTTATTAATTGATGTTCAAACTCAGGAACAATTGCTTCTGTTGCCTTTAATTCGAGAATAATTGTATTATTTACCAACAAATCAGCATAGTACTCTCCAACTTCAAAGCCCTTAAAATGAACCTTTATTTGTTTCTGAGCCTCAACATCAAACCCTCTTGCCTTTAACTCTAAATAAAGAGAGTTTTGATAAACTTTTTCTAAAAACCAAAGCCAAGTTCATTGTAAACATCGTAAAATGCCTTGATAATTGCCTCCGTTAATTCTTTATGCAATAATTCCATTTTTAAAATCAGTTTTTATCAGCGTTGGCACATCCGTCAAATCAGCGTGCCATTTAGGGATACATTTCATTTACCAAATCAAATCTATGTTTCAAAACTGCTCTTTGATTCAATGAACCTTTATCGGTTATTTCGCCTAAATCAATCGACGGTGGTTCGATAGCAATTACATATTTTTTGATGACAGTCGAGCTTCCTGTTGAGGTTTTATTGAACTCTGCCAGCCAATTATTGATAAATTTTTCTACTTCTACATTCAAATATGCTTCTTTATTTGAAATTTCGGGACTTAAATTAGCTAATTTTCGGCAAGCGTCAGCATTTAAAAATAAAATTGCCCCAATATACTCTTTGTCCAAACCAGCAAGCACCACATCTTGAATAATTGGTGAGCCAGTTGAAATCACTTTTGCTTTCAAAACACCCACATTTACCCAAGTTCCTGTTGAAAGTTTAAAATCTTCAGCAATTCTTCCATCAAAAACCAAACCTTTATCGGGGTTATTCTCATCTAAGAATTTTACGGCATCACCAGTTTTATAATAACCATCTTCATCAAAAGCCGCTGCCGTTGCTTCAGAGTTTCTCCAATAACCTTTTGTTACGTTGGGGGCTTTATAGCGAGCCTCCATTTTATCACCATCGGGTACGAGTTTCACATCCATCCCTGCCACTGGCACACCCAAAAGTCCAGAAAATGCTCCACCCCAATTGGCAAACATCGCCGAAGGTCCCGACTCAGTACAACCCAAACCCGTGATAATCGGAATTTTTACACCAATAGTTTCTACCGCCAATTCTTCCAAGCGATTCCAAACTGGTTGAGCCAAACTCGCCCCTGCATAAAACAAAATATTAAGATTTTTGAAGAAATTTTCACGCAAAGCAGGTTCTTTTTCAAGATATGGAATCAGCATTTCAAAACCTTTTGGCACATTAAAATAGGCCGTCGGAGAAATTTCTCGGAGATTCTGAACGGTTTCTTCGATACCTTTGGGTGTTGGCTTTCCATCATCAATCAAAATTGTTCCGCCATTATAAAGAGCCAATCCAAAGTTATGATTGCTACCAAAAGTATGATTCCACGGAAGCCAATCAATGAAAATGGGCGGTTGTTGCTGCATAAACGGAAAAACCTGCGTAATCTGCTGTAAATTAGCACACCACATGCCCTGATGATTCATTACGCCTTTGGGCAAGCCAGTCGAGCCAGAGGTAAACAACACCTTGGCTATCGTATCAGCGTTCACTTTTGTTGCGGCAGTTTCAACATCGGTCGTAGGTTTTGTAAGCAACATTTCTTGAAAATGCCCACCATTTTCTCCATCTGCGGTAATGACAATGGCTTCTGGGAAAATTGTTTTTGATAGTTCGAGAGCTTTTTGATAAACTTTTCCACTTTGAGCAAAAATGACTTTCGGAGTCATTAATTCAAGACAATGTTTGAGTTTGCCGAAATCATCAGAAACCAAAGAATACGGTGGAGAAATCGGCGTATAAGTAATGCCAATATGTACTGATGCTAAAACCAAAAGTGCGTGTTCAAGGCTATTCTCTGAGAGAATTACGACAGTTTCACCAGATGTAAATTCCAGATTTATCAAATACTGGGCGATATTTCTTACCTTTTCGAAGGTTTCGGCATAAGATAATTTCTCCCAATCCTTCGTGACGAGATTTCTTCTACTGATAAACGTATGCTCAGGTTTTATTTTTGCCCAATGTTCTAATTTATCAGTAATTTTTATAGGAAAATCGGCCAATGCTTGCTCATTTTTGAAATGAACAATGCCATTTTCAAACTGTCTTTTATGAGTTTTAGTTGGGCCGAATGGCGTGTTTTTATACATTCTTTCTAAATGTTGAATGTTTGATGCTTAATGTTTGATAGTCCATAGCTCTAAATCTGCTTATTCTCCCACTTTCTTGGCTCTTCCTTCCAGAAAATCAGTTAATCTTTTTTTAGCTTCTGGGGCATCTGCTGAAATTGCTGCAATTAAGCTTTCCATCATTAAACCTTCGTTTTGACCCGAATCAACAATTTTGGGCAATACGTGCATGAGTGCGTAATTGGTCATGCCTGCATTTGAAGCTATTTTTTGGGCCAATTCTATTCCTTTTTCGAGTCCTTGACCTTCCTCGACTAAATATTGGGCTAAACCGATACGTTCGCCCTCTTCGGCCTTATAGACTCTTCCAGTAAACATCATGTCCATCATGCGAGCCATACCGATTAATTTTGGCACACGAACCGATGCACCGCCACCCACAAAAATTCCTCTTTGACCTTCGGGAAGTGCAAAAAACGTGCTGGTTTCGGCAACTCTGATGTGGCACGCAGATGCCAATTCGAGTCCGCCACCTACAACTGCCCCGTGAAGCACCGCTACGACAGGCACAGCTCCAAATTGCACTTTATCTAATACTCGGTGCCACATTCGGGAATGATGAAGCCCCTGCACGGCGTCTCGTTCTTTCAGTTCTGAAAGGTCGAGGCCTGCCGAAAAATGCTTACCCAAACCATAGATAACCACACAGCGGATTTGCGGTGGAATATTCTCGAAGACTTTTTCGATACCCAGAACCAAATCATCGTTGAAAGCATTACGTTTTTCGGGGCGATTAATAGCCACCAACAAGATTTCGTCTCTGATTTCTAATTGGATTGACGCCGTAGAAGATTTTATTTCTTGCATTTTATTATCCAAAAACTGATTGACTTATTTCAATACAAAATTGAACAATAAACAGAAAGATTAGTAGGTAAAAGGAAAGATAAAATAAGCAAAAACAATCAATTTTGCAGATTCCGATACTCTTTTGGCGAAATTCCTGTCTTAGATTTAAAGAATCTCGAAAAATCGCTTGGCTCGAAGCCACCAATCTTGAATGCAATTTCGGCAATTCGCATGGGTGTTTGTTTGAGCAAAACTTTGGCCTCTAAAACCCGCATTTCTTCCAATAATTCGTGAGCCGATTTGCCCGTTGTAGTCTTTACGCATTTATGCAAATGATTGGGCGAAACCGCCAGAATTTCGGCAAATTCGGTAACAGTTTTTTTGTCGTAGATAAGCTCTGAAAGCAGATTTTTGTAGCGTTGTGTGAGATTAGAAGCTGCATTATTGCTGCTTTTGGGAGTTTGTATATAAAACTCTTTCATTTCCTTAAAAAAGGCTATTAGATACAGAGCAATTATCTCGGCACGATTGGCTTCGTTTCGTAGTTTTTCTGCCAATAAAATTTCTAATAAATCAACAATTCTCTGATTATCCAAAATTTGAATGAGCGGCTCGGAAGTGATTTGAAAAAAAGGGAAATCTTTTTCAAGGTCAACATTGAGTATCGCCTGATTAAAAAACTCAGGTTGAAAATGACAATAAAAACCTTCAACATCATCAGAAATAGCTTCAAGCGAAGTGATTTGGTCGGTCGAAAGGCAAAAAAATGTATTAGCCTTTACTTCATAATTGCTCAAACCTTTGCTTCTGATGGCAAAACCTTTGGTTACATACAAGAAAAAATACACCGAACGGCGGTGCGGTAAAACAGGAAATTTCAGAAAAGACTTATAATTTTCGATGCGTTCGATATGAAAATGCTCATACAAACTCGAAACTTTTGGTTTCCAATTTCCAAAAAGATAATCATCGAACTGCGAAGGATTTAGTTTGGGTATTTCTTTTGAGCTACTCATTTCTTGCCTAAAACCATTAATATCAATTCTTAAAAGATTTTCACAAAGTAAGTAGTTATTCACAATTCTCCGCAAGAATATTTTCAACCTCTTATACATTGCAAACCAAAAACAAAAAAAGCACCCAAAATGGATGCTTTTTTGCACGTTAATCTATGATGAAATGTAATTATCAAATTGCTGGGTCGGCTGGTATCGACTTATTGTTATCTCTTTCAGATAATGGATAAGGATACCAATTACGTGTGCGTTCGGCACCCGCTGTTCCTGCTGCTGGGCGATTAAAGCGACGGCTATCTTCTAAGCGGAAACCTTGCATAAATAATTCGATGCAACGTTGCTTATAGATTTCGGTTAATACTGCCGCAGCGGTTTTATCGCCTGCGTAAGCTGGCAAGTCAGCACCGATTCCCCAAACATCAGTTTTCTTGGTCAAAACCTTGTTTAGTTCAGTGATGGCCGCATCAATACTGCCTTTACGGGCATTAGCTTCAGCTATAATCAGGCTGATTTCACCTGGCAAATACACAGGAATCGCCGACGAATTGGCCGTAAAGAAACTCGCTCTACCTAAATTATTAGCAGCAACCGTTGTTTGAAAGAAAAACGCAATTCGTTTATCTTTTGAATCAGGTTTTAAGGCCGTTGGTAACCCAAAGTCAGCATTCAATGGCTCGGTTACGTTACGGTTGCTGAAAGTGGCATCAAAAATCGGATTACGAGAAGTATCATCAAAAGTAAAAGCCGACCTTTTGGTTAAATCTACTTTTGCTGCGGCAGCTAAAGCTTTGTCATAATCGCCAAGCATTAAGCTGTATCGAGCAATAAGGGCTTGTACAGTATTTGTTAGGTCAATCCCCGATACGATTCTACTCGTAAAGTTTGTCGAAGGTGCAGTAGCTAATGCCGTAGCGGCATTTTCTAAAATCGAAACGGCATTTTTCAAAACTTCCGTGCGAGCAACAAATGGAGCATTTTCGGCAGTTGTGATAGGCGATTGCTCCCAACCCATTGCCAAATTTCCGAGAGCAATTGCTTTGAAAATTGATGCGTAGGCAATCAGACCACTTTTTGTTCCTGCATCGCTTACTTTTGAAACATTATTTAAGATATTATCGGCATTTGCTCTTACTAAGTGGCTTTGATTCCAGAGGTTTGAAATCAACGAGTTATTGCCTTGAACTGCCGCACCACCTGCTTCGAGGTTTAGCTCATCGGTATTACCCGCATTCAAAACTTTTAACTCTTTTGTGGTTAGACCTATGGCACTTGGCAGAGCGTACATCGGACTCGCACGCCCAACCGTAAGGCGATATTGCAAACCATTTGCTAAAGCAATCAGACCGTTTACGTCATTGACTACTTGTTGCTCACTGGCAGCACTTGGGTTCAGATACTCTTTGTTACAAGAAGTAGCAACCAAAGTCGAAGCCGTGATGAGTGAATATATGAATGTTTTTTTCATTTTATTAGAAGACCACCCCTAACCCCTAAAGGGGATTTTTGATTAGAACTTTTTATATCTCGGGGTATTACGGATATAAAAGTTTAATAGAAAAAATACTCATGTAAAAGCTAAGATTTCAGCTTAGAACGTTGCCGTTAATTGTAATTGATAAGTTCTCGGAATCGGAACGTTACCAAAGTCAACACCACGGAATAGGTCATTGTTTCCACCAGCATTTGTTTCTGGGTCATAACCATTGTATTTATCCCACGAAATGAGGTTACGGCCAATCAACGAAAGGTTGAAATTGCTCATTCCCTTCACTAAATTTGGTAACTGATAACCCAAAGAAATCTCACGGAGTTTTACAAACGAGCCATTATCTACACGATATTCTTCGATTGGCACAAGGGCAAACACCGAACCACGTGGCATGGTACCTTTCATTTCGGCTTCAGCCACATCGCCAATACCAACGTTGTTTCGAGTACGCTTATCAGCATTGAATACTTGCAAGCCTTGTACTGCATCTAACAAAAAGCCTAATCTTGCTTTTTTGTAAGTTAAATTATTGACTATAGAACCAGTCCATTTTGGATTTGGATTTCCGATAATTGTACGGATAAATGCTCCCGAAGGTTGTCCGTCGGCACCACGCTGAGGTGTGAAAGTTGTTGGTGTATCCTGCACACCACGCTCACGTTGTGGCAAACCTTGTGGAGTAAGTAAATACGAACCATCTGGATTACGAGCATACGGATTACCCAAAAATACTGATGCTGGCTGGCCTTCAACTAAGAAAACTGGTGCACCTGCTGCATTGCTAATAGCAACCAATGGGCTACCCAGACTCACAATCTTATTACGGTTGCGGTTATAGAGTACCGTTACATCCCAAGAGAAATCTTTTTGTTTAATAGGCATGAAATTCAACGAAATCTCCATACCCTTGTTTTCCATCGAACCTACGTTATTGACGATACTCGTACCACCCGTAGTTGCTGCTAAAACACGGTTTACAACCAAATCAGAGATATTTTGCTTATAGATGGTAAAGCCTACGTTGATTTTGTTTTTCAATAAAGAAAGGTCTAACCCTGCTTCGGTTTCGGTCATACGCTCTGGTCGTACACTCGGATTAGCCAATGTAGCACTAGGAATAATGGTGTTTTTACCTAAGAATGGTACTGGAGAAAATTGCCAGAAACGGTCATAAGAGCCAATACCAGTCAAATTACCAGCTTCACCCCACGACATACGTAATTTCAAGCCGCTTACTAAATTATTCAAGGAACTGCTTTTCCAACCTGCTAAATCAGATGGCACAAAGCTGGCACTGAATTTAGGGTAAAGTTGCTTTGTTTCTGAAGGGGAAAATTTAGAAGAACGGTCTTGGCGAATAGCACCTGTAACGAAAGCTAAGTTTTTGTAACCAAAAGTCGCTTGTCCGAAAATACCACTCAAATTATATTGGTCAACACCAAAACCTGCCGTAACGGTCGTACTGGCTGCACCACTCACGGTTTCGATAAACGGTGCGAGGTTTTCGCCACTGGCACGAGCAAACTCAACTTTGCTTGATTGATAATTTCCACCAGCAATCAAATTCATTTTCAAATCCGAAGTCAATTCTCTTTCATAAGAAATATTCAAATCGGTGTTGAATAAAATTGAGTTATTATTGGCATTTGAAGCATATCCGTTTGGATAACGCTCTGCAGGCAAACCAGCCGCCGCTTGATATGGATACGCAGGAATAAAGTTTTTACCCAAAGCTGAATAAGCATCAACACCCACAACCCAGTCGATAGCAAAACCTTTAAATGGAGTGAGGTTTAATTGTAAATCATTTACCGTACGGTTTACAGCTTGCGTAAATTTCATTGCCTCAATCGTTGTCAATGGGTTTACACGAGTTGGCTCTACTGCTTGAAGATTCCCCGCCGCATCACGCACCGTAATATCATAAATATTATTCGTGATGTTTACAGAGTTGATTGGACTATAAAATACGTTACCGTTGGCTTTTTCGTTGGCAAAGCTATTAGTATAACTCAAACCTACCGATAATTTCGCCCAAGAAGCCAAACGTTGGTCAACTCTTGCACGCACACCATAACGATTAAAATCTGTGCCTTTGATGATACCTTCGTTTTTCATGTACGACATTGACGCAAAATATTGCGTTTTCTCGGTGCCACCACTAATCGAAAGGTTATTATCTGTTCCCATTCCAGTCTGGAAAATCTGGTCTTGGTAGTCGTAGCGTGTTACATCAACTAAATTGGTCGCTAATTGTGTTGTTACACCTTCACGTACAATTCCTACCGTTGTTATACCTGGATTGGCTGCAATATTTGCCGCAGAAATGGCACCAATCGGGTGTAAACGAAGTCCTGCAAAACCAAACTGTTTGCCATAAGTAGAAACGAATACCTTCTTGCGTAATTCGTTAGCGTTTATACTCGTCGTAAAAGTAAGTTTTGGTGTACCTGATTTACCACGTTTTGTAGTAATCAAAACAACCCCATTGGCTGCACGTGAGCCATATTGAGCAGCCGCAGCTGCACCATTGATTACGTTGATGCTTTCAATATCAGCAGGGTTAATATCTGCCATACGGTTGGTTCCGATTGTAGCAGAACCCACTTGATTGCCAAGGGCTATTTGTGAAACGTTGGCAGAAGAGTTACTCACCACAACTCCATCAATCACATAAAGTGGGTCAGAACTACCTTGAATCGACTTCACACCACGCAAACGCACCGTGATTCCACCCGCAGGGTCACCCGAGTTTTGCGTGATTTGAGCCCCTGGTACTTTACCTTGCAAGGCACTGATAAGGTTTGATGAACCCGTTTTCTCTAAACTTTCGGCATTTACTGAGCTAATGGCATTACCCAACTCACGGCGTGAAGTTTTAATAGTAGAACCTGTTACTACTACTTCATCAAGGTTCATTACATCATCTTTAATCGTGATGTCTTGTGTGATAGTTGTCTGATTACCCAAAACAAGATTTTGAATGGCAGTAGCATATCCAACCGAACTTGCAGATAATTTATAAGTACCTGCCGCCAGATTGGCATTCAATGAGTAATTTCCCTCAGCATCAGTAACCGAACCAAAGGAAGTACCTTCAATCTTAATAGTAGCTCCCGGAATGCCACCCGTAGCATCCGAAACTTTTCCTTTAATAGCATAAATGCTTCGTTGAGCCATCACATTCAGTGTGAATGTCAGCAAAGCTACTATGCTCATCAAGAATCGCAGCTTGTGTTTGTAGATTTTCATCATTAAATGATTTTTAAGGATATAAAGGATATTGATGAACTGCACCAAAAACACGCACAAAAACGCATTTTTGAAAAACTTAAATTTATTTGCATATTTACTACTAAAAAACTGATAATAAAAGGTTTATTTAATATTTTTCTTATCTTGTGGGTGGTTTACTATCAATATTAGTTGTAAATACCTAAGTAATCTTGCAAAAAAACGCAAAAAACTCATGCAAAAAGTAGCAATGTCGCCGATGTTGAAAAAAGAACGTCAAGAATTTATTATTAAGCAGCTCAATTTGCATAATAAAATTCTGTCAACCGACCTTTGTCAAGAGCTCAACGTATCAGAAGATACTATCAGGCGTGATTTGAATGAACTTTCTGAAAATGGAAAACTCGTGAAAGTACACGGTGGTGCTTTATCGAAGTCGTATTATGGCAACACCAATGAGGAAGACATTTATTCATTAGATAAAAAGCGAATTATTGCTCAAAAGGTAGTCAATCTTATCAAAGATGATATGCTTATCTTAACCAGCGGAGGCACTACACTCCGAGAGGTAATTAGGCTTTTACCAAAAAATCTTACTGCAACTTTCTGCACTGTAAGTCTGATGGCCGCCGAAGAACTGCTCAAGCACCCTAATATTGAAGTAATTTTTATGGGTGGAAAACTCTCAAAAGATGCCAAGATTTGTGTCGGAGGCGATGCGATTCTGAAATTGAGCGAAATGTCTTTCGATTTATGTTTCATCGGTACCAACGGAATTGATGCCAAACATGGCCTCACCGACTCTGACTTAGAAGTGGTTCAAGTGAAAAAAGCCATGCGAAAAGCATCAAAAAAATTCATTGTTCTTTCTATTTCCGAAAAACTAAATTCAGTCTGCCGAGCAAATATTTGTCGTCCCAACGAAATTGATTATCTAATCACGGAACTCGAACCTAACGATGAACAGTTATTACCCTATAAACAAGCTGGTTTCGGTTTACTTTAAATAGGAAAACAGCCTATTTATACCGAACTTTGCAAAAAATGTGGAACGATTCTCCAGAATCGTTTAAATAAGCAAGAATGAAAACAAAAGGAATAGTAAAAAATAAAATCAATATCGTTACGCTCGGTTGCTCGAAAAACCTTGTCGATTCGGAGGTACTTTATACTCAGCTCAAAGGAAATGGCATGAAAGTAGAACACGAGTCGAAAAAAGACGATGCCAATATTGTTATCATTAATACTTGTGGTTTTATTGATAATGCCAAGCAAGAATCTATCGACACGATTTTGCGTTATGTCGATGCAAAAGATGCAGGAATTGTTGACAAAGTTTATGTAACTGGCTGTTTATCACACCGTTATAAAGATGAGCTTTCGGTCGAAATACCGACGGTTGATGCGTGGTTTGGCACAAATGAGCTGCCAAGAATGCTGAAAACGCTAAAAGCTGATTATAAACACGAGTTAGTTGGCGAACGCCTCTTGACTACACCAGCTCACTACGCTTACCTAAAAATTGCAGAAGGTTGTGACCGCCCGTGTAGCTTCTGTGCGATTCCACTCATGCGTGGTGGACACGTAAGCCGACCAATGGACGAAATGGTTTTACAAGCACAAAACTTAGCAAAAAAAGGCACAAAAGAACTGATTCTGATTGCTCAAGACCTTACTTATTATGGACTTGATATTTATAAGAAAAGAAATTTGGCCGAATTACTTGATAAACTGTCAGATGTTGAAGGTATCGACTGGATTCGCTTGCAATATGCTTATCCTTCTGGCTTTCCGATGGATATTTTAGATGTGATGAAGAATCGCTCGAATGTTTGTAACTACCTCGATATGCCGCTTCAACATGGTTCTTCTGAAATGTTGAAAATCATGCGTCGTGGTATTGACCGCCCAAAAACTGAGGCTTTGATAAACACGATTCGTGAAAAAGTGCCAGATATTGCCATTCGTACGACACTCATTGCGGGCCACCCAGGCGAAACCGAAGAGCATTTTGAAGAAATGTATCATTTCGTAGAAAAAATGCGTTTTGATAGATTGGGTGTTTTCCAATACTCACACGAAGATGATACGCATTCGTTTACAATGCCCGATGATATTCCTGCCGAAGTAAAACAAGAACGCACCGATATTATCATGGAACTTCAACAAGGTATTTCGGCCGAATTGAACCAAGCTAAAATCGGCAATACGTATAAGGTTTTATTTGATAGAAAAGAAGGCGGTTATTTTATCGGAAGAACAGAATTCGACTCGCCAGAGGTTGATAATGAAGTTCTTGTACCAGCTTCTCAGTACGTAAGAATGGGAGATTTTGCCAATGTAAAAATCAATAATGCCGAAGAATTTGATTTGTATGGCGATTTGGTTTGATGAAATATTTGGTAGAGACGTTTCACACAATTCCATTGCGGAAACGTCTCTACAAATCAATCGTAGGAAAGAAAAACATCATTTCACCGCTGCCACAACCCCCTTCACCAATGCCGAATGATTGAAATTATCTTTTGGCGTACACCCCAAACGTACAATTACTAAATTCTTCGACGGCACAACGGTTACGTATTGCCCTTCAAAGCCTACGGCCATAAAAGCATCTTGCGGAAAAGTTTTATCTTGGTGGTCGAGCCAAAAATGAGCGGCATATTTTCCGTCAGAATGAGGCGTTTCAGTCGCCGAATATTTCACCCAACCTTCGGGAAGTAAACGCTCGCCATTCCAAACACCATCTTGCAAATATAATTGACCAAACTTCGCCCAATCACGAGCCGTAGCGTACATAAACGAAGAACCAACGAAAGTTCCCGAGGCATCAGGCTCCATTACGGCACTTTTCATACCTATTTTATGAAATAATCGCTGATATGGAAAAGCAAAATAATCTGCTTGGGTAGAAAATTGTCGGCGAATAATTTCCTGCAAAATATTACTCGTCCCACTCGAATACGACCAAACTTTATCGGGTTCGGTAGCTGCTTTACTCAGCAAAGCATACGCCCCTGCCCCTTTCTTGCGGAAAAGCATTTGAGTAGCATCACTCGGTGCAGCATAGTTTTCTTCAAAACCAAGTCCACTACTCATGCGAAGCAGGTGGTCAATGGTTATTTTCTTGCGTTTATCATTTTGCCATTCGGTGATAGGAGCCGATTTTTTGATGTCCAACTTCCCATCTTTTACTAATAGGCCAATCATGGCACTCGTTACGCTCTTAGTCATTGACCAACCCAAAAGGGGTGTTTCGGGTTTGATATTTGAAGCATATTTTTCGGCTAAAATTCTACCTTCATACAGCACAATAATCGCTCTTGTGCGAATCACATTCTGAGGGTCTTTTTCTTGAAAAGCCTCATTGATGCTTTTTTCTAAGGCAACTTTGTCAATTCCACCTAAATCATCTACCATCAAAAGATTTTCAGTTAATGTATCGGCAGATGGAACAGATGGTTGTTTTTTGATTTCTTCTTCTGATAATTCATTGACCAAAGTACAACCCAAACCTTTGCGATAAATGGCTTTGGTTTCGGCCAAACCATAAATATTGGCAGTTACGGATTTATTTACTTCATCAACTTTTACGGTTGAAAACGGCACCGCATAAAGTTCTTCGGCTTTGATATTTTCTAAATCTCGCCCCGAAACAAACATGCACGAACAAACAGTTTTTGCATTATACGATGAGCCAATATAGGCATATTGAATGGCAAAATTGCCTGCATAAACCAAGCCTACAAGCACAAAAAATAAGATAGCGTAGATAATTTTTCGTTTGTTCGACATTTTATTGATGAGTTAGAATGGGGTGAAATATTGCCAAGTTTTTACGAAGGATTTTCATGTTTAATCCCAAGTAGAATCAAGCCTCAATCTTCCAAAATATTTCCAATGAAAGTATTTTTAAAGAAAAAAGCAGCTAACAAAAACACAACCGCCCAATTGAGGTAGATATAGTAAAAATCTTCTACATCACGATAAACATTATCTTTGATTTTTACTTTTTCAAGGCGGTTGATTTGCTCGAAGATATTTCGGAGGGTTTGGTTATCGGTTGCTCTAAAAAACTGTCCGTTTCCTTCACGAGCAATTTCTCGGAGGGTATTTTCATCAACTTTTACTTCGCTGTCATTACCTCCGACGGCAATCGTATAAACTTTTATACCAAAAGATTTTGCTAAATCGGTAGCCGTGAGTGGGTCGAGCGAGCCTGCGGTATTATCACCATCACTCAAAATAATGGCTACTTTGCTTTTACTCGGAATCTCACGCAAGCGGTTGATACAAGTTGCCAACGCACTACCAATGGCCGTTCCTGTGGTTTTTATGAGGTTACTGTTTATTTCGTTGAGGTATTCGTTCAGCACTTCGTAATCGGTCGTAAGTGGACACATAGAAAATGCTTCTCCTGCAAAAACAACCAAACCGATACGGTCTTGAAAACGCCCTTTGATAAACTCATGCCCAACATTTTTGGCAGCTTCCAAACGGTTTGGACTCAAATCAGTTGCCAACATCGACTCCGAGATGTCCATGGCAAGCATAATATCAATACCTTCCGAAAACTGTTCTTTGCTTTCTCGCACTCGCTGCGGCCGTGCCAACGACAACAAAACGCAGATAACGCCCAAAATAAAAAATATCGGAGGAATAAAACGCAGGTAACTAATCCAATTGGTGCGAAGTTGATAGCTCGTGAGCGAAAGTCCCAATTTTTGCTGACCACGAGTATAAAAAAGCCAGCGGAATAGAAATAAAAAAGGGACTCCAATGATGGCGTATAGGTATAGTTTTTCAGCCCAAACGAACGAACGCAGGGTTTGCCAACTAAGCCAATCTATTGAAAACCAGTCCCACATTTTTAATTAAGAATTTAGAATGAAGAATGTAGAATTTTTCTTTTCTACTCATCTTCTTTTCTATGATACCAGAATCTATTTGTTAATTTCTGTAATTATCAACGGCGTTTCTTACGCTGCCGTATGTATGCAACAATTCGCTTGCTTCTTCGTGCGAAATGTTTAGTTCGTTCATGACCATTCTTACGCCTCTTTCTACTAATTTGAGGTTCGTAAGCTGCATATCAACCATTTTATTGCCTTTTACTCTACCAAGTTGAATCATTACTGAGGTAGAAATCATGTTTAGCACCAATTTTTGGGCGGTTCCTGACTTCATGCGAGTGCTACCTGTTACGAATTCTGGACCAACAACGGCTTCCACTGGATATTCGGCTTCGGCTGCTACGGCACTTCCTGCATTACAAACTATGCAACCTGTCAAGATTCCATTTTGGCGTGCAGTACGTAAGCCTCCGACCACGTAAGGCGTGCGACCCGATGCCGCAATACCTACCAAACAATCATTGGTATTTATCTCGTACTCTTCTAAGTCTTTCCACGCTTGCTCTATATCATCCTCGGCATTTTCAACGGCTTTTCTGATAGCTCTATCACCACCTGCCATGATTCCCACTACCATTCCGAAAGGTACACCAAACGTCGGCGGACACTCCGAAGCATCTACTACACCCAAACGGCCGCTTGTACCTGCACCGATATAAAACAAACGTCCGCCTGCTTTCATTCGTGGTACAATCTGACTCACCAATGCTTCAATCTGTGGAATACATTTTTCTACGGCGTAAGGCACGGTTTTATCTTCGTTATTGATGCCTTCGAGCAATTCTCGAACCGACATTTTTTCGAGATTATCGTAATGTGAAGAGGATTCGGTTGCTAATTTTTCTAAGCCAAGTGACATAGTATTACTGTCTTCAATTAAAATTTAAAATATTGATTAGTTGATGAATTCGTTCAAAAGTAAAAAAATATCGTCCTCACAAAAAATATTATTCCCAAAACTATGCTCTAAGGCAATAATTTCCCTGGATTCATGATATTATCGGGGTCGATGGCTCGTTTGATGGTTCGCATCATATTGAGTGCATCACCGTGTTCGGGCTGCATAAAATGAAGTTTTCCAATACCAATTCCATGCTCACCTGTACAAGTTCCACCAAAATCTAAGGCTCGTTTTACTAATCTTTCGTTGAGAGCTTTTGCCCGTTCAATTTCGTTGGCATCATTAGGGTCAACCACAATAGTTAAGTGAAAATTCCCATCGCCTACGTGACCCAAAATTGGTGCTAAAATATTTGTTTCGGCGATATCTACTTGAGTATCAACAATGCACTTAGCCAGCTTTGAAATTGGCACACACACATCTGTTGACATCAATTTACCTCCCTCTCGTAAAGCCACCGCAGCTGGTGCAGCATCGGTTCTGGCACGCCATAATTTTTTGCGATTTTCTTCGCCTTTTTCCCACAAAAACTCAATTACCTTGTGTTCATGGGCAATTTCCTCTACCTTTCTTATCTGCTCTTCTAACTCAACCTTTGAACCACCAAACTCTAAAAAAAGCGTTGGTTTTTCGGCATAATTGAGGGCAGAGTATAGGTTAATGGCACGCATCATTTGGTCGTCGAGTAGCTCAATTTTAGCCATCTGAATACCCTTTTGGATAGTTTTGATGACAGTGTTTACCGCCAACTCAACACTCGGAAACGAACACACGGCCGCAAAAATAGCCTCTGGATAACTATGAAGTTTGAGCGTAAGCTCAGTTATGATTCCGAGTGTACCTTCTGCCCCAACCAATAATCGAGTGAGGTCATAGCCAGCAGATGATTTCTTGGCTTTGCTTCCTGTGTGAATCACGTCGCCATTCGGTAAAACTGCTGTGAGTGTCAGCACGTTATCTTTCATTGTGCCATAACGCACCGCATTTGTTCCCGATGCTCTGGTGCTGGCCATACCACCTAAAGTTGCGTTTACTCCAGGCCCAATCGGAAAGAAAAAGCCACTTCCTTCTAAAGCTTCATCAATTTGGTTGCGAGTTACACCCGATTCTACGGTTACGTACATATCATCAGTATTGATTTCGATGATATGATTCATCTTGCTTAAATCAACACAAACACCTCCTTCGAGAGCTAAAACATGTCCTTCGACCGAAGTGCCTGCTCCAAAAGGAATAATCGGAGTTTTGTGATTGGCACAAATCTTTACGATTTCGGCAATTTCTTGGGTATTTTTAGGAAAAACTACACAATCAGGCGGTGTACAGGCATGGTAGCTGTAACCAACACCGTGTTCGTTTCGGATGTTTGTTTCGCTCGTTACACGGTCTTGCAATAGGCTTTTTAGTTCTTCAAAAACCGACTGATTGAATCGTTTTTCCATATTGTGTTAATATAATTATATAGAACCAAGAGACTTTATAAGATACTTTATAAGAGTCTTTGCAAACATTTCTATCTTTGAGCGAAAAGCTTGTGTCTATGTCTGTCTCTTCTTTAAAACATCTAATATTTTTCCTTATGATGAAAGAAAAAAAGCACCAATATAACCATTCCAAGCTAATTAAAATCTGTTTTAATAGTTACTTTTAATTATACTAAAAACGGGTTTGTCATTTATGAATTTAGAGTCGATGTTTATCACTAAAACTATCTCCTTTTTTACATTTTCTTTCTAAATTCAAAAACAATAAAATCTTCTTTTTTAAGATATGGCTGGTATTTTTTAAAAAGTATAAGGTTATGTTTGGTAAATAAATTTATTAACTCTGACTCTAAAAACATTGGTTTTCCGCACCCTTTATGCCTTTTGTTAGGTTTGCTCGAAATATACTCAGAAACAAATAGGCTCCCGTTATTTGAAAGTTTTTGTTCAATATCACACAACATTTCATAGGAGTTCGAGAATTCATGTAAAGAGTTTTCAATCAAAATTTTATCAAATAATATTTTAGGTAGTTTGGTTGAAATGCTATCTCCTATATAAATCCTAAACTCTGATTTTGTTTGCTTTCCGTATCTATTCTGAAGCAAGAAAATTTCTTTTTCTAATAAGCTGACGTTTAAAAACTGAGCATTGATATCTTCAAGGTAAAAGTAAAGTTTGGGAGACTCTAATGAATATATAATTTCATTTATACCCCAACCAGCCCCAATGCTTGCAACTTTTTCGTTTTCTTTAAATTTATAAATTGGTTGATAACATTCATTTTCAAAAGCAATATGCTTTTTTTTAGTCACACTACTGGGAATATTAAAATTTTGACCATCTATCTTAAATTCATATTGTCCAAACATTTGAGCAGGAATCAATAAGATTAAAAGTAATTGGATTTTAAACATACTTGTCTCCTTTTTACTTCATCAATTCAGCATAATGCTTGAAAAATAAAGGAATGGTTTCGATTCCCTTAAAGAAATTAAACAAACCATAATGCTCATTGGGTGAATGTAGGGCATCCGAATCTAAACCAAAGCCCAAAAGGATTGATTTCAGACCTAATTCTTGCTCAAATAAAGCCACAATCGGAATACTTCCACCACCTCTTGTTGGAACTGGCTTCTTGCCAAAAGCTTCTTCCAAAGCCAGAACTGCGGCCTTATAACCAGCCGAATCTGTCGGCGTTACGTAAGGTTGTCCACCGTGGTGGCGAGTCACTTCAACCTTCACCGTTGGTGGAGCAATAGCTTTGAAGTGTGCTTCAAACAAATCTGCAATTTCTTCCCAATCTTGGTCAGGTACGAGTCGCATCGAAATCTTAGCAAATGCCTTTGATGGCAATACTGTTTTTGAACCTTCGCCTGTATAGCCACCCCAAATACCATTGACATCAAGCGTCGGGCGGATGCTTGCACGCTCACGAGTAGTATAGCCTTTTTCGCCCGCAACTTCGGCAATATCAAGGTCTTTTTTATATTCTTCTAAATCGAACGGTGCTGACTCTAAATCATCACGCTCCGCTTGCGATAGTTCGGCAACTTTATCGTAAAAACCTTTGATTGTTACTTTTCCATCAGCATCGTGCATCGAGGCAATCATTTGACAAAGTACATTTACAGGGTTTGCTACTGCTCCACCGTAAACGCCTGAGTGTAAATCACGGTTCGGGCCGGTAACGGCAACTTCCATGTAAGTCAGTCCACGCAAGCCAGTTTCTACCGAAGGAATATCGTTAGCTATGATTGAAGTATCAGAAATCAAAATCAAATCGGCGGCGAGTTTTTCTTTGTTTGCTTTTACAAACACACCTAAGTTTTCAGAACCTACTTCTTCTTCGCCCTCAAACATTATTTTTACATTACACGGCAAACCTCCTTGTGCCAACATCATTTCTATTGCTTTTACGTGCATATAGATTTGTCCTTTATCGTCGCACGAGCCACGGGCAAAAATTGCTCCGTCGGGGTGATTTTTCGTTACTTTAATGGTTGGTTCAAAAGGTGGAGAGTCCCACAATTCGTAAGGGTCGGCAGGTTGCACATCATAGTGTCCATAAACCAAAATCGTTGGTAATGATGCATCTACAATCTTCTCGGCATATACAATTGGGTGGCCTGCGGTTGGGCAAATCTCCGCTTTATCGAGGCCAGCAGCCAATAATTTTTCTTTTACGAATTCAGCCGCACGAAGCATATCTGGCTGAAACTTTGAGTCGGCACTCACTGACGGAATTCTAAGAAAATCAAAAAGTTCGTCTAAAAAACGGTCTTTATTTTGTTCGATGTAAGTGTTCATTATATCCAAGAAATGCTAAAATATTCGATTATTTATAAATCTACCCCAAAAGTAAATCTTATTTCATTTCAAAATTCAGATTATAGGAAGTCTTTTTATATTTCAACAATCAACGTTTTATTTAATACCCCTTTTCCACCTGCCATAATTTTCTCTACCTGCCCATTTTTTATAATCAAATCTACTATAATTAAAGATGGTGAGGGTTTTTCCATAAACCGCCCTTGTTGAATTAAAATTCGTTCTTTCTTCAATTCAAATTTATCATAAAGATAAAATGCCAGTGGGCCTGCCGCCATTCCAGTACCAGCTTCTTCTTCTATTCCGTATCTTGGACCAAACATTCTGGTTTCTGCTTCTCTTTCAACATTACCAGTTTGGGTGCAGAAAACATAGTAGCCTATTAAGTCTAATTCTTCACTTATTTTATTGATATTATCAAAGTCTGGCTTGATATTTTTTAATATTTCTGGGTTTGCTACTGGTATGATGGCAAAAGAGTTTCCAGTATTAACAATAGAAATAGGAGCATTCTCCAACAAATCATTTTTAGTCAAATATAATGACTTTAATATAGCATCTTGTTTCTCCCGAATATCAATATATTTGGGAGTTCGCTGCTCCATAAAAGCCCAATCATTTTGTATTAAAATCTCCCTTACCCCATCAATGGTTTCTTTTGAAGAATATTGACTTTTTATCTTTCCTAACTTTGATAGATATGAAAAAGTTGCGATTGTTGCATGACCACAATGGGCAATTTGTCGAGTAGGCGTAAAGAAATCAAGCTTAAAATCTGCTACTTGTGATTTTGAAACAAAAGCAGTCTCAGATAAACCGACTTTGGCGGCAATTTTTAGTTTTTGGTCATTTGTTAGATTATCAGCATCTAATACCACTCCCGCTGGATTCCCTCCATCTTCACCATCAATAAAAGCACTCAGAATTTGAACTTCTATTTTTTGAAAATTATTCATCTTGAAATCTAATTTGATTGTTAAAAAATATTTACAATCAATAGACGATTATAGTATATAAAAGACGCAAAATACTATATAAATTCTGAAGGAGATTTATAGCCGATGATATTGTCATTGGTATCAGTTTCAACGTTCTTGCAGTCCAAAATAAGGCTCTTTAATTGATTTTTTGCTCTTTGTACTCTTGATTTTGCACCAGAATGAGAAATATTCAAGTTTTCTGCTAACTCTATTTGTGAAAAGTTTTGAAAAGAAGTCAATAAAATAGATTTTTTATATTTTTCGGGCAAAAGACTAATTTTAAGATTGATACAACTACTTAATGCCTGATATAGGGGTTCTTCGTAAGCTTGCTCAGGAAAATCCAAATCTTCAATTTGAAAACTTGGTTTGTTTTCACGAAAATGGTCAGCAATAGCATTTCTTGTTATTTGATATACCCAAGAAGTAAGCTTAGTATAATCGTTAAGCCGATGGATATTCAAATGAATTTTCAGAAAAACTTCTTGAAGAATATCATTACTGTCATCAATATTTTTTACTTTATTCCTAATAAAGTTTTTCAACTCTTGGTGTAAATCTATCCATATTTCTTCAACAACCTTGTTCATACTACTTAGACTATTTATTGTAATTCAACAAAATTTTGTAAGATTTTTATTGTCAAATTTTATTTCTTCGCACCAAACTTACTTTCAGTTCCTTTGAGTAGGCGTTGAATATTCTGGCGGTGCATAACCGCTAAAATAATGAATATCAGCCAAGCAAAACCAATGGCATATTTATCGGCATAATCATTCCACAGATTGAAAGTCAACTGAATCGGAAAAGCCAATGCTCCGAGAATCGACCCCAACGACACATATTTGGTAGCAAATACAATAATCATAAAAACTACCATACAACCCAAAGCCGCCCAAGGAAAAGTGGCCACCAAAACGCCCATTGCAGTAGCCACGCCTTTACCGCCTCTAAATTGTGCAAAAATCGGAAAAATATGTCCAGCAATCACGGCTAAACCCATGATTAGAGGCAAAATGCTATCTGTTTCGGTTGAAAAAAGACATGCGGCTTTTACGGCTAAAAAACCCTTCAAAAAATCGACGATAAGAACAATGATACCGGCTTTTTTGCCAAGCGTACGAAGTGAATTGGTTGCCCCTGCATTTCCGCTTCCGTGCTGACGAACATCTACTCCATGAAAAATTTTACCGTACCAAACTGCTGTGGGAATTGAACCTGCTAAATAGGCGAAAATAGTGCTAAAAATCATTAAGGTCATTTGTTGATGTTGATAGGATGGCAAAATTACACAAAATTGTGATATTTCGTGTTAGTCCCACAACAAAAAACACATAAGATACTGACAAACAGCAACTTATGTGTTTTATATTTTATTTAAAATTGTATATTTTCAAACATTTCTATACTAAAATAGCAGTAAATTCAGAAATTAATACCACTATTTTATAGACATTACATACGTGTTACGCCCTTGCGTTTGAGAGCTAAATCATGGGCAGTATCGTAGTATGAACGTAGGTTTGTCCAGTCGAAAATTTCGGAGATATTTTCAACACGATTACGCTGCATGATACGGTCACGACGATTCATAGTTACGAATTTATACAAAATCTCGGCCAGTTGGTCGGCGGCTTTATCGAAGTTTTTAGTCTTACGATTGACCACATAAACTCCTACATTATCGTAGTCTTTCATTAATTGCATGATGAAATCTCCGAAACCTGATAAATCACTCGTCACGGTCGGGATTCCTCGTACTACGCACTCAAGTGGCGTATAACCCCAAGGCTCATAATAACTCGGAAATACGCCCAAATGACAACCACGCACAAACTGACTATATTCCATACCAAAAAGTGGATTGGTTGGCGAAATAAAATCTGGGTGATACACAAATTTTACTCGGTCTTGCTCGTGGTTGAGTAAATTGGTTTCTTTCAAATAATCGGTAATATCATCAGGTTGTTTGAGCAAGTGCGTTACGGTATGAGGTAGTTTTTTGGTTTTCCAAGTCTGAATCGTGCGACGCAAACGAAGTCTCCAATATTCATCCACAAATTCATTCAAATCAGGTAGATTCGGGTCATCGTTTGATGCCGAAGCGTGGAAAAGATGCTCACCAATTTGCTTTTCGATTGATTCGCAAGTCTGACGAATCTCCTCCATTACGGCTCTCGACTGCAAAACCTCGGGGTCAATCGAATGTACTGGATTTTTGGTGATGATAAACATCACAACTGTTGTATCAATACCCGCCTGTACGAGTTTGAAGTTGAGACGTTTGAGGGCTTCGAGCGTGAGGTCATAACCTTTGTTGCGGAATTCATAACGCCCCGAAGTAAAGAAATAAAGTGTATTATCCAAATCCCACGAATAACTTTGGAAGAAATGCCCCATCACAAACTGATGGATTTTTTCTTTGTATTTCATGTGTAAATTTTGGAATTCGTGCGTAGCCGCAAAACGAGTTACATTCAGACCATTTGGTAAAATCAAATCGCACGTTCTTCCAAAAAACACCTCACATTCTTTGGCCGTTACATCACTCACGGTCGTAAGTACATGAGATTTTTGAGCAGCCAAACGTTCAATTTTCGCTTGGGCTTCGATTCCATAATTTTTGGCTTCAATATCCCAATCGTATCCCGATAGTTTTTCGTAGAAATCAGCCTCGTTTCCTGCGATATAACGCCCCAACATGGTTGCGTGAGTTGTGAAAACGGTTGAAATCGGCACGTTATCAGTGCGAATATCTATCAAGGCTGTTGCGGCCATCCACTCGTGGAAGTGAGCCACAATATCATTTTTATAGCCATAAGTTTCACCAAATTCTGTTAAAAATACACGAATCATTTCGCCGAGAGCAATTACTTGGTCAACGAGCGGCTCGGCATTAAGTGTAGAAATCTGATGTCTTTCCCACAGTTTAAATTTATAATCGTTAGTATTTTTTAGAAGAGCTTTAAAATCAAGTAATACAATTTTTGGCTTACCCGTCACAAGCCAACGACCATAATGAGCATCAAAGCCCATTTCTTGCATTTTCTTAACAGTCTTGCCAAACGGAGATTCGTCGAGGTCAGCGATAGGTTCAAACTCAATCATTGCCGTATTCGGGAAATATGGCCCAACGAGGCAATAATTTTCGCCCCACTCTTCTACCATCGAAGGTACTTTTGAGCGAATAACGGTGTAAATCCCCCCTACTTGGTTGCATACCTCCCAAGCTATTTCCATCAACATTGGCTTCTTTTGTTCGCGTGGCTTAATACTAATGGTTTCTTCTGATTCTTTCTTTAATTTTGCTTTGGTTGCCATGTTGCTTAAAAAAATGGTAAAACATAGGGTTGAATTA
This sequence comes from Emticicia aquatilis, assembly GCF_014644295.1. Classification (GTDB taxonomy): domain Bacteria; phylum Bacteroidota; class Bacteroidia; order Cytophagales; family Spirosomataceae; genus Emticicia; species Emticicia aquatilis. Next base: position 140,501 of record NZ_BMKK01000012.1, read on the forward strand.
GCTTAAAAAATTTAACAATAGCAATAAAAAATTTAACTTTTCAAACAATACTGATTCAAAAAGTGGATTTTTAGAGTTTCTGCTATTTTTTGCATAAATTTCTCATAGCAAATCTATCATATTCGTCGGTTCATTCTATTAATATTAGGTTATTTTTTATGCCCAAACGCTCAAATTATTGGTTAGGAGCAGGATTAGTCTTTGGGGCAGCGTTTGGTTTTGCTTTAAAAGGAATCTTCATCAAATCGGCCTACGAGTACGGCATTGACACTATTTCGTTGCTTTCGCTTCGATTTTTGTTTTCGGTGCCGTTCTATATTTTCATTTTATCTCGGAAAAGAATCCAAGAAGAATCTCACCCACAAGTACCAACGATTACGTGGCTAAAACTCTTTGCGGTTGGGTTTGTGGGCTATTATGTTTCGGCGTATTTCAACCTCTTGGGTCTAAATTATATCACGGCCAGTTTAGAACGGATTTTACTCTTTGTCTATCCAACTTTTGTCCTGATTCTGCGAGCGATTTTGCTAAAAAAACGAATCACTCACCTACAATGGTTAGCTCTTGGTATTACGTATCTCGGAATCGTGTTGGCATTCTTGAAAAACTTTGACGCTCATCAGCAGAAAAACATCGGTTTAGGAGCTTTTTGGGTGATTCTAAGCGGATTTACTTATGCTTTTTATCTCATTAGTAGCGATGGTCTCATTGCCAAACTCGGCACAACCCGTTTTACTTCGTGGGTCATTATTTCGGCACTTTTCCCCACGCTCATTCATTGTTATATCGAAAATAGACTTGATATTTTTAATTTTCCGATACCTGTTTATATCATTTCGATGTCGATGGCCGTTTTCTCAACAGTTTTGCCAACATTTATGTTATCAGAGGGAATAAAACACGTGGGCTCGGGCAATGCTTCGATAATTGCGAGTATTGGACCGATTTTCACGATTTTTCTGGCAACGGCATTTTTGGGCGAAAACATCTGGCTCGAACAAATCATCGGAACGGTTTTCGTCTTAATCGGCGTATTTTTGATTAGTTGGAAAGGTAAAAAGTAAACATTGAGAGGTCAATACATATAAGAACTTATCATGAATCCACTTAATAACTAATCATTAACATTCAATCATTATATAATTACCACACAATTTGATTAATTTTGAAAGATTATTAGCAATATAACCCCAAAGAATGAAGTATTACATTATAATTTTTAGCCTATTATTTACGATAACTGCTTGTAGTAACGAAAACGAAAAAAAAACAATACAATTATCTGATACACAGGAGTTTAGAAAATACTGGTTTTCGAATAAAGCCGAAATCAGTAGCTATGGTTTACAGCAAGCCCAATACGGCAAGTTGAATCAAGGTGAAGCCATCATGGTATTTGTAAGTGAAGATTTTCGTCTGGATAAACAAGTAAAATTAGAGTCAGATTCTAAAGAGAATGCCACGCCTGTGCTGAAACTCAATTTTATTAAAAAGTTTATCACGGGTATTTACGATTATTCGATGTACACATCAGTTTTTACGCCCGTACAGACCAATACATTCCCTGCAACGCTCAAAGTAACGAACACCAACCAAGAGTGGTGTGGACAGAGTTTTTTACAACTCAATTATCATCAGAACGGCTATCAAGTGCTGGGTAAATCGTATTTTGAAGATGAGGTTTCGGAAGAATGTCACATTGATTATGCCATGCTCGAAGACGAGCTTTGGACAAAAATCAGATTATTACCCATCGAACAACTGCCCAAAGGTAATGTTTTGTTGGTTCCGAGCATGACATCGTTGCGTTTGCGTCATAAAAAAGTATTAGCCGAAATGACACAAATTAATCTCGAACCCTATAAAGGCGACTCGACATTTAAAGGCAAAGATTTGATGGATTATCAAATCAGATTCCCTGAAAGTAAACGAGATTTAAGAATCATTTTCGAGAAAGGATTTCCACACCAAATTATAGGCTGGGAAGATACCTATGAAGTAAGAAAAAAGAGACTAACGTCGAGAGCAATCCTGAAAGCAACCATTCAAAATGCTTATTGGGAGAAAAATACGCCCGCTGATACCAATTATAGAAAACTTTTAAAGTTGAAATATTGAACGTGTAATTTTGTATAAGGTCTGCACCGAAGGTCTGACCGAAAACGCAGATAAAAGCATTTTTTATTTAGGCTCACAGCCCATTAACAGTAATTTGATGAAAAAGCCCAATGTCTTTTACTTTCTTATCTCTTTATCATTAATAGCACTTCTTGCTTCATGCGGAGAAAAAAAAGCCCAGAAAACCGAAAACAAAGCTGATAGTCCAGCCATTCATACGCTTATTTTCATTGATAAAACTGCCAGTGTTGATGTATCAAAGCCTTTTGTGGCTCAAAAATACCAACAGGCACTCAATAGCATTATCGAAGAGAACGTAAGGAAATCGGGCGATAAATTTGAGATTTATTACATTCACGAAAATACTGCCAAAGGGCGTTGTTTGTCGCTCACCTGCCGCACCGAAATGGAAGACACCGAAGGCATGAATGCAACCGACTTAGAGGCTATCAAGACTTCGTACGACTTATCTATCAGAAAAGAACGCACCTTCGTAATCAAACAAGCGTTGGCACGCCTCAATGCTCAAAACGATAATGCTTCTAATCGAGAAACAAATATCTTGGCAAGTATTCCAGTAATTGCCAAAGCCTCAGAATCGGGAGCGGTTGTAAAGGTATATTATTTAAGTGATATGGTTGAAAGTGTAAAAAATGGCCGAGATTTTCAGATAAAACCACCAAAAGACGATTCGGAAGCCGAAGCATGGGCAAAAGCAGATGCCGAAAAATATAAAGATTTAGCCTTAAATGGCCCCGATGTTTCGATGATTTTACCATTCGAACCAACAAGTTCAATCAAAGAAAATAATCCAACAATTACATTTTATTGGTCGAAATTATTTGAGAATTTGGGCGTAATGAGTGTGCAAGAGTTGTAAAGCAAAGATTTTATTTAGCCCAACTCATGAGGATTGATGTATTCAAGATTGGTTATGTTTTGGAAATCTTTTGTATTTCTTGTTAATATGACCAAATCGTACACTAATGCGGTTGCAGCAATTAGGGCATCTCCTAACTTCAGTTTTTTATAGGTTTTGCGGAGATGAATTGCTTTATCGGCAACAATATCATCTACATATAGAATATTAGCATACATCAAGAAGTCGGCAATCTTTTGCATTTCAAGAGGGTCTCCATTAAAACCTAACACCTCTATCTTTACGATAATAGAGATATTCAGCTCAATATCAATTATTTTATCCATCTCAAAAGCTGCCGCTTGTGGAAGTTTATCTCCCACAAAGTCGATTATTGCATTTGTGTCTAAGATATATTTCTTTCCCATTCTGTTCTTGCTTTCTCAGAGTATAGAAGTAAATCATCGGCGGTTTTTTGAGAAATTGCCCCTCTAAAACTTGATGGCTTTAACTTCTTACTTGGCTTCTTAGGATTTTCTAAAGACTTTAAATCCTGATGCTTTGCGACAATCATATTCCATTCTTCAATAGGTATAACCACAGCTGTGTGATTACCTTCGGTATCAGAAAGATATTGTAAGTCCATAATTATAAAACGTTTACTTTTACGAAGAATTATACAAATATAGAAAATCCAAACCACTTATTGATATTTTACTTGGGTAAACAAAAAACGGCGATACATCTTTCGATATATCGCCGCCTTTGTATATAAGAAACTAATAATCTTACTGTGCTTTCAAAGCTTCTGCACCACCAACAATCTCCAAGATTTCGTTAGTAATGGCTGCCTGACGACTACGGTTGTACTCAATTTTCAAAGTACGTAGTAATTCGTTAGCGTTGTCAGTTGCTTTGTCCATTGCAGTCATTCTGGCTCCGTGTTCCGACGCATTCGAGTCAAGAACTGCCTTAAATACTTGCATTTTGATAGCTTTTGGCATCAATTCTAATACAATTTCTTCTTCCGATGGTTCAAAGATATAATCTGTTTTACCAGCATTTGAATTATCATTTTTCTTTTCAACCAAAGGCAACATTTGCTCTGCACGAATAATCTGTGTAGCAGCATTTTTGAATTCGTTGAAAATAATCTCAACTACATCGTATTTACCTTCTGTAAATGCTTCCATTACTTGTTCGGCAGCCTGACGAGCAGTTGCGAAATTCAAGCGTTGGAAAATATCCATGTATTCAGCATTTACTTTAAAGCCACGTTTTTGTAGAGACTCTCCACCTTTTTTACCTAAAGGCATGATTTCTACTTTTCCTTTAGCAGCCTGAGAAGCATATTTTTCTTGAATAAGAGCCAATGTAGCTTTCACAACGTTTGAGTTGAAAGCACCACAAAGACCTCTATCCGAAGTCACAACAATGATTAATACATTCTCAACTGGGCGTACCTTAGTGTACGGACTTGTTGCTCCAACCTCCGTATTAGCCGAAACCGTCGAAATCAATTCATTCAACTTAGTAGCATACGGACGCATCTGAGTAATGGCATCTTGAGCACGACGAAGTTTCGCCGCCGATACCATTTTCATTGCTTTGGTAATCTGTGTTGTAGAGTTTACCGAAACAATTCTATTTCTTACTTCTTTTAATGAAGCCATCTTTTTAATTAATTAAGAATTAAAAATTGAGAATTAAAAATGAAGGTAGAATATTTCCTTATTCTCAATTCTCAATTCTCAATTCTACATTCTTAATTGTATTAAGCGTATTTCTCTGCTAATTCTTTACCAACTTTCTTGATGATAGCCGTGATGTCATCATCTAATTTACCAGCCGCAAGCTTCGTGATAACTTCTGGATTTTGAGCTTTCAATAATAAAATAAATTCGTTTTCAAACGCTTTTACTTTGCTTACATCAACTTTATCCATTACACCATTGATTGAAGCATAGATGATTGCAACTTGCTCACCAACTGGAGTTGGAGAGAATTGAGCTTGCTTCAAAATCTCTTGGTTTTTACGACCACGGTCGATAGTCAATTTTGTAGAAGCATCAAGGTCAGAACCGAACTTCGCAAACGCTTCCAATTCACGGAATTGTGCTTGGTCAAGTTTCAATGTACCTGCTACTTTCTTCATTGACTTGATTTGAGCATTACCACCCACACGTGATACCGAGATACCTACGTTAATCGCTGGACGAATACCTGCGTTGAACAAGTTAGACTCCAAGAAGATTTGACCGTCAGTAATTGAGATTACGTTAGTCGGGATATATGCAGAAACGTCACCCGCTTGAGTTTCGATAATCGGAAGGGCTGTTAATGAACCACCACCTTTTACTTTACCTTTCAATGAAGGTGGTAAGTCGTTCATGTTGCTTGCAATCGAATCATCAGAACTGATTTTCGCAGCACGCTCCAACAAACGACTATGTAAGTAGAATACGTCACCTGGGTAAGCCTCACGACCTGGCGGACGACGAAGCAACAATGATACCTCACGGTAAGCAACTGCTTGTTTCGATAAGTCATCGTAGATAACCAATGCAGGACGACCAGTATCACGGAAATACTCACCGATGGCTGCACCCGTAAACGGAGCAAAGAATTGCATCGGAGACGGGTCAGAAGCACCCGCATTTACGATAACTGTGTAATCCATTGCACCATACTTGCGAAGTGTTTGCTCAACAGCTTTTACAGTAGAAGCTTTTTGTCCACAAGCTACATAGATACAATATACAGGCTCGCCTTTGTCGTAAAACTCTTTTTGGTTGATGATGGCATCAATACAAACCGCTGTTTTACCAGTTTGACGGTCACCGATAACCAACTCACGTTGTCCACGACCGATTGGAATCATGGCGTCAATTGATTTGATACCTGTTTGCAAAGGCTCAGTTACAGGCTGACGATAGATAACACCCGGTGCTTTACGCTCCAAAGGCATTTCAAAAGTTTCACCTTCAATTGGGCCATTACCGTCGATAGGTTCTGCCAAAGTATTTACAACACGACCTACGATACCTTCACCTACTTTTACAGAGGCGATTTCTCCCGTACGTTTTACTGTTGCTCCTTCTTTGATACCCGTCGAGTCGCCTAATAATACCGCACCTACGTTGTCTTCTTCGAGGTTAAGTGCTAAGGCTTTTAAGCCGTTTTCAAATGCCAGCAATTCACCGGCTTGAACTTTTGATAAACCGTATATACGTGCTACACCGTCGCCGATTTGTAGCACTGTACCAACTTCTTCGAGTTCGGCTTCGGTTCTTGCACCTGCCAATTGCTCACGCAGGATTGCCGAAACTTCGTCTGGTCTAACTGATGCCATATAATTTTTTTGATGAGTTTTGAATGTAATTTTGAAAAAACGTGTGCTGTACTCTTGCTTTTTCGGGTGCAAAATTACGATACGATTTTCACAATTCCGATATTTTGCTTAAAAAAAGATTAAAAATGTAGGATTATTTTTAGAATTTGGCAGCCTAAGAGCAAGCTTTTGGATAAAAAATTGACAACTTTGCAAAAGTTGTCAATTTTAAGAGCTTTTTTTGGCATCTTTGCCGAAAATTAACTTATTCAAAACCGAAGCGGTTTTTGCTATTTTAAAGATGAAAAATATTGATGTTTGCCTAACTCCCGATTTACTACACCTTCATAATATTGACAACACGATTGTGATTGTCACCGATATTTTCAGAGCTACATCTTGTATGGTTACGGGCTTTGCCTATGGTGTAAAAGCCATCATTCCTGTCGAAACCGTAGAAGAATGCCAAGCTCTACAAGCCAAAGGTTTTATTGCAGCGGCCGAACGTAATGCTCAAAAAGTTGATGGATTTGAACTTGATAACTCGCCGTTTAGCTATATGGATGAAAAACTCATCGGCGAAAAAATAGCAATGACGACTACTAACGGTACTTACTCAATTTCAAAAGCTAAAAGTTCGGCCGTAAAAGTTTTGGTGGGTGCATTCTTAAATCTAAATGCGATTGTTGAATACCTAAAAACTCAACCCTACGATGTATTGGTGCTTTGTGCTGGTTGGAAAGGTCGCACGAATTTGGAAGATACACTCTTTGCAGGTGCTTTGGTAGATGCGGTGCAAAACGAATATTTTGTGGCTGAAGATAGTGCAATTATGTCTATGAGACTATATCAACAAGCCAAAGATGATATGTTGGGTTATTTAGCAAATTCATCGCACATTCGTCGTTTGCAACGCTTGGGCATCAACAAAGATATTAGCTATTGCTTACAACGTGATTTGTATGATGTGGTGCCTGTGCTACGTGGGAATGAGTTGGTGAATATGTAGGATTTTGTCTTTGAGAATAATGAGAGATAAATAGAAAAGTAAAAAATGCGAGAACAAGATTTCCCCTCCTTTGAAAGGAGGGGAAACTTTATTACTCGGCATAAACAAACGACCTTCATCAAAATGAAACTAAAATTCCATATCCTTACGCTGCAAATGCGGCACACATTTACGATTGCACATGGCTCGCGAGACGATATTGATGCCTTCATCGTAGAACTTCAAGATGGCGACCTCAGTGGTTACGGAGAAGCGACTCCGATTCCTTATTATGGTGTTACTGCCGAAGGCATGAGAGACAAACTCGCTGAATATCAGAGCATTATCGAAAATTACGATTTGCAAAGTCCCGAAGATTTTTGGGCATTTATGTATCCGTATTTGAAAGATGATTCGTTTGCTCATTGTGCGTTAGACATGGCTGCGTGGGATTTATGGGGCAAAAAACAAGGCAAACCTCTTTACGAAATTTGGGGACTCGACACCAAGAAAGCACCCTATTCCAACTATACGATTGGCATTGATACCATTGAGAAAATGGTTGAAAAAATGCAAGAATTTGATTTCCCGATATACAAAATCAAGCTTGGTACCGACCACGATGTAGAGATTGTCCGTGAACTCCGCAAACACACTGATGCACTTTTTAGAGTTGATGCCAACTGTGCTTGGGGAGTAGAAGAAACGATTGAAAACTCAAAGGCTTTTGCCGAATTGGGCGTTGAGTTTATCGAACAACCCATGCAAAAAGACGATTACGAGCCAATGCTGGAAGTAATGGCAGGTTCGGTATTGCCTCTCATCGCCGACGAAAGTTGTATAGTAGAAGCAGATGTAAAAAAATGCGTTGGAAAATTTGACGGTGTGAATGTAAAATTGGCAAAGTGCGGCGGAATCACGCCAGCCTTACGCATGATTGCCGAAGCCCGCAGTCTTGGCTTACAAGTAATGTGTGGCTGCATGACCGAAACAAGCATTGGTATTTCGGCAATTGGGCAACTTGCACCTTTGCTTGATTATGTAGATATGGATGGCTCGATTCTGATTTCAAACGACCCTGCAACGGGGGTTTACCTTGACAAAGGAAAGCCAGTTTATCCGAAAGTAAATGGAACAGGGGCCGTTTTACTCAACACGCCAAACGCATCATAAAGCACTAATAATTAACAACTTGTATTCTAACTTTTGCAAAACTCTTTAAAAACCTATTAATTCGATGAGAGTCGTTATCAAATCATTGATGCTATTTGTGATTATACAAATAAGTACACAGTTAGTTTTTTCACAAAACTTTATAAAGTATGACCTCAAATGGGGCGAAAAAATACCTATGCGTGATGGAGTAAAGCTAAATGCAACGCTTTATTTACCAAAAGATTTGAAAGAAAAACAACCTGTTATCATTTGTTTAACTCCTTACATAAGTGACGGCTACCATGCAAGGGGCAAGTATTTTGCTGAAAATGGTTTTGTCTATGCCATTGTTGATTGCAGGGGGAGGGGCAACTCAGAGGGCAACTTTAATCCTTTTATTCAAGAAGCAAAAGACGGATATGATTTAGTAGAATACTTTGCCAAGCAACCGTATTGCAACGAGAAAGTTGCGATGTGGGGCGGGTCATACTCAGGCTATAATCAATGGGCTACTGCAAAAGAATTTCCTCCGCATCTCTCCACCATAGTACCTGGGGCGTCTGTATTTCCAGGAATTGACTATCCAAACCCGAATAACATTTTCATGTCGTACATGATTGCATGGCTAACTTATACCAGTGGAAAAACAGGAAACAACACTATTTTTGGAGATGATAGTTTTTGGTCGAATAAGTACGCTGATATGTACCAAAAACACTTACCATTCGAGCAGCTGGATAAAATTGTAGGCAATGAAACCACTGTATTTCAGACTTGGCTCGCTCATCCAACCTATGATGATTACTGGAAAAGTATGAATCCTAAAATAGAGGATTATCAGAAAATGAATATTCCGATATTAACCATCACAGGACATTATGATGCAGACCAACAGGGTGCATTAACATTTTATGAAAACTTTATGAAATATGCTTCAACCGAAGCAAAAAATAAGCATTTCTTAATCATTGGGCCTTATGACCACCCTGGTACTCGTACTCCGAAAGAAGCATTTGGAGGGCTAAAGTTTGGTAAAGAAAGCATGTTGGATATGAATAAGCTACACAAAGAATGGTATGAATATACTATGAAAAATGGCCCAAAACCAAGTTTCTTAAAAGACAAAGTAGCTTATTATGTGATGGGAGATGAAAAATGGAAGTATGTAGAAAGTCTTGAAAAAATAGCAACCCATCAAAAAAGCCTTTTCTTAGATTCGGACGGTAACGCAAATGATGTTTTATCGGGTGCTAAGCTTTCAGAAAATATTGCCAATAAATCTTCAATGGATAAAATTGTTTATAATCCACTTGATATAAGCAAAGGTTTAGAAAGCTGGAAAAATGATGAACCAAATTATATGAAAGACCAATTTACGGCCTATAGATTAGGGAATGAAGCCGTAATTTATCATTCTGCACCTTTTGAAGATTCGACTGAAATATCGGGAGGTGTTGAAGTAAAACTATACATTTCAGCCGATGTTCCAGACACCGATTTGATGATTTCGTTATATGAACTTACCACTAAAGGAGAAGCGATATACCTGACTTCTGACCAATTAAGGCTTCGATACCGTGAATCTCTCGAACAAGAAACGTTGATGCAAGCAGGCAAGGTCTATGAATGTGTGTTTGACGATTTTCGCTTTTTTTCAAAAAAGATAGCAAAATCGAGTCGCTTACGACTTATCATCGAAACCAATAACCTGCCTGAAAATCAGAAAAACTATAATAGTGGTGGAAATGTGAGTGCAGAAACGGCAAAAGACTCAAAGATTGCCCACATCAATATTCATCATGATGCAAAGTTTCAAAGTAGAATCATTTTACCGATTGTAAAAAAGTAGCTTTAAAACTCATTTAATACAATCACACTTGACTCGGCGGTATTACTAATGTTTCCTGCTCGGTCTTTGATAGTTACTTGAAACTTCAACGAATCTTTTACGGGCGTAAAAGGCTGAGGGAAATCTATCGAATAGTCAATCGTACCTTCGATTGGACCAACTTTTCCATCGGTTTTGAGACGAGGAAAATAACCTGAATAAGGCACAGAAGGTATAAATTCCGTAAAAACACCTTTCTTTTTACGGAATATTCTGATAATATAGTTGTAATCATTTTTTACCTCAGCAGCGGCTTTTTCTTTTTCGTTTAAGCCTAAATCTCCGTCACCATCCTGAAACTTAATGGTCAGGATAACAGAATCTTTCTTTGAACCGGCAAATTGGTCGATTCTGATTTCTTTTTTCAAAGTTTTAAACTCAATGTTGGGTTTTACATCAAATGTTGTTTCTTTATAACAACCTATTAATGAGCCTATTGCAATCAATATGAGAAATCCTGAAACCTTTTTCATCGTAATTATGTAATTTTGATTAGTCCACGGTCAATAGACAAAAGTCCACAATTAGTTTTTATGGACTATCAACCGAGGTCTGTCGACTATTTTCTGCTAATTTAGTAAAAATTATAAAATTTTCAATGAGTATTCGTGACGAACTAAAATCGGCGGTTTTACAATTGGGCGACACCTCTATAAGACCTCATGATTTTGAAGAATTAGCTTTAGAAATCTTTCGCTTTCAAGCTACCACCAATTACACTTACAAAGAATACTTGAGTTTTCTGAATGTAAATCCTACGCAAGTTAGTCGTCTGGAGAAAATACCGTTCTTACCGATTCAGTTTTTCAAACACCATAAAATTGTATCTGATGCCGCTCCTACTCAGGTGATTTTTGAAAGTAGCGGCACAACTGGCGACACCACAAGCAAACACTTAGTGAGCGATTTGCCTTTCTACGAATATGTTAGTCAGCGAATCTTCGAGCAGTTCTATGGCCCCTTAAGCGACTTCCATATTTTGGCTTTGCTTCCCTCTTACCTTGAACGAAATAATTCGTCTTTGGTGTATATGGTGCAGAGTTTTATTTATCGTACTTATTCGAGAGAATCAGGTTTTTATCTGAAAAATACTTCTGAACTCATTCAACAACTCCGACAGCTATCTAACCAAAATTCAAAGCGAAAGGTTTTGTTGATTGGGGTGACTTTTGCTTTACTCGATTTGGCCGAATCGGGCGAAGATTTATCTTTTATGGAAAAACTGAAAGATAGATTGATTGTGATGGAAACGGGTGGAATGAAAGGCCGACGCAAGGAGCTTATGCGTGAAGAAGTACATGAGATTCTGACCTCAGCTTTTGGAATTGAGAAAATTCACTCGGAATACGGAATGACCGAACTCCTCTCGCAAGGATACTCGAAAGGTGATGGCATTTTTGAATTGCCTCAGACCATGAAAATTTTATTACGAGAAATCAACGACCCATTTAAAATCATTTCGACCGTAAACTACACCAATCAGCACGAACGAACACTCATTCGGGGCGGTATCAACGTAGTTGACTTGGCAAATATTGACTCTTGTTGTTTTATAGAAACCCAAGATTTAGGGGCTTATAACACTGAAAATCAATCATTTAGTATTATTGGGCGTTTTGATAATTCGGATATTCGGGGCTGTAATCTGATGGTGGTTTAAGATATAAATAATATAATCAACAGAATCTTACTCTACCATCTTGGCATCTACAAAAAGGCTTGTATATTTAGGAATTAAACTCCCTAAATCTATTCTTAACTATGAAAATTCGCCTTATTTGTGTCTTTTCTTTGCTTATTCTTTTACTATCTTTCATTAAAAAAAACGAAATTCGTCAACCTAATTTTATTGTTTTTTTTATTGACGATATGGGCTCAGCCGACTTGGCTTGTTATGGAAATACGTTCAATCAAACACCTAATATTGACCAATTGGCTCAAAAAGGGGTAAAATTCACGAATGCTTATTCTGCCTGTACGGTTTGTTCGCCTTCAAGAGCGGCTCTGATGACAGGTAAATATCCAGCAAAACTTCATATTACCGACTGGATTGCAGGTCATGAAAAAACTAATCCAAAACTTCTGATTCCAGACTGGCAGAAGTTTCTTCCACAATCAGAAAAAACAGTTGCCGAGTACCTCAAAGAAAACGGATATGTCAATTGGCACGTAGGAAAATGGCATTTGGGCGAAGGAGAAGAGTTTTATCCTTTGAATCAAGGTTTTGATATAAATATTGGTGGTTCGAATTGGGGACACCCAAAAAAAGGCTTTTTTGCTCCCTATCAAATGCCACTCTTGACAGAAGGTGTAAAAGGTGAATACCTAACAGATAGACTAACAAATGAAGCTATCAAACTCATTGAAAATCATAATGAGAATGTGCCGTTTTTCTTGAATTTGGCACATTATGCAGTGCATAGCCCAGTTCAAGCAAAAGCCGAAAAGATTGAAAAGTACAAAAAACTACTTGTTTATCTTGATAAACAAAAAAATCCAGCTTATGCCGCAATGATTGAAAGTTTAGATGAGGGAATTGGACGTGTAATGAGTGCCTTAGAAAAAAAGAATTTATTAGAAAACACTGTCATTATTTTTGCTTCCGATAATGGCACTTTGATGCAATCTGCCAGTAGTTTACCATTCAGAAAAGGAAAGGGTTGGTGCTATGAAGGAGGCACTCGAACACCTTTAATTGTTTATTGGAAAAATAAAATTGAGGGTGGCAAAGTGATTGATGAGCCTACAATCACGATGGACCTAACATCGACTATCTTAGATTTAGCAGCAATCAAACCCAGCGAAAAACTTGACGGCAAATCACTAAAACCAGTTATTTTGACTAATAAAAAGTATGAAAGGCCTTTATTTTGGCATTATCCGCATTATCACGAAGGCGATGCTCCATACAGTGCCGTACGCTTGGGAGATTGGAAATTAATTGAGTTTTTTGAGAACAACTCTCTTGAGCTTTATAATTTAAAAGACGACATTTCTGAAAGCAATAATTTGGCATTAATCAATCCTCAAAAAGCAAAAGAGCTAAAGAAACTACTCGATAAATGGCGAAAAGCCAACAATGCACAAATACCAACCCCAAACCCTAACTACATCGAAAAAAAGAGTAAGTAGCATACTTATAAATACTTATTCAAAGTCCGAATTATGGGTGGTAGATAACTCGTTCCGAATAAATTTACATGAACCAATAGCGGATAAATATTATAAATCGGCACTCGCATATCGAAGCGAGGTTGTAGTGGATATGCCTCATTATAAGTATCATAAAAACGCTTATCGAAGCCCCCAAAAAGCGTAGTGAAGGCAATTTCCATTTCACGATTTCCGTAATAAACTGCGGGGTCGATGAGCGTTGGCTCGCCATTTTCATTCGTTATTACATTTCCCGTCCACAAATCTCCGTGCAGGAGCGAAGCAGGTTCGTTTGGCAGCAATTCAGGCAATACTTTATAAAATTGCTGAAATTTTTCGTATAAATCCCTACTAATCAATTCGTTATAATAAGCCAAACCAGCTTGAAGATTCAAGCGTTTTTCGATAAAAAAACTCAACCAATCTTCTTTTTGTTCATTGCTTTGGCGAAGCGAACCTATGTAATTATCGAAGTTTAGGCCAAACTTTTCATCAGTATTTCGGTGTAGAGCAGCTATTTTTTCGCCCAACATTTCCCAATAATCAAAATTAGGCTTGGTATATTCTATGTTTTCCAGCACCAAATAATCTTGTCCGTCACGTCGGCCCCAGTTGATAACCTCAGGCACACGAATCACGTTGGCTTCCCGCAACAAATCAAGACCACGAGCTTCGGTTTCAAACATTCCTTCGTGATTTCGAGTATTATATTTCACAAAGTATTTGCCTTCGTTGGTAACTACCTGTACGGTCACGTTGATACTGCCGCCTTGCAATAGTCGATACTCGGTTACTTGAAAGTCACGCCCGAAGCTCTCAAAAAGTACACCTTCAAAAAATTGGAATTGGTCTTCAGCCGTTTGCATAACACCCCTAACCCCTAAAGGGGGACAAAAAAGATTTTAATAATATACTTTTAGCTACTGATTTTTTCAACTAATAATAAATTAAATAATTGATAATGAACTATTTATGAAACAAAACTCACCATTCACCATTCATCATTCACCATTCACTCTTGAATAGAAACGTTAAAATAAAAACTTTATCATTAAATTTTCCGAACTTTGTAAAAAATTTCAGTAGATTTATTTATTTCATCCTTTTTCATGCAAAAACGTCATCTTGCCATTCTTGGTTCAACGGGTTCGATAGGAACACAAGCTCTGGAGGTAGTAGAAGCCAATCCTGATATTTTTGAAGTAGAAGTGCTTACCGCACAAAATAACGCCGACTTGTTAATTGAACAAGCAGCTAAGTTTCGTCCGAATGTAGTTGTGATTTCAAACGAAGACCTTTACGATAAAGTTTTTGCGGCTCTCGACCCACTCGATATTAAAGTTTACACTGGAGATAAATCACTGGCCTCGGTCGTGACGATGGACTCCGTAAATATAGTTCTGACAGCTTTGGTTGGTTATGCAGGTTTAATTCCAACTGTAGCGGCAATCAAGGCGGGCAAGCATATTGCGTTGGCTAATAAAGAAACTTTAGTTGTGGCTGGCGAACTGGTAACCGAATTAGCCCAAAAACATAAAGTTGATATTTTGCCAGTTGATTCGGAGCATTCGGCGATATTTCAGTGTTTGGTTGGTGAATTCCATAATCCAATCGAAAAGATTATTCTAACAGCTTCTGGGGGGCCATTCAGAGGAAAAGACCGTGAGTTTTTGAAAACCGTTACGAAAGCACAAGCTCTGAAGCACCCAAATTGGAGCATGGGGGCAAAAATTACGATTGATTCGGCTTCGTTGATGAATAAAGGCTTGGAAGTGATTGAAGCAAAATGGCTTTTTGGACTCACGCCCGACCAAATCGAAGTGGTGGTGCATCCGCAAAGCATTATTCACTCGATGGTGCAATTTGAAGATGGCAGTATGAAAGCCCAAATGGGTCTGCCCGATATGCGTGTGCCAATTCAGTTTGCCATTGGTTATCCGAATCGTCTGAAATCGAATTTCCCGAGAATGGATTTTGCTCAATTTCCTTCGCTGACTTTTGAAAAGCCTGATTATCAGACTTTCCGAAACTTAGGATTTGCATTTGAGGCACTCCAAACTGGCGGAAATATGGCGTGTATCGTGAATGCCGCCAACGAAATTGCCGTTGCATCTTTCTTGCGTGATGAAATCGGTTTCTTGGAAATGTCGGATTTGATTGAAGATTGCATGAAAAAAGTGAGCTTCGTACGTACACCAACGCTCGAAGATTATATTGAAACCGACAAAGAAACCAGACGTCTGGCTTTGGAGTTTGTTTAACAGTCGATGGACGACAGTCCACTGACAATAGTTTTTGAGATTTCTAATAAAAAATCTATTAGTTTTTTTTAAAAGAATTAGAATTCTTAATTCTTAATCGCACGGGCGACCCCGTCTTAATTTATAAGTAAAATGGCAAAGCAACCATTTCAAGTAGTTTACGAAGACAATCATATTATTATTGTCAATAAAGCCCAAGGCATTTTGGTGCAGGGCGATAGCACTGGCGATAAAACACTTTCGGACTACGTAAAGCATTATATCAAAGATAAGTACAATAAACCTGGTGATGTTTTCCTCGGAACAGTACATCGGCTTGACCGCCCTGTGAGTGGTTTGGTGGTTTTTGCACGCACCTCAAAGGCCCTCGAACGTATGAACGAGCTTTTCAGAAAGCGTGACATCCAAAAAACCTATTGGGCGGTTGTTGGCAAAAAACCTGAAAAGAAAACTGCCAAGCTAACCAACTGGTTGGTTAAAGATGAAAACAAAAATATTGTTAAGGCTTTTGATGAAGAAGTACCAGGTTCGCAAAAAGCTGAACTTACGTACCGTTATTTAGGCGAAATCAATCACTATCATTTGCTCGAAGTAAATCCAATTACGGGTCGTCCACACCAAATCCGTGTGCAGTTAGCCAAAATGGGTTGTCCGATTCGAGGAGATGTGAAGTATGGATACCCTCGTCCAAATCTCGAAGGCAATATCAATCTTCACGCTCGACGCCTCTATTTTGTGCATCCAGTAAAAAAAGAACCCATTATTTGTAAAGCGGCATTGCCCGAAAACTCATTCTGGGAGGAATTCTTAGAACTCGAACCCGAAGATGTAAAAACCGAAAATTTGGACTTTTTGTATTGAGAAAACTATTAGCGTTTGGTTTAGACCAAACGCTTTTTTTATGATATATTTGAAAGATATTTATTCGCTCTTTTAAAAATCAACCTTCAATTCTATAAAACTAATGAATCGCAGAAACTTTCTTTCAAAAAGTGTCTTAGCCGCAGGTGCAACCACACTTGGCACAACAACCGCAGCTTTAGCAAATCCTGTTTTTGAGGCATCGCCCAATCCTGCTCCCTACAAATACAAACTTTTATATGCTCCGCATTTCGGAATGTTTGAAAATTCGGCCGGTAAAGACCTTTTCGACCAACTAAAATTCATGGCCGATAACGGTTTCATGGCTCTCGAAGATAACGGAATGCTGAAACGTCCAGTTGAAACACAAACAAAAATCGGCGAAACACTCGCAAAACTCGGCATGAAAATGGGCGTTTTTGTAGTTGATGGTGGCGATAACTGGAAGGTGTCTTTAGCAACTGGCAAGAAAGAGTTTCTCGAAAACTTCTTGAAAACCTGTCGAGAGTCAGTAGAAACGGCTAAGCGTTGCAATGCAAAATACATGACGGTCGTACCAGGATATTTCGAGCGAAATCTTCCATTAGGTATCCAAACTGCTAATGTGATTGATGCATTGCGTCGTGCTTGCGATATTTTTGAGCCGCACAACCTCACGATGGTGCTTGAGCCATTGAGCGACAACCCTGACCTCTTTTTGCGTCATTCTGACCAAAGTTATATGATTTGTAAGGCAGTAAATAGTCCGTCATGCAAGATTTTGTTTGATATGTGGCACATGCAGCGAAACGAAGGCCGCATGACTCAACACATGGATTGGGCTTGGGAAGAAATTGCGTATTTCCAAATTGGCGATGAACCAGGCCGCAAAGAGCCAACAACGGGAGAAATCAACTACAAGAGCCTTTTCAAGCACATTTACGATAAAGCAAAAGCCAACAACCAAGAGTTTATCATGGGTATGGAACACGGCAATTTTGCGAAAGGCAAAGAAGGCGAAATGAAACTCATTGAGGCTTATCAATGGAGTGATAATTTTTAAGGTAATAAAAAAGGGAAGCGACGCTTCCCTTTTTTATTACTTCAAGTCTTCTAATTTGCCTAAATCAATATCATCAAGAGTATCTTTCACTTTATCCATTTCAACGTTATTGCCTCTGACCGTCACCACAAAACGCTTTCCTATAATCACGGCCATTTCGCCATCTTTGTTTTTTGAGTTGTATTTCTCGTAAGCCTTATTTCCTTTGTAAGTCGTAGTTTTCTCATACCCGTTTTCGGTTTCTTTATCCATATCCACCATCGACCACGCAGCCATTCCCATTAAAGCCCCTGTTCCTGCTACGTCAATGATATTCACTTCTATTGAGCTATCATCATTTTTATATCTTGCCTCCGCCTTCGATACCATAAAGCCCATTGCCCCTACTTTTTCACTTTCGGCACTTTTGCGAGCTAATCCTGCGGCTTCTTCGGGCAGTAATTCTTTCAAAAGTTTCGCATCGACCACTTCTTTTGGTTCTTCGTTCGACATATTTTCGGCTTCTTTCGTAATCTTATCGACCAATTCCATAGCTTTTTCTTGCTCAGTTTGCTCCTCTTTTTTCTTTCCACAGCTACTTAAAAACATACTAATCGCAAACAGCGATACCAAAAGTCTCATTGTTTTCATATTTTTTGACTGTTAAAGGGTTAATTTTAAAGTAAGATATGAGTTTTATAAAAAACTTAAAATTGTTTTACTATTTATTTACTAAGCGGTTGACTAAATTTGAATTTTGAAATCAGACTCAATGCTTACATTTCCAAACGCCAAAATCAATATTGGCTTAAATATTACCGAAAAACGTTCAGATGGTTTTCATAACATCGAATCGGTGTTTTATCCTGTCGAGTGGTGCGATGCCCTCGAAATTATTCCCAACCAAAATCCCGATGCCACAAACGCAGTTTTTCAGAGTTCGGGTTTGGCCATTCCTGGCAATGAAAGTTCGAATCTATGCCTAAAAGCATGGAATTTATTGCAAGACCTCATCAGCGTTCCGCCAATGATTCATTTGCACAAAGTTATTCCGATGGGTGCTGGCTTGGGCGGTGGCTCAGCCGATGGAGCTTTTACCTTAAAAATGCTCAACGAAGTCTATGAACTAAACCTCAGCAATGATGCATTGAAAGATTTTGCCCGAAAACTGGGTTCGGATTGTGCATTTTTCATCGAAAATCGACCCGTTTTTTGTTTTAATAAAGGCGATGAATTTGAAGATTTTGCACTCGATTTAAAAGGAAAGTTTGTGGTTTTAGTAAACCCCGATATTCATATTTCTACGGCCGAAGCGTATTCGGGCGTATCGCCAAAAAGGGCCCAAATAGCTCTAAAAACGGCACTTTCACAACCAATTTCGACTTGGAAAGAAATAGTTAAAAACGATTTTGAAGAAAAGTTGTTATTAAAGTATCCGACCATTGCCGAGGTGAAAGAAACACTCTATCAGGCAGGAGCAGTGTATGCTTCCATGACGGGTTCGGGCTCAACTGTCTATGGGGTTTTTGATAATACAATTGACCTAAAAGACCGTTTCCCAAACTTCGCAATGTGGCAAGGATTCTTTAAAGCTTAAACTTCTTCAAGAACAAGAAAGCATGAATCAACTTACAAAACGCCGTGAACCATTTGCTTTCATGCTATATTTAGCTATTATTGGCAGTGGCTTGTTGTTTTTCTTTTTACTTTTGGTTTTTATTACCAAAGAGGCACGTAATCAGGATATTCCGCTGAAAATCCCTGGCGTATTTTGGGTGAGTACATTTGTGATTATTGGCAGTAGTCTGACTCTTCAAGGGGCAAACAAAGCCTTTAAAGAAGAGCGTTTTCGGAGTTATCGCCTCAATATTAGTGTGACATTGCTGGCGGGAGTTTTGTTTATTATTTTACAGGGACTTGGGTGGCAAAAAATGCTTTCGGCAGGTATTACGATGGCCAATAATACAGGCGGAATGTTTATTTATGTGCTTTCGGGACTGCACATTTTGCATACACTTGGGGGACTAATTGCATTGGCATCGGCCAATAAAGATGCTTTCCAGCGAATGCAATATGTCGATTCCTTCGTTTATAGTGTAAATCCACCTAACCAATTGAAAATAAAGCTAATAAGTATTTATTGGCACTTTATAGATATTCTCTGGATTATCCTTTTTCTCTTTTTACTTTACCATGCTTCATAAAACTCGTGGAATAGTTATTAGCTATATTCGTTATCGAGAAACATCAATTATTGTAAAAATTTATACCGAAAAATTCGGTATTCAATCTTTTATTGAAAATGGTGTAAGAAGCAGCAAAGGCAAAAACAGAATCGCACTTTTTCAACCACTTTCGTTGCTCGACATGGTGGTTTATCACGATGAAAAGAAAGACCTTCACCGAATTTCGGAGATAAAATCAAGTTTTCCATTTCGCACCCTTCCTTACGAAATCCATAAATCAAGCATCGGAATGTTTTTGGATGAAATTCTGAATAAAACGCTGAAAGAGCACACCGAAAATGAGCTTTTATTCGATTTTCTTTATCATTCGCTCATTTTTTTGGATGAAACCGACGAGCATTACGAAAACTTTCATCTGATTTTTCTGCTTAAATATGCTTTTTTCTTGGGTTTTTCGCCACAAGATTCGAGCGAAATCGTATCACAATTCAAGGAATTTAATGCTATGATTCCGTTTGATGCCGACTATCAAAAACTCATGAATCAGCTAATTTTGGCCGATTATCAAACGCCCCTACTCATGAGCAGAGGCGTAAGAAATCATTTACTCGAAGTTATTATTGTCTTCTACCAAATTCATTTTGAAGAGTTTGGCGAAATAAAGTCATTGCAGGTTTTGCGAGAAGTACTTAGTTAATGGATAATGAATAATTGAAAATGGAGAATTAAAAAAGAATAAAACATTATCAATTCTCCATTTTCAATTGTCAATTAATTCCTCTCATCCACGTAGTCAATAAATTCACGCCATAAGCAGTTGCCGATTTCATTTTGGCAAATTCTGAATCGCCAAAGGCCAAGCCAGCAATATCGAGGTGAGCCCAATTGGTATGTCCATCAATAAAAAATTCTAAAAATTTGGCGGCAGTAATTGCCCCCGCAACTGGTGCTGACGAAAGATTTTTGATGTCGGCCACATCAGAATTCATCATATCTTTGTAGTCGTCCCAGAGTGGCAAACGCCACAGTTTTTCGCCAGTGTCTTGTCCGATTTCGAGTAATTCATTGGCCAATTCATCATTATTCGAGAGCAATCCTGCGGCAGCATAACCCAAAGCAGCAATACAATTACCCGTAAGTGTTGCTAAATCTATGATTACATCTGGCTCAAAATTTTTCTTGATGTAAGAAAGTCCATCAGCTAAAATCAATCTTCCTTCGGCATCTGTATCAATTACTTCAATGGTTTTGCCCGAATAGCTTGAAATTACCTCACTTGGTTTCAAGGCATTTCCATCGACACAGTTTTCGGTCGAAGGAATTACACCAATCAAATGCACTGGAAGTTGTAGCTTTGCTGCCAATTCCATTGCTCCTAAAACAGCTCCTGCCCCACCCATATCCGACTTCATATAACTCATACTTGCCGAACCTTTGATTGAAATTCCGCCAGTATCGAAAGTTACACCTTTGCCTACTAAGCCTACCCTTCGACTTCGCTCAGGGAGCGGTGAATCTGAAGAACGTTCCCCGAGCGTAGCCGAGGGGGAAAGGTATTCCATCACAATAAATCGAGCAGGGTTTTCGGTACTTCCTCGACCAACAGCCAAAAGTGCGTGCAGACCAAGTTCGAGGCATTGCTTTTCATCATAAACCTTTACATCAAAACCATATTGTTTGCCAGATTCGATGGCAAATTCAGCGAGTTTTTGTGGATATTTATAATTGGCAGGTGCATCAACCAAAGCCATGATTCGGGCCTGTGTTTCGGCAGTTGCTTGCCCGATTTCAGCTGATTTTCCGGCACTTCCTAAGTGATTTTCAGCTACTTGAATTTCTAAAACTGCATCTTCTGTAAAAAACTCAGCTACTTTCTTTGCATCGGTTTTATAAGCTCCTACTTCATATTCGGCCAAACAGATTCCGTTAACAATTTGCTCGGTATGAGCTTCTAAACCAGCCAATTTTAACTTCAAACCAACATTTTTAGGTAATTTCTTCTTTGAATTATAGAAAAATGAACGAAAAACCTTCACGAAATCAATCGCTTTTGGAGCTTTTCCTAAACCCAAAAGATATACTTTTTCGAGTCCTTCTACTGCTCCGTACAAAGCCAACGTTTCTTTTGCTCCTGCCTTAAAATCTTGTTGTAGTATTTCGGCACTAAGACCAACGTGTTTGGCAATTTTTGAAAGATTTTCGGCCAATTTTTCATTCTCTACCAACGGAAAGATAATGGTTTTTGCGGCCGTATTATGGGTTGTTATGTTGATTTTCATGTTTACGAAATTTCTTATTTAAAAGTATAAAATTAGAACGCTGATTTTCACAGATTATAAAATCCATCAAAATCAGCGTTGCTTGAATGAGCCTTCTATTAAACTCTTAGAAAAACAGCCACTCAATTGCTTTCGGAAATTCTTGTCCCCAGCGTTTTTCGTTGTGTTCGCCTTTGGGGTCGGTTGAAAGTTTAATTTGAATTTTTTCGGCGTCCCAACCTTGGCTTTCAATGGTTTCTTTCATTTTCTTTACATTCGGAATCATCGCTGCACTTTCTTTTCCACCTCCATATAAGTAAATTTTGGTATCCAAAGGATTGAAAAACTCAATGGCATCGAAGTAAATCTTGGGCGAAACCCACAAAGCTGGCGAAAGTACCATCAGACGACCGATAGATTCGGGGTACATCAGCCCCGCATAAATACTAATCAAACCACCCATCGAACTACCGCCAATTCCAGTAAATTGTCGCTCGGTTTTGGTGCGATAATTGGCATCAATGTAAGGTTTTAGATTACGGACAATAAAATTGGCGTATTTCATGCCCAAACCTTTCCCTTTTTTCTCGACCGTGTAAGGAGAATATTCATTGAAACGCTCTTCTTCGCCGTGTTCGATGGCCACGATAATCACATCGCCCAATTCTTTTTTGGCCAGAAGCGAAAGACGTTTGTCAATTTCCCAGTTACCATAACTTGAACCTTTGCCAAAAAGATTTTGGGCATCTTGCATATACAATACAGGATAATGTTTATCAAGGTTTTGGTCATAATCGTGCGGGAGAAGAATATAAATTTTCCGTGTTTTCCCCAGTTGCGGAATCTCGAATTTCTCAGAAACAACCTGCACTTTTGGCATGAGTTTCTTGATGAATGCCGTAGAGCCATCTTGTCGCCAATAAGGTACAAAATCAGCGTAGTGTCCCGATAAACTTTCAATTACTCGATTACTCGGGGCATTTCCGTAAGTATCTAACTCAACAAAATCCCAGCCGCCACGTGTATATTTATACTCTATTTTTTCGGGAAGTGTTACTTCGGGGGCGAATGTAAATTTGTACTTTCCCTTGCTCACACGCTTCATTTCAAAATCTGACACATCGGGATTCCATTCGCAAAAATTACCTGATAGATACACAGGTCGTTCGTCGTCGACAGGGGTTGTCAACTCTAAACTCAACAAATTTCGGTTACTCATTTTTACTTTTTTTGTGGTACGTAAGTGTAAGTAAGAATTAAAACACTTTACACTTATATAATGTTCCAGCAATCTACCTACTGAATGTACCATTATAACTCAGATTCACTTTATCAATGCCTTTTGAGGCAAAATGACTCGACAATTTTAAACAAAAACTCTAATATTCAAGCAAGAAAACTATATTTACTTAGCAAAAACACGAAAAATTTATACTTACTATCACAAAAAAACAAAATTGGCGGCGTCTTTTTCTCAAAAAACACCGCCAAATAAGTATTCAGCGTAGCTTATTTATCTGTTAGACTAATGCTTGCCATAAAATTTCGACTGGATGTAAGGCTTTTCGGCCAGTACCATCGTGAATTTGGTGGCGACAGCTCGTCCCTGGAGCCGCAATAATCACTTCTTCGGGTTGTTTTCTAACCGTTGGGAAAAGCACCAGTTCGCCGATTTTCATCGAAAGTTCATAATGTTCTTTTTCGTAACCAAACGAACCCGCCATTCCGCAGCAGCCCGATGGAATGAGATGCACTTCGTAGTTTCTAGGCAACGAAAGAATTTTTTTGGTTGGTGTAAGCGAAGCAACCGACTTTTGTTGGCAATGTCCGTGTAGTTTAATCAAAAGTTTTTCGCTAGTAAAGTTTTCAGCCGTAATGCGTTTAGCGTCAATCTCACGAGCAATGAACTCATCAATCATCAAGGCGTTTTTGGCAAGTTTTTTGGCAGCTTCTATCAAATTTTCATCAACTAAATCGGGATATTCGTCTCTGAAAGTCAAAATTGCCGAAGGTTCGATACCGATGATTGGCATTTCTTCGGTCACAACATCTTTCAGCAATGCCACATTCTGATTGGCCAATTTCTGAGCATCTTTCAACATTCCTTTCGATAAATACGCCCGCCCAGAATCAACGTGATTAGGAATAATCACTTCATAGCCAAGTTTATTGAGCAAATCGAGTGCTTTTTTACCAATTTCAACATCATTGAAATTCGTGAATTCATCACAGAATAAATATACTTTTTTAGCTGATTTAGCTGCCGATTTCTCTGATTTATTATACCACTGCTTGAGTGTATTATTACTCAAAAGCGGCATTGTTCGCTCAGGGTGGAAACCAATTACACGATTGGCAATCTTACGCAAAGGAGCGTTACCTAAAACCAAATTATAAGCCCACGGCACATAAGATGCGATATTGCTCATTTTTGAATAATTGCCAATCAACCACGAACGCATCGGTAAGCCATTTTGCTCATGATAATGTTGCAAAAACTCCATTTTCAGCTTCGCCACATCAACATTCGACGGACATTCTGATTTACAGCCTTTACATAAAAGGCACAAATCCATTACTTCTTTAACCTCTTTGCTATCAAAACGGTCGAGTTTTTCGGAGTTTGTCAGCATTTCACGCAAAATATTGGCTCTGGCACGAGTGGTATCTTTTTCGTTGCGAGTGGCCATATAACTCGGACACATCGTTCCGCCGCTCAATTCGGTTTTGCGGCAATCGCCTGAGCCATTGCACTGTTCGGCATGTTGTAAAATATTCTGATTATTGAATCGGAATACAGTTTTAAATTCTGGCACTTTGTGGTCGGCCTCGTAGCGAAGGAATTTATCCATCGGAGGCGTATCGACAATCTTATTTGGGTTGAAGATATTCTGTTCGTCCCAAACCTTTTTCAATCCTTTAATTAAAGCGTAGTTCTTCTCGCCAATTTGCTGACGAATAAATTCACCACGCAAACGGCCATCGCCGTGTTCGCCTGAAAGCGAACCTTTATATTTTTTTACTAAAGTCGAAATCTCCTCGGCAATCAATCTAAACTGGCGGTGTCCTTCGGCAGTTTTAAGGTTAATGATTGGTCGGAGATGAATCTCGCCCGAGCCTGCGTGAGCATAATGCACCGACGACATGCCATTTTTAGTCAGAATCTCATTAAATTCTCTGATAAAATCGGGCAAATCGTTTACATCAACTGCCGTATCTTCGATAACAGCAACAGCTTTTTCATCACCTGGAAGGTTCGAAAGTAGTCCTAAACCAGCCTTGCGGAGTGTCCAAATCTTTTTGGTGTCTTCGCCAAAAAGAATCGGGAAATGATAGCCCAAGCCAGCGGCACGCATTTCGGCTTCCATTTCGGTAGCACGAGCCTTTACTTCTTCAATATCATCGTTTGAAAGTTCTACTACCAAAATCGCTCCAGGGTCTCCTTGTACAAAGAAACGATTTTGACTTTGCTCTTTGTTTTCTTTCGTACACTCTAATATATAATGGTCGATTAACTCTACGGCCGTAGGCTTATATTTTAAGGCAATAAGGTTTGCTCGAAGCGACTCATCAACCGAATTAACATGCACGCAAACCAAACCTTGTACTTTTGGAGGAAGCGGATTTACGTGAAGTTTGATTTCGGTGATAAACATCAAAGTTCCTTCCGAACCAGCAATCAGTTTACAAAAGTTAAATGCTCCACCCGAGGCCACACCTGCCAATGGTGGAGTTTTGATACTTGCCTGCCCTTGAGTAGTAAAAACCTCGGTTTCCAAAAGCTCATCAATGGCATAACCCGTATTCCGACGCTCGATACTCATTTTCGGAAATTCCTTACGAATTTCGTTTTGATTATCGACATCACTCAAAATACTATTAATATGATTATAGATACGTCCTTCGAGCGAGGTGGTATCGTTTAGTTTTTGTTTAAATTCATCAATACTTAAATTCTTGAACACTACAAAAGAGCCATCGCTCAAGAATCCCTTCACTTCCATCAAGTGGTTGCGGGTACTTCCATAGACGACTGAGTTAGAGCCACATGAATTATTTCCGACCATTCCTCCAATCATAGCACGATTTGCCGTTGAGGTTTCTGGGCCAAAGAATAAGCCGTTTTGTTTCAAGAAAAAATTCAATTCATCACGCACAACTCCTGGTTGTACTTTTACCCAACGCTCTTCTTTGTTTAATTCGAGTATTTTTGTA
The DNA here is from genome assembly GCF_014644295.1 of Emticicia aquatilis. Lineage (GTDB taxonomy): Bacteria > Bacteroidota > Bacteroidia > Cytophagales > Spirosomataceae > Emticicia > Emticicia aquatilis. The sequence goes on from NZ_BMKK01000012.1 coordinate 166,795, forward strand.
AGAGTGCGAGATACATCAACAATAATACCGTTACCTACTACCTGCCCAGCCAAGGATGTACCAGCCGTACGAGGAATCAAAGAAGTATTATTTTTACGAGCAAAAGCTATCAATTTCTGAATGTCGGACTCATCTTTCGGAATAGCTACCGCCAAAGGCATTTCTCGATAAGCCGAGGCATCAGTCGCATACAAAGTACGCATGACATCATCCAGATAAAGTTCTCCAGCCAATTCTTTGGCCAGTTGCTGTAATTGTTGATTAATCATTGAATCTCAAAGTTTTTGAATTTTTCAAAGATATTCGATTTTCGGGTTTACCTCCAAAAAACAATATCTGTAAATATTTTATCTTAAAAAAATACAAATTGAGCCTATTGTGGTCAATTTATTAATAATTAATTTAGTTGTTGACTTTGAAGCAATAATTGATGAGTAAAATTGAACCACAAAATTACGACTAAAAACCTAAAGCTATATTGTTTTTGTACAATTTTTAAAAATTGAATTATTTAAAGAAAATTTATTTTTTAATATAATATTTTGGACTTTATATATTTCTTTTTGTAATTTTGAGAGTTAATTAGAAAAATAATTCAACGATTTCTAAACAAATTTCTATATCACAGGGTTGGATTCGTCAAACTAATGATATATTGATTATGGTGAAACAAGAAAAAAACGAATTATCTTTTAAGTTAAATTAATCATTTATTAATCTTTCTTTAATTACAACCTATGATGAAGTCCTACCAAGTGGGTCGCTATATTGGGCGACTATCAGCTGGTGTGAAAAAATCTGTTTTCACAATTGCTGCAATGCTGTTAACATCACTCACTTTCACTGTGATGGCACAAGAAGTAACTGTTTCGGGTACGGTAAAGGGTGCTGATGGCAGCGGCTTACCAGGAGTTACAGTTCAAGCTAAAGGTACTACAAAAGGTACTCAAACTGGCTTAGATGGTACTTACAAATTAGCTGGTGTTGCTAAAAATGGCACATTGGTATTTAGTTTTGTAGGTATGGAAACAAAAGAAGTTGCAATTGGCAACAAAACCGTTGTTGATGTGACTTTAGTTGATGACACAAAAGCCCTCGAAGAAGTTGTTGTTGTTGGTTATGGTACTGTTAAGAAAAAAGATGCAACTGGTGCAGTAAATGCAATCGGTGCAAAAGATTTCCAAAAAGGTATCGTAACATCTCCTGAGCAATTAATGCAAGGACGTGTAGCAGGTGTGCAAATTACACAGTCAAGCGGTGAGCCTGGTGGTGGAATTAACGTTCGTATTCGTGGTACATCCTCAGTTTTTGGTGGAAACAACCCATTATTCGTAATTGATGGTGTGCCTTTGAGTGGTGACAATGTTTCTGGTGGTGGAGATGCAAGTGGTGTTGGTCGTCAACCAGCGAAAAACCCTTTGAACTTCATGAATCCAGATGATATCGCTTCTATTGACATTTTGAAAGATGCTTCTGCAACTGCAATCTACGGTTCTCGTGGTGCAAATGGTGTTGTTTTAATTACAACTAAGAAAGGTAAAGGAAAAGGGTCGCTTGAGTATGGTTACTCGCACGGTTTTAGCTCAATCACTAAAAAATATGATTTATTATCAGCGGCTGAGTATGTTGCAGCTGGTGGTCAAAACAAAGGTGGTTCAACTGACTGGCAAGATGAGTTATTCAGAACTGGTCAAACAAGCCAACACAATCTTGCCTTCGGTGGTGGAGATGCAAGCGGTAGCTACCGTTTCTCTTTGGGTTATTTAAACCAACAAGGTATTGTTTTAAAATCAGGTATAAAACGTTATAGCGTTGGATTTAGTGGTACTAAGAAATTTATCAATGATAAATTAACTCTCGGAAGTAGCTTAAACTTCGCTAATACACAAGATACTGGTGTGCCGATTTCAGAAAACTCTGGTTTTGAAGGTGATTTATTGGGTGGTATTTTAAAATCAAATCCTACTCAACCAGTCTATACTACAGATGCTAAAGGTAATAAAGTATTCAACCAACCAGGTAATACAGAGCCAAATCCATTAGCTTTTGCTATGTTATCACAAGATAACACTAACACACTTCGTGCATTAGGAAATATCAATGCTGAGTTACAAATCATTGAAGGCTTGAAATTCAAAACTGTATTAGGTTTTGATAAATCTCTTTCTTCAAGAAAATCAGCTTATTCAAGTGACTTAGTTGCAACAGGTATTGGTGGTATTGGTCGTGCGTATGTTAATGATATTGAAGTAAACAACCAATTATGGGAAAACTACTTCACTTATGACAAAGAAATTGGTAAAACTTCTTTCAATGCTTTATTAGGTTACTCTTACCAAAGCTTTGACCGTTATACAAAAAGTATTGCTGCTGCAAACTTCCGTACTACAGATTTGAACTTGATGATTAATAACTTAGCATCAGCAAACGCAGGTAAATTTGGAAGTAACGTTGTAAATAACTCAAGTTCAGAAAAAGACGAGTTACAATCATACTTTGGACGTGTTAATGTAAATCTTTCAAGCAAATATTTAGTAACAGGAACACTTCGTATTGATGGTTCTTCTAAATTTGGTGGTAACAACAAATATGGTGTATTCCCATCAGGTGCATTCAAATGGAAATTGATGGAAGAATCATTCGTTCCTAAAAACATCTTCTCTGATTTAGCTCTTCGTTTAGGTTATGGTGTTACTGGTAACCAGTCAATCCCTCATAACCTGTATGACCGTCGTGATAGATACTCAGGATGGGGTATCAACCAAGGTGCCGATAACATCGAAGGTGGTGGTTTGAATGCTGTTGCATTTAACAACCCTAACTTGAAATGGGAAACAACTGCGGCCTTAAACGTAGGTTTAGACTTTGCAGTATTGAACAATAGATTATCAGGTAATATCGAATTCTATCAGAAAAATACTAAAGATTTATTATTCTTAGTTGTTTCGGCTCAACCAGCTCCAACACCATTCTCATGGAAAAACTTAGATACTGATATTCAAAACCGTGGTGTTGAATTAGGCTTAAACTTCTCAGCTATTGATAGCAAAAGCTTTGGATGGGAAATCTTAGCAAATACAGCGTTCAATAAAAACTTGGTTAAAAACTTATCAGGGGTTTATGATACAGGTGAAATCAACGGACAAGGTTTAACTGGTGCTTTTGCTCAACGTATTGCTCAAGGACAACCATTGTTTGCTTATTTCTTACGTGAATTTGGTGGTTATGACGAAGCTGGTAACTCTATTTACCCTGCTGGTGACTTCCAACAATTCTTGAACGGAAAAAGCCCACTTCCAACTGTAACAGCTGGTTTAACTAACAACTTCCGTTACAAAAACTTTGATTTGAGCTTGTTCTTCAATGGAGTATTTGGTAACTACATCTACTCAAACACTGCAAATGCTTTCTTTACAAAAGGTTCATTTGCAAATGGTCGTAACGTAACTAAAGATGTAGTTGGCTCTAAAGAAGGACCTCTAAACGCTCCTGACGTATCTACTCGTTTCTTACAAAAAGGTGATTTCGTTCGTTTACAAAACTTGAACTTAGGTTATAGAGTACCAATGAAGAGTAAAGTATTCTCTAACTTGAAGTTTTATGTTACTGGCCAAAACTTGTTGACATTTACAAAATACACAGGTCAAGACCCAGAGGTTAGTACAAACAAATCGATTAATGGTATTCCATCATTCGGTATTGATTACACTGCTTACCCAAGAGCTAAAACTTGGACAATCGGTGCAAACATTTCATTCTAATTTGTGTTAACAATTCAAAACAATTGAAAAAATGAAAAAAAATAATATTTATAAAATTCTCCTTGCAAGTACAGGATTAGCCTTTATGTCGGCTTGTACTGACCTTGTTAATGACGAAAAAGACTCAATCGTACGTACATCAGCTGGTGGTACATTCACCCCAGGTGACCCAGCAGCTCTTTTAGAATCAGCTTATAAAGATTTAGGTGCATACACTGACCAAGCAAACATTTATGCTTTAGGTGTACATACAACTGCTGAAATGATTCCACCAACACGTGGTGTTGACTGGGGTGATAACGGTGTATGGCGTACACTTGATGCTCACACTTGGGATGCAACTCACTCAGGTATCACAAACGCATGGAACCAATTGAACCAACGTGTGTTTAAAGCAACTGAGATTATCGCATCTAATCCGAGTGCTTCACAAAAAGCACAAGCTCAGTTTTTACGTGCATTTAACATGTTCCATGTAATGGATTTCTGGGGACAAGTTCCTTTCAGAGAAGTTACACAAGGTGTTGACGAATTGCCAAAAACATTGAGCCGTTCAGAAGCATTCGATTTCATCGTGAAAGACTTGGAAGAAGCACTTCCAAACCTTGCGAAAGTTGCTCCTTCTGCAACAAATGGTATTGCAAACAAAGCTGCTGCAAACTTCTTGTTAGCTAAATTATACTTAAACAAAGGTGTGTACAAAGCTGCTGCTGCAGAAGGCCCATATACTTTTGACAAAGCTGATATGGACAAAGTAATTGCTTACGTTGATGCTATCACAGCTGATGGTTATTCATTAGATAAGAGCTACTTTAACGCATTTACAACAGCTTCTAAAAATGAAACAATCCTTGTTTCGTTAGAAGGTTCTGCTCAAAACCGTTGGTTCATGACTTTGCACTACAACCAAAACCCATCTGGTTGGAATGGTTTCACTACGTTGGCTGACTTCTATGATAAATTCGAGAAAGATGACCCACGTATCGGTATTCCAGCAAAAGGTGATGGCAAAGAGTTCTCAGGAATTGGCCGTGGTTTCTTGATTGGAAAACAAATTATGGATAATGGTAAAGATTTGATTGACACTCGTACTCAAAAAGTTTTATCTTTCACTCGTGATGTGCCTTTAGCTGGTGCAGCTACTGACAAAGGTATCCGTGTTATCAAGTATCACCCTGCTGATGCAAGTAAATATATCTTGATGCGTTATGCTGAAGCTGTATTAATGAAAGCAGAAGCTCAATTCAGAGGTGGAAACACTGCTGGTGCTTTAACAACAGTTAACTCATTAAGAACAACTCGTGGTGGTAAAGCTCTTGCTTCTTTGACAGCAGATACAATGTTCGACGAAATCGGTCGTGAATTGTATTGGGAAGGTGGCAAACGTACTGTAGAGGTTCGTTATGGTAAATTTACAACTGGTACAGGTGTGGAAATTAAAGACGCTTATACTGTATTGTATCCAATCCCATCTTCGGCTATCGTTTCTAACCCGAACTTGAAGCAAAACAAAGGTTACTAAGAGATATTCTTAGATATAATTTAACAAAAATGCTCGAAAAATCGAGCATTTTTGTTTTCTAAGCAAAACTAATTCGGTGGTTTAGCCCAAGCCATTTGTATCAAAGATTAATTATGAAATCGTATATTTACATTATTGTTATTATTTTTTCGATTTTCTACTCTTGCTCTTCTCCACAAAAAACAGATAAAACCAATATTGATAAGATTTATAATAGTTTGAAAGACGGCCAAACTAAAGCGATTATCAAGATTGATAGAAAGGAGTTTTATCCGAAAGAAAGTATTTTTAGCTGTGATATTATTGCAGATAATGGTTTTCTGAGAGCTAATTTGTTTGACCAGTTTGAGAGTAATATTGTCTTGAATTTTGGTACTGAAAGATGGCACGCCACAAAACCTTATGTGTTGCGATTACAAAAAGACCAGCAAATTGAAGGCGGAATAATGATTGGTCGAATTGCCGACAAAGAAAAACGCACTGGCGAAGGTTATCTAATGACCGAAGGAGAAATTACACTTGAGTCATTTTCTAAAGACAAGTGCGTAGTAATAGTAAACGGAAAAGTAGGTAAATTTGAAGCACAACTAACGCCCGAAAAATGGCATGACGTTGAGGCAATTATTATTTCAAAGAAACCAAAGACTACTTTAGTCAACCTAAAAGAAGAAGGTTTGTATTTCTAACTTTCGACTTAATACTTTAAAAACCTGTGATGAAACTTACAAAAAACTTACTTTTTTTATTCGTTACTTCATTTTACCTAATTTCTTGCTCGAAAAAAAATGAAGATGCTCTATTTGAGCTAAAGGAAGAAAACGAGACAGGGATTTCGTTTGAAAATACCGTAACGAATAAAGAAGACTTTAATATTTTTAGCTACCGAAATTTCTACAATGGTGGTGGCGTAGCCGTTGGCGATATTAACAACGATGGCTTTCAAGATATTTTCTTTACCTCAAACATGGGTTCAAACAAACTCTATTTGAATAAAGGGAATGAAAACGGTGTGACGTTTCGCTTTGAAGATATTTCTGAAAAAGCAGGAATCGCTAATCAGAAAAAATGGAGTACGGGCGTGGTGATGGTAGATATCAATAACGATAATTTACTGGATATTTATGTCTGTAATGCAGGCTACCAGTCAGGTATCGGGCAAGAAAATGCTTTGTATATCAATAACGGAAACTTGACTTTTACGGAATCGGCTAAAAAATACGGCCTTGACGAAAACGGTTATACAACACACGCCGCATTTTTCGATTATGACCTCGATGGCGATTTAGATTGCTATATTTTGAATAATAGTTTTATTCCTGTCAATACCCTCAACTATGATAATAACCGTGACCTCCGTGCCGAAGATTGGCCTGTGAAAGATTTCTTGAAAGGTGGTGGCGATAAATTGATGAGAAATGATAATGGTTTTTTTCACGATGTGAGCAAAGAGTCAGGCATTTACAGTAGCTTAATTGGCTTCGGTTTGGGCGTTACGATTGGCGATGTAAACAAAGATGGCTACCCAGACATTTATGTTTCAAACGACTTTTTTGAGAAAGACTATTTATATATCAATCAAAAAGACGGAAAATTTAAGGAGGAAATCGAGCAACGAATGCAACACCTAAGCACAGCTTCGATGGGTGCTGATATGGCCGATATTAATAATGACGGTTATCAAGAAATCTTCACTACCGAAATGCTCCCGAGAGATGAAGTTCGTTTAAAAACAAACGCTTCGTTTGATAATCACTACATCAATAATCTCAAAAAACAGAAGGGTTTCTACAACCAATTCATGCAAAATTGCTTGCAACTCAATAACCAAGATGGCACTTACAGCGAAATTGCGTGCCTAAGCGGTGTAGCAGCCAGTGATTGGAGTTGGGGAGCCTTGATGTTCGATGCCGATAATGATGGTTTCAATGACATATATGTGTGTAATGGCATTTATCACGATGTAATCGACCAAGATTTTATTGATTTTTTTGCCAATGATTTATCAAAAAATGCCATCAATCAAGGCGAAAGAAAACGTTTCGATGAAATCATTAAAAACATGCCTTCTCGCCCAATTATCAACAATTTCTTTCATAATAGAGGCAAAACCGATTTAAGATTTGATGAAGAAGCCGAAAAATTTGGTTTTACGCAGCCTTCATTTTCAAATGGTGCGGCGTATGCCGATTTAGACAATGATGGCGATTTGGATTTGATTGTCAATAATGTCAACCAAAAGGCTTTTGTATATCAGAATAAGTCTGAAAAATTAAAAAATCATTTCCTTAAAATAAATCTCAAAGGCGAAAACCAAAATACATTTGCTATTGGCTCAGAGGTAACAGTCTTTAGTCAAAATCAAATAATTACTCGCTATTTGATGCCTTCAAGAGGCTTTCAGTCAAGTTGCGAATACCCACTTACTGTTGGTTTAGGAGCGAATAATAAAGTAGATTCGGTACGCATCAAATGGTACGATGGACGAGTTTCAGTACTGAAAAATCCGATGATTGATAAAAGCCTTGTGGCTTCGATTAAAGATTCAAAAGTTATTAAATCATTGTCAGAGCCGTCAGTACCAAAGCCTTTCTTTCAAGCAGTGAGTATTGCTTTAGATTCGCACAAAGAAAATACCTACGAAGATTTTTATGACGAGCGAAATATTCCAGTAAAATTATCGGCCGAAGGCCCGAAAGCTGCCATTGGTGATGTAAACGGCGATGGCAAAGACGATATATATATTTGTGGTGCTACCCTCCAAGCAGGGCAACTTTACATTCAGCAAGGTGTGGGTTTCAAGAAATCCGTTCAAGAAGTTTTTGAGCAGTTTAAGTATCATGAAGATACCGCAGCGGAGTTTTTTGATGCCGATAAAGATGGCGATTTAGACCTATATGTAGGCTCAGGCGGAAACGAAGTTCCTGCGGGCGATAGAGGTCTCGACGACCGACTTTACTTGAACGACGGAAAAGGAAACTTCACACACAAAGTGAATGCCCTACCCCGTGATGGAATGAATACGGCAGTTGTTGTACCTTTCGATTACGACAAAGATGGAGATTTAGATATTTTTGTAGGGAGCCGAAGCCAATCGAAACAATATGGGTTGAGTCCGAAAAGTTTTGTGTTTCAAAACGATGGTAAGGGTAATTTTAAAAATGCAACACCTAAAGAATTGGAGGAAGTCGGAATGGTGCGTGATGCCACGTGGCAAGACCTCAACGGCGATGGACAAAACGAACTCGTGGTTGTAGGAGATTGGATGTCGCCCGTGATTGTTACCTATAAAAATAAGCGTTTTGAACAACTCACTTCTGGACTGGAAAACTTAAACGGTTTTTGGGGAAGAGTGGAAGCCGTTGATATTGACAATGACAAAGATTTAGATTTAATACTCGGCAATTCGGGCGATAACGTCATGTTTAAAGCCAATGCCGAAAACCCGCTGAAAGTTTGGGTAAGCGATTTCGATAATAACGGAATTATGGATAAAATCCTTACAAAAACCGTGGATGGAGAAGATAAAACAATCTTTTTGAAGCGTGAGACGATGGAACAGTTTCCTTTCTTGAAAACCAAAAATCTCAAACATTCGGAATTTGCGACTAAATCAATCTCCGATTTGTTCGATAAAAATATTCTGAGTAAAGGTGTAGTAAAGAAAGTAGATTTTCAGCAGTCGTGCGTGGCTATTAATGATGGCAAAGGTGGTTTCTCGGTAAAAGAACTGCCAGTGGAAGCACAGTTTTCGTGCATCAATGCAACTTATTGCGTTGATTTGAATAATGATGGCTTGAAGGATATTATCTTAGGCGGAAACAATCATAATTTCACGCCACAATTTTCTACACTCGATGCTTTCAAAGGTAAAATTTTATTAAATACAGGGAAGGGCAATTTTAAGGCAGTTTCGGACAGAAACAGTGGTTTTAGGGTAGATGGAGAAATGAAACAAATTGCCCCGATTAGTATTAATGGCAAGCGAAGTTTCATCATTTTAGTAAACAATTCGACGCCAAAGGTTTTTAGCTTACAATAGCACAAAACCTCGCATGGCTCGCCATTAATCATTAATCGACATGCAACAAATAGAAACATTCGTAGCAAAATTTCAGTATTGTTCAGTCATTGTTTTTTTACTGATTGTCAATCAGGTATTTTCGCAGAGTGCGGGTAGTTACGTAAGTGTTTCCGAAACCACAAAAGGGTTAAGGATAAAAGGAACAACGGGTGATTTGTTTATCCAACAATTTTCGCCCGATATTTTTAAAGTTCAGTTGTTGAAAAGTGGTCAGGCATCTTATGATAGCTCGGCTTGTGTGGTCTTAAAACCGCAGGGTTTTACGCAAAAAATCAATGAAAGTGCTACAAAATTTGAAATAATTAGCAGTAAATCAATACTCGAAATCAATAAAAATCCTTTGAGAGTAAGCCTAAAATCGGGGAATCTGACAAAGATTTCTGAAGAACGAGGCATTGGTTTTGGCAAAGATTCGGTTTACTTTTCTTTCAAGATAAACCCCGAAGATGTATTTCACGGTACGGGCGGAAGATTCTCCGAAATTAACCTCAATCGAAAAGTCCTTGATTTTACTAATACCTATCGAGGCGGTTACTACGATGATGGTTTCGGCCTAACTACGGGGTTATCGCAGAGTATTAATCTTCCTTTCATTGTTTCATCACAAAAGTATGGTTTATTGCTTGATGGAAGCCTGCCAGGCGATATGCGAATGTACGTAGGAGCTCAAGACTCAACACAGTTGCGAGTGGAAGTAGCAAGTACAGGAAATTGGGCGTACTACTTCATCAACGGTGCTTCAAACGACGAAATCCTGCAAAATTATACACTTCTCACGGGCCGACAGCCTTTGCCACCGAGATGGGCTTTGGGGTATTTACAGTCGAAATTTGGCTATAAAAACGAAAATGATGCCAAAGACGTACTAAAAAAACTCCAAAACGAAGGTTTTCCTGTCGATGCGATGATTTTGGATTTATATTGGTACGGTGATGGAACAACGATGGGGAATTTTGACTGGGATAAAACCAAATGGCCAAATTCGACCCAAATGATTAAAGATTTTGCAGCATCAGGCGTGCAGACAGTGCTTATCAACGACCCGTATGTCACCACAAAATCTTTCAATTATAAACTGGCCGACTCTTTAAATTATTTCGCCAAAAATGCCAACACTAATCGTACAGGACAAATAACGATGTGGAACGGAACAGTTGGCTTGCTGGATATTTTTAATCCGAATACTCAAAAATGGGTTTGGCAAAAAATGAAAGCGTTGACCAGTCAAGGCGTAAGTGGTTTTTGGAGCGATAAAAACGAACCCGAAAATCACCCATCAAATTTTCTACATGCCAACGGTTCGGCCAACGATGTACATAATCTCTATGGTCTAGCTTGGGCCAAGAATATTTATGACAATTATGCCGTTGACTTTCCCGAAAAGCGAGTTTTTAATCTTAGTCGGTCGGGGTATATTGGCTCGCAACGCTACGGAGTTTTGCCGTGGAGTGGCGATGTGCTGCGAGTTTGGTCGGGTTTGAGATACCAAATTCCGATGATGTTACATTCCGGTTTTTCGGGTTTGGCCTATATGCACTCCGATACGGGTGGTTTTGCTACCAGCTCTGACCAATCAGAAAAAAATGAAGAATTAGACGTTCGTTGGTTACAATTCTCTACTTTTTCGCCGATTCTACGCTCACACGGGTTGCGTTTCAGTACCGAACCATACAACCTCACACAGCCTTTTTACAGCATTTCAAAGCGTTATATCAAGCTGCGTTATGAGTTACTGCCTTATCTGTATTCTTTGGCTTATAAAAATAGTACAACTGGTCGACCAATCTGCTTGACGATGGATTATTTCGATTTGAGCAAAGCCAACGGGAATATCGAAGACCAGTATTTCTTTGGTGAAAATTTAGTCGTTGCTCCAATCTTGATTCACGGAATGCCGCTGCGGAAAGTGATTTTACCCAAAGGAAAATGGTTTAATTTCTGGACAAACAAACTCTACAACGGCGAAACCAATGTTTTTGAAAATGTCACGATTGATGATATTCCAGTTTACGCTCGGGCAGGAAGTATTATGCCGATGGCTAAATCGGCCAAGACTTCGACTAATTTATACAGCACCGATAGTTTGGTTGTGCGTTATTATCAAGATATTTCAGTACCAAGAAATACCTTCACGGTCTTTCATGATGACGGAAAAGACGCCAAAGTCTTACAAAATATGCGGTATGAATTACTGAGTTTTTCGGGCAAAACCGCCACCGACAGTGTTCAAATCGAAGCAACTCGCACGCAAAACTATGCAGGCACGCTGGCCAGTCGTTCGCTCACGTATGAAGTTATCAATCTGACTTCAATTCCAAAATCGGTCAGTATAAATAAGCAAAATATTTCGGTTGTTTTCAGAGAAACCGACTTCAACAAAGATAATTTGGCTTATTATGACACCGAACGAAAGATACTGAAAGTCAGAACCCAATGGGACTGCACCACTACCAATAGTCTTTTGGTTTTGAGAGATGGGCTTTCGGTAATTACGGCTTCCGAAGAGGAATTGAATGAAGATAATACGCTGAATGTATATCCGAATCCAAGTCAAGCTAATACTGAACTTACCTTCGAGACAATCATCAAGCAAACGGCCAATTATGAGCTGGAAATCTATAATACGGCAGGAAAAAGTATTTATAAGCAAGATTTGGGCAGAATTTCACAAAATGAGTCGCTGAAACACCATTGGAACAGTCAGAATATCCGAGGGATTTTGATTATCAAACTCACGAATAGCTTGGGGAAAGTAATGAATAAGAAGATAATTATCGAGTAAAAGCCTAAAACGACCTTAAAATCACCTTATTCAATGGAAATTTTCAAACGAAATATATTAATTTTCTTTACGTTCTGTGCTGCGTTTTTGGCTTGTGTTGACCCGTACAGCATCGACATCAGCAGCAGTAAAGGCTATATCATCATTGATGGCGTATTGACCGACCTCAATGAACCACAATTCTTGACAATATTCAGAACTTCTGAAAATGCACAATTCAAAAGTTCAGAATTTACTTCCATTATTTTAGCTCAAAAAAAGGAATCTATTCCTGTTTCTGATGCAAACGTAAAACTTATCGTCGATGGCACACAAAGCATAAATTTGGAAGAAACTTTGCCAGGATATTATTATCTGCCAGATAATTTTAAAGCAAAAGTTGGAAGCACTTATCAGCTTTGGTTTCAGACCTCCAACGGCAAAACTTACGAGTCGCCACTCGAAACGATGCTACCTGTTTCGTCCATCGGTAGTGTGCGTGAAGAATTTAATAAAACTGGCGTAAAAAAATACCCAACCAGCGATGAGCGGATTTCTACCAATGATTTTTATGTAGATTTTCAAGATAATCCTTCCGAAAAAAACTTTTACAGATGGCGTTGGACACAATGGGAAACCCAAAAATATTGCGAAACTTGTTCGCAGGGTAGGTATTATTTGTATGAAGACGAAAACGGCGAAAATGGCACTTGTTACCGTGACTTAACGCTCAACTACAATAATATTTTCGACTATACTTGCGGTACTTCTTGTTGGGATATTTTTTATAGTTCTGACATCAATATTTTTTCTGATGTTTTCACCGATGGCCAACTTCAAAAAAACAAATTGGTTGCTCAAATTCCGCTTTATCAATCAAATCAATGTTTGGTCAGTATCCAACAAATGTCGTTATCGCCCAATGCGTTTAGATATTTCAAACTAATTCAAGACCAATCAATCAATACTGGTACGCTTGCCGATACGCCACCCGCTCCTATCAAAAGTAATGTGTATAATAAAGATGATACTAGCGAATTAGTTTTGGGGTATTTTTCAGTTTCGTCGGTTAGTGAAGTGAAATATATGCTCACACGCAAAAATGCTACTGGTGCGGGCATCAATGCTTTGTTTTTTGCAAAAAACAACCGCTTGCCTCAACCCGAAGAATCTTCGGTTGAGCGTCTGGATATTCCGTTAGCAATCTGCAAGAAAAGCCTTAGTCGCACACCTATTAAACCCGCAGGATGGCAAATACAATGAAAAAACATTTTTACTTATATATCGCCCTCTTGCTGGTAGGTTTCAATACTCAGGCTCAATTTTATATCACGGGTATAGTGCGAGACTCCATCACGAACACTCCACTGGAAGGAGCCTCAATCGTGCTTGATTATAATAAGACCAAAAACGGCACAAAAACCGATGCCAATGGCAAGTTTGTACTTACGGTTTCGAGAGGAAATCACACACTCAATGTGCGATACGTTGGGTACGTTTCTTTTTCCAAATTTATTGCTTCGCAGCAAAGTAATTTAAATATTGATGTTTCGCTTACGAGAGTCGAAAACGAACTCGAACAAGTGGTTGTTACAACCAAAGGTTTCGACCAAAATGTTCGTCAACCATTGCTTGGGGTGAATCAAATCAATATCAAAACCTTCCAGAAATTGCCCTCGGCTTTTGGCGAATTGGATTTGCTGCGAGGAATGCAAATGCTACCGGGTGTAACGAGCGTTGGCGAAGCCTCCAACGGTGTAAACATCAGAGGCGGTACAACTGACCAAAACCTTATTTTGCTCGATGATACCCCGATTTTCAACCCAACGCACATGTTTGGTTTGTTTTCGGTTTTTCCGCCCGATGCTGTTACAAATTTAGACTTATATAAAGGAAACGTACCGGGTCGATACGGTGGACGTGCTGCTTCGGTGGTTGATATTACTCTGAAGAACCCCAGTCTCGAAAAATTCATGATAAAAGGAGGTATTAGTCTTGTGTCGAATCGCTTAATGGTAGAAGCACCAATCGTGAAAGACAAAGTAGGCATCTACTTCGCTGGTCGTGGGGCTTTCAATGATTTTCTTTTACCGATTGCTTCCGAAAGGCTAAATAACATTCGTACGAAGTTTGGTGAAGGTGTGTTTAAAGGCTTCTGGAAAATGAATCCTAAAAATACATTAACGACCACTTACTATAAAAGCTACGATAATTTTCAGACAAATTTACTGACAAACCTCCCGAACGTCATCGGCGTTTCGACATTCTATAAGCATTACACCAACAACGGAATGATGCGTTGGTTGCACGTTATTAACCCTAAACTTAATCTCCAAACAACGGCTTTGGTGGCCCAGTATTCACCAAAAATCATTAATGTCGAAAAAACTGATAATGAGGTAAGTTTAGAGTCAAGTCTTTTACAGAAACAGATAAAATCTAACATAAATTACCAACTAAGTAAGCACAAAATCGAGTCGGGATTGAGTTTTATTCAATATACAATCAAGCCAGGAACACTGAATCCGAACGCAAGTGTGAGTGTAAAATACATCACTACCCCAACCGAGTACGCCAACGAAGCGGGTTGGTATGCCGACGATGAGTATGAAATTTCTAAAAAACTGGCCGTTTCGATGGGCATTCGATACTCAAGATTTATGGCAATGGGGCCGAATAATTACAGGACTTATATCTCGGGCGAACCTCGTGATGATTATTCCGTGCTTGATACAGTTCAGATTGCCAGAGGAAAGGTTATGAAAGCTTACGGTGGTTTTGAGCCACGTTTTGGTCTTCGTTATAACCTTAGCGAAAACGCTTCGTTGAAGTTTGGTTATAATCTGATGCGTCAGTATTTGCAGATTGTGTCAAATACTACAACCCCGATTCCGACTTCTCGCTGGAAAACCTCTGACCAACACATCAAACCACAAATCAGTTCTTTGATTTCGATGGGTTATTACCAATCTTTCAATGATAATATCTATGATTTATCTATCGAAGGCTATTACCGATTTACTGAAAATATCGTAGATTATAAACCTGGAGCTGATTTTCTCTTGCAAAAATATCCCGAAACTCAAATCGTTCAAGGTATTAGTAAAGCATACGGCTTGGAACTGATGGTAACAAAAAAGAAAGGAAAAGTAAATGGCTGGGTAAATTATACGTATTCGAGGGCATTTAACCGTACTTTTGAAAACGTAAATCCAATCGACCGAGTAAATAATGGCAATTGGTATGCTTCAAACTATGACCGCCCACATAGCCTCAATAGTTCGCTTGATATTACGGTCGATAAACACAATTCGTTTAGCTTTACATTTATGTACAGCACGGGGCGACCATATACCGAACCCGTTGGTTTTGTGAATTACCTCAACAACGTCTATCCGTTTTTTGATGAACGAAACAACAAAAGAATTCCCGACTATCATCGTTTAGATTTTGCGTGGAATATCTATAATCCACGCATGAAAGACCGACGATACAAAACTCGTTGGGCTTTTACGGTCTATAATCTTTACGCCAAAAAGAATGTTTATTCAGTATTTTTCAAAACGGAAAATGGTGTAAACAAAGCCTATAAATTGCAGATTTTTGCCGCTCCAATTGTAAGTTTGGCTTATAATTTCGAGTTTCAGTAATTTTCTTGTTGTGTTTTATGAACGATATTGTTTATTGGTTCAACGCTGATTCATAAGGAAATAAACGTCGGCAGGGTTTTGAACCCTGCCGACGTTAGCCCAGATTATGGCTTACCGAAAAAACCACTTAGTCAAATCACAAAATTTTCACGCGTAATGCAAAAGTTTTTAATATTTATTCTGTCTTCAATAGTATTGTTTTCGTGCAAAAAAAACGAAGACTATAAGTTCCAATTACTAAGCACTGAGCGAACAGGCATCGACTTTTCGAATGATTTAGTGCCAAGTAAAGATTTGAATATCTTCAACTATATGTATTTCTACAACGGTGGCGGAGTTGGGGCTGGTGACTTAAACAACGATGGTTTAATCGATTTATGCTTCACTTCAAATCTCAAAGAAAATAAACTTTACCTCAATAAAGGCGGACTAAAATTTGAAGATATTACCACCAAAAGTAATTTTAAATCAAACAAAGGTTGGTCAACTGGCGTATCAATCGTTGATATTAACCAAGATGGAAAACTCGACATATACATTAGTCAAGTGGGCGATTATGAAGGTTTAAAAGGACAAAATCTGCTTTACGTTTGTCAGAAAATCACCCCCGAAGGCATTCCTGTTTATGAAGAATTATCAAAAGAATACGGCTTAGATTTAAGAGGGTTCGGCACGCAAGCGGCCTTTTTCGATTATGATTTAGATGGCGATTTGGATATGTTTATGCTCAATCATTCAGTGCATAGCAATGGTACTTTTGGAGCAAGAGCCAATTTCGATGGCACGTTTCACCCTACAGCTGGCGATAAATTGTTTATGGCCACAAAAGATGGTGCTTCGACGCACCCACGCTACGTGGATGTAACTCAAAATTCGGGCATTATAGGTACGGTTTTGGGCTATGGCTTGGGCGTGTGCGTGGGAGATGTCAATTTAGATGGCTACCCTGATATGTACATCGGCAATGATTTTCATGAAAACGATTACCTCTACATCAATCAAAAAGGTGCTGGATTCAAGGACGAAATCAACAGCCAAATGATGCACACGAGCCAGTTTTCGATGGGAGTTGATATTGCCGATATTAATAATGATGCCTTCCCAGAAATTGTCTCGCTGGATATGCTTCCCAACGACCCCGAAATTTTGAAACGCTCGGAAGGCGATGATGCCTATAATATCTTTAATTATAAACTAAAACAAGGCTATAACCATCAGTTTTCGAGAAATAACCTCCAATTAAATAACAAAAACGGTACTTTCAGCGAAATTGGTATGTTTGCAGGCATTCATGCCACCGATTGGTCGTGGGCATCGCTCTTTGTCGATTTTGATAATGATGGCTACAAAGATTTGTTCGTATCGAACGGCATCGGCAAACGCATGAACGACATCGACTACATTAAGTTTGCCTCCGATGAAGTCATTCAAGAAAAAATCAGAGAAAAGAAATTTGATGAAACGGATGTTTCACTGGTTGATAAATTGCCCGAAATCAAGCTTTTCAATAAGTTCTTTTCTAATCAAGCCAATCTGGCTTTCAAAGATGCTGAGGCTGAAATTCTTAACGATAAACTATCTTTTTCAAACGGCTCGGTTTATGCCGATTTAGACAACGATGGTGATTTAGACATTATCACCAACAACATCAACGAAAAAGCATTTATCTACGAAAATTTTGCCAATAAAAATAACCCTCAAAATAAATCACTGACAATTTCGCTCAAAGGTGACGCTCAAAACCTCAACGCTATTGGCACAAAATGTTTGGTTTTCATGAAAGATAAAACCATTACCTATGAAAAATTTCCGGTGCGAGGTTTTCAGTCGAGCATGGAAATTCCGCTTACCGTTGGGCTTGGCAATGCCGTCGAAATTGACTCAATTCTAATCGTTTGGCCGAATAATACTTACCAGAAACTCGATAAATCAAGTTTCGCTAAAAACAAAATTCAAGTAAATTTTACGGTAGGTTTACCTGTTTTTGATTATAAAACCTTAGTTCCGAAGTCAAAGACAGTAGAGTTTCAGAATATTGCTCAGCAAATTGGCTTAGAAATTAAGCACGAAGAAAACAATTTCGTGGAGTTTGACCGTGAAATTCTGATTCCTAACATGATGTCAACTGAAGGTCCAGCTTTGGCCGTGGCCGATGTCAATCATGATGGTTTGGAAGATGTCTTTGTGGGTTCGGCAAGAGATTTTAAAAGTCAAATTTTATTGCAAAAATCCGATGGTAAGTTCGCCCGAACCAAGCAGCCTGCCATTGAAAAAGACAGTCTCTACGAAGATATTGATGCCGTTTTTGTTGATGTAAACGCCGATACTCACCTCGATTTAGTGCTCGCTACGGGCGGAAATGAGTTTTTTGGTAAAGCACAAAGCCTTACCCAGCGACTTTATCTCAACGATGGAAAAGGCAATTTCACACTAAAACCCGATGCCTTCAATGGTATTTACATGACCGCATCTTCGGTCAAACCGATTGATTTTGATGCTGATGGTAAAATGGATTTATTCATTTCGGGTAGAGCCGTACCGTGGGATTATGGTGCAATTCCTCGTTCGTATCTGCTCAAAAATGATGGGATGGGTAAATTTACAGATATTACGGCCGCCATTGCTCCCGAACTTGCCCAAGCAGGTTTAGTAAAAAACGCTACTTTTGCTGACATGGACAAAGACGGCGACCAAGATTTACTTTTGGCTTTGGAGTGGGATTCGATAACAATGTTTGAAAATAACAAAGGAAAATTCACGAAAAAAGTCCTAAGTCAGGAAAAAGGTTGGTGGAATTTCACGCTACCATTCGATTTCGATGGTGATGGCGACATAGATATTTTGGCAGGAAATTTGGGGCAAAATAGCCGATTACAAGCATCGACTTCGCAACCTATACGCATGTACGTGAATGATTATGACGGAAATGGCAAAAGAGAACAAATCCTGACTTATTACTTAAATGGCAAAGAAATTCCGTTTGCCAATAAGCTGGAGATTGACAAGCAACTGCCAGTTACGAAGAAAAAGTATTTATTGGCCAAAGATTTTGCCAAAGCCAGCATTGCCGATATTGTGGGCAAAGATTTATTAAATTCTGCCACATTATTTGAAGCTGATTATTTTAGCAATGCAATTTTGATAAATGACGGCAAAGGAAATTTCACGACCAAACCACTGCCAGCCAATGCCCAATTTACGCCATTTAACGATGCTCAAATCATTGATGCCAATGGCGATTCTCTGCCCGATGTATTACTGATGGGCAACTTCTATGAGTGTAATATTCAAATGGGCCGATACGATGCCGACTACGGTACGGTATTGATAAATCGAGGAAAAGGCAACTTTGAAGCTACTCAAATGCAAGGATTACCAGTAAAAGGACAAGTAAGAAGGCTGAAAAAGATAAAAATTGGCAAAGAAGATATTATCTTAGCGGCCAGAAATAACGATTACTTGATGGCAATCAAGCTCGCCCTCAGAAAAAATCAGTAGCTAAGGGCATCGTGACTAACAAAATTAAAATATGAGTGTAGTAAAAAAACTGGCGAGTGACACCGCCCTTTATGGTTTAAGTAGTATTGTTGGGCGTTTTCTCAACTGGCTTTTGGTGGCGGTTCATACCCGTGTTTTCGACCAACCAAAACTCCTTGCCGATAACAATCAACTTTACGTTTGGGTCATTCTATTGAACATACTCTATACCTACGGTATGGAAACAGCTTTCTTCCGCTATGCCAAGAAAGAAAATCGCCAAGAATATTTCAATCTGATACTCTCTTACATCATTCTGACGAGTGTAGTTTTTTCGATTATTATTTTCTTTTTTGCTACACCTATCATCAACTGGATGGGTTTTCCTGGTAAAGAACGCCTCATCGTTTGGTTTGCAATCATCTTGGCGACTGATGCCATCGCAGCCATTGCTTTCGTAAAATTAAGAGCTGAAAACCGAGCAAAACGCTTCGTGTTTATTCGTATGACCAATATTTTTATCAATATTGGGCTAAATGCTTTTTATTTGATGTTTTGTAAATACATCCACGAAGGCCTTTTCCTTGAATCATGGAAACCCTTTGCCGATTATTTCTACAATCCAGCTATTGGGCCTGACTATATCGTTTGGGCTAATTTTATTGCCAGTTTGATTACCATTTTGCTTTTGTGGCGAGAATTTATCGACTTCCGCTTTAGCTTCGATTTTCAAAAATTCAAGCCTGTGCTAATCTACGCTTATCCACTACTTATCATGGGTTTGGCAGGTGCAGTCAATCAAACCGCCGACCGTCTGATGTTTATCAAAATATTACCTGAAGGATTTTACAATGGTCTTACGAGCGACGATGCCTTCAGTATCTATGCCAATGTTTATAAACTTTCAATTTTCATGTTGCTCGTTGTGCAGGCGTATCGCTACGCAGCCGACCCATTCTTTTTCTCGAAAGCCGAAGATAAAAACTCTCCATCAATGCTCGCTCTCGCCACCAAATGGTTTACGATTGCTTGTGTACTGATTTGGGTAGGCGTAAGTATCAATATTGACTTAATTAGTTTGATTTTGGGTAAAAATTACCGCTCGGGCATAGTTGTAGTGCCAATTTTATTATTGGCCAATCTGTTTATTGGAGTTTACCAGAATATCTCAATGTGGTTTAAACTTAGTGATAAAACCTATTTCGGTACCTATTTTACTATCATCGGAATGGTCATTACAGTTATTCTGAATATCATTCTGATTCCGATTTGGGGCTATATTGGTTGTGCCATTACATTTGCTATTTCATCGTTTATCATGATGGTGTTGTGCTATTACTACGGGCAAAAACATTATCC
The DNA here is from genome assembly GCF_014644295.1 of Emticicia aquatilis. Classification (GTDB taxonomy): domain Bacteria; phylum Bacteroidota; class Bacteroidia; order Cytophagales; family Spirosomataceae; genus Emticicia; species Emticicia aquatilis. Next base: position 187,406 of record NZ_BMKK01000012.1, read on the forward strand.
AATTCCGTATGACATTGGTTCAGTAAGTACGTATCTAATTGTGGCGGCAATCTTTATTCTTATTTCTTGGCAAATAAAAATCGAGAATTTAATGTTTTCGATTCCGTTTCATATATTACTAACAATGCTTTTTGTACTTGGAATCGTCGTTTCAGAACGAACAAGTTTGGGCATTCGCTTCGGCAAATCGAAGAAAAACATAGACTAATGTTAAGGAAGACCTCGCAAGCGAGGTCTTCCTTCTAAATTTCCTCTCATGAATACCGAATTTTCTATTATCATATTATCTTTCAACGAAGAACAGCACCTTCCACGATTGCTTGAGTCTATCAAAGAACTCAATGCTGAGACTTTTATTCTGGATTCAGGAAGCACCGACCGAACACTCGAAATTGCGGCCAGTTATGGAGCAATCGTCAAATATAATAAGTTTGAAAACCACCCAAAACAATGGGATTTTGCTCTCAAAAATTTCCCAGTAAAAACCCCGTGGACAATCGGTCTCGACTCCGACCACATAGTGTTACCTGAGTTACTGGAAATGCTGAAAAACTTCAAGGATTCAAGCACACCAGCCGATGTCAACGGAATTTTCTTTAATCGAAAAAACTATTTCAAAGGTCGTTGGCTCAAGCACGGAGGATATTTTCCGAAATATTTGATGAAAATGTTCCGCACGGGCGTAGGCTTCTCTGACCTCAATGAAAACATGGACCACCGTTTTGTGGCCGAAGGCAAAAACATCGTTTGGGACAAAGGCTATTTGAAAGAAGAAAATCTCAAAGAAAACCGAATCAGTTTTTGGATTGAAAAACACAACCGATACAGCGACCAAGTTGCTCGTGAGGAAATTGAAAGAAAAAAACAATTACGCAATCAAACGATTCAACCAAAATTCTTCGGGAATCCTGACCAACGAGTGGCATTTTTGAAGAAAATCTGGTGGGATATGCCACTTTTTGTGCGTCCGTTTATTTATTTTTTTCATAGATATTTTATCCAATTGGGTATTCTTGATGGCAAAGAAGGGATGATTTTCCATTTCCTACAAGCCCTTTGGTTTAGGTTTGTGGTTGATGTAAAGATTTTTGAATTGGAAAGCGAAGAAAAGCAGAAAAACGAAACAAGCAAATGAGTAAATCAATAAGTATTTTAGGTTGTGGCTGGTTAGGTTTACCACTCGGAAAGTATTTTTCGGATAAAGGATATACAGTAAAAGGAAGTACTACGAACGAAGAAAAACTACCTATTCTGACCGAAAATAGCATTGAAGCCTTTCGCATTCAACTTAATCCACAAATTGTTGGCGAAAATGTGGATAACTTCTTAAATTCAGAGACCCTGTTAATAAACATTCCGCCACGAATCAGTCTTCAGAAAGTGGATGCCCACGTAGAGCAAATTTCTAATTTGCTTCCGTTCATCAAAGCATCTTCTATCAAAAATATTATCTACATAAGTTCAACTTCTGTTTACCCCGAATTGAATAGAGAAGTATTTGAAGAAGATGTCATCACACCCGAGCAATCGGCCAGCCCAACGATGGTAAAAGCCGAAAAATTATTACTCGCTCTTTGGAAAGAATCTTCAGTTAATCTAACAATTCTACGCTGTGGCGGGCTGATGGGCTACGACCGAATTCCTGCTAAATATTTTTCGGGTTGGAAAGGTCTTACCACGGGCGATATTCAAGTAAACTACGTCCATCGTGATGATGTAATCAAGGTTATTGAAACAATTATCGAAGATAAGATTTGGAACGAAACGTTTAATATTGTTTCGCCAATTCATCCGACAAGAAAAGAAATTTACGCTAAAAACTGCGAAGAATTGGGCTTTGAAATGCCCGAATTTGTAGCACCTGCAGAACCCCAACCTTTCAAGATTATTAGTCCTAAAAAGTGGCTTGCATTCTCGAAATATAATTTTATATACGAAAACCCCTTAGATTATTACTATAAATGGCCTAATTAATGTGAATGTGTATGACAAGCACGGCGGTGAGAATTCCAGTTGATGTAATAGGCCACTGCCATCACCAAAGCACCTGTCACATTGAAAAGGATTTCGTATGTGCCTTTAGCTAAAAATAAACCTGCAAAATTAAAGCAAAGAGCAATGACTAAAAGTCGAAGAGGTAACGGATTTTGGTGGTTTCGGTAATCTTTAATCAATAAGAAAATTGCCAAAATAGCACTCACACCAATTAAGTACATTTCTGATTTTTCACTCAAAAAACTTTCTCCCAAAAACGGCAAGGCAGTCATTAAAAAAGGCATAGCCAAACAATGAATCGTGCAAAGCACCGAAAGCCACAAGCCAACTTTATTAAGTGTATGGTAATGAGTGAATATTTTTCGCATAAAAAACTTGAAAATTTATTACGAGCAGTCCCTTGCCTGCAATAGTGTTGCAAATATAAGTATTAATGCAACACTATTGCAAATATTTTGGTTCAAGTTTGAGTAAATATTATCAGTAAGATTCTTTTTCGTTCGGAAAATCAGACGATTTCACATCTTTTGTATAGTTCATTACGGCTTCGGTCATAATCGTGTGTAAATCTGCATAACGGCGAAGAAAACGTGGTGAGAAATCTTTATTGATACCCAACATATCGTGTACGACCAAAATTTGACCATCACAGCCATTTCCCGCACCAATTCCGATGGTAGGAATCGCTACTGATTCTGTTACTTTTTTAGCCAAAGCAGCTGGAATTTTCTCCAAGACCATTCCGAAACAACCCACATCATTGAGCATTTTAGCATTGGCCATGAGCTGTTCGGCTTCTTCTTCTTCTTTAGCACGCACGACATACGTACCGAATTTGTAAATAGATTGTGGCGTAAGTCCTAAGTGTCCCATTACTGGAATTCCAGCACTTAAAATACGCTCAATAGATTCTTTTATTTCGATTCCGCCCTCCAGTTTCACAGCGTGTCCACCCGATTCTTTCATAATTCTGATGGCCGAACGCAATGCCTCTTCCGAATTTCCTTGATACGAACCAAAAGGTAAATCAACCACTACTAAGGCTCTTTTTACACCCTTCACAACTGCCTGTGCGTGATAAATCATATTATCGAGCGTAATCGGTAGCGTAGTTTCGTGGCCAGCCATTACATTGGAGGCAGAATCTCCCACCAAAATCAGTTCAACGCCAGCCGAATCAACGATTTTTGCCATCGAATAATCATACGAAGTCAAGCAGGCAATTTTCTCGCCTTTGCGTTTCATTTCTTGGAGCGTATGCGTGGTAATACGCTTAATTTCATTGTGTACAGACATACTGTTTCTGTTATTGGTTATTGGGAAATTAGTTATTAGGAAATTGGGGCTTGGAAAATGAGAATATTTATCGAATTACCAGTTCTCCAGTAACCAATTTCCCCGTTTTCCAATAACCAATTTATCTCGGAACAAGCCACCCTTCGGGGTTTAAATGCTGACTATTATGCCAAATCTGAAAGTTTATTTCGGTTGCTCCGCCTGACTCGCCCGCAGTTCCGATGGTTTCTTTTGCCCCAACTTTTTGCCCTACCGACAAGAAAATTTGTCGTAAATTGGCATAAACCGTAAAATATTCGCCGTGTTGAATCAAAACTACATTTCCCAAACCTGGTATTTCGGTAATATCTTTTACTTCGCCCGCATAAACTGAACGAACAGTTGCGTTGTTCGAAGTCTGAATATCAATACCATTATTATTTATCAAAACACCATTCAAAACGGGGTGTTCTTTGATACCAAATCTATCGGAAATGAAACCTCGTTGCACAGGCCACGGCAAACGAGCTTTTGAGGCAGCAAAAGATTTTCCGAGAGCAGTTTCTTCATCGTCTAAGTCTTTGGTAACTTTCTTCGTAACAGGCTTCTTAACTTTATTTTTAGCTAATTTTGCTTCTCGGTCTTGCTTGAGTTCTCGTTCACGATTCTTACGAGCAATCTCTCGTGCCACCACAGCCGCAATCGAGGATTCGAGTTTGCTTACCGATTTTTTTGTTGCCTCAATCTCTTTTCTCAAATCTTTTTCCTTTTTCGATAACTCGCCCACCATTTCGGTTTGGCGGTTTTTGAGTTGTTCGAGATACTGAGCCTCGGTGAGTTTTGCCGAAATAATTCGTTTTTTATCTGACTTTTTACCTTCTAAGTTTGCTTGTCGCTCACGCAATAAGGCCACTACTTTCATCATCTGAGCTACTTGCGACTTTCGATTATCAGTGTATTGTTGAAGATATTTATACCTCATGATGAGGTCATTGAACGATGATGAGGAGAATAAAAAACTAAGTTGATTGATTTTTCCGCTAATTTTTGATGCTCCATAAAGCATTGCGGCATATTCTCGTTGGAGGGTATCAAGTTTTTGTTCGAGTCCACGCTTGGCATCAATAATATCTTGCATTTCCATGTCAATTAGCTCCATGTCTTGCTCCATGAGGCCAATTTGCTCTTCTTGCGACGAAATCTGTTCTTTGATTGCTTTTATCTTCCCAACGGTTACTTCTTTCTTTTCTTTAGTATTTTCTAAGGCACGTTTTGTTTCTGCAATTTTTTCGAGGTTTCTTCGCTTTTCGTTTTCGAGTTGAGCTCTACTTTTTTTTCGGCGTTGAGCAAAAACATCAGTACTCGAAAATGTACTTATCACAAAAACGCCAATAAAAAAATATATAAAGGTTCTAAGAGCCATTGCAATTAAGGAGGGAATTTATTTCGTCAGACCTTCGGTACAGAAGACGCATTTATTTAGGCACATAAGATTTTGGAATACTAAACGCAAAACCTGGACTTTGGTCGAGTGCTTCAATCTTATTATGCTGCAAATTTATTGAAGTTTGAAGAACCTTGCCATCTTTTTTGGCGTCAATCTTGGCTTTAATGTCTTGTGGGAATATCAAATCGGTGATAGTCAAGAAATTAGAATAATCTATTTCCATTTTGCTATCGCCAGTTTCATCGCTGGCATTTACTTTCTGAAGTTTCAGATTGGCTTCGGCAATACTATTTTCGATTCTCACAAAACCTTCTTTTTGTTTTATCACAAAACTACCTTCTTGCTTCTCCACCACATCGGTTTCACGCTTTTTGATTGGCATATTTCCAATCAAAATCGACTGAACAAGGTCATAATTTAGATTAAAATTGAACTGTTTACTCAAACTCGCAAAATCGTATTTATAATAAGTACGGTGCAGTCGGTCTAAGAAAATAACCGAATCTTTGGTGATGATACCTCGGCCACCTTCAAGCCCCACCACAATCGATAGCCAAATAATGCTATCTTTTTTGATGTGAATATTTACAGGAAAACTCTGCTCTTCACCACCTGCCGAAAAATTTACTTTTGATTTGATATTGAGGTACTTAAAATCAATTTCGGCAGGTTTTACATCAATTTTGATTGCTACTGGAGCCTCAACTTTAGTAGTTTCATCAGTAACTAAAACTGGTTTTTCGGCTCTCATCGGTTGAGAAGCCAGCGTATCAACGGCAACAATCTCTTTTTTGTGCATCTTATGTCGCTTGCAAGATGAAGCCGAAAGAATCACAAAAAAACTAATTATCAGAAAAGAATATTTTGACATTTTATGGTTAGTTTATTTCTCCACCCAAATTCTGTGGACAATCGACAACGGGCTGTTGACTTATTCAATCAAAGCCCCAGATTGAATCTTTTTATCAATATTTGTACTATTTTCGCCCATTGAGCGAGCTTTTTTCCATTGTTCAATGGCTTTATCTTTTTCGCCAAGCTGAAACAAAACATCGCCATAATGCTCAACGATTGTGCCACTTACGCCTTTCTCTTGCTTCAAGGCACGCTCCAAAAACTCACGTGCTTTTTGGTATTCTTTCATGGTGTAAAGTACCCAAGCGTGTGTATCGAGGTACGTTGCGTTATCACCAAATTTATCGGTCAAACGAGTTGATAATTGCACCGCTCGGCTGAGTTTATCTTTACGCATCGACAAATAATAACTGTAATTATTCAATACGTGTTCGTAGTCTGGGTCGGTTTTCAAAACTGCTTCGTATGCTTCGTCCGACTTGGCGTATTTCTTCAATTCGTTGTAAGTATCGCCCAAAAGTGCATTTACGTGCTTGCCCAATTCGGCATTATCAACCGATAAATTTCTTGCTTCTTCGAGCGAAGAAACAGCTTTTTGATAATCTTTTTTGGCAAAATTGGCAAAACCATTATGATACCAAAAGAAAGATTGATTCGGAAAATATTCGATGGCTTCTTCCGAATGTTTTGCCAAACTATCAATATGATTTAATTTAGCATCTAACTCAACAATGGCCAACCAAACTTCAAAAACCGATTTATCGAACTGCGTTGACTTCACGTAATTATCACGAGCGGTCGCCATTTCACCCTTTTTCATCAATAAATCGCCCAAAACCACATAGCCTTTTGCTTCATTTGGCGACTGTTTGATTAATTCTTGTGTCAGTGTCAGAAGATTATCGAGTGTTTTATCGCTGTTATCTTCTTTCATCATGAGCATATAACTGCTCAGAATCTTGAATTTAACTTCAACAGGAAGATTTTTGTTGGCAAAAGCTACTTGAAGTTCTTCGTTGCATTTTTCAAGCTCATTTTGTTTGCGATAAATCTCGGCCAATAAAACGTGGGCTTCGGCAAAATCTGGATTTTTCTTCAACGAGTTTTTCAACATCGTAATGGCTTGGTCGTAGCGTTCGTTTGAGATAAGAATCTGAGCTTGTTGCACCACGTATTCGGGTTCGGTTGGCTCAGAGGCAATCAGACGGTCGCCTTCTTCGATGGCTTTTTCGAGCTTGTTTTGTTTCAGATAAATCAATTGTTTTTGGCGAGTGATTTCTTCACTTACGCCAATCGTACGCTCAATTTTGTTGTAGATATCAACTGCATCCGAAAATTTTTCTTGCAAAATATAGACATTCGATAAGTCGAGATAATTGTCAACATCTTGCGGAAATTTATCAGCCAACTTCTCGTACATTTCGGCTGCATCTTTGTATCGCTTTTGTTTGGTGTAGATTTCGCCCAAAAATTTTCTATAAAACTTATTCGAGTCATCGAGTTTGAGGGCTTTTTCGCTGTAAACCGTCGCATTGGCGAGGTCGCTGTTGGCGTAGTATGCCTTCGCAACCATGTAGTTTACGCCCGCACTCGTAGGATTACCTTCGGCAGCTTTTTTGAACAATGGAATAGCTTTATCGTAGGTTTCGGCAATGTAATATTTCATGCCTTCTACGAAATACGCTTCTGATTTTAAATCTTTCTCCGAAATGCCTTCACTCTCAGGTTTTTTGTTTTTCTGAGCTTCCGAAAACATCGGTAAAGCAACCAAAGCTAAATATATGATTTGTTTGAATCTCATTGTTAAATTTTGTAGTAGCTTTTCAACGCTAAAAAACACTAAATATTGCAAGTGTCAATGACGCAAGATTCTTGCCAAAGAACAGTCAAAGTTCTTAATTTTTCTTGATAAAACAGCTATATTCGCCCCATTCTTTTGATAGTTAGACCGAAACTTCTGCTCCCTCCCTATCGGGGAGGGCTGGGGAGGGGCTTGTTTTGGCAAGATAATTGAAATATTTTTGTGTAACCTAATATAACCCATTGAAATGGCAAAGCAAAAACCACAAGCAAAACCCATTGCTAAGAAAGAAAGCACGCAGTCAGTGGCCGTAGAGCAATCGGCCAATAATCAACAAACCAGCACATCTCTCGAACAAAACCTTGTTCGCTGGACTCCAGCCATCTTTGCGGCACTTATTTTTGTGAGTTATTCTCCAGTATGGCAAAATACCTTCGTTTGGGACGATAAACCGTATATCATTCTCAACGAATTCGTAAAAAACTTTGACCTTAAAGGGCTTTTAACCGAATACCACGTGGGTAACTACCACCCACTCACGATGCTCTCGCTCGCCATTGAGTACGCACTCGTGAAAGAACAAACGTGGCTCTATCACCTCGACAATCTTATCTTACATACGCTCAATAGTTGGTTGGTTTTCAAGCTCATTCAGAAACTCAACGGTAGCTTTTGGGTAGCGTTTTTTACGGGTGCTTTGTTTGCTATTCACCCGCTTCACGTTGAGTCGGTGGCGTGGGCAGCCGAGCGTAAAGACGTACTCTATACCATATTTTTATTGCTTTCTCTTTGGTACTACATCAAGTTCGATGAAACCCAAGATAAAAAATGGTACGCAGTTTCTATCCTACTATTTTTGGCCTCGTGTTTGTCGAAAGGTATGGCGGTGGTTTTACCCGCTTTATTGATTATTACTGATTATTGTTTCTTGAAAAAACCAATCAATGCGAAGCTTTTCATCAATAAAGTACCTTATTTTGTTCTGACGTTCTTTTTTGCCTACATGGCTACTCACGCCCAAAAAGATGCGGGTGCTGATGCTACTTCAGTGATTTCGCAAGCCTATACTTTAGGCGAACGTATCTTGATGTCGTGCTATGCATTTTGTTTTTATTGGGTCAAAACCCTCATTCCGTTCAAACTTTATGCTTTTTATCCGTATCCAGGAAAACCAAACGGAAGCCTTCCTGCTATCTATTCAGGAGCTTTTCTTGGTGTGATTCTGTTGGTGGGAGCAATCTTGTGGTTTGGCCGAAAAGACAAACGTATTTGGTGGGCAGGTGCATTTTTCTTAATTGCAGTTTCTACTGTTTTGCAGTTTCCATTTCCTGTGGGTAGTGCCATCGTAGCCGACCGTTACTACTATCTTTCATCCATCGGGCCATTATTTTTATTGGGGCTTGCTTTTAATCGTTTCTACCAAAAAAGCAAGGCAGCTTTGCCAGTTTTTGCAATCGTTGCTTTGGGTTTGTGTGCCTTGAGTTTCAAACAAACAGGTACTTGGAAGAATGGCTTGACACTCTTTACACCAGCCGATAAAGAATTCCCTAACGATGCCATGATTTTGAGTAATTTGGGCTGGTATTATTTAGAAAACAAAGAGTTTCCGACCTCGAAAAGCTATTTGATGCGTGCCGATGATGGTGGTTTTAAGAATGGTGATGTTTGCCGAACAATCGGTTCAATGTTTTTGGATGAAGGCGATAGCAAAACTGCCCTTAAATATTTTGAAAGAGCAACGCAGTATTTACCTAAAACCAACCGAACAAACTGGTTGCTGGGAACGGCACATTATCGCTTAGGAAATATGGCAGAAGCCGAAAAGTATTACCGTGAAGCCGTAGCCAATGAACCCAAAAATGCCGAATATCTGAATGTTTGGGGCTTATCGCTCACGGGTTTGAATAGGTTTGAGGAATCTCGCAAAGTTTTTGATGATGCTATTAAACTGAATCCGCAGCTTTGGGATGCTTACCTAAATCATTCTTACACATACAGACTCGAAAAGAAATTCGACCAAGAAATAAAGGAATTAGACGCTTTATTGACCAAAAATCCCGATTATTTGACGGCTTACCGCAATATTGGTGTTACATACGTTGACCTAAAGCAAGATGATAAAGCCGTTAGTTACTGGAAAAAAGGAGCAGAAAGAGATAAAACTGGCGAATACGAATATAATATCGGAATCAACTACGTGGCTCGTGGAGATATAAAAACCGCTACCGAATGGTACATTAAATCAGCCAAAGAGGGCAACGCCAATGCGAAAGGAATTTTGGAGAAGAATGGGGTGAAGTATTAATTGAGAATTGAAAATTATGTGCGGTCGAAACTTTAGATAATTTTCAATTCTCAATTTTTAATTCTCAATTGAATTAAATGTACTGATTGATAATCATTTCAAATAATTCTTGTTTGCCGCTGATTTGTTGAGGCTCGCCAGTTGCCAATGCGATACGGTGTAAGTCAGCTAAACCTAATTTACCTGCATCAAACAAAGCACCATCTCCGCTATCAAAAGATGCGTAACGATTAGCACGAAGTTTTTTGTATTCAGATTTTTCAAGAATATTGTTTGCAATCAACAATGCACGAGCAAACGCATCCATTCCTGAGATATGAGCAATGAAAATATCATCTAAATCAGTTGAATTACGGCGAGTCTTCGCATCAAAGTTGATACCACCAGTTTTGAATCCACCAGCTTCAACGATAATCAACATCGATTCAGTTAATTCATATAAATCAATCGGGAATTGGTCTGTATCCCAACCATTTTGGTAGTCACCACGGTTAGCATCGATACTTCCCAACATACCTGCATCAACCGCCATTTGAAGCTCATGAGCAAAAGTATGACCAGCCAAAGTAGCGTGGTTTACCTCTAAGTTCAATTGGAAATCTTTATCTAAACCATACTGACGTAAGAAACCAATTACAGTCTGAGCATCATAATCGTATTGGTGTTTCGATGGCTCGCAAGGTTTTGGCTCGATGTAGAATTTACCAGTAAATCCTTGTGAACGTGCATAATCACGTGAGATTGTAAGGAACTGACCCAAGTGGTCGATTTCTTTCTTAGTATTTGTGTTCAATAAAGACATATAGCCTTCACGACCTCCCCAGAATACATAACCTTCACCACCCAATGCGATAGTAGCATCAATAGCGTTTTTCACTTGGAAACCTCCGTGAGCAACTACCGAGAAGTCTGGGTTTGTTGAAGCACCATTCATATAACGCTTGTGCGAAAACAAGTTGGCAGTTCCCCAAAGCAATTTCATGCCACTTTCTGCTTGCTTTTGTTTTGCTAAAGCAACGATTTCCTCTAAATTTTTCTGAAATTCAGCTTGAGAATTACCTTCTGGAGCAATATCAGTATCGTGGAAGCAATAGTAAGGCGTTCCAAGTTTTGTCATAAACTCAAATGCTGCATCGAGTTTTTGTTTCGCTGCATCCATTGGGCTTGAAGCTACATCCCAAGGGAAAACTTTTGTTCCTGGACCAAATGGGTCGCCGCCATTACCGCAGAATGTATGCCAGTAAGCAGTTGCGAAACGTAGGTGTTCGGCCATTGTTTTGCCAGCTACCACACGGTTTGCATCGTAATATTTAAACGCTAAATAGTTATTTGATTCTCTTCCTTCGTATGCAATAGCATCTTTGATAAACGGAAAATACTCTTTCTGACCAAGAGTAACCTTAAGATTTGACATGATGGTAGTATTTTTATTGGTTTTGTTCGCAATTATGATGCGAAGTAAATTATTAAGTGTCAATTATACAATTAATTTTAAATAATTATTTTTAGCACGATTATAAAGATTACAAGATGGGTGGCAATATGGGGGCTTGGTTTGATGAATAAAATGCTTCAACTAACGATTATGAATAGATTTTTTCTTTAAATTTGGATATAAATATTAATGCTATGGTCAGAGATAAAGAAATAGTTACCTTGCCACGTACATTGGAAGAATTTCGAGTTTGGGAAGCAAACGATGGCTTCAAATATGAATGGAATGATGGCGAATTGATTAAATTTACGGGAATGAACAAACTACAAGTTAAAATTTATGATATCCTTCTTGATTTATTTATTGATAAAGGATACAAAAAAAGAGGGACATTTGTTTCTGAATACGATGTGCAACTTACAGGAATTCAAATGAGAAGACCTGATGTTGCCTATTTGACAAAAGAACAGATTGAAGCTGCCAATAAAGGGACAGATGTAATTCCAGAATTTGTCATCGAAATTATTTCTGGAAACGATAATATCAATAAAGTTGAAGAAAAAATTGGGGAGTATTATAAAGCGGGAATTAAGGTCGTTTGGTTGATTTTTCCAGAGAATAAATCAGTTCATGTTTATACTTCTCGCCGTGATGTAAAAATCTGCATCGAAAATGATATTTGCTCGGCAGCACCTGTTTTGCCCGAATTTGAGATTGGAGTGGATGTTTTGTTGGGGTAAAAAGATTATTCCTTCTTTTTAAACAAAAGAGTACTAATTGTTTGACAAATATGAAATAACTATTAAACCCTATACCGTCTTTTTACTTATTTTAATGAAAAACAGACATACTTTTACAAATAAATGGGTATTTATATTAGCAATAGTTGTCATTATTATACCTATTATCCCTTACTACTGCACTTTCTCCATAAAAAGTAATCAAACATCCAATTGGCCAAACTTTAGTAATCAAACATCCGATTGGTCAAATTTTGCTACTTTCTTTGCTGCATTTATATCACTTGCTAACTTATTTGTTTTCATATACTTTTCTGAATTGATTTATAAGTATAATTTAAAGAGAGATGAACTAATAGAAGAAAAAGAGAAACAGATTGAAGCTTTAGAAAAGCCCATTTTAGCGTTTAATCAAACCCAAGAGTCAATTTATGAAGTTACGAATATTGGAAGAGGAGCTGCTTTAAATGTTAAAGTATTTGTAAATCAAAAAGTAGAAAATGATAACGGTGAATACCAATGTTGGGGCTACCGCTGCTACTCGATGTATGTTCATCAAACATTATTGCTAAAAAACACATCAAATTGTATAGAAATTGGGGCTAAATATACTGATATTTTTGGAAATGAGTTTAACTCCTATATGAAGGATTATTCTTTAAAGATATTTGATTTACGCCTTGGCTTACCATCAATCTCTTTACTTGCCGACCCAGAACCAACACTTCATCCTTTGTAACTATTCTATAAAAGTAGAGACAGGGCAATGCCCTGTCTCTACCAAAACATAATATATTTTCTCTCCTCAAAATATCGTATCAAACAACAAATAACTATTCAAAGCAATAATGATAATCGTTACGACCCAAGCGGTATATTTTACGTAGGCTGGGTTTACAAATTCGCCCATTTTTAGTTTATCTGATGTAAACATTACCAAAGGTACAACCGCAAAACTCAACTGTAAGGATAATATCACTTGGCTTAAAACCAATAAATCTGAAGTTCCTTTTTCTCCATAAATAATTGCCACAATCAAAGCTGGCACAATTGCTAAAAGCCTTGTTATCAATCTTCTGAGCCACGGTTTTAGTTGAATATTCAAGAAACCTTCCATCACGATTTGTCCTGCCAGTGTTCCTGTAAGTGTAGAGTTCTGCCCCGCCGCCAATAGTGCAACGGCAAAGAAAAGTCCAGCCAATTTTACGCCCAAAATTGGGTCGAGCAACATATAAGCATCGGTTATATCGGCAACTTCTTTGTTTCCTGTAAAATGAAAAGTTGCAGCAGCCATAATCAAAATGGCGGCATTGATAAAGAACGCAATAAACAACGAAGCCGTAGAGTCAATAGTGGCATATTTAATGGCACTTTTCTTGGCGGCGTGCGTATCTTCTATCTTGCGGGTTTGAATAATGCTCGAATGCAAATACAAATTATGAGGCATTACGGTAGCTCCCAAAATCCCGATGGCAATGTAGAGCATTTCGGGGCTAGTCACAATCTGGCTACTCGGAATCAAGCCTTTTGAAACCGCCACAATATCGGGTTGAGATGCTAAAATTTCGTAGCCAAAGCAGAGTAAAATTATCAGAATTAAGCCCCCAACAATTACTTCAATGATGCGGAAACCTTTGTTTTGGAGGAATAATATAAAAATGACATCGATGGCAGTTATCAGAATTCCGTAAGTTAATGGAATATTAAAGAGCAAATTAAGTGCAACCGCCGCTCCGATAACCTCGGCCAAATCGCAGGCGGCAATGGCAACTTCGGCCAAAATCCACAAAATAAATGATACAGGTTTTGAGTAAGAATCTCGACAAGCCTGTGCCAAATCTCTGCCCGTAGCAATGCCCAATTTGAGCGATAAATGCTGCAAAAGCATCGCAAAAAGATTAGAAATCAGAATTACAGAGAGTAGCGTATAACCAAATTTTGCCCCGCCCGCAATATCAGTTGCCCAGTTGCCAGGGTCCATGTAGCCAACGGCAACCATCAAACCTGGCCCGACGAAAGCCGACATTTTTTTCCAAAAACTACCTTTTGTATGAACTGTAATACTTCCGTGAACTTCAGGTAGTGACAGACTACTCGTTGTCGAACGCCAAGCTTTATTTTTTATGTCGATGTTTTTTTCCATTTGTTGTAAATCCACAATTTTCAATACAAACATAAAACAAAAAATTTGCCAATCAAAATATATTTTTAGATTAGTCTAAAATTTTGTTTGATTAGACTAAAAATGTACTTTTGTATTAGTAGTTGCTATATGCTTTTAGCTATTGGCTATTTTTCATACTATCGTCTATCGACTGTGGACAATCAACTAATTACCTCTTTCACCGAAGAAAATTACTTAAAAATCATTTATCTACTTACCGAACGGCACAACGGTAATGAGGTGAGTACCAATCAGTTGGCTGAACACACGCAGACCAAAGCTGCTTCGGTGTCGGATATGTTACGCAAACTGGCCGAGAAAAATTACATCAATTATCGTAAGTATCAAGGCGTTACGCTGACCGAGGCGGGCGAGCAAATTGCCTTGGGTGTGATTAGAAAACACCGACTTTGGGAAGTTTTTTTGGTAGAAAAACTGGGGTTTGGCTGGGACGAAATCCATGATATTGCCGAACAACTCGAACACATCGACTCGAAAGAATTGACCAAACGTTTAGATGATTTCTTGGAAAATCCAAAATTTGACCCTCACGGCGACCCGATTCCTGACGCCAAAGGTAAAATGCCTTCGGTGAGCTATCAGAAACTTTCAGAAATTCCACTCAATCAATCAGTAGTGATGATGGGCGTTTCGGTGCATTCGCCTGCGTTTTTACAACACCTTGATAAACAACAGATTACACTCGGATGCGACCTAAAAGTTTTGGAAATAAGTGATTTTGATAAATCTTATGGATTACTTCTAAACAATAAAATAAGGCTTTTTGTGAGCAATGAAGTAGCGAGAAATTTATTGGTGCAAGTTTCAAATGCTTGATTCTCTGCAAAAAAACCTGCAAGGATAAAAGAATCCTTACAGGTTTTAAGTGTTAATACTTCTTAATAAAGCCATTCGCAAACCTACAATGAGTATCTTTGCATAAAATTTTTATTTTGAAATGTAGCTAATGCACAACAAATCCATTTTGCATTATTCATCGCACGGGCGACCCCGTTTGCATTTACTCCATGAATATTCTCGATAAATATTTAATCAAACGTTTTCTGAAGACCTATTTTTTTGCAGTTTTGGTCATCGTGCTTATCATCATGGTGATTGACTTCGTAGAAAAAAACGATGACTTTATTCAGAAAAATGCTCCAATGCGAGCAATTTTGCTTTCGTATTATGCGAACCTTGCTCCTTATTGGGCCAATTATATAAGTCCGTTGATGATTTTTATCTCGACGGTTTTCTTCACGGCTCAAATGGCGGCTCACACCGAAATCGTAGCGATTTTGAGTAGCGGTACGAGTTTTCGTAGGTTGATGCTTCCTTATTTTATTGCTTCTTCGATGGTGGCTGTGTTATCGTTTGTAATGGTTGGTTGGATTCTACCCAAAGCCAATAAAGTTCGGTTGGGCTTTGAGGCTACGTACATCAACGATAAGTTTTATTTTTCAGACCGAGATTTTCATACGGCCGTGGCACCCAATACCTACGCCTACATGTCGAGCTATAATAACGAAACCAAAACTGGGTATGATTTTACGCTCGAAAAAATCGCTGATAATAAACTCATTGAAAAACTTTCGGCCAAAAGAATCGAATGGAATGATAGCACCAAACGCTGGAAGATTTCTGACTATAAGATTCGAACCTTGGGCATCATGAAAGATAAACTTATCTATAATACGGCCACAAAAGATACGGTCATTAATCTTTCACCGAGTGATTTTGAGAGCGACCGTAACGTTTATGAAACCTTTACAATTCCCGAATTACGCAAACGCATTGATTTGATTAAAAGCCGAGGAGCAGAAGGAATTGAATCTTTTCAGATTGAACTTTATCAACGAATCGTGACACCTTTTGCCGTAATTATTTTGTCATTGATGGGCTTGATTGTATCGGCTCGAAAATCTCGTGGAGGAGTTGGCTTTCAGATTGCCATCGGGTTTGTGTTGGCATTTGTTTATATTTTGTTCTTCATTATGTCGAAAGGCATTGCCGAATCAGGCAATATGCCACCAATTTTAGCAGTTTGGCTACCAAATATCGTCTTTTCTTGCATAGGTACGTTTATGTATTTTACCGTTCCACGATAATTTTGAATGAGTGCATGAATGACAGAATAGATATTACTTAAAATCAAAACATTCTATCACTCAAAATTAGTTTTATTTGAATAGTACAATAATTTTAAATATTATTCGAGATTTCACATTAATAAATCCTATTTTTGCGTGAAATTTTGTTG
Organism: Emticicia aquatilis; assembly: GCF_014644295.1. GTDB lineage: Bacteria > Bacteroidota > Bacteroidia > Cytophagales > Spirosomataceae > Emticicia > Emticicia aquatilis. The sequence goes on from NZ_BMKK01000012.1 coordinate 203,683, forward strand.
AACTCTAAAAAATACGCTCATTTTAGGGCGGGTTTGGGCTTATGAAAGTTGTTTTGGCATACAGTGGAGGTTTGGATACCTCTTTTTGTGTAAAATATTTGACCGAAGAATTAGGTCATGAAGTTCACTCAGTATTAGTTGATACTGGTGGATTTACAGAAGCAGAAATGAAGGATATTGAAACCAAAGCTTACGAATTGGGAGTAAAAAACCACTACACGGCTCGTATGGTAGATGAATATTACCAAAAATGTATTCGTTATTTGGTTTACGGTAATATTCTAAAAAATAATACTTATCCGCTTTCGGTGAGTGCCGAGCGTATGTTTCAGGCAGTTGCGGTTGCCGAATATGCCAAGCAAATCGGAGCAGAAGCCGTAGCTCACGGAAGTACGGGTGCAGGAAACGACCAAGTGCGTTTCGATATGGTTTTCAGAATCGTATTGCCAAATGCTCAAATTATTACTCCAATCAGAGATTTGAAATTATCTCGTGAGGCCGAAATCGAATTCTTGAAGTCGAAAGGTGTGGTACGTGAGTGGCACAAAGCAGCTTACTCTATTAATAAAGGTTTGTGGGGAACTTCGGTTGGTGGTCGTGAAACATTGAATTCGTATGAATTTTTACCAGAAAGTGCCTTCCCAACTCAAGTAAGCAAAACTGGTACAGAAGAAATCGCCCTACAATTTGTAAATGGAGAATTGAAAGGTGTAGCAGGCGAAAGTTTTGAAAACCCAGTTGATGCCATTCGTAAATTATCAGAATTAGCTTCGCCTTATGGCATCGGTCGTGATATTCACGTGGGCGATACCATTATTGGTATAAAAGGCCGTGTTGGTTTCGAGGCTGCCGCTCCGTTGATTATCATTAAAGCTCACCATTTACTCGAAAAACACGTTCTGTCGAAATGGCAACAATATTGGAAGCAAAACTTAGCCGAATGGTACGGAATGATGCTTCATGAAGGGCAATTTTTAGAACCTTTGATGCGTGATATTGAGAAATTCTTAGAAAGTATGCAGTCGCACGTAACTGGTGAAGTTCGTGTACATTTAGCACCATATAACTTCCAATTATTGGGTATTAAATCTGATTACGATTTGATGTCGCCAGTATTTGGTAGCTACGGCGAAATGAATAATGCTTGGAGTGGCGATGATGTAAGAGGTTTCTCGAAAATCATGTCGAACCAAGTGATGATTCACCAAAAAATCGCAGAATTGGCTGAGAAGAAATAAGTAGTCCATTGTCCGCAAGTCCACGATAAGCGGTCAACTATTTGTTAGCTAAAAGTTGTTTATAGCTAAATAAATATACGAAATTTTCATGTCACGTCCTAAAAAAGCGATACAAGATTTAAAAGGTTAAAATTACTTTTTTCTAAATAGTAGTAGC
>NZ_BMKK01000013.1 GCF_014644295.1 Emticicia aquatilis
TCATCAGAAATGATGAGACTTTTTTTGTTATTAGCCTATACCAACCAAATTAACAAACAAAAGCGTTGGGCCTCAAACTCAGGTGAGTAGAATAAACTACGAGCATTTTATTTAGTTTTATCCACATAGATTATAAAACATAAACCCCACAGACCAATCCGCAGGGTTTATGAAAGTAAATAAGAGGTCTACTATTAACTAATCGATAGTATTTTGTAAATTTTTCCTCTAAACTCAAAAGTTTCTCCTACTGATTTACCTAAAATAATCTGTCCGATTGGTGCTTCTTGTGAAATCACCATAAATTTTATTCCGTTTAACTCAACTATCCCTGCACCGATTGATACAAAGAAATAGCCCATCGTAGTTTCTATTAATGCTCCAAAAGTCACTTTTGTAAAAAGAGTCTCGATGTCAATTTTATCCAAAGAAAGGCGTTCTTGACGTGCCTGTCCGTACATTCTGCCGTTCATTTCTCGGTCGAGTTGCCCCATTGCTCGGGCTGTTTCGTATTTATCTCCTGCCGAACTTTTTCCTTCTTCATTTGCGGAGTTTTTTGCCGCTTCCATTGCTTCAAAAGAAGTTTGCATACGGCTTTCTATCAATTTCTTTACTTTTTCTAATAATTGTTGTTTCATGTATTAATTAATTCTCTTTTCAGCGGTGATATTTTGTAGAAAAGAAGGGTTATCATTTAAGATTTTATTCATTCCTCCAGTTAGATTTAAAAGATTGTCGTAGCCATATTGTTCTTGAAGAATTTTTATAGCTTTCTGACTTCGAATACCACTTTGGCAATGCACAACTACCGTTTTATCTCGACTGATTTTTGGTAAATGCTTTTCAAATTCTGACAAAGGCATTAATTCTCCGCCAATGTTTCGGGCTTCGTATTCGTGCTTTTCTCTTACATCAATTAGTTGGTAATCGCCTAATGAGTTTAATCTTTCAAACGTTATATCATTCGCTGATTTTAGTCCACAAAAAGCTTCATAATTAATTAGTTGAGTAATTTTTGATGTTTCGGGCATCTTGGGAATTTTAATAATTCTGCTTTGCATCGAAAGCGTATCCAATACTAATAATTTTCCTGAAAGTGGTTCGCCTACATTTGTAATAACTTTGATAGCTTCAAGTGCTTGCATTGAACCAATAATTCCAGGCAAAACGCCCAAAACACCAGCTTCAGCACAGTTTGGTGCTTGCTCAGGTGGTGGTGGAGTTGGGAATAAATCTCGATAAGTAGCTGAGTTTTTATGATTAAAAACTGCAACTTGCCCCTCAAAACGATGAATTGCACCATAAACGAATGGTTTATCAAGTATCACGCAGGCGTCATTTACCAAATACCGAGTCGGGAAATTATCGGTTCCATCAATCACAATGTCATAATCTTTGATGATTTCTAAGGCATTGCTGGCACTTAATTGAGTTGGATATTGATTAAATTTGACTAAAGGATTTAATGCTGATAATCGGTTAATGCTTTCACTAATTTTCTCATGTCCAACTGCTGAAGAACTATATAAAATTTGCCTTTGGAGATTGCTAATATCAATTTTGTCGTTTTCAACGACACCAATCGTACCTACACCAGCCGCTGTTAAGTATAACAAAATAGGGCTACCGAGTCCGCCACAACCAATTACCAAAACCTTTGATTGTTTTAGTTTTTCTTGTCCAGCTAAGCCAAATTCTGGCATCAGCATTTGTCGATTATATCTTTGAAATTCTTCGGGTGTGAGCATATTACAAAGGGAGCAATAAAGAAGCTATTTCTTAAAATATGTTAAATAATTACGATTACAACAAGCTAACGAATCATTTCTCTCGTAAATGTGTAATTATTACATAGTTTTTTAATAGAAATACTAATTTTTAGACTAAAAGTACGTTTATTTGTTATTTATAAAAAAGTTAATTCAAAATAAGTATATCTGAGAAATGAAAAAAACATTTATTGCTTTCGCTACTTTTATTCTAATAACACAATTTTCGTTTGCACAAAACACAAAAGCACCAGCTGCCAAGCCTAAAACACCAGCTGCAAAACCAGCTACGACTACAAAAACTGTAGTTGTTGCTCCGTCATCAGCGGAAGGTATGAAAAACGGTGTTGATTCGATTAGCTACGCTATCGGTATGAATATTGCTGGTAATTTAAAACAACAAAATCTGAAAGTTAATTCAGCGATGATGGCAAAAGCCATTGACCAAATATTGAATGGACAATCGACTTGGATGGACCCCAATGCTGCAAATGCCTATATTCAGGGGTATTTTCAGAACGAATCAATGAAAAAAGGGGCAGCTAATAAGGCTGTTGGAGATAAATTTTTGGCTGAAAATAAAACCAAAGCTGGTGTTGTTACTTTGCCAAGTGGCCTGCAATACTCAATCATGAAAGAGGGTAACGGTGCAAAACCTGCTTCTTCTGATAAAGTAAAAGTACATTATCACGGTACGTTGATTGATGGAAGTGTTTTTGATAGCTCAGTGGAGCGTGGACAACCTGCCGAATTTGGTGTAACGCAGGTGATTCAAGGTTGGGTAGAAGCTCTTCAATTAATGCCAGTTGGTTCGAAATGGAAATTATTTATTCCTTCAAACTTGGCGTATGGCCCACAAGGCCCACCAAGCATCGGCCCGAATCAAGTTTTGATTTTCGAGGTTGAATTGCTTGATATTGTGAAGTAACAATATCGCTCTAAAATATGACATTTTTTAAATATACACTCCCCTTCAGGGGACAGGGGTTACAAATTATGAAAAGAATCATCGTTCTACTAACCTTAACTGGTCTTTTTGGTTGTTTTGAAAACAAAGCCCAAAACTCGTCGTCGCCAACGTATGGCTATAACGATTTGAAACCTACTCGTACGCAAGAGCAGGTTGAGCAGTTTGCTACCCAGTTTTTGAGTTATCACCACTACCAAAAGTTTAAGCTCGATGATGATTTTTCGGCAAAAGTTTGGGATAATTTTTTGAAAGATGTAGATGGTGGACATTCATATTTTCTTGAAAGCGACATCAAATCTTTTGAAAAATATCGTAATGGTATTGATGAAGATTTATTGGAAGGAGATTTGACCGCTCCATTTGAAGTTTTCAATCTTTATCGCAAACGCTACAAAGAACGTCACGATTTTATTATGGCTTTGCTTGATAAGCCATTTGATTTTACGACCGACGAAAGCTACGAAACTGACCGTGAAAAAAGCAATTGGGCAAAATCAACGGCTGAGTTGGATGATGTTTGGCGTAAGATTGTAAAAAGTCAGGTACTTGACCTGAAATTAAGTGGAAGCAAAGATTCTGCAACAATAGCAACCCTGAAAGACCGCTATAAGCGTTGGGAAACTCGTATTGCTAAATGGAGAGCCGATGACGTATTCCAGTCGTTTATGAATGCTTTTTCTGAAACTATCGACCCTCATACAAACTATATGATTCCGAGTACAGCTGCTCAGTTTAATATCGAAATGAGCCAGTCGGTAGAAGGAATTGGTGCTTCGTTGAGAAACGAAGGTGATTATGTAATGATTGCCGAAATTATCCCTGGAGGCCCGTTATTTAAAAGTGGACAAGCAACCAAAAATGACAGAATTGTGGCTGTAGCTCAAGGCGAAAACGGAACATGGCAAGATATTGTTGGCTGGCTAACAGATGATGCTGTAAAGCTAATTAGAGGCACAAAAGGAACAGTTGTTCGTGTAAGACTCCTACCGGGCGATGCACCTGCGGGTTCACCAACAAAAGAGCTACGTTTAGTTCGTGAAAAAGTAAAACTCGAAGAAGCAGTTGCCAAAGGTGAAGTTGTACCGATGAAAAAAGATGGTAAAGACTATAAACTGGGTGTAATTGATATTCCGATGTTCTATCGTGATTTTGAAGATGCTCGCCGTGGCGGTGATTTTCAGAGTACAACAAAAGATGTTAAGCGTTTCTTGAATGACTTTAAAGCTAAAGGTGTAGACGGTGTAGTGATTGACCTTCGTAATAACGGTGGTGGCTCGCTGACTGAAGCCATTAATCTTACTGGTCTATTCATCACAAAAGGCCCAGTTGTTCAACGCCGTGATAATAACGGTAGTGTTGATGTAGAGAGTGACACCGACCCTGAATTGGTTTATAATGGCCCATTAGTTATTCTTCAAAATCGTTTTAGTGCTTCGGCTTCGGAGATTTTTGCGGGAGCTATTCAAGATTATAAGCGTGGAGTAATTGTTGGCGAACAATCTTTCGGAAAAGGAACAGTGCAACAATTAGTTGATTTAGACCAGTTTTTGCTCGCACCTCGTACTGCGTCTACCGATAAAAAACCAGCGGTAGGTTTCGACCAAAAAGAAAGATACGGACAATTGAAATTGACAACTGAGAAGTTTTATCGCATCACAGGAAATAGCACTCAACGCAAAGGAGTTTCGGCTGATATTTTATTGCCAACACCTTTCGACCCAGAGGAAATGGGAGAAAGTTCTCAACCAAGTGCATTGCCGTATGACCAAGTAAAAACTTCTGATTACGAGAAAACAACTGTTATCAACGAGAAAATATTGGCCAAATTGCAAGAAAAATACCAAGCTCGTTTGAAATCAGACCAAGAATTGAAGCAATTAACCGATGATTTGGCCGAGTATCGTAAGATAAAAGATATTACTGTTATTTCGCTGAATGAAGCTAAACGCAAGCAAGAGCGTGATGAAAACGAAAAACGCAGAAAAGCTGTAAATAAATTAAGCTCAGGCGAAAAAGATGAAAAAGAAAAAGATATTATCTTGTCCGAAAGTGAGCGTATTCTCTGTGATTTAATTTCATCATCACAGAAATAATAATCAACTATTTTTTCTAAAGAAACCCCCAGATGAGCCAATCAACTGGGGGTTTCTTATTTTTTTAAGGTTAAATTGTTATCTTTTATTGGTATTTCATAACTTTGTATATAACCTATGATGAAATTCGATGACAACTGATACTTATACACAAACGTCGATGTTTGATTTGTGGCGTCAGAATCATTATTTATACAAAGATAAATATACTTCGCACCAGACGTCGTACATCGAGAATCTGTTGCCCGAAATTGCCGTTCAGCTAAATGTTTATGATATTATAGACATTCTTCAACGTCGATTTGGCAATGATATTATCCAAAGGGCATTAGACCCCAGTCGTGGTATCGAAAGCCCCGTAAGCTATCACCAAGATAGCCAATGGCTGAAGAAGTCGAATATGGTGGGCATCAATGTCCGTACCATCAACAACTTTTTCAATGTCGTCAAATACGCACTAACGATTCCAAAATCACAAGATTCGATACATTTATTGCCTATTTGGGAGCCAGGAGTAGTTGGCAGCCTCTATGGCATGACAACTTTCAATATAAACCCTGAGTTTTACAGTCAAGAATTGGCTACTGCTATCCCGTCGCTTGATTCGGTCGAGAAACAACTCAAATTTGTGGTGAATATCTTGCATGCAATGGGCAAGAGCGTAGGCATGGACGTGATTCCACACACCGACCGTTTTTCGGAAATGGTCATTGCATATCCTCGCTTTTTTGAGTGGGTACGCAGGGTTGGAGGAAGAATTACGAGCAATTCAGAAACAATTTATAGAGAGGTCGAAGAAATTATTTGGCATTATTTAGTACGTAATGGCACAGCCAACGGAACACCGATTTCTTACTCAAAAAACACGCTGTTTTCGCCCGAAATTCCAATTTTGAGCGATGAACAACGATTGGAAATAATATTCGGTTATAAAAACGATTTTCAAGGCCGTCTTCGCCGCCGCATTGAGTTAATGCACGAACTAATTTACCAAGGCTACGAAACCCTTCCGATGACAATGGCACCGCCGTACCGTGGGCTACACATCAATCCCGAAGAATTTGTGATTGATGAAAACGGAAACCGTTGGTACACTTATGAATTTGATGAGCCACAGGCAATGTCGAGGGTTTTTGGCCCTTTGGCACGCTATAAGTTTTTTCACTCAAAAGATGATAACGCTAATTGGATATTAGATTTTGAGAACCCAAATAAATATGCGTGGGAGTATTTCTGTCAAAAAGTGTATGAATGTCAGAAAACCTATAATTTAGATTTTATGCGGGGCGATATGGCTCATGTTCAACCCCGACCAGATGGCGTACCAGCCAGACCCGATGAATATTATGACCCACTGATGGCCGTAAAGCATTATGTGCAGAAACAAGGCGTCAAGCATTTTGCATTTTTTGCTGAAACTTTTTTAGTTGACCCTGATTTTATGGGATATGGCGATGAAAATGACCACTTGGAGGCCATTGATGCCGATTCTACACTCGGAGATTTACAGTCTTCGGTGGTAGGTTCTCCCGAGTTTATGCAGAAATTTGTGAAGTACAATCAATTGCTTCGCACTCGTAAATTCGCACCAAATTTTACGGTTATGACAGCTGATAAAGATGACCCTCGTTTTGATGAGTTTTATCGAACTGCCAATTATCTGCGTTTGTTTGTTTCGTTGTTTTTGACTGATATGCCAAGCTATGTAGGTTTGGGCTTTGAAACACGCAATATGCACCTTGAAAGAGGCAAAAATGAAGAATATACGAAACTATACGTTTTTGCAATTCGAGATGATAATGACCGAGATAAAGTAACTCACGGGCCATTTATTTGGGGTAAAAATCACTATCAGTTTCATTTGTTTCAGCAAATGCACCAACTGGCTGAAAATATTTGGGAGGAAATCAAAGGCCGTTCGGTGAAATGGCTTTTAGAACCAACCGAAGAGCAAAAATTGATGATTTGGACACTGCAAGATAATCCGAAGTACGTTTTTGTGGTAAACTTCGACCCATATAATGGTATTGACGAAAATCTTTTGCGAGAAAAGACCTTCAATCATCCACTCAACCAAATCTTTACGACTGGGCATTATAGCCAGCAGCATGAGTGCAGGGTTTATCGTTTGAACGATTGATAGAATATTAATAAATCACACAAAAGTCTCATACCTACTCGATAGGTATGAGACTTTAATTATACTACGACCATGGATTTCGGAAAACTCAAAGATATTTCAGATGTAGATTTTACACTTTTGTTAAGCATTCATCATTAAAAAGTATATGGAAGAAAAGTATTACGATTTTGAACGCCCTATTTCAGAAATTCGTTATAACTTTAAAAGCATTAGTCAAGAAAAAGAGGTTTCTAAGCGAGTAATTTTTACTACTTCAGATTATCAAAACTTTTATAACTTAGCTTTAGTTGATGTTTTTGATGATGGTAGCATCTCTGATATTTCTGAAACTCGAAATAAAGATATGATAATGGTTTTAGCGACAGTTATCAAAATTATTGAAGAGTTTTTGGATAAATATCCAGATGTATTTCTAATATTTCAGGGTAGTGATAAAAGACGGCAACGTCTATATCGACTAATTATCAGTCGGGAAATGCCTAATATTGAAAAAAAGTTTATAGTTTTAGGTGGATTTGAAAACTCACAGCCTGAACACTTTCGACTTAATCAAGAATATGATTATTTCATTATTTCAAAAATAAGATGAAAAACAAGCCAATATCTGCAACACAAAAGACTGGTTATCAAGTAGTTGATGATAAGCTACGAGCGGCTAATTCATATTTAAAAACAATAGATATGGATAAATTGCATGAAACTGTGCGACAAGGTAAAAAAGAAAAATAACTTCTTGAATTAATTTTATTCTAAAGTCTCATACCTACCCGATAGGTATGAGACTTTAATTATACTACGACCATGGATTTCGGAAAACTCAAAGATATTTCAGATGTAGATTTTACACTTCCGCCAGATAATCCATTAACTGCACAAACCCTTGCGGCAGTATCTCCGAAAGTTTCTCAGCCCGATTTATATTTTGGTCCACCGATTTGGGCGAATAAAAGCTGGGCGGGAAAGATTTACCCATCAAATGCCAAGGATAAAGATTTTTTACATTACTATACTCGCCAGTTTAACACCATTGAACTGAATGTAACGCATTACCAAATTCCGACCGAAGAAACGATTATCCGTTGGAAAGAATCGGCCGCTGATGGTTTTAAGTTTTGCCCGAAATTTCCGCAAGTAATTAGCCATGACCGTCAACTGATTGGCTGTGAGTTTCTTACCGAACAATTCTGCACGGCGGTTTTGGGCTTGGAAGAGCATTTGGGAATGACTTTCTTGCAGCTTTCACCGATGTTCGACCCACGAAGGCTGAAAAGTTTAGAAAATTACTTAAAATCTTTACCGCCAAATTTTCCTGTTTCGGTTGAGTTTCGTCATTCTGATTGGTTTAAAGATGCCAAAGTTTGGGCAAATACCTGTGCAATGCTCACCGAAATGAAAGTTGGAACGGTGATTTCAGATGTTTCTGGCCGACGAGATGTACTTCATGCCACACTTACGACGCCAAAACTTACGCTTCGGTTTGTAGGCAACGAGCTTCACCCGACAGATTACACTCGTATCAATGCGTGGTGTGAACGTATAAAAACTTGGCTTGATATGGGTTTAGAAAGTGCTTATATTTTTGTGCATTGTGGCGATAATGAATTTGCTCCCGAACTCACAAAATATTGGATAAATAAGATTAATGCGAAAACAGGCCTAAATCTGCAAGAACCTAAAATAATTCCACAGGTTGTGCAGGGTAGTTTGTTCTGAAAAAAATGTTGCATTATATTGTTCAAGTCCATAAATTGCACGAAAATCCGAAAATGTATCCACTTAACAACAAAGATTTTTTTTCCTGACAAATTTAGCGAACAAAATAAGCCCGACGTTTCGTTGGGTTTTATTTTTTAAATAAAACGCCTCATTTTTTATAAACATCAAGAAACAAAAAACACTTAATTGAAGCTATGCAAGCGATATTAGTTTACTGTGGAGCAAATCCTGGAACAAAACCTATTTATAAAGAAACTGCCGAGAAACTGGGCAAAGTTTTAGCTGAAAATAATATCCGTCTTATCTACGGCGGAGGAAGCGTTGGATTGATGGGAATTGTGGCCGACTCGGTTTTGGCAAATAACGGACAAGTTACGGGTATTATTCCGCACTTTTTAGACCGTATGGAAGTTGGACATAAAAGCCTACCCGAAATGCACAAGGTAGAAACCATGCACGAACGTAAGGCTTTGATGGAAAAGCTCTGTGATGGCATTATTACATTGCCTGGAGGTTATGGTAGCATGGACGAACTTTTCGAGATTTTGTCATGGTCTCAGTTGGGACTTCACCAAAAGCCAGTGGGTTTGCTTAATGTCAATGGTTTTTATGACCACCTCTTAAAGCAATTAGATGTAATGGTTGAAGAAGGTTTCTTGAAAGCCGAAAATCGTGCATTGGTAATTGTGGCCGATAATATTGAAGAATTAATGGAGAAAATGTCGAGTTTTAAAGCATCTTACCACGAAAAATGGTTGAATAGAGAGCAGATTTGAGAAGGTAAATTGCTTTTAGTTTATCTTTGTAAAAAACTTCGACACTTATTATAGAAAACCATGTCTATTGCCGAATTATATCAAAAATTTAAAGTCAGCAACGGAATTTCGACCGATACCCGAAAAATCAACGAAGGAGTAATGTTTTTTGCTCTGAAAGGCGATAAATTCAATGCTAACTCGTTTGCTCATGAAGCACTCAGCAAAGGTGCAAAATACGTAGTGATTGACGAGGCCGAATATGCTACCGACGAACGTTGCATTTTGGTTGGTGATGTGCTTTATACGCTTCAGAAATTGGCTAATTACCACCGTCAACAGCTCAGTATTCCGTTTGTGGGCATGACTGGCTCGAATGGAAAAACCACTTCTAAAGAGTTAGTTGCGGCAGTTTTATCAAAGAAATTCAAGACTTATTATACAAAAGGAAATCTCAATAATCATATTGGTGTGCCGCTTACATTGCTTGGAATTGACGAAAGCTACGAAATTGCGGTAATCGAAATGGGAGCAAATCACCAAGGCGAAATCAGAGATTTATCTAATATTTGTGAACCGACGCACGGCTTCATCACGAATGTTGGAAAGGCTCACTTAGAAGGTTTTGGAGGTGTTGAAGGGGTGAAAAAAGGCAAAGGAGAATTGTATGATTTTTTAGCAAAATCAGGCGGAACAGTTTTCGTAAGTGCCAAAAGTACGGCATTGCTCGAAATGGCCGCTCAGCGGAAATTCAAAGAGAGAATCGACTATTTAGCTGATGATGAGGTTGTTATGTTGCAAGATTCACCAGTGGTTAGATTCTCCGCAAATGGCTCTCAATACGAAACGCATTTGCCAGGCTCATATAATTTTGAAAATATTGCCGCAGCTTTGGCCATTGGAAAATACTTTGGTGTGTCACCTGAATTGGCAAATGAGGCTGTTTCTGAATACAATCCTGATAATAATCGCTCTCAGATTGTAGAAAAAGGTACAAATAGCATTTTGCTCGATGCCTACAATGCTAATCCATCGTCAATGTCGGCTTCAATTCAGAATTTTATCAATCTGAAAACCGATAAAAAGAAAGTCGTGATTTTGGGAGATATGTTTGAATTAGGCGAAGAAGGACCCGCCGAACACCGTCTGATTGGCGAATTAGTAGCCAAAGGAAACTTTGATTTGGTAGTTTTATTCGGCGAATTAATGACAAATGCCCTCGAGTTTTTACCGAATGCTTTCTATTTTTCTGATAAGTTTTCGTTACATAACTGGCTGATTGATAAACAATTAAAAGATTCTTATGTATTGATAAAAGGTTCGAGAGGAGTTAGTTTGGAGACTGTTGTGCAGTTTTTGTAGCAATCAAAATATATTGAGAGGGGATATTTTAACAGAATATCCTCCTTTTTTATGTCTTATGATTTTTTCTGAAAAGTGACGCACAAGTGCTTATGCAAAAGCAAAGTTTGATTTGTATTAAGAGAATGTTGCTCTGCCAAAACTTCTTTTTCTATCGAATTTGACGTTTTTCGAGAAAGGCGTTTAAGCGTGCGAAACGAACGAAGATGAAAAAAAATGCCCAAAAATAGATACGAAATCAAAGAACTTATGCTTAGTTGGTTGGCATGAACCTTCTGTAATTTTAAGCCTGCTAAACCTGCCAGTGTTCGTAGCCTTTGGGCGGTGCAAAGATATACTCGACCATTATAAATATGGCTATCATCGTAGCCAATTACACTTGCTTCGTTCGACGAAAACATATCGCTTCGCTCTGCTTCTACCCACAAATTTCCGAGGCGACCGTTAAGGCTGCTGTTATTGGGCTTTGTTACGATTAAAATACCGTTGGGCTTGAGTATTCTTGAAAGTTCTTGTAGTAGCGAAGTCTGATTAGGAATATGTTCGATTGTTTCCATCAAAAGAACATAATCAGCTGAATTAGCTTCGATGGGTAGTTTTTGGTTTAAATCAATGGGCTGGCAAGTTAGTGAATCGCTTTTGAAAATATCGGGATACATATCAAAAGCCTTTACGACGGCACCAGCATTGTGCCACAAATTAGCAACATAGCCCGAACCAGCCGAAACATCAATCACAGTTTTTCCTTTTACCTCGTTTTCTTCAACAAAACGATGAATAAACTCCAAAGCAGCTCCTTTTGAGTGTGGTACTTGTTTGATTTGTGATTTATATTTCGACATTAGAGGGCGTTGTTGTTATAGTTTCATATTGTTGCAAATTGTTAGTTTTTGTTTTAATAAGAGGTTTTCAATGCCTTTCTCAACAATCTGCAACAAAACAAACCCTTTAAACAAATTTTAAGATATATCAATCGGACGACTTTTAAACTTAACCTTCCATCTATCAATTTGTTTTTTTAAGCGAAGTGTAAAGTTTTCTTCGGGGTCGGGTAGTTTACCCAAAAACTTTGTTCCGATTTTTAGATAATTTTTGAAAAACGTATTGCTACTCATACCCCACTTCAAAATAAACTCTGTACGGCCGTCATTGCGTTTTACTCGTCCTGTACTTCGGCTGGCAAAATGATAAACCCTGCTTTTTCCCAAACCTTTGTAATATCTTACACCATAGTGCCAGAGTTTTATCATAAAATCGGGGTCGCTGTACATCCCTGGGAAAAACTCAACGCTTAACCCACCAACCGCCCGATAAACAAACGTTGGTAAAACCATCGGATACCATTGGCTACCATTCCAGTCTTCTTTTGGGTAAGTGGCATATTCTGCTAAAAATTTCTCTTCATCAAATTCCGAAGGGTGCGTGCCATAGTTTTTATCAGCTATCACACAGGCATTTCCTTTATCGAAACCCTCAATCATTGTTCCGCTGATGCACCATTTATCATCTGTTTGTTTGGCTACTTCTTCAAACAAGTAGAAGTCCCAATCGGGGCATAAGTACATGTCATCATCAATGAAAACTAAGTATTCGGCAGTAGCCAAATGCGAAGCGGCATTGAAACCATAGCAAACACCCGAATTTTGCGAGCTTTTTGTATAGCTAATATCACCTTGAGCAATTACCCAATCTTCTGAGCCATCGTTCCCTTCATTTACGTGAACAATAATTTGGTGCTTGTATCGACTATTTTTCTTGATACTATTGACCACACATTTCAAATAGTCAATATTATTCCACGATGGAATGAGTATAGAAAAAATAGGAGAGTAGTCTAAGGCTACTTTTTTATGAATAAAATCCACTTACAATAATTGATAATTGATAATGAAAAATGGAGAAGTATTAGGTGATAAAGATTGGGAAAAGTAGAATTGATGATTAGTATTCATAATTATCAATTCTACATTCTCAATTAAAGATATCACCATCCTTTGCGTAAGACATAAGCAATGTATGCCACATCTTCTTCGGTTACTTTGGCGTGAAGTGGTAATACTAAATAACGTTCTTCGATGGCATCCATCTTAGGGAATTGTCCCGGTGTACGGCCACCAAAAATGCTATATTTATCGTTTCTGTAATGTACTTGACCTGATTCGATGCCGTGTTCACGAAGGTGTTTCATCAAATTTTCACGGTCGTCAACTTCGGCAGTTAATAGCCATGCTGCGTGTTCACGGTCGGTGTATTCGCTTCCGATTACTCTGATTCCTCTAATATCTTTCAATAAATCGCAATAGAGACGATAGAGTTTCTGACGATGAGCCAAATGGTCGTCAAACTCATCGATTGCTGCAAGGCCGATACTGGCAGCAATATCGGTCATTTGGTATTTATAACCAACTTCAGTAATATCGTTTTCCCAAATGCCTTTTTGTTTGCTGCTACGGTCAATGCCGAACCAACGTAAACGTTTGGCTTTTTCTACCAAAGATTTATCTTTTACGACCAACATTCCGCCATCACCAGTGGTAATGTGCTTGATTGCTTGAAACGAAAACATCGTAAAATCGCTTTGGCTACCGATATACTCGCCTTTGTATTTTGCACCAACGGCATGAGCTGCATCTTCAATGATAGCAATATTGTGTTTACGGCCAAGTTCCCAAAGTTCGTCCATGTCACATGGCAAACCGCCATAATGCACACAAACAATCGCTTTGGTTTTTGGTGTAATGAGTTGGGCTACGTGCTTCACATCAATATTGAGGTTGGCGTCAATATCGGCAAAAACAATTTTTACTCCCATATACAAAAATGGGATGTTGGTAGCTGTACAAGTAAATACTGGGGCAATCACCTCATCGCCTTCTTTGAGGCCAGCCAGTAAATACGACAAATGTAGGGCGTCAGTTCCTGAGCCAACCGCAAGACTTTTGCAAGGAGCGGTAAATTTCTGCTCAAAACGTTGTTCAAATTCATCAACTCTCGGACCTTGACCAATCCAACGAGTATTCAGAACTTCGCTTACGTTTAAAGCAGCTTTGGCTGGAATATTTGGGTGAAACAGAACGATACCGTCACTTGTATCCATGACAGGAAACTCGTTCATGGGCTTTTCAGCAGTCATAAACAATAGTTAAGTTTTAGGTTAGATTGACCAGGTTTTTCTGGAAAATTTATTTTTCACGTTTAAATATACCAAGATAGTTTTAATGCTATACATGGACGTGAACAAAATTAATATTATAAATTTTAATATTCTACAAAAAAAGGATTTTTATCATAAATTTTAATCTTTTAATCTATACATTTGGTGGGTTAGTATGCTGTTTTATGAGTAGCGAAATGCTAAATTATAGTATTAATGACTCAAATTAAAAGAGTGAAAAAGGCTATTTTCGAAGAAAAATTGTCTAAATAATAGACTTTTGTAATCAAGATTCTGGTTTGTGAAATAAGGTTGGAAGCACCTCAGAAATATTAGATTTGGTGTGGTTGAGGCACATAAATATTTCAACAAAATCCTATTTATTGTCCGTACCTTTGTGTCATGGATATTCATCAACAACATTCGCAAATATTGGCCAATCTTGGCATTGAGAAACTAAATCCGATGCAAGTTTCGGCACAAAAAGCCATCACCGCTCGCAATAGCGATACGCTTTTATTGGCACCAACGGGTTCGGGTAAAACGTTGGGTTTTTTATTGCCTGTTTTGCAGTTACTCAAAGCTGACCAAGCTAAAGTACAATGCTTGATACTGGCACCTTCTCGTGAATTGGCTTTGCAGATTGAGCAAGTTTGGAGGAAAATGTCAACGGGTTTTAAAGTAAATGTTTGTTATGGCGGTCATCCAATGGCTACCGAAATACAGAATCTATCAACCCCGCCCGCTTTATTAATAGGCACTCCTGGCCGAATTGCCGACCATATTACTCGTAACACTTTCGCACTTGATGGCATCACGACTTTGGTGCTGGATGAATTCGATAAATCCTTGGATTTGGGGTTTCATGACCAAATGTCTTTTATTATCGAAAATTTACCGAATCTTAATAAAAGAGTATTGGTCTCGGCTACGGCGGGTATTGAAATTCCAGAGTTTACGGGTTTGACCGAACCAAAGGTTTTAGATTTTTTACCTGAGAAAAATACCGAAAATGAACAACTGACGATGAAGTTGGTGATTTCGGACGAAAAAGATAAACTTGATACGGTTTTTGATTTGGTTTGCTCACTTAATTCAGAAGCTGCTTTAATTTTTTGTAATCATCGAGATGCCGCCGAGCGAACAAGCGAATTTTTGAACCAAAAAGGAATTGTTGCTACATTTTATCACGGTGGAATGGAGCAAGACGCCCGTGAACGTGCTTTGATTAGATTCAGAAACGGCAGTGTAAATTATTTGGTCACGACCGACTTGGCGGCTCGTGGGCTGGATATTCCCGAAATGAAACACGTGATTCATTATCATTTGCCACTTCAAGCACACGAATTTGTGCATCGTAATGGTCGTACGGCACGTATGCACGCTTCGGGAACTTCGTATCTGATTTTTAGTATAGATGAAGAACGCCCAGCTTATGTTGACAAAAACTTGGAGGAATTAGTGCTTTCAAAACGTTATCCATTGCCGCAGCTTCCTGAATATCAAACACTTTACATTAGTGGAGGAAAGAAAAATAAACTCAATAAAATTGATATTGTAGGCTTCCTATCACAAAAAGGCCAACTCGAAAAAGGTGATTTAGGGCTTATCGAAGTGAAAGATTTTACATCGTTTGCAGCGGTGAAACGCACAAAAGTAAAGGCACTCCTACAACTTATCAGAGAAGAAAAGATGAAAGGTAAGAAATATAAAATTGAGATTGCGAGGTAGGTTTTTAGTAGTCGACAGTCAACGGTAGTGTCGGTAATTACTCAGTTTGTATTTTTTTGAAAGCAAAAGCGGCCAAAACTTAGACTTTTGACCGCTTTTTGTATTTTGGATAAGTTATCCACGTTTCTGTGGACTACTGACTATGGACTGTTGACTAATTTCTTCTGCCTCTGCCTTCGCTACGGCCGCCGCCATCGTTTGAAGGTCTTTCGCTGCGTTCGGTACGGCCAGCTTCTGAGCTACGTTCGCCACGACCACGATTGCTTTCTGATGTATTTGGCATACTACGTTCGTTACGGCTCGACTCTGCTCCACTGCCACGACCGTAATTATCCGAACGACTTTCGCCTGTATTTGGGCGGTTGTTTCTCGAATCGTTACCGTTATCACGTGGGCTGCGTTCAGTAGGAGTTACTGGAGAGTTTTCGCTTCCACCTCTCGAACCACGCTCATTGTTGTTCCAATCTGGGCGACCGCTGTCACGTGGGCTGCGTTCAGTAGGAGTTACTGGAGAGTTTTCGCTTCCACTTCTTGAACCACGCTCATTGTTGTTCCAATCTGGGCGACTGCTACGGCCGTTGTCGTTGCTTCTTGAGCCTCGCTCGTTGTTATTCCAGTCGGGGCGGGAATTACGATTATTGTCATAGCCATCTCTCGATGAGCGACCGTTGTTACTCCAATCTCTTGATGTACGGTTGTCGTAGCGACCGCCTTCATAACTACGAGAATTATTATTGCTGCGATAACGGCTACGCTCGCTGTAATATTCACGGCCAACACGATTTCGGTCGTTTCTGTACCAACCATTATAGTTCGGGCGAGGCGTATATCCTAAACGAATGTTACCAAATCCACGGCGGTCGAAACGGTAGAAATCAAAACCACCTTGATAGTACCAACGAGGATATCCACGAAGGTCGTTCCAAGCCATATCAAATCCGTAGAATCTGCGGTCGAAATCATATAGTTCGATGCCAACTTGACGGTTGAGATATGCCACATCGTCCCAGATTTCTTGCTGCTCCCAACGATTGAAAATTCCATCTGATAAGTAAGCATATTCTTTACGCTCCACGTCCTCTAAACGACGATACAGACGATTGGCTTCATTACGAGTGATGAGTCCATTTTGAATACCATTGCTGATACGCACTCTGATGTCCCAGTGCCAGTCAAATTCATCATCGTAGTAGTATCGGTCATCATCATAGCCGTAACCATTACCATAGTTATCATAAACACCACCATATTGTGCATTTGCCGAAAGAATAGTAGCGAATACCATCATTGCGGCTATCATGAAATTTCTCATCGTCTTATATAATTAATTGTTAATTTATACTTTAGATGCAGAAAGGTATCAAAAGGTTTGCTACTGATTTGTTAATTGATTGTTAATGGGTTTTGTCTCATTGTAAATAGTTGATTATAAGTTTATTAAATAAATTTATTAATGATTTTTTTGTAGTATTGTAGGACTGGTTTTTAACCTATCACCAGTGCAAAATCTATTTTTAAACATAGGCTATCTAACAGACTAAAAACCTGCCTTACTTTTCAATCTTATTTACAATTTTGTGTATGTTTGTTAAACCATTTTTCATCACTCAAACGCATAAGCCTTTTTATGAAATCTTTCTGTTTATTTTTTTTACTGTCATTTTCAATATTCGCCCAAAAAACTGTTTCGAGTAAATTTTCGACTGCCGAAATTGCTCGTTTTCAGCAGCAAGCTAAGCGAGTAAATATCATTCGAGACAATTGGGGGATTCCACATATTTATGGAAAATCAGATGCTGATGCGGTTTTTGGTTTGCTTTACGCTCAATGTGAAGACGATTTCAAGCGAGTAGAAATGAATTATATCGAAAAACTGGGCAGAATGTCAGAAATTAAAGGCGAAGCAAGCCTCTACGATGATTTACAAATAAAACTCTTAATTGACACGACCGACGCCATTGCTGACTACAATAAAGCCGAGCCGTGGATGAAAAAACTACTCAATGCCTACGCCGATGGTATCAATTTCTACTTATACACGCACCCCAACACAAAACCTGCTATGCTGACTCGCTTCAAGCCGTGGTATCCACTTTTGTGGACTGATGGAAGTATCGGAGCAATCAGCACAGCAGATATTACAACGGCCGAATTGAAGAATTTTTATTCGGGCGATAAAGTTACTTACACTGCCGAACCCAAAGACCCCGAAAACCAAACTGGCTCGAACGGCTTTGCTTTTTCGCCTAAAATTACGGCTTCGGGAAATGCCATTTTGTATATAAATCCGCACGTAACGTTTTATTTCAGACCCGAAGTACAAGTAACCAGCGAAGAAGGTCTGAATGCTTACGGTGCAGTAACTTGGGGGCAAATGTTTGTTTATCAGGGGTTTAACGATTATTGTGGTTGGATGCATACTTCGTGCAATGTCGATGTGGCCGATGTTTATGCTGAAAAAATTACTAAAAAAGGAGATAAGTATTTCTATGAATACGATAAGCAATTAAAGCCAGTTACCGAGAAAAAAATAAGTATCAGTTACAAAGATGGCGATGGACTGAAAACCAAGATTTTTACGACTTATGCTACGCATCACGGCCCAATTATGGCGAAACGTAACGACCAATGGATTAGCCTAAAATCATATAATCGCTCAATGACAAGTCTGATTCAGAGTTGGAAACGAACAAAAGCCAAGGGTTTTGAAGACTACAAAAAAACTATGGATTTGCGAGCGAATACTTCAAACAGCACCGTTTTTGCCGATAACAAAGGAAATATTGCTTATTGGCACGGAAATTTTGTGCCTGTACGTGACCGCAAACTCAATTGGGCAAAGGTAATCGACGGAAGTACTTCGGCCACCGAATGGAAAGGCTTGCATACGGTTGATGAAACCGTTCATGTCTATAATCCAGTGAATGGTTGGTTGCAAAACTGTAATTCTACACCCTTTTCGGCAGCGGGGGCGATGAGTCCGAAGAAAGCAGATTTTCCGCCATACATGGCACCCGATGGAGAGAATTTTAGAGGTGTAAATGCCGTGAAGGTTTTGGATAAAGAAAAAAGCTACACGATTGATAAAGTGATTGCGGCAGGCTATGACACAAATTTGGCAGCTTTTGAGGTCTTGATTCCGTCGTTGATTAATGTTTTCGAGAAAAGCGTAAAACCTACTGATTCGCTTTATGCTGTTTTGAGTGAGCCAATTGCCGAGTTGAAAAAATGGAATTATCATTCATCAGAAACCTCAGTAGCTACCACTTTGGCAATTGAATGGGCGGGGAAATTGAGTACAACACTACAAAAATTATACATTGATGAAGGTGAAGACGACCAAGTAGCCAATGTGAAAAGATTTGCGGCATCGGCCACACCTGAGCAGGTTTTACCGCCATTATTGACTGTGGTGAATGATTTAAAGAAGAAATTTGGCAAATGGCAAATGCCGTGGGGCGAAATCAATCGTTATCAAAGAATTTCGTCAGATATTCAGCAAAAATACGATGATGCACAGCCGAGCGTGCCAGTGGGTTTTGCTTCTGCATTGTGGGGAATGTTGCCTTCGTACAATAGCCGTTATTATCCATCTACTCAAAAACGCTACGGTGTAAGTGGCAATAGCTTTATTTGTGCCGTTGAATTTGGACCAAAAATCAAAGCAAAATCATTGTTGGCAGGTGGCGAAAGTGGCGACTCAAGCTCAAAACATTTCAACGACCAACTTGAAATGTACACTAAAGGCAAATTTAAAGATGTACTTTTTTACAAAGAAGATGTACTGAAAAATGCCGAGCGTACGTATCATCCTGGTGAGTAAAGTAAATAACGCATTTCTAAGTCTAACCTATAATTACTCAAGAAAATGAAAAATCAAATCGGAACAAAAGAAAACCCAATGGCATTACAAACGCCACCTCAAACTTCATCATATACGATGCACGTAGCCGAAAAAGATGGTAAAGAAATTTTGGTTTGTACGGTTGGCTCAACGGTTTTGCATTATGATATTCGTTGTATTAATGATTTGCACGAAATGCTCAAGCAACACGGCGATTGGATGGAACTTGGCTCGGCTGACGAACAAAAACCAGCCAAAGAAGGCACCGTAGAAGCATGGGGACGCTCAGAGTCTAATCCTGTTGGTGGTTGGTATGGTTTGAAAAAAGGTTTTCGTGGGCGTTTTGGTATGTATGTACCGCCTTTAATGGAAGCTCTTGGTTTGGTAGAATTAGAGCATAATCCTAAAAATAATCGGATGAGAGCGAAGTAAGTGTTTTTCCTTCCCAAGAGTTTCTTGCACGAAACTCTTGGGAATTCTATTCAAAGTATATTCACGCAAAAGCCTCTTTTTCCCCTTTTCTTGTACGTTTCTTCTTTCAAAGCAAATATGTAAGTGTTTTATAATAAGTTATTTAAGTATTTGTTGGCTTTTTTTCTACATCGAGATTAAATCCTTTTAATCTTTTGTGTCGTATATAAAAAACGTAAACAAAACTTAAACTTAAAAAACATGAGTCCAAAGAAAATTAAGATGCTTTTGGGAGCATCAGTTATCGCTTTTGGTATGGTGGTATCATCATGTGACAAAGATACTGTTAGTGTAGTTAAACCTGATGTAACATTCTTCGCTCTTGCCGATGGTAAACAACTGTTAAAAATAAACGCCATGAATTCAGAAATGGCAACAGCTACAACACCAATTACTGGTTTAATGGCTAATGATGCTCTTACGGCTATCGATTTCCGCCCAGCTACGGGTGAATTGTACGGTGTAAGTATGATGAATCGTTTATATGTAATTAATCAAGAAACAGGTGCGACAAGAGTAGTCGGAACGGCGGCACTTAGCCCAGCAATCAGTGGTTCGGCGGTTGCTTTAGATTTTAATCCAACAGTTGACCGAATCAGATTAGTAACCAATACTGGTCAAAACCTACGTTTACACCCAGAAACTGGTGCAGTTGCCGCTACTGACGGAGTAATTAACGGTGGAATGAGTCCAAGTATTGAGTCGGTAGCATATACAAACAACATGGCTGGTGCTTCGACAACAGTTTTATATGATATTGATTCTAAATCTGATAAACTTTACAAGCAAGACCCACCAAACAATGGAACTTTGGTAGAAGTGGGTGCTTTAGGCATTGATATTACAGCTTCAGCAGGTTTTGATATTAATCCAGCGGGTGATGTAGCTCTTACTGCTGTACAAGTGGGGGGTAAATGGGAACTTCATCAAGTAGATTTAATGACAGGAAAATTGACAAAATTGGGTAATCTTCCATCAGGAAATATCAATGGTTTGGCAATTCCAACATCGCCAGTGGCTTTTGCGGTTGATGAAAGTAATAATTTATTGGCATTCAATTTTATGAGTGTTGGTACACCCGTAAGCAAACCAATTACTGGCTTGCAAACAGGCGAGACTATCGTGGGAATTGATTTTCGTCCAGTGAATGGCCAGCTTTATGCTTTGGGTAGTACAAGCCGTTTATATGTGTTGAATACTTCTTCGGGAGCAGCTACTGCCGTTGGGACTTCTCCTTTCACAACTCTTTTGTCTGGAACAGCATTTGGCTTTGATTTTAACCCAACCGTTGACCGTATTCGTTGCGTAAGTAATTTAGGTCTTAATCTTCGTTTACACCCAGAAACTGGCGGAATTGCAGCGGTTGATTTAATGTTAAATCCAGGTACACCAAGCATTACGGCATCGGCTTATACCAATAATTTTGCAGGAGCAACAACAACAGTTTTGTATAATATTGATAGTGCTACTGATAAACTTTACAAGCAAGACCCACCAAATAATGGTACTTTAGTAGAGGTTGGTACTTTAGGAATAAACGTAGAAAATGCCAGCGGATTTGATATTGGCAGTAGAAGCGGAATGGCTTATGCTGCGTTGAAAGTTGGCTCAAATTCTGCTATATACACAATCAATCTGATGACGGGAGCAGCAACAAAAGTAGCCGATTTACCAACTTCGGTTCGTGCGTTTTCTATCGGAACAGGGTTTTAAATGATAGATTGTTGAAGAAATAAAATTCAAAAAATATAAGGGCGATAACTTAGTGTATCGCCCTTTATTTGTTTTATAACTCATCTTTAAAATTGTACAGCACCCGAATATTGCAAGGTAGCAATCGCTTTTTCGTATTTTGATTTGAGGCTTTCGAGCTTAGTTCTCATATCAATCAATTTTGTCTCTCTCGAATTAATCAAGAACAAAGTACTTTCTCCGATTAAAAATTTTTGCCTTTCAGCTTCGAGTAACTTCTCTTGATTGGCATTGGCTACAAGCTGAAACTCAATTTGTTTAGCTAAGTTGATTACTTCATTATAGGCACTTTCAACCGCAATTCTTAGTTCTCTTCCAATAATATCTTTCTCGAACGTCGTCTGTAATTGCTTAATTCTGACCGATTGTAATTTACCTCGCTCTTTTCTGAGCAAAATAGGCATTTCAAAATTCACCCCGAATTTATGATTATTGAGCAAAAAGCCACTCGCAACCGAACCTTCTTTCTGATAGCTTGCCGGCACACGTAAAAGATTGAAGTTGACATCAAATTTAGGTTTGAGCATTTCAATTCTGAATTTTTCTTCTATTTGAAGTTGTTTTTGTTTTAGAATTATTTTTGCAATTTCGGGATGGTTTTGTTCTAAGTTTCTCAAAATGTCATCAACCTTTTGGCGTTCGATGGCCATTGGATTAATTGTTTGTGGAATAAAATTCGCATCTAATTCAAGTGGTTTTTCGTCTTTATTCCAAAGATAATTAGAGATAGCCAAAGCTCCATTCTGAAACTCAAGTTTCGATTGTTCGAGAATAACTTGTCTATCTTGTACCGTAATGGCTGCTTCCACACTATCAATGGCTGCAATTTCGCCTATTCTGGCTCGTTCGCTTAGTAGCTTAAAACGGTCTTCGGCCATTTGATATGATTCTTGATTAAGTTTGAGTTTCTGATAACTCAAATACCACTCCCAGTAATCTTTAGCGGCCGAGAAAATAAACTTGTTTATGATTTTTTGTCGTTCGGCTTGGGCAATATTATTGAGAAGTCTCGCTTGAAGTAGCGTATTTCGGCGAGCATCAATCAATAGACCTTGCCCAAGCGGAACACTCACACCACTAAAAATCAAACTTGCTGACTCTTCTGGAATAAGGCGTGTTCCTGTATTTTGTTCGTATCCTCCTTTTATCTCAATCCCGCTGTAAATCGGCACTTTTAAGGTACTCTCAAAACGGTTGTAATAATCTTTACCGTCGAGGGCTTTTCTGTCGAATGTTGTGGCGAGTTTTGGGTCAAACTGTCCACGAGCTTGCATCATTTCGGCTTTGGCATCATCAAGATACAAGTTGGCTTGTTTTATTACTGGGTGATTTTTGAGAATAATTTCTTGAAAATCCTGAAAACTAAAGACCTCTGTTTTTTGTGAAAATGACTGATGTACGGCCAAGTTCAAGACAAAAACCAGCAAAATGACTGTTTTCGAAGAAATATATCGCTTTATTGGTTTTATCATTTCGTAATTAATTACTGGTTATTGGGGAATTGGTTAATTAGTGTTCCCCGAAAAAGCGGCGTATCGCATACGCCGCTACAAATTATTTTTTAGCAGCGGTTTCTTTGCCTGTTTTTTCTCCTTCTTCGGGAGCTTCTTTTAAGCTCGGTGGGAAGGCATTTAGCTGACGCCAGATTTCGTACCAAACAGGCACATCATCGAGCATAATCCATCCATATACACCCGAGCCAACCCTGAGTTGTTTTGGCCAATTGCCACTGTCGGGAGTTACAAGTAAGCGATATTGTCCATTTTTGCTATCAATCATATCAATTACTCGAACTTTTCCGGCAAAAGTACCCACCGAAACCGACGGCCAACCCGAAAACTGAATTGCTGGCCAGCCTTCAAATTCCAAACGAGCAATGCGACCTTGCTGAATTAGCGGAACGTCCATAGCATTGACGTATAGTTCAACTGCCAAATTTGGATTGACTGGTTGAAGTGTACAAATAGACTCTGTTTCTTTCAACGTTTCGCCAATACCTGCTTTTAACGCTTTTACTACGTATCCATCTTGTGGAGCTCTGACCACGTACATATTTCGACGAATATCAACGCTGGCTTGTTTGTTTACAATTTTTGAAATTTCTGATTGCCCATCAGAGATTGAGGCTAAAGCTGAACTTCTATCTGAACGTGCCTTTGCGATTTTTTCGGCATATTCGGCATTGATAGAGTTGAGTTCGATTTGGCTATTGATAAGTTCTTGTTTCGAAATCGCTAATTTGTTTTGTACCGAAATGAGTTTGTTCTGCGTTTCCTGCAATTTCAAACGTCTTGATTCGATTTCATTGAGCGATACAATACCTTGTTTTTCTTGTGTCAGACCACGTTGAAGTCGGTCTTGGGCAATCTTTACTTGTAATTGTTCGGCTTGAATATCGGCACTGTCGGCATTTACTTTAGCTCGGTTTTGTTTTACTTTATTGCGAGCTTTTTCGAGGCTCAATTCCCAGTTTTTCGATAAAGCATCCACTTGTTTTTGCAAAGCGTCGGCTTTTGCTTCGTAGCTGTCGAGTGCTTCTTTTTTGGCTTGAAGCTGCTCGTCAAGTCGGATTGGGAGTTGAGGGTCAAAATACTCGTCTTTCAATTCAGAAAGTATCACGAGTGTGTCGCCCTTCTTTACCAGTTGACCTTCGGCTACATTCCATTTTTCAATTCTTCCTGCAATTACGTTCTGAATACTCTGTGGCCGCTCCGATGGACTAAGTGCAGTAACAGTACCTTTTCCGTTGATATTTTGCTGCCACGGTAAAAATAACGTAATAATGAAAATGATAAAAAAGCCCAATAGCCAACGCTTCAGAACGTGAGTGCTTTTGGGGGTACTGACTAATTCTTGTATGTAGGCATTGCTCGATTCTTTCACCGATTCGGGCACTACATTATTTGATAAGTTTAGCATATTTCTTTGGCTTGATTAAAATTACTGTTGAGAAATTCTCTTAATGCAAATAATTTTGAAAAGCTGGATTTGTTTTTAAATCTTGATATTTTCCTTCTTGAACGATTTGACCTTTATCCATCAAAATAACTCTGTCGCATCGTTCCATGATATTTTCTTTTTTGGTTTCAATCAATACCGTTGTTGATTTTTCGGATGAGAAAATGAAAGCGATAATTGCTTCTAATTCTGCTTGACTGAAAGAATCAAAACAGTTGGAAAGTATCAGAAGGCGTGGTTGTAAGAGCAAACAACGGGCTAAAATAAGCTTGGTTTTGAAGGTATCAGAAAACTGTCGACCGCCCGATAGAATTTGTGTTTGAAGACCGTCTTTTAGTTTACCGATGCTTTCGGTTAGTTGTAGGCCATCAAGTACAGTTTGTATTTTGGTTCCAGTTAGTTCAGTACGATTGAGCGAGATGTTTTCCAAAATTGTTCCATCAAAAATCGCATCAATGGTTTGATTTTTCTTCACGTACTTAAAGAAATGTTCCTGCTGAATATCTCGCATCGAAATGCCATCGTAGGTAATAAGCCCTTGATAATTTCCGAGAATTCCAGCTAAAACTTTCAAGAAAGTCTCTTTACCCGAACCATTCATTCCTGAGATTGCGATTTTTTCGGAAGGATTTACCTTTAGGTTAATACCACTGAGGGTATAATCAGAACTATCTGCAAACTTATACTTTAGGTTTTTGAGTTCAAGGCCAATTCCTTGTGTAGAATTATCTAAATGTCTCAATACTCCCTTATGGTTTTCGAGTGGAAGGTCAGAAATTTGACCAAGTTTATCGACGGCTGTTAGTAGGTCGAAAACTGAGTCAAATGATAAAATGATTTTTTCGACAGAGCTCACTACTAAAACCACGACGATTTCGGACGCTACAAATTGACCAATCGTGATTTGTAGATTTACGACTAAATATGTCCCTAAAATCAATAAACCACCCACAACCAATACCTTGAAAAACACCGCATTGTAAAGCAATATAAGTAAGTAGCTAAAATATTTTTTGCGGTATTTAAGATAATTTCCTGCCAAATGCTCCATTTTTTGTAACGGGAAATTTCTCCCGCCCGCTACTTTAAATACCGATACCATTCGAGCCATGTCTTGCAGCCAGTAAGCTATTTTGAATTTATATTTCGACTTTATGATATTGGCATCGAGAAGCCTTTTACCATAAACTCTGATAACGATAAAAATTAGCAAGACAGTAATGAGTGCAAAACCGATAAACAAAGGGTGATAGGCCGAAAGCAATAAAAGCCCAAAAATAATCTGGATAACGGCGGCCGTTACATCAATCAAAATCTTTGGTAGCGTTTTTTGTACGGTGATTATATCAAAGAAGCGATTCATCAATTCGGGAGGATAATAGCTTCTTAATGCCTCAGTTTTGATGTTTGTGATACGATAGGTGTATTCGAAGGCCGATTTCACGAATAAACGCTCTTGTAGGTACTCAACGATGGTTAGCTGCATGACTTGCATCACGCCCGAAAGAATCAGAGCAACAATAACCAAACCTATCAACATATAAATCGAACTGAAATAAACGCCACCTTGTACGAATCCGATGATTGCCTGAATGCCCAATGGCAAAGCTAAACTGATTGTACCTATCAGAATGGCATAAACATAGATTGATAGAATATCTCTTCGCTCAATGCGGAGCATATTAATGAGGCGTTTGAGAGGCGATAGTTTAACTATCTCAATATTGGCTTCATCAGAGATGGACTCGACTGGAAAAAACGTAAAAAGCTGGACTTTCTCGAAAGAAGTATCCAGCTTTTCTAAGGTGCTATTGATGGGGACTAAACCTTCGCCACCGATTTTAAATGCTTTTTTCTCTTTGTTTTTTTTGCTCGGAACAAAGAAGTAGGCTTCACCACTACCATCAAAAAAAAGAAATGGTGTAGTGGTTTTCTTCTCAAACTCTTTGATTTGGTTAACATCAACTGAGTTTTCAATGAGAAGTACTCCTTTTTTTTCTATACTACTGCGAAGTTCACTAATAAAATCTTCTTTCGATGTGAGAGTAGGGTTGCTCAAACCCACATAGTTACTAAACTCAAAGTACAGGGCTAATTTCTCTAAAATACTTCTTAATGATATTTCATTCATACGACTACGATTTTCTTAATTTAGAAAGAAATTAACTGGAAGTGTAAAATTTTAAACGTATATATTGATAATATTGTTCAGAAAATATCTCCTTGCCACGGGCGGTTATTATCATTTAAAATGCCCATTTCCTTCATTTTTCCTGCAAAATTTGCCATTTTGAGCTTTTAATCCTAATTAGAATCTCATTAGAAGTACGAATAAGTAGGCTAAAATAAGCAAAAATACTCAGGTTTTTTGACCTTTAAGGCCGAATAAAACCCTCATAAAAAAGAAAGGTTTGATAAGAAAATGGTAAATCAAAAACGAAACCCCAAATGTACCAATGACCAAGATGATGAATTTTGTAATTACGCCTATCGCTAAATCAGCGATGTAAAAACCAATCGTAACTGTAATGGTTTGGTGTAAAATATAGAAAGGATATACAGCTTGGTTGGCGTATTCGACAAAACTATTATGGTAATTTAGGTAATATTTTGCAAAGCCGCAAATGGCCAAAATCATAAACCAAACATGGGTCATCTTCAAGAAGCCATTAAGAACTAAAATTACTAAACCATCTTCGGGAATTGCTCCAAAAATAGCATCGTAAGTTTTGCTGGAAATAATTATACAAAGTGAAACCGACAAAAATAGTTTACGTTTCTGCTCAATAATATCCCACACGAAAGTCTGGTAGGCTATTATATATCCGTAAATAAAAAACAATAACGAAACCGTGAAATTATACCAGTCGGCCGTCAGATTATGCGTCGTTGGCCAATCTTGGCGAAGAAAAATATAGGTCAATGCAAGTGGCAGAATCAATAAGATTAACTTGATAAACGCAGTGTTTTCTGGATTTAAGATTTGTATGTTTTGTTTCCGAATCCAAACAAAGAGAGGAGCCGCCAAAAGAGAAAACACCCACAAATAAGCCACAAACCAAAGGTGATGCCAGCTGAAACTTCCTTCGGGGTATGGCACAAATTTAAACACACTTGGGTAAAAGTCTGCGTATGAACCCGCAAAAGCGTGAGTTTGAAGGCGTTCGAAATAGATTTGCGGTGGCACGATTACGAACATTCCGAAAATCAAAGGCAATAATAATCTTTTGGTGCGTTCGCCAATAAATTGCAGACCAGTACGAGATTTCATGGCAAAGCTTACTCCCACGCCCGAAATGAAAAATAATAACGAAAGTCGCCACGGACTGAAGAACTCCATCCAGACCGTAAAACCATTGGCAATGACGTTATTTTTTACGTGCCAGTCCCAGCTTACAAAAAACATTCCGCTGTGATAGAAAATTAAGATTCCAAAAGCAATCACCCGAATCCAATCAATGTAATGTTGTCGATTTTTCATAAATTATGTTTTTTTCGACAAAGGTCTGCTCAAATGATGGGTTTAGAAGTAGTTTCTTATCGTTGAGGTGTTCGTTCTGATAAACTCGAACGTCCATTTAGCTTGATTTAAACTCCGAGGGGGTCTTGCCTGTAATTTTCTTGAAAGCCGTGTTAAAAGCAGATTTTGAATTATAACCCACCATTTCGGCTATTTCTTCAATTTTCAGATGAGCATTTGCTGAGTTTTTGAGTAAAACCTTCGCTTCTTCGATGCGATATTGAGCCGCAAAGTCAAAGAATGATTGCCCGAGTGATTCGTTGAGGATTTGTGAAAGATGATGCTGCGAAACACCCAAGTTTTTGGCAAGTGAAGGTAGCGAAAACCCAGAATCCAGAAAAGGTTTTTGGGTTTTCATTAATGTTTGGAGTTTTTCGAGCGTATTTTCTTGAATTTCATCAGTCAACGAAGATTTTTCGTATTTCTTTGTGGGTTTTTGCTGAAAAAATGCCGATTGCTTGGTCAGCGTAAAACTCAAAGCATAAATAATTAGTGTGAGGTAAGTCGCAATGAAATGGTCGCCTAAATCATTATCATAAATTAGTTTGGCAACAACAAAAACGACGATTGCCAAAACCGAATAAAGTTGTCCTCTTCGGCACCAAACAAAATTCGGATTCTGATTCGACCAAAAATCTGTTTTTTCTGCTTTAGCTTTATTGCTCAACGCCCAGAATCCCGCAACGGTATAAATAAACATTTGCAGGAGCATCAGTTCATTTATATGGTCTCGGATTTTGTAAATAATACTCGGAAAGCTATAATTACAAGGTAGTTCTGACAAGACTCCGTCGTGATAGGCACTGATATACGCATTGTATTTTTCGGAGAATTCCTGTGTGTAGAAAGTAACCGAAAGATAAATGAGGTAAATCAAAAAAGGTGCAAAATGCCACAAATCAGAACGTCTGAAGGGACGACTCAGAAAACCTCGGTGATACAGATAAATAAGTGGAGCAAAAAGAAGATTGGTGGGTTCGGCAAAATCAATGAGCCAAATAACCCTAAACATATAGTTGGTGTAGCATAATAAAATTTCTGCAAGAGCTGCCGCAAAACTTATGAGCAATACACCTAAATATCGGTTAGCTAAAGTATTTTTATTTGAAAGAAAAAAGTAAGCTAAATACAGTGCCTGAACAATACCAAGGAATATCCAAAGGGCATAAATATCAATCTTTAGAGGGAGCGTTTGGGCCATTTCTTTGATTTGTTTGCCCAAATTTATAATATATTTCCGAAAGCGAGAAGATTAATTCATGGCTACGAAGTATTGAGAAGCAAATCTAAAACCCAAAATTGAAATTGCCTATGAATTCTTATTTTACGGTATTTGTTTGATTATCAATTTTTTAGCAAAATCTAAAATAGTGTCATCACCCGTCAGAAAATCCGCATAAGTCTGTTTGACCTCAAAAGTGGGTTTTAAATGAAGCTCGGTAGTGGTGTTATAATTGATTTTGAGCAGTGGTAAACTTACCGTAAATTGTGTATTAGGTAATGTAAAAGATGTAAATTCACCAGCCGAGGAGCCATCGGCTGCTCCACCGCAAGTTGTTCCAATCAAAGCAACGTTTTCTTGATTTTTGAGATGTGCCGCTAAATAAACCGCCGTCGAAAAAGTGCCTTCGTTGGTTAAAACATAAATATTGCCTCGAAAGAGATATTCGTTGACAGGCTCATAAAACTGACTGGCCGCAAGCCCCTTCTTCTTAGCTTTTATATTAGAACTACTACTGATTTGGTATCTTTGATAGGGCTTTTTGAGCAAATATTTGAGCATTTCATCGGCATAATCGAGGCCGCCACCTGCATTATTTCTTACATCAATTATGAGGTTTTTAGATTGTTTCTCGGCGATTTTCTTGAAAATTCCTTGAATTTCGTTACGAAAATTGCCGTTTTCAAACTCGTTTCCATCAAAACTTCTAATCCGTAATACCGATGCTTTAGCGGTGTTTTCGCTCAAATAGATATTTTTATAAAAATCGGTATTTTTAATGGGGTTTCGCTCGGCTTCCATTTCTCGAAGATACGCCAAAGGTTGAGTCTTAACGGTCAGATTTTTAACCCCTTTGCCAAGCCTAACTTTGAGGTTTAGTTCATCTTGCTCATCAAAAAACAAGTAAAGTAATCTTCTGAAATTACGTTGGAGATAATAAGCCTCTACATTGGCATTTGAACCATCGCCATTCTGAAAAGTATATTTTGAAAGGTTTTTGATTAGTTTGGGTATCGGAATATCTTCAATTTCCAGAATCTCAGAGCCTTTAGTCAGTAAATTATTTTCCGATAAATTTCTGGATACATAAACTTTGTCATCGAAAATAACCACCTCCATTGGCAAGAATTTCGGGTTAACATTATTGGGTTTAATCAGACGCTCATCAACAAAAATAGAAGTATGCCCGCACTGAATAGCTCTTGTGAGATTCAGATAGTGTACGAATGTTTGCTTGATAGTAAGCGACCGCTCAACTTTGTATAATGAGTCATAAATCTGCTGAAAACGACTTTGCTCAATAAACTTATAAGGATTCGGATGGATTTCTTCGATACGTTCTTTCAAAAACGCCAAATCAGCTCGTAACTCAATAGGGGAGAAGGTTTGCCCAAAACTCTTGATGCTGCTAAGTAAAAATAAAAAAGCGATAAGAGTTTTGGGCATTGGTCTATACTGAAAATGATTTTCTAAAATTAAATATTTAACACCAAAGTTTTACTAAAGAGTTTTGATAACTTCTTTATCGAAGCTTTTAATATCAAAAACGAGCGAAAATTGTGCTGTCTTATTATAGACCACTCCTTCACCAATACGATAAGCAAAGTCAAGGCCAACTTGTTTCATGATTCGTCCGCCTAAACCGAAAGTAAGGTAATTCGCAAATGCGTCATTGCCATTCCAATACCCTACTCTTGCATAAACGGTATTATCAAAAGAATATTCTGTTCCTATCGAATAAGCAAGCGGTGCACCGTAAAAGAATTGATTTACTTCAAACCCAAACATGATTTTATTCTTGTTTTTTTGGAAAGTTGGTGTTACCCCAAGCCTAAAATTAGCAGGAAGATTAAAATCTTGCTGTCCGTAGTTTATTTTACTGCCAATATTTGCTAACGCAATACCATAATTTAGCTTAAAATTGTCTTTTTTGCCAGCCATTCCAAACAAACCTACGTCACCAGCCATACCTTGTCCTGTGTGGAAAGATGAGTTTCCTATTACATTGTTTCCAATGATTTGCGAGTTAATATACTTTAAACCAACCCCTAAAGAAACGTTATCAATGATTTTTTTAGCGTAATTAATACCAACAGCTTGGTCTAATGATGTAAATGTTCCATTAGACTGTCCATTAGGTGTTGAGAAATTGACTCTGCCATTGTCAAACCTTCTGTAATATATACCAATAGCATCTTGTCTGGACTTGGTTTTGTAGTAGCCAGATATGTTTGTTATGTGCATATCATTTGTAAGCTGTTTTAGCCAAGCAAATCGAGTAATATTTCCTCCAAAAGTTCTATCAGTAAAGGCCAGTTTGGCGGGATTATTGAAGTTTGCACTTGCATCAGCCGATGTGGCTACCCCAATGTTGCCCATACCTGAATGACGAGCGTCGGGTGGAATTCGTAGAAATGGGAAAGCAATTTGGGCGTAAAGGTTGGTGGATAAAGCAATAGAAAAGGCAGTAGTAACAAGTCGTTTCATAGTTGTGATTGTTTATAAATTGCGGAATTAACTTTCTAAAAAAACGCCTAATTAAAAAGCCATATTTGAAAATGAGCATTTTAAATTTTTTCTACAATAAAAAAGAGTCGAATGAAAACATCCGACTCTTCTCAAAAACTATCAATTCTTCTCAACTATATCTATCATTTCGCCAAGGATAGGCCGTATTAGAATACCCTCTTTCTTCCCAAAAACCTAATTTGTTTTTCGGTAAAAATTCAATTCTCTTAATCCATTTTGAACCTTTCCATGCGTATAACTGAGGTGTAATCATACGAGCAGGGCCACCATGTTCTTTAGCCAGAGGTTCGTTGTAAACCGTGTGGGCAATCAAAACATCGGGTTTTAGTGCCTCTTCGAGCGATACATTGGTTGTGTAAGTATCGTAGCCATAGCACATGATGTGCGTAGCGGTTTCTTTAGGCTGAACAAGTGCCGCTAAATCAACCAAACGAACGCCTTTCCAAACCATATCCATCTTCGACCAAGTAGTTACACAATGAAAATCGCTGGTGTCTTCTACTTGTGGTAATGCCATGAAATCTTCCCAAGTTAACACAACTGGATTTTCAACTTCTCCGTTGATTGTCAAACGCCAACGGTCAAGACTAATATCGGGGTGATAACCCAAATCAAGCACGGGCCATTTTACAGTGGTAGTTTGTCCAACAGGAAGTTGTGGCATTCCGTGTCGGTTGATTGGCCCTTTTCCCATCGGCTTTTCATCAGCCATTGATGGGGTTGTTTTCATTTTATCTTCAAACCGAGCTTTGAGTTTCATACGAGCCTCAATAATTCGGTCAAGTTTGTTTTGTTCTTCCATTTTTTAATTTTGAAGCGGTTCGCCGCCCGTTCGGAATGATAGAATGAGCGAATAAACTCATTGAATATTAAACAACAAAACCTTGTACATAGTTTAGCCAAGATTCTATCATTCAAAATTAGAATTTACTCTTCTCCTAAAAACGGATATTTGTAATCAGTTGGCGAAACGAATGTTTCTTTGATTGTGCGTGGCTGCACCCAACGATAAAGATTCAAAATCGAACCTGCTTTATCATTTGTTCCCGATGCTCTCGCACCACCAAATGGCTGTTGACCAACCACTGCACCCGTTGGTTTATCGTTGATATAAAAATTACCTGCTGAGTTAACCAGTTTTTTCATCGCCAAATCAATCGCATATCTATCTTGCGAGAAAACCGCCCCTGTGAGAGCGTAAGGCGAAGTGGCATCAACTAATTCGAGGGTTTTCTCGAAATCCTGTGGCTCATAAACGTAGATTGTTAGTACAGGCCCGAAGATTTCTTCGCACATCGTTGTATAATTTGGGTCAGAAGTCAATAAAACCGTTGGTTCAATAAAATATCCTTTCGATTTATCGTAATTTCCGCCTGCAATTACCGTGATTTTATCACTTTTCTTAGCATTATCAATGTAGCCAGCAATTTTATCGAAAGCACGTTCGTCAATAACGGCATTCACAAAATTTGAGAAATCTTCTGTACCGCCGATTTTGATTTCTTTCAAATCAGCAATAAGTTGCTCTTTTACGGCTGGCCAAATATTCGATGGAATATAAGCACGAGAAGCCGCCGAACATTTTTGTCCTTGATACTCGAATGCTCCACGAACTAAACCAGTTGTTAAAGCCTTCACATCAGCTGACTCGTGAGCCACTACGAAGTCTTTTCCACCTGTTTCGCCCACAATACGTGGATAAGTCTTAAATTTCGAGATATTTTCACCGATTGTCTGCCAAATCGTTTGGAAAACTTTCGTGCTACCTGTAAAGTGGATACCTGCAAAATCTGGGTGTTTGAAAATAATATCGCCAGCTACGGGGCCATCAACGTAAATTAGGTTGATAACACCGTCAGGTAAGCCTGCTTCACGCAAAACTTCCATGATTACGTTGGCCGAATATATTTGTGGATATGCTGGTTTCCAAACAGTTACGTTACCCATCATGGCTACGCACGCAGGAAGATTACCCGCAATGGCCGTAAAATTGAATGGGGTAAGAGCAAAAACGAATCCTTCAAGTGGACGATATTCTACACGATTCCATAAGCCACGCACTGATTCTGGTTGACCAGCGTAGATTTGCTGCATGAAATGAGCATTGAAACGCAAAAAGTCGATAAACTCACAAGCTGAATCGATTTCGGCTTGGTAAGCGTTTTTCGACTGCCCGAGCATCGTAGCGGCATTGATTTTTGCACGATAAGGGCCAGCCAAAAGGTCGGCAGCTTTCAAGAAAATACTTGCACGGTGTTCCCACGAAAGATTTGCCCAATTTTCACGAGCAGCCAAAGCCGCATCAATGGCTTTGTGTACGTGTGAGGCATCGCCTTCGCTGGCATAACCCAAGATGTGTTGGTGGTCGTGCGGAGGCGAAAGTTTGATTTTATTATCGGTATGTATAAGTTCAGAGCCAATGTACATCGGAACTTCGATGACTTTTGAGCGAGCTTCGGCAATTGCTTTTTTGAGGGCGATTTTTTCGGGCGACCCCGGGCCATAATTTAAAACTGGCTCATTGATAGGCGAAGGAACTTTAAAAAAGGCGTTGTTCATTGTTGATGAAGTTTTTGTTGATTTTCGAGGGCGAAATTAATGAAAAGATTTCAATAGAAATTTGATTCTTTACTTTTTGTTATTCTTTAGAGCGGTAGTCGCCTACTGGTTAGAGTTGGCTTTATACTCCCTCGGACTCACGCCTTTTAATTGTTTAAATGTTTTATTGAAGTGCGAGATATTATTAAAACCCACTTCAAAACAAATATCAGCAATAGGTTTGTTTTCAAACAACAAACGGCAAGCTTGATTGATTCGATATTCGTTTACGAAGTCAGTATAGGTTATGTGCGAAATTTTCTTGAAATATCGACAAAAAGATGGAACGGTCAGATTTGCTAAATCGGCAACGGCTTGAATATCAATGCTTTTTTGGTAGTTCTGCTCCACGTATTCATAAACTCTGTTGATGCGGTCTTCATCTTTATGATTAAAATCAAAACGTTTTTCGGCGGCATTTAGTACCGAAAATTCGTTAGTTGTAGCAAGTGTATGAAAGATATTCAGCAACTCAACAAGCCTTTCAAAGTGTGAAAGCGTAAGCATTTTTTGAAGTTTAGCAGCTACAATCTTTCTGGCTTTTCCTTGAAAAGAAAGTCCTTGCTTTGCTCGCTCGAAAAGTTCTCTAATGTGCTGCAATTCAGGTTTTTGCATAAACTCTTCGCCCAAAAAATCTTTGCGGAGTTGCACCACAATTTCTTCGTGTTCGCCAATTACTCCGTAACCAAAACCTGTATGTGGTAGGTCGGGGCCAATAAAAACCAATTCGCCTTCTTCGTAGTTTTTTAGGTGTTCGCCAATGTGGAGTTTTCCAGAACCTTTTCTTACAAAAACAATTTCGTATTCGGGATGATAATGCCAAAAATAGCGGTCATTTTCTGACTTCCAATGAATCAGACGAAATGAGCTACCAGTATCGGGTGAGATTTTTTCGTACTCAACTTTCATGCTTTATTATCATTATACGTTCAACAAATGTATAAATAATGTTAATAAAGCACAAGTATTAGATAATGATGGAGTAGTTTATTTGGAAGATTTCTATCAATTTTGCATCAGAAAAGAATTGATTACCTTTCTGAGACATTCAGAAATACTTTTACCTATGACGAGTTTTTGAGCGAAGCCATTGGCCTCGCTCATTTTTTATGCTTTTTTCAGAAATTCAATCATTTTTGCTACGGCTAAGCCTCGATGGCTGATTGGATTTTTCTCTTCCATTGTCATTTCGGCAAAAGTGCGGTCATAGCCTTCGGGCATGAAAATTGGGTCGTAGCCAAATCCTTTTTCTCCGTGCTTTTCGTGTGTAATTTTTCCCCGAATAATACCCTCGAAAAAGTTAGGTTTACCATCAATAAGCAATGTAATTACACTTCTAAATTGTGCCGCACGGTTTTCAACTCCTTTGAGGGTTTCGAGTAGTTTATCAATATTTTTTGCGTGATTGCCATGTTCGCCTGCGTAACGTGCCGAGAAAACCCCAGGTTCTCCATTGAGTGCATCGACTTCTAAGCCAGAGTCATCGGCAATGCAGTCGATTTGAAAACGCTCCCAAACATACATGGCTTTTTGTAGAGAATTACCGTCGAAAGTATCGGCTGTTTCGGGAATATCATCAAAACAACCAATTTCGTTGAGGGTTTGTAACTGAAATTTATCGCCCAGAAGTGCTTGTAATTCTTCTACTTTATGGGCATTATTTGTGGCGAGACAGAGTTTCATTTTGGGAGATTTGTGGAGTTTTGAACATTTTTTTACCACGGAGGTTCGCTGAGTAAAAATCACAGAGTTACACGAAGTTATTTTTCAATCGTGCAACTCTATCATAAATATAACGCAAATTTACGCCACAGCCATTGCTCCTTCTTTCATTTTTTCGGCATTATCAGCCATGCGTAATTGCTCAATAAATCCACCGATTTCGCCTTCCATTACAGTTGGTAGATTATAGACTGTATAGCCAATACGGTGGTCGGTTACACGGCTTTGGGCGTAATTGTATGTTCTGATTTTGTCCGAACGGTCGCCATTTCCTACCAAACCTTTACGTTCGGCCGAAATTGCTTCATTGTGCTTGGCCATTTCCATTTCGTAAAGTCTCGAACGCAAAACCGAAAGAGCTTTTTCACGGTTTTTGATTTGCGAACGCTCATCTTGACAAGAAACCGTTACGCCCGTTGGAATATGCACCATACGAACTGCGGAATAAGTGGTATTTACTGACTGCCCACCCGCACCCGACGAACAGAAAGTATCAATTCTAACGTCGTTCATGTTAATCGTTAAGTCAACTTCATCAGCTTCGGGAAGAGCTGCTACCGTAGCGGCTGATGTATGCACGCGGCCTTGAGATTCGGTAGCAGGTACACGCTGCACACGATGCACGCCCGACTCATATTTGAGCTTTCCGTAAACGTCATCTCCCTCTACCTGCACCACAATTTCTTTATAGCCACCCGCAGTTCCTTCGTTGTGGTCAAGAAGTGTCATTCTCCAACCTTGTTTTTCGATGAAACGTTGGTACATTCTGAATAAATCGCCCGCAAAAATTGAGGCTTCGTCGCCACCTGTTCCTGCTCTAATTTCGAGGATTACGTTTTTGCTATCGTTCGGGTCTTTCGGAATGAGCATTTCTTTTAGAATTGCTTCTAATTCATCTCGTTTTGGCAAAAGCTCATCTAATTCTTCTTTTGCCAAATCACGCATGTCTTCGTCTTTTTCATTGGCAATAATATCTTTTGCACCTTCGATATTTGAAAGTACATTTTTATAAACCTTTAGTTGGTTGACGATTTTCTCCAAATCTTTGTATTCTTTACTCAAACGAGTAAACTTCGTCATATCAGACACGATTTCGGGCATCGTCATCTGCTGCGAAACTTCTTCGTAGCGTTCTCTTATGGCTTCTAATTGCTCTAACATATAAGTAGTTATTTGTTACTTGTTATTTGAAACTGGTGTTTTGTGAATTTTTTCTGTCTGTAAGAAGAGCGTCCAATTTGGACGTTCCTACAAAAATAAAAACGTGGCACATCTCATTATCGTTCATAACAAGATGTGCCACGTTTAGGTATTCTCTCTAATATCCTTTTTTACACTGAGCCAAAACCGCTTGGTTTAACTTGATGTAAGCATCATCGCCTGCTTTTTTAGCCAATTCCATTGATTTTTCAGCATTCGGAATTGCTACTGCACAATTATTTTGTTTGGCGGCAATGCGTGCCACGAGTTGGTATGTCCAATATTCTTTTTCTTTTTCAACAACCTTATTGGCCCATGTCAGTGCTTGGTCGAGTTTTACACCTTTTTGGTAATAAAAATCGGCAGCCGAGAAGTAGGTGTCAGTTGTGGCATCGGGTTTTGCGGTTTTTTCGGCAATTTCGGCCATTATTTTCTCATCAACACCTCTTTGTTCGATTTTGAATCGCACTTCAGTACTTTCCCATTTGATTGAAAGCTCGGTACTGGTTGGTGTAAATTCCACAAAATCAATCGTCATTTTCTCTGTAAATTCTTGTGGTTGAATTGGCTGAACGTTGAAGCGAATCACATCTTTATTGATGTCGTAGCCATACGAACCCCATTGTTTATCATCACGGTTGAAGATAATTGTCCATTCGCTTTTGCCAGGAATTGTATAAAGTCCATAACTTCCTGCTTTCATTACAGCACCATGAACATATACTTCATCATCAAATTTGATAGAGGTGATTTTATTCGCACCCGTACGCCATACTTTTCCGTATGGCACTAAATCACCAAATATTTTACGACCTTTTACCGATGGTCGGCTATAATCAATCGTAATTTTTGTAAGGCCAAGCGTTTGCGAAAGTGTCGTTGACGGACTCGCCGCTGGCGTATTTATCTGAGCAAAACTTGTTGATGATGCTAAAATTATAAACAGCAAATTTTTAAGAAAACGGTTCATTTCTTTGAGGGTTAGTAATTTGGTGCAAAGTTACGCTATATCTTTTGTTGTTTGTGCGTTTTGAATGATTTTTTACGATTTAGGCTTGCTAAATGCCGTATTCATCACCTCTACGAGAGATATTTCCATAGCGAAGGGGCTGCAACCCCTTCGCTATGGAAATGATGTTACGATAAACAAATTCTTGTTTTTTGTTAAAATTTAACGTCAAATAAAACAATTTTTTCTTTTCAAAGTACTATAATAAATCTATCTTGCAAAGACCAAATAACCTGTTAGAAACCATGTTTAACTTATCAACTGTCTTAGAACATCACGCTCGAAACTCCGCCAATAAAGAGGCTTTAATATTTGCTGATAAACGAATTACGTTTGCTCAGCTCGATGCCGCTGCCAATCAGATTGCCAATGGTTTGGCTTTGCTCGGCATTGGCTACGGCGATAAAGTGGCTCTGACTTGTCCGAACTTGCCCTATTTTCCGATGATTTATTTCGGAATCTTGAAAACTGGTGCATCGGTTGTGCCATTGAGTGTATTGCTGAAACGCCACGAAATTGCCTATCATTTGCAAGATTCTGATGCAAAAGCTTATTTTTGCTTTGTAGGCACGCCCGAAATGCCAATGGGTCAGGAAGGACACGCTGGTTTTGAAATGACCAATTCGTGTGAGCATTTTTTTATGATTACACCCACGTTTACTGATGTTTCGCCGATTGAAGGAACAAAGACAATGGGAATGTTGATGGCAGGAAAATCGCCTGCTTTTCAGAGTTATTTTACTTCACCCGACGATACTGCGGTAATTATTTATACTTCTGGTACCACTGGCCGACCAAAAGGTGCCGAACTTACGCACTCAAATATTTTCTTGAACGCTAATCTGAGCAAAGATTTGCAGGATTTGAACTACAATGATAAAACAATGCTGGTTTTGCCACTTTTCCACATTTTTGGGCAAGTGGTGTGCATGATTGCCAGTATTTATCGAGGCTCAACGGCCGTGCTTGTGCCAAGATTTGATGCCGAAATGGTGCTTTCGTTGATTCAGAGTGAAAAAATTACGCACTTTGCGGGCGTGCCGACGATGTATTGGGGACTTTTGAGTTATCCAGAAGCCAATAAATTTGATTCGAGTTCGCTGCGGGTTTGCTTGTCGGGTGGAGCGGCTTTGCCTGTGCAGGTGCTGAAAGACTTTGAAGCAAAATATAATGTTGCAATTTTGGAAGGCTACGGAATGTCGGAAGGTTCGCCAGTGGTTACATTTAATCACCCAGACCGTGTGCGTAAGCCAGGGTCGGTCGGAACACCCGTTTGGGGAGTGGAAGTTTGTATAAAAGATGAAAACGGCAACGAACTCGGAGCAAACGAAAAAGGCGAATTGTGCTACCGTGGACACAACGTAACGAAAGGGTATTACAAACGCCCCGATGCTACGGCCGAAAGTATCAAAAACGGTTGGTTACACTCAGGCGATATTGCCATCAGAGACGACGACGGTTATTATTTTATCGTTGACCGCACCAAAGACATGATTATTCGTGGTGGTTTTAATGTTTATCCACGAGAAGTCGAAGAAGTAATGATGCAACATTCAGCTATTTCGATGGTGGCAGTAATTGGCATACCAAGCGACGAATATGGTGAAGAAATAAAAGCTTGTGTGGTACTAAAACCCGATGCTCAAATAACGGAACAAGAATTAATTGTTTGGACAAAAGAACGTATTGCATCCTATAAATATCCTCGTGTGGTAGAGTTTAAGAGTAGCTTACCGATGGGAGCTTCTGGGAAGATTTTGAAGCGAGAATTGAGAGGGAAGTAATAGTTGAATTTTATACGGAAGTCTTCGCTTTAAGGGGAACGCCCAGTTCGAAGACTTCCGTCAGTTTAATCCTTAGAATAACGCAAAATTACTTCATCGCCAAAACGTGAAACGGAGGCAATCAAATACTTTTTATTTTCGATGATAAGAAAATCAGGGTGATTACTATTATTATTTTTAGAGTTAAATTCTTCGTTTTCCTTGCGAAATAAAAGCCTTAGAAAAGATTTATTTTTGTAGGTCAAATAGGGCAATATATTATACATAGACAAATAATATTTCTTGCTATTAAGTATAAATTCTCCTTCTAAATGCTCAGATAGCTCTATCGAAAGATGTAATTCTTGCTCTGTTTTGTTAGGATAGCCTACACCAGTATTATATGGAACAGGTTTGATTAAAATATTTCTCGAATACCGAGTAGTGTCATAAAAGCCTTCGACTTTTATCTCAACGGCCGTTACTTCTTCGTCCAAAAATTTATTGACCTCTTTACTGCTAAAGAAACCAGCTTGGTCTGGCTTAAAACTTTCAGGTATAAAATCGAAAGCAAATATGTGGTCGTTATTGAAATTATAATCTCCGTTTTGGTCAATTATTACAACCTTTTTACCATCAGAATATGTTCCTACCAAGCAATAAACTATACTCTTGGAGCGGCCTTTATAAACTTTAGAAGAATCAAAGTCAAAAATTTTAGTTCTTGCTGTAAAATCAACTTCTGTCATTAAGTTATTTTTTAAATCTTGATAAGCCGAATGTTCAGGAAAGACAGAGAAACGCTTGATGATAAAACTTTTGAGGTTTTCAACAATCATAAATTTTGAAATATCTTTTTCTAAAGAAAGAACAGGACGAGAACGAATAGATTTAACATGACCTGCTTTTAATGTCATTTTTACTACAATGGTATCTTGTGAAAAAGCAAGATGAGCAACGAAGGTAAAAATTAGTAAAAGTTTAGATTGTGTGTTCATGGAGGTTGAAGAATAAAGTTTAAACAAATTTAACCTTTTTTCTGAAAACCCATAATCTGAATTAAGTAAAACAGCTTAGAGAATGGCAATGAAATCATTTTATTTTTAAGCCTGAAAGGTTTTAAGCTCATTAACTAAGGGCATCGCCCTTAGAAAAGTGATGTACAAAAATGCAGAAAGCCCTGAAAGGGCGAAATAATTTTGGTAATATTTCGGCTTGTATTGCCCTTTCTGGGCTTGGGTTTTAGTAGAGCAGATTTTCTAAATAGAGCGATGCTCTATCTTAATGTGTCAAGCCCTTTCAGGGCAATACTATTGTATTTGTTTGACTTGCTGCAAAAGCGTATTAAAATCATTCTATTTTAAGCCTGAAAGGTTTTAAGCTCATTAACTAAGGGCATCGCCCTTAGAAAAGTAATGTACAAAAACGCCTAAAGCACTGAAAGGGCGAAATATTTTTGGTAATATTCGGCTTGTATTGCCCTTTCAGGGCTTGGGTTTTTAGTAGGGCAGATTTTCTAAATAGAGCGATGCTCTATCTTAATGTGTCAAGCCCTTTCAGGGCAATACTATTGTGTTCGTTTAACCTGCTTAGAAAATAAAAAAGGAGCATTTTATGCTCCTTTTCTTGTAAAAATATCTAATGCGGTCGGATAAAATTTTAATACTTAAACGGTTTTCCACCAGCCAAAACTTCTTGATTTTTTGCATCGAATGTTACTTTCAAGCCGGTACGGTAAGCTGCATTTGACATGATTGTAGCGATTGAGTGCGAATAACCCGCTTCTATTGGAGCGTGAGGCGTTTTGCGGCTACGTACACAT
Organism: Emticicia aquatilis; assembly: GCF_014644295.1. Lineage (GTDB taxonomy): Bacteria > Bacteroidota > Bacteroidia > Cytophagales > Spirosomataceae > Emticicia > Emticicia aquatilis. The sequence continues at coordinate 42,104 of NZ_BMKK01000013.1, forward strand.
TCCATCCAGTTTTTGATGTGGTTGAATGTCAACGGGTCGCCACCAGTATTTGCACCTGACTCAACTTTTTGTCCTTCAAGTTTAATTTTTGGCAATAAGTTAGCCTTCAAGCCCATTGCTGATGCTTCACGCTCACGTAAGCCACCAGTATCTGAAATCTCGTTAGTGTCAAGATTAATCATACCACCATTTGAGTAGTATAATTCTTTTGTATCACCCGCAGCGTTTGAGAAACGACTTGTGAATTGTACTTGGAAGCCAGTAGAAGGGTCGTTTATTGGGCCGTAATCGAATACTACTGTTAACGTATCGGCGTTTGTACGGCCATCTTTCCATTGATAAATTCCACCGTTGGCAACTACACTACGTGGGTGTGGCAAGCCCGAGAACCAGTGAACTGTATCAATTTGGTGGCTCATCCATTGCCCAGGGATACCCGAAGAATAAGGCCAGAATAAACGATATTCTAAATATTTACGTGGGTCGAACGGAACCATCGGACGATTCATCAAATAGCGTTTCCAATCAACATCCGATTCTTTCAAGTCTTTTACCAATTCTGGTCTTCTCCAACGACCTGGTTGGTTTACGTTCCACATTAATTCAACCATTACGATTGGGCCAAACTTACCAGATTTGATGAAATCTTCTGCCGCAAAGTAGTTTTCTCCACTACGGCGTTGTGAACCAATCTGTACGATTTTACCTGACTCTTTTACTGCTTTCAATACCGCACGGTTATCTTCCATTGTTTCGGCCAGTGGTTTTTCGGTGTAAGTATCGCAACCTGCTTTTACCGCCTCGATTGTGTGCAAAGCGTGTTGAAAATCGGCAGTTGAGATAAATACGGCATCAACCATTTTAGAGTTGTAAAGTTCTTCGTTGTTACGGAAAACCTTCACATCACTACCTAATTGCTTATCAAGATAAGCTTTTCCTTCTTCACGACGGCGATTCCACAAGTCAGAAAGTGCTACCATTTCAAAGTTCATGCCTTTTGAAAGCTCTTTGAATGGCCCTACGTGTGAGGCACGGTGGCGGTCAGAGAAACCTACGCAACCTACACGAACACGGTCATTGGCACCGATGATTTTGCCATAACTTTTGGCCGAAAAACTGCCTGTTGGTTTTGCAAAAGCAGAGCCTCCAACGGCTACCCCCGCACTTGCAATAACCGACTTGATAATAAAATCTCTACGAGTTGTCATAGTTTTATACTGATTGAATATTTGCTAATTGTATTGTTGTAAATCTAATAAAAATTTTAAATTTTCAGTGGTTTTTTCTACCAAATCACTTATAACTCAGTCCAGCACCGAATTTGAATAGAGCATAATTTGGCTCCAAATAACCAGGTACATCTGATTTATTTTCTTGTACTGCTTTTTCTGAGACTGGTATCGAAAAAGGCATCTTTCCTGTTGGGTTGAATGCTCCACTTACAATATCCAAAAGTGCATCTTGTGTTGTTCCAAAAGTTGCTAAAATTGACTTGGCTTTGCCCTTATCAATCTCGCCAATTACCCAAGGATTTGTAAAGTTGATTGCCAAAATGGTTGGTTTTGCATTCAAAATTTCGTTCACATGGGCTACGTCAACTTTGTTTTTCGAAAGACTTAGTTCGATAGGTTGCCCGCCCGAGCTAAACAAACCACCAGCACTCGGAATTAGCCATAAAAGCACCACATCGGCTTCTTCTTTGGTCGAAACAAATTCGATGTTTGGGTTTTGGATAGTTGGCTTATTTACATTGATTGCCGAAGTTTGAGCTTGTCCTCTTCCGCTACTTTCTTTGTAAGTTTCAAAATACACTTTTGTGCGGCTACCATCGGCTTTCTTTGAAATCGGCAATAGTTTTTCGTCATTTCTGAGCAAAACAATTGATTTTCTGAGAGCCAAATCTGCTTTTTTCTGAAACTCAGCATTTCCAACTGTTTTTACCGCATTTTCTACATCAACATAAGGATTTTCAAATAAACCCAAATCAAATTTTTCTTTCAATAATTTGGCAATAGATTCATTGATTCTGTCTTCTGTTACCATTCCTTTCTTGACAGTTTCGAGTAGAAGAGCAGGGTCAGCTCCGCCCGAGAAAATATCTACACCAGCATCGAGAGCTTTTTTATAGCGTTCGGTAATCGTAAGATTTTCAACTCCCCACGGCATCATGTCAATCGGGCCAGTATCAGAGTTGATAATACCTTTGAAACCGAGTTTTTTGCGTAATAAGTCTTGAATAATGGCTTTATTATAAGAAAAACCTACGGCTTCCATACTTTTATCCTTTGGAGCTGAATAATATGGCATGATAGAAGAAGTTCCTGCATCAATGGCCGCTTTGAAAGGTTTTACGTGATAATCAAACATTCCGCCTGGGTAATGAGCATACTTTCCCCAATCGAAGTGCGAATCTTGTCCGCCCTCCTGTGGGCCTCCACCTGGGAAATGTTTGGTAGTCATTGCTACCGAGTTTTTATTGAGTTTTGTGCCTTGAAAGCCCAAAACTATCTCACGAATCATGTTGGAAGCTAAATCGGCATCTTCACCAAAGGTTCCTTCCGTACGTTGCCAACGTGGTTCGGTCGATAAGTCAGCCATGTACATATAGCCTTTTCTGAGTCCAACCGAAGCCCATTCTTTGGCGGCAATTTCGGCAAACTCACGAGTCAATTTCAAATCTCGCATGGCAGCCATGCCTAATTCTCCTGGCCATTTTGAGAAAACTGTTGTACCTACGCTCAAACCGACTGAGGCATCAACCGTTACATGGTTTCGTGGATTTGAGGCAACAATCGCTGGAATTCCCAAACGTGAGGTTTCGCACAATGCCTGCAAATTATTCGACCAATCGGCCATTGTTTTGGCACTTGTATTTGCTCGCAAAATAAAATGACGCAGATGAAAGTTCATCACACCTTTGGTTGTTCCTGCCGACGACATCATCGGTACAGCCAAAGGCTTGCGAGTGAACATATTGTTGGGCTGAATCAAATCTTCTTCATTAAACCCACTCGAAATTTCGGTTCTTGGGGCATTTGCCTGAAAGACATTATCGCCCGCCATACGAGTAGTGCTGATAATCATGAAGCCGATTTTTTCTTCAAGGGTCATCTGCGAAATCAAATCCTTGATGCGGGCTTCTTGCGGTAAACGCCAATCTTCGTATTTATCAAGTTTACCGTTTTTATTGAGGTCTTTAAATTCTAAACCGTTGACTTTCAGTGTTTTCACCGAACGATACCCCAATGTGGGTTGTACGGGCTTTTGGGCATAACCGACCGTTGCACAAAACAGAGCAACTCCAATAAAATGTATTTTTTTCATGATAGGTTAAATAGATGGCGTTGAAAAATGATTTATTTCAATTCACGGATTTTGATATTTCTGAATGAAACATTATTGCCGTGGTCTTGAAGCAAAATATTGCCTTTATCACCTGCACCAAAGCCGTTATAATCTTTGTATTTTGAACGAGCGACTAAGGCATTGAAAATATTGCTTTTACGCTCATACTCAACCACTTTGAAGCCATTTAGCCAGTGCTGAACGATATTATTTGGATAAACAATTACACGGCCTTGATTCCAATCACCAATTTTCTTGATGAAACGTCTGTCCATTTTCAAATCTTTGTCGATTTTGTAAGAAGGAATCAAATCGTATAAACTCGCCAACGTACGATTTCCAACTGCTCCCATTTTTGCATCGGGGTGCTTTTCGTCGTCAAGCACTTGGAATTCAAGTCCGATACCTGATTTTCCGTTAGAATCAAATGCTTCGTTTACGAAATATTTCACCCCTGAGTTAGCACCTTCGGTGAGTTTAAATTCAAAAACTAACTCAAATGCACCAAATTGTTCATTCGTAACAATATCGTTACCAGTTTCTGAGCCATCTGATGGACTAACATTGATTGTGCCGTCAACTACTGCCCAGTGTTGTTTTGGCATTTCTGTTCCGTGAACGGCTCTCCAACCAGTGAAATCTTTACCATTGAAAAGCATTTTGAAACCTTGTGCTTTTTCTTGTTCTGAAAGATTATTCAAAAGTAAATTTACAACTGGGCAATTATCAAGCGGACTTGGTTTGAGGTTTTCGGTTTGAATTTTGATGTTTTTCCAACGAATTTTCATGCCTTCTTTCATTGGTCCGTAGATTGAGTGTACTTGCAAACCAATAAAACCTTGGGCAGTCATATCGTCAATTACATGGGCAGTCGGCACACCATTGATGAAAGTGCGAAGTGTATTTCCAATGGCTTCGATGCGGTATTTATTCCACTGACCAACTGGCTTGAAAGCTTTTTTACCTTCGGGATTGTTATTTGGAATATACAACCAATCGCGACGGCCTTCATCATAAATAGCACCCGACCAAGCTCTTGGTGAAGGGTCAACTTCCATTTGATAGCCATGCACACGACCTTCTTTATAGTCAGGTTTTGAAAGGCTGCGGAACTGTACGCCACCGTTCATTTCGTCATCAAGTTTGAGGTCGAGTTCGAGGATAAAATCGCCGTAGTCTTTTTCGGTGCAGAGGAATGAGTTTGGAGTGTCTTTTACGGTTGTACCAACTATTTCACCATTTTCTACTGTATATGTAGCTTTGCCTCCACGTTGTGTCCAGCCTTTTAAATCTTTACCATTAAATAGGTTTGTCCACTTTTGGGCAGAAGCATTAAAAAATGCACCAAAAGCTAATAAAACAACAAGTGTTTTCTTCATTTTCATTGTAAATAAATTGATTGAATAATGAATCAAAATTAGTGATTAAACGAATACCAATCTAATATCTATTTAACCAAAAATATTAAGATTTTGATATTTAATTGACCTAATTTCAGTATTTATAGTCAATATTTAAGTATTTGTTCTGACCGTAAACCAACAAAAGAAACTAATCGGCCGAAAAAACGATTTTCTATGTATTAGTTTTCACTTCATTCAATAAAGATATAACTCATGGAAGAAATAACTCTTTTTTCTCCGCTCCAAATAAAGGGTGTTACCCTTAAAAATAGAATCGTGATGTCGCCGATGTGCCAATATTCGGCTACCGATGGTTTTTTGGATGATTGGCATTTTGTGCATTTAGGTAGCCGAGCCGTTGGTGGTGCTGGATTGATAATTACAGAAGCAATGGCGGTTTCGCCCGAAGGAAGGATTTCGGCAGGAGATTTGGGCTTGTGGAAAGACGAACACATTGCCCCAATTCGCCGAATTACAGATTTTATTCACAAACAAGGCTCAGTTGCGGGTGTGCAACTCGCTCATGCAGGCTATAAAGCAAGTTCGGCAGCACCGTGGGAAGGTGGAAAATATGTTTCGACAGAAGAAGGTGGCTGGCAACCAGTTTCGCCGAGTGCTACTTTATTGACCGACCAAAAAACTTACTCAAAAGAGCTAACAAAGGCTGATATTGAACAAATCGTTGAAGATTTTAAACAAGCAGCCAAGCGTGCTATTGAGGCAGGTTTTAAGGTTATAGAAATTCATGCGGCACATGGTTATTTGTTGAATGAGTTTCTTTCGCCAGTAGCCAACAGACGAGCTGATGAGTTTGGAGGAAGTTTTGAAAACCGTTCGAGGGCATTGATGCTGGTGATTGATGCTGTGAAAGAAGTCGTTCCGACTGAAACACCGTTATTGGTCAGAATTTCGGCCACCGATTGGCGTGCCGATGGTTGGAAAATTGAAGATTCTGTTCGACTTTCAGCTATTTTGAAAGAAAAAGGAATTGATTTGATTGATTGTTCGACGGGTGGATTTGTCGCTCCGAAAGAAATTCCGATTGCTCCAAATTATCAAGTACCTTTCGCCGAAGAAATAAAAGCCAAAATTGGCATAAAGACAGGAGCAGTCGGACTAATCACTTCGGCCGAGCAAGCCAATGAAATTATAAGTTCGGGGAAAGCAGATTTGGTATTTTTGGCTAGAGAATTACTGCGTAATCCATATTTTCCGCAAAGTGCAGCTCATGAACTGGGTTTTGATATTGAGTTGCCGAGCCAATATTTGAGAGGGAAGAAATAAAGGCGAACAGAATGTTCGCCCCACATAGGTTTAGAAGTTTACTTTAATAGACTCCAGGTATTTTTTGCTGGTTTGGCCGCATTCGAGAGCAGTGCGGCCTTTTACTGGCACCGAGTCAAGCTCAATGATATTCCAGCCTTTGAATTTAATCTTTTCTAAATTCTCAAAAATTGCAGGAAAATCTACTCTTCCTTGTCCCAACTCTACAAACTGATAACCAGACTTTGAGTCGGTTACTTTCGTATCTTTTATATGCGTTGCGTACAAAATGTCTTTGTATTTTAGCACCGCATCGGCTGCATTTCCTCCGCCTTGCGTGTAGTGAGCCACATCCAACAATGCCAAAATATATTTATGATTCATCTCGTTGAAGATAATATCTACTTCTTCGGGGGTTTCGCCGAGTTGATTCATGTGATTGTGATAAGCTGGCTGAATGCCCGTTTCGCCTTTTACAACCTTTGCTACTTCACTCATGTTTTTGGCGTATCTTTTTAATTCTTCTGTAGTTGGAAGGCGGTCTTTCGGACGAGAATTATTGGTTATTTGCAAAGAATTGCCACCCAAAGCTTTGATGAATTTTGCGTGATTAAGGTGCGTTTCGATATCTTTTGAAATATCATCTTGAATACTCACATTTCCACTCGAAAACATCGCCAACGTTAGTTTGTTTTTAACGAGTGTATCTTTCAATTCTTGTGGTTTATCCTTGAATGGAGCATAAGTATTAGCTCTTAGTTGGATTCCTTTGAAACCCAGAGCGGCAATATCGCCGATGGCTACTAAATCATTTCCATTCCAAGTAATAGCCGAGTAAGCTATTTTGTATTTGCTTTTTGCGGCAAAAGCATCAATAGATAGCATTGAAGAAGCTGTCAGTAACGATGCTTGTGTAAGAAAATCTCTTCTGTTCATAGTTTTAAATAGATGGATAAAGGCGAATGATTTTTTAGAGGGTTGAATTTACAAAAAATGTGGACTAAAAACTTAAAAAATAAAACAGAAACTCTCAGAAAAAAAGAGGACTCCTCGAAGTGGAGGAGTCTCTCTGGATACTATGATGAAACAAATCTACTAAATATTAATATCCTGGGTTTTGTGCAAAAACACCAGCATTTGAACGGTCGATTTGAGTTTGAGGAATCGGACGAACATAGTGTTTGTCGGCTATGTTTGTTGCTGCCTGAGGGTTATATTTTTTTACTCGGTCAACCAATAAGCCCCAACGTTTCAAGTCCAACCAACGAGTTTGCTCACCTGCCAATTCTCTTGCACGCTCTTCGATTAAAAAGTCCATTGTCATTTCTTTGTCAGTAATCAACATAGCATCTTTTTTTCCAGGCCATCCAGCTCTTTGACGAACCATGTTGATAGCTTTTGTAGCTTCTGATACGTTCCCAGCTTTTAATTGAGCTTCTGCCAACATCAAGTAAACATCAGCCAAACGGAAAACGAAATAATCACGGCTACCAGGTTCCCAAGTTAAGTCTGGGCGTTTTGTATCGAAGAATTTAGTCAATGTCGGGAACAAAGCTTCACTATAAGCACTTGGAACTAATACTTGGTATTTTTTCTTAGCACGCTCTTCTTTCGACATTTCGTAACCTGGGATAAAGATAGCTGTATCACCTGCTGCGAATGAGATTTTAGACTTAGAGTTATCAAACGATGCGTTTAGGTTAGTACCTGGGTTATTGCTCAACCATGTATCACGGAATGTTTTCTTGTAACGAGAGTCATTTGTACGGTCTTTGAAACAAACATCTAACAAATAAGCAGTTGGACGTAAACGCTTAAACGGACGACCATAAAATATATCACGCTTCATACCTGGTTGTACGTCATATTGCATACCGAAGAAAAGGTGTAGGTTATTTCCTCCATTTGCTGCTGCAACAGTATTAGTAAGGTTAGTCAATAGGTCAGAAGTATATTGAACTGCAAACACAACTTCACTATTCACTTGGTTGTTTTCGTCAAAAACACTTGCAAAATCATCTAATAACTTATAGCCGTAAGCCGTAGTTACAGTTTTACACAATTCGGCTGCTTTCGTGAAATCATCGGCAGCTTTTGCTGATGAATATCCTTTAGCCAAATATACCTTTGCTAAAAGAGTTTCGGCAGCAGGTTTTGTAGCACGACCATAATCAGACGATTGAGCTTTTGCTTCCAATGCAGGAATAGCCTCGTTCAAATCTTTGATGATAGCAGCATACATTTCTGCATCAGATGCTCTTTTTGTTTCTTTAGTTGGAGCAAGTGTCTCAGTCAATCTTAAATCAACACCACCAAATTGTTGGTGCAAGATATAATAATAGTGAGCTCTCAAGAATTTTGCCTCAGCAACTCTTAGTTTTTTGATTGCTTCAGTAACTGTCGCTGCTGGAGCTCTATCAATTACGGCATTACAAGTATTGATACCACGGTAAAGTTCGTCCCAAGTATTTCCTAAATAATCAACAGTTGGTTGTAGTTGAGTATCGTAGAAATGGAATCCTTTATAACCACCATCGGCACCAGTAGCATAAATGTCAGTACCGTATTCGGTCATTGTTAGACCCTGCTGCGTTCCATAATAGTATCTAAGAGAAGAATACGCAGATTTTACGGCATCTTCAAATCCCTTAGGTGTATTGATGTAGTCGTTACCGATTCCTGATACTACGGTTTCATCCAAAATATCTTTACATGATTGGCTCGTAAATAGTAAAGCCACAACACCAAAGATTTTGATTGGTTTTAATATATTATTTAATTTCATTTTTTTAATGTTTTAAAATCCCTTGTTTAAATCTTTCAATTAGAATCTAATGTTCAAACCAACTGTTGTAACCGATGTTGCTGGTGTAACACCCGCTCCAACGTTTGTTGTACCATTACCTGCTGAAGTAATAGTTGCTTCTGGGTCGATACCATTGTATTTGCTACGGTATTCAGACCAGATTTTTGGTTGTTGAATACTTGAGAACAAACGTAAAGATTCCATTCCGAGTTTTTTCGCAACACTTTGAGGGAAAGTATAACCGAAGTTAATGTTTCTTAATTTGACGAAAGTACCATCAAAATAAATCAAAGTAGTATTATACTGAGGGAATTCTTGTGTGCTAAACGGACGAGGGAACTCATTAGTTGGATTGTTTGGAGTCCAATAGTCAACTTTGATTTGTTGGTAACGACCAGCCAATGCGTTGTTGTTTTGGTGGAAACCACTCACAATCATATTTCCGAAACGACCAAATAAGAATGCCGATAAGTCAAATCCTTTGTAAGAAAATCTTGTTGTGAAACCAGCACTAAAGTTAGGAATATCTGAACCTAATAAAACTCTGTCAGCAGCTGTAATTGCACCGTCACCGTTAGTATCTTGTACTTTAACTTGTCCAACACCTGCTCCAAGTGGGTTTGCTTTGTCACCAGGATAGAATTTAGCTGCTTCTTCTTTCTCATTCAACTGCCAGATACCTACTTTTTTGTAATCATAGTATGAGTTCAATGGTTGACCAATGAACCAGCGGTTTCCTAAGTCATCAACTTTTCCATTGTAAAGAGAAACGATTTCTTCTTTATTTTTAGTGAAAGTGAAGTCAGTAGTCCATTTGAAACCACCAGCTGTGTTCACGTTTACAGTTGTGAAACCTAACTCGATACCTTTATTACGAGTTTGACCTACGTTACGAGTTACAGCACTAAAGCCGATTGAACCTGGTAATTGGTCAGACAATAATAAGTCAGTAGTGTTAGTTTCATACAATTCTAATGAACCTTGGATTTTTCCTCTCAAGAAACTGAAGTCTAAACCGATGTTGGCAGTTGCCGAAGTTTCCCATTTCAAATCAGGATTTCCGATAGTGTTCGGACGGTAACCGTAAGCTGCTGTATTTCCCCAAGCGTAAACCGTTCTGCTCAACAAACCTTGTGTTTGGTAAGGTGCAACCCCTTGGTTACCCACTTTACCCCAACCTGCTCTCAATTTCAATAAATCTAACCATGGAATTTGCTTCATGAATGCTTCGTTGCTGATATTCCAACCTAAAGCGATACCTGGGAAATTACCATATTTAGTGTTCTCACCGAAACGGCTTGAACCATCACGACGCATAGTAGCAGTCAATAAATATTTATCATTGAAGTCGTAGTTGATACGAGCCATATATGAGTTGATAGTCCATTCACTTAAAAAACTACCTACAGCTAACACTGCACTTGCATTACCTAAGTTATAGAACTGTTGCGTTTCAGCAGGAATACCTTGTACATCAGTTGAATATCTTTCAAAATTATCTCTTTGGATAGATTGTAATAACGTTACACCAAGGTTATGCTTTTGAGCGAATGTTTTGTTATAAGTTACAACGTTTTCAAGTGTCCAGTTGAAACCAAAGTTATTGCTGGCAGATGCTGTAGGGTCTCCATATTTACGAGCATTTGTGGCAGCTCCAATGAAGCGACCTGACCTTGAAAGCGTAAAGTCTGGACCAAAGTTGATACGATATTTTAAACCTTCAATGATTTTAAACTCCGTGTAAAGACTATTGAAAATTCTGTATTTTTTAGTATTATCTACTTGGGCACCTGGAACAATCTCAGCCAATGGGTTTGTCAATAAGGCATCATTGGTTTGTGAAAAAATGATATTGCCATTATCATCGTAAGGGCGACCTAATGGGTTTTGATTGATTGTAAATTGATATGGGTTCAAGTTTTCACCATTTCTGATACTATACATTGTATATGAAGAAAGACCAACTTTCAACCAGCTATTGATGTTATGGTCGATGTTTGCTCTTAACGACATACGAGTATAATCTAAGCCATCAGAGATACCTTTATCTTGGAAGAATCCACCTGATATATAAAACTGTGTTTTATCGTTTCCACCTTGTACACCCAATGAGTGATTTTGCATAATACCATTGTGCAAAATCAAGTCTTGGTAGTTTGTGTTTCTACCAGCCGCAAGACCAGCTGCTACGGCAGGGTCACCACCGAGTACCGCTACTTTAGCATCGGCAGCTGCATCAGCTACACCAGTTGGAACTGGGTTACCGTTTGCGTCTTTGTAGTTATTTGTAGCACGATATGCTTCACGTACGTACTCTGCAAATTCTGCACCATTGAACAATTGAATTTTATCAAGCGGTTTCGAAACACCACCGTAAGTATCAAATGTTACAACAGTTTTACCTTTTACTGCCCCTCTTTTAGTTGTTACAAGCACAACACCGTTTGCACCTCTCGCACCATAAATGGCCGTTGCAGTTGCATCTTTCAAAACCTCAATTGATTGAATATCGCTTGGGTTCATATCTTCATAACCCGCTGACAATGGAATACCATCTACTACATAGAGAGGGTCGTTACCAGCATTGAATGAACGACGGCCACGAATCAAGATTTTTGGTGTTGAACCTGGTTTTGAACCTGACTGCGAAACATCAACCCCTGCTGTTCTACCTTGAAGAGCTTGGCCAAGGTTAGTGATAGGCATCTCAGTAATTTGCTTTGCAGATACTTGAGAGATAGCACCAGTTGTTTGGCTTTTCTTTTGCGAACCATAACCAACAACGATAACTTCGCTCAACGCAGCAGCATCTTCTTCTAATGCGACATTAATGTTGTTTTGGCTTCCCACTTTCACTTCCTGTGCTTTGTAACCAATGTAGCTAAATACTAATGTAGCATTGTTAGCTGCTTGTACCGAAAACTTTCCTGCAGCATCAGAGATTGCTCCTTGTGCTGTGCCTTTTACTGTTACGCTCACACCTGGTAGTGGGTTACCACCAGCATCGGAAACCTTGCCTGATACTGCTCGGCCTTGGGCGTCGGCGAATTGCCAGCTAATGAGAATAGCCAAGCTGAGCATCATCTTAAGTAGTAATTGTTTCATACTCAATTAATAAAGGATTAGTTAATAAATAAAGGTGAAAAATAGACGAACTAAAAATAAGTAAATTTTTAATTAGAATAATTACAAAATTACATTTATTATAAAATTACTACCACTAAAATTTGACCCATTTCTAATATTTTTTTGACAAATAAGCCTTTCAATAATGTACTTTGTGTCATTTATGTCGTAAATTAGCTGTCATAATCTATTATTTAGTCGCACAAATAGAATGTTTCTAATAAATTTTATAAAAGAAATTAGTTAAAACACCTATAAAGGTCGGACCTAAACATGATTCTTGAAAAAATGAAACCTCAGTTACTCAAAATATCAAATCCTGCTGATTCTTCATTCAATCTGTTTGTGCAAGAAACGCCTTACTTCTCTACACCGTGGCATTATCATCCAGAGTATGAAATAGTGCTAGTTTTAGAAAGTACAGGCAAGCGTTTTGTGGGAAGTAGCATTACAGATTTTAAGGCTGGCGACCTTTGCATGATTGGTTCGTATTTACCTCACTACTACCGCAACGACGAAGATTTTTATAACAAAGATTCGAAACTCAAGGCTCGTTCGTTGGTTATTCACTTTTTGGAAGATTTTTTAGGGGAGAAATTTCTTCAGTTACCCGAAAGTCAGGCAATAAAAGCTTTACTCGAACGCTCGAAAAGAGGCCTAAGCTTTGGTGAAAAAACGGTTGCGAAAGTAACGCCCAAATTCAAGAACTTACCAAATTTGGTAGGCATGGAACGGTTGTTGGAGATGATTTCGATTCTAACGATTTTGTGCGAAAGTGAAGATAAACAAGACCTAACAACCAACCCGATTTCGCTCCGAAATGAAGTTGACTCGGCTCGCATGAATAAAGTTTTTGAGTATGTGATGCTCAAATACCAAGAGGAAATTCAGTTGAAAGACGTTGCCGATTTGGCAAATATGAGTGAATCGGCTTTTAGTAGATATTTTAAAAAACGTACTCGCCGAACTTTTACGCAGTTTTTGGCCGAAATACGCATCGAACACGCTTGTAAGCTATTGATGGTCGATAAAATGAGCGTAGCCGAAATTTCGTTTGAAAGTGGATTCAATAATCTTTCAAACTTTAATCGTCAATTTAAAGCTATCAAGAAAATCACGCCTTTGGCATATCGAACTAAGTTTCTTGAATAGTCCACTGACCATAGTCGATAGTCCACAGAAGTTTTTAAAAATATAATTACTGTCGTCTATCGACTATCGTCCGTGGACTAAAACTCAATGTTTCGGGCAATCGCATTGGCTTTTGCCTTTGAATATTCCCCACATAAAGCCTTTTTTCTTTCTGTAAGAACCATTCTTTTTTCTGCGACCTCCACCGTTTACTTCTTTTGTCTCGCTGATGCTATTTATTTTATAATCAGCTGCTTGCGAAAAATCGGGCGTTAAAGCCATGATTCCCAAAAGTGATAATATTGCTACTTTTTTCATTTCCTAAGGTTTTATTATTCAACGAATTTTTTGCTCAAAAATTACACCACCGTCAAGCTTTCGACCGAAAAGGCCAACGGTTTTTCGGCAAAAAGCACTTTAGTTTTTGCCCAAGTGGTTTTGAAAAGCTCAGAATCTCGATAATTATTCAAATCTGTTTCTGATTCCCAATGGCTGTGAGTCATGTAAATATTGGGCTGATTAATGTCTCGCATCAGTTCGAGATGACAACAGCCCTGCATGGCTCTAATTTTATGTTTAGAACTGTTAAATATTTCTTCAAACTCACTGACTTTATCGGCCTGAAAAGTCATTCTGACGAACCGTATGAGCATATACTTTTTTGATTTTCAACAAAAATACATATTTTTTTCTACCGACCTCGCCATCAAATTTACGAATGCTTAAAGTATTACGAAAAGTTATACTATTTTTGAGAAAAAAACTTTCGATGGATGATTTTAGATTAAAAGTTTTCTACTCAGTCAGCAAAAATCAGAGCTTTACCAAAGCTGCTGCTGAGCTATTTATTACACAACCTGCAGTAACAAAACACATCAAACTTTTGGAAGAATCGCTGGGTGTTAGACTCTTTGAGCGTAAGGGGAATTTTATCGTTTTGACTACGGCGGGTGAAGTCCTTTTTCGATATGCAACTGAGATTTTTAGGCTTTATCAAGAAGCCATTTTTGAACTCGGAACGCTCAAAAAACAATATCAAGGTAGCCTTCGCTTGGGAGCAAGTACCACCATCGGGCAGTATCTAATTTCTCCAATTTTAGCATCTTTTCACGAAAAATTTCCCCAAATCGAACTAACATTACTGAACGGAAATTCGGAGTTTATCGAAAATGCAGTTTTATCAAAAAACATAGATTTAGGAATCGTAGAAGGCAAAAAACACCATAATAGTTTGAAATATACTGAATTTATGGACGATGAACTGGTGGCGGTAGTTCATACAAAAAGCAAGTTTGCCAAGCAAGCGAGCATCAGTTTAGACGATTTGCCCAATATCCCGCTGGTGCTACGTGAGCGAGGCTCAGGCACGCTTGAAGTGATAGAAAGTGCATTGAAAGAAAAAGGCTTGAAATTATCGAGCCTTTCTATAGTGATGCACCTCGGCAGCACCGAAAGTATCAAGTCATTTTTGGAGCATTCGCAGGCCATGTCGTTCATGTCGATTCGGGCGATTCAGAAAGAACTCAAACGTGAAGAGTTTCGTGTCATAAGCATCCAAGATTTTGAAATTTTGCGTACTTTTTCGTTTGTCAATCTGCACGGTCAGCAAGATAACCTTTCTTCGATATTTATGCAGTTCGCCAATCGTCATTATAACTAAAAGTAATTGATTATAAAAAAATACGATTTGTTTGTGCTGTACTTTGGGTTCTACCTTTGACCCATGAAAAAACAAACAATCATACTCGGAGTCTTGGCAATTATCTGTTGTTTTCCTGTCATCAACTCAACTTGGGCTTTGCTTTTGGGTTTAGTTTTTGCATTGACGGTCGGAAATCCAGACAAAGATAAAACCAATATTTGGGGCGGATACTTACTCAAAGCCTCGGTAATAGGTTTAGGATTTGGTATTAATATTCAAGTTTTGGCCAAAGAAGGTCAAGAAAATATCGGAACAACCGCACTTTTTGTACTTGGCGTACTTTCAATGGGCTTTCTGATTGGCAAATTTTTGAAACTCGACAAAACCATTGTGCTGCTCATTTCGGCTGGTACGGCCATTTGTGGGGGCAGTGCCATTGCAGCCGTAGGTTCGGTTATTAAAGCCGATGCTGATAAACTTTCGGTTTCAACTGGCGTAGTATTTTTGCTCAATGCCATTGCTTTGTTTGCATTTCCTGCCATTGGGCATTGGTTGGGGCTTTCGCAAGTGCAGTTTGGCACTTGGGCGGCCATTGCTATTCACGATACGAGTTCGGTTGTTGGGGCTGCAACCAAATATGGCGATGTAGCTCTTGGCATTGCTTCTATCACAAAAATGCTTCGCATCATCTGGATTATTCCAGTTTCGTTGATTTTGGTGCTGGGTTTTAGCAAAAATCGGGAGTCTTTAAAGATACCTTCATTTATTATCGGCTTTATATTGGCTTCGTGCCTTTTTAGCTTTTTTCCTGCCTACAAAAGCCTCTATGTATCACTTTATGGAATTTCAAAACAGTTAATGGTTGTTAGTTTACTACTGATTGGCTCGGGAATTTCGGTCGAAAATCTAAAAAAAATTGGCGGTAAAGTAGTTTTTCAGGCCGTTGGGCTTTGGCTTATCGTTTGTCTATTATCTTTGTATTATGTGATTCATCATTTTCAATCTTAATCCATCATGGAATCAACCAATAACCGACGTTCATTTATTCAAAAAAGTATTCTAAGTATCGCAACGGTGCTTGGTAGCGATGTTGTTTTTGCTAAACACTTACCCAAAGAAGTAGAAATTTTAGGAGAAAAAGCCTTTATAGACCTTCCCGAAGGAAAAAATAAAGATTTAATGCTACTCAACGACCGTCCGTGGAATGTCGAAACTCCACCACATTTGCTTGACGATGAGGTTACGCCAGCCGATAAAATGTTTGTTCGTAATAATGGCAATTTGCCAGAAAATATTGATGCCTCAAAATGGGAACTGGTGATTGATGGAGAATCAGCCAAAGCTCGTAAAGTATTCACATTGAATGATTTAAAGACAAAATTTAAAACCTACACCTACCAACTTACGCTCGAATGTGCTGGAAATGGTCGTTATGGTTTTAGTCCACAAACATCGGGAAATCAATGGCAAGATGGAGCTGTAAGTTGTGCCGAATGGACAGGTGTAAGACTGCGTGATGTACTTGAAAGTGTTGGAATAAATGCTGATGCGGTTTATATTGGTTATTACGGAAAAGATATTCATTTGAGTGGTGATGCCACAAAATCGCCAATTTCGAGAGGTGTGCCAATGAAAAAAGCCCTCGAAGACGAAACGCTTTTGGCTTGGGCAATGAATGGAAAAGATATTCCTGTGATGCACGGTTTTCCGCTTCGATTAGTCGTTGGCGGTTGGCCAGCATCAGTTTCGGGCAAGTGGTTAAATAGAATTTCTATCCGAAATAAAGTACACGATGGTGAAAAAATGAGCGGCCATAGTTATCGAGTACCGTCTTATCCGATTGAAGCGGGTGGAAAAATTGCTGATGCAGATTTGAAAATTATTGAGTCAATGCCAGTAAAATCGGTGATTACATACCCAAAATCGGGAGCAATGCTCGAAGAAGGCCGTACGCTCGATTTACGTGGACACGCTTGGGCGGGAGATTTGGAAGTAAAAAACATGGAAATTTCGATTGATTTTGGTGCAACTTGGCAAAAATGCGAGTTACGTAAACCTAAAAATCGTTTGGCTTGGCAGAGATGGTCAACCAAAGTAAATTTCCCGAAGAAAGGTTATTATGAAATTTGGGCAAAAGCAACTGATGCGAACGGAATTGGGCAACCAATGATTATTCCTGCGTGGAATCCAGGTGGGTATTTGAATAATTCTTGTCACCGAATTGCCGTAAAAATTGGTTAAAACTATGAAAAACATACATAAAATATCCTTACTCGTTTTCAGTGCCGCAATCATGATAAGTGCGGGCTTAAAGCAGGAAAACCTAAGTAATCGAAAGGCTTTCGCAGTAATGCCTGCGGATTCTTCTGTAAAAATTGACAAAGCAACAGGCCTAATTGTAGATAAAGGGCTTGATATGGTAACTGCCCATTGCACAGGATGCCATTCGAGTAAACTGATTACGCAGTTTCACACCGACCGTGCGGGTTGGCTCGAAAAAATTAGATGGATGCAACAAAAGCAAAAACTTTGGGCATTGGGCGATGCCGAACCAGTTATTCTTGATTATTTGGCAAAAAACTATCCAGCTTCAGAAACCGTCAATCGCAGAGCTGCTTTGAAGGGTGTAGAATGGTATAAGTTGAAGTAGGCTTAGTATATAACCTCAATTCTACCTACTCGTTTGGTTGTTTCTCCTTTGTGGTCACTGGCGATAATTTCGTAGAAATATTGCCCTATCGGGACGGTGCTTCCTTCGTAAGTGCCGTCCCAACCTGTTTTATAATCTTCGGTTTCAAACATTACGTTTCCTGCACGATTATACACCCGCATCTTGAAATTTTTCACAAAAAGGGCTTTTATTTCAAAAATATCGTTGATGCCATCGCTGTTTGGCGTAAAAGTATCGGGCATAAACATCAGTAGTTTTTGAGCATAAAGTACCTCGTTTGAATAGCTCACTAAATTATTGGTTGAAAGTGCTTTTACTCTAAACTTTACAATCGGGTTCGTTGGGTCGATGGTAGCTGGGTCTGGTTCAAATTTTAGATTTTTATCAACTTTCGTACTTGTCAGAATTGTACCATTATCATCTAACTTTTCTACATAATAAGCATTTAATCCGAGCGGAAACTTCTGATATTCAGTCCATTTGATGCCTACACCTTCTAATGTCAAATAAGACGGGCAAAAAGCCGATGAAGTATCCGACATAATTCCGCAGCCGTTTTCGTAGGCTACTTTATAACATTCTCGCTGAGTATTGGGACTTGATTTATCATCCACAACTCTATTTCCATTGCCTCCTGCATTGAAAGATTCGAGTTTATTATTTTTCCAACGATAAAACGTATAAGTTTTTACCTTCTGCGTAGTCGGAATCGTGGCAGTAATAGCCACCTTTTCTTTTTCGACCGAAACCAAAATATTTGTAATGACGGGTGGTTTAGTGCTATCGACACCAATAACCGAAATGGTTCTTGACAGGGTTTGGACTGTCCCAGCAGTTGCAACTACCTGATAGCTATAAGTCGTACCACAAACCGTTGGGCGGTCAGTAAGGGTATCGGTTGTTGCTTTAGTAATTGTCTTAAAATTTGTGGTAGTATTTTTGGCAATTCGATACGAAATGAATTTGGGATAGGTGAGCGTCTTCCATTTCAAGAAATTCCTTTTGTCGAGGGCTTTTATTTGTAAAGGAATCGTACAACTCGAATCAGAAAACGTTGTTCGTGGGCAAGCATCTGTAATACCAACTTTATAACAATATTGTTCTTTGTCAGCATCTTTGACAGCAATTTTTACTGTATTGAGGGCAGGAGTTGAAGAAGTAATGTTTTTTACAATTCTAAAATTATCAGCACCCCATTTCTGATAAAAATCAAAAGAATAATTGCCTCCGATATACCTAACCTGAATCGTATCATTGTCTTGCACGGTCAAACTAAAAAGCGTTGGCGAAACACTTCGACCATTGGGGGTAACGCCTTGAGTGCTTATGCCATCGCACAAAACTCCTGCTTTTTTACCTGTTACTGTAATCGTTCGAGCGGTATTATTGGTATAAGTGTGTTTTTTTGCTGTAAGAGGAATCTGTGCTTTAGTGACAGTTTCAATGGCAGAATTATCTCCCCAATTGATTGTATATGAGTCGAAATCATTACTCGGGTCGGTTGGAATATTGATTTGTGCCTGAGCCGCTGCACAACTACTGACCGTAAACTTTGGATTGATAGTAGGAGCAACTACCTCGATTGGTTGACAAACATAGGCGTTTACCGTGCGAGTGGTTGTATTATAACTTACTTGAATCAGAATATATTGGCCAGGGGTTGCAGGAGTTGTGAAAGTACGGTTAGTAGCCAAAATGTAATTGGCAGTTGGTGCGGGAAAAGCCGTACGAGTAGTATTGAAATAGTAATAAATACCTGTACGTCCGCTTTTATCGGTTACAGTAAACGTACTATTCGTACAAACAGTTATTTTATTAGTTGCTACACCATCGACCGTATATTTTGTACCTTTAAAATCTAACTCAAACTTACCTTTATTGGTTGTTGTAGGCAGATTTTGTGTTGGACATTGAGCTTCCAATCCATCCAATTTCAAGAAAAATAAAAATATCCAAAAAAGACTCGTAAAGGTACTCTTCATAGAATTGACAGGTTATCTTGATAGAAAAAGATTGCAAACATAGCAAAAAAACTGAATGTAAAGTTTTAGACGAAAAAAAACTGTAATTCGTTGCAAGACAATACTTTACGTTCCTAAAAATTTAAATCAGTTATTTATTACTTTTCCTTTACTAAGGCTCAGGCGTTTATCGACACACGCAGGAATTTCTTCTTCGTAGTGCGTTACATAAATAAGCGTTTTGTTGAGTTCAAGCACCAATTCGTTGACCAAATCTCTGAAATAAATCATGTGTTCGTAATCGAGCCCTTGGCATGGTTCGTCGAGCAGCAGTAATGGTGGATTTTTCACTAAAGCTCTTGCCAAAAATACTTGTCGCTGCTCACCTGTGGATAGTTGATAAATTTTTCGCTCAGACAGATGACTGATATTCAAAAGTTTAAGATAACTATCAGTTATGGCTCGTTCTTCATCGGTTAGTTTCTTGAAAAGCCCCGCCGAATCGAACAATCCCGAAGCTACTGCCTTCCAAACTTCGGTTTGGCGAGTAAAATACAAGTGCAATTCGGGAGAAACAAAGCCGATTCGGTGCTTAATATCCCAAATACTTTCGCCACTACCACGCTTACAGTCGAACAAATCATAATCATTCTGATACCCTTGCGGATTATCGCCCGTAATCAAACTCAAAATTGTACTCTTTCCCGAGCCGTTTGGCCCCATTAATGCCCATTTTTCGCCACGTTTTACTTGCCAACTCACGCCATCAACTACATTTACACCTTTGTAAGTCACGGTAACGTTTCGCATGTTCAAGGCATATTTGAAATCATTTTTAGCTGGAATTTTCTTAACCAAGGCCAAAATCTCAGCATCTATCTTTATACCAGAATTGTGAATAACTTGTTGAAAATCAGAAATTTGTGTAGAAATCTTCTTTATTTTTCCATTTTGAAGTTCAATAACATTTGTGATGCACGAAGGGATTTCTTTGGGAGTCGTAACGATGATTATTTGAATACCAGAAACAGCCACTTGGTTAAGTACTTGGTGCAAAGTTGCTCGACTTTCGATGTCGAGTCCGACAAACGGATTATCGAGCAAAAGAACTTTTGGTTTACGCAATAGCGAAAGCGTTATGAGCGTGCGGCGAGTTTCACCGTTTGATAAGGTTACGATTTTACGTTCGAGTAAATGGGTGATTTTAAGCAAATTAGCAGCTTCAATCAACTCATTTTCGGTATAAGGTAAAGGCGGTAAATCAACCGATTTTTCATCGACCGTACCGATAGGTTTGATTTGATTTTGCAGGATTTCTCGCACCGTTGGCGAAATCTCAGCATCTTGCGAATTGAAACGTTGTTGATAATATTGAGTAGCTGCCTGCACGATTCTGTTAAAACTATAATCTTTGGCTACGAAAGCAATTTCGTCATAATTGGGCTTTGAGATTCGGCCTTTTGTTGGAAAAATCTTTCCTGCGATGGCTTCTAGAAAAGTGCTTTTTCCTGAGCCATTTCCACCGATAATCGCCCAGTTTTCGCCATTTTGGGCTTGCCAATTAATAGTTGACAAAACCGTACGGTCGCCTTTTTGGATATTTACTTCGTCGAATGTTATCATTAAATCAATAATCTTTTTTTACTCTTATTTAGTTTTAAGTGCAAGATAGGTTATTTTTAATTTCACAGGAAAAAATTTAAGAATGCCCACAGAAATATTGTACCGATAAACCTATTTTGTGAAATAGTGGTTATTAAGTTTACCTGCAAATAAAAAATATGAAAATAAAAATCTTATGTTTTGGCATCACTCGTGACATCATCGGGCAGTTTGAATATGCAACTTCGCTCGAAGATGCTGCTACCGTTGCCGACTTAAAACAGCATCTTTCAGCAAATTTTCCTACTTTTGCAAGCCTAAAGTCGTTGCGAGTGGCTATCAACTCTGAATATGCCGAAGATACGGCCACTTTGAAAGAAAACGACGAAATTGTATTGATTCCGCCAGTAAGTGGTGGGTGAAATTTGTGAAACTAAATACCAGTTTCGCATTAAATTATTAAACAAAGAATAAATTTTAAGAATGGAAAATCCAGTTTTGATTTTTGGTGCGGGTAATCTCGGAAAAATAGCCTTAGATATTTTTAATAGAAATAATGTGGTAGTGTATGGTTTTTTAGATGACGATAAAAAACTACACAATACCGAAATCGGTGATGTAATGGTTTTGGGCGAAACCGACGATGATGGTTTTTTGAAGCTAATCGGACAAAAAACCGAAGCGTTTGTCGCTCTCGAAAACACAAAAGAGCGTAAAAAACTCGTAGAAATGCTCATCAGTCGCCGAAAAACGATGCCTGTCAATGCAGTGCATAATACGGCGGTAGTTTCGGCCGATGCCTTTATTGGCCACGGAAATTTGGTTGCTGCTCGTGCAATCGTCAATCCTTACGCAACTGTTGGCAATCATTGTATCATCAATGCTTCGGCAGTAGTTGACATCAACGCAAGTGTAGGCGATTACGTACAAATTGGTGCAGGTGCCATTATCAATAGCGAAGCCGTTGTTGAAGAGGGGGCTTTTATTGGCTCAGGAGCAGTAATTATCTCGGGTGTGACGATTGGTAAAAATGCTCGTGTAGGTGCTGGTTCGGTAGTTATCGAAAATGTAGCCGATGGCACAACCGTTTTCGGAAATCCTGCAAAGAAGATATAAGAAAGTCCACGGTCGACAGTCAATAGTCCACAGATGCTATTTTTTCTGTTGACTGTTGACTATCGACTGTGGACTAACAAATCAATGCTCTTTCGCAAAGTTTTTTTCTCCAGCCTCAATCGCAACTTTTAAATGATTTTCTTTGGGCGGAATCGGGCAACTATAACCCGCACTAAAAGCACAATAAGGATTGTATGCTTTATTGAAATCTAAGTAAATCTTATCGCCCGAAATCTCTTTCATTCTTAAATCAAGGTAACGCCCGCCCCCGTAGCTCTCTTTTCCATTGGTCAAATCTTTGAATGGAATAAACAAATAATCTCGGTATTGAGGCAAATTTCTCAACTTAAGCGATTGATAAACAGCAAGTTTATAAGGTTTTCCATCAATTTCAAACTTCAATTCTCCAAATTTTGTATAAGTGGCAGTTTGACCCGATGAGGTTGGTACTTCGAAGGATTTTTCCCGCTTTTTGGTAGCTACAAATTCGCATACAACTTTAAATTTCTCGTTGGGTTCGTAGAAACGTAAATACTCAAAATCTTCTTTTTTGAGTGGCGAACTTGAATTTTTAAGGAAATCTGCTTTATATTCTTCTCGATGCTTTTCTATTTCGGCCTTAAAATCTTGGGCCAAAATTGTTAAAGGAACAAATGCAATGACTGCGAAAATAAGTTTTTTCATTGTGCGATTGGTTTGACGGTTTTGGCAATAAAAATACTTATAAAAATCATAATCATGGCAAAATAGCCAACATACGGATAATTTTCGAGATACCCCGATGGCGTTTTATGAATGATAAATCCGCCAATGTTAGTTGCAATAGCTTGTGCAAATAGCTGAACCGATGAATTGATGGCCATAAAACTACCTCTTTGTCGTGAACTTACTACATTCGATACGATAGCTTGAGTAGGAATTAAACGGCCATTTGAAAACACAAAGAATATTCCAGAAATTACCAAAACTCCCCACAAAACGCCCGAAAACATATTAGTTATCAAGAAAATCGGAATCATTGAAAGTAAGGCAAAAGTTACAAAAACTGGATATTTACCTTTGCGGTCGGCCAATTTCCCGACCATTGGAGCGGAGAAAATCGTGAGGAGTCCGCCCACAAAATAAATAAGAAAGATATTATCTTGACTGAACCCAACATTGGCAACCAAAGTCGGCGAAATATATGGAATGATGCTAAAATGCCCCAACATAATAATTGTAGAAAGACTCAAAGCACGAAGTTGGTTTGGGTTTCGAGTAATATCAGTAATGACAGCAAATGGACTTTCTTTAGATTGACGATTTTTCAGGTGTTTATCGAGTGTAGGAACGTAGCGATAAATCAGAAAAATTACCAAAACGCCAAGTCCACCAAGCACTAAAAATGGTGAGTGCCAACCAAAATGATTGGCCAAATAAAGCCCCGCAGGAATACCCACCACCGAAGCCAACGAAAAAGCGGTGGTAATAAAACCCATTGCGGTAGCACGACGTTCATACTCAAAAGTATCGGCCACGATTGAAAGCACTTGAGCTCCAATCAGGCCACCGAAAACTCCTGCCACCACTCTTGCCAAAATCAAAAATTCGTAAGTTGGGGCAACCGCACAAGCGAGCGTACCAATCACAAAGCCCGTATAGGCAAAAAGAACAACTTTTTTGCGGTCGTAATTATCAACAAAAAATGCCGATAAAAAACCAGAGATTCCCGCACTTAGGCCGTAGGCCGATACAACAAAGCCGAATTGTCGGGGCGAAATATCAAAAATTTTCATTAATTGTGGCCCTAACGGCATCATTATCATAAAATCAATGATGTGCGTAAAATTGATACAGGCTAATATAAATAATAGAAGTTTCTCTTTTTGAGTCATTTACGAAGTGCTTTTGTGAATTATACTTAATTTTTCAACGAAAGGGAATTGAAAATAATTCCTTGCTCTAACTCACCGTTTTTTAGTTTTCTCTCCAAAAAGTCTTAAATTCACCCAATTTTTTATTTATCACATTCCTTTATGTCACACAAATACTTTCTTGCTTGTTTTTTTATCGCTGTTGTTTTTCATCATGTCACTTTTGCCCAAAACAAGGCTAATCAACTTAAACCTGCCGAAAAAGCTGACTTATTGGTACAAGTTCTACAAAAGAAACATTGTGAACCACGCAAGATAGATAATCTCTTTTCGGAGCAACTTTTCGATTTATTTCTCAAAAATCTCGACGAGCAAAAAAGTATTTTTACCGCCACCGATGAAGTTTCATTGAGTAAATATAAATCCTTACTCGACGACCAAATCAAGGCGAAAGACCTTGTAATTTTATCAAAAATATCACAGATTTATCGAAATCGCTTATTGAAAATAGATTCGATTATTCAACAATTCACTCAAAAACCAATTGATTTTTACGCAAAAACCAACTATCAACCCGAACGGACGGTTTTTCCGAAAGATGAAAAAGAATGGCAGGAATGTTGGCAAAACGAATTCCGTTTTCAAATTCTGAAAAACGTATTTAATAGTCTTTCGACCGAAAAAAATGCCAATTTCAATGATAAAACTATCTTAGCCCAAAAGGAAGTCAATGCTCGTAAGCGGGTACGAGAATCTAACTTACGCCAAATCAAAAGCCTTTTGGGGCAAAGCAACGAGGATTTAGAGAATACTGTTGCGACAACCTTTTTGGAATCTATTGCCAATTTATACGATAAACACACCGAATATTTTGGCTTTGACGATGCCCTTGATTTCTTGAAAAGCGGTAGCACGAAAAATGAAATTTTTGGTTTCAGAATCGGGGAAAATAAAAACGGGGAAATCGAGATATTGACACTCGTTCCTGGCAGTCCAGCGTGGAAAAGTGGGCTATTGAATAAAGGAGATGTTATTGTTTCGTTACAGTGGGAAGGAAAAGAAGTAATTGATGTAACTGGTGTCGATGAAGATGAAGTAAAAGAGCTTTTAGCAAGCGAACACGAAACTCCCTTGCATATAACTGTCCGTAAGGCAAGTCAAGAAACCGTGACCGTCAAACTTGTGCGGGCGGCAATCGTACAAGATGAGCGTGGAGCAAGAGGTTTTATTTTGCAGAATAAAGAAAAGTTTGGCTACATAAATCTCCCTGCATTTTATAGCGACTTTGAAGATGCCGAGGGTTCTGGTTGTGCCAATGATGTTGCCAAAGAAATCGTAAAATTCAACCAAGAAGGCATCAAAGGACTTATTCTCGACCTTCGCTTCAATGGCGGTGGCTCGCTCAAAGAAGCCCTTGATTTAGCAGGAATTTTCATCGACCAAGGCGTTTTTGGTGCTTACAAAGGTAATTCTCCCAAAAGCTACATTGCCAAAGACCCCAACCGAGGCTCAATTTATGATGGTCCAATGATAGTTTTGGTCAATCAAGCAAGTGCATCGGCATCAGAGATTTTGGCAGGGATTTTACAAGATTATAAACGAGCCGTTATTGTTGGGGCAAAAACTTACGGTAAGGGCGTTGCTCAAACTTTTTTCCCGCTTGATTCGCTCAGTCGAATGCCCAGAGATTTTGTTAAATATACCATTTCAAGGGTTTTCCGTCCGTCGGGTCGAGCATTACAGACACGAGGCGTAATGCCCGATGTGGTTCTTCCTTCGATGTTTGATGGTATGCAAGTGGGTGAAATTTATGACGGATATTTTTTATCCGCCGATACTCTCACCAGGGTTTTAAATTATAGTCCATTACCCGATTTACCGATTCAGAAACTTGCTCAAAATAGCCAAGAACGACAACGCAACAATAGCGTTTTTCAGCATATCGAAATGGCCGCCAAGAAGATAAAAGACTTGGAATCGCAGAAAAACAAGCAAATTTCGCTCGAATGGAATGCTTTTCAACAAGAATTCAAAAAAGAAAAAGAGGAAATTGCAAGCATGACCAAAGCGACCGAATTATCGAAGGCTAACTTTACGGTTTCGCTTACAGCACTCGAACAACAACGCACCCAGTTGGATAGCTATTGGAAAGAACTCAACGAGCAGATTTTTGAGACACTAAAAAAGGATGCGTATATCGAAGAAGCAATTCAAATTTTATTAGATTTGAAATAATTTAGTTTCAAATTTTCGCCAATACACAGACCGAAAACTGCTGAAATTTTATAAACCAATCAACTTTCAAACAAAATTCCCAATGAAGCAACAATTACAACGAGTTTTGGGCATAGCTATGCTCTTATTTTCAAGTTTTATTACTGTATCTGCACAAGAAGCCCTCATTTATTTAGAAAGTGCCTCACTCTCTCAAAAAGACATTTCGCAACGATACATGAGTTATGTTAGTGCTGTTTCGCACGGAAAAAGTGCCAGAAAAGTCGAAAAACGACGCATCAGTTTGCTCGAAACTGTTCAACAAGCACGTAATCAGGCCGAGATTCTACCGCCATTCAAAGGAGACAGAGCATTGAAAGATGCTTTAGTGAGCTATTTGGGCATCATGTTTAATATTTTGAATGAAGATTACGGCAAAATAGTAAATCTCGAAGACATCGCCGAGCAATCATACGATAACATGGAAGCCTATTTCATGGCTCAAGATATGGCGAATAAAAAGCAAGATATTGCCTACAAAAAATACGAATCAATCTACGAAGACTTTGCCAAGAAAAACAACATAACTTTGATTAGCAAAGAAAGTGAACTATCGCTTAAATTAAAGCAAGCTAATACAGTGAATAGCTATTATCATGCTCTTTATCTGATGTTTTTTAAATCATACAAACAAGATTTTTATCTGAGCGATGCCATCAATAAAAACAATGTGAGTGGAATTGAGCAAAACAAAAATACACTGGTAAAATATGCCAACGAAACCATCACTAAATTGGATACGATGAAGGCATTTGAAGATGACCGTACATTGATTATGGCTTGCCGAGACTTAATGCAGTTTTATGTAGAAGAAGGCTCAAAAATGCAGATTTACACCGAATTTTTATTAAAAAATGAAAATTTTGCAAAAATGAGCAAAGCCTTCAACTCAAAATCTGACAGACAACGCACACAAGCTGATGTGGATACCTACAATAAAGAAGTTAACGAAATAAATGCTTTGACTAACACGTACAATAAAACAAATCAAGAGCTAAACAATAAACGAGCAAAATATATCAATGGTTGGAACGACGCCGTTTCTCGCTTCCTTGATAATCATGTGCCGAAGTATAAGTGATGTGTATTTTTGCAGTCAGAGACTGCTAACGATGAACAGGTACAAGTCTGAGACTTGTACCAACAAATGCCAATCTGTAAAATATAGAAATCGCTGAAAACCGCTGGTGCAAGTCTCAGACTTGCACCCACCAATCGCAAACAGTCTCTGACTGGGTCACACTGACTGGGTCGCAAAGACTGGTACTAAATTTTAAAAATGAGTCGAAAATATAAAATACGAGACCAAACAAAACCTTATTTTGTAACATTAACCATAGTTCAATGGGTTGATGTTTTCACTCGAAATGAGTATAGGAATATATTTATGGATAGCTTGCGATATTGCATAGCCAATAAAGGATTAGAAGTTTATGCCTATTGTATCATGACAAACCATGTTCATCTAATCATCGGTACACATGGCGAAGATCTTCAATCAATTTTACGAGATTTGAAAAAGTTCACTTCCGTAAAAATCATAAAAGCCATTGAAGATAATCAACTTGAAAGTCGCAAACATTGGATGTTGTGGATTTTCAGAAGGTCAGGCGAACAAAATCCAAACAACGAGAAGTATCAGTTTTGGTTGCAGCACAATCATCCAATTGAGATTCAGACAATTGAAGTAGCCATGCAAAAACTGCAATATATTCACGAAAATCCTGTAAAAGCAGGTTTTGTTAGCGAACCAGAAGCATATTTATACAGCAGTGCAGGAGATTACTCAGGTAGAAAAGGATTACTTGATATTGATTTTTTGTATTGATATTCTTCCTTTTATCTAATTTATCGCAGTCGGAGACTGCTAACGATGAATAGGTACAAGTCTCAGACTTGCACCAGTATCCAGCACATACCAACTGAAAATTATTTAAACTAAAATGCCAAACGATTTCATAATCAGCCAATTACCATCCAACAGAATCTTACTTGAAGGAAAGGAATATGATTTTTATAGCGGTACGGCCTACTTAGGCATGAACCAAGATGCAGACTTCAAAAGATTATTGATTGAAGGCATGAATCGCTATGGAATGTCGTTTGGGAGTTCTCGAAACGGAAATCTACAACTTGACATTTACGACCAAGCCGAAGAAAAAATGGCTCGTTGGGTTGGGGTAGAAAAAGCACTAACGGTTTCGTCAGGAATGCTGGCTGGGCAAGTAGTAGCACAATATCTCAAAACGCAGAATGTAACGTTTTTTTATGCACCAAGCAGTCATTCAGCCAATTTCCATGAACCAAATGTGAGTTTACCCAGTGTTAGTTTTGAGGTTTGGGCAAGCAATATTTGTCAAGAAGTTTCGGAGAAAAACGCCCCTCACTCAGTCATTGTTTGTAATTCTTGCGATGCAATCAAACTAAGTTCTTATCATTTTGATTGGACGAGTAAGTTACCGCAAAATCAGCCAATTACGCTCATTATTGATGATTCGCATGGTTTGGGAATTACGGGAGAAAACGGTTCGGGAATTTTCAAGCAAATAACTGTCAACACAAATGTAAGACTCATAGTAGTGAGTTCACTGCACAAAGCCATGGGCATTGCGGGTGGAGTAGTTTTTGCCGATAAAAACTTTATTCATACGCTGCGTTACACCGCTTTTTTTGCTTCCTGCTCACCAATTGCACCTGCATACTTGTACGCCTACATGCACGCTGATGAAATTTATGAGAAAAACCAGCAAAAATTAAAGGATAATATTCAGCGTTTTTCGTCTCAACTATCTAATAGTCAGTCTTTATTTAATTCTATCGAAAACTACCCAGTTTATTATTCTTTACGAGACGACCTCTACGATTTTTTGTTTCAGAAAGGCATCTTTATTTACAGTTTTGCGTATCCAATCAAAACAGGAAAGTCCAACACACGCATTGTGCTGAGTTCGTGGCATACAAGTCCTCAAATTGATTATTTGATAGATAAAGTCAAGGAGTTTTGCAAAGTTGCAGGAGTTTGATTCATTACGGCCGTAACAGTATAACCCTTTTTGCGAAGTAAATTAATCACACCTTTTTCGCCAGCCAAATGAGCAGCTCCAACCGCAAAGAACGTAGATTTTTTTGCACTAATTTTGGCTATTTTCTTCAACCAACGTTTATTTCTTCTATCCAGAAGTAAATGCTCGTAGCGTGCCGAGTAAGAATCAAGCGAGGTTTTTACTAAAGCATTGAGATTTTCTTCTTTATAATCTTTCAGCAATGTCTGAAACGATTCCTGCATCTTACTAAAATCTTTTATACACCCCAATAATATATTGGCTTGTTTTTGCTGCGAAATCTTCTCAAAAACTGAAAGTTGGTCTTCCAAAGTCTCAAGTCCAAATATACTTTTATTTTGAATATAAGCCATTTCTGCCAGTCCCTTTTCAACCGAAATGGGCTGATTACAGCCAATCATTGGCGAGTAAGTATATGAAAGCAAATAAAAAGGTTTAATCATGCCCAAACTTTCAATCGAATAGCCAGTTCGTTCTCTAAAAAAACTCTCCAGTTGCTCATACTCATTGGCTTTTAGTAGATTTCTCAGATGCGTTTGGCTCGCCATTGAGCGTTGCATCTTTATAGCCAATTCTGGGTCATCTAAATCAAGTTCAAGGTAGAGTTGTTCGGTGGCGTTAAACGCTTTTTTAGCTTCTTCCGAAAAACTTAACTCATTGGGGCAAACTACGTGAATTGTTCCGTACAGAAAAGAAGATTTTTGTAGCCCTTTTCCCGAAATTTCCCACAATAAGGCATTCTCAGTCGGTACTTGCCCAATCGAAAGAAAAGGAAATAAGAAAAAAATCAGACAATAAAGAATTTGAATATTTTTTTTCATAGAAGTACGGAAAGCATGATAAAAACACTTTCTCAACAACCATGCCACAACTACACCTAAAAGGCACGTCGAAGACCACTAATTTTTTCGGGTTATAAATCCAAAACTATAAAACAAGCGTATATGAAATCAAATATGAGTCGGAAATCCTGTTATTTGAAAAAAGAACATATAAAGATATTTAATAATTCATGGATATAAGAAAACGTAAGTTCTCGTAAAAACCTTATTATCAGATTGATAAAAAGGAGAGATAAGCCATTTTTTAGAAATGGCCGATTATAAAAAATATTCTACTGCCTAAATTTGAGTAGTAGGGTTTAACGGTTGAAAACAGAAAGAGTGCCACCATTGGCGGCACTCTTTTTTATTTTTGAGAAGAAATTAACTTCAAATTTTCTTGTGCAATTTGGTTCGATGGGTCGAGCGAAACAGCTTGTTTCAAATCGGCAATCGCCCCAACTTTATCATTCAGATTATACTTCGCAATCGACCTATCGGTGTAGTAAGTCGAAGGATTCGTATCAATGTTTTCAATCACATACGTATAATCTTCGATGGCCTCCTTAAACTTATTGAGTTTCAGATACGCATACGCTCTCGCTCCTCTAATCTTAAAAAGTCTATCGTGAGATGGCAAACTCATTGATTTATTATAGTCTTCAATCGCCTTTGCTGGATTGCTCTCTACGAGCGTTATTCCTCGATTGAAATACACATTTCCTACGGTAGAATCAAGAGCAATTGCCTTGTCGTACATCTGTAATGACTTTGGAATGTCTTTTTTCAAGGCATAAACATTGGCTAAAATCTCGTAAGTGTGATAGCTATTGGTGTTTATTGCCAAAGCTTTTTCGCCAAACTCCTGCACTTTATCATATTGTCCTTGTCGGCCATACTCATCGGCCATTGACTCCAAAATGCTACTATCTTCAGGATATTGCTCGTAAGCATTGCTCCACAAGCTAAAATTGTCTTTCCAAGTTTTTACTTGTTGAGTAGTCAGAAATAAGCAGAAAACGCCAAAAACACTTCCTATTGTGAGTAAAACATTGGGTTTTTGAAAGTATTCATCAATTCCGTAAAAAATCATAAAAAATAAACCCACATAAGGCAAATACGAATATCGTTCGGCCATAAATGCCTTACCAACCGATAGAAATTGTAATACTAAAAAGATTGTAACCAAGAAAAATCCCCAACCAAAGAAAATGTATTTCTTACGGCTATACGACCAAATCATGATGCCGATGGATGCAATGAAGAATGCAATCGCCAGAAAATATTTAGGATTAGTGGCACTTCCCGAAACTGGATACGGATGCAAATTAGAAAGTCCAAAAGGCAAAATTGCCATCAAGTGATATTTTAAATAACCAAACATCGGATAAGCAACTCGCTCTAAACCCGAAAACGGTGGATTGGCAAGTGCCTTATTTTTGAGTTCCATCGTAAGCAAACCATAGAAATCTCCGCCCGCCTGTACATTGATTGACATCAAACCAAAGAAAAGAGCCACGGCAAAAAACGCACTTTTCTCAACCAAGTTTTTTACAGAAAGCCATTCTCGGCCTTGCCAATAGTCAATCAATAATAATACTACCGGTAAAGGCACAGCCATTGCCTTAGATAAAGCCGAACAAATGAATAGTAAAAGGCTAATAATCAACCATTTATTGTTATTTTCTTTGCGAAATCTCAGGTAAGACAAACACGAAAGCAAGAAGAAGAAAACATACAGTACATCTTTACGCTCAGCAATCCACGCCACCGATTCTACGTGCATCGGGTGAAGGCCAAAAACCAAAGCCGTCAGAAAAGCCACGATGTTTTTGCTTTCGGTAAGCCTTTGGATAAACTTAAAAACCAAAACTGTATTAATAGTATGAATAATGACATTCGTAACAATGAAAGAAGTTGCTCCTTTACCAAACAAAATCACATTCAATGCCAAGGAAAGCATCGTGATAGGGTGGTAGTTGAGAGCCACAATTCGCCCCATCAAAGTTTTGATATTTGCTCCCGTTGGATTTAGCACCAAATCATTATTCGTTACATAATGTTGGTCATCCCATTCTACAAAACCATTCTTGAATGCTCCAACGTAGGCTATGAATGTCAGCAAAGCCAGAATTATCAATAAAATCGTTGGGTTTATCCCCGAAGAAGTCTTCGGTGGACTAACTTTTGTTTGATTAACAGGTTTTACGGGCGTATTCTTGGCGGGTTTTTGTTGCTTCGACATTTTTCTAATAAATGTATATGTACTTTATTCCTCATTATGGTTTTCATTTTTAACCACAATTTTCAACATATTTACAAATCTCATTCCAAAAGCATCAACCAATCAACCAAATCTTATCTTCTTCGTTGCCTTGTTCTTTCCATTCTACCAATACACGCTGCGTATCAAGCGTATTTACACGCATACCTGTATAATCGGGCTGAATCGGCAAATCTCTTTCGTAACGGCGGTTAATTAAGCACAAAAGCTCCACTTTTTCGGGGCGACCAAAGGCTTGCATTGCATCAATTGCCGCACGAACCATTCGGCCAGTCGCCAGCACATCATCAATCAAAATCACCTTTTTATTTTCAATCACAAAAGGCACTTTGGTTTCGTTGGGTTTTAGGGGCGTATCTCTTCTTCTGAAATCATCACGAAAGAAAGTAGCATCCAAATACCCCAGTTTTATATCAATGTTTGTTTCTTCTCTTAATTTTTTGGTGATGCGTTCGGCCAAGTAGATGCCTCGTGGTTGCAGCCCCAAGATTACTGAATTCGAAAAATCTCCGTGGTTTTCAA
This sequence comes from Emticicia aquatilis, assembly GCF_014644295.1. Lineage (GTDB taxonomy): Bacteria > Bacteroidota > Bacteroidia > Cytophagales > Spirosomataceae > Emticicia > Emticicia aquatilis. The sequence continues at coordinate 74,986 of NZ_BMKK01000013.1, forward strand.
TCAATTGCTGGCACAAACGATTGAGTGTAATATCAAGTAAAGGATTACTAAGAATGAGTCGGTTCATACTCCTGCCACAAATCGGGAAAGGTTTTTTAATTAAAATAAATCTGGGTGTAAATCTAATAAATTGATAGACTAATTCTGCTAATTTTATGAACTTTGCACAAAAATTATTTACAAACAGAGGTATTATGAAATATTTAATAGCTGGGCTTGGCAATATCGGTCCAGAATATGCACTTACCCGACACAACGTTGGTTTTATGGCCCTCGACAGGCTCGCGGCACAACAAGGCTTTTCGTTTAAGATGGAACGCCTCGCTTACACGGCCGAGTTTAAGTATAAAGGAAAACAGATTTACTGCATCAAGCCAACCACTTACATGAACCTCAGTGGCAATGCTATCAACTATTGGTTGCAAGCTCTGAAAATTCCGACCGAAAACCTACTGGTGATTTGCGACGACCTTGCTTTGCCATTCGGAAAGCTCCGCCTAAAGACCAAAGGTTCGCACGGTGGGCAAAACGGTTTGCGAAATATCGAAGAGAAGTTAGGTACAAATGCTTATAACCGATTGAGGTTCGGAATAGGCAATAATTTCCATGCGGGCAAGCAAGTAGAATATGTCTTAAAAGCCTTCAACGACGACGAAATGATTCAGCTTGTCGATAGATTAGACCGTGTTGGCGAAATAATTTTGAATTTTTGCACAATTGGTGTAGAGAGAACAATGAATTTTTACAACGAATGATTGTACTTTTTAAAGAATTTTCACATTTGCTATTTTTAGAATAAAATACAAGTTGCATTTTTTTAATACGAATTTTATTTTGTTTTTGCATTAAAAATTTACTTAAAATTTCTGTAATATTAGAAAAATCCAAATAATTTTAGAACAATATTCTGTTGTCGGCCATAGACAATATTTGGATTGTATTATTTTTTCTTATACCTTTGCATCGTTATCCACAAGGAAAATAAGACAAAACAATGAAAAATTCATTTAAATCTGTTATATTTGCATTGGTATTCGGGTCATTATTGACTACTGCAAATATTGTTAAAGCAAATGACCGTGATTCAGCCAAAAACGAAGTAATTTTAGTTAGAGGTGCTGAAGCAAGTTTCGCAAATTTTATGACAAAAAATGCGAAGAAATTAGTTAAGACAAATGATTGGAATGTTTTCACAGAAGTAGTGACTTTATATAATGCCTCTCCGTCTAAATTCATAACATTGAGTGCCGACAAGAAAGCAGCATTTATCACAGCAGTAGAAAACATCGAAGTAAAACTTAATAAAGTACGTGGCAGTGAAGCGAAGGTTTGGAAGCAGAAAGTAACAACAACCGCCTCAGTAATTAAAGTTTTATGGAATTACCAATCAAACGTTGAGTCAACAGACACACAGCAGGCCGAAGCTCCAGTAGCTATCGAAATGTTAGGTCGCTAAGACTCAACTTTCAAGAAGAATATTAAGTTTTCATAGTTTAATAGGTTAGGGTTGAATAGATGGACGCTTACCCCACTGCTCTCGATAGCGGTGGGGTTAAGTTTTTTTAGGGGGTACAGGAACGCTCAACCGATAAAATAATGTTATATTTTTAATACTAACAGAGGTTGGTAATATTTGCAATTATCAACTCTCAATTATCAATTATTTGTAATGCGTAAACTGCTCTTTATCAGCTTATTACTAATCGGATGCACGGAGTCCGAAAACCAAAATTCTACAAAAACATATTTCGATTTGGCGGGCCTTATAACTCAGCAAATAGCAGAATTAAATAAAAACCAGCCGCTTACGCACAAAAATTTAGTAATTGAAGACAAAAAAGAAGTATTGAATACCAATAAAATTGATTGGCAAAAAGAACTCGAACTCTTTCTACAAGCCGATTTAAACAAGCAGTCGTATCAATTAAGCTATAATAAAGAAGAAACTCCTCAAATGGCGATTTATACGCTTAAAGAAAGCGAAAACCTGCCCGTAAAATCATTGAAAATTATTTTTGATGAAGATAAAACCGTAAAACACATTGAGGCTTTGCTACAAACCGAAAACTATCTGTATCAGTCAGAGAAACATCTTTTGATGACGCTTGATAAAAATCATCTTACAAATTACCAAATAGAAGGCTGGCAAGAATTGTTTATCGGTAAAAAGAAGAGTTTTAAAGTTGATGGAATTGTGGTGAGGAAATAAGAATTGAAAATTAAGAATTTTATAAAAGACTAATATCCAATATTTTAAAGTAAAAAAAGAGCCTTCCGAGAAAGGCTCTTTTTTTACTTTATCTTTCAAAACTACTTTAATAATCTCCGCCAGCACCACCGCCGCCGAAACTACCTCCTCCGAAGTCGAAACCTCCACCACTACTTCCACCACCGCTTGACCATCCACCCGACGAACTTCCCCAACCTGTGTAGGTTGTGTAAGGCACAAAGCCACCTCCACGGTTTCCGCCACCTTTACTACCTCCACTCATTTTTCCAATCACATACAAGATAATCAATCCTATAATGATAAAGAAAATGATAGCAAAAATAACATCACCCAAATCACCTTCTTCGGCAGGGTCTGCATCAAATTCGCCCGATAAATACTTAATTATGCTATTCGTTGCTTCATCAAGACCTTGATAATAGCGTAATTGCTTAAAATTGGGCTTTACTACCTGCTCGATAATTCGTTTGCTGTAAGCATCTGTCAAACCACCCTCTGCACCGTAGCCTGTGGCGATAAAGATTTTTCTATCTCCAGGAGCCCATAAAAATACAACACCATTGTTTTTACCTTTTTGTCCAACTCCCCATTCTCTACCGAGTTTGACGGCATATTCGCTGATGTCATAGGGTTGAACGCTTTTTACGATTACAATAACTACTTGCGTAGAGGTCGAATCGTAATATGCTTTTAGTTTTTGTTCTAATTGGTTGATTTCGCCCTGACTCAATAATCCGCCTACCAAATCATTGACAAATCTCGGAGGATTTGGCTTCTGTGGAATATCTTGTGCAAAGACAAAACTTTGAATAAGAAAAAGAAATATGAAAAATCTGTTAAGCATCGAGAAGTTTAAGTGGCAAACCACAATTATTTGTTATTAGTTATCAGTTAATGGCTTTGTTGTATTGTAGCCAGAGTCAATGTTAAATGCGTGCGGATATTTAATAGAGAATTGCTGGATAAACTAATGGTTGAGATTAAGGTATTTGTTCGGTCGAAATATCATCCGAAATCTCATTAATGTCGTTGCTTTGATAAGGAAAATACTTTTTCAACTGAAAACCAGCTTCTTTTATTCCCATTTGTAAGCCACCACTGAAATCATTTTGAGCAAAATACAGACGGAGAGTATCTCGTGTGCTTTCCCAAAAATTAGGTGGTACAACTTTGTCGATACCAACATCGCCTAAAACTGCAAATTTACGGTCTCCATGAGCTAAGTAAAACAAAACAGCATTGCGTTGAGCAGTAGTATCAAGGCTCAAATATTGGAATACCTGCTTTGCACGCTCAAACGGGTCGGCTTCAGGGCAACGCTCTTCGATATGCACCTTTATTTCGCCCGAAGTATTAAGTTCGGCTTGCTTGATGGCAGTTATAACCTTTTCTTTTTCAATTTCTGACAAAAGCATTATTGATTTCTTGGAATTTGATAGAATAGCGACGCTGCATCGCAACGTCGCTATCAATCTATTTTTACACTAATAAATTAAAACTTAACTGATGGAGCTGCTTGGGCTGAATCAGATGCTTGGAAGAATCCTTTTTCAGCAAAACCAAAGATTTTGGCAAAAATAACCGTTGGGAATGCCAATGCAGATGAGTTGTAAGTCTGCACTGATGTATTGAAATCATTACGGGCCACTGCGATGCGGTTTTCAGTTCCTTCGAGTTGAGATTGAAGCTCCAAGAAGTTTTGGTTGGCCTTCAAATCTGGATATTTTTCAACCGAAACGAGCAAACGGCTTAATGCACCACTTAGTTGGTCTTGAGCAGCCTGAAATTTCTGAATGTTTGCTGGAGTTAAATCGTCAGCTTTGATATTTACGGCTGTTGCACTTGCACGAGCTTGAATAACAGCAGTAAGTGTACTTTTTTCAAAATCGGCAGCACCTTTTACAGTATTTACCAAGTTCGGAATCAAGTCTGAGCGGCGTTGATATTGTGTTTGCACGTTTGCCCATTTACCTTTTACGTCTTGGTCTTTTCCTACCAAACCGTTGTATGAGCTACATCCGTACATCCCGAAAATGAGTAAAATACCAACGATGATGAGTGTGCTTTTGTTCATTGTCTTTAATTCGTTTTTTTGTAATTGGTTAAATTTTGATTCAAATGTAATGATTTGAAAATGATATACAAGTGACTAAATGTTATAAATGGATAAAAAACTCAGCAAGCGGATATTTTTGATGTCGATTGCAGAATTTTTTTTAAGATTTTAACCATTTACTAACATTAACGATAGGTTTTGGATAGTCTGTGCCTAAAGTCACGCCATATTCTTTCTGCTCTTTGTCGCTCAATAGCCCCACAAAATGTACTTTGTCAGCTGGAACATTGGCAAGTTCGGGTAGCCAAAGTTTTACGTATTCGCCTTGTTTATCATACATATCGGCTTGGCGGCCAATATTAAAGTAGCGGTCTTCTCGTGGGTCGTTGCCTACACCAGCCGAATAATTCCAGTTTCCCCAGTTGCTACACACGTCATAATCAACGAGTTGTGTCTCAAAGTATGATGCACCCCAAGTCCAATCAATACCGAGGTCTTTGGTCAAGAAACTGGCCACGTTTTGGCGTCCACGGTTCGACATAAAGCCAGTTTGCTGTAATTCTCGCATATTGGCATCAATAAATGGCACTCCAGTTTCGCCCTTTACCCACTTCTCAAAATTGGCCTTATCACGTTTCCAAAGCTTCATTAAATCATTTTTCACACCACTTGGTTTGAAGATTCGAGTACCAAATTTCAAGGCTATGAAATGGAAATAATCTCTCCAGATAAGTTCAAAAACCAGCCAGTAGGTCGAATCATTGGCGGCAACTTCTTTTTCGTATTTTTTTACTTCTTCATAAATCGTACGAGGAGAAATACAGCCTAAGCTCAACCACGCTGAAAATTTGGAAGAATAATCGGCTCCGATGAGGCCATTGCGGGTTTCTTTGTAGGTTTTTAGTAAGTCGTTATCCCAAAAATATTCATCAAGTCGATATTGAGCGGCGGTTTCACCTCCTTGAAACGACAGAACTGAGCGTTTGTCGGCCTTTACGTTTTGCTCAAAACCAAGCGTTTTTAAAGTCGGAATTTCGCCCGATTCAATCGTTTTATCAACTTTCGGTAAGGTTTTCGGAGCATCGAAGGTCGGGCGTATTTTGGCCGAACGTTCTACTTTTTTTCTAAATTCAGTAAAAACATCGGGTAAGAAGTTTATCTGAAAAGGAAGGTCACGGGCGTGATAGAGTGTGGCAATCCACACCAATTCGATTTCGATATTAAGTGGTTTGAGCCTCTTAGAAAGGCTGGCTTCGATGGTTGTTTCTTCTTGAGTTACTTCTTTGCTGGCATAAACCGCTGCTACTTGAAGTTCGGAAGCCATTTTGGCCAAAATTTCTTCGGGTTTGCCGATTCTGACAATTAATTCAGAACCAATTTTGCGGAGATTTGTACGAAGATTTTCTACCGATTCGATTAAAAATTTGGCTCGAAATGCTCCTGTACGCTTAAAACCAATGGGTGTGTCAATAAACTGACGTTCATCAAAAATATAGACAGGAATTACATTTCCTTCTTTGGTTGCTTGTATAAGTGCCTCATTATCGTGAAGTCGTAAGTCGTTTCTGAACCAGAAAAGAATATTTTGCATAAGAAAAATTTAGACTGATAGGAAAATTTGCTGTTGCAAAAGTAACAGTTTTTCTCTCGACTTTGTTTATCTTATCTCAACTCAATTACACATATATTGGTAAGCTACGGTCTGTGTGGTTTTGTTTTCGCCTTTCGTGATTGTCTTTGTGCCTTTGGTCGGAATCCCAGTTTTGTTGTATTCATAAACGGTTTCGATGGCTTCATCTACTTTACCGTTATCATCATAGATTTTGATTGAAGTTGCGTTATTTTGTCCAAAAAATGCAAAATAACTATTAGCCAGACCAATAAAACCATAAGCCATCGTACGATAGCCGTCGGGATAAAATTGAGCTTTTGTGTCGTAGTTAAGACCTTCATAAGCCAATAGCTCAGGTTCGCCTTCCATTTTAGTATAAACCTTCGATACGTTATCGTTGAGATACTCAACACGAGACGTACCTTTTACTGTATATCCAAAAATATTTAAAGTTGTATTGATAGTGATGAGTTTATCGCCTGCATAAACAAAATCATTGACTTGGAATTCGTAGTCTTTTACCGAAGTTCGAGTTTTTGAAACTTTCCCTGTTGCTACATCATATACATAGGTTACGGTGTAAGTTTCCAACGCATTTCCATTTGAAATGGTCATTTTTTCGATTTGGTTTTTGATATTATAAGTAAAAATGGCATCTACCTCGCCATCTTCTTTATTGACGATTCGTTTGATGCGATTGAGTGTATATTCAAAAGAAGCAATGGGCGTACCAGTGGCAGAATTGACATTTTTGAGTGGGCATTTGGCCAACTGCGAGGTTTGTTGAGGAGTAATGCCTTCGTCACTTATTTTTTTACAGGAAACAACAGCTCCGATAAGAGCCACCAATGCGAAGGATAAAATACGTTTCATTTGTATAAAATTGAAAATTTCAATAGCGAACTTTTACAATTTTAAGCAAAAAACGTGCCTGTTTTTATACGAAAAGAGGTGCTTTTACAACTAAAAAGCACCTCTTTTGCTATATTTCATCGACAAATCAAGGAAGTTTTGTTTTCAGGAAGGAAGTAAGAATATCCAGACCTTTCTCGAAGTGTAAATTATTATTGATGATGATGTCGGCACTGTATTTGGTTGGCTCAATGTATTTTTCGTAGGTTGGTGCTACATGGTTTTCCCAACGATAAAGTACATCGGTTAAGTCATAGCCACGTTCGTTGTTATCTCTGATGATGCGGCGTTTGATTTTGATATGCTCACGAGCATCAATGAAAACCCGTAAATCAAGCAAATTAGATACTTCCTGCGAATGGAAAACAAAGATGCCTTCAACTACAATGATTGGAGCTGGCTTGAAGGTCAAGGTTTTCGGAACAACATTAGGATTGTTGAAAACATATTCTTTGTGCTGAACGGTCTTGCCATTTTTGAGGTCGTTGATGTGTTGAGCATATAACTCAAAATCAATGGCTTCTGGAAGGTCGTAGTTTTCTATATTGTTTTGGTCTTTCGGTACAAATTCTTGTGTACGATAGTAATTATCTTGCGAGATTAGGCAAACTTCTTCTTCTGAAAAAGACCCCAATAGTTGATGTAAAAAATATGTTTTTCCCGATGCACTTCCGCCCGTGATACCGACAATGTAAGGTTCTGTCATGTTTTATGCCCAGTCTGCTGTAAAAATTATTTTATTGTTGATGTTGCCCAATGATGCTTGTTTGTGCAATTTTAAAACAAAATTAAGAAAAGGCTCAGGAATCTTGACAAAATATTTTGAGAAATGGCCATAAAAATAATAGATTATGAAAAAAATCTTCAAAACGATACTACTAATCTTACTGGTTTTGGTGGGAGTTTATCTGATTTGGTCGAGTACAAATAAAGGTACAACACTACCACCAACACTTAAAATTGATGTGGTAGAGTCTTACGGAGATTCGACCGAAAAGGGGAATATTCTTGGAGTACAAGCATTCATGACGCCAGTTGATTATGCTTCGGAAACTAATTTTAAGCAAAAAATTGAGTTTTATCTGATTGAAGCACAGAAGAACAAATTACTGATTTCGGAGAAAACTATCGTAGTTTTTCCTGAATATATTGGTACTTTTTTGGTGGCGGCCAACGAAAAGGAAAGTTTGTATCAAGCAAAAACCTTAGAGGGAGGCATACAAACAATGGTACTGAGTAATATCGGGAAGTTTGCGAAAACATTCGTTTCTGCTCCAGATTCTGTAAAAGATAAAGTAAAATACGCCGCATTTGCCATGAAAGCGGCCGAAATGGCAAAAATCTATCAGACAGTTTTCTCTGAGTTAGCGGCAAAATATGCTGTTACAATCGTAGCGGGTTCGATTTTATTACCTAATCCGAGTGTTGAAAATGGTATGCTGAAAGCAACCAATGGGTTGCTCTATAATACATCAATGGTATTTGATACTAAGGGGAAGTTAAATCAGAGTTTAATTAAAAAAGTATTCCCAACAGCCGATGAGCTATCGTTTGTGTGTCCAGCTAAACCCGAAGATATTCCAGTTTTTGAAACTCCTGTTGGTCGAATGGGTGTACTTGTTTGTGCCGATGCTTGGTTTTCGGAATCGTACAAGGTTTTGAAACAAAAAGGCGTCGATTTTGTAGTAACTCCTTCTTATTCAAATGGTTATGGCAATTGGAATAAGAAGTGGACTGGCTATTCGGGAGCAGAAACACCTGCTGATGCTAAAGGAAGCATCGGAAAACTAACACTCGGTGAAGCTTGGGTAAAACACGCAATGGCCGAAAGAGCAAAAAATGAAGCGGGGGTGAAGAAAGGTGTAAATGTTTTTCTGCAAGGAAATATCTGGGACTTGGGAGCAGATGGCTCAACAATTATTTTGGATGATTCAGCCAAAGCCACTCAGCAGATTGGCAAAGCGGCTTTGGTGAATTTGTGGCTATGAAGCCTAAATTAACTTTTATCTCACTTATCAGGCATTCTGTAAGTTTTTACAAACTCATTACCGATTTGCTGGCCATTTCTGAAAATTGCTGCTCTTACAGTAGTTAGTTTATTGAATGTCTGAGGTACAAAAATAGGGGAGTTGGCCGTCGGTTTCGAGAAATCGAGCGAGTAACGCACCTGTGCATCACGTACGTAAGGCTCCAGCTTTACTTCTACGGTTTGTGTATTTTTATTAGGTGTTGCTGTTTCTTTTACATCAAAAATACTTTTGGCGTAATTGACTTTCAATACCTCTAATCGCTTGAAGTGGGCTTCTAATCTACGTCCAAAATCAGCGAAGTTTTTATTGATAGATGGAGTCCACGTAACTTCCGATAAGGCACACGCACGAGGGAAAGTCATGTATTCGGCGTGTTCGGGTGTGGCCACGTATTCTGTCCAAAGGTTTACTTGAGCTCCCAAAATATGTTTTGTTTCTTCGGGTTTTAGTTCCGATGGCGTTGGTTCGTACGAATAAACTTTCTCTAAAGTTAAAAAACCGCCAATTGCTAAAGGCTCTGTTATGGCATGAGACTGATAGTAATCAATGTAAACGTGCGAATTTGGTGTCATTACTACATCGTGTTTTTGTTTGGCTGCTTCAATTCCGCCTTGCACACCTCTCCACGACATCACGGTAGCGTTTGGCGAAAGTCCACCTTCCAAAATCTCGTCCCAACCCATTAGTTTTCTACCTTTTGAAGTCAAAAACTTATCAATGCGTTTAATGAAATAGCTTTGTAATTCGTGTTCATCTTTCAAACCTTGAGCTTTCATTAAATCTTGACAGAATTTACTTCTTTGCCATGTAATTTTCGGACATTCGTCGCCTCCGATATGAATGTATTTGCTCGGAAACAAGTCCATAACTTCTGTCAAAACGTCTTCAATAAACTTGAAAGTTTTCTCAGTAGGGCAGTAAACATCTTCGATTACACCCCAAATCTTAGCTACGCCATAAGGCCCGCCCGTACAACCTAATTCTGGATAGGCCGCCAAAGCCGCCAAAGCGTGTCCTGGCATTTCGATTTCAGGGATAATCGTTACATATTTTTCTTGTGCATATTTTACTACTTCTCTGATTTCATCTTGTGTATAAAATCCTGAGTGTTCTTTTCCATCAAACTTTAATGGTTGATTATAAGACATTTTACCTTCAATTGTCTCAGAACGTACCGAGCCAACTTGTGTGAGGCGAGGGTATTTCATGATTTCAATTCTCCAACCTTGGTCTTCTGTCAAGTGCCAGTGCAGAATATTCATTTTGTGCATGGCCAACAAATCAATGGTTTTCTTCACAAAAGATAATGGCATAAAATGACGACCCACATCGAGCATAAAACCACGGTGTTGGTAGCGAGGTTTGTCAACGATATTTACACATGGCATGCTCAATAATAAGCCATTGACTTTATTTGAACTGTAAATTTGAGCAGGGAGTAATTGAAAAATCGTTTGTAGGGCATAAAAATACCCTTGCGAACCACTCGCTGTGATTGTCACCAAATTAGATTCGACCGAAAGCTCGTAGCCATCTTCGGACATTGGTTTGGTCGATTTTACAAACAAAATGGCATTGGTGATTGGTGGTACAGGAATCGCTTTTTTGGTTTTAGGGTCAATTCTTGGCACTTTTGGTAACGAAACTTCGGTAAAAAGCTTCATGCCTGTTGTTTGAGCTACTTGGCTCGACAATAATTTTGCAACGGCCGCCGTGGGAGCATCGTTCGTTTGTAAAATAATTCGGGTTTCGCTACTAATTACAAATGTTCCGCTTTTGGCTATGAGTGTATCGGGCTGAGGAATAATATTGTATGTATTTTGTCCCCAGACGGTCGTGGCAAAACAAAAGAATACAAAGAGTAGTCGTTTCATGATAATGAAATTTATAAAATTGGGTATTAACAGTGAAAAGATTTGTTAAATATTGAATGCTCCTAAAAATAAAGCCGCTAAAATGCCACCAACGATAGGCCCTACCACAGGAATCCAAGCATAGTTCCAATCGCTTGTACCTTTGCCCGAAATTGGCAATACTGCATGAGCGATGCGTGGGCCTAAATCACGGGCAGGATTGATAGCGTAGCCCGTTGGCCCGCCCAACGAAAGACCAATTGCCCAAACCAACATACCGACCAAATAAGGAGCAAAGCCATTTGGCAAATCGGCAGTAAATGAATTTGATACTATAATCAATACGATTGTGCCGATAATCTCAGAAATAAGATTGCCCGTAGGATTTCTGATGGCAGGAGCGGTAGCAAAAACCCCTAATTTTGCTCCTTTATCTTCGGTTATCGACCAATGAGGTAAGTAGGTCAGCCAAACGAGTGTTGCACCCAAAAATGCACCAATCATTTGAGCTGCAATAAATGACCCTACGTTTGACCAATCGCCAGATTTTACGGCCATTGCTATCGTAACGGCTGGATTTAAGTGTGCATCTGGGCTACCAAATTTTTGGGCCACAAAAATGCCACACATAACTGCAAAAGCCCATGCGGCTGTTACGACTATCCAGCCACCATTTTCGCCTTTTGAGCCTTTTAAAAGAATATTTGCGACAACGCCGTCGCCCAGTAAAATAAGTACAAGCGTACCCAATAATTCACCAATAAAGTTTGAAGTTTGCATTGAGGTTTTGTTTGATATAGGGTTGAAATTGTTTGGCAAGTTAATTTATTTTGTCAGAACACACAATAGGTTTAACTTTGTGCTTAGAATTTCGATGTTGGGGGTTCGATGTTGGATGTTAGCGGGGAGCTGATTGGGCTTACCCAAAGAGATTTTATCAAACCAACTTCCAGTTTCCATCTTCCAAACTTCCAATTTCCAAAGATTTTTACTTGAAAATTATGCTTTTGAATTCTCTTACCGCTATTTCTCCTGTTGATGGTCGATACCGCCGACAAATCGAAAATCTTGCAAAATATTTTTCTGAATTCGGACTCATTCACTACCGTGTGAGAGTTGAAATAGAATATTTTATTGCTCTTTGCGAGCTTCCGCTACCTCAACTTGAAGGTTTTGATAAAGGTTTGTACAAAAATCTTCGTGCGATTTATGAAAATTTTTCGGAAGAGGATGCTCTTAAAATCAAAGAAACCGAAAAAGTTACGAATCACGATGTAAAAGCTGTTGAGTATTTTATCAAAGATGCTTTCGAGGTCTTAGGAATTGGCCAGCACTCAGAATTTATTCATTTTGGACTTACTTCGCAGGATGTCAATAACACCGCCATTCCATTATCGTTGAAAGAAGCGATGCTTGTTGAGGTTGTACCAACTTTTCAGCAGGTTTTGACAAAATTGCACGAATTAGCTGAGCAATGGAAAGATATAGCACTACTTGCACATACACACGGGCAACCCGCTTCGCCTACTCGTTTGGGTAAAGAATTATTGGTGTTCTGTGAAAGAATCGAGAAACAACTCGAAATGCTCAATGCTGTGCCTTACGCCGCTAAATTTGGTGGAGCAACTGGTAATTTCAACGCTCACAATGTGGCATATCCGCAAACCGACTGGGTAGCGTTCGGTAATAGTTTCGTAAACGATTGGCTCGGACTTTCTCGCAGTCAGAAAACTACGCAGATTGAGCATTATGATATGTTGGCGGCTATGTTTGATGCCCTCAAACGTCTCAATACGATTTTGATTGATTTCTCTCGTGATGTTTGGACTTACGTTTCGATGGGTTATTTCAAGCAAAAAATCAAAGCTGGTGAAATTGGTTCGTCGGCAATGCCACACAAAGTAAATCCGATTGATTTTGAAAATGCTGAAGGGAATTTAGGCGTTGCTAATGCTCTTTTTGAGCATTTTTCGGCAAAATTACCTATTTCTCGCCTGCAAAGAGACTTGACCGATTCAACGGTTTTGAGAAATTTGGGTGTGCCAGTTGGGCATACTGTTATTGCCTTGAAATCATTGCTGAAAGGTATGGATAAACTCGAACTTAATCAAGAAGCAATCGACCACCATTTGGAAGAAAACTGGGCCGTTGTAGCTGAGGGTATTCAGACGGTTCTTCGCCGTGAAGGTTTCCCGAAACCTTATGAGGCATTGAAAGAATTGACTCGCAAAAATGAGAAAATCACTGAAAAACGCATCAAAGAATTTATTGATACCCTTGATGTAAGCGAAAAAGTAAAATACGAACTCAGACGTATTTCTCCTTTTAATTATACAGGGATATAAAATAAAAACGGCTCTTAGAAATTTAATCTAAGAGCCGTTTTGGTTAATACTCAACAATTTGCCGACTTGCTGGTGGAATACCCGAAAAAGGGCGAAGCATACGATATTGGTCACTTCGAGCCGTAATCTGAATTTCTTTCAAGAACTGAAAATCTTTAGAAAAATAGTCTTCCGAAATTCGATTGGTCGGATAGTTTTCATCACCATAATAGATATTTTTATATACAAAGGCGATTGGTAAAATATATTTACCTTCACTTACATTATTTAGATGTGGTGTTTTTGATAAACCACCCACAATTTCTGCTTCAAAACCTAATAAATGGCTTATCTTCTTACTCACCAACGGATAAATCAAGTTGACATTTTTAACTGCTCCTTTATTATCAACTTCAAACGAAGCGTATAGACGCCCATAAACACTGCCTCTAATTGCCCCAATCGGATACCCGATATTTTTTTGTGCGGCTTTATAAAAAATAGGGTCGATAGTTTCTCTAATTGCTTGAGCATACGATTCGATACAAAGCAAGCTTAAAAAAAGAGAGGCGAATGCAAATGATTTTTTCATATTTATCAAATTAATTCGTAGGATTTGTAAGTAAATCTATAAAATACCGACTTGATTTCAAATAAAACGATGCTTAATATTTATCACTTTGGCGAATAAGTCTTTACCGCAGTTTTCATTACTTCGGCTTTATCAAGTGTCATTTTTTTGGTTTTCTGGCTTAAATACAAATCCATTTGGTCGGCAAAATGCGGGCTATCGGCGTGGGTCGATTGTCCGAAGTTCAGTACCGTTTCTATTTCAGGTAGGCCTTCTTTCGGAAATTTAATTAATCCAATATATGATTCGCCTTGCACGACTTTCAATCTACCATCTTTATACGGGCGAGTGTGCATAGCTGTGATGACATCAGGCAAACCCCAAGATGGCTTTTCTATATCGCCACGTACCAGTTTTTGTAAATCTCCGAGTGAAATATCTGTTCTTCCAAAATATTGTTTCATGTAAGTATTCACATGGCGAAACGCCGCAACGGCTTCTTCTTTTGAAATAATATGGTCAGCAATTTCTTCTTTTTTACCAAACTCTGCTGTAAAATAATTGAGCATTACCAAAAATATAGCAGCTCCTTTGCTCTCAACATTGGTTTTTCTGTCCCACGAATTTAGATTTTCGATAAGTGGCTGTATATCAGCATATTCACTTGGGGTTAGTTGAAATAAAACATCGGTATTGGCTGGGAAATAAAGTTTTCCTTTCGGTAATTGTCCATCGTATTTGATACGTTTTAAATCATCAAAAGAGATTTTATCATACTGCGAAAACATTTCCTGAAAACGAATACTGCGGTTATTATCCTTTACTTCATAACCCATTGTTTGGTCGAAATCTTTGGCTTTTAGGTTATCTTTTTCACCCGTTGCGTTGAATGGCGTATGATTGGCATTGAATAAATATCCACTCGTAGGATTGATGTATTGAGGTAAATCTTTCAATGGATGAAAAGTCGTAGTTAGCGTTTTTGAAGTATTCCCCGGAATTGTATTTTTCCAATCATAACCTTCGGTACGAAATGGAATTTTGCCGTTACTTACATAAAAAATAGTGTCTCGTTTATCGGCATAAATGGTATTAAAACCCGGTATTGCAGTCATTGTCATAGCTTCGTAAAACTCCGAAAAATTGCGGGCTTTGTCCATTTTATACCATTGCTCGATGCCTCGAATATCTTGATTAGCACTAAATCTGACCGAAAAAGTACCTTGTTTGGTCTGAACTGTTGCACCATATTTACTCCACAAAGCTACTTTTTTGACAGGAATCGTCGCAATACCCATTTTTACTTTTAGCTTTACGGTTTTCTGCTCTAAAGTTTCCCACTTTCCATCAAATTTATATTGCATCTTGTTCGCTGGATTCATTTCAAGTTGAAAAACATCGACTTTATCTTGATAATTGACGGTGTGCGTCCAACCTAAATTTTCGTTTGCACCCACAAAAATCACTGGCCCACCTGGGAATAATGCTCCCAAAACATTTAGGCCTTCTTCACTGCACAAATGAGCTTCGTACCAAGCTACTGGGCCTTCGAGTGGTTGATGCGGATTGATAGCCAGATACGAACTACCATCGCTGGTCTTTGAGCTATGCACGGCAATTGCATTTGAGCCTGCGGCCTTGAAATCATCAAGTGTTTTTACTTTTTCTTTGAAAATTTTCTGTAAAACGGCATCAACTCCCGAAATCATTGACAGCGAAAGCACCGTGCTGGTAGTATATTCTTTAGGTGTTGTCGGAAACGAACCTTTTACCAGCACTTCTTCGGGGTGCTTGGTTGCGTAGGCGTTTATTCCAGCTATATATCCTTCGATAAGTGCTTTGTATTCGGGCGATAAGGCTTTGTCATACTGCTCTTCGACTACCTCACGGCAACGTAAAAGTGCTACTACGTAATCAATCGTTGCTCCGTCTTTGCCTTTTAGTTGTCCAACCATACCTTTTCCCGCCAATAGCGTAAGCTGCATAGTTTTGAAATCATCTTCGGCATTTGCCCAAGCCAGCCCATAAGCTACTTCGGGGTCTGTTTTGGCAAAAATGTGCGGAACGCCCCATTTATCACGCACGATTTTGATGTTTTCGGGATTTATCTGGGCGAATGCCCTCGTAGAGCATAAAAGTAGAATTAAGAATAGTTTTTTCATTGTTAGGTTGAATTGTAATTGCTTGATTAGCACAAATGTAATCTTTTGATAAGATTTAAAACAAAAAGGGAAGACATTTAAAATGCCTTCCCTTTGAAAACTAACAACTTGGAAAGTTGTTTTACAATAAATTTGCTTTCAACATATATTCAGCAATCTGAACAGCGTTGGTAGCTGCACCTTTGCGAAGGTTATCGGCAACCACCCAAAGGTTTAATGTATTGGCTTGAGATTCGTCACGACGGATACGTCCTACGAAAACCTCGTCTTTTCCATGCGAATTGATTGGCATTGGGTAAACGAAGTTCTTAACATCGTCTTGCACGATAACACCTTCGGTTTCGCTCAATAATCGACGAACTTCATCTAAATCGAAATCGTTTTCAAACTCAATATTTACTGCCTCTGAGTGTCCACCAACGGTTGGGATACGAACGGTAGTTGCCGTAACTGCAATGCTGTCATCGCCCATGATTTTCTTAGTTTCGTTTACCATTTTCATTTCTTCTTTGGTATAACCGTTATCTAAGAAAACATCAATGTGAGGCAATACGTTAAGGTCGATTTTGTGCGGATATACTTTCTTCACGCTATCATCGCCTACACGCTCGGCAAATAATTGGTCAACTGCTGCTTTACCTGTTCCTGTTACCGATTGATAAGTAGAAACAACTACACGTTTGATTTTATATTTATCGTGTAATGGCTTCATTACCACTACCATTTGGATTGTCGAACAATTTGGATTGGCAATGATTTTATCTTCTGCCGTAATCACATTTGCGTTTACTTCTGGAACAACCAATTTTTTAGTTGGGTCCATTCTCCACGCCGAAGAGTTGTCAATTACAGGAATACCTGCCTCAGCAAACAAGGGTGCCAAAGCTAAAGAAGAGCTTCCACCTGCCGAGAAAATCGCAACCGCAGGTTTCATCTTGATAGCATCTTCGTAGCCTACCACCGTAAACTGTTTACCCTTAAACTCAACCTGTTTACCAATTGATTTTTCGGAAGCAACAGGAATGATTTCGGTAACGGGAAAGTTTCTTTCCGCCAATACTTTCAAGATTTCAGTGCCAACTAAGCCAGTTGCACCAACTACTGCAATTTTCATTTTAGAATCAGAAAACCACCCCTCCGTCCCTAAGGAGGAGCTATTTGTTAGTAAATAAACAAATTACTTAATCTTGCTTTTAGGGAAAGAAGATTAATTGAGGGGCAAAGATAATGTAAAATTTGGTTCGACTTCTTGGAATAATACAAAATTTGGCATTTTTCACAATTTCCTACTAAAACCTAACCGAAAATCATTAATTCCGAAACCAGTGGCGTTTATTCTGGAGCCAAAACTCATAATATCAAACACAAAGCGAGTTTCGAGCGAGAGCTTGGGCGTAAGGTCGTAGCCCATTCCGAGTTGCGAACCGAGTGTTAGGCTACCTTGGTTTCTTACTTCTTGTTTTTCGTTGTTTACTGAGTATTTTCCACCAAAAAATGTGGAGAACTGTGGGCCGAAGAAATAATTCCATTTATAAGCAAATTCGTTTTTGAAAAGTATCGGAATTTGAATAAAATTTGATTGATAATTCGCAACTGGACCATATTTGTATAAACTCGGAGAAGTATAATTTACGCCTCGCTTTGCATAGGCAAGTTCTATGCGGGTTTTCCATGCTAAACCTAAACGTTTTTCTGCAAAAACACCAATGTATGGTAAAACTGGAAGTTTTTGGCGTTTTAAATCTGCAAAACTTCCCGTTATTCCAGCACCGCCCACGATTCCGTAAGCCCATTTTTCGTCTTTATTTTCATTCAAACCCAACGAATCGGCAGAGATATTGAAATGATAATTTACTGAAAATCCAATATTTGTGGCAGGGTATTTTCCAAAATATTTCTGAGCATTTAGTCCCGCTGACCAACGAGGTGAAACTCGGTAAGCGTAACTTATGCTGAGTTGAGGTATAAGCAAGTTTTCTACCTTTACATCGGCTGTATTGTTTTTTTGTATCACTGGCGGTTGACCGTATGGATATTGCTTTTCAAGAATTTGCATTTGGTAATGCTTGTTGGCTGAAAGGCCTCCCGAAAGTCTGAATTCGTGCTTTTGCATACTAAACTTGGTGGCTAAACTCAAATCTAAGTAGCGATTATTGATTTGGCGAAGTTTGGTAAGACCATTTGGACTGCTTCCATAATATTCTTCAATAGGAATATCAATAGCCTGATTTGAACGCATGTTGCTGACTGATACTCCAATATGCTGAGAGAACCAATGTGTATATTTTTGTCTGAAAAAATAGCTATTGGGCATCGAATTACCTCGATAACTGCCTATTTCGGTACTAAATTCGTTGCGAAAGTCAGGCTTATTTTGAGCAAAGAGTACTGTCGAAAGTACGCCCAGTAGAAGTGTGATGTATGTCTTTTTCATTTTGTGTTAGAATAAGTAGCCAGTTTTAATTCCTAAAGCGATAAAATCTCCATATCTATTCATTTTGTTACTGTTTGCTCTCAACCAACCTCCTATTGGTATTCGTTTAGTGAGTAAATAATTATAGTCTACTGTAAATTGATAGCCAAAACTACTTTTTTTAGGTATCAGAAGAGGTTGGAAGATAGGTTGGAAGATAGGTTGATAAATAGCTGGAATGTTATCGGAAGTGATAAGATATGTAGTTCCTTCCAATCCTTCATATCTGATGTAGTTTATACCAGCAGCAAGACCAATTCGATGTTTTTTGGTGTAAAGTGGTAAAAACTTTGCTTCTGAAAATACAGTAATAGCATTTTGGATGCCAATGTTAGGCAATCCGTCATTATCAGTTGCACTAAGTGGTGATTGAATTGTATTGATACCAATCGTTACACCCACACGCTTCAGCAAATAACGAGTATAAGAACTTTCATAAATATTGAGAGAGTTTTTATTTTCGCTCTGTTTGCCAAATAAGAAATTCACTTCATTTTTATAAAAAGGTATTTCCGATTGTATTTTTTCGTAAGTCTTGTTTTTGCGTGGAGGTAATAAGAACTTACGAATTGGTAAAATCCGATAGCCAACACTCAATGAAAGATAATCATATTGAAGATTCAGCGGCGATGCTTGCCCATTATAATCAATATCTTGAATGATTGGTGTGAGGGTGCGATTATAGTTAAGGTCTATCATAAATCCTCCGAAATCAACACCAACCCCTAATCGAGCATCAAAGTACACTTTCCTAATGGCTTTGAAATAACTATTTGATATTGCTTCTACTTTTTGTTGGCCTAATAGCATTTGTTTCATTTGTTGCCCATTAGCTGAATTATCATTTTCATACTGTTTTAGCGAAGTCGCAAAATACTCTGCACGATTTAGTTCGTTTTTTAATCGTTGATTAACTTGGAATTTCGGCTCATAATATAAGTTTGCACCAAGACCTGCATTAAGTCTCAACCAAGGCAAGGGTTTATAAGAATAACCCAGTCGAGGATTGACAAACATTAAATCGTACTCAGGAAATCCTAACTCATTAGGGCCAATCATAACTGCCTTTACAGTTTGCCAACTATGATTTAATTCGACTGAAAATACATTTTTCCCTTTATCTACTCTCGCAAAAACTCCTCCCGAACCATTGGGTAAGACATCGTTGTTAAAAAGAGCAATATCGTTATCAAATCCTGTACGTACATTAGATAACTTTTCAAAATTTTTAATACTGTATTCTCCCTTAATTCCAACCGTCAACTCCTGTGCGTGTACCGACGAAATGGCAAGCAAAAAGATAAGTAACTTTTTCATAATCAATCATTTGTGTGTTTGTAGGTTTTTATCAATGTGAACAGTAATCGGGCTGTACGAATTCTGGATTTGCACCAACGGTTTCTTAGTTTTTGTATCAAAAAGTAGCGTTTCTTGATTATTATAATTGCTTAAAAATTCTCGGTAGGCACTCGGTGTATTGATTTGCGAGAAAGTTGTGCCGAGGTCGAATCTGAAATCTTCAAAACGTCTAACATTGACTTCAATGGCCGAGCGAGAAGCATTGACCACGAGTTTATCAAGTGAATTGAAAAGGTTTAGTTTTACGCTGCCATACTTCGACTCCAAAAGTGTGGTTCCGCTCGGGTTGTAAAGTTCAACAACCGCTTTTTCTGATTTGCAGACGAAACTTCCATCAAGGTTTTCGGCATAAACATCGCCAAACGATGATTCGATGTTGAATTTTCCCGAAACATCGGTCAAATTAAGTTTGCCGAAATTAAATTTTACGGCCAATTCTCCCGAAAAATCATTGACCGAAATATTACCAAACGAATTAATAATCAATAAATTAGCTTTATTTGGAATCGTAATTTCATAAACTGTATTTACTTGACTCCTTAGTTTCCCTGCTGACTTCGGAATCTCATAGGAATTCGATAAATCAACCACACCAGAAGCGTTTTTTAATTCATAATTCAGGTACGAAAGTTCTTTTTCGGCAATACTTCGGTCGGTATGTTTGGCAATTAATTTTACTACGATGCTTATTCGGTCGGTTGATTTTCCTTTAATAATGATGTCGGCTTTTTTTGCGTTTAGATTGATTTTTGAGCCAGCCGAATAGATGATTTCTTTTTGTATGGATTTAGTAACGACTTGAAGCTGCTGGGCATAACTTGCGAATGAAAACAGCAGTAAAAAACTCCAGCCTGCCCTCCTCAGCAAGGAGGGCTTTCGGCTTGGTGCTTGTGTAGATTTAGTAGAATGACTTATCTTTTTCATAATTGTGTGTATTTAGCTTCTCAAAATATTGATTAACTCTTTTGTAATTTGAGCTTTTTGGTTTTCGATTTTGATTTGGGCTTGCACCAAAGCTGGGTCGTTGCCAAACTGCTCGATTTGCGTTTCCAAATCTCTTTGATTGAGGTTCAATTCGGCCAATTCTGCTCTCAGTTCTTTCACTTCGGGCTTCATACAAACCACCTCAACTTCTTCGCATTGCTGATTGATAAATTCCTCGGCTTCACTTTCGGAAGTGCTAACATTGGCTTGCAAATCTGATTTTATCTCAACTTGTTTTTCGACCGAATAAGAAATGACACCTTCATCAGATTTTTTATTAAACAACCAAACAGAACCAAGTGCCAACAAAACAGAAGCCGCAATTCCCCAACGAATGAAATTCGGAAACTTGACTGTTTTTAGCTTTTTCTCTACCGAAATTTCTTCCAGAACCCTGTTCCATTCTATCGATGGCTCAAATTCGGGCAAATCCTTTATTTTAGCCTCAAGCAAGTCATCAAAATCGAGCGTTTGCTCAATTTTGCTCCAGAGGTTGGCTTTTGGCTCAAATTCGGGCAATATTTCGTTCAAATCTTTAGGCATCGCTTAATTTTTTTCTCAATAACTTTTTGGCGTGTGAAAGTTGTGATTTTGAAGTTCCTTCCGAAATATTCAACATTTCGGCAATTTCTTTGTGCATAAATCCTTCAACTTCGGCCAGTAAAAAAACTGCTCTGCAACCTTCGGGTAAAGTTCTGATGGCCTCGTCTAATTCTTGACCTGTGAAAGTATCAGCTACTTCAAAAGCGGTTTCGTGCATTTCAACATCTAAACTTTCAAACTTATCCAAGAATTTTCGACGGCGAATCGCTTGCCGAACCATAATCGTTTTTATCCAAGCTCCAAGCGTTGAATCGGCCTTAAAATCGGGCAAACTTCTAAAAACTTCGATAAAACCTTCTTGCAGGGCATCGTTGGCTTCATCATAATCGTTTAGCAATCGAAAAACCTTCGTAAACATCGCTTTTTTGTATTTTTCAAAAAGCAAATACTGAGCGTTGCGGTCTTTGGCAAGACAGCGGCTCACCAGTTCGTTTTCCGATATGTTGTGCGATAGTGTCAAAGGCTTTGGTTGCGTTTCGATATAAAGGGAGAAAAACTAAGAAAAAGGTTGGATGAAAATAATAAAAAAAAATAATCAACCAATGTTAGTGGTTGATTATCAATGATTTATGAAAAATATTTTTTAATTAAAATCCCAGATTCGCTTAGGTGTTATGCAGTAATCCATTTTCACATCAAACTCATCGACATCGCTGATTTCGTCAACAGGTTCAAAAATCGAAAGACCGATTTTCATGACATCGGGACGGCATTCGGCCAAAAATCGGTCGTAATAACCTTTTCCGTAGCCAACTCGATAGCCTTTTTTATCGAAGCAAAGTAAAGGAATCAATACTAAGTCGATGCTTGATGCTTGATGATGGATGTTGGATATTGGTTCTGGAATTTTCCATTTATTTTCTTCAAAAACTGTATCTTTCGTGAGTAAGTAATGACTCATTGTACCATCTTCGTGGCTTTTCGGAATGACAATATTTGTGGCAAAGTCTTTTTGTAGTGTATTGATAATGAGCCAAGTATCTATCTCATTATTGCGTTTGATGGGCAAGAAAGTATGAATCGTGGCATAGGCATGTACAGGAATACTTCTAAAAAACCAGTCGTGTATTTTTCTCGAAAAGCCCTCAACTTCCATTTCGGTGAGGGCTTTTCGTTTCTGAAGATATTCTTTTCTTAAATCCTGTTTCTGCATATTTAATATTTAGTCCAAATTTTATGCCGTGGTCTGTGGGCTATCGACCATGGACTAAACCAACACTTCATTGGCATTTTCAATGGCTTTGCGTTCTTTCCATTGTTTCCACGACTCACCCGCCAGCTTGGTCATGCCTTTATCAATAAATGTATGCCTTACCACATTCCAGCCACCACGAGCGGTTGTAAAGATAGAATCATTTGCTCGAAGTGCCAAACTAAACCCACCATCGACATACTTAATATAATGCCACCATAACGACGGAATAAATAGCGTTTCGCCATGACCAAAAGTTGCCTCATAACCTTCCAAGTTTTTCATGGCAGGATAACGCTCGTAGTCAGGGTTTAGCGGATTTACGTGAGATTGTACCGTAAACGGGTGTTGGTAAAGGTTCGCACTCTTATCTGGTGCAAAAAGAATTGCTTGCTTGCGAGTTTGAAACTGCGTCAGGAATACATTTGAGCAGTCCATGTCATAATGCAGATTCACGACCGAATTTTGCCCCCCAAAAAACATAAATTTATAGCTTTTCAAGAAGCCATCCATGATTGTCGGGAAACGAATATCATTGGCTAACTCTGGCACAATCTTAAAAATATCGAACAAGAATATACGTAAGTCGGTAGGCCCTTGCTCAATCAGCGTTAAATATTCGCCAAAAGGCATAGTTTTGGCCGCTTGAAAGTAATTTTTGGTATCGTGAATATGATTATCAAACAAGGGAACTTCGATATGCCCATAATTTTTGCGTAACCAATCGAAAGTCCATTTATCAAGGGCAGGCCAATCCTTCACCAAATCAGTAAAAATGACAGGTTTTTTTGGTTTCAAATAGTTTTCGATGAATTCTTCACGACTGAGATTGCTGCGTCGCTCAATTGGTAATAGTTTCATAATGTGTATTGATAAAGTTTGTGTTTTATATACTTAGTTAAATGACAATACAAAGAGGATTTTCCCCTAAAACGTCTCCAAATAAAATTTGGTTTCCCAACAAATATCTTCTCACTAAATTATGTTTTTCTTCATAGAAAATCTTGGTAAAACAAATTTTATATTAGTATGCTTGCATACTAATATCTTTCATGTATATTTGCCTTGAAATTATGCTTGCATAACAATATTAGGCTTTACATTCAAAGAATATTATTTAATGGAGTACAACAATAATCTCAATCGAACTTTGGCAAAATTGCAGTCATTTCCTGCGTTTATACGTGGTTTTATGCGAGATTTTGCCATCGGTCGATTCGTAAAGTTTGTTGGTACGGCAGGCATACATTTCGAGAAAATGACTTGTAATGAAGTCGCAGTAACACTTCCAAATAGAAACAAAGTACAAAACCACATTGGGCAAATTCATGCCGCTGCAACCACACTTTTGGCCGAAACGGCTTCTGGAATGGTAGTTGGCATGAACATTCCCGATGATAAACTTCCGCTGATGAAAAATCTATCGGTGAAGTTTATCAAACGAAGTCAGGGGCAACAACGTGCCGTGGCAATTCTAACCGATGAGCAAATAAAACAAATCAGAGAAACTGACAAAGGAGAAGTGAATGTTACGGTAAAAGTGACCGACGAAACGGAAGAAGAAGTGGTTATAACAGAAATGATTTGGGCCTGGATTTTGAAGAAAAAATGAGTTTGAGTTGACAGTCAACGGACGGTCGTTGATTGTAATTGTTTCTTGAAAAAATGTAAAATTTAAAAAAAACTATGGACAGTGGTCTATTGAACATCGACTAAAAATATGATTTCAGCGGAAGAGAATTTTCAGAATGAGTTTTTAAGACCGATTTTGAAAGAACAAAATGAGTTACTAATTGCAGTTTTTAAGCAATATTTGGTCAAACATAAAGTTGTATTTGAAAGATATTCGCCCGAAGACCAAGCTAATTACATCGAAAATACCATCAAAAAAGACGCACAATTACGCAATTATTTTGTTGGAATGATAATTGGGAAACTTTCAGTTGAGCAATATAAAGATTATACTTCGCTGGAAACTGAGTTAAATCGAAGAATAATCACGATGCTTGTGAAAAGATTACAGAGTCAGATGATTTAGAAATGGCAAATACTTTTACTCAACTTCATATTCAATTAATCTTTGCAGTTCAGAATCGAACGAGTTTAATTGATAAGTATTGGAAAGATAGACTATATGCCTACATGACCGGAATTATTCAGAATAATGGTCATAAATTATTGATTATTAACGGAATGCCAGACCATGTTCATGTTTTAATAGGTTTTCGTACAACACAAGCTTTATCGGAATTAGTCCAAGTTGTCAAGCGAGATTCATCAAAGTGGATAAACGAAAATAAACTCGTTAGAGGTAAATTTTCTTGGCAAGAAGGTTTTGCGGCTTTTTCTTACAGTCATTCACATTTACAAAATGTAGTTGAATACATCAAAAACCAAGAAGAGCATCATAGGAAATTAACTTTTTTAGAAGAATATAAGTCATTTTTAAAAAAGTTTGAAATCGAATTTGACGAAAAATATATTTTCAAAGAAATTCAAGACGAATAAAAATCATCCCAGCGGGATGCAAAATTGGTAGAAAATCAATCAGCCCAAATAAATCCCATGCCGTAGGTATGGAACAATATACTGAGAACTGTTTCATACCTACGGCATGAGAACTTTTCTAATATTTACCTTTCTACCAATGTTTAATCCCTCTGGGATTTAAAAGCAACATTAAACGAAACATTACAAACACAAAACCATGAATCGTAGTATCAAAAAAGTAGTTGTTTTGGGTGCGGGCATTATGGGAAGCCGTATTGCGTTGCACTTTGCTAATATCGGAGTGGAGGTGCTACTCCTCGACATGGTTCCGAAAGAACCAAACGACGCCGAAAAAGCCAAAGGACTTGACACCGCTCATCCAGCCGTGCGAAATCGTATCGTAAGCGAACTTTTCCAAGCTGCTGTAAAGGCAAGTCCTTCGCCAATTTTTAGTCAGAAATCACTGAGCCGAGTAAAACTGGGCAATTTCGATGACGATATGCCAAAAATCGCTGCCTACGATTGGATTATCGAGGTAGTTGTTGAGCGTCTCGACATCAAGAAAATTATCTACGAAAAAGTTGAGAAATTCCGTAAGCCAGGTACACTTATCACCTCAAATACTTCGGGTATTCCGATTCATTTGATGGCAGAAGGCCGCTCAGAAGATTTCCAAAAACATTTCTGCGGTACTCACTTCTTTAATCCACCACGTTATTTACGTTTGTTGGAAATCATCCCAACTGATAAAACTGATAAATCGGTGGTTGATTTCTTGATGCACTACGGCGATTTATACCTCGGTAAAACCACAGTTTTATGTAAAGATACTCCTGCATTTATTGCCAACCGTTTGGGAATTTATGCGATGGTTCAAACCATCAGAGTGGCCGAAGAAATGGGTTTAACCGTTGAAGAAGTTGATAAATTGACAAGTACAGTAGTTGGTCGACCAAAATCGGGTACTTTCCGCTTGTCAGATGTGGTTGGTTTGGATACAACTGTGAATGTTTGTAATAACCTAATCAATGTTTTAGAAACCGACGAATCGAAAGATGCCTTTATTTTGCCACCGACAATGGCCAAATTAATGGAAAACAAATGGCTCGGAGATAAAACAGGTCAAGGTTTTTATAAGAAAACAAAAGACGAAAAAGGAAAAACGCTAATTCTTGCTTTAGATTTGAAGAGTTTTGAATATAAACCTTCAGAAAAAGTAAAATTTGCTACGCTTGAAAGCACCAAAAGTATAGACGATTTGAAAAAACGTTTCTCGGTTCTTTTGGCAGGAAAAGACAAAGCAGGTGAATTTTACCGCAAAACTTTTGCCGATGGATTCCGCTACGCTACCAACCGTATTCCAGAAATTTCGGACGAATTATATAGAATAGATGCCGCTATTTGCTCAGGTTTTGGCTGGCAAATGGGTATGTTTGAAACTTGGGATGCCATTGGGGTTCGTCCGATGATAAAAATCATGGAAGATTTAGACCTCAAACCAGCGGCTTGGGTTTATGAAATGTTGGAATCAGGCAATGAGACTTTCTATAAAGTTGAAGCAGGGAAACGTAAATATTACGATATTCCGAGCAAATCATACAAAGTAATTCCAGGAACAGAATCGTTCATTATTTTGGATAACCTCCGCCAAACCAACGTCATTTGGAAAAACGCAGGTTCAACAATCTTCGATTTGGGCGATGGCATTGCAGGCGTAGAATTCCACTCAAAAATGAATACTTTCGGAGCAGAAGTGGTTGAAGGCTTGAATAAAGCGTATGCCATTGCTGAGAAAGATTTCAGAGGTTTGGTTGTTGGAAATGATTCAAACGAGGCGTTTTCAGCGGGTGCAAACTTGGCGATGTTATTTATGTTTGCCATCGAGCAAGAATACGATGAAATCAATATGATGATTGCACAATTCCAGCAAACAATGATGCGTGCGAGATATTCGTCAATTCCAGTCGTAACGGCAGCTCATAGCTTGGCTTTGGGTGGCGGTTGCGAGTTAAATCTTCATGCCGATAAGGTTGTGGCTCATACTGAAACCTACATGGGCTTAGTTGAATTAGGAGTTGGTTTGATTCCAGCAGGTGGCGGAACGAAAGAAATGGCACTTCGTTGCTCAGATGCCTACAAAACTGGCGACCCAGAACTAAACGTGCTTCAAAATGCCTTTATGAATATTGCCCAAGCGAAAGTTTCGACTTCTGCACAAGAGGCTTTTGATATGGGTTATTTGAAAAACGACAGAGATAAAATTGTATTGAATCGTAGTCGTTTGATTGCTGAAGCAAAAGAAGAGGCCATCAAATTGGCTGAAGACGGTTATACTCAGCCAAAACAACGCACCGATATTAAGGTACAAGGAAAAGCAGGTATTGCTCTTTTCAAGGCGGGTATCACGGGTATGTTGATGGGTAAATACATCACCGAACACGATGCGAAAATTGCCGATAAATTGGCCTACGTAATTTCGGGTGGAGATTTGAGTTATCCGCAAATGGTTACTGAGCAATATTTATTGGATTTGGAAAGAGAGGCATTCTTATCGCTTTGTGGTGAAAAGAAAACTATGGAGAGAATGCAAGGACTTTTGAGTGGTGGTAAGCCGCCTCGTAATTAACAGAGATAAAATGATGTAATGAAAGACTTAAGACCATTAATATACATATTATTAATTCCACTTGGCATCGTAAGTGTACTTTTTATAATAACTCTTTTCGCTCTTGCTATGTCAAACTATGAGCCTGTTAAGGAGCTATTTAGCATGACTGGTACTATTGGAGATACGTTAGGTGGAATTACAACTTGTTTAGTTAGTGGTCTTACTCTGTATTACATCATCACAACTTTTAAAGACCAAAGTTCAATAAATCAACATTCAAGAAGTAGTAATAATTTTAGTATAAACTATGAATTACTGAGAAGGATTGAACAAGAGATAGAAAAACTTCAATTTGAATATTTTAATCGCTCTCAATGGGGTTTAAGCTCAATACCTTTCTTTAATGAATGGATTATGATGTCGAATTTAACAAGAGCAGGTTCTTATGGAAATTTAATAGCATATGATTTTTGGAATAGATTAAATGACAATGAATTTAAATACTTTTCTAAAATCATTGAAATTTTAAATAAACTAGAATACTGGGCAGAAAATCTTAACAAATTCCAATTGGAAAATGAGCATAAAGAATTCTTATTTAAAGAGTTTTATAGCATTTTCAATCCATTTTTTTACGAACAAAAAGCAGTAATAAATAAATTCTATTTTATGAAAGGATTTCTATCAGGAGAGGAAAATTTTAATCACAATGTAAATCTGTGGTTTAGTAAGTTATTAGAAAACCAAAAAATAATGGAAAATTTACTAAAAATGGGAGTTATTCAAGATGGCGAAGGGAGTGATAGTTCAAATTATAGTCTAAAATTTGATTTTAATTCATCTTCTTTACCGTTCAAAATAGATAAGTCAATATTTGATAAAATTTAATCGACTATTAGTCAATATTCCTGGACGACATTTTAAGGTGTTTCAAAAGGGCTAAAAATAACACAAACATGAACGCATATATAGTAGCTGGCTACCGCAGTGCAGTCGGCAAAGCACCCAAAGGAGTTTTTCGCTTTACTCGCCCCGATGATTTGGCGGCTGACGTAATCAAGCACCTCATGGCACAAGTGCCAAACCTCGACCCTGCTCGTGTTGATGACCTCATCGTAGGAAATGCAGTTCCCGAAGCTGAGCAAGGTATGCAAATGGCTCGTTATATTTCGCTATTGTCGCTGGGCAAGAGTGTAGCGGGCGTAACCGTAAACCGTTATTGTGGTTCTGGTGTCGAAACCATCGCAATGGCTGCGGCAAAAATTAGTGCAGGTATGGCTGATTGTATCGTGGCAGGTGGAACAGAGTCAATGTCGATGGTGCCAACAACTGGTTGGAAAATGGCATTGAACTATGGATTAGCTTCGCACCATCCAGACTATTACATCGGAATGGGACTTACGGCCGAACAAGTGGCACAACAATTCAACATCGGTCGTGAAGAGCAAGATATTTTCTCTTACAATTCGCACCAAAAAGCATTGGCTGCTCAAGCGGCTGGCAAATTCGATGCTGAAATTGTGCCAATTACAGTAAAAGAAACCTATTTCGACGAAGCCACTGGCAAGAAGAAAAACAAAGAATATACAGTAACCAAAGACGAAGGCCCACGTGCCGATACAAGCGTTGAGGCTTTGGCAAAACTTCGTCCAGTTTTCTCGATGGGTGGAAGTATAACGGCTGGTAACTCTTCTCAAACTTCTGATGGGGCGGCTTTCGTAATCGTGATGTCAGAAAGAATGGTAAATGAATTGGGCTTAAAACCAATCGCTCGCATGATGGCCTATGCTTCGGCGGGTGTAGAACCACGCATCATGGGTATTGGACCAGTAGCAGCTATTCCGATTGCTTTGAAACAAGCAGGTTTGAAACAAGATGATATTGATATTATTGAACTAAACGAAGCATTTGCTGCTCAGTCTTTGGCGGTTATCAAAGAATTAGGCTTAGATATGAGCAAAATCAATCCAAATGGTGGTGCAATTGCCCTCGGTCATGCTCTCGGTTCAACTGGTGGACGTTTGACAGTTCAGGTTTTGAACGAACTTCGTCGCCAAAACAAAAAATATGGTATGGTTACGGCCTGCGTTGGCGGTGGCCAAGGTGTAGCGGGGATTTATGAGTTGTTGTAAAACAGCCACCCCTAACCCCTAAAGGGGAATTTCTGATTCTCTACAATTTTTTAAAGAGGTCTTGTTTCACTTGAAACAAGACCTCTTTTTGTTTCATCAAATAAAAATCCCCCTTTAGGGGTTAGGGGTTTATTTTAAAATTCCTACATTTGCTTTCAATAAGTGTTTTTTTGACACTAAAAATTTTCTTCTTTATTCAATCTTTTATAATCAAAACTATGAAACAGGTTTTCGCACGAAACATGATGCTATTTTTGATGGCATTGTTTTTCTCTATTTCTTCTCTTGCTCAGGGGCAATTCAGAGTATTACTTTTTACCAAAACTGACGGTTTTCATCACGAATCTATTAATGAAGGTGTAATGGCGGTTAAAAAACTGGCCGAACGACATAGTTTTAGCGTTGATTGGCAAGAAAATGCTTCGGTTTTTAGTGATAAAGCCTTAGAAAGATACCAAGCGATTATTTTCCTGAATACCACTGGTAATATCTTAAACGATGAACAACAAGCGGCTTTTGAGAAGTTTATTAAAGCAGGAAAAGGTTTTGTTGGTGTTCATAGTGCGAGCGATACTGAATATGATTGGCCTTGGTATGGTAAATTGGTTGGAAATTACTTTAAAATTCATCCACAACAACAAACCGCTTATTTGAAAGTAGAAGATAGTAATTTTCCAGGAATGGAGCGTTTTCCTAAAAAATTACTTTGGACAGACGAGTGGTATGAATTTAAAACACCTTCACCAGCCAATGATTTAAAGGTTTTGGTTTCGATTGATGAAAAATCATACAATCCGAACACAAAATGGGGCGATAATGAGGGAAAAGGTATGGGTTTTCACCCAATTTCTTGGTACCATAATTATGATGGCGGTCGTGCTTTTTACACTGCTCTCGGACATATTCCGTTGGTTTTCAGTGACCAAACTTTCCTTGACCATCTTTATGGAGGCATTTATTGGGCTGCTACGGGTAAAGGACTATGATTTAATTAATAATTGAAAATGGATAATTGAGAATTATTTCACTTTACATTTTATTGGAGCCTCTTTTCTACTCGAAAAGAGGCTTTTTAAACTTATCGCTTCATTTCTTTCTCAATACTTTCTTTATAAGTAAAAAAATCAACTTGAAGTGTGTGTCGAGGAGTTTGTTTGTAGCGTTTAGCGAGTTTCTGTTTATCTTCATCTATAGATTTTAGCATTACCTCTTTTGATGGCAATTTACTTTCTCCTTTGATGATTTTAGCAATCCATTTCGCCTGAATTTCAGCCAAAGGCATGATTGCCCCCAAAGGCTGAATCAAAGCCAAAAAGAACAAGTTTTTGTAGTCGGGGTGAATGACCTTTTTGTAAAGTCGAATATCGTTGGTTTCTTCTACATCAAACTGGGCGTAATGTTTCAAGAATGGAAACGTGACTTTATAGCCCGTTGCATAAATAATCATGTCAAAATCTTGCTCTGTTCCATCTTCAAAAACTACTGTTTTTTCTCTAAATTCTTTGATATTTGGCTTGAATTTTATCAAACCTCGCCCCGAAAGGTTTAGTAAATCTTGCGAAAGCGTTGGGTGTTCGCTCAAAACAGGTCGATTAGGTTTCGGTACTCCATAATCTTCTTGTTTGCCACGAGCCAGCCAAAGTGTTGTTTTGAATAAGAATCGTTGTAACCAAAACGGTAGTTTAGCGGTCAGCGGATTGGCCAAATTATCGAAAGGAATACTCCAAATCCAGTTGGGTGTAATATAAGCACCACTTCGGGTCGAAATTACGACTTTTCCTGTGTGCAGGCGAGCAGCTTCGCAAGCAATGTCAACGGCTGAATTTCCAATACCTACAATTAGCACGTCTTTATCTTGCACTTGCTCGGCTTCACGGTAATAATGCGAATGTAGGATTTCACCAGTAAATTCCCCCTTGAAAGCAGGAGTTGGAAAACGTGGATTCCAATGGTGTCCGTTTGCTACAATAACATACTGATAATCAAAAGATTGGCGATTGTCGAGCGTGACGTTATAACTGCCGTCAGCATTTCTTACAACATCAACAACTGAGGTATTAAAAGTGATATGTTCACGTAATTTGAAATGCTCAACGTAATTTTCAAAATACTCAATTATGTCAGAATGGTGCGGAAACATCGGATAATCATCGGGCATTGGAAAGTCGGAGTAGGCCATCACGACACGGTTAGTGTTAATATGCAGACTTCGATAAGCCGATGATAGGCCGTTATCGTTGTTGAATCGCCAAACACCTCCAATTTTTGAGCCTTTTTCAAAGCAATCGAATGAAATTCCTTTTTCTTTTAGGGCTTTTGCGGCAGTAATTCCAGAAGAACCAGCCCCAATGATACACACTTGTTTCATAGCAGTTTGAGAGTAGAATATATTGTTAGTAATTTTTCAAGATTGAATACTCGCCATCACCAAATCACGAATCATCCCGCCAGCGATTGAGTTTTGATGTAGGTTGTCAGGCGTGAGTTGAAAGCCGTGTTTGGCAGAAATTTCGTCCCAGCTTTTCCCTAACAAGTAATAGCTGATTACTGAATAATTAAGAAGTTTATAAGTTTCTTCAAAAGTATGCTTTAAGGGTTGTGGATTTTTCTGCAAAAACTCCTTTTGTTTTTCTCTGACTGGTAAATAAATGAGTTGTGCATCGGAGGCGAGTTGCTTCACAAATTCGCTATATTTATCTGCCTTCTGATTAGCTTCGTGAGCTAAGTCTTCACCCATGACTGGCAAAGACATTACTGCGATTTTTGCCTGAGTTTTAGCTTTTAATTGACGAATAATTTCGATATAATTCTTCTTAAAATCTTCGAAGTTAGGTGAAGTATCTTTGCTTATTCTTCCTAAATCTTGGCAACGTTTTTCCATTACCTTACTCATTGTTGAATTTACATCATTCGTACCAATCAGAATAGTGATAAAATTGGGCTTGCAGGCAACCACATCATCAATTCGGCGGAGCAAAGTATATGTCAAATCGGAGTTTATTCCTGCATTAAAAACCTGATAGCCAGTTAGCTGAGAACTTAAATCATTCACCCAATTATAGCTCACATTGCCATGCGTATTGCTATCGCCAAAACACACCAAGACTTTTTTAGAAGCATCAATCTGTTGCCTATTTTTGGCGTTTGGATAGTTTTCTGGTATATGTTTCGATATTTTTCGGTATAACCAAGCGTAGATAAGCCCAAGAATTAAGACGATACAAAGAATTATAATGAGAAAAGACATTTTGTAGGGTAGGTTTTGTTGAGATTTATGTAAAGTTAGTAAATTGTTTGGTGTTAAAAAGTGTTAAATAAACCATAATTTTGATTTTATGGCGTTAATTTCGTGAGATAATTAAAATAGTCCACAGTCGATGGTCAACAGTCGACAGCATTTGAAAATGATAAAACAAGAAATAATAATCTTGAAATCTTAAAAATCGCTTTAATCCTGTCATGAATTTTCGTAATATCATTGTTGTCATGTTGCTTGCTCTGTTGGGTCTGATGGCCTTTCAGTGGTATTGGATTGAAAATGCGATTGCCGTAAAAAAAGAACAGTTTGACCGTGATGTGAACGATGCCATGCTGGCGACTGTCAAAAAAATTGAAAAGCAAGAGGTTATTTTCTTGGCAAATCAGCAAATGAAAGCCCAAGAACAGCAAAAGCTCTTAGCCATAACACAACATAAAATTCGTCCAAAAAGAAAGCCAAAACCCGCTACTCAGGAGCCACAAACTCAAACAGAAGAAGTGGTAGTAAATGTTGAAAGTCCTGAAAAAGAAAACCACAGAGTAGTGCTTTTACCCAAAGGCATGAGCAATCAAACGATAACAATTGCTCCATCGGATATTTTTTGGGCAGAACCAACTTTCGAGATTCCTGAACGCCAAATGGGCTTGATAAAAGATATGCTCGAAGAGCAAAACTTGGCTTGGGAGGAACTCACACAACCTACTCGCTCATTGCTGATGCGTCAGCGTAGTGTAGAAGATTTGGTTAGCGAAATCAATCGTCAGGTTATACAATTAAGTCGTAATCGACGAAATCGAGAACCTAATAATCTCAGAGTAAATATTGAAAATCAACAGGGCATAGTTACTTATAAATACTTTTACGATAACTCACAAGCAGCAGATTCGCTAAAATTTACAGCAAAAACATACAATAAAGTAGATAGACCAATTGAAATTAAGCGGAAAAGTCAAGAAAAAGATTTTAATACCAATTTTGAACGAACACAAAATAAAGCCGAACTTGTAAAGAATGTCTTGACTGATGTTATTCACGGAAGCCGAGATATTTATGAGCGTCTCGACCGCCAAACGCTTGATACTTTACTCAAAAAAGAACTCCGAAGCAGAGGCATTTCAATTCCGTATCAGTATGGTGTGAAAAATAGTTCAAACATGATTTTCTCTTCGTTTGCGGTCAATTATACGCCAGAATTACTCAAAAAAGCCTATAAAGTGCTACTTTTTCCGAATGATTTACAGCCACAAAATCATTTTCTGTACGTTTATTTCCCTGATACACAGGGCTTTATCTTGCGTAATATGTGGTCGGTTTTTTTGAGTTCGATACTTTTGTTTTTGGCAGTTGGAGGCGTGTTTTATAGCTCGATAAGTACGATGTTGAAGCAAAAGAAATTGGCTGATATTAAGAATGATTTCATCAATAATATGACGCACGAATTTAAGACGCCAATTTCAACGATTTCGTTGGCTGTGGAAGTAATGAAAGACAGCGACGTGAAAAAAGATAGTGGTAAAATGAACCGTTATCTGAATATCATTCAAGATGAGAATCGCCGACTGGGTACGCAAGTGGAGAAAGTGTTGCAAATGGCTTTACTCGATAAAGGTGAAGTGAAACTAAGACTCGATAGTGTTGATATTCATGAAACTATCGAGCAGGTGCTGACAAATTTAAGTGTGCAAATCGAGCAGAAAAACGGCATCGTCAACCTCGAACTCGAAGCCGATAATTCAGAAATCGTAGCCGATGAAGTACACTTGACTAATATTATCTATAATTTGCTCGATAACGCCAATAAATATTCGCCCGAAAATCCAGAAATAACGATTCGCACCGAAAATGTGGGTAATTTGTTGAAAATCAGCATTTCCGATAAAGGAATCGGCATGACAAAAGACCAAGTGGCTCGCATTTTTGAACGCTTCTACCGAGTTCCGACTGGAAACTTACACGATGTAAAAGGTTTTGGTTTGGGACTTAGTTATGTCAAGAAAATGGTAGAACTGCATAATGGACAAATATTTGTGGAAAGTAAGCTGGGCGAAGGTAGTAAGTTTGAAATTATATTTAGTCCTTCGACTGCAAGGGCTTAAAAAATAAAAAATATGGCAAAAATCCTTTTAACCGAAGACGATCCAAATTTGGGAATGTTGCTTCAAGAATACCTCCAAGCTAAAGGTTTTACGACTGATTTGGCTAAAAATGGCGAAGAAGGACTCAAGTTTTTCTTGGAGCGTGGTGGCTACGATATGTGCATCTTAGATGTGATGATGCCGAAAAAAGATGGTTTTTCGTTGGCCAAAGAAATCAGAATGAAAGACAAAGATATTCCTGTGATATTCCTGACGGCTAAATCAATGAAAGAAGATACGATTCAAGGCTTTAAGGTGGGGGCCGACGATTATATCACGAAGCCATTTAGTATGGAAGAATTATTGATGCGAATGAAGGCGATTTTGCGAAGAATTAATAAACAAGAGCCTGATATTCAAGTAAATAACTTCAAAGTTGGTGCTTATGAATTTGATGCCCAAACCAATAGTTTGAGTTTCAATAATTCACAAAATAAACTCACAACCAAGGAATCAGAGTTGTTGAAATTGCTTTGTCAAAATAAAAACCAATCGGTGAGTCGTAGTTTTGCCTTAAAACTCATTTGGGGCGATGATAGCTACTTCAATGCCCGCAGCATGGATGTTTATATTACGAAACTAAGAAAGCACCTCAAAGAAGACCCTTCGCTACAAATCATGAATATGCACGGCGAAGGTTTTAAGTTGATTTGCTAAAAAAATGTGGTCCAGCATTACAAATGCTGGACCACAAAAACTATCTATTGACCATCGACTGGCGTCTGTGGACTAACTTATCTCATTCTATCAGCATCTTTCACCATCTTGTCGTCACGACGGATGAGGCGATTGGCTACCCAGTTTAATGCTAATGCCAAAAATGCACCCCAAAAACTCAAACCAAACTCACCTTGATTTTCGGGAGCGAAAATTTTGTTGGCATCCATCTGAATATGATAAACCGTTGCACCCAATAAAGCTGCACCAACCAACGAATTAAGCGAAACCAACAACATCTGGCGTACACGATTTTTGAATTGGAAGATTGTAAAAATCGCTAATCCTGCTGAAAGAACAGCTAAAACTGCTAAATAATATACAGGCGTATTTTTTACGATTGAGCCAGCTTTTACATAAGAAAGCGTGTAAGCACTCAATGAAATTGATTCTGTACTTACGGCTTTGTGCCAGATTTGTGGCGTTCCGAGAAAGAAAACCATACAAACAGCAACAAGTAATAATAACAATGATTGCGGACGTTGTAACATCTTGATAAATAATTTATTATTTGAAAATATTCTGCAAAAATACTAATTCTATCATTCAGTTCCACTGTGGCACTCATTCATTTATTCAAAATTATTAATGCGTAAGCATCCTGATAATAGTTTCGTGTTGCGGAAATTCCTGTAAAAGTGTTTGTCGGTCGGGCATTTCAAAATCGGCAAAATCAAAGCCTGGGGCAACCGTGCAGCCAACCAAAGAATACGAGTTTTCAACGGCTGGTTTACTACCAAACCAAACGCCAGCTGGTACAACTGCTTGAAAAACTTCGCCTTTTTCGGGGTTATTTCCAAGTTTTATGATTTGCATATTTTCCTCATTATCAATATAATAGACATTCAGAGCATCGCCTGCGTAGAAATGCCACATTTCGTCAGATTGAATGCGGTGAAATGCCGAAAAATGATGACTTTCCAACAAAAAATAAATACCTGTGCTGAAATTTCTATCACCCGAAAATCGTTTAGGAAGAGAGTTTTTGTCAATCAGTTCGGTCGAACGATAAGTTTCGGCAAAAAATCCACCTTCGGGATGGCTTTGCATTTTTAATTTTTCGACCCAATATTTGGCAGGAAACATAGAAAAAGCAGGAATTAAGGAATGAATGTTTTATTTTTGAGCAAAATTACTTTTACAAGGCACAGAGTAACAAAGTTACAAAGGCACCAAGTAATAAAGGCATAAAGATACAGAGGTGTTTATAAAGTAAATACTTTATCTGACTAAATCAGGTATCTATTTTTTTCTATGTGCCTTTGCCACTGTGTGCCTATGTGCCTAAATAATTAAATAATGAAAAATAAATTTGTCGTAGCTCTGCTGATTATTGGCGGAATCGTTTTACTCAATATTGCCGCTTCTTTTGTTTTCTTTCGCCTCGACCTCACCGAAGAAAAACGTTATTCGTTGTCGGATGCCACTCAAAGTTTGCTCGAAAACCTTTCTGCCGAAGATTCGACCGATGTTTTCGTGAAAGTTTACTTAGACGGCGAAGAACTTCCCGGTGGTTTTGAACGCCTAAAACGTGCCGTTACCGAAACCCTCGAAGAATTTAAGGTTTACGGTGGCACAAATATCAACTATAAGTTCATCAACCCAAATGCCGAAACCGATAAAAAGAAACGTGAAGAATTTTATGTAGAATTGGCAAAAAAAGGCATGAATCCGACACGGGTAGTTGATACTAAAAATGGTCGTCAAATCGAAAATATCATTTTTCCTTATGCCCTCGTGAGTGCGGGTGGCTACGAAGTGCCAGTTTTATTGCTAAAAGGTACACAAGGCAAAACTGCCGAAGAAAAACTCAATCAATCGAATGAAAATGTAGAATATGAACTGGCAACGGCAATTCGTAAACTTACCTTGAAAGAACGCAAGAAAATTGGTTTATTAGCTGAGTTTACCAAACTAAAACCGCTTAACTTTTCTGATTTAATTGCTTCATTACAAGAGCGTTATGATTTATTTATTATCAATGCTAAAAGCTCTCCGACCTTTCAAGGGCTCGATGCCGTGATTTTGCCAAAACCCGATTTCCCTGTTGATGATAGTACCAAATATAAAATCGATCAGTTTGTGATGAGTGGCGGAAGTGCCTTGTTTTTTGTTGATGGTTTGAAAGTCGATTCGGTTGGACTGGAAGGCAATTTCGCTCAACCTTTAGAACTCAATCTGACCGATTTGTTTTTTAAATACGGTGTAAGAATCAACTCAAACATCATCAAAGATGGTGCAAGTTGTGCTGTGATTCCGTTGGTTGTGGGAGATTTGGGCGATAAACCCAACATTCAACCCGTTCCTTACCGATATTTTCCGTTAATAAATAATTTCGGTAAAAGCCTCATTACCAATAATTTAGATTTGGTTTTCAGTAGGTACGTAGCTTCGATTGATACCGTTCGAGCAGATGGCGTGAAGAAAACCCCGCTTTTGATGACTTCGCCCTATACAAAAACACTGAATGCTCCCGCTTTTGTGACTTTCAATGATGCTCAAACTGATACCGAACAGACTGAATATCAAGGCGGTGTAAAAACGATTGCGTATTTGCTCGAAGGAAAATTTCAGTCGCTATATAAAAATCGTTTATTACCCAACGACCCAAAATTTGCCGATTTCAAGGCTGAAAGTCAGCCAACAAAAATTATTGTATGCTCGGATGGAGATTTAATTGTGAACGAAGTGAGCCAGAAAACAGGCAATCCTTTGCCATTGGGCTACGACAAAGCGACCCAACACACATTTGGTAATAAAGACTTTGTGATGAACGCCATTGATTATTTGATTGATGAAGATGGCGTGATTCAGGCCAAAGGAAAAGAAGTAAAATTACGTCCGCTTGATAAACTTCGCACCCGTGATGAGCGAACTTTCTGGCAAATTCTCAATATTGGTTTACCAGTTGCGTTGGTTTTAATATTTGGGTTTATTCTTCAATGGGCAAGACGCCGCAATTATGGCACCACTTAATTATAATCTAATTGGTTGATTATAAGAGAGTAACAAGACCGTATAATAAAATTTTTTCTAAGCAAAAATACTTATTCATTTTCTTGGAAACGTACAAATTAAAAAATTAAAATTTGAACAAAACACATAAAACGTTGTACAAAAAAAGGCTCTTTTTGAGCCTTTTTTTGTACAAAATAGCGGAATTTTACCAGTTTGAACAATAAATGTGGTATTAAATAAGTTTATATAAAATTAGATTTTTTTTAGAAAAATGGTCTTATATTTGCAAAAGTGTATGACGAAATGAACATTTTATTTTATTTTTGTGTTAAAAAAAAATATTGGAATTATTAGATTTGTCCAAATTTGTTAATACATTGCACTTTATATTCTAAGCAAAACTGAAAAACATTCTTTCACGATGGAAGACTACAATAAAATAATCGAATCTCTTGGCGTAAAATTCGCTAAGGCACGTCACATCAGAATCTTACAAACAATTAAGATTAAAAACGTATATGACGTAGAAAACACCATTCTTGTATTATATAATGGTGAAGTGAAACTTGCTGGTAACGAAGAAAAAGTAGAGCCAGGCGATTTGCTTTTTATTCCGGGTGGAAAAGCCGCAACGCTAACCTACGGAACGGGCGAACCGAAAAATATCTCTTATGAAGAGTTTATGACTCGTCGTGAAAGCTATTGGGAAACTTTAACTGACCCTTCAACAATAGGGCAAGTGCCAAACTCATTTGGTTTGATTGCCTTTGAAGCAAAAGTTTTCGACTCGGTAAACTTCTTTACTTCGTTGGATATTCCTCCGTTTTTTATAAAGGCTCACAGCAAACTTGGCTCGTTGATTCATGATATTTTGAAGGAAGATTGCTCGGACGAGGCAGGTCGTGGCCGTGTGATTAGAAACAAAACAGAAGAAATCGTTATCGAAATCGTGCGTCATATCTTGAAAAACAGAATGTTTGTGGAGCAATTGGCCACTAACAGTACTTATTTCAAAGACCCACGTTTGATTGATATTTTCACATACATCAAAAATAGTCTTCCAGGCGATTTATCGAACAAACAATTGGCAAATGTTGCCAATGTTTCGGAAGATTACGTTGGCCAATACTTCAAGATGCTAACGGGTATCAACCCACAAGACTACATCGAATACCAACGCATGGAAGCAGCCGTAACACTTTTGCGTACGTCGAAGAAAAGTATTCGTGCCATTGGGCATGAGGTTGGTTATAAAGATACCGCATATTTCTGCCGTCGTTTCAAGATGATGTTCGGAATTCCAGCAGGAAAAATGCGTAGAAGAGAATCTTTAATGATTGGTTAATATTTTATCAGCCTGTCGCAATTAATACTTCATAAAGCAAAGCCG
This sequence comes from Emticicia aquatilis, assembly GCF_014644295.1. Classification (GTDB taxonomy): domain Bacteria; phylum Bacteroidota; class Bacteroidia; order Cytophagales; family Spirosomataceae; genus Emticicia; species Emticicia aquatilis. Next base: position 115,036 of record NZ_BMKK01000013.1, read on the forward strand.
CTCGTGTATAATGAGCGGCTTTTTTGTTGAAAATAATGGCCAAATACAATTAAATAGTCCATTTTTTAATATTTTTGGAAAAACTCTCGTAAATTCGTTTTCATGATTTTACCGAAATAACTCAGCCGATGTCCTCTAAGAAAACGTCAGAAAATTCTCGTCGAAACTTTTTAAGTGCTTCATTATTAGCCACTTTTGGTCTAACAAACCTTAACTTTGTCGCTAAAAATGATAACCTAAAAACTATCAAACCTGCGGCTCTCAAAAGAGGTGATATCATTGGTTTGGTTTGTCCTGCTTATTCGGCATTTATCAAAGAAGAGGTAACTATTGCCGTAGAAGGTTTACAAACTATGGGCTTTAAGGTAGTCTTAGGAAAACATGTTTTCGACCGATACGGAAATCTCGCAGGAAAAGACGAAGACCGTGCTGCTGACATCAATGAGATGTTTGCCAACAAAAGCGTTAATGCCATTATGGCTATGCACGGTGGTTGGGGAAGTGCCAGAATTTTATCGTTGCTCAATTACGATACCATCAAGAATAATCCAAAAATATTTATCGGTTACAGCGATATAACTGCCCTATTATTAGGAATTTACAGCCAAACGGGCCTCGTAACATTTCATGGCCCAGTTGGTTCTTCTACATGGAATACTTTTACGGTCGATTATTTTAAAAATACATTGATTGATGGAAATACCACACGTATGAGTAATCCTGTGCGTAAAGGCGATGCTTTGGTGCAAATGGAAGACCGCATTTATACGATTTATGGTGGAAAAGCGAGTGGCAAACTCATTGGCGGAAATCTGACCGTGCTTTCGCATATTCTTGGCTCAATGTACGTTCCTGATTTCAAAGGAGCAATTCTATTCATCGAAGATGTGCAAGAGGATACTTACCGCATTGACCGTATGATGACACAACTTAAAATAACAGGAATTTTGAACCAACTGGCGGGTTTTGTGTTTGGGAAATGTACTGATTGTCCACCATCAAAAAACTACGGCTCACTAACGCTCGAAGATATTTTTGAAGACCATATCAAACCGCTCAAAATTCCAGCATTTTCGGGAGCTATGATTGGGCATATTAAAGATAAATTTACCGTTCCGATTGGCATTGAAGCCACCATGGATGCCGACGAAGGAACTATCAAACTCAGAGAATCAGCGGTTATCTAATGTGGAGCGAACATCCTTGTTCGCTTTGTCTAAAATTTTAACAAAAAAGACGAAATACAATTTCGTCCCACAATGAAAATGAAAACTAAACTCATTTCACTATTTATTTTATTCGGAATTTTTACAGCAAAAGCACAAAAATGGGAGCGAACTTCGAGCGAAGACGGTGCTATTCCACTTTCTTGGAAAACTACTCAACAAACTGCCTCACTTTCGGTCGATATTGACAAAGATGGCATCGAAGAATTTGTAATGGCGGGCCGTGGCCAAGTCACTTCGATTATCTACCTAAAGTTCGACCGTGCAATTGGATGGCGAGAATTTGCCGTTGAAAAAGAAGCTCTTCCTATCGAAACTGGCGGTACATTTTATGACATCGACAGCGATGGCGATAATGATTTGGTTTTCGGTGGCGATGCCCAAAGTAATAAAATTTGGTGGTGGGAAAACCCCGCTCCGTTTTTCAATCCAAATGTGCCGTGGCATCGTTATGAAATCAAAACCGATGGTGAAAATCAGCACCACGATATGGTTTTCGGAGATTTTAAGCAAACTAGCAAAGCTCAGTTGGCTTTTTGGAATCAAGGTGCAAAAACTTTGTTCGTAGCCAATATTCCGAGCGAAGTGCGTCGAGAAAAATGGATTTTTGAGCCAGTTTTTGTAGCTGATAAGGACACTAAAAACATCAAAGGCTGCGTAGCTGCCGATGTTGATGGTGATGGAAACAAGGATTTAGTAGCGGGAAATTACTGGTTTAAATACGTTGATGGAAAATTTAAACCCACAAAAGTTGGCGAAGAAGGAGGAAGAGTAGTAGCAGCCAAATTTAGAGCGGGCAAAAAAGTGCAACTTGTGTTTGCACCAAGCGATAGCAAAGGACGTTTGATGCTCTACGAATGCACAGGAAGTGCAGAAGTATCAGCCAACTGGAAAGGCCGTGATTTGATAGGCCGTGAACTCACACACGCTCACACACTCGAAGCAGCAGACATCAATGATGATGGTAATTTGGATATTCTATGTGCCGAAATGGTCAAGTGGGAAGAGAAGTTAACCACAGATAATAATCCAAATGCCGAAGCCTTCATTCTTTACGGTGATGGAAAAGGTGGTTTTACGAAAACTGTTTTTCAGACAGGGATTGATTTTCATGAAGGAAAAGCTACTGATATTGATGGCGATGGTGATTTAGATATTATCTCAAAATCATACATTTGGAAAACTCCAAGAGTAGAAATGTGGCTACAAAATGGTACTGGCGAACGCCAACCAAATATCAGCAAAGTTTTAAGCGACCGTATCGGACTGGAATTTTATAGTCTAAGAGATTATTTCAAAACCGATGTAAAAGGCACACTTGCTTATGTGAAAAGTCTCGGTATTATGGAAGTAGAAGTTGCGGGTACTTACGGCATGAAAACCGAAGATTTCAAGGCAGAACTTGACAAAGCAGGGCTAAAACCATATAGTACTTTGATGGATTATAATCTTTTCAAAGATAGCATCAGTAAAGTTGTGGCTACTTGTAAGGCTTTGGGTATCAAATACGCTGGTTGTGCTTGGATTCCTCACGTAAGCAATAAATTTGGTAAAGAAGATGCCGATAAAGCGATTAAAGTTTTCAATAAAGCTGGCGAAGCACTGGCAAAAGAAGGCATTAAGTTTTATTATCATTGTCACGGCTACGAATTTAAACCAACCGAAGAAGGTACACTTTTCGACTATATAGTGAAGCAAACCAACCCAAATAACGTAGGCTTTGAATGCGATGTTTATTGGGCTTTTCACGGAGGACAAGACCCTGCTCTTTTACTCAAAAAACACAAAGGCCGTTTTGTGGCTTTGCACATCAAAGATATGAAAAATGGCCAAGAAACTGGCGAACTTTCAGGCGGAACGCCATTGACCTCTGACGTAGCCGTTGGAACTGGACAATTAGATTTCAGAAAAATTTTACGAGCAGCCATTCAGACGGGCGTAAAATTCTATTACATCGAAGATGAAAACGAAGCCGTAAAAGAACATTTGCCAGTTTCGTTACGTTATTTGAGAAATTTAAAATAATCATCGCCATTTCACTGCCTTAAATACAATTTGAGCGTAGTTATTCTTTTCGTATAAAATTCCGATGTGGTTTTTATTCATTTTCACGATGTCGGAGTAAGCAGCAAAATCGTTTACTTTGGCATCGTTACTTTTTTCAATGACTTGTGTCCATGCCCAAGTTTTCCCTTCATCAAAACTAATTCTTAGCGTTAGGTTATCTCGATTTTGGGTGTCGGCAGCATTGCAGAAAGCTAAGATATGTTTGCCTTTTTTTATTCCCAGAGATAAAATACTTCCTTCACACACGGGGTCAGGCAGGTTTGAGTCGAAATAGGTTTTATCCCAAGTTTCGCCACCATTTTTGCTAATCGCTACTATTCGCTGACGAATATCCCCTTTCTGATTCCTCATATTCATCATCAATCCATTTTCAGAAATTTCAGTTGCTGTGGCTTCATTGCTTCCTGCAAGCTCAATGGTTTGACTCAAACGAAATGTCTTACCATGGTCGTCTGTAAAAAATCCGTGAGCAGCATAATCAGTAAATTGTTTCTGTGGCTCCCCCGCCGAGTGGTTGGCCGCAACGAATATTCTACCCTTATATTTTCCTGATTGAAACTGCATTGCGTGGCCAGGTGTATTGGCATACGACCGCCAATCTTCTTTGAAATGATACACCGTATTTGCTTGATTCGGTCGGTGAACTTGGCTTGTAATGTTCACACCTTCGCTCCAAGTTTTACCTCCATCAATCGAGGTTTTGTACCACACTTCCCGCAAGCCTTTGCCTTTTCTCACTTCATTTTCATGATTATTTCCTGTATTATAAAACAAAAACAAACGTCCTTTCGGAAAATTGGGGTCAGTAGCATCAAAAACAGGAGCAGGATTACCCGCTTGTAACGAATCATAATTGACAACGGTTGTTAGTTCGCTCCAAGTTTTGCCATTGTCGGTGCTACGTTTTAGTACAATGTTTATATCGCCAAAATCGCCACTTCCCTTTACCCGACCTTCGGCAAAAGCCAATAAATCACCGTTTGGAGTTTTGATAATGGCAGGAATTCTGTAAGATTTATGCCCCTCAGTTCCTGATACAAAAACGGGCGTTTGTGCCAATAATTGGTAGGAAGTGAGTAAAAATACGATGATTAATTTATACATAACAAGAGTGTCTATTGAGGTTGAATAAATTTCAAAATAACAAATTCTTGGGCATTTTTCTCGCTAATTTTCGGTTTATTGATTAAATAATTACCTTTGAGCAGCCTTACATTTCATTTTAAACTTATTTTGACCGAATGCCTCACGTCTTTTATTTGCCAATTACAGTTGCTCCAGATGATATTGATGAACTTAATCATGTAAATAATATCGTATATCTGCGTTATGTGCAAGATGCCGCCATCGGGCATTGGAAAACTGTACCGCAGGAAATTGCTTCACAAATAATTTGGATGGCTCGCCGACATGAGATTGATTACCTAAAACAAGCCTTTTTGGGAGAGGAATTAGTCGCTAAAACTTGGGTTGATGATTTTGTGGGTGTAAAAAGTATCCGTCATTGCGAAATCATGCGAGGCGAAGAAATTCTGGCTCGCTCAGTTACGCACTGGATTTCGCTTGATGCCCAAACTTTACGCCCGAAACGCATCACCGAAGAGATTGTAAAGCAGTTTTTCCCCGAATCAGAATAAAGATAATTCAAAAAACACCCATTTTTCTAATAAAAAACGCTACTTTTGCCCAAGAAAATGACGTAAGCTTTCTTACTCATTCGCTCATTCAATCATTCACAATTAAAGAAAATGGGACTTTTTGACTTTTTTAGCAAGGAAAAAAAAGAAACGCTTGACAAAGGCTTAGAAAAAACAAAAACCAGTATTTTTGATAAAATTTCACGGGTAATTGTTGGAAAATCGAAGGTTGATGAAGAGGTTTTAGACGAATTAGAAGAGATTCTGATTAGTTCGGATGTGGGTGTCGAAACAACCGTAAAAATTATTCGCCGAATTGAAGCAAGAGTAGAGCGAGATAAATATACTAATGTCGAAGAATTAGACCGTATTTTGCGTGAAGAAGTTGCGGCACTTTTGTCGGAAAATAATTCACAAGACGTAAAAGACAGCTACGAAACCGAGCATTTACCAAAACCTTACGTTTTGATGGTTGTGGGCGTAAATGGTGTAGGAAAAACTACCACCATCGGAAAATTAGCTCATCAGTTTCATAAAAGAGGTAAAAAGGTTGTTTTAGGTGCGGCCGACACTTTCAGGGCGGCTGCCGTTGACCAGCTCAAGCTTTGGGGCGAACGAGTGGGCGTAACGGTTGTTGACCACGGCATGAACACCGACCCTTCATCGGTGGCATTTGATGCCGTGAAAAAAGGTATGGAATTGGGTGCCGATATTATCATTATTGACACGGCTGGCCGTTTGCACACCAAAGTAAACTTGATGAACGAATTGGGCAAAATTAAGCGTGTTGTGCAGAAGTTTTTACCCGAAGCCCCGCACGAAGTAATGTTGGTTTTAGATGGAAGCACTGGGCAGAATGCTGTGATTCAAGCAAGAGAATTTACGAAAGTGACAGAAATTAGCTCTTTGGCCATTACAAAACTCGATGGCACAGCGAAAGGTGGTGTGGTTATCGGTATCTCCGATGAATTTAAGATTCCAGTAAAATACATTGGTGTTGGCGAAAAAATGGACGATTTGCAGGTTTTCAATAAAATGGAATTTGTTGATTCGTTGTTTAAGAGATAAACTTTCAAATCATTAATAAAGTGAAAGCAACGGTTCTGAATCGTTGCTTTTTTTGTGCAAAAAGACAGATAGACCCACTAAAACTTATAACTTTACAAAACTATTCAACACTAAAAACCTATAAATGAAAAACTTAACACACTTCCGCACTTGTAATCTTTGCGAGGCCATGTGCGGACTCGAAATAAAAGTAGAGGAGGGCATCGTGACCAAAATCGAAGGCGATAAAAATGACCCTTTCAGTCGAGGTCATATTTGCCCGAAGGCTGTTGCTCTGAAAGATATTTACGAGGACCCCAATCGCTTGAAATTTCCAGTAAAACGCACCGAAAATGGTTGGCAACAGATTTCTTGGGAAGCGGCTTTTGAAGAAGTTGTAGGTAAAATCAAAGAAATTCAAGTAAAATATGGCAATAATGCCGTAGCGATGTATCAAGGAAACCCCTCGATTCATAACTTGGGGACGACCATGAATTCTCCACTTTTTGCCAAATCTTTACGCACTAAAAATATGTTTTCGGCAACATCGGCCGACCAACTTCCGCATCATTTTGCTGCTTGGCAAATGTTTGGCCACCCGATGTTGATGCCGATTCCTGATATTGATTTTACTGATTTCATGCTCATCATAGGTGGCAATCCGATTGCTTCTAATGGCAGTATTATGTCGGTGCCTGATGTGGCCAATCGTTTAAAAGCCATTCAAAAACGTGGCGGCAAAGTGGTGGTTATCGACCCACGCCTGACCGAAACTGCTGCCAAAGCAGACCAGCATTTTTTCATTCGCCCAGGAACAGATGCTTTTTTGCTTTTGGCTATTATTCAAACTCTTTTTGCTGAAAATTTAGTAAATCTTGGCCGATTAGCTGATTTTACTGACGGTGTTGAATTACTAAAAGAAATTTCAGCCGAGTTTACGCCCGAAAAAGTTGAGAAACAAACAGGCATTTCGGCCTCAACTATTCGTCAACTCACACATGAGTTTGTGCAGGCGAAATCGGCGGTTTGTTATGGTAGAGTAGGGGTTTCGGTGCAAACTTTTGGAAGTATTGCTCAATGGCTTATCAACGCTATTAATGTGCTGACGGGAAATCTCGACCGCACAGGTGGAGCGATGTTTACAGCCCCAGCCGTTGATTTTTTGGCAAGAGCCAAAACCGATAATCGTTTCAATCGTTGGCAGAGCCGAGTGCGTGGTTTGCCTGAGTTTTTGGGTGAATTGCCAGTGGCTACGCTTGCCGAGGAGATTCTGACCGAAGGCGAAAATCAAATAAAATGCTTAATTACGAGTTGTGGAAATCCGATTTTATCCACACCCAACGGTGGACAACTCGACAAAGCCTTTGAATCGCTCGAATACATGGTAGCGATTGATATTTACATCAACGAAAGCACCCAACATGCCGATATTATTTTGCCGCCTGCTACGGGTTTAGAAGTACCACATTATGATATGACTTTTCATGTGTTGGCGGTCAGAAATACGGCTAAATTCTCAGAAGCACTTTTCCCGAAAGCCGAAGGAGCAAAATATGACTGGGAAATCTACCAAGAATTGGCTTACCGAATGGCTCACCCAACATCGAGCAATGAGGGTTTTGTGGCAGAATCTCCCGAAGTAAAATTAGATTTAGGTTTACAATTTGGTCCTTATGGTCTTTCTTTGCAAAAACTAAAAGAAAATCCTCACGGAATTGATTTAGGAGCATTGAAACCATGCCTTCCAAACCGACTTTTTACACCCGAAAAAAGAATCAATATCGCACCCGAAATTTTAGTAAAAGATATTGAAAGGTTGCGTAAGTCGCTCAATGACAATGGTTTAAGTGCTGGATTTGAATATTTGTTAATCGGAAGAAGACATTTACGGGATAATAATTCGTGGATGCACAATTCAGAAAGATTAGTAAAAGGCAAAAACCGTTGTACGTTGATGATTCATTCAGAAGATGCCAAAAGCTTAAATCTTGAATCGAATTCTTTGGTAAAAGTCACCTCAAGAGTAGGTAGCGTAGAACTCCCCATCGAAATCACTGACCAAATGATGCGAGGAGTGGTGAGTATGCCACATGGCTACGGTCACGCCCGAAAAGGAGTAGTACTTGATGTAGCCACGCAGCACGCAGGTGTAAGTATCAATGACTTAACCGATGAATTAGTGTTGGATGAACTCACAGGAAATGCGGCTTTCAATAATGTAGCTGTAAGAGTAGAAATGGTTACTAATTAACGGTAATGAGTTAATTATCAATGATATATAAAAACTGATAATAAATTTTCTAATAACTAATAACCAGTATTTCGTGTCTATTTTTCTTGCGTGTTTGGCTGCATTTGCGGCAGGTTTTATTGATTCAATCGTTGGTGGTGGTGGATTGGTGCAAGCTCCTGCGTTGTTCATTTTATTTCCGCATTATTCCGTTCCTCAGATTATCGGTACAAATCGTTTTGCTTCATTTATGGGAACGGGCGTTGCGGGCTATCAATATTCTAAAAAAGTAAAAATTCCACTAAAAACCGTTCTTTTTGCGGGAATTGGGGCGGGTGTAATGTCGTATTCGGGAGCGTTGATTTCGAGTTTGATGAGCGAACGCATCTTGAAACCAACAATTTTGGTCTTGATGACACTCATCGCTATCTATACTTACTTCAAAAAAGATTTAGGACAAGAAGACAAGCACCGCTTTGAACTGGGCAAAATACCGCTCTATGGACTATTAATCGGAATGACGACTGGTTTTTATAATGGTTTTGTTGGGCCGGGAACAGGAAGTTTGTTGGTTTTTGGCTTTGTGAGCATCATCGGCTATAATTTTCTTACGGCTTCGGCCATCTCGAAGGTGGTCAATGTTGTGGCCGATATTTGTTCGTTGATATTTTTTGTGGCCAAAGGTTACGTGATGTTTAGTATTGCAATACCGATGATGGTCTGTAATATGGCTGGTTCGTATGTAGGCAGCCGAATGGCTCTACTCCGAGGTAATAGCTTTATCAGAATCTTGTTTTTGGTAGTAGTTTTTGGTCTGATTCTAAGGTTTGGCTATGATATTTGGATGATGTATTTAGGGAGGAATTTGGAAAGAACAATTATCCCGTAGGGATTAAATATCGGTAGGATGTAGCGGCTATTCCCACGAATTAGCGTGCCGTAGGTACGCAACATTTCATCTATGGATTTTTTGTACGGGTATTTCTCCTAACGGCATATCGAAATCGCAAAAAACAAAACCCCTACGATGTCATTCGCAGGGGTTTTTGATATGATTTCGAATCAAAAGATTCTTAAATGTCTGAAAAATCAAAACTTTCTAAGAATTTGGTTGTGAATTTACCAGATTTGAAAGTCTCGTCGTCCATCAATTTGATGTGGAACGGAATCGTTGTTTTGATACCTTCAATCACAAATTCTTGTAAGGCACGTTTCATACGAGTTAAAACTTCTTCTCTTGATTGGCCTGTAACGATAAGTTTGGCAATCATTGAGTCATAATTTGATGGAATCGTGTAGCCTGCATATACGTGGCTGTCGATACGTACTCCGTGGCCACCAGGGAAATGTAAATTCGTGATTTTACCTGGTGATGGACGGAAACCATTGCGAGGGTCTTCGGCATTGATACGACACTCCATTGCATATAATTTCGGGAAGTAGTTTTTACCCGAAATCGGCACACCTGCTGCCACTTTGATTTGCTCTTTAATCAAATCGAAATCGGTAACTTCTTCCGTAATCGGGTGCTCAACCTGAATACGAGTATTCATTTCCATGAAATAGAATTTACCGTGTTTATCCACCAAAAACTCAATTGTTCCTGCACCTTCGTAGCCAATGGCTGCTGCACCTTTGATGGCCGCTGCACCCATTTCTTCACGTAATTCTTGCGAAACAATCGGTGAAGGAGTTTCTTCAACCAATTTTTGGTGACGACGTTGAATCGAACAGTCACGCTCCGAAAGGTGACAAACTCGACCGTTTTGGTCGCCCACAATCTGAATTTCGATGTGGCGAGGTTCTTCGATAAATTTCTCTAAATATAAACCATCGTTTCCGAAAGCCGCACCCGATTCCATTTTGGCGTCGTCCCATGCTTTTTGGAATTCCGATGAGTTATTGATAATTCTCATACCACGGCCACCACCACCAGCAGTTGCTTTGATGATAACAGGATACCCCATTTCTTCCGAAAGACGGATACCTTCTTCAACCGATTCGAGCAAGCCTTCAGAACCTGGAATTACGGGTACGCCCGAATCTTTCATGGTTGCTTTGGCAGTTGCTTTATCGCCCATTGAGTTGATTTGGTCGGCTGTTGCACCGATAAATTTGATGCCATATTCAGCACAAATTCTCGAAAATTCAGCATTTTCCGACAAAAAGCCGTAGCCTGGGTGAATCGCATCTGCATTCGTTATTTCAGCCGCCGAAATGATGTTCGGAATGCTCAAATATGACTGACGGCTGGCCGCTGGCCCGATACAAACAGCTTCATCGGCAAATCTTACATGCAGACTATCACGGTCGGCAGTAGAATAAACCGCTACTGTTTTGATGCCCATTTCACGGCAAGTTCTGATAATGCGTAGAGCAATTTCTCCACGATTAGCTATTAATATTTTTTTAAACACGATTTTCGAATTTGGAAATTGTTAAAATTTGAAATTTTGAAAAAACTCCGCTTTGGACAAATCTTCAAACTTACTTACTTTCAAATTAGTTTGGCTCAACCAAGAATAATGGTTGGTCGAACTCAACTGGCGTTGCGTTTTCAACCAAAACTTTAACGATTTTACCAGAAACTTCTGACTCAATCTCGTTGAATAATTTCATTGCTTCGATGATACAAACCACTTTCCCTGTTGATACTTCATCGCCTACTTCAACGAAATTAGCTTTGTCTGGGCCAGGTGAGCGGTAAAATGTACCAATCATTGGTGATTTAATGGTGATTAAGTTGCTTGCTTCGGCTGCTGGTGCAGGAGCGGCTGCTGGAGTTGCTGGGGCAGCTACTGGTGCAAGAGCCGCTACTACTGGAGCTGGAGCAACATAAGCAGGTTGTGCTTGAACAGCTACTGGAGCGGCATTTGAATAACGCTTAATAGCAAGTTTCAACTCCGAAGTTTCGATGTTTACTTCGTCTAAGCCTGATTGAGATATAAAATCTATTAGTTTTTGGATGTCTTTTGTTTCCATGAAGGGTATAAGATTATTCGTGGTTTTTGAGTATTTACCGTACAAATGTAAAAAGAAAGACGATACCTACAAAGAAATAAGAAAAGCAGAAATATAATTTCGGAGCTACCAAATTCTTTGCTACTTTTCAAATTTTTTGAAGATATCGTCTATGATAATATTTCGTTTTGAACATTCAAAAAGAGCCTTTGAGATAAGCTATTGATTATTTGCCTTCTTTTACTCTTGAATCATATTCGTAAGTGTTCGTATTTACACGAATCAATTCATCGTTTTCGATGAAAAGAGGTACTTTGATGGTTGCACCTGTCTCAACTGTTGCTGGTTTGCTTGGGCTGGTAGAAGTATCACCTTTCAAGCCTGGCTCAGTGTAAGTTACACGAAGCTCAACGTATTGAGGAAGCTCAACGCTAAGGATTGTTTCAGTTTCAGCGTGAACTAATACCGAAACTGCTTGGCCGTCTTTCATTAAATCGGCTTGTGGAACCATCTTCTCGTCGAGGTTAAATTGCTCGAAAGTTTCGGTTTCCATGAAATTATAGCCATCCTCATCTTTATAAAGGAATTGGAATTCTCTTTTTTCGATTCGAGCAGTAGTAACCGTTACGCCCGATGTAAATGTATTATCAATTACTCTGCCTGTCTTGATATTTCTCAACTTTGTTCTTACAAAAGCTGGGCCTTTACCTGGTTTTACGTGCTGAAATTCTACGATTGAGTAAAGGTCATTATTCCATTCCAAACAAAGACCATTTCTAAAATCTGCTGTTGTTGCCATTACTAAATATATCTAAAATTATTTATTCGTAAGTAATTAATTATCAGTCAATTATAAACTATTTCTCAAAATTAAAGACGAGGTTTATAAAAGGGATTGCGTTCATGCTATGACCAAAGTTTCCTAATTTTGTAATCTGCTCGTCGGTGGTTGAGCGTAAATTGAGCTTAGTAAATAAGAAACTGACTCCTGCTTTTACAGTGATTTCTTCTCTGATTCGAAAACCAACATAGACTTCACTGTTTGTACTTCCTGCACTTCCGAGTGCAAAATTAAACTGGGTTGGCTTAACCGATAAATTATCTGTAGAGCCTATATATCTACTGATTGCCAGAGAATCTTTACTTCTTCCAAAGGTTAGTCCTATCAAGTCAATATTGAAACCCGCTACAACTTTATCTCCTTGATATTCTGCCGAGATTGGTGCGTTGAGTATAAACATATTCTCACGAATCAACGGTGTAATTGTAGTTAATAAATACGGGCTTTTCAGTCCTGTAAATGTATTTCCTTTGGCAGAAAATATTGTTGCTCGAATACCCGAACCTATTGCAAATCGGTAGTCTTTACCAAGTAAGACTTGTTCTCCAAAACTTATGTTTGGTATAAACTGACCGCTACTAAAAGCCCCGCCAAAACTAAAGACTTGATTAACTTTGGCTCTTTGAGCTGTTATTTTAGATGAAAATAAACAAATAATACAGAGTAATATGAGTTTTTTCATTGTTTTATAGTTGTGTATTCTACTTAAACCTGCTTTAGAGTTTCAAACTTTTCTACCTAATTCCTATTGAAAAATAAATTGGCGTTTGGTGCGAGAAATCGAGACTTTCAATCGGAAAAGCTACTTAGATTGCCCACTTGACATAGCATGCTCCCCAAGTGAAACCTCCACCAAAAGCCGCTAAAATCAGATTATCTCCTTTTTTGAGTTGATTTTGGTAATCGAATAAACACAGAGGGATAGTTGCGGCCGTTGTATTACCATATCGTTGGATATTGAGCATTACTTTTTCATCGCCAATTCCCATGCGGCGAGCAGTAGCGTCAATGATACGCTTGTTGGCTTGGTGAGGCACTAACCATGCTACGTCTTCGCCCGTAAGATTATTTTTTTCCATGATTTCGGCCGAAACATCTGCCATGTTAGTTACGGCAAACTTAAATACCGAAGGCCCTTCTTGATGAATATTGTGCCATCTGTTATCAACCGTTTCGTGGCTGGCTGGGTAGCGGCTTCCACCACCTTTCATAATTAAGTGGTTTTCTCCAGTACCATCTGATTTCAAGATGAAATCCATCACGCCTTCATTTTCGGTAGTTGGTTCGAGCAATACTGCCCCTGCACCATCACCAAATAATACACAAGTAGTACGGTCGGTGTAGTCAACGATTGCCGACATTTTGTCAGCACCAATAACGATAACTTTTTTGTATCGGGCAGACTCAATAAATTGTGAACCTACCGAAAGTGCATATAAAAAGCCAGAACAAGCAGCCAAAATATCAAAACTTCCAATGGCAGGAATTCCACATTGTGTACACACCAAGTTGGCGGTTGAAGGAAACATGTAGTCTGGTGTTACCGTTGCACATATTACCAAATCAATATCTTTTGGGTCGGTTCCTGTTTTAGCAAGTAAGCCTTTCACTGCTTCTGATGCCATGTACGAAGTAGCTAAACCTTCTCCTTTCAAAATGTGGCGTTCTTTGATACCAGTTCGGCTCGTAATCCATTCGTCATTAGTATCAACCAATTTTTCTAAATCTTCGTTGGTCAAAATATCTTCTGGCACATAGCCATGAATACCAGTGATAGCTGCTTTTAATTTCATTTAGAGTTTAGTTATTTGGTACTGTACAAACGATTTTAATCTGTGTACGACCGTTTTGGCTTAATTAAGTTTGGTAATTAGTCAGAAAATAATCCTAATTCTTGTCTTAATCTTCGTATGATTCGATAATGTGTTCGGTTACTTTCGATTCTACTTGACGGATGGCCAAGAAAATCATGTTTTTGATAGCTTCGGGCGACGAAATACCGTGTGCCACAATTACGTTGCCTTTGATACCAATAATCGGACTTCCGCCACTTACTTCGTAATTCATACGGTCAATGAGGGGGTCTTTGATACCTTTTTCGGCGGCGTAATCGTAGAACGATTCACCCATTTTGAAGATAACATTTCCAGTAAAGCCTTCGGTTACGATTACGTCGGCTTTGCCATCAAACAAATCACGTCCTTCTACGTTTCCGATGAAGTTGATTTTTTTGTTGATTTTCAATAATTGATGGGCAGCTTGTACGACGGTTGAGCCTTTTTGTTCTTCTTCTCCGATATTGAGAAGAGCAACTTTAGGGTTTTCGATTCCGAATGAGAATTTTGTATAAAGCGAGCCAAGTTCGGCAAATTCGGCCAAAACTTCGGGTTTGCAGTCGGCGTTAGCACCAATATCAAGCATTAGGCTGTATCCGCCATTTTTTAGGGGAAGGAAACCCGCAATAGGTGGGCGTTGGATATTTCCAACTGTTTTAACTGTAAAGAGTGAACCTACCATCATAGCACCAGTATTTCCGGCACTACAAAAAGCATCGACTTGTTTCTCCTTTAAAAGTTTAAACCCAACTCCAATGCTGGAATTGGGTTTCTGAGAAAAAGCCCTTGTAGGATGTTCACCCATCTCGATAACATCGTCAGCATTAACCATTTCAACAGCATGAGCAGGATATTTCATCGTTCGTAAAATATCAAGCATTATGCTTTGTTTGCCAATCAACACCAGCTTTACGCCTTCGGGTAATTGGTTGGCGGCAATGACAGCACCTTCGACGATAGCTTTGGGAGCAAAATCACCCCCCATAACATCTACGGCAATTTTCATAAAAGCAATCTCTTGGTTGAGTAAATATTTGTTTTTGGGTAACGGCTACTGGTGTCTATTACGTGCCAAGCACATAATCTAATAGGTAAGTAACCAGTATCCAGCCACAAGTATTATTAAGCTTTTTGGTAGCCTTCAGCAACTAATTTGCCTTTGTAGAATAAGTTACCTTCGAATACGTGTGCACGGTGACGAACGTGAATTTCGCCAGTAGTAGCATCTACCGATAAGGCTTTAGTTGATAAAGAATCGTGCGTTCTACGCTTATCTCTTCTTGTTGTCGAATGTCTTCTCTTAGGATGTGCCATTTTACTATTAACAATTAACTATTTACAAAATTTATATATCTAAATTAATCAGCGGAAAAGATTTTTAGCTCGAAAGCCAATTCTTAATGCTTAATTATTCATTCTTAATTTACTAAGAGCAGCCCATCTTGGGTCGATTTCTTGCTCTTTTGGCTCGTCAGTAGGTTGCTCTTCTTTTTCAGAAGTATAAACCAGTAAGCCATCTTCGTCAATATCTTCATCTCTGAATCTTGGATGTAGCTTCTTCATCGGAAGCGAAATGCCAATAAAATCATAAATGTGTTGTGCGATATTGATGGTGTCGGCTCCGTAAGGAATCATTTCGATTTCGTCAGTGATTTCTTCGTAACGGTCACCAAATTTATAAATGTATCTTTCCTCAACCTGTACTTCTTCATCAAACAATTCGAGACTACGGTCGCAAGTCAATTCGACGTTTGCCCTAATATCGAAGTCCAACTGAATCAAGGCGGAATTCTTGTTGAGTCTTACGATGGCTTTAAAATTTCCCTTCGTAATAAAACTCTGCTCGAAAGCCCCAAAAAACGTATCATCGCCCTCGAATTCAAACGTATGAACCTTTTCTTCGAGTCCTTGAATGTTAATGTCGTATTTTGATAGTATCTTGCTCACGTTTTCACAGAAAGGTTGCAAATTTACGGCTAATTTTGGAATTAAGAAAGTTTCTTAGAGAAAATGCTTAAAATACTTACTAATAATCGTTTATTTTTCATTATTTTCTTCGTTTGGGTGATTTTTGGGGCTGTTTTGCAGCTACTTTTTACACCAACCGAAATAATGTTTTGGATAAACCGACATCACAACTCACTGTCAGATAGTTTTTTTCGCTACGTAACACTACTTGGCGAGGATACAATTTGGTTTTCATTTTTGTGTGCGTTAGCTTACGATAACTATGTAAGAGAAAACGATAGAAGCTATGCCATAAAAGTACTGCTAATTAGTTGGCTATCAAAAGTTTTGGTGTCGGTTTCGTTGAAAAACATCTTTAATTATCCACGACCGATTGAAGTTTATCAACATTCAGGCCAAGCCATTCATTTGGTTGATGGTGTAACGATGCACCATTGGCAGAGTTTTCCGTCAGGGCATACCATGACAGCGTTTGGATTTGCGTGTGTGTGTTTGTTTGTGCAGAAAAAAAAATCTCCCGCAATCGTTGCTTTGTTGATAGCTATGCTCGTGGGCTACTCTCGAATGTACCTTTTTCAGCATTTTCCGAGAGATGTCTTTGCTGGAAGTGTGTTGGGAGTGGGGATACCCCCCGCCCTGAAGGGAGCTAAAATGCTTTTTTTAAACGTAAAAAAACATTATTTATAGTCTAATATTTTAATCTTTAACTCCCCTTTAGGGGCTGGGGGTCATGTTTTACTCAAAACGAGATTTACAATTTCAATTATTTGAAGTACTTGATAGTGAATCACTTACCAAGTATGAATATTTTCAAGACCATAACCGAGAGTCGTTTGATATGGTACTTGAGGCTGCCGAAGGTATTGCCACCAAAATGATGCTTCCACTTCTGACCGAAATGGACAGAAAAGAGCCGCAATTAGTCGATGGAAAAATCAGAATCCACGAAGGTATGAAACCCATCATCAAGAAAATGGGGGAAGATGGCTGGGTAAATGCTGCTTTTCGATACGATGAAGGTGGGCAGCAACTGCCAACTACTATTTTAAATGCGGCTGGGTTTATTTTTCAAGCCGCCAATTATTCTTCGAGCATCTTCTCGTTTATGAGTGGTGGTTCGGCTAATCTGATTCGCACCTTTGGTTCGCAAGAATTGATTGATAGATTCACGCCTGATATGTATTCGGGTAAGTGGCAGGGAACAATGGCCTTGACCGAACCCGATGCAGGAAGTTCGCTTTCTGATATTTCGACGAGTGCCGAACCAACCGAAACAGAAGGAGTATATAAGATAAAAGGACAGAAAATTTATATTTCGGCGGGCGACCACGATGCTTGTGAAAATATTGTTCACTTAATGCTTGCCAAAATAAAAGGCGGACCGATTGGAGCAAAAGGAATTTCGTTATTTGTAGTACCACAAAAACGCCCAGAAAATGGAGAATTGATTGATAATGATGTAATTACGGCTGGAATATTCCATAAGATGGGCTACAAAGGAGCTCCGATTGCTCATTTGAGTATCGGCTCGAATGACGGTGCTTTGGGCTATTTGGTTGGCGAACCGCATAAAGGTTTGAGTTATATGTTTCAATTAATGAACGAGGCACGTATCAGTGTGGGGTTAAACGCTACTGCTATCGGTACGGCAGCCTATCATACTTCGTTGGCTTATGCAAAAGAGCGTCCACAAGGTAGAAAGATTTCGGAGAAAGACCCTACAATGCCACAGACCACTATTATCAATCATGCTGATGTGAAACGAATGCTGTTGTTTCAGAAATCAGTCGTTGAGGGTTCGTTGGCTTTACTTCTATATTGCAGCAAATTATCAGATTTGATTCATGTAGAAGAAGGTGAAACTAAAGAACGAGCGAGTTTATTGCTCGATTTGCTTACGCCAATTGCCAAATCGTATCCTTCTGAAATGTGTTGTCTTTCGACAAGTGCGGCTGTGCAGGTTTTGGGTGGTGCTGGCTATACAACTGATTTTACGGTCGAGCAATATTATCGTGAGGCTCGTATTCACCCAATTCATGAAGGCACAACGGGCATTCATGGACTTGATTTATTGGGTCGAAAAATCACGATTCATAATGGAAAAGCCGCTCAGATTTTCTTTGAAGAAGTAAGCAAAACAATGGCAAAAGCTTCTGAAAATGAAGATTTGCAGCCTTTTGTAGAAAATTTGCAAAAAACATTGGGCAAAGCCCAGCAAGCCACTGGCTATTTGCTCGGTTTGGCAGGAAAAGGAGAAACCGAGAAGTTTTTGGCCGATGCCACGCTTTATCTCGAAATGTTTGGCATCATCACGATTGCTTGGCAATGGCTCAATCAAGGTATGGTGGCGAAAGAAAAACTAAATGATGCCCACGAAGCTGACCAAAATTTCTATCAAGGAAAATTAGCTACGATGAGGTATTTTTATGAATATGAATTAGTAAAAGTAGATTCGCTCGTAAAACGCTTACAAAGTACTGATAGCGTGACGATTGAAATGCAAAGTGATTGGTTTTAATATTTTTCGGTGGCTTCGACTCCGCTCAGCCACCGAAAAAAACGTTGCCTGAGCGGAGCCGAAGGAAACGTTTTTATCCGACCAAAGCAAAGGTAAATAATCCAAAAGCTATCAGTAAAAAATAGCCTACCAATGAAGCTGCTCCAGCGTAATCTTTGGCGATGCGTTGACCAGTAAACAAACACAAAATAGAAAGAAGCGATAGCTCTAAGCCGAGAATCGCAAAGTCTTTTTGTCCTTCGATGAAATAGAAAATTGCTCCGAAAAAAGAAGCCAATCCTGCCAAAACTTCCAATATTGTAATGATTACGAATAAAATTCCCGAAAAAGAATTGAAAAACGTTTTGGCAAAAACACTCTGAATGTATCCTTTATTACCTTTAAAATCGAAGACTTTATCGAAGCCCGATTGTAGGAAAAGTACGCCCGCAAAAAGCGAGATAAGCACCTGAATAACTTTTAATAAGGTATGGTCGAAAATGTGCATAGTTTTTAAGGGTTTAGTTTTTGACAAAGATAGAAAATCGGCTTACAATTATAATTAACATACAAACAGAAATAATGTTCTTGCCATTTGGTCAAAATATTATTTTGAAATAATCTTGATTTTTTATTATTTCGTGAGATTATCCAAAGAAAATTTTGATTTATGGATTACTACATGCCTTCCAAACAAATCGAATTCGACCATATTATTGAAGGTTTTCGAGCGAAAACTCTTCCTGCCAAAGAATGGACTCACGAAGCTCATTTGATTGCTGGTCTATGGCACGTAGCCAATTTTGATTACGATGATGCTCTCGTGAAAATGAGAGAAAATATTAAAACCTATAACGAAGCAAGTGGCGGACAAAATACCGATTCGAGTGGCTACCATGAATCAATTACGGTATTTTGGGTGTGGCTTTTGAATGAATTTTGGCAAAGAAATTCGACTCATAATCGGAATTTTGAGCAAGTCTGTAATGCTTTCTTAAAAAGTAAGTATTGCGACCGAAACGCTGCCTTTACTTTCTACACTCGGGAAAAACTACTTTCTCGTGAAGCTCGATTGACTTTTGTCGCACCTGATATTCAGGCTTTTGATTTTGATATTTTGTAGAGACGTTGAATACCAAATGTGCCACACTTTGTCACTTTAAACAAAAAACGCTGGCATGGTTCAAAACCATGCCAGCGTTAAGTCAAGTGGTTTTACAAACGAATCCCGAATGAAATGGCATTGCCATTGATAGGGTTATTGTCTTTGAAAAGTGGGGTAGCTTCGTAGCGGGCAAAGATGGCAAAACCTTCACGACCTAATTCGGCGGCAAATCCATAATGGAATTTATTGAGGTTATATGCACTTTTGAAGTGTTCTTTTGCTCCTGTTTCTTCTTTGGTTTTTACGTAGCTGCCGATTCTCGCACCACCATAAGCACCAACTCCAAGACTCCATTTACTTTCTTTAAAGCCAAACTGCAACATCATTGGAATATTGAAACTCGACATCACAAATTTCGATTTATCAAGATTTTCTTTTACATCTACAAAACCTGCACCGTTGGCGGTATTTACCAAGCGAATGTTCTCTTTCATCATATAATTGTTCCAAGCAAACTCGAAGCCTGTTCCGAGAGCGACATCTACATGATTGCCCGTAATGAGGCGGTGGTTTTTCTTCCAGTTTAAGGCTACGTATCTCGAACGCACATTATCAAGCTCAGGCAAGTTTTTTGTTTCGTAGGTGTTTAGACCAACGTACAATCCAAAGTCTTTGCGAGAAAACATGTTGTGTTTCTTTGGTGAATAATGCGATGATTGTTTGTATTCTCTCGAATCGTTTTCATCGTCTTGGGCAAATGCACCCGAATTTACAGTGATAGCTATGGCTAAAGCAGCGATTGTTTTTACAAGCGTTTTCATAATTTTAGTTTTTGCGGCAACCCGCATTCAGAATGTGAATGATTATTTTGTGTCGGATGGCGATAGAAATATTTGTCTATTTTCTCTCGCTCATCGAGCTATGTTTGAAAAACTGCTGCAGTAGTTTTTGAAAATTTGCTTTTCGTAATGAAGATGCAGAAAATAGGAGAGAGGGTTGCAGAGAAAAATAAAAAATCTGATAATCAAGCTAAGAATAATTTTTAAATACTTGATTATCAGATTTTTATAAACGAAAAATATTTTTAATTTCAGATAAAATTAACTTCAGCCGAAAGCTGAATACCAAATTTTTCTTTGACTGATGCCTGTATTTTTTGTGATAAATCTTTGATTTCTTCGCCTTTGCCGCCACCGTAATTGACCAACACCAAAGCCTGTTTGGCGTGTACGCCCACATTGCCAAAGCGTTGACCTTTCCAACCTGCTTGCTCAATCAGCCAACCCGCAGGAACTTTCGTGGTAGTTTCGTTGACGGGGTAAGATGGAATCGTTGGGAATTGTGCTTTTAAAGCCTCAAATTGCGTATTCGGAATCTCAGGGTTTTTGAAAAAACTTCCTGCATTGCCAATTTCGGCTGGGTTTGGTAGTTTACTTTGGCGAATATGAATCACGGCATCGCTGATGGCTTTGATGCTCATTTCGGTTACTCCCATTTCGGCCAAAGTATCTTTTATGGCTCCGTATTCTACGTGGAAAGTTGGTTTTTTATTCAGTTTAAAAGTTACGTTCAAAATAATATATTTACCTTTTGCCTCATGTTTGAAAATACTTTCTCGATAGCCGAAATTACAAGTGGCTTTATCGAAAGTTCTGATTTCACCAGTTTCTATTTCCAAAGCTTCTAATTCCTCAAAGACTTCTTTTATTTCTACCCCATAAGCACCAATATTTTGCATAGGAGCAGCACCGACCGTGCCTGGAATCAGCGATAAGTTTTCCATTCCTGCATAATTTTGGTTGACGCAGTGCATCACCAAATCGTGCCAAACAACGCCCGCTCCTGCTTTTATCCAAATATTATCTTCATTTTCTTTGACAACTTCAAAGCCTTTGATGGCTATTTTTATAACCAAACCTTCAAAATCTTTCGTGAGCAACATATTGCTTCCTCCGCCCAAAATCAAACGCTCAGTTGATTGATAATCAGGGTTTTGTAAGATTTCTTTTAGTTGCTCAATACTCGACACTTCAACAAAATATTTTGCTGTTGCTTCGATTCCGAAAGTATTATATGGCTTGAGTTGTACGTCTTTTTGAACTATCATTAGGCAATAAGAAAGAAAGAGGTTTGTTAGAAAAACTCGTCAAAGTTAGCGATTTTTGTAAAATCTTGACGAGATAAGTACTAATGTACAATTAAGAATTAAGAATTAAGAATTAAGAATGCTGATTATCAGTAAATTACGAAGTCGTAATTTGGCAAATAATTGAGTATTAGTACCAAAATGCAAAACAACAAAATCAATACCAACTGTGAAACATAACTTTATAAAGATATTCCTGTTTTTAAGCATTTGCCTCATGCTGGCGTGCGGGCGAACGATTATTGAAGATACTGTTCCATCTTTTACGCCACCTGCTTTTACCTCAATAGATATTTTGCCCAATAATCGAGTAAAAATAAATTGGTATTTCGATGCTTATCAAGAGCCACTCGTAAAGGGTTTTCGTATCGAACGCTCTGAAAATAACGGAAGTTTTCAATTACTTTCTGATGATATTACACCCAACCAACGCTCAATTGAGTTAGCTGAGCCTTTTCGTGGCGGAAAAGTATCATTTCGTTTATTAAGCAAAACTATCAAAGATACGGTTGCTTCAACGGTTGTGAGTTATTTTGCACCTACTGTGCCGACAAATGCTTTTTGTTCGGCGGTTTCTGCTACTTTATTGCAAGGTGTCGATAAACCAAATGTCTATTTATCTTGGCAGTTAGAGGGGAATTCGGCCAATTATGCAGGAAATTATATTATTCAACGTTCGGTCAGTAAAGCCGCTTTTCAGACGATTGGTACAACTCGAAATCCATTTTTCTTAGACACAAATACTGAAGTTGGTGTCAATTATAGCTACGTTGTGCGACTGGCGACCAATAATTGTGCATCTAACGAAGTACCAATTACAGTAACTACGCAATCGGTGGGGCTTTGCCCACAAAATTTTAAACTGAGTTTTCTTGCTGGAAAAGATAAAAAATCGGTGTTATTGAACTGGGATGCTCAGTTGGCTGATTTTGCAAAGTTTTATGTTTTCAGAAAAGCATCTGAGTCGGGAGTTTTTGAGAATTTAACTCCTACGGGAATCCGAACAACGGTCTTTGAAGATAAAACCGAATTGAAAGCCAAAACGAGTTATTTTTATAAGATTACTTCTCAAATTGAATCACAACCCCCTACAACTTGTGAATCGCCGATGCTTGAAATTAAAAATTATTAATTTTTTTTAAAAATACTTTGCAGTCTTATATTTTTTCTCGAAAATATTCTATATTTGCATCACCCTATTCAACCTAACTCTTTTTTCGCTTCGGCGATTGTTCAACCCAACCTATTTCAACTGATTTGTAAGATTTTGAAATAAGTTCATCGTTCAAACCCGATAAAAAAGGTAGCAAATTTAAGTTTGCTACCTTTTTGTTTTTCTGCAAAGTTCAGATTATCCTCTGCCTTCAAGGTTCTTCACTTTTTTTAATCTTGCATTATAAATCCAATACTTTGGTTTTCTCGTAGATGATGTCAGGTAACAAAATAATCTTATACGACAATGAAAAAATTCTTTCTCAAATTCGCCAAAGTGACGGGAGTGATAGCACTCACATTTTTCGTCTCGATGTTGGTTTGGGCAAATTGGGAAGAGCCACCGCTTTCTGAAAAACTTGATTTAAAGCCAATACACTTAGCTGTATTTGATTTAGATAAGCAAGTAGATGCGGCAGATAGCTCTCTCATTTCGCAAAAACTTACTGCCACTAAAGGCGTAACGGCCTGTACGGTAAATCCACAATTCAAAACTGTAAGCGTGACTTTCTATGACGATGAGGTTTCGGAAGAAGCCCTTCAATCGGTTGTTCAACAAAAAAACTATGTGGCCTCTAAGGTAAATTTTGCCGCAATGGAAGGTCCCAAATGCCCAGTCCCGATGGAGTATATTGATTTCTTTACCAATATGAAACGCACCCTTTGTTTAAGATAAACAAAAAGCATTTTATTAAGGGCATTCAATATCTTAGGCTGAAATAGTTTCTTTCAAGCAGTTCAGCTTTTTCCCAAGACTTCTTTCTTTTTTCGTTTGTTTTCGCAAATGTGTTTTTTGCGTTAATGGCTTTTTATTGCCTTTATTTTCAGAAAATCTATTTGCCAAGATTGACAATATAGCTGTGAGTATTTTTTTATTTTTTTAACTATAACCAATTTTTCATTATGAAAAAAAGTGTTTATTTACTGCTTGCAGGGGCATTGTTTTTCACTGCTTGCAAGAAGACAGAAGAGGAGCCTCCGAAGTCTCTGTATGTGCGTTTGGGTGGAAATGCTGCCATCTCAGGAGTAATTGACCAATTCATTGCCAACGTTGCCAGCGATACCCGCATCAATATCTTCTTTGCTGATGCAGCCGCCGACCCAGCACGTTTGAAAAAATTGCGTGATAACTTAGTAAATCAAGTTGGTCAAGCAACTGGTGGCCCTGAAAAGTACACTGGCCTTGACATGAAAACCGCACACAAAGGCATGAATATTCAAGATGCTGACTTCAACGCTTTGGTTGAAGATTTGTCGAAAGCACTTGATAAGTTTAGCGTTCCGATGACAGAGAAAAATGAATTGTTGGGAGCATTGGCAACAATGAAAGCCGACATCGTTGAACCGAGTGCATCGTTATACGCACAATTAGGTGGAAATGCTGCTATTTCGGCAGTAATCGACCAATTCATTACCAATGTAGCGGGTGATGCTCGTATCAATGCGTTTTTTGCTGATGCAGCCGCCGACCCAGCACGTTTAATGAAGTTACGCAATAACCTCATTAATCAAGTTGGAATGGCAACTGGTGGCCCAGAAAAATATACTGGCCTTGACATGAAAGCTGCTCACAAAGGTATGGGCGTAAGCGAAGCAGATTTTAATGCTTTGGTTGAAGATTTAGTAAAATCATTGGATAAGTTTAAGGTTTTACCAAAACCAAAAAGCCAATTATTAGGTGCATTGGCAGCTATGAAAGGCGACATCGTTGAAGGCTCAACTCCTCTTTACGCTCGTTTGGGTATGAATGCAGGAATTACTTTAGTTATTGATGATTTTATTGGTAAAGTAGCGGCAGATACTCGTATCAATTCATTTTTTGCAGCAGCGGCGGCTGACCCAGCACGTTTAAATAGATTAAAAATGAATCTCGTAAATCAAGTAGGTGCTGCTTCTGGTGGTACAGAAAAATATACAGGTATGGATATGAAAACTGCCCATAAAGGTATGAAAATCACTGATGCTCACTTCAATGCTTTGGTAGAAGATTTGACAAAATCATTGGTTAAATACAATGTGCAGTCAAAAGCAAAAATCGAATTATTGACAGCGTTGGGTGGCATGAGAGCCGACATCGTTGGACAATAATTATTTGGTTGTAGGACTTCATAACAAAAAAGGCGAAGAATTCTCTTCGCCTTTTTTGTTATTTTAATGTATCTCTAAAGACTGTTGATTTCTCAAACTAATCCTTTAATTTCAACAACTTCGTTTACATCTGCTTGATAATCAACACCATCGAAGCCAAAACCAAATAGATTTAAGAAATCTGACTTATAACCGTTCAAATCACCAATTGCTGGAAGGGTTTCGGTGGTTGCTTGTTCCCACAATTCAGAAACTTTTGCCTGAATATCTTCAGCCATTTCTAAATCATCGATTCTGATTCTGCCTTTTTCGTCAGTTGGAACTGCTTCACCAGTATAAAGACGCTCCTTAAACAAGCGAACTATCTGCTCGATACAACCTTCATGAACGCCTTTTTCTTTCATTTTTTTGTACAATAATGAAATATATAAAGGAATTACAGGAATGGCCGAACTCGCTTGTGTCACCAAAGCTTTATTTACTGATACATAAGCCTTTCCGCCGATGCTATCTAATTTATTAGAAATCTTGAAAGCGGTTGCTTCCAAATGGTCTTTTGCACGACCGATTGTTCCTTTGCGGTAAACAGCTTCGGTTAATGACGGCCCGATGTACGAATAAGCAATCGTAAGAGCGTTATCAGCTAATGCGTCGGCTTCGGTAAGGGCATCAATCCACATTTCCCAGTCTTCACCACCCATTACGGCTACTGTGTTTTCGATGTCCTCGTCAGTGCAAGGAGCAATCGTAATATCGGTAACATTTCCTGTGTGGAAATCGACTGTTTTATTGGTAAAAGCATTGCCGATTGGCTTCAAAACCGAACGGTGCAAAACGCCCGTAACTGGATTTGTACGTACTGGCGAGGCCAAACTATATATGACCAAATCAACTTTGCCCAAATCGGCCTTGATTAATTCGATTGTTTTATTTTTTACTTCCGTAGAAAAGGCATCACCATTGATGCTTTTGGCATATAGACCCGCTTTTTCGGCTTCTTCCTGAAAAGCAGCACTATTATACCAACCTGGTGAGGCAGTTTTGCCTGGGGCAGGGGCTTTTTCAAAAAAGACACCTATCGTAGCGGCATTTGAGCCGAATGCACTTGTAATTCTTGAAGCAAGACCAAAACCTGTTGAAGCACCGATAACTAAGACTTTCTTTGCTCCATCAATTGGCCCCTGTGATTTTGTAAACTCAATTTGATTTAAGATGTTCTTTTCGCAACCTTTTGGATGTGCGGTCAAACATATAAACCCTCGCATTCTTGGTTCTATAATCATAATTTTATTTTTCTTAGTAAAAACCCAAAGGTACGAAGTTTTCTTGTATTTCTTACATTTATCTACTTTCGTAACTCTTACATTCCTGCCAAAATCGTCTTCAAAACAGCCTGAGCCGACCATTCACGGTTAGCGGCTTGAGGAATTACAACAGATTGATTATCAAGTACATAGTCGGTCACTTTGAGGTTTCTACGAACTGGTAAGCAGTGCATAAAAAGGCCATTGTTGGTCAAATCCATTTTTTCTTTCGTTATCATCCAAGAAGGGTCTTGCGAAAGCACTTGGCCGTAGTGAGTGTACGATGACCAGTTTTTGCCATATACAAAATCAGCACCTTTGAGGGCTTCGTTTTGGTCGTAAATTACTTTGGCATTCCCTACCATTTCGGGAGCTAAATCGTAGCCTTCGGGGTGGGTGATTACAAATTCGTAGTCTGTTTTATTGACCCATTCAGCAAACGAATTGGCAACGGCCTGTGGCAATGGCTTAAAGTGCGGCAACCAAGTAAGTACTACTTTTGGGCGAGCAGTTTTCTTGAATTCTTCGATGGTAATCAAATCGGCCAAAGATTGGCAAGGGTGGCGGGTAGCCGACTCTAAATTGACAATTGGCACGCCTGCATACTGACGAAACTTTTCCATTACTATCTCTTTATAATCAGCGTCACGGTCTTTCAAACCTGCAAATGCACGTACAGCAATAATATCGCAGTAGCTTCCAATCACGGCTGCAGCTTCTTTTACGTGTTCGGCTTTATCGCCGTTCATGATTACGCCATCTTCCATTTCGAGTTGCCAACTATCTTGCCCAACATTCATCATCAAGACATTCATTCCCAGATTTTCAGCGGCTTTTTGTGTGCTTAGACGTGTACGAAGACTTTGATTGAAAAAAAGTAAACCAATGGTTTTGTTTTTTCCGAGTGCTTGGTCAGCGAAACGATTTGCTTTTTGTCTGATACCTTCTTGTACTAATTCTTGCACGTTATCAACATCGTGCAAAGAGATAAAATGCTTCATTCTTTCTTTGGATTTCTAAAAATGCACAGCTTTAGGAGTAATATTTACATCTTAACTGGCTGTTAATCAAACAACTGTATAACTATAAAATTATTCGTATAAAATCGCTCTACTTACCTTCGCTGGTAGCGGTCCCATTGTTGTGAGTTTCAAAACTGCAATGTTTACACCTGCTTTTGCACACGTTTCTATATCTTTTCCTTCCAGAAATGCTGTTAAAAAGCCCGACCAGTATGAATCTCCTGCACCAGTGGCATCTACAACCTCAATTTTTCGAGCTGCCATTTCAAACTTTTTGTTGCCATTTCCATACGAAATAATGCTGCCTCGTCCTCCCATCGTAAAACACACTACCGATGCTCCCATGCGGTGTAAATCGGCAATGGCTTCTTCTGGTTCGATAACTCGGCCGTACAGACGCTCGGCATCGTCTTCACTCATTTTGGCCAATGCTCCGTGTTTGATATATGCCTCAATTATTTGTATGGCTTCTTCTCGGTCAGGCCAAATCGTTGGGGCATAGTTTAAATCAATACTCAGCTGGCAACCCAGTTGTGCTGCACGTTCAGCAGCCTCAACAATGGTTTTCTGAGCGGGATTTTGACTCAAAGCAAAGCATGTTGTATGAAAAATGGCACTTTGGCTCAGTAATTCATCCGAAATATGCTTTGGTCGAATCATGCGGTCGGCGGTTCGATAAGCAATAAAATCGGGTGTGCTTTTCGAGCGAGCCACAACCACAATGCTCGACGGCTCTTGTTTATCTACACCAACGTGACTGACATCAACACCAGTTTCTCGAACTTTTTCTACTAAATATTTTCCTAAATTATCATCACCTACGCACGAAACAATAGCAGTATGATTGCCCAAACGAGCCATATTGGCTGCTAAATTTGAGGGGCTTCCGCCCTGAAAGCGTTGGAATCTTTCGGCTGTCGAAATATCCTCCGTAATTTCCATTCCAATAAAGTCAGCCAGCAACTCGCCAACTGCTAAAAGTGCATATTTTCGTGTCATAGGTTAAAGTTTTTACAAATATTAAAGATTTACTAAGGAATTAAAAAAATGCGTTAATTATTTTCTAATTCGTGTCAAAAATCGGTCATTTTGACTTTAAAACTGTTATTTTAGAGATTAATTTTTTTTGTCATTAAAAACAACGGATAACTCAAAACCAAGAAAATAAGGGCATACATACTGCTGTTAATATCTTGATAGACAGCTCCTACAAGGAACATAATTGAGATAATAATCAATACAAAAGGAATGTAAGGGTAGCCAATGACTTTATATGGTCGAGGCAGATTTGGTTCTTTTCTACGAAGCATAATTACAGAAGCAAAACCAGCGGCATAAGTCATCACGAAAAAGAAAACTGCAATGTCAGAAAGGCGTTCACAAGTGTCTTTGCCACTGATTATCAACAATATAGAGCAAATGCCTGTTAGCGGCATTGCTACGGCTGGCGTTCCGCCACTGTTTACTTTTTGAGCCAACTTAAAGAAAAGTCCATCTTTGCTCATCGAATAGATAACTCTCGGAGCAAACATGATTTGGGCGTTAAGCATTCCGAGAATCGAAACCATCAAGAAAAACGTAACGATTTTTCCCGATTTTTCTCCAAAAATCAATCGGATTGCATCGGCAGCGGCCAGTTTTGAAGTAGCCAGAACCTCAATCGGCATGATGTAGAGAATAGCCAAATTGACCAGTAAATAGATAGAAATTACGACCAAAACACCACTAATCATTGATTTGGGTAGGTTTTTAGCTGGGTCGGTGTTTTCTTCGGTAAAGTAGGCGGCTGTATGCCAGCCATCGAATGTGTAAAAAACTTGTTGTAAGGCTATGATTAAACCAGTAAGTAAAGCTGGCTGTGCTACACGTTGGGTTGTTGCTACCAAATCTTGTGTTTTTACATCTCCACCATAAATAAAACACATAAAAACAAAAGCAAATAGCCCGATGGCTTTCAAGAAAGACATAATTTCTTGCGATTTTCCCGCTGACTTTGTGCCAAGCCAGTGAAAAGCCATCAACACTATTAAGATACTAATGGCCATCCAGCGAATAATTGGTTCGGTATCAGGCCAAATGAGAGCGATGTATTCGCTCATGGTATAGGCTCCAAAACCTAATGCCGCCACCGTGCCAAGCCAACTCGTAATGCCAGTTACGAACCCGACGTAATCGCCAAAGGCTCGACGAGCGTACACATACCACGCACCCGCACGAGGAACCGAAACGCCCAACTCAATCGTACAAAGTACGCCTAAGAAAGCATACAAACTCACCAAGACCCAAACCAACATAATGAGTGATGGGTCGCCGAGATTAGCTGCAATAGGGCCAGGTTTACGCAAAATACCAGTACCGATTGTTCCACCGACGGTTACGGCAATTCCAAAACCCACACCGAGCAATTTAAGAAGCTTATTTGGTTCTTCCTTTTGTATATTTTGATTCATTTAACAGAAGATTTTCATTAGTTTTGAAACGAAGATAAGAATTTTAAGTAAAATCCAAAACCGTAGGTTTGGTTCGTGAAAACTAAGAAGACTTTTGATGCCACATAATGGTTTGATAATAAACTGTTTAAGGAGAGTGAATAGAGGCGTTGGGGCATATTCAAAAAAAAATGGTCAGTTAGACAACCGACCACCCTATCCATTTTAAACTCAATTAAGCTTCAAACAAGTGTTCTGACTTAAATTATGAAACAAAACTACGACAATATATTTTTTAGGTAAGTGATTTTAATGTTTTATATAATAGGTAAGTACTTGCTTTAATATAATCTTTGATTTTCTCTTTGTAGGTTGTCGGGGCTTAGCCAACAACCCCCTCAGAGGCACTTATATTTCATCATAGGTTACTAATTCTAAAAGAACATTGCAAAGATATGCAAAGTTTTTTGATATTGTCAAGAAATGATTGCATTTTTTTGCAATATTTGTACAAATATTTGCAATGAATCATGCTAAAGGAAGAAAGACAACGTTTAATACTCGAAAAACTCAATACTGATAAGAAAATTAACTTCGTAGAACTGGGAAAATTCTTAGATGTTTCGTACGATAGTATCCGCCGAGACATCATCGAATTGGAAGATAAAGGCTTTTTGAAGAAAGTACACGGAGGTGCGGTAGCTAACTCTTACCTGTCGGTATTGGGTACAAAAAAGAACGGAGCAAGCAGCGAAGAATTGGGGATTTTATCGAAAAAAGCCCAAAAATTCATTGAAAACCGCCAAACTATCATCATGGATGGTGGAACAACTAATTTTTTTATGGCCGAGCAGTTGGCAAAAACACTCGAACTCACCATCGTAACGAATAGTGCTCCGTTAGCAATGGCACTCAATGAACACCCACGAATTGACGTAATTTTGTTGGGCGGAACTTACTTCAAACGTTATCAGATTACGCTCGGAAGTGAAGTTTCTCGCCAACTCGAACACATCAATGCCGATTACTATTTTATGGGTGTTAATGGGGTTCATCACGAAAAAGGGCTTAGTATTCGTCATTATGAGGAGTCATTAATCAAGCAAAAAATGATGCAAGCCGCCAAAAAAACGGTTTGTTGTATCATCGAAGAGAAAATAAATGTGCAAGAAGCACACAGAGTTTGCAATTTTCAGCAATTAGATTTGATGATTACGAATCTAAAGCCAACCGACCCAGCACTAAAAGATTTTCAGAAACAAGGGGTAGAGATTATCTAATTGCCCGCTGAAATCGCAGACATTCGCAGAATAGGACGTATCATTTCAGCGGTTTTCAGCGAAATCTGCGAAAAAAAAATATTGAAAAGTTAAATTGTAATAATAATGCAACAAAAATACCTTTTTGCCTTACTTCTTTTTATAGGCTCGTTCATCGCACAGGCTCAAATTGTAGATGATTCTCTTTTAATCGAGGGCCATCATAGAAGTTTTCATTTCTTGAAATCAGCTAAATCTAATGCTTCATTGGTGTTTGTGTTGCATGGTTCGGGTGGAAATGGTACGCAAATGCGGGCAAGGGCTAAGTCGTTGGAGGGAATTGCTCCAACCGAAAATATTTTACTGGTTTATCCTGATGGCTATAAAAAGTATTGGAACGAATGCCGAAAAACAGCCAATTCGGCTGCTAACTTAGAGAATATTAATGAAAATGCGTTCTTTGGGTCGATGATTGATTACTTCAAAGAGCGTTACCAAATAAACGAAAAACAAGTTTTTGCAGTTGGCACTTCGGGTGGGGGACACATGGCTTATAAATTAGCCTTGACAATGCCAGAGAGCTTCAGAGCCATCACGGCCCTGATTGCCAACTTACCCGACACCAACAACATTGATTGCGAAGAAAAACGCAGAGCCATGCCCGTGATGATTGTCAATGGTACGGCTGATAAAACAAATCCGTATGAGGGTGGCGAGGTAATTACGAATAATATTAGCTTAGGGTTGGTTCGCTCAACTGACCGAACCTTTGCCTACTGGTCGTCGTTGGCGGGCTATAAAGGCAAGCCGCAAATGCAAAATTTACCCGATACCGACCCAAAAGATGGTAAAACAATAGAAAAATATACTTTCAAAAAGAAAAGAAAACCAGAAGTAACACTACTGAAAGTTATCAATGGTAAGCACGATTACCCTAATGATATTGACGTACATTTGGAAGCTTGGGAGTTTTTCAAACGAAGTATGAAATGACACATCTGCCAGAAATTGATAAAATCGCCTATATTCGAGTAGAAAAAGGGAAAATCCTAAGCACGAGGTCGAAAGGCAAAACGAAGTTTTATATTCCTGGTGGAAAAAGAGAAGATAACGAAACCGACGAAGAAACGCTCATCAGAGAGATTCGAGAAGAGTTGAATGTTTCGATAATTTCGGCAACAATCAATTATTTCGGCACTTTCAAAGCCCAAGCTGATAGCCACAAAGTTGGAGTAATCGTAAAAATGACTTGTTACACGGCAGAATATGAAGGAAATTTAGAACCCTGTAATGAGATTGAAGAAATGAAATGGCTTTCTTACTCCGACCGTAATGAGGTTTCGGAAGTAGATAGACTAATCTTTGATTTCTTGAAAGAAACGGGTGAATTGGTTTAATTTTTTCTTTTTCCTAATTATCTCAGACATTGAAGGTATTACAACATTTACCCAAGATACTTGAAAAAAAGGTCAAGGCTGAAGCCATTTAAGGCGTTTTAATTTCTTTAACCCCAGACTTAAGTCTGGGGTTAGGTCATAAAGAAGAGCAAAGACTTTTAGCCATGACTTACATTTTTGGTGCTTAATAGTCTGCTACAAACATATTTTCTACAAATATTTTGGTGCTACGCACCATACAACAGTTTCACTTATCCTCGTCTAAACACTAAAATTCTCCGTTTATCATATTTTTTATATTTTCAGCAAATTTATTTAGCCTATAATCGTTATAGACTGGATTGATTTTTGCTAATTTAGTAGCAGCAATTCAATGCCATTTTGAGCATTATCATTGCCGATTATCCATTTTAAAAACACCTGTTTGTAATATGAAAAAGCCAAGTTTGTTTGCTAAGGCATTTTTGAGCATAAGTTTGTTGACGATTTTTATATCGGCAACTCCCCTCAATGACGACCCTCCAAGTAAAAACGAAACGATTCTGCGATACGTTGGAGCAATGCTCGAACAAGGACACTATAGTCCGAAAAAAATTGATGATAATTTCTCGAAAGAAATCTTTAACGAGTTTTTGAAACGCCTCGACCCAAGTAAACGTATTTTGCTTGAAAAAGACGTAGCTAAACTTCGCAAGTTTGAAACTACTATTGATGATGAAATTCATGGTTCGCCATTGGCATTTTTTGCGGCGGCTGATGAAATCTACAAAAACAGAATCGTTGAGGCTGAAGAAATGTATAAGCAATACATCGAAAAACCATTTGAGTTTACGAAAGATGATGTTTTGGAATTAGATGCCGATAAAGTAGATTTTGCCTCAAATGACTCAGAAAGAAAAGAGCGTTGGAGAAAATATCTGAAATGGCAAACGCTCGACCGCTACCTTGATGCCCAAGAAACGCAAGAAAAAAACAAAGACAAGAAAGATTTTGTAGTAAAGTCTGACCAAGAGTTGGAGAAAGAAGCCCGTGCGAAAGTGAAAAAAGCAATGGACAAATATTTTGACCGTTTACGTAATAAATTCGATGAAAATCAACGCTTTGCGATGTTGGTCAATACAATCACTAATGAAATGGACCCACACACCGATTTCTTTCCACCAGTAGAAAAACGCTCGTTTGATGAGCGTTTGAGTGGTCGTTTCTTTGGAATCGGGGCATTATTGCAGCAAGAAGATGATAAAATTAAAATCAAAAGTGTAACAACTGGTGGCCCTGCGTGGAAGTCGGGCGAGATTCAGGCCAATGATTTTATTGTAAAAGTAGCCCAAGCAACTGGCGAAGCCGAAGATATTACAGGTTACACAACTGACGATGCCGTAAAACTCATCAGAGGTGCCGAAGGCTCAGAGGTAAAAATCACGGTTCAAAAACCTGACGGTACATTGAAAACTGTGTCGATGATTCGTGCAGAATTGAAATTGGATGAAACTTTTGCTCGTAGCGTAATCATCAACAGCGGCAAACACAAAATTGGTTTGATTGATTTACCTGCATTTTATGCTGATTTTCAACGCCCACAAGCGGCTCGTTGCTCACAAGATGTAGCCAAAGAAGTGGCTCGTCTGAAAGCTGAAGGTGTAGAAGGAATCATTTTGGATATTAGAGACAATGGCGGTGGCAGCTTGCAAGAAGTGGTAAATATGGTGGGTTTATTCATCAAAACTGGTCCAGTTGTGCAAATCCGTGACCGTGCTGGTCGTCCTTCGCAGATGGGCGATAATGACCCTTCGGTGCTTTACGATGGCCCATTGGTAGTGATGGTCAACGAACGCAGTGCGTCGGCTTCTGAGATTTTCGCATCCGCTATTCAAGATTATAAGCGTGGCGTTGTGGTTGGTTCGAGTTCTACTTTTGGTAAAGGAACAGTACAACGTGCATTCCCAGTTGGTGGAAATGGCACAGGAAGTGGAGCGGGTGATTTAGGTGCGGTGCATCTTACTCTACAAAAATATTATAGAGTAGATGGTGGTGCAACTCAGCTAAAAGGCGTAGAATCTGACATCGTTTTGCCAGGTTTATACGAAGCCTATAAAGTACGTGAAAAAGATAGTCCAAACGCCCTCGTGTGGGACGAAATGCCGAAGGCTTCTTACCAAACTTGGACTTACGCACCTGATTTAGCGGTTTTACAACAAAAAAATCAAGAACGTTTATCTACTAATGATGTATTTAAGCAAATAAAAGACAATACAAATATTTTAGCTGATAATCGTAAAACGGCTCGTTCTTTGGAAATCCAAAAGTATAAAGCTCAACAAAAAGAAGTGAGAGATATTTCGACTAAGGTTAGAAACTTGACTCAATTGAAAGATGATTTGTCAGTAGCTAATTTATCAAGCGATTTAGAAGCAATCAATTCTGATTCGTTGAAAAAAGATAGAAACGATTTTTGGGTAAAATACTTGAAAAAAGACGTTTATTTGGGCGAAACACTTAATATCATGAACGATGTAATTCAACAAAAAGGAATGGCATTGAAGAATTAGGATTAGACCACGGTCGATAGTCCACGAGTCAACGGTTTTAGTATAAAATGTTTTAATAGAAATCCCTCGCAAGATTTAATTTTGCGAGGGATTTTTTATTCAAAATAATTATTTTTATCGTTATTGTCATGCTGAAAGCATCCGTACGAGGTATGATAAAATCGTCGAAATCTGTTTGCAGCTAACAGATTCCTTCGGAATGATAATGATACCAACATCTTAAATTCAAAATGTAGTAATGACTATCGTTTAAAACTTTTAAACCAACTCCAAATCTTCATCATAATTACGCCAAAAATAGCTTCTCGAAAAATCTTGGTTGACATTTTCGATACGCCTTTTGTGCGGTCGGTGAAAATAATTGGTACTTCTGTAATATTAAATTTATACAAAAAAGCGTTGAATTTCATCTCAATCTGAAACGCATAGCCAATAAATGTAATTTTATCGAGCGGAATTGTCTTCAAAACTTCTCGGCGATAGCAAATAAAACCACCCGTTGGGTCCATGATTTTCATACCCGTAATCATTCGTACATATACGCCCGCAAAATACGACATCAACACTCGGCCCATCGGCCAATTCACTACATTTACTCCTTTGATATAGCGAGAACCAATGGCCACATCATAGCCATCAATTTTGGCGGCTTTATACAAACGCACCAAATCTTCGGGGTTGTGCGAGAAATCGGCATCCATTTCATAAATAAACTGATAACCTTTTTCTAAAGCCCACTTAAAACCGTAAATATATGCTGTGCCTAAGCCGAGTTTTCCACTTCTTTCGATGAGGTGTAGATTTTGTGTAAACTCGTTTTGTAGTTCTTTTACTTTTTTTCCAGTACCATCGGGCGAGCCATCGTCCAAAATCAAAACATCGAAGGCTTCGCTCAAACTCATGACTTTCCTGATAATCGCTTCTATGTTTTCGATTTCATTATAAGTCGGTATAATTACAAGATTTTCTTTCAAAGTATATAGTCGGGTTTAGGATTGCACATTGATACTTACTAACAAAACAATCAATATGCCATTTTTTTCTTTTTCTTCAATTCCTCCAAATTTTTTAGCACATTATCATACAGCTTGGTCATTTGTTCGGGGTTTGTTACGTAATAATTATAACTTGCCCTATAACGTGCCGTATCGGTTTTATATTTTGTCATTATTTGCTGTTCCAGATATTTGTAAGCAATTTTCGTAGAGTCATAATCTTTGAAAGACAATCGGCTTACTTGGGCTTCGGTCAGATGGATTTCGGCCAAAATTTTTGCCATTGTAGCCTCGTCAATCGCATCTTTTGGTCGGCTGGGGGCATTATCACAAGCCAATAATGTCAAAATTATACCTAAAACCAAGAATATTTTTTTTGTCAGCATTTTCACTTTATCTTCGTTTCTAAAAATAGCTCAAAAGAACTGTTTATTGACTTTAAACAACAAATTACGGAAAAATCTAACAAAATCCATGCGTTAAATTTTCTTAATTGATTCAATCTGATGAATTAACAGAAATTATAATGTTAGAATTCATTAAGTATAAAGAACTATTTAATTGATAGTATTTTACCACAGAGGTACACAAAGTACAACACGGAGTTACACAAAGGAAAAATAGAAAAGCTCTGTGAAACTCTGTGATTTTTAAACTCTGGACACTCCGTGGCGACCGACGCTCGGTAAAAAACAATTATCAATTTTTAATTGACAATTATCCATTAAAAAATGGTAGAAAGTATTATTTCAAAACTTAATAAGTACGAGATTAAAATCCGAAAAGCCGTGAATGGTCACATGCACGGAAACTTCCGTTCGGTTTTTAAAGGCTCTGGCTTGGAGTTTAGCGATTTGCGTACCTACCAATACGGCGATGACGTTCGGACGATTGATTGGATTACGACTGCCAAAGGCGACGGGGCTTACGTAAAGATTTTTAAAGAGGAAAAAGAGCAAACCGTGTTTTTTATGCTCGATGTGAGTAGTTCGCAGGAAGTAGGAAACAGCGGACGTTTAAAAATAGATACCGCCAAAGAAATCTGTGGAGTTTTGGCACTTTCGGCCATAAAAGAGGCTGGTCATGTGGGGCTTTATTGTTTTTCTGACCAAAAAGAATTGTATTTCAAGCCCACAAACGGCATGAAACACGGCTACGAACTCATCTTGACACTCTTTAAGATGAAGCCTGTTTCGCAGAAAACCGATATTCCATCGGCCATTGGTTTTGCCTTGAATATGCTTCGCCGCAAGAGCGTTGTGATTATGATTTCTGACTTTTTGGATAACGATTATGAGCATAACCTCAAGGCTTTGGCTCGTAAACACGATTTGGTGGTGGTGCATGTATATGACCAACGAGAGATAAAGTTGCCAAGTCTCGGAATTATTCCTGTACTGGATAAAGAAAGCAAAAAAACAGTTTGGTTAAATACTTCTTCCCCATCGTTTAAACGTGAAATGCGGGAGGTTTTTGAAGATAATCAGAAACGTTTAGAAACTTTGTGTAAGCAGCACAATGCCAATTATGTGGCTATTGATTCGAGAGAAGACTATGTGCCGAAACTGATTCAGTTATTCAGAGTAAGAAAATAAGCAGTAGAGAAGAAGAAAAAGGTTTAAAAAGATAAAAATGCCAATCAGAATTATACAAATACTGAAGTCTGTAAATAGTATCTTACTGATAATCAGTTGTTTGTTGGTTATAGAAAATAGCTATGCTCAAAAGCCTATCGGCAGGTTTCAAACCGATAGCATCGAACTCGGCCGCCCGATTGACTATACACTCAGCTATCATCATAGCCCGTCGGCGGAGGTTTTTTTTCCTGACACAACTTATAATTTTTATCCGTTTGAGATAATCCGCCGAAATATTTTTCCGACATCAACCACCAATGGGGTCAGTACTGATAGCGTGGTTTATACGCTCGTGACTTTCGATATAAGGAAAACCCAAAAACTGGAGCTTCCGATTTATCTACTCTCAAAACGTGACTGCACGGCGGTTTACTCGTTGGCCGATTCTGTTTTTTTGAAAGAAATGATAAAAACCAGTGTCGATTCTCTACAGTTAAAGACCGATACTAAACTTTTACCGCTATCTCAGCAAGTAAATTACCCGAAGATTCTAACCTATATTTTGGGACTTTTGGGCATTGCACTTATCATTTATGCGTTTTTTGGTCGTTTTATTCGCAAACAATATACTTTGTTTTTGTTTGGTCGTCGGCATAAGGATTTTCAGACCAATTATAAAAAATTTACACGTTCAACTTTAGATGATGTGACCATCGGTAAAGCATTGGTTTTATGGAAAAAGCATTTAGAATGGCTCGAAAAACGCCCTTATACTTCCTACACAACGAAGGAGATTATTTCGAGGCTACCCAGCGAACGTTTGGAAGAAGCCCTCAGAGAAGTTGATAGTGCCATTTATGGTGGAATTTTGTCAACCCAAATGCCATTGGCCATGAATGTTTTGCTTGATAAAGCTACTGAACTATACAAAAATCGTCGAGAAGAGTTAGCCGCCAGCCTGTAATGGTAGGATAAGTTTCTAACTTGTCAGTTGATGAGGAAAATTAAAAACTAAAATTTACTTCTATTTTGATGAATCAGCCAATCGAAATCATATTATCTGATAAAACCCTCAACGAACAAGCCTGTTTGGATTTTGTAAAAACTGATGACTCGGGTGGAATCGTAACATTTGTCGGAACGGTCAGAAATCAAACCAAAGGAAAGCGTGTACTGAGACTTGATTTTGAAGCTTATGAGCCAATGGCAGTTTCGGAGATGAAAAAAATTGCCGAGCAAGCCGTTGAAAAGTTTTCGTTGAAAAAAATAGCTATTTATCATCGAGTTGGAAGCCTCGAAATTGGCGAAGTCCCTGTCGTAATTGCAGCTTCGGCGGCACACCGTGGAGCGGCTTTTGATGCGTGTGAGTATGCCATTGACACGCTCAAAGAAACCGTACCGATTTGGAAAAAAGAGATTTTTGAAGATGGAGAAGTATGGGTTTCGGCTACGCCTTAAATTTTATTCGCTCAAACTCTTCCTTGGTATTTACATTTTTCAGGAAATCAAGACTACTCATCCTAATAACTTCGGTAGCATTATTTTGTAGAAAAACCTTAGGGCTTTTGTTTCCTTCTTCAACGTATTTTGTCAGAAGTTGAAATGCTTGAGGCTCGTAAATCGTAAAAAATGGGTCGGGGGCATTGGTTTCTGGATTCAGAAATGCCGTTGCTACTTTCTCTTTAATTCGGTGATTTATTAAAGTCTGAAAGCTGTTTTCATCAATCAAAGGCATATCGCAGGCAACGACCAACCAAGCACTATTTGGGTTGAAATCAAAGGCCGATAAGATTCCTCCCATCGGTCCGAGTGTGTAAGTATCAATAATGCTTTGCTCGGAAAATTGTTGTTCGGCTCGGCACGAAAAATAGACTTCTGAGCAGTATTTTTTAGCTAAATCGAACAGATATTCTCGTTGAGGTTTACCGTGATAATTGAGTAAACTTTTATCAGTTCCCATCCGAGAGCTTTTGCCACCGATTAGGATAAGAGCATTCAATTTTCTTCTAATTTAAAGTCTTTTTTACCACCAGTTTTTTCAATCAAACGGGTTTCTTTGATTACAATATTGTGCGAAAAAGCCTTACACATATCATAAATTGTCAATGCCGCTACACTTGCACCAGTTAAAGCTTCCATTTCGATGCCAGTTTTGCCAGTGAGCGAAGCCGTACATTCGACGATAACTTCTCGTTTATCATTCAAAAAAATGTTGATTTGGCAATTTTCAAGTCCGAGCGGGTGGCAGAGCGGAATCAAATCTCCAGTTTTTTTGGCGGCCATTACGCCTGCAATGATAGCGGTCTGAAAAACAGGCCCTTTTTTAGTATGGATTTCTTCGTTAGTTAGTCTCTCCAAAATAGCATCATCTAAAATTACGATGCTCCGAGCTTTTGCGGTGCGTCGAGTAATGGCTTTTTCGCCTACATCAACCATCGAAGGGTTGCCAGCGGCATCTATGTGCGTAAAATTTGTCATTTCTGTGGTGCGAATCATGCGATGACCGCATCCTATTCGCTTTTAAATATTGAGTTTGTTATATTTTGTAAAAAACTACCCTAATTCTACTAATTCTTTCTCAGCCCAATTAAGGTTTTCGGGTAAATCAATATCTGAAAATTCAATATGGACAACCCTTCTTCTTTTATTATTAGTGGTTCTGCTTGAGCTATGCAGTAAAAGTGGTTTCATTAGCATAACACCTCCCTGTTCCACATTACATACGGTTTCGTTTTCTTCATCCCAATTGATATTTTCCGGTCGATAAAACCCTTTTCTATGTGATGCGGGAATTACCTTCAACGCTCCGTTGTTTTCATCGGTTTTATCTAAATGTATGCGTATTGTAAAGATATTTTGTAGAATATCAAGAGGTGGTTGAACTGCGGATTGATTATGTTTAGTTGTCCAAGAAGTAAAATTTTTGATTTCTTGTTTTTTATCTACCGAAATTGTTAAATCTTGATGATACGAAACGAACCAATTTGAGGTCTCGGGTTTATCGAAATAGATAGATTTTATCACAAAGTACTCATTTCCTCCAAATTCTTTAATAGTAGCTTTCAATTTTTCATTAAAAATCAAATCTTTTATTTCGGGAAGTTCTTTAATAAATTGTCGGATAGCAAATACATCGGCAGACTTTCTGAAAGTAGGTTTATCAGATTCTACGGACTCTATCAAGGCCAAAATTTGATTAATTTCTTCTTTTGTGTAAATGTTTTCTAATGTAATGAAACCATTTTGTTGAAATTCAGTCACTTTATTCATTTCTGTGGTGCGAATCATGCGATGACCGCATCCTATTCGCTTTTGTTTTAAATTTTGTTTTATAAAGGCGAACTTGAAGCGGTCATCGCATGATTCGCTCCACAATTCCCAATTCACTAAATTTTATTTCTTCGTTTTCTATCATCTTTCTAATTACTTCCTTTACAAAGTCTTTATTATTAAAAAACTGATAATCAACTATTTGATTGGCAGGTGCTGGAATTATCTCTAAGATTTTTTGTCTATACTTTGTATAAATCTCTATCGGAATCGGTTCATCTCGCTTTTTTTGTTTCAAGCAATTATCGCAAATTCCGCAGGTGATGTTCGTAAACTCATTGAAATATTCCTGCAAAAACTGCTGACGACATCGGCGACTTTCATCGGCAAATTGCACAACGGCTGCTACTTTTTCTAATGCTTTTTTCTTGCGTCGTTGCATTTCTACAACGTTGATTGTCAGATATTTAACGTCTTGACGAGCCGTAAGAAATGTCAGTTGTGGAATACTTTTTTGTTTTTGGTAAGTCAAGATTCCCACTTGTTGGAGGTAATCAAGCATTTTCTCGATTTCGCCCGCACTGCCAAAGAAATATTTACCAATCGTAGCTTCCGAAATACTGACGTAGCTCGTAAATAAATCACCGCCGTAAATTCGGAGTAGAGTCTTAATAAACTTATCGTAACTCGGTGTTTTTATCTGAAACTTATATAATTCGTGATTATCGACTTTAAAGGAAATCTTCGACGGACTGTAATACGCATCGCTTAGCTGAATCAGACCTTCGTCTTCGAGTACTTTCAGTTCGTTGTGCGTATCGTGAGCTGTGAGGCCAAAATTGTTGATAAACTCTTGAAAATCAAAGTCGTAACTCTCAAAATTCTCTCCGCCAACTGCCAAGTTTTTATAATTGGCGAGTGCTTGATAAACCCTTTTGAGGTTTTCGATGGGTGGATATTTCTGCTCGGTTTGCTTAAAAATATCTTCCAAATCACCTTTCGTGTAAAGTAAAACTGCGTATGCTTTCTTGCCATCTCGCCCCGCACGGCCAGCTTCTTGATAATAGGCTTCGAGGGTTTCGGGTAAATCAAGATGCACCACTACTCTTACATCGGGCTTGTCGATACCCATTCCGAAAGCATTGGTAGCCACAATTACCCGAATTTGATTATTTATCCATGCTTCTTGTTTCTTGAATCTTTCGGGAGTTGACAAACCAGCATGATAAAAATCCGAACTAATTCGGCTACGATTCAACCAATCCGAAATTTCTTTCGTGCGTCGGCGACTACGCACATACACAATGGCAGTTCCTTGTACTTTTTGTAGAATATCAAACAGTTTTTTCTCCTTACTTTCTTCACAAAATATCGAATACGAAATATTGGGCCGTGCAAAACTCTGCTGAAAAATCTGTACGTTTTTGAGTTCGAGTTTGTCGATAATATCTTGTTGGGCTTCTTTGGTGGCAGTTGCCGTAAGTGCAATCGTAGGAGCATTACCCGTAAATTTTCTAAATTCGGGAATTTTCAGATAAGGCGGACGAAAATCATAACCCCATTGCGAAATACAGTGAGCTTCGTCAATTACAAGCAAGCAAACCTTCATCATTTTGGTGCGTACTTGCATGATTTCAGTCAGCAGGCGTTCGGGCGAAACGTAGAGAAACTTAAAATCTCCGTAAACAAAATTATCAAGCGTGTAATCAATTTCGTTGCGGTGCATTCCCGAATAAATGGCTGCGGCTTTTATTCCTCGGCGTTTGAGTTGCTCAACTTGGTCTTTCATCAGAGCCACCAGAGGCGTAATGACGATGCAAACGCCCTCCATGGCCATGGCTGGCACTTGAAAACAAATAGATTTTCCTCCACCAGTTGGCATTAAGGCAAGCGTATCTTTTTGTGCCAAAACTGAGTTGATTATATCTTCTTGTAATGGTCGAAAAGCATCATATTGCCAAAATTCTTTTAATATTTCTAATGGGGTCTGCATCGCAAAGAATAAAAACTTCGTCTTTAGCTACAAAGATAGGAGCGTGAATCGGAGAAATGGATAAGT
Organism: Emticicia aquatilis; assembly: GCF_014644295.1. GTDB lineage: Bacteria > Bacteroidota > Bacteroidia > Cytophagales > Spirosomataceae > Emticicia > Emticicia aquatilis. The sequence continues at coordinate 157,757 of NZ_BMKK01000013.1, forward strand.
GTCAATAATTTTGTTTGATTCATTGGGCTACAAAAACATTGGTTTTATCTTTATTTACAGATATTCATTCAACAAAAGTATTAGTTTTTTCGTTAGATTTGATAACTTGTGAAATAATTGATGAGCAACCCTATTGCCACAAATTACGTATATTTTTTAAATCCTGACAAACAGACGATTAATTTAAGAATTATGAGAAAAATTTACCTTTCTGGCCTATTACTTCTGGTGGTAATGTCAGTTTTTGCCCAAAAAATGGCCAAACCACGCCATGAAGACATAACCCCATCGAACCCCGATAAAATTGAATTTATGAAGGGAAAGATGATTGTGTGTCCGGGAAACTTTGAAGATGCCAATACTTATGTGCCTATGGCGAAAGAAGTAGAAGAAGCTCTGAAAGGCCAGAAAGCCCGTGGTACGGCAGCTAAAGCAACTTTTATTGTTACGTACAATGGTTTTTCTCCTGCGGCACAAAAATCATTTCAAGCAGCTGTTGATATTTGGGCAAACTTAATTAGCTCGCCAGTGCCAATTCGTATTACTGCCACTTGGCGTGCCATTGATAGCGGTAATAGTGGAAATACAATCTTAGGTCAAGCCTCACCCGCTGACTTTACTCGTAATTTTCCTGGGCAAATCAAAGCAGGTACTTGGTATCCAATGGCTTTGGCTGAGAAATTGGCGGGCCAAGAACTAAATTCGGTTAACGACCCCGATATTACGGCTGAGTTTAATAGTTCAGCACCGTGGTATTTAGGTGTAGCTGCTCCAGGTGCCAATCAATTTGATTTTACGTCCGTTGTTTTGCACGAATTATGTCATGGATTGGGTTTTACTTCTTCGCTTCGTGTACCTGTTAGTTCGACAGGCGTAGTAGGGAATACAGGTTCGTGGGGTTTTGGTACAAGTTCTCCGTTTGCTTATGACCACTTTGTTGAGAATGGAAGTACACAACAATTGATTAGTACAGCCAATTTTGCAAACCCATCGGTTCAGTTAAAAGACCAAATGGTTAGTGACAACTTATTTTTCAATAGTCCTACTGCAACAGCAGCAAATAAAGATGTAAAAGCTAAAATTTATGCTCCTAATAATTATCAAGGAGGCTCAAGTATTTCGCACGTAAACGATGCAACTTATCCTTCTGGAAACGAAAATTCATTGATGACATCGGCGGCGAGTTTGCGTGAAGTAATCAGAGACCCCGGCCCAATCGTGAAAGGTATTTTTGCCGATATGGGTTGGAAAAGTACATCATTGATACACACAAGAGTAAAAAATATCGAAAACTCGGTTAGTAAAGTAACCATCAAGGCTACCATTACGAGCGATACGACATTGGTAGCAGGAAGTGCAAAGGTGTTTTATACCGAAAATGATACCCTTATGACCAATGCTAAGCCTATCAATATGGTTCGAGTTGGTACAACAAACGAATATACTGCTGATATTCCAGTTACGAAGGCTGCTGCCATCATTCGTTATTATTTGACGGTTGATGATAATTTTAAACGTAAGAATACATCTCCGGCTGAGGCCCCAACTAAAGGGTACTACGGCTTCAGTGTAGGTACAGCCGATACTTCACCCCCTTTCGTAACAACAAACCCACCAACGGTAGTACCAACAACGGGTCTTCCAGATATTTTTGCTAACATCGAAGATAACTTTGAGCATGGTATTGATACGGTTTATGTCGAATATAAGCTTAATGGTGTTGACCAAAAACCTTTTGGTATAAAAAAATACAACGCTGCTACTGATGATAAATCTTATTCACAAGGCCGTAATGATGTATTTGCTTATTTAGCCAAAACACCTTTTGGTACACTAAAACAAAATGACCGTGTGCTTTATAGGATTGTAGCGATTGATAAGTCAAAAAATAAAAATAAGACTATCTTACCTGCATATTTGAATACGCCAGGAACAAACGTAACACCAACGCCTGATTACTTTGAGTTTATAGTGAGTGATTTAAAAACCCAAACGCCAGTTCGAGTTTATACAAACAACTTCGATGCAGCCAGTGATGATTTTGCTGCAATAGGTGGATGGGGAGTTGCCACACCAACTGGCTTTACAAATGGTGCTTTACACTCGGCTCACCCATACAAAAACGGTGGAAACGAAGATTTACAATCAAATACGATTGCATTGTTGCGTTATCCTATCGAAGTAAAACAAGATTTAGACTCGGCAACAATTACTTTTGATGAAGTAGCTTTGGTAGAGCCAGGCGAAACTGGCTCAGTATTTGGCGACTCGGATTTTTATGATTATGTTGTTGTTGAAGGCTCTTATGATGGTGGTCTTTCTTGGATTCCTTTTGAAGATGGTTATGATGCTTCGAGAGATGCCAACTGGACAAAAGCATTCAATAGTAGTGGAGCAAATGGTACATTCATTGGTTCTGATGGAAAATCATATCAAACTTCAGATTCAAAAGGCACAGCTACTTCGGCTTTGTATAAGAGTCATACAATCAAGATGTTATCAAGTGGAGATTTTCTTGGCGGTGATGTAATTTTGATTCGTTTCAGATTATTTGCCGATGAACTTACTTACGGCTGGGGTTGGGTAATTGATAACCTAAAAGTACAAGTGCCGCCGCCACCACCAATTTTGGCTACTGAACAAACATCTGAGAGAGTATTGACGCTTTCGCCAAATCCAAGTCCAGACGAGATTTTGATTTCGACAAGTTTACAAAAACCAGGGCCAGTAAAAATGGAAGTTATTAGCTCTAAAGGCGTAAAAGTAATGGACAGAGAGTTTTTGGCAGATGTAAGTACTTTCAACCAAAAAATTGATTTAAGAGACCTTACTACGGGTACGTACATAGTAAGACTACATACCGAAAGCGGAATCGTTGTGAAACGTTTTGTGGTGAATAAATAATAAAACCAATATATTTTAACCGTAGAAGTTCTAAATTTGAGCTTCTACGGTTTTTGTTTTTATAATTTTCTGTAAATTGTGGCATACAAATCAAAGTAAAAATTATGCGTAAAATTTTATTTATATCTTTAGTAGCATTCGTTGGGCTTTCGTGTAAAACAACTCAAAATATATCAAGTAAATCGCCTTATGCAAAAATGCTCGACACCTCAAGTGTTTTGTCGCAAAGCATGACAGGCATGGCTTTATATGATTTGAGCGAACAGAAAATGATTTTTGAGCGGAACTCTAATCGCTATTTTACACCAGCATCAAATACTAAATTATTCACTTTTTATGCCTGCCTAAAGACACTCGGCGATTCGATTCCTGCACTTCGCTACGAAATCAAAAGCGATTCTTTAATTTTTTGGGGAACTGGCGACCCAACTTTCTTCCACCCAGACCTTACAAGTACCAAAACCTTCGATTTCTTGAAATCATATAAGCGTAGTAAGAGATTCTATTTTTCAGATGGAAATTTTACTAACCCATACTTCGGAGCAGGTTGGGCTTGGGATGATTACAGCAGTTATTACACCGTAGAAATGTCACCATTACCGATGTACGGAAACATTGTAAGAACTAAAATCGAAAACGGCGAAGCAAAACCTCAACCAAGTATTTTTGATAATAGTTTTTATAAGAAAGACACGGGTACTGAAATAGAAAGAACGGCAGCAGATAATCAGTTTCTTCTACCAAAATCACTTTTGACAAAATCAGGTTATCAACAAGATATTCCTTATAAAACTTCAACAGGCTTAACACAGCAATTGCTCATTGATACGCTTCGTAGAAATGTGAATTTATTGAAAATACCAGTTACAGCGACTGCAAAAACGCTTTATAGTATGCCCACAGAGCCTGTGTATCGCTTGATGATGCAAGAAAGTGATAACATGTTGGCTGAGCAGTTATTGTTGCTTTGTGGCACTACTTTGAAAGACTCTATCAATTCTTCTTTTGCCATCAAATCAATCAAAGAAAAGCATTTGCAAGACCTTCCCGATGCTCCTAAATGGGTAGATGGTTCGGGGCTTTCACGGTATAATTTATTTACGCCCCGTTCTATTATCAAATTATTGGAGAAAATCCATGCCGAACTTCCGCAAGAAAAACTATTTTCGATTATGGCTAATGGCGGAAAGAGCGGAACTGTAAGAAATATGTTTAAAACTGAAAGCGAACCATTTGTTTTTGCAAAATCTGGCTCACTGAGTGGAGTTTATAACCTAAGTGGATATTTAATTACGAAGAAGGGTAAAACAATACTTTTCAGCTTAATGAACAATAACTTTACGAAGCCGACAAGTCAAGTAAGAAAAGAAGTAGAAAAGATTTTGCTGGAGGTAAGAAATAGAGAGTAAAATTTATATAGCTTCGTATCGGCCGATACGAAGCTATATAACTACTTTATTTTTTCAATTCATTCAATGCTTGATTTCGTAATGTTTTAGCGGTTTCATATTTACCCGTGTGGCTCCAACCTGGGGGCATAAAAATATATGCAATTTTGTTTTTTAATCCCGGTGCTGCAATAACATCATGCCACAGACTTACAATCTCTCCAAAATAGACATCAACAAAATTATTTGAGTCCATTGGGCGAGTGATACCATAATCAACAGGAATTTCTTCTTCTTCTTCCTGATAAGTTCTAAAAACAATATCCCAAACGTTGATAATAGAACAAAAATTAGTATCCATATAAAGATGATTTCGTCCGTGGTGTACTCGATGGTGTGAAGGTGTCAGAATGAATTTTTCTAAGAAACCCAGTCTGGCATTTTTCATTGTACTTTCACTTACATGTACGAACGCTCCCCATATACTATCGAAAATCATGATTGCAAAAAGCATGAGCGGTTGTACGCCCAGAACCATGCAAAACATGGCTGCAAAGAACTCAGTATAAAGATTTTCTACAAAAAAAGTAGTGAGTGTTACTGACGAATTGAGGTCTTCGGGCGAGTGATGTACCGAATGGAAACACCACAATAAACGCACTTTATGAGTAAGATAATGGCGGATAAAATTGTTAAGTTCATAGACCAAATAACCATAAATAAACCAATACCAAGTAAGTGTCGTATGAATAATAGCATATTTTTGGAATATCCCGATTGTTAGGACAAGCACCGAGATACCAATTAACCTACTCATGATTCTGTTAGTCAGAATGATGAGAAATGTTATTTTATAAACAGATGCTCTAAATCGGTACTGCATTAATAACCATAAAAACTCAAAAACGATAATAAAGGGTGTTATTGGCGATATAAATGTCAAGAACCCCTCAAAAGTTAGTAAAGCTCTGTAATTTCCAGAGCGAATAATGTCTATTAAGCCATTTATTCGGAGAAAAGTAGTTAGCTCATTAAGAAAGTCGGTAATTATGTTCATTTGGGTAATTATTTTAGTATAATAGGATTACTTGATTTTAATGTTCTTTCATTTTGTCTAAGTCTTACTTACGTATTGACGCTTTTTTTTGCTAAATAGTTGGATGGACTTAGGCCCTCGAAAGAAAATAAAATGATAAGACTTCTACTACACTTGTTATAAGTATTTTATAATAGTTTGGTAATGAAAATATTAAGTAAAATTATAAATGGTTGCTTTTTCAATAAATGATTCTTGTCATAATTCATCTTTCAAGAAAAAACCAGTATAGCTACCTTTTACTTTTGCCACTTGTTCAGGTGTCCCTTCACCCACTATTGTCCCGCCTTTGCTACCGCCTTCTGGACCAATATCAATTACGTGGTCGGCTACTTTTATCACATCCAAATTATGCTCAATAATCAGTACTGTATTACCCTTATCGGCCAACTTTTGAAGCACTTCAAGTAGTTTCTGAATGTCTTTAAAATGAAGTCCAGTTGTTGGCTCATCTAAAATATAAATGGTTTTACCTGTGTCTTTCTTAGATAATTCTTCCGATAATTTTACTCGTTGAGCTTCTCCTCCCGAAAGAGTTGTGGCGTGTTGTCCGAGTGTGATATACCCCAAACCAACTTCATTTAGAATCTGAACTTTTCGATTGATTTTCGGAATATTCTCAAAAAACTCAACGGCTTGCTCAACGGTCATATCCAGTACATCAGCAATGGATTTCCCTTTATAACGTACCTCCAAAGTTTCACGATTGAATCGTTTTCCTTTACACGTTTCGCAGGCTACGTGTACATCGGGCAAAAACTCCATCTCGATTTTTTTCATACCCGCACCTTCGCAGTCTTCGCATCGTCCACCTTTTACATTGAACGAAAAACGCCCAGGTTTATAGCCTCTGATTTTAGCTTCGGGAAGTTCGGCAAAAAGCGTACGAATCTCCGAAAACATTCCTGTATAAGTTGCAGGATTACTGCGTGGCGTACGCCCGATTGGACTTTGGTCAACCTCAATTACTTTATCGAGATGTTCCAGTCCTTCGATAGCTTTATGGGCTAAAGGTTCTCTTTTTGAGTTATAAAAATGCTTATTCAGCACAGGAAAAAGAGTTTCGTGAATCAAAGAAGATTTTCCGCTACCACTAACACCAGTAATACAAATCATTTTTCCCAAAGGCAGTTTCAGGGTGACATTCTTCAAGTTATGCCCCGTTGCTCCTTTGATTATCAAGTATTTACCATTGCCTTTACGTCGTTCTTGCGGTACTTCAATGCTGATTCGTCCACTCAAATAATCAGAAGTTGTACTTCGGTTTTTGATAAATTCTTGTGGCGTTCCTCGCCCAACGATGTTTCCACCGTGTCGGCCAGCCCCTGGGCCAATATCTAAAATATAATCCGATTCGAGCATCATGTCTTTGTCGTGTTCAACAACCAAAACAGTATTACCCAAATCTCGTAAATCTTTTAATGCTTGAATCAACTTTACGTTGTCTCGCTGGTGCAAGCCAATGCTTGGCTCATCCATAATATACAAAACACCCACCAACTGCGTACCGATTTGAGTTGCCAAACGAATCCGTTGTGATTCTCCACCCGAAAGTGTACGAAGCGGACGGTTGAGTGTCAGATAATCTAAACCAATACCCATCAAAAATCCAATTCTTTTTCTGATTTCCTTCAAAATCTCTTTGGCAATTATATTTTGACGGTCAGACAAACGGTTTTCCAAATCAGTAAACCACTCTTCCAACTCTCTGATGTCCATTTCGGCCAAATCGGCAATGTTTTTCTGTGCGATTTTGAAATTTAGCGATTCTTTTTTCAATCGCTGCCCTTCACAATCTGGACAAGTTTTGATAACCAAAAAGTCACGTACCCAGTCTTGAATCTTATCATTATCAGAATCTTGCTGACGCTTCAAGAAAGTAATTACGCCCTCAAAAGTCGTATTCCATTCTGTGCCTGGGTATTTTTTTGAAGGAACTGGCAACGGCGTTTCACTTCCATAAAGAATCGTTTTTAAAGCATCTTCAGGAATCTTTTCAATGGGAGTAGCAATATTCGACTTGTAGGCTTTCAAAATTACCTCAATTTGCTTGAAAATCCATAAATCACGGTATTCACCCAGTGGAGCAATTCCTCCACGAGTGATGCTCAAACTACGGTCAGGAATAATTGATTCTTCGGTAATTTCTTCGATTGTACCCAGTCCATTACAAGTCGGACAAGCACCGTAAGGCGAGTTGAACGAAAAACTATTCGGTGAAGGGTCTTCGTAAGAAATGCCAGACTCGGGGTCAGTGAGATTTTGTGAGAAATATTGTGTTTGGTTTTTGCTATCCAAAAGCATCATTGAGCCTTTCCCTTGTTTCAACGCCGTACCGACTGATTGACTTAAACGATAACGGTCTTCCGTTTTCGGGATAACTCTATCAACGACAATCTCAATATCGTGTATCTTATAGCGGTCGAGTTGCATTTTTGGATTAATATCCAGCACTTCACCATCGACACGCACTTTATTATAGCCCAATTTGGCAATTTGTACAAAAAGCTCACGGTAATGCCCTTTACGTCCTTTTACGATAGGAGCAAGTAAAGTAACTTTTTGATTTTCAAACTGTTGTAGAATCTGGTCAATGATTTGGTCTTGCGTTTGCTTAACCATTTTATTGCCAGTTATATAGCTAAAAGCTTCGCCCGCACGAGCAAAAAACAAACGAAGGAAATCGTAGATTTCGGTAGTTGTACCAACCGTTGAGCGAGGATTTTTAGAGGTAGTTTTTTGTTCAATAGAAATTACGGGCGAAAGACCATTGATTTTATCAACGTCAGGACGCTCCATATTGCCAATAAAACTACGAGCATACGCCGAAAAACTCTCCATGTAGCGGCGTTGACCTTCGGCATAAATTGTATCAAAAGCCAAAGATGATTTCCCACTTCCCGAAATACCAGTAATAACCACCAGTTTGTTTCGTGGAATACTCACATCAATGTTTTTGAGGTTGTGTTCTCTTGCACCCAAGACTTCGATTTGGTCGTAGCCAGTTAGGTCAATATCGTTCAGTTTTTTATTGCTCACTATTTTTTTGCTCGGTTTTTTCTTACAAAGATAACGAAAAAACATTGGTGGTGGTTCAGAAAAATTATCTATAAATAGCAGACTGAATATGTTGACTAAGAATATAGAGATAAGTTAATTATAACGAAGAGTACCTTTAAATCAAATTGAGAACCGATAAATAAAATACTGGATGATACTAAAAATAAATATTTAAAATTTGAAAGCTCATTCAAATGAATAGGTGTTTGCCGAAAAACCTTTTAAGAGTAGGCATAATAATAATTTTATCGACAGTCATGAATAGTTTGATGCAAAAAGGTGAGGAAGAAAGTCTTCCAGTTGCTTTCGTCCCAACACCAACACAACAGTATCGACAACACCGTAAGGTGAACAAAGTAACTAAATCTGCGGGATTGCCAATCCCAATTCCTGTTCCGTTTCCACGTCTTAATGGGCATCGAGTTTTAATTTGGAAACAAGACCCGTCTGTTACGGAGATAGGTATTCGTAAAGTATTTATGCCAAATTTAATCTCTTCAGGCCCTCGTAATTCACGCATTACCAGTCAAGGATTACCTCCCGTATCTGCTAATGCGTTTGGTGATTTTATCCAGACACCAGGGACTGACCAGTTTGATGCAGTACATACTTTTTCTATTGTGCAAATGACTTTAAAAATGGTTCAAAGAGCTTTGTCATCCACTGGTAACCCTATTCCTTGGCAATGGAATTCCGCCGTTAACACAGAACCATTACAAGTGTTTGCTCATGGTTTACCTGATACTATGAATGCCTTTTATTCGAGAGGGCAAAAAGCCTTAAAGTTTGGTGATTTTATCAAGCCAGGGTCAAATCCACCACAAAGGATTTTTACTTGTCGTTCTCTTGATATCGTAGCTCATGAAACAGGTCATGCGATTTTAGATGGTTTGAAACCAAACTGGATTACTTCTCCTAACCCTCAAGCTGGAGGTCTCCATGAATCTTTTGGTGATTTAATGGCCATTTTTCTAACTTTATCGCAATTAGACCAAGTTGAAGCTATTATAGCCCAAACGAAAGCAAATCTACATGATAAAACTTTTCTTGCAGATATGGCCGAAGAGTTTGGGTTGGCATTAGGACGTCCGAATGGCTTGAGAAATGCGGATAATGACTTGAAAATGAGTGAGGTAACCAACGAAGTTCATGCTATTTCACAGGTTTTTACAGGAGCTATTTATGATATTTTAGCCGATATTTTTGCATCAGAACGTAATACTGCAAAAAAAGATGATGCTCAGGTTCTTTTGGAAGTGGGACAGTATTTATTAAGTGTTGTGTTGAGAGCTATTTTGGCTTCACCAAATGTAAATCCAACTTATGCCAATTTGGCCATAAAAATGAAAGATATTGTAGTCGCTGATGGTAAGCCAGTACACTATAAGAATGCAGTTGTAAATAGATTCACGGTCAGAGAAATTGTAGTACCTGCTTTAGGCGTAGATGGTTCTGAAATATTATCAGAAGGTTTTACATTTGCTGATAATGTAGAGGGTAATTTTCACACCTGCTGTGGTTGTATGCAGCTCGAAGAATATAGAGCTAATCATGAAAATGATGAAGAGGCAAAAGAGTTGGCTAAATGGTTAAAAAAACATGCCTCCGACGAAAAAAATGTAAAAAATAAAGGCGAATAACTGAAAAAGGTAATACTGAAGCTAATTTTAATTAAATTGGCCTCAGTATTATTTTCTTTTAATAAATATAACAATGGAAATAACAGTTATAGTAAATGGAGGTATAGCTGGTTTTGTTAATGATATATTGGCAAAGGTTGATTCTCGTAATCTTATTAACTCACAAAGAAAAGAAATAGAGGGTTTATTGGAAAAAAGTAATTTTTTCAAACTCCCAGAGTTGATTCCGAAAGCAGATATATATGCAGATTCATTACAGTATCAAATTGTCGTGAAAGAACAAAATCGATCGAAAAATGTAGTATTTTATGATGAACAAAGTCCAAAAACAAAGCATCTACATCAACTAAAGGATAAAATTATTGCATTGAAATAGAAATATTAGAGTAAAATGTGAGGACTGTCATCATATAAATAGCATTACTTTAAGTTAATGCTATTTATATGATTTATTAGTTAATCTTATATCAAAACAGCACTTGCCGCCAATTCACGTACGGCATTAGCAATACCCGCGTGGTCGAAACCACATTCACGTTGAAGTTCGATTTGCTCGCCGTGTTCTACAATGCGGTCAGGAATACCCAAACGTTTTACTTTGGCATTATAGCCATTATCAATCATAAATTCTAATACGGCACTTCCCATACCACCTTGTAGGCAGCCATCTTCTACGGTTATCACTCTGTCGAATTTTTGGAAAACTTCGTGAAGCATTGCCTCATCGAGTGGTTTTACAAATCTTAAATCATAGTGAGCAGGATTTAAGCCTTCTTTTTCAAGCATTTCGCAGGCTTTTACTGCATAATTACCGATATGTCCGATTGTTAAAATAGCTACTTCTTCACCATCTTTGATTTTACGTCCTTTTCCGATTTCAAGTTTTTGGAATGGACGTTTCCAGTCTGGCATCACACCCTCACCTCTTGGATAACGAATCGTGAAGGCTGTTTTTAGTTTTTGAGTTTCTTCCAATTGGAAAGTGTACATCAAATTACGCAATTCTTCTTCGTTCATTGGCGAAGCCACCACCATGTGCGGAATACAACGCATATACGCAATGTCGTACGCTCCGTGATGCGTAGGGCCATCAGCACCCGCAAAACCCGCACGGTCGAGGCAGAAAATGACAGGAAGTTGCTGCAAACACACATCGTGAATCACTTGGTCGTAGGCACGCTGCATGAAGCTTGAGTAAATATTGCAATAAACTACCAAGTCACGAGTAGCCATACCAGCCGAAAACGTAACGGCGTGTTGCTCGGCAATACCCACATCAAATGCACGGTCGGGCATGGCTTTCATCATAATATTCAACGACGAACCCGACGGCATCGCAGGCGTTACACCTACGATTTTATCATTCTTTTCGGCCAATTCTACAATCGTATTGCCAAATACATCTTGGTATTTTGGCGGCATTGGCTTATCGTAAACTTTCTTCTGAATTACGCCCGTTACTTTATCAAAAAGTCCAGGAGCATGCCATTTAGTTTGTTCTTTTTCGGCAGGAGCGTAGCCTTTTCCTTTCACTGTTAGGCAGTGAAGAATTTTTGGGCCTGGAATATTCTTTAAATCTTCTAAAACACTTACCAAATGGTCAATGTCGTGGCCATCAATCGGGCCGAAATAACGTAGATTTAATGCCTCAAAGAAATTACTTTGGCTCAACAAAGCACCTTTCATGGCATTTTCAATTTTGGCTACAATCTTTCTGGCACTCGTGCCGAAAGTACTCATTTTGCCGAGTAATTGCCAAACATCATCTTTTACGTTATTGTATGTTTTTGAGGTTGTAATATCGGTCAAATACTCTTTCAATGCACCCACATTTGGGTCGATGGCCATGCAGTTATCGTTCAGGATAATCAACACGTTGGCATCTTTCAATGCCCCTGCGTGGTTCATTCCTTCAAAAGCCATACCCGCCGTCATCGAGCCATCGCCGATGATAGCAATGTGCTGGCGTTGTTTTTCGCCATTATGGTTAGAACCAACTGCCATTCCGACTGCCGCCGAAATAGAAGTAGAAGAGTGACCTACGCCAAAAGCATCGTATTCACTTTCTTTTCTTTTCGGAAAACCAGAGATACCTCCATAAACACGGTTAGTGTGGAAATTCTCACGTCTTCCTGTTAAGATTTTGTGTCCATAAGCTTGGTGGCCTACATCCCAAACGAGCTGGTCGTCGGGCGTATTAAAAACATAGTGCAAAGCAACAGTAAGTTCGACTACACCTAAGCTTGAGCTAAAGTGTCCACCATAGACAGAAACCATGTCGATGATATATTGGCGGAGTTCGTCGGCTACTTGTGGAAGTTTCGTACGGTCAACGTTTCGTAAATCTGCGGGAATGTTGATGTTTTTTAGTATTTCACCTGGCGTTATGAGCATATCTTTTGACCAATTAAGGTTAGATTGTCTTTCTAAAACTTAGTACAGCTAAAATTGTTCGATTTCGGAAGGAAAATTTACGTACAGAATAAAAACCCTTCTTTAATCTTCAAATTATTTAGACTTTGAAGTGTAAATGAGATTACAAATGTACGGAAAATTTAGAAATTTTAATCTTTCTTTTGACTTGCTCGGTAGAGTTTTTGTTTTTCTTCTTTAGTGAGGCTTTCGTTGGGTTTTTGAAAACAACAAATAGGTAATTGTCATTTCAAATGATTTTTCTATTTTTGTAAGAAAGGCTCTCAAAGTATGCAAAATTGGAAAGAACATATTAGTATCAATCCTGAAATTAGATTCGGGAAACCTTGTATTGTAGGTACTCGTATTACTGTCGATGACATATTGGGATGGTTAGCAAGTGATATGAGTTTTGATGAAATTATCGAGGATTTTCCGACTCTAACCCGTGAAAATATTTTAGCATCATTGGCTTTTGCAGCACATAGGGGAGAAAATACGAAGGTATTAATTAGTGCAGCATGAAATTACTATTTGATGAAAACATATCTTATCGAGTTGCAAAGAAATTAGAGCCTGTTACAGAGTGCCTGCACGTTAGTCGTTCGGGTTTAAAAATGCCTGCTAAAGACGCTCAGATTTGGAATTTTGCGAAGAAGAATAATTATATAATTGTGACCTTCGATGAAGATTTTGAAGACATGTCGAATTTATATGGTTTTCCTCCAAAAGTAATTTTGTTGAGATTTGGAAACTCGTCAACTCAAGAATTAGTAGAAAAACTCACATTTAAACTACCAGAGATAAAGCAGTTTTATGATTCAGAAGTCTATGGCCTTTTAGAAATGTTTTAATCTTTCTTTTGGCTTGCTCGGTAGAGTTTTTGTTTTTCTTCTTTTGTGAGGCTTTCGTAGCCCGATTTGCCTATTTTATCCAAAATAGCATCGACCTCATCTTGGTCAGGGAAGTAATTGGGGTCAAGTTTGGTACTATTGCCACTTTTATTGGCAACCGTTGACTCGCTATATTTTCTTTGAGGGATTCTTACTTGGGGTTTTGGCTTCCACAAATTACTCCACCAATCGCTTACAGCTTCTATTGGGCTACCTAAATCTGTTCCTCGACGCAACAAATAAATGTAGGAATAACCAGCGATTGCCCCACCTAAATGCGAGATTCCGCTACTTGGAACTATAAAAGATATTAGCAAGAAAGCCCAAGCGAGATATTTGATTTTGATAAGTATGATACCAAATAGATAAAACTCATATTCGGGAAGTAAGGCAACTGCCGCAAACATCACCGCATAAACCGCTGCTGAAGCCCCCAAAACAGTTGGACTAATATTGTTGAGTTGCGGAGATAAAGCTAATAAGTTATATACTGCTATGTAAATCAAACCGCTGATGATACCACCGATGAGGTAAATATTCAATAATTTTCTGCTTCCGATAAATTCTTGTACCAGATTTCCGAACCAAAATAACGAAAGCATATTGAAGAGCAAATGGAAAAAGCCATAGTGCGTAAAGCAGTAGGTAAGGAGTGTCCAAGGCTTGCTAACAAACTGTTTGATTGGAGCAATTAATTCAAAATTATCAGTGATGATTTTGTTGATAACCCCACCATTTGGAGAGAACGAAAAGATAAAGCCAACCAAAATTAAAGCCACAAAAACTCCTGCATTGATGAGCATGAGTTGCACCAATGTGTTTCCTTTCTTAAATGGACTCTTTATGTCGTCAATGAAACTTGCCACTATTAATAGAATCTATCTTTCTTTTTGTTCCAATAATTAATCAATAATATACCAAAAATTAAGCCACCGATGTGGGCAAAATGTGCAACCCCTGGCATGATATTATAAATGCCCGAGAAAATCTCGAAAAGTGCATATAAAGATACTAAATATTTTGCTTTTACGGGTATTGGAAGCGGAAAAATTATCATTTCGGTATTTGGGAATAATCTGGCAAAAGCCCCCAACATACCAAAAATTGCTCCCGAAGCCCCCACCATCGGAATACTCATCATCATTGTGTACTCTGGCGAATCGACAGGGAATTGAGATATCTCGTAGAGATTGATTACTCCATGAAGCAAACAAGCTCCTACACCCGAAACAATGTATAATATTAAGAAACGCTTACTACCCAAGAAATGTTCGAGCATTGGCCCAAACATAAATAAACCGAACATATTACTGAATATGTGTCCTGTACCTCCGTGCAGAAACATATACGTAAAAATCTGAATAGGGTTGAAAAGCCCCATTTCGTGTAGCGAAAAGTTATGATAGCCAAAAATTGTGGCTAAATCTATTCTTAGGAAACTCTGTACTAAATAAACAGCAATATTTGCTATCAATAAGTTACGAACAACGGGTGTAACTTGATACATATCGTAATGTTGGTTAAAATAGCTTTTTCGTCAAACTCAGAGTTATTGTTTGCGGTTCAATAACTCTGCTAATTGGTCTAACGACAAAATAGTCATAATTGGTTCACCATTAGGTGTATAGCTCGGTACGGCCGTCTCGAAAAGTTGATGAATCAACAAGTTTATTTCAATCTTCGAGAGTTCACCCATGTATTTTGATGACGAACGCTTCGAAAACGAACGAGCCACATTTTCTAATCTATCTAATTGTAAATCGGTCTGATTGGTTTTGTATTGTTGTACTAAACCCTCAAAAATCTCTTTTTCGTTTTCTTCTTGTACTTCGGGCGGAACACCATTGATTTTGATGGTATGTTGCCCAAATTCTTCAAACGAAAAGCCCAAAGCTTTTATTTCGTCTTGGATTTCCATGACCAACTGATAATCGGCGGGCTGTAAATCTAAGGTTTTCGGAAAAAGGAGTTGTTGAGTAAACGATTTTTTGTTCTTTAAATTGTTGTAATATTTCTCGTATAAAATTCGCTCGTAGGCCGCTCGTTGGTCAATGAGCATCATGCCACTTTTGGCTTGGGCCACAATGAAACGATTTTGTATCTGAATCGCCGTAATTTCTTGGATTTCGGCAATTCTACGACTTTCGTCCGATATATCATTGGCCTTACTGCCCATTGTCATTGGCTCAGGCTCAAAGTCGAGATTGGCTTGGTTGTTAGGTTTGAAACCTTCCAAACCATCAAAAAGTTTTCGCCAATTTTCGGTATTCGATTGCGTGAAGTTGCGTTGGGCAGCATCTCGGCTATCTCGATAAGCATCGTCACGTTGAGGTTGGTATGTGCCTTGTTGCGACGAAGGTCGAGCATTTTCAAAATCAGATAAACCCGAAAACGACGGACTGATTGGGTTTGGCGAATCGGTAAAACGATTGGTATTTGTAAGATTTCCGAAATTTATATCCGACTCAAAATCTATCGTAGGTGTGAGGTTATAAACTCCAATGGCTCTTCTGACAGCCGAGCGGATAATGGCATAAACGGCTCTTTCGTCGTCGAATTTTATCTCGGTTTTGGTTGGATGAATGTTTATGTCAACGTGCGATGGGTCGATTTCTATAAACAAAACATAAAACGGACTGCTGCCTTCGGGAATCGTTGCATCAAAGGCACTCAACACGGCGTGGTGAAGATAATTGTGCTTAATAAAACGCTTATTGACAAAGAAAAACTGTTCGCCACGACCTTTTTTTGCCGATTCTGGCTTGCCAACGTAGCCCGAAATATTTACAAATGGCGTTTCTTCTTCGCAGCTTGCCAGTTGTTCACGGTAGGCTTTTCCGAAAATATCAATAATTCTTCGGCTGAGTTTTCCTGCAGGAAGGTTATAAACTTCAACGTCGTTATGATAAAGTGTGAAAGCTACTTCAGGATGAGCCAACGAAACTCGTTGGAACTCGTCAAGAATATGTTTCATCTCGACTGGATTCGACTTCAAGAAGTTTCGTCGAGCAGGAACATTGAAAAATAAATTTTTTACTTGGAAATTCGTTCCTTTCGGGCAAGAAACCGATTCTTGACTTTTTAGCTCAGAGCCTTCGATGCGAATCATTGTGCCAACTTCATCAACCATTCGTCGGCTACGAAGTTCTACCTGAGCAATGGCTGCAATCGAAGCCAACGCTTCGCCACGAAAGCCCATTGTCAAAATCGAAAAGAGGTCATCAGCCGTACGGATTTTTGAGGTGGCGTGTCGCTCGAAACTCATGCGAGCGTCAGTGGCCGACATCCCCATACCGTCGTCAATCACCTGAATGAGGGTTCGCCCCGCATCTTTCACAATTAATTGTATGTTATTGGCACGGGCATCAATCGAATTTTCCAAAAGTTCTTTCACCACCGACGCTGGTCGCTGCACAACTTCCCCTGCCGCAATCTGATTGGCTATCGAGTCTGGTAGTAAATGAATAATATCGAGCATCTGTAAAATCCTTATAACAAATTCAAAGTTGACAAGGCTCTGTCAACACAATAATATAAACACTTGAAAATTGAAAACTGTTCGTTTAATGCAAATTTGTCGCTTTTCGAGGGGAAATCATTGGATATTCTGATTTTTTTTTGATAAAAGTTAGAAACACTGCTTTGTTTGTAGTTTAAGACCAAGAATCGAGGATGCTGTAGTCAAACAACAAAGTATTATGTCGTGTATTTTTTGAACTATTCTAATACTATACGTTGTTTCGATATAGAAATTAAACTCCTCTAAAAAATGAACAAAATCGTAAAAATTATTTTGATTGTAGCAGCCGTTTTGGTGGTTGCATTCTTTGGTTTGAAAACTTTTACAAAAAGTAAAAGTCCGGCCGAAACTGCCAAATTCGACCAAAATGGGCTGACTGTACAAGTGGATTATTGCCGACCTTATAAGAAAGGACGTGAGATTTTCGGGAAACTATTGCCGTATGGTCAAGTTTGGCGTACTGGAGCAAACGAGGCAACTATTTTTGATGTAAAACAAGACATTAAAGTAGGCGATAAAACTCTGAAAGCAGGAAAATATACACTTTGGACAATTCCGAATGCTGATAAATGGACGGTGATTATGAATGAAGAAACGGGTCAGTGGGGAACAAATTACGATGAGAAACGTGATGTTTTGAGGGTTGATGTGCCAGTTGGAAAAGCTGCCGAAACACTCGAACAATTTAAGATAGATTTTGCAGCAGCCGAAGGCGGTGCAGATATGATTTTACGTTGGGATAATACAGAGGTTAAAGTTCCGATTAGGTTGTAAATAAGATAATAATATTGGATGAACAAAGAAACTTTCATTGCCGTTTGCTTTAGCTGACGGATAGCTGTAAAAACAGAACAAATATGACTTTAGTCTAATCATATTCTTTAGACTAAAGTCATATTTGTTTAATCATTTAAGTACCGTCAGCTAAAGCAGACGGCAATGAATACTATATTTTTGTAAGATTTTGAGCTTTTTTATTATCTCAATCTTACAAAAATATGTTCATCATAAAGTTTTCCTTCCTTGAAAAGCGATTGTTTTAAAATGGCTTCTTTATGGAAACCTGCTTTTTCCAGTACTCGCATGGAGGCGAGGTTATATTCAAAAACGCCAGCGTAAATTCGATGAATATCGTAGTTTTTGAAGGCATAATCAACAATTTCGGAGATAGCAGATGAGATGATACCTTTGCCCCAATGTGCTTCGCCAAGCCAATAACCGATTTCGGCATTTTTGCGGTAAATATCATCTTTAAGCAAAATACCAATGCCGCCAACTGCTTCATTCTCAACCACAATAGCAAATGTTTCGGGCGAATTTTGAGCAATTCTCACCCAACCGTGAGCGTCGTCGGAGGTATAAGGATGCGGGAAAATATCTTTCAGATTTCGCCAAATATTGTAGTTATTGGCATGTTTCGTGAGCGATTCTTCATCACCCGATTGCCATTGGCGTAGTATGTATGGTTGGAGCATAGGCGAATATTTTATTTTACCTCATAACTAATCTCTTGGCTATCAAGTAACTTGGTGATGCGTTCGCTTGGCGAAAAAGCTACGATTAATTCCTTTTTACTGATTTCATCGTCTTCGTCAATCCATTTCCAATCTTCGCAAGTTGCATCGAGCAAATCAAGCAATGTCGGCAATTTATCGGGGTTGCGTTCTTTTTCTACGAATGAATCTGAATTTGTGATGTAAATCGCAATTTTTGTCTGCTCTAACCACGATAAATCATTGAGCATTTCATCGAAAGAGTCGAGGTTAAACCCAAAGTATTCGGGAAAGCTAAGAGCTTTGGCTACTTCTTCGTAAAAACCTCTCAGTGTATGAGCCTTTTGGCCATCTATCTGGGCGATATGATAGCCGCTGAGTGTTTCTACATTGTTGGTTATAAGGAAATTAGGCATAAAATTAATGAATGAATGAGTGCATGAACGAATGAATGATTTCCGAAAATTAGAAAATTGCAATCATTTTGTTTCAATTTCAATAAATGTCTTATAGTGATTTTTGGTGTAATAGGCTCGGCCATCCGAGCCAGTTACGAGCCGTTCTGCACCTCGATTTCGGCCTTGCTTTTTGGGGTTTACATCCCACTCTTGGTAATTGATTCTTTGACCATTATCATCTTTTTGAGGTAGTTGTTTTTCGTAGTTGCCAAATTTACGTCCACCTACATAACCATCGGGAGCTTCGCCATTTTCTTTGATGTACTTCAGCACTTCATAGACTTTCTGAGGAACTTTACCTTGCTTATTCGATTGATAATCAGGTGTTTTTTTGTCTTTTCGACTCTCTTTATGTTCGGGCAGCTGCGTTGTTGGCTCGGCGGCTTTGTATGACTCCTGTTTATTGGTTTGTCGGCAGCCCAAAAATATTTGACTAATTAAGCCAACAACTAAAAGCGTATTTTTAAAAAACGTATTCACAATAGTAGTTCTTGCTCCCCTTTAGGAGATGGGGTTTTTAATTCAAAGAAAAAGCGGGGACTTTCATCACCACGGCATTATTAAACATGAGTTCGGTGATGGTTGGTTGCATGTATTCGATGAGTGGAAACTCTCCGATGATTCTCATTACTTCCAATTCATCGTCGGCATTGACTACACACCAAAGACGGTCACGGTCCATCGAAAGGGCGTAAGATTGTATCTTTCCGTCTTCCAAAAGCTGATTTACTTTCATTCTTTGGGCAGGAATTTTTATAATTAATTTTTCTGGAAATGGGTTTGGCAATTCAAACTCGACCATAAATTGGCTCATATATTTTTAGTGGGTTTGTTGTTTAATACAATTAATAGAAATGTAAAGTGTTTATAGTCACAAACTTGTGAGAAAGTAAACTTTCTTTTGTAATAAATTTCTACACTAATATAAACAAGTTTTCTAAAAAAACGTTTACTTTGCAGAACTTATCTCAAAAGGGGTGCCTTAATATAACGGGCTGAGATTATACCCATTGAACCTGTACACGGATAATGCCGCCGCAGGGAAAGAGAGTACTTTTAGGAAAGTCATGACTTCCGAGAATGTACTCAAATTTATTCAATTTAAAATTTTGTCAAATCAAAACAGCAAGCTTGCGGTTTATTCGTGTGTTTGATGCTGTTTCGACAGGATTTTGCTCCTTTCTCCTGTTGTTAAAACTTTCAAAAACAATGAAAAAATTAACAACATTTCGTTTATCAGTTACTGGTTATTTGTTATTAGTTATTGGTTATCGCTTGTTTTCATCTTCTCGAAAACAATTAAGTTTTATTGCCATTTTCTCACTGCTTACTGTTTACTGTTCTCTAATAACTGCCAACGCTCAAGATTCTACTTCGATTCGACAGCTCAATGAGGTGGTGGTAAGTGCCACTCGTGCCAATCAGAAAACTGGTATGGCGTTTACGAATGTTTATCAAAAAGACATTAAAAAAGTGAATTTAGGCCAAGATATGCCGTTTTTGCTTAATCAGTTACCTTCGGTGGTTGTGAGTTCGGATGCTGGTGCGGGCGTGGGATATACTGGTATTCGTATTCGTGGTACTGACCCGACTCGTATCAACGTAACACTCAATGGCGTGCCTTATAATGATTCGGAGTCGCAAGGAACATATTGGGTAAATATGCCCGATTTTGCTTCGTCGGCACAAAGTATTCAGGTGCAGCGTGGAGTAGGAACTTCGACCAATGGTGCAGGTGCTTTTGGTGCAAGTATCAATATCAATACTTTAGGCTACGAACAAGATGCTTATGGCGAAACTAATTTTACGGTTGGTTCATTCAATACACTGAAAACCAATGTTTTGGCCAGTACAGGTTTATTGAATAATCACTTTGTAGTTGATGCTCGATTATCGAAACTGAGTTCTGATGGCTACATCGACCGAGCTTCTTCTGACCTAAAATCGTTTTATGTGTCGGCAGGGTATTATGGTAAAAATAATTTCATACGATTCAATGCTTTTTCGGGGAAAGAAAAAACATATCAGGCTTGGGAAGGTGTACCAGAAAGTTTATTGAAAACTGACCGAACCTTTAACCCATACACTTACGATAACCAAGTCGATGATTATCAACAAGACCATTATCAGTTGATTTCTTCGTTTAAATTAAATAATAACTGGACATTCAACCCGATACTTCATTATACCAAAGGAAGAGGTTTTTATGAGCAATTTAAGCCAGAAGATAAATATTCAAATTATGGTTTGCCAAATGTCGTGATAGGTACAACGACTCTCAAGAAAACTGATATTATTCGTCGTAAATGGCTTGATAATGATTTTTATGGAGCAACTTACTCATTTGATTATCAAAGTAATAAGAAGTTTTCGGCAAACATTGGCGGAGCTTGGAATAAATACGATGGCGACCATTTTGGCGAAATCATATGGGCTAAAAATGCTTCTACGGCTGATATGCGTTATCGTTGGTACGAAAGTAATGCTTTGAAAACAGATTTCAATATCTACACAAAGGGCTATTATCAAGTGTCAGAAGCCTTGAATTTCTTTGCCGATTTGCAGTACCGAACAGTGGCTTACGATATGAAAGGGACTGGTGATAAACGCCAAGATATTACACAAAAATCTGATTATAAGTTTTTTAATCCGAAGTTTGGTGTGAACTATCAGGTAAGTAAAACTACTTCGGTGTATGCGTCGTATGCAGTTGGAAACAAAGAGCCGAGCCGCCAAGATTTTGTGGATAATGCACCTAAAGCACCTTTGGCCGAAAACTTACAGGATTTAGAGGTTGGCTATCGTTTGGCAGGAGCAAAATTGAGTTTTGATGCGAATTTCTACTACATGAATTACAAAAACCAATTGGTACTTACTGGACAAGTAAATGGAGTAGGCGAGGCGATTAGGGTGAATGTTCCTAAAAGTTATCGTGCTGGTTTAGAATTATCAGCAACTGTTAAGTTAGCCGAAAAATGGAAATTGGCAGCGAATACTACTTTTAGTCAAAATAAGATTAAGAATTTTACAGAAACGGTTGTCAACTACGACGGTGATGCTGATAAAATTAATAAGTATGCTAAAACCGATATTTCGTTTTCGCCAAATCTAATCTGTGGTGGACAACTTATATACACACCTGCGAAAAACGTTGAATTAGCTTGGATGACAAAATACGTAAGCAAACAATTTATGGATAACACATCGGACGATAACCGTAGCCTTGATGCATTCTTTGTGAATGATATTAGAGCGAGTTATTCTATCAAACCAAAAATCGTTAAAGAATTGACTTTCAGTTTATTAGTCAATAATATTTTCAACCACTTGTACGAATCAAATGGCTATACTTACAGCTATATCTACGATAAACAAGTAACTACCGAAAACTTCTACTACCCACAAGCAGGTACAAACTTTTTGTTGGCCGTGAAAGTGAGATTATAAGAGTTATGAGATAATATTATTTAACGTCGGCATGGCTCAAAGCCATGCCGACGTTGTTTATATGAAATTTGTCTTGTCCTGAAATAGCGATACACAAAAAAAACATCGTTATGGAATTAAAGACAAATTATGTCAAG
>NZ_BMKK01000014.1 GCF_014644295.1 Emticicia aquatilis
AAAGGACAACTCCATTTCGCCTTAATAGGGTTCAACCCTACTTCGCTCGGCATATGCAACGTCTCTACGGGGTCGATTATGTCGATATTTTCGTCAAAACCATTTTTATTCAAAATCAAAACACCATGAATATGATTGGGCATCACCACAAATTCACCCAATTCAACAAATGGAAAATGTTTTGGAATTTCGTACCAAAAACCTTGTGCAATTGCTCCTAAAGTCGATAATTTCATTTTGCCTTTTTCGCATTCTCCAAAAAAATATTGTCGGTTTTTCGTGCAAATCGTTATGAAATATGCTCCATTTGTGCTGTAATCCCAGTTGGGATGTCTTGCCGAAGGAATGCGATATTTACTTTGGAATTTGTCCGCCATAGGATTGTATGAAATAGGCGACACAAAATTGAGTATAATAACCTAATAATGATTAACGAAATACGACCAAAAAATAACGTTTTTGGTTTAAGTGATTTTATTGGGCGTAAAACCGTATTTTTCTTTGAAAGCCTTGATGAAATGCGACACACTCTCATAACCGATTTCGAGACTTATCTCCGAAACGTTTTTCTTTGAGTTTTGTAGAAGAAAATAGGCATACTCCAAACGCTTGTTTCTAATCCAAGCGGCGGGCGAAGTATGAAATTGGAGTTCAAAATCACGTTTGAAGGCCGAAAGGCTTCGCCCCGAAATTTGGGCTAATTCGGCAATTGAAAGAGGTTTTAGGTAGTAATTTTCAAGAAAATAGGCCAAATCTGCTTTCTGACCTTGATAAATATTAAAAAGTGTCTGACGAAATTGGTCGCTGCGGTCGAGTTCGATGAGATGTAGCATTAACTCATTAAATTTCAGTCTTAAAAACTGATTCATTAGCTTAGTGCGAGTGCTAAAAAACGGAATCAGCGAGTCAACAAACTTATCGAAATTTTCGCTGCTTTCGAGGCTCAAGATTTGTTCGATGGCGTTTTCGGTCAAATCCTCAAAAAGTGTGAGGTTTTGAGCCACAAATTCTTTCAATAAATTTTCGGGAAAGAAAAAAACAAGGCTTCTGTAATTGACATCTATCGACTCATTCATTGAGTAGCAGCCACGCTGAAAAAAGAGAATTTGGCCTTTCTGAACGTGAATGTCTTGCGTAGGAGAAATAAACTTTTTTTCGCCTTCGAGTACATAAATAATGGCGTGTTCCTCAAAGAAAATCTCGTTTTTTGAAGGATAAATATTATTTCGATAAGCCACAAAAGTCATGTCTTGAATCTGCAAAGACTCAAATTCTTTTGAACTTATCGAAGAAGGAACACGAAGCATATCTTTGACTTTTGAAAGGTTTATCTATAAAACTGACTTTTAATAGCCATAGATTTAGTATTCTAAAATCAATGTTTCGGCAGGAATATTTAATTTTTTATGCAGTGTACGAATCATTGAAAGGCTCAATTTTCGATGACCATTCATTATATCAGACTTACGACTACGATTTCCAAGTATTTTACTGAGTTCGCTTTCTTTTAGGCCCATTTGTTCTAAACGAAACTTAATAGCCTCTAATGGATGTGGTGGTGCAATGGGATAATGTGTTTTTTCGTACTCTTTTACTAATAATGAGCTTATTTCAAGCTCTGCTTCTTCCTCAGAATTAGGTTGTATATCTAATTGCATCAATTCGTATATACGTTCCAACCCAGCTTCATACTCAGCTTCTGTTTTAATTATTTTTTGCATAGCTAATCTTTTTTGCGTCAATCTTATCATATTCTACATGTGTACCAATCCAAACAACAAAAAGTATTTGTAGGCGATACTCAATATCTACAATGAGTCGATATTTATTACCATGAATGTTGAAAATAACCCTTTTTTCGCTTAAAATAGAAGCATTTATATATTGTTGCTTCAATTCTTGGGGTGTTTTCCAAGTAGCTTTTTCCGCTTCATCATACCAGCTTCGTAAAGCTTGTTCGGCTTGATGCTCTCTATCCCAAAATATCTTTAATGTTTTTACAGAAATAATTCTCACCTTACAAATATATTAAAATGTATCCAAAATGGTTACAAATTTATCAAAATAATTTCTTGGCATAGCTTTAAACTATGCCAAGAATATAAAGCAATCAATAAACCTTCTCATAATACTCAGCCGCCATGCGATCAGAGTCGAAGAACGCATTTACATCATTCATGCTCTGTAAAACCATTTTTTGCCATTCGTCGGGGCGGTCATAGTATGTTGGCAGTATTTTATTTTCGAGCATATCAAGCATATTATGAATATCAACTCGGTCTCGTTCCCAATCAGGTGAATGAGGTGCAACTGGCACAACGAATGAGTTTTGTTCGGTTGCAAATTCACAAACCCAACCATCAAAAGTCGAGAAGTTGAGTGAAGCATTCATGGCTGCGGTCATTCCACTCGTTCCTGATGCTTCACGGGTAACAATTGGCGTATTGAGCCACACATCAGAGCCATCTTTGATAAGTTTCGATAAATTCAATTCATGCCCAGTCAGCACTGCCATATTTGGGTAAAGATGACTCAAATAATACAACTGATTGAAATTATTGATTGCTCCACCATCAAACGGATAAGGTTTTCCTGCCCAAATAAACTGAATCGGATATTTGGTGTTTTTCATCAATTTATCGAAGCGTTCACGGTCACGAGTGAGCAAATCAGGGCGTTTGTAAGCAGCAAAACGTCTTGCCCAAATAATTGTAAACACATCTGGTTTAAAGAGTTTGCCCGCTTGGTCGGCTACGGTTTTGAACAATACTTCTTTCAGTTCTTTTTTGCGAGAAGAGATAGTTTTTACATCGCCTTTCTTGCGGGCTTTTTCTAAAATATCATCAGCCCAATAAAGATTATTTTGTGCGTTGGTAACGTGTGTAATTTCACAAATACCTTTATAATCGCCCCACATTTTGCGAGAAACATCGCCATGAAGTTTTGATACGGCATTGGCTTTTCGACTCAAACGTAAAGCAACTAACGAATGATTGAAAACATTATCACTTATACCACTAATCTTACGAACTTCATTCATCGGTACACCCGCAAAGAAATTCATGTTTTCGAGCATATTGATGTCGTGTTTTTCGTTGCCCGCCTCTTCGGGTGTGTGTGTCGTGAAAACCAAACGTTTTTTCAAATCAGCGACTTTTCCAAACTTCTTGTATAGATGAAAAGCCCCCGAAAGTGCGTGGGCTTCATTGAAATGATACACTTCAGGTTCGTAATTGATTTTGTCCAGAAAAGTAGTTCCGCCAATACCCAAAACCATACATTGAGCTACTTTTATAGAAGCATCAGCATCATAAAGGTGGTACGAAATCGACCTTGCCCAATTATCATTTCCATCGGTGTCGGTGGTTAGAAAAAACATCGGAACGGTGCCAAAAGTTGTCGGAGGCAAGAAATAAGCAGCTACCCAAACCGCTCGATTTTGGATATTCATTTGGAAACGAACACCAGTATCTTGCAAAAAACTATACATTTTCTCACGAAACTGCACGGCCATACTGTTGTCGGTATTGCGAACTTGGTCATAATAACCAAATTTCCAAAGCATACCGATTCCAACAAGATTTTGTTTGGTTTGATAGGCACTTCGCATGTGCGAGCCAGCCAAAAATCCAAGTCCACCCGAATAGGTTTTCAAAGCTTGGTCGATGGCAAATTCCATCGAAAAATAAACGGCAGATTTCTTAAACTTTGGGGCAAAAGAATACGGATGAGCAAACTGCTCAGGAAGATTTTTCATTTTATCATAGGTTATTTTCTATGACAAATGTAGAGATTTTTATTTACGAATGAAGAATTATGAATTGAGAATTAAGAATGAGATTGTCAGACTGTTTGTTAATTCTGCGATAGGATTACATAAAATTAAAAAGGGCTTTCTTTATAATTATAGCAATAACTTACATGTAATTCTTAATTACTCATTCTTAATTCTTAATTTCGCCTACCATCTCACCTGTCCATCACCAAGGATTACCCATTTTTCAATAACAAGTTTTTCGAGAGCAAAAGGCCCACGAGCGTGGAGTTTTTGGGTCGAAATGCCAATTTCAGCACCAAGTCCAAACTGTCCGCCATCTGTAAAACGAGTGGAGGCATTATGATAAACCGCTGCGGCATCTACTTCGGCTAAAAATCTTTCAGCAAGTGCCTGATTATTTGTCAAAATAGCTTCTGAGTGTCGAGACGAAAATGCTTGTACATGAGCCAATGCTTCATCAAAGCCACTCACAGTTTTGACTGTAATTTTATAATCAAGCCATTCACGACCAAAATCTTCGGGTTGAGCACAATGAAGATTTTCGTAGCCCATTTTTTCAAAAACAACATACGATTTTTCATCGGCATAAACACCAACATTCCATTTTTTGAAATCTTCTACCAACATTGGCAAAAATTCATCAATAATGGCTTCATCAACAATAGCACAATCGAGCGAGTTACAAACCGATGGTCGAGAAACTCGTGCATTGACAATAATATCTTTGGCTTTGGCTAAATCGGCACTTGTTTCAACGTAAGTATGCACCACACCCGCACCAGTTTCGATGGTCGGAATGAGTGAGTTCTGACGTACATATTGAATAAGCGAATCAGACCCACGTGGAATAATAATATCTACAAAGCGAGTCGCTTTTAGTAATTCTTCCGTAAATTTTCGGTCGGTTGGTAAAAGCAAAACGGCATCGGCAGCAACGCTAAATTTGGCTAAGGCTTGATGAATCAATCCAACTAAACAAGTATTCGAGAAAATAGCTTCTTTTCCACCTTTTAGCACGCAGGCATTCCCCGAGCGTAGGCACAACGAAGCCACATCAATCGTTACGTTGGGGCGAGATTCGTAAATTACACCCACAACCCCCATCGGAACGGCTATTTTCTTGATATTCAGTCCGTTTTCGAGGTTTCTTTCGGTCAATACTTCACCTGTTGGGTCGGGCAAAAGAGCTACTTCTCTCAGCGAATCGGCCAAACCTTGAATACGGCTTTCGGTCAATAACAAGCGGTCGTATTTTGGGTCAGCTTTATCCATCAAGTCTAAATCTTTCTGATTTTCTGACATTATCAGTGCCTTCGATTGCTCAACGATTTCGGCCAATTCATTTAATAAATCGCTGCGTTGGGCATCGGTCAAACGGCGAACTGACGCCGAAGCTTGTTGGGTTTGCTGTAAAAGAGGAAGTATTGAATTCATGATTTTTTTGAAAGTCCACAGTCCACGGACAACAGCCCACAAAATACTATCGACTGCCGTCTATTGACCGTTGACTCGAATAACTTTAATTAATCCCGAGCAAAAACATTGCCTTGATTCTATTTTTTCGTAAAATTACATTTTTAACAAAACTTTCATACCATAAAGTAGCTGATTAAAACCAAACAACGACAATTTTTACCAAAAGCCTCCTTATCAATAGTTTAAACTTCCTCAGAAACAAACTATTGACCGTGGACGAATTAACTCAACCTTATTAATATGTTTAGCGAAAAAGACCTTAGCCTAATCGAAGCCCGTGGGGCAAATGTGGAGACGATTCTTGAGCAAATCGAGAATTTTAAAGTAGGATTTCCATACCTAAATGTCGTACGAGCAGCCACCATCGACGATGGAATGATTCAGCTTGGCGACGAAAAAGCCAAAGAACTATCGAAAGATTTCGACGACCAAATTTTCGGTAAAAAGCTACTAAAATTTGTACCTGCTTCGGGTGCGGCTTCGCGTATGTTCAAATCGCTTTTTGCGGCTTTGGAAGAAAATAAATTCGACAAATCGGTTAATGAAGTTTTAGAACATTTACAAGATTTTGCATTCTATAAAAGTTTGATAAAATCAGTTGGAAGCGAGTCGGCCGACCACAAAACTATCCTCAAACACCTCCTTACGGCCGAAGGCCTTGATTACGGTGCTTTGCCAAAAGGCTTGTTGGAGTTCCATAAATATGGTGATTCAACTCGCACACCAGCCGAAGAGCATTTGGTTGAAGGGGCAAAATACGCCAGTTCGGGCGGCAAAGTGAACCTTCATTTTACGGTTTCGCCCGAGCATAGAAGCAAATTTACGGCCTTGATTGATGCAGTTTTGGCTGATTACGAAGCAAAATATGGCGTAAAATATGACATCAGCTTCTCTGAACAAAAGCCATCGACCGATACGATTGCTGTAAATCTTGACAATACTCCTTTCCGCACGGCCAGCGGAGATTTACTTTTCCGTCCAGCGGGACACGGTGCTTTGCTCGAAAACCTTAACGACCAAGATGCTGATGTGGTGTTTATCAAAAACATCGACAACGTTGTGCCAGACAGCCTAAAAGAACAAACAATCATCTACAAAAAAGCTTTAGCAAGTTTGGTTTTGAGCTATCAACAAGCGGTTTTTGCGTATTTGAAAATGATGGATGGTACAGATTTGAAAGAAGAGGACGTAGAAGAAATTGAAGACTTTATCGAATTTGACCTTTGTGTAGAATTTCCCGAAGGTTACGATGATTTGTCTTTTGAAGAACGTAAAACTTATTGCCGCACAAAACTGAATCGTCCGTTGCGTATTTGTGGCATGGTGAAAAACGTTGGCGAGCCAGGTGGCGGGCCTTTCTGGGCAGAAAATGCCGACGGTTCAACCTCACTTCAAGTAGTAGAATCTGCTCAAATTGATTTGAAAGACCCCGAACAAAAAGAAATTTTCGATGGTGCAACGCACTTCAACCCTGTTGATTTGATTTGTACACTGAAAGATTATCAAGGAAATAAATTTAACCTTTTGGAGTTCCGTGACCCAAAAACTGGCTTCAACACGCAAAAATCACAAAGTGGTCGTGACCTAAAAGCACAAGAATTACCAGGTTTGTGGAATGGTGCAATGGCCGACTGGAACACCTTGTTCGTAGAAGTACCGTTGATTACATTCAACCCCGTAAAAACGGTGAATGATTTACTAAGACCAGAACACCAGTAATTCAATGAAGAATTGAGAATGTAGAATTAAGAATGAGATTGAACAACAAAATTCTACCGACCGTGGTGCGGAACGTCGCACGCAATTGACTAAAAAATGACATCATTAAAAATAGATACGCCTACGGCAGTTAGGCAGGGTGAAGAATTGGATTTGATAAAGTTGAATGACTTTATCAAATCTCAATTGCCTGATTTTGAGGAAATTACCGAAGTTTCGCAGTTCCCTGGAGGATACTCGAATCTGACGTATTTCTTAAAAACTGCTAATCGAGAATATGTTTTACGTCGCCCGCCTGTGGGTGCGAAAGACATCAAAGGTGGGCATGATATGGCTCGTGAGTATAAAATTCTGACGGCTATCAAGTCGATTGGGTATGAAAAAATACCAAATCCGATTATTTTTACTGATGATGAGGCAGTAATGGGTTGTCCGTTTTATATCATGGAGCGGGTGCAAGGCATTATTTTACGAGCAAAAGATGCTCCGAAACTCATGGAAACGGTTGCTCTTGCCGAAATGCGAAAACTCTCAGAAGCATTGTGCGATAATCTGGCGGTTTTACACGCCATTGATATTGAATCGACTGGATTGATAAATATTGGTAAACCCGAAGGCTACATTCAGCGACAAGTGGAAGGTTGGCACAAGCGTTATTTAGCCTCACAAACCGATGAGATTGCGGCGATGGATACTTTGGCCGCTTGGCTAAAAGAGAATCTTCCTGCCGAAAGCAAACCCACGCTCATTCATAATGATTATAAGTATGATAATGTGGTGCTGAACGCCAATAATTTATCAGAAATCATTGCGGTTTTAGATTGGGAAATGACTACCGTTGGAGACCCACTCATGGATGTAGGCACAAGCCTTTCGTATTGGGCAGAAGCCAATGATGGAGCTTTTGAAAAAACATTTAATCTTTCGTGGGTTGAAGGAAATTTGACTCGCCAAGAGTTTGCCGAGCGATACGCCGAAAAGAGCGGTCGAGATGTGTCAAATATTCTGTATTTCTATGTTTTTGGCTTATTCAAAAACTCAGTAGTTATTCAGCAAATTTACAGCCGATACAAGAAAGGACTAACCACCGACCCACGCTTTGCCGATTTGATTTTTGGTGTAAAAGCTCTTTCTAAAAAAGGCATAAAGTCGATTGAGAGTGGGAGGATGATGTAAAAAAATAACTTTAAAGTTTTGATTATCAGCTTTCTACAAAAATGATAGAGGTTTTAAAACAACATATCACCAATAGGCTCGGCAATGACCTTGATAATTTGGATATGGTGCTTTCCTCTTTTAAACATATCAAAACCAAGCGAAATCAGCATCTTTTACAACAAAGCGATGTTTGTAAATATGTATATTTCGTTGCCAAAGGTTGTTTGCAGGTCTATGTTTATGACAAAGATTTTAATGAAACAACCCGTGATATCATCATTGAAGATAATTGGTGTTCAGAGCTTTTAAGTTTTGGCAGTGGCAAACCAGCCTTAGAAAATATAAGAACCGTTGAACCCTGCGAACTTTTCGCCATAGATAGACCGACTTTTCAAAAACTGATGGAAACAGTTCCTCAGTTTGACAAAGTTTATAAACAAATCCTTGAGGCATCTTATGCCAACTCCGTCTATCGTATCAATACATTCGTATCATTGACAGCATTGGATAGAATTAAATGGTTGATGGAATACCGCCCAATGCTCATGACACGCCTTTCGAGTAAACTCATCGCTTCCTACTTGGGCATCAATAAAGATGTTTTTAGCCGCCTCAAAGCCAAACTCTAAAACATAGACTTTTGTCATCATTCACGAAATTATAATTGCTGAAATTTGTCCCATCATTCACAATTAAAGTTAAAAATTATGACAGAGTATCTATTGTTATTTCGCAACGCCAGTGCCGAAAACGGATATTTGGCCACTTCACAAGATATGGCAGAAGACATGCCTAAATGGCAATCTTGGATTGGGAATATTGCCATGCAAGGAAAATTAGTACACACCGCCCCAATGCGTTATGAAGCGTCTATTGTAAGCAATAGTGGTATTTTCTACGGCCCACATAAAGAAATTGACAGTGTTTTAGTAGTGGGATTCTTAATTTGCAAATCTGATAGTTTGGAAGAAGTACAAGAATGGAGCAAAACCTGCCCAGTACTAAAATACCCCAAAAGCTCGGTTGAAATTCGCCCACTTATTCCTTTTCCAAATAACTAAACAAGCAATACAATGGATAAAATCTTAAATTCGGGTAGATATATATTCCCTCTTTCGTTTTTGCTTTATGTTGGTTTGCACTTAGGCAAGCCCGAAGTTGGGGCTTCGTTTGTGCCTAATTATATTCCGTTTCCGTACTTTTGGAATTACTTTACCTTAGTTTGCATCTTATTATTTATCGTAAGTGCCGTAATTGGGAAGTACGATAAATTAGCCTACTCATTGATGGCAGTTTATGTAGTCTTAATGGCCGTTTTAGTACATTTACCAAGAACTATGGGGCAAGAATTAGGCGTTAAAAACATGACTGCCGATATAGCAAGAGAGAAAGAACTTGAAATGGTAAACTTTTTTAGAAATATAATGGTAACTGGGGCATTATTGGCATTTGCTAAATTTGTAGCCAAAGATAAACGTATTATTGGGTAGTTACATTCTATAACAAACGAGGCTTGGAATAACTTCCAAGCCTCGTTTGTTATATATAAATTCTCTATTTATACTGCTCAATAATTCTAAAAAGAGCCTTCTGCGTATCCAAATTCGGGAAGAAATCATAGATTTGGGCGTGAGCATCATAGTTTAGAATCAAGCCAGTTTCGAGGTATTTGTAGGCTTCGTTGTAGCTTCCATCAAAAATCAAATAGGCCGCTGCTCGATAAAATAAATCGGCATCGTCGGGCATTTCGCTGATTCCGTCATACACAATCTCGAAGGCTTTGCCATATTGGCTTTGCTCAAAGAAAAGCAACGACCAATTCAACCAAATATCAGGGTTATTTGGGTCGAGTGCCACAGCTTGTGTGTACGCCTCATTGCTCGATAAAAAATTACCTAATTTAGATTCCGTATCGCCCAAAAGCAACCAATAATCAGCGTTTGCTTCGTTGAGTTTGATGGCTTTTTGCGTGAAATGAATACTCTCAAACCAACGTTCTTGCTCATATAAAGCCGAACCCATTCCAAACCAAGCATCGTCCCACATTTCATCTAAAACGGTGGCTTCTCGGTAGTTTTTGTAGGCTTCGTCGTATTGTTCCAGTTTCTCGCAGGCAGCCCCCAAATGCGTATAAACTTCGGCCGTTGGGGCTTCGTGTTTCAGCACATTGGCGTAGCATTCTTTGGCATCAAGAAAATTACTAAGGTTCATGTAGGCGTGAGCCAAATTGAACCACCCCGAAGCAAAAGTTTCTTTGACCGTAACGGCATAATCATACGCAAAAGCCGCATCTTTATGCTTGCCAAGACGGCTGTGAGTCATGCCCAAAGCAAACCACGCAAAGTGCGAGTAGGGGTCATTATCAACTAATTCTTGAAAATAGCTGAGGTTTTCTTCTAATTTATCGGCTTGCTCTAAACAAAAAACTAACTCATAAAAAGCAATTTCTTCTTGAAATTTATTGCGAATAGCTTTTTTGTAGAAATGAGCTGCTTCTTCAAATTTCTGCCAGTTTTGGTAGGTTTGAGCGAGCTGAAAATATACTGTTTCTTTCTCGTCGGATAATAATAATGCCTCACGCAGATGCTCAACTGCTTCCTCGTAATTACCCATGAGGTTGCAAATTACGCCTCTCATGTAGGTGATTTCGTTATCGGCTGGATTATAAGTGGCAGCAGTATCCAAGACCTCCATTGCTTCGTCGAACTGCTCGTAGTTGGCGTGTAGCTGCACTTTATCGAGTAGTAATTCGAGCGAATAGGGGTATTGCTGAAGGCCAATTCGGCAGGCTTTCATTGCCATATCCCACTTGCTTTTGAGCAAATAGTATTCGGATAATTGTTCGTATGTTTCTTCGTCGAAGAAAATCGTTTCTTTACTTTTGAGCATTTCCTCAAAGCGTTCGGCCGATGCTTTCACATCAGCGTCATCGAAACCATCGAATCTGTCACTAAATTCGTGTTGCATGTAGAATTCCACTCAAAGGTTAAACAGCCCAACCAAGGGCTGCACATCGTGCTTAAAATTGATTTTTGGGGTATAAAAAGGGTATTGTAATCTTCTTTGTTTTAGTCTTATCTACTGATAATCAATAAAATATTATACAAGATTATTTACCCCAATAAAACTATCAATAAATGTAAAAATTATTTATTAAATGTCAATAGTTTTCCAGAAATAAAAGTTCCTATGGTGGTGATTTGTTATTTGTTACTTGTTATTGGTTTATTTTCTAATCAACTAATAACAAGTAACCAGTTTCCCAGTAACTATTTCAAAAGAAAATTCCCAACTCTACGAATCGTCTCGTCTAAGTCGGTAAATTGAAAATTAATTGCTTTCTGAATCTTTTGGTTTTTATAAGCAAATTTCGTGCGAGAGTTATGGGCGGTTTCTTTTGTAATTAATGGAGCTTTTTTTGTAAAGAATGCTCGCAGGGCTTCGAGTCGCCACAGGATTTCGATGGCGAAAGGTGATAAAGTCTTAAAAGGGGCTTTTTTACCGAAAACGGCCGCTATTTTCTCGAAAAACACCTTGTATGTCGTAGTTCCTCCATTCAGAATAAAGCGTTCACCTTTAATTTTGGAGGTTGTAAGTTTGAAAATAGCCGTCACGAGGTCGTTTACATCTACATAATTGAGATTGCCGTTGGTATAATATTTGTGCTGGTCATAAACGTACTTAAAGAGCTGCGTACTACTTTTGTGCCAATCTCCTTCGCCCAAAATAATTGATGGGTTCACCACTACCACATTAAGCCCTTCGGCTTCGCCACGCCAAACTTCAAGCTCAGCTTCATACTTCGATTTTGCGTAATTTGAGTTGAGCGGAGAGTCTTCCCATTTTTGATTTTCGTCAATGATTCCACCATGTACATTTTCTGATGCCGACGTTGGGCGACCCAATGCCGCAATCGAACTTACATGACAGAGCTTTTTGATTTTTTTCTCCAAACAAATATTCACTAAATTGGCCGTTCCTTCAACGTTTACCTTAAACATTTGGTTGCGGTCTTTGGGGGCAAACGACACCAATGCGGCCGTATGAACTACAAAATCTTGATTTTCGAGTGCATTTTCAAGTGAATGTATATCCAAAATATCACCTTCGATGATTTTGATTTTAGAGATAATATCCTTCAATAAAGACAAATCGCTGCCAGCACGGCACAATGCCGAAACTTCATAGCCCGCTTCTGTAAATTTACGAGCGGTAGCACTGCCAACTAAGCCATTTGCACCTGTAATTAGAACTCGATTCATGCTTTCAATGAGTGAATGATGCGGTAAATTAACAAAATAGAACGCAGATATTTATGATTGTTCGGATTGATTATGATTTGACGAAAGCAAATCATATATCTATCATAAGAACCATAAAAATCTGCGTTCAGTTTTCTTTTGGTGTAAAAGAAAAACTATTATCTCGAATAGTTCGGAGCTTCTCTTGTAATCTGAATATCGTGTGGGTGACTTTCTTTGATACCCGCCGCTGTGATTTTTACAAATTTAGCTTTTTGTAAAGTTGCAATATCGCCAGCACCACAGTAGCCCATACCTGCTTTCAAGCCTCCTACCATTTGATAGATGATTTCAGCAGCACGACCTTTAAATGGCACACGACCCACGATTCCTTCGGGAACGAGTTTCTTAATATCATCTTCGGCATCTTGGAAATAACGGTCTTTCGAGCCATCTTCCATTGCTTCTACCGAACCCATTCCACGGTATGTTTTAAATTTACGTCCTTCATAAATCACCATTTCTCCAGGGGCTTCTTCAGTTCCTGCCAAAAGTGAACCCATCATTACGGTACTTGCACCACCAGCGATGGCTTTTACAATATCGCCCGAAAATCGAATTCCACCGTCGGCAATGACTGGAACGCCGTATTTTGCGGCAGCTTTGGCTGAATCGGCAACAGCCGAAAGTTGTGGCATTCCGATACCTGCAATGATACGAGTCGTACAGATACTTCCTGGGCCTACACCTACTTTAATTGCATCGGCACCTGCTTTTGAAAGGGCTTCGGCTGCTTCTTCAGTTGCAATATTTCCAACAATAACATCAATTTTCGGGAAGGCCGTTTTGATACGTTTGAGGGTGTCAATTACACCTTTCGAGTGTCCGTGAGCAGTGTCGATACTTACCACGTCAACACCTGCTTTGATTAGGGCTTCTACACGTGCCTCAATATCAGGAGTTACGCCTACGGCCGCACCTGCAAGTAAACGACCTAAGCTATCTTTTGCGGCATTTGGGCGGTCTTTTTTCTTTAAAATATCTCGGTAAGTAATCAAACCGATGATTCGGTATTCTTTATCAACAATCGGGAGTTTCTCGATTTTATAATTACGTAAGATGTCTTCAGCTTCAGCCAATCCTGCTCCTTCATGCCCAACGATTAGGTTTTCTTTGGTCATGATATCGGTGATTGATTTTGAAGCGTCTTGCTGAAAACGTAAATCACGGTTAGTAATAATTCCTTTAAGCTTTTGGTTTTCGTCAACGATTGGAATACCACCGATGCGGAATTCTTTCATGATGCGAAGAGCATCGCCAACAGTTGCTGTTTCGTGCAGTGTAATTGGGTCGATAATCATGCCACTCTCCGAACGCTTCACCTTGCGAACTTGCTCGGCTTGCTGTTGGATAGACATATTTTTGTGAATAAAGCCGATTCCACCTTCTTGTGCCATCGCTACGGCCATTTCGTATTCGGTAACGGTATCCATTGCCGCCGAAATAAGAGGAATGTTTAATTGAATATTTTTGGTTAAAAATGTTTTAGTTTGCGTATCTCGTGGAAGTACCTCTGAATAGGCTGGGACGAGCAGAACGTCGTCGTAGGTGAGTGCTTCGTAAAGCAACTTTGAAGAATCTAACATAGCAAATAATTTCGTTTTCTTATTTGCCAAGCAAAATTACGGCAAATATTTGAAAACGACAATTTTATACGAAAAATTTAATTTTTGGGTAATGTTTAAGAAAGTAAAGTTTCGGCGAATAAAACCCAAAATGCCCATTTATTTTTCAATAAATGGGCATTTTGATATAAAATACTATCGACTTTCGTCCGTGGACGGTAGTGTATTAATAACGATACATTTCAGATTTGAATGGACCTTCTGGTGTTACACCGATGTAAGCCGCTTGTTCTGCATCTAAGGTATCTAATTTAGCACCAACGTGAGCCAAGTGGAAAGCAGCTACTTTCTCATCTAATTGCTTAGGAAGAACGTAAACTTTTTTCTCGTATTTCTCTGGGTTGTTCCAAAGTTCGATTTGTGCTAATGTTTGGTTTGAGAATGAGCATGACATCACGAATGATGGGTGACCCATTGCACAACCTAAGTTTACTAAACGACCTTCGGCCAAGATAATGATTTCTTTGCCATCAATTTCATACATATCAACTTGTGGTTTGATAGTAGATTTTGTGTGGCCATAGTTTTGGTTTAACCAAGCCATGTCGATTTCGTTATCGAAGTGACCGATGTTACAAACGATAGCCTTGTCACGCATTGCTTTGAAGTGACGGTCACGGATGATATTTACGTTACCAGTAGCCGTTACGAAGATATTTGCACGAGTTACTGCTTCATCCATTGGTACTACTTCGTAGCCGTCCATTGCCGCTTGTAAAGCACAGATTGGGTCGATTTCAGTAACCAATACACGGCAACCAGCACCACGAAGTGATTCTGCCGAACCTTTACCTACATCACCATAACCTGCAACAGCAGCAACTTTACCTGCCATCATTACGTCAGTTGCACGACGAATCGCATCAACTAATGATTCTTTACAACCGTATTTATTATCGAATTTCGATTTTGTTACTGAGTCGTTTACGTTGATAGCTGGCAAGAATAATGTGCCATTTTTCATACGCTCGTACAAACGGTGAACACCCGTTGTAGTTTCTTCTGATAAACCTTTGATACCTGAGATAAGGTCAGGATATACATCGAATACCATATTTGTAAGGTCGCCACCATCATCCAAAATCATGTTTAATGGTTTTTGTTCTTCACCGAAAAACAAAGTTTGCTCAATACACCAGTCGAATTCTTCGGCTGTTTGACCTTTCCAAGCATAAACTTGAATACCAGCAGCAGCAATAGCAGCAGCAGCGTGGTCTTGAGTTGAGAAAATATTACAAGAAGACCAAGTTACTTCAGCACCTAACTCTACAAGGGTTTCAATCAAAACCGCAGTTTGGATTGTCATGTGTAAACATCCTGCTACTCTTGCACCTGCCAATGGTTTCGACGGGCCATATTCAGCACGGATTGCCATCAAACCTGGCATTTCGGCTTCTGCTAATTTAATTTCTTTACGACCCCAATCGGCAAGAGTGATGTCTTTTACCTTGTACGGGAGATAAGTTTTTGTTGCTGTTGACATTATTGATATAAGTTAAATTATCCTTTTAAAATTATTAATTTAGTTGGTTTTTCTAAATTTTCAACAAAATTAGGATAAATTATTTGCTACATCAACTTTTTTTGGATAATTTTTATTTAGCGGATAAAGCAATATCGCCGATATTTTTAGTTTTTCTTCAATTTCATTTTTCCATCTTTCAGCACAATCGTATCTTTTTTGTCTTGTTTCTTGTAGCCGTTTCCTTCGGGGTCAATATCTGAGTCGAAACCCGTAGCCGATGTAATGACTTTACTTTCGATTTTATCTTTGATTCGGCCCAAGCCGCCGAGTACTGTGGCCGAGGCTTTTTCTTTCCAATATGACCCTATCAGCGTGGCGTTGAAAGTTATTTCTATAAAACCATCTGCACCTGCTTTTACCTCTAATGTTTCATCATTATTCTGCGATTCTCCTACGTGATAATCCATACGAGGCTCTTTGATTTCTTCCACATACTTAATGGCAGCAATACCTTTGTATTTGCCCAAATCTTGTGCTTTCTTGATATTTTCTTTGGTATCGGGGTTATCGGCATTTACAATCAGGTAGTTACCCGACTCAACCGCCGAGCGACCGTAGTAATCACCAAGCCAAATTCTTAGCATTTTATCTGGTTTAGTGGCATTACCCGTAAAATAAGCATAATTCCCAATTTTAATTTGGCGAGGCTGAGTCTTAAACTCTTTGCCATCAAGCATAACACTCATTGAGTTTTCGTTGGTAATCTGAGCGAAAACTCCTATCGAAAAAATAAACGATAAAAAGAAAATGACTGCTGTTTTCATGTTCGACTTGATTTATGGGTGACTGGTTCTTTTTGATAAAGTTAGAGAAGTTCAGCGAATAAGTCTATGATTATCAGCATTGTTTTGGTGTAAAAACAAAAAAGCTCCCTTTCTGAAGAAAGAGAGCTTCTGTTGTAAAACTATTATCAGATGCTTACTTCAAAGTAGCAATCAATTTTTCGTTTAAAGCTACATAATCAGGGTTTCCACCTGCTTTTGCTAATTCGATTCCTTTCGTAGCAGTTGCTTTTGCACCAGCCTTATCACCAAGTTTAGCTTGGATTTTTGCTTTTAAATGTACCATCCAATAAGCACTTGGTTGAGCATCAATGGCTTTATTTACCCATTCTAAAGCTTTATTTAAATCTTTGCCATTATCAAAGTAATAACTTGCTGCGGCAAAGTACGGGCGATTATCTACATTCATCGCTCCATCAATTGATGCCATAATTTTGCTATCAATATCAGCTTCTACTGGAATGCTCACGGCTGTGTTTTCCCACAAAATTTGGATATTTGCCGATGCCGCCATCACATCACCAATGATAATCGTAAACGATTCGATATTCATTGGTAGAGTCATTGATTTTACTTTGAAACGAGCTACGTCCTCTTCTTTTTTGTAGCCATTTAGTCCACCGTTATTTACGCCTTTGTTCAAGATG
Source organism: Emticicia aquatilis (assembly GCF_014644295.1). Lineage (GTDB taxonomy): Bacteria > Bacteroidota > Bacteroidia > Cytophagales > Spirosomataceae > Emticicia > Emticicia aquatilis. The sequence continues at coordinate 17,012 of NZ_BMKK01000014.1, forward strand.
ATTTCCCACTCTCCAACATTCGGAATTGAGTAAAGTGCATACGAACCTGCTTTTACGGCCACACCACCAACTTTCACGTCTTCGCCGAAAGTTACTTTGGTTGCACCATTAGCACCCGTTCTCCACATAGCACCAAAAGGCACTAAATCACCAAAAATCTTACGACCTTTAGCCAATGGACGAGAATAATTTACTTCGATTGATGAAAGTGCAAAATCTTGCTTGATAGTTTGGGTTGGACTCGGAGCTGGCGTTTTGATACCTTGTGCCATTGCTCCCATTGATACAAAAAGAGAGAATAGTAAAACGATTTTTTTCATTTGTGTTTGATAGATTTTGTTTGAATACCTATAACGCTGAAACTTGGAAAATGGTTTGGTTGAGAAGACAAGAGATATTAGACAAAAGACAAGAGAGTTAAAACGGTGTATCAAAATCTTTTGTCTCCTGTCTATTATCTCTTGTCTAAAAACCTACACCAAACTAATTCGTTTTCCAGTTTGAGCGGCTTCGTAGATTGCCATCAAGATTTTCATATCTCGTTTGCCTTCATCACCGTCGATGTGTTTCGGGAATTTTCCTGTTTCAATCATTTCTTTGCAGATGGCTTCCATCATTACTGTCTGATGATGCACCACTGGCAATTTCATTTCTCCGTCGTTGCTTCTACCTTTAATTGGGCCATAACTATATGCAGGACTTAGCTGAAGCCAACCTTTATCGGCCGACACATAAAGCTGCTCAATGTTTGACTTATACGAAGTGAAACCATTCACCATCGCTCCGCCTGGAAACTCCATTTGCCACGAAACACTTTCTTCTACATCTTTAAAACGTTCTTTGTCGGTGATTGGCCCAAACTGAGCAGTCACCCAAAGTGGTTCTTCGCCCGTTACGTAGCGAGATGCCTGTACGCAGTAAATGCCCACATCCATCAAAGGCCCGCCACCTGCCATGGCTTTTTTCAAACGCCACTGAGTTGGGTCGCCAATAGTAAAGCCAAAATTTGTTTGCATGAATCTTACATTACCTTTCTCTTTTTTCTGCCCGATTCGCATCACTTCTTGCGTAAATGGCTCAAAGTGCATACGATAACCAACACCCAACTGCACGCCCGCATCTTTACAGGCTTTTATCATGGCGTCACATTCGGCTACCGAATTGGCCATTGGTTTTTCGCACATGACGTGCTTACCAGCTTTTGCTGCACGAATCACATATTCGGGGTGCATCGAATTCGGTAAAACTACATAAACAATATCAACCGATTTGTTTTTAGCTATTTCGTCGAAGTTCTGATAATTGTAAATGCTTTCTTTGGGTAAATTGTATTTCTTTGCCCATTCGTCGGCTTTGGTCGGTGAACCAGTGACAATGGCTGCCAAATAGCAATTTTTGGCGTTTTCTAAGGCAACTGCAAGCTGATTTTTGGCGTAACTACCCAAACCAACGAGTGCAACACCGAGTTTTTTATCATCTTTTGGAGCAGGGGCTTCTGGCACAGCCATTACTGATGGAACGGCAAAAGCAGCCGCAGTTGTGCCAAGTCCAACACCGAGGTTTTGGAGAAACGAGCGTCGAGATTGATTTTCAGACATTTCTTTAGTAAATTGGGGTTGAGAATAGAAATTTGTGCTATTTAATGTAATTTATTATCGTAAGAATCTGTTTCTAAAAGTACGAACTAATTTATTAAATCAAAAGTAGAAAAGTGGAAGAAAATAAAATTCAAAATAACCAAACAACAATTCGTACACCTATCGTTATCGCAACGACACTCGTGGTGGGGATATTGATTGGAGCAACTTTTTTTGGCGGACGACGAGTTGGCGGTGATATTTCTCGAAGTTCGACTAAATTTAAAGAGATTCTGACTTACATCAATCGTAGCTACGTTGATAGCGTTAATACCGATTCGTTGGTCGATTATTCGATTACAAAAATGCTCGAAAAACTCGACCCGCATACTTATTATTTCCCACCTCAAGAAGCCGATGTGGCTCGTTCACAACTTGAAAGCGGATTTGATGGTATCGGAATTGAGTTTAATGTATTCAATGATACACTCTATGTCGTCACGCCTCTCGCAGGCGGGCCATCAGAAACTGTCGGTATTCAGAGTGGAGATGCCATCATTAAGGCAAATAATAACAAACTGACAGGAAAAGATGCCAATAGCACCAATATTTTTGCGAATCTACGTGGAAAACGTGGCACCGAAGTAAAACTCGAAATCAAGCGTAGAGGCTTTAAAGATTTGTTAAAGTTTACGGTTGTGAGAGATAAAATTCCTCAATATTCGATTGATGCCGCCTATCTGATGGAAGATAAAAAGACGGGATACATCAAAATCAATCGTTTTACAGAGACTACCTACGATGAGTTTAAGCAACACATGGCCGACCTCAAAAAACAAGGCATGAAACAATTATTGCTTGATTTGAGAGGAAACCCTGGTGGCTATATGGACAGAGCAACTGATATTGTTGATGAACTCGTAGGTGGAAAAGATGTGATTGTATATACTGATGGAAAAGATACACGAAACAATAGAAAAACTTACGCAGGAAACGACGGAATGTTTGAAAAAGGAGCCGTAGTTGTGATGGTTGATGAAGGAAGTGCTTCGGCCTCAGAAATTCTTTCGGGAGCATTACAAGACTACGACCGTGCTTTGATTGTGGGTCGTCGTACATTCGGGAAAGGTTTGGTTCAGCAGCCGATTCAGCTTTCAGATGGCTCAGAGTTACGTCTAACTATATCACGCTACTATATTCCGAGTGGGCGTAGTATTCAGAAGCCTTACGAAAAAGGTCATTTAGAAAACTACGAACACGAACTCGACGAACGTGGAAAATCGGGTGAATTTTTCATTGCCGATAGCATCAAGAATAATCCCAAAATGCGATTCAAAACCAAAGGTGGCCGTACGGTTTATGGCGGTGGTGGCGTTACGCCCGATATTTTTGTGCCGAGAGATACAAGTCACATCACAAGATATTTGCTCGAACTTTACGGCAAAAACATCTTGCGTGAATATGCTCTCAATTACGCAAACGCCAATCGTAAAACGCTCGAAAAACAACCTTTTAGCACTTTTTTAAATAATTTCGTGATAAACGATGCGATGCTCGAAGAAGTGAAAAAATTGGCTAATAACTCAGAAATCAAATTCAATGCAGCTGAATTTGGCCGCTCGAAAGAGTTTATCAAGCTACAAATCAAGGCAAATATTGCTCGACACATTTGGCAGCGAAACATGAAAAATGGCCTAAATAATGAGTTTTATCAAATCATTTACAGCCAAGACCCAATCGTGACTACCGCCACCAAACAATTTGGTAAAGCCGAAAAATTGGAGAAAGAAAAGAAACTATAAAAACAAATGTGGGCGTGATTCAGAATCACGCCCACATTTTATTATTCAACAATATAGTCTTTAATTACATTGCCAGTGCCAATATCAGTATAAACGCCATCGTGTAGAAACTTAATTCCTCGGACAGTCATTTGGCATTTATCGCCCGAACTAATCAACATTCTGAGCGGAGTAAGACTTCCTTTTCCGTCATTCAAAACTAAGCCCGCAATCTTCTTTCCGTTTCTGATTAACGCCACTTCAATCTCGCTAATCATAAAAGTCACGTCGGGCATTTTTTGTTTTTGCTCACCTTGCAAAACCGCTTTTACCTCAAGTAAAGTATCTGACTTGGCAATGTTTTTTCGGTTATCGGCATTTTTTTCATTCAGAAAAAATGAAACTGCTGGGCGAGGAATAAATGGTGTTTTTTGTTGAGAAAAAGCACAAAAACTCAGGAAGGTAAATGTTAAGGTAGCAAAAGTCTTCATTGTAATATGGACGTAGTTCTATATTAAATTTACTAACGCCCTTACCAAAACACTTATTGCTTCCTTTTGCTTAAAATATATCCCAAACCCATATTAGCTCTGAAAACCCCTAAGTCGAAATTCTTATTTGCGTAAGGCGAAAGTTCGAAAACGACCTGTAATCTTGGAAGTTTCTGAACTGGCGATGCACGCACACCAAAGTTCAAACTGTAACCTTCCAACGGAGATTGTTTGGAAGCATCGGGGTTTAGATAATTCAAGAAATTAGCTTTTACGCCTGCCCCTACGTAGAATTTTGCTCGCTCTGATTTATTGAGATTAAACATCGGAGAAATCTCGGTACTTAGTGATGAAAAGTAAGAATTCATCTGAAACCTAAAATCAGCCCAAACAACTTTGTTGGGATTTGAGGCTACCGAAAATATAGAGTTGAATGGATAATATGTAAATGCTTGAGCTTGTGAAAGTTGAGCAATTGATACAAAAGCAATAATCAAAAGTAGTTTTTTGTGCATATTTGGGTCAGGTTTTTGCTACAAAACTACAAGAAATCGGTTTTTAGTCTCAGCAATTTGATTAAATTATTTCGTTTTCTAAAAGAAGCGTTTCTTTCGCTTTGCTATTTTGTTCATCAACCAATCGATTGATTTCTTTGATTACTTCAAAAAATACCGCCAATTTCTCAGCAGGAATTTGCTCTTGAATCATCTTATTGAAAATGATTACTCCTTCACGAGAAAAACTTCTTTTTTTGCGTCCTTCTTCGGTCAAAAACACTCTTACGAAACGCTTATCATCGGGGTCAATTTCACGATAAATCCAGCCTTTTTCTTCGAGGGTCTTTAGCATTCTGGTTAGGCTTCGAGGTTCCATTCCAATCGAAGGCCCAATTTTGGTAGCGGGTGTACCTTTTTCTGAGTCAATATTGAGCAGTACATAGCCAATCGCCATCGTCATATCGTTGGGATTTGCGTAAGCATTATACATTCTCGAAATAGAATGCCATGCCCATTTTATGTAAAAATCTATTGTTTTTTCCTTTTTCATTGGTGTTTCTTGCTTCGAATCTACACAAAAGTAACAAAAAAAACAGTATGCAGGCATACTGTTCTGTGATTTTTTCTACTAAAACTTTATATTTTTACATCATTGCTATTCAATCTCGGCAATTTTGGTTTTTGCATTAAAAACATAGGTTTTCTTTCCACCTGGTTGAATGAAATTTACAAGGTTGGTTTGGTCATCGAAAAGCTCCTGCATGATGTTATTGTAGAGGATATTTCCTTTAAAATCCTGTGCATTAGGTATTTCGACGTACACCCAAGTAGCATCACCTTCGGTTTCTTTTCCAAGTACATTCATTGCTCTCTTTTGCTTTTGGGATACCAAAACCGCAAAGTGCTGCTGTACGTATTTATTCAAGATGGCTTCGCTGTTATCATTTTTGCCCCCTACCATCACTTTCTGACCGTTATTGGCTTTTGTTAAAGCAGTTTCCAAATCATCAGTAAACATTCGGATGCTTATCTCCAATGATTTCTCTTGAGCATTATACTGCACCTCAGTCAACGAAGTATGATAGGCGTGAAGCCCCCCCGCCCCTAAAGGGGTGCTATGAAAAAGCTTCTCCCAATTAGTTGAGGTATGGGTTGGGCCAAATACTATTAATGCAAAAAGGGCTATTATAGTCTTCATTTTCTCAAAATTTCCCCTTTAGGGGTTAGGGGCTACTTAAACAAAGCCTTAAAAGTATCATTAAACAACACAAGTACCATCAATGTCAATAAGATGAATGTACCAACTTGCTGAGTACGCTCCATGAATTTCTCAGATGGCTTGCGGCGTGTAATCATTTCGTAAAGTAATACTAAAACGTGTCCACCATCGAGGGCAGGAATTGGCAAGGCATTCATAAAAGCTAAACCCATTGATAATAAACCTGTTAAACCCCAGAATCTTTCCCAATCCCACGATTTGCCGTACATTTGAGCCAAACCAACTGGACCACTTACGGCATTTCCTGCCGAAATATGTCCTTTGAAGATTCGTCCAAAACCTTGAATCTGATTTGGAATCACCGAAAGTGCGTCTTTCGCTCCTGTGATGAATGACTCACCAAACGAAAGTGTGCGTTTGCTTGAAGTAAGGGTCATTTCTGAAGTAAAACCGATTGTTCCTTCTTCAGTTACGGTTGGATTTATCTTAACAGTTTGGTTACCACGTTCAACAGTCAACTCAACTTTTTTTCCTGCTTGCTTCTTGATGGCAGCTTGAAAATCTTGGAAACACACAATCGGTGTGCTATCAATCTTCACGATTTTATCACCTGCTTTCAAACCTGCGGCTTCGGCTGGCATTCCTTTGGCAATTTCTCCCACTTTAAATGGCAAAATTGGCTCCATGAAAGGAACTTTGCTTGCTACTTTATCAATCAAATCGTTTGGTACAGGAATTTCTTTTACTTCACCGTTACGCTCAATTGTGAAATTAGTATTTTCTTGCATCAAAGCAGCACGCACATCACCCGAAGATTCATAGTCTTCACCGTTTACTTTGATGATTTTATCACCAGTTTTTAAGCCAATTTCTTGTGCGAGCGGGTGTGCATAATAGCCCAATTTATTTACTTCTGCTTTTGAGTAATATTCTTCACCCCAATAGAATTTCACGCCCCAGAAAATCAAGATTCCGAGAATAATATTCACGATAATACCACCCAACATTACAAAAAGACGTTGCCAAGCTGGTTTTGAGCGAAACTCGTAAGGTTCAGGCACCGCCGCAAGCTGCGAAGCATCTTTGGTTTCATCGACCATACCTGCAATATCCACGTAACCCCCGAGCGGAAACCAACCTAAACCATATTCGGTATCGCCACTTTTCTTTTTCCATAAAGCAAAATTCAACACATTAGGCAATGGAAAAAGGAAATCGAAGAATATATAAAATTTATTGACTCTAATACCGAAGATACGAGCAAAGATAAAGTGTCCAAATTCGTGTAATCCGACTAAAATAGTTAATGCCAGCAAAAGCTGACCAATCATTGTTAAAATTGCCATTAGTTGACGTTGATTTGTTTGATTTTACAAGAGTCGATGGTCAACAGTCCACAGTCGATGGTTTTCTAAACAATCCTGTGAGTTACGATTTCTTCTAAAATCTGTTTTTAGTTATTAAATTATTAAAAAAATTATCGACTATCGTTTAAGCGGCGTTCCGCTGTGAACAGTCGACTAAATTCTATTCTAAAACTACTGTTCCTTCCAAATAATCGGAAGCGATATCGGGGTTATTGACCGACCATATACCAACATACGAACGATACGGAAACAAAAAGCGGTTATCGTTTAAAGCAAAAATGATTTTTTTTCGATACTCGGCCAGCGTCTCCATCCCATTCTGCAAACGCATTTCGTTGATTCTTTGTTCATCTGCACCATCTATTTGTCGAAAAACCCACTTATTGAGCTTCGCAGCAAAGGGTTTGCCCTGCATTGAAAGCGATTCATCGGTCATAATCTTAAACACATGTCGAGCAAAAAACACATCGTTGCCATTGATGGTAGCCATGATGTGCGTAGCCGAATGTGGTGTCATACGCCCGTTGCGAACGGCTGTCATCAAGTAATTTGAAAAGTTAACAGTTTGATTTTCGGGAGTTTGGCGACGAATAACTGTGTAGAATGGATATTGAATAATTGGCATTCCTCCATCTCCACAGCCAATTTGGTCTTCTCCCGGGAAGCCGTATCTATCAAAAATATAATCTAATTCGGTGGCGTTTTGGCGGTCAACTTTCACAATAGTATCAGCAAAAGCCTCTGCTCCTCGCACTCTAAACCACTGGTCACGCTCAACTATTTTTGTGAGTTTATCTTTTAAACCTTTGTTTATCTTTTGGTCGAATTCACGCTTTTTTGCCAAATATTCTTTCTCAAAATTACGCCAACTTGGGTCTTGCTGAATACCCATAAAAGCGGTTTCATCTTTAATGAAATCAAGACTTATGCCTTTTCCTGCCACTTCGAGCAAATATTTGTAGGTATTCGTAGCATCTCCCAAATACGTAGCACAAACCGCCGCATTGAAATAATCTTTCATGAATGCACGTGGTACGGCCGCAAAAGCTTTCTCATAATTTTCAAAAGCATCTTTGTATTTACCATCAACAACGGCCAATTCGGCCTTATTGATATGCGGATAATACACCTTCACATAATTTATTTCTTGTGCTGATGCCAACAGACTCGCAAAGCCCACTACCAAGACAAAAAATAATCTCATAAGCAATCGTGACAAATTCAAAACCTTGATTTGATAAATATTTTTCATTAACGAAACTATCTTCAAAATTAGCATAGTTTTAGCAAAAAGAACGAATTTTAATGAAAACTTTGTTGTTTCTTAATAGACAAAAGACGTTTGTCATGAGATAATTGATATTAATTTTTACTGATGAATACTGAAAAATACGACATAGTTATTATTGGTGGCGGGCCAATTGGCCTTGCGTGTGGTATCGAGGCACAAAAAGCAGGTTTGAGTTATGCAATCTTAGAAAAGGGCTGTTTGGTTAATTCTCTTTATAATTATCCTGCAAACATGACGTTTTTTAGTACATCAGAGCGGCTTGAAATCGGTGATGTGCCATTCGTTTCAAACAATGCAAAACCTACTCGCAATGAAGCACTTGAATATTACCGCCGAGTGGCCATCCACCGAAAACTCAATGTTCGGTTATTTGAAGAAGTATCGGAAGTGACAAAATCGGATGAAAACTATTTAGTGAAAACTCGCAAAAAAAACTATGAGGCTACGCACGTGGTGATTGCTTCTGGTTTTTATGATATTCCGCAAAAACTGGGCGTAAAAGGAGAAGATTTACCAAAAGTAACACACTACTATAAAGACCCACATTTTTATGCTTTTCAGAAGGTTTTGGTTGTTGGGGCTAATAATTCGGCCGTTGATGCAGCTCTCGAAACTTGGCGAAAAGGTGCCGACGTAACGATGGTTATTCGGGGTGAAGGTGTGGGCGAACGAGTGAAATATTGGGCAAAACCCGATATTGAAAATCGAATTAAGGAAGGTTCGATAAAAGCATATTTTAATTCGGAAGTTGAAGAAATCACGGAAGGTTTTGTAAGTATAAAAACTCCCGAAGGCATAGTGAAAATTGAAAATGACTGGGTGATTTCGATGACTGGTTATCAGCCAAATCTTGCGTTTTTGAAGAAAGTAGGCATCAATCTTTCAGCCGATGAAATCATGAAACCCCAATACGACGAAAATAGCATGGAAACCAACCTGCCTAATATCTACTTGGCAGGCGTGATTTGCGGAGGAATGAACACGCACAGTTTATTCATCGAAAACTCAAGAGTACATGCCGAAAGAATTATTGAGAAGATAAAATCTAATTTTGATTGAATGATAGACTGATTGAATAAAAAATATCATTTTTGATTTATGCTGAAGTTATCTCTTAACTCATAAATTATCATTCCGAGAACCAATAGATATTCGAGAGCAACTAAATAAAGGTTTTCTTGATAGAGATTGGTCTGATAAGTGGCATAGCTAAAAAAAGCAGTGTATGACCAAAGTATTGTGTAGCGAAAGTTAGTAAAAATGGCAATCACCAAAAGATTGGTTACATACCATGGATGAACGGTGGTTGCCATAGCAAAATAAAGCGTCAGAATAGCCAACGCTCCTACAAATAGGTTTTTGCTTCTCCACGAAATGAGCAGCACTCCCGAAAAAGTCAAAAATGCCATGATTTTTCCCGCCGTTCCGATGATGTTGTAGCCAAAAATCTTGAAGCCAACGGCTCGAACCAAATAATAGAAGCTTGCATTAAACTCAAACTTCTGAAAGTAAAGATTTACACTCGAAAAGAGTTTTTCGATAAGCATTCGGTCGAGAAATGGCAGAAAAAACAATGCGGTAAATAACCCAACCATTGAAGCGTAAATGCCTCCTTTTTTCCAGCCGATTTGCTTGATAATCAAAGGAATAAAAATCAGTGGCAGCATCTTCACACAGACCGCACAGGCAAACAAAAAGCTACTGAACACTAACGATTTTCGATTCTTTACCCCCACATAAAAAGCCAAAATTAAAAAGCACATTACTACTCCTTCAAAGTGCAAATTACCTGTTAGTTCGATGATGATTAGAGGGTTGAAAGCATATAAACGAAAGCTTGAAAAAATACTTCTTTGATTTAAGTTAATATTACTTTCTAAACTCCCCTCTCCTGCGAGGAGAGGGGTTGGGGATGAGATAATTTTAAGAAACATCCCCACCTCAGCCAAAAGAATAAATATTCTCAAAGCAACAATATTTCCAAATAAGCTCCCTTGCGATAAAGCGGCCGAAACGGCAAAAATGAGCTGGTTGAGCGGCGGATAAACTGTATAATAATTAGGAGAATTGAGCTTTTCAAAAATCGTTTTGTCTCCAATAATTCTTTGAAAATCAAATGTTTGAACAAAATCAGTAGGTAAAATCGTGTAAGGATTTATGCCATTAAATAGCAAACGGCCATCCCACACGAAGCGGTAAAAATCATCGGATAAAGCAGGAACTGCAAACAACAAAAGCAAACGAAAAAAAACGCCCAAGAAGATTACTTCACGAGCGTTTTTAAATGTTTTTATCAAGAAAAAATATACAACAAAAAGTGCTGAATATAGGCTAATTAGTTGCCCAAACGATTGGCGTGGCGTGAAATATCCCAGCCAAATTAAAAGGCATGAAAAGGCAAATATTAAAATTAGTTTTTTGAAACTATCCCGTAGGGATTTAATATTGGTAGAATAATTCATTACCTTATTTTTAGGGAAGTCTTCGCAAGGGGACGCCCAGTCCGAAGACTTCCCTGTTTTCGCAGAAATTTTATTTCAAAACCAAAGCTACTACTTTTGGCTGTACAATCGCAAATTCGGCTACTTTTCCAAGTCCCGAATAACGGACTCTGAACCCTTTATTTTCAAGAATGTGCATGGCATCTCGCAGGGTCATTCCACCTACGTTTGGTAAATCCTTCGTGTCTTCAACTCGTTTCCATGATACAGCATTACCATTTCTCGAAGCTTTAACCCAGCCAGCTGTACTTGGTGTATTTTGCAAGCCCAGTTCTTCGCCAACTGTACGAAAATCTTCCGCATAACCAGCTTGTTCTTGCGTTTCGATTTTCTGAATATTCGAAGGCTTGTTTTTGGCAGGGTGCAATGCTACATCATACGCAAAAATCTTATCTGCAATGGTTCTGAAAACAGGAGCAGCCACATCACGTGCGTAAAGGTTCACCCCTTGTGGTTCATCAATGATTACTGCACAACTGTATTTTGGATTATCGGCAGGAAAAAACCCTATAAATGCTGTATAATATTGATTTTTCACGTAGCCATTTTCACGCTTGCGTGAAGTACCCGTTTTTCCTGCTACTTTACAAAAACCCGTGTTGATATTCTGAGCCGTACCGTTTGCCACTACCCCTTTCATCATTTCTTGAGCCAGCTTGGCTGTGCGTTCTGAGCAGATTGGTGTTGGGTCTTGGTTCGCTTCAAATTTTTCGATGATGCGGTCGGCTTCACGTACTTCTTTCACAATTAAAGGCTGAACCCAATGTCCATTATTGGCAATGGCATTATAAAAAGTAAGCATTTGTAATGGCGTAAGGCGAGTTTCGTAGCCAATTGACATCCACGGAATTGTTGTGTTACTGAAAGTCGAACTTTTACGATTTTTTATAATTGGTTCTGTTTCTCCTTTTAACTGAAAACCAACAGGTTGGTCGAGTTTGAAACGAGTGAGGTACGAAACAAAATTATCGGCATTATTAAAACCGAAATGGTTCTTGACCAAATTATAGATACCAATATTACACGAATGCTCAAAAACTTGTCTAACCGTCTGATTACCATGTTCTTCCGAGCAAGTCATTTCGGTTTTATTGTGCATGATGCTACCACCACAGAAACCCGCATTGTCATCTAAATCAATCTTGGCTTTTTCGAGCAAAGCCACCATTGTTGCCAACTTGAAAGTCGAGCCAGGGTCAGTTCCACCACGAACAGCATAGTTAAAATCTTCTAAGTAAAACTTTTTTGTAGAATCGGCTCCACCCCTACGAGAAAGATTAGTAATTGCCTTGATTTCGCCCGTAGCAATTTCCATCACGATAGCCGAACCATACTTGGCATTGGTATTGATAACTTGATTGCGTAAAGCACTTTCAACAATATCTTGAAAGTTGACGTCGATAGTCGTAACCACATCTAAACCCGCCTCAGGACGAACCTCTGGAGAGTCATTCACGGGCTTCCAAACACCACCAGCCAAGCGTTGAAAAAATCCAACACCGTCTCGTCCAGCCAAATAATTATTGAAACTAAACTCAATACCGAAATCTCCCTTGGTTTGGGTATCACGGTCAAGTTTACCAATCGAACGCAAAGCCATATCATCAAACGGCATAACCCTACGCTCCAACTGCTCAAATTTACCACCGCCTTTCATTGCTCCTTCTCTAAAAAACGGAAATCTCTTAATCTTCTGGCGTTCTTGATAATCAACCAAACGATTACCCAGAGCCACAAAGATTAGTTTCTTCTCTCTGCGAGCACTCGTGATGAGTTCTTTATATTCTTCTGCCGAACGGTCTTGGAAAAAACTCGACATCAGGTTACTAAGAGAGTCTATTTTTGCCTTGAAATAAGCGGGTTTTGCACGAGTTACATCAATACCCACACGATAGCGAGGCACCGAAGTAGCCAGCAAACTACGACCATCAGCAGCAAATATATTGCCTCGCTGAGCCCTGATTTTCATTGGTTTGCGTTGTACTTTCTCAACTTTAGCCATCCATTTTTTCTTCTGAAAAACCTGAATCACAAATATTTGAGCAGCAACCAGTGAGCCAATCAAGAATACTATTCCAAAAGTGACCTTGGCTCGCCACTGGATTTCATCACGTATAGAGCGTTTTGGTGCCATGAGCTTTTGATTTACGATTGACGAATGACGAATAATTTGAATAAAAAACACATCATCAAATGACGTTTTTAAATCATAACTCGTCAATCTTTTAATTATTTTACAACAATTTTTGTAGGAGGAGTAATGTTTTCTTCCAGCCCATCGTCAGTCAGCTTTTTGGCTATTTCAGATTGCTTGCTGGCAAACATATACTTTGATTTTTGCGAGATATAGGCCGCACGTTTTTCTTCCATATCGTTGCGAGCTCTATCAATTTTTTTGATAAAACTTTCGTAGCTATGCTGCACATAAATGTAGAAAATACCCAAAATTCCCAGCCAGATAATTCGTCGGAGGGTTTCGGTAGGAAGTTCGTCACCAAGTTCTAAGCGATTGGTTAGCCAAGTATTGAGGCGGTCAAAGATACCAGTTTTGCGTGGCCGTTTTGGTGCGGCCTCAGCAACAGGTTCAGGACGGTCCCGAAAAGTATTCGTTGCCATTCCAGTAATGAGTTATAGGTTTATTATTAAAGCACGTTGATTGAGCTTTTGCTCAATAGCAAGACAAATTTATAAATTAGGTGGAAATAAAACCGATATTTTATCGAAATTTATTTTACGGGCATTGGTTCGGCAATTCTGAGCTTGGCACTTCTGGCACGTGGATTTCGCTCAACTTCTTCAGGTGTGGCTTCTACGGCTTTTCTCGTAACCGATTCGAGTGGTTTTTTATCATTCCCGAAAATATCTTTTTCTACTTCTCCGCTAAACTTTCCGCTACGAATAAAGTTTTTTACCAAACGGTCTTCGAGTGAATGATACGACATCACCACCAAACGGCCTTCGGGAGCAAGCACTTCGGGCGTTTGCTTCAAGAAATCTTCCAAAACTGCCATTTCTTCATTCACAACGATACGCAAGGCCTGAAAAACTTGAGCAAAATATTTATTTTCTTTGCCACGAGGAGCGAGTTTCTGCAAAATTCCTTTCAAATCATTAATTGTTTCGATTTTTCGGTTGAGGCGAGCCGTATAAATAGTTTGGGCGGCGGTTTTGGCATTTTTTATTTCGCCATACATTCCCAAAATCTTGTGTAATTCATCAATCGAATATTCATTGACAATATTTTTGGCCGAAAATGGTGCATTTTGATTCATTCGCATATCCAGTTCGGCATCATAGCGAGTCGAAAAGCCACGCTCGGGCGTGTCTATTTGGTGCGACGAAATACCTAAATCGGCCAAAATTCCATCTACTTTCTTTACACCGTACAAACGTAAATACTGCTTGATATTACGAAAATTGGCTTCGATAAAAATCAAGTTTTTGTTGTCTATCAGTTTGGCTTGTTCTTTGGCATCGGCATCTTGGTCGAAGGCATAAAGTTTACCCGTTGTAAGTTGCTCCAAAATCGCTCTCGAATGCCCGCCACCACCGAAAGTGACATCTACATAAATGCCGTCGGGTTTGATATTCAGACCTTCGAGACATTCTTTGAGCATTACGGGCGTGTGATAAACTGACATAAACTTTTTATATATTTACAATGTTGAAATGCAAAAGTACTAAAAAAATCAACGCTGGCAGGATTCTTCATGCAGCCAACGTTTATCGAACCAAAGAAAACCTTATGAAAACATTAACCAAATTACCCTTCATCGTATCCTTAATTTTTATATTGAATGCCTGCAAAACCTCTTCCGAGCCTAAAATTGGTACTTGGCGAGCGGTGATTCCGACAAAGGGCGGTGAATTACCTTTTAATTTTGAGATTCAGAAAGAGGGCGATGCTTACGCCGTGACGATTCTAAACGGTGAAGAAAAACTAAAAATGGATAAATCATTCATCAAAAATGACTCGCTGCATATTCCAATCGAATTGTTCGATGCTGAAATTGTAGCAAAAGTCGAAGGCGAAAAAATGACTGGTTACTGGAAAAAAATGCGTTCTGATTTTAGTTTTTTACAAGGAGATTTTACGGCAGAATTTGGTAAAACCTATCGTTTTACTGACAAAACCGATAAACCAGAAACACTTTTAGCTCCAAAATACAGTGTACTTTTCCGCTCAGAAGATAAAAAGGACTCAACGGTTTCGGTTGGTCTGTTTTCAACAAAAGGAAATGAAGTAAGCGGAACGTTCTTAACCACAACTGGCGATTATCGCTATCTTTCGGGCAATATTATCGGCGATTCATTGAAACTTTCGTGCTTTGATGGAACACACCTCTTTTTATTCAAAGCAAAAATTGATGGTGGAAAACTTACAGGTGGAAGTTTTTGGTCGAGTCTGAATAGCTTTGAATCATGGGAGGGTGTAAAAGATGATAACGCCAAACTACCTGATGAAAAAACATTAACTTACTTGAAAGATGGCTATAAAACTATTGAGTTTGCATTCTCAAACGAGCAAGGCAAGAAAGTTTCGTTGACTGATGAGCGTTATAAAGAAAAAGTTGTGGTAGTTCAAATTATGGGTTCGTGGTGTCCGAATTGTATGGATGAAAGCAAGTTTTTAGCTCCGTGGTATGCAAAAAACAAGCAAAAAGGTGTTGAAATCATAGGTTTAGCCTACGAAAAAAGCACTGACCCCGCTTTTGCTTACCCAAAAATCAAACGCTTAAAAGAACGATTTGGCATTGATTATGAGGTGCTTTTAGCTGGAACAAACGATAAAGCTGAAGCCTCAAAAACACTACCAATGCTCAACCATGTTTTGGGCTTTCCGACTACGATTTTCATTGATAAAAAAGGACAAGTGCGTGAAATTCACACAGGATTTTCTGGTCCGGGAACAGGCCAATATTATGATGATTTCGTAAGTGATTTCAACCGCTTGGTCGATAAATTGGCTGCCGAATAAAACAATTTTATTTTTAAGGCAGTTATAAAGGTAAACAAATCTTTTTCTCCCCTTTAGGGGTTTGGGGCTTATGACTAAAATCATTGTAGTAAACGAACACGACGAAGAAATCGGAACTGGCGAAAAACTTTGGGTACACCAACAAGGCTTACTTCACCGTGCTTTCTCGATTTTGGTATTCAACGAAAATAATGAGTTGCTGATTCATCAACGAACTTCGCACAAATACCACTCAGGTGATTTGTGGACGAATACATGCTGCGGGCACCCCAACGCCAACGAAGAAATCAGTGCGGCAGCACACCGTCGTTTGGGTGAAGAAATGGGTTTTCACACGCCTTTGGAGTTTCTCTATAAATTTCAGTACCGTGCTGAGTTTGAAAATGGCTTGGTCGAACACGAAATTGATAATGTATTTGTTGGAACATACAATGATTCGTTCGTTGTAAACCCCGAGGAAGTAGCTGATTATAAATGGATTACGGTCGATGAATTGCTCGATGATGTATCGAAAAACCCACAGAATTATACATTTTGGTTCAAAGAAATATTAAAGAGCGACGAATTCATGGCATTCGTCGCTTCTAATTTAGTATTGGTTTAAGTCCTATTTCTTTTACCGTACAATCAAAAGATTTTCTTTCGCAGAAGTCTCTTCAAATATTTATTGTATTTTTGTGCTTTATCCATAGCCTTTGTCTGCATGAAGAAGCACTTTTTTGTTTATACTTTACTGCTAATCAGCACTATTTCGTTCGCTCAGAAGAAATCTAAGAAAGATTATTTAGTTACCCTCAATACCAAATATGGCACAATGCACTTGGTATTGTTTGATGATGCTCCGCTTCATAAAGCTAATTTTGTCAAATTAGTCGAGCAAAAATTCTACGATAGTTTACTTTTCCACCGCATCATTGATGGGTTTATGATTCAAGGCGGCGACCCAGAGTCTAAAACAACCAAACCCAATCAACGCCTCGGCGGTGGTGGCGGAAATATGGAGCGTATTCCGTTTGAATTCAAGCCTAATCATATTCACCGAAAAGGAGCTTTAGCGGCCGCTCGTGATAATAATCCTGAGAAAAAATCGAGTGCTTGCCAGTTTTATATTGTACAAGGCAAAAAACGCACTGACGAAGAAGTAACCGCTGCCGCTCAACGTAATGGCATGAACTACACAACTCAGCAACGTGCCGATTACATGATTTTGGGAGGTGCACCTCACTTAGATAACGGCTATACTGTTTTCGGTGAAGCAATTGACAATCTTGATTTGATTGATATCATTGCCAAGCAACCAAAAGACACTGCCGACCGTCCGAAAGAAGACATAAAGATGAGTATGACGGTGAAGAAAATGCGTAAAAAGAAGATTACTAAGAAATTCGGATATAAATATTAACCTTCGACTTCGCTCAGGTGGCGAGGTAGTTTTAAGATATAAATGAAAAAGATTTTAATTACAGGCTCAAACGGCTTACTTGGTCAAAAATTGGTTGAATTACTGCTAAATACCAAAGATATTCATATAATCGCTACTGCTCGTGGCGAAAATCGTCTGCCATTTTCTGAAGGTTATGAATATCAATATATGGATATTACAAGCCGAGAACAAGTTCAAGAAGTTGTGGCAAATGTAAAGCCAAATGTGATTATTCACACGGCTGCCATGACTAATGTTGACCAATGTGAGAGCGAAAAAGATGCCTGTTGGGCTCAGAATGTAAGCTCGGTAGAGTATTTAATTGAGGCTTGCTCAAAAATTGACTGTTTCTTACTCCATGTTTCTACCGATTTTATTTTCGATGGAAAATCTGGTCCTTACAAAGAAGATGCCGAAGCAAATCCGATAAGTTTTTATGGTTGGAGTAAATATGCCGCCGAAAAACTCGTAGTTAATAGTAATATTCGTTGGGGAATTGCCCGCACTGTTTTGGTATATGGTATTGCTCACGATATGAGCCGCACAAATATTATTTTGTGGGTAAAAAAATCATTGGAAGATGGCAAAAACATTAAAGTTGTAACCGACCAATGGCGTACACCTACTTTAGCCGAAGATTTAGCTAAAGGTTGTGCCTTGATTGCCGAACAGGAAGCCGAAGGCATTTTCAATATTTCGGGTAAGGATTTATTGACTCCTTACGAAATGGCAATCATGACTGCTGATTATTTCAAACTCGATAAATCGCTGATTTCACAAGCTGATTCTACAACATTTACTCAACCAGCCAAACGCCCACCAAGAACGGGTTTCGACCTTTCAAAGTCTCGTGAGGTACTTGGCTATGAGCCGGTTAGTTTTAACGAAGGAATTGAGGTATTGGCTGGACAGATTAGTAAATAACCCTGTGGGGCGAACATCCTGTTCGCCTTGAAATAGGATAAACTTGATTTTCTAGCCGAACAGGATGCGGACGTCGCACAGTGCACCTCACAACAGCAACCCCTATTTATTATGGAAACCAATAAATACGCATCATTCACCGATGAACAGCTTCTTGAAAAGCAACGTAAGAATAAAATGGGTTTCAATTTATTTGTATCCTTATTCATTCTTTTATTTATATTGCTATGCTTTTCTTTTGGATATTATATCGGAGCTGATGCCGCAACGGATGGGCAAGGGAAATTCCATGGTACACCTTTTCTTTTTCCTCTTTTTTTTCTTGTACTTCTCTATTTTACGAGTAAAAAAGACCGAAAAGAATTTGAAGAAGAAGTAAAAAGAAGAAATTTATAAGGTTGTGGAGCGAATATCCTGTCATAAAGGCGAACAGGATGCGGACGTCGCACGGTTCGCCCCACAGAGTTATAAATAAAATTTCTTCCAACGAATATATTCATCAACCACATCTGAAACCATGTAACGGATGGGTTTTCCTGCCTTGATTGAATTTCGGATAAATGTTGCCGAAATATCCAACAATGGTGCTTCTACAAACTTTACTTTGGGATGAGTTTTGAAATTATGCTCGGCCGTATTGGGGCGTGGATACACATACAACTCATAATATTCGAGAATCTTATCGTAGTTTTTCCAGTTTTCAAACTGCACTAAATTATCTTCACCCATGATGAGCTTAAACTCATGGTTTGGGTGGCGTTCGGATAATTTCGTTAGTGTATCAATCGTATAACTCGGCTTCGGCATCGAAAACTCAACATCGCTGGCTTTTAGTTTATAATTGTCCGAAATGGCTTTTTCTACCATAGTCAGTCGGTCGAATTCATGCAGCAAACTTTTATTTTTCTTGAATGGGTTTTGCGGCGAAACAATAAACCAAACCTGCTCCAAATCGGTGCAATTGGCCATTGTATTAGCAATAATCAAATGACCAATGTGGATGGGGTTAAACGAACCAAAAAACAAACCTATTTTCACACTTCCAATGGTTTTTGGGTAATCACTAATTCGTCTTTCGTAAATTTTTCGTACAAATCTTCTGCTTTTTGCCACGAATGCTCGATATCATCATTCAGCAAAATCACATCAAATTTATTCTGAAATTCCATTTCAAACTTCATTTTATAGATTCGGCGAGAGATACTATCCTCATCATCGGTTCCTCTCGAACGCAAGCGTCGCTCCAATTCTTCCATCGAAGGCACTTTTACATAAATTGCTAAGGCATTATCTCCAAAATACTTTTTTAGGTTCATTCCACCTTTTACATCGACATCAAAAATCACATTTTTGCCTTCATCCCAAAGTCGTTCGATTTCGGTTTTTAACGTTCCATAATATGCTCCTGGGTAAACTTCTTGCCATTCGACGAATTCATCTCGGTCGATTCTTTCTTTGAAATCATGAATATCGAGAAAATAATAGTCTTTACCGTTTTCTTCATTGCGTCCACGTTTGTCACGTGTGCAAGCCGAAATCGAAAATCCGAGATTAGAATATTTGCCAAGTAGATGTTTGACAATGGTGGTTTTGCCCGAGCCAGATGGGGCACAAAATATGATTGCTTTACCTTTCATGGGAAGTTTCTCGCTTCGCTTTAAAAACGTGGCACATCTTCGGAGATGTGCCACGTTTGATTTTATTAAAAAAGCCATCAAATTTTAAAATTTGACGGCCGAATATTTTTACAAATGTAGTATTTATTACTGTTTAAAAAAACTATCGACGGGCATCTATCGACCATCGACTCCTACAATCAACAACTAAAAAATATGTGATAGAGTTTTACTTCAATGGCTATAAACCCTAAAAGTAAAAGTGTCAGTCCGATTTTAGCTTTTATATCAAGAACCAATTTTTCTGGACAGCATTTTTTCTCAACTTTCACCTGCATTGCTTCTTTCACGCTTTTTTCGAGCTTATAAGTCTCGATACACGGCATACACGCATCCATGTTTTGCTTGAAGTGTTCGACTTCCTCAGCAGATGCAGAGCCATCAAGAACGGCCTGTATCATCTTCATGCACTTCTGATGATTTTCACACTGATACTTCATTGATTTTTTTTAAATTATAGGAACTGTGATTTTATGTCCACGCTCGACAGCCTTCAAAGTATTTTCAAACTTTATCGGCCTTATAATCATGCGTTTGAACAAAGGGACAACAGTAAAGTTTTAAAATTTGTTCATTCTACTCATTTTTTGATTAGAAATCTTCTTCCTCATCAGCCGCTTCATCGATTTTATAACCCATTGAGTTGGCATAAGTTTTCAATTTCTCTTTCAAAAGATTTCTGGCACGGTGCAATCTCGAACGGACAGTTCCGATTGGAATATCCAAGATTTTAGCCATTTCTTCATACGTAAACCCTTCAATATCACACAGAATGATAACGGTTCTGAAATCAACGGGCAGGCTATTTAAAGCATTGGCAACCTCGTCGCCAATCATATCCTGCACAGTTTCCGTACGCAAGTCGGTCGTGGCATCCATTTCGGCATCTTCTGTCGAATTATAGGTTGTCTCAACGTCTTGATAATCTACCTTTGATGGTTCTTTGCTTTTCTTACGATAATCGTTGATAAAGCTGTTTTTCAGAATTCTGAACAACCATGCTTTCGCATTAGTTCCTCGCTCAAATGAGTTGATAAAGCGAAACGCCTTCAAATACGTATCCTGCACCAAATCGTTGGCGTCGTCTTCGTCGTTTGTGAGGCGAAAGGCAAAGTTATACATGGAGTCTATGTGTGGCATAAACTCTTTATCAAAAACTGCGTATTTTTCTTTCTCAGAATACCGGACTTCTACTTCTACGATGTCTTCTTCTTCCATAGACCTAAATAATTATAGTCGGGCAAAATTACGATTTTTACACCAAGATTAAAACGATTTGTAAGATTACCAAGATTGATTTTTAAAGTTTCTGAAAAAACACTTTTTTAACCTCGGTACAAAACTATTATAATGCAGGAATGTTCTTTTTTAGTATATACGACAAAGAAAAGCAGAATAGCTTTTTCTTTGAAATGATATTTATGTAAAACTGCGGTTTTCGAGGATGAAAGGGAAGTTTGCAAATACCAGCCAACAAAGCTTAACTAATAATCTTAGCTCAATTACAACCACTCGCCCCGAAGCACAAAGGTATTTTACTTTCTATTATCTCCCCCATCCATCATGCTCAGATAACTAAAATAGCGACTTTGGGCGATTGTACCTTCGGCTACGGCATCTTTGATGGCACAATGAGGCTCGTCGAGGTGTTGGCAATTATTGAAACGACATTGATTGAGCAACTCAAGCATTTCTGGGAAATAATGACTGATTTCTTCTTTCTCCATATCAGCCAAGCCCAGTTCCTTGATACCCGGTGAGTCAATGATGAAAGTTTCGGGAGCAATCTCAAACATTTCGGCAAAAGTAGTGGTATGAACTCCCTTGTTGGCAAACACCGAAACCTGCGAAGTGCGTAAATCTAAATCAGGAGCAATCGAATTAACGAGTGTCGATTTTCCGACACCTGAGTGACCCGATAAAAGCGAAACTTTTCCTTTTAGTACATCATAGAATTCATCAACCCCGATACCATCAGTTGCTGAGGTGAAAATACATTTGTAATTGAGACCCTCGTAGAGTTCGGCTAATTCTTTTTGGTATTCGATTTGCTCTTCATTCAGTAAATCTAACTTATTGAAAATCAAGACAGTAGGAATGCGAAACGACTCAGCCGCTACCAAAAATCGGTCGATAAAACCCAGTGAGGTTCGAGGAAAATTGAGGGTGGCAATCAGCACTGCTTGGTCGAGATTGGTGGCCAGCAAATGCCCGTGAGCAGTTTTGTGTACCGACTGACGGATGATATAATTTTCACGAGGGAGAATATCGCTGATGATGCCCGCATTGCGAACTTCATCTTCCATTTCATAGACAACCCTATCGCCAACGGCAATCGGATTGGTTACTTTTAATCCCTTGATTTTGAACTTCCCTTTTAGCCGACACTGCATAATAGTTCCTTCGTTGGAACGAACATCGTACCAAGAACCCGTCGAACGCATCACTAATCCAATGTTTTGGCTCAAAATTTGATAGAGTTAAAATGTAAAAAACTATTCTTATCTTAAAATAGACTTAAAGGTTATTTTCTGTTGAAAAATTATCCGTTAGATAAGATTTATTTGAATAATTATATTTTTTCTTTTCAGAGAAATAAATTGGTATAAATATTTCTGTGTTTTATCTAATATTGTTGTTAGGTATGGCTTCTAATATGAATTTTTACCGTAAAATAAATTTTTAAGTAATTTTTAAGCGTTTGTTGCAACAAATATTAGAATTTTTCCGTTATTTAGTTGTATAGAAACACCAAAGAAACAATTTAAACATATACGACAATGAAAAAAGGAGTATTATTCGGTTTAGCCGCTGTTGCTGTGGGAGTTGTAGTTTATTCTTTAAACAAAAAAGGAAAACTAACAATACCATTTAAGCCAACCACAAAATAATTCTGTCACAATGAATTGTAGCCATCAAAGCCGCCAATTTGCCGACATTCTGAATTTTTAGCACCACGCATTATTTCTAAGAGAAAAAAATGTCGGGTGCTTTTTTTGTGCTACAAATGTTTCTGATATTCTGCTTTTAGCTTCTCTTTTTCAATCGGTACTACACCTACATACTCACACACAAGTCCACCACCAAGGTTCGACATTTCAGCAATCGCTTTTGGCGAAAGTTTCAGAGCCAAACACATTGCCGCAATACTCACTACCGTATCTCCCGCTCCCGATACATCAGTAATACTACGTAAATGTGCCGCAATATGGTGTGTTTCTCCCGCAAAATCTATAAAAACACCATTTTCGGATAATGTCAAAAATACGC
This sequence comes from Emticicia aquatilis, assembly GCF_014644295.1. GTDB lineage: Bacteria > Bacteroidota > Bacteroidia > Cytophagales > Spirosomataceae > Emticicia > Emticicia aquatilis. Next base: position 40,007 of record NZ_BMKK01000014.1, read on the forward strand.
CGTTTACACCCAAAGTTTGTTTGGCTGATGCAACTGCCTCTCTTATTTCGTCTAAATTTTTGGCATCAAAATCAATTTTCAAACCCTCTTTGAGTTCCTTGAGGTTTGGTTTAAAAATATCTGTTCCTTGATAATGCAAGAAATTACGTTTTTTAGGGTCAACGATTGTCGGAATACCTTTCGACTTCGCAAAACTCACAATCGCTTGGATACTTTCGGCATCTAAAGCTCCTTTGTCGTAGTCTTCAAAGATAATCACATCGCACGATTCGGCCAAAAGTTTAGCTTTTTCGATGAGTTGCGAACGCTCATCGGCATTGATAAGGCCGTCCATTTCTGAATCAATCCTTACAACGTGCTGTGAACCCGCCAAAACTCGTTGCTTCACGGTCGTGATTCGGTCGTTGCTTCTGATGATACCTTCGGTTGGTAAATCGTTATCTATCAACAACTTAACCAAATCATTTGCATCAGAGTCATTACCCACAACAGTACATAAAATAGCTGTTCCACCCAAAGATTTGATATTCATGGCCACATTTCCTGCTCCGCCCAAACGAATTTCCTTACGTTTTACATTCACAACAGGAATCGGGGCTTCGGGCGAGATACGCTCAACTTTTCCGAAAATATAAGAATCTATCATCACATCGCCCACAATTAATACTCGGAGTTGAGCGAAGGCATCAAAAATTTGGTTTGCTTGCATTAAAATCTTCAATTATAAACTTTAAATAGTCGGCGATTTGAACCGCTAACTAAGGGAACAAGGGCAATCGTCGCACGGAATGATTCTTTGAAACCTAATTAAAATCGGATTTATCTATTCTCAAAAAAACTTTCTCACAAAGATTCCACCACAAAACTACGGATTTTAGAATGATTTTTTTAAAGAATTAATACATTTTGGCTCAGAGATTGCGTTATTTGCAAAGCAACTCTAAAGGTTATTCCTAAAAACAAAAATAGATTTTATGCGTAAGGCTATCCTATTCTTACTATCCTCTTATTTATATTTCTCTCCATCTTCTGAAAACGGAAGACTCTTTGCTCAATCAATGGAGCAACTTGGTTCGGCTGTTAATACCGAATTTAATGAACTAAATCCTGTGATTTCGCCCGATGGAAAAACACTCTATTTTGTGCGAGTGAGCCACCCATCGAACAATTATGGAGCAAAAGGTAGTCAAGATGTGTGGTATTCTGAAAACAGAGATGGTTCTTGGACAATTGCTCGAAGAATGCCCAATAGCATCAATAAAGACCAATATAACGACCTTTTTAGTATTACTCCCGATGGAAATACGATTTTGATTTCGGGTGTTTATAATGGTGGGCGTCGTGAAAACGAGGTAGGACTTTCTACTTGCAAGAAAACAAAAACTGGTTGGGGTGAGCCACAGAAAGTGATAATTCCGAAGTTTGATGATATGTGTAAAGGTCAGTTTTTGACAGCCTGTTTGTCGAACGATGGAAAAACGCTGATTTTGGCTTTTAGCGAAAAACGTAACAGCAAAGAAGACGATTTGTACGTGTGTTTTTTGGGGAAAGATGGAAAATGGACAAAACCAGAAAGTCTTGGCGATAATATTAACACTGGCGATACCGAAACTACTCCATTCTTGGCATCGGATAATTATACGCTTTATTTTGCAACCGACCGCAAAGGCGGCTTGGGTGGCACTGATATTTGGGTGTCGAAACGCTTAGATAGAAGTTGGAGAAAGTGGTCAAAACCCATCAATATGGGCGATAAAGTAAACAGCGATGCCAACGAACTTTCATACACGATTTCAGCTTCAGGCGAATATGCGTATATGAGTACTAAGAAAAACTCAGTCGGCAAAGGCGATTTAGTACGTTTCAAACTGCGTGAAGAAAAGAAAGTTGAACCAACAGTAGCTGGTGTACAAACTTCAAACACCAGAGTTGAAGAACAAAAAAATCAGAAGGAAGGTAAAAGTGCTGTTGATGAAGGTTCAAGAAATCCAACGCCCGTTGTAATGATTAGTGGCCGAGTTGTTGACCAAAAAACTGGTCGCCCGATTGAAGCAAAGATTGTTTATCAAGACTTAGCTGATGGCGAAGAGCTCGGCGAAGCTTACACCAATCCAACTACTGGCGAATATAAAATTGTATTGCCTTACGGAAAGAAATATTCATACCACGCCATAGCCAAAGATTTTATTGCGATTGGAAAAAACATTGACCTCACGGAAATAAAAGAATTTAAGGAAATCAATGGTGATGACCTTAAATTGGTAGCAATCAAAGAAGGTGAAAAAGTGCCTCTCAACAACATTTTCTTTGAATATGCCAAAGCTACGCTACGTTCGGAGTCATTCCCTGAGTTAGACCGTATTGCTGAAACCTTGAAATCGAATGTAAATCTGACGATTGAGATTCAAGGTCACACCGATAATGTAGGCTCAAACGAAAGTAACTTAAAACTCTCACAAGACCGTGCTGAATCGGTTCGTACTTATTTGTTATCGAAGAAACTACCTGCTAATAGAGTTACGAGTGTAGGTTTTGGCGAAACTCGCCCAATTGCAAGCAACGACACCGAAGAAGGCAAAGCCAAAAACCGCCGTGTAGAGTTTGTGATTGTGAAGAAATAATAAAGTTAGAACGCTGATTTAGCGGATTTTTATAATTATTTATGATAAAAAATCATACACTAACCATAAGAATCATAAAAATCAGCGTTCGATTTTTATTTATAATATTACCGTTCGATTTCCGAAAATGAATACTCGGTCATTAAAAACGAGCTTTAATGCCTGCGTAAGCACCGATTTTTCTACTTCTTTTCCTTCACGAGCCATATCGGTTGCGGCATAGCTATGGTCAACGTCTTTTACGTTTTGAGCGATAATTGGCCCTTCGTCGAGATTATTATTCACAAAGTGAGCTGTTGCTCCAATAATTTTCACACCTCGCTCATAAGCCTGTCTATACGGATTTGCTCCAATGAAAGCTGGTAAAAATGAGTGATGAATATTGACAATCTTATTTGGGTAGTGCGATACAAATTCAGGTGAGAGAATTCTCATGTATTTTGCCAAAACCAAATATTCTGGTTTGTAAATCTCCAACGTTCTTAAAATTGCTTCTTCGTGTTCCTCACGGGTTTTGTGTTCGTGTGTGATGTAATGAAACGGTATGCCGAATTTACTCACAAAAGGTTGAAGCGTATTATAATTACTCACCACGGCTAAAACATTAGCATCGAGTTCATCAAAATTGTAGCGTATCAATAAATCCGAAAGACAATGATGCTCTTTGGTGGCCAGAATCACTACGTCTTTTTTCTTTTTAGGGCTTATGCGTAAACTAATTTCGGGCGTAGCAATCGTTTCCTGCAAATCTTTCAAAACCTTTTGTGGGTCGAGCTTATCGGGCGACTCAAACTCGGTTCGCATAAAAAACTGACTTTCAACCAAATCAGTGGCAGGACTTACGTATTCATCTTGCGAAATAATATTACACTCATTTCGATACAGTACGCTTGTTACATGAAAAATCAAACCTTTGGCATCGGGGCCATCCATCAAAAGAATATGTTTTGCCATTATTTAGCACGCTTTAAAAGATTTTTAGATTGAGAGTTTGTGCCACACCTTATAATCGCTGATAAACAGGTCTATCCCAAACTTCGACCACAAAAATCACATTAATCAAAGTTTAAGATTGCGAATTACGGATTTTAAAATAAATTTACGAACAACTTCAAGCAAAGAATTGTGAAAATATTCAGAATATACCTTTTATTCACACTTTTATCAACATTTTATGGCTCTTTTGCTCAAAATAACATTGAAGTCATTAAGTTTACGGACTTAGAGCAACTCATAAAAACTGAAAATAAAATTAGTGTAATAAATTTTTGGGCGTCGTGGTGTAAGCCTTGTATGAGCGAAATGCCAGTTTTTGAGACTTTAGCCGATAACTTTCGTCTGAACAACGTTTCTGTGATTTTCATTAGTCTTGATTTCAAACGAGACTTAGCAACAGTAGAAAAATTTGTGTCCGAACATCAGATAAAATCGAAAGTGTATTTGATTGACGAACCCGATTATAATAGCTGGATTGATAAAGTAAGTCCGCAATGGTCGGGAGCGATTCCCGCCACGCTAATAAGCAACGGCACTCGGCAGGAGTTTTACGAACAATCATTTGACTATCAGAGCCTTAGCGATAAAATTCGGCACTTTTTTTGAAATACTTTTGTTTTATTAACGTTAGTGAACAATACAGATTGACACAACCATCTTTTTTAATATTTAAGCAAATGAAAAAGCAGTTTTTAATCTTCGGAGCAGTGTTTTTGAGCAGCATTTTCGGGGCAACACAAATGGCTATGGCTACGCCATTGACAGATTTGCCAGAAATTACCGCACCAGCACCTACTGGCTACGCTTTAGGCGATGCTGTATCAGATTTTAAACTCAAAAATATTGATGGAAAGATGATGTCACTGGCTGATTTCAAATCAGCAAAGGGGTTTATCATTGTTTTTTCCTCAAACCACTGTCCATTCTCGAAGTCTTACGAAGACCGAGTGATTGCTCTTGACCGTAAATATGCTTCGCAGGGTTTTCCAGTGATTACAATTAATCCTAACGACCCCGACGCTTATGAAGAAGATTCGTTTGCTAATATGCAAGTACGTGCCAAAGAAAAAGGCTATCCATTTCCGTATCTGACCGATGACACGCAGGTAGTTTCTAAGGCATTTGGTGCGATGCGTACACCGCAAGCGTATATTTTAAAGAAAGAAGGTGGAAAGATAATCGTGAGTTATATTGGTGCCATCGACGATAACGCCCAAGACCCTTCGGGTGTAACAAAACGCTACGTTGAAGATGCCGTAAATAACCTTTTAGTAGGAAAACCAGTAGTGACAACGAGCACAAAAGCTGTTGGTTGTGCCATTAAATGGAAAAGTTGAAATGATTGCATTAATTTAAACAGCAAATACTGTGGACTTATGGGCTATTGACCATTGACTCCAAAAAATATATTTGCCATCTGCGAAAACAGGTGGCTTTTTCTTTTTTATTGACGAACTTTGTATTTATCAGAAAAACGAGATTCCGAGCAGTATTACCAGTTTTCCAGTAACAAATTACCAGTAACCACTTATGAGTAATAAACTTCCCCCTATATTTCCTCCGCAACGAATGGAGAAACTCATGGCTTTTGACAGACTTCTGACAATCATGGATGAACTCCGTGAACAATGTCCGTGGGATAAAAAGCAAACAATGGATACCCTTCGCCATTTAACGATTGAAGAAACTTACGAACTTTCGGATGCGATTTTGGAGAAAGATTTACCCGAAATCAAGAAAGAATTGGGCGATATAATGCTGCATTTGGTATTTTATTCAAAAATTGCTTCTGAAACAGGTGATTTTGATGTGGCTGACGTGCTTCATGGAATTTGCGATAAATTGGTTTCTCGACATCCGCATATCTACGGCGATGTGAAAGTAGAAAACGAAGATGATGTAAAGCGAAATTGGGAACAATTGAAGCTAAAAGAAGGAAATAAATCGGTTTTGAGTGGCGTGCCAGGTTCCTTGCCAGCTCTGGTAAAATCAATGCGAATTCAAGAAAAAGCTCGTGGTGTGGGTTTCGACTGGGAAGAAAAAAGCCAAGTTTGGGCAAAAGTAGAAGAAGAAATGGGCGAGTTTAAGGAAATGTTTGATGTAGAAACCGACCAAGCCATTGACAAAGAAAAAGCCGAAGGCGAATTTGGTGATTTGCTTTTCTCGTTAGTCAATTACGCCCGTTTCATAGACATTAACCCAGAAACTGCTCTCGAACGCACCAATAAGAAGTTTATCAAGCGTTTTCAGTATGTGGAAGAAAAAGCCAAAGAAGCCAACAAAAATCTGAAAGATATGACCCTTGCCGAAATGGATATTTTTTGGGAAGAAGCGAAGAAGTTGTAACATTTAAGTAGGACAGGTTTGTAACCTGTCAAATAGCCATTAACTGACAAGTTACAAACTTGTCTTACCATTATGCCCAGAATACTTGCTATTGACTACGGTGCAAAACGAACAGGTTTGGCCGTAACTGACCCATCAAAAATTATCGCTTCGGCACTCGAAACCGTTCCGACCGATAAATTGTTGGAATATTTAAAGAAATATACCCAAACCGAAGTCGTTGAGGCTTTTGTTGTAGGAATGCCTAAAAACCTTGATGGCACAGCCACCGACGGAACGGCTTACGTAGAGCGATTTGTGATAGAATTAAAAAATATTTTCCCCGAAACACCCATACACTTGCACGATGAACGTTTTACTTCAAAAATGGCTATGCAAACCATGATTGCAGGTGGAATGAAGAAAAAAGACCGACAAATAAAGGGAAATATCGACAAAATCAGTGCGGTAATTATTTTGCAGAGTTTTATGGGGAATTAAAAATATCGAACTGGCAGAACTAATCAATTACATTTTTATAAAAATGGATTTTTCTATGGACTATCGACCATAGACCGTGGACTATCAAAACATGTTTCAACAATTATTTAAAAAAGTGAATAAAGTTGTGGATAAAAACCCGACTTTGCCCACAATAAACAAGCCTGATGCAATTACTGCCAAGAAGATGGGGGAAATTTTACTCAAACATCTTCCTGCAACCACGGTTATGTATTGCTTTGAATTGTGGAAAGAACAACCTTTTTCGTTTAAGATTTCACGCACCCGAAGCAGTTGTTTTGGAAATTATATTTTTCGTGATGGTCAGCACAAAATCACTATCAATCACGACATAAATCAGTATGCTTTTCTGGTAACATATATTCACGAAATTGCCCATCAGCGAGCTTGGCTCAATAAAGGTCGAAAACGAATAGAACCACACGGAAAAGAATGGAAAAAAAGTTTTCAAGATTTAATGCAGCCTTTGCTCAGCGAAGAGCATTTGCCTAAAAAACTGCTTTTACCTTTGAGTGCCTATATGCAAAACCCAGCGGCTTCTTCGGTGAGTTATGCACCTTTGGCCGAAGCTTTGAGAAGTTTTGATGCGGGTGAACAAGTTGGTGTTTCTCTATCAGAATTAACTGACAATCAATGGTTTGAGTTTCGTGGGACTGTTTTCCAGAAAATCGAGAAACGTAGAACAAGGGTGTTGTGTTTGGAGAAACAATCGAAACGCCGATATACAATTTTGGCATCAGCACTTGTCAATCCATTGTGAGTTTTCAATGAATAAAATGTTAAAAAATATAAAAACACAGCCATTTTCCCCACCCCTCGACTTTGCTCGGGGAACGGGAAAAATGATTATGTTATTTTTGAGCTTCGCCTACTCGCTACTCTTCTCTCTTTTTTCTCATGCCCAATCATCAGTTTTAGCCACTGGCGAATGGTATAAAATTGCCACAACTCGCACAGGTGTGCATAAAATTGATGCTTCATTTCTGAGAGATGCGGGAATTGACATTGCTAAACTAAATCCTCAAAACATCAGAATTTTTGGAAATGGTGGCGGAGTTTTACCGCAAGCAAACAACGCTCTTCGGGCAAAAGATTTAACTGAAAACTTCATTGAAGTCGTGGGCGAAAATGATGGAAAATTCGATGCCTCTGATTATATACTCTTTTATTCAGAAAGTTCGCACAGAATACTATATAGCACTAATAATCAACTATTTACCCACCAAAACAATCCATATTCAGACACCTCTTTTGTTTTTCTAAATATCTCCGATACTAAAGGTTTACGCATTAAAAACCAAACTTTAGTGGGTTCAGCCAACAGCATTCTAACTTTTGATGACTTTACTTTCCACGAAATCGACCAAAAGAATGTGGTGAGTTTGGGTGGGCGAGATTTAGGTGGTTCGGGACGTGAGTGGTACGGTGAATCATTTGGCGTAAGTCCAGATATAAGTTTTGATTTAAAAACCGAAGGAATTATTCCAAATTCGAGTATTAAACTTACTTCTGCAATTTTGGGAGCATCATTCACTACAACAAAAGTTATCCTAAAACTTAATGCCGACTCTCTCATCGGAGAGCAAAGCCTCCGAGCCATCGGCACAGGTACTTACGACATTAAGGGCAACGAAAATATTCAGACTTTTACTGCGATTTCCAACGGAAAAAGTACGCAAAAACTTACTTTTAGTTTTAATAAAAACAACCAAAATTCGTCGGTAGCTTATTTAAATTATTTTGAGGTACAAACCAAACGAAAATTACAATTTTATGAGCTGCAAACGCTCGTTCGTTCGATTGAAAGTCTCGGAAATAAAACTTCTAACTTCATCATTAGTCAAGCCAGCAATACACACAAAATTTGGGATGTAACGAATCCTCTTTTACCCGAAAACATTCCTTTTCAAATAAACAATTCAGAAGCCAGTTTCGGGGCAGAAACACAGAATAAACTCAAAACTTTCGTACTGTTTTCAAGCACAAATCTACTCGAACCAAACTCTATTCAGAAAGTAAGTAATCAGAACATCCAGCAAACCCAAACACCTGATTTGCTGATACTTACCATCAAAAACTGGCATGAACAAGCTGAGCGTTTGGCCGCATTCCGCCGAACAAACGATGGTTTATCAGTTGCGGTAGTTGATATTGAGCAAGTTTATAATGAGTTTTCATCGGGTAGCCCAGACCCTACCGCTATTAGAGATTTTGGGCGTTTTTTATGGCAAAAAAATCCAACAAAATTAAAGTACCTTCTACTATTAGCCGATGCCAGTTTTGATTATAAAAATATTATACAATACGCTTCAATTGATACAAAATTACAGATTCCAACTTATGAAAGCCGAGAATCTTTGAACCCTGTAAACAGCTACGCATCAGACGATTATTTTGGATTTTTTGAAGATAACGAAGGCGAGTGGCAGGAAAACAATGCAGGAAATCATTCAATGGAAATCGGCGTTGGTCGTTTGCCCGTGAAGAGTATAGAAGAAGCAAAAAATGTGGTTGATAAGCTCATTTATTATGCCCGAACACAACGAACAGCAGGCAGTTGGCGACGAAAAATTAGCTTCGTGGCTGATGATGGTGATTTTAATATTCACCAACAAGATGCTGATGATATTTCGGAAGTAACCTTAAAGACAACCAAAGACCTGATTATCAATAAAATATATTTGGATGCTTTTCCACAAATTGCTACGGCCAACGGAGCAATTTCGCCCGAAGTGAACAAAGCTTTGAATAAAAGTGTCAATGAAGGTGCGTTGATAATTAATTACAGCGGTCACGGTGGCACTGATGGTTGGACAGAAGAGAAAGTACTGACACGTGACCAAATTCAGTCTTGGCGAAATTTGAATAATATGCCATTGTTTCTAACAGCTACTTGTTCGTTTGGGCGTTTCGATGACCCTGGTAACGTTTCGGGTGCTGAAATGGCAATGTTGAGTCCAAGAGGAGCTGCTATTGGTCTGCTCACTACTACTCGACCTGTTTATTCAAACACCAACTTTTTGTTAAACAATGCTTTCTATCAGGCATTTGCACAAAAAAATACGAATCCGAATCTGCGACTAGGAGATATTTTCAGAATAACCAAGAATAACTCTTTGAGTGGTGTTTTCAATCGAAATTTTTCTCTCTTAGGCGACCCGTCCATGCAACTTGCTTACCCAACCGATAAAATCGTTTTGAGCAAAATCAATGGTACTTCACCCGAAAAGCAAACCATCAAAGCATTATCGAAAGTAAGTTTGGAGGGAGAAATCATTAATTCGGCTGATGGATTAAGAAAAAACAACTTCAACGGAAAAATTCTCGTCTCTGTTTTTGATAAGCCTTCGGAAGTAAGTACGCTTGGACAGAAAACAGAAAAATTTAAGTACAAAACTTACCGAAATCAAGTCTTTGAAGGGCTGGCCGAAGTAAAAAATGGAGTATTTAAGGTAAACTTTGTTGTTCCGAAAGATATTAATTATCAGGTAGGTGCTGGGCGTGTCAACTTCTATGCTATTTCGACTGATAGTACGCTTGATGCTTCGGGAAGCTACAATGAGCTAATGATTGGCGGCAGCGAAACCAACATTTTATCAGATTCAAAAGCACCAGAAATCAAACTTTCGATTGATAAAGATAATCTATTTGAGGCCCAAATATCGGATGAAAACGGAATCAATATTTCGCAAGCTGGCGTTGGGCATGAAATGATTTTAGTGTTAAATGACACACTACAAATCACTGCAAATCAATACTTTACGAGTACCGACGACTATACAAAAGGTATCTTGAAATATAGTTTTGGCAAGCTGCCAGCAGGGCAGTACACCGTTAAATTAAAAGTTTGGGATACCTATAATAATTCAGCCGAGGAAGCGTTAAAGTTTATAGTAGAAACAGAAAAATTAAAGATTCTAAGGGCGTATAATTACCCAAATCCTGTCGAAAGTTCTACTAATTTTTATATCGAACACAATGCCGAAAACCAAGATTTAACCTTTACTTTGTCGGTTTTTAATAGTGCTGGTAAGCAAGTTTTTGAGAAAACCGAGACCTGCTACCTTTGCGATAAAACATTGAACCTTGGCATGAAAATTGAGCCTAAAAACTGGACAATCGGCACCTATTTCTATCGAATTTCTGTTGATTCTGTCTCCGAAAATAGCACCTCATCATTTTCTGGCAAAATGGTTTTTTGGAAGTAATCAAGAAAATAAGTTATATTTGAACTTGTAAAACTAAAGACTAAAACATATTCTGAACCGATAAGTACCCTTCGAGAGGGTAGAATATTAAAAAATCTCACATGAAACGCAAATTAGTAGCCGCTTTGGCAAGTGTAGCTTTAATGAATGCCTTGACCAGTCAAGCACAAGTAAATAATAAATCTGTCCAAAGAACTCTTTCTCCATCTGTACCATTTCTTCTTATTTCTCCGGATTCGAGAGGAGCAGCATTGGGTGATGCTGGGGTTGCTTCTTCGCCAGATGCTAACTCTATCTATTGGAACACGGCCAAATTAGCTTTTATTGATAAAAATCTTGGTACTACGGTTTCTTACACCCCTTGGCTTCGTGATTTAGTAGATGACATGGGCTTAATTAATGCAGGTTTATTCAAAAAAATTGACAAAAACTCTGCTTTTGCGGCATCAATGACCTATTTTAATCAAGGCGAGATTCAGTTTACAACCGCCACAGGTCAGCCAAATGGTACTTTCCAATCAAGAGATTTAAACATTACGGCGGGTTATACTCGTAAAATTGGCAGAGATTTCTCTACGGGTATCAACCTCAAATACATTCACTCTAATCTGATTGGAGCTCAAGTAGTTAACGGTATTGCAAGTAAACCTGCCAGTAACGTAGCAGGCGATTTATCGTTTTTCTACACCAACGAAAAACCAAGTACAAAAAATAAAGACCGTGGCATGAGATATTCGGCTGGTGCAGTAATCTCTAACATCGGTGGTAAAATCAATTATGGTCGAGATGCTTTTTATATTCCAACTAATTTAAAAATCGGCGGAGCGATTAATTTCAAAATTGATGCCCATAATCAATTTAACTTTTTGTTGGATGCCAATAAATTATTGATTCCAACTCCACCATTGAGAGATAATAACGGAACTATCGTGAAAGGAAGAGACCCACAAACTACAGGTGTAATTGCAGGTATTTTTGGTTCGTTTTCAGATGCTCCAGATGGTTTTAAAGAAGAACTAAGAGAAGTTACTTTATCGACGGGTGTTGAATATTGGTACAATAATTTCTTTGCACTTCGTGGTGGTTATTTCATGGAAAGCAACGCTAAAGGTGGAAGTAAATACGTAACAACTGGTTTAGGCTTTAAGATTAATAACTATAACCTTGATTTAGCTTATTTAGTGCCAACTTCGCAAGGTAGCCCACTTTCAAATACTTGGAGAATTACTTTAATCTTTGATTTAGATGCTAAGAAAGTGAGTAATCCAACGGAAGTACCTACTGAGAATCAGTAATTAGATATTTGAAATTAGTTATTGGTTAACTGGTTTCTCCAACAAAAAAGCTCAATGAAATCAATCATTGAGCTTTTTTGTTGGAGTCAAAACCTGCAAGGATTGCGAATCGTCGCACCGTTTGAATACTTGCAGGTTTATTATTTTTATTGCGATTTCTTTAGATGATTTCTTACAAACTCTACCCAATCGGTTTCAGCTTCTGTGATTTTTACATCAGGCGTGATACCCACATTATCAATTGGTTTTTGTGGTAAACGGTGGCTTTTTGCTAACGAGAAAGCTACTCGCCAACCATAACAAGGCAATCCCCAATCACGAACTTCGATGTAATCTGCCAAGCCTTTGGTATTTTCACCAAAAACTATTGTTTTAGGGCTTTGCTTTGCTTCAAAAATAAACTGCTCAGCAGTGCTGGCGGTATTTCTATTGACCAATAATGCTACCTTTTTGGTAGATATTGCTGGATTTGTAGCCGTAAATTCTTTATCGGGGCCTGTTACAAACTTTCCTTTATTTGCTTCCATTTTCTGTAAAACCGTCTGTAATTTTGTCCCAAGGCGTTCTTTATAAATTGGAAACTCTTCGATAGCCTCTAACTCATGTTTTATTGAGATAATATTTTCGTCGGTAGCTCTGAATACTCCCCCTTTACGAACGATTGGAGTAGTGCCAATGTACGGAAAAAGTGGTGTAAAAGCCGCATCATCTCCTCCTGGATTATTACGTATATCGATGATAAGACTGGTTGAAGTCTTTAATATTTCTTCGTTTTTCTGCACCAATTCTTGTACAAATTCGGTGGCATTCGGAAGGGTAAACGGAGGTAAAACAATGAGAGCTGTTTCTGCATCTAACTTTTCAATGCGGTAATCGGCTATTTTATGCAGCAAATCTTCGTTATTTACTTCTTCCTTCGGTATCGGGAATAGTTTATTGAATTTGTAGATATTTTCAATAATCAAAAAGTTTTTTACCTCACGAGTAAAATTCTTTTCGCTCGAAAAGTCGGCATAATAATAGTTAGTAATATACTTTTCGGGAGCAACCTGAAGCATTTCAAACTTTGCCTTCCCTGCTTTCCAAGCTGCATTTCGGTCGTTTAGAAGGAAACCTATAAATAATTTCGGATTATTTTTGTCTTTTACAATTCCCAGTTTGTAAGCTTTATCATCGCTTTCCCAAATACCTTCAACCGACTGCAGTTTATCAACATTTTGTTTCAAATATTCTGAAAAACTGGCTTCGTTGAACGAAAGCTGAGTAACCTTTGCAGCTCGGGCGGCAACGACTTCGGGAGCATCGTCTATACTATACGGCGTAATTGGAGTTACAAAAAGATGTCCGTCTTTAAAGAAATCGAACCATTTTTTGATATGAAAATAACACTCTTTTTCGTCAGTGATTCCCTGAGCCTTATTTCTAATCTCTTGGGTCAGTTTATCAAACTCTGCTTGATTTTTTGTGGTAATTTTATCGTCCCAACCTGCGTAATTGTCCTTGATTTTTTGGTAGGCAAAATCAAAATTTTGCGAGCATTTACACTCTTGCTGAGAAAAGCCTAACTGACTAATCATCAAGCTGATAGCTAAAAAATATATTTTCATTTCTGGGTTTACGATTTCCCGAAAAACAACCAAATTTCATGCCTAATCCTTCGTCTCCTTCGTAAAAAAATAAACGAGCCATATCTTTAGATGCAGATATGGCTCGTTTAAGCACTTTTCTTGAAAAAATTATTGATAGGCTACAGCCGTTTGTTTTTGAGTACCGAGTTTATCAATGCCCAGCTCAACCACATCGCCTGCCACTAAATATCTCTGAGGTTTCAAGCCAAGACCAACACCTGCAGGTGTTCCAGTTGAAATCACATCGCCTGGAAGCAGCGTCATGAATTGGCTTAGGTAACTCAAAATCGTTGAAATATCAAAAATCATATCGTCAGTGTTTGAGTCTTGGAGCATTTCGCCATTGAGCGAAAGCCACAAACGCAAATCGTGCGGGTTCGGAATCTCGTCGGCTGTTGCCATAAATGGCCCAAGTGGAGCAAAGGTATCGCAACTTTTACCCTTTACCCATTGTCCGCCACGCTCCAACTGAAACTCACGCTCACTGTAATCATTGTGCAAACAGTAGCCCGCTATATAGCTCATGGCATCCTCTTTTTCTACATAACTTGCCTTTTTGCCTATTACAAAAGCCAACTCAACTTCCCAGTCGGTTTTTACTGAGTTTTTAGGGATAATCACATCATCGTTTGGCCCACAAAGAGCAGTTGTAGCTTTAAAAAACACTACTGGTTCGGTTGGCACAGCCATGCCAGACTCCGCAGCGTGCTTGGCATAATTGAGGCCAATACAAATGATTTTTGATGGACGAGCGATACAAGAAGCCAATCGTACGTCATCGCCTACAACTGGACAAGCATCGGCGTTTGCTTCGAGCCAAGTACTGAGTCTTGAAATACCATCAGTTGTAAAGAAGTTTTCGTTGTAATCTTCGCCAAAAGCTGATACATCAATTTTTTTACCATCGGAGAGAATCACTCCTGTTTTTTCGTTGGTTGGTTCGCCAAAGCGGAATAGTTTCATGTATAATTTTGAATGAGTGATTGATTGAATAAGTGAATATTTATGTCATGCTAATTCTCTGACCATCAGCAATATATCATCGAGATATTCTCTCGAATTACTTAGTCTTGGTACTTTGTTTTGTCCGCCCAGTTTTCCTCGTTTTGACATCCATTGGTAGAAAGTGCCGTTTTCTACAAAATGTACTTTTGGCAACAAAAGAGCCATATCTTTGTAGCGTTTGGCGTCGTAATCTGAGTTTACTTTTCGGAGCGAATTATCGAGCGTTTCTATAAAAAGTGCTTCGTTTTCTGGTTTTTTAGAACACTCTATTATCCATTCGTGGCAACCCTTGCTTCCATCGCCCATGTAAACTGGCCCCGCTGTGTAGTCGGCTATTGTTGCACTGGCAGCCGCACAAGCTTCGGTGATTGCCATATCTGCATTTTCGATAACCACTTCTTCGCCAAAAGCATTGATAAAGTGCTTCGTTCGGCCACTTACTTTTATTCGGTATGGGTCAATTGACGTAAACTTTACGGTATCGCCAATTTTATATCGCCAAAGCCCTGCGTTAGTCGAGATTACGAGGGCGTAGTTTTTATCCAATTCTACTTCTTCGAGGGTTAGTGTTTTTGGATGTTCTTTGTCCCATTCTTCCATCGGAATAAATTCGTAGAAAACACCATAATCAAGCATGAGTAGCATTTCTCCTACCCTACTGAGTTCGTCTTGAATCGCAAAAAAGCCTTCTGAGGCGTTGTATGTTTCAAGATAAGTAACTTGGTCAGATGGGAAAAGTTTTGTTCGGAAAAGGTCTCTATAAGGCTGAAAAGCCACTGCTCCGTGTACGAAGACCTCGAAGTTTGGCCAAACTTCGAGTATATTTTTTTTACCTGTTCGTTCGAGAATATTTTCGAGCAGAACGACCGTCCAAGTTGGTACGCCCAGAATACTGGTTACGTTTTCTTGGGTGCAAATCTGAATCATCTGCTCCATTTTTTCTTCCCAATTATCAAGTAAGGCGATTTCGCTCGGAGGCGTGCGAATAAAATCAGCCCAAGCAGGAAGGTTTTTGGTGATTACTGCCGAAATATCGCCCGCCTGTGTAGTAGCATTGAAAGGATTTGGATGAAGCGTGCCACCAATTGACAAGCCTTTTCCGTCATAAAGTTTTGCTTCTGGACGGTTATTGAGGTAGAGCGTCATCATATCTTTACCTCCTCGATAATGGCAGTCTTCGAGCGATTCTTCTGAAACAGGAATAAATTTACTGCGGGAATTAGTTGTTCCCGAAGATTTTGAAAACCACTTTATTTCTGACGCCCAAAGTACGTTTTGTTCGCCCTTCAGCACACGTTCGATATAAGGGTATAGTTCTTCGTAGGTCGAGATTGGCACTCTCTCCTGAAAATCTTTGATAGTATCTATGCTGCTGTAATCGTATTTTAAACCCCACTCAGTATATCGAGCATTTTCGATAAGGTCGTGGAAAATACGATGTTGGGTGTCAATCGGGTTACGCAAAAATTGCTCAATGCGTTCGATTCGACGTTTAAGAAAAAAACTAAGTATGTCGTTAAGCATGCTCATTTGGTGGGTTGAAAGCACCAAACTCTTTAACACCACAAGTTAGGGTTTGTAGTTTAGTAGTTTGTGACTCCAAAATTCTTTGGAAAATTAGGCTTTTTTTCTGAATCTCACAAACCTTTCGCTCTATCTGGGTAGTCAGTTATTAGGCCATCACAGCCAACAGCTTTTACTTTTTCCATGTCTTCACGCTTATTTACCGTCCATGGAATCACTTTTATGCCCAATTCGTGTAATTCTTTTACCCGTTTTTCGGTAGCTTGGGCAAAATATGGACTCCAAATTTGCGGTTTAAAACCCAATTTATCCAAATTAAATTGTACTTCGTTATTATCGAAAGGCTCAATTAAAGCCGATAGGGCTATCGACTTATATTTTTTCTGCTCGATTTGTTTGTGCCAAAATTTCAAAACATTGTAATCGAAACTTTGTAAAGTTACTCTTTTGGGCGGAAGTTGTTTGATGATAACTTTATAGACCAAATCCGAAAACTCTTCAACTTTTGGCTGAGAAATATCGTATTCTTTTTCTTCACTCTTGATTTCGATATTATATTTCAAAGGTTTTACTCCTTTGGCTTTCGCATACTTTTCGCTTTCACGAATCATATCTTCGAGCAATGGCTTGTAAACCGCCATTTTTTGCTGTTCAGGATAATCTTTGTTTCCTCTCAGCCCAACATCATATTTTTTGATTTCCTCATATGTAAGCTGGTACAAATTACCTTGATTTTCTTTCTTGATAAATTTTCCACTCGGGTCAGTGGTGCAATTCGGATTGAAAAAAGGGTCGTGCGAAACCACCACTTTCTTATCTTTAGAAATTACAACATCTAACTCTAAAGTGTGTACGCCTAAATCAATGGCTTTCTTGAAAGCAGGAATTGTATTTTCGGGCATTAGCCCTCTACTACCTCGATGACCTTGTATCTCAAATTCCATAGTTTGAGCAAAAGTTAAGATTGGAAAAATCAAAAATAGTAAAGTTTTCATGTTTTGCTTATTATAATTTAACGTCGGCATGGCTTCGAGCCATGCCGACGTTTTTGTTTTCTAAACATTCCACCAATAAGTAAACTTCAAGACCAAAGCACGATTTCGTACTTGAAATGTATCCGAAATGTAATTATCAGTATAAACCAAAAACAAATCTGATGCTGGGCTGTATCGCCATTGCAGGCGAGTATTCAGGTTCATGTTTTTGGTTTGGTTATTAAACTGCAAGAAATTGGTAAAAAACAGTTTATTCGTGAAAGTTACATCAATTTTAGGGCCTATCAACCAAAAATTATATTGTTTATTGGTTAATTCTTTTGGCAAAACAGCTTCATTTTTAAACTCAAGGCGATTGTAATTAGCCGCAACTGTCATGGCCACATAAGGTTGGAAACGATACCCAACTTCACCATTCAGACGCAAACGTGTGCCATTGGCATAATACCCACCATATCGGCTCGATACCAAATACGTGAATAAAGCCTGTGGTTTTGAAGTATAATCAAACCCGAATGAATTCCATTTGTGTTCGCTTCCTTTTGGTAAAAACACACCTGCGTAGTTTGTAGGGTCGAATTGATTGAGCAAATACACGTAATTATGGGCTACCCACGCCATCAATGTACTTGTTTTACGGAAGTTAACACGGTAGGCTAAAAATTTCTCGTTTTCGGTTTCTTTTGAGAAATCACGTAAAAAATAATGAGTAAACATTGTCAAAGGGCCATGACTCAATACTTTACTTGACGGCTTTGGGAAAAACAAGTAGCCTACTTGCGGATTTAGTTTTCCGTAATCTAAGCGAGGAACATAACCTACTTCTGCCGAATAATTTGTACCTACTTGCTCCAGTTGCAAACCAGCCGTCCAACGTTTATTTGTGTAGAGGATATTTCCCGCCAAAACGCCATCGTTAGGTTTTGTGGTTGGGGTGAAAGATTTTAGATAGAGTAATTTCCCTGTCCAAGCATTGTTTTTTGAAAGAATATTATATTCAATACCGAGATTTCGGTTGTATTCACTAATGTTCTTTGTATCAATAACCGACTGATAATCAAGTGTTTGTTTGTTTACAAACATCACGGCAATATTTGAGCGAGCAAAAACCCTACGTTGCAAAGCAATCACGCCAAAATTTTGAGCATTCGATATAACATCATTTTTACCTGTTTGCATATCCATGAAGCCAATTCGCCAATCTTTGTTGAGTTTTCCACTCACTCTCGCACCAAAGCGTATAGGAGTATTTAAACCAATTCTTCGAGAGAAAAATGGTCGGATAGTCTGATACCCAAAATTTGAGAATAAATCACCATTTTCTAAGAAAAACTGACGTTTCTCTGGAAATAACAATTCAAAACGGTCAAGATTTGTTTGCTGCTGGTCAACTTCTACTTGCGAAAAATCTGGGTTTACCGTAAGGTCAAGGTTTATAGAAGAAGTCAAGCCAACTTTTGCATCAAAACCTACATCTCCCCTGTAATCGGTTGGAAGTTTCTTTTCTTGATTGCGAGATACACCGCCCAAAACATAAGGGATAATCGAAATATTTGAAGAAGCCGTTGGCGGTTCTTCATCCCAAATCAACGAAGCCGCATAAGCCAACGAAGCAGTTGGAAACTGGCGTGGAACTGGAGCCCAAGCCGACTTTTCGGTAGTTTTAAGGTCTAAACGGCTAAAGTTTATTCCCCAACGCTTAATTCCTTTTTTATATCTAAGTGTTTTGAACGGAATCGCACATTCCCAAACCCACTTTTCATCATCATATTTTACTTCTGATACCCATTTATTTTCCCAAGTCAGACTAATATTACTTCCATTAAACATTAAGCCATCCCACTGAGCACCCATCGCATTTGCTCCGAACGAAAAGCCATTAGTTTGGTCATTAAACGTATCAATAAACAATAAATCATTATCGTTTTTACCGAAACTAAAGTCTCGTTTCAAAGACTCCACCATGTATGGCCCAGGGAGTTTGTCATAGTTGATAAAAACCACATAAAGGTTTTTATCATCATAAGTCATTTTTACGTCTGTACGAACTTTGGCGTAGCTTGTATCCATCGGTAGCACTTGATAAAAATCAGTTGCCAATTGAGCATCTGCCCAAGCTTTTTCATCAACAATTCCATCAATTTTTAAAGGCGATGTTGCACGATGAATGTGATATTCTACTTTTTCGTTTTTACTTTGGGCAAAAGAGAAGAAAGAATTGAGTAAAAGAAAGGAAGTTAATAGGTTTTTGAGCATTGTAAGTTTAGAATGTAGTTTTGTCTATAACAAAATTACGTTTTTTCTGTACTTTTTACTTACTAACACGCCCAAATGGCTAAAAATAGCGACAAAGTTATTTTTGCCTAAAATAGAGACGGAAATTTTAATAACAAAAAAGCGATTATCAGATTTTAGTCTAATAATCGCTTTGCGTATTTACAACTTGTAATGGGCTTATTGCTGACCCATTTTCAAACGCATTTCTTTTCTCGCAGTTCTGAACCAAACGTAAATAACGGTCGGTACAGAAAGATAAGTAAACACCAACATTAATAATATACCATCATTGATACCCGTGCCAATAACTCCACGTCCTTCGCTCAAATTACTTCCTACCGAAGCACGGCACATCGCACACTGTGCAAAAGTCAACGTTTGACTTAGCAAGAATACTATAAAAAACGCTACGATTTTTTTCATAACCTTCTACTTAAAGTTTAAACATAATAAGGTTTAATCATCAAATATGCTATCACACCTGTAACCGATACATACAACCAAATCGGGAATGCATATTTTGTCAATTTACGGTGTAATTCATACTCTTCAACCCAAGCAAAAAAATATGCTCTTAAAACCAAAGGTAATACAACCAATGATAACAAAATATGACTTATGAGGATAAAATAATAAAAATATCGAATAAATCCTTCGCCTCCGTAGCTTGTAGATGGATTGGTTAAGTGATAAAGCACATAACAAACCAAGAATACTCCACCTAACAAAAACGCTAAAGACATCACCTTTCTATGACGTTGTATTTGCTTTTGTTTGATTAAAAATAAACCATAAATCAATAAAATTGAAGTAATTGTATTGATTGCTCCAATCACATGCGGAAGCACTTTTGTCCACGCTCCTAAATCAATTTTTTGTCTTATTCCTAACAAAATTGCCACAACTAATGGCACTGCTACCGACACTACATTAATGAATGTCATCGAAGCTTTATCTTGTTTTGCTCTTACTGCTTTCATTTTAATTTGTTTAAAAAAATAATAGATTAGCAATGAAAGACAATTAGAGTTACTGAACTTACTTCTTAGACTTATAAATCTCTGATAGCACCTTCACTTCACCTATCAGACGCTCTACATCTGGAGAGTACGTTCCGTCATAAATTCCTCTAATATATCCTTCTTTGTCTATTAATAGTAACTTCTCCGAATGAATAAATGTTTCATCAATTGATTTGATTTTATTATCATATTCGGAAGCATCCGATACTGGCAACTTATAGCCTTTTATAGCAATATCGTAAATCGTTTTTTTATCACCAGTCAGAAAATACCATTTACCGTATTTCGCATCATATTTTTGAGCATATTGCTGCAATACAGCTGAAGAATCATGCTTCGGGTCAACACTGTGAGATACTATCACCACATTACTGTCTGCCGAAAAAATACTTTGTACTCTCGATAAACTATTAGATAATTTCGGACAGATAGTTCCGCATCTTGTGAAGAAGAAATCTGCTATATAGATTTTACCTTTTACGTTTGCCGAGCTAAACTTCTTTCCTTGCTGGTCTATTAGCTCATACGGTGGAATCTGATGAAACACCGTATCTGGCCCTTTCATAACAATCTGCCCAGTTTCATCCATTTCGGGCATGAGATAGGGTAATTTATAGTAGTTTTGCCCAAATAGTTTGAGTAAAACAAAAATAAAAGTCGGAACAGCTAATATGCCTATTAGTATTCCGACTTTTGATGATTTATTTCGCATTATTTATTTAAATAATAATCTCTCCAAACCTATATATCCACCTTCCACTATTAATGCAACGATTAGCCATACCACAAATACGCACGGCAATACTACCGTCCAAATCAAAGATTTTACTTCATGTTTTAAGTGCATGAATATACCTACGATGTAGTATGCCTTTACAATTGTAAGGATGATAAATATCCCCACTTTTGTCCACTTGTATTGGTCTGCATCAATTGTAAATGCTATTAAAAATTCCAATGCGGTGATGCCTAATAAAATCCAGAATGTTTTCCAAATCTCTTTGGTTTGTGCTGGTAGTTTTTCGGTATTTTCAGAATGCTGAGCCATTGTATAATAATTTTAAGACTTTCTAATTTTATTAAAAAAGAGTTTGGTTCTAAACTAAACAAGATAGAAGAATGTAAATACAAACACCCATACTAAATCTACAAAGTGCCAATATAAACCAACTTTCTCAACCATGTCATAGTGACCACGTTTCTCATAAACACCGTTTGCTGTGTTATAGAATATCAAGATATTCAATACAACACCCGAAAATACGTGTGTTCCGTGGAAACCTGTAATGAAGAAGAAGAAATCAGCGAATGCTGGTGGGCCATATTGATTTTGAACCAAATTTGCTCCAAATACTTTTGCTCCGTTTGCCAAAGTCAAGCCTTCTTCAGTTCCATGAATAAAATGACCCCACTCCCAAGCTTGTGAACTCAAGAACGCAAAACCACCAAGGATTGTCCAAAGCATATATTTTTCAACATCAGCCTTATCACGACGGTGACCAGCTTCCACAGCCAATACCATTGTTACTGAGCTCATAATCAAAATAAATGTCATGATACCTACGAACACCAACGGTGCCGATACTCCATGTAAGAATGGAACTGCTTCAAAAACCCTTTCAGGAATTGGCCACCAAGTATTAGAGAACTCAAAGTTTTTACGTAAACCTTCAAATGTAGGGAAACTATAACGAACTAAACCGTATGAAATCAATAAAGCCGAGAACGTAAATGTATCGGATAATAAGAATATCCACATCATTAATTTTCCATAGCCAACTTTCATTGGTTGCACGCCACCTTTCCAAATTAAGTGTTCTGCGGTCGTAGAGGTATTTGCACTTGCCATAACTTACAATTATTAGCGGTTTGCCGCTTTGGTTAACAGTTTCAATTAATTTCGACCCAAAAATAGTCAAAAAGTAAATATTATCTAAAATACAATAAAAATACGAACAAATATAGCCAAAGTATGTCTAAGAAGTGCCAAGAAGTTGCACAAACTTCAACTAAAATAGTATTGCTTGAATCTAACTTTAATCTGAATGCCATTATAAATGTGGCTATCAAAATGCCTAATCCAAGCCCTAAGTGAGCCATGTGTAAGCCCGTAAAAATATAAAAGAACGAACCTGATGGATTACCTTTGAGGTAAATTCCCTGTTGTTGTAAATCTTGCCAACCTAAATACTGCATTCCTAAAAATACAAGACCTAAAACTGTTGTAATGGCTACTAATGTCTTGAGTTTTGTATTTTCATTCTTTTTGGCAGCTTGCAATGATAGGTGCATTGTAATACTACTAACTATCAAAACCAATGTACTAATCCAAAAAATGCTTGGGATTTCAAATTCTGCCCAGTTTCCTTCTGCTCTTCGTACTAAATATGCACTCGTCTGAGAAGCAAATAGCATCACAATCGTGATAATAAAGAGCCAAACTATAAACTTCCACTTGTTAACTGATAGTACTTGAGCTGGCTCTTGTACACCCACAGTGGTAGTTGCTGTGTTACTTTTATTTAATTTATTACTCATAAAGTTTGTCGTTGAATCGTTTACTCAAGCAAAGCTCAAGTAAATAAAAGTGGTATTATAATTTATCCAATAAATAGGCAATCTGCACTACTGGTAAATATATAAATGAACCGAACATTAATTGAAGAGCTGCTTTTCGGTCAACTCTACGCATTAAATGAAATGTCTGTGCTAAAAACAATACACCAAACACCATTGCTACTACTGCCGAGTTAATACCTGTCATACCCAAATAAAATGGAGCCCAACAGAGTGGCAATAAAAATAGCGTATAAATCATTATCTGAATAGCTGAGTTTAGATTTTGTCCACCACTTGATGGTAATAACTTAAATCCAGCTTTGTTATAATCTTCATCCAACACCCAAGCAATTGCCCAAAAATGAGGAAACTGCCAAAAGAACTGTATCGCAAACAATATACCTGGTTCTAATCCAAAGTGGTTAACAGCTGCTACCCAACCAATCATCGGAGGAAAAGCCCCTGGCAACGCCCCTACTGCTACAGCAATCGGTCCAACTCTTTTTAGTGGTGTATATACAAATCCGTATAAAACCATTGATAAAAGAGCTAATAAACCCGCTTTGTAATTGAATTCATAGAACAAAATATACATCGCAATCGCAGCCATTATCCAGCCAAACATTGCTGCTTCTTTCACTGATAATCTACCACTTGGAAGTGGACGATTTTCAGTACGTGACATCAATTTATCAAGGTCTTTTTCGATAATTTGATTGATAATGTTAGCTGCCGCTGTTGTTGCAAAAGCCGCTATCGCAAACATTATTAGTCTTGCCCATTCAATTTTATCAGCAGCCAAAGTAAAGCCAATAGCCGATGAAAAAACAACAGTTGACGATAACCTAAACTTAGTTAAATCGTAATATGCTTTTAGCTTTTGAGCAAAAATATTTTCTGTTACTGTCAAACTCATCTATCATTTTGAAGCAATGCTTCTGAAAACTCTTTCTTTATTAAGAAATAAAAAAATAACAAACTGTACGCCTATCGCCAATGTACCCAATGTTAGGTGAATCGGTTGCATTAATCTTGGAAAGCCTAAATAAGCTAATGAAAGCCCAGACAAGAGTTCGATACCAATTATTATTACTAACCAATTAGCAAAGGTTGTCAGCAAACCTTTATTTTCAACAGACTTTTTAATTCGATAATAAATAAACAAATTGATTATCACTATTACTATCGAAAAGAAAGCGTGCATTTGAAACTTACCACCCAAATTTGCAACCCATTCGGTGCGAAGAGCTTCGCCCATACTATTGGCAACTTGGTCAACAATTTCTCTAACTTGAGTACCTAACAAAACTTGTCCGATAGTTAGAAAAATGGCAGCTGAAACTAAAAAACTCAAAGAACTTTTATCTGCAATATCTTCGATTTCAATCACATAATTGTAAGAACGAGCCACCGCATATAATAACACAAACACAATAATTACTGAGAGAATCATGTGTAGCGTAATCATTACTGGGTGAAGTTCACTCGAAACTACTTTCGAGCCTAACCATCCTTCAAAAGCTACTAAAATCGTTGCGAGCAGGCTTAGTAAGACAATTGTCTTATCTTGCTTTCTGAAACTAACAAATGCACTTACGAAAGTTCCGAAAACTAAAAAACCAATTGCGACCCCAACTAAACGATTAATATATTCAATCCATGTCTTAACGGCATTGAACTCTATTTCTCCTTTAAGCTTTTCACCGTAAATTTCTTTATAATTGCTTGGTAGTTGCGATATATCTGTTGGAGGAACCCAAGAACCAAAGCACTTAGGCCAATCTGGACAACCCATACCTGAACCCGTTGCCCTTACTATTCCACCGACTAAAATAAGAAAGTAAATCGCACCAATCGTCCAAAAACCAAGCTTTCTAAATACTTTACCGTGAGTCATAATTGGTTGGAGAAAACGATTCACAACTTTTAGAGTTGTGAATCGTTTCAAATTTTATCAATCTGGAATACTGTAATCAAATTGGATTCCTTCGATTTCTTTTTCTTCCTTAATCAACTCATTCTCATACGGGAAGTTAGATTCTGGCGTAGCAGAGAATGGAATGTTTTGAGGAATAAAGTCTTCAGCAGCACCAGGCTTGCTATAATCATAAGGCCAACGATAAACTGTTGGAATTTCTCCTTCCCAGTTTCCGTGTCCAACATTTATTGGTGTTGTCCACTCTAAAGTGTTTGACTTCCAAGGGTTTTGAGTTGCTTTCTTACCCCAGAAAATTGAATAGAAGAAGTTACACAAGAAAACAAGGTTTGCAGCAAATACTACAATCGCAGCTATCGTACTAACTTGTGCTAAGTCTTGGTATTTATTGGTGAAATCAAAACCTGTATAAGCGTAGTATCTTCTTGGAAAACCAGCAATACCTAAATAGTGTTGTGGGAAGAATACCATGTATGCACCGATGAAAGTTGTCCAGAAGTGGATGTAGCCCAATGTGCTATTCATCATTCTACCAAACATTTTAGGGAACCAGTGATACACACCCGCAACCATTCCAAAGAATGCCGCAGAACCCATTACAAGGTGGAAGTGAGCAACTACAAAGTATGTATCGTGTAATTGAATATCCAATGCACTGTTTCCTAAGATAATACCAGTAACACCACCTGACACGAAGAACGAAACTAAACCAATCGAGAATAACATTGCAGGAGTGAAGATAATATTACCTCTCCACAATGTAGTGATATAGTTAAACGCTTTAACCGCAGAAGGAACTGCAATAATCAAAGTAAGGAGCGTAAATACCGAACCTAAGAATGGATTCATACCTGTCATAAACATGTGGTGAGCCCAAACGATAAATGCAAGGAACATGATACCGAGCATCGAGAAAATCATCGCTTTGTAACCAAAGATTGGTTTTCTTGAGTTTGTAGCGATAATTTCAGATGTCATACCGAGTGCTGGCAAAATAACGATATATACCTCTGGGTGACCCAAGAACCAGAATAAGTGCTGGAATAAAATTGGGCTACCACCTTGATTTGGAAGAGCTTGTCCGTTGATATAAATATCAGATAAATAGAAGCTTGTACCAAAACTACGGTCAAAAATCAATAATAAGGCTGCTGATAACAATACAGGGAATGATAAAATACCCAAAATAGCAGTAAATGTAAATGCCCAAATTGTCAATGGCATTTTATCGAAAGTCATACCTTTTGTACGTAAGTTAATTACAGTAGTTACATAGTTGATACTACCTAATAAACTTGATACAATAAAGATTGCCATACTTACTAACCACATTGTCATACCAGTACCTGAACCAGGTGCAGCGTCAGGCAATGCACTCAATGGCGGATATACTACCCAACCACCACCCGCAGGGCCATCTTGCACGAACAATGAGCAGAACATAATTACGCTCGACAAGAAGAAGAACCAATATGACAACATATTAATAAATCCAGATGCCATATCTCTTGCTCCAACTTGTAATGGAATCAAGAAGTTTGAGAAAGTACCGCTCAAACCCGCAGTCAATACAAAGAATACCATGATAGTACCGTGCATCGTTACGAGAGCGATATAGTAATTCGGGTCTAATTTACCAGCCTCGTCGAACCATCTTTCTCCTAAAATTGGCTTTAACCAACCCAAATCAATCCCTGGATAACCTAATTGTAAACGGAAAACCAAGGACAAAAAACCGCCAATCAAAGCCCATACAATACCTGAAATCAAGTACTGCTTGGCAATCACTTTATGGTCCTCAGAGAATATATATTTCTTTATAAAACTCTGTGGCTCGTGATGCTCATGTGCTTCTTCATGTCCGTGAACATGAGTATCTGCGTGTGCTACTGCTGCCATGTATATATTATTAGTTTAAATAATTTAGATTGAATTTTATCTTAAAGACGTAACTGTTGGTAAGCTTGTACCTGCTGAAGCAGTAGTGCTATCAGATGGAGCCTCCGAAGGAAGATATTTCATTGCTTTAGCTTTCAAACTTGCAGGAACTTTCTCCAAAAATTCAGGTTTAGAAGCCAATAATGATTTCTGCTCTTTCTTCCATTTTTCGTAATCTGCTGGCTCATCAACAACCAAGATTAACTTCATTGCAAAGTGGCTTCTTCCACAAACCTCAGTACAAGCAATCTCATATTTGAAATCTGGATTTCCAAGCTCAGCTTTCATATCGGCTGTACTTTTATCAGCAATGAACCAAAATTTAGTAGGCATACCAGGTACTGCATCCATTTTAACTCTCATGTGAGGGATAAATACGCTATGTAATACATCTCTCGCTCTGATTTTAAGTAATACTGGTTTACCTTTAGGGATGTGTAATTCTGAACTATTTGTGAAGTCATCAAATGAATTTTCATCTGTGAAATCTACACCAAATTCATTTCCAGAAGCATCATCAATTAGCTTGTAATTATAGTTTCCTAATTTACCATTATCTACACCACCGTATCTAACTTGCCATCCGAATTGTTTACCCATAATCTCAATTACTTCAGCATCTTTCGGAGCTTCTGACATTACTTTGTTCCATACTCTCAAGCCAGTAAATACTAAACCAGCCATAACTACTGCAGGAATTAAAGTCCAAACAATTTCAAGAGTATTGTTATGAGGGTAGAAATGAGCTGTTCTTTTCTTATTGTAACGATATTTCAACGGGAAATAAAAAAGAACTGTATTTACTACTAAAAACGATGCCGTCACTACAGCCATACCGAACCAGAACCAATAATCTGTTTCTTTTCCGTGTACAGAAGAAGCAGATGGAAGGTCGCCATAAGCTATTAAAAAGTCTTTTTTAGCATAGAAGAAAGACCAAAAGATACCAACGACACTCAAAATCCAAAAAACAAAGAGACCAATTGCATTGATGTTATTGGCACTATCTACCACCTCTTCGCTTTGTTCCGAATCACCTTTCACTCCCTTCAGGAGGGTCTGTGTTTTTGAAATTACCAAGATGGTAAGAACAATAAACACAATTGCTAAAGCTACAATCAATAATGTCATGTTACTAAATAATTTACAAGTTTGAATACTTAAACCCTTGTATCTAAAAAAGAATGTTCAACGAAATTGTTTTGAAAAAATTAAATATCGTGGTGAATACTTTCTTCTAAGAATGGGTGGTTTTTAGGATATAGGTTTGCTTTAGATAATTGGTTTGCAACGAAGTAAATAAACAATGATGCAAATGTTAAGGTTGTTCCCCACTCAATGATACCGATACCGCCTTGGTCTTTAGCAATACCTGGCATGTGCATTTGGTAGAAATCAAACCAGTGACCAATAATAACTGAAACACTACCTAATTTCAAGAATGTAGCTCTTCTCTTCGAATTTCTTGCAAGTAAAATCAAGAATGGGAAGAAAAAATTTAACAATAAGCTAATATGGAATGGCCACCAATATCTTCCTTGGAAACCTGTAAATCTCTCACGGAAATAAATAGTTTCTTCTGGTAAGTTCGCATAGAAAATCAATAAGTATTGAGAGAACCATACGTATGTCCAGAAAATAGAGAAACCAAAGATAAATTTACCTAAGTCATGTAAGTGACTTTCGTTAACGATTTTCAAATACCCTTGGTCTTTCAATAATAAGATTGTAAGCATGATAGTTGCCAATCCAGCTACGTGCCAGCTTGCTAAGTGATACCAACCGAACATTGTAGAGAACCAGTGTGTATCAACAACCATTGATAAATCCCAAGCAGAAGTAGATGCTGTAACAGCAAAGAAAATCAAGAATAATTTAGCAATACTACGGCTCTTGTAATAGTTTTCTAAACCACCTTCTGCATCTTCAAGGAGTGAGTATTTTCTTAATTGTGTCCATCCAAAGTACCATACTGCTACATAAGCAATCAAACGTACAAAATAGAATGGAAGGTTAAGATACCATGCTTTACCAGCGATGATTTTATCATAGTGTTCGCTTGCTGGGTCCATGATACCATCATGTGTCCAGTGCATAACAATGTGGCGAGTCGAAGGAATTGCCATCAAAATGATAAGGATTGTTCCTGGAACGATGATAAATGAAGGAAGAGCTTCAGCAACACGTTTGATTGAAGAAGACCAACCAGCTTTTGCCACATAGTTATAAGCGATAAAAAACGCTCCAACTACTGATATTCCTATGAAGTACACACTATTCATCCAAATATTGGCAATAATACGGCTAAACAAGGTTGCACCGTGTTCGCCTCCGTGTTCTGCATGGCCGCCTGCTGCTTCGTGTCCAGCACCAGCATGTTCGGCACCATGTGATTCCCAAACACCTATTGACCAGCCTTTTGATAATAAGAATGAACCAATCGCTACCATTGCAACACCAATTAATGCTGCAATAATTAGATTTCTTTTGGTTTCAGATTTAAACTCAAATCTTTCTTCTGTAGAAGGAATTTCGTGAGTACTATGAGCCATTTTCTTTAAATTTGAACCCTTACACTTAAAGGGTGTTAATAAATGATATATCTTTATACTTAGCCCAGTTAAGGGTTTTCCGCATTTTACGGCGGATAGCATTTAAAATATTAGTTACCTAATTGTAATCTATGTACGTAGTGTACGATTTTCCAACGCTCTTCTGGATTTACTTGTGAAGCATGTGACCACATACGTCCTTTTCCAAAAGTAATTACATGATAAATATGTCCATCGTTCATATTTTTGTAAGCATCAGATGCGTAGTTTGGAACCCCTTTGTAAACTTTTCCAACTGGGCCATCACCTGCACCTTTCTCTCCATGACAGTGTTGACAGTTTCTTTCATATAACACTTTGCCTTCTTCTTCTGCCTTTTCTGACCACGGAATTGGGTTTTTCAATGTTACTTCTGCTACTGCAATACTATCTTTTGGTAAGTTATAAACCATTAAATCATTTACAACCGTACTATCATCTTGCACAAATGATGTATTATAGTTTGCACGAGCAACAGTTCCTGCCACTGGCGAACGCATATTTTTACCATCTGGATTGATGTTATTTTCACGCCATTGTGTCAACGGTTCGTATGCACGAGAGTTGTACATATTAGGAGCAAATTCCCAACCAGTACTATTATTATCTTTGCAAGAAGTCAAGGCAACCGTAGAAAAAGTTGCGATTGATAATGCAAGCGAAATATTTTTTAATGAAACCTTCATTTTTGAATTCTTTGAATTGATAAACAGATAAATGTTATACTTCTTTCACATTTACTTCTGAAGCACCTGATTCTTTCAATAATTTTGAAATTTCAGCTTCTGATAATTTATTTTTAGCAAGGTCAATAGCTACTACAAATTTATCATCTGTACTTCTAACATCAAATATGATTGGTTTAGCGGTTGGACCCATATCTTCCATGAAAAAGAATGTAAATGACATACCAAATGCCGCTAAAAGGACAGTAAGCTCAAACATAATCGGCACGTTAGTTGGGAAAGGGAAAAAGTTCTTTCCACCAATGTTAATCGGCCAATCAACGCCCATTGTCCAGAATGTAAGTAATAATGCACAACATGTACCTGTCAAACCGAACAAGAAAGCGGCAACCCCCATTCTCGGGAAGCTATAACCTAAAGCTCTATCAAGTCCGTGTACAGCGAAAGGCGTATATGCTTCATGAATTTTAACACCTTGGTGTCTTATGTCTTCAACTGCGTGTAATAACTCATCGCCATCGTCAAAAACTCCTACTAAATATTTGCTATCTGCCATTTTATATGAATGGTTAAAAAATCTTTATTAAACTGTTGTTTTCTTCTTTTCTGGGTACTTCTCAGATGATGATTTCAATACAGATTTTACCTCTGCCATGTTGATAACTGGTAAGAACTTAGCAAATAAGAAGAAAGCTGTAAAGAAGAAACCGAAAGAGAAAATATAGTCAGAAATATCACCCATACGTGGAGTAAAGTACGTCCAGCTTGATGGTAAGTAATCACGGTGTAATGAAGTTACGATGATTACAAAACGCTCAAACCACATACCGATATTTACAACAACAGCCATTACGAAAGAAACAAGGATGTTTTCACGAATTTTCTTGAACCAGAATAACTGAGGAGAAATTACGTTACAAGTCATCATCGCCCAGTATGACCACCAAAGTGGACCAGTAGCACGGTTAATGAAAGCATATTGTTCGTATTCAACGCCAGAGTAAGCAGCGATAAAGAACTCAGTGATATAAGCGATACCAACAACAGAACCTGTAAGAGTAATGATTTTATTCATCAAAGAGATGTGTTCCATCGTTACGTAATCTTCCATTTTATACACAACTCTTGTCACCAACATCAAGTTTTGAACCATTGCAAAACCAGAGAAGATAGCACCCGCAACGAAGTATGGAGGGAAGATTGTTGTGTGCCATCCCGGAATTACCGAAGTAGCAAAGTCAAAAGATACGATTGTGTGTACTGAAAGTACGAGTGGTGTTGACAAACCTGCCAAAATCAAAGAAACGTCTTCGTATCTTGCCCAAGCTCTTGCTCCACCAGTCCAGCCGATAGCTAAAGCACCGTAAACTTTCTTACGAACACCTGTTGCACGGTCACGGATAGTTGCTAAATCTGGAATTAAACCAATGTACCAGAATAGACATGATACTGAGAAATATGTCGAGATAGCAAATACGTCCCAAACCAATGGAGAGTTGAAGTTTACCCACAATGAACCAAAAGTATTTGGTAATGGAAGAGCAAAATATGCTAACCAAGGACGCCCCATGTGCATTACGATAAATGACGCCGCACAAATAACGGCAAAGATTGTCATCGCTTCAGCAGCACGGTTGATAGATGTTCTCCATTTTTGACGGAATAATAACAATACCGCAGAGATAAGTGTACCAGCGTGACCGATACCTACCCACCATACGAAGTTGGTGATATCCCACGCCCAACCTACTGTTTTATTGAGACCCCAAACACCAAGACCTTCCCACCATGTCCAGAATACCCAAGCAGCACCATAAAGGAGTACTAATACTGAAATTCCGAAAACGATTTTCCACTCTTTGGTTGGTTTTCCCTCAACCTGCTTACAAATATCTTCAGTTACATCGTGGTAAGACTTACCATTAAGTACTAAAGTTTCTCTTATTGGTGAAACTACGTGCATAGTTTTATTCTTTTGAGATATTTATTTTAATTTTCTTATTTTAACCTTTATCTACCCCTCAATCTTACGAGTGGTGTGCTTCTTTTTTCTCAGCATGAGCCGCTTTTGCAACGCCATCCTTGTTACGGATTTTTGTCAAGTAGCTCATCTGTGGCTGAACGTTGATTTCTTCCAATACGTTGAAAGCACGTCCTTCTTTCTCAACCGCTAAAGTTTTTGAGATTTCAGAATTTTCATCAAGCATATCTCCAAATGTAATTGCATTTGTTGGACATGATTGCGAACAAGCTGTTTGGATTTCTCCATCTATCGGACGACGACGCTCTTTCTTCGCTGTTAATTTACCAGCTTGGATACGTTGAACGCACATCGAACACTTCTCAATTACCCCACGAGAACGAACAGTTACGTCTGGATTCAATACCATACGACCTAAGTCGCTATTCATGTGATAATCGAAATTATCGTTTTCGAAGTATTTGAACCAGTTGAAACGACGTACTTTATATGGACAGTTGTTGGCACAATAACGAGTACCGATACAACGGTTATAAGTCATTTGGTTTAGACCTTCAGAACTGTGAGTAGTAGCCAATACAGGACAAACAGTCTCACAAGGAGCATTAGAACAGTGTTGGCACATCATTGGTTGGAATACAACCTCTGGATTTTCAGCAGCAATTTCTAACTCTCTGTACCCACCGATGATACCTTTTTCTGCTAAAGCCTCATCATGACCCATTTCTGAGCTATAATAACGGTCGATACGAATCCAGTGCATCTCTCTCGCACGTGCAACCTCAGCTTTACCAACTACAGCCACGTTATTTTCAGCTTGGCAACTTACCAAACATGAACCACAACCTGTACAGCTGTTTAGGTCAATAACCATTCCCCAGCTGTGGTTTTTCTTTTCGTGACCATTCCAGAGTGTGATTTGATAAGGTGTCTTTTCACCCTCTGAAGTTTCGATTTTTGGTTCGAAACGTCCAGCTTTCACATCTTTTACGTATTCACCCAAAACTGACTCTTGTACAACAGCCGTACGGCCCATGATTGTATTTTGAGTTTGAGTTTGAGCTAATGTATATCCGTCTTTTGTTTTTTCGATTTTCGCATCGTTTGCAAAATACTGACCGTTAGTAATCCAAGGGAAAACATTTTCGCCAGTATTACCTGCTTTACCAGCAGCTGTGCGGCCATAGCCTAAAGCAACTGAAATCGTTCCGTTTGCTTGGCCTGGTTGAATCAATACTGGAAGCTCGATTGATTTTCCACCAACAGTAACTTTTGCCCAATCACCTTGAGCGATGCCTAATTCAGTTGCTGTTTTTTGTGAAACTGCAATTGTGTTCTCCCAAGTAACTTTTGAAATTGGGTCTGGCATTTCTTGCAACCAAGGGTTATTTGCTTGCAAACCTGTACCGATTGCTACTGATTCGAAGATAGATACCTCGATACCTGCACCTTTTACTTTAGCAATTGAAGCAGCGGCTGCATCAACATTTCCTGCGAAGCTTGCTCCTGAAGCCGTAGCACCAGCAGCTGGCTCATATACGCCATCGTGCAATGCTTGTACCCAAGATTTTCCACTAAGGATATTTTTACTCCAGTTTGATTTCAAGTAAGCATGATAATCGCTATTCAAACCAGCCCATGTTAATAAGCTTGATTGTGGTTGACGAGTATCGAAAATCAAAGAGATTGTTGGCTGTGTAAGTGAGAAGAAACCTTTTTTAGGTTCTGCATCATTCCAAGACTCTAAATAATGAGGAGCTGGAGCGATATATTTACATTTTGAAGCTGTTTCGTCGGCACGGTCAGCGAATGAAACCGAAGTTGCCACTTTTGATAATGCTTCACCTAACTCTGCACCTCTCGGGTGGTCATATACTGGGTTAGATAAGAAGATTACTGTGCTAACTTGTCCACCTTTCACTTCATTGATGAATGCTGTCATTTCAGCATCATTACCTTGACGATAATTTACTGGTGTACCTAAGTCGATAGTTGTACCGTAGCTACCCAATAAGCTATTCAAAGCATTAACGATAGTTTGTACAGCAGGGTCATTTGAACCCGAAACAACTAAAGCAGCACCTTTTGCAGCGATAAGGTCTTTTGCACACTTATCTAAGTTTTGCGTTTCAACCGCTCCACCAGTAGTAGTTTTACCACCTAAAGCTGCTGCTACTTTATTGTATAATGCTAAAGCAACTGCACCTTCTTGTGAAGGCTTAATCATTCCTCTATAATCGGCAGATGCACCAGTGATTGTCAAACCAGTTTCGAATTGGTAATGACGAGACATTGTGCGTTTGCCATTTTTGCCACTGCTCAATTTACGAGTTGCGGCCCATTGACCAGCAAATGTATTTGGGGCAATCCAAGTTCCTAAGAAATCGGCGTTGATACCAACGATTACATTTGCTTTGCTGAAATCATAAGAAGGGATAACTGCTTGGCCAAAAGACTCAGCATTTGCTTGAACAATTGCGTAAGATGAGTTTGCATCATACGTAATGTGCTTTGCAGTTGGGTATTTTGCAGCGAAATCTGCGATTACTTTCTTTGTAGTTGGAGAAAGAATTGTGTTTGATACGATACGGATATTACCGCCTTTTGCTAAAGCAGCAACGATTTCCTTATCTAATTCTTCCCACTTTATATCAGAAGAGCCTTTTTTCGGTCCTTTCAATTTTTCGTTATCATACAAGCTCAATACTGAAGCGTGTACTCTTGCATTTACTGCACCTTTTGTAATAGATGAAAGTTTATTACCTTCTATTTTAATCGGACGACCTTCACGTGTTTTTACTAAGATACTGCAATATTCACCACCTTCTGAGTAAGTCGATGCGTACCAGTTTGGAATACCTGGCTCTACGCTTTCTGGCTTATTCAAGTAAGGGATTGCCTTACGAACAGGTGCATCGCAAGCAGCCAATGATACTGCTGCTACACTAAAGCCTAACACTTTCAAGAAGTCACGGCGGTGAGTAGGCTCGACAGTTTCGATGTCATCTAAATTAAATTCACGATTGGCATTTTTTACAAACCCAATGTCGTTTTTCAACTCCTCAACCCCTTTCCAATACTTTTTATTAGTATTCTCCATAGTATCCTAATTCCTGATAGGAACTTTTATTTAATGTTATGAACTTTCTTCAGAATAAAAATATAATTGATATTGATTGGTATTAGTAGTGACATTTAGCACACTCTAAACCACCGTTATCTTGAACCTTCATGGCTCCTTTGCTAACTGCTTTGTGAGCTTCCATTAACTTGGTATAGTAGCCATTGTCTTTGCCATTAACTTCTGTCTTACGGTGACAGTCGATACACCAGCCCATTGTAAGTGTAGAGCGTTGTTGAACAACTTCCATCTTCTCAATTTCTCCGTGACAGTTTTTACACTCTAAACCACCAACGTTTGTGTGTTGTGCGTGGTTGAAATAAGCTAAGTCTGGCAAGTTGTGCACACGTACCCACTCAATTGGCTTATTAGTTTCGATTGCAGTGTAAATCTTTTGGATTTCTGGTGATTCACGTTTGATAGCATTGTGACAGTTCATACAGATATTGGCAGAAGGAATACCTGATTGTTTTCCTTTATATACACCCGTGTGACAATATGCACAGTTGATTTTCATTTCACCAGCGTGCAATTTGTGAGAGAAAGCGATTGGTTGTTTTGGAGCGTATCCTTGGTGAACACCGATTCCGTACATACCATCGAAAGTAGCTTTAGTTGCGAGCAAGATAAATGCCCAAACGATTGCCGAACGAACAGTTTTGTTAGCTGCAACATTCTTTAATCCTGCTTGGAGTTTCTCTCCGAAAGAAAGAGACGCATCTGCCGAACCTGCATCAGCACCTGACAATTTATTTAATAATTGTAGGATACCAAGTAATGCTACCAAAACAAGACCCATGATAACTAACAATGCTACTAAGATAACATTGATAAATTTACCACCACCTGTTTCTGCTGGAGCTGTCGTTGTTGAAGAACCTCCTGTTGGAGCAGCTACTGCTGGAGCACCTGCACTTTTAACATAAGCTAAGATTGCTTTTACTTCTGCATCACCAAATGCACCAAAAGCGGTCATTTGGGTTTTGTTAAACTTATTGTAAAGTTCGTTAGCGTATTTATCGCCACTGGCAACCACTCCCATTGGATTGTTAATCCACTTCTTAATCCAAGCATAGTCTCGACGCTCTTCGATACCCGCCAAACCAGGCCCAACTACAACCTCAGCTGTAGCAGCATGACACTGTGCACAGTTATTCTTAAATAACTCTTCTCCCTTTGCTACATCGCCACCACCAGCTGGTGCTGCGGCTGCAGTAGAAGTACTATCTTGTGCTGCTACATAACCAACGGAAATGCTTACAGCAACAGCAAGAGCTAAAATTGACTTATAAAATTTACGAATCATATTTATATATAAATGTAGTATTCCTACTTTTTCAGACTGCAAAACTACGCTACTATTGTTTTCTATCAAATAGGTTTTGTTATTTTTTTTATAGCTTACAGTAATTTAGAATTATTTTAAATAAACGCATAATAACCTGATAATCAAGTAATTAAAACAAAAAACCATTCAATAATCAACATACATAGTTGACTATGGAATGGTATTTTAGCAAGAATATTTGTTTATGTGGAACGTATAAAGTCTTTGCTGTGTTGGAAAAAACTTATCGAATACGTATGCCACAAAGGTAAAGTATAAGCCCTTTCTTTGCAAACATAAAGGAATAAACTTCTTTTTTAGCCCTTCTGACAGCGATTTTGACCAATTAGCAAAATACGGATTATTTTTTAAAATTATTTCGGTTAGATTGCAACTTGACTCCATTTTCAACACCAAATGATTGAGCTTTTTACCCCAAAAGAATTTAATTTTGACCAAATAATAAAGTTTCTTTCTCGTAACGAAAAAGAATGTTTACATACGCTTCGTGGTAGAGAAATATTCAAGGTTATCTCCAACGAGAATGCTTTGATTCTATTCTCTATTTCCTTCGATTCTTGCTTGCAAATATCAATCCACTCTGAAGATAAAAGTCAGAAAAATGTGGATTTAATAAAAAATTACGTCAATGATTGGTTCGATTTGGAGGCAAACTTAGACCTCTTCTATAAAACAGTACAAACCGATGAAGTGTTGGCAAATCTCTGTGAAAAGTTTCATGGGCTTCGTATGATTGGGATGCCCGATTTGTTTGAATCGTTGATTTGGTCAATTATTGGTCAGCAGATTAACCTCAATTTCGCTTATTCGTTGAAAGAACGCTTGGTGCATAATTTTGGTCAAAAAATTCTCTTTGAGAATGAAAGTTTTTATGCTTTGCCTACTCCCGAAAGACTCGCTAATTTGACTATCGAAGATTTTCAACCACTTCAATTTAGTAGAAGCAAAGCTCAATATATATTAAATGTATCACGAGAGTTTGCCGAAGGGAATTTGTCGCAAGAAGCTTTGAGAAAATTATCATTCGAAGAAGTGAAAGAAAAATTGGTAAAGATAAAAGGTATTGGTAACTGGACGGCGAATTATTCTATGATGAAAAGTCTAAAAAACTATGATGCTTTTCCGGTAGAAGATGTAGGACTGCACAATGCCGTGAAAACACAATATGGTTTAACGGCAAAGCCAACTATTAAAGAATTGAACCAAATGGCCGAAAAATGGAAAGGTTGGCGAGGGTATGCTACATTCTATTTTTGGCATTCGTTGTTGGGTTGAACTAATTTTCAGAAAATAGGATTTTTAGAGCAGAAACATTCTGAAAAATGGCAAAGAAAACATTAGTTATAGGAGCATCAACCGACCCAAGTAGATATTCGTATTTAGCAGCCAACCGATTGGTGAGCCACAAACACGAAATTGAGCTTTTAGGTGTAAAAGAAGGAGTTGTTGCTGGAAAAGAAATAAATACCGAAAAAGAGAAATTTGAAGATATAGATACGGTTACGCTTTATGTGAATCCACAAAGGCAAAGTGAATATTTTGATTATGTGGCCGACCTAAAGCCTCGAAGAGTGATTTTCAATCCCGGTACAGAAAATCCTACATTTGAGGATTTTCTGACCGAAAAAGGTATCGAACCGATTGAAGCATGTACGCTCGTAATGCTTGCTACGGGGCAATATTAAGGCATATTTGATGTCAAAACTCGATTTTCTGGTGCCAAGTAAGCTTTAATTGTTTTTGTTTGAACTGGGCTTTCGCAACCATTTTTACTTTTACTAAAAACTTTTAATTCGTAAATACCTGGTCTTCTAAAATCAAGCATAATTGACGATTTGTTTGGATAAGAATACATCACGGCATCTTCAAAGTTTTTTGCAGTAACACCCAAATTTCCATGTAAAAGGTCGGTACTGCCTTGTGAAAGATAAACCGACCAAGTAAATACATCACCATCTGAACTTGGACTTGCTTTAAAAACGTTATCAGATTTTGAATAAACTCTGTCTAATCCTGCAATGCTAATTTTTGGTTGTTCTTTCACCGCTACATTAAACGTTTGGCTACTAAGGGCATTGTCTTCCGAAATAAAAATGGCTTTGAGCTCGTAACTTCCATCTTTGGCAAACTGTACAGTAACTTTATTTTTATTTTCAGATACTTTTTCGGCCCCTTCTGGTAAAACCCAATCTTTAAATTTTATACTCTTATCGGCAATTGTGTAGCTGTAGGTTGCTTTTGCCCCTGCACAAACGTCATTATCTCCTTTAATTGAAGGTTTTTCGTTTTGACCAAGAACTGTAAATACTATTAGTTGAAATAACAAGAATGTGTAGGTTTTCATAAGTTGAAAGATTTTTGGATGAATTAATTGTGTTTTTTTCATTAAAACTATCACTAAAACATTAAAAATCAAATTATTATGAAAAAACTTCTCTTTAACTAATTAGCCATTCGTCCTTCAAAACCCATGAAGATGAGTTTTTCGTAAGCATCCCATACATTTTCTGGAATTTCCATCGCTGCCAAGAATCCTTTTTCTGGATAAATTTTTAGGCGTTGTAAATCGCCCGTCATGTTACTGATTACCCGTTCTTTACTAATATTGTTTTCGATACATCGAGCAATGTACTGGGCATAAGAATCGGGTTTGGCAGTTGAAATGAATTTAAACTCCGAAAATTGAACCAAAGCCGTTGCATAGGTTCGACGCACCATATAAGGCTTCTGAACCAAAATAAAGTTCTGAAAATCGAAGCCTTTTTCTTTCAAAACCTTTCTCGTACACGAAAAATTCTCGCCTGTGTTTGTGGCTTCGTTGTCGAGTATAATGACGTCGGCAGGTACACCCGCTTTTACGGCAATATCAAAAAAAGCATCTGCTTCTGATTTTGGAGTTTGGTTTCGGAGTTCTCCGACGGGCCGAACCACTCCACCCGAAAATATAATGTAATTAGCCCAGCCTTCTTTATATAATTCTACTGCATAGTCAGCTACACTGGGGTCATGGCTACCCAAAACAAAAATGGCATCGGCTTTTTGTAAGGGTTGTTTCAAGAAATGATAATCGTAGAGAAGCTCTGCGTAATAGTCAACAAGGTTTTCGTCCATTTGCGTATAAAATTTACCAATCGGCAAAATTATCAATTATTAGTCAATAAAGTTTGATACTTTCGGGCATGAATTTCGTCAGAGATTCAGCATTAAACACATAAAACAACATTTACTAAAATGGTCAACGCAAAACATTTAGCAACATTCGTACTCGGAGCAGCGGCGGGCGTAGCACTTAATAAATATTTACAAACCGAAGAAGGAGAAAAAGCTTTAGCAGATTTAAAAATCAAAGCTGGGCAGTTTAAAGATGAAGCCGAACAAGCCATTGATAAAGCTCCAGAATATTTTGAAAAACTAAAAACCGAAGCTACAACTGCCTTGAAAGACAGTTTCCCAGATGCAGAAGCATTTTTGCAGGAATTATTCGGAAAAGCAAAGGTGGCAACCGAAACACCAGCTACCGAAGAGCCAAAAGTATAAATTTGTAGGGCGAAGTTCTGACTTCGCCCTTTTTATTTCTACGTATTCTACGCAGACAATGACAGATTACAAATCTGTCCTACAGTTTTTTCACAGTTACACTCACTTTATAGTCTTTCTGATTGATTTCGGTAGCACCTTTAGGATAGGGCAACACATCCGAAACTTCTACTTCGTATTTTACTCCACCCAAATCAACTGTTGTTTTGATAGGTTTTGATTCAAAATCAACCGAAGAATTTTTCGAGATACCCTTATCTGTAATCGTAAAGAAAACCTTTGCCATTCCTGCCCAAATGCAAGTGGTACCTTGCGGACAGCGGCTATCTTCTACTTTTGTAACTTTGATTTTTACACCTTCTTGGTAGGCTAATTCGGTATCGAAACTAAGTTCGACTTTTGAGGCAAGTGGCGTTTGTGCAACTTCGACTTCTTCTTTTGTACAGGCCGAAAAAACTAAAAGGAAAGCGGCTATTATATTTTTCATCGTATTTTTGATTTTTATACTTAGATACATTTCTATACCAAAAGGTTGGAGCAAAATCATTTTTTTTCAAAAATAACCTTTCTTCATTGGCTTGCCCTCATTTGTGTAGATTTTTTTGATAGATTTCGGTATAACTTCTATCTTCGTTTCATCAAATCTAAAACTCAATTAATTCCATGCGTTCTCACGAAATTGACTACCAAATCTTTGGCGAAGATATTCAAATCGTCGAAATAGAACTTGACCCAAACGAAACCGTTATTGCAGAAGCAGGCTCAATGCTCTTCATGGAAGACGGAATCATGTTTGAAACCAAAATGGGCGATGGCTCGC
The DNA here is from genome assembly GCF_014644295.1 of Emticicia aquatilis. Taxonomy (GTDB): domain Bacteria; phylum Bacteroidota; class Bacteroidia; order Cytophagales; family Spirosomataceae; genus Emticicia; species Emticicia aquatilis. Next base: position 80,942 of record NZ_BMKK01000014.1, read on the forward strand.
AGCCACAACAAAGCCTTTTTGGTAAATTGATGCAAGCTGGTAGTAGAGTATTGATGGGCGAGTCAATTTTTATGACTCACTTCACTAACCGCTCAAATATCAAGCGTAAAGTGGCTTTTGCCGCTCCGTATCCTGGTACAATCAAAGCCGTTGATTTAGCCAAAATTATGGGTAATACACTCATCGTACAAAAAGATGCGTTTTTGTGTGCGGCAATGGGTACGAGCATCTCGATTCACTTCAACCAACGTCTCGGTGCTGGTTTCTTCGGTGGCGAAGGATTCATTCTCGAAAAAATACAAGGCGATGGTATGGCATTTATTCACTCGGGGGGCGTTGTTATTGAGCGTCAACTTAACAACGAAACACTAAGAATTGACACTGGGTGCGTAGTTGGTTTCGAGCCGCAACTTCAATTTGATATTGAGCGTTCGGGAAGTTTAAAATCAATGGTTTTTGGTGGTGAAGGTATCTTCTTGGCGACACTTCGTGGCACAGGAAAAGTTTGGATTCAGTCATTACCAATTTCTAAACTCATTCAACGTCTTTCTCCTTATGGTGGAAATGCTACCAAAGAAAGCGGCTCAGTTTTGGGCGGTTTGGGCAGCTTGTTTGAGGGGTAAAAAACAAATATTCTCCTTTTCTCCATAGCGATGAGTTTGCAAACCCATTGCTATGGAGAAAAGTTAATAGCAGCTTAGTAATAGGCTGCTATTTTTATTTTCAGAACTAACAATTATCTATAATAAATCTACTAAATTGCTTCCTCTTTTTAACTCAACCTTAAATTACGACAATGATTATCAATCGCAGAAAATTCTTGCAACAATCGGCTTCATTGGCCGCTTTAGCATTTATAACCAATGATTTGCAAGCTAAAGGAACACTTCGTGGAACTCTAAAACAGTTTGGTTGTCAACTTTACAGCATCCGTGATGTACTTCCGAAAAACCCTAAAAACTACATGAAGCAATTGGCTGATATGGGTTATAAATATTTTGAAAGCTACTCGAAAGACCCATTCTGGGGTATGGCACCAAAAGATGCAAAAGCATATTTAGGTGATATTGGTGTAAAAATGGTAAGTACACACTTGGGTTTACCTGATACTAATGAAGAAATGATAGCCAAATGTGCAGAAGGGGGCTTGAAATACGTGATTTGTCCAGCTATCGGAATGCAGCCATCGGCTGATGCTTGGAAACAAAAAGCCGAAGCATTTACCAAAAATGGTGAAATCTGTAAAAAATATGGTTTGCGTTATGGTTATCATAATCATGCCTACTCTTTTCAAAATGCCAACGGTATCAAAGGACAAAGAATTTTGCTCGAAAATACCGACCCATCAATCGTATGTTTTGAGTTAGATATGTGCTGGAGCGAAGCAGCAGGCGAAAATAGTATTGAGCATTTGAAACAATACGGCAATCGCTACGAGCTTTGTCATATCAAACAGCTTGCGACGAAAGACCCAAAACCTCAGCAAACTGACCTTGCTTCTGGAATAATCGACTATAAAGGCTTACTTCGTGCGGCAAAAGATAGCGGAATCAAGTATTTCTTGGTTGAACAAGAGCAATATCCTGTTGGGCCAATCGAAAGTATGAAAAGCGATGCTATTTACTTGAAGGACTTGAAGTTTTAGGATTAATTTCACTACGAAATGTAAGGCGATGAAAGGGCGTGAAACCATGCTCTTTTATCGCTTTTTTGTGAAATGGCGTTGGATAACCCGCATTTTGTTCCCAACGATAATGTGGGAATTCGGAAGCGAGTTTTACCATTAAATCATCTCGATAGGTTTTTGCCAAAATTGAGGCCGCTGCAATAGATAAAAACTTCGCATCTCCTTTTACGATACAAGTATGCGGAATCAGTGGATAAGGAGTAAAACGATTCCCGTCAATCAATAAATGCTCGGGGCGAAGATTTAAGTCATCAACCGCTCGGTGCATGGCCAAGAAACTGGCTTTTAAGATGTTTATTTGGTCGATTTCTTCGTTTGAAGCCTCGGCAACTGCAAAAGCAATGGCATCCCGCTCAATTTCAAGTCTTAGTTTTTCTCGTTGCTGGTGATTCAGTTGTTTAGAATCATTGAGCCACTCGTGCGTATAATCTTTAGGTAAAATTACGGCAGCAGCCACTACTGGCCCAGCCAAACAACCTCGGCCAGCTTCATCAAGCCCTGCCTCTATGGCATCAATATTATAGTACGAACGGAGCATAAATCTAATGAGTGAATGAATGAGTAATTTTTATACTACTCCAATCTCATTTTCTTAATCAAATAATAAAAACGAACGGTAAGTAAAACTGCCGATGCCGTGAGTCCAGCCAAAAGCCCGAACCAAATACCGATGGCATCCATATCGAAATTGAAAGCCAGCAGATAACCCAAAGGCAACGATATAACCCAGTAAGCAAACATCGTAATCCAAGTCGGAATATTTACATCGGCAATACCACGCAAAATACCGAGCGAAACCACTTGAATACCATCAGACAATTGAAAAATAGCCGCTACTATCATTAATCGCATAGCAATTACAATCACCTCATTATCAGCAATATACAATTCAACAAGAATGCGATTAAAGACTAAAATTATCAACATCATAGCTGTCATGAAAATCACTACCAAAAGCAAAGCCACATTCCCTGAAAATCTGATTTTACGTACATTTTTTAGACCTCGTCCCTCGCCTACTCTGATTCCGCCAGCAATGCCCAGACCCGATGCCATCATGTAGGTTGTCGAGGCCACATTGATAGCAATTTGGTGAGCAGCTAACTGGTTTTCGCCGAGCCAACCCATCATGATTACCGCCAACGAAAACGCTGCGATTTCGAAGAAAAATTGAAGTCCACTTGGTACACCAATTTTAAAAATCATCAACACTAAATCGTTGGTTTGCAGTGATTTATATTTTGCATGAAGGTATTTTTTGAAGGTTTTTGTATTGAATAAATATGCCAAAAGAGCCAACATCATCAAGATTCTGGTAATAAGCGTTGAAGCGGCCGAACCAAGCAAACCCATTTTCGGAAAACCTAAATAGCCGTTTATTAGCACAATATTAAAAATCAGATTGAGGATTAACCCAAAAACCGTGATCATCATGGCCACATAGGTGCGTGAAAGGCCATCTGAAAGCTGTTTGGCTGCCGCAAAAACAAACATAAAGGCATTTGAAACGATGATAATCGCCATAAAAGCGGGGGCTTGCTCATTGATTTCGGGCGATTGTTGGAAAATTCTAAAGTAATAAATACAAACAAAGCCCACAATACCCAATATCACACTAAACCAAAGCGAAACTTTAATTCCAGCTCTAAAAAGTCGATTAATTTCGGGAACATTACGCTCGGCTTTTGCCTTAGAAATCAGCGGAGCAACCACCGAAAGTCCACCCATGCCAATAGAAGCAATCAGAAACGACATAGAATTGGCAATTCCAGCCGACCCAAGTCCGATTTTCCCGATGTATCGCCCTACCATGATATTATCCGTAACCCCCATCAAGACCACGCCCAACTGAGCAATGACAATCGGCAAAGCCAACAGAAAGGTTTTCTTTATTTCATCTTGGTAATGTTGTGAAAAAATCGGCATAGAATTTTCTATAAAGTGTAATGTTGGCCACAAAGGTCGCAAAATTTTATTCAAGAATTAGCACAGACGGAAATATTGACTAATTATTCGATTTACGAATTACGAATAAACAACTGACTATCAGTATTTTACAAATACACAAATTGCGAAATAATTGTTTCTATTCACTTATCATTAACTTTGTCCTACATTTTATCCTTTTTCAATGAAAAAACTACTCCTACCTACGTTTGTCGCTTGTGTGCTGCTAAACGCTTGCAATACTCCAAAACAAGAAACATCGGCCCCCACAAACCTTGACGGACATTGGCTCAACCAAGAATACCTCGAAGCTCTCGAAGCATCTCATTCACCCAAAAATGTGGCCGAAAACTATACTTTTTATGCCACCGAACTCATCTATGACCATACAAAAGGCGATTCTATTATGGTCTTTAACGGTCAAGCTGAATTTGCGACTTTACCCATGAAACGCCATGGCGATACCCTCAGTCTAAAACTCAATCAAGATGATAGAACTGACATTCTATATTCGGTAAGCACCAAAACTTTGACATTTACGGATAAAGAATTGAATCGTGTTTTCCGATTCGTACGTGCTGATAGTAGCTTGATTGATAAGAGCTTTACACCCAAAGTTGCCTTTCCTTCGGCCGTAAATAAAGCTACTTTTGAAGGAAAATGGGATATTTATGAACACCTTTCGACCCAAAAATCGGGCGAGTTTAGTAGGTTCGGCACAATCAAAGGCTGGGATAAATACGATAATTACACAGTTTGTGTGAACGGAGATTGCGTAGCAAACGAAGACGGGGATGTGATTTTCTTAGGTAAAAAAGACAAATCAGATATGTATGGCTTCCGCTCAAAAGGAGATTCGATAACGATTTTTGAATTAAAACAAATCAATGATGAAGACGAAAAACCTGTTTATAAACAAGGTATGCCGCTGATGTTGTTGAAAAAGGCCCCCCGCCCCTAAAGGGGAGTTTCTATTTCTCATATTTCATAAAAAAAGCCTTTTTCTCATGCGAAAAAGGCTTTTTTAGTTTTAGCTCCCCTTTAGGGGCTGGGGGCTTACTCAACCTTACTCAACTTCACAGTATTCGTACGGTTATTATCTTGTAATGGTAAACTCAAAGTATTGATAAACAAATCTCCTTTTTGTAATTCACCTTCTGCAATCAAGAAATCTTTGATAGTATCAACCACTTGTTCAACGTTTTTGCCTTTCATTGTATCTACTACAAAAACCTTCACGCCTGAATAAAGACTCAATTGTGTTGATAGTTTTTCGTTGTTGGTAAAGATAAACAAACTCGCTTTCGGGCGGTGGTGTGATAAACGAACAGCCGTATAACCCGAGTTAGTAATACCAATAATAGCTTTTACTTTCAAGTCACGAGCCAAACGACAAGCCGTCATTACCACGTTATCGTTTTCTTTCTCTTTCGACTCATAAGTATCTTCGGTTACACGTGTATGGTGACGGAAATAGAGTTTTTTCTCATCAGCCAATTCTTCCACTTTCACAATCGTGTTTACCATTGTCTCAACTGCCAAAATCGGATATTTTCCCGATGCACTTTCGGCACTAAGCATAACTGCATCAGCTCCATCTAATACGGCATTGGCAACATCACCTACTTCCGCACGAGTTGGGCGTGGGCTATCAATCATGCTTTCGAGCATCTGAGTTGCCACGATAACTGGCTTAGCGGCCAAATTCGACATCTCAACCAAACGCTTCTGAATCATCGGCACATCTTCTGATGGAAGTTCAACACCCAAATCGCCACGAGCAACCATAATTGCATCACTGGCGTTTACGATAGCCTCCATGTTCACAATTGCTTCTGGTTTTTCAACCTTTGCAATTACTTTCGCAGTTTTGCCTTGTTCTTTGATATATTTCTGAATCTCTTGGATTTCTTCGGCAGTACGCACAAACGAAAGAGCAACCCAGTCAACATCATTTGCCAAACCAAATTTCAAATCTTCCCAATCTTTATCAGTTACTGATGGCTGAGAGATATTAGTATTTGGAAGGTTTACACCTTTCTTTTGTTTCAAAAGACCACCATAAACCACTTCTGTGATTACATCGGTGCCATCTTTACCTATTACTTTTACTTCTAACTTTCCATCATCCATCAAGATTCTCTCGCCTACCTTCACGTCGTTGTACATACCTTTGTAAGGTGTACTCACTCTTTCGGCATTACCAACGATATCGTCGCTGGCGAATCTTAGTTGATTTCCTGCAAAAATTTCAACGCCATCATTACCGCTTTCCATCAGACCAATTCTGATTTTAGGGCCTTGCAAATCTTGCAAGATGGCACATTTGAAGCCATGTTCTTTATTGATTTTACGAATACGGTCGATACGAGTTTGGTGGTCGGCGTGAGTTCCGTGAGAGAAGTTCAAGCGGAAAACATTTACACCAGCTTTTGCCAATGCCAATAACATTTCTTCGCTTTCGGAAGCAGGTCCGACAGTTGCTACTATTTTGGTTTTTCTTTGCATAGGTGAAATAAAATTTTTCTTCGGCTTAGGAATTGTGCAAAAATACTAACTATTGACGAGATTTACAGAATATTTAAAACAGAAAGCAGGAAGGTTTTTTGAAAAAACAATTAACAAATTGATTATCAATAACTTAAATCTGATTATTGTTTATGTTAAATCTTTATAATAAATCAAAAAAGTACCATAAAAATCAATAGAATAGCTTTTTTGGTAGTAAATCGCTTAAAGTCAAACTTAGAAAAGCCATATTCTGAGATTGACTTTTTTTGAAAAAAAAACGTTTTTTTTTGTGTGAAAAAAATATTTGACTAAATTTGTATCAATAAAAAAACAAAACCATTGAAACATTCGTCAATCGCAATTTCACTTCTCCTGCTACTCAGCCCGTCGGTGTGAGAAATGGAGATTTTGTATATACGAAAGCCCTTTCTTATCAACGTAAGAAAGGGCTTTTTTGTGAAAACAGATTGACAAGATTCTTACTTAACCAATATAAATCTCATCAGAAATGAGCGATAAAATTTATGTTTTTGACACTACTTTGCGAGATGGCGAGCAAGTACCGGGTTGTCAGTTAACGACTGACGAAAAAGTAATGATTGCTAAAGAACTCGAAAAGCTGGGTGTTGATATCATCGAAGCAGGATTTCCAGTATCGAGTCCTGGCGATTTTCGTTCGGTTGTGGAGGTTTCTAAAGCCGTTACCGAGCCAACAGTTTGTGCGTTGTCACGTGCCGTAAAAGGCGATATTGATTCCGCTGGCGAAGCTCTGAAATTTGCGAAACGTCCTCGTATTCATACAGGAATCGGTGCATCTGATATTCATATCAAACATAAATTTAATAGTAGCCGTGAAGCAATTATTGAGCAAGCGATTGATGCCGTAAAACACGCCAGAAACTTGGTTGATGATGTTGAGTTTTATGCCGAAGATGCTGGCCGTGCCGATTTAGAGTTTTTGGCTCGTCTGACCGAAAGTGTTATCAAAGCAGGTGCTACGGTTGTGAATTTACCTGATACAACAGGTTATGTTTTGCCGAACGATATGTATGACCGCATCAATTATTTGATGAATAACGTACCAAATGTTGATAAAGCCATTCTTTCGATGCACAATCATAATGATTTGGGTATGGCAACTGCCAATACAATTGCAGGAATCAGAGCGGGAGCAAGACAAGTGGAGGTGACAATCAATGGTATTGGAGAAAGAGCTGGAAATACTTCTTTGGAAGAAGTAGCAATGATTTTGAAAGTACACAAATCGCTTGGCTACCACACCGACATCGACAGCACGAAGCTATTCCCGATGAGTAATTTGGTTTCTCAGACCATGAGAATGCAAGTTCAAGCCAATAAGGCAATCGTTGGTCGTAATGCTTTTGCACACTCGTCGGGTATCCACCAAGATGGTTTCTTGAAACACACCGATACTTACGAAATCATTAATCCACAGGAAGTTGGTGTACCAAAATCTTCAATTGTTTTGACGGCTCGTAGTGGTCGCCACGCATTGAAACACCGCCTCGAAATGTTGGGCTATAAACTCGAAAAACCTTTGTTAGATGATACATACAAGCGTTTCCTTGACTTAGCCGACCAAATCAAAGAAGTAAATGATAAGGATTTGGTGAAGTTAATGAGAGCGTAGTTTTTTTTAATTGACAATGGAGAATTGATAATGCGGGTTTTACTCAACATTATCAATTCTCCATTTTTCATTTTCAATTATCAATTAAATCAACGCTTCATACAAAATCTCGGCTGGGTGTTGGGCTATTCGGCCCGTTCCGTCTTTTATTTGGTGACGACAGCTTGTGCCTGGAGCGGCAATTATTACATCTTCAGCTTGTTTTCTGACGGTCGGAAAAAGCACCAACTCTCCTACTTTCATTGATACTTCATAATGCTCGGCTTCATAACCAAATGAACCAGCCATTCCGCAGCAACCCGATGGAATGAGATGAACCTCATAATTTGCTGGTAAAGACAAACTTTTCTTGGTAGGCGTAAGCGAAGATAAAGCTTTTTGGTGGCAATGTCCGTGTAGTTTTATCAAACGTTTTTCGCTCGAAAATGCTTCTCTTTTGATATTTCCTCGGTCGATTTCTCGGGCAAACCATTCATCAAATTGAAAAGTGTTTTTAGCGATTTTTTCGGCAGAATCTCTTAAATCTTGCGGAACAAGTTCAAGATATTCATCTCTCAAAGTCAAAATTGCCGATGGCTCGAGTCCGATGATTGGTGTATTATCCGATACAATATCTTTTAGCAATTCAACATTTTTTATAGCGATTTTCTGAGCTTCACGCACCATTCCTTTTGATAAATACGTGCGTCCACTTTCTACATGGTTTGGCATAATGACCTCATAACGAAGCCTTTGTAGTAATAAAATCGCTTTTTTACCTACTTCTACATCATTATAATTCGTAAATTCATCGCAGAATAGATAAACCTTTTTATCGTTTTTGGGGGAAGGTTGCTTGCCAAACCATTCTTTCAATGTCGTGCTATGCAATAACGGCATTGTACGGTCAGGATGAAAACCTACGATTCGATTAGCGATTCGGCGAGTGGCTTCGGTTTTGAAAATGAAATTATATGCCCACGGAGCAATCGAGGCCAGCTTCATTTGTTTGGTAAAAGTCCCTATTAACTTCGAGCGGAACGGAATTCCTTTTGTATCATAAGTTTTCTGCAAAAACTCTGCTTTCATCTTGCCCACATCCACACTCGACGGACATTCTGACTTACAGCCTTTACACGACAAACACAAATCAAGCACTTCTTTTACACTTTCTTGTGTAATTGCTTGCTCGTTGGTATAATATTGCCTTAAAACATTTGCTCTGGCACGAGTCGTGTCTTTTTCGCTGCGAGTAGCCATGTAGCTCGGACACATTGTACCGCCTGTGATTTCGGTTTTGCGGCAATCGCCTGAACCGCTACATTTTTCGGTTAAGCGTAAAATGCTTTCTTGCTTCGAGAAATCAAAAATTGTTTGGTGTTTGGGCGTTGGTTGGTCGGCTTCGTAACGCAAAAACTCATTCATTGGCGGCGAATCAATGATTTTCCCTTGGTTGAAAATGCCTTTTGCGTCAAATATTTGCTTTACTTCTCTGAAAAGTGCGTAGTTTTTTTCACCCATCATATACGGAATGAATTCGCCACGCAGACGTCCATCTCCGTGTTCACCCGAGAGTGAGCCGCCGTATTTTTTCACCAAAACTGCCGTTTCGGCCAAAATTGTTCGGAAAAGTTGTCGGCCTTCGGTGGTTTTCAGATTAACCATCGGCTCTACGTGCAGCTCGCCCGCCCCTGCATGGGCATACATTGAATATTGTACATTGAGTTTTTTTAGTAAAACCTCTAAATCTTCGATGTATGCAGGCAAATCTTGTGGGTCAACGGCACAGTCTTCAATTAAGTTTACGCACTGAGTATCTCCTTCAAGGTTGCGAAGTAAACCTAAACCCCCTTTTCGCACTTCCCATGCCTTTTTAGAGTCATCACCGAGCAAGATTGGGTGAGCATAACCCAGATTTTTTTCTTTGAGAGCTTTTATTAAATTTTCGGCTTTTTGCAGTAGTCCTTCTTTGGTTTCATCGAAAAATTCAACCATCAAAATAGCTTTAGGCTCACCTTCGATGAAAAATCTATTTTTCGACTGCTCAATATTGGTTTTTGTAAATTCCAGAATAAAATCATCGACCAACTCGGAAGCTGAGCAATTATGTTCAAGAGCCACAAGATTGGCCAAAAGCGACTCATTGAGCGTATGAGTATGCACGGCCACCATTCCTACTTCTTTCGGAGGTATGTCGAAAAGTTTCAGTTTTGCTTCAGTAACAAAGCAAAGCGTACCTTCCGAACCTGCAATTAGTTTAGATAAATTCAGTAGCTCAACATTCAGTAAGGCATCTAAAGCATAACCTGTATTTCGGCGTTTTACGTTGGCTTTCGGAAAACCCTCTTTTATGGCCGTTTGATTTTCAGGATTGTTGATGAGTTTATCAAGACTTTGATAAATTTTGCCTTCAAGGGTTTCCAATTTACATTTTTCTTGAAAAGATTTTTGGTCTAAATCGCTGAAAACAACCTCGCTACCATCTGATAATAAAGCTTTTACCTCCAAAAGATTATCACGGGTTGCTCCCCAAATAATTGAGTGAAGTCCGCACGAATTATTGCCAATCATGCCTCCAATCATGGCTCGGCTCGATGTCGAGGTTTCGGGACCAAACATTAGGCCGTAGGGTTTCAGATAAGCGTTGAGGTCGTCACGAATGACACCTGGCTGCACTCTTACCCATTTTTCGGCTTGACTTACTTCGAGGATATTGATGAAGTTTTTTGAAATATCAACCACCAATCCTTTTCCAACAACCTGCCCAGCCAGTGATGTACCCGCAGCACGAGGAATAAGTGTAATTTGCTCATTATCAGCAAACTTAATGAGTTTTTTTATATCATTTACAGTCTTGGGAATGGCCACCGCCAACGGTTCTTCCTGATAAACCGAGGCATCGGTCGAATAGACTTTCTTTAGGGCTTTGTCGGTAGTGGTATTTTTGAAGTAAAGTTCGCCTTCAAATTCGCTCTGCAACGCATCAAACATATAATCGGTATTTTTTACCCCAAAATTGGGGAAGAAAAAGTAGATTTGCTATGAATTTGGGGAGAAAAAGAAAGTGAGAATTTGGCTGGTTACAAAATGACTAATTAGTCACGTATTTTACTCATATTTACATTTTCAAAATATTGAGCAAGTGCTAAACATCAAACTAATAAGAGATAAACGTAAAACACCTGCACAAAAACAAGTTTTGGGAGGTTTGAGTGTGTGATTTAGCAAAGTATTGTTAAGAAAACATTTGTAAGCATGGCAAACATAAAAATAAGTAAAAATGAAGAGAAATTCATAAAGGCGATGGATAGCATCGCCCTAAAAACGACTAAAAATCAAGAAGAAATCAGCAAAGCAATAAATAGCAACTTCATAAAAATAACAGAAAATGAAGGAAAATTTATAAATGCGATGAATAACCACGCAAGTTCAGTTAGTCGTTTATCCGCTAAATATTCTGATTTATTTAAAACAGTTGATGCTGTTTACAAAATTATTAATGCAGAAGCTGGAAAAATACATACTTTTAATAGGACTATTAAGACATTGTTAGAGGAATGGAGTAAAATTGATTGGGTTGCAATAACTAATAATTGGAATAAGATTTTACAGCAATTCATAGATGATTATAATCAGTTTGTTGAATCAGTTGAGGAAGATAAGTGGCATGATTATTATCATTTAACGAAGGAACATTCTACTCATGTAGAAAAACATTTACCTTATGTTACCGATGATTTAAAATATTTCTTAAAATTTTATGTTCCATACAATATTCGATTTTTAGGTTTAAATAAACATAATCATAGAGAAAAAAAGTACAAACTGCATTTGTTTGACTTAAACCTTTTTCATCAATACATGAATGTACTCACTAATGAGGGAGGAAGTGAAGAGGAAGCCTTAGAAATTGTTTGGAATAATTTTGACAAAAGAAATACAGAAAATGTAAACATAGTACAGTTTCAAATCCGAAATGATGTTTTTGAAAATAAGAAAGAAAACACAGTGTTTGGTAAAATACCAAACGGTAAGCAAAAGAAAGTTTTAAAATTGATAGTTGATGAGATGAGAAAGGGTACTCAAAAAACAGATGCCATTAACGATTCTTATCGAAGAGCAGGCTATAAAACGGATAGACAAGTGTGGACAATTGTTAAAAAAGTTGAAAAAGGAGAATTAGTTTATAATGAATTTACTGAACTTTTGAAAAACAAATAAAATAATGCTAATACGCTTATAATAAGCACAGTATGTTGTAATATTTCAGTGAAATATTACAGTTTATTTCAGTAAACTCTTTAAAATTTAATGAATTTTGGTGTTTTTATTTGTGCTTCACTAAAACAAAAAAGAGATGAAGCGAACAAATTCAACACAAGAAGAAACACTAAAAACTCAAGTTAAAGAATTACAAACCCAAATTGAAAGAATAAAAAAAGAAAACAGAATCAGAATTATTATCTCTTTTCTGATAAATATTGCAGATAGATTACTTGAATCATAGAAGTACGAGCATAAAAAAAGGAAGACTTCATAAGTCTTCCTTAGTAGAGTGTGTGATACAATTATCTAACAATTTTTTAGAAGATTTAAGTTCATTTTATGAAACAGTTATAGCATTGGAGTAAATTAAATCCTTGTTTAATTGCCAATTTTTTAGCCTTAATAACTGTTTCATTCGAGCAATCAGAGGTTTTTTTGATTAATTATTAACTTTTTAATTGGAATAGTATTTTTGGAATACCATACTCTATGTTTTTTATAAGAAAAATATTCAGTTAAGGCTAATACCCGAATTTACAGATATTAGGCAAGTATCTATATCTGAATCAATAGTAAAAAAAAGAAGCTGACAGGGCGTTTTTAGAACAAAAAGAATGTGGCATAAATAGACCATACGAAACTATTTACTCAGATTGGTTTATTTCTTTAAGATTTCAATGGGACATTAATAAAGAGCAATTAAAACGTTGCTTAAAGTTGTATTTTTTTAATGTTATATCTATTTCATATATTTGTCTAAAAGCAATAAAAGTTAAAATAATAATGGAGATTAGAGAACAAATATCAATTGATGAATTTGATGGAAAAAAATTCAAGATTCGATTTGTAGAGGCAGAAGATAATAGAAAAGCAATTATAACACACTATCTACGAAATATACATAATGGCGTAAAAAAGCATTACGAACAAGAGGCAAAGGCTTATTTAAAAGATATTATAACATATAAAAACCAAGAAGAAAATATCAATATTGCCTCTGAGGAAGCATTACAACAACTTCTTTTTGAAGTCGAAAACGTACCATTTCCAACGCCTCAAAATTACACTTTTAAATTTATTGATTTATTTGCTGGAATTGGAGGTTTTAGATTAGCTCTCCAAAACTTGGGAGGAAAATGTGTATTCACTTCTGAATGGGATAAGTATGCACAAATCACATATAAAGCCAATTTTGGAGAAGTTCCTTTTGGAGATATAACTAAGGAAAGTACGAAAAAATATATTCCTGATAACTTTGATGTTTTATGTGGCGGGTTTCCATGCCAGCCATTCTCTCATGCAGGCCTAAAGAAAGGATTTGAAGATACCCGAGGAACATTATTCTTTGATGTGGCAGATATTCTTAATAGAAGAAAAGAAAAGGGTAATCCTGTTAAAATTGTGTTTTTAGAAAACGTCAAAGGATTAAAAAACCACGACAAAGGCAATACTTTGAAAACAATTTTATCAACCTTAAATGAATTAGGGTATGAAGTAGCAACTGAAGTATTGAACTCAAAAAACTTTGGAGTACCTCAAAATAGAGAAAGAATTTTCATAGTAGGTTGGTTAAAAGAAATCAATCGAAATTTTAAGTTTCCTTTAGGTAAAGATACGAATGGCGGCACTATTTTCGAGGTTGAACATCTAAACCAAGTAAAAGCGACTAAAGTAAAAGACATCTTAATAGAAGACCCTGAGCCTAAATATACGATTTCCGACAAATTATATGCTGGACATTTAAGAAGACGGAAAGAACATAAGGAAAAAGGTAATGGGTTCGGTTTTTCATTATTCAATGAAAATTCCGCTTATACCAGTACAATATCAGCAAGATATTACAAAGATGGTAGTGAAATTTTAATAGAACAGCCTAATGCTAATCCACGAAAATTAACGACAAGAGAGGCGGCAAATTTACAGGGATACGACCCCAAATTTATTATTCCTGTATCTGACGTTCAAGCATATAAACAATTTGGTAACAGTGTATCTGTCCCTGTAATCCAAGCAATTTTTCACGAAATTCAAAAACAACTTTTGTAAACGTATGTTAGAAGATTTAGGACTTTTAGCTCTTGAGGCACAAAAAAAATGTAAAGAATATGATAAAAGAGATATTGTTTTATCGGATGCCTTTAAAAAGGCATTTAAGGATAGTATGACTTCTTATGAAATCACATTCGGCCAATATACAACCATATTTACAAGCAAAAACGAATTAGTGATAATTGCACCTAATCAGTGGTTTATAATTGCTTCTTATTTTTCAAAATTCCTCTCTCAATTATTAGTCTATAAAAAATGGGTTACTGATTTAAGCCTAAACAGTGAGATTAAAACTATTCGAGAAACTCGTCAAATAGATGCAAGTACTCATGCAATCATCAGTAAAAAGTTTGACGTTGATGATATTGAAAAATTCAAACGGTTTTTAACCGATTATGACTGGTGGGCTGGTAGCAAAACTATTGATAGAGGAGATTTTTTTGTATCAGCAGTCCTTAGTTCAGCAGGTGTGATTAATGATAGTCAATCATATATCGCACAACTTGCTTTGCATTTATGCAATCACCAAAATCTAATCGAAATCTTACAACAAGATTTAAATATCCATTCAAAAGCCCCACTAAAAACAGATGAGGTAATTATAAGCTCTCCTATACTCAAACAAATCATTTTCGATACATTCAAGTATATCTTAATTGAGTTTGGAGAAAACGTCATTTTAGAAAATCAAACAATCAAAGACAACAAAATAGAAGACAGAGCATTTAAAGGTATATCATTGCCTAAATTCTTTGGGACTGATTATATAATTGGGATGTTTAATAATGCACAAACCCCTGATTTACTAAAGTCAAGCGATACAATTAGATTCTTTAGCAATAATATTACAGTTCTTAATAATGAACATTCCTACTTTACAACACAGTGGAGTGCAGAGGGTGAAGGAAGAGGGCGTACACTTGTAAACTTCAATAATTATTTAGATAATATTTCAAACTCAACCTTAGAGATTGTTAAGGAAGAAGATATATTTAGATTAATAAGAAAAACCACTCAAATTTATAGTAATCCCTCATCAAAAAGACTCCCCCCTCAGAATACTATCTATTATGGTGCTCCTGGTACTGGTAAGTCATACAAGGTAAATGAGATTTTGAAGAATCTTGACACAAAATTTTATGAAAGAATAACATTTCATCCCGAATATGACCATGCTTTATTTGTAGGTGGATATAAACCTATTACAGTACCAGTTAAGTATAAAGATGATAATCAAGAAGTATATACAGAAGATGAGGTAAAATACAGATTTGTCCCTCAAGCATTTACAAACATTTATGTTAGAGCTTGGAAAGACCTTGAGAACCAGTATTATTTAGCCATTGAGGAGATAAATAGAGGAAACTGTGCAGAAATATTTGGAGACATATTCCAGTTATTAGATAGACATAGTAATTACACGGTTTCTCCATCGGAAGAACTTAAAGAATATTTAATTAAAGCCCTTGGTTTAAGCCATGAAGGAATAACAAATGGACTAAAATTACCTCCAAATCTTAGTTTGCTGGCTACAATGAATACTTCTGACCAATCACTATTTCCTATGGATAGTGCTTTTAGAAGAAGATGGGATTGGGATTATATACCTATTTGCTATGATGAAAATGAAGAAAATAAATCATCAACATACATTGTTAAAATAGACGAAAATCGTTCTTTTAAATGGTTAGATTTTATCAAAACTGTTAATTTAAAGATTAAGCAGAATGATAATTTAGGCATGGATAAATGTATTGGAAACTACTTTATCAAACCGTCACAAGACGAAATTACATTGAAAGAATTCATTAATAAGGCTATATTTTATCTGTGGAATGATGTTTTCAAAGATGAGGAGGAAAGTGACTCTATTTTTCTAAAAGGTACATATTATGAAGATTTTTTTCCGATAGAAACCAACGGTTTAGATGAAATAATAAAGATTTTGACTAATTTATCAATAACTATAACCTCAACTCTAAATTTAGATACTCTTCCACAAATAACTGAATCTAAAAAAGATGAGAGTTCTAATTGAAGGTGAAAAATATAATATTGAAGACTTAGAAGCTCTATTTGATAGCCCTAAGTTTTATATTCAAAAAGGACTTGAAGGTACTATAAATGCAGTAGGTTACTACCATTCTTTTGATAGAAACCAATTAGTTTATATGTTGCCTAAAGTTTTCATGAAAAATGAAAAAGAAACTGTTTTTGGTGTTTCCAAAGATGTTCTTTTTGATTTGGAGCTACATTTTTCTTTCAAACATAAAGAAGAATACCAGTGGATAAGACAACTTATTGTTTTTTTTTATAATAGTCTGAAAGAATATAAACGAAGAAATTCAGACAATATAATTATTGAAACAAATCAAAGTTTAGAACTCAATACCAATATAGGTCGAAATGAATATACTTATTTAGACTTACTGTTAACATTCGTAAACTTCTACAAAAAGAATAAAAATACAATTTTATTTAAGCATATAGAGTTCAAGTCGAACCAAGCGAAAAAACCTAAATGGGAGAAGACTATCCGAAAATCCTTACCGTTTTTAGATTCATCTAATACACCTATTTACTCCCAAATTACCAATAAGAAGAAAATTGTCAATAATGAGGAAGAATTAATTGTTTACTTTTTTTCAATTTTACATCACTTTAATAAAAATCACCAGTTACAGCTAAAGATAGACTCAAGTTATAATATCGTTGAGGGTACAGTATTTGCAAAACTACAAAAGACTGGACTATCAAAGCTTCGCAAAATCAAACATCGTTATTTTTCGGATACTTTAAAGAAAATGTTTCGTCTCTGTGAGATATACTTTCAACAAACAGATACAAGTAGTATAAAAAAGAAAAAAGAAGAGTTTATATCCGTAAAGAATTATAACATTGTATTTGAAGATATGGTGGATAAATTATTTTCTGATAAATTAGACTCGCCAAAGGATGGTATTTCTTTAAATGATTTAAAAAACAATAATGATGGGAAAATTATCGACCATATTTATGAAGACCAATCTTTAATAGATACTTCAAATATCTTCTTCATTGGTGACTCTAAGTATTATAAATCCAACTCCGAGGCGGGTAAACTATCAAAATATAAGCAGTTTACTTATGCTAAAAATGTCATTCAGTTCAACATTGATTTATTAAATAAAGGAGAAGTATATAAAGAAAACATTCGGTATAGAGACGAAATAACTGAGGGTTATAACCTGACACCTAATTTTTTTATCTACGGCTATATAGAGGATGTTAATGACTTTGATAATCCAAATTTAACTCAACATACAGAACTACCTATTAAATCTTTTCATTTTGAAGATAGATTATTTGATAGAGATACTCTATTTGTACACCAATACAAAATGAATTTTTTATTTATTTTAAAAGCGTATTCAACTTTTAATCAATATACTATTACCGAATTTAGAGATAAAGCCCAAAGAGATTTTAGGAGACAATTTATTAATTTCTTTAATGACGCAACCAAATCAAGATTTACAATTTATGAAAAAGAATTAATCAAGGAAGAGGCTGAAAAATTTGTAAATGCTAACTTTAAAGTTCTAAATGGTAAATGCTTTTATACAAATGATGGTAAATTGTTAATTGCTAAGTATTTTAATGATACAATTCCTTTACAAACAGGTTTTGAAATTAAAGAATTGATGTAATAATAACTTAAAAACTTTCCACTTAGTAACCCAAAAGGCAAACAAAAACATATAACTTGTTGATAATCATGTATTTACAGTTTTATTTTATATTGAAAACAGAACAAATTAGTAAAAACAAAAAAGGCGAGATAGAAGTAACTACTTATGAAACCAAAGTTTAGTTTATCATACATTAAATTACAAATAGACGACTTCAAATTTTATATTTTTATTATTTAATTGTCTTTGAGCCGTAGCTGTCCAAATCTTAGTTTTGAATTCTTCATTATCGAATCCTACAGAATATTTTATGGCTTTGTTTATATCTTCAGTGATATTACAGCCTGTTAAAGCTTGTTCTTCAGCTATAAATAAATCAAGTCCATCCATTTTTAAAACGTATTTAGGTGCTTTATTTGCCTCTTTGCGTAGTTGCGAAATTGTCCTTGTCATTTTTTTCTTTTGTTATATTAACATAGTTTGATTGTTGAAATTGATTTTTTTACAGTTTAGTATCAATCAATAACTTAAATCAATTTGTCTTTGAATTGAATAATTTATTTCTGTTTAAACTAAAAACCGTAAAAGTAAAAACGAACGTTTAAACAATTACGAAAATTAGAAGAAAATCACTAAAAAAAGGTAATACACCTTAAAAAATAATAGATTTTAATTGGTTTTCATTAAATCTGTATTTCTATATCTTCTAAAATAAATTGTTTGCGGGTATTTGTAAAATGATTTGACGTAACTTACTATAAATCAGATATTTACAAGGATTTCATGGTGCAATCGACCGAAGTGTGCAGCAAATCCCAGTATTACCCAATAATCTTGGAGAAGATTAAAGTAACAAGATGCCGTGCTTAATTGCTATTTTTTTAGCCTTAATAACTGTTTTATTTGAGCAATCAACAATTTTACATATTTCTCGAATCGTAAACCCTTTTTTTAGATTCTTAATAATTTGTTGAATACTATCTTTTTTCAAAAAATCTATTTCCGTTTCTACTGAAAGGGTCGGTCTTCCAAGAATACCACCCTTTTGAACATAAACTTGCCTTCCCACAGTTGTACGCTCTTTGATATTCTCCAACTCCATTTCATAAAGTGAGGACATTACAGAGCTAATCATTTTCCAAATAGGATTCTTTATTCCATTTGGTCGTGATTGAAGACCAATATTTCTGATATTGACGTTTACCCCTTTTTCATCTAACCATTCTAAGGTTTTTATAACATCCCCTGTATTCCTTCCCAAACGACTGAATTCCTCTACATATAGGCTGATATTCACATTGCTCTCTTCAATTAATTTAACTAATTCTTTGCCTTTTGGTCGCTCTTTAAATGGAACAGTTCCAGAAACCTTGTCAAACAGTGTAAGGTCGTATTTTTCTGTATCAATTGAAAATCTATCGCCTGTTTGTTGTGTTGTTGATACTCTATTGTATTTTACTTTCATCTTATTGGTGTATTTTAATTCACAGAATAAAATTACAACATTTTGATTGAAATACCTAATTTTTGGGCAACTAAAGACAATTATTTTGTTTCCCTTTTATTCTTGATTTAAAATACATCATTAAAATTGTACCTTACTCCGAAGAAAGTTGACTTCATCTTTCAGTTCTTCAATTAATCTTTCATAAAGCTCTTTTTCACTACTTGAGTCAGAATTAATAACCATTTGTGTTGCCACTTTACCACCTGTTTGATTATAATTTTGCTGAATATAAGGTGTTTATGGTTTTCTTGGTACAGCCACATTATTTTGGACTTCAACATCTTCTGATGGCTCGAATGCAATTATAAGAAATCTATATTTTGAAAATAGCGAAGTAGCAAGATATAGTGACTTTAAAACAGGGGAACGTGCAATTAGATGCGTAAAGTAATCACGCTACAACAAATAGTTAAGCATTTATTTTTTTACACAGATGCTTAACTATTTGCCATATAAATCTCCTAAGAAGTAAGGTTTTTGAGTCTTATTGTTTAATATTTGCTTCATATTAATTTCACCAAGTTTATTGAGTGTTTCAGAGTTAGAATAAATGCTATTTAAGGCATTTGTATAATCGGTGATTAATAATTTATCATAATTACCTAAATAATCGAATGAGACGCTTAATAATGGGTCTATTTTTCTAATCCTTGATGTTAAACCAGCTTTAATTAGGACATCCAAATTATCGTAATTACTATATAATAAAAATTTTAATTTAAAAGTTGGATAACTTTGTTCATTCTCTTGAATAATTGAAACTACTTTCACACCACCAATAAAATATTTGTTCCAAAAATATCTATTTGCTACCCTACCAATTGAAGCAACTCCGTTTGTTATTTTACGTGAAATTGCTTTGAAGTCTTCAAAGGAAAAAATATGATAATTAGTACGTAATGGTGTTTTTGCGATAGTTAATTTATAAAAATACTTATCATTAGACCAAGGACTTTGGGTATCTAATTTGCAATAGATTTGGTTAATCAGATTAACATTAGAAGATTGAGTTTCATCTAAAATGTTTTTTTTCGATTTACAAGGGGTTTTATTTAACATTTCCATTCTTATAAATATTCACAAAAAGCCAAAAGTTGTGAGTGAGTATATATTTTTTTTGACCTATGGCTAATTTACTTAGGGGAATAATATTTTAATATAATAAAAGGTCTTAAAAGCCTTGAAATACCCTAAAACACCAAAAAATCCAAAATAGTAACAACCTGATTTTGTTTTAAAAAAAGTGAGTTTTCTTTAAAATTTTGGTAAAATTTTAAAGAAGGAATTGATGGGTTATATCCCCCCCCTTCCCCTCCTCAGCGGAAGTAGGGGGGATACGTGAAAATAAGGGAGCGAGCGGATAGATACATTATCTATTGTTTATCAAAATTCCCTTCAAAAAGCCAATAATCAACATTAATTAAATCTTTTTTATTGCTTGAAAATGGTTTTAAATCTTTTACACAATAGCTAATCATTCTATTTTCTTCTTTTTGCTTTATGGCTTTGGTATGTGAATTACCCAACACCCATTTTTTTTTCAACAAGCCTCTAAAATTTTTAACATTATCTCCTTTCTTGAATAATATATGAATGTGGATATTGTTATTTTTTCCTAATTCAAAAACGCCAAAACACCTTTTAAATAATCCATTTTTTAATAAATCATTAATGTACCTATCCGAACTTTTGATAAAAGCGTTTATCCCTAATCTTTGCGAAGGGTTTATATCAAATACTCTTTCATGGCGTTGTGTTTGATAA
Organism: Emticicia aquatilis; assembly: GCF_014644295.1. Taxonomy (GTDB): domain Bacteria; phylum Bacteroidota; class Bacteroidia; order Cytophagales; family Spirosomataceae; genus Emticicia; species Emticicia aquatilis. The sequence continues at coordinate 101,974 of NZ_BMKK01000014.1, forward strand.
TTAACATCGTTTTCTACCTTTTTTTCTTTATTTTTTTCTCTCTTATTTGGGTTTAACGTTCCTGTGAATAAAGTATCATATTCAAATTTGCCAAAAAAAGAGGCTAATGATTCTCTGTACTCAATATTACCCTTTTTAGATTTTACTTGATGAATGTTTTTATTGCACTTTAATGATTCTTTATTGCTAATAACAATTCTTTCAATCTCTTTTTCAAGTTCTTTTATCCTTTTTCTTCTTCTACACTCTCGCTGATTAATTTTATCGTGAATTCTTTTTGCTTCTTTTCTCTCCTCTTCTGTGTTATATTTTTGAGGTCTCCCTACTTTATTAGGAGTAGCTACTATTTTATTCTTTTCTCTCACTTTATTAGTATAATTTTTAATGACACTTTTTATGCGTATTGCGTTGAGTCAAGAGCCATTTGAGAAATTATATTATTTCTATTTTAGATTGTCAAGTGAGAATGCGAAATTATTTGAGAAAAGTTTTTAAAATACACTTTTTAAAATACACTTTTTAAAATACACTTTTTAAAATACACTTTTTAAAATCAATTCTCTATCAATAAGTATCATATTTTAGCAAAAACCATCAAAAAAGTAGTAATTTTTATTTTATTGTAGATTTTCATTTCAAAAAAATAACACGATTTTCAATGTTAAGAAATTGTTAAATTTTTTATAAATAAGGGTATATAATTGGGCTTAAAATCTCATTTTCAGTTGGTATTAAATCTATTTTAATTTAATTTATTTTTAAATAACTTATAATCAAATACTTAACATCAAACAACTGTATTTTTCCTCTTAAAACAACGTTTTTTAAATTATAAATTTATAATTTTTATAATATTTTGTTGTATTTTACCTATTGACTTTAGCCATTTATTCAGCTTACCTTTGCACTACAATCACAGATATTCTGAAATGATTTGTATAAAAAGTAGTGAAAAAATAAAAATAGAATGATTAAAAAAGGCATTGATTTAAAAAAATCAATTCACAAAAAAAATTTAGTAACAGACTTTTCAGAAATGGAAAGATTTAAATTAACAGATGCAGAAATAAGAAATATCTACCCCAAAATAAATGATGAAGAGATAGGGTTTCTCAAAGAAATTTTAGTAGATTTTGCTAAAATGCTCTATAATAACAACAACAATTAAATAAATTTAGAATGAATAAAAATAGTAATTTATCAGCTTTTAATAGCTTAATAAAAAGTAAGGAAAAATCTGTAAAAAAATCTAATAAGGTAGTTATTTATACACGAATTTCAAGTGTTGGTCAAGCGGACAATTTTAGTTTATCAAACCAAGATAAAACAATCCGAGACTTTTGCAAAGAGAAAGGTTTTGTAATTATACGAGAGTTTGGAAATATACATGAAAGTGCTAAAAATGATGAAAGTAGAAAAGAATTTAACAATATGCTTAAATTTGTTAAAAAGCAAAATGGTGATATTTTTGGTATTGTGGTGTTTGCAATAGATAGATTTTCTCGTAGTGGAGGAAAGGCTATTGAAATTTTAGAAGACTTAGTAACAAAAAAAATGATTCATTTAATAGAAGCAAAATCGGGTATTGACTCAACATCCGATAGAGGTTATCTTACAATTTTAGAGGCTTTGCTTCAAAGTAAAAAAGAAAATGTAACAAAACAGGAGAGGGTTATTCCAGGGATGAGAACTTTTGTATCTCAAGGCAAATGGTTAGGCAAAGTTCCACGTGGTTATACTCTTTTTGGACCAAGGGCAACAGAAGAACATCGTTATGCAAAAGTACAAAGAATTGAGGTTAATTCCGATGGAAGACTATTACAAGAAGCCTTCAAATGGAAGCTATCAGGTAATTATTCAGATACTATGATTCTAAAAGAATTACGAATTAAAGGACTAATTATTCCGAAACAAACAATTAGTAGTATATGGAGAAATCCTTTTTATTGTGGGGTTTCAACAAATTCATTACTTGAAAACGAAGAGGCTATTAAAGGAAATTGGGAAGCAATAATATCAATAAGCGATTTCTTTAAATTAGAAAAAATTCTTAAAAAAAATAAGAGTGGTTATAAACATAACAAAGTAGATGAATGTAAACCCTTAAATGCCTTTCTAAAATGTCATCAATGTGAAAATAAACTAACCAGCTATGAAAATAAGAAGAAAAAGCTTTTTTATTATAAATGTAATTATTGCAAAGGAGTTAGTCTTAATGCTATTACAAAACCAAAATCAAATAATATTGGTGCAAATGAACTTTTTATAGAATTATTAGATAAATACAAAATCAATCAATCCTTTTCTTTTCTAATTGAGAAACAAATGAAAAAAATCTATACAGCTATTAATACAATGGAAGCAAATAAAGAAAAGGATATTAAAAATAAAATAAAGAATCTTGAAAGCGAATTGAACAGTGTACACATTAGATTTGGAAAAAGCCAACTTACAAAAAAAGTGTATGACTTAACAGTACAGTCAATAGAAGAGGAATTATCAGAATTGAATAAGAATTTAAAAAACACTAACCCAAAATTATCTAACCAAGAAGATTTAATAAAAAAATCTCTCGAAAGCCTTCAAAATATAGGAAATATATGGGTTTCGAGTACATTTGAAGTGAAAAAAGCATTACAAAATACACTATTTCCTTCGGGTGTATTCTTTGATAAGAAAAATCACACATATCTAACCAAAGATGTTAACTCTTTTTTACTTGTAAGTAACTACCTATCAAGCAATTATGAATGCAAAAAAAATGAGACTTTCAATCAAATTGATGAAAAGTCTCATTTAGTAGCGGGAACAGGACTCGAACCTGTGACCTTTGGGTTATGAGCCCAACGAGCTGCCAACTGCTCCATCCCGCGATGTTGTTCCATATATCGGACTGCAAAGGTACGAGAAAATTTCACAATAAAAAACTATCTTTGCAAAAAAATAAAAAAAACACGATTATTTTTTGTCGTGACCAATTCAAATGCAAGAAGAAATCATTTCTCCCGACCACAAGGCGGGCTTTATTAGTATCGTTGGAAAACCAAACGTCGGTAAATCGACGTTGATGAATATTCTCGTAGGTGAGCGACTTTCAATCATTACCTCGAAAGCCCAAACCACTCGCCACCGTATCATGGGTATTGTGAATGGTGTGCATGAAGGCACCGACTTCCAGTTGGTGTACTCCGACACGCCCGGTATCATCAAACCGATATATGAATTGCATAAATCAATGATGCACTTTGTGCATGGCTCGCTCGAAGACGCCGACGTAATTTTGTTTGTAACGGATATTTTCGAAAAGCACGATGAAGATGATGTTATCACCAAACTTCAGCATACAGAAACGCCTATTCTGTTAATTATCAACAAAATAGACTTGGCAACGCCTGAGCAAATCGAAGAAAAAGTAAGTTACTGGAAAGAAAACTTCAAGGCCGTTGAGGTGATTCCGATTTCGGCATTGCACCAACAAAATGTTGATGGTTTGTTTTCAAAAATTATTGGATTTTTGCCAGTTCATCACCCATATTTCCCGAAAGATGAATTGACCGATAAGCCCGAACGCTTCTTTGCGGCCGAAATTATCCGTGAAAAAATCTTTACGAATTATACGAAAGAAGTACCGTATAGCTGCGAAGTGGTGATTACGAGTTTCAAAGAAAAAGAGGATATGATTGTGGTAAGTGCCGAAATTTATGTGGAACGAACTACTCAGCGTGCGATTCTGTTGGGGCATAAAGGCGAACGTATCAAGAAAGTGGGTATTGAGGCTCGTCAAGAAATGGAAAACTTCTTCGGTAAGAAAATTTTCTTGGAGCAGTACATCAGAGTTGAGCCAGATTGGCGAAATAAACGCCAAAAATTGGAGCGATTTGGGTATGAGTGATATTTCTTTACCACGGAGACACGGACGGTTCGCCGCTGCGATTACACAGAGTTTCACGGAAAAATTCGTGTTAATCTATGCAATCCGTGTCTCCGTGGTAACAAAAAGTTAAGTATGAAAATTATCAATATTTGAAAAAGCCATGTTCTATCTTCTTCTAAGCATTATTTTTTCGGTTTTGTTGTTGACAAACTTTCGTTTGTACCCAAAATTTGGCATTAGCACTTTTCAGGCAATTGCATTTAACTACCCTATTTGTTTTTTGACTGGGCTGGCTCTAATGCCTGAAGGACAAAGTTTTGAACTCAATTTTTCGGAAAATTGGACATTCTACGCCCTTATTTTGGGTGTTGGTTTTATCATAACTTTCTTATTATCAGGATTTTCTACCCAACGAATGGGAATGACGGCAACTTCACTGGCCAATAATATTTCGTTGGTGATTCCTGTACTTTGTAGTTTATTGATTTTCAAAACACAGGGACGCCCATTTGATGGATTAAATTATTTAGGCTTGGCTCTTGCCTTGGGAGCAGTTGCACTTAGTACGTTCAAGAAAAGCAATGAGAAAGTATCGGGCAAAGGCTTAGATTTTCTTTTGCCTGTGGCGGTTTTTTTGATGTACGGCGTTACGAATACTTCGATTAACTACTTGAATATCAACTTTATAAAATCGGCAGACCGCACCGTACCTGTTACGCTTGTGATGGTTTTTGGGGCGATTTTGGCGGGAATGATTGTGCTGGTGATTCGAGTAATTCGTGGACAAGAAAAGATTGAATTGAAGAATATTTTGGCCAGTATTACGCTTGGTGTTCCTAATTTCTTATCGTTCTATTTCTTAATTTTGGCACTAACTGCCTACGGAAATAGCGGTGCGTTTGTTTATCCGCTTTATAATATCGGCGTTATTTTGGTTTCGGCCTTAGTAGCTTTTGTTTTCTTCAAAGAAAAACTCACTACACTCAATAAAATCGGACTTTTGTTGGCAGTTGCGGCCATAGGTCTGATTTCATGGCAAGATATTCAAGGTTTGTTTTAAGTTGTAATAATCTATCTTCCTGATAATCAATAGTTTTCTGCATATTTTTTTGTACCTTTGCACCCCCGTTGTGGGATACAATCTTTTATTTACGTCGATTGTAGACAAAAACATCGACAATTTTTCACAGTTCTCGCAAGAGAATCACTGTTTATTGTTTCAAAAACGATAACCGTTTACTGATTTTTTATGGCAAATATTGTTGCAATCGTAGGCCGACCGAATGTCGGCAAATCTACTCTTTTTAATCGCCTTATCGAGAGCCGTGTGGCCATCACCGATAATATGCCTGGCGTAACCCGTGACCGTCATTACGGACAAGCGGTTTGGACTGAAAAATTTTTCACAGTTATTGATACTGGTGGCTATGTAGTTGGTTCGGAAGATACTTTCGAGGCTGCCATTCGTGAGCAAGTCGAGATAGCTATCGAAGAATCGACTGTTATTTTGTTTGTGGTTGATACCATGACTGGTTTGACCGATTTAGATAATGACTTTGCTAATGTTTTGCGTCGTTCTAAAAAACCCGTTTATGTAGTGGCCAATAAAGCCGAAACCTTCGAGCGTCATCAGACTGCCGCTGAGTTTTATGCAATGGGTTTGGGCGAAGAGATTTTTCCGATTTCGGCTGCTGATGGTAGCGGAACTGGAGAATTACTCGATGCTGTTGTAAAGAATTTTGATGATGAGGGCGTAGAAAACCCAGATGCGGGTATTCCGAGAATTGCGATTTTGGGTCGTCCGAATGTTGGAAAATCATCTTTCTTGAATGCTTTGACAGGCAAAGATAGAAGTATCGTAAACAGCATGGCTGGCACAACCCGTGATGCGATTGATACACACTATAAGCTTTTTGGAAAAGATTTTATTTTGACTGATACGGCGGGTATTCGTAAGAAAGCCAAAGTACAGGAAAATATTGAGTTTTATTCGACACTCCGCTCAGTAAAAGCACTCGAAAACTCAGATGTTTGTTTGGTTTTGATTGATGCTTCGGTGGGCTTAGAAATGCAGGATATTAGCATCATTGGTCACGCTCACAACGCTAAAAAAGCCATTGTTTTGATGGTAAATAAGTGGGATTTGGTGGAGAAAGACTCAAAAACGGCCGATACAATGAAGAAAGCAATCTTAGACAGATTGGCTCCGATGAATTATATGCCCGTTATTTTTGCTTCGGTAATTGAAAAACAGCGTATTTTCCAAGTGATTGAGAAAGTTATGGAAGTGTATGAGAATAAGACTCAGAAAATTACGACTTCAAGACTCAACGAAGTGATGTTGCCGATTATCGAGCGTACGCCACCACCGATGTTGAAAGGTAAACAAATTAAAATAAAATACTGTGTGCAAGTGCCTACGCCTTCACCAACTTTTATTTTCTTCTGTAATTTACCGCAATACGTGCAGGAATCTTATTCTCGTTTCTTGCAAAACAAACTCCGTGAAAACTTCGGTTTTGAGGGCGTGGCTATTACAGTATTCTTTAGAGCGAAGTAAGTCGAATGACGAATGATTGCGAATGACGATTTACGAATAGTCTATTGACAATCAAAAACCTATAATAAAAAAATCCTCGCCGAAACGAGGATTTTTTTTATGCGTTTAAAACCAATAACCAGTTTACCAATATCAAATTGTCTTAACATCAAACTTGAATTTATCTTTGTTTGGTACGCACTTGCCATCTTTGGTGGTACAAGTTTGGCACTCGATTTTTCCTTCGATGATTGGATTGGCCTTCGTTATTTTCACTTTCTGAATAAACTTAGCTTCATGCTCGAAATACTGCACTTTTCCGCCCCAAATTTCATCGTATTTCTCTTTTGGTTTCACTGGCGTGAGTTTCCCGACAACTTGATAGCCTTCGGTTTTTGTGAAATTTACTGATGTCGGCAATGGCCCTTCCACTTTTAGTTGAGAAGAATACATATACCAATTATCATCAATTTTGGCTGTGAAAACTAAATCTATTGTTTCGCCAACTTTGGCTAATGTTTTTGAAGGCGTAAATGTCCATTTAGCAGGTTTTAAAATCTGAGCCGATGCCGCAAATGATGAAGCAACAAATAATAAAAAGAGTATTTTTTTCATTTTTTGAATATAAAATTAATTGATATTTATAAGGTCGGCGAGGTTCGAACCTCGCCGACCTTGCTGAAACTACAAAAGTACTTCAATATTTTCTTCTTCTATTAACGCACAATTATTCATTTTCATATATAGCTGCGTTAAAACTACAACATCAGCCGCACAATATCGTTCGATTTTTGCTCTATCTTTTTCAACATGATACACATGATTCACTTGGTCGCCACTGATTTCACTCTTACTACTCGGAATATCAAAAATCGCTGCCAGCAAATCTAAGCCCGTAAAGTGCTTATAATCACCAAATTTCCAAAGGTCGAGCGTATCCAAATGATTTATTTCCCACGGTTTTTTACCCGATATTTGCAAAACCCTCGGCAAACCGATTCCATTGACCAACATTCGGCGACACAAATATGCAAAATCAAATTCTTTGCCGTTGTGAGCACAAAGCATCAAATTACTACCTGCTTTATGTTTTTCGACAATCTTCTTGAAGGCTTGCAAAACCTCTCGCTCGTCGTCTCCACCAATCATTTTTACTCGAAGCGATGGTTTATTTTCTTCATCAAACATTATTCCCCCAACACCTATGCAAAGCACCTTGCCAAATTCGGCATAGATTCCTGCTTTTTTCAAATAAAACTCTCCGTCTGACAGGTTTTCTTCGTTATTTAGATAGACTGCTTTTTTAAGCCAAAGTTTTTGCAGTCGCTCGTCAAGTAGCTCAAAATCAGGCACTTGCGAAACCGTTTCGATGTCAATGAATAAGACATTTTTTAGGTGTTTGACAAAAGCATCATCTATCATAATCATAGGTGTTTAAGTGTTGGATTTCAGACTTCATTTTTGAGCAAAAGTTACATAATGTGGTGCGAACCGAGCGACGGCCGCATCCTGTTCGCTGTAATATTCAGTCAGAAAACGTCATAATAGCGAACAGAATGTTCGCACCACAAAGAACATAATCAACCAATATAAAGGCATTAGTACAATCATTAGGCCAATCGTGATGGAATCGAAAAAGACGATTCCTCTCGTGAGTTTTTTTGAAATAAAAGTGGCCAACCAAATTGCAGGAAAATGCGTGATGTATCCGAGCGTGAAAAGCGGTGCTTGTGCAGGCGACAGTTTAGGGAAATTCCAGCTTAAAATCTGGTTGAGTTTTTCGGTCAAAACTTCATTGAATCGGCGTAAAAAAACACCATCTTCGGCAGGATTCGGCAAATCTGCCTTTTGGATTGCTTCACCAAAACTTAAGTTTATTACTTTTCCATAAGTTGTAAAAGTATTGTAAGTAATAGCTACTGGAATTACTGTCAACGAAATTTCATCTCCCCATGCCTTCTGAGCCAAACGCCCAGTTCCTTTTTTGAGTGGTAAAAGTTTTGTCTGGTTGGTGCAGAGTCCTTCCGAGAAAATCAGTACCATTTCGCCTTGTTTGAAAAGTTCGATACACTTCTTGAAAGTCTCATCATTATCTCCCAAATGCTCTTTTCCTTCCGAAAGACGATGCACAGGCATCATAAAAAGGCTCGAGAGAGCTTTTTTTGCTAAACTTTTCTTGAAAACATCACCACGAGCCAACGACCAAATGCGTCGGTCGAGCGTACAACATAATAAAACCGCATCAAAAAACGAATTGGCGTGCGTAGAAGCCAACATAACTGCCCCCGATTTTGGTATATTTTCGAGGCCTGTATTTTTAATTCGTTTGATAAAAAATTTCAGCAGAAACGTAACAAAAGGACGTAAGATATAATAAAGCAATTGACAAGGATGTTTAGGTGAAAGTTTTTAGTAATTCAAAAATCTGAATAAAAATCTTTCCGACCAAATAGATTTTTGATTTTGGCACTTGTTTGACATTAAATTGTAGTTTTCTGCCGAATATTTCAAAAAAACCAAATTCTCTTTGGTTTTGCTATTGATGGCTGTAATTTCGTTTGTGTTTTACAACAAAACAGCTTGATTCTAAACAAAAACATGACAAATCTACAAAACAAAATCACGGCTATTTTCCCCGAAGCTGGTCAAATTCCCGAACAATTTCAGATTCAACCGCTTCACCAAAAAGAGTATTTAGTTGGTGGCGAAATGCGTCAGTGGACGGGTGCTACGCAAGATGTTTATTCTCCGATTTATGTAAAAAACGGCGATAAATTTGAAAGTTTGCTTATCGGAAGTTACCCGATTACCGACGAAGCAGAAGCAATGGATGCTCTGAATGCAGCCTTGAAAGCCTACGACAATGGCCGTGGCGAATGGCCAACGATGAGTTTGAGCGAACGCATTGCTTGCATGGAAAATTTTCTCAAAAAAATGCTTGAGAAAAAGACCGAAATCGTGAATTTATTGATGTATGAAATTGGCAAATCATTGGCCGATTCAATCAAAGAATTCGACCGAACGATTGAATATATTTATGATACGATTGATTGTTTGAAAGATATTGACCGTAATTCGTCTCGTTTCAAAATTGAGCAAGGTATTATTGGGCAAATCAGACGCTCGCCTTTGGGTGTGGTGCTTTGTATGGGGCCATTCAATTATCCGTTGAATGAAACTTTCTGTACGCTGATTCCTGCCATTATCATGGGAAATACGATTTTGTTTAAGCCACCAAAACACGGTACGCTTTTGCATTACCCGTTGTTGAAGGCTTTCCAAGAATGTTTCCCGAAAGGCGTTGTCAATACAATTTACGGACGTGGAGCAAACGTAGTTCCGCCATTGATGCAAACTGGCAAAATCAATGTACTTACGCTCATTGGTTCGAGCAAAGTAGCCAATGATTTGAAAAAAATGCACCCAAAACTCAATCGTTTGAGAGCTGTTTTGGGTCTTGATGCCAAAAATGCAGGAATTATCTTGAAAAATGCCGATATAGAATTGGCAGTGAAAGAATGTATTTTGGGTTCGCTTTCATTCAATGGTCAACGTTGTACGGCCATCAAAATCATTTGGGTACACCGCTCGATTGCGAAGAAATTCTTGAATAGATTTACAGAAGAACTCGAAAAGTTGAAGTTCGGAATGCCGTGGGAAGCTGGTGTAAACTTAACGCCATTGCCAGAACCAAACAAACCAACGTATTTGGCAGAGTGCATTGCTGATGCTCAAACCAACGGAGCGGAAGTTGTGAATGAAGGCGGCGGTACGACCGTAAACTCATTTGTATATCCTGCGGTGCTTTACCCTGTGAATAGCAAAATGAAAGTTTACAGTGAAGAGCAATTCGGGCCACTCGTGCCAGTTGTGCCTTTTGATGATGTCGAAGAGCCTATTCAATATATCATTGATTCGTCGCACGGACAGCAGGTGAGTATTTTTGGTACAAATCCTGACCAAATTGCTCATTTGATTGACCCGCTCGTGAATCAAGTTAGCCGTGTAAATATCAACGCTCAGTGTCAACGTGGCCCAGATACTTTCCCATTTACAGGAAGAAAAGACTCGGCCGAAGGTACACTCTCGGTAGAAGATGCTCTTAGGGCTTTCTCGATTCGTACGGTAGTAGCTACGAAAGATACCGATGCCAATAAGAAAATTTTCAATGAGATTGTCGAAGAGCATAGCTCACACTTCCTTTCTACGAAATACGTTTTCTAAAATGTTATTTAGCTATCAATATATTCAACCCCTCAAAAACAAAAACTTTTGAGGGGTTTTTCGTTTCTATGTAGCAATACCGTAACTTTGCACAATAATTTTTGAATACTAAAGAAGATATGACCGAAACTCCGCAAAAATATACCGTTACGGCCGCTTTGATTTATGCCAATGGCCCTATTCATATTGGGCATTTGGCGGGCTGCTACATACCTGCTGATATTTACGTGCGTTATCTCCGCTCGAAAGGAGCTGATGTGGCGTTTATCAGTGGTACTGACGAACACGGCGTGCCAATTACAGTAAAGGCCCGTAAAGAAGGAAAAACACCTCAGGAAGTTGTTGATTTCTATTACGAACAAATCAAAAAATCTTTCGCTGATTTTGGTATTTCGTTCGATATTTATTCTCGCACGTCCAATCAATCTCACCATAAGGTTTCGCAAGAAATTTTTACGACGTTGTACGATAAAGGCTATTTCGATGAAGAAACCAGCGAACAATATTTTGATGAAGTAGCTCAACAGTTTTTGGCTGATAGATACATCGTGGGCGAATGTCCTGTTTGTGGAAACCCGAATGCGTACGGCGACCAATGCGAAAAATGTGGTTCTACGCTCTCGCCAACTGAGTTGAAAAACCCTCGTTCGACGCTCTCAGGCTCGAAACCTATCATGAAAAGTACCAAAAACTGGTATTTGCCACTCGACCGTATGCAGCCCGACATTGAGAAATACGTAAACAGCCACAAAGAGTGGAAAACCAACGTATTTGGTCAGTGCCAATCGTGGTTAAAAGATGGACTAAGACCTCGTGCCATGACTCGTGATTTAGACTGGGGAATCAGCGTTCCTTTGCCTGACACCGAAGGAAAAGTTTTATACGTTTGGTTCGATGCACCAATTGGCTACATCACGTTTACGCAAGAATGGGCAGCCCAAAATGGCAAAAACTGGGAAGATTATTGGAAAAATGAAAGTACCAAACTCGTGCATTTCATCGGAAAAGACAATATTGTTTTCCACTGTATTATTTTCCCTGCGATGTTGATGGCCGAAGGAAGTTATATCTTACCTGATAACGTACCTGCACAAGAGTTTATGAATTTGGAAGGTGATAAGATTTCAACTTCAAGAAACTGGGCGGTTTGGTTACACGAATATTTGGAGGAATTCCCGAATAAGCAAGATGTATTGCGTTATGCCCTTTCGGCCAATATGCCCGAATCGAAAGATAATGACTTTACTTGGAAAGATTTCCAAACCAAAAATAATAGCGAATTGGTTGGTATTTTTGGAAATTTTGTAAATCGAGTTTTGGTTTTAGTGAATAAATATTTTGAAGGAGAACTACCAAAACCTTCAGAATTTACAGACTATGACCATACTATAATCGAGGCAATTAAAACATTCCCTGTAAGCATAGGAAATTCTATTGATACTTTTCGTTTTAGAGAAGCACTTGCCTCGATGATTGATTTAGCTCGTTTAGGAAATAAGTACTTGGCAGATACTGAACCTTGGAAGATTATAAAAACTGACCCTCAAAGAGTTGGTACGATTTTAAATCTTAGTTCACAAATTGTTGCTAATTTAGCAATTCTTTGCGAACCATTTTTGCCTTTTACTAGCAAAAGAATTATTGATATTTTAGGATTTATTAAAATAGACAGTGAAGGCAAACCTAATGATTATGAAGTTTCCGCTATATATTGGAAATACAATTGGTTAGATGCAGGGAGAATAGATTTAGTTCCAAACTCACAACCACTTGCGAATGAATTAGATAATTATCTTTTCGAGAAAATCGAAGATGATGTGATTGAAAAACAAGTAAAAAAATTACAAGAATCGAAGCGAATGAATGAATTAGAAAATGCAAAAGTACCAGCTTTGAAAGAAACGATTCAGTACGATGATTTTGCTAAAATGGATATTCGTATCGGCACTATCTTGGAAGCTGAAAAATTACCAAAAAGCGATAAGTTACTCAAATTCTTGGTAGATGATGGTTTTGAGAAACGCACTATCTTGAGCGGAATTGCCAAACATTTCTCACCTGAAGAAATGATTGGTAAACAAGTAACTTTCTTGGCAAATCTTGCTCCAAGAAAAATGATGGGAATCGAATCGAACGGAATGATTTTGATGGCTGAAAACCGTGATGGAAGTTTGGCACTTCTCCAACCACACAAAGAAGTTTGGAATGGTGGGCCAGTTAGTTAATATCAAAGCATTCCGACTATTTATCATAAAAAATGCCCCAGAACTAAATACGTTTGGGGCATTTTTGTTATCAATCCAAATATGGGTCAATAGTTAGAATTTTACCTTCTGAGTCGTAGCTGATTTCGGTAACTTTTACACTTCTTAAATGTGTAACGCCTTCAGATAAACTTGAATCGTGGTAGAACAAATACCATTTACCTTCAACCTCACAAATCGAGTGATGGGACGTCCACCCAACTACAGGATTAAGAATTTTGCCTTGGTATGTAAAAGGCCCATAGGGATTATCGCCCGTAGCGTAGCAAATAAAGTGCGTGTCGCCAGTTGAATACGAAAAATAATATTTGCCGTTATAGTGGTGCATCCAAGAAGCTTCAAAAAAACGGCGGTCATTATCACCCGCTAAGAGCAATTCTCCATTTTCGTCCAAAATCTTCAATTCTCTTGGTTGTTCGGCAAATTGCAGCATATCATCACTCAACTTTGCAACAATCGGACAGAGTGCAGCTTCATTTGGCAGCGGTTCTTCGTTATTTGCATCGTATTGATTATTACGATATTTCTGTAATTGTCCGCCCCAAATTCCTCCAAAATACATATAAAAACTGCCATCGACATCTTCAAAAACCGCAGGGTCGATACTATAACTACCTTCGATTGGTTGAGGTTCGGCCACGAAAGGCCCGGTTGGTGAATCTGAAACAGCTACCCCAATCTGAAAAACATCATCCGCCTTTTTTGCTGGAAAATAGAGATAATATTTCCCATTTTTCCGAGCAGCATCTGGGGCCCACATTTGGCGAGCAGCCCATTGCACATCTTTTACGTGCAGAGCCACTCCGTTGTCAATTGTTTCGCTATCAATCGAATCCATCGAAAGTACATGATAGTCTTCCATCGCAAAGTGGCTTCCCAAATCATCAAACGGAATACCCGCTTCAATATCGTGCGATGGATATATGTAAATTTTCCCGTCGAAAACATGAGCCGAAGGGTCGGCTGTAAAAATATGTTTTACGAGCGGCTGCGAAATTGCTTTTTGATTTAAAACCTTAAAATCAATGTGTTCGATACTATCTTCTGGCATTTTCTTAATTTTACTTTAAATTATTTTCTTCTTTGTTTTAAGTCAGTTTCAATTTGATTTTCCATAGCCTTGTTGATTTCATAGCCAAAAAGCAAAACACAGCCTATCAAAAAAACTATCCCCGGATAAATACTGACCGATAGTTTTATACCTGATACTGTATCTTCGGTTTGAATCGCCTGCTCGGCCACGTAGCCATAATTTGAAAGCAAGGCTGCACCCACGGCACCACCTACACTTAAACCTATTTTCAGACCAAAAATCATGGCCGAAAATATAATTGCAGTTGCTCTACGGTTATTTTTCCATTCTGAGTAGTCGGCAACATCAGCAATCATTGCCCAAAGCAGCGGAATCGTTACCCCATAAGTAAACCCATGTAGGATTTGGGTTAAAAATACAATTCCGATGGCATCTTTATCATAAAAATTGAATGCAACCAAACACAAAGCTGAAAGAGCAAGGAAAATTCCGAAGATATTACGTTTTCCGAATCTGTCGGCAAGAGGTTTAGTAAACATAATACCGATAATCATAAAGATAATTCCACCAGCATTAAAAAGACTGTTGGCTGATGTTGGAGCATCTTCTGGCCATTCAAATTTACCCAAACCCAAACCGGTTATGCTTTCGTTTAAGCCCTTAATAAAAGAATTGAAACCAATGCTTTCAAGGTAATTTGCTTGAGCAGTTGGGTCTAAGTAATATTTGAAATAATAGATATACATTCCGCCTTTAAGAGCCAAGGTTATGAAAACTAAAATCGTAACCAAAAGCATAATCACCCACGGCTTATTGCGAGATAAGTCGGTTAAGTCTTGTTTAATACTGCTTTTTTCTTCAGTAACAGGAACAATTCGCTCTCTTGTGGTCAAAAACGTAATAATTAGACAAATAACACCTACTATCGCAAAAACTAACATTACTTTCTCGAAACCTACGGCCTTATTGCCATGTCCCAACGATAAAGCCAAAGGTAAAAGAAGCGACTGGATAATAAATTGAGCAACCATTACTGCCACAAAACGGTACGAAGAAAGACTATTGCGTTCCTTCATATCACCCGTAATCACACCACTCAATGCTGAGTATGGCAAATTGCTGGCCGAGTAAATAATAACCAATAAAAAATAAGTGATAAGGGCATAAGCGATTTTACCAGTTTCGCCAAAATTTGGGGTTGAAAAAGCCAATAATGAAATAATACCGAAAGGAATGGATGTCCACAAAACCCACGGGCGAAATTTTCCCCAACGAGTATTGGTGCGGTCGGCAATGATGCCCATTAGAATATTGAAAAATGCCCCGATAAAGCCTCCTAAGAATATGATTATACTGGCAGCCCCCGCAGGTATTTTGTAAACATCAGTATAAAAATAGGCCAAAAATGTCATTAAAGTCTGAAAAATAAGGTTCGCCGCTAAGTCGCCGAGGCTGTATCCTATTTTTTCAATAACTGATAATTTATGTGATTCTGATGTCATAGTGTTTTTCTGCTTAGTTTTTACAAAATATCAATTAATATGGTTTTGGGCTAAATTTTACTGCTCGCAGTATTCGTTTTAACAAAAAATTTAAAGTGCTAAAATTAACAAAAATATCCTTATAGTCAATTTTACCACAAGTATATGTTTGATTTTTCTTATTTACAAAATTTATTAAATAAATTATAAAAAAAATGCAAAATAATATAAACTTGACTAAAGGCAATTTATTTAGATTTTGAGATAGTAGCAATGCCCAAATAGATTAAAATGTGATGAGGAAGTGTAGGTTAAAGACAGTTTTTCTGTAAATTGCAAAAATATCTTAACTAAAATTAAAGGAATTGCAGTACTCCGATGACATCATTGACGCACTCTCAATCGACTGCGTTATTTTTGGATTTAAAGAAACCCAACTCTATGTTTTGCTCGTAAAACACGGTATCGGCCCCACCCTCGGACAATGGGCTTTACCCGGTAGCTGGATTAGGTATAATGAAAGTATTGACGAAGCTGCAAACAGGATTCTTTCCTCCCAAACGGCTGTGGGCAATATTTATCTTGAACAATTTAAGACTTTCGGTGATTTGGAGCGTTTTCCTGCACGAAGGGTAATCACGATAGCCTATTATGCACTCGTAAATATCGAAAATTTTGAGCTTCACGCAGGTCCAACCGAGGCCGATGTACAATGGTTTAAAGTTTGGGATGTGCCAAAAATGGCCTTCGACCACAAGACTATCTTTGAAAGTTGCTTGAGTTTTCTGAAACACAAGGTGCAGCACGAGCCTATTGGTTTCAATTTATTGCCACCTAAATTTACGCTTCTTCAGCTTTTAGAACTATATGAAGCGATTCTTAATCAAAAGCTTGATAAATCGAATTTCCGCAAGAAGTTTTTAAAAATGAATCTGTTGGTTGATACCAAAGAACGCCAACAAGATGTGTCGCACAGAGCAGCAACTCTCTATCGCTTTGATGAGAATATCTACAATAAACTATTGGATAAAGGGTTTATTTTTGAGGTTTGAGTTTGTGAACAAGGCGAGTTTGTTCAATCAAAAAGTAGTAGATAGTTTACATTTTGATACTTCTGTTTAAGATTTATAGCTCCACATCCACATACACTTTTCATAAATGTTATGTGGAGCTATAAGTTTTTACCTTTCTAATTTAAAATTCTTATCCGTGGCTGGTCTTTGCTTGGCGTTGGCTACTTTCCAACCAGTTCTGTACATCCAGTCGGCCATTTTCTTTAATTTAGGAAAATTAATATTCTCTACATTATCCTGCGGGGTATGATAATCTGGGTGCAAAAGAGTTGTGTACATGAGCGAAGGAATACCCAAACGTGCATAAGGCAGGTGGTCGCTTCTGAAATACCAGCCTTCAATATGCTTTACGTCGTCCCATGTGTAATCTAATTTAAAATTTGGGCCTTCTTTATTAGCCTCTAAAGTCATATTTATTAATTCTTCTGAGTTTCTATGAGGCGGAAGTGCTCCAAGCACAGTCGCACTATCAATATGGTTTCTTCCAATCATATCACCATTTAAAACAGCTACAATATTACCAATTGGTACGGTTGGAAGAGCAGAGTAATATCTTGAACCGAGAAGTCCTCTTTCTTCAGCTCCGTGAATAACAAATAATACAGAACGTTTGGCTGGATTTTTCACAAATGCTCTTGCGTTACTGAGCATGGCTACATTTACGCTGCCATTGTCATCAGCACCATAGCATATCGAATCACCTTTGATTTCATTACGCACTCCATGAGCATCGGTGTGGCCGCTATAAAGCAAGTATTCAGATTTCAAATTGGCGTCCGTTCCTTCTATTTTGCCAATAATATTCACCGAAGGGTAGGGGTATTTCGACACCACAATATTGGCTTTCAGATTTGCTGAGTTTCCTTCCAAATCCTTCTTCGAGCCTTTGTGCAACCATAAAACAGGTACAGTTGTGGTTAAATTAACATTTGCCCCACCATCAATGTCATAATTACCTCTTTTAAAATTTTCATTGGCATCTTTCCATCCGTTTTCGGCGGTATCGTCAGCAATAAAAATTATGGCAATCGCTCCTCTTTTTACCAAATCAGCTCCGTATTTTGTATAAATATATCGACTATAACGCCACGTTGGTAGCGAAACATTGAGATTAATACCTTTTGGGTTGGCTTCGATGGCCACAATTTTTCCTTTTACATTAAGTGAGTTGGTGTCAATCTCGGCAGCATTTCCCAAATAAGTAATTATTCCGTTTAAAGCTGTATTGGCCATTTGTGCAATAGAAACATCCTGCCAAAGAGTCAATTTTTTATTGTTCAGTTCGATACTCGTTTGCTCAGAAATTTGATTTCGCCACAGCGTAAAAAACTGAAAATATGTACCATCATCGCCCGCAGGTTTTAGGCCAATGGCTCGGTATTTTTCGCCCAACCACATCGCAGCTTTCAGTTCATCAAGTGTGCCAGCCGAGCGACCTTTAAAATTCACTCCAGCCAATGCCTCTAAATCGCTTTTTAAATCTGATTCTTTAATTTGGTTGAGAGCAGGCGGAAGGCTCTGAGCAAAAAGTTGACTGCTTACAATGAGAAATGCCCAAAATAAAATTTTGTTTTGCATAATAAATAGATGTTGAGTTTATCGATGAAAAATGATATTTGATTGAATTTCAAACCTATAAATATACAAAACTGTTGCGGATTCGAGATAAAAAACAATATAAACTAATTCTGTAAGAATCTGTACTCGAAAATAGCAGCGGTGGCATTGGATGCATTCAGCGTGACAGAACGCTGAGTAAGAGAAAGTTTCAGTTTGTTTATTCTTTTTTCTAAAATTTTATTCATAAAAAAGCCCTTCCTTGATTTTAGGAAGGGCAGATATAAGTAGTTTTTCACCCTTATTCCTATGCAAAAGGTGAGCCTTTTTTACGTAGATATTCACCGATATTAAAGATTACTCCATCGAAAACTTCAATATCTTTGTTCCAGTCTTTTACTTGCCAATCTTCGTTTCTGGTAGCTACTGTTACTTTTTTTGATTTGGTTGTAATCCAAATTACTTTTTCTACGCCAAAATTCAATAGTTTTTGCGTTTTATTGAAAATATAACTATCAATTTCTAAACCTGGTGCTTCGATGTTAATGTCCACTTCGATGGCAACTTTGGGCGGAACGATTGCATAATGTTCATCAATCGCTTCAATGGGTAAAACACTATTTTCAAAAATAAGAATATCTCCTGCTAAATTATTATATTTATTCAGATGAATTCCTGTTTCGCTTGATAGAAGGGTGTACTTTTCTTCGTCCACTTTTCTTCCAAGTAAAATAATTAAATGTGTAATAATAAGTGATTGAAATGTACTCGACCCCATAATTTCAGCAAAAGTTTTTGTTCCATTTAATACTTCTTTATACCCTCTATAATAGATAGGCTTTCCATCCATTACTTCGTGTATTAAGTAATTAGGCACTTTTGGGGCTGATTTTCTAACTATCTGTGGTGATTTTGTTACAACCATTTTCTTCTAAATTTTATTAAATTTAAAAAGTTTTTCACAAATAACCGTCAAAAATAAGATTTCTTTAAGTCAATTTCTGCTGAATGCTTACACTCCTGCTTTCACAAAAGGCAATTTCGTAACTACGCCTTTAAGCAGTTTATCTCTTACTTTGATATACACTTCCGTTCCGACTTTGGCGAATGCCGTTGGCACGTGGCCCATCGCAATTCCTTTTTGTAAAGTCGGTGATTGAGTTCCAGAAGTAACTTCCCCTAACTTATTTCCTTCAGCATCACAAATTTCGTAATGACTACGAGGAATTCCACGGTCAATCATTTCAATACCTACTAATTTACGCTGTAAACCTGCTTCTTTTTGAGCCTTTAGGTTTTCAGAATTGATGAAGCTTTTCGTAAACTTCGTCACCCAACCCAAACCTGCTTCTAATGGAGAATCGGTATCATTTAGTTCGTGTCCGTACAAGCAATAACCCATTTCTAAACGTAAGGTATCTCTTGCACCCAGACCAATCGGTTTAATGTCAAACTCCGCTCCTGCTTCAAAGATGGCATTCCACATTTTTTCGGCATCTTTATTCCAAACGTAAATTTCAAAACCTCCCGCACCTGTGTAACCCGTTGCCGAGATAATTACATCATCAATACCAGCTAAAGAGCCAGCCTTGAAAGTGTAATAATCCATTGATGATAAATCAAGCTCTGTTAGTTTTTGAAGCGTTGGTAGAGCTTTGGGCCCTTGTACGGCAAACAAACAAAGTTTATCAGAAATGTTTTCAAGTTCTACACCGAAGTTATTGTTTTGATTTACCCAATTCCAGTCCTTTTCGATGTTTGAGGCATTTACTACTAAATAATATTCGTTTTCGTTCCAACGATAAACCAATAAATCATCTACTACACCACCTTCATTATTCGGGAAATATGCGTATTGTA
Source organism: Emticicia aquatilis (assembly GCF_014644295.1). GTDB lineage: Bacteria > Bacteroidota > Bacteroidia > Cytophagales > Spirosomataceae > Emticicia > Emticicia aquatilis. The sequence goes on from NZ_BMKK01000014.1 coordinate 121,879, forward strand.
CTTTTCCATCAAAAAGTGCCGATACATCGTTTGAAACTATGTATTGCAAAAACTCAGTTGCACGCTCTCCTCTCACTACAAACTCGCCCATGTGCGACACATCAAAAACACCTACACCATTACGCACGCAATTGTGTTCTTCATTATCGGACGAGTAACGAACGGGCATCATAAAGCCACCAAAAGGCACCATTTTTCCGCCCAGTTTTTCATGTAAATCATTGAGAGGGATTCTCTTATTCTCTGCTTCCATTAAAATTTGATATTTATTGATGAAAAATTTATTGTTAAATGGTATTAGTGTTAGATTTTTTATTCTCTGTTATCCTATTGAAAATAGTTTTATTTGAAATTCATTTTGGTTATCCATAAACTCAATCAGACTATCGAAGTATCCTTGTACCAATTCATTTCTCCTGTTTTTTGAGGTAATTTATTTCAATTGCCTCCTGCTTTAGCTGGAGGATAAAAGAAAACAAGTCCAAATCTGGCTTTAGCCAAAACTTTATTTCAATTAGCTTTTATCTTTCATTTTTACAAAGCCATGCCGTAAAATCAGTTCTTCATATTCATCATTCCATGTTTTTTTGGTATGATGTGTTTCCTGATTTTTAATATAATTCCTTACAGTTTCAATCTGCGACTCTGAAACCCCAACAGCAAAATATTCATCTTGCCATTCGAAGTACTGGTTTGTCAGTTTTTGTTTGTTTATCCAAAAAGCCGACTCCCCTTTTATCAACTGCATAACCTTACTAATAGTTTGGTCACTACCAAGCGACACCAAACAATGACAATGGTCGTTGAAACCATTTACAAAGTCAATAAATATATCTTTCTTCTCGCTATTTTCTTTGATATGATTCCAAACCTGCTGCCTGATTTCTGGATTGTGCAAATACGGAAATCTATTTTTTGTACTCCAGACAAAATGAATATAGACTTTGATGAACGGCATTGATTAATATGGATTATCATTATTAGAAATTCTCCAGCTAAATCAGTAGACTGTTTTTCTCTACCTATCCACAGGCTAAAGCCATGTGGCAATTGAAAGAAAATAAAAACTATTTCTAATCTCCAAATGCCTCTTTCAGTACTTCTTTATCATCGAAATGATGCTTTATGCCTTTTATTTCTTGGTAGGTTTCGTGGCCTTTTCCTGCTACCAAAATAATATCTTCGGGCTTTGCCATTTTTACAGCCGCTAAAATTGCTTCGTGACGGTCTTCGATAGTTTGGGTTTTCTTGAAATGAATGGCAGGTACGCCTTTTTGCATTTCGGCCAGAATATCCAACGGCTCTTCGTTTCTTGGATTATCCGATGTCAGAATTACCTTATCGCTCATTTTACAAGCTATTTCGGCCATAATCGGGCGTTTGGTTGCATCACGATTTCCGCCACAACCCACAACTGTAATGATTTGTTGATTTCCTTCTCGTAAATCAACGATGGTTTCCAATACATTTTTCAAGGCATCGGGTGTGTGGGCGTAATCAACGATTCCGACAATATTATTTTTAGAAACTACTTGCTCGAAACGCCCCGCAGGTGGCTGAATATCAGAGAGTTGCATCAAAACTTCATCTGAATCTTCGCCGAGTAAAACCGCCGCACCATAAACACCGAGTAAATTATAAGCATTGAATGAGCCGATGAGTTTGAACCAAACTTCTTTGTTATCAATCTCCATTTGTAGCCCAAACAAACTGCAAGCCAACACCTTTCCTTTGAAAGTACCAATGTTTTTGAGTGAATACGTTTCTTTTCTTGCCGCCGTATTTTGGAGCATTATTTTGCCATTCTTATCATCGGTATTTACCAACGCAAAAGCCGACGCAGGAAGTTGGTCGAAGAAGCCTTTTTTTGCTTTTAGATAATTATCGAATGTTCCGTGAAAATCAAGGTGGTCGTGCGTAATGTTGGTAAAGATACCGCCTACAAAGTGAAGTCCAGCGATACGCTCTTGCACTACCGAGTGCGAACTCACTTCCATGAAGCAATAGGTCACGCCTTTTTGGTACATATCGGCCAATAATTCATTGATTTTTACCGAATCAGGCGTTGTGTGCGTCGAAGGAATTATATCATCATCTATCTGATTTTGCACCGTAGAAAGCAAGCCACAACGATAACCCAATCGGCGGAAAAGTCTAAAAAGTAGCGTGGCTATCGAAGTTTTGCCGTTTGTGCCTGTAACACCTACTAATTTGAGTTTTTTAGATGGATGTTGGTAGAAATTTGCCGCTGCAAAACCCATCGCACGAGCCGAGTTTTCAACTTGAATGTAAGTAATTGCCTCATTTAGAGTTTCGGGTAAATGTTCACACAAGATTGCCGAAGCTCCCAAATCAATGGCTTTGCCGATAAATTGATGCCCATCAACTTGCGTACCACCGATAGCCACAAAAAGGCTACCTTTTTCTACCTGACGAGAGTCGAAAACTATCTTATTTATTTCAATATCTGTTTTTCCAGAAACTGCTTGGAGAGAAATTTTATACAGAATTTCGCTTAATATCATTGCTAATGTTTGTTTATATTAAGTAGTTTTTTGTTGATGTTGAATGTTTTTGCTGCTAAAATACCCTGTAAACGAACAAATTGTAAATTAGCTTTTTAATTGTCGGCAAGTTATTCAAAAAAACGTTTATCATCAAACGAACTATTCAGACTCGTAAATACACCACTTCTTTCATTCAAACAATTTTATCGTACTTTTGGCGAAGTTTCATTTAACTATTTTTCAAAATCATGAGTCAACAGTATCAAACACGGGCAGAAATGCCACAAGGGGCTAATAAAGTCCTTGACCGCCGCAACATCGAAAACTCTTATTCGAGCCTACTCGGACTGCTGAAAGATGGGCTGTCGGTGCTTGATATTGGTTGTGGCTCAGGAGCCATTACGGCCGATATAGCACAACGTACCAGCGGGAAAGTTGTAGGCATTGATTTTAGTGAACACTTGATTGAGTTGGCTCAAAAAAATTACGCACACCTCCCAAATCTAAGCTTTGAGGTAGCCAATATCAACGATTATGTTTCGGTTGAAAAATTTGATTTGGTGATTGCTGCTCGAACTTTACAATGGGTAAATAATCCTGCGGAAGTTGTGCAAAAAATGGCGACTTTATTGAAAAAAGGTGGAAAAATCTCTATCAATGACTATAATCATACGAAGGTGGAATGGTCGCCCGCTCCGCCAAAATCAATGTTAGATTTTTACGAAGCATTTCTTAATTGGCGAAAAGATGCTGGTTATGACAACAAAATTGCCGATAATCTAACAAAAATCTATGAAAGTATAGGTTTAACAGAAATAAACGTCGTACCACAACACGAAGTAAGTAAAAAAGGTGAAGAAGAATTTGCAGCAGCCATCAGAATTTGGAGTATCGTAGCCGAAACTCGTGGAAAACAAGTGGTAGCAGATGGCTACTGCTCAGAAGAACTACGCCTACAAGCAATTGAAGAATACGACGCTTGGATTGCCAACGAAGCCCAAAGCATGAGGCTTTATTTATTGGCGGTGGAAGGAGAAATTTAATTAAGAATTGAGAATTAAAAATGGAGAATGATTGCACGTTTACACAACATTCTCCATTTTCAATTATACATTATCCATTCACCAGTACTTTCTTCAAAGCATCTAAGAAAATATCTGCTTCTTTGGTTGTAACGGCTAAACTTGGCAATAGACGCATCGTGTGATTACCCGCCACGCCCGTGAAGATTTTATGGTCGAATAATAACGAATTTCTAATTGGCCCAACTGGTTTCTCAAATTCAATACCAATCATTAGACCTTGCCCACGCAATTCTTTTATTCCTGGAATTCCTTTGAGGTTTTCCATGAAATAATCACCAATATTGGCAGCGTTTTGAATCAACTTTTCTTTCTTGATAATATCCAGAACTGCATTGGCGGCCGTACAAGCCAAATGATTTCCGCCGAAAGTTGTACCCAACATTCCGTGTTTTGCTTGAAATTTCGGAGAAATCAAAACCCCACCAATCGGGAAGCCATTGCCCATGCCTTTGGCAGTGGTGATAATATCGGGTTTTACTCCGCTGTGCTGAAACGTGAAGAATTTTCCCGAACGACCATAACCACATTGTACGGAATCATGGATAAAAATCGCCCCTGTTTTATCGCAAGCCTTACGAATAGCCTTCATAAATTCATCGGTAGCAACATTGATTCCTCCTACCCCTTGAATGCCCTCAACAATTACTGCACAGGTTTCGTTATCGACTACTTTTTTTACTGCCTCAACGTCGTTATAAGGCAGAATTTGTACGTGGTCAGCAAAGTTAATCGGTGCTTGAATCGACGGATTATCAGTTACAGCAACCGCAGCCGATGTACGCCCATGAAAACCTTTCGAGAAAGCAATCACTTTCTTTCTGCCATTATAAAATGACGCCAATTTCAAGGCATTTTCGTTGGCTTCTGCTCCCGAATTTACCAAAAACAAAAAATAATCTTTCAAACCAGAGAGTTTACCCAATTTATCGGCCAATTCTTCTTGCGAAGGAATTTTTACAGAATTTGAGTAAAAACCTATGTTCTTTAATTGCTGAGTAATTTTTCGTACATAATATGGGTGCGTGTGCCCCACCGAAATAACGGCATGGCCACCATAAAGGTCGAGATATTCTTGTCCGTTCTTGTCCCAAAGATAAGAACCTTGAGCTTTCACTGGCTCGATGTCGTAAAGAGGATATACGTTAAAAAGAGTCATTATTTTATAGTCGAAAGTAAATTATGGACGATAGTGTTATGCCCATAATCAAAATTTAAAATATGATGATTTTATATCAATTTGGACTGTCTTCCGTTGACAGTGGGGTTTTATTTCAATTCCCCAGCCAATTTATTGATACTTGTTTCGATAGAAGCTACCACTTTCTTGAAATTCGGGTCAGTTACCTTTGCTTTAGCGGCCGAAATGCTGATTTTTGCAGCAGCAATTTCCTTTTTAGCATTGGCTAAATCACCCGATTTCTGATACAAGCGAGCAGATTCGTAGTTAAGATTAGCTATCTCTTGCTCTGTTTTGAGTTGTGGTCGAGCAGAAGATAGCCATCGTCGGACTTCAGCTGCGAACTTCCCGTCGGGGAATGTATTATTGTAGAATGTAACGTAATAAACCAATAATTGAGGTTGGGTTTGGGCATTTATTAAACCTTTCAAAAAGTTAAAGGCTACATCTTGTCCTTTTTCACGTAGTAAAGCTGGGCACTCAATTTGCCAAGTATTGGCCGTAACATATTGTCCAGCACCCAATAATTCCATGTAACGCTTTAGCTGATTTACTTTACCTAAAGAGTAATTAATCGCTTTAGGAGAAAAAATCTCTAATTGCAGCAATCGTCCGAGGGCATTCCCTTCTTGCCCTGCATGACCTTCAGCGGCTTCGTATTTTCCACCAATAGCCAAATTATTCAACCAAAATTGCGAAAAACCATTATCCAAATCCATGATACACTTCTTCATGATAGCCCAACTAAATTTATCGCCCAGCTGGTCTTTTGGATAAGCAGCATAAAGTGCATCGGCTACTTGCTTATTTTTTAGTGTATCTTGCGTAATACGTAGATAGTACGCCAAACCAACCATTGTATTGATATCTCTATCGCCTGCTTGAAATTTCTTCCAAAAACCACCAGTTTGTTGATTTGGGTCGAGGGCTGTTTGGGCGTGTTTGATAAAATCTTTTGGGGTATTGGTTGGGTCAGTGTTATGAATGAGATTTTGGTCTTTATCGAAATAGAAGAATAATGGAAATCCGGGTAAAAAGATATTCTTTTTGTTCAAAAAAGCTACTTGTTTGGCATCTTCAACGTTGAGTTTGAAACTTACAAAATTTTGGTTGTAGAATTTACCCACTTCAGCATTTTTGAGCGTTGGCTCTAAGCTCATACAAATCGGGCAATGTGGCGAATAACATTCCACAAAAACGTTCTTTCCTGAAGCCTTTGCTTTCTGAAAAGCGGCTTCAATAGTAGGTTCGAACGCTATGCCTTGTGCAAACGCAAAATTGATGATAAGAAGAAAACTGCCAAGCAAAAATGTCTTTTTCATGTATTTTTTGATGTTTTGAATAGCAAATTAGTCGATTTTTGTGAGAATACACTTAAAAATTGCCACTCTTTAACAAGTTATTAACAGCAATCAATGTAGGACAGATTTGTAATCTGTCACTTTTACGAATATTTATTTTATACGGCGAACTGGAAGTTCGCCCCACGATTTAATTATTCAATTTCACAAAACCACCATCAATTAGATAATCGCAACCTGTGATAAATCCTGCTTCGTCGGAACAAAGATAAACCGCCAATGAGCCGATTTCATCGGGCTTTGCCATTCGTCCGATTGGCTGAGTTTTTGAAAGTTTATCAAACATTTCTTTCTCCTTACCTGGGTAGGTTTTTTTCAAGAAACCATCCACAAATGGCGTATGTACACGAGCGGGCGAAAGGCTATTACAACGAATATTATATTTCAAATAATCTTTTGCCACTTGCAAAGTCATGGTATAAACTGCCCCTTTCGACATCGAATAGGCAAATCGGTCTGGAATCCCAACAGTTGCTGCAATCGAAGCCACATTTAGAATTACGCCACCACGGTCTTTCATGTAAGGAATAACCGAATGCAGACAATTATAAGTTCCTTTCACGTTTACATTATAAATGCGGTCTAAATCTTCTTCGGTTGTCGATTCTACGGTTCCTACGTGGGCTATTCCTGCATTATTCACCAAAATATCAATGGCATTTTCCTTCGCTATTTTATCAATAACCTTCTTAACTTCTTTCTGTTTCGATACATCTACTTTATGAAAATACGCTTCGCCACCATTGGCATTAATGAGGTCGGCTTCTCGCTCGGCTTGGTCGATATTGAGTTCCAAAATATGTACAACCGCCCCTTGCTGAGCAAAGAGTCGAGAGATAGAAAGTCCGATACCACTGGCTCCACCCGTAACGATGGCTACTTTATTGTCAAGACGAAACATTTTAGACGATGATTAAAAAGATTAATATGATTTTTATACGGAATGCTATTTATTACAAAATCGGTTTTTGTGAAAAATAACTTAATTCTAATATTTTTTTGATATTTGGCCAAAAAACACCACTTTTCCCCTTCAAAATTACTTGTCAATTCTGGAACAAAAAATAAATTGCAACTACATTTGCTAAAATAATTATTCAACCTATAATATTTTTGGGGTACATGGCTATGCACACTGTTCTGAAACTACATAAAAACGACAACGTAATTGTTGCTTTACAAAACCTAAAAGGTGGAGAAACTGTAAATTACGACAACGAAAGTTACGAAATCCAACACGATATTGAAGCAAAACATAAATTTGTTACTGAAGATTTATCGGTAGGCGACCACGTGACTATGTACGGCGTTTTGGTAGGAAAAGCTACGCAGCCCATCAAACGTGGAGCTCAAATAACCACTTTCAATCTCAAACACGAGTCAGACCCTTATTCGGTTGAAAAACGCCAACCCGCACCAGCGTGGACTCCGCTCGATGTAGAATCATGGAAAAGTAAAACTTTCAATGGTTATCATAGAGCCAATGGCAGCGTAGGTACTCGTAATTATTGGTTGGTTGTGCCTTTGGTTTTTTGCGAAAACCGCAATATCATGATTATGAAAGATGCGTTTGAGCGTGAACTTGGCTATGCTCAACCCGAAATCTACCGTAATCAAGTGAGAGATTTATTGGCGGCATTTCATTCGGGAAATACCGAAGCCCTCGAAACCATTACTTTGGCCGACCCAAGCAGCGAAAAAATCAAAATTTCGCCTACGCATATTTTCCAAAATGTTGACGGTATCAAATTCTTGACGCACGAAACGGGTTGTGGTGGCACCAATCAAGATACTGATGCTCTTTGCGATTTGTTTGCAGGAATGATTGTCAACCCCAACGTAGCGGGCGTAACGGTGTTGAGTCTGGGTTGCCAAAAATCACAGATTGATTATCTGAAAGAGCAAATTCTGAAACGTGACCCTCTGTTCGAGCGTCCGATTTTATATTTCGACCAACAAACCTACGGAACCGAACACACAATGATGTCAGATGCCATTCGTGAGACATTCAAAGGCATTATAGAAATCAATAAACAAACTCGTCAGCCAGCTCCCATCAGCAAATTAACCATTGGTTTAAAATGTGGTGGCTCGGATGGTTTTTCGGGGATTTCGGCCAACCCAGCTATCGGACATTTATCTGATATTATGGTAAGTTTGGGCGGAACGACGCTTTTGGCAGAATTTCCAGAGCTTTGTGGCGTTGAGCAAGAATTAATTAACCGTTGTGTTGATGAAGCCAAAGCACAAAAATTTGCCGATTTAATGAAAGAATACTCCGACCAAGCCGCCGCCGTAGGAGCAACTTTCGATATGAATCCGTCGGTCGGAAATATCAAAGATGGTTTGATTACCGACGCTATCAAGTCGGCAGGTGCAGCAAAAAAAGGAGGCAATGCTCCAGTAGCCGATGTACTGAATTATACCGAACAACCTACACAAGGTGGCTTGCATTTACTTTGTACGCCAGGAAATGATGTTTTGGCAACAACAGGAATGGCCGCTTCGAGTGCGACAATCATATTATTTACAACTGGACTTGGCACACCAACGGGGAATCCTGTAACGCCAACCGTTAAGATTTCGACTAACAATAAATTGGCCGAAAAAATGCCTGATATTATTGATTTTAGTTGCGGAAAAATCATCACGGGCGAAGAAACCATTGAGCAAAATGCTGAATCTTTATTGAATTGGTTGATTGGACTCGCCAACGGAGATTACCTAACAAAAGCCGAACTTTTAGGTCAAGACGACTTCATTCCGTGGAAACGTGGGGTGAATTTGTAAGAAGGTATGTAAAAAAGAAGGGTTTAGTTACAAAATTCGTAGCTAAACCCTTCTTTTTTATAACTCAATTTACTTTTTCAATAAACTTAAATCAAATTCAAAACCTGCCAAAACTTGCTCGCCCGAAAGAGTTTGAGAAAAACCCTCTACTTTAGAAATTGTGCCATCGGCACGATAGATGTAAACAGTTTCTATTTTGGGGTTAATCAGCCAACCCAGCAAAACACCATTTTCAATATAAGAAAGCATTTTATTTTGAGCTTCTTTCAAGCTATCGGTTTCGGACATGAGCTCAACGATGAATTCGGGAGCAACTGGTAAATGTTTTCTGCGGTCTTCTTCCGAAATTTGAGCATATTTTTCTTCGCTTAACCAAGCAGCATCAGGCGAACGCACCGACCCGTCGGGTAGTCTAAAGCCAGTTGAGGAATCGTAGATATGTCCTCCATTGCGACGTTTCCAAATACCTAAGTCAATATTTAACTCTGCATTATTTTCTCCTGAAATTCCTCCTGTGAGTGCCATAAATAGAATTGTTCCGTCGGGGTTTCTTTCGAGTTTTAGGTGGTCATTGGCTTGACAGAAAGCAAAAAAAACATCGTCTGTCATCTCAAACATACTCATATCTATTAAGCGACTTTGGTGCTCTTCGCTTATTATTTGCTGTATTTCGGCAACTGGATAAGTCATTTTTACTGCATTTTTTTACAAATAAAACCATTTTACCGATTATTCTAAAATTTTGAGGTAATTATCAAATCTGTTCTAAACTCCATATCATATACGCCATGATTGTTTTAAGACAGTGAAGTATTCAAGATTTCTTTTACGTGTCTTTTTTTGACAAAATATTTTTCTCTTATTTGCATAAAAACAACAAAACGCCATCTGGGCTGAGTATTATGAAAATTCAATTCTACGGAGCGGCTCAACGAGTTACGGGCAGCAAACACCTCATTACGACCAGCAAGGGAACAAAAATATTACTGGATTGTGGCCTTTTTCAAGGAATCGGTACAACTGAATTAAATCTACAATTTGGGTTTGACCCCAAAGAGGTAGATTTTCTTATTTTAAGTCACGCTCACATCGACCACACTGGTCTTGTGCCTCGTTTGGTTAGAAAAGGCTTCAAAGGAACTATCTATGCTACACCCGCCACTAAAGATTTGTGCGAAATAATGTTGATGGATTCGGCTCATATTCAAGAAAAAGACCTCGAACGCATCAATAAACGAAGAATTGGCCGAAACGAAGAACCATACGAGCTGCTCTACAATGCCGATGACGTAGAAGCAGCCCTGAAACTCTTCAAAACAGTAGATTATGAACACCCTTTTGTGATAGAAGAAGGTGTAATTGTTAAATTCTACGATGCGGGCCATCTACTCGGAAGTGCGGGTATTTATTTGGCTTTTGAGGAAGAATACAAAACCAAAACTTTATTCTTTACTGGTGATATTGGCCGACCTGACGATAAGATTTTGAGAAGCCCCGTGCCTTTTCCGCAAGCAGATTATATTCTTTGCGAGTCAACTTATGGAAATCGAATTCACGAGCCAGAAACTGACATGAAGACCCATTTGCTTAGAATTGTCTATCAAACGTGTATCGAAAAAAAGGGAAAATTACTCATACCAGCCTTTGCAGTTGACCGTACTCAAGAGCTGATTTACGCCCTTGACCAACTTGCTCATGAAGGACTTTTGCCCAAAATTCCAGTTTATGTTGATAGCCCATTGTCAGTAAAAGCAACAATGGTCATGAAGGATAATGAAGAGTGTTTCAACCCCGAAATCTTGGCTTATATCAAACATGACGGCGATGCTTTTGATTTCGAGAACTTACATTACATAAGCGATGTCATGGAATCAAAGGCTTTAAATGATAGCAAGCAACCTTGTATTATCATATCTTCTTCGGGTATGGCCGAGGCGGGGCGTATAAAACACCATATTAAAAACAATGTTGAAAAACCATCAACAACGATTTTATTAGTGGGTTACTGTTCTCCTGGTAGCTTGGGGGCTATTTTAAAAACCCAACCAGCCGAAGTCAGAATTTTTGGAGAAACTTTCAAAGTAAGGGCTGATATAGAAGTGATGGACTCTTTCTCTGCTCATGCTGATTATAAAGAAATGATGAAACACTTATCGTGTCAAGATGCCTCTAAAGTCAAAAAACTTTTCTTGGTTCATGGCGAAATCGATACTCAGTTAGTTTTCAAAAAACATCTTAATTCGATGGGTTTTCATGATATTCTAATCCCAGCACAAGGAGAGGGTTTCGAGTTATAATACACTTAAATCATTTTTTGTGTAGTTTTTGAGGCAATCGTTCGTATTTTTGCCCTTAGTATTTTGCCTCAAACGAATGTAAACACAAGCCTCCCTTTAGGGGCGGGGGGGTGGTTTCCAATGAAAATAGCCATTCACGGTCGAAAATTTAGTGTAGAATCTGTTCCTTATATTCAGCAGGTTTTCGACGAATTGAAGCAACACAAAGTTGAAATACAGGTTTCTGAGCCATTTAAGCGTATTCTTCTACAATCTGGGATTCGGTTGGATACCAAAGCCGTTTATACCACACCCGACGAAATCTTCGATGCCGACTTTGCTTTTAGTCTCGGAGGTGATGGTACTTTCCTCGAAACCCTCGCTCACGTAGGCAAGCGTGAGATTCCGATTCTGGGCTTCAATTTTGGTCGTTTAGGTTTTTTGGCCGCTATTTCTCCCGAAAAAATCCAACGTACTGTCTATCAACTTATTAATGGTTATTACACAGTTGACGAGCGAACTATGATTTCGGCAAGTTCTCAAACCGAATTATTTGAAGAAGGCACGAATTTTGCACTTAATGAAATAGCCATTTCAAAAACAGATACCTCTTCAATGATTGTGGTTCATGCCTATATCAACGGAGAATTTCTGAATACCTATTGGGCTGATGGTCTAATGGTTGCTACGGCAACTGGCTCTACGGGGTATTCGTTGAGTTGTGGTGGGCCATTGGTTATGCCGCATTCGGCCAATTTTATTATTACACCAATCTGCCCACACAATTTATTTGTGCGACCAATGATTGTTTCTGATGACAGTGTTATTTCTTTCAAGGTAGAAAGTAGAAGTAATAATTTTCTGGTATCGATGGATTCGAGAGCGAAAATTATTGGCTCTGACGAAGAAACTACCATCACCGTTAAGAAAGAAGATTTCAAGGCAAAAATGGTCAGAATGGAAGGCGATGATTTCCTAAGTACATTACGAGGAAAACTAAAATGGGGTATTGATGCCCGAAATTAACAATAAAACTTTCTGTGATTACGTTAAATATTTCGACAAACCTTACTAATTCGTATGAAATTGTTAAAACCTAACAAACTGGCATTTGGCCTAATACTAAGTTTTTCGATAGTGCTTTTGGCAACTCAAGAAAACTTCGCTCAATCTGGGATTTTCAGTAAAAAAAATAAACTCAATCAATACTCTACTGTGGGTATTGGTGGTGGTAGTTCGCACTATTTCGGTGATTTATCACCTTATACATATTTCTATTACGGTCTTATTACAAATGTAAGATGGAATGCTACAATCAATTACACACGTCAATTATCTCCGCAAGTAGCTGCTCGTGTTGGCTTTACTTGGGCAAGAATCGCTGGTGATGATTATACATTTTCTCAACATAATTTAAATAAGTTCTTCCAACCATTTTTAAGAAATTTACATTTTAGAAATGATATAAAAGAATTTGCACTTACAGGATTATTCAATCTATTACCACAATACAGTAAGGGGCCACAAGGAAGAAGTGCAATCATGCCTTACAGTTTTATTGGTTTTGGTTTTTATGCACATAACCCACAAGCAAGAGATGTTGCGACCGTTAATCCCGCTAGTGGTGAGGTAACATTAGGGGGCTGGACAAACCTAAAAGATAAACAAACTTCAGGACAAGGCATTAACGATTCTTACCCAAAGGCATATTCATTAATACAACCAGTTTTTCCTGTAGGTTTAGGTGTAAAAATTAAAATCAATGAAAAGTTTGATTTAGGACTTGAAGGTGGCTTAAGAATTACTCCGTTTGACTATTTAGATGACGTAGGTAAAAGTGATTACCCAGACCCAGCCGCTTTAGCAGCCGTTTCTCCTTTGAGTGTTGCTTTTGCAAACCGTGCTGGCGAAGATTATACTGCTCGTACAGGTGTGAGTAGAGTTGCTGATTTTGCCAATATTGCCACTAATACTTTGGGGGTAGCTGGTTCACCTACACCTTCGGCAAATGGGCTTCAGGTATTTGGATTTCCAAATAGTGCAAGAGGTACAAACAAATGGGATTCATATTTCACGACTCAAATAACACTGAGTTATATTATTTCAAGCCAAGTAAAATGTCCGCCTATTAAATAAAACACTACTACATGTTCTGTGTAAGCATTAAAACTATTTCTTAATGATTATTTATAATTCGGTAGTACGAAAGACCTTCTGCTTAATCTATTTGTTACCTATAAGCATTTTTGCCCAATTATGGGAGGTGGGTACTGGTGTAGGGGTCAATCAATACAAAGGTGATGTAATGCCAACCTTTAAACCGTTAATCCTACGGCCGGCAGCCAGTGCATTCGTTAGAATTAATTATAGCCGTGCAGTATCATTTAAAGCCCAAGGAATGTATGGCGGGGTTGTTGGTAAAGATAAATTTATGAAGTCTGACCCGTATCACCAAGCCCGTGAATATAGTTTTAATGCCACTCTTATTGAAGGTAGTGGACAAATCGAATATAATTTCTTAAATTTCCGAACCAGTGCGTCTCGAATAGTGGCTAATTGGACTCCTTACGTTTTTGGTGGGTACGGGGCTACATTAATAGGTTCGAAAGCTCTCCTAAAAACAGACAAAGACCCGTCGGTTTTTACTCCATATAATACCAATAAAACCGAACAAGTAATGATTTTAGGAATTGGCTTTAAAAAGCAATGGAGAGGTCAGTGGAATTGGGGAGTTGAGTTTGGAGCAAGGCATACGACCACCGATTTCTTAGATAACCTTGGGTATTCAAATGGAAAATTTGAAGTTTTATTACCGCCAGGTGTTGTTCCAAGCGACCCCAAGTTTCAGTACTTGTTAAAATATCAAATTCCAGGCACCAAAGCCAAGGATATGTATTATTACACAAACTTTTCTATCAGCTATGTATTCTACAAAGTACATTGCCCTACTCGTCGATAATAAGCCCACAAAACAAATTTATATAACCAATATTACGATTTCGCCTACGTATTTAATGTAAAAACGTTATAATCAGCTACAATTCATTAAAAACTTATCAAACACCGTTCTTTTTTTCTACCTTTGCAGTCCTTTTTGCACTATTAGTCAAATAGAGTGTTGATATTTGTTAATGTTAATTGATTTACCAGTGAAAGAAAACATTGATTTAGGCAATTTACCTTCTCACATAGCCGTTATTATGGATGGCAACGGACGTTGGGCGAAACAACAGGGTGCAATGCGAATATTTGGGCATCATCATGGAGTAAAATCAGTTCGTGATACGGTTGAAGGTTGTGTTGAATTAGGCATAAAATACCTAACATTATATACTTTTTCCACCGAAAACTGGAATCGTCCTAAATTAGAGGTTGACGGAATCATGCAATTACTGGTAAAAACGATTGCAGAAGAAGTTCCCGAATTGCACAAAAATAACGTTAGAGTAAAAACCATAGGAAATCTTGAGAGCCTCCCAGCATCGGCTCGTAAGAAAATGGTTGATGCCATTGAACTAACTAAAGATAATACTGGTCTGACGCTCATATTGGCATTGAGTTATAGTGGAAAGTGGGAAATCGTTCAAGCTACTAAGCAAATTGCAGAAAAAGTACAAAAAGGTGAACTCGCTGTTGAACAAATTACCGAAAATACTTTCTCACAGTTTTTGGCCACCGAAGATGCTCCCGATGTTGATTTAATGATTCGTACGGGTGGCGACCACCGCATCAGCAATTACTTACTTTGGCAATTGGCTTACGCCGAATTGTATTTCATGGACGATTTGTTTTGGCCAGAGTTTCGTAAAAAAGATTTGTTTGAAGCAATTTCGGCCTATCAACACCGTGAAAGACGCTTCGGCAAAACAAGTGAACAACTGAAGTAACAAAAGAAACTGACTTTTAAAATTTTAAATATAAAAATCGAAGCATTCCTCAAATAGATTTTTCTGATATCTTATTATATTATGCGTATCCAAAAGTTACTTTCTTTTTTCATTTTCCTGCTTGTTACCACCAATGTCATGGCTCAATTTCCTTTGGGTCTTGGTCGTAAGTACGACCAGCCGAAAGACGCAACTGTGAGCTATGAGCGACCTAAAGAATACACCATTTCGAAAATTACAGTCAGTGGTGTGAAGTTTTTAGACCCAAATACGCTCATTTCGGTATCTGGTCTTAATATCAACGACAAAATTAGTATTCCTGGCGAACGCATCAGTACAGCTATCCGTCGTTTGATGGAACAAGGAATCATCGAAGACGTTGCTATTAATATCACTAAGGTAGAGTTAGACAAAGTTGAGCTTGATATTCACCTTCGTGAACGCCCTCGTCTAAACAAATTTGTTTTTAAAGGCATTCGTAAAGGTGAAATTGATGCCGTTAGCGAAAAAGTAAAAGCAAATAAAGGAAAGGTTATTACCGATGCTTTGATTAAAAACATCCAACTAACCATCAAGAGAGTTTATGTTGAAAAAGGCTTCTTGAATACAAGTGTTCAGATAAAACAAATCTCCGATACCATCAGAGCCAATAATGCGGCATTGATTGTAACTATTGATAAAAAAAATAAAGTAAAAATTGATGATATCCAGTTAGTTGGTGTAAAAGAAATGCCTGATTATAAGGTATTATCAAAACTCAAGGCTACAAAAATCAAAGCCCCACTTCGTATCTTCACTCCATCGAAGTATATACCTAAGAAATTTGAAGAAGACAAACAAAAAATTGTAGAATACTACAACAAAAAGGGCTATCGTGATGCTCAAGTGATTTCTGACTCTGTTATTTCTACAACAGGTGATAATATCAGATTAGTATTAAACATCAACGAAGGAAGCCGTTTCTATTATCGTAACATTACTTGGACAGGAAACTACCTCCGAAAAACCAAAGATTTAGAGACAATTCTTGCCATCAAGAAAGGTGATATTTATAATCCAGAAGAACTCAACAAGAAAATTAACGGTATTCCACAAGGCGACGTGAGTTCGGCCTACATGGATGACGGTTACCTATTCTTCCAATGCGAGCCAGTAGAGGTTGCCGTTGACGGCGATTCTATCGACATCGAAATGCGTATCAGAGAAGGTAAACAAGCCACTATCAACCGCATTATTTTAAACGGAAACACTAAAACCAGTGACCATGTAGTAATGCGTGAACTCTTGACCCGTCCAGGGCAGAAATTTAGTAAAACTGACCTTATCGAAACACAACAGACGCTTTCAAGACTTGGTTATTTCGACCCACAAAAAATCGAACCAAAACCAATTCCACAAGCCGACGGAACGGTTGATATTGAGTATAACGTAGAAGAAAAACCAAGCGATAATATCGAGCTTTCGGGTGGTTGGGGTGGTCTTCAAGGCTTTGTTGGTACTTTCGGGGTTGTTTTCAATAACTTCTCGGCAAGAAATATCAATAATTTTAAGAAATGGAAACCACTTCCTGCGGGCGACGGTCAACGTTTAGCTCTAAGATTACAAGCCAGTGGACGTTTCTACCAAACATACTCTTTATCATTTACAGAGCCTTGGCTCGGTGGTAAAAAACCTAACTCATTTGCCGTAAGTATTTTCCATACATCATCTGATAACAGAGGCTACCAAAGAGCCTTAGAGCGTCAGTATGGTTCGGCTTATGCTTCTCTTTATGCAGGTAGCTCATCGGGAATTTATTCTGGTTATTTCAAAAACACTGGTGGTTCGGTTACTTATGGTAAACGTTTAAATTGGCCAGACCGTAACTTTAGCTTCAACGCATCTCTTTCTTACCAAAGATACAACGTTGATAACAGTTACTTTATCCCAGGTTTCCAAAAAGGGGTAGCCAACGACCTCTCAATGGCGTTCGTGTTATCAAGATATAGCTTAGATAACCCTCAGTTTACACGTTCGGGTTCTCAATTTACTATCAATGCAACCTTTAACCCTCCTTATTCATTATTCAGAAACACGCCAGTTACTGATAAATATAAATGGGTAGAAGGCCACAAATGGATGTTTGATGGCGACTGGTACGTGCCAGTTGTTGGTAAGTTGGTTTTCCACGCAAAAGCCAATATGGGTTTCTTGGGTAAATATAGTACGAGTGCCGACTTTAGTCCATTCGGACGCTTTATCTTAGGTGGTGCGGGTATGGGTATGCAAAATGCCTATAACGTAGGTGCCGACCTCATTGGTCTAAGAGGTTATGATGAAGGTGTAGTTCACGAACTTTCATTGGCCGAAGCTGAAAAACTCCGTACCAGTGATGGAAGCGTAACGTTGAGTCGTATGGGGGGTATCATTTATAGCAAATACGCCACCGAGCTTCGTTACCCAGTATCGTTAAATCCACAAGCCACTATCTTTGTGTTGGGTTTTGCTGAAGCAGGTAATAGCTGGGGAAGTTATAAAGATTATAATCCTTTCAAACTTCGTCGTACGGCTGGTGTTGGTGCCAGAATCTTTATGCCAGCATTTGGTATGATTGGTCTTGACTTCGGAAAAGGCTTTGACCCAATCCCTGGTATTTCTAATCGTGGTTTGAAATCATTTACCTTTAGTATCGGACAGCAGATTCGTTAATCTCTTGTCTATCAGATGTTAAATATCTGTTAACGGTGTAATAATTTTGTATATTTCGTACGTTAGTTAGGTCATAATCAAAAATATTAAAAATACCCCTAACTGGCCATTAAATAAAAAACATTCAATAATTCACGCATTGAAAATTATTTTTGAATGAAAAAGACAATATTTTTACTATTTTTGGCTCTTGTTTCCGCACAAAGCTTTGCTCAAAAATTCGGATACATTGATTCTGAGTTCATTACAAGCAAAATGCCCGAATACAAAAAAGCCCAAGAGGATATGGATAAGTATTCCGAAAAATGGGTTATTGATATTCAAGCTAAGTATTCGGAATTGGAAAAAATGCGTCAGCAATTCCAACAAGAAGAGATTTTGCTAACGGCCGACATGAAGCGAGAACGCCAAAAAGCAATTGATGATAAAGAGGCCGAAGTAAAAGAATTAAACAATAAAGTCTTTGGATTAAACGGCCTATTGTTTCTGAAAAAGAAAGAAATAATGAAGTCAATCCTTGACGATATTTATAAAGCTTGTGAGAAAGTAGCTCGACAAAAACAGTTGATGTTCATTTTTGATAAAGCATCGGATATGAGTATGATTTACACCGACCCACGCCATGATTATACCGATTATGTGATGGAGGCTTTAGGGATTTCGTTGAAAGAAGATAAAAATCAAAATAACCAAGTAACCAAACCAAAAAAATAAGTATAAAAAATGAAGACAAAATTTTTCGCCGCAATTATCACGGCTCTAATGTTTGTTGGTATGGCAAATGCCCAAACTACAAAAATTGGATATACCAACGTTGACTATATCCTAAACAACATCCCTGATGCAAAAGACATTGAAAATAAATTGAAAACTGAAAAAGCTCAATACGACAAGCTTTTGCAAGATAAAATTGCAGCGTTTCAAGCAAAATACGAAGACTATCAAAAAAATGGAGCAACAATGTCAGCAGTAATCAAAGCTGACCGTGAGAAAGAATTACAATCAGGCCAAACTGCTATCCAAGAGTTCCAACAAAACTCTGAAACAGCTTTGCAACAAAAACAACAACAGTTGTTGGCTCCAGTTTTAGAGAAAATCGACAAAACTGTGAAAGATGTTGCTAAAGAAAATGGCTATACTTACGTTTTCAATACTGATGCTGGCCCTGGTACAACTCCAATCCTTTTGGTTGCTCCAGACGCAGACAATATTTCTGACTTAGTATTCAAGAAATTAGGCGTTACTCCTCCTGCAAAAACAGCAGCAGCAACGACTCCTGCACCAGCTCCTAAGAAGTAATCGAATCTTAATATATAAAAACCGCAAAGATGAATCCATCTTTGCGGTTTTTTCGTTTAATTTAGTTTGTCTTTTTTGATAAAACTTATTAAAGATTGGTTACTTTTGTGATAAGAATCTAAACTATTTATATACCGTATCTTCTTTTTTTCGGTTATAACGCTAAAGAGTGAGCCAATTAAACAAAATATTTTTTTAATATTTTGTGTTTTTTTATGATAATTGCTTATAATTTGCGAATAATTATACGAAAAAGAACATAAGTATTGCATCAAAAATATTTTGTAAAAAACCAACCACGATGAAGAAAAATTACTCTATTCTGTTCTTGCTCATCAGCTTTGTTTATTGCTCTTCTGCACAAGCACAAGTGGTACAGGCCGTATCAGTATCTCCTAAAGACTCAACTGGTGGATTTGCTAATACACAACAACAATACGTTTCGGGAGCCGTAGCACGTAAATCTGTTGTTAGTTATGCCAAAAACACAATGTCTCAATTTGAGGACAATAAGAAGAAAACGCTACCAAAAGAATTGGACAGCTTACTTGTAAAACAAGATTTTCTTACCCACGAGCAGTTTCCAAACTATCTTTCTCAAATCGAAACTGCTTACAAAAGAGAGTTAGAGATTGTCAATAAAATTACGATTGACAATGTTTCTAAGTTGGAGCAAGCAAGCCAACTGAATAAGACCTATTCGGTTAGCCAAAGTGGACAATGTTTTGCAGAAAAAGATAAAGGATCGTTTATCTTAACTCAAGATGATGAAGGCAAAGCTATCACCGGATTTGCATTAGAGTCATTGAAAGGAAACCCTCGTTATGGTTTAATAGATAACTACCACCAAGGATATGCCCGTGTTAAGAAAGACATGGTATTTGGATTCTTAAATCTTTGTGGTGAAGAAGTGATTCCTGCACAATACGATTATGCTGAACCGTTCAATGATGGTAAAGCTTTGGTAAAGAAATTCTTCTGGCACTTTATAACTGCTGAAGGTATCGAAAGCGAAGTTTTGACCGACATCGTTGATGCTAAAGCAATTCGTTACGGTATTAGTTTAGCGAAATTCAAAAGCAACAAGTTTGCTTTAATTGATAATAACTACGATGTAATCAAGAAACCAATTTCGGCAGGATTTGATGAAATCGAAGTTTTCATCGGAAATATCTTTAGAGTAAGAAATGGTAAGCAATATGGTTTGATTAGAATTGATGGTTCGACTATCACCGATGTGATTTTCGATAAAATTAGTTTATCAGAAGCCAATCGTTGGATTTTGGTAGAACAAAACAAGAAAGTTGGTTTAATTGACTCAGAAGGTAATACTCGTATCAAACCATCTTATGATTATATCAAAACTGTAGTTATCGACCCATCGGTTTCTCCAACTGCGGCTTCGGTTGTGGCAAAAGATGCAGCGGGTTTACGCATTATCGAACTTAACGAGCGTAAATTGAGCGAAACTTATTCTTCAATTGGCGACTTTAATAGATTTGGTTTAGCTCCAGCATGTAAAACAAGCGGCGAAAAAGCTACCACAAAATGTGGCTATATTAGCTTTGATGGTAGCGAGGTTATTCCTCCAGTGTATGACGAAGTTCAACCATTCAATTTAACTGGCTTAGCAGTTGTTTCAGAAAAAGTCACTAATTGCAGCAAACCAGTTGGGAACTGCGTAGTTGATATGGTTTATGACCGTTTTGGCCGTATCGTAATCGACAGAGTTAATCCATCTGCTCCAGAAGGTATTCGTTATATGGTTACTGATACCATCTTAGCAAGTACTTTAATCGTTGTAAGAACCGAAACACCTTCTGAAAAAGGTGGCGTTGACGAAGGCTATAACTTGGTAGATAAAAATACTTTGAAAAGATTTACGACTGAGGCTTACAAAAATATTCGTAAATTCGATAAGGCTAATTTAGCTATGTTGAAAGGAGATAAATGGGGTTTACTTGACTTTACAGGAAAAGAAGTTTTAGCTCCATCTTATAACGAATTGCTATTCTCATCAGAAGGACTTATCGGTGTCAAGTACGACAACAACAAGTACGGTTTTATTGATAAGAAAGGCAAGGTTCAGATTACATTTGAATATACCGAAATCAGCCCATTCAAAAATGGTATGGCCGTGGTATCTAAAGGCAATAACAAATATGGTATTATCAATAAATTCAATGCCAAAATTGCCCCTTGTATGTTCAAGTCAGTTAAGTACGTAGAAGAAACAAGTCTCTACGAAATAACAGATACATCGAATAACCAATATAACCTTAATAGTGCTGGCGATTGTATTTCTTCAAACTCAGCAAAATTCTATGAGTTAGTAAGAAAAGCAAATCAGAAATAAGCCCAGCTCAATCTGATAATAAAAAATCCCGAATCGAATGATTCGGGATTTTTTATTTATGGTATATGTCTTGTCCTGAAATAGCGATACACAAAAAAAACATCGTTATGGAATTAAAGACAAATTATGTCAA
>NZ_BMKK01000015.1 GCF_014644295.1 Emticicia aquatilis
GGTCGTCAACAAGCCGTTGACAGCATATTTTGGTCTGTCAACAGCAATCTTCAGCATAAACTGTAATAAACATATCTTTTATGAAATCTGAGTATCAAGTTCAACAGTAGAAAGGCTCGTTGCAGGCTTTGTTATCATTCTCTGAATCTTCTCTGTCAACAAACGTAAAACAGGCTGTCAACAAGCTGTTGACAGGCCGTCAACAAACGTAAAAAAGTCTGTCAACAAGCTGTTGACAAACCGTCAACAAAAGTAAAAAAGTCTGTCAACAAGTGTAAAACAGGTCGTCAACAGGTCGTCAACAAGCCGTTGACAGCATATTTTGGTCTGTCAACAGCAATCTTCAGCATAAACTATAATGAACATATCTTTTGTGAAATCTGAGTTACTGTACTCAACAGTAGAAAGGATTGTTGCAAGCTTTGTTGCTATTCTTTAAATTTTCTCTGTCAACAAACCTAAAACAGCCTGTCAACAAGCCGTTGACAAGCCGTCAACAAACCTAAAACTGTCTGTCAACAAGCTGTTGACGAGCCGTCAACAAAAGTAAAAAAGTCTGTCAACAAGTGTAAAACAGGTCGTCAACAGGTCGTCAACAAGCCGTTGACAGCATATTTTAGTCTGTCAACAGCAATCTTCAGCATAAACTATAATGAACATATCTTTTGTGAAATCTGAGTTACTGTACTCAATAGTAGAAAGGATTGTTGCAAGCTTTGCTGCTATTCTTTAAATTTTCTCTGTCAACAAACCTAAAACAGGCTGTCAACAAGCCGTTGACAAGCCGTCAACAAACCTAAAACTGGCTGTCAAGAAGCTGTTGACGAGCCGTCAACAAAAGTAAAAAAGTCTGTCAACAAGTGTAAAACAGGTTGTCAACAGGTCGTCAACAAGCCGTTGACAACATATTTTGGTCTGTCAACAGCAATCTTCCGCCCAAACTATAATAACCATATCTTTTATGAAATCTGGGTTATTGAGCTCAACAGTAGAAAGGCTTGTTGCAGGCTTTGTTTCTATTCTTTAAATTTTCTCTGTCAACAAACGTAATACAGCCTGTCAACAAGCCGTTGACAAGCCGTCAACAAAAGTAAAAAAGTCTGTCAACAAGTGTAAAACAGGTCGTCAACAGGTCGTCAACAAGCCGTTGACAAGCAGAAAATTTATACGTCATCTTTTAAATATACGTTCAATAATTTAAAAATCACCGCATTTTACTTATCAAATTCGACTGCCAGTTTACATCAAACTTCCAAACTCATTTTTGAAAATAATTGACCGTTAACAAACTTCGATATAATTTTCAAATTATTTTAATTTACAGTATCCAATTAGCCAAATGAGGTTTTGAATTTTAGTTTCAAAAAGGGTCGTTTGTTGTGTACTCATCTTGCTCAAATGAAATTTAGTTTTTTACAACGTGAGTTGGTAATTTTTGACAATAAACTAAAGATGTATATTTTGAAATTTTCAAATTGATGCAAAAACATCAATTGCCAAACTATATTAGCATTTCGTTACTATTTAATTAATTAAAATTTACACAAGTTATTGATAATCAGCATTCTAAATATTTTACGGAGTTTTCAATTGAAATATATTTTTACTGTAGTGAGCATTTAAAACTGTTTCTTGAACTATATTACCCTGAACACGCTATTTGCCAAATTAAATAGACTGCAAATATTATCCAACATTCTCAGCCGACATGATTAACCTTGCAAAATGATTTTCTAAATGATTTCTCATGGCATTTCTGAATAATTCTGGCGAGCCATTTTCAAGAATATCAACAAGTCCTTTATGTGAAACAAACTTCTTTTGTTCGAGCTGTTTTTGAAGTAAACCGCTATTATGCACATAATCAAAGATAGGCAATAACATTCTTTGAAAAGTCTTCATGGTTTTATTCCCTGTAATTTCATACAATTTTCCATGAAATTTTATTTCGTGGTCAATATTAAAAAGGTGAGATTCGCTTGATAGTGGCTCATTCTTCACAATTTCTTTCAATTCATTGATATCTTCTTTTGTTATTTTTTGAAAAATAAAATCTGCCATTCCAATTTCTAAAACCAACCTAATCTCAAAAATTTCTTTAAGCGTTTCTTGGTCGAGAATATGAGGATTCATGCTCTTACTCATGATTCCAAAAATATCAGGACTCGTGATAACCGAACCTTTCTTTTTCTTTGATTCAATCAAACCCATTGTACGGAGCCGAGCCAGTGCTTCTCTAATAACAGTTCTACTTACGCCCAGCGTTTCCACTAATTCTATTTCCTTAGGAATGACATCCCCAACTTTGAGTTTTCGATTTTGTAGTAATTCGACCAAATTCGCCTCTACTTTATCTACCAGCGAGCTATTATCTACAGTTGTGAAATTATTAATTATATTATCGACCATATTATGTATTATATATTAAAACAAAATTAGCTAAAAAAAAGCTTATTGAAAAACATAGTAATTAATAAATATAATTTAACAAAAAAATCTTTGTGATATAAAAAAAGAACATATTATTTATAATTATACAGTTATTGTATGAATACAGGAGTATTTAATAGTAAAATCTTTCTTCAGATAATACCTAATTGCATAATTATAAAAATTTATTTTATAATTATTTTGATTTTTAAATAATACCTTTTAGTTTTGTTATGTCATACATAATACATCAATCAAATTCTTTTCTATGAAAAACCTTTATCCGAAAGTATGTATCATAATTGCCTGCTTTCTATTTTCAAATGCTTTGTGGGCACAAACAAAAAATATTACTGGAAAAGTAAAATCTGAAGACGAAGGTCAAGGTCTTGTAGGTGTCAGTATTTCAGTAAAAGGAAAGTCAGTGGGGACAATTACTGATAGTAATGGGGCTTTTTCGATAGCTGCAGATGCAGGTGAAACTATTGTTTTTAGCTATATTGGTTATCAAAAAGAGGAAATTAAAGTTGGTAACTCTTCAATACTCAATGTTATATTAAAGCCTGATTTAGCTACCCTTAATGAAGTGGTAGTGGTGGGATATGGCACTCAAACTCGTAAAAATATCACCAGTTCTATCGGAAAACTGAATACCGAAGTACTTGCCAATGCCCCACGAGCAAATGTTGGTGCTGCATTACAAGGCTCATTGGCTGGTTTGCAGGTAATCAATAGAAGTGGAACACCCGGTGCGGCTCCAAGTATTTTGTTAAGGGGTGGGGCTTCAATAAATAGCCCAGGAGCACCATTGGTGGTAGTCGATGGTGTTGTAAGGTCGCTTAATGATATTGCACCAGATGATATTGCCTCTATTGAATTATTGAAAGATGCTGCTTCAACAGCAATTTATGGAGCAAGGGCAAACAATGGCGTAATTTTAATTTCTACCAAACAAGGAAAAATAGGCACAGCTCAGGTTTCTTATAAATTCAATGCTGGTTACAACAAAAATCGTGAAGGCTACCAGTATATGAATGCCCGTGATTATATATATTATAATAGACTTGGAAACCTCAATTCGCAACGAACCTTAGCACAAGTAAATGCTTCGAGAGGTTATGGTTTATTAACTGGGGCAGGAGATTTGGCACTTTTCGACATTCGACCGAATAATGCAGCTAATGCAGGGCTTTTAGCTCAAGGTTGGGAAAGTTTAGACGACCCTTATGGTGGTTCGATTTTATTTAAAGACCATGGTCAGGAAGTTCAAGACTTGGTTTTTAGAAATACTCAAACCCAAGACCATTATATCAATGTTATGGCTGGAAATGATAGAGGTAAATATTTTGCAAGTTTTGACTATTATAATGAAGAAGGTGTAATCGTAGGTTCTGATTATAAGCGTTATACAGGAAATATCAATGGTTCTTATAAAATAAAACCTAATTTGGAGGTTTCTACGGGAGCAACTTTTTCTACCTCAGCTCAACTTGGAGTTTTGGGCTCCGAAGTGAATACTTTGTATCGTAATTTGGCGATTTGGCCAACCATGAACCCTTGGTTAGATGCTGAAAAAACGCAACCAAATCCGGGCAATGGAATTAGCGATGGCAATCCTCTTTATTGGCTAAACAAAACTAAGAGAAGCAATGAAGTAAATAGAATCACCGTAAATGCTTCTGTAAAATATGATATTATAAAGGATTTGTATATCAAAGTTTCGGGCAATGCCTATTTATTTGAAAATATAGACCAGTCTTTTACACAAGCAACCCAAAACTATACAAATTTATATACTACTCCGCCATCGTTTAGTAGCACTACTCGAAATTCGATTTCAGCATTTTCAAGGTCAGTTCAACAACAATATAACGCTATCATCAATTACAGTAAAACATTAGGCGAAAAACATAACATAAATGCGATGCTGGGGGCAGAACTTTTTGGAAACAAAGGCTTCGGAATGCAAGTTTTTGGTCAAAATGCACCAACTGATGATATTATTACAGCAAATGCATCGACATCGTTTGCCGCAGGAAGTAATTTTAGTTCAAGAGATGAATATAAAATTCTTTCAAATTTCGGACGCTTAAACTATGATTATGATAGTCGCTATCTTTTAACTTTAGTTTACCGCCAAGATGGTGTTTCGAGCTTGGCAAGTAATAATCGCTTCGGATTTTTTCCAGGAATGTCGGCAGGTTGGAATGTTCATAAAGAAAAGTTTTTCCAAAATAGTTTTCTTTCTAAATACATTACCTCTTTGAAACCAAGATTTAGTTATGGGCAAAATGGAAATATTGCAGGAATTGGGAACTATGAAGTACAAGGAGTATATGGTTCACAAGGAAATTATAATGGGAGTCTGGGATTTCTAAATACAGGAATTGTCAATAGTGATTTAAGATGGGAAAAAAGTAAAACGCTGGATTTAGGACTTGATTTAACCATTTTTAATAATCGCTTGACTTTTATGGTGGATTATTATGATAGACAAACCAGTGATTTATTAACAAATCTTACACTTCCAAGTTATGTTGGTTTTACTTCGGTTAGAACAAATTTAGGAACGTTCCAAAATAAAGGATTTGAGTTTACGACAAATGCGATTGTTTTAAGAAAACCAAACGGTCTTGTCTGGGAAATTGGAGGTAATATAGCCTTTGTAAAAAACAAAATTCTACAATTACCTTTCAATGGTAACGAATTTAATCGTCAGGGTGGCTTACAAATTTATGATGCAGCACAAGGTAAAGTAGTTTGGGTAGGAGGTCTTCAAGAAGGGCAGCCTCTCGGAGCAATTTATGGTTACAAACAAGTATCAATATTTAAAAGTGCCGAAGAAGTAGCTCAAATTGCTGCAAATAGAATAGATGCCATTGCTGGAATCGGTGGACCAAATACTTCGCAAGCTAATAAAATTACTGCTGGCGATGTAAATTGGTTAGATGTTGATAAAAATGACATTATTGATTCAAGAGACCAAGTTTACCTTGGCAATATAAATCCGAAAGTTACAGGTGGTTTCACCACAAGTATTTCGTTTAAAGGAATTTCATTATTTTCTCGCTTTGATTTTGCATTAGGACATACCATTTATAATGATTTGGTAGCCCGAACATTAGGTAATTATCAGGGTACGTTCAATTATATGGAGCTACAAAAAAATGCGTGGTCGCCAACCAATACCGATACTGATATTCCAAAAGTATATTTTGCCGACCAAGTAGGAGCACCAGCAGGAAAGAAAAACTATACCAGAGCTAATAATGCAAACCAAGTATTAAATGGCAACAATTCAAGATTTTATGAAAAAGGTGATTATTTAGCTTGTAGAGAAATTACGCTTTCTTATGATTTTGCCAAGTCAATTTTACCACAAAAATGGCTATCACAGGCAAGAGTTTATGCCAATTTTAATAACCTTTTTTATGTAACCAAGTTTAGTGGACCTTCACCAGAGCCACCAGCAGGAGGCATATATGCGGGTACTTATCCAACACCAAAATCAGTAGTTTTGGGCGTTCAGGTAACATTTTAATCATTATTTTAAAAAGTAATTTCATGAAAAAGACAATTAAAAATATATTGATGAGCGTAAGTATTGTGGTATTCATCACCTCATGCTCAACAGACCTTGATTTAGCTCCAATTAGCAGTATTAGCGATACAAATTATTGGAAAACCGCCGACCAATTCGATGCATTTGTTTCGGGCATTCAAGCCCGGTTTAGAAGCCATAATTCCAGTTTTCAAGCATTGGGCGAACTTCGAGCTGATATTTTTGGTACAGAGCCTGGCAACCCAAGTACATTTACAGGTGAAGCCACTCAGGGAGTAGAAAGAATGTGGTTACAAACCTTAGATTTAGACAATACAGGTGTGAGTAATTTTGGTGGTTTTTACAGCAATATTGTTCAAATCAATCTCTTAATTGACAAACTCAGTACGTCCACGGTAGTTACCCAAGCCAACAAAGATTACTATTTAGGTATGGCTTACGGCATGAGAGCGTATTACTATTTTCATTTATTGAGGTCGTGGGGCAAAGTAGTGATTCAAACCGACCCAATTTTATCAATTAATATTGCAGATTTAGCCAAAG
The DNA here is from genome assembly GCF_014644295.1 of Emticicia aquatilis. Taxonomy (GTDB): domain Bacteria; phylum Bacteroidota; class Bacteroidia; order Cytophagales; family Spirosomataceae; genus Emticicia; species Emticicia aquatilis. The sequence goes on from NZ_BMKK01000015.1 coordinate 6,536, forward strand.
AGGCATCAAGCGAAGAAACAGTAATGGCTTTAATAAAAGCTGATATTGAAAAATCGCTTAGTAGCTTTGGAACAAATTATACTTTCAGAAATGCAAAATCTTTTTGGTCAAAAGCAGCCTCATTGATGCTTAAAGCAGAAGTTTCTCTCTGGAATAGTTATCGAGGAGGCGGAACAACTGATGCCACAGCTGCACTAAATGCCTTAAAAGACATTCAAACCAATGTGCCCAGTTTGGCTTTGTTACCAAGTTATAGTTCAGTTTTTACAGCTTCAAACAAAGGAAACAACGAGATTATTTTCTCTATTCGCTACTTGCTTAATGAAGCTACAATGGGATTTGTTACAGGTAGTTTTGTACCACAATCAGGCTTAATTGCCAATTTCTATGACCTCGATGGCTCACGACAATTTAATGTTACGACCGACAACTGGGGTGGACTTCTGAGAGCTCCTGTAAAAACATCAACCTACAATAAATTCAACGATTTGGATAGCCGAAAATTGGCTTCCATTCAGCCAGCATTTCGTAAAAATGGAACTAAATTTGAATTGGCAGGTGCTTTTACCAATAAATTTCAAGGTGAACAAAGTGCAGGTTCGAGGTCAATTACAAACGATTATCCGATTTATCGTTATGCTGACTTACTTTTGATGATTGCCGAAGCAAAAGTCATCTTAGGTCAAAGCCCAGCCGACGAAATAAATTTAGTAAGAAAAAGAGCTTTTGGTGCAAAATACGATGAAAAAACGCTCGGTTTTCCTAACCAAAGTATTGATGTAAAACCAGCAGAGGCCATATTGAATGAACGCCTTTTCGAGTTTGTATTTGAAGGCAAAAGATGGTACGATTTAAGAAGATTTGGCAATAACTATGTGTTTGCCAATACCACAGTTTTACCCTCAGAAGCATATAAAGTTCTTTGGCCAATTGACCGAAATTCATTGACAAACAATAGGTCGTTAAAGCAGACCGACGGCTATCCAGCTTTTTAAACACCAACGATTCAAAGCAAGTGCTTTGTGCTTGCTTTGAAAATAGTTAAATTATTACTTTTATTATTTTATAAATTTAAAAAAATGGCTATAAATCACTTAGAAGGCTTAATTGCTGCACCATTTACACCAATGTACCCAGATGGTTCATTGAATTTATCATTGATTCCTGCATATTATGAATTTTTGAAAGAAAATGGAGTAAACGGAGCTTTTATTTGTGGCTCAACTGGAGAGGGTGTATCATTAACATTAGTAGAAAAAAAGGTCGTAGCAAAAGCATGGGCAGATTGTACCAGCAATGATGCTGACTTCAAGGTAATGTTATTTTTGGGTGGGACTTGCCTTGAAGACTGTAAAGACTTAGCCCGATTTGCAGAGCAAATTAATCTGTATGCTGTTTCATTTACTGCTCCTTTTTATTTCAAACCTGTAAATATTGAAATGCTTGCAGAGGCGTGTAAAGAAGTAGCGGCAACCGTACCTCAAATGCCTTTTTATTATTATCATATTCCTGTGCTGACAGGTGTAAATTTTGCCATGTTTGATTTGCTAAAAGCTATTGAAAATAAGATTCCAAATTTTGCAGGCATCAAATTCACCCACGAAGACTTTATGGATTTCCAGTCTTGTCTCTCATATAATGATAATCACTATGATATGCTTTGGGGCAGAGATGAAAATATGCTTTCGGCCTTAGTTTTAGGGGCAAAAGGGGCTGTGGGTAGTACCTTTAATTATGCAGCACCATTATACAATCGCTTAATAAAGGCATTTCAAAACAACGATTTACAAACTGCACAAAAGCTACAGTTAACCTCAATAAATATGATTCGTTTATTGGGAAAATATGGAGGTATTGCCACCGGAAAAGCCTATATGAAATTGGTTGACATAGATTGTGGCAAGTTCAGATTACCCGTTAAAAACATGGATAATACACATTTTGAAATGTTTAAAAATGACGTAAAAGATTTGAATTTTTCAGAATTTTGTTCAAAACCAGCCGTTTCGATAGCATGAATCGTAAATTCCTTCTAATAATCGTACTTATATTTCTACCATTGAAAACTATCTCGCAAAAGTTAAGGCAAACACAAATCAAGTGGTCTGTTTGGTCAGAGTTACCGATTGCTGATGGATTAGAAAAACAAGTAGGATTGGCGGGTGCTTCATCGGGACTCAGTAATGATGTGATGCTTATTGTGGGCGGTTCAAACTTTGAAGATGGCGTACCTTGGAGAGGTGGCCAAAAAAAATATTTCAATGATATTTATGTGGTTCAAAAAGATGGCAAAAACTTCGTTTGGGCAAAAAAGACCTATAAATTACCATTTAATTTAGCTTATGCTGCTACGGTAAGTACGCCCCGAGGGCTCGTTTGTATTGGTGGAGAAAACGAAAATGGGATTAGCCCAAAAGTAATACTTTTGAATTGGAATGATAAAAAACAAGAAGTTGATTTCAATTTTATGCCAGATTTGCCATGTGGTATTACAAACGCATCCGCTATATTTTTAGATAATAAAATCTTCGTTTTAGGTGGGGAAACTAAATCCGAAACACTGAGTTCTGTTTACCAACTCAATGTCAATTCTGGTGGGGCAACTTGGCAAAAACTCATGGATTTACCTCTTCCCTTATCTCATTCAGTGGCTGTTATTCAGTCAAACAACCTTTTTCTTTTTGGTGGAAGAGCAAAAACTGAGAGCGGAATTAGCAAATTGTCAAACAGGGCCTTTCGATTTGACCTAAAGAAAAACAAATGGGAAACAATAAAAAACATTGCTGATAAAAACATTGAGATTCCAGCCCTTTCGGCGGGAGTCGGGGTAGCTCTTGGAAAAGATAAAATTCTTTTGATTGGGGGAGATAAAGGAAATATCTTTTCCCAAATAGAAATGTATAATGCCAAAATAATTCAATCAAAAGACGAAAACGAAAAGAGTAGTTTACAAAAAGAAAAAGTTGCACTTTTAGAAAATCATCAAGGATTTAGCAAAGATATTTATGTCTATGATATTCGTAAGAATAGCTGGACAAAATTCGGAGAAATGCCAATGATTACTCCAGTCACGACCAACCTTGTAAAGTGGGGCGATGTTATTTTCATCCCTTCTGGTGAAATAAAACCAGGCATCAGAACGCCAAATATCTTGATAGGCAAAATAATAAAATGAAAAATTCTAAAAAATATCCTTGGATTTTAGTGGGGTTGCTGTGGGTGGTTGCATTATTAAACTACATGGACAGGCAGATGCTTTCTACAATGAAACCCACCATGATGATAGATATTGCAGAACTTCAAACGGCTGCAAACTTTGGTAGGTTAATGGCTATTTTCTTGTGGATTTATGGGTTTATGAGTCCTATTTCGGGAATGATTGCCGACCGAATGAATCGAAAATGGTTAATTGTAGGTAGTTTATTCGTTTGGTCTGGAGTAACTTTTGCGATGGGTTTTGCCAAATCTTTTGAGCAATTATACTGGTTACGGGCACTCATGGGCATCAGTGAAGCCTTGTATATTCCAGCTGGGCTTTCACTAATAGCTGATTTCCATACTTCAAAAACAAGGTCGCTCGCTATCGGAATCCACATGACAGGTTTGTACATGGGACAGGCTCTGGGTGGCTTTGGGGCGAGCATTGCCGCCCAATTTTCTTGGAATTCAACTTTTCAATCTTTCGGAATCATTGGGATGGTCTATTCATTCATATTGATTCTTTTTCTTCGAGAAAGTAAAAGTTCAGAGAAAGATGATTCAACTGAAAATATTTTCATCGAAAAAGCACCTTTTTACAAAGGAATGATTGTATTATTTAGCAATATTTCGTTTTGGATTATCCTCTTTTACTTTACCGTCCCGAGTTTGCCTGGTTGGGGTGTTAAAAACTGGTTGCCGACACTTTTTGCAAGTAAGTTAAACTTAGATATGGTGCAAGCAGGGCCACTTTCTACGATAACCACTTCTCTTTCATCGCTTTTGGGTGTAATTGTTGGTGGAATATTATCAGATAAATGGGTACAAAAAAACCTTAGAGGCAGAATTTATACTTCTGCTATTGGTTTGGGGTTGACTATACCAGGACTATTATTAATTAGCTTCGGTACTTCTTTGTTCCATGTAGTTGGAGCGGCATTCTGTTTTGGCTTTGGCTTTGGTATGTTCGATTCCAATAATATGCCTATTCTTTGTCAATTTGTTTCATCTAAATACAGAGCCACAGCATACGGTTTTATGAATTTGACAGGCATTTTGGCAGGTGCTTTTATCACTGATTTATTAGGAAAATCAACTGACAAAGGCAATCTCGGAAAAGACTTTGCCTTAATGTCGGCCATAGTGTTGGTTGCTTTGATTATTCAACTTACTTTCCTTCGACCCAAAGTCAATGATTTTAACGATATTTAAACATACAATGAAAAAAAAGAGATTAATTCTATCAATTTACTTATTTTTTGCATTTGTAAACGGAAGTTGTCAAACAAAAGAGACGCCCAGTATTCAACAAAACAAAATTGAAGTAACCACTTACTTTCCTTCTAATCCAGTCATAGCAGGGCTTAACTCAAACCCGCAATTAAGAGTAAATATTGCAATCCTTGAAGGGAAATCAGCAGTAAATTTTAAAAAAATTAAATGTACAATTAATGCTGAAGCTGTTGGTTTAATTCAAAAAATCAATGTCTTTTTCCCTAATACGATAGCTTTTTCAGAAAGCAATTTAATAGCAACTCTTAGCCCTACTTCTACGGAGTTTGAGATTCCAGTTAATCTATTGCTAAATCCTGGCAATAATTATTTTTGGATGAGTACCCAACTAAAAAATGATGCAGAGATTAACAAAACAATAGAAATCCATTGCACCGATGTTATTGATTTTAATGAAAAATCATACCCTATTAAAGAATCGAGTGCGGCTTTTATTAAAGCTATTGGTAAAGCCGTTCGTAAAGCTGGCGATGATGGGGTCAATACTTATCGTATTCCGGGTATCATAACAACTGATAAGGGAACACTAATTGCGGTCTATGACATTCGTTATTCAGGTAGTGGAGACCTTCCAGGCAATATTGATGTAGGTATGAGCCGAAGTATCGATGGTGGTAAAACGTGGGAAACCATGAAAATAATTATGGATATGGGACCACCACATGAAAACAATGGTATTGGCGACCCTTCGATTTTATTTGACCCAGTCACCAAAAAAATATTGGTTGCTGCCTTATGGAGCAAAGGCAATCGCTCTATAGGCGGTTCTGGCCCAGGACTTACGCCAGATGAAACAGGACAATTTGTTTTGGTAAGTAGCACTGATGATGGGCAAACATGGTCGGCACCCAATTCAATTACGCCACAAATAAAGATTCCATCATGGAATATCTTATTTAATGGTCCGGGAAGAGGAATTGCAATGCAAGACGGCAAACTCGTTTTTCCTGCACAATATTGGAATGAAACAAAGATTCCTTTTTCAACCATAATTTATAGTGAAGACCACGGCAATTCATGGAAAGGTAAAGCTTTGGGGCCAAAATCAAATACGACAGAAAGCCAAGTAGTGGAAACAACACCAGGAACACTTATGCTGAATATGAGAGATAACAGAGGTGGCTTTAGAAGTGTGGCAACCACAAACAATTTTGGCACGACATGGACAGAACATCCCACTTCTTTTAACACACTTACTGACCCTGTTTGTATGGGAAGTTTGATTAAGGCAAAAGTAAAGGTAGGAGGGGTGTTGAAAGATGTCTTGTTCTTTAGTAACCCTAATTCTGCATCTGGTCGAGATAATATAACTATCAAAGCCAGTTTAGATTTAGGTGAAACATGGCTTCCCACCAATCAATTATTGATTGATGAACGACTTTGTTACGGATATTCATGTTTAACGATGGTGGACGAAAATACCATTGCTATTTTATACGAAGGCACTAAAGATTTATACTTTGTAAAAGTGCCAGTGAATACTATTATTAGATAAGTTAAATTCAAATGAATTTATGGAAATGCTATATACAAAAACAATTTTAACTGAGTTACAAAATTTTTATAAAAATCAATTACTCAATGATACCATTCCATTTTGGTTTCCTCGAAGTATTGATAAAGAACACGGCGGATATTTATTGATGAGAGACCAAGATGGTACTTTAATCGATGATGATAAAGCCGTTTGGATTCAAGGACGTGCTACTTGGATGCTTTCGACACTTTTTAATACCTTTGACCAAAAACAAGAATGGTTGGAAGGTGCAAAAAGTGGCATTGATTTTCTGAATAATCATTGCTTTGACACTGATGGTCAAATGTTTTTTCATGTAACTAAAGAGGGAAAACCGATTCGCAAACGTAGATATTTCTTTTCAGAAACGTTTGCCGCCATAGCCAATGCCGCTTATGCAAAAGCGAGTGGAGATAAAAATGCCGCTGATAAAGCAAGATTCCTTTTTGGAAAATGTATCGAATATGCTACAACACCAGGTTTATTACCTTCAAAATTTACTTCTACCCGACCAGCAAAAGGCATAGGCGTACCTATGATTATGATAAATACTGCACAGCAAATTCGTGACAATATTGGCGATGAGCGTTGTGATGAATGGATTAGTAAATGGATTCTGGAAATAGAAACTGATTTTGTGAAAGATGATATAAAGTGCGTCATGGAGCAAGTTGCCCCCGACGGAAGTATAATAGACCACATTGACGGTAGGACTCTCAACCCAGGACACGCTATAGAAGGGGCTTGGTTTATTTTACACGAAGCCAAATACCGAAACAACGACCCTCATTTGATAGCATTAGGCTGTAAAATGCTCGATTATATGTGGGAGCGTGGTTGGGACAAAGAACATGGCGGCATTATGTATTTTAAAGATGTCTATGACAAACCCGTGCAGGAATATTGGCAAGACATGAAGTTTTGGTGGCCTCATAATGAAGTTATTATTGCTACGCTTTTAGCATATTTAATGACAGGAAATGAAAAATATGCTCAATGGCACAAACTTGTTCATGAATATGCCTATGCTCATTTTCATGATAAGAAAAATGGCGAATGGTTTGGGTATTTGCACAGAGACGGCACCATTGCTCAGACAGCCAAAGGCAATTTATACAAAGGCCCATTTCATTTGCCTCGTCAAGAATGGTATTGTGTTCAGATTTTAGAACAATATTTAAACTCAAATTAAGCCATGAAAAATACTTTAACTCTCGTAGTTTTAATCGCTTTTTTCTTAAAAACACATGCACAAATACCCGTCTATATTTCAGGAACAGAAGGGCATAAATCGTACAGAATACCAGCCATCATCAAAAATGGAGCGGGAGAATTGCTGGCATTTGCTGAAGGTAGAGTAAAAGGAAGCGGCGATTTTGGTGATATTAACATCGTTTTGAAAAAAAGTATGGACAATGGAAAAACGTGGGGGGAAATGACCACCGTTGTAGATTACAATGATTTACAGGCAGGAAATCCCGCTCCAGTTTTGGATAATTCTGACCCAAATTTTCCAAAAGGCCGAATTTTTCTTTTTTACAATACTGGAAATAACCACGAGGGGGAAGTCAGAAAAGGCAAGGGTTTAAGAGAAGTTTGGTACAAAACATCGACTGATGGAGGAGATACTTGGAGTGAGGGCGTAAACATAACGCTACAAACGCACCGTCCGAATCAACCTTTGGTGAATGCGTCTTATAATTTCAAAGAAGATTGGCGTTCTTATGCCAATACACCTGGTCATGCGATGCAGTTTCAAGAAGGTAAATACAAAGGACGAATTTTCGTAGCTGCCAATCATTCGGTTGGCGAGCCTCAAAAACAATTTACCGACTATGCCGCCCATGGTTTTTATACAGATGACCATGGAAAAACCTTCAAACTGAGTGAAAACGTAGCCATTGAAGGAAGCAATGAAGCCACAGCCGCCGAAATTTCTGATAACAAACTCATGCTTAATGCCCGAAACCAAAAAGGAGATAAGCGGTCGAGGATTGTAGCCATAAGCAATAATGGTGGCGAAACTTGGAGCGAAACCTTTTTTGATGAAAACTTGCCCGACCCAGTATGTGAAGGAAGTATTTTGAATATTGGCAAGAAAAAAGGTAAATCAATTCTCGCTTTTTGCAATGCCGCTGATACTAAAAACCGAGATAATCTAACTCTTAAAATTAGTTATGACGATGGAAAAAGCTGGAAAGCTTCAAAATTGGTGTATGCTGGAAAAGAAAATAATGACAAATCTCCATCGGCTTATTCAGACATCGTAAAAATAGGCAAAAAAACTATCGGTGTTTTATTTGAAAAAGACAATTATTCAGCAATAGTATTTTCCCCAGTAAACTGGAAATGAAAAAAACACCACTTTACATAATTTTGATTTTCCTACAGTTCGAAACTTTCTGTCAGGTACAAATCTCTCATTTCAATGATTCACTCTTTTCAACCTATTATCATCAAAGAGTAAGCCTTTTCAAAAGTTTACCTAAGACTAAGAATGACATCATTTTTTTAGGCAATAGCATCACTGACGGAGGTGAGTGGAGCGAAATTTTTCAGGATTTACACATTAAAAACAGAGGCATCAGTGGCGATAATACCATTGGAGTTTTGAATAGAATTGGAGAAATTACTGACAGAAATCCTGAAAAAGTTTTTATATTAATTGGCGTAAACGATTTAAAAAGTGGCTTAAAACCTGATAGTGTAGTAAAAAATATTATTAGGATTTGCTCTATTATCAAAGCGAAATCGCCTAAAACTATGCTGTATGTGCAAAGCATTTTGCCAGTAAATGAAGCTTTTGGCAAGTTTGGAAGCCACACCGATAAGAAAGAAGAAATACTTGAAGTCAATAAGCAACTTTCTATCAATTCCAACTCCATTCCATATACTTACATAGATATTTTTACACCTTTTTGTGATGCCACAGGACGCTTAAATTCTCGATTCACCAATGATGGGTTGCATCTTACAGGCGAAGGCTATCTAAAATGGAAAGAGCAAATTCAAAGTCAGATTTATGATTTACCTGCATTAATTCCATTGCCTCAAATAGTAAATTGGGGAGTAAATAAGTTTTTGATTAGCAATTATAGCAATATCTCATTTGCAGACAAAACCCTCCGAAAAGAAGCAGAACTAATAAAAAACCTTTTTAAAGATAAAGGTTCTCGGTCCACTTTTAAGTTCAATGCACCTGAAGAAGCATTCAAAATTGAACTTAGAAAAGAAGTTATTTCGAATGCAAACAATATCGATGAAGCCTATTCAATAAATGTTTCAGAAAAGAACATATTAATAAAAGCATCTACGGCACATGGATTTTTTAATTCTATTCAAACACTATCTCAATTAATAAACAATAATGAAATTCAAGCCTGTGAAATAACCGATTGGCCATCTTTTCCTTGGCGAGGATATATGGTAGATGTTGGTAGAAGCTATCAGTCTATCAAGCAATTAAAGCAGCAGATAGATGTAATGGCAGCATACAAGTTGAATATTTTTCATTGTCACCTTACAGAAGATGTTGCTTGGCGAATACAAAGTAAAGCATATCCTCAACTTACCAATGAAAAGTATATGTTACGAGATAAAGGTAAGCTTTATACCTTAATCGAGATTAGAGAATTAATTAAATATTGCAAAGACCGACACATTACTTTTATTCCTGAAATAGATATGCCCGGCCATAGCGACGCATTTAAGAGAGCAATGGGCGTCGAAATGCAAAGTGAGCAAGGTTTGAAGATTTGTAAGAATATTTTGGTAGAATTGTGTCATGAATTAGATGTTCCTTACGTACATATTGGCGGTGATGAAGTGAAAATATCCTATAAAGAATTTCTGCCCGAAATTGTAGCTTTGTTGAAGACTAACAGAAAAAAAGTTATAGCATGGGACCCAGGTGGAAATGTCCCCGAAGGTACTTTTCTTCAAATGTGGAATGGAAATACAGTCACTAAAGAAAAATTCCCTTCAATCGACTCTCGGCATTTATATCTAAATCATTTCGACCCAATTGATGGTGTTGTAACTACCTTTAATCATCAGATTTGTGATGTACCTGTAGGCGATGCAAATAGGTTGGGAGCTACACTTTGCAACTGGCCAGATAGAAAAGTGGCAAAAGAGGAGGATATTATAAATATGAATGCCGTTTATCCTGTAATGCTTGCATTTGCTGAACGCTGCTGGCAAGGCGGAGGATGGCAGAATTTCTTGTCAGACATTAGTGTGCCAGGAAATGAGCGATATAATGCCTTTGTAGAATTTGAAAACCGTTTGTTACAACATAAATCTATTTATTTTAAAACACTTCCTTTTCCGTATATACACCAAAGTAATATTGAGTGGAAACTGATAGGCCCTTATGATAACAAAGGAAAAACCGATATGGTATTTGCTCCAGAATTGCCTTCTTTTTATGATACATTGCAATTAAAAAAATATCCGTCTGTCTATGGAGGTACTATTTGGTTTAGACATTTTTGGCACCCAATGATTCAATCGCATTTAGGATTTGAAAAAGATAATACTACTTTTTACGCAACAAGAAATATTTGGAGCGATGAAGCTGGGAGCAAAGATTTTTGGATTGGTTTCAATAACATTTCCCGTTCGCCTGCTACTGATTCACCACCTGAGGGTGCTTGGGACAATAAAAACAGTGTAGTTTGGGTAAATGGAAAAAAAGTAGAGCCACCACATTGGAAGAATGGCGGACAAAAAGGGAATGCTGAGATTCCGTTGATAGATGAAGGTTACGAATATAGAGAACCTACTAAAATATTTTTACAGAAAGGATGGAACACTATTCTAATAAAAGCTCCAGTCGGAAGTTTCATTGGTACTGATTGGCAAAATCCCGTTAAATGGATGTTCACGTTTATTCAAAATTAAGGTTTTTGGGGAAATTTGACGAAAAATGGCAAAATTACAAAAAACAGAACCCTTCAATTGTGTCCTTGCAATCCAAAAAAAAATCATTTGGGTATATATTCTTTTTATAGTTCCCAATGCTTTTGCCCAGAAAAGTGAAGGGTTAAAATTACCTGCCATTTTCACAGATAGCCTTGTTTTACAACAAAACATGAAAATTCCAGTTTGGGGAACTTCGTGTAGCAATTGCGAGGTAAAAATAGCATTCAATGGTTCTACAAAAACTACTATTGCCAATAAAAATGGTGCATGGAAAATAACATTACCCGCCACGAAAGCTGGTGGGCCATTTACATTAAAGGTTTCAGACAAAAACAGCAATATTTTACTCAAAGATATTTTGGTAGGCGAAGTTTGGCTTTGTTCGGGGCAGTCAAATATGGAATTTACGTTGGCACAATCAAAAAATGGAAAAGAGGAAATAACACAAGCCCAATATCCACAAATTCGTTTTTTTTCAATGACAGCCAATGCCAAAGCAAGACCATTAGCAAAAGTTGCTTTTAGCGATAGCCTTTTACAAGAACTTAGTACAGGGAATTTTTATAATAAAACTACTTGGAGGACTTGTTCGCCAGCAACCGCAGCCAAATTTTCGGCGGTTGGTTATTATTTCGGCAAAGAACTTCAACAAAATTTGAATGTTCCGATTGGGCTTATTTGTAATGCAGTAGGCGGTACAACAACCCAAGCATTTATTGACTCCATTACATTGGCGTCGCATCCTCAATTAATTCAATTTTTAGGAAACAATCAAGGCAAAACATGGCTTGAAACTGCAAAAGATGTACACCCATGGGTAATAGAAAGAACAAATGAGAATTTAGGTGAAAATACAAAAACCAAGGAATTCCTTCATCCTTTTGCACCAACTTTCTTGTTTAAAAATGGCATCAAGCCTATTGCCACTTATGCCATAAAAGGAGCAATTTGGTACCAAGGCGAATCAAATGCTACTCATCCTGAAATTCACGATGCTTTATTTACTGCCTTGGTAAACAATTGGCGAAGTGCTTGGGAACAAGGTAATTTCCCTATTTACACCGTACAATTGCCAAAAATTTCTAACCGAAGTCGTTGGCCAGAATTCAGAGAAAGTCAAAGAAGATTAAGCGAAAATCTCGAAAACACAGGCATGATAGTTACTATTGATTCGGGCGACTCTTTAGATGTTCATCCAAAAGAAAAGGAACTGGTGGGCAAACGCCTATCCCTTTTAGCACTCGCCACAACGTATCATCAAGCTCTCGAGTATTCGGGTCCTATTTTTGAAAAATACGAAATGACTAAAAATGAATTACAGATTTATTTTAGCCATGCAAAACAGTTAAAACCAGCCAACGAAACGGAACAGGTAATAAAAGGGTTTTACCTACATGGCTACAACAAAAGTGGCTCAAAAGAAGTAGTAATTGAAGCCAAAAGCATAAAAATTGATGGTTCAAAACTAATCATTTCTATTCCTGCGGAACTTCAACTAACAAGCATCAAATATGCTTGGTCGCCCTATCCGATTTGTAATTTGGCAAACGAATCGAACTTACCAGCCCCTCCATTTAAAATAGACTTTACAGGTAACTTCTAAAATAAACTTATTACTGCGGTAAATTATTTTTTATAGCAAAATCATTTATAAAATTAGAAATTTTCGAATTGGCAACCGAATATGGCGTTCTTCAATCTATAATACCATACAAATTGTCATAATTTGTATAATATTGAAAAAGTTTTGTCTATGAGGTTTTGCTTACAAATGAGACCCTTTTACAACAATATACTTTTCCCGCTACCTAACTGACAAAACAATTGTTAAAACGTTCATATTACTCAATTGGTACTTGTCGTTACCTCAATAATTGATTGTCTAATTAAACGGTCGTTAAACAGGACTTTGGGGAATATCAAAAACTACTCCCCATTTTTTTAATTTTATAGTCCTAAATTGTTGTCTTATTTAATTATATCCTATATATTTGAAATAGTTAAGAAAATAGGACAAAAATTGAATTATGGAAGTTGGTTACGCACGTGTTAGTACCCAAGAGCAAAATTTAGATTTACAGCTGGATGCACTCAATAAAGCTGGAGTAAAAAAAATATTTACTGATAAGGTTTCGGGAGCAAAGTCTCAAAAACCACAATTAGAGGAATTGCTAAAGTATGCTCGTAAAGGCGACACGATTGTAGTTTGGAGATTAGATAGATTAGGTAGAACAACCGTACAGCTTATTCAATTTGTCGAAGAATTGCAAAAATTAGGAATTAGCTTAAAATCATTAACCGAGCCTATTGATACAAGTACAGCAACAGGGACTTTGGTGGTTCAAATATTCTGTGTGTTAGCCGAACATGAAAGAAATGTTCTCAGGGAGAGAACCAGAGCAGGGCTTAATTCAGCCCGAATAAGAGGCAGAACGGGCGGGCGACCTAAAGGCCTTTCACCTAAATATGAAAAAATAAAAGACCTTGTGAAGAATGCTTATGAAAGTAAAGGCTCTACAACTGCCGAAATAATGCAAGCCTTTAAAATCCCTTCAAGGGGTACGCTTTACAGAATTTTAGAAACAGCTGGGGTAGAAGTTACGAGCTTTGTTAAAAGAAAATGATAAGTACCCAAAAACAACAATTGTAAATCTCACCAAACTAAAAATATAGATGGCAAAATTGGGTAGAAAAGACTTGGATGTAATCGCATTTAAACAAGGCATTGCCTTTGCTCGATTCACCAAAAAGCTCAAAGCGATACGTTTCAAGCAGAAATTTTATTGGAAATGTTACAAGATTCTTTAAGGAAAGAATTAGGCAGTGTAACGTTTAATCAATTAGCACCAGGCTTCAATCCACATGAAATTGAGGATTCGTTAATTGAAAAATTAATGGTGGGCAAAGTATTATTTAGCATCACAAAACGACAAGATTAATAAACTAACTTCCTTGATTTCGGGGAATTAAATTCTCATAAAACTATTTAAATGACATATATTGTTGGACTCATAAAAGATGATTTACCTGATACTTTAATCAGCCCAGTTTCTCATAATTCTGTTGAAGAATTGTATGAGTGGCTAATCAAGTTTTTTAACAAAGATGATTACAAACTTAGCATTCCCCTGACAATGGAGATATTAAAACCAGCAATTGAAGAAAATCAACCAATAATTATCAATATTGCTGGCTATCCACTTTCTGCCATGTTTGGTGATAAAAATGTAGTCATGGAGGCGACTAACCGTTTCATACATATTGTGGGATTAGATTTATTGGATAAAGAAGGTATTCAAAAAATTGCAGATGCAATTGCGAAAAATGTTAAATAAAAGATACTTCAGTATCATAAACCGACAAAAAATGTATTTAATATGTCAATATTCACAAAGCTGGAAAGCATATAATCTTGAAGAAGTTAAAGAATTTTTAGAGTTCTACTTATTAATTAATGATTTAGGTGGCATGAATCATCAGCTAAAAGTAAATGGTTGTTGGGATGGGGGTAACGGAATTTTTGTGGAGTCTGGACACCTAAATGTTAAATTAAAAGATGTGGAGTTTGCTCTAAATGTTTTCCCTAAAGAGCAACCTACACATTTAAAAAAGAAAAATAAAAAGTAATATATCAGAATTAATCTCACAAAACATGGATAATTTTCAAAACCAACTGGAGGGAATTAAAGCATTAGACCTTCTATTTTATAACTACACAAATGAACAAATAAAAGAAATGCTTCAAATAGGTGACTTTAACTATGTATGGGAAACTTACATTGATTTAGAAAAGCTGACCTATATGCAGCTTTGGGAATTGTACAACACTAAAATGAATTTAGAAACAAGGTTATCTCTTTTGGAAATAGCTAATAAATATTATGGACATGAAGCAAAAGAGGGGATTGCTTTGGGATTGAAAGTAAAAAGAATGTTCAAAGAAAAGTACTCATAGCCTAAAAGGATAACAGTAATGCTTTAGTTTCTGTAAATACTGATAATTTGTTAGGAAAAAGTTATTATCGACAATCGTTTATATTTGAGTAAAATACTGGTATCCAATTAGTTGATTGGTGGTAATGAAAGATTGCCCCTGAATGTTTAATTGTACCGATACTTTTTGACAAATTCTCAAACTAATTTATTCATAAAAACTTAACATTTGGAAAATATTGCCTGTTGCTGAAGGAAAAATTAAGGTTGTAACTTTACACATTCTTATCATCACAATCTAACAAAATGGATTTTGGCAATATAAAGGCTAAACATTTTCCCAAAAAGTTTATTTGGGGAGTTGCTACATCAGCTTACCAAACTGAAGGTGGACGCCACTTGGGTGGTAAAAAAGATTCTATCTGGGATACTTTCACCAATTCGAGCAAATTCCGAAATGGCAACGGTAACAAAGCCACCGATTTTTACCACAAATACGAAAAAGATATAAAACTCATCAAAGAGTTGAATCTCGGCTCTTTTAGGTTCTCTATTTCTTGGTCCAGGATTTTTCCTGAAGGTATAGGTGTGCCTAATCAAAGTGGAGTAGATTTTTACCATAAAATAATAGATTGCTGCCTTGATAATGACATAGAGCCTTGGATAACATTATACCACTGGGATTTGCCACAAACATTACAAAATTTAGGTGGATGGACCAACAGAGAAATACTCAATTGGTTTGGTCATTATGCTGAGTTTTGTTCTAAAGAATTTGGCTCAAAAGTAAAAAAATGGTTTGTTCTTAACGAACCTATGAGCTTTGTCGGACTGGGTTATTTTATGGGCATACATGCTCCAGGGAAAACAGGTCTCTCAAATTTCCTTTCCGCTGCCCATCATGCTACATTGTGTCAAGCAGAGGGTGGAAGAATTCTCCGAAAAAATATTCCAAATGGACAAATAGGCACTACTTTTTCCTGCTCGGTAGTCAAACCAAAAAATATTTGGAGAAGACATGTCAAGGCTGCAAAACGCTTAGATGCACTTCTAAATCGCTTTTTCATAGAGCCTGCATTGGGTTTGGGTTATCCAACAGATGTAATTCCTGGATTAAAAAGAATAGAAAAATATTTTCGCCCTGGTGATGAGGAAAAAATGAAGTTCGATTTTGATTTTATTGGTATTCAGTACTATTTCCGAATTGTAGCACAATACAGCCTTTTACCACCCATCTTATTTGCTAACCAAATACCAGCCAAGGAGCGTAATGTTAAGATAAACAATATGGGCATGGAAATTTATCCCAAAGGATTAATGAAAATGTTGAAAAAATTTAATCAATACGATGGAATCAAAGAAATCTATATTTCAGAATCAGGGGTATGTTTTGATGAGAGTATAACTGATGGGATAGTCAATGACAAAAATAGAATTCGATACTTTAAGAAAACATTTAAAATCTGTCGAAAAGCAATTAAAAGAGGTATAAATCTTAAAGGGTATTTTATATGGACATTAGTGGACAATTTCGAGTGGGCCGATGGTTTTAAACCACGTTTTGGGATTGTTTACAATGATTTTGCTACTCAAAAACGCACCATCAAAAAGTCAGGTTATTGGATAAGGGAGTTCTTAAAGAAATGAACGACACGTTAATTTAACACTTTCTGTTGTCACTTTTGTTATGACCTTAAACGACTTAAACTTCGTTTTATGGTCAATTAATTATTTTTCACTCCCTGTTGAATCCAAAATTTTATAAGGTTGGTTTCACAATCCGTAAGCTTCCCACCTTTAGGCATCTTCGGAGCGTATCCATTAATCGAAATTACCGAATCATACAATTCACCACTTTTTGCACTTGAGGCAATTTGTTCATACTTTTCAAAAACAAGTCCATCATAATGATTTTTTGAATCGTGGCATTGAAGACAATTTCTTGAAATCAGTGGCATGATTTCTTTATTAAAACTAATTTCCCTACTAACATCAGCATTACAATTATTTGCTTGAATTTCTGACTTTTTATTACAACTGAGCATTAGACTTGCAAAAATTGTCATTTGTAAGGTTCTACAGTACTTCATATTAAAACGATTATGATAAAAACAGTAAAAAAATCAACGGAAATATCATTCCAGCAATTGCCAACTTCCATCCTCTCTCCTTAAAACTAAATTTGCTTTTTTAATCATGAATATACCTGTGACAGCAATCTCAAGCAGTGAAATTCCGAAAATATCAGAATAATAAATCCACCAATTGGAGGTACTTTTATGCAACAAGTGCATTTGACTTATCAAAGGTGTATTACGATAAGTAACGATTTCACCCTTGCCTGATTTAATATTAATTTCGACCCCATTTTTTTCATAAGACACTTTCAATTCGCCTTTTTTAACCATTGAACGTCTAAACTTATCTTTGACGCCCAAACGATTCCCTAAGCTTTTTTGCAAAATCGTCCGTTAGTTCTTTTTCATCTTGCGGTAACAGTACAGAAACGTGCTTTGTATCGACCGTATATTTCTCAGGTTTCCAATAATCTCTATGGTTTTGTAAAATACCAGAGATTGATAACGCTATAATTAAACCAATATATAAATATCCTAAGTCTCGATGTAAATTTCTAATATCTAATTTCATTTAGTTACTTTAAATGTATCTATTAGTTTGCCGTTTTTATCTATTTGCTTGAAAACAATAGTAGGTCCATTCACATCGGCAATTGTCAATGAGTGTTTAGTCGAGATAAATTTAGAGGTAAATCCCTGCCACGAATCTTTATCCGTTTCTTGTTCGGGATTGTATAAATCATTACCACCTGCACCCGTAATCAAATAAATTATTCCGTTCGGTTTTGTAATTGTTTTACCATTAAATTTCTTATCTAATTTCCAACTTCCATTGACAATTCTGCCTTTCGAGAATTTATTTCCCATACCACCAACTAACTGAACTCCCTTTCCATCTGGAATAAATTTCAATGGAAATGAACGTTGATAATTATGCACGTGTCCATTAATAACTATATCTACACCAGCTTTCTCAAAAATCGGAGCAAGTAAGCGAGTTTGTTGTTGTTCATAGTGTTCAATCGAAGAATTAAATCCAGGATGATGAAACATTACAAACTTCCAAGTAACATCATTAGCATTGTTTAAATCATTTTCAATCCAACTAACAAATGGTTTGTCAGTATAATCGACATAATTATTTGAATCAATGATTAACCAATGTGCGTTTCCATAGTTAAATGAATAATTGGCCATTTTGAAATAGGTAGAGCCTCCAGCTTGCATAAATGCTTCTCTGTTTTCGGTCGATGCTGTCAGATTAGGAATAATAGCACCACCTTCAACTCCTTGCATTCCGTTAAGAGGGTTCTGCCAGTAATAATAATATGCCAACGCATCTGGATATTTATTCAAATCACGAGTTTCGATGTCATGGTTTCCTGGAGCTGTAATCATCGGAACTTTTCTCATCAAGGGCGAACCAGTTGTATCTAACACATCGGAATTATAAATTGGAAAAAACTTTTTTCGGTATTCCGAAATTAAACCTCTATCATAAACAATATCCCCAGGAACTACTACAAAATCAGGATTAGCTTTGTAGGCTTGAACAGCCAGCATCTTTTGTTGTGCTGTTTCAGCTCCAATATCTCCAAAAGCAACAAATCTATAGGGTTTTGATGCAGAAACAGGGGCTTTAGCGGACGAAATAAATACTTCATTTCCATCTTTTAAAACCTTGTATTCAAAACTGTGTCCAGCTTTAAGACCATTCATTGACGCATGAAAAACATAATGAGGTGGTGTATTAGCAACAGCTACTTTTGTGAATAATGGTTGTGGCATTTTTATCCAAGACGCATTTTCGTCCACTTTTACTTCAACGGACCAATTTGCCTCTGAATTATTTGTATGCCAAAGCACTTGCAATGATTCGGGAGAAGGATTATAACCAATTTGTAAATATGGTTCTACAACGAAAATTTTAGCGTTTTTTTGTGCTTGAATGGGTACTATATTCGCAACTAACAGGAAAAAAAGTATAATTGGTAAGAGCTTCATACAATTAAAGTTTTATAAAAATAGTCGGACAAATGCCCGACTATTGGATGTATTTTTTCGATTAATGCTTGTTACCAGTTCCATCAGATGGATATGCACCAATATCTTTGTTTGGAGGAGTGATTGCAGATGAACCAAAAGTTGCACTTACAGGCACAACATTTAATGGGGTAAATCCTGTATAACCTTTTCCAATTGCAGGAGAAGTTGCCTGTAATCTAAAATTGAAACTACCAACAAAACTCACATCTCCCATTTTTTTCGTTGTTTGCGGTAATGGGAAATTTACAAACATTGGATTATTTTTTCCGACGATTGCCGAACCATCATATACAGCACCAGGCTTATAAGTAGCTGGCAAGAATGAATTTGGGGCTGGAATGTCATTCACACTTGGTTTGGTGGCAAAGCCTGTTGGATAAATTTCATTAGCTATTTTCAATGAATCAACGTAGCAATAATTATATCCGCCTTTGATATTAGCAGTATCTGCAACTACCAAAGCATTACCATTGTAGTTGGCTGTCGCACCAACAATACGTGGACCATATTTACAATTCACCATTAAGTTGTTATAGTAAACACCTCTCGAACCTTCTTCAAAGTTAATTGAACCGCCACGACCCGCCGATGAACGGCGAAATCCTGAAGCAATTATTGTATTGTTATAAAACTGAACATTAGTCTGTGGATTTACGCCACCATTATTGGATGCCTTGGGACCATTGGTAGCAGAACCGACAATTAAATTATAGGCAAAAATACCAACATTTCCTGACTTGATATTCATCGACTCTCCGCCCGTAAAGCCACCTTTTTCAAAGGTATTTCGCATAACATTAAACTTGCAACCAAATGGGCGGAACGGGTCATCAATACAACCGTACATCCAAGAGTCTTCTAATACAAGAATTCCATCAGGATTTTTAGTAGAAAGCACGTAAGAAGTTGCCCCATTGGCCATGTAAGAAACAGGAGATGTACCCAGCTTCCCGCCACCAAATTCAAGGTGAGTCCATTTGATTATGATATTTTTGAAGGTAGTTTCTCCATAAATACCTCCCCAAAAGCCTTTATATGCTGGGTCAGTAGTTGGGTCAGCTCCTAATATATCTGTTTTTGCTACGCTTGGTACGGTAAAATAAACAGGCTTTGCCTCAGTACCAAGAGATAATAATGAGCCTTTTACAACAAAGCAATATGGTTTGTCGCCTGGAAAATGAATTTTTGCCCCTGGCTGAATCACTAAAGTATCTCCTTCGTTGATAAAAACATCGCCACCAACTTTATAGGTAGAGTCACTTAAAAGTGTACCCTTAATCGAACCTGAAAGAGGTGTTTTAGTACTAACTGCTTGTCCGACCTTGAATAAAGGAGCAGAAACAACCACTTCTTCAGTTGATGTATCACATGCAACAAGCATTGAAGCAAGACCAGCAACTACTATTGTGGCCCATAGATTTAACTTAAACTTGATTTTCATTGAGTATTTGAATTATTTTGATGCGTGTAAAAAATTTTTTGGTATTCCCCCTCTCCATTTTAGAGAGGGAGGAATTATAGGGTTTAGGTATTAATGTTTATATCGGATTCCGAATGAATAACTTTGTTGAAGTATATCTTTTTGAACCAAAATTCGGTCAGTACGAGTTTGGTCTGGAAGGTTTTGATTGGTATTAGGTTTCAGCACTTCAACGATTATTGGATTATTGAGAAGGTTGGTTAGTTTGGCAAAAGCCGAGAAGTGTGTTTTCCCAAACTTCTTTTCAGTAGAAAAATCTACTTGTGATGTTCCCCTTTGCCAATAATCTAAGTCCTTATATGGCGAAACAATATTGATTCTTTTTCCTGTATAGACCCATGAAAGCTGAGCATCTAAACCTATTTGCGAATTTTTATAAATCAGTGATAAATTACCAATATGGTCAGATTGCCCTTGGAGTGGTCGTGTTTGAGTACCCAACGAGTTGACAATACTACCGTTAGTATCACGGCCATAAATTCGCTTGGTTGTGGTGATTCTTGAATGGGTGTAGGTATAGTTACCCGAAACTCCCCAATTTTTCAAATATTTAGTAAAAACTATTTCAGCTCCATAATTTTTGGCTGTACCAAAATTAAGTGGGGTATAGACAAAGTTGGAATTTCCAAACTCCGAAAAGCCAAACTCTATAGGATTTTTGATATTTTTTAAAAACGCTCCTAATAATAGTTGTTCATTTCCACGAGGAAAGAATTCATACCTCAAATCAATATTGTCGGCCTGTGTGTGTTTCAATTTGTAATTTCCCGATTCATTGAAATATTCACCAGGAAATGTTGCAGGAACAATCTCGAAATACCCAGGACGAGTAATGCCTTTAAAGTAAGAAATACGTACATTTTCACGCTCAGATAGTTTATATTTGATGTGCAGACTTGGCAAAATATCCATGTAGCTAATTTTTCCTGTCTTACCAGTAGCAGTCACGGGTAATTGTGAAACATAAGATTGGTTGGTAGTTTCCACCCTAACTCCACCCAAAATTTGCCAATCTGATATGTTGACCTTAGCTTGCAAATAACCCGCACCTATCTTCTCCTTCGCTGTATAATTATTGGCATTCGTACTATCAGCATAAGCAAAAGACTCTGGTCTAAAGGTAAATTTTGTTTGCTCGATACTCGTAAATATTTGTCGTTCACCTCCAGGTAAGACAGTGGCTAATGAATAATTATTGTAAAAGTTACTTCTATCTTTATCTCGATACATTCCACCCGACGAGAATTCGATTGTTGGTGAATAACTATATATCAGGTGAATATAGCCCGTTAAATCTCGGTCTTCATTATGAGTCCAGATATGGCTAACATTATCTATATACCGAGCAGATTCGATGGGTTTCCCATCAAGCCCTTGTGAGGTTCTTGATGTAACGGATTGGTCAGTCCAGTCAGGGGTTTGACTTTTAGCTAAAGAATAGACTGTCGACCAATTAAATTTCAGTTTTTTTGCAAGTGTATGCTCGCCTTGTAAAGTTGAGTTGTAAATATTTTGGCGACGAAAAACAGAACGGTCATTATTACCTACATCACCAAACAAAGTTAATTGATTACTTAAAACATGTCGATGCTGCCAATCATCTAATTGCATAAATAAATTATAAAGACTAATTCTATTTCGACTATTAAAGGCATAGTCTAATTTAAGATTAAGCCCCAATCTTGCTTGTTCGTTTGAATATATACGTTTCTGAACAGATTCAATTAAGGGAGAATTAGGAAGTGGGTCTGGGCTCGGCTGACCATTCAAATTGAAGAAAGAAGAATTACTTCCTCGGTAGGTATGCTGATAACTTCCTCCTAACAAAAATCCAAGTTTGTGATTGAATATTCGGTTTCCTACTGACAAACTCAACAAGCTATTAATCGGAAGGGCAACATTTTTATATTGTAAATTTTTAATCGAAAAATCAGTTGTTTTAGCAGCATACAAATTACCGTGTATTTCAGATGGGGATTTGAATTGAATATCTTTTGTACGAAATCCTGCAAAAGGCTGATTACTAAACAATTGACTATATCCTGTTGTGGCCGTTGCCGATAAAATCAAATAGTCAGGGACACTCTTCATAACCATATTCATAGCCCCACCAATGGCATCACCTTCCATATTAGGAGTTAGAGCCTTCACAACTTCGAGTCTCTCCAGTAAATCAGCTGGAAAAATATCCATTGGAACATACCGATTTTTGTTATCAGGACTTGGAATTTTAACTCCGTTGATGGATGTATAATTATAGCGTTTGTCCATTCCCCTGATGACTGCATACTGTCCATCACCCGTACTATTTCTCACTACAGAAACACCTGATACCCGCTGCAAAATATTTCCTACCGTAATATCAGGCAATAACTGTATCGTTTTAGCACTGATAACATTTAACACATTGTCTGATTTTTGTTCGGTTTTGCGGGCATATTCGTCATTCTCGCCGTTGGCTTTTGCAGAAACGATTGTTTCAGCTAATTGGCTAACTTGCTCATTCAATAAAAAATCAGACAGTAATATTTGAGTGGCTGTTTTTACCTCAATTTTTGCAGATTTTGGTTCATAACCAATGTACTGAATCACAACTTCGTAGCTACCAACGGCTAAGTTTTTTATTTCAAAACTACCATCCAAAGCTGCTATCGAACCCATCTTGGTATTTTTAAGCAAAATCGTCGCTCCAACTAATGGTTCATTGGTTTTAGCATCTTTGATTTTACCTTTGAACGAAGCCGAAAAAGCATTGAAAGAAAGTAGAAAACTCAGTAATAAGAGAAAAAT
The DNA here is from genome assembly GCF_014644295.1 of Emticicia aquatilis. Lineage (GTDB taxonomy): Bacteria > Bacteroidota > Bacteroidia > Cytophagales > Spirosomataceae > Emticicia > Emticicia aquatilis. The sequence continues at coordinate 29,796 of NZ_BMKK01000015.1, forward strand.
ATATTTGCGACTCATAGTATAATAGTTAGTAATGCCGCAAAAGTAGTAAGATGGATGTGGGTAAATTGCTTACAATTAAGAACTTAACAGAATAATAAATTTCATAAAAATATAATAACAGTTTATTAATAATTAAGTAATCATTTAGTAAAATGATTAATATTTTGAACTATTTCCCCGAAATACTTTTCAATTCCTTTCCTGCAATGTCTTCCCAACGGTATAAATGAAAAGTTCGGTCGTCGCTCATGGCAATAAACAAGCCTTTTCGGAAAGTCTTATTAAAAGGTAAAGCAACCGTTTCTGAGCCATCACTTTGATGAGCTTTTACTTTCACAACTTTCAAAAGTTGGTGTTCATTGGGATTTTGCGTGGTGCCTTCTCTTGTGAAAACATGAAATTTGTCAGCTCCTTGGTCAGAAACGAGAATATAACCTTTAGTTTTTGATAATTTGTAAATTGAAATGCCTTCGTGGTCTTCTGTAAAACCTGTGGTAGCAAAAAGTGCCAATTGTTCGTTTCCTTTGCTTGGTTCGGCATAATATTTTCTTACGCCAATACCTTCATCAGAATAATAGACATAGCCTAATTCATCATCAACGGCAATAGATTCTATTTCTTTTTTTCCGCTGTAAAGACCAAATTTTCTTACTAATGTAGCTTTTACATTCCCAGTGCCATCATCTTGCAAGCGATACTGCCAAAGATATTCGCCCGTCGTTGGGCCAGTTTTTCGACCGACAATAGCATAAAGCTCCCCTTTTTTGTTTTTATACAAAGCAATTCCCATCAAATCACGGAAACCCGCACCTGTTTCATTTTCAAAAACTTCAATGCCGCCGTTGTCAATCGGTTTCATGTCGGGTAAAGAAAAAATACGAAGTTTATGGGTAAATCTTTCAGTAGTTACGGCAATATCAGTTGCAATACCTTTGAGTTTTAAGCCATATTCTATATCAACGTTGTTAGGTCTTTTTAAGCCTCGAACTACCTTTTCGGTTTGTACTTTTCCTTCTAAATCAAATACATACAAAGCTCCATCAAGGTCTTTGTCGGTGCCAATAATTAAACTTTTACTTGGGTCTTTTTTATTAATCCAAACGGCTGGGTCGTCGGAATCTTTATTTACACTATCGGTGATAAAGATTGGTGATATAACTTCACTTTGACCAAAAGAATGCTCAAACGAAAATAAAATAATGATTGTAAAAGAGAGTAACTTCATAGTCATAAAAACAGAATCTTGTATTTAGCAAAAAACCACTATTTTCAAGTGGTTTTATTACTAATTTTAGGGTTTAGAAGTGATTTATTTTGTTCCAAAAGCACCTGCATACGTTGCGGGTTCTGGTGATTTATAAACTATACCGTTGATGGTAATACCATCTTTAAAATTTCTTGTAAAAGTAGTGATACCTTTACCCAAAGCAGGTGAACCAGCAGATAAATGAAAATCCCAAGCAGTATTAAAATCTGAGTTCATCTTATCTGTGTTTGTTGGATAATTCACAAATTTAGGGTCATTTTCATCAGCTTTTGTACCTATAACATCATTTTTGCCCGCAAGAATCTCTGTTGATGGTTGAAATTGCGTGACGGCATCTTGTGAAAAACCATAATAATAGTTGTTGCTTACTATCGAGCGTTTGTCTTCTGGAAGCTTCACATCTCTTTTGATGCCAAAACGACAATTTGCCATTAAATTATTATACAAATCGGCTTGAACACTTTGTTCTAACCAAATTGAACCACCTTTTACGGTTGGTCTTCTCCAACCAGTATTCAAAATTGTATTGTTATAAGCAACAACATAAGCCTGAGGCGTACGTCCACCTGTACTCGAAAGCTTCAAAGCATTGGTATTGGTGCTATAAATAAGGTTAAAAGCAACATCGGCAATGACCCCCGATTTGATATTGATACCTTCACCACCACTCAAGCCAGTTGTATAAAACGTATTATTGGCAAAAATAACACTACCACCTTCAATGTATGTTGCATCATCACGCCAGTTCCGTATTGTTGAATTTCTTACTACTAATTTTCCCGCAGTATTTGAAAACCACAATGCTGGGTCGAACTCTCCACTTACAGCTTTGTATAAACCTAATTTTACTGAGGTTGAGGCTTCTGTTGTTACTGCACCACCATATTCGAGAATTACATTATCAAGCACTAATTCTGTACAAGTTTTGGCAGCTAAAATGCCTCCCCAAAGTTGTCCAAATTTATTTTTTACTAATTTTGCTCCTTCGGGAACTGAGAATTTAATTGGATTGGCGGTTGTACCAATAGCATACAAATTTCCATTCACAATTAATTCGGGTTTGCTGGTCGTATCCATCACGATACTAACACCTTCTTCAATTGTCAAGGTTTTTCCTGTGGGAATAATAATATCACCTTTTACAGTAATGATTGAGCTTTTTTTCCAAGTACCCGACACTTCCCCCGATACACTTAACTCATCTGGTTTTACTACTGGTGTTACATCAGAAGTATCATTTTTTGTACACGCTACAACGAAAATTACAGCGAATATTGACAAGAGCAGCACATTTTTCATTTTTTTCTAAGGAGTTATTAATTAAAATTATTTTACATTTTGAAACGAACACCAACAATAAACGACCTTTTATAATAATCTTGGCGAATAAGTGTACGATTGCCACTCTTTGTATCAAGATATATATCTTGATTTATTGGGTTCGTATTTTTGATTATTACTCGCAAAGGTGTATCAAGTAAGTTATTAGCTTTTGCAAAAATTACCCATTTCCCTTCGAAACCTTTTTCAATAGAAGCATCCATTTGAATAAAGGCCTCTTGCCAAAGGTCATTATCCAAAAATTGTGAAACCGTATTGATTCGTTCACCTGTGTAGGAGGCAGCTAATTGAGCATCCCAAGCATTTTTTGTATCCTTGAAAAGCATTGTTAAATTACCTACATGAGCAGATTGACCATATAGTGGTCTGGTTTGTTCAACGTTTTTTGAGAAAAGATTACCATTAGCATCTCTCTCACGGATAATCTTTTGAGTTGTAATAGAAGAACTTGTATAGGTGTAGTTGGCTTTAATGCCAAATTTTTGAAAATACTTAATAAAATTAAACTCTAAACCATAGTTAGTCGCATTTCCATAATTGCCAGGAGAATAAAATACATCTTGTCCACGAGTAGCATCTACATTCAAAGCGTATTCTATGGGGTCTTTGATATGTTTGTAAAACAAGCCAAACATTACTTGGTCTGAAGGATTAGGGAAAACTTCATATCGAATATCAAAATTATCAGCAATTGCTCTTTTCAAGTCAGGATTACCACGCTCTTGGTATTCTTCATTGACGACTTTTCCTGGTACAATTTCAAAAAAACCTGGTCGATTAATCGAACGAAAATAAGAAGTACGTAAAAACTGTGTTGGTTTTAACTCATATTTTAAGCTGATACTTGGCAAAAAATCATTATAAGTTTGATTACCAGAAGGTCTTAATTCACCCAAAGGAAACAACATTTCATACCCTTGATTTGTCTGTTCTGCTCGTAAACCGCCAATGGCTTGTAATTTTTTCAATTGTAATTTCGCCATCACATATTCAGCAGATACTTGTTCGGTAGCCTTATAAGTAAGAGCAGAAGCTGCCGAACCACGAGGGTTACTGAGTGTATAATTGATGTCAGCATTACTCACAAAATCTTTTCCGTAGAGTGTAAAAGCATTTGAGGGTTGAAACTGATAATTATTGTAGAAATTATCTCTGATTTTATCTCTATAAAGTCCGCCTACACTCATTTCTAATGAATTTCCACTAAAAAGTGTCGTATAAGCAAGATTTAAGTAGGCCGCATAATCTTGGTCAGAATTATGCTCCCAACGGCGAGCAGATTGCGAAGCATAAGTTTTGGTTTCTATAAAATTTTCTCTTTTTCCTAAGACACTTACTGTGGTATTGTCAGGAATGATATTAGTGGCGAATGAATACACTGCTGACCAATTAAGTTTCAATTTTTCAAGTAGAAAATGATTTCCTTGTAGTGTACTATTCAAGATTTGTTGTTGTGTAAGTCTCGACCTTGTAGAAAAACTTAAACCTGCATTTCCTTTTACTGGGTCGTATCCACCAATCGAAAGTTCAGTATTTTTTGTTTCTCTCAATTGTTCATTGGTGAGATTCATGTAGGCATTGTACCATTGTATTTTACTCTTTTTGCTTAGTCGAAAGTCAACTTTTGCATGAAGTCCTAATCGTTTTTGTTGGTCAGAAAATTGTCGTTCGGCAAGACCTGTAATGCGAGAAGTGCGTTCGGTATCATAGACCGTCGAAGAGAAAAATGTACTATTACTACCTCGATAAGTATTTTGATAACTTGCTGCGACAATAACTCCCAATTTATTTTGTAAGAAACGATTACCGATAGAAAAACCACCAACCAAATTGGGCAAAGGCGTTTTGGTTTGCACACTGGCAGTTGATTTAGGAAAATCACTCACCGTAGCACTATAATCTTTTCCATTTAATTCATAAGGAGAAAGGCTATTAATTTGACTTCTATCAAAACTCGAAAAACCTTTATTAAGAAATAACTCGTTATAACCACTTGCGATATTTGCTCTTATTTCTAATTGATTAGGAGCATCTTTCATAACCATATTTACCACGCCACCAACAGCATCGCCTTCCATATCGGGAGTTAGGGTTTTAGTAATCTCCAAACGTCCTAATAATTCCGAAGGAAAAATATCTAAAGGAACATAACGGTATTTGTTATCAGGACTCGGGATTTTAATACCATTGACCAAAGTATAATTATAACGCTTATCCATTCCTCTCAAAATGGCATATTGACCGTCGCCATTACTATTTCGCTCAATAGAAACACCTGAAACTCGCTGAATAAGGTTAGCGACTGTTAAATCTGGCGAGATTTCAATGGCTTTTCCCGAAACAATATTCATCAATTGATTGGAATTTCGTTCGAGTTGGCGAGCAATATTCTCAGTAGATTTATCAGCAGATGCGGTTATAACTATTTCATTCAGTGTTTGTTGAGCATTTTCTACCAACGCAATATTGACAACCGCATCTTCATTTTTAATCGTAACTTTTATTGTTGATGTTTTATAGGATATACAGCTTATTTGGGCTTCATATTCACCAGAAGGAATATTTTTTATTTGAAATGACCCATCTAAACCAGCTGCAGTACCAAACTTAGTATTTTTAAGTAAAACAGTTGCTCCAATTAACGGTTCGCCAGTTTTAGCATCTTTAATTTGACCTTTGAACGAAGCAGAAAAGACATTAAAAGATAATAAAAAGCTCAACAATAAGAGAATGTATTTGCGGAACATGATGTGTATTGCTAATGATGTCGCAAAAGTAGAGAGATGAAAAAGTAAAAGATTATTTAACGCATAAATTTAACATAAATACAAAATTGTGCTACAATTGTTATTTTAGATTTAATGATTGATTGTCATTAAATTAACTCTTAGATAACAAGGAGTTTTATTGATATTTGTTATGCTTTTTCAATATTAATTTAATGTTAAGTTTTTGTAAACAATAGTGTTCTTTTTAAGAACTTTTTAATTTTGATTGTTAAAAGATACTTCATTCTTAAACTAAACTACCAATTATTTATGCTAAAAAATCTACTTTTGGGGTTGATGCTTTCTTGCTTAACCCAATTAACACTATTGGCTCAAGTTACAACCTCATCTATGGCTGGCTTAGTCAGCGATAATAAAAATGAGGTTTTACCTGGTGCTACTGTCATGGCAGTTCATATACCTTCTGGCTCGAAATACACTACAACTACCAGAGCGGATGGTCGTTTTTCGATTCCAAATATGCGTGTTGGTGGCCCCTACACAATTGAAGTAACTTCGATTGGATATAAGAACGAAAAGGCTGAAAATGTTTTCCTTCAATTGGGCCAGAAATTCAATCAAAACTTCGTGATGGAAGACGCCACAACTGCACTCAGCGAAGTGGTTGTGAAAGCAAGTGATATAATTAATTCAAGCCGAACGGGTGCTTCAACAACCATCGGGAATGATAAATTACGTGCCTTGCCAACTATTTCACGTTCTACTGCCGACTATACACGTTTAAATCCAATGGCGGCTGAGGGCGGCTCGTTTGCTGGACGCAATGACCAATTCAATAACTACTCGTTAGATGGAGCAATTTTTAATAATCCATTTGGACTTGATGCTTCTACGCCTGGCGGACAAACCGATGCTCAACCTGTTTCATTAGATGCCATTGAGCAAATAAGTGTTCAAGTTGCTCCTTATGACGTCACACAAGCTGGTTTTACTGGAGCTTCAGTTAATGCTGTTACGAAATCAGGCACCAATGAATTTAAAGGAACCGTATTTGGTTTCACTCGTAATCAAAACTTGGTAGGCACAAAAATTAAAGATGTTACACTACCCAAATTAGATTTAAGTCAAAATCAATTTGGTTTTAGTTTAGGTGGTCCAATCATCAAAAACAAATTATTTTTCTTTGTAAATGCCGAATTCGACCGTCGTTCTGATATTGGTTCTCCGTTTCGTCCTGCTGCACCAGGACGAACAGGCTCTGATGTTTCTCGAGTATTGGCCTCTGACCTTGATTTAGTTTCAAAACTTTTGAAAGATACTTATGGATATGAAACTGGGCCTTATGAAAACTTTTCATTAAAGACTCAAAACCAAAAAGCTATTGCAAAGATTGACTGGAATATCAACCAAAACCATAACCTTTCGTTCACTTATACATATTTGGATGCCTTTAAAGAAAAGCCAGCTAATCCATCTGCTATTGGCCGTCGTGGACCAGATTTCTTGACGTTACAATTCAGAAATTCAGGTTATCGAATCAATAATAAGATTTCGGGAGGAACCGTTGAATTAAAATCTCGTTCTGGTAATAAAGCGGCCAATAAACTACAAGTAGGATATACTGCTTTTGATGATACCCGTGACCCATTTTCTTCGCCTTTTCCAGTTTTGAATATTGGTAAAGATGGCGTTAGATACATTGTAGCGGGCCATGAACCTTTTTCAATTAATAATAAGTTAGGACAGACAGTTCTGCAAATCACGGAAAATCTAAATATTTTCGCTGGAAAACATACACTTACCTTTGGAACAAGTCTTGAAAAATTTGGCTTCAAAAATTCATTCAATCTTACTGGATACGGTTCAAGAGTATTTTTCCCTGATGTGCCGATTGCAGATGTGTCAACCCTGATTAAATCAAAAGATTTTGCTGCCGAAGTTACAGCCGCTAAAGACGCTTTCAATAAAAACTCTTGGGCTTTGGCTGAAACAAATTTAGGGCAATTTGCACTTTATGCACAAGATGAGTTTGCTGTAAATAACAAACTTAACTTAAGTTATGGCGTGAGAATTGATATGCCACTGTACTTTAATACAGCCGAGAAAATAAAAGAGAATATCGACCCTTCAAGAAATTGTTGTTATGACCCAACAATTCAGTATTACGATGAAGCGGGAAAAGCAACGAAATTTGACCATACTGTATTGCCAAAACAAACACCATTGGTTTCACCACGTGTAGGATTTAATTATGATGTAAAAGGAGATAAAACGCAACAATTACGTGGTGGAAGCGGCTTATTTACAGGTCGTTTCCCGTTTGTTTGGATTGGAAATCAAGTAGCAAATCCAAATTTCTTTTTCTATTGTGTTACTGACCCTAATTTTAAATTTCCACAAGTTTGGCGAACAAATTTAGGATACGACTATCAAACAAAAAGTGGTTGGGTCTTTTCAGCTGACGTTATTTACACGAAAGACATTAAGGCAACAATTGTGCGAAACTACGGTTTGAAACTCCCAACAGGTCGATTAGTTGGAGCAGATACTCGTCCGTATTACCAAGCAACCGACCGTGCAACGGTTTTTGGTGGAGCAACCAATGCGTATGTTTTTGGAAATACGAAAGTGGGGCAGTCGTTCAATGCTTCTTTGCAAGCTGAAAGAACTTTCTCGAACGGAATGTATGTAAAATTTGCTTACAACTTCTTAGACTCACGTGATGCGGCTTCGATTGATGCTGAAATTTCTTCTGATGCTTATGACCGTAACCCTGCCAATCCAATGCACACTAACACGGCTATTTTAGCTCCATCGCTTTACGGAAATCGTCACCGTGTGATGGCCGTTGGTTCTCGTAAATTTACTTACGGAAATATGGCTACTACCATTTCATTGTTTGGTGAATACGTGCGTGGAAATCGTTACAGCTATACTTATGCAGGGGATTTAAATAATGATGGCTCAGGACTAAATGACTTATTATTTATTCCCACTGATACTCAAATCGAAAGTATGAAATTTAGTGGAGATGCTGCCGCACAAGCTGCTCAAAAAGCTGCTTTGAAAAACTACATTGCGAATGATTCATACTTAAGTAATCACCGTGGACACATTGCTGAAAAATATGCCAGTTTAGCTCCTTGGTATTCAAACTGGGATTTACGAATCTTGCAGGATTTTAAATTGAAAAATAAAAATGTGATTCAATTAAGTGCTGATGTACTGAACGTTGGAAATCTTTTGAGCAAAAACTGGGGTGTTCGTCAGTGGGCGGGTGAAACAGGTTTAGCACAACCAATTGCGGTTTCGGTAGCAAACGGTACACCAACTTATACATTTGATATTACTCAGAAATCAGCCATTCAGAATCGTTTCGATATTCTTTCTCGTTGGAGAATGCAATTTGGTTTAAGATATAGTTTCTAATTCAATCTTAAAGTTTTAGAAATGCAAAACGGCTTCTATTGCGGGAAGCCGTTTTGCATTTTTGACAGATAACATTTATTAGTTTTTCTTTTGTATTTTCTTAGATTTGGCCTTCAATTTCTCTACTTTATCATCATCATCACGGCGTTTTTGCATGGTTTCGGTGCGGTCAAGTTCTTCCGAACTCACAAAGAACTTCCAGTCGAACTTTTCATCAAATGGAGTCAAGGCTTTTGCAGGGTCAAAAATTCTGAGGTCAGACTGCACGGCATTATATGGTAAAAAGTCTGGTTTATCAGTGAAAATATCTGACATATCAGTTGCTCCTGCATCGTATTGATTCAAGTAAGGAATGCCCAGAATGTGCCAAAAAGTCTTGAAAATACTACCAAAACTATAATGTACTTTGCTCACATAATCCTTTTTAGTGTAGGGCGAAATAACCATCATTAAGCTGCGGTGAGCATCCACATGGTCAACGCCACCTTGTGGGTCATCTTCGGTAATGAAAACCGCCATATTTTTCCAGTAAGGTGTTTTTGATAAAAATTCAATCGTGCGACCAACCGCCAAATCATTATCGGCCATGTAACTCGCTTGAAATGGAAAACCTGCGTGCGGACGTTCACCTGTACCGTGGTCGTTGGGTAACATAAGCGTAATAACCGAAGGCAAATTCCCTTTCGACCAACGTTCGTTAAATTCTTTCATAAACAAATCAGCTCTAAACTGGTCAGGAATCGCCATATTATAAGTCGGAAAAGTCTTTGAAGATTTATCAATGAGTGGAGCAGGCAGTGGATAATTTACAGTGTAAAGTTCACCAATGTATTTCATAGTGCTATCGCTGAAAGCACCTGCCATTTCTACGCCAAACCCAAAATTGTAAAAGTCGATTTTGTTGCGTTCGAGATGCTCCCACATACTGCCACCTTCGTTATAATCCTCAGGGTAAATTGAGCCAGCCGAACCATAAATTGCCAGATTTCCTGGTGCGTTGGATGTATCTCGTTGTGAAAGTTTTCCACCATAGGAAGCAGCCGTTTCAGTTTCACACCATTCATTTGGATAGGTATTTACGAGCCAACGGTGTCCGTCGGCAGAAACATCAGAATCACAAAAAAAATTATCACTCATCGCAAAACGTTTCGCCAAAGCGGCATGATTAGGCATTACTCGTGCATCAGGAATTGTTTTTGTCCCTTTTCGATTGATAACTTTTACACCATTCCCAAAACGTGCTAATGTCGAATCGCCAACACCATTTTTGTTTTGGCCAAAAACTTCATCATACGTTCGGTTTTCTTTGGCGATAAATACAATATATTTTATTTCATCTGAAGGTTTTTTATTCGTGGCTGGAATCGGATTTTTATCTTTTCTTGGAGCTATAAACTTAAAGTTATTTTCTATAACAACTTTCGTTTCTGACTTCAATTGCTCATCAGTAGGAATATCAATCACTAAAACCAAACCTTTCATCAAACCACCAATATAACTACCTTCAGCACCCATTTTGAAGTTTTTTCCAGCATTTGGTCCACTTCCGAAGCCTTTTGCATTGGCAACGATGAGTTTTTTGCCATTATTACTCACTTTTAGTTTGGAAGGAAACCAACCCGTTGGAATATGTCCGACTACCTCAAGGCTCGCTACATCAATCACCGCCACGGCATTGATGCCCGATTCGGCAACAAAAAGGCGTTTTTGGTCGGGTGAAAGCGTTATACCAAAAGGAATAATTCCACGTAAATTTCCGAGACGTTTATCAATCGAAAGTGGAATGTTTTTCAAGAGCTTTCCTGCCTTAATATCAATCACCGATATACAATCATTATTTCCATTGCTCACAAAAACGTAGTCGTTGGTTGCCACGACTGAGTTTGGACTGCTGCCACCCACCGCAGGAAAATCTTCAATCATTTGTCCGACGAGAAAACCAGTTTTGATTTTGGCCGAAGGTTGAGAGGCTTGAGTTGGATAAATCCAAACAGAAAAAGATTCGGGAGCGTTGGGGTCGCCAAGAGCAGGAATACCGTTAGCGGCATCGCCTTCGAGCATCTCTTTTGAACCGTATTTTGTAGAAGGAAATTTATGAGCCGTTCCTTTGATATTTTTTGGGTCTAAATCAGTAAATTTTTTATATTCAAAAACACCCACATTGGCCACCACTACATTTTTTTCGTCGGGAGTGAGCGTGATTCCGAAAGGATAACGCCCCGTTGGAATATTCTGAATGATTTTTTCGGTAGCCACATCAATTACCGCAATTCGGAAGCCGATTTGGTCAACAACATAAATCGTTTTTCCGTCTTTAGTCATTGCCATATCGCCCAAGTATCCGTGCATAAAGTTCTGATTAGTAATTTTTAACGCACAATTGATAGAGCCTTTGGGCTTACCCGTACTGACATCGTATTTAAAAATCTTATTCGATTCTCCACCCGAAACATAAACTGTTTGGTTATCGGGGCTAATGGCTAAACCCATGAAACAAGCCTCCAAAATTCCTTCATTGTTTTTTGCACCTTCAGGAACTTGAATCGTTTCTGGATTTGCCGAAAGAATATTTTTGATGATAGAAATCGAAAATGGACGAATACCCGAATTGGCCGTAATAGCGATGTTTCCGTCGGGACTTAAAACTAAACCATAAGGATGTGGAGCAGTTGAAATCTGTACACCACGAGGTGTAATAATACGCCCATTTGGAATTATCGTTTTGCCTGATTTATCTATTTTAGCAGGAGCATTTCCCGCTGGAGCTTCTATGACAACTTGGGCTTGAATAGCGAACGGAATAGCAAAAAGTAAGAAGATTTTTTTCATGATTTTAGTGGGTAATGGTTTTGCTTAAAGAGTTGGGTTTGTAAACCCAACCCTTTAAGCTCGAAAGTATTAAATCTCAACATTTAGTGTTAGCCACAAACTACGACCCACACCATTGATTCCTGAGCCATGGGTGCGGTAATCTTTATTTGTTAGATTTTGAGCAGAAAGATTGATATTCAGCCATTTATACTCATATCCTGCATAAATATTGAAAATCTGCCAAGCTGCGGTTCCGTTTTTGCCAATGCGATTATCGTCTTTGTCCCCTTGTGAGAGGCGGTCTTGCTTGGATGCAAAAAGCAATTCGGGGCGAACAAAGAAATTGCTTTTACGATATTCCACACCTAAACGCCCATTGAGTGGCGGAATGCGTCGAATGGGTTCGTTTTTCGTAATATTTTGTCCATAAGTGTATGAAATGCCACCGTACGTTTTCAATTCTTTACTCAATATTCCCTCGAACTCGGCTTCAATACCTTTGATGTTAGCTTTTTCGATGTTTTCTTTTTGATAAAGATTATAGCCATTAATGACTTGATTTGGCACCTTTACACGGGCAATTAACTCTCGCAAATCACTGTAATAGATGGCGGTAGCAGCCGAAAAACGATTCGTTCTGAATTTATAACCCAACTCATAATTATTCGATTTTTCAGGTTTAAGGCTGTTGGTTGGCAATTCGTATCTAAAATCAACGATGCCAAGTGTGCCTAAATCATCGACATTCGGCGTGCGAAAACCAGCATTATAAGAAGCATAAATATTTGATTTTGAGCCAATTAGATAAGCAACCGAAACATTTGGCACAAGAGCTTGAGGCGTTAGATTTGTTTTACCGATGGTTTCGTCGGGAACAATAATCGAAAAGCCATTGTAGCGAAGTCCAGCTGAAAACTGCCAATGATTTTGGACAAATTGGTGTAAGGTGTAGAGCGAATAGTTCAAAAAAGTTGAATTATCGGGGTATAAGCCACGCAAAAATTTAGGAGCTTCAGAAGATGCAGGTGAAGCTGGGACATCAATTTTTGAGCTTCTTACTAAATCATGGTAAATTTCAATACCAGAATTGGCTGTCCATTTCTCCGAACATGCCGAAAAAACATTACTTGTTAATCCTTTTGTATAAACTTTGTCAGTTTCATGAATCAACCTTGTTGAAGCATTTTTTTGGCTGTTTCTTCCTTCATAAGTCATTTGTAATGAACCAATTATCAAAAATTCATTAAAGATTTTCGACTCATTTTTTTGGTTGAATTTCACGTAAGATAGATTCCGTCTTTGGGGTTGAAATTCGTTGATGGCGAAATTTTCTAACACAACTTTATGATACACAGGCACATCTTTGGCTTCAAAATACTGATGAGCCAAGGTTAAAATTCCTTTACCGAGTTTTAGTTTGGCTTTTAGGTTTCCCATTTGTTCGTCATAACCCGATGGCGATTGGCGACCCGTGAGTTTTCCACCTACTAAATCACCGAAATTTCGATAACCAAAACTGCCCGAAATTGCCAGTTTTTCGCCGCCATAATTTATTTCACCACGAGCAGTTTGTTCCATTCCTTGTGTAGCAACTCTTCCCAGAAAACTTGTTTTCCATTTACTACCAAATTCGGGTTCTGCCGTAAAAACTTGAATCGTTCCGCCCAAAGCATCAGAGCCGTATTGCACCGAACCGCCACCTTTCAGCACCTCAATTTTTTCAATTGAAAATGGGTCTATTGTATTAAAATATTGATTTGGCCCATATCGAAATGTGCTATTACTGAGGCGAATACCATCTACCAAAAGCAAAGTTTGATTTCCTGTAAGTCCACGCACAAAGGGCGAGCCACCTCCGTGATTGGTTTTCTGCACGAAAACACCATTTACACCCATCAGAGCTTCAGGAGTTGTGCGTGGAGCATACGTTTTGAGGTATTTTTTATTAAGAATTTTGACACTATTGGCTGTCTGAAACTCTTGATTGGCCGAACGATTGGCCGTAATAACGACTTCGTTTAAAAGTTCGGTTTTGGTTGAATCTGTTGCGGAATTTAATAGTCCGACATATAACAATAATACTTTCATTTGTTGATTAGGAATTTATTACTCAATCAATCATTATCTGTTTTCGTAACTCTCACAAATGCACTTCTTCTTGGAGCTGGAAGCTGAGCCAATTCTCCTTTTATTCCTTTCCATAAAATTTCATTAAAAAGATTATCGTCATTACTATCAGCTTCTGCGAAATCTAAGCCTTCTGAACGTTTCGCCGATGGTGTGTATGCGATATTGATTTCACCTAAATTGATTGAAGAAGGAATATGAAGATACGGTGTAAAGTCGGGATTTGATGTAAAACTACGAAACATTGGCGTAGCGGCAGCATCATATTGTGTCATTGGGGGCAAACCAAGTATTAATTCAATTGTTCGGAGCATCCCAGAGGTTGAATACATCGTATGGTCAACGTGCTTGCGTTTCGTGTACGGACTCACCACAAGGGCAATTGAGCGATGGGCATCTACGTGGTCAGGGCCATTCTGAGCATCGTCTTCGATAATAAAAATTGCGGATTGATTCCATATTGGGCTTTTGCTTAAATGCTCCACAAACATCCCAACGGCTAAATCATTATCAGCGACACAAGCAAACGGAGTGGGCTTTCCAACGGCCATTCCTTGAGTATGGTCTGCACCAAGTCTAATCGAATTAAATGCAGGAACGGCCTTTGCTACAACCAAAGAATCAAAATCTCGTTTCCATTGATTCACACGGGTAGTATCTCTTACTTTCTGATTGTAATAGCCTGTAAAGTTTGAACAAACATGCTCTTTATCCAGTGCAGGAATGTTCCCTTTTTTATCATCAGCAAAAACACCATACGTGCGATAGCTCACGCCTTTACGCTTACAAAAGTCCCAAATAAAGCCGTCTTTATCATTAGCAATCTGTCGGCGGCCCATGCCTTCTGTTACCCCCCCACGACGACCATAACCTGTTGGCCAAGTTTTTTCTAAATAGTCGTTGGCGTGGGCACCCATCGACCAATTATGGCCATCGGCACTTACTTCGGCATCTACATAAAAATTATCAAGCAATACGTATTCTTTGGCCAATTTATGTTGGTTTGGTGTGTATTTTTCACCAAAAAGGCAAAGCGTAGTATCTCCGTTACCTTCTTTTATATCACCAAAAACTTGGTCATAGGTACGGTTTTCTTTTAAAATATAAAATACGTGTTTGATGGGTGAAGTATCACCCACTTTCTTCGGAATTGGATTGTTGGGTTCACCTTCGGTTACGAGTTCTTTCTCTTTTTTATAGGGGGTATTCTGATATACTTTTTTTGAATAGGCGTCTAATTCTTTTTCGCTTGGTGTATCAATGATACTTAGCGTACCTTTCATCAAATTACCAATGTATTGCCCACGGGTATCTTCACCGAGATGAGACTCTGAAAGTACACCTTTCTTTACTGGTTGCGGCCCAAGTGGGTTAGCAAATGAGGTAAATCCTTTACCATTAGAAACCACAATTTTTTGCCCAATAACTCGCACATTAGTAGGGTACCAGCCCACAGGAATAAATCCTTTTGAAAAACTTTTGCCTTTATTGCTTACATCAAAAACCGCTAAGCAATTATTATCCGCATTAGCAATGTAGAGTGTTTTTTCATCTTTTGATAACGCAACACCATTTGTAACCGAGCCAACGAGTGAGTTTGGATACAAACCGGCATCCAAGATTTCAATAACCTTTTGAGCTTTTGTATCAATTACAGAAACACTATTGTCGCCCGCATTGGCTACAAATAAATATTTGCCACTTTTACTTAAAATCAATTCATTTGGATTGTACGAAACTGGAATTGATGTGAGCATTTTACGGTTTTGTGTATCAAAAAGGGCTATTTTACGTCCACCCCAAAGTGAAATATAAAGTGTTTTTTTGTCGGGTGAAAGTACACAGGTATAGCCTTCATGGCCTAAATTTTGCTCGTAAACAATGGCTTTTGTTCTTAAATCCAGTATATAAAATGAGTTATTTTCTTTTGTGACAACGTATAATAATTTGTGGTCGTCATCTATTTCAATACCAACTGGTGAAATTTTATTTGGCCATTTCTTTCCCAAAATTAAACTATCATTTAAAACGAGTTTGTTTTCGATGATGCCATACTTTAAAATCCAATTATCGTTTCCGCCCGAAGCATATAAGCTTTTTTCATCTTTACTAAACTTTAACCCATAAAAAGACTTCGGAATCTCGATATTATCTAAAATTTTTTCTGATTTTACATCAATCAGTTGAATACTTTGCTTCCCTTGACCATTATTTGTTACGGCCATTAGTTTCTGAGAAGCAGAAACAGCGATATTCAAGGGCAAATCGCCCACTTCCAAGGAGCGGCCTGCGGGTGTCAGACTCCAACCATTGGGTAATAAAACTTCTTGTGTATTGGGTTGTGTATTGATGCTCTGACTGAAAGCTCCGAATGAAGAAAGTATCAGGAAGAATAGAAGTATTTTTTTCATTTTAATGTGTTTTATTAAATGGATAACGCTGACAAGCTCTCAGGAACTTGTCAGCGTCAGAAAATCAATTTTATGGTTTTACTTTTCCCACCAAACTTTTGTATCGCTATTATCAGCACCCATCGACGCAACTGCACCAGCCAAACCTTCTGGATTGAGTGACTGTAAATATGTAGGGTACGGTACACGACTTGGGAAGTTATTACTGGCAGGAATCCCAGTACCTCTCGGTAATACTGGGTAGCCAGTTCGACGTTTTTCAAACCATGATTGATAATCGACAAAGAAATAAGCATAGTATTTTTGTATCATGATTTGTTCCAACTGTTTTTCGGTAGAAAGTGTCGCATCGTAAGCGATACTTTTCTGTGTTAGAAAATTGGCAGGCATAGCTGCTCCCCATTGAACCATCGAGGCCGCAATTCCTGCTTCATAATGTGCTTTGGGCGTTTTACCAGTAGTATATCCTTTGAGAGCGAGTTCGGCTTTGATAAACTCCACTTCGGCATAAGGCATCATTACGCCTAATTGTGGCAAAGTTTTAAGGGCATCGGTATAACTTGAATTTTGGCCAACTACGTATTCGAGCGTGGTTGGATAACCACTTTGAATGCCTTTAAATGTTGATACACCTCCGACTGTAACGGGTATTGCCCAAATAGCACGACGTGGGTCAGCACTTACATTCATCGAATTTAAGAAAAATTCAGTAAAATATGTACCATCTCTCCAATCTAATGTACGGGCATTATAATACGGATTAAAATAAGGAAAGGTACCAGGGTATCTGAAAATCGCTTCGTCGGCGTTGGTTGTAAAAGTTGGATATTTTGTGGCATCGGCCAAAATCGCTGCTATCTGCTCTTTTACATTAATTTCACCTTCTTTTTTCGATAATCTTAGTAATAATCTTAATTTGAGAGAGTTTGAAAACTTTTTCCAACGTTGAATACCAATATTTTTTCCACTCGTCAAAACGCTTGTATTATACACAAAATCGCCACCGTAAGTCAAAATTTTGGTATCATCAAAAAGGCCGTTGGCAGTGTCTAAATCCTTCAAAATCTGGATATAAATATCCTTTTGTTTATCAAATGAAGGCTTAAAATTACCCTCAGTTGCCTTGATTGCCTGCGAATAAGGCACATCACCATACAAATCTGTTAAGATAGAATATGCCCAACACTTGTAAACCAATGCAATAGCTTTGTAATTATTTTCTTTCAGACGGTCCGCAATAGTATAAATATCTTCAATATCGGTTAAGTTTTGGTAAAAACTACTCCAAACACCAGCCCCTGGGTTAACAATGTAACGATGAAGCCCTAAACCGCTTGTACTTGAACGTGGGGCATCAACCTGCATGAGTTCGTGGGTAAAATTACGTGCGGCTGAAACAGAATTATTGACTATTCTATACTGCAATTGACTTAGAATAACCCCAGGGTTAACCTTTTCGGGTCTATTTGGGTCAATATTGATTTTTTCAAAATCTTTAGTACATGAGCTTGTAAATGACAATACAACCCAAAGTGTAACGATATATTTAAATTTATTTTTCATTTTTCGAGATACTGTTTGATTAAAACTTAAATGTCAAATTGGCTCCCATACTACGTGCCGATGGAAACTGCGTAAGTTCTACTCCTGGTGTGAGCGTTCCACTATTCAAATTTCCACCTTCTGGGTCAAAGCCTGGAAATTTGGTAAAATTGAATAATTCACGACCAAATAAAGCAACACTCGTTTGACGGATACCTATTCTACTTAGTAGGTTTTGTGGTAAATTGAACTCAAAACGAACTTCACGGATTTTCAAGAATGAAGCATCAAAAATATTGACTTCAGCATTACTGATTTGGTAATAATTATCATAGTATGCACTTGCCGCTACCTTTACTGTATTTGGTAAAAATGTTCCATCAGGTTGTTTTACAACACCATCACCAATTAAGCCTCCGTCTCGGCCCGGGAGAGTTACTTTGGTTTTTCCAAGTGTATTATTTTTATGATTGGTCTGCGAATACATACTGCCTCCCATTTGTCCATCTAACAACATACTCAGTTTTAGCCCTTTGTATGAAAATTCATTCGACCAACCTGCTTTCCAATCGGCAAAGGCATTACCCCATTTCTTTACGGTTGGGTCAAGTTGAGCAGGTAGTCCGTTTGTTCCATAAATAATTTGGCCATCGGGTGAGCGTTGAAAACCACGACCATACATATCGCCCATCAATCCACCTACACGAGCTTCAATCGTTACGTTTCCACTATGGCTATAAATGGTTTGGTTAGTAATTCCTTCGGCCAATTCACGTACATAACTGCGATTTCTTGACCAAATCAATGTAGAATTCCACTTAAAATCATTGTTGTTGACAATTTTTCCATTCAATTTTACTTCCACACCTTTACTGTTGATTAAACCTGCATTGATGAGAGCATTTGAAAAACCTGAAGTTGGGTCAAGTGGAACGGCCAAAATTTGATTTCGGCTATTATTATTATATACTGCAAGGTCTAAGCCAAGACGACTTTTGAATAAACGAAGGTCTAAGCCAAATTCATAACTTGAGGTTATTTCGGGCTTCAGATTGGCATTAAATAGAGTAGCTGGATTCGTGAAATTATTACCATAAATACGGTCGTAGTAACGAGTAGTTTGGTAAGGACGAGTATCATTACCAACTTGAGCCCATGAAGCACGAACTTTGGCAAATGAAATTGTTTGTGGCATTTTTATTAATTCGTGTAGTAACAAGCTCGAACTTACTGACGGATAGAAAAATGAATTATTGGCAAATGGTAAAGTACTCGACCAATCGTTTCTGCCTGTTAAATCCACAAAAATCTTTTCATCGTAAGCAAATTGCGTGGTAGCATAAACACTGTTAATTGCTTTGCGTGTCTTGAGTGGGTCGGCAACTGCTTGGTCTAAGCTATTCGATATTTGATAAATACCAGGTTGAGCCAGTTGGTCGGCATACATACCTGCAAAATCGTACGTTTGATTCATGGCATTTCCTCCAAGCGATGCCCTTACACTAATTTTATCACCATAACTATCTTTATAGTTGAGCAAAAAGTCGGTGTTTGACTCGTAACTAAAAACATTTTGTTCTCTAAACATCCCTCTTGGATATTTGGTCATGCTAAAAGGGCGTTGCTGAGAGCGATACTCAAACGACATATCCACACCAGTTCTGAGCATTAAATCAAACTTATCAGATAGTTGATAATTGGCGGCAATATTTCCGATAAGACCATGCTTATTCATTTTATTCAGCATTTCGTACATGTCCAAAAAGGGATTATCAGGGCCAGGATTGAACGGATTTCTCTGCTGTACACCCTCTAATCCAGGTTGCCAATAAGGTTTGTACCACTCAGGATTGACATTGGGAGCAGGACCGATAATGATAAAATACATCAACGATTGGTTATTATAGCCAGCAGCGGGTAGATTATCGCTTCTTTTATTGGTATAATTGGCTTTTCCTGTAATCTTTAATTTTGAAGATAACTGTTGATTAACTGACAAAGCTGCATTGATTCGCTCAAAGCCTGTGTTTGGAACAATCCATTCGTTTTTTAGATGAGTGAACGAGAATCTTGCCGAACCCTTATCCGTTCCTCCTTCAAGCGAAAGGCTATTAGAAAATGTTTTTCCTGTCTGGAAATAGCCCGAAATATAATTTTTGTAAGGCACCCATGGCGTTCTTTCCGTTGGTTTACCGTCGGGTGTATCGGGGTTATATTGAAAGTATGATTGACCATCAAATTTAGGCCCCCATGAACGGCCAGCTGCTGCGGTTGTGCTGGTATTGTTGCCATCGGCACTATTCAAGTAGGAATAATATGTATCTATGCGTCCTTCACCGTACTCAAACTGATAATCAGGCCAGCGATTAACTTGTTCAACATTAAAGTTTGTATTGAAAGCTACCCCAATTCCACGGTCTTTTCTTGCCCCTGTTTTTGTTGTAATGACCAATGCACCACCCGCAGCTCGGCTTCCATAAAGTGCGGTTGCTCCTGGGCCTTTCAATACGGTTACATTTTCTATATCATCGGGATTTAAGTCCGAAACTGTTGAGCCATAATCAACGGGGCTATCGGCCGAAAGGTGAGAAGTAAAGCCAGTTCCTGTAATTTTACTACTAATCGGTACGCCATCTACCACAATTAGTGCTTGGTTATTTTCAAGATTTAATGATGATTCACCACGTAGAGTAATTCTGGAAGAACCAATTGGCCCCCCTCCAACCCCTTGAATATTTAAACCAGCTACTTTACCCGAAAGTGTATTTACCCAGTTATTCGCTTTTGCATCAATCACTGCATTGGCATTGATGGTTTGAGCTGCAAAACCAAGTGATTTTTCTTCACGCTTGATACCGAGTGCCGTCACGATTACCTCATTCAAAGTTTTAGCATCTTCTTGTAAAATCACATCAATTTTACTTCGATTTCCAACCGTCAATTCTTGAGTAGCAAAACCAATGGCTGATATTACGAAAATCGCTTTCTCAGCATTTACATTGATTTTAAAAGTACCATTATTGTCTGAAACAGTACCTGTACTTGTTCCCTTTACCTGAATATTTACTCCAGGGATTGTTTCACCAACGGCTGATTTAACACTACCCGTTACGGTAGTATTTTGGGCGTTGGAATTAATAAACGAGGAGAAAGAAAAAATAAAAGCCAATAAGACTTTAAGTAGAGTTCTTTGCATAATATTTGATTAGTTTGGGGTATGTACAACAAAAAAATCAAACCCTTTAAATCTCAGAATTTGTTGTCCTTTGATAAGTTGTTTGAACAACAAAAGTAGATGGGTTGTGTGAATTGAGGGTTAAGGCAACATGATTCTATTGTTACTGTTTTAATAAATCCGTAGTCATAAAAATAACATTTGGTTAATACATTATTTTTCAGAAAGCATAACCAAAATTTCATAAAACCTTAATATATAATGATTAAATAATTAGTTTTTTCTGTATAATTTAATTTGTATTATATGGAACTAATCATGGAATTAAGGCAGCTCTTGTACCAAGTAGTAGCACATAAAAGCATCACAGACGAAATAGCTGGTATTTTTATTCAGCATTTATCTAAACAAGGGAAAGTTACAATACCGAATGTTGAAAAAGTGAAAACTTGTTGTAAAATCGTGTTGTGTTTTGCCAATAATGAGCTCATCGGAATCGGAGCATTAAAGTTAAACCAAAGCACTGCCTTTGAAAAGTCTGGTTTGCTTTCAATAAAAGATATTTTTGGTTTAGAATTGGGGTATTTTTTTGTAAGCGAAACTTACCGAGGGCTGGGTGTTTCTACAGCCATTGCTCGTTTATTACTTTTAGACCAAACAGAAGAGAATGTATTGGCCACGACAGAATTATATACCAACAATCCGATGATGAAAACGCTCGAAAAACTCGGATTTAAGCACTACGGTATTCCTTACAAAAGTATCTGGCACGATGGAACAATTGGCGTTTTCCTTAAATTTAAAAAGGGCGTAAAAAATGAAAAAGCCCCTTCTGATTAAGAAAGGGCTTTAATCATTTATCTGCTCAAAAAATACGCATCAATTTTCTTTAATTCTTTCATTTTTTGCTGAATAATTGGCTTTTTCCTTCGGCTGATTACTGCATTTTGCAATATTTCGCCATTGGGTAACGAAATCTGTAATACTAATCCATCGAAACTGGATGTATATTTTGTGTTTAATAAAACCGATTTATTGGGTCTGACGAAATAGTCAAATTCAGAAAATCTTTTTGCAAGTTTTTTGAGCGTGTACGAAACCAAAAATCTGCTCCCATCCGTGAGGTAAACGTAGGTGTAGTTTACCTCAGCTCTTAGCATGATAATTTCCTTTAATGCTATCTTTTTTCTACCTCCTACACTGATTAAATCATAATTATTAGCTTTCATATTCATAAAAAGTTACGTGATAATTAGTTGCAACCACCTATTTCGGCTTTAAATATTACGCCATTATCGGCCTTAAATCCAGCATTTAATTCTATTGACTTTGCCTGAAACGTAGCATTAGCCGTTCCAGTTATCATATTTGTAGCGACAATTCTTCCATTTACTGCCGAAGCCTGTTTTAGTTGTGTTCCGCTTGAAAAACTATCAGTTGGGTCAACTAAAGTTAAATTCTGAGGGCAAGCCGTGCCAAATTCAAATCGTGAAACCGTTGGGTAGTGGTCTGAAGTAGTTGTTGAATAATTTGAAACAACAGGTCTGAAACTTGATACAGAGGCCAAACTATATTTAATACCAGTAACTCCATTATCATAAAATTCATTTGAAATAATTTGATGGTCGATGTAGTCAGGAAAAGAAGCCGTACTTGCACAGTTAGCATCGCTTAGTGTTTTTGAAATTGGATTCCAAAAAGCACTTGGACGTGTTCCTGCAATGACCGTTTCGTCGGGGTTAGTGTATAAAAAAGGAGCATAGCTACTTATCTGACCCGTAGCAATAGATTTATCAACATCATCGTTTAAGTCTCCCAATACAATCGTTTTTCGAGTTGGGAACTCGGCTTGTAAGGTGTCGTACATGGCTCTAACATCATATTTTCTACGGTTGTACGATGTTAGGTCTGAGCCAGATTTGGCATGAAGACCAACAAAAAGCACAGTATCAGTTTGATTATTGATATTTACTTTTGCCAAAAACTTGAATGGTTTACGACCCGATGCCCAAAACTGGCTTGGTGTACCCGTTGGTGGATAGGTGGCAGGAGTAAAATTTTCAAACATTGGTTTTGAGTAAATCTTGGTAACAACGCTATTTTTATAAATTATACACACTCGCTGAGGGTTTGCATCGGCCACACTTGTTGAGTAAGCCGAAGAACATTCACCCGAAAACGTATTTGCACCGTAGGTATCATTCAAAGCCTTTAAGATTGTTCCGAAAGCGGTGGTTACATCGGCTGGATTTGATGGATTATACTGACAAATCTCTTGGAGCATATACACATCGGCCTTAACATCTTTAATGATATTGCTGGCGTTGGTAATTTGTGTAATGTCATTCGTACCACTTTGCGAAGGGCCATTGGTCGGGTGTCCTAACCACTCAATATTCCAGTTGAATACATCTAATTTGTTAGGGTCGTCAGTAAATGTCGTAAGTCCGCACCCACCAGAAACCGAACAAGTATTGGCACTATTTGTTAAATCGGTTGTAAGGCTTGGAAATAGCTGTAATTTATCTGTTCCAGTTGCATTAATAAAGCGTCCAACCAATCCAGTGATGTCTTGTGTAACCGTTGGAATTGTTGTGCCTATCAAGTTGGTTGCCGTTGCATCTATTCTAATTTCTGTTCCTCCTTGATTATTGCAACTAATAACGGTGTAGTTTGTGGAAGCCACAAATGTTCCTGTTGACTGAATATTGGCCGAAACGATTTTGATTAATTTACCTTCATTTGCACTTAGAAAATCATTCAAAGCAATATTGGTAAGTGGGTTATTGGAATCAAAAACTGTGGGAGCAGGAACCATGCCCGATGAAACCTTTGAGATACAAGTGAGTGTAATAATTTCTGATTCGCCATTAAAGCGAGCCGTTGTTCCTGTTAATCTCACGACATCACCCAAAGCTAAACCATTGGTTGTAACCACATTCGTAAAGAATACAGCAATCCCCCCAGTAGCATCTTGAACATAAAATTTATTAGCTCCAAAAATACCTGTAATTGAACCAGTAATCGTAACTCCAGCACTTCCTGTATAAGTTTGTTGAGCAGGGATTGTTGCTCGTACTGTTGCAATATCGGTAGCATTACCGCAAGCTAAACCATTAGATACCGACCCATTCACTGTAACATTTGCCGAAGCAGCACCTCCACCAGAATTTGATACAGTAATTCCACTTCCACCATAATTCCCAACAGCAAGGCCACTTTTCAATCTAACAAATATCTGAGTAGCAAATAAAGTTCCGCCAGTATAAGCCACATTTAGATTATCAGCATAAGAGCCATTTTGTGAAGTGGCTACTTCAAAATTTGCGGGGGCAGTAACCGTTATATTATTGGCCAAAGGCGTAAGGTTTAAGCCTGATAATGAATAACTTACACCTGCTGATGGGCCATTATTTTCTAAATATGTTAATCCATTAATGGTTGCTGGTGATACTGTAAGAGATGGAGAAGTATTTATACCTGCACTAACAGTTAAATCATCAATAGAAAGACCATGGTCAGAACCTGTGTGGTCAGGGTCATACCAACGTAAAATAATTTCTCCTCCTGCTGGTAGTGGACTGGTAAAATTGATAACACTGCTAATAGCTACTCTATTTGCGGCAAGATTACCGTTCAAAGCTCCTGCTGTTCCTCCAGTGATTGGAGAAGTAAAGTCTAAAGCAGCCTGTGCAGTATATCCAGTAGGAAGTGCTGAACTGGGGGTCAATGCTACCGAACTAAAAGCAGTATTTGAAGTAATGTATGAAAACGCTACTGTTTGAGCCGCTGCAGCACTATTTCTCCATTGTTCCCCAGTATAGCTTACTGTTATAGAGCTAATAGGTGAACCTGTATTATTTGTAAGCCTTAAGCCGATGGAAAAATTTCCTGCAGCAGCTCCTCCCGAACCAACAGAACCAATAGCTCTCTCGGTTGCGGTGGAGGTACCATAACTGTAAAGTGCTCCAGCGTTACTGGCTCCATCATTTGCAACAATGGTTGTTCCTGTACCTGTTCTTTGAGCGTATATCCCAGTAATCGTCGAATTATCTGTCCATGTTGCACTACTTGAAGTTATCAAGGTATTGAAGTCTTGTGTGAAAGACCAATTTCCGCCTGAATTTGAAAAGTTCGCTTGACCGAAAGCTCCAAAAGTTAAGATAAACAGTAATAATGTTAGTTGTTTTTTCATTGTAATTTTTGATGAAATGTTTAATTACAACCACCAATTTCAGCTTTGAATACTGTACCAGCATCGGCTTTGAAACCTGGTGATAGTTGAATTGATTTAGCTTGATAAGTAACAATGGCGTTTCCTGTAATCTTATTTGATGCCTGAATACTTCCATTATTAGCATTAGCCTGTTTTAACTGACTTCCCGTAGAGTAATCATCGGCTGTACTTACTAAACTTACTTGACTCAAACAAGGTCCAGCACTATTTACTGTAATAGTAGTGGCGGTTGAAACAATACTAACACAACCATTAATTGTACAGGTTGCCATATAATTCGTTGTGCTTGAGGGAGTAACTGTCAAAGGATTGGCATTACTATTATTATAAGACCATGTTATTACACCACTTGAACATCCATTAGCTGTAAGCGTTGAACTTTGACCAATAGTGATTATTGTAGGATTTGCCACAATAGTTGGAGCGGACGGTTTAGCATTTACAGTAATTGCAGTCGCATCGCTCACATCAGAAACACAACCAGCTATCGTGCAAGTTACGGTGTAAGATGAACTACTTGTTGGGCTAACCGTTATGCTGCTACCTGTTAGTCCGCCTGTCCAGTTTAGCGTTCCTCCCGTACAAGCACTGGCAGTAAGGGTTGTGGAACTTCCACTACAAATGGTCGTTAAACTTGCCGTAGTTGTCGGCTTGCTTGGTTTAGTATTTACGGTAATTGCAGTCGCATCGCTCACATCAGAAACACAACCAGCTATCGTGCAGGTTACAGTGTAAGATGAATTACTTATTGGGCTTACCGTTATACTACTTCCTGTCAACCCACCTGTCCAATTCAATGTTCCTCCTGTACAAGCACTTGCGGTTAGGGTTGTTGAATTTCCACTACAAATGGTTGTTGAACTTGCTGTAATCGTTGGTTTGTTTGGCTTAGCACTTACGGTAATGGTAGTTGCATCACTCACATCTGAAACACAACCAGCTATCGTACATGTGACGGTGTAGGATGAATTGCTTGTTGGGCTTACCGTTATGCTGCTACCAGTTAAGCCACCTGTCCAGTTCAGCATCCCTCCCGTACAAGCACTTGCGGTTAGAGTTGTTGAATTTCCACTACAAATGGTTGTTGAACTTGCTGTAATCGTTGGTTTGCTTGGTTTGGCATTTACGGTAATTGCAGTCGCATCGCTCACTTCAGAAGTACAACCAGCAATCGTGCAAGTTACGGTGTAAGATGAATTACTTGTTGGGCTTACCGTTATGCTGCTACCTGTTAACCCGCCTGTCCAGTTAAGCGTTCCTCCCGTACAAGCACTGGCAGTAAGAGTTGTTGAACTTCCACTACAAATAGTAGTTGAACTTGCTGTAATGGTTGGTTTGCTTGGTTTGGCATTTACGGTAATTGCAGTCGCATCACTCACATCGGAAGTACAACCAGCAATTGTGCAAGTTACGGTGTAAGATGAATTGCTTGTTGGGCTTACCGTTATGCTGCTACCTGTTAATCCGCCAGTCCAATTAAGCGTTCCTCCCGTACAAGCACTGGCAGTAAGGGTTGTTGAACTTCCACTACAAATGGTCGTTGAACTTGTAGTAATGGTTGGTTTGCTTGGTTTGGCATTTACGGTAATTGCAGTCGCATCGCTCACATCGGAAGTACAACCAGCAATCGTGCAAGTTACGGTGTAAGATGAATTACTTGTTGGGCTTACAGTTATACTGCTACCTGTTAAGCCACCTGTCCAGTTAAGCGTTCCTCCCGTACAAGCACTGGCAGTAAGAGTTGTTGAACTTCCACTACAAATGGTCGTTGAACTTGCCGTAATGGTTGGCTTGCTTGGTTTGGCATTTACAGAAATATTTGTTCCATTATCTGCTCCAACAATCATCGGATTGCTTGATATTATTCTAATTCTATAACCATTCCCTGCAACTGTATTCGAAGGAATAGTAACATTTATTGTTCCTGAGTTTATGCCTGTCAATGTTCCAATCGAAACAGGATTTGCAAAACTTCCGTTAGCATCACTTAATTGAGCGGTGAAAATATTCCCTATATTAAATGTTTCATTATTGAAAACAAACGGTAAACTTACTGCCGATTCTGTACATAAATTTTGGGCTATCGTTCCAATTTCTATCACTGGGGCAGAAAGGCTAACTGTCTCGCTTCTAAATTTTTTCCAGTTATTTTGAGGAAGTTCTTTTGCGATTGTTCCATCACCATAATAAATAGCATCTCCATTATCGACCAATAACTGAATATTGGTACTTGTATTTAGATTTGTTGGTACTTCTACGATAGATTCAAAACTCCCTTCAACAACAATCGAACTC
Source organism: Emticicia aquatilis (assembly GCF_014644295.1). Lineage (GTDB taxonomy): Bacteria > Bacteroidota > Bacteroidia > Cytophagales > Spirosomataceae > Emticicia > Emticicia aquatilis. Next base: position 57,160 of record NZ_BMKK01000015.1, read on the forward strand.
AAATTAAAACTTCTTTTGATGGGGTCGTCCGCAGGTTTTCCAGTCCATGTATAAAACTTGAAATCTTTTGGAGCAGTACCCGTTGCTGCATCGGCTGGTCCTGCAATTATTAAATATTCATTCGTATCATTTTTCCTGATTTCTCTAATACCTCTTTCACCAAGATTCAATTCTATGGGCGTTCCAAAAGTTGCCGAACCAATCGTTCCCCCATTAGCTGCCAAGATTGAAGTAAAATTAGTAACAGGTATAATAAGTGCCTTTTTGCGGTCGGCAGGTACAACCTGTGGAGCTCTAAAGGCAATGTAAGCAGTTGTATTATCAGGAGCCATTTCTATTCCTTCAATATTGAAGCCTTTTAATCCTGTACTTTCAGGTATTACACCAGCTGCTGCACTCGCCACTAATCCATAATAATTTGCTCCTTTTCCGTGTACATTATTGGCATCCCATGCCAAAATATCATCCTTTAGAAAGTCATATCGGCTAACATAGGTTAAGGAAGTAGAAACTCCAGTTCCTGTAATATCTGTTCTGAATACTCTATTTCTATTCGGTCGGTTATTGCCACTGGAAGCATTGCTTTCAGAACCCATCCAATAAATACTACTTCCAATTTTTAACGATGCTTCAATATCCACTTCTCTCGGAATACCGCCAGAAATATCCGTAAGACCTAAAACACTCGTAAAATCAAAGCTATTGATTGGAAGTCCAGAATTATTTCGATTATATAACCTAATAGTTTGGTCTTCGTCGTCGGCAACTAACATTAACTCATTATCTACTTTTATCGCTGTACTTGCGTCGCTTTTTCCTGTATGAAAATGCGTATTTGTTGTAATATTTGAAGCCTGCGATGCAGCATAGTTTAAAGTAAATGTTGTATTGGTAGTTCCATCATTTACTGTGACAGTAATTGTTGCATATCCTGCCGAAATTGGCGTTATTTTAAGGTTTCTTGAAGCCCCAGTTCCTGTTAATACTAAGTTTGCATTTGGTACAACCGAAGTATTATTAGAAGTTACCGAAACAGTCAAACTACCCACGGCAGTTTCAGTATCTCCAATCGTAAAATTTATTCCCAGCGTTTTTGCAGGGTCAGTTGGGTCATCTATTACCGCACTTAATGGGTATGAACCAGAGATATTTGTATTCGAACCTCCGTCAATGTAATTAGACGTAGTGGCTACATCTATGACGATTGTTGGAGCAATATTGAAAACTTGACAGGTATTAAGCGGAGCATCAGCATTAGTAATTATAATTGGAGTTGTGCCACCTGCTGGATTTACAGTATTTGCTCCACTTGCCCAAATACCATCATCATCGATAGCTGGACAACCGCTAATTATGCCAGTTGCTACATCTCGCTTCTCAATTCTTCTTACACCAGTCGATAAATTAACAGGAATATATGCCCCCCATGACCCATCAGTTCCATCAACTGAATTATACCAAGTACTAAAATTAGTTGTAATCCCATCATTTTCTGTAAAAGTTCCATATAATGGTCGTCCTGTTCCACTTGAATTATCATATAAAAAGATTATTTCTTCTCCACTTGCTCCCGAACTACCTCTAATAGCATTGGCACCATTAGTTCCAGAAGTGGGTGTAAGCATTGTGAATGTTTGAGAAGTAGTAAGTGTAGTAACAACTGATGTTCCATTTGCACCATTATTCAATTGAATACTCAAAGGAACTGATAATCCAGCATTAAAGGCTGAATTTGAAGTTGGGACTATTACAAACCATCCTTCGTAAGTACCACTTGCATCTGTGGTTAGCTCACCATACCGATTGGCATTAGAGGTAGTATTAAATTCGTTTCCACTCATCAAACTTCCACCTAAACTTTTTTGGCTTGTATAACCAGTAATAAAACCTGCCGTACCTGTGTTATTATTAATAACCATCATATTCCCAGCAGTTGGAGCACCATTAGTATATCGATAAGTAGCATTAGGTAAAAGATTATCTAATCTTAAACGACAAACATATTGTAATCTACTTGCCGCAGTAGTACCATTGATAGCATATTGAGGAAAAATTACTTCAGTAATTGATGGTGCAGGAGTAATATTTGCAGTTAAGCCCGTTGGTTGTGTAATGGTATAATTGGAAGCACCAGCTCCGCCCAATGTGATATTAGCCGTAACCGCAATACCATTACCCACAGCACTTGAAGCAAATGTACCAGCCCCAGTAAATGTAACAACATCGGGTGAAATAACTCCTGTAAGTGTACCAGTGATTGTGGCATTGGTGTTGCCATCAAATACTTTGTTTTGAGCAGTTGCCCCCGAAAGTGTCAAGGCAAGTGCTGAAATATTGGCAGTTAGACCCGTTGGCTGACTTAATATGTAATTCCCTGCTTTTGTTCCACTCAAGGTGTAACCATTTACCGTAACAGGTTTAGCTGTACCAATATTTTTGTTACCAAATGTTGCGGATACAGTTCCAGTAATCGAAACATCGTCATTGTTTATTATCCCGTCTAAGGTTGGGATACCACTTAATGTTGCAGTGGTATTTCCATCATAGATTTTGTTATTAACTGTAATGCCTGAAATAGTCAAGGAAGCCTTTGTGATGTTTGCAGTAATTCCCGTTGGTTGGGTAATCATATAATTACTGGCATCGACTCCCCCTAAAGTTAAGGATGTACTAACGGAGATATTATCACCTGCATCAATTGAGGTAAATATGCCATTTCCGCCTACTGTAACTTCATCTGGATTTATCACACCAACAAGCGTTGCTCCATTGATGATGGCTGAATTATTTCCGTCATATACCTTATTTGATGCAGTTGCTACACTAACGGTCAATTCTTTCTTTGTAATATTAGCCGTTAAACCCGTTGGTTGTGTTAGTATATATTTGTTTGCATCTGCTCCGCTTAATGTTGAAGATGATGTTACAGCAATTCCGTCTCCAACGCTGGACTGTGCAAATATCCCTGTCCCTATGAGTGTTACTTCGTCAGAACCCACTACTCCGTTGAGCGTTCCTGTAATTGTTGCGGCATTGGTTCTATCATAAATCTTATTCTGAGCCTGAGTTGTATTTAAAGTCAACGTTTTCTTATTGATTGTGTACATCAGGGTTGCCGAACCTGTACCGCCATTATTGGTCGCAGAAATAGTCACACTAAATGGTGAACCAACTATGCTTGTTGGTGTTCCTGTTATTTCGCCAGTTGTCGTGTTGATGCTTAACCCTGGGGGTAGGCCAGTGGCATTGAAGCTCGTGGGCGAGTTCGTGGCAGTAATTATGTAGGTACTTGATACAGCACCATAGGTTGCCGAAGTCGTCAATGTACTTGTAATGATGGGAGTTGGTAAGTTTGTTATATCGGCCAACAGACCTGTCGGCTGTGAAAGTGAATAATTATTGGCAGCAGAACCAATAATGTTATAACCTGTTACGGAAACTGCAATTCCAGTCCCAACAGTAGCTTGAGCAAAATTAGCCATTGGTGAACCACTTAATGTTACATCACTTTCATCGCCCAAAACAACTCCATTTAAAATTGCTGTTCCTGAAAGCGTCGCTGTTGATGTACCATCATACACTTTGTTATTGGCCGAAATACCCGTTATGGTAAGTGGTTTTGCTGTTATATTGGCTGTTAAACCCGTTGGTTGTGTCAAAGTATAATTACCCGCATCTGCCCCACCTAATGTTGAGTTTGAAGTAACCGCAATGCCATTTCCAACCGCACTTGAAGCGAAACTTCCAGTACCATTGAGCGTTACTATTTCCGAACCAATAATACCATTTAATGTACCTGTTATCACGGCGTTTGTAGTACGGTCATATACTTTATTTTGTGCGACTGGGTTTGAAATAGTAAGTGGGGCTGCGGTAATAGTAGCCGTTAAAGAGGGCTGAGACAGTGTGTAATTGCTCGAAGGGGCAGTATAACCTGTAACGGTTACTGTTTTTGAATTTCCGACCGTAGTATTGCTAAAAGTGGCTATTGGAGAACCTGTTACGGCAAAACTTTCACCATTTTCTAAGCCAACATACGTGGGTGTACCCGAAATAGTTGCAGAGTTATTTCCATCATACACTTTATTATTGGCCGTAATTCCTGTTATGGTTAAATTTTTTGGACTAACAGAACTTGATACGGTGGCTACATTTACGCTGGTAGCATTTGTGCTTGATAATACAATATTTCCCGAATAAGGCGAACCCGAAACAGTTGCCGTAGCTTTTAGCCGAACATAGATAGTCGTACTATTTATTGTTCCACCCGATTGCGTCAGCGTTTGGGTATCTGCATAGCCACTACTGGCATTACTTTGTGACACCTCAAAGTTAGTAGATGGTGGAGTTATTAGAATATCATTCGTAAGATTTGAACCTGAAACAGTAAAACTTGTAGGGGTTGAGGATGGGCTTCCGTAAGTTGTATTTACTGCTGAAAGAGTACCAGAAGTTGAAATTGTTGGAAGTGCTGTTGCACTAAAAACCACACCATCTATTGCTAAGTTATCATCATTTCCAGTTTCATTAATATCTGTCCATCTAATATATAAGGTGGCACCTGCAGGCCAGCTTATTCCTGTTACCGTGTATGTGATATTTGATTGATTGATTGCAAGATTTCCATCTAAAGTTATATCACTTGTTGTATTGTTAGTAAGAGCTGTAAAATCTAACTGACTTACATTATTGTAAGTACCGACAGTAAGTGAGCTTGGTGATATTGCATACGCAAACGTTAATTTATTAATGACCGCCGAAGCACTGCCACCATCTTTCCATTGTTCACCTACATATGAGAGCGTAAACTGAGTAAGCGTACTACCTGTATTATTTGTAAAAAATGCTCCAAATTGTGAAGTCAAACTTCCTGAAGCATACGAGCCGAATGCTCGTTCGTTAGAAGTAGTTGCACCATCTAAGTATGTATCACCTGTTCCTGACGAGCCATTGTCATTTCTGAGTGTAGTGTTTGCATTTGTTCCAGCCTCTGTAAATATCCATCCATTGGGTAAAACTGATGCTGCTTGGGTAGTATTATTGGCAGGAACTGTGGTATAGAGATTATCGAAGTTCTGTGTATAATTACTACCTCTTGTTGAATAGCTGATTTGACCAAAATTTTTAAAATTGACAAATAAAAACAAAAAAAAGAGAGACAATTTTAAGAATTTAGGATATACTAAATGTAGATTTCTTTTCATAAAATAGCGGAGTGTTTGTCAATGTTTGTTTTTCAAAAGGTTACTTGATAACAAACTTAACCTCCAAATCAATGGTATTTAGTAGCTCCGCTTACATCTTAATAAAATGATAATAATAGCTTGATAATAATATCGTTAGGTTAAATAATTGTTACCGAAAATTAGATTTGTCTTAATATTCGTCTCGCTTTTTATTATCATAACAATCTTTTAAAATTAGCTTAATCAATGCAGGTTTTCTGTTAAATAGCTTTGGGGTCATTTTAAACGTGACCCTTTTATGAAAACAAACTACTACGGTATCCGACTGATTATAACTATTTTTATTTTAGTTTTTAATCTAAAAAACACCTTTGGACAAACCTATTTTGATATGTCCACAGGAAATTATTCCGAAACTTTTACTTCTTGGAGCAATCCTTCGACCAATTCTTGGTCAGCCGTTGCAATAAGCACAGGCACAATTCCATCGGCAGGCTCAACAACGGTTTCTTCTGCCAGCTTTTCATCAGGTACTTCTGGAGGTGTTCAAAATGGCAGCACTAATATTCAATTTTTATCTACTGGAACAACCGATAATTCGAGTGCTGTAGCATTAGATTTAAACCTAAATTTTGCGGGAAGAAATGCTGGAAATTTAAGCTTTGATGCTGCAACGGTTTTTAACTCAACGGGGAATCGAGCAGGAACTTTACGAGTCTATTATTCGATAAATGAGTCGAACTGGAATGAACTTTTAGGTACAAATTTACCTTTTACTGCCAATAATAATGTTTCTAAAACTGGTTCTATCAATATTCCCTTGCCTTCTACACTCAACAATGAACCAACCGTAAAACTTCGTTTTTATTATCACAATGGAGGCACAGCACTTCCTTCGCCAACAGGCAGCCGTCCAAAAATTTCGATTGATAATGTAAATGTTACTGCAGTTTCTGCTGGGCCAAACCTTAGTGTAAACCCAACTTCAATTATCAACCTAAACTATTTTGTGGAAAATGGCCCTTCGGGTGCGAGTAGCTACACACTCAAAGGTTCATCTCTCACTGGAGATATTACCCTTACTGCCTCTTCAAATTTTGAAATTTCAACTACTTCAAACACAACAGGCTTTAATAATTCTTTAATCATAAGTCCTGTTTCTGGCTCTATTGATATGCCAATTTATGTTCGTTTGGTTGCTGGTTTATCGGTCAATACTTATACTGGTACAGTTTCACATTCGGGAGGCTCAGCTCCAACCAATCCAGTAATTAATCTTTCAGGAAATGTTTCTGAAATCATTTTACCAACTAAATTGGCAATTACAGCTGTAAACCCTGTTTCGCCACAATTAAATACCCCTTTTTCCGTCACAGTTGAAGCAAGAGATAACAATAATACCCCACAAAACGTCAGTAGCCCAACAACAATTAACCTCTCAATTAATACAGGAAACGGGGTCTTAGGTGGCACACTCTCTGGCATTATTCCAGCTGGTAATAACTCCGTAACAATTACTGGGATTCTTTATAATGTTGAAGAAAATGGTGTAAGCTTAGCCGCATCAAGCACCGCTGGTGATATGCTATTGGCTGGAATAAGTGCTAACTTTAATATAACCTACAATGTATTTCCAAATGAAATAAAATCTATTGTATCAGGTAATTGGAATAGTACTTCAACTTGGGACTGTAATTGTATTCCAACCATGAACGATAATGTTCGTGTACGCAGTCCACATAAAATTACTGTTTTGCCTCTACCAACCGAGCAAGGTTGTGCTAAAATCTTAATAGAGAGTGGTGCTGTTTTCGACCTCCAAACGGGTGTCTTTAAGATGAATATCGTCGCACCTACTCCACCTTCGACGAATATAAATTTAGCAATGGGAAACCCGTCGGGAGCAACAACCAATATTACCTCACCTGACAATTATCTATTAGACAAACCCCAGTATGTGATGAGTTATAACCGTTCGAGAGCAACCTCAAACTGGGTGAGTTGGTACCTAAATAGTTCATCAATCGGCTCAACCCCTCGACAAAACGATTTTCGAGCTGATACCTCATTACCAAGTGGGTGGTATCAAGTGGGCGATACCGATTATTCGGGGAGTGGCTTTGACCGTGGACACATGACTCCTTCAGGCGATAGAACAAGTTCGGTAGCCAATAACTCTGCTACATTTTTGATGACAAATATGATTCCTCAGGCACCCGATAATAATCAAGGGCCGTGGGAGGGTCTTGAAAGTTACCTGCGAGGACAGCTAAACAACAATCAGGAGATTTATATAATTTCTGGTTCTTATGGAGTCGGTGGAACAGGCTCAAATGGAACGACAAACACGATTGCTAATGGTAAAATAACCGTGCCTTCGCACACCTACAAAATTGCAGTTTTATTGACAAATGGCACTGATGATGTAAATAGAGTTACGACTTCAACAAGAGTTATTGCCGTTATTATGCCAAATATTCAAGGAATTAGAACCAATTCTTGGCAACAATACCGCACAACCGTTGATGAAATAGAAACAATAACTGGTTATGATTTTCTTTCAAATGTTCCTGTAAATATCCAAAGTGTCATTGAAGCAACCGTTGATACTGTTACAAATTAACATTGATTCCATATTTATTCGGCTATTGAAATGGATTCTATAATTGATTTTGTTTAATATAACTTAATCCTCTTTTTTTGCGATACTAAGTCTAAAGGCCGATATTTGAAAAAAACATTCATTTTTATGCGTTTTCTATATTCAATCCTATTTTTCTCCATAAGTCTAAACACTTTTTGTCAGTTTAAGACATTGCCCTATATCCAAATTGGAGAGAGTGAACACTTAGACAAGATGTCGGTGATGTGGCATACCGATGAGGATATTAAAGATTTTACAGTCAAATACAAAATATCTCTAAATACAGAAAAACCAATTGAAAAAACTGTTAGTAGCAAGGCTCTTGTTATAAGTGGCAAAGTTGAGAGATATATTTATGAATGCTCCTTGGAAACGAATATATCTGGAAAAACCATTTCTTATGAGATTTGGAAAGGTAAATCAAAAGTATTTGGGTCTGAATTTAAAACCAAGCCATTCAAAAATGAAGAAGTAAAAATGGTGGTATTTGGAGATGTGGGTACAGGAAATGAGATACAAAGAAAGATTGGAGATTTGGTGATTAAAGAAAAACCTCAAATGGTGGCCATCAGTGGTGATATTGTCTATAACCGAGGTTTGGTACATGAATATGACCATAACTTCTATCCCTATTATAATACCGTTGAAAGACCATTTATGAGTACCGTTCCTTTCTTTGTAGCTCCCGGCAACCACGATTTAGAAACCCGTGACCTGAACAAATATAAAGATGCTCTGGCCTATTACTTCTTTTGGAATCAACCATTAAATGGCCCAGTAATGAAAGAGAATTCTGCATTACATCCAGAATTAATTGGTACAGACAGCCTCAAAAAAGAATTCTATAAAAATGCAGGAAATAAATATCCTGTAATGAGCAATTATTCCTTTAACTATGGCGACTCGTTTTGGTTAGTACTTGACTCTAATCCTTATGTTGATTGGACTGATTCTACACTGAAAAAATGGGTGAGCAACGAATTGTTAAAGGCAAAAGATTTTTCATGGAAATTCGTAATGTTTCACCATCCTGGTTTCAATTCGTCAAGGGCTCACTATGAACAGCAACAAATGAGGATTCTTTCTCCACTCTTTGAAACTGGAAAGGTTGACGTAGTATTTAATGGTCATGTGCATAATTATCAAAGAACTTTCCCGATGCAATTTAGTCCGAGTGGAACAGGTTCAAGAATTGCAACGGCTTCCAACCAAACCAGAGGCAGAGTGATTTCAGGAAAATGGACTTTAGATAAAAAATACGACGGAAAAACCAATTTGAAACCCAATGGACCAATATATATTGTAACTGGTGCGGGCGGAAGAGAATTGTATGATGTGGACCAAACGCATGACAAAGATAGTTGGCAGCCCTTCACTACTCAGTTTTATGCCGTAAAACACTCATTTACAAGCATTGCATTTAACACTCGTCGATTAACTATTAAACAAATCAATATTGAAGGAGAGACTGTTGAAGACCTCATGATAGAAAAACCATAGTTTTAAAATTCATTGAGTGATTTCATTCAAAAATCCTTTAAATTTAGGTATTCCCGTTATTTTGAATAGTTCCAAAGAGACTATTTCCTGCATATAGAAATAAAAAACAGCGAGTACAGGTAGTAATGATTTTCCGCATTATTATGTCATTGTTATTTCAACAAATCAAATATATCGGTTCAAGCGTTTCTTCTAAAATCAATTTCTTCACAAAAACATAATATTGCATTGGCTGTTGCGATGGGGAAAATTTAGGGTGTAATTTTGTAGATTATTTTCACCTTAATCATTTGTAATGGATTTTGGCAAAATAAAAGCTAACATTTTCCGAAAAAATTCATCTGGGGAGTTGCAACTTCTGCCTACCAAACAGTAGGAAGTAAATAAAATTTTACTTTTTTGTGATGGTATAATAAATCAGAAAATGACGATAAAATTTGGGTAATGCCTAAGCCCAAAATGATAGAAATAAGTATCGAAACATATTCAAAAGGGTTTATTTGGTTTGGGTTCATTACAAGTTAAGTTCAAAGTTTTTTCCAAAAGACTATTTTGTCTTCTCCGTCATTCCAAAAATCTCTAATTATGGCTTCTTGTGTATAACCAATTTGCTTGTAGAATTTTCTTGCACCAATTTGGGCATCATCAGTTGATGTTTCTACAATTAGAATTCTCGCTTCCTTATTTTTAAGTAGTTGTTCAATATATTCCATCATTTTACTTGCAATTCCTTTCCTTTGAGAGGCTTCGGCAACACCAATTGCTAATAAATTATATGTTCCGTTCGTAAATTTTTCTGGCACACAATATCCAAGTGCAACAATTTTATTGTCGTCAACACAAGTAAACCAAATATCCTCTGTGTTTGAATTGTTGAAGTAGTCGAATATCATTTTATCTAAATATTCAGATGGAAAAAGGCCGCTTGAATCAGCTACTTTTTTTAATCCATCAATGTCTGCCGATGTTGCGGCTCGTATTCTTTGGTTCATTTTTTTATTTTAATTCTTAAAATTTTCTTGTTCAATTTTTAGGTATAAGTTTCTGTTTGCAGTGTCATAGGGTTGAACATTACAAGTTGAAGTTGATTAATTTAAAGTTTCTATCTTTGTTAGTTGTGGTAAGATTTCTGTGCAATATATATAACGTTCTAAATCGTAATAACTCATCATTAATTCATTTTCATTGAGTTCGATAAAACTATAACTTAGCGTTTTCATATCGTCATTTCGATTAATAATAAAGCCGTTTTGTTTATCATCGAATGATTGAAAAAAATGTAAAAGGGATAACTTCGTAATGGGTGGCTTCATCGCCAACCAATTAGTAAATAAATCTTCTCGCTTGGCTTTTGATTCATTATTATATAAGGTGGCCGACGAAAATAAGTGGGCAAGACTGGTATCTAATCGAATACGATGCTTGGTTTTTCCATCCCAAACTAATTGAAAAAGCAGATTCTCTGACCACAAAATTAAAGTAAATGGCTCAATATGAGCTAAATCCATCAATTGCCAATCAATTACGGGCATTTCTGAACTTAATAATTCTGATACGATTAATCCTCGACTCTTTAGATAGTGATTTTCTTTTGTATGAGTCTCGAAACCACCATTCAATAGTATAATCACGTTGCCTAATTCACTCAAGCCAATCCAAGTACCACCCGCCAACGAATCAATTGGGGCTAAATATTTTACGCCATTTTTCTTAGTAATTGTTGGTGCAAAAGCAGCAGCTCTCTTAGGAGATTCATCTCTCAGAGAGGCAAAATAACCTCCTTTTTTGTTGGGAATAAATACGACTGTACACATCAGAGTTTATGATTTAATTAAAATCCAATTCGAGTTCCAATAAGAAAAGACCATGCCTGGGCAGTACTTTCTTGCACCCTTACGTTTGATAACCAATAAGAAGAATCTAAATAGAGTGTTTGTAAGAGTTTAGAATTAGTGTTATAAAGTATTCGTGTACCAGCTTTTGAATAAATTCCTTGCATTCTTGTTACGGTTTGCGAGATTATCCCCTTAGTAACATCAACCGTAAGTCTTGGCTCTCCGATGTTGGCATAGCCAATTCCTAAATAAGGCGAAAAAGAACATTTTTTTGAGGAGACGATTGCAATGTTTTTTCCAAAATTAAAACCCGCCAACAAGACCGAACTATTGGTATTCTGAAATAAATAATTTGAATTTTTATCTTTTATTTGTTGGCTATACTTCACTGCGTTGAAATCAAGAACAAATTGTAAGAAAAAATTCCGTTTCAGGCCATACTCAATACCCGAATTGAGTGCCAATGATTGTTGATAGGATTTGGCAAAAGCAGATGCTGGCACTAATAATCCTACTGAACTTGTGAAAAATATTTTAGTCGAATCTTGTTGGGCAAGTGAGCAATTACCGATAAAAAGTATGAGAATAACAATAATTGTTTGACACTTATTTCTTGCTCTATTCATTTTGGATTCCTTGTTTATACTTAATGGTTGAATTAGCAATGCCAAAATTAGCATCTACCAAATCTAATTTCATTTCAATCAAGGCCACACGAATCAACGCTAAATGGTGAATGGTGTGTTCGGTGTTATAAATTATTTCTCTATAAAACGTAGTAAAAACTTCCTGTTTTTCGTTTCCTACCGATTCTTCAACAATCACTCTTAGTTGTTTATCCGCCAGTCTAATAGAAGAATCCAGTTGCATTAACGCATTTTGAGCCTGTATTTTATCAGTTTCTAAACTCAGGTTTCGACTACGGTTAATATAATCTATTTCGTTCTTTTGATAACCATCAACTAAACACTTGACCAACTCAACGATGTGTCTGGTATGACTACCGATGCTCGAATTGGCTAAATGCTCTATTTTATTAGAGTATTGTTCGTTGGTTAATTTTGATAATAATTGACTCAGAGAATTTAATTGTGCTGATAATTGCAGGAAAATCATAGTAACGCAAAGTTTTTATTGACAAGATTAGCTTAGAGTTTATTAGTTGAAAAATCTTTTAAAGAGAGTTATTCCTTGTTCTTTATGCAAAAATTGAATCAATAATGAAAGTACCAACACAATGATTGCCAATGTGAATAATTGCCCGCCATCGCCTTTTGATTCGATGCCGATGACTGTTAAATGTGATAAAATTGCACCAGCCATCAAGCCCATTCCTAAAAAACCACCAACAAATGCCGTAGCTGGAATAAGTAATAAAACTCCTGTAATCAATTCAATAATGCCAGTTCCGACTCTACCCCATGGCTCAACGCCGAGTTTCGTAAATAGCTCAACTGACTCAGGATGTGCAGTAAATTTGAAATACAAGGTTTGTAAAAGAATAATGGCTGCTGCTACTCTAAATAGCCACGAAAGAATGCTTTTTAAGTTCATAAGAGGTAAGTGTTTAAATAAAGTTTATTAATGATAAATGGCTTGCCAATTTTTATCGGCTTTTGTTTTCAAGTTGGTTTCGTCTTTGTTCCATTTCAAAAGTGTATTGTTTGTCCATGAATGATAAAAAAGATACAGCTTCCCATTCAAAATTTTGAATGTTTCGGGGTCAATTTCTACTTTCTCATTGGTCGCCCCCATTGCATAAGCACACCAACCACCGTATTGAGGTTCGTATTTTTTGGGGTCTTTCACAAATAAATCTTTATTGGTGGCAGTCGCAAAATAGTAAACTACTCCTTCGTATTTGGCGGCAAATTGTTTATTCCCTTTGATGGCTTTGTTTTGAGTAAAATAGGTCACAGGGTCGAAACCTTGAATAGCTACGCCGTCTTCAAGATTAAATTGTTTGGTACGTAAAGCACTTTGGGCGTGAATTTCGCCAACGCTGATATAAGCGATAAATAGTAAGATGCTGAAAAGTTTCATTGTTGTATCTGAATTAATGGGGGTTTGAGGTTTTAAGTGAAGTCCAATTTTCATTGGCTTTTTGGATGCGAGTAGGAATATCTTTCGACCACAATTCTTTTACTTTTTTATTATAATTGAGGTATAATTTGCCATCGACTACCGTCCAAGCGTTGGGGTCAGTTGGCGACAGATGATTTTCGCTCGTTCCGTAAGCACAAAAACCACCATATTGAGGAGCAAATTTTTCTGGGTCTGCTTTGAAAGCGTCTAAATTAGTTTGTGAACTAAACAACCATTTGCTACCACTCCAGTAGTAAGCGAAATCGCTTTTACCTTCGATTGCTTTTTGTTCGGTAAAATACGCCACAGGGTCGTAGCCTTTGATAGCAGTGCCATTGGTGTTTGTAAAAGAAATACTTTGAGCAAAAGTATTGAACGATAAAATGAGGGCAAATATGCCAGTCAGAAGATTTTTCATTTTGAGTATTTGTGTTTGTTTGATTTTGATAACGCAAAGGTACTCGCTATTCCTCAGCTCGTAAATGTAGATAGTTCCCGAAGAAATGTAGATTCTTCCCTAATTTGATTGTTGGCTTGTTTTTCTAAGCTCAGAAGGGTTGATGGAAGTATAATTTTTGAAAAACTTACTGAAATGAGCGGCATCTTCAAAGCCTAAATCATCAGCAATTTCTTTAACAGATTTGTCGGTGAAATAGAATAATCGTTTGGCTTCAGTGATGATTCTTTCGTGGATAGTTTGCAAGGGTGTTTTTTTGTTATAAAGCGAAAATGTATTGGCAACCGTTTTCGGAGATTTATGGAGTAAATTGGCATAGAATGAGACCTGATGTTCTTTTCTAAAATGCCGCTCGACCAACATATTAAATTGTCGGATTAGATTAAACTTTTCTTCGTTTACTTCTTCTGTACCTAAATACTGCTTTTTGGCCAGCCTCGTAATATTGATGATAAGCCTAACGAGCAACATTCTAAGCATTCCGCCCTTTATGTCTTCTTCTGATTCAAATTCGTCCTCAAAAACTTCTAAAAGTTTTTGCATTTTGATAATGTCCTCTTCGTAAAGTTTAATAAACATCGTTTGTGAAGGTCCATAAAATACAAAACCTACACATCCAACCTCAGAATCGTGGTCAACAACACAATAAAATTCTCGGTTAAACTGCCAAATAACCAAATCTTGCGAACGTTCAAACTTAAATGTTTGGCTCATCATGATTGGCAAAATTGTATTTGAGGTGAAATCGTAAGCTATATTATCAATCAATACTTTTTGATTATTTCCACGATTCCAAACAATGGTATAGTATTTTGTAGGGTTATCCGATTGATTTCCTGTTCGTTGAAAATCAATTTCATTTTTTATCAAAATGACCGTTTCGTTTTTACTGTATTGATTGAAAATATGCTTCATGAAGGCTGTTTCTAAAAATATTTTTCAGCAGAAATATAAGCAATACTGATAAATCATTTGGACTTTAAGCAATAGTTTTCCCTATTTGTTTTATGGTAAAGTAATTCAGAAATTACTGAAAATATTTCGTCCATAAAATTCTTCAAATACTTATCAGATGGTTCTTATCTATCGCCCAAAAGTACCTTTCTAATATCACCTTTTTCAATTGCTAATAAATAGAGCAGATAAGGAGCGAAAGCTATAATTCCGATAATGGTGGCTACTGGTGCAAATATAATAGAAGATAGCGAATATTTATTTCGCCACAAAATCCATATTCCAGAGAGTAATAAATAGCAACTAAAATCTAAATTAAACTGCCCATTCCAACCGATGGAGGTGATATTATTTATAAAAATTTGGAATAAAGTCCAGCCTTCATTATTGATTACTAAGGCAGTAAAAACAACCAAAACAATGGTTTGTACGGTCAGTATCGACTTTAATAGAGTTGGGTTAGTATTTGAAGTGTTCATTCTTAATCAATTTTAAAGTTTTAAAATTATTTAGCCGATTTCCAAAGTGGACCTACTGCCAACAAAAGCACGATAACATTAAACAATACATTTGACCCATTTCCCGAAGCGTAGGAACCAGCACTGTCTAAACAAAACCAAGCACATAACCCAAAAAGCACCGATTTGCGAACGCCTTCGGGGGCAAGGTCATAAACCCATTTTTGCAAGCACCAAATCATAATTCCCCAACCAAACAGAAAACCACCCGTAAGTGCAGATAGGAAGCGAGTGGTAGGGGCTTCATAATTTTGAAGGCCGTCAATTGGCCAACTCAATAAATCCAGCGACCACCGTGCTGGTTCAGAGGTTGTGAGCATTGTACCCAAAAAGAAAATAGGTCCGAAAGAACCTACTACAAATGCCGTAAATTTAAGGTAAGACTTATGAAAAGAATTTGTCATTTTAGATTTTGCGTTTTATTTACGCTGCAAGTTAAATCTATGAAATGAAAAATTTTAGACGCTACCGTACACTGAGGATTACATAAAATTTTCTATGATTTGCTTTAAGCGTGTAAAATAGCCAAAAAGCCATTGATGATTAATATTTTCAGCATTTATTTGTAGATAAAAATTTTCAAGGGCTAATTCAAAAATACTTTCCAATTGTTTTTGAGAGAGACTTAGACCTAAGTCCTTAACCCAAACTATCACAAACCCATTTCCAATTATTTCGTTTGATTTGGTTAGAATATCTGCAAATATTTTGCGGTCTCTGTGTATGCGTAGTTGTCGGTTAAAAAGTATATCAGTTTTATGCTCAACAATGATGGCAATTAGGTCAGGATTAATAGTTGTAGCGTTTCTTTCCTTGTTTGCAATAACTAAGGATTGTTCGAGGTGGTGTTTTAAAAGCTCTTCAACAAAAAGTTCAAGGTCGGCAAAGTGATGATAAAATGAAGATTTACTTTTACCTACTTTTTTGGCAAGTGGTTCAATTTTCAGTCCACTTTGCCCTGAAAGAGCAAAAATTTCGTAGCCAGTTTTAATCCAAAGTTCTCTACTTTCTGTCATTTTTTATTTACCAATTTTGCTTTTAATTCAACGATTTCGGCTTCCAAATTCTTAATATGTTGGTATGGTAGTTGCAAAATCTCCTCAATCTCTTCGGTAGTGAATCAGGGTGTAATGTGCTGCGGACAATTCCAGTCTTAGGCTTCTACATAAAAAATCATCATGAGTTCTGGTCGAAACTTGTAATCTACCAAATTGAGCGACTCGAAAAGGACTGGATTGTCTTTTAGTTCTGCAATTTCAGCCTTTACGTAGATTTTCAATCGCTTTCTATTGGGATAATCTACCAAAAACAGAGCAACTTTATTATTGGTTGCCAAATTGCCAAGGGAAATGTACTGCATATTGCCGCTAAAATCAATAAAACCCAAGCGATTTTTATCCAGCACTTTCAAAAATCCTTTTGGACCTCCCCGATGTTGAATATACGGAAATCCATTTTCGCCAACAGTTGCCACATAAAAGCTATCTCTTTTTGAGATAAAATTTTCCTCAAATTTGGTAAGCCCTTCATAAAAAATTTGGCGTTCCATTCGGGCGTAGTTGGCTCGGCTGTCGTATTTTTCTTGTAAGTTTTTGGCTGCCGATAAATAATTTTATTGTTTTTTCATTTCCAATTCTTAAAACCAGCGAGTTTCAAACAACTTTAGCATTTATTCGGTATCTTTATCAAAAGAAAAATAACATGACAGACCATATTTTTGATTTCATTGGTGGCGATAGCGGTCAATGGCAAGTAACAAAAATGAGTACCGCTATTGGAGAATCAATGGAGATGGTTTCGCACTTAAAAATAGTGCCGAGTTCGCTAATAACTCAGAACGATAGCATTTGGACTTTGAAAGGCTTGAAAAGTAATATTCGGTATGCCGAGAAAGCAGAAAAAGAAAAACTCTTAGCGGTTCAAGAAGGACTTGGACGAGAGCAGGCTACCTGTGCGGCATTAATTCCACTACAAAAAAATGAGGCTTGGTGGAATTTGGCACAAGATGAACGCCGAAAAATCTTTGAAAGCCAGTCGAAACATACCGCAACGGGCTTGCATTATTTGCCAGCCATTGCCCGCCAGTTATACCATTGCCGAGATATTGGCCAACCATTTGATTTCCTGACTTGGTTTGAATACGCTCCCGAACACGCTGACGCTTTTGAAGAATTGGTATTTCAACTCCGCAAAACCGAAGAATGGAGTTATGTGGATTGGGAGGTGGATATTAGGTTGGTTAAAGTGCTTTAGAAGCAATTAACCACTCCTTGATTTGTACAAACTAAAACGCCATTTTGTAGAAAATTTCTACAAAATGGCGTTTATTACTGAAAAACATTTTTTTATGCGTAAACTTCCTCCAAAACTGGAGCAACAGGAAAATCAATTGGAATTTGGGTGATGGCGTGTAAGTAATTTGAAATAATTTTATCGCCGATTACCATCAGAACATCTACCAAGTTTTCGTTGGTGTAGCCCGCCGCAAAGAAATTTTCTACACTTTCTGCCGACGCACGTCCACGGTTTTCGGTTGTGTCTTTCACAAAAACAGCCAAAGCATTTAATTTTGCATCGAAAGAAGCTTCTCCCTTACGAATTTCAAGAATTTGTTCATCGGTAAAGCCATTCATTTTACCTAATACAGTGTGGGCTGATTGACAATAACGGCAGTCGTTTACTTGGCTCACTACTAAATTCACTACTTCACGTTCTTTTTTGCTGATAGAACTGGCGGCATTTTGTAAGTTTAAGTAAGTGCCAAGTCCATTTTTTGAATAGCCAAAAGTGGCATATAAATTGGGTACAAAACCTAAACCTTTTTGAAGGTTATCAAATATAGCTTGGTTGTTTTCTGACACTTGGTCTCTGGTTGGTACTGCAATTGTTTTCATTGTTATGTTTTTTAAATTGTTAATTGATTGTTTATTTCGTTTTGATGTTACAAAGGTCATACATAATAAGCAGGTACTACGAACCAGTTTTTCCCTCTGTGTTATCAATTTTTCCCGTTTGAGATTTTAGCAAAAAAAAATCCCAGTTTGGCAACTGGGATTTTACTAATAATTTAATTTTGAGATTATTTTAGTGCCTTCTCATTTCTGTTTTGAAATCGGTCGGGTTTTGCCCAATGATTTTCTTGAAAAATCGGCTAAAGTGAGCCACTTCTTCAAAGCCCAATTCGTAGGCAATTTCTTTGGTGCTTTTATCGGTGTAAATCATCAGACGTTTGGCTTCGAGCGAGATTCGTTCGTGAATGATTTGAAGTGGGCTTTTCTGATTGTAAATCAAAAAAAGATTAGAAAGCGTTTTGGGCGATTTGTTCAATAAATCTGCATAATCTTGTACTTGATGTTTGGTTTTGTAATGATTTTCTACCGATAAATTGAATTTACGGACAATATCGAAATCTGATTCTTTCATCGGTGGCGTAAGCGACTGCTCTTTTGCTAAACGGGTAATAATAATGATTAACCTCTTGAGCATCATTCTGAGCATTTCGCCTTGAATATTGTCGTGAGTTTCAAATTCATCGGCAAAGACTTTTACTAATAAATCTAAACGAGTGACATTTTTTTCATCTAAACTGATGAACAATAAATCTCGCATACCATAAAACAAAAAACCTACGCACGACACCTCTCGGTCGTGGTCAACAATGCAATAAAACTCACGATTAAATTGCCATGAAACTAAGTCTTCGGGTCGTTCAAATCTAAATGATTGATTGACCATTAGTGCTAAAATCGAATTTTTTGGAAAATGATATTCCACTTCGTCAATCCATGCAGTTTGTTCCTCTCCTCTGTTCCATGCAATGGTAAGTAGTCTTTCGTTGCGGTTTTTGAAAAAGTATTTATCGAACGTAGGCTCGTTAATTCTAAGCGATAAGGCACTATCAAGTGCGTTTTCTTGGTAAGCATATATCATCGCTCAAATTTGTTTGGTAGTAATGATTACTTGATTTGTCAGTAACTTATGAACGGGACATTTTTCGGCAATATTGAGCAACATAGCTTTTTGCTCATCGTCTAAATTTCCCACAAAATGAAGTTCACGCAAAATATTTGTCGATTGACTAACGCCAACTCTTTCAACTTGCAGCGAAAGTTCAATTTCCAATTGCTCTAAATCCCATCCTTTTCTATCGGCATACATTCGCAAGGTGGCGGCCGTACAAGTAGCCAAACCCGCCAAGATAAACTCATAGGGGTCTGGCCCTAAATCCGTTCCGTTATTTTCAATTGGCTCATCGCCAATTAATTCATGCTTATCTGTTTGAATCACCGTTTGGTATCTATCTCTGCCAATGCTTGCTTTTACTTTGGTTATTTCTGCCATTGCTTTAATGTATCAATAAAAAACTATTTTACTCAACATATTCAGAAAACAAATGTATTGCTACTTAAAATTTCACATCGTACCAGTTATTCCCTATGAGTTACCAATTTTTCCCGAATTAATGTTTAAAAACAAATTTTAAGTATAGTTCTTCTTAAATTATAATGAATTTCTAAACTCATTTAGATGATTATTTATAAAATTTTTCTAAAAAAACCAAACTATTTCTCAATGCTGCTTCATTATTATATCAATTTATCCTTTTGCTTTTATTCATCTTTTTAATAATTTCAAGCATTATTGATGCTAAATGAAGTCTGTTCAATCAGTATGAAACATTACTTGTTTAGCTGAGTAAAAATAAAATTTTAACAAAATTTGCAAAAATGAACAATGTTCATTTTATTTATACGGTAATTTTAAATCAATGGCAATTTCAGATAGAAAAGCAAGAGAGAAAGAAGATTTGAAAGCACTTATTTTGAGTGGAGCAAAAAAACTCTTTGTTGAAAAAGGAATCGAACAAACAACCATTCGGAATATTGCCGATGCGATTGATTACAGCGTAGGTACAGTCTATGTGTATTTCAAAGACAAAAATGCCATTTTTCATGCCTTGCACACGCAAGGTTTTACGCAATTAGGTGGCGAATTTAAGGTCTTATTTCATGTATCAGACCCAATGGAGCGTTTGCGAGCAATGGGTAGAGTTTATATCAATTTTGCATTGCAAAACCCTGATATGTACGACCTTATGTTTAACTTGAAAGCCCCAATGGAGTTTTTGAATGATGCAAAAAAAGAAGAATGGAGTGAAGGAAAAGGTACTTTTGGTGTGCTTCGCACCACGGTTGAGCAGTGCATGACCGATGGTCATTTCAAAGGACACAACTTAGAGCCAACAGCCTTTATGATTTGGAGTATGGTGCATGGCATGGTGAGTTTAGAAATCAGTAAACGCTCACTCGGTGTTAATATTCAGCAGCCCGAAACAATCGTTGTGGCGGCTTATGAAGAGTTTTTGAAAATAATGGATAGAGTTTAATATTTTTTTGCTCAATAATGAACATTGTTCAAATTTAAAACAAAATTCAATGAATCGTTTTTTACGCATTTCTATATTTGCTTTCTTATTACTTTTTCATCGGAAAGTAGATGCCCAAAATCATCTTGAAAAATATATTACTCAAGGTTTGGCAAGCAATGAGAGCATCAAAAAGCAACAGTTTATTCTCGAAAAAAATCTCTATGCACTTCAAGAAGCAAAAGCCTTGTTTCTGCCAGCTGTAAATCTTAACACAACTTACACATTGGCAGGAGGTGGCCGAACCGTTGATTTTCCCGTTGGCGATTTGCTCAATCCCGTTTATGGAACACTCAATAAAATGACAGGAACAAACGATTTTCCAAGCCTTCAAAACCAATCAATTTTATTAAACCCCAATAACTTTTATGACCTCAAGGTTCGCACAACTTATCCTATCATCAATGCTGAAATTGCTCTCAACAAAAAGCTCAAAAGTCAGCAGTACGATTTGCAGAAAATTGAAATTGATGTTTTCAAGCGTGAACTCGTGAAGGATATAAAAGTGGCTTATTATCAATATTTACAAGCGACCGAAGCCATTAAAATTTACGAAAATGCTCTCGTGTTGGTCAACGAAAACGAAAGGGTAAACAATTCCTTGTTCAATAATCAGAAAGTAAATCGGACGGCTTTATCGAGAAGCAATAATGAGGTTCTGAAAATGACTTCTCAGATAAAAAATGCGAAGCAAAAGCAAAATAATGCCAAGGCATACCTCAATTTCCTGCTGAATCGTCCACTCGATACTGAAGTTTTGGTAGATAAAATTGAAGCTATCCCGATACAAAATCTAAATGTTGAGGCTTCATTGACTAACCGTGAAGAATTACAAAAACTCAATACTGCCAAAGCTATCTATGAAAGCCTGCTGAGTCTGGCAAAAAGTGCCAAAATGCCCAAACTTAATTCATTCCTTGACTTGGGTTCGCAGGGTTTTAATTTCAAGGTAAACAACAAAACACCGTACTATTTCTTAGGACTCTCGCTCGAATGGAACATTTTTTCGGGCGATAAAAACAAGGCAAAAGTAAGTCAGGCACTTGCCGACGGCAAAGCACTCGAAGCACAGACAAATTATGTAGAACAACAACTGGCATTGCAGGTAAAATTGGCTATAAATGCTTTTTCGATGGCAATAACTAATTATCAAACGGCACTTTCTCAGGCAAAAACTTCGGAAGATAATTATCGTGATATGCTACGGCTTTATAAAGAAGGAACAGTACTTCTGATTGAACTCTTGGACGCTCAAAACCAGCTGATTTCGGCACAATTACAGACCAACATTTCATTGTTTGATACTTGGATAAAACAAACCGAAATCGAACGAGCTAATGCAAGTTTTACCATTAAATAATACATAAAAATGAAAAATATAGCATCAATAATCATACTAACGGTGGTTTTTTCTTGTGGAAAGAAAAACGAAAAGACAGCTGCAAATCTACTTACCGAAGAAACAATTGCGGTGAAAACTGCCAATATCTCCGCAATAAATGCACTTTCGCAAGTAACCGCAACGGGGCTTCTTTCAACGGTAAATGAAGCAAAATATGCTTTCAAAATTGGCGGAATTGTAGAGAAAATTTATGTCAACGAAAGCCAGTTTTTCAGAAAAGGGCAGTTGTTGGCAACGCTCAAAATTACCGAAATCGAAAGCCAACTTTCGCAAGCCAATCTGGGTTATGAAAAAGCTAAACGAGATTACACAAGAGCCACCATTTTGTATAAAGATAGCGTAGCAACTTTGGAGCAATTGCAAAATGCCAAAACAGGCTTAGATATTGCCGAAAAAACCATTGAGGGCATCAATTTCAATAAAAAATACACCAGTATTTATGCCAATGCCGATGGTTTTGTAACTAAAAAGATTGTCAGCGAAGGTGAAGTAATTGGCGGTGGAATGCCAGTTTTGGCCATTAACGAAACAAGTGGCGATGCAGGTTGGGTACTCAAATTGGGCGTAACAGACAAAGAATGGGCGGCCATTCAAGTTGGGAATAAGTGTAGTGTAGTGTTAGATGCTTTTCCTAATAAAGTTTTTCGTGGTTTTGTGTTCCGAAAATCGCAAGCTGCCGAACAAAATAGTGGCACGTTTCAAGTCGAAGTAAAACCGATGCTTGGAAACCTAAAACCCGCCCTCGGAATGTTTGGAAAAGCCACCATTGACATTGGCAAAAGTACCAAATTACTCTCAATTCCTTACGAAGCAGTAATCGAGGCTGACGGGAATAATGCCTTCGTTTTTACACCAGTTTCGAGCAAAAAAGTTAAAAAAGTGCCAATTATTATCGAAAGTTTCAATAATCAAGCAGTTATCGTGAAAAGCGGATTAGAAAATATTTCTGAGATTATAGTTTCAAACAGTGCCTTTCTCAACGAAAAATCAACCATCAACATTATTAAATAAAAGCAATGAACTTGACAAATTTTTCTGTAAAAAATTATCAGTTTACATTGGTAATGTTTCTGATGATTGCAGTTGTTGGCGTGGTTACGTTGCTCACAATGCCCCGTGCCGAAGACCCCCAAATCAACCCACCTACGTATCCAATTATTGTGATTTACCCAGGGACAAGTCCAAAAGATTTGGAAGAGTTGGTCGTAAAACCGATTGAAAACGAAATCTATGAATTAGAAAACATTGATAAAATCACGACCGAAATCCAAGATGGTTTTTGTGTGATAAAAGCAGAGTTTAAATATGGCTTAAATGTAGATAACAAATACCAAGAAGTTGTGCGAGAAGTAAACGCCCTTCGTAGTGAACTGCCATCGGATATTTACAGCATCGAAGTCAATAAAGTGGACCCTTCTGATGTAAATATTGTGCAAATAGCTTTGGTTTCTGAAAATGCTTCTTTCAAAACTTTAAAATATCACGCAGAAAATCTGAAAGACCAACTCGAAAAAGTATCTTCCTTGAAAAAAGTAAAAGTGGCGGGTGTTCCCGAAGAAGTTGTGAGAATTGATGTGCGAATTGATAAACTGGCCGAGTTGAAAATACCGTTAAACCTCGTTATCGGAAGTTTACAAAGCGAGGCTATCAATATTCCAGGGGGGAGTGTTACTGCTGGTACGAAAACTTTCAACGTAAAAACCAGTGGGAAATTTAAAAACATTGAAGACATTGCCAATACGGTTATTTTCAACGGAAATGGTAAGATTATTTTCTTGAAAGATATTGCCACAATTGGCTTCAAAAACGAAGAAGAAAAACACATTACTCGTATCAATGGCCACCGATGTGTATTGGTTTCTGCGGCACAAAAAGTAGGAGCCAATATTAGTACTACGCAGAACAATTATTTGCCAATTGTGGCAGAATACGAGAAAAATTTGCCCGAAAACATAAAATTAATCAAAAATTTCGACCAAGCCGATAACGTGGCTCAACGCCTTTCGGGTTTAGAAATTGATTTTCTGATTGCTATTTTGCTGGTTCTTGTCACGCTTCTGCCGCTCGGTTTTCGGGCTTCAATAATCGTGATGATTGCCATTCCGCTCTCGGTTGCCTTGGGTTTGGTCGGGCTAAACGCTTTCGGTTTTTCGCTCAATCAGCTTAGTATTGTTGGTTTGGTGGTGGCTTTGGGTTTGTTGGTAGATGATAGTATTGTGGTCGTTGAAAATATCGAACGATGGCTACGAGATGGATATAGCCCCAAAGAAGCAGCCATAAAAGCTACTAAACAAATAAGTTTGGCCGTAATTGGTTGTACGGCAACATTGGCTATTTCATTCCTGCCGATGATTTTCTTGCCTGGTGGGCCAGGTGAATTTATTCGTGGTTTGCCGATGGCAGTTATTACGAGTGTGTTGGCCTCGTTGGTGGTTTCGCTGACGGTTGTGCCGTTTTTGGCGAGCCGTTTACTGAAAAACCATGCCAACGCCGAAGGGAATATTTTTTTAAGATTACTCAAAAAAGGCATTAGCAGTAGTTATTCAAAACTCATGACTTTTGCTCTAAAACGCCCAATCATTACGCTTTTAGTTGCTTTTGGCTTATTCGGAGCGTCGGCAACGCTTTTTCCTGTCATTGGTTTTAAACTTTTTCCAACATCCGAAAAACCTATTTTTCTAATCAATATTCGATTGCCGCTGCAAACCAGTTTGCAAGAAAACAATCGAATTACGAAGATGGTAGAAGATAGTTTGAAGCAAAATAAAGCGATTGTTTATTTCACGAGTAATATCGGAAAGGGAAATCCGCCTATCTATTACAACGTACCGCAACAACAAGAGAAAAATGATTTTTCGCAGGTGTTTGTGCAACTGGACAGCCACGCCAAACCAACCGAGAAAAAAATACTGATTAATGAGTTACGTCAACAATTCGCCAGCTTTCCTTATGCCAAAGTTGAAGTCAATGATTTTGAACAAGGCCCACCCATAGAAGCACCGATTTCGATTAGAGTTTTTGGTGATAATCTGGATACGCTACGGAAATTATCTTACGAAGTTGAGCAAATTGTGAAGGCGAATGCGGGAACAATCTATGTAAATAATGACCTAAATGTACTAAAAACCGACATAAAAGTAAATATCAACCGTGAAAAAGCCCGCACATTGGGCGTGTTGACAGCCGATATTGATAAAACCGTAAGGCTGGTGGTGGCAGGCTTGCAACTCGGAAATTATTCTAACGATGATGGCGATGATTTTAAGGTAATTATTGATGCCCCCAGAGAAAAATTTGCCACACTTGATGTATTCAATAACCTGTTTGTCAATAATGCCGTTGGAGTACCGATTCCGCTCAACCAAATTGCCGAGGTGAGTTTCGAGACATCTTCTACAACCGTCAATCATTTTAATAAAAATCGTTTTATCAAGATTACGTCATCGACCAAAAAGAATGTTTTGGCCAACACAGTTTTGAAAGAAATTGTACCGAAACTTGATAAAATCAAAATGCCAAAAGGATATTTTTACAAACTTTCGGGAGAAGCCGAAAGCGAAGGTGATGCTTTTGGTGGTGGTTTCATTACGGTCATTTTGCTCACGGTGTTTTTATTTATTGCCGTACTGATTTTACAGTTCAAAAACTTCAAAGGTACGCTCATCGTGCTTTCGGTGATTCCGCTGGGCGTGGTTGGGGGCGTAACGATGCTTTGGCTTACGGGCAATCCGATGTCGTTTATTGCTATCATTGGTTTTATCGGATTGGCTGGTATTGAAGTAAAAAACTCTATTTTGTTAGTAGATTTCACTAACCAACTCCGAGCCGAAGGCATGGAACTCAACAAAGCCATTGAGCAAGCGGGCGAAATTAGATTCTTACCAGTCGTACTCACTTCGCTAACCGCAATCGGTGGCTTAATTCCGCTGGCACTCAACCCCAATCCCCAAATTTCGCCTTTGGCTTTGGTTCTTATCGGCGGACTTTTGAGCTCGACCATTCTTTCCCGAATCGTTACCCCAGTTATGTATAAAATTATTCCTCCTAAAATTGAAAAAGATGAAGACTAAACAAACAATTATGATGCTTTCGTTGATGTTTATCGGCACTCTGACTGCATTTTCACAGACAAAGGCTGATGCTATTTTAGGCGAATGGCTTTCAGCCAAAAAGGATTCAAGATTTCTGATTTACAAGCAAGGCAACAAGTATTTCGGGAAAGTAGTTTGGGGAACGGAAGTCGATAAAGGCATTGTGGCGAAAGACACCAAAAATCCCGACCCAAAACTTCGTAACCGAGATTTGTTGGGGCTGGTGCTGCTCAAAGATTTTGAATTTGATATGGATGATACTTGGGAAAATGGCACCATCTATGACCCACGAGAAGGCAAAACTTATTCGTGCAAAATGACACTAAAAAATGCCAATCAGCTTGATGTGAGGGGCTTTATGGGTATTTCGCTCTTTGGAAGAAGTGAAATTTGGACAAGATATAAATAAACAAAAACATAAAAAAATGAATCAAACCGTATTGATAACTGGTGCTTCAACGGGCATTGGGCTTGAAATGGCGAAGCAATTAGCCGCCAAAAAATTTAATCTTATATTGGTTGCTCGAAGTGCTGAGAAACTCCAAGAGATACAAAAGCACCTTCAAGACCAAGAAGGTGTAACTGTGAAAATCTTCGCCAAAGATTTATCAAATTCTGCCAATGCGATTTCACTTTATAATGATGTGAAGCGAGAAAATAGTAAGGTCGATATGCTCATCAATAATGCTGGTGTAGGTCTTTATGGCAATTTTACCGAAACCTCATTAGATGCCGAACTTGATATGATTGAGTTGAATATCTCTTCGTTGGTGGCTTTGACCAAGCTTTTTGCCCAAGATATGCTCATTCTTAAGTCGGGTAAAATTATGAATGTGGCATCGTTGCTGGCCTTCTTACCGTTTCCATATTACTCAGTTTATTCAGCAACGAAAGCATTTGTTTTGGCATTTTCTGAAACACTGGCGGCCGAATTAGAAGGAACGGGTGTAACAGTTACAACACTTTGCCCTGGACCAATTGACACACCTTTCAACACCGATTCGATGCTTACAACAAATGCTTACAAAGCCAATAAACCCATGCCAGCGAGCGTGGTAGCAGAATCAGGAGTTGACCTTTTATTAGATGGAAAAGGTAAAAAATTAGTGGGTTTCAACAATTGGTTTATCTCTAACCTACCACGTTTTACACCCGATTTTATTATGATGAAAATCAAGAAAAATTTAGCAAGTCAAAGAAAATAAACGCCTTGACCACGAGCAATAAATATAGCTTAGATAATTTAGATAAGCGTTTTTTCTTTAATCAAGAGCTTATCGAACAATCTTTTTTGAACCAAAACTTAGACATTTCACTCACTCATGTTGATGATTTTGAGTTTACCGTAGAAGTGTTGAGTTACGGCGATTGTTTTGCTACAATTTTAGATAAAATCTACGCTATTGCTATTGAAAGTTTTTGGTCAAAAAGGAAATTTAAAATTTGCCCGATACAAACGCAATCGGAAGTTCCTTTCTTTATGAATGAGCCAATTTTTGTAGATGTATTCCTTATACACTCGTGCAAGACAAAAGCAGTTTTAGAGGTTTTTGTGTATCAGAGTGAAACCGATATTTTTAATGAAACAGTCGAAATTATTTAAAACAAACGTAAAATGAAAAAGATTAATTGTTTGATAATCAGCATAATATTAGTATTTTTTTTGAATAAAACCTACGCACAACGCCAAGATTGGCGTAAGTATGTTACTCAAGCAAAAATGAATTGGCCAACGTATTTTGAGCCATCCGAAAGCCCAATTTTTGTGCATAACGAAATCGAAATAAATGCTTCGCCCGAGAAAGTTTGGGCGATATTAATCAGCACAAAAGACTGGAAAAACTGGTATAACGGTGCGGGCGATGTGGAAACGATAAATGCCGAAAAATTGGAAGCAAAGACAAAGTTTAATTGGCGAAGCCTAAAAATGAATGTAGCTTCGGAAGTAAAACAATACGAACCTAACAAAAGGCTTGCTTATACCGTAAAAACCAAGGGCGTGGATACTTACCATGTTTGGCTCATTGTTCCAATGGCAACTGGCTGTAAAATAATTACCCAAGAAACTCAACATGGATTTAAGTGTAAAATGGGGAAAATTTTCAAGCCCAAACAAATCGTAGAAGCTCACCAAAGAGGAGTGGAGGGTTTGAAGAAATTGGCAGAAAGCAATAAAATTTAAAATAACTATGAAATATTTCCTCGAAACTCTCAAATATCGCAACGAATCTCTCTTTTATTTTGGTTTACTATGTTTTGTTTTGGCCATTATATTTCTGATTTTAACACGTTTTACTACCACACAGGTATATAATGTAAATGCGTGGTATAAACCATTCAAATTTGCCGCATCGACCACGCTCTACGCTTGGGCAATGGCTTGGTTTATCGGGTATTTACCAAACTTCAATGCAAGAATTTTCAATTGGGTAATCATCATCACTTTGGGTTTTGAAATCATCTATATTGCTTGGCAAGCCAGCCGAGGAATGTTGTCACACTTTAATGTAAGCACCAGTTTTTATTCATTTATGTATTCAATGATGGCATTGGCTGCCACCATAGCCACACTTGCCACGGCATATATTGGTATCTTGTTTTTCAAAAATGATTTTCCTAACTTGCCTTTACATTATGTATGGAGTATTCGACTGGGAATTTTCTTATTTGTGGTTTTTGCTTTTGAAGGTTTCGTGATGGGGAGCAGAATGACACATACAATCGGTGGGCAGGATGGGGGCGAAGGAATTCCGATTTTGAATTGGAGTACCCAATACGGCGACCCACGCATTGCTCATTTTATCGGTATGCACGCTTTGCAGGTTTTACCCATTCTATCTTATTATGTTTTTAGAAATATCACATTTACTGTAATTATTGCCATTTTATATGGGTTGGTCGCCGTTTTTTCACTCGTAAAGGCACTACAAGGGAAATTAATTATTGGCTAACATCTAATGCCGTGCAGTTGCATGGAATTAGCTTCCCATGTATAGCATGTATAGCTTGAGATAATACTTTACCAATTCTTGACGCAATTCGAGAGTGGACTTTTAAATTTTACTGTTTCTTCAATTAATCGCTTTTTCTATTTCACAGCAAAAACAATGATATTTACTAATATTATGCCTATCAAATGATATACACCCAAATAATACGGT
The DNA here is from genome assembly GCF_014644295.1 of Emticicia aquatilis. Lineage (GTDB taxonomy): Bacteria > Bacteroidota > Bacteroidia > Cytophagales > Spirosomataceae > Emticicia > Emticicia aquatilis. The sequence continues at coordinate 86,418 of NZ_BMKK01000015.1, forward strand.
AATAAATATGGGCTGATAAAAGTAGGGCAGTTAGCGTTCTATTTCCCCACCTTCGCCAATCTCTGTTCGTTAAATAGTACGATGCTCTAAATTGAGTTACCTCATTTTGAACACAAATAACTGCATTTTGGACACATCCAAAACATTTTAACTTCTGACCTTTGTGCTTCACAAATAAATAAAAAATGATGAAGTACAAAGTTTTAGGAAATACAGGGTTGAAAGTCTCTACGCTATGTTTAGGCACAATGAATTATGGCGGAAAAGGTTTTTTTGGCTACATGGGCAACCTCGACCAAAAAGCGGTTGATGAACAAGTTAGAACAGTAACTGATGCGGGAGTAAATTTTATAGACACCGCCAACATTTATTCTGAAGGACTTTCAGAAGTTATGATTGGACAAGCCATCAAAAATCTTTCTATCAACCGTGACGACTTAGTTTTGGCTACCAAAGTTAGGGGCTCTATGGGCAAAGGACAAAATGATTTGGGGCTTTCAAAAAAGCACATTATCCAGCAAGTAGAAGGGAGTTTAAAAAGACTCAATACGCATTATATCGACTTGTACCAAATTCATACCGCCGACCCACTGACGCCCATCGAAGAAACCATCAGAACCTTAGACGATTTAGTACGAAGTGGCAAAATCAGGTATTTTGGAGCAAGTAATATTTCGGCTTGGCAATTAATGAAAGGCTTGGCGTATTCGCAATACAACCATATGGATAGGTTTGCTTCTTTACAAGCCAATTATTCGTTGGATGTAAGAGATGCCGAACGAGAAATTGTGCCTTTGCTGCAAGACCAAAAAGTAGGAATGATGGTTTGGAGTCCTTTGAGCGGCGGTTTGCTAACAGGCAAATACAAACGAAACGGACAAAAAGAAGAAGGTCGATTAAATAGTTTTCCATTCCCGCCTTTTCATGAAGAACGAGCCTACGATGTTTTGGATGTGCTTACACCCATGGCGGCACAAAAACAGGTTTCAATCTCTCAGTTGGCATTGGCTTGGCTATTGCATCAGCCTGTGGTGAGTAGTATTATCATTGGTGCAACCAAAATACATCAACTACAAGACAATTTAAAATCAGTCGATGTTATATTTACGGCTGACGAATTAAACCAATTGAACGAGGTGTCGAAATTACCTGTTGAATATCCTGCCAATGTGTTGGAAATAATGACCATGGACAGAAGTGCAGGAGTTGATTTTCAGAATGCTTAAATTCACCAACATTAAAGTAGGCAGGAAAACATAACTGCCTACTTCTTTTAGATTATGAAACATTCAGAGCAAAATATCACCAAAATAACTTCGATAAAAGAGCTGCATATTTACATGAGTTTGCCAAGTCCATTAAACCCATTGCTTACTATTATTGACCATTCTGAAACACCCAATCAAGAAAATAACCAAAGGTTACTTTTAGATTTCTACAATATTTCAATCAAAAGAAGCTTTAAGGGAAAGTTGAAATATGGCAAAAATAACTATGATTTTGATGATGGAAGTATGTCGTTTATTGCACCCAATCAAATAATAAGTGTAGAAAGCGATGAAAACAGAAACTCCGACGGCTGGTCATTAATCTTCCATGCTGATTTGATTAGGCAATATCCATTGGCAAAATCAATAAAAAACTATGGCTTTTTTTCGTATGCCGTCAACGAAGCCTTGCATCTTTCGGCCGAAGAAGAAAAAACCATTGAGGCAATTGTACAAAACATTCAAAATGAAATCAATTCGAGATTAGATACTTTTAGTCAGGATGTAATTGTTTCCAGCCTCGAATTGCTGTTGAGTTATTGTAATCGTTTTTACAACCGTCAATTCATTACCCGAAAAATGGCTACCAACGATTTGCTCACAAATTTTGAATATATTTTGGACAAACATTTTAGTGATAATACAAACTTGGTATTACCGACGGTCGAGAATCTATCCACCGAACTGAATGTATCTTCTTCCTATTTGAGTGATATGCTGCGAAGTCTAACAGGACAAAATACCCAGCAACACATTCACAATAAACTCATCGAAAAATCAAAAGAAATACTTACCACCACCAATTTGACGGTCAGCGAAATAGCCTACCAATTGGGTTTTGAGTATCCGCAATCGTTTTCAAAACTCTTTAAAAATAAAGTAAACATGAGTCCATTGGAGTTTAGGGCAAGTTTTAATTGAGAATGTCAGATTTAGCTACATCAAAGTCAGATTCGGTGTATTTTTAAGAAAAGCCAGTGTTGAACTTTGCAATATAAAATTAATAGACACAATGAACAAAATATTGGTTACAGGAGCAACAGGACACCTTGGCAGTGCGGTTATCAAAACATTATTGACAAAAATTTCATCCAATCAGGTTTCAATTATTACTCGAAACGAAGAAAAGCGACTTGAATTTGAATCAAAAGGATTTAATGCCCATTTGGGCAGTTATGAAGACATTTTTTCTCTCGAAAAAGCAATGGAAGGGGTTGATACAGTTTTACTCATTTCATCAGGCGACCAAGGCGACCGAATGCAAGAGCATAAAAATGTAATAGATACAGCCCAAAAAGCAGAGGTAAAACACATTGCCTACACAAGTAGATGTTTGAATGACAGACACACTTTGGCAAATAAATTAATGGTAGAGCATTTTGACACAGAAGATTACATCATAGCAAGTGGCTTGACATATACTTTTTTTAGAAATATTTTATACATGGATGCCATACCACAATTTATTGGTGGTAAAGTAGCATTGGAAAGAGGTATATTTCTGCCGGCAGGCGATGGCAAAGTATCTTTTGCATTAAGGAGTGAAATGGGTGAGGCAATGGCGAAAGTTCTGTTGAAAAATGAACGTGGAAATAAGATTTACAATTTTACAGGCGATAAAACTTACTCGTTTTATGATATTGCAACTGCACTCACTGAACTTTCGGGTAAAGAAGTTAACTATACAAATGTTGAAACTGCGGCATTTGAAGGAATGATGAGACAAAGAAATTTGCCAGAGCCAGTAATTCAGAAAATTGTAGATTTTATTACTGACATCAAGCATAATCAAGAAGCCGATATTTACAGCGACCTTGAAAATCAATTGGGCAGGAAACCAATAGGTTTAAAAGACGGATTAAAAGTATTGTTCGGCTTATAAATTTACCTTTGTTTTATGAATTTACAAACACCGAATCTGATTAAAACCATCGCCGAATATCATCGGTATATGGAGTTGCCAAAGCCCGAACACCCTTTGATTAGTGTAATAAAATTTGAGGAAATAAAACGCCAACCGAACAATTGCCCAAGTAGTATCATTCATAATTTTTATTCGATTGCATTGAAGAAGAATTTTACTGCAAAAATGAAATATGGGCAACAAGATTTTGACTTTGATGAAGGTGTAATGCACTTTATGTCGCCAAAACAAGTCTTGACTATACAGGCTTCATCAGTTGAGGAATTTAATCATACAGGTTGGTTGTTATTAATCCACCCCGATTTTTTGTGGAATACAGCACTTGCAAAAAAGATAAAACAGTACGAATATTTTAGCTATAAAGTATCTGAAGCATTGCATCTTTCTGAAAAAGAAGAAATTTTGGTGACCGATATTATTGAAAAAATTGCACAAGAATACCACGCCAATATTGATAATTTTAGTCAAGACGTAATTGTAGCCCAAATTGAATTATTGCTAACCTACTCTGAACGCTTTTATCAACGACAATTCATTACCCGAAAAATTGCCAACCATAAAATCCTTAACCAGCTGGAAGCTTTACTCACAAGCTATTTCAATCAAGATGATTTAGCGGACAAAGGTATCCCAACGGTTCAATTTATAGCAGATAATTTAAACATTTCGGCAAACTACCTAAGCCGTTTGTTACAACTACTCACAGGGCAAAGCACCAAGCAGTTTATACACGACAAATTAATAGATTCAGCAAAAGAAAAACTATCAACTACCGATTTAACGGTGAACGAAATAGCTTACAGTTTAGGTTTTGAGCATCCACAATCATTTAACAAGCTTTTCAAAAGCAAAACTAATCTGACACCAATTCAGTACAGAAGTTCATTTAATTAAAATTTGACAACTATGAAATCTTTATTTTTATCAATAATATCTTTGAGTGTTTTTTTGTTTTCGTTCAACAGTAAAGCCCAAAATGCTGATGATTTGAAACAAATCATTATCAAAAAGTATAAAAGAGTAAGAACAACACTAAAAAACGGCGACCCAAATTATGTGTTAGAAATGCTCGCCAACGATGCTATTTTATTTCTACCAAACGGAACAGAAGTAGTTGGAAAGGCTGCTTTAAAACCCTTTTATGAAAAAGTAGCACTCACAGGCATTGATATAGAAAGCACCCCAACTGCGGTTGAACTACTATCTGAAACTACGGCATTTGAAGTAGGTATTTTCACTTCTACGACAAAAACGAGCAAAAAAAATTCGGCAAAATACATTAACATTTGGAAGAAAATTGACGGAGATTGGAAATTATACAAAGCAATAGACCAAGCCAAGTTGTAATTCTAAAAATCTTTACCACCCACAGGATTTTGCAAATTTAAAGTTGACATCCATACTCTCAAGAAAAAGTTAGTTCAGTAGCAGAGACCAGTCCAGCACGGTAACTTTCTACTACTTTTCGTAAGTAGGGTATGGAGTTGCGATTTTTTTTATTTCCTTGTAAGTCCCTGATTATCATATATTTATATTATATATGTCAAGTCATTTTAGTAGCATACGACTTGTTATATAGTTTATCTTATGTTAAGCAAATTAAAATAGATTATATCAAATCTTATATAAATACGCACTTAATCTACTCTGGTATTGAGAAAAATATATATTCTTCATATCAGCATCTAAGAATGACTCTTCAATCATCAACTTCACAGCATCAGTTTTCGTCGTAAAATCTTCAATGATTCGTTTCAATCGTTTTGATTGAATGCCAATTTTAATGCCAAACTCAAAAAAATCTGAATAGCTAAAATACCCTAATGAATTATAAGCATCGGTATAATAATCACTGTAAAATAAATCCAAAGCCATGGCAGGTTCATTGGGTGTATGCAGATACGTACACAGTAAGTCATAGGCAGGTTAAAGTCTGAAATCACCAAATTTTGTCTGAATTAATGAGAAATTTTTGAGATGAGCATCTCCATTTGAAAACACATAATTAAACAACACTAACTTATAAAAACGCTCAATTTCAACTGTCCAAGCTGCACAGTATTTTCTTAGTAGCATAGCTATTTCTTCGTAACTACCTTCATACTTATAATTATCCCCACTAATCTGCCGACTTACTTGTTTGATTTGAGTAAAATCTTCTTGTAGCCATTTAGTCCCATCTGCTTGTACATCAAATCTTTTGACCAGATACGCTGGTTCAGAATTTTTAAAATAGATGAGCGTGTTTGGAGCGGTTTCAATACCAAAAATCTGTGAAGCGATTTGCATCGTTAGATGCTCATTTTCGGGTGCAGAAGCTAAGTTCTGAAATCTCCCAACAGGAATTGGTTTTAGAATATACTTCCCTCCTACTTGCGTCAGTTTTAGCGTATCTTCTTCGAGTTGTAATGAATATTTTACTTGCACTCCTGAGATAGAAATTTGTCGGATATTATTCTCAAAATCATTGTTATATATAAATTCTGGTGCTTCAAAATCGAGGAATGGCGAAACCCTTTTTCCATCAAATAAATGTTTGAGGGCTTTCGCAGAAAAACCGAGTGATTTGATTGGATTATATGTCGATAAACATTTGCTCATATTTCTTTTACTGTAATTGCCCCTATTGTATCATTCTTAGCTGTTTTTAGCAAACGAGTAAACTCATCTTTTTCATCTATCTGAAAAGCCTTACACTGAATTTCTTTATTAATTCCTTCTGAGAGCAATCCACTAAAAAACGGAAAAAGTGAAGATGATTCAAAAACTTTGGCTTGTTTTGGAAATGAAAAACTAATCGCTGGCAATGCCGAATTCAAATAGTTTGCAGTGTACTCAAATAAGTACCTATTATCTGATTTTTCCAAGTATCCTGCCAAAATTTGGTTATAGTAAACTTCCGCCTTCATTGTTTAGTTTTTTTATCACAACCGTTATTTCCATTCCCAAAACATCTAATATTTTTTGTAGGGTATTCAAGGTTGGATTCGCCCTATCATTTTCTATTTTCTGAATAGATTTTGTAGAAACTCCACAAAGTTCGGCCAAGTCTTCTTGCCTAATTTGTAAATACTTACGACGCTCTTCTATCAATTTTCCAAATTCCATAACAGAACTATAATTCTTATTTTACTGTAAATTTAAGAAGAAAATTATCAAAATTAAGAAAATACGAATTATAGTTCGTATTTAAAAATACACTATTTGGTAATTTGTAGATAACGAAATTTATCAAAAAAATCATAAGTGCAAATTTTGCACTTATGATTCTAACAGCTTTTTAAGACTTGATATTTTACCCATTAAATGTTCACAATCTTTTTTGGTTGAGATTGTTTTGGCAAAATCAACTACATCTTTTTTAAGGGATTTTATCAGCTTCTGATTACTTTTTGCTGGAGCCTTTTCCTCTCCCCTACTCACAGCATTTTTTATATCATCGACCGAATTCAATTCTTCGGTATTCACTTCCATTTTTCCCAAACGCTGAATTTCTTCTTTACTCAAATCAATCTTTCCAGACAGCAACTCACTTTTCAAATTTGTGGGAAGCTTCTCTACACCCTTGGCAAAATCACCATCATTCTTAATCGTCCGTGGACTGACCGCATGTTCCGCCGCTAATTTTTCGGCAATATCTCCTTTTTCTCCCCCTTCCCTATCGTACTTGCCTTTGCCTGTTTTTTCTCGATTATAACGAAGTCCTCTGAAATACGAAATCTGCTCTGGATTCAGGTTTCTTCTACCCAACTGAAAATCAATCATGTAGTCTTTTACGGCATCCAAATCTTCAAAGTCGAGCAGACCAATCTTAAAATCAACACCAAATTGAGTACAGATTTTGTATCGATTGTGTCCGTCAATCAAGATATAAATGGGTTCGTCACGCTCCCCTATTCCTGCTTTTTGTTCGGTTGTTTCCCAAACCGTCAGCGGGTCTTTGCAGCCGTGTTTCAGAATGTTATTTTCAAGCTGTTTGTATTCTTCGGTCGTAAGTGGTGGAATAAACTGTTTGAGCGACTCAAGTATTACAATTTGTTTTTTTATTTTTTCGGTTTCGGAAAAAGTCGAAGGCTGTAAATCAACCAAAGTCTTTTTCATTCCAGCCATAAAATTCTTTGCCATAGATGGGTTTATTTTAAGCCAAAGTCATTACTTCTTTGGCAACGTTCATGTATTGTTCGGCCGAAAGTGATTTCGGTGAATAGCTGAATAAATCTTGTTTTGCTACCTGCGATTGCTTGATAACAGTCGAACTCTCAATTTGGGTTTTAAAAATATTAAAATGTCCGTAGGTTTCTTTGATATGCTCAATCATGCCACGGTGCACACTTTGATTTTTATGAATCATTGTAAACAAAATGCCCTTGATTGTGAGCGAGAAATTGCTGTGTTCACGAATCTCCATGATGCGGTTGAAAAGGTTTTCTACACCATAGTACGCCGATGCCTCGGGCTGCATAGGCACAATACACTCATGCGAAGCCACCAAAGCGGCCGTAGTGAGAATATTAAGCGATGGTGGGCAGTCGATAAGCACGTAATCAAAATCGCTCAAAATAGGGCTTATTTTGTTGTGCAGGCGTTTCTCTGCTCCTATCGAATTGACCAACTCTAATTCTCGATAAGCCATCCGAATATCCGAAGGCGAAATCATGAGGTTTTCTTCAATCTGAATTATTGGCAGTGGTTCTTTGCTCAATAGCGAATCTATGACTTGCATCTCGGGTGAGTGAATTCCAAAACACTGCGAAAGATTTCCTTGTGAATCCATGTCAATCATCAATACTCGATTGCCCAGTAGATTCAGAGCTTTTCCGAGATTTATCGTCGAAGTGGTCTTCCCTACTCCACCCTTGTGGTTAACAATCGAAATAACTTTGGCTTTTGAAAATAATTCATCCGAATAGCCATACTGACGCAAAACAGGTTCTAACTTGCTCAGGTGAGTTTCGTTGAGTTTAGCCAATCCATCAACAACTTTATAAAGAATCCTTGATGGAATTCCTGCCTCTTTTTCAATCTGGGTACGATTAAGTGCAGGTTTCATATTTAAAAACTTAATAACCAGTTCGGACGAAATCATGATATTTGTGGTAAATTTTTTCTCAAAAATATAAATATTTATCTTTTAAAACAATCATTGGATAAAAAAATATCTAATATTTTTCAAGAAATAAAATTCTTAAAGAATACGAAAAGTAAGGTTCGTTCTCGTTATAAAATTTCAAAAAACCGACGAGAACGAAGTACGTATTTCTCTTTCTTTTAAAATCAATCTACAAAAAATAGTACTTAAAATTCTATTCGATAAAATTGGTTTTAAAATTTAAAAACGAGAAATTTGGTGTAGAAAATAAATCAAGATTTTATGACAAGTTTTGCTATAAATCAAGGGTATCAACAACAATTATTTTCTCAGCCAATGGTTGTAGCTCCAAGTGTTGAGAATGAAATTTCGGCTGATGTAATTGAGCAATTAAATGATTTAATAATGGCACAATACGAAATGTCGCTTTTTGAACGCCGCATTTTTATTGCCATAATCGAACAAATCAGTAATAATTTACTTGAGGTAGGAGGGATGAAAGTAGTACCCGAAATAGTACTTGATGCTCGACAAATAATTGCTGCCAGTGGCTTAAAAGGTGAATCGGCATTTGTGGAATTACAAAAAGCAACAACAAATCTGATTAAGCACGTTTGTAAGATAACCGAAACCGATGGACTTTTACAGGTTTCATTGCTAAGTAGTGCTAAATATATGAAAGGCAAAGGGCAGATTAAACTTCGAATAGACGCAAATCTGCACCCGTATTTACTAAAACTAAAAAATCAGTTTAGCATTTATAGTCTTGAAAAACTGATTCTATTCAAAAGCTATTATTCACAGTGCCTTTATGAACTATTCCGAAAACTACCAAAACAGAATGGTACAATAATGATTTCGATAGAGCAACTACGGAAAATTTTAAGAATAGGAGAGAGCGAGTACGAACGTTACTTTGATTTCAAACGCTACATCATACAACAAGCCCAAAAAGAGTTAGCGATACACGACACAAGTTTCGACTTCAAAGAAAAAAAGCAGGGCAAAAAAGTAATTGCACTACAGTTTATTTTTAAATAAAAAATCATAAGTGCAAATTTTGCACTTATGATTTTTTAGCGTTATTTCTTCTATAAAAACCAGAACTTCTTACATATAGAGTTATCGACAATGCAAACTACATCCAAATAATATTTGGTTCAGAAGTTAGACTTTAATCTTGAAAATAAATACTAATCATTTTAGTATTTAAACCAATAACTGTTTGTTTTTTTAATTTTAAAGTATTTTATGTATTTTCTGTCGTTGTAATTGACTTATAACCAATGTTTTATGAGACTAACTATCACTTATATGTCGTTAACTATCACCAATATATCGTTAACTATCACTAATATGTCGTTCTAACTATCACCAAAATGTCGCTAAGTATCACTAATATGTCGTTCTGACAATTTCTCTATAAAGAATACTCTCTAACTATCACTAATTTGTCGTTAACTATCACCAAAATGTCGTTTTAATTTATATTGATGTATTATCTGGTTTTTGAATCAATATTTGAGGTTTTCAGAAAAAAAGAACGTTAAAAATCCATCTAACTATCACCAAAATGTCGTCAACTATCACCAATATGTCGGATAATAAAATAAGTACAAAATCATAGTATCACTTATGTTTTTATGAGTGATATTTATTAACTTTGTGAATGATACTCTAACACTGAAGAAAATGCGAAAAACAAAACTCTCTGAAAATGTAGCAAACCAAATAAAACTTATCCGAAAATCAAATAAGCTGGTAGAAGCTCGCTACAAATTTGATATTTGGGAAATGAGAGTTTTTGTAAAAATGCTCACACTGATACGTCCAGAAGACCAAGATTTTGCTCAATACCGCATCAACTCCACTGAAATCATCCATGATTTTGGTTTATACGATAACGGTTCTATCTACAAATCTATCAAAGAAGGAGCTGAAAAACTTTTAACCAAACAGGTTGAGATTGAAAGGATTGATGAAGAAGGACGCAAAAAACGAATAAAGGCGAATCTGATTAGTTCGACGGAAAGTTTTGTTGATGAAAATGAAGGGACTGATATTATACTGAAATTCGACCCCGAGCTCAGACGCCACTTGCTTGATTTGAAAGAAAAGTATTTAACGTATGATGTAAGAAATATTTTGAAACTAACGAGTGTGTATTCAATCAGAATTTATGAACTGCTAAAACAGTATGAAGGAATGATTGATGAATCGAAACAAGGTTATGCCAAGCGTAAATTTAGCATAGATGAATTGAAGAAAGTCTTAGGAATTGAGGAAGGGGAGTATCAACTGTACGGGCATTTTAAGAATAAGATAATTCTAAAAGCACAAAAGGACTTAGAATCTGAAACAGATATTAGATTTGAAATTGAGGAAGAAAAATCGAGTCGAAAAATTGTTTCGATAATTTTCTTGATTTATCGAAACAACAAAAACTCTAAAAAAGAGCCGAAATCTAAAAAACAAATAACGGAAAGTGTACACCCAAAGTTTAATAAGATTTATACAAAAGTAAAAGATTTTGTTTCAGTAGAAATTGTAGAGAGTTGGTTTAAAGAAATTCCGTACGAACAAATTGAAGTAGGAGTGGGGTATGCCCTTTCGCAACATAAGCGTGGAAAAGTGAACGATATGGTTAAGTACTTACAAAAAATGGTTCGCACCGAAATAAGTCCAACTATTGAGAGAAAGTCAATTCCAACCACTGCACCTATCATTAGGTTTGAAAACGAAGAAGCAGTAGAAGAAATTGCCAAACTAAAATCGGCCAGCGACTTAGTTTTTAATGAAATATGCAATGATTTACTGGCCACCAACAAAACACTCAAAAACCAAATCATGATTAATATGCAAAATGGTTTGTTTGCAAAATTCTACAATCAGAGTTTATCATTTGAACAAAACTTAAAAGACCCAATGGTAGGAGGGGCCATGAAAGGACTTATTCATCAGGCTTTTCCCGAAGCGTTCACAGAATATGACAACATGATAAAAAGGCTTAAACAATTGGAGAAATAAACGAGTTTACTACACCCGAAAACTTGCGTAATAAACACTACTTTTTGTATTTGTGAAATCCTCATTCAAGATATGGTGTATTATAAAAGAGCAATTGGAGAATTAAAGTCGTCGTTCTGATAAATGATATTCATAAAATTTCAATTCCATAAAGATGTGATTGGAGTGGCTATATCTCCGAGCTTCGTCATTTCCTCCATCGTATTTCAATTCCATAATGGTGCGATTGGAGTATTATCCATCACCGCCACGGGAAGCCCGTCGGCTATATTTCAATTCCATAAAGGTGCGATTGGAGTAGGTTCAGAAACGAGCGTTCCAACTGGCTCAAAAGCATTTCAATTCCATAAAGGTGCGATTGGAGTTCTTGGCGATGTTGTTCAAGAACAGGCTAAGCCATATTTCAATTCCATAAAGGTGCGATTGGAGTTTGACCTTGCGGCTATTGTCATTGCTGCTGGCAAAATTTCAATTCCATAAAGGTGCGATTGGAGTTTCCCTCAGTACCTTCAAAAATGCCAAAATTATATTTATTTCAATTCCATAAAGGTGCGATTGGAGTCCATGCTATGCCCTACTAAAATAACTTTTTCGGCATATTTCAATTCCATAAAGGTGCGATTGGAGTAATATCAGTTAGTGGGTTTCATATATTTCTTGAGTTATTTCAATTCCATAAAGGTGCGATTGGAGTATGCTCGAATCGTAAATCGGCAATGATTGTGTAAAAATTTCAATTCCATAAAGGTGCGATTGGAGTGTACCGTCATTGGGATAAATTGATAAAAACACTTAGATTTCAATTCCATAAAGGTGCGATTGGAGTTTCTTACCTCCTATAATTATTGAGGTTAATTTTTAAATTTCAATTCCATAAAGGTGCGATTGGAGTATTTGAGAGGTTGTAAGGGGTACGTAAGTGACTGTTATTTCAATTCCATAAAGGTGCGATTGGAGTTCATAGATGAGCCGCAAGGAATTGCCCAATATTCCATTTCAATTCCATAAAGGTGCGATTGGAGTGCCGTCAATCATTAGAAACGGATACGGTGTTTCTTCATTTCAATTCCATAAAGGTGCGATTGGAGTTTTTTATATTTCAATTACTTTGAAATCCGTTCAAACATTTCAATTCCATAAAGGTGCGATTGGAGTTTCATAATTACTATCAACATCTCATTTGCGAATCGTATTTCAATTCCATAAAGGTGCGATTGGAGTTTTGATTGACTGGGAGCAAAATGTTGACTACGCTGAATTTCAATTCCATAAAGGTGCGATTGGAGTTTTGCAATAAATTCTTCGACAGCTTGGGTGTATATTATTTCAATTCCATAAAGGTGCGATTGGAGTACAAAGAAAAATTGTCCGATAGCTCCAACTATGTAAATTTCAATTCCATAAAGGTGCGATTGGAGTTACACCCGTTCCAAGTCCGCTAATACCCGTCGAAACATTTCAATTCCATAAAGGTGCGATTGGAGTCCCAAATTCCCGACATCATCCAATCTACTGCCTTCAATTTCAATTCCATAAAGGTGCGATTGGAGTAACTGTCCGAGAATCGTATTTTTGTTTCCAGTCGAAATTTCAATTCCATAAAGGTGCGATTGGAGTATCTTTAGCTCAGTTGGTTAGAGCATGGCAACGTAATTTCAATTCCATAAAGGTGCGATTGGAGTACTAAATTAAAGTTAAAATCTGCTTGCTTTAGCCCTATTTCAATTCCATAAAGGTGCGATTGGAGTATCAATGACACCAGTTGCTATTATTACGTTCTTTATTTCAATTCCATAAAGGTGCGATTGGAGTACGGTATTATACTTTGAGTAGTCGATACGGTTTGCAAATTTCAATTCCATAAAGGTGCGATTGGAGTGCTACTAATTAGAAACGCACTCTACAAACTTGCTCAATTTCAATTCCATAAAGGTGCGATTGGAGTTTCTTGCTTAGGCACTCTGAATGAAATGTTATGTGTATTTCAATTCCATAAAGGTGCGATTGGAGTCTTAATTTACAAGCAGAGTTCTAAACTTAATTTCAATTTCAATTCCATAAAGGTGCGATTGGAGTTGCCGAACACTCAAGCCCTTCAGTTAGGCCCACAATATTTCAATTCCATAAAGGTGCGATTGGAGTACGCTCACGCTGTGGCTTGTTTGATGGCTTTAGGCGATTTCAATTCCATAAAGGTGCGATTGGAGTCCACTCCCACCTGTTTACAGTGCTAAAACTTCAAAAATTTCAATTCCATAAAGGTGCGATTGGAGTAGAATTTTCTGCCGCCTTTTGCATAATTGCCTAAGTATTTCAATTCCATAAAGGTGCGATTGGAGTAATACCAGATGATGATTGCAACATGGCTCAGACCCTATTTCAATTCCATAAAGGTGCGATTGGAGTGACAGTACAGGGGTCAAAGGTAACAAATGCGAAAGCATTTCAATTCCATAAAGGTGCGATTGGAGTCCAAAACCAATACCGGCAAAAGGTGCATTATCACTCATTTCAATTCCATAAAGGTGCGATTGGAGTTCCGATTCATAGAAGCTCTGCACAACATACTGTGGTATTTCAATTCCATAAAGGTGCGATTGGAGTGTCGTTTGTATGTCGCACACTTCTCAAGGTCTGCTCATTTCAATTCCATAAAGGTGCGATTGGAGTGATTTTATATTTTCATTCATTGCCAGTTCCTTGAGATTTCAATTCCATAAAGGTGCGATTGGAGTCCATTCCGTAGATTGAAACGTAGTTTTTTGCACCGAATTTCAATTCCATAAAGGTGCGATTGGAGTAATGTTGCAGTTCCTGTAAAATTTGCATTATTTATATTTCAATTCCATAAAGGTGCGATTGGAGTGCAAGTATCATCTTTCTTCTTATATCCCTGCCTCAAATTTCAATTCCATAAAGGTGCGATTGGAGTTTTGGTTTGATGATGAATTTATTAACAATTTTGATTATTTCAATTCCATAAAGGTGCGATTGGAGTTTCCAATTTCTATTTTTGTTGTCTAAGTGAATTGTATTTCAATTCCATAAAGGTGCGATTGGAGTTTAAGAAGAATCAGGATGAATTTTCGGAAGAAAATGATTTCAATTCCATAAAGGTGCGATTGGAGTTCCTTGTATTTCGCCAAATACATCAAGTTTTTTGGTATTTCAATTCCATAAAGGTGCGATTGGAGTCCAGTGGGCCAGTTGGAGATGGTTTTATGATTATCTATTTCAATTCCATAAAGGTGCGATTGGAGTGATTATTCTTGCTTGGATTGTGCTTACCATAATAGTATTTCAATTCCATAAAGGTGCGATTGGAGTGCCGCCCTTCACTCGCTCATCATAATTGAGAGCCGTATTTCAATTCCATAAAGGTGCGATTGGAGTTCTTTCAGAAATACTCTGTTCTCATTTGCGAATCGTATTTCAATTCCATAAAGGTGCGATTGGAGTAAATGACGATGTAAAATTGCATTTGGTTTAACAAGATTTCAATTCCATAAAGGTGCGATTGGAGTTTTAGATTATGAAGAATCAAATACACTTGAAGGATTATTTCAATTCCATAAAGGTGCGATTGGAGTAAGGCGGGTGAACCATACGTTTCCGAGCGTGAAACCATTTCAATTCCATAAAGGTGCGATTGGAGTTTCTTTTGAAAACCTTAAAGACTTAAATCAAGTATCATTTCAATTCCATAAAGGTGCGATTGGAGTATGCCCGCAAATGATGGCAAACGAGGCTTTCTTTCGATTTCAATTCCATAAAGGTGCGATTGGAGTAACAGCCTTGAGAAATATTTTCTCAAAGTTGCTCACATTTCAATTCCATAAAGGTGCGATTGGAGTAACGATTTTTTGATTCAAGTAAACAATATAAGGCAAATTTCAATTCCATAAAGGTGCGATTGGAGTAAATTTGTCTCAACCGTTCGGGCATCGACAAACGAAATTTCAATTCCATAAAGGTGCGATTGGAGTCATTTCAGTCCAATCATCAATAATCATCATTCTCAAATTTCAATTCCATAAAGGTGCGATTGGAGTAGTCAAACCAACTTAATTCGTCACCAAATTTTTTCGTATTTCAATTCCATAAAGGTGCGATTGGAGTCACCGAACACCCCAAACAAGGTACTCGTATTGCCAAATTTCAATTCCATAAAGGTGCGATTGGAGTTCTTTAGAAATGTCTTTTGGAACTATGCTTCGCAGCAATTTCAATTCCATAAAGGTGCGATTGGAGTTTCTTTATCACCTTCAACAGTTATTTTAGTGTAGTCTATTTCAATTCCATAAAGGTGCGATTGGAGTTTTATCCCTAACCATTTTGTCTATTTGTTCGGGTAAATTTCAATTCCATAAAGGTGCGATTGGAGTGTAGCCTATCAAGCTTCAGCATGGTTACGCAAAAAAATTTCAATTCCATAAAGGTGCGATTGGAGTTTTGCCGAAAATATCTCATTATCAGGGTGGATAAAAATTTCAATTCCATAAAGGTGCGATTGGAGTAACACGGCAACGACATACCAAGTTTATAAAGGTCAATTTCAATTCCATAAAGGTGCGATTGGAGTGAAATATTAGAAATTACGGACAGGAAACATGATGCTATTTCAATTCCATAAAGGTGCGATTGGAGTTGCTACATCATTTCAATTTGAAGAAGTGGCAGGTGCATTTCAATTCCATAAAGGTGCGATTGGAGTATCGCCACAAGCACAAAAAGCAATAATTGTTTTGGGATTTCAATTCCATAAAGGTGCGATTGGAGTAGGTAGAAGACCAAAACCAAAAAATGTTTACTCAACATTTCAATTCCATAAAGGTGCGATTGGAGTTGTGTGTTTTTAGCTCATTTTCCAGACTAATGGCTTATTTCAATTCCATAAAGGTGCGATTGGAGTTCTAAATGAAACTCAAACAACAAATGATTAGGCTTATTTCAATTCCATAAAGGTGCGATTGGAGTAACAGCTTATTAGAACTTTCCAACCTGTTGAAGAAAATTTCAATTCCATAAAGGTGCGATTGGAGTTGTAAGGTTATCAGCAGTTTCGCCTATTTTTACACTATTTCAATTCCATAAAGGTGCGATTGGAGTAGTGTTGATGTTGTACCAGTTCCTCCAATTACCTTATTTCAATTCCATAAAGGTGCGATTGGAGTTTTTGAATAGCCAAAAATGCTTCTTTTTTATGGTCATTTCAATTCCATAAAGGTGCGATTGGAGTTATGAGGGGGATATTTGCAAGGTGTTATACACAGATATTTCAATTCCATAAAGGTGCGATTGGAGTAAATCAATGACACCAGTTACTATTGTTACCTTCTTTATTTCAATTCCATAAAGGTGCGATTGGAGTAAAAGGCTTTTCTTGATGGTGTTGAAGTGTTACAAATTTCAATTCCATAAAGGTGCGATTGGAGTTTTTAATTTTCTGTCATTTTGGCACGTTTCGACGTTATTTCAATTCCATAAAGGTGCGATTGGAGTGCTGCTGACTTCTCAGCTTGTACCATGCCATCCAAAATTTCAATTCCATAAAGGTGCGATTGGAGTGTAAAGGTTCATCTTAGACTTATACTTACGATAAAATTTCAATTCCATAAAGGTGCGATTGGAGTGAGCAGGAAAAACGAGCGTATTTAACACACCAAATTATTTCAATTCCATAAAGGTGCGATTGGAGTGAACCATTTCCTTTTACGTTAATTAAATATGCAAATATTTCAATTCCATAAAGGTGCGATTGGAGTCATAGCGAGGGAAAGAGTAAATTGCATCAGTCAAATTTCAATTCCATAAAGGTGCGATTGGAGTACGTCAAAACCGTTTCTTGGGCAAGCCTTTGTTGATATTTCAATTCCATAAAGGTGCGATTGGAGTGGGCAGGAAAAACAAGTACGTTTAACACGCCGAATTATTTCAATTCCATAAAGGTGCGATTGGAGTTTTCGGTTGGATAAAAACCCCTGTTATTATCTCGGATTTCAATTCCATAAAGGTGCGATTGGAGTCCCTATAAGGTGAATTTTTCGCCCCGTGCGAGAGATATTTCAATTCCATAAAGGTGCGATTGGAGTAAGTGATTATGAGACATACTATAATCAACCATAAAGAATTTCAATTCCATAAAGGTGCGATTGGAGTTTATCTGTTTGGTGGCAACGAAAACGATGCTACGTAATTTCAATTCCATAAAGGTGCGATTGGAGTTCAATCATTTCGTCGGAAAGTCGGTCACGAATTACCATTTCAATTCCATAAAGGTGCGATTGGAGTGGTCAAATCTGTTTGTGTAAAGGCTGGGTCGAATACATTTCAATTCCATAAAGGTGCGATTGGAGTGCAGTTAGTATCAACGATTCAACTAAACCAAATTCATTTCAATTCCATAAAGGTGCGATTGGAGTAGTGTTTGATAAATCAGCCGTATCCATTGCACTCGAATTTCAATTCCATAAAGGTGCGATTGGAGTTTAGTCGTCGGAGATGCGTATGACACGCTTACGCTATTTCAATTCCATAAAGGTGCGATTGGAGTACTTCCAATCGACTCAAAAACACCAGCAAAAGCATCATTTCAATTCCATAAAGGTGCGATTGGAGTAAGCTGAAATACTTGCTCATCACAATTACGTTCCGTATTTCAATTCCATAAAGGTGCGATTGGAGTTTTTTGCTTCCTCATTCCATTTGTCATACTCATTAAAATTTCAATTCCATAAAGGTGCGATTGGAGTAATTTTGTAAAAAAGAAATTTTTCTTCGGTGGCTAATTTCAATTCCATAAAGGTGCGATTGGAGTATTTGCTCTTTATAAGCCTTAGTTTTTGCTAAAATAATTTCAATTCCATAAAGGTGCGATTGGAGTAGGCACTTTATTGCTGCCTTTTACTGAATTGTAGAGTATTTCAATTCCATAAAGGTGCGATTGGAGTACAAGCACTCAAACAATTTAGAGACCGTGTAGAAAGATTTCAATTCCATAAAGGTGCGATTGGAGTCCAGTCAATAATTTTGCCAGTTTCAAGTTCAATTACATTTCAATTCCATAAAGGTGCGATTGGAGTCCGTCAAAACATCATAACTCGCATTGCTTATATCAAATTTCAATTCCATAAAGGTGCGATTGGAGTTTCAAAATATGCAACAGCTTCTTCCCATAAACCCTCATTTCAATTCCATAAAGGTGCGATTGGAGTTACTTCGGCATTTGTTTACACTCCTGTTGCTGTAACATTTCAATTCCATAAAGGTGCGATTGGAGTAGCGGTGAAGTAGTAGCAAGCATGAAGGATAATTAATTTCAATTCCATAAAGGTGCGATTGGAGTTTGAGATTATTAGGCGTAACGACAATATTTAACGTATTTCAATTCCATAAAGGTGCGATTGGAGTTACCCCTGCAATGACAATTTTAAATAGTGGAAGCGTATTTCAATTCCATAAAGGTGCGATTGGAGTGTTGCTGAGTGTATTTGCTTGTCTATTATCTGTTCTATTTCAATTCCATAAAGGTGCGATTGGAGTTGTGGGTGTGTTTTGTATTCTTTTCGGCAGAATTGTATTTCAATTCCATAAAGGTGCGATTGGAGTTATTCTATTTTCATCATTCAAAACTCTTTTACCATTATTTCAATTCCATAAAGGTGCGATTGGAGTTACCAAATCAACATTGTCTGTTGTGTATTTAAAATTATTTCAATTCCATAAAGGTGCGATTGGAGTGACACGCCCGACGATAACGCCCAACATTATTACTATATTTCAATTCCATAAAGGTGCGATTGGAGTCCCAAAGCTCCGTTCTTTTTTTCAATCGTTACTTTATTTCAATTCCATAAAGGTGCGATTGGAGTGTTGAGTCTTTTTCATCATCTACCACTTACCAAAAAATTTCAATTCCATAAAGGTGCGATTGGAGTCCAATTCCGCATTTAAAGTAGTATCATTAAATTTTATTTCAATTCCATAAAGGTGCGATTGGAGTTGGACATATTTCACGAATGAGCAGTAGTGCTTCTGAATTTCAATTCCATAAAGGTGCGATTGGAGTAAAGAAATGACAGATAGGCAACTAATGATAAAAGCATTTCAATTCCATAAAGGTGCGATTGGAGTATAAATCTTGCTTTTTCTTTTTTAAGTCTTCATCGATTTCAATTCCATAAAGGTGCGATTGGAGTAAAACCTCCATTGATATTGAATATATCAACATAACATTTCAATTCCATAAAGGTGCGATTGGAGTTGGGCTTATTTCTGCTCAACCTGTTCAGCGTAATGTATTTCAATTCCATAAAGGTGCGATTGGAGTATGTAGGTTTCGCCATCAAACCCAAGCAAAAATGAATTTCAATTCCATAAAGGTGCGATTGGAGTCCATCACGAACCATCAAGTCGGGGTCAGACAATAACATTTCAATTCCATAAAGGTGCGATTGGAGTTGCTTGTTATGTTGCTCCTTATGTTTGTGAAGTGAAATTTCAATTCCATAAAGGTGCGATTGGAGTAGTTATTCGCAATATTCAGGTTGTTTCGGGTGCAGTATTTCAATTCCATAAAGGTGCGATTGGAGTTGGAAATTTTATACTTGACCAAGATGGTGAAAGGAAAATTTCAATTCCATAAAGGTGCGATTGGAGTGCCCAAAGTTCCGTTCTTTTTTTCAATCGTTGCTTTATTTCAATTCCATAAAGGTGCGATTGGAGTCACCAAGCAAAAAACGATTTAAGCCCATTCCAGCCGAATTTCAATTCCATAAAGGTGCGATTGGAGTAGGTCAAAATGTACGCTTTTTAACCGATACCGAAAAATTTCAATTCCATAAAGGTGCGATTGGAGTTCCCATGATTTTATTGTCATATCGAAACTCTCTAATATTTCAATTCCATAAAGGTGCGATTGGAGTTAGTTCTTGATATACACGATATAGTTCGGCACGAAAATTTCAATTCCATAAAGGTGCGATTGGAGTTTGTCAAAGTAACTGCCGAAGGTGTACCCAAATTATTTCAATTCCATAAAGGTGCGATTGGAGTCCGCCTTTATCCCCTTCTCCTGATAACGAGCCGTAAGATTTCAATTCCATAAAGGTGCGATTGGAGTCCGCCTTTATCCCCTTCTCCTGATAACGAGCCGTAAGATTTCAATTCCATAAAGGTGCGATTGGAGTGCCCCCATGATGTATAACTTCTCAGTAGTAGGGGTATTTCAATTCCATAAAGGTGCGATTGGAGTTACTTTGTTTTTGAGAAAGAAATTACAAATTATAAGATTTCAATTCCATAAAGGTGCGATTGGAGTAAAATGATTATTCCCTCGGTCATTTGGACTATTGAAATTTCAATTCCATAAAGGTGCGATTGGAGTCTGTCAATTCCGACAGGGTTTAGAATAGGTTGCTGTAATTTCAATTCCATAAAGGTGCGATTGGAGTTACTACCTATTTTCCTCGCTCAAGTGGTGTACTTTAATTTCAATTCCATAAAGGTGCGATTGGAGTCTGGCAACTATTAATGATTGTCGGTATTGCAGCCTAATTTCAATTCCATAAAGGTGCGATTGGAGTCATTAGCCGAAACACCACCCCCTGCTGGTATTCCATATTTCAATTCCATAAAGGTGCGATTGGAGTAATTTTGGTCGGCTGTGCCAAACTTGTCTTGTAGTATTTCAATTCCATAAAGGTGCGATTGGAGTATGGCTTTATCATAGTTTAAGCCCTCAAATAAATCGCATTTCAATTCCATAAAGGTGCGATTGGAGTTTAATGCCAAATGTGTTTTCAGAAACGTACATTTCTATTTCAATTCCATAAAGGTGCGATTGGAGTACACCGTTCTTTCAAAACGGTATCAATTGACTTGAATTTCAATTCCATAAAGGTGCGATTGGAGTTTGGTTTTTCTCGTAATTTGTTAAGAACTCTTTTTCTATTTCAATTCCATAAAGGTGCGATTGGAGTAGCGTGTTCTACGCCAAACGATTCTTCACTACCATATTTCAATTCCATAAAGGTGCGATTGGAGTTGCCGCACGTTTGGAGTGGTACAACTCATAGTACAATTTCAATTCCATAAAGGTGCGATTGGAGTTTGAAGCCGCAGCTTCCCTTACCCAACCTCTCGCAAATTTCAATTCCATAAAGGTGCGATTGGAGTAATTTCATTACCTTCAGTATCAACATTTCCAGTGTAATTTCAATTCCATAAAGGTGCGATTGGAGTGATATTCTGCCATAAAAAAAGAAATCAGCTTTTCGAATTTCAATTCCATAAAGGTGCGATTGGAGTTTTATTAATTGATTCATTTTATTAATTGTCTGAAAGATTTCAATTCCATAAAGGTGCGATTGGAGTGCATTGCTTTTCTCCAAAAACAATATGCTCAGGTTTATTTCAATTCCATAAAGGTGCGATTGGAGTTGTAATTGTTCATTTCTTGAATTGCTTCGTCGAGTTCATTTCAATTCCATAAAGGTGCGATTGGAGTACGACTGTCTTCTCTAAAGCTTCAATAATGATTTCAATTTCAATTCCATAAAGGTGCGATTGGAGTCCCTGGGCTTATGCTGTGGTGGCTGGATGGAAAAAAATTTCAATTCCATAAAGGTGCGATTGGAGTCAGACGAGCCAATAGACCAAGTGGCCCCGAAAAAGTATTTCAATTCCATAAAGGTGCGATTGGAGTAAAGAAGGTTTTATTGAAGTAACTGGAGAAAATCCGATTTCAATTCCATAAAGGTGCGATTGGAGTATAAAACAGCTGGGAAGGTACTTATTCCTGGCTGTATTTCAATTCCATAAAGGTGCGATTGGAGTCAAGCTCGTAACTCAAGCTGACCAAAAAGGTTTCGAATTTCAATTCCATAAAGGTGCGATTGGAGTAACATTCACAAAGTACATGAAGATAAAGTTGAAAACATTTCAATTCCATAAAGGTGCGATTGGAGTAACCAAAAATCCTTCTCGGTCACAAGTCTGAAATAAATTTCAATTCCATAAAGGTGCGATTGGAGTTTTAGTGCGAATTTCAAGAGTTTTTGGGGAGCGATATTTCAATTCCATAAAGGTGCGATTGGAGTGTTTTACTAATATCAACAGGAAGTTTAAGTAGTTTTATTTCAATTCCATAAAGGTGCGATTGGAGTCGTGAAATATTGCTCACTACCATTATCAGAAATTTTATTTCAATTCCATAAAGGTGCGATTGGAGTTTGAAAACTCATACGCTCCTTGTGAGCCGAAACTGAATTTCAATTCCATAAAGGTGCGATTGGAGTGCCTTCGCCATAGGAATTGAAACCACCTTTTTCGACATTTCAATTCCATAAAGGTGCGATTGGAGTTTCGTAACCTATCAATCCACCCATTCCCCAGTCGGGAATTTCAATTCCATAAAGGTGCGATTGGAGTATATCTGGGAGATGTATTTTTGTATAATCAATTGGATTTCAATTCCATAAAGGTGCGATTGGAGTAGGATAATAATAGCACGATTGCAGGGCCAATCATAATTTCAATTCCATAAAGGTGCGATTGGAGTAGCCGTTTGGAATCTATATTTTGGACCGTACGCAAAATTTCAATTCCATAAAGGTGCGATTGGAGTACTTGACTTACCAACGCACACTATTAACTATACGAAATTTCAATTCCATAAAGGTGCGATTGGAGTAAGCATCGGATAATTTTGTCTTTTCGCACGTTCCATATTTCAATTCCATAAAGGTGCGATTGGAGTCCTTTCATTATGAGTATTGAATGTTCTTGCTAAATCATTTCAATTCCATAAAGGTGCGATTGGAGTCTTTCATAGCTAAATCTTGACGCAATCGAAAAATAGATTTCAATTCCATAAAGGTGCGATTGGAGTTTCGTTATCATCGAGAGATTTTTCAATCTCATCGGCATTTCAATTCCATAAAGGTGCGATTGGAGTAATTACTGCTGGCGAGGCTGATACGTACAAGAAATATTTCAATTCCATAAAGGTGCGATTGGAGTGTGCGTGAGTAGTTGCTCGAATGTATCTTTGAGCATTATTTCAATTCCATAAAGGTGCGATTGGAGTGCGTAAATTCTTCAATAAATTCAAAATCAATTTTGTGATTTCAATTCCATAAAGGTGCGATTGGAGTTCTATGTTGGTGCGTCGGGTTCGGATTCGTTTGCCGTATTTCAATTCCATAAAGGTGCGATTGGAGTGGGGTCAAATAGTTCTTTGATAGCCCTGACCGTAAAATTTCAATTCCATAAAGGTGCGATTGGAGTAGGTAACAATGACAAGTTTCCACCTCATAGTGAATATTTCAATTCCATAAAGGTGCGATTGGAGTAATATATGATACCTCGCTCAAGCATTAAGTTTATGAATTTCAATTCCATAAAGGTGCGATTGGAGTAAAACCAACTCAGTTAACTCAAAAACAACTTATTCAATTTCAATTCCATAAAGGTGCGATTGGAGTAAGCAAAAAATAATGACCCAAGGGTCAATTATTCCGCATTTCAATTCCATAAAGGTGCGATTGGAGTGAAATCCTCGATGATGTAATTAATGCTCATTACTATATTTCAATTCCATAAAGGTGCGATTGGAGTGCTATGCACAGAAAACTATTCAGGAGCTTGAGTCGAATTTCAATTCCATAAAGGTGCGATTGGAGTGCATTTTGCACATGAAAGCGTGTTTCAACTGCTTTATTTCAATTCCATAAAGGTGCGATTGGAGTGTTTTTTGACCAAAACGATTCCGAAACTCCAGCGGGATTTCAATTCCATAAAGGTGCGATTGGAGTAAGTTACATTCGCATTTTTCCCAAAAAATTCGCCGAATTTCAATTCCATAAAGGTGCGATTGGAGTAGGCAGTAATTGAATGTTTTCTTGAAATCAATCATATTTCAATTCCATAAAGGTGCGATTGGAGTCTTCAATACACCATTGAATTCCATGTAAAATATTTGAATTTCAATTCCATAAAGGTGCGATTGGAGTAGCGTCTTCTTGTCGCTCCCTCCAATCACCAACACTATTTCAATTCCATAAAGGTGCGATTGGAGTTATAGCCTGTTCACCAATTTTCAAAGCAACTTCATCATTTCAATTCCATAAAGGTGCGATTGGAGTAACCAATTATCACCAAATTCGGGCAATAAAATATTATTTCAATTCCATAAAGGTGCGATTGGAGTTAGGAAAAATCACATTAAAATCGTCGTTTTGATAAAATTTCAATTCCATAAAGGTGCGATTGGAGTACTATAAAGCACAGGCTGAAATGGTATGCAGAAGATATTTCAATTCCATAAAGGTGCGATTGGAGTAGAAATACTCTGTTCTCATTTGCGGTCGTTGGAAAGATTTCAATTCCATAAAGGTGCGATTGGAGTATCTTCAATTGAAAGTGTTGTTTGTTTGTCGATAAAATTTCAATTCCATAAAGGTGCGATTGGAGTACTTTGATTGTTTGAAATTTCATTACGTTGATTTTTATTTCAATTCCATAAAGGTGCGATTGGAGTCCGTTGGAAAAACGGCCTTTGTGATGCAAAGAAAGCGGTTTTTGTGCCTTAAAACAAGAAAAAAAATCGTCGAACACCAATAATACTTTTTTACTGGGAGTTCGACGACTACTGATTATCAATGACTTATCTCGTATTTTATTATTTTCCATGATGTCAATGAACAATATTTGTATGAATCTTCTGAGTTCGACTACCACACCTACAAAAAATTATCTGTCATCATACGTTCTACACCTATCACTTCTTTATCAAGCCATCGTTCATCTCGGCTCTTAAAAAGAATAATACTATCCGTTTCTTCATTCATTATCTTTCGAGCAACATACAGCATTTCTTTCAACTTTACATCTGTTATTTCACCTTCAAAGACTGAATTCTGAATCCAATTTAAGTATTTTCGGCAATGTTTTAGCATCTTTCCTACTCTTTTTTCACCACCATTGGCTGATGCTATATCATAAACGAGAATTATATACATATTCTTTTAAAAGAAACTCCCCTTTAGGGATGGTCGGCCGCTGCCGTGGGGGTTACCAATTCATTTTAAACGGCTTATACTCTTCAATTCCAAGTAGATGTTTGCTGAGTTTGTAGCATTCTAACTTCACCAAATGCTTATAGCTTACATTTCGTCCCAAACTTCGATGTTTGAAGGTTTCCTTTAGTTTGTCTTCAAATGCCTGTGCAAAGGTTTTTCGAGCCGTATCTTTCATCACACAACGATTGAGTTCTTGTCGGAAATCGGAGGCTTGAATTTGCTTTTTATTGAGTAAACTAAATATGGTGCGGTCAACTAAAATGGGTTTGAAAATTTCGGCTAAATCAAGTGCCAACGAATACCGTCTGTAACCAGGTTCGTGCAGAAAACTTATCGTTGGATTGAGCTGAGTATGATAAATCTGGTCGAGACATAGCGTGTAGCACATCATATTTCCAAATGAAATCAAAGCGTTTACTTCATTATTGGGTGGTTGTTTAGTGCGGTTTCCCATCGAAAAATCATTGATTATCACATCAAATGCCTCATAATATGTCTGGCGGATATTTCCTTCCAAACCCATTAATTCATCAATTTGGGTAGTGTCTTCAATTTTTGTTATGTAGTTTTGAATGGCCGAAATCTGTTTTCCGACTTCTTTTTGGCGGTTTTGATAATATTGCAGATTCTTCAACATATTATTAGCTCCGCCCAGCACAAATTTCTGAGCAACAACTATCCGCTTTTTATTCGATAAAAAATACTTAGTTTGTTCAACCTGCATCTTACCCGCCAACAAATATTCTTTTGGCATAAACGAACCCGTATAATGCTCATAATAATCAAAGAAATGCACCGAAATATGGTGTTTCCCAAGAAAATTATACATTGCCGAATTGGCATCAAGCGACCCAAAACAATAAATATTATCTATTGTCTCAACGGGTAAATATCGAGCTTGCCCTTCACAGCCATTTTCATCGACAGGCAAAAACCGCAGCGTATTGTCTTGCCTACTCAGGCGACCAGGATTAAACAAATAGTACGTTTTCTTCATAATAATTGTTTTATTTCATTGAGCAAAAAAGCCTTTAAACCACACACCCATAAACCTTCGCCCATTGGATATTTTTCACCATCGGGAATAATTACGTATTGATGATTGGGTTGAATGTCTTCAACTGATTGATAAAAGCCTTTTGATACCTTCGGAGCATTTGAATACTTGATTTCAATACAAACTTTTTCTCCCTTCTGCGTGATGGCAATCAAATCACATTCGGCACCGTTGTGAGTACGGTAGTAATAATATTCCCATTGATTACCAACAGTTCGCTTGATTTCTTCAATCACATAGCCTTCCCACGAAGCTCCCAATAAGGTATTTGACAGCAATAACTCATAATTTCCCACTCGAGCCAAGGTGTGCAACAACCCCGAATCTCGAATATATATTTTAGGAGCTTTTACTAATCGTTTCGATACATTGGCAAAATAAGGTTGCAATAATTCTATCCAATAGCCCCCCTGCAAGAGTTCAAGGTAAAATTTTATAGTTGGTTGAGAAACGTCCATTGACCTCCCTAAATCACTGATATTTAGCACATTACCATGAATATGCGTAAGCAGACGAATGAATCGAGTGAGTGTTTGGCTCGAAACCTCGTAACCCATTCCTCGCAAATCTTTTTCCACAAAAGTATAAGCTAAATTCTCCAACCATTTTTGTCCTCGGGCAATATCTTTGCTCAGAAAAGCAATCGGAAAACCTCCCTTAAACCAGTGTTCTTTCATGGTGGCTAACTCATAAACTTCTGTTATCGAAAAGGGAGTAAGCTCATGATACGCAATTCGCCCCGCCAGAGATTCGGTGCTGTTGCGTAATAGATTCGGTGATGCCGACCCTAATAACACAAATCGAGCAGTTGAACGATTACGGTCAATCAATGACCTTAGCAAAGGGAACAACTGTGGCATCAGCTGAATTTCGTCAATTACCACACATTTATCTTCATGGCTTTCGAGATAACTCTCGGCATCGGTTAGCTTTGCTACATCTCGGTCAGATTCCAAATCCAGATACAAAATAGGTTTTTGAAGATACTCCGCAAAAGATTTGGCGAGGGTGGTTTTACCTACCTGACGTGGCCCAACAATGGCAACCGCTGGGTAAAAATCGAGGTCGTCGAGTATCTGATTGAGTTTGTTTCTTTTTATCATTTTTCCATGAAAATTAAAAGTTAAACTTATAATTTTCATGGAAGAAAAGCAAATAAAATCAAATGTATTATTCTTCCGTACTCCAACAAAAATCAAAATACGAGCATTTACTACATTTTGATTTGGGTAGGGTAGGAGGGCAGCTTTCGAGCGAAATAATCTCAGTAGTTTGTAAAATCGATTTTTCAATTTTCGCTTCGCCTTCCTCGCTCAATTCCACTCGCTCGGTTTGGCGGAGTTTTGGATATTCGATTTGTCCGTAATTGGCGGTGATGTTATTCTTACGCAATAAATACAAATAAAACTGCACCTGTGCCACATGAGCTAACTCTTTAGCCGCCGATTTTTTGGTTTCGTAAACCACACCCCGAATCGCATCAAAAAAATCAATCTTGGCGGTGCAAGTCACAAAACCCTTGTCAGTAAAAACTTCGGCCGAAACCTCCAATTCTTGGTTTTTATCAGCTCTTTGTGGATAGCTTGTTTCGCCAATCAATTTCCCTTCAGCCACAATATCAGATGTATGCTCCATACGTATCGCATGGGCGTGCAGCCATAGCTTGCGGTGGCATAAATGCAGATAATTGATAAGAGTGGCGTTGATATTCATCTATAATTTGGGTAAAAAATCTATCAAAAACTTGCTGAGCGATGTTACTGTAATATTTGCTTCTACTTTATAGGTTTCATTGGTTTTGGCGATTATAAATCCTTCTTGGGCATTCGTATCTGCCATTGTTATTCTAAATCCTTTACTGATTTGTGGGGCCGAACTAAATTTAATCTCAATG
The DNA here is from genome assembly GCF_014644295.1 of Emticicia aquatilis. Classification (GTDB taxonomy): domain Bacteria; phylum Bacteroidota; class Bacteroidia; order Cytophagales; family Spirosomataceae; genus Emticicia; species Emticicia aquatilis. Next base: position 114,758 of record NZ_BMKK01000015.1, read on the forward strand.
GCTGCTTTTACTTGGTTGTTATGCTCAATAATCAAATCGCATTCTGCACCTTGTTGGGTTCTGTAAAAATAGGGCTTGGCATCAATCAATGTATATTGCATTTCTTCGATGATTTGCTCAATCACAAAGCCCTCCCAAGAAGCCCCCACTTGAGGGTCGTCGAGTAGGTCTTTTTCTTGCATAATATCTTTGAAAGCGTGCAGAATGCCACTATCACGCAGATAAATCTTGGGCGATTTTACCAAACGCTTCGGAATATTGACAAAGTAGGGCTGTAAACGACGAACCAAAAAAGCCCCTTCCATTAAATCCAAATACCGATTGATGGTTGGGTGTGTTAAGCCCATCGAGCGGCCAATACTTTCCGAATTCCATAAATTACCGTGAACACTCGCCAACATCCGCCAAAAGCGTTCAATCGTTTGTGGTTCGGCACTTAGCCCCAACAAAGCCAAATCTTTTTCTATGTAAGTTCTGATAAAGTTTTTTCGCCAAATCATGCTTCCTCTCTCCGAGCCAGCCAAATAAGCAAGCGGAAAACCACCTCTGTGCCAAAGTTTGGTTTCATTTTCGTTACCCACCTCATGGAGCGTAAAAGAGGGTAATTCGATATACCCAATTCGACCAGCCAACGAATCTGCACTTTTCTTGATGAGCGTAGGCGAAGCCGACCCCAAAATAATAAAACGCCCGACACGTCGGTCGGTATCAATAATGCCTCGTAACTCAGCCATTAATTGCGGCATTTGCTGAATTTCATCTAAAATAATGAGCTTATCTTGATGGTTTTGCAAATACAGCACAGGGTCAGATAATTTCTGACGGTCAGCTGCCGACTCTAAATCGAGGTAATGAATCGACTGATTTTTTGCTAAAGCCTTAGCCAATGTAGTTTTCCCAACTTGGCGAGGCCCGATGATTCCCACCACAGGAAAAATTGTCAGATATTCGTCCAACAACGGTTCTATATTTCTTATTATTTCCATGAAATCTGTAAATTATATTTTCAATTTTCATGGTAAATGTAAGAATATAATTAATTAAATCAATGTTTAAAAATAAAGTGCAATATGAATAAACTTGGTAAGTCCTTGAATATTAAGAACTTACCAATTATTATATCAGAGTTGATTTTCGTAATCAAAATCAGAAAGTAGTTTGATTAAATGCTCTTCGGCTTTTTCGAGGGCGTCAGCACTTCCGACTGAACCCGCAATAAAACTTGATGCGATAGGAGTTACAAAAATATTAGCCTTAGTTGTTTCGTCGATTTTAGGTACAGCAGTTGGACGTTCTCTATCATCCCTCAGTTCTCCTCTAATTGCATAGGCAATTTGATTAGCATTATCACTAATAGCCAGTGCAACTGTTTCCATTAAACTAAATGTACGAGCTTGATTAGAAGTAATTCTCCAATTTATCAATGCACTTGCCAACTTAGGAATAATTTCATCTCTCTTTGCTTTCGGACAAATTAAGCATTTACCAAAGATATTTTTCCCATCAATCCAGCCTTCTTCCCTTAACTTTTCTTCAATTTCTGGGAATAATTCGGGTTCTAATTTATTCGTAGAAACGCAAAATAATGTTCTCAAATCAATTGCAATATCATAACTAAATAAACCCGATGCACGAGTTTGGTCTTGAATAAACGCACGATTAGGCAATGAACGTTGATTTGTAGTTAACCAAGTTGTAAGTTCTTCATCAGAAACTTTTGCACCTCTTTTTTTATTTTCAAGCCAATAAACTTCAACTTTGTGGTGTTCGGGGTGAGAAGTTCTATCAAATGTTAGATTTTCTGTTGGATACTCAATTCCGCCGAGTAAAGGATGTAAGGGTCGCATTGCCGAAATAGATAAAGGGCTACGTCTTTTTACTGTAAAAGCACCACTTTCAGCCTTCATAAAACCTCCCAATAATTGGTCAGCAAAGGTAGGGTCACATGGTGAGTGTGGTTCTTTTTGACTTGCTTTATTCTCTTTTTTGTCGATTTCCCAATTAAAAGTCATAGCTGCAAAAGGAAGTTCTAATGCTTCTATCACAGAGCGTTTTACTTGTTGACCGCTTGAGTATGCCATTTTCCTGCCAAATTGTGGGTCAACATAATATTTTTGCCCATCGTTAACAGCAAAAACGGTGTGTTCGGCATGGCGTAAGCCTCTTAAATAAATAAATGGTTTCATGTCTTTTATGATTAAAATGTTTTAAATCTTTGATTTTTGGTATGAATATTCAAATCTGATAAGTGTGTTAAACAAAGGAAAATTGTCTGATGGCATTTTTAAAATCTGTTCAACAACATTTTTAAAAGTATCAGCATTATCATTATTGATAATCTCAACTAACCCATCTATAAAGTCTTTGATGGTTTTTGAGTCCATTACTTCTTTTGAAGTACGATTTTGTGTTTGCTTGGTTTTATCCCTATCTGGTTGATTTAACTCTAAATCAATCAGCGTTTTAGCTACATCCGAAGCTAATTGCAGTAATTCTGTTTTGTTTAACATTGCCGTAATCCAAATTTGGTATAACTGAAATATTTGAAATGAATTTTCATCTGAAAATTTAAAGTCTTTGCCCTGTGCAAAGTCAACAGAACCTTTTGGCATAAATTCACGTAATCCTCGTGGTTCTATTGCTTTTAAGCCTATTGTTCCCATTTTACAGGCACTTTTAAAGTTGTAAAATGTTTCCAATTGACTGATTTGTTTTCTGTTCAATACAACCTCACTTTTATCTAAAAATAACTTATCTTTCAGTTCATAGAGATATTCTATTTCTGGTAGATAAATATTTATAAATCCTAATGTGGTATTAGTTTGAGATAGATTATAAGCATAAGCCGTGATTTTACCTTGAAACCTTTTGGTTAAAGCAAATATTACCATTGACCAAGCTTTCGTTGGAATTGCCATATTACCTTGCACCTCAGTTATTTCTACTGAAAATCCATCAAAAGGTCTATCTTTATTAAAATCGTCACTTAAAAAATGAGATAGCCATTGTCCATTCCACGTTTCAATTTGTTTATTTTTAACATTAGGGGTTTGTCTCAAATATTGACGATAATATTTCCAGCCTTCAAAAAGAGAAATTAATATTTCATCTTCTTGCAAAAGCATCACAAAACCACCACTTATTCCAATTCCTAATGCTTGTCCAATCCATGAAGAATAAATTTCTTCTTCATTTGGAGAATAATCTAAGTTTGTAACTTGTCCAGAGGTGGTTGCAGATACTCCTCCCGCAGCATAACCAACATAAGTTGAACCACTTAATCTATTATTTTTTATATCTTCCCTTAAACGATTCAGTCTAAATATTGACTCTTTTTCGCCATTAACAAGGCTGTTGGGGCTAACTGCTTGAAAAAAAGTTGAGCCATGAACGTGCATCAAATGCTTTTCATCATCAAAAAAGAGAGGAAAAAACACTTCATCAAAAAACTGTTTGGCTGAATAATCGTGTGGCTTTTTTTCTTTTTCTCTATAAAGTTTGAGAAATTTTTTGCCAATGTAGCTTGTGTACATATCTATAAGAAATTATTATGTTCAACTAACTGTAAACCCAATATTTTGTAATCTTCTTCTTTTTGTGGTACTACAAATGGATATGCTCCAATCTCCAGTTGTTCGTATTTGTTTTTTTGTCTTGTAATAGTTTTATAATTCACAGGTATTTCCAACATAATTCGCTCTTCCCAATTGGCAACCAAGTATTTATCTCTATCACATTCGAGAATGCAGGTCGCACTTTCTATTTCCAGTGCATCAACTATGACAGCCTTTTTGTTATTGGTTAATTCTTTGATAGAGTAGCCACCGTCTTTATAAATTAAGTGCATATCTATTTCTTTGGTGTTTAATGAAGGAAAAACAATGTCAATTTTTTCTTGTAAAGTTCGCTCTCCAAGCACATCAAAATTATCGGGAAGTTGCTCGTAACTTGCCCTAAGAATCTCCATTTTGTATGGCATAACATTCCCCACTGGTTTTATTACGTGTACAGGTTTATATTTCCCTATTGTGTCTTTATTACGTTTTCGGTTTACACGCCCAAAACGTTGAATAAGTCCATCCAAAGGAGCTGCTTGGGTTATCATTCTATCAAAACTAATATCGAGACTTACTTCAACTACTTGGGTTGAAATGACTAAACAAGGCATTAAACCATTACCAAACTTTACACTTCCATCTCCATTGAACTCTGATTTTAATCGAGTTTCTAAAGCAACTCTATCACCTCTTTTAAATCGACTATGAATCAACATCATAGGAATATTTGGAAACTCTTCTTTTAATGTTATATAAGCATTTTGAGCTTTATTAATGGTATTGTAAACCATCAATACTTTTTCCTTTTGTTCAAAAGCGTTTTTTAAAATATCAAGTATTACTTCTTCGTCTTCAATTTTAGATACTTGATGTCTATTGAATGTATCTAAAATTTCATCTGATAATTTTACTTCATAAACTTCATTTTCACCCCCTAAAATATTTTTAAGTTCGTTATACAAAACACTTGGCATTGTGGCTGTCCCAATATGGATTTTACAGTTAAATCTTAGCAAAGTCTTAACTATTTCTAAAACCATACTTCTTGAATAATCAGAATATGTATGAATTTCATCCAAGATTATATCTGTCCCTTCTAAATCTAAAATCATAGTTTCAAAACCAGAAGTACCAAAGACAATCGCAGCTAATTGATGTGGGGTAAGCACTTTAACTGCTGAACCAGCTAACGGCTGTAAAATTTGTTCATCAAGCTTACCTTTGGCAATTAGTTTCGAGGTAGCATGTAGCAAACGAATGTCTTTATTGGGAACTGTTGCACATATACGCTCCCACATTGCATTTATACTTGCTTGAAAGGGTAATGTGTAAAAAACTCGCCCTTTGCATCTTCGTAAAAGGAAATCTGTTTTTCCAGCACCAGTTGATGCTACTACTAAAGTATGTTTGCGTTTATCATCTGTCGAAACTTGAGAAAGTGGATAAATATCACTTTTCCTTTTTTCGTCATCATAATAGCTCAAATCTGGAATTTCAAACAAAGGTTTTAGTTTATCCTCTGTTGCGTGTGTAAAAGCAGAAGCGAAATGGTCTGCTGACTTCAATAAACCACGAGCAGGAGAAAACCCAAATCCTTTCTTTTTACAATATTTTACAGCGTAAAGTATTGCTTTTTCTGCTTCTTTTCTTGCGATTTCAATCGTTGGTAACTCAAAATATTGTAAAATTTGAAGTCCATATTGATACCATTGCTCCCAATCTTTCAAATGATTATCTATCATTTCATCACCCTCATTCTCCATCAAATCTAAAATACCTCTACTTGTTGGGTCGTTTTGAATAGATTTATGATGTCCAACCACTAAATCAATCAAAGAATCCCATTCATTTTGTGGGAAACAAGGTAAAAATGCTAATGAAGAGATTTCATGGCGATGAATAAAATCCCATTCTCTGCTTTCAACAAGGTTTTCGCCATTAACATTTTTGATTTTTCTTTGAAAATGCGGATGAGCCTTACCCAAATCGTGCATTATTGCTCCTTTTCGAGCAGTTTCAACATTAAAGTTGAAAGCATACTTTTGAGCAAAAAGCTCGATTGCCAATGTTACTTGTTGAGTATGTTCTAAAAGCGTTAAACCACCATAATTGATACTTTTCGCTAATATTTCGTTGAGTGGTAGCATCTTAACTTCTGATAGGATTTCCAAATACTTTCAACTCACCAAACATTTCAGAGGCATTATCATAACGATTATGACCAACCTTAAAGCCATTCTCAGCGTTTGTAAAAATGAGTTCAAACCCTTCAATTTCATCGAATGTTGTAGTGTATAATTCTAAAAGTTCAACAGGAAATAACAAATCTTCATTTCTACAAAGGCAAATGGTTTGCATAAATGCAATAGAAGCATCTTCTTTGTTTTCAAATGCTAAATACAAATCAGGATTCAGCATAATGCCTCTATTTAGAATTGAAATATTATCTGCTTGATAATAAGTCCTACTCAAAGTGTCCTTTTTCTTCGCATATTTAAACCCACCTTTCGACCAAGTTTTTTCTTGTTGAATATCAAGACCTTGATAGTTAAGGCGGTAACGTTTTATTTTATGAACTTTCCCTTTAAATTCTTCACCAAGCAATTCAGGGAACAGTTTTTTCTCAATACCTTCCACAATAGAAGGAGTAAGAAACTGTTGTGAAAAGGTTTCACTATCTCTCACTGCTGTCCATGGTTTAATAAAACCAAACTGACCGCTGTATTTTACTACGTAGTATTTTTCCATCTTGATTTTTAGATTAACGAGCCAAAACCTATACCTGTTGAGCTTCCTACACCAACATTCCATGCAAAAGCAAGCTGTTCGGGTGTTCCTTTAATTATTACAGGGCAGATTGTTCCCTTATTCTGAATACCTTTATAAGTAGTTCCTTTAATTGCAAAATTTTGATAGTTTTCATCGAATCTTGCTTTTACACCTTCATGGTCAAGCCCCGCCTTTTTTAGCTTATTAATCAAAGTCTCGGTAAGTAAAGAGTTAGCCTCATCGTCTGTTGGATAATAAAACTTTGTTCTTCCTTCAACCATTCTTTTTATAAAAACAGGACTCGCCACTTGAAATTTATTCTCTCTTTCAAATATTGGTTCTTTTTCAATTGTCAAAGAAGTGATGACCATACCATAGCCAAATGAGTTATCTTCTTGGATACTTTTAATAATTTGTTTTAACAAATCAACATCATGGCAGCTTATGAAGTATTTACTTCCATTTTTAAACTCAAGCCCTTTGCTTCCTAAAGCTTTCCCATCTCGTAACCATGAAAATGAGTAAAGAGATACAGCATCATGAACACTATTTTTCCCCAGCCAATAGTGAAGTTTACTGACTTGTGTTTCTTGATAGCTAAAAGGTACTATCTCTTTATTTCTTGATAATTGAATATGTAATCTCATATTATTCTGTTATTAATTTAATCGAGATATTTCTGTAAAATGAAAACCAACGCAAATTTCGCACTCAGAATCACTACATAGTCCACAGTTTAAACAAACAAATGGCTTATTAATTAATCGTTCTTTTTTAGACATAGCTTTATCGTTTTAATTACACCACAAATGTAAGTAAAATAAAAAAGCCAAAACAAGTAAAATGTAAAATTAATTATTTCATCAATTCAATATTCAAGTATTTAATATAAAAATTGTATCTTTGCCCTTGGTTTTTGCTCGTCACGGAATTGAAAGAAACAAGTAAATTGTAAGTATTAAATTGAACCAGTGTCAGCAAAAACCATTATTTTATTTGCAAAGGTTATTGTCTTCCTTATGTATTACCCGCCCCACCCCTTAATTTTCTAAAAAATTTATTCGACCAATGTGAGTTTTGATATGCTCAATGAGGCTTTCGGGTTCTACAATCTCAATGATGTGTTCGTGGTAGCCCAATATAAAATTGGTCAGTCCGAAAAAACGCTCATTTACTTTGCATTCAAAATCAAAAACACCCGCTTCATCGGCCGATGGTTGCAAATAGGCTTGGGTGAGCGGAAATCGTTCAATGAGTTCGTTGTAACCGCCCACTTTTAGTTTGATATGTACTCGTACTTGGCGGTCGTTCACAATTCTGAAAGGGTCGGTGGCCGTCACGTAATGCCGAGTTTCGTATTCCCAGTTTTGCTTTTGTAGCTCTACTCGCTCAATTCTCGAAATTCTGAAATGTCTAATCACCTGCTTATCAGTATCAAAGGCGTGCAGAATATCCTCTTTTGTGCTTACCGAAAAAGGCTCAACCATTCGGTCGGTTACATCGCTGCTATTGGTCGAGCGATAATTGATGAGTTTGACAACTCGCTTTTGTTGTTTGGCTTGTTCGAGCAGATTGGCTTTGGTCAGAAATGTCTTTGAAAACAAACTGCTACCGAGTTTCGATACATCATAAACCGTTTCGAGTTTTTCTCTGATGCGTTCCAATCGCTTATCGCTGGCGTTGGCTTTGGTGAGTGCTTCGAGCAAGAAATCTTTTTCGGCCTCCGTAAAAAACAATACGTCTTCCAAAAACTCCATAGATTTGTTTGGCACGATGGCATACCGATGTTTGTCATCGGGTTTTACCAAGAAATCAGCATCACGGAGTTCGTTAAAATCCTTTTTTATGGTATCTTTATCTACGTTATACTTCGTTGCCAACATCTTGCGGGTATGATGGTAGGGACGTTCGAGCAAATCTTTCAGAATAGCCAATAGCCTGTATTTGGGGCTATTATCATGGAATACATTCATTTGAAAGGATATTAATATTTGAAACGGTATTGTATAAATGTGTTAACTGACAATAACTTCGCAGCAGCCAAGCCCGTTGGCCGAGTGCTTGCCAAAACCACCCAGAAACCCAACTTCTAAAACGTCGGCAGGAGCCAATACTTCAAAACTAAAATTAGTGAAAGCCCTAACTTTGGTTTCGCTGGCTTTGTCCTGTTTGATAGTCAATAGTCTGCTTTTTAGTTTATCTTTCTTTAATAGACGAAACTTAACCAATCGGGCGGCCGTCTCGACATCAACTTTCATGGCATCAGGATGCACACTGCTGTATTTTTCCAGTAAATTATAAGCAAAGTAGGCTGCAAAATCAGGGTCTTCGGGGCTAAGGTAGTTATCTTTACCATCCGCTTTTTTTCGAGCAACCACAATAGGAGAGAGGGTTTGGAATGTTACTCGCTCACTGCTAAAATCTTCGTTAGGAAGTGATTCGATTCGCTCAATATTGAAGCTGGCTCGATAGGTATTATCATAAATGCTGACGGTCTGATTTCGGAAGAGTCCGACAATGAAATCTTCGGCCGCTTTATCAATAAAGAATGAAACCAAAACTTTTATTGGTTCAACGCTAAGTTTCATATAACTGTCGCCCGACTTGATGGGTTGGGCCAATCGAGTAATCTGGAAATTAGAGAATGTAAAGTGTTTAAAGTTCTTGAGCGAACGACGCACCTGGTAGCCTCGTTGGTGTAGAAACTCGGCATATTGTTGGTCGGCCTCATTCAAACGGCTATAAACCCACGACATAAACGGGTATTGGTAATTGAAGATAAGCTGTTGGCAGTCGGTTAATGGTCTTAATGTTAGAACAAATCTCATGGCAGTTTAACGGGTGGAATAGTGTTTGGGTGCAAGTAATAGTAAAGGATAGAATCAAACAAGAGTTAAGACATTTATTTATCTTACGGTAGGCTACTTAACGACTTTATCGAAATAATTAAAGTCACTAATGGAGTTTTTTAATGTCTGGAAATATCACTTCTTACGTGTAAAATCGCACTCTTATGTAGAAACTATTTTTACTTATTGTACAAGCCTATGAAATAGATTGTAGCTACTTGCAGGAGTAGAAGTATAAAAACACTAATATTTTGTATTTTATTCGGGTTTATAATAAAAACCCAAACCATTTCATCTGTGATTTAATATTAAACTCAATAAATCCATTTTAACTTGAAATAGTTCTCTAATAACATCAATTAAATTTATAGCTTTCATCAGCCCTTAACAAGCCGTCAACAAACCTAAAACTGTCTGTCAACAAGCTGTTGACGAGCCGTCAACAAAAGTAAAAAAGTCTGTCAACAAGTGTAAAACAGGTCGTCAACAGGTCGTCAACAAGCCGTTGACAGCATATTTTGGTCTGTCAACAGCAATCTTCAGCATAAACTGTAATAAACATATCTTTTATGAAATCTGAGTATCAAGTTCAACAGTAGAAAGGCTCGTTGCAGGCTTTGTTATCATTCTCTGAATCTTCTCTGTCAACAAACGTAAAACAGGCTGTCAACAAGCTGTTGACAGGCCGTCAACAAAAGTAAAAAAGTCTGTCAACAAGTGTAAAACAGGTCGTCAACAGGTCGTCAACAAGCCGTTGACAGCATATTTTGGTCTGTCAACAGCAATCTTCAGCATAAACTATAATGAACATATCTTTTGTGAAATCTGAGTTACTGTACTCAACAGTAGAAAGGATTGTTACAAGCTTTGTTGCTATTCTTTAAATTTTCTCTGTCAACAAACCTAAAACAGCCTGTCAACAAGCCGTTGACAAGCCGTCAACAAACCTAAAACTGTCTGTCAAGAAGCTGTTGACGAGCCGTCAACAAAAGTAAAAAAGTCTGTCAACAAGTGTAAAACAGGTCGTCAACAG
>NZ_BMKK01000016.1 GCF_014644295.1 Emticicia aquatilis
AGGCACAATCAAGTTTCGCTTTTTACAGGTATAACCCTACTTCGCTCGGCACATTGCAACGTCTCTACCATATTTCTACAATTTGGCATTGACCAAATCCAACCACATTTGTTTTCCTTCACAATTCCAGTGCGAATCACCTTTTTCATAAAGTACTTTTTTAGAATTATGATAGGGTGTGTAAATATCAAAAAATGGCATTTTCAAAGCTGAGTTTTTCTGTATTCTTTCAATCAAATGATTATACTCCCCTAAATCTCTGCCAAGAATTGATGTTTTGTTGGGAATAATTGACAGATAAACTTCATCAAAACCTGCATTTTTGTAGAACTGGTAAGTTTTATTCAAGTTATCAACCATCAATTGGATTTCTTTTTCAGAAATTTTATCAAAACACGAATTGATTCCCGAAGGCTGTGCATCTACTTGATATAAAAGATACTCCTCATCTTTTGAGAGCATGACTTTCTCATCAAGTCGGTCGAATAATTTCCAGTTCAACCATGCTTTCCATTCTTTTAAAGTCAAGAAAAAATCTGATGAAAAAAGTATTGACTCGTGCCGTTCGGTATTATACGGCACTTCATAATTTAATATTTGTTCCGCTAAACTTTTCTCTTTTTCTAATTGCTTAATCGTCTCATTTTCAGCAACTTCCAAGTTCATGTATGGTACTGTAAACCTTTCTCGAAAGTGTCGCTCAACCGTTTCGATGATAAGCACATTTCGTTTTGAGGTATCTAACTTTACCTGAATCGTATCTGTAATAAAAAACCTATTATAACTGTTTAAACCTTTGAAATGATTCTTTTCGAGGCGTTCCTTTTCCGTGAAGCTATCACCCATGATAATCAACGAAGTATTCCCCGATGGTGGATTTTGTGGAACAGGGCATTGCTCCAATGGAGCTTTAAATTTTGCCAAGTTCGACATTCGGTATAAATCACCGTAGCGGTAATCATCTTGTGTAATGCCTTTTTCGTGCAGCCACTTTGCCATAGAACCCGAAAAACCTAAATACCACAAGAATGAAAAAAGTATTAAAAAAAAGTACTTCATATTTACATCTCTTTCAAGAGCGAATTTTAAAACTGAAAATATATAAATTGATTTGAGGTAAATACCCCGAAAAAGTAGCAAAGCACCAATAAAACGGTAAATCTCAGATAAAACTGAACAGTATTTTGAGTGCGTATTTGCATCATAAATTTATCTTTTAACAATAAAACTGCAATCAAAAACCAACAAAAAACCATTTCATTGATACTAAACGGTGTGGCAATTGAATCATAATTTGTTACGTGCAGAATCTTCGATAAAATTATTTTGGCGTTAGTCATTCCTTTGGCTCGAAAAAATACCCACGTGAACATTACCAACAAAAAAGTAAATGCTAAATTGAAAGTATTAATTATGCTGTTCGAGAAATATTTTTCGGCCTTAAAAGACACATAACGGTCTCGAATTTGGGCAAAAACCAAGTAAATTCCGTGCAAAGCTCCCCAAATGATAAACGTCCATGCGGCACCGTGCCACAAGCCACTCATCATAAAGACAAAGAAGAGATTGAAGTATCGACGAAACTCCCCTACCCGATTTCCGCCAAGTGGAATGTAAAGGTAATCTCGGAACCAGCCCGACAATGAAATGTGCCAACGACGCCAAAATTCACTAATTGATTTTGAAAAATACGGAGCTTCAAAGTTTTCCATGAGTTTAAAACCCATCACCCGAGCCGCACCAATGGCAATATCTGAATAGCCCGAAAAATCGCAATAAATTTGGAATGTAAAGAATATTGTAGCCACCAAAAGCGTGAGTCCATTATGGTCGTAAGGGTTATCATAAGAATAATCAACCACCATTGCCAAGCGGTCGGCAATCACTACTTTTTTGAACATCCCCCAAGCCATTCGCATCAAGCCAGCTTTTAAGTTTTCAAAATCATACTCAAAGTTTTTATGAAATTGCCAAAGCACATTTTGCGGTCGCTCGATTGGCCCTGCTACGAGTTGCGGATAAAACATTACATAAAGAGCATAAATAGCAAAATCTTTTTCGGCTTTTTCGTTGCCACGATATACTTCAATCGTATAACTCATCGCTTGAAAAGTATGGAATGATAAACCAATCGGCAATAGTATCTTTAATAATTCGAGCTGGGTTGTTGAGCCTAAATGAAAGAATACATTATTGATATTTTCGACAAAGAAATTATAGTACTTAAAATAAGCCAGAAAGCCGATATTTGAGATTAGACTCAGCACCAAAAGCCATTTTCGTCGGCTACCTTGAGCATTTTCAATCCATATTCCTGCATAATAATCAACTACAATCGTAACAAATAGGATTAAAATATAAATAGGCTGAAAAACTGCATAGAAATAACAACTCGCCAAAAGCAAAAGCCAAATTCGTCCACGATGAGGCAAACTGAAATAAGCTAAAGTAACAACTATGAAGAAAAATATAAACTGTAGCGAATTAAATAACATTGAGTGCCGATGAGTGTCTGTTTACAAATTTTATGTTCAAAGTTCAGTTTAATTATTAAAGTTTCAAAGCATTTTAGCTTAGAATCATCAATTTTTGATTTTTATAAATGTTTTTTCAAGATGATATTTGACTTTTAAAATCAAAAAGCCTATCTTTGCACCATGATTACGGTTCCATAGCTCAGCTGGATAGAGCAACAGATTTCTAATCTGTGGGTCATAGGTTCGAATCCTATTGGAATCACAACATAAGTTTTTAATAATCAAGCACTTACGAAAAATCGCAAGTGCTTTTTTGTTTATTTCTCCCCTACTCTTCAATATTTACGTAGAAAATATCATTTTCGAGATTACTTCAAGTTATAGGTTTTTGTACGGTTGTTTAATATTTACACTCGTTTAAACAGAACACAAAAAAACCATCTTAAAAAGATGGTCTTTTGATACAACCTAACCACTGTTACCTATTAAACTATCTTTTTGAAATGCTATAAATATTATTGATGCTGATATTTGTATATATTCCTCCACGCTCGTTTTGTCAGAATTAAACTATTTAATTGCTTCAGCGTAAAACTTCCAAAATCGGAGATTTTATCTCCTAAAATTGTTAGTTGTAAAATTTCGTAGCTGCCAAGTACGAATAATATGGCAATGAGTAAAAATTGATACAGCATGGCTTTTTATTGATAAGTTATGTATCTTTAGGTTACACTCAATTTTACAGTTTTAACTTTAGGAGCCGCTGGAAGTTTTTTAGCAATAATCTTCTTGGCTGGAACTTTGATTGTGTGTTTTGTAGCACTAAGCAAATCTTTTACAATGGCTTGTTTTGCTGCTTTATCAGCTTCTTTGTTTGCTTTATTACGTAGTTTTGCTACTTTCTTGGCAATCTTCTTCGCTGATTTTTCAATCGTTTTTTCGAGCTTTTTACTGATTTTATCCAGAGAGATAACCTCAATCAAAGTTTCCGAAATATCTTCGCTAATTTGCTTAATTTCTGTTTTCATGGCTATAATTTTACAAGATTCTAAATCCGAGAGTTGCCTGTACCCAAGCATTTTTATAGCGTGGATTGGTTGATGTTCCATCGCCGCTATTATTCTGAACATCCCATCCGGCTCTTGCTCCGATTATGACTCGTTTGATGTTGATGTCAAGTCCGCCAACGGCACATAAAGTGTTTTTACGGATATTGGTATTCTTGAATTCATCTTGCTGCTCGACGGTTGCGAGTGCATTTTTGAAAACATCTTTTTGTTTTGTGAGGAAAGAAAATTGTGGTCCAAGCTGTATGGTCAGAAAGTTCGCAGGTTTGATTGAAAGCAACAAAGGAATGTCTATATAGTCAGTTGTGCGTGTTAGCTCGTACGTACTTCCCAAAAACGCACCTGTTTGTTTGTAGCCTTTCTGCGAAAACAATACTTCGGGTTGAACACCCAAAAATTTCCCGATAGGAATAGCCATAAAAATACCACCTGCTAAACCAAACTTGCCTTCGGCATCAAAGTTTTCTCCATTTGAATCATAAATATTTGAATAGTTTGAACCTACTTTTAGTCCAAATTGAAACTTTTTTCGAGAATCATCTGAGACTTGGGCTTCGCATAGATTGATACTTAATACGATAGCCGATAAGAGCAAAAAGATTTTTTTCATGTTTTTAAAAATAAAAATTGTGTGTATTTATAGTTATATTTTGCAAAAGTTGAAATGGGTTTTACTTAACATTCTTCACTGTTAAGTCCTTGAATGCTTGGCCGAGTTCGTCCATGTCATGGTTGAATTCAGTTTTAAATTTTTCCCAATTCTCTTTACCGTCCAATTTATAATCATCCATTTTCTTTTTCATATCAGTATTTTTCTGCTCCAGTTAGGCTACTTTTTGTTTGTATTCTACTTGAGCATCTTTTTTCTGACTCGCAATACGAGCATTGAAATCTTTAATGATTACCTCATTGGCTGCAATTTTATCGGCAGTTTCGGCTTTATACTTTGCCATATCTGACATATATTCGGCGTTTGCATCGTCTAATTCATTATTAGCTTCAACCACCTCAGTTTTGGCTTCTTCCACTTTTTGGGTTGGCGAACTACAAGCTCCAACGATTATTGTAAATGCAAAAATGGCGGCAACTATGATTGTTTTTTTCATTTTGATACGGTTTAAGAGTTTTAATTATATTCAGTGCAATTATTATAGACCCGAAATTAATTCGTGAAGTTCTTCTTTTGTCTTGCCAAGTTTCGTTTGTAAGCGACCCAACATTTCGTCTTGTTTGCCCTCCACTAACAATAAATCATCGTCGGTTAGCATTGCGTATTGTTGTTTGAGTTTGCCTTTGGTTTCATTCCAATTGCCTTTTAATTGTGTTAGATTTGTCATGATTTCTTTATTGAATGTTTACCACTAATTACTCAACAAAGGTGGGGTTTCTTAGACACTAAAGTGTTACAAAATATTGTATATAAGTTACATGATTCACACTTTTTGGTCAAATTCGAGCATTATTTGCAACGTTTGATAAAAAATAGGGTTGAGAAATTTTCATCCTCAACCCTACTTGTACTGTATTTATACAATAAAAGGTCCGGCAATTGCCAAAACTGCTTCTTTGGTTAATGGCTCATCAAATGCTTCGCTGATAGCCTCATTTGTTTTTCCAGCTAAACCTCCTAAATTCACACCGCCTTGCACCAAATTATCGTCACCCGCATAAACAGCAGCAGGGCTACCTTGTGCTAAGGTAATCCAACCTTTTGCCCCTACTACAAAACCTCTGGTATTGAGCAATCGACGCACGACTGATGCGTGACGAGCCTCCACCGAATGAATCTGGAGAGCATATTCCAACAAAGGTTTATCTTCTGTGGCCATCAAATTAGCCGCTTGACCTTTATAGGCACGTACACCTGTATCTTCTAAAGCGTGCGAAACAATAGCAAATGTTTTATAATTTGAAAATACATCGGCAAAAGCTCCTTTAGCTGTGAAATCAAAAGTAGGCTTGGCAACTGCACTTACACCTAATGCGGTTTTCAGAAAATTGACGTGCTGAGTTTCGTGCTTACTAATTTGAGTAAAAATTGCTTGGTCAGATGCAGGAATCAAACCAGTTGTTGAAATACCTTTTTTATAGAATTCATCTTCGAGGTATTCGAGGGTCAAAGCAAAGTTTAAAACCGCAATTGCACCAGGGGTGGCAGCATAGGCTTTATTGAGCATACTTGCCACAACGGTCGGAACTGCTACCGCAGCCAGCTTCTTACTGAAAGTATTAAATACACTTCGGCGTGATACATGCTCAAGTCTTTCAAATACTTCGCTATCTATTTTTTCTATGTCTGTTAATATCTTGAAAATATTCATGATAAATTGTTTTCTTTAAGTGTTTGAAAAATTGAAATAAGTTGCCTTATTTTTGATTGAATGCTTCAATTAGCTTGTTGGAAGATTAGAGCCATTCAACTTTGTTGTCAAAAAAGGCTGCACTGCTGCCAAAATATCCGCTGGCTTTTTAGCGGCATCCAATCCATTAGTGTCAATAATATCATCTCCAGCAAAGGAGATTGATAACGGACTTAACAAATCACGAATTGCTGCTGCATGGCGAGCCTCTACCGAAACAATTTTACCTGCTAAAAGCAAATATCCGCCATCTTTTATTAGTTTACCCGCTCCATTATAAGCAGCAACACCCGTATCTTCAAATACTTTGGCTGTTCCTAAAACACTGGCTCGGCTCGTAAAGTCAATGGCCGAAAAATTTACTTCCAAGGCTTGAATTGCATTGGTACCTAAAGCAACCTTAAAAAACTCTCGGTGGATGATTTCGTGGTCTCTGATATCGGTCAATAGCGACAACTCGGCAGTTGAAATACCTGAATAAGGAGTTGCGATGACTTGTGTATAAAAAGCAGCCTCTAATTGCTCAAGGGCATAGGCATAATTCAAAATACCTATATCGTTTGACCCTAAATTTACTCCAACAGCTACTTCGTCGTCTTTCTTACATCCAACTGCCAATAAGGCAAAACTCGCTGTGGTTGTCAGACCTACGTTGCGTAAAAAATTACGTCGATTCTTGAATGTTACTCCTTTGGCCATAGAACTTTTGGCTACCGCTGAATTTAGTTGTGATTTGTGCATAACAAAAAGTTGGTTTAAATGATAAATTAAATATTTGCATAAATATTTAATATTTACTTAGGTATTAAAATTGATTGGTATATTTTTGGGGTATTATAAATTCAAAATTGGAAAACTAATTATTAAGCATTGATTTTAAGGTTTGTCAATTCCTTTACTCTTAGTTTCATGGCCAAAAAGATTCTTAAAAGCCACTTCACCCATTGCTTTTATCTTACTTGAATTACTTACTACGAGCGTTGTAACCGCAATTTGAAAAAGAGTTCCTGCTATTTTTTTAAAGGGATTATGTGAATTTCCTACCAAAAGTTTTTTTGATACGTATCCAGTAGCAATGCCTGCAATTCCATCTACTACACTATCCTTCAAATCAGGTTGAGAGATAAATTCTTGTAATGAATTTTTCAAGAAATTGATTGGTCGCAGGCTTTCATAGGTGGTGTGGACTTGCTCTTTTAGAATAGTCATTTCTCGACATTGACGGTCTTCTAAGAAAGTTATTCTTTCTTTCAAAAGTACAGAATGGTCGGTCATGAGGTTGATTGTTTGAGCATTTGGGTAATAATAAAATTACTGATTGGTATTTTTACCCATTGATTTAAGTAAGAACGAAGCAAGACCGAAAGCAAAGCATAACAAGCTGCTACAATGAAGAAACCATAGTACGATTTGCCCAGCAAATCGCCAATCCACAATGCAACACCTACATTAAAGATGACAATGATTAATAAAATAGTTATGAATAATACTATTTTAACAGCAAAAGATGAAACAATATCAGCCGATTTATCAATGGCTTTCAGTTTCATCAATTCAATGGTTGTAGTACCGCAGTCTTCTGCTTTCTCAAAAAGCATTTCTACGGGCGTTTCATAGTTTTTCATGCTTGAAAGGAGTTTGAATGACTCATGACACAGAAACCTATGCCATGAGTAGCATATCTATATTGCCTTGCTTTTGTGTTTAATCTTTGATTATTCCATCAAACTTTGCTTTGTCTTTGGCAACTAATTCATTAACTTCCAACATGGCATTTTCATACTTAGATTTTCCTTTTGCCACAATGTTTTCTACATCATGCACTGTACTTTGGTACTTTTTGTTCAACGAATCTACAAATTCTTCAAAAGTATCTTTTAGGCCGTCGGCGTAGCCTTCGCCTTTATCCATAATTTTCTTTCTGGTTCTTGACCCTTTTTCGGGGGCAAACAAAATACCAACCAAAGCACCCGCTGCAACACCCGCCAGTATGCCTAATAAAACTTTTCCTGATTTCATTTTTTTATTTCTTTGAATGATTATTTAATGATTTTATTGCCCTGTATCACTCTCAAAAGGATTGTGATTACTGCAATTACAAGCAAAACATGAATGATTCCGCCAACACCATAAGCAAAGAAACCAATTGCCCACGAAATGACTAAAACCACTGCGACGATATAAAGAAGATTGCCCATTGTATGTGTGTGTTTATATAAAGTTGTATGTCTTTAGTAGCTAATTATCAGATGTTAAAATGATAATGTATCTTTATTGCCTGTAAAACTTATCGGTTTCTAATATCATCTGGTTGCCGGGATATTGAATATTTGCATCGTCTTCGGCCGTTATGAATATTTTTACTGGTCGGAAAGAAGAAACTGTCTCGAAAGATGCTTTTAGCTGCTTCGACATCATGCTCGTTCCGCTCTTAATCTGACCAATGTTTTTTGTAACGTCTTGGTCGGTCAGCATCCAAACTACATAAGTTTGTCTGGCAGGTTGCAGTCTTTGTACCTCTGCTAACTCAGTCAGGTGAATTTCGATGACATTGTTTTTGTTTTTATCAGTCTTAATATCAACGTAGCCACGTGCAGCAGGTACTGCTTGTGAATTAAGAAAAGCGATTCGTTTTGAACAAGCCGAAAACGAAAATGCTACTATCAGCGTCAGAACACCCAATAGGATATTTTTTAATTGTTTGGACTTAGTTATTAAATTTTTCATGGTATTGTTTTTTAAAGTGTGTCTATGAACAAGCATTCAAAATGACAATGATTACGAAAACACACAGAAGGAAAATATTATCATAGTGTTCTGTTAATATGGATTTCATATTGTATCTTGGTTTACTATACAAAGGTGCGAGATTAGATTTCAGAATGTGTTATACAATATTTGATAATATTTGTAAGATTCACACATTTGTCATGGTGATTGGTCATTTAAAGAATTATACTAAATGACTTTGGCGATTGAATTTCAGATATAGTTTTTCGGGGTTTTCTAATTTCTGATTGCTCCTCGAAGCTTTTTCGAGGGTTAGCCGAGCCATTAAATAACTTACCGTTGATTCTGCTCCTTGATTGAGGTTGATATAGCTTTCTTCTAAGCCATCATAACAACCGCCCGTACATGGATTATAGATAATTTGGTGCAAATGATTATTGCCCAAAAACCAATCAAAAGCAATTTTGCTTTTATTTTTATAGCTTTCGTCTTTAAAAACTGCATAAAACTTATTCAAAGCCAAAATTGTGTATGTAATATCGATAGGTTGTTCACCGCCAATTTTTACTCGGTTTTCTTCTTCGCCTTTGTGCAACCATCCTTGATTCGAGATAACTTTGATGCTTTTTTCGGTGAAAATTTTTGATAACAGAAAATCAAACGAAGTTTTGGCAGTTTGCTTATAAATTGGCTCGCCCGTTGCCAGCCAAGCACAAAGCATTGCTTCGGGCAAAATGCTGTTTCCGTAGGTCAGATAGCTTTCAAACCACGACCATTCAGGCTCGGCTTCGTGCTTATACATCTGCACTAAACGATTGCTCAGGCGAGTTATCAAGAGCATATCTTGCACCGAATGCTGCACACTACTTCTATAATACAAACCCTTGATTATAAAGGCCATTGCTCTTGTAGAATGAATTTCGAGCAGATTTGCCAAAGTACTATCAATGGTCTTACCAGCTTCAAAAACCATCTCTTGGGGCAATGATTCACTCAATGAAATCAAATATCCTAAAGCCCAAATGGCTCTGCCATTCGAGTCGGCGAGGTTGTTTTCGTAATTTTGTTGGGTAAAAACTCCGTCTTTATCTACGTAATTCAAGAAACTTCCATCTTCTTGCAAACAATATCTGATAAAATTGAGGTAAATCTCAATGTACTTTAGGTCTTCGGCCTCTTGTGTTAGCTCATAATGTTGGCACATGGCTACCAATGCCCGAGCGTTATCGTCAAGTGTATAACCCGAACCAATATCTGGTTGATTAATGATTGAAAACTGAATCATGCCAAAGTGGGTTGTCAGTTTTTTTACATAGTCAAGATTAATGGCTGGTATTTTATAATTCAAATGAATTTCTCCTTCGCTGATGTTTTCAAACAAAAGAGCGTGGGCAATGGCGGCATTTTCCCATGCGGTGTGTGCCATGCTGTGCAAGCCATTTGAGCTAATTTCTTTTAGTAAGGCTTCGTCGCCCAGTAAATTAATAACCGCCGCCGATAATTGACCCGAATTTTTGAAATCAACGATTATTCCCGCACCGTTTTTCAAGACCTCACGGGCGTGAGGAATGGGCGTAGAAATAATCGGACAGCCGCAACTAATGGCATAAGAAAATGTACCACTCACGGCCTGATTGGGGTCTTTTGAGGTAAACAAATAAATATCGGTCAGTTGCAGATAATCGAGCAAATCAGATAACGTAAGATAGTGATTAATGAACCTTACGTAATTCTGTAATTGCAGGCTTTCGACCTTGTTTTCAAGGAAATTACGGTATTTTTCACCTTCTTCTTTCGCTACCGAAGGATGTGTTTTTCCGATAATTAGAAACAATACATCATCATTGTCTTTGATAATTTCGGTCATGGCCTCTAAAGTAGTTTCGATACTTTTCCCCGAACTTAGCAAGCCGAATGTTGAAAGCACTCGACGACCCGAAACATTATATTTTGCTTTCAAAAAATCTTTGTCAGAATGTGGTACTAAGTGCGTTCCATGCGGAATGATAGTGATTTTATCATCGGTTACTTCGTAATCGGTGGTCAGAATTCCCGCTGAAATATGGGTCATTACGATAACCGATTCGCATAAGTTTACGATATTTTTAACCGACGTTTTTAATGCCTCATTAGGTCTTGGCAAAACCGTATGAAAGGCAATAACGGCAGGCTTATTGAGTAATTTCAAGAAATGCTCGAAATAAAAGGCTTTTTTTAGCAATCCAAATTCGTGCTGAATCATTACCATCTTAATGTTATCATCATTATTAATGGATTTTGCAAGTTTTATAAAATCCTCTGATACATCAGCATTCAGGACATACTTTATCGGTTCTTGATAAATATGTTTTTCGCTGTCAGATTCTAAAGGACAAATACTGATTTTGAACGAATAACTAAACTTGTTTTTGAGTGCTTTGATTAAATCTTGCGAGTAGGTGGCTATACCACACTCACGAGGAGGGAATGAAGTAATGAATAAAATTTCGGGTAGTGAATTGGCACTATCCAACTTATGCGTGTTGTTTCCCGCACTAAATTTTTGCCAGCCCAAAGGCAATACATTGATACGACCAAGTGTGTTTTCATTGTTCATTTTTGTACGGGATTTAGTGTTAATTCATATAAAAGAGCCGATAAACTCACTGAAACATAGGCGATTCGCTCATCGGCTGCTCCATAATAAATATATAGTGTATCATCAAATAAAGCCGTGCCAGTCGGAAAGCAGACATTGTTTACTTCGCCTTTCAATTCCCAAGTTTTTTCGGGTTTAAATAGCGGGTATGGCAAACGTGCAATTTCTTTCTGTGGGTTATCTAAGTCGAGCAAAGCCACACAAGCTGAATATACATAACCTTTGATTGAGTCATGCACACCATGATAAATAATCAACCATCCTTTGGCGGTTTCGATGGGTGGACAGCCGCCGCCGATGTAGCTCACTTCGTGGTCGTATTTTGGAGCGAGAACTATATTTTTGTTGAAGTCCAAAAAGTATTTTTGCCAGAAATCAGGCGTCAAATCTTCTAACTTCTTGATACCAACTATGATTTGAATATCGGGCTTGATGCGGTGCAAAAAATAGAGTTTTCCTTCAATTCTTCGGGGAAAGAAAATCAAATTTTTGTCCCAAAGGAACATTTCTTTGCCTTCTTTTTCCAAAATATGGTCATGTTCGTTATATCTGAAATATTTTTCGTTGAGTTTATTCTTGAACTTAGCCATGTAATTAAACTCATCGAAGGTTATCTTAGGCACGAGCAAACCAAGCTTTTTCCATTGTCTTAAATCAGTTGAAGTGGCCAAGGCACCGAGTGCATTCACTCCATCATAAGCCGTGTATGTAAGATAATATAAATTATCAATCTTCACGATTCGGGGGTCTTCAACTCCATGCGACTCATATTCAAATTCCGGCAAAATAAGCGGTTCGGCAAAACGTTCGATGACCGTAAATGGTCCACTGAGTTTGCAATATCCGATACTCGAATAGTTTCCTTTTCCGACTGCCCTATAAAAAACATGAACGAATTCACCATCTTTAATTACAGCAGGATTCAAAACTCCCATCTCCTCAAAACTTTGCGTTGTTTTTTCAAGCAAAATCCCCTCTTTTTTTACTTGTATCATGTTTTTTGGGTCAAACCCCAATTTATTGTTTAAGCATTAGGTTACGCTCGGACTACTTTTCTCATTGCGTTTGGCGGCTTTTGCCGTACGTTTTTCTTTTAGACTTTTGGCTGGAGCTTTCTTGCCCGATTTGTCTTTGGCATCTTTATCGTTCGACATTTTGGTAGTATTTAATATGGATGAAAATTTATTTTTAACTTACATTTTTGCACATTCAATGGCACATTTTCGGCAGGCCTCCGAGCAGATTTTGCATTGCTCCATATAATCGTATTTGTCACATTCTTCGGCACAAATGGTACAGACTTCAACGCAAAGCTTGCATATTTGCTTGACCAACTCACTATCCGATGCCATTGACTGCATGGCCAAAATACAGACAGCGGCACAATCATGGTCTAATTTTATAGACCGTGCCATCATTTCGATGTCGTCTTCTTTTAAGTCTTCGGTTGAGGCATCTTTGCAGGCCACTATACAATCGGCACAAGCATCAATGCAGGCTTGATATTTTTGAGGTATCATTTTATCAGCAAAATTTTAGTATTTTGAAAGTATAAAGGTGTGAGAGTTTACGCAGAAAAGTGTTACATAATTTTTCTGGAAACTTGCATAATTCACACATTATGCCCAAAAACTAATCTTTTCCCACCGGAAAACTAAGGCCAACGCTAACTCCGAATGCCAAATTTTGATAATTGAAGGCATTTTTTGTCACATCAGTCATGCCTCTGGTCATTCCCGCATCGACATTGAGCCAAGTTCGTGACTGGACTCGATAATTGAAACCCGCACCAACAATTCCACCAAAATCAAAATTATTATAAGCTGCCTTCCCATCAATTCCGAGAATTTCGTCACCGTTTTTATTGGTGGCTTTAATTAACGGAGCTAAATAAATACCAGCAAAAACCTTTGGCCGAAACTGACTTTCTGGCTCGCCAAAGTAATAAATAGCGGTAATCGGCACTTGCACATAATGCAGGCGGTCGTGGTCTGAATTGTAATTATAGGCTGTGCCTAATTGCGAATACATGGCCTTAACGCCGAGTCCAAAATGGTCGTTTACGCTATAATTGGCAAAACCTCCAACCGAAATTCCTATTAAGCCTTTAGTATTTGAAGCTGCCATAAAAGTAGAAATATTCCCGCCAATCATTGGCCCTATGGAAAGGGTTTGGGCAGAAGCATTGACTGCATTTATGAGTACTAATGCAGCAAGTAATGTGTATTTTTTTAACATTTTCGTTGTGTTTTATATGCGAATAATAAGGAGATGTACCACCGTGGACTACTTAACTACTCTTTCTCTTCTACCTCTTTAATTTGCTCAACTAAATCGGTGTATTCTTTTTGAAGTTCTTGAATTTCCAGTTCGGTTTTGTGTTCAACATTCATTACGGAATTATTGGCTATTTCACTTGAAACAACGAGTTCATTTACTTTGATGTGAAGCGAACCCGAAAAGCGGTTAAATTCCTTTTGAATAACAAATAGGCTCAGAAACGTAACTCCATGAATCAAATCTCTGATAGATTCGTTGAGTTCTTGGTTGGCAAAATCTCGATTAGTAAACCAAAACATAATCATTACCAAAGCTAAAATAAAAGTGATAGAACTACCAAGAATTGCCGTTACAAAACCAGTTATTTTCTCAAAAATTCGTTCGAGGTGTCGGTATGTATTTTTTATGTTCATGAATAAACTGGCTTTTTGAAAAACAACATCGGAAGTTTGGCTTCCTGCACAAAATGCTCAGTTAGGCTGCTGTTGAATAATTTGCTAAAGAAAGATTTTTCGTAAACCGCCATAGCCAAAACATCGGGTTTGTGAGTTCGCACGTAAGTTTCCAAGCCTTTTACAATTTCCTCACGATTGATGTCTTTTATTGAAATATCAAAATTCTGGAACTCCTCTTTTAGCTCCGCAACCTCTTGCTTTACGGTTTGGTTGGCGTTTAGTTCAAAATAATCATGCACATGAATCACCTTACAGGTAGCACCCAACGGTTGAGCGAGTGCCAAAACTTCATAGGTTGCAGTTACTTCATCTTCCTTAAAATCAGCAGCATACATAATAACTTTTGGCATATTGAGTGGGGTATTTTCAGGAACAACCCAAACAGGGCAGTTAGAAGACTCCACTACTTTTTCGGCGTTTGTGCCAAACCAACGGTCAATCATATATGATGCTCCGTGCGTTCCCATCACAATTAGGTCAACGTTCATTCCCTTGGCGGTGTCGGCTATTACATCAGTTAGCAAACCGTATTCAACCAGTTGCACGATTTGTTCGGTGGGTAGCTTTGTTTCTTCCATTAGTTTATCGGCAAAAACCTGTAAACTTTGTTCGGCATCGTTTTGTCGTCGAACCACTATATCATCTTTATCAAAAATCATCGGAGACTCCGAAACTATTGGTAAAATGACCGAATATACATTTAGTAAAAGAAGTTTGGCATCGAAACGCTTAGCCAACATGGCCGCATATTGTGCTGAATGAAAGGCATTATCGCTGAAATCGGTAGGAAAAAGAATGGTTTTCATGGCTGTATTATTTATTTTTGGTATGATGTATTACTGGTATATTCAGTGAATAAATTCACTGGATAAGAGAACAAAGGACTTTTTCTATTTTTCGACTCAAGTCGAAAAAACACAAGTTCTTATCCAAACGACTTCTATGATTCAAATAAAATATCTTTACTGCACCACCAAACCACCATCAATTACTTGCGTAGTTCCTGTGATAAATTGGCTATCATCGCTGGCCAAGAACACTACTAATTTGGCAATTTCGATGGGTTCGGCGTAGCGTCCGAGTGGAATTGATGCTTCAAATTGTTTTTTTACAACTTCGGCATGGCCTGCCGAAGCACCTTCTTCAATCGAACGCATCATGCGGTTATTGACTGGGGAAGGATGAACCGAGTTTACTCTGATTTTTCGGGGAGCGGCTTCAATCGCCGAAACTCGCATGATTCCGACGGCGGCGTGCTTGCTCGTAACGTATGCTCCCAAACCAGCAAAACCGACTATACCTGCAACCGATGAAGTCATGATGATGCTGCCGCCATCGTTCATGTGGGGCAAAACGTATTTATTTCCCAGCCACATTCCACGCACATTTACGGCCATTATTTTATCAAAAATCTCATCTGGATAATCTACAAGTGGTTTTACGACACCTTCGATACCTGCATTATTGAAGAAAATATCAATCTTACCAAATTCCTTAACGGCTTCATTGACATAGTGTTGCACATCTTCTGATTTCGAGACATCGGCCACGCAATATTTTATTCGAGAGCCTTCCAGCTCATCATCTACGGCCTTGAGTTCTTGTTCGTTTACATCAACCAAAAACACCTTTGCCCCTTCTTCTAAAAAAAGTTTGGCGGTTATTTTTCCGATGCTTCCTGCCCCACCCGTAATGATGGCAACTTTATTTTCTAATCGTTTCATGGTAAAACTGTGTTTGTTTTGAAGTATTTACAATAAAGTTCTTTCGTTGGCATCGCCTGGTTGGAGTTCCATTGTCAAATCTTTGAACCCGATATTGGTCAATTCAATTTCGCAGTTGATACTGATTTCTTCACTTACCATAATTCCACCTGCTTCAATTGTTGTATTCCAAACCAAGCCCCAATCAGCTCGGTTGATTTTACCTGTGATAGTAAAACCTGCTCTTTCGTTTCCCCACGGATCTTTCACGATTCCTCCAAATTCTACATCAAGCACTACGTTTTTGGTTACGCCAATCATGGTTAGCTCTCCCCAAAGTTTGTGTTTCCCTTTTTCTTCGGCTTTTACAATCGTGCTGGCAGTAAATGTGATTTGCTTGTGATTGATAACATCTAAGAAATCAACCGATTTTAGATGGTCGTCACGCTGAACATCGCCCGTGGTGATTGAAGCGGCATCAATCCAAACATCAATTTCGGCGGTTGTAAAGTCTTTTTCAGAAGTGTAAATATTGGCTTCGAAGGTTTTGAATTCTCCTTTTACGTGGGCAATCATGAGGTGTCTTACCTTGAACGTAATATCGCTGTGAGCTTGGTCAATCGACCATTTGGTTTGATTTATCATTATTTTTTTGATTTTGTGTTTTTATAATACATGAAGAAAAAAATGAGAGGAAAATCCTCCCACTTTTATTAAACCCGCTAATTAATTAAAATTTACAATCAGCTCGTTATCAACCGACGTTACGCCAGGAGCATTCCAAGCGATTCGAGCAGCTTCATCTCTTTGGTAGTATGAGTCAACCGAACCATTTAAGGTTACATTATTGCCCAAAACTTTTACTTCAATATCTTGTTCGCAAATTGACCAGTTGCGTGTGAAAGCATCTTGAATATCTTTCTTTTCGATAGCATCGTGGGTTTCGGCACTTAGCCTGATGTCGTTGGTTACACCTAACACTCCAGCCAGTTGTTTCACAACTTTTTTTGTCGCTTCACGTTGGTAGTTCCATTGGACTTCTCCGTCGAGACGTACCCATCCATTTTCAACTTTCACGACAATATCTTCATTCGGAATTTCCCAATTCAATTTCAAAGCATTCAGAATTTCGGTGGCTATATCAGCGTCATCTTTTTTCCATGTACTGCTAAATTTTATCTCTATTTTTTCGACTAAAGCCTTTAAACCTGATACTTTCTTGGCAGCTTCTTCGGCCTCCGACTTCTTGGCATAACTATCAACCGTTCCAGTGAGTGTCACAACACCATCAATAGCAGTAACGCCAATTTCGGCTGCGTGCAAAAGCGGTTCCCATTTTATGGCATTCTGAACATCTCTTTGTAAGTCTTCGTTACTCTTCATCGTGCTGAGTTTTAGTGTGTGAATTAATTTTCACCACAACATAAAGGTCAGAAGCTTTGGTCAGGAAAGTGTTACATAACTTTTAGAAAAAGTTACAACATTCACACATTTAGTGCTAACGCACAATTTAGAATTAAGAATGTAGAATTATGAGTAATGACGGGGTCGCTCCAAGCGATGTAGAATTATGACTATTAGCCAATTACAGTTCTATCACCACATAAATATAAGTTTTAACTCTCAGGAACAATTACTTGTAGAGCATTGGGAGCAATAATGGCATTGACTTCTTTTACTTTACCGAGATATTCTCCGTCTATCTGAAAATGGACTTTTTTGCGGGATTTCATGGATAAAGTATCAGTTTGAAAGATTTCGGTTTTGTCGGTATCGTGCGAACCATACGCAAAAGTCATTTTGAAGATTTCATAAAATGATTTTTTCTTAATCACGATTACTTCAAACAATTTATCCTCTAAGTTACCGATCGGGTTAATCACAACGCCATTGCCATATTTGGTAGCATTGGCAATTACAATCATTTCAGCATTCATTTTAATGCTTTTATTGTCAATTTTTATGGTAATTTCCATCAAAGGGTTTTGCCATAGCACTTTCAGCGATGCCAACAGATAACCCCACCAACCACGCATTGGTTGGTTTTCAAACTCCTTGATGGCGTAGGCGTTAAGCCCAATATCGCTCAAATGGACGCATAATTGGTCGTTAATTTGAGTAACGTGGATTTTTTTTGAATAGCCTTGCGTAAGTATATCGAGTGCTTGTGTTGGAATGTCGCTAATTCCGAGTTCCTTTGCGAGTCCGTTGGCAGAGCCTGCGGGCAAAATTCCCATAAGGATTTTTGTTTTCATCAAACATTCAGCAACTAATTTTATTGTACCGTCGCCACCAACTGCAACCACACAATTAGGCGAAAATGCCTTGATTTGTTCTTTTATTGTTGAAATATTGCAGGTTTTGGTCAGATGATAAAAATCTACAGTGTGGTTGGTTGCAGCAAAATAATTGGTAATTTCGGAAGCCCAGTCGATAGAATTACTGCCCGAAGCAGCGTTAATTACAAAGAGTAGTTTCAAGTTATCGTGTGTCATAATGAAAAATAAAGTTGAGAATCGTGTTGCTACCGTGAAAGTCTATCATGGCTACGGACACCAAAATAATTTGGTGGTTTATGGCCATGTTTTGGCTGGAAAATCGGATACCTCAAGTAAATTTAACAATAATCTGCTCAGTAATATCATACATTTAATCAAATTGTTTTTGGTGAAGCCTATACCGAAGGTTAAAGTAAGTTTACAATGGCAAAAACAAAGATTCGATACTATTACGGAAACCGATGGTTTCTTCAAGTTCGAATGGAAATCAGATACCCAGATTGAAGCGGGTTGGCATCCTGTAATAGTACATTTGGCTAAATATCAAGGCTTTGTCTCGACATTCGGAGAAGGAAAACTTTTTGTTCCGCACGCTACCCAATATGGTTTTATATCTGATATTGACGATACGGTGCTGGTTTCTCACTCTGCTAATACTGGCAAAAAACTGCGGGTGATGTTTACTAAAAATCCACGTAGTCGCAAGACATTTGCCGATGTGGTTAAATTTTATAAGCTGCTCTCACTCGCCCACACAAGTTCCTATTTGCTCAATCCGTTCTTTTATGTTTCCAGTAGTGAATGGAATTTATACGATGATTTGAATGAGTTTTTTAAGCATAATGGCTTGCCGAAAGGAGCTTTTTTGCTGAATAATATCAAAAAATGGTATGAATTATTAAAAACAGGCAAGACAAAACATGAAGGAAAACTAATTAGAGTGACAAGAATTTTGAAAGCGTTTCCGAAACAACGCTTTATTTTATTGGGCGATAACTCACAAAGCGACCCTCAGATTTACACCTCAATAGCCAACAAATACCCCGAGCAAATTGTGGCGATTTATATCAGAAATATAAGTTTGGAGAAAGAGAATATAACAACCGAAACACTTGATTCAATTCAAAATAAAGCTATTAAAACCTGTCAATTTAAGCATACTGACGAAGCAATTTTACATGCCAAAGACATTGGATTAATTACTTGAAAGATTGGCTATTTTTGTATTAATTTAAGCATTATGTAAAATTACAGATGTAAGGTCATAGCTAAAGCTAATTGAGATTCTCAATCTTCAAACCCCAGACTTAAGTCTGGGGTTAAAGAAAAAAACGATTTAAGCTTTAGCCATGACCTACAAAATACTGCTATTTTATTAATTCTGCATAACTCCTATCACTACACATCTTCCCTGTTTTTTCCGTCATCTGGCGACTGCACAATCGAAATAACGCCATGCTCTTTTTGTTCGTCCGAGTTATTTTCTGTAACGAACTTATTTTCGTTTTCACCTTTTTCGGGCGATTGTACAATTGAAATAATACCATGTTCTTTCGTGACTTTTTTCTTCTTTTTCATGTTTTTGATTTGAAATAAGCTGGTTAATCACAATTTATTCCCCTTACTTCTTATAAATTTTATCAATCAATTTAGATAGTTTTCTATCTTTTTCTGTGACGCTATCACTGGCCTCATGCGTAAACAGGGTTATATCAACCTTGTTATATACATTACTCCAATTGGGGTGATGGTTCATTTTTTCGGCAGCAAATGCCACTTGGGTCATAAAAGCAAACGCTTCTACAAAATCGGCAAATTGAAAACTCTGTTTCAATTGGTTGTTTTCTTCTTGCCACATATCTTTTTATTTAGGATTTATTTTTAGGTTTTCCCAGTTCATCTGCTTCGCTCAAGGCAATCGCAATGGCTTGTTTTGGGTTTGTAACGATTGTGTCTGTATTTCCAGAATGCAAGTCACCCACTTTAAATTCGTGCATTACTTCAGCAACCTTTTTTTGAGAAGCCGTATGTTTTTTCTTTTTCATATAGCCATTAATTAATAGAAAATTCGCTCGGTTTTGGCAACTCATAAGGTGGGTTTTCGATAGGCCCAGTTGGCGGATTTTCAATTGGACTTTCGTCAGGATATATTTTGGGAGTATTTGGGTCGATGAGTAGCTCAAATTCGGGTAGTTTTTCGGGGTGCGGAATCGTAATTGGCTCTTTTGTTTGGCCTGTCACTATAAGTTGGCGTTTCATGGCATTTGATTTATGTAGAATAATATGAATAATCAAAGTTCTACACTATTGGAAATCAAAGTGTTACATAATTTTAGAAATAACTTACAAAGTTCACACATTGATTTTCAAAAAGCCTTTAATTTTCTTCATCAATCCCTGTTCTGTTTTCTGAGGTTCAATCTCTCCAACTAAAAACCCATAAGGTTTTAGCGGTTCGATGTGGTCGAAAATTATTTTGAGTATCGCTGTCAGCGGTATCGCTAAGACAATTCCCGATACTCCCCAAATTAGTTGGCCAATCACTAAGGCAAAGATGGTAAAAAGAGGATTGATTTTTACTTGTGGGCCTAAAATGATAGGTTCGAGCAACCAACCTTGAATTGTCTGTACGATGCCATAAACCACGACAATTCCGCCCAACATTTCAATATTTGCACCGTGTAAGGCAGCAACAAAAACCGTTAAAACAGTTCCGATAATATTGCCAACATAAGGCACAATTTCTAAAAAACCGCACAAAATGGCGAAAAAAATGGCATCTTTAACGCCCAAAATGCTAAAACCAATACCGTACATAATCCATAAACAAGCTATCATTTTGAATAAACCAAGCAAATATTGCTGCGAAACTTTGGTGGTAGTTTGAATAATTTTCTCCATTTCAGATTTATTCTTTTCGGTCGAAAGTTTCAGCAAAAATTGCTTGATATGATTGCGGTAATAGAGTAAAAAAATGAAATAGATATAAACCAAAATCAGATTACCGAAAAAACTCGAAACCGAACCCGCCATTGATTGCATGAGATTGGCGTAAGAAGGCTGCTCTTTTTTCAGAATCTGAAGTTGTTCTTCGGCCGAAACCCCAAAACGATTAAAAATATATGTTTGTAGCTGAATGCCAGTATCTATGGCTCTTTGTTTCAGAAGTTCAACGTCTTTTACTAAACCTGATATTTTCCAGCCGAAAAGTGTAAGTAAACCACCAATAATTAAGATAATTGTAAGCAGACAAAGAACGACCGCAATGAATTTGGGTATTTTACGGTGTTGTAGCCAATTACTCAAAGGCAAAAAAAGTGTAGCCAAAATAGCACCAAAACACAAAGGCATCAAAAAAACTTTGCCAAAGTAAAGTCCTGCAATTATGAGAAATAAGAGAAGTAGTTTCTTGATTACCGAATTGAGCGTTATGGTCATATTTTAGCTTTTTTGATAGTCAAAAATACGATTAAAATTCAAGTATGTAAAATCCTGAGATACAATACATTGGCAGATTCATATCCTTATCACTTCTGATTATCTGGATTCAATAAATCATAAAATTGGTCAAGTTTTGGCATTAAAATAATGCGAGTACGACGGTTCTTTGTACGACCATCGGCAGTATTATTGCTTGCCAAAATATTGTACTGTCCACGACCCGCCGCAATCAATTTATTAGGGTCAATATTGAAATTCTGTTGCATCACTCGCACAACCGAAGTAGCACGTTTGGCACTTAAATCCCAGTTGTCGGTCACACAATCGGTGTTGATTGAAACATCGTCGGTGTAGCCTTCAACCATCACTTCCAACTCAGGTCTTGATTTAATGATTAAGGCGATTTTCTCTAAAATATTATTGGCTCGAGCAGAAATTTTAGTACTTCCCGTGCTAAACAGCATTTTATCTGAAATATTTATAAAAACTACTGTTTTATCGACTTTTATCTCCACATCTTTGTCTTCAATGCCATTACGCAATACGCTTGTAAGATTTACAGCCAAAGCTAAATTGATTGAATCGGTCTTGGTTCGGGCGGCTTGAAGCAAATAAATATAACGGTCTTTGGTAGCAAGTTGCGACAGCGTTTTATCAATGTTGGCGTTGGCTTCTTTCGATAAAACCGTTAGATTTCCTACGGCATCAAGTTGTTTATCTCGCAAGCCTTTGTAATCTACGATTTGCATTTTAAGTTCGTCGATTTGCATATCACGTTGCTGAACCAAACCAAGCGTATTGTTTTTTTGATTTTCGCTTTCTTGTTGCATTCTCGACATACGCTCAAGTTTATCTTTATAATCTTGTACGCTGTCTCCACATTTAACCAAATCTGATTCTGATTTATCGTAGAGAGACTGTAATTTGGTTAGTTTTTTCTTCACAACACACGATGTGAGCGTAATACCTACCGCAAATAGTAGGATAAGTTTTGTAA
The DNA here is from genome assembly GCF_014644295.1 of Emticicia aquatilis. GTDB lineage: Bacteria > Bacteroidota > Bacteroidia > Cytophagales > Spirosomataceae > Emticicia > Emticicia aquatilis. The sequence continues at coordinate 22,428 of NZ_BMKK01000016.1, forward strand.
GAGTTTTCATGTTATTTTTGAGAATTTAGTATTATCTGACTTGTAAGAAATATTAGTCAAGATTGTATATGACAAATATTAAGTTTGACCTCGAATGAGGTCGAACAAAGCCATATACTTTATGATAATTTTGTATTTTCACCGACTTTAATTCAAATATCGACTCAGAATCCAAGCAAAGGTTTCGTGTTGAATCATTATTCCAGTCAAGAAATCGGTTGTTCCTGCATCCCGGTTTTCTACACACTCATCAATATCTTTACGCAGTTCCACAATCAAAGTTTCGTGGTCGTTTTTGAGTTCGGTAAGCATTTCTTTTCGTGATGGATACACTTTTGGCGATTCTTTCAGTCTTGTAAGTGCCGAAAACTCGCTCATTGTTCCGATAGTCTTGCTGCCCAACTTCCCGATACGTTCGGCAATTTCATCAATTGTTTCTTCGAGTTCGGCATATTGGTTTTGAAATAGTTTATGCAATTCCATGAAACTTTCGCCCGAAACATTCCAATGAGATTTCCGAGTTTTGATGTAAAGTACCATTTCATCTGATAAGATATTGGAAAGTATTTTTACGCTCATCTCTAAACGTTCTTCCGAAATACCAATTGCTGGTCTCATTTTGTTGTACAATTTATGTGTAAAAAAGCGTTGCAAGGTCAATAATTATTCGCTTCATATTTATAAAAAGTTGTGTGAATTTAGTTAATTAAAATGCTGTTTTTAGACATTTATATTCATCAATCCACTCAATAGTCCGAATGCTTTTAGGAGCCATATAATTATAACTACTACAAAAACGATGTTTAAAATTCGTTTGATTTTCCCATCCATCGGGATGTAAGAATTGATAAGCCACAGGACAATACCTGCAACAATTAACACGACTAAAATATTGACTAATGGCATGATAAAAGAGGTTTAAGAGTGTATTCAAAGTTAAGCTTCTGCTGGTTGTAATGTGTTATATAATTGTTGGTATGAGTTACAAGATTCACACATTTATTATTATTACAAGAAGTTTATAATCAGAAAATCTATTTATCTTCTTCCAAATCATTGTGGTTGTCGCCTCCGATGCTGTAATAATTGTTTTCTTCATCTTCGCTACCGATGTTTTCTTGTTCATTGTCGAGTTCCGAGCCAGGTACATCTAAGTCGTCACCAATTAGGTTTCTTTCGGTTAAATCAGACTCAAAGTCTTGTTCATTGCGAGTATGAATTTTGGCCATATTCATCGAGTCTTGCATTTCGGCAGCTTCGAGGGGGGCAATGTCTGCATCTCTTTTAAATTTTGAAAAAACGTCTTCGCTGGCTGGATATAATGGATACCCCGGAAAATTATTGATTTCTTCCTTTTCGATTTGCTCTTTAATCTGGTCGGCTTTGCTACTTTTTTTCATGGCAATTTTTATCAATGTTTTGAAAAATAATCTTTCACAAACGCAAGTTGCTGATTATCAGTCATTTTATCGGCAGATTTTACCTCAATTTTTATATGGTCGAAATGATGGTCTTCTTTCAGAATATTCATCAATTCTACTTTAGCATTGGTTGGGCCAAATAAAACAACTTCTTCATAGTTGATGATAACCTCGCTCAATTCTTTATAATATTCGGCTTGCTGATGCTGCTCAATGTTGTGCATTTTGTTTTCGCCTTTTGATTGACTATGGTCATTTTCATCATTTGCTGATTTCGATTTGATAGTAGTAGTAGCCGTTGGCATTTCAGAAAAATTCATCAAATAGGCAATCGAATGGTCCATCCAAACGCCTAAATATTTTGTTTTTGTCATTGTGTGTTGCTGTTTAATTTGTTGTGCGATTGTGCGTAGTCTTTCATCAAAATCTGTAAAGTATCGTAGTAGTCGGTGAGTACTTTTAGGCTGATTTCAGGCGTAGCTTCGTTCGGAATCGTGATGGGTATTTCGGAAATGTATTTCGATAATTCTGGAAAATCGCTTTGAATTTTCATTGTTATCTCCAAGATTTTTGCATTGATTTCATCTTCAGTTTTCATAATAATTCATAAAAAAAATAAAAAAATCGCTTTTACATAAAGACTGGTAAAAGCGATTTGAAATCTCACCACTAAAACTAAAATCTACCTACCTATTAAATACTTAAATGTTATGTTAAAGCAAAAGTATGAGCAACAAAACGATGATAATAATGGCACCAACCGATAGATAAACTCCACCATTGATTGATGCAAGATTGGTCTTGAGGGTGCGTACTTCTTTGCGTAATTGCCTCTTTTCTTGGAAACTAAGTTTGCTTTTATCCATCGCCTTGATTTCTTCTAAGCGACTCAACAAAATCTTAGATTCGGCCAGTTCGGTTTTGGGTGTTTTGTCTTTTGCCAGAGCATTTTCGGCACTTAATTGTGCAGGAATAAATGATAACATAAACGAAAACGTGAGTGTGTAAATTAGGTGCTTGTACATTTTAATTGAGTTTATAGGCCGCAGTTGGCGGAACAATTGTGGAATGATTTCCACTAAGCAAAGGTGATTATCTTTTGGGTAAAATGTGTTATATAATTGTTAGTAAAAGTTATATAATTCACACATCATCAAGGGGATTCCGTTTTTTATCTTTGAGCGATTTGAAGAACGATGGCGTTAGGCCAGTTACTTTTTTGAACTGATTGGAGAGGTGAGAAATACTACTGTAATGCAATTTGGCCGCAATTTCGGTCAGATTGAGTTCGTCGTAGATAATTAGCTCTTTTACCCGCTCAATCTTATGGTTCATGATATAATGCTCAATCGTGATGCCTTCGGTTTCGGAGAAAAGATTAGCCAAATAGGTGTAATCGTAGTGAAGTTTTTCTCTTAAATAATCCGAAAAATTTACCTTCGGAATATCATCGGTATAATGCACCATTTCTACGATTACATTCTTTATTTTTTCTATTAGCATTGATTTCTTATCGTCCATGAGTTCAAGTCCCGATTTATGTAATGCTTCTTTTAGTTCGTCGTGCTGTAATTGTGTGAGATTTTCCATGATTTCTACCTCGCCCAATGATATATTCATATAATGTAGGCCAAGATTATTCAGTTCTTCTTTCACTACCATCTTACATCGCAAACTGACCATGTATTTTATATATAGTTTCATGTGTTTTCATGTTAATATGCGTGCCTTTCCGGCACAAACTCACATTCTATCCATGTACCAATTGAGTTCTTTTTCCATTTTTTGGTAATGAAAAATCGTATCAATTAGCTTTTGTAAACGCATGAAGGCGGTTTCGCTCTTCACCACATAATCAAAAGCTTTATGGTACATACAATTAACGGCTACTTCAATTTTATCTTGTGATGAAAGTATCACAACTGGCATTTTCGGGTATAAAGCCTTTATCTGAATCAGCGTTTCGAGGCCATTCATGGCATTTTTGTTGATTCCATCGAGGTGATAATCCAAAATAATTATATCTGGACTATTAGATAAATGTTCAACACATTGCTCGCCTGTATGATAGGTTTCGATATCAAAATCAGCATTTTGTAGAAACTCAATTTCTAATGATTTCAGAAAAACCGCATCATCATCTACCAAAAATAGCTTTACTTTATTGTCATGATTTGTCATTTATTGGTTCTTATCTTTAAAAGTTCTTCTTCTAATTCTTGGCAAGCCTGCACACAAACATTTTCGAGTTTATCTACCATCTCAGCAATACTCTCGTTTTGTTCTTGAATATTGGCATACTCTTGTATCTTTTTTGCCATTAGCTCAAAATCGGTACTGATACCCATAATCGAAAACGAGGGTATCATTTTATGAACCGAAGCGTGAAGCAGCGTCCAGTCTTTGTTTAGAAAACTTTGCTTCATTGACATGATGAGCGGCGGGGTTTGTTCGAGATAGAGTGAAATCATTTCTGACATTAACTTCGGATTTGATTTTGTACGATGACTCAAATATTTCAAATCAATACATCGTATCTTTTTCATTTCTTCGGCTATTTCTTTTTGGTTTACTTTCATCGAACTTTTAACCAAACTGACTATTTTGCTATAAAGTAGCCTTTCGTCGAGTGGTTTGGCTACATAATCATTCATACCGACGGCTTTGCATTTGGCCAAATCTACCGTTGTCACATCGGCTGTAAGTGCAATAATTGGAGTAGTTGAGTGCATAGTGTTGCGTATGTACTCGGTTGCTTCAAAACCATTCATTTCGGGCATTTGTAAATCCATCAGAATTATATCATACGATTTTTGCTTTAATTTTTCGATGGCAATTTTGCCATTGGCCGTAATGTCACACTCAAAACCGAAGTCATCGAGCAAAGTTTTCATCAATAATTGATTCAAAGCCATGTCTTCAACAACCAAAACTTTTATATTTTTGGCTTCATCATCAAATTCCATAATTTCGTTGATAGTTTCTGCCTCGGCTTTTGTTTTCTTGAAACTCAGCGTAAAACTAAAAGTTGAGCCTTCATCTACTTTGCTCTTCACGTGCGTGCTTCCACCTTGCTTTTCAACCAGTTGTTTCACAATTGCCAAACCAAGGCCAGTTCCGCCATAAAGTCGAGCAGTACCGCTGGTTGCTTGCTGAAAATTATCAAATATATTGTCGATTTTGCTTTCTGAAATACCGATACCAGTGTCGGCCACCGAAAACTCAATATTTACACTTTCTTTATCTTCGCTACTTATACAAACATTCACAGTAATTGAGCCTCTGGTAGTAAATTTTACTGCGTTACTTACTAAATTCAAGATAATTTGGTGCAAACGAACTGGGTCACCGACCAAGACATCGGGTATTTTTTTGTCGTATTCAATGAGTAATTTGAGGTTTTTTTCTTGAATTTTAGTCTCAAACAAGTGCAACATTGCCGAAATAGAAGAGGCCATTTTGAACGGTATTTCTTCAAAAGTCATTTTGCCAGCATCTACTTTGGCCAAATCGAGAATATCATTGATAAGCACAATGAGGGCATTGCCACTCATTTTTATGGCCGTCAAATATTCTCGTTGTTTGACCGAAAGGTCAGTTTTTAGTAGAACTTTCGTAAACCCGATGATGGCATTCATGGGTGTCCGAATCTCATGACTCATGTTAGATAAAAACTGCTGTTTGGCTTTTACGGCTTCTTCGGCAATTCGTCGAGTAACTTCGGCTTTACTCTGAGCTTCTTCGGCAATGGCGGTTGCCAGTTCGGCAAAAATTCGTGCTTCGGTTAGCTCTTTTTCAATTCTTTTGTGTTCGGTTATATCTCTTGCCACCACCACAACTCCCAAAACATTCCCTTGTTCATCGTTATAAACGGAGCCATTAAACAAGACATCGGTAAGTTTATGGTCACTAATCGTGAGTGGAAAGTCCGACACAAAACCTTTGGCAAAAATTTCTTGATAACCAGCTCTGGCTTTTTCGGGTTCGGTAAAATAATCGAAAAAGTCAGTACCGATAAGTTTCTCTCTCGAAAGACCTGTGATATTTACCGAAGCGTTATTCAAATCCGTAATTTTTCCTTCTGGGCTAATCGTAAATAAGGGGTCGAGACTCGCTTCAATCAAGATTCTGGCATAATTAGCAATCCTCAACTCTGTCACTCGTTTTTCTTTTTCGATATTCTGAAAAACCAATTCTTTGTTGGCAATGATTAGTTCGGCGGCTCGTTTTTCCTTCTCTTCAAGCTGAAAAGCCAACTCCTTATTGGCGATTGCCAGTTCTTTATTTGCAATGATTAACTCCTCTGATTTGCTTGTTTTTAACATATTTTTGATGAGTTAATACTGTAAATTATCATATAACTCGGAGTAGTGGATGATTATAACTCTTCGATTGGAATCCTTCTTTTCTCTTTTAACTGTTTAAAATGTGTGGGTGTAAGGCCCGTTGCTTTTTTAAATTGGCTCGACAAATGAGCTACACTACTGTAATTCATATTGTTGGCAATTTCGGTGATGTTCATTTCGCCATAGACAATCAACTCTTTGATGCGTTCTACTTTGTGGGAAATGATATATTGCTCGATGGTAGTTCCCTGAACTTCGGAGAAAAGATTGGCCAGATAAGTGTAGTCGTAGTCGAGTTTTTTACTGATGAAGTCCGAAAAATTAGTTTTGGGTAATTCTTCGGCATAATGCACCATCTCGATAATTACTTTCTTAATTTTCTCAATCAGCATGGCCTTTTTATCGTCCATGAGTTCGAGGCCAGCACTAAGAAGCATTTTTCTTAGCGATTTTGTTTGTTCTTCCGAAAGCACCTCCATTATATCAACTACACCCAAATCGACCACTATAAAGTGTAATCCAAGCTTTCGTAGAGCCTCTTTCACCATCATCTTGCAACGGGTACTCACCATGTATTTGATGTATAGTTTCATGCTTTATTAATAAATTTTGAAACTGCTATCTTTTGAGGTAGCCGTCTGAAAGGCAATTAGTCTTCGTAACCGCTCTTAATGACCGTCGAAATCATCTTGAATTGTTCGTTGGCATTAAAAATATGCGAAGCATGAGCGGGAATAATAATACCTTCGCCTTTGGCAAGCCTAAAGACCTTCCCGTTGATAGTTACTTCGGCTTTTCCGTCAATAATCTGAACATAATTATCGAAAGGGGAAATTTTCTCAGCCAATTCTTCACCTGCATCAAAAGACGAAGCCGTGATATTGCCAGTTATTTTGCGAATAATGGTTTTACTGACCACTGCATTGGGCAAATATTCAATGATTTCGACTATTATGTGTGCTTTTGATTTTTCTAACTCGGTAGCTGGCTCCATTCTATTTTCAATTAATTTACGTGTAGTGTAAAGGTGAGAATATTAAATTGATTAAACTTACATAATTGCATATATTTATTGCATAATTCACACATTGAGTAAGTTGGCTCAACCTTCGCTATGAGATAATTTACCCAGTACTTTACGATAAGTTGTTTTTCTACACCGCTCAGTAAATTTTATTAAAATTATCATTCTTAAATTTAGGGTAGATGCCAGCATCATCAAGAATTATTTGTAATTTTGCCAAGGGAGTTTCATTCAAAATCGCTCCATAGTTACTGCTGCATACACTTTACTAAAGTTTTTCACTCCAACCGTGTACTCCTAAAAACAATTTATAAATGAAAACAAGAAGTACTCTCTTTGTTCAATTCTTCATTTGTCTTGGGATTTCTGTCGCCTTTGCTCAGCAAACAACTACTATCGGAAAAGGAAACCTCCAAAAGGTAAATGTCACTTCGAGTTCGACCGCTGTTAATGGTCAACGAACCCTTACAAGTACAGGTTTTCTACCCAACTATAGTGCAGCGGCAAGATTTCTTTCACAAGCTACCTTTGGTAATACTTATACCGAGATTCAGAAAGTGGCCAATCAAGGCATTGAAAAATGGCTCGATGACCAACTGGCGATGTCGAATAGTTTCAGAATCGAAACTTATGTGCAGAACCTACATCAATCAATGGTCGATTCGCTCAATATCAAGAATAATGTCAATACCTATACACTCACCAATGTTGGCGTGAGTAATTGGCATTTCGATGCAGCGTGGTTTCAAGGCTGTATGACTGCACCCGACCAACTTAGATGGCGAGTAGCGTTTGCCTTGAGTGAAATTTTGGTTACTTCAAGAATTTCGGCTTTTGATGGTAATCCTTACGCATTGGCGAGTTATTATGATGTCTTGATGGATAATGCTTTTGGCAATTATCGTACACTTCTCGATAAAATCACTTACCACCCAGCGATGGGTTCGTACCTTACTTTCTTGAATAATCATGCAACCGATGTAGGCAAACAAACATATCCTGACGAAAATTATGCCCGTGAAATCATGCAATTATTTTCGATTGGCTTGTATCAACTAAACCTTGATGGTTCGGAGAAAAAAGATGCAAACGGACAACTGATTCCTACCTATAATAACGATGATATTGCCAATTTAGCAAAAGTTTTTACGGGACTTTCGTGGGGCGATGGTACATACTTAGGCATTAATGCGAAAGATATATGGAGCTACACGAAGCGAATGAAATTCTACGGAATTGATTCGAGCGATGCCAAGAAAAACCCTTGGAAAACCAATCCAAGAATTGTGGATGGCCATGAAAGAGGAGCGAAAACTTTCTTAGGCTCAACGGTTGACCCAACTGCCAGCCGTACAGCCATGCAAGGCGAAGCCGATATTCAAGATGCCCTCAATATCATTTTTAATCACCCAAATGTTGGCCCGTTTGTTTCTCGTCGATTAATTCAACGATTGATTACTTCTAATCCAAGTCCTGCATTCATTCAGCGAATCGCCACCGTATTTAATAATAATGGTAGCGGTGTGAGAGGCGATTTGAAAGCCGTTATTAGAGCAATACTACTCGACCCCGAAGCAAGAAATTGTTGCGGTGATGATACCGATACGTTTGGTAAGCTCCGTGAGCCGTTTGTCAGATATATGAATCTCATCAAAGGGCTAAACTTAACCGCTACGGGCGGAATATTCAGAAATGCAATGGCCAGAGTTTATGACCAAACCGCTCAACGTCCACTCTCTTCACCTTCGGTTTTTAATTTTTATAGTCCAGATTATATCCCGAATGGCCCGCTAAAAGATGCGGGGAAAGTTGGGCCAGAGTTTCAGTTATTAAGTTCGCAAACGCTCACTGGCTATTTCAATGCCCTCAATGATTGGTTGGTAAACGATGACCCAACTGATTATTATGGACTTTTTACGGGCGAAACTTACAAGCCTAATCAAGACCCTAAATTCAATACGGTGGCTGATTATGTACTTACCCGCAATGATAAACTCCCTCAGCTTTTAGATAAATATAATCTTATTTTAGCCAATGGCCGTCTTTCGACCGAATCTCTGAATACAATCAGCCAAGCTATCAAAGGTATGCCTTACTCCGAAGATGCCAATGGAGTTCCCAATACCACTGAAGCCTTTCGCAGAGTAAGACTCGCCATTTTTTTAATCATGACATCACCTGACTACCTAATTAATAAATAAGCCATGAATAGAAGAGATTTTATCAGACAAGTTGGTTGTGGTGCGATGGGTTCGACCACACTTTTGAGTACCTTAACGAGTCTCGGAGCGGTAAACGGTGCCATGAGCGGCAGTGCTTCAAAGCTGCGTTCGGCCTCAAACGAAGACTATAAAGCATTGGTTTGTGTATTATTTTCGGGTGGCATTGACTCTTTTAATATACTGATTCCTTCGGGAACAACCGTTGGTGGAGATAATGGTTTCAATGATTATAAAAACGTAAGGTCTGATATTGCCATTCAGACAAACACCTCTTTGCTCCCACTCAATAATCCTCGATGTAGTGGTTTCAGAGGTCAACCTTGTAATTATGGTTCTTTTGGCGTTCATCCGACCATGACAGGCGTTCAGAATCTTTTCAATAACGGAAAACTCGCTTTCATGGCCAATATCGGCACTTTGATAGAGCCTGTTATGACCAAAGCCGAGTATCAAAGTGGCTTGAAGAAACTTCCTTTGGGTATTTATTCACACTCTGACCAAATTATGCAATGGCAAACATCTGTTCCACAAAGCCGTGACACGCTTGGGGTGGGTGGCCGTTTGGCCGATTTGCTCCACGCCTCAAATAGTTTGCAGGATATTTCGATGAATATTTCGTTGGGAGGAAAAAATAATTTTCAACGTGGAAAAGATGTAACCGAATACTCAATCAGTAATAATATTGACCCAAATAATGTCGGAATTACGGCACTGCCTTCATGGTGGAGTAATTCGGGTTTGATGACAGAACTTCGCAATAATGCCGTTGATAGCATGGTTTCGAGAACTTACGCCAATCTTCTACAAAAAACATATAGTTCGACAACCAAAAGTTCGATTGAATCATTTGAAGTTTTCAAAAATGCACTCAAAAGGGTTCCGAGTATGACTACTACCTTCGGAACGAGTAGTTTGGCAAAAGACCTACAAGCAGTAGCAAAGGTGATGAGCGTACGAAACGATTTAGGTGCTAAACGTCAGATTTTCTTTGTGAACTACGGTGGTTGGGATATGCACGATAATTTGGTTAATGGTCTAAATGCTCGATTACCAATTATTAGCGATGCCTTAAAGTCATTTTATGATGCCACCGCCGAACTTGGTATTGCAGAAAACGTAACAACCTTTACAATTTCGGATTTTGCTCGTACCATTACCTCAAACGGACTTGGCTCTGACCACGCTTGGGGCGGAAACACCATGATTATGGGCGGAGCAGTAAACGGCGGACGAATCTTCGGTAGATTTCCAAAAATGGATGTTAGCAATAGTAACACGCAAAATATTTCGTTTAGAGGCAATTTTATTCCTTCTATTTCAACCGATGAAATGTATGCCGAACTGGCTCTTTGGTATGGTGTAAGTCCTTATGATTTGTGCTATGTTTTGCCTAATTTAAGCAATTTTTATTCGTATAGCCCCAATAATTATCCAGTTGGCTTCATGAATTTCAATGGAACTACCATCTCTAATGTAGATAAACCGCAGGGTTGCTCTACTAATTAAGAAATGGGTAAAGTCTTTAACAATTAGCAGATTTTTCACAAAAAATATTTTTCAACCGTGAAAAGATTTTTAAAATACATATATAGTTTGGTGATTATTTTAATCATCAATCAAAACATTTTTGCTCAAAATTGTGTCGGAACGGCTGGCCAAGTAAAATGGAGTTATTGGACTGGCTTCACTTCATACCCAGATAGTACCGATTTGTTTGCTCTCGAAACTTTCCCAAGTCGCCCAGATGGTTCGCAAACTTTGGGGTATCTGAAGACACCCGTTAATTACACCGATTATTTTGCTTCGGTTATCAGAGGTTATATCAAAGTTCCTGCAACCGATACTTACATTTTCAATATAACAGGAGATGATAAATCCATATTTTTTCTGAGTACAAACGACTCTCCTGCTAATAAAATCAAACGAGCCGAGATTTCTACCTACTCAGGGTTGACTGAATACAACAAAGAAGCAGGTCAAACTTCGCAAAGTATTCAGCTCGTAGGTGGACAATATTATTATTTTGAGCTTTATAACTTTGAAGGGACAGGAGGTGACTTCGTGAGTTTGCAATGGAGAAAAGCCTCTGAAACTACTGTTGTGTGGTCAATTATCGACTTTAATTATATCTACGAATATGCTTGTGGGCAGAATTGTCCACCAAGAGGCACAGCCTGTGATGATGGTAATGCAAGCACAACCAATGACCAACAAGATGGTTTCTGTAATTGTGTCGGTACAGCTCCAGCACCCAATAATTGTGTTGGTGATAAAGGTTTGATTGAAGCCTACTATTATGATAATATTACAGGAAATTATGTAGAAAACGACCTCATCAATGCTGCTAAGTTTCCACTATCGCCTGACCGCCGAGAAAAACTCAAAGGTGCATATGGGCCATTAGTTCCTTATGCGAGGGATAATTATGGAACACTTGTGCAAGGTTTTTTGACAGTACCTGTGACTGGGAACTATGAATTTAACATTACGGGCGATAATCAGACATTTTTCTTTCTAAGCTCCGACGATAAAATAGAAAACAAGCAGTCGCATCAAGCATTGGTGATGTACGGCATCGACGAAACAGACTATAAAAGTTCTGTTTTTCAGAATATCGGGCCACTTTTCATGGAAAAAGGGAAATATTATTACTTTGAGTTTAGGCACAAAGAAAGTAGCTGGCGAGACCACTTTAACCTTTATTGGAAAACTCCATTTCATGAAATCAGACAGTGGAAACGAGTACCAAACTTTTACCTCTATGATTATAAATGTGAGATTTCGTGTATTGCTCAAAATACTCCTTGTAATGACGATAATCCGTTTACCAAAAACGATAAAATTGACGCCCAATGTAATTGCGTAGGTACGCCTTGCTCTGGCCCCGATTGTGATGATGAAACAGCTCGCTACCAAGCATACGATTCCTGCGACCCAACCAATAACCTCACGACACTAAAAGAAGCTGCATGGGTTTCGTGTACCAATACTTTAAATCCAAATCCTAATCCAGCAAGAGCAAGTAATGCTCACTGGATTATGTATGATTTTAATGACCGCTATAAATTCTCAACTTCGAGGGTTTGGAATTACAATGTAGAAAACGAAACCGACAAAGGTTTCAAGACTGTAACCGTTGATTATTCGACCGATGGTACAACTTGGCAAGCACTGGGCAATACTTATTCGTGGCCAAAAGCACAAGGATTACCCGATTATTCAGGCTTTGCTGGCCCTAACTTCAATGACGTTAAGGCACGTTATATCCTGATTTCGGCCATCGAAAACTGGGGAGCTGGTTGTTCGGGGCTTGGAAAAGTGGCTTTTGATGCAGTATTGTGCAATCCGAGTGGCACACCATGTAATGACAACGACCCTCTTACGTCTTACGATAAATTTGATAATAACTGTAATTGTAAAGGTGTGAATATTAATTGTGGCAGTGATACGCTCCGACTTGCCAAAGAAACCTTGGCAGATGGTGCATTCAAAGCCAAAAAACGCATCGAAGCTCAGAGTTTAGTGCCTACAACCAAAGATATTTCGTTTACGGCGGGAAATAGTATTGTATTATTACCAGGTTTTGAGGTAAATAGTAGTGCGATATTCAAGGCCGATATTGCTGATTGTATTCAAGCGGCATTTGTGGCGAATCAGAAAGCTACTGCTCCTACTGATAGTTCGGAGTTTTCGACGAAAGACACTGAAACATCCAAACTGAAAGAAATTATTTTCAGAATCAATCAACCGAGTTATGTAAAATTATCTTTGAAAGACTCAAAAGACCAATTAATTGTTACTTTACTTGACCATTACTCGGAGAGTTTGGGTACTCAAACCAAATATTTGCCAACTAATAAACTGGCCAAAGGCACTTATTTTGTAGAGCTTGAATTAGGCGAGAAAAAACTCAGACAAGAGTTTGTGGTAGATAAATGATTTTTAAGGAAGGCTTCATTTGAGATGAAGCCTTCCTTTTTTTATCAATCTTCAACAAAAGTAAATACTGGAACATTGGCATGATTAACCACATCTTCGGCAATACTTCCTTTGAAGAAATGCGTAATTCCTGTACGCCCGTGAGTGTACATCACTACCAAATCGGCATCAATTTCTTCGACGTAATCTAAAATTCCAGCCTCAACCGTTGTAGCTTCCTGCACAACAAACTTACAATCAGTTAGCTTTAATTTGGCAGTCATTTTCTGCATTTTATCTTTGATTTCGGCATAATCAATTACTTTCAAGGCAGTATCTACATATAAGAAATGCAGCTCGGCATCTTTAAACGGCAGATGATAGAGAGCTTTTTTAAGGAATTGTTCATGAGTGAAGTCAATTGCAAACACAACTTTTTTCGGTTCAAAATTATCTACATCACCTTTGACAACCAGCACAGGGCAAGAAGCCATTCTGACTACTTCTTCACTATTTGAACCACCGAAAAACTCTTTAAATCCTTCAGCTCCATTCGACCCCATGACAATCAAATCTGCCTTATGATTCAGTACAGAATCAACAAACTTTTCGCTACTTTCATCAATCAAAGCTTTGATTTTTACACCTTCATATTTACTGATAAGTTCGTTCATTTCATTTTTAGCATCATTCAATACGCCTTTCCAAGCATCATCAATCGAAATACCCGAAGCACCATACAATGAATAATAAGTATTAATATCTTGTACAGGGTAAATGCTTACATTTAGCAATTCGATGGTTGCACCGTTATAACGAGCGATATTGACAGCCACATCAAGAGCCTTATTGGCAATAGGACTAAAATCAGTTGGAACAAGTATCTTTTTCATTGGAATTTCGAGATTTGGTGAGATTTTATTTTTCAGTAAAATTCCTACTTAATACCTATCTTTTATATGACCTCCAATAATTGCATAACTGATTCTTTATCAGTTAAATAATGTTTAAAATCAACTTTTAGCCTGACGATATATATAGTTTTAGAAAAAATTACGGTTAGAGAAATCAATCAAAATACTCGTATTAAAAAATCATTTTTTACCTTTACACTCATAACACTTAAAGTATCTTAAATCCGTTTTCGGGAGATTAATCAACTATAATATGGCTCTGATATTACCAGTTTTAGGAAAAATGCCACAAAATGGCGAAAATTGTTGGTTTGCTCCAAATGCCACCATCGTTGGCGATGTCACGATGGGAAAAGACTGTACGGTATGGTTTAATGCTGTTGTTCGGGGCGATGTAAATTCAATCATCATGGGCGACCGTGTAAATATTCAAGACGGTGCCGTTATACATTGTACTTACCAAAAATCAAAAACTATTATCGGGAATAATGTGAGTATCGCCCACAATGCAGTAGTACATGGCTGCACGATTGAGGATGAGGTACTGGTTGGAATGGGAGCAATTATAATGGATGGAGCAGTTATCGGTAAAAACTCAATCATAGCCGCAGGGGCAATCGTGACTCAAAATACAGTTGTGCCAGCAGGTAGCATTTATGCAGGAAACCCAGCGAAGTTTTTGAAGGCTGTAACGCCTGAACTTGGAGAAGTGTTTATGCGAACTGCCAACAATTATGTGATGTATGCGGGTTGGTTTAAAGAGAGTTCGGCGGAATAAATGAAATAAAAAAGGAAGGCTTCGTTTTGAAGGGGACGCCCAGTCCGAAGCCTTCCTTAAAAACTATATTTTACATATCGCTCAATTCTTTCTTGGCATTAAGATAACCTCTAATGACAGTGAAAGTTGTGATTCCGAGGAAGAAGAAAATAATGTATTGGACGTAATCTACTATCCACGGGAATTTTTCGCCAAAATAAAATCCACCGCCTACTAAAACGACCGTCCAAATGAGGCCACCTAAGATGTTATAAAGCATGAATTTATAGATATTCATCTTTACAATTCCCGCTAAAATTGGTGAAAATGTACGAATAACTGGCAAAAAACGAGCAATAACTAAAGTTTGGCTACCATATTTTTCAAAATATTTTCTGGTATTTTCGATATATTTTTTCTTAAAAAACAATGAGTCGGGTCGAGTTTGTATGCCATCGCCAAAATACCGCCCAATGATATATCCTAAAAGCGACCCCAACACAGCAGCGGCAAACACACAAAACATCAATAACGAAACTGGTACATTGAGAAGCTTTGTGCCACAAAATACCCCCGAAAGGAATAAAAGATAGTCGCCCGGAAGAAAAAAACCGAAGATTATCCCGTTTTCAATAAAGATAATTAAAGTAATCGTAATCAATCCACCCGTCCGAATCAACTCCTCGGAATTCATCAAGTATTTAAACCATTCGCTAATCTGTTCCATTGAAATATCTTATAAGTTGATTGTTGCTGAAACAATCTATTGTTGTCTGAAGTGTACTCCTTTTTACCTTTACTTACTCAACTTTTGGTTCGTTCAGTTCAATTACATAACCATCAGGGTCAGTAACGTATATCTGAAAAGCTCCATCAAAACGTTTCTGACGAACATAAGGCAAATTCTTTTCTTTCAAAAATGCCTCAATTTTATCAGCGGAGTTTTTTGGAATCGTCAACGAAAAATGCCCGCCATTTTTATCATTATTGGTCACTGGCTCGTTTCGACCAAGCAATAAATGTAATTGCTGATTTGGTGCAATCTGAAACCAACGTCTGATAGCCACTAAATTATCTGGCACGTCAACTGGCTTTAAACCAATGATCTCACGGTAAAACTTTGCACTTTCTCTGAGGTCTTTCACGTAAAGTCCTACATGATTATAGCCTTGAATCTCAATAGCAGATTGGCTTTGTGCAAAACTTACCGTGCTTATCAATAATAAAAAAACAGTTGTTATTCTAAAATAATTCATTAGCTTGGGTTTAGAAAATTAAGAATTGAGAATTAAAAATTAAGAATTGTATTCTAAAAGTAATTATAAGAGAACTATTCCTTGAATAACTAATCAACCAATATTAAGCCATTTCTGCCAATTCTAACCAACGGAACTCTTTTTCTTCGATTAGATTTGAAACTTCTTCAAATTCTTTTGCCCAAGCGGCCAATTCTTCGTGCGAACCTTCACCCGCATTCATTTTTTCTACCAAAGTAGCTTTTTTCTTTTCTAAATTCTCAATTTCTGTACCTAAATTCTCGTACTCTTTTTGTTCTTTGAAAGTCAACTTGCGTTTAGGTTCGCTCGGCTGCATTACTATAGCTGGCGTTGCGTTGGCCGATTTAAGATGAGCTTGTTTTTCTTTTTCGGCTAATTCCTGCTCTTCTTTATCTTCTTTCCACGAACGATAATCAGTGTAGTTCCCCGGGTAATCTCTGATATAACCATCGCCTTCAAATACAAAGAGGTGGTCAACCAATTTGTCCATGAAATAACGGTCGTGCGACACAACCAGCAAACAACCGCCAAAATTCAACAAGAAATCTTCTAAAACATTGAGCGTTGCAATGTCTAAATCGTTGGTTGGCTCATCAAGAATCAAGAAATTTGGGTTTTGAACCAAAATTTTGAGCAACTGCAAACGGCGTTTTTCTCCTCCACTTAGCTTACTTACATAGCTGTATTGCATGGCTGGTGGGAATAAAAAGAGCGTTAAGAAGTTTGAAATTGAAAGTTCTGTACCATCAGCCATTTTTACGTACTCAGCAATTTCTCGCACTACCTCAATTACTCGCTGACCTTCATCAAAATTTAAGCCTGTTTGCGAATAATATCCAATCTTAATGGTATCGCCTTTTACGACACGCCCCATATCTGGTTTGAGTTGTTCGGTCAGAATTTCGAGCATCGTACTTTTACCCATGCCGTTTTTACCCACAATCCCGATTCGGTCGCCACGCTTAAAGGTATAGCTAAATTCAGATATTAATTTTTTATTGTCAAACGACTTACTGATATGCTGAATCTCCATGATTTTACTGCCCATACGCTCCATTTTCATGCTCAACTCAAGCTTTTCTTCGGGGCCTTTTCTGACAGTTTTTTCTTTTAATTCATAAAACGCATCAATTCTACTCTGTGATTTTGTTCCACGAGCCTTCGGTTGCTTACGCATCCACTCCAATTCTTTACGCAATAAATTTCGGTAATTTTTCTGAGTAGCAGCATCAACGGCTTCTTGTTCTTCTTTTTTCTCCAAATAATAAGCGTAGCTACCAGCGTACTTAAATACCTTACTATTAGACAGTTCCAAGATTCTATTACATACTTTATCTAAAAAATAACGGTCGTGCGTAACCAAAAGCAAAGTAATATTTGAGGAAGAAAGATAACCTTCGAGCCACTCGATAGTGTCGAGGTCAAGGTGGTTGGTAGGCTCATCAAGAATCAAGAAATCAGGTTCTTCGATTAAAACACGAGCAAGTGCCACACGTTTTTTTTGTCCACCCGAAAGATTTCCCACGAGTTTATCAAAATACTCAATTCCCAGTTTCCCCAGAATCTGTTTTACTTTTGTTTCATAATCCCAAGCCTTTAGGTTATCTACCTGTTCGATAGCTCTTGCAATTCGATTATCATCACCCGAAAGCAAGGCATCCTCGTATTCTTTAACGGCTTTCGTATTGGAGTTTTCGATAGCAAAAATGGTTTCCATCACAGTTTTACCTGCCTGAAAATCTGGTTCTTGGTCTAAATACCCCACTCTAATATCTTTTCTGATACTAATCTCTCCCCCATCTACATCCGATTTTCCGATAATCATATTTAACATCGACGATTTACCCGAACCATTCGAGCCAATCAATGCTACTTTTTCGCCTTGTAAAATCCCAAATGTAAGATTCTTAAACAACCAACGCTCACCTAAATTTTTCCCGATATTCTCGGCCGATAAATAATTCATATATTTCTGCTAAACATCATCTGATAAACTTCAAATGACTACTAATTCTTTAATTTTATGCAATTTAATACTTTATTCGTGGAACGTAACTTTATTTCGTTCGATAGTTGGGCCAGATGTATCATCAAGCCTCAAAGAAATCGCTCTACTAACACTTCCCATTCTTCTTCGAGCGAGATTTTAGGCATTGATTCACCGATTCTACGATACCAATAATTCGCATTAAACCTATCTCCTTCCTTGCGGTGAAGATAGGCGTGCAGTTGGTCGTAAGCCAGCGTTCCTTCTTTTGTTTGGGCAATATTATGAGCTGCCTCCCAATCGCCTTTGGCATCATGCCAGAGGGCTTGCACCAAAATCGGAAGGGTTTTCGGAACTTGATTTTCTTTGAGGGTATTTTTGAAAGTTATTAAATCCATCTTTTTATTACAGTGAAAGATTGTTGGGTCAGGAGTGCCGTTAGACCTTATTTTTATTAATTTTGCACCAAATTTAACAAAAAATTAACCCAAACTGGGGCTTTTCTTATGTATTTACTTGTGTGGTTGAAGCGTATTACGTGGTTGCTTATCTTTTATTTCTTACTCAGATTTTTGTTTCTTGTTTTCAATATCAAATCTTTTCAATTTGCTGATGCTCAACAAATTAGCTATGCTTTTTTGTATGGTATAAAGTTCGATTTATCAGCCATTTTTATCAGCAATGTACTTTTTACGATAGCTTCTTTATTGCCGTTTAGATTTACTGAAAAACAAAGTTATCAAAGCTTTCTGAAATATCTTTATTGGATTCCGAACATCGTATTCTTTTGGACAAATATTGCCGATTTTGAATATTATAAATTCATAGGCCGACGAACAATTTTTGAAGTCTTCGGTATAATGGGAGATGTTTTTGCTCAATCATTTAGCCTAATTGGTTCTTATTGGTATTTGGTCTTTCTATGGATTTTTGTAAGTTTTCTTTTTGTTAAATTTACGCCAAATAGCCCCAACTTTGCCAGAATCTCTTTGCGAAACAGTCCTCGTCAAATAATTCTAAAATCCATCATTTGGTTACTTGGAATCGGTTTTACGATATTGTTTTTCCGAGGTGGATTTCAAGAAAAACCACTTAGAATCAATCAGGCATTCGAGCAACATGATAATCATCTCGGAAATCTGACGCTCAATACCACCTTTACTTTTCTGACCACGATTGATGCGAAAGGCACAGAAAAAATTAATTATTTTACTGATAATCAATTAGTTGACAATTTAGTCAAGCGAGATAGAAGTTCGCATTTTTCAGCAAGTGCTACCCCACAAAACGTCGTTATTATTATTCTCGAAAGTTTTGGAAAAGAATATATGGGCTACAAAAATCCCTACAAAGGCTACACGCCTTTCTTAGATTCTTTGGCAAAAAATAGCCTTTTCATGGAAAATTGTTTTGCCAATGGCCGGGAATCTATTATTGCGATGCCTGCTATTACGGCGGCAATTCCACAATTGATTGAAGAGCCATTTATTACCTCAAGTTATCAGTCGAATAAATTTGCGGGGCTGGGAAGTATCGTAAAAAAACATGGTTATGTTTCGTCATTCTTTCATGGTGCAAGAAATGGTTCGATGGGTTTTGAGGGTTTTTCGCAACTCGCTGGCTTTGATAAATATTTCGGGCTAAATCAATATCCTAAAGAAAAAATGGAAACTGATTTTGATAAAAACTGGGGAATTTTCGATGAACCGTATTTGCAATATTTTGCCACAGAATTATCGAAAGAAAGTAAACCTTTTGTGGGTTGTGTTTTTACGCTGAGTTCGCACCACCCCTACCCGATTCCAACCCAATACAAAGGAAAATTCCCAAAAGGAAAAGCCGAAATCCACGAAAGTTTGGGCTATACTGATTTAGCTTTGAAACATTTCTTTGAAACTGCGGCTAAACAAACGTGGTTTAAAAATACACTTTTTGTGATTACAGCCGACCATACGCAGTTTAATACCGAAAAAAAATACGCAACGCCAACGGGAGCATACAGTGTACCTTTGATTCTATATCACCCTAATAATCAAATACTTACACAATTAAAAAGCCTTGCAGATTCAACGAAAATATGCCAACATTCTGATATTTTACCAAGTATTTTAGATTTTTTGAGTATCAATCAACAAGAAGTTTTACCTTTCGGAGAATCTATTTTTGCTCGAAATAAAGGTTTAGCGTTTCAATTAAATTCGGGGGTTTTTAGATTAATATCAGAAAACAAATATGTAGAAATGAGCCTTGATGGCAAGGCAAAAGGATTTGATTTAAAATCTGATAAATCAATAAATAATTTTGAGACAAAACAACTGAAAGCCTACATTCAATATTATCGAAATGGTTTAATAGAAAATTCGTGGCTAAAGTAGCACAACTGCCTCGGCAGTCCGATTTCCAAGTTGTGTAGTACCAGTAGAACAATTTAGAAAATTGTTCTACAAACATTATTATCATGCTAAATTACAAAATCTTTCCACTAAGCGATTCGGCCATAACGATTGATTTTGGCAATGTCATTGATGAAAAAATCAATGATACAGTTATGCAATTATATCAATATTGCTCCAAAAATGCTTTTATTGGTATGAAAGAAGCAATGCCTGCTTATGCTTCTTTGACTATCTTTTATGATGTTTTTCAAGTCAGAAAAAACTATATTTCATTCAAATCTGCTTATGATTTTGTAGAAGATTTCTTGATAAAAACTTATGAAAATATCGGTGAGGTAGAAAATTATGTAAAAAGAACCGTTGAAATTCCTGTAAATTATGATGGCGAAGATTTAGGCTATGTAGCTGATTATCATCAGATTAGCGAAGCACAGGTAATTGAATTACATACAGCCCCAACATACAGAGTATATATGATGGGATTTTTACCGGGTTTTGCTTACATGGGTGGTTTAGATGCTCGAATTGCTACTCCACGTAGGTCAACACCACGCATGAAAGTTCCTGCGGGAAGTGTGGGCATTGCTGGAAATCAAACAGGAATTTATCCATCTGAAAACCCTGGAGGTTGGCAATTAATCGGCCGAACGGAATTGCAACTTTATACACCAAACGCCACAGAAATTACGCTCTTAAAAGCCGGTGATTTAGTGAAATTTGTTGCCTTGTGATTGGGGAAATGGTTATTGGGAAATTAGTTACTGGGAAACAGGTATTTGCAATTTACTAATAACAAGTAACCAATAACCAGTTTCCCAATTTACCAATAACTACTTCAACGGTGTTAAATCTACTTTTCTAAACTCTACTTCTGCACCTTCGGCTTGGAGTGCAATTTGTCCTTTCTGAGCGGTTGCTCCGAAACCATCATTGACCATATCGCCATTTACCCAAACTTTTATTTTATCGCCTCGGCATTCGATTGTCATTTTATTCCATTCTCCGAGTGGTTTTTCTGAATTATCCGTTAGATTTTTAACTCTTCGCTCTTTACCTTCTGTGATTCCCCAGTTTTCTTTTGGCCCACGTCGAGCTTCCATGTTTTCTACCTTAATATCTTCTACGATACACCAAAAATCCCCTGCATTTTCGTGCATCATTTGTACTTCGATAGATTTCGGAAACATTCCGTACAAGGCTCGTGGCGTTGAAGCATGTACCAAAACACCACAATTACCAGGTTTTCCTGCAAAACGATATTCTAATTCAAGACGATAGTTTTCGTACTTATCTTTGGTCAATAAATGGCCTTCGGGAGTTCCCATACTTACCAAATTTCCATCTCTGATAATAAATGATTTTCTGAGATTTGGGTCTTTATCGGTGGCAGGCACATCGCTATACCAATTATTAAGGTCTTTGCCATTAAATAAATGGATGGTTTGAGCAAAGGTTTTCGCCAAGCTAAAAATGCTTAGAACAAGTACAATAAGATATTTCATTTCGGATTGAGGATTTCTGATTTAATTAAGTCCCAAAGTAAATGAATTTTTTGATTTTTGTGCCAAATTTTTACTATTCAAAATAATTCGTTGCACAGGCAGATTATCCCATTTGGTTTTAAAACTTATATATTCCATGCCTTCGGTTGAGGGTAAGTCGGTTGAAACCTCCCAAACTTTTGGGTCGTATTGCAGGTTTATGACTTGTCCTTTTGGAGTTTTTAGCGTAATTTTTCCCGCTACCGAGTTATCAATTGTACAGATTGTCATAAAAACTTGTTGCAATGAAGTTGGCTTTTGGTTCAACGCATAATCGTCGGTTAGTTCAACGGTATTTTTTACTCTATTCAATTTCACAGTTCTGTTCCAAGATACAATTCCTGCGTTTTTATCATAAGCATTGGCGATATCAAGGTTGAGCGTAGCTTCTTTCTCCGAAATGGTACTTTTCACATTGCTTGCTTCAAACTCTCGACCTGCTTTCTGACCTAAACCATTGATTATAGGCAAATTATGGTACAGAGATTGTGTAAACCAAAGTTCGTAGCGTTGAGCCGAAAACGTACGAGCCGTGTAATTTCCACGCCCAGCATCAATAATTACAGGCTCGCCATTAGCGTAGAGCATAAAATCACCTACGTCGTTGTGGTTGTGGCTTTCGGCGTTATGTCCACCGTGGGTTGCCATGAAAAATCCATTACTGGCTCGTGCCGTAAGCACCTGAATATCACCAAACCAAGCATCATTGACTGGCACATAAGGAGCCGATTCTTTCTGTACTTGCTTGATAGACAGATAGTTTTCGATTCTGCGTGGACGGTGATAGCTTCCGCCCATCGAAGCCGAAGTAAAGTTTTTAAATGCCCATTGTCCCATTTGAATCATTTTTTCATCTTTCAAGGCATTTCCGAAACGATAAAGCATCAATCCATCGGGGCGAAGTTTTGGGTCGGCATCGGCAAAATTCACGAAATAATGTCCGCTAATGTGAGTTTTATAGACATACGAAGCCATTTTTTTAATAAGTGGTTCATCATAAATACTAATTTGGTTTTTAGTGGCATTGCCCAACAATTCGAGACAATCGAACACACTTGCACCTGCCGCAAACCAATAACTTGGACCTTCGTCACAACCGCCGTCTTCGCCCAAGCCGTTTAGGTAAAGGTCAGTGCCGAGCATTGTTCCGTAAATCATTTCGGCACGACGTTTTTCGTCTTTTTCGAGCATTAAAGTGGCCGAAATCCAATTCGACATAATCCACGGATTCCAATTATTAACTGGTTTTGTTTTACTCATCCAGCCGTAATTATCTGATTTTGTGAGCATTGGCTCAAAAATACGTTTGTTGGTTTCGTAGTAAATTCTTTTGCGTAGAAGCTTACTAATTTTATCTAATTTTTCACCAACAAAATAGTCGGCCATGCCCAGAACAGAAGCAGTTTCGGCAGAAAACAAATCTACAACGGGGTTTTCGACATCGGGTAAACCTCTGATGTGAGCAGGAACACCCCAATAACTTTCTTCGCAAATCGACCAAACGCCATTCATAATTGCTTCAACGAAACGACCTTTATTTTCCACACTTTCGGCCAAAATCAAATCAGTGAGTGCATTTCGTTTGCCATAAGATAATTTTCCATGACGCTCACGGTCACCCGAACGCACGTAGTCGAGAGAAGTTGTGGCAGAAATTGCCTCAAACTTAAAATCGAGTAGTTTTTCACCATTTTTTACGATGTCTTTCAAAACACTATCGGGCACGGCCGCTTGCCATTCCTCGGGAGTTTTTGGGTATGGATGATATTCTTTGAGCGGAATCAACGTTTTTTTTACCTCATCGAGCGTATATTTTTTGGCAAAAATGTTTCGCTGAGTTACTTGTGCGAAAAGTGTGGTGCTAAAAAGCAGTGTTAAAAAGAATATTATTTTTTTCATTTGTTTGTCGAGGAAAGGGTTTTTAATAACGGTCCATCATATCCAAAATACCACGCACATAGCCAACCGATTCGGCCAAACCGCCTTCGGCATTTTCGGCATCTTTTTCGTATTCGATACTCATAACGCCTTGATAATTAACATCTTTGAGTGCTTTCATGAGTTTGGGAATATCAATTACACCACGCCCAAT
The DNA here is from genome assembly GCF_014644295.1 of Emticicia aquatilis. GTDB lineage: Bacteria > Bacteroidota > Bacteroidia > Cytophagales > Spirosomataceae > Emticicia > Emticicia aquatilis. Next base: position 46,323 of record NZ_BMKK01000016.1, read on the forward strand.
CTGGATAGATTCGCTTTTGGCAACCGTTCCATCAACATCTTTTAAGTGCATATCATACATTCGATGTCCGTATTTTTTGATGGCCTCAATCGGATTCATTCCAAGCCTAACCACGTGACCAACGTCAATACAAAGACCGATTCGTTTGTCAAGATTCACAATTTTATCATAGACAGTAGCGGGCGTAGGATACACTTCATCTCCTGGGCCATGATTATGAATCGCCAGTTTGATGTCGTTTTCTTTCACATATTTTTCAACCAATGGCAGTAAATCGTGATTAGGTACACCAATTATCATTTTCATACCAGCAGCTTTGGCGTAGCGAAAGGCATTTTTTACTTCAGCTTCATTTTTCATGTAAATCACTCCACCACCGTAGATATTCAATCCTGCTTCTTTGAATTTTGAGATTGTTGTTTGAATATCGCTATCAGTGGCATCGAGTGGAAGATGAAAGTTTTTAAGTGCTATGTCTTTGATATTAAGACGTTTACAAATATCTATGACTTGGCTGACCGAATATTTTCGTAGCGTATAAGAAGCCAAACCAATGGTGAGTTTTGGCGAAGCTGCTTTTTGTTGAAATGCTAATGCAGGAACACTCAAGGCTGTTATTCCTAAGTGTTTCAAAAAAGTTTTTCTTGAATAAGTCATCGTTAAAAAAGGTTAGGGTGAATAGATTTTTGATTATTTCCAGTCTTTCAATGGAAGAATTTTTGTCTTTGAATTTACTTTGTTTTCTTCGGGAATCAATAAAACATCGAGAGAAATACTACTATTGGCAGGTATTTTAACTTCAAAACCTACCAAAGTTGTACCCGTATTTGGGGCATCATAATCATGCGAACCTTGGGTTGACCATGTTTTCAATGTAATATTGCTCGGGCTACTCACTTTCAGTTGCAGTTTTTTGCCTTTTTGTGTGAGTTCGGCTGTTCCATCAGTATTGATTTTTACCACAGCAGGCGTGAGCATTGCCCAGCGAACAGTCGTTTCTTTTTCAGTGGCGGTTATTTCATCTTTTACCAAAACATATTTTTTGTCGATAATAGCTACACCTCGATTGACCGATGTAGCTTTGTCTTTATAAACAGCACTAATATCGGTAGTGGCCCTCAAGAAATTTAGATTTTTGGAAAAATGATTGATGCTCGCATAACCTTCAACTTTCTGAAATTCATTATCAAAAGCGAGTGTGCTGTGGGTTAAATTATTGTAGCGAAACACCTGCCAACGCTCTGAATTTTGTGCCATTCCCCAGAGTTTTACGCCTTTCGATTCAAGCGATTCGTATTCTTGCATGCCAAAATCCATCGACCAGCGTTCGCCATTGGCGTCCATCACAAACGAACCAACATCCATGTGTCCGTGATTGACTGAGGGCGAACCAGCCTTTAAACCCACATAAATTGCATCGGGCTTCGACCACGAAGTTCGCATCATGGCCACAGGATTTTTACCTTGACCAACCCAAATCATTTCTTTTGGTTCGGTTACTTTTTCTAAACTTATGTCTTTACCCCAAATCATGGTAGCGGGCAAAAGTCTATCTCGGTGCATTGATTTGTCTTTGCCTTGCAAATACTGTTTTTCAGTGAATAACAGACTTGAATTTTGGGTTTTATTGGCAAACCAAAACATGGCCGGGCTGAGTCCGCTACCATTTCCTGCATCCGAATAATTGAAATTTTTACCCGAAGAACCCACCATATTTTGCATATAGCCCGCTGTTTTCAGAAATCCTGCCGTTGCTGATAAACCAAAATCTGTATTGAAAACTCGCTGGATTGCATCTAAAAACATCACATTGAAACTTGTGCCGTAGCCCCAATAACTGTAACCTTCGGGATATGCTCCTTCGGGTTTGTAATCTTCCATCGGCAACTTGATTGACTCAATGGCTCGGTCGATTATTTGTTGGGCAAGCGTTGGGTTTTCTTCATAAATTGCCATTGCTCCGTAGGTCATACCAGCATTACAAACCTGATTCCAGTTGTGTGAGGCCTTTAGCCAACTATTATACTTTTTATCAAGCGATGGCTCAATTCCTTTTTTTAGAATTGCTTCTTTAATGATTGCTTTTGAGGAAGTGGATAAATCATCGTAAAGCCAATCGTAGCCAATCGAAACGCCCATTGTCATTTCAGCTACATCTAAAAAATGACTCGGATTCCAATCGCTGAATTGTGAAACTTTTACAAGTTCGGCTTCGGCTCTTTCTAAATATTTTTTATCTTTTATGATGCGGTAAGAATATGACAAGAAAAATACTCTTCGCAGACACTCTCGCGATTTATCCAACAATCGACGACCAATTTGAATGCGTTCGAGCGTCGGTAACGGAATAATTTTATTACTTTCATCAATGATGAGTTGATTAAGGCTTGCCCAAGTTGGGTCGGCTGCTATGTTTTTGCTGATTGCATTTTCTTCGCCTTCGAGTAATAAAATTCGAGGGTGTGAGGGCATTTTAGCATCTTTTATTTGTCCAAATACTAAATTTTGGACGATGAAGAAAAATATACCTACATAAATCTTATTAATTTTCATTTCAGTTTTTGTTTTTATAGAGATATTTTTTTGATTTCCTTAGCACTCAATGCACGATTAAAGACAGCTAATCCACCGATTTGCCCTTTGAAAAAATTACCCATTCCATTTTTAAGTAAAACTGCTCCAACCGTAAAATCAGACCCATTATTTCCTATGCCGTTAGGGAAAAAGTACGGATTCTTTGTTTGAGTTAGGCCTTTTGGATAGCCTTCAAAACCAATTGTGTTGTTAATTAACTCAGGTTCTCTTTTTTCAAAGTCACCATTTACATAAGATTTAATAAAAGTGCCATCGTAAGTAAAAGCGATACAAGTCCACACATTTGGCTGAACAACTTGCTTACTTGCCGAATAATCAATGGAGTATGGAAAAGGCGGTGTTGGTTTTCCAGAAGCTGAAATATGCCCACAAACCTGATTTTTGCCATTGTAGTGTGGTAACGAAACAAATAAGCCATATTGTCTTTTTCCACCATCTTGGTATTCGTTCCACATTCCGCCAACAAAACCAGTTTTTTCACCAGACCATTTTACCCAAGCAACAACAGTAACACCTTGATTTTGGCCATAAATATTAAGTTCTTTCGTCTCAGTATATGGCAATGATAGAAACGAATTATTGCCAAACTCCGTAGAATATCCCGATAATGGCCCTTCATTGATGCGGGGTAATGTACCATTCATTTCTTTTAATGGATATTCATTTGTTTCGTATGTTTTTCGTGGTGTCCCAGCTTCTTCTTTGAAATCCCATAATGCAACCAAACCTTTTGTTTTTGTAATTTTTAACAAAAGAGTACGGTTATTTTTTTCAGTGGTAGCTTGTCCAAAAGTGGTGAATGATAGAAAAAACAGAAAACACTTGAGGTATTTCAGAAAAATCAATACCTTTTTGAATGATTGTATTTTCATTTTACCCTTTAGGTGAAAGTTTGATGATAATATTCACTTGTCCAGTTTGATTATGTAAACGGAGCATCAATCTCGAATGACCTGTGTTCAATTTTTCGGGAGCTTTCTGTAAAGCTGATTCGACAGTAAACTCAAGGCCTTTGGGTGAAATAATCTCTGCTTCGAGTGTTTTTGAGGTAATGGTTGCGTTTCGCAAAATTGCTTTTCCACCTTTTATGAGTTCGATTGTATTGGCGGTTGTCATTCCCCAAGCTACTTCTGTGCTTTTTGATAAAGTATGACTATCTTCAATCAAGAAGTTTTTTCGACCATCGGTCAAGCTGACTTTTCTTGTACTTTTTGTCGAAAATTCTCGGTAGGCTTCGGTCAAATCGAGGCTTGCAGAAGGGGTAGCCACATTCAAATCAGTGCTGATAAATTTGGCTTTTGCCAATTCATACTGGTTTTTATTGCCCAAAAGTGGCACATTATGGCTGAAAGAATTGAGTCTGTAATATGACCAACGTTTGCCATTTACGCCCATTGTCCAATACCCATCTAAATTATAATCATCAGAGCCTAAATCTTTTGCCCAGCGAACGCCACCCGCATCGAGTTCAAAATTCCCGAGGTCAAGGTGAGAGTGATTTGAGCTGTTAATCCCTGATTTTATGCCAATCCATGAAGCGTTAGGGTCGGTCCAGCTACTTCTCAAAAAGACCAGTTCGTTAATATCTCCTTTTAGAAAGTAATCGAGTGGCGGGCTGACAGCTTCTGAATTCGGTGCTTTATACCAAGCCACATGAAATGGCGTAGCAAGAGCATTTGAACTCTTGATGTAATTATGGAGATAATTTGAAATCTGCGAGTTATTATAAACATTACTCAGAAAAAACATCGCTGCTGAGGTCGTAGCCTTACTGTTTTCGCCCGAATCGGCAAAATTCAAGATAAAATTGGTTGGGCCAGCACAAATCATTGGAACTAAACCCGATTTCGATAATCCGTCCGTTTTTTCGAGGCCGTACATATCGCCTAAAGCTGTTTGTAAGGCCGACATTCCGTAAGATAAATACTCGGTTGCATAAGACCAATAACCTGGGCCTTCGTACCAAGCTCCATCGGGAGCATAAAATTTATTCGAGAAAGCCAAGTTAGGCACAACTTTCGGAATAAAATCGCTGGCGTACGTTGGGTCAGTTTCGGCAATAGCTAAAGCACCGACGAGCAGTCCGCCATTACAAACTTGGTTCCAGTTATTATCACCATTGTGCCACCAAGCCGACTCATAAGATTTACGGTATTCAGATAATCCTTTGATTTTCAGACCGTTTCTAATTGTTTCTCGGTCTGCCTTACTCATGTCGTTGTAGAGCCAATCGTAGCCGATTGCTACACCGTTGGTCATTTCGGCCACGTCTAAAAAGTGTGAAGGATTCCAGTCCGTAAAATCACATACAGCTTTCATATTATTTACGGCAGCATCTAAATACTTTTTATCTCCTGTAAAACGATAGGCCATTGCAAGGTGCGATGTACGTTTCAATAATTCTCGACTGACATCTAATAATCTCGGCCCAATCAACACTCGGGTGAGCATTGGTTTTGTAACAATCGAATTTGCTGTGGCGATAACGGCAGTAACATATTTATCCAATACTGCATCAGTTTTGCGAGCAGCCTTCAATTCTTCAAGTTTTTGGTCGGTCAGAAATAGGCGTGGATGCTCGATTTTAAGGTTTTTGAGGTTAGCAGGAAGGTCGGCAAGTGGGGTGGTTTCGTCTTTTTTACAAGAAATTATACAAAACCAAATGGCAAGAATAGAAAAAAGTTTTTTCATAAAAGTGCAAATAAAAGCCCTTTCTGACAAAACAGAAAGGGCAGTTTTTGAGAATTTTATTACCAATTCGGGTTTTGCTTGAGATTCGGGTTCAACGAAATCTCATTCAAAGGTAATGGCCATAAATAATCTTTTGCAGGGTCAAACTTGCGGAAATTGGCTGCCGTAACTAAGATATAATTATCAGGAGTTAAGTTTACGGTAGTAGTTGTTCCGAATTCAGATTTAAAGAAGTAATTTCCTAAAACTGGCTTTGGAAGTTCAATCTCGGCCGTTTTCCAACGAATCAAATCCCAATAACGATGTCCTTCTTGTGCTAATTCAACTCGGCGTTCACGACGGAGTTCATCACGCATATTTAGTCCGTTTGTTGTTACAAAAGCATTGGTTAACTTCGCAATTTTACCTCTTGCACGAAGCGGATTAATTGCTAAATCAAGGTCGGCATCGCTGATGCTTCCATCTAATTCGTATTTTGCTTCTGCATAAGCTAAAAGTACTTCAGCATATCTCAAAATTGGTCGGTCAATCGAAGAAGCTTGCGTATTCCAGTCATCAATATTTGAAAATTTACGGAAGCAAAAACCTGTTTTTTGGAAAACCAAGACGGCAACATCGAATACTTTTTTAGTAAAAATGTATGGGTCGCCAGCTTTCATTACTGTTTGGTTCAATCTATCATCACGTCCAACAAATACATCGGTGCTTTTAACAGGAGCTTTATATAATGGCGACTTTGTGATAGGTAAACCATCCGACATCAAATAAGAATCTACCAAACTTTTGGTTGGGTTTTTATTACCATTTTCGAGTGTTCCACGGAAATAAGTATGCGTCAATACACGGTCAGTTAAGCTAACACCATATTGTTTTACAATGATATTCTCCTTGTTTTGAAGCCCTTCGCCTGCATATTGGAACAAATCGAAATAATTGGCATATAATGCGTGTTGTTTGCTATCAATAACGGCTTTTGCTGCTGCAACCGCCAAAGTTAGGTGTTTTTTATAATCACCATAGTTATGGAATTTCGAGCGTGTTCCTTCAAAAAGAGCCACACGAGCTTTGAAAGCTAATGCTCCCGTATTCGAAATTCTCCCAAAATTACCAATTCCGAGAGTTGCTATAGTTGGCAATTTTGAAGCAGCAAAATCAAGGTCTTGATAGATTTGGTCGAAAATCTTTTCTCTTGGGCTGGCTGGTTCGGTCAATTCTGGCGAAGTGTCATCTAATATTTTTAGAATCAAAGGCACATCACCGTATTTCTGAACTAAGCTATAATAGCCCCATGCACGGAAGAAACGAGCTTCGCCGATGTATCGGTCAATAACCGCTTGGCTGGTTGTGGCAGCTGCTTTTGGGCCTTTTTCGATAATATTATTGGCTGCCCTGATTAACTGATATGGAGAAGTATAGTTACCATCAGTTGAAGGAGCCAAACGAGAACCATCGCTGATATTGTTTGAAGTTAGACCAATGGCATCGTCAGACCATACATCTTCGGTATTAAAGCCGGGTATGAAAGTGTAAAGATAGTTGGTAGCCGCTATTAAGTCAGTTTCCGAACGCCAAAAAGTAGCATCGCTGATTGATGTTTCGGGCAAGCGATTGATGTCGCAAGCGGTCATGCCCAAGATGAGTAGGCACGTCGAAAGTATATATTTGAATTTTGATTTCATGATTCGCATTAATTTAATTAGTTAATCGTTGATGGTCAATAACTTATATTGACTAATTGCTTAGAAATTAAGATTGATACCAACTGAAGCTGTGGCAAAGAATGGGTAATCATTCTCAATATTATCACGTTGCTCTGGGTCGAAATATCCTTTGAAATTGCCCAATCTTGAGAATGTAAGAATATCTTGAGCCGAGAAGAATACCCTTGCTCTCGAAATCTTAACTCTGTTAGAAAGGCTTTCAGGAATTGTATAACCAATTTGAAGGTTTTTCAAACGAGCATATTGTCCATTCAACAGCCATTTGTCCGAAACACGGTAGTTGTGTGTTCCACCAGTGTAAGGGCGAGGGTACAAAGCATCAGGATTTTCTGGAGTCCAGTAATCTCTGTGAATACCTAAAGCTTGTTTCCAAGTTACCAATAGAGGGGCAATAGTTTCAGTTTCTGGTCTGAACGAACGCTTGCCTACACCTTGAATGAATGCAGTAAAATCAAATCCTTTATAATTAAAGCCAAGTGTTGTACCAAACACATAACGAGGCTGAGTAGTACCAAGATACACCAAGTCACCGAAGTCGCTGGTGTTTCCTTTTCCAACATTGATTTTTGCATCGCCGTTGAGGTCTAAATATTTCACATCACCAGCACCTGTGCGGTTATCTTGGAAAGCCCAAGCTTTAACTTCGTCGGCAGTTTGGAAATATCCATCTGTTTTGTAGCCAAAAACACTGTTCAAAGGATAACCTTCTACGATACTGTTTGTACCCGCACTAACGATGTTTCTTCCCGCAAAATTGATGAGTTTATTTTGGTTGTCAGAAAGGTTAGCTGCAATATTATATGAGAAATCTTTACCGATTTGTCCTCTATAACGTGCTTCCAATTCCCAGCCCCAAGATTTCAATTCTCCGTTATTTTTTCTTGGAGTACCGATACCAATTACAGCAGGAAGGTTTTGTGGCGTAAGCATATTACGGTTATATTTTACGTAATAGTCACCGTTGATTGTTAGTTTATTTTTGAATAAACCTAAGTCAAAACCTACGTTAGTTGTTTCGATTGTTTCCCAAGAAAGGGCTTGCGATGGAATTGAACTCTGGAAAAGGTAAGAAGCACGAGAATCTCCCAAAACCAATGCCGAACCACGACTTAACTGACTTAAATAATCGTAGTTACCAATTGTGCTACCACCTAAAGCACCACCCAAGCGTCCCCATGATGCACGAAGTTTCAACTCAGAAATAAAGTTTACATCTTTCATGAATGCCTCACGGTGTATATTCCAGCCAGCCGATGCTGATGGGAAAACTTTAATTCTTAAATCTGGAGCGAGTTTTGAGTTTTCATCACGACGGATAGTTGCTTCGAGCAAATATTTACCATCATAATTATAATTGAAACGACTGAAAACCGACTGCGAAGCATTAGTACCGATTGATTGGCTATTGGTTTTTGTTTTATCGTCGCCTAAGTTAAGCGTTGGCAAATCATTGCTCACTAAGTTTGTTGCACCAGCCACCATGTTTTCAAATCTGAAATCTTCGTAGTTATATCCTGCCAAAATTCCAAAATTGTGTTTTGCTCCAACCTTTATGTCATAATTTGCCAAAAACTGAAGGTTTGTATTATTTGTTAATTCATCAGTTAAAGTATAACTATTCACTTGGTTGATGTAACTCAATATTTTGCCTCTTCCCCAAAGTGGCACTGTACGAGCAAAGTTTGTTCTATCACCGATGCGGTACTGAGTACCAACTACTCCACGAAGTGTAAGACCTTTTACGATATTTGCGGCTTTGAGCGTTACAGTTCCATCAAAATAATCTCTTTTATAATTATTATAGCCACCTGATTCAAGTCTGGCGTACACTGTCGCAGCCGAACCAGCACCATTATATTGTCCATCAGGGGTGAAAAACGGTGTACGAGTACGTAAACGATAAATTTCGTACATTAAACCTTGTCCATTTAAACCTCCTGAAGCAGCCTCTTGCTTATCTTTTGTATAAGAAAGTCGAGTATCGATTGAGAATATTTTACTCAGTTGAGCCCCTAAATTCAAACGAACATTGTAGCGTTGATAGCCATCTGGTCCGATTTTGAAGATACCGCTTTTACCATAATAACCACCTGACAACAAAAAGTTTAGTTTTTCTGTACCACCCGAAATGCTTAGGTTTTGAGTAGTCATAGACGAATATTTTCTTAAAACTTGGTCAGTCAATGGAGTTTGGTTATAAAAAAGCCAAGTTGTCGTATCGGCAGGGTTAACCACATACGGCACACCATCTTTGATACGTTGGATATCAACATCCGAATACTCAGGACCACTTCCTGAGTTCTTACGAGCTAAGTTAGAAAACTCGGCCTCTTCTAAAAGCGACATTCTTTCAGGAACATTAATTGACCAGTCAGTGCCTTGTTGAGCTAAATAAGCAAATTTTATTTTTCCTGCTTTGGCTTTCTTTGTAGTTACCAAAATTACACCACCAGCCGCTTGAGCACCGTAAATTGCGGCAGCCGCAGCGTCTTTCAACACACTGATATTCTCAACATCATTTGGGTTGAGTGACTGAAGTGTATTGCTTGGCACAGTTACTCCATCAAGAATTACTAATGGCTCAATACTACCATTGGCAGATGATGCTCCACGAATCTGAATACCGATACCCTCACTACCTGGCTGACCATTTGAACGAGTAATAATCAAACCTGGGCTTGTTCCTTGCAAAGCATTTGCTAAGTTACTTGATGGACGATTTTCGATAGTCTTTGAGTCAATCGTCGAAACCGCACCAGTCAAGTTTACTTTCTTTTGAGTTCCATATCCAACGACTACAACTTCTTCAAGCGATTTTGCATCAGCAGTCATATTTACGCTGATAATCGTTTGGTTACCAACTTCAATCTCTTGTGTTTCATAACCCAAGAAACTAAATACTAATACCGCATTTTTGTTAGGAACTTTGATAGAATAGTCACCTTTTCCATCAGTAGTTGCTCCACGAGAAGTGCCTTTGATTGTGATACTTACTCCCGGTAATCCTTCTCCTTTTTCGGCATCGCTAACTTTTCCTGTAATCGTGATGTCAGCAGCATTTGCATAGCTACTTATCAAGCAGAGTAGAGCTAAAACAGTGTAAATAAGTCTGCTTTTTGCAGCCCTATTCATCAACTGATTGAACAGTAGATTTTTTTTCATAAAAGATTTGAGTTTGAATAAATGTTGATAAGTACTCTTTATAAGGTTGTGTGGATGTAGTTAAATCTTAAAATAATTTCTTCTTAGTTCTCAAGGCTTCGTATCTTAAAAGACCTTCTAAATAATAGTAGTCGGCATAAACAAGCGGAACATCAATTTCTGAATTACCTGGTTTATGACCCGTGCTGTGCATCAAAATAAAATGATTGTTTTTTCCAAGTTCGGCTTTAAATGCTGGTGTAGATAGTGTTTCGAGCATTTTAACGGCCGAATTATAATAAGTTTTGGCGTCTTTCCCTCCGTAAGTGCTTAGCTCCAATAATGCCGAAGCACAAATTGCTCCTGCTGAAGCATCTCGTTCTTCACCTGGTTTACTAAAATCCCAATACGGAATCATATCAGATGGCAAATTTGGATTTTTGAGATAGAAATTGGCAATATTTCGAGCAAAATCAAGGTATTTTTTGTCTTTAGTCTCACGATACATCACGGTGTATCCATAAAGACCCCAAGCTTGTCCTCTTGCCCAGGCTGACTCATCTGCTGCCCCTTGATGCGTTTTCTTCGCTAAAACTTCTCCATTTTCGCCATATAATAATACGTGGTAGCTACTAAAATCAGGGCGATAATGATTTTTCATCGTATTATCGGCGTGCGTAACACTCAAATTATAAAGTTCTTTGTCTCCTGATTCTTTAGCTGCCCAAAACAAAAACTCAAGGTTCATCATATTATCAATGATAACAGGATATTTATAGCCACCCTTGAAACTTTCCCAAGACTTAATTAAACCAACTTTAGGATTAAATCGAGTTGCCAAAGATTTTGCTCCTGTAAGCATAATATCTTTATATACAGGATTTTTTGTAAGTCGATACCCATTGCCAAACGGACAATATAGCATAAAACCTAAATCATGCGTGCGAGTATTAAATTTCTCTTTCTCAACTGCCATCGTCCATTTGTCGGCGGCATCTTTCCATTTTTGTTCATGATTAAATTGATAAATATACCAAAGCGAACCACCAAAAAATCCACTACACCACCAATCCGATTTCATATCACGAGGTTTTCCATCTGGCCATGTAGATTGCGGAAATTTCGTAAGGTCTGGGTGCGACGCAAGCATTCCTTCGTATTGTTTGGCAGCGAACTCAAATTCTTTTTTTACATCAAGTTTCGACTGACCAAATGATGTGAAAGACAAGAGCAATAGTAATGAGAAATAATACTTTTTAAGGTAGATTTTAATCATTTGTTTGAAAGTTAGATTTATTAGAAAAATACAATAAATAAATATTTTTTTATTTATCACTTTAAGTCAATTTAATTATCTATTCATAAATAGATTTGAGTAATTTTTATAAATATATAGTGCGATTATTAATTATCAAAGAAAAAATTGAAGAATAATCGTTTATTATTTTACTGTTTTTTGCAAACGTAACCGCAAACGTAACCGCAAACGTTTGCATATATTTTAATTTTTATAATATCTCTTTAAAAATTTATATTAACTTCGCTTGTCAAATTTTTTATTTATTTTTGATTGTCTAAGTCTATCGCTTTAAATATTGTAAAAGTTATATTTTATGCACCGCAGAACCCCAGTTACGATTAAAGATATAGCACAAACCCTCAACATATCGGTATCAACGGTTTCGAGGGCATTGCGTGGTATGCCCGAAATTCATCCAGATACCAAAAACGCCATTCTTAAATTGGCCGAAGAAATGGACTATCAGCCCAATCAACTTGCCAAGAATTTGGTAGGAAACAGTACCAAGACAATCGGGGTAATTGTGCCATCATTGAGTTATTATTTCTTTGCTTCAATGCTCAATAGTATCGAGGAGGCAGCCATGCAAGCGGGGTATAGTGTAATGGTTTGCCAAACCAACGAATCTTATCTGAGAGAATTAGCCCAGATTCAAAATATGCTCAACTCCCAAGTAGAGGGTTTTATTATTTCATTGGCTCGTGATTCGCTCGACTATGAGCATATTAATAGGTTAATCAAAAAGCAAATTCCATTGGTTTTGTTTGATAGATATACTGATAAAATCGAAAGTTCAAAAGTAATAGTCGATAACAAACAAGCGGCTTTTAAAGCAACTGTACACATGATTGAAAAAGGGTGCCGTCGTTTAGCTTGTTTGGCTGGGCCTCCGCATCTCGAAATCAGTAACCAACGTTTAGATGGGTTTCGGGAAGCTATCTTGACAAATGGCCTACAATATGAAGAACAGTACGTAAGCCACAGTGATTTTACGCAGGAAAACACCATCATACAAGCCAATAATATGATGAGTCAAAGCAATCCACCCGACGGAATTTTGACGATGAGCGATAATATTGCCTTTTCTACAATGTATGCTCTCAAACAACGTGGCTTACGAATACCTGAAGATGTGGCTATGGTTAGTTTTAATAACGAACCTACGTGCTTATACCTTACTCCATCGCTTACAAGTATTAGTCAACCGATTCGAGAAATGGGAACTCAGGCTGTCAGGTTATTACTCAAACAACTCGAAGCCGATAAGATTGAACCCGAAACGGTTGTTCTTGATACACAATTAGTCATCAGAGAATCATCTTTAAGATAAAATCATTAATTTTAGGAAAAATAATAGCCCAAAAGTGAAATATTTAAAGCAAGGGATTCTTACAAGCTATCAAAATTTAGGAAAAAATGGACTTCGACATTTGGGTGTAAACCCAAGTGGAGCAATGGACAGACTTTCGGCAAGAATACTCAACATTGCTTTACAAAATACCGAAGACCAACCAGTGTTGGAAATGCACTTTCCTGCTCCTGAAATATTATTTGAAGAAGATTGTACCATAATCATTGGCGGAGCCGATTTCTCGCCGACCATCAATAATAAACCTATAGAAAATTGGAAAACAATTTTGGTTAAAACAGATAGTGTACTTAGATTTAAGAAATTAATTGTTGGCAGTCGGGCATATTTGGCAGTAAAGGAGGGAAATTGTAATTTTTTGCCGTATGTAGGACAGGTTTGCAACCTGTCTCAAAAAAAAACAATCCGTTTCACCGAAGGCAACGAGTTTGATTTACTGACCGAAATAAGTAAGCAAGCGTTTGAAAATCAAGTATTTACAGTCTCCAATGCTTCAAACCGAATGGGGTATCGAATGAATGCTGAAACTTTGGAAGTAAACGCTAAAAAAGAATTGGTCAGCTCGGCCGTAGATTTTGGAACAATGCAGCTTTTGCCAAGTGGACAAATAATAGTTTTAATGGCCGACCATCAAACCAGCGGTGGATACCCACGATTGGGCAATATTGTGTCGGTTGATTTACCAAAATTGGCTCAATGTAATGTAAATGATAGTATATTATTTAAAAAGATTTCGATTCAGGAAGCAGAAGACTTACTGATTCAGCAAGAACTCGAACTTCAAAAACTAAAAGCAAGCATCAGATTTTTCAATGATAAACAAAAAAATTGACCTCAACTGCGACATGGGCGAAGCATTCGGTGCTTGGCCAATGGGAAACGATAGTGCTTTAATGGAATTGATTTCGTCGGCTAATGTTGCTTGTGGTTTTCATGCGGGCGATGCCACCATCATGCGGAAAACGGCTCAATTGGCTATCGAAAAAAATGTTGCTGTTGGAGCTCATCCTGCTTTTCCAGATTTACAAGGTTTTGGTCGTCGAAATATGCAGCTTTCACCGCAAGAGGTCTATGATATTTGCGTGTATCAGATTGGGGCGATGTTCGGTACAGTAAGAGCATTAGGTGGTAAACTTCACCACGTAAAACCGCATGGGGCTTTATACAATATGGCTGCTAAAGATGCTGCATTAGCCAAAGCAATTGCCCAAGCAACAAAAGCTATTCATCCAGATTTGATTTTGTATGGTTTATCAGGCAGTCATTTAATTACAGAGGCCGAAAAAATCGGTTTACGCACCGCATCTGAAGTTTTTGCCGACCGCACCTATCAAAACGATGGGAATCTAACTCCTCGTACACAAGCTAATGCTATGATTGAAAGCTCACAAGAAGCTGTCAATCAAGTAATGATGATGATTGAAAAACAAGTTGTTATATCTACTGAAGGCAGAGAAGTCGGGCTAAAAGCTGATACCGTCTGTATTCATGGAGATGGAATACACGCTGTTGAGTTTGCGAGAGAATTGAGAAATACTCTGTTAGGTAGGAATATTTTTATCGAAACTATCAAATAGACCATGTTACTTCCTGAAAATATATCTCATCTTTTTTCTGTAATTTTTATTGCAAGCCTCATCCGCTATTTCGTTATTGCAGGATTGGCTTTTTTGATATATTACATTGGTTTGAAAAACAAAGTATCCTACAAGAAAATACAGTTAAAATTCCCTAAAGCCACTGATTATCAACGTGAAATACTTTATTCTTTACTAACTTTTTTGATTTTTGGAATAGTCGGTGTTTTACTCTACAATCCAAGTGTAAGGCCATATACCTTAACTTATTACAAGATTTCTGACTACGGTTGGCCTTATTTTATATTCTCCTTTTTCCTGACACTACTCATTCATGATACTTATTTTTATTGGATGCACCGACTGATGCACCATCCGAAACTATTTAAGTATTTTCATAAAGTCCATCATCAATCAACCAATCCCAGTCCGTGGACTTCATTTTCATTTCAACCACTCGAAGGCTTTGTTGAAGCAGGAATTTTTGTCGTTTTCGCTTTTGTGCTACCTTTGCACCCAATCATCATGCTTTCATTCCTCATTTTTATGACTGCTTACAATGTTTATGGGCATTTAGGCTGGGAATGGCTTCCGAAAGATGGACATAAACATTGGTTTTGGAAATGGCTCAACAGCTCGTTGATGCACAATCAGCACCATCATTATTTCAAAAATAACTACGGCCTATATTTTAGTTTTTGGGATAGAGCGATGGGAACTTTAGATAAAAATTACGAAAGAGAATTTATAGCATTAAAAGAAAGACCTAAACCATAAGTTTGAAACACATTAACCCTAAACTGCTATGTTTGAAAAAAACCAAAAGAAAGTACTGAATGCTTGGACAATGTATGACTGGGCAAATTCGGTGCATAACCTCGTGATAACGACTGTTGTTTTTCCGATGTACTTTTTGGCAACTACTTCCGAAAAAGATGCCAATGGTAAAGTCATTAATGATATTGTTGATTTCTTCGGAATTCAAATTCAAAACTCGGTTTTGTATTCATACACAATTTCAGCTGCTACACTCTTGCTGGTTATTCTCAATCCAATTCTTACACCATTGGCCGATTCAAGCGGACGACGTAAATTTTTCATGAAAATTTTCTGCTATCTCGGTGCAGCAAGTTGTGCATATTTTTACTTTTTTACGAGAGGGAATGTAAATCCTGCTGTTATTGCATTCGGACTTTCAATTGTTGGTTGGGGTGGAAGTATCGTTTTCTATAATTCATTTTTACCAGTAATTGCCACCGAAGACCGTTTCGACAACCTAAGTGCAAAAGGTTTCACTATGGGCTATATTGGCAGCGTTATTTTACTGATAGTAAACCTTTTGATGATAATGCAGCCAACATTATTTGGCCTAACTCAGGCCGATTCTGATTCTGGATTTACGGCCCGAATTTCATTCCTTACCGTTGGACTTTGGTGGGCTTTGTTTGCTCAAATACCATTTTATTATCTGCCAAAAGACGAGCCAAAATCTTTTAAAACTGGGCGTTTAACGACAGGCGTTCAAGAATTAGTGAAGGTGCTTAAAGAAGTCAGAAAGAATAAACTTATAACGAAGTTTTTGATGGCGTTCTTATTTTACGACATGGGAGTAATGACAGTTATTTATGTAGCTACAATTTTCGCTGATAAAGAGCTTCACATCGAAAAACAAGGCCTTATCATCACACTTCTGCTAATTCAGTTGATTGCAATTCCTGGTTCATACTTAGCATCTTGGCTATCCAGCAAGTTTGGTAATACAAAAGGTCTTTTGGTATTTATTTTCATTTGGTCGTTCATGCCTTTGGCAGCCTATTTTACAACTACTCAAAACGAATTTTATGTAATTGCGGCCATTGTTGGCTTGGTTATGGGCGGAATCCAATCGCTTTCACGCTCAACATTTGCCAAACTTATTCCAGATGATACCACAGATACGGCCTCGTATTTTGGTTTTTATGATATTGTAGAAAAAGTCGCTATTACACTCGGAACGCTGATTTTTGGTTTTGTCGGACAAATAACTGGTAATATGCGAAACTCAGTCTTAACAATATTGGTGTTTTTTATTGTAGGTTTTTTACTTTTAATGAGAGTACCATCAAAGAAAGTTTATCACTAAAAATTGCTACAAAAGAGATTTAGGTATATATTTGTGATACAATTTTTGCAGTACAGTTATAATAGTATCAGAATATTTGATATTTATTAAGAATATCAAAAAATTTAGATTAATTATGTACTACTAACTTATTCAAAAACAGGATGTTAGCTCAGTTGGTTTAGAGTGTCGCCTCGACAAGGCGAAGGTCATCGGTTCGAGCCCGATACGTCCTACTTTTTCTCTTTATGAAAGTTCTTTATGACCACCAATCGTTTTCGGGTGCAAAATACGGCGGAGTAGCAAGATATTTCTATGACTTGATGTATAATCTAAAATACGAACAAGGAGTAGATGTTGAGTTAGCCCTCAAGTTCTCGAACAATGATTATCTAAAAAACGGTGACATAAAGCATGTGGCTCCTTTCAGCTTTTTCTTAGGATATGCCAAAACTAATATGCTTTTTTCGCATATAAATCGACTGAATAGTGCTATCCAAATTGCTCGACAGAATTATGACGTTTTTCACCCGACTTATTTCAAAGATTATTTCTTGCCATTTCTCGGAAAAAAACCTTTTGTACTTACCCACCACGACGTAATTCCCGAAAAATTTTCTACCCAATATGCCGCTTTAGATGGTTTTGATAAAAATCAGAAAAAGAAAATCTTGGATAAATCCTCAAAAATAATTGCGGTTTCAGAAAATACAAAGCAGGATATTTTGGATATTTTCAATATCGCTCCCGAAAAAGTTGAAGTAATTTATCACTCTACGCATTTCGCAACTTTTCAGCCAAATCCAGAAGTCAAGATTTCGACACCGAAAAGATATTTACTCTATGTCGGAAATCGAGATAACTATAAAAACTTTGATGTTTATGTAGAGGCAATCGCCCCAATTCTCCAAAAACAAGATGATTTGTATCTAATTTGTGCAGGAAATGGTAGTTTTTCATCTACTGAACAACAATTGTTTTCAAGATTAAAAGTTGAAAAGCAAATCCTTCATCATGGAATTGATAGCGACGATGTGCTTTATCAGTTATATAAAAATGCTACAGTTTTTGTTTATCCATCTTTGTACGAAGGTTTTGGCATACCAGTTATTGAAGCTTTTGCATGCGATTGCCCCGTTATTCTAAGCGACCGTTCATGTTTTCCAGAAGTTGGTCAAGATGCTGCTTTATATTTTAACCCAGACGACAAGGAAAATATCGCTTTCCAAATTGAAAAAGTTTTAGATAATGCTGCCCTCCGCACCGAATTAATTCAAAAAGGCAAAATACGTTTACAAGATTTTTCGCCAACCATCACGGCTCAAAAAACACTTGATGTATATAAAAGTGTTTTATAGTTAATTTTACCCTTCATCGTTTATAAAAGGCCATTCGATGGCCTAAATTCTTTTAAGTATGAGAATTATTATTTGTGATATATATGTTAGGTTAGTTGGACATAATTTGGGTCATATTCAAAACATACTACGATTTTTAGAGAAAAACCCATCGAATGATGAATACATATTTCTGTTAAATCCAGATGCACAAACAATTCCTTCAGTAAAAACGACTGCTCTGAACGTGAAGATAATTTTCTTCACCGAAGAAGAGTTTGCTCCATTCAATTCGGGTATGAGTATCATAAAATCTACTCAGATAATTTGGAAACACATTAGTCGTTATGCCACTGAATATCAAGCGAATAAAGTGATAATGATGATGCTTGATATGTTTCAACATACCATCGGAAGTAGCCGTTTTCCTTGCCAACTCACTGGAATTATGTTTAATCCATATCCACGAGTAATTGCCCAAGACTCTACACTACGAGCCAAACAGAAATCAACCATAACAAAGGCCCGCAAATTATTCACAACATGGTGGATGTGTCGGAATACGCAATTAAAAAAGGTTTTTATATTTAATGATAGAGAAACTATCAAAAATATGAATGAAACACTTGGAACAAAGGTTTTTACGTATTTGCCTGACCCTGTGTATGACTACCCAACTCGTGAAGGGTTGATTATCAGAGAAAAATATAAAATTGCTACTCACAAAAAGATTCTTTTAGCCTTTGGTTTTATTGATGCCAAAAAGAATGTTGTAAACTTATTGAAAGCTTTACAACAACTGAGTGCAGAAGATGCAGCAAATATTTGCTTGCTGGTAGTGGGAAAAATTCACGGAGAGCATCAAGCAACATTAATGGAAGCTTTTGAAGAAGCCAAGAAAACTCGCCCCGAACTCCAAATTGAGTTTGAAAGCAGATTTGTTGATGATGATGAAATGGAGGCTTATGTTGGGCAGAGCGATATAGTTTCGGTTGCTTATATCAATTTCTTTTCATCGAGTGGTGTTATTGGTTTGGCGGCAAGGCATAACAAACCAGTTTTGGCCACAAAATTTGGTGTTGTAGGCGACCTCACTCGTGAGTATAATTTAGGAATAACGGTTGATGGATTTAATCCTGAGGAAATCAAACAAGCAGTTTTGACCTTCTTGAAAACGAAAAACGCTTACCCCGAAAGAGCAAGCGTTTTTGTACAAAATCATAGTAGTGACAATTTTATTAAGACCCTACTTGAGTTGAATTAAGCTAATTCAACTTCTTTGGCTGCTTGTTCAGCAATCCAATGATATGTTTTGGTGATTCCTTCTCTCAATGAGTGAGATGGAGCCCAACCCAATTTTTCTTGAATCAAGGCATTATCAGAATTTCTTCCACGAACACCTTCTGGTCCAGGGATATTCTTGATAGTAATTTTTTTGCCAGAAATTTCAGCAATTAATTTTGCGAAATCATTGATTGAAATCATTTCTTCCGAACCAATATTTACTGGACCAGAGAAATCAGATTCCATTAAACGACGTACTCCTTCAACACATTCTTCTACGTACAAGAACGAACGAGTTTGCTTTCCATCACCCCAAATTTCGATAGTTCCGCCATCTTCTGCTTCAATTACTTTACGGCAGATTGCAGCTGGAGCTTTCTCACGTCCACCTTTCCAAGTGCCTTGAGGCCCGAAGATATTATGGAAACGAGCCACTTTTACAGTGATACCCAAGTTACGTTGGTAAGTTAAGTATAAACGCTCACTAAATAATTTCTCCCAACCATATTCGCTATCTGGAGCAGCAGGATAGGCCGATTCTTCAGAACATTTAGGATTATCAGGGTCAAGTTGATTATACTCAGGATACATACAAGCCGATGAAGAATAGAATATTTTCTTTACGCCAGCTTGTTGTGCTGCGTGTAACATATTTAGGTTACAAAGAGCCGAATTATGCATTACGGCAGCGTCATTCTCACCTGTAAAAATATATCCAGCACCACCCATATCAGCAGCCAATTGATATACCTCATCAAAACCACCTTCAACCACTTGACGGCAGATAACTGGGTCTGTTAAGTCACCAATTACAAACTCATCAGCATTTCCGTTACCATACTCATTATATTTCAAATCAACGCCTCTTACCCAGTACCCCTCACTTTTTAAGCGGTTTACTAAATGGCCTCCAATAAAACCACCTGCACCACATACTAATGCTCTTTTCATATAATTTAATTATCGAAATGAAAACTATTTAATTCTAAATAAAGTACAAATTTAATGAATCTAAACTGAATAAAACAATATACATGAAAAGTATTTACTAATAAGTCTATTGTTTTAATAAATTATACCATTTGGTGTAAGTATTAATACAAAATCACGAAACTATTGATTTTTATATTGATGTAAATAAGTATGAAATTGTAATAAAATTATATGCTAAATCTCAGAATTATCATATCAAACTAAAAAAATCATTGATACCAATCATCTTGGTTTTTGTGTATCCTTCACCAAACTTTGCACCAATCATGTGCCCCATTTCTTGTGAACGAGCTTTTAAGAACTCTAAGAATTCTGGACTCGTTAAATAAGATTCTGGTTCAGTACTATTTGGGTCATAAAACTGGCTTTTATATGCTCTGATTGAAGCTTCTTTACTATCCCAATATTTTGAAATATCAACTACTAAGTCAGGCTTTATAAATCTATCTTGAATATAATGATATAGAGCTTTCGGACGCCATGCTTGCTGTGACGTACCGTCAAAATCGAATGTTTGAATCATTCTTAAACCCGAATAAAAACAAGCATCAACTGCCAAAGCAGCCCCTTTACCGTGGTCGGGGTGGCGGTCTTCAATGGCATTAGCTAACACTACATCTGGTTGATAACGACGAATAGCTGCAATTAATTTCATTTGATGTTCTTCGTCATTTTTGAAGAATCCATCTCTGAATCCAAGATTTTCTCTGGCTGAGATATTCAAAATCTTAGATGCTGCCGCAGCTTCGGCGGCTCTGATTTCGGGTGTTCCACGAGTGCCGAGTTCGCCTCTGGTAAAATCAATTATGCCAACTTTTTTGCCTTGGGCAATTGCTGAGGCGATAGTTCCTCCACACGACATTTCTGCATCGTCTGGGTGAGCGGCCATAACAACTAAATCTAATTTCATTTGCTACGTGATATTGTTGAACTGTATTATGATATAAAAAAAAAGCGACGTAAAAAGTTTCACGTCGCTGATTTTCAGTAATATTTTCTGCAAAGCCTTACTTCACACGCAGACGATAACCTGCACGCAAGCGGGCAGAAGAACGTATTTTATTTAATTTACAAATCTCGGCAACTGTTGTGTTGAATTTACCAGCAATCTCACTAAGATTTTCTCCAGTACGAACTCTGTACCATACCTTACGGCTTACTGCAACTGGTTCATCAAATTCAAAGTCACCTTTACTTGCTCCTCCTCTGAGATAATCATAAACTCGAGAGGTAAGTAAAAAGTCTTGAGAAATGATATTGATTTGCCCAGGACTGAAATTGAAAATATTTCTTGCGTCAAATGGATTCCCTTCGTAGCGAGTTTCAAAGTGTAAGTGTGGGCCAGAACTGCGTCCTGTATTTCCACCTTTACCTATTTCATCTCCAGCTTTTACGATTGTATTTGGCTCAAAATTGATTTTCGATAAGTGACCATAAAGTGTTTCGAGACCATTATAATGGCGAATCACAACACATCTACCATAGCCTCCACGGGTACTGGCAACTCTGATGATACCATCAAAGGCAGCTAAGATAGGTTCACCAGTATCCAAATCAAGGTCTGTTCCAGTGTGCCAACGACGCCATCTCCAACCAAACTGAGAGTTAGTTACACCTTTAGCCATTGGGCCAGACCAATAGCGTCCTTGTGAAATATCATATAATTGAATTGGGACTACATCGTCAAACTCTTTGGCGTCAATACCATAAGGGTCAACCGAATCAGTATCCCAAACAGAGAAGTAACTGGCGATTTTCACCATTTCATCACTACCAACAAACTGAGCTTCGTCTTCGATTTCTACAATCTGTACTTGCCCTTCGTCAATTGTTGAAGTATCTTCGTGAACTGCTGTATTGAGCTCTTTTACAGGTTCGATTTTAACCGCAGGTGCTGATTCGACTACCTTTGGAGTTTCAAACTCATTTACGAAGCGGAGTTTTGGTTCTTCTTCAAAGCTAAACTCATCATCTTCTTTTTTGTCTTTATTGAAGTTTTTATCTTTTGCGTTAGAATCTTTCTGCTTAGAAGGAATATTGGGCTTATTCAACTTTAAACCTCGCTCACGTTGTTGAGCAAACGTTGTCGTGGAAATAGCCACAGCTAAGATAATTGGTAATATAGCCTTTTTCATGTTTTAGTTGTTTTGGTTATAAGGCAGCACCAAACTTGTTACTAAAAGTATGCCAAAAATAATTAAATGGATACAATTAATAACAAGTTTAAGTATAATATCTGATTAATGCAAGCCTTGAGCGGCTAAATATCTCTCAGCGTCAAGGGCTGCCATACAGCCACTTCCTGCTGCTGTAACCGCCTGACGGTAGATTTTATCTTGTGCATCACCACATGCAAACACACCTTCGATGTTAGTTCGGCTGCTACCTTTTTCAGTTTCGATGTAGCCCGCATCATCAAGCGTCAAATAATCTGCGAAAATTTGGGTGTTTGGTTGATGACCAATTGCAACAAAGAATCCAGTTACGTCAATCGTACTTTCTTCATTGGTTTTGGTGTTTTTCAATCTTGCTCCCGTTACGCCATCTTCTCCTAAAACTTCAAGCGTTTCGGTATTGAATAAGATTTCGATGTTTGGTGTGTTTTTTACACGGTTTTGCATGATTTGCGATGCACGGAATTCATCACGACGCACCAACATATATACTTTATTACAAAGTTTTGACAAATAATGTGCCTCTTCGCAAGCAGTATCACCTGCACCTACGATTGCGACATCTTGTTTACGGAAAAAGAATCCATCACACACCGCACAAGCAGAAACTCCGTATCCGTTGAGGCGTTGCTCTGATTCTAAACCAAGCCATTTGGCCGAAGCTCCAGTGGCGATGATAACAGTTTTTGCGGTAATTTCAATATTATCATCAATCGTTACTTTATGAGCACCGGGTGTTGAAAAATCAACTTTAGTTGCCATTCCGTAGCGATTATCCAGTCCAAATCTTTCTGCTTGCTTTCTGAAATCTTCCATCATTTCAGGGCCTTGAATACCATCAGGATAGCCCGGGAAGTTTTCTACATCTGTCGTAATTGTTAATTGTCCGCCAGGTTGTCCACCTTGATACATCAATGGTTTTAGACCCGCACGTGCTGCATAAATTGCTGCTGTATAACCCGCTGGGCCCGAACCCAAAATTAAAACATCTACTTGTTCTTGTGCCATATGCCCCCATCCCCTAAAGGGGAGTTTTATTATTTAAAATTTCTTGTTTATGTATGAGTAACATCAATTCTTAATTGCAAAGTTCGGCAAAAAAGCCTTAAACGGCAAGTTTACAAAATACTCATTTCGATTCTGCGGTTGATTTGGCGATTTTCCTCCGAAGTATTCGGTACAAGTGGTTTGGTTTTTCCGTAACCTTTAACTTTAATGTTCTGTGGATTGACGCCTTTTTTTATGAGATAATCAGCCACTGAAAATGCTCTTTTTTCGGAAAGTGCTTGATTTTCGGCATCTTTTCCCACATCGTCGGTATGCCCTGAAATCTCTACTTGCAAAGACGGATTTTGGGCCAATAATAGTTGCAGTTTATCGAGTTCGGTAAATGATTCGGGACGAAGTTCGGCTTTTCCAGAATCGAAAAAGATATTATTTAGCACAGTTTTAACATCTTTTTTGATTGGGTCGAGCAGAATATCAATACTTTTTCCATCGGCTTCGGTTTTTTCTGAAAAATTGAAAGTTAAACTCTTGAAAAAATAATCTTTTTTATTGATGAAAAGTCCGTACTGACTTCCGTTGGGCAAAACTGCGGTATATTGCCCCGTGACAGCATCAGAAGTTGTTTTTTCTATAATTTTGTTAGTTTTCAAATCAACCAATTCGATTTCAGCCGAAAGGTTTTGATTGTTATTAGCATCTTTTACTGTGCCTTTTACGTAGCTCGCTCGCTTGAATTTTTCGGAAAGTTTGGCTGGAATATCAAACTGAAAAAGTTTTATGTCAGGTTTCACATCAGATGAATAATAGCCTTTTGAGCCATCAGCCGAAATAAATAGAGCCACTTGGTCTTCATGGGTATTGATTGGAAAACCCAAATTTTCGGGTTTGGAGTAAATGCCAATTTTAGATTCGGTCATGAATAAATCTAATCCGCCCATTCCCAAATGCCCATCCGAAGCGAAAAACAAAGTATGCCCATTGGCGTGTACGAAAGGCGAAATTTCGTCGTTTGCTGTATTAATTACATCGCCGAGATTTATGGCTTTTGTCCAAGTGTTATTTTCTTTTAATTCACTTACCCATAAGTCTTTACGTCCGTAACCTCCTTGTCGGTCAGAAGAAAAATACAAGACTCTTCCATCGTTTGATAGACTGGGTTGTGCTTCCCAAAATGGGGTGTTTACACTACCTCCTAAATTTTCGGGAGTGGTCCACTCTTCGCCTACTTTCTTGGAAATATACAAATCGCAACTTCCCAGACTATTTTTGCCATCGCAACTTGTAAACACAAGTGTACGGCCATCGGCCGAGATACTGCATGTACCTTCGTTGGCAGTTGTATTGATTTTTTCAGATATACTTTTGGGAGCAGACCAGGTGCTGTTTGTGAGTTGAGAAATATATAAATTTTCGTCGCCATCATCTGAGCGAGCCGTAAAAATAAGGGTTTCGTTATCGGCAGTCAGAACAGGAAAATATTGTTTGTTTTTAAAATTGATAGTTGAGCCCATTTCGGCAGCTTTGAAAGGCATTGCAGCACTTTTGGCTTCTTCTCCAAACTTACATTGTTCCAACTGGCGTGTAAGTTGCTTCATTACTGGGCTGTTCTGCGGTACATTTCTTACCGAAAAACTCAAGTATTCTTTGGCTTTTGCGTATTCGCCAGCTTTTATGAGCCGTGTACCAATGTATGTGTATCCTTGCGTAAGAAGTGGGTCATTGGGGCGTAATTCGATAGCTTTTTTGTAGAATTTGATGGCATTTTCTTGATTTCGAGCTGCTTCGTTGATTTGACCAAGTTTGAAGTATGGGTCAGCGAAAGTAGAATCTTTTTCAATGGCTTTTTGTAGATTTTCAATCGCATCTACTGATTTTCTTTCAGAAATATTCTTTAAGGCTTTATCGTAAAATTCTTTTGCTTTTGGGTTGGGAACTTGGGCAGATATATTGAATGAAAGTGTAAGCAGCAGAACTGTAAAATATCTTATCATAAATTTTGTTGTAAAAATTTATTTTAAAACGTTCGACTGCATTTCATTGTTATCTTTGCAGTCAATTAATTGAAAGTTTCTGTATATAAATTTTCGTTGAAGAAACATTCATAATTCTTAATTCTACATTCTCAATTATAAAAGATGCTTCATTTATATTTAAAATCGCTACATATTATAGGATTTGTCTCGTGGTTTGCTGGCTTGTTTTATTTGGTCAGAATGTTTGTGTATCATGCTGAAGCCGCCGATAAACCCGAGGCTTTGCGTGAAGATTGGAAAAAACAATATACAGCTATGCAATGGCGAGTATATAAAATTATCTGTAACCCAGCCATGATGATTACGTGGACTTGCGGAATATTAATGCTTGTAAATACACCTGCGTTTTTAGAACAAGGTTGGTTACAAACAAAGTTGGTATTACTCGTGTTGCTGACTGGCTATCATCTTTACTGTAAGGGAATCATAAAAAAGCAAGAGGCAGATAGAAGCACTTATACTTCTTTTCAATTTAGGTTGTTGAATGAGCTTCCCACCTTATTTTTGGTGGCAATTGTGCTTTTGGCCGTTGTGAAAGATTTATTAAACTTCGTTTATTTATTTTTAGGGGTTTTGGCTTTCGGTTTTACTTTGTTTTTTGCGGCTCGTGCATATAAAAAGTTTAGAGAGAAGTAGAATAACACTATTCTATTTCTCTACAATTGGTAAGTTGAAAACTTGTACTACTTGCCATATAATTCATTAAATGCTTTTTCGTATTTATCGCCCGCTTTCCATTTTGGAGCAGTTGGGCGGTCGGCAATCAAACGAGCAGAATAAATATAAGCTTGACAAAACTTCAATAAATAATTATAGTTTACAGATTCTGGACTATCTGAAACTTGGTGATAAAACTTATTGATTTCTGCATCAAAAGCTGTAAAACCTGGGGCGAAATCGGGCGAAGGAATGCCTTTGGCGGCTAAATTCACATTATCCGAGCGGTCGAAAAGATTTTGTTCGGGAGCTGGGTCGGAAATGGCAGTTAGCCCATACGCCTTTGCTCCTGCTTCGATTTGTGGTTGGGCATCAGTGCGGTCAAGCCCAATAATGGTTACTTTAGTTGTGTCGTTGTAGCCCGCACCATCGCAATCAAGACTATAAACACATTGTTTCAACGGCACGAGTGGATGCTCAGCGTAATATTTACTTCCTAAAAGCCCGATTTCTTCGCCAGTATAAGCAATGAATAAAATCGAACGCTTGGCTGGTTTTTGTGTAAATGCTTTTACTGCTGATAAAATGGCAGTTGTTCCGAAAGCATTATCTCTTGCTCCATTGAAAATTGTATCACTTTCAGTTACTCGACCACCTTTTCGTCCAGTGCCAACGTGGTCGAAGTGTGCAGTTAATACCAAATATTCGTTTTTCAAAACAGGGTCAGACCCTTCCAAAACACCTAAAACATTGTACGACATCACGGTCTTTTTCGACACCTCAGCCACATTCAAACTAAGTGTAGAAAGCGTTTCTTTAGCAAACTTTTTAATATGCGTGTTACTTACCCAAATATGCGGAATGTCTGAACTTGAAGCATTATCAGGAGCTAACGTAAGTTTTTCACCGCCCATATAATTGGTAATTGCCGCCCACGGATATTTCAAATTATATAACTGGATAAAAGCAGCTGCACCATTTTTGGCGGCAAAATCTACTTTTTTTGATGAACCTCTGAGGTTTTCGTTCGGGTCATCGCTGTTTGGAATACCAAATTGAGCAACTACGATTTTGCCTTTTACATCAATGCCTTTGTAATCATCTTGTTTTTCATCGACCCAGCCATAGCCAACAAAAACTACTGGAACATTTTCGAGTTTTGTGGCTTTTCCGCTCAACATAATAAAATCTTTTGTCCATTTTAATGAGTCTGTTCCAACCAAAA
Organism: Emticicia aquatilis; assembly: GCF_014644295.1. GTDB lineage: Bacteria > Bacteroidota > Bacteroidia > Cytophagales > Spirosomataceae > Emticicia > Emticicia aquatilis. The sequence continues at coordinate 73,529 of NZ_BMKK01000016.1, forward strand.
CTTCTCCTTTTTTTGTGGGTTTTACCATTTCAAAAGGGACTGGTTGCAAATAATCTTTTTGTCCGTTTGGTGTTTTTAAACCTTGTAAACGGAAGTTTTCGGCTACGTATCGGGCAGCTACATTATTGGTAATTTCGCCAGTTCGACGTCCCAACATTTCATCCGAAGCAATAAAACGGATATGAGACTCGATTTCTTTTTTTGATAATTTGTATTCGGGTAGCTTGCTTATTTTTTGTGCATTTGCTCCGAAAATAATAATGGTTAGGAGAAGTAATAGATGTTTGATTTTCATTTTGTTATTGATTATTTATTTAAAATTAGGCGAAATTAAACTTCGCCCCACATTAGTGCTAAAGCCTTAGCTACTTCGGTTGTTGGTAATTGGCAAGTTTTATCGAAACATACATAAATGGTGGTTTCGCCATTTTTTGCTGTTCGATTTTGTAATAAAGGCAATTTTGATGCGGTTTCAGTTCCTACAAAAACTTTATTGAGCATAAAATCGGCATCAATTTGCTTTCTGATTTCTTTTAGATTACTGCCAACAATCGCTACTTCGGCCGTTGGGTTGGTGTGTTGCGTTGCTAAACACGCCCATTGTGTTACCCACTGAGGGTCGGTCAGGACGATGCGTTTCATTTTTGCTAACATTAAATTACTGATTTCGATGAAATCATTTCTACCCAACAACAGCCCTAAGTTATAAAGATTGCTGGCCATCATTGAGTTTGAGGCAGGAATCACATTATCAAAAATTTCTTTTTTTCGAGCAATCAATTCTTCGCCTTGACTATCAGTGAAGTAGAAAAACTCATCTTCGGCATCATAGAAATTGGCAATCGTATAGTCGGCCAATAGTTCGGCTTCATCTAACCAAATTTCATCGAAAGTAACTTGATAGAGAGCTGTGTAAGCATCAATTACACTGGCGTAATCTTCGAGATAGGCCACGATATTTGCCTTGCCATTTTTATAATTGTGCCAAAGTCCACGCCCTTCCGCCCCATCTTCGGTTGTGACTTTGATACTCATTTTTTCTTTGATGAACTGAGCATTTTGTAGAGCCAATTCCAAAAACTTTGGCGTATCGAGATAACGATAAGCATCAACTAAACCTTTGAGCATCAGGCCATTCCACGAACATAAGATTTTATCATCAAGCCCTGGACGGATTCTTTTTGCTCGATAATCAAAAAGTTTTTGCTTGATTTCTTTGCTCAACGGAAAACCATTTTCCATGAAATCACGCTCTTCGAGATGCACTACATTATTGCCGTGTTCCCAGTTTCCATGTTCCGAAAACTCAAAAGTTTCACAGAATGGAGCGGCATCTTCTCCCAGAATGGCTTCAATTTCTGATTTCTTCCAAATATAAAACTTTCCTTCTTCGCCCTCACTATCAGCATCTAAGGCCGAATAAAAACCTCCTTCTTGGCTCATCATTTCTCGTTCGAGCCATTCGATGGTTTCAGTTATTTTGGCTTTATAAAATTCGTCGGGTTGACCTTCTGATTTTGTTAGGGCGTAGGCTTCGGCGTAGAGCGAAACCAATTGTCCGTTATCATAAAGCATTTTCTCAAAGTGCGGCACTTTCCAATCTTCATCGGTTGAGTAGCGAGTCCAACCGCCACCGATTGTATCGTAAATTCCGCCCAAAGCTACTCTATCGAGTGTGTGAATGAGGTGCTGATACGCACGTTTGTCTTTGGTAATGGTATAATATCTGAGCAAAAACTTCCAAATACTCGGCATCGGGAATTTTGGACTGCGATTCATACCTCCTTTCTCGAAATCAAAATCTTTGTGGAGGCGATTAAAAATCGTGGTGAGTTCTTCTTCCGAAATCTTTAGTCCATCGTCCGAAATATCCATTTGATATTTGTCGCTCTCTTTGCTGTGCATATTTTGTGTGAAACCTTCGGCCGATTTTTGCAGTTTCTCACGGTCATTTTTGAAGGCATTGCTGATACTTTCGACCAAATTTGCCCAATTAGGTGCTGGAAAATACGTGCCACCGTAAAAAGGTTTGGCATCGGGCATCAAAAAAACATTGAGCGGCCAACCGCCACGCAGCCCCATTGCTTGCAGAGCATCCATATAAATTGCATCGACATCGGGACGTTCTTCACGGTCAACTTTGATGCAGACCAAATGCTTATTCATGATTTCGGCAATCTGTTCGTTCTCGAAAGATTCTCGCTCCATGACGTGGCACCAATGGCAAGCCGAATAACCAATACTTACCAAAATTGGCTTGTCTTCGGCTTTGGCTTTTTGCAGGGCTTCTTCTCCCCACGGATACCACTCAACGGGATTATGGGCGTGTTGAAGTAAATATGGACTTGTTTCGTTGATGAGTTTATTTTGCATGAGGGAAATGAGCAAGTGATTATTTCATTACAAATAAACTAAAAAGGATTGTCTAAATCTCAAAAAACTTCTCTACAAGCTTTCATAAGCCATAAATAGTCATTATTGATACCGCTTAAAATTTTATTGGTATTATTTTTGCGACAAAATTATGAACAACAACTCAAAAGGCCCATTCAGCTTACTATGAAAAGACTACTAATTGCCTTACTTTTAGCACCTTTTTTTGCATTGGGGCAAGAATTAATAATTACCGAAATGAAAACGGTATCATGTTCAGGTTCATATTTTCTAATTCGTTACAGTAGCTCAGTAACTGAATTCAACCCAAATAATAAGTTTTTTATCAACTTTATAGATATTAACAATAAAAAGAGAAGTTTCGAACTATCTAATTTCGATTATCAAAGATTACAGTTTGCAGTTCCATCAAATCAGTCATTGCCAATCGGGAAATATAAATTTTCAATTTCCTCCACAAATCCTGTAATTGAAGGCTCTATTTCTCAAGAAGAATTTGAAATGATAGATGTAAATAGCTATATCAAAAATCATAAATTAACCTTAGAGAGTTATACAAAAACAGTGGACATTGGAGATTCCATCTCTCTTAGATTTAGCACTAACAATGCAAAATATCCAATTTCAGTTTTAATTAATGGATTTGACCGAATAACTATACCTGCAACAAACGGTTTTTATGAGCATAAGTTTGTAATTAATTATGCAAATGTATATGAAATTCAAGTTGCAGATTTAGATGCTAACTGTCGATTGGAAAATATTGATATTAGCGGTAGAGTTGTAATAAAAACAAAAACTCTCGAAAACACAATGATATGGGGAAACCAATTAGAAGATACAGATACATTAATATGTGTTAATAAAATCATTAATGGATTTTTAAATAAAACTGGAAGTTTCGATGATAGTACAAAAATTACAATAAAGTTATTGGATGAAAATTTAGAAAAAAGTTATGATGTAGTTGAAAATTATTATTTTAGTACACCTGACCAATTTAGTTTGGAGATTAAGCAGCAAGCAGAAATAAAAACTGGAAAATACTATTTTAAGGCATTTTCAGAGAATCCAAAATCTGAAAGTAATTTATTGGGTCCAATTGAGATTCATGCTAAACCTAAATTCACACTATCAACAATCCCATACTATGGCAATGTTGATACAATAAAAATTTCAAGAAAGGATAGCTTAATCTTTAAAATTGATATTACTGAACAAGGACCATGGAATTTTGTTTTTCAAAATATGATGTTCAGAACAGATAAATCACCATATATAATTTATGAAAAGCCATTCAAACTTCAAAATTTGAATGAAGTTTGGGACGTTGGCTCTGTAGGAGGAAGTACTGAAACAGGGCAATGTGCAAATATTGAAGGTTTTTCATATCCTGAAACATTTCTAATTAAACTGGAAGAGAAAGACTCTATAAGTATAAATCCCAACAAAATAGACTTATCTTTAACATCATCATTTACAAAACGAATAGTTGAAAAAGATAGTACAAGTCAATGGATTTTGAAATTAAAAAATAGCGGAGAAAATGCTACAAACATAAAAGTAGCAATAAATATACCTTATTCCCCCCCATTTGTAATGAGAGAAAGCCAAAAATGTACCAACGGCACATTTGAACAGAATATTTGGAATATCCGTTCACTTGCAAAAGGAGATAGTTGTACGCTGTACGTTGATTATAAACCAGTCAATGATGGAGTTTGGTATGTAGAAGCCGAAGTCATTAGTGCCGACCAAGAAGATGTAGATTCTAAAACAAATAATCAAAATCAAATGGAAGATGACTTTACAAGAAATTGTTTTAGTATTCCAATTAAATTTGCCAGCGAGCCATTTGGTATGCAGCTAATTGTTGAAGACCCAAATATTGATATAAATGCTTGGTATAAAGATAATGTAAAAATTAGCAATACAGGAAACTCACTTCAAGTAACTCAGTTTGGGTCATACAGTTATAGTACTCAAAACTTCATCTGTCCAATTCAAAGTTGTTGTCCATTCATCATAGAAAAAGGTAATGACACTAACTGTTGCAAACCATTGGAATATATATTAAAAAATTGATTATTTTGTATTGAAAATAGGTTTACATAAATTTACATAAACCTATTTCAGTACGAAACAGAGAGAATAAAATAACTCAATCCACCACAATCTTCTTACTACCACCCAAAACTCTCAAAAAATAAAATCCAGCCGATAAACTACTCACATTCAACACTTTGGCATTCTCACCTTGCAATAAAATCACTTTTTCTTGCAGTACTTTTTTGCCATTTACATCAAAAATCTCAACTGGAATTTGTTGTTCTTTTGTGCTAAAAATTTTGAGTTGAATTTGGTCAGAAACTGGGTTGGGTGAGACTTCAAAATTGGTAATTGTTGGTTCGCTTCCGAGCAAGGTCATATCAAACTTACATAAAAAAACCTCGTAGCCCTTCAAGGTGATATTTTGGCGGTAGTTTTTGTAGGCTACTTCTATCGTCACAACTTCGTTTTCATCTTTGGCGTAAGGGTTATGGGCGGCAACCAGCAATTCATTGCCTTTGGCAACGGCTCGCCAAATTGGTTTTCGGGTATCTACATAATCACGGGCGGTTGTCTGAATCACCAACTCATAATTACCCGTAAACATCTCTTTATACTGCGAAAGTCGGTATAAACCATTGATAAAATACTCGTACGTGGCATAGTTTTCATTATTGCTAAAAGTACCAGGGTCGTCCCAAAGCCACAAACCTTTTGCTCCCGAAAAAAATGGAAAAATCGCAGTCGCCTCAGCCATAAATGGACGAATAAACTTCTTAACAAACTGCGTTGTATAACTAAATCGAAGCCAAACAAATGGAATAATTGGTTTGTTCGTCCAAGCACGGTTTACTTCAATTTGAAATAGAAGATAGGCTAAATAATCAGGTGCAAGCGGACTCGGAAAATCGTAATAATAATAAGCAGCTGGACTATAAAAATCTTGATTATCGTAGGCAGTTCCTCCAAGAGCATTCTTAGAAAAATCATAATTGATATAATTCAGCAACGAAACATCAGAAGTCCATTTTTGCCAAGAATTTCCTGCAATGTTAATGTAAGTATTCAAAACCGGAGCATCGGAATAACCGCCAATTTTAGTATTTGTCGTTGCATATCTCTTGGTTTCGGCAAATGCCTGACCGTATAATGCTTGAATATCTTTTTTATATTGACTAATAAAAGATTGATTATCAAGACTTCTAAAAGCAACTGGTGTTGTTGGGTGATTTTTTAGATTCAGAATCGAATCATTCGACTTTATTTGAAGTTCAATATCAGGCACAAACAAATCAATATCGGCGATGCCAGTTCCTCTCGAACTCGAAAAGGCATTTGCGAAATCTGACATATCGTTTCGCCACTTATTTTTGTACAATTCTATATTATTTCCCCACGGGCTTTTGATGGTTTCCCACGGCTGATTGGCCGATGGATAACCCGTTCCATACCAAACCGCCGCTCGCTGATTTCTTGGTATATCGGTATCATTACCATCAGAAGTAGCTAAATGACTAAAGCCATGTTTAAGAGGTTGTTTCTGAGAATCGCCAAAGCGTGGGCCACCGTAAACAACTGAAAAAGGCAAGCTAAATTCAGGAAATTTCTGCCATTCAATCGTGCGATTTTGGGTAGTTGGGGTCAATAAAAACGAACTCGGCTGACAAGAATTTTGGGCAAAAACTTCTGATTCAAAACCAAATAAAAAAAGCAGCCCGAAAACGTATTTATTGTATGTTAGTTTCATGATTTTGGGAAATAGTATAACATGTTCTATTACCTTTCTGTGGACTCATTGACTATTGACTTTGGACTACTTACTTTGAGTTGGTCAATCACATAACGGATTGAACTATAAGAATTTAATAAAGCGGTTTGCACCTCTTTTTCGGTCATCCACTCTAATTTTTCAATACCCTCTTCAGTTTGTGGCTGCATCTTCGACTCGTCGATGCAATTCATTCTGTACCATTTCGTCCGCTTCAAAATCTTGCGAGTCCCCATTGTATAGGTGTGCCACGTTGTGCAGAGTTTTCCGCTCAATTTTACTTTTATGCCGCACTCCTCCTCTACTTCACGCACAGCGGTTTGTTTTGCTTTTTCGTTATCGTCTCTTTTCCCTTTGGGCAAATCCCATTTCCCGAGTCGATACATCATTAAAATCTTTTGTTCTTCATTGAAAACAACCCCGCCTGCCGCTCTTACTACTTTATAAAAATTCTTTATCTGTGTTTCGATAGCATCTTTATTTTCAACAACTAAGGTAACTGATTGATAAACAATATCTTTCGATTGCTGAATTAATTTAAAAAACTTATCAACTGTGGCTTCGGTAGCATTCAAAATTATGACATGACCTTGAAGTTTTTTCGGACTCAAAGTTTCCAAACGAGCATCAATCATTGTATCAAAATCATTCCCGTGCAGATGCTTAAATTTTTTAGCACTTATTATCCTAACTAATTTGTCGTCAATAAAAATAACCATGAGGTTTTCAGAAAAAGATTGATTAAGGGGCAAAGTTCGGAATTTTTTCGGAAGTAATTAGAGAGATAAAAAAATTATAATAATGTTTTTGCATAAATTCTGATTAAAATATTTTATTTTGCATCTTAATAATCATCCAAACCCCAGTAATTGAGGGTTTAAAACTTTAAATGGAAATTTTAATAATCCTTTTTTTAGTAATTCTTAATGGTATTTTCTCCATGTCGGAGATTGCCCTAATCTCCTCCCGAAAAACTAAACTTGAAATAGCCAGCAAAAACGGTGACCGCCGAGCAGCAGCCGCTCTCGAACTCGCAAACTCTCCTAATCGCTTTCTTTCAACCGTTCAAATCGGCATCACACTCATCAGTATCTTAACGGGTATCTTTTCGGGTGACACTCTCACAATTGGTATTCAAAATTTTCTAACTGGTCTTGGCCTTGAGTTAAAATACGCCGATAATATTGCAGTCGGTTTGGTAGTATTAATCATCGGTTTCATTCAATTAGTTTTGGGCGAGTTGGTACCAAAACGCATCGGAATGTCAAACCCCGAAGCAATTGCGAAGGTGATGGTAGCTCCGATGAATATTCTATCAAAAGTAACTTCACCTTTCATTTGGCTCTTAACTCAGTGTAGTGATTTGATAATCAAGATTTTAGGCATAGAAATCTCAGATAGTTCAGTTACGGAAGAAGAAATCAAGTCGATGATTCAAGAAGGTACAACTGGCGGAGCAATTGATGAAATCGAACAAGAAATAGTACAAAATGTATTTCATTTGGGAGATAGAAAAATCACGTCATTGATGACTAACAGAAGTGATTTGACTTATCTTGATTTAGAAGACTCGGTACAAGAAAATATTGAGAAAATCATCGAAACCAAACATTCGGTTTACCCGATTTGTAAAGATGGTATTGATAATATCACGGGGCTTTTATACATCAAAGATTTACTTGGCAAAGATTTAGCCACTGAATTAGAACACCTCGATGACCTTGGCAAAGAACCATTATTTATTCCAGAAAACAACCAAGCTTATCAAGCACTCGAGAAATTCCGTGAAGAACGTATCCACATGGGTATTATATTAGACGAATACGGAAGTGTAATGGGAATTATTACCCTCAATGATATTTTAGATGCGTTGGTAGGCGATATTTCGATGGATGATGAATTTGAATATGAAGTAGTTGAGCGTGAAGATGGTAGTTTCTTGGTTGATGCTTCACTCCCATTCGATGATTTCTTGAATCAATTTGAAGTCGTAATCAATAATCGCAAAGAATACACAGGTTTTGATACATTGGGTGGCTTTGCTCTACATATCTTACAGGAAATTCCTGACACAGGCGATAAGTTTGAATGGGAAGACTACGAATTTGAAATTGTCGATATGGATAAAAACCGTATTGATAAGATTTTATTGAAGAAAAAAGAAAACCCCTAACCCCTAAAGGGGAACTAAAACATATTCTTGTGAGTATGGAAGTTTAATTCCTCTTTAAATTGCCTCTGTTAGGATTACTTATATTTTAGCTCCCCTTCAGGGGCGGGGGGGCGTTGATATTCATGACCGTATCTCAAAAAATTGCTTCTTTATTATTAGAAACAAAAGCAGTAAAGTTAAGTCCAACACAACCATTTAAGTGGAGTTCGGGTTGGAATTCGCCAATCTATTGTGATAATCGTGTAACCCTTTCGTTTGCCGAAGGACGTACTTTTATCAAGAAATCATTGGCCAAAGCTATTAAAAAACACTTTCCAGATGCCGAACTTGTGGCTGGTGTTGCTACGGCGGGTATTCCGCAAGGAGCATTAGTTGCCGATGCGTTGGGTTTGCCATTTGCTTATGTACGTCCGAAACCAAAAGAGCATGGCATGGGAAATCAGATTGAAGGACGCATCGAAAAAGGCCAAAAAGTGGTTGTTATCGAAGATTTGATTTCAACAGGAGGAAGTTCGCTAAAAGCCGTTGACGCTCTTCGTGAGGCAGGAATTGAGGTTGTGGGAATGGTGGCAATTTTCACTTATGGTTTTAAAATTGCTGATAAAAACTTTGCCGATAAAGGTGTAAAATTGGTTACTTTGAGTCATTATAATGCTCTTATCGACCAAGCGATTACTCAAAATTATATCTCAGCTGACTCATTAGAATCATTGAAAAAATGGAGACGCAATCCTGAGAAATGGGGCGTTTGATTTTTGAAACCATATTCACTAAAAAAGGTTTGATGTTTTGAAGCATCAAACCTTTTTATTTTGCCCAAAATACTGACTATCAATTACATCCTCCTATTTCAGCCTTGAAAACTGAGCTTGAATTTGCTTGAAATCCTGCATTCAATAAAATCGAATTTCCTGCTTTGTAAATCGTATTGGCAGGCGATGAAATTTTATTAGTGGCAGTTATTGTTTGTGTCGCTTGATTAGTTGTTGTACCACTCGAAATATCATTCGTCGGGCTAACTAAATTTAAAGAAGCCGAAACTGCATTTAAGTTTGAGCCATTTGTTGTCCCAGTCAAGGTTTGGTTTGTAGAAACCACCCGAATTCTATAATTTGAGCCAACGGCAATATTCATCGGTATCGTACAAACTGCAACCCCAGCCGCTGGTGTACTACCAATAATTACAGGATTATCAAATGTGCCATTGGCATCTGACAGTTGTACATCAAACTGATTGGCTGGATTAAACGCCCCTACCGTCGTAAAATTCACATTAAAAGTACTTCCTGCACATAGCGAATTAATTGTGAAAGTCGGTGTAGAAATACTGGCATTATTGGCTACAACCGTAAACTGTGTGTCAACTGGCCCATAAACTACACTTCCTTGTCCGTTATCTTGACTGTATCCTGTTATAGTTAAAGTGTAGCTTCCTGGGCTTAGGTTTCTTCCCAATACATCATTTCCTGTATTATTAAACAAGGCAAATAATGGTATATTTTCAATGACTTCGTGTAAATATGGTAAACCAGTAATTTTCATTCTGAAACTTTCTATCGGAACTGATGGGCAAATAGGATTGACAAGTACGGAAGTTTGTTCTGGCACTTCGGCAATCACCATATTATTTACCAATGGAAATTTATAAACAAAAGGATTTCCTGCTTGAACATAGTCATATTCTACGAGCGACAAACAAGGATTATTTTCAGTTACAATTACGGCAGTCGTAGCAGTTGCAGTACATGAATTTTGAGTCACAACTACTGTGTAAACACCCGACATAGCCAAAGTAGCATTCGTGCGACTAATTGGGTTGATTGTACTTGAAAAACCATTTGGGCCAGTCCAGCTATATGAGCTTCCGCCAGTAGCAGTTAACTGAATAGTTTGCCCAGTTAAATAAGGCCCTGTATTACTTGCTGTTGCAGCTACTGTGGTAACTGTAATCGTGGCAACCGATGAGATAGCTTCTGGACATGCTCCATCTTTCACAACTGCTCGATACTTAGTTGTTTGTGTAAGATTATTGTATGACAATGAAGTAGTTGTATTACTAATTGAGCTTGTATTTACAAAATTATCAGTAGAAGATTCCCAACGTACAATTGTTCCCGTGTGTCCGCTTAGGGTTAATGTTCCTGCATTAGCACCCGTACATACGCTGGCGTCTGACGATACCGAACCACCAACTGATAAGCAATTTAGAGGAGAAATGGTGAGCGATGCGGGTTTTCTGATACTTGTGGCACATCCAACAAGGCCGCTACAACTTGCTTCTGCATAATAAATATAAGTGCCTGGGGCTGTATCTGTCGGGATATATTCCGAACCTGTACCGACGGCAGTCGTTCCAGTTGCACTACTATACCATGTTATTGTACTGTTTGCTCCCGAACCAGGTGTAAGTACAGTCACCGAAAAACTTTCAACACAAAGAGGGTCAATACTGGCAGCATCGGCAGCAATTAAAGTCCAAGTACCATTAGGGTTAGAACCATTCAATGTTGACAGTGACTGTAATGGAGCAAAAGTACCATTGGCAGGCAGAGAACCCAAAGCTGTTCCTCCATCTTCAAAAACTGTTGTTAAGCTGCCCAGCGGAGTCGTTCCAACTCCATAAGTATCAGTATCAACCAAGTTAATAATGGAACCATTAGGTGCTTGAATTTTAAATGAAACCTCATCGTAATAAGGTTTCCCTGTACCACCAACTGTTCCACAATCATTTATCGAACCACCACTTCGTTTTCTCCAAGTTATAGAAACTTTTGTACTTCCAATACTTGTTCCAGCACCCGAGATAGTCACTTGAGGGTCTGTACCACTCTTTGTTCCTCCATCATAACCTATTACTGGCCCAGCGTAAGTTTCAGTTTTAGAGCCTGGACAAATGGCACTTGCTTGTAAACCATTTCCTGCTGTGATGGTAGTACCTACCGTGATAGCACGACTAACGGTTGTAGGAGCAGGTGTACCTACTTTTACATTTATGGCCACAGGTGATGATGAAACTGTACAACCCAAGCGGCTTACGGCAACTTTATAGCTTCCCGAAGCCTTAGCAACATACTGCGATTGAGTTGCTCCCGAAATCATCACATCATTTTTATACCATTGATATGTGTTATCAACACCAGTATTTGCTACAAGAATAGCAGAATCGCCCTCACAAAAAGTAGTTGGACGGCTTACCGAAATATTAGCAGTAGGACAACTTGTAGTCCCAATAATCGTTATGCGATGTTTTTGGTTATATGTACCTGCTACCGCATTTCCGCCATTTACATTGAGTGTGTAAGATAAATCTATAAACTCGTCTGCTTCGTTGAATGAATCATCATAAACACGCAAAGTAAATGATTGAGATAAGTTTGAAGCATTTAATGTAATTGGTGCAACATTGATTAAATCATAATCGACTCCTTCGATGGCAGTACCTGTCTTGGAGATATTTACACTCACAGGTTGTGAAGGAGCTTGGTCAACAACCAACGTAATCGGATAATCTTTATAATATTGATTGGTATTTATCGGAAAAATCGACTCTTTCTGACGAGCTATCGTTCCTCCAAATTTAAAATGTACTGTCGGAGTTGTTACGGGATCATTTACTTTAAAACTCCCTATACGAGTCTTAAAATCAACAGTTGCGGTAGCAGCATAGTATTCGGCAGTAAACCATAGCGTTTCTTCATCTGATGGGTCAGTGGTCATAGCCGAATAATCACCCCATCTTCCCGAAGTGCTTGTTTGTGAGCCACCCGAAGCATGAAATAATTGTTCGGCACCAAGTGTACCTACTGGGTCTGATTTCTTTCTTTCGGCGTAGTAAATATCAGGATAATTAGTTGAGCTTGACCTACTATACGCCAATGCGATATTTCCTTTTTGGTCAATTCCTGCACTGCCCATCCACCGATTAATGCCAGTAGTACCACTAATAGCTGTTGGAGAGTATGTTGATTGTTGATTGACCGTCCAAGGGCTTGTTGGTGTTGCTCTTGTAAGTTCATACCATCGGGTTGAGGCTTGATAAGTTGATGCCGAGGTTGGATTTGAACCACTCACATTCACAGGATAATTCATTACCAATGATTCATAATCATCGAACCTTCGATAAACAATCCGACTCATCATGCGGTCAGCTATGGCATCTAACATAGCAGTTGTACCTTGCTGTTCGATAGGATTTGATGATGGAGCCCTTCCATCAAAAGCTGCCACGGGAATAGTTGTTAAACTATTTAGGGTTGAATTCGATGGATTATTAAAATCAAGATTTAGTGTGCGAATCTGCAATTCATCAGTTCCGCCAAATTCATCAGCATTATAAGTAACAAATGTTGGTTTTGAGTTTGACTCAGGCATTTTGAACCCTTCTAAACTCACTGGCAAAAAACCTCCACTCGAAGGGTCATTAAATGCCACAGCCGTAGCGGTAGCTTCACCGTTGACCATTTTATTTCTATCAAAAGCCCAAAATCCTTGTCCAACATAGGCCGTTCCTGACACATTAAAATTGTGAGTAGTAACTATATAACTATTATTCCAGATACCTACGTGCGGATAATCAGGGAATACTCCAGTAGTCTGAAACTCATAAATATTATAAGCACCTGTTGGGTCATTGGTTTGTGAGACACAGAAAATTAAAGATTCTCTACCAGCAGTAAACAAACTACTGAATTGTAATAAAATCCAGCGGTCGGCAATGTGGTCATAAAGCGTAATCGGGTCACCATCATCAGTTGAAGTAGATGCAATCTGGCTAAACTTTAGAGGTCCAACAAGTAAATTACCTGATTTATCATAAACTTTATGCACTAAATTAATCATTTGCACTACATGATTTGGGCCAACACTCAAAACAGGGTCAGGAGGTGATAACTGGCCAAATCCAACCGCAATATTATCAGAAGTACCAGCTCCATCGAAAGAAGTGATGAGAGCATTAGTTCTTAAATTATTACTCAAGGTCTTAGCCGATTTTTGAAGAGCCTCATCAGCACTATTGGCTAATGGGTTTTCAACAGGGAATCTTACTCTTTTATTAATTTTGGCTCGTAATTCTTGGTATTTTGGATTACGGTCGGGCTTTCTTTTAGTATTAATTGGCTCAGGAGCTTTAATATCTCTTAATTTAGGCGATACCCTAACGAGTTTACCTGTAAGGATATTCGATGGTTTTTGTTGGCCAAAAGCCATCATACATATTACAGAAAAAAACAGAAGAAAAATCTTTTTCATATCAAATTAGCGATTTTGGAGTTCAATCAGCTGAACATATAGCTTGAATTGTGTTAAAATTAAGTAGTTAGGTTTAGTTTACACTAAAATAAATATCTTATTTACTTAACGGTTACAATACACATGAGCAAAATTAGTAATCTTTGGGCAAATAAAAAGCCTGTACAGTTTAATGAGTAAAATACAAATGAAGGTTTTGCAAGAAGCCTCATTTAAGTTTAAGAATATTTTGCTTAGTATAAATGTAAAATTAAGTAACAATAAAATTCCATATTCAAGGAACGAACATTGCCGAAGCGAAAGACAAAGTTTGTATTTCTCAAAACAAATACTTTTGGAAATAGAGCATATATTTACTTATTTGCAATTCCATTTTAACCTTACTACTTATGCAAAATAATCGTTCTCATCTTTACACCCTCATGACCGTTTGGTTCTTTTGGAGTTTTGTAGCTGCATCAAACGGAATTTTGATACCCTTATTCAAAGAAAAATTCACACTTACGCAGACACAAGCCCAACTCGTTGACTTTGCATTTTATGCAGCATACTTCATTGGCTCGGTACTTTATTTGATATTTTCACGCATCATGGGTGGCGATATTCTCAATAAAATAGGCTATAAAAATGGTATCGTAATTGGTCTTTTGATTTCGGCCGTTGGTACGCTCCTTTTTTATCCAGCCGCCCAAACAGCTTCATACAATTTGCTTCTTTCGGGATTATTTATCGTAGGATTAGGTTTTTCGCTACAACAAACTGCTACCCAACCTTTTATGATTGCCCTTGGGCCGCCAGAAACAGGTGCTCAACGTATCAATTTAGGTGGTGCAGTCAATAACTTAGGAGGTACCATCGGGCCAGCTTTAGTTTCGTATGCCATCTTTGGTTCAATTTCAAAAGATGCCGCAGCAAATGCTTCAATCGAAGACGTGAAAGTGCCGTATCTTATCTTAGGTGTTTTGTTTGCTTTGATGGCATTGTTTTTCTGGGTTTCAAAACTTCCTCGCATCAAAAACGACGAAGACGTTCAAGTAAGTAATATCGTAATCGGACTTCCTTTGGCATTTTTGGTCTTGTGTGTGGGTGTTGCAGTTGCATTTTCAATCGAAATAGCCATCACATTTACATTCGTACTCATGACAGTCTTGATGATTGGCTACATGATTTATTCGTTGGCAGGAAAATCGGGGGCAGTTCAAAATGCAGGTTCGGTACTTAGCTACCCACAAGCAGTTTTAGGTATGACCGCTATCTTTGTTTATGTGGGTGTTGAAGTAACGATTGGCTCAAATCTAGGCGAATATTTAAAGGAAACGCAGAACTTAGATTCTTCACAAATCTCAAAATATGTTTCGCTCTTTTGGGGAAGTATGATGATTGGCCGCTGGACAGCCTCAATCGGAAACTTCAATCCATCAGAATCAATGAAAAAAATCCTTACGGTTATCGTACCATTTGTGGCATTTGCAATTGTTTTGATTGTTAATTCATTGTATAGTGGCGATGTAAGCGATTTATTCCCTTATGCTGCATGTGTAGCAATCATGATTTTGGCATACTTTGCCAGCCAAGAAAAACCCGTACGTCTATTATTGATATTTACGGCACTTGGAGCAATTATGTCGATTATCGGGGTAATGACAACTGGTAAAATTGCTCTTTTCTCACTGATTTCGGGAGGTCTATTCTGCTCGGTTTTATGGCCAAGTATTTTCTCATTGGGAACTGCTGGACTTGGTAAATTCACTAATCAAGGGGCAGCTTTCTTGATTATGATGATTCTCGGAGGTTCAATTATCCCTGTTGTGCAAGGAAAAGTTGCCGATTCATTCGGTATTCAGCAATCATACCTTTTGGCAGCAGGTTGTTTTGTTTACTTATTTATTTTTGGAATTGTTGTGCAAGGAGTTTTACGTAAACAAGGAATTGACTTTGATAAAGAAGTAGTAAAAAGTGGCGGAAAAGGCCATTAATTTTACATAAATATCAAAAAAAGGCCACTCTTATCATCAAAAGTGGCCTTTTTAGTATATAAACTCCAAAACATTTTAACTTACTTTATTCAAAAAAACTTGAGTGGCTTTCAATCCAGAATCATATAGCTGTTGTGCTTGGGCTTGAGTAATATCAAAATCAGTTGCCGCAATACCTAAATCATCAATTTTGATGGTTCGAGATTCTTCAAATTTATTTTCGTTTACCATCACATTTTGCGAGTTCATCAATGACTCAAAAACTGACTTAATGTATAATTCAAGATGAGAAATACCAAATGTTAAGTCATTGGGTTTATCATCATTAGGGTTCAAATCAGTCAAGAAAAAACCAAGCGTTGCATCAGGGGAATCTACCGAATCGAAAGTATCAATTGGATAATTATACATTACCCCCCCATCGACATAGATGTGATTATTGGGATTTCCGTCAGGAAACTTCCAAGCTCTAAAAAACATCGGAATCGACATCGAAGCACGTACTGCTTCGGCAATTTTTACATCGGGAGTAGTTTTTACTGAAAAAACTTGAATCTGTTGTAAATTCAAATCAGTTGAAAACACCTTTAAGGTTGTCCCAAATTTATCATTTACACCTTTAAAAGTGATATTTGGGTCGATTCCCTGCTTTGTAAGAAAAACCTTAAACCAATCATCTAAAAAATAATCTCCTTCGTAAGGCCCAAAATGGTTGGCAAGGTCATTTAAGAAATTGAAAACGCCTCCTTTATCTTTAAAATCATTGTAGTTGGTTGTACTTAGAAAAGTTTTTAGAGCATCCGAACTAATCCGACAAGCTGCTAATGCCGCCGTAATTGCCCCTGCCGATGTTCCTGCAAAACGAGTAATTTGAGAAATAACATTTGCCTCTTCGAGGGCCTTCAATGCTCCTACATAAGCAATTCCTTTTACGCCACCACCTTTAAAGACGAGATTTTTATAAGGGTATGTTTTCATGATATAATAGTGTTAGGTATTGAAGAAATTAAAACAAGGCTAAATTAAACAATTTCGATATTTCAAATTTGAACTACTAAATCTTTATTATTACAAAGTAATTGATAATCAATCCTACGAATAAGGGTATAAACGCCTATTTGACAAAACAGGTATTTTTACGTATTGTAGCACTACCAAAAAATTCTATATTTGTATTGTTTCACTCTAATAAAAAATTTACATACTATGTCACAGCAAAAGCCCCCTATTTACGATGAGCCAATAGACCCAGAATTGGCAAAAAATTATGCAGAAAATTATTTATACAATAAACATTTCAAGCCAGAAGACTTTACAGCTTTTTACTTCCATCGTGATGAAATACAAATAGTATTAGACAAGAATCCTGACAAAGAATACATCAAGTTTACTTTAGGCATGAAATATTTAGACCATATTGGTGAAAAAGGAAGACTTTATGGCTGTGTGATGATGTCGAATGCTACTTTAGTAATCGACGAAGAGAATCCTCAAAAAATTAAGCTCTTAGGGGAAGGAGATGAGATTTATGATTACAGTCATCCAGTTCCACCATATCCGGGCGAGTAATAAATCCACTCAATCTTAAAATAAGCAAGTGTTGGGGTATCTCCCTTCACTTGCTTTATACCTATTCATTCAGATGGTAAATTCAATTTTAATATGGCTGTTGGATTATGTACAATATGTACTAATTTTTTCTATAACTATTGCCCTTATCAGATATAAATATTTAACAAATGAGTTAAAATTTATTTGGTATTTTCTCCTTTTAGGAGCTTTCTCTGAGATTTCAACTCGCTCACTTTCTTACTACTACCCAAAACTTAATACCCTACCAGGCTTACATCTTTATACTATTTTAGAGTTTCTGTTTATTGGATTATTCTATCATCAATTTTTCGGTAATTTTTTCAATCGAAAAATCTTACCTTATATCATTATTGGTTTTATTTTATTAGCACTAATCAATGCTTTTTATGTTCAAGGTATCTTCAATTTTAATACTTATGCCAGCGGTTTAGAGGGCATTATCGTCATTTTCCTATCCTTATTGTGCTTTTACAAAATGTTGATAGAATTAGATACTCGTGAACCAACAAAACAACCAATTTTTTGGATTAACTCGGGTTTTTTGTTTTACTTTGCAGGTAGTCTTTTCGTCTTTATTCTGAGTAATTTCATTATGAAAGACAATTATTTGCTATCGCTTGCATGGGGTATGCACGCCTTTTTGATGTTAATCTTACACTTATTTTTAGGAATTGGACTATGGCACAGTCATCGTCGGTAGATTTGTACGTTTTATTATTTGGAGGCACTATAGCCATGATGCTTTTGGCATCGGGGGTTGTAGGGTTTATCTTGTTGTATCAACGCCGAATCATTAGACAAGACCTTGCCTTTAAAGAGGCCGAAGCAAAACACCAACGTGAACTTTATCACGGGACACTCGAAGCTATCGAAACGGAACGAAAAAGGCTTGCCCGTGACCTCCACGATGAAGTCGGGGCATCACTATCGGCACTGAGATTACTGGTTGGACAAATGCAACAAGCCCCAACTGAAAATAGCCTTATTGAAAGCATTAGTACAAAATCTAAAACCTTAATCGACAATACGATTGATAATGTAAGACGTATATCTAACGATTTACTACCTCAAGGATTGGAAGAATTCGGGCTGCCGTATGCTGTAGAGGGTCTGTGCGAAAAAACCATGGAACTTTCGGATATTAATATTTATCTGAAAGCCGAAAATCTACCACAAATCGACACTAAAGTAAGCTTAGTTGTATATCGACTCATTCAAGAATTACTCAATAATGCAGTTAAACACTCAGAAGCAGGAACTGTATTACTTACATTAAAGACCGAGAATAATGGCCTCGAAATAGAATACAAAGATAATGGTAAAGGTTTTGACTTTGCTGAAGCCTATCAAAAACGCAGTTTAGGCTTAAAAAATATCGAAACTCGAACTAAAATGATAAACGGCACAACAAAATTTGAAACAAAACCCAATGAAGGGCTAAAGCTCATCGTAAGCATCCCTTTGAACTAAAAACTTTATACATCTAACAAGCCTATTATTAGTATGTTATATCACAGTTTACAGATTCAAAACCATTTCCAATAACCATGAAAACCATAAACGTAGCCATTGCCGACGACCAAGTGTTGTTTCGCAAAGGTATGATTTCAATCGTTAACTCATTTGAAAATATAAAGATTATTCTTGAAGTTGATAATGGAAAAGCTCTCATAGAGGCTATTGAAGCAGCCGAAATTAAGCCAGACATCGTCCTTCTTGACCTTTCAATGCCCGAACTCAACGGAGTTGATACAACCAAGATTCTTCATCAGAAATTTCCCGATATAAAAATCATTATATTATCGGTGTATAGTGAAGACCGTTTCGTTACTCACCTTATGGAATTGGGTGTAAATGCTTATCTATTTAAAAACGTTGAACCCGCCGAAGTAGAAAAAGCCATTTGGGCAGTTATTGAAAAAGACTTTTATTTCAATGAAGCATTTTTGGCCGCCATGAAAAACAGGCTTACTGGCAAAAAACCCCGTTTGTTGATTCAAGATGATATTCCTTCTACCCTAACCCAACGAGAGCTTGACGTACTTGATTTGATTTGTAAGCAACATACAGCTCAAGAAATTGCCAATAAACTCTTTATTAGTGTTCGTACTGTCGATGGGCATCGCAATAATTTACTTGAAAAAACTGGCATGCGAAACACTGCAGGATTGGTGGTTTTTTCAATCAAAAATAACTTACTCGACCCAAGTACATTATTGTGATTAGGAAATAGTTACTGG
This sequence comes from Emticicia aquatilis, assembly GCF_014644295.1. Taxonomy (GTDB): domain Bacteria; phylum Bacteroidota; class Bacteroidia; order Cytophagales; family Spirosomataceae; genus Emticicia; species Emticicia aquatilis. Next base: position 92,972 of record NZ_BMKK01000016.1, read on the forward strand.
TTATCTGTGTACTTGTAATTGGTTAAAAATACTAACTAATCTTATGATTATCAATACTTTAAACATTTTATAGTAAGCAAAAACCAGTAACAATTAACAGATAACCAATAACTATCTCATTTACCACGTGCAATTTCTTTACGAATTCTACTGAGTGAGGTATCAGTAATACCTAAATAAGAGGCAATATATTTGAGTGGAGCATTCTGAAAAACTTCAGTATGCGAAGCTATCAATTTCTCGTAGCGTTGCTCGGCAGTAAGTTGAATCATGCCGAGCATTCGTTCTTTCAGTCTCGAATAATTATTGATAAGCATCATCCGACCGAATTCTCTAAATTCAGGAATTGTATGAAAACAGGTCTGTAAATCTTCGTAGTTAATAACCCAAGTCTGGCAATCTGCCAATACTTGTATATTTTCATTGGAGGGAATTCTTTTAAAAAACGATAAGAAATCATTGGCAAATATATTACTACCATAAAAATCAGTAGTAACCTCATTGCCTTCAATGTCAACTACATACGAACGCAAAAAACCAGATTCTACAAAATGAGATTCTGTGCATATTTTGCCTTCTTTCAACAAAAAATCATTCTTGTAATAAGATTTAGGCGTAAAAAAAGTCGAAATCAAGGCTGCTTTTTCGGCAGGCATCGGTAGGATTTGCTGAATGAAATTTATCAAACTTTCTTTACCCATCTCTACTAAATTACGCCATGACCTAAGTTATGTAGCATTCTGATATGCGACTGTAAGCCTTTAGTAAAAGAGTGTTTGTTGTTATAAACAATTCCAAAATCCTCGGCAGTAGCTTTTACGATTGATGCAATGGCAGGATAATGAACATGCGAGATATTCGGAAACAAATGATGCTCAACTTGATAGTCAAGCCCACCAATATACCATGATATAGCTTTATTACTACCTGCAAAATTAGCAGTTGTATTAAGCTGATGTATTGCCCAAGCATTTTCGATATTTCCTCTATCATCAACAGCAGGTTGAGCTGCACCTTCCACAACGTGTGCCAACTGAAAAACTGTACTTAGAATAATACCTGCTGTGCAGTGCATGGCCATAAATCCAATAAACCATTGCCCGAAGGAAATATCAAGTACAAGCATTGGTAAAGCGAAAATGAATAAGGCGTAAGCTATTTTACTCACAATTAAAGTAAATAGTTCTTTCTTCGGGAATGGTTTCACCAAACCAGTTTTGGCCATTTTATTATATAAAGAAATCTCTTTGAAGTCTTTCCACAAAAACGAAATGGTCATGAGGCTGTACAAAAAGAAGGCATAAATATGCTGAAAACGATGGACAGCTTTCAACTTATCACCACATGATAGACGCAACATAAACTTGCCCGTAATGTCTTCGTCGATGTCATGTAAGTTAGTATATGTATGATGAAGTTTATTATGCTGTACATCCCAATTATAAACATTGCCTCCAAGCAAATAAATTGATGCTCCAAAAAACTTATTCACTTTGGAAGAAGAAGAAAAAGAGCCGTGAATAGCATCGTGCATAACCGACATTCCAACTCCAGCAACACCCAAGCCCATCAAAATTGTGAGGACAAGCATTTGAAGATTTGAGAATTGACCAGTCAGAATAAGGGCGAAGGGAATCAGATAAAGACTCAACATGAAAACTGCTTTGAAGAGTAATCTTGAGCCGCCTGTTTTTTCAATGCAGTTAGTTTCAAAATAACAATCAATGTTTTCACGTAGTGCTGAAAAAAACAATGACTTGTCTCTATTCAGAAACTTTACTTTAGCGTACTTGGCGGGTTGCATTTAGTGGTTATAGGTTTAGGTAAAAACAAATCTACTCAAAAACAATTTATTTTTACAATTTTTTATAAAAAAAGTAATATTTCTTAGATAATTTATATGATTTCTAATTATGCTCTCATTAATTGCTCCATCAAATTTTTGGTAAAGCGTTTATTTATCAATTCACGAGTGAGTTTATAATAATCAATCGCCCCATTTGATTCGGGGTCATACAAGAAGATGTCCTTACCACTGGCTTGGGCTTCGGGGATGGCTATATTATCACGAATATATGTATCTAAAAATTGTTCATTGAGCTGTTTTTTTGTTGATTTCACTAAATCAATACTCAATCGACGTTTCAATTTTGGGTTATATCGGGTTGCAAATACCCCACCGAGCTGGAGATGCGGACAAATCATAGAAAGCTGGTTGGCAAAGGCTAAAAAATTTCGGAGTCCTTCGTAGCTCAGATATTCGGCTTGAAGTGGAACAAAATATAGGTCGGAGGCAACTAAGGCGATTCGGGCGGAGGTGGATAAACTTGGGGGGCAATCAATGATGATAAAATCGTAGCGGTGTTTGATTTTATCAAGGGCTATTTTGAGGTTGAAGGGAAAAACAGCACTGGCTCTGATTCTTTCTTCGGCGGCTAAAAAGCCCATTGAGGCGGGTAGCAAATCACCGACATCTGTCGAAATTACTACTTCATCAAATGTTTTATCGTTTAAAATAAAACTGCCACTATCGGCATTGAAGAAATGTAAATTATGATAACCAAAACAGCGAGTGAGACTTGCTTGGGCGTCAAGGTCGATAAACAACACTTTGCTTTTGGCAAAACGATGAAGGGCTACGCCAACATTCTGAGCAGAAGTTGTTTTTCCGACGCCACCTTTGTTGTTAACAAAACTGAGCGTTTTCAAAATTTAAGTATATATTTTAAGGGTTACGGTAGAACAAATATAAAAAAAAAGACATTCATTGCAAATGTCTTTTTAGTTTTTATAATTATTTGGTAATCAAGTATTTAAAAATAACTTAATAGGCAACCAACAAACGTATATCAGGCTAAGTTATTCTCATAAAAATATGCTTTAGCTACCACCAACTGCCAAATCTTCCAGTAGTTTTTTAACTAAATTCGTGACTTTCTCCAATGTCTCTTCATGGATAATTTTACCATCAACATCAATTTTTCCTCTTACGCCACTAATCAAAATAGAGGTTTCATCATTAAAAACCGCACCGAGTGTTTTCATGATTAAATTCAATTCTTCATGACCTTTCTGACCTGATGCTGATGCAGTAATAAGAGCTACTTTTTTATCAGAAAAAATGGTTGTCGAGACACACCACTCAAAAGCATTTTTTAGGCTACCCGGCAAACTAAAGATGTATTCGGGAGTACAAATAATAATACCATCTGGTTCTGAAACTTGGCTTCTGAAGGCTTCTACTTCTTTAGGTAAAGAATCAACGTTATCTAAGTCAGGATTGAAATGTGGCAGTGTCGCTAAGCCATCAAACAAAGTTAATTCAAAGTTATCGCTGACTAATTCGGCAATCAGTTTCAAGATTTTATGATTTGTAGAACCATTTCTTGTGCTGCCCGAAATTGCCAATATTTTTTTCTTTTCTTGCATGAATTTAGGAATCTTATTTTATGTAAAACACTAATAATGAATACTTTATACTACTGTTGACAGCCGACCATTGACTGTGGACTGCTTATTACTAAAGATTCTTTCAGCAAATAAAGTTCAGTAATGTGCTAACTGAAACGCACAAAAAAAGCTGTGTTCAAGAACACAGCTTTTTGGCTTCTGTATAAAATATTATCAAAAATACCTTTTTAAGGCAATTAATTGCTGCGGAACAGGCTTAGAATTCCAATGCTCATGAATCACAAGTGCAGCTCCCAACGCTGAGGCTTGGGCTATTTCGGACGCAAAAACTTGCTTATTGAAATAGGTTTCGGCCAAAAGACTCATATAAATATCATTTTTTGAGAATCCACCATCAACAAAAATCTGTTTTGGTTTGCTCCAACCCATTACCAAATTGAGCGATGCAACTTGCTGAGCAACCAAATCAAGCATAAATTGATGATAGGCTTCTTCGTAAGTCTTAAACAAATTGAGGTTTCGTTCTACAAACGGACAATCTTTCAATAAGCCAACATCGGCTGTATCGGGAGTTGCTTGTTTGAATTTATTACGTAAAAACCAAATCATATCTTGGTCATACTTTACTTGTTTGTAGTAATCAACTTCTTTCCCAAAATATTCGGCCAAATGCTTTGTCTGACGTTCGTGTTCATTACCCGCAAAAAGCCTCGAAGCTTTTACGGGGTGTCCGCCATAGTTCAGAAAACACAAACAGTCCTTTTGTAACTCGTTATCAGTCAATGGTTCGTCATTAAACGGGTTGATACTAATAGCCCAAGTACCCGTTGAAAGCAAAATAAACTTTTCATCGAAAGATTTCAAATAAGGAACGAGTGCCGATGAACTATCATGGATACCTATTCCGATTGCAATGCCGTCGGCCGTACTCGATACATTATCCGAAAGTAAAGGTTTTTGTTTAACCGAATGTAGATGTTCGGCTTCGACCCACGCATGGTAATCATTTTTCTGGAAGTCCCAGAGTGCGGTATGACAGCCAACACTTGTGATTTCAGAAACTGGCTTATTTGAAAACAAAAAACTGCAATATTGGGGCAAATGCAACGAATACTTGATTTGATGAAATATACTTGGTTTGGTTTGTTTCAACCAATACAACTGTAATCCAGAGTTAAGCATTCCGAGTTCGGGAGAAGCAGTTTCGGTATAAACATTAGAAGAATATTTTTCGGCAAACTCTTTACTCATTTGACGAGTAAAACCTTTGAGGTAATTATATAGTGGTGTGAGTGGCTTACCTTCTGAATTAAGGTGAACAAAGCTTGCACCATAGGCCGAAAAATTAAGTCCAACTATTTCATAATCAGGATTTTGCTTGATACGTTCAAACGTAGATTTGAGCCAAGAACTAAGCTGAATCAAGTCGTCACATGGAAAGCCATCATCGTCTAAAATTTCTTCAAATTGCGATTGTTCTTCCTTTACTATTTGATAATCTTCGTCAAAAAGAAGTAATTTTTTATTGGTTTTACCAATATCGAAAACGGCACAGACTTTCATGTAGATTGGTTTGGAGCTTTGTTTCTTGTTTTGATATATGAAAATGGTGCTGTAAAAATACAAATTTATCTGATACGAACAAGCCTGTGCTATACTGCTTTTAAAACAAGAAGTTTCACCGAGAAAATCTCGATGAAACTTCTTAAAACATTGAGAAATATGATAGACTTATAATCTAAAATTACGTAGATTATAGGTAAACGTAAGCATAAAATAACGTGTAAGTACTTGATTACGAGCATCTTCGATATAAGCCGTAGAGACATTTCGAGCAATGCTATTATTTTGTTTCAGTAAATCAAACACATTCAGACGTAGCTCTCCAGCTTGTTTTTTCAAGAATTTATAGCCAAAACCTGCATTCCACAAAGTAAAGTTTTGGTTAAAGCCCGACCCTAAACCAGAATAAGCTTGATTAAGCACTTCTGACTGTAATAGAAATCCTTTTCCGAAAAGCCAATTGACTTTTACTGAAGTATTCTGGAATAGATAATTGGTATTGAGCGTAGTCTGAACACTATTACGCACAAGGCTGTATGTAGGAGAATATGAAACGGTAAAGTCAATTTTTTCGCTCACATTACTACTCAAAACTAAACCTCCATTGATACCATAGGTATTTGTGAAACTCTTAATATCATTAATAAGATTTGGATTTTGGGCATAATTTAAGCCAGCATTAAAATTAAGGTTTGATTTAATTTTTGAAATCGGAATACCATAACTGATAAATGCACGAGCATTGAACAAACCATCGAGATTGACTGGTTTTGTGAGTTGTGAGCCTTTGAACAAGGTGATACCTTTGGCCAATTCATAATCTTTATCAGCAATGAATGTCGATTGAACAATGGCGTTATTTGAATAGCCTAAGTTCAAAAACATCATGACATTTTGGGCAGTTTTGGCATTTGTAAGGCCATAACGAAGTGATAAAGAGTGGCTATAATCTTGCTTCAAATTCGGATTTCCAGTCGAAAGTTGGGTTGGGTTACTATTATTAATCACCCCTTGCAACTGATTGACCGACGGAGCATTGGTATTGGTTCTGTAAAATATGCGAAGGTTGGCCTTATTTTCAAATCGGTAATTAAACATCGCATTGGGTAAAATACTATTGAATGAATATTTTACGTCTTGAGCAATCGGATATGTCTGCTCGCTGGCGAGTTGAGCGTTTTGGTAAGTTGCTCCCATCGTAAACATTCCTTGTTTTCCACGTAAACGATAGCTTACACCCGTACGATTGGTCAGATATGAATTATCAAAAACACTGCTTAATGAAGGTTTCAAAACTGTGTAGGTCAATAGTTTCTCATCATAGGCATTTACTTCACGGTCAGAGATGCTGAGTGTATAACTCACGTTGTGGTCGAGCTGTATTTGTCCAGTCTTGCCAACTGGTTCTGTGTAAGTCAGCCCCAATGATGTACGGTTACTATTTGTCTGCGACTGTGTTTGTTGATTTACAATCTGTGTGGTGTCTTTAGGCGTGAAATATCGGCTAATAGAATATTGAGAAGTCAAGCCAGTTTGGTCGCTCGTATTATTACCAAGATTTATCGAGAAAGTTCTACCATTTTTAGCAAAACGGTGACGAAACAATACTTCTCCCGAAAAATTGAACCCATTATTTGAAGAATTCCTGCTTGTAAGGTTCGTATTTATCGGTTGCGTTCTTAAATAAGTCTGGCTTGTGAGTCCCGATAAGGCATCATTATTTTGCCAGCTGATTCGAGGGGTAAAAATGATTGAATTGTTTTTATCAATCGTGTATTCTAAACGAATGTTGGCTCGGTGATTCAAGTTTTTATTTTGGGTTGTGCTGGTATCGTTATACATTTGTGGCACTGTACCCAAATACTCACGAGACGTAATGCTTTGATTACCATTATTAGCAGCATTGAAAAAATAACTGGTACTGAGTTTTACTTTTTTGCCCAGATTATCGCTATAATTTAAGCCAATTGAAGTCGTTTTGGCAATGCCTGGTTGTTGACCAACCATAAAATTACTGGCATCTCCGCCCCCACCAAAACCGCCTCCGCCACCACCGCCTCCACGAGGTCCTCCTCCACCGCCACCACCTTGTGGACGACCACCTCCGCCGCCACCGCCAAATTGCATACCTCCGCCTCCACCTGAGCTACCAAGTACGCCAAGAATATCTTGATTCGAAAAGTTTTGTTGATTAATATTATTTGATAATCCAATAATTGTTAGACGTTGGTCTTTCTTGAAGAAATTAACACTCACGCCAGACTGATAACGTTGGTCGTCGCCAACACCTGCATATACTTTTCCGAATTGACCGTTATTTTTATTTTGTCGAGTAGTGATATTGATAGTTTTTACTGCATTGCCATCATCAAAGCCAGTAAATTGAGACTGTTCGCTCAAGCGGTCAAAGACTTGTACTTTATCAACAATTTCGGCAGGTAGATTTTTTAGAGCCAATGCGGCATCATCGCCGAAGAATTCTTGGCCATCAACAGTCACTTTTTTGACTTCTTCGCCTTGTGCTTTTACAACACCGTTTTCAATAGTTACGCCTGGCATTTTCTTTACTAAGTCTTCGACCGTAGCATCAGGATTTGTCTTAAATGCCCCTGCATTATATTGTATCGTATCGCCTTTCTGCTCGACACGCACTTGTTTTTCACGAACCGTAACTTCGCCGAGTTGGTTGGCATTTTCGGTTAGTCTTAAAATTCCAAGATTTTTTGGAGAATTTCCGACCGCAACTCTTGTTTCAAAATTTGTGTAGCCAATCGATGATACCCTGAGACGATAATTACCCGACTTTACGTTTGTAAGTTTAAAGTTACCATCAACATCGGCTAAGATTCCTTTTCTTTGAGTAGAATCTCTTGCATTTATCAATAATACACTCGCTCCTGAGATTCCAACATTGCTTTGGGCGTCTTGCACGACCCCAGTAAGCTCAGCAGTCTGAGCAAAAGTAGCGATAAATGAAAAGATAAGTAAGAAGGTTTGAAGTAGCAGCTTTTTCATATATGATTTGGTGTTTAAAGACAATATCGTCCTTGATTTTTTATTAACGATATTTAGACAGATTTAAACTAAGTAAAGTTTAGTTCAAATCTGTCTATAAACGACCAAAAAGGAAGTTGTGTAGATAAATACAAGCTAAAATCCTGAGATTAATCATCAATTGATTGATAAATCATGCGAGTAAAGAGGGCTTCAGAGCCACCATCGGCTGCTGCTTGGGTTTGCTTCATTAATACCATGATGATTTTTTCTTTTGGGTCTGCCCAATAATTGGTATTAAAATACCCTCCCCAGTTAAATCTTCCTGCACTTCCATTACCTTTTAATTGCCCAACTGGACTAATAACACTAAAACCCAAACTAAAGAAACTCTCACCTTTTGGGCCACCATAAAGTTCGCCAGTTTGATTGGTAGCCGTCAATAATTCTACGGTTGTTCGGCTTAGGAAACGTTTACCATTCATTGTGCCGCCATTGAGCAACATTTGGAGAAAAGTAGCATAGTCTTTAGCGGTTGATGATAACCCAGCTCCACCCGAAAAGAAGATTTTAGCACCCGAAATTGGATAATTTGGGTCATAAAACGTAACAGGATAACGCACCCAAGTTTTGGCACTATCGGGTTTATGGATATACACCAAACGGTCTTTTTTTGCATCTGGTATATAAAAATAAGTATCCTGCATTCCGAGTGGCTCGAAAAGGTGTTGTTTCAAATACTCATCAAAGGGCTGTCCCGAAACAATTTCAATGAAATAGCCTAAAACATCAAGTCCTTCACTATAAGTAAACTTCTCGCCAGGGTTATGATGCAACGGAAGTTTTGCCAATTTTTTGATATTTTCTCCAATCTTGACAGGATTAGTTGTGAACAAATCAACAATCCCAGCTTTTTTATACATCATCTTAAAACTTTCATCGCCATCAATTACGCCATAGCCCAGCCCAGAAGTATGGGTAAGTAAATGACGAATCGTAATTTCTGACTTTGCTGGCTCGCTCGTATAAGTAGTATCGGCAAATTTGAACGATTTCAATACACGAGGATTTTTGAACTCGGAAATAAACTTCGAAATGGGGTCATCGAGTGAAAATTTCCCTTCTTCATAAAGCATCATGACGGCTGTTGAGGTAATAGCTTTGGTCATTGAGGCTATTCTGAAAATATCGTCAGTTTTCATGGGCTTTTTGGTCTGAAAATCAGAGTAGCCAAAAGCTTTTTGATAAACAATTTGTCCATTTTTAGTAAACAAAGCTACCATTCCTGGTAATTTATTCTGCTCCACAAGTTGGTTTAAAGCGTTGTCGATACGTTTAAGCCTTTCGGAAGAAATTCCAACTGATTCGGGACTGGATGCAACCGTGAGAGGTTTTGATGAAACAGAAGAAGTAAGCTGGGTTTGAGCTTTTGTGACAAAAAACGTCAGAACAGCACAAGCAAATAATACTATTTTTTTCATTCGATGTATAAGGTTGAGAGTTGATTTTTTGAAACCAAATATAATGAAATTACTTAGTAATAATTAAACAAGTGCATTCACATCTGAAATATATGTTTCAGACAACTGCCGAAAAACCTCAAAAATTGACTCTTTATTTCATTGCCTAAAAAAACGAGCAAGTAATTTCCCCTTTTCTTGCCAATAGTATTTTATCGGCATAATTTTGATAAACTATCTTTTCTACAACAAGCTTTCGAAGTCAATAATGGCTAAAAATCAACTAAAGTGTATAAGGTAAGAGCAAGTTTTTAGACAATTACGCATCAAAAGAAATTATTTTACCACAAGGCCAAGTATTCACAATCTTTTCCCTTACTTAAAAGCCATGAAAAAAAAATATACTACAATTCACATCATCACTGTACTCATCACAATTTTGGGTTTACAACATTCATTTGGGCAGTGTACGCCAACTTTCAATGATGAGTGTTCGATTGCACTACATAGTTTTGGTTTACGCTATAGCCCTACTTCCACTATTCTGATTGAAGATACCGACACCCAATGTTTTGGGCCAAGTACCAGTAGTGTTATTAACGTAACTGCAGGTTATACCTATAATTTCGATTTAAGTGTTTTTAGTAGTGCAGGGTCAGATAATACAAGTGCTTTCTTTTCTATTTGGTTGGATAAAAACAACGATGGTGATTTTGCTGATACAGGCGAAAGACTCTATTACAACAATAGTATTGAAATATTTAAACCTGGCTTTGGACCTGATGAATTTGCATCTGACGTAATTACCATTCCTGCAGATGCCACTACTGGAGTTGATTTAAAATTTAGGGTATTAGTAGTAGCCGCTAATGACTTAGGAATCGGTTGCAATACAGACCCATCAGATGCTTGCGGTACTTATTGCGGTGGAGAAATACATGATTATACATTAAATGTCTCACCAGTACCGATATGTCCACTTATATTTTTAAATGGATGCTCGATTTCGCTTCATTCTTTTTCACTTTCATCGGTTTCTCCCGTAACAACTTTAATAAATGATTTAGAAACAGGTTGTTTAAGCCCATCAAGTAGTACAGCAATAAATGTTACAGCAGGAAATAGTTATAATTTCGATTTAACAGTTTATAGCTCTGCTGGCTCTGATAATACAAGTGCTTTTTTCTCAATTTGGCTCGACAAAAATAATGACGGTGATTTTGCAGATACAGGAGAAAGATTATACTATAATAACTCTACTGAAATCTATAAACCTGGTTATGGCCCACCCGAAAGTGCTTCGGGTAGTATAACGATTCCTACTGATGCACTTACAGGTACAGATTTGAAATTTAGAGTTTTAGTAGTGGCTGCGAATGATTTGGGTGATGGTTGTAACATAGACCCAGACAATGCTTGTGGTATGTATTGTGGTGGTGAAGTGCATGACTATCTACTAAATATTGAAGCTCCTGCTTGTGTAACACCCGATGTACCAACTGCAAGCAATGTAATAGCCTGTACTGGAACTAATGTAACCTTAGCAGCAACATGTGCAACAGGTACGGCATATTGGTATGAATCTGTAACTTCCTCTACGCCTTTAGGTAGTGGAAGTTTAGTGGTTAATAATGTAAGTTCTCCGAATAAAACTTACAGTGTATCTTGTGAAATATCTGAAACATGCGTAAGTAATAGAGTTGAACAAACAATAACAGTCATTGAAATCCCAAATCCACCAACGGTAGCGGGACAAACCATTTGTAGTGGCTCAACCGCTTCACTAACAGCTTCTTGTGCAACTGGAACGGCTAAATGGTATGAATCGAATACTTCTACAACCGTCTTAGGTAGCGGTTCTTTCACAACGCCAAATTTAACTACTCCTACTACCTATTTCGTGGCTTGTGAATCGGGGGGAATACCCAATTGTGTGAGTACAAGAACCTCGCAAACCGTTACCGTTAATGACTTACCTAACCCACCAGTGGCGGCGGGACAAACCAGTTGTAGTGGCTCAACTGCTTCACTAACAGCTTCTTGCTCAACTGGTACAGCTAAATGGTATGAATCGAGTACTTCAACAACCGTTTTGGGTGCTGGAACTTTCACAACGCCAAATTTAACTACTCCAACTACCTATTTCGTAGCTTGTGAATCGGGGGGAACACCCAATTGTGTGAGTACAAGAACCTCGCAAACCGTTACCGTAAATGACTTACCTAACCCACCAGTGGCGGCGGGACAAACCATTTGTAGTGGCTCAACCGCTTCACTAACAGCTTCTTGTGCAACTGGAACGGCTAAATGGTATGAATCGAATACTTCCACAACCGTCTTAGGTAGCGGTTCTTTCACAACTCCGAATTTATCTGCTTCGATTACTTATTTCATAGCTTGTGAATCAGGTGGGTCGCCGAACTGTGTGAGTGCAAGAACTTCGCAAAATGTTACCGTTAATAACTTACCTAACCCACCAACGGTAGCGGGACAAACCATTTGTAGTGGCTCAACCGCTTCACTAACAGCTTCTTGCTCAACTGGTACGGCTAAATGGTATGAATCAAGTACTTCAACCACCATCTTGGGTTCTGGAACTTTCACAACGCCAAATTTATCTGCTTCGACTACCTATTTCGTGGCTTGTGAATCGGGGGGAATACCCAATTGTGTGAGTGCAAGAACTTCGCAAAATGTTACCGTAAATGACTTACCTAACCCACCAATGGCGGCGGGACAAACCATTTGTAGTGGCTCAACCGCTTCACTAACAGCTTCTTGCTCAACTGGTACGGCTAAATGGTATGAGTCGAGTACTTCAACAACCGTTTTGGGTGCTGGAACTTTCACAACGCCAAATTTATCTGCTTCGACTACCTATTTCGTAACTTGTGAATCAGGTGGGTCGCCGAACTGTGTGAGTGCAAGAACTTCGCAAAATGTTACCGTTAATGACTTACCTAACCCACCAATGGTAGCGGGACAAACCATTTGTAGTGGCTCAACCGCTTCACTAACAGCTTCTTGCTCAACTGGTACGGCTAAATGGTATGAATCAAGTACTTCAACCACCATCTTGGGTTCTGGAACTTTCACAACGCCAAATTTATCTGCTTCGACTACCTATTTCGTAACTTGTGAATCGGGGGGGGCACCAAATTGTGTTAGTACAAAAACCTCACAAACTGTTGAAATTGCTTCTTACCCACTTCCAAATAGTGTTTCAAATAGTCCAGTCTGTGCAGAACAAAATATTAATTTAGCATCCACTGGAGGAACAAGTTACTCATGGCAAGGCCCACAAGGATTTGCATCAACACTCGCAAATCCTGTCATTCAAAATGCTCAAATTGCTAATCAAGGCACATATACAGTGAGAATTACCAATCAGTATAATTGTTCTGTAACATCAACAGTTAGTGTAATTGTAAATCCTAATCCTATTCAGCCAATAATAGAAAACAAAGTCTTATGTGCTGAAGGTCCAAATACGACATTAACAGCAACAGCTTTAATAAATCATACACTAATTTGGTACGGCAATAGTTCTACTGGTGGTGTTAGTTCAACGACTGCTCCTACAATAAACCCAACAATTGCAGACATAAAAAAATATTATGTAAGTCAAATCAATAACCTTACTGGTTGTGAATCCAGTAGAGCTGAAATAATTGTAACTATAAATTCAAAGCCAGTTCCCCCACTAACAACTCCTCTTAGTATATGCCAAAATACGCCTACACAATCTTTAACTGCCAATGCACAAGGAAGTAATTTTACTATATTATGGTATGGAAATAATTCTACTGGAGGAATAGGTAGTAGTATAGCACCCACTCCACCGACAAACGCTGTTGGAACGACAAATTACTATGTAAGTAAGAAAGATAATAATACTGGGTGTGAGTCTGAGCGAACAAGCTTAGTGTACGAAGTAAAAGCAACTCCTATTACAACAATCTCATCAAACAGTCCAGTCTGTGAAGAACAAACTCTAAGTATTACTGTTAGTGGAGGTGTATTGTATTCTTGGACTGGCCCAAATGGATTCACTTCTACTAACTATGCCCCCTCTGAAACTCTTAAATTAGATAGAGTAAACGCAAAATCAGACTACATGGGTTCATATACTGTTACAGTTTCAAATAATTTTGCCTGTTCTGCTACTACTTCTATTAATGTTATTATCAATCCACTACCAACCAAACCCAGTATTACCACAGATAAAACTTCTATTTGCGATTCTGAAACCGCCACATTGACAGCAACGGGTTGCAACGGTAGCATTCTATGGAACAATAACTCAACAGGAACAAGTCTGATTGTTTCTTCAAATGGTACATATACAGCCGTCTGTTTAAATAGTTGCGGTACAAGTACTGCATCTAATCAAATTATTATTACCAAAAACTTAACTCCGTCTGCTCCAATAATAACTACTGATAAAACCTCAATTTGCAACACTGAGATAGCACGATTAACAGCAGTTGGTTGTAGTGGCTCTATCAATTGGAGTAATGGTGCTACTGGCTCATTTATCCAAGTAAATTCGACAGGAACATTTTCAGCGACTTGTAGTAATTTCTGTGGAACAAGTCTCGGAAGTAACGTAGTGACAATCACTAAAGGATTTTCTCCTTCCGCACCAATAATTACTTCAAATAAAACAATCATTTGTGATGGAGAAAGAGCAACTCTTAGTGCATCTGGCTGTAATGGTCAAATAAAATGGAATACTGGAGAATCAAGCGTTTATCTTGAAGTCAATAATGGTGGAACATATACTGCTACTTGTTCAAATATATGTGGAGAAAGTCAAAACTCTAATAGTATAGTCATAAGGGCTGGTCGAAGCCCAATAACTCCAAATATCATTTTATCTTCACCAATTCTCTGTAACGAAACCTCCAAAACTTTAATCGCAACTGGTTGTAATGGTCAAGTTAGATGGAACACTAACAGTACTGGGTCTACACTAAATGTCACAACTGCTGGTACTTACACTGCTGTTTGTGAAAATATTTGCGGTCTTAGTCCAAGAGGAAATATCCTTAACGTCCAATTTCTAACAAACCCAACCGCAAGTACCACCAATACTGGCCCTTACGAAATTGGACAGAAAATACAATTGTCAGCCTCTGGTGGAATTACCTATTTGTGGCGTGGACCTAATGATTTTCTCTCTACCAATGCTAATGTCTCGATACTTAATGCAAATTTAGATGATAGAGGCATTTATACGGTCACAGTAACAAGTACAAATGGCTGTACGGCTACGGCCATCAGCAATGTCGTGGTTAATCCATGTACACAAATGTTCAAATATGATTACGTAAAGGCAGGTGATAATTTTGAATATTTTTTCCCAATAACTGATGGTATGACAATTAATGCTATGAGTATCAATACAGGTATTATTGTAACACCAATCTGTCAACTCGATACTGTAAACACGCCCAGTGTACGCATACAAATGACTGGCCCCGAGCCACTCTATAACCGAGATATTATCGAAAATATATATCCATACTCTCCTTTTGAAAATAGATGGTTCCATATTTTTGGTCCAATCTTCCCAGTCGGGGAATACACCCTTACTGTAACAGGTTACTCTCAAGAATACGCTCAAGGAAATATCATGTTTGGTCCACAAACCATTCATTTTACCATTGTTGGTAATAGCACTTCAATTACGATGACTCAAAATAGTTTCATCGAACTTTGTGCAGGAAGTTCGCTTGATGTGAGTTTTACAACTACTGGTAATTTTATAACTGGAAATGTATTTGAAATTCAGCTTTCAGATGCCAATGGCTCGTTCGAAACTCCTATCAAAATCGGTGAAAGTACAAGTGCGGGCATCGTAAGTTGTCAAATTCCCGCAAATATTCCAGCGGGAAGTGGGTATAAAACAAGGATTTTTGCCACGAAACCTTCACAAATGAGCAATTTGAGTAGCACAGGATTCAAGGTTAACCCAAGAAATATGACGCTACAAAGTCCAAGCGATGATATTTCTGCACTTATTAATAAAAAAGCAGGAGAGAAAATTACCGCAACTAACAAAATACAAACTGGTGGAAATACAGCTTTCAGTGCTGGAAGAAGTATAAATTTAGAAGCTGGATTTTCGGTGAATGTCGGTGCTGTTTTTAAAGCTGAAATTGGTACTTGTAACTAAACTTAAGAAAAAGTAATGCAGAAAACTGCGGTTCTCTGCATTACTTTTTTATTCTCGTCTTCGCAAATTATCCAAAACCACCGCCGTAGCAATTCCCACATTCAGAGACTCGGCCTCTCCAAATCTCGGAATTGTTATTTTTTTAGTAATCAATTTTTCAACCTCCTCTCCTATTCCATTCGATTCATTTCCTAAAACTATATAACCACTACTCGGGAAATCAAAATGATGAACATTTTCAGAATCCAAAAAAGTTCCAATAATTTCAATATTATTATTTTTATCAATATTTTCAATAATTACTTTTTTACTTGAATTATTAGAATTGATTATTTTTACAAAATTTTCAAAATATTTTGAAATTTCAGAATAATAAACTCTTATTCTTGTAAACGAACCCATCGAAGCTGAAACTACTTTTGGGTTATAAAAATCGACGGTTGTTTCCGAGCAAATTACCTTTTTGATGCCGTACCAATCGGCAATACGTAGAATCGTGCCGAGGTTTCCAGGGTCACGGATGTCGTCTAAAACTAAAGCAAACTCATCGGCATCAGCAATTAAAGGGACATTTTCTCTCATTTTTACCACTGCTAAAGCCGCATCATTGCTTTGAAGTGTTCCGAGCTTTTCGAGTTCTGTCTGCGGAATCTGTTCAACAGATATTTTTTTTAAGATTTTTTCGTTTTCAGCATAGAATTTGGGCGTACACAACAACAACTCTGTTTCTAAATCAGACTTCAATAATTCTTGTACGCTTTTTGCACCTTCAACCAAAAATCGTTGATGTTCTTGTCGATATTTTTTTATTTGTAAGGATTGAACGTACTTTTGCTGTTGTTTTGAAAACATCTATTCAAAGATTTACGATTTATAACTAAAAATTTTAGATAGAAAAACTGATAATCAATCAATTATGATTCGAAAGATAGTATCACGTCTCAGACTGATATTTAATAAAAACCTGTTTTATAACATTTCTTACGCTTGCGTGTTGATTTCTATCATCAGTTCGTGTACTCGCACCGTTCAGTTGGAAAGGGACGAATACCGCTTAAATAATTTTGAATTCAAAGGTAATAAAGAAATTTCAACCGAAGAACTCGAATTACTCATTCCGCCTACTCAAAAACCCAATCGACGCATTTTATACCTTCCTGTAACGCCTTATGTTGCATTTTACAATCTTGGCAAATCAATGTATAATGAAACTAAAATAACTGAAAGGCTCGAAAAATGGCAAGCAAAACTCAATAACTTACCAAATCCAGTAAATTATGACGCAAAGATTGAGAGAAAAAGAAAGAAATATCAAAGCAAAGTAAGTGTTTACCGTGATAGACTCGACACCAAAGAAAACTGGTGGATGAAAAATATTGGCGAAGCACCTGCCATCATTACCGAAAGTGCTATCAACAGAACAAGCAAAAGTATCAACGAATATTTATACAGTAAGGGCTTTTTTGATAGCAAAGTGAAATATCAAATCGACTCGGTAAACACGAATAAACGCATCAAAATCACGTACTTGGTCGATGAAAAAAGGCCATATTTGCTCGATACAATTAGCTATATTGTTGAAGACAGAAAGGTTGATTCGCTCTTGAAAATTCATGCTCGAAAAAGTCTTTTACAGCGAAATGACAACGTAGATTTTAATAATATTGATGCTGAAAAATTACGAATCGAGAGCTTATTGAAAGATAATGGTTACTTTAATTTTGTTTCAAAAAACTATATCAGTATTCAAATTGACACGACCGACTATATCAAGCGTGGTTTTAAAGTAAATTTGGCGGTAAATATTCGTAATCCAGCTCAGAAAGACCAACACGACCAATTTACGCTCGAATCTATCAACTTTATTTCGGCCGATGCTTCGACTGATAATTCTCAAAAGATTGATACAACCAATGTCGAACTCAACAGTATTCGATACACTTTTATTGGCAAGAAATTTCCAGCTAAAATTCTTGATAAGAAAATTCTGATTCGTCCCAATCAGTTGTTTAAAGCCTCGTTGGTCAACGAAACTAATCGTCAACTTTATGGCCTCGACCAATTTGCTTTTGCCAATGTAAAATTCACACAATTGCCTGATAATAAACTAAGAGCCGATATTATTGCTCCGACCAATCCGAAATATACGACGGCCTATAATTTCGACCTTAACAATATCAATAATATTTTGGGAGGAGGGGCAAGTGTGTCGTTACGTGCCAGAAATTTATTGAGTATCTTGGAAACTACCGAACTTGGGATTCGAGCCAATCTCGAAGGACAACCAGGGTTGGATTCCACGACTCAAAGAAGCCGAGAACTGGGGGCAAATCTGGCATTAAATATTCCTAAAATTATATTTTTGAGTAAATTTTCAAATCTTTTAAGTCTGAAAAGTCCACGTACACAGCTGGCGGTCAGTTTTAATAATTCCAAACAAAGATTATTTGAACGACAAGTATTTCGTCTGACAGGTAATTACTCATGGCAACGCTCAAAATATGAAACGGTTTTGATTTCTCCGTTCGATATTAACTTAATAAATACTCCTTACAAAAGTGAAAGTTTTGAGCAGGTTTTATTAGATAATCCAAATCTGAAAGTACTTTACGACCCTCAGTTTGTATCAAGTATCAATGCAACTTATGTATTTAATAATCAAGAACAAGGTAAAAATATTCGAGCCAGATACTTACGCTTTTTTGTTGAGTCGGGTGGTACGGCTTTAAACTTTTTCCCGAACAAAGATAAAATCAATTTTATTGACCAAATTTTCCCCTTGGATACAGTAAAACGGGCATATTTTAGGTTTATTAAACTAAATGTAGATTTCAGAAAATACATTCCTATCAATAAGCGTGACTCGTGGGCGTACCGCCTCAATTTGGGCGTTGCACACCCCTACGGACAAAACCAAGCAATGCCGTTTGAGAAAAATTTCTTTATTGGTGGGCCTAACAGTATTCGAGCTTGGCGACCACGTACACTCGGGCCTGGTTCGGCTTTGGGGACAACAATCAATAACCGTTTCTCGCAACAACCAGGTGATATTCTGCTCGAAACGAGCATCGAATACCGCAAATATATGTTCAGATTCATTGGTAACTGGAATGCTGGCTTTTTCGTTGATGCGGGAAATGTCTGGAAATGGTATCAGATTGACACAAAATATAACCAAGCAAATTTTGATTGGACACGATTTTATAAAGAATTTGCGGTTGGTACTGGTGCGGGTATTCGCCTTGACTTAGATTATTTTGTTGCTCGTTTCGACTGGGGAGTGAAAGTTTTTGACCCTGCAAAAGCAACTGGAGAAAGATTTGTACTCGATAATCTGAAACTGGGTAGAAATAATGAATATTTCCCCGTGTTTCATTTTGCTATTGGATATCCGTTTTAGAGAAAGGAAGACTTCGCTAAAAATGAAGCCTTCCTTAATATCCCCCCAATTTATTGGGTGATGTAAATCATATTTCAAAGCAAAAAGAGTAGCTATTTTTGAAAAAATAAATTTTCAAAAATGACAACATATTACATAGTCGGAGCGGTGATTATTTTACATTTCTTGGTAGGCTTTGGTTATTTGATTTATAAAATCAGTGGCCCAAAAAAGAAAGACACTTGAAATTTAATTTTATTATTTTCTAAAACATGAAAAAACTTTTCATTTCACTCTTTATCTTCATTGGATTTACGGCCAATGCTTCATCACTAACGGATAGCATAAAAGTATTAGACTTTAAACCTTATAAAATCGACTATCCAAGCTCTTGGCGATTAAAGGCGGGCTGTGCAGTTAATGAATGTTCGATTTTATCTCCAGCCGATACACTTTCATGGCCTGATGGCTATACTGAAAGTATTAATCTTACTTTCAATCCCCTACCTTCAGCAAGCTACACTGCCGACCAATATGCCACTTATTCGATTGGCTATTTGCCAAAGGTCGTCAAAAACTTCAAAGTTATTGAGAAAAAGAAGCTAAAATCGAATGTAATCAGAGTAACGTACTCAGGCGAAAAAGACACCCATAAACAAACTTGGCGACAATATTACTACGTCAAATCAAGCAAGGTTTATATTGTTACGTTCTCTGCCGAAACCTCTAAATACCCTGCTTATCAGCCTTTTATCGAGCCATTTTTGAATAGTTTTACGCTGAAATAAGTTTACGCACTACGTTTGCGGTAATTCAGAATTGCTAAAAGATTAAAGAAAATAGCGAAAACTACGATTGCACCAAATTCTGGTAGCATATCAGTAAAGCCACTTCCTTTGATAAATATCGAACGGATAACTTTAACAAAATACATTGGCGGATTGCAATAGGCTATTACTTTTGCCCAAGTTGGCATACTATCAATGGGCGTATATAAACCACTCATTAATACAAATACCATCATAAAGAAAAAGGCAAAAAGTGTAGCTTGTTGCTGCGAATCTGAGAATGTGCTGAGTAATAGCCCGATACCAAGCACGCTCAACAAATACACTCCCGAAAACAAGTAAATTAACAAATATGAACCTTGTGGAATGATTCTGAAAATAGCAAAAGCTACCAGCATACCCATCGTAACGCTAATCATACCTAAAACCCAAAACGGAATGAGTTTTCCTAATATAAATTCATGTTTTTTGATGGGCGTTACGTTTATTTGCTCAATTGTACCGATTTCTTTCTCAGAAACAATATTCAAACTTGCCAAAAAACTTCCAACCATAGTAACTAAAATGGCCAAGATTCCCGGAACCATAAACAGGTGATAATCAATGTGCGGATTATACCAGTTGACATTCGTAATCTGAATTTGTGGCAAATCATTGAACCTCGGCAAGCGTATCCATTCTTCTCTAATCTCATTATTAAAATCGTTAATAATTTGAGTAGCAAAAGAGGACCCCAAACCTGCTTTTGTATTACTTACGGCATCAGCGGCCAAAGCTAAAGTGGCTTTATTTTCTTTGATTAAATCACGCTCAAAGTGGGCAGGAATCGTAAGAATCAAATCGGTTTTACCATTTCCTACATTTTCAAGAGCTTTGCTATACGAATTATCATATTGCACCAATCGAAAATAACCCGAAGACGTAAGTTTTGAAGTCAATCGCTTCGAATAAGTCGAATGGTCTTGGTCAATGACACTAATGGATAAGTGTTTTATCTCATAGTCGGCTGCCAATGGAATGATAATTAATTGTAGAATGGGCATGATAAACATCATCCGAAGAATGGTTTTATCTCTAAAAATCTGCCGAAATTCTTTTTGTAATATGAATGAAAGATTTCTCATGTTAATGTTGAATTAGTTTTCCAAGACTTTGGAAGTTTTGCAAGCTTTAGAAGTCTAACCGTAATTGAATCAAATTTTCGCCTCAAGTTTATTCCAATCTAATTTTAAATTTCTTCATCGCTACCGCAAGATAGAAAACCGTCATGGCAACTAAAATCAAGGTTTGTTTCCAGATAAATTTAATTCCTAAGCCTTTCACCATGATACTGCTTACAATGCTGTAATACCATTTTGTAGGAATCAGATTACTAATAATTTGCATTGGAAGCGGCATATTTTCGAGCGGAAACATAAATCCACTGAAAATCAATGCGGGCATCATGAGACCTACCAAAGAAATAAACATGGCTGTTTGTTGCTTATCTACTAAATTTGAGATTAATAAGCCCAATGAAAGCGTTGTGAAAATAAATAAGATACTCTCGGCCAAAAGCAAAAGAATATTCCCTCGAAGTGGCATGTCAAGCACGGTGTAAGCCAAAACTAAAATCAAAAGTACATCAATAAAGCACAATAAAAGATATGGAATGGCCTTCGTAATAACCACCATCAGAGGCCTCATAGGCGAAACCAATAAGATTTCCATCGTGCCTTTTTCTTTCTCTTTTACAATCGAAACAGAGGTCATCATGGCTCCCAACAACATCAAAATCAAAGTCATTACTCCTGGCACAAAGTTGAAACTGCTACTTAACTTGGGGTTATAAAGCATACTACTTTCTACATTAATTTGATAGGGAAATTTCTGCTCGCCAAAGATCTCGTTCTGATAATCTCGAAGAATCGCCGAAGCATAATTAATCATGATGTTTGAAGTATTTGGGTCAGTTGCATCGCCCACTAATCGAATTTGTGCTTGATTTGTATGCAACAAACTCTCTCGAAATTTCGGAGGAAAAATCACGACCATTCTTAACTCATTTTTTCGGAATGCTTCTTCAATTTGACTTTCATGAGTTAGATTTTTTGTAACAGAAAAGTACCTACTTTGGTCGAAACGGTTGGTTAATAATTGCGTACTTTCATCATGCGATAAATCTAAAATGCCAATATTTGAATTTTTAACCTCATTTGATAAGGCAAAACCAAACAAAAGCATCATCATTACAGGCATTCCGAGCAAAATGACTAAACTTCTGGTATCACGTAATACGTGCCAAAATTCTTTGCGTATGAAGGAGAAGAATAGTTTCATATATTGAAAGCTAAGCACATGGTGAAAAATAGTTTATATTATTTTGTGGTTTTGTTCGACCCTATTCGGGGTCGAATATTGATAGAAAATATATTGACTACTACCAATATCTGACCCCGAATGGGGTCAAACTTCAAAGGTTTTGAAGGTATAAACTAATTATAAACAGCTACTTATGAGCCGTTAGTTTTAATTAAAAAATTATTCCCCACGCTTGGCTTGGCGAGCCAATTTGAGAAATACGCCCTCCATTGAATCTGTTTCAAATTGTTCTTTTAATTGATGTGGTGTATCAAGTGCTGAAATTGAGCCATCAACCATTATCGAAACTCTATTACAATATTCGGCCTCGTCCATGTAGTGCGTCGTTACGAAAATTGTAATTCCTGCGTCGGTAGCTTCATAAATCATATCCCAAAATTGGCGGCGAGTGATTGGGTCAACGCCACCCGTTGGTTCATCTAAGAACACAATTTTAGGTTGATGCAAAATGGCCGTTGAAAACGAAATTTTTTGTTTCCAGCCTAAGGGCAAAGAACCAACCAATTTATTGGCTTCTTTTTCCATACCCAATCTCCCAATCAAATCGTTGCCTTTTTCTTTCAATTCTTTTCGAGAAAGTCCATAAATTCCACCGAAAAACTCGATATTTTCTCTTACCGTTAGATTTTCGTACAAAGAAAACTTCTGACTCATATAGCCAATGTGCTTTTTAATCAACTCATTTTCTTTATAAACATCATAGCCAGCAACCATTGCCTCGCCCGAAGTGGGTGAAAGCAAACCACACAAAATACGCATGGCGGTTGTTTTGCCAGCTCCGTTGGCTCCCAAAAAACCAAATATTTCTCCAGATTTCACTTCAAAACTAATCGCATTGACAGCCGTAAAATCGCCGAAAGTCTTGGTCAATTTATTCGTTTTTATGACAATTTCTTCGTTAAGCATCTTGCATGAGTTTTATAAAAGTATCTTCGATATCGGGATTAATGGTCTCAATAGAAACATTTGTATGATTACGATGGGCAAGATATGCTCTAAGTTTTTCGTCGCTCGAAGTAGGTGTTTTTACTTGTAAATGATGATGCTGACCAAAAGCAAAACAAGAAACAGCATCGGTGTAAGCACGTAAATCTTTCAGAAGTTGATACATATTATCGCTGCTTACGGCAAAGAGATTTTGTTTATTCTTGGTAAGAATACCTTCGAGTGTATCTACATCTAAAATTTTGGAATTTTGAATCAGAGCAATTCTATCACAGAGTTTTGCTTCGTCCATGTAGGGTGTAGAGACAATTATCGTAATTCCTCGTTCTTTTAATCGGCCCAACATTTCCCAAAATTCTTTCCTCGAAACAGGGTCAACACCCGTGGTGGGTTCATCTAAAAACAAGACTTTGGGCTCATGAATCAAAGCACAACAAAGTGCTAATTTTTGCTTCATACCTCCCGAAAGTTTGCCAGCCAAACGCTTTTTGAAAGGCTCGATTTGCACATAAATATCTCGAATCAACTCAAAGTTTTCTTCTACGGTTGTACCAAAAACCGTGGCAAAAAAATTAAGATTTTCTTCGATGCTTAGGTCTTGGTAAAGCGAAAACTTTCCGGGCATATACCCTACAATTTGTCTGATTTGCTTGAGATCTTTTATTACATCAAAACCTGCAACTGTGGCTTTGCCCGAATCGGGAATAAGTAGGGTTGTCAGGATTCTGAAAAGTGTTGTTTTTCCTGCACCATCAGCACCAATAAGTCCGAACAACTCGCCCGATTTTACTTCAAAACTTACATTATCAAGTGCCTTTACTATGCCTTTTTCGTAGGTTTTGGTAATATTTTCAATAATTACTGATGACATATCGGCTTCGTTTAAAATTTCACTTCCCCATACATTCCAATCTTGACAAATCCATCATTTTTTACCTTGATTTTAGCCGCATAAACTAAGTTTTCTCGCTCATCTTTGGTCTGAATGGTCTTAGGCGTAAATTCTGCTTTGTTCGAAATCCAAGAAATTGTACCCTGCATTTCTTTATAAGAGTCTTTGCCGTTATCAATGAAAATCTTCACAGGCTGATTTACTTTTACTTGTCCAAGTTGGGTTCCCGAAATATAAGCACGAAGCGTCATGGTGCTTAAATCGGCAATTTTATACAATGGTTTCCCCATACCTGTCATTTCATTCGACTCAGCGTATTTCACCAAAACCGTTCCTGCAATTGGATTGATGATTTTACAATGACCTAACTGTTCTTCAATCTGTGCCACACGCACTTTGAGCGGTTGGGATTCGCTTAAAATACCACGATTTTGGATGCCAATTTGCTCTTTTTGTGAGGTAATTTGCTGAGTAATAACGTCAATTTGGCTTTGCGTACTTGCCATTTGCTTTTTTAAAACTTCAATTTGACCAACAATATCGTCTAATTGTTTAGTGGGTGCAGCTTCGGCATTTACTAAATTTTGTAGGCGTTTGCGTTCTTTCTCAAAAAGTGAAAGTTGCTCTTTTTGAGTAGCCAACATCGCTCTTTGTGTTTCAATCTGTTTCTCTAAAATTCGCACTTGTGGTGTTGCCTCATTTTGTTTGAGTTTCAGAGCTGCAATACTTGCCTCAGCTTGTGCTTTTTGTAAGCTAATATTCTGACAATCAACTTGTCCGACCTCCTGCCCTATTTTTAAGGCATCACCTTCGGTAAGGTTTAGGCTCAATAATTTACCAGTAGATTCTGATGAAATAATAATCTCTTCTGCTTCAAAAACGCCAGTGGCATCAAAATCGGTTTTAGAAGAATTACAGGCCGTGATACCGAGTGTTAAGGCTACGGCAAAATATGTTTGATAAATGGTTTTCATAAGATTTATGCTTTAGGCGTTTGCTTAATTTCCTTTCAAGATTTTTATATTATTGATAATCTGCATCTGTTGAATTTGGTGTAAACTCAAATTTTGCTTGGCAATTGATTCATTATCAACTTCTGAAATATAATCGCTGACGGTTACCATGCCATTTTCGAGTCGATTTTCTGCAATTTTCTTCATGTAGCCACGAATTTCTATGAGTCTTTGGTCTTCTTTGATTTGATCTTGAAGTTTTAGAAAGTCTTCGTTTTGAACCACCAATTTCAACTGGGTTTGTTGCAGAAAAAGAGCCTTTTGTTGTTCGATTTTTTCTTTATTGATATCTATTTGACGTAAATCGGAAGATTTTGTTTTCAAATAAAAATTAGAAAGTGGCACACGAAGAGCAACTCCTCCGATGAAATAAGTAGCAAAATCAGGTGAAAGCATATTCAAACCAGGGCGACCATAACCACCTGTCGCGAATAAATTCAACTTTGGAGCATACTTCGATTTTACAGCCAATTTGTTGGCCTCGGCAAGTGATTTTTGGGCATCAAAGAATTTGAGTTCTGGGCGGTCGATGCTTACATTATCAGCCAATGCCAAACGTGGTTCTTCCAGCGTGGTGGTTTCTAAGAAATCTTTGCCTGTTAAAATCGAAAGCCCTTTCAAGGCTGCTAATTTCCTACTCTTAATTTCTCTTTGTTGCTGTTTCAACTCAATCAATCGAGCTTCGAGTATCATCAGATTACTTTTAATAGCTGTACCGTTATCAAGGTTAGCACTTTGTTTTTTTAGCTGATTTTCAATATCATTTTTTATAACTTCAGTATTTTGATATTGTTTTTCGGCCAATAAAGCACCAAAATATAAATTTGAAATCTGCTCACGTATCTGGTACAAACTGCTTTCAATACTTCTTGAATCGGCATTCGCATTAGCCATTGCTACTTGCTTTTGACTTTTGGTAGCACCGCCATCCCAGATTGTTTGGGTCAATTCTAAAGTTGCTTTATATTGGTCTTTAGAGATTGTTGGCACTTGAATATTGGGCAATGAAATGGGTAAACTCGTGACGGCCGATTGCCAAGTGGCTTGCCCACCAATAAAAGTTTGGGGCAAATAATTTTTATTGAGTGCTGCTATTTGCAAGGCTTCAGCCTCGCTTACCAAAGGTAAAATTTTAGCTTGGGGGTTATTTCGTTCAGCCCAATCAATGCACGATTGTAGCGAAGTTTGCCCCGAAACCAACAGTCCTTTGAGTAGCAGTAAAAGCGTAAGTAAAGTGCTAATTTGTTTCATTTGGATACTATTTTTATAAATTCTTTCAATTATTATTGATTCAAAATATATTTCAGATAAAGCTGTATTTCTGAGATTCTGAACTGCATGATAGCCTTGAATTGTTCGTCATCAGCTTTTGTAATTTCTTTAATCACTGGCCTTGCAATAAAAGGAAAGGCACACATACTCATGACTGAAATAATTAATTGTGCTGGATTTACCTCACGAACTTTTCCAACCGAAAAATCTTTGAAATACAATTCAGCAAACTTCTGGATAAGTCCAATGGGTAGTTTTTTTATAAAATCCTGTCTATCAGCTCGATTGATGGTGGACATCACAAACATCGGTATGTAAGGATTATCATTCAAAAGGGTAATATATTTCTCAATAAAAGCACAAGTAGTTTCATAAAAAGATAGATTTTGATTAAACATTTCTTCCATTTTTGGAAACATCACACTGATTTTCTTCTCGAAAATGTATTCAAAAAGATTGTCTTTTGAGCGGAAATAATAATGTAATAGAGCCTTGTTTATTCCTGCCAAATCAGCAATGTCTTGCATTCTGGCATCGCCATAGCCATCACGCAGAAATATCTGTTCGGCTGCTTCTAAAATCTTTTCTTCGGTTTGGCTATTTTGCTGTTTCATTTGATTAACCAATTAGTTTAACCATTTAGTTAAATTTAATACAAATTAATACAAACATAGGCAGAGTAGCTATTACCTACAATTTTATTATTCAAAGAAGTCAGTAAAAAAATATGAAGCGGAAGAAATAAGGTATAAGGTAGTCCTAAAAATGTAATGCTTTCATTTCAAGGTTATAATTGCAAATAAAGTATTTGATTGCT
>NZ_BMKK01000017.1 GCF_014644295.1 Emticicia aquatilis
ATTTTAATTAAAAAGGACAACTCCATTTCGCCTTAATAGGGTTCAACCCTACTTCGCTCGGCACATGCCTTGTCTCTATGCGTGACAATATCTGATTTGTTTTTTTAATTATCAGACAATACATTTCCTTTTAAAGTTTATGCAGTACAAATACGTTGAACTAACCCTCAGATTTTTGACAAATCTACTGGCTTCAAATCATAAAATTGCTAAAAGCCTTGTAAATAGACTGTAAACGACTTGTAAAATGATTGTAAAAGCAATTATTTGTGACGTAGATTGTTTATTTTTGTTTTATGAAGTCAAAGATTCTACCCTTTTTCATCGTAAGCTGTTTGCTTTTCACGATAGTTTCGTTTGTGGCAGAGAAATCAGATAAGAGTGATTTTGAAGCGGCAAAGGAGGTAATCATCATGCGTGAAATTTCCAACCGAGTGTTACGTTATACGGGCGATACTACCTCAACGGTGTTGCCAATTAATCGTTTGGCCGATAATGAGTTCGAGATTCCGTTTGAAAGTGGATTTACGTTCAAGCCTGATTCGTTGGTGAGTATCATTGACAGAGTAATTTCGAGCAATGATTTACCACGTAATTATATTGTAAATGTTATCGAATGTAATACTTCAAAGGTGATTTTTGGTTATGCAATTTTGGGTGTAAATCAGAAAAATATTGTGCCTTGTTTAGGGCGTCAGCAACCCAGCAAACGTTATTGTATCAATATAAAATTTGAGGAATCAAACTGGTTTAGTAAACATTTATATCTGTTGGGGCTTGGTTTACTTGGTGTTGGACTTATTGCTTTTGTTGCTCAAAGATTCAGAAAAACAGAATCTTCAAGCAATGAAATCAACGAAGAATTACCAATAAGTAAAGCTGCTATACAAATTGGACGGTTTGAGTTTTTGCCCGAAGAGTTATTGTTGATTTTTGAATCGGAGAAAATCTCGCTTACCATCAAAGAGGCTAAATTATTAAGCATTTTTGCGAGCAATCTCAACCAAATCGTTGACCGCAACCGCCTACAAAAAGAGGTTTGGGAAGACGAAGGCGTAATTGTAGGCCGAAGTTTGGATATGTTTATCTCGAAACTTCGCAAAAAACTGGAGCAAGACCCTGCCGTAAAACTCACCAATATTCACGGAAAAGGCTACAAACTGGAGGTCTGACAGCTCGCCACGCTTATATTTTCGTTGGTTTGTGCGGCTTCTTTTCCCCATTCCGCAATGGCTTTCAGCAGCGGAATGAGGGTTTTCCCGAAGTCGGTTAACTCGTATTCAACTTTCAAAGGAGGTTTGGATGTATAAACCGTGCGGATAATCAGTCCATCTGCTTCTAACTCCTTGAGTTGCAAACTTAGCGTTCGTTCCGTAACCATCGGTAATTCTTTCCTTAATTCATTGTATCGCTTTCTTTGAAGCAAATGAATCAAAATAACCGACTTCCATTTTCCGCCTATATACTTCATCGTTAGGCTTGTACTACACGGATATTCTTTGTTGTCTATCAAATACATTTTATACTATACATTTTGACCGTTCTTGCAAAGTTAAACTACTATACTTAGTTTTGCAACTATAAAAATGATAGTTTAATTTAAACCAATAGAAAATGGATTTTTTAGCGTTGGCCGAAAGCCGCTACACTACTAAAAAGTATAATCCGAATGAAAAGATTTCGGAAGAGAAAATTAATCAACTCAGTGAGGTTTTGCGTTTAAGCCCTTCATCAATCAATAGCCAACCGTGGAAGTTTAGTATCATTTCTGACGAAAAACTCAAAAATGAGTTGGCCAGTGTTTCGTTTTTCAACGAACCAAAAATCAGAGATGCAAGCCACTTGGTAGTTTTTAGTGCGATTGATGATGTGGAGAAATTTGAGCAGCAAATCAAGCAAAATTTGCCTGAAGGAGCAGTCGGTTATTTCAATCAGTTTATAAAACCAAAACCCGAAGCCGAAATCAAGGCTTGGTTTGGGCATCAGGTGTATCTTTCGCTAGGTTTTTTCCTTTCGGCGTGTGCAGCCTTAGGCATTGATTCGACCCCAATGGAAGGAATCAAAACCGAAGAATATGACAAAATTTTGAATATTGAAGGTTACACAACGCTTTTTGCAGTAGCCATCGGATACAGAGCCGCCGAAGATGCCAACCAACCATCGGTGAAGCCAAAGACTCGCTTGGCTTTAGAAAATGTGGTAGAATTGGTGTAGTGAATAGATAAATTTAGGTTGTAACCCAATAAGATTTATGAAACAAAGATGGATTCTCTGTTTTAATTTTTTGAGGTTACAACTTATATTTTATAAAGAGTATAGTCATGATTCTGTACCCTCAATTACGGCCTTCAATTTAGTCAAATACTTCTGCATATCGGTTTTTGTAACCCAATTAATGATGAATGTTGGGAGAGTAAAACCTAAGCCATGTCGAACAATATTTTTATCAAATTCAATGCCGTATATCACCTTTGTTTCATTGAATGAAATAAACTCTACCCGTCTATCACTTTTCAAAAAGAATGGCGAGTCGGGTAAAGTCTGATAAATAACCTGTTTGTTTTCACTAAACTCTGTGCATTTTAACTGCAAAATATGATTGGGCACTCGCTTTGATAAAAAAGAGTTTTCGATTGCAAGAGCGTTGATTTGTGGCTTGCTACTCATTGTAGTGTTATTTATTTCTTTTCTCCAAAGTTTGTCGTTTTCAAGGTTAGAAATAAACTCAAATACACTTTTAATAGCTTTAGCGATAATTATCGAATTTGTTGCTTTAATAGTCATGTTATAGGCTTTTTGCCAAATAACGATGTTTAATAGTTGCTTAGTTTCAGTTTTATCTAAAACTCTATTTTGTAACTTAAATTCGGAATGGCTACTGATGTTAAGTCTTTATCGACCCTGCGTTGGATAAGGTTATAATGAAACCCATTGAAATCGGGTTGGTTTGTCATATTCAATACTTTTAGGGCTATTTCACGAGAACTTTTGTTTTTGTTGATTTTATAACTTGCCGTAAAATGCACATTTAATGATGGCTCTGATTGCATCTTGAAAGCATTGGTTTCATCAAAAATAACTTCTTGTGATGTGGTTGAGGCGGCAATATTGATTGGCGAGTAATGATTACCACCTTGATAAGTTATTCGAGTATTTAAACTCAAGGTGTTTTGTTTGCTTTGTCCGATTTGCCACTCTTTTCCAATTAAAAAATTGAATACGTAATTGCGGTTGAACCTCGTGTCACGCCATACATTATCGCCGCCTTTGTAAGTTGAGCTAAACAACGAGCCTGTTAGTAAATAATAATAACCTTTCGAGATATATTTTTCAACCGTAATGTCAATGCCGTAATTTTTACCTTTACCAGTATTTTCTAATTTATCGGCAAAAAACCAATCGTTTTGGAGATTAATGAACGAAAATGAACTATTGGCCACGACTGGAACAGAAAATAATTGTTGATAGTAAGGCTCGATTCTGAAATGGACTAAATCTGAAATGTTCCAGTCATAACTTAGTATGAAGTGATGTGCTTTCGTGAAGTCGAGGTTTTTGTTTACGGCGGTTTGCCCCGTTGCCAATGAATTATTGAAATAATAGTTTAGTCTTTCTAAGCGACTGTGTAGCCCATAGGCAAGTCCAATCGAATGATTTTGTTTTACTTGATAACGTAGCCCGAACCTCGGCTCAATGGTGTAATGCTTATTCAAAGTAAAAAACTGACCATTAATGCCGATATTCACCAATAATTTATCTGATAAACTAACCGATGAGTTGCTATAAGCTGATAGCAAAGAACTGAAACCACTTGAATTGATGATTTCTTTCTGAGGTAAATCGGCCGAAAATGATTTACTTAATAGCAAATCGTACATCATTCCTGTTAGCAGTATTCCAGTTTTATTGGTGTGTTTAGTACCGAAAGTCTTATTAATAAATGATGATACTACAAAGTTTGAATTTGCTACCGAAATCTTACTTTTTGGCAGTAGATTTAGTTGAGTATTAAGTTTTTCGGTAGTCCAATCTGTTCCGTTGGTGGTGGTGGCTAAGGTTGTTTTGATATACGCATTATTTCTCAAAAATAGTTTGTGGCTTACTCCTAAGGCACCCATATATTGCTGAATGTTGTCTTGCTCTCTATCGTTATAGTATTTCCATTGGGTGCTATCAGTTTTTGCTTTTGCCCCTGTTTTATCTGCCAGTCCGATTCCCCATATCGAAAATACACCCATTTTCGTGGTAGGAAAATTTAGTTTGAACGAAAGGTCTTGAAACTTTAAACCACCGACATTTTCGGGAAGTATTGGGCCTAACAAAGCCAAAGTTGAGTACCGATAATTGAATAGATAAGAAGCCTGAGAACCTTTTTTGAAAGGTCCTTCCGACGATGCGTCGATACCAATAAGCCCAGCTTGGAAAGTGTGTTCGCTTTTTTGATTATTGCCTTTTCTCATGGCAATATCAAATACACCCGATAGTGCATTGCTATATTCTGCGGGAAATGCTCCCGTAAAAAAATCGGAGTTGGCCAACATCTGGCTGCTGAGTGCCGTAAACGAGCCTCCGCCAAAACTCTTCAAATCGCCATAATGGTTAGGGTTTGGTATTTCTATACCCTCCATTTTCCATTGTAAAAATTTGGGAGCATTGCCTCTTACAATAATTCCATTGACGTCGGTATTGCCCGCAACGCCAGCAAATGAAGATGCTAAACGAGCGGGGTCGTCGAATCCTCCTGCATAGCGTTTGGCTTCTTCAACGCTCAACATTCTGGCACTGACGGTTGCCATTGTATTGAGCGGCTGCTCTTTGCTTACTCGTGGTCTGATTGTTACTTCATTGAGTGATGAGCTTTTTTCGGTTAATTGAATGTTTAAAAAAGTTTGTTTGGCCGAAATCACGAGTATTTCTCTGATAATCGTTGGCTCGAAGCCTACCGAAGTTACTTTCAGGTCGTATCGTCCGACGGGAACATTGGTGATGGTAAAATTACCGAGCGAATCGGTTGTAGTACCAAATAGGGGTTTTACCGAGAGATGTACTACTGAAGCAAATGGAACGGGTGCATTCGAGGCACTGTTGATGACCGTGCCGAAAATCCGTTGAGTAGGTTGTGCGAATAACTGCTTTGTAAATAAAAAGATAAAAATAATAATAGCTTTACGAGTCATAATTTTGAGTATTTTAGAAAGCACAAAAGTCTTTCTAAACCCAATTTTCTACAATACTGATTTATCATTATTTTTAATCTAACAATCCAAATTTTGAGGCAAACATAACTGCTTCCATTGAGTTATTGGCTCCGAGTTTTTCTAAAAACCTTTGACGGTGCGTATTGACGGTATGCACACTTATCGAGAGTTTATCTGAAATTTCTTTGCTCAAAAGGCCTTCTTTTACCAATTTTAAAATCTCTATTTCTCGTTTTGTAAGTTCCAAATCAGCTTTTTGAGATACTTCGAAAGGAATAAAACTGCCTGTTCGGAAGTTCAATAATTGGCTTTTAACGTGGTCGTTTTCTTCTTGATTGGGCGAAATATCAACAATACCCAGCAGTAACCAAACCTGACCTTTTTTATCCAATGCCAGTATTTGATGTTGCTCAATGAGTCGTATGTATTTCTGTTGAGCATTGAGCATTCGGTATTCGTTAATTAACTTATGATTAAGTTTTTCGTCGCTCGAAAATTGGTTGAACATTTTTAGAATCGAGATACCATTCAAAACCAACTTTGGTTTATCGTCTGGGTGAATTTTATCATCAAAAAACTGGAAACTTGTCTCAGCATAATCAGACGGAACATAACCAAGCAGTTTACCGTAGTTTGCCGAATAAAATGCCATTTCTTTTTTGTTGATATCGAAAACGCTGATACCCGAATTACCAATATCAGATAAGATTTGAAACGTGCTTATGTATTTGGGTATTGATGAATAATCTAAATCTTTTTCATCGTATTTATACTGCATCAAAAACTTGAAAAAAACTTCTTGTATGATATTATGCTCTGACATTTTAATTTAAAAATTGGCCTTTTATAATAACGTTTT
This sequence comes from Emticicia aquatilis, assembly GCF_014644295.1. Classification (GTDB taxonomy): domain Bacteria; phylum Bacteroidota; class Bacteroidia; order Cytophagales; family Spirosomataceae; genus Emticicia; species Emticicia aquatilis. The sequence goes on from NZ_BMKK01000017.1 coordinate 6,058, forward strand.
TACAGCTTATAGTAATTGCATATTAGCAACAAAGATTCTGATTAATTAGCTACGTTTTTATGCGAATTGCTAATTTTGATATGCTCAAAATCTTCTTTCGTAGTAAAATAATCAAGCAATAAAATCAAGATTATCATGCTAAAATAGGTGATTTTCTGCATGATTGGCAAATAAACTAAGTTGCCAAAACCATAAAGGTATAAAGTAAAATAAAAATTCAGCATACTGATAACGCACAAGACTTTGAGGAAATAGAGTTTTGATTTTAGAACAAAAACTGTGATATAAAAAATACTTAGCAGAAACATTGTACTGGCTATCGTAATCATTATATCATGCAATGGTGTAACGACTAAAAACGTAAAAATCATTCCGCCCGCCCCTGCGTATTTTATAACATTGGCAGCACTTTTTTGCGGAATTTTCTCCGAAAATCTCATAAAAAACATCGCAAAACTCACCGCAAAAAAAATCATTCCTGCATCTGCCCAATATCTTGCTGGGTTGTCTGAGCCATTCAAGGCTTTTGCTCCGAAAAGATTACTGATAAAGTTTTTTGTTAGGTCGAAGCCAACAGCGTTGTTATCGAAGACCGAGCCTCCTGGGTAAACCATCATGGCGATAGATAGCAACAACAACGAAGCTGTTGTTCCAATCAGAACCGAGTGTTTTTTTAGCATTTACGTTTTATTTGGTGGTTTTATCGCTCACCGAATGGCATAAATGTATGGTTTTGAGGAATTTACGGCAAGAGCAGATACATAGACGGAATAAACATTTAGCCTAACGGATACAAAGTTGTAAATATGGTACACCTACAATTCTGAGAAAAATAGTGTACCATATTTGCTTAATATTATTTCGCCAAACCAGCTTCAGCAACCAACGTAAGCAAAGCCGCTTGAATGGCTTTATGACCTTCAAAGTCGTACCACCATTCGTTGAGCGAGTGAGCGTTGCCGCTTTTGCCACCTCGGCCAATCGTAACGGCTGGAATTCCTTTTGAAATCGGAATATTTGAATTGGTCGAACCACGAGTGATTTGTGGAGTTTCGCCAAAAAATGTTGAAACCGCCATTGTTTTTTGAATCAATGGAAGGGTTTCTGGTAATTCACCCGATGGACGGTCGCCAATTTTTACAATATCTACCGTTAGGGCTGGCCCCATACGTTTCATGGCGTTGTGTTCGTCGAGAGCTTTTTTTACCGAAGCCTTCAAAATAGCATCGACTTGATTGAGATTATCGGGAAACTCCGAACGCATATCAATTTCCATCCAAGATTCAAACGCAATCGAATTGACCGAAGTACCACCACCGATTCTGCCCACATTATAGCTGGTTCTGGCACCTGATTTGGTGTATTTATCGGCCGAAGTAGAAAAATAATGAATAGCCGAACCCAAAGCGTGCTGCGGATTAGCCAAACCAAACGCTCCCCACGAGTGTCCACCCGGCCCACGGAAAGTGATTCGGTAGCGATACGAACCAAGTCCCATTGTGTTTACTCGGCTAATTTCTCCGCCATCAACTGCAATCCAAGAATCTATTTTTCGGCCTTCGCCATTGAACAAATATTTTATACCACGTAAATCGCCCAGCCCTTCTTCACCGACAGTTCCGATAAACAAAACATCAGCTTGAGTTTCGATTTTTGCGGCCTCCATTGCTCGTAAAATAGAAGGAAGTAAAATCAAACCACGAGTATTATCGCCAATACCAGGAGCGTAGAGCGTATCGCCTTTGAATTTTACTTTTACATCAGTTTCGATGGGAAAAACGGTGTCGAGGTGAGCATCAAAACCCACGCAACGGTTGGAGTTTTTGCCTTTGCGTAGGGCTATTACATTGCCAACTTTATCAATCCAGACCGAATCGGCACCTGCTTCTTTGAGCATGGCCGCAAAACGAGCCGCTCTTTTTTCTTCCTTATATGGCGGAGCAGGAATTTCGTTGAGCATAATTAGGTCTTCTCGGTTTCGCTTATTTTCTGATAAAATGACTTGAAAAGCTGCTTGAATTTGCTTGTTTTGAGCCAATTGGGCAATTTCTTTCTGATACTCAGGAGCGATTTTGCCCGTTTTGCCCGCCTCATCTTCTTGCGAAAAGGCGTTCTCGAACGAGGCAAAGAATACACACAAAACAAGGCTTATACTTAAAGATATTCTCATAGATGTTTAGTTTATTGAAAGTGAACGCCAATTTAGTGATTTTTCAGCAAGTAGTTGTTAGGATTTTTAGTTTTTGGTGATGGGGTAAGAATAGGTGGATTCATAATGTTTATAAATTCCGTCTAACGAAGGGTTATACCTTTTTCGACATATTCGTTGGTTAATATTTTGTCAATTTCGCTTATTATTTTTTCTCCATTTTGATTATTAAGTATTGCAAGTCGATACTCATTATATAAATCTAAAATCTTGTGTTGAGTCTGCGTGTTGAGTAATCCCAAATCAAGCATCATTCCTTTATTAATGTCGTTGGGTTCAAATTTCTGCAAACCATTACCGTATTGTCGGCTATTATCTTCAAAAATTTGCTTGGCAGTATCTGTCAAAAGATAAGCAAAAAGTAAATCAATGCTAATTGCTGAAAACAAGTCTGTCTGTTTGGGGTAAATACAATGATAAGAAGTTAAATTAGAAATATTTGCTTCATTTCTTATGAATCGTAACCCAGTTCTATTAAATACTGAAACCCAAATTGGTGCTGGCTTTCTATTTTCTAAAGAATACCAAGGTGTTCTACTTGCTGTTAGAAATCGTTTATTTATTTCTTCTTTTTCTCCTTTTTGTATATAGGAAAGTATGCTTTTTTCTGTTGCGTTTCGAGCATTAAAAAGAAATACAGGTTTGTCATTATTCTTTAACGCTTCAAAATCTTGTGTTGTAAAAAAAGCTGTTTTTGCGTCTTTTGCACTACATATACAAGGCAATAAATATTGTTCGTCAATACCATACTCTTGGGCTTTTGATTTATTAAAAGTAAAATACTCATTTGAGCCTGTAGCAATTCCTCGAACTACTTTTGCATAAGTTGAAAAAGGTACAAGGTTTTTAAATTTAATGCTATTCTGCTTCTGATAATAGGCTTTCCATTTAACTTCTGGATTTAATTCCGAAAAATTATAGGTTTGGGCGGCATTCCGCTGTTCTGTGTCTGAAAAGTTAGGATAAGTTGTAATTAGAGCATCTATTTTACTCAAATCCTGTATTGATTGAATATTACTAAACTGAACTCTATCGGTTAGATTATCATTTGCACAAAGGATAATTGATGCAGTAGTTATGGCACCATCAAATACATTTTCTTCAAAGTCAATTACAATTATGTGTCTTAATGTTTTGCTTTTTACTAAATAGTTTTTTACTAATTTTCCGTAATCAGAGTTTAAAAATTCCGAAGGAATAATGTAAGCACAACGTCCATTTGGTTTTAATTGATGTATAGATTTTAAAAGAAATAAAGTGTAGAGATTAGTAAAACCATTTAATTTACACTTTAGGTTTGTTTCAATTTCTTTTAAAATGCTCTTGTTGTCATAATCGTGAAATTTAAAATATGGTGGATTACAAATAATTCCATCATACTTATTTTTCCAATCATTGTACATATAATCTTGTAAAAGAAGATTTACATTTTCATTATCTTCAAAATACAGTTTTGCATTTTCATAAATAGTAGTATCAATTTCAAAGCCTTTGATTTGAACATCTTCTTTATGGTTCAAAATTGCTCTTGAAAATACGCCTAATCCAAAAGCAGGTTCCAAAACAGAATGAAGTTTTTCATTTCCTAAAATCCATTTTGCCATTAAATCTGCAATAGAAAAAGGAGTGAAAAATTGGGCAAAACTTTTACGATGCTCAAATGAAATTGATTTTGAATAATCATTTTCAAGCGAATTGTTTAAAATATGTTGTTTGATAACTATCATCAGAAATCGTTTTGCGAATCGTCGCCCGTTTTAATTCCTAAAATAGTTTTTAAATTCTCTATATTAAGGTATGCAGTACCACCTTTGAAAGTTACATAAAAGAGTAATCTTCCTCTGTCCATTTCTTTTCTTACGCTTTCGTGTAAAGGCTCATCAACTCTTGAAGCAATAGGTATTCCAGACTTTGAATTGATTTTTATAGTTGTTTTATTTTGGTTTTTTGTGTCAGTCTCTACCGAAAATATTACTCCATCATTGTCAGAATCTGATATAATTGTCAGAATTTGTTCAAAGGAAATACCATAAACTTTGTCGAAGAATACTTGAAAGTAAAAATGAGGAACATTGAAGGTTTCAATCCATTTATAAACAACTTTTATATCTTCAACTTTTGGGGTAATTGAAAGATAATCTCTTTTTTGAATTTCTTTTATAGCTATTTTTAATTGTTTAAAAAGCTCTTTTACTTGAATTAATCTTTCGGAAGAACTCCAACTTGGTGTTCTAAAATCCGTAATATTAAGTGTTTTTGATGTAATTCCGTTTAATAAGTCAATATAACTCTGCCTTGCAGGATGTTGTAAAACGTCTAAAAATTCAGAAAGAATTTGGTCTTTTATTTGTAATGCAATTTGAGTAAACTTTTCAGTTCTTACTTGCATTGCTTCTTCGTAACGGTCTATTAAAAATGCACTTGACCTAACTTCAATACCCGCAACGGCTTTCTTAACATAATTTGTTATTTGATTGTGAGGAATTTGGCTAATATCAAAGCCTAAACTGCTGTCAAAATCTACTTTTTTGAAAATTAATAAGTCTGGTCGTTTACCTATGGTATCAAGTTCGGTTTGAAAGTCTTGATAAAAAGTATCAAAGCCATCTTCCCCTGCTACTAAATCATCAGATTTACCATATTTCACAGCTATAAAGTTATTTGAAGTTTCATTAATTGCTCGTGTAACAAGATTTTCAGCCCAATCGCCTTGTTCTTTATTTGTGATGAAATTGGAAGATGCTTGGGTAGGGGTTCTTGCTGGGTCTCTTGGTTGTTCAAAGTCCACCAATTCTACAGGAACACTTTTTGTTAATTCTCGAATTCTTTCGTAATAATTCATCTTCTTCAACTATGAAAGTTTATTCTGCAAAGTTAAACCTTTTTGGGCAGTTTTTGCACTTAGTTGAATGTTTGTATTGGTGTTTACAGCAAATTACGCTTAACGTTTGAAATATGCAAAAACCCAGTCTTACTTTTTACATCGTTGAAAAACAAAGCCAAAGTATAATTATATACTTTACTCCACCTGCAATTTCCAAAAATCCCAACCTCAAACCAAACAATCAAAACTATATTTATCTTACGGTAGAGATACCAAAATAAAGCGTGTTTTTGTAGGGTTTTTCGCCTAAAAATCATAAACTTTGTATAATAACCTATTAACCTTCTTCCCAATGATTGCGAGGTACTATACATTGTTTTTGTGTTTGTTGGCGATGTCTGTTTTTGCCCAAACACCAGTCATTTCGAGCGGACAAAGCTGGAAATACCTTGATAATGGCACCGACCAAGGCACAGTATGGCGAGGCGTAGGTTTCAATGATGCCTCGTGGGCTTCGGGGCCTTCACAACTCGGCTACGGTGATGGCGATGAAGCAACCGTTGTGGGCTACGGTGGTAATGCCAGCAATAAATATATCACTACCTATTTTCGGAAAACTGTTAGTATTTCATCGTTGTCTACAAGCTATCTTCTCCGCATCAAGCGAGACGATGGCGTGGCGGTTTATGTCAATGGAGTAGAGGTTTTTAGAGATAATTTGGCGGCCAGCCCCAACTACCAAACACTCGCAACCAACGCTACCGATGATGGCAATACGTGGCTCGAAACCAGCATTTCGGCCTCCAATTTTCAAGTAGGAAACAACGTAGTGGCCGTCGAGATTCATCAAACGGCCATCACCAGTTCAGATATTTCGTTCGATTGCGAATTACTTACTTCAAGCTATACCGTTAGTCGTGGGCCGTATTTGCAGATGGGAACTTCAAACAGTATGCAGATTCGCTGGCGAACCAACGTGGCTTCTACTACCAAAGTCAGCTATGGCACGAGTGCCGCCAATCTGGGCAGTAGCGTAAGCGATGCCACACTTACTACCGAGCATATTGTCAATCTGTCGGGACTTTCGCCCAATACGCAATATTATTACTCAATCGGCACCACAACTGAGGTGCTGCAAGGCACTGCTCAAAACTATTTCTTAACCGCCCCAGTGATTGGCACTGAAAAGAAAACCCGTGTGTGGGTAACGGGCGACTGCGGAACGGGAACTACCACCCAAACGGCTGTAAAAAACAAGTTTTTGGAGTATGTAGGCAACCAATACATTGATTTATGGCTACTTCTGGGCGATAACGCTTACAGTTCGGGACTGGATTCGGAATACCAAACGAATTTCTTTCAGCCCTACCAAAACGACCGAATCATGAAGCAAACGGTGCTTTTTCCGACTCCTGGCAACCATGATTATTATGCCACAGGAACTGCACAACAAGACCACATAACGCCTTATTACAGCAATTTTAGTTTGCCAAGTAATGCCGAAGTAGGAGGGGTGGCATCGAATCACAAAGAGTATTATTCATATAATTACGCCAATATTCATTTCGTAAGTTTGGATTCGTACGGCACCGAAACCGCCAATAATTATCGAATTTATGATGCTACAAGTCCACAAATTACGTGGTTGAAAGCCGATTTGGCCGCCAATACCCAAAAATGGACGATTTTGTACTGGCATCATCCACCATACACAATGGGCAGCCACAACTCCGATACCGAAAACGAACTGAAATTTATCCGCCAAAATGTAGTACCGATTTTGGAGCAGTACAAAGTAGATTTAGTGCTTTGCGGACATAGCCACAACTACGAACGTTCTCGTCTCATGAAAGGTCACACGGGGCTTGAACCGAGTTTCAATGCGAGTATTCATAACCCAACTTCGTCGAGTGGGAAATACGATGGTTCGCCCGATTCTTGTCCGTATATCAAAACTTCGAGCTTACCCAATACGGGTATTATGTATGTGGTGGCAGGTTCGGCTGGTTGGGCTACCAGTACACAGGCTACGTATCCGCACGATGCTATGTATTTTTCGCACACTGCCAATGGTGGCTCGTTGTATTTAGAAATCGAAGCAAACCGACTCGATGCTAAATGGATTGCCGATGATGAGGTAATCAGAGATAAGTTTACGATGATGAAAGACGTAAACCTCAAACAAACCATCACTCAGTCCACTAACTTATCTAATATTACGCTAAATGCCTCATGGATAGGTGATTACACTTGGCCAAATGGTGGTTTTACGAGTCGTAGTTTGGTGGTTTCGCCTATCAATAATACGCAGTATATCGTGAAAGATGGTGCTGAGTGCTTAGCCGATACTTTTTTGATTCAGATAACTACTCAAAATTGTCAACAAGCATGGAATTTGTCGAGTGCTATTACGGCCAACTCACTGCTCAAATACGAAGCTGGGCAGAGCATTTCGGCTAGTAATTTGATAAATGCAGGGGCTGATGTCCGCTATAAAGCGGCTAATAATGTGATGCTTTTACCTGGATTTCAGGCACAAAGTGGCGTGAAATTTAGTGCGAGCATCACAGGTTGTACAAACGCAAATGCCCGAACGAGTGTTGACAAACGAAGCCCATAGATTTGGCTGATTTATTGTGATTTTATGCTTCAAAATTGGGCTATTTCTTACAGCTATTGTAAATACAATAATTCCTTGTATATTGGACTAATTTTTAATTTTAATCAATTTTATAATGGCAAGGGGAAAAGTAAAATTTTACAATGCAGCAAAAGGTTTTGGATTTATCACTTCACATGACACAGGGGAAGAAATTTTTGTACATGTGACAGGCTTAAAAGAGGATATCAGTGAAAATGATGAGGTAGAATATGATGTTACACAAGGCAGAAAAGGGCCTAACGCTGTAAATGTAAGACAAGCCTAAATTTCTCAGCCAAACCGCATCGCCATCATGGTTTTGCGGTTTGGTGAGCTTCCGTGCTAATTGCCTCTGCAAGTACACCAATGTTTATGTCTTTCAAAGCTTTGAATTTTATACAATACCCACTAATGCTTGCCTTTCCCAGCCTTTGCCCGTAAGTTTGGGCTAAGTATTTTTTATCTTCGATACCAAGAATATAAACAGAAATGCCAGTTGTGTTGGCACTCATTCCAATCTTAAACCACTCATTTGTTTTCCCATTTGCATATTTGATGGTGTGAACTCCGTACCCAATAGTTGGATTGGTAACAGTTTTGTTATCGCCGTTTTTACCATCAAAAAACCAAAGTTTACAGTCGGGTAAAGCTTGCAACATAAGCTGATGTAATGCCTGCATATCACGCTGCTTTGGCTCGGTTTGGCTATCAATATAGCCCACGATTTGTTCTTGAATTTCCATGTGTCAGTCTAATTCTTCGCAGTAAAAACTATGGATAGTTAGCAATTTCTGAATTTCATGCACGATATTCTCTTCGCTCTCAATTCGCAAGATTTTGTCACAATCTTCAAGGTCAAAATTCCATTTGGCTTTTGGCAAAATATTGTCGATTTGTGGCTTAAATGCTTTTATCTGTTTCTTAGTTTTTACCGATGTTTTGAAAACAAAAATCATTGTGCCGATGAAGCTGCTAATAGACTTTCCAAGTTTTGTAAAGATGCCGTAAAGCCAAGTCGGAAGCCTTCGAGGATGCTTTCCATACGCTCAAACGATTCATTAAAAACTGTAATGCTAACTTTGGTAATGCCGTTTTCTTCGCTGAAATTATAATCCCAGTCAGAGCCAAACTGTTCTGGGTTTTCGTTTTCGTCGGCAAATACATTGTACATCTTAAAATTGGTCTTCGGAGTAATTGATGTGTATTTCTGAATCGCCCAACGTGCTTGCCCTTCTGGACTTATCATGGCATAAAATCTTTGACCACCCACCTCAAAATTCATGTATTTTGTTTTTGATACAAATGGTGCAGGAGCTACCCATTGGTCGAGTAATTCTTGTTTCGTAAACGCATCCCACACTAACGGTAGTTCGGCAGCAAACTCACGAGTGATGAATACCGTTTTGGCTGTTTTGTCAACAGTAAAATCAAAAAATAAGTCATTTTTCATTCTTTTGTGTTTTAATTGTTAATAGTAAATCATCGAGTTGATTGAATCGAGTTTCCCAAATCTTGCGGTATTGCTCCAGCCACTGGTCTATTTCTTTCATTTTTTCGATTTCGAGCGTATAATAAATTTCTCGGCCATGATGCTCTTGTTTGACAAGCTCACATTCGGTGAGAATACGTAAATGTTTCGACACCGCTTGGCGTGTCGTGTTGAAGTTTTCGGCAATGGCGTTGGGTGTCATTGACTGTAAGGCAATCAAGGCAATGATGCCTCGTCTGGTTGGGTCTGCAATTGCTTGAAAAATATCTCTTCTCATGTGTTTTATCGTTTACGAAACTAATTGGTTGCGAATTTATGTGCAACTTTTCGGTTTCGCAAATTTATTTTGATTTTTTTCTGATTATTGGAGTTTGAGAGATAGAAGGGGCAAGGTATTACCCCTTCGAGGCTTAGTAGGATGGAAGTATATTTTTATTCGACGTGTTTTTTCAAAATTCCTTTTTTAACACTTTCGTTGATTAGGTTTTCGGCATAGTTCCAGATAGTAGCCGAACCATTTTTGATTGCCTTTTTTTTGTCATAAACTTTCTGATACGGCACATTAAATTCAGTCCAAGTGCCACCATTATTTGAGGTATTTTGGAGTAAAGGCTCAAAACGGTCCATTGATTTTGCGAATTTTGCTTCGTCGGTCAGCCCTTCTTCAAATTCTTGCCAGATTGAAATAAACTCTTCGGCTTGTTCGGTCGGCAAAAGCCCAAAAATTCGTTTGGCAGCCATTAATTCTTCGTCGGTGTTAGTGTGGTTTTTCTGAGTGTCATACATAAAAGTATCGCCTGCATCAATTTCTACGATGTCGTGAATCAAAACCATTTTTAACACTTTCAGCACATCAATTGGCTTGTCAGAATGTTCGGCCAATACAATGGTCATCATTGCCAAGTGCCAACTATGTTCGGCATCGTTTTCGTGTCTATCGCTATTAAAAAGCTTGGTTTTACGTTGAATGTACTTCAGTTTATCAATTTCTTTGATGAAAGCTACTTGTTTTAATAAATTGTCGGTTTGCATTTTTTATATTGAGGCGTTTTTGTTGGTGCCAGATTAAGAAACTCAAAGGTAGTATAAAAGCTTAGTTTGGCTAAATATTTTCAGCGATGAATGGAGTGTTTTCGTAAAGTACCTAACACAAAAATAACTATAAACTTAGATTAAAGAAGGCATTAATCTTAAATTAGTGCAGTAATATTTCTCATTCTATCGGGCGAATTACCAAACCATTTTTTGAAGGAACGAATAAAAACAGCAGGCTCGGAATAGCCCAAAATATAGGTAATATCTGTAATCGAAAATCGCTTGTGTAGAATTAGATTGGAGGAAATTTCTTTTCTTAATTCTTCAATAATAAACCTAAAAGATTGGTTTTCAGACGATAGTCGTCTTTGGAATGTTCGTGGGGTTAAATAAAACGCATCGGCCACCGTTTCCAAATTGGGGAGTTCGGGTTTGGCTAAATGCAAGGCCATCAACTTGGTTTTTGTGCAGAATGTTTCGTCTTCTTTATACGATTCCATGAGCTTCATGAAGGCAGGTACTAAAAATTCTAACTGCTGTTTGGTTCTATCTTGCAAGGCCGCTTTCAAGATATTGGGAGTAAAACTGAGTGAGTAAAATTCTCCAAATTGCCAGTCCGGTGGGTAGTCGGCTGTAACATTGGGCGAAGTTTTTATGATTTTTAAGTCAATATCAGCCATCAAAGTCAATTCACGACTGATGATAGTCATGATTGATTCTAAGACAATAGTGTTTTCTTTAACAAATTGATTATCAGCCAAAATTAGGATTTTAGCATCAGTTTGCGATATATATACTGTTAATTGGAGGAACGGAAAAGCAATCGTGGCAAAGTTCTTCAAATAGTGAAAAGCCTCGGTAATCGAACTTGACTGTAAAGAAATTTGGTATATCAGTCCCAATGCCTGCAAATTAAAGAAATTACCTATTCGTATGCCTAAGCCGTCTTCCGATAATGATTTTTGGATAAGGCTCACGATTTTATAAAAATCTTCGACTTTAACTGTGGCATTATCGCTATGCCAATTCTTTGGTAGATTAGGTATCTCGTCGTCAATTAGTTTTTTATCTATTCCTCTTGTCTGTGCGTACTCAATTAGGTTTAGCACAAATGATGCGTTCATTTTCATTTTGTCGTTTTTTGTCAATTCGCTCTTTTTTCACAAATGTACCTTTGCTGTGTCATTTAGTAGTTGATATTATATGACAAATAAGCCATTTGAATGATTTTCTAAACAATTGTATCGTTATGTCAAATTTAAAAAAAGTATTGCTCATTAATGCTACCAGTTCGGGTGCAACAGGTATTTTGTTAGTTATTTTCAACCAATATTTGGCTGATTTATTCGGCACGCCTCATGCTTGGGCAGTATCAGAAGTAGGTATTTTCTTGATATTTTTTGCAGGCTTAGTTTTCATAACAAGCCTTCAAGAGCCGATTAAAATACTATTTGTAAAGCTGATTGTTTCATTGGATTGCCTTTGGGTTGCTGCCAGTTTACTGATTGTGTCTTTGGGGTTATTTAAATTATCTACTATTGGCTATGCTCTTATAACTGCTGTTGGGTTGTGGGTAGCTCTGATGGCCTTCTTGCAATATAAATCTTTAAAATTAACCACAAGCCCCCAATGAAAAAGCTATTACTCTATATGACCGTGCAATTATTCTTCTTGAATAGCAGCACGGCACAAAATGAACCGAATGAGGTGCTGGTGACTACTTTTCTTGCAGCCGTAAAAAATCATGATGCTGAAACATTCAGAAAAGTTTTGGACGAAAACATTGAGTGGATACAACCAGGAAATAACCTTACATCAGGCACCAAAAAGGGTTTGGTAGAAGTGCTGGCAATGTCAAAAGCCATCAACGTAGCTACTTCAAAGACCTTTCAATTAGTCGATTTTAAAATTATAGCCACTGGCACAAACGAAGTGCTTTGTCAACTACATTTCAAAGCTGCCAGACAAGCTGGGGCAGTATTAGATGTTATCAATTATGATGTATATAGCATCGAAAATGGTAAGATAATTACGGCCAAGATTTATTCTGCGGATATTAAGCAGGAAGATTATTTTTATGGGAAATGATAAACAAAGCAGAACGTTTGAGTATCAATTTGTGACTCAAGCGTTCTGTTATAAATTTTAACTTGATTTAATTTAGTGGTTTATTTTTGTAAAAACGGATGTTGGAAGGTCTGACAATATCACTATGGATTTGAATGCACCCTAAAAGAGATATAAATGCTGTTTAATAGCACTATTGATATGATTTTAGGGGGGCATTACTCTGTTTTTTTGTTAGTCATTTCCTTAAATTTGTCGATGTCCAAGTATATTATTCCCCAAATATGACCATCTAAGTCTTCAAGATTTCTTACCTGCATAAACCCTTCGTCAATCATGGGTGTTGGTTCTGTGCCTCCAGCTTTCAAACCATTTTCAATAATTTCATTAACCTTGTCAAGGCTTTCTACAGGAAGTGTAAAGGTTGCAATTGTATTTTTTTTCGGGTCAGTAAGATTTTTTTTATTTCCTGATTCAGCCATTTTCAGCGTTTGCAGCATCACATATATTTGCTCACTCCAAACCATACATTTTTGGTCATCAAATGTAAATAAAGGATTGACTTTAAAGCCTAATTGTGTGTAAAAGGCCATTGATGCTTCCACATCTTTTACTGGTAAATTGATGAAAATTTGTTTCATTGTCTATTTTGTTTAAATATTCCTCAAAATAAACTTTCTTTTGAATTATTTAAGGGTGGGCAATCCGACAATTTTAAGGCGTATTTACGGCAAAGTATTCTTCAGCTCAAGTAGGTTAGTTATTTCTCCATTTTAAAATGACCGCTAACTCTCAAATTTGCGAAGGTTTTCGGGGCTGCCCGTGCGGTAGTATTTTTTCCATTGTTAAAACTCACTAAGCCTACTCCTGAAAATTATCATAGTAAGTAAAGTCCTTAGTGATTTTGCCATTTTCTATCGTGAAAATCGTACAAATGGGTAGCACAAACTTTGAGCCATCGGCTGCCGTTCCTGTCGAGATAAATTCAACTGTAATGTGTTTTTCACCAGAAGGATAAATTGCCACTACTTCATCATGTAGATTTGGGAAAATCTTGTTTAGTTCAGCATATTTTGTGCTGGTTTGTTGGTGCGTTTGCTTCACAATTTCTGTTCCGAACGATGGGTCTTTAAAATCAGCAGTATCGGCATACATTTCAGCCATTTTCGTCCATTCATGAGTATTAAAATATTCATAGTATTGTTTAATGAGAGCCTCGTTAGGGTTTTGTGTTGTGGCTGGCTTTTCGGTTGTAGTTTCTTTTTTTGTGCAAGAAATAATAAAACTGAATAGCAGGAGGGTGAGGATTAGCCTTTTCATGTCTTGAGATTTACGGGTTAAAAGTTCTAAGTTGCGTACTAAACCAAAATTGCCAAAATACTCCGAAAATTCAAAGTATTTTGGCAATAAAACACTAATCTATACGATACCCTCTATACGGCTGTTGCGTATTCGTAAAGTGGTATATCAAGCTTTTGGGCAATCTTGTAAATTTTATCGATGGCCGTTTCTATTTGCTCGTAGTTGTGCGTTGCCATCAACGAAAGTCGTATCAGACTATCTTCTGCCCTCACCGCAGGCGTAACTACTGGATTCACAAAAACTTGTTCTTCCATCAGCATTTTGGTCATCAGATAGGTCTTATTATCGTCACGGATATAGATTGGAATAATCGGCGATTGTGTTTCGCCAATATCAAAACCTAAATATTGCAAATAGTCCACCGCAAAGCGAGTGTTATCCCACAAGGCATCTATCCTCCACGATTCGTTTTGCATCACATCTAAGGCTGCCGAAGCACTGGCAATAGAAGCAGGGGTAGCACTGGCACTAAAAATAAGCGAACGAGCAGTATGCTTGATGTGGTCAATCACTTTGGCATCGGCTGCCACAAAACCACCCAACGAAGCCAATGACTTGCTGAATGTTCCTACGATTAAGTCGGTCTCGCTGGTCAAACCAAAATGATTGGCTGTTCCTCGGCCTTGTTCGCCCAAAACGCCCAGTCCGTGAGCATCGTCAATCATAATCATTGCCTGATACTTGTGGCATAAATCAATCATTGCGGGTAGTTTCACAATATCACCTTCCATACTAAACACGCCATCAACAATCACGAGTTTGATGGGCTCTTCGGGAAGCGATGAAAGGATGCGTTCGAGACTTTCGAGATTATTATGCTTGAACTTCAGTACCTTTGAAAACGAAAGCCGTGTACCTTCATAGATAGAAGCGTGGTCGGCTTCATCAATGATGATGTAGTCGTGTCGGCCAGTTATCGACGACACAACACCCAGATTTGCTTGAAAACCTGTACTAAAAATCAGTGCTGATTCTTTGCCCAGAAATCTTGCCAGTTTTTCTTCCAGCTCGACGTGGATGTCGAGCGTGCCATTCAGAAACCTTGAACCCGCACACCCTGTGCCATATTTGTCGATGGCAGCCTTGGCGGCGTCTTGAACGTACGGGTGGTTGGTTAAGCCCAAGTAGCTATTTGAGCCAAACATTAAAACATCTTTGCCGTTGATTCTCACGGCAGTGTCTTGGTCAGATGTAATTGGGCGAAAATAGGGGTAAATACCCGCATTTTTCATGCCCGTAATACGAGCGTTTAACTGCAATCGTTGTGTTGCATGTTGGTTTTTCATTGATTTTTGGAATTTTGGGATGGGACATCAAAATTGAGGTTAGGATGGGGGCCTTTCCTCAAAAAATTATAAGTTTGTTCGTATCTGAAAGAAATACTTTTTTGCTAAAAAATAGCGAAAAGTGGATTTTATGAATACAAATCAGACTTAAAAGTATAAAAAAAGCCCTCACAAGAATTTGTAAAGGCTTTTTGGGTTACGTAGTAAAGGTTTTTATATCGTCTTTGAAAACAATTTCTGTGTCGAGTTGGTCTGTGCTAAATGCTCATCGAATGCCATGCAAATATTCCTAATAAAGGCTTTTCCTGCTGGCAGAACTTTTAGCCCAAACTCATTGTAGATGATGAGTTCATCATCAGCAAAATCTTCCAGCTTTTCGAGCAGTGTTTCTTTCTCTGCTGCCGTCCAATCTGAAATTTTCCATGAAGTTACTAAATTACAAATAATATTCAAAATTTGTTCACGAATAAATAAATCTTTTTTGCTGAGAATGTGTCCTTTCAACACAGGGAGTTCTCCACCGTTTACTTTTTCGATATAAGGCTCAATTTCTTTGATATTTTGTGCAAAAGCCGTCCAGCTATCGCTTATTGACGATGCCCCAAGTCCCAACAAAACTTTCGATTGGGTGGTGGTATAACCCATGAAGTTGCGGTGAAGTGTGCCATTTTCTTGGGCTTTATATAAACTATCGTGCGGAAGCGAAAAATGGTCCATGCCAATTTCTGCGTAATTATTTGCCTCAAAAATTGCTCGCCCACGCTCATATAAAGCTCGTTTTTCTTCGCCACTTGGCAAATTACTTTCATCAAATCCACGTTGTCCGTTACCCTTAATCCACGGCACGTGTGCGTACGAGTAAAACGCAATGCGGTCGGGTTTTAGCGTGAGGGTTTTCTGAATCGTATCTTCGATGGAAGAAAGTTGCTGAAACGGCAAACCAAAAACCAAATCGTGACTGATGGACGTATAGCCTATCGCACGGGCGAGTTCAGTCACTTTTTTGACATTCTCGAAAGGCTGAATGCGGTGAATGGCCAACTGAACTTTTGGGTCATAATCTTGCACACCAAAACTTACTCTTCGGAAACCTAAATCATAGAGCGTTTGGAGATGTTCGGCACTTGTATTGTTGGGGTGTCCTTCAAAACTAAATTCGTGTTCGGGGCTTACTGTGGCATCTTTCAAAATGCCTTCGATAAGCATTCGGAGAGTTTCTGGAGCAAAAAAACTGGGAGTTCCACCTCCCAAATGTATTTCGGCAATCTGCGGTTTTTCGGGAAAAATAGCCAAATACAAGGCCCATTCTTTCAAAACTGCTTGAATATAAGGCTCTTCTACCGCATGATTTTTGGTGATTCGCTTGTGGCAAGCACAAAACGTACACAGACTTTCGCAATACGGTAAATGAATATAGAGGCTTATGCCCGAAGTTGTATTAGTTGCGGAAAAGGTTTCAACCAAACGATTCTGCCATTTATGAGCATCGAAAGTTTCGTTTTGCCAATGTGGTACAGTCGGGTAACTGGTGTATCTGGGGCCAGCTACATCATATTTTTTTATAAGCGAAGAATCTGCCATGCGTTTACTTAATTTTCACGCAAAAATAGAAGTTATGTTTCTGGAAAATGATGAGGAATGTCATGTTTCCAAAATCAGAAACTAAGATACAGAACTCAAAATCAGCCTTTGGTCAAAAAAATAATAAAGTTTCATTCAAGAATCGCTTATATTTATCGAAAGATTTTATTCAAATATTTTTATCAATGCGAACCTACAACCAAATCAAACGCCAAATAGATTTGAACCCTTTTGCTGAATTAATGCTTCGGAATGAACTAAAGGCTTTACCAAGCATTATTCACGAAAACGAATACATTGATGCCTCGGTGCATGGTTATTGGAATACTCGACATGTGTTACTTTTGGCTACAACGCAACGCATTTTATTGGTTGATAGCGATAACTACGGCGATGTTGAAGTGATAGAATTTCCTTATGATAAAAGCGTTACGGTGCGTTGTCCAACGGCCGATTCAGTAGTTTTTGGTACGGCAGAACGTAAGGTAAAAGTTGATAATACGCTCGAAGAATACATTGCGGCTTTCTATGCAGTTGTGCAAGATAGATTGGCAGGAAAAGAACCACAACTTTATCGTGAAAGAGATATTTACGCACAAGAAGAACAAACTGGTGAGCCTTTACCGCAAACAAATAATCCATTTCATGTCATTTTACGTGGACTTGATGGACTTTCAAAAATGATAGTTCCGCAGGCCGAAGAAAATAAACAGCAGTCACTAACTGAAGATTCTCAAGCCACCGTGAAAGGAACAAAACAATCAACCGAACCAGAAAAAACATTGGATGAACTTTTGGCGGAATTGAACGCTTTGGTAGGTTTGGAGAATGTGAAAGAAGAAGTGAAAAGTTTAGTAAATGTGCTAAAAATCGAGAAAATCAGAAAAGAGCAAGGCATTACGCTGCCCGACCGCTCGTTGCACATGGTTTTTCATGGAAATCCTGGTACGGGAAAAACAACGATTGCGAGGCTTTTGGCTAAAATTTTCAAAGCTTTGGGCGTACTGAGCAAAGGACAATTATATGAAACCGACCGCAGTGGCTTGGTAGCTGGTTATACTGGACAAACATCGCTGAAAGTGCGTGAAGTTTGCCAAAAAGCGATGGGAGGAATTTTGTTTATTGACGAAGCCTACGCTCTCAATACCGAAGACACTTATGGCCCCGAAGCTGTGAACACGATTGTGAAATTTATGGAAGATAATCGTGATGATTTTGTAGTGATTGTGGCGGGTTATGAAGAAAAAATGACAGAATTTATCAACTCAAACCCTGGTTTACATTCGAGGTTTAATAAGTACATTGCCTTTAAAGATTATACACCCGAAGAATTGGTCGATATTTTCTTGTTGCAAACCGCCAAAGTGCAACTGAAAGTAAATGATGATGCACAAGAAAAAGTCTATAAGTTATTCAAAGAACTTTACGAAGACCGAGATGCATCTTTCGGAAATGGTCGTCTGGCTCGTAATATTTTTGAGAAAACTTACGAAAAACAAGCGAATCGCCTTGTGAGTGAAGGCATTGAAAAAGCGGATATTAGTTTGATAAAAGTAGAGGATATTCCTGTGATGGATTCATAGGAACGTCCAGTTTGGACGTTCCTACGGGTTTACAATTCTTCAATATTTTTTAAATAAATTTCGGCTTGTTGTAAAACTTCATTTCTTTGTTGGTCGGGCATTTTATTGAGGGTAACGTAAGCCATACCGATGCGTGGATTTCGTTCGAGTTTAGCACGATTTCGTTCATAAAAATGCCAGTAAAGCGAGTTAAACGGACACGATTTATGACCAACTTTCTTGCTTTTATCATAAAAACACGAGCCACAATAATCGCTCATTTTATCAATATAATTAGCCGAGGCAACGTAAGGTTTTGAGCCAACAATTCCGCCATCGGCATATTGGCTCATACCACGAGTATTCGTAATTTCGACCCACTCAATGGCATCAATGTAAATGCCCAAATACCACTCATCAATTTCATCGGGATTGATGCCCGCCAGCAAACAAAAATTGCCAATGACCATTAATCGTTGAATATGGTGTGCATAAGCCAGATTCAATGATTGACCAACGGAATGTTTCATGCAATTCATTTTGGTTTTGCCAGTCCAAAAGAAATCGGGGAGTTTTTGTTGATGTTCAAAATAATTAAGTGTTTGAAAATCAGGCATTTTGTTCCAATAAATACCCCTCATGTATTCTCGCCAACCGATAATCTGCCTTACAAAACCTTCGATTTGAGCGATTGAAATATCATCTTGATTTTGTTGCCAATGCTCAACTGCTCGCTCAACCACTTCCAATGGTGAAAGCAATTTTATATTCATCGAAAACGATAATCGTGAATGGTAAATCGACCAATATTGCATGGCCATGGCATCTTCGTAAGTGCCAAAATTCGGTAAGCAATTTCTCACAAAAAACTCCAATAATTGTAAGGATTCTTGTCGAGTTACTGGCCAAAAGAAATTCTTGGCGTTTACGCTACCAATGGTCTTGACTTCTTGGTTTTGTACAAGTTGGTAAATCTCCGAAACATCTCGACTGAAAACCAAAGGCTCAACGGGACGGTGTTCTTTTGGAAGTTTTTTGCGGTTGTCGGCATCGTAGTTCCATTGTCCTGTGAGTGGTTCGTTTCCATCCATCAGAATCCCGTATTTCTTTCGCATCATACGGTAGAAACTTTCCATCAGAAAAGTCTTTTTTCCTTTGAAAAAATCACCCAATTCGTTTCTTCGGCTCAAGAAATGTTCAGTATCATAAACTTTTGTAGAAATATTAAGCGTGCTTGAAAAAGCCTTCAATTGTTCATCAAGGCGATATTCATCGGGAAGTTGATATTCAAATTCTGTAATTTGATTTTGCTCAATAATCCACTCAAGATTTTTGGTCAGCGATTGTGTGTTTCGCTCATCGTCCAAACGTAAATAAATGATGCTATGTTCTTGATTTTCAAGGTTTTGAGCAAACGAACGCATAGCCGAAAAGAAGCCTATGACCTTTTGTATATGATGCTTCACGTAGTCAGTTTCCTGCCTCATTTCCATCATTACATACAAAATATTAGTGCTTTTATCTTGAAACCAAGAGTGATTATGATTGAGCTGGTCGCCCAGTATTAGTCGAAGAACCATGAAAATTTTTTCGTAAATGTTTCATGGGTTTAACTAATTATACACTTATTTGTTTACACGTGATTAAACCAATCCTTCAGGATTTGGGATAAAATTCAAGAACGAATCACTGTGTTTTTTATATTTTTCGGTGTCGAGTGTATAAAGAAATGCCCCTTTTTTCGAGAAACCTTTTTGTTTTTCCTTTAACTTAATCAAAAGCCCTGTCGATAGGATTTTTCTGCTAAAATTTCGCTTATCGAAATTACTGCCATAAATCGCTTCATAGAGATTTAATATCTGCGGAATCGTAAATTTCTCGGGCATTAATTCAAAGCCAATCGGATGAAAAGCTGCTTTATAACGCAAGCGTTCGATGGCAATTTTTATCATCTCTCGGTGGTCGAAGAGTAATTCAGGTAAATCTTGCATCGAAAACCATTGAGCATGGTGCGTATCCGAAATCTTGGTTTCGTAGTCTTTCACATTGACCAACGCATAATACGCCACCGCAACTGTACGCTCAACAGGGTCACGGCTGGGGTCGCCAAAGGCATTGAGTTGCTCCAAAAAAATGCCTGTCACTCCCGTTAATTCAAATAAAATTCGCTCGGCTGCTTGGTCGAGGCTTTCGTTGGGTTTGAGCCAGCCACCCATCAACGACCATGTATCGTGGTCGGTTTGTACACCTCGTTTTACCAACAAAAGTTTTAATTCTTCGCCATCAAAACCAAAAATGATGGAGTCGAGAGCTACCAAACATTTGGTCTGTTGTTTATAAAGTTCTAACATTCAGGGTTTTATAGATTATAATTGTAGGTCAGTGTCATGAATTATTAGCAATATAAGGAAGTAGCCATCCATGCACAACAAAAGTAGGTATTTTCTCTAAAAAACTCGTATTTTTGCACAAAAAAGCCTAAATGTCATTGCTAAAAATCAATAATTTACATAAGTCTTTCGAGGGAGTAAAGGCAGTTAATGATATTTCAATCACGCTCGAAAAAGGTAGAATTTTAGCGATTTTGGGCGAAAGTGGCTCAGGAAAAACAACTCTTCTGCACTTAATTGCGGCTCTCTACGAACCCGACTCTGGAACACTTCTGCTTGATAATGAACGTATTACACCACCCTCCGAAAAACTGATTGCTGGGCATCCAGACATTAAACTCGTTCGGCAAGACTACGGACTTTTTCCGAATATGTCAATCCGTGCCAATATTGCGTATGAATTGCGTTATTATGAAGAAAATTACAGGAATGAAAGAGTAGATAAACTCCTTGAAATTAGTGGTTTAACTCATGTGCAACATCATGTGCCTCGACAAGTTTCGGGAGGAGAACAGCAGCGTGCTACCATCGTTAAAGCCATTGCCGAAGAACCAAAATTACTGTTGCTTGATGAGCCTTTCAGCCATTTGGATGCTGTAAATAAACGCCGACTAAAAAACGAAGTATTAAACCTCATCAAAGCCGAAGAAGTAAGTTGTATTTTCGTAACGCACGATGTTACTGATGCCTACGGAATGGCCGATGAATTGCTAATCATGCAAAACGGTAATGCTCTGCAACTTGGCTCGCCCGAAGAAATTTATCGAAACCCAAGCAATCAGTATGTGGCTGAGATTACGGGGGAAACTTCTTTGAGTTCTGAGTTAAAACTCAGCACTCAGCACTCAGAACTCAGAACTTTCCTTCGCCCCTCGCAGATTCGAGTTTCTGAAAAGTCAGCTATCAAAGGTACGGTTGTATCGGTTAAATTTTTGGGAGCGTATTATGAGGTAATTTTAGAAGTTGAAGATTTCAATCTAAAAATGTATAGTTTTGATAAACTTAATGTTGGGGAAAAAATAGGAATTAAAATCAGGCAACTTGATTAATTGGTTATTAAACATTTTCTATGACGCCGTCGATATTTACGTAGAGACAAAGCATAGATATTGATGTAGAGACAGGGCATGCCCTGTCTCTACTGAGGTTAATCATGTCTTATTGGTATCTATTGTGGCAAAAAATGAATATAGTTTTAAGTTAAAATATCTTTTCAATCAATATTAAATAGATAAAAAATCTATTCTCAAAAACCAAAGTAGATATTTTCTGTGTACGTTGAATAAAATTTAGATAAAAATTTATTCTAAACTTTTGGTTTTGTATCGGTAAATTCCCAACTTTGTATCGGTATCAAGAATTTCTAATTAATTTTAGAAAACCAACCGAGTCGCAAACGCTACGGTGGTCAAAAGATGCGGGCTGTTCTAAAGTCAAAAATGTTTTGTTTTTCTCTTCAAAAAAGCCCTCTTCAATTTCTTGGAAACTACCAATTTATTTTAAAATCATTTAAAAAACATAGCATTTATGCCTTATTTATTCACTTCTGAATCTGTATCGGAAGGCCACCCAGATAAAGTATCGGACCAAATCTCAGACGCCCTCATTGATAATTTTATGGCGTTTGACCCTTCTTCTAAAGTAGCTTGTGAAACTTTAGTAACGACAGGTTTAGTAGTTTTGGCAGGAGAAGTAAAAACACAAACGTATCTTGACGTACAATCTATTGCTCGTGAAGTAATCCGTAAAATCGGTTATACGAAGTCAGAGTATATGTTTGAAGCAAATTCTTGCGGAATTATCTCGGCTATTCACGACCAATCGGCAGACATCAACCAAGGTGTTGACCGTAAAACTGCTGATGATTTCGAATCAAAAGCAAATGCTCAAGGTGCTGGTGACCAAGGTATGATGTTTGGTTATGCCACTCGTGAAACTGATAATTATATGCCATTGGCTTTGGATTTAGCTCACACTATTCTCCAAGAAATGTCATATATCCGTAATAATGAGCCAAATTTGATTCCTTATTTACGTCCAGATGCAAAATCTCAGGTAACAATCGAATATTCTGACGATAACGTTCCACAAAGAATTGATACAATCGTAGTTTCTACGCAGCACGATGATTTTGCGGCTGATGAAGAAATGTTGGCAAAAATCAAGGCTGACGTTATCAATATCGTTATCCCACGTGTACAAGCTAAGTTGAAAGCTGATTTACAGGCTTTATTCAACGACCAAATCACGTACCACATCAATCCAACTGGTAAATTCGTAATCGGTGGACCACACGGAGATACAGGTTTGACAGGCCGTAAAATTATCGTTGATACTTACGGTGGTAAAGGTGCTCACGGTGGTGGTGCTTTCTCTGGAAAAGACCCTTCAAAAGTTGACCGTTCGGCAGCTTATGCCACTCGCCACGTAGCTAAAAACTTAGTAGCGGCTGGTCTATGCGACGAAGTACTCGTACAAGTTTCTTACGCTATCGGTGTTGCAAAACCATGTGGTTTGTTTATTGATACTTACGGAACTGCTAAGGTTGATATGACTGATGGTGAAATCGCTCAAAAAGTAGCTGAAATCTTCGATATGCGTCCGTACGCAATCGAGCAACGTTTGAAATTACGTAACCCAATCTACTCAGAAACAGCCGCTTATGGCCACATGGGACGTAAAAACGAAGTAGTAACTAAAACTTTCAAAGGGCCAGATGGCACAACAGTTACGAAAGAAGTAGAACTTTTCACTTGGGAAAAATTGGATTACGTTGATGCTGTAAAAGCAAAATTTGGTCTATAATTCTTTAAGTTTAAGATAGAAAAACGGATGTCGAGAGGCTTCCGTTTTTTGTTTATAGTAGCACAAGTTTTTAACTTGTGGTTTTGCGTCAAAACATTCCCCTAAAATACATTGTTCAATCTGAAAAAGAATGAGTAATATTGCAAAATTTAATAAAAAACAACTATTTGCAATTACTGATGAAGCTACGACTTTTATCGATTTTACTTCTTTTTGCTTTAAAATCCCACACTCAAACTTTTCGTGCAGTTGTATGTGATAGTTTCACGAAGCAGCCTTTACCGTCAGCGAGCATCAGAGTAAAAGATACCAATTTAGGAACGACTACCAATGACGATGGGAAGTTTTCGCTTTCGGTGAAGAAGGGAACTTTTATTATTTCCTACATAGGATATTTGTCGAAAAATATAGCTTCAAATGCTTTACCCGATACGGTTTTTCTTTCGGAAAATAATCAACTCAAGGAAGTTGTGATAATGCCCGACTCGGCACTTCGAGTATTGCTGAAAAATGCCTATAAGAATATCACAAAAAACTATCCTCAAAAAGCAACGTATTTGACAGGTTTTTATCGAGAAGTAAACGAAAGCATTGATTCAAGTAGATTTAATTATTTTTCGGAAAGTGTGTTTAAAACTTACAAGCCTCCCTACACATTGGCAGGAGCGGAGTATCAAGGGCAAGTACAGGTACTGAAAACTCGTAAAATCGTTCATCCAACCTATGAGAAAAATGGTGTAAGGTTTCATGGTGGACCTTATTTATCTATTAGAGGTGATAGGGTTTTGAAGAGAGAAAGCATAATTAATCCGAAGTCTTACAGAAGATATAATTACGAACTTGAAAAAATAACTTCGTATGAAGGAAAGCCAGTTTATGTCGTTGCGTTTGCGGACAAAGACAGTGTTTTCAACGGCAAAATCTATATTGATAAAACGGATTTAGCATATCTCAAAATCGAAACTTTCAAGCAGTTAGATAAAAAAGAACTTAAATTTATCCGTTTAGATTATACCGAAACTATCATTTTCGATAAAAAAGATGATTTTTGGTACCTAAAGTACTACAAAGGAGTAGGTAATTTTAAGGCTACAAAAGAAAGGTTTTCATTGACAGCAGAATATGTAACTACTTCCGTTGATTCTGACTCTGTTAAAGTATTTTCGTATGATAAACAATTTAATTATGTGGATGTAATTAGTCGCTATGAATCGAATACATCCGACGATTTCTTTAATGAATACAATAGTGTAATTGACCAAACCCAAGACCTAAAAAAACAGATAGACTTAGCTTTTAAAACTAACGTGATTGATTCGTTAAGACGGGCTGTTCAGTCTCAAGATATTGACAGTACCAAGACAGAAACTAAGCTACCTCACTCAACAGAAGTAAACTATTTCAGAAAAATACTCTCTAACCTACAATTAGATTGGAATTTGTCTTATTGTCCAATTCAATCGTTCGATGCTAATTTTGACTTAAATCTGAATAATACTTTTTACAATAATCTTCATCTAACATCTGTAACTAAATCGAATAATTTACCTATCATCTTTGGCGTTAGTTGGTCTTATAAACTGAATAGACATTGGCTGATAACATATCAATTAGGTAGTTCCTTTAAGCGTTTTAGTAATACCTCAATAAAACAAAATGATATTGGTTTAGCGTATCGTTTAATCCTAAATGCCGCTCGAAAACCCATCATTGTTGAGTCGAGTATTAAGTATGCTAATGTTCAATATGGAGTTGATTTTGGTGGAATTGATAATCCTATGAAAAATATTATTATTGATAAACAAAAGTTTAATTCAAAATCAATATTAACAGGTATTTACCAACAAACTGAAGGAATAAAATTGGGGGTTGCGGGAAGTATATATTCCAAAAAATCAAAACAACTTATTTTAAGTATTGATTATATGTACCCATTGAATAGCTCTATCCCATCATTCCAGATAAAGGAAATAGGCTTTTTTGAGTTGTTTCCAAGTAAAGTTAAGATAAGTTTAGATGATAGCCGACTAACGATGTCCCATCAATCTAATCTACAACTTCCAAAGATAAGTAGCAACTTTTGGTTTGGTCTTACTTATAGAGTGAGATTATAAATGAGTTAATAAAAAGTATTTTAACAAATTACTTTTTGCTGCGATACACAGTCATAAAACATTCGCCCAAAACACATTGTTCAATCTGAAAAAGAATGAGTAATTTCGCAGCAAAAACTATCAATCTGAATGAAACTCAATAAACAAAATAGGAGTATTATTCTGAGTCTGCTTTGTCTGTTATCGCTCTCGACAATGGCTCAGATTGCCAAACCTACAACCGTTCCTCAAACCTCAACTCCACCGCCATCAAAACCAACCGTTTATGCAATCATCGAGCAAGTGCGTAAAAAATACGCTCCTGATAAGCGAGTAGCATTTTTTCAGGCCGAACTTGACTCTAACCGAATTGTGGGTAAAACCAATTTGCCCGCAGCTAAAAAAGACTTGTTAAATCGCTTAAAATCAAATGGTTATAGTTTGCTTGATGCTGTGAAATTATTACCCGATAACGAACTGCTCGAAAATCGTAATTGTGGTATTGCCAATATTTCGGTGCTAAATTTACGTAGTCAGCCCAAAGAATCTGCCGAATTAGCTTCGCAAGCCTTACTCGGAACGCCTTTAAAAGTGCTTGATAGAGAGCGAAATTGGTACATGATTCAAACCCCCGATAATTACATTGGGTGGACAGATGGCTCGACTTTCGCTCGCATTACTCAATACCAGTTCGACCGTTATCAAGCCAATAAATTTTTGATGTTTGCCAAGCCTTACGGTTTTTCGTATTCCAAAGCCGACGAAAATTCTCAGACCATTTCTGACCTTACTTGGGGCAATGTTTTGGCTGTAAAAGATACATTACAAGACTTTTATGAAGTAATCTACCCCGATGGCCGCAATGCTTTTATCTTGAAAAAAGAAGCCATCGGACATCAAGAATGGAAACAGTCAGTTACGGCTTCCGAACAAAATTTAGTTAATGCGGCTTTCAGAATGCAAGGTTTACCCTATTTATGGGGCGGAACTTCATGGAAAGGCGTAGATTGTAGCGGTTTTACTCGCATGATTTATCAATCAAACGGAATTCTATTGCCCCGTGATGCCTCACAACAAGTCTGGTCGGGTGTAGAAGTGCCTTTTGATAGCCTTCAAGTAGGAGATTTATTGTTTTTTGGCGAAAAAGCTACGCCCGAAAAGTCAGAACGTGTCGTACATGTAGGCATGTGGTTGGGCAACAAAGAATTTATTCATTCATCGGGTATGGTAAAAATCAGTAGTTTTGATGAGCGTTCGCCACGCTACGACGCCCATAATGCTGGCCGATATTTACGAGCCAGACGCATCTTAGGTACAGATAAAGGAATTGTTTCGTTAAAGAAATAGCTTTGTGGAGCGAACTTTTAGTTCGCCGTTGCAATTTCAGTTCGCTCAAAGTCTAAGTTAAGAAGTGATTTACAAACGTCGGCAAGGCTCGAAGCCTTGCCGACGTTAAAACAAACCAAAGTTATTTGTCAAACTTACACTTATTGCATAACTTCGTACATTCATAAAAATATTCAACTAATTATATAAAAATGAAAAAATCAATCATTTTTTCAGTCTTTACGCTCCTTGTGGTTTTTGCCTGTAAGCAAACCCAGAAAACGCTTTCAGATGAAAGTTATTCTAAGCTAACCGACGACGAAAAGCGTAAGGTAGAACACGCTCTTGATGGTATTCAGTTGGCTGACTCTGATTTGGAAGTAACGCTTTTTGCGTCCGAACCAATGATGATGAACCCGACCAATATGGACATTGATGCCAAGGGACGAGTCTGGATTTGTGAAGGATATAATTACAGAAATAAACTAAATCCGAAGAATCCGTACAACAAAAAGGGTGATAGAATCTTGATTATGGAAGATACTAATCAAGATGGAAAAGCCGATAAAAGTACGGTTTTTTATCAAGGTGAAGACATCAATTCTGCTCTCGGAATTTCAGTTTTGGGTAATAAAGCAATCGTTTCTTGCTCGCCAAATGTATTTTTGTTTACTGACGAAAACAACGATGGCAAAGCCGATAAAAAAGAAGTTATTTTCACTGGTTTGAAGGGTGTTCAGCACGACCACGCCATTCATGCTTTTACGTTTGGGCCTGACGGAAAACTCTATTTCAATGGTGGCAATGAAGTACAAACGCTCAGCGATAAAAACGGTAAAGAATTAACCGATGATTTAGGTCGACCATTTTCTACTTACAAGCAAGGAAAAGTTTTCAGATGCGATATTGATGGCTCAAATGTTGAGATTCTGGGGCATAATTTCCGTAATAATTACGAAGTAGCCCTTGATTCATACGGCCGTATGTGGCAGTCGGATAATGATGATGATGGCAACAAAGGCGTGCGTATCAACTACGTAATGGACTATGGCAATTATGGCTACAAAGATGAAATGACAGGTGCAAGCTGGCAAGAACGCCGCACTAATTGGGAGTCTGAAATTCCACTTCGTCACTGGCATTTAAACGACCCTGGCGTTGTGCCAAATTTATTGCAAACAGGTGCTGGTTCGCCAACAGGTATGATTGTTTATGAAGGAAAGCTTTTACCTGAAAAATACCAAAACCAAGTCATTCACTGTGATGCTGGCCCGAGCATTGTGCGTTCGTATCCAGTTACTAAAAATGGTGCTGGTTTTACGGCAACAATCAATAATATCTTAGATGGCTCGAAGCGTGACCAATGGTTCCGCCCATCAGATGTTACGACTGCCCCAGATGGTTCAATCTTCGTAGCCGATTGGTACGACCCAGGTGTGGGTGGTCATGCTATGGGCGATTCGCTTCGTGGACGTATTTATAGAATTGCTCCCAAAGGTGAGGCCTATTCTGTGCCAAAGTTTGATTTTGAAACCGCCGAAGGCTGTGTTGAAGCCCTCCAAAATGCCAATGTAGCCGTACGTTACTTGGCTTGGACAAAACTGAACTCAATGCAAGAAAAAGCCGAAGAAGCACTATTGAAATTATGGAAAGATGATGATTCAAGAATGCGTGCCAGAGCCTTATGGTTGTTAGGTAAAATAAAGGGAAAAGAAGCGAAGTATTTGCAAGAAGCTGCCAATGATGCTGACGAAGATATTCGCATCACGGCTATTCGTTTATCTCGTGAATTAAGCACTGATAACACTGCATTGCTTCAAAAACTCGCTACCGACCCATCGGCACAAGTGCGTCGTGAAGTTGCTTTAGCAATTCATCATAAAACTTCGTCAGCCGCTGCCAATATTTGGGCAATACTGGCCAGCCAATATGATGGCAAGGATAGATGGTATTTAGAAGCACTCGGTATTTCGGCTGATAATCAGTGGGATACGTTTTTTGCGAGTTATTTGGCAAAAGCAGGCGAAAAATGGAAAACAGATGCTGCTGCTAAGGACTTAGTATGGCGTAGTCGCTCAACTGATAATATTTTCCGATTGGCCGAATTGGCAAAATCAAGCAAAGATAACCTGCGTTATTTCCGTGCTTTTGATTTCCAAAGTAATCCAGAGAAAACAAAAATTTTACTCGGAATGCTTGATGGCGGAAATGCAACGGGTGACATCATGACTTTGGTTTTCAAGCATTTAGATATGAATACTGCCAAGCAAGACCCACTTTTCAAGAGTCTTCTACCAAAAGTTTTGGATGGTATAAAAAATCCAACCGATTATCTGGATTTAGTAAAACGCTACGAATTAAAAGACCAAGTGGCTCGCCTAACAGAAATGGCAATGAAAGATTCGGTTTTAGGTGGAGAAGCGGCCAAAATTCAAATAAAAATGAATGGTTTAGGTGAATTTCAAAAGCTTACTCAAAACAAAGATGAAGATATTGTACGTAAAGCAATTGGCGTTTATGGTGGCGTTGACGAAAAACCTGTAACCGATTATTTAGTAACTTTATTCAATAACAAAAATCTCAGCAAAGGTGTACGTAACCAAGCAATGTACGCCATGTACGGCTGGAATAGTGAAGAAATTTTGTGGAATTTAGTAAAAGCCAATAAGGTTTCGGAAGAAGTAATGCCGATTGCCAAGAAGATTTTGTTGGGAACATGGCACAGCGATATTCGTACTGATGCCATGAAAATGTTTGGTGCGGAATTGGACAAAGAATTGGGCGATATCAACGAACTGGCAAAAGGTGTAGGAAATGTAGCAAGCGGACAAAAAGTATTTAAAATGTATTGTACGGCTTGCCACCAAGTAAAAGGTGAGGGTGTAAACTTCGGCCCTGCATTGACCGAAATCGGCAGTAAATTATCCAAAACTGCCCTTTACTCGGCTATCATCAACCCAAGTCAAGGTATTAGTTTTGGTTATGAAGGCTACAAACTCAAGCTCAAAGATGGCACAGAAGTAGAAGGAATGATTTTGAGTAAAACCGAAAACGATATAAATGTTAAGCAAATCGGTAGCACAAACCCAACTGCTTTCAAGCGTGCTGATATTGTTTCGATGGAAGAAAACGAAGAATCGCTAATGCCGAAATTCCCACTACAAAAACAAGAAATGGTTGATTTAGTGGAGTATTTGCGTACCTTGAAGAAGCAGTAAAACACCATTATTTTCATAGATAAACAGGAGCATAGCAATCGTTATGCTCCTGTTTTGTTTATGAAAAAATGATTATTTTTACCATTAAATCAGATTAAAGCCGTTAAATCACACACATCAATATTCTATTAACTCTTTTACTTTAAATTAATTACTCGATTCCGAATAACTAAATTTATTTATTGTGAAATACACGTTTGTATTAATATTGTTCTTGACTTTTGGGTCTTGTAGTAGGCAAGAAACTGTTCCAAAAGAATATTCCGAGTTTAAAGGAGAGTTATTTGGAAAGCAAGTGGTAATATCTGAGAAAGATAGTGCTAATATAAATACTGTAAGAGTGTTGGGCGTGAACCCTAATGGAGAATATACTGGAGCCATTGTCACTAATTCGTTATTCTTTAGTGGAGATGATTGTATTACTGTTGGTGCTTGGTTTTTTAATGCTTATGCTCATGCCGAAAACCCAAAAGATAGTTTATATAAATTTCTTAAAAACTCTTTAGTTGTTGGTCAGAAGGCTGAAAATATAGTAGGACAACGATTATCATGGAATGTTTACTACAAAAAAGCAAATAACATTAAACTTCTTGAAGGAGAAAATAAAAACATTGAGGTAGTAGAAGTTCGTGAAGTCACTACGGAAAGAAATAAAATCCAGCAAGGTTATTTCCCAAAAACTTTTTGGGCTACGTATAAAATTAGAGGTACTTTTGATGAATTAGGAAAAATAGATGGTGTATTAAAGTTGAAGTACTTAATTTACTAAAACTTGAAATTACGTACTTTGAAGAAGCAGTAAAACAATATTATTTTTTATAGATAAACAGGAGCATAGCAATCGTTATGCTCCTGTTTTATTTTTGAGTAGTTTTGCAAAATCCAGTCTATTAAACAAAACATCCTATGAAAAAAAATGTTCTGAGTCTATGCTTTGCTTTGATGTTTATCAATGCTCTATTTGCCCAAAACTCCTCTACTTTTACCAATCCATTATTACCGTCAGGAGCAGACCCGTATAGTTTTTATAAAGACGGCTATTATTATTACACCCACACACAACAAAACAAGCTGACGATTTGGAAAACCAAAAACTTAGCAGATTTGAAAACCGCTGAGTCGAAGACAATTTGGACACCGCCCACTGGAACGATGTACTCAAAAGAATTGTGGGCTCCCGAAATACATTTTATTCAAGGAAAATGGTATATGTATTTTGCGGGTGATGATGGCGATAACAATCATCACCGAATGTATGTGCTTGAAAATCCTTCGCCTGACCCAATGAAAGGCGATTGGACATTTAAAGGGAAAGTTGCCGACGAGTCGGCCGATAAATGGGCGATTGATGGCGATGTTTTTGAGCATCGTGGGCAATTATACATGGTTTGGTCAGGCTGGGAAGGTGACAAAAATGGTCAACAAAACATTTATATTGCTAAAATGAAAAATCCGTGGACGATTACGGGCGGACGCTCGAAAATATCTGGCTCAGACTTTGACTGGGAAAAGCACGGTGATTTGAATGAGCCAAATCTTAAACACGTAAACGTAAACGAAGGTCCACAAATATTGAAACACGGCAAGAAATTATTCATTATTTATTCAGCAAGTGGCTGCTGGACAGATTTTTATGCTCTTGGAATGCTCACAGCCGATGCCAATGCCGATTTGATGAATCCGAAAAGTTGGAAGAAATCTCCAGAACCATTATTCAAGCAATCTCCCGAAAATAAAGTTTTTGCACCAGGACATAATTCCTTTTTCAAATCGGCCGATGGTAAAGAAGATTGGATTCTTTACCATGCCAATTCCGAGCCTAATCAAGGTTGTGGCAAATTTCGTTCACCAAGAATGCAAAAGTTTACTTGGAATGCCGACGGTACGCCGAATTTTGGAGTTCCTGTGAAGGAAAATGAAGTATTGGCTGTTCCTTCGGGGAAGTAGTTATCGTGAACTGGTATTTTGTAAAATAAATAGAGCAACCTCTACTTGCTCTATTTATTAATACTTTTCTTTAATCTTTTGGCTTCTTTTAAAACTATACTTTTTAGTTTTTTCTCGTAAGTGTGTATGGAATCAAATTCTTCAATGATATTATCTAAATAATTTGATGCTTTATTTGATTGTCCTGATTCTATCATAAAAGAAGCATATTCTAATCGAGCTGCATAATTAGAAAAACGTCTATCCATTTGTTTGAAAATACTTTCAGCTTTTTCGGTATCTCCTGTGTAGTGTAATGCCCAAGCATAAGCTATTTTAGCTTCTCCCAATGGTTCAATTTCCTTACTTAATTCGATAACTTTATTGTATTCTTTATTTAAGAAATAGGCATTTGATAATTTTTGGGTAAGCTCAAGATTATTATTAAAAATACCATTTCTACAAGACTCATATAATTTTATAGCCTCTTCATATCTCCCTCTTTCTGTATATGCGTCACCAAGATTAATTTTATTTGTATATGATTCTGAAAACTTTACTGCCTTTTCTAATTTTTCTAAAGCATAGTTACTATAAATTAGCCCTTTAAACCCTTCCTTGACATTACGTACATTTTTTCTGTTATAGAAATTTTCATATAAGTAGATAAGGCTACCAATCAAAGGCAAGAACACAATAAGCCAATACCATTTTTGGTCATTATGATTTCGATATGCGTGAAATAAACAAAATGCTTGTAAAGCAAGAATGATGTAGTAGTAGTCAGTGTAATCAAAAAAGTTAAACACAGCTGATGGTTTTTGAATTGGATGTAGTTATAAAATACAAATGTAATTATAACATCAGTTTTTTCAAATACAACATTTTATTGAAATGTAATCACTAATTACCATAAACATCAATATACGTACTAAAAATACTTCTAACTGGTGTTTTAAAGCGTTTTCTACATTATTAATTAATATCTGAAACAATTCTCACGTAAGTGGCTTGTTTACCATGTCAGGCTTTGTGAAAACTCACATTTTTAGTCTTTATAGCTTTTTGGAATCGGATTATTTTGTGGTGCTAAATAAGAAGCCTCCGGATGAAAAGTTGGATTTACAATAAGGCATAATTCAGTTACACGGTACACCGAATTTTGGAGTCCCAGTAAAAGAAAATGAAGTATTGGCTGTTCCTTCTGGGAGGTGAAAGTAAATTGATTTTTTAGATATTTCAGTAATGCACAAGTCTATTAGGTAGGCTTGTGCATTTTTATTTACAACTAAAATTACCGCACATCAGTGTAAAAAAATCCCCAAAAGAACTCTCTTTCATTGCAAAACTTCCCCAAAATATAGCCATTTGTTATATGGAATAGTTTTTTTGACTATTAGTGTGTTACTAAATTCTCAATCAAAAACATTAAAATCCATTACAACACAACCTAAAATTCATACGGCTTTAAAATTACATTTTTGTTTATATATAGGGATAACAAAATCTGCACAACTTTTAAATCTGCTACCCCTATAATTAGTTCTTTTGTTTATTTGAAATTTTGGTTTTAGATAAAAAATATTCCAAAATGATGTTCTTAGCTGGCTGCTGCTTTATGGAAATCATATACAAACAAGTAAACGATTTAAGCCAAATATAAAAATGCAAAACAATAGCAAAGACATTTTGAGGGAGCTGGTAAGCATTTTCAAAATCAATTTATCAAGAGCCCGTGTTTACGAAAAACTCTTGGGCATGACAGCAAACCATGATTTGAATAGCCATTTTCAGGAACAGTTAAATGATTCTAATCGAATGGTAAAAGAGCTTGAATTGATATTCAATGAGGCCATAGAAGACAGCGAAAAGAAAGTGCTATTTGAAGACTTACAACTAAGCCAACCTCAGTTTTATTTTGGCATGGCTCAAAACTCGGATAATATTCCGACGATAGTTATTTCTTGCAAATTTGGTGACGAATACCTCAAAGGCAAATACCAAAAAGCTATGCAGTTTTTTGATTTTAGGTATTTTCCGAAGCTAAAAAACATCATGAATAAGTATGTTTCAAATATCCATCACATGATGCAGGTTTTAGAAATAACCTTTTCGGATAATAAACTTCTTCCTTCATAGCAAGGATTTATATATATCCAGATTAAAACGTGGCACGTTGCTGACAATCAATTTTTGTTTCAGTTTCGTGTTACGTTTACTTTTTTACTAAACATACAACAAAATGGAAAATCAAGAATTTAAAGAAATCGCTCAAATCATTGATTCGGTGAAGTTTGGTATGTTGTCAACGCTTGGCAAAGGCAATAAAATACATAGCCGCCCAATGACCACCAGTCAGATAGAAGACAACGGATACATTTGGTTTTTTACGAGTATCGAAACCGATTTAGTGAAAGAAATCTCGCTCAAAGATAGCATACAGCTCTCATACGCCGAGCCAACGGATAATGTATATATTTCAATCAATGGCGATGCCGAAATCATCAACAATAAAGCCAAGAAAGAAGAATTGTGGACACCTTTGGCCAAAGCATGGTTCCCGAAAGGAGTTGACGACCCCAATTTGGTTTTGGTAAAGATAAAAGTGAATGAAGCTGAGGTTTGGGACAGTGGCTCAAATAGGATTCTTTCGCTGGCGAAGATTGTAAAAGCGATTTTTAATTCAGAAAGGTTTGAAGCGGACGATGATTCGCACAAAGTTATAAAAATGTAATGCAATGGATTTAAGAACAGAAGAACCTTTCTGGTTGATGAGAAGCGGAATTATTCAGTCTTTCCCATCCATAAAGAAATCGGCAAGTACGGAAGTAGTAATTTTAGGCGGAGGCATAACTGGCTCATTAATAGCCTATTATTTAGCAAAGGCTGGGATTTCGGCTATATTAATCGACAAACGTAAAATCGGTATGGGTAGCACTTGTGCGAGTACTGCTCTTTTACAATACGAAATAGATACTCCATTGCAAGAATTACAAGAATACGTAGGTTTTGAAAACGCCGCTCGTAGCTACCAACTTTGTATCGAGGCCATTGCTAAAATAGAGAAAATAGTAAAAGAACTAAACGTTGAGGTAGGTTTTTCGGAGCGTAAAAGTTTCTACTACGCATCGAATAAAAGCGATGCAAAAGAACTGCCTAAAGAATATGAATTAAGAAAGCAAATAGGCATTGATTTAGAATACTGGGAAGAAGAAGAAATCAAAAACAAATTTGGTTTTTCGGCCCCAGCCGCCTTGATGTCGAAAGATGGAGCTCAAATTGATGCTTATTCATTTACACACCATCTATTAGATTTTGCTCAGAAAAACGGTGTGCAAGTTTTTGATGACTCAGAAGTTACCGAAATAAAACACCATAAAAGTAGTGTCGAACTAACGACTAAATATGGTTTAAAAATAGATGCAAAGAAGTTAATTATTGCCAGTGGGTATGAATCTCAGCAGTTTTTATCAAAAAAAGTAGTACAATTCAATTCTTCGTTTGCAATCGTGAGCGAGCCTTTCGAGCAAAAAGAACTTTGGCTGGATAACTGCCTCATTTGGGAAACCGCTCGGCCGTATTTGTATTTACGCACAACTGATGATAACCGTGTTTTGATTGGCGGAAAAGACGAAGAATTTTATAATCCTAAAAAACGAGATGCCCTCAACGATAAAAAGGCGATGCAGTTAGAAAAAGAATTCGATAAACTCTTTCCTGATTTGCTTTTCAGAACTGATTTTAAATGGGCTGGTACTTTTGCCGAAACAAAAGATGGTTTACCGTATATCGGAGCAGTAGACGAACGCCCCAATACTTATTTTGCTATGGGTTTTGGCGGAAATGGCATCGTTTTTAGCCTTTTAGCGGCCGAAATCATTCGAGATGAATTGACAGGAAAACAAAATAATGATGCAAAAATCTTTGGATTTGATAGATAAAGCAAACGAGGCTACATTCAAAACGTAGCCTCGTTTGCTTCTTGGAGAAAATCCATGAGTGGTTTATTGTCTAAACACCCGAATAGTCTTTGTATTATTATTTTGTTTTATGCTCAAAAAATACTGTCCCGAAGCATTTTTGCTTAAAATTTCTTCAATCGCAGACTTTTGGCTTTCCCAAGTACCTGAGTTTTGGTATAGTTTATTGCCCATTTTATCGCTCATCATTATTTCAAATTCTCCTTCGGGTGCTTTTTCATTGATTAATAAATCAATTTTTCCATCAGTGGTATTTGGGAAAACAGTGGCATTGAGTGAGGTGGGCTCTGTGTCTAAATCGCTTTGTGTCTGAGCAACAGTAGAAACGCCGTCAGTTATACTTTTGAGTGTTTTACCAACCCTGATTCGGTCAACAATCACTTCCGAACCTACAAGTATATTGCTTTGCGATAATACAATATTTGATAAATTTGGAATACGCACTTTACTCACTGATTGATTTAAAACCCTTCCAGAATAATAATCTCTATAAGAAGTTGTCAAACTCGAAGTTCCTATTTTGTCTCCCGATAGAAAATAACTAAAATTTATGTCTATGACAGGGCTTGGTTGCTTTTTTGTTAAATCCTCATTTCCTAATGAGATAGCAGCAATAATTTGGTCATTTTTATCCCTTACAACGAGTGAATTAAAAGTAATGTAATCGAAACACACGGGGGTATTTACCAAAGAAAATTTGAGAAGTGGTCGTGTAGGTTCTTCTTTTGAGCTAAGAAACATAAAATAGTTTGATGGGTTCAGAAATGAAGTTAGATATTCATCACATCTGAAATTCCAACCTAAACTATTGATTCGCTGCATGGCTTTATAATTGAGCTGAAAACTAACGAAAATCTGGTCATTGGCTGGTGCTTTTAAAGCTCGTTTTACATCTTGTCCGTTTCTATTCAAATAAGCGGCTCCACCCGAAGCGGTATAGTTTTTCTTGACCAAACCATCAACGACTTTTATCGGATTAGTATTTGATGGCGTGAGTGCCTCCCAGTTATTTTGGGTAAGTGTTTCCCCCTTTGTGTAGTCAAAATCTTCTTTAAGTAGTAAATCGGCTTTATTATCACAGTCTTCGATAATACCTTTTATTTTCCAGACAGTTTTTTCACAATATCCGCCAACAGGTGTAAAGTGTATTTCACCTTCATAAACACCAGCACTACCAGCAATAGGGTTGCCATTCGGACTTATTTTATCAGAATTTCCTACTAACAGAATGTCCAAAGAGTTGTTAGTGTCGTAGTAATGGTAAAATGATTTTAGTATATTATTGGTTTTGGTATAAGTATAGTTTGTTTCATTGTAATAACTTGTTAAAGCCTTAAACCCACTTGGAGCAACTACTGATAAATCAGTAACATCCGCACCTATCTTTGTGTGTATATATGCCGTCAAACTATTAGATAATATTTCTTCATTAGCACACGTTTTAAGAATAATTTCATCCTTTTTGAAGTCATTGGGATTAACATTTTGGGTTGTAGCTCCTCCATTTTCAAGATATTTCCATACTGATAATGAAGATATAAATTTATCTTTATAAGCTAAACCTGGCACACATGGCATTACACTACCCCATGTTTTTCCGACTCGTATTCTATCTATTGTACATTCTGTTCCATCATTTATATCGCTCTGGCTTAAAACAACATTACTAATATTTGTGACTTTAGCTTTGCTTGGATAAAACCCATCGCCACTAAATGCACTGATATTGGTACTTTCATTTCTTAAATACGCTTGTCCGCTACCCGTACCAGTAAGTTGGTATGAAAAACTAAAATCCGCAGTGTTATTACCAACAGGAATCAATGATAGTATCTCATTTTTTGAATCTCGTACGACTAAATACCAATTAATTCCTGCAAAATTTGTAGAAACTAATGAAAATTTCAGTAAAGGAATAGTCGGATTTTCTTTGGAACTCAAAAACATAAAATAACTCAAAGGACTAAATTGCTTAGGATAATGAGTATTACCAACTGGAAAATATTTTTTCACATCCACTTGAAACGAAAGGTAGATTTTTTCATCAGTAACAGGCGTAAATGACCGAACAACATCTTGTCCGTTTTTATTTAAATAAGCTGCTCCGCCCGAGGCTGAATAGCCTGTTTTTGACAAACCCGACACAATTTTTATTGGATTATCGCTTGTACTCGTGAGTGGTTTCCAGTTGTGGTTATTCAGATTATCACCAATTGGATAATCAAAGTCTTCGCTCAAAAGCAAATCTTGAGCATTTACGAAAATAGCAGAAAAAAGGAGTAGGAGAGTAGCAATGTGTGCTTTCATATTTTTAGATTTAGTGTTCAGCGGTTATTGACTGTATTTTCTGAGAAAAGTTGTAAAGATTTTTAGATAAAAATACAAAATACTTTTCTATTATCGCATCTCAATAAATAAACGTCCAATTTTGAGCCAAATAAACACTAAATTATGAAAAAATACATTGCTTTTCTAAGAGGAATAAACGTCGGAAATATCCGAATCAAAATGCCCGATTTGAAAAATGCCTTTCAAGATATGGGCTTTCAAAATGTTGCAACCTATTTACAAACTGGAAATGTAGTTTTTGAATCGGAGAAAAATATTTCGGAAATAAAGGTAATTCTTGAAAAAGGACTTACAGAAACCTTTCATTATCAGGCTTTTGTGCTACTTTATGACTTTGATGTTTTGGACGAAATCGTTGTTAAATACCCATTCCAAAAGGACGAAAGTAATCACGCTTATGTAATTTTTGTAGAAAGTGAATCTGTTTTTGAAGAACTGGCAACTATTGCAGAAAGTGTAGATGAGGAAATAGCCAGAGGAAATACCGTGCTTTATTGGAAAGTTCCAAAAGGCGAAAGTTTGAATACTCCTTTTTCTAAAATCACCGCCAAAGCAAAATACAAAAGCACTACCACCGTTCGGAATATCAATACACTCGAAAAAATGCTCGAATAATTAATTTTAGTTTTGTAGAACAACTGCGTCGGCAGTCCGATTTCTAAATTGTATCGTATGAATTGAACAATTTAGAAAATTGTTCTACATTTTTGGCACTAAAAAAACTATCTTTGCAACTTGTTTTAACTCACCGATGTAGCAATTGTTGTTCGTGATAATTGCTAATTGATAATTGTTAACTGAAAAATGTTTGAAAATTTAAGTGATAAGCTAAATAAAGCCATCAAAACCCTTAAAGGGCAGGGCAGAATTACTGATATTAATGTGGCAGCCACCGTCAAAGAAGTAAGACGTGCTTTGATGGATGCCGACGTAAACTATAAAGTTGCCAAAGACGTAACCGACCGTGTGCGTGAAAAAGCAATCGACCGTAAGGTGATGATTGCGGTTGAGCCAGGGCAATTGTTCGTAAAAATCGTACAGGAAGAGTTAATGGAACTCATGGGCGGACAAGCTCAGAGTGTCAATCTAAAGGGCTCTCCAGCAGTGGTTTTAATTGCAGGTTTGCAAGGTTCGGGTAAGACTACTTTTTCGGGAAAATTTGCTTCTTACATCAAAAAACAAGGTCGCCAAGTATTGCTGGTTGCCTGTGATGTATATCGTCCTGCGGCCATCACGCAATTGCAAGTATTGGGCGAGCAAATCGGTGTAGAAGTTTTTGCTGAGCCTGAAAACAAAAATGCCGTTGATATTGCTAAAAATGCACTTGCTTACGCAAAATCGAAAGGTAAGAGCGTTGTGATTGTCGATACGGCGGGTCGTTTGGCAGTTGATGAGGTGATGATGAAAGAGG
Source organism: Emticicia aquatilis (assembly GCF_014644295.1). Classification (GTDB taxonomy): domain Bacteria; phylum Bacteroidota; class Bacteroidia; order Cytophagales; family Spirosomataceae; genus Emticicia; species Emticicia aquatilis. The sequence goes on from NZ_BMKK01000017.1 coordinate 45,612, forward strand.
TAGAGGAAATCAAGAAAGCCATCACACCGAGTGAGATTTTATTTGTAGTTGACTCGATGACGGGTCAAGATGCCGTAAATACTGCTAAGACCTTCAACGAAAGACTTGATTTTGATGGCGTAGTACTAACCAAACTCGACGGTGATTCTCGTGGTGGTGCAGCCCTTTCAATCAAAGCCGTTGTAAATAAACCAATCAAGTTTATTTCTACAGGTGAGAAGATGGATGCTCTTGATATCTTCTACCCAGACCGTATGGCGAGTAGAATCTTGGGCATGGGTGACGTGATTTCCCTCGTAGAAAGAGCTCAACAAGCTTTCGACGAAGACGAATCTCGCCGCTTGAACAAGAAAATGCGTGAGAATAAGTTTGATTTGACCGACTTCTTGACGCAATTAGAGCAAATCAAGAAAATGGGAAATATCAAAGATTTGATGGGTATGATTCCAGGGGTTGGTTCACAAATCAAAGACATTGATATTAGCAACGATTCGTTTAAGCCAATTGAAGCCATTATCAAATCAATGACTCCGAAAGAGCGTGAAAAACCAGATATTATTGATGGTAGCCGTAAGAAAAGAATTGCCGCAGGTAGCGGAACAGATATTACACAAGTAAATAATCTCTTGAAGCAATTCGACCAAATGAGAAGCATGATGAAAAAAGTAAATCAGATGCAATCATCGGGTAAAATGAAGGCTTTCAAATAAGATTTTACTTAGAAAATGAAAAGGTCAATGGGCAGGTTGCTCGTTGACCTTTTTTGTATTGCAGATTAGATTAGTAGTATATCGAAATCAATCCATCTCCCCCTAATGTATTACTATTAGGGCCGTATCCACCGCCTCCACCACCAGGAAATCCGCCGTAAGTGGCTCCAAATGAACTACCACCATTGTTTGGTAAAGTTAGTTGAGAAGTACCGCCTTTTCCTCCGTTATTATGATTAGGACTTGCTCCTCCGTTGCCGTACTCTATTCTTTTGTAGTAATTTGAACCATCATAGAAGTAAGAGTTTTTTGTAGATGTACCAGATTCTCCAGAAATAGCGTATCCATTTGCATTTGGTATATTTAGTGTAAATGGTGCATAAGAAGATGTTAAGTTGAAATTTCCACCGCCTTTAACTACAAAGTAAGAGTTTCCGATACGAATGTAACTTTCTCTTCCAGAAACAACATTATTTGCAATTCTACCACAACCTTCACCAACCATTACAAATATTTGCTGACCTGCACTCACAGGTATAGTTGCTATTCCATAATTTCCACCACAGCCTCCACCATATTCATTTCCACAGCCTCCGCCGCTATAAATCTCTACAAATATTTTTGAAATACCATTTGGAACATTCCAAGTAAACTCACTATTTGCATTTATAAATTGAGGAAGTGTAAAATGTTGAACATTTGAATATTGCTCTCCTTGTAAAGAAATCCAATTGCTTCCATTATGATAGTTGATATTCTTATTATCAGAATTGAAAATTATATTCCCTGCTTGTTGGTTAGACAGGTTGTTTCTTTGGCTTGTGCTTAAATTTGGAATAGATAAAAAATTTGGATTTGATGTAAAAGATTGTCCAAGAGAGTAGTAACTTAATAACATGAACAAATGTGTTATTACTGTTTTCATAAAGAATTTTATTTAATATAGATTTAGAACAAGCAATACTAACTACCACATTTATCTTATCCAATATAAGTTGTCTCTAAACTTATTCTACGGTAAAGTTTATTCAAAATGAAAACATTATCAGAAATAAAATCAGCATTGAAGCTAATCAAAAGCCAAGAACAATATAAAGTATATTTGGCAATTAATGATTCGTTAATTGATTGTGAAGAGGGTAGCCCCGAAGAAGAAACTTTGGAATTAGTATCTATTTTGGTGGAAGATTATGAATCAAAACATTATCATATCGAAACTCCAGACCCAATTGAAAATTAAAATGGAAGAAGATGGGTTGAAGAAAAAAGATTTAGTGGAATATTTTGTAAGTGTGAGTAGAGTTTCGGTGGTTTTAAATAGAAAACGTCAGTTAACTCTCGAAATGATAAGAAAAATTCATAATGAAATGAGGGTTTCGGCAGAGACATTATTAGCTGTTTGAAATGTTAAGAAAACTATTATTACACTTTGTCATCGTTATTACTTTCAACGCCTTTTCACAGAAAAACATGACCATTGCTACCGAATTTCGTCGTCATATTCATGCAAATCCCGAACTTTCAACGCTTGAAAAAAATACCAGTGCGTATGTGATTTCGGAATTGAAGAAACTGGGCATCACGAAAATCCATCAAGGTTTTTCGATGCACTCGATTTTGGCTGAAGTTGATGGAGTAGAAAGCGGAACGTCGCCCGGCGGTCCGACAATTTTGTTTCGTTGCGAATTAGATGCGTTACCGATTCAAGAAGATAATGATTTTGCTCATCGTTCTACACAGGCTGGGGTTTCTCATAAGTGTGGACACGATGGTCATGCTGCTACGATGTTTCGTTTTGCTCAAAAATTGATGGAAAAACCTTTAAAAAAAGGTAAAATACTGTTGTTTTTTCAATCTGCTGAAGAAATAGGAGCGGGTGCGAAAGATGCTATTGAATCTGGCATTTTTAAGCAGTTTAAGATAGATTATGCCTTTGCCTATCATAATTTTGCAGGTTTTCAGATGGGTACTGTCATTGCGAAGAAAGGTCTTTTTACACCTTGTGTAGAAAGTGGAGTCTTTGAGTTAATCGGTAAAACAAGCCACGCTGCCGAGCCATCAAAAGGAATTAATCCTGCAATGGCAATTGCCGAAATCATACAGTACTTCGATTCTTTGAATAATCCTGATAAATCAAGTGCAGATTTCTTTGTAGCTACTCCCATACATATCGAGATGGGCGAAAAAGCCTATGGAACTTCAGCAGGAAAAGCTACTATTGGTTATACTTTTCGGACTTGGGAAAACGAACGATTCGATGCAATAAAAGCCAAGATTATTCAGAAAGTTGAAGATGTAGCTAAGAAACATAAGCTTGAATTTTCGGCAAAATGGCTTGAGACTTTCAATGCAAATAATAATCATGCAACTGCCTACAATGAAGTAAAAAATGCTGCAAAAGCCCAAAAATTCGAAATTCTCGACCTCGAAAAACCATTTGAATTTGGCGAAGATTTTGGACTTTTTACCAAGAAATATAAAGGTGCTATGTTTGGTATTGGTTCGGGCGTTAATCAGCCCCCACTACACAGCTCAACCTTTGATTTTCCTGATGAATTGCTCGAAATAGGAAGCAATATGTTCTATCAAATAGCAGTTCAGATTACCGAAAAATAGCTTTTATTTTTTAGCATAATAATACAAGTAAGTAGGCCCAGTTGTGCCGTCTGGTCTTTCGCTGTTCGTGAAGTATCCTTTATTGTTTCTATCGAAGCAAAACCCCTCGCCTTGAGGTTCTTTTGTATAAGGTAGTAGTTTATCTCGATTACGTGCGAGCGTAGTAGCTATGCTTTCACCTTCTTTTCTGTACCAATAATAGAGAGCGTCATAATTTCTGAGTACAATCTCTTTGCCATCGCTCGAAATTCCGCCACTTGTAATAATTAAAAATGGAATTGCCTGTACGAATTTAGCAGTTTGAATTTCGGTAGTTGACTGAGGATAAGGTAACTGATAAATTCTTACATTAAATTCTCGTTTCGTAACGATATAAATATCTTTGGTAGCAGGGTCGAGTAAAATACATTCGGCATCTCGGCTGCCATCGGGATACTGAAAAGAGATTCTGTCAAAATTCGTAACTTTTTCTGCAAGAGACTGAGGTTCTAAAAAACGATAAATATAATATTGGTTGTTGTAAGCGGCATTATTATCGCCTATTTCAGCAATATAAACGTAGTTTTTGCCACTTTCTGGGCCAACGCCTATACTAATATCTTCCCAATCACGATTTGGGAAAGGCATTTGAATATTTCCCTTGTACTCGCCCGAATGTGAAAACTGATGTAATAAATTAGGGTTATCGCCGTCTTCTTGCACCCATACATTGCCTGGCATACTTCTACTATCAGCTACTCCCGATGCTTCATTAGCGATATTGTTTGGTAATAGCGAACTTTTAGGTGTAGTTTCAAAATCAGGAATTGTTTCGGTAGGAGTAGGCGTAGGCGTTTTTCCGAACCAATCGCACGAACTGAGCGTAAAAATGATGATTGAACAGAGAATGAATATCCGCATTGTGTGTTTAAATTTTGGGTTCGGCTATTGGGTTTATGTTCAGAAAGACGGTTTTTAGTATTTAAAGGTTGTAATCAACATCAAAAATCAATCTTTTGGCTGCGAAGTGATTTCTTCTCGCCATCAATTTTCTTCGTTTTCAAGCGTTTTTCTACTACTGCTTGTGGTGTTTTCGATGGAATTCGTTTCTTTTTTTCATGAAAAGCCTTTTCTAAAACTTTATAGAATTTCTTGATAACCAGCTCTTTATTCTGCAATTGGCTACGTTTTTCTTGTGCCGAAATACTCAGAATTGTTTCTTGCACTAACTGACTTTGTAATTTTTCGAGTAATCTCGTTTTCTGTTCGTCAGTCAGTAGGGTAGAGGTGGCAATATTGAATCTCAGCTCTACTTTTGTTTCTACTTTATTTACGTTCTGTCCACCAGGCCCTCCACTGCGGGAGGTCTGAAATTCAATTTCGGGCAGAAAATCTATGGTTTTTATATCTATTTGCATTTTCAATTCTTTTGTGGATAAAGAATAACTTTATAGTAACCCACAGGCTAAAGCCATGTGGCAACTTATAGAATCAATTGCCACATGGCTTTAGCCTGTGGGTAATGGTAATTTTTCAGCCCTGTACAACAGTCCCGAGCAAGCCCGCAATCTTCTTAATGACCTCTTTTAGCTGCATCATTTTTACCAAAATCTGGTCTTGCTCTTCGTAGCTTTGGGCTTCCAAAAGCTGGTTCGATAGCTTCGTCATATCAGCTTCATAACGAGTCTTTTTTAGCCTTAGTACGTTCGTGTAGGCCAAATCGGCCAATTTATCGGTTTCTGATGGAATATAAATTTCTTTCTTTAGCCAATTTTCGCTCAATTGGTGCGGTGTTGAAAGCCAGTTTATTACCTGTTGTTGAATCTCACTATCTTGGTGGCTCGTGAAATGTGAAGTATCAGGAATCTGATGATTCTGATAAAATTCTCGAAAAATCGCCAAGATTTTCTGATACGTTGGCGTTTCAAAAACCATATCTCTGATTTCGTTGAAAATATAATCTGTCAACGTAAAATCAATATTATCAACTACATTTCGGTCTAAAACGTGCGTGCCATAACAAACTAAAAGCCTAATACATTCTTCTTCTTGGTAAGAAACCGCTGAGCGTTGAGCCTCAGTTTTTTCAACAGGAAAACTGGGCGAAACTTCTGGACGCTCAACCAAAACATCTAAATCGCCAACTTGCTGAGGCTGAACTCGATTTTGGCGTTGACGGTCTTTTTCGGCATCGTTTACTTTTTTGAGCGAAATTTTGTTTCCTTCCGTAATCAAAATTTGCTCTTCGATGCCCATCAGATTGGCTACTTCTTGATAAAAAACCGAACGTTTGATAGAATCAGGAATTTTAGAAATGGTCTCAACCAATTCTTTAATTACTTCTGCTCGTTTGATTGGGTCGTGACCAACATCTTTGAGTGAAATTTCGGTTTTGAAACGAATAAAATCCTTTTGGGTTCGCTGAACGTATTCTTTAAACGCTTGACTACCAACTTTTTGAATAAAACTATCGGGGTCATCGCCATCGGGAAAAACTACGGCTTTTACGTTTAGTCCTTCTTCCAAAATAATATCAATTCCACGCAACGAGGCCTTGATACCAGCGGCATCTCCATCGTAAAGCACCGTAATATTATTCGTAAAACGCCTAATTAACTGAATCTGCTCTTTTGTAAGCGAAGTTCCCGACGAAGCCACCACATTCTCCACGCCCGACTGGCTCAACGAAACTACATCGGTATAGCCTTCTACCAAATAACAATTATCTTCTACACGAATCGGATTTTTGGCTTGCTGAATACCATAAACGATATAACTTTTGTGGTAAACGGCCGTTTCGGGTGAGTTCAGATATTTTGGTGCATTCGGGTCTTTTTTCAGAATCCTTGCCCCAAAGGCAATCGGTTTTCCTCCTACATTATGAATCGGAAAAATTACTCGTCCTCTAAATCTATCAATGGGGCCTTTGCCTTCTTTTACAATCGAAAGTCCTGCTTTTTCGAGAATATCTATCGAAAACCCATTTTTTATAGCGTGTTTTGTGAACGCATCCCAACCATCGGGGCTATAACCCAATTCAAATCGCTGAATCGTGGTATGATTAAAGCCACGTTCTTTAAAATAGCTCTGCCCAATGCTTTGTCCTTCGGGGCTTTTCCAAAGTTGGTCTTGGTAATATTTATTAGCAAAATCCAGTACGATGTATAGACTTTCCTTTTCGTTTTGGGCTTGTTGTTCTTCGTTGGTTACTTCTTTTTCGGCTACTTCAATACCATATTTTTTTGCCAAATGCTTAAGGGCTTCGGGGTAGCCGATGCCTTCGATATCCATCACAAAACGCACTGAATCGCCCGCTTTACCGCAGCCAAAACATTTATAAATGCCTTTGGCTGGCGAAACGTAAAACGAAGGAGTTTTTTCGTTATGAAAAGGGCAACAGGCTATCATGTTTGCTCCCCGTTTTTTGAGAGAAACGTATTCGCCAATAACTTCCGTTACGTCGGCGGCTTGAATAATCTGTTGAACTGTTTCTTGACTTATCCGCATATTGCAATTTACTCACTACTTAATCAAAATGACACATTTTGTGCTACTTTTGTTCCGAAAAAAACAAAGGTACGGTGGAATTTTATACTTTTATCAATATTGGCGGAACAATTGCCTTTGCGGCATCGGGTGCTTTGGCAGGAATCCGTAAAAAACTTGATGTCTTTGGGCTGGCCGTAATGGCTTTCGTGACTTCGGTCGGCGGTGGAACAATCCGTGATATTCTGATTGGTCATTTACCCGTAAAATGGATTCTTGATTCTTCTATTGTTCTGCTCATTGCAGGCGTTACACTCATTACTGTTTTATTTAAAAACCGTATCGAAAAATTGGATAAAACCCTTACTTTTTTCGATTCTTTGGGACTTGGATTTTTTACGCTCCGAGGTATTCAAGAAGGCATTGCTATTCAGTTGGATATTCCTTCGTGCTTGATTTTGGGTACGATTACAGCCTGTTTTGGTGGCGTGATTCGAGATATTTTGCTCAACGAAATTCCAACGCTTTTCCGAAAAGAAATCTATGCTACGGCCTGTATTTTGGGCGGAATTATCTTCTTTTTACTTCAAAAACTCAATGTTTCTGCTCAAATTGTTGATATTATTACGATTCTGACGATTTTCGGAATAAGGCTCATTGCCGTAAAAATGAATATTTCATTACCGAAAGTTGATTGATTGGTAACACAATTTTCAAAATTGTGCTACATTACACTGCCGTGAAAACGAATATTTCTTTGCCTAAAATTCGTTAACGCATTGAATGGCACAAGATTTGAGTAGCTTTCTTCAAAAAAACTAACCATGAAGAAGCTTACTTTCTTCGCAATGGCTTTCCTTACCATCATACAGGCAAATTCACAAGATTTGCATTTAAGAGGCATTGCGACCAATTATTCTCAAACGGGTAGAATCACGCCCAAACTTAGCTATAACCTGCATATTTTGTCGGTAGTGAATACTTCGACATTAAAAATAGGAGAGAAAAACTTTCCATCAGGACATACACATTTTATTCCGCATTTGTTGCTAAATTATAAATTGACCGATAAATGGAATGTGGGTGGCGGATATGCCTTCGGCCGACATGATATTTTTGGTTTGCGAGAAAACGAAAATCGGATTGTGCTGCAAACTGCCTATAATTACAAAATCGGGAAACTAACAACCAATAATCGTGGGCGTTTTGAATGGCGTAGTCCACTGAATTTACAAACTAATGTTCGCTCCGATGCCTCAATTTTTCGTTATCAACTGGGTTTGAATTATCCATTGTATGACACAAAAAAATATAAGCGAGGCTTTTATGCTTTGGCTTCCAACGAAGTGTTTTTGTATTTGAAAGGTGCAACAAATGGTCCTGTTAGCTCAAAGAATGGACTTTTGTTATCAGAAAATTGGTCGAATATCGGTTTGGGTTATACGACAGGCAAAAACCGAATTGAAGTGGGCTATGGTTTTCAATCTTTGGTCAGAAACAAAAAACAGGATATGCGTTTCTTGAATTTGCTACAATTATCATTCACGACCACCATCAACTGGGACGATGTACAGTATTGGTATTATTGATTTTTCTTAGATACGAGATTTGAGATTCGGGATTGGAGAACTCTCGTATCTCGAATCTAATATCTCGTATCTTCTCATCTTTTCAAACGTGCCAAATAGGCAAAAGTGGCAAGCCCTGCTATGAGCGTAATGGCTGAAAGCCCTAAATGTGGAAGCGATGGCCTTAGTACCCACATGGCACCAATAAACTGCACAATCAGAATAATATAGAGGAAAGTTGCAATGGCTTTGCGAGGTAATTTACTTATCACAAACGAACCCAGCGGAGCAAAAAATGCCACAAACGGAATACACGCCAACCACATTTCAAACGCTTCTTGCTGGAAATCACCGATAACAGCTCCGTGAATGAAGAAACCAAGTAGCGTTTCGAGCGTCATGATGATTACCGATGAAGGAACAGCTACTTTTTCGTTGATTCGGTAATAGATAGTCATCAGACAAAACGTAAAAATATTGATTCCTGTACCGAAAAGAGAAGAAATCATACCTCCGATTAGTCCGAAAAAGATTAATCTCACCATATCCGAATGCATGAAATTCTGAATTTTATCAAAAACTTCACGTTGTGGTTTCGTGTTTTCGTACCACAAAATTAGTCCAAAACTAAGCCAAAGCGAGACAAAAAATAGCTTTGCCAGTGGTGGAGAAATCAGAGGAACGATATAATAAGTGCCAAAAATCAGTCCGAAAACTCCGCCGAATGTTACATATTTGATGTAATTCCAATCGACTTTTATCTTTAGTCCCAAGATTAATAACGATGCTGAAGTCATGCCGATGCTTTGAATGGCAAAAGCGAAATTTCGAGCAACTGCTGGCTCTATTTTGAGCAAAAGGGTAAAAACAGGATAAGCGATAGCTGCACTTCCTTCGGGGCTTGAGCCTGCGATAAATGCCCCAAATATCATTGTCAGAACCGCTGCCCAATGTTTGGCAAAGATATAAAAACTATCGGTCGAGGTAACATAAAAAGCCCAACAACTCAGCACAATGGCCACGAAGCCGATGTATAAATATGGGATTTTGTTTTTAGAAGTTTTCTCGACAGACATAAAAAAATATGTTACTTTTGTAAAAGTGATTTACAAATTTAGTCGCAAATATTGATTTTAAGCATACCATCTAATGAAAAATATTGAAGAGATTTTGCAGAAATTGCTTGCTGAGCAAGATTTTTTGAAAGAAATGCAGGGGAGAATCGTAGAAAACTATGATATTATGATTCAGAATCAGCAACAAAATGCCGATAATCATGAGGTGGTGATTCATAACCAAGCTACGATTATTCGTAATCAAGAAATCATTGTCAATAATCAGATAAATATTGTTCGTAATCAGAAGCAAATCGCCCAAAATCAGATTCAATTAGAGGTTATCTTACAGACACAAGCTCATGTTTTGAATTTAGTAAAAAAGCTAACAGGCGAAAACGAAACACTCGAAGATACAACTAAATCTATTGAAAATTTGATTTTATCTAAGCAGGAAAGTATAAAAAATAGACCTTTAAACGACCCTTCTACTTTATAAAAATTGGCTATTAATTAGCTATTTTTTCTTCCAAAAGCCTAACCTGAATTTGTAATGATTTTATCTCAGAATCCTTACTTTCTACAATCTGCTTGGTCAATTTAAGTTGAATTTGCAGCCCTTCTATTTGTTGACTCAGTAGTTTATTATGGAATTCTAATTGCTTTTTTTCATTACTGAAATCGTCGCCTGTTTCTTTTGCAGGCTTATTTTTAGCTTTAGAGCCGTATAATTCTTCAATTTGTTCAAGACTTAATTCCGTGAAATCGGAATTTCTTAAGTCGTCGATATTTATTCCAAAAAAATCACTAATTAATTCACAAACATCTAATGGAGGAAAAGTTTTGCCGATTTCATAATCTGAAATAGCACTTTTGCTTATCTTTAGTTTTTCTCCTAATGATTCTAAGGTTAATTTCTGTTTCTTTCGTAGTATCCTGAGGTTCGAGCCGAATTTATTTTCCATTATTTAGGAATTTTACTATTTTATTTCCGAAAATTTGGAATATATTTTAAATGTTTGTTACTTTGTTTTGCAATTTAATCAATTCGTCAAAGATTAAAAAATCTTATTTATTGACCAGTGAATGATTAAATAATACTAAAAGCTCTTATAATCTTTAAGCACAGACAATTACATTCAAAAGTATAGCACTCGAAGTCGATGAAAAAACTTTTTTACTTGGGCATAATCGGACTAATTCTGTTCGAGTTCTTGAATGTTTATTTCATCATGCCGCTGCCAGGTAGCCAGCGAATACGAAGTATCGACTTAGCGTATTTTCTTTACACTTGGCGTTGGGCGTTTCGTGGATTCTTTGTTTTGTTGTTGATTGTTGGTTTTTTGCAAGCATTCAAGACTTCTAAATGGCTTTCTTTAGGTGGTTTGGTGTTAGTTTTTGGGGCTATTTATGCGTTTAATTTTCAAATGGCGGCCGATACGATGTTCTATCAGCCACAAAGTTTGCAAATGAAGCCAGCGAAAGCAAATAAAATAGAGAAAGACCGAATTGTAATTGGTATAGAGTTAAACGGCCAAGCAAGAGCATATCCGATTTCGCTGATTGGCTATCATCATCAAGTGCTTGATACGCTGGCAGGGAAGAAAATAATGGTCACGTACTGCACCGTTTGCCGAACAGGGCGTATTTATGAGCCGATTGTTGGCGGAAAACCCGAAAAGTTTCGCTTGGTAGGCATGGACCATTTTAATGCCATGTTTGAAGACGAAACCACCAAAAGTTGGTGGCGACAAGCCAACGGTGAGGCAATTATCGGAAAGCTGAAAGGACAAACATTGCCTGAATTATTTTCGGAACAAACATCGCTCGAAAAATGGCTGGCTTTGCACCCCAACAGCTTAATTATGCAACCCGATGAGCATTTTAAGGAAAAATACGATAGCACAGCCAAGTACGAAAAAGGCAAAAGCAAGAGCGATTTGACCCGTACAGATTCGTTATCGTGGAAAGAGAAATCGTGGGTAGTAGGTGTAGCAATCGGGAAGGATAGTAAGGCCTTCGATTGGCTTCGATTGAAGAAAGAAAGAGTCATAAACGAGCAAGTAGGAGCGAAGGCGATTGCCTTAGTTTTGGCGGCTGATAATAAAAGTTTCTTTGCTTTTGAGCGTCCGAGCAAAGAAGCTAAGTTTCAACTCAGAAGTGATACCATTATTGTTGATAATCGAAAATTTATGATAAATGGAAAGTCAGTCAATGGCTCTGAGTCACTCATAAAAGTGAAGGCCTATCAAGAGTTTTGGCATAGTTGGCAGACTTTCCACCCTACAACCCAAAAATACTGAAAATTTAGCGTAGAAATATGTTGTGCTTTCATCTAAAAAAACAAAAACTGATTAAAAATTTTGCCTTTTTGGGCGTAATGCTGATAGCATTTGTATCTTTTAAATGTACCAAAGAAGAAGCCAAACCCAAGCCAGTTATCGTGTCGGCCGATTTTTATAATCGTATGTTGTTTATCGACCAGCAGAGTTATCAGATAAAAACATCTGAACCTGCTACATTCAAGAAATTGGGGACGAATACAAGTTTTAATATTTCGGAAACGGGCCTAATTACACAAACAACCATCAATGTTGTGCATGAAATTGAGGCAACTTGGGCTGATGGTACAAAGACCAAGTTTTTTGTAATGGCAGCCAGCGGAACGGCCGATAAAAATCATTATTTGAGAGGCTGGAAATACATTGAGAAACTGTACGCTACCGATACAACTCGTGCCATCGTGATTCGTCATGCCGAAGCTATTGTAGGAACTGACGGCGAAACGCTACCTGCTTCAACAAATTGGTGGACATCGTGCGATAGTAAATTGGCTCGTCAGTTGAGTGAGAATGGAAGAAAACAGTCGGAGTATTACGGAACGGTATTTAAGGGCGTGAAAATGCCTATCAAAAAGATATTTGCGAGCGAGTTTTGTAGAGCAAAGCAAACGGCAGAACTCATGAATTTGGGTTTACCTATTACGATTGATAAGCGAATCAACGGTCATTTTTATAATGTTTCGGGCGTAACGTCGGACGTTGGAATGGTCAAGATTTTGGAAGAACAGGTTGCCACAAAACAACTCTTGATGTTGGCCGCTCACTATGACATTAGTGCGGGAATATCTAAAATGGGGACACTTGATATGGCCGATAGTTTTTTTATGAAAATAGGTGCTGATAAAAAGACTGCTTTTCAAGGAATTGTGTCGTATCCAATGTGGCGAGCGTATTATGATATTGAGTCGTCCAAAAAGTAAAACTCACATTGTAAGTAAATTTTCATCATAGGTTTATAAGACTCTGTATAGCACTTTGTTGTGCAGAGTTTCAAGTTTTTTTCGCTTCTAAATCCATCATAAAATATTAAAGAATTGATTAAGTTTTATTCAGACTCTGCTCATTGTTTTATGAGTGGAGTTTTTTTTGTTTCCAAATAAATGGAAATTTAGCTCTTTAGGGTTCCCTGCCATAAAATTCTCTATTTTCTCTAATATTCATTGTTTTTTCTTTTTTTAGTATGAAATATTACTTGTTGTTTATTTTTATAATTCAATCCCGATATTTTTATTCCAAATTAATGGAAAAATAAATATTAAATTCCATTAATTTGGAAATATGAATATTTTAATATTTTTTTGTCCTGCCTTTGAAAAACGCTATTTATTCAATCATAAATTTTAGCTATTACCATGCCCCATATTCCTTTAGAGAGCCATTTGCCAGGCATAACGGGCCTGCTCGAATACCGTAAAGACTCAGCAGCTCCAATTCGAGAATTGACCCAAATTTTACTTCGTGGAGAATCGACTCTTACCGAAGGAGAACGAGAGCTAATAGCCACTTTGGTTTCATCACGCAATCAATGTGTATTCTGCACAACCGCCCATACGGCAGCGGCTGACATTCTTTTGGGCGAGTCGGAAACTTGCCAAATGGTAAAAGATGATTTTGAAACCGCACCCGTCAGCGAAAAGATGAAAGCTTTGTTGGGTATTGCGGCTGCGGTGCAAGAAAACGGAAAAAAGGTAACCGAATCGAAAGTTGAACGAGCCAAAAATGCAGGAGCAACCGACCGTGAAATCCATGATACGGTATTGATTGCTGCTTTGTTTTGTCTTTATAATAAATACGTCGATGGCTTGGCCAGTTTTACACCTTCCGAACCAGCCTTTTATCAGAAACTTGGCGAACGCATAACTACCGTTGGCTATAATCGCTTGCCGGGAGGCTACGACCAACTAAAAACCGAAAATCAAAACCTAAAATAAATCCATTCTCTAATGAAACATTTCTACACTTTGCTATTTTTTGTGAGTACCACTTATTTTGCTCTTGCTCAGAATATCACAGGAAAAATATTGGATTCAGAAACCCAAAAACCTGTTGTTGGAGCGTCGATAAGCCTTAAAGGGAAGCTTTCAGGTACGATATCTAACTCAGAAGGAGAGTTTTCATTAAAATCTACGATTCCTGCTACGCTCATTGTTTCGGTCATTGGCTACGAACGCCAAGAAGTAAACGTAAGTTCGACAAATCCAATAAAAATATCGCTTAAAACAGGTTCAGAACTTTTACAGCAAGTTGTTGTATCGGCTTCACGTATCGAAGAAAATATTTTAAAATCGCCAGTTACGATTGAAAAAATGGATATTAGAGCTATTCAACAATCGCCATCAGCCAATTTCTACGATGCTTTATTAAATCTCAAAGGATTGGATATGGTTACGAGTAGCTTGACCTACAAAGCCATCAATACTCGTGGTTTTAATACAACAGGAAATGGCCGCTTTTTACAAACCGTTGATGGAATGGATAGCCAGTCGGCTGGTTTAGGTTTTGCCATGGGAAATCTCTTTGGGCCACACGATATTGATGTTGAAAGCGTAGAATTAATTCCAGGAGCAGCTTCGGCTCTTTACGGGCCAGTGGCGTTCAATGGTTTACTTTCTACTCGTACTAAAAATCCGTTTGATTATCAAGGTTTGAGTGTACAGACAAAAATTGGTGTCAATCATATAGGCGATGGAACAAGCTACGGAGCTAAACCAATGGGTGATTTTGCGATTCGCTACGCAAAAGCTTTTAATGGAAAGTTTGCTTTTAAAATCAATGCTTCTCATTTGGCTGGTACTGATTGGTACGCCAACGACCTGACAGATATAGATGCCAATACGGCAGTTGGTAGTCGTGGGCCAAACAACCCTGGTAAAAACCAAGTAAATATCTATGGCGATGAGGTTGCTCAGACCATTGCGGGCATTGGTCGGGTATCTCGCACAGGTTACGGAGAAAGAGATTTGGCAAATTATGGCGTGCACAGTACCAAGGTAGGTGGAGCAGTGCATTATAGAATCACCGATAATTTAGAGGCAATTTATCAGTTGAGTTACAGTAAAGGTGTAGCTCAATATACCGGTAGTCAGCGTTTTGCAATAAATGGTTTTCAGTTCGTACAACAACGTCTCGAACTCAAAAGTGATAAGTTTTACGTAAGGGCTTATTCGAGCCAAGAAGACTCTAAGGATTCGTATCAAGTGCGTTCGTTGGGACAATTAATTAACAAAACTTGGGTAAAAGATTTGAATGGCAATGTGGTTGCTCCGAATCTTGCCGATGCTACTTGGTTTCAACGATATACGGAGGCTTTTACGGGCAAAATTACAGGAGTATCGGCAAATAGCGATGCTACTGCAAGAGCTTTTGCTGACCAAGGACGATTATTACCCGGAACGGCTGAATTTGATGCTGCTAAGCAAAAATTAATCGAAACACAAGGTTTGAGCGGAGCAGGAATTTATAGCCGTTGTGGCTTGAGGCACTTAGAAGGAATGTATGATTTTAGTTCGGCCTTGAAAGTAATTAACTTACAAGTAGGTGGAAACGTGAGAAAATACTATTTGGATACACAGGGTACATTATTTGATGATAAAGGTAAAAACTTGACTAACTCTGAGTACGGCGTTTTTGCCCAAGCTTCAAAATCGCTTTGGAAAGATAAACTGAAATTGACGTTATCGGGCAGATACGATAAAAACGAAAATTTTGAAGGACGTTTTACACCACGTGGTTCGATAGTATTTAGTCCAAGAGAAAATCAAAATTTCAGAGCAAGTTATCAGACTGGCTTTAGAAACCCAACCATTGGCGACCAATACATCAAGCTAAATGCGGGGCCGATTATTATTTTGGGTGGAGCTCCCGTGAATTCGGTCGATACCAAAGAGGCCAATGCTTACAATAACTCATATACGATTGCTTCGGTAAGTGCATTCGGGGCTGCGTTTGGCAAAGAAGTAGGAAGCGGTGTGCCATTTCCGCAAGCAGTAGCCAACAATAAAGATAAATTAGTAAAATCGAATGTTGCTTACATAAAGCCAGAGCGTGTGCAAAGCTTCGAGATTGGCTACAAAGGCTTATTGACACAAAAACTACTTTTTGATATTAACTACTATTACAGCCAATACCAAGACTTTTTGATAAATACCGTAGTAATGGCTCCGAATAGCCCAGTATTAGCTGCTGATGGTAAGCCGAATTTCAATGCTGCTGCCGATATTTTGGGAGGTAAAACCCAATTGTATCAGCTCTATACCAATGCTTCTGATAAAGTTTCTATTCAAGGTGTGGGTGTTGGTTTGGGGTATATTTTGCCTAAAAACTACCGCATCAATGCCAACGCAACTTGGTCGGACTTCAATATTTTAGATGCTAATCCGAGCAATATTCCTGCTTTTAATACACCAAAATGGAAAACAAATTTGGTTGTCAGCAATGCTAAACTTACCGAAAAATTGGGCTTTAGTGTGGCATGGCACTGGCAGTCGGCATTTGATTGGTATGGCACATTTACAACACCTCTACCGGGCAGAATCAATGCTTATAGCTTGCTCGATGCACAAGTGAGTTATCGAGTATCAAGCCTAAAAACCATTGTAAAACTGGGTGCAAGTAATTTGACCAATCAATATATTGTTCAAGCGTTTGGTTCTCCTGCCGTTGGCGGATTGTATTATGTGAGTTTGAATTTTGATGAGATGTTTAGATAAATAAAAATGACTCAGAAACCACTTTTTGCCTTTATTGTTTGTATGCTGTGCTACCTTTTGGGTGGCACGGCCAGTACTTTAATGTCGGTTTATTTACCCGTAGCTATTCCTGAATTATTACAACGAACACCGACTGAGCAAGAGTTAGGCGAAATAGGGGCTTATTTGAGTTCGTCTTCTATTTTTGGATGGATGATTGGTGGTTTAGTTTTAGGTGTAGTGAGCGATAAAATCGGACGCATAAAAACCTTGGCATTTGCCACTGCTCTATATGGATTCTTTACTTTGTTGGTTGTTTTTGTGCATGATTGGCAGGTTTTATTGATTTATCGTTTCTTTACAGGAATGGGTATTGGTGGAGTATTGTTGGTAAGTACGGTTTATATTTCTGAAATCTGGAAAGAAAATAATCGTCCTGTTATATTGGGTATTTTGGCGGTAGCTTTTCCTGTCGGTATTGTTTTAAGTGGTGGACTCAATGTGTTTTTCGATTATTGGAAAGATGCGTTTTGGTTGGGAATTTTACCTTTGATATTATCTGTCATTACACTCTTTTTTTTGCCTGAATCCGAGAAATGGAAGCAAATGCAAAGACTTGATAATCAAATATTTAAAAGCCTATTTTTGCAGGAAAACCGCAGGAGTCTGTTTTACGGTTCTGCTATTTTTGGCTCAGTTTTGGTGGGGCTGTGGGGAATTTTTTCGTGGCTTCCCACTTGGGTACAAAGCCTACTCGGTAACACCTCTGATGGGCAAACCGAACGGGGCCTAACAATGATTTTATTAGGTGTTGGGGGGATAGTAGGCGGTGGTTTATCGGGCTTTTTGATTCAGAAACTCGGAGCTATCAAAACGCTAATACTCACTTTTGCAGGTTGTATTTTGGCTTGCGGCATATTATTTCTCACTAATACCCAGTTTTCAAAAATTATTTATGCCGAAATGGCTTTTCTGACCCTCTTTTTGGGTATTAGTCAGGGAGCTTTATCAAGTTATATCCCTGCTTTATTTCCTGTCAATATTCGAGCAACTGCTACGGGCTTTTGCTTCAATATTGCTCGCTTTTTTACTGCTACTGCCGTTTTTTTTGTGGGTAATTTGGTTAGTTTTTTCGGTGGTTTTAGTAATGCACTTTTATCGTTTTCAGCATTTTTTGTTTTGGCTATCATAGCCACTTTTTATGCTAATAAATTAAACGAATCATAATCTTACATTTAAACCTTACACTCAAAATGGCAAATTCAGACGCATCATTAGAAAATCAACAAGTGATTATCGAAAATCAAAAAATGATTCTTGAAAACCAACAAACTATTGTGGTGAACCAAGCACAAATCTTAAAAAACCAAGAGCAACTAAATGCCAATCAACAAACGATTCTTGCTAATCAGAATCATATTTTAGAGAATCAAACAAACTTTACGAAGATACTTAGTAATCAAGACGAAATCTTGACCTTTGTGAAATCTCGTTAAGTTCTTAGGTTTGGGTTCCTATGTTGCTTGTTTTATGTGGTTTTCCCTTTCATATTTTGTTATGATGCAAAATCTATTTCGATATTTTTCCTGCTGTTTGGGTTGTTTGCTGATTTGTTCTTTTCCTGCAAACTCAAAAAAAATTTTAGCAGAAAAGAAAGAAATCAGTCAAGAAGTTGCTCTCAAGTGGGCAAAAATAACCTTGAATTTTATTAATAGACAACCAAATAAATCGCCAACTTTCATTTCTCGTACGCTGGCTTATACAGGCATTACGATGTATGAGTCAGTTGTGCATAGTAGCACTAAATATCAATCTATTACACAAGAATTAAATGGTTTAGGTAAACTGCCAATGCCCGCATCTGGCAAAATATATGATTGGGAAACCGTACTGAACGCAGGACAATCAAAGATAGTCCGGCTTTTGTGGCAACCACTCAAAACCGAGTACGGACGCTACACTATTGTTATGTTAGATTCTTTAGAAAAAGCCATTCTGAACGAGCGAAAAAGCGTAGTGAAAGATACGGCAATTATAAGCAGGTCGATAAATTATGGAAAAGACATCGCCGAGTCGATATATCAATGGTCAATGACCGATGGCGGACATGAAATGAATTTTAAGAGTTTCGACCCTGCTTACAAATACCCACAAGGAACTAATTATTGGGTGCCGCCCATTGGTGGGCAGTCTCCTGTTTTGATGCCACTTCACCCTTATTGGGGGAAAAATCGGTCGTTTATCAAGGCCGATGCCGAGCTGCCTGTTGTACCAATCTTACCTGTTTCGGATGATACAACATCGGCCTATTTTCGGCAGTTTAAGGAGGTTTATATTATTCAGAAAAACCTAACACAAGAGCAAAAAGAAATTGCCAATTGGTGGGGCGATGACCCAGCTTTTACAACTGCTCCGCCTGGGCATTCGTATCACTTGGCAAGTATTATTCTAAAAAACAAAAACGCTGATTTAGTTGTGGCGGCAATGACTTTTGCTAAAGTAGGTATTGCCTGTGCCGATGCTTTTATTAATTGTTGGCGAAATAAATATACCTATCATTCGGAGCGTCCGAAGGCGTATATTCAACGAAATATTGATAAAAAGTTTGTACAATATTGGCCAGAGCCTCCTTTTCCTGCATTTCCGTCGGGGCATTCGACTCAAATGTCGGCTACGGCTGAGGTGCTGATAAGTGTTTTTGGGGATAAAGTAAGTTTCGTCGATGATACACACCAAGGGCGACCAAAAGATGTCGTAAGGAATGTAGATTATAAAAGTCGAAATTTTGAACGAATCTCGCAAATAGCCGAAGAATGTGGTATTTCTCGCCTTTACGGAGGTATTCACACAATGCAGGATAATGATGTCGGACTGGTAGAAGGCAAAAAAATAGGGAAGAATATCAACCAAATTAAGTGGAAGAAATAAGATTTATCAACCAAAAGAATATGGCACATATCAAATTAGAAGAAGGCATTCCGGGCATTCGTAGTTTAGTAATATACCGCCCCGATACAGGTAAACCACTTTATGATTTAGCACAAGTTTTATTGAGAGAAGAATCTCCGCTAAGTTCGGCCGAGCGAGAGCTCATTGCGGCTTATGTTTCAAACATGAATACTTGTAATTTTTGCATGAGTAGCCACGCGGCGGCTGCTCGATATTTGTTTCAAGACGAAGCCCAAACTGTAGATTTAGTATTGGAAGATTATCAAAATGCTCCAATTTCAGATAAACTAAAGGCTCTTCTGACTATTGCAGGAAAAGTACAAACCGATGCCCGAACCGTAAGCGACGATGATGTAAATACTGCTCGAAGTTTTGGAGCAACCGACCGTGATATTCACGATACAGTTTTGATTGCCGCTGCATTTTGTATGTTCAATCGCTATGTCGATGGTTTAGCAACTTTAAGTCCAACCGCCCCTGAGCTTTATGCCCAAATGGGGGAACGTATGGGAACTTTGGGTTATGTTTTACCAAAAAAATCGAACTAAATGGCATACATTTCACTCGACCCAAAGCTACCTGGAATGCGTGGATTGTTGGCTTTTAGACCAGCGATTGCCCCTCCTTTGTTGACTTTAATGCAGACAGTTATGAGAAGCAACGAAGGACTCAGCATGGGAGAAAGAGAGTTGATTGCAACCTACGTTTCGACACTGAATGATTGCTATAATTGTCATCAAATTCATGGTGAGGTGGCACAATGTTTCTTTGATGACCAACCCGATTTGGTACAGCAAATAAAAGAAAATTTCAAAGATGCTCCTATTTCAGAGCGGCAAAAAGCGATTTTGGAAATTGCGGGAAATATTCAAAAAGGCGGAAAGTTTGTAACAGAAAAGCAAATAGAAAAAGCTAAACTATTGGGTATATCTGACCTCGAAATTCACGATACGGTGCTTATTGCATCGCTTTTTTGCTTTTTTAATCGCTATATTGATGGTTTAGGTATCCAATCAAGCGATACGCCAGATACATTCAAGGCAAGAGCAAAGATGATTGCAGAATTGGGGTATCATTCATAAAGCAGAATCTAAAAAAAAGTCATGGCTCATATTAATCTTCCCGAACAACTGCCTGGTATCAGAGGCCTAATGGCATTTCGCCCGCAAACCGCCACACCATTGAATGCTTTGGCAGAAGTACTACTCCGCTCAGATGAAGGTCTAAACAAAGGCGAAAGAGAATTGATAGCTACGTATGTATCGGCACTCAATGATTGCTTTTTCTGTCAGAATATTCATGGGGCAGTTGCTGCTCATTATTTTGATGAAGAACTCGTCAAGAAAATTAGAGCCAATAATATTGAAGTAGAAATTTCTGACAAAATGAAAGCTTTGCTTGCTATTGCAGGTGCAGTGCAGCAAGGTGGCAAGTTTGTGCGGGAGACTCAAATTGAACAAGCCAAAAATCAAGGAGCAAGCGATATAGAAATACATGATACCGTGCTAATAGCTGCCGCATTTTGTATGTTCAATCGCTATGTTGACAGCCTCAATACTTTTGCCCCCGATGCTCCAGAGATGTACCGAGAACGAGCCAAAAAGATTATTGAGGAAACTGGCTATGCTGGTTCTTCACCGAGGTAGATAATTAAAGTTTAAAATTCCAAAAATATGGAATTTTAATATGGTCTGTTAATATGCCAAAAATTAATTTAGACATTTTTTAGATATTTTCAATGATAATAAATCCGTTTGATAATTATTTTGTTTTTTTTACCATAAAATATTGATTTGGTATATTTTTTGAAATTCCGTTATTATGGAATTTAAACCTAGTGTATCAATGAAAATATTTCCTTGTTTTATAGCACAGTATAAATATTTACTATCCTTATTCGGAATTATACTGATAGCAGCTGCCTGCCAGAAAAAAAGCTCTGAAGAAATTAAGCCTGTTTCGGATATTAGTGCAGATATTGCTAATAAGTGGATGGCGTTATTTTTAAATATTGAGCGATTCGCTACGGGATATCGCCCGCCTGTGGCAGCTCGTGCTTTCGCTTATACTAATTTGGCTGCCTATGAAGTTATTGTGCCTAATTCAGTAAATTATAGGTCTGTTGCTCCTAATTTTAAAGGTTTGAATATCCCAAAAATCGAAGCAGGCAAACCATATAATTATGAAGCAGCAGTAAATGAGGCGTATTACTTGATGATGAAAAGTTTTTTTCCTCATATTTCAGAATCGTATCTAATTGCTATTGATAATTTATACCGACAGTTTGATAACCGAAATATTGATGCCGATGTACTGGCACGCTCCAAGCAATTTGGAAAAGCGGTAGCGACTGCAGTTTTTGATTTTTCAAAAACTGATGTTGCTGGGCATGAAGCATATTTGCGAAATCAACCAGCTGATTATGCAGCACCTGTCGGGATTGGGAAATGGCAACCTACTTTTCCTGATTTTGGCAAAGCATTATTACCGTATTGGGGAAAAGTTAGAACATTTGCTATCAATGAAACCGAAAAAGTTGCCAAGCTACCAGTTGCATATAGTACACGCTCGACAGCACCTTTTTACGCACAGGGTTTGGAAGTATATAGCACTACCACAACATTGACATCTGAGCAAAAATGGATTGCTGAGTTTTGGAGTGATGATATTTTTAAACTCACTTTTGAGCCAGCAGCTCGTTGGATTGCTATTGCTAAGCAGGTAGTCGAGAAAGAAAAAGTACCTTTAGAAAAAGCTATTTATACTTATACCAAAGTGAGTCTGAGTTTGAGTGATGTGGGTGTGGCGTGTTGGAACTCGAAATATATCTATAATGTCGAGCGTCCTGTGAGCTATATTCGTACAACTATTGACCCTAAATGGGTAAGTAAATTGAATAATGTTGTAGCTGTGCCTTACATAGCAGGTGTAACTCCGCCTTTTCCTGCTTATCCTTCGGGACATTCGGCTTTTGGAGGTGCGGCCGCCGAAGCATTATCAGATATTTATGGTTATAATTATGCAATGACCGATAATTGCCATCAAGGACGCACCGAGTTTTTGGGAATGCCTCGAAGTTTCAATAGTTTTTATGATATGGCTTACGAAAACGCTTATTCTCGCATTCCGTTGGGAGTGCATTATCGAATGGATTGTGAGGAGGGGCTGCGAATGGGCTTTGCCACAGGCAAAAAAGTGAACCAACTTAATTGGAAAAAGTAATTTTATTCATCATAGGTTAAACTCAGACTCTGCTCATTGGTTTATGGGTAGAGTTTTTTTATTTTTTGTTCATAAGGTTGCTTGTCCAGATACAAAAAACTGTGTCAAATCCTTTGGCTCGTTCGCCAAATTTGGCTACTAAATCGCTATCCTCAGCATTCAATTGGACGACTTTTTTCATAAAAACTTCATCAATTTTTGCAATTGAACTTTCATCAACCACTTTATTATCAACTAAATACAATATTTTTTCGTTTTTGTCCAGAGTAGTAGAGATAGAAACGCCTTCGCCATTTGTAGAAATACTCAAGGGTTTGTTGATGGTTACTTTCTCAATTTCTTCTCCTTTGTCGTTAAGATATTTCGTTCGCTCAAAAAAGCCCGTAATTGGTTCAAGTGTATGGTGTGTTTTGCGTTTGGCAGTCGCTTTAAATACTGTTTTATTATTGGGTAGAATGATTTTTAAATCAGCATTTAAAAACCGTAGTTCCATAAAAAAAACATCAATACCAAAGCCATAATCTTTGTAAGCAGTTAGTAATTTGCCATTAGCAAAAATCTTGACAGTTTTGGGTAAAGAAAGCCATTCTATTGGAGGTTCGTCAGTATCAACAACACTAAATAACACTATGTCAACTAAATCGGTTGGCTTAGCTTCTGTTTGCTGTGCAGAAGCTGAAAACGAAGAAATATATAACAGCAAGAAATACAAAGCGTGTTTCATTTTTAGTCGGTTTTAGTATAGTATGAAAACGCTTTGTATTTTGGTTTGTTGTGTTACATTTAAAATGTAGTTCTGAGAACTTTTATCTTAATTTCGTTTAGTTTTCAAGTTAAAAATCATATCAGCACTTTTAACTTCTTTTGGGTATTTTTCTTCGATTATCTCATTTTTATAGCCATCGTGAAATAAGTCACCATTATAATTATTAACATCGTCCTCGCTCACCAATACGTTATCAATAAAGAATATTGCCTTTTTACCTACGTCTGTTCTCATTGAAATTTTATCCAAACCAGTTTTTGTATCAATTATGCTTACTTTTTCAGTTATTCTACCATTGAAGTCTTTTAACAGAACTCTCTTTACTTTACCTTTGGTTGGAAGCATCAGATTTTTTATATTCTCAAGGGCAATTTGGTATTCTTTTTCATTTTTTAATAAGAAATCAACGTTCTTTTTGGTGCTTATTCTTACAATTCCGTCTTTAGCTTTTTCACCATATTTGTCAACTAATTTCTCTCCATTTGTTCTTGGTATTACCATAGAGACAACGGCATCTGGATTTATCCGATATAATATACTCGAAGGGTATTCTTCACCATTGATATAGACCAATGGATTTTTCCCAAGTTTATTGGCTTCTAAAATCGTGCGGAGCGTATCCTGATTTTTAGCAACTTTTGAAAATGGGGTAGGTATTTTGGGCAACTTTGATGTAAGCTGAGGAATAATTGTACTCTCTCTACTCGCTGTAAAAATTGGAAGCGTTTTTATCTTATTGAAAATTGGATATGCGTTTTCTTCCAATTTTGTGAGATTTGGGTATAAGTAGTAGCTGCCAGGTCCACCAATGTTGTAAGATGAATGTACACGAATACTTACTTTTCTATTCTCATATTTTTTGTCTAAAAGAATGGAATTATTTTTCGTTATGAAGTCTTTACCCTTTATCAATATTTGCCCTTCCGCAATAATTGTGATACTGTCAACTTTTTCAAGGTTTAAGGCAAAATTTATAGGTCGGCAAAACCTTGAAGAATCATTCTGTGATGCAAAATTTTGTGTTAAAGTATCTAAAGCCACATTTGCTTTCTTTAATGTATCAGTTTTTGATATGTCATTTTTAACTTCAATTGGCTGTGGAGCTTTATCTGTACTTTTTTGTTTATAGATGGTAATAACTTTCTCTTCAGCAAATGCCATAACTCCGACTGCGATAATCGGCAATGATAAAAAATACAATAACTTTTTCATGTTTTTTGTTGGTGTTTTAAATAAAAACTGGATTCGTTCTGATAGCGGTTTTGTACTAAACTGATTGGTAATCATGGCACTCGGTGCAACGCCGAGCTTCAATAATAAATGTGCGTATTCTCGACCATCATAAGTGGCCGACATGAGGGCATCAACCTCGTATTCGTGGATTTGTTTGAGAGATTTTTGATAGAAATAAACAATAGGATTAAACCAAAAAACAGCCTTCAAAATGCTTGAAATCAGCAAATCGAGCGTGTGTAAACGTTGTGCATGAAAACCCTCGTGGGCAATTATTAAGGCCTCTTCGTGTGGATTTAGATTATCGGTATTTAGAAAAACATAATTAAAGAACGACGAGTTACTCTGACTTTTTGTAAGCAAAATCTTTAATTTTCTTTTACTTCTTTGGTGGTTGAGCGATGCCGAATCCACCAAAGCCACCGAAGCACTTTTAATACTATAAAAAATTGTTAAAAGATTTTTTACAAACATGATTAACATCGCTCCAACACCTACTAAGTAGATGGTGCTTATCACTTGCATCCAGTCAATATTTACTTTGGCAGATTCCTCAACATTTGCTGATTGTTGTATGATAGGGACTTGGCTATAAGTATTTTCCTGTATTGATTCTATAGGAAACGTAGCTTCTTCAATCGGCTGTGATTCAAGCATAACTAATTCTGTTCGCTCATAACTCAATAGCGGAATCGTTAGGCTTAAAGCCAAAGATGCCAATAAATAAAAGCGATTGAGCGTATGAAAACTCAGTCGGCGAAAACCGAAGAAGTACAGCCCATAAAAAGCCGTTAAGCAGATTGTAGATTTGAGTAGATAGTCCATGCCCCTAACCCCTAAAGGGGGATTTTAATTAAAAATATGATATTTCGACTCTGATAACTAATTTAAGCTCCCCTTTAGGGCGGCAGTCGTTACTGGCGGGGGGATATTATCTTCTTCAACTTCTCAATCTCTTCCACCGTCAGATTTTCTTCTTTTGCCATAAACGAAAGCAAGTTTTCTACCGAATTATCGAAATAATTGGCAAATACCTTTCTGAAACTCCGTTGTCCGTATTCTTCTTTTGATATTATCGGAAAGTACTCGTAGGTTTTTCCGTAAGCTTTGTAACTCAGAAAACCCTTGCTTTCGAGTAGCCGCACCACCGACGAAATCGTGTTGTAAGGTGGTTTTGGGTCATCGGGCATTTTTTCGATGATGTCTCGCACTAAACATCGTTCCAAATCCCAGATGATTTGCATGATGCGTTCTTCGGTTTTTGTTAGTTCTTCCATGATGAAACAAACTTAAAACTAATTTTTCAGTTTTACAACTGATTTTTCAGTTATTTTATTTAAAAATCAGTTATCATATTTTAAGTGCCTGTTTATTAGTGATTTATGTTTTCTGTTTGAACGAATCTGGAGATTCGTTCCACAAAAAAAGCCCTCAGTAGAGAGCCTTTTTGTAGATTATATTTTAAGCTATTATTTCGCCGGTGCATCATTGATGTTTATAACCTTTACGCCTTTTTCTTTAAAAATCTTGCTCATAATGGCTGCATGATTTGCCCCAACTACTATCGTTACTCGCTTGAACCCATTGGCTTTTGCTCGGTTGATGGTGTTATCGCACATATCGTTGTTGCGGTGCCACCAGTAATTGAGCATCCAACCGTAGAGGTCGGCAGGGAAGAAATCTAACTGGCGGTACTCGTCTGAAACAAAGTTAATTCTGTACAGCCATTCTGTCATTTGTGGGCCGTTGAGAGCTTCGGTGGCGTGGTTTTCACCATAAACTTTGGCGGCATCGGCCATCAGATAATCCATTCTGTTTTTAACGAGTTTTCTCAAATCGCTTACTTTTTTGCCCATTTCGCTCAACGAATCGGTTTTGTACTTATCTCTATGAGCATAAAAAACTGAGTCGGCATTTCCCCAAGCAATGCTCCATTTTTCGTCCCAGCGTTGCGAGTCCATCGGATACATTTTCTTGATTCCCAATTCGAGCATCATAGGGTGAGCAATATAATCGTATTCATCGTCAATATAGTTGGCTACCATCTTATGCACCGAGTCCATCGAAGCTGGCAGAAACATCTTTTTTGAGTAATTAAATACAACTGTATCCTTTGGATTTTTCTGTAAATGTTTGGCTACGTGCCACATCTGAAAATAGCCATTTCCCGCATCGAAATTTAGATAGTGAGCCACCGCCAAATCGACACGAGCTTTCATGTCTTTTGGGTTTTTATCGACAATTGCTTCATAACGAGCAATTTCTTTACCTAATTCACTTTCTGGAATCGCTTTTCGGCTTTTTAGGCGTTCGTAGCGTTTTAGTACATTCTCTTTATTCCAATAGTTTTTGAGAGCTTTTTCATCTTCAATCGAAAGCCATTCTCCGAAAATAGCGTTGGGTTTAAAGGCTCTGATTTTGGCATGAATACCCGTTAAATCTTGCGGAGTTTTGGGGTCATAACTGTGTGATGCTCCAATCATCAATACTTCAAGGTCTTGTGTGGGTGTTTGCGGGAAGGCTGTTTGAGCAGCGGCAATGAGTAAGATAAATAATAGCTTTTTCATAATTTTAATGATTATTTGGTGGTTTTTAATACATTTTCTAAGGCAATCACTTCAAAATAAGGATAGGTTTCAAACAAATGTTTTAAAAACGGAATGTGCGAAGAACCGTAAATAAGCACATAACGATTATCTTTTTTGTATTCGACATCACGCAAAATATTAGCAAAGATTCGGGCGTTGCGGCTGTAATGAAAATTGGCAATTACATCTACGCCTACATACTCATCTTTTCGACCCAAACCATAGTACCAGCTCCAATCGCTGTAAGTAAAATAAGCTGCACTTTCTGGTGTGTTTTGAGCCAAAATATACTCAGCCAATGTTGTTTTTTGCAGTAATGAATCTTGTTTTGGGCGTTTAAAAGGATAACCTTTACTCAAAAATTCATCATTGGTTCGTACTGAGTCGTTGTAAGCTCCCATTTGGTCGAATAGGTTTTTAATTGTTTTTTCAAGGGCATATTCGGTCTTGAAATTGGGAGAGTCATAATCTGCGGGCTGAAAATCTACGCATTTTACTCCTTTAAGATTTAGTTTTTTTGCAGTTTTAAAGCCAAATTGTACTATTTCGTTGGCATTTACTTTTCTGTTGCTTGGCTCAATTCCCTTCTGATAATTGAAATAAAGGCTATCCCAATATGGTTGTCTGTCAGGTGTATTTTCAACGTAAATCTTATCGGGGTTAAAATTTGCTAAGCTATTTACGATTTCGTCCACTTCTTTTTGGCGTTTTTTAGAAAATAAATCTGAGTGTAAACGACTGTTGCTATCCAAACTTTGATTAAGGTGAAAAGTGCCAAGAAGCACAATTTGAATTTTCTTTGGAGTGGGTTTGGTCTGTGCCGAAAGGCTAAAAGTTGGTAGTAATATTAAAAAAAGTAATAATAGCTTTTTCATAATTTTGAGCGTTTGTTTTTGTTTTATGAAGCAAATTTATAGTGCTTTAGGTTGTGCTGAGTACCCTAATCGGCAAAGCGGATAATCATCTCGACCAACAAGAAAATTGACCGATGAAAGTTATTTGAAACATAGTTTGCGAGAAAAACCAGTTTGACGATTATAATTCCTGTTTGACGGTGAAAAAGTGGCGTTTGTCGGAAAAGATTTAGAAAATAGTTTCAGAAAATCTATTTTCGTAGCAAACATTGTCAAGCAAGTTCCTAACTTGTCAGTTTAGGTCGAAACCATTTCTAAACCTGCACAAGTTGGAAACTTGTGCTACATCATCATGAGCAAACGCAGAAGTATTATATTTCACATATCATTTTGGTTGTTTTTTATTTTTTCGGGAAATGTCCTCAATTTCATTGGAGGGGGCGAATATCAATTTGAATGGAAACAATTCTTAGGGCCACTTTCTTTAAGTTCATTGTTTTTCCGAATTACGGTTTCTTACATGATTCTCTATGTTTTTAATCGTTTTTTTGATAAAAAACAATACTTTAAATTGATTTTAGGATTTTTGGGTGTGTGTGCTATGTACATAACTGCTCGCTATTTGGTCGAAGAGGTTTTGTATTTTAAACTCTTTGGTTTTCATAATTATTCTGAAACGTCTCGTCGTTTTCCATATTATGCTACTGACAATATTCAGAATGTAATCTATTATTCGTTCAATGGTTTTTTCTTGAAAATGATAGAAGATTTTTTCCGAACTGAAAAAGAAAAAAATGCACTTCTGACCGAAAAACTCAATGCCGAACAGGCTTTTCTGAAAAGTCAGCTAAATCCGCACTTTTTGTTCAATACGCTCAATAATATCTATTCGCTGACACTTACAGCTTCGCCCAAAGCCCCAGAAGCGGTACTGAAATTATCGGAATTGATGCGGTATATGCTTTATGAATCGAATGTTGATAAAATAAACCTCGAAACCGAAGTGAAGTATCTGAAAAACTTCGTTGAGTTGCAGAAATTTCGTTATTCGGGACAAACTTACGTTGATTTTCAAGTAGCAGGCGATTTACATTCGCAGAAAGTTGCTCCGCTTTTATTGATTGCCTTCGTAGAAAATGCCTTTAAGCATGGAGAAGTAAATATTGAATCTAAACCGCTTTCTATCAGTCTTTTATTGAATCAGAATAATCTAAATTTTACGATAAAAAACTTTAAAAAAGACCAAAATAAGGACGAAGTAGGAGGGGTGGGGCTGGAAAATGTACGCCGTAGATTAGATTTATTATATGCAAATCAATACAGTTTGGACATTGAAGATGCGAAAGAAACCTATTTTTGTGAATTGAATTTGATTCTCTGAAACTCATGGAAAAAATCCGCTGCCTTGCCGTTGATGACGAGCCTCTGGCTCTTGATATTTTGGCAAATTATATACAAAAAACACCTAATCTGAGCCTTGTGGCTACTTGTACTGAACCATTGGAAGCCCTGAGTTTGATTCAGCAAGGGAAAGTCGATTTGTTATTTTTGGATATTCAGATGCCTACACTTACAGGTATTCAGTTTTTGCGAGTCATGAATGGCAAATGCAAGACGATTCTGACAACGGCCTACTCAGAATACGCCATCGAAGGCTACGAATACGATGTGGCCGATTATCTACTGAAACCAATTTCGTTTGAACGATTCTTGAAAGCCGTGCAGAAAGCTGTGGGGCAGTTGACAGTTTTGATTGAGCAGCCTTCTTTGGGAAGTTTGCAGTCCTCAATTGGCTCCGAAAATTCAGAAGTTTTAAGTACTCCATCAACTACTCAGCAGCAACTTGATTTTATTTTTGTAAAAACCGAGTACAAAATTCAGAAAATCAATCTTTCGGATATTCTTTATTTGGAAGGATTGAAAGATTACGTATCCATCTACACCACTAATGAACGAATCCTGACGCTGCAAACCATGAAAAAAATGGAAGAAATGTTACCTTCCAATCGCTTCGTACGGGTACATAAATCTTACATTGTTTCGCTCGAAAAAATCGAAACCATCGAACGCCAACGAATTTTTATCGGCAAAAATATAATTCCAGTAGGCGATAGTTTTCAGAAAGATTTCATGAAACTCATCGGCTAAATTTTTGTTTGCCGAATCATTTAAAAGCGTTGTGTATCTACTTTGATGCACAACGCTTTTTTCTTATAAGATACAAAATTCCATAATTACGGAATTTCATACGTGTACTTTACTCTAACAAACCATCTTCATATATAACCAAGCCAATTCACTATATTATTTAAAATATTTTAAAAATGCCGCATTTTGATAATTTTTTACTTGTTTTTATGCTTGTTCTGAGGAAAAGATATGTTTTGGCATAGCAATTGATGCACTGTATGGAAATTTTAATGGAATTGTTTTCCATTAAATTGGAAAATAATTCAAAATGTATTTTCTTTGTAGCACCAATCAGAAAATTCAATAAAAAATAAAAATTATACTATTATTTACTTGCCAAGATGTTTAAACTTTACCAAAGAGAAATGAAATCATTAATTAAGTACGCATTCATTGGGTTAGTGTGCGTAACATCAAGTGTTTATGCCCAAATGCCGCATGATGTTATATATATGCCAAAAAGAACTGCCTGTTTGGCGGTGTCTTATAGCAATAGTAGCTGGAAACAATACTGGGAAAATACCCTCAAGCGTGAAAACTTTAATATCGGTACACACTCAACCGAATCTGTAATGCCAATGTTGGCAGTTGGACTCACTGATAAACTAAACGTCATCGTAGGTCTTCCTTATGTACAAACCAAAGCCAGTGCAGGAAACCTCATGGGGCAAAAAGGAATACAGGATTTATCGGGCTGGTTGAAGTACGAGTTAGTCAAAAACGATAAAGGCTTATCTCTACATGGTGTGTTAGGTGCATCTGCTCCTGTCGGGAATTACGTGCCTGACTTCCTTCCAATGTCAATTGGTCTGCAAGCCAAAACTGCCACAGGCCGTTTAATCGGTAATTATACCCACAAATCAGGTTTATACCTTACTGCTCACGCCAGTTATATGTATCGTAGTAATATCAAAGTTGACCGTGATGCTTATCAAGCTGATAATCGAGTGTATAATACTAACGAAGTACGTGTACCAAATGCTACTGATGTTGCTCTGAGAGTGGGTTATATCAAAGATGGTAGCCGAATTCAGGCAGAGGCATTTGTTGATAAGTTTTCTTGCGTAGGCGGTGACAATATTCGTCGCAATGATATGCCTTTTCCGACTAATAACATGACTGCTACAAGTGTAGGTTTTTATGGGAAATATCAGCCCAAAACCATCGGTCTCAATGTGCGTGTAGCAAAAGTAATTGATGGCCTAAATGTTGGACAATCGTTTAGCTATTCAGTTGGTTTGTTGTATCAGATAAATTATTTTAAGAAAGCCGAAAAGAAATAAAATACGAAAAGTAAAGCCAGAGTATGCCGAAAGTTGGTCGCTCTTGCTCTACGATAATAAAACAAAAGCTTAAATCAGAAAGATGAAAAATATACTTAAATATATCATAATTACTATCCCTTTAGGAATTGGAGGACTTTTATCTTGCGATAAAACCATTACCGAACCAGTAAAAGAAGCGTATGTACCTGTAAGTCTGGACGAAAAAGCGGGGTCTTGGAAAACATACGTTTTGGGTTCTGCGAATGAAGTGGCAGTAGCTGCACCAAAAGCTTCAAACGATGCCGCTTATCTAAAAGAGATAGATTCATTAAAAAATAAAATTCTTCCAGCCGTTACGGCCGAAAATAAAAAAGCAGTAGCCTATTGGGGAGCAGGAGCAGTGTATCGTTGGAACGAAATCGCCCGTGAATTGGCTGCTCGTTATAATATTCCTCCAGCATCAAATGCTGAAGGTAAATACCCAGTTCCAGATGCTGCTAACCCTTTAGCTGACCCAAAATTCCCGTTTGCAAATCCACCCTACACAGCCCGTGCTTTGGCTTATTTAAGCGTAGCACAATACGATGCTTTGGTGAGTGCTTGGAACTATAAGTACAAGTATAATCGCAAAGCACCGTCTAAAAACGATGCCACAATCTCAACTTTATTGCCAGTTTCAGACTTACCGTCTTATCCTTCCGAAGATGCTGTTGTTGCAGCGGCATCTTACACCATTTTGGTTGCGATGTTTCCGGGTGAAGTACCATATTTAGATTCAAAATTGGCTGAAGCTAAAAACGCAAGAGTTTGGGCAGGTGCAAATGTGCCGAGCGACATTACAGCAGGTGATGCACTTGGTAAAGCTGTTGGTGCAAAAATCATGGCAAAAGCAAGAGTTGACGGTATGAGTGCCGCTAACAACCAAGCATTGACTGCGGGGATGATTGAAAATGCCAAGAAAATTGGCGTGAAAAACCCTTGGGTAAGTCAAGAAACACCTGCTCGTCCGCCGATGTTGCCAAACTACGGAGCAGTTACTACTTGGAACTTTGATAGACCAACACTCGAAAAAATTCGCCCAATTATTCCTTATTTAGAGAATTCGGCTGAGTTTCAGAAAGATATTGATGAGCTGAAAGTAATCGAAAAAAATCAAACTCGTGAGCAAGCACGTATTGCAAACTATTGGGCTGACGGTGCAGGTAGTTACACCCCTCCAGGTCATTGGCACCGTACTGCTGCAAACGCTGCTCATGAAGCCAAATATAGCGAAGTTCGTATGGCTCGTACATTGGCCTTAGTCGGAACCGCACTCATGGACGCTGGTATTGCTTGTTGGGAAACCAAGTATTATTATTACACACCACGTCCGCAACAATTTGGTGTAAAAACATCAGTAGGTTTACCAAATTTCCCTTCTTATACATCAGGACACTCAACTTTTTCATCAGCAGCGGCAACGGTACTGTCAAGTATTTTCCCAGACCAAGCCAGCAAATTTGATGAACAAGCAAAAGAAGCTTCAAACTCTCGTGTATATGGATTGATTCATTACCGAGTTGATTGCGAAATGGGCTTAGTACATGGTAAGAAAATCGGTGATTATGCCATTGCACGTGGCAAAGCCGATGGTTCGGGTTACTAATCCATTTTTAAAAACTGCTTTGTACAATACGGGTATCCTTATTCGTCAGAAAGTTGACGGATAAGGATGCTATTAGACTTTCCTTTTCCAAAATTATGAAAAAGTTATTTTTATTGATAAGCCTGCTGATAGTTGGTGCGAATGTTTTTGCACAAGCAACAGCCAAGCAAGAGATTGAACAGCAAATTGTGCAATGGCACGATGGGTTAGTAAAAGGTGATTTGAATGGCTTAATGGCACAATACGCCAGCGATGCCGTGTTCTTTCCGACTTTTATAAATGCCGCCCGCACAGCCGATGAGAGAAAAGCATTTTTGCAGACACTTATCAATAAAAAACCATCGGCAACGCTCAATAATGACCAACGAGTGAGATTATTCAACGATGTGGCTACTTGCTCAGGAACCTGGATTTTTGATGTAAATAATGCCGATGGCGTAAGAGAAAAAAAGCCCGTTCGCTATCTATTTGTCTTTGAAAAACGTGGCGGAAAATGGCTGATTATCGAACAACACGTATCGGCTTTTCCAGAAAAAAAATAAATACTTTTTAACCAAAAAAAAACGCAGAAATCATGAAAAAACTATTACTATCAATAGCTCTTCTTGCGGTTGTTTCGAGTACTTTCACACCGAGTGCTTTTGCACAAGGTTGTATTGCGGTTCGTTCGATGGCAACTGCCAACGGAAACCCGAGCGGTTCGGCATTTATGCACAAAGGCGATTTTCAGTTATCGACCAATTTCAGAAAACTCCATTCTTACAAGCATTTTGTAGGTACAGTAGAGCAAAAACAACGTGTTGAACAACACACTGAGGTTATCAACGATTCATATAACTTCGATTTTGGCCTTACTTATGCCGTTACTGACCGCTTTAATGTGACACTAAATGTGCCACTTTCGTACAATGACCGTTCGTCGCTTTATGAGCATTATGGCAATGGCACACCTGCGGGTTCAAATCCTCGTTTTCACACACAATCAAAAGGAGTAGGAGATATGCGTTTATCGGCTTCTTATTGGTTGTTTAACCCAATGACTCACCTTAAAGGCAATATTGCCATTGGTGTAGGAATTAAGGCTCCAACGGGCAATGCCAATGTGCAAGATGAGTTTCATAAACTTGATAAAGACAAAAAAGAATATATTCAGGTAAAAGCCGTTGACCAATCAATTCAATTAGGTGATAGCGGTTGGGGCGAAAGCATCGAAGTTCAAGGATACTATTCTTTGTTCAAAAAGGCTAATTTGTACTTCAATGGTTTTTATTTATTTAGCCCAAAAGAGTTGAATAAATTAACAAATCTTTCAGTGCCTGACCAATTTGGTGCACGTGTAGGTATGACTTACGGTCTTTTCCCTAAAAAGAATATTGCAGTTAGTTTAGGTGGTCGTGTTGAGGGCCTTCCTGCGGTTGATGCAATCGGTGGAAGTGCAGGTTCTCGTCGCCCTGGATATATCGTTTCGGTTGAACCTGGTATTATTTGGAGCGGACACCATAGCTCATTTTTGGTAGCTGCACCGTATGCGGTTGTTAGAAATCGTATCCCAACTTGGACAGCCAATGGCTTTAAGGAAGGTGATGCTGCTTTTGCTGATTACTTCGTTACGGCTACTTACGCTTATCGTTTCTAAATTATATCGAAGCAGATTTTTGCAAAGAATGTGACAAAACTCATGTTTTCTCGTTGATTTTCTTACATTCTTTGCTAAAATTTCCGCAAAACTGAAAAAATTCTGTTAGTTTTGTGAAATCACTTTCGATATAATTTCTGAAAAAACTGGTATCCATAGTACTTCTTGGCCTGTTGTTTTGTAATGCACTGGGCTTTACGTTCATTTTTTTGCTGAATGAATGGCAGGAGAACCATCGTGTAAAAGCTACGAGTTTTGTAGAGGTTGAAGGCGATAGATTAGTTTTTAAAATGCAGTTGTCGTTACCCTATCAATCAGAATGGAAAAACGAACTTATTGACGGTAATACTGCCATTTTTGAAGG
Organism: Emticicia aquatilis; assembly: GCF_014644295.1. Taxonomy (GTDB): domain Bacteria; phylum Bacteroidota; class Bacteroidia; order Cytophagales; family Spirosomataceae; genus Emticicia; species Emticicia aquatilis. Next base: position 80,768 of record NZ_BMKK01000017.1, read on the forward strand.
AGAGTTCTTTAAATCTTACGAACAGGTTTATCGAGGCGATACGCTTTACACCTACTACAAAAGACTTGATTTGAGCCGAGATAATATCATGGCTTTGATGAATGAAGTACACGAAAACCTGAATCTTTTCTCAGAAAAAAATAAGACTACCAGCCAAAAAGCATTAGAGTTTTCTAAGCATCTTGCCAAAGACTACGTTGAGCTTCGCTCAAAAATGTTGGTTTGGTACAAGGTTGAAGATTTGCCCTGTCGCAATTATTTCATCAACACCTTCTATGATAGTTTGCCCTTAACGGTTAATGCTCCGCCGCCCATCTATTCGATAGCCTAAAACGTGATATTTTAATTAATTGGCAAGCCTTTTGAAGGTACTTGCTGTGTTTTACTATGGAATTCAGAGAGAGATAATCATGCAAAAAATTAAATATATACTTTGTTTCTTATTACCTTTTGGAGCTTTTGCTCAACAAGTGCCAGACTCCACAAAAGTGCTGAGTCTGAAAGAAGTACAGGTACGAGAACAACAATTCAAGTTTAACATCCAGAGTCTTCCCGCCACTAAAGGAACATTTCTTTATGGTGGAAAAAAGACCGAAATGATAAATGTGCAAGGCTTAGATGCCAATATTGCCGAAAAAACTCCTCGACAAATCTTTGCAAAAGTGCCAGGCGTTTTTGTTTATGACATGGACGGTTCGGGCAATCAGATAAACATTTCTACTCGTGGACTCGACCCTCACCGTGGTTGGGAATTTAATATCCGTAAAGATGGCGTTGTGACCAATTCGGATATGTACGGTTATCCTGCCAGCCATTATTCAATGCCAATGGAGGCCATTCAGAATATTGAAATGGTACGTGGAACTGGCTCACTACAATACGGCTCGCAATTTGGTGGAATGCTCAATTATGTGGCAAAACAAGGCGATTCGACCAAGGTTTTTGACTTTGAAAGCATCAATAGCGTAGGTTCGTTTGGTTTATTAAGCACCTACAATGCCGTTGGTGGGCAAGTCGGGAAGGTGAATTATTATGCCTATTACAGCAAACGGATTTCTGATGGTTACCGAGATAATAGCCGTAGCGATTACGATGCTTTTTCGGCACAAATTACTTATCGACCAACCGAGAAACTTTCAATAAAAGCCGATTTATCGCATTCAAAATACGTTTTTCAGTTGGCAGGTCAGCAAACCGATGCCATGTTTGCGGCAAATCCAAGAGCTTCTATTCGTTCAAGAAATTTTTATAGTCCAGATATTTATGTGCCATCGGTTTCGTTCAATTGGTCTTTGGGAAATCGTACGAAACTTTCGTGGGTTACATCGGCCATTTTGGGTAGCCGAAATAGCGTAATGTTTGATAAAACCGCCGATGTTGTTGATAAAATCGACCCTGTTACGCTCCAATACGCCAACCGTCAAGTAGATATTGATAATTACCACAGCTATACTTCCGAGCTACGTGTTTTGCATGAATATCGTGTCGGGAAACTACCGTCGATTATAGTAGGAGGGGTGCAACTGATGAACAACGATTTGCACCGTCGTCAGCAAGGAAAAGGCACAACGGGCAGCGATTTTGACTTGAGTATTACAGGAAATTGGGGACGTGATTTGCATTTTAAAACCCAGAATATTGCCATTTTTGTAGAAAATCGTATTTATCTCACGCCCAAATTCGCAGTTTCACCAGGTTTCAGAATCGAATCGGGCGAGTCGGTGATGTCGGGAATGATTAGCTATTATGATGCTTCAAAATTTCCTGATGCTATTCCGCATCGTTTCCCATTATTCGGCTTAAATGCTGATTATCAGCTTTCTACTAATCAAAATCTTTATGCTGGTTTCTCACAAGCGTATCGTCCAGTGATTTTTAAAGATATTATTCCTGCGTCTATTTACGAGAAATCTTCCGATAATCTGAAAGACGCCAGCGGATATAACTTGGAAGCGGGCTATAAAGGAAATTTTGATAAACTAAGACTCGAACTAACGTATTTTCAGTTGCTTTATAAAAACCGACTCGGAACTTTGGCACAGACTGACGAAAACGGAGCCTTCCAAATTTTACGTACCAATATCGGTGACTCATTTACGAAAGGGTTGGAAATGTTTGCTGAGTATTACGTGAGAATCAACGAAAAAGCTAACTTCTCGGTTTTTACCTCAAATTCATTGATGGATGCTCGATATTTGAATGCTGAGATTCGTTCGGGCGAAAAAAATGTGAGTATCAAAGGAAATTTTGTGGAAAGCACCCCGCAAGTTATCAGCCGCAATGGTATAACCTTCCGACTCAGAAAGTTAAGTCTTACGAGTTTGTTTAGTTATACCGCCAAAAGCTACGCCGATGCCCTCAATACGGTTCAGCCATCAGCCAACGGAAGCGTCGGACTTGTGCCTGCTTATGGCATCTTAGATTTCAACGCTACTTATCGAATTTCGAGCAAGCTTTTGCTCAAGTTCAACCTCAATAATGCTACCAACAAGCAGTATTTTACGAAGCGTCCGCAGTTCTATCCAGGTCCTGGTATTTGGGCATCTGATGGTCGTGGTTTTAACCTTACAGTTTCTACTCGTTTTTAAGTATTTATGGCATAAAAATTGTAATTAAAATTATAAGGAATCGCTTAGTTAAATTAAGCGATTCCTTGTATGATAGTTGCATGATTTATGCTTGTAAACGGCTGTTTTTCAGTTGTTTATATTTTCATGGTTATGTCTTCTATTTACAGGATAATCTTATTTCCTAATGAAGTTTAAAAGAGAATAATTATGAAAAAAATGGAGTCTTTACTAATAAATTTAAGGAGTAAAATTCGCCTATTTGGTCTGTCAATCTTTCTTGTTTTAATGGTGCTTTCTTGCAAAGATAAATCGCTCGAAGACCCTACTCCTGTCGCTTCGAAAAGTATCCAAGAATACGATGTGAGCCTGTCAATCAAATGGGCAGATATGACATTGAAATTATTGCGAACAACCGCCGCCCAAACCCCACCCGTAGCCGCTCGTGCCTTAGGTTATGTGGGTCTTACGATGTACGAATCGGCAGTTTACGGAATGCCCGATAATCAGTCTTTGCAAGGGCAAATTACTTGGCTCACGACGCTCCCAAAACCCGATTTGAGTAAGAAATACAACTGGGCATTATCAGTCAATGTTGCTCAGCATCAGATACTTAGCGATTTGTTTTCGACCACTACAGAAGCAAACAAAAAAACGCTTGATTCGTTAAAGAATACTTTAGAAACCGCCTTGATTAGTGGTGATGATACAACGGTTGTCAATCGTTCGAAATCTTTTGGTGTGAGTATCGCCAAAGCCATTTGGGAATATTCAAAAACCGATGGTGGACACGAGGGTTTCAAGAATAATTTTCCTGCTGATTATAAAGTGCCAGTAGGCATTGGTTATTGGGAACCAACCGAAAACGGCAGAAAGATTCCGATGCTACCTTCTTGGGGCAAAAATCGCACATTTGCGGCAGCTAATGGGGCTTTGCCAGTACCACAATTACCTAAAAGTCCATCGTATCGTGAAAACAGCGATTTCTTTAAAGAATACAAGGATGTTTATCAAAAAAATAAAATTTTGACGCAGGAGGAAAAAGAAATTTCGGTTTGGTGGGCCGACGACCCAAGCGAAACTTTCACTCCGCCGGGTCACTCATATTCGTTGGCCAAAATTGCTGTTTTGACCAGTAAAGCAAAGCTGGATAATGCTATCGAAGCATTTGCAAAAACTGGTATGGCCGTAGCTGATGCGTTTATATTGTGCTGGAGAGCTAAATATACCCACATGAACATACGTCCTTATACTTATATTCGCCAAACAGTTGACCCAACTTGGGTGCCGTTCTGGCCTGCACCACCGTTTCCGGGTTTCCCTTCGGGGCATTCTACGCAATCAGCAGCTGCGGCAATGGCTCTGGAGAGTGTTTTCGGAACAAATTTTGAATTTACCGATACTTCATGGGAAGGACGCCCGAAAGATGCTAAACGTAATGTTGAGTTTAAACCTCGTAAATTAAAATCATTTTGGGCTGCTGCCGAAGAGTCTGCTTTATCTCGTTTTTACGGTGGAATCCATACAAACATGGATAATTCGGTGGGTTTAGCTGAAGGTAAGAAAATAGGTACTAATATTGTGCAGTTGAAATTCAAAAAATAAGAATTTATGCCCAATTTTATTGCACAAAATGCCACTGTGGTTGGCAAGGTATCGCTCGGCGAAGATTCGTCAGTTTGGTATTCGGCCGTTATTCGTGCTGATGTTGAAGAAATTATTATCGGGAAACGCACCAATATTCAAGAAGGAGCAATTCTGCACGCCGATTTTGGCGAACCAACCATCATTGGTGACGATGTAACGGTAGGCCACGGAGCAATCGTTCATGGTGCGATTGTAGGTGATGGTACGCTCATCGGTATGCGTTCTACGATTCTGAACCGAGCAAAAATCGGTAAACATTGCATCATCGGAGCATGTGCTTTAGTAACCGAAGGTATGGAGATTCCTGACTATTCGATGGTTTTGGGAGTACCCGCCAAGGTTGTCAAGCAATTACCTACCGAGTATGCCGAAAAGCTATTGATGAGTGCTTCTCACTACGTAGAAATGGCCAAAAAGCATCAATCAGGCGAGTTTAAGTCGATTCAATAAAATACTCAAAAAACGCTCTATTCAGTTTAGCATGATTTTTGTTTAAGTGATTAAACGGTAGCTTATATTTTTCAAATGCCTTATAATCAGTCGATTGTAAGGTATTATTGTTTATAGTCCAACTTTATCTTTGGCAAGATAATTGCTTTATCAATATGTATTGAGGAATCTTAAGAAATTGACTATTTAATTGTTCTGATTATGAATGAATGTTCTACACATTTCTTCTACAAGAAATTCTATATAGCTATAAGGTCATTGGCCTTTTTTGTTTTAGCTGCTGTTTTGTTCACTTCCTGTAAAGATAAAACTACCGAAGAGCCAACGCCAACAACGCTTTCAAAAGCAACAAGCGAATTTAATGCTGATATTGCTACTCGTTGGACCGACTTACAGCTTCAACTCATCAAATCAACACCGGGCTATGCACCGCCAGTAGCGGCTCGTACTTTGGGCTATACAAGCCTTGCTTTGTACGAAAGTGTGGTTTATGGAATGCCAAATTATCAATCATTGGTTGGCCAAGTAAATGGTCTAACATCATTGCCAAAGCCCGACCTTACGAAAGAATATAATTGGGGTTTAGCTGCCAATGCCGCTCTCAGTACTTTGATTACGGAAATGTACGCTACTACCAATGATGCAAATAAACGAGCCATTGACTCGTTGCGTCGTAATATCGAAAGTGTGATTCGTATTGCTATTGATAATCAGCCTGTTACCGACCGCTCAAATACTTTTGGGGCAGAAATCGGCAAGGCTATTTGGGAGTATTCAAAGACTGATGGCGGACACCAAGGGTGGAGTAATAACTTCCCGACTGATTATAAAGTACCAGTAGGCGTTGGTTTTTGGGAGCCAACAAGTGCTACACAAAAGATACCTTTACTGCCATATTGGGGCAAAAATCGCACTTTTTCGTCATTAAACATGACAACCAATCCAACGGCTCCAGTTTCTTTCTCATTCAAGGAAACTTCTGATATGTTCAAACTCGCAAAAGAAGTATATGATGTAGGAAAAGCCCTAACGACTGAGCAAAAAGCTATTGCCGACTTTTGGGCCGATGGTGGAAGCACAATTACTCCACCAGGGCATCATTTTAATATTGCTAACATTGTTCTGAAAAAAGAGAAAGTAAAACTCGATAAAGTAGCCGAAGTATATGCCAAAGTTGGAATGGCCGTAAATGATGCTTTTATTTCGTGTTGGCGTTGTAAATACACCTACAATCTGATGCGTCCTATTACTTACATTCGTCAGGCAATCGACCCAAAATGGTCACCGTTGTTGGCAACTCCGCCATTTCCAGAATATTCTTCGGGACACTCGTCGGGCTCGGGGGCGGCTTCCGAAACATTAACATCTATCTTTGGCGATAATTACGCATTTACGGATAATACTCATACAGGCAAATATCCTGATAGAAACTTTAAGTCCTTCTATGAATATGCCAATGAGGCCACAATTTCACGCTTATACGGTGGAATCCACTATCGTCAAGGCAACGAAAACGGTCAAAAGAATGGCAAGGAAATTGCAAAGAATATTTTGAAACTGAAATTCACGAAATAGGGACATATAGTACACTGTCAACAGTTGGCATTCACAGAAAATACTTTTTCTATCGACCGTTAACCATTGACTATGGACTTACAAAGATTTTATACACGATGATTTCTTAATTTATTTTTGTTTAAGCTCTGCCGATACCCCGATGGACACTCGAAAAGAGTACCATCGGTGGTAACGGCTACTTAATCAAAAATTTTTTGTTTTAGAAATCAATTCGTAAATTTGATTATGCTTACTCAACAAAACATATCAAACAAGTTAAGAAAAGTAGCCATATTGGCTCTTAGCTTTGTGATGTTTTTGATTGAAGTAGCTTTCTCGCAAAAACCTGCCAAAGAATACTCAAATGAAGTAGCTGTGGCATGGTTTAATCTACAATTAGGATTAATTCCTACAACCTCTGGTTTTTCGCCTCCAGTGGCTTCCCGAGCATTGGGTTATTCTGGTCTTACACTTTATGAATCGTTGGTCAACGGAATGCCCGAATATCAATCGCTTGTGGGTGTTTTGAATGAATTTAAGACAAGTCCAAAAATTGAGGCTGGAAGAAACTACCACTGGATTCTGGCTGCCAATGCCGCCCAAGCGGCCATCATCAAGAGCCTTTATGCCAATACATCGAAAATCAATTTGGTAAAAATTGATTCTTTGAAAGGTGTTTTTGAACGAAAATATCAAAATGACGTCGATAAAGAAACTGCTTTACGTTCCATCAAATTTGGCGAAGCCGTAGCCAAAGCGGTCTTTGATTATTCAAAAAGCGATGGCGGACACGAAGGCTACGAGAAGAATTTTCCGAAAGATTATAAGCCAGCTACCGGTGCTTGTGTTTGGACACCCACTGGCGAGCAGCAGATTCCTCTTCAACCGTATTGGGGGCAAAATCGTCCGTTCGTAAAAGGCGATGCCGATTTTGAATTACCCACGCCACCACGTTGTGAAGCCAGTATTTCGTCGGTGATGTACTCACAAGCCTTAGAGGTTTATAGTGCAGGAAAAAATCTTTCGCCCGAACAAACAATGATTGCAAAATACTGGTCAGATGATGCAGGAAAAACGTTTACTCCACCCGGCCATGCAGTTTCGATTGCTTCACAGATTATCGTGGCCGAAAAGCTTAAATTAGACCGTACGGCAGAAGTTTTTTGTAAAGTAGGCATTGCCGCTGCCGATGCTTTTATTTCGTGCTGGAAATGCAAGTTTATGCACAACGTGCTTCGTCCAGTTTCGTATATTCGCACAACCATTGACCGTACATGGACACCCCTGCTCGACACACCACCTTTTCCTGAATATACTTCTGGTCATGCCTCAGTATCGGGGGCAACTGCCCAAGTATTATCCGATTTATTTGGTTTCAATTATCGTTTCACCGACAATTCTCACACTGGCAGAGGCTTCAAACCTCGCTCGTTCGAATCATTCTTTGAATTTGCCGATGAAGCTGCTTTATCTCGCCTTTACGGTGGTATTCACTACCGAAATTCTAACGAACAAGGCCTAAAAAATGGCAAACGTATTGGTAAGAATGTTTGTGAGTTGAAGTTTAAGAGAGGGTAGTAAATCAGTAGTTCCTTCGTAATAGTTTTGTGTAAACTATTACACGCAGTTTCTTTCAATTATAATTTGTTCTAAAGGTAAATTGTTGTTAATCAATAATTTATGTTGCACTGCTATGCTAAAAGTTGATTTTAAAACCATCTAAATATACTCAACCAACATGGAAAACAACGAAAGTAATCCACAAGAAATCGTAGATAAAATATACGATTATGCCGCCAACGAACTGCTACATGCTAAAAAAGACCCCGAAGATGTAAAACAACTACTTCAAGAAAAAGGAATTGATGCTGATACTGCTTCTACGATAGTTGAAAATCTTGTAGAACAAATAAGTGAACTAAAACGAGAGCAAGCAAAAAAAGATATGTTGTATGGGGCATTGTGGTGTGTTGGCGGAACCGTGGCGACTTTAGCAAATATTGGATTTATATTTTGGGGGGCAATTATTTTCGGTGGAATCCAGTTTTTTAAAGGACTTTATAATTCACAAACAAATTAGCCTAATGTTTCTAAGCTGAAAACCTTTACCTTTGTGCTTTAAAAAATTAAAACATGAAGCTTTTTTTTAGAAAAACGGGCGAAGGCCAGCCGATATTGATTCTACACGGTGTTTTTGGCTCGTCAGATAATTGGTTTTCGATTAGTAAAATGATAGCCGAAAAAGGCTATGCCGTATATGCCATTGATGCTCGAAATCACGGACAATCGCCTCGTAGTGAAGATTTTAGCTACGAACTAATGGCCGATGATTTAAACGAGTTTATCGAAGATAATCAACTCGAAAAGCCTGTAATCATTGGGCATTCGATGGGTGGCAAAACCGTCATGCACTTTGCCATGAAATACCCCGATAAATACTCAAAACTCATCGTGGTTGATATTGCTCCTAAGTTTTATCCATCGCATCACGGACATATTATTCAAGGCTTAAATTCGATTGATTTATCAACGCTCACAAATCGTAATGAAGCTGATGTTCAGCTATCAAAATACGTAACCAATGCAGGCGAAAAACAATTCTTACTCAAAAACCTTTATCGCACGGAAGATGGTAAGTTTGATTGGAGAATAAATCTGCCAGTTTTGAGCAGAGAGATTTATCAAATCGGTGGCGATTTTACGGACGCTAAAGAAGTAACCGCCCCAACGTTATTTTTGCGAGGAAGTGAATCAGGCTATATTTATGATGAAGATATTCCTGTTATAAGAGATATTTTTCCGAATGCTATCGTTCAAACTATCGAAGGTGCTGGGCATTGGGTACAAGCCGAAAAACCAGCCGAATTTGTAGCGGCAGTTTTAGATTTCATTAGTTAAAAAATAGAGACGCACCGAATGCGTCTCTATTTTTATGCTATCATATCCGCCACAATTTTGGCCGATGAAAGTGCCAGCGGAATCCCACCACCTGGGTGAACGCTACCGCCCACAAAGTACAGGTTTTTAATGTCAGAAGAGAAATTTGCATGACGCAGAAATGCCGCAAATTTATTGTTAGAACTATTGCCGTATAAAGCTCCTTGGGCCGAAGAAGTACGCATTTCTATGCTTCGAGGGTCAAGAATCGACTCGTTTTCTATCAAATTTCCTACGTTTACGCCTAAATTCCTGCTCAATTTATCAATTACATTTTGGCGAGCTTTGGCAATTATTGTATCCCAATCTTGACCTTCGTTGGCTGGTGCATTGAGCAAAATAAACCAATTTTCGCAACCTTCGGGAGCATCGTCTTTTTTGTATTTCGAGGTAATATTCAGGTAAATTGTCGGGTCGTGATAAATCGTTTTTTTCTGAAATTGATGCTCAAATTCGGTCTTATAATCATTCGAGAAAAAGATATTGTGCAAGCTCAGTTCTTTAAATTCTTTCTTGATTCCCCAATAAAAAATCAAACCTGAACCGCTCTTTGCTTGGTTTAAAATTTTATCTGGATGCTTGGCTTTTGGGAGTAGTTTTCGGTACGTTGGCGTTACATCCATGTTAGAAATTACTTTGTCAAAAGCCAATATTTCGTTATTCAATCTTACATTTTTTACGGTTTTCTCCTCAACAATTATCTCTTCAACCTTCGCACCAAAATGAAATTTTACACCTAAATCTTTTGCCAAATTGACCAAACTTTGTGTGATGCCAAACATGCCATCTTTCGGAAAAAAGGCCCCAACGTTGTATTCTAAATGCGGAATAATATTGAGCGTCGCAGGAGTCTGATAGGGGTCAGAACCATTGTAAGTAGCATAACGATTGAATAATTGAACGGTTTTTGATTGTTTGAAAAAACTTTCGTTTGCTTTGTTCATTGTGCCAAAAATGCCCATTTTGGGTAAATTCAGATAACCTCTGAATGCCTTCTTAGAGGTCCAAGTCGAGAATTTATGCAGCGAATCTTCGAGAAACAGTCCGCTCAGAATTTCATATTTAAAAGCGGCTTCTTTCAAGAATTTTGTGATATTTTCTGCTGGTTCGCCCAGTTTATTTTCTGCATCTTTAGCAAACTCACTGATGTTGGCCGAAACGTTGAGTCTTGTGCCATCATCCCAAAAATATCGACAAACTTCTGGTAGTTTGGTGTATTGAAAATAATCAGCAGGATTTCTTCCCGAAAGCTCAAATAATTCGGTAACAAATTGTGGCATCGTGAAAAGCGAAGGCCCAGCATCAAACCGATATTCGCCTTGCTGAAACTCACTCAACTTTCCACCAGGGTAAGAATTTGCCTCAAAAATTTCTATTTCATGACCTTTATTAGCCAAACGAATGGCCGTGGCTATTCCCCCGATACCTGCACCAATTATTGCTACTTTCATCAATTAAAAATCCTTTTGTTTGTAATATAACATTTTATCCGAAGCTTGTGTTAGAAGTTTTACTTAAAAAATACTTCTTGCTTGTTATGATAGATTCTATATCTACTAAAATATTAAAAATATCAACAAAATTGAGATTTTTTGCTTATTTTGCGTCTCAATTAGAAATATACCCTTAAATCATAAAATCAATTAAACTCTATAAGAGTAGAACCACCAATGGCAAAATTATTGATTGTTGATGACGAAAAAAGTATCCGAGATGCCCTTCGTGACATTTTGGAATATGAAGAGTACGAAGTAGATGAAGCAAAAGATGGAGAGGAAGGACTTGAAATGGTGCTGAAAACACAGTACGATGTAGCCCTTTGCGACATTAAAATGCCTAAATTAGATGGACTCGAAATGCTGTTGAAAGCCAAAGAAGAAGGAGTAATGACTCAGTTTGTTATGATTTCGGCTTTTGGTAATGTAGAAAACGCTGTGGAGGCAACCAAAAGAGGAGCCTTTGATTTCATTACAAAACCACCTGATTTGAATCGTCTGCTCGTAACGGTACGCAACGCCATCGAGAAAAGCAAAGACGTAGAAGTAATAAAGGTTCTCAAACGCAGAATCTACAAAATCAACGAAATCGTTGGGGAATCTCCTCTGATTCAGAAGGTGAAAGAAACCATCGACCGTGTTGCTCCAACTGAGGCTCGTGTACTTATCACGGGGCCGAATGGTTCGGGTAAAGAAATGGTTGCGAAGCAGATTCACGAAAAGAGTAACCGCTGTAATCAACCTTCGGTTGAGGTAAACTGTGCGGCTATTCCATCTGAATTGATTGAAAGCGAACTTTTCGGTCACGAAAAAGGTGCTTTTACTTCGGCCATCAAACAACGTATCGGTAAATTTGAGCAAGCCGATGGCGGTACACTTTTCTTAGATGAGATTGGCGATATGAGCCTTTCGGCACAAGCAAAAGTGCTTCGTGCATTGCAAGAAAGCAAGATTACCCGTGTAGGCGGCGATAAAGAAATCAAAGTAAACGTACGTGTGATTGCGGCAACGAATAAAGATTTACGCAAAGAAATTGCCGAAGGTAATTTCCGTGAAGACTTATTCCACCGTCTGAATGTAATTCCGATTCACGTACCTGCTTTAGCTGACCGCAAAAATGATATACCTTTATTGGCCGATAAATTCTTGAATGATGTAGCCGAAGAATACGGAGATGCAACGAAAGAATTTGATGCCGATGCAATGGAATACATGAAAAACCTTCCGTGGACAGGGAACGTACGTGAGTTACGTAACGTAGTAGAACGTTTGGTAATTATGTGTGGCCCGACCATCACACTTGATGATGTGAAACTTTATGCAGGAATTGGTTTCTAATTCTATTCTAAGCATTGATAATATTAACGTCGGCAAGGTTCAAAATCTTGCCGACGTTTTTTTATTTCAGACGGCCTATTAAGAAATACTCAAAGTAGTTCCTGAAAGCGAAACCGTATAAGCAGTAATACTTCCATTTCCTACGCCCGTTCCGTTAGTTTTAAAATACCAATCGTGGGCCATACACTGAAACTGCCCTTTTGATGAATTATAGATGATTTGGTCTTTTTTCTCATGTGGGCAGGTGCGAGCAATGGCTGCAAAAGCAGCACTTGTACTGCCAGCGGCAATTCGAGCTAAAACCACGCCGTTTGTTTTGATATACCCACCAACATTGTTGAGTGCAGTAGTAGTTGATAAATCGACGGTAAAGGCCGAAATAGGAGTGACAGTGTCATCCCCTCCGCAAGAGGTAAGAGCTGCCATCAAAGCGGCACCGCTGAAACCAATTTTCATCAAAAAATCTTTACGTGAGATTGCTTCTGGATTCTTCATAAATAGAAACTTTTTTAAGGTAAATAATAGAAAATGAGTAAAAGTCTATCTATGCAAGAATGGTGTTTTGAATGAGAAGAATTCGGTTAGTTGAGGTAAGGACGTAAAAAAAGGAAGTGCTGGTTGCACCTCCTTCTGAGTATTTGATATATTTAGAATCTTTCTAAAGGATTAATAAACAAACTCTCCGAATTCACTTTTGATGGTTACTTTTTTGCTTTCAGCAGCTTCAACTCGGCCAATTATTTGGGCATCAATACCAAACGATTGCGAGATTTCGATGATGCGTTGAGCATATTGTTCGTCGAGGTAAACTTCCAAACGGTGTCCCATATTGAAAACTTTATACATTTCTTGCCACGATGTACCACTTTGTTCGTGAATCAATTTGAACAATGGCGGAACCGGGAAAAGATTATCTTTGATTACGTGCAAGTTTTCTATAAAATGCAAAACCTTCGTTTGAGCTCCACCGCTGCAATGTACCATTCCGTGAATATGCGGTCGAAGTTCGGCCAAGAAAGCTTTGGCAACTGGAGCAAAAGTTCGAGTAGGAGAGAGGATAAGCTTACCAACATTGACACCCGCAATTTCTTCGGTCAATAATTTTGCTCCGCTATAAACTAAATCTTTGTTTATTTCTCCATCGTAACTTTCTGGATATTTTTCGGCGTAAGTTTTTGCTAAAACATCGTGTCGGGCAGACGTCAGACCATTACTCCCCATTCCACCATTATACGCTGTTTCGTAGTTGGATTGACCATACGAAGCCAAGCCTACAATTACATCACCTGCTTTGATATTATCGTTTGAGATTACATCAGAGCGTTTTATACGAGCAATGATTGTGCTGTTTACGGCAATCGTACGTACTAAATCGCCCACATCGGCAGTTTCGCCACCTGTGCTGTAAATCTCTACTCCATGGTTGCGAAGCATTTCTAAGCACTCTTCTGTACCGTTGATAATTTCGCCAATTACCTCTCCTGGGATCTTGTTTTTGTTTCTATCAATACTCGATGAAATCAGCATTGGACCAACCGCACCCACACAAATCAAATCATCGGTGTTCATCACGATTGAGTCTTGTGCAATGCCACGCCATACCGAAATATCGCCTGTTTCTTTCCAATATAAATATGCCAAAGATGTTTTTGTACCAGCACCATCGGCGTGCATGATATTGCAATATTCAGCATCGCCACCGAGTGTATCGGGCGAAATTTTGCAGAATGCTTTCGGGAAAAGTCCTTTATCGAGCTTTTCGATTGCCTTATGAACATCTTCTTTGGCGGCCGAAACGCCACGCTGCATATAACGGTCAGTCATTTTTTGTATTCTTAATTGAGCTACAAAGGTAAGGCTTAATTAAGAATTAAGAATTAAGAATTAAGAATTATTTGAAAATCGAATTGTTTTATAGCGAACCTGCTCCGTGTTTCTCTGTGTATTCTGTGCCTCCGTGGTAGTTTTTATTTTATCTTCTTTCGCTTTTTCAAATCATATTTTTCGCCTTTTTCGAGCATGATAAACTTCATTTCTTTGGCTTGCTTGGTGGTTCCAAAAATCATCACTTGGCTTTCGCCCAGCACTTCGGCATAGCGATTTTGTTCTACATATAAAGCTGTGTTTTCATCGATTCCGACACCCAACAAAGTCGGGTTTTTGAAAATCAACCCAATCAAACGGTTTTGGCGTTGACGCTTGATAAAATGTTGGTCAACAATGATTTCATTCATCAGGCCAAGTCCTTTTTTTGTTTCGACTTTCGAGCCATCAATTACTTTGAAATCTCCTTCGCCCGAAATCATAATTTCCGACATAATGGCTGTGCCAGCACTTGTACCTGCAAACACTACTTTGTTTTTATAAAGCTCGTGCATGGTCTTGAAAAGTTCTCCATCTTTCAAAACCTCCATGATTCGGTTTTGGTCGCCACCGCAGAAAAATATGCCTTTTGCTGTTTTGAGTTGTGCTAAAAGTGCGGCTTTGGTTTCGGCAGTTAGTGGTGCAAATGGAGCTTTTTCGACTGCTATTTTTGAAATAGCAGCTACTTCATTTTTAATGTTTGAAGCCGCAACCTCTTGCTCGCCACTTGCCCACGGAATCACCAGAATCTTTCCGTTTTCGTTTCCACTTAATTCGATGAATTTTGTTAGAATATCGGGTGTGCGTTTGCCGCCACCAACCATGATTAATTGCTCTTGAGCAATAGCAATTTTCGAGATTAAAAATAGTAGGATGAAAATTTTGCGTAGCATTTTTTAGGGATTAGTTTGTGATAAATTTTCTATACCTTTGGCTTTATATATCAACCCAAATACATTCATACAAACCTATGAAAAAATACCTTTTAATTATTTCTCTTTTTGCTTTTTCTTCTTGCCGAAATAAAGTAGAGCAAAGTTGGCAACTCACACCATTCGTGAAATCTGATTCCGAAAATCCGATTTTATTACCCAATGACACTACTACTTTCGACGACCCAATTATGAAAAGAACTATCAATTGGGAAGCCAAAGATGTCTATAATCCTTCGGCAGTTGTGCGTGAAGGTAAGGTCTATTTGCTATATCGTGCCGAAGACACTTTGAAGGTTGTCGATGGCACTTCTCGTTTAGGTTTGGCCGTTAGTGAAGATGGTATTCATTTCAAGCGTCAGACTAAACCAGTGTTTTATCCTGACAATGATTTTATGAAAAAATACGAATACCCAGGAGGGACTGAAGACCCTCGATTGGTCGAAACCGAAGATGGGAAGTATATTTTGACCTACACAGCTTATGATGGAAAAACGGCTCGACTTTGTGTTGCTTCATCGGCTGATTTACAAACTTGGAAAAAAGAAGGCTTGGCTTTCAAAGACCCTAAAAACGAAATGTTGTGGTCTAAGTCGGGGGCGATAATAACTAAGCAAGTCGGTGAGCGATTTGTGGCTACAAAAATCAATGGAAAATATTGGATGTATTGGGGGGATACCAATTTGTTTTTGGCCAGTTCAGATAACCTAATTGACTGGACAATTTTGGAAGATGAAACAGGAAAACCCAAGCCAATCGTAAAGCCCCGTGATGATAATTTTGATAGTTGGTTGGTAGAATCAGGTCCAGCGGCGTTTATCAAAGAAGATGGAATATTCCTTATATATAATAGTGCCAACAAAGGTTTTCAGAATAAAAGTAAAGATACAAAAAATGCCTACCGTGCTGGGCAAGTGCTTTTTGATAAAAATGACCCAACTAAAGTTATCGACCGCTCGAAGACATTTTTCTTTGAGCCAGACAAGCCTTATGAATTTACAGGACAAGTAAATAATGTAGTGTTTGTGGAAGGGTTGGTGAATTTCAAGAAGAAATGGTATTTGTATTATGGCACTGCTGATTCTAAAATTGCGGTTGCGGTTTGTGAGAAGTAAAGATATAGTTTTGAGTAAGCCTTCGCTTAAAGGGGGACGCCCAGTCCGAAGGCTTCCTTTTTATTTCTGTATGAAAATTACTTCCAATTCAATAATTCTTCCAAAGCGGTATCAACTTTCACGAAGTCGAAGCCTTTGATTACATCGTTCATCATTTTCGTGATTTCATCGTTACAAAGATTTCCTATACTTCCTTCGAGTGTATGGTTCAAATCTCGTGGAGCTTCGTAGCCGCCACCAAAAATTTCATCTTTTACCTGTAAGTACGCATCTCTGAAAGGTAGCCCTTGCATTACCAATTCATTCACACGTTCAACCGAAAATATTGGGTCATATTTCTTATCTTCTAAAAGGTTTGGCTTTATTTCAATATTCGACATCATAAAGTGAGCAATGTCCAGACACTCAATCATTTGGTCGAAGGCAGGCATCAAGATTTCTTTTAGAATCTGCATATCTCGGTGATACCCACTCGGTAGGTTACTCGTCACGAAAGCGAGTTCGGTTGGCAAACCTTTCAATCGGTTGGTTTTGGCTCGTAGTAATTCTGCCACATCGGGGTTCTTCTTATGAGGCATAATACTACTTCCCGTTGTGAAATCATCGGGGAGCGTTACGAACCCAAAGTTTTGTGAATTATACAAGCAGATGTCCATCGACATACGTGATAGTGTGGTAGCCAAAGAGGTAAGTCCTGAAAGTACCACATACTCACTTTTGCCACGAGTCATTTGAGCATAGACTACATTATAATTAAGGTCGTCGAAACCAAGTAGTTTAGTCGTAAGCGTTCGGTTGAGTGGAAACGAACTTCCATAGCCAGCTCCCGAACCTAACGGGTTTTTATTCACAACCTTGTAAGCTGCTTGAAGCACAACAGCATCATCAACCAAACTTTCTGCATAAGCTCCAAACCACAAACCAAACGATGAGGGCATGGCAATTTGCAGATGCGTATAGCCTGGTAGTAAATCATTTTTGTGTTTATTGCTGAGTTCTACTAACTTATGAAAGAGTGCTTCGATGAGGTTTACTATCTGACGTAATTGATGACGCATAAAAAGTTTAAGGTCAACTAATACTTGGTCGTTGCGAGAGCGACCGCTATGTATTTTTTTACCAGTATCTCCAAGTGCTTGTGTCAATAACCACTCTACCTGCGAGTGTACGTCTTCGATATTTTTTTCAATTAAAAATTTGCCATTTAAAATATCATTATATATCTTTCGACATTCATTCAGGACGTGTCCTAATTCATTGGTTTCGAGTAAGCCAATACTCTCTAACATAATGGCGTGTGCCATCGAGCCGATAACATCGAACTCAGCCAAGTACATGTCCATTTCACGGTCTTGACCGACTGTAAATTTTTCAATACGGAAGGCCGCTTCCTGTTTTCCTAAATTTTTACTGCTTTCCTTTTGCCAAAGTTTCACTTGATTTGAGGGGTTTTATTACACCGCAAATTAACGGTGTTTTTTATTGGGAATGAAGATAATTTGTGTGTTTTTAGATATATATATCCGCTTGCTAATTTTTTAGCATGATTTTTGCATAATTTATCCCAAAAGGGCATATACCCTCTGTGACTTAGGTGTATATTTTTTAATAATTTAAGGCTTTTTGTTGTGATTTCTTGTAAAATTTAAATTATATGCCATCTATCATGGTTTGGCATAGATTTAGATAAGAGCTTTCTAAAGAGGGTATATTACACCCTCAAAAACTATGCCATTAGGCTACTTGTTGCTAAAAAAACTTTTTGAATAGGAATATAAATATGTAATTAATAATTTTTTTATTTTTTTTAGTTACATACATTACCTAAATAAGTCTAAAAAATTACAAATGAATTTACTTCGGTTTAATGAAGAAAATTCGTTTGTTAGCTATATTGAATCTTTGCTATTGAGTGAACTTTTACTACAAGAAAAAAAATGCAAGCCTCTTGCTTAGGCTATTTGCTATTTCAGGTATTTTATCTGAAATCTCTTCCGTATATGTTCTCCAATCTCAAGATTTATTCATTTTATTAATTAAGTGATTCTGAAAAGATTACTTAGAAAACTTCTTAACCAAATTAGGTAAACTGAATAAACTTTTATGCTGTTGGATTTCTTGAAATATAAAGTTAGTCTCATCACTGTAGTTGTTATGGTAGTGAATACGACCTTATGTTTGGGTTTTGATAATGACGCAGATTTAGCTCAAAATCAAAGTGCCTCAGCTGCAATTCAGTGGGGACAAATGACTGTCCGAATAATGAAGCAAACACCTAATGGTTCGCCTACGTATGGTTCTCGTGCGGTAGGTTATATGGGTCTTACCATGTATGAAACAGTGGTGAATGGTTCTCCTAAAAATAAAAGTCTCGATGGCCAACTTAGTGGTTTGGCAAATCTTCCTAAAGTAGAAAAGTCTAAAAAATATAATTGGATACTGTCGCTCAATGCGGGTCAGTCATATATGCTTAAACAATTATATGAGCATACGAGTGCAGCAAACAAAGCCAGCATTGATTCATTAGAAAATTTAATTTACCAATCTCAAGTATCTACAACTTCGCAAGAAGTGAGAGAACGCTCTGTGAAGTATGGACAGGAAATAGCTCAAGCAATAGTTGAATGGTCGAAAATCGATGGAGGGTATCAGGGCTATAAACGTAATTTTGATAGTACTTATCAATTACCAAAAGGCAAAGGTTATTGGAAGTCTCCGCCAAAGGGACAATCACCCGTGGCATTACCTCTTCATCCTTATTGGGGAAATAACCGAACTTTTGCTCCTGCCAATGGAGTTTTAGCCGTTCCTGAAATTATCAAGTTTGATTATCATGAAGATTCAGACTACTACAAACAGATGATGGAGGTTTATCATAAAAGAAAAAATCTGACGCAGGAGGAAAAAGAAATTGCTAACTGGTGGGGTGATGACCCATCGCAAACTTTTTCGCCACCAGGGCATTCGTATAATTTAGCAACGATTGCGATTAAAAATGCCAAGCCAGATTTATTCAAGGCCGCCGAAACGTATGCACGAGTAGGCATGGCAGTAGCCGATGCCTTTATTAATTGTTGGAAGTGTAAATATACGTATCATGCCGAACGCCCATTTTTCTTTATCTTTTATAATGTAGATACGATGTGGGATTTATACTGGCCCGAACCTCCATTCCCAGCCTTTTATTCGGGACACGCAGGACAGGCTTCGGCAAGTGCCACAGTACTAACAAATTTATACGGGGATAACTTTAAATTTATTGATAACTCGCACGTAGGTCGCCCCAAAGATGAAGAACATTTAGTGGAATATAAAGCAAGGAGCTTTAATTCATTTTGGGAGTCGGCCTTAGAATCAGCCAATTCAAGATTATACGGAGGCATCCATACCCGACAAGACAATGAAGTTGGTTTGAGTGAAGGGAAAAAAATAGGACACAACATTAATACTTTAGCTTGGAGAAGATAAAACTTCAAAAGGGCAATAGTAAGGTGAAATAGAAAATAAGATAAACTATTATTTATTGAGCCATATAAAAAAAATTGAGTGAAAAATTACAATTATAATCTGATGAGAAATTCTACATCTTGGCTGACAAACCTCAGCAACATTGCAGGAAAAGTTATTTATTTCTTTTCTTCGTTGATATACTTCTTTTTATCAAAGAAAATATCTCGAACTTTTGTTGCGATGCCTTTACTAAGGTTCACACAAAATAAATTCGTGCCTATGAAAGCACAATCTTTCCGCCAATTGATTGGTGGATATGTATTGTCTTTTTTAGCTTTATTATTTTCTTTATTTTCATCATCAACTGCCGAAGCACAAAACGCTCCTCTTAACTGCGACAAGTATTATATGCTTGTGGGGGAGTTAGTGAATAATCAACCTTCAAGGACTGACGTCTATCAGTTTTCTTCAAACTCTGCAATCACGAGTTGTAGTTTACCTAACGGTGGTGGTGAAGGTATGGTCGTTGACCCTACCAAAAACATTGCTTATATTGCTACTTCAGGAGGCCAAGGGCAAATTCGTGTGTATGATATTATTGCAGGGGCTTTCCTAACACCTATTCAATTTCCAGCGGGAGAGGATTTACTGGATGTTTCTATCAGTACTGATTATAAATATTTATATGTTTCTACCTATACAGGCTTATACAAAGTAGATATAATAGGCGGCAGTGGTACGTATGGTTCGATTGTGGCCTCTAAACTAAGAAATACTTTTGTTAATTCAACAGCTGCTGACCTTTGGGGGGCGGCAGTTCAACCTTCTACGGGAAACGTTTATGTTACTACAAACTGGCAAGGTGGTACCAGTACGATTGAATATGTGAATTCAAATTTGGGAACTGCAACCAGAATAGTCACAGCACCGTCTGGTTTTCAGTTTAGAGGGATAGTATTTGATGCAAGCGGAAACCTTTGGGCAACTTTAGGTGGCAGTGGAGTTGATATGGTAAAAAAATATAGCCCATCAGGTACGGAATTAGCTTCATATAATTTTAACAATTACACAAGTGCTACTGGAAATACAAATGGTGATGTAAACCCTTTCGATTTAGCTTTTGGTCCTGACGGAAACCTCTACGTAACTACTTTTGCTGGAGACTGTGTTTCAAGATTAGTTTTATCGACGGGTAAATTTCAAACCTATTTAGGTTTCGAAGCTGGTGCTCAGGGAAAATCTATCACTTTTGTTTGCGGCAACTTTAAATGTATTTGTTCTTCCCCTGTAATTAACAACCCTGATTTAGCAATTTCAGGTGGAAATTGTTCGGGTGGTACGGTTAATAATAATGGTTCAGTTACTATTACAAATTTGAGCAATACGGCAGTTTATGAAGCAAATATTAAAGAAGCTGCAACCTTTGGTACATCGCCTATTTTTGGAGCGGCCAGTAATATTACTAAAGCGTCTGGGGCAACGTCTTTAACATTCAAAAATCTAAAACCTAACACAACTTATACAGTAAGAGTTTGGAATAGTGTTGATGCTTGTTTTACAGATAAAACATTCACTACGCCTTCTGCAAATTGTTGTACTTCTTGTATCTCGAATAACTTTGTTACCAACGGAGACTTTGCTGGAGGAACTACTTCTGGTTGGTCAAAAGACCTTTTCTCTGCTTTGATTGATTTTGGTGTTTACAATGATGGTACAAACTACGCAATCTTAAATACTAACAATAACCCGGGTGCATACTTAGTATATAATGATGTAACGACTGGGATTGTAGGTAACAGAACATATACATTGAATATGGATGCTGCTACGCACAACCCTCCTGCAAGTGGAGTTGTACAAGTGTATATGGAAGCGTATAACGGAAATACTTTGTTAGGAACATCATCTAAATATACTGTTGAAAATGATTATGGCACTTATGGTAGATTACCAATTGCAGCAATCAACTTTACAACTCCTGCTAATACAACAAAAATAAGAATTGTTGGCTATGCGAATGGTTCAGCTCTCAAGTTTGATAATGTAAGACTTACTGCTTGTTATGCGACCCCTACTTTGGCAACAACAGTTACTACTCAACCAAGTTGCGGAAATGCAGACGGTAAAGTTACATTAACAACAACAGGAGGCAGTGGAGATTTTTCTTATAGTAAGGATAATGTAAACTGGCAAAGTTCAAATGTATTTAGCGGTTTGACGGGTACGACTTCAGGAACTTCTTATACATTTTATGTAAAAGATAATCTTGCTGGTACTTGCTCGGCCTCTAAAGTAGTTGTACTTACTTGTTCTTGCCCTGTTTGGACAAACGGAAACAATGTAACGATTTGTTCGGGAGATAAAATCCCTACATTATCATTTACATCGTCAACGGGCTATACTGGCTATGTTCAGTGGTGTGTATTCTCGCAACCTTTGACAGCAGGCCAAAATCCTTATGACAATACAACATTTAAGGTTACGTGTCTGAATGAGGAAGCTAACGTAACAAATGCTACAAGTATATCATTGAGTAATCTTACTGGTATGCCTGCCAATAATACAGGCTCACCAGTAACATATTATGTATATGCTTGTATCAAGCCAATTGACCCTAATTGTAAGACTACTTATTCTACTCATGTTATTACGGTCAATCCAAGACCTACTGTAACAGTAAATAGTCCGACAGTGTGTAATGGGGCCGATGTTACCTTGACAGCTACTAATTGTAGCGGAACTGTTAAGTGGTATGGCTCACTTACAGGTACAGCGGTATTGTTTACAGGTTCACCTTATGTAATCAATAATGTAACAGCTAATGCAACTTACTACGCTACTTGTACAACAAACAGTTGCGAGGGGGCGAGAGCATTATCAACTATTACATTAGCACCATCACCAAGTATAAATGTTACTAATGCAACAATATGCTCAGGTGGAAGTGCAACACTTACAGCTACAAACTGTACAGGTACATTAAGTTGGTCAACAGGAGCAAATACAACTGCCATTACGGTGTCTCCTACAACAACTACTACTTATACAGCAACTTGTAATTTGAATGGTTGTA
Source organism: Emticicia aquatilis (assembly GCF_014644295.1). GTDB lineage: Bacteria > Bacteroidota > Bacteroidia > Cytophagales > Spirosomataceae > Emticicia > Emticicia aquatilis. The sequence goes on from NZ_BMKK01000017.1 coordinate 103,193, forward strand.
TTCAGTCAGTACCTGCAACAGTAACAGTAAAAACAGGAACTGATTGTAATAATAATGTATGTTTGACTTGTAATCCTGCAACAGTTATTAGATATGATTTGAATAACTGCCAAGCATTGAGTGGTGGATATACTTATGCTGAGTTTACACCAGCGTATCCAAACTCAGCAAACTTTATAAATATTACAGCAACTAACATTTATAGAGAAAACCCTGATGTTAATTTCCATAGCTGTACGGTTGGTGCAAGTAATGTTTCAGGAACAGATAACGCTATGTGTATTTCTGCCAATGTATCAACAGTAGCAGATTGGAGCAAGGCTATTAAGTTCTCTGCTTCATTGACACCTTCACAAGTTGGTTCAATTACATCATTGAAGTTTAATCAGAAAGCAGCAGCTACTTTAACATACTCACCTTCACCAGCATCAAGTGGTGGAACTGCTTCAAACAACTATCCTACTAAATATGCGATTAGAGTATATAAAGCAGGAACATTGATTTATGAAAAATTAGATGCTACGACCAGCCCACAAAACTGGACAACTGAAAATATTGATTTTACAGCTGACGCAGACTTTACATTTACATCAGCAAGTACTTATGATTTCCAATTGACAGCTTATGCTCCAGTAGGAAATAGTGCAAGTATCAGCGTTTGGGATGTTGATAATTTTGAGGTTATAGCTTGTAACAAATCTAACACAGTTACAGCAACCGCATCAAACAATGGGCCTAAATGTCAAAATGACCCAGTCACATTAACCGCAACAGGTGGTACTTCTTACTCATGGAGTGGCCCATCAGGCTTTACTGCAACTGGTGCAAGTGTAACGACAACAATAGCAGGAACGTACACAGTAACTGTAACAAACACAGTAGGTTGTACAGCAACAGCAACAACAGTTGTTGTGGTTTATCCAAACCCAACAGTAACGGTTGATTCAAAAACAATTTGTTCGGGTGGTACTGCAACTTTAACTGCATCAGGCTGTGTAGGTTCGGTTGTATGGTCAGGAGCAGGTACAGGTTCCGGCACTACAATTACGGTATCACCTTCAGCGACTGGCACTTATGGTTACACGGCTACTTGTACGAACTCAAATAACTGTAAAGCAACAGCAACAGGTGTTGTTACAGTGACCGCTCAACCAACGGTAAGTTTACCAATCGACTTCCAAGTATGTAGCGGAACACCAACAACATTAACTGCAACTGGTTGTGCAGGTACATTATCTTGGAGTACAAATGTTGGTGGTTCAACATCGGCAACAGTAAGTGTAACTCCAATAAATACGGGAGTATCTGCAATCAATATTACATATACAGTTACTTGTACAACGAGTACAAATAATGGTTGTACAGCTACGGATGCAGTTATCGTAACTGTTAACCCACTTCCAACAGTAACTCTTACTCCAACAAACATTACTTGTAATGGTGCAAAAGATGGTAAAATTTTAGCAACCGGAAATGGAGGTACACCACAATATACATTCAGTATCAACGGTGGAGCATTCACTACACCAGCCGCAGCTACTAATACATTTACTGGTTTAGACCCAAATACTACTTATACTATTACTGTTAAAGATACAAAAGGTTGTATTGCTACATCGTCAGCAACGCTTACTCAGCCAGCAGTATTAACTGTATCTACAACAAAAGTTGACCCTAAGTGTGAAAAATCTGATGGTTCAATCAATTTGTCGGTAACAGGAGGAACTACACCATATACTTATTTGTGGTCAGATGGTTCAACAACAGAAGACTTAACTGCGAAAGTAGAAGGAACATATAGCGTAACTGTAACAGATAAAAATGGATGTATTGCAACGACTTCAGTTGCTTTAACACCACAAGATTGTTCATTCGACTTGGCTTTGAAGAAAGTATTGAAAACGGCTGGTACATACAAACCAGGTGATAATGTTACTTTCACAATCTCGGTTATTAATCAAGGAACAGTAACTGCAACGAATGTTCAAGTAACAGATTATATCCCAACAGGCTTAACGCTATCTGATGCAACATGGACAGCAATTTCTGGAAAAGCAACATTGAACGCTGTAATTCCAACAATTGCCCCAGGTGCTACAGTTACAAGAGATATTACATTTAAAATTGATGCTAACTACGAAGGAGCTTCAGTAGTAAACCGTGCAGAAATTAGTGCAGCAACCAATGCAAGGGGTTTGCTTGATAAAGATAGTACTCCAGATGCAGTTTTAGGAAATGATAAAGGTGGACAAGTGAGTAGTCCTGCCGATGATTACGTAGATGGAAATGGTACAGGCGTAGTTGGTGATGGAGTGGCTGCAACTGATGAAGATGATGAAGACCCAGCTCTGTTGAATATTACTCAAACATTCGACTTAGCATTAAGAAAGGTTCGTACTTCTGACCCTAAAGTTGTACCAGGATATGATGTTACTTATGAAATTGAAGTAATTAATCAAGGAACAATTACTGCTACTAACGTACAAGTAAGCGATTATATACCTGCTGGAATGACAATTAGCCCAGTCGAAACTAACTGGAATGTAACAGGAAGTATCGCAACCCTAAAAACACCAATCGCTTCAATAGCACCTTACAATACAAGTGTAAAAAGAACGATTACATTAAGAGTTAATAATGTAGCAACTTATCAAGGTCAAACATTAGTGAATAGAGCTGAGATTTCGTCTGCTTCTAATACCTTGAGCTTAAATGATAAAGATAGTACACCTGATGGAATATTAGGAAACGATAAAGGTGGTCAAGTTGATAGTCCAGCAGATAACTATGTAGATGGAACAGGAACTGGAGTAGTAGGTGATGGAGTAGCAGCAACTGACGAAGATGACGAAGACCCTGCAAGTGTATCAGTCGAGAAGTTCGACTTAGCGTTGAAGAAGACCTTGAACAGCAGCACTCAAACGCCAATCGTAGGCGGCAG
>NZ_BMKK01000018.1 GCF_014644295.1 Emticicia aquatilis
AGGCACAATCAAGTTTCGCTTTTTACAGGTATAACCCTACTTCGCTCGGCACATTGCAACGTCTCTACGGTGCGTAACAAATATATTTATTATTAATAAACATAATTATACAATGGCAAACAGAAATCGCAAATTACAGGTCTTTGTATCTTCAACTTTTATTGATTTACAAGAAGAAAGACAAGCGGCTGTACAATCGATTTTGAATGCTGGACATATTCCTGCGGGAATGGAGTTATTTACAGCAGGGGATGAAAGTCAATGGACTATTATAAAACGTTGGATTGAAGATTCGGATGTTTATATGCTTTTATTGGGAGGGAGGTATGGTTCGATTGAACCAAAATCAGGCAAAAGTTATACTCATTTGGAATATGAATATGCTGTTAACCTTAAAAAGCCTCTTTTTGCAATCGTAATGCAAGAACAAGCCCTTGATGAAAAAGTAAAAGAGAAAGGAAAATTTATACTTGAATTGGATAATCCACAAGGTTTAAAAGAGTTTAGGCGAGTAGTAACAGGAAATATATGCTCTTTTTGGAGTGATTTGAAAGACATAAAATTAAGTATAAATGATTCCATAAGAGATATAGAATATCGCTATGAAGGTTCTTTAAAGGGTTGGATAAAAGATGAAGGTATAAATTTTAGTTCAACGTTGGACGAATTAACACGGTTAAGTAAAGAAAACAGTGAGTTAAAACTGGAGTTAGCGAACTACCAAAATAGCGGAGAAAAGATTAATGGTGTTGAGATAGAGAAATTTGCTGAATTACTTAAAAACAAAAAATTGAACCTTTCTCTTTCTTTAGGATTTGATGCTGAAACTCTCTTGATAACCAATGTTTTATCACTTTTTTACCACTATATGAATCAAAGAGATGTGTATTTTACAATCTATAATGCCATAGGCTACGAGATTGAAAGGAATGAGTTGGAAAAATATAATTTAATTATAAATGGAAAACCATCAGAGATAGGTACAAAGCTATTTGTCTATCTGGAAATGAATAAACATCTTTTGGAAATTTAAAATGAAGTCTCATAGTCACTCAGCGAGTAAAGACTGTCAAAAGACTTTATGTCGAAAACAAAACGCATTAAAACAATTAAAAAAATATGTCAGCACCAAAATCATTATTTGACAAAGTATGGGATGCCCACGTTGTTCGTAACATCGAAGACGGGCCCGACGTTTTATTCATCGACCGCCACTTCATTCACGAAGTAACGAGTCCAGTTGCCTTTTTGGGTCTCGAAAGTCGTGGTTTGGGTGTACTTTTCCCAAATCGTACATTCGCAACTGCCGACCATAATACACCAACAATCAACCAACATTTACCAGTTCAAGACCCACTTTCGGCCAATCAGTTGAAAGCTTTGGAAACAAACTCGGCTAAATATGGCATTTCTCACTGGGGATTAGGCCACGCAAAGAATGGTATCGTTCACGTAGTTGGGCCTGAAAATGGTATCACACTTCCAGGAATGACCATCGTTTGTGGCGACTCTCATACTTCTACGCACGGTGCTTTTGGTGCAATTGCCTTCGGAATTGGTACTTCTGAGGTAGAAATGGTACTTTCTTCGCAATGTATCATGCAGCCAAAACCAAAGAAAATGCGTGTAACAATCAATGGTAAATTGGGCAAAGGCGTACTACCAAAAGACGTAACACTCTTTATTATTTCAAAGCTTTCGGCAGCAGGTGCAACGGGTTATTTCTGCGAATATGCAGGCGAAGTTTTTGAAAATATGAGCATGGAAGGACGTATGACGGTTTGTAATATGTCAATCGAAATGGGTGCGAGAGGTGGCATGATTGCTCCTGACGAAACTACTTTCGCTTACTTGAAAGGCCGTGAGCAAGCTCCAAAAGGCGAAGCTTGGGAAAAAGCCTTAGCTTACTGGAAAACCCTCAAAACCGACGAAGGAACAGTTTTCGATATTGAATATACTTTCGATGCTGCTGAAATTGAGCCACAAATCACTTACGGAACAAACCCAGGTCTCGGAACAGGTATTTCTCAAAATATCCCACAAGCTGCCAATGTATTGGATGGTGCTGCTTCTTATGCAAAATCATTGAATTACATGGGCTTTGCAGAAAACGACCAAATCATTGGTAAACCAATTGATTATGTTTTCTTGGGAAGCTGCACAAACGGTCGTATCGAAGACTTCCGTGCTTTTGCTTCAATCGTGAAAGGACGCAAAAAAGCGGATAACGTAACGGCATGGTTAGTACCAGGTTCGCACATCGTAGAATCTCAAATCAAAGAAGAAGGGATTTTGGATATTTTGACTGAAGCTGGTTTTGCTCTTCGTCAGCCAGGTTGCTCGGCGTGTTTGGCGATGAACGATGATAAAATTCCTGCTGGAAAATACGCAGTTTCAACATCAAACCGAAACTTTGAAGGCCGCCAAGGACCAGGTGCAAGAACGCTTTTGGCCTCTCCGTTAGTGGCAGCAGCCGCCGCGGTTACAGGAAAAGTTACTGACCCAAGAGAGTTTTTATAATCAATTTTAAAATTCACCACGAAAGATACTTAAAATACTAAGTTCACCTCTGTGAAACTACGTGTTCTCCGTGCTTCCGTGGTAAAAAATATTCTAAAAAAATGGCTTACGATAAGTTCACTATATTAAAAAGCACCGCAGTTCCGATGCCAATCGAAAATGTGGATACTGACCAAATTATTCCTGCACGCTTCTTGAAAGCAACAAGCAGAGTAGATTTCGACAAAAACCTATTCAGAGACTGGCGTTATAACGCTGACGATACTCCGAAAGCAGATTTCGTATTAAATAACCCTATCTACTCTGGAAAAATCCTTGTAGGTGGCCGTAACTTCGGTAGTGGTTCAAGCCGTGAACACGCCGCTTGGGCAATCTACGACTACGGTTTCCGTTGTGTAGTGTCGAGTTTCTTTGCTGATATCTTCAAAGGAAATGCCCTAAACATCGGTATTCTTCCAGTACAAGTTAGTCCAGAGTTTTTGCATAAAATCTTCACGGCTATCGAGGCAGACCCAAATACTGAACTTGAAGTAAACCTTCCTGCCCAAACTATTACGATTTTGGCAACGGGTGAGTCGGAGAGTTTCGGCATAAACGGCTATAAAAAGAACAACATGATTAACGGCTACGATGATATTGATTATCTCCAGTCTATGAAGTCAGAGATTGCTACTTTTGCTGATAAGAGTCTTTATTAATTTTGAATGATTAAATGAATGAATGAGTGAATGGGTTAAACCATTTTATTATTCTATCATTCTATCATTCGCACATTCAAAATTGAAGATGCGACACATTGAAATAATGGATACAACGCTCCGTGATGGTGAACAAACCAGCGGAGTATCTTTTTCAGCTACCGAAAAACTGGCAATTGCCCAGATGCTACTCACCGAAGTAAAGGTGGATAGAATCGAGGTGGCTTCGGCTCGTGTTTCGGAAGGCGAATTATTGGCAGTACAAAAAATCACAAATTGGGCAAAAGAACACGGTTTACTTGATAAAGTAGAGGTTTTGACTTTTGTTGATGGCGAAGCTTCAATCAACTGGATGCAACAAGCAGGGGCGAAAGTAATGAATTTATTGACCAAAGGCTCGATGAATCATCTGACGCACCAGTTGAAAAAAACTCCCGAACAACACTTTGGCGAAATTGCCCAAGTTATTTCTTTGGCAAAATCAAGAGGTATCGAAGCAAATGTTTATCTCGAAGATTGGAGTAATGGAATGCGAAATTCACAAGAATACGTTTTCCAATTTCTCGATTTTCTGAGTACACAGCCAATCAAACGGGTGCTTTTGCCCGATACATTGGGGGTTTTGACACCTTACGAAACCTACGATTTTATCAAGGCTATTGTAGAGCGTTATCCAAATCAGCATTTCGATTTTCATGCTCATAATGACTATGATTTAAGCGTAGCCAACGTCATGGAGTCCATTCGTGCGGGTGTACAAGGTTTGCATTTGACCGTAAATGGTATGGGCGAACGCACGGGAAATGCTCCATTATCGAGTGTTATTGCGGTTATCAACGATTTCATTCCCGATGTAACTACTTCGGTTGTTGAGCAGTCGCTTTACACGGTCAGTAAGATTGTAGAAACCTTTTCGGGTTTTGGAATCCCTGTTAATAAACCTGTTATCGGTGAAAACGTATTTACGCAAACGGCGGGTATCCATGCCGACGGCGATAATAAAAATAATCTCTATTTCAATGATTTGATGCCTGAGCGTTTCGGACGTACTCGAAAATATGCTCTCGGCAAAACATCAGGCAAGGCCAATATTGAGAAAAATCTCCAAGAAATTGGTATTTCTCTTTCGCCCGAAGAAATCAAGAAAGTTACGCAAAGAATCATCGAACTCGGCGACCGCAAGGAAGTTGTTACGAAAGAAGATTTGCCATACATTATCTCCGATGTGCTTGATAGTGAGGCAGTTGCCGAGCGTGTGCATGTGCTTAATTATGTGATGACTCACTCGAAAAATCTTCGCCCTTCGGCCACTTTAATGGTAAAAATCGACGAGGATATTTTTGAAGAAAACGCCCAAGGCGATGGACAATACGATGCGTTTATGAATGCCTTGAAGAAGATTTATGTGAAGAAAAAACAAAGTCTTCCAACGCTGACAGACTATGCCGTAAGGATTCCACCGGGAGGAAAAACCGATGCACTTTGTGAAACCATCATTAGTTGGGAATACAACGGAAAAAGTTTCAAAACTCGTGGTTTAGATTCAGACCAAACTGTTTCAGCAATCAAAGCTACTCAGAAGATGCTGAATTTGATATAGTTTTTATTTTTTAACCACGGAGATTCACGGAGTTATGGCACTGAGTTACACTGAGAATAATGAGTTAACAGGAGTAATATTGAGAGAAGCATATTCTGTTCATACTGCTTTGGGAGCTGGTTTGCTTGAAAGTGCGTATAAAGAGTGCCTATTTTATAAACTTCAAAAAGCTGGGTTATTTGTTGAAAAAGAAAAAGCAATGCCATTGGTTTTTGAAGATGTAAAGCTCGACTGTGGTTATAGAATTGACTTATTGGTCGAAAATAAAATTGTTTTAGAATTAAAATCAGTTGAGGCGTTGAATGATGTTCATTCTGCTCAGGTACTGACTTATATGAGGCTTGGAAAGTTTAAAATTGGGTATTTGATGAATTTTAATGTAACAAGCCTTAAAAATGGAATAAAAAGATTCGTATTATAAACCCCGTGAAACTCTGTGTTTAACTCAGTGTAACTCCGTGGTTAAAACAATAAAAAATGAAAAAACATATTCTAATCGTCCCAGGTGACGGAATTGGGCAGGAAGTAACTGCCGTAGGTAAAAAAGTAGTAGAGAAAATCGCTGCAAAATTTGGTCATGAATTTACTTATGACGAAGCACTCATCGGTCATGCTGCCATCGAAGCAACTGGCGACCCGCTTCCAGAAGAAACACTCGTAAAAATGAAAGCCTCTGATGCCGTTTTATTCGGTGCAGTTGGTCATCCAAAATACGACAATGACCCTTCGGCAAAAGTTCGTCCAGAACAAGGTTTATTGAAAATGCGTAAAGAATTAGGTCTTTATGCCAACCTTCGACCAATCAAACTTTTTGATGAATTATTAGAAGCATCGAGCATCAAACCAGAGCTATTGAAAGGTGCAGATATTTTGTTCTTCCGTGAATTAACAGGTGATGTTTATTTTGGAAAACGTGAGCGTATCGACGAAGGAAATACCGCTTACGACACAATGATTTATTCAAAATACGAAGTTGAGCGTATCGCCCGCAAGGCATTTGATGCGGCAATGACTCGTGGCAAAAAATTGATGTCGGTTGATAAAGCAAACGTACTCGAAAGTAGCCGTTTATGGCGTGAAGTGGTGCTTGAAGTAGCAAAAGATTACCCAGAAGTACAACTCGAACACCAATTTGTTGACGCAGCTGCCATGCTTTTAATCAAAGACCCTCGTAAATTTGATGTAGTTGTAACAGGAAATCTTTTCGGAGATATTTTGACTGACGAAGCCTCTCAAATCGCTGGTTCGATGGGAATGTTGGCTTCAGCTTCAATCGGTGATAGCACGGGCGTTTACGAGCCAATTCACGGTTCTGCTCACGATATTACTGGAAAAGGAGTTGCGAATCCATTGGCGTCGATTCTATCGGCAGCTTTAATGTTGGATATTTCGTTTGGCTTAAAAGCTGAATCAGAGGCGATTATTGCAGCCGTTGATGCCACTTTGAAAGCTGGTTACCGCACAGGTGATATTGCTGATGCTTCTACTCCGAAAAATATGATTTTGGGAACAGATGCAATGGGCGAGCAAATCTTGTCAAGAATATAAGTAGTCTATAAATAGAACATGTGTGGCATACCTCGAAGGTATGCCACACATCGTTTCACAAAGAGAGGCGGGTTTTTACTCGTCTTTTTTGTTTTTGGCAAAAAATATTCCGTAATTTTGATTAAAAAATCACCAAAACCAAACTAATGAAAAAATCAGTTTTTATCGCTATTATATTATTAATCAGTCAATTAGGGTTTTCTCAAACAGCCAAGCCAGCCACACAAGGACTAAAACTTGCTTATGTTTATGAAGATTATATCCTTCAAAACCTTAATGAAATAAAGAATTTACAGGCCGAAATCGCCTCAAAAAAGGTAAGTCTTGAGACAAAATTGGAGCAAAAAGCCAAAAAATATCAAGAAGAATATGTCGAATATCAAGCAATGATGAAGGATATTACTGGCCTGACGACTGATTCTTTGAATGCAAAATTGAAACGAGTGCAAAACATCAAGAAAGATGCTGATGATTTTCAAGCAAATTCAGAGGCCGAACTTCAAAAAATGATTCAAGATAAGTTTTTGGCAATTCGTGAGAAAGTAAACGCTACTATCAAAACCGTAGCTGCCGAAAAGGGTTATAAGATTGTGTTCAGAAGAAATGCCGATGCATCTAACAACGAATCAAATACCGTAATGCTCTATTCTGCCGATAATGGAAAAGACGACCTTACTGATGCTGTTTTAATCAAGATGGGAACAGTTCCGCCGAAAAAATAACATTCAGTTAAGCTAAAAAATCCTCAAATGCTACATCATTTGGGGATTTTTTTGTTGAACAATTCTCACTAAAGCTAAATCTCAAATGTTTTATTTATATTTGATTATCAACTAAAAACACTTCTATCAATGAACAAAAAGTTTACTAATTATTCACTTTTATCGCTCTTCACTGCAAGTACCTTAGCAATACTTTCTTTTACATTAGTAGTAGGAGCTGTTAATGGGAAAAACTCTTTTGATAAACATTTTCTGAGCGACTCTCTAAAAAAAGACACCACTCAATATGTTCGTTACAAAGATTTACCTTTGAAAGCAACTCGAAAATTCAAATACACCACCTCTGAAGGTACGTGGCTCTCGGTGGATGTGAGTCCCGATGCAAAAAACATTGCTTTTGACTTGGTTGGAGATATTTACACAATCCCATTCGGTGGTGGAAAAGCAACAACTATTACCAAAGGCTTGGCATACGATACGCACCCAAGATATAGTCCAGATGGCAAAAAGTTATTATTTATCTCCGACAGAAGTGGTTCTGATAATATCTGGTACATTGATTTTGATAAAAAAGACACCATTCAAGTAACAAAAGACCGTGACCAAAACTATGCTTCTGCTGATTGGACTCCCGACGGAAATTATATTGTTTTCTCAAAGGGTCGAATGAATGTGCAACTTTGGATGGTACATCAAGATGGCGGAGGAGGCGTACAACTCATCGACCAGCCTGAAAAGTTAAAAACAATTGACCCTGCTGTTAGCCACGACGGTCGATATATTTATTTTTCGCAACGAACAGGGGCTTGGAATTACAATGCCATGATGCCCCAATACCAAATTGGTATTTATGACCGTGAAAATGCCAAACGTACCACAATTACATCAAGATATGGCTCTGCATTTACGCCTACACTTTCGAGCGATGGTAAATGGCTGGTTTATGGCTCACGCTTTGAAGATAAAACAGGTTTGGTTTTAAGAAACTTACAGTCCGGTGATGAAAAATGGCTGGCTTATCCAGTTCAAAGAGATGAACAAGAGTCAATCGCAACTATGGGTGTTTTACCTGCTATGTCTTTCACGCCAGATAATCAAAACCTTATCGTTTCTTATGGTGGTAAAATTTACAAAGTTGCCATTAATGGTGGTAGCTCTACCGAAATTCCATTTGATGTAAACATGGAACTTGAAATGGGGCCTCAGCTCGAATTTAAGTATCCAATCTCTGATACAACCCACGCACTTGTTACCCAAATTCGTGACGCCGTTCCTTCTCCCGATGGCCGTAAATTAGCTTTTACAGCACTCAATCGAGCTTATGTGATGGATTTTCCGAATGGTACTCCTCGACGTCTTAGCAACAATGACTTTACAGAAGCCAATCTTGCTTGGTCGCCAGATGGAACACAATTAGTATTTACAACTTGGACACCAGAAGGTGGAAATCTTTACAAAGCCAATGCAATCGGAGCGGCGAATTTACAAAAACTAACATCAGTTCCTGCCCTTTACAGCCAACCTGTTTGGACACTTAAAGGTGACAGAATTGTATTTATTCGCAGTAAATTACAAAGTTATCGTGAATCTATCGGGCCAGTAGCTAATAATGCCGAAGATGAAATTTGCTGGATTGATGCCAATGGCGGAAATATCACTATCATTGATAAAGCTCGTGACCGCAGTAATCCACACTTTGTAAAAAATGAAGACCGTATTTATTTAAGTGGCAACGAAGGTGCTATTCAATCTATCAAATGGGATGGAACTGATGAAAAAATTCACGCCAAAATTACAGGAATCACTACCTACGGTATGAGTATCGAAGGAGAAGAATTTGTGCATAATTGTATGCTTTCGGAAAAAACTGCCGAAGCAATGGAAGTTAATAAACCTTCGCCCGCTTCGCAAACTTTGATGTCACCAGATGGCGAAAAAGCCTTGGCTCAAATCAATAATGAAATTTATGTAGTGAATATTCCTAAAACAGGTAAAACCGTTAACATCTCTGTTTCTGAGCCTTCGGCTTCGCAGTTTCCTGCAAAAAAGTTAACCGAATTAGGAGGGGAGTTTCCTGCATGGTCGAGCAATGCTCAAAAAGTACATTGGTCTTTGGGGCGTTTTCATTTTGTATATGATTTAGAGAAGTCAAAAGCATTTGATGATAGTTTGAAAACTGCCAAAAAACTGCAAGAAAAACAAAAATCCGATTCACTCAATAAAGCCAAAACCGATTCAGTGAAGCTAAAATCCGATAGCTCGAATGTAAGTAAAAAAGCTACTCCAAAGAAAGAAGACCCTAAATACAAAATTCAAGAAGTAGAAATCAAAATTTTCTATGCAAAAGATGCTCCGACTGGAAATGTTTTATTGAAAGGAGCAAGAATCATCACAATGAAAGGCGATGAAATAATTGAAAATGGAGATATTTTGATAGAGAATAATCGAATCAAAAGCTACGGAAAAAGCGGAACACTCAAGAATACTAATGGGGCAAAAGTAATTGATACTAAAGGGAAAACTATTATTCCAGGTTTTGTCGATACGCACGCTCACATGTGGCCGCAATGGGGCATTCAAAAAAATCAGGCGTGGGTATATTCTGCCAATCTTGCCTATGGAGTTACAACTACTCGTGACCCTCAGACCGCTACCACAGACGTGCTTACCTATTCGGATATGGTAGAGGCTGGCAAAATGGTTGGTCCAAGAGTTTACTCAACAGGCCCAGGAGTTGGGTATTGGTCATATAATATCAAAGATTCAACGCAGGCTATCAATGCTTTACGTCAATACAGCAAATACTATAATACTAAATACATAAAAATGTATTTGACTGGAAACCGCCAAATTCGTCAATGGATTATAAAAGCGGCCAAAGGACAACAATTGATGCCAACAACGGAGGGAGGTTTGAACTATAAGCTAAACATGACCAATATGCTTGATGGATACCCTGGCCATGAACATGCCATTCCTGTTTATCCACTTTATAATGATGTAGTAAAAGCGATTTCTTTTTCAAAAATGTGCGTTACGCCTACGCTTTTAGTTGCTTATGGTGGACCTTTTGCTGAGATTTTTTATTTTGAAACCGAAAATCCTTACCACGATAAAAAGATGCAAAACTTCATGCCTTATGAAGAATTGGCCGAAAAAACTCGTCGTGTGCCAGCTTGGTTTATGCCAGAAGAGCATGTATTCCAAAAACATGCCAAATCAATGAAATCAATGGTTGAAAGTGGAGCTTTAGCAGGAATTGGTAGTCACGGAGAATTCCAAGGCCTGGGCTATCATTGGGAGTTGTGGTCGATGCAAAGTGGAGGAATGAAAAACCATGATGCACTTCGTACTGCCACGATTTTGGGAGCAACAGCTCTTGGACTTGACAAAGATTTAGGAAGTATCGAAAACGGCAAGTTGGCTGATTTACTAATTTTAGATAAAAACCCCTTAGAAAATATTCGTAATTCTAATTCGGTTAAAATGGTTATCAAAAATGGCCGAATTTATGATGGAAATACCCTTGACGAAATTTATCCGACACAAAGAAAACTCGAACGTAGTGAATGGAGTTTTGAAAAACCAGCCCTTAATACTGGTTTGAAAGAATAAAAAATCAAAAAACGCCCAGTTATTTTTCAATAGCTGGGCGTTTTACTAACGACTGCTGTCAGTGGACTATCGACTTATTTAGCTTCTTTCACATATTTCTTCAACCATTCATTTTGCTCCCAAAGCATGTGAAGTAGGTTTTCTTTACCTCGGTAGCCGTGAGCTTCGTAAGGTAAAAACACAAAACGTACCGTTCCGCCGTGCCCTTTGATAGCCGCAAACATACGCTCACTATTAATTGGGAATGTACCAGGATTATCATCAGAGTCGCCATGAATCAATAAAAGTGGTGTTTTGATTTTATCGGCGTAGCTAAACGGACTCATTTTGTAATACAAATCAGGGGCTTCCCAGTAAGTTCTGTCTTCGGCCTGAAAACCGAATGGTGTCAATGTTCTATTGTATGCTCCGCTTCGTGCAATTCCTGCTTTAAATAACTTTGTGTGGCTCAATAAATGGGCAGTCATAAAAGCACCGTAGCTGTGTCCGCCAACTGCCATACGATTTCTATCACCTACACCCATTTCTGCCAAATGATTAACCGCCGCTTCGGCATTTAGTGTGAGTTGCTCAATAAAATTATCGTTTGGTTTGGTATCGCCACCTTTGCTCACGATTGGCATTTCGGCATTATCAAGCACTGCAAAACCTTGCGTTACATAGTAAATCGGGCTTCCCCAAGCAATTGTTATAAACTTATTCTCACTTCCACGCACTTGTGCGGCATCAGCCGCATTATTGAACTCTCTCGGATACGCCCACATATATACTGGCAATGGGCCATCTTTCTCTTTGTTATAACCTTTTGGCAGATACAAATCTCCAGTAAGTTCGATACCATCCTTGCGGGTATATTTTACTTTTTGTTTCGTTACACCCACCAATGCAGGATAAGGGTTTGTAAATGCCGTTATTGGCATATCAGCAATGCGTAATTTCAAGTTTTTGATATAAAAATTAGGCACATCAGTTTTTGATTCTTTACGAGTGATAAACGTCAAGTTTTTAGCATCTAAAACATCTACTATAAACTCATACGTACCTTCGCTGCAACGCCAAAGTTGTTCGGTTTTCTTGGTGTCAATATCAAAAAGGCTCAAAAATGGTAAATCTCCTTTTGGCGAAGAACCAACCACATTATTCAAGAAAATTTTGCTTCCCTCTACCAAAATCACCTGTTTACCAAAACTATTTTTTTCCATTAATGGCGTACCGGGATTACCGTAAGCATCAGTAGTATTTCTTTCAAAAAGTGTAGAAATACTCTTTGTGCTACTATTATATCTACTAACCTTAACTGTTTGTTTGCCTGCAAGACCTTCTGAAACCCACGCAAAGCTTTCATTTCCCCAAGTTATGCCACGGAAACGCATTTTGGTTTTGAATAATTCTTGTTTTTCGGCTTTGAAAGGAGCTGCTTGTGCATAAACTACATCGTGAAACTCTACATTTTTTTTAATCAAACCACTATCAAGCGGCATTGCCCAAACTAAAGTTGCGGCCTCGTCGGCTCTCCATTCAAAACCTCTTGGAATATTCTGCACATTATCATTGCCCGAAGGTCGTGTTTCGGCACTTGGCAAATCTGCTATTTCTTTTACCAATTTCCCAGTAACATCAACTACCGAAACTGATGTTGGAAAACCACTGGCAGTAACCAAATATGAAAATGGTTTCTTCAAAACCTCTAACAAGTAATATTTTTTATCGGGAGATAGCGTATAAGATTCGTAAATGGCAGGTTTACCTATCGGCGTTTCAACACCTCCACGATTAATCACCATTTGAGCGGTTGCCATAAACTCAAAAAGTTGTTCATCGTAAGGAGTTTTAATTAAATCTTGGTAAGTGCGGCCTGGTGCTGCTTTTCCGATATTTTGCTGTACGGTTGGTCCTTTTGGCGTTATTGGCTTTGCAGGTGCGGCACTTGGCAAGCTAATTGCGGTTTTATAGACAATCGAATTATCGTCGAACCAAGTCAAATCAGCACCTAAAACTACGTTTAAGGCCTTTTTATTGACTTTAGTCGCTACTTTGGTAGCTATGTCAACAATGTACAAATCAACTCGGTTGTTGGTGGTATTTGTAAAAGCAATCTTCTTTTCATTCGGACTCCATCTTACATTTCCTGCTAACATATTTGCTGGTAAGCCACTGATTTTAAATTCTTTGCCAGTTTTGATGTTTTTCAGTGTAAAATTATTGATAAAAGTTTGTCGGCTTGGCGAGAAATTATTTGGGTTTAATCTCAAACCTGCAATTCTGATTTCGGGTTGACCTAATTCCTCGACGGTCGGATAAGAATTGCGTTCGCTTTGGAGCATCCATTCGCCTTGACTGTCGATGCTCACATCGGGCGTAGGTTTTGCCAAAAGCAAATCAGCAACTTCTTTAGGTGGGAGTTGGTAGCTTACAGCATCTTGGGCGAAAGCTCCAAAACACATCGCAAAAGCTGCCAATAAAATGACAATTTTCTTGTTCATGGTTAGTAATTTAGTGAATTTGATGAAGGGATGATTTAACGAAGTGAAATTAACGATTAAAAATTATCGACGAATACTTTGGAGACTTAAACTACAAAAAGATAGACGTTTCAGCGGATTTATTCCTTAAAAGTGTTATGCAAGTAGCCTTAAAAGTTTAATTATGGAATTGTTTTTTAAAGAAGAGGGGAACAAAACTAAAATTATAATTGAGGGAGTGAGTTAGTGTGAAAGAAGATTTTTATGTAGCATTTCAAACATGGAATATTATTTAGCACTCCTTGAGACACTTAGAGTGCTAAATAATGTTTCGAACTTCTACTCAATCCGCCACTCGCCGTTTTTATAAAAATCTAAGATTTTTTTCTGTAACAAAAATTCGTATTTGGCTTGTACGAGATTAGATTTTGCTCGGTCGAAATTGGTTTTGGCGAGCATATATTCTAAATAATTGACCGTTCCTGCATTGATTCTGCTCTCTACGGCTTTGATGTTTTGGTCTAAAATAGTTACTTGATTACTTGCTACTTTATAGCGGTCGGCGGCAGCTGTGAGTAATTGATAATTCTGCTCTATGGCTTGGCGGAGCTGAAGTTTTGCCACATTCAACTGATTTTGACTGAGTTGTTGTTGAATTTTTACGGCCGATACTCTCGGAGCATTTTGCAGACGCCCTAAAATCGGAATGCTAATATCTAAACTCAATGACCCACTGCGAGTACCGTTGATTTGCGTAAAGTAATTTTCTGATTTATTCGATGAAGAATAAAACGTACCGTAATTCCCTGATAGACTTATCTGTGGCAAATTAAAAGCCTGCGTAGCTTTAAGCTGGCTATCAAAACTTTTTAGGCGGAGTTCGCCTGCTTTTATTTCGGGGAAATTATTGGCGGCTTGCTCAAAAATACCGTCAATTGTCTGATTATCAATTGTATATTGAAGTGCGTCATCTTTCAAAGTCTCAAAACTTGTTGAATTATTACTTGATTGGTTCATTAACTGAAACAATGCAAGGCGAGCAGCTTTGTTGTTGTTTTGGGCGGTGACGAGCGAAAATTCATCATTGACCAACTGCGATTGGACTTGGAAAAGCTCCGTTTGGCCAACTACGCCCGCTGCCACTTGTTTGTTTACTCTTTCAACTTGAGATTTGGCAGTTTCGACTTGTTGTTTGCTTACTTCGAGTAATTCTTGCGAAGCCAAAACTTGTAGATACGCCTGAATGATTCCGATAATAGTGCGGTTTTTTACGGCTTCGATATTTTTAGCTCCAGCATCACGCAGAAACTCGTTTTGACGAATTTGGTTTTTTATCTGAAAACCATTAAAAACGGGCATCGATGCTTGCAAACCAAAGTAATTGGTGGTATAAACCTGCTCAATATATGCGTTTGTGAAGCGGTCAATGCTTCGGCCTACTCGTACATCCTGCCCTGTGCCAAACCCAATGCGTGGATAAATTTGAGATTTTGCTCTTGATAATTCAATATTGGCACTTTCGCCCATTATCTGACTTTCTCGGTAAGTCAAGTTGTTTTTTATGGCAATATCAACACATTCTTTTAGGGAAAGGCCTTGCCCGAAAACAAAGCCCCCTATCCCCCGATGGGGGAACAAAATGATGATTGTAAGTGAGATTTTTAGTAATATATTTTTCATAGGATATTAGAAATTATAAGAGTTCATCGAAAAAGAATAAAGTTCCCACATCGGGGGTTAGGGGGCTGCTATGCTATCCAACCATCTTTCAATCTTATAATTCTATTACCATATTCGGCGTTGGCTTCGGAGTGAGTTACCTGCACGATAGTTACGCCATCTTTTTGGTTGAGTTCCTTGAAAAGCTCCATGATTTGCTGGGCGTGTTCGGAGTGAAGATTGCCCGTTGGCTCATCAGCAAAGATAATTTTTGGCTCGGCTACAATCGCTCGGGCAATGCCGACGAGTTGTTGCTGTCCACCCGAAAGTTGAGAGGGAAAAAGGTCTTTCTTGGCTACAATATTGAAGCGGTCGAGAACATCTGCCACACGACTTTTTCGTTCGGCTGATGACTGTCCTTTATAAAGAAGTGGGGTCTCGATATTTTCGTAAACCGTCAATTCATCAATCAAATGATAAGCCTGAAAAACAAAACCAATGCTTGTGCGATGCAGTTCGGTGCGTTTTTTTTCTGAAAGTTTCTGAACCGAAATTCCATCTAATAAATATTCTCCTTCGGAAGCCTCTTCGAGTAAGCCTAAAATATGAAGAAGTGTTGATTTTCCCGAACCTGATGGACCCATGATTGATACAAATTCGCCCTCTTTTATTTCGAGGTTGATGTTGCGTAAAACATAGGTTTTGCCGAATCCTGCGGGATAATATTTGGAGATATTTTTTAGTTCAATCATTGGTTTTGTTTTCTGAATATCGCTATCTAAATCTTTCGTTTGAGTTGCAAATAATCCAAGA
This sequence comes from Emticicia aquatilis, assembly GCF_014644295.1. Classification (GTDB taxonomy): domain Bacteria; phylum Bacteroidota; class Bacteroidia; order Cytophagales; family Spirosomataceae; genus Emticicia; species Emticicia aquatilis. The sequence goes on from NZ_BMKK01000018.1 coordinate 15,638, forward strand.
AATAGATGACTTTGAGTGATAAATTATTATTTTGACTGCTTTGTATGGTATTCTGGAAATTATCAAAGTAACGAGTATTGGCAATATCAGAGTTCGTAAATCCTGCATCTTTCCAAACAATATTTAAGAAACTACCAGGAGCAAATTGCCAAGTATAAACCATATCAATGTTAAAGTAATTGACATTGCGGTTATATTTTTCGGCTAATCCTGTTTTTGTATTCAAAGAACCGTCGGTATTGAGGGTATAAAACTCTTTGTTATCAACCACACTCACGTAGTGTCTGGCTCTGAATGTTAGCCCCATTTTATTGGTAAAGCTATATTTTAGGTTCAAAACATTATCAACTGTACTTACTTTTCTGACCGCAAACAATATGTTGTTGTCGTCGAGCGTAGTAGTATAACCCAAACTTCTTGGACGTGGCATAAAACCAATCTGATGCTCAATCGAAAACTTACTATTAAAACGGTATTTCTGACTTAACGAAATATCGGTTCCGCTAAGATTATAAAAGTTCAAGAAAATACGCTCAAAAACTTCGGCACTAACCGAGTATTTTTTAGCAGCATTTGTTTCTATCCAACCGCCCATTGCAACGCTTTTTCCACGTTTGAAAACATGACCCATATTGCGTGGCTCGTAGAAATCATTTTGGGCTGGATTGAAGTTGGCAAACAAACCAAACCAAATCAACTTCTTTGTTTGTGCATTTAGGTTGAAGTTGATACGAGAGTTTTGATATTTACTTTTTATATCACCTATCGGGGCATATAAATTACTCAAACCACCATTGAGATTAAAGAAAAGTCGATTGTACCAACCTTTAGGCTCGGTGTATCGGTAGCCGACATAAAAGTTATGATTGATAAAGTTATTGTTCGTAAAATAACCCAAATCATTACTGTTATACTTGGTGTCGGTCAGAGCTTGCGAAAGACTAAAATTGAATCTTCCACTGTTTTTTCCGAAACTCACCGTATGGCTGTATCCGAGAGAGTTTTCGCTGTCGGGTGTTTTATATTTCAAATGACTAACTGACGCATTGCCCGACAAATTATAAGTATTTTTCTTGTCGCTGAAACTAAATAATGCTGCACTTACATTGGCATTATAATCGTTTCCGCCTCTTAGTACACTGGTGTTGATAAAACTTACGCTCGAATTATGCTTAAAAGTTTGGTCAAGCACAAAAAGGTTATAATTGGTCGTTGGGTTGGTTTCAAACTTTCTAATCTCGCCAGTTTCTATGTTTTCGATGGTAGCAAACTGTGCTTGCGTAACGGCATTTAAAACCCCAATTCCAAGACCATTTTTGGTGCGTCCCGAAATCTTAGAAGCATTAATTAACTTTGCTTCGGTTGGGTTTTTCAACATCCTTTCACCTGATTTTACGTCGTCATAAGCATCGTACAAATGAATAGGCGTTCCACCGATTCGGCGTGAATAAAACAAATTTCCCTTGTTGAAAAGCTCAGTACCTTCCGTAAAAAAAGAACGATATTCGTTGAATTTGACTTCAAAAGGTGTCAGATTCAACACTTTGTTGTCGCTTTGCACCTGTCCAAAGTCAGGAATCAAGGTGGCATCGAGTGTAAATGCCTGACTTAATCCCAGTTTTAAATCCAGCCCTCCCGAAACTTGATTTGTCCAATTTTTCTGTTCGGCCACATCGCTCGGAAAATGATTGGCATAAACCGAAAAATACGGAAAAAGTTGGAGACGCAAGGGCGGTTTAATATCCGAAATACCAGTCCATTGTCCTTCTTGAGTCAAGAATCCATTGACATTCGGATTGATGGCATTCCATGTATATTGCTGCTCGGTTTTTCGTCGTCGTCGGGTGATATTCAAGCCCCAATTCTGCACTTTGTCTTTACTAAAACGAATGGCCGAGTAAGGCAAAAACATCTCGAAACTCCAGCCTTTGTCATGAATCACAACGGCACTTTTCCAAACGGCATTCCAACTAAAATCTTCGCCGCCATTATTATCATTTTGGTTAGGAGTCATTTTGGCGTCCCATTGCTCGCCAAGTGGCGTCACAAAATACTCAAAACCATTCAATTTGTCATTGTAAGTATCGAAAATCAAACCGATGTAGTCGTTCATTCCGAAACCGTCACGACCAGCGAGTTCTTTGGCAATACTATCAACATTTCGCTCGAAACAAGTTCCACCGAAATAGATTCCCGCATCATCATACATCAAATAAGATTCGGTATGATTGCCTTTTTCTTCTTTTCGACCAATTACGGGTCGGAACTCGGTGTAATCATCAGCTTTGGCGGCATCTTGCCAAGCCAAATCATTCAGTTTGCCATCAATAATTACGGGTTTGTTAGTGCGTTTAGCTTCAAGTGAGCGAGGCGTTGTTGTTTGGGCAAACGCCAAGCTAAAGCCAATGCACAAGTGCATCAGAGTTAGTAAAAAGAGCTTTTTCATAATTGTTGTTTGTAAGTTCAGTTTGTGTCGTAAAAGCTGAGGGCTTTTGCAGTCACAAATTTATTTTTGTTTGGCTTTCGACAAGCATTAATAAATGTTAAGAGGTGTGTTTTTAACAATTATTAATCAATTTGATGTGAATACTTGTCTGGTAAAAAAAGGTTACAAAAAGTAATTATGACAACGACACTCTTTTTACATAAAAGTTGCATGGATTCAAGTTTTGTTTTGAAATAATTTTACTTGTTTAATGTGATAATAGCTTTTTCATAATTTTGTGTATCTGATGCCCTAAACCCTAATTTAGACAGCAATCATATAATGCCAAAAGCTGTGCCATTGTTGTAAGTATTTAATTATCAGCAGTTTGTGTATTTTATATATAAAATAATTGTCCGAAAACGGACATTTTGAGTACGTCTTCGGACAATGCAAAAGGGCTTTTAAACTTATTTTACGAAGCCTATTTTTAGGTATGGATTGAGAGAAATGTTTCTACCGTATTTTGTTGTTAAGCTTTGAATTTGAGTATTTTTATTAGTTGCTAATAATGAAATACCAAAATCGAAAAAAATACGGTTTCTAAATTGATTTTGAATCCCTAAAACGCCACCACCACCATAAACACTACCTGTTTTAATGTTCGTAAAAATGTACTTCCCATCATCATCAGATAATTGATTATTAAAAGCTGTATTAGAAAACATTACCATTAATCCAAGATAAACCCCATTGAAATTTTTTCCAGAACGCCCTTTTTTTACTTCTTTGCCTTTGGTAAAATAATATCTTAGTTGTTCTGATAATTGAATATTTGTATAAACATTGCTTACTTTCTGAGCATTCCAAATAGGAAATTTCTTTCCAAATAGATTACTATTCAGTGTAGTATCAATGAAACCTTTAAAAGAAAAAAACTTAAAGTGATTGAAAATGCCCGTGAATGATGTATTACTTGAAAAATAAGTATTTCCGATTCGATGCTCATAATCAACATCAGCTTTGATAAACTGGGAATATTTATCAATAGAGAATAAATCAGATGCGTTGATTTTTAACAGCTTGTTTTTCTCGAAGTTGTTGTCGGTTATCAGTAACTTTCCAAACTTATCAGTTTTGGTTTTTGGGTAAGAATTACCAAAACTCAATTTTAGATTAGATGCTAAAAACCATGTCTGATTGCTCGGACTTTGGGAGTTATGGATTAGCCTACCTTTGGTATCAGTTGAAACTTCGCTTACGTTTTTCACTCCTGCCGAAACAGATAAGTCTAAAATATTTCCAGCTTGATAACCATATTTTATAGCAAATACGGAGGTTTCGGAGTATGGATTATAAGAGAAAAAATAATATGGTTCATCTTTTAAAATTCCATGATAATATCTAAAACTAATATATTTTCCATATAAATTATAGGCTTGTAAGCCTGCTTTTACTCTTTTTGTCATTTGGAAATACCATCGAGGTTCAATTTCATAGGAAAATGGTTGGTATTCAACAGAATGCTTTAAACTCAATAGAAGAGAAAACTCTTTAAGTATTTTTTGCTCATATGTGAAATTTAAGAAAGAGATATAGTTTTGTATCACAAAAGGACTTGACTCTATTCCTCCTCTTAGTCCAGCTTTAGCAGCACGCATAACACCCAGCTTTTGTGATACACTGATTACTTCAGTTCGGGCAAAAGTATCCACTTTTTCCTCCGAAAAACTAACTTTTACGCTATCGGTTTGAGCGAAACTGAATAGCGGAAAAAATATGAAAATGAGTAGCTTTTTCATGGTTGTGATTATTTAGCGAATCCAAGTTTTAGGTTGAGGTCTATAATAAGTGGTGCCGAATGCTTAGGCAAAAAAGAAATAGCATATTTCCCAATAACCAAACCAATATCCAGAAAAGATTTTTTATTGGTTTGAGTCTGGTATCCATAAGTTATTCCCAAACTTGTTTTTGGCGAATAATAGAGGTTTCCATAAGCATGTGAACTTATATTATCTCTATAACTAAAGTGCAACCCCGTATATATTCCATTTAAGTTATTGGCTGTTTTGCCTTTGCTAATACGTTGTTTCATATAAATGTAGTAGCGAACTTGCTCATGTATTTCAACTATAAAAATGCTGGTGTTTTGTTTCAAAGAAGAATAAACAGGTATAAAAAATCCGCCATTACCAAATTCATTTTTGGTAACAGAGTCTCTTCGTCCTATTTGTTGAAAGGTTCTTTTATTAGTAAATGATAGTACAAGGTTTGAGTTGATAGAAAAGGCAGAGGAGGCAATTTTATGCTCATACGAAATATCCCCTCTGATACTTTGGTTGTATTTATCGGCATAAATGGCATTGTTTATATTTACTTTTAAGAGCTTTTTTACCTCATAATTGCAATGTAAAAACTCGCAGTAGTTATTCGGTAGTTGTTTTTTATGTGGAAAATAAAGCCCCAAACCCATGCGAGAAGTAGTAGATACAAACCACGTATTTGATGTAGGCGAGGAATCATTATTCACTAAATCACCCCTTGAACTAATATAAGTTTCTTTGCCTTGTTTTACTCCAGCCGAAAGTCCAAAATCAAGGTTATTACCAAATTGCTTTCCCCAATTTACACTAAATGCCGCATTCGGTTCAATCATATTATATATATATCCTCCCCCATTTTTATAATAGTTTGGTTCTGAATAAGGACTATAAACCGCTCTAAGACTTAAATAGTTGCCCGTGAGGTTAGCATTTTGAATTTTCCTTTTAACTCTGTTTTTCATTTCATAAAACCATCGTGATTCTAAACCTATATTTAAATTAGAAGATGAAGAAGCAATGCCTTGGCCGCACCAAATTGTAATTGATTTATCATTCCATACTTTTGTTTCAACTTGTAAAGAAAGTATTGGTTTTTCGTCTATGCCTGACTGTAGATTTAATCTAATTGCACTTTTCACAATCCGATTTCCTCCAAAAGCTTTATCATATTCATCCAGTAGCGTGGTTTTTTCAAATTGCTCCACTTTTTCCTCCGAAAAACTAACTTTTACGCTATCGGTTTGGGCGAAGCTGAATAGCGGGAAAAATATGAAAATGAGTAGCTTTTTCATGGTTGTGTTTAGTTTTTAATAGTAATCGAGCCGAACGAGTTATTAATGATGATTTTTGAAGAAAGGGTACTGTTGAGTATGGCCGAACGCTCAGTTTTATCGTTTTGAATCCAGCTAAAATCTGAGGTTAAGGTCATTTTACCAAACCTTGAACTTACATCAAAATAGAAACTTTTGAGCGGAGCTTTTTCAAAATTTATATCAGCTTTTTCGGCATTAATATTCAGCGATTTAAGCCCATCAACCGACTCTATTCGTAGTTTGCCATACTGAGCGTTGATAGTATTTTGTCCGCCCAAGTTACTAAAAATTAAATCTGACCTTTCGGAATTTATTACCGCAACGCCATTGAAAGACTTGCTGATAATTTCACCATAATGCGTGTCGAGTTTGATGTTTCCATTTAAATCATCAAGTTCGATGATACTAAAGTCAGCCTTAATGTTTAGGTTTTTTAAATTACCTTTTACCAAAACTTTTCCAAAACTGTTCTGAATTATTACTTTCATTCCTTCGGGAATTCTGACAGCATACTTTACTTTTAGATTAGAGCTTGGTTTTGTTTTTTCGTTCGGAATCACGAGGTAATTTCTTAGGAAAACCTCTCGACTGGTTTTCTCGGCTACGTATTTAAGCATTTCTAAATCGCTGCTGGCAGTTTTTCGGTCTGGGTGTTTGGCAATTAGGTCGATAGTTGCCTTTATCTCAGATTTTTCCCACGTAAGTATCTCAATATCAGCTTTTTCGGCTTCGATAGTCAATACGCTACTGCCACTAAAAGTCTTTTCGATGCTTTTAGTTACAACCTGAAGAGTCGTTTGGGCTGTCGATGCGTGTGCCAAAATAAACATCATGGCCAGACACATTAGCTTTATTTTGAACAGATAATTCTTCATGTCGGATTAATGAATAAATCTAAATTTGAGCGGCCATTTTTCTGATAATTTCTGATTTTTGCTGCTCAATCGAGGTCAACTGAGCCATCAATTCGGGTTCGGTGTTATACTGCCCAACTACTTCTTTTAGTTGTTTACTTGCCGAGTTCAACTCCTCTAATTCGGTTTTGAGCGATACAAACTCGGGGTTCTGACACACGTAAGTTTGTTGTTTGCAATAAGCCACAATCATTTCATATTGTTGTTGGCTATCATCCACTGGATTGAGTAGTAGGTCTTTATCAATGCGTTCTTCCGAATATCTAATCTGCTGTTTATCAGTGCTTAACCAATAAAAAGTGCCCATAATTATCGCAATCGAAGCCGCTACTGAAACCCACTTCCAAGCTGGGAATTTTATTGTTTTCGGACTTAACTTATCATTAATTTGGCTCCAAATTGCGTCGGTTGGTTCGTAGCTTGGAAGTCTTTCGAGGGCGTTTTGCAAAGCACCTTCACTAAGCTTGGACGCTATGCTGTTCCAAACTTCTTCATTCGGCTCATATTCTGGTAAATTATACATTGCTTTGCTGATATTTAATTGCTTAAAATTTCTCGTAGTCGTTTCTTGGCATAAAAGAGTTGCGACTTCGACGTCCCCTCCGAAATTCCTAAGATTTCGGCTGTTTCTCGGTGTGTATAACCCTCTATTTCTATCAAAATAAAAACCGTTCGGAAGCCTTCGGGCAGCGATAAAATGGCTTTTTCGAGATATTCGGCATCAATACTGTTGCCCCACTCAATCAGGCTGTTTTCATCAAAACTTTCTACGACTTCCCAAATTTTTGGTTTTTCGAGTTTTCGGTAGGCTTTTCTGACTACGATTGTCTTTATCCAAGCCCCGAGCGTGGACTCTCCCCTAAAATTTTCTAATTTTCTGAAAACATCCAAAAAAGCATCTTGTAGCACATCGTTGGCATCATCAAAATCGCTCGTCAGCCGATACGCCAACGTAAACATGGCTCGCTTGTAGCGGTCATAGAGTATGCGTTGAGCAGAACGGTTGTTTTGTATGCAAGCTGAAATGAGTTCGACCTCGGTCATGCAAAGAGTGTTTTTTAGCTTTCTATTATTAAAGTGCCACAATATTTGTAGAATGGTTGTATAGAAAAATATTTTTTGCAGAAAATTTTCTGAACGATATTGTTAAAAGGGTATTTATGAAATCTGAAATTGTATCTTTTCTGAATCTAACGTATATTTGAATGAGTTAGAAAAATTATGAAAAAGATAAACTAAAAAATGAACCGCATAGATAGACTTTTCGGGATTCTTACCTTTTTACAATCAAGGAAATACGTTTCGGCCGAAAAAATTGCCGAGAAATTTAAAATCAGTGTCCGTACCGTTTATCGAGATTTGAAGGCTTTGAGCGAATCGGGTATTCCGCTGAGTTTTGAGCCAAATAAAGGGTATTTTGTGGTGCAAGGGTATTTCCTTCCGCCAATTTCGCTATCAACCGAAGAGGCCAACGCCCTTCTTCTGACCGAATCTTTGGTCTATGGTTTTACTGATAAATCTATTCAGAAACATTATTCCAATGCTCTCAATAAAATAAAGTCGATTTTACCTACGCAGCAAAAAGAAAAAGCCGAGTTTCTAACCAATAATATAAAATATCAAGTCCCAGAACGCCTTACACAAGACTACGAGCATCTCTCAATCTTGCAGCAAACCATTGCCGCCAAAACCATCATTGCGTTTTCGTATCGAAATAATAAAGAAGAACACAGCCGCCGACAAGCCGAGCCAATCGGATTGATTTTCTACGCTTTTGGTTGGCATTTAATTGCGTGGTGTCATACAAGAAACGAATATCGTGATTTTAATGTATCAAGAATGTCTAAAATTGAAGATACGCATCAAGCCTTCAAAAAGACCGACCACATAGAAGTAGGCGAATACATGCCGCAGATTCCTGTAAATTATTAAATGTGGAGCGAACTGGGCGACGGTCGCATCCTGTTCGCTTTGTTGATAAAGTTTTATTTTTTAATGCGAACAGGATGTTCGCTCCACAGAAAAAACTTTTAAAAAGCACTGACATAGGGTTGTCAGTGAGGCATAGTTTCTTTGTGTCATTAACCAAAAATAACACAAAATTATGTCAATGATTACAGCGTTCCTCAAAGAATTAGAACAAGAATCCCTCGTCACTCGTAAGATGTTATCTCTCATTCCCGATGACCAATTCGACTGGCAGCCACACCCAAGAAGCATGAGTTTTCGCCAATTGGGTACGCACATTGCCGAATTACCAACATGGATAACTTTGGGACTCTCAACCGATGAATTAGATTTTGCAAAAACGCCCTATCAACCAAAACAAATCAATAATACGGCCGAATTAGTGGCGTATTTTGAAGAAACATTGGCCGATGGACGCACGCAACTTATTCCAGAAAATGAAGAAAAATTAGCAGAATCGTGGAAATTACGTGCAGGTGACCAAATCTACATGGATGTAAGCAAGGCCGAAGCCATACGTAATGCTTTGAGCCAAACAATTCATCACAGAGCTCAATTAGGTGTTTTCTTGCGTCTCATGGATATTCCGATACCTGGTTCTTATGGGCCAAGTGCCGACGAGACAAATTTCTAAATGAGGGGTTTTCTAAAGACTTTAAGCCAATGAAAATTCATGAAAGGCATATAGCCTACACAAAATTATGAAAAATGCTTTTTTAGGGTAAACGCAATCCACATAACTGAAGAGAGGTCAGAACTTGACCTCTCTTTATTTTTTTGTGCTATCCATTGTTGCTACATTAGCTGTTGCAATTGAATCTTTTTTAAAATAAGCCTTTTTGTCGGCATCGGTTGCTTGTTCGGGCGTGCCAAAAGTAATAAAACCAGCAAAATAAGCTATCGCCATAAGGCCTATTAGTAGGCCAAATCCCCAACCCAAAAGACGTTTGTAGTCAAGTTTGGTTTCTTCTTTTATCTCAGTTTTGTTTTCTAATGCTTTTTTTTGATTAATGTTCATGACAGTAAGGATTTAGTTATACAGTTATTCAGAAAAAATAATACCACAGATTTTCTTATGAATAATGCAACAAATGGAGGAAATTTGGGGATAAACATCAGCATTTGATGATTATTCCACAGAGAAAAACTTAAAAATGAGTATAAAATGACTGAAATTGAGATTTTAGAAAGAAACCTGAATAAGTTTTCGGGAATGAGTAGCGAAGCATTTCAGCTTTCGGCGAAGTATTGGCAAGTGAAAACCTACAAAAAAGGTGATTTTTATAACGATTTTCAACAAGTTTGTAAGCATTTAGGGGTTGTTTTAGAGGGTGTTTTTCGTACTTATTACCTCGACGAAAAATCAGCCGACGAAAAAAATATTTTCTTCTACACCGATAATCAACTGGTGGTTTCCTACGCAAGTTTTATCAATCAAGTGCCGTGTCATTTTTATACCCAGTCAATGGTTACATCAAAGGTTATCTACATTCACTTCGATAATCTGATGTCGCTTTATCGGCAGTCGCACGAGTGGGAGCGACTGGGCAGACTAATTGCCGAACAAGCCTCTAATGTGGCATTGAATCGCACCGAAAGTTTGCTTTTTCAAACTCCCGAACAACGATATTTAGATTTGATTACATTCCACCCCGATATCATGAATAGCATTCCGCTGTATCATATTTCGTCGTATCTCGGCATTCAAGGGCCATCGCTGAGCAGAATCAGAAAAAGACTTTCTGAAAAAAAATAATCTAATTTTTTACGATTTTAACTTGGGTTAAAGTTTTTGTTGTGACTGGTGCCGACCTTTGTATCATCAAATTCAAAATAACAATTTAAACAATAAAGACAATGAAATTTACAAGACAAGCATCGGCAAATTGGAAAGGTACAGGAATGGAAGGCGTAGGAACAGTTTCTACTCAAAGTACAACACTCGATAAGGCTCAATTATCATTCAAAACTCGCTTTGCAGATGGCGTAGGTACAAACCCAGAAGAACTTATCGGAGCAGCTCACGCAGGTTGTTTCTCGATGAAATTTAGTTTCGTTCTGAACGAATTAGGTTTCACAGCCGATAATATCGACACAAATGCAAAAGTTGTGTTTGAAGATGGAAAAATCACGCATATCCATTTAGATATGACTGCTTCGATTCCAAACATCACCGAAGAGCAATTCCAAGAAGCAGCCCTAAACGCAAAAGCAAATTGTCCGATTTCGCAATTATTCAATGCCGAAATCACGCTTACTGCAACTTTGGCTTAAGATTAAATCTCATCAAAACGTATATAAATGTATCGAACACAGGAAGCAATTCCTGTGTTCTTTTTTATTAATGACTATAAATACCGCAACCAAGTTTTTTCGGGGTGTTGGCTTTTATAATTGCTGTACCACTTACAAAGCGGATACATAATCAGAATAACGGCAAACCAAGCCAAATAAACCTGCGAAAGCGTAAGGCCATCGGCAGTTTTAGGTCGACCGAAGGTTTGTTCGGCAAACACAAAATCTGCCCAAGAAAAGCCCTTCGCCAAGAAAACTACTATCAGAATAGCATGAATTAAGTACCAGTGAATGAGGTAATAAAAGAGAGGTACACTACCAAAAACCTTAAAAAAAGCCAGTTTTTCTTCTCCAATTTTTTCAGAAAACCACAAAAGCAAGAAACACATACCGAGCATACAAAGTGTGAAATCGAGCGATGGAGGGTATTTATTGATATTCAGAAAAGAAAGAAGCGTAAAAAATGGTTTCGGATTTTCCGCCCACGGCACAGGGTCGCCGTAGATATTGATAAATCTTAAAATGACGAAACCCACCAGAAATCCTCCAGCCATTTTTATAAAAAATGTCATTCGGGTGTTTTTTTCTGATAAAAAGTATTCGCCCAATCCATAGCCAAAAAGCATAATCGACCACCACGGGATAATAGGATAACCCAAAATTACTAATCTCGAACCGAGCGGAAATACACTAACCGAAAACAGCGGATTTAAGGCAGATTTTGCAGATGATTCAGGCAATAGCACTAATAAACCATAAAAAATCATGATTACGCTACCCACACTTAGTGCAATTTTGGGCGATTTGCCGATAAAAAATGTAAGTAAAATAAACCCTACACCAATGGCCGCAATAACTTGGAATAAGAAAGTATGAAATCCAATGTCGAACCAAATGCCGAGCGTGATGATGGTAAATTCTAAGAATATCAACCAAAGCCCACGAGTGAGTAAAAATCGCTTACTTTCTTTATTGTTTTGTTGTTTTTTTGCTGAAATATAAACCGAAACCCCCGATAAAAACACAAATGTTGGGGCACATAAATGCGTAATCCAACGGCTAAAAAACAGTGCAGGGTAGGTAGTGGCCAAATCGGTTGGATTTTCGGCAAGAGCATTTTGAAGCAATAAATCTCGCAGGTGGTCGAGAGCCATAATAATCATAACAATGCCACGAACGACATCAATCGAAGTAATTCTTTTCATAATTTGTAAGGAAGGTTTTTGTGCTTCCAAATATAATAAAATCGCTATTTTTTTGAAAGCGAATAGTCTTTTTGCGAAAAAATATAATATTTCTTTTTAAAAGAACGAACATTCATTTATATTTGCAACTGATATGAGAATTCGTGACGAACATAAAGAACAGATTGTCAAACAAAAGGCCCTTGAGTTGCTCGTGAGCCAAGGTTTTGAGGGTTTTAGTATGCAGAAACTGGCACGAGCCGCCAATGTTTCACCTGCTACGCTTTACATTTATTACCGAGACAAAGAAGACCTTGTGATGAGTATTGGCCGTGAAATTGGCAAACAACTTAACCAAGCGATATTCAAGGGTTTTAACCCAGAGGCGGCTTTTGAGGAAGGAATGAGAGTACAATGGCGAAACAGAGCCAATTTTATGTTGAGCCATGAACTTGAAATGACATTTTATGAGCAAATCAAAAACTCGACTTTTAGGGAAGCGGTTTCGGCTGATATTGTAGCTGAGTTTAAAGAAAAAATGAGCATTTTCATGAAAAATGCTATCGAAAAGAATGAAGTAAAAGCCATGCCGATAGAAGTTTTTTGGTCGGTGGCGTATGCTCCGTTGTATAATCTACTGCGTTTTCATAGCGAAGGAAAAAGCATTGGTGGACGACCATTTGTTTTTTCTGAAGAAATTATGTGGCAAACGTTCGATTTAGTGATGAAAGCTCTTAAAAATTAAAAAATTTACCCGAATAATAAACGAACATTTATTTAATAATGGATAATAAAGCAACTTCGACTTTTACAAGATACCAGATATTTATTATTGCGATTCTGGCAATCTTACAATTTACACTGATTTTAGATTTTATGGTTTTGTCGCCTTTGGGTGCGATTTTGATGAAAGAATTGAGCCTTCAACCAAAACAATTTGGACTTGTAGTTTCGGCTTATGCCTTTAGTGCGGGTGCCTCAGGACTTTTGGCTGCTGGATTTGCGGATAGATTCGACCGTAAAAAACTACTACTTTTCTTTTATGTGGGTTTTATTTTCGGCACAACGCTTTGTGCGATGGCAGATAGCTATGAGTTTTTGTTGATAGCTCGAATCGTGACTGGGATTTTTGGTGGCGTAATTGGCTCAATTAGCTTTGCAATTATTTCAGATTTATTCAAACTCGAAATGCGTGGGCGTGTGATGGGTTTTGTGCAAATGGCGTTTTCGGCAAGTCAGATTTTGGGTTTACCGATTGGTTTATATTTGGCCAATGCTTTTGGGTGGCATTCTCCGTTTTGGATGATTGTGGGTGTTTCGATAATCGTCGGAATTGCGATTGTTATTTATATGCAACCCGTTACTGAGCATTTGAAGGTTCAAAATGACCGCAATCCTTTTGAACACCTCTGGAAAACGCTATCAAAACCAGATTATTTTAAAGCATTTTTGGCTACAATTTTATTGGCTACGGGTGGTTTTATGCTCATGCCTTTTGGTAGTGCATTTAGTATCAATAACCTAAAAATTGACATCAAAGATTTGCCGATGTTGTATTTGGTAACTGGCGTGTTTTCTATTGCCTTTGGGCCACTTTCGGGTAGATTGAGCGATAGTCTTGGAAAATATAAAGTGTTTTTTGTGGGAACAATCATTACGATTATCATGGTTTTGATTTATACTAATTTAGGTCAAACGCCGCTGTGGTTAGTGATTATTCTGAATGTGTTGATGTTTGCGGGTATTACGGCCCGAATGATTTCGGCTTCTTCGCTCATGACGGCTGTGCCGCAAATGCAAGACCGTGGAGCTTTTATGAGTATCAACTCATCGATTCAGCAGATTTCGGGTGGTGTTGCGGCTGCATTGGCAGGGGTGATAGTTTCGCAAGGAAGCGATGGTAAAATGCAGAATTACCCAATTTTAGGGCTGGTAGTGGTAGCCTCGATGGTGATAGCACTCGTGATGCTTTATATACTTAATGCACATATTAATAAAAAAATAAGCAAATAATTTTGGGATTGACTGACATAGGGCTGTCAGTAGCTTGTATTTACTTTGTTTATCCTTCCAAATTCAAACCTAAGAATAGTCATGATTTGGGTATTCAAAACTACGATTAAAAATAAAATACAGGTACGGAAAGTAGCTCCATTGCTCAACGAACTTGTTTTGCCGCACGGAAAATGGAACTTTGATTTAGAAGATTGTGATAAAATCTTGCGAATCGAAAACCAAAAAATGGAGATTTGCGAAAGCTACATTGTGGAGCAATTAAGTGCTTCGGGATACGGAGTTGAGGTTTTAGAGTAAAACAAAAAGCCATCAGTGTTTAAATCTGATGGCTTTTTTAGTGGAAAAGGTAAGGGTTTTATTTATTCATATACTTCTTGCCGTTTGAGTATTTCATATCAATACCAGCCTTGAATTTGGTATTATCGAAATTGGCATCATTACGAAACTCGGCATATTTGAAATCTGCTTGGTTGCTGAAAGCCGTGCTTTTGAAAGTTACACGTTCGCCGAAATTGGCGTACTTAAAGTCAGCGTAATTTTTGAATCGTACATCAAAGAAATCAGCATCTTGCTTGAATGAGGTATATTTGAAATTGGCGTATTCGTCAAAATCTGACTTAGCAAAAATTACTTCTTGTTTAAAATCGGCATATTTGAAATTGGCATCTTTCGAGAATTTCGCTCCACCAAACGAGGCTTTTTCGGCAAAATCAGAATATTTAAACTCAGTTTTTCCTGCGAAAGAACAGTTTTCAAAAACCACTGCTTTTTCAAAATCAGTTGTGTAGGTTGTTCCATCACCAATATTCCAGTTTACGCTACCATTGCCAATTTTACGACTCTTTTCTTCTTCTAAGTTTTTGTAGGCAATAATATCACCTTTGAACGTACAGTTTCTGAACGATATAGGCACTTCTACGTAGCTTTTATATTCTTCGTAATTGCCTTTGTTTTTGATGCGTTTACGATTTGAAAGTTCGGTTAAATCCAAGTCTCCAACAATTGTAGCATCTTGATAGTCAACAGTTTGTCCTTTGTCGATTGCTTCAAAAATAGTTTTTGCCGAAACCTCTTTTTGAGCTGAAGCCGTCGTGCCGACGAAAGCAAAAAGCATTAAAATTAGTATCTTTTTCATAAAATAATTTTGATTGATAGTATGATTGAATGATAGAATATCAATACACAAATTTATTCATTGATATAAACACCGCCAGAGTTTGCATCCATTCTTACGGCAATTCCACCACCGTTGAGCGAGCCTTTCACACGGTCTTTTTCAACAGTTCCGCTGAATTTAGATAATGTTGGTACTTTTACTCTTTGTCCATCAAGGTCTAAATCCATGCCTTTATCCATTGGCATTCTTACGTGAATGCTCCCTGCACTGGTCGAAAGCGAAAGGTATTTGCCAAGTGATTTAATATCGGCACTAATTCCACCGCCCGAAGTTGAGGCTTTTACGCTGGCTGTAATATCTTCTAATTTGATTGAACCACCCGAAGTCGAAGTTACGAAATCACCACTGATTTCCTCGGCTCTGATTCCACCACCACTTGTTGTTGCTTTGATTGTACCGTCGAGTTTTTTGAGCGTTAAACCCCCACCCGAAGTACTTAGTCTGATGTCACCTTTGCAACCCTCAGCATCAATTCCCCCACCACTGGTTGCCACATCAATATTATCACGGCAACCGCTGATATTGATTCCACCGCCCGAAGTGCGACCTTTTACATTTCCGCCCAAGTTTTGGAGTTTCAAGCCACCACCACTGGTTGTGAAAACTAAATTTCCTGTAAGATTTTTGAGAGAGATTCCACCGCCACTGGTTACTAAATCGGTAGAGATTTTTTCGGGAGTGTAGATTTTGAAAGAAATACTGAGGCCATTTTTCCAGTTGTTCCAACCGCCTTCGCTTTTGCGTTTGGCAACACACGAAATGGTTTCACCTTCTTTTTTTACGCTTAATTCGTATTCTTTCAAACGGTCTTCGATTTCTTCTTTGCTGAGGTTACTTCCGCCGTTGTTTCCTCTTACATAAACCTCTACACGAGCTTCGTCGCCCGCACCACCTGTTACCGAAATTCCGCCACCCGAAGTGCGTACATTAAGGTTTTTTACTTCTGATGATTTGTAGGTTTTTACGAAGTAAGGCGTTTCTTTATCTTGAGCCAAAGAAACCGTTGAAATGGATAATCCTAAAATAAATAATGAGAGTAGCTTTTTCATAAATTGCGTAATGTTAAGATTTCATAATTATTGTTGTCTGAACATAAGATGCAAAACATGAAACGAGCGTTGCAGAAAATAGGAATTATTTTCAAAATAAATCCATTGGGTCTTCGACGACTCTTAGGTTTTCGTTGAAAGTATCAATAAAATTCATGTCTGTTTGACTAATTTCAAAGTCGAAAACATCAAAATTTTCTTTGATTCGCTGCAAATTGGCCGATTTTGGAATACTCGAAACGCCATGCTGCAAAGCCCAACGCAAAATAATTTGGGCGGGAGTTTTATTGTATTTTTGAGCAAGACCTTGAAGTTTTGGGTCATTCATACGCATCCCACGCACAAGTGGGGTATAGGCTTGCAGTTGGATTTTCTTTTGTTTACAAACTTCTGCCAAATCTTTCAAATATAAATACGGACTAAATTCAACTTGATTAACGGCAGGAATAATACTGGCGTAGGTCTCGAGTTCAGTCAGAAAAGGCACGAGATAATTTGCCACGCCGATTGCCTTAACTCGACCGTCAGTGTAGAGTTTTTCGAGAGCCAGCCAAGTGTCTTTTCTGGTTGCTTTGATTGGCCAATGTATCAAATAAAGGTCAATGTAGTCGATGTTGAGTTTTTTTAGACTTTCATCAAAAGCTTTTAATGTTTTATCAAAACCTTGGTCGCCGTTGTTTACTTTGGTTGTTACGAAAAGTTCGGTTCTATTAATACCACTTTCACGCACTGCATTGCCAATTTCGGCTTCGTTTTTATACATTTCGGCAGTATCAATGAGCCGATAGCCAGTTTCTAAAGCCCATAAAACTGCCTGTTCGGCTTCACGGTTATACATATCATAAACGCCCAAGCCGAGCAGTGGCATTTGATGGCCGTTGTTGAGAGTAGTATAGAGTTGGGTTGACATATTTATTTTAGATTTTTCTACGCAGAAATACAGAGTTTAAAGACTCTGTATTTCTGCTTTCTTGAGTGAAGATAGAATTAAATCACCATTTTTCTAAACCCAAAAGTTTTTTTCCTAAATCATTTAACTCAGCTGTATCATACTTTGTCTTTTCCCAATTACGAGGGTCGCCAGGGAAAGCGTAGCCTTCGGGTGAAATACGATTTTTCCAAGAATTTACTCGCCAATCACGCAAGTCGTCGTTGTCTTCTTCGGCTGGCATCATCGAGATATATTGAGCGATTCTGACCTTATCTGTCGAATTATTTGGACGAATACCATGCGGTTGACTGCTATTGAAAATCAATAAATCACCTGCTTCGAGTTTTACCTTTACGAGATGTTCTTCAAAACCACTTACATCGGGTTTGAAACGATTGCGGTCTTCGGGTTGGGTTAATTTCCAAGTATCATAAGTGCGAAATAACTCTGGAATACACTGAAAACCGCCCATGTTTTCGTCGGTTTGGTCGGCCAAAGCCAATACTCCTTGTACATTTTGTGGTTTTGTTTCGGGGTCATAGTCCCAGTGGATAAATCCTTTATATTCAAACCCAGGGCGTAGCGGAAAGTTGAGATTCGCACGGTCAATGGTTACCCAAAGTTTTTCGGTTCCCCAAATATCAACAAAAGCATCATAAACTCGTTGCATTTGGCGGTTATTCCAAAGGTGTTGGTTGTTATAGACTTCAACCATTCCCGTGCCAGTGAGTTCCTTCATTTGCATTTCGGCACGTGGGGCTGTGTACCAAGTGCTTGGGTCGTTGGGAGATTTTTCTTCAAATTCCCAAATGAAATCGGCTGTTTGAAGTGCTTGTTCTCTCGGCACCGCATTCTTTATAATTACGTAGCCGTTTTCTATCCAAAACTTCCAATCGTCTTCGCTCAAAACCTTGAGTTGACCACCTTCTGCAAGGCTTGTGCGTAATTTAACTTGACTGCTCGTAGCAGTTGAAGGATTACCGGGCTTATCAGTATGGTTTTTATTGGGCATCATGGTTGGTGCTGCCATTGTTGGTGCCATTGTCGGTATCATTTGCATAGCCTATATTTATTTAATGATATTAAAGATTGAAATAATGATACAAATTTAGATGCTAAAATATCGCTATACTTTACCTATAATTGCTATTTTTTGAACAGTATTGATTTTATGTGGATAATTATGTGGATGATATATGAAAAATGTGCAAATTTGATAGAAGTAGGTTTTTGGAATACGGCAAAAATGAAAATTGTTTTAGAAGAGTTTACGATTGACTCCGAAAGCTCGTTTCGGGTTTTTAGGCCACGATTGAGTCAGATTTTTTATTGGCATTTTCACCCCGAGTTTGAATTGGTTTTTATCGAAGGAACTGACGGAACTCGGCACGTTGGCGAACATATTTCTCGCTTCGTGGACAGCGATTTGGTTTTCATTGGCTCAAATATTCCGCACCTCAATTTTGATTATTTGGTAAAGAAGGATTACGAAAAAGTGGTACTGCAAGTGCGGCAAGATTTTCTGCAAAACGCCATGCTCGAAACTCCCGAATTGGCGGCTATTCAGCAACTTTTTCAACGCTCACAATATGGAATTGCCTTTGGAGAAAAAACAAAGAAAATGATTGGTGAACGAATAAAACAACTTGAAGGCTTGAGCTATTTCGGACAATTTTTGGAGATATTGAGTATTTTTCAGCTTTTGGCAACTACTCAAGATTATGTGTTGCTACACGAGCAACCTGTTGAAAATCAATACAATAAAAAAGACCAAGAACGCATCAAACGCTTGTATCAGTTTATTGATGAAAATTATCAAAGAAAAATTGATTTACAGGAAGTAGCTGATTTGAGTAATTTGAGCGAAGCCGCTTTTTGTAGGTATTTTAAGAAAATGACGAAAGTAACGTTCACCGAATTTCTGAATCATTACCGAGTCAATCAGGCCAAAAACTTACTTTTATTGGATAAAAATGTAACCGAAACTTGCTTTGATTGTGGTTTTGAAAGTATGTCGTATTTCAACAGGACTTTCAAAAAACTGACTGGAGAAAATCCTTTGGCTTTTAAGAAACGGTATTTTACGAAATAAAAATATAATGATTTAATAAGAGTTTTTCATTGCCGTGAGTTTTAACTGACGGGTACTTTTAAATGTAATCAGATTCGACTTTAGTCTAAATAAATGGTTAGACTAAAGTCAAACTTGTTCTTTTTTACAGTTGTCCGTCAGTTAAAACTCACGGCAATGAATTCTTTTTATAATAAAATTCGGGATAACTAATGTGTCCGCATTCATTTCCCCAAAACAATCCAACGATTGAGGTTATTATACGGCATTTCGATGACGATTTTATAAAACTGCGAAGGCAATTTACTGACATCAATCGTAGCTTTTTCGGCATCAACGGCTACTTCTTTGATTAATTGGTAAGTATCTTTTCCGCCCGTTTCAAAATTATTGGTAGTAGCCAGCCAAATCTTTGCTTTGCCTTTTTTGTCGATGGCTTTCCAAGTTAGTTCGATATTGCCACCTTTCAATGTTGCTTCGGGCGAAATGGCTGAAATTTTGCCAGTTAATGGTATTCCATCAATTTCAAAATGCTGCTCACGAGGAAATTTGACTCCCAAAAATGTCCCAATCGAAGGCATAATGTCAACAATAGCAGGTTGATTTTGCTTGAAATATTGATTTAGATTCTTGGCGTTGGTCACAATCCATGTGGCACGCTCTCGGTCTGATTGTCCACCGTGACCTCGACCCGTTTTGGCATCTCGGCCGTGGTCGGTCGTAATGTAAATCACCCAATCTTCTTTAAAATTTGCTTGACGATATTTGATAGCCTGCCAGATTTTTCCCACTTGCTTATCCATCGTTTCGATAGCCGCATAAAACTCTGGACTATCGCCGTGTTTATGACCCATATCGTCCGTAAATTCTAAATATACCCAACTCAAATCGGGGGCATCGGTTTTGATAGATTTTGCCGCAGCGGCAGTTACTTCTTCATCAATTCGATTGATGTATTTACTCTGTTTATCGTGCGGATAGCGAGCGGTATCCAGTTCTAAGCCATCGAAATGGAAATCGGTTGTGAGTTTACCAGTTTGTGGTAAATTATCGCCTACGAGTTTGGTTCTGTTATCAAGCCAAGTCGAAAATACGGCGGTTTTCTTTTCTGGATATTGTTGTTTGAAGAATCGAAAGATTGTCCAATAATTATAATTCGGTGCTTTGATGTCGTTGTCCCAAACGTTGTGTTTATTTACCCAAGTTCCTGTGAGTAAACTATTGTATCCAACTGCCGAAATCGTAGGTGTTTGTGAATAACTTTTGCGTTCGCCACCCACATACGCACGAGCGTAGCCACCCACTTGGGCAATTGAATCAAGGTTAGGTTTTTTGAGTTTTTCAATCACATCGGCAGGAATGCCATCGACAATGATAAAAACTGCTTTTTTCTTGGTTTGGGCTGAAAGATTTAGTGTAGAGAGGAAACAAATTAAAAGAAATACCTTTTTCATGCGGAAGGATTATAGAGGTTGAGATGATTTATTGTTCACAAATATAGGCAGACACTTTTGATTTTGAGATGAAGGATTTGTTAAATAAAAAGTTTTTGAAGACTAACTTTAGAAATTAATATCACGTATTTAGCTTAATTTTTAGTGGTTTTTAATATTTTTATCAAAAATAACCGTCCCATGTATCGTCCGATGCGAATTTTGATTGTGGATGACCACGAAATTTTCTTGGATAGCCTCTCGCTTTTAGTGGCTACTTTTGCTGATGTGGAGGTATTAGGGAATTGTAAAAATGCGTCAGAAGCCATCAGTTTTATCGAAAAAAATGAGATTGATTTGCTGATAACCGACTACAAAATGCCACAAATGACAGGCATTGAGTTGACCATTTTTGTGCGTCAACATTTTCCTAATATTAAGGTTTTGATGCTTTCGGTTTCAGAAGAAGCCGAGATGATTCGTGAGGCTTTTCAGGCGGGAGTTTGGGGCTATATGATGAAGCGAGCGGGTAAGGCCGAACTTCAAAAGGCGATTCAGACAATAGCCAACGGACAAAAGTATTTTAGCGAATCGGTGGTTTTTGAGTTGATGCGTTTGGGGCTAACCGATAATGTGCCGAAAGAGGAAATTTCGCAAGAGTTTACACAATTAACCGAACGAGAAATTGAGATTATTCGACTGATTACCAAAGAGTTGTCGTCGCAAGCGATAGCCGAAAAATTATTTATAGCCCCCAAAACCGTAGAAACCCATCGACACAATATTTTGAAGAAATTAGGTGTGAAAAATACCGTAGGAATTATTAAATATGCCATTAAAAATGGCCTTGCAGAGTGAATTTTGTATCAAAAACTATTGTTGTTATATTTGTAAAAACGAAAGTATCATGACAGAGCAAGAAAAATATGAAAAGTGGAAAAAAATAGCAGAGAAAATGCTAAATGAAAAGCAGATTATTCAGGAAGTAGGAGTAGAACTTGCCCAAAAAGAGTATGGAATTGAATTTAACGAACTTAGACCACCACGAATTCGAGAAAAAAAATAATATTTATCAGTTCGTTAACGATTTCGGTGTTATATATCAGGTTTATTTTACAATAGGGGCAGATTATTTTCCTGATACTTATTTTAAAAATTATCTTAAAACTTTCGGTTTTCTCCCCATTTCCTCAACTGATTTTTCTTTCGACAAAAAAACTTCAGAAACGATTATCTACATTTTGGCAGATTTTTTGAGCCAAGGTGATTACATTGTAATGTTTGTTTGTGATGAAAAAGACAACAAACAGTCAGTCCGAAATCGCCTTTTTAATACTTGGTTTAAAAAATACAATGATGGAAGTTTTGATAAGTTTGACTTAGTTTTTGAGAAAACAACGTTTGTTTCTGCCATTATTTCAAAAAATAATCCCTTCTATATAGACTTCAAAAATTCATTTCCTAACTTGGGTAATGAGTACAAATAAATCAAACAGGTATTTCAATCTGAACAGCCGTACCTTCATTACTTTCAATTTTTATCTCTCCTCGCAAAGATTCGATTCTTGAATGAATATTCTTCAAACCCAAACTTTCAAAGTTAATAGCTTGATTATCAAATCCTTTTCCGTTGTCAACTACTAAAACTTTTAAGTGCTTTTCTTCTTCGATAATCGAAATCATGGCATTTTTGGCTTCGGCGTGTTTCAGAATATTATTTACCAATTCGAGAATGATACTATAAATCTCGTATTCTAATCTTGGCGAAAAACGAGCATGATTTATTTGAATTTGAGCCTCAAAATGCGTTTTTCCAATCAAATTCAGTTTTTTTATTAAATTTTCAATGGCAATTTTTAAACCTTGTTTTTCTAATTCATCAGGCAGAAGATTGTGCGAAACCAGCCTAATATCAGAATAAACTTCATCAATAAAACCCAAAGTAGCATCGAAATTTGTGCGTTCTTTGGCTGTGAAGTTCTCGTTTTCGAGTAATTCAACTCGCATTTTTACCCCCAAAATCTTGTTTGAAATATTATCATGTAGCTCTGATGCCATACGTTTACGCTCCATCGTTTGGCCTTGTAGGAGAGCTTCTTGTATTTCTTGGTTTTTCTTTTTGAGCTTGCGGTTGCTCCAAAATACGTAGGCAATGACGCCTAATCCTAAAATTCCAGCCAGTAAAAGGAAGTTTTTTGTTTGTATAAGTTGTTGGTTTTCAAGTGTTTGTATTTGATTTTTTTGTTTTTCATCTTCATATTTCAGTTGCCATTCTAAATACTGTCCCATTACTTCCTTGTGGTGTTCTTCTTCTTCGTATGCTCGCATTTTTTCAAAGTATTCCAGTGCTTCTTTGGGTTTATCAAGGTTTTTATACGCTTCATAGAAAATCTTATTTACCGCATAATCAAAGGTAGATAGTTTCATACTTTTAAGGGCCGATTCTGCTATTTTTGCTTCGTTTACGGCATTCTGATAAGCCTTTTTCTCAAGAAAATAGTTGCCAAGTGTTAGCCCATTATTTAACTGAAAAAACTTCTCCATGCCATCTTTTCGGGGCTTTTGTGCAATAGCCTTGATTTGGTTCATTATAGCAAAACCTTCATTGGTTTTACCCAAATATGCCAAGCAGAGTCCTTCGGTCCATTTGCCGCCGTAGTGTTGATAATAGTATTTTTCGGTGTCTGCTTGGGTTACTTCAAAAGCGTTAATTCCATGTTTTTTTGCTTCTTCATAATTTTTATGTCGAAGAAAATAAACCACTAAACTCAAATTCATATTGGCTATCAATAGCGGGTCGCCTTGTTTTTTGGTTAGGTCCAAGCCTTCTAATAAATAGCTGAGATATTTCTTTTCGGTTGCTTCGTCGGCTACGGGTTTACTGTAAAAAAAATTTGCTATGATTACCGAAAGGTTTGAATAAGCCAGCGAATACATTTTTGTGTTCTGAAACTGCTTGAACAGCTTTGTGGCCGTTTCCATTTCTTTAAAAGCAAGTGTAGTGAAACCCTTAAAATGAAAATTTCGGGCATTGGCAAAGTGGCTATATGCCTCACTTTGTCTCCATTTTGAGTTTTTGCTAAAATGTATCAATGAATCTGTCCAAGTTTGGCGAAGTTCAGGCTCGGTCAAAGAGACATTACTGCAAATAGAAGCCATCGTGATGGTCAGAATCGAATCTCTCTGAACAGAAATCGGCTTGCCAAATTGCAGTTGTACGACATTTTTAAGACTATCTAATTTGGGCGTTTGAGCCAAAATGATAGTTGGGAGTATCAAGAGCAGTATGAGGGTTATTCTTCTCATTTTTATACAAAATAATAGTCGAATGTAGTGGTATTTTGTAGGATTTGCCAAATTTTCGACAAAAATACAGATTTACCACTAAGCCCACTAAGGGTTTTTACTTAGATAAAATACAGACTTCCACCGATTTACTTAGGGTGTTTTTCTTGGGAATTTTGTAGTGCAAAAAACGATTTCCCATGAAAAAACTATTCTCGATTTTCATATTGCTTTTCTACCAAAATGTTTGTTCTCAAACCTTAAATTGGGTGAAACAAATTGGCTCGCCAACAAGAGCCAATTATGGTTATGCAATTGTAGCAGATGCTTCGGGTAATACCTATGTAACTGGCAATTTCACAGGTACTGCCGACTTTGGCGGAACAGTTCTGACTGCATTCTTTCAAGATATTTTCGTTGCTAAATACAACAGTAGTGGTACCCTACAGTGGGTAAGACAAGCTGGCAGAGCAGGTGCTTTTAATACAGGCAAGGGTATTGCAATTGATGGCTCTGGTAATGTTTATGTAACGGGTTACATTACGGCCGATACTGACTTTATAGCACCCAATATAACCATTACGCTTAATAGAATAGGGTCAAACGATTTATTTATAGCTAAATATGCCAACGATGGCTCTCTTCAATGGGTTAAACAAGCAGGTGCCACAAGTAAATATGTTAATGGAAATGCTATTGCTGTGAATGGCTCTGGAAATATCTATGTGACGGGTTATTTTGAAGGAACAGTTGATTTTGGTGGAACATCGCTTACTGCCAGTACAAACAGAAAAGATATTTTTGTGGCAAGCTATAATAGTTCTGGAACACTCGTATGGGTTAAACAGGGCGGTTCAACATCAAGTGGCAATAATTCCTTTGGTATTACGGCTGATGCTTCGGGAAATATTTTTGTTACTGGGGTAGTGACAGGCACTGGCAATTTTGCGGGAACAAATTTCAGTTTTGTGGGTAGTGACTATATGTTTATGGCCAATTTTAATACGATTGGTTCGCTGCAATGGGTAAAGTTTTACGGGAAACCTGCGGTTTTTATTAATGGGATTTACTATGGCTATTCGGTTGAAGGGAGGGCAATAAGCACAGATAATAATGGCAATTTCTTCGTTGCAGGACGGTTCGCTACCGATATTAATTTTGATGGAATCACCCTGACTCCAACCACAACAAGTTCAAATAATATTTTCATACTCAAATATAATAGTCTTGGAAATATTTCATGGGCAAATCAGATGTGTGCTACAGGTACTATTAATTTGGGCGTAGGTATTGCATCTGATGCTTCAAGCAACTGCTACGTAACGGGTACTTTTGGTGGTTCAGGCAATTTTAGTGGGTCAACCTACACTTCGGTTGGTACTCAAGATGCTTTTGTTAGTAAGTATGACAATGCCGGTACACTAAAGTGGGTAAAGACGGCAGGAGCTACAAACAAATTTGCAAGCGGATACGGAATAAGCATTGCCAACGCCAATGTTTATACAACGGGATTTTTCTCAGGTACTACAAATTTTGGCGGAACAACACTGGGCCTCATAGGTAATCAAGATGCTTATGTTTGGGTTTTACAACAGACAACTTGCCAATCTACACTCTCACCCACTGGTACAATCACGAGTAATCAGAAAGCCGCTGCTTCAGTAACGTCATTAGGAACGAATACCATTCCAAATGCTTCAAATGTAATTTATCAAGGCGGAAATTTCGTGCAACTCAATGCTGGTTTTTCGGCTGTAAGTGGCAGTGTTTTTACAGCAAAAATATTAGGTGGGTGTTTGTAGAATCTATATTATCAATGATTTAATGAAAATACTCCATGAAAAAGACACTAATTATATTCATTTTATTTCTCTTTCAATACAATTTGTTTGCTCAAACGGCTACGTGGCAAAATCCACTACCGCAGGGAAATAAACTAAATGATGTTTATTTTATTGACACAAACGTTGGCTGGGCGGTTGGCGATGGTGGCGTGATTATGAAAACCACCAATGGCGGAACGACTTGGACGGTTTCCTATCATTCTACCTGTATAGGTTTGAACAAAGTGTTTTTTATCAGTAATTTGGTAGGCTGGGCAGTTGGATTATATGGTACAATTATAAAAACTACTGATGGCGGACAAACTTGGGTAGCACAAAATTCGGGCATACAAACCAATCTTTTTGCTATACATTTTACTAACACTTCTGACGGAATAGCTGTTGGCGACCTTGGCGTTACGTTACGCACCAGTAACGGCGGAGCAACTTGGACGCTTGGCGGGTCGGTTAGCCTTAACCCAATATTGAATGATTTATATTCGGATAATGCTGGAAATTCGTGGGTGGTAGGTACTGCTGGTCGAATTGCCAAATCTACCGATGGCGGAACAACTTGGGAGGATATGGTGAGTGGTACTAACACAACTCTGAGAACCATCCAATTTAAAACTTCATTGATAGGCTGGACAGCAGGAAATTTGGGGGTGATTTTGAAAAGTGTCGATGGTGGAGCAACTTGGACAAACTCAAATGGTAGCCTTTCAAATGCGTATAATTTTGTTGATATTGCTTTTTTAGACCAAAGCAATGGTTTTGCGTTAGATACAAAGGGGTTTATCTTCAAAACCACCAATGGAGGAGCTAATTGGAGTATAGTTTTAAACGGAAATCTCTCATCTACGATTACGATTTTAAGTGCAATTTCTCTGCAAAGTATCACTAATATTATTGCAGTAGGTAATAAGGGGAATATTCAAAAAAGCACTGATTCAGGTGTTTCGTGGACATCTATTTCATCGGGAGTATCAACCAACAATACCAGTAGCTCAGTTTTTTTTACCGATGCTAACAATGGGTGGGTTGTAAGTAGAGGCTCAACCAACGAAAAGTTATTGAAAACCACTAATGGCGGAAGCACATGGACGGCTAAATTAAGTAATGCGAATCTCCAACTTAATAAAGTATTCTTTATTAATACCACGATAGGTTGGGTTGCAGGCGATAATGGCATTTCGGCCAATGGTAAAATTTTTAAAACCATTGATGGAGGCGAAAATTGGGCTGAACAAGTACTTACGGGTTCAACAGTTATAACCTTATATGATGTTCAATTTATCAATACCACTACTGGTCTGACAGTTGGGGCTGGTGGTAAAATATTTCTCACTACTGATGGCGGAGCTACTTGGAATAGCCAATCAAGTGGTATTACGGAAAGTATTTATTCAGTCTTTTTCTTAAATACCAATACTGCTTGGTGTGCTGGGGCAAACGGCAAAATTCTGAAATCTACAAATGGTGGCATCAATTGGTCGGAACAAACAAGTGGGCTTACTTCTAACATTCGAGATATATTCTTTTTAGATGCCAATAATGGGTATGCCGTTACCGAAAACGGGAGCTTTTTGAAAACAACCAATGGCGGAACTTCTTGGACATCACAAAATTTAGGCCCAAGTAGTATTGGGGGCTCAGTTACACTAATTTCTGTCAAATTTTTTGATTTAAACAACGGTATTACCTTTGGTTTCGATTCGCTGAGGGGTATTTATTATACAACTACTAACGGCGGAATAACTTGGACACCCAACTACATACCAATGCTTGGTGGTTTGACGCCACTTAATTCATTTATTAAAGACTATTTTGTGTTGAATCAAAATACGTTTTTCATGACAGGAAATTTTAGTTCGATACTAAAATTCGGTATGACAACTTGCCAATCCACACTCATACCCACAGGTACAATCACCAGTAATCAGAAGGCCGCCAATAGTGTCAGTACGACGGGTATAAATACCATTCCGAATGCTTCCAATATAATTTATCAAGCAGGAAATTTTGTGCAGCTCAATGCTGGTTTTTCGGCAGCGAGTGGTAGTGTTTTTACAGCACGAATCTTAGGGAATTGCCAGTAACTCAAAACAACTTTTATCTATGAAAACAACCGAAATTGCTATCGGAGGACGAAAAAAAGTTTTGCCTCATGATGTAGTTCTATTGGTAGCCAATCAAAACTACACAACTCTTTTTCTTGAAAATGGAGATAGGGTTTTAGTGGCCACTACACTCAAAAAATTAGAGAAACGATTCTCAGAAATAGAATATTTCTTTCGAGCCCACAAGTCGTTTTTGATTAACCTTAATTATATTGAAAGTTTTACTGAAAAGACATCTTTAAAAATGATAAATCAACAAACCGTAACGGTGTCTCGACGTAAGCAATATTTGCTCAAAAAAGCACTTGCAAGCGGAATTTCTTACAGTTGACCAACGATGACATATTTTTTAGTTTCATTAATAATGTTCATTTTCAATCCCAAAGAAACTGAACGTACTTTATGGAGTTGTAGTACTATATACACACCCGCCGATTTTAGCTGAAAAGATTGTATTGGTAGAGGTTCTAAACCCTGGATTGAGTTGGATGTATTTTTTAGCCAATAGATTTTGGGTTATCGAAGAATTTACAATTGCACTTGTTTTAACAGCATCAATGGCTTCTGTGGTTGAATTGCTGGTAATTGTACCACTTAAAACCTCTTCATTTTTGCACATTTTAAAAACATGGATAAACTCTCTGAAACTTGCATCATAGGTTTTCATATAAATCAAACCATTAGATGCTACCATATTTATTGGATTAGAATTTGAACTACCAGCAATAACATCGCCTACATTTCTAACCGATGCCCCATCTGTTTCAACTTTATAAGGTTCATTTCCTGTACTTGGAAAAGAGGTTGTAAAATAAACTCCTGTATTGGTTGCTAACGCATCGAACGTGCTGATACTCGTTACAGAGTCAGT
The DNA here is from genome assembly GCF_014644295.1 of Emticicia aquatilis. Classification (GTDB taxonomy): domain Bacteria; phylum Bacteroidota; class Bacteroidia; order Cytophagales; family Spirosomataceae; genus Emticicia; species Emticicia aquatilis. Next base: position 44,336 of record NZ_BMKK01000018.1, read on the forward strand.
TCCTGCGGCAGTTAAATCTGATTTGAAAAGGCCTCTACCACTTCCTTTATTTGCCGTAAACAAAACATTACCATTATAAAAACTAAACTGACCTCTATTTGTATTATTTATGGGTGAACTTGAGTCATTTCCAGGAAAAATATCTTTTACCATTACAGTGCCAACAGCTGTGCCATCAGATTTCCATAGCTCTTCACCAGTTGTTAAATCGCCTCCACTAAATACTAAATGGGTATCATTAAAATTTGAAAGATACGAAGGGGCATAACTATCAAAACCAAAGGTTTTTAGAAGCGTTGTATTGACGGATGTTCCATCAGATTTATAAAGTTCAAAACCCGTTGAGTTATTGTATAAAACATAATAAAGATTATTGCCTACTCGCCTAATTTTATTTAAATCTGATGCCGAATTATTGCCCGTTTGGGCATCTTTTACTAAACTTATCGTTGCCCCATCGCTCACAAATAATTCTTGCCCGTAGGTATAATGATACCCCAAGAAATATAATTTGTTATTGACCAATTCGAGGCCTACAATAGAGTTATAATCACCTTCGTAGAGTGGGTCAACAACCCCAATGCGTGTTGTTCCTGCAACTGTTCCGTCTGTTTTCCAAAGTTCATTAACCACTGTAAAATATACTAATCCACCCATTACGTTAAAGAAATTTGTAGCTGCATTAGTCAGTTTATAATTAGTGATGAGTTTTGTTGGAGGATTAATACCATCAGTAACCCATACACCATCTGACGTAACAATGTAAATTTTGTCATTGTAAGCATACATATTGACGAAAACCGTTGAAGTCGTATAATAATCGTAGGAAGTATTAGGAGCACTCAGTCCTTCAGGTGTTGGATATTTATTGAATTCAAAGAAAAGTGAAGTACCAGTCTGCTTACCATTTGTTTTCCATAATTCTAAACCATTTTTCCCATCATTCGAAATAAAAAATAAACCTTGAGAATTGGTAGCATTGATTGTAGGATGAAAGTTTGAATTATTCGTATTAAATACTGAAGTTTCAATATCTTTTACCAACGAATTTGTTGTTCCATCTGTCCGATAAAGCTCATAGCCACTGGTGGCATTATATGCCGAGAAGTAGAGATAACTACCCACTTTAGCAATCGGATAGAGATTCGAAATATTTAAGGCGGGTGTATAGTTTTTAACTAACGTAGGTGTTGCACCATCATTGGTTTGGTAACAATCGTATTGATTTGAAGCATTATTGACAACAAAAAACAAACGACTTCCTACGGTTTTCAGATAAGAATAATCGCCACCATTACTTCCCGAAACAGCATCTGTTACCCTATTCGTAGAAACATAATCCCCTCCCGAAATCCATAATTCAGTGCCGCTGGTTCCATCATTCGCAAAAAAATATACCTTGTCGTTATCTGTCGGAGTCAATTTTCGTTTTGAAGCATCGATTGGAAAAGGGTCAGCAGTTCCTGTGTTTATATCTCTTGTATCTCTTGCAAGCGAAGGAGCGTAGGATTCAATGCAATAAAGACGAGCTTCTCCATTCAACCACTTTGAAATTAGGTAAAGTCTATTTGCAGTTGGCGTGAGTTGTTCAGCATTCAAAACATTGGTTCCTCCTGTATAATAATTCACGAAAATCGGAAAACCTGTACCATCATCAACATACAACAAATTAGTATAGCTTCCATAGTTATTTGTAAAAAACAATTTATTGTTGAAAGCCGTAAGATTCGCAGGGTTCGGATAAGAAGGCCCTAATGTTTGGGTTCCAGCCGTGGTTCCGTCAGTTCTGTAAAGTGCAAAGTTCACGCCATTTGTACCGTCTTTTACATTCAAAAAGGCGTACGTTCCCAATGCTATAATTTTGCTAATGCCTTGGTCAACCGAATTAGTAATACCCGAATATATATCTTTCAATAATACTGTTCCTGCTGTAGTTCCATCTGTTTTCCAGAGTTCAATTCCATTTGTTCCGTCATTGGCAAAAAACAACACATTCGTACCCAATTGTTCAAAACCAAACGGATTTGAACTTGCCGAACTGCTGTTTATATTCTTTAGCAGCTGTGTACCAGCGATTGTCCCATCAGTAATCCAAAGTTCTTGACCATCAGTTGGACTATATGCCGAAAAAAGAGCTTTTGTAACTCCGCCGAATGTAACAACTTTTATATTGCTAATATTTGAGCCGCTCGAACCAGGGTAGATGTCTGCTAATCGGAATGTTCCTGCTGAAGTACCATCAGAAACCCACAATTCTTGGTCGAAACTGGCAGCGGTTGGGGCAGCAATTAGTAGTGCTTTGGTTCCGAATGGGAAAATAGTTTTTATGTTATTAAACTGTGGAGAAGGTCCTGTGCCTGAAGCCGCCGCAATGACCGTTGTTCCTACACTTGTACCATCTGATTTCCAAAAGCTTTGTTGATACGTTTTTCCTGAAACGAAGAAAAGTTTATTGTTTATATCAACACCATATCTTGGGTGAGAGTTATTATTGGCAGCTTGAATTTGTAGGAGCTGAGAAGTTTGTGAAAACACTATAAAACAACACCCAGTGAGTATAAAAGTTAATATTGTTTTCATAACAAATTAGTGATTTTGGCTGAATAATATTCCGTTTTAAAATTAAACGGAATAGGCTATTCTAACAATTCAAAATCTAAAATTGTTAGAATCTATTTACTGAGCGGTTTTTTATATCTAATTTGTCCAAAAATAAATTGATTTTTAGACTCACGAATTGAATTAAAACAAAAATAGAGGCTCGAAGCCTCTATTTTTGTTTGTTAAAATATTTATCTTACTCATCCAAAATACTCTCTTCCATTGTAGAGTTACCGCCGTGCATGATTTCAATCAGTTGTTTGATGTTATACACCGTACGGTTATATTTATTACTGAGTAGAATTATCACAAAATCTTCACGAGGGTCAAAAAACATAATAGTATTGTAGCCTTTCCACCAACCCGTATGATACACGTAGTCGGTTTGTTGTTTGGCGTTTACCCAAAGTCTGAATCCGTAGCCATAATTTCTTAGTCCTGGAAATTCAAAGCTACGAGGCATAATCATTTCACGGAAAGATTCCTTACTGATGATTGTATTGTTTTTGAGAGCTTCGTACCATTTCAGAAGGTCGTGTAGGGTAGAGTAAACGCCTTTATCGCCCGAAATATCATCGTAATAATCTTTTGGTAATTTACGCCCAAACTGATACCCAACCGTGCGATTGATATTGATAGAATCGTTTTTGGTAGTTACGATATACGAATCTTTCATGCCAATCGGGCCGAAGATGTTTTCTCGCATATATGTATCAAAATCTTTACCCGTAACTTTCTCAACCAAAGCGGCTAAGATGGCAAAATTGGTATTATTATAGCCAAAATAATGGTCGGGTTGATTAAACATTTTTGGTGTTGGCTGCACGGTTGCAAACCATTCCATAATTTGTTGATTAGTAGGGTAAATCTTAGTTTCTCTGACCGTCTTATCAAAAGTATATTGGTAGAAAGGCAAACCCGAGCGGTGGCAAAGCAAACTACGAATCGTGATGCCATCGTACGGAAAATTTGGATAATAATCTTTTACGGTATAGTCAAGGCCGAGTTTACCTTGTTCGGCCAATTTCATGACTGCTACCGCCGTAAATGTCTTAGAGAGCGAAGCGAGCTGAAACTTCGATTGAAGATTATTCTTAACCGAGTCATTGGCAAAACCAAAAGCATTTTGATACACAATTACTCCTTTTTGAGCAACCAAAACGTTTCCATTGAAACCCTGAGTTAATTTTTGCTGAATAACTTGTTCAATCAAAGCTGCTTTTTTATCAGCATTAATTTCTTTTCTGATACGAGCTTCTTCTTTTTTTAAAGCAGCACTATCCACTTTTTTCTCGCTCTTACTTGAGCCAACATTCTGACACGAAAAAACACTTGTAGCGAGTAAACAAACAACAATATAGTAGTAACTACTGAAAGGAAAGCTTTTAGTCAATTTCATCATAATATCTCACAAATCCGAATCAAACAAACGAAGTAAAAAGGCTATAATTTAAGTAGGACAGAAACTAAAATCTGTCAAATCGTGTCGAAAAATAATAGGTGATGTTGTAAATTAAGTAGTGTAGAAAAATTGTGCATGGAAACTTAATTTCCACGCACATATTGCAAAATGATAATCAAAAACGTAGTAAAAATAACGCTGCAAATAATTTTCAGAACCGTAATCAAGAAAAACTGAAAACCGCCTGCTTCTACAAAAAACAACATTGAGTGGTGAATTATTGTAAGTATAGCCACGTATCTTACAAAACGCTCGCCACCCATATCTTTCAACGAAATCGTGATTTCATTTTCAACGCCTTTGGTAGGGAATAAAAACTTAATGATATAGCCTCTCAAATACCCAATCATTACACTGGCAGAGGCGTGAACACCTGCGGTATTATAGAAAATATCGACCAACAAACCTATCAGAAAACTTATCAAAATCACCCAAATTGGGTCAACTTCGTCAGGTAAGAGTAAAATACACGCAATATAAACAAAGCAAAACGCCACATCGAAGAATACAAAATTGCGGAGAACCACAATTTGTAGCACTAAGTAGATGACGAATGTAAGGACTAATTTTATGACCGTTTGAGAATTCATTTCTTTTCTTCGGTGGTTGATTGCTCTAATAAATCTTGTTCTTTTTTCAGCTTATTGTTTACGATGTAAACATAAGATAAATTGCGGAAGTCAGTTGCCAACTCCACTTCAATATCAAAAAACGCTTGGTCTTGCTTGGCACTCAGCTTACGAATTTTACCAATCATTGTTCCTGACGGATAAATTACGTTTTGCTCAGAAGTAACCACCGAGTCGCCTTGTTTGATTGGCTTAAAGCGGTCAATCGTATTCAAATTAATGATTTTCGGATTCAGACCACCCCACTCGGCAATACCCAAGGCTTTATCGTTTTTAGTACGAAGCGTCAAGTTTTTGATTTCCGACGAAACTTTCGACTCTGAGTGTAGAATCGAATATACACGAGAGAAATGCTCAGAGCATTGCATCACCGTTCCGACAACTCCTTGTGGGCAAATTACGCCCATTCCAGGCTCAATGCCATCGAGCGTTCCTTTATCAATCGTTAGGTAGTTTTTCGATAAACCAACTGTGTTATTAACAACTTTCGCTACTTTAAACTCAAAACGACGAGCAAAGGCCGAATCAACTTTATAGTAATCTCCTTCTCTTGGCTTAAACGATTGCATGGCCGACACTGCTTTTTTGAGTTGAGCATTTTCGGCAATCAATTGGTCGTTTACGTTACCAAGATTCATGTAGTTTTTTACATAATTCGAGCTTTCGAGGGTCTTGGCTGCGTAGTAGTTGGAAGTATTAAAAAACGAAACATCCCAGTAGTGATTGTTCTTCACGAGCAACCAAAAACTGACGAGTTCGAGAATAGCAAACAAAAGAAAATTTCGTATGCGAAATATAAGTCGGAAGAGTTGCGACATGTTTTTAAGTTCTGAGTTCTGGGTTCTGAGTTCTGAGTTGTTAAAACTAAGTTGTAATCACAATTAAAGTGAAAGCAGTTGAATGGTTTATACATTCAACTGCTTTGTGGAATTTATACTTAGAAGAATCTGAGTGATAGATTTAATTACTCAGAACTCAGCACTCAGAATTCAGAATTAGTGAATTACTGAACTATAACTGCTCTATATTTTTCTATATTTTTCAAAATCTCGCCAGTTCCACGCACAACCGCACGAAGTGGGTCGTCAGCTACGTGAATCGGAAGTTTTGTTTTAATAGCCAAACGCTTATCTAAGCCATGAAGCAATGCTCCACCACCTGTCAAATAAATACCGTTTTCGTAAATGTCGGCCGAAAGTTCTGGTGGCGACATCTCCAATGCACGCATAATTGCTTCCTCAATTTTTGAAATTGATTTATCAAGAGCGTAAGCAATCTCGCTGTATGTTACCTTGATTTCTTTCGGAATACCAGTCATTAAGTCACGACCACGAATTTCGATGTCAGCAGGTGGATTATCCAAATCTGGTAAAGCCGCACCAACCTGAATCTTGATAAACTCGGCCGAACGCTCGCCAATAAGCAAGTTATGCTCACGACGCATATAATCAACAATATCTCTCGTAAATAAATCACCCGCAATACGTACCGAAGCCTCGCAAACGATACCCGAAAGAGCAATAACCGCAATCTCAGTTGTACCACCACCGATGTCAGCAATCATCGAACCGTTTGGTTGCTCAATGTCGATACCGATACCGATAGCCGCAGCGATTGGCTCGTGTACCATGTAAACTTCTTTCGCACCAGCGTGTTCGGCTGAATCTTTTACGGCACGTTTCTCAACCTCGGTGATACCTGATGGAATACAGATAACCATGCGGTGAGAAGGCGAGAAAAACCAACTACGACCCGTCTCAATCATCTTAATCATACCACGAATCATTAATTCAGCGGCAGTAAAGTCGGCAATTACACCATCTTTGAGTGGACGAATAGTTTTTATATTTTCATTGGTTTTTTCGTGCATTTGCATTGCTTTATGACCTATCGCCAACACTTTTCCAGTAATTTTGTCTAAAGCAATAATAGAAGGTTCATCTACAACGATTTGGTCTTTGTAGATAATGAGGGTATTTGCCGTACCCAAGTCAATCGCGATGTCACTCGTGAGGAAGTTAAACAGTCCAGCCATTTTGAGCTTTATGGGTTAATTTTTTTTAAATTGTCCGCAAATTTACAACTATTATTTACAAAATATTTCTAAAAAGTTGAAAAAGTATTGAAAAAGAGAAAAGTATAATCGCTATTAGTTAGCTTTCAAGGGTAATGTGTCGCTTTTTCAATAAAAAACTTGTGTTTTGAGCATATTTACTCATAAAATCAGGTATTTAACTCGAAAAACTACTTTTGTTGATATAGTTCAAAAAATACTTGTTTTCGTAATATTATGAGTTTTTGGCTCACCAAAACCCTCAATAAATAGCGAAACAAAAAAAACTATTATCTTTGCCTCGTTGCAAATTATCTAACCAAAGAACTGAAATATAAATCATTAAAAATGGGAGTTCGTTCGATACTCAGTAAACCCATAGCAGCTTATGTGGTTGCACAGCAGAAAAAGTGGATGGCTCGCTCGGCAGAAGTACAGGCCGAGTGGCGACAAAAGTTGGTAAGCCAAGCTGCTCAGACGGTTTTCGGTCGTGACCATCATTTCAATGATATTCGCTCTTACGATGACTTCAAGCAGGCTGTTCCTATCCGTGACTACGAAGACCTAAAACCTTATGTAAACCGAGTAGTTGAGGGCGAAGAAAATATTCTTTGGGCAGGAAAACCACTTTATTTTGCCAAAACTTCGGGTACGACTTCAGGTACAAAATATATTCCTATCTCAAAGGATTCGATTCATAATCACATTGATTCGGCTCGAAATGCCTTACTCAATTATGTAAACGAAACAGGTAAATCGAAGTTTTTAGACAATAAACTCATCTTTTTGTCAGGAAGCCCCGAAATGACCGAAAAAGCTGGCATCAAAACTGGCCGACTTTCGGGCATTTCTACGCATCATGTTCCTGCCTATTTGCAAGCGAATCGCTTACCATCTTACGAAACAAACTGTATTGAAGATTGGGAAACCAAACTCGAAAAAATCATTGATGAAACCATCAATCAACCCATGAGTTTGATTTCGGGAATTCCGCCGTGGGTGCAAATGTATTTTGATAGAATTCAGGCTCGCACGGGCAAGAAAATAAAAGATGTTTTTCCCGAATTTGACTTATTTGTTTACGGTGGCGTAAACTTCGAGCCTTACCGAGCAAAACTTTTTGAATCCATAGGCAAAAAAGTTGACTCTATTGAGTTTTTTCCTGCGTCTGAAGGCTTCTTTGCTTACCAAGATAAGCAAAACAACGAAGGAATGTTGCTACTCCTTGATACTGGTATTTTCTACGAATTTATTCCTGCCGAAGAGTTTTTCAACGAAAACCCGACTCGTTTGAGCATCGAACAAGTCGAATTGGGCAAAAATTATGCACTCGTTATCAATAATAATGCTGGACTTTGGGGCTATTCGATTGGCGATACTGTAAAGTTTGTTTCGCTCGACCCTTATCGTGTGATTGTTTCAGGAAGAATCAAGCATTACATTTCGGCTTTCGGCGAACACGTCATTGGCGAAGAGGTAGAAAAAGCCATGAAATATGCTTGTGAACGTCAACCCGAAGTTGAGATTGTAGAATTTACGGTTGCCCCGATGGTTACACCCAATGAAGGATTGCCTTACCACGAATGGCTCATTGAGTTTGCTGTTCCGCCCAAAAATGTGGAGCAGTTCAACAATGATTTAGACCAAAAGATGACCCAACTAAATGTCTATTACGATGACTTAATTACGGGTAGCATTCTGCGGAAATTGGTTATTACACCATTGCAAAAAAATGCCTTCATCGACTATATGCGTTCGCAAGGAAAACTTGGCGGACAAAATAAAGTTCCTCGTTTATCAAACGACCGTAAGATTGCCGATGCCTTGAAAAAGGTATAATTTATTAGGCATTGGTGTGGTTTGATAGATAAATTGATAGAGACAAGGCGACCGTCGCTCGGCATGCCTTGTCTCTACGTCGTAAATGACAACACAATCTTTAATACATCATATATCATACATCACACATAAAAATCCCCATCTATCAAAAACTAAGATAAATTTCTGTATATACATATATTTTTGTAGTCAGAAAAAAAGAACTAAACTATAAGCCGTATTATGTTACAATTTTTGAAGTATGTTTTCGCTACTATTGTCGGGATTTTCCTGTTCACAATTTTGAGTTTTTTTGTGTTGATAGGAATCGGAAGTTTAATGTCGAGTTCGGAAACTAAAACCGAAGTTGCGTCTAACTCGGTTCTTAAACTTGATTTAAACCAAGTTATCAGAGAGAATGCAGCTGAAGAAGACCCTTTCACCGAAATTCTATCGGGTGGAAATAGCCCAGGTCAAGTGAGTTTACCACAAATCAAAGAAGCATTGGCAAATGCTAAAATCGACCCAAATATAAAAGGGATTTATCTCAAAGCCGAAAATCCAATGGCTGGAATGGCAACTTTGAAAGAGGTGAGAGAATATTTATTAGATTTTAAAAAATCGAAAAAGTTTATCTATTCTTATGGCGAAACCATGACCGAAGGCTCAATTTACCTTTGTTCGGTGGCCGATAAAAGTTATTTAACACCTGCTGGTGGCTTAGATTTCAATGGTTTGAGTGCCAATTATTCGTTCATGAAAGGCTTATTTGAGAAAATCGGTGTAAAACCCGAAATTTTCAGAGTCGGTGAATATAAAAGTGCCGTTGAGCCATTCTTCTTGACAAAAATGAGCGATGCCAACCGTGAGCAAACACAATCGTTTATTTCTGACATCGCTAACAGTTTTTACGGAGATATTGCGGCTTCTCGCAAAATTCCGATGGAAGAATTAAATAATATTCTGAATAATGCCTTGATTCAAGAACCAACCGATGCCGTAAAATATAAGTTGATTACAAATACTGGTTATTGGGATGAATTCGAGACTGCTCTTCGCCACGAATTAGGTTTCAGTGCCGATAAAAAAATCGAATACATTGGCTTAAATAAATATTTGAAAGCCGATAAATTGGTAGAAGAGGGCAGTAACTCAAATCGAATTGCGGTAATTGTGGGTGAAGGTGATATTCTTTCGGGCGAAAGTCAAGACGGAACAATTGGTTCGGAAACCATCGTAAAAGAATTACAAAAAGCTCGCAAGGATTCAAAAATCAAAGCTATTGTATTGCGTATCAATTCGGGTGGTGGAAGTGCCTTAGCCTCTGATGTAATGTGGAGAGAAGTTGAATTGACCAAGAAAGTAAAGCCAGTTATTGCATCAATGGGAGACTACGCCGCTTCGGGTGGCTATTATATGGCTATGGGTTGCGATACGATTGTGGCTCAACCAACAACCTTGACAGGCTCAATTGGTATTTTTGGAGTATTGTTCAACGTAGAAAAACTCATGAACGAAAAACTCGGAGTTACATTTGATGGTGTAAATTCACACAAATATGCCAACTTCCCATCGGCAACTCGTACAATGACCGATGCTGAGAAAAACATGATTCAGAATGGTGTAAATAAAGGCTATGAAAGCTTTACATCTAAAGCTGCCAAAGGCCGCCACATGAGTATTGAAAAACTTAAAAGTATTGCCAGCGGTAGAGTCTGGACGGGTACTCAAGCCAAAGCAAACGGGTTGGTTGATGTTTTGGGTGGTGTAGATGATGCTATCAGAATTGCAGCTAAGAAAGCTAAATTAAAAGATGGCGACTACCGTGTAAAATATTTACCAATTAAAAAATCGAGCGTTGAAACCATATTAGAGAAATTTGGTAATGACCAAGAAGACGCAAAATTAAAAGCATATTTAGGCGATTTCGCACCGTATGCTAAGCAGTTGAAAAATCTTCAAAGCATGGATAAAGTTCAGGCAAGAATGCCTTTTGAATTGGAAATAAAATAATGCTGAAAAGGCATTTAACTAAAGCCTAAATCAAACTTTATCATCAAAAGGAGAAAGAAATTAGTACCTTTGTACGAAATTCTTTCTCCTTTTTGACTTTCGTAGGACAAGTTTCTATCGGAGTTGCGTACAACCTTGTCACAGAGCGAGAACAAGAAATAAAAGGTGATACGTTAGCAATATGAAAAATACAAAATTAATAGAAGCAAAATTTGTCACGAGTGCGGCAGATTATCGCAAATGTCCGCCACCCGAAAAACCAGAATATGCCTTTATTGGCCGTTCAAACGTAGGTAAATCGTCGTTGATAAATATGTTGGTGGGCAATAAAAACTTAGCAAAAACCTCTCAAACCCCTGGAAAAACACAATTAATCAACCATTTTGAAGTAAACAAAAAATGGTACATTGTCGATTTACCTGGCTACGGTTTTGCCAAAGCACCAAAAGGCGAGCGAGACAAATGGGGCGAAATGATTGGAAATTATTTGGTCAATCGTGAAAACCTTATGTGTGTTTTTGTATTGATTGATATTCGCCATGAGCCACAAAGAGTTGACTTAGAGTTTCTTGACTTTTTGGGGGAAAAAGATGTGCCGTTTTATCTGATTTTTACGAAAGCTGATAAAGTTGGAAGTGTAACCGCCGAACAAAATGTTGAGTCATTTAAGAAAACGATGCTTTTAAGTTGGACGAAAGTTCCGCAATATTTTATCACTTCTTCGGAGCGACGAACTGGCCGTGAGGAATTATTGAAAGCAATCGAAGAGTTGAATCTGTCTTTTACGAAATAATTTGTACTTTTGCAGCGTTATTTCGTAGGTCTAAAAACTTTGATATAAAATTATTTAAAATTGTCGTCTATCGTCTATTGACCATAGACTAAATAAAAAACAATATATTTTTCAAATGGAATTATTAAGAGATATTGCCCACATTTCTGGAAAAAGTGGTTTGTATAGAATTTTGAAGCCAGGGCGTGGTGGCGTAATCGTTGAAACACTTGACGAGAAAAAACAAAAAGAAATGGTTAGTTCAAATGCCCGTGTATCGGTTTTGAAAGACATTTCGATTTATACAGAAGACCCAAACAAATCAACTCCACTGGGAGATATTTTCTTGAAAACTCGTGAACTTCATGGCGAAAAAGTAGAGTTTGATTTCAAAACAGCATCAAACAATCAAATATTTGATTTATTTGCTACTGTTATGCCTGATTTTGACCGTGAGCGTGTGTATGCTTCCGACATCAAGAAAATCGTAAATTGGTATAATATTCTTTCGGCTACAATGCCAGAACTTTTTGTTCCTGCTTCAGAAGAAACTACTGAGGAAGTTGCCGCAGTGGACGCTGCTACCGAAGAAGCAAAAGCGTAATTCTTGAAATAAGATATTTTAGAAAGCCCATCGGAAACGATGGGCTTTCTTTTTATAGAAAATACCAGTTTTTTTTAATTGTTATTGTCATGCTGAAAGCATCTGTTATTGTGTTACAAGTTCAACGTTAACGGATGCTTACAGCATGACAGAAATTTAATCATAAATGCTTCATACTTACTTCAACACAACCGTCTTCCCAGTTTTTGAAGATTTCACGGCAGCATCTAAAATCTCCATTGCCACCATATTGATTTTCAGCGACCCTAAATCATTTTCTGACTTTACTTTACCTCGTGCTACTGCCGCAAAATAAGTAAACGCATCATTCATGGGACTTTCAAGTGGCTTTACCGCAATTTTCTCTTCGGGCAAAGCATTTCTATCTCCTTTTCTGACAGTCATCTGTGCCGATTTATCAGCAAAAATATAGCCTGTTTTGCCATAAACTTCAATATCTTTTCTATCAAAAGGCCAATTCCACGAGCCCTGAAAAATACCTTGTGCTTTTGGATAAGTTACTACGATAGTTGCTTCATCATCAACGTTTGGATAAATTTCTGGCTTGATAGTCTGCGTAATGGCCGTTACCGAAGTTGGTCGTTCGCCTTTCATCAACCACGCCATAATATCTGCTCCATAGCAACCAAAATCAATGATTGCACCACCGCCATTTTTCACGGGGTCAGTTAACCAACTCAAAAACTCTTTGCTCACACCAATTTCTTTCGGCCCACGGTGTCCGTCATGAATTACTACTTTTCTAATATCGCCAATAGTATTTTCGGCATGAATCATTTCGTAGGCTTGATGGTTACTCGCATACCACGTGGTTTCGTAATTAGTCAAGAGTTGAATATTGTGCTTTTTTGCTAAGGCTGCCATTTGTGTAGCATGAGAAAAATTCACCGCCAAAGGTTTTTCAACCATGACGTGAACGCCTTTTGGGGCACATTTCTGCACAGTTTCGAGATGCTCGATGATGCTTCTGAAATCACAAATGGCTTCGGGCTTGGCTTTTTCGAGCATTTCGTCGAGGCTGGCGTACCAAAGGCTTTCGGGTAGATTATATTTTTTCAATAATCTTAGAGCCAATTCTTTATTTGGCTCGGCAAAACCAATGATTTCTACACCCGCACGGTTGGGATTATTCAAAATCTGATAAACGTGGTCGTGCGTCATGCCCGCAATGCCCATTCTGACGGGTTTTTCTTGAGCAAATACAAATGTTAGGCTTAGGAATAAGCCCAAAAAGAGGAGTTTTTTCATGTTAGATAGAAGGTTGAATCAATCAAATTTAGCCAAAAACCATCATTAAGACTATTTTTTAAGAAAAGTTTTCATCAGAAAACCTATTTTTGCGTTATAGTTGCAAATAATTACAAAACTATCGACCATGGTCAATGGTCTATCGACTAAAATGTCAATAAAAATCCAAAATCTAAGCAAAGTTTATGGTACTCAACGTGCCGTTGATGATATATCTTTTGAAGTTGCCAAAGGCGAAATTGTAGGTTTTCTTGGCCCCAATGGTGCAGGAAAATCAACAACAATGAAAATCTTGACTGGCTATTTACCCGCCACCGATGGCTCGGCCGAAGTAAATGGTTTTGATGTGAAAACGTTGCCGATGCAGGTCAAAAGTAGTATTGGATATTTGCCTGAGCATAATCCTTTGTACTTGGATATGTATGTGCGTGAGTTTCTCGAATTTGCGGGTTCGCTTTATGGTTTAAAGGGCAAAACCTTACAAATAAAAGTAGCCGAAACCATCGAAATGGTAGGTTTGGGCTTAGAAAAACACAAGAAAATCGGCCAGTTATCGAAAGGTTATCGCCAGCGTGTGGGACTTGCCCAAGCTTTGATTCATAACCCCGATGTGCTGATTTTGGATGAGCCAACCACAGGCCTTGACCCGAATCAGTTGGTGGAAATCAGAGAATTGATAAAATCAGTTGGTCGAAATAAAACTGTTATTTTTAGTACACACATCATGCAGGAAGTAGAAGCTATCTGCGACCGTGTGGTAATTATCAATAGAGGGAAAATCGTGGCGAATGGCACGCTTTCCGAACTTAAACAAGGGGGAAAAGGTATTGAAGATGTTTTCCGTGAATTAACTGCATAACTTTATGAAGAAACTCGGACTTGTGGGAGGCATCAGTTGGGTGTCAACACTTGATTACTACAGGTTTATCAACGAAGGTATTAACGAAAAACTGGGTGGTTTTAATTTTGCAGAATGTATCATTTACTCGCTCAACTTTGATGATTTTCAAAGAAATAATGTTGCAGGAAATTGGGACACTACGTTCAAATTAATTGCTGATGCCTGCGAGAACCTAAAGAAAGCAGGAGCAGAAGCCATTGTTTTGTGTGCAAATACGGCTCATGCCGTTGCTGAAAGAGTGGAACAACAAGTGCAATTACCCATTATTCATATTGCTACTGTTACAGCCAATGAAATTAACCGACAAGGACTTAAAAAGGTAGGTTTGCTCGGCACTAAGTTTACAATGGAAATGGATTTCTACAAAAATAAACTTCGTGAAAATAACATTGATTTTATTCTTCCAGAACCCCAAGAAACACGAGATTTTATTCAACAAACCCTCAGAGATGAACTCGGTAAAGGAATAATAAAGCCTGAAACCAAAGTTGCTTACATCAAGATTATCAACCAATTAATAGAAGAAGGGGCAGAGGGTATTATACTTGGATGTACCGAAATTCCGATGATAATCAGCCAAGCAGATGTTGCGGTGCCTGTTTTTGATACTACTCAAATTCATTCAAAAGCGGCTGTTGAATTTGCCGTTTCTTGAGGGAATTTGAAATAGAATGTCCAGTTTGGACGTTTCTATGAATCCTAATTAATCTTTTTAATCTTACCGAATGCTCGAAATTTGTAGTTTTTCTTTAGAATCTTGCCTGACTGCTCAAAAAGCAGGTGCTGGTCGTGTTGAATTGTGTGGTGGAATGTTTGAAGGTGGCACAACACCCTCTGCTGGTTTGATAAGTTTAGCTCGTCAGCATCTGACTATCAAATTATACGTCATGATTCGCCCTCGTGGTGGAGAATTTTGCTATTCTGATGCTGAATTTGAGGTAATGAAAGCCGATATTCAGACCGCCAAAAATCTGGGTGCTGATGGCGTAGTTTTCGGAATTCTGAACCCCGATGGTAGTGTTGATAAAAAACGTACCACCGAACTCGTAAATTTAGCCGCTCCGCTTAAAGTTACTTTTCACCGAGCCTTTGATGTAGCCAACGACCCCATTCAGGCCTTAGAAGAGATTATTGATTGCGGTTGCGAACGAATCCTTACTTCTGGACAAAAAAACATTGCCATCGAAGGAATTGATTTACTGAAAACTTTAGTAGAAAAATCTCAAAATCGCATCGAAATAATGGCTGGAAGTGGCGTTTCGGCTCAAAATGCTCAACAGTTTCTAAATATCGGTATTCATGCCTTACACATGACAGGCAAGGGAATCCAAGAAAGCAAAATGATTTTCCGCAAACCAGATGTGAGCATGGCAAGTGCAGCACTTACCAACGAATACGAAATTTATGAAGCTGATTTTGATAAATGCAAAGCGGTAGTTGAAATCATAAGCCATTAATCTAATTCTTTGCACTCAAAACCATTTTTTGTCAGGGTAGAAACTACTTTTAAAGCAATATTTTCGGTGGTTTCTACTCTCAAAATCTTATCACAATCTTCGAGGTCGAAATTCCATTTGGCATAACTCAAAGTTTGGTCGAGTAACGGTTTTATCTGCCTAATTTTTCGCTTCGAGCTAACTGATATTCTGAAAACAAGTACCATTATTTTTCTTCCATTGGTATTTTACTCAAAATCTTACTATCAATATAAAATGTACCGAAAGGCACAACGCACGCCAACAGCACTTTCCAAGTTGTGTCTTTGAAACGCCATTTTTGTTCTACGCCCACACTTAGCGTATTGAAAACAAAGAGCAAAAACAGAATACCATGAAGCTGACCCACAATTTTTACGAGTGCGGGATTTCCATATAGGTATTTCATGGGCATAGCGATAAAAATCAGAATCAGTAACGAGATTCCTTCAAAAAATCCAATGATACGAAGGCGACCGATATTGGTAGAAAAATATTTGTTCATAATCAGAATGTTCGGATATAAGGACGATTAGCAAGTGGTGAAAAAGGCCATGGAATGGCTATGGAAATGATAAATAATGCCAACGAAAACCATAGAAGCATAGTTCTAAACTTCTCTTTATCATTTGCTTTACGTTTGGCCATTGCTGAGCCAATTGTAAGCAAAATAATGGCTACCAACATCAAGAAAATGTGGATGATTCCGAAGAAAAGAACGTCTAATTGTTGGCTCATTTCTTTGAAATTTGCCCAAAAATATTTGATGACTGGGTTCTGAATATAAAGCGTCATACCGACGACTAACTGGGCGTGTGCTATGGTTGCCGTCCAATGTCTAATTGAATTATCGATTTTTGTAAAAATCGTGTTTTTTGTAAAACCACGATACGCCCTAAAAATAGCTAAAATCAAACTGGCCAGCACGAGCCAACGGAGTATCGAATGGAGCGATACGAGGAAAATTGAACTTGAAAACATACTTTTTTATTAATTTTGATGTTACAAAGTTCGGTATCGTATTGGTGGAATAGTTAGGACGAGTAAATCAAGTTTTAGGACTTTTCAATCATTTTTCTAAAAGCTAACGGACTTATGCTCTCATGTTTTTTGAAAAGCCGACTAAAATAAGATTGGTCGAAAATACCAATTTCGGCAGCTACTTCGCTGATGGCATTGTTGGTTTGGAGTAATAAAACCTTTGCTTCGGTCACGATGGCTTCATCAATCCATCGTGATGGCGATTTCAGTGTAACATCTTTAATCACTTTATTCAAATGATTAGGGCTTACATTGAGCAAGGCTGCGTAATCGCTTACTAAATGATGTGTTTTGATTTGTTTGTGAAGTAATTCTTTGAATTTATTGGCAAGAAGAATCGAAGTTTTGCTCGTTGTATTTGAGTTAGGCTCGTATGAATACCCAAGGTCACATAGGGCCGCAATAAAATTTGAGGTAATAATATTCTGATTCTTTATGCCATTGATAGCATATTCATCAAGTATTCGCTGAAATGTATGAGCCAAATATTTGGCAATTACTTTGGTGGGTTTGATGATTGGATTTGCCCAAATATTCAAGAAATCGAAATCTTTTAATAAATCTTTGTTGCCGATTTTTCCTACTAAAAAATTATCATCAAAATTGCAGATAAAGCCCGTGTTTACTTCATATTTTTCGTAGCAAAAGACTTGTCCTGCGGGTACGACCAAACATTCATCGGCATAGATTTCTACTTGGTGAAAGCCTATTTTCATGGTAGCGATGCCACTTGTCAGAAAAATTAACGTGTGAGTTGTGGCACGGGTAGGTGGAATCGGCAGCTTAGACAAACGCAACATTTCTTCGACCCGAACAATGAAAAAACGCCCATAATCTTGTCTGATTATTTCTTGCATTTTTAGGTCAGGCTCCATAAACCTGTCCACAAATTGTTCGGTATTGAATGTTTGTATTTGCTTGTCGTTGTTCATTCATTAAAAATAAAACGTCGGTAAAACTTAAGCTTTACCGACGTTAAAACTAATGATGTCTTGTCCTGAAATAGCGATACACAAAAAAAACATCGTTATGGAATTAAAGACAAATTATGTCAA
>NZ_BMKK01000019.1 GCF_014644295.1 Emticicia aquatilis
ACTTTGACAGCCAATTGCTCTACTGGCACTATTCTTTGGTCGAATAATTCAACAAGCACAAGTTTGACAATTTCGGCAGTCGGGACATATTCAATTTCAGCTAAATGTGTTCTGAACGGCTGTGAATCTGACCCAAGTTCGGCTACGAGTTTAGAAATCAAAGATAAACCAACAGTGCCGACTATTACACCACCAACTAATACGGTAGTTTGCTCGCCAAATTCGCTGACTTTAACAGCCAATTGTACCACTGGAACTATTCTTTGGTCGAATAATTCAACAAGCACAAGTTTGACAATTTCGGCAGTCGGGACATATTCCATTTCAGCTAAATGTGTTTTGAACGGCTGTGAATCTGACCTAAGTTCGGCTACGAGTTTAGAAATCAAAGATAAACCAACAGTGCCGACTATTACACCACCAACTAATACGGTAGTTTGCTCGCCAAATACGCTGACTTTAACAGCCAATTGTACCATTGGAACTATTCTTTGGTCGAATAATTCAGCAAGCACAAGTTTGACAATTTCGGCAGTCGGGACGTATTCCATTTCAGCTAAATGTGTTCTGAACGGCTGCGAATCTAACCCAAGTTCGGCTACGAGTTTAGAAATCAAAGCACTACCAAATATTACTGCCATCAATACTGGACCTTACACTGTTGGGCAAAGTATTAGCTTAATTGGGAATGGAGGTGGAACTTACAGTTGGACTGGCCCAAATAATTTCAGTAGTACACTAAGCACACCAATTATAACAAATATTCTTTCAGCTAATGGAGGTATTTATACCCTCACTGTAGTAGGAGTAAATGGTTGTTCGACAGTAGCAACGACAAATGTTGTGGTCAGTGGCGTTGACCCATGCGACCTAAATCGAATAGTTGATTATTGGTATGTAAAAGCAGGAAATCCACACCTACCATTGTTCAATCTGACTGATGGTATGACTATCAACCAAATTCCAGAACAGGTTTCGGTTTTGGTTACACCTTCATTATGTTCGTCGGTAACTATTGAGAGTTTTGAGATGAATATACAAGGACCAGAACTGAATTGGAATATCCTCCAAAATGTATCCCCTAATGCGTTGTTTGATAATATAGGTACAGATATTTGGGGGAGACACTTCAAACCGGGTAATTATACCTTGACTATAACGGGCTACGCTCAAGACAATAAAGGAGGAGGTATTACATACGGACCAAAAGTTATAAGATTTACTGTTGTGGGTAATTTAGCAACTATCAATGCTCCAACACTTTCAAAAACTGCCATTTGTGCAGGTAGTTCTGTTGATGTAAGTTTTAACATTTCTGGAACATTCAATATCGGTAATGAATTTCGAGTAGAGTTATCTGATTCTTCGGGTAGTTTTGCTACTCCAGTCTTGATAGGAACAACCAACGGTGTTGGCACTCTGAGTTGTGCAATTCCACAAAGTACACTCGAAGGAACTAAGTATTTGATAAGAATATCATCCTCAAATCAGGTAGTAGTGAGTAATCCAGCGATAAGCCAAGTTACGATTCATCCTTATAGCTATAATTTGGTAAGCCCTACAAATAACTTGACAGATTCTAAAATCAAACAAGCAGTTGCGAGCATTAATGCCAGTAACAAAGTAATTTCACCTGCAAGCGTAACTTACCAAGCAGGTAAAGCAATCATTCTGAATGCTGGTTTTGAAGCAAATGCGGGTACTGTTTTCAAGGCAGAGATAAAAAGTTGTGATAATTAACTTTTTGAGGAATAAAACAAAAACCCTTCATTTCATAAAGATTTGAAGGGTTTTGTTTTTTGCATGGAAAAAGCATCTTTATCTATTATCTTTGCAAAAAAACTCCAAGATTATTACGATAAAATGAAGCAATACCACGATTTATTAAAGCATATTCTCGAAAACGGCACAAAAAAAACTGACCGAACAGGTACGGGTACTATTAGTGTATTCGGTTACCAAATGCGGTTCAATCTGCAAGAGGGTTTTCCGCTCGTTACGACCAAAAAAGTACACACCAAATCTATCATTCATGAGCTACTTTGGTTTATTAAAGGAGAAACAAATATTGCTTATTTGAAAGAAAATGGCGTTTCGATTTGGGACGAATGGGCCGACGAAAACGGTGATTTAGGGCCAGTTTATGGCAAACAATGGCGTAGTTGGGAAGCTCCAAATGGCCAAGTGATTGACCAATTGAAAGATGTGTTAAATCAACTAAAAAAATCGCCAGATTCACGCCGAATCATCGTTTCTGCTTGGAATGTGGGCGAATTATCGCAAATGGCATTGATGCCTTGCCATGCGTTTTTCCAGTTCTATGTGGCTGATAATAAGCTTTCTTGCCAATTATACCAACGCAGTGCTGATGTATTTTTGGGGGTTCCGTTCAATATTGCGTCTTATGCACTTTTCACGATGATGGTTGCTCAAGAATGCGGCCTCGAAGCACATGAGTTTATTTGGACAGGTGGTGACACTCACATTTATCTAAACCATTTGGAGCAAGTAGAAAAACAACTTTCTCGTGAACCACGTAAACTACCAAAAATGACTTTAAACCCAGAAGTAAAAAGCATTTTTGATTTTAAATTTGAAGATTTTACTCTCTCAGACTACGACCCATATCCAGCTATAAAAGCCCCAGTAGCTATATAATAAATTAGAGCCGTTGCAAATGCAGCGGCTCTAATATTTACAAAGGTTTTTAGTGTTGACGAAGTTTGTCTGGGTTTTGCTGACAACTCTCCATATTATTTACGGTCACCTGCCAAAGCAATTCCACGTAAAGATTGAGTAGTGATTACAAAATCTTTTTTCAATTTCTCAGTACCTAATTCTACTACGAAAGTATATTCGCCATCAACCAAGTTCGACAAATCAAATGCTTTTACATATTGAGTATCGTTTGATGGATAATCGTAGAAAAACAAGTTATTTTCTTTGTCAACCAAAGAGATTTTAGTTTTTTGTTTTGAAGGGTTTTCAAAAGCTAATTTGAAACGTAAATTTCCTAAGTCTTGTACGCTCAATGTGCTTTTTTCAGTCGATGCAACTTTACCAGCTGCTTTCGTTTGAGCCATTCCTTCTGTTGTAGCAGTTGCTAATGTGAATACTACTGCTAATGCCTTGATGATATTTTTAGTGTTCTTGTTCATTGTCTTAATTGTTTAAAGTCTGTTTGTTAATAAAAATGTGAATTTTGAAAAATTAATTGTTGCTCGCTAAAGAAACTCCTCTAAGAGTTTTGGTTGTGATAGCGAAATCTTTTTTCAATTTTTCTTTACCTGTTTCTACTACGAAACTATATTCACCGTCAGTCAAGTTAGAAAGGTTAAAAGCTCTAACGTATTGAGTATTACCGTATGTGTACTCATCGAAAAGTACATTGTTTTCTTTATCGAGTAAATATATTTTCGTTTTTTGTCGCAAAGGGTTTTCAAAAGCTAACTTAAAGCGAAGACTCCCCATGTCTTGAACGCTCAAATTTGTAACTGTAGCCGTTGAACTTGTTTTTCCTGCGGCAGGCGTTCCTGAAGCAGATTTCGCTTGTGCCATTCCTTCTGTGGCTGTTACCGAGACAATCGCTGCGGCAAGGGCCAATACTAATGCAGATTTCTTCATAATTTTCTTTGTCTGTGTTTTCATTGGAGTAAGATTTTTAAAAAGTTAAAACTAAAAAAAGTCATATCAATTATTTATCTCCGTCGAAAACCTTTGTGTTACAAATGTATGTAAGTATTTGAACACAAGTCAATTAAGAAATCGTTAATTTCTGAAAGTTGTTTTAAAATTATAGCAGAATATTAGAATATTACAACGTTTTTCGGAATACTTCAAGAGAAAATTTGAATAATCCTATTAAATTAATAGACTAAATAGCAGTCAAAATATCACTTTTTTGAGTCAGTTTGCAATACTTCCTTATAATAGTACAAAAACCGATTTTTTGACCGTTTTTACTCATTTTTGCCAAATATTCTTTTTCAAAGATTATGTAGAACTATATTTTTAAAATATTTTAATAAATAATATTGTAGAACAATTTTCTAAATTGTATCCCGCCATCACAATTTAGAAAATTGTGATGGCGATACCGTTTATGTAAATACTTATGTAGAAATTTAAAAAAAATCGTAAATCGTCGTTGAAAAAATCGTCAATCGTTAAAATGCTTAAGGTAAAAAACTTTTCAAAAAGCTATAATAACCACACAATAGTTGCGGTTGAAAACTTAGAAATCCCCGAAGGAATTCATTGGTTCAAGGGTATCAACGGGTCAGGAAAATCAACTTTCTTTCGTTCGGTAGCAGGAATTATTCCTTTCGATGGCGAAATTTCATGGAATAATCTCGACATCCGAAAAGATGCAGTTGACTACCGAATGCAAGTAAACATGAGCGAAGCAGACCCGCTCTACCCCGATTATTTGTCGGGATACGATTTATTAACTTTCATTGCTGAAGCAAAAAAAGCCGACGCTTCGCAACTCAAACAACTCACCGAAGTTTTGGGAGTAGATGTTTACTGGAAATCGGCCATCGGCACTTATTCGAGTGGAATGCTCAAAAAAATCTCATTATTGAGTTCATTTCTCGGAAAACCCAGCTTAATCATGCTCGATGAACCCCTCATTACGATTGATAACCGCTCAGTGCAAATTGTCTATGAACTCGTAAAAGAATATGCCGAAAAACAAGGAGTTAGTTTCCTGCTTTCTTCGCATCAAGACTTCCGATTTGAGAAATTGGCTATCAAGAATATGTATTTGGTTCAAAATCAAACCATTACGCAATTATGAAGACCATTTCTCGCATACTCAGTCTGACGATTACGAAAGAATATTATCGCCAAAATGCGGTATTCATATTTGCCGTAATGATGTTTACTTTTGGTTTCCTGCGTTCAAGCGAGCATATCACTATTATCAAATTGGTGTTAAAACTACCTTCGATGCTCGCTCTAACATTCTTGGTTTGGGCTTTACATACCGCCAAAGTCATGCTTTTCGCTCTCAGAATGTTTGAGGCTAAATCCAACGAATTTCTTTATAATATCAGGCTATTTTCAGCACCCAAACGCTATCTGGCTTTAGGTTTGATGCAATTCAATCTTATTCAACTAACTTTTCTGTATTCGCTATGGATGATAAAAATCGGTATTGAAGAAAAGCAATTCTTAGCCACACTAAGCATTATTTGCTTTAATATCATATTTATATTAGTAGGAATCATCGTTTACGAATATCGCCTCAAGCACCCAAATGTTGTTCGAGCTTCTCCAAAACCTATTCAAAATTTACTCAGTCGCTTTAAAACTCCATCTTATCTTTTTTTTATCAGATATTTATTTGCCAAACAGCCAGTACTATTATTATTAAGTAAACTTTTTACGTGCTTCATGCTCATTGGCGTATGTGGCCTCTACCCTACTGACACTTATGACGAACGCCTTTTGGCTCTTGGTGGACTCTTTGCAGCGGCAGGACACACCGTTTTTTGTCAACAGTTTTTCTATTACGAAAACCAGTTTTTGTCATTGAGTCGTAATCTGCCACTAAGTACACAACAGCGAATTTTGGGTTACTTACTCACCTATTCTTTGCTACTTATTCCCGAATTGATTGTTTTGCTGCGTAACCTACCCGATGGCGTGAGTTATCTTTTTGCTTTGCAACTCATTATTTTTATTCTTTCGATGATATTTCTCAACCATCATACGCAGTATATCGATAATGTATCAAACGACGCTTACTTACAGCGGTTGTTTTTTGCAGGAATTCTGTTCTTACTATTGATAATGTTCAAAATTCCAGTAATTTTGATGGCATTAGTCAATTTCTCACTGGCTATTTTCGTTTTCCACAAAAACTATTACGAAAGCCAGTCTTCATAAATCAAATAGCTATGATTCGCTTCTTTTTTCTGTTTGCTCTTTTATCAAATTTTTGTTCAGCTCAAGGGGTATTCAAACTCTCAGGCGAAGTACAAAACCCTACTGAAAGAAAAGTTCTAATTACGCTTTACCGAGACTGGGTTGGCGACGAAGAAGAATACGAAATCAAACTCAACGATAAAAACCAGTTTAGTTTTAGCACAAGCCTCAATCATGTAGCCTACATTGATTTTTATTACGCCGACCAAGGTTTTCATTATTGGATTATCGAGCCAGAAGATGACATTTCGATGAAGTTTACTCCAAAAAACTTTTGGCCGTCGTTGAAATTTACGGGAATGGGGTCGGATAAACTCAACTATTACGTAAAGCAACGAGAAAAATTTGAAGAAAAACGAGATTTTGAGAAAGAAGCTGATGCCCTCAGCAAAGCCCCGCAAGAACAATATTTTGATTTTTTGGACAATGAACAACAGGCACAAATAGAGTTTTTGGAGAAAACCCCTTATCTTTCCGACAACTTCATTCAATCTCGGAAGGCCGATATTATTGGTACGCTGCAAAACTACAAAGTAAATTTTTTGTCGGGAAGCAAGTACGGTTCTTGGACAGAAGAAAAAGTAAAGAGTTCGTTAAAAATAGAAGAACTCCCCGACTCTGTGCAGGCACATTCGCTCGAATACGGCAATATGTTTCAGAACCTCATGGATTTGTTTGTGGCAAAATCAGCGGTCAGAAAACGTAAAGATTTGACCGAACTTGAAGAAATTAACCTCATCAAATCATCGTATTCTCGTACTTATTTTTCTTTTCAATTGATAGAAAGAGTTACGGCCTTCAAACTCAAAAACATGATTGAGGCTGAAAATATTACGCCAAAAATACAGGCAATGGTCGATGATTTTCTGGCAACGGCTACGAGCCGAGACTACAAAAATTATCTTTCTAAAAAGGTGAGTTTCTCCAAAACGCTTGCCAAAGGCTCGCCCGCCAAACCATTCAAGCTAAAAGATATTGATGGTAAAGAAGTTTCGCTCAAAGATTTTCTTGGTAAGACAGTCTATCTCGATTTTTGGGCAAGTTGGTGCGGGCCGTGTATTTATGACATGAAATTTATGGAAATCGTAAAAGCAAAATTTCAAGATGAGGTAGTTTTCATTCAAATTTCACTCGATAGTGATGCAGAATGGCGTGAAGCGATAAAAATGTACGATGTGAAAGGAATCAACCTCAGAGCTGATGAAAATAGCACGATTACTAAAAACTACGGCGTTACGGGCATTCCCGCCTACTATTTAATTGATAAAAAAGGAAACTTCGCAGTTTCTCAAGTAAGCGACCCCAGCAATGACGAAGGTCAAGAATTAATCAGACAAATTGAGGAGGTTTTACAGAGGAAGTAAATCACCTACTTATTAAGAATCTGCTTAAATTCATTCAACTTTACCACGTTTAAAGGAGGGAAATCTATTTTCTTGAAAACGTCAAAATGTTTATCGTTAGAAACTAAATAATGAGCATTGGTAGAAATAGCAAGGTCAGAAAATTTATTATCGTCTGGGTCATTGATAATCAACCCTAAACGAAAATATGGAACAGCTAATTCAGTATTTGGCGAGGTAAGTAGAATTTTTAGGACTACATCTGCGGTTTCTGGGCTATAAAATTCGCTTAGTTTTTCTTCATACTCTTGCAAAATTTCAGTACTGACAACCCAAGTAAATTCCTTATTTCTGAACGCCAAGTAAAGCCAAAAATAGTCACCATTAGCTGGGATAGAGGCAATCAAGCAATTTGTATCAATAACTACCCGCATTATTTAGTACGTTGGCTATTATTCAACACATTTTCAAAGTCTTCTTTTGTGTATCCTTTATGATTAATGGCATGTTGTACTTCTTTTTGAAGCAAATTATCATAATACTTCAAAAGTATTTCATTGATTTCAGCTTGTTCAGTTTCAGACATTTTCCTACTAAACAGCTTCAATAGATTCAACTGAACATCATTTAAACTTTGGGCAGAAACACTCATGGTACATTAGTTTTATAAATCAAATATATGTAAATTTATTTTATCTTTATATATGACATTTAAATAACAATCATTCTATCATTAAGAATTAGCCTCTTTAATAATTATGACGTTGCTTTTTTGTTTAACGTCTCTATTATGACTCCTCCGTGATGTAAAACTTTCACACAATCATTGATAATAACAATATAGTCAGATGGTTGCATAAATGCACAGTCAAACTCTCCCTCGTACCATCTCACAAATTCATTAAAATGATTGATGTTGAAAGCAAAACTCATTTGTCTTTTTAGGCCTTCATCTGTAAGCAATAATATTTGAGTATCCTTTATGTTTTGGAACATCAAATCAAAAAAGTTATTTTCATCCCAAGAGTCTATTCCAAACTCAAAACTTTCCCAATCTGGAATTTGAGTAATGATAAAATCATTTTCTGGGATAGTAGAAAAAATTACATCAGGATTTACCAAAGCACGTTTGTCAATATCTTTCAAATGAAGTAAACTACTTACCGAATCAGTGAAATTTTGAATAGACAATACTTTTACCATATATTAGCTTTGTTTTTATCAAAAATAATAAATTTAATAATGTCAAAATACCTTATTTTATTCCTACTCAGCCTACTATCATTCAAAACTTTCGCTCAAGAAGAAAACCCTTACGAAGCCTATAAAGTAAAATGGATTGGCAAACCTGCACCCGATTTTAAGTATAAAGATATTAGCGGAAAAGAGTTTTTCTTATCCGACCTCAAAGGAAAAGTTGTCTTAATGAATTGTTGGTTCATTAACTGCTCTGGTTGCAGAATCGAATACCCTGGCTTACAGAATCTAAAAAACAGACTCGAAAAACAACACAAAGCAGACCAAATTGTGCTACTCTCGCTGGCTCTCGATTCTAAAGAACAATTACAAGAATACTTAAAGAAAATGCCGCTTAATTTCTTTCACATGGCCGATGCGGGCGAAATCACGCAAGGTATTTATGGGGCTTTGGGTTTCCCAACAAACCTAATTATTGACAAAAATGGTATTATTCGACACATAAAACTCGGCGGTTCTCCCCAATCAGCCGATGATATTGAATATGAGATGTTGCAATTATTGAAGAAATAGAACTTTAAGATAACCTACTCTTTTTTTCAACTACCCTTATCTTTGCTGGCTGTGTTCCTACAAACCTGATTTTTGTAAAATCTAAAAAAAGTTCCTCACTATTGTTTCCTTGGGTCATCCTTATTTTTACCCAATCATCAATTTCTCACTTGGTCGGTCATTCAAAACTCCCATACATTTGATGCAACAAAACGCAACAAATTATGTGGACATCTATCCTCAAAAGAATCTTAAATATCAGTAAAGCACAAGCACATTCGGCACTCGATTCTATCGAAGACCCAGTGCAAATGATGCAATTGGCTGTAGCTGAGTTAGAAGCCTCAATCGTCAAATTATCGAAAGCTGTGGCCGTAACGATGGCCAATCAGAAAAAGTTACAAAAAGACCATGAACAATTTAAACTCGAAGCTATTTCGTGGTATCAGAAAGCAGCTTTGGCTATGCAAAACGGTAATGAAGATTTAGCAAAAAAAGCACTGACACAAAAAACATTGGCCGAGAAAAAGGAGGTTGAATATGGACTTTTGGCCAAAAATTCACAAAAAATGGTTGAGCAACTCAATGCTCAATTAGATGAGTTTAAGCTAAAACTCGAAGAAACTACCACCAAGCAGAAGATTTATGCTGCACGAGCCGAAACCGCCAAAGCACAAAAACAAATTGCGGAATCGCTCGGTGGACTTAATGCAAGTGCATTGGCTAATCTCGAAAAGTATGAAGATAGAATCAATCATTTATCAGCCGAAGCTGAGAGTATTTCGACAATGAATTCAGCAAAAAACAATCTGAATCGAGAGTTCCGAGAAATCGAAACGGAGCTAAATGTTCAGTCAGATTTTGAGCAATTAAAAGCACAACTGGAACAAAAATCTATAACCGAAAAGCCACTCAATTTAGAGACAATCGAAGTAAAGTTTAAAGAAATGCAGTCGAAAACACCGCAAATCGAACAAAAACAAGACTTAAATAAATTATTAAACGAATTTTTCAAACAGTAAAAGCTATGTCTATTAACTTAAAAAAGGGAGGTTCGATTAACCTCAGCAAAGAAATGACCAAACTCAACAAAGTAATGATTGGTTTGGGTTGGGAAAAAACAAACATGAATATCGACCTTGATGCTTCGGTCTTCATTTTAAGTGGCAATCAAAAACTCATTGCCGATGATTATTTTGTGTTTTATAATAACCTAAAATCTCCCGATGGAGCTATTCAACATACTGGAGATAATCGCACAGGTGCAGCCGAAGATGACGATGAAATCATTTTGGCAAACCTCGAAACTATTTCACCAAACGCTCAGGAGCTGGCTATTTGTGTTTCGATTCATGATGCCGTCAACCGTGGTCATAATTTTGGCTTACTCAAAGACGCCTACATTCGCATCGTTGATGTTGATTCTAAAAAAGAAATCACCAAATACGATTTAGATATTTCGCATGCCTTTGATAACGCCGTTGTCTTTGCACAGGTCAGAAGGTCGGGTAATGAATGGCATTTTTCGGCCAACTCGCAAGGCTCGATTGCGGAATTGCAGGGTTTGGTTGATATGTATGCTTAAAAAATTTACACAATGATAAATCTAACAAAAAACGCAAGAATATCGCTCGAAAAAAATGGAATCGAGCTAAAAGAAATAACCGTTGGCCTCGACTGGGGAAGTATCAAACAAAAAAGCTTCTTTGGGTTACTGAATACTCAAGAAGCCGTTGATTTAGATGGAAGTGTGACGCTTTTCGATAAATTTATGAACGAAATCGAAACGGTTTATTATGGAAATCTAAAATCGAAAGATGGAACAATCAGACACAGCGGTGATGACCGAATCGGCGATTCGTCGGCAGATAATAAAGACAATGAAGTGATTAGTATTAATCTTGAGCGAATTTCAAATGATGTAGATAGTATTTATTTCTACCTAAATTCATACAAACAGCAAGATTTTGCTACCATTCCGTACGCAAAAATCAGAATCATTGAGGGCAAGCACCACAACCCGCAACAAATTTTTGCATCTTTCAATTTATCAACGGAGGACTCTTATCAAGGCTACGTTTCGATGCTGATGGCGAAACTCAAACGTGTAGGCACACGTTGGGAATTTACGGCACTGGGAGAACCAGTTTCAGCCAAAGACATTGCCGAAACCATCAGATTGATAAAACACAGTTATGCCTAAGGTTGTATAAAGAGTAGAGCCGTTGCATGCAACGGCTCTGCGTCTCAACGTCTCTATATTTCTATTTTTTCCTTCTTCCTAAATATTCTTCTATTTCAACCAAACTCAAAGCATTGAAGGTCATATTTTTGGTTAAACCGCCTTTTCGGGCAGCTGCCACACCGTAGTGCATATCGTGGTAGCCTTGCATTTCATGAGCATCGGGATTGATACTTAGCATTACGTTTCGGTCAAGGGCATATTCAATCCAACGCCAATCGAGGTCAAGTCTGTACGGACTGGCATTAATTTCTATTACTACTCCGTTGGCAGCACAACAATCAATAACTTCCTTATAATCAATTGGGTAGCCCTGTCGAGAAAGTAATAAACGACCCGTTGGATGCCCCAAAATTGTCGTATAAGGATTTTCGATAGCACGTACCAAACGCTCAGTTGCACGAGCTTGATTCATCGTAAGGTTCGAGTGAACCGATGCAACGATATAATCAAAACTCGCCAAAACTTCATCAGGATAATCCAACAAGCCATCACCCAAAATATCAGATTCGATTCCTTTCAAAATCTTGAATGGGCGGTCAACCGATAACTTTTTATTCAACTGTTCAATTTCGGCGTGTTGCTGTTGTACTTTCGTAATCAACAAACCACTGGCATAGGTGGCAGACTGCGAGTGGTCGGCAATACCCAAATATTCGAAACCTAATTCCTTGCAATAAGTGGCCATTTGTTCGAGTGAATGTTGACCATCTGAGTAAGTAGAGTGATTGTGCAGAATACCTTTTAGGCTATCCCACGTTACTAAATCTTCGTTCTTGTTTTTCTTTATCCAATCAAACTCATTCACGCCCTCACGCATTTCTGGAATGATGTACGGCACTCCGAATTTTTCATAAATGGCAGTTTCGGCCGATTCTTGAGTCAGACCATCGGTCAGACTTGTGGAAAGTCCTACACTGAGCAGTGAAACGCCACTTTCGTTACGGTGTTTCAGATGGTTTTCGTTGGCTGTATAAACAAACTGTTTGTTAAGTAATTCATTCTCAGCAACATAACGAATTTCAACATTAATCTTATTTTCCAAAAACTTCCCACGCCACACAAACGGAGAAGAAGTTTTCTCATCTTTTATAAAACCTTCGGCCGTGAAATCGGGTAAAGAATCGGTATAAGTTGCCAGAAAAGTCAATGTATCAACGGTTTCTGATTTTCGGCGGATTTGCCCCGAAATTTCTACTTTATTGAAACTTTTCTTGAGTTCTTCCAAAATGATTTCTGCCAGAATAGCGGCCTTATCCATTCTCAGCTTTCCTGCTTGACTTTGAATAAACTTCAACGATTCAAGAATCGATTCTTGCGTTTTTCCACCAAAACCTTTTACTTTCGATATACTGCCGTTTTCGCAAGCAATCTGCAATTCGTTGAGGTTGTCAATGCCCAATTCATTCCACAAAACTTTGATTTTCTTTGCTCCCAAGCCTTTAATCTTAAACATTTCGATAACACCTTCGGGAGTTTTGGTCAGTAAATCCTGTAAGTCTCTGAGCTGACCTGTACTAACCATTTCTAAAATTTTACCCGCCATCATTTTTCCAACTCCTTGAATTTGAGTCAGTTGCGTAAAATCAAGCTGCGATAATTCGCCTACATACTTATCCAAATTATAGGCGGCATTAGTATATGTTTTTATTCTAAACTCGTCTTCGTTGTGGAGTTCGAGTAGTTTTGCAGTGAGTTCGATAGTATCAACAATATCAGAGTTAGACATCATAGTTTTTTCTTAATTTTTGTGCAAATTACGGCAAATTCGGGTCAAATAAAACGACTTGAAGAGCAAAACACAATAAAAAAACTGTAAGGCTTTTTACCCTACAGTTTTTATTATCAAACCATCATTTATTTCAAAAGAAATTGAGATACATTTCAAGACCCACATAGGTTGGGCGGCTCCACGAAATCTGATTGCCCCACTCATACTCAAATCCATGCTGAATATAACGAGTGTTAGTCAGATTTTTGCCCCACAAAGCAATACTCCATTTGCCATTTTTAGGCATAATTCCTGCACGGGCATTCACAATAGTCGCAGCTTTACGAGCAATTACTTCATAATTACTTATATCGTTGTAGGCTTTCCCCGTATAATTGATGTTTGCCCCCAAAACCAATCTATATTTATCGCCTAAATCAACATTATATTGTGGTGCAACCGAAAACGTAGCATTCGGTGCTTTCAATAGTTTGTTGCCCGAATAATCATCTTCGCCAAACATAAATTCACGATAACGCATACCAACTACCCCACCCGAAATATCCAAACGGAGTCTTTTATACATAATATTAAACTCAAGTTCGGCACCAAATCCACTTGTGCGAGCGGCATTAGCCACTTCAATTTTATAACCTTGGTCAAGAATTTCTTGTTTATTTTTATAATCAACGTAGAAAATAGCTCCATTCAGACGAGTACGTTCGTTGAATTTAGACTTGAAACCAAACTCATACGAATTTACATACTCTGGTTTAAAAACTAAACTTGCACCTGTTTCATCGCCCGAAACACTCGTATTGAAACCAGCTCCTTTGAAGCCTCTCGAATATTTCAGATAAGCCATCGCAAAAGGATTTACCTCATAGTTTAAACTGGCTTCTCCTGAGAGTACGTTATCTATCGTACTGGTTTCGTAAGGGTCTGATTTCGACCCCAACTCTACTGCATAATAATCAATTGCACCCACAGGTTTTCCTTTATCCATAAAATAGGTCAAAGGCTGATAATAAGACAGTTTTTTGTTTTCGGCCGTAAAACGTAGGCCTATGTTTGCGGTTAGCTTACTTGTTACCTTATAGCCTCCAGATAAAAACATGGCAATACTTTGCGATGAAATTTTACTATTAGTTGTAGCCGTTTCGACATAATCATTATAACGACCAAACTTTTTCTCCATCAATTTTTCAGCTAATGGCAAAAAGTCTTTTGTCAAAGAAAAAGTGTCTTTGCCACTCACTTGTTCGTTCAGAAAATAAAGGCCTCCTACATATGTAAGCTTTTGGTCACGAGGCGAACTCACTCTGATTTCTTGACTGAAATTTTGTAATTTTTGGTTACGTCCCCAACTCGAAACACTCAACTTCGTGAGGTCGTTATCTCCCAAATAAAAATCATCTGAATTATTATAGGCAGTAATTGATGTAAGCGTACGCCCTTGTTTCAAGTCAAACTCAGCTTTTACCGAACCACCAAATTGCTGACGCTCAAATGTATTCGGCACATCGCTTGTAGTTGATTTATAAGTATCGGCAGGAATTCCAAGAGGGTTTCCGTCTTCTGTTGAACCATAAACAAAAGTATTTTCTCCTTTTACATCTTGTCCGTAATAGAAACGAGCAGTGACACGAGTTTTGTCATTTGGTTTGTAGTAAAGCGAGCCTCTTCCACCACCAAAAATAGTTTTGTTGTATCCATTACTTACCGAATTGAGGTCGGTAATATAACCATTCCGATGTGTAAATGCCCCAGTTAGGCGAAGAGCCAATTTATTCTTGATTAACTCAGTGTTGTATTTTCCCCGAAACTGAGCAAACCCATAGTTCCCAAAATTGACTTCTACTTGCCCATTATTAGCAAATTCGGGCGTTTCAGAAATTACATTGACAACACCACCGACGGTGTTTTTGCCGAAAAGAGTACCTTGAGGCCCACGAAGAACTTCTACCCTTGCGATGTCGAAAAGAGTTGAGTTAAAACCAAACCCACGAGAAAAATATACATCATCAATATAAAGAGCAACTGTTGATTCAAAACCGACGTTATCAAAATTTGAAGCTAATCCTCGAATCGAAAACGTTGGTTGTGATGCCACCCACGAATCGGTCATCATATTGGGTATGTTATTGAGAGCTTCGATGGTGCTATAAACACTTCGACGCTCAATATCACTCGACGAAACTACCGATGCTGCAACGGGTACTTTTTGCAAAAACTCCTCTACCCTACGAGCCGAAACTACCACATCGGGTAATTGCAAATCATTGCTGACCATCTGAAAATCGTATTGAGTATTCACTCCAGTAACCTTAACTGTTTTATGAATATCCTTAAAACCAATGAATTTAACTTCAATATTCAGTTCGCCTAAATTATTAGGTACTCGAAGCTCGTATTGGCCTTTCAAATCAGTAATCGTTCCTCTGCTTGTTCCTTTTATTTCAACGGCTGCCCCAACCAAAGGTTCTCCGTTTTCGGCTCTTGTAACTTTACCTTTCAATTTATTTTGAGCAAAAACCAGCGACGGAAGTAATAATAAAAAGTATATATATCGTTTCATAAGTAGCACTATTAGCGTAATTGAGCAGTTTTAATTTCACTCTTGGCCGACAACACGACCGTTTATTTACAATAATCTATTTGCTTGATTTCAGGCCACTTTCCAATAAACGAATAGCCTTCTTTTGATACAATTCTACTTTATCTGGGTCGTTTTGAGGAGCAAAAGGCTTATTACTGAATCGTACTTTCTCCATGAGATTAGTTGAGATATACGCTAATGTGCGGTTTTTATCATATTTATGCGGTTGAAACTTAACCGTTATTTCTAATAAGATATCAATGGTTTTATCAAATACCCACCATGCTTCTGTATCACCATCGAACGCTTTTGTTATTTTATAACTATTATCATCTTTTTCATCATACTTAAAGCCCAAAGCAGCATCGCCTAATTTTCCGATATATTTCAACTTAACATCATCTATTGGGGCATCATAGATACGACTGATTGCGGGATTTGCTAAAATCTCTTTTTCATAATTCAACTCCAAACCTTTACTCTCAGAAGCACTCAAATCATTCGATAGTTTTTGTATTTTACTGTAATTAATGATATTTTCTTCTTGCAGTTTTTTATTATCGGTAGAAACTCGCTGTACATACAAAGCCATGTTTTTATTGGAGGCAAGCTCAGTGTTTAACGAATCTCTAACGTTTGAAACAATCGTGATGAGTTTCTTTTGGTATTCGTGAAGATTTTTATTTTCGGCCTTTAGTTGCTTATTGACTTGATTACTATGAATGAGCTTTCGTTTTAAGGAAGTAAGCGACTGAGCATTCGTCTGAATCACAATAAGCAGTAAGCATATCGAGAAGTAATGTTTTTTCATGAGACTTATTTTAATGAATTAGGAATGTTATTTGGTTGCGTTTATTAAAGATTAAAGCAAAATAGCTATTAAATCATTCTTTCAAGCAGTACTTTTCACAGTAAATCTCTTTCTCAAATGTTTTTATAGATACTTTATAATCAACAGTTTAAAACTACAATTTTTTTAGGAATATATAAATAAAATAGAACCTTAATTTCTTTAGATTCTATTTTGTATCTATGATTACCCCAATAATTTTCACAATTAAACACATACTATAAAACACTCATAATCAACAATTTAAGATTCATCAAAAGTACATTTAACGACTTTAAGCACATAAAAAAACTCGTACAAGCAAAGCTTCCACGAGTTTTTCACGAAATAATAAATCGAATATTACAACGTCGCTAATACATTATTCATATTTCTAACTGCATCAGCCGATTTTGCAAACGCAGCTTGTTCTTCTTGGTTCAAACGGATGTTGATGATTTTCTCCCAACCGTTACGGCCAATTACTACTGGCACACCCATACAGATGTCTTTTTGACCGTACTCACCATTTAAGTAAACACTTGAAGGAATTACTTTTTTCTCGTCACGCACGATAGCCTCAACAACCGCACATGATGCGATACCTGGAGCATACCAAGCCGAAGTACCCAACAAGCCTGTAAGAGTAGCACCACCAACCATTGTGTCAGCAGCAACTTTCTCCAATACTTCTTTTGATAAGAAACGGCTTACTGGAATACTGTTTACAGTAGCCAAACGAGTCAATGGAATCATTGTAGTATCGCCGTGTCCACCGATTACTTGTCCGTGAATATCGCTTTGAGCAAAACCAGTTGCTTGAGATAAATAATAACGGAAACGTGATGAATCCAAAGAACCACCCATACCAATGATACGTTTTTTGTTTACGCCCATTTCTTGAGCTACTTGATACGCCAAGTAAGTCATTGTATCCATTGGGTTAGAAACAATCAATAAAATCGCTTTTGGTGAGTGAGTCAAGATTTTTGTAACTACATCTCTTACGATACCAGCGTTGATACCAATCAACTCTTCACGAGTCATACCTGGCTTACGTGGTAAACCTGAAGTAATTACTACTACATCAGATTTTGCAGTTTTTGTATAATCATTTGTCGAACCGATGATAGTTGTATCGAAGCCCTCTAATGAAGCTGTTTGCATCAAGTCCATTGCTTTTCCCTCAGCAACACCTTGCTTAATATCGAGCAATACAACTTCATCTACGATTTGCTTGCGAGCAATGTTGTCGGCAGTGGTTGCACCAACCGCACCTGCACCTACTACTGTTACTTTCATAGTTTTTTAAGCCCCCTAACCCCCAAAGGAGGAACTTTTTATAAATTAATTCATGCCTTGGGGTTATGGATTAGACATGAAAGTTGAAGAAATATTTAGATAAATTTATAACTTACCATGTAGCAGTTTTAGTATAAAAATCAGCAAAATGGTTTTGTTGTAAATTGGCAACAAATTTATTGGACAAAACTAATACAAAACAATGTATTTGAATGTTTTTTTTGCATTTTTTATATTTCATGGATAATTTTTATAAGTTTTTACGTTTCTATGGTATGTTTCAGAAAGTCATTGCAGCAATGCGAGCTATTTTTGCACAGGAACTTCGAGAAACCAATTACCCAAAAATTTCTTTTACAAAGCACAATAACCTAATAAAATGAGTACCAAAGCGAGTTCAACACAAAGTTTGCTGTCAAAAATAATCGAATCTGCCATTTATAAAAGTGCTTTGGGGAAAGCCCCTCGAATCGCAAAAAATGCAAAAAGTTTATTGAAATTATTACAAGCCGCTCTCACTAAAACCCAAGAAATGGGCGTAGGCGGAATTTTTGATGTCATCAGAGAGAAAATCACAATCATGGGTACGCTTATCAAAGCATACGCTGTGGGTGATTATCGCCAAATCGAACTCGGTAATTTACTTAAAATCATTGCCGCTTTTGTATATTTTATATCACCGATTGACATCATTCCTGACTTCTTGCCATTTATTGGCTTGAGCGATGATGTGGCTCTATTGGTATTTATTTTTAAAAGTATTGACGATGAACTCGTAAAATTTGACCAGTGGAAAAATAAGAAATAGACAATTAGGAGGATTGAATCGACATAAACTAAAATTCAGTTGATAATCAATCTTTTAATCATCGAAGCCTTATTTTTTACATCAAATATCGAACTCAGCCAGTCGAAAGTTTAAGACGAAATTAATTTTTTAATTTCCAATTTACTTTTACATTTGTAGTAGAATAAACAAAATAAAAACACTGTGGACAGTAGTCTGCGGTCTATCGACTAAAAAACACTTTAAATTAATAATATTATGTTTGGTCTTGGAAGTACAGAAATGATTCTGATTTTAGTTGTAATTCTTTTCTTTTTCGGTGCTAAGAAATTACCTGAGCTTGCACGTGGATTAGGAAAAGGAATTCGTGAGTTTAAAGATGCTTCTCGTGAAGTAAAAGAAAACATCGAAAAAGCAACTTCAGAAGATAAATAAGGATTTTTTTGCCAATATTCTGCTGCCTTCGGCTTCGCTCAGGTAACCGCATATTGGCAACACCTTAACAACAGCCACTCAGTTTTAAATTGAGTGCTGTTGTTTTTTTGTTTAGATACATCTCATTCTAAGTATTACATCTGCTTTTTTGTAGATTTGCAGAATTAAATTAATTAATTGTAAGAGTAAAAAAATGGAAATATTTGGCAATATCAATTCTTTAGATTGCTCATCACAGATTATACTTGGTGATGCCTTAGAAGTATTGCGAACACAAATTAAAGATAGTTCCATAGATTTAATTTTTGCAGACCCTCCGTACAACATCGGAAAAAACTTTAATGGTACTTTAGATAAATGGGCTAAAGATGATGATTATCTAAGTTGGTGTTATGAATGGCTTGATTTATGTATTCAGAAACTAAAGCCAAATGGAAGTTTGTACGTAATGACTTCCACCCAATTTATGCCTTATTTCGATATCCACCTGAGAAAAAAGTTACATATTCTATCCAGAATCGTTTGGTCGTATGATAGTTCGGGGGTCCAAGCCAAAAAATATTTTGGTTCAATGTACGAGCCGATACTTTTTTGCACCAAAGATAAAAGCAACTATACTTTTAATGCTGAAGATATCTTGGTTGAAGCTAAAACAGGAGCTAAACGAAAGCTAATTGACTATAGAAAAGCAGTTCCTACGGTCTATAATTCCGAAAAAGTCCCTGGTAATGTTTGGGATTTTGCCAGAGTTCGTTACAGAATGGATGAATATGAGAACCACCCTACTCAAAAACCTATTGCTTTGTTGGAACGTATTATTAAAGCAAGTTCTAATAAAGGAGATTTGGTCTTAGACCCATTCTCTGGCACGTTTACAACCTGCTTTGTTGCTCAAAAATTAGGTAGAAAATCTATTGGAATTGATTTACAAGAAGATTATATAAAAATAGGTTTAAGACGACTTAATTTAGCAAAAGAATACAAAGGCGAGTCGTTACAAAAAGAAACTCGAACTTTTGAAACTAACTATGTTTCCACTGACAATAAATTGCCACAGACATTAACTTTATTTGAATAAGATGGAACATACATTTACGTTGAATATTAAAACTATTTTACAAAAAGAGTTTCAAGAAAATGCAGATAAGATTTTTGAAAAAAGCCTGTTAATTCAGTATATCAATGAAAAAACTCGTTCTGCTAATCGTGGTTCTAAATCACGTTCAAGCTTTGCGAATCTTTATGCGATATACGTAATCGTTGAAGATTATATTTCAAATAGATTCCAAGAAAAGGGTGGTTATACAGATTACGAAGGTGCATTATTTAACAAACTTTTGGCAAGACAGAGAGAATTACCTTTTGGCAATAAGTTACAAAATCATGCTTTGAATAATCGAATGAACGCCGAGTTTCAAAAATATTTTCCCAATTCAGAGTATATTCCAATTATTCGTAATCTGACAACTAACCGTTACTGGATTAATGAGAATCTTCTAAAAATTCAAATTGAACAAAAGAACTTCAATATTTCAAAGACAATTATTGAGATAATTGATGAGTATTCTAAAACTAAGCAAGATGCCTTTCAAAGATTTATCAAATCATGTGAAGAGCTACAAAAAATTGCAACTCAAAACTCAACCGAAGTTGAAGAATTTATTATTAGCCTGTTAGCTCCAAGTGTAGATGCAAGGCTTTTTGAAATAATAAGTTTCTCTATTCTCAAATACCATTATCAAGACAGTATAATTTATTGGGGATATGACCTTACTCAACTCAATAAGGAAAAACTAAAGTTATATAAAACAGG
This sequence comes from Emticicia aquatilis, assembly GCF_014644295.1. GTDB lineage: Bacteria > Bacteroidota > Bacteroidia > Cytophagales > Spirosomataceae > Emticicia > Emticicia aquatilis. The sequence goes on from NZ_BMKK01000019.1 coordinate 20,745, forward strand.
TAGAACAAATGCTAATGATGGAGGAATAGATTTTGTAATGAAACCTCTTGGAAGGTTTTTCCAAGTTACTGAAACTTTAGATTTTAAGAAATACTTCTTAGACATTGACAAAATTCAAAAGTATCCAGTCACATTTATTGTAAAATCTGATGTAGAAATAGATATTCTGTACAATAAAATTAGGCAAAATGCCCTAAAAACTTATTCAATCAATAGCATTGTAGAGAAATACTTGAGTTGTATTGAAGAGCTTATTAACATTTCTATACTCCAACAAAGGCTCAAAGAAGCTGTTAACAATGGTTATTTGAATCAGATACTTGAAGAAATAATAAACCAAAGCAAGGTAGAGTTCAACTACTCAGATGACGAAGAAATCGACGAAATTTAATTAAAATGACCAAATACAATTCATTCAAAGAAGTAAAACAAGCCATTTCCAGCGGTGAAACCAACTGTGTTTCGTTGGTAAAGCATTATTTACAGCAAATCGAAACCCATAAAAATCTGAATGTTTTTCTGGAAGTATATGCCGATGAAGCCCTAAAACAAGCAGAAACTGTTGACCAGAAAATTAAAGACGGAACAGCTGGACGTTTGGCGGGTATGGTTATTGGCTTGAAAGATGTGTTGGCCTACGAAAATCATGGATTACAAGCATCAAGCAAAATCTTAAATGGTTTCCAGTCGCAATTTACGGCTACTGCCGTTGAGCGAATCTTGGCCGAAGATGCCATTATTATCGGTCGCCAAAACTGTGATGAATTTGCAATGGGTTCGTCCAACGAAAACTCTGCTTTTGGCCCAACCCTCAACTTTGCCGACCCAACTCGTGTACCGGGTGGCTCTTCGGGAGCTTCGGCCGTAGCCGTGCAAGCCGACATGTGTTTGGCATCGCTTGGGTCTGATACTGGTGGTTCGGTACGTCAGCCAGCGGCTTTTTGTGGCGTAGTTGGCTTAAAACCAACCTACTCGAGGGTTTCTCGTTGGGGTCTGATTGCCTACGCATCATCTTTTGACTGCATCGGGCCAATTACCAAAACGGTTGAAGATGCTGCCCTCCTACTCGAAATCATAGCAGGTGCTGACGAACACGACAGTACCGTTTCGCATACCTCAGTTCCTGCCTATTCTGAAAACCTTGCTCCGAAAAAACAATATCGCCTTGCGTACATGCGTGAAGCACTCGAAAGTGAAGGACTGGACGAAGACGTAAGAAAAAATACGGCAGTAAAAATTGAGCAACTTCGAGCGGCAGGACACATTGTTGAGGCGGTTGACTACCCTTTGATGAAATATTTATTGCCAACGTATTATATCTTAACAACTGCCGAAGCAAGTTCAAATCTTTCGAGATTCGATGGCGTTCGTTACGGGCATCGTGCCGCAGGTGTTAAAAATTTAGAGCAACTCTACAAAAAATCACGTGCTGAAGGCTTCGGAGCAGAGGTGCGTCGTCGCATTATTATAGGTACTTTTGTATTAAGTGCAGATTATTATGATGCTTATTATACGAAAGCCCAGAGGGTTCGTCGTTTAATAAAAGAATCGACTGATGAGATTTTATCAAAATACGATTTTCTGATTTCGCCAACCACGCCGACACCGGCAATTAAGATTGGTGAAAAATCAGATGACCAATTACAAATGTTTTTGATGGACATCTTTACGGTTCAAGCAAATGTGATAGGAAATCCTTGTATTTCGATTCCAAATGGTGAAAATTCAGAAGGTTTACCAATCGGAATTCAAATTCTTGGCAAGAATTTTGATGAAGCAGAAATGCTCGCTTTTGCAAAATCATTAGAGCAATAGAATATTTTTGAATAATTTATACTTTCAGAAATATTTGAAAATACAAAAATAAAACACTATTTACTTGACAAAAAAGTACTTATGAATTATTTTTGATGATGGTTTGCTTTCCTAACACCATAAATCAAGCGTAAAATACCTTCGCTAATATATTATAATGATGAAGATATCTAAAAAAATTCTTGTCCTAACGAGTTTTTTGGGTTGTGCGTGTTTCATTACAAATGCACAATCAGTCATTCCTGAAGAGGCAATTACAGTTTCGGCCGAAGACTCGCTCGTTGAAGAACTTCCTACCGTAGAGGCTTTCATTCCGACTGCCGACGTCAATAAAGTGCGAGAAGGGTTTCAGAACATGCAGCGTTCGATTCCTTTACAGTATAATTCAATCGTACATAGCTTTGTAGATTATTTTATCTTCAAAAAGCCGAGCTTTACAAAAAAAATGCTCGAAAGGAAGAATTTTTACTTCCCGATTTTTGAGAAATATTTAGCAAAATACAATATGCCTGACGAACTAAAGTATCTTTCGATGCTTGAATCAGGCTTGAATCCGAAGGCAATTTCACACGCAAAAGCGGTTGGTCTTTGGCAATTTATGAAACCTACGGGTAAAGATTTTGGCTTACGAGTTGACGAATACGTTGATGACCGCATGGACATCGAAAAGTCAACCGAAGCAGCTTGTAAGTATTTCCGCCAGTTATATAATATCTTCGGAGATTGGGAATTGGTTTTGGCATCATACAATACTGGTCCAGGTAATTTACGTCGTGCGATTCGTCGTGCAGGAAATATCACCAACTATTGGCAATTACACCCCTACTTGCACAAAGATACTCGTGCGTATGTTCCGCAGTTCACGGCCATTATGTACATGATGAATCATGCTGATGAATATGGTATCTTCCCAGAAGAAATCATGGAGCCTGTGGCAGTTGAGAAAGTAATTATTGATGGCTATTTAGACCTCGAAACTTTCTCAAACATGAGTGGTATCAGTATTGATGATATTCAGAAACACAATCCTTCAATTCTAAAAGGTGTTTTACCAGCTCACTCGAGAGGTTTTGAATTAAAAATTCCTGCTGAAAGCTATGCGTATTTTGAGGCTAATCGACAAATGATTTTAGATTCGGCTCAAAGACAAAATGGAGTTTCGGTGATGTTGGCATCAAGTAAAGATGTAATCGAAAATGGTGTGGTTATCATAGGTGGTGGCTCGGCAAGAGCATCGAACGATAACGAAACAATAGTTGAAGAAAATGATAAGCCTGAAAAAGTCGAAGACGAAATCAAGAAAATTCGTAAAGTAAAGAAGAAGACTTATACAGTAAAAAGAGGCGATGTATTGAATCGAATTGCTGAAAAGTATGACGTTGATATGTATGATTTGAAAGTGTGGAATCACTTAAAGTCATCGAAAATCATGGTTGGACAAAAACTCGTAATATTGGATGACGATGAAGAGGTTGTTGAGGTAGAACGTACGATTAAGGAAGAAAGAAAATCGAAGAAAACGATAGAAAAGACCAAACCTAAATATCATATTGTTCAGAGAGGTGATACGCTTTGGAGCATTTCGCAAAGATACGGTGGTATTTCGGTAGAGAAAATCAAGAAAATGAACGGTTTACGCTCAAATTCAGTAAAAAAAGGTCAGAAATTGAAAATTGTTTAATCGGCAATGATTCTATACAAAAGCGGTATCAAGAAAAATCTTGGTACCGCTTTTAGTTTATATTTACCTATGGCAGTAGCCCCAAAAACTACATTTATAGGGGTCTTCGCACTGGTTGCCAACGCTAATTTGTGGAATACTATCTTGCTCCAAAACATTCTTAAAATGCTCAATATTTGCCGCAATACTGCCTTGTAGGGCTTTTACTTCGGTAGTTACATCTATAATTTTATATGTTTCTACTTCATCACTTAGTACTAATTTGGCATCAAGGTCTTGCCCTAAAGCTCCTTTCGTAACAAAGTATTGCAAGGCTATGTCTTGAATATGCGTTTGCTTTAGTTCCGAACTACTTTTTATCTCTTGAATCTCCCACTTTCCACTACTTCTCGTCAACACATCATTCATTACCAAAACTTCTTGATAGACAAAAGTAGCCTCAAAAATATCAGAAACTTGTTTTTGTAATGCTTTCTGGGTCAAAGATTGATAATCATTTCTGCTCTTGGCAATTTTCTCAATATCAACTGCAAACGGAAAATACTTTGCTCGGTAAGCATCTTCAAAATCATGGCCGCCTTTAAACTTAGCCAGTGTTTCAGGACTGAGAGGGTCTTGAAGTTTATAGTGATATTTATAGAGATATAATTGCTTATCACACTGGACGCCTTTAATATAGGCAGTCTTTGAAAATAGGTAATTCGACATATTTTTGATTCAAATGAATTAGTAAGCAAAAGTATAAAAACTTATAGCAGTAAATTAACTAACGAAAGTTTGATTTTGCTTTACAAGAAGCTCATTTTTTATATTATCTACCACCAAAAGCTTTGCTAAAATCTAATCCGTTCAATATTCTTCTTTTATATTCAAATCACAAAACCAAATGTATCCGTTTGATAAGTTTATTAATTACTATGATACCGCAAGATAAGTTATCGTGTTTTTTGGCATGATAGGGTATGCTTTTTGTCCCCATTGAGGTAGAAAAAAGTGTATTTACTCACTTAAAGCATTCGGCATATACTTTTGAACAAAGAATATTTTTCCTAATATACCATGAAAGATTCAATAACGTGTATCAACAATCGAGGGAGAACATCCACAAGTATTTTATGGTTTGTAATGTTACTTTTTGTGAGCATTACAAGTTTAGGACAGGTCAGTTATCGTGTAGGATTAGATGCCGATAATAAAACTTATCGATTGTATATGAAGTCGGCGGTAGGTTATACTGGCATCCAAGCAAAAATCAGTACCGCCCAAATGACGATTGTTGTACCTCATGGCACAGGAAATGATTATTTTCAACCTACAAATATTAAAGGAAAATTAGCTGGTACGAACCAAATGTCGTGGGGAGCTACAAGAGTTGATAAACCGAATGAAAATCAGCTTTCTGACTACATTTCGTTTGGTTTTAGCGGAAGTGGTAGCCAAGTTTTGTTTGATATTATTGCCAATCAAGAAATTGAACTATTGAATTTTCAGAATGCAGGAAGTTGTGTTGGTACTGTAAATTTAATCTCAAATACTGACCCTTTTTTAGCACCTAACTCGCAAAACACAAATCCTGGTAATCAGATGACAATTTTGGGGTATGGTACGAGTAATGCTTATAGCAGTAATTACGGTGGAGGGGCAAATTGCCAAACATCTTTTCCTGACTTAACGGTAGGTATTAGTGGCAGTAGTAATATTACGGCAGGTATCAATACTAATTATACAATTTCGGTCAATAACATTGGTACTGATGTATCTAACGGGCAAATAACGGTTTCGACTACACTTCCAGTGGGTGTTAGTTATAATTCATTTAGTGGTGCTGGTTGGAGTGTGAGTTCGGCAATTCAATCGAATGGTAGCACAATCGTTACGGCAAGCACTAATAATGTGGTTGCTATTAATGGTTCTTTGTCACAATTAGTGCTGAATGTTACAGCCTCTGAAAGTATTGGCAATGGTAATTCAATTACGATTAGTAGTCTCTTGTCGGGTGGTGAAGATAATAATTTGACTAATAATTCGGCGAGTACAAATTCATTAGTGACGGTCAATTCTCCTAATTTATCGTTGGCAATGAATGGCCCTTCTACAATTAATCCAAATCAATCAGCTAATTATACGCTAAACATTTCAAACATTGGAAATTCGGCCTCGGTAGGGACAGTTACGGCAAACATTACGATTCCGAATGGCTTATCTTATAATTCATTCACGGGTAACGGTTGGGTATATGGAAGTAGCACTTTACAAAATGGAGGAGCTATATTGCTTACTTTTACGAATACGAATGTAATTAATGCCAATACAAGTGCCAATGCTTTGATTCTGAACTTAACTGCTGGTAGTAATACAAGCAATAATATGGTTCTACCAGTTGTAGCAGCAGTTTCGGGTGGTGGCGATAATACCAATAGCAATAATGTATCTTCGGTCAATACCACAGTTATTATTGGTAGTGTTGCCAATTTGGCATTAAATATTAGTGGTCCAAGTAGTATTATTGCGGGGGTCAGCAGTAGTTTTACCATCAATGTAAGCAATACAGGCACTGCTGCTACCGATGGACAGATAGTTACGACAAGCATACTTCCTGTTGGATTTATTTATAACTCGTTTGTTGGTGCAGGTTGGTCGGTTGTAGCAACAGCCCAAGGTAATGGTACTACTCTTCTTACATCAACCTATAATGGAATTATTACAGCAGGTGGAGCAGCGACTCCACTTGTGATTAATACAATTACCCAGTCAAGCCTCGGTACTGGCACTACTTATATTATCGGTAATACATTAAGTGGTGGAGGTACGATTGGGAGTATTTCGAGCAATTATAATGTAATTGTTAATGCCGCAGCGAATCTTTCTTTAGTTATTAACGGAATAAATAATATCAATGCAGGTGGTACTGGCAGTTATGTTTTTACACTTTCTAATAATGGTTCTACGCCTTCGAGCGGTATAATTACAAATACTATTACATTGCCTGCGGGGGTGAATTATTCTTCATTTACGGGCAATGGTTGGATTTTCGTTAATGCAGTTCCTCAGTTAAATGGTACTACATTAGTGACATTTACATACAATAATAACATTGCAGGAAATAGCTCGGCTTCTTCATTATCTTTGAATCTATCATTTGCCAATAATCTGACGATAAATTCTTCGATAATTATCAATAGTATCATAACTGGCACCGGCATAAATACTAATTCAAGTATTACTTTAATTGTTGGTTCTTCTCCTATTCCCGACCTACAATTAAGTATCAATGGTACAACCGTTACCAATCCGAATGGTTTGGCAAGTTATACCATCAATGTAAGTAATACTGGTACAACAACAAGTAATGGACCGATAAGTGTTTCGTTGCTCATTCCGAATGGATTGAGTTATACTTCGTTTACGGGTAGTGGTTGGAGTTATGGAAGTAGCACGCTACAAACTGGTGGAGCAATACTCGTTACTTTTACGACTAACAATATTATCAATGCAGGGGCATCAAATAATAGTTTGGTTGTAAATCTGACGGCAGGAGCAAATGTGGTGAATAACACAATCTTTACGATTCCAGGCAATGTATCGGGAGGTGGAGAAACTAATACTGGCAATAACTCTTCATCAGCAAATTTAACTATTATTACACAAGGTGGCCCAATACTCACTGCCACTATTAATGGGGTGCTTAATGTAGATATAAATTATTCGTATAACTATACCATTAATGTTAATAATATTGGCACAGCGGCTACCACTGGTACCACAACAGTAACCACAGTATTACCCATTGGTGTTTTTTATAATAGTACATCAGGCAATGGTTGGATTTCTGTGGCAATTCCTCAACCCAACGGTACAACATTGGTCGTTTCGACATACAACGGAATCATTGAGGCTAATGGTGTAGCAAATCAATTAATACTCAATATAACTCCTTCGGGAATTCTGACTGCTGGTAGCATTATAATCTTAAACGGTTCGGTGACTGGTGGCGGTGCAACAAATATCAATAATACATTTTTCACGAATATTATTGTTAATAATAGCTCGCTCACAGCCGATTTAGGAGTAAGTGTGAATATTAGCAATAATACACCAAACTTAAATCAAACTGTTAATTATACATTTACGGTTATCAATAATGGCAATGGAACACCTAATAATGTACAAACGCTCATTTCACTTCCTGCGGGTTTTGTGGTAACAAACTTCAGCACCACTAATGGAGGATATGATATAAATTCAAGAATTTGGAATGTCGGAACAATTTCGGTTGGGCAAACATTTACATTAAATATTTCGGGTTATGCCACAATCGAGGGTATTGATTTTGCTATAATCTCGCTTATTAACACAAGTTTACAAGATAACCGTGCATTCAATAATATTGCAAAAGTGTGCTACGCAACGCCTGTGAGTATTTGTACTGGCGAAGGATACGTAGCTTACTTGGGCAAGCAAAACACTAATATTCAATGGTTTAAGAATGGAAGCCAAATCAATAATGCAACCGCCGATTCTTTATTTATAACTACTGCTGGCTCTTATTCGGCTACTTATACAAATAGTTGTGGTGAGTTAGTAATTACTCCAGCAGTTACAGTTATTACAGGCACGGTTCCCAATGCACCAATCATTACAGCTAATAAAACTGCTATTTGCGGTAATGAGTTGGTTCAACTCACTGCTTCGAGTTGCGGTTTGGGTAAAGTTTTGTGGAGTACTGGTGCAACGACCTCAACAATAAATATTAATACGGCGGGTACTTATACCGCATCTTGTGTAAATGGGTGTGGAACAAGCCAACCTTCTACTCCATTGATAATCAGCAATAATTGTCAAAATGCAGGAAAAATCGGAGACTACGTATGGTATGATAATAATAACAATGGTAAGCAAGACAGTAATGAATCGGGAGTAAAAAATGTCAGATTAGAACTTTATAAAGATGGTGTTTTTACGGGGCTGAGTACATCAACCGATAGCACTGGTAAATACTTATTTTCAAATCTAACCACAGGAAATTATCAAGTAAAAATCTTACCGATTAGCCTTCCTGCAAAATATTATTTATCTAAAAAACCAAATGCTGCGACCGTAGCCGATAGTTTAGACTCTGATTTTGATAACTATACTGGCTTTAGCCCAGTTATCAATATAAATACCTCGATTCCTTCGCAGTCAGTTAACTTGACTATTGATGGCGGTATATTCTTGAAACCAGAAGCCGATATTAGCGACCCTTGTAGATGCTTTGGTGTGGAATATACTTTAGATGAAAAGAAAGAACTTTTTGAAACTGTAACCGTAAATGGACCAACTAACGACACTTGGAGAGTGATTGCACAAACAGGTATGCTCGCTTTGGATACCCTCGTAAAACGACCTGTGCTTATTGGTACTCTATTGACTGAGGTTTCACCTGGCAAATATCAAATAAATTTCACCCATGAAGATAACATTGGATATACAGTAAAGGTATCAAATGGAATTGACACACTTTCTATGTCGAATTTCTGCTCTATTTATCCTCAACTTACAGCCACTAAGCTCAATCAAACAGTTTGTAGAAATGCCCCACCGATTCCGCTTAGTGCTACGATGAATTTACCGGGTACTGCACAGTTTTATTACATAGATAAACTGACTCAACAAAAAGTAATTATCACACAGTTTGACCCTAAAAAATTCACATCAGGCGAAACAGTTTATATCAAAATTGATGTAACTCCGGCCGATGGTCGTCTTTGTACATACGTTATTACGCAAACAGTAAATATAAGTGTTTTTGATTGTAGTACAGAATGTAAACCAATCATTTGCGTGCCATTAACAATAGCTAAAACCAAAAATTAATCCCCCTTACAACAAAGGACTATCTAAAAAATATCATGAATAAAACATTCAAGATTTTCGGAAAAACATTATCGGCCACAACAGTATTGATTTTTTTGATGTCTATCATTGGTCAAAACAGTTTTGGGCAAATTAGCTATCGAGTTGGCTTAGATGCCGATAAAGTAACTTACAGAGTTTTTATGAAGTCGGTGGCTTCTTACTCAAATATTCAAGCCAAAATCAGTACGGCTCAGGTAACACTCATAGTACCTCATGGTATTGGGGCAAGTCAATTTTTGGTTTCGAATCTGCAAGGAAAATCCGTAGGTAGCAATCAGATGAACTGGGGTGTATCGAGAGTAGATGCCCCAAATGAAAATAAAGCTGCCGACTATATTTCTTTTGGATATAATGGCAGTGGTAGCCCTCTCCTATTCAATATTGTGGCGGGTGAAGAAATTGAGTTGTTTAACTTCAAAAACACAGGTACTTGTACTGGAAGTGTAGCTCTTATTACGAATACTGACCCATTTTCGCCACCAAATTCAGCTAATACAAACCCTGGTAATCAGATGACCGTATTGGGCTTTGGTACTGGGAATGCCTACCAAAGTAATTACGGAGGTTCGGTTACTTGCCTTACTTCAACTACCGTGGCCGATATTACAGCTGCCATTACAGGCTCTAACGTAGTTACAAGCAATACTGCCACTAATTATACAATTAATGTAAGTAACATCGGTACTGCCGCCAGTAATGGCACTATTACGGTCAGTACAACATTACCCGCAGGAGTTGTATATAATTCAACCTCGGGAAGTGGCTGGAGTTCGAGTACAAGTCCACAAACTGGAGGAGCAACATTAGTAAGTTCTACTTATAACCAAAGCATTGCTACTGGGGCAAGTGCCACACCGCTTCTCATCAATGTAACACCAAGTAATGCCTTAAATATTGGTTCAAGTTTTACACTTAATGGAGTAGTTGCTGGTGGAGGAGAAACCAACCTTACAAATAATAGTTTCAATAAAACATCAACGATTCAAGCCAATACAACTTCAACAGATTTAGGCGTTTCGGTGGGTGTTAATAGTACCACTTCAACCATTGGTGGAAATGTTATTTTTACATATACAGCTCAAAACTTCGGTTCGATAAGTGCTTCGAATATCCAAAACCAAATTTCACTCCCAGCTGGTTTTACGATTAGTAATATCAATGTACCTGCGGGAACAACTTTTAACCAAACAACAAAAATTTGGACAATCAATACGCTAACTGCCAGCCAAAATATTCAGTTGGTGATTACTGGTAGTCCAACAACCGAAGGTGTATCTCATACTTTTATTAATTTCATCACATCGAGTGTTACCGAAACTAATACTTCAAATAACCTTGCAACTGCCTGTTATTCAATACCTGTTAAGCTTTGTGCTGGCACAAATTATATTGCACGCATTGATAAGAAATTTACGAACATACAATGGTATAAAAATGCCTCGATAATCTCGGGGGCAATTACTGATACTTTAGTAATTAATAGTGCAGGTACTTATACTTTTACATCTTCAGTAACAACAATTAGTTGCCCTTTAGTAGTGACGGCTAATACCAATACTTCAACTTTGGTCATCAATCCTACAAGTGTAAATACTTGTGGAAATTACAATTTAACAAGTCTAAAAGTTACACTAAATGGCAATACAATAACCAACAGTTTAAGTTATTATAAAACCCAAGCCGATGCACTTGCTGGTACAAATCAATTAGGTAGTTTCGTAACCCAAAGTGGTAAATATTGGATTCGCTACAAGCCTTCTAATGACTGTCCGTACATTGGTTCGGTAGATGTAATTTTGAGTTCATCTTTGAGCTTTACACAACCAAGTCCAACCTGTGCAGCTAATTTTGATTTGGCCAGTGTCGAACTCTTTAATAATGGCGTAAAGGTTACCAGTGGTATTACATATTATGGCACTTTCTCTAATTTTGCGAGTAGTGTTGTAATTTATCCATTGAGTGGCACGATTGTATCAAATTCTGGTCTATACTATGCTACCGTAAAAAACAGCAATGGTTGTATTAGTTTGGCATCTATTCAAGTAAAACTTACGGGTCCGAGAACACCGAGTGTGACGGACGTAAGTAATCAATGTCCAGCAACAACCGTAAATTTGCTTTCATTAAATCCTTATCCTTCAACAGTTGGAGGGGTCTTTGAATGGCACATAAGTAATAGTGCAACTTCGGCACTGGTCAATACGCCATCGGCAGCAGGGGCTGGCACTTACTATATTTTTGAAAAAAGCACGAATGGTTGCATAAGTAATGGAGATGCCGTAAAAGTTGTTATCCAAAGCTGTTGTAGCACACCTGATTGTGCTCCATTCAGAATGCTAAAAACAAGCAGCATTAAATAAGCAAAATACTAATAATCAATAGTTTATATAGAATTTAACGAATAAAAACTTCCTAAATATGTTTATTTAAGAACACTGTTTTATGGAAGTTTTTATTCTTAAAATATATTTGCCAATGTTCAGATTTTATTTTATTGTCATAATAAATTTACTATTATTTGAGCCATTAGAACCCATAGCAGGTTATCAAATAGTAGGAAATATAAAAGATTTAAAGGCAAATAAATGTCTGTTAGGTTATTATTTTGGCTCGTCGAATCAGGTTGTTTTTGTTGATACTGCCAAGGTTGATACCAAAGGTAATTTTGTTTTTGAAGGTAATCAACAACTCGCTGAAGGACTTTATTTTGTTGAGTTCCCGACAAAAAAACGCCTTGATTTAGTAATTGGAGCAGGCCAAAATTTTGAATTTTCGACTGATTTTGCAAATTTAAACAATCACATTTCTTTCAAAAACTCAGACGAAAATACGCTTTATTATAGCTATATTAATTTTGTTCGCCCTCGACAAGCATCTCTAAAAACTCGGTTAAGTACAGAACAAAATAGCAAGATTCAGCAAGAATTATACACTTTTCAAACAAGCTTTTTTAAAGAAAAAAGCGGGCATTTGGCTACCAGTATTTTGGCAGCCAACGAAATACCTTATATTCCGACCTTTACGCTGCCCAACGGAAAACCCGATAATGACAAGGTATACCACTATTACAAAAATCATTTATTTGACAATATAAATTTAGGAGACGAACGATTGACTCGGACGAATCTGATTGAACCAAAAATCGACGAATACATTCAGAAACTTACTTATCAAGTGGCTGATTCTGCCATAAAATCGGTAGATGCACTCATGCAAAAGGCTCCAGTGCCAGCTTTTAGAAAATATTTTGCCTCGAAAATGCTCAATTTCTATCAAAAAAAGCCATTTATTGGAGCTGAAAACGTATATATACATCTAATTGACCGCTATTATATCAATGAACCAAACTTGTGGGATGCTTCGGCACTCAAGCAAATGACATCTCGGGCAAATACGCTCCGCCCCCTCCTACTCGGTAAGAAAATTCCGAATATGACCGTAACTGGCACTGATGGGAAAATGTATTCTTTACACGATATTCAAGCACGCTATACGATACTCTATATTTATAGCCTCGACTGCCCTCACTGCCAAGAACACGCCCCTAAAGTAGCGGCACTACAAACTAAATTAGCAGTCAAAGGTGTTAAATTCTTTGCCGTTGCAGTAGAACGTGACGAAGCCAAGTGGCGTAATTTTATTGCCAAATATCACACTCAAAACCTCTTAAATTTGATGGATAAAAATAATATCATCAACTTCGTGAAAGAATATAATACGGTAGAATACCCAACTGATTTTGTGCTGGATTCTCAAAAAAGAATTGTAGGAAAGCAAATAAATCCTGCTCTTTTGGAAGACTACATAAAATATTTAGACCAGAAGAAATAAACTTTTTGAAAATAAAAATAAGACTCAATGAGTCTTATTTTATATAATTTGCTTGCATTTGAAACTTACTAAACAACCCACGCTGTTTGTGTGCTTACTCCTATTAAAATTTTAAATATTTGTAGTTTCGTAAATAAATTCTTTTAGGTGTTTTCGTCTCCTTCTCGATACATTTAGTTCAACATTATTGACTAATTTCACGACTGCGTAGTTTTCAAGAGTTTTTGATAAATATCTGATATTAACTGCATTAGAACGATTTATTCTAAAAAAACCGTGTTCAGAAAAAGTACTATACAAGATTTTTAGTGTTTTGGCTAAGATAATTTTTTTGCCGTTTTTGAAGTGAAGCTCTGTATAATTTACATTTCCTTTGAGCATGACTATTTCATCAGCAAAGACTCTTTTTTTGTGCAATATTTTCACTGTATTCATCATGGATGCTTATTAAAATGCGAGAATAACCTTGTGTTTTCCTTGGCTTTTAGGAGATATTTGCCATTCGTATCCTGTACAGGCACTAACACACAGGATTAGTAAGATGAAAATGGATAATTTTCGTTTCATGGTTTTGTTTAATGTGTTTTGAGTTACGTATATAAATGCAAGATAAACCTTATTTTATACATAAAAACCCCCATCTCAGTAGTGAATTGTTTCTTTTCATGAATGATATGATTTGTTTTGTAAGTGATATTGCACGACTCCAAATCTCGTATAATTCATGATTTTACCTTCATCAAAAGCTAATTACAAGCTCTAATTTCAGCCTTAAACACCGTCCCACTATTGGCCACAAAACCTGCCAGCAGTTCAATTACTTTTCCTGCCTGATAAGCTACATTGGCCGGTGCATTTACCTTATTGGAAGCAGCTATTCTTTGTACAGCTTGTTCGGTTATAGTACCTGTTACATTATTCGTAATCGTGTTTGTAGCAGGAATGACCGAAACAGTATTTAAGCTTTGATTTCCAGCCAAAATAGGATTTGAAGAAATTACTCTTATACGATAGTTAGTTCCTCCTGTTGTAACCATTGGAATCTGGCAAGTGATAGTCCCAGCAGAGGTGGTAGTTCCAATATTCGTTGAATTACTGAAGCTTCCGTTAACATCTGAGAGTTGTATAATAAAATTATTGTTCAAATTAAATGCTCCATTTGTCGAAAAACTAACATCTACCGAACTACCTGCACAAATCGAATTGTTACTGAGCGTAGGGATAGAGATTGTCGATAAACTTCCGACAATCGTAAAAGTAGTAGAAACAGGCCCATAGGTAATTCCTCCACCACGATTATCTTGGGCATAGCCTGTGATTGTAACCGTATAAGTACCAGGAAGAAGATTTCTACCGAAAACATCTTGTCCTAAATTATCAAAAAGAGCAAAAGGTTGAACATTTTGAAGAATTGTCCAATTTTGTTGAGGCCCAACGATGTTCATCTCAATACTTTCGATAATAATGCTTGAACAAAGAGGAACAGCTAAAATAGATGTTGGTTCAGTGAGTTGTTGGATAGTCAGACCATTACTCAACGAAACCAAAGACTGATAAGGATTTCCTGCTTTAACGAACTGTAAATCAAGGATTTGTGTACAAGGGTCAACTCCCGAAACAATGACATTGGTAGTTGTGGTTGCTGAACAAACTCCACCAATAGCCATAACGGTATAAATACCAGCATTTATAGGTAAAGCATTTGAAATAATTACGGTCGAATTTGTGCTGCTAAAACTATTGGGCCCCGTCCAAATATAACTTGAAGGTGTTGTTCCGATTCCAGCTATTATATTTAATTCAATGGTTTGGCCAACATTATATGGCCCTGTGTTCGAGGCAGAGATATTAAGGTCATTGGTAAATGTAACACTTGTCGTAGCAGTAGCAGTACAACCATTCCCTCCAGTTACCGTAACGGTATAAGTCCCTGATGATATGATATTTACAGTTGATGATGTACCCAAATTATTTGACCATAAATAACTGCCAACTCCCGAAGCTGTTCGCTGAACACTCGTTACCGAACAACTCAAATTTGCATCCCCCGAAATACTGGCATTGGGTGGGGTATTGTCAAGGGTTACCGAAGTCGTGGCGGTAGCGGTACAGCCATTTGTTCCAGTAACCGTAACCGTATAAGTCCCTGATGATATGATATTTACAGTTGATGATGTACCCAAATTATTTGACCATAAATAACTGCCAAATCCCGAAGCTGTTCGCTGAACACTCGTTACCGAACAACTCAAATTTGCATCCCCCGAAATACTGGCATTGGGTGGTATGTTATCAAGGATTACCGAAGTCGTAGCAGTAGCGGTACAGCCATTTGTTCCAGTTACCGTAACCGTATAAGTGCCTGATGATATGATATTTACAGTTGCCGATGTACCCAAACTATTCGACCATAAATAACTTCCAACTCCCGAGGCAGTTCGTTGAACACTCGTTACCGAACAACTCAAATTTACATTACCCGAAATACTGGCATTGGGTGGGGTGTTATCAAGGGTCACTGAAGTCGTAGCAGTAGCGGTACAGCCATTTGTTCCAGTTACCGTAACCGTATAAGTGCCTGATGATATGATATTTACAGTTGCCGATGTACCCAAACTATTCGACCATAAATAACTTCCAACTCCCGACGCCGTTCGTTGAACACTCGTTACCGAACAACTCAAATTTACATTACCCGATATACTGGCATTGGGTGGGGTGTTATCAAGGGTTACCGAAGTCGTAGCAGTAGCGGTACAGCCATTTATTCCAGTTACCGTAACCGTATAAGTACCTGATGATGTGATATTTACAGTTGCCGATGTACCCAAACTATTCGACCATAAATAACTGCCAACTCCCGAAGCTGTTCGCTGAACACTCGTTACCGAACAACTCAAATTTACATTACCCGATATACTGGCATTGGGTGGGGTATTGTCAAGGGTTACCGAAGTCGTGGCAGTAACGGTACAGCCATTTGTTCCAGTTACCGTAACTGTATATGTTCCTGATGATATGATATTTACAGTTGCCGATGTACCCAAACTATTCGACCATAAATAACTGCCAACTCCCGAAGCTGTTCGCTGAACACTCGTTACCGAACAACTCAAATTTACATTACCCGATATACTGGCATTGGGTGGGGTGTTGTCAAGGCTTACTGAAGTTGTAGCAGTAGCGGTACAACCATTTGCTCCAGTAATCGTAACCGTATAAGTCCCTGATGATGTGATATTTACAGTTGATGAGGTACCCAAACTATTCGACCATAAATAACTGCCAACTCCCGAAGCTGTTCGTTGAACACTCGTTACCGAACAACTCAAATTTGCATCCCCCGAAATACTGGCATTGGGTGGGGTGTTATCAAGGGTTACCGAAGTCGTAGCAGTAGCAGTACAGCCATTTACTCCAGTTACCGTAACTGTATATGTTCCTGATGATATGATATTTACAGTTGATGATGTACCCAAACTATTCGACCATAAATAACTGCCAACTCCCGACGCCGTTCGTTGAACACTCGTTACCGAACAACTTAAATTTACATTACCCGATATACTGGCATTGGGTGGGGTGTTGTCAAGGCTTACCGAAGTTGTAGCAGTAGCGGTACAGCCATTTGCTCCAGTTACCGTAACGGTGTAAGTCCCTGATGATGTGATATTTACAGTTGATGAGGTACCCAAACTATTCGACCATAAATAACTGCCAACTCCCGAAGCTGTTCGTTGAACACTCGTTACCGAACAACTCAAATTTGCATCCCCCGAAATACTGGCATTGGGTGGGGTGTTATCAAGGGTTACCGAAGTCGTAGCAGTAGCGGTACAGCCATTTACTCCAGTTACCGTAACGGTATAAGTCCCTGATGATATGATATTTACAGTTGATGAGGTACCCAAACTGTTCGACCATAAATAACTGCCAACTCCCGAAGCTGTTCGTTGAACACTCGTTACCGAACAACTTAAATTTGCATTACCCGAAATACTGGCATTTGGGGGTGTATTGTCAAGAGTCACTGAAGTCGTAGCCGTAGCGGTACAGCCATTTGCTCCAGTAATCGTAACCGTATAAGTCCCTGATGATGTGATATTTACAGTTGATGAGGTACCCAAACTATTCGACCATAAATAACTGCCAACTCCCGAAGCTGTTCGCTGAACACTCGTTACCGAACAACTTAAATTTACATTACCCGATATATTGGCATTGGGTGGTATGTTATCAAGGATTACCGAAGTCGTAGCAGTAGCGGTACAGCCATTTACTCCAGTTACCGTAACGGTATAAGTACCTGATGATATGATATTTACAGTTGCCGATGTACCCAAACTATTCGACCATAAATAACTGCCAACTCCCGAAGCTGTTCGCTGAACACTCGTTACCGAACAACTCAAATTTACATTACCCGATATACTGGCATTTGGGGGTGTATTGTCAAGAGTCACTGAAGTCGTAGCAGTAGCGGTACAGCCATTTGCTCCAGTTACCGTAACCGTATAAGTGCCTGATGATATGATATTTACAGTTGCCGATGTACCCAAACTATTCGACCATAAATAATTGCCAACTCCCGAAGCTGTTCGCTGAACACTCGTTACCGAACAACTCAAATTTACATTACCCGATATACTGGCATTGGGTGGGGTGTTATCAAGGGTCACTGAAGTTGTAGCGGTAGCGGTACAGCCATTTGTTCCAGTAATCGTAACCGTATAAGTGCCTGATGATGTAATGCTAATCGCTGAATTTGTACCAAGATTATTTGACCATTGGTACGTTCCTCCACCCGAAGCGGTTCGTTGAACACTCGTTACAGAACAACTCAAATTTGTATTACCTGATATACTCGCAGGCGGAAACGTTCCTGCGTCACAATTACCAACTCCTTGAATACCAAAAGTGAATGGGTTTTCATCAGCATCATCATTGGCAATACTCACAGTTGCAGTTCTCAAACCTGTGGTTGTTGGGTCAAATGTTATCTGAAAAGTAGTTGTTCCATTTGTT
Source organism: Emticicia aquatilis (assembly GCF_014644295.1). Taxonomy (GTDB): domain Bacteria; phylum Bacteroidota; class Bacteroidia; order Cytophagales; family Spirosomataceae; genus Emticicia; species Emticicia aquatilis. Next base: position 38,995 of record NZ_BMKK01000019.1, read on the forward strand.
GCAGCTACTGGTGTTGAAGGCTGAAGGCTAACAGTAAAATCAGCAGTATTTCCACTAATAGCAACCTTTGGTGAACCTGATAAATTTAATGCCCCAGTACCAGTATTTTCTATTATAAAAGTTCTAATAATTGCACCCGAGCTTGTTGCAACCGAACCAAAATCAGTGTGGTCAGTTACTGAAGGAGTATTATCACCATCAGTGATATTGATATTATTCCCCTTTACTGCTATTTCTGGACTCGTAGCTACCACATTTTCTAATCTGAAATTATCCACTGCCCACTCTTCGTTGTTGCCATTTGAGTAAACCGACAAACGAATTTTCATCGTAGAACCAGTTCCTGTAATAGATTTTACAATCTCTGTAAGGCTATTTGTTAATTCAAGGCCATCACCAACACCATCATTGTTTGTGTCTTCTTTAAGTTTTTTTGCAGTGCCAATAGGGCCTACGATATTATCACCAATAAAAAGTGCTAATCGAGTATAAGCTCCACCATCAATAGCATATTCCAGCATAATATAATCATTAATTCCAGTAGGCCCAGCAGGGTCGGAGCCGCCAGTATTAGTACTATTATCCCATGAACCACTTACATTATTGGCAGCTAAAAGCCCTTTAAATGAAATATTCGACTTCCCCGAAATATTAATATTAGTCCATTCGATAGTCTCCAACGAAAAAGGAGGTTCGCCCGCCGTTCCATCAATATTATCATGGTCTTCTCCTGCCCAAATATATGTCCCAGACATACCTGCATAGGTTGAACCAAATAATGCGTTTAAGCTAATATCGGTAATAGTGTTTGTGCTTCTCTTGAAATAAGCAACACTTGGTAATGCTGAACCCATGTTAATTGAAGGTGTACGAGTGCTACCAGCTGGAATATCAGGTGTAGTGGCGTTTTCAAAATTATCTTGCCAAAAAACATTACCTGTAAAATTTCCAGTCACCTCAATCAAATCAATTCCTAACTCTTCTGTTCCCCCTACTTGGTCAAAGTCCAGTTTGACCTGCATAGTATTTCCTGTATATGGAATCGAGAAAGTATATTTTGTAAAATTTAGTTGGTCACAAGTTGTCGAAACATCATTTGCATCAATAATACCGTCGAGGTTGCTATCAATTCTTAACCGTCCTCCTGTCACTACATCTCCCATAAAACGACCAACGGCATTAAAAACACCTCCATTGATACTTACTTGCACATTAATCGAATCGGCAATTTCCCATCTGGTTCCATTATTTGAAGATGTGGCTAAATACAAAGAAACCGCCAAAGAAGAGTATCCGCTTATATTAATAGAAGACGTAACAATACTTCCAGGTGGTTGTGCATTTGGAACAGGACTGCTCGAACGAATATCTTCACTTGCCCAAAAATAAGAACCTTGAATATTTGTCAAAGCATCTGCATGCCCAATTGTGCAGCCTGGAGGGGTGGCAGGATTTGTGTTTGTTCTTAAAAAGTAATCAGGATTATTGCCTGGCGAACCCGAACAAAATGAAAAAGTATTTGTAGTATATCGTGTTCCTTCGCCATCAGTTTCAAAACTTTCGGAGTATAAAACTGTTTGGCAAAAGCTACTCATTGGCAACATCAATAATAGAAAAAATGATGCCCAATAAAACATTGCTTTTTGTAGTAGTGATTTCATAGCTTGGGGTTACTTTTTTGGTAAAAGAAGACAATATTTCCTTGAAAATATTGACAAGTTAATTTCAATTTGAAGAAGAATATTGCGGCATTTCACAAATGAAGAGTTGCGTTTCGCAAATGATGCCTTATAATTTACATCTGCTAAAGAAGACGACAAATAAAATACAAAAAAGCATACAAATCACTGTTTATCAGCAACTTATACGCCTATTAAATATAAAATGGGGTTAACCTCTATTTTCTAAAAGCTGTATTACAAAATCTTTTTTTCTTTGAGAAACTGGTATCAGATGGCCACTTTCAAGAATCAAAATTCCGTTATCGGTTTTGCGGTCGAACACCTTAATTTTTGAGGGATTTACTAAACACGAATGATGGGTACGAATAAAGCCCGCAGGGGCTAATAATTCTTCATAAGAACGGAGGTTGCGGGAAACAAAAATGGTTTCGCCATTTACTAAATAAAACTTCGTATATGAGCCTTCGGCTTCACAGAAGAGAATATCATTTATCTTTAGAAAATATGTTTTTTCAATGTCTTTCAGTACGATTTGCTTTTCATGCTCATATTTAGGCGAAAGCTGCTGCATCAAGACCGCAAGCTGACTTTGAAGAGTGTTGTTGGCAATCTTCATAGAAGCTTTTGTAAGACTTTCGTTAAGCTCAACGGGGTCAATGGGCTTCAATAAATAATCAATAGCACTAAACTTAAATGCCTGCACGGCATACTGATTATGAGCAGTTGTAAAAATCAGTTGAAAAGTAGGATTTACTAATTGTTTCAATAAATCAAAACCTGTTCCATCGTCCATTTCAACATCGAGCAGCACAACATCAGGTACAAAAGTGCTGATTTTTTGTAGGCCACTACTTACACCATCAGCCTCATCTACAATGTGCTGACCTTTGCTCCAAGCCAAAACCATTTCTTTCAAAACCGCCCTAATTTCTGGCTCATTATCAATCAATAATATCTTCATGTCTATCAAATATTTGACTCCGATTTATAGAGCAAGGGTAAATGTATTTTTACGACTACCCCCTGCCCCGATTCGGCATTGGCTATACTAAAACCAGCTTTTGTTTTGAGTTTGATATTAAGCAAATAGATACGGTCTTTGATAATCTGACTTGCTCGACTTATATGTTCGTTTTCTTCCTTAATTGTTGTGCTTAATCCTTTACCATTGTCTTCAATTTTTATCAATAATTCTTGGTTTTCGGCACTGAAAATCACACTAATTTTACCTGCATAATCAATTCCTACAAAGCCGTGTTCGATACTATTTTCGACAAATGGCTGTATAATCATTGATGGAATCAGCACATCGTCAATCTCGATGTCATTATTGGCCACTACCTCATAACTAAATGTCTTAGGAAAACGGATTTTCTGCACCTCCAAATATTCATTCAAAAATTCAATTTCTTGCTCAACAGTCACATATTCCTTGTAAGTACTTTCGAGGGTTTCACGCATGATATTACTAAATTTCGACAAATTACTCGCCAAAGCTTGTCCATCGTTTTCTCGCAAAGCAAATTTTTGTAGTGTCGTTAGGGCATTAAAAAAGAAATGTGGATTCATCCTTGCCCGATTAAGCCTTTGTTCGGTTTCCAAAATATCTTTTTTGTGTTTCAATGATTGCTGACGTAAATAAAACGCAATAATCACAACTCCCAAAATTCCGGCCAAAGCCACCAAAAGATAGATACTCCGCTGTTGGGCAAGTTCCTTGATTGTTTTTTCGTTTTTGGCTTTGTTGTATTTTTGTTCGAGTTCGTTTATTTTTTCCGAACGTTGAACCTTGAAAAGGCTGTCTTTTAGGTGTTCGTATGTTTTCAAAGAAGCAAATGCTTTGGGTAAATTTCCAGCTTGCTCATAAATCTGTACTCCTTCTGAATAAATCCCAATTGAAGCAATAGTGCCATGATTGAACTTCTCGGCGTACAAAATACTCGTATCCATCGTGGCAATTGCCTTTGTATTTTCCTTCAAATCAACCAAATCCCACGCTTTTGCCAGATACATCGAAGCTAAATTGGTCGGTATTTTTATCTTTTTTGCGTAGTTCAATGCGGTATCCATATACGCAACCGCCTTTTTTAGGTTATTTCGATGATAGGCAACCGACTCGAATACCCGATAAGAAGCCGTTAACTGCTCATAATTTTGGTATTTTGCACCCATCAACTTTGCTTTTGTTGCAAATATCAAAGCCGAATCAAGCAATGTCTTTCTTTGAGTTTGTGTATATTTATTTTCATATTCAAACGCAAGCCAGTTATAATTTAAGGCAGTGTAATAATTGTCGGAAGAGGTCAAAATAATTTTTTCGCCTCTTTTTATATAAGCCCAATTCTTATCATCTTGATTTTGACGGGTAAAAAGATATACCAAATACTTTATTGCCTTTAATTCGCTATCGGTATTGGCCTGTGTCTCAGCATTTTCCAAAGCCTTAAAAGCATATAATGATATATTTTCAAAATCTTCTTTGGCTTTATAATACCGCAAATAATTGAGGTAAGTATGTATGCTTAATTCGTTTTTGCAGTTTAGAGCATTGATTATTTTTTCTTGAGTTTCAATGAGTGAGAGTACTTTGTCTAAGCGTCGGCGGGTTGCCCAAAAATCAACTTCAAATGTCATTGCATTGACCTGACAAATTTTATTTTTGCTCATTTTGAGAGTCGTGATATATTTCACAACCGCCGTCGAATCATTGTTGGTGTTCAGCACATCAAACAGCTGTTGGCTGGCTTCGTTGCAATTACAATTTTGTTGTGCTTGCAATGCCGTATTTCCCAAAAAGATGAAATACACAAACACCATTATATTTTTTTTCATAGCATTAATAGGTAGTAGAAATAGCGTTAGTTTTTGGGCTTTCAATACAAGTTACGATTTTAAATAAAATCTATTAAAATATGCAGTCAAGATTAGCAAATTTTATTGACTGGTTTTGTGTAGAATAACGTAAACTTTTTGGGTAACGAGACTTCAAGGTAGGTCTTTAATCAACAAAAAGCAATGAATGATTGATAAGTGATGGTTTTGAAATCATAAGTGATTATCTAAGATTTATAAACGAATATATTGCTTTTTTCAAGAAAAAACACCATTTTTTAGTTAATTTTACTTTTACATCTGCATAATTTTCATTAATTTAGCAGTAGAAAAATTGCTGCTGAAATGATAGAAATCCTAAAAGATAGAAATGAGTCAGACCTCTTAATGGTCCGATTTTCAGACCGAAGTTCCAATCCAATCATCATGAAAGTTCCACAACGCAGGTGGAGTCGCTCTCGCCAAGCGTGGGTGGTTCCTAATACCCGACAAAGCGTTTCGATGATTGGACAACTATTCGGTAAAAACAACTGTAAATTCTCGAAAGAAATCATTTTACAATACAAGCCCAATATCTCAAAAGCTGAAATCAATCAATACTTTGCTCGGTTCCGAAAATCGTGGTCAAATAAGCCAACTTATAGCGAAATTTATAAACATCCAATCATTGCGGAATTAGGCCAGAATATGCGAGTACGTAATTATAGTCATAAAACCATTACGAATTACCGCAGTCAGCTTATCAAACTAATCCACTATTTTCATGACACCGAACTGAAGAATATCACCAAAGCACAATTTGAGCAATATCTCGATTTTCTGGTCAGTAAACGAAAACTTTCGGCCTCATCCCTCAATACTGTTATCAATGCGTATAAATACTACCGTGAAAATATGCTTGGCCTTGAAAAAACGTCGTATTTTGAAATGCCCAGAATAATCAAAGCCAAACAACTGCCCAAGGTATTGAGTAAAGAAGAAGTTGAACTGATTTTACAGAAAACAACCAGCTTGAAATATCGTGCAATTTTTAGCCTTATTTATTCGACAGGAATCCGAATCGGAGAAGCAACAAATCTGAAAATAGCAGATATTAATCGGTATAATAAAACTATTTTCATCAAAAATGGCAAAGGTAAAAAAGACCGTTATGTGGCTTTATCAGATAAAATATTGAGCTTATTGAGAGAATATTACGCAGCACACCGCCCAAAGGAATATTTGTTTGAAAATGAGTTTGAAGACGAGCCACTGAGCGAACGAAGCATTCAGATAGTATTCAGTAATGTGGTGAAACAATGCAAACTCAACAAAGAGGCAAGCGTGCATACGCTCCGCCATAGTTTTGCCACTCATCTACTCGAATCGGGTGTAAACATCAGATATATACAAGAGCTACTGGGCCATAGCGATATTGCTACCACCATGCGATATACGCACGTACACAGTCAGGCGTTACGACAAGTTAGTAGTCCATTTGACCTCTTAAACATCAATCTTTCGCAGAAGCGGACGTAGTTGATGAAGACTAAAAAACTTCCGATTAAGGTAATAGCCCTTGGTGTATCCATTGAGGGTTAGCTTGATTTCTCGCTGGGTTTTCAGTCGATACATTTTCTTATCTTCACCAATAAAGAAATCAGGTTGTCCATCAATCAGCCATTTTGCTTTTATAATTTTTTGCTTAACTATTATCATTGCAATATGACAAATATCTTATAATTAATGATTTATAATAATGTAAAGTTAAATAATTTTTATGAGATAAAGAAATTATAATATAAATTTATACACAACTATAACTAATTATTTATCAGTATTTTATAGCTATGTAATATGTAGTATTTATAAAAACTAAATAAACTTTTTGGAATTGTAAGATTTAGAGATTAATATTGCAATATAACGCTCAGAAAAGAACCGTTTAACTAACTAATAATCAATGACTTGTAGTTAGACGCCTTTCGTCTAATTATAAGTTGGAAGTGTTCCACACATGAAAAAAATAATCTTTGCAGTATTTGGATTTATTGTTATCCTATTTCTTACAAACAGGTATAAAAATTCAGTTTTACAAAACACATTTTATTACAGAGAAAGTACAGATTATAAAACTACACAAAAAGCAATTTTAAAGAAACTTGACCAACTCGTAACAGAGAATTATTTAAATCAGGATTATTATGAAGTTATTGTTCCGCCAAAAAATGGAAGTACAATCGTTGTCAATTACAATAAAATAGCTCAAAAATTAACTATCTCATCTGATATTTGCAGTGGGTATATTCAATTTAATTCTTCTAAAAATCAACTCCATAATTTAGTAGTAAGCAATTGTGATTTCGACTCAATTCATCTGAAGTTAAAATCAAGTGATAAATTTTACAACATTCAAACAAAAGTTTGTGCATGCGGAGATTTTTTATGTAGTTTTTAGCTCTTAGTAACCTTCGACACGCAAAATTCGCTGGTTTTTCAGTTTTTCAAACACATAATTTTCAGTTGACGGGACAGCTTTCTGGCATTTTTATTTGGGGTTTTCTGCTTGCAAAGTGGGTCTGCGACAAGTCCTCTGATTGGTATTTTTGCCAACTTTTCTTCGATTCTCAAAGATTTATACAACTCATTTGCTTTTTTATATTTTTCCGTGCAATTTTACTTCCGGCATTCAGCCTTGCTGGCTTGGGTTGGTTGGCGTGCAAGCCGTCCTTCGGACGTCTTATCAGAGCGAACGCAAAGTCAGTTTAGTCCAACTTGAAAGCATTGTGTAAAGGTCTGATGTTTTATTAATTAACTCTAAATTTACTCCAAGTCCATCACAATGCTGGTCGTTGGAACGAGGTTCACGCAAGCATCTATAATATGAAAAATAATGTAATATTTCTATATCTTTATGAAGCAATTAGGCTTATTATAATACTTCTTTTTGGATATAAGCTAATGCAATATTTTTCGGGAACAGGAAAAGAAAATGTAGAAGCCTTAGCAATGATAATTGTTACACTTATTTCAAGTATAATTAATTTCTTTTCGCAAATTGTTCTAAACTTAAATAATACTAAATCAACCAATATCGGCTTTTTCAAAAAACAGATTGTAAATTCACTAATTGTATTTTTTACTCCACTGATTCTTATTTATTTTTTAACAGGTGGAGAGAAAGTAATTTTTCATCATTTTTTACCATTTACATCAATATTAATAGTCGTAAATCTTTTCTTTTCGGGAATTTATCAAACCCAGTTAAAATAGTTTGACAGTTTTAGCTAACCTCCGACGAGCCGAATTCGCTAAGTTTTCAAGCGTTTCAAACGCCTAATTTTGCGACGTAGCAGCATTTTGGTTCACCATGTAAATTTTCCAGCTTGCAAAGTGGGCTGGCGACAACTCCTCTGAGTGGTATTTTTGCCAACTTTTCTTCGACTCACAAAGTTTTATCCAACTCATTTGCTTTTTTGTATTTTTCCGTGCTATTTTACTTCCAGCATTCAGCCTTGCTGGATTGGGTTCTTAGCGTGCAAGCCGTCCGTCGGACGTCTTATCAGAGCGGACGCAAAGTCGGTTTAGTCCAACTCGAAAGCATTGTGTAAAGGTCTGATGCTTTATTAATTAACTCTAAATTTACTCCAAGTCCATCACAATGCTGGTCGTTGGAAAGTTTTCAAAAATGGATATTAACAAAATAATAAATGATGCTTATGTTGAATTAAATCAAGATGGAATCATTTTTAAAATGTTTTATGATTTTGACTTTATCCAAGACCTTGAGCGTGGCGGAGTAACATACCAAAAAATATTTTTCATTTTGTGTAAATCAGACTTTTTCGATAAGCACTCAGATGAAGCTTTAAAATTTTCAAGTAAAGGGCTTGAATTAATACGAGATTTTAAAACTTACTATGAGTATTTAGATTTCTTAAAAGATGAAAAAGAACGTAAAGAGTTACGAGAATTTGAAGCACATGAAGCTAACCTAACAGCTTCAAAATCTTCTAAAAACTCGATGGTAGCCGCTTGGGTAGCTGGTATTGCTACCGTGTTGTCATTTATGTTTTCTCTTTATCAATATTCTGAATCAAAAGGAAAAGAAAAATTGATTGATAGTTTATCTAAAAAATATAGAATATTAGAAGGCAAGTTTGCAGTCCAACACCAAAGCCTACAAAAAACCAAGGTACGTATAGATTCATTATTATATTCTCAAAAATCCAAGCCAAAATAGATTTCATAAATTTGACAATTTAAAAGTTTTTAATTAACTTTAGTTCGTCAAGTTTAGCTCACAGGCACTTTCGACAATTTCAATGCGAAATTTTCAAGCGTGGACTCTCGAAAACTTCGCTATTTTTTGGTTCTTTGTTCTCATCGTTACTTTCGACACGAAATTAGCGTGGTTTACAAAGGCTTTTTTCTCAAAAGCTTTGCGGTTTATAGTACGTTTTTTATATCCTTGGGTCGCTTATTTTTCGGGTGAAACTCGGAATGAAGAGCTTGCAAAGTTGGCTTTTCTCCAAAGTGAGCAAGCAAGTAAAGGTTTGATAATCAAGTAATTAACTAAATATTCGCTCCAAAAACCATCATAATACTGGTCGTTGGAATAAATCAAACTCAATGAAAAACATGGAAACACAAGAAAAGAGTAGCAAGACTGAAAATAAAGAAAAGTCTAAAATAAATACAGAATATATAAAGAAACTTTTTGAACAGCGAGTTCAAGTTTATGCTATTTTAAGCTTAATAAGTGGATGGCTACTAATTTTTATTTATTTATATTTCAAAAAAACAGGTAATGACTACTTTTTTTTGTCATTCTTGCATGAATTAGGAATAACATTAGCTGCTGTTGGTTTTGTTTCTGTAATTTATGAATTTCTACTTCGAGAGCACTTACTTGAAGTTATTGAGAATATTATTTTAAAGATTGCAGATAAAACCGCTTCGAGTTCTAATAACTTAAGAAATGCTGGGTTGATTGATATATACGATGAACTAAAAGCTAAAGAGTTAGGTGAGAAAATTAGTAAACTTGCAGGGAAAGATATAATTTTCCTACATATTTGGATTCCTCATTTAGACATTCTTAAAACCCCAATTTTGGAAGCTCTTCGTAATAAATGTAACATTAAAATTCTTGTCTTATCTCCATCTTCAGAAGAAGCTATTATCAAAAGAAGTACTGCTTTAGGTGGATATTCTCCAGAAATAATTAAAAATGAAATTATTAGGAATTGGTCTATTTTAGAAACGATTAAGCAAGAAGCCAATAAAACAAACCTCAAAGGAAGTCTTCAATGCCTACGTCACGATAATTTTATTGGTATATCCTTAGTTGGATATGGTGATACATTTTTAATGGGACATTATCTTGATAACAACTTAGCTTCTAATACTTATCAATTTAAGATATGTGACGCTTCGAAACCGTTATTCAAAATATTAGATGAACATTTTCAATCACAATGGAATAGAGCAGAAGAGAGAAGAGTAGAAGTAAAAAAAGAAGAAATGTCGAAAAATATGGACTTTTGCGATTTGTTTTAAAACGTGATGCCAAAATAGTTTGATAATTTTATTTTCACTCACAGGCAATTGCAACAAGACAAAAGCGAAATTCAAAGTGCTGATTCTCAGCAAAGTATCCCAATTTACAGGCTCAGCCGACATTTCCAATGTGCGGTATTAACTCAAATTTTACTCCGAAAAATAAATTCTTTTGCTTTTCATTTTCTTTTTTCAGAACTTGGTATGCAGATTTGGTCAGCGACTTTCGATTAGAGCAGTTTCTACGCTTTTACCATCTTAGCACGCAGCTTTGTTGGTGGACATCAAATCGGAACGGTTCGCAAAGTTGGTCTGCCTCCAACACGAAGCATTATGTAAAGGCTTGAAAATTAATAAATTAACTCAAAATTAACTCCAAATCCATCACAATGCTGGTCGTTGGAAGTTTAAAAGCAATCCTATTTAAAATGGCAAATTCAAAGCAAATTTCATACGAAAATAGGGTTACTGCATTTATTGATATTCTTGGGTTCAAACAATTAATAAAAGAATCAACAAGTAATATTGAAAAAATAGAATTGCTCTATAAAGTTCTAAAATTCCTTAAATCTTTTGAAAGACCAAGTAAATGGTCAACTGAAATCGTTTCAATTGAAGAAAATGCTCAATCTAAAGGTATTGATAATTTCAAAATCGAAGGTTCTGTACAATGTACTACATTTTCAGATTCAATAGTAATTTCAATCCTTGTAAATGATACAAACATCAATGAAGTTACATCAACTTTAATTACTAATTTATCTGAAGTTGGCTCCATATTAGTTCAAGCTAATATTCTATGGAGAGGTGCTATTTCAGTAGGACAGCTAATTCATGAAAAAAATGGCATTGTGTTGGGTCAAGCTTTAATCGACGCATATACTTTTGAAAATTCTTATGCAAAGTACCCAAGGATTATTCTAACCGATAAATTAATTAAACAACTAAATTATCCATATAAATCCAAGCCTGAAAGTTATCCATATCACCTTTATGTTGAAAGGTTTGAGGATGGATTGGTTGGATTTCACCAATTAAAATATTTTGAAGTTGTTCAAGATGCACTTTTTGGAAATACAAACATTTTAAAAAATTCTATTAATCGAGCTAAAAATACAATAATAAATGGGTTAGATAGTTCATTTGATTCTCCAGATGTATTTCTAAAATATAAGTGGTTGAAGGAGATTTACAATAATTTATATATTGATTCCAAAATTAAACCTAAAATTCATGAGCTCAATGAATCTATTCGTGGGAATAACATTCATTTCTCATATACTCAAGATTTTTATTCAAAAAATGATTGATTTAGTCTTTAGATTCGTAAGTTATAAAATGATTTAATAGCACAAATTTTCGCTCTTAGGCTCGTCCGACATTTTGAATGCGTGGTATTCACTCAAATTTAACTCCAAAAAATAAATCATTTGTTTTTCAAATTATTTTTTCAGAAATTGGTATGCAGATTTGGCTCGGGACATTTTATTGGCGGGTAATGGTTGGTGTGCAAATTTAGTTTTCAGCATCATATTTTGTGGGGTTAGTTTGGTTCGTTGGCATGCTTGGTGTCTTTCGACACCAAATTAGAGCGGTCTCAAAGTTCATCTGTTCCAACACGAAAGCATTATGTAAAGGCTTGATAATTAACTAATTAACTCTAAAATTACTCCAAAAACCATCATAATGCTGGTCGTTGGAACGAAAACATAAATATCATGAAATATCTTAAAACATACATTCTTATATTTATATCCTTTCAACTGTATTCACAGCAACCGAATAAAAATGTATTACAAAATGCTGAACAAGGTAAATTTGGCTATCAGAAACGTACAAGCGATGAACGATATGAAGGACTTTTTAAAACTCAAATTTCAGGTTCAATTATTGAAGTGGTATCTGTGACACAAGGAGACATTGAATATCAGATGAATAGCAATGAAGTTTTGAGAGTCGCCTTGCCAAAAATTCAAAATATCAAAGAAACCAAAATTACAGGAGTTAGCTATGGTATAAATATGAATTATCAAATAGACATGGTAATTAATGATGGAAAATCTAAACAAATTCCATTGAGAGAAGTTATTTTACCTCAACGAATTTCAAGTAATAATTTAGGTATTTTTGGTTATATTGAACTTCCGAACTCGGAAATGGAGTATGTACCAGTAATTGTATCGTCAAAATTGAACCCAACTCAAAATTCTGAAATAAAAATTAAACTTGCTTCAAATGTTAAAATATCTCAAGTAAAATGGAAATATTCAGTATATAAGAATGGAGAATGTAATCCAACGCAACCATATATAGCAATTAATACATCTTTTGAAAAAGAAGAAGCAATCGAATTAGTAATACCGAATGAATTAAAAACCACTAAGATTTGTATTGAAATTCAAGCACAAATAGCAGGAAATAATAGATGGATACCAAAAACGCTTAAAGTTTACATACCATGATAAAAATTATACGTATGTTTTTGTCTTTTTTCAAGAAAGTATTGAATTACTTTCTTGTTTTTTTTATACCTCCTGTTAATAACTTAAAAAACTACTCTAAACTTAACGAAGAGTATAATAGAGTTTTAAATGGTTTAAATACAAATTTTAAAGAAAAAGAATTATCAAATTTAAAAAATATTGAATATTTGATAGATTTGAATTTAATTAAAATAATAAATTGGATAACAAAAATAGTGTCTTTTGTTACAATAGTTTTTGTAATAATAATAATCGAAAAAAAAGTTAGTTCTACTAAAATCAGTGTAGATGTGGAAGTGAGTGCATTCACAATATTCCCAAATTCTCATAAGGGTTTTGATAATTTCATTAACTTGAGTTCAAAAAAGAGTCTGTCAATCAGTAAAAGTAAAATATTGTCTGGACTAAGTAATGGTGTTGGTGAATTCAAAATTCAAGCAGTTGCAGACAGTACAATCGAGGGAGTAGTTGAAGCTACAATTAATAAAATATCTCCTCACACTAAAATTAGATTTGAATCGCCTACGATAGAACAATCGAATATTTATTTTACTACTGATTCTTCAATTTCATATATTAGTGGTGAAATCAATAACTACCGAGAATTAATTATAAATGAGAAACGAAGTTCAGATAAGTTTGATTCCGATAATACATTCTCAATAATTTTTGAAAAGAAATTAAATTTTAACGAGCGTTTCAATATTAGTTTAGTTCATCCAAATCTATCAATCAAACCTATTTTAATTGATTCATTAACTTTTTTAGAAGAAACTAATATATCTGGTGCAGAAAAGCCTATTTCCTCAATTATTTCAGGGCAAGTTAATTTTCTTGAAATTGAGCAAAAGCCTCATTTATTAAATTTAAGAGATACTCTTTCTTTTTCTCTAACTTCTCCAACCGAAGTCACCATTAAAAAAAATATAAACGGCAACTTTACTATTCATTTTGATTGTGAGGTAAATAAACTAATTTCTGGTCAATTAATTTTGAATGAAAAAGATAAAAATATAATGCCCAAAATATGGAAATGGCTGTATTTCTCTATGCCTTCATATATTTGGGCTTTACTTTTTGCAAGTATTCCCATTTTGTTAAACCATTTTTTAAAAACTACGAAAAAAGAATGAAAACTTATATTTATTTGATTATACATATTTTAAGTATTTCAAAAATATCTGCTCAAGTAGCAAATTCTGAATTATATTTAAAATCCACTGTGAGAATTAATAACGTAGAAAACAATGAAATCGGAACAGGATTCATAATTGGTCAGAATAGTGATTCTCTTTTTATTATAACTGCAAAACATATCATTGATGGAGTGAATGCTTCATTATTAGTTGATTTAACAGATGAATTAATCAATATTCCAAGTAAAATTAGACGAAAAAGTAATGATTTAGATTTGGCATTATTAAGTATTCCTAAACTAAATTATTCTTGGAATACATACAATCATATTAAACTATCAGACCCATCATCTTCTAAATTATTTTTAGTATATTACGTTGATGTTTTAGGTCAAAAAAAAGAGTTAGAGCCTAAAACAATAAAAGCTATTATAAACAAATGGTATGAAGAAAACGATATTTATGAGATTTCTGAAACTCTGATTGGTAATGGAAACTCAGGTACAATGTTATTATGTAATAGAGGGGTTATCGGTATAGCGATTGAACAAAGAGGAAATGGTATTTGCAGAGCGTATCGAATAAATCTTGTAAAAAAATGGATAGATTCTTTTGATAGTAAAATTTGGCAATTGATAGAAACCGATTTTTGTAATTAATAATTTTATGAAAACACGAATATTTTTACTTTTCTTTTTTGTTAGTAATATACTAATGGCACAAGATTTAATTTCAAATTCAATATTGAAATTTGGCTTAGATGGATATGGTCTAATCGTTGCATCAAATGAAAAAGATAGTTTGTATTTTATTAAAATTACAGATAAAACTAAAAAATTACCCGTTTTATTAAATTATACTACTCTTAAAACATCAAGAGATAAATTAGAAGGTTCTTTAATTGTAGAGTTCCCTTTTGAAAATTATAAAATTGGGTTGTATTTTAGCAATAGTAATGTAGAAAAAGAATGGGTAAGACCTTTTTACCTCAGTCTTTATAATCTTGATTTAGGGAAACATAATACCTTTATAGATACAGAGCCTCCAACATCAGATGATAAAATGAACTTACGCTTGAATATGTTTCACAGTTTATATTATGCTAACACTATTTCAAATATAAGAAGATTTAAAATTGAGACTGGAGGAGTTTTTGAAAGAGGTTTTCCACTAATTTACGACAACAAAGTGGTAGGAGTAATAGCTAATTCTAACTACCAAAATAAAACAAATATAGCAGAAGTAATTGAGATAAGTAAAATTAGAGATTTATTATACAGTCAAAATAAAGGATTTATAAGATGTAAATATTTTGAACTTCTTGAAGATAACAAAAAAGAAACACCATGCGAAAAAGAGATAAGAGAACAAAAAGAAGTTGAGAAAAAGCTTGCTGAGATAAAAAAAAGAAGTAAAAAAGAATACAGAGAAACAAAAAACTATCCGATTGATTATACTTTTGGAGGTAATTTGTCAACGGGTATGAACTTACAACCGTTCACATCTGGAAAGATAACAGATGATAAAAGCCTTTTCTTAAACATAATCTTAAATCCTGATAATTATGATAAATGGTCTATGACAATTTCTCCTCAACTCGGTTCAACAAATATTGGAGGTACATTTCTATATATTGGAGGAAATACAACAAATTCAATTGGAATTAAATATTTAAATGCTAAATCTAAAACTTATTCCGTTTCATTTTTAATGGAACGGAGGTACTTTCTCAAATCCGATTATTACTTTGGTCTTGGATTTGGCTATACCCCCCTTTTGTCATCTCCAATTAAATTTGATTATATACGTAGTGATAGAAGCAATGTATCGTTCTCTGAGAGTACAAAAACAAATAGATTTGTTAATCTTATTTCTACACGTTTAAGTTTAATGGCGTGGAAATTTAGAGCGGATTTTCATGTTAATTATTACCTCAATAATATAGTAAATAATACATTCTCTTTTGATGTAGCAGCAATAAATAATTTAAATCAATCATACAATATTTCAAAATTTCCTTTTCTTGAAATAAAACAAAATGGATTTAATTATGGAATATCAATATCATACAGACTTAAAGGTATTTGGAAAGCACAATAATTTAAATTCATATGCTGCTGAAATAGTTTGACAGATTTTTAGGCACTTGCAACATGACAAAAGCGAAGCTCAAGGTGTTAATTCTCAGCAAAATGTCCCAGTTAACAGGTTCGGTTAACATTCGATTAGCGTGGTATTAACTCAGATTTCACTCCGAAAAAAAATCTTTTGCTTTTCATTTTCTTTTTTCAGAACTTGGTATGCGGATTTGGTAGGTGACATTTGGGCAGAGCTGTTTCTACGCTTTTTAGTCCTTAGCACGCATCATTTCGGGCGACTTTTTATCGGCGTTGGCATTCAAAGTTGGTTTCTCTCCAACACGAAGCATTATGTAAAGGCTTGATAATTAATAAATTAACTCTAAAACTACTCCAAAACAATCATAATGCTGGTCGTTGGAAGATGGTTCACGCAAGTCTTTTTATCTGCTCTTTTTAGTTTTTTTCGACAACGCCAAAATCAAAAATCTCAGCGTTCTTTTAGCATTTAAAACATAAGACTTAAAAACTTTTTTGCCTGTTCTACGCTGTCAAATTTCAGACTTAAAAGACTTTTTTGCGGTTGTTTTTTTAGTATTTTTCTCGCAAGTTTTGCTATTTTTTACTCTTTTCGCTATTTTTATAAAGTTTTCAAGACTTTTGCGACAAGCAGAAATCGCTGGTTTTTTCATTTTTTCAAACGCATAGTTTCCTGCGACAAGACATCGTTTTGGTAGTTTTTTTTAGGTTTTCTGCTCGCAAAGTTACCCTTCGACAAGTTCTCTGAGTGGTAGTTTCGCAACTTTTTCTCCGAAAATCAAATTATTTCTCAACTCATTTGCTTTTTTAGATTTTTCCGTGCAAATTTACTTGCGGCAGCTAACTTTACTGGCTTGGGTTCGTTGGCGTGCGGCTGTCCTTCGGACAGCATATCAGAGCGGTCGCTAAGTTTGCTTAATTCCAACTCTTGCAAGTGCGTAAAAATTTGATAATCAATTAATTAACTCAAAATAAAATTCCAATCATCGCACTTGCGGGTTGTTGGAAACGTGGACAAAAATATACTTTAAAGTACAAACCTTTGGTTTGACTTTTAATAATTTTCATAGCATGAAAAAAACAAGCTGGCTTATGGTATATGTTTATTTATAATAGCAAGTGTTTTATTGCATCATTATCATAATGATTATAAATTATCCTCTTGTAGCAGAATCACAATAGCTACTATTACAGGACGTTCAGGCGGAATGACTACATCAAAAACATTGACATATTCATTTAAATATAAAGGACATGAGTTTTCAGGTTCTGATGGTGAAGGGTTGAAAGATTATAAATCATTTATGGAATTTAACATTAATGAAAAGAAAAGATACTTTGTAAAGTTTGCTTGTGATGACCTTGATGTTTCAAAACTAATATGGAATATACCTGTGCCTGACACATTGAAAAATATTCCACTTAATGGCTGGGATAAAATTCCTTTGTAATTAAAAGCGTTCTTTTTTATTAAGTTTTTTAAGTTCGGTTGACAAATTCAAAGCGAAGTTTTTAAGTGTAAATTCTCCGTAAAATTTCAAACGCATAGTCATTTTCGACATTTCCAATGCGTGGTATTCACTCAAATTTCACTCCAAAAAATAAATTCTTTTGCTTTTCATTTTCTTTTTTCAGAACTTGGTATGCAGATTTGGTGAGTGACATTCTATTAGAGCAGTTTCTACGCTTTTTTTCATCTTAGCACGCAGCTCTGTTGGTGGACATCAAATCGGAACGGTTCGCTAAGTTGGTTTGTCTCCAACACGAAGCATTATGTAAAGGCTTGATATTTAATCAATTAACTCTAAAATCACTCCAAAACCATCACAATGCTGGTCGTTGGAATTTTTTAAAACATATGATTCCAAAAAAAATAAAAATCTTACGCATTGAAGATTATCATACTCACTATATAGGTAAATTTGATAGTGGTAAACAATTTTTTGGATATGAACATTTTGTAAGTAAGCCTTCCATTAATGAAACAGAATGGCAAAAAAATCGTCATGAATATGTTGTTTTATATATCTTTGACAAAAATGGCAGCCTTGAATCATTCAAATATTGGTATGCTGGCACAACAGCAGAACTGAATTGTGATACTAATAAAAAACTTGACGAATTAGTAAAAAGTTTAGGTAAACTAAGATTCTGTAACATTAAAGTTGTACCATTCCAAATAGAAATAGATGGAATCACTTTTGGGCTTATTCCTAAAACAGATGATGATTATGAGAGAATTGAATTAGACCCAAGTAGCACAATAGCATTTAGTGAACCTTGGGATGGTGAATATGATACGTAATAAAATCGTATGCTTCTTAAGTTTGGTCAAACTCAAAGTCTCGGTCGACGAGCAAAATTCACTGGGTTTTCAGTTTTTCAAACGCATAATTTTTGGCGGACAGGACAGCTTTTTGGCAGTTTTATTGGATTTTCTGCTCTCAAAGTGGGTTTGCGACAAGAAATCTGCGTGGTAGTTTCGCAACTTTTGTCCCAAATCTCAAAATTTCCATGAACTCGTTTGCTTTTTTAGATTTTTGAGTGCAGATTTGCTTTCAGCAATTTAGTTGATGGGATGGGTTCGTTGGTGTGCTTGGTGTCTCGCGACACCAAATCAGAGCGGTCGCAAAGTTCCGAAGTCCCAACACGAAAGCATTATGTAAAGGCTTGATAATTAACAAATTAACTCTAAAAACACTCCAAAAACCATCATAATGCTGGTCGTTGGAAAAATTTCAACGCAAGTCTTTTTATTTGCTCTTTTTAGATTTTTGCAACAACACCAAAATCAAAAATCTCAGCGTTTTTTTTAGCATTTAAAACATAAGACTTAAAGACTTTTTTGCCTGTTCTACGCAGTCAAATTTCAGACTTAAAAGACTTTTTTGCGGTTGTTTTTTTAGTATTTTTCTCGCAAGTTTTGCTG
>NZ_BMKK01000020.1 GCF_014644295.1 Emticicia aquatilis
AAAGGACAACTCCATTTCGCCTTAATAGGGTTCAACCCTACTTCGCTCGGCACATGCAACGTCTCTACGTCGTTTAAATTTGATTTACAAACACTATTAAGTTGACACAAAATGCGTTGAAATTTCTGATACAAATTTCTTGACTTTAATTGGAATTAATAGGAAACTATTTTTACTTTTATGGATAAAAATAAAACATTGACTCAATGAATCAAGAAAAGAATATCCTCAACTTTGATGGGCTTTATGGCGATGATTATGGACGTTATTCATCAGAATACATATTCTTGGAATTGATAGCCACTCGTAGCCAAACATTCGATTGGAGCATCAAACCACACATCCACACGCAGCTTTTTCAAGTATTTGTTGTACAAAAAGGTTCACTTTTGTTTAAAGAAGCTACGAAAGAGCAAGAACTTCATGCTCCGTGTATTATGCTGATACCTCCTACAAAACTGCATGGTTTGGTATATACGCCTAATGTTGAAGGATATATACTGACGCTTTCGGAAAGCATAATGGAGGATATTTTTAAAACATCAAATCCGATTTGGCAAACTTATGAAGACATCAGGATTTTGAATAGTTTTGAAGAAGAAATTTCTTTTGAACAGCTTCTGCAAATCTTAGTAAACATCGAAACAGAGTTATTTAGAGAAAACCCCGAACGCTTTTTGATGTTACGTTCATATCTTACGCAGTTTTTTATTTTTCTGCATCGGCTCAATAAGCAAGTGGAAGCTCAAAAAGGAGATTCGTTGATGATGATACATTTCCGCAAATTTCAGCAAAACATTAAGCACTCTGAATATCCGAAGAGTATCCCTGACTTTGCCGATGAACTCAATATTACACCAGTGCATCTGAATCGGATTTGCAAGGCAGTATCTGGAAAATCGGCCATCGAATTAGTTCACCAAAACCTCATTAACGAAGCTCAAAAATACCTACTACATACTTCGTATTCGATTTCAGAAATTGCATTTTTGCTTAAATTTGAATACCCCAATTATTTTGCGAAATTGTTTAAAAAATACGTTGGAATGTCGCCCACTGAGTTTAGGCTTCAAGATAGAAAATGAGGAAATGTAGAGGTTTTATCTATCCTATTTTGTTTGAAATATTGAATTTATGGCTAATTCAACCATAAAACCGTCATCATAAAAAACATTTAAAATTGCACCAAGGTTTTTGGCTCGCATTTGCATGTTACTTAGTCCTAAGCCATCGTCATTGATTATTTCTTTCTTTGAACCATCATCATGAATCAATAAATACAAAGTATTTTTTTCTTGTTTAAAAACAATATTCACATTTTTTGCGTCAGAATGTTTACAAATATTAGTGATAGCTTCTTTGAAAATCAAGTAAATATTTTGTCGTTTTTCGGGGTCAATAAATTTCTTTGAATCTTCAACCTCAACCTTAAAAGTATGTTTGATGTGCTTCATATTGAGATTTTTCTCAGCGAAAGCCCTCATTCGGTCAATTAGATTTTCGTATTTATCTTTTCGTGAGTCTATCGCCCAAACGGTGTCTCGCATACGTTCCATGGCATCGTGGCTCATATCACTGAGTTGGAGCAACGATTCTTTTTCTTTCCCTTTTGTCGTCAATGCCATCATTTGAGACTGCATTGCCAAACCCGACAAAATCGTGCCGACATCATCATGTAAATTGCTCGAAATCCGCACCCTTACTGCTTCCAAATCCTTGATTTTCTGCAAGCGACTTTGTACCCTAAAACGAATAAAATAGTAAATAATAGCAGAAATTGCTGCTAAATAAAATAAATACGCTATCCATGTTTGCCAGATAGGTGGGTGGATTTCGATATTCAGTTTAGCACTTTCTTTGTTCCATTCACCGTTACAATTGGCTGATTTTACCCGAAAAACATACTTTTTGGGTGATAAATTGGTGTAAATCGCTTCTTGTTCGTCGTTTGCTTCAATCCAATCGGTATCGTAGCCATCTAACTTGTAGGTGTATTTGGTTTGGTCGGCGTTATCGAAATGCAAGCCTGCATATTTTAATGTAATTTTATTTTGATAATAGTCCAATTCCAGATTTTTTAAATCATAGAGTAATTGTGTGGTGTCAGTCTTTCGACGCATTTTGTTAGTGGTAAAAGTAGCCGATTCGATAAGTATTTGAGGTTCGATACTATTTTCTTTGACTTTGGCAGGCTCAATAATAGTCAGGCCTTTGAAGCCTCCAAAAAAAATCTTGTTGTTGAGTTCGGTGACAGGGCTTGGTGAGTCAAAAGTATAATCAGCGACATTTTGCGAATAATAAATCGAAGAGTTTTTTTGAGCAATGTCATACTTCACAATTCCTCGAAAACAGCTTAACCAAAGCGTACCTTTGGGAGATTCAACTATCCATTTGAAGCTATCAACATTGTATTTTTTGGCTAATTTTGATTCTACTAACTCAAAATTCTCAAGATTTAAACTATATGGTTTTCCTGCAATAATGAGCCAAGCATTGCCGCCAGACTTACTTTTATAAATATATGAGATGTTTTCTTTCGACAAATCTAAACCATTGACTATCAATTTTTTATGCAATATTTTATTAGTAAAATAATCAACTGTAGCCAAGCCATAATCGCTACAAACGATGATGCGTTGATGATTGGGGTCGTCTATCATACCGAGCGAATTGACAAACTTTTGTTTGGTTTCGTCTTGAGATAATTCTGTTATTTGAATGACCTCATCTGTCTTTTCGTCAATCTTGTTTAGCCTCCCCCAATGATTAATTGTCCACACTACCCCTCTGCTGTCTTGCATCATTCGGCAGGCTCTTTTCAGAAAATTAGCCTTACTGCTATCAACTGGTAATTTTGCATCATACTCTTTGATGATTTTTTGTGTATTTGATTCAAAATGTACGATTTTATCTTTAAAGCTCAACCAATATGTACCATCTTGAGCTGCCAAAACGCCATAAGTTTGAAGGTTTTTTGTGCCAAAATCTATCGAATTGTCAAATGTTTGAGTACTGTCATCATACAAACTCAAACCGTTTGCTGTCGAAACCAGCAATTTATTTTTTGGAGCATTCGCCAAACTATAAATATTATCATTTCTTAGGCTGTTGGGAGTCGCTGAAGCAAAAAAATCTGCGAAGTGATAAAATTTGGGTGAAGCATTTTCAAGCGTTCCCGAACTCACCCAAAATGTACCTTGACGGTCTTTGCTAATGTGCCTAACGGTATTCCCTGATATCCCTTTTTGGGCGATTGAATTTTTTTTATATTGAGCAATCACTTTATTTTGGCTCAAATCAAATACAATCAAACCATCGTTATCGGTGCCTAACCACAGCGTATTCTTATCTTCGAGAAACATATCTCGGATATTAATTACTTGATTTTGCTGTAAAACCTCGTTGATTTTGATGATTTTGATTATTTTTTCAGTGACAGGATTCCAATGAATGATGCCTACATCCCACTCCGAAAGTAACAATGTACCATCGGGTAATGGAACGATGTCGGTAATCCAATCTGATAAAATTTTGTAATAATATTCTTTATCGAAACGATAAGTATGGTAGGTTTTTGAGGCGATGTTGAATTTTACAAAACCGAATTTCCGAGTGCCAATCCAGATATTCCCTCGCTTGTCAAGGTGCATGGCTCCAAACCTTAGTTTTTCTTCGTGAAGCCATGTCGTATCTCGAATTCTCGAAATCGGATAAGTAATAAATGTATCTTTTTTTCGGTCGAAATACTGCAAGCCCCCATATGCACCAATCCAAAAGTTTTTGAGTGAATCTTCGATAATCGTATGCGTACTTTGCTCCGACCAGCCATTTTCAAAGGGGGTTTTAATATGAATAAATTTGTCCGAATTTCTATCAAATCTATTTAAATAGCCGCTTCCACTAAGCAACCAAAGCGTGCCGTCGCTATCTTCAAAAAAACGGCTCGCCATTTTAAGATGAACATTTCTTTTGGTATCGTCATAATAAGGATAAAAATGATAACCATCGAAACGAGCTACACCCTCATTGGTAGCTGCCCAAATATAGCCAAAACGGTCTTGGTAAACATTCCAAACTTGGGTTGAAGGTAGTCCGTTTTTTGAGGTGAATTGATTGAAATAAAGTTTTTCGGTGGAAGATGAAGTATTTTGAACAGAAGCGTTGGTAAGTTTTGGGGCTGATTGCGTTTTTTCGGAGCTACTTTTACAAGACCAACAAAAAATTAGGGCAAAAATGACAATGCCGTAATTTAATTGTCTGAATTTTATATTTCTTTTCAAGAATAGGTTGTTTTAAGCAAATATATTAAAAATATCACCCAATTTGTCCTTTCATGTATTTATTTATTGCTTCTGTTTTATTATTGACATGCAGGATTTTATACATCTTTTTGATATGCGAACGTACGGTTTCGACCGAAATAAAAAGTTCTTCGGAAATAATTTGGTAGCTTTTTCCATCAACCAATTTTTCTAAAATCTCTTTTTGTCGGTCTGAGAGAATAGTGGCTTTGCTCACACGCCCACCCATAAAGTGATTGATGATTTCACGAGCGATACTCGGCGACATATACGAGCCACCATTGACTACGATTCTGATGGCATCGACGATTTCGGAAAGGCTGGCTTTTTTTGAAATATAAGAACACGCTCCAGAACACAAAGCCTTCAAAATCATGTATTCTTCTTCGTAGGTACTTAAAATAATGATATTTACATCGGGCATCAAATCAAGCAAAATAGGCAAAGCATCCAAGCCCGACATTCCAGGTAAGCCAATGTCGAGCAGTAAAATATCGGTTTGTTTGCTGGGATTGAAGTTTTTTTCCTGCAAAAATGCTTCTACTGAGCCTTCAATTATTGATAACTCAAACTCTTCGTGAAACCCAATAAACTTTGATACATTATCTCTGATTATTCTATTGTCTTCTATGATGCTGATTTTCGTCTTTTTCATAATCAAAAAATTTGTACAAAAATATTTTTTTTAAAACGAAATTCCTATCACCCTAACGGGTGATAATTAGCAGTAAAAACGTTAAAAAATCACATTTCAGGGTGATTTCTTGCTATCCTATTTTATAGCAATTTTGTAAAAGCAACTCTTGAAATTATAAGCATGAAAACTCCTAAAATTTTAAATTCAATCAATGAAGATACAATCTGCTATTTTCAATCTTCCATCAATTATACAATACTGCTCTTGGAGAATGGCAAGACTATGATATCGGGTTATAATATCAAAGTCTTTGAAACACTGTATGAAAACAGCAACTTTATCAAAGTCAATCGCTCTAATTTAGTCAATGTTTCATTCATCCAAAAAGCATTTGTTGAAAAAATGCTTGCTCTATCCTGCTCTTCAATGGCGATGCAATGAATGTTTCTCGCAGAAGATTAAACAAACTTAAAGCAAATTATCCTCTATTATTCTAAAATTATTGAGTTAAACCTAAAATTTACCAAAACAAATGAAAACTAAATTACTTTTTCCAATATTGCTTGTTTTTGTTTCAGCGAGTAGCTTTGCACAGATGTTTGTAACTGACCCGAATGATGGTTCTTTGACGATAACACCTAAAGGAGTTACCTCTGGACGAACAGCAGCACCTGGAGGTTCGGTAAGTAAAGACCCAAGTAATACGGCTTTTGGCTATTATCCATTTGCACTTATGACTTCGGGCTTGTATAATTCAGCATTCGGTATGT
Source organism: Emticicia aquatilis (assembly GCF_014644295.1). Taxonomy (GTDB): domain Bacteria; phylum Bacteroidota; class Bacteroidia; order Cytophagales; family Spirosomataceae; genus Emticicia; species Emticicia aquatilis. Next base: position 5,709 of record NZ_BMKK01000020.1, read on the forward strand.
CATCGTCTTATTTTATTACAACAGGTAATGCCAACGCTTCATTCGGAATAGCCTCTCTAAGAAGTAATACGATTGGGAATTATAATACTGCATTGGGTTCGTATGCTCTTTTTAATAGTGTCGGGAAGTCGAAAAATACAGCCATTGGATATTATTCTATGTATTATGCTAACGACAATGCTGGTGCAGCTGATGGCAATAACACCGCAATCGGTAATGAATCATTACGTGGAAGTACAACCCCTGCTAATAATACTGGCACTCAAAATACCGCCATAGGTAATCAGACTTTGTTTAGTATTACTTCAGGGACAAATAATAATGCAATAGGTAATCAAGCATTATATAGCAACACGACAGGTGATAAGAATACAGCCATTGGAGCGGCTTCATTAGTATCTAATACAACAGGTAATTATAACATCGCTCTGGGGCAAGAAGCTATGTACTTGAATACGACCGGTTGGAGCAATACGGCATTAGGGTTTAAGTCTTTATACAATAATTTAGCTAATGATAGAAGTACTGCTATCGGTTTTGAGGCCATGTTTAATGCCAATAATACTGCTACTAAAATTAGCACCTACAACACCGCAATAGGTACTTCGGCTTTGAGGGGAAGTGCCACTCCTGCCAACAATACGGGTGTCAGAAATACTGCAATTGGCGATGAAGCACTTTACTCTATATCTTCAGGCACAAATAACAATGCCATAGGTAATCAAGCATTATATAGTAATACGACAGGTGATAAGAATACAGCTATTGGTGCTACTTCATTGGTATCAAACACAACAGGTAACTATAATATTGCTCTTGGGCAAGAAGCTATGTACTTGAATACGACAGGCTGGAGCAATACTGCATTAGGGTTTAAATCTCTTTATAACAATGTAGCTAATGACAGAAGCACTGCTATTGGTTTTGAGGCCATGTTTAATGCCAATAATACTGCTACTAAAATTAGCACTTACAACACCGCAATAGGCACTTCGGCTTTGAGGGGAAGTGCTACTCCTGCCAACAATACGGGTATAAGAAATACTGCAATTGGTGATGAAGCAATGCTAAGCAATACGACTGGTTCGGAAAATAGTGCTATTGGCAATCAAACTTTATATTCAAATACCACAGGAAACTTTAACTCTGCGAATGGCACAAGGTCAATGACATTTAATACTACCGGCTCTCAAAATACAGCCGTTGGTTATAAAAGTTTACATACTAATGTTGATGGGGCTAAAAACACAGCAGTTGGAGAAAGTGCTTTATTTTTTAATACTTCTGGAGAAAGAAATACGGCCATTGGGCAAAATGTTTTGCCAAATAATAATTTAGGGAATTATAATGTGGGCTTAGGAGCTGAAGCTCTATATTCAAATACAACAGGCTGGAGCAATACTGCATTAGGGTTTAAATCTCTGTATAATAATGTTGCCAACGATAGAAGCACTGCTATCGGTTTTGAGGCCATGTTTAATGCCAATAATACTACTACTAAAATTAGCACCTACAACACCGCAATAGGCACTTCAGCTTTGAGAGGAAGTTCAACCCCTGCCAACAATACGGGTGTCAGAAATACTGCTATTGGCGATGAAGCCCTCTACTCTATTTCTTCAGGCACAAATAACAATGCCATAGGTAACCAAGCATTATATAGCAATACTACAGGTGATAAGAATACAGCTATTGGTGCTGCTTCACTGGTATCAAACACAACGGGTAATTATAATATAGCTTTGGGACAAGAGTCTATGTATTCAAATACAACAGGTTGGAGCAATACTGCATTAGGGTTTAAATCTTTATACAATAATGTAGCTAATGACAGAAGCACAGCCATTGGTTTTGAAGCCATGTTTAATGCTAATAATACTGCTACTAAAATTAGCACTTACAACACCGCAATAGGGACTTCGGCTTTGAGGGGAAGTGTCACACCTGCCAGTAACACAGGACAATTTAATACAGCAATTGGAGATGAAGCATTGATGGGAAATTCATCAGGTAATTCAAATACAGCAGTTGGTAGAACAGCCTTAACAGCCAATACATCAGGACAATATAACGTAGCTATGGGGCATGATGCGTTGGCTTTAAATACGGTAGGAATTGACAATACTGCTATTGGTTATCAAGCTCTAAACGGCAATGTTGGAGGTTATAGAAGTACTGCTATTGGTAGATTAGCTATGCAATTAATGAATGCTGGTTCTACAACCATAACCGGAAATACAGCCTTAGGTAACGAAGCATTAAGAGGTAGTGTAACTTATGCCAATAATACAGGTCTGAACAATACTGCTATTGGCCATCAAGCATTGATGGTGGTTTCGACAGGTGGAAATAATACTTCGCTTGGGTCATTAGCGGGTAGTACCTTAACCACAGGAAGTGATAATATCATTATCGGGGCTAATGCTCAGCCAGCTTCAATAACGGGTTCTGGTCAAATACAAATGGGTATTGATGCTGCTACTATAACATCTGCAAGAGTGCGTGTTGCTTGGACTGTAACTTCTGATAGAAGATACAAAGAAAACATTCAGAATATACCACTTGGTTTAGATTTTATCAAGCAACTTCACCCTGTTACCTACCATCGAATCGGTAATCAAAATAAAGATATTGAATTAGGTTTAATTGCTCAAGAATTAGAAGAAACGTTAATCAAATCAGGTGTAAAGGATTTGGGAATAATTCATAAAGATGACAAAGGTTTTTATTCAGTTCGCTACAATGACCTCTTGGCTCCAATGATAAAAGCCATGCAGGAACAACAAGTTATGATTGAAAAATTACAAAGTGAAAACTCAGCTTTGAAGTCAGAAAACAAATCGTTTGAAAGCCGTTTGGCTTCCATTGAAAGTCTGATTTTGAAAAATGATACAAAAAAAGCATTAGTTGGAGAAGATAAATGATTTTTTGTAACACAAAATCACAATGCCCTCATTTTGAAAAAAGTGGGGGCATTTTTATGTAATTTTATTATAAAAGCTTAGTTTTCTTGTAAATATTAGTAATTAATATAATCTTTAAAGTTGATAAATGTTCAAACAAAAAATGAATAAAATCTTCTTTTTTAATCTCTTTTTGGGAATTAGTATCTCTTACGGGCAAAGTCCAAACCCCCAACTCCCCGATTTCAGCGAAGCTAAACCAATTGCGGGTATGAAGCTCGTTTGGCAGGATGAATTTAATAATAATGGCAAGCCAAATCCAAAATTTTGGAAGTCTGAAAAAGGTTTTGTCAGAAACGAAGAATTGCAGTGGTATCAAGAAGAAAATGCTACCTGCAAAAATGGTGTCTTGCTGATTGAAGGCAAAAGAGTCCTAATTCCAAACCCAAACTATGAGGAAGGAAATACAAGTTGGCGAAAAAATAGAAAAGAAATCAATTTTACGTCGGCCAGTATTCAGACCAAAGGCTTGCAAGAATGGCAATTTGGCACTTTCCTCATCAGAGCTAAAATCGACACTACACTTGGTTCATGGCCAGCAATCTGGACGTTAGGAAATTCGGGAGAATGGCCATCTAATGGCGAAATTGATTTGATGGAGTTTTATCGGGTAAAATCTGAGCCAACAATCTTGGCAAATGTGGCCCACGGAACTGGTAAACAATATGTAGCTAAATGGGACGACTCAAAAACGAGGCTGAAACATTTTACTGAAAAAAATAAAGATTGGGTAAAACAATTTCATATTTGGCGAATGGATTGGACACCCGAAAGTATTAATCTATACTTAGACGATGAATTGCTCAACTCTACTTTGCTTTCAGAAACCATCAATCCTGATGGAAAAAATCCTTTTCTACAACCACATTTTCTGTTGCTAAATTTAGCAATTGGTGGAAAAAATGGCGGTGAACCAAGAACCGACACTAAGTTAATTAAGTATGAAGTTGATTATGTGAGAGTTTATCAGAAACAGTAAATGTTATTGTTTCTGATAAACTATTTAAAAGTTCTTCTTAAAAACTCGTACTTTTTGACTATTTATCGAACTAATCAACTGATTACCAACCACTTTCAAATCTTTCACATCACCTTTTAGGCCGAGACTTGAATGATACTTAAAATTTCCTTTTCGGTCATTCAAGAAAATTTGCCCAAAATTGGCATCAATATTTCCTCGCACTCGTCCGTGTGATTGATTTCCTGCCAAAATTAAATCTTTGAATCCATCATTGTTTATATCATCGGAAGTAATGGCAAAAACTGGAGCAAATTGGGCTTCAATCGGTAACTTTTTTAGTTCAAATTTGCCATTTTTGTTTTCTAAATACACTGTTTCCAAAATATTAGCTTCTAATTTTTTGGCTTGTTTACCCTTAAATTCAGCCAAAATTTCTTCGGTCGTGGCGGTAGAATATAATTCGTGTGAAGTATATTTTTTCTTTAGTGCCACCAACTGCTCCGAAATTTCATCTCGACTAAAAATCGGGTAGTTTTTCCCTTGAATGTAATAAGACAAAATCGGGTCAAGGCGACTGTTATCGTCAAAATCTTCGTAGAGTAAAGTCATCGGTTCTTTTTCTGATGCACGAAGCTGTGAGTTAAGTCCATAGTTACCGACAACAAAATCCAAATCGCCATCTTTATCGAAATCATCGGCATAGATTCTTTGCCAAAAACCTTTCATAAGACTCAGATTATCAGCATTTTTCGTAAAAACTCCATTGTTATTCTGTAAGCACACAATTCCTGTAAATTCGCCAACAGCAATCAAATCTTGCCAACCGTCTTTGTTGAAATCGACTGCTAAAACATCGGTTAAAAGGCCTAATTCATTAAAAATTGGGTCTTCAACTTTCACAAATTTACCTTTATCATTGCGATACAATCGGCTTGGATTACTCAGAGGATAATTGAGCGGAATCAACGAGCCACCAACAAATAAATCAAGGTCGCCGTCGTGGTCAAAATCTATCGTTTCTACGGCACAATCCGAGTACGGAGTATCTTCAAAAGCATCAAAAGTTTTGGTAAAATTTCCTTTACCGTCATTCAAATATAGTCGATTTTGTAGCACCAAATCATTAGGCAAATATTCGTAACCACCACTTGTTACAAATAAATCCAAATCACCATCACCTTCTGCATCAAAGAAAACCGCATCAGTATCGGTACAAAGTTCGTCTTGTTTGAAAGGATTCTCTGCTTTTTTCACAAAGTTTCCTGTACTATTTTGAATAAATAACTCGCCAGGTTGACCTTTTCCTCCGCCAATAAAAATATCTTCTAATCCATCATTATTTACATCACCTTTGGCCATTCTTGGGCCTTGATAAGAATACATTTGTGGCAATAAAACCTGACGATTGAAATCGTTTAGAGGCATTTGCTTATGCACAAAATCAAGTGTATTGGTTTCAACAAAAAGCGGTTTTTCGGAAGGTAAAATAAATGAAGTCGCATTCGGAGCATAAGCCACTTTCAGCATTTGATTTGACTTAATATTCGTCTGTTTCTGAATCTTGCCATCATTCCAAACGATTACTAAACTATCAATTTTTTCGTTTTTACCCAAACCAAAATGGAGTGGAGCCATGATGCTACTTTGATAACCATGCGTAGGCGTAAATTGCTGATATTGAGAATTTTGCCCAACAAACAGATAACACTTCGCTCCTATTTTTTTATAAGAATTGAGTTGAATATTGATGTAATTTCCAATCTTTTTCTCAGTACTAAGATTCTTATAAACCGAAGCAGGTTCGTTGATATTGTTCGTAACAATTTCTAAATCTCCATCATTATCTAAATCGGCATAAACCGCTCCGTTTGAAATAATTGGCGTTTCAAAACCCCAGTCTTTTTGCTTGTTTGAAAACTGTAAATTATGTTCGTTTCTAAAAATATAATTAGGTGTTTTGGTCGAAGGCATTTTCTTGATAACATCCATGATATTTACGCCCGCTTGCTGGCCTTCATCGGCATAATACTTCTGAAAATCCATGTTGGTGTAATCTCGTAAATATCCATTGGTCACAAACAAATCTTTGTAGCCATCATTATCATAATCGGCCAACAAAACCGACCACGACCAGTCTGTGTTTGAAATTCCTGCCAGTTGTCCGATTTCCGAAAAAGTTGAATTGTTGCCATTATTGATTTGCAACATATTTCGCATAAAAGATGGATGAATTCCATTTTGTAACATCGACAAATAAGCACCATATTTATCAGGGCCAAAAAGCAACTTCTGACGCTTATTATCTTCGGGAAGCATATCGGTTGAAATAATATCTGGCAGTAAATCATTGTTGACATCGCCAATATCATTTCCCATCGAAAAATAACTCACATGGTTAGTTCTCGACTTGATTTCATCGCTAAATGTGCCGTTCTGGTTATTTATGTACAAATAATCTTCTTCCAAATAATCGTTTGATACATAAATATCCATCCAACCATCGCCATTGACATCAGCCGTATGAACACCCAAACCAAAACCAATTGGGTTTCCTTTGATGCCCGCTTTTACACTCACATCCGTAAACTTTCCGTTGATATTCTCTAATAATCTGTCGCCAGCCAACGAATCTCGCATGAAATGAATGGCCTCCACATCAAAACGTTTGAAATCTTTTACGTTATGATTCAGCACATAGGCATCTAAATCACCATCTTTGTCGTAGTCAAAAAAGGCAGTTTGTGTAGTGTAGGTGTTTAGGTCAAGATTATATTCGGCAGCTTTTTCTGAAAATGAATTATTTTTATTATTGATGTAAAGTTTATTTTTTCTTAGTTCGGGATGCTCAATATTTGCCGAAACCGACACGTAAATATCTTGCCAACCATCGTTATTAATATCCACGACCGTTACGCCAGTTTTCCATTCTCCATTCCATTTGATACCCGATTTTTCGGTAATATCTTCAAACTCCAAACCACCTTTATTGATATACAATTTATCTTCTCCCTGATTAGCCGTAAAGTACAAATCAGTCAATCCATCGTTATTAAAGTCGGCGGCAGCTACGCCTCCACCATTATAAAAATACTCGTAGTTAAGTACATTATCTTTTTCTGTCTCTTCGATTTTATTGACAAATTTGATATTGGTATCATCGGCATCCAGTTTTTCAAAAATAGAATCCGAATTACTTTTGCAACCGATAAAAAAGAGCAGAATAAACGATAAATTTATAAATTTCATTGAAAATAATATGTGATTTGTGGGTACGAAATTAGAAAAATGCCTTCATATTTTCATACGAAGGCATCAAATCATTTCTTAAATCCTACCATTTCTTCTTTTTCTTCTTCTTATCTCCTACCGCCACAGTTTGCTGTTCTTTTTTCTTTGGACTTGCCAGCAATCTATCGGCTAAGTCTGGGCGATTCAATTTGTGTAGTCGGCTGCGAATCCAGCTTCTAAATTCGGGTTTATACCAAAAAAAGAATCGGTTTTGAGCCAATTTTTCTTCACGAGTTTTGGCCGTTTTGATAGGTTGAAGCGTGTAAGGATGTACCCCCGTATAATATATCACCTCAGCCACTGTCATTGGGGTTGGTGTGAAATCTTGTACTTGCTCCAACTGAAAACCTAAATCTTTGGTTTCGGCGGCCAAATTTGCCATATCGGCCTCCTCACAACCTGGGTGTGAAGAAATAAAATATGGAATTAACGGCTGCTTCAGATTATGCTTATCTTGAATCTTGTCGTATTTTTCCTTAAATTTTCTGAAATACTTAAACGAAGGCTTACGCATTACACGCAGCGTATCATCTGATGTATGCTCTGGTGCAACTTTCAAACGCCCCGATACGTGGCGAGTAACGAGCTGCTCCATGTATTCGTCGTGGTTGCCGTCTTTGTTATTTTTATTAAAATCATCAACCAACAAATCATATCGAACACCCGAACCCACAAAGGCTTTTTTGATTTCGGGATGAGCATCTACTTTTCGGTAAATTTCGGTGATTGGCTTGTGCGAAGTATCAAGATTCGAGCAAATAACTGGGTGAATACAACTCGGAGCTTGGCAACGATTACAGATTGACTCATCTTTGCCTTTCATTTTATACATATTGGCCGATGGCCCACCCAAATCTGAGATATAACCTTTAAATTCAGGGTGTTTTACCAACTCTTCCACTTCTTTCATAATCGAAGTTTCGGAACGAGAAGCAATAAACTTGCCTTGGTGAGCCGAAATCGTACAGAAACTACAACCACCAAAACACCCACGGTGCATATTTATCGAAAACTTAATCATTTCGTAGGCAGGAATCGGTCCACGGTTTTTGTATTTCGGGTGTGGCAAACGAGTATAAGGTAAATCAAAAGATTGGTCGATTTCCTTTTCTTCCATTGTCTTGAATGGCGGATTTATCACCAACGTTTTATCTCCTACCTTCTGCAAAATTCGGTTCGCTTGCCATTTATTCGATTCTACTTCTACAACTTTAAAGTTTGAAGCATACTTGATTTTATCTTGTAAACAAACCTCATGGCTCGCAATTTCTACCGAACTCCAACCTTTATGCTCGGGAACGTCGTCATGCGATTCGTGCAAATACGCAATCTGGTTAATATCTCTTACTTGCTCAAAAGTTTCACCATTTTTCAAACGACTCAATAGCTCACGTAGTGGCTGCTCTCCCATACCATAAACCAACATATCAGCCTCAGAGTCGGCCAAGATTGTTGGCATCAATTCATCTTTCCAATAATCGTAGTGCGTTACACGGCGAAGCGAAGCCTCAATTCCACCAATCAAAACTGGTACATCGGGATAAAGCTGCTTTAAAATTTTGGAATAAACTGTGGTAGCATAATCAGGTCTAAAACCCGCTTCGCCACCTGGGGTGTAGGAGTCGTTGGAGCGTAAACGCTTGTTGGCAGTATAATGATTCACCATCGAATCCATGCAGCCGGCCGTTACGCCAAAGAAGTATTTGGGTTTACCAAATTTCTTGAAATCACGCAAATCATCTTGCCAGTTTGGCTGTGCCACGATTGCAATTCTGAAGCCTTCGCTTTCTATAATCCTGCCGATTACGGCTGTTCCAAAAGCGGGGTGGTCAACGTAGGCATCGCCCGAAATCAATACTACATCTACATCGGTCCAGCCTCTTTTCTCAACCTCTTTTTTGGTAAGCGGCAACCAGTCAGTTATTGGTCTTTCTATCATATAAATAGTCTGTAATTTTTGGTTCACCGTCGGCAGTTATTGCCAAATGCTCCCCAAAAGCTATTTAGTTGTTTGATTGACTATACAATCTTATCAACTTTCTGCAAAATTACGCAAATTCTACTTAGGTTAACTAAAATTACTCGGATTTGGTTTGAGGTTTATGCTAAATGGGAAGGTTTTGAGAAAATAAAAGAAGAATACAACCTCACTTAATCGAAGCATCATAAAGAGAACCTCAAATTGAGTAATATTTTCCCCAATTACATCTAAATCAGAGCATAAAACACGGTGGTACAGAAGTTTTAGTTGTTAATGCAAATTGATTCAGTAATCAATTATCTAACACGAAAATATATACTATCATGAAAAAAGTAATTTTGATTTTAATGACGCTCACAGGAATATATGGTTGTAATACAAAATCGACTAACTTAGATGCAGAAATTGCAAAAGCAAAACAAGCAGCCGTCGATTCGATGAAACAAGTAAATTTGATAAGTCAACAACAAAGACAAATAGATTCGTTGAAAAACGTAGCTGAAGTTAAACCAGATAAGGCGAATACTGCGGTAGCAGCCTCTTCGGCAAATGCTTATACTTCAAGTCCAAGAACTACAACTCCTTCAACACCAGTGAGTTATGCAAGCACAAAAAAGAAGAAAAAAATGGGTAATGTAGCGAAAGGTGCTATCATCGGAGCGGGCGTTGGAGCGATAACTGGTGCGGTTGTTTCTAAAAAGAAAGGTCAAGGGGCTATTGTTGGTGGCGTTTTGGGAGCTGGTGCGGGTGCTGGCGTTGGAGCGGTCATTGATAAAAAACAGAAACAAAAAGATAATGTTATTTATTTTAGATAATTCTGAGTTTTGTAAAAAAGCTTAGTCTAATACAGTTTGTATTAGACTAAGCTTTTTTCGTTATGGACATAACAGCAAAAAAATATAAGTAAAGTTAAAGAATAGATGAAATGGCTCTATATTTGCCAAAAAAATCTATTTAACTTAAAAACTCTAAAATCTTTAGTTACTATGGTACACGACAACTTAGAAATCTTTAATGGAAAATTTGTTTCTGACTTCATTCCTAATGAGACCCAAGTCGACTTTACTAATCACACTTACCGTTTAAGATTAGATTTTGATTCCATTGAAAATGGTTCTACAATTGATGAACTTATTCATTCGTTTGCTCAATTACCCAATATCCATCAGTGCCAAGAGTTGATTATAGGCCAGTGGAGTTTTGATAGTGGTTCTGAAGGTGTTGTAAACGCTTTAGTTAATTTAAAAGAGGGATTTAAAAATTTAAAAACTCTTTTTATTGGAGATATTACTTATGAAGAACAAGAAATATCATGGATACAACAAAGTGATTTGAGTCCAATTTTAGCAGCATACCCTAATCTTGAACTACTTCAGATTAGAGGAGGTACAAGTTTGAGTTTTAGTAATCTGAAACATGATAACCTAAAATCATTAATCATTCAAACTGGAGGACTCCCCCCAAATGTCATTGAAGAAATTAATAATTCTCATTTACCAAACCTTGAAAAACTTGAACTTTGGCTCGGAGATGAAAACTATGGTTTTGAATCTAAAATAGAAGATTTAGACATAATTATTAATGCTGGAAAATTCCCTAAATTAACTTACTTAGGTCTTAAAAATAGCTTCCTTCAAGATGAAATAGCTATAAAAATTAGCCAATCTCGAATTTTAGGTCAATTACATACTTTAGATTTATCAATGGGGACTTTAACTGATTTAGGAGCAAATGCTTTATTGAGAAATCCTGCAATTAGTAATCTACATTTTTTAAATTTAGACCATCACTACATGTCTGATGAGATGATGGAACAAATAAAGTCCTTAGGGATACCTGTTTCGATGAATGACAGAGAGGTTGAAGATGATGGTTATCGATATATTGAAGTTAGTGAATAATGCATTTTTTAGTTATTGGTAATCCAGAAAACAGACGACTACATTCTTTTATAGTAGAAGTTGATGCACTAAAAGAATGTAGTCATTCGGTTATATCATATATTGACCTATTAGATGATAAAGTCAAACTTGACAATTATATTCGGCCCAATACTGTAGTAAAAATTGATTCACCTGGCGAAAACCAGACTGTTAGAAAAAAGTTAATCGAATATGGAAAGATTAATATCCAACATATAAACAACGCTTTTTTATCTGAATTTGGGAGAATTTGCTATCAAGACGAATGGTATCGAGGCTTTTTTAGTTTTTTGTTGGATTTAAAAGATAAGTTCTCGCCTTTTAAGTTACATTTTATGAATAGCATTGACTCTATTCTTATCATGTTTGACAAAGTAGAAACAAAAAAACTGTTAAACCAAAATAAAATCCTTACACCGATTGCCTTAGATAATATCTATAATTATACCGAGTTAAGAAATCAAATGTTTAATAAAAAAATTCATAATGTTTTTATTAAACCTGCACATAGTTCGTCAGCTTCTGGTGTAATTGCTTTTCGAACTCAAGGTTCATTTGTTAAGGCAATTTCTTCAGTAGAACTAATTAGTGACCAAGGAGATGTACGCTTTTACAATTCTTTGAAAGTTCGTACCTATACTGACGAAAAATCAATCATTACGCTAATTAATAATTTTTTATTAGGTAAGGTTAGTCTCGAACAATGGATTCCTAAAGCAAGTTTCAAGGGTTTGTCATTTGATTTTCGAGTGGTAGTTATAAATGGTAAAGCTCGGCATATTGTCGCACGAACGAGTAAATCACCCATCACCAATCTACATTTGGGCAATGCCCGTGGAAATCTATCAGAAATTGTTACCCATATTAGTAATGAAAGGTTTGAGTCGATAAAAGCCGTAGCAGAAAATGTGGCTAAATGTTTTCCTGACTGTCTCTACTTAGGTATTGACGTATTAATTTCGGCAAATTTAAGGCATATAATGGTATTAGAAGTAAATGCTTTTGGAGATTTGCTACCCAACTTAATTGATGATGGCGAAACTGTATATGAAGCTCAAATTAAAGCAAGTATTCAAAAATGGTCAAAACATGAAACAATATAATATGAATGAGGTCGTCGAACAGATGGATATTCTGTTTCTGACCTTAGACACTTTACGATTTGATGTAGCTGATAAACTCTTTCATACTGACCAAACCCCTAACTTTAAACACTATTTTCCAGAAGGTTGGGAAAAGTGTCATGCTCCTGGAAGTTTTACCTTTGCCTCTCATCAAGCTTTTTTTGCTGGTTTTTTACCAACACCAGCTTATCCAGGTCGGCATACGAGATTATTTGCAGCAAACTTTGCAGGAAGCGAAACCACATCCTCACAAACATTAATTTTTGAAACCCCAGATATAGTTTCAGGCTTTAGGCAAAAAGGTTTCAAAACAGTTTGTATAGGTGGAGTTGGATTTTTCAATAAAAAAACTGCTTTAGGAAACGTTCTTCCTGCTCTTTTTGAAGAAAGTTATTGGACTGAAAAATATGGTGTAACTGAAAAACTATCAACAACTTATCAATTTGAAAAAGCAATAGAAATCATACATTCTACACAAAAACAACCATTGTTTCTATTTATCAATGTATCGGCCTTACATCAACCCAATTGGTTTTATGCTGATTCACCTAATGAAAATAAAGAAGATACAATTGAAACCCATGAAGCAGCTTTAAAATACGTAGATAGCCAAATGCCTCTACTTCTTTCGGCACTCAAGCTTAAAAGAGATACATTTTGTATTATTTGCTCCGACCACGGCACAGCCTATGGAGAAGATGGTTTTTTCGGGCATCGTTTAGGCCATCCAACAGTTTGGGAAGTGCCAATGGCAACATTTATACTAAAAAAATGATATGAATATACAAAATACTTTATTTAACAATCCATTTGAAGGGTATGCTTACTCTTATCCACATAAACACGCTTATCGCCCATTTGAAACAGCAATACCCTTAGAATCTTTGTGGAAGGAAGAGTCAAAAGATGGCTTATTCTTATACTTACACATTCCATTTTGTGAAATGCGTTGTGGATTTTGTAATTTATTTACAGTGGCAAATCCCAAAGGGAATCTTGAAGAACAGTACATGAAAGCCCTTCAAACCGAAGCAAATGTTGTAAGTAAGGCTATCGGAGAAAGCCAATTCTCTCGAATTGCTGTTGGTGGTGGAACACCAACATTTTTAAATTTGCCATTATTAGAATCTTTATTTTCAATAATCCAAGAAACAATGAAGGTGGATACCTCAAAAACACCATTTTCTTTTGAGATGTCTCCTAAAACTGTTTCCCTCGAAAAACTCCATTTTCTATATCAAAATGGAGTAGATAGAGTGAGTATTGGTATTCAAAGTTTTATAGAAAATGAACAAAAAACGCTGGGAAGACCACAAAAAAACAAAGAGGTTTTCGATGCTCTTTCTATGATGCGTTCGGTTAATTTTAAAACTCTTAATATTGATTTAATATATGGTGCTTTTGGGCAAACAGCTAATTCTTGGTTATTTTCTTTAGAATCAGCATTAATGTATGACCCAGAGGAAATTTTTATTTATCCTCTTTATACACGCCCACTTACAGGAATTATGTCGATGAATAAAAGTGAGACAGATAATCGTTTTAATTTGTATTTGCTGGCCAAAGAATTCCTTCTCAGTCAAAGTTACGAACAAATATCAATGAGATTGTTCCGTAAAAAGGCTATTTCTCAAACAATGAATGGTTTACAGTATTGTTGTCAAGAAGATGGAATGGTTGGGTTAGGGTCTGGAGCTCGCTCCTATACAAAAAGAGTTCACTATTCCTCAGAATATGCAGTTGGAAGTAAAAATGTTAAAAATATTATTCAAAATTATATTTCCAAATCAACCTCTGATTTTGCCAGTATAGATTATGGTATCAGACTAAACGATAGCGAATTAAAAAGGCGTTATCTAATAAAATCCATTTTACAAGTATCTGGTTTAGATATAAATCAATATAATACTTTTTTCAACTCAGACCTCATTAAAGACCATCCAAAACTACTTTCATTATTAGACTCAGGTTTGGGTTTTATAGAAAATGAGACTCTATTTAAACTAACTACAGATGGGATTGACTGGTCTGATGCAATTGGTCCTTGGTTGTATTCAGATGAAATAAAAACAAAAATGGAAGGATTTAATTTGAAATAATTTGCCGTACTAAAAAAGTAATTTTCAACCAATAGTGTCTAATTTATGATTTGGTCAATTTTATATCGAGGTCCACTTTCTGGCTGTAACTACAGTTGTACATACTGCCCTTTTGCAAAGAAAAAAGATAGTAAAAAGGTACTTGAAATGGACTCCCAACAATTGCACAAATTTGTAAATTGGGTATCTATTCAATCAGATAAAACAATTAATATTCTCTTTACTCCTTGGGGTGAAGGCTTAATTAGAAAGCATTATCAAGATGCAATCATACAATTAAGTCAAATGCCAAATGTTGGAAAGGTGTCTATACAAACCAATCTTTCGTGTAAACTGAAATGGCTTGAAAGTAGTAATAAAGAAAAAGTAGCATTATGGACAACTTATCATCCTACCCAGACTACTTTAACACAGTTTTTGAACAAATGTCAACAATTAGACATACTAAAGATAAAATATAGTGTTGGTGTTGTTGGTTTCCGAGAAGCCTTACCAGAAATTGAAATGATGCGTCAAAAACTTTCTAAAAGCACCTACTTATGGATAAATGCACTAAAAAAGAACCCTGACTACTACTCAACTGATGATATTAGACGCATGTCAGTAGTTGACCCTCATATCCACTATAACCTTCAGAACCATGAAAGTAAAGGGTTTTATTGTCGAGCAGGTCATACTACTTTCAGTGTTAATGGGGATGGAGATGTTAGTCGTTGTCATTTCATAAAAGAAATTATTGGCAATATCTATGATGTTGATTTTGAGCAAAGACTTTTTCCAAAACTTTGTATAAACGATACTTGTGGTTGCCATATTGGCTATGTACACTTAGAAAAACTAAATATAGAAAAAGACTTTGGGGATGGAATATTAGAACGAATAGCTACTAACTTTTGAATTAGATAATAATCTTTCAACCTTAGCAACAAATCAGAAGAAACAACGTTTTGTAAGTCTAAAAATAGATTTTCTCTGATAAAATTAATGAAAAAACTAACGTTTTTACTTCTTGCTTTTACACTCCTTGTATCGTGCCGAAAAGAATTTGCCAGCTTTCAGAAGTCTCCAAACATCAACTATGCTGCCAAGAAAAAGCCAATAGAAATTCCTCTCGAAATCATTAAACCCGAACAACCTAATCTGATTGTTTCTACCCAAAATTCGTTTGCCTTTACTGAATCAAAAGAAGCTTTTCAGTCAGAAAATAATGAAATAAGTACTCAAAATACACAAATCAATGATGATGGAGGAAGAAAAAAACGAAAAAATGTCAGCAAAAAACAAGAAACGTTTTTTGAGAAAATATTTCCGAATCAGCATTCAAAAGAAAAACAATCGGTAAAAAAGCGTAGAAAACCTGTTCCACTTAATTCTACGATTTATACTGGCTTTATCATCTTAGGCATTGCTATCTTGCTTGCTTTGATTTCGCTCAATTCGCTTTCATTGCTTTTTGGCTTGGCCGCAATTTTCTTCCTTTACTTGGGTTTCAAAAAGTATTTCCGAAAGAAACGCCGACGTGATATTTTCAGATAAACCACTCATTTTCAGACAAAAAATAAATTTTCAAGAAATATTTGCATAAATAATTTATTTTAAACAATTTTGTCGAACAAAAATATTTTATGCCTAAAATCGACCACAATACTAAAGAAAAGATACTTATTGCTGCTGAAAAAGTATTTCATCGAAGCGGATTTAAAGGAACTCGGACAACTGCTATTGCTGAAGAAGCGGGAATTAGTCGCACCATGTTGCACTATTATTACAGCACCAAAGAAGACCTTTTTCAAGAAGTTTTGAACAAAACTCTTGGTGCTGTAATACCGCATTTAAGTCGCCTTTTGGGGCAGGAAATGGATTTAGAGCATTGGATATGCCATATTATTGACACAATGTGCGGTTTGTTTGAAGAAAAACCAACTTTTCCGAATTTCGTTGCCAATATTATTAACGAGTCGCCCGATGTGGTCATGATGCTCGCCACTAATGTTCAAGATGATATTCCGTCAAAATTAGATGCACTATTGGCAGTAGAAAAACAAAAAGGCACAGTTATCGAAAACATCACTGGTGAAGATTTGATATTGAATATTTATTCGCTCTGTGCAGTTCCGTATCTCGGTATTCCTTACATCAAAGCAAAAGAAAACCGAAATGATGAGCAAATGCTTGAGTTTTTGAAACAACGACGCGAGAAAATCAAAGTATTTGTACTTCATGGTATCAGAAAATAGACATTTCTAAATACTTTTTCATTATGACTGGATTCAGTCATATTTTTTTAAATTATATTAAACAATTTTGTCGAACATATTTGTTTATATGAAAAATACTAAGAAATACATCGGCTATCAATCGACAGATTTTGCATTGCCGTATGCCAAATTCTATGATGAAATCATAAGGCCAATCCCTACACTGGTTGAAAAAGCTATTAAAAAATCATCAAAAAACGGGCTTCAACTCGAAAATGTGCGTGATATGCACAACAAAGGTTATCTTGACTTAGAGAACGGTTATCTACTAAACAACGACGGCTCAATACATGTGGCGGTGCTTACGCCAATGCCAAATGTAAGCCCCGAAATATGGGATTGGTGGTTTGGCTGGCATAGCTGCGAAGACAGTCGCTACAAATTGTGGCACCCGAAAGCCCATCAATCGGTGGTTTGGGCAGATGGACGTGATGAAGTAGCATACGTTAATCGTACTTCTATTATCGAAGAATACATTGGCAAAAAACTCGAAAAAGCTGCTATTCAATTCAAATCTCCACTCGAATTCGGGTTTTCTGATTCACAGATTGCTGATAAAGCCAAAGTAGTTTATGTCTGTGCCAGAGTTGGGTATGTGGACTATCCACTTGACTTTGGCTGGTTGGTTCATCAAATCCGAAAAACTGACGGTGGTGCCGAAATGCGTTCGAGGTTTTGGATGGGTGGCAAGTTTATAGCCATTCGTTCCGATAATTTTCTTGGAAAGATAGTCTCAAAAGTTCTACAAAAAATAGTCAAACTTCCCGAACAACAAGCCAAAGATTTGATGACTCATTGCTCGGAAGAAATGAATCATTTGGCGGCTATTCTACCCGATTTGTACAATGAATTTAACCAAAACAACTAATGCTTTAAAATTATGGAAAACCTAAAAATTTCTGGAGATATAATCATACGAGGCGAAAAAGGCTTCGATGAGTTAGTAATGGGTACACTTTTTAATAAAATTGACCCAAAACAACGCCCTTCAATGGTGGTGATTCCGAATGACATTCACGATATAATCAATATAGTTCGCTACGCAAAATCGGTTGGAAAAAGAATTACCATCAGTTCGGGCGGACATAGTTTCAGTGCGAATTTCATCAGAGAAGGTGCGGTTTTGATTCTGATGAAAAACTTCAATCAATACTCCGTCAATAAAGATGCTATGACCGCCGAGGCTGGCCCAGGTGTAGGTGGAAGTGTATTAATGAAAGCACTTTACAAAGAGAATTTGTTCTTTCCTGCGGGACATTGCAAGGGTGTTTGCATTGGTGGTTATCTGCTTCAAGGCGGCTACGGTTGGAATGGTCGTAAATTGGGTATTGCTTGTCAGAGTGTTTTGGCGATGGACATCATCACGGCCAATGGCGAGTTGGTTCATGCCAGTCCGACCCAAAATGCTGATTTGTTTTGGGCGGCTCGTGGTTCGGGGCCGGGGTTCTTTGGCATTGTCGTTAAATTCTATCTCAAAATCTACCCTTTGCCTAAATACCGAGCTATTATGGCTCATGATTTCAGCATCAAACACCTCGATGATGTCTATCGTTGGGCGTATGAAGCAGGCTCTTCGATTCCGAAAGCTATTGAATTTCAGATGATTATGATTCAGAAAATGCTCAATATCTTAGGGCCGGGCATTGAGGCTTTTGCACCGATTTTTGCCGATACCGAAGACGAATTTGAAGAAGCGAAGACTTTCATGCACAACAGTCCGATAAAGAAAAAGGCCATAATTGCCACACCAGCCTTCAACCCTGGTATTGAGCTGCTCTACAAAGGCACGATGTCTCATTACCCCGAAGACCACCATTGGGGCGTAGATAATATGTGGACACACGCTTCGATTGATGATTTGTTGCCGCATATCAAGCAAATTGCCGAGACATTACCGCCTGCACCCTCGCATTTTTTGTGGTTGAATTGGCACCCAGGTAACCTGAAAACTGACATGGCTTACAGCAAAGAAGATAATATTTATATGGCTTTGTACAGTTGCTGGAAAGATGCTAAAGACACCGAAAAATACAATAATTGGGCGTTTGACACGATGCGGAAAATGGAGCATCTGGCGGTAGGAATTCAGTTAGCCGATGAAGGTTTGCACCGCCGTATCGCTGCATTTATGAGTGATGAAAACCTACAAAAAGTACAAGAAATTAGAGCCAAAAGAGACCCCGATGGGCTTTTTTATGAGTGGCACAGCAAGCCTATTTTCAATGAGCGAATGAAAGAATTAGTGAATGATTGAATAAACCAACTCGCTCACAAGCTCCTGTAAATCAAATAATTATGTATATAGCGAATTTATTTTATTCTTCAAAATCAGTCATTTTAAAATGAAAACTTTAGAAAAAATAGCCATTTTTTTACATTTAATTTTAGTAGTAAATATTACGAATGCCCAAAGTGTGCTGATTACGCCACAGAAATCGAAGATTTCTGACACTTTGAATGTAAATAGTTTCTTGTATATCGGTGGGGGCTTTCCTATCGAATCGGGTTCTATTTTTCAGGTAAAACCCGACGAAAATGCTATTTTTTATATCCCAAATTGGGGTTTATCGGGAACAGAAATTATCACTGGTAATTTTTACTCTCCAACGGGAAATGCTCCACAGGTTCGATTTGAAAGTGAGGGACACAGTTTTTTTGATATTGGCAGAAAAGGAACGTTAGATTTTGTCATAGAATATGATGACGACCCAATGTTGACAATAACAAATGCTGGACAGCTTAATGTAAGAAAAAGATTAACTTTTACAGATGCTGGGCGTTCGGTTTTTATTGGTGAAGATGCAGGAAAATATGATGATTTGACCGAGAACAATAATGTTTACTTAGGTCATTGGGCTGGTAACGCCAATGTCGAAGGCGAAAACAATGTGGCTATCGGAACGGAAGCTTTTTCGGGCAGTTTGGGGTCTTATAATTTTGCTTTGGATACACACGCTTTGCAGAATAACATTAATGGAAACGATAATATTGCCATCGGGAATTTTGCAGGTTATGCCTCAGATGGTAGCAATAATATTTTGATAGGTTCGGGTGCTGGTGAGTCATTAATTGGCACACGAAATATCATTATTGGTAGAGAACTTGGCTCTAATAAAACTTTAGACAATACACTTTGGATTGATGTAGAAAATACAGAAGCCCCTCTCATACATGGAGATTTTGCAGCTAATTCATTGAAAATCAATGGCAAATTCTCGACTACAAACAGTGTAGGAGTAAAAATCCAAACACCTATGTCAACTTTAGATGTAAATGGCTCAATGGGATTGAAAGTAAAATCGGGTTTAGAAAGTGGCACAACTGACCCCGACGATTCGGCAGGGATTTGGATTTATACCACTGCTTTTGGCCCCATAACTCTCCCACCTGCATCTTCCTGCCCAAATCGTACTTATACAATAGTAAATAAGACTACTTCAAGCCTGACAATTTCAGAATTTCAAAATATGTTGAATACTACACAAACCACAATAACCTCATCAACTTCAGTTTGGATTGTGAGCGATGGCTTGGTCTGGCAACAAATTAAATAACAATATTTTTTCAAATAAGCATGAAAACACTCATACAAATCTCGGCTAAGATATTCATTTTGTACATTTTTTTTAGTTTTAATCAAAATTCATTTGCTCAAAGCGTATTGATTACCCCGAGCAAATCAACGGTTTCGGATACACTTAGTATTCAGAAAAAATTGGTAGTGGGAGCCAAATATGCCTTAAAAGGCAGTAATAAATTTGAAGTCCACGCCAATAATAAAGTAAGATTGTTGGTAGATGATGCTGGAAAAGTGGGCATTGGAACGAGCACTCCTCAAAATATACTTCATGTAGAAGGCCGTACCCAACTAAAAGGTAAATTATTTATCAATACCAAAAATGGTTTACCTAACACACCTAATTCAAATCTTAGTTTTGCTCAAATCACTTCGGTTTCAGAGTCGCAAGATAGCTCAGATATTGCCTTGGTTTTATACGAAAATTCTGGTTTTTCGCCGTGGCTTCAATTCGGAAAAGCTCGTGGCACAGTTGCTAACCCAGCCAATATACAGCAAGACGATTATTTATTTAAAATAATTGGCTCGGCATATAGTAACAATGACTTCTACGAATCTGGTGGAGTTGAGCTATTTGTAGATGGTGTACCGACAAGCACGAGTATCCCAACCGCCATGCGATTTAGCACAGCACGAGAAGGGACAACGGGTGGACAAGGAAGCATGATTATTCGTAATTCTGGCAATGTGGGCATCGGTACTTCAGACCCTACTCAAAAATTAGATGTAAACGGAAATACAAACATCAATGGCGATTTGTATTTGAAATCCTTCAAAGTGCTTAGCAACGGCGGTGTTAATAACACATTGACCGTCAACGGAATTTTAAACCTTGATAATAATCTTAAAGCCAACGCCAAATGGATTTCCTCGGATGGTGATAATGAAGGAATAAGAATAGATGGCGATGGAAATGTGGGAATTAATCAGATAAATTCCAACGTCGTTTTTACGGTAAAGGGCACTCAAAGTTCATTGTTTGGAATAAAAAACGCTTCTGATAATTTCCAGTTTTTAGTAAATCAAAAGGGTAATGTCGGAATCGGAACAACCGATTTAACAAAGGCCAAATTGACGATTACGGGGTCAGAACTGAACACTCTCAACTATGGATATTTAAATAGCCAAGGTAATTCGGGTACTGCAAGCGGCACAAACTATTATTCTATTTATGCCTCCGACCGCATCGCAGCCACCGAATTTAATGCTTTTTCGGATGCCCGAATCAAAGACATTAAAGGTATCTCAAACAACGAAAAAGACCTCGAAACACTTTCAAAAATCCAAATCACTGATTATCAATTCATAGATAAAATCGGTAAAGGAAATGGACAGTACAAAAAGGTTATTGCTCAGCAAATAGAATCGGTGTATCCGCAAGCGGTAAGCAATCTAACCGACTGTATTCCAGATATTTATCAGTTAACAAAAATTGAAAACAACTTCATTTATCTGCCCAACCATAATCTCAAAGTAGGCGAAAAAGTAAAGTTAATTTTTGATAAAAATCAAGAATTAGTGGAGGTAAAAGAAGTAAATGAAAAAGGTTTTCAAATCATAAATCCCCAATCGTCAATCTTCAATCAAAGTGTTTTCGTTTATGGTCGTGAAATATCAGACTTCCGTTCGGTCGATTATGAGGCCCTTTCTACGCTTAATATTTCGGCTACGCAAGCATTGTTGAAAAGATTGAATGAGGCAGAGAGTAGAATTAGTAAATTAGAAAAAATACAAAAAGAAATTTTACAACAAATAGGTCAAATGTCGGCCTTGAATAAATAAGCCATGGCACGCAACCCATACCCCGAACGCAACAAGATAGTTTATCTAAAAGCTGATAACAATTACACCGTTTTTCATTTAGCATCAGGCAAAAAAATGATGTCTTCGTTTACACTAAAACATCACGAACATAAAGCATTTCTCAGTGGTTTTATTCGCCCGAATAGGTCGTTTCTTATTAACCCCAAATACATTGAGCAAGTTGTTGAAAATAATTCGTTGTTTTTTATCAAAATGTCGAATGGCGATAGCATCGAAACCTCGAAAAGAAGAAAAAAACGACTAAGAGTCGAATTCATGGCCGTTTTAGAAAAAGTACAACCAATCTAATCAATCTAAGGCAATATGTATATTTATAAAATGAAGCCTCCGTTTGTAGGCTTCATTTTTTTATCCTCTATTTCTCTCCATGAAGGTTAGATTTCTTTCATACGATTTTTTTAGGGTTAATAGTTTTCTATCATCAAGCCCAAGTTGCTCGATTTTGCTAATTGCCATTTCGTATAAGTCGGCGAGATGGTCTCGCAAACTATTGCGGTGTTCTGCTTTCTTAAATGGGCAATCGGCCTCTACTTTTCCATAATCTTCTTTTAAAAATGACAATTCCATGTCTTCAACTTCAGCAAGAAGTAAAAAAAGTTTATCGGGGTCGTTTACAAATGGTAGAATGTTCGTAATCGTTTTGATAAGATGACGAACGATAATGTAGTCTTCTTTTCCCCAATGATAAATTTGGTCGAAGGCCATATCGACCAACTGCTCGAAATTAAACTCTCGAATGTAGATATTCTTCTTTTGTAATAAAGTAGCTTCTTTTGAGATTGTATTGCTCAATGCAGCTTTCTTAATAATATTTCCCAAATAATCAATGCAGTTAAGGGCTGTGGTTGGGTCATTCACAGCGGGCGAAATCGCCTTGATGGCAATATCTACTAATTGTCTAATACCAAAAGGAATATCTTGCTCATAACTACGGAATTTACTGATAATAAACTGATTAGAAATTTTTGCAAGGTTTTGTTGATAAAAATCTCGTTCGGTTTCTGAGCATTCGATTTCAACTAATGGCATTCCTACCAGCACAAAACTTCCAACATGTGGCTTTACCAGTACTTTTGATTGATTGTTATCTGGGATAATCTGAAAAAGTTTTTTATATAAAATCGAATCTAAGTAGCCACTTTCTTTATTTAGAATCAGTAGTCGTTTTGGTTTTGATAAATCAAATTCTGCTACTTCATAAAGTTCGTCAATTTCCTTGATTGTACGTTTGGCAATATTTTGCGTAATGCTCGACGCATTGATATTATCAACTACATGATGAATGAATAGCGGAAACACCAACAAAATCAGATAAAACGACCCAACTATTCCGAATTTTGGGTAAATCAACGAAGCATCAGAAAAACCGAAGTATTGTAGGCCCATCAGATACCCAACACAAGCCAAAAACGACCATAGAAAGAAGCGACTGAAATGGTCGTATTCAAAAAACGAACGAAGAATTCGTGGAGAAAACTGTACCGAAGCTAACTGCAAAGCCACAAAAACAAAAGAGAATGTAGTTACAACCAAAGTGGCAACGATACTGGCCAAAGTAGAAAGATACCCGTCGAGTAGTACGCCTTCTTGCCCTGGACGAAGTATGTGTAAAATGATAGTTAGCGTAGCTACTATTACATAAGCTACTACCGATAGGTATCGCCAATCTTGTTTGATATGCTCGTGGAGTAAGAAAAATTTACGTTTCAATTTTTATGTGTTTTTGATTTTGAAGCATAAAAATACAGAAAAGACCAAGCAGAATGTACATGCCTCTGATAAATTCTTAAAGCCGATGAAATAACCCATCACTTAAAAACAGGTATTTTTACGCATATATCTGTTCTCGATGTCACCTAAATTTGCAAACGTTCGATAACCCAAAACATAATGGAGTAATTATGATGAATTGCTTCAAAAACTACTAAAAGCCGCAATTTTTTAGCACTTTGTAAGAAATGAGTTAAAGAATGTCGTTTTTGAGTTAATAATCAGCTCATTATAGTCAGTAATTTTGCTGTCATTACAACCAATTTTATACCATGAAAACTCTTTACTTAACACGCCGCCAACAAATAGAGGTAAATGATATAATGTATTTGCAAAGTGAAAGCAATTACACCTTAATCCACACCATCAACCAAGCAAAAACAGTTGCATCGCAGACACTTCACATCATCCATTCATCTATCAACTACGATAATTTTGTGCGTATTAGTCGCAGTTATATCTTAAATATTGAGCATATCTCAGCTTATAGCCTTGAAAACAATAAACTTACTTTGAAATTATCGAATGGCGAAAAATTCACAGCTTCAAGAAGACGAGTGAAGAACTGTTTAGACCAAATTGAAATCGCACAAAAACGTAATAGCTTAGATTCTTGATTATATTCCATTTATTAGTCAATAACAGGCAAATTCTATTCATTCTAAAACAAACAATCCTTGTTTTTATCTCTAATCAAGTTAAATGATAGTTTTTTAACATTGATTTCATTGTACATTATCAATTTCTAAATTAGATTTGTTGGTACAGAGATGAACCCATGACCATGAAAACTAACAAACTTTGCTTTAAGCTTATCTTATTTTTGCTTTGCCAAATCGGATATGTAGTTTATGCACAAGAAATAAACCTACAATCTACTCAAAAATTTCCTATTAATATAAGCACTTCGGTTGAGGTCTTTAGGGATAGTTCGGCCAAATTAACTTTAGAACAAGTAAAGCAGAAACCATTTCTAAAATCGCCCAAAGACCATTTTATTTTTCCGTATTCAGATGATGTATTTTGGGTACGTTTTACCCTAAAAAATAATTTGCCTACTAACAAAAACTGGTTTTTTGTTTGGAGTAACCCCTTAGTTGAGCAACTTGATTTTTATATTTCAGATAGTACTCAGAAAAACTTTTCTCATACCCAACAAAAACTCATTACCTCAAAGCGAGATAAAGCCCTCATTGACCAAGACCCCAGATTCCCGTTTGAGCTAAATCCCCACCAAACCAAAATTGTTTATGTCAAATTAAGTTCTAAACGAGGACATTACTGCTCGCTCTATATCCACACCAATGATTCATTCTACCAAACAAGAATCAATGATTATTCTCGACAGAGTTTCAGTAATGGCTTGGTTTTCTTTCGCCTTTTCTTGGTTTTGATTCTCAGTATTTTCATTATCAGAGACATTGCTTTTAAACTATACTCTTTTCATACGGTACTTAAAACCCTTGCATATTGGGGTTTAATGAATATTTTGGGGCCAATTATATCTGATAATCCAGATATTGCTAAGAAGATTGACTTCATCTGCTACAACTCTATCACGATGGGGTCAGCATTGTTTATTTTGTTTACGCTGGCTCGTAAAAAGCTTCCTATTTGGCATACTTACATCATTTATTCGGTAATTTTCTTCACTCTTTTTGTCGATACGATGGTATGTATTACTTATCAGTGGTATTGGTTGAAAGCTGGTCTTTATACTATTATTTTATCGAGTCTGTATTTTATTGGCTTGTATGCTTATTGTATCATCAAACAAATTCCGATTAGTAAATATTACGCCATTCCATTCATTTTGGGTTTAATTAGTTATTTCCTCATCAATGTCAGGCTACTTGGTTGGATTGAATTTAAGCCATTATTCGATATCGCTACTCTCTTATTCGTGGCCGAAATCTTTGTTTTTGTGTTCTTTTTGGGTAGGATTTTTAAAGTAGAAGAAAGAAACAAACTCATTGCCGAACAAAAACTTACTTTCAATATCGAACAAAATAATCGACTGAAAGAACTTGATAATCTCAAAACAACATTTTTTACTAATATTTCGCACGAATTACGCACGCCCTTAACGCTCATAACTGGGCCGTTTCAGCAATTAGCTGAAAAATATCCAAGCGAGCGACTGATTCCACTCATTCAGCGAAATACCGATAGATTACTGACGCTTATCAATCAACTCTTAGACATTAGTAAGCTCGAAGCTGGTCAAATGCGGCCCGAAATAAGCGAACAGAATATTACTAAGTATTTTCGTACACTTACGAGTTCGTTTACTTCACTTGCCGAAAGTAGAGGTATCAAGTTTGAAATTGAGTTTGATAAAAAAGATACTTACGGCTATATCGACAAAGATAAAACCGACAAAATCATTACAAATTTGCTTTCAAATGCCTTTAAGTTTACGCCCATAGATGGTAG
This sequence comes from Emticicia aquatilis, assembly GCF_014644295.1. Taxonomy (GTDB): domain Bacteria; phylum Bacteroidota; class Bacteroidia; order Cytophagales; family Spirosomataceae; genus Emticicia; species Emticicia aquatilis. Next base: position 31,912 of record NZ_BMKK01000020.1, read on the forward strand.
TGTAAAGATTTCGACCAAATTTGATACATCTGAACAGTTAATGATTGTTGAAGTTAGCGATACGGGTATTGGAATCGAACCCGAAAAACTGAGTAAAATCTTTGACCGCTTTTTCCAAGTAGATGACTCTCACAATCGAAGATTTGAAGGAACAGGTATTGGCTTGGCTTTGGTTAAAGAATTAGTAGAGGTTCTGAAGGGGCAAATTACAGTAAAAAGTCAGAAAAATATCGGCACAACCTTTACCACAAAACTACCCATAGATTTTGCAACATGGAAAGAATATATCATTGAAAATGCTGATAATCTGATTTCTGAAAAGACCAATTTTACCAACAACAATTCAGAAAAAATCAATTCAGCAGGTGGAACTTGCATCGAAAATGATAATATCTTATTAGTTGTCGATGACAATGAAGATATACGGACATATATCCGCAGTATTTTTGAAAAAGAATACAAAATCGTTGAAGCCGTCAATGGAAAGGACGGCGTAGAGAAAGCCCGCACCCAAATACCTGATATTATTATTAGCGATTTGATGATGCCAGAAATGGATGGTTTTGAATTTTGTAAAATCTTGAAAGCTGACGAAAAAACCAGTCATATTCCGATTGTAATGCTTACTGCCAAAGCCAATGTTGAGAGCAGAATAGAGGGATTCCAACTTGGAGCCGATGATTATCTAACTAAACCTTTCAATAGCCATGAAATGCAGGCTCGTGTGAAAAATTTATTAGTGATTCGAGAAAAACTAAAGAAATATTATCAACAAAGCGAAAAAACTGAGGTAATTGAAGCCGAGATAAAAATCAATCTAATCGACGAGCGTTTTATTCAAAAAGTGAGAGAAACAATAGATGCCAATCTGGCAAATTCTCAATTTAGTATCGAGCAACTGGCCGACGAAGTATCGTTGAGCACCACCCAACTTCGCCGCAAAATAAAGGCATTAAGCAACCTCACTATTGTTGAATTTATCAGACTTTATCGTTTAGAAAAGGCAGCACATCTGCTTTCACAAAATGCAGGAAATGTTTCGGAAATTGCCTTCAATGTTGGCTTCGATAGCCTCAGTTATTTTGCCAAAGTTTTCCAAGAAACTTACGGAGTACTACCTTCTGATTATAGAAGTGTTACAGTAAAATAGCCTCAATTTATTCGTTTTTAAAACTAAACGTTAAAAATGAGCGAAAGAATGTCATTTTTGAGCTAACACCCAATGGTATTATCAGCATAGATTTGTTTACTATTTATTTATAAACTTCAACCGTTATAAATCTTATAGCCATCGAAATTATTTCTAAATCTTAAACAATTCTAATGCCATGGGAAAACTACCCGACAAGCCAAACCTACTCCTAATTATGACCGACCAAGACAGGGGAATAATGCACTTCCCTGAAGGTTGGGAAGAACAAAATTTAGTAGCGATGCCCCGATTGCGAAAGAAAGGCATCACTTTTACAAATGCCTTTTGTAGCACCTGTATGTGTTCGCCAAGTAGAGCAACAACCTTCACTGGCGTTTATCCGCCACAGCACGGAGTAATTCTGACACTCACCGAAGATATGAAATACTCAGACCAAGAGCCAACTCTACTGACAAAAACACAAAACATGGCTCGAATGCTAAAAGCAGGGGGATATTCGGTGAATTATATCGGAAAATGGCATTTGAGCAAAGACCGAGATGGCGACTACGAACATTTAACTACCGAACGAATTGCTTCTTATGGTTTTGATGGATGGATTCCGCCTGATGCGGGCGAAGATACACTTCCAGAGCATTTTGGTGGTGGAATCGCCAATAATGACCTTCGTTATATCAATGAAGCCGTTGATTTTTTGCATCACAAACAAATGCACCCAACCGACCAACCTTTTGCATTGATTTTATCACTCGTAAATCCGCATGATGTACTGGCCTACCCTACTGACTGGGTAAATGGAGTAAGTCCGAATTATAGTAATAAATATTTGGTGGGTGATATTGGCTTACCTGCAACTGTCAATGAAGACCTAAAGGCCAACCATAAGCCTACGGTTCAGCAGTTGTTTTTGCCTTATAGTAACGCAGCTCTTCAACCGCTGTCGTCGGAAGAAATGAAGCTAAATTATCTTAATTTCTACGGTAATCTCATTCGTCAATCAGATTCCCTCATCAATACTGTATTAGATACGCTTTATCAAGTTTATGATACAATCGAAGGGAAATCATTGGCACATGATACGATTGTGATTCGTACAGCCGACCACGGAGAGATGGGCCTAACGCACGGAGGAATGCGTCAGAAAGCTTATAACGCTTACGAAGAGACAATCCACGTGCCGATGGTGATTTCAAATCCTGTTTTGTTTCCAGAAGGTAAAGTGACCGACCAGCTCATGACATTAGTTGATATTATGCCAACGATTTCGACACTCTTGAATGTCAATAATCCATTGAATTATGTACTGAAAGGTACTGATATGACACCTGCAATTTTGGGGACTACTACAGAGCCGTTGCAAGAAGAAATCTTATTTACGTTTGATGATTTTAGAGCAGGTAACGCTAACGAACTTGACCCAATGCCTGTAGCAAATCGTATCAGATGTATCCGTGAAAAGAACTGGAAATACTCTGAATACTTTTACATTGCTCCACCTGGTAAAACCCAACGAATGGCTCACCCGAATGAATATGAAATGTATGATTTATTCGATGACCCATTGGAGCTAAATAATTTGGCAAATCCTGAAAATCCGATGTATAACGACCCTGTAATAGTAGCAGAACGCAATCGTTTAGCGGCCAAACTGGCCCAACAAAAAGACCAAAAATTAAACTGGTAATAATGTAAAGTTTTCTAAAACCCACAAAAAGATGTGCTAAAACTTCTTTTTGTGGGTTTTGGTTGGATAGTTGAGCATTCAATAAATATTTGGCTTTTTGAAAGGCTTTTTTACAAATTATTCAAATATCAAGACATAGCTATTCTGTATTCAAATTTAAAAGCTTTTGGTTTGGCAAGATTAATGGCTATTTATTCTTGACTTACTAAAAAATTGACAGTTCAATAGTTTTGATGAAATTATTCGTCTTGCATTTTAATCAAATCCCATCATACATTTAAAAACATAACCCTTTCATTTTAACAATATATAAAAAATCAAGAACTCTTACCTAAACAGTTTTTATATCACTTTGGTAAAAAACCATCAAATATTAAAAATGAGAAAGAGAATGTCAAAAATGAGTTAAAGAATGTCAAAAATGAGTTAACACTTTCACCCTTTATTGATATATGTTTGCACATCTTTTTACTACTCAATTAAATGCCCATGAAAACTAAAAAATTATTCCCAAATATTGGCAGCCCTTGCCCACACCACAAATACTCTATTGCTTTAAAACGATTATAAATCATGTTTAAACCCATTCTATTAATGACAATATCTTTTCAATAGAATCAAGCTCAATATAGAAGAGATTGTAAGCATATCTTATAGATGAGTAAAGCAATTTATTATTTCGATAATCAAAAACAAAAGTCCAAGATAAACCTAACTTTCATGGTAGAAAGATTGAAGGGGATTTATAGAATACCTCTCCTATTTTTTAACAAATACCATAGCAAAAAATCAATTTCACTTATACTCTTATGAAAAAACTGTTATACTTCATTTTATTATTTATCGGGATTAATGATTTGGTAAAAGCCCAAGCTCCCTCCCTTCTAAAGGATATTAATACTACTCTGACCAATGGTTCGAGTTCACCAAACTCCTTTGCTACACTCGGTACTACTTTGTATTTTTCGGCAGTGAACAATTTAGGTGGCGAATTATGGAAAACAGATGGTACTGCCGCTGGTACGGTCTTAGTAAAAGATATAAACCCAGGGACAGCATGGGGTGGTGTATCCGATTTGATAACTTACAATGGTGCTATTTATTTCAGTGCTAATAATGGTATAAACGGACAAGAACTCTGGAAAACCGATGGTACTACCGAAGGAACTGTCATGGTGAAAGATATTAAACCAGGCAGCGGTAACTCTAATCCAGGTTGGTTTTGTATTGTAAACAATGTGCTATTCTTTGTGGCAACCGAAGGGGCCGATGCAAAGCTTTGGAAGACCGATGGCACAGCCGCTGGTACTGTTATGATAGGTGGTAATTCTGGATTTGCTCCGAGAGGACTCAAGGCATTTGGCAATATTTTGCTTTATTCGGCCAATACAGTTGATAGCAGTCAACCATATCAGAATACAGAATTTTATAAAAGTGATGCCAATACAGCCAGTTTCGTCAAAGAAATAAACGGAGGGCTTGGGTCATCAAATCCAGGAGGCTTTTTTGATACAGGAAATGGCTATGCTTTATTTAGTGCTTATGATGGTAGTAAAGGTGCAGAACCTATCAAAACTGATGGTACAAGTGGTGGTACAGTCGTACTAAAAGATATAAACGTTCTGACTTATACTTTAGGGGGACAAACCTTAACTCGTGATAGTGGCCCAGCTTTCTTTACTAATTTTAATGGATATACTTATTTTTCTGCCACCAATCAACGATATAATGGTAGAGAATTATGGAGAACGAATGGTACAGAAGCCGGAACTACTTTGTTTAAAGACCTCAATGTAGTGGATACACTTGCCAGTTCGAATCCGGGTTATTTGACTGTGCTGGGTAGTTATTTGTATTTTACTGCAACGGATGGAGGCTCAAATAATGGTCTTTGGCGAACCGATGGAACTACTAATGGAACGGTATTTATAACTACACTTTCACCTTCATCAACATTTTTCTTATTCAATAACAATCTCTATTTTACCCAAAGTGATGCTACCAACGGAAACGAACTTTGGAAAACCAACGGTACAGCGGGCGGAACGGTTCTGGTAAAAGATATAAACCCAGGTACGGCATCATCAAGTATTGATAAATTTTTTATACATAATGGTGTGCTTTACTTTAGAGCAACTGATGGCGTAAACGGTATTGAACTCTGGAAAACCGATGGTACAGCAGGCGGAACAGTCATGGTAAAAGATATTTATAATGATTCCAATAGTTCTTATCCAGCAAGTTTCACTACTGTAGGGGGGCAATCTTTTTTTGTAGCAGATGATGGCGTAAATGGACAAGAACTTTGGAAAACAGACGGTACAAATGCAGGTACAGCTTTGGTAAAAGATATTAGAGCAGGAATAAATCCATCGTCTGTAAGCAACTTATATAACTTTAATAATACATTAGTTTTTTCGGCCAATGATAATATTAATGGTACTGAAATTTGGAAAAGCGACGGTACGGCAACTGGTACAACCATGCTTAAAGACTTTAATCTAAGTGGAAATGCCTCTCCTTCTCAATTTAAACTATATAATTCAAAATTATACTTTTCTGCTAATGATGGTGTCAATGGTACCGAACTCGGCCAAAGTGACGGTACAGCTAACGGTACTATTACATTGAAAGATATTAATACTGGAAATTCGGGGTCTTTTCCTCAAAACTTTACGATTTCAAATAATATTCTATTCTTTACGGCATCCAATAGCACCAATGGTAGTGAACTCTGGAAAACCGATGGTACGAGTACCGGAACGGAAATGGTCAAAGATATAAATACCAATACGGGGGTCGGTTCACAAATAAGTAACTTGATAGATTTAAATGGTACACTTTTTTTCCAAGCTACTGATAATACTAACGGTTCTGAGTTATGGAAGTCGAATGGTACAAGTCAGGGTACAGTTATGGTTAAAAATATAAATCCAGTAAGTTCATCAACACCCAGTGGATTAACCTTATTGAATAACGTCATTTACTTCTCGGCTTTTGATAATGTAAATGGTACAGAGCTATGGAGAAGCGATGGAACTGAAACGGGTACTTTTATGCTGAAAGACATAAATACTACTACATCTACGGCAAGTTCATCGCCAAGTAGCTTTGTAGTTTGTAATAATACTCTATTTTTTATAGCTAACGACGGTGTAAGCGGGCAAGAACTTTGGAAAACAGACGGCTCACCCAATGGAACAGTTTTAGTCAAAGATTTAAACGCAGCCACAACCAGTTCAACTATTTCAAATCTCACAGCTGTTGGAAATACTTTATACTTCATCGCCAAAAACTCATCGGGTATCGTAAAACTTTGGAAGTCTGATGGTACAACCAGCGGTACAGTAGAAGTTTCTAATCCAAGCAGTATTACGGAGTTATTACCTACAAGTTTGACAGCATTCGGCACAAAACTATTGATAGTTGGTAATGATGCAGTTTCTGGTACAGAACCCTTTATTCTTTCAACAAGTGCCGTTAGTTTACCTACAATTACGAGCCACCCAACAAGTGTTACAACTTGTCCGTCAAGTGCAACTTCTTTCTCTGTTACAGCAACCGATGCAACTTCGTATCAATGGCAAGTAAGTGTCAATAATGGAAGTTTTACAAATCTCACCAATACAAGTCCATATTCGGGTATAACATCGCCTACGCTTAATATTAGCAACACAACGGGCCTTAATGGTAATCAATATCGTTGTGTAGCCACCAACACACAAGGAAGTGTAAACTCAAATCCTGCTACCCTAACAGTCTCAAGTCCACCAAATGCAACATCGGTTTCGGTTAATAACACAAGTATTTGTAATGGTACAAGTGTCACACTATCTGCTTCTTGTACTACTGGTACAATTACTTGGTATAATCTACTCACAGGAGGAGTTGCAATAGGAACAGGCACTGGGTTTGTACAAACACCTTCTACTAATATTACCTATTATGCTGCTTGTAGCTCAAATGGCTGTGAATCTGCCACTCGACAAGCTACGAACCAAGTTACAGTCACACAAGGACCCAATAACCCAACAGCAGTTTCAGTAAGCATTACAAGTGTTTGTTCAGGTACCAGTGTTATATTATCTGCCACCTGTGCCACAGGTACTGTCACTTGGTATGGACAATTAACTGGAGGAAGTATTCTTGGCACTGGAACAGGCCTAAGCCAAACACCAACTTCAAATACTACGTATTATGCGGCTTGTCGTTTAAATAATTGTGAAAATACTACCCGACAAGCAACAAACCAAGTGACGGTTACACAAGCTCCGAATAATCCAACGGCTGTTTCGGTCAATAATACCAATATTTGTACAGGCACAAGTGTTACACTTTCGGCCACTTGTGCTTCGGGTACAGTTACTTGGTACAATCAACTTGTGGGAGGTGTAGCACTCGGTACAGGAACAGGATTTAGCCAAACACCAACTTCGAACACTACGTATTATGCGGCTTGTCGTTTGAATAATTGTGAAAACGCCACTCGTCAAGCTACCAGTCCAATAATTGTAACCCTAATCCCTGCTAATCCTACCGCTGTTTCGGTTAATAATACCAATATCTGTAATGGTTCAAGTGTCACACTTTCGGCCACCTGTAACATTGGTACAGTTACTTGGTACAATCAGCTTACTGGTGGGGGTATCTTGGGTACAGGTACTGGTTTAAGCCAGTCTCCTACTACAACAGCTACTTACTATGCTGCTTGTCGTTCGAATAATTGTGAAAGTCCTACTCGCCAAGCTACCAATCAAGTAGTGGTAACTCAAGTTCCAGCAAATCCTACTGCAGTTTCGGTCAATAATAGCAATATCTGCAATGGTTCAAGTATTTCGCTTTTCGCTACTTGTGCCACCGGTACGGTTACATGGTACAATCAACTTACTGGAGGAGTAGCACTCGGTACAGGAAGCGGATTGAGCCAAACGCCAACAACAACTACAACATTCTATGCCGCTTGCCGCTTAAATAACTGTGAGAACGCTACTCGTCAAGCAACCAGTCAAGTTGTTGTTACGCAAATTCCTACCAACCCAACGGCTGTTTCGGTAAGTAGTACAGCAGTTTGTCGAGGTGCAAGTGTTACATTGTCGGCTACCTGTGCTACAGGTACGGTCACTTGGTATAGTCAATTAACTGGAGGAAGTATCCTTGGTACAGGAACAGGGTTAAGTCAAACACCTCTTTCAAATACAACATATTATGCTACTTGCCGATTAAATAATTGCGAAAGCCCTACTCGCCAAAATACCAGTCAGGTAGTTGTTACACTAATTCCTGCAAACCCTACTGCGGTTTCGGTGAGTAGTACAAGTATTTGTAGTGGTACAAATGTTACGTTATCAGCCACTTGTGCCACGGGTACAGTCACTTGGTACAATCAATCAACTGGAGGAACTATTCTTGGGACAAGTTCAGGGTTTACTCAAGCTCCATCTGCCAACACCACCTACTATGCCGCTTGTCGTCTGAATAACTGTGAGAATACATCTCGTCAAACAACTGGTTTAATTACAGTTACGCAAACTCCGAGTAACCCTACTGGGGTTTCGGTCAATAATTCAAATATTTGTAATGGTACGAGTGTAACTTTATCAGCCACTTGTGCTACGGGTACAGTAACTTGGTATAATCAACTAACTGGAGGTACAGCTATCGGAACAGGTACGAATCTTTCGCAATCTCCAACCGTCAATACTACCTATTATGCGGCCTGTCGTTTGAATAGTTGCGAAAATACGATTCGTCAAAGTACTGGGCAAGTTGTTGTCACATCAAGACCTAATAACCCAACGGCAGTATCGGTCAATAATACCAGTGTTTGTAATGGCACAAGTGTAATTTTATCAGCTACTTGTGCTACGGGTACGGTAACTTGGTATAATCAATTAACGGGTGGTTCAATTCTTGGGACAGGCACTGGATTAAGCCAATCTCCAACATCAAATACTATCTATTATGCTGCTTGTAACTTAAATAACTGCGAAAACCTTACTCGACAGGCTACTAATCAGGTTACAGTTACTCAAGTTCCGAGTAATCCAACGGCGGTTTCGGTCAATAATACTACTATTTGCAGTGGAACGAGTGTGACACTTTCGGCTACTTGTGCTACGGGTACGGTAACTTGGTACAATCAATTAACGGGTGGTTCAATTCTTGGGACAGGCACTGGCTTAACTCAATCACCTACTTCAAACGTTACGTATTATGCCGCTTGTCGTTTGAATAATTGCGAAAATGCCACTCGTCAAGCTACTACCCAAGTTTCAGTTACTCAAGTACCAAATGTTCCAACCGCTTTGGCTGCAAACCCTACTACTTTAAGTTTAGGAAATAATACAATCTTATCGGCAACGTGTGCTAATGGAACTGTAAAATGGTACGGTCAACTCTCTGGTGGAACGCTTTTAGGAACTGGTAGTTCATTCGATTACACTCCTCCTATCCAAGGTGGATTCAATTACTACGCAACCTGCGATAATGGCACTTGTGCCAGCACTCGTGTGGCGAGTCCTTTGGTTACAGTCAACGGAGCCGTTGCTAATCCAACCTCTGTATCGGTCAATAATACCAATATTTGTGTCGGAACCCAACTCTCTCTTACCGCCAATTGTGCAACAGGAACCGTCCAATGGTATAATCAAGCTACGGGCGGAAGCTCAATCGGTAATGGTAGCCCATTTAATACCACGCCTTCGGCCGGAAATATAACGTATTATGCTTCTTGTTTAGATGATGTTGTAGAAAGTGGACGTGTTCCTACAAGTTCGGTTCAAGTCACTCCTACTCCGTCAAGTCCTACTTCTGTCAATATTAGCCAAACAAGTATCTGTACAGGTACTGATGTAAACCTAACAGCCTCTTGTGCGACTGGAACAGTGGTTTGGTATAATCAACTTTCGGGTGGAAGTATGATTGGAACTGGAAGCTCTCTATTAATATCACCTACGGTTGGTACTTACACTTATTATGCAGCCTGTGAAAGCGGAATATGCGTAAGTTCGAGGGTTTCTACAACTACATTGACAGTCAATGAAACACCTACAAGTGCAACCAATATCAGTGTTAATGATTATTCTGTATGCTCAGGAACAAACGTAACTTTATCAGCAACTTGTACTTCAGGCGTAATAACTTGGTACAATAGCGAAACGGGTAGTGCAATCGGAACAGGCAACGGGCTTTCGGTTACTCCTCCAGTAGGAAATAATATCTATTATGTATCGTGTAAAACTCTTACTTGTGAAAGTTCAAAAACAGCAACATCACCCATAACAGTAAGCCCGACTCCATCAAATCCTACTGGAGTTTCGGTAAGTGCAACTGCTATCTGTGATGATGCAAATATTACTTTGAATGCGACTTGTTCATCGGGTAATGTCGTCTGGTACACGCAAGCTACTGGCGGAACAGCCATTGGCAATGGAGATGGACTAGTTCAATCGCCCAACGTAGGGACAACTACTTATTATGCCGCTTGTGAGACGCCAAACTGTAATAGTGCCAGAGTCGCTACCAATGCAGTGACAGTAACTGCTCTTCCGAACATACCTACCACCGTGACAGTTAGCGAAACCGAAATTTGTAATGGAACAAACATTACTCTATCGGCCACCTGTAGTACTGGTACGCTCAAATGGTACAATCAATCAAGTGGAGGAACAGCCATTGGTACTGGGAATAACCTTCAGCAGACACCTACGGTTTCTACAACTTACTATGCAAGTTGTGAAAACGGGCAATGTTTAAGTGCCAGAGTTGCAACCAATCAAGTGGTTGTAAACAATATCCCGAGTAACCCGACAAGTGTTAATGCGAATCCTACCTCGATTACATTAGGAAACTCCACAATCCTGAGTGCTAATTGTGCATCTGGTTCGTTAGTATGGTATAACGACCTCACAGGCGAAAATCAAATCGGTATAGGTAATAATTTGTCAATTACGCCTCAAATTCCAGGAGCATTTCAATATTATGCTGCGTGCGAATCTAATAATTGTGTGAGTAGTCGAATTGCCAGCCCTTCGGTTAATGTTATTGGCTTAGTTGATAATCCGACCAATGTATCGGTCAATAACACTAATATTTGTAATGGAGATAATATCTCATTATCAGCTACTTGTGTTTCGGGGAGTGTACGTTGGTACAATCAAGCGACTGGAGGGGTTATTATCGGAACAAACAGTCCATTGAGTCAAACTCCTTCAGTTGGAACTACTATTTATTATGCTTCATGTTTTGATAATAATATTGAAAGTGGTAGAGTTCCTACAAGTCCGGTTACTGTTACCTCACTACCTATTAACCCTGCAAATGTTTTGGTTTCTAACACATCCATTTGTGAAGGTTCAAGTGTTTCATTGACAGCAAATTGTAGTATCGGCACTCTAACTTGGTATAGCCAAGCTACGGGTGGCACTGCTCTTGGAAACGGCTCACCATTTGCTCATACCCCAGATGCCAACATCACCTATTATGCCTCTTGTGAAAACATTTGTGGTGTTAGCGGAAGAGTGGCAACAAGTGCCGTAAATGTGACACTAACACCAGCAGTGCCGACCAATGTAGCCATCAACGATAATATCATTTGCGTGGGTACATCTGTCGATTTGACGGCAAATTGTTCATCAGGAGTCATTACATGGTATAATCAATTAACTGGCGGAACGGCTATTGGAACAAGTTCTCCATTGGCTCAATCGCCAGCAGTGGGTAGCTATACTTATTATGTTTCTTGTGAAAACGGTTCTTGCAAAAGCGAGAGGGTTGCTACCAGTATTTTGACCGTTGAAGCACTTCCTTCTTCGCCAACCAATGTAGTATCGAACCTGAGCAATGTTAACGTCGGAACAAGTATTTCTCTATCAGCAAATTGTAATAGTGGTAGTATCGTTTGGTACAATCAGGCTACTGGAGGAACACAAATAGGCACTGGAAACTCACTGAGTTATTCGCCACAGTCGGCAGGAAGTTTCCAATATTATGCCGCTTGTGAGACAGCCAATTGTAAAAGCACACGTATTGCAACTGGCACGGTCAATGTCAATGGTCAATTAGGTAATCCTACAAATGTTTTGGTTGATAATACTGTAATTTGCAGTGGTTCAAGTATTTCATTATCAGCCACTTGTAGTGTTGGCACGGTCACTTGGTATAATCAGCAGGCAGGCGGAAGTACCATCGGAACGGGTAATCCATTGACCCTAATTCCTTCGGTTGGAAACATCACTTACTACGCTTCGTGTATTGATAATAATATCGAAAGTGGACGAGTAGCAACAAGTCCGATTACAGTTAATGCTCAACCGATTTCACCAAGCAATGTATCTGCCAATAACACGGCGATATGTAATGGCGAAAGTGTTTCATTATCTGCCACTTGTAGTATCGGAACAATAACTTGGTATGATGTAGCAACTGGCGGAGTAGCCATTGGCAATGGTAATTCATTAAGTCAAACACCATCAGTTTCTACAACTTATTATGCGGCTTGCGAAACTGAAAATTGCAATAGTGGACGAGTAGCAACAAGTCAGATAGTGGTTACAAATATTCCAAACACGCCAAGCAACGTATCAGAAAACTTGGCGATTTGTAGCGGAACAAGCACTACTCTCTCGGCAACTTGCGAAGGTTCTACTGTTATGTGGTACACAAGTCTTGAAGGAGGAATTGGAACGGCTAATAGCCCATTCAACACACCTACATTGACAAACAATACCAACTATTATGTTGCTTGTGAAAGTGGTTCGTGCAAAAGTACAAGAACACAAATAACCATAAGTATCAATACAAATCAGCCTATTACGGCCTCAAATGGTGGCCCCTACAATGGTGGACAGACAATTGAATTGAGTGTAAGTGAAGGAGTTTCTTATTCTTGGGTAGGACCAAATAATTTTAGTAGTACCATAGCCAACCCAACGATTCCTAATGTTACGCTGATTAATGGTGGTATTTACACTGTCACGGTCGTAACGGGTATCTGTAACTTTGTTGCGACAGCGACTACCAATGTAATTGTTAATGGAGTTGACCCATGTACTCAAATAGTAGATTTACAGTTCGTAAAAGCGGGTAATCCTCATCAACCCTTATTCTCTTTAATCGATGGAATGTCTATCCAACAGATTGCAGAACCAGTTTCAGTTCTTGCCATTCCTATTTGCCAAACAACGCCAATCGAAAGTGTTGAAATGACTATCGTTGGCCCTCAACAAAATTGGACAATCCTACAAAATGTCGAGCCGTTTGCCTTATTCGATAATTATGGTTCGGATATTTGGGGAAGAAACTTTTTGCCAGGTACTTATACTATTACAATAACTGGCTATGCCCAAGACAATCGTCTGGGAGGGATTGTTTATGGACCTGTTGTTACGACTTTTACTATCGAAGGTAACTTGGCTACTATTTCTGCTCCTACCCTTTCAACCAACATACTTTGTGCCGGTAGTTCAGTTAATGTTAATTTTTCGACAACAGGTTCTTTCAACCCAAGTAATAATTTTCAAGTACAACTTTCTGATGCAAATGGTGGTTTCAATAATCCAGTAACTATTGGCACGACGAATATCGCAGGTATGATTACTTGTCAAATTCCACAAACTACCAATGAAGGCACAAATTATCGTTTAAGAGTAATTTCAACAAACCAAGCTTTAGCAAGCAATCCAAGTTTAAATAGTTTTTCGATAAGTCCGGCCTCAAAAACAATCACAGGCAATCTTACAGGAACGCTGATAGAGCAAGCCTCACAGACAATTACAGCTTCAAATAAAATTATTTCTCCTGCTAATGTAAATTACCAAGCTGGAAAGGCTATCATTCTGAATGCAGGTTTTGAAGCAAATTCTGGTACTGTTTTCAAAGCGGAAATTAGAAGTTGTAATTAGGCCAAAAATTAGAGTCAGAGTAAATAATAGGTTACTACTCTATAAAATTTAATTTCAATTATTGAATAACTCAAAAGGCTCGACCAATCGAGCCTTTTGAGTTATATAAACATTCGATTATCTATAATAACGTGAGTTCGGGATTAGAATAGTTTGTTTTTGCCCCAGAGGAGTTTTATATTGACGGTCGGCCCGCTGCCGTAGAAAACAAACTCAAAGACTTCTATGGAGTATTTTTAAGTACATAACTTATTGACTATAATTGTTTTAAATTTCTTTTATTACCCCGAACTCACGTTATAATAATCACGGTTATATGATAAATCTATTCGTTTGGAAGATATAATCATTGAGTGAAAGATATAACTTAAGTAAGAAAGATGATAAAATGTAATAACAAAATTAGCCAGTTATATTTAATATATTTGATTTAATCTCCTATGTTTGATGCTATTGAACAATTCGCATTAGTGTATTCCTAATAATTCCTCTTTGTGCTGTAATGACCAAATTAGGAGCGAATTTTTGGTTTGAGACAATCCAAGTTTACGAATGATATTAGAACGATGTTTTTCGACGGTTTTTTCGGCAATAAATAATCGTTCAGCAATATCTTTGGTGCTTTTCTCCTGAGAAATAAAACGAAGAATTTTTATTTCTGATGGAGATAGTTTTGTAAGAATATTTTCTTCTTGACCCAATTCAGTTAAAACTGTTAAATCATTCCCAAAGTATGGTTTACCATTACAGATAGATTGTATGCACTCTAATATTTGGTCTAAAGCGTATTCTTTTAATAGATAACCTTTTACACCTAATTCGTTAGCTCTTTGAATAATACTTTGCTCTCGATGTACTGTATTAAAAATAATAAAAGTTTCATCGCTTTTACCAAAGAGTTTTTCAGCTATTTCAAGGCCCCCAAGGTCTGGCATTTCAATATCTAAAAGAGCAATCCGAGGTTTTAGGTTAATTATTTTATGAAAAGCACGTATGCCATTTGTTTCGGTCGCTACTATATTATATCCATGACTACTCAAAAAATCAGCAAGAGCCTTTACAATAAGCGGGTGGTCATCGGCAACTAATATTGTAATGGGTATCATAACACGGGAATTTTCAAATAAATCGTTGTGCCTTGACCAACGATAGAATCAATTATAAGCGATGCACCTATTACCCCAGCTCTATGCTGAATAGAGGCTAAGCCAAGAGTTTCGGTATGAATGCCTTCAGGAAAAGGCCATCTAAACCCCTTTCCATTATCTTTGATAGTAAGGTTAACATACTCAAAATTACCTTCATAATTAGCACTTATTTCAATAAACGCTGCTTGTGCATTGGCATGTTTTAAGATGTTGGTAAGCCCTTCTTGAATAATCCGAAATACATACAATTGTTTTTCAGCAGAAAGAATATTATTGAGCGATTCATCTATTTCAGTAGAAAAAAACACATCGTGTTCCTTGTCAAGTTGGTTAATAAGGTCAATGGTTGCAGTACAAAGCCCTACTTTTTTAAGTTGAACAGGATAAAGTTTACGGGTAAGCATCCTTATATCTTGAATGATTTCATCAATCTGCTTTTTTGTGTGTTGAAGCGGATTAGTAACCAAAGACGATTTTAAAACCAGCAATTCGGATGCCACTCCATCATGAAGGTCCATTGCTATACGAGCTTGCTCGTTTTCGGTAGCAATCACTAAATCTTGATGATATTTTTGTTTTAGTTCGGCTTCTCTTATTTGCATTTGCTGCTTTCTTCTTGCATAAATGTAATAAATGCCTATTCCAGCGGTTAAGATTGCTAAAATCGTAATTGCTGTCCACATGTTTTTCTCTTTTTCAATCGACTGAAGTTTTTGAGCTTGTAGTTTAAGTTGAAGGTCTTTTTCTTTGGTTTGGAACTCTTTTTCGAGTTTAATGATGTCAGTTGCTTGTTTTCTGACATCAATAGAATCTTTTATACGATAATAATTTGAGAAATTAGTCAGAGCATCTTTATAATTTTGGCTGGCATTCTCTACTCGAGCCAGTTGTCCATAGACATCCATCAAATATGAGGGGTCCTCCTTGTAATTTTTGGCAAAAGACAATAGTTGTACCAGTATTTCTCGGGCTTTATCCCATTGTTTTAATGCCGCATAAACTTCAACTTTATAAAGCTGCAAACGATTAGCCAGAAAGATATTTTTTAATCTTCGTTGTGCTTCTATACTTTTCTCAAGCATTTCCAAAGACTCATCTAACTTACCTATTTTCTTTAACAAATTAGCTCTACTATAATAAACCGTAAAAGCTGAATAATCATCTGGTTTTAGGCTATCGAGCAGAAATAATGCCCTGTTAGAGGCTTTAATACCCCTAACACTATCTTTTAGTTTCGAATAGGCATTGGTAAGACTACTGTAATTTACCAAGGCTCTTTCATAATGCTTTTCTTTGGTAAAAGCTTCGGCAGCGATTCTGTATTGTTCGGCAGCTTTTTCGTCTTCATTGAGGTCTAAATATACATTACCGATAGAGGCTTCAATTGTCCAGCGATTGCCATTTTGTGGAAGTTTTACTGAGTAATTTAGTGCTTTCTTATAAGCTAAAAGAGCATCCTTATACAAGGTTTTTTTGTATAGACTTCTTCCTTGATTAAGATATGAACTCTCCATTAGCGAGTCACTACCTGACTTTTCATATATCTTGATTGCCTGCTCAAAAAAATGTATAGCACTATCAGCTTTACCTACGATATTCAGATAGCCGCCTGCTATATTGAGTAGACTATGATGAAATTTATTGTGAGTGATGCTTGGTAAGTTTTTTATGAGTTTACCGAAAAATATCGAATCTACTTTGTTCTTTATCAATAAAGAATTCCCATACTTTTCTATCAATCGAAGTGTTGTAGAATCATTAACAGCACTTTGCTCCCATGACTTTAATAATTTTTCTTGATAAAGAGAGTCTTCTGGTTTGTGTTTAGTTAGCCATTTACTCAATTCTCCAGTTTGGGTAGTATTTAAACTACCTTTTTTTTGGTCTGAATCCCTACAAGCAATAGCCGATATCAACAGACCCATTCCCACTATGATAAATATTCTATTTCGCATCATAAAACAAAAGTAATGGACTTGTCTGCAAATTAAAATAAGGGTTAACCATTATTTTTTGGGGATTGGTAAGGGGCTAATTTTGAGCAAATAATACATGCTCCAAAGGGCATAAGTTTAATTGAAAGACATAAGTAAATTAAAACCCGAAAAATACTATGAAATCCCCAAAAAGTATCTGCCCAACATTAAATACTCATAACCGAAATGGCCTTTTCGTATAACTAACAAGGACACAGCCACATATTTTAGCCACCTTTAGAACTTGATTTTTATTCTAAAACTCATCAATATATATCGAAAGCTTGAAGCTCAGATTCTTATGGCCGCAGTAGAGAAGTATCTCTACAAAATGAAAATTAATGACATTTTATCTATACTTGTAATGCGAAAAATTTTATCATTTACCATCTTATTAATATTCCTATCACCTTTCATTTATGCCCAAACCTTTACAAACGGCTTGGTGGCAACTGGATATGGAAGTGCTTTAATTTACGCTGATTCAGACATTGGCCCCGATGGCAAGTTTTATGTACTGAGAAATTACGGGACAGTTGTTAATTCTTCAAACCCAAAAACTACTTTTTTTGATATTAGAAGGTGGGATAGTGCCACTTCAACTTGGACAGTAGTAGGTTCATTTGACCAAACAGATATACCAAATCAATATATTGGTAGTAGTAGTATGTATGAACGTTTTGCTCTTGAAATTGATGCAAATGGCAATTATCATGTTGCATTGATTAATTATACCAGTACCGATAACGGTGTCACTATTTATGGAAATGTAACCTATGCAAAAAGTTCGGATGGGAATAACTGGACCTTTACTGTATTGGAAAACGTTAACACAAATGTATATAATAATTATACCTATTTTGAAGTACAATTAGAGTTAGACTCTAATAATAAACCCCATGTGGCTTATAGAATTAAAGATGGTACTTCGGCTAATTTCATTGATAGACGACAGTATATTCGGTATCAGTATTATAATGGAACCAGTTGGACTATGCAAACTGCATTGACTGCACCAGTGAGTAGTACAGCAAATGTTGATATTAATAGTTTTGCTTTTGCTCTTGATAAAAATAATAAAGCACACATTGCGGCTTCTTTAGAAACCAATGGTGGGGTCGATGCCAGTCTTGTATATCTGAATAATGTATCAGGTACATGGAGTTCGCCTACCACAATAATTGCAGGTAGTACTGGTAATAATGCTTCTTCTTCAATGGATATTGTGGTAGATAGTAATGTGAAAGCTCATATTTTAAATAGAGATGCTTCTTTTGCAATTAAATACGCCACCAATGAAAGTGGCTCTTGGAGTGTTTCGAACTTCGGCACTGGTAATAGTATTTGGCAATCATTAGCTATTAATTCCTCAAATAATATCTTTTTTATTTATAATGGTCAATCTTCAGGAACAAATACTGGAGATGTTAGGTATGCTTACAAAGCGGGAGGTGCCTCTACTTGGGACACAGGAAGTATCATGGCTGGAAATAATAGAACTGCTACCGTAACTATGGTAGCTGAACTAAACGATAGTAATGTTGCGATGACATGGTTTGACCATTTTGCTGGAAGTGGCTCGCCTTCATATTCCCCTGATAATCCTCGACAACTTCAATACGCAACTGCAAGTTTTGGGGTTTCCTGTATTTCACCAACAGTTTCTACAAACCCATCGAACCGTACTATATGTAATGGTAATAACACAACATTTTCCGTAACGGCTTCTAATGCTACGGCTTATCAATGGCAAGTAGATATAGGTTCTGGGTTTACGGATATATCAAACACAGGTGTCTATAGCAATGCAACTACAAGTACGCTTACAATAACTGGTGCTACTTCGGCTATGAATGGTTATGTGTACAGATGCGTTGTAATAAACGGAACTTCTACCTGTAGTACAAATTCAAATACTGCTACACTTACTGTTTCAACAATAATATTAAGCCAACTTAATAAAACCAATGTATCGTGTATCGGAGGTACTAATGGTACGGCATCAGTCAATGCAGCAACTGGTGGTTCTGCTCCATATACCTACAATTGGACTCCAGGAAACCCGACAGGTGACGGAACAACCTCGGTAACTGGTCTTTCGGCAGGAACTTGGACGTGTACTGTAACGGATAATAATGGATGTGTGGCTACTCAAACTTTTAATGTAACACAGCCAGCATTGGCTGTGTCTGGGACTACCTCGGTTACAAATGTTTCTTGTAATGGAGGACTCAACGGAGCAATAAATTTAACCCCAACAGGTGGTACTGGTTCATATACATATAATTGGGGTGGAGGCGTCACAACAGAAGACCGCACTGGGCTCGCTGCTGGAAATTATTCGGTCATCATTACAGATGTAAATGGCTGTACAGGTACAGTGACTGCCACAATTACACAACCTTCTGCAATAACGATTAGTCCATCACAAGTAAATGTAAGTTGCAATGGAGGTACTAATGGTTCAGCAAGTGTATCGGTTACTGGTGGCATAGTTGGTTATACTTATAGTTGGTCTCCAGGCGGTGGGAGTACTTCGAGTATCACAGGTCTTTCGGCAGGAACTTATACTTGTACAGTAACAGATGGTAATGGCTGTACGAAGGCTCAAAATTTTACAATTAATCAACCAGCAGCACTTTCTCTAACTACTAATATCCAAAACGTAACTTGTCTCGGGGGGGCAAATGGAGCTATTGATTTAACAGTATCAGGTGGCTCTCAACCCTACACTTATGCTTGGACTGGCGGGGTAACAACTCAAGACCTAAGTAATCTTTCTTCTGGTAATTACTCAGTTACGGTGACAGATATAAATTTATGTACTGCCACTACAAGTGTGACTTTAACTCAAGGAGCTACAACTTCTGTTAATATTACAGGTACAGAAAACCTTTCTTGTCTGAAGTCCTCGGTTACAAGAACAGTTTCTACAGGAATCTCTTATTCATGGACAGGGCCAAATAGTTATACAGCCTCAACGGCAACCGCTACAATAAATACACCTGGAACTTATATGGTTACAATGACCGAGGCAGGAGGATGTTCGGCAACTGCAACAACTATGGTATCACAGGATATAACTCCACCTGTGGTGAATATCACTGGAACTGATAATATCACATGTGCTCAACAGACCGTAACAAGGAGTGTTGCTTCTGGTCAATCTTATGTATGGACAGGTCCAAATGGTTATACCTCTTCTAATGCTGTAGCTCAAATTAATATTTCTGGTACATATACCGTTACTGTTACAGGAGAAAATGGTTGTACTACAACTGCCAGTACTGTTGTTACTCAAGAATTATCGTCTCCAAGTAATGTTAACGTAAATACCTCAGCAGTATGTGAAGGGACTAACGTTACTTTGTCAGCTACTTGTGTATTAGGCACAGTAACTTGGTATAATTCATCTATTGGAGGAACAGCAATCGGAACAGGGAGTGCATTCAGTTATAATGCACCTGTGGGAAATAATCAAGTCTTTTATGCTTCATGTAAAACTACTTGTGAGAGTGGCTTGACGGCATCTTTAAATTCACTGACAGTAAAAGCCAAACCCAATGTGCCAACAATTACACCACCAACTAATACGGTAGTTTGTTCGCCAAATACGTTGACTTTAACAGCCAATTGTACCACTGGAACTATTCTTTGGTCGAATAACTCAACCAGCACAAGTTTGACAATTTCGGCAGTCGGGACATATTCCATTTCAGCGAAATGTGTTTTGAACGGCTGTGAATCAGATGCCAGTTCGGCAACGAATTTGGAAATCAAAGCCAAACCCAATGTGCCAACAATTACACCACCAACTAATACGGTAGTTTGTTCGCCAAATTCGCTGACTTTAACGACCAATTGTACCACTGGAACTGTCCTTTGGTCGAATAATTCAACAAGCACGAGTTTGACAATTTCGACAGTCGGAACACATTCCATTTCAGCGAAATGTGTTTTGAACGGCTGTGAATCAGATGCCAGTTCGGCAACGAATTTGGAAATCAAAGCCAAACCCAATGTGCCAACCATCACACCACCGAGTCAATTAGTGGTTTGTTCTCCAACAAGTTTAACTCTAACAGCTAACTGCACAACAGGCACAGTTTTGTGGTCGAATAATTCGACTACTTCAAGTTTGTTTTTAAGTGCAGTCGGAACATACTCAATAACAGCCAAATGTGTATTGAATGGCTGTGAATCAGACCCAAGTTCTACAACGAATTTGGAAATCAAAGCCAAACCAAGTGTGCCGACCATTACGCCACCGACCAACACGGTAGTCTGTTCACCAAATACGTTAACCTTAACGGCAACTTGTGCAACAGGCACAGTATTATGGTCGGATAATTCGACTACTTCAAGTTTGTTTTTAAGTGCAGTCGGGACATATTCAATTTCAGCCAAATGTATCTTAAACGGTTGTGAATCAGATGCAAGTACAACAACGAGTTTAGAAATCAAAGCTAAACCAACCGTGCCGACTATTACACCACCAACTAATACGGTAGTTTGCTCGCCAAATACGCTAACTTTGACAGCCAATTGCTCTACTGGAACTATTCTTTGGTCGAATAATTCAACCAGCACAAGTTTGACAATTTCGGCAGTCGGGACATATTCCATCTCAGCTAAATGTATTCTGAACGGCTGCGAATCTAACCCAAGTTCGGCTACGAGTTTAGAAATCAAAGATAAACCAACAGTGCCGACTATTACACCACCAACTAATACAGTAGTCTGCTCGCCAAATACGCTAACTTTGACAGCCAATTGCTCTACTGGAACTATTCTTTGGTCGAATAATTCAACAAGCACAAGTTTGACAATTTCGGCAGTCGGGACGTATTCAATTTCAGCTAAATGTGTTCTGAACGGCTGTGAATCTGACCTAAGTTCGGCTACGAGTTTAGAAATCAAAGATAAACCAACAGTGCCGACTATTACACCACCAACTAATACAGTAGTCTGCTCGCCAAATACGCTGACTTTAACAGCCAATTGTACCACTGGAACTATTCTTTGGTCGAATAATTCAACCAGCACAAGTTTGACAATTTCGGCAGTCGGGACGTATTCAATTTCAGCTAAATGTGTTCTGAACGGCTGCGAATCTAACCCAAGTTCGGCTACCAGTTTAGAAATCAAAGATAAACCAACAGTGCCGACTGTTACACCACCAACTAATATGGTAGTTTGTTCGCCAAATTCGCTGACTTTAACAGCCAATTGTACTACTGGAACTATTCTTTGGTCGAATAATTCAACAAGCACAAGTTTGACGCTTTCGGCAGTCGGGACATATTCAATTTCAGCTAAATGTGTTCTGAACGGCTGTGAATCTGACCCAAGTTCGGCTACCAGTTTAGAAATCAAAGATAAACCAACAGTGCCGACTATTACACCACCAACTAATACGGTAGTTTGCTC
>NZ_BMKK01000021.1 GCF_014644295.1 Emticicia aquatilis
TATTGTACCAACAGGCACAATCAAGTTTCGCTTTTTACAGGTATAACCCTACTTCGCTCGGCACATGCAACGTCTCTACGTGTTGGAGATTATTTATGATTCCGTATAATTCAAATCTTTATGAAAAGTTTCTTCCAAATTGTTAAGCCCCCAAAATGCTAGTAAAATAGCTACTACGCCTACAACCATTGCCGAATTTACTGTACCGATGTACGGGTTCAGAAACTCAAAAAGTAGTGTTTGCGGAATGACCGTTGCACGAAGGATATTCAATGAAGAAGTCGTAACGGTAGCTCTGATATTTGTTCCGTATTGCTCGGCAGCGAGCGTAAGCAACACAATCGAATAGCCTACACAGAAGCCCAAGAACAAAATCAAACCTTTATAAATCAAAGCAGATTGATTACCAACAACAAAGAACACAATAGCAGCTAAGGCATAAAGTGATAAATATAGGCGAATGGCTTTTTTACGACTTTGGAAATATTGACTCACGAAGCCACCCGTTAAATCTCCGAAGGTTAGTCCCAAAAAGTAATAAATGACAACCTCTGAAACCGTCGGTGCTTGCGTCATTCCCCAAGCTTTGGCAATTTCGGGCGTGAACGTCATCACTACTCCGTTGACATACCAAACAGGAAAGCCCAACACACAAATGCTGATGTATTTTTTGATATAATCTTTGTTTTTGAAAAGCAGACGCAAATCTCCTCTATTACTGGTTTTTCCTTTCATTTCGTTGAAAAGTCCAGATTCCAGCACGCCCAAACGAAGAATCAACAACACAAAACCTAAACCTCCACCTAATTGATAAGTAAATTGCCACGAATATTTACCTCCGATGTATGCCCCGAAAATAGCTCCCAACATTCCACAACCACCAATAATAGCAGGGCCAATTCCTCTGAATTTTTGAGGCATTTGTTCAGTTACGAGCGTGATGGCAGCTCCTAATTCGCCCGCTAAACCAATTCCTGCCAAAAATCTTAATAGCAAGTAGATTTCAAAATTGGGAGCATAAGCATTGGCAAAAGTGGCAGTAGAATACAAAATGATTGAGCCAAAAAGAACCGATAATCGACCCATTTTATCGCCAATAATTCCCCAAATAAAGCCTCCGATAAGCATACCTGCCATCTGAATATTGATAAGCCAAACTCCTTTTGAGAGCAAATCAGCTTCGGCTACACCCATAGCCAAAAGGCTGGGTTTTCGCACGACGCTCAAAATCATAATGTCGTATAAATCAACAAAAAAGCCCAATGCAGAGGCGATAATAGCTAACCAAATGTGTCGTTTCACGTCTAAATGAGTGATTGAGTGAATGATAGAATCTGTGAATATTTATACTCGTAAACTCGGTAAACCAACTCCAGCCGCATCGAAACCACCATCGGCACACAAAATTTGACCGTTAATGTAGCTTGCTTGCTCGCTACACAAGAAATAAACAGCATTCGAGATTTCTTCGGTTGTGCCGTAGCGAGCCAACGGAATCGCATCTGCATACGAAGTACGAATATCAGCACTGTGTACTAATTTGGCCATTTCTGTTTCTACTGGGCCTGGGGCAACCGCATTGGCACGAACACCCATGTTGCCGTATTCAACCGATTGTTGTTTAGTGAGGTGCATGATGGCCGCCTTACTTGTGCCATAAGCAATCCGTAATGTACTGGCACGAACGCCAGAAATACTGGCGATGTTTACAATACTCCCTTTTCCTGCCACCAATGCCGCTAAACAAGCCTGACTACACAGAAACGTACCGTTTAAATTTACGCCCATTACGGCACTCCAATCTTCAAAACTAACTTCTTGGGCGGGTTTAAAAATGGCAATTCCTGCATTATTGACAAGGGCATGAACCGCCGAAAATTGAGCCGTAATTTGAGCAAATGTCTCGCTAACTGACTGATGATTAGACACATCGCAGTTGAAAAATGAAAAACCTTCTTGACCTTTTAAATTTTCTTCACATCTGGCTAATTCAGCCGCATCAATGTCGAGAATCACGGCATGGTACCCTTCCCTATTAAACCTTTTGGCTATTTCTAAACCAATTCCTCGGGCGGCACCTGTTATTACGGCTGTTTTTTTCATGTTTTGTATGTTTATTATTTTTCGATTGTGGAGACAGGGCATGCCCTGTCTCTACGACAACCACAACAACGATAATTATTTCATCGTCCAATTGATACCATTTTCAATCAATTTTACAAAATTTTGGTCATTCCAAACCGATTCATCATGGCCCATTGAAGTATAGAATGTTTTACCTTTTCCGATTTGCTTACACCAAGCCACAGGGTGGTCTTTGCCCATTCCGAAATTTTTATCACTTGCCAAAAGAGGTATATTTCCATTCGGAATGATAGTTTCGCCATTAATTGTGTATAAAATATTGAAGCCCTTTTTGCGTGGATTTTCAAAAAACACATACCATTCATCGGTATGGCTCCAAGGCTGTGGAATCTGAGCAGTTATCGAACTATCCGCTTTTGCATCAACCAAAACATCTGTTTTTTGAAACTGTGGTTTGATTGGATGGTGTGAAAACTCAGCTCCGAGCAAGTTTTGTACGTACCAATCCCAATGATGAGAATTGTCGCCTGCACCATGAATACCCATCAGGCTACCACCATTTTCTACATATTGCTCCAATGCTTTTTGTTGCTCATCATTCAAAACTCTACCCGTCGAATTATTAAAAATAACGACCTTGAACTTTGCCAGTTGTTCGGCATTAAATACGCCACCTTCTTCTGTTTCGTAAAGAAACCAGCCGTTTTTCTTAGCCAAATCGGCAACGATTGGTTTTGAGGCATCAATCGAGCCACTATGACGAAATCCTGTTGATTTTGAGAATAATAATACTGCTGGCTGATTGGCAGGAAAGTTGATTTTGGGAGATTCGGTTTCGTAAGAGACTGGGAAACCATTTTTTACTTTATAGACAAATATACTCATTGCTCCACCAAGTAGCACAATGATTGTTAGAATCGACCAAAGTAAGATTTTAACTACTTTCTTCATAACATTATAAGGTTGGTTAGAGGATACCAAAATGATTTCTGGAACAAATGTAAAAAGATTTTCAATATTGTCTAAAAAAAAGACAATATTATTTTTTAATATTGTATCTTTGAATATTAATATTTTACAAACGGCATATTTCGAGGATAAAGAATTTATTGTAATACCAATTTATCATTCCGAATTTTGTAAAAACTAAGCACATCAACATGAAACTATTTGACGAAGACAATTATATACATCAGCTTTCGATAGATTGTGTAATTTTTGGATATAGAGAGAGAGAATTAAAGGTCTTGGTGCCAAAAGTTAATATCGAAATACCACTTTGGACACTCCCTGGGGGATTTATCAAACAAGAAGAAAGCATCGACGAAGCCGCCAAAAGGATTTTGGAAGAACGCACGGGATTAAAGGATATTTATCTCGAACAATATAGGGTTTTTGGGGAACCCACTCGTATCAATTTGGAAATTTCTGAAAATTTAAACAAGCTTAAAAATCAAGTTATTGAAAACTGTATGCTCAATGATACTGACGTAAAGTGGCTTTCAAGAAGATTTATTTCGATTGGTTATTATGCTTTGGTTGATATAAATAAGGTAAATACGAAAACGGGGCTGTTTGATGAATCGGTTGATTGGTATAACGTAAAAGATTTACCAAAGATGATAATGGACCACAATGAAATGGTCAGTTATGCACTCGAAACACTTCGCCAATATCTCGACCAAAAATTGATTGGATTCAACCTTCTCCCCGAAACTTTCACGATGAAAGAAGTACAAGAACTCTACGAGGCCGTTTACGATAAACCTTTTGCAAGAAATAACTTCCAAAAGAAAATCTTGGATATGAACGTACTCGAACGCCTTGAGAAGAAATTTACGGGTGCGGCCAATAAGGCTCCGTATTTGTACAAGTTTCGGAACTGAAGTTTCTTATGTAATGTATTTGTGCGAACCATCGCAGTTAGGTAGCCTTTTCGATAAGCCACAAATGCAATCATTAAAGCCTTTGCCATTCATTATTCGTTCGGTATAGCTTTCAATTCTTGAAGCACGAGCCTTTGAAGATTTCGCTCCAGTAAAATAAATATTATAAGCCCTCTGACGACCAGGAGTTAATGCTTCAAAGGCTACTTTAAAAGCAGAGTCAGATTTAAACTTTTGAAGCAGTTCATCAGGAAAAACTAATTCGGCTTTGCTAACAGATACTACTTTTAAACCTGCTTTTTCAACCTCGATAGCTTCATAAATATAGGCTTTCAAAGTTGGGGTTAAATCGTTTATTTTCTGAATCTCGGTAAATGAGATAATACGCCCCGATTGAGTATTTTCGCCTGGTTTTTGTAAAATGTTTTCTGAATCATGCAATAACACTCCTTTAAGAAAACTAATGAAACAATAATCTTTGAATCCTCCGAGAAGGATAACATTAGTGTTATTGAAGGTATAGCAAGGTTGCCCCCACTTTAGTTCTTCGGTCAGGCCACAAGCGAGAACAATATTTCTCAGCCGTTTCAGTTCTTCCTGCCATTTGGCACTTTTTTCTAAAAATTCATCAACTTTTGGATTCATGTACTTGATTGATTGGTGTTTAAAAACTAAGTTTTCTATCTGCTGGTCTAAAATACCAAGAAACGGCCGTTAAAATTAACAATAAAACTGGTCCGAAAAGCTCCTTGGCAGCATCTCCACTGGCGATGTGCGAGTAAACTGCCCCAGACATCGAAAAGAAAAAACCAGCATACGCCCACTCTTTCAATAGTGGAAATTTAGGTAAAAGTACGGCCACAACTCCCAGTATTTTCCAAACACCGAGTAAAGTCAGAAAGTAAAGCGGATAACCTAAATGTGCCATCATATCGGCTTCTTCTTTCATTTTTATTAGCTGTACGATTCCTGTCGAAACCATACCGAGCGAAAGCCAAACAGTGGCCACCCAATAAATAATTTTGTTTCTCTTTCCCATAATTGTATTAAATTAATTCGCTTAAAATTGCTTGTAATCTATCGTGAGCCATATTTAGGCCGTAAGCAAAAGGCAATTTCAATTGCTCGGCTCGGTGTTTTTCTGACCTATAAATTATCTGCATCGTGAGTTTGCTGGTATCGGGATTGAGTTGTTCGAACTCCAAAAACTCCAACTGAACACCTACTGGTATATTCTCCATTTCAAACGTTCGGATGATTCGCTGATTCGGCAAAAATTCATGAATAGTGCCATTGGCCTTAAACATCACATTGCCCTTGTGCGAAGTTTCAATCTGAAAACTACCGTGATTTCTGTTTTCAAGTTTTATGACTTTTGTTCCCATCCATTGTTCTACAAGCTCGGGTTCGGTGTATGCCTTAAAAAGTAACTCCAAAGGCAAATCAAACTCCCTCGTAATCACCAAATCTTGTTTACCATCTTCGACTTTGATTTTTGTTTTCTGTTCCATAAAAGCTATTCTTTGGTTTTGTATGCCTGCATGATGGCCTCCAATTTATTGAATCTATCATCCCACATTTTGCGGAATTGCTCAACAAAGTCTGCTACTTCTTCCATTTTATTGGCATTGACGTGATAGTAAATTTCTCGACCATTCTGCTCTTGTTTGAGCAATTCGCACTCAGTCAGAATCTGTAAATGCTTTGAAACCGTTGGTCGTGCGGTATCGAAATTGGCAGCAATCGCTCCCGCTGTCATTGATTGCGAAGCAACCAAAAGTAGTATCGCCCTACGGGTAGGGTCGGCTATTGCTTGAAAAACGTCTCTTCGTAAATTCATTATGTAGCTATTTGACTACAAATATATGTGTAGCTATTTGACTACGCAAATTATTTTTGACTTTTTTGATGAAAAATAATTCTGGAGAGCGATTTTGATACCTGCTTGACTAATTTCACTGAATAAATTCAGCGGCTAATTGAACAAAGGAGTGTATTTTTTGATTAAAACTGAATAAATTTAGTTTAGCGAAAGAGTAATTCTTTCACTTTTTCAAAATGTAGGTTTCTTTCATTATTAATTGATAAAAACTAAACAAACCTTGTAATAAAGCAAAAAGAGAGCGTTTCATTACGCTCTCTTTTTACTCTATTCTATTCAAATTTATTATTTCTTCTGTGTATGTTTCTTGATTGCTTCTACTTCTTCGGCTTTGTAGATACTGCCGTCTTTTCTGAAAATATCGTGAAACCACAACGGAGGTTCGCCGCCATCTGGCATTGGGTTCGACCAAGCGTAAATTGTATTGGTTTTTCCTGCTACAAGTCCCCAGTTGATAGCCCCAACATTGTATTTTTTGAAAACAGGTAAGCAAGTTTGGAAAAAACTATTGTCACGACGAGCCATATATTCTGAGCAAATCAAAGGACGACCGTATTTTTGAAGACCTTTTATTTCATTTTCAAGATTTTGAGCATCTTTATAATTATGAAATGTAATAATATCAGAATTTTCGAGCATTACTTGGTTGCTAAGTTCGTGATTATTCCAAATCGCTGCTGTTACGGGTTGAGACGGACGCACTTCTAATGCCCATTCAAATGTCTTTTTCAATAATGGCAAACAAGCATCAACATAACCGCTATTCGATGGCTCATTGAATAAATCCCAAGCCAAAACTCGATTATCGTTCGCAAAATGCTTGAGTGTGCCTTTTACGTATTCTTCCAAACGCCCCCATTTACGAGAATCAAAAAGCACTTTTGTACCCGGACTTCTCACCCAACCCGAATTATGAACGCCCGTTTTTGGCTCTGGTTGTTTGCCAAGTTTTGGGTCATCGTTCCAGCATGAATCAAAGAAAACAAAAAGTATTTTTATGTGATGCTTATCTGCAATTTTCAATAATTCATCCATTCTTTTCAAAAAACCATCTTTATCTTGTTCGTAAAGTAAATCATGCAAATAAACTCGCATCACATTCATTCCTAAAGATTCTGCCCAACCTAATTCTCGGTCAATAGTTGTAGGGTCGAAGGTATCGGCTTGGAACATTTCCAGTTGATTGATGGCAGTACTCGGAATAAAATTTGCCCCAGTCAACGTGCCTTGTTTGGCATACCATTCGTTGGCTTTCTGAGCTGACCATTTTTGAGCTTTAAGCGTTGAAATGCTTAACGAAAGCACTATCATTAAGAGGATTTTTTGAAATTTCATTGTAGGTTTGATTGAATAATTGAAACAGTAAACTATTTTTAGGCACATTTGTCTCTTATCTGCCTTAAAAGATGCTTATTACAAAAGTAGTTTACTTTTCAGTAAAACTCATATTTATTATTGGCTAAGTTCTATTTTTAACGAATGTGCAAAGCTTTGCTCGTTTGGTTTTATGTGGCAGAGTCGGTGTGCAAATGTTTGCACACTTTCCATATTTATCTTAGTTCTACTTATTTTTTTTAGTTTTTGCCATTGCCCCCTACTTCATCCATTTCATTGCCATTAATATTGTCGTAAATTTCTCAACTGTTTTACACTTATTCTGATAACTCATACTCGGTCAAAATCTGTACTGTTTTAAAACCGTTGAATGTACTACCAAAAGTAATATTGTCCTACATGTAGGGTCATAGCTTCAACTAAGAGCAATAAAAAAGGTAGCATATCCCCCGCTACCTTTTTGTTTTTGTCCTCTATTACCGAGTATTGCCGCTGCAAGTGTGTATAAATAATCATATTTCGTATAAATAGTCAATATGACCTGGGGATTAGCATTGGCATTATCATTAAGAGTAAACCTCTTGACTCTTTTTATTTTCTAATTCTTTGGCTAAATTAAATCTTTCCCATTTTGTAAACCAATATTTATGTTCTTTGTGAAATGTGTTAATTTTTTCAGCATCTATTATTGTATTTTGAATATCAGATTCGGTTGAACTACTCCTGTACAAAAGTAAAATTTTCTTTTTAAATTCAGCATCTACAAATGGGCAAGCAAATAAATCCAACATCAGATGAGCAATTTCAGATGATTTACCCCTTTTTTCAGTAGGATAAGAACTAATATAATCAAATGTATAGTCAATTAAAGCATTTTTAAGCTGAGGGTATTTTTGGGAATACCCAATATAATAAAATGTTACAACGATAGAAAAATAATTTAATGTTCCTTTCTTAATAGTTAAAATATCATTTTCTTGATATGTATTAATGAATTTAGAAAGTAGTTGTTCTGGCAATCTGTATTCTTTGCCTAAATCTCGTAAAACAGTTAGTAAATAAAGTGATTCGATTTGAGCATACTCATTCAAAGTATTCTTGTTTAGAATAAAAGTAGATTCATCTAATATTCTTTTGAATACACGTTCACGCCTATTCTGAGTATTTATTTTTTCCTTGTAAAATTTAATGATTTTAGAAAGAATATGACATACCTTAATGGTTGAGTTAACCCTCGGTGAAACAGAGTATATAAAGAAAATAAAATCAATAAAACCTTCAATGTGTGTCGCAAAAGAATCTTCTACTTTGTTTATCTTTATTAAATCAGACTTAGACAGTTCTTCATTAGTTTTCTTTACCCAATATTCTTTGATAACATTTTCAAAGTTAATAAGATTTCTTTCAATTATATTATTCAATACAGCTAAACTGTAATTCAGTACATCTTTGTAGTCAACTTTTGATTCTTTTATTATTATCTTATATTTAGTAGCAAGATTATTAGGGTCAAAATAGAAATTAAAATTGTGTTCTATCAAAGAAATATCCTTGTTCTCATCTCGCTTATTATTGATATTTGTAGAATCTATTTTACTTATTATAAACTTGGGTTCGTCAGAAAATAATTCTATGATTTTATTTTTTGCAATTGTTATTTCAGTTATTATTGGCTTACTATAATCCAACGATTTAGAATCATTTATTGCTAATTTATATAGTTTTAGCTCATGTTTTAATATGACTAAAATTTCATCTTTTAGAGATTCACTATCACAAAACAAAAAATAGTCATCAACATACCTATACAATTCATACTGTGTCTTCAGAAAATAACCCCTTACTTTCAGTTTATCTTCAACTGTTTTATCAATTCTTTGTAAAATAATTTCTGCAAAAATTCTTGAAAACTCGGGACCAATTAAAATTCCATTTGTTTCCCCATAGTTTGTGTATTGAATAAAATTATCAAAAATACCTCCAAAAGACTTTTTAGACTCATTTACATTCTCTTTAACAGCATCCAAACCCAAAACGGCCCAAACAATTGAATGGGTATAAATACTATAAAAACAGTTTGAAATATCGAATTTGAATAGATAATTATACTTTTTTTCAGCTCTTTGATAACGATAGTCTTCATAGAATCTGTAAATGTTTGTGTATTTACTATATGAAAAAAACGTTTTAAGGTTTTCATATTCTTTACCACTTAATTCCAAAAAATCGGTAACCTCTCCTTTGTTTGATTGGTGAAGTTTATCGTTGAAAAAAGAAAACTTTGCTACATTATCAGGTCTTCTTATGCTATAATTACTTACTGAACAAGAGTAAATTATTAACTCTTTAAACTGGTCATAGAAACTAATTAATTTCAACTGATTGATAGGATGAACTAAAGCAAGCTCTCGAAAATCATTCTTTTTATGAGATATTCGGTAAGTAAATGGAATTTTTCTAAAATTTGGATTCGAAATGTCAGCTGAAAATAAAATCTTAATTAGAATTTCAAAAGCATCCTTTTCATCTCCAATATATTTTGATTTATGTCGAATATTGTTGTCAATCACTTCTATTTTATTATCTAATAGAAACCTATAAAAATACCTATTAGAAAAAGTAATTGGTATTTCATAAGGAAGAACATCAGAAAGTATCGCTCTTTCTTTTGGATATTTAATATACTTTTTCTTTTTACTCATCTTTCCATATTGATTTAATTACCTCAAATTTGTTTGTAGACCTTTTGAATTTTTTGGAATAAAATTTATTTTCTCTGTCTCCAAATGTAAATGAGTAGAAGTATTTTTCTTTTTGATTAAAACCCTTTTGGAAGCTAAAATTGTTGAGTATGTGTAGAATAATATTCGTTTTTTTAATTCCAATTTTCGGTGGTGGTTGTAAGGATTTTACAGCTTTCATACGTTCTTTGTCAAGACGTTTAAGACTTTCGTATGTTATTGTATTTAATTTGAGCATCTCATTTGAATAATAAATGCCTGATTTAACATTTCTTTTATTATTATTTAAATGAAAATTTCCAGTAAGAAACTTTAACCTTGCGTATAGCATATTTCTTGCCTCTTTTTCATTATAAATGGAATCTTGATTATATGCATCAACTAAAAGTTTTAATCTCTTTTTATATCGTTCTATCTTATTATCTGATATTTCTAACAAAACTTGAAAGTCAACTTTCTTTTTACCTAAAACCATAGTTTCAGCTCTTTTTATTTGAAATAAATATCCTAAAAAATTAAATGACTCATTATAGGATACTCTACTCATAAGGTCTATTTCAAACGTTTTATTTTCTTTTCCATCCGTTCCGTCTTTCAATGATAGGCTATTATTATTACAAATTATTTTCTTAATTTCTTCCAGATATTTACCTTTTGTACTCGTCGTTTTGGGAGAAAAAATAATTATAATATCATCAACATATCGAGCATAATAAATTACATCTTGTAAAGATTTAATGCTATTATCAATATCTCTCATATACAATTCTGATAAATATGCACTAAGTCCTATTCCTCTTGGAATCCCTTTTTGAGGTTCAATAATAGTTTTATCCTTTTTGTCTTCAAACTCATAAAACAATTTTCTTAGAAGTTTCTTTGAAAATGGAGAAAGTAAGGTATTATCTTCAATTTTATCAAAAAGCTTATCTTGCGGAATTGACTCATAAAAAGATTTTATATCAGTTTTAATTACAACTTTTGGAAATCCGTCAGATAATATATTAAAT
Organism: Emticicia aquatilis; assembly: GCF_014644295.1. GTDB lineage: Bacteria > Bacteroidota > Bacteroidia > Cytophagales > Spirosomataceae > Emticicia > Emticicia aquatilis. The sequence goes on from NZ_BMKK01000021.1 coordinate 10,940, forward strand.
AGCTGTTTTATAATTCTATTTCTATCTGCTTGTATTACTTTAAAAGTTTTACTAATATTCGTTTGAAGCTGTTTAATTGCATAATATGATGCAGCATCATTTTCTACTGTGTAAACTTCTTTCTTATTATTATATTCTATATTGAATTTAAACGTATTTAAATTTATTGCCTTTGAAAGGTCTTCAAAGATGGATATTCTTATCTCTTCTTTCTCGTTATTTATAATTTCAAGCCTTTTCGCAAAATCATCCAATTCTTCTTTAGATAGTTTTGCCTTCTCCTTTTTTAATAGAATCTTCTCACGTACCAGCGATTTAAACTCTTGATGCTTGGCTGTGTACTCAGGTGTAAAATAAGATTTGTTAAAATTCCCTTTCCGATTTTCTCTCAAAAACAATATAATGAGATTAGAACTTGAAAATGATTGGTCTAACATTTCTAACTACATTTACGAATTTATAAAAATATACCCTCATTCTTTCTCTTACTTCAAATATACTAAATCCAAAACCATCAAAATCACGATACTATAATTAATATACGTTTTATTTATTTTTCGGTATTACCCTATATCTCACTCCTCCCTATTTTACCACCCACCCAAATTTTTCACCCATTTATCAAGTTTCATATTCTTAGAAAAGTTACATTCATTAATATTGTCTAAAATTAAGACAATAAACTTTTTTAACTATCAGAAATGATGAAAAAATACCTTCTTCTTATACTCCTCACGGCTTTTTCTTTTGGCACTTTTGCTCAAATGCCAGGAATGAGTGCCGCACAAGCCAATATTGGCCATGTTTATGGCAAAATTGTAGATAGTCTGGGCAAACCCATTGAGTTTGTCTCGGTAGTGTTATTGACCAACAAACCCGACCCTGCCACCAAGCAAAACAAAGAAGTTTTGCTAAAAGGCACGGTTACAAAAGCCAATGGCGAATTTAGTTTTGATGAATTACCAATTTTTGGCAAGCATAAACTCAAGGTTTCGGCGGTGGGTTATAAAACTCTCGAAATGCCTGTGGCTTTTCAATTAATGATGAATGGCAAGCCAAACCCAAAAGCAGAAAATGACCCTGCCGAGCAAATGAAAATGCTTAAAAACCTACTCGGTGGTGTTGACAAAGACTTAGGAAATATCAAGTTTTATGAAGATAGTCAAGTTTTGCAAGGTGTAACCGTAACCGCAACAAAAGCTTTATTTGAGTCGGATATTGATAAAAAAGTATTTAATGTTGAGAAAAATATCGTTACGGCAGGAGGAACTGCGGTTGATATTATGAAAAATGTACCATCGCTACAAGTAGATATTGATGGAAACGTGAAACTCCGTAATGCTTCACCACAGATATTTATTGATGGTCGCCCGACGACACTCTCGCTCGACCAAATCCCTGCCGATGCTATCGAAAAAGTGGAGGTAATTACCAACCCATCAGCCAAATACGATGCTTCAGGGGGTAATGCGGGTATCTTGAATTTGGTTTTGAAGAAAAACAAAAAAACTGGCTACAACGGTATGGTAAACGCTGGTGCTGACCGTTTGGGTGGTGGTAACGTAATGGCGAATTTCAATGTGCGTCAGAATAAAATCAATCTTTCGGCAATGGCCATGACCAACCAAATGAGAAGCAAAACGATTGGCGAAAGCGACCGTTTTAGTGATGTTGATGGTATCAAATCAACGATTGGGCAGGACGTGGATAGCCGCATGAAAGGCGGATTTTTGTTTTCGAGATTGGGCTTAGATTATTTCGTAACGAACCGCACAACGCTTTCGGCAGCGGGTATTATCGGGCAAGGGAAGTTCAACCCGAGCGAAAACATTGATATTAATACCCTGAGAGGTTCAATCAATACTTACAGTAATCGTATTTCGGCAACCGACCGTATGTTCAGAATGAAAGGTATGCAGTTAGGTTTGAAACATAACTTCACGAAATCGGGAGAAGAATTAACGGCTGACATCAATTATTTTGGTGGAAAAAATGATGGTTCGGGTTTATACACAACCAATTATTATTCGGCAACTAATAGCATTTACGGCACTCAGATTCAGAAAAACTTATCGGATGGAAATAATAAATTCTTGACGATTCAGACCGATTACGTTAGACCGTTTGGCAACAAAGGCTCGCTCGAAATTGGTGCGAGAGCTCAAATCAATAATCTTAAAAATATCAACGAAAACTCAATTAAGGCTTTGGGTTCGACCGAATTCAAAAATATTAGTTCGGCCACAACCAACTATGAGTCGAGAAATGATGTTTATGCAGCGTATGTTTCGGTAGCGGGTGCTTACAAAAAAGTATTTTCGTATAAAGTTGGTTTGAGAGCAGAAAGCTCGAAATATGATGGTAAATTGCTGAATACCAACGAAGACTTCAATAATAAATTCCCTATTAGCCTTTTCCCATCGGTATTTTTGAGCAAAGATTTGAAGAAAAATCAGCAGGTTCAAATGAGCTTAACTCGCCGTATCAATCGCCCGAATTTCTTCCAATTGATTCCATTTGTTGATTATACCGATAGCTTGAATATCACGAAAGGAAATGCCGATTTAGTACCTGAATTTACTTATTCGTCGGAGATTTCTTATACCAAAAATAAAGGTGTAAATACATTCATCGGTTCGGCTTACTATAAATATACCGATAACTTGATTACGAGGTTTTTGGGTCAAGAAATCAACCCAATCAGTGGCAAAACCGATTTGATAAACACGTTTATCAACGCCAACTCGAGCAATAATTATGGATTTGAATTAACGGGCATCACCAAACCTAAAAAATGGTGGGATTTGACAGCCAACGTCAATTTCTATAATTCGAGAATCAACGTTAAGAACCTCGAAATTGCCTCAACACCAGCACTTTGGAGTATGTTTGGTAAATTGAATAATAATTTCAAATTGCCGAAGAAATTTACGGTTCAACTTTCAGCCGATTATCAAAGTAAAACTAATTTACCAATCAGCACTGGCGGACAACAGTTTGGCCCACCAAGCCAAGTGCAAAGTGCTTCGCAGGGGTATATCAAGGCATTTTATAGTGTCGATGTAGCCATCAAAAAGACATTCTTTAAAGATGCTGCATCATTGACTTTGAGTGTAAATGATATTTTCAGAAGCCGTTACTCGGTACAATATTCCGAAGGTGTTGGTTTCAATCAAACCTATTCGAGACTCACAAACCCACAAATGGTTCGCTTGAATTTCTCGTATCGTTTTGGAAAAATGGATATGTCGTTGTTCAAACGCCAAAACATGAAGAGCCAACAAGAGGGTATGCAGAACGGTATGCAAATGCAGTAAGATTTGTGTGTGAAAGTAAAAAGAGGCTGTCTCAAAAGTTTTCTTCACAAAAGAATATTTGGATAGCATTTGACCTCACCCTCTAAATCTCCCTCTCCTCGCAGGAGAGGGAGACTTTTAGCCCTTCTCCTGTGAGGAGAAGGGTTGGGATGAGGTGATTTGCAGAATATTTTTTGGTTGATTTTACTTTTAAGACAGCCTCTTTTATTTTAAACAATTTAGGAATCGGGCTGCCGATGCAGTTGTGCTACTTAATTACATTAATCTTCACTTCTCCAATCATTCCCGAAGGTAATAATGGTGAATTAGCACGATAGAATGGCATGGTTGTAAACGTAGTTTTTACTTTTACGTCTGGTTGAGCATCTCCAATTAGGCGGTTTACCCAAGTATTTGTTACTTTTACTTGAATAGTGTTAGCTCCTGCTTTGATAGCTTCCGAAATATCAAGCCTGAAAGGCTTTTTCCAAGCAGTACCAACGTTTTTGCCATTGATGATTACCTCCGCAATATTCTTTACATCGCCCAAGTCAAGCACATATTTGGCTGTTTTATTAAGTGCATCTACTTTGAAAGTATTAGTATAAGTAGCTGTACCTGAGAAGTATTTTACATCGTTATCAGAATTATCGGACCATGACGATAGCCTATCAAACGATACATTTTTATCGTTAAATCTCACTGTCCAAGGGGTAGAAATGGTAGTCAAAGCTGTTTCGGTTTCTGGAGCAATTACTAAACTATTAGCCGTTGTTTTCTCTTTGAAAACGACGAAATAAGCATCCCAAGAATCAAATTTCAACGGCACAATCGTTCTGCCATCTTTTATTTGGTAACTTACCTTCTCGATTTTTCCAGTTTGAGCATTCCACAGTTCTGGTATTTTACCACTTACTCTGAAACTTACTTCGGCATCGGTTGGGTTCTCGCTTCTGTTGTTTAGCCAATAAATTTCAGTTACTGGTGATTGGTTATTGGTTGATTGGATTTGACGATGACGAAACAAAATTTTGATTTTTGCATTTGAAATCGTTACGTCGGGTTGTAGAGACAGGGCATGCCCTGTCTCTACGTTGGCGTTAGAAACATTTGATTTCGACCAAATTTCATCAGCCAATTTCTTAAATTCTGCATCGTTATCAGCCAAACTTGGTGATTTTTCGGGCTTTGCTCCTATCACTTTTATTCCTGCATCTACCAATGTTTTGATTCGCTTCAAAACCGATAGGGTCATCAATTTGGTTGATTCGTCCAACATCAATACATTATATGAATTACCCGATTTGGCAATTAATTTGCCATTTTGTGGCTGGATAGCATTCAATAATGCCGATGAATTGACAAAATCAAACTCAAATCCTGCTGGGATATTTGGTAATTTTTCACGACAAACCCACGTAATATTCGTGTTTTCGCCATACAAGTAAAGAATATCGGCCACGTTTTTGCCTTGTTGAAGCATGTACGAACTTCTACCTAAATAACTCATCCAAGCGGTTGCACCTGCCTCTGCCCAAGTTTCTTGACGAGTAAAATACTGACCAAATGGCCCGAGCGAAAACCCTGGCTTTTTATCATCAAGTGGTTGATGAACCGAAGTATGAATCACAAAGCGATTGAGTCCAGAAGCAAACTCTAAATCAGCAGTACGTTTAAGTTTTTCGGGCGTCCACGAAAAAGCATTTTGAATTGCAGTCATTGACTCTGCAGCTACAATGTTTTGTCCGTAAATATTTGCTACCGATGCCGCCTCACGAATATCTCCTTCACTGCGAACTTCTTCATCTGCACCACCTGCTAAACTTCCAGGAGTCCACATGGCCGACATCGGAATCTCAGCATTGCGTTTTACATCCATTCCATCTGCTAAATAAATACGGCCATTTTCGTGCGACTCTGTGTAGCGTTTCATGCCTCTTTTGTGCAATTCTTCGCCAATGACATCATAATGATTTTCAGCAATCATTTCACCGATTGTTTTTCTAAAATCCCACAAAAACTTCTCGCTGGCTTCCAAATTATTTATAATTCTGCCCGTAAGCACAGGAATCCAAGCTTTAATATCATAACCACGTCGTTTCTGAAATTCGGCAGGAAAATCTTTTGTCCAGTTCATGTGGCCTGCTTCGTAGCTATCCAACACCATGTGCGTCAATCCCTTCGCTCCCATCAAGCCGCCTGTGGCATCTTTATACATATCTAAATACGTGTTGATATATCGACGAACAGCGTCTCTATCCAATTTATCTACTTCCAAACCCGTAGCCTCTGGTGAAGCAGGGTGATTTTGACGACCCGTAAGTGAATAACCCAAACGAACAACCATCCAGTTACCAGCAGGAACATCCCATTCGAGGCTACCATCAACACTCATTTTTCCAGTTAAATCTACCACATCTTGTGTAGGAATAGCTTCCACATTTTCAGCACCACTTAATTTCCCATCTTCTTTCCAAGCACTAAAACCCGCTTTGTCTTCTGCTTGGTCGATGCGAGAAGTATTGAAAAGTACAAATTCTGAAATATTTGTTCCAGCGGGCTTTGGGGTTTCGTTCATGCCCATCATGGCCGCAATCGGGCTAATTGAAGCTGGTAGGGTTTCAAAACAAATTCTCCAATATTTAGCTGTTGTTGCAGGAATTCCTGTCGTGATAAACGGCAATGTACTGTTTGAAACTTTGGCAATGGTATGGAAAGTTACTCCATCATCGCTCACTTTTAGACTACGATTAGTCGGTCCACCGTTGAACTCTGCCAATTCGCCCGCTTCGCCCATCCCCAAACCGAACGCTTTAAATGTTTGAGGTGAATCAAACTCATACTGTACCCACATATCTTGCCCCACTTCCATCGGTGGCAAAAAGTGGGTTTTGTTGGCATCGTGGTCGAGTAATAGTTTCGTATCGAAATCTCCGCCACTTTTGCTCATTTTTGGATTTAAGTCAATTAAATGTTTTTCGTTACTCGGAAGTTTGTAAGCAATCACGAAAGCGTCGGCAGCATAATGTGGCCTTTCGCCCACATAGCCACCCATCACTCCGCCTGCATGGGTTTCAATATCACCAAACTTACCAATCACATCGGGTAGCTTGGGCAATTGAATCGTTTGGTTTTTGCCGCCTGTTACCAAGGCTTCCGACCAAACATATTTTTTCATGCCGTCTTCGGGCTTTACCCACGGGCCACCCGTTACACTCCAACCTGGTGAGCCAGCAATGGCCATTTCAAGGCCTTTTTTGTCGGCAAATTCGGCGGTAAACTTAAAGGCATCTTTCCAATCGGGTTGCATAAAAACCAATTTCTTTGGTACAACTACTGGCGTGAAAAGGTTAGCATCAAAGTTTTGAAAGCCTCCGATTCCGACACGACTCATCCATTCTAAATCTTTTTGGATACCTTCTTTCGAGATATTGCCGTTCATCCAGTGCCACCAAACTCGTGGTTTGGCCGAATTAGGTGGCGTTTGAAAACCTTGTTGAAGACTTTGTCCGTGGGAGAAGCCGCTCAACATTGCACCAAGAGCAATGCCTAAAACTGAGTTTTTTTTCATAGGTTTAAAGGTAGAAAAGTAAATAAACAAAGATATAATAGTACAAATCATTGACCATCATGTACTATGCTGGCTTTGGAGGGTTTTCAAAAATATTTTTTTCAGAGTAGTGAATAATCAATCTCCAAAAAGTCCTCAACGTTTTTCATCCAAAAATTTTGAATAAAAGCCACGTGTTCGGGATGATTTGAATAGGAGTCATAATGCACTTGATTGTCAAATTCCATCGAAATACCATACTCAAATTTATTTTTGGGGCTAATTTGTCTCAAAACTTCAAATTTTTGAACGTCTGGAATTAGGGCGAGTTTATCGACTGCATTAAAAAATGCTTGTCTATCGGCTGAATTGATGCCAGATTTTAGTTTTAGAATAACTGAATGTCGTATCATGGTTTTATTATATTTTTTATTAGTAAGGCGAAACCCCTACCGAAGTCCACCCGCCATCAATGACAAGATTTTGACCCATGATTTGACGAGACAAAGGCGAAACCAAAAACAAAGCGGCATTGGCAATGTCTTCGACGGTTGCTGGTCTGCCCGATGGCGTTATTCTCGACCAAGTTTTGATATATTCGGCATCTTCGAGTGTGCGTTCGGTAAGCGTTGCCCCTGGAACAATTGTGTTGATATTGATGCTGTGCGGTGCTAAATCTACTATTAAGTTTTTTGCCAGTTGGTCGATGGCGGCTTTGGTCATTCCGTATGCTGCTAAGTTTAGATGTGCCGCATGAGCTGTTACTGATGATGTCAGTAAAATACTACCGCCATTTCCCTGTAAAACCATTTGTTTGGCGGCAGCTTGTGTCAAGAAAAATGTACCAAAAAGGTTGACTTGCAGCAGTTTTTGCATTGATTCTGGTTGATAAGCCAAGAAATCACCGAAGGTGGTAATACCTGCATTTGCAATCAAAATATCCAATTTGCCAAAAGTTTCTACTGCAAATTTTACAATTCTTTCGATGGTTTCAATTGTTGAAATATCTCCACCGAATGCTTTACAGACACCTCTCTGTTCGCTTATTTTTTCACTTGCCGATTGGGCTAAATTTTCATCAATATCATTTAAAACTACCTTTGCTCCTTGCTGAACTAATTGACGAGCCACTTCAAAACCGATACCTACACCCGCCCCCGTAACGATGGCTACTTGATTACTAAAAAGTTTGTTTTGCATTGTTAATTTTCGCTATTAAGTCTTTCAAATAAAATCATGTAAATGTATTGAAAAACTTAATTGATTCTGCTATTGAATAAACTGATTTACTCCTTCTTTCAAAGCAACCGTTTTACCCTTCCAAACAAGCTTACCTGTAACTGTTTTTGGCAATTCAATCTGAATTTTCCATTTATCGTTTTCTAATTGGTAACTTACTGAAACTTCTCCTTTGGGATGTGGTATTTTGCCTTGAATATTGCTCATTTCGCCCAAATGTGGCTCGATTTTTACTTTTGAAAAAGCCAATCCATCGCTATCAATGCCAAGTAAAGTTCTATAAAACTCAATATTTGGACTCGAACCCCAAGCATGGCAATCTGAACGAGATTTATCAATATCTGAGATTTCGGCCCAAGTTGTAAGTCCTTGCTGAATGTTTTCTCGCCATTTGTCGAGCCATTTCAAATAATCATTACCTTTTCCTGCTTTTATTAGGGCTTGATGCAAATAGTATTTAAAATAAATAGACGCAGGAGCTAACTGGTTATTGGTTATTAGTGATTGGGAAATTTGTTTTTCTTCATCTGCTGTTGCAATTCCTGTCAGAATCGCCAACGAATTTGCGTGCTGCGAAAACACATCTTTCTCTTCTCGGTCGGCAAATAATTGTTTCGTATTGTCCCAATATTTTGTTCTAATTGTCTTTTTCAAAGTAGCAATTTCCGTTGCATATTGTGTAGCAAAAGCAGGATTTCCCAATTTTGTTTCCAAATCTGCCGCTACTTGATACGCCCAAAGTAAGGTCAAATCAAGAACTGCCGATGTGCCATTGGCACTCATTGGAGCAACGCCCGCTTGCCAATCTTTGGCATTATCGACCCAGTCAGTAAACATCCATTGTGGTACATTTTTTAACGAGCCATCGGCTTGTTGATAGCTTTTGAAGAAATCCAAAATCTGCCGTACACCACCAATTTTACTTTTGACAAAATTCATATCACTGCCGTAGCGTGCGTAATCTTGCAACATCCCGATATACCAAAGCGAAAAAGTAGGAATAAATTGTGGTGTATAAGATGGATGACGACTCAAGGTAACGCCTTCTGGCTGACGAGAAAAATCCATCAGATTAATAGCATTTTTTACCAGTCGGTCGTCGCCACTGTTGAAAAGCGAAACTAAGGCTTGAATTCGACCATCGCCGATGTATTGGAGTTGCTCATAATATGGGCAATCCATGTAGGTTTCGGTGGCACATAGTCGAGCTGTACGCCAACCAATCTCCAACATTTTACTAATTTCATTATTCGATGAAGTCAAACTGGCATTCATTTTAAACGGATAGCCCGTAAATGTGCCGTAAATGTCATTTAAGGTCAATGCCTCATTTTGCGTAGTAATTGTCAATTGCAGATAGCGGTAAGTGCGATAAGTAAGACTTGTAAATTTTTGATTATTGCTACCATCAGATACTAAACTATCGGTTCTTCCTAAAAAAGTCTTGTCTTGTATCTCATTTCTATTACCTTTTGCTGGAAACTTGGTGTATAATGCCTCTGCATAACTCAGTGTAATCGAGGCATCTTTACCGCCACTAAATTCAAGATTGAGGTAAGCGTTAGTTAAATAGCTTTGGTCTAATATTATTTTTATCGAAGATTTTGCAGGAAAAACAACATCTTTCTTTTGCTCGGGAAAACCCGAAGGAATGGAGAAATTCTGAGCGACACTGGCTACTTTTTGTAGGCGTTCATCTTTTATTTCCATTTGCGGAATAATCGACGGGACAAGCATCCAGCCGCTCATAGTGCCATAAGCACCCAACACGTTTTTCGGAACTCCCGAGCCAATTTGCTTTGCTTTTTGCCAATTTTTATCATCAAAACCTTCACTTTGCCATGATTTTGGGTGCAATACCATATTCCGAATCTCGCCAGCACCCGCTACATAATAAGTACGAACATTGAATCGTAGCGGGGCATAGCTATTGTCTTTTTCGCAGAGCCACGAAGTATTGGTATTTATAGCTGACTCGGCTGTGGTTGCACCTTGCAAGATGAAACCCGTTCGGTATGTAATTTGAGCTTCTGGTTTAAAGTCGCCTTCATTCCAAACTTGTGCCGCTATAATATTTCTTCCTGATTTTAGATAAGATGCAATATCAACTGTTTCAAAGTTCCAGTGAGCAATATCGCCACGAGCTGGCCCCATCGAAACAAGTTTTTCGTTCACAAAAAGTTTGTAACGATTATCCCCCGAAACATGAATTTTATAATTATTGGGTTTTGAAGCCAACTCTATTGATTTACGAAACATATACACACCATAACCATCATTGCTTGCATTTGGCACCGTAATCCATTGTGCATGCCAGCGTTTGTTTATCACATCGGGTTCGCCAGTGGGTGGTCCAAACTGAGCATTGGTCAAAGTAGTAATCAGAAGAAATAGACATGAAGTAAGAATATTTATTTTTTTCATTTTATAAAGGGTTAAAAATTCAAAACAATCATTTCAATTCTACTTTCAAAAACTCAATCACTTTTGTTTTTATCTCATCTACATCATACATTTTACCAAAATGTGGAGCATCTTTTACAATCATTAGCTCGTTTTTAACACCATAATATTTCAGCCACGCACTAAATAGTTTCGATTGTTTGTTCGATACAATATTGTCTTTTTCACCATGAAAAATCAAAAAAGGTGGGTCGTTTTTATCAATATAAGTAATCGGACTTGCGGCTTTTGCCAAATCGGGGCGTTCCAATGGTTTTGCTCCAATCAAAATTCCTTCGGGCGATTTTTCATCTTCATTTCCCGGCAAAAGCGTTAAATCGGTCGGACCATAAAAATCGACTACGGCTTTGTATTTGAATGGCCGATAAGAAGCTGGAAAATATAAATTATCTACGTTATTATTTTGTGAAGTACCCATCAGCGAAGCCAAATGTCCACCTGCCGAGAAACCCATCAAAGCAATTCGGCTTTTATCGAGACTATATTTATCGGCATTATCATACAAAAACGAAACTGCTTTGTTGCAATCTTGCAAAATGGCAGGAAAAACAGCATTTTGGGCAAAACGATAATCAATCGAGGCTATGGCAAAACCACTTTCAAGCAGGGCATTGACGGTATTTGTCATGTAACCCATATCGGCATATTTATCATTGCCTATCCACCCACCTCCGTGAATAAATACTACCAGCGGAACGCCGCCCGATGGAATTTTCCCTTTGGCATTGGCAGGTAAGTAAATATCTAAAAGATGCTTTTTCAGCGTGTCATTATTGTAAGGAATATTCCCATGAATAACAGTACCTTGTGGCATTCGACCATGAATTTGGCTCGGCGAAGGTGGTTGGGCAAACGCTAACGTAGCAATTAAAAGCAAGGCGAAAATAAGACGAAATGGGTCCATCAATTTACATATTTACGGGGTATAATTTTGGCAAATAGTTTAAATAAAAAGGCAGAAATATCTACCTTTTATTTGAATAACCTATGATGAAATTTTGACTTAAAAAAAGGCTATAAAGTTTCAATTAAAATCAGATAAATATCATTTTCAAACAAAATAATACAATTTCTACCTATCAACACTCATGTACTATCATGTTTATGCGGCTAAATCTCATAAAAAATGATTATTTTTTTAGCGTTTCGGTCAGTTTCATTACGAAAAACAGACCAAAAATTGCCAATGTAGCAGCAACCCAAAGAAATGCAGAAGGGTCGATTTTATCAGAGAGTACGCCCGCAATAGCTGGTACAATTACTCCACCTACGATTTCGCCAACGGCCGTTATCAAGCCAATTGCTTTTGCTTTCAAATGCACAGGTACAGCTTCCGAGGGAATCACGGCTGCTACAAGCGGAATTGCTCCCATCAAAAAATATGTTAAAAACATGGCTGGTAAATGCAGAGCTGTACCAAATAAAAAGTAAACAGCAAACGGATATAACGCTCCTATAATTAAGAAGAGAAATACTACTTTTTTGCGGCCGAATTTATCAGACAAAGCCGTTACAATTATCGAAGAAACAAGGCCAGCAACTCCGAGCAAACCCATCGTTTTACCCATTTCGTCGGGCGTCATACCTTGGTTTTGTACAAAATAATTGGAAATAAATGGCAAGGTTGAAAACCACCAACCAAATACACAGCAAGCTGCTCCAATGCCGTATTTAATATTGTTGTATTGTAATAATTCTGAAATATTTAAAGCTGATTTTTCTTGCGTTTGGGCAACACTTTCAACGGTTGATTTTTTGAGAAATTTCCAAGCCAACAAACCCAACAGTAAACCCGGAGCACCTGCTACAAAAAAGGCATTTCGCCAGCCCATGTCTTCGGCAATTTTCACCAATAGCACGGGTGCTAAAATAGAACCAAAAAGTGCAGAACCTACGCCTTGCAGAATACCAGCATTCAGGCCCAAACGGTTGGGAGAAGATTCACGCTCAACAAAGTTTTGTGCCAATGGAATAACAGGACCTTCGGCAAAACCCATGACCAAACGAGCAAGCAACAAAGTAATGAATGAAGTAGCTAAACCTGAACCAAACGAACAAATTGAAAACACAAAAACGGCTACTATGAAAACGATTTTCTTTTTATTCTTACTCTCTGCCCAAGCAGTTGAGAAAAAGCTCGAAAACGCCCAAGCTAATGATAAAGCCCCAGCTAAAAGTCCGATTTGGGTATTATTTAGATTGAGGTCTTTGGCTACATAAGGCATTAGGAAATTGAGTGCCAGTCGGTCGAAAAACAAACAACCGAAAGTTAGTGCCATAAGTAGCACAATGCCGTTTTCGTAAGAAAGCACCTTGCCCTCCGATGGAGGCGTTAAGTTACTTTTTTCTTGATTTTTCATTTTATTAGGGTTTAGTTAAGGTTTCATTACTTATAAATTGTTAGCTAATTTTTGTACTCTAAATTATCTCTTGTTTTACTCCATTTTCCAACATGACAAATAGTCAAGGTAAAAACTTTAAAAACGGGATAGAAAAACATCTATCCCGTTCGGACTAAATATTCAACCTACAAGTTAAAATCTATAACTCAATGTCAAGAAATATGCCCTTGGCATCGACCCCTGCGTAGAATAAACTGCATTGGGGTTAGCCGCTACAAACTCCTTCGTAAAGCCTTGTCTGTTCAAAGCCGCTGGGAATCCACCAGGCCCAGACCAGCCCAACACACCATACACATTCGTAAGGTTGTTGATATTAGCTTGTAATCTCAGTTTTTTATTCAAATCATAACCAACGCTCAAATCAAGCTGACCAAAAGCTGGCATTTTGAAGGCATTCGGAACGTTTGCTTGGCGAGCCCCCATGTAATAATAATTGAGTAAAACATTGAATTTACCTTTCTGATACATCGGTGTTAAGCCAAACATCAACTGAGCATTATTATCTGTTTCGTTTCCTGAGAAATCAAGCAGCACATCTTTGCTGGCATTTACGCCGCTGGCAATCCATGTTTTGTATTCAACTGCTTTTGAATTTTGAATCGTTGCTTGACTTCTCACACTAAAATTAGCATTGATAGCGTAAGTACCTTCTAATTCTACTCCAAATGTTCGGAATTTACCGTATTGAGTAGTTGGATTATACGTCTGTCCGTTTGAATCTTGGAAACCAAACTGAAGATTTGGTACATTTGAAAGTAAACTATAAAACGGTGTAATATTGAGTGAATACTTAGATTTCTTCACTTTCAAGGCCGCTTCAATTTGTTGAATATTCTGAGCCTCAGTGTTTAAGCTATTAATCAAGAATTGGCTTGTTGCCGAAAAAAACTGACCAATTTCAGGAGCTTTGTTCCCGTTGGCATAACGTATATAAACGGCTGCACCATCATTGATTTTGTAGTTTAAACCTGCCGAAAACGAAACTGTTTTGATAGTTTTATCGAAAACAAGTTGTGTACCTACACTTCCACCACCATTATCATAAACCGTTAGTGGGTTTCCGTCTAAACCACCCCATGTTGGACTATTTTCATTGGCATTACGAGTAACAGGCACATTTGAGCCAGCAAAATTTGTATGCTCATAACGCAATCCCCAATCGAGATTCAATGCTGGAGTGATTGACCAATTATGCCCAAAAAACAGAGCCAATTGAGCTTTTTTTGCATTAGAAGTAGTGATACCACCTCTACCCAAATCCATAAATCCATTAGGGTCGGTAATTTGGTACGTTTTGCCGTCTAAACCTTTGAGTTGAATATCAACCAAGTGTGGTTGGTCTTGCATTGTACCCACGCCCACACCAGAGTCTTCTTGTCCACCTACACGGTCAACTTTAGAATTGGCATAAAAAGCCCCGAAATTAAAACTCATTTTATCCAGTTTCTTGGAAACCGAAAACTGATTCATGAATTCATTGATGGAAATATCTTGATAAAACAAAGGCAAGAAAAACAATGAGTTTTTCTGAATATTCGCCCCTGGAAAATTATTATTTGCACCTGGAATAAAGTTAAAGCCTGCAAAGTTTCCATTAATTATATTAGGTACTAAAGTAATCGTGCCGAGGTTTTGGCCAGTTACTTTATCATTGAAAATATAGGTTCCGAGTTTTCCTGTTTGAAGCAAATGAGGCAAGCCATAAAACACAATTCCATCAGTGGCATAAGGCGTTACTACGGCTGGCACACTCCCTGTCATGTGCTTTGCTGAATATTTGCCATCATTTTTGATTATCCAACCATTGCCCAGTTCTTGTGTCCAATTTAATCCAAAAGTATTGTCACGATTATGGTATTTATCTTTTGAATTAAAAGTGGCTGTTCCTGTATTATTGATAGGAATTTGCATCGAAAATGCTGGTAAATTATAAGAATCGGTAGTAGAAAGCCCAGACATTACCTTTGGATTATCCCAGCCCTGCGACGGAATAAACTCCGCTTGTGCATTGCGGTCATCTAATACTTTCACAAATAATTTCAAACTTCCTGACGAATAGTTTTTTAGAATATTTGCCTTTAATTGTCCTCCATTATTACTTGAATAGCCTGGGTATCTTGCACCATCAGATGTACGATAGAAACCACCTATATTATACGTAAGCGAACCATCTTTGCTCAAGGGGCCACCAACATTGGCATCTACTCTATAAAATGGATTTTTGCCATTACCCTCTAAGCCGTATTTTGCTCTCACTTCTCCTTGTGTAATTTTTCCACCCGTTTTTGAAACATAATTAAAAATTCCACCTGGAGCATTTGCTCCTAAAATCGAAGCTGTCCCGCCACGCACGGCTTCCAAACGTTCGGTCGTAATATCGGCTCTTAAATAATTATCCGTACCGTAATTAACATTCATTAATGGCAATCCATCTTCTTGCATTGATACATAATAATACCCCGAAGCATTATCAATCGAGTTAGCTGCAATACCTCTTGAATAAACTGTGTTGGCAATTTCGCCACGTGCGTTATTGACATAAACTCCAGGGATATTCCTCAATAAATCGGCAGCACTGGTTGCAGCCAAAACTGACATTTGCTTAGCATTGAGCGTCGAGATAGCCACTGAAGACTCCATCTTGGTGCGTTTATCAAAAACCCCCGTTACTACAACTTCATCAAGAGCAGCAGCATCTTCGGCCAATGATACATTTACTATACTTTGATTGTTGATGGCTACTTCTTTTGAAGTATAGCCAACAAACGAGAATGAAAGCGTTTGGCTTCCTAATGCTTCGATTGAATAGTTTCCTTCGGCATCAGAAACAGTGCCTTTAGTTGTACCTTTAATTACAACCGAAACACCAACAAGTGCTTGATTTTTTTCGTCAGTTACTCGCCCGCTAACTTTGGCAGTTTGTGCAAAAACCGATAAATTGACGATGGTCATAATAAAAACTGACCAAAATCCTTTTTTTAATAATGATTTTCTCATTTTTTTGTAATAAGGTTAAAAGATACGTTTTTTAAAACCTTGTTTCCTCTTTGTACTTTGGTCGGTTCGGGAGGATTTTCGGCTGATAGAGCTTGCAGGCTTTATCAGCTTTTTTATTAAGGTTTAAATAAATTATTGTACAAAACTAATAAGAAGAAAGCGAGAAAAATTAGCACAAAACGATGAATATCATGCAAAATCCGACAATATGGATTGATAATGATAAAAAATAGATTGATTTTTGTAGGAATAACGATTAACTAAGATATAACGTTTTTTCTGAATTCCTTTGGAGAAACACCTGTTTTACCTTTGAAAAAACGTGTAAAATCGCTTGGATTGGTTTCACAGAATTTGAAAGCAATTTCGCTAATGGAGAGACTTGATTGTTTGAGGAGTACTTTTGCTTCGAGGATAATCATATCGGCAAGCAATTCTTGTGAGGTTCGACCAACAGTTGATTTCACACACTTATTGAGGTGGTCGGGCGTGATAGCCAACATAGAAGCATAATCGCTTACTTTATTGGTTTTATAAATATGCTGCGAAAGCAGATTCTTGTACTTTTCGGTCACACGCAATGCGGCATTTTTAGGTAGATTTATCTGCTCTTTCTGAAAAATACTTATCTCTGTAAATAAAGTAAGCAAATACGCCGTAATCAGATTCGGATTAAGCGATTTGTTGGTTTCATATTCATAAATCAGCCGTTCGAGAATATTTAAAATAGGCTTTTGCATTTCTTTGCTCACTTCTACCAGGGGCTCGCCCGAAAACTGCCAAAAATTAAATTCTTCCGAAAGTTGAGTTTTAGTAAATACTTTAGAGAAGATTTCTTCATCAAAATGGCAAAAATAACCTTTAGCATCGGTACTCACATACTCATGCGTAGAGATTTGATAAGCAGGTAAGAAAAAGAAAGTATTCTCGCCAAATTTGTATTCATGCAAGCCCTTACTTCTGATAGAATGCCCTTGGGTCAGAAATAAAAAGTCGTTTACGGTTTTTCGGTGGGGTTGTAATGGAAATTTTATTTTGGGAATAACATCCTCAATTTTGTTTATATGAAACAGATGATGAAAATCGGCAATATTCATTTTCCATTCATCTCCAAAATGATGAACGTTTAACTCTTTTGGTGAAAGTGGGGCTATTTTACTTTCTTTCTGATTCATTGCAAAAGCCAAAGTAGTAATAAATACCCAAACGCACAATTCGAGAATTATATTTTTTGAGTTTGAGTATCTTGGCCCAGAGAAAATAAAAGAAGGATTTTGAGGAGAAATAAAACAATAGGTCGTGAAGGTCTATATAAACATAATACTCCCAAACATTAAAAATTTACATTTGAGAGTATCCATTAATCTTGTAAGCTATTTAGAGCCGTCGGCTCTACTAATTTTGTAGCCGTCGATTTTAATCGGCGGAAATAATGGTTACAATAAATTTAAGTTCCATCGGAACGAAGCATGTTGTAAATATATCGTTCCGATGGAACTCATATTTTATTCTATCATCGATTAAAATCGATGGCTACAAAATGAAACAATCCTATGGATTTAAAACTTCAAAAAGCAATTGATTAATTATTTTGATATTGTGATTGGTTTTGCTTCTAAATCATAATATCCAAGTATTTCTTTCACCTCTTCATCTGATAAAAATTTCAATTCTGACTTTTCCTTTGCCACAGATTCACTTTCCATAGAACGCATAAGAATAAGTCGATATGCTTCTTTCTTTTTATTCAAACCAAGTTTGGGCTTATTAATAGTGAATTTCTTATACGCTTTTGCCATTGATAACCAAATTGAGATTTCATTATCAGGATTTTTATCTCTCTTAAAATCATTTATAGTCTGTTCTAAGCTAAAAGAATCAACCTCAACAAAAGTATTGTGTATTTCTTTTATCTTGTCAATTTGCTCAGTATTCAATGTATCATGTACAACTTCTCCAACGACTAAACTTTGAGTATCGTCAGAACCACTTCTACCTGTACAAGAGAAAAAAAACAATACTGAGATTGTGAAAAAAAGAATTTTATGAATAACAATATATATAGTTTTCATATTCATTTTTACTTCACCAACCCTATCGAAATCTGGAATTGGCTTGGTGACATTTGGAATTGTACAGGATTATTTGTCGGGCCGATTTCATAATCAATCACATTGGCAAATAACCCTTCATAGCGACCTTCTATGAAGAAATGCTTAAATTCAAAACCAATACCTGCATTTACACCAAATTTCGGACGAGAAAGTAGTTCGTTCTTCAAATCTTTAACAGTATAAACTTTCAAGGCATCTTCTATCTCTTTATTGAACTGCATAGGAAAAGAAGCAACTGGCCCAGCAAAAATGCGACCTTGACGAAAACGAAGCCCGAATAACAATGGAATATCCACGGCATTGATTGTACCATTGACCCGCTTGAACAATGTTCCGTTTGTCTGTAAAATATCAAACTTCCCACCTTTTTGGGCATAAATAGCTTCGGGCTGAAAATAAAACGAGCCACGGGTCATACGCACAAATACCCCACCCAGATACCCCAAAGCCGATTGGGCATTATTCAAAAAATTATCTCTTACAATTGGAAATTGAGGTAGCCCCGAAGAAGTTACACGAACAACATCTTTTATCTCAGTAAGATTGTATCGACCAAAACTTACACCACCACGGAGTCCAAACTGGAATTTCACGCCATCTCGCTTAAATTCTTGCAAGTAACTCAAGGTGTCT
Source organism: Emticicia aquatilis (assembly GCF_014644295.1). Taxonomy (GTDB): domain Bacteria; phylum Bacteroidota; class Bacteroidia; order Cytophagales; family Spirosomataceae; genus Emticicia; species Emticicia aquatilis. The sequence continues at coordinate 29,634 of NZ_BMKK01000021.1, forward strand.
TCCTCTACTTTTTTACGTTTTTTTGTAACTTCTTTTGAGTTAATTAAGGTATCAACTTTCACCGAATCGGTTTTCATTTTTGTTGTATCGGCTCTTTCTTGAGCAAAAATAGAACTTGATACGATACTCAATAATCCTAATAGTAGTTTTTTCATACAAAACTTTTTTATAATTCACTCAACATTAAATTACTCATTTTTAAGCAAAAATCAAGCCATAAAAACATTACTTAATTTCTACTATTGCTACCGTAAAACGCACCACACATACCAATTTTTGTTCTTCTGAAGTTATTTTTATATCCCATACGTGGGTCGTACGTCCCAAATGTAGCGGTACCGCTTTGGCATATACCCATCCACTACTTACTGGGCGAATATGATTAGCATTGATTTCCAAGCCTACAGCACGGTGGGTCTGAATACTATCTAAGGTAAGTAATGATGCCACACTACCAACAGTTTCGGCTAAGGCTACTGATGCTCCGCCGTGCAAAATTCCAAAAGGCTGCGTAGTGCGGTGGTCAACGGGCATTCGGGCCGTGAGGAAATCCTCCCCTACTTCCAAAAACTCAATTCCTAAATGCTCACCCATTGAGCTTTGTCCAAATGGCTTCGTAATATCAAAGTGCTTCTTAAACATATTTCTATTTTTGATGATTGGTAATTTTAAAAAATTTCAAAATTTATAGAGTCGCCTACCGTTATAGTCTAATATTTCGTAATTTTGCGGCTTTATTAGTTTTAGAGTCAAAACTAAGGTTTGTTTTAGATAGTTTCAATTTTAAATACTGATATTTTGCTTACCAAAACAATTTACTTGATTCGTCACGGAGAAACTGAGTTCAATCGCAGAGGTGTAGTACAGGGAAGCGGCATCGACTCAGACCTTAATGAAATAGGTTTTTTACAGGCCAAAGCCTTTTTTGATGCTTACCAACATATCGAGTTCGATAAAATATATACGTCGAAGCTACGCCGCACGGTGCAATCGGTTCAAGAATTCATCAATCTTGGTATTCCATACGAGCAATTCGAGGGACTCAACGAAATAAGTTGGGGCGAAAAAGAAGGTAAAGTGCCTAATTACCTCGAAGACGAAAACTATCTCGAAATTATTGCCAATTGGGGTAATGGAAAAACAGATATACCAGCAGCTCCAGGAGGCGAAACACCCGAACAAGTAGCCGCTCGGCAAAAAATTGCCTTCGAGAAAATCATCGAACGTTCAGATGAAAAAATGATTTTAGTAGCCATGCACGGCCGTGCTATCAGAATTTTGCTAACTCATCTGCTCGACCTTCCACTTTCCGAAATGGACTCTTTCAGCCATAGTAATTTATGCCTTTATCGACTAAGCTATGATTACCAAACACAAAAGTTTAGTCTTGATATAGCCAACGATACCGCACATTTATCCGAACTCTTGGTAAAATAATATGTCCGTTTATCGAATCAATTCCCCTTTGATGTAGAAAACCCGTCTTTTTCGTCGGGTTTTCTGTATTTTTATTTTGTAATGAAGTTCAAGACGTTTGTGAAAATTATAGATATTTCCACTATCTTGAATAGAAAACCTTCAAAACAAAGTAAAATGGAAGCAAAATCAGTAGATAGCAAGACTTTTCAATTAGCTGAAAACGGACAACCTTTAGGAGAATTAATTTACGAAAGTTTACTTTCTTTAAGTGCGAAAATCATATTATCAAATTCAGAATTCTATGAAATTGAACACATTGGTATTTTTGACACAAGCATTAATGTAACAAAAAATGGAGCAGTAATAGCAACATTAAAAATGAACTGGCGTGGACAAATTGTTTTTAATTTTCACGATGGCCAAGAGTTTATTTTGAAAGCAAAAGGTCTTTTGGGAAATAAATTTACGTTTGAAAATCATAGCGATGAACAACTCTTTCAACTTGACTCGCAACTTAATTGGAAAAAATTAAACTATAATTACAATATTATATTCACCGATAAACCACAAAACATTTTATTAATATTACTCGGGGTATATGCCGCAAATTATTACATGGCCTCGATGTCAGGAGCAATGGCATAAGGTTTGAGAAGATAATACCATAATTGAGAAAAAAGTCAGAAAAACATTTTGAAACATCATGAGTAAAAACAAATTATATTGGTTATTTCAGATTGTGGGCTGGTCACTTTATTTCGGCAACGAAGTATTTGTGTACTCAATACAATATGGCTTCGAGAATCAGATGCTTTTTCAGGCATTTGCCAATATAATCTTGGCTATCTTCCTAACACATTCTTTCAGATACATCGTCAAGCGATACAATTGGATAACACTTCCAATGCCTCGATTGGCTATAAGAGTTGTTTTAGGGGTTTTTATAATGACCGACTTCATGGTAGCTCTTAATCTACCGCTTGATGCTAAATATACGGGTCAACTTCTTAGCGAAAACCCAATTCTCGCCATCGAATATTTTATCAATCTCTCAAAACCAACAATGGTTTGGGTGCTGGTTTATATTTTTTATCATTATTCAGAAGAAAAAGGTCAACGAGAAATCGAGCAACTGAAACTCCGTACATCCATCAAAGAATCGGAAGCCAAAGTACTGAAGGCTCAGATGAACCCCCATTTTATGTTCAATGCTTTAAATAGCATCAGAGCATTGGTTTATGAAGACCCCAACAAAGCCCAACAAGGAATCACGCAATTATCAAATATCTTGCGTAGTTCGCTCATTGCTGACCGCCGTACGACGATTTCGCTCAAAGAAGAGCTTCGCACAATTGAAGACTATTTGGCTCTCGAAAAAGTACGTTACGAAGAGCGTCTGCAATCAAAATGGGATATCGATGATAACACTCTCGGCATACAAGTACCACCCATGATGCTCCAAACTTTGGTAGAAAATGCTATCAAACATGGGGTACAAAAAGCCATAGGCTGGGGATTTATCGAAATCAATACGAGCATTATTGAAGATAAACTTCACATAAAAATCCGAAATACAGGACAGCTACACGGCACAAACTCAGATTCGGAATCTGGTGGTTTTGGACTAAAAAACACCGCCCAACGTCTTGATATTCTTTACGGAACAGATGCTTCGTTTAAGATTTATCAAGAAGATAACCTGACTGTTTGTGCCGAAATAGTTATTCCAACCGAAAACATTGACCAAAAAAATAGTAATATTTCGCTCGATTCATCTAATATGAGAGCAGCGAGCTAAGACTGGTTACTGGTAAATTGGTAAACTGGTGAATTGGTAACTGGAAATTTCCCTCTAATGGCAAATTCTACGCTTAGTAAATAACCAATTCACCAATAACCGATATACTAATAACTAATTTCCCAATAACTGATATTCCAATAACCAATCACCAAATGAAAGCACTTATCATAGATGACGAACGCTTGGCTCGCAATGAACTGCGTCGTTTGTTAGAAAATTTTCCTAAAATCGAGGTAATTGGAGAAGCTGCCAATGCCGACGAGGCCCTTAATCTGATTGATGAATTATCGCCAGATTTATTATTCTTGGATATTCAGATGCCAGGTAAAAATGGGTTTCAGTTGCTCGAAGCTATCGAAGGAAAAGTGCCAGAGGTTATCTTTACAACTGCTTATGACGAGTACGCACTCAAGGCATTTGAATTTAACGCCCTCGATTATTTGATGAAGCCTGTTGATATGCAACGCTTAGCCGAAGCAATTCAGCGTGTTGAAGAAGAGCAAATCCATGAGGTTGAGCGTAAAGAAGGTATTAAACTCTTGGGCGAAGCCGACCAAGTTTTTGTGAAAGATGGTGAAAAATGCTGGTTCGTAAAATTAGGAAAAGTGCGTTTGTTCGAATCAATGGGGAATTATGTGCGTTTGCACTTCGACGACCAAAAACCGATGATTCTAAAGTCGTTAAATAGCCTCGAAGAGCGTCTCGACCCAAAAATATATTTCCGTGCCAATCGCAAGCACATCATTAATTTGGCTTGGATTGATAAAATTGAGCCATGGTTTTCGGGCGGACTTTTAGTAACTTTAAAGACAACCGAAAAAGGAACTGCCACCGAAAAAATTGAAATTTCTCGCCGCCAAGCAATCAAATTCAAAGATTTGATGTCGTTATAATCAATATTTTATCGACGTGTAGAGACAGGGCATGCCCTGTCTCTACCTAATCTCTCCCCTATCTATTTTTATTTAGCAATAAAATCTAAAAATAGACCCCACCTAACTCGTCTTTTTGTTGTAGATTTTCTTAGATTTGTCCAACTCAACGAACATCGAAGATAACAATGACAGCAAAATCAAATTTAGACAAACTCGAAATTCTTAACCGCAAAAATGAAGAAGCACTTTTGGGTGGAGGCGATAAAAGAATTGAAGCTCAACATAAAAAAGGAAAACTTACCGCTCGTGAACGCATCGAACTATTGCTCGATGAAGGAACATTTGAAGAAATCGGCAAATTTGTGATGCACCGCAGCAAAGACTTCGGCTTAGATAAAGAATATTATCTGGGTGATGGTGTGGTGACTGGTTACGGCACAATTACGGGGCGTTTAGTCTATGTTTTTGCTCAGGATTTTACGATTTTTGGCGGTTCGCTTTCTGAAACTTACGCCGAAAAAATCTGTAAAATCATGGATATGGCTATGAAAAATGGAGCTCCCGTAATTGGATTGAATGATTCGGGCGGAGCAAGAATCCAAGAAGGTGTAAACTCGTTGGCTGGCTATGCTGATATTTTTTACAGAAATACGCTTGCATCGGGCGTAATTCCTCAGATTTCGGCTATCATGGGGCCATGTGCAGGTGGAGCGGTATATTCACCAGCGTTGACCGATTACGTAATGATGGTCGAAAACACTTCGTATATGTTTGTAACTGGGCCAAACGTAGTAAAAACTGTTACACACGAAGATGTAAGTTCGGAAGAATTGGGCGGTGCAATGACCCACGCTACAAAATCAGGTGTTACGCACTTCGTATCAGCCAATGAAATTGAGTGTATTAATGATATTAAACGACTCTTCAGTTATATTCCTTCCAACTGCGAAGAGCAACCTCCTTTTGTTGCATATGAATCGAACGGCAACGAAAAACGTCCAGAATTAAACAAATTAATGCCTGAAAACCCTAATCAACCCTACGATATGCGTGAGGTTGTGGAGCAATTGGTTGACGAAGGTAGTTTCTTTGAAGTACATAAAAACTTTGCTGAAAATATTGTGGTTGGTTTTGCTCGAATCGGTGGGCGTTCTATCGGAATCGTGGGAAATCAGCCAGCCGTTATGGCGGGTGTGCTTGACATCAATGCAAGTTTGAAAGGAGCAAGATTTGTGCGTTTCTGTGATTGCTATAATATTCCGCTTTTGGTTCTGGAAGATGTTCCAGGTTTCTTGCCAGGCACTGACCAAGAATGGAACGGTATCATATCGCACGGAGCCAAACTTCTGTACGCTTTCTGTGAGGCAACTGTTCCACGTATCACGGTCATTACTCGTAAGGCTTACGGTGGTGCGTATTGCGTAATGAACTCGAAACACATTGGTGCTGATATGAATTATGCTTGGACTTCAGCCGAAATTGCCGTAATGGGAGCAGCAGGTGCAGCCGAAATTATTTTCAGAAAAGAGATTTCGGAAGCCGAAGATTCAGCGGCAGAATTGAAAAATAAAGTTGACGAATACACCGATAAATTTGCCAACCCATACAAGGCAGCACACCGTGGCTACATCGACGAAGTAATTAACCCAGCCGACACCCGTGAGAAGCTTTTAAAGGCATTTAAAATGCTCGAAAACAAAGCAACAAATTTACCTCGCAAAAAACACGGAAATATTCCGTTATGATACACTTCTTACCACGAATACAGCTAATGATTAGTGTATTCGTGGTAATTTTACTATTTACGCCACTCTCACGACCTCACTTGTTTCTAAGTACACCAACATCATCTCAATATTTTCGTAGCCCATTTGGCGGTAAAGTTTGCCGTAATTTCGTACTTGGCGAGCGTTTTTCTCGTGTTTATTTTGGTCTTTGCTTGTGCCAGTTTTATAATCAATTATATGCACAATTCCATCTTTCATTACAACTCGGTCAGGGCATTGGGCATCTACACCATTGAGTAAGATTTCTCGCTGATTATCAACCTGTAAGCCTTCTTCAAAAAGAGATTTAAGCTCAGGTAAACTGATTATTCTCTCAACCGACTCGATGATTTCATCACTCTCTTTCGGACTCACAACTCCCTCAAATTCAAGCAATTGAATGGCTCTTGGTATATCTTTTCGAGTTTTTATTTTCACAAATGCTTCGTGCAATTTATTTACTCGGTCTTTGGTTTTATCGAGGGTTTCGGGGTCAAAGATTTTCTCTGAAATACGACGCAAACGAAGTTTATCACTGCGGTCTTCGCTCACTACTTTGGGTAGAAAAATAATATCTCGCTCTTCGGGAGCAGGCTGTTCTTTTTTAATGAAATGTCCTTGACTTACTTCGTAAACGCTTTGCTCGGGTTTATAAAGTTCGGCCGCCGCCAAAAAACCATACATCAAATCGCCTACGCCTTGAATCTTTTGATGGTAGTTTTTGCCCGAAAGCACAAAAAGTTTATCGACCGCTCTCGTAAATGCCACATAAAGCATATTGAGGTTTTCAAGGAAAATGGCTTCTAATTCAGATGCGTATTGACCACCCAAATCAGTCATTTCGAGCATCGCATTTATTTTTATTGGTGCTGATTGAAGTTTAGCTACCTCACCATCCTTTTCGCACATAAACTCCTCATAATCAACTATGTCTAAGTCAGCCCAAAGTTCAGAATAATGATTCGGGCGAACATCCCAATGAGCATAAGGAATAATCACGATTGGGTATTCAAGACCTTTAGAACGGTGGATAGTAGTGATAGTAATGGCATCTTGCTCAGACGGAGACTTGACCGAAAGTGCCGAGCTGTCCTTTTTCTCATCCCAAAATTTCAAGAAATCTTGCAAGTGATTACTTTCTTTTAGGCTGTAATTCAGCACCACATCTAAGAATCGGAAAAGGTACGATTTGCGGTCGGTTCGCTCAAATAACTGAAAAACGTGAATGATTTTTTCGGCGAGTTCGTAAATACCCGCTTTATTAAGATTAATGGAGTCGAGTGTGAAACCGTGCTGAGCAAAAAGTAAATAAAAATCTGCGATTTGTGGAGTATCCACAGCTTCAGAAATTAAATCATTTGCTTTATTATCAGGTATTTGTCCGAGAATGGTCTGATAAAATAAATAGGCCACCTCAGATTTTGCCAAGCGATTATCGGGCTGATTAACTACCCGCATAAATGCTACTAAAAGTCGAACAATAGCTGAATTTTTGAGTAAAAGCGAGTCACGAGAAATGATATTATAATTGGCCTCAGTCAAGAAATTGGCAATTTCGGCCGATTCCTTATTTTTTCTGCACAATATCGCTATATCTCCCATCGAATAGCCTTCGGCCAGCACTTTCTCAATCAACTCTACCGTTCGGCCCAGCATTAAGTCTTCGTCTTTTACATAATCCAAAAACTCAATCTGTACGTGTCCACCCATTTTGGCATTTTCAGGAATCACCTGTACAAAATCAGCATAGACTTCGGGTAAAAACTTATAAATCTGTCCATAATCGCCCAAAACGGTCTCAAAAAAGCGGTTATTAAACTCTATTATCTCTCTACTACTACGATAATTTGTAGTCAAATTTTTAGATTCGATATACTCCGAAATGGTTAGAAACTGCTCAATCTGAAAGTCTTGAATGAGTGGATTATTCATCAATCGCTCAACTTTTTTATTGAACAGATGCACAATCAACTCCATTTTTCCACCACGCCAACGGTAAATTGCCTGTTTGGCATCACCTACAATGAGGTTAAAGTGATTGTTGGCCAACGAGTTTTCAATGAGCGGCAGTAAGTTATAAAACTGCATATCAGAAGTATCCTGAAACTCATCTACGAGTAGGTGATTATAACGCTCGCCGATGCGTTCATAAATAAACGGCACAGGTTCTGATAAGATGATTTTCAGAATCTTACGATTAAATTCCGATATATAAACTTGGTTTTTGTCTTCCAGTACTTCGTCGAATTCTTTCTTTATTTTTTTCAATAAAGACAACTTCCGCAGGTTAGGCTTAAGTAGAGTAAAAAGCGTATATTTTGCTAAATGCTCAGCCCTAAAATCTTGCATTTCATTGAAAATCGCCGTCAAATCTTCTTTGATAGAATCAATGGCAACTTTGATTGGAGTCGGTGCTTTTGCTCCGTACCATTTATCTTCATTGATGGCAGCCCAATGATATGAGTTGGGAGATTTATCTTTTTTTCGGAAATATTCATCTTCAAAATCTTCTCGCATATTATAAAAATACCCACCGATACCTTTATTTTTTTGCGTAAAATCGTCAACGCTAAGGCCTTGATTTTCAATATATTGAATCGCTCTTTCGGCTAAAGCAGTTATTGTTTCTTCAAACCATTTCAGGTAAGAATAAATATTATTTGAAATTGACCAAAAATCTTTTGAGTCAAGGTTGTCGAGTTTTATTAAAGAAGAATAAAACTGGTCGTTGATGAGGTGATTTCCAAATTTAGCCAGTTCTTCGGTTACGAAATTCCAAGTTTTACCATCACTTACTTTTTCTTCGATGAAACGCTCCAAAATACGAGTTACATCTTGGTACTCGTCAACGCCCGCTTTTTCAATCAGACGTTCTACGGCTTCAGTCATCACCGTGTTTGAGTCAAGCACGATTTCGTAATTATAAGGCAAACCCAAATCTTCGGTGAACGCATTTACAAGTTGATTGACGAAACTATCAATCGTTTTTACGGCAAAATCTGAGTATTCTTGAATAATGTGGCTAAATACTGCACCTGCTCGTTGTTGGATAATATCGTCGGGCAGTCGAAGGTCATCAGCTATCATTCTAAACATTCCCCAGAACTTCGATTTTTCGTTAAAACCCTTTAAATCAGCTATTTCCTTCAAAGCAGCCAAGATACGCTCCTTCATTTCTGAAGCAGCATCGTTGGTAAAAGTAATAGCCAAAATACGCTTGTAGTAATATGATTTATCGCTACCAAGAGCCAATTTTAGATACTCCTTTGTGAGTGTAAATGTCTTACCTGAACCTGCCGACGAACTATATACGTTAAATTTTGACATTCTTAGTTTTTTATCTTAAACCTTATCTGTTTTTACTTCAAAATCAGTAATACCATAAATCAGCATACACTTTGAAGCTACCGTGATTGTTCTGATTACAGGATAGGCCCACAAAAGTTTCTGCAAGAAAGTATGATACGCATTCATGATATTGGCAATAACCAATAATGATAATGCTAAGATAATATAAAGTTTCCGTTCTTCGCTAACAGGAAGAAAAACGGCTACGATTCCAGTATAAGAGAATATCAACACATACAAAAACACAAGGATAGTATAAATGCCAGTGAGAGTCTGGTACAAGCTAAAGAAATAAAACAGCAGAGGAAACAAAAAGAAAGCAGGCGAGATTTTATTCAATGTTTTTTCGGTATCTCTTATATTAACTCTTGCTCCTAAATTGTGAAAGTAGTAAATCCAAATACCAAAAATAATTCCGTTGATGATGATGTTAATAATAATTGCGGTTCGCTCAAGCATTAAGTAGGAAGTCAGAGAAACAATGATGGGAAGAATGATACTGATAAGAAATAATAGCTGCTTTCGCCCAAAATTCATTTTCTGTAACTGATAATACCATAAGCCCATCAAAAGCCACGAAGCAATCCGAAAGTTATTACTCCAAAAATCGGCAAATTCTTTATTGGTCTGGTCATGAACAAAGCATTCTCCCAATAGTACAATCAATATTATACCAATAAATAAGAAGTTTATTCTCATAATAGGGTAAGTTGAGGATTTTTCATTACATAGGTTTATAGATAGAAGGAGTACTTCGGCCACGTATTGTGCGAAATACTCCTACTTATTTTCGTCGTTAAGTCCAGCATTAATGTGACTCTCTTTTTACTTCGTGTCCTGATTTCCCAACCAAGAAATCTAAGTCAGCACCTTTATCAGCTTGCATAACTGTATTGATATATAGCTGTGTATAGCCACGGTCGTAGCCTAAGTCAATCGGCGTCCAGTTTTTACGGCGTTCGGCCAGTTCTTCATCCGAAACGTGTAAATGAATCTTGCGATTTGGTACATCAACTTCAATCTCATCACCGTTTTGTACTAATCCGAGTGTACCACCAACTGCCGACTCTGGTGATGCGTGAAGAAATACAGTTCCGTAGGCTGTTCCACTCATACGAGCATCCGAAATACGCACCATATCCGTAATTCCTTTTTCAAGTAATTTCTTAGGTAATTGCATGTTTCCAACTTCAGGCATTCCAGGGTAGCCTTTTGGGCCTACATTTTTAAGTACCATTACCGAAGTTTCGTCGATTTCGAGATTTGGGTCGTCGATACGAGCGTGATAGTCTTCGATTGTCTCAAAAACTACTGCTTTACCACGGTGCTGCATCAAGTGCGGTGAAGCAGCCGAAGGCTTGATTACTGCTCCATTTTCGCATAGGTTTCCTTTTACTACCGCAATTCCACCTTCACGTAAAATTGGGTTTTCGGATGTTGCAATTACATCTTCATTCCAAATTTTAGCTCCTTTTGAATTTTCTACTAAGCTCTTACCATTTACAGTAATAGCATCTCGGTGAAGGTGTTTTTCCATCTCCTTGATAACCGCAGGAAGACCGCCCGCATAGTAGAAATCTTCCATTAAATATTTGCCAGAAGGCATCAAATTTAACAAAAATGGCATTTTACTACCAATTTTATCAAAATCTTCAAGATTTACATCAACTCCGATGCGTCCTGCAATCGCCAGCAAGTGTAGCACTAAATTGGTAGAACCACCCACCGCAGCATTCATCATGATTGCATTTTCGAAGGCTTCACGAGTAAGAACTTTAGAAAGCGACAGATTTTCTCTGACCATTTCTACGGCACGCATGCCTGACATGTGAGCCAATACTTTTTTGCGAGAATCGGCCGCTGGAATGGCTGATGCCCCCGGTAGTGTAAGTCCTAAAGATTCAACCATAACTGCCATCGTAGAGGCAGTTCCCATCGTAGAGCAGTGCCCTATGCTTCGGCTCATGCACGACTCCGCTTCTTCAAATTCTTCGGGAGTCATTTTACCAGTTTTCAAATCGTCAGCAAAACGCCAAACGTCAGTACCCGAACCAATGGCTTTTCCTTGAAAACGACCATTGAGCATTGGTCCTCCTGGTACAACAATCGTTGGGAGGTCACAACTGGCTGCCCCCATCACAAGTGAAGGAGTTGTTTTATCGCAACCCGTGAGCAACACAATGGCATCGAATGGATTTCCTCTGATACTTTCTTCAACGGTCATAGCGGCCAAATTTCGATAAAGCATAGCGGTTGGGCGAATGATAGTTTCGCCAAGCGACATCACAGGGAACTCCAAAGGGAAACCACCTGCTTCATAAACTCCATTTTTTACCACTTGAGCTAATTCTCTGAAGTGTCCATTGCAGGGCGTAACCTCAGACCATGTATTACAGATTCCGATAACCGGTTTTCCTTTAAACTGATGTGCAGGATAGCCTTGATTCTTTATCCAACTGCGGTAGATAAATCCATCTTTTCCTTCTTTTCCAAACCAATCTTGGCTACGTAAATTTTCATTTTCTTTGTTAGGCATAATTTGTATTACAGTTTTGTTTGTCAAATCATATTGACAGAGGTCGATAGATATAATTTATTATTGAGATATTTAAAGATAGCTTTTAAAGTTATTAATTGATAATCAATTCTTTATAAAGTACAATTACTTATTTTTAGGTATCATTTTTGTAAGACTTAATTATGAATTTCAATAAAAAGGTAAGAAAATTCTACCAAAAATCCGTACTTTTGTGTTGTTTTGCACCAAATTATAAATTTTGCAGGAAACAATTGCCAATTATTTAAATAAAAATAAACTTATGAACTTATTTGATACGTTGAACGAGGCTCTGACTGATGAAGTGGTATCAAAGATTGCCAAACTTTCTGAAGAAGAGCCAGAAAAAACTCGAAAAGCCTTAGATGGTATTTTTTATACATTAGTTGCGGGGTTGGTTCGTCGTACGGGTAGTATGATGAGTGTGAGTATGCTTTTCAATCAAATTCAAAAAGGCAATCAAGGTGGAGAGCTAATTGGAGATGTGATGTCTTATCTTACTAAAAAAGATAAATTAGATAATATCTTGAAAGTTGGAGATGGCCTTATCAGCCAGATTTTTCCTGCATACAAAAGCCCGTTGGTGAGTATGATTGGTATCTATGCTGGTATCAAGAAAAACTCTTCTACGATGTATTCGAGCCTTGCTGCACCTTTATTGATTGATGCTGTAAGTAAGGAGATTGATACTAATAAATTAGATGTTGATGGCTTAATTACTTACCTAAGCGACCACCACGAGCCACTCTTCAAATTAGTGCCTGAAGATTTACTGGAGAAAATGATTCCGCAATTAGGTTTGCAAGAATTACTTTCACCAAAATTTGTTACCGCTAAAAAATCGGTTTCGGCGAAACCTGTTTCTATCAAAGGAAAAAGCATTACACCAGCCGAAGAAACACCAACTCCATCGAAAAGTGCTGCTTCAACTTACGAAGAAGAAGAAACCACGAGTTCACCATTTCCAGTTAAATGGTTATTGATTGGTCTAATTGCGGTAGCAGCAATTGCAGGTGGAATTTATTGGTACATGAATATTTACAAGCCGTCGCAGACAGAAACACCTGAGGAACTTGTGGTTGACTCAACGGCTATTCAGACAGATAGTTTAGTAAAACCTGCCACCGATTCAGTAGCGGTAAAAGATACAGCACAAGCAGCCGTTGCTCCTTCATTGAATTCAACTGAGCAATACAGTACTTTTGGCGAAGGTTTAAGTGCGTATCTGAATGATAAAGCTAAACCAGTAGGTCAGATTTTCCCAATGTCAAATGTTGCTTTTGTGAAAGGCTCACAAGCTTTAGATGCTGAGTCAGATTTGATTATTGATGAATTAGCTGATTTGATGAACAAGTATCCAAAAATGCAGATTCAACTACAAGGACACTCCAATAATGCTGTTGGCATGGACAACAAAACAATGGCTGTGAAAAGAGCATTTGCTATAAAGAAGAAATTGTTGGTAAAAGGTATTGTAGAAACAAGAATTGATGCAATAGGTGCAAACGGTGCTGGAAATGGTGCTGATATTAAGGTAGTATCGAAATAATCTGATTTACAGATAACAAGAAAAAGCGTGAAGGGGGACTTTCACGCTTTTTTTGTTATTTTGAGGTAAACTGTCTTGTTATAAAATATACTGACTCAAATCTCGGTTTTTAACTAATCCTGAAAGTCGGAGAGAAACTAACTCTTTGGTAATTGTGATGGATGAATCCATGACAATATTATCTGGCACATCAAACATAATTTCGTTGAGCAAATGACTCATAACCGTCTGTAATCTTCTCGCACCAATATTCTCTACTTCACTATTAGCCTCAAATGCAATGCGGGCAAGCTCACGAAGTGCTTCATCATCAAAAGATAAGGTTACACCTTCGGCTTCGAGCATAGCAATGTATTGTTTTGTAAGGGCGTTTTTAGGTGCTTTCAGAATCTGATAGAAATTATCTTCGGTAAGGCTTTCTAACTCAACTCTGATTGGGAAACGTCCTTGTAACTCGGGAATTAAATCAGAAGGCTTCGATACATGAAATGCTCCCGCTGCGACAAACAGAATATGGTCAGTTTTGACGGTTCCGTGCTTGGTATTTACGGCACTTCCTTCAACTATTGGTAGTAAATCTCTCTGCACACCTTCACGGCTAACATCTGCTCCCCCACCCGATTTTGCACCGCTATTGGCAATTTTGTCTATTTCATCAATAAAAATAATTCCAAGATTTTCGGCTTTCCAGATTGCTTCTTCTTTTACCTCATCCATGTCGATGAGTTTTGCGGCTTCTTCTTCCAACAAAATCTTTCGAGCCTCTGCTATTGTAAGTTTGCGTTTTTTACCTCTTTTGGGCATCATTCCACCCAACATTTCTTGAATGTTCATCATCGACATATCATCAATCGGGCCACCCATAACTCCGATATTAGGCATTCCAGCTGCTTGTACATCAATTTCAACTTTACGGTGGTCGAGTTCACCATTACGCAATTTTGAGCGAAACGCCTCACGGGTTTTCTCGTTCAATAGTGATTCGGTATAATCTTCGATTTCTTTTTTATTTTCCTCAATAACAAAACCAGTCTCTTTTTGATCTTTTACTGGAGGAATCAGAATATCTAAAAGATGGTCTTCTACAACTTCCAAGGCTTTAGCTTTTACTGTTTCTTTCTTGGCAAGCTTCACCATATTAACCGACTGCTCGACCAAATCACGCACCATGCTTTCGCAGTCACGCCCAACGTAGCCAACCTCGGTAAATTTAGATGCTTCTACTTTCACGAAGGGAGCATCAGCTATTTTTGCCAGTCGGCGAGCGATTTCGGTTTTACCAACACCCGTAGAGCCTATCATCAAGATATTATTCGGAATAATCTCCGACACCATTTCGGGGGCGGCATTCATTCTCCTCCAACGATTGCGAAGTGCAATAGCCACATTTCGCTTGGCTTCTTTCTGTCCAATTATATATTTATCGAGTTCGTTTACGATTTGTTGTGGTGTAAGGTTTTCTATTTTTTTCGACATTCTGAATTGAATATTGTGCTTAATGCTATTAAACTTTGGTTTGAATTTACTACACAAAGGTAGCTTTAGTAGTGATAAAACAAAATAGATATTAGAAAGTTTGTATGAAGTTGATTACGTATGAGATTCTACAAAATAAAAAAACAGAAACCACAATTGTAGTTTCTGTTTTTGTCAAATAAACCTCTGATAATAAGCTTACTACCAAAGATTCTTACTCAAAAAAATACCTTTTGCATGAAAATAAATTTCATGCGGTCCACTCAAAAGACAAGGCTTACTCAATTTATAATTAAAAACATTTAATTGTGCATAACGATAAATTTGTCACTCTTCATCTTTCGACCGTTGACAGAAAGTTGAAAAAAGTAGGTTCCTTCCATCCAAGTAGAAGTGCTTACTTTGATTTTATTTTCATTACTTTCTAAACCGTAAGAGGCAATAACCGTACCAGATACATTGAAAAACACCAGTTTTGCTGATGGTAAACTCTCTGGCAAATTATAATCAAGCGTCAGATGGTCGTCGGCTGGATTAGGGTATAATGCCGTAATTGTAACCTTACTGAAATCATCATCTGGCAAGATAGTGGCACTTTCGCACTTACAAACTTTATCTTTAAATACACCTTCTTTAACTGGTGCAATTTCAGTCAAGGTTAGTTCACGCTTCATACTAAGAGTTTTGGTCTTACGGTCACGAGCAGCTACAAAATACGTTCCTGCTTGTGATGGTGTGAAAACCGTTCCTGTAGCAATCGGCTTGGTAGCATTTTCGTCGTCAAACCACAATACATCTGTTCCTTTAGCAGTGCTAACTACACTGAATGTCGGAATTTCATTACCTGTGGCAAATGTCTCTATCTGATTCAATACCAGCGGAGCTTGTACTCCTTGAATATTACAGTTAGGAGCATTTACGATTTTACTGCTACTACATTTACCCGAAATATCGGTTGCAACCAACGCAACGTTAGGCATGAATGCTGGAATGTTTTCGATGGTATAGAACCCATCGCCATTGGCTACTACATAACCCGCACTCGATTGCAAAGGCAGACGGTTCAGACGCTTTAGGTAATCAACAGCAGTTGGCATACCGATATTTGCAGTAGCTAAATATGCTTGCTGAACGATACTCCAATCGTCATCGAGTAATTTAACTCTTATGCTATAACTATCAATTTTCTTATTACAATATATTGAATCTACTACGATTTTTGGTCCCGAACAGCCTTCAATGATGATGGGACAACAACTACCAACGTTACAAGTACCGACGAGTTTAGAGAAAGTATATTCTCCGCCCTTCAGAACACTTAACGAACTATCTTTATTGATAACGGCTATATCCGATGGAGTACTTTTTGTAATTTCTTCATAAACTCCCGAAGACACATTTTTGTAGTACCATTTCACACCGCTATATTTCTGAAGAGTAACTTTGTAGTTTTCGCCTTTTTTCAATGAAATAGGTACACTTACACAACTTACGCCATAATCATCGCCGCCATCAGCTCCGTTACGAGCTTTTATATCTCGTTCTTTACCATTCTGACGCCAGATATAAGATGTCAAATATGACAAGCCTTGTTGCAAAACTTTTGCTTTTACTACGAGCTTGATGGTTTCGCCACCGTTAACATTGCCTACGCCCCACAAACCACTGGTTGACTCGAAAGTACCTTTATCAGCATAGAAATAAACTACCTTCAAACTGCTACTTATCAAGGTTTGAATCTCAACTCCTGTTGCAGTTTTATTTCCTTTATTAGATATGATGGTTGTAAAAGTAACCGTTTCGTCAACTTGAGGATTATGATTATCTACGGCTTGAATCAATTCTAATCGACTTTCATCGACTAAATCTGCAAAGTTTACGTGTTCTAAAGTGATTATTTGGTCAGCAAAACAAGTCTCTGAATTATAAACCCTTACGGTGTAAGAAGTAAAATCAGTAGGATTTGGTAAACCTTTGATAACCACTTCTTTTTTAGTTGGGTCGAAAACCGTTGCCTTAGCATAGGTCATATCGGCCGTTCCTTTTTCAGAAATAGAATAACGTCGAGCATTCTGGATATTCGATAAAATAAGCTGAGCATCATTGGTATTTGCCTGCGTAACATCTACACTTCGGAGTGTAAATACAGGCGGAAAACAATCGGCTTTCGCTGATTTTCCTTTTGGTTTATTCAATCGTGCATTTGTACCATAACTACTCGAACCCAACAAGACCAAACCCGAGCATAGCAGTACAGTTACGAAGATATTACCAAAGGTTTGCTTTAGTAAACCTTTAATTTTTTTCATAGAGTAATCAACTCAATAGCATTTATAGAAACTCAATAGCTAAATTTTCTTGGTAGAAAACTGACACTTTCAAAGAATGCTTTTGGCATTATTGAAAATTAAAAATGGGGGACATCAGGAATGGTCGTAAATGATACCGCAAGATAAGAGTTTTTTCTGAAAAAATTATTAAACGAGTACATTTTTTTACGAGGTACACGAATTTAGAGTAAAAAAACTCGAACTTTTGGGCCAAACAATGATGAATCCTATGCAATAAATACGATATGTATTAAACTTTAGATTTCATTGTTGTTTGTATATTATTATGACTGCATTTCTGATAAAAGGTAACAAAAAGAAGAACTTTTTTTATTGTTAACCCCAATGGTGTAGTTTTCTAAAAAAAATTATTTCACTTAGCAATTTAATGTATGCAAAACTGACATTTTTAAACTAATAAAATTATCAATTCTACTATTTAACCTAAGCCCAGCCCACTATTTTGTAGTGAGCTGGGACAGGCTATTTTGGTATTTTAGACTTAGGTAATTATCCTAAGTGATTGTCTAAAGTCTTACTTACTTCGTTTTGGTAATTGTTGCAGGTTCGCAATATCCACCAGGACATGCACAATCTGTTTTTGTCAATGTTGCTACACGGTCAATTGTACAACCATACGAGTTTTTGATTCGTACTGCATAATCTTGAGATGCAGTAGTTGGGTTAGCCAAGTTACTTGCAAATACCCCACCAGAGTATGGTTTAGTCAAGATTGGTAATGTTGTACCAGTAATTGTACTACCAGTGTTGTATTGAATTACCTCGTCAGAGTTGCGGTATCTTGTCAAAATCAACTTAGCATTGTTTTGAGATACAGTTCCGATACAAAGTGAGTTAACTGCAATAACGGTTGCTACTGGTTTAGGGTCGATAGTTACAGGAATACCCGACATACCCGACTCACAACCTGTTCCTGGAATTGATTGAGAAACATAGAAGTATGTCAAACCAGCTGTTGCTGTATTAGGCGTTGGAGCAGTTGTTGAAGTTGCACCGCCGTTATACCAGATGATTGTGTTACCATTTTCTCCCGTTGCAGTAAGAGCTGTTGCTGTTGCATCTTGACAGTATTTAACACTCGCTACTACTGGAGCAGCTGGTGTACGATTTACAATTACGATTGCATCATCGCGATTAGACTCACAACCAGTTCCGTTGTCTTTTTGACTAACATAATAAGTCGTTGTTCCTACCGAATTTGTTGAAGGGACTGGAGCTGATGTTGAACTTGTACCACCAGTTGACGAAGTGCCATACCATAAGAATGTGTGTTGTGCTGCACCTGTTACTGTAAGAGCCGTTGCTGCTACACCTTGGCAGTATGTTTTATCACCAGCAACTGGAGGTAGAGGTTTAGCATTAATCGTTACAAGGAGTTCACTACGATAAGATTGACAACCAGTTACGTCATCAACTTGAGTTACAAAATATTTCGTTGAACCTGCGGTAAGTGGGTTATAAACCGGCGTTGTAGTAGATGAAATACCACCTGTCGAAGCATTACCGTACCATAATAAATGATTTCCGTTAAGAGCCGTAGCTACAAGAGATGCTTGTGGGTCTTCGGCACAGAATACTTTATTAACAACTACTGGTGCAACAGGAAGAGAATTAACAACTACCACTACTGATGTACTTGCCGAACATCCTACACCATTTGTAACAGTTACGTTATATGTACCTGCGTTAACCAACGCTGCACTTGCGATAGTTGGTGTTGCAGTATTGCTTCCTGTGAAACCAGATGGCCCACTCCATATATATGTTGTTGCACCAGCAGGTGTGGCAGTGAAATTGATTGCACTTTCTGCACAAACTGGGCTGTTAGATGCCAATGTTGGTACTGGAGTCGCACGAATCTCAACTGGAATTGTTGCACGATTCGATTCACAACCTGTGTCATCAGTCTTTCTACTCACATAATAAGTCGTAGTTCCTACTGAGCCAGTTGGGGCAATATCTGCTGTTGTTGAACCTGTTCCACCAGTTGAATTCACACCGTACCATAATACTGCAAATCCTGTATTACTACCCGATACTGTTAAAGTAATAGGGTTTGAGTTTTGACAAGCAGAAACTGGGGCAGTGGTTGGTGGTAGTGGTTTTGCATTTACTGTTACGAGCAATTCAGCAAGGTTAGACTCACAACCTGTTAAATCAACTTTCTGAGTTACGTAATAAGTAGTATTTCCTGCCGTAGTTGGATTATAAGATGGTGCAGTTGTTGAAGATATACCACCTGTTGAGTAGGTACCATACCATAACAATGTATTTCCATTAAGAGCAGTAGCCGAAAGTGTTGCTTGTGGGTCTTCAGCACAGAACGTTTTATTAGCAACTACTGGTTTAATTGGTTTAGGATTAACTATTACTGCTGTTGTAGCTGTTGCAGAACAACCTACACCATTTGTAACTGTAACTACGTAAGTACCTGCACTCGCAAGAGCTGCACTTGCAATCGTTGGATTGGCAATACTTGAGCCTGTGAATCCATTAGGTCCTGTCCAAGCATAGTTTGTAGCACCCGCTGGTGTTGCTGTAAAGTTAATAGGACTTTCTGCACAAACTGGGCTGTTAGATGCAAGCACTGGTGTTGGCAATGCTTTAATTTCAAGCGTTACAGTTACAGAGTCAGCACAATTAGGGTGACCTTGTTCGTATGCTTTCAATTTATAAACATAAGTACCTACTGCAGTTGGAAGGGCAGTTAAAGCAAGGCCTGTTTCGCCAGAAATTGCAGTTGTAGTTGGGTTAGAAGCACCATTAGCATTGTACCATTGGTAAATGTATGTACCATTTGGTGTTGTTTGCGTGTTGGTTGCAGCTACTGCATTGAAAGGTTTACTGAAACAAACTGCCTGTGCAGTTGGAGCTACCAATACTGGTGGCTTACCAGCTTCGACTCTAATAGGGCAACATCCACCACTTGGACAAGCATTTGGGCCAACTGTCATGCTATATGAATAATCGCCAGTGGCAAATACTGTTAAAGAACCATCAGTATTCAATCTAACACCATTCGTAGCTGCATTTGCAGCTGTCAATTCAGTAGTTCCTTTAAACCACTTAATGCTTGTATAACTTGGCAATGTGATAGTATATTCGTCATTCGTACAATAGTCAAATGGAGTAGAGATACAAACCGAACCAAAATCGTCTTCACCTGGTGTATTACTCGGATTTGTTGCAGTTGTAGGTCTTGAGTCAGTATCGTTTTCAACCTCACCTGTAAGGTCTGCCGTTAAATATTTAACCCCTCTTGTTGCAACCGTACCCGTTAAAGTCAATTTAATATTTGTTTGCCCCACGGCTACATTCCCGAGTGTCCACTTTTTGGTGACATTATCATAAGTTCCGTAAGATGCAACTCCTGTTACACCAGTAAGTCCTGCTGGAATTCCAACGGTATATTCTACACCCGTTGCTGGTCCTGTTCCTGTATTTTGTACAACTACATCAATTGTTACAGTTGAGCCTAAAGCATAAAAACCCAAGTCTGGTGTTTTCACAACTGACACTTGGATATCGGGATAAACTGGAGCTGTATTAAAGTTTACATATTCTAAAGTAAATACTTGGTCATAATAACATGTGGTATCTGCTTTGTACACCCTGATTGTGTATTGCGTACCAGCAGTATTGGTTGGAGTTGGTAACGTTTGCGACAAATACCCTCCTGTTAATGTAGATAACTTAGGTGTACCTGCGAAATTAGTTCCTGTGTAAGTTGCTCCAATCGAATAACCAACACGGTCATCTCCTGCTAAAGCACCTGAGATACGCATTTTTGCATCATTAGCAGTCGGCGAAGAAGCATCTTCTCCAATGATTGTAAAAGGACCTGAACCTGTACAAGGTACTGGCACCCTTTGTCCGTAAGTTGATTGGCTCACAAACAATAATAGCATACAAACCGTCAAAAAACTTGACCAAATTTTGGTAAGCTTGAGGTTTATAGGCATAATGGTTAGTAAATTGTTTTCCATTTGACAAATTGAGTAATGTAAGTATATTTAATTGAGTTTGAGTGCTTTATATTAAGTAACTAAGTGGTACGGTTACCTACTAATTTATTAATTAGCAAAAACTATACCACTTAATAATTTTTTATTTAGTTTTTACAACCGTTGCAGGCTCACAATATCCTGCTGGACAAGGACATACAGTTACAGTCATAGTAGCAGTAAGGTCATTAGTACAGTTTGTAATTGTATTCTTCAATCTGATTGTGTAAGTAGCTGCTGTATTTGCCAATCCTGTGGCAAAAATTCCACCTGCTGGAACATTTGCAAATGTTGGAGTTGCAGAAATTGGCGAACCATAAGCTACTTGGTCTGAATCTTTGTATTTATTTAGCATTAACTGACCATTGCTTTGTGAAACGCTACCAATACACGAAGATGGTATTACAGTGACTTCGGCTGTTGGAAGAGGCTTCACATCTAACCAAACTGTGCGTGTAATCGAACAAGCTGGGCTTGACGCTGATGTTATTGTCAATGTATAACCAGTCGGTACTGTTGGACTTACAGAAATGCTTGATGTAGTTGCACCTGTACTCCATAAGAACGTAGCTGCGTTAGATAAACCTGTTGGAGCAAGAACTGTGGTTGCTCCCGCACAAGTTGCTGGTGCAGTTAGCGTTGCTGTTGGTAAAGGATTAACAGTTACCAAAACACTCGCTGTGGTCGTACATCCGCCTGTCCCTGCTGTGGCCGTGATGATATATTGTACACTTCCGGCAGTAGCACTTGGATTGGTTAAGACCTGTGAGATTATTGACCCTGTGCCTGAACTCGCTCCAGTAATACCGCCTGTGATAGTGCCTACTGTCCAACTATACGTACTTGCTACACTTGAACTAATCGCTACCGATGGGGCTGTGCCACTACATATAGCTGCATTGGCTGCTGTGATTGTTGGCAATGGATTCACCGTCACTAAGACACTCGCTGTGGTCGTACAACCGCCTGTACCTGCCGTAGCCGTAATGATATATTGTACACTTCCGGCAACTGTACTACTTGGATTCGTCAAGACCTGTGAAATCGTTGAACCTGTGCCTGAACTCGCTCCAGTAATACCGCCTGTAATCGTACCAACTGTCCAACTATACGTACTTGCTACACTTGAACTAATCGCTACCGATGGTGCGGTACCACT
>NZ_BMKK01000022.1 GCF_014644295.1 Emticicia aquatilis
AGGACAACTCCATTTCGCCTTAATAGGGTTCAACCCTACTTCGCTCGGCACATGCAACGTCTCTACAAATTATTGAATCAAACCAAATTATTTCTAATAGCATACGCCACCAAGCCGGCTGTATTCTTTAGCCCAAGTTTTTCCATCATTCTGAGGCGGTGGCCTTCAACCGTGCGTGGGCTGAGCGACACTATATCACCGATTTCGGCCGTTGTTAGCCCTTCACAGATATATTTTAAAACCTGTATTTCACGCTCCGAAAGGTCAGTTTTATAATTAAATATTTTGCTTTCTTGCTGAGGTTTACGGTTCATTTTGCGAAGCATAATTTTGCTCACAAAATCGCTGAAATATATATCTGTTTCGTTTACCTTTCTGATAGCTTTTTCTACTTCTTCGGGGTCGGTGTCTTTCAATAAATAGCCATTTGCACCGATTTCCATCAAATGCAACACAAATTGGTCTTCGTCTTGCATCGAAAGTATCAAAACCTTCGTATCAGGAAATTGGGCTTTTACGATTTCGGTAGTTTTTATGCCGTCGAGAATAGGCATTTGTAAATCTAATAATACTACGTCGATTGTCTGATTTTGGAGTTTGTCAATAAACTCTTGACCGTTGGTAGCTTCCATAACTACCTCAAAATCAGGTACTTGCTGAAGGATTGAAATCATTCCTTTGCGGAATAGATTATGGTCGTCAACGACCGCTAATTGTATCTTTGACATGGCAGTATAGGGTACGAGTTTAAAGAAAACTTCTCTAAACACTGGTTGTTAAATAGGTATTTCGATAGTTGTTTTTGTGCCTTGTCCTACTGTGGATTTCACTTCAATAGTGCCATTAATTACGCTCAGACGGCTTTCCATATTACGAAGTCCCAAGCCTGATTTAGGGTCATTGCGAATGGCAGCAAAATCAAAACCTTTACCATCATCGGTAAAGTTAAATATTATCTTATTGTTATTCTTCGCCAGCGTTAAAGTTATTTCGGTAGCCTCCGAGTGCTTGAGTGCATTGTTGACCAATTCTTGGATAAGACGATAAATTGTCAATTCAATTTTTTTATCGAAACGCTCTTTTTCTGAGATTCCTTCGTGACTAAAAGTAAAAGATGTAGTAGAAGCTAAATGTACTTTTTGGATAAATTCGTCGATAGAAAGTATAAGGCCGAATTCTTCGAGAGTGCTGGGTACGAGTTCTTTAGATATACGGCGAACTTGCCCGATTGATTGTTCGAGTAATTCACGAGTTTGTTTTCCCATGACAGCCAAATCTTCTGCGTTATCGAGTTTACGGAGGAGTTGGTTGAAACTCATTTTGGTAACCGAGAGCATCGCTCCAACCTCATCGTGTAGGTCTTTTGCAATTCGGATACGCTCTACCTCTTGTACTTCAAGGGCCGACTCAAGCATTTGGCGTTGCATTTCGTCTTTAAGCTCCTGCATTGCTTTTTGCTGCTCAAGGTCACGTCGGAGTTGCTGTTGTTGATAATAAGCCACAAAAATAACCAAACCAACACCCATCAGTAAAAGTATTCCTGTACCGATTACAATTAGCGTAGATGAGTCGTTGGTATTAATCATAGTGTACTTATAAAAAATTTAGATTGGGTATAAAATTACTTCTTTTCGTATTTGCTAACAATAAAAGCTACACAAATTAATAACCTGAAGAGAATATTGATTACTGAGATAATATCATAGAACAGCATGAATTTGTCATGTGGTGCGGTTGATGATAGTATTTGCTCGCCAAAAAGGAAGATAATTATACTACCCGTAGAGTATATCGTGAGGGTAGCACTGAGCCAAAATGGGGGGTGTAATAAAATATTCTTTACAGATATTTCGGAAAGAAGGGTATTGAAATAAAGAAATACCAATACCATATAGCATAGCCTATTGAAGACATAAGGTATAAAGGCGAATTCCGTTGCACGAAATTTAAATATACCGATGCTAAAAATTGTGATTAATAGTACCAATAAAAAGTTCTTTTTCAGAGGCTGTTTGGCAAGCATCCAAAAAATAAAGCACATAGTACTTACCTCAATAATTTCGAGAATATTGAAAATATTAAGATTATTTACCCATTTGACCGATAGCCAAGTGGAGTAAATATCTCCAATAAAGTGTATTACCGAGAAG
Source organism: Emticicia aquatilis (assembly GCF_014644295.1). Lineage (GTDB taxonomy): Bacteria > Bacteroidota > Bacteroidia > Cytophagales > Spirosomataceae > Emticicia > Emticicia aquatilis. The sequence goes on from NZ_BMKK01000022.1 coordinate 2,151, forward strand.
TAAAAGAGTACTTTAAGCTCTTTTGATAAATACTTGTAGTAAATAATACCAAATATAACGGGGAAAATCGTAATGATATCAGATGTCGCCGTTATTGGGTATTTGTTGTATAAATACATGTATCTGTCCCACATAGGCTAATCCTTATATTTCGTTGCAATCTTGAGGACATGGTAGGCCACCACCAACACCGCCGCCATTAGGTTCATCTTTTAAAGCTGAAGCATCTATTTCAATATCTTTACCGTTTTCATCAACTGGTACTAAGAATAAACGTGGGCGTAGTTTGCCGCCTTCTTTGATAGTGCCGTCTTTATCTTCGGGGGCGTGACCGTAGTAGATTCTGATGCCACCAACTTCTTTGCCTCCAATATTTTTTAGTAGTTTTTCTAATACGTTTCTTCCAAATAATTCGGCTCTTCTTACCTCTCCATTGTCATCGTGAAATACATCAGAAGCAGCTTTTTTCCCTTTGACATGGGCAACATGATTTTTTACATGGCCTTGAATATCCTTTTTTTGGAAGAATGTTCCAGCATTTAATATTTTGTCTTTCATGACTTTTAAATAAATTTTAACAGTATTAGTGTTTGAGCGAGTATTTACTTTGAGTTATTCAAAAATATAAAAAAAACAATTTGTGCAAAAGTATAGATATGTTAGGTTTTTATTTAAATATCTCATTATAAGTGTTTTGTCGTAAATCCACGTATTAATTTTAGTAAAATTACCTGATGAATAGCGTAAAAATACGTATTGCTTGATACGTAAAAATACGTAGTCTTTAGCGAAATAAAAACCCCTCAAATCTTTTCAGAATGAGGGGTTAAGTAATGAGGTCAATTCTTAACTTAGAAAAAAACTATATTCTTTTCACGTTAACGGCATTTAAACCTTTACGCCCTTCGACAGTTTCGAACTCGACACGGTCGTTTTCACGAACCTTTACGCCGTTTAAGCCCGTCACGTGAAGAAAAATTTCTTGTCCTGAAGCATCATCAACAACAAATCCAAAGCCTTTAGTTTCGTTGAAGAATTTTACTGTACCTGTTTGCATTGAAATTAAATAAATTAAAAGAGTAAATAAATGAAATGCAATGTACGTATTTTTTAAGAAAAAACAAGTTTTCAAGAAAAATATTTTTGTACTAAACCAATATTTGATTGTACAAAATCTTAGTGTATATTATTATTTTATTGTTAAACTCTTGACAAACACGTTTTTTTCACTAACTTCGTATTCACTTTTTCAAAACAATGCTAAAAACAGGAAGATTTAGATACTTAGTTGAAAACCAACTTTTTGGGGTTTGTTCTCGGCTCGGCGAAAAGCTCAACTTTTCGGCAGGGAGTATTCGCATATACTTCATTTACGCATCGTTCTTTACATTCGGCTCACCAATTATTATTTATTTGGTACTCGCTTTTTGGATGGAAGTCCGAAAACACCTTCGCCGCCGACAAAATCCCACAGTTTGGGAGTTTTAAGTTAGTCAATAGTCGATAGACCACAAGTCCACGGTGAAAGACTGGAAACTTGGAGACTTCCCAAGTCTTTGAGACTTAGGAAGTCTATTCAATCAAAACAAAGCTAATTGTTTGTCATCATCTTGATTATCAATGTTTTCTGAGTCGATGTCTGAAATATTATCTTCTGACTGTTGACCGTTGACTGTGACTTGTGGACTAACAACTACTTCTTCGGGTTTTGGTTCGAGTTGTTTTACTTCCAACACTTCATAAGCATTGATTTTCTGTCCGATAGCTTTCCAGCCACGTACTTCTACAAATTCATCGACCAAAATTGTTTGGGTTTCGATAGCCGCTTTTTTATCAGCTTTGGTTTTTATTTCAAAACGAGGATATTTATCTAAGCAGGCCGTAAGCAAACGAGAGTTTTTGGTGTCAGAAATAAACAAGAATTTCTTATCCATCGTAGTAGTTTCAATCTTGAAACGTTTGATGTAATAAATCTTGTGTTCGCCCTCGTAGTGTAAGCACGAAATTGCTCTTTCTGGCTCGTATTTTACAACTTTCAGAATATCTTTTTGCTCGTAGCGGTTCGTTAGCTCAAAGTTCGTAAACTCATATTGACCATCTTTATAGATAACCAAAATCTTATCTTCCGAGCCAAAATTGCCCAAATATTGCCCGTGTTCGTCACGGTTGAGTTTTCCGATTACTGCATCGAACCAAATATCTACTCCACCAAGGGTTGATTTACCCACCGATTTCAAGACAATTTTACGCACTGGGAATTTCGTCAGAACATTCCCCATCGAACTACGATTTTTGATGGCTAATGTCGAGAAATCCCAATCGAATTGTTTCTTTTTGGCGGTCGAATTGGCCGTAAGATTTACCGCAACGGTTTCGGCTTCGCCATTATCATTGGCCGTAAAATACAATATTTTTGATTTCGGATTTCCCATCGAAACATCGTATTCTTTATCACGAGTGATACCCGTCACGAAGAAACGCTTTGCGTAAGATGTACCAGATTTTCCGTCGAGATAAACCGCATTATAGATTTTACGCTCATCGTTTTTGCGGAAAACCGAGCAGTAAATAATGTCTTTTCCTACGAATACTTTCTCTTGGATTTTAGTAATGACATATTTGCCGTCACGTTTGAAAGCAATGATATCATCAATATCCGAGCAGTCCATCACGTATTCGTCTTTTTTCAAGCCATAGCCAATGAAGCCTCCTTCACGGTCAACGTAAAGTTTTTGATTGTTGGCTGCCACTACGGTTGCTTGAACTGACTCAAACTGACGAATCTCGGTTTTACGCTCACGTCCTTTTCCGTATTTCTTCAATAATTCTTTGTAGAACGAAATCGTGTAGCGAACAATATTGGCTAAGTTATCTTCCACTTCGGCCAATTCATCGAGCAAGCGTTTCATTAATTCATCTGCCTTGAAAGAGTCGTATTTTGATATACGTTTGATTCTGATTTCGAGCAAACGAAGCAAATCATCTTCTATAATTTCACGGTAAAAATCTTTTTTGTAAGGCTCTAAACCTTTATCGACAGTTGCCACCACATCCTCAAAAGTCGTACACTCTTCAATGTCACGATAGATTTTATTTTCGATAAAAATCTTTTCAAGCGAGCTATAAAGCAATTTTTCTTTGAGTTCGTGACGCTTGATTTCGAGTTCACGTTGAAGCAAATGTTTGGTTTGCTCCGTACATTCTTTCAGAATATCGCTGACAGTGACGAAATGCGGTTTGTTATCAATGATGATACAAGCATTAGGCGAAATAGAGTTTTCGCACTCAGTAAATGCAAAAAGTGCATCAATCGTAATATCAGGCGAAGTATTGGGTGCCAAATGGATGATGATTGAAACATCTTTGGCCGTATTATCTTCAACTTTTTTGATTTTTATTTTTCCCGCATCATTGGCCTTGATGATAGAGTCAATGAGCGTTGCGGTAGTTGTACTGAACGGAATCTCTTGGATTTCGAGGGTTTTCTTGTCGATTTCGGCAATTTTTGCACGAACTTTAATTTTTCCGCCACGTCCGCCATCGTTATAGTTCGTTACATCAACCAAGCCGCCTGTCAAGAAATCGGGGTAAAGTTGAAATGGTTCTTTTTTCAGATAAGCGATTGATGCTTCGCACAACTCAATGAAGTTATGGGGCATCACTTTGGTCGAAAGACCTACGGCAATACCTTCAACACCCTGAGCAAGTAGGAGCGGAAACTTAGCTGGAAGATTAACAGGCTCACGCTTACGGCCATCGTACGACATCTGCCATTCGGTGGTATCTTCATTAAATAACACATCGTTGGCAAACTTCGATAAACGCACCTCAATATAACGTGGAGCTGCAGCACCATCGCCCGTACGAACATCGCCCCAGTTTCCTTGGGTATCGAGCAAAAGGTTTTTTTGTCCCATCGACACAATGGCATCACCGATAGAAGCATCGCCGTGTGGGTGATATTGCATACTCGAACCAATCACGTTGGCCACTTTATTGAAACGTCCGTCGTCCATTTCTTTAAGGGCGTGCATGATACGGCGTTGAACGGGCTTCAAACCATCTTCGATGGCAGGCACGGCACGTTCGAGAATTACATACGACGCATAGTCGAGAAACCAAGTCTCAAACATATCGTCAATTACTTCTTTTTGTTGTAGGGGGTCGTATTTGGAAGTTTCGTCACTCATAATAGTCTGTTAGCGAAAGCATAATAATATAAGGCAAATATAGTAAAAATGGTATTATTTATTGATTTTTTGACAATATGAGTTTTTTATTTAGAAATATTCTAAATAATGTTTGTGATTTTAAAATTCACTTTTACCTTTGTGTTATTATTTAGAATTAGTCTAAATAAATATAATTTCAATTTTAAAATTAATTCTGATTATAATCTGAGCCATGAAAACAATCAATTTCTTAGTCGATTTGCAGCAGTCAGTTAGTTTACAAAATCTTAAGAGCGAACTAAATACAGTAGGAGTGAGGGCTTTTACGATTGATTATGTGAAGCAGCAAATTTCAATCGTGAGTTCGGATGAAATAAAAGATGAAACGATTGATTGTGCAGTAAGGAAAGCAGGTTTTGACTGTAAGTGTTTTCGGGTGTGTAATCATACCGACTGTCTGTGAATCAGCTAAATATCTAAACCTAAGCCTAAAAAGACCTCGTTTTCGGGTGACATCGAAAACTGCCAAGACCCTAAGTCTGCACACTTTTTTAATTTTTATCTAAATCACTAAAGAAAAATGAAAAGTAAATTTATTAAAACTGGTATTCTCTTATTTATAAGTTCATTGCAAGTTGTTTTTGCCCAAAGTGGCATTATAAAAGGAAAAATCACGACATCTGATGGAAAACCCGCCGAGTTTGTAAATATAATTTTGAAAGGTACGACCAAAGGGGCTGTTGCCGATGTAGAGGGGAATTACGAGATTAAAAATATAAAGGAAGGTAACTATACTATACAAGCTACATTTGTTGGTTTGAAAACTGCATCAAAAAAAGTAACGATTGAGAATGGGCAAACTGCAAATCTTGATTTTGTATTGGAAGCCAACGCCAGTCAATTGCAAGAGGTTTTAGTAACGGCAAATCCGAGCAAATACGTAACCGATTATCCTTCTATTTCACTTCGATTGAAGACTCCATTGCTCGAAATTCCACAAAATATTCAGGTAATCACTCGCCAGAATCTACAAGACCAACAGATTTTTGATATGCAAGAAGGCGTGATACGCAACGTGAGTGGGGCTACTCGCTCTGAACACTGGGAAAACTATGCACGTATTGTGATGCGTGGCTCACGGATTGCGGCTTTCCGTAATGGAATGAATGTGCAGGCTACATGGGGGCCACTCAATGAAGACATGAGCATGGTTGAGCGTATCGAATTTGTAAAAGGCCCTGCGGGTTTTATGTTGGCCAGTGGCGAACCGAGTGGTTTTTATAATGTAGTTACAAAAAAGCCAACTGGCATAACGAAAGGCGAAGCCAATATGACAATTGGGAGTTTCGGGACGTATCGCACGACGGTAGATTTGGATGGTTTATTGAGCAAAGATGGAAAATTGCAATATCGTTTAAACGTAATGGGGCAAATGAAAGGTACGCAACGAGCCTTTGAATACAATAATCGTGTTTCGATTGCTCCAGTCATTAAATATCAAATCAATCCGAATACTTCTATTACGGCCGAATATACTTATCAAGGCGTAAATATGTCGCCATTAGGTTCGAACTACATTTACTCGCCAAATAATTTAGGCGATGTTGCTGCTGATTTTACTACGCTGGAGTCGAATATGGCTCCAACCAAAATCAATGACCAGTCACTATTCGTGACGCTCTCGCACAGCATCAATAATAATTGGAAATTTACCGGACAAATTGCTTACATGAATTTCAGTCAAGTAGGCTCAAGCCTCTGGCCGTCGGGTTTCAAAGGCGATACATTGCAAAGAGCCACATCGGTTTGGGATATTTTGGGACAAACTCGTGTAGGTCAGTTTTTTGTGAACGGCGATGTTGAAACTGGTAGAATCAAACACCGTATTTTGGCGGGTGTTGATATGGGCGATAAAGATTATTACCACGATTGGGCTCAGGGCGGAGCAATTGTTGGCTCACAAGGATTTAATGTGTATAACCCAGTTTTTGGAAAAGTACCTGCCTCGGCGTACCCTAAATTCGACCGTAGCCTAAGCATTCGTGAGCGTGGTGTACATTATAATAATCTTTACACCGCACTTTATGCCCAAGATGAAATCAGACTTTTAGATGATAAACTTCGCTTTACTTTAGCAGGAAGATATACTTCAACTGGCGATGAAGACCCGTATTCGGGAAAAGTTACGGCAGGGAAATTTACCCCGAGAATTGGTGTGAGCTATTCGCTCAATAAAAATACTAGCGTGTATGCGGTTTTAGATGAATCGTTTATTCCGCAGGCGGGGGCGTCATATACTGGCAAAAAATTCGACCCGATTACTGGCACAAACAAAGAAATTGGCTTTAAGCGTGAATGGCTCGATGGCCGTTGGACGGCTTCTGTAGCGGCTTACCAGATTACAAAAAATAATGTACTGACGGCCGACCCTGTCAACCAATTCTTCTCGGTGCAACTTGGTCAAACCAAAACCCAAGGAATTGAATTTGATGTGCGTGGACAAATATTGACCGGTTTAGACGTAACAATGAATTATGCCTATACCGATGGAAAAGTGACAAAAGATACCGAAAATCAGCAAGTTGACCGCCAGTTGCCAGGAACAGACAAACACATTGCGAATGCTTGGCTTAGCTACCGAGTGCCAAGTGGAGCTGCACAAGGCTTGGGGCTTTCGTTGGGAATTTCGCACGCAACGGGAAGAACTTCGTGGTACTCGGAATATGATAAAACTATTGACCCAGCGATGCCAAGTTATACACGTTTCGATGCCGCAGCTTCTTATCAATTCGGGAAATTTGGGGTGGCTCTTAATGTAAATAATTTATTCAACGCTGATGTTATTTCGGGGGCTTATTATTCATGGAGTAAATTTTACTACTGGCAAGCCGAAGCCATGAGAAATACTCGTTTGAGTATCAATTATAAGTTTTAAAACCATTATAAAAAACACTTCTAAGCTCCCCTCTCCAATTGGAGAGGGGCTGGGGGTGAGGTGAAAAAATCAACAAATGAATTTCAAAAAAATCATAGGTAACCGAATCGTCGGACAGTTACACCTTTGGCTGGGGCTTTCGACTGGCTTGGTGGTGTTTGTGGTCAGTATTACGGGTTGTTTGTATGCGTTTCAGCAAGAAATTCAAGATGCTACGCAGCCTTTTCGATTTTCAAAAGTAGAGAATCGTGCCGTTTTGCCACCATCTGCTTTTGAAGCGGTAGCCAGAAAAAAATTGCCCAAAGCTCATTTACACGCCATTAATTATCCTGCAAAAGGCCGTAGTGTAGAGGCTATTTTTTATGGTTTTGAGCCAGAGCATTATTATATCATTTATCATAATCCATATACTGCCGAGGTGATTCATGTGCAAAACATGGAAGAAACTTTCTTTCATTGGGTGCTTGATGGGCATTATTATTTGTGGCTTCCGCCCCAAATCGGCCAGCCGATAACTTCGTATGCTACGCTGATTTTTGTTTTTATGCTCATTTCGGGTATCATTCTTTGGTGGCCAAAAAACAAAGCAGCAGCCAAACAACGCTTTTGGTTTCGTTGGAAAGATGCTACTCAGTGGAAACGCAAAAACTACGATTTACACAATATTTTAGGGTTTTATAGTTCATTTTTATTACTGGTCATTGCTGTTACGGGTATTTTCTTCGGCATTCAGTGGTTTACTTCTATTGTTTATAAAACTCTTGGCGGAAACAAAGAGTTGTTGTTCGTAGAGCCAGTTTCTCAGCAACCCATTGCTACCGATTTCAAGAAGCCAGCGACCGATTTAATTTGGGAAAAAATGAAAGCCGAACATCCCGATGCGGTTTCACTCGAAGTTCATGCTATTGAATCTGATTCTTCGGCGATTGGAGCAAATGTAAACACCCGTGAAGGAGTTTATTGGAGTACCGACTATCGTTATTTCGACCAATATACTTTGAAGGAAATCTCAGTAAACAATGTTTATGGTCGACTGAAAGATGCCAAAATTGCGGATAAGTTAATCAGAATGACGTACGATATTCATACGGGTGGAATATTGGGTTTTTCGGGAAAAATTTTGGCGTTTTTGCTTTCGCTGGTTGCGGCAAGTTTACCAATTACAGGCTTTTACATTTGGTGGGGGAGACGCAAGAAAACGCACAAAGGAAAGTTGAATAACCACATGATAAACGATATGAGACATGTTTGAGCAAAATCATTATAGAGAAGTAAAGGCAATTTTAGATGCCAAGATTGAAGAGTTGGGGCTTCGGAAGACAGTTGAACGATATAAAATCTTAGAAGAAGTATATAAGCGTGACGACCATTTTGAGGCTGATGAACTATATTTTGCTTTTGTAGAACGTAATTTTTCAGTAAGCAAATCGACCGTTTATAACACGCTTGATTTACTTGTAGAGTTGGGACTCGTAAATAAACGCCAGTTTAATGGTTCGCACGCAGCTCGCTACGAAAAGTCCTTTGGCCGAAAACAACACAGCCATTTAATTTGTGTGGATTGTAATCGAGTATTTGAGTTCTGCGACCCACGCCTACAAGCCATTCAAGATTCAATCTCTCAATTCTACCAGATGCCTATCATCGAGCATTCGTTGATTATATACGGTCAATGCCAACGAGAAAACTGCCAGAAAAATGGGTAGTCCAGAAGCAGTTATGCTTATCTGTAAAATTCCTTATTTAAAATTAATCTAAATAAATCCTTGCTCATTAAAATTTCGTATTTACTTTTGCAGTGTTATTTAGAATTGGTCTAAACAAAAATAAGAATACTTAAATGAAGTCTTTAATTTATACAATTTTACTTTCTCAGTTGGTGGTTTTTGCCGCTTTTGGACAAAAAGCAGCTATCAATGGGAAAGTTACGGATGGGGCGAAGCAAGCGATTGTGGGAGCGAGTGTGACTTTGAAAGGAACGGTGAGAGGAGTACAGACCAACACCAACGGAGAATATGTGATTAAGGGTTTAAGAAATGGCGAATATACACTTGTAGTATCGAGCGTTGGTTTGAAAAATAAAGAATTGAGTTTTACACTTCAAGAAAACGAAGTAAAAAGTCTTGATTTTGAGTTAGAAGACGAAACTTATACTTTGAAAGACATTCAGGTAGTAGCAAGCCGTGGAGTAAGAGGAAACGAACATTTAGCCGAAGTTGATGGCTATTCGATTAATGCCACAAAGAAAAATGAAGTTATTAAACTCGATAACCTTAATGCCAACTTGGCAATGAATAATAGCCGTCAGATTTTTAGTCGCACGCCGGGTATTTCGGTTTGGGAAAACGATGGTTCGGGTATTCAGTTGGGCGTGGCATCTCGTGGTTTGAGTCCGAATCGTTCGTGGGAGTTTAATGTAAGAATGAATGGCTACGATATTACACCCGACCCAATGGGTTATCCAGAAGCATATTATACGCCACCAATGGAAGTGGTTGACCGCATAGAAATTGTCCGTGGAGCATCTTCACTTCAATATGGGCCACAGTTTGGCGGTTTGATGAATTTTGTACTTCGTAAACCTGATATTTCTACTCGTGTGACGGTCGAGTCGCAGAATACAACTGGAAGCAATGGTTTGTTCAGTACATTTAATTATATCGGTGGTACAGAAGGGCGTTTGAGCTATACGGCTTATTATCAAAAACGTTTTGGCAATGGCTGGAGAGATAATAGCTATTACAACACCGACCACGCTCACGCCGAATTGAGTTATGCCATCACGAATAAGTTTAAGATTGGAGCAGAAGCAACATACATGACTTACAAAAGTCAGCAAGCAGGTGGCTTGACCGACGCTCAGTTTGCTCAAGATGCACGCCAGAGTGTACGTAGTCGAAACTGGTTTAGTACGCCTTGGTTGGTTCCTTCGCTTTCAGCTGAATATATTTTTAGTGAGAAAACAAAACTGAGTTGGAAAGCCTTCGGTGTAATTGCCGAGCGTAGTAGCGTTGGAAATGTTTCGGCCATCACGACGGTTGATAATTTGACATCTAACCGACAAGTTGACAGAGATTATTATAATAATTATGGTTCAGAATTACGCTTCATCACAGATTATAAATTGTTGGGTTTAAACAATACCCTTGCGAGCGGATTGAGGTATTATAACGGAAACATCGACCGCAAACAACAAGGAAAAGGCACAATTAGCCAAGACATGGAATTTAATATCGAAGGCGACTATCCACGCGATTTAGACTTTAATAATATCAATAAAGCGGCTTATTTTGAGAATATTTTCCGCCTGAACAAGAAATTTTTAGTAACAGCAGGAGCAAGAATAGAAAATATCAGCTCGACCATGCAAGGGCGTTTTAGCCTATCGAATGGTGTTGCCAATAATCTTACATCGATTACCCGAAATCGTAGTTTCTTACTTTTTGGTGGAGGTGCTGAGTATCACCTGACCGAGCAATCAGAGTTTTATAGCAATATCTCGCAGGCCTATCGCCCAGTTTTGATTTCTGACCTTACACCTCCGGCTACAACCGATGTGATTGACGAAAATCTACAAGATGCTCGTGGCTATAATTTTGATTTCGGATACCGTGGCAAAGTAGCTAATTACTTGAACTTCGATGTTGATTATTTCTATGTGAATTACAATAACCGAATCGGAACAATCACACAAACCAATGCGGCCAATCAACGTTATCAATTCCGCACCAATTTAGGTCGTTCGGTAAGCCAAGGTTTTGAGGGTTATATAGAATTCGACCCGATTACGGCTTTCTTCAAAAAATCTAAAATTGGTTATGTGAGTATGTTTGCTTCGATAGCCTACATTGATGCAACTTACCGTGATTTCAAGACAACTTCGGTAGTGAACGGACAGGTAGTAGAAGGAAATCTTTCTGGAAAAAGAGTTGAAAATGCTCCTCGTAAAATCAACCGTTTTGGTATTACCTACAACAAAAAAGGCTTCTCGGTTACGTGGCAGATGAGCGATATTGGCAAAGCTTATGCCGATGCTTCGAATACAGAAGTTGCCAATGCTGCCGCTACAACTGGCGTAATTCCAGCTTATACCGTACAAGACCTTTCGGCGAGTTTCAAATTCTTGAAGCACTACAACTTTAAAGCAGGTGTAAACAACCTCACCGACGAACGTTATTTTACACGTCGTGCGGGTGGGTATCCAGGCCCAGGAATTTTACCAGCCGATGGCCGTACATTCTACATTTCAGCAGGATTTAAGTTTTAATAATCAATAGTTAGCAAAGGAAATTCAAACGAATTTCCTTTTAAAATAAACATTATTTATAATTAGTCTAAATAAAAATTAAACCATAGAAAAAAATGAAAAATATTATTTGTACCTTATTAATTCTTTGGGCGATAGGAGTTAAAGCCCAAACTGGTCAAATCAAAGGAGTGGTCACTAACAGCGAAGGACAACCCGCACCATTTGTGTCAGTTCAGTTGAAGGAAATTAAGAAAGGTACAAACTCGGATGACAAAGGTGAGTTTGCCATCACAAACATCAAAGCTGATACTTACACACTTGTAGCTTCATTTGTAGGTTATAAAACACTCGAACAAAAAATTAAAATCGAAGAAGGCAAAACATTGAATCTTTCACTCGAATTGTTTGAAAATGCCGAAACATTGAAAGAAATTGTAGTGAAAGGATATGTGAGTCAGAATGAAAGAGTGGTTTCGGTAGGAAAAATAGCTATTAAACCGATGGATTTGCCACAAAGCGTAATGACGATTGACAGAAGTGTGCTTGATAATCAGCAAGTTTTACGCATGAGCGATGTATTGATGAATACCAACGGCGTGTATATTTCGGGAACAACGGGTGGCTATCAAGAGGAGATTTCGGGTCGTGGGTTTTCGTTTGGAAGCTCAAATACCTTCAAAAATGGCGTAAGATATTTTAATGGTATGCTGAACGAAATGAGTGGAGTTGAGCGTGTAGAGGTAATGAAAGGTAGTTCGGCTATATTATTCGGAAATGTGGCAGCGGGTGGAATCTTGAATTTGGTGACCAAAAAACCAAAATTTGATTTTGGTGGAGAAGTTGCCATGCGAGTAGGTAGTTTTGGACTTCTCAAACCAACATTTGATGTTTACGGTGGCATAGGAAAAGGTGAGCGTGTGGCGTATCGTTTGAATGGTAGCTACGAAAAGGCCAATAGTTTTCGTGAAGGTGTGAGTTCGGAGCGTGTTTATGTAAATCCTTCGTTGCTTTTTAAATTGGGTGTAAAAACTGAGATTTTGCTCGAAGCTGATTATATGAAAGACCGCCGTACACCAGATTTTGGAGCGGGAATTATCAACTATCAGATTGTAGATTTACCGAGAGAAAAATTTATTGGTTTGCCGTGGAGTTATTTCAAGTCGGAGCAACTTTCTACCACCGCCACAATTACACATCGTTTTTCAGAAAATTGGAAATTGAACGTAACGGGTGCTTACCGCAACTACAACACCGATTTATTTGCCAATACTCGCCCTAATACAGGTACTTTGATTAATACCGCAGGTACGTGGATTCGTAATGTGCAACGCAGCGAAGTAGCCGAAGATTATTATTTAGGTCAAGCCGATTTAACTGGAAATTTCAATACAGGAAAGGTTTCGCACCAAGTTTTGGTAGGAATGGATACTGATTATTTCAGTACACTTACTACTGCCTATACACAACTGGCTCGCTACGATACTGTCAATATTTTCGGTTCGAAACAATATAAAGTGCGTACGGATATTCCTACCTTAAATCCTGCAACGTTGACGACAGCCCCAGTGAATCGTGTGGGAGTTTATGTGCAAGATTTGATTAGTATTACACCAAAATTAAAGGTTTTAGCAGGAGTGCGTTATAGCTATCAGCAAACCAAGAGCGATGTTTACACCTCCGCTACTAAAGCTACCACAACAGTTCTAAATTTTGATGGAGCATTCTCTCCACGTTTCGGATTGGTATATCAACCGAGCAAAAATCATTCAGTTTTTGCCAGTTATTCTAATTCTTTCACGCTTAATACTGGCGTAGATGTGAATAACAATGCTCTTCCTCCATCATTGATTGACCAATTTGAAGTTGGTGTAAAAAATGAGTTATTGAATGGGAAATTATCGGCAAACGTAACACTTTACCGAATTTTGAATAGCAATTTAGCTCAAATATCGTTGGCTAATGGCAACACGAACACCAATATCAAAGAGTTGGCTGGTTCGGTGCAAAGCGAAGGTTTAGAAGTAGATTTAACGGCTCGCCCTGCAAAAGGCCTCTATTTGATGGCTGGGTATAGCTACAACGAAACAAAGTATGTAAAAAGCAATACGTTTGTAGAAGGAAGTTTGTTGAGATACAACCCAAATCACACGGCCAATGCAAGTGCAAACTATCGTTTTGAAGAAGGTAAATTGAAAGGATTAACTTTTGGTTTGACAGGTGTGTATATTGGCACTCGTTATGCAGGACGCTCGACACGTGTACAAGTGGCCAATGATACTTATCGAATCATTGCTTTGCCGAGTTATGCACAAGTTGATGCTACTGCTGGATATACTTACCGCAATATCTCGCTTCGTGCTAAAATGGCCAATGTATTTAATGTATTGAGCTATAATGTGCATGATGACAATAGCGTAAATCCGATTGCTCCGAGAAATTATTCTGCCACTTTATCATTTAAGTTTTAAGGAAGCCATGAAGTTGAACAACAGAGAATTACACCGAGATTTAGGCTATTTTTTTATTGGATTGATTATTTCATTTTCAATTTCAGGAATTTTGCAAAATCATCGTCAGACTTGGCATCCTGAAAAATATACGGTTGAGGTAAAGCCCATAACGATACAATTACCGAAAGATGAAAAGGATATCACAGAAGATTTTGCCAAGAATTTATCGTTTGGCTTTAAAGATAAATTTCGTCGATATTCCATTAAGAAAGGAGAATTGAAGATTTCCTACGAAAAACATGATGTAGAAATTGATATTAAAACGGGTAAAGGAGAGGTGATTACTTTCAAGAAAACACCATTTATTGCCCAGATGAATCAACTGCATAAAGACACTTCTGTTTGGTGGATTTATTATTCGGATGCCTTTGCGGTTGGTTTGATTGCAATTGCCGTGACGGGTGCAATGATGTTTCCGAGAGGGAAGTTTAGTTTCAAATCAAGAGGGTGGAAATTAGCAATTTTAGGAATTATTTTCCCTCTAATTTTCTTATTTATAATAGCTTAAATTGTATGTATATTTATTAAAAAGGCTTATTTCGCTACGAAATAAGCCTTTTTAAGTTGAGAAGTATTAGATAATTACTTCATTGCTGCTTCAAAGTTTTCGCTAACTTTTTTCCAGTTTACAACATTCCAGAAAGCGGCTACGTAATCGGCACGTTTGTTTTGGTATTTCAAATAATAAGCGTGTTCCCAAACATCAAGAGCCAAAACTGGCGTTCCTTTGTCGGTTGCAACATCCATTAATGGATTATCTTGGTTGGCTGTCGAAACGATTTTTAATTTCTTATCAGGGGTTACGATTAACCAAGCCCAACCCGAACCAAAACGAGTTGTGGCAGCTTTGCCAAATTCTTCTTTCATTTTATCAAAACCACCAAAAGTTGCCGTGATGGCATCAGAAAGTTTACCAGTTGGCATTCCTCCAGCATTTGGAGCCATGATTTGCCAGAAAAAAGTGTGATTCCAGTGTCCACCGCCATTATTTCTTACTGCAACTGGGTATTTGCTGATGTTGCTCAATAATTGGTCGATTGAAAGTTTTTCCATGTCGGTTCCTGCAATGGCTTTATTGAGGTTATCGACATACGCTTTGTGATGACGGTCATGGTGAATTTCCATCGTCATTTTGTCGATATGTGGCTCAAGAGCATCGTTGGCGTAGGGTAGAGGAGCAAGTGTAAACATTCCGTCGAAAAAAACTGGAGCTTTGCTTGCATAAATATCGCTTAACTTAAAAGCGAAGGCACTTCCTATAAAGGCTTTGATGAAATCTTTTCTGTTCATTGGTTTATCAGATATAAGGTATATACAAATCTACTATTTTAAAAACAATAGCCTATGATTTAAGTTTACTTTAACTAAAATTTAACGTTTCAGACCCGATTTACTTCATTAAAAAACGCTTCTAATTTATAAGGGTCTAATTTGCCGTCGGTGCGGACACTGCTACATAAATCCAAACCATAGGGCTGCACGGCATCAATGGCGGCTCTTACATTTTCAGTTTTTAGTCCACCAGCCAAGAAAACAGGTACTTTTGATTGCTCCACAATCTTTCGGCTGATTGCCCAATTATGTACTCTGCCAGTTCCGCCCAGTTCTTTTACTGCTAAATTAGGGTTTCCTGAATCAAGCAAAAGTGCATCCACTTTCTCTGATATTTCGAGTGCGGCATCCAAAGACTTTTCGTCAACTACGTGAATCACCTGCACGATTTTTATAGCAGGAATTTCTCGCCTAAAATCATCATAAGAGCCAGTTTCTAAGGCATCAACAATCTGAATGACATTTGAATTGACTGTTTTTTGATGCTCAATAATTTCCAAACTATTAGTGCGACTGGTCAGTAAAAACGATGCAATCGGCGGTGGTATTGTTCGAACTATTTCTTGAATCAATTCATCAGAAATTGGCCCCGGCCCGCTCGGCATTTTGGCCACCAAACCCAATGCCGAAGCTCCGAAACTGATAGCCTGTTTAGCTTCAAGAGGCGAACTAATACAACAGATTTTAACTTTTGGTTTCATGTTTTAAACTCCCCTTTAGGGGCTGGGGGTGGTTAGGGACTACTCATAAGCAATCCTACTCGTAATACTTCGGCCGAGGGTTACTTCATCGGCATATTCGAGGTCGCCACCGATTGGAATTCCACGAGCTATGGTACTTATTTTTTTATTGAAAGGTTTTAGTCGTTTTTGTAGGTAAAAGGCGGTAGTATCGCCTTCCATTGTTGGGCTAAGTGCTAAGATAATTTCTTGAATATCAGGCTCTTGCTCGACTCTTTTTATCAACGACTCAATGTTTAAATCGTTAGGTCCAATGCCCGCTAATGGCGAGATGATTCCTCCTAAAATATGATAAAGTCCACGATATTGGGCGGTATTTTCGATGGCCAGTACATCACGGGTATCTTCTACAATACAAAGCACCGAAATATCACGGCGTGGCGAACTGCAAATTAAGCAGAGTTCGTCATCAGAAATATTGTGACACTTTTTGCAGAAAGTAGTTTTTGTACGCATACTGATAAGAGCATCAGCCAAGAGTTGCGTCTGCGATTCATCTCTTTTCAATAAGTGCAAAGCCAGCCTCAAAGCCGATTTTTTACCGATTCCCGGTAGCTTTGAGATTTCAATAACAGCTTCTTCTATTAGTTTTGAGGGGAAGTTCATTTTTTTAGTCCATTGTCATAGACGATGGTCGATAGTTTTTGCTTTGCATAATGTGACGAAGAAGAGATTCGAACTCTGCGTCTGAATTTATTTTAGTAGCCAAAAGAAAATTTTTGTTGAACTATAGCCTACTTCAACATAATTTCAGCCGAAATCTCACGGCGACAGATTTCGTTTCTCATGGCAGCTAATTCCTCAAAATCTCCTGATTTTACACCACATTTTCCTTTATAATGAATAATCAAAGTACACTGTTCGGCTTGTTCGGGCGAGTGCTGGCAAACATCAATAAGGGTAGATATTACGTGGTCGAAGGTGTTTATGTCATCATTGAAAACGACTAATTCCCATAATTTAATAGCTTCGAGGTCTTCAGTAACCTTTTCAATTACTTCAATTTCTGGACTTGGTAACGTTGTCATTTGTCGAGTTTTTTGCACAAATTTGGGTTAATTAATTTTTATAAAAAATTGATAGTCAAGTGTTTTTTAAACAAAAAAACGCATTTTTAAATAATCAAACATCAATTTCTAATGCTAAGATAATTCATTCTTGCGAAAGAGTAGTTTTGTTATCGAAAAAAAAGTTTTGATATTTGGATAAGATTTTAAACCCTAAACATTTATGTCATCAACACTCGCACTAACGATTCTGGTTATTTATTTTTTAATTCTAATTGCAATTTCGTTTTATACTGCCAAAGGAGCAGATACTAATACCTTTTTTACTGCTAATCGCCAATCGCCTTGGTATTTGGTGGCTTTTGGTATGATTGGAACATCAATTTCGGGCGTAACGTTCGTTTCGGTACCGGGTGCAGTCGGAAAAATTCAGTTTTCTTATTTTCAGGTGGTGCTGGGTTATGCAGTGGGCTATTGGGTAATTGCCACGATTTTGATGCCGATGTATTATCGACTAAATCTGATTTCGATTTATGGTTATCTCGAAAAACGTTTTGGTTTTTGGTCGTATAAAACTGGGTCGGCTTTTTTCTTACTTTCTCGTACTGTTGGTTCGGCGGTGCGTATGTATGTGGCCGTACAGGTTTTGCAACTCGCCATTTTTGATGCTTTAGGTGTGCCTTTTGAGGTGACGGTTTTGATTGCAATGGCTCTAATTTTTGTTTATACATTCAAAGGTGGTGTAAAAACTATCATCATTACCGATACACTTCAAACTTTTTTCTTGCTTACGGCATTGGTTTTGACGATTTATTTGATTGGACAACAACTCAATTTAGGCGTTGGCGATTTATTTTCAACTGTTCGAGATAGTCAATATTCAAAGGTTTTTGTGTGGGACTGGGCGAATAAACATCATTTTGTGAAAGATTTCTTGTCGGGAGCGTTTATTGCCATCGTCATGACTGGCCTCGACCAAGATTTGATGCAGAAAAACCTTACTTGCAAAAGCATCGGCGAAGCACAGAAAAATATGTTTTGGTTTTATGTAGTTTTGGTTTTTGTGAATTTGCTTTTCTTGAGTTTGGGTGTATTGCTCTATTTGTATTCTGAAAAAATGGGCTTGCCAATTCCTGCTAAAACTGATGATTTGTATCCTTCGTTGGCACTGGGTAATCAGTTCGGGACTTTGGCAGCCGTTACGTTTTTGTTGGGTATTACTGCGGCTACTTATGCCAGTTCGGACTCGGCACTTACGGCACTTACGACTTCATTTTGTGTAGATTTCTTGCATATCGAGAAGTACGAAGAAGCCAAACGCCAGAACCTCAAACACTATGTGCATATTGGTTTTACGGTAGTGTTTATTATAGTAATCTTGATTTTTAGGACGTTGAATAGCCAGGAAGTTATTTCGGCGGTATTTAATATTGCGGGTTATACTTACGGCCCACTACTCGGACTTTTTGCCTTTGGACTTTACCTTAAACGTCTATTAATGGATAAATATGTGCCTTTTGTATGCGTAGCTGCTCCATTTCTAACTTACGGAATTGAAGAGTTCACGAAGGCAAATCTTGATTTTGAATTTGGTTTCTCGAAATTAATGCTCAATGGATTTATAACATTCGTAGGGCTTTGGATACTTTCGAGAAAGGCTGAATAGTTAGTTTTCTAAGGAAGACTTCGCTCCAAGCGAAGCCTTCCTTTTTACATCGAAATCTTTTGCTGAATATAAAAATAACATTTGGTATGAAAACCAATATTGAGCCACTCCAAGCTGATAGTTATTATCACATCTATAATCGAGGAATCAACGGAGAAAACATATTCAAAGAAGAAAGAAATTATGTGTATTTTCTGCAAAAATATACTCAATTTGTAAGTCCAGTTGCGGAAACGTATGCTTATTGCTTGATGAAAAATCACTTTCATCTGTTAGTAAAAACTCGTTCTGAAAATGAAATAAAACTATCAGAAGATAGTTTGGTTAAAAACGCTAATAAGCCTATTCATTGGCTTTTGAGTAATGCTTTTGCGAGTTTTTTTAAGAGCTATTCTCAAACTATCAATAAAGTGTATAAACGTACTGGAAGATTATTTGAAGAGCCTTTTCGTAGAGTATGGGTTGATAACGATGAATATTTTACAGAGCTAATTTACTATATTCATCACAATCCTGAAAAACATTGCTTTATAAATGATTTCAGAAAATACCCACATTCTTCTTATCAATCACATTTGCGAACTACTACTACAAGATTAAAGAGGGATGATGTTTTAAAATGGTTTGGTGGTAGGGAGGAATTTGAAAAATTTCATGCAAGATGTGATAACCTCAATAATTTAGAAAAATTTGAAATTGAGTTTGATTAGATTTTCAGGAAGACTTCGCTTTAAGCGAAGTCTTCCTTTTTTATTTCACCCCACCCAACTCAATAAATTCTGCATCCAAAACATCAATTTTAGGGCGTATTTGATGAAAAATAAATATAATGAGTAGTTTTAAGGAAGACTTCGCTTAAAGCGAAGCCTTCCTTTTTTATTTCACCCCACCCAACTCAATAAATTCTGCACCCAAAACATCATTTTTAGAGCATATTTGATGAAAGGTAGTGAAGATTGCTCGATGCTTCGGCTATTGTTATTGAAGTTTAAATCAAACAAAATCTTGTTTTTTGGGTCGATTGTTACTGAGCTGATTGGCTTTTCAAACTTCAATAATTTAGAATAGTCTTCGCCGCTCCAACTGATTAATTCTTCTTTTCCATCAGTAAACTTTACGAGTATTTCAGTTGCAATTATCATATCGCCCAAACGCTTGATGGTGCATTGCTTTTCATCGATTTCACTTACTTCGTAATCACAATCGGGGGCTTTATAAAGCGTTTGCTCAAAATACCAATTGAAGGTTTTTCCGTACTTATAATTGGTGCGTTTGGGAGCAATTTCGTTGACTATTGCCACAAAATCTTTTACGGCAGGATGCTTAAAACGCCATCTGATAAAGTATGTTTGCATCACCTCATCCATTACTTCCGTTCCAATCAGGTTTTCGAGTGTTTGTAGCATGGTGGCGGTTTTCATGTAAGTCAATGTGCCGTAAGTGCCTTTTGGGTACTCCCACGATTTTCGGAAAATCTCCGAAATTTTTACATTTTTCATACTTACATAGGCAATTCGAGGGTTTTCGGAATCGTTCAGTTTGAAACCAAAGAGATTTATCATTGAACCTTTGCCGTAGGTGGCATCCATGATTCGGCTTTCATAATATTGATTAAAACCTTCATCTAAAAACGATTCCTCAAACTCATTCGAGGCCAGCATACCTTGAAAATATTGATGTCCGAATTCGTGAATTGTCACTACTTCGGGCGAGCGAATTCCTTTTGGCAAGCCCCAAGTTGTTTCGCCACAAGTAATAAAAGTTGGGTACTCCATACCTGCCGAACCTGCAGCTGCCAGCGGTGGGTCAACCAATGTCAAAACTGGGTGCGGATATTTACCGAGGTGTTTCTGGAAATACTCTAAAGCTGCAATAGCCGACTGAAAATAGCGTTCGGTGCTACCGCTGTGTTCGGGCTGCACGACCGCTTTTATTTTTACGTGCTTCCACTGGCGTTCGCTTACCTCAAAGCGGGGCGAAACCGTCCACGCAAAGTCATGCACATCATCGGCTCGGTAGCTGATGGTTTTTGTGTTGTCTTTATTGATTTTTTCGTTCTGAAAAACACCCGTTGCGGCCAAAACAAAGTTTTTCGGAACGTTCATATCTACTCGATAAGTGCCAAAATCGGCATAAAACTCGCTGTCAGCGTGAAATTGGTGGCAATTCCAAGCACCTTTTTTTGCATAACGCATTCCTGCCGATTCATAAACACCGATTTTCGGAAACCATTGCCCGACCAAATGATAATCGTCCGCATAACCTGTTCGAGCAAAAACTTTGGGCAATCGAGCTTTGAAATTGATGTCGAGCGTGATGCTTTCGTTGGGGGCAATTGGTCGACTAAGCGGTACACTTATCACGGTTTGGTCTTTGTCGTTGAGGTCGTCGGGTTGAATAAATTTGATTTTTGAGGTCAGATTTTCTCTACCACGAACTTTCATTGAAGTAATATCAATCCAGCCAAAATTACCTTTGTTTTTATTATCCATCATTTCGCCCCGAAGCTGTCCGCCCGATTCTTTCATGAAAGTCGAGTTTTTGTTTTTGAAAGCATTGAGGTACAAATGAAATTGCAATTCGGTGATGTAATCGGTCGAAGTATTTGTCCAAACCAGCGTTTCTTTGCCCGTGAGCGTATGTTTTTCGGGGTCGAGTTTTACCGAAATATCATAGTTGGCAATGCGGTTGCTCAAAGGTTTGGTTTGTGCCGCCGCATTCAGAAAAGAAAACAAGAATATAATAAACAGAAGATGCTTTTGCATGAAATTTTATGATTTCGTTGGTGCAATTTAGAAATTAAATATTATTTCTGACTAAAAATTCAGACTTTTGCATAAAAACCGTGAGCGATGTTTTTGCACAAAACTAATTTTTTGATGCGGGCTTTATACCCTAATTTCGTTTGGAGAAAACCCTCTGATGAAAAGAAAATCTATCTAACTTTTGATGATGGCCCAATACCCGAAGTAACCGAGTTTGTGCTGGAAACACTCGAAAAATATCAAGCAAATGCCACTTTTTTCTGTATCGGGGATAATATTAGTAAAAATTCGAGTATTTTTCAGAAAATAATAAATAATGGGCATTCGGTCGGAAATCATACTTTCAACCATCTGCGAGGTTGGGCAAGCGATGATGTTACTTATTTGGAAAATAGCGTCAGATGTAAAACTGAAATCGAAAAACACGGCATTGAAACTAAACTTTTTCGGCCTCCTTATGGGCGTATCAAGCGAAGCCAAGCCCGTAGTTTATTGCCTAACCATGAGATAGTTATGTGGGATGTACTTACTGGTGATTTCTCTCAAGACTTATCGCCCGAGACTGTCCTACATAAAACAATTAAGCACACTGAAGCTGGCTCAATTGTACTTTTTCATGATAGTATTAAGGCCAACAAACGGATGTCTTACGCTTTGCCGAGATTTTTAGAACATTTTTCGAGTCAGGGATTTCAGTTCTCAAAACTTTAAATACTTTTGCAAAAACTAAACACGTCCCCTTACTCATGAACCTCAAACAATTACTTTTTCTAACCGTTATCCCCATTTTTAGTGCCTCCCAAAGTTATTCTCAGACCAAATTCGTAGAACAAAAAGCAGGGCATATTATTTACATGTCGGTTCCCGATTACATGGTCAAAACCACTTCGCTCAATGATGTTGCTTCGATGCAATACATGAACAAAACCAAAGAAGCCTATGTTGTAGTAATCGAAGATGCAAAGGAAGATTTGGAAGCCGAAGGTACAAAGTATAACAGCCTAAAAGAATTTCATGATTCGGTGATTGAAAGCTTAAAGTCAGAAGACCCAAAGGCACAAGAATCAAAACCGACTGAATTTCAGCAGAATGGTAATAAATTCTATCAAACTGACCTAAATGCTACTTTACAAACCGAAGATGGTAAAGATATTAAAGTGACATATTTGGTAACTTATGTAGAATCTAAAACCCATTACTATCAAGTTTTGTGCTGGACTTTGGCCAGTAGCTACAAAGATTTAGTGGGTGATTTCAAGAAAATTGCTTCAACAATTAGAGACTAATTTTAGTCCATAGTTTTCGGTCAACAGTCCAAGGTTGTAAAAAAAGTAGTCATGAAATTTCCGAACGTAAGTATTTTAGTAGCTGCCAGAAATGAAGAAGAAAATGTTGCGGATTTATTGTTTACGTTTACTCAACTGAGTTACCCGAAAGATAAGCTACAAATTCTTATCGGAGATGATGATTCGACTGATGCAACATCTGAAATTATTGAAAGATTTACGGCCAAAAATACTTATATTCAATACATTAAAATAGAAAAACAAATTGTTGGACTGAAAGGTAAGGCAAATGTTTTGGCACAATTGGCTCATCTGGCAACGGGTGAGCTTTTTTTCTTTACCGATGCTGATATTGAGGTGCCTAAAAATTGGATTGAATCTTTTATTGTTGCGAGAAAAAACGAAGGCGTAATTGTCGGGCTTACCCTCGTAAAAAACAAAAATTGGTTTGAAGCCAGCCAAGCAATTGAGTGGCTTTTTACGCTGAAATTAATGAAAACGTTGGCCGATTTCAAGATTCAATCAACAGGAATGGGCAATAATATGATGGTTTCGGCGGAGGCTTATTGGGCGGTTGGCGGTTACGAAAAAGTTGGTTTTTCGATTGTGGAAGATTATGCCATTTACAAGGCAATTATTGATAAAGGCTTTGCTTTTAAACAATTATTCATGCCTGATGCTATGACGCTCACCAAGCCACCAAAAAGGTATTTTGAGCAACGTAAACGTTGGGTTTCGGGCGGAATGTCAACCCAATCTGTTTTGATTTTTCCTGCTTTAATTCAAGGTTTCTTATTGCCTATTTTGCTGATTATTAGTTTTTTTTCGTGGAAAAGTGTTTTGGCGTTTATTTTCCTAAATCTTTTAATTAATTTTTTGGTAGGAAACCGAATTTTTAAAATTTTAAATCAGACTCAGCTTCTGAAATACATTCCTGCCTACACGATGTATATGTATGTGTTTTGGTTTTTGCAGTTGGTTTCTTATTTCTTACCAACTAAATTGGTCTGGAAGGGTCGAGAATATTAGTTTTTCGTGAAGATAATTGTGGCACACCTTTAAGGATGTGCCACAAGTGTTTTCAAGCTATTTTAATGCAAATTCTAAGGAATAATAACTTTACTGATTACCTTCTCGGCACAGAGTTTATTGTAGGCGGCAATATCTTTCGAAATCAACTCATTCATTTCGGTTTTTAGTACATTCCATTGAGCATCGAGGGCGGCGAGTTGTTTTTTCTGCCCGCTCGTTACGGTCGGTACGTTTGAGTCAACTTCGCCTCTTACGAAAATATAATCGGCACTTAGCATATTCTTGAAATTGATAATATCATCGTTCGATTCTGCTTTGTTCTGTACCAATTTTTCTTCCCAAACTTTGATTTTCTTCACAATCGCATTTCCGGCATCCACTACTGCTTTTAGCTCAGTTTTTGTGGCCAAAAGACTGCTCACTTCGCTAATTTGCTTAGAAATCTTTCGCATTTTGGCAATTGACTCGTGAATATCATTTACGCTATTTTCGAGCGATTTGAGTGTATTTTCTTGGTCTTGATAATCGGCGGCCGTTGCATTGATGCGTGGGTCGGCGAGAATTTTCACAGGAACAGTTTTAATTTGTTTTCCGTAGGTAAATTTAGCCGAATAAGTACCTGGAGACATTTTACGGCCATCATAACTACCTTCGATAAATACTTTCGGAATACCTTTGATGGTTTCGGCACGCATATCCCACACAAAACGATTCATGCCGCCTTTCATAAGAAGCGTTGGGTCGGGCGATGGGCCACCTGGGTAAACCTCAAAACCTTTTTCTTTTTTGCTGCTGTACGTTCTTACGATTTCGCCTTTTGCGTTGCTGATTTCTAAGGTGAAGGCCAAGGTAGTATCAGGTTTGGCAGGTAAACCATAATAAAAAACTACACCAGTTGATGGATTTTCTCCGAAAGTTGAAGTTGATTCTTCGTCTTCTTCACTAACTTTGTCAAGCGAGCTACGCCCCGAAACTCGGTAAGCATCTTCGGGAGTGAAAGCCGTCAAACTATCTTTTGATAATTCACCTTTCAGTTCTCTAATCGGAGCTAAATCATCCAAAATCCAAAACGAACGGCCTTGAGTTGAGGCAATCAAATCATTTTGATGAACTTTCAAATCGGTGATTGGCGTAATTGGAAGGTTCAATTGCATATTCGACCAATTCTTACCGCCATTCATTGATACATAAAAACCAGTTTCCGTTCCTGCAAAAAGCAAATCTTTTCGCTGAGAATCTTCACGCACCACCCGCACACACGCTCCGTACGGAATTCCTTCGGTGATTTTAGTCCAAGTTTTACCGTAATCGGTTGTTTTATAGATAGAAGGCGTAAAGTCATTTTGCTTGTAGCGATGCGTAGCAATGTATGCCGTTGCGTTATCGTGTGGTGAAACTTCTATTGCATTTACCAAACATTCTTCGAGGCCAGCTGGTGTCACGTTTGTCCAAGTTTTGCCATTGTCTTTTGTGATATGCACCAAGCCATCATCGCTACCTGCCCAAAAAACACCTGCTTCGTTAGGCGATTCAATTAGGTACGAAATCGTTGCGTAGTTTTCGCCACCTGCACCTTCGTTGGTATAGGGAGCTCCGCCTAAACCGAGTTTGGTTGTATCTTTTCGCGTTAAATCAGTCGAAAATTCCGTCCAAGTTTTGCCCAAATCGCTTGTTTTCAAAACCACATTTCCTGCATGATAATAGGCTTTTTCACGTTTTGAGTAGATGATTGGAGCATTCCAATTGAAGCGGTACTTCATTTCCTTCGCTTTCAAGGCTTGGTATTGAATCGGGGCTGTCATTACGCCTTTTCCTTCTTTGTTTTGCAAATCGAGTAGCTCAATTGTGCCTTGATAACTTCCGCCCATTACGTAGCGAGGTGCATCGGGGTCGAATGCTAAAAATGCACTTTCACCTCCTGCCGAATATTCCCAGTCACGTTCACGGATACCGCCACCATTGGTTACTCGACTCGGAATCATGACCGAAGTATTATCTTGCTGACCGCCATAAATTCGGTATGGAAACAAATTATCAGCATTGATTCGGTAAAACTGAGCCGTAGGCATTTGGTTTTGCGGAGAAAATGACTGCCCACCATTGAACGAAACGGCTGCACCACCATCATTTCCCAAAACCATATTTTTACCATCTTTCGGATTCATCCACAAGTCGTGGTGGTCGCCGTGGGTTCCGCCAAAAACACGAGTGAAGGTTTTGCCACCATCAATAGATTTAAGGGTGGGAGAATTAAGTACATAAACGATGTTTTCGTTGGCTGGGTCGGCAAAGATTTCGATGTAATACCACGCACGTTGAACCGTTCGGTGGTCTTTGCTTACACGAGTCCAAGATTTTCCTGCATCGTCGGAGCGAAAAACACCACCTTGCTCTTTTTCAGTATCAGATTCAATGACCGCAAAAACTCGGCTCGGATTTGCTCTCGAAACCACAATTCCCATTTTTCCCAATTCTTTCGGCAAACCTTTATCGAGTTTTGTCCAAGTTTCGCCACCATCAACCGATTTATACAAACCACTGCCTTTGCCACCGCTCACCATTTGCCACGGTAAACGACGGTGGTCCCACATGGCAGCGTACATAATTCTTGGATTAGTCATGTCCATACTTAAATCCGAACAGCCTGTGTTATTATCAACAAAAAGTGTCTTTTTCCACGTTTTACCACCATCAATTGATTTGTAAACGCCTCTTTCTTCGCCAGCACCGTGCAATGCACCTTGAGCCGCCACATAAACAACATCAGGATTTTGTGGGTGAATACTAATGCGAGAAATATGACGAGTAAGGTCAAGACCCAACTTTGTCCAAGTTTTTCCTGCATCGGTCGATTTATAAACGCCATCGCCGTAAGAGGTCATCACGCCACGAGGAGCGTGTTCGCCCATACCCACGTACACAACGTTCGGGTCAGATTCTGCCACCGAAACTGCCCCAACCGAACCAGTTTTGAAATAACCGTCCGAGATATTTGTCCAATTAAGTCCAGCGTCGGTAGTTTTCCAAAGTCCTCCGCCAGTTGTACCCATATAATACACTTGTGGATTACCAACTACGCCCGAAACTGCCACCGAACGACCGCCACGGAATGGGCCGATATTTCGCCATTTGAGTGCTTTAAAAGTACTGTCGTAGTTGATTTGTGGAGGCTTTGGAGCCTGCACGACCGTTGTAACAGGTGTTGGAGAAGCTTTGGTTTTCTTTTTATTTTGGGCAAATGCCCCGAAAGAAGCCAATACAATCAACAATAAAATTGATAGTTGTTTCTGCATTTTTAGAGATGAGTTTTGTTAATGAAGACCATACTGCTCAAAGATAGTTAATATCTAATTAAGCTTGGATACATGGTGCTATTCTATCCTGCTTTTCAGCGACAAACAGGTATTTTGATGGGGTAAAAGTTGAAAAAATGCTTGATAAGGTGAGTATTCGCCTTACAGAATCAAACATATTTTTTCCATTTGAAGTAAATCCAAAGAATGATTGAAATAACAATCATACTACCGAGCGTATAAAAATAGCCATTTGGGTGATGTAATTCGGGCATATTATCGAAGTTCATGCCGTAAATACCCGCAATAAAGGTTAAAGGCATAAAAATAGCGGTAAAAACCGTGAGTGTTTTCATGACCGAGTTCATTTTATTACTCAAGCTGGTGAGATAAATATTCTGAATGTTTTCAATCATTTCTCGATAAGATTCAATCGTTTCGAGGGTTTGCAGAATATGGTCGTAAACATCACGTAAATAGATGATTGTGTTGGGGTGAATCAGTTCGGATGACTCACGAGTGAGTGTGCCAAAAATATCTCTGAGCGGCAAAACTGCTTTACGAATTTGCATCAATTCTCGGCGAAGTTCATAGAGTGCTGTTTGGTCGTCTCGATGAGGATTTTCGATGATTTTTATTTCTAATTCCTCCAATTTTTCACTAAATTTTTCGAGAACGACAAAATAGTTATCAACCACTAAATCACAGAGGGAATAGAATAAATAGTCGGCTTTGCCTTTTCGGGTTTTGCCCACTGATGCTTTAAGTCGAGCGAAAATCGGAGCAAAAACATCAGATTTGTGCATTTCTTGAAACGAAACTACGTAATTTTTTCCCAAAACGAGTGCTACGTGTTCGGTTTCAACTTCGTTGAGAGCTTCGTTGAATTGTAGCATTTTCATTATCACAAAAATATTTTGCTCACCAAAATGCTCCAGTTTGGGTTTCTGCTCGGTATTCAGTACATCTTCAAGTAATAGCGGATGTAAGTGATAGTGCTTACCGATTTCTTCAACAATATGTACTTCATGCACGCCATCAACATCAAGCCAATTTACGTGCGTTTCGATAGGAGAGAGTTGACACTCACTGATTGATTTAACTATTTTTTGCTGGTAAATTTCATCATTAAACTCAACTAATTTTACGACAGTATCAATCGGCACATCTTTGCCTACATACTCAAGAGTTCCAGGCGATGTAAAAACCTTTTTCTGAACGTATTTCTTATATTTTTTATGATGCTTCGACATTCTATGCTTCTTTTTTCCAGCCTAAATAAATATCACTCAAAGCGACGTTACAGTTGATTGATTTCAACTCAATTACATCATTTAAAGAATCATACGAGCGATACTGCCAAAAAATAATATTTTCATGTTTTGAATAAACTTCAACTCGAACCCTGTCTTGAGCAATCAACAAATATTCTCTTAGCGACTCAATCTGTTGGTATTTTCTAAATTTTTCTCCTCGGTCATACTTTTCGCTTGAGTCAGAAAGAACTTCTACAATTAATATTGGATTTTTTGCCGCATTTGGGTGTTCAGAATAACTTTCAATTTCACCACAAACAACCGAAGCATCGGCATAGACAAATTCATCTTCGGCAGTGGCAATGGCCAAGTCGCTATTATAAGCCAAACAAGGTTTTCCTTTTAGACTATTTCGTAGTTCGGCAGCTATGTTATTTGAAATCAGGGCGTGCGAGGGTTTTCCGCCTGCCATTGCGTAAATTTCTCCACCAAAGAATTCATGTTTTTGGAGCGATTTTTCTTCCAGTTCTACATATTCTTTGATGCTGATTTCTTTCTTTAAAACCGAATCTCCCATTTTTATGCTTGATTTTTATGCAATTTAAAGATTTTTCTCCTCAGCTCTCCAAAAACTGTTTATTAAAATTAAGCAAGAAAACTTCCTTTACCCCACGAGTAATGGCCGTATAAAGCCAACGAATAAAATCGCTATCTACTTCGGCATCGGGGGGCAAGTAGCCTTGGTCAACAAAGACAGCATCCCATTGTCCACCCTGCGATTTGTGGCAGGTTAGGGCGTAAGCAAACTTTACTTGAAGGGCATTTAGGTAAGCATCTTTACGCAGTAAATCTTGGCGTTCTTTCTTTGATTTTACCCAAAAATAATCTTTTAATACATTTTCATAGAGCATTTTATTCTCTTCAGCCGATAAGGTAGGCGAATTTGAATAAAGTGTATTCAGAATAATTTTGCAATCGAATTCTTCTTCATCGGGATAATCAACCAGTTTGAGTGTTACGTTAGCAAAGCGTAAACCGTGCATTTCTTCTTCTCTCCGAATCTTGATTACCTCCACAAAATCGCCATTGGCAATAAAACCTGCCTTTGATTCTTCGCCCAAAACCGTATAATTATTTCTGACAACCATTAGCATATCGCCCGAATCAAGCTCATTTTCGGAGTAATTGATGGCCGTTCGGATATAACGATTATACTGCACCGCCGTTTTATTCGAGCGAGTAATAATTGTTGTGTTTTCTCGACCATATTTATCGTAGGCATACCTAATTCCATCTTCCAGTCGCTCGCCCGTCATTCGATAGAAATCTTTATACTTGCTCGTAATGAGTTTAATATTAGGCTCTTCAGCTACAAGTTGTTTTCTTAAATCAGTTGCATTTGTCAAAATCCCCGAACCTTCTCCCTGACGCATTACTTCGGTGAGTACGTGTTCGGTAACAGTAGCATGGTATCGGCCAGCCAAATGAGCCGCACTGAGGGCGGGGCTGACTTGCATACCTACTGGTGGAAGCTGAGCTTCGTCGCCAATCAGAAGGAGTTTATTGGTTTCCTGCTCGAAAACAAAGTCGAGCAAATCATGGAGTAAGCTATTCGTACCAAATTCTCGTTCGTCTGAAATCATCGAGGCCTCATCGACAATATAAACCGTGCCTTCTTGGGTATTTTTCATGCGTTCAAAAACCAACGCACCCGTGTAGGCATTTTCAACTTGGCGATAGATTTTTTTGTGAATCGTTAAGGCCATTCTCTTCGAGTAGCTCGACATCACTTTGGCAGCTCGACCCGTTGGAGCGAGTAAAACTGCTTTATAGCCAAATTCTTTCAGAACCTTAATGAGCGTACTCACAAAAGTCGTTTTACCTGTACCTGCATATCCTTTCAGAATGAATGTATCACGGAAGCGGTCTTCTTCCAGTATAAATTCGTCCATTAACTTAAAAAGCTTCGCTTGCCCGAAGGTGGGTGTAAACGGAAATTTTTTAAGAAATCTTTCTGAAGGTTTTATATTTTCGTCGAGTGCCATTGTTTAATGTATAATTAAGAATGTAGAATGAAGAATGCAGTTTTTTTCTGATGCTACACTCCTAATCTCTAATCCAACTGCAAAATAAACCTTTAAATTTTAAAAACATTCAAGATTCGTGAAATCCCTCGTGGCTGATTCATTATCTTTGCGGGCTAATTTATAAAATGCTCAGTGTAATGTCAGAAAAAGACCCTAAAATCAATGCTCAAGAGCTTTATGGAAATCGTATTCGGGTACGAGCTTGCGGAGTATGTATCGAAAATGACCGAGTGTTGATGATTGGGCATCGAGCTATTTTGGGCGAAAATACTTTTTGGAGTCCCCCGGGCGGAGGAGTTGAACTCGGAGAAATGGCCGAAGATGCCCTCCGACGTGAGTTTTTGGAAGAAACTGGGCTTGAAATAGAAGTAGGTAAGTTATTATTAATGAATGAGTTTGTGAATTTGCCACTACATGGCATCGAATTGTTTTTTGTAGTGAAAAGAGTAGGAGGAGAATTGACTTTGGGGCATGACCCAGAGATGAATTTGGGCGAACAACTGATTCAAAAAATAGAATGGTTGTCGTTAGATGAAATAAAAAGCTTAAATTTGAGCGAAAAACACCAATTTTGGCAAAAGTTTGGAAGTTTTAATGAGATAATTGCTTAAATTCGTTCTTTAGTCAAACGGCCAACAGACGACAGTACGCAGAATAGTAAAATGCTGAATCTGAGTTACTTATAAATAAACAGACAAGCAATGTTGACTATCGACCGTAGTCTTTGGACTAAAAAAACTTTTGCTAATAATCTAAATTGATTAAAATCATTGGAGAATCCTGTTTTAAATATATCACCGAGTTTTGAAATCAAAGACGACCGCTTCGACACCAATCAGATATCCGACTGCCATCTGTTGATTGAAGTAAGCCGTGACCGTTTTCGTTTTACTGTTTACAATACCCTCCACGATGTAATTATGTGGTTGGAAGATTACCATATTTTTTCATTATTAAACGAAAATCAATTACTCAAAACCCTCAAAACAATTTATCAAGAACACCAGTTTTTGGCTGCAAATTACTGGAAAACGATTCGTTTATCGGTTAATGCAAATAATTTTACGCTTATTCCAGACGAATACTATGAAGCCAACGAAGCGGCCAAATACTTAAATTTTGCTGCTGGTAAAAACGTTTCGGAGCGAGAACAAATCTTTGACTTTAAGCATAGTCGTTTTGGGGCAGTTTGTATTTTTGGTATCGAAAAAGATACTTTTTCGTGGTTCAAGGAAATGTATCCTGCTCGAAAGATTGACCCTGTACCAGTGGTGGGGTCATTGATTGAAGGTATCGTGCAAGATAAAAATAATGATGGCTTACATCTTTACTTTGAAGATTACTACATCACAATTATTTATTTCAAAGAAGCCAAATTACATTTCTGTAATCGTTTTCATTTCCGAACTTCGCAAGATATGGTATATCATGTGCTATTTGTGATGAACGAACTCGGTTTACCAGTTGATACTCAAACAATGTTTTACGGCGAGATTACCTCATTTTCGGATAGATATGTGCAGCTTACTCAATCGCTCACGAATATTAAGTTTGCACTAAATCCCTCAAAAATTCGTTTTAGTCAATATTTTGAAGATTTGCCCGAACATCGTTATTATACCTTGTTTAGCTCATTTTATTTATATTGATTACCTCTAATATCTTTTAGAATTTTTAAAGAATGCCGTTAGTCAAGTACTAAAAGCTAAAAAATATGAAAAAAATTGCCCTTTTTCCTGGTTCTTTCGACCCCTTCACTAAAGGGCATGCTGATATTGTGATGCGTGGACTGAAACTTTTTGATGAGGTGATTATCGGTATCGGTACAAATTCAGCTAAGAAACGCTATTTCTCGCTCGAAATGATGACCGAGAAAATCAGAGAAACGTTCAAAGACAACGAAAATGTGAAAATCATTTCTTACGATGACCTAACAGCTAATGCGGCGGTAGCACACGGAGCTAATTTTTTATTGAGAGGATTAAGAAATACGACTGATTTTGAATACGAAAATACGATTTCGCAAGTAAATAGGCATTTGGTTGGTGGCCTCGAAACGGTTTTCTTGATTACCTCGCCAGAGCTTGCCCCAATCAGTTCGACAATCGTGCGTGAATTACACAAATACGGTGCGAAGGTAGATGATTTTTTGCCTTATGATATTGACTAAGATTACATAAATTTATCAAGTACAATGAAAAACTTATTATTGATTACTTTGGTCTTATTTGCCTTTAGCTGTAAAAAATCAGAAGTAACTGTGAATGAACCAACAAAAGTCCTTTCAGCTAATTTTTGGAAACTCGACCGTTTTGCTGATACTGATGGTAAAACATTGAGTCAAAATCAGCTAAATTCGCAAGCACAAGCACTTTTTGGCTTAGATTATGAATTCCGTGATGATAACGTCACTCGTGCAAAAGACCGCATAACAAAGCAAATCTTAAATGCAGGAACTTGGTATTTGATTCAAGATAACCAAGTTTTGGATATTGATATTTTGGGCTTCAAAGGACAATTCAAAGTAATCGAAATCTCAAAAACTAAGCTGGTTCTGCAAGCTGAAAATAATAAAATGATTAGTGCTGGTCAATTCGTAAATATGGAATTTATTCCAGCATTGTAGCCCACCCCAGCCCTCCCAATAGGAGGGAGCTAAATCTTTCTTTTGTAAGTGAATTTCCTTTCCGAACCTATTATCTCTCAGGCTACGGTGCTGCTAACCGATAGCCGTTTTGTGTCTCAACCAGAGCATAGTATATTTTTTGCCATCAAAGGCGAGCGTCACGATGGACATGCGTTCATAAAAGACCTTTATGAAAAAGGTGTACGTGAGTTTGTGGTTGAGAAAAAAGCATTGAATGATGCTCTAAAAACGCAACTCGAAAATCTTTCAGACGCCAAATTTTTTGTGGTAGAAAATGCCATCAGGGCATTGCAGCATTTGGCGGCAAATCACCGTCAAGCTTTTGATATTCCTGTGGTGGGCGTAACTGGCAGCAATGGCAAAACTATCGTCAAAGAATGGTTGAGCGTATTGCTGGCTAAGGACTATAATTTAGTAAAAAGTCCACGAAGCTATAATTCACAAATTGGCGTGCCGCTATCGGTTTGGGAGATAAACGAGCATCATAATTTCGGTATTTTTGAGGCAGGTATCTCGAAATCAGGCGAGATGGAATTTCTCGAACCCGTTATTCGTCCAACCATCGGGGTTTTTACTAACCTTGGTTCGGCACACGATGAAGGTTTCAGAAGCCGCAAACAAAAAGCTACCGAAAAACTCCGCTTGTTTCAGCGAAGCAAAACTCTTATTTACTGCAAAGATTACGAAGACATCGACGATGAAATCAGAATTTTGTTGAAAGCGGTAAATCCAACTATCGAACTCATCGGTTGGTCGAGAAAAGCAGGAAGTAAAATCTTTGTTAATGCTACTAAGCAAAACACTTATTGCACTTTACAGATTTTATGGAATAGCCAAATCTACGATTTCAAAATTCCATTTGCCGATGATGCTTCCATCGAAAACGCAACGCACTGTATTTTCTTGATGCTGCACCAAGGTATCAATACGGCCGAGATTCAGAGTCGCTTAGATATGCTCAAGCCAATTGCTATGCGTTTGGAATTGAAGCAGGGAATCAATGATTGTTATCTGATTGATGATACCTACAACAACGACTACGCAGGGCTTTCGGTCGCTCTTGATTTCATGACCCAGCAACATACAAAGCGAGATAAGGTGTTGATTATCAGTGATGTATTGCAGTCGGGCTTAGAAGAGTCAGATTTGTACGAAAGCATAGCCGAACTCATCAAAGGCAAACAAATTGATAAAGTGATTGGTATCGGAGAAGTGATTTCTCGCAATCAAAAATCCTTCTATACATCGGCCGCTGGTGATAGAAAAGCTCCTGTTGCACCAATCGTTTTTTATCAATCTACCGAAGAGTTTTTGGAGAAATATCCCATCAACCAACTTCAAAGTTCGTTGATATTGGTGAAAGGTGCCAGAAAATTTGAATTCGAGAAAATCATCAATCGACTAACGCTGAAAGTTCACGGAACTGTCTTCGAGGTCAATCTCGATGCTTTGACCAATAATTTGAATTTTTACAGGAATAAAATTGGTTCGGATACAAAAATAATGGTGATGGTAAAAGCATTTGCCTACGGAAGTGGCAGTGCCGAAGTAGCGAGTTTACTCGAATATCATCGTGTTGACTACTTGGGAGTGGCTTACACCGACGAGGGCGTTGTACTTCGCCAAAATGGAATCAAACTGCCAATTATGGTACTTAACCCGCAACCAGAATCCTTTGCCAAGCTAATTGAGTATAATTTAGAACCAGAAATTTATAGTTTTAAAGTTTTTGAACAGTTTTTAACTTTCATAGAATCTTTTGAGCATCATACCTTTAAAATTCATCTCAAACTCGATACAGGAATGCACCGACTGGGTTTTGAGGCACAAGATATTGAGCAACTGGTTGCGTTATTGAAGCAAAATCCGAAAATAAAAATAGCTTCTATTTTTAGTCATTTGGTTGGGGCTGACGAGAGCGAACACAATGCGTTCTCGAAAACTCAAATCGAACGATTTGAGCAAATGTCGAAACAAATCATTGATGCTTTAGATGGCCAAAAACCATTGCGACACATCTGTAATTCGGCAGGAATTATTCGTTTTCCAGAGGCAAAGTTTGATATGGTTCGTCTTGGAATCGGCTTATATGGCGTGGAAGTAACAGGCACCGAGCAGAAAGAATTACAGACCGTCGGGACATTGAAAACGGTTATTTCACAAATAAAATACTTGAAAGCTGGTGAAACCGTTGGTTATAGCCGAAAAGGAGTATTAGAAAAAGACTCCAAAATAGCCACCATTGCCATTGGTTACGCCGATGGATTCGACCGTGGGTTTAGTAAAGGCGTAGGCAAAGTTTTGGTGAATGGGGTGGCTTGTCCAGTTGTTGGTAATGTGTGCATGGATATGACAATGGTTGATGTAAGCGAAGCTGACTGCCAAGAAGGTGATGAGGTAATAATATTTGGTAAAGACTTATCAATCAAAGATTTAGCTGCTTCGATTGGCACAATTTCGTACGAAATTCTTACGGGTGTAAGCGAGCGAGTGAAGCGAGTTTTTTATAAAGAATAAAGAAAAGAAAGTGGCACATTCGTCCGAAATTACAGACGTGATGTGCCACTTTTTATAGTAGAGGTAGAAAGTTCTTCTTGAAATCTTCTACCTTATTTCCTCCAAAAAAGTTAGTACCTGGGCATGATTTTGTATTGCCAGTTCCTTCTACTTTGATACGCTTTCCCAGTATTAAATCATACCAATGATGATAAACTACCGTCTGGTCGCTTGGTTGTAAATTGAATTTCTTCAATAAGGTCTTTGTAATAGATATAATTGTGTCTTTCTGAGCTACCGACATTTTATCCTTGCCTTTATCAAAATTTCCTACGTTTTCGATACAGATGCCGTTCGCATTAGCTCCTTTTATACCCGCAGGAATCTGATTGATATTACGACAAACCATTATTTTTCCATCTGGAAATGTGGTAAAGGTCTGGGCGATTTCTGAGAATCCTCGCTCAATGTGTGCTTGCTCCATACTCTTGCATAACTCAAAATGATTGTTACCTTTAAAAGTCTTATAGGCTGGCAGGTAAGTGTGGTGCTGCTGAACCAAGCTAATCTTGCGAGTGATGATTTGCATATCGAGCCAGCTTGAAAACTCGCTGGCATCCAACAAAATAAATTTTCCTACTGCTTTCATGGTCTAACGTTTTTTAGGTGTAAGTTTCACTATATCAGCAAGTTATAGTTTTTTCTTAATATTCACCAAACGATTTTTATTCTGCGGTAAAATTTTGCCGAAACGCTTTCTTAATCTATAAATGAGAATAATTGTATAATATAAAAATAATAAACACTACATTTACCCGATTTTAGAATATCATCCCTAAACTCCACCAAATGTATGGCAAAAAGCCAAGATGCGAAGAAAGCTGTAAAAAAAGAACCTTTGAAAACAGCCAAAGAGAAAAAAGAAGAAAAGCGTGAGAAGAAAGCCAAACGAGATTAGAACGAAATTAGAATTGAGTATTTTTACTCAAAAAAGTCTTTCAATCTTTGTTTTGTATTTATTTCGAGTATAATTTTGAATTGTCGCCGAAAGGAGACATGTAACAAAAATTATTCGAAAAAATGAAAAATACACTCAACGCCTTAGTGGTGTTATCGGCTTTGGCGATAACTACCACGAGCTTCGCACAGACAAAAGCTCCTAATTCGGCTAATTATAAGCAACAAAATCAGCTTTTAGGACGCAAACAGACGGCCACAGCTCCTGCTCAAGTTCAGTTGAATAATGATTATTCAACTAATCCTCAAGCTAATCATCGTAATTATAAAGCACAAAACACGCAAGAGTCTACTTCAAAAGTGATGATAGTTGCTGTAAATAATGATGATAAACTTAAAAATTATAAGCAGAAGAATTTGTTAACAAGAAATGGCCGTGATGCCAACTATAAGAAAATAAATAAGGCCGATTCGACCACAGTAGTTGCAGAATAAGTTGAAATAAAAAGAGTAGCCTTAAAAAAGCTACTCTTTTTATTTATGATAGGCTTATTGAAGTGATTTTGCCCCGCCCGACTGCCCGAAGATTTCTTGAGATAGTTTCTCATCCAAATCATAAATGTCTTTTCTGAAATTTAGCTGCCCCGAACTACTCACCCAAGTCGTAAAATAGACGATATAAACAGGAACCGTCGGTTTGACTTTAATGATGTTTTCTTTGTCGGTTTCGAGTACTTCATCTACTTTTTCGCTGCTCCAGTTTGCATTGTTTCGGAGTAAATACAAAGCCAATTTTCGTGGTTCAGCAAGTCTGATACAACCGTGGCTAAAGGCCCTGTTCGATTCGTTAAATAGTCCTTTTGATGGTGTATCGTGCAAATAAATGCTATAACTATTCGGGAACAAAAACTTCATTTTGCCCAAAGAGTTTTTATTGCCAGGTTTTTGTCGGAAATTATAAGGTGGAATACTATTGGCGTATTTCGACCAGTTGACACTCGAAGGGTCGATGACTTTATTTCCCGATAACACTTCCATATTATTTCTGCTTAGGTATGATGTTCCTTGTTGAAGTTTGGGCATGATTTCATTGCGTATGATACTCGTGGGTACATTCCAATAAGGGTTCAGCACCACCATTGATAAATCGCCCCTGAAAATACTCGTCTTTGAAGCCTCTTTTCCTACAACTACATTCATATCCCACGCCAGTTTTTTGTTTTCAAAAACATGTAGCCTAAATTCAGGGATATTTACCATCAAATAATCATTTTCTAATTCGACTGGTGCCCAGCGGAGGCGTTCCATGTTTATCATCATCTGTCTGATTCGAGCCTCAATTGGCACATTCAAAGCTGCCAAAGTTGCTGTACTAACTTTACCGTTTTCTGCCAAGCCCATACGTTTCTGAAAACGCTTCACGGCACTGGCCAGCGAATCGGTAAAGAGCATGGTAGTATCTTTCTCTTTCCAGTCGCCTGTAATCAGAAAATAGTTTTTTAGATTCAAGACCGAAGAATCTTTATCGCCCAAAGCAAGCACTTTTTTAGAAGTAATGATTTTCGGGAAACCACCTTTTTTCTGAATCTCTCGGTACTGACGAAGTTTCTCTTTGAGTGCGATATAATACTGATTAACAGGCTCTTGTACTCTATCGGCTTGCTTGCTTGATACCAACGAGTCGAGCAAAGCTTGATAATTTTTCTTTTTGCGAGGAATAAACCACTCAAGGTCAATAGGGTTTTTGGTCGTGCCGCCGTAGGCTCGGTGAGCAAACTTAAAGAAGGTAGTTGTGAGCAATAATTCCAGATTATGCATGCGGTCTTTGTGCTTCAAAAACTCTTTTTCGTTGTATTGAGCATCGGCCAATAAACTATCTAAAATATCATTATTGAGGGTGCTATCGGCAAAGTCATTGCTATAATTTTGAAGTTGACTGTAAAAGTCGGGTGCAGCGTGTGATAAGCCATTTTTATTGAGCCACGCAAACTGAAAATTTCGGCGGGAATAAAATGCCGAAACCTCATTTTTTATCGAATCTGTACTGTTATAAGTTTTGAAGAAACTGGAGATTTCGAGGCTATCAACCTTCAAATCGGTGAAGTTTTCATTCGAATAGACACTTTCATCGGCCAAAACTACTTTCTTTTTAGATTTGTCTTTGCAGCCTGTAAGGGCATTGATTAAAAACAATGCAATCATAAGAGAGGAAATACCTCGAAAAAAGACTGACTTTCTAAGCGTGTATATAGAGTAAACTGCCATTAGCGAGTACAGGAACTACCTGCGGAATTAGTTCGTTTGGCACGGCTGGACAGCCATAACTGCGGCCAAGTCTGCCAAATTGATGAATAAATGATTGACTAACGTAAGCAGCTCCATGAATAATAATTTCTCGACGACGGGCATTATCATTAACGCCTTTTTGCAAGCCTTCCAATAAAAGAGCATCGCCATGTTTCGGACTTTTAATCGGACTTCCGACCATATAAAAACCCAAACTGCTTTGGTGCGATTCCATCTTATTAGAGAACGAACAAGCTATATTTTCGCCTGATTTCTGACCATGAGCTACTAAAGATGAAATTAACAATTTTTTTTGTGAAATATCAATCACAAAAAGTCGTTCCACGCTCGATGGTAGAGAAAAATCCACAATTGTGATAATAGGTTTGGCAGGATGAAACTTCTGAAAACCCTCTAAAGACTCCTTGAAAGCTTCAAATTTTACTTTTCCAGCCAAGCTACATTCGTCATATAATTGATGAATCGTATCTGTTTCGCAAGCAATTTGGGCTTTTGAAACTGTATTTTCTTGTGGTTTGACTACACAAAGATTGAGCAAGAAGTATAGAAAATGAAAACTCGTAAACATAATAATTGCAATTTATAGACCATACTTTTATAAACACCATTTAGCAAGAAAATATTGCAAGAAATAAGATTTTTCTAAGAATATACTTTTTGTGTAATGTGCCGAATACTGATTGCTATCATACTTTTATGTGCCGTTTGACATAAAATAATAGATAGATTGAGGGTAGTTTTGAGAAAAATCAGAAAGACATGAAACGAATCGTAGTTGTAATATTTTTAGCCGTATTGAGCTTTAGCTGTACTCGAAATCTGCACATCGAACGAGAGCCAAATATTGCTATCGAGCAATACCGAACTTATGGGTGGAATAAACTCGAAACTACCAAAGCATCACATCCGCTTTACAGTTCGGTCGAGTTGAATCAGACCATTATGCGAGAGATTGATAAAAACTTAGCAAAAAAAGGTTTTCGTAGAAATATCGCCACACCCGAATTTTTGGTTGATTTTCATATTTATGTAGAAGAACAAAAATTCCAGAATTTGGTGTGTGGAGCTGGGTTTTATAGAGGCGAACGATATTTACCCGATTTGAGTCAACGTACTTACTGCGAAAGCCCCGAAATTGTAAAATATGATGACGGAACGCTAATTATTGATATAGTAGATGCCCAAACAGGGCAATTAGTTTGGCGTGGAACTGCGGGCGAAATCATTGACAATCCTGCTTATGCGACCGAGATTTTTCGTAAGAAAGTAAAACGCATTTTAAAGAAATTCCCAGTTCAAAAAGCAGGAAATACTACCAAACAAAAGACTGATTTAGAAAATGTGATTTCGGTAAAGTGAGGTTTTTTAGTCCACAGTCTATGGTCAACAGTCCACAGAGTTTTAGAAAAAAATGTATTTGAATAAAATCCCGAATGGATGGTATGATTATAGAAAAAAAGGTAATCGAAATTCTGAATCCCGAATGGATGAAATAGTTGTCGGGTATTCTACGAAAGCCACTCGATTAAACGAATTGAAAAGTCGAAGTATGAAAGTAATTTGGGGCAAATAAATGGTTAGGGCATTTCTTTACATGCTTTTTAAGGGCGTTGCCCTCAGTTAATGTGTTAAATGCCTTTTAGGCATAAATACTGAATAAGTTTAAAATGTGTAAGTTGAGAAATCATTCATAAGTTGTATGAATTAATAATTTATTTATAATTTTGCTACAGAAATCATTTGTATAGTTAAAATCTTCAAATTTTGAGAAGTCATGTAATGTTAAGTTGAAATCAGAGAGTTTTTGGTAAGCCGCAAAAGGTTTATCATGTTATTCTATTGTTTTTACTTAAATTTTATAATGATGGCTATTTCAAAAAAATATAGCAGAACCCTGCATTATCCGTTTTCGCCAGGAACTACCAGCGACGACCGCATAAACAATCAATATTGGCAAGATATACAGCAAATTAAGCAAATCGTTCATACAGAAAAGTTAGACGGGGAAAATAACTGCTTGAGTAAGTATGGTGTTTTTGCTCGTTCTCATGCTGCCCCTACTGAGTCGGCGTGGACTAAAAAACTGCGTGAGCATTGGACTCAAATAAAAAACCAATTGGGCGATTTAGAAATTTTTGGTGAAAACCTATATGCAATTCATTCGATTGAATATCAGCGTTTAAGCAATCATTTCTATGTATTTGCCATTCGAGAAAACGATTATTGGCTTTCTTGGGAAGAAGTAAAGTTTTATGCGGCTCTACTCGATTTTCCAACTGTACCAGAGTTAGGCATTGTTAATGCTCCGTTTGACCCAAAAGTGTTTGAAGAAAATATCTTTGGCTTTGTTGGCGAACCGAGTGTTTTTGGCTCGGTAGATGTTTTAGAAAATAAACCATGTGTAAAAGAGGGGATAGTTTCAAGAAATACCGCTTCCTTTCATGTAGATGATTTTTGTAAAAATGTTTTTAAGTATGTAAGGAAAGGTCACGTGAAAACTGATGAACATTGGACAAAAAATTGGAAAAAAGCCCCGTTAGTTTGGGAAAAAGGAGGTGACTATGTGGCAGTTAGCTAAAGATAAGCATTGGGATTTTCTTGTAGAACAATTCGATTGGCTAAAAGATATGGAAGCTGTGCCACAAGACCCCCGACATCATGCTGAGGGAAATGTAGATGTGCATACTCAAATGGTTTTAAAAGAACTTCTGTCTCTATCGGAGTTTCAGAAACTTGATGAACAAGCGAAAGAAATCTTAGGGGTAGTAGCTTTGATGCACGATATAGAAAAACGTTCGACAACCGTCATCGAAGCTGATGGAAGTATTACATCTAAGAATCATGCAAAAAGGGGCGAATTTACAGTTCGAGAAATTCTATATTGTGATATCGAAACACCGTTTTTCATTCGAGAACAAATTGCAAAACTGGTTAGGTATCATGGCTTACCTTTATGGATTTTTGAAAAATCTGACCCGCAGAAAACACTTTTGCAGGTAAGTTTAGAAGTCAATACCGAATGGCTTACCATATTTGCGAAGGCTGATGTGTTGGGTAGAATATGCGAAGACCAGTCAGAATTACTATACAGAATAGAATTATTTAAAGAATTGTGCATCGAAAATGATTGTTGGGGTAAACCCAAAGCTTTTTATTCTAATTTGGCAAAGTTTGAATATTTCATGAAAGAAGATAAACAGCCTAACTATCAGCCTTTTGATGATTATAAATCGGAAGTAATATTGCTTTCAGGCCTGCCCGGTGTCGGTAAAGATACCTATATTCGAAAGTACCTAAAAGATTACAAAATTGTATCTTTGGATGACATTAGGCGTGAACTAAAAATTTCTCCAACTGATAGCAAAGGAAATGGTAAAGTGGTTCAGTTAGCCAAAGAGCAAGCTAAGAAATACTTGCGTAATGAAACCCCATTTGTGTGGAATGCCACAAACATAACAAGACAAATGCGAGAACAATTGATAGATATGTTTACGACATACAAAGCAAGAACAACGCTCATTTATTTGGAAGTACCATTTACTGTGCAAAACAGACAAAATCAAAGTCGAGAGAGTATTGTTCCGCCGATGGCAGTTAGAAAAATGATTTCAAAACTTGAAATCCCTCAAATTTGGGAAGCAAATGAAGTGATTTATGTGGTTTGAAGCAGAAAAGGAGGATTATTTCCTCCTTTTCTTATAATTTTAAAAACGGCATTCCCATCAAAGCTTGAATCATTGTGAAGCAGA
Organism: Emticicia aquatilis; assembly: GCF_014644295.1. Taxonomy (GTDB): domain Bacteria; phylum Bacteroidota; class Bacteroidia; order Cytophagales; family Spirosomataceae; genus Emticicia; species Emticicia aquatilis. Next base: position 44,637 of record NZ_BMKK01000022.1, read on the forward strand.
CATACGCCAAATAAATGACCGAAAATACCCAAATAGCTTTAGTAGCGGTGGCAGACTCATATTTTTCTGAAACCCAATAACCAAAAATTGGAATGATTTGTAGAGCGTGAATACCAAAGAAGTGTGCCACTCGTAAATCGCCAAACATTGTACTCCAGTTGATTAATGGCAAGCCTTGTCCTCCATCATTTGCCCCGACGGTATGCCCATTTACACCACTTATATAGCCACCAAAAAAACTAAAGATTACGAAGTAAATCAAGCCAATCTGGATACTCAAAGCGAAAGGTGCAGAAATCGTATAAGTTTTTTGGCGAATAAAAGTAATGGCAATTCGTAAGGTTTGTACGGTTAAAACTACAATAAAAATACCCATTAAAGCATATAAAATTCCACCATAAATGCTTGAATTATTGAAGTGAGAAAGCTGCCCTTGGAATGCTTGCGAAATAATAGCAAACTGCTCAAATCCCATAGCTATGATGGCTACCCACGCATATTTTTTTACCTTACTTTGGTCATTAACATAGAATAAAAGTAAGGCCATTGTCCAAGCGTAAATCCAGATACTGAGAGCAAATTTTATGGGTTTTATCATCGAATTGATGCCCAAAACTACTTCTTTATTAAAAAAAGAGTAAAAAAAAAGCAGGATAGCCGCAATTAGGTTGACTGTTCCTAAGCTGGCAAGTAATTTATTTCTGCGATATATTTCATTAATGAGTGTCATTGTTAGATATAGATTTGATGGTTTTTATAATAAAGAAAATAAGGTAGCCCATAGGCCCAAACATGAATGTAAAAGGTAGTGCGAGCGTAGCCCACCAACGAGAAATTTGTAGTTCTTTTGCCTTGCGGACAATGTATGCCCCCACAAATAAATCGAAAGCTAAATAGTGAAACCAGCCCGCAGCCACGGCATTATCATTCTGAAACAATGCTTTTACGTTGGCCAATGTACTGAAACTATCGGCTTTAAAATCGCCAATATCTTTCAGAATCAAGAACGTATAAATGACCGAAAACAAGAGAATAAAGCCGTTCAAGATGATACTCTGCGTATGTTTCCAGTTTGGGGCAATGATTAGCAATAGCCAACCAAAAATGATAAAAGAATTACCAAATTGAAAAATTGAAGAAGCGTTCATGTTAGTCGATTAGTTTGATTGAAAATGTCGTATTTGAGGCATTAAAAACAACTTTACACTCTTCGTAGGCAGGTGCCGAAAACTTAGGTTTGATATTCTGCGAGAAGCCAAAAGGTTCTTTTGGATAACCTACTAAATTTGTGTCCAGTTTTTTGTTGCCGTTTGAATCTTGGTAAATAGCCAAAGCATATTCTCCCGCAGGAATGTCCGTAAACGTAAGAGTAACATCGCCAGTTTTTGTCGGCTTGAATTCTTTGGCAAAGGCGAATTTACCTTCGTCGGGAAATTTGTTTTCTTTCTTATAAAAAGCGATGCGGAGAATGGCGGTACTTTTTACATTAGAAACTTTTAAATTAAAACTTTGTGCTTGGCTTTCTGCAAAACCAAAGAAAAGGAGGGAAGTGAGCAAAAGAATTGATTTCATAATTTTGATTCTTAATTGATTCTGGGACAAAGTACCGAAATCTAAAACTCTTTTAGCTGTCACATTTGTTACAAAATGTTGAAGAAATTATTTCTTGGCGAGCATTTTTCGTATTCGGCTGAGCGATTGGCGTTCGATACCGAGATAAGATGAAAGATAAGTAAGCGAAATGCGATTGAAAAGATTGGGACTACGCTTGATAAAATTAAGGTAACGTTCTTCAGCTTTTTCAAATAAAAAACTCTCCAGACGGGTTTGCTGTTGCACCAAAACTTCTTCTGTTACCAAGCGACCGTAACGTTCGATGTTCTTGTATTCATTATACCCATCTTGCATTTCTGAATATGGCAAATTGACTACTACACTCGGTTCGAGGCATTGAAAATAGTATTTACTCGGTTTCTGCCTCACAAAAGCTCCATAATCAGTAGCATATTCCTTTTCTTTAACGAACGAAATGGTTATTTCATTGCCTTTGTCGTCAATGTAATACGACCGCATGAGTCCAGTTACAACATAACCAATGGCGGTTTGAATTTGCCCTGCTTTCAGGTAATATTGCTTAGTTTTAAACTCTGAAACGGTCAGACCTTTACTGATGTAGGCAAGTTCTTCGTCAGTAATTTGATTACAAATCTGCTTGTAAGATTCCAAATAGATGCTGATGGGTGTTTCCAATTTTGTGGCATAAATTTTCAATAAAGATATGAAAAACTTTTGTTCACTGATTTATCTTGTTTTGCAAAATATCTTGAAATTTCTATTCAATCATTTTAACCTAAGTCAATTCATCGACTATATTTGTAAAAAAAAACTTATTCAACCTTGAAAAAACTCACTATCTCCCTACTTTTCTTCACTTGCGTAGCTTTTCGCAATGAAGATTTTAAATCCTACACAGAGCATATCCCAGGTTTGCAGCATGGTTTAGAAATGCAGGCCATTCCCGCAGGCGAATTTATGATGGGAAGCCCAGAGTCTGAAAAAGACCGCAAACCCGACGAAGGCCCACAACACAAAGTAAAAATTGATGCTTTTTGGATGGCCAAATACGAAACTTCGTGGGAAATGTACGAAGCTTATTTCAATAAAGAATTGGAAGTAAAAGACGAAAAAAACACGGCTGAGGTCGCTACTCGTGTAAGCACAGTGGCACGTCCAACGCAGCCTTATGTCGAAATGTCGTTTGGACAAGGAAAAGAAAGTGGTTTTCCTGTTTGTAACGTAACGCAGTTTGCAGCTCGCTCATTTTGTAAATGGCTATATGCAAAAACTGGTCATTTTTATAGACTTCCAACCGAAGCTGAGTGGGAATATGCCGCTCGTGCTGGCTCGAAAACTACGTTTTATTTTGGAGATGATGCCTCTAAAATGAAAGAATATGCCTGGTATTTTGAAAATTCGGATGGAGCATACAAAAAATCTGGACAATTAAAACCTAATGCATGGGGGCTTTACGACATGTATGGAAACGTGGCCGAATGGACTTCTGACCTTTATGTAGCAGATTTTTATAGCAAACCAGAGGCTGCAAATAATCCTTATATTAAACCATCGAATCATTATCCACACGTCATTCGTGGCGGGCATTGGGACGATGATGCTGATAAACTCCGTAGTGCTTCTCGCCGAACTTCAACACCCGAATTGAAACAACGTGACCCCCAAATTCCGAAATCGGATTGGTGGTTGACTGATGCTCCATTTTTAGGTTTTAGAGTAGTTCGACCAGTAAAACAGCCTTCAAAAGAAGAAATCGAAGCTTACTTTGCTCGCCCTCCGAAAGATATTCCTTGATAGAATTCTTTATAAAAATTAAGGTAGTCCTAAAAATGTAATGCTTTCATTTCAAGGTTATAATTGCAAATAAAGTATTTGATTGCT
>NZ_BMKK01000023.1 GCF_014644295.1 Emticicia aquatilis
AAAGGACAACTCCATTTCGCCTTAATAGGGTTCAACCCTACTTCGCTCGGCACATGCAACGTCTCTACCTGTGCTTTTAAAATATCCTAATTCCACCTTGAATACCCACCCAAGAAGTAAGAGTAGCTCTTTCACCAAAATAATATCCTTGTTTTTCTGAAATCTTCCAGTTGTTTAGTTTACCTAAATCAATTCCTTCATCTTTGCTCGCTAAGAAATTGAGTGTCGGAGAAACAAACAAAGCAATATGTCGAGTTGCATGAATTTCTAAGCCCAGACTCGCTTTGCTATGTTGGCGTACATTCCAATAATTGCCATTTTGTTGAATATGTGAAGAAACTACATCAAAATTCAGCCAAAATGTACGGTTTAATTTCCACGCTGTGCCTAAACCATAACCGAGTGAGAAGTCTGGTTTATCCGTCATTCCAAAATTATAACCAGCCGTCAGGATATTATAGAAGCGTTTTACGCCTGTTTTAAAAGTTAAATTAAACCAATTAACTTCATCAGCACCGAGTTCGAGACGTCGATAACCGCCTTTTCCTGCAAAACTTAAAAGCCCAATCGGAATACTATTTTCGCTTTCTTTAGCAAAATTGAATAGCCCAATTTGGTAGCCACTTTTTGCTTTTTGAGCAAAATTAAAGAGTGAAATTTGCAAACCACTCATTGCTCCGCCCACAAAATTGGCTGTTCCTGCGATTTGAATTCCTTTAAAATCTTTTCCTACAAAATTGGCAGTACCAGAAATTTGTAGGCCGCTACTATTACCAATCGTGGCATTTGCAGCACCTGCTACTTGAATGCTGGCATGTGCATCTTGCAAGACAAAATTACCAAATCCTGCGGCTTGAATACCCGAAAAGTTTTTGAGCGAAGCATTACCAAACCCAGCCATTTGGATTCCACCTGTGCTTCCACCATTAAGATTTCCGAATCCAGATGCTTGAACTCCGTAGAAGTTACGACCATTTATACTGCCAAACCCTGCCATTTGTACTCCTTTTACGTCTTGTCCAACCAAATTGGCGAATCCAGCAGCTTGAATCCCATAAACTTTTCCTCGAACAGCATTAAAAAATCCACCAATTTCAAGGCTACGCACGCCCAATGAATAGCCACCGATGATGTTGACAGATACATTGTTGATGACGTTTCCGCTCAGATAGTGATTAGTGCCAATAAAAGGCAAAAACGAAATCTGAGCAGGGCGATAAATGGTATCACGGATATTGTCAAGATGAATATTTTGTTTGGTCGTAATGAACCAATCCGTTAGGCGTCTTTGCGTAATTTGGAGCTGTTGTTTGGCGGTATTCCAATATTCTTGGTAATCTATTTTTGGAATCTCAATAATAATAGAATCTTTGGTTTCGATGGGTTCTATTTTAGTTATTACAGGTTGAATAACAGGTAAACTATCCAATTTTTTGTTTGGTAATGAATCTATTTTGAAAGAAATCAGCCGAGCGATGGTATCAACCTTTGGAAGTTTTGGAGTAGCTAAAAGTTTGATATTAAGTATTTTATCTTGTTTTGAGCGAATTAAGATACGCTCATCTTGGTAGTTTTGTTTTCTGACTAACAAATTCACGTTATTCAGTTCTTTCGGGATTTTTAGACGGTAGTAGCCATATTGATTCGATACGGCAGAGGCAAGTGTTACGGGTTCGTAGATACTCGCTTTCTCAATTTTTAAGCCCGTTTCTCCGTCTGAAACGTAGCCCATTACGAAAAAATCTTTCTGTGGCTCTTCGCTTGCTTTTTTTAGAATGATGTAATTATTGCGGTTCTTGAAAGTGGCCGTATTACCAAAAATATCGCTCAAAATCTCTCTAACAGCTTGGTTTTGTGCCGAAATCGACACTCGTTTTTCGACCGAAAATTCATCAGGATTATACGAAAAACTAAAGTTTCCTGCACTGGCAATGCTTTTTAGTGCATTGTCGAGTCTCTCGTTCGAGATTTTAATTGAAATGATTCGTTCGAGCGGTGGTCGGTTTTGGGCAAAAACTTGGGTGATTGAGAGTAGTAAAAAAAATGTTAATAGCTTTTTCATAAATTCTAAAAATGTGTTGTTTGAAGCTATGACATTTTACTTTTGATTTTCCCCTATAAAAAAATGATAGAATGAGCGAATTAGTAAATGATTGAATTTTAAAAATCGCTATTTTTCGCAGCCATCTCCATCAATGATGTACTTTTCTCCTTCGGGCGTAACTTTCAAATTGAGTGTTTCAGCAATTACGTTGAGGGCATTTGGTAGTGTTTCGTTAGTAAAAGTAGTGGTTAGGCGACAGCTTTTTATGTTATTATTTTTCAGAATAATCTTCGTATGATAGTTTTCGCTTAAAACATTGATTACGTGTTCGAGGCTCGCATCTTCAAACACAAATGTTTTGGTTTTGTAGGCAAATGTATTTTTATCAAGCATTACGGCTTTTCTGATAGTATCTTTTTCGACCTCAAATTCAGCTTCTTCGCCTTTAATCAAAAGCGTCTGCTTTTTTTCGTGCTTAAACTCAACCTTACCAGACTCTACACTCACTTTTACATTTTTGGTGTAGGCTTTTACGTTGAAAGAGGTTCCCAAAACCCGAATATCTGAGCCGTTGGCGTGAATGATAAAAGGCTTACTTTCATTGCGTTGAACCTTGAAAAAAGCTTCACCTGAAAGGTTGATTTCTCTTGTATCTCCTTCAAAACCAGCAGGATAGCTTAGATTTGTATTAGCATTTAAGAAAACCACCGAGCCGTCGGGTAGGGTTTGTTCTAATGTATTTTGAGTAGTTTTTAGACTAATGATTTCGGGTTCTTTTCTACTTAAAAACAGAGCTAAAATACCCGCCAGTAGTAATGTGATACTCGCTGCAATACGTATCGGTGTGAAGAAAATCTGCTTGGTAGGCTTCATAGCTACCACTTGTGGCATCACAGCAGGCTGCATCTTAGATTTAACCTTCTTCCAAGCAGCATCAACATTTACGTTTATTTGTTCGGCTGGATTTTCGGCTTTACTAATGGCAATTTGTGCCAAAATATAGCTGTAATCGTCGAACTCTTTTTGATTGGCAACATCTTTTTTGAGCCAAGTTTCAACCAATGCCGATTCTTGGGCATCAGTTTCCTGAGCCAAGTATTTACCTAAAAGGTCTTCGGTTATTGGTTGATTTGTGTTCATTTTTTATTCAGAATAATAAACATTTATCTTATAAACTTCTAAGTTTTCATTAAAAGTCATGACTTCTGCGGCTCTTTTATTAGTTGCAGTGTTTAAGTAATAAATTGTTATACCATCAATACCAACCAAGAGTTCTATTAATTCAAACTTTAGATTTGGGATTCGTTCTAAACCAATCGTCCAATATTTTCTAACTTCCTCTTTACCCACCACAATACCGTTGCTTTGCGGATAAAGTTTAGCTGCCATCGGGGTAGTAATAGAAAAATCATCGGTATAATGACTCAAAATTCTATCGAGGTCATGCGAGTTCCATGATTCAATCCATTCGTCGGCAAATGCTTTTGCAAAATCAAGTGTTATCATCTAATTCAAAAAAAATAAAAGTAATGGTAAATATTCTGCCAACTCTACTCTCAATATTTTAAGGGCTTTTCCTATCTGATTTTCTACGGTTTTGGGCGAAAGCTCTAATTTTTCGGCAATTTCGTGGTATTTTAATTCCTCAAAACGACTCATTCTGAAAATCAATTGGCATTGTTCGGGTAATTTCCTAATAGCCTCCTCAATTTTGTGTTCGAGTTCGTTTTTCATGACCGTCTGGCTCACCGATTCGTACGAAGCATCATAAAAATTGATGGCGTATTGTTGGTGTTCTTCCCGAATCTTCAAATGTTTGATTCGATTCAAGCAATGATTATGCACCGCTCGGTACAGATACGATTTCAACGAAATAGTGATTTCTAAGTCACTGCGTTTCTCCCAAATACTTAAAAATAGATTCTGTACTATCTCTTCAGCTTCTTCTATCTCTTTCAGCATCGAATTGGCATAAGTGCATAGGCTTTGGTAATATTTCCGAAATGTTTCTTCGAAAATATGCTCATTGCCTTCTCTGATTGCACTAATTATTTCTTGCTCCGATAAAATCACCGATTTCTATAAATATTTTGTGCAAACATAAAGTTTTATGTTCAAATTTCTATGGTTAAAGTTGATGAAAGGCAGAAAGTATGGCCATTTGTGAATTTCTGAAACACACATTTTCTCCAATTTCTGTCTTTTAGATAAAGACAACTCAACCAAAAGTTTCCCCTATGGGGAAGATAATTTTTTGAAAATTTTTTTTAGAGGAATAGGGGGAACGGTTTGTTGGGCTGTCATAGTACCAAACAAATCAATGAAAAAACTATTAGAAAAATGAAAAATCTAAAATTCACCTCTGTTGTATTAATAACAGCTTTGAGCCTAAGCATGAGTTCGTGTGATGTACTTCAACAAACCGTTGACCCAAAAGATGCTAAACAGACAACTTTCGATATAAAGAATTTTGATGGCTTAGAAATTGGAAATGCTTTTGAGATTACGGTTACGAAAGGTAGCGATTACAAAATAAAGGCGTCGGGCGATAGCCGTGACATTGATGATTTGGTTGTAAAAGAACGCAACGGTACGCTGGAAGTGTATTACCGCAATAATTGGAGATTACGTAGATACAAAATGAGTATCGAAATCGAAATGCCAACTTTGCGTGAAATTGATTTTTCGGGAGCAACGGAATCAAGCATTAAAGGCTTCGATAACCTCGACGAACTTGAAATAGATTTATCTGGAGCATCGAAAGGAACATTTTATACCAGTGCAAAAACGTTTGATATTGACCTATCGGGAGCTTCAACGCTTGAATTGGAAGGGAAAGCCAATAAAATCTACGCCGAATTATCGGGTGCATCAACCCTTAATGCCTTTAGTACGAATGCTACTGATGCTTCATTGAATCTTTCGGGAGCAAGTAATAGTCGTGTGAGTGTCACACAGCAGCTCAAAGTAAAAGCCAGCGGAGCAAGTAAAGTGCGTTATCGTGGCGATGCCAAGGTAGAATCTGACCTTTCGGGAAGTAGTAAGGTGATGAAGGAGTGATAGTCCGTCGTCCGCAGTCAATTGTCAACAGAAAACATTTCTATTGAACTGTTGACTATCGACTGTTGTTTGTGGACTATTTATCAATTCGCATTATAATGATGTAAAAATGAGATGAGACGTTCGTAGCTCAGTAAATCTTCGTCAGTGCCGTTTTTTAGTAGAAAATGGCGATAAATATTCGTAATTGTCGCAAAATTGCAGTTATCGCTGAGTTTTGCGGCAATTATTCCTTTAAAACACCGATGTACTTGATTATACAAATATCGGCAAGGCATCGTCGGCGAATCATTCAAGGTCTCTTCAATAAAATTCAGAGAATCGGCTGTATTCAAAAATTCAAAGCCTTTTTCTTCAAAAAAGCTTCTAATTTCCTGCGTAACTTTATCAAAATCTGCTTGGTTGGCTACTTTGTATCTGAAATATTTAATTTCGAGAAACTTCCCGATGCTAATCACCAATGTATTGGCTGCTGGCCTATACCCAAAACTATTATTGAGAAATTGCTGTGCTATTTGTTCAATAAACTCGAATCTTACGCCAAAGTTTACTTCTACCCAAAACACATTTTGTGCTTCTGAAATAGAAAAAATTATATTCTGAAATCCGTTTTGTGTAGATTTGCGGTACTGCTTTTGGTCAGGGACAAAACCAAACCCGTGCGATTGGAAAAAAGTATCCAATTGCTCATAAAATTTGGTTTCAAACTGCCTATGTATCATATCTGAATTCATTTACAAATAAACCTTTGTGGTATCTAAATGTTTAGACTTTAGCAGTAAAATATGTTTTCTTATAATTAATATACTGATGTACAGAGGATTTATCACCGTCGTAATTTTGATAGGCACGTGCTTTGGAGTGATTGCCCAGTCGAGTTCAAAAAATACCCCATCGGCTTCACAAACTATCCGTGGAAAAATAATAGATTATGTAAGCGAACAACCAGTCGTTGGTGCTTCAATTACGCTTTTAAACTCTAAAAAAGGCACCCAAACCGATGCCGATGGTAGTTTTTCGTTCGGAAAAATGCCTATCGGTCGTTATCAAGTGCAAGTAAGTTCGGTTGGCTATGAAAGTCAAACAATATCTGAACTTTTGCTTGAATCGGGCAAAGAAATGGTCTTGGAAATCAGACTTCACGCCACTGCCAATCAATTGGCTGAGGCCGTTGTAAGAGCTCCATCGGCTAATCTTTCGGGAGCGGTTACGAGTATTCAGAGTATTTCAACCGAGCAGATTTTTCGTTATCCTGGCACTTATCTCGACCCCGCACGCTTGGCAACAGCATACGCAGGTGTAGCCAATTCAAACGACCAGGCAAACGGAATGGTGGTGCGTGGAAACTCACCCAACGGGGTTCAGTGGCGTTTGGAAGGAGTAGAAATCGTGAATCCAAATCATTTAAGCAATGCGGGAACATTTAGCGACCGAATCACACAAAATTCGGGTGGGGTCAATATTCTTTCTGCCCAATTATTGGGAAACATGAGTTTTTTGACTGGTGCTTTTCCTGCTGAATATGGTAATGCACTTTCTGGTGTAATGGATATGCGTTTGCGTAAAGGAAACGATAAAGAGCATGAATTTACGGCACAAGCGGGCTTAATTGGCATTGATTTGGCCGCCGAAGGCCCGATTGGTAAGAATGGGGCGAGTTACTTGGTCAATTATCGTTATTCGTTTACGGGCTTGTTGGCAACGATGGGTGTAAAATTTGGCGGAGAAGACATTCGATTCCAAGATTTAGCTTTTAATCTTAATTTTCCGACAAAAAAAGCAGGGACTTTCACACTTTTTGGAATGGGTGGCTTGAGCAGCAATGTTTTTGCGGCAGTAAGAGATACATCGCAATGGGTTGTTCAAAAAGATGGATTTGATATTAATTACAAAAACCAAATGGGGGCTGTTGGGGTGACTCACAGTGTAAATTTAGGTAAAAGAACTTTGTGGAGAACAGCACTTGTAGCTTCGGGGTTGAGTAGTTCGAGAGATGCTTATATATTGAGTAAGGCTTCTTTTGAAAAATTTCCGACTGACAACGATAATTCTAAGAAAATTAAAAATTCATTTTCTACGAGTTTGAGCTATAAACTTAACGATAATAATAGTCTGAAAGTTGGTGTATTTGTCACGCATCAGTACGACAAACTTTTATCGGTTTCGGAAAATACTTTCAAAGCTGAGGGACATGCTACTGGATTGGTACTTCAACCATATTTAAACTTCCATTTATCTCCATTGCCTAAACTTTCGGCAAACGTTGGTTTACACTATCTCAATTATACTTATAATAAGACAAAGTCTTTCGAACCACGCTTGTCGCTTAGTTATCAACTGTCTAATAATCAGTCGATTAGTGTGGCTTATGGTTTGCATAGCCAATTGCAGCCTGCTCAATTATACTTTGCTCAATCCGATTTCTTCGATAATAATTTAGCCAATGCTTATTTGGGTTTGACAAAATCGCATCACTATGTACTGAGCCATCAATATACTTTCAAAAAAGGCTCATATTTCAAGACCGAGCTTTACTTCCAGAAAATATTCAATGTGCCTACTTTTAGTGGTAATTCTGCCTTTTCGGCTTTAAATATCATAGAAGAATATCAGTCGGCCAATTTGCGTAATTTAGGTGATGGCGAAAACTACGGTATTGAATTTACTTATCAACAGTTTCTGACGAATGGTTTTTATGCCCTTACAAATGCCACATTGTATCGTGCCTACACAATTAATGATGGTGTAAGACGAAACAGTCGATATAACGGAAAGCATATTTTTAATCTGACGATTGGAAAAGAGTGGGAGAGAAGCAAAAATCGAATGTTGGGGGCAAGTGTGCGAGTAGTATGGCTTGGAGGATATTATGAAAGGGAAATAGACGAGAAAATTTCTATTGCACGACAAAATTTGATATACAAAGATGCTTACGATTTTACGGTAAAACAACCCGATTATTTCCGACCAGATTTTCGTATTTATCTGAAAAAATCGAAGGAAAAGTATTCTCGTACGCTGGCTTTGGATATCCAGAATATAGCTAACTATCAGAATGTTTCGTTTAGTTATTATGATATATTACAGAATAAAATCGTTAGACAATACCAGCTTGGCTTGATTCCGATTTTGAGCTATCGCTGGGAGTTTTAATGAGTCCACTATCAATGGTCGATAGTCAATAGTAACGACATATATGAACAATAAAAATCATGAAAAATATTTTTAAAGTATTTATTATCAGTTTTTTATCTTTTTTCGCTTATGCCCAAGAAGATGGTGCTGATATTTGTTCAAAATCGAAACAAGAGGCTTTTAAGCGTTTTCGGGATTTGCGAAATGCACGAGTGGCGTATCCTGGAGATGATAAAATTGATGTGACTTACTATAAGCTAAATCTGAATATCTCGCACGCTCAACAATACCTGAGAGGCGAAGTTACAGTGGCTTTCAAACTCAAATCAGCTTCATCTACTTGTTTTTTAGATTTACGAAGCCCATTGAAAGTTGATTCGGTAAAATTGGATAATAAACGAATAACGTTTGTGCAAGATGCCAGTAAAGTAAATCTAACTTTTGATAAATCATATCCGCAAGGGCAAGCTCTTAGTGTAATTGTATTTTACCAAGGAAAGCCTAATACATCGGCGTTTGGTAGTTTTACGTTTGCAACGCACGGAAGTAGTAATGCACCAGTTGTTTGGAGTTTGAGTGAACCCTACGGTGCTCCCGATTGGTTTCCGTGTAAAGATACCCCTGCCGATAAAGCAGATTCTTCGGATGTTTGGATTACAATGCCTGTATCTTTCGTATCGGTATCTAATGGTGCTTTAGTAAAAGTGCTTGATAATAAGGATAATACACGAACTTATCAATGGAAGAATCGTTATCCGATTGCTCAATATTTGATTTCGATAGCCTGCTCAAATTATACCGAATACAAAAACTATTATAAATACTCTGATAAAGATTCGATGACGGTTAATCATTTTGTTTATCCCGAATCGTTCACGGCTGCTACCAAAACACAGCTCGACCAAACACCTTTTATGCTCAAATTATTTTCGGAGAAATTTGGACTTTATCCATTTATCAAAGAAAAGTACGGACACGCACAGTGTGATTTTGGTGGAGGAATGGAACACCAAACCTGTACGTCTATCAATAGTTATGGTGGAAGTTTAGTTGCCCATGAACTTACGCACCAGTGGTTTGGCGATAAGATTACTTGTAAGAATTGGGAGAATATTTGGCTTAATGAGGGTTTTGCTACTTATGGCGAAGCCATTTATGCTGAAGCTTTGGGAGGAAAAAATGGGTATCAGGCAAATATAGCAGGTAACGCTACTCGTGCGAAACGTGCTGTTGGCACTTTATATGTACAAAATATTAGTAACGAATCTGAGATTTTTAATAACAACAGAACTTACTCGAAAGGAGCAATGGTACTGCACATGTTACGAGGCATTGTGGGTGATGAAAAGTTCTATAAGATTCTTCAAAACTATTTGGTATCAAGTGTGGCTTATAGTGCTGCTACTACCGAAGACTTTCAGAAAGTGGCAGAAGAAACGACAGGTTTGAAACTTGATTACTTTTTTAAGGAATGGGTCTATGGCGAAGGTTATCCGAAATACACATACACTTACAATCCGAACGAAGCTTCTAAAGAATTGAAAATTACGATTGCTCAGTCGTCGGGTACAAACCCAATTGTGTTTTCGATGCCAGTCGATATAAAAATTATAATGGCTGATGGTACAGAGAGTTTATCGACTGTATTTATTGATAAAGCAACACAGGAAATTACGTTTTCTAAGCCACAAGGAGTAATTTCGCAGGTGATTTTCGACCCAGAGAATAAAATATTGAAGGATGTAACCGAAAATAAAGTTACATCAGCAGTGACAGGAAATGAACCTGAATCTAATTTAGTTAGTTGGAGTATTTATCCAAATCCTGCTGATAATCAAGTAGTTGTGGGTTTCGGATTGTCAAAACAAGCCGAAGTTGAGGTTGAAATATTTGATAAATTAGGGAAAAAACTGAAATCAGAAGCGGTTGAGAATTTAATATTCGGTAATTATTCCAAACAGATTTCGTTGAACGGATTCTCAAGCGGAACATTTTTGGTGCGTTTACGCATCAACGACCAATATTTTGGAAAGACATTAATTGTTAAATAAAAAAATCGACGTTCCGATTAGAGCCACCGCTTCGGCCGTTCGATTTCAAGTTGTTTTATAGATTATTTATACCAACCGAACAACTTAGAAAGTTGTTCTACACCAAATGAAATTATTGATACTGGCAGGCGGAATGTCGTCTCGCATGAAAAAGAATTTAGAAGGTAGTACCAGCCTCGACTCGAAACTTATCGAACAAGCCAACACTTTACCGAAGTCAATGATTGGGCTGGGCAAAGATGGCCGACCATTTCTCGACTATGTATTATATAATGCTTCAGTAGCGGGTGTCAAGGAAGTTGTGCTTTTGCTCAATCCTAAAGATACTGTTTCGCAACCGCACTATGAAAAATTGATGCAGGGAGGCAAAAACTGGGGTTTGCAAATTGGCTTTGCTCGCCAGCATATTCCCGAAGGACGCCAGAAACCGCTCGGTACTACCGATGCCATTGAGCAAGCCCTCAATCAGTTTCCAGCGTGGAAAAGTAGCCGATTTATCGTGTGCAATGGAGATAATTTGTATCCAGTAAAAGCCTTTGAACTACTGCTCGATGAAGCATATCCCAATGCCATGCTCGATTGGGATACCGAAGGCTATACGGTTGATAGAGTAAGGAACTGTGCCATTATTAAGAAAGACTTGGAAGGTTATTTGGTTGATTTGCTCGAAAAACCAAATGATGAAGAATGGGCAGAAATCACGCAAACAATGCCAAGAATAGGTATTAGTTGGAATATTTTTGCTTTTACAAGCTCAGATTTAATACCATTTTTGGAGAAAACTCCACTTCATCCAGTAAGAAATGAAAAAGAGATTCCTGTAACTGTGCGTATGTGGGCTAACGAAAATCAGAAAGGAATCTATACCATTCAGATTGCCGACGTACTGCCAGACCTAACGAGTAAAAGCGATATTGCCGAAGTGCAGGCTTTATTGAATTACGATATTTGATTGAGTATGAATAACGTCGGCAAGTAGTTCAGTTCCACTGTGGGTTCAAAGCCTTGCCGACGTTTTAATCAACTGCAACGATTTCTTTGGTTGGGTCGATGAAGAACCACAGGAACGAAGCCATAATCAAGCAACCTGCAATCAAGAATAACGGATAATTGAAATTACCAGTTTGCTGCACGATTGTTCCGAAAATAATTGTAATAAAGAAGCCTCCCATTTGTCCTGCGAAATTCATTGCTCCAGTCACAGTTCCCGAATTTCGCTTACCAATATCTACACAAACCGCAAAAGCTACGGGTAAAGTTAAGTCTTTTAGTAACACACAAAGTGCCAGTAAATATCCTGCCAGTTCGTTATTTTCGGTGAGACCTGCACCCAAAAAACAAATACTCGACGAACCAAGACCAAGTACACCAACAATTCTCCGACCCAGTTTTAAACCTAATTTTTTACTCAAAATATCGCTGGCAAAGCCACCTACAACGCAGCCAATTGCTCCGAGAAAATAAGATAAAGAAACAAAGTTTTTGGCTTGTTCTTCGCTCATGTGGCGGCCTTCTTGAAAGTAAGTCGATGACCAGTTGGTGAAGAAATAAGAAGCATAAAAGAACAAATGGCACATCAGCATTAATATCCAAACGTTTGGATTCTTAACAATAGTTTGCCAACTGATTTTGTGACTCACGGGTGCTTGACGGCGAGCTGATTCTATCTCTTCGATTTCTTGTGGAATAATATTCTTATGCTCGGCTGGATTATCACGAAACCAAAAATACCAAACCGATGCCCATACTGAGCCTACAATTCCAAGAATAAAAAACGCATATCGCCAACCAAATGTATGCACTAAAGGGATAACCAAAAGAGGAGTTAAGGCTCCTCCGATGCGTCCTGCTGCCCAAATAACTGATTGAGCTCTTCCAACTTCAATAGCGGGAAACCATCGAGAAATAACAATTGAGGCATTTGGATAGGCTCCCGCTTCGCCCACACCGAATAAAAAACGCACAATAAGTAGATACACAAATCCGAAAGCAGTGCCAGTGAGTGCCGTAAAACCCGACCACCAAAGTACTACACGGGTAAGGATTTTTCGTGGGCCGATGCGGTCACCTAAAATACCAGTTGGCAATTCAAAAAGGGCATAAGCCAGTGAAAACGCCCCCAAAATATATCCAAAAGATTGGTTATCGAGATTCAAATCAGCTTTCACGTATTTGCTTACTACATTCATGCAAACACGGTCGAGAAAAGTAATGATTGATAAAAGGAATAGTAAGAAAAGTACTCGATGTCGAATTTTCATGAGGCTTGAGTAAATAGGGCTTTAGGATTTTTTTGAATAATCAAATGTAAAAAAAAACGTGCAGAATAATGCTTTTGGTACGGTATAAATAGAAGCATTTTTGAAGTAATAAACTCACAACAAAGTTTATGCCATAGAAACCCCGTTTTACTGAGTTCTTATTAATCGGTAGCGTTTTATAAAGGTGTTTTTATAACACAAAAAAAAATGTATCCGCTTAAAAAAAAAACACTTCCCATTGTGACGGTAGATTATTATTGAGCGGATACATTTCTTTAAATCGTGATAAAAGCAGCCATTTTGAATTAATTATTACTTTTTGGGTGGCATGATTTTTCCGCTAAGCGTAGTGATAAAAACTAACGTTGATTTGTTTCCCTGCTCTTATGTTTATCATTAAAAAAAGAAAAGTTGAGACATGAAGCCTTGAGGTTTTATGGCTCCATCATATGTATAAGTTCATACAATGAATTAAGTACAACCTATTTTAAAGTAACTCAAAACGCAAATATAACTATGTTGATTATTGCTGCTGTAAACTTGTGGATTTTAGTCATAATTAATTACCGTGGAGGCGATAAAAAATCTTCGAAGCTTCCAAGTTTTCCATTACTTCTAAGAAAAATATGGCTTTTATCACAGAAGAGGATATTAGTATTAGACAGTGTTTTTTTAGATAAAAAATCACATAGAAAGGTGGTTTTAGAATACTTTATGGCTCTTAATATCTGTTTCAAAACATGAATTCAAGCTAAAAATCTCTCTGATTTAATTCCAAATTGAGTAATTCAAGCTACTAAGAATAGCTGTTCACAAATAAAAAAAAATGTCATGGACAAGTTTTACAATTTAAACTTTTTATTGCAAAAACGTTGGGAGTATAGGGTTCTAACGTTTTGGACTTGCTTTTTAGTAAGTAGTTTCATAAATCAAGTCAATGCCCAATTGGCATTACAAAACCTTAGTTGTACTACCACTAATATAACGGCTTCAACAGGTTATGCTACTGGTTCATTGGCATCGGCTGGAGCAGGTGCAGCAGGCACAAACTATAACTTTTTGCCGAATCAAACCTTTCTTCAAAAAGCCGTTGTACGAACTGATGCCAATGGTTCGGTTGGTATTATTAATTCAGTAACGGTTCAATACCAAACTTATCCTGTAAATAATTCTTCGGCCATAACTACTACAGTGGCTTCCAGAAAAGGAAGTTTGTATTTGAAAGATGGTGCAACGATGAACTGTATCGGGCCAGAGATTCAGGCCTTGCGTAAAGCAAATTACAGTAGCACTTTTAACCCAGAATATGAAGGCCTAACGCCAAATACCGATTATATCCTCGTAATCCAAACAACTGTGGCATCTAACGCCATAGCTTTAATAAATTCTTCGGTTAGATATTATGGCGGTTTTGTAACAACGCCAGTTATTGCTTTTGGTAATTGTACTACAACTACTTCAACAGGAACTTTCAAAGAAGCTATTCCTTCGACAGGAACACTTACAGTTCCTATCACCGTAACGGTTCCTGGTTCAACAACTTTTACAGTTTCAGGAGCAAACTTTACTGGTACATTAACAACAAATACTACTCTTGGCCAAACTTCTGTAACTATCCCGATTGCGTATGATGGATTGGGTTTGCCAGGTAGTCGTACACTCACGATTAGCTCAAACCGAGCAACAGGAACTTGTTCGACAACTGTTACAGTTTCGGGTGGTGCAGACTTCGATGGGGATGGCATTGCTGATTCGGTCGATATTGATGATGATAATGATGGGGTGCTTGATGTAACAGAATGTCCTTCGAGTCCGTTGGTTACTAATGGTGATTTTTCGGTTGCTACTGGATGGACGGTTGCAGGTGGATGGGGTATCAGCGGTGGTAATGCAGGTAATTATGATGACGTGGCTTCAAATCAATTATTAAGTCAAACGATAAGTAATTTAAATCTTGCAACAGTTTCGAGTGGAACAATTACTCTAAACGTGGATATTAGAACTAACGGTATAAGTAATGTGATAAATTCGACTAATACTGCAAAATTAGAGGTTTTGCTTAATGGTGTTGTATATGCGACCTTTAATAATCCTAACGGAGGAACCACTGCAACTGCGGCAGCCAATAATGGAGCTACTATTTCTGCAACCTCATTTCCTATTTCATTAACATCAGGAACTTTTACACCATTTTCAATTAATATCCCAGCAACAGGATTACCAGCATCAGCTACATTGGCCTTTAGATTTACGGCAAATGGAGATGATTTTGCAATTGATAATGTTTCTATCATAAGAAATGCTCCCTTCTGCGACACTGATAATGATGGTATCTCGAATCAATTTGATTTAGACTCAGATGGTGATGGTTGTTCGGATGCAGTGGAAGCAGGGGCAACTAATAATTTAACTAATAACTTTGCTTTCTCAGGACCTTATGGTACAAATGGTTTGGCAAATGCTTTAGAAACAGTAGCTGATAATGGAACTATCAACTATACCTCTACTTATGCAGCAAAAGCATTGAATAATGCGATAAATGGCTGTCCGACTATCTTTACTTGTTCGCCAAAAGCGTATTTGTTCCAGAATGCCCCAACCGATATCATAGAGGTTGATATGATTACTGGAGTAGGTACTACCGTAGCTAATGATATATATGCGGGAGCTTCTTCGGCTGGTTTTAACCCGAAAGACAATTTCTTATGGACATTCCAAAGAGCTGCTGGAACACTTGCTCGAATTGGTAGCAACTGGCAATATACAACTCATACAATTGCTGGTCTTACGGGTGATTATAATTTAGCAGATATTGATGCTAATGGTATAATGTATTTAGGTTTACAAAATAGTGGTTCTTTTGTACGTATCGACCTAAATCCTTCATCGCCAACATACCTTACTAAACTACCTGCTTTAACTACGACTGCAACTAATATTGCTGATTGGGCTTCGTGTCCAGCAGATAATTTCTTGTACTCGATGGATATTAATAAAGTTTTATACAAGTTCGATAAAACAACGGGTGTAAGAACTACAATTGGTACTGTGACAGGTGGGGGAATCGCATCAGAAACAGTTGATTTTGGGGCAATGTATATGGATAATCTTTGTAACCTATATGTTCAAAATAATGGTTCTGGTAAAATCTATAAAATTGGTAATGTAAATACTGGTGGTACTGCTGCTATTCTTGTTTCGACAACAAGTACAAGTAGTGCAAATGATGGTGCAAGATGTCCAACAGCTCCGCTTGGTTTTACACTAACTGCTCAAAATGGCTCAGTATTTATTGATAATGGTGTTGGTGCTGGTGGTATAGCAAGTAACTGTATCAAAGATGGTTTGGAAGTGAATACTAATATTCCAGCCCAACTTTATGCAAAGTTAATTCCTCAATCGGCAACATCAGCATTGGATGTAAAACCAGTAACAAATGGTGGCTTTAGCTTATCTGTATTTGCTAATGGTACTTACACAATTATTTTGGATGATAATAGTGACTTAAACGATATTACTGCAACACTTCCTACCGATATACTTGGTACAAAAACTTGGACAGGTACTATCACTAACGGTGCTCCATCTGTGCCTTTGTTATTCTGTTTACAAACAAACGATAAAGATAATGATGGTATCATTGATAGTTGTGATATTGATGATGACAACGATGGTATCTTAGATGTTGTAGAAAACGATGCTTGTAATCTTACGGGTGGAGTTCTTAGAGTTGGTTATATTCCTAACGCAAGAAACCTTAGTGGTGACACTGGTTATACTTTCGATGGACAATACATGACGCCAGGTTCTGTGCCTAAATTACTAAATACTGCTAATTTCGGCCCATCAGGTATTGTAAAAACTTCTTTTGTATTAGTCCCTATCACTGGAACTATTACTAAGTCTGTGTTAGATGGACTTAACTTAAATGTGATTTTCTTAGGCGGAATTGATAGCCCAGGGACGGGAGTTTCGTACTTATCAGCAGGTGAGTTTACCGCAATCAAAGATTGGTCAGATGATGCAGATACAAAAGTTGTAGTGGCAACTCAAACTCAAGCGGTACCGTGGGGAGTAACAGTGGCTAATGCAAATGTTAACCCAGATTCGCCAACTCTTGCAGGAGCTCAAACTACAATTTTTAAAGGGCCTTTTGGAAATGTTACTTCATTTACTCAAGGTGGAGGTTTTCAAGGTATTTTCTCTGGAATTCCAAATGATTGTGGAACTACCATCTTAGCCAATGACGCAAATGGTAAACCTGTATTTTTCAGAGATGCAGTTTATAAAGATTTATTAATTGGTGATGTTGATATCCTAACATCACTGGGTGGTATAACAGCTGGTTCTGCAGTTACATCAAATAATGATAAATTATATGCAAACTTATGGGCTTATATAGCTAAAGCTGCTACTTGTTCGACTGTTGATAGTGATAATGATGGAATTGCCAATAGTCTTGACCTCGACTCAGATAATGATGGTATTCCTGATAATATCGAAGCACAAGCAACTGCATCTTATGTAGCTCCAAGTGGAAATGATACAGATAATGATGGTTTAGATGATGCCTACGAAGGTGCAGGAAATGCTGGTATTATACCAACAAATACTGACGGTATTGACAACCCTGACTTTTTAGATTTAGATTCTGATAATGCTCAAGGCACGGATACCGTAGAAGGTGGACTTACACTTGACGGTGTTGATTCTGATAATGATGGTTTGGATGATGCAGTTGACACCGACAATGCGGTTCAAGGGCCAGCTAACTCAAATGTTTCCACTACAATTCCAACGGGTGGTTTACTAACAGCTTACCCACATAATGCAACTCAAGTATATTGGAGAACGTCAGCTACTCCGCCAATGCCAAATATTGTTGGTGCAGCGGGTTCGGTTTTCCATGATAATGGTGCAGGTAGTGGAATCGCCAATGACTGTATCTCTAATGGTACAGAGGCAGCTAATATATTACCAATCAATACATTCTATGCAAATTTGGTTTCGGGAACAACCGTTCTGAAATCGTCACCAGTTGCTGCTGATGGTAGTTACTCATTGACAAATATTCCAGATGGAACAGGTTATGCACTGATTATCACCAATTCGGCAACTGCAACTTCGGTTGTAATGCCAGCTGGTTGGGCTTTAGTAAGTGGAACAGGTTCTAATCCATACCAAGTAGTATCAGGTTCGGTTCAACCATCGACTGCTGCAACATTCTGTTTGAAACAAATAGCTAATGTTATCGGTACGGCAGGTGCAGTATTCAATGACAATGGAGGTACTGGTGGTGTAGCAGGAAACTGTATCAAAGATGGTAACGAAGGTACTCTCGCAATTCCGACAGGTTTGTTTGTGAACCTATTATCAGGAAGCACAGTAGTGAAATCGTCACCAGTTGCTGCTGATGGTTCATATTCTTTAACAGGTATTGGAAACGGTACATACACTGCAGTTTTAACTACAAGTAATATTGGTACTACGCCTATGTTGCCATTTGGTTGGGCGATGAGTTCGGGTATTGGTTCGGCTGCGGTAGTCATCACTAATGGTGCATTAGTTGGAACTGCTCCAAGCTTCTGTATTCGTCAAGTAGCTAATATTTCTGCTCCAGCAGGAACAGCCTTTGTTGATAATGGAGTAGGTGGAGGAACAGCCTTCAACTGTATCAAAGATGGAAACGAAGGAACAACGGCTCTTCCAGCTAATACTTTCTGGGTCAATCTCGTACAAGGTGGTATCGTGAAAAAATCTTCGGTGGTTGCTACTGATGGTAGTTATGCTTTCTCAGGAATTTTTGATGGCACTTACACTGTCGTGATTACGACAAGCCCAACGGCTATTGGTTCGGCAATGCCTACCAGTTGGGAATTGAGCAGTGGTACAGGGTCAGTTACGATTACAATTGCTAATGGTATTGTAACGCCAAATACGCCTACGAGCTTCTGCTTGAAAAACTGTGTATTTACACTACCAACACTTAATAAATAATGATACATATATTAATTCCTCAAGGGATTAATTTAAAAATATAACAAAATGAATATTCAAGAGAATAATCAGCTTGACCTGAAAAAGAAAAAGCCTCCCTCGTAAGTGTTGTCAAATATAATTTGATTGGAGAATTGCGATGTCCCAGCAAAGCAATGAAAACACAGTCAAACGGCTGTATTAATCAAATTAATGCAATGAATTCAAATTATACCAAAACACACTTGAGTTTATCAGTGAAAGCATTTTTCGTAAAAATGTACTTGCTGATAAAATCTATGATTGCTAATTTTTATGAGAAAATTAGTGAGAAAATAGGTGGCAATTTTCGAGAAATCGTATTCTTGAAAACACCTAATTTACAGATAGAAGTAAAAGAACATCAGGGTTTTGATAGTTTTTTTACTCGTACTTTTTCAAGATTTTACTCTCGAAGTGCTTATCGAGATTTAGTAGGTACATTGGCATTGACAACGGTAACCTTATCAACTATTGCTCAGATAGCCAATGCTCCTGCTAATATAAAGTCACCTTGGGTAAATGGAACATATACTAACATATCGGCTTCCGAGACAAATAATAACGCACCTGTATCATTAAGGTTTGTCACTGTGAGTAATGTTAATAATGTTACAAATTCGACAACATCAGATAATGCATCAATTAGTATAACAGGTATTGGTGGTCAAGCAACTATTAGGGTTATAGATAATGATGCCGCCGATACATATCCTGCTGGAACTTTTGCAGGTTTTAGAATTGGTACAACAGGCTTATTAAGCGGAACAATTGCCTCTACTGTAATTATTCGTACTTATAATAATGGTGTTATAGCCGAAACATACAATGCTGTAACAAGTTTATTAGGTATTAATAGTAGTTTATTAAATGGAGATGGTACTGCAACAGTAGGTTTTGTGACAACTGCCGATTTTGATGAAATAAGTATTGAATATACTACTTTGGTTGGTTTATTATTCAATGCAGAAGTATATCATGCTGTAATTGAAAAATATGCTCCGGGTTCTTCCCCATGTCAATGTGGTAGTGGAGTTAATTGCGGGTTAAATACATACGCAAATTCTACATCTGCTTTTTCAGCCTTTGATGGCCAAACTTATTCTACTTATGACCTTAATGCGTCTGATTTATCATATAATGCTGGTCAGAGTTATGAACTTTGTACAGATTATACAACTGGAATTTCTGAGACTATCATTGGGATAAGAAATTTAGTAACTTTCTCGAATCTATGCTCGGGTCTTACAAGAACATATTCGTTGAAGTTAAAATCTGATTGCTCACCAGCAGGTACTGCTCTTGGTGCAAACTTAGATGGAGGTTCAAGAAACTTTAATTATTATACAGTTACACCCAATACTACATATAGAGCATGTGCAACTGTGACCATGCCAGCGTGTTCGAGTGTTGGTCCAACAGGACAGGCAGAATATTCTTCTTCTGCATGGTTAATATTTAATGCAACCTCATTATGTAGTGCGGGAGCAGTAGCTCCAACATTAAGTAGTACAACAATTAGTAATGTTTGTTCTGCAACTACTGTTAATCTTAATCAAGTAGGTTTAGTTACAAGTACTACTCCAGCTAATGCAAGTTTAGTTTGGTTTACTAATAATGCACATACAGGGGCTGCTTATGCTACACCAACAACGGCTGGTGTAGGTACATACTATGCTTTTTATTATGATTCTGCTATTGGCTGTTATAGTCCAGCTTCTGCTGCTGTTACAGTAAATATTATTGGTTGTTCAACCAATATTCTTGCTCTTGCGAATAGCATTTATGTTGATAATGGCGTAGGTGGTGGTACTGCAGGAAACTGCGTACGTGATGGCTCTGAAAGTGCTAATGGATTGGTAACAGGCTTGAATGTAAATTTGGTTTCAGGTAGTACAGTTGCTTATTCTGCTCCAATTCAGCCAGATGGAAGTTACCAATTACTCAGTGTGGCTAATGGAAGTTATACTATGATTATAGCAAGTACCCCAACTGCTACCAGTGTGACCTTACCAACAGGCTGGTCGATGAGTAGCGGAACGGGGTCTATTCCTGTAGTAGTATCGGGTGGTAACTTAATCACTCCAGCAACTGCTCCAAGCTTCTGTTTAAAATATTGTCCAGTAATTTCTTCTGTTACTAATCAGTCTCCAACTATTTGTGGCCTTACTGATGGCTCAATTACACTTTCAGGGCTTCGTCCAGGAGTGAGTTACGGAATTAGTTATGTAAAAGATGGTGGAGCTGCGGTTAATACTACAATTATTGCCAATGCTTCAGGTGTGGTAACTATACCAAGTTTAGGTGCAGGGGCTTACACAAATATAACTGCTACTGAAGGTGGATGTTCTTCTCCTGCAGTAACTTCAACTATTAGTAATCCTGCTGGGCCAGATATTTCGGGGACATTGAAAAATGACCCAACCAGCTGTACTGGGAATGGTATTTATGGTAGTATTATCTTACAAGGTCTTACTCCAAATACGACTTATACTGTTGGTTATTATAAAGATGCTGCCACAACCGAAACAACAGGTACATTCACAACCGATGGTGCGGGTGAAATTATTTTGACAAACCTTACAGCAGGTGTTTATAATAATATTTATGCAACACTTAATGGTTGTGCATCTCCTACGGTTGATGTGACTTTGGTTGGACCAACTCCGCCAGCAGCACCAATTTTAGGGGTAAATACAATTTCAAATACTTGTCCAGCTACAAGTGTAAATTTATTAACGCTTTCGGGTACACCGCCAAATGGCCGTACACACGAATGGCATAATGCAAATAATACACTACCATCAAGTTTAGTAGCGAATCCTTCAGCTGTTTCTGCTTCTGGTACTTATTATGTATTTGCCAAAAGTAATGCAAGTGGTTGTTATAGCTCTGGTACTCCAGTGACAGTAACAATTAATATTTGTACAGCAACTTTATCAGCACCAGCCAATACCGTCTATAATGATAATGGCTCTGGTGGTGGTTTTGCAGGAAACTGCGTAAAAGATGGTACAGAAAGTGCAACAGGCTTGCCAGGTGGTTTATATATCAACTTAATTCAAGGTGGTTTAGTGAAATACTCTACTGCTGTAAATGTTGATGGTAGTTATGTTTTATCGGGTATTTTAGATGGTACTTATACTTTAATTATCTCCAATACTGCAACTGCTACGACTTCGGCGATGCCAACAAACTTTAGTTTGAGCAGCGGAACTGGAAGTGTAAACATTACAGTAGCAAATAGTGCGTTGACTACTCCAACAGCATTACCAGCATTCTGCGTTCGTCAAAATCCAACTTGCGATAGTATCAACGGTACAATTTCGGTAACGCCAACTGGTGGTACAGTAGGAGCGGGTATGACACAGAAATACTTATTATTAACGCCAACTGGTGTTATTTTGCAAGAGAGTAGTGTTCCGACATTCATTGGTTTACCGGCGGGTAATTATAATGTAGTTGCGATTATCTACGATATTAAGCCATATACAGTTGGTGGAAATATCTCAGCCGTAACTGCAAGTGCCTGCGTAGGTATTTCGGCTCCAGTAAACTTTACAGTTTGTGGTTCGAGTATAGCCGCAGTAGCTGGAAGTGTATATAATGATAATGGTGCTGGTGGTGGAACTGCCGGAGACTGTATTCAAAATGGTACAGAAATCACTTCTCCAATTCCGAGTGGTTTATTCGTAAACTTAATACAAGGTGCTACTGTAATCAAATCAGCAGCAGTTCAGGCTGATGGAAGTTACGTTGTACCAAGTATTTTAGATGGAACTTACACTCTAATCATCACTAATAGTGCTATTGCAACAACTTCTGTTTTGCCAGTAACATGGTCCGTGGGTGTTGGTTCAGTACCAGTAGTTGTTGCGGGTGGTAGCGTAGTAACGCCAAATCCTGCTCCAAAATACTGTTTGAAACAAGGTTTTCCAGATATTGTAACTGTACTTAGTCAACCAACTACTACTTTGGTTGAAAATGCAGTATCTCAGTTGCCAGTTTCGGTTTCTAATCAAGGTTTATCTACTGCAACAGGCCAGTTGACATTCACAACTACCTTGCCTAATAGCCTTTCGGCTCCAGCAACATTCCTTGATAATGGTTGGACTTGTATCACTGTTCTTCAAACAGTAAGCTGTACGAATCCGAATGCAACAGGTTTAGCTCCATCGGCTAACTATAACTTCAATATTCCGATTACACCAGTAATTGGTTCGGCAGGACAAACTCCTCCAGTTGTTGGTACGGTTACACCTGTATTAAACGAACAAGTTACACCAAATAACACATCGCTTGTAACAATCGCTACACCTATTGTAGCAATGCCTCGCCCTGATTTAGTAACTACATTAGGTCAACCGAGTCCATCATTGCAAGAAGGTTCAGCATCTAATATTCCTGTAACAATCTCGAATATCGGAAATGCTCCAGCAACGGGGGCATTGACCTTTACATCAGCATTGCCAAATGGTTACACTGCTCCAGCGATATTTACACAAAATGGTTGGACATGTATGACTTCAGGTCAAACAGTTTCGTGTTCAAATCCGAATGCTTCGGGTATTGCTCCAACAGCCAATACTACATTTAATATTCCGATTACACCTTCAGTTGGAACAGCAGGAACAACAACTCCAATTTCGGGTACTGTTTCTCCTGTGTTGAACGAAAACGTAACACCAAATAATACGGCAACCGTAACGCCAAGTGTGGCTGTTGCTCCGCTTCCAAGACCAGATTTAGTAACTACAATCGGTCAGCCTTCTACGCCATTAGTTGAAGGACAAGCAAGCAATATTCCTGTGACGATTGCTAATAATGGTAATGCTTCAGGTACAGGCCCGTTGACATTCTCAACTAATTTGCCAAATGGCTATACAGCTCCAGCGTTATTTAACCAAGGTGGTTGGACTTGTTTGACTTCTGCTCAGACAGTAACTTGTACGAATCCGAATACAACAGGTTTAGCTCCGGCGGCGAGTACAACATTTAATATTCCGATTACACCAGCAGTAGGAACAGCAGGCTCGGCATTGCCAGTATCTGGTACAATTGCTCCAGTTCCAACCGAAAATGTGATTCCGAATAATACAGCTACTATGGTGCCTGCATCGAATATTTTACCGATGCCTCGCCCAGACTTAGTAACTACGATTGGTACTCCTTCGCCAGCATTGACAGAAGGTGTAACTTCAAATATTCCTGTAACGGTGACTAACCAAGGGACTGCTCCCGGTACAGGCCCGTTGACGTTTACAACTACTTTACCAACTGGTTTGACTGCTCCTGCATCATTTACAAACGGTGGTTGGACTTGCTCGACATTGGGACAAGTTGTAAGTTGTACGACTCCAAATACAACAGGTTTAGCTCCAGCAGCAACGACAACGTTTAATATTCCGGTAACGCCAGCTATCGGAACGGTAGGTACTTCGCCAATTATTACTGGTACAACAGCACCAGTGCCAAACGAAACAACTACGCCGAATAATACAGCTACAACTCAAGTTGGACCTGTACAAATTGGTGCAAGACCAGATGTTGTAACTACGATTGGTACTCCTTCGCCAGCATTGACAGAAGGTGTAACATCGAATATCCCAGTTACATTAACAAACCAAGGAAATGCTCCAGCAACAGGCCCGTTGACATTTACAACAACATTGCCAACAGGTTTGACTGCTCCAGCTACTTTTGGAATCAACGGATGGTCGTGTAGTACAACGATTCAAACAGTAAGCTGTACGAATCCGAATACAACAGATTTAGCTCCAGCAGCAACAACAACGTTTAACATTCCAGTGACGCCAGCTTTGGGTACGGGTGGAACAACACCTACCATCGTAGGTTCGGTTTCTCCAGTACCGAATGAGACTACTTTGCCAAATAACATCGCTGCCTTAACTCCATCTGCTCCAATTGCAATGGGATTAAGACCTGATTTAGCAGTGACTTTAGGGCAAGCAACGCCAAATATGATTGAAGGAATTCAATCTAACTTGCCTGTTTCAATTAGCAATCAAGGTACGTCGGCAGCAACAGGTGTGCTGACATTTACAACTAATTTACCAAATGGTATCACAGCACCAGCAACATTCTCGAATGGTACTTGGTCTTGTACTACTTCTGGCCAGTTAGTAACTTGTACAAACCCTAATGCTTCGGGCTTAGCTCCAACTGCTATTAGCAACTTTAATATTCCGATTACGCCAGTAACTGGTACAGCAGGTACTTCTCCTTCAATTGTAGGTTCAGTAAATGTAGTGCCAAATGAAAACGTAACGGGAAATAATACAGCTTCTATTACGATTTCTCCAGCAATTCAAATTGGTGCAAGACCAGATTTAGTAACTACAATCGGTCAACCATCACCAGTATTGCAAGAAGGAGTAACATCGAATATTCCAGTTACGGTAACGAACGTTGGAAATGCTCCAGCCACAGGACCATTGACATTTACAACTAATTTGCCAAACGGATTAACAGCACCAGCTACATTTGGTCAGAATGGTTGGACTTGTGTTACATCAGGACAAACAGTAAGTTGTACGAATCCGAACACGAGCGATTTAGCTCCTGTAGGTCTTACTACTTTCAATATTCCTGTAACACCACAAGCAGGAACCGCAGGTACATTACCAACATTGATTGGTTCAACTGCCCCAGTTGTAAACGAAACGACATATCCCAACAATATTGGTATCATGACACCAACACAAGCAATTTTACCTGCCGCAAGACCAGATATTGTTGCTTCGATTGGCCAACCATCACCAACATTGACAGAAGGTGTAACTTCAAATATTCCAGTTACATTAACAAATCAAGGAAATGCTAATGGTAATGGCCCGTTGACATTTACAACGACATTACCGAATAGTTTGACAGCACCAGCTTCGTTCTCGAATAGTGGATGGACTTGTACAACATCGGGTCAGACCGTTACTTGTACGACTCCAAATGCAACAGGTCTTGTTCCGACTGGATTAACGACGTTTAATATTCCTGTGACACCGATTGTTGGTTCGGCAGGTCAAACGCCATCAATCACAGGAACAAGCACACCTTTGTCAAATGAAACGGTTGTAGGTAATAATACTGCTTCGATTACGACTTCTCCGATTGCAGCAATGGCTCGTCCAGATTTAGTAACAACTATTGGTCAGCCAAGCCCAGCTTTGAAAGAAGGTACTCCATCGAATATCCCAGTAACGATTACGAATATTGGAACAGCTCCAGCAACAGGCCCGTTGACATTTACAACGACGTTGCCAAATGGCTATTCTGCTCCGACATCGTTTACTGACGGCCCTTGGACATGTGCAACTTCAGGTCAGACTGTAACTTGTACAAACCCTAATGCGGCAGGTATTAGCCCAACCGGAAATACAACATTTAATATTCCAATTACACCAGCTTCAACGACTGTTGGTACAACCCCAACAATTACTGGTACGACTGCTCCAGTTCCTAATGAAACAGGTTTGGCAAACAATACAGGTACAATGACGCCAACGTCACCAGTATCGGCATTGGCACGCCCAGACTTAGTTACAACAATTGGCCAGCCAAGTCCAGCATTGACAGAAGGTGTAACGTCAAATATTCCTGTAACTGTTACTAACGTAGGAACAGCCCCTGCAATAGGCCCATTGAGCTTTACTACAACATTGCCGAATGGCTTGACAGCACCAGCATCATTTACTGATGGCCCTTGGACTTGTAGTACTTCAGGACAAGTTGTAACATGCTCTTCGCCAAATACATTGGGCTTGTCGCCTGCTGGTACAACAACGTTTAATATTCCTGTAACACCAGCAGTTGGTACAGCAGGAACAACACCGACAATTACTGGTACAAGTATTCCTGTTCCGACAGAGACTACTACACCTAATAATACAGGTTCAATGACGCCAACTGCTCCGATTGCTCCAATGGCACGTCCAGACTTAGTTACAACAATTGGACAACCATCACCAGCATTGACAGAAGGTGTAATTTCGAATATTCCAGTGACAGTAACAAGTGTAGGAACTGCTCCAGCAACAGGCCCGTTGACATTTACAACGACATTGGCTAATGGCTTGACAGCACCAGCGTCATTCTCGAATGGTGGATGGACTTGTTCGACTTCTGGTCAGACAGTAAGTTGTTCTACTCCAAATACAGCTGGATTAGCTCCGACTGCAAGTACGACATTTAATATTCCAATTACACCGGCAGTAGGTTCAGCAGGTAGTACTCCAACAATTACGGGTACGGTAGCACCAGCACCAAACGAAACAACGACACCTAATAATACAGGTTCGATGGTGCCAACTGCTCCTATTGCAGCTATGTTGCGTCCAGATTTGGTTACAACTATTGGCTATCCAACGCCAGCATTACAAGAAGGAATTACATCGATGATTCCTGTAACAATAGCAAATATTGGTAATGCAGCGGCAACAGGTCCATTGACATTTACTACTACATTACCAAATGGTTTGACAGCCCCAGCTGCATTTACGGATGGTTCTTGGGTTTGCTCGACGACTGGTCAAACAGTAATTTGTATCAATGGAAATACGGCAGGTTTAGTACCTTCAACATCGACAGTGTTTAATATTCCAGTTACGTCCGCTGTTGGTACGGCTAATACAACTCCGACAATATCGGGTACATTAACACCAGTACCAACTGAGGCAATAACTGCAAATAATACAGGTACGATGACACCAACAGCACCGATTGTGTCTATGCTTCGCCCTGATTTATTAGTAAGTATTGGTCAACCATTGCCAGCATTGCAAGAAGGAATCACATCATTGCTTCCAGTAACAATAACAAATGTCGGTAATGCTTCAGCCGCAGGCTCGTTGACATTTACAACTACATTACCAAATAGTTTGACAGCTCCAACGTCATTCTCAAATAATGGATGGTCATGTACAACTTCGAGTCAAACTGTAACTTGTACAACACCAAATGCAACAGGATTGATACCATCGGGAAGTATGACCTTTGAAATTCCAGTTACTTCAATAGCTGGTTCAGCAGGTACAACTCCAACAGTAACAGGAACCGTATCGCCAGTATTAAATGAGATAGTAACTCCAAATAATACAGGTACGATGACCCCAACTGCACCAATTGTATCAATGTTACGCCCAGATTTGATAACAACAATCGGTCAGCCATCGCCAGTATTAACTGAAGGTGTTACTTCGCAAATTCCAGTAACTGTGACTAATAATGGTACAGCCACAGCCACAGGCCCATTGACGTTTACAACTACATTACCAAATGGCTTGACAGCTCCAGCGTCATTCTCAAATGGCGGATGGACTTGTACAACATCTGGTCAAACGGTGACTTGTACAACGCCAAATACAACTGGATTGGCACCGACAGCGAGTACAACGTTTAATATTCCGATAACGCCAGCGGTAGGCACAGCAGGTACAACTCCAACAATAGGTGGAACAACCAGCCCATCACCTAACGAAACCGCAACAGGTAATAACTCTGGCTCGATGATACCTACAACGCCAATCGCTGCAGTTTTACGTCCAGATTTGGTTACAACAATTGGTCAACCAAGTCCAGCATTGACAGAAGGTGTAACATCGTTGATTCCTGTAATAGTAACAAGTGTAGGTACAGCACCAGCCACAGGTCCATTGACGTTTACAACTACATTGGCCAATGGCTTGACAGCCCCAGCATCATTCTCGAATGGTGGATGGACTTGTACAACATCTGGTCAAACAGTGACTTGTACAACACCAAACACAACTGGATTAGCACCGACAGCGAGTACGTCATTTAATATTCCGATTACACCAGCGGTAGGAACAGCAGGAACAACGCCTTCGGTAACAGGAACAACAACTCCAGTGCCGACAGAAACAACAACTGCTAACAATACAGGTACGATGACGCCAACTGCTCCAATTCAATCAGGTACACACCCTGATTTGATAATAGTATTTGGCACACCAACACCAGTATTGATAGAAAATGTATCTTCTACGATTCCAGTAACTGTAACAAACGTAGGTACTGCATCGGCGAGTGGACAATTAGTAGTGACATTCAATATTCCGAATAATACTACCAGCCCATTATCGTACAGTGCAGGAAATGGTTGGACATGTAATGCTTCGGGTGCGATTCTTACTTGTGCAAATCCAAATGCAACAGGTTTAGCTCAAGCGGCAACAACTACATTTAATATTCAATTGACTCCAAATGCCAACACTGCTGGTCAGTCGGTTATCTTAAATGGTTCGGTTACAGCAGTTACTGGCGAGACTGTACTCACTAATAACATAAGTGTAGTGGTAGTACCAACGCCTATCAGCTCACCATCTTTGAAAGTTAGTGTGAAGGCCTTCTTACAAGGTGCAGCCGTAAACGGAACAGGTGGCTTAATGCGTGATGATTTACGTGTGAAAGGTTTGATTCCTGCGTCTCAGCCTTATACTACTACCAACGGTTATACGCACGTCAATGGTGGAGGTACAGAAACGGTAGCACCATCGGTATTGACTGCCACGGGCAATGATGCGATTGTTGACTGGGTAATGGTTGAACTTCGTAACTCAACAACACCATCAACGGTAGTAGCCACTCGTTCGGCCTTGATTCAACGTGATGGCGATATTGTTGATGTGAATGGTACATCGGCAGTTTCGTTCAATAACCTTACTGCTGGTAACTATTACATTTCGGTACGTCACCGTAACCACTTAGGGGTCATGACAGCGAGTCCAGTAGCTATTTCTGCTACCACTCCAGTGGTTGACTTCACCAGTACAAGTGTCGCCAACTATGTTTACCCAACAGGTAACTTGAAACGCAATACAAGCCCTCAAGTAACTGATAGCGGTAAGAATATGCTATGGGCTGGTAATGCTTATCGTGACGATAAAGTGATTTTCCAAGGACCTGATAATGATGTAGATGCTATCTTCTTTAGTGTAATGACCGACCCTACGAATGTAAGTAGTTTCACCAACTTTATTCGTAACAGTGTCTATGACAACGCTGACGTAGATATGGATGGACGAGTAATCTTCCAAGGACCTAACAACGAAGTTGATTTAATTTTCTTCGAGGTACTGACTCATCCAAGTAATACAAGTCAATTCTTGAACTATATCATTTGGCAGCAATTGCCATAAAAGAGACCACTTTCATGCTTCTCTCTCTGCTGAATGAGAGAGAAGCGATGAAAGGGTCATTTTCGAAAATCATTTTGTCATTTTCTTTAATAATAAGTTCATGAAAAGGAAACATATACTCCTATACGTGCAGTTTCTGATAGCTTTAGCTTTTCAGAGTTTTGCACAGACTTCCACCCAACCAGTGCAATATAAATTGACACTTGAGTCCGACGGAACCTACAAGGTTTGGATGAAGTCAATTACAGCTTATACCAGTACGAATGCACGTATCGGTACCGCCCAAGTTACTTTGGTAGTACCCACCGGTACCGGGCAGAACCAGTTTACAGTCAGTAATTTGAGCGGCAATAATAGTATGTCATGGTCAACGAGTGCTCAAACTCGTTTGAATAATCCATCGGTTAGTGGTACGCCAACCAACTCAGATTATATCGTGTTTGGTTTTACTCAACCAGGTAATGTACTTTTTGATATTGCAGCCAACCAAGATATACTTTTATTCAGTTTTAAAAACAGTAATAATTGTATTGGGCCAGTGGCTCTTTGGACTTCAAGCGACCCACTTCAAGTACCGAATAATGAGAACTTTAATGTTGGTAATCAGATAACCATCTTTGGTGCGGGTTTTGGTAATAAGTGGAATAGTAATTACGGCACAAGTCCAGTGGCGTGTAATGCTCCGCCCACGAATCCAGACTTGGTTGTGACAATTACGCCACCAGCCTCATTGACCCAAAATTCACCAGCGGTATTTAATGTAAATGTAAGTAATATCGGTACTGGCCCTTCTTCGGGAACAACTACAGTAACCACACCGATTCCAGCCGGAATGACCTATACAGGTTCGGCGGGTACTGGTTGGACTTGCTCGCAAGTATCAAGTGATGTAGTTTGTACGAATCCAAATTCTATTCCAGCATCTGGTAGCAGTCCATTTAGTATTACACTCACACCCACTCAAACGGGAACGGGCAGTATCTCAAGCACCGTATCGGGTGGGGGAGATGCGACCCCATCTACTTCAAGTCCAGCGAATTATTCGGTGGGTGTACCATTAACACCTAATTTGATAGTAACAGTAACGCCGCCTGCCACATTAACACAGAATTCGCCAGCGGTATTTAATATCAATGTAAGTAATGTAGGTACGGCAGCCAGTAGCGGTACAACGACTGTTACAACACCGATTCCAAGTGGCATGACCTACACAAGTGCATCTGGTACAGGGTGGACTTGCTCACTGGTATCAAGCGATGTAGTTTGTACGAACCCGAATTCGATTGCAGTAGCAGGTAATAGTCCTTACAGTTTGACATTCACTCCAACACAAACAGGAACGGGTAGCCTCTCTTCAACAGTTTCAGGCGGTGGAGATTCAACTCCATCGACATCGACACCTGTTAACTATACAGTTAATGCTCCGTTAGCTCCCGATTTGGTTGTGAGTATGACCCCACCGGCAATTATTACCCAAAACACACCCGCTGTTTTTAATGTAAACGTAAGTAATATTGGTACTGCTCCGAGTACTGGCACAACCACCGTAACCACACCAATTCCTGCGGGTTTGACTTACGTCAGCTCGTCTGGTACGGGGTGGACATGTTCGCAAGTATCAAGTAATGTAGTATGTACAAATCCAAACTCGATTGCAGTAGCGGGAAGCAGCCCATATAGCCTTACATTTACACCTACACAGACAGGAACAAGCAGTATTTCATCAACCGTATCGGGTGGTGGAGATGTAACCCCATCGACATCAACGCCAGTGAATTATACGGTGAATGCTACCACACCAACATGTTTAGTAGAATATAAAATCACAACTGAGGCGGATGGTTCTTATAAAGTATGGATGCGTCCGAATACTACCTTCACAGGGACGGCGGCAACCATCGGAACGGCTCAAGTAACGGTGGTGTTTCCTTTGCCATCGGGTGGCGTGACACCAACGATTACCAACTTAACGAGCTTCAATAGCATGGGTTGGTCAACGAATACTTCTCAGCAAGTTTCTCAGCCTAACTATTTCTATGCAGTCTTTAGTTTCAGCCAAGCGGCCAGTTCGACGGTGTTTGATTTGAATGCAGGCGTTGAAATTCCGTTGTTTACTTTCAAAAACACGGGTACTTGTTATGGACCATTAAATTTGTGGGCAACAACCGATGCTTTCCAAGTACCCAATGCTCTCAACTTCAATGTTGGTAATCAAATTTCCATCAATGGAGCAGGCCCTGGCAATAAATGGTGCGGTAACTATGGTTCAGCCGCTGCTTGTCCAGCAGTAGCTTCACCGAATGTGACTGTAAGTGTTACAGGCCCAACATCAACGACAGTAGGAACACCAGTGACGTTGAATGTCAATTTGACCAATACGGGAACCGGCCCAACCACTTCTCAGTTGACAGTAACAACTCCTATTCCTGCTGGAACCACCTTTACGGGTTCAACTGGTACGGGCTGGACTTGTACTCAAGTGAGTAGTAATGTTGTTTGTACCAATCCTAATACATTGGCTGCTAATGGTGGTACAAGTACCTTGGGTTTGACCTTTACACCGACGCAGACTGGTACAATTAATATCACTCCGACTGTCAATGGTGGCGGTTTGACTAATCCAGTAACAGCTACGCCTTATCCAATTACAGTGAATCCTTCGGCCGTTAATCCAATTTTGGGTCTAACATTGACTGCCCCATCAACTGGGACACAAAATGTACCTTACAATTATTCAGCAACGATTGCTAATACTGGTACTGGTCCAACCGTTGGTACAACCACCTTTACATTGGCACTGCCGACTGGCGTGAATTACGTATCGGTAACTGGTACGGGCTGGACTTGTGTTCCACAAACCACATTTGTGACTTGTACGAACCCTAATCCAATAGCCAATGGTTCAAGTAGTTCTTTAAGTATTTCGGTTAATCCGACGATAACTGGAACAATGAGTGCTTTTGGTTATACCACTGGTGGCGGAGCCAATACCTCTTTCAGTTCATTGGTCAATACAGTGATTTCTCCAGTTAATATAGGACAGCCCAATATTGTAGTAAGTTCAGTATCCAATCCAGCTACTGCTACAACCAATGTACCATTTACGCAATCAGTAGTGATTGGGAATATTGGTACTGTACCAGCAACTGGCCCATTGACTTACACCACTACATTCCCAACTGGCGTTAATTTCTCGTCAGTCAATAGTGGTTGGACTTGTACACAAACTGGCCAAGCATTGACTTGTACGAATCCGATTTCACTATCCAATGGAGCATCAGTTCCATTAGATATTCAATATGTAGCTACCCAACCATTGGTATTTACCCCAACGGGTGTGTTATCGGGTAATGGTATTTCGGGAGGAAATGCGAACGTAGCAGGAACTCCAATCACGATTACTAATAGTGGTAGCCAACCATGTACAGCAGGAGATTGCGGTATTGGGGTAAGATATGGCGTCAAATTAGGAGCTGATGGCAAGACATATACAGTTTACATGAAGTCAGCCAACACCTTTACTGGTGGAGCGGCCCGTATCGGAACGGCTCAGGTTACGCTTAAAGTACCACATGGTACTGGCGGAAACCGTTTCTTACCAAGCAATATTTCGAGCTTTACTGCAACTGGCAGCATGAACTGGACTACGAACACAAGTAGCCGAGTAGATGCCCCTTCGATTGACCCAAACAACGATTATATTTTCTTTGGTTTCAGCCAAGCATCCAGCCCAGCATTATTTGATATTGTGGCGAATGTAGAATACCCATTGTTTAGTTTCCAGAATTTGAATACCTGTAGTGGTACAGTTGGTCTGTGGGAAACCACCGACCCATTCCAAGCAGGCTTCCAGAGTTTAAATCCTGGTAATCAGATGACAATTTTGGGCAATGGCACGGCCAATGCGTGGAAATGTAATTATACTTGTGCTTTACCATGTACATTGCCCGCTGATTTGACAGTTTCGGCTGCTCAACCAGTACCGGGCTTGTCGGTTGGTCAAACCTCAAGTATCAATGTGACTGTGACAAACCTTTCAAACACTACGAGTGGACAAATTACTTTAACAGTAACACTTCCCACGGGTGTTAGTACACCATCTAACAGCTTTAGTGTAAGTGGATGGTCATGCACGACTGTTGGACAAACAGTAACATGCACGCATCCAAACACCAGTGGCTTGACGCAAAATTCAAGTATTTCGGTAGGTATTCCAGTAGTACCCGCCAGTACAGTGGCTGGTCAGATTCTGACTTTCAACTTTGTGGTTGCTTTGGCAGGAACAGAATCAAGTACGAGCAATAATACGGCTACCTTGATTACCGCTGCTGCCGTTACGGCACCGAATCTTTCTATCAATATGCCAGCGTTTACGCTCTATGCTGGACAAGCATCGAATGTAGTAGTAAATGTGGTAAACAGTGGCAGTGTGAATGCTACTGGAGCATTGACAAGCACCATTACGCTTCCAGGAGGGGCAACGGCACCCGCTACCTTCAGTAGTGGAGCATGGTCATGCACAACGCTTGGTCAGGTGATTACTTGTACGAATCCAAATAGCAGTGGCTTAGCTCCGAGTGCGAGTTCAACGATTACGATTCCAGTGACTACTCCAGCCAATGCAACGAATGGTCAAATCGTAACGATTGTAGCGAACGTAACAGCGATTTCGGGTGAAAGCAATTTGAATGATAATTCAACAACGGGAACGGGTCAGTTAATTTCTGAACCCAACTTGAAACTGGTGAAAACAGCGACACCGTTGGCTTTACAAGGCACTCCTTTTGATTTTACCTTTACGGTGAGCAATGTTGGAGGTTCAAATTCATCAGGTACAATTACTGTGAAAGATACGCTTCGTAACGGTTTAAAATTCGTGACGTCATCAAGCAGTAATTGGACTTGTGCGAAGTTGGGTGTTGATGCCCAAAACAATGACATTGTACAGTGTACAACTACTGCTACTCACTTAGCTAATGGCGGTAACTTCAGTATGTTTACTGTACGAGTGAATCCTACATTGGCCGTAACAGCCAGTAATATTGCTTATATTAGTGGTGGTGGAGCCAGTTCGACAGTAGCCAAACCATCGGCACCTTGTAATACTTGTGCCAACGGCATCACTGGTGTATTTGTCCAACCATCACCCGATGCAACCGTAACGATTTCGCAACCAAGCCCAGTTTTAATCGCAGGTCAGGCTTCGACAATCGTGATTACGGTCAACAATATTGGCGGAACGGCCATTACCACGGCTTTGACTACGAGTATTGTATTACCAGTAGGTATTACGATGCCAACCACCTTTACAAGTGGAAGCTGGACTTGTACGACCAGTGGACAAACAGTTACTTGTACTAACCCCAATACATCGGGTATCCCAGTGGGTGGTAACATTCTGCTTAACTTGATTGTAACCCCACAAACAATCCTTGTCGGTACAACGCCAACGATTACAGTGAATGTATTGCCATTCAGTGGAGAATCAAATACGACTAATAATAGTGCTACTTTGGTTATTATCAGTCCAGTAGGAGCTCCATTGGTACCAGATTTGACTATTAGCTTGAACCAACCACAAAGTAATTTAGTAGTAGGACAAAATTCTACGATGAATGTAGTGGTATCGAATCTTGGATTAGGAGCAGCGACTGGTCAGTTGACCGTAACGATGTCGATTCCGAATGGAGTGACTGCTTCTTCGGGAACATCGAATGGTTGGACTTTGACGGTCAATGGAGGAATCCTGACGGCAAACCATCCAAATACAACTGGTTTAGCTTCGGGCGGTACAACGAACTTTGCGGTGACGCTGACGCCAAGTTCGACGATTATTAATACGCAGCCAACCTTTGTGGGTATTGTAAGCACAGTAGCCAATGAGTCGAATGCCTTTAATAATACGGCGGTCTTGTCAACCAGTATGAGTGTAACAACGACAGGAGTGCCCAACTTGACAATTTATGCGGTATTGAACAATAATTTTGTAGCGGGTCAAATCTCTACTTTTAATGTCTATGTAGTGAATACGGGTGTGGTATCAGCCACTGGAACTTTGACCACTACGATTACCTTACCAAGTGGTTTCTCGGCTCCAAGTTCATTCTCATCGAATGGTTGGACGGGTACAACTAACGGACAAACCGTTACATTGACTCATCCGAATACTACTGGTTTCGCACCAGCCAATATTCTGAACATTCAAGTGCCAGTCATTCCTGCAACAGTTTTGGTAGGGAATGTTCCATCGATGTTTGTCTTCAATATTGGCCAAGTACCAAACGAAATAGCAACGGTAGATAATGTATTCTACTTTATTTCGTCGAATCCAGTATTAGGCAATTCAGTACCTAACATTACAGTAAACATCAATGCGATTATTCCATCGTTGACAGTTGGTCAGACCTCAAATCTGACAATCAACTACATCAATACTGGTACAATCATCCAAACGGGAACATTGGTTACCAACATTGTATTGCCGAGTGGTGTTTCGGTACCTTCGTCGTTTACAAGTAATGGTTGGACATGTAACTTAATCGGACAGACTTTGAACTGTACGAATCCGAATACGGGTGGTTTACAACCGAATTCAATATTGAATATCATCCTTCCAATGACGCCAAATGCTGGTACGGCCGGAACTACTCCAGGTCCAATCAATATTTACATCAACGGAGGAACAGTTCCTTATATTTACACGTTTACATCGCCGATTGCGTCAGCACCAGCACCAAACATTACAGTGAATGTAGGAACTATTCTGGCACCAATTGCTGCTGGACAAACCAACTATATTCCGGTATTCATCTCGAATGTAGGTTCGTTGAGTGCCACTGGCCAATTGACGATTAATGTTACTTTACCAGCGGGTATATCAGCACCGACCTCGTTTAGCCAAGGTGGATGGACGTGTACGATGAGTGGTCAGACCATGACATGTACACACCCGAACACTACAGGTTTAGCAGCAGGCGGAACGAATATTTTCTTGTTGCCGATTATTCCAAGTACTACTTTAATAGGTACAACACCTTCGATTACTATCAATGTTAATCAAGTAGTGGGTGAAATAATCACCAATAACAATACCTTTATTTATGTCATCAATCCAGCGATTGTAGGCTCATCGGCACCGGACTTGACCGTTCAAGTGTCGCAACCATCACCAGCCTTGACGGCCGGTCAGAGTTCGACAATCACGGTGACGGTTCAGAACATCGGTAGTGCAACGGCCAACGGACAATTAACGGCTTCGTTTACATTACCTGCCAACTTTAGTATTGCAACGTCGAGCTTCACGAGTGGAGCGTGGACGTGTAATGTAGCTGGGCAGGTAGTAACCTGTACAAACCCTAATACCAGTGGTTTGGTTTCGGGTGGAACAAGTGCCTTTACGGTTCAGCTTATGCCAAGCAATAGTGCCGTAGGTTCATTGTTGAATTTGGTGGTGAATGTCAATACGATTGTAGGGGAGTTGAATGTTATCAATAACTTCTATACTTTGAATGTCAGTGTACCAGTGATTGTGAATCCGAATACGATTCCAAACCTTAATTTGGTATTGAGCTACAACCAATCGCTTACTTACTACCAAAATACGCCATTTACATTGAACTACTTGGCATATAATAGTAGCCTGTTGGCATCAACAACTGGCACCATCACGGTAAGAGATACATTAAGATACGGCTTGAAATTCGTTTCAGGAACGGGTCTTGGCTGGACAATCAATAAAGTAGGGGTAGATGCCCAAGGCAACGATATCATCGTGGCTACTTATAGTGGCGTATTGTCAAGCAATGCTTCTGCCTCTTATAGTTTGACGGTGAATCCGACGCTTACAGGAACGATTTATCACCAAGCCTATATTTCGGGTGGTGGTATGACCCTAACCATCAAAGGTTCGGCACCGTGTATTGGTTGTTCGATTAGCCCAACTGGCCCAATCATCATCAACCAACAGCTCAACTTCAATGTGGCGGTAAAAGCCATTTTACAAGGGCCTTACGTTGCTTCGGCGGGCATGATGCACGATAGTTTGAGGGTTAAAAACCTGATTCCATTGTCGAATCCTTACAGTTTATTGGCGGGCTTTACCCAAGTAGGAAGTGGCACCGAGACAACTACATCGACTATTTTGTCGGTAGGTGGCACCAACGCCATCGTTGACTGGGTATTGATTGAGTTGCGAAGTGCAGCTAATCCAAGTCTGATTGTGGCAACCAAAGCAGGTTTGATACAACGTGATGGCGATGTGGTAAGTCCAGCCGATGGAACTTCTCCACTACAATTCACGGGTATTCCAGTGGGTAGTTACTATGTGTCTATTCGTCACCGTAATCATTTGGGAGCCATGAGTGCCAATCCAGTGACTTTGGGAACAACCACGGCAACGGTAGATTTGACCAACTCGGCCCAACCAGCCTATAAGCTAACGGGTGTAACGTCGAGCAATTACCCTCAGTTTGTATCGGGTAGTAAAGCGATGCTTTGGGCGGGTAATGCGGCATTCAACAACCAAGTTATCTTCCAAGGACCAAACAATGATGTTGATATGATATTCTTCACCATCATCAGCGACCCATTGAATACGCAGGTTATATCGAACTTTATTTACAAAGGCTACAGTCAGTCAGATGTGAATATGGACGGTAAGACTGTTTTCCAAGGGCCTGATAATGAAGTAGATATTATCTTCTTCAATGTATTGATGCACTCAGAGAACCCAGGTTTCTTGGCCAACTATATTATCTGGCAACAGATACCTTAGTTGTTGATTAGTTACTGTCGGACCGCCGATGCGGTTGATTAGTATAACAAACAATTTAATAAAGAATACTCTACTACTTCTGCCTCCCCGATGGGGAGGGCAGGGGTAGGGCTAAAAAAATAACATTAAACTCGTGGCGACGAACCGCAAATAATACAATGAAAAAACTATCAAAATTGGCATTAGTTGCTTTATTGGCAGGAGCAGCGATAAACGCTCAAGCTCAGGTTAAGTTTAAAATTACTCGCAAAGACGACCTAAAGACGTATGTGGTGAGTATGTTGCCAGAACAAACCTTGAAAGGAGCAAAAAATACTATTGGAACGGCCCAAGTGACGCTTCGAGTGAAGTCGGATAAAGCATTTATCTTGAATAACTTGAAGTCGGCAAACCAAGAGGCCGAGTGGCAAACGGGAGCTGCCATGAAGTCACCCGATGGAGCGGGGGATTACGATTATGTATCAATCAACTTGAAAAACGTTGGGACGAAAGCCTTCACATTTACCGAAGGTCAAGAAGTGGAGTTGTTTTCTTTTCAAAATGCAGGAGAGCAGCTCGATGCCAATGTAGAGTTGATAGATAATAGTAATGATGAACTAATCAAAACTCACGGAGCGGAGTTCAACGTAAAAAATCATATCAGTGTTTTAGGTTTTGGACACAGAAATGCTTATTCGGGCAATGCCGGTTCGTTGATGAATCCTGAGGAAGTAGCCAAGAAACTTCGTATTCAGAAGGTATTCCCTAACCCAGCGGTTGATAGAACGACAGTAGTTTATGAAAACCTGTTGGACGAAACGGCCGGGGATTTATTCTTAACAATCATAGATTCGAGAAGTTCACGAGAACTTGTACGCAAGAAAGTAAAAATGGGAGCAGGAGAGTTTAGCATTGATTTATCTCTCGAAGATTTGACCGAAGGCAGTTATTTGGTTCATATCGAAAAAGATGGTTTACGCATCGGTTCGGCTCAAAAGCTGATGGTCGTGAAATAAGATGCATACGTAACCAAACAAAAAGTAGGAGATAGAGGTGCTCGTGAATAAAATTTCATGAACACCTCTTCTTGTTTTGGTGAGGTTTTTGCTATAAAAACATTAATAATACCTTGATTATCAATAGTCTTGGTCTATAATGCTTTTCCTAATAAAAATGTGAATGAATGATACCACCGAATCATTTTTTCATAAAAAACACTTGTTTGTGCCATGAGATTTTTGCGTTTTTTTTGGATGATTGCTGCTTTGGCATGCTTGCCTAAAATAGCATTTTCGCAAATAACCATAAAAACGACCTTAGAACCCGATGGCGTGACCTATAAAGTTTCGATGGTTTCGGATAGAAGTTTTACGGGTAGTGGTTCGTACATTGGTTCTTCACAGATTACACTCGTAGTGCCACACGGAAGTGGCAATAATTATTTTCAACTATCAAATATTAGTTCGCCAATTTCGAATATGAAATGGCTTTTTTCGGGTAGAGCCGATGCTCCCGCCGAAAACCCTGATTACGACTATTTGTTTTTTAGTTTCAATAATTCGGTTTCGCCTCCAGTGAAATTCGATATTATCGCAAATCAAGAAATAGTTCTTTTTACATTCAAACGCACAAGCCAATGTGCAGGCCGAGTTTACAACTTCAATAATCAGAATGACCCATTTTTATTTCCTAATTCGCTGGGTATAAACCCTGGTAATAGTATATCAGTGTTTGGAGCGGGTGGAAACGCTTATGGAGGGAATCAAGTACCACAAACATTAGTGAATCTGAGTGTCGATGATATTAACCCATGTGCTGGCAATGAGGTAGTTTTTACGGCCGCTCCTACCATTAGTGGTAATTATTATTATCAATGGTATGTCGATGATAAACCACAAGGTTCGCCAAGTAGTAGTCCAGTTTTTAAGTATTCTCCGCCAAAACAAAACACAGATTCTCAGCCCAATGTTACAGTTAAGTTATTGGAGTCTGTAACAAACCCTTGTGATGCGTACAGTGCCAGAAAGGCTTTGAAAA
Organism: Emticicia aquatilis; assembly: GCF_014644295.1. Lineage (GTDB taxonomy): Bacteria > Bacteroidota > Bacteroidia > Cytophagales > Spirosomataceae > Emticicia > Emticicia aquatilis. The sequence goes on from NZ_BMKK01000023.1 coordinate 40,530, forward strand.
TCAATGTGAAAGGCATACCCGATAATAAGATTGCTTTTGCAGGAAGTGATTGTATGCTTTTACCAACAACTATTTCAGTCAAAAGCGATGTATCTGCTCAATATCAATGGCAAGAAAACGGAAATGATTTATTGAACGAAACAAAAAATACGCTTGAAGTAAAGAAAAGTGGTAATTATACAGTAAAAATCACAAAAAATGGGTGCGTGATTACATCAAGTGTCCAAAAAATAGCTGGAGTTGGCGATGCAGATAAAATAAGTCTTAGTGCGGGCAGTGACACAACCATTTTGGCTGGTGAAGCAGTAAAACTCAAGGCCAATAGTACTAATGCTCTCTATTTTAGTTGGACTCCCGCTAACGATTTATCCGATGCCACGATTCAACAGCCAATCGCACGGCCTTTAGAAACGACCAAATATACCCTCACAGCTAATAACGATTCGGGTTGTCCTTCAACAGCAAGCGTAACGATTAATGTGTTGCCTGCTATTTATATTCCTAATGCTTTTTCACCCGATAATGATGGATTAAACGATACTTGGAAACTCGAAAACCTAAGTTTTTATACAGATGCTACAGTAGAAGTTTTCAATCGTTGGGGTAATACTATTTTCTACTCAAAAGGTTATTCAACTGCTTGGGACGCCTCGGGAATTGATGCTGCCTCTTATTCGTATGTTATCAAAACCAAGTTTAAGACTTATCGTGGAATCGTGACTGTGCTTAGGTAAACAAAAAAGAAGCTGCCTTTGGGCAGCTTCAATCTCTTTAACTCTTATTTTGACTTAGGCAAAGTTGCAAACATATCCTTCCGATTATCGGCAGGGTTATCAGATATGTTTTCTTCAAGTATTGCCGCTTTATCAATTGTTCGATACGAACGATTGGTAGATGCTGACGCTTCGGCCGGAATAACCACACCTGTAATTACTTCTAAAGCCTTCTTCAATAATGTTTCGCTTTCATCGCCCCAAGGCTTGAACGGATATACATTATCAGATACCGTATAGTTAGGCGTAAAGCCTGTTTTTGTGCCATAAGCCGATTCTCCTTTTGAATTTACAGTACGCAACACAATTGGTTGCATACCCCAAGCCCAACGAGCAGGGGTTTGGTCGTCTTTGATGGTTATAGAACCTACATTTTTACCGTAAGTGTTTTGTCCAACAATCACCACATCCATGTATGGGCGTAAACTGTTGATAACCAGCTCACTGGCTGAGGCTGTGCCGTTTGAAGTAAGCACTACTAAGCGGTCGAGATTGAGGTTATTAGTTTGAACCGTAAACTTCGTTGGATTTGAAACCGTTGGATACTTAGCTTTCACATTTGCATTCCATTCATCTTGGTGAATTACATTATTAGCACTCGGATTCTTTACAATCAATGATGAAAGCAAATCGGCCGATGAAATCAAACCACCGCCATTGAGTCTCAAATCAAGCACTAATTCGTTTACACCTTTGGTTTTAAACTCAGCAAAAACTTGTTTAAGTTTATCGTCATAAGCACCCAAAAACTGCGTGTAGAGCAAATAACCGATTTTTTTATTGCCTTTTTCGATTACTTTCCAATACTGCACTGGGTCGTTTTGTACAACCGCTTTGGTTGCTGTAACCGTTTTTCCCGATAAAACATAAGTACCGTTTTTGTATTCAGCAAGACCAAAAGTAGCTGTTTCGTTACTACTAATCAATGTTGCGTAATTTGTGCCGTTTATTTGTGTACCATTTACGGTCAAAACAATATCGCCACGTTTCAGACCTGCTTTGTCGGCTGGACTGTTAGTAATAACATTAGAAATAAAAAATACTACGTTAGTCTGAGTATTATCAAGATAAACTGCTGTGCGAGAAAAACCAAATGAGGTACTTACACCACTCAATGAGTTTGTTAGGTCGGTGATGTTTTCACGAATCCACGAAAAACGGTCGGTGTTAGGATAATCATACAAAAGAGAATAAAAATAATACTTCTTAATATCATCTTCACCGTCTTTACCTGTTACAAGTGTTAGGTCAGTTTTATCTTTAGCGGGTAATTTATCTGACCATAAATACCATTCTTTGAGCTGGTCATAAACCCAACTATTAGCAGCTGCATTGGGGCTGGTAGTTGTGTTAGTTGTTGTACCTGTCGTTGTAGTGGTAGGTTCTAATGTATCTTTTTTACAAGAAATAGCCCCAATAACCAAAATTGACAATAAAAACTTACTTAATTTGGCCTTCATGATTTTAATATTTGTTGATTATAATGACGTAAGTTATAAACGATAGGTTGCGATAAATGTTTTTGTTATTGATAAAATGAATGAATTTTTAGGAACGAAATATTTCGACTAAATTTCCTTTTACATTCTTAACAATAGAGTCAAGCTGTAAATCATTATTATCAGTACCAAATGGGTCTTCAATTTCTTCGGCAATCATTTCTATGCCTGCAAACGCATAGAATATAAGCGTAACGATTGGTGCTGCCCAATGTTTAAATTCTAATACAAAACCAAACGGCATCGTAAAGACATACAAAAATATCATTTTTTTGATAAAAATATTATAAGACGACGGAATAGGCGTATTGCGGATTCGCTCACAAGCCCCTAAATTGTCGGTAAACGAGCTTAATTCATTATTCAAAATCAATAATTGCTCGGCATTGATAACACCAGATTTATACAAACGATTGATTTCCAAATAAATGGCTTGTCCAATTCGGTTGGGGGTGTGTTTATAATTTACGTAAAAAGCTTCATCATAGTTGGCTATATACTCTAAATGTTTATGATTGACATTTCCTCGGAGGTGGTCTTTTACGGCATGAATGTAGTTTCCAATCAAAACTCTAAAAATTTCTTTACTGTCATGTCCTTCTGGTAGTATTGCACTAAGTTTTAAGGCTAAATTTCGAGAATTATTTGTGAAACCTCCCCAAATCTTGCGGCCTTCCCACCAGCGGTCATACGAACTATTGGTTCGGAAAACTAATAAAAGTGAAAGCACAAAACCTACCAAAGAGTGTATAGCCAGTGGATTTTTAAGAGGTAAAAAATGAAAAATATCATTTTCGAGATACGATATGAATGCCGTATAGGCCATTACGCCCAGCATAGCAGGTAAAAGTTTACGGAATGTATCGGCTTTGTGGAAATAAAAAATAAGTTTCCACCAATCTTTTGGGTTATAAATGAGCATAAAATTGATGTTAGAAGTGCTTTTAGCTTGGCTTTTAGGTAATTGGATAAATATAATCAACAATTTTGCATACAGCTAAATAACTGTTTATTAGTTAATTGCCTTACTGTGGACTTTTCGACTATTGACTATTTTTTGATTTTGAAACAACAAAGATAAACTTTTTATAATTTCTTTATGGAGTATAAAATATTCATTGCATTATTGTAGAATGAGAGATTCTTGATAATGTACTTATTCTTAGATTACTAATAATGAATGTCCTATTAAAAAAAGTAACTTCCGAAAAAGTTTCGGAAGTTTTGGCTCTCCTGACAGCCGCAAATTTGCCAACGAATGATATTGATGAAGGCGTCGAATTATTTTTTTTAGAAGCAAACGAACAAGTGATAGCAACAGCAGGCTTAGAAATAAAAGATAAGTTTGGGCTATTACGTTCGGTTAGCGTACTTCAAAATCAAAAAGGAAAAGGGTATGGGCAGTTGATAGCCCAAGAGCTGGAAGCTTATGCCAAAACCCAGCATATCAAACAACTTTACCTTTTAACAACAAGTGCAAAAGAATTTTTTGAACAAAAGTGTAATTATGAAGTGGTTGAACGAATGAATGTTCCGCTTGAAATTCAGCATAGCCAACAATTTTCATCAGTATGCCCGGCATCAGCGGTAGTGATGAAAAAAAACATATAGTATTGGTATTCAATAATTTAGTTTTTGGGATGAAAGTTTTGAAAGTAAGTTCAATAAAATTTCAGTAAAAATTAAGTTTTTTTTCAGCAATGCTTGTATATTCGTGCCAAAACCATCGAAAATATGAACAAAACCCTTTACTTAATTCGTCATGCTACTGCTGAAGATGGCGGAAACACTCCAATGTTTCGTGATTTTGACCGTGAACTAACCTCGACGGGCATCATTGAGTCGGCTCGTATGGGTAAGTTTTTAGAAGCGAAGGGCATTAAGTTCGACCTTATTGTGAGTAGTGCCGCCGAACGTGCAAAAGCCACCGCAAAGATTTTTGCTGAACAACTACACTACGATGCCGATGCCATTGTAATTGATGATGCCATTTATGGCGGTGGTCCACGCAGTTATTTGGCCGCTGTCAATCAATTAGACGAATCGGTTAGCTTCGTGGCCGTTTTTGGTCATAATCCTGATATTACTTTTTTTGCTGAGTATCTTACTCGTGCAGATATTGGTGGCTCAATGGATAAAGCAAGCGTAGTGATTTTGGAGTTTGATGACATCAAATGGGCTGAGGTATCAAGCAAAATGGCTAAGTTTTTGGGTTATCATTCGCCACAAAATATCACTCATTCATAAAATATCCAAAACTCTTTTAGTCGAAGTAGTGTTTTAAAAGAGTTCAGAAAAAAGTATTTATCATGTCACAAAATAATAGTTCAAATAATCGAAATCGAAGCCTTTTTCGCATCATTTTCCTGATTTTTTTGGCGATAGTCATATATTTTTTGTATGATATGTCTCGCCAAACCACCGCACCGTGGAATAAGAAAAAGAATATTGAGAAGTCATTTTAAAAAGGGAACGTACCAACGTTTCTTTTTTTGATGTAAAAAAAAGCAGTAATTCTCTATCTATGAGAAAATTACTGCTTGACCCCAAAAACTCCAAAAAACCATGACCGTGATAGTCATGTTACTATTTATTAAAGATTTTTATAAAATTATTTATCAACCAATTTTCATCTGATTTTAGCAAAGAAGTCATAGTATTATCGGCAAACACCGAAACCTTACTGATGTCGTTTACTATCTTCAGGAATTCTTCTTTCTCGGCAGTATCGGGTTGAATTCCCTCCTTGATATCTTCCATTGCCTCGATTAATGGTCCGATTTCTCGGCGTCGTCGCTCTTTAGCAATTTGCTTGGCAACTTTCCAAATGTCCTTCTCTGCTATGAAGTACTCCTTTCTTTCGCCTGGTAGGAGTTGTTTGTAAATCAAACCCCAATCCATCAAATCTCTGAGGTTCATGTTCACATTCCCTCTCGAAATTTGTAGGTCGGCCATGATTTCATCAGCATTCATAGACTTAGACGAAAGCAAAAGCAATGCGTGTATCTGAGCCATCGTGCGGTTTATACCCCACTGCGTGGCCAGCGTACCCCATGTATGGATAAACTTGTCTTTTGCTTCTTTTAATTCCATTAATGACATTTTAGTTTTTTAACTTTTATATATAAGCACGTAAGTGTATTTGTACCCCAAAGTAAAATAACCTTTTTGAATTTTCAAAATATTCTGAAAGTTTTTTTGTATTTATTTTCTTGAACTTATTGAGTGGCATCAAAAGGTAACTCTTTGATTTATAGTTATTTAGAGTATAACAGCCTAATCATCAATACATTTTGTGTGTAATTTGGATGGAAATAAACCTGTCGAAAAAGATAAAAAAAACTTAAAAATATCATAAAAAGGTTTTTTGGAGTATTAAAAAAATAAGTTTGTTTTGACACAAAAATGAATAATAAACCTAAATTTATAATGACAAATTGCCTATCTTTTCTTTATTTCGTGGTATAAAAAAATCAACAAACCATGTTTTCAGTACAGACCTACACCGAGCGTCGTAACGCACTAAAAAAAGCAGTTGGAAGTGGCTTAATTTTGATAATGGGCAATGAAGAAGCTCCCATGAATTACCACGACAATACTTATCGTTTTCGTCAAGATAGCAATTTTTTATATTTTTTTGGTATTAGCCAAGCTGGGTTAGCTGCCATCATTGATGTAGATTCGGGTGAAGAAATTATCTTCGGACATGAATTTACGATGGATGATATTATTTGGGTAGGACCGCAGCCAACATTGGCCGAGCAAGCCCGTATGGTGGGGGTATATCGCACAGAAGAGCCTTCAAAATTGCCAGAAAGACTCAAGAAATCTTCAAAAGTACACTTTACGCCACCGTATCGCTTCGATAATATGATTCGTATGAGTGAGTGGCTGAGTATTCCGACTACCCAATTAAAAGAAAAAGCATCGGTTGAGTTGATAAAGGGAATTGTGGCTATACGCTCAATCAAGACCGAAGAGGAAATCGTGCAGATGGAAGATGCCGTGAATATCACGCGTGAAATGCACATTACGGCCATGCAACTCACTGCGGCTGGCAAAAAAGAATACAAAATTGCGGCGGCTATTCATGCCAAGGCTCGTGAAGGTGGCGGAGATTTGGCTTATCCGATTATCTTTTCGGTAAATGGGCAAACGCTACACAACCATTATCACGGAAACACAATGACCGAAGGACGTTTGGCTATCAACGATTCGGGAGCTGAAAATACGATGTTTTATGCTGGTGACATTACTCGCACGATTCCAGTCAGCAAACGCTTTACCGAAAAACAAAAGGAAATCTATAATTTGGTTTTGAAAATGGAAACGGAGTCGATTGCAGCACTCCGACCAAATATTCAATACCGAGAAATCCACCTTTCTGCCAATAGAATTATGCTTGAAGGTATGAAAGATTTAGGCTTTTTGAATGGCGATGTGGAAGAAATGCTCACTTTAGGCGTACAAGGACTTTTCATGCCACATGGTTTAGGCCACGCAATCGGCCTTGATGTGCATGATATGGAAGATTTGGGCGAAAAATATGTGGGTTATCGTGATGGGCTGGAACGAAGCACGCAACTGGGACTTAAATCGCTTCGTATGGCAAAAGAACTCGAAGCGGGTTTTGTACTGACGGTTGAGCCAGGTATTTATTTTATTCCAGAATTAATAGATAAATGGAAATCAGAGAACAAGTTTACGAATTTTGTCAACTACTCAAAACTCGATGCTTATCGTGATTTTGGCGGAGTCAGAATTGAAGATAACTGTTTGGTTACGGAAACGGGTAGCAAAACGCTCGGAAATCCAATTCCGAAAACTGTTGAGGAAGTTGAGGCTTTGAGAGGGTAGTGGTAATAGTTTGCCATTGACTGTATCTTCTCGATAAAAAAAGTAGAGACGTTTCATGTGCCGAGCGAAGTAGGGTTGAACCCTATTAAGGCGAAATGGAGTTGTCCTTT
>NZ_BMKK01000024.1 GCF_014644295.1 Emticicia aquatilis
GGCTGTACTGCCACTGCAACGACCAATGTCACCCTTGATAACAGTGTGCCAAGTGCAGGAATTACAGGCACAACAAATTTAACTTGTACAACGACCTCAGTCAGCCGAACAGCCACAGGCGGTGGAAGTTATTCATGGTCAAATGGTTTGGGAACAAGTGCCACTGTAAGTATCACAATTTCAGGTATTTATACCGTAACTGTAACGAATAGCAATGGCTGTACGGCAACCGCTACCACCAATGTTACACTTAATAACAGTGTCCCAAATGCAGGTATTACTGGCACAACGAATCTAAGTTGTACAACGACATCAGTAAGCCGAACAGCCACAGGTGGTGGAAGTTATTCATGGTCAAATGGTTTGGGAACAAATGCGACGGTAAGTATCACAAGTTCAGGCATTTATACCGTAACGGTAACAAATAGCAATGGCTGTACAGCAACCGCAACGACCAATGTCACGCTTGATAACAGCGTACCAAATGCAGGCATCTCAGGCACGACAAATTTAACTTGTACAACAACATCGGTCAGCCGAACAGCCACAGGTGGTGGAACATATTCATGGTCAAATGGCTTGGGAACGAATGCGAGTGTAAGTATCACAATTTCAGGCATTTACACCGTAACGGTGACAAATAGCAATGGCTGTACTGCCACTGCAACGACCAATGTCACCCTTGATAACAGTGTGCCAAGTGCAGGAATTACAGGTACGACAAATTTAACTTGTACAACGACATCGGTCAGCCGAACAGCCACAGGTGGTGGAAGCTATTCATGGTCAAATGGTTTGGGAACGAATGCGAGTGTAAGTATCACAATTTCAGGCATTTACACCGTAACGGTGACAAATAGTAATGGCTGTATTGCAACCGCTACGACAAATGTGACGCTTGATAATAGTGTTCCAAATGCAGGTATTACAGGCACAGAAAATCTAAGTTGCACAAGAACATCGGTCAGCCGAACAGCCACAGGCGGAGGCACGTATTCATGGTCAAATGGACTGGGAACAAATGCGACAGTAACTATCACAAGTTCAGGTATTTACACCGTAACGGTGACGAATAGCAATGGCTGTACGGCCACAGCTACCACCAATGTCACACTTGATAACAGTGTGCCAAATGCAGGAATTACAGGCACAACAAATTTAACTTGTACAACGACATCGGTCAGCCGAACAGCCACAGGTGGTGGAACGTACTCATGGTCAAATGGTTCAACGAGTCAAAGTGTGAATTTTACTGCTCAGGGTACTTACTCGGTGACTGTGACTGGTACTAATGGTTGTACAGCCACAGCAACAACGTTTGTGAGTTTTACGAACGATTTGGAGGTTTTGGCATCAAATACTGGCCCTTATTTAATAGGGCAAGCAATCGCTCTTAATGCAAGTGGTGGCAGTAGTTATGTTTGGTATGGGCCAAATAATTTCACAAGTAGTTCACAAAATCCAATAATTGCATCTGCACTTTCGGCTAATAGTGGTATTTACACTGTCACAGTTACGAGTGGTATTTGTACTGCCACAGCCACAACGAATGTTATTGTATCAGGTGTTGACCCATGTACTCAAATTGTTGATTTACAATACGTTAAGGCTACGAATCCGTATCAACCTTTGTTTTCGTTGACGAATGGAAGTACAATCCAACAGATTCCTGACCAAGTTTCTATTTTAGCTGTTCCGATTTGTCCAAATATCACTATTGAAAGTATGGATATGACCATTGTGGGCCCTGAACTCAACTGGACAATTTTGCAGAATGTTCAACCAAATGCTCTTTTCGATAATTTTGGAGCTGATGTATTTGGAAGAAACTTTACTCCTGGAACTTATACTTTAACTATCACTGGCTATGCACAGGATAACCGAGGCGGAGGTATTGTTTACGGGCCAGTTGTGACAACTTTTACCATCGTCGGTAATTTGGCTACGATTTCAACTCCTACAATCACCAATAATACACTCTGTGCTGGTAGTAGTATTGATGTAACCTTTGCAACCACAGGAACATTTGATACGAATAACAATTTCCAAATTGAGTTATCGGATGTAAATGGGCGTTTCATTAATCCAACAGTTATAGGCGTGACGTCATCGATTGGCACTATTACTTGTCAGATTCCACAAGTAGTTGTCGGTGGAAATAATTACCGAATTAGAGTAGCTTCATCGAATCAAATCTTGGCAAGTAACCCAAATATGAGTGCAATTTCGATTATTGGTTCAACCAAAAATCTTGAAACTGACTTATCGGGAACTGTTACTGAACAAGCTTCGCAACGGATTGTTGCTACAAACAAAGTTCTTGCTCCTGCCAGCGTCACCTATCAAGCAGGGAAAGCAATTGAGTTAAAACCTGGGTTTGTTGTTACGAGTGGAAGTACCTTTAAAGCTGAAATCAGAGGTTGTAGTAATTGATTTCAAACAAGTTATGATAAGTCATGTTTTAAAACATACTGATTAACATAAAAGACGAAAGGCCTGTTAGTTGACAGGCCTTTCGTCTTTTTATTGCTCTTTTCCGAAGATTTACCGTACAAACTTCCGCCAACCCAAATAAATCAAAGCAAAAAGAATAGCGAAAATACCGAGTAAATACTGAAAAGGTAGATATGAGAAAACTACAATATGAATTTTTTCGAGCAACCACATCAAAAACATGGTGGCGAAAAGCATAAACCATAGTCCAGAAATTTTATCAAAACCCGGTACGAGCGATAAATCAACATTTCTGCGAATCACAAAAATCGTTAAGACCATCACGATAATTGGTAAAATCTGTAAATACACATCGGTTTGCATGACATCACCTCTCTGAAATAAAAAGAAATAGGCATTTAAGGCTACCGCAAAAATTCCTGGTACACTCACCAAATAAATGAGTGCAGAATACAAATATTTCCACGGTGAAAGATGTCCTTCTCCTTTGCCCAAAACTCCCGCAATAATTGCGGCAATTGGAATGATTAGAAAGTAAAAAAGTATGAAATTGGGGTTTTCGCCTATGTGCTGAAAGAGTTCTCGTAATGTCATTGTTGACCTTGATTTGACAGAGTGATGCGATTGATTTTGGCAAATGTAAATGTTTTTTTAAGAAAAATCCAAAATCTACTTTAATTCGGTTTCGTAGATAAATAATGTAGAAGCCGAATCATCGTCGGGTACAAAATAGGCTTTTAGCCCACCTTTCGTTGTTTCTACCCAAAAAGGATTATTAGTCATTGCCAAGCCGCTGGGCGACCACAGTTTTATCGGTACTTGAAAAACAGGGCGTTTATCTACCAAATTCACAATTTCAAATCCTCCTAAACGAACCACATTGCCATTTGGTTGACTATATTTCTGAAACCCCGAACAAAGCATTTTATGTTTACCTAAATAATGACAGTCCTGATAATCAATATAAAATGAAGGATTTTTGATGCGTAACTGTTCTGGAGAAGCATTCGTCATAACTTTTCCTTTGGCATTTAATTGCCATTCGTAAAAATTCCTCGACCCCCAACTTGCACCCAATAATTTATTGCTTTCAGTATCGTGGACAATCGCTCCGATATGTTCATTAAATCTCATCACTTCCTCAATTTGAAGCGTTTGAGCATCGACTTTATAAATAATTGATTTACTATTGGGACGATACTCGGCCACAGGAATCCAAATGTATTTTCCATCAAAATCAATTCCACCAGGGTGATAAATACTTCCTTCTCCCAAAGTAATTTTAGAAATAAGCGTTCCAGTGGAATCAAACTTGAAAAAGTGGCCGATTCCCTCGCCAGTATCTCCATTTTTAGGCGATTTTATCACTTCCACCGAACTCATGAAAAAGAAATCACTAATTTTTACCATTCCTTGTGGGTGAAACGTAGGAAATTTAAGTGATAAAGCTTTTTCTTGTGTCCAAACAGTATTGGGAGTGAGCTGTTTTATTTTTGTTTCAAGTAAACTTTCTTGAGCATGGGCGTGGAATATCGAACATATTAAAAGCAATAATCCAATGTGTTTTTTCATGAGAAAAGATTTTTGAAGCAAATGTATCGAAAACCAACCATCTTTAAAACAGAAAAATCCCCCCAAATGGAGGGACTCTTCGCACTCAAAAAAAGGTACTCAACTATTAAATAATTTTGAAGCCAATCGTAAACTGCCAGCCTTTATCTTTAAATTGGTTATTGCTCATGTTCAATGCCGAAATCTCTGACAAACTTCCAACTTTTCTCAAATCAAGATTAATACCCAAGATTTTTACGCCAACACCTAACTGATACCCAAATGAAGCATTTTTGATGGCATCATCGTTTGAAGTAAGGTCTTTCAAAGCATCTTTTAGTTTTTGGTCTTCCGAAAGTTTAAATGTAGCCACTGGGCCAGCATTTACCCTAAAAATCTTTAAAACCTTAAATCCAACCAAAACTGGTACATCAAGATTACTGTACGAAAACTTAACTTTTCCTACATTCTGAATATCAATCGTGCCGCCTTTCTGTGCTAACAAAAGCTCGGGTTGAAGAAATACTCTATCTCCAAAACGAGTCCAAATACCTGCTACATATCCAGTTTTTGTATCGTAACTTTGAGAAATATTTTTACCAAGCGAACCAGCATCAGTATAAACTTGGTTGAATGTAACACCACCTTTGATGCCCAATTGAAATCCTTTTTGAGCGAAAGTATTAGTAAACAGGCCAAATAATAAGAAAAGAGTAAAAACCGAGATTTTTTTCATGTTAGTTTTTGTTAAATGAGTAGTAAACGTAGAAAAAAATAGAGATACATTCATAAATGAATCAAGAATATTGTTTTTAAATTGAATAGGTAAAAAATCGTGCCACGTTCGAGCAAGAACTTTATATCAGACGGTTTTGAGGAAATAACGTAGATTATTCGCAAATTCGTATTTTATTAACGAAAGATTAACAAATTTGTAGAGCAATGGCATCGGCCATCCGATTTCAAAATTGCTTATTTGAAAAATAAATAAATGGCAAAAATTAAAACGGCATATTTCTGCCAAAGTTGTGGATTTAGTTCACCAAAATACCTCGGTCGCTGTACTTCTTGTGGAGAATGGAACACAATGGTAGAAGAAGTATTGACCAAAGAAGAACCCGAAAAAGGCAATTGGAAATTTACCTCGTCGGGTGGTGTAAAAAGTGCCAATAAACCCAAAACGCTCACCGAAATCACGACCCAAGAGCGGTACAGAATCGTGACCGAAGATGACGAACTCAATCGAGTTTTGGGCGGTGGAATCGTGCCTGGTTCATTGGTTTTGATAGGTGGCGAACCTGGTATTGGTAAATCTACTCTCATGTTGCAGATAGCTTTGAGCCTAAAAGATTACACGATTTTGTATGTGTCAGGTGAAGAAAGCGAGCAGCAGATTAAAATGCGTGCCGAGCGAATGCAATACGTGAATGACAAGTGCTATATTTTGAATGAAACTTCGACTGATAATATTTTTCGCCAAATAGAACTCACTGAACCTGATATTGTCATTATCGACTCGATTCAGACCTTAAATTCACCACTCATTGAGTCAGGTGCAGGAAGTGTTTCGCAGGTGAAAGAATGTACGGCTGAATTGATGAAGTTCTCAAAAGAATCTGATACTCCCGTAATTATGATTGGGCATATCACGAAAGATGGAGGTTTGGCTGGGCCGAAAGTCCTCGAACACATGGTGGATACCGTTTTGCAGTTTGAAGGTGACCGTCACATGACTTACCGAATCTTGCGTACAACCAAAAATCGTTTCGGTAGCACTTCCGAACTCGGTATTTACGAAATGCAAGGTACAGGCCTGCGTCAAGTAAGCAATCCATCCGAAATCTTGATTTCGCAGCGAGAAGAAGATTTGAGTGGTATCACTATTGCGGCCATGCTCGAAGGTAATCGTCCACTTTTGATTGAAATTCAGTCGCTTGTGAGTATTGCAACCTACGGAACACCCCAACGAACCAGCAATGGTTTTGATAGTCGAAGAACGCAAATGTTATTAGCAGTTCTCGAAAAAAGAGGCGGTTTCAGACTTGGAACACAAGATGTTTTTTTGAATATTGCTGGAGGTTTGAAAGTAGAAGACCCAGCCATTGATTTAGCGATTTGTGTATCAATCGTTTCATCTTACGAAGACATCAGCGTGCCGAGTTCATGCTGTTTTGCGGCCGAAGTTGGTCTGGGTGGCGAAGTTCGTGCGGTCAATCGCATCGAAAATCGCATTTCGGAGGCTGAAAAGTTGGGTTTCAAGAAAATCTTTATTTCAAAGTATAATCTTAAAGGCTTAGATACCAAACAATACAAAATTGATATTTTTGCAGCCAGCAAGCTTGAAGAAGTGTTTAGTGAATTATTTGGATAGAAAATTAATAATTGAAAATGTAAAATTGATAATGTAGAATGAGTATTCGTTCATTTTCAATTTTACATTTTACATTTTTCATTAGTAATGTATTACATAGAAAACGAATATTTAGAAGTAGGAATCAACCCAAAAGGAGCAGAATTAGTGAGTCTTTACCACAAAGACCACGATTTGGAATATATGTGGGGAGCTGACCCTGCATTTTGGGGTAAATCTTCGCCCGTACTGTTTCCGATAGTGGGAGGTTTAAAAGATAACTCTTATACCTTTGAAGGAAAAACCTACAATTTGTCACGTCATGGTTTTGCCCGTGATATGTTTTTTGAAATAGAAGACCACTGGGACGACGGCATAAGTTTCCTACTTCGCTCTAATGAAGACACGCTCAAAGTTTATCCATTTGAGTTTGAATTTCGCTTGGTTTATGAACTCTACGCTAATTTACTAAGCGTAACTTATCACGTAACTAATTTGGGTGAAAAAGATATGTATTTTTCGGTAGGTGGACATCCAGCATTTGCAGTTCCACTCGAAGAAGGTCTAAGTTACCAAGATTATTATTTGGAATTTGAAGAAGAAGAGAACCTGAAACGTTGGCCGTTAAGTTCTCAAGGATTGATTCTGGACGAACCCGAAGCCATTTTCGAGCAAACCTTAGTTGATGATGAGTTAGTCGAAATCGAAACTAAACTTTTACCTTTGACCAAAGAGTTATTCCATCAAGATGCACTGGTTTTCAAGCAATTAAACTCTTCGACAGTGACGCTGAAATCTGATAAAAGTGACCATTTGCTTCGCTTTGATTTCGCAGGATTTCCATTTCTTGGTATTTGGGCAGCTAAAGATGCCGATTTTGTTTGCATCGAACCGTGGTGCGGTATTGCCGATTCGGTTAGACATTCACAAGAATTAACTGAAAAAGAAGGTATTAATATTCTACCTGTAGGCGATGTCTTTGAGCGTGCTTGGGCGGTGAAATTGAGTTGATAGTTTATAATTATGATTTGTTTTTCTGAGAATAGTTGTTTACTTTTAACTAATAAGTTGAGAAATTATGACACAAATAACGCTCAAAATTGATGATTCGATTGTTGAAACATTAGGTAGGCAGCAAATCGAAACAAAAATCGGAGAATGGTTGAAAGAACTCAAAAGAAAGATTGACCTTCAAGAAGCCGCCGAAGAATTAGATGGTTTGCAGTTAAGCAACGACCCAAGCTGGCAAGTAGCACGCAACCTTGCATGGGACACCTATAAGCATAACTTTGATACAGAAGCACAATGAAAACTTACATAGTTGATGCCAATGTTTTGATGTCAATTCTTATAAGTGGAAAAGCAGTTTATCGAAATTTATTGAAAGAATACGTTTTTTTAAGTAGTGATTTTGCTTTTATAGAAATTGATAAATACCAAAAAGTTATTTTACAGAAAGCAAAGTTAGACAATGATTCTTTCAAGCACTTTTCTTATTTTGTGTTTTCCAACGTACACTTTCTACCCAATTATGTGATTGATGAAAATGTGAAACAAAAAGCTATCGCCTTAGTCAGCGATGTTGATATAAAAGATGTAGCTTATGTGGCTTTATCAATGCAATTAGATATTACTTTACTGACTCGTGACCAAGTTTTACACGATGGTTTAAGAAAAAAGGGCTTTCGTAGTATTCAAATGTTTGATGATTTCTTGAGAAATGCTTAAGATATAGCTGTACTTCGGTACGAAAATTGTGCTACAATTCATAATTCTGCAAACCTTTACTCATGCGAGAAAAAATCCTTTTTTTTAGCTTTTCGGGTGCTAACACCTCCATTCCTTCACCAAAACCAAGTATTTCTTTCTCCAATTCAAAATTCAACTGTACTTGAATCTGAATGACGATGCCATCAGTCTGCCTTTCCAACACAATTTGTGAATGATGCAAAGGCTTGGTTTCGACATACGGAGCGTGTTCGAGATTGACCCAAATTTGCACTTTTTCGGCTCGCATATTTTCTGAAACTGTCACGCCAACGGTATCTTTGTAATACAGTTCGGGGTCGAGGTCGGTGTTTTCTCGGTAAGTTATTTTTTCTTCAATACTTAATTCCAAAATACGGTCGAGTGCCAAATGAGTTACGGTTTTTTGTCCGTTTCGAACACCAACCGCAAACCATCTATTTTTAAACTCTTTCAGCCACCAAACGTGGAAATAGAACACACTTGCTGCCCGAGCTTTGAATGATTGGTAAGTCATCTGCACGGCTTTCTGATGAATTACCGAATTATAAAGCAAATCAAGGTGCGAAAGTCCACGTAGATTATCATTTTTCTCAAAATCAATGATTGACCGTTTCTTATTTGCCACTGAGTAAACGTGGTCTTCGAGTTTCTGCACCACTTCATTGAGTTGCTGAAAATGCGAAAAGCCCTTAAACTGTTTCAAAAGTTCAACAGCCTCGTTCATTCTGCCCAAATCAGCATCCGAAATTGGGATATTTGTGATGCTATAATTGGGGTCTTCGTAAGTATAAAATTTTTTATCAAGCACTACGATAGGGGCGAAGTAACCCAATTTATCGCTTCGCATCATCTGAATATCGGCCTGAATTGTGCGTTTACTAATGCCTTTATCCATACCTTCGTATTCATAAAGAGCCTCAGAAACCTGCTCGATTAAATCTTCGAGCGTCCATTTACGGTTGCGTCTTTGCAGACAGCTATCAATAACTTTATAGCGAATAAGGGCGTTGCGATTGGCGGGCATTTTTAGAAATTGATTTTGAAAATAAACATTATTCATTGCCGTCTGCTTTAGCTGACGGATAACAGATAATCAAAACAATGTAGGCTTCAGCCCCAATTTCACTGTTTAGACTAAAGTCAACATTATTTTTAGCTTTTTATATCCGTCAGCTAAAGCAGACGGCAATGAACTGTTATACATAAAAATAAAAAATATTTTTTACCTACGCAAATAGACTGCGTAATAGTGTTTTTACTTTGTAGCATCAAATCAAAAACAAAATGAATATCCAAGACCTAAAACAACTCATCGCCGATGATTATATCAATGTACAAAAGCACCCAACGGCTGATTTGTATATCTATAATTATTCGCCCAAAGCTCAATATGACAGACTTTGGAACGAATGGACGCTGGCTTGTAGAGGCTTGATAATGAATGGTTTGTATGAAGTTGTGGCTCGTCCGTTTCAAAAGTTTTTTAATTTAGAAGAATCAGAAAACTTGGTTTTACCAGATGAACCTTTTGAAGTTTACGAAAAAATGGATGGCTCGCTCGGTATTCTGTATTGGGCTGATGGAAAACCCGCTATTGCCACTCGTGGTTCGTTTACGAGTGAGCAGGCAATCGTTGCCACTGAGTTATTGCACACAAAATATGCCGATGCAATCGAACATTTAGACCCAACCAAAACCTATTTGTTTGAAATCATTTACCCAGAAAACCGAATTGTAATTGATTATGGCGATGCACTAAAATTGGTGCTTTTGGCCATTATTGATACAAAAACAGGCAAAGAATTTTTGATGGAAGATATCCCATATTATTTTTTTGAAACTGCCAAACGTTACGATGGTTTGAATGATTTGCAACAATTAAAGGCTTTGGAAGAAGATAATCGTGAAGGTTTTGTAGTAAAATTTAAGAGCGGGTATCGTCTGAAAGTGAAATTTGCAGAGTATGTGCGTATTCACCATATTATTACGAGGGTTTCAACGGTAAATATTTGGGAATATCTAAAAGAAGGACAAGAATTATTACCAATTTTGGAGCGAGTACCCGACGAATTTTATGATTGGGTAAAGCAAACTCACGCAAAATTATTGAATGATTTTGCCCAAGTAGAAGCCGAAGCCAAATCAGAATTTAAGATTTTAGCAACCAAAAAAGAAACGGCTCTTTATTATCAAACTTGCAAATATCCAGCAATTTTGTTTAAAATGATGGAAAATCGACCTTATGACCAAATCATTTGGAAAATAATTCGACCAAAATTTGAGAAGCCGTTTGCCAATAAAATTGAAATATGAAAATAATGTACAAAGCCATAGTTGGTAGTCAAGCCTATGGCACAAACACACAAAACTCCGATGTAGATTTCAAAGGAGTTTACGCTCAATCGGTGGATGATTTGATTGGTTTCAATTACAAAGAGCAAATCGAAGTTTCAAAAGATGAATGTTATTATGAAGTGCGTCGTTTTTTGCAATTATTGCAATCGGCCAATCCTACGATGCTGGAGTTGTTATACATGCCCGATGATTGTGTGATAGAAAAACACCCTGCTTTTGAGTTGATTATTGAAAATAAACATCGTTTCTTAACCAAGAAATGTTTGCATTCGTTCGGCGGTTATGCAGTGGCTCAAATTAAAAAAGCCAAAGGTTTAGATAAAAAACTCAACTGGGAACACGACAAAGTAGTTAGAAAAACGCCATTTGATTTTTGTTACGTTTATGAAGATGGAAAAACTACAACGCTGTTGCATTATTTGGATAAAAACAAGCTCAATGAAGCAAAGTGTGGCTTGGTAGCCCTTAATCATTTCAAAGATTGTTATGCTTTGTACTATGATTTTAGTGGTGATTTAGGCTATCGTGGTATTGTTTCGGAAAAAGGGAATGAAGTAAAACTAAGTTCGATTCCGAAAGATGAAAAGCCACTTTGTATTATGAATTTCAATAAGGAAGGGTATTCGTCTCATTGCAAAGATTATGTCGAATACGAGACCTGGTTGAAGAATCGGAATGTACAGCGGTATGTTGATATTCAACATCATCAGCAACAAATTGACGGCAAAAACTTGCTTCACTGCCGAAGATTGCTTGATATGGCAAAAGAAATTGCTACTGAAAAGACAATCAATGTAAGACGTAAAAATGCCCAAGATTTATTGAAAATCAGACGTGGAGAAATCAATCTGGCCGAATTTATGCAAACAGCCGAAGAAGAAATAACTGAATTAACAAAACTTTTTGAAGAATGCGATTTACCAAACGAAGTTGATACCGATTTTGTAAACGCATTACTTTTGGAAGTAAGAAAAAGTATAAAATGAAAAAAAACTCCCCTTTGGGGACGGGCCGACGATTCGGTTGGGGGTATATGAAAACAATATTAATATTAAGAGGCTTACCAGCCAGCGGAAAATCTACTTATGCACGAAACCTAATCGACGAAAACAAAGGAGCGTGGAAACGACTCAACAAAGATGAGTTGCGTGCAATGCTTGATAATTCGCACCATACTACTGCCAACGAAAAATTTGTTGAGCGAGTACGAGACATGATGCTCATTGAAGCTTTGAAAGAAGGTAAGCACGTAGTGATTGACGATACCAATCTATCTGACCGACCAGTTGAGCGTATCCAACAGGTAATCGGACGCTATAAAAAAGAAACAGGGGAGGAGATAAAAGTTGAGCTAAAGACAATGGAAACCTCGCTCGAAGAATGTCTGGCTCGTGATGAAGTGCGTGAAAAAAAGGTGGGTCGAGACGTAATTATGCGAATGTATAACGACCATATTGCCAAAGAAAAATTGCCAACAAATTCGACCAAAAAAGAGATAGATTTAAGCAAGCGAGGGCCGCATTATCAGCCGCAAGACGATACTTTGCCGCCTGCAATTTTATGCGACCTTGATGGAACTTTGGCAATTATCCATAACCGAAGCCCGTTTGATTCTGTGCGTTGCGAAACCGATTTATTGAACGAACCAATTGCCGAAATCTTAAAAAATTATGCAGCAATGGGCGTAAAAATTATCTTGATGTCAGGCCGAGATGAAGCCGCTCGCCGCCCAACTACCAATTGGCTGTCTTATAATCGAATTCCTTACGATGCACTTTTTATGCGAGCTACTGGCGATGCCCGAAAAGATTCGGTTGTGAAAAAAGAATTATTTGAAGCTCACGTAAAAGGTCAGTATTTTGTAAAATTCGTACTTGATGACCGAAACCAAGTAGTCGATTTGTGGCGTTTAGAATTGGGTTTACCCTGTTTACAAGTCAATTATGGCGATTTTTAAATAAAAAAGACTGGTTCAAATTGACCAGCCTTTTTTTAATTGAATCCACACAACTTTTATGAAAAAACTATATAATGCTATATTGAATTTCTATATATAAGACTCCGTTTTTCGGCAATCGGTTGCATCCAAAACGATTTATTTTTTGGTAGGGGTATAAAAAAAAAGGACTGGAGTAAATAACTCCAGCCTTTCCCGCTACTAAATCCACACAACTTTTATCTTTAATATTTTATTTCTAAATATATGACGAAATTTCTTTGCAAAAAGTTGCACTAAAGTGCGAAAATATTTGCGTTCTTAATTATGGTTCAAAGATAAAACAAAAATATATGTTGATACAAGTATTTTTTTGTTTTTTTTAATTTCGATGTGACAAACATATAAAGAATCTTGAGTAAAAGCAACAAAAAAAAATAAATTTTATTGTATGAAAGCCTAAAAATATTTTTTTGATTAAACGGATGCAAAAAAACTCAATCTTTTGACTTTCAAGTATTTTTGATTCTTGATGTTTATGCAACAAAAATAAGGATTTTAATAATCTTTCCTAAAACTATTCGTCTTAATTTTTCTTGATTTTAATCTTTCTTTAATTTATAATATTCGCTGGCTTTTTATTTCTGAAAACCCACTTATAAATATCGGTCAAAAGTGCGAGTTGTACGTTGGCTCCAACACTATAATATAGACCGTTATATGAGTCAGGAAAGTTTTTTTTGTGTAGAGCATACCGATACCCACCTTGCACTGACAAGCCTCCCCAGCGGGTTGCTTTCCAGCCTACATAGACTCCCGCTTGTATAGGCATGAAGTAGTCTTTACGTTTCCAAATTTGTATTTCATTCAATAAGCCAACGTTTTCGTTCTTGGTAGCTCCAATGCCTACTTCAACGGGCATACTTACTCGCCATCTTTTATTATTGACAAAATTTTTCCAGTACATTAAACTAAAAAAATAGAGGTCGGTTTTGGTGTAATAATCCAGATTCACCCTTTTGGCTGCTGACTTTCGTAAATCGAGCAAACGTAAATATGAATTGAAATTGAGCCAATAGTAGCCAACTGTAATCTGATTTCGCTTGCGGCCAATGATAATACCTGTATTTACGCCCCAAATATTTACTCTTTTTTCTTTAATAATCGAACTTCGAGCGTCCCAGTTGATGGCGTAGCTTAGGCGTGGCTTTAGGCTATCAGGATAGCTAACAAACACAGTGTCAACGATTTGAGCTTTGGCATTTCCAAATACACCCAATAAAAGCCAAAAGACGAAGATTTGGCTTTTATTGGGTGCTTTAATGTAGAAAAGGATATTTATCACAAATGGCTTATAAAACAATTCTATAAACGCTTTTATTAGTCTATATATTTTATTCGAGCAATTTTGCCACGAAGAATGCAGCTGCGGCTGCAACTGCCCCAATGGCAGTTACTTTAAAAGCTCCAAAGACAGGTGGCTGACCTGTAACTTTACTTTTGAAATAACCAAACACGAAAAGACACACGAGCGTAGCAATACAAGAATACTGTAAACCACTGATTGGATTACTGGTAAAAAAATAAGGAGAAAGTGGAATTAACCCACCAATAATATAAGCAACTCCGATTGTAATGGCACTTTTGGTGGCTCGATTTGGGTCTGGCTTTTCGAGTCCTAACTCAAACTTCATCATAAAATTCACCCACTTTTCTTTGTTTTTAGAAAGTTCTTCGGCGATTTCATCTTGTAGATGCGGACTAAGACCATATTCGGCAAAGACTTCTTTTACTTCTTGTTTTTCTCGTTCGGGTACTCTTTCTACCTCATCGTATTCACGTTTTAGTTCCGAATCATAGTGTTCGATTTCGGTTCGCCCAGCCAAATAACCGCCTAAGCCCATTGCTATTGAGCCAGCTACAATTTCGGCAATACCAGCCGTTACGACAATATCGTTGGTTGAAACAGCCCCACTTAACCCAGCCGCTAATGCAAAAGGTACGGTAAGGCCATCGGACATTCCGATAACGATGTCGGTTATAAATTCTGAACTTCCGAGATGTTCTTCTTGGTGATGGTCGTGCATGAAAAAGCCTTATTTTTAAACAAAAATAAGGCTTTTAGTGAGATATTTAGAGTTTTGGTAAGAATAAAATTATTGACCTTTTTTATTCCCTTTACCAGCTTTTTGATTCTTTTCTTTCATTTCCTGATAAGTTTTAAATTGCTCAGGCGTAAGAATCTTTTCAAGTTCTTTGTCTTTTTTTGCTTCTAAAGCTGCCATTTTTTCTTTGGCATTATCTATTTGAGCAGGGGTTGGCTGACTGCTCCCAAACTCTTTTTTGATTAATTCGTATAAATCTTTGCGTTGGTAAGCATAGTCTTCGTTGAGCGAGGAAATGATGATTTCTTGCTCTTCGTTCAGTTTCAATTTCTTGACCATTATACGAGTTTCTTCTTTCGCTACTTCGTCGGGGTCTGGTGGAGGCTTTGGTTTTCCGTTATCGAAACTTGGGTTGTTGAAGGCACTGTTATAGCCTCGGCCATAGCCACCATAACCACCTCCGTATCCGCCATAGCCACCTCCATAGTATTGGGCGTAAGAAGTAGAAATCGTAAATATCAGACAACACACGAACAAAGTTGATGTTCTAAATATGCCTTGATTTTGCTTCATAATTATTTATTTGAAATAGATTTTCAGTAAAACTTTTCAAAAGTAATAATTTTAAATAAGATTAAAATGAATTAGCAAACCTTATATCTTATTTTGATATAAAAAACTGATAAATTAATTGTTAGCAGCACCTGCATTAATCCATTTTTTGATAGCCTCAATTTGACAAGCTCCTAATTTTTGGTTTTGAGGCATTCCGACATATCCGACGTGATAATTAATTACATGCCATAGCTTTTGATTGTCAACATAATTTTTGACGAAAGCATAGCTGTCCAGGATTACACTTCCTTGAGCGGCTTTTGTTTGGTGGCACCCAACGCAATATGTATCAATAATTGGCTTGATTGTTTTGGTAAATGTTGGTGTGGCTGCATCTACTATGCTTGCACCGCAGGTTGTGTTTTTTGCACCTTCGTCAATCCACTGTTTGATGATAGCAATTTGGCTACTTGCCATTTTTCTTGGAGATTCAGGCATTTTCCCGCTCGACATTTCGCTGTAAATTTTACTTCTACTCGAATTTCCCGCATTTACGCCTTTCATAATTCCATTGTAAGTGCTAAGGTCATAACCTTCGGCTCTTGTTTTAGAATCATGACAACCACTTTCTGCACAATTTGAATAGATGATTGGTAAAACCTGTGAATCAAAGCAAATTGCGGTACTTGTACTGGCAGTTGTGGCACAAGCAAGTTGCGAAGGTGGTGTTGTTTCGGTAGCTGCTCCTGTTGGGTCAGTATTTAAGGGCGTTTCGGTTGTATTAGAGTTTGAGGGCGAAATCAATGTTGCTTTATGATAGGTACAGGAAACGATGATACTCAAACAAGCAATTATATAAATTAGTGTTTTCATTTTTTGAGGAAGATTTTAATTCAAAAAAAGAATTGACTCTGCAATCAATTCTTTTGTACTTGATTTTATACAATTATTTTTTCATTGCTGTAAATACAAATTTGTTTTTAACGGCAATGTTTTCTGCAATTTTAGCAACCACGAGCGTCGGAACTTCAATTTTATGGTCAACTAATGGCACGTTGAAATCAGATAATAAAGTGATTTTTACGCCTTCAATGGTTACTTTGCCTTTTAAGGTACGTTCTTTTGAAACTCCGTGCATGATTAGCGTACCTTTGGCGGTTACATCGTATGTACCATCTTTTTTCCAATCAATAGCTTCGTTGATTTTTCCTTTGAAAATACCATTCGGAAACTTTGTTGATTCCATGTAGTTTTCATTGAAATGTTCTTCCATCAAATGGTTTTTAAACTTAAAATCGGTCATAACCATTTTGACGGCGATTTCATTAGTTGCAGCATTCAGAACAGAAGTAACCGTTTTGTTGAGTGCAGCTATGTTTTCGAGCGGAGTTTCTGAGAAAAAACTTGTTTCTCCCTCACGGCAGATATAGTTTTGAGCATTGGCACTGGCTGCAAAAAATAAGCTGATGATGAGTGTTTTTATGATATTTTTCATTTGTTCGTGGTTTAAGAATGTGAGTAAAAAACGACTACTACAATTATAAATTATAGGTTATATTGTAAAGTTTAGTTAAGCTATTGGTAATCAGTTCGCTTTCTGATAATCACCATTTATCTTTTTTCTTCTTTTTATCAAAACTAAATGTTCTTGAAAGATTAAAGCCCCAGTGGATGCCTCCATTAGTCCACGATTCGGTATTTTCTGCAATAAATTGTTTTTCAATCATACCGAGTGAATTGGTAAAATGAAGCTGAAAAACGTGTCCACCCGTTTCGATATCAACACCTACCGAAAGCGAGTTATGATAATTTGAGTTGAGTGCATACTGGTCGTTGAATGATGGTAGTCGATAAAAATACTCGGCATTGATAGAGGTACGTTTATTGAGTTTGTATCTTCCTCCGAAACCAATGGCAAAAATATCGTTGGGTTCAAGTATTTCTCTGGCATCGCTTGAGTTAATTCTGAAAACCTTATTTCTGTGCAAATAAGTTGGGCTTATTTGTAATGAAAAACCATCAGTGATTTTCCGAGCAATCAGGATTTGGCTGCAATAAGTCCAACGTTCGATGTTATTAGCAAAGCTTGGTGACGAAAAAGAGTTTTCGGGATTTGAACTCAACGAAACTGCGGCGAGGCTGGCAAATAGCGTAACGCTCACGGGCATTGTTCTGGCTCCACTTGATTGTTTAAGTAATTTGTATTTACCAAAATAATCAAATGTTTTCTGGGTAGTACTTCGGCCAATTCCGACCATCAAATCATCGGTTAGACCATACTCAAAGCTCATACGCATGGTGGCTTGGTCTAAACCAAAGTAATTATAAGCTCCCGTATTTAAAGCTCCAAAACGGTGAGCAATACGAAAATCTAAATGACGCTTGGCTATTGTTTCAACCGACTGCCCATTAATCACTCTTGTTGATTTGAATGTAGCAGTTGCAAATGTCGTAGTGGGTTTGGTGTTTTTTTCAAGTATATCCATTGGGTCGTCTTGTGCAATGGCAGTAATACTCAGAAAAAGTAAAAAGAGGAGGTATGTATTTTTCATGATTGAATAATTGAAATTGTATAGAAAGGGAAGTTAAATAAAAGCAACTTCCCCCCAGAAATGGATTTAAGACACCGTGAGTGTAGTTCCGTTTACTGCAACTGTATATTTTGTAAGACTTTTGGTAGCTGGACCTTGGGTTACAGCTCCACTTGTATTAAATTCTGCACCGTGATTTGGGCAATGAAATTTGCCACTACTTTGATAAACCACACTTGTACCTTCGTGAGTACATGCTTGTGCTACCGCCACAAAAGAGCTTGCTGTATTGCCCGATGCAATGCGGGCAATGATTACGCCATTGCTGTAAACATAACTATTAACTGATAGTAATTTAGTTGCTAAATCTACTGAGATTCCTCCTGCTGGAATTACGACATCACTTGCGTTTTTGCATGATGCAAGAACGGCCAATAGTGCAGAACCGCCTAAACCCATACTTCTTAGAAAGTCTTTTCTTGTAATTGATTCTTGTGTAAGCATTGTGTTTTGATTATTTATTTGATTAAGTGGGTATTATTGAAAATATAAAAAGCACTTTAGCAGATTTGTTGAATTCATATCATAAGCAAAATTGAATATTTCTTTGAGAGAAAGTATTACATAATATTTTTCAAAAGTTGTAATATTCATACTTTCATTAGCTTCTACGTAATTAAACGTACTTGGGTTGCAAGCCTATTATGATTTTGTAAAAAGCACCGCCCAAAGTGTTAGGCAGTCGAATAGTGCTTTTTACTTACAAAATATCTCAACGGCTTACTCTATAAAGCCCATTAAGTTTCAGTCCAAACAGCCAGTCATTGTTTCGGTAAGACAGTGTTTTGAGTTGGTATGAAACATACGGACTTAGCTGAACCGAGAATCGTTTCCAACGTTTTTCGATGCCTGTCGATAACATCCAGTTGTTGAATGGAGTTACTTTTATACTTTCGGTTAGGCCTTCTTGCTGATTTTCTTTGATGAAATCATGGTGCGAAAAAGAGGTGATTTGGCGAAGATTGACATCTAAATCTGTGCCTGTTGAAAATAATACAGTATAATCTTTTCGTAACGGCAGACGATAATTGAGGTAAAGCGGGATTCTGAACAGCACCTGATGTGCCTCAATATCTTTAATTGGCGAACTCAGTGGCAAATCTAAGTCATGTTGCTCACGGAAATCTCGTTCGGTTTTACGTTTGAAATCATCTTCATCGCCAAAATGCTCAAAACCTAAGAAACTTACATTAAGGCCGGTTGTCATGCTCCAGCGTTTACTAAACAAAACTTCGGTCAAAATACTCGTTCCGATTTGCCCATTGTCGATATTACTTCCTAAACCTACCCGGTATTTTAGCGATGGTAAAGTGATTTGTGGCATTCTGAAACCAAATTTTTTTGAACTTGCATCTACCCAACGTGCGGTTTTAAGCTGACGGTCAGCAAAACTAATGGCAGGAGATAATCCGAGTGGGTTGTAACCTTTACTTTTTAAATCTTTTAATGATAAAGTTTTTAGGCTTACCTCTTCTAATTCTGACTGATTTGCAGGAGTTTGAGTAGTGTTATTTGCTTGATTATCAGTGTTTTGTGTGATTTTCGATTCTTTGTTTTCTGAATAGTCTTTTGGAGCAGATTTGCCACCAGAATTTAAATCAGATTTATTTCCTACAAAACTATTTTGTTGTGCAATAGTCTCAAATCGCTTCTTTGATGTGTTATAGCCTTTGTTGGTGGCATTACTTGTATTTTTATTGATATTTTTACTGAAATTATCTTTGTTAGTTTCTTCTTTACTTAGATTTGAAATTGATTTTTCAGAATTTTTACTTGCAGCAACGGCTGTATTTTCTGAAATGTCACCGCCATTTTCAAACGGAGTATTTTCACTACTATTTGTTTGAGGTTGTGCCGCTATGCTCTCTTCGTAGTCATCAACTTTAATTTCGTGTTTGATGTGCTTAACAACATAAACCGTATCGATTTTTTCGACAATAACAGGCGAAGACTTCTCTTTTAGAACTGTTTTTGAAGCCGTTTGTGTTGAT
The DNA here is from genome assembly GCF_014644295.1 of Emticicia aquatilis. Classification (GTDB taxonomy): domain Bacteria; phylum Bacteroidota; class Bacteroidia; order Cytophagales; family Spirosomataceae; genus Emticicia; species Emticicia aquatilis. Next base: position 19,638 of record NZ_BMKK01000024.1, read on the forward strand.
TTTTGTTCTAATTGTTGGTTTAATTCTGAGATTTTATTTAGTAAAGATTTATTCTCATTCGCTTGAAAAATGGTTGTTGTTAGTAAAGTTAGAATCATGAGCGTACCAACCGAATAGGTAAAGATATGCCCAAAGCGTTGCCATAGGCTCAGAGGAATGTGCTGATTGACATACCCTTGAACTCGGTCGATTTCGTCTTCACTGAAAGGTGGGTGAAAGTTTTCAACTTTGCGTCGAAAAGCCTCATCAAATTTGTCAGTTTTCATTGAGTTTATTTTTTCGCACTGCGTAAATATCAAATAAATGAGGATAATGAATGCGTATCATTTCCTGTAATTTTATGCGAGCATCTTGAAGGTTCGATTTCGATGTGCCTTCTTGTATGCCGAGACGCTCCGCAATTTCTTTATGTTTATAGCCCTCAACTACATAAAGCATGAAAACCATGCGATACATCGGTGAAAGCTTACGAACAAGCCCCATGATTTCTTCAACCGAAAGCTTACTAATCACGTCGTCGTCGAAGTCAGTTACTTCTACTTCATCGACTGCAATATGGAGTTGGTATTTTTTATTACTTCTATAATAATCAATGGCCGTATTGACCATGATTGTGCGAACCCACGCTTTGAAAGGTTGAGCCGAGTCGTATTTAGGTAGATTATTAAAGATTTTCAAGAAACCATCATTGACCATCTCTTCGACTTCTTGCTCGTTGCTCGAATATCTCGCACAGATACTCTTCGCAAAGCCCAAATGCAGCTTTATGAGCGTCCGTTGAGCCTGACTGTTATTATCAATACAGGCTTTTATTACGCTATCGAGGTTATCTTCCGAAAATGTACTTTTCTTGAAAAACAATGGATACTGATTTATTACATTTACGAATTTATTAAAGCATTGATTGTGAGTGCGTTAGCATTGCTGACTTTAATAAGCTTCGTCTAAAAAATTATATTCATAAAGGTAGTACGTATGCCCGCAAAAAAGGGTGGGGTGGAAATAGAAAAATAATATTTTTTTCAAAAAAAACTTTTTTTACCCCACGCTTTTATTCGGCTCGGCGTAAAGATAGGTAATTACTCATTTTTACATTTTAATATTAATACCTATGACACGTTTTGCAAAGTTGATGATTTTATCGGCATTATTGATGGGCTTTAGCTCAGCTACTGTATTGGGACAAGACTCTACGAAGTCATCAATTCAAACGATTTTTAAGAAAAAGAAAGGTGGGGCTAAATTAAATTATTTGGGCGTTTATATTGCTCCCGAGTATCAATTCGGACAAGTTGGTGGAGTATTTACGTCGTTAGCGGGAGGCTCATTTATGTTGCAATTCAATAAAAAGTTTGCAGTTGGTATGACTGGTTACAGCAGTTTTAGAAATCAATCGACTGGTGTTGATGGGATGTTTGGTGGACTAAAATTTGAATATACCGTAAAACCCGATGCGGCGGTTCACGTTTCGTTCCCATTGGTTGTTGGTGTAGCAGGCAATAATTTCCATTTCGGAGATTTCGACCACGATGGTTTTAGAGGTGATAGGGATGGTAATTTTGACCCGAACGCTGATGGAACAAAGCCAATGAGAGATGGGAGTTTTTCAAATACAACGTATCGCCTGATTCAACCTGGAGTTGTGGCTGAGGCAAACCTTTCTCGTTTTGCAAAAGCATTCGTTGGAGCAAATTACCGATTTGCATTTGATAATAGTGGTTTGAATAATGACTATAAAGGGTTTTCGGCAAATATTGGTCTAAAATTGGGTATTTTTGATTACGCAGTTAATAGAAAACCAAAGAAGAAAAAACACGAAAGTAAATTTTAATTTGATGTTCGTGCAACCATTTTTAGAATGAATGCCGTCATTGAAAATGTAATTACAAAACAGAAGCTTCGCTCTAAACAAAATCATTTACTATTTATTTAATACTAATCGAATGAAAAAATTAGTTGTTTTATCATTTTTTGCTCTTGGAAGCATCTATTTTGTTGCATGTAATAGAGATAATATTAGCCCAGATTCGATGTCGGTTGATGCAGTTTCAGCTGCCACTGCTGATTCGACAAAAAAACATAAACCGCATGGTGATTCGTTAGGTCATAAAGGTCCAAAAGGTATGCCACATGATTCTTTGGGACATAAGCCACCAAAAGATTCTCTTGGCGTAAAACCACCAAAGTTGGATTCACTTGGACACAAACCAAAGAAAGGACCAAAACACGGTTGATTAGAATTTAAAAGTTAATATATTTTTGTGGTTTGGTAGAAACTTCCCGATGTTATGTCAGGAAGTTTTTTTGTTTCTGTATTTTATAAAGTTTGTCTTTCTTTCCAGTTTCGCCCTCGACGGCGTGAGAAATTGATGATGATTGAGTTGGACAACTTCATGGCATTTTCGTGTTCTTCCACCACAAATTGCTGATTGACCAAATAACTCTTATTCATGCGTATAAAAGCAAACTGACGGAATCGTTCTTCTAATTTTTTGAGAGTTGTAGCTACAATCAATTTTGTGCCATCGCTGAGATGAATAATCGAATAATTTACATCGGCTTGAAGCATTATGACCTCGTTGGGGCATACTTTTTGTCGGCCTCCGATGGAAACTTGATTGGCATTTTCTATGGTTTTCATGGCGTTGTATGGGTTATTCTTCGTAGGTTACTACTATTTTTATGTCTTTACTCAAAATATTGGCACTATTTCCGGGGCTGTTCGTAATAAATATATTTGAGCCATCATATTGATACGAAAACTCATATCCAGTTACGCCTGTGTAGCCATTACCTACCCATGCTTCGGCAGCAGAACCATTGTATCTAACCAAAACATTGATAGCAATAATTTTTGAAGAAGACACACCGTGAGGAATAGATACATTACCTCCTTGCGATGCACTTGTGGTGCTGGTTATCTTTTTGATTTTGATTTTTGGTGCGGCCACATCGTCTCCCAAAGTAGTAAAACCAGATACTTTTACATTACCGTTACCTTGCAGGTCAAGAATGGGTGTTGTACCACCATAATCGAATGATACAAAATTATTGGCTGCTGTGGCACTTGATAAATTAAAATATTGCCCAAAATAGCGGGTAGCAGTAGAATTTTCCATTCTAATCATGCCATTCGAGGCGTCAACGGTTGTTTTTAAAGTGATATGCGGGTTAGTGGCGGTGTTGCCAGTATTGTGCCAAATATCAAACTTACCCGCAGGAGTTAAACAACTCAAGCAAGCTTTTAGCGTTGGAGCTAATTGTAAAAATGTAGCACCATTTGTTCCAATGCCAAGAAAAGCATTTTCTTGGTTAAAGATTGAGGCATTGCCAGAATTGTTTTCGCCGATGTATAAACCATCGGTGCTTGTTGTGCCGATGGTTTCGTTGGTTAATTGTAAAATTGAAGAAGAGCCTGTACTTGGATTATGAAGTTGTAAATTGTAATTGGGGCTTACTGTTCCGATACCAACTTTTCCGTCGAGGGCAAGTCTTATTCTTTCTTGTCCATTTGAACCAAGCGATAATTGACTCGATAAGCTTCCACCCAAGTGGATTCGGTCGGCAAAAGTAGAAATTGACCCCATGTCTGTTCCTGTGTTTCCATCGCCAGTGGCTGAGTTTTTGAAATATAAATCAGCACCGAATGAACCTGTTGTAGAAAAATGCCCGTAAGTAGTGCCTGTCGATTTTACTACAAATCTTTTACTGGCTGTTCCAGGTTCTAATAAAACGCTTTGTCCGAATGATACAACCGAAATCATAACCAAAGCTAATGCAATAATATTTTTTTTCATGGTTTTGAAAATTAAGATTTTGTGAAGAATTATTTTCGACAAAATTCAATTTTAAAACCACGCCCGTCAATTACATGATGATGTAGGGAATTGAGAATTAAGAATGTAGAATTGAGAATGTAAAAATAATAATCGGTGGGTTAGCGTTGTCGAACCCATAAATTATTAGCTTATATAATCCGTTCATTAATGGCTTTTGCTACTGCTTCGGTTTGGGAATGTACGTGTAGTTTTTCGTAGATATGTTTGATATGAGCCCGCACGGTATCAATGCCCGTGCCGATTTGGTGGGCAATCATTTTGTAGCTTAGCCCTTTTACGAGGTTTTCAAGAACTTCTTTTTCTCGTTTAGTGAGTTGATAGTCAATGTTTTGTGTGTTTTTCTGACTCATAAATGCCAACACTTTTCGAGCAATAGCGGCCGACATCGGTACACCACCTTCATGAACACTCAGAACACCTTCAACGATTTGAGCAGGTGAGGTGGTTTTCAGTAAATAACCATTTGCTCCGAGTTTGAGTGCTTCAAAGATATGTTCATCGCTATCGAAAACTGTTAGCATCACAACCTGAATACTGTTTGAGTGTTTTCTGATGGTCTTCAAACCACTAAAACCATCAGCAATTGGCATATCAATATCCATCAAAACTACGTCAGGTTTTTGGCTAAGTATTTGGTTGTCAATGTTTTCGCAGTTTTCGTAGCTATCTAAGAATTCAATACCAGCCGAACTTTCGAGTAGAAACGAAAGACCCACCCTAAGTTTTGGATTATCTTCATATAAAAGCACTCTGACTGGCATATTCTAATTTTTTTACAATGTTAGTATTTTTTAATTCTATAAAAAATTACATTTTGATGTAGCATGACTTTACCAAATTGTGCTGTATCGAACTTAATCGTTTATGATTTTTAGGAAGAAATTGGAATCTTGACTTCAATTTCTGTTCCGCTACCAATTTCAGAGCTAATACTAAAAAATCCTTTTAATTGCTCGGCTCGCTTTTTCATGTTTATAATTCCATTTCCCATTTTTTGTTGGTGCAGGTCAAACCCTTTACCATTATCTTTGATGCTCAATATTAATAAATTTTGGTGTTTTAATAGGTTTATAGTTAGGGTTTTAGCTTCGGCGTATTTTGCAACATTATTGATGGCTTCTTTAAAAATCATATAAAAGTCGTAGTATTTCTGCGAACTCCACTTGATTGTTTTAAGTGATTCGTCGGCATTAAATTGATATTCGATGTTTTGGGGTTCGAGCATTTTTGCTGTAAATTCCTGCATTCTGATGATTAATTGTTCAAAATTATCATTTAATGTTTTGTTCGTCCACACAATATCACTCATATTATCGAGCATTTCTTGGGCATTTTCGCTTATTTGATTGAGTAAGGTCTGCGTTTTTTCGGGCGAATTTGCTAACTGATTTTTAGCTACTTGTGTCAGAATCGCAATGCTGCTGAGAGTGGAACCGACATCATCGTGCAAATCTCTCGCAATTTTATCTTGCACTTTTTGGGTACGCATTTTCTGCCGAAATCTGTACATTAAAAACAAATAAATGATGATACCAAGCACCGTAAGCACATACAAAAATATTGAAGGAACAAACCACCAACTTTGCCAAAATGCTGGTTTTATTTTAAATTTCAGTGCGTTTTCGTGTTTATTTCTAAGATTCTTTACTGCAAACTCATACTCGCCCCCATAAAGATTAGAATATGACATAAAGTTTTGGTGACCAATTTTTATCCATTCTATATTATCCGAGCCTTTGAGCTGGATGGCATATTGGGCATTGAGTGAGTCTGATTTATCAACGAAGCTGATACCAATGTGTTGGGGTTTAAATGCTAATTCGATGGGTTTTGTGCAGTCATAAATGGTGCTATCATCGAACACTTGAAATCTTAGAAAAGTGATGTTTTTCTGAGAGAAGCAACTATTATAAAGGCACAACAGCAAAATAGTAAAAACTAAACGCATAGGAATTGGATTGGGTATAGAAAAGTAGGATTTTTCTACGAATTTGCCAAGTTTTCGGCATAATATTTAGTTTTCCAATAGCCAATGCTTACAAAGATGACTCTTATAAAAATAAAAATCGGTACGATGTAGTCCCATAAAAAAAATATGAAAGAACGATTGAGGTTATAAAGCCAACTGTTAAGTGCAGTTAATAATAAATCAAAAATTTGGAAAATAAGTGTCCCAATTATCACCCAAAATAATGGAAATTCTCTTAATGATTCTATGCTTTCATCTTTTAAAATTTGGTTGAGAGCAACCAAGAAAAAAATAATTGTCCAAATATTAAAAACCAAGAAAAGATATTGATTCATATAAATTCCATGTAAATATAAATCAATACAAATGCCTGATAGATAGATAATTAGTGAGAAAAGTAAAATTTGCTTATAAATTTTTGATTTAAGCAAAGTATAGAAAAAAAAAGTACGAAATATCATAGTACAGCAGGCACTAACATATATCATAAAATGATTATTGATACCATGTTCGCTAAGTTTGATGGAAATTATGCTGTTCAGATTTGCCAATAATAAGCCTCCAAAATACCACCATAAACTACTACTAATGTATTTATGATTGTAAACAGCTATAAGTATTGGTAAAAATAAACTATAAGAAGAAATTTTATAAAGCCAGTCAGACATAAGTTAGCATATATTATTTATCAACCTGGACAATAATTTGGACACGGACGACTACTTGACGTTCCGCCACCAGAGTGAGTATGGTCTTTGTAGGTGGCAACTCCTATCATTTGTGTCTCGGTATTTTTATAGATAATATTGAACGCAACTTTATGAATATCAGCCATTGGTGGAACACTAAAAGCAGCTCCCTTCCTGACATTTAATTCGATGCCTTTTACTTCTGGAATAATATTACCCTCAAAGTCTGCCAAATGATTCATTATTAACTCACGTCCAATAAAATATCCTTGAATGGGTTCAGTAAATCCCCTTCTTAAATCATTAATGGAAGGTGTACCCATAGGAATACTTGGCGTTGGACTTAAAGGATTTACAGTAATTTCTGTTTGATATTTTAGAAGTAAATAATTTTCAGAGAGTATTTTGGGTCCACCCGAAAACCCAGCTTTTGTTATAACTATTTTAGGTACATCATTTTTAGCTTTCTTTGTAAACCAAATCCAGAAGCCAACAATGCTATTTTCGCCAGTAAAACTTGCATCAAATAAAAATGAAACAAGGTTATTTATGGGAATATAAAAAGAGCCTATGAGCGAGTTAGAAATACTATAATTAGCATCAAAACCTTGCTCAAAGCCATTTCCTTTGGGACTTATAAAGGAGTTTTGTCTTCCAATAACGGTAGTGCCATCTCTTCTAACATCAGCTCTATCATTCAAAATTTGCTCCTTTACATAATTATAAAAAGCCGCAACAGCTATTGTATTGTGATTGTCAATAGAAGCAATATTTGGAATATTGGGGTTGTTTAAAACATTTTTTGGGATTTTTGATTTTGCCATCGTTTTTTCTTTTAGGTTGAAAAGATAAACGAATGTCAAAATAAAAAACGAAATTGTCAATTACATTATAATGTAAGATACGCACGCAACCCTTTTTCATATCGATTCGTCTATTTCAATTAAAGGGATTTAATCTTTTGCTCAACAATAAATCAAGCTGAAATATTGTTGAATAAAACACTAACCTAAAATTTATATCAACCAAATTCTTCCTTTGTTTATTGATTAAATTTTTCCTCTTGTTACCCCACGCATTGCTGAGGGTTTCCGTATAGCTAATTAAAGTACCATCAAACCTATTTTTTCATGCACGAACAACAGTCTTTGCTCGGTTTTCTTTCTGTGGCATTTTTAGCAGGAGTAGCCAATCTTTTTATGCCTTGTATCTACCCGATTATGCCCATGACGGTCAGTTTTTTTACGAAGCAGTCGGATGGCTCTCGTAAAGCCATGTTTTATGGGTTTTCAATCATGTTTGTTTTTGCTCTAATTGGCTTCGTTACTATGGCCTTTGGAGCTCCATTTCTAAACTTTATCAGTACTCACTGGTTGCCAAATCTTATTTTCTTTGTTATTTTTATTGTTTTCGGAGTATCACTTTTGGGGGCATTTGAAATAGTTTTACCTCACCAATTTGTCAATCGTATTGATGGGATGTCGGAAAGTGGTGGTTGGTTGGGAATTTTCTTTATGGCCCTAACTTTGGTGGTGGTTTCGTTTTCGTGTACAGCCCCATTTGTGGGGTCGTTGTTGATTTTGGCCGCACAGGGCGAAGTTTGGCGACCATTATGGGGAATGTTAGCTTTCGGGCTTCCTTTTGGGTTGGTTTTTACACTCTTGGCGATGTTTCCTCAATGGCTCAAAAGTATGCCAAAATCAGGTGGTTGGATGAACGAAATGAAAGCAGTTATGGGTTTTGCCGAATTTGCTTTGGCACTCAAATTCTTGAGCAATATCGACCAAGCTTATCACTTCAATTTATTGCATCGAAATATATTCTTAATCGTCTGGATAATCATTTTCGGATTAATTGCATTTTATATTGCAGGTTTCATCAGATTGCCGAAAGACAGTAAAGTAAAGACTTATCATTGGTCGAGAGTGGTTTTTAGTGCTTTATTTTTCATCTTTACGTTTTATCTGATTCCTGGCGTAGTACAAGATAAACCGCTCGAATTGCTTTCTGGTATTTTACCTCCACAAGATAATAAATCTGAGTTGGCAGGGGTGCCTTCTGAAAAGCTTCGTCCGATGCCGCACGGTTTATCGGGGTTTGTCGATTACGATGATGCTCTGGCCTATGCTAAGGAAGTAAATAAGCCACTTTTACTCGATTTTACGGGTTATGCGTGTGCAAATTGCCGTAAAATGGAAGAAAATGTTTGGGTAAAACCAGAAGTTTTGGAGCGACTCAAAAAAGATTATGTGATAGCGTCGCTCTATGTGGATGACAAGAAAGAATTGCCCAAAGAAAAACATTATAAATCGACTTATGATGATGAAGTAAAAACAACTATTGGCGACAAAAACATGGATTTGGAGATTACGAGGTTCAATAATAATGCTCAGCCATATTATGCCGTAGTCGATGCCAGTGGCAAAACAGTAGTAAATCCAATAGGGTATTCGAGTGTTGAAGACTTCGTGAAATTTTTGGAAGAAGGTAAAAAGAAATAGAAATTTCAACCAACCTTTCTTTGATAAGATTCGTCTTTAAAATAAGTATCGATAAAAGGAAAACATTACCCCACTCTTTGAGAAGTGGTTACGTAATCAAAAATATAAACCATTATTTATTAAATTTTAGAATCATGACACGTTACGAGTTTTTGAAATCATTAGGTTTTAGTGGAGGTGCTTTAATGGCTTTACTTACTTCTTGTGTAAGAGAAGATGATAAATATGTAAATGCTTTAACAGTAGCACCAGATGGCTCAACTACTGGTACTACAACAACAGGAACTACTGGCACTACTACGACAGGGACAACTACTGGTACAACAACAACAGGTACTACGACAGGAACGACAACTGGTACTACAACAGGAACCACTACTGGAACTACCACAACGACTTCAAACGTGTCAGGTATTATAACTACCGAAGAACTAAATAAAATTACAAGTACTAAACTAAAAATTGACCTTACTTCTACAACTTATGCTAAGCTGAAAACAGTAGGAGGGTATACGGTAGTGAGCAATATCGTTGTGGCCCTATCTAAAGCCAACACATACATAGCGGCTACGGTGACTTGTTCGCATGAACCTAAAAAACAAGTGATATATTACAATAATGAATGGTATTGTACTGCTCACGGAGCAAGATTTTCGCTGACAGGTGCAGGACTGAATAGCAATGGTAGAGCTGGACTTACTGTATATAAAGTAGCAACAGATGGCAAAACATTAGTTGTTTATTAAGAGATTTACAGAGAAATATTTAAACTAAACTAAAAAATGAAATTTTTAAGCATTCTCCTGACATTCTTCTTGCTTGAAGGAGCTCCGCAATGGGGCAATGATTTCGACAAAGCAAAATCTGATGCCATTCAGAATCATAAATATATTGTGATTAATTTCTCTGGCTCTGATTGGTGTGGACCATGTATCAAACTCAAAAGAGATATTCTCGATTCTCCCGAATTTTTAAATTATGCTACATCAAATTTAGCTTTGGTTCGTGCCGATTTTCCAAGATTAAAGAAAAATCAATTGGATAAAAAACAAACGGCAATGAACGAAGCCCTCGCCGAAAAGTATAATCAAGAAGGAAAGTTTCCGCTCACGGTTTTGGTCGGAGCCGATGGAAAGGTTTTGAAAGAGTGGGACGGCTACCCAACAGGTATCACAACCGAAACTTTTATTCAAGAAATTCAGTCGATTATCAATGCTCGCAAATAAGGTTCATCAAAAAACGCTTCGCTTAATGGGTAATCGCTTTACTATCACGGTAGTAGATGACGATGCTCAATGGGCCGAGCAGCAAATTGATGAAGCCATTGCTGAAGTTAGTCGAATCGAAAAGCTTCTGACTACCTTCAGCAGTGATAGCCAAACCAACCAAATCAACGAAAATGCTGGCATCAGACCAGTAAAAGTTGATAAAGAAGTATTTGATATAATTCAGCGTTCGCTCCGAATATCTGCTCTTACTGACGGAGCTTTTGATATAACCTACGGCTCAATCGACAAACGTTTCTGGAATTTTGATAAAGAAATGACTTCACTTCCCGATGCTGAAACAGCCAAAGAATCGGTCAGATTAATCAATTATCAGAATGTTATTTTAGACGCCCAAAATCAGACAGTTTTCTTGAAAGAAAAAGGTATGAGAATTGGTTTTGGGGGAATCGGAAAAGGCTATGCTGCCGAACGAGCCAAACAATTATTGATAAAAAACGGAGTAAAAAGTGGGATTGTAAATGCTGCAGGCGACCTAAGCACTTGGGGAAACCAACCTAATGGAAAACCTTGGACGATTGCCATTGCCGACCCCGACACTCAAAATAAAGCTTTCTCGTACCTCAATATCAGTGGAGTAGCGGTGGCAACTTCGGGAAATTACGAAAAGTACGTAGTTATTGACGGAAAAAAATATTCGCATACGATTGACCCAAAGACTGGTTTTCCAGTGTCGGGAATTAAAAGTGTAACGATTATTTGCCCCAATGCCGAATTAGCCGATGCAATGGCTACACCCATCACTGTTTTAGGAGTTGACGCAGGTCTGGGCCTTATCAATCAAATGCAGCAGATTGCTTGTATCATCATCGACGACGACAATAATATATATACATCAAACAACATTAACGTTTCATAAAGATGAAATCAATCAAAATTTTTGCTCTTTTAGCTTATTTACTTAGCTCAATGGCTTCATGTGTAGCGGTGAAAGAGTACCAGAAAAATCGCATCAATGATTCCGAAATGGAACTTGCTGCAAGAAAAGCTGAGAAGTTTGAAACAAGCTTTTATCTCTACCGAGAGGGTGCATCGGGTGCCAATGGTGGGAAAAGTGGTGGTGGTTGCGGTTGTAACTAACACCGTGGAATGAAGCTCTGCTTCGTTCATGTAATTGGTAAATAAATAATTATAGGTGGTTTCTGGCTACTTATAATGAGCAAAACATTGAAATAGTCGAATTCAATTGAATCCTTCTCGGCTATTAAAAACTTTTCCCCTATGAAAAAAGTAACATTAGCGATTGGTTTGTACGTAGGCATTTTAAGCGGAGCCTATGGTCAATACGACGAAACCAAATTTATATTTAAAAATAAAAAGACCGAAACAACCAACAAAAACTCAATGCCCACATCAAGCAAAGAGTATAAATTAACTTCAAAACCTGAAGCCGAAAGTGGTTTCCGTACATTGAAGCTTGATGAAGTAAACTTTGTTTCGGCATATTATAATCAAGATGGTAATCACTCAGCCGTAACGGGTGGAGTCGGAACCGAAAAACTGATTGACTTCGCCAATTCGATAGATTTAAAATTGTCATTTACGGATAAAAAAGGTCGTAAACATTCAATTATTGGCGAAGCTGCTATTGATTATTATTCGTCGGCTTCTTCGGACAAGATTGACCCTCGCTCGGTATCTTCGGCTTCAATGACTGATACGCACTTTTATCCAACGCTTTCTTGGAGTAGAAAAGACGATAAAAAACACACTACGGTGGGTGCGAGTTTTTCGTATTCGACTGAGTGGGACTATAAATCTCATGGAGGAAATTTGAGTTTCTCTAAATCATCAAAAGATAATAATACTGAATTAAGCGTAAAACTCGGTGCGTTCTTTGATACTTGGTCGGTTATTTTACCTTATGAAGTACGCCCAGATGGCTACGGCTCAGGTGCAGAAGGCGACCAAAATATTGACTATAAACGCCGAAACTCCTATAATTTATCAATCGGTGTTTCGCAGATTATCAATAAACGTTTACAAGTAATGGCGGTTGTTGAACCTTCGTATCAAGAAGGACTTTTGAGCACGCCTTATCACCGAGTTTATTTTACAGACGGCACATTGAAAGTAGAAAAACTGCCTGGCACACGTGCAAAATTACCTGTTGGCTTACGTGCCAGCTATTTCTTGGGTGATAGATTTATCATTCGTTCGTTCTATCGTTATTACCAAGATAACTGGGGCATGAAAGCCCATACTATAAGCGTTGAAGTGCCTATCAAAATAACTTCATTCGTGTCAGTTACACCGCATTATCGCTTTAATAGTCAAACTGCTGTTAACTATTTTGCACCAATCAATAGTCATAAGCTTACCGAAACCTACTATACTTCTGACTTCGATATTTCGGATTTCAGAAGTGCTTTTTGGGGGGCAGGAATTAGAATTGCCCCACCAGATGGCGTTTTGGGTATCAAACATTGGAATACCGCTGAGTTGCGTTATGGGCATTATAACCGGAGCAATGGTATGGTAGCCAATATTGTTACGCTCAGTGCCAAGTTTAAGTAATTTAGTGTAAATTAATGCTTTAAATTGGCATTTTGGATGAATAAAAGAAAAGGTTATTGGCTCATAGTTTTGTTAATTGGAGTGCATTTTAAATCATTTTCACAGTTAGATTCACAAAAGTCTATTCGGAATTTGATTTATCTCGAAGCCTTCGGGGCTGGTGGCTACGGTTCATTAAACTATGAGCGAATAATTTTTCAGCAAAAGCAAAAACTTCCACCCAATCTAAAAGTTGGTTTTCGTCTGGGAATAAGCACGTTTCATCTCAAAGATTTTAACAATAAATTTAATCCAGACGTTATTATTCCGGTATCTGTCAATGCCATTTATGGCAAAATACACCACGTTGAGATTGGTTTTGGCCAAACTATTTCTAATGTAACTCAGACAAGTGCCTCATTTGAAATTGAACGTAAAACAACGCTCAATTCTAATTTTATAGCGGGTTATCGCTATCAAAAATCTGAGCGAGGCGTAATATTTCGGCTAAACTATTCACCTATTATTTCTTCTAACAAAGTATATAACTCATGGTTTGGGTTATCAATAGGTTATGGTTTTTAATGAAATTTTATGAAAAAACTTCTTTTATTTTCTGTATTAAGTTTACTTTTTGCTTGCGAAAAAGAAACTGAAATATTCGAAATTGCCAACCTCAATCGTAATTATATAACGGTATTAGGTCATGGCGGAATGGGCATATCGTCAACCTATCCGATTAATACCTACGAGTCAATCATGAGTTGCCTGAGTTTGGGTACTGATGGTAGCGAAATTGATGTGCAAATGACCAAAGATAGTGTTTTGGTAGCTTTTCATGATTCTGATTTAACCGAAAAAACAAATCTGACAGGGTCTATAAGTCAATATACTTTTGCCGAACTTCAAGAAGGATTCTACGACGAGATGCCGTATAAAACTTACGCTATTGTTTCGTTGGAACAGATTTTTTCAAACATTGATGATTTTTCGCCTTATAAATTTACGTTTGATTGTAAACTCTACAACGCCGACCCTACAAATGATGCTTATTTAGGCACTTTTGCTAACGCTATCGTGAAGATTGCCCAGAAGTATAATATTCAGCGAAAGATTTTGATAGAATCGAATGACAAAAACTTCCTGACGATGTTATCCGCCAAAAATGAAAGGTTTAAGTTATTCATTTACCCGCAAACTTTTGAAGAAGGCTTAGAAACTGCCTCCGAGCTTAAGTTATACGGAATAACGATTTCGAACGATGATATTTCAACCGAACAACTCTCCGAAGCTCACGATAAGGGTTTCAGAGTGGCAGTTTGGAATGTCCAAACCGAAAACGAAAATATTGAGGCTATCAGAAAGAACCCCGATTTTATTCAAACAGATAAGGTCAAATATTTGGTAGAGACAATGCAAGCTACTGATGAGGTTTATTACGCCACAATTCAGCAATGGCAGAAGCCTGATTCGCTTTCACGGAAATGAAATTTTAAGATATAAAGCCACATCAACACTAATTAATGTAGCTTTATGATTATTTGAAATCTTCTGGATAAAGTCTTCTTTGTTGATTAGAAAGTTTATCTAAAACATCAATTTCAGCTAAGTAACTGATTGTGATAAAAGAAAAAATAATTGGTAGAGCTATTGGGTACCAATTTGCCAAATCAGAAAGAGATAAATTGAAAAAGACTTGTAACATTAGCAAGTATGACCCGACAGACGAGCTTAAAATGTAAATATTCTTGAATTGTAGAAGTGGTAACTTAATGCTTCGTTTGATTAAAATTATTTTGCTAATGAGAATTATATTAAAAATAATAATAAGTGCATAGAAAGAGTATATCACTGATGCTAAACTTGCTATTTGAAATGCTTTGTAGCTTACCAAGAAAATCATTAACAAAAGCAGAATTTTTGGTAATTTGAAATACCCTACGAAACTTTTTCTGAATAAATTTCTGCCTTTAATTGCTACTTCCATTTCTTTTTGTCCTACCAAGTCACTGAAACCAAATATTCCAAATTGAGTATAAACTTGTTGCAAAGCAGTTTCAAAATTGATATTGCTGGTACTCATTTTCTCTTCGATTGAAGAAGCCAAGTGGTCAACCAATTCTGTCTGTACATCATAATATTCTACATACTTTTTGCGTGTAAAAGCATATAATTCTTCGATTTGTGCTGCGGTTAGTTTCATTGAAGTGCAAGTTTAGGATTCAAGATTAGATTTAGGTTTTCGGCAAAAGCACGGAGTTCAGCAATTCTGTCAACTGCAATTTCATTTCCTTTCGGAGTTATTTTATAGTATTTTCTTACTCGGCCTTCTACCTTTTCAGTTTCTGCCGTTAGTATTTCTTCTGCCTCAAGTTTATGCAGAATCGGATACAATGCCCCCTCAGTAATTTGTATGTCTTCTTGGGTTATTTCTTTTACTTTTTGAGTAATTTCATAACCATACATTCTTCCATTATCGTGCAGTAGTTTTAGAATTATTGTACTAAGGCTACCTTTTATATGTTGATTCATTTGCTTATCGTTTATTTCGACGGGTAAATATACATAATTTTCTTATACATCAAATTCTTAGGTATTAATTTTTATTCTGCTTCACTCCATTTTATTAGCTACTGACTCCATTTAAACGTTCATTCACTCTGTTCCTTTGGCAGTAGGAGAGGTTTCAAACGTTATGTATTTGTAAAATTTTTAATCAACAACTTTACAAATATCAATCGTTATGAAAAAAATTAAGGCCCTGTTAGGAGTAAGTGTTCTTTTAAGTGGAATGATGTTGGGTATCAGCTCTTGTGATACTAACGATGATGCAATGCCAGCTACCAAAGACGTGGTAGATGTAGCTTTAGCGGATAGTCGCTTCTCGACTTTGACTAAACTTTTGACTGATAACGGACTTGTTTCGACGCTTAAAGGTACAGGGCCATTTACGGTTTTTGCTCCAACCAACGATGCGTTTGCAAAAATTGATGCCAGTAAATTAACCAATGCTGAATTGGTAAATATCCTAAAATCTCACGTTGTTAGTGGAAGAGTATTGGCAGCTGATGTGAAATCTGGGGTTGCAACTTCACTTGGCTCGTCAATTTACTTGTCAAAAAATTCTACTGGAGTTTTTATCAATGGCAATAGCCAAGTAACAACTGCCGATGTATCAGCATCAAACGGAATTATTCACATTATTGATAATGTAATTGTACCACCAACAAAAAGTTTGGTTGAAATTGCTCAAGGAGACCCAAATTTCTCAGAATTAGTTTCTTTAGTATTGGCAGCTGATGCGTCGGTAGTTACTGCATTGTCTTCTGCTTCAGCAAATGGACTTACGGTTTTTGCTCCAACCAACGCAGCTTTTACCGAACTCTATAAAACTACTCCAAAAGCAACTTTGCTCGCACCAGCCAACAAAGCATTATTGACAAGCGTATTACTTTATCATGTAGTACCAGGTCGAGTATTTTCGTCTGATTTACCTAATGTAAGTGGTGAAGTTAGTACTGCCAATACGGCTGCAAAACTTACTTTCGACTTAGCGGGAGGTGCAAAAGTAAAAGGTAAATCGAGTGGTAATTCTAATATTACAGCGGTGAATATTCTCGGAACAAATGGTGTAGTTCATGTGATTGACAAAGTTTTATTGCCGTAATTATAAGTTAATATTTTAGTAAGGTCGGAGTGTTCGTTTGAATACTGCGACCTTTTTTGTTTTACGAAAAACAAGGTTATATAAAACAATTTTCAGAACACGAAGTTTTATATTATACCAACTACCTATTTATTTATTACTGCTGAAATTAACAAACTGTTTTTCACTTTGAGTTAAATAAGTAATAATTAGTCTAAAATTGAGAGATAAATGAGGGAGTTATTTTCTGAAGAAAAAGTATCCACAGCTGATAGAATATCGGAACTTCTGAGGGATTTTAGTGCGGAGATTAAGATACAGAAGGTTGATTTAATCAACGAAAGTATAAATTGGCTTAGCCCAATACAGCAGCAACAATCAGGTAAATCAAATTTCAAAAATCGCTTTTTAGTAAAAACTGGCAATAATATCTTATTCAAAAATATTGATGAGATTGCCTATTTCTTTGCCGAAGATAAAATTGTGTATTTGGTTTCGGTAGATGCCAAACAATACATAGTAGATTATCGTTTGGAGCAGCTCGAAACCCTCCTGAATCCGCACGTTTTTTATAGAATCAACCGTAAGTTTTTTATAAAAATTGATGCCATTCAGAAAGTTAAACAGCTATCCAATAATCGTTTACAGTTATTCTTAAAGCCTCATTTTGAGCAAGAAATATTTATTAGTAAAGATAAAGTAAAAGAATTTAAGGCTTGGCTCGACCAATGAATTGGCTTTTAACTTACTTGTTTTTTCTCGATAAATTCTTTGAAAGCCTTACGGTAAGTATCACTTATAGGAATGAAGTTTTTGCCGATTTGTACTTTTTCTTTGTCAATGGCATCAATGGCATCGAAGGCAATGATATAGGAGTTATGAATTCTAATAAATTGATTTTCTGATAATTGGCTTTCTAAACTTTTCATAGTTTGAAGCGTAACTATCTTTTTGAGTGTAGAGTCTTTATCTTTCGTATGGATACAAACGTAATCTTTTAGACCTTCGATATACTGGATTTCGTTTAGGCGTATCTTGACGAGCTTTGTGCCGTCTTTCACAAAAATAAATCCTTGATTATTGTCAGGACTCACCGTTATTTCCTGCACGATTTTTTCTTGTACAACTGGCTGGGTTGCAGTTAGGCGAATGGTTGCTTTTTCTACTGCTTTCAGAAAACGTTCGAGACTGATGGGTTTCAATAGATAATCAAAAACTTCCAATTCATAGCCTTCAAGGGCATATTCAGAGTAGGCGGTTGTCAGAATCACCAAAGGTTTTTTTTGTAAGATTTTAAGCAGCGTAATACCTGTAATTTCAGGCATCTGTATATCTGAAAACAAAATATCTACCGTATTTTCACGCAAAAAATCTAAAGCTGCCAACGAACTCGAAAATGATTTTAGCAAATTTAGATGCGGCACTTTCTTTACGTAGGCCTCCATTAGGTTTCGAGCCAGAGGTTCGTCTTCGATGATTATACAGGTTAACATTAATTATTAATGTTTAATTGTTAATTGATTAAGCCAAGTTCAGTTTCAAAACCACGATATAATCTTTATCGTCTTCATTCACAATCAATTCATAGTTATTCGGGTAGCTGAGTTCTAAGCGACGATTGACGTTTTGTAGGCCAATTCCCGATTTTTCGTTGGTTGTTTCGAGGTTTGGGGGCAATTTACTATTTTCTACACAATATGTGCATTGTTGACCATTTATATCAATCGAAATATTTACGTAAGCATCGGTCATGCTATTGCTTACACCATGTTTGAAGGCGTTTTCGAGAAATGTGATAAAAATCAGCGGTACAATCTGCACTTCATCTGGGTTTCCCGAAATATCAAATGTAATCGGTATCTGATTATCTAATCTGAGTTTTTCGAGGCTGATATAATTTTTCATATACTCAATCTCTTTCGTCATCGAAACCTTCGGGTGATTTGAATCATAGAGCATGTATCGCATCATTTGTGAGAGTTTCTCAATAACTTCGGTTGTATTTGGCGAATTTATCATGGCCAAATAATATAGATTATTGAGTGTATTGAATAAAAAATGCGGATTCACTTGAGCTTTCAAGAAGCGTAATTCGGCCGTTAGTTTTTCGTTTTCAATCTCACTTTTCTTGGCTTCTAATTCAAACCAATCTTTTGCGAAACGTAACATCCCGATAAAAATAGCTATGAAAATAGCCGCAATTACGTGCTGACTGATAAATTTAGTAGAATACAGAAAGCCCTTAGCTTCTTTGATTTCAAGATAGATATATCTCTTCAAGAAAATATGGCACGTAATAATAATGGTGAAAGGAATCAGAAATTCGATTAAATATTGGCCGAAATTTTTGTGTACCAAGAAACGAGGCAAGCAAATAAAGTAATTGAAATAGCTGATTAAGGCCATAAAGATTATCTGAGTGGAAGCATCAAAAAATGACCGTTGATAATTTGGTTCTTCTCCGTGGCGGCTAAATGTAATTTGATAGAAAAAAAATGAGAAATATAACGCCCAAAAGGATAGGTGTAATAGTAATATTCTGTTGGTCGGTAGTCCGAGGGTCGGCCCCCCGAATTTTTTAATGAAATTCTGCATTGTTTTTTAATTAAACGATTGCCAGATGTATATCGGCTTCATAAATAATATCAAAGTTTGCCTAAAAAGAATCTTAAATGCAACTATTCTGTGGTACTTTAAGGTGCTTTTTGCCTCTTTTTCTACAATTCGGCTTTCTTGGTCGATATTTTGGCAAAAATATTCTGCACTTCGGCATTGTCGAGTTATCGGCCGAGTTGTCGAGTTGAACGCCGTACTTATCTAATACCAAAAATTGTTTCAAAAATTACTGTTTGTTTTGTTGCATAATTTAACGAGGCCGACAATCCTCACAGTTTTTTAGAACCGAAATTCAAAATATTAAATAGCACTGCAATGAAAAAGTTAGCATCAATACTTACACTAATTATAGCTGCCACTACACTGGCAACTGCTCAGTTTGGTCCTGGTGGCCCTGGTGGGATGGGTGGTGGACAAAGAGGAGATGGCAATGGCCGTCCTCAAAACACACAACAAGCACCCACTTTTAATTTAGAAGGAAATGCTCCAAAAGGAAATTCAAAAGTTTTTGGTTTTGTGATTGACGAAAGCGTATCAACTGCTGTTGAGTTTGCTAACGTTGCTCTTTATATAAAAGACACAAAGAAAGTAGTTGACGGAACAATCGCTGACGAAAAAGGTAAATTTTCGATGAGCCGTGTTGCCGCTGGCGAATATAACTTGGTTATTACATTCATTGGTTTCAAAGACAAAACCATTGAGGTTAAAGTAGAAAAAGGCAAAGACAATGATTTGGGCGTAATTAAACTCGCACAAAGTGTAAAGCAATTAGAAGAAGTAACTGTTACGGCTGAGAAATCAATGATTGAAGAAAAAGTTGATAGATTAGTTTATAACGCCGAAAAAGATTTGACATCGAAAGGTGGCGATGCAGCCGATATTTTGCGTAAAGTTCCGATGTTGTCGGTTGATTTAGACGGTAACGTTTCATTACGTGGTACTTCAAACCTTAAAGTTTTGATTAATAACAAGCCATCTACAATCGTTGCGAGTAGCATTGCCGATGCCTTGAAAATGATTCCTGCCGATTTGATTAAAACGGTTGAGGTAATCACTTCGCCATCAGCTAAATATGATGCAGAAGGTTCGGGTGGTATCATTAACATCATCTTGAAAAAATCTACTTTACAAGGCTTAACGCTTAATGTTGATTCGGGTGTGGGTATTCGTGGTTCAAACCTGAGCTTAAATGGTAATTATCGCCAAGGAAAACTTGGTGTAACTCTCGGTGGTTTCGGTCGTGTATTTTATAATAAATCAGCTACATCATTAGACCAAACAACGGTAAGAAACGGTATTCCTACACTAACAAATCAAACGGCAGATGCTTTTGATAACGGTCTTTTCGGAAGATATAATTTAGGATTTGATTATGATTTAGCTAAAAATCAATCGCTTACGGCTTCGGTAGCATTCGGTACTCGTAATTTTACTCGTTCGCAAGATTTTACTATTAATCAATACACAAACAGTGTCTTAAATTCTACATCATACCGTGATGTAACGAGCAAAGATTTATCAAATTCGGTTGATATCAACCTTGATTATATCCGTACTTTTAAACCATCACAAGAATGGTCGGTTTCTGGACAATTTAGCCAAAACAAATTGACAAATAATTTCTTTACTGATTTATTAAGTAATTCACAGGAATTGGTTAGCCGTCAGAAAAACTTGAATAAAAACTTTAACAACGAAGTTACCTTACAAACTGATTATCAGACACCAATCAAACAAAATCAAATGTTTGAGGTAGGTTTGAAAACTGTAATCCGTCAAGTAAACAGTGATTACGAATACCTAATCGCTAACCCAACAGGTTCGTTTTCGTCAGATGCTCGTAATCCAGCAGGTTTGTTGAATTACAGCCAAAATATTGCAGCAGGTTATTTGTCATATACTTATTCAACAAAAAACAAATATACATTCAAAGTTGGTAGCCGTTATGAATACACAACAATTACTGCCAACGACCAAAAAGGAACAATCTCGATTCCAGCTTATGGCAATCTCGTACCGAGCGTAAATATCTCAAAAAGCGTAGGTAAAGCTTCAACATTGAAATTAGCTTACAATAACCGTATTCAACGTCCAGGTTTGCAACAATTAAACCCGAACTACAATGCGTCAAATCCGCAAAGTATTTCGATTGGTAACCCAAGCCTAAGACCGGAAATCTCTAATAACCTTGAGTTTAGTTTAAGCACAAACATCAAGAAAACATACTTAAATGTTTCGGTGTTTGGTCGTCAAACCAACAACTCTATCACACGTATCTCAATGCCATCTGATAGTGTAGTTGGAGCAATCATCACAACATTCCAAAACATTGGTAAAGAACAAACTTACGGTACTAACATCTTCGGTAACTTCTTTATCACGCCAAAATGGACTTTGAATGGTGGACTTGATTTGTATTACAACTACTTAGAAGGACAGCAAACAGGTTTGAATGGTATTTCGTCAACAATTAGTAACTCAGGTGTTGTTGTTGGTGGACGTTTACAATCATCTATCACACTCCAAAAGGGTTGGGCCATTCAAGCATTCGGTGGATTCAGAGGCAACCGTGTACAACTTCAAGGAACACAAGGTGGTATGGGTATGTACTCAATCGGAGCAAGAAAAGAATTTGCTAACAAAAAAGGTAGCCTTGGCTTAGCAACTGAAAACTTCTTCGGAATGAGAATGAAAAGCACCCTTACAACGCCATTGTTCAATCAAGTTAGTATCAACAACATTTATAACCAAAACATTAAGCTGACATTTAGCTATAAAATTGGTAAAATGAAGTTTACACAAACCAAACAATCGAAAGTGAAAAACGATGACGTGAAGTCAGGTGGTGATAATAACAATAACTAAGAAAAGTGGGCTAAGTGTATCAAAATGGCTTTAGGGGAGGGGTTCCCTAAGCCATTTTCCAAAGCCCAAAAGATATAAAAGATTTTTATTTTGATTAGGTTGAAAAATTAGAAGGCTTGTGATATTCGGCAAGCCCCTTCTTTTTTTATTCAAAGTTCTGATGAGAGTCAACGTTAATTGATTTTCATTCGTACTGTAAAAAAAGCTTATTGAAATTCTGAATAAATACCAATATAGTTTTCTCAATAATTAGTATTTTTATAAAATAATCAACTCTATTAAGACTATGAATCAAGAAATTATCAACCTTTTCGACGAGTACACCCACAAACCGCTCACTCGAAGTGATTTTATGGCACGATTGGCCAAACTCACTGGCGGTACTGCCGCAGCTATTGCCATTTTGCCTCTTTTAGAAGTAAATTATGCCAATGCCATGACAATAGCCGAAGATGATGAAGATATTACAACCGAAGATATTACATACGAAGGTGATGGCTCTACGATGAAAGCGTATTTGGCTAAACCAAAGAAAATTTCGGGTAAAATAGGAGCGGTTTTAGTGATTCACGAAAACCGTGGTTTGAATCCTCATATCAAAGACGTTACTCGTAGAGTTGCAAAAGCTGGCTATATTGCACTTGGTGTAGATGCCCTTTCACCATTTGGCGGAACTCCAACCAACGAAGACGAAGCACGTGGATTATTTGCCAAACTTGATGCTCCGAAAAATGTGAATAATTTCTTGAAGGGTTTTGATTACCTACGTTCACTCAAAGAGTCTAACGGAAAAACAGCTTGTGTTGGTTTTTGTTGGGGTGGTGGACTTGCTAATCAATTGGCGGTAAACTCGCCTAAACTTAATGCTGCCGTTGCTTATTATGGCCGTCAGGCCGATGCCGTTGATGTGCCAAAAATTAAGGCATCGTTGATGTTGCACTACGGCGGACTTGATGAGCGAGTAAATGCCGGAATTCCTGCTTACGAAGCTGCTCTTAAAGCCGCTGGTACAAAACATGAGATTTATATTTATGAAGGTGCCAATCATGCGTTTAATAACGATACGGCTCCGACTCGATATAATGCTGAAGTGGCAAAATTAGCATGGGAGCGAACCCTCCGTTTGTTTAAAGATACTTTATCGTAAATTTATAAACGAACCACGAGTTTGCTTGTATATTTTCTGAGTACTAACCTTAAATTCTATAATTATGTTGAAGAAAATTGCTCTTGGAGTCGGAGTAGTGTTGATTCTGATTCAGTTTATTCATCCTGAAAAAAATCTTTCAGATGATAATACATTCGATATTTCAACAAAATACAACGTCCCAACTGAAGTTGCTAATGTGCTGCAAGTAGCTTGTCGAGATTGCCACTCAAACAAAACAGCGTATCCGTGGTACAACAATATTCAGCCAGTAGCATTTTTCTTAGCACATCATGTAGATGATGGAAAACGACACCTTAATTTTTCGACTTTCACTAAGTTGCCGATTGCCGTACAAAATCATAAGCTTGAAGAGGTAATGGAAACGGTCGAAGAAAAAGAAATGCCTTTGGAGTCTTATACCGCTCTCGGCTTGCACAAAGAAGCAAACCTTACGGCTGCACAACGCCAATTAATTATTGATTGGGCTAAGGCACAAATGGATACTTTGAAAGCCAATTACCCCGCCGATAGCTTGGTAATGAAGCGTCGTAGTCCAGAAGGACAAGCCCGAGATTAATACGTTTAGTCTATTTAGTTAATGGATTGTTAATGTTCTTGAAATAGTTTGTCTGAACATTATATGTTATTACATTTGTCTGAGTATTTCGTCTAATTATTCATAGTATTAACCAAAAAAAAACACAGTAAAATGAAAAAAATCACAGTACTTGCTATTGCTTTATTAGCATCAGTTGCATCTTTTGCACAGAAATGGTCACTTGACAAAGCTCACGCTAAAATGACTTTCACTGTTACTCACTTGATGATGTCAGAAGTTGACGGTGTATTCAAAAGTTTCGATGCAACAATCACATCTTCAAAAGAAGATTTCTCTGATGCAGTTTTTGAATTAACTGCTGATATGAAACAAGTGACTACTAACCAAGAAATGCGTGATGGTCACCTTCAAAAAGCTGATATGTTTGATACAGAGAAGTTTCCAACATTGACTTTCAAAAGCACAGGAATTGCTCCTGCTGGTCCAAAAAAATATAAATTGACTGGTAACCTAACAATGAAAGGTGTAACAAAACCAGTTACTCTCGACCTTACATTGGTTGGTACAGGTGCAGCTCGTGATGGCAAAAAATTAGTAGGTTTTAAAGCTACTGGTACAGTAAAACGTACTGACTTCGGTGTAGGTGCAATGCCTGGTGCTGTTGTAGCTGAAGATGTAGAACTTCGTGCTTCTGGCGAATTCAAAGCTAACTAAATAAGGGTTTGACCTTTTATAAAAAAGCATGCTGAGAGCGAATCTCGGCATGCTTTTTTGTTTTAAAACCATTTTTATGACTTTCATCATATTTTTCGATATTCAGCTTTGATAGTTTTGTCCACAAGATTCTAAGAAAGGCAAAGATATGACAACAGTAAACGACCTCATTGATAATTCTAAAATGCTTCAATTGATTACGGAGCGATTAGATAGTACTCCAAAAACTAAATCAATCACTCATCTCGAAATGAACCACGAGCTGATTGAGCTGATTTTGGATTTATATAATGACGACGAAGACTTCCCTTTCGAGAAAATGCAGAAGTTTTCGGTAGAAGATATTCTGGATTATTTGCAAGCTACTCACCAATATTATTTGAGTAAGAAATTACCCGAAATAGAGCAGTCTTTGTTACATATTTTTAGTAAATATGGCCAAAGCCACCATCTATTGGCAAGTTTGGCTATTTTCTTCAATGATTATAAAAATAAATTGGTTGAGCATATCCGAATGGAAGAAAAACAATTATTTCCATATATCAGACGAATGATTGTGGCTTCTAAGATAAAGCCAGTGTGTGCCGAAAGTTTAGACCTCGACCCTGAGTTTTCGATAGAAAAATTTATTGCAAGCCACTCACCAATTGAAGACGAGCTAAAAGAAGTGAGTGAGATTATTAAAAAATATTCGGACAACAAAACCACTCCATTACCTTACAAAGTTTTCTTAAATCAAGTTGAATTATTTGAGCTTGAACTTCGCAAACACGCTATCATTGAAGACCACGTACTGGTGCCAATGGTTGTAGAATTGGAGAAGAAAACAAAACACTTATCTCATTAAAAACACATACCCTTGGATAGTATAAGGCCAGATGAATGAATGTTCATCGGCCTTTTTTTGTTGTTAGAGTGTTATGACATATCTTTATAGAGTCGAGCAATCCTTAGTCGGATGTTTTATTGTAGCAATTTAGATTTTTAATAACAGGAAAAGCCTATTTCAACTTCTTACTCATTAGAAAATGTACAAGAAACTAATCACCTTATTGGTATCCATTTTTACTGTTTTTCAAACGCAAGCACAACAAACTCCAAAAGGTTTACTTTGGGAGATTTCTGGTAATGGGCTTTCACAGCCATCATATCTTTACGGCACAATCCATATAATTTGTCCTGACAAGTTTTTCTTGCCCAAAAGCACAGCTGAGAAGTTTAAAACCGCTCAACAAATCTTCTTAGAAATTGATATGGACGACCCACAGATGCTGTTTAAAGCTCAAAAATTGATGATGTCGGCCGATGGTAAAAAGCTAAAAGATTTAATGAATGAGACTGATTATAAGTTGTTTGGTGAATATTTTAAGAAAAATGTCGGAATGGATGTTGCTGCATTTGGCACAGCCAAACCGATGTTTTATATGAGCATGGCTTTGATGAAATCAGCGGGCTGTCCGATTCCCAAGTCTTATGAAGAATATTTTGTAAAAGAAGCCAAAAGCGAAAATAAAGAAGTTTTGGGGCTTGAAACCATCGAAGAACAAATGGCTTTGTTGAATAATGCACCCTTGCAACAGCAAATTGATTGGTTGATGGAGATTGTCAGAGAGGCCGAAAAAAGCAATGAAACATACGACCAGATGTTAGATTTATATAAAAAACAAGATATTGAGGCATTGACCAAAATGATTTCGGAAAAGATGGTAGGTATGAAAGGCATCGAAGACGAAATGCTTGATAAGAGAAATCAAAATTGGATACCTGTCATTGAAAAAAACATCAAACAGAAACCAACTTTCTTTGCAGTAGGAGCGGGACATTTGGGTGGAGAGAAAGGCGTTCTGAAACTTTTGCAACAAAAAGGTTATACTTTGAAAAGTTTAGAGTAGAAAATCTTGAAATTTTGTTGAAACCAAACAATCACGGCTTATTTATTGCTAATAAGCTACTTAATGTTATATTTGTAGATATTAAAGCTTTCATAAGTCCTATTTAATTTATAAAAAATTGCAATTTACCGAACTTAACCTTCATGATGATGTCTTAACTGGAGTGGACGCCATGAATTATTTACAAGCCACTCCGATACAGCAACAAGCCATTCCGATTATTCTTTCAGGTAAAGATTTGATAGCTTCGGCACAAACTGGTACGGGTAAAACTGCCGCCTATTTGATTCCGATTTTAGATAAAATTAGTCGAGAACCCAGCAATCATACATCTGCTCTTATTTTAGTTCCGACTCGTGAGCTTGCCAAACAAATTGATGAGCAAATTGAAGGTTTTAGTTATTTTATAAAAGCAACCAGTATTGCGATTTACGGTGGAGGAAAAGGCGAAGACTGGGACCAACAACGTAAAGCCTTAGTAAAAGGTGCTGATATTATCATTGCCACGCCTGGCCGATTAATGGCACACATGAACTCGGGCGAAGTAAAATTTGATAATTTGAAATGCTTAATTTTGGACGAAGCAGATAAAATGCTCGATATGGGTTTTTCGGACGATATACTTTTTGTATTGAAGCATTTACCCCAAAATCGTCAAAATCTGATGTTTTCGGCAACGATGCCTAAGAAAATCAGAGATTTTGCTGATAAAATACTGAAAAATCCAGAAGAAATTCGTTTGGCAGTTTCAAAACCTGCGGTGGGAATCGACCAACAATTTTATTTAGCTTCCGATGAACAAAAACTTCCTTTATTGATTCATTTGATGAAAAATACAGTAGCTGAATCGGTTATTATTTTTACATCGCAAAAAGCAATGATTGATAAAGTTGTTCGGATGCTCAATCGAAATAAATTTGAAGCGAAGGGTATTTCGTCGGATAATTCTCAAGAAGACCGTGAAGAATCATTGCGAGGTTTCAAGAATAAACAATTCAAGATTTTGGTAGCTACCGACGTTCTTTCGAGAGGGATTGATATTAATAATTTGAACTTGGTAATAAATATTGATGTACCTCGTGATGCTGAAGATTACATCCATCGAATTGGACGAACAGCACGTGCCGAAACTACTGGAACAGCCTTTACCTTTATCAACGAAAAAGACCAATATCGCATAGCAAATATCGAAAAACTACTTGAAAGAGAAGTTGAGAAGCAAAATATTACCGAAAGCTTAGGACTCGGAAAAGCACCCGAATACAAAGCATCTCAGTCAAGAAAACCTTACAGAAAACCAACGGGAAAGAAGAAGTTTTTTAATAAAAAAGGAGTTGATAATAAAAAGCCAGCTGTTTCTTAAAAGTCTTAGGCATACAAAATGATAAAAGCGAGCTAACTTTTTGTTGGCTCGCTTTTATTGTTGTAAGGCATCAATGGATTATATAAAGTCGAGTGAGTGGTAATACCACTCGACTCCTGTATTTAATTACTACAGCCTTGTATTTCAGCTTTGAAAACAGCCCCTGATTCAAAACCTGGACTGAGAACAATACTCTTACCAGCTTG
>NZ_BMKK01000025.1 GCF_014644295.1 Emticicia aquatilis
CGTAGTATTGGTAGTACCAATCAAAATCGGAGCAGCAAAACTACCTGAAGAGTCGGAGAGTTCGACACCAAATTGATTAGAACCATTGAAAGTACCAGTTGTTGAGAAAGTAACATCTACTGAATTTCCTGCACAGATATCCGTTTTAGAAAGAGTAGGAGCATTGATGGTTGCCAAGTTGCCGACAACGGTAAACGTTATGATTTTAGGTCCATAAGTAACACCTCCACCTTTATTATCTTGAGCGTATCCTGTAACTGTCAATGTATAATTACCAGGTTTGAAATTTCTACCCCAAACATCCAGACCGAAATTATCAAAGAGAGCATAGGGAGATACATTTTGGAGGATATTCCAATTGAGTTCTGGACCTTGAATATTCATTTCGAAACTTTCGATAGTAACTGATGAACAAACAGGGTTTACCAAAATAGAAACTTGGTCAGGGATTTGGTTGATAACCATGCCATTTGTTAGCGGGAACAGGGGTTGGTAAGGATTACCAGCTTTCACATACAAGTAATCAACAATACGAGAAGGGTCGCAAGGGTCGATACCGCTTACAATAACATTTGTTGTTGCTATGGAACTGCAACCATTTAGCCCTATAACAGATAATGTATATACACCTCCATTTACAGGAAGAGCATTAGGAACTGTTGGCGTGCTAAGAGTACTGCTGAAATTATTTGGGCCAGTCCAATTATAGCTTACGGCTCCCGTTCCTATCAAACTAATCGTTTGTCCGACTGTGTAAGGGCCTGTATTTGTTGCCGTAATTATTGGCGTAGCTTTAATTTCGAGACCATTAACAGAAGTACTTGGGTCAGAAGTACATCCATTAACAGTACAAGTAGCTGAGATGCTATAAGTTCCAACTGCCGAAAGTGTTAAACTCGTACCGGTGGCAGCACTTGGCGACCAAGTAACCGTACCCGCACACCCGCTTGCAGTAAGAGTAAGTGAAGAAGGCGAACAAACGACTAAAGTAGTCGGTGGTGTAATGCTTGGAGCGTTTGGTTTGGCTTTAATTTCAAGACCGTTAACCGTAGCCGAAGCATCAGAAGTACATCCATTGACAGTGCAAGTAGCCGAAATACTATAAGTACCAACTGCTGAAAGTGTAAGACTTGTACCCGTACTGCCACCCTGTGACCAAGTAACCGTACCCGCACACCCACTTGCTGAGAGAGTAAGTGAAGAAGGCGAACAAACAGAAATACTAACAGGTGGAGTAATCGTTGGAGCGTTAGGTTTAGCTTTAATTTCGAGACCATTAACAGAAGTACTTGGGTTAGACGTACATCCATTGACAGTACAAGTAGCTGAGATAGCATATGTACCTGTGGCTGAAAGTGTAAGACTTGTACCCGTGGCAGCTCCTTGCGACCAAGTAACCGTACCTGCACACCCGCTTGCAGTAAGAGTAAGTGTTGAAGGCGAACAAACGACTAAAGTAGCCGGTGGTGTAATGCTTGGAGCGTTTGGTTTGGCTTTAATTTCAAGACCGTTAACCGTAGCCGAAGCATCAGAAGTACATCCATTTGCAGTACAAGTGGCCGAAATACTATAAGTACCAACTGCTGAAAGTGTAAGACTTGTACCCGTACTACCACCTTGTGACCAAGTAACCGTACCCGCACACCCACTTGCTGAGAGAGTAAGTGAAGAAGGCGAACAAACAGAAATACTAACAGGTGGGGTGATAGTTGGAGCGTTAGGTTTAGCTTTAATTTCGAGACCATTAACAGAAGTACTTGGGTCAGACGTACATCCATTGACAGTACAAGTAGCTGAGATAGCATATGTACCTGTGGCTGAAAGTGTAAGACTTGTACCCGTGGCAGCCCCTTGCGACCAAGTAACCGTACCTGCACACCCGCTTGCAGTAAGAGTAAGTGTTGAAGGCGAACAAACGACTAAAGTAGTCGGAGGTGTAATGGTTGGAGCGTTAGGTTTGGCTTTAATTTCAAGACCGTTAACCGTAGCTGAAGCATCAGACGTACATCCATTGACAGTGCAAGTGGCCGAAATACTATAAGTACCAACTGCCGAAAGTGTAAGACTTGTACCCGTACTGCCACCTTGTGACCAAGTAACCGTACCCGCACACCCACTTGCTGAGAGAGTAAGTGAAGAAGGCGAACAAACAGAAATACTAACAGGTGGGGTGATAGTTGGAGCGTTAGGTTTAGCTTTAATTTCGAGACCATTAACAGAAGTACTTGGGTCAGACGTACATCCATTGACAGTACAAGTAGCTGAGATAGCATATGTACCTGTGGCTGAAAGTGTAAGACTTGTACCGGTGGCAGCACTTGGCGACCAAGTAATAGTACCCGCACATTCACTTGCAGTAAGAGTAAGTGTTGAAGGCGAACAAACGACTAAAGTAGTCGGTGGTGTAATGGTTGGAGAGTTAGGTTTAGCTTTAATTTCGAGACCGTTAACCGTAGCCGAAGCATCAGAAGTACATCCATTTGCAGTACAAGTAGCCGAAATACTATAAGTACCAACTGCTGAAAGTGTAAGACTTGTTCCCGTACTACCACCTTGTGACCAAGTAACCGTACCCGCACACCCACTTGCTGAGAGAGTAAGTGAAGAAGGCGAACAAACAGAAATACTAACAGGTGGAGTAATAGTTGGAGCGTTAGGTTTAGCTTTAATTTCGAGACCATTAACAGAAGTACTTGGGTCAGACGTACATCCATTGACAGTACAAGTAGCAGAGATAGCATATGTACCTGTGGCTGAAAGTGTAAGACTTGTACCGGTGGCAGCACTTGGCGACCAAGTAATAGTACCCGCACATTCACTTGCAGTAAGAGTAAGTGTTGAAGGGAAACAAACTACTTGGGGATTAGGAGGGGTAATTGTTGAAACACCCGGTTTAGCTTTAATTTCGAGACCATTGACTAAAGTAGAAGCATCAGAAGTACATTCTTTAACTGTGCAAGTTGCTGATACACTATAAGTGCCAACCGCTGAAAGTGTTAAGCTTGTACCAGTAGCTCCACCTTGTGACCAAGTAACGGTACCTGCACAATCACTTACAGTAAGTGTAAGAGTAGAAGGAAAGCAAACCGAAAGACTCGGAGGAGGCGTAATAGTAGGTGCAGCAGGTTTAGCCTTGATTTCAAGGCCAGTTATTGCAGTGCTTGGGTCGCTTGTGCAAGTTAGTTCAGTACAAGTGGCTGTAATACTGTAGGTTCCAGCTGCTGATAAAGTTAGAGTACTTCCAGTAGCACCAGTTGACCACGTGACTACACCGCCACAACCATTAGCTGTCAATGTCAAAGTCGAAGGTTCACAAACTACCATTGTAGGAGGTGGAGTAATTGTTGGTGCTGAAATACCCGTACCAATATATGCTAATCCTCTTAAATCATCTGGATTACTTCCAAAAGCAGGTGTAACCTCTCCGTTTATTTTAAATTTATTAAATGAACTTCCAATATTTGAAGTTAGAAACACTCCATTTCCTTCATATACAGCTCCAAATGTTTCTCCATTTGTTGTGCCAATAATTGGAATCGATGTAATTGTAAGATTTACAGGGTCAATTTTTTCATAAATTACTGTTCCGTTTCCTGACCAGTGATAAATAAACCCATCGTCGTAATTATAGGCAATTACTTCTCCATCAGCACCATTACCTAATGCACGTAACAATGTTTTCTGTGCATTAGTTATATCAATTTTATATAATGTTTCTGGTACCGTTGCACCATCACCTGTAACAGCATAGCAAACTCCTTCGGTCGAGAAAGTTAGACTTGAAAAATTGTCACCTAAATTGCCAATTTCTGTACAAACACCAGTGGTTGGAATAATTGATGCTAAAACTCGTCCTGATACTGCAGAGACTTTCAGAATTGCATAATATTTACCATCGGCAGGGTTTTGTGAAATGGCATTGATTCCTGTTATTGTTTTTCCTGTTAATATCGGTTTAATTCTTCGATTAATTGACCAGTCTGATGTTCTGACTGTCCATAATGAATCTTGGAATGGAGATACTCCAACTGCTTCTACATTATATAATTTAACATTTATAAAATCTGTAGCAATTCTTTGTGACTCACACACACCATTATTACAACCAACAAAATATTTTCTGGATGAAACCGGAGAGACGGATAATAGACTTCCTGTGCCAATAGCTGTACCTCCAGATAATTGTCCATACCAAGTTATAACTCCGCTTGAGCATGCTGCTGAAAGTGAAACGCTATTACCTAAACAAATCGTTGTACTGCTCACTGAAACACCTGTTGGAGCTAATGGTGAGGCATTGATTACCAATCCATTGTTTCCTGTACTCGCCACAGAAGTACAACCATTTGCCGAACATGTAGCCGAAACATTATATGTTCCAGGTGCAGATAATGTCAGACTCGTTCCAGTTGAATTATCAGACCATGTAACAGTACCTGTACAGCCACTGGCAGTAAGATTAAGAGTTGCAGGAGAGCAAACCACTGATGGACTCGTTAAAGTAACTGTCGGAGCCGATGGTACAGTATAAACATTTATTGAATTGGAAGTAATTGTTCTTCCACTGTTACAATTAGTGGTTTCACAAGCTGCATAAAATGATTGGCCAGTACCAGCAGAAGGAATGTAGCTAAAAGTTCCGCCTGTTCCGAGTTGAGTTGTACCAGCTGGCGAGCCATACCAAGTTACAGTCCCGGAAGTACAAGTAGCCGAAAGCGTTATGCTTGTACCTACACAAGTATTTGTTGTGCTAATCGATACGCTTGTAGGCTTTATATTATTGAAATCAAATGGAACTGTAAATGTACATATACCATCTGTTACTTTTGCGTAAAGTGTTTGAGAACCTGTTGGAATTGTATTATTTGCTGTAAACTTATTACCTGTTGAAGTATATGTGCCCGCAGAAGTTGTTGCAGCGGCATCAGTAAAAATACCACTAACTGTGTAATTATTACTTCCACCCAAAGCGAAGATTGGGCAAGTATTCGTAACTACCATTTTATTATTGGTAATTATTGAGCTAACATTGAGCAAATCGTATTTCAAAACACCACTATTGCTAAATGTACTTAACGTGGTATTATGTAACGTGCCATTTATTTGAATATATCCTTGATTTGTGGTTGTTCCAGTATTAAAATATTGCCCCGTAACGAGTAGAATACCACAAGCATTATTTAACAACGATGAAGAGTTATATTTCTCAATATTACCATTTGATGTTATAATACCTGTGTTAGTCAGTCCACCATTGGATAATAAAATAGTACTATTAGTTGATGTCAAATTCATATTCGCACCAGATTCATTAACTATACTACTCAAATCATTAATTATGATACCTCTGCTTGCATTAATAATTAAACTTGAATTTGTTTTATTATTGAAAGTACCAGTTATTTCTAAACTATTATTTTGAAGGGAAGTAATGTTTAATGTACCATAGTTATCGACGGTACTATTATTAATTTGAAACGCATTTTTGTTTGCAGCAGTGGCATCAGAATTAGTTATATTTATAGTCCCATTATTTGTCAAAACTCCACCAGCCTCGACTAATAATACATTAAGTGCATCAGATACTACTGTAAGTGTGGCTCCTGAATTTATCGTAAGGTTAGCTCCCGTACCATTTATAAAAATATTTTTTACAGAAGCTATACCCGAATTGATTACTGGGTCTTTTGCAACAGCAGGTATAATCACTCTACCATTCGTCATATCTGGCACCCAAGCAGGATTCCAGTTGCAAGCGTTATTCCAATCTGTATTTATCAAGCCTGTCCACGTGATATCAACATTTCCGGGAGAAGAAATTAAAGGAGTACATGGATTATATGTAACACTAACATTCGGACTCGGCGAGCTTGCACAATTGTTGGTTCCAGTACATTTTGCAAAGAAAGTTTTGTTTGCCGAAATCGTAGGTGTATTATTTGGTAGTGCTACAGTACTGTTCGCCGCATCATACCAAGTAATTGTGAATGGTGAGTTACAACCTGAAGCAGTTAAAGTAGTGGTTCCTGTGGTTGTAAGTGTTGATGGTGTTGCTATCGGACTTGTTGGGGCTGAAGTAGAGTTGACAGTTACAGACACAGTTCCTGTTGCTGAACAATTATTCGCATTCGTAACAGTAACACCGTATGTTTGAGTGCCTATTGAAGCTGGAACGGCTGTTGTGGTATTTGAATTAGCTAAAACAACGCCATTACCGCTCCATACATAAGTGGTTCCTCCTGCGGGGGCAGACAAATTGAGTGTGGCATTTTGGCATACTGGGTTTGGTGTTGGTGTTATCGTTGCACTGGGTGGAGAGTTTATCACCACTGTTTGGCTACCCGTCATATTGGTTGTACAACCGCCAGTAGTTCTTGTGGCAACAACTGTGTAAGTACCAGTAGCAGTTTGGTTGCCAAAACTAATAGCAGCACCAGTTCCGGGAACTGGACTTCCTGAATTTGAAGTACCATTTTTTAGTTGATAAGTTACACCACTTTCAGAATTTGATAAACCTAAAACAACACCCGAACTTCCAGAACAATATGCACCACCTCCTGTAACATTATAAGCCGTAGGTGGGGTACAATACGAAACTGTTATTTTCCCATCACCTGTTCCCAAAAATCTAAAAGTACTACCTGAAACGGTTGCACCACCAATATTCGTAAAGCCATCAATAGCTATTGGGGTCCAACTTATTCCATCATTACTATAAATTACATATGAAAGAGGTGTAAGTACACCATTAAGGTCATTTACAATTCCAACAAAATGCCCGTTACTATATTCAAAAGCACCTTCCCCATACGCCCCACCTAAAACAGTATTGGCTGGGGGTGATGCAATTGTGCCTTTATTAATAAATGAATTTGGATTAGTTATAGTAGATGTTGAAACAGAGAAAAAGCCAACATAAATATTGAAAGTTGCATCCATTTCCATTCCCATAAAATGGTATTTAGTGCCATCCCAAACTACATCATTGAATGAATAAGTAGAGAACGAAAGGGTAGGTGTTATATTTGTCCAAGTAATCCCATCGGCCGATTGCATGATTTTTGCACCGTAAGGAGGAACATTAGAAGTACCTAAAGCAAAGAAATTTCCGTTTACATATTTTACTTTAAAATAATAATTATCAGCAGTATTAGCCGAAGTCCATGAAACACCACCGTTTGTCGAATAAGCAATCGCTCCAATACTGGTATTTGTATTTTGGCCAGTGGCTACAAATTTAGAGTTGCCAAAAGTAACCGTATTAAAATTATAGGCAGGTGTCGCTATTTCAGACCACGCTACGCCATCATTAGTTGATTCCAATACGGTATTTCTGCCAACTGCCAAAAACTTTGTTCCATTATGAGTTACACCATAAAGCTCTTTTGGATTAGGAGGTGTTCGGTCTGTCCATGTCGTAAAATCGGGTGAAGAAAAAATTTGACCACGTCCATTTGTACCTACGCCTACATAGCTGGTTCCACTGTATGCCAATGCACTGTAACTACCATTGGGGAATTTATAAGTGGTACCGTTTGTGGAAGAAATGATACCCTCATTACCGAATTGAAAGTATTTGCTGTTTAGATAAGCAGAGCCAGCTAAACCAGTTAAATATGCGGTTTTTGGTTCAAGAGTAAAATTTATTCCATCTGTTGATGAATAAATTCCATTACTTCCATGATAGCTGCTATTTCCAAAAAAGTAAAATTTTGTGCCGTCGTAAATACCTTCAAAAGCCTGATTTGGACTTGTAATTGTAGTGGTGGTAGCATTAGGTAATGTTACTACAATCGAACTTGAAGCATTTGTCCAAGTAATAGCATCTGTTGATGAAAATATAGTTGTGGAAGAAGTGAATACATAAAACTTATCTTTTAAATACTGCACTTTATTCATAAATATACTATTTTGAACCAACTGGTAAGACCACGAATTTGATGCTCCAGTTGTTGAACGGTAAACATAGGCGTGATTCGCAACGTTAGTGAGGCCAATCGCAAATGTTCCGTTTCCATACGTTATGTTTCTTAATTGGTCTCCTGCATTACCAACACCCAGGGTAACTGTTGTCCAGGTAATACCATCAGTTGATTTTTTGACAGTAGCATTATTTCCAACTGCATAAAAGGCTGACTGAATATAGCGTATATCATTGAAATATTCGGTCGTACCAGAGTTTCTACTTGTCCAAGTAAGTCCATCGGTTGATGAAAGTATTTGACCGTTTGTCCCTGCTATAACAAAAATACCTGCTCCAAAAGCAACGCCGTTGAATGTTCCAGTTGGATTACCTTGTACTTTAACCCAAGCTTCACCATCTGTCGCCTTATAGATTTTGCCGACAGATAAAATTGAAATATAAAATCCATTCCCAAAAGCAATTCCTCTGGCATTAGGATTTCCCCCTGATGGTATGCCAATATCCGTTGTTACGGTTGGAGCTTGACCCTTTATGATTGTTGTAGATATTAATAATGCTAACAAGATGTTGGATAACATTATTAATTTTCTAAAACTTGAATATAAACTTCTATTTTTTCTTAATATAAGAAGATGTTTGGAATTTATATACTTCATATGTATATAAGATAGGGTAAAGGCTTTTTTCATAAAATTTTGTTGTTTTTTATTAAAATATTGAATCAGCTGTGTAATTCGAGAGAATAATGATGTGCTTATTATTGTCTTGTTTTTTTTGTATAAAAAACTAATGTAAGGCGAATAAGTATGTTGTCCTAATTAATCTTATTGAGTGGTAATATAAAATTAGAGTATTGGAAGGTGTATAAAAATCAAAACCCCTTCAAATCACATGGAATGAAGGGGTTTTGATAAATAGAAATAGAGTGTTAATTACTACAGCCCTGTATTTCAGCTTTGAAAACAGCCCCTGATTCAAAACCTGGACTGAGAACAATACTCTTACCAGCTTGATAAGTTATATTTGCTGGAGATGAGACTTTGTTACTGGCATTTATTGTGTTAACCGCTTTTTTAGTGTTAGTTCCAGTTAGATTATTGTTTGGACTCACCAAATTATAGGCAAGTGGATGAACCGTTACTTGACTGATAGCTGGATTACTGACTACTACTTGATTCGACGATGTAACTCTTATGAGATACTTAGTGCCTTCGAGTGTATTCTGAGGAATCGTACAAGTAAGTGTACCCGTAGTATTGGTAGTACCAATCAAAATCGGAGCAGCAAAACTACCTGAAGAGTCGGAGAGTTCGACACTAAATTGGTTAGAACCATTGAAAGTACCAGTTGTTGAGAAAGTAACATCTACTGAATTTCCTGCACAGATAGCCGTTTTAGAAAGAGTAGGAGCATTGATGGTTGCCAAGTTACCCACAACAGTAAACGTTATGATTTTAGGTCCATAAGTAACTCCTCCACCTTTATTATCTTGAGCGTATCCTGTAACTGTCAATGTATAATTACCAGGTTTGAAATTTCTACCCCAAACATCCAGACCGAAATTATCAAAAAGAGCATACGGAGATACATTTTGGAGAATATTCCAATTCATTTCTGGTCCTTGCAAATTCATTTCAAAACTCTCGATAGTTACAGAAGGGCATACTGGGTTTACCAAAATAGACACTTGGTCAGTCATTTGGTTGATAATCATACCGTTAGTCAGAGGGAACAGCGGTTGGTATGGATTACCAGCCTTAACATATAAGTAATCGACAATTCGAGAAGGGTCGCAAGGGTCAACGCCATTGATTACCACATTCGTAGTAGCGATAGCACTACAACCATTTGTTCCAACTACAGAAAGTGTATAAACGCCACCATTTACTGAAAGAGTATTTGATATAGTAGGATTACTTAAAGTACTTGAGAAGTTATTCGGACCATTCCAGCTATAAGAGCCTCCTCCAGTACCATTTAAGTTAATTGTTTGTCCAACGGTATAAGGCCCCGTATTGGTTGCTGTGATAATTGGTGTTGCCTTAATTTCCAGACCAGTAACTGTTGTACTGGCATCAGAAGTACAGCCATTGACAGTACAAGTAGCTGAGATGCTATAAGTTCCAACTGCCGAAAGTGTTAAACTCGTACCGGTGGCAGCACTTGGCGACCAAGTAACCATACCTGCACACCCGCTTGCAGTAAGAGTAAGTGTTGAAGGCGAACAAACGACTAAGGTAGTCGGTGGTGTAATGGTTAGAGCGTTAGGCTTAGCTTTAATTTCGAGACCGTTAACCGTAGCCGAAGCATCAGAAGTACATCCATTGACAGTGCAAGTAGCCGAAACCGCATAAGTACCAACTGCTGAAAGTGTAAGACTCGTTCCCGTACTACCACCCTGTGACCAAGTAACCGTACCCGCACACCCACTTGCTGAGAGAGTAAGAGAAGAAGGTGAACAAACCGAAAGGCTTGTTGGTGGGGTGACAGTTGGAGCGTTAGGTTTAGCTTTAATTTCGAGACCATTAACAGAAGTAGAAGCATCAGACGTACAACCATTGACAGTACAAGTAGCAGAAATAGCATATGTACCTGTGGCTGAAAGTGTAAGACTCGTTCCCGTACTACCCCCTTGCGACCAAGTAACCGTACCCGCACACCCACTTGCAGTAAGAGTAAGTGTTGAAGGCGAACAAACGACTAAAGTAGTCGGTGGTGTAATGGCTGGAGCGTTAGGTTTGGCTTTAATTTCGAGACCGTTAACCGTAGTAGAAGCATCAGAAGTACATCCATTTGCAGTACAAGTGGCCGAAATACTGTAAGTACCAACTGCTGAAAGTGTAAGACTTGTACCCGTACTACCACCCTGTGACCAAGTAACCGTACCCGCACACCCACTTGCTGAGAGAGTAAGAGAAGAAGGTGAACAAACCGAAAGGCTTGTTGGTGGGGTGACAGTTGGAGCGTTAGGTTTAGCTTTAATTTCGAGACCATTAACAGAAGTACTTGGGTCAGAAGTACAACCATTGACAGTACAAGTAGCCGATATGCTGTAAGTACCAACTGCTGAAAGTGTAAGACTCGTTCCCGTACTACCCCCTTGCGACCAAGTAACCATACCTGCACACCCACTTGCAGTAAGTGTAAGTGTTGAAGGCGAACAAACGACTAAAGTAGTCGGTGGTGTAATGGTTGGAGCGTTTGGTTTGGCTTTAATTTCGAGTCCGTTAACCGTAGCCGAAGCATCAGAAGTACATCCATTGACAGTACAAGTAGCCGAAACCGCATAAGTACCAACTGCTGAAAGTGTAAGACTCGTTCCCGTACTACCCCCTTGTGACCAAGTAACCGTACCTGCACAGCCACTTGCTGTAAGTGTAAGTGAAGAAGGCGAACAAACCGAAAGGCTTGTTGGTGGGGTGATAGTTGGAGCGTTAGGTTTTGACTTTATTTCGAGACCAGTTACAATATTACTAGCTGCACTTGTACAACCATTGAACACACAGACAGCTGAGATAGAATAAGTACCAACAGCAGAAATTGTTAGACTTGTACCTGTTGAATTATCCGACCAAAGGACGTTACCAGATATACATGTGGCTGTCAAGGTTAAAGTATTTGGTGCACAAACAACTAATTGGGTTGGTGCATTGACTGTTGGTGTTGTTACAGGGTTTATAGAGACACTTACTTCAACTCGATTTGACGAACAAGTAAATATTTGTGTTTGGTTGTAGGAGAAAACAATTTGACCATCGTCAGCATTATCTCCAACTGTTACGTTTCCATTAGTGACCCCTCCTATATATGAAGAACCACCGCCGCCGCCGCCACCAGGTGTTGTATCAGAGCCACTACCTCCAGAACCACCACCATAGTAGCCACCGCCACCACCGCCGCCGCCGCCAGTACCATTGTAAAATGTTGTAGAACCATTCCCTCCAAGACCAAGATTACCATTTGCTCCAATTGTCCATGTATTTCTTAAACAAGCAGTATTACCTGTATAGTTTCCAGCATTACCTCCAGCAAGTTGTGTTCCTGCTGCTCCAAAGTTTCCTCCACCACCTCCACAGTTACAAGGTGTACCTGTGCCGGCAGTTCCATTAAGTGCGGTAAGTCCACCACCGTTCCCACCATTGCCCGCAGGGCCAGCAACTTGGCAGCCTGGCCATGTGCCATTTTGGCCACCACCACCGCCACCACCAGCTACAATTACCCTATTGTTCAGAGCAGTGCCTCCAACTCTTACATCAGAAGCCCCACCTCCATTAGGAGCGTTACCAATACTATTTCCTCCAAATGTTGTATTTCCGTTGAAACCTCCAGTTCCACCGCCATTAAAACCATTTTTTCCACCAACATAAATATTTAAAACTTGGCCAGGTGTCACGGACAACGTTCCAGTAGCAGTACCACCTAATCCACCAGTGCCACCAATACTTGCATCAGCACCTTTCGCACCTTTGGCTGTAATATTTATTGAAGTTACTCCGGCTGGAACAGTAAAAGTTTGTACCGCTCCTGTATATAAAAAAGTTTGATTTACCAAAGTTGAACCATTGGTTAAATCATTTTGACATAATGGGTAATATTTAGTAGGAGCAGTAAGATTGGGCGTAACAAAAGGACTTGTGGTACTTACAATGTTTCCGCCAGTCATAGAGTCATACCAAACTACATTTCCTGTTGAGCAATTGGCTGTTAATGTTGCAGTTGTATTGTTACAAATAGTAGGGTTATTAGTACCCGTTGGGAGAGAAGGCGAGGTAATTACTGTAACCTGATTGGTTGCAACTCTACTACTAAAACAAATATCGTTTACACATGCAGCATAGTAGGTAGTATTACTTGTTGGTGACTGAGAAAAACTGCTTCCAGTGCCTAAAGATGTTCCACCTGTGCTTTGGTTATACCATGTTATCGTTCCAATTGAACAATTTCCTGTTAGCGATACACTTTCTCCAGAACATATTGTATTTTTATCAACTGAAACATTTGTTGGAATGATTGGTTGGGTAGTTACTGTTACTTCTCCAGTAGCAACTCTTGCACTTTCACAAGTACCGTCAGAACAAGCTGCATAATAAGTAGCAGTGTTAGACGGAGTGTAATTGAAAGTAGAACCACTACCTATTGATGTTCCTCCTGTAGCCTGTGTGTACCATAATACAGTATTTATAGCGGCATTGCTTGCATTAATTGATTTAGAGTATTCTGAACCAGTTAGTTTAGAAGGATTTTGCGAAAATATATTAGGTGTGTTAAGACTTGTACAAGAAGCAGATAAGGTTATACTTGAACCACTACAAATATTTGTGTTATTGACTGAAACTCCTGTAGGGTTAGCGAGAATAGCTTTAATTTCAAGTCCAGTAACAGGTGTGCTTACATCAGAAGTACAGCCATTGACAGTACAAGTAGCTGATATACTATAAGTGCCAGCAGCAGAGAGTGTAAGATTCGCCCCCGTGCTACCCCCTTGCGACCAAGTAACCGTACCCGCACAACCGCTTGCGGTGAGAGTAAGTGTTGAAGGCGAACAAACGACTAAAGTAGTCGGTGGTGTAATAGTTGGAGCGTTTGGTTTGGCTTTAATTTCGAGACCGTTAATCGTAGCCGAAGCATCAGAGGTACAACCATTGACAGTGCAAGTAGCCGAAACCGCATAAGTACCAACTGCTGAAAGTGTAAGACTCGTTCCCGTACTACCCCCTTGTGACCAAGTAACCGTACCCGCACACCCAGTTGCTGTAAGTGTAAGTGAAGAAGGTGAACAAACCGAAAGGCTTGTTGGTGGGGTGATAGTTGGAGCATCTGGTTTAGCTTTAATTAATAAGCCATTATTTCCTGTACTCGATACAGAAGTACAACCATTAGTAGTACATGTAGCCGAAACATTGTAAGTTCCAGGAACTGATATTGTTATACTCGTTCCAGTTGAATTATCTGACCAAGTAATAGTACCTGCACACCCACTTGCAGTTAGATTTAGAGTCGCTGGTTGACAAACAGTTGCAGGGCTTGTAAGTGTAACAGTTGGTGCAGCAGGAATTGTATAAACATTCACTGAATTAGAGGTAATAGTTCTGCCACTATTACAGTTTGTGCTTTCACAAGCTGCATAGAAAGATTGCCCAGTACCTGCCGAAGGTACATAGCTAAATGTGCCACCTGTACCGAGTTGGGTTGTTCCAGCAGCCGAGCCATACCAAGTTACAGTCCCAGAAGTACAAGTAGCCGAAAGCGTTATGCTTGTACCTACACAAGTATTTGTTGTGCTAATCGATACGCTTGTAGGCTTTATATTATTGAAATCAAACGGAACTGTAAACGTACATGTCCCATCGGTTACTTTGGTATAAAGTGTTTGTGAGCCTGCTGGAATTGTATTGTTTGCCGTAAACTTATTACCAACAGAAACATAAGTTCCCGCCGAAGTTGTTGCTCCTGCATCAGTAAAAATTCCGTTTACAGTATAATTATTACTGCCACCCAATGTAAATATTGGACAAGCATTTGTAATCACTACTTTGTTATTTGTAATACCCGAAACTGCATTAGCTTTTAATACACCATTGTTTGTGAATGTACCAGTATTTGTAAAGCTATAAGTATTTGGCATTTGAATTAAACCTGAATTAGTGGTTGTTCCTGGGTTAGTATAAGTACCTGTGGTCATGATTATTTTGCCACAAGCATTATTAGCGATTGTATTCCCAGCAGGGTTTTCAATACCAGTTCCTGAATTAATATTTACTGTACCTGTATTTGTAAAAATAGTAGTTCCTAAAAACTTAAAGGCCAGCACCGAACCATCATAATTAATTGTACCAGCATTATTAAAGTTGACCGCATCTGTCGGTAACGCAATTTCTACCCCAATACCGTTGACAATATTAATTACCCCATTCAAGCTATTAGTAATTGTTGCAGGGGTTGATACTAAACCCACACCAATTGCTTCATCTGTACTATTAATTTTAATTGTTCCATTATTAGTTAAAACTGCATTTCCTGATTGGAGATAAATGTAAGCAGCAACAGCAGTATTGGTGCTGGATTCTATATTGATTGTACCGTTATTCGTAACAGTACCACCAACAATCTGAAGCCCTTTATTTACGCCACCATCGCCTCTAATATTTAGAGTTTGTCCACTATTGATGGTCAATAATGCACCTGATTGTACTTCAAGTGTTTTTACATCAGGAATACTACTTGAAATTACGGGCTTATTTGTAGTATTTGGAATCAATACTTTATTGTTAGTCAAATCTGGCACCCAAGCAGGATTCCAGTTACAAGCTGTATTCCAATCAGTGCTTTCTAAGCCTGTCCAAGTGATATTTACATTACCTGGCGAAGTGCTTAAAGGTGTACATGGATTATAGGTAACCGTAACATTTGTACTTGGAGAGCTTACACAACCGTTGGTTCCAGTGCATCTTGCAAAAAATGTTTTTGTTGCTGTAATTGCAGGGGTATTATTGGCTAATGCTACTGTACTATTAGATAGGTCATACCAACTAATAGTTGACGGAGAATTACAGCCTGTTGCTGTAAGTGAGGTAGTGTTTCCTGAAATTACTATGGTTGAAGGGGTAGCTATTGGGCTGGTTGGTGCAGATGGCTGGATATTTACGGTAACTGACACCGTTGACGTTGCCGTACAACCTGCTGAGCTCGTTGCCGTTAAACCATAAATTTGCGAACCAGTAGCAGTTGGCACAGCTGTTGTTGTATTAGCATTTGCTAAAACAATCCCATTGCCGCTCCAAAGGTATGTTGTTGCACCAGCTGGGGCTGATAAATTTAAAGTGCTATTTTGACAAACTGGATTTGGGGTAGGAGTGATTGTTGCACTTGGTTGTGCATTTACAGTAACTGACACTGTTGCCGTAGCTGTGCAACCAGTCGAACTTGTAGCTGTTAAACCATAAGTTTGTGGGCCAGTGGTAGTTGGCACAGCTGTTGTCGTATTGGCATTTGCTAAAACAATCCCATTACCACTCCAAAGGTATGTTGTTGCACCTGCTGGAGCTGATAAATTTAACGTTGAATTCTGACAAACAGGATTTGGTGTTGGAGTAATTGTCGCAACGGGGTTAGCATTACCTGTACCCTTAATATTTATAATATACGGACTATTCGTTGCATCATTATTTGTAAGCGTAATAGTTGCATTTTTTACACCTGCTGAACTTGGGTCAAATTGCACTGTAAATGTAACTGAACCTGCCGCCGCAATGGGTGAAGTTGGCTGCGTAGTAATCGAAAACTGCCCTGCATCTGCTCCACCCAAAACCGCTAATGGACTACCCGAAAGCGTTAGGTTTGAAAGCCCAGAGTTTTTGATAGTATAGGTTTTGCTAACTATTCCACCCGTTACACAAGCTCCTCCAAAATCAGTATTATTGGCAGTTGCTGCTGCCCCACCATTCGTGATAGCATTGTTTGAAGCATCAGTTACTTCAATAATTGGTAAAGTATTGACAACTGTATAGTTGAAATTATCAATGTCACAAACTGTCAAAGACCCAGTTGTGCTTACCTGAACAGCCGTTAATAATACGTTTTCGAGAGCTGTACCCGCAAAACTGATATTTTGTGTCCAACCAGTGCCGTAAGGGATGCTTCCAGTAACAGTTTTAGTGGCAGTAGCTGTACCACCACCTAATAATGTTCCTGTAAAAGTTATTGAGCCAGTTGCACCTGTTGTTAAGCTTGTTCCAACCCAAGCATCTATAAAGTTTAGTTTAAATGCTTTATTGGC
Organism: Emticicia aquatilis; assembly: GCF_014644295.1. Taxonomy (GTDB): domain Bacteria; phylum Bacteroidota; class Bacteroidia; order Cytophagales; family Spirosomataceae; genus Emticicia; species Emticicia aquatilis. The sequence continues at coordinate 16,701 of NZ_BMKK01000025.1, forward strand.
TGTTGTAATCGTAAATGTCCCCTTACTACCCACTGACGTTGTATTAGAAGACCTCAGGAAAAAACCAGATGACCCACTACCGTTTGGCAATTCTTGACGAACCGTAAATCCTCCAGATGTAGAAAAACTAACCCCACTTTGGCTAAAGGTTGTTGCAAGATTTGTTTCATCCTCAAACGTTTCAACCACACTATCGTCATTCTGAATTATACCTGTACCGACCTGTTTCAAAAATACCGTTCCATTGGTAGCATTAGAAAGTGTCATGAAGAAAGTTTCATCAGGTTCAATCGAAGCATCTTTCAAAATTGTAACATTAACTGTTTGAGTTAAAGCACCACCACTCGTAAAGTTTAAAGTCGTGGTAGTGTAAGCCGTATAGTCAGTTCCAGCAGTCGCTGTACCATTTGATGAAGCCAAATCTACGGAGAATGCCGTAGTATTGTTTGTTCGAGTTACAGTAAATGTTGCCGTAGTACTTCCAGCACCAGTACCTTCAATCACACTCACATCATCAATTGATAACTGGGTGTTGGTAAGTGTTGCGGTTCCGTATTTGAAATTATCAATTTGAAGGTATTGAATGCCCGTAGGTGTTGAAAACGAAATTGCCGAAAGCTGTACTCCCGCAAAGGGTGAACCCGCAAAAAGTACAGTAGAGTGAACATTTGTACCCGATGGTGTTATTGCTGCAGTATGTGTTACAGTACCTGAGCCATCAGCTTTTGTACCTGTAAAAGTAATTGTACAGTTAGTTGGTGTGTATGTGAAGTTTGGAGAAGTCCCCGTAACTGAGGCAGCCCATAAATCAACACTAATAACATTGAACGATTTTCCAGGTGAGGTTATCTGCAAAGAACCTTGATTTCCAACTGCATAAGGCTCAGTAGAAGCGGCATAACCCGATGTTCCTCCTTGCCCGAAGTTGCCTGCATTTCGTACAATTAATTTCCCAGTTGTTTGAAAGTTATTTCCACTTTGTGAGAATGTTGAAGTTTGATGCGTTTCATCATCAAATGGCTCATTAATGGCATCATCATCTAAGATTGTTCCCGTTCCTGTTGCATCTAATAAAACACCACCCGTTGGATTAGAAAGCGTCATTATAAATGTTTCGTCGGGTTCAACGGTTGCGTCACCATTGACCACTACGTTTACTGTTTGAGTCAAAGCTCCGCCTGCCGTAAAATTTAATGTTGTCAAAGGAAACGCTGTATAATCGCTCCCAGATGTAGCCGTTCCGTTTGAAGACTGTACTTGCACTGAACTTGCCGCAGTATTATTACTTCGAGTGACAGTAAAAGTAAAATTGGTTGTACCAGAGTTTCCCTCATTTTGACTTACATCGTTAATCGAAAACTGATTAGTTACAACCGCTTGGGTTGTGAAATTAATGTGGTCTAATTCAACAAACTGAACCGAAGCCGATGTCTGAATAGCCAATGAAGTTACATATACTCCATCTAAAGCAGTGCCTGTAAAACTCAATCCATTAACCACATTATTAGTTTCTCTTGTAAGTGGAGTTGTAACCGTACCAGTAGAAGGTACATTCACCGTGGCCGTGGCTGTTCCTCCACCTACTAATGTTCCCACAAAGGTTACATTGCCATTAGTAGCTACACTTCCACCTTTACTGGAACTTATGAAAGCTGCAAATGAATTGATTTTGAAGGAGGTACTTGCATTGTTAATAGTAATACTTTTCGAGAGTCCTACTCCTTCGAGTTCATTGGCTATGACTATGTAAGAGGTAGAATTACTATAGCCAAATCTTGGAGTGGATATATTCTGAAAAAGTGTAGTAGAAAAAAAACTAATTCCACTCTCTGTAAAGGTATGAGGCGTTGTATTATTTAATGTCGTTTCATTCTCAAAATCCTCCGTAGCCGTAACCTGTGCAAGTGCATGAACAGACATCAATAAAACTACAGCAAAAGCCAGTAGAGTTTTGAAAGTTTTATTAAAAAATTGAGTAAAAATAGTTTTCATGTCATTAAGATATTTGGAATACTTATTCCTTTAGTTTCATGAGCAATAAATGTCGTTGGTTGGTGAATTACATTGATTAACTCTATAGTGGATTAAAAATGAAATAATAAATTCCGAAGTGTATTTTTAGCTTAAAAACCATCCATACACTTCGGTAGAAAACCTTATTTATCCTTAATTCCTTGATGGAAAAAGACCCACTAATGCAACACTATAATTAATGGCAAGGTAGGGCTGCATATTACTGTGCGGCTGATTTCCACCAGCCATAGATGTAGCCGACGCCATCGGTACAGGTGACGTAGAAACATTTGTGTAAATTGTTGGCATTGTGCCACCTGTACGTGCTTGAGAAGCCAACGAAGCACCTGCGGCAGTAGCTTGTGTTGGGCCATCACCTGATGCTGTCATTAAGTGATTGTGAGCTGGTATTTGTGTGCTCAAAAGTGTAACATTTTCTGTACCAGCCATTTCACCTTGCGAATAGGGACTCAAACCCGCTCCTTGACCCATTCCGATTGGAACTCTTCCTTGCAGATTAGGTAAACCAAATGTCACCCTACCATCACCACCATAGGTGGTACCAAACAATGCGAAAAGGGCACTATTAGTTTGGATTGATAAAAGCTGACCATTGCATAATGCCCAGCCTTTTGGGGGAAAATTGAAGCCAAACATGGCTATCATACCGATAAATGGTTGATCCATAGTATTATTGATTAAGAGATGCAATAATTATTTAAAAAATTAATTTCTTGATGGATAAATGCCTTCCAAAGCTATGCTATAATTAATTGCAAGGTATGGTTGTATATTGCTATGAGGCTGATTACCACCCGAAATTGAGGTAGCGGATGCCAACGGCACAATATTCGTAGCACCATTTGCATATATAACTGGCATTGTGCCGCCTGTACGTGCCTGAGAAGCCAAAGACGCACTTGCAGCCGTAGCCTGTGTCGGGCCATCACCCGATGCTGTCATCTGGTGGTTGTGCTGTGGTATTTGTGTGATATTGAGCGTAACATTTTCTGTACCAGCCATTTGCCCCAAAGCATAACTACTCAAACCTGCTCCTTGACCAAAGCCAATAGGTATTCTACTTTGTAAATTAGGTAAGCCAAAAGTTTGGATGCCATCACCACCGTAAGTGGTGCCAAGCAATGAGAAAAGTGCTGAGTTCTGTGCGATAGATATCAATTGACCATTACAAAAAGCCCAACCACGAGGAGCGTAATTGAAGCCAAACATGGCTATCATGCCAATAAATGGAGAATCCATAATTTTAGGAGGTTTTAAAAGGTTATAAAATGAGAAAAATTAAAAATTACTATACATTACGAATAAATATTTATCTTTCGAGCAAAAATCAAAAACTCACTTTACTAATGATTGACTATAAAGACCATTCTTATTTAGCTCCCATTCTAAAATTCTTTGACCAAATTGGTATTGCTTACCAACTGACCCAAATCACCGAGCCGATGTTTTTGCCGGGCATCCGTATTCAAGATGGCATATTGCTCATTGATACCGAGCATTTACTTTATCCGGGTGATGTAATCTATGAGGCTGGGCATTTGGCCGTAGCACCTCCTGAGGTTCGGCCTAAACTCACTGACCCTATCAAAGAACAACTCGACTTCGACGAAGCAACCCACGAAATGATGACTTTAGCTTGGGCGTATGCGGCGGCAATCAAATCTGAAATACCACTCGAAGTTCTTTTTCATCCTGACGGCTACAAAGGACAACATTTACAAATTATGCAAGGTTACCAATCTGGCATGTATATAGGTTTACCTATGTTACAGTGGCTCGGAATGGCTTATGATGCCAACAATGCTCATCAATTAGGCGAAAAGCCTTTTCCTGAAATGAAACTTTGGCTTAGACCACCCAGTATCAAGTAAACAAAGCCTCTTTTTAAACTCCCGATACTCAACGTCTATTGAAAAACTTGGTAACCTGCCGAGTTTCTCAATGGGCGTTACATTTCAACCGAATCGACTTTACAGGTAATTGGTCGAATTATGTGCTTAGGTCTGTCTCGGAGAATGAGTCCGATGAGTCGATTATTCTTTACGTTTTTTATCAAAATACCCTAATTGTTGAAAAATGCACTAATTTCTAAGATACCTCACAAAAATTGATAGGATGGGTAGCATAAAACATTGCAAGTTAGATTTTATTAAGACCCCTCACATGGGTAAAAATACCTGTTTTAACAAATAGCAATTTGCCTTCGAGAATGACATCTAATCGATACACTTAAGCGAGCGAACCATCTGAAAATTATTGTATTTTAGTTACAAGGAAAATATTTTGAATGGAGTAAGGGCTTTTTTGAACGTCTGTAAGTTGAGTAAATTGATTGATAATGTGTCTAAGTCGCACTGAATATTTGTGAATGTTTTCTTTCATGCCAATAATCACCTGTGCATGAAAGTGTTAATGTCGGCTCTTTGGGTGTTAGTAACAGGCTTGTAACTTGGTTAGCTTCTTATCCAAGAAATCATTTTTGGGTAAGAAAGCGTATTATTTCGATGTATGTAAGTTATGTTATTTGCCATTCCGTACCATTGAAGTATTGGAACACCAAAATATCTTCCCTGTCCGAAGTTCTCTAAGATGCTTTGGCTTCCACCTTTATAGCCATCTGGATGAAAGACAATTGCAGGGTCAATTTCAATTTCCAGACAAGCGGCATACGTCCAAGCAATAACTGCCATTTCAGTTGCCTCAGGGTCGTTTTGTCCTTCCAATGCCCCCGATAAATCCGCTCTTTGTGCAGCTGACATTAAAGCAATATGGCCTGCTTCGTGCAAGGTGTCGCCTATGTAACTCAATTTGTCTTTATCTATTTGCAAAATCCCTTTTTCAATTCTTAAACCGGGTAAAAAAGTATTATCATTGATTGTACAAAACTTAATTTGGATTCCAATTTTATTTATAAAATCAATAATTTTTGAAAATACCTCTTCTTCAGTCTTAATCATGTTTTGTATCGTAATAGCTTGAAAATGTAGATTATTCCTGATATAGTGTTGCAATGTAATTATTTAATTCAAAGTGCAATAATTATTTTTTCATTTTTTAGTGAGTGGTATTTATTGGAAAAAAAACTCCGATTTATTCTTCTAAAAATACTGATTTAATAAACTATATTCTATATTTGAGGCCAATAATTTATAGCCTTTAATCATATATTAACAAATGGAATCGTATAAATTTTCGTTTCACTTCGATACCCAAAAATTAATCAACGACCTTCGTCTTTGTCAAGCAACTGAATGGCCACTTCATTTCAACCAAAACGATTTTACGGGTCATTGGTCAAGTTTTTCGTTGCGTTCAATCTCGGGCAAAGAGTCGGATATTTTGGCTACTCCCAATGCTTGTTTTCAAGATACTCCGACGCTACAAAAATGTACATATTTTCAAGAAATTATCAATCAGTTCGATTGCCCCAAAGAGGCCGTTCGGTTATTATCTCTTTCGCCCAATAGTTATATTAAAGAGCATACTGATGCCTCAAGTGGCTACGAAGATGGCTTTTTTAGAATTCATGTACCGATTCAGACCAACGAGAAAGTTGTTTTTAGAGTAAACGGAAAGGTTTTGCCAATGCAAATAGGGGAGTGTTGGTATGCCAATTTTAATTTACCGCATTATGTGGCAAACGATGGTGATTGTGACAGAATTCATCTGGTGATTGATTGTATCAGAAATGAATGGTCGGATAGCCTTTTTGCTGAAATTGGCTACGATTTTGAAGCCGAAAAGAAAAGCAACTACGATACTAAAACCAAGTTGTTGATGATTGAACATTTATCATTAATGAAAACCGAAACCGCAATGAAAATGATTGCTCAACTTAAAGCCGAAATAGGAGAAAATGCTTGAAAATAAAACGCTCAAAAATTGGATTCCCTTTAAATTAGATTTTGATTCTGACCCAATTGTTTGTCGCTGGTTGTATGTAGCTGATAAAACATACACCGAACCTTTCTTTCACGAAACCACCGCCAAGTGTGGAAGTTTTGAGGAGAATCGTAAATTCTTCAAGGCAGCTTCAACTTTGGAAGGGATAATTGAATTTACTGAGTGTTTACCAACAATTGCACCAACGGCATTTATTTTTCATGTTTCACGATGCGGTTCGACGCTTTTGGCTCAGTTACTTTCTTTAGACGAACAAAATATTGTTTTGGCCGAACCGCCCATCTTTGATGAGGTTTTACGAGAAGTAGCTTTCAAAAATACCGATATTTCGGAAAAGACTATCAATGAATCATTAAAGGCAGTTGTAAAGTTTTTGGGACAAAAACGAACGGGTTTAGAAAAGAATTTCTTTATCAAACTTGATAGTTGGCATATATTTTACTATCAAAAACTCAGGGAATTGTATCCCGAAACGCCTTTTATTTTTTCTTTCCGACGACCCGATGAAGTCATACGTTCACAAATAAAAGAATCTGGTATGCACGCTGCACCTGGTGTTATTCAGCCAGAAGTTTTTGGGTTTACGTTGGAAGAAGTTTTGGCCGTTGAACGTCCAGTATATGTGGCAAAAGTTTTAGAGAAATACTTTGAGCAATATTTACAAATTATTGAAAACGACAAAAATGCCCTCTTTATTAATTATTCAGCTGGTATTTTGACGAATTTAGATAAAATTGAGCAATTCTTACAACTGAAAATCGAGCCTACAATCAGACAAAAAATGGTGGAACGAACACGTTTTCATAGTAAAAGTCCGAATACTGTTTTTTCTGAACCGCCCTTGGATGATGTATTGCCCGATTATCAACAAAAAGTGTATAGTTTGTATGAAACTTTAGTGCAGAAATGAAAAACATATCGGTTTTAGATAATTTTAGAGAACAAATTTTAGCGAATATCGCCATTGAACCAAATGATTGGAATGTTTTTCAGAAAACGCTTTTTGAATATGGTATTGGTATGGAAGAGACCTTACAATTTCTCTACGGCAATCAGCCAAATTCAACTGATTTTGCTGAGTGGATTGATAAAAACAAGTGTATTTATCAAAGTCTGAATATCGAAGATGTTCCAGACGTATTGACGCAAGACGATTTAGATTTTTGGAACACAAATGGATATGCAGTCCTTAAAAATGCTATTTCGAGAGAAGATTGTTTGGCTACCCAAGCGGCGATTTTGGAGTTTTTGGAAGCATCTTTAGAGAATCCAAGTTCATGGTACAAAAGCCATGAAGCTAAAGAAGGCTTAATGGTTCTTCTGACAAAACATCCTACTTTGGAGAAAAATCGTGCTTCAATAACTATTCAAAAAGCCTATCAACAACTTTATGGAACACAAGAAATTTATCGGGTCATCGACAAAGTGAGTTTTAATCCACCCGAAAATAACCACTTTAAATTTTTAGGAAGTTCACTTCATTGGGATGTTAGCCTAAATCTGCCGATTCCTTTCCAATTACAAGGATTGCTCTATTTAACTGATGTAAAAGAAAACAGTGGGGCGTTTCATTGTGTAGCTGGTTTTCATCATCAAATAGAAAATTGGATGCAAAACTTACCGCAAAACGCCAGTCCAAGAGAAATTGCGGTACAGGAATTAAAGCCCATTCCTGTACTTGGAAACGCTGGTGATTTTATTATTTGGCACCAAGCTTTACCGCATTGTGCTACACCCAACACCAGCAATTTGCCCCGAATGGTTCAATATTTAACGTATTTACCCATTGAAAATAATAATAAGACCAATGTTTGGATTTGAATTTTAGATAGGAATTGTTTCAAAAACATCGCCCTTGTTTATACCGAGGCTCATCAATGATTCGCCCACTAAGAAACCAATTGTTGAATAAATTGCTTTTATAGAAATGGCTGTATCATTGATACAACTTACCTCGATTTGATTCTCATCGATATTTATTATTTCTCCTGCCTTAGTAGTAGGCATATTTTTTATGCTCGCTTCCAAAATCTTCAAATCCATGCCATTTATTCGGGCGATTGCACCATTATTCCAAGGATTACAGGCTTTTATTAAAGCCATAATTTCGGGGGCAGACATGGTTTGCCAGTGAATAATAATATCTTTAAGGCTTGGTTTACTATAAAAAACTGAATTTTGATTTGACTGAGGAGTTAAAGTAAGTGCGTTCTTCAAGATTGCATCTAACAAGAAATAAACACCGTTTATGGTTAGATAACCATAGTTTAAATCAAGCATAGCATGGTTAGCCTGAGGATTTAGGTCGAAATTTATCTCAAAAGCAATCGGACCAGTATCGTATTCTTCATCCATCTGATGAATTGTCAAAGTGGCTTGCGTTTCTTGGTTTTTTATTTGCCAAAATACAGGATGCCCTCCTCCATACTTTGGGAGTTTTCCAAAATGAATATTAAAAAAGCCCAATTTTGGTAAAACCAATATTTCTTTTCTTATTTTGTACGAAAAGCCAAGAACCAATACAATATTGGCATTGAGATTTTCAAGCCAATCTTTGATTTGTTTGGTGATTGATTTTTTTTTGAATATGTTTGCCGTAATCTGCTTTTGTTGACAGACAGCCTCAAAGTTTTTAAAAAACTCATTATCTTGTTCTGTCGCAGCCACACCCACCAAAAGACCTTGAGCGTGTAACCAATCAAGTAAAGGAAAAACAGCATTGCTATTACCAATTAAAGCTACTCTCATAATCTTGAAATTCAATTATTTAAAATAAAATCTACTACTTTGGATGTTGATTCGTCAATACTTTCAGATGCTGTGTTTACCGCTAAGTCGGGGTTTTTAGGTATTTCAAAAGTATCATTTATGCCTGTAAAATTATGAATACAATCTGGATGGTTTTTGGGTAAAAAAGCTCTTTTATAAAGTCCTTTTGTATCTCGTTGCTGCAAAGTTTGAATATCACATTCAACGAAAATTGTTTTAGCTTGATATTTTTCGGCTAACTCTTGCCGAATTTCCTCATAAGGATTAATCGCCGAAATAATTACAATTACTTTATTTTGAGCTAAAAGATTGGCCACAAAACCCATTCTACGCACATTTTCGCAACGATGTTCTTTTGAAAAACCTAAATCTGGGCAAAGGTTTTTGCGGAAAATATCTCCATCTAAAACTTCGATAGCATGGCCTCTTTCAATAAGCTTTGCTTTTACATTTAATGCAATTGTAGATTTACCAGCACCCGATAGTCCAGTCATTTGGAAGATTCTCATGGCAATTAGATTTCGGAAATCAAGTAAACAAAAAAGGTGAATAACTCAAAGAGATATTCACCTTTTAATAATTATTTTCAGAAAATTATTTCTTAGGTTGTGCTGCAGGTGCTGGAGCAGGAGTTGTTCCTGTTGCAGGTGTACCAGCGGCTGGTGTTCCAGTTGCAGGAGCTGCGGCAGGAGCAGTAGGGCGAGCAGTTGCTTTCTCTACGTTCAAACCGTTATCGTCAGCTGCAGCTGTACCAGTTTTGTCCATAAAAATTCCGGCAGTCAACGCACCAACAATAATGAATGCAAAGAAACCCCAAGTAAGTTGTTCAAGAATATCACCAGTGCGTTGTACACCAAACATTTGTGAACCAGCACCACCAAATTCGCTTGAAAGACCACCGCCCTTTGGGTTTTGAATCATAATCACTAATACTAATAAGATGGCAACGATTACCATTAAAACTAAAATTGTAGTGTACATTTTTTCAATGAATGATTAACTTATGAATAATATTTTTATTTTTCTTTTATGTTAAGAAATCTCAAAAAATATGCCGAAATCCTTGATAATGAATGAGTTATTTAATTATCAGGATTTTATCTTACAACATTTTCTTTTGTAAGTCTGCTATTTTTTCCGCAAAGTAAGCACTTTTTTCGGGATTTTTTACTAAAAGTTTCTTATAAACTTCAATCGCTTGGTCGAAACGACCTTGGCGAGATAAAATTTTTGCATAACTTTCGGTCAATAATGGCCCTTTGAGGGTAGTACTACGCTCACTCAAATCTTCGACTTCTTCATGGGCATTTCCTTGTCTGATTGGCTGAATACGGGGTTCTTTTTTAATGAATTGTTCTATAATTGCCAATTGTTCGTCTTGTATGTTTCTTAGGGCAGGTTTTGCGATTGATTCTATCAATTCTTCTTCCAATTTCTCACGATTTAATTCTTCTTCAATAGTACCAGGCGAAAACTTATTATCGAGTGGAGTTTCTGAGACCCTAACTGTGGGAACAGAATTCCAATCCATGTCATTTTCTATTACTTTTCTTAGTGCATTTCTGCTGAGAGCATAAATAGCGGCTTTCCGAACTGCATCTTGTGCAATTTCGGGTGCTTTTGTATAAATACCTTTAGCAATAAGCGTATAGCCCAACTGAAAATACGGAAACTTTTTAGTCGCATTTTCCATCAGCATAATATCATTGAGCGATAATGCTTGTGGGCTACTCATGTAGTCTATAAAATTATTCTTATCAAGCATTTTTAGTGAAATTAAGACGGGGTCGCCCGTGCGATTAAATGTAGAATGAAGAATGACTGAGTAGTAAAAATGCCAAATCTTCAATTCATCATTCTTAATAAAAACTTACCACTGGGCGGCCGTATCGGTAAAGATATTTAGCACGAGTTGGTCAATGATTTTTGGGACTAAACTTCCTTCAACTTGTGATAGCGTTTGCTCTTGCGGAAAATCTTGATAAAACGAAAACTCTTTTTCAAAATTCTCTTCTTCATTTTTAGCATTCACAAATCTTACTTCTACTCTGATAGTCAATCGGTTAAGGGCTGCTTTATCGCTTGATGTAGCCGATACTGGCGTTAACTCATACCCAACAATTGTACTTTCGAGCAGTAAATCAGCGTCGTTAGGTTTTAGTTTTAAACTGGTATTTCGCTGATAATATTCTTTCAGTTTTTCGGTAAAAGTAAGTGTCAAGTTTGCTGGACCACCCGCTGTTCCCATCACAACATTCTGAATCGTAATGGTCTTCAATTCACTCGAAAGTGTCGTTCCTGTAAAAGAGTAAATTTTGCAGCCTGTTATCAATGTACAACTGATAATTATCAATAAGCAATTGTGTATTAATAACTTAGAATATCGCTTTGTGCTAACTGACAATTTCAGACTGTGGACCGTGGACTGTGGACTACCGACTGGTTTATTCATCTTCAATATCATATTGTTTGATTTTTCGGTAAAGTGTACGTTCTGAAATCCCCAAATCTAAAGCTGCGTATTTGCGTTTGAAGTTGTTTTTCTTCAACGCCCGAACAATCATTTCTTTTTCTTGCTTTTCGAGCGAATACGAATTTTCTTCGGTTTCATGCGAAATATCTTCAATATTCGTTCTGTCTCCTTGAAGGCTGTCAATTTTTATAACTCCTTGATTTTCAATTGGTTGATAATTCGGATAATTGACCTGCTGCGGTGGCGTATAAACTGTTGGAGGTATCAACGCTACGGCATCTTCTTGATGAATTCCTTGGAATAAATCTTGGTGTTGCTGAATAATATCGGCACTTAAAGGAACTCCACTCGCTTGGCTGCCCTGCATCAAAGATAAAACCAATTTCTTTAAATCGGTCATATCTTTTCGCATATCGAACAATACTTTGTAAAGAATATCTCGTTCCGAAAAACTATTATCGTAGTCGCCATTCAAACCTTTCAGTAACGTAGGTAAACCACTCGACTGTTCTCTTGGTAAATATTTAGCCAAGATTTCGGCAGTGATGATGCGTTCTACTTCTAATATTGTAATTTGTTCAGCAATGTTTTTTAACTGACGGATATTACCTGGAAAACGGAAATTCATCAACATTTGCCCCGCATCTTCGGTCAATTCAACTGGTCGGATGCGATTTTTTTCGGCAAAGTCAGTTGAGAATTTTCTGAAAAGTAGTTCAATATCATAGCCTCGCTCACGAAGCGAAGGCACTCTGATAGGAACAGTATTCAAACGATAATATAAATCCTCACGGAATCGGCCACGTTCTACTGCTTCCAACAAATTAACGTTGGTTGCAGCCACTACTCGCACATCAGTTTTCTTTACTTTCGATGAACCCACTGGAATAAACTCGCCGTTTTCGAGTACACGAAGCAATCGAGCTTGTGTGCCGATGGGCATTTCGGCAATTTCATCTAAGAAAATCGTACCTGTACTGGTGGTTTCAAAATATCCTTTTCGGTCGTCTATGGCACCTGTAAATGAGCCTTTTACGTGACCAAAAAGCTCCGAATCAATCGTTCCTTCGGGAATTGCTCCACAGTTGATTGCTATGAAAGGCCCGTGTTTGCGAGAGCTAAGTGCATGAATTATCTTTGAAAACGATTCTTTTCCACTACCACTCTCTCCATTTATCAATACCGTCAGGTCGGTAGGAGCAACCTGTATGGCCACACTGAGTGCGTGGTTCAATGCAGGGGCATTACCGATAATGCCGAAGCGATTTTTGACTGACTGTAATTCTGCGTTATTGCTCATTTTAATTAGCTTTTAGCTGTTGGCTTTTAGCTATTAGTTTATTTCAAAAATACAATTTCTCTTGGTAGTAACGACTATTCTACAATGTGCCCAATCAAGGTTGCTGACGAACATTCTGTTACCAAAACATTTACATAATCTCCTTTTTGAAAATTCTCTCTTGGGAAAATTATCATTTTGTTTTGGTCGTTTCTGCCCGATAAATGTTCTTGAGAACGCTTCGAGAAACCTTCAACCAATACTTTATAGATTTTTCCGACTGACATTTGGTTGCGTTCTAAAGAGTGTTCTCTTTGTTTGGCAATGATTTCGGCTAATCGGCGGCCTTTTACATCATCAGGGACATCATCGGTTAATTTCTTAGCAGCTGGTGTGTTTGGTCTTTCTGAGTACGCAAACATATAACCGTAATCATATTTTACGTAGTCCATCAACGAAAGTGTGTCTTGGTGGTCTTCTTCGGTTTCTGTGCAGAAACCCGCAATCATATCTTGCGAGATACCACATTCTTCGCCCAGAATCTCACGAATACGGTCGATTTTACCCATGTACCACTCACGGTCGTAGGTGCGATTCATCAATTCCAGAATACGGCTACTACCACTTTGAGCAGGTAGGTGAATGTATTTACAGATATTATCGTACTTTTTCATGGTGTAAAGTACTTCGTCTGTAATATCTTTCGGGTGAGATGTCGAGAAACGAACTCTTAAATCTGGACTTACTTGTGCTACCATTTCGAGCAGGTTTGCAAAAGTAACTGTCGAATTATCAGTCGATTGCCATTTATACGAATCAACGTTTTGTCCCAAAAGAGTCACTTCTTTATAGCCTTGATTGAATAAATCGGTCGCCTCTTTGACAATTGAGTTGGCATCTCGGCTGCGTTCACGTCCACGAGTATAAGGCACAACGCAGAAACTACACATATTGTCGCAGCCACGCATGATGCTAATAAAAGCCGTTACACCATTAGAATCCAAACGAATTGGGGTAATATCAGCGTAAGTTTCTTCACGAGAAAGAAAAACGTTTACAGCTTTGTGGCCTTCTTCTACTTCGTTGATGAGGTTAGGTAAATCACGATAAGCATCGGGGCCAACAACCATGTCAACAATTTTTTCTTCTTCCAATAATTTGGTTTTCAGACGCTCAGCCATGCAACCCAAAATACCGATTTTAACATTCTTACGTTTGTTTTTCATCGGAACAAGGTGCTGAAGGCGATGACGTACTTTCTGCTCGGCGTTTTCACGGATGGCACAAGTATTGAGCAAAATAAGTTCAGCTTCTTCGATTTTTGAAGTGGTAGCAAAATCATTTTCTCTCAGAATCGAAGCCACAATCTCGCTATCGGCAAAGTTCATCTGACATCCATAACTTTCAATATAGAGTTTACGTTTAGCCGTACTATTTGTCGCCAATGGCTCGTCTTCGCTGATGCGAGCCACATCCAGGTCTTTCTTATCTTCTTCGTTGAGAATCTTTAATGAGTTTGTAACTAATTCCATGTTATTTTTGAGTGTAAAAGTTCAATTTTGAAAATTGAACTACAAAATTACAACAATACTGACAGATTGTCAGTTTAAAATAACTTAATTTTTTAGTGGAAAGTTATACAAAGGGAAAGAATCTAACATAAAACTAATAAAACTACTGATAAATGGCTCATAATTAAGTAAATAGAGATTTCATGCTTTATGAATTGGCTTTACAAAAAAATGTATATTTTGCAGACTAAATTCAACCTATTTTAAAAACAATGCCTCTACTAATCACAATTATCGGCCTTATTGTGCTGATTTTGCTCATTTCATATTTTAAAATCCATACTTTCTTGGCTTTTCTGATAGTTTCGTTGGGAACAGGATTGGCACTGAATATGAAGCCCGAAGCCATTTTGAAATCAATTCAACAAGGAACAGGTAGCACGCTCGGTTCGATTGTGGCCATCATTGCACTGGGAGCAATGCTCGGAAAATTGGTAGCTCAAAGTGGTGCTGCTCAAAGAATTTCAACCAAAATGATGGAACTTATCGGTACGAGTCACGTGCGTTGGGCGTTTATGATTACAGGCTTTATTGTTGGTTTACCGCTGTTCTATTCGGTTGGATTTATGTTACTTGCTCCGTTGGTCATTACGGTGGCTTATCGTTTCAAGTTGCCTGCGGTTTATATTGGTTTGCCAATGTTGGCTTCGCTTTCGGTTACACAAGGATATTTGCCGCCGCATCCTGCACCTTTGGCTATTGTAAAGCAATTTAATGCCGATATGGGTCTTACACTTTTCTATGGAATCATTGTGGCAATTCCTGCCATTTTAGTTTCGGGGGCTTTGTTTGGTTCGACTTTGAAAAAATATGCCACTTTACCCAACAAAGCCTTCATTGCTCCCGACCTTTCTGATGCAGAAATGCCTTCAACTTTTAGCAGCATGTTTTGCGTTTTGTTACCAATTATTCTTATCAGCTTTGCTACGGTTGCTGCTTCTTATCTTCCCGAAAACTCTTTTTTCGGTGAAAGCCTTAACTTTATCGGCGACCCAGTTGTGAGTATGTTTATTTCGGTTTTGGTCGGAATTTATTTACTCGGAATTAATCAAAACAAATCAATGTCCGAAATTACCAATCTTTTGGGCGATTCGATAAAAGATGTGGCTATGCTATTTTTGATTTTTGGAGGAGCAGGTGCTTTGAAGCAAGTGCTTACCGATGGAGGAGTCAGTCAATCAATTGCCGATATGATGGTAACTTCGTCGCTTCATCCTTTAGTTTTAGGGTGGGGAATGGCCGCTATTATTCGAGTGGCTGTTGGTTCTTCAACAGTTTCGGGTATCACAACCGCTGGTTTTATGTTGCCATTGCTCGCACCTACACAAACCGAACCGCATTTGATGGTATTGAGCATCGGAGCAGGAAGTATGATGTTTTCGCACGTAAACGATGCAGGATTTTGGCTTTTTAGAGAATATTTTCAACTATCCATGACTGATACACTTAAAACATGGTCTGTTATGGAAACACTCGTTTCAGTGACTGGGCTTTTAGGTGTACTAATTTTAAAAATTATTATTGGTTGAATGACTTTTTCTACATTATTAAGATAATTATTTGATAAAATAAATTGATAAAATGATATATTTGTTCAATTAAAAGCCACCATGCTGTTAGTTTAAAAATAATTCTTCACAATTTATTTTATAAAAAAACCTTTTATGAAGTATACAACTTTACTTTTGTTGTTTTTGAGTATTGTTACATTTGCTCAAGTTAATTTAAATCCATCAATTACTACAAATTCTGAAAATAATTCACTTTGTAATCAAAAAGAAATTATTTTATCTGTAAGTATTAAAAATAGTGATTATACTTATTCTTGGTACCGAGATGATATTGCAATAACTTTTTCTAACACTCCATTCTATACTGCCAACAAAGGTGGGAAATACTATGTAAAAGTTACAGGCAAAGATTTTGAACAAAAATCTGATGAGATTTTTATCAATGATTGTGAAATACATTTGCAAAAAAACTCGGATATTGAAGACCACAAAGAGCAAAGTTTTGAATCGAAACAGAAGGAGCTGTTGACTAACTTTAACACTGTATCGAAAAACTATACAATTAAATTAGCACAAGGTTTACCTCAACTTGTATCGACAAATCCAGTTATTTGCGGTTCAAATACCAGTACGACATTATCAGTTACTAATACAGACCCCAGCTATACGTATACGTGGCTTTATTCCACTTCTTCTTCGGGAAACTTTTCAACGATACCGAATCAAACAAGTTCGACATACACGACTTCCACGGTTGGATATTATAAAGTTTTTATAAGTGATGGCAATGGCAATATTACAATAGGCCCATTGTATGTAAGTAATACACCATATGGTATCATTAGTGATTCTTCTAATAATCCATTTGGAACTATAAATACAACAGTTGGGCAGCCAGTTCAGCTCAAGTTTACACTATTTGGAACCGGCCCTTGGACAATAAATTATTATGATGGAAGTTCGTCTAAATCAGTTGTAACTACTACTACTCCTTTTTTCTTAACAGTTTCACCAACACAAAATAGGTCATACTATATCTCATATGTATCGAATAATAATTGTGGAACTGGCTACAGTGGCAATAGCGGTTTGGTAAGAGTAGTAGTAGATGCTACTACGGCTATAAATCTTACAACTCCAACCACTACAACAGTTTGCCCTGGAGGAACTATCGAAATTCCCTACACAACAGTTGGTACATGGACAAATGAAAGAAAGATATATCTCGAATTAACTAATTCAAGTGGTACATCAACATATGCGTCATATGGTTATTATGCTTCAAATTCGATGTTTTTTACCATTCCTTCTTATATTTCGTCTGGAAGTTATAAAATAAAAGCTAATGTTGATTTGCCATCAATTAGTTTGCCCACAATTAGTACATATACTATTAATGTATCGGGAAGTATTTGTAGTCCGACTGCTTATATAACAGTTGGGGCTTCTAATTTTGGTTGTTCAAATGTCTCACTTTATGCTAATCCTTCATCAAGTGATTATACTTTTCAATGGTATTTAAACGGAAGTCTAATTAGTGGAGCCACTAACTATTACTACAATGCTACACAAACTGGCAATTATACAGTAAGGGTTTCAAAATCAAGTACAGGTTTTAGCTCTACATCTGCTATGCAATCAGTAGTAGTTACTCCATTTCAATCCAAAATTACCTCAAATAATCCTGCTCTATGTGGCACTAATACAACTGCTACGCTCAATGCTTCTCCAACTGGTGTAGGATTTACTTATCAATGGTTTAAGCTGTCATCTGTTGGGAACCTTGAGCCAATTGATGGAGCAGTTCAACAATCTTATACAACGAATGTTTCAGGGCAATACTATGTAAATATAAATAATGGAAGTTGTAGTAATACATCAAATAGCTATTATGTTGGAACAGGCCCAGTTGCAATAATATCAGATATGAATGATGAAAAATATACCGATGTAAATACAACAGTTGGACAACCAGCTCAATTGAAAGTAAGTTTATACGGAGGGAACTCATGGACGTTTACGTACAATGATGGAAGTAATGCGAGAATTATTTCAACAAACACAAGTCCATTTATTTTAACATTAAGCCCAGAGCAAAATAGACGTTATAGTATTTCTAATGTAACGAGTAATTGCTCGAATAATAGCGGTTATACTACTGGTTATAATAATATAATTATTGACCCTTCAACAGCTCTCAATCTGACCACCCCAGGGTCTACCACAGCTTGTTCGGGTGGTTCTATTTCGATACCTTATACCACAATAGGTACTTGGACAAGCGAAAGAAATATAGCTTTGGAATTGGTTGATGTAAATGGAAGTTTTAGTACCTATTCTTATATATCTGGTTTTGCAACTAACCCCATGGTATTTCCAATACCTGAATCGTTACCTATCGGTACATACAAGATTAGAGCATATAATACACTACCTTTCATAGCTAACAGTACATTGTCTTCATACTCTATTAATGTAAATAGTACAGGTTGTAGTACTTCAGCTATTTTCACCGTAAATTATACTAATGTTTCTTGTACCTCTGTTTATCTTACGGCTTATCCTTACTCATCATCAAATGCTTATAGTTATCAATGGTATCTAAATGGAAATATTATTCCTAATCAAACAGGGCGTAATTTTACTGCTACACAGACTGGTAATTATTCTGTGAGAGTAACAAGAGCAAGTTCAAACTATGACCAGACAACTTCACAGCAAACAATAACAATAACAGGTTTTACGGCATCAATTACATCGCCAAATAGTGTTATTTGTGGAACAAATACGACCGCCATATTGAATGCAAGTTCTGGAGGAGTTGGTGCTACTTATCAATGGTTTTATTCAGCTTCAATGAACTCACTTATACCAATTGATGGAACTACGGGGCAATCATATACTGCTACTGCGGTTGGCTACTATAGGGTTTTGGTCAAGCAAAGTAGTTCAAATTGTGAAAGCCTAAGCTCTACATTCTATGTTGGTAATACTCCTTATGGGGTTTTGGGTGACCAAAATGATAATTCGACTGCAACAATCAATATTTCGTCTGGGCAAACGGCTAATCTTAAAATGACTTTGCATGGGCAAGCTCCGTGGGTTGTAAGATATTATGACGGTAGCCAATCAAGAGTCGTTAATGTTACTTCAAGTCCGTATATTTTGCAAGTAACACCTAACCAAAATAAAATGTATTATATATCAAGTGTTAGTAATTCTTGTGGGGATGGTTATGGAAGTGGTAATGTAATTGTAAATATTGATAATTCAACTTCAATTATACTAAATACCCCGAATAGCACAAATATTTGTGCTGGAGGTACTATCGACGTACCATATACTACTGTAGGAACATGGACAAATGAAAGAAGTATAAACATTGAATTAATAGATGTTAATGGAAACTACGTTTCAGGAAGTAGTATATATACTGCCTTTACTAACCCTATTCGATATTCCCTCCCTTCTTCTTTAACGCTCAATGGTACGTATAGAGTTAGAGTTCGCCCCAATTTGCCATATATGAGCAATTATACCGTAAGCTCTTATACATTAACGGTAACAAATACAGGTTGTCTCCCTTCTGCCGTTATTTACCTTGGAACATCCAATAATACCAACTCTAATTCAAATAATATTTGTGGTAATGCTCCTTTGTTTGCTTCACCAAGTGCAAATGGAAATTTATATAGGTGGTATAGAGATGGTAATTTGGTTTATACTTCAACTGGTTCGTCAAGTTATTATACCTCAATAAGTGGTAATTACAGTGTCATTATATCTAATTCATCAACAGGATATAACTCCACATCATTAAATTACCCTATTACAATAAATATGGAATCTGCTGGTTTTTCTGGCAACCCAGTACTATGTGATGGTGAGTCTGCAATAACGCTATCTGGATATCCTACTTCGGGAAATTATGAATGGTTCTATTCTCCGACCGGTACAGGTTTCAGCAAAGTAGTTGGTCAAAGTTCATCAAATTTAACAACCTCCAATCCAGGTATATATTATTTTACTGTTAACAGTGGAAGCTGTCAATCAATCTCAAGTACTTATCGGACTTGTCCAATACTATTAAACTACTCTTCAGCCACCGTTTGCCAACAGAGTGGCTTGTCAATTACTTTTAGCTCATATTTATATCTATCAACAGTAAAATATACTTTACAATTGATTAATGCTAATAACCAAGTCATTGTAAATGATAATTTAGCCTCAGTTATGGGCTCAACATCAATGTCAACCTATGCTTTATATTTTAATTTACCAAGTACAGTTGGAGCGGGTACATACAAATTAAGAGTAGTGTCTGATATACCGAATTACACATCAACAAGTGTAGGAATTCTTACTGTAAATTCTTCTATATCATCTGTTGCACCTACGCTTGCGGCAAATCCGAGTACAATTACCTCAACCCCTCAGAACGTTACTCTTACTGCCACTGGTTGTAGTGGAACGGTATTTTGGTCAAATAACGTTCAGGGAAGTACACAAATAGTGAGTGTACAAAACTCAACAACATTCACGGCTTATTGTAGCGTGAATAATTGTAATAGTTCATTGTCAAGTGTATTAGTTACTCTTGATTGTGACCCACTTGAGCCGAATAATACTTATTCAACACCAACTGTGATTACTAATAACTCGTATCAAAGTGCTGATTTATGTTTTGATAGCGGACTTGATAAAGATTATTTCGCTTGGATTTATAATGGAAAGATATATTACATTTTGGTACGGCCGTTTAGTAACTCCAGTATAGGAAAATATAAACTGTTTGTATCTATGAATAATGGTATTTTGACAATGGAAACGAAAGCCATAGCAGGTGGTTCGAATTTAGATACTTATATTATTTTATATGATTCCAATGGAACAAGTGAATTAAGTTACGATGATGATTCTGGAGATGGCAATTTCTCTTTATTAAATTATACATTACCTACAAATCCATGTCCTTCAAGTTTAGAATTATACTCATCGTTGTTTGATGTATTGAGTGGGCAGAATACAACACCCAAAGCCGTACTAATTACAGCTGCTAATAAGCTAAACGATAGTTCAAATTCCAATTATCGAGCAGAAAAAGCTATTATGTTAAACCCTGGTTTTGAAACAAAGTATTCATCGTCTGGTACTTTTAAAGCCGAAATAAAGGGTTGTAGTGATAGCTAATTCTGATACAAGGTATTTTGAAAGACACCATAAAATTGTATGGTGTCTTTTTTTATTTATTCTCTAATTTTGATTTATACTTGGTAGTTATAAAAATGTAATGCTATTCTTACCTTTGCAAGAAAAAGAGCAAAAATGAGATGCCTTCAT
>NZ_BMKK01000026.1 GCF_014644295.1 Emticicia aquatilis
GGCACAATCAAGTTTCGCTTTTTACAGGTATAACCCTACTTCGCTCGGCACATTGCAACGTCTCTACACTACATAAAAATTCAGAACCTATACCCCAAATTAAATCCAAATCCACGCAAATTCAGGTAATTGAGCTGACGTACATTATCAATCCTTACTCCTTGATTATCAACTACCAAGCCCAAATAATCTTCGTTTATTTTGAAAGTTGTCAGAATTTTATCTCTTAGTCGAGTTCTGAAATCATCATCAAATCCTTCAAGATTTTGATTCGACTCTCCGTGTACACTCACACGACCAAAATGAGCTCCAATAATATAACAATCAAAAGTAAAACGATTGCCCAAACGGAACTGATGCCCGAGCATCAAACCAGCCGAAGCCGTCTGAATTTTGGTATCAACAGGTAATTCAAGTCGAACAGGTACACCCCTGTAATCAGTATCAACAAATACAGGAACATCGCCATGAAAGTCATTATATTTCCCAAAAATTGATAAATACGTACCAATTGGAGCTCCTTTGCTTCCGAAATAAAATCTCATTTCGGGGGTAATATGATACATCCCAATCTTTGATTCTGCTTTCTTCACATTATCAAAACTAATATAATCAATCTTCCCATCGGCAAAATCAACGTATTTCTCTAAATCTTTGGCATAAGGAAACAAACTTTTCGGGCGATAACCAGCCCCCAAAGCCAACGAAAAGTGATTACCCAAAACTCTTTCGTATTGAAGTGTTGCAGCACCCATTGCAGCAGCAGAAAGATTGATTTTCAATACTTTACGTCTTTCTTCTTGAGCAAAAGAATGAATTGAGATAAGGATAAAAAAAAGGATTACGAGTTTTTTTTTCACAATTTGGATATTTCAGTACAACAAGTTTCCTAACTTGTCAGATATAAAATTTAATAACAAGTTAGAAACTTGTTCTACACTCTTAACGAATTTAACCGACTTTTCTGATATTTTTTTCAAATTCAGCTAAATGTTCGTCCGTAAAATCTAAGTGTGTCACAAATCTTACCAAGTGTTTACCAAAAACCACACAACCAATATTTTGCTCCTTCATACGTGCCACAAAATCACTTGCCAAAATAGTCTCAGGCAATTCAAAAATCACAATATTTGTATCAATCGGATAAATGTTTTTTACAAACGGAAGACCTTCTAACACTTTACCGATTTGCTTGGCACGAGCGTGGTCTTCTCGCAAACGCTCGATATTGTTTTCTAAAGCATAAATTCCTGCGGCAGCCAAAAAACCTGCTTGTCGCCAGCCCCCACCCATCACTTTACGTGAGCGACGTGCTTTTTTAATGAAATCTTTCTTACCCAAAAGCAATGACCCAACAGGACATCCCAAACCTTTCGACAAACAAATTGAAATAGAATCGAATAATTCTCCATAATTTTTGGGGCTTTCATTAGTTTCTACCAAAGCATTAAATAACCTTGCACCATCAAGATGAAGCGGAAGATTCTTTTCATTACAAACAGTCCTAATTTTCTCAATATCAGATAGTTGATAATAACATCCACCACCCTTATTCATGGTGTTTTCGAGCGAAACCAAACTTGTGGTAGGTTGATGAATATCATCAGGATTATTAATTGCATCACGCACTTGTTGGGCGTTTAACCGTCCTCGGTCGCCATCTAAAAGCTTAAACGATGAAAATGAATTCAAGGCAACTCCACCACCTTCATACAAATAAATGTGAGAATATTTATCGCAAATAACTTCACTTCCTGGCCAAGTATGCACCCGAATCGCTAACTGATTTGTCATGGTTCCTGATGGACAAAAAAGTGCGGCTTCCATGCCAAACATATCGGCAGCTTTGGCTTCGAGAGCCAATACGGTTGGGTCATCGCCAAAAACATCATCACCAACTTCAGCCATAAACATGGCTTCTTTCATACCCTTGCTGGGCTTTGTTACGGTATCGCTTCTTAAATCAATAAACATAGTTTGAGATAAAGGTAAATTTCTTTGCAAAAGTCTAACTTTTTAGGAAATTTTACGTTATAAATCAATGGAAATAGTTATTTGTTATTGAAAAACGAGTTATTAATTGGTGCAAATTATGCAATTCATCATTTCCATAATAACCAATTCCCCAGTAACCAATATACTAATAACCAATCAACCAGTAACCAACAAAAAAATGGCAATATTCAATCTTACCGTAAACGGAAAAAAAACTAAAGTAGATGTCGAGCCTGATATGCCCCTACTTTGGGTTGTACGAGACTTTGTGGGCCTAAAAGGCACAAAGTTTGGCTGTGGAATGGCTCAGTGTGGTGCTTGCACAGTTCATGTAAATGGAGAGGCAACTCGTTCTTGTCAAATCCCAGTTTCATCACTTGCCAAAAATGCCAAAATTACAACCATCGAAGGCATTGGCGAAACGCAATTACACGCTGTTCAACAAGCTTGGATTGAAGAACAAGTTCCTCAATGTGGCTATTGCCAATCGGGACAAATCATGTCGGCAGTGGCGTTATTGAAAGCAAACCCAAATCCAACTGATGCCGATATTGATACTTACATGAGCGGAAATTTGTGTCGTTGTGGCACTTACGACCGTATTCGTAAAGGAATTCATCGTGCAGCCGAAAGCATGAAAACTGGAAATGCAGGAACAGGTAAATAATCTTCAAGCCAAAACGAAACTATGGAACATATCAATACCTCACGCCGCTCATTTATCAAAGCTGGCTCGCTTACGGGAGTCGGTTTAATGATTGGCCTTAATTCTTTTGCCAAAGAAAAACATCCTAAAAAGATTTCTCATACCGACCCAAAATCGGCGGTTTTAGACCTTGAAATCAATCCTTTCATCATTATCAGCACCGATGGAAGCATTGCTTTGATAAATCCTCGCCCCGATATGGGACAAGGCTCTACGCAAGCAGCACCTTCACTAATTGCCGAAGAATTGGAAGTTAGTTTGGATAAAGTAAAGCTCATTCAGTCAGGTGGGCAAGAAAAATACGGCAGCCAACAATCGGGCGGAAGTAGCACCGTGCGTGGCTTATGGAATTCACTCCGCAAAGCTGGTGCAGCAGCCAAAGAAATGCTCATCGAAACAGCCGCTAAACGCTGGAATGCTTCAGTAGTAGACTGTTATGCCAAAGATGGTAAGATTTACTTGAAAAATTCTGATAAATCATTCACGTACGGCGAATTGGTTGATGATGCTTCAAAATTACAAGTTCCGAAGAATCCGAAACTCAAAGACCCGAAAGATTTCAAAATTTTAGGTAAATACAACAAACGCCTTGATGTGCCAGACCGTGTAACAGGAAAAGCCGTTTACGGAATCGACATTGAAGTACCGGGAATGGTCTATGCCTGTATTCAACACTCGCCAACTATTCATGGAAAAGTAGTTTCTATTAACGATAGCGAAGCATTGAAAGTAAAAGGCGTTTTGCAAGTTATCAAAACCAAAAGACCAATGCCACACCGTGCAGCTGATGCCGTGGCAGTTATTGCAACCAATTGGTGGGCAGCACAAAAAGGCAGAAAAGCCTTGAAAGTTACTTGGGACAACGGTGATTTAGCCAAAACCATGACAACCGATAACTATTTTGCAGCCACTTACGAAGCAGCTAAAAAAGAAGGTATCAGATATGAAGAAAAAGGCGATTTCAACGCAAAATTTGCCAATGCCAAGCAAAAATTGGAGGTAAACTACGAAACTCCATTTTTGGCTCATGCTCCAATTGAGCCAGAATGTGCGGTTGTACACGTAAAAGACGATGGCACAGCCGAGGTTTGGGCTCACGTACAAGGCCCAGACGGTGGTTTAGCAGATGTTTCGAGAGCGTTGGGAATCAGCAAAGATAAAATCAAATTCAATGTACCGCTTTTGGGTGGTTCGTTTGGTAGAAAAGCTTACCACGATTATCTGAACGAAACTTGTTTATTGGCGAAAGAATTGAAAAAGCCAGTAAAAATGATTTGGACTCGTGAAGATGATATTACACAAGGGCCTTATCGCCCAGGTATGTTGAGCCACATGCAGGGTTTTGTTGACAAAGGTAAAATCACAGGTTTTCACCACCACGCTATTGGCGAATCGATTGTTGGGCAAGTATTTGGTGGTTTAGCTCCTGACGAATCTGACCCTTGGTTATCAGGCGAAATCAGCACCGAAAATAGCAAATATGAATTTCCTGTTTCAAAAATTTCTTGGACAAACGTAAAAACTGAAATTCCAATCGTTTGGTGGCGTTCGGTTTATGCCTCAAATTTTGGATGGGGACAAGAATGTTTCATTGACGAATTGGCTCAGTTGGCAGGAAAAGACCCTCTACAAGCTCGTCTGGACTTAGTGAAAGACGCTCGTTACAGAAAAGTGCTGGAAACAGTTGCCGAAAAAGCTAATTGGAAAGAAAAACTCGGAGCTGGACAAGGCAAAGGAATTGCAGTTTTTGCCTCATTTGGCAGTATTTCGGCTTGCTGCATTACAGTTTCAAAGGATGGAGCGGGTGTAAAAATAGATAAAGTTGTATCGGTGCTTGACTGCGGATAT
Source organism: Emticicia aquatilis (assembly GCF_014644295.1). Classification (GTDB taxonomy): domain Bacteria; phylum Bacteroidota; class Bacteroidia; order Cytophagales; family Spirosomataceae; genus Emticicia; species Emticicia aquatilis. Next base: position 4,550 of record NZ_BMKK01000026.1, read on the forward strand.
TATGTAAATCCTGACCATGTAAAAGCTCAAACCGAAGGAAATATCGTAATGGGTATCACGGCAGCCATCAAAGGTGGAATCACTTTCACAAACGGTGTTTGCGACCAAACTAATTTCCACCAATACAACGTCATGAGACTGAATGAAGCTCCAAAAATGGAAATTCACATCATCGACAGTGGTGAAAACCCTGGTGGCGTTGGCGAACCAGGTTTACCACCAATCGCACCAGCACTGGGCAATGCGATTTTTGCGGCCACTGGCAAGAGAATAAGAAAATTACCTTTTGATATTACGAATTTAGGATAATATTAAATTGAATTTTTAATTTAACCTATAAAATCGGTGGCTGAGCGTATCGGACTGCCGAAGCAGCCGAAGCTCCGATTTTATAGGTTTGTTTTTTTATAGCAATACTAAAACACACTATCTTTGTGTAAACATTACGCATTTATTTTCGATGATACAAAATATAAGAGTTGCCGTTGATGCCATTGTTTTTGGTTATCAAAATGGCAAATTGTATGTACTTTTAATTCAGCAGAAATTTGGAACAAACGAAACCTATTGGGCTTTGCCAGGTGGTTTGGTGGGAAATGACGAGCCATTGAAAGAGGCCGTTCAAAGAGAATTAAAAGAAGAAACCAATGTGGAAGTCAATTACTTAGAGCAACTCTACACCTTTGGAGATGATGTTTATCGAGATACCCGTAATCGAGTTATATCGGTTGCTTATTTTGCTTTAGTTGACTCTTCAAAACTTTCGATAAAAGCCAATACTGATGCCGAACACGCCCAATGGATTGAGGTAAATCAGATTCCGAATTTAGCATTTGACCACAATAAAATAGTACAAAAAGCCATCGAACGCCTCAAGGCTAAGCTTACCTATCAACCCATTGGCTTTGATTTATTACCCAAATACTTCCTTTTCTCCGAATTAGAAACTCTCTACTGCACGATTCTGGAAAAAGAAATTGACCGCAGAAATTTCAGAAAAAAAATCCTCAGTTTTGGTTTTGTAGAAGAAACTGAGAAGATTTCGGTGCATAATACGGGGCGTCCTGCCAAGTTCTTTCAGTTTAATACCCAAAAATACAATCAGCTTCTACAAGAAGGATTTCATTTTGAAATAAAATTTGCGTAAATTTTACACAAAATATTTGCACATTAAATTTTCACGAACTACATTTGCGTAAAATAAACGCAAACACAAAATGATACTCAACTTAGATAATAATTTTAAGCCATTTCAGAACGAAAACGAAATTGCATTTGATAGCTTCACTTTTCATGGCGGAGAACCCCATATCAAAATAAAAGCCGACTTTGATATTTCTTTGCCAGTGATGATTACGCACAGAATCAATTCGTTTAATGATTTAGGGCTTTTATGTATTGCGGTGGATGCCCTTCGGCGAATGGGTGTCAAAACAATTTCTGCATTTATTCCTTATTTTCCTGCGGCTCGTCAAGACCGTGTGATGGTTATGGGAGAAGCTTTATCTGTAAATGTCTATGCCGATATCATCAATCATTTGAATTTAGAAAAAGTATATATTTTCGACCCACACTCAGAAGTTACTCCTGCCCTACTCAACAACGTCTCGGTGATTTCAAATCATGATTTTATCAAGCAAGTTGTGACACAAATCGGGACAAATATTAAACTAATTTCACCCGATGGCGGAGCATTAAAGAAAATTTATAAAGTAGCTGAATATTTAGGTGGAATTGAGGTAGTAGAGGCCAGTAAAAGTCGGGATGTAAAAACAGGAAAACTTACAGGTTTTAAAGTTTATCACGATTATTTAGAGAGCTCAGATTGCTTGATTGTAGATGATATTTGTGATGGTGGTGGCACGTTTATCGGTTTAGCGGAAGAACTAAAAAAGAAAAATGCAGGAAAGCTATATTTGGCTGTAAGTCATGGGATTTTTAGTAAGGGATTTGATGAGTTAAGTCAATGTTTTACACAAATTTTTACAACTAATTCATTTAAGGAACATACAAACCAAAGTTTAACACAATTTGATTTAAAAATAGAAAACTAAAACCATGGAAAAGCTAACAACATTACTAAAAAAAGTTCAAGACCTAAATTCAGATAAGAAATATTATGAGGTAATAGAATTATTACCAATTGAAATACTTGAAAAACATAATAATGCAGATTTATATGCAGAGAAAGCGGCGGCATTTGGGAATCTAAAAAGATATAATGAATGTGAAATCATGGCCCAAAAGGCAATCGAAATTGATAAGAATAGTACAAAAGCCTATAATTCTTTGGGAAATATATCACTTGATTTTCATAACGACTACATTAAAGCAGAAGAAAACTATCGAAAAACGATTGAGATTAACCCAAAACTCCCACATCCTTATAATGGTATTGGAAATATATATTGTAATTTGAAAGAATTTGAAAAAGCAAAAGAGTATTACCTAAAAGCTATTGAAATTGAACCTAAATTCTATTATTCATACAATGGGCTTGGAGGTCTGTATCACGATTTAGAAGAATACGAAAAAGCTAAAGAGTATTACCTAAAATCTATAGAAATTGAACCTAATTATGATTCTCCCTACTATAATTTAGGCTTTGTAAGTTATGATTTACTGGAATATGATTCAGCGAAGAAATACTTCACTAAATATATCCAGTTAAATGATAAGATTTATGATTTCTACTACAAAATTGCACTATCAAAAATTGAAGAAATAAATAAAATATTAGACAATTCATCTTATAAAACAATTACGGAATTAGTCAGTAAAATTAAGGAAATATTACTGTTCAAAGGTGAATGTGTTACACACTATTCGAGCATCAGTGCTACTCAGTACTTAATACTAAAAGATAGTCCTCTACGATTATCAGAAGGTAGTTTTTTAAATGATACATCCGAAGGACAAGAACTATTTGACTTTTTAGCATTTTCGCCCGAAGTAAAAACGAAATGTCATGAAGAAACTTTCACAAAGAGACCATTTATTGGAAGTTTTGTTGACATTTTGAAAAGAAACGATTTGACGCTCTGGCGTATGTATGGCAAAGAAGCCTTAGAAGAGGCTAAAGGTTGTTCAATAACTTTAAATGTAAACGAACTTAAACAGTCAATTAATGCTAAAATTAAGCCCTCTGAAATTATCATTTCTTCTAAATCTGATGAAATCGAATTTTACAGAGTAGCATATCGAAGCAACGGCTCGTTCCACTTTGCAGGAGCAACACCATCTCAAACAGATGAGTTTTCAAAACTTATGGATGAGTTGAAAAAAGAAGCAGAATTATTTAAAAGTAAAACGAATAAAAACCCAAATGAAGAAGTCGATATCATTGAGCTACTCAATAGTATTGCTTACCTTTTTAAAAGTGTAGAATATCAGTACGAAAATGAAATACGCTTAGTAATCAATGAGGCAATCGGTTTTGATATAAAAATTGATTTAGATTCTAAAGATTTCAAGCCTTCATCCAAGCCCAACAAAGTTTACATTGAGCTTGTACCTATTTCTGGAATCTTAAAAGACATAACTATCGGACCAAAAGTAGATAGAGCAGAAGAATGGGCATCAACATTTCATTATCACTTGCTCAGTCAAGGTCTAAAACCAGAGATACATATTTCGAAGTTGCCTTTTAAATAGCTTAACACTAATAATCTATTTCTACAAAACTACCTAAAACTAAAAATTCAAATGAGCAATACTAATATCACACAAAAAAGTAAATATCTAAGCCTAATTTTGAGACATCAACCTCAAAGTATAGGCTTAGTCTTAGACCCAAACGGTTGGGCTGATGTTGAAGAATTATTAAATAAATCAAAGCTTAAATTTAGTTTTCAGCAACTTGTAGAGGTTGTGGAGAAGAACGATAAACAGCGGTTTATACTAAGTGATGACCAAACAAAAATTAGAGCGAATCACGGACATTCTATAAAAATTGATTTAGATTTAAAACCACAGATTCCTCCACCAATTTTATATCATGGAACTGTCGAAAAATACTTAGATAGTATCAGAATAGAAGGATTGAAAAAGATGAATCGCAATCATGTGCATTTAAGCAAAGATATAGAAACAGCCCAAAAAGTAGGCAGTAGAAGAGGCAACCCTGTAATCTTAAAAATAGATGCTGAAGCCATGAATACTGATAAGATGCTTTTCTATTGTTCTGAAAATGGTGTTTGGCTCACCGATAATGTACCCACAAAATATATCAGTTTTTAGTCATGAAAAGAACATTCGTAATAGGTGATATTCATGGAGGTTTGCTTGCATTAAAACAAGTTTTAAGCAAAGTTTCAATCAATCAAAGTGATAAACTCATATTTTTAGGAGATTATGTGGATGGATGGAGTGAATCAGCTCAAGTTATTGATTATTTGATTGATTTAGAAGCCGAGTGTGAATGTATTTTCATAAAAGGTAATCATGATTCTTGGTGTGAAGATTGGTTAATGGGAAAATTGGCCAACGAAACATGGCTCTTTCATGGCGGAAAATCAACGGTGAAAAGCTACCAAAACTATTCTCCAGACCAAAAGCAAAAGCATTTAGCATTTTTCAACCGCATGAAAAATTTCTATGTTGACTCTGAGAATAGGCTATTTATACACGCTGGTTTTTCATCAATGCACGGTCCTGAAAAAGAACACTATGAAAGTAATTATTCGTGGGATAGAACCTTATGGGAAATGGCATTAACAATGGATAAACACGTAAAGAAAGATTCGGTCTTCTATCCAAAAAGGCTAAAATTATTTCACGAAATATACATTGGTCATACTCCAACGCTTTATTATGATGTCTCAACACCAATGAATGCTATCAATGTTTGGAATATCGACACGGGAGCTGCATTTAAAGGTAGTTTGTCTATTTTAGAAATACATTCAAAAGAATTTTGGCAAAGCGAGCCTGTTTATACGCTTTATCCTCATGAAAAAGGAAGAAATTAAGAAATAAGGTTTAAATTATTGAAAAATATATATCGCCCTTTCATCATGCCACAATCACTCGCCTACAACTACATACATTTTGTAACCAGTACAAAAAACCGCCAAAACCTTATCTTACCCCATATTCAAGATAAGCTATATGGCTATATTGGCGGTATTTGTAAAACTTTAGAAAGTCCAGCCCTACAAATTGGCGGAATAGAAGACCATATTCATATTCTAACGGTTTTATCTAAGAAAATAAGTTTGGTTACATTTGCGGAAGAGGTCAAGAAAGGCTCATCTAAATGGATGAAACTTCAAGGCGAAGAATTTGAAAACTTTTATTGGCAAGGTGGCTACGGTGCATTCTCCGTTAACCCTAAAGAAACCGAAATTGTGAAAAGGTATATCCAAAATCAAAAAGAACACCATAGTAAAAAAACTTTTCAAGACGAATATCGAGCATTTCTGGAGCAATATAATGTGCCTTACGATGAACGTTATGTTTGGGATTGATAATAACACCCCTTCCGAATGGCGATGCCATCCGTTAATGTGTTTTGCCCTTTCAGGGCGTAATACTCGGGTATTATTTCATATATACCTGTGTATGTCATAACGTCAATCCGTAAGGCGTTGCCATACGCTAATGCCTTTTGCCCTTTCAGGGCATATTAAACATATATCAAACAAAACGTCCCAAAGAGACGAAACATACTAACATAGGGCAACGCCCTATGAATAAAACAACATCATCAAAACCGCCCTGAAAGGGCAACACAAACTAACGTAAGGCATCGCCTTATGAAGACAATAAAAAACAAAACCACCATGAATCCTCTATTATTAACCGATGGCTATAAAGTTGACCATCGCCGCCAATACCCCGAAGGCACAAGTTTGGTCTATTCTAATTGGACTCCTCGAAAATCTCGTATCGAGGGCATCGACGAAGTCGTTTTCTTTGGTCTTCAATATTTTATCAAAAAATATGTCATCGAAGATTTTAATACCTATTTCTTCAAACAACCGAAAGAAGAGGTAGTAAAAAAATATGCACGTAGAATCAATAATTATTTAGGGGAAAATCAAGTTGGTACAAAGCATATCGAAGCTCTTCACGATTTGGGTTATATTCCAATGATTTTCAAGGCATTACCCGAGGGTGTAAGCGTACCTACACGAGTGCCAATGTTTACGATGTATAATACCAAACCAGAGTTTTTCTGGCTAACAAATTATTTCGAGACATTACTTTCAGCCATTATCTGGATGCCTTGTACTTCAGCTTCTATCGCTCGACAGTACAGAAAAATTTTGGATAAATATGCCACCGAGACTTCTTCAATTCCAGCATTTGTCGATTGGCAAGGACATGATTTCTCTATGCGTGGTATGGCTGGCATTGAAGCAGCCGTTACCTCGGCAGCAGGACATTTATTGAGTTTTACAGGTACAGATACTATTCCAGCCATTGATTTTCTGGAAGAATACTACAATGCAAACGCTGAAAATGAACTCATTGGAGGCTCAGTTGCCGCTACCGAGCACTCAGTTATGTGTATGGGAACAACCGAAGGTGAATACGAAACTTTCAAACGACTTATTTGTGAGGTTTACCCGAAAGGTATTGTCTCTATCGTTTCTGATACTTGGGATTTATGGAAAGTATTAACAGAATATTTACCCAAACTCAAATACGAAATCATTGGAAGAGATGGCAAAGTAGTAATTCGCCCTGATAGTGGTAATCCAGTTGATATTATCTGCGGCAATCCAAACGACAAAACCGAAAAAGAGCAAAAAGGAGTAATTGAATTGTTATGGGAAGTATTCGGAGGAAAAATCAACGAAAAAGGGTTTAAGGAATTAGCCCCTCAAATTGGTGCAATCTACGGAGATAGTATCACGATTGAGCGAGCTACTCAAATCTGTGAGCGACTCAAACAAAAAGGTTTTGCCTCTACCAATATCGTTTTGGGAATTGGTTCTTACACCTATCAGTATAATACCCGTGATACTTTCGGTTTTGCAATGAAAGCCACTTATGGTGAAGTCAATGGTGAAGGTCGTGAGATTTTCAAAGACCCAATCACTGACGATGGCACCAAGAAATCGGCCAAAGGTTTAATGAAAATTGTATTAGAAGGTGGCCAATACAAGTTAATAGACCAAGTTTCGTGGGCCGAAGAAAAACAAGGTGAATTGAAGGAAGTATTTAGAGATGGAAAACTTTTAGTTGACCATTCTTTAGCTGAAATCAGAAAGCGAATTAAGTTTTCTATCGTATAAAGTTACTTCTCATAACACAAAGCGTCTAAGAATTATAAACTCTTAGACGCTTTTATTTTAACCCAATGAGAAAGGCACTTTTTATATTTCTATTTATCTTACCTGTAACTTCATTATTTGCTCAACAAAATCCAGAGGAAACAAATTGTAGCCAAACTTCCATACAACGGTTTTCTTTGAAAGAAAATGGCATCAGCAAACGTAAAAAACGTACAAATAATAAATCAAAAACAATCATGACAAATTTTGCCGAACATAACTTTCGAGTTTTTACTTGTTAGAAGTAAAACAGCTTGAAAATTTGCATTACTTCTTACGCTCAATCTCACGCAAATTTTCCATTTTTTTATTACGCAAGAAGCCCGTAATGTCTTCAAAGTGTTCTTTTACTCGCTTATTCCCAAACTCGAATACTTTATTAGCCAGACCTTCCAAGAAATCACGGTCGTGAGAAATCAAGATAATTGTACCTTCAAACGCACGCAGGGCATCCTTCAAAATGTCTTTGGTTTTCAAATCCAAGTGGTTGGTAGGCTCATCAAGAATCAACAAATTTACTGGTTCGAGCAAAAGTTTAATCATTGCCAAACGAGTTTTTTCTCCACCCGAAAGTACACGCACTTTCTTGTTAATATCATCGCCACGAAACATAAAAGCACCCAAAATATCTTTGATTTTGGTACGAATTTCGCCCACAGCAATATTATCAATCGTCTGAAAAACTGTTAAATCTTCATCAAGTAAAGAAGCTTGATTTTGAGCAAAATAGCCAATCATTGAGTTATGGCCAAGTTTGATGCTTCCTTCGAAATCAATTTCTCCCATAATGGCCTTCACAAGCGTTGATTTACCTTCACCATTTCGACCTACAAAAGCGATTTTCTCACCTCTTTCAATCGTTACCGAAGCATCTTTAAAAACTAAATGGTCGCCATAGCTTTTGCTTACATTTTCTACAATTACAGGGTAATTTCCTGAGCGTGGGGCTGGCGGAAATTTCAAACTCAAGGCCGAGGTATCTACCTCATCCACTTCCACAATTTCGAGTTTTTCGAGCATTTTCACCCTCGACTGCACCTGCAAAGTCTTTGAGTAAGTACCTTTAAACCTATCAATAAATTCTTGCGTTTCGGCAATCATTTTTTGTTGGTCATTATATTGTTTTTGCTGTTGTTCTTGGCGTTCTTTTCTAAGCTGCTGGTATTGCGTATAGTTTACTTTGTAGTCGTAAATACGCCCCATTGTCACCTCAATCGTGCGATTCGTGATGGTATCAACAAAAGCTCTATCGTGCGAAATAACGATTACGGCTTTGGCGTTATTCATCAAGAAATCTTCAAGCCACTGAATCGACTCAATATCCAAGTGATTGGTCGGCTCATCGAGCAGAATTAGGTCAGGATTTTGAAGCAAAATCTTGCATAATTCGATACGCATTCTCCATCCACCACTAAATTCGGCAGTTGGGCGAGTAAAATCGGCTCTCGTAAAACCCATTCCGAGAAGTGTTTTTTCTACTTCGGCATCGTAGTTTACTTCTTCTACTGAATAATATTTTTCACTCAATTCCGATACTCGTTCAATGATTTTCATATAATCATCGGTTTCGTAATCGGTACGAGTTTCGAGCTGATGGTTGAGTTCGTCCATCTCATTTTTCATATCCAACACTGCCGAAAATGCTTTTGAGGCCTCTTCAAAAACTGTACTGTCATCTTGCGTCAGTAAATGCTGCGGAAGGTAGGCAATTACAGCATCTTTTGGAGCAGAAATTTTACCACGAGTGGGTTTATCGACACCTGCAATAATTTTGAGCAAGGTAGATTTTCCTGCTCCGTTTTTGCCCATGAGGGCTATTTTATCTTTTTCGTTGATATTGAAAGTAATATCACTAAACAGCGTTCCACCATTGAACTCAACTGCCACATTATCGACTGAAATCATGCTCTTTGTTAAAATTGAGGTGCAAAGATACGGCGGAGGAATGAAGAATGTAGAATGATGAATGTATAATTTATTGATTTTGACTTGAAATAATCATTTGAATCTAACTTATCAAATATAAAACTCCGAACTGTGTTTGATTTCTTTCAATACAAAAGTGCTGTTCAGTACACCAATATTTTCGATTTTTGAGAGTTTATATTTGATAAAATCATGGTATTCTTCCAAACTATTCACATGGATTTTCAGTACAAAATCAACTTGTCCAGCTAAGTGATAACACTCTTGTACTTCTTCTAATTTCTGAATTTCCTGCTCAAAATTTTCGATAAATGCCTCGTTGTGGTATCGCATCGAAACTTGGCAAATAGAGGTTACTGATTTGTTTATCAGGTCTTTATCTAAAATGGCCACGTATTTTTTTATAAATCCCAAACTCTCCAAACGCCTGATTCGGTCATAAATCGGCGAAGGTGTGAGTTTCAACTGACTGGCTATTTCTTTGGCCGTTTTTTTAGCGTCTTTCTGTAAAATCCTAAGGATAATCTTATCGGTTTCGTCCAATTGTTCCATAATACAATAAAATTTATTTCAGATGAAGTATAAATATATCAAGATTCAGTAAAATTAACTGCCATAATCAAGATTAAAAACTATTTTTACTGATTTTACTTCAAAATAAACAACTTTATTACTCATATACTACTTTTGCAAGTAAATATTACTTCGAGAAAATACACTTCATCAACAAATTATACAATGAACACGACTAAAATTTTGGTAGTCGGGGCAAATGGACAGCTTGGGTCGGTTCTGACACAAGCTCTTCAAACAAAATACGGAATCGAGCAAGTTATCGCCTCTGATTTGTATCAAAAACCCGACTTTAATGGCAATTTTGAAATATTGGACGGCACAAATTTCAATCAACTACACGAAATTGTGGTTCGTCACGGTATCACACAAATCTATCATTTGGCGGCAATTCTTTCTGCTAATGGAGAAAAAGACCCGCTCCGTACGTGGGATATAAACATGAAGGCCTTACTGAATGTGCTGGAAGTAGGCCGAATCGAGAGCATTGATAAGATATTTTACCCAAGTTCAATCGCTGTTTTTGGTAATTCTGCCCCCAAAGGCATTTGTCCGCAGGAAACTTTCTTAGACCCAAGCACGGTTTACGGCATCAGCAAAGCCACAGGCGAAAACTGGGCAAACTATTATTTCAATCGTTATGGTTTAGATGTGCGTTCGTTGCGTTATCCTGGGGTTATTGGCTACCAATCTTTGCCAGGTGGTGGCACAACCGACTACGCCATTGATATTTTTCACAAGGCAGTTTGCGACGAGCCTTATACTTGTTTTTTGGCAAAAGATACACGTTTACCGATGATTTTTATGGATGATGCCATCAAGGCAACGCTCCAATTAATGGAAGCACCGAAAGAAAGCATCAGAACTCGAACATCATATAATCTGGCTGGTTTGAGCTTTACTCCCGAAGAAATTGCGGCAGAAATCAAGAAAATTATTCCGAATTTTGCTATTTCTTACGAGCCCGATTTCAGACAACAAATTGCCGAATCTTGGCCACAAGTAATTGATGATAAGGAAGCGAAAGCCGAATGGGGTTGGCAATCAAACTACACTTTGAAGGACATCACCGAAACAATGATTTTAAAATTACAGGAACAATTAACATTTGCATAAGACCATGTTTGATAACATCAGAGAATACTACTCGGAAGAACTCACGGCCATTAAAGAGGCTGGTTTATATAAATCAGAAAGGGTTATCACTACGCCACAATCGGCTACGATAAATACACAAAATAAGGAAGTTTTAAACTTCTGTGCCAATAATTATTTGGGGCTTTCTTCGCATCCAGAAGTGCTTGAAGCTGCCATCGAAACCATCAAAACGCATGGTTTTGGCATGTCTTCGGTAAGATTTATCTGCGGTACGCAAGATATTCACAAAGAATTGGAGCGTAAAACGGCTGAGTTTCTGGGTACAGAAGATTGTATTTTATATGCTGCGGCTTTCGATGCCAATGGTGGTGTTTTTGAACCACTTTTGGGGGCAGAAGATGCCATTATTTCGGACGAACTCAACCATGCTTCTATCATTGATGGTATCAGATTGTGCAAAGCCGAGCGTTTCCGTTATAAAAATAATAACATGGAAGATTTGGAGCAGCAACTCATTGCGTCCAGCCATTGCAAAAAGAAGTTAATCGTAACTGATGGTGTTTTTTCGATGGATGGTTCGATTGCCCAGTTGGACAAAATCTGTGATTTGGCCGACAAATACGGTGCAATGGTAATGGTTGATGAATGCCACGCAACGGGTTTTATGGGAAAAACTGGCCGTGGAACGATTGAATTGAAAAACGTAATCGGCAGAGTTGATATCGTAACTGGAACTTACGGAAAAGCTCTGGGCGGTGCATCGGGTGGTTTTACGGCTGCCCGTAAAGAGATTGTAGATATGCTTCGTCAACGTTCGAGACCATATCTTTTCTCGAATACACTTGCTCCAGCAATTGTTGGAGCTTCGATAAAAGTGCTTGATATTTTGCAACAATCAACCGCACTGAGAGACAAACTCGAAAGAAATGCGGCCTATTTCAGAGCCAAAATGACCGAAGCTGGTTTTGATTTATTGCCAGGCGAGCATCCGATTATCCCAATCATGCTTTATGATGCTCCTTTGGCACAAACTTTTGCGGCAAAATTATTAGAAGAAGGCATTTATGTGATTGGTTTCTTCTATCCAGTTGTACCAAAATCAAAGGCCCGCATCAGGGTTCAGATTTCAGCAGGTCACGAAATCGAACATTTGGATAAAGCCATTGCGGCATTTACCAAAGTCGGTAAAGAGCTGAAAGTTATCTAAGTCTATTCAACTCTATCTATACAATCAATCCATCGTGTATCGTTTTTGGGTGCTCGATGGTATTTTTTTTAGACTTCTTTCAATAATTCTCGCCCGTACATTTCTATCACATCAGCCATTTCTTCTACCACTTCACCAGTGTATAGAAACCTCGAAATTTGTAGCAAAAAAGCATTATAATGCTCTTCGGGGGCTTCTTCAAAAATTGATTTATAAACCCTTGTGCAGAGAATCAAATGAAATTGCTCGTCTCGCACATCATAAATTACCATTGGAAGTAGCGGAGAGTCGGCATCAATATCAAAACAAAACAAGAATACAGGAAAATCGAGCAAGCCCATACCGTTGAGGTTATGAATCATATCGGCATCGAAGAAATCATAAAATTTAAAGTCATTTTTTACTCCCCTACTATCTAAGATTTCGCTCAAAGTTCTGAGGTTTTCTATCATAGAATGGAGTGGAATTCGGGAATCATCATATTCTTCAAACGGAATCCAAGCATCGGCTACCAAATCGAGGTATTGCAGTGAGGGCTTCGCCAAATCGAGTTTATAATCAAAAAGTGGGTAGCCCGGTGCAAAATAGCCTGGGTAGAAAAAATGAAATCCGTTTTTCTTACAAAACTCCATTTTTAGATACATTAAATACTTTCCGAGGCTATTTTTTCGATATTCGGGGTCATAAAAACACGAAATTCCAGCCGCACTTTTTTCTCCCAAATCTAAAAAACCTACTGCAATTAGCTTATTTTCGTCGTAAATGTTAATCTCGACAGTATCAAAAATGCGGAGCGAGGCACGTTCTTCTTGGTGTCCGTAAAGTAAATTTCGAACCGATGGTGCTGGCTCAAAAGCCATACTTTCTCGGTATTTGCTAAATAATTCTTCGTGTTGCTCGGTTGGACTGGCTATCTGAATCTCAACCCTAAATTTGGCATTGAGTTTCTCGATTTTTTGTTGAGTTTTACTTTTTTCGCTGTTCAATAAGTCAATTCTGAGCCAAATAGCCGAATGAAGTTTATCTTTAAAACGCAGGAAATTTGTCGTAAAAATAGATTGCCCCATTCTAAACCAACCATTGGCAAGGTAAATATCAAGCTCTTGTGCAGTTAATGACTCAGGGTAATGTAATTCTACAAACATTCGTATTGGACTAAGTGAAAACAATGGCAAATTGGCAAAAAGAAGTCCTAAAAGCAAACGACGAACTTTTTTACTCGAAAAAATCTTTTCTAAAAAACTATTACACAAAATTATGGGCAAAAAAATCGACCAAATTCAACCCGAAATCAAAGATTTCATCGAAAAACAAAAACTCTTTTTCGTAGGCACGGCCATGAGTACGGGCATAGTTAATGTATCGCCCAAGGGTATGGATTCTTTTCGAGTACTTGGCCCAAATCGGGTAATGTGGCTCAACGTAACTGGTAGTGGCAACGAAACCGCTACACACTTACAACAAAACAACCGAATGACAATTATGTTTTGTGCATTCGAGGGAAAACCACTCATTTTAAGACTCTACGGAACTGCCAAAACCTACCACCCACGTGATGCCGAGTGGGCAGAATACATCAATCTTTTCCCGAAATATACTGGTGCAAGACAAATTTTTGATGTAGAAGTCGAAACCGTACAAACTTCCTGCGGTATGGCCGTACCGTTTATGGATTACCGCCACGAGCGTGAAGAACTTAATCATTGGGCCGACAAACAAGGTCAAGAAGGCATCAATAATTATTGGCAAAACAAAAATACTGTAAGCTTTGATGGACATCCAACAGGGATTTTTGAGTAATTTTCATCTAACCACGGAGTAAAAAACTTTGTGAAACTCCGTGGTACAATAAAAATTTTATCAACATGAAACTTTTCTACAAAAGAAACGTTTTACTTTTAAATATCGACTGATTAGTCAATCTATTAAATGGATAAAGAAAAAAAGATACTTGATACAGCCTTAAAACTTTTTGTTGAATTTGGGTTTCATGGCACTCCTACCAGCAAAATTGCCAAAGATGCAGGGGTTGCCAACGGAACACTTTTTCATTATTTCGCAACCAAAGAAACTTTGATTAAAGAACTTTATGTAACTATCAAAAATGAATTAAATCAAATTTTGGCGAGCCAAACCAACCCAACCGATAGCATTAAAGAAGCTTTTCGTAAACTCTATTTCACTACCATCAATTGGGCGTTAATTAATCAAGATAAATTTTATTACATCCAACAAGTACATTTTTCGCCCCATTTGGCACAAATTCCTGCTGAAGTGCTGCACGAACAAAGCAAAATGCACATTGCTTTCATAGAAAAAGCAAAAGCGAGTGGTGAAATAAAAATTATGCCTAACGAGTTGCTTTACACGCTCGTGAATAGTCAGATTATGGGAATTTATCAGTATGCTTTAACACAACCAACAGACCAACAACAAGACAGTATCGAACAAGGATTCGAGATGATTTGGGATTTAATTTGTAGTCCACAATCAATTGCGGGCGGCGTACCGCTCCAAGAGTCGAAATCAATATAAAATATTTATAGTTAGGAGTTTAAAACTTCCTAAATTAAAAAACATGGAATCTTATTCCTCAAATTAAATGAAAATAAAAGCAATTATTACGGGAGCAACTGGAATGGTGGGCGAAGGTGTACTACACGAAGCCCTCAACCGTTCGGAAGTAGAATCGGTTTTGGTTATTGGCCGTAAGCCATGTGGTGTTGTTCACCCAAAACTCCAAGAAATTATTCATTCAGATTTCTACGATATTTCTCCGATTCTCAATCAACTTTCGGGCCATAATGCCTGTTATTTTTGCTTGGGGGTTTCGTCTGTTGGCATGAAAGAAGCTGAATATTTCAAACTTACACATACGCTTACTCTCAACTTTGCCGAGAAATTAAGTTCGGTAAATCCAGCAATGACATTTTGTTACATTTCGGGAGCAAGTACTGACAGCACCGAGCAAGGCAGAAGTATGTGGGCAAGGGTAAAAGGTAAGACCGAAAATGATTTGACGAAGCTACCCTTCAAGGCAGTTTATAATTTCCGTCCAGCTTTTATGTTGCCCACTAAAGGCCTCAAAAATACATTGCCTTATTACAAATATATTTCTTGGATGTACCCAGTAGGCCGAAGACTTTTTCCGAATTATTTCAGTACCTTAGCCGAACTCGGACAAGCGATGATAAATACCTCAATTAGAGGCTATGCGAAGCAAATTTTAGAAGTAGAAGATATTTTGGTGATGAGTAAATCAACTAACAAAGATTCAATTCAATAACATTCAAACCAATCAACATAAAAACTAATGAAAATCGACTTCACAATAAATGGTAAGCCAATAAGCGTAGATATTGACCCTGCCATGCCATTGCTTTGGGTTGTCAGAGACGAACTCAAACTCACGGCTACGAAATTTGGCTGTGGAATGGCCATGTGCGGAGCTTGCACACTCCACATAGATGGCGAAGCAACTCGTTCATGCTCTGTTCCTGTCGAAAGCATCGCAGGAAAAAACATTACAACACTCGAAGGACTTTCAGAAAGCACTGAAAAGCTTCACCCTATTCAACAAGCTTGGATAGAAGAGCAAGTACCACAATGTGGTTATTGCCAATCGGGTTTTATGATGGCAGCAGCCAAATTATTGAAAGAAAACCCAAATCCGAGCGAAGCAGATATTGCCAATAGCATTACCAATATTTGCCGTTGCGGTACTCAACCACGTATCATCAAAGCCATCAAACGAGCAGCCGAAATTTCTAACCAAAAAATCTAAAAACTATGTCAGCAGATAATACAAAGAAAGGTTTTTCACGTAGAAAATTCTTACAAAGAGGAGCAATCGTTTTAGGCGGAACAGTAGTTGCAAGTTATTTGGGTTGCTCGCCCATGCGTCGATTTACAGCTCAAAAAGCTGAGAGCATGGATTTACCAGCAATGATGAGTTCGTTGCAACCAAATTTTTGGTTTGAAGTATTACCTGATAATACGATTGCATTGAAATCGCCAAAAATAGAAATCGGGCAAGGCGTATTTACGGGGCTTGCTATGCTGGCCGCCGAAGAATTAGATGTGCCTTACGAGCAGATAAAAGTTGAACACTCCGTTACAACCAGTGGCTTGTACGATGAAATGAATACTGGTGGAAGTAACTCAACATCAAGCCTTTATGAGCCAGTCAGAGAAGTAGCTGCTACCATGCGTGAAATGCTCAAAGCAGCTGCTGCTAAAAAATGGGGTGTAAAAGCCAGCGAAATCAAGACCGAAAATGGCACGCTGATTTCGGGAAATAATAAAATGACTTATGCTGAGATAGCAAAAGAAAACAAAAACTGGGATATTCCGAAAACACCAGAGTTGCGACCAAAATCGGCATTTAAAGTAGTTGGCAAGGCCGTAAAGCGAACTGATTTGAAAGCAAAAGTAATGGGAACCGCTAAATACACACTTGATAGCGAGCTACCCGAAATGCTTTATGCGGTTTTATTACAATCGCCTTACTTAGATGGTACAATCAAGACACTTGATACAAAAGAAGCTGAAAAATCGGCAGGTGTGGTAAAAGTTGTCCGTGAGGGCGAACTCGTAGCGGTGGTTGCTAAAACTTTCTATGCAGCCGACAGTGCTTTCAAGAAAATACAAGTTGAATGGAACACGCCAAATAAAGTTCAGCAAGCCGACTTGATAAAACTTGTAACGGTTGGCAATGGCAAAGAAGTAAATGTTCAGAAAGAAGGCAACGCCAAAAGTATCATCGAAGATAACAAGGCAAGCGTTTTCCGTCAAGAATATCGCACGCCGATGGCAGCACACGCCCAAATGGAAGTAAATGCGGCCATTGCCCATGTCGAAGCTGATAAAGCCGTAATCATTGCTGGCACTCAAGGGCCAAAGATTGTCATTGATACAGTTTCAAAAGCACTCGATATCAGCAAAGACAAAGTAGAAGTACATACACCTTATGTGGGTGGTGGTTTCGGAAGAAAAGCCGTAAAAGGACTTTACGTTGAAGCCGCTTTGATTTCTAAGGCAGTGGGAAAGCCGATAAAACTCTATAATTCTCGTCAGCAAGAGTTTCAAAACAGCTTGTATCGCCCGAACACTCACCATGTTTTGCAAGCAAAAATTGCACAAAATGGAGAAATTGAAGCCATCATGCACGACCAATCTACGCCAGATATGCTCAAGAATTTAATGGGGACTGACCTTCCGAATAAAATACTGGGAGCAGATTTTATTTCGGCTGGACACGGAGCAAGTTTCATGTATAATTTCAAGAATAAATCGGTTTCGGTTTGGAATGCCGAAGTACCGATTCCGATTGGTATCTGGCGTGGTGTCGGGATGTTTCCGAATACTTTTGCCATTGAGAGCTTCATGAATGAATTGGCACATCAAACCAAGAAAGACCCAATTGCTTTCAGAATTGGCCTATTGCAAAACGATGATAAAATAAGTGTAAGAGGCAGGAAGGTTTTAGAAGCCCTCATCGAAAAAAGTGGTTGGACAACACCAAAAACTGAAGGTATTGGCCGCGGAATTGCCATCGGAAATGACCGAAAATCAATTGCCGCAGCAGCCATAGAATTAGCCATAGTAGAAGGGAAAATTGTTATAAAAAAGGTTACTCAAGTGTTAGACTGTGGCGTCAGCATTAATCCTGAGGGTATTAAACAGCAAATTGAAGGAGCAACCATGATGGGAATCGGGGCTGCACTTTATGAAGAAGTAACGGTGAAAGATGGACAAATCGAACAGGCTTATTTCAGTCAATATCCGATGGTTACATTAGCCGATGTTCCCGAAATCCAGTGCTTTATCCTCGAAGGTGATGATGTTCCTTACGGTGTGGGTGAGCCTCCTCTCGCTCCTATTGCTCCAGCCATCGCAGGTGCAATTTTAGACTTGACTGGGAAAGCTGTTCGCTCATTACCAATTCGTTTGAGTTGATTAGTTATTAGTTACTGGAAAATTGGTTTGAGAAGCAAATCACTAATTTCCCAGTAACAAGTTTCCCAATAACCAATCAACCAATAACAAAAAATACATTTGGGATTTGTACAGAAAAAGGTTATTTTGCAATGCGAAATAACCTTTTTCGTTTTTAAAAATATCCTCTATTCAACCCCAATGAAAAAAACTACAATAAGCATTTTTGTGCTATTACTCTTTGTGCTTAATGGTTTTGCACAACAGGCCAAAAGTAAAATCATTGCCAAAGGAGCAACCCTCACCAAACTTTCGGGCGAATATGCCTTCACTGAAGGACCTGCCGCCGATAGCGAAGGCAATGTATTTTTTACAGACCAACCCAATGACAAAATCTACAAATGGTCGGTAGCAGATAACTCAATTTCTGTTTATATGGACAAAACTGGTCGCTCAAACGGCCTTTATTTCGACCGTGCAGGAAACCTACTTTCATGTGCCGATTTAGAAAATCAACTTATAAGTATTGATAAAAATCAAAAAATCACGGTTTTGGTCAATGATTTTGAAGGGAAGAAATTTAATGGGCCAAACGACCTTTGGGTTGCTCCAAACGGTGGCATCTATTTTACTGACCCTTTCTACAAACGCCCTTATTGGAAGCATACGGAAATGGAATTGCCCGAAAAACGAGTGTATTATCTTTCTCCCGATAAGAAAACGGTCACAATTGCTGCACGTGAATTTGTTGCACCTAATGGAATCATTGGCACGCCCGATGGAAAAACTCTGTATGTAGCCGATATCGGCGACCGCAAAACTTATTCATTCCCAATCAATCCTGATGGCACTTTAGGCGAGCGTAAACTTTTTGCTCCGATGGGTTCTGATGGAATGACGATAGATAAAAAAGGGAACGTATATGTAACAGGTAAAGGTGTAACGGTTTTTGATAAGAATGGCACGCAAATCGAGCAAATCGAAACTAAAGAACCTTGGACAGC
The DNA here is from genome assembly GCF_014644295.1 of Emticicia aquatilis. Classification (GTDB taxonomy): domain Bacteria; phylum Bacteroidota; class Bacteroidia; order Cytophagales; family Spirosomataceae; genus Emticicia; species Emticicia aquatilis. The sequence continues at coordinate 23,578 of NZ_BMKK01000026.1, forward strand.
CAACGTAACCTTCGGCGGAAAAGACCGTAAAACCCTTTTCATTACTGCTTCAAAATCGGTTTATACACTTAAAATGAAAGTGAAAGGTGTTTAGTGCAATTTTTATTATCAGCCAAATCCCTGTATTTACAAATATTTTGGCTGAGTTTTATTTTTAATTATCAGCCAAAACCTTATATTTGTAAGAGATTTGGCTAATAATAAAGATGAAAACAATCATAGGTAGAGAACTTGAAAAGAAAATCCTTAGGGAAGTCATAGAATCGGATAATGCCGAATTAGTGGTTATTTATGGAAGAAGGAGAGTTGGGAAAACCTTTTTGATTCGTGAGTTTTTTGAGAAAGAATTAGTTTTTGAATTTTCGGGTCAGTACGATGTTAAAACTAAAATTCAACTTCAAAACTTTACCAATAAACTTGACCAAAGTACTAAATCAGCCTTTCCATCTTCGCTACCAAGCAATTGGACAGAAGCCTTGAATAGGCTTAAAACCTATTTAAACCCGATTCTCGACAAGAAAAAGGCGGTAGTTTTTTTTGATGAATTCCCTTGTATTGATTCACCAAAATCTGATTTTCTGAGTTCATTTGATTATTTCTGGAATGACTGGGCAAGCAAAAAAGATAATTTAAAAGTTATTATCTGCGGCTCAGCTGCTTCATGGATGATTAGAAAAGTAATTCAAAACAAAGGAGGGCTTCACAATAGAATTACTAAAAAAATCAGACTACTGCCTTTTACATTAAAGGAAACCGAAAAGTATCTGCAAAGTAAAAATATTACCTTAGACCGATTTCAGATTTTACAATTATATATGGCATTTGGGGGTGTTCCTCACTATTTAAAAGAAGTAAAAAAAGGAGAAAGCACCAACCAAACCATTGATAATGTGTGCTTTAAGAAGGAAGGATTATTATTCGGTGAATTTGATAGTTTATTTCGTTCGTTATTTAAAAACCATGAAACACATGTACAGCTCATCAGAGAATTATCAAAAAAAAATAGTGGCTTAACTCGAAATGAGTTATTACAAAAAATGAGTATAAAGTCGGGCGGAACTGCCTCGTTAGTTATTGAAGAATTAGAAGAATCCGGTTTTGTGACTGGCTATATACCTTTCGGAAAAAACAAAAAAGACTTCGTTTATAAACTAACCGATGAATACTGCTTATTTTATCTAAAATTTATAGAAAACAATAAAGGAAAACAGTCATGGGTGTTTATGCAAAATGCTCAGTCATGGAAAAGTTGGGCGGGGTTTTCGTTTGAATCAATTTGTCAAAAACATATTCGAGAAATCAAAAAAGCATTGGGTATTTCTGGAATTTACGCAGAAGAATCAAGTTGGAGATTCAGAGGGGATGAAAAAGAAGAAGGAAGTCAGATAGATTTATTGATTGACCGAAAAGACGGTTGTATTAATATATGCGAAATGAAATTTTCGGAGTTTGAGTTTGTAATTGACAAAAAGTATGCAGCGGACATAGCCCATAAAATCAGCACATTTAAAGAAGTCACTAAAACAAAAAAAACAGTTTTCTTCACAGCAGTAAGCACTCATGGATTTAAAAATAATGAGTATAAATTAAGGTGGGTCCAGAGTGAAATCACTATGAATGATTTATTTGCATAAAATCAACATTTCAACCTAAAATCATTTTTAAACTATTTAAGATGGAATCTTCTAACATTTCTCGTAGAAATCTTATAAAATCAACTTTAGCAACGGGTGCTGGTTTGGCACTTGGCTTAGAAAATGCTTCTGTTCAAGCTCCAAAAACAGCTAAACATAATTTTAGCTATTGCTTGAACACCAGTACCATTATGAAGCAAAATATCGGTCTGATGGCCGAACTCGATGTGGCAGCCAAAGCAGGTTATTCGGGCATTGAAATTTGGGTAAGAACCCTCGAAACGTACGCCAATAACGGAGGGAATTTAAAAGATGTGCGTAAAAAGGCACAAGATTTAGGCCTAACCATTGAAGATGCCATTGGTTTTGCATCTTGGATTGTTGACGACCCTAACCTACGAACAAAAGCCCTCGAACAAACCAAACGTGAAATGGGAATGCTGGCCGAAATTGGGTGCAAACGTATTGCTGCTCCACCTTTCGGAGCAACCAACAAAGCGGGAATTAGCTTACAAAACGCCGCAGCTCGCTACAAACAAATGCTCGATTTGGGTGATGAAATGGGCGTTTTGCCACAACTCGAAATGTGGGGATTTTCGGCAAATTTGCATCTTTTTGGCGAAGCTCTTTTCGTAGCCGCCGAAAGCGGACACCCGAAAGCAGTTGTACTGTCAGATGTTTATCATTTATATAAAGGTGGTTCAGAATTTAATGCCTTAAAAATGCTCAACGGACAATGTATGCAGATGTTTCACGTAAATGATTATCCAGCCAATGTTTCAAGAGAAAAAATCAATGATAGCTACCGAGTTTTCCCAGGCGATGGCGTTGCTCCACTCACACCAATTTTTCAGATGTTAAATGAGAAAAACGTACCGATTGTACTTTCGTTAGAGCTTTTCAACGAAGATTACTGGAAAATGCCAGCTCTTGAAGCTGCCAAAGTTGGTTTTGATAAAATGAAGGCTTCGGTTGAGAAAGCTGTGGGTGCTTGAGTTTTGAAATACATTGAAAATACACTATTTCTTAGGTCGGGATTGATAAATCTCGGCCTATTTTTTTATACCATTATTTCCACTATTTCTTGCACTAATCTACCCGAAAATAGTATTATTCAAGGGTTTTGAACTAATTATTTACTATTTCACTTTTTTTCATTTATCTTGACATAGTTGATTCTAAGCCTTCAAAAACACTATGTCTATAAAAGTTGCCATTTCGCACAAAACAGCCTACAAATTTGATAGGAGTGTTAGTCTTTCACCGCATATTTTCCGATTGCGACCTGCCGCTCACTCTCGAACAGCCATTGAAGGATACTCGTTTAAAGTTCTTCCCGAAAATCATTTTATTAATTGGCAGCAAGACCCCTTCGGTAATTATCAAGCAAGGGTGGTTTTTCCAGAAAAAACGACCGAATTACGCATCGAAGTAGAGGTAATTGCACGTTTGCAGGTAATCAACCCTTTTGATTTTTTTGTTGAAGAATATGCCGAGAAGTTTCCTTTCAAATACGAAACTACACTTCAAAAAGAACTTGTTCCTTATTTAGAAACAAAAGATATTGGCGAAAAAACGCAGCATTTTATCGACCAAATGTCTATTCAAAAAGGCATCAATACAGTCGATTTTTTGGTGTATGCTAATCAACAAGTGTATAATGCTCTCAAATATAATATCCGCTTAGAAACAGGCGTTCAAAGCTGCGAAGAAACCCTCTCACTCGGTAGCGGTTCGTGCCGAGATTTTGCATGGCTTTTGGTGCAAGTCTTGCGTAGTTTTGGACTGGCCACTCGTTTTGTTTCGGGTTATTTAGTACAACTCGCTCCCGACGTAAAATCACTTGATGGCCCTTCTGGTCCCGAAAAAGATTTTACCGACCTACACGCTTGGGTAGAAGCCTACGTACCAGGTGCAGGTTGGATTGGCCTCGACCCAACTTCCGGACTTTTCGCCAGCGAAGGACACATTCCGCTCAGTTGTACACCCGATTACGCCAGTGCCGCCCCAGTAACTGGTGCCACCGATATTTGCGAAGTTAGTTTTGAGTTTGATAATAGTGTTTTCAGAATCCACGAAAATCCAAGAGTCACCAAACCTTACACTGAACAACAGTGGAACAAGGTAATGGAAGTAGGAAATGTGGTTGAAAAAGACCTCATCGAGGGCGATGTACGACTAACAATGGGTGGCGAGCCAACTTTCGTTTCGATTGATGATTTTGAATCACCCGAATGGAATTCTACCGCCGATGGCCCTCTCAAACGAAAACTGGCTTATGATTTAGCTCTTCGCCTCAAAAAACGTTTCGCACATGGCGGTTTGTTGCATTTCGGACAAGGAAAATGGTATCCGGGCGAGTTATTCCCACGTTGGCAATATGCACTCTATTGGAGAAAAGATGGCCTTCCGATTTGGAAAAATGATAATTTAGTAGCTAAAGAAGGCGAAACTAAATATACTTTTCATGATGCCGAACGCTTTGCGATAGAGTTAACAAAATATTTGGGCATTGACCCGAAAAACATTATGCCTACTTACGAAGACCCAATCTACTGGGCTTTAGAAGAAGGTAAATTACCAGTAAACCTCGACCCGTTGGCAGTAAATCTGAAAGATTCTGTTCAGCGACACACACTCGCAAAATTGCTCGAAAAAGGCTTAAATAATCCTGCGGGCTTTGTTTTGCCACTCAAATGGGAGCATGACTCTGCTCATTGGACGAGTTGTGTTTGGGAATTCCGCCGTCAGCAATGTTATTTAATTCCAGGAAATTCTCCCATCGGGCTACGTTTACCATTGGAATCTTTACCCAAAACTTCAAAACTCAAACGAGAGCATCCAGTTGAAAGAAGTCTGTTTGAGGAATTACCACCACTCGGCGATTATTACCAATCGCTCGAAGAACGCTACGGAACAACTTCACCACTATATAAAGCCCCTGAAAAGGCCGTAATAGTTGAAAAAGATGAACAACAAGCTAAAGAAGAATCTGAAGATACTTCGTTGCTTTTTGAAGTTGATACATTTTCAACGGCCTTGTGCGTAGAAGAACGTGACGGAATTATTTATGTTTTCCTCCCTCCTACCGATTACCTTGAAACCTATCTCGACATGATAGCTTCGGTAGAAACTACGGCCGAAAAACTTCAAATGCCAGTCAGAATTGAAGGTTACACGCCAAAATCCGACTATCGCATCGAAAAAATGATGGTAACACCCGACCCCGGTGTGATTGAGGTAAACGTACACCCAGCCAAGTCGTGGCAAGAAATTGTCGATAATACAACAGCACTTTACGAAGAAGCTTTTTTTGCTCGTTTAGGCACCGAAAAATTCATGGTTGATGGCCGCCATACGGGTACTGGCGGGGGCAATCACGTGACGCTCGGGGCTTCAAAACCCGAAGATAGTCCGCTGCTTCGTCGACCAGATTTACTGCGAAGTCTGATTACCTATTGGCAGCATCACCCAGCATTGAGCTACCTTTTTGCAGGTCCGTTTATTGGGCCAACAAGTCAAGCTCCACGCATTGACGAAGGCCGAGATGAACGCCTTTACGAAATGGAAATTGCTTTTGAGCAAATTCCAGAAGATAAAGAAGTGCCGTTTTGGATGGTTGACCGTATTTTCAGAAATTTATTGACTGATATTACAGGAAATACGCACCGAACCGAGTTTTGTATTGATAAACTCTACTCGCCTGATTCTTCAACGGGTCGTTTGGGAATTCTCGAACTACGGGCATTCGATATGCCACCGCACAAACACATGAATTTAGTACAAAACCTTTTGGTTCGTGCGTTAGTAGCGAAGTTTTGGAAACAACCATACAAGAAAAAACTCATCAGATGGGGAACGGAACTGCACGATAAATTCTTATTGCCACACTTTGCTTATCTTGATATGATTGATGTAGTAAACGACCTAAAAGATGCAGGTTATGACTTCGATATTTCGTGGTTCGACCCATTCTTTGAGTTCCGTTTCCCGCATCATGGAAGTATCACGGTTGATAATATCCAACTCGAAATTCGTTTAGGAATTGAGCCGTGGCACGTTTTGGGCGAAGAGTTGACCAATGCCGGTACCGCTCGCTTCGTGGATTCATCACTTGAAAGATTACAAGTAAAAGTTTCGGGGATAATTCCAGAACGTCATATTTTATTATGTAAAGGTTGCCGAATTCCACTAAGAAGTACGGGAACAAAAGGCGAATACGTGGCAGGAATCAGGTATAAAGCGTGGAATCCACCGTCGGCGTTGCACCCAAATGTGGGCGTAGATGCTCCATTAGTTTTTGATATTGTTGACACATGGAATAACCGAGTAGTGGGCGGTTGTACGTACTTCGTTTCGCACCCAGGGGGGCGTAGTTTCGATACGTACCCAATCAACAGTTACGAAGCTGAATCTCGAAAAATTAGTCGCTTCTGGGATTTCGGGCATACTCCTTCGAGTACAATCGAGCAGACCGCTCCGGTATTCGATACGCCAACGGTTTCAAGATTTGTGGCTCAAAATAAAACTGACCTCAAGCCCGATACACCGATTGAATTGGTAAATCCTGAATATCCAAACACTTTAGATTTAAGACATTATTGGAAGGCAAAGAAATAGAAAATAGTAATTTTAATATCCCACTGAAACCGCTGAAAATCGCAGAAAAAAGTTTGTAATTTCTGCGGTTTTCAGCGAAATCGGCGGGAGTAAAAATATTAAATAGCTTCAACGCAATCAACTAAGTACAAATACTCAGTACCATCACCAAGCATTTTATTTGTTTAATTAAAGAATTTATTGGTTTTTTCCACTTAAAAAGCATTATTTTGTGAATGACCTTTAAAAGTAATAAATGATAGAAGATTTATCTTTGAGCCTGCTCAATTCATATAAAAAAACAATCAATTCCTATGATGAAGTAATCGACCAAAATGGTCAGGTGAAACCTCATTGGCGAAGCCTTTTCGATACTTTGGAGTCGATTGGTATGGAAGAGTTGGAGCTGCGAAACCAAGAAATCATCAATAAGCTCAAAGAAAACGGTGTTACCTACAATGTTTATAATGCCGATAATGGCGGAAATCGTGCGTGGAAACTCGACCCGATTCCGTTTTTGATACACCAAAAAGAATGGCAAAATATCGAAAAAGGAATCAAACAAAGAGCTCATTTACTCGATTTGATTCTTCGAGATATTTATGGGCCACAATTATTGATAAAAAAGAATATCATTCCTGCCGAATTGGTTTTTGATAATTCGGGCTTTCTACTGCCTTGTTTTGATATTAAGCAAAAACTACAAAATCAATTACTGATTTATGCCTGCGATATGGCTCGTGGGCCAGATGGTAAAATGTGGTTGCTCGATAACCGAACACAGTCGCCTTCAGGTTCGGGGTATGCCCTCGAAAACCGCACGGTTATGGCGAAGGTTTTTCCCGAACTCAATAAAAATATTTATCGAAATAGGCTCTCGCCATATTTCAACCATCTACAGCAAACAGTAGCCACGCTGGGAAATATTTCCAACGAAAACCCAAATGTAGTTTATCTGACCCCTGGGGCGGGCAATGAAACTTACTTCGAGCATGTTTACCTGTCATCTTATTTGGGTTACACGCTCGTACAAGGCAGTGATTTATTGGTCAGAGATGGCTTTGTTTGGCTAAAATCTATTGATGGACTGGAGCGTGTAGATGTCATTATCCGACGTGTGGACGATGATTGGTGCGACCCACTCGAACTACGCCAAAATTCACTTTTGGGTGTACCGGGTTTGCTGCAAGTCATGCGTATGGGCAATGTGGCAGTTGTAAATCCACCCGGCACGAGTGTCGTAGAAAATTACGGTTTGTTGGCATTTATGCAGAATGCTTGTAAATTCCTGCTCGATGAACCTTTACTGATGAACTCGGTAGCCACTTGGTGGTGCGGACAACCACGAGAATTGAACTTCGTGCTGAGTAATTTACACCGACTTATCATCAAAAAAGCCAACCGCAAGCAAGGATTTAAGTCGCTCTATGGGCGACAAATGAGCAAAGATGAACTGGAAAAACTTCGTAAGATGATTTTGCAAAATCCGAAAGATTTTGTGGCTCAAGAAGAAGTAAGTCTTTCTACCACTCCTTCGTTGATTGATGGAAAATTAGTGCCTCGTTTTGCTGCTATCCGAACTTTTTTGGTATCTGACGGCAATGACTATAAAGTAATGCAAGGCGGCCTCACTCGTAGCTCACCCGTAAAAGATAAGTTTGTAATATCTAATCAACTGGGCGGATTATCGAAAGACACTTGGATTGTAACCGATACACCAACCGAGCATTACGAACGAATAGTTGTACGCAAAGCAACTAATAATCAGCACAATAACTCACTCACGAGCAGAAATGCCGAGAATTTATTTTGGGTCGGACGCTTATTTGAGCGAACAATGGCCTTGACGAGTTTCTTGAAAATCGTGCTTGACCGCCTCAACGAAAACGTAAACGATAAAGGTAAAAAGCAACAGGAATACTTGGTGGTTTTACTCAAATCAATCACACATCTGACTTGGAGTTACCCTGGCTTCACGAACGAAGAAGACGATTCGATTTTGGAAAACCCCGAACCAGAGTTGTTTAGCTTAATCAACGACCCTCGAAAAGTGGGTTCGGTTGCCTATAATATCCAATCTTTCTTGCGTACATCGAATCAAGTAAGTGACAAGTGGAATACTGATACTCGCCGAATTTTGAACTTAATTGAAGATAATCTGCAATCGCTTCGAGATTCGCACAGTATCAACCAAGTAAGCCACAGTTTGGACAGGCTCTATACTCGACTTTTTGCTTTTTATGGCAATATTTTCGAGACATTACCACGTGACAGCGGTTTTTATTTGCTCGAAGCGGGTAAAAATATTGAACGAATTTTATCGCTCATTTCGGTACTGAGGTCGGCGTTTAGCTTCAAAAATAACGATGAAGTAGAAACCGTTTTGATGGAAGCAGTTTTAGAAAACCATCATCTTTTGGCCCAATACCGCCATATTTATAAATCTCATTGGAGCTTGGTTGCGGTGCTAAATATGGTTTTCTTAGAGACAAATCTGCCTTATACACTGGCTTATTTGCTCGATGCTTTATCGAATTGTTTAGCAAAATTACCAAAGAATATTGACTCAACCCGATTGAACATAGCCGAAAGAACGGTCTTAGAAGCAGGAACGCTCATTAAACTTTTTGATGCCGAAAGCATGATAAAAGCAGATGAAGATACGCAATATCGCACGGAACTCGACAAAACCTTAGAACAGGTTTTCGACTTGATTTCTAACGTTACGGGTAATCTTGCAAGCTTATACTTCAATCATTCGGTCATACAACATTCGTTTTTAGATACCATTGAAAAAATAAATTCAGATGAAATATAAGCTAAGGCACCAAACGGTCTATACTTATGTAAATCCTGTTGATAATTACCAAAGTGTGCTTTGTTTAGAACCGCTATCGCAGCCCACTCAACTATGCCACAACTTTGATTTAGCAATTGAGCCACAGCCCACTAAGGTCTATGGCCGCAAAGACTTTTTTGGTAATACTCAGCATTATTTTTCTTTGCACGAGTCGCATAAAATATTGAAAGTGATTGCTTCGAGTGAAATTGAGATATTACCCCGAACTTCCATGGCTATAAGTGCGGTTACGTGTGAGGAAGCAAAAACGAAGTTTCAGAATGACAATGCTTTAAAAATTGAGGTTTTGCAATATCAACTTCCAAGTCAGTTTATCAAATGGGACGATGAAATTAAGGCTTTTGCCGAAACTTGTCTTTCGCCCAATGTGCCGCTCTTTGAGGGTGTAAGTAAACTTTCTGCTAAAATTTTCCACGAATTTCAGTTTAAATCAGGTTTTACGAGTGTAAATACACCCCTCAAAACCGTCTTGAAAGAACGCAAAGGTGTATGTCAAGACTTCTCACATTTGGCCATTGCGTGCTTGCGAAGCGTTGGTTTGGCAGCTCGCTACGTGAGTGGTTATATCGAAACAATTCCGCCAAAAGGAAAGCCTAAATTACAAGGTTCGGATGCATCGCACGCTTGGATTTCGGTTTATATTCCCGAAATGGGTTGGTGCGAATTTGACCCAACTAATAACCTCATTCCGAGCGATAAGCATATCGTTACGGCCTATGGTCGAGATTATGCCGATGTCGCACCACTTAAAGGTATTATTTTTAGTTCGGGTGAGCATAAAGTGGCAGTAGAAGTTGATGTGATTCGTGAAGATTGATGCTAAAGCAATGATAGAAACCGAACGCCTGATTTTACGACCGCTGACTTACGAGCAATTACTCAAATACAGCAATTTAGATGATTCTTTAGAAAAAGAACTCAATACCGAAAAATCTCCGAGAAGTATATCTCCCGAACTCCGTGAAGCCCTCGACTACGGCATTATTCCGCATGTAGCGGACGAACGCCAAAACTACCTTTTCTCCACACTTTGGACGATTATCTCGAAAGAAAGCAACAAAATGGTAGGTGATGTGTGCTTCAAAGGCGAACCCAACATTGATGGAGAAATAGAAATCAGCTACGGTACACACTTTGAGTTTAGACGAAAAGGCTACATGACCGAAGCCGTTGGCGAGATGCTTAAATGGGCAAAAACACAATCGAGTGTGATGAAGGTTTTGGCAAATACCGAAAAAAATAACCTTTCTTCGCAGCGTGTGTTACGCAACAACAGCTTTTCACAAATTGGCGAAACCGATGGGATTGTTTATTGGGAGATTCGGGTGAAATAAACATTTTGAGTCACTGGCTTTTTTCCTTCGATTATATTGCATTGTAGAGACGTTGCATGTGCCGAGCGAAGTAGGGTTGAACCCTATTAAGGCGAAATGGAGTTGTCC
>NZ_BMKK01000027.1 GCF_014644295.1 Emticicia aquatilis
AGACTTCTATAATAAAATTCTGGCGTCTACCTACTCTCCCGAGTTTGAACTCAGTACCATCGGCGGTGCGGGGCTTAACTTCTCTGTTCGAGATGGGAAGAGGTGAACACCCGCCCTATAAACACCATGAAGCTCTTTAGTGATGGAAAGAAGTGAAGACAACGTGTCCCGCACCCTCCCTATAAACACCATGAAACTCTTTCGACTTGGACTTCAACAACTCCTTGCCTACCGTCTTTCGTCTAATTTCTTTTTAATAATTCATGACTTATGTTACAGAAAGATAAAAGCATAATAAAAATATAAGAGTCCTCGATTCATTAGTATTGCTCGGCTTAGTGTTACCACTTCTACACCTGCAACCTATCAACGTAATAGTCTATTACGAATCTCAATGGAAGACTCATCTTGAGGTGGGTTTCACACTTAGATGCTTTCAGCGTTTATCCCGTCCGTACTTGGCTACTCTGCCGTGCCCTTGGCAGGACAACAGATGCACCAGCGGTACGTCCAACTCGGTCCTCTCGTACTAAAGTCAGAACCTCTCAATCTTCCTACGCCCACCACAGATAGGGACCGAACTGTCTCACGACGTTCTGAACCCAGCTCGCGTGCCACTTTAATCGGCGAACAGCCGAACCCTTGGGACCTTCTCCAGCCCCAGGATGTGACGAGCCGACATCGAGGTGCCAAACCTCCCCGTCGATGTGAGCTCTTGGGGGAGATCAGCCTGTTATCCCCGGAGTACCTTTTATCCTTTGAGCGACGGCCCTTCCATACAGAACCGCCGGATCACTATACCCATGTTTCCATCCAGCTCGACTTGTATGTCTCACTGTCAAGCGACCTTATGCTATTGCACTCAACGCACGGTTACCAAGCGTGCTGAGGTCACCTTTGGAAGCCTCCGTTACTCTTTTGGAGGCGACCACCCCAGTCAAACTACCCACCAAACGGTGTCCTCGCCTTAGGCAAGTTAGAATCCAAATAACCAAAGGGTGGTATTTCAACGTTGGCTCCCCGATGCCTAGCGACACCGGCTCACAGCCTCCCACCTATCCTACACATCAGTTACCCGAATTCAACGTTAAGCTATAGTAAAGGTTCACGGGGTCTTTCCGTCCCGTGGCGGGTAAGCGGCATCTTCACCGCTACTACAATTTCGCCGAGCTCACAGCTGAGACAGTGCCCAGATCGTTACACCATTCGTGCAGGTCGGAACTTACCCGACAAGGAATTTCGCTACCTTAGGACCGTTATAGTTACGGCCGCCGTTTACTGGGGCTTCGATTCAATGCTTCTCTTGCGATGACATCCCCTCTTAACCTTCCAGCACCGGGCAGGTGTCAGGCCTTATACGTCGTCATTAAACTTCGCAAAGCCATGTGTTTTTGTTAAACAGTCGCCTGGGCCATTTCTCTGCGGCCTACATTGCTGTAGGCTCCCCTTCTCCCGAAGTTACAGGGTTAATTTGCCGAGTTCCTTAGCTGTGACTCACTCGAGCACCTTAGGCTTCTCGCCTCGACTACCTGTGTCGGTTTACGGTACGGGTGGTAAATAGCTGAAGCTTAGCGGCTTTTCTTGGAATCAATTCAGCTCATTCGATTCAGCCTAAGCCTCCTCTCAACGCTCTATTCCGTCAGAACGTATGAACCTCCTCAATCCGTCCCCGCATCGCACTATCACCAGTATGGGAATATTAACCCATTTGCCATCGGCTTCGGCCTTCGCCTTATCCTTAGGTCCCGACTAACCCTCAGTTGATTGACGTAGCTGAGGAATCCTGAGTCTTTCGGTGTGTATGGTTCTCACATACATTATCGCTACTTATCCCTACATTTGCTTTTCTATACGCTCCAGCATACCTCACAGTACACATTCGCCGCGAATAGAATGCTCTCCTACCGATTGTTAAAAACAATCACAAAGCTTCGGTACTACACTTGATGCCCGTTTATTATCGATGCCCGCCCCGCTCGACCAGTGAGCTGTTACGCACTCTTTAAATGATTGCTGCTTCCAAGCAAACATCCTGGCTGTCACTGCAGTCAGACTTCCTTAGTTCAACTTAGTGTAAATTTAGAGACCTTAGCTGTTGTTCCGGGTTCTTTCCCTTTTGGACTTGGACCTTAGCACCCAAGCCCTCACTGCCGAGTATATTATGCCGCATTCGGAGTTTATCAGAATTTGGTAGGATTTGACTCCCCCGCATCCTATTAGTAGCTCTACCTCGACATAACTCAACCTCGACGCTGTACCTAAATACATTTCGGAGAGTACGAGCTATTTCCCAGTTTGATTAGCCTTTCACCCCTACCCACAGTTCATCCAAAAACTTTTCAACGTTAACTGGTTCGGACCTCCATGTTGTGTTACCAACACTTCATCCTGACCATGGGTAGATCACAAGGTTTCGCGTCTACAACCACCGACTAACCGCCCTATTCAGACTTGCTTTCGCTTCGACTACGACACTGAATGTCTTAATCTTGCCGGTGACCGTAACTCGTAGGGTCATTATGCAAAAGGCACGCCGTCACACCACTTGGATGCTCCGACCGCTTGTAAGCGTACGGTTTCAGGTTCTTTTTCACTCCGATACTCTCGGTGCTTTTCACCTTTCCTTCACAGTACTTGTTCACTATCGGTGTCTCAGGAGTATTTAGCCTTGGCAGATGGTACTGCCGAATTCAGAGGGGATTCCACTGGTCCCCACCTACTCAGGATACTGCTCGTCCATTAAATTGTACGCTTACGTGGCTATCACACTGTATCGCCAGACTTCCCAATCTGTTCAGCTTAATTTAATCTTCTAAATGCAGTCCTATAACCCCCACTTTGCCGTAACAAAATAGGTTTGGGCTTCTCCGCGTTCGCTCGCCACTACTTGCGGAATCACTGTTGTTTTATGTTCCTCCGGTTACTTAGATGTTTCAGTTCACCGGGTTAGCTCTATACTATGTATAGTAATGGTTCTTCAAACCATTGGGTTGCCCCATTCGGAAATCTACGGATTAACTTGTATGTGCCAATCCCCGTAGCTTATCGCAGCTTATCACGTCCTTCTTCGCCTCTGAGACCCTAGGCATCCTCCGTACGCCCTTATATAACTCTTATTATTATACTTTTATCTCTCTGCCAACATGTCAATGAACTCTTTCCAATCCTATATATCAAATACTAGCTAATCAAGCTGTGCTTCGCTAATACCATTCTTAGACATAAGAATTAAATAGTGGTATAAATACCTTTTTCCTTAAACTTTAAACTATCAGTTCTTTATCGATAGTTGTCTTAACTTAAAATTAGTGGAGAATAACGGAGTCGAACCGTTGACCCCCTGCTTGCAAAGCAGGTGCTCTAGCCAGCTGAGCTAATCCCCCTTGTTGTTACTTTGGTGGGCCTGCGTGGACTCGAACCACGGACCTTTACATTATCAGTGTAACGCTCTAACCACCTGAGCTACAAGCCCCTATAATCAGAACTATTACACAAATAGTAATCGTCCGATTGTCTCTACTGCTTTCAAACATAACTTTAGTTGGGAAAACAAATGCAACATTCAAATATAAAGTGTCAAGTCGTTTTTTTTCTGTTTAGAAAATCTCTAAAAAGGAGGTGTTCCAGCCGCACCTTCCGGTACGGCTACCTTGTTACGACTTAGCCCTAGTTACTGATTCTACCCTAACGAAATCTTTTACCTTCCGCTTCAGGTCTACCCAACTTCCATGGCTTGACGGGCGGTGTGTACAAGGTCCGGGAACGTATTCACCGAATCATAGCTGATATTCGATTACTAGCGATTCCAGCTTCATGAGGTCGAGTTGCAGACCTCAATCCGAACTGTGAACGACTTTTTGTGATTGGCTTACTATTACTAGCTCGCAACACTCTGTATCGCCCATTGTAGCACGTGTGTTGCCCTGGACGTAAGGGCCATGATGACTTGACGTCGTCCCCTCCTTCCTCTCTACTTGCGTAGGCAGTCTTGTCTGAGTCCCCGACTTAACTCGCTGGCAACAGACAACAGGGGTTGCGTTCGTTGCGGGACTTAACCCAACACCTCACGGCACGAACTGACGACAGCCATGCAGCACCTTGTTTCGGGTCATTGCTGACTGTTCTATTTCTAAAACATTCCCTCACATTCTAGTCCAGGTAAGGTTCCTCGCGTATCATCGAATTAAACCACATGCTCCACCGCTTGTGCGGACCCCCGTCAATTCCTTTGAGTTTCACCGTTGCCGGCGTACTCCCCAGGTGGATTACTTATCGGTTTCCCTTGGACACTGGCATGGCCAACATCTAGTAATCATCGTTTACTGTGCGGACTACCAGGGTATCTAATCCTGTTTGATCCCCGCACCTTCGAGCCTCAGCGTCAGTGTGACTGCAGCAGACTGCCTTCGCAATCGGTATTCCTCCTGGTATCTAAGCATTTCACCGCTACACCAGGAATTCTATCTGCCTTCTGTCAACTCAAGCTAACCAGTATCAACGGCATGTAAAACAGTTAAGCTGCTACCTTTCACCGCTGACTTAATCAGCCGCCTACGCTCCCTTTAAACCCAATAAATCCGGATAACGCTCGCCACCTACGTATTACCGCGGCTGCTGGCACGTAGTTAGCCGTGGCTTATTCGATTGGTACCGTCAAATTCTCACGCATGAGCTGCTTTCTTCCCAATCAAAAGCAGTTTACAACCCAGAGGGCCGTCTTCCTGCACGCGGCGTGGCTGGGTCAGGCTTCCGCCCATTGCCCAATATTCCCTACTGCTGCCTCCCGTAGGAGTCTGGCCCGTATCTCAGTGCCAGTGTGGGGGATTCTCCTCTCAGAGCCCCTAAAGATCGTAGACTTGGTGAGCCGTTACCTCGCCAACTATCTAATCTTACGCATGGCCATCCTTATCCGATAAATCTTTAATAGCTAAGAGATGCCTCTTTACTATCTTATGCGGTATTAGCTCGAGTTTCCCCGAGTTATCCCCCAGATAAGGGCAGGTTCCATACGCGTTACGCACCCGTACGCCGGTGTATTGCTACCCCTTGACTTGCATGTATTAAGCCCGCCGCTAGCGTTCATCCTGAGCCAGGATCAAACTCTCCATTGTAAATATCAAGTTTGCCTGACTACTTTAATTTCTCTAAACGTCGCATTCGTTTTCCCAATAAGTTAATGAACTTTATTCAACCAATTTCACCGAAATTAATCAAATTTGTCGATTCCTCTTCTAAATCCTAAATGATTAATAATCAATCATTTAAACCTTGAATCTTCTTACTTTATTTCCCTTTCTACTAAACGAAACGGAGTGCAAAATTACTACTTCTTTATTTTAAAAACAAACTATTTTACAAATTTATTTTTTCTATTTTCCGATTATCAAACCCTCAATTCCTTTCTCTCTTAATCGGGGTGCAAAGTTCTGAATTCTAATTTTAAAAAACAAATTATTTTTGAACTTTATTTTTATCGTGA
>NZ_BMKK01000028.1 GCF_014644295.1 Emticicia aquatilis
ACACCAGTAGCATGTTTCGGAGAGAAAAACGGTACAGCGACAGTAGTAGCAAGCGAAGGTAACGGTGGCTACACCTACTCATGGAGCAGCAGCCCAGTCCAAACGACGGCAACGGCAACAGGCTTAGGAGCGGGAATTTACACAGTAACAGTAAAAGATAGCAAGAACTGCGTAGTAACAGCCACAGTAGAAGTCATTCAACCAAAAGCTTTAGTAGCCGTAGCGAGTGCAACACCAGTAGCGTGTTTCGGCGAGAAAAACGGCACAGCGACAGTAGTAGCGACCGAAGGTAATGGTGGATACACCTATTCATGGAGCAGCAGCCCAGTCCAAACGACTGCAACAGCAACAGGCTTAGGAGCGGGAATTTACACAGTAACAGTAAAAGATAGCAAGAACTGCGTAGTAACAGCCACAGTAGAAGTAATTCAACCTCCAGTCTTGACATTGACAAGTTCGCAAGAAAATGTTAAATGTAACGGAGGAAATGATGGTAAAGTAACGTTGACTGCTGGCGGTGGAGTTTCTCCGTACCAATACAGCAAAGATGGAACTACCTTCCAAACTTCAAATGTATTTACTGATTTAGCAGCAGGCACATATACATTTACATTGAAAGATAAAAACGGTTGTATTAAAACAACGACAGTAAAAGTTAACCAGCCAGATGCTCTTACATTAATAAGTACAACACTTGATGTGAAATGTAATGGTGGAAATGATGGTAGTGTAACCTTGACAGCAACAGGCGGAACAACTGCTTATCAATACAGCAAAGATGGAGCAACCTTCCAAGCAAGTAATGTATTTTCAAGCTTAACAGCAGGAACATATACTTTCACCGTAAAAGATGCGAATAGCTGTCTTAAAACAACAAGTGTAACAATTACTCAACCAGATGCTTTAACACTTACTGGAATAAGTACAGATGTGAAATGTAATGGCGAAACCAACGGTTCAATTACATTAACAGCAACAGGTGGTAAAACGGCTTATCAATACAGTAAAGACGGTACAACTTTCCAATCAAGTAATGTATTTAGTGGCTTAACAGCAGGTACTTATACGCTTACAGTGAAAGATGCTAACGGTTGTATCAAAACAACAGCAGTAGAAGTTAAGCAACCAGATAAATTAAACGCAACACCTTCTAAAACAGATGTGACTTGTTATGGTGGAAAAGATGGTTCAGCAACAGTAAATGTTGTAGGTGGAAAAACTCCTTATTCATACAAATGGAATACTGGTGCAACCACTCAGACTATCTCTACTTTAATATCAGGAACATACTCAGTAGAAGTGACCGATGTAAATGGTTGTAAAGTTTCAATCACAGGCATAGTTGTTAATCAACCAGCACAGTTAGTGCCAACGATTGGAAGTAACTCACCAGTTTGTGAAGGAACAATCATTAACCTAACATCAAGTGGTGGTACATCGTATGCTTGGACTGGACCGAATGGTTTTGCTTCGACATCGCAAAATCCAAGTATTTCACCTGCTACAACAGCAACACAAGGTGTTTATACAGTAACAGTAACGGATAGCAAAGGTTGTGTAGGTATAGCCACAACATCTGTTCAAATCAAGGTTTTGGATAAGATTATCTCATCAAATGCCAATGTTTGTGAAGGTCAAAATTTAACATTGACTTCTCCAGATTACGGTACAGGTGCAACTTATAATTGGACAGGACCAAATGCTTTTGCTCAAACAGGTAGAATTGTTACAATTAATAATGTGACGCTTGCAGCCGAAGGTGTTTATACAATCGTAGTGTCGAAAGACCAATGTACAACATCGGCAACTGTTACAGTTGATGTAAAAGAAAAACCTGCAACACCATCAATCAATATTTCAGGTCCAACATCAATTTGTGAGACAGGTTCGGTTACATTAACTGCTACTTCATGTGTTGGTGGAACAGTTATTTGGTCAACCAACGCAACTGGAACAAGCATCACAGTAAGTAGTGAAGGAACATACACAGCAGTTTGTAAAGTTGGAGAATGTTCAAGTAATGTATCAAATTCAGTAACTGTAACAAAAGGTTCAATTCCAGTAGCACCAACCATTACATCAGACAAAACAATCTGTTGTGATGGCGAAAAAGCAACATTGACAGCTTCGGGTTGTACAGGAAAAATCTCTTGGAGTACAGGTGCAACAACAAGCACAATCCAAGTAGCAGTAGCTGGAAGTTATACAGCAACATGTAGTAATAGTTGTGGTGCAAGTTCAGCTTCTAACTCAATTGAGATTAGAACTGGCGTAACACCAACAAGTCCAACGATTACAGCAGCTAAATTGACAGTTTGTGGAACAGAAACAGTTAAATTAACGGCAACAGGTTGCAATGGAACAGTGAAATGGAGTACAAATGCAACTGGTTCAACAATCACAGTTGGAGCGGGTACATATTCTGCAACTTGCGAAACTATTTGCGGAGTAAGTCCTAAATCAAATGAGGTAATCATCACTATCGGAGATAAACCAAATCCACCAGTAGTGAAAACTTCTTCGCCTGTCATCTGTGATGCACAAACTGCAACATTAACAGCTGAAGGTTGTGCAGGAAGCATTCTTTGGAGCAATGGCTCAACTGGTTCGTCAATCGTAGTGAATCAAAGCGGAGCATATACAGCAACTTGTACAACTGATTGCGGAACAAGCGTTTCAAGTGGAAGCGTAACAATCCAAAAAGGTAACAAACCTTCTGCACCAGTAATTACATCGGATAAAACAATCTGTTGTGATGGCGAAAAAGCAACATTGACAGCGTCAGGTTGTACAGATGGAACAATCACTTGGAATGTTTCTGGAGCAACAGGAAGTACATTGCAAGTAACAGCTTCTGGCTCATACACAGCAACTTGTACAAATATTTGTGGTACAAGTTCATCGTCAAATTCAGTTGTGATTCGTACAGGTGTAACACCAACGACTCCATCAATAACTGCGAATAAGACAACAATTTGTGGAACAGAAACTGCAACATTGATAGCAACTGGTTGCAACGGTACATTGAAGTGGAGTACAAATGCAACAAGTAGCACAATTACAGTAAGTGCAGCAGGAACGTACTCAGTAGTTTGTGAGACAATCTGTGGAGTAAGTCCGAAATCGAATGAAATCGAAATCAAGAAAGGAAACACTCCATCTGCACCAACAGTAACAGCAGATAAAACATCAATCTGTAATACTGAAACTGCAACATTGACAGCAACTGGATGTGAAGGAACGCTTGCTTGGAGTAATGGACAATCAACATCTACAATTACAGTTAGTACACCTGGTACTTATACAGTAACATGTACAAACATTTGTGGAACAAGCAACAATAGCACACCAGTAACTATCAACAGAAACACACCGCCAGTAGCTCCAGTAATTACAGCAAACAAGACCTTATGTTGTGACGGAGAGAAAGCGACATTGACAGCAACAGGTTGCACAGGAAGTTTATCATGGAGTACAGGCGGAACTGGTAGCACAATTGAAGTAAGCACATCAGGAACATATACTGCAACATGTAGCAATGTTTGTGGAAGTAGTGTAGCTTCAAATAATATCATCATCCGCACAGGCGTAAGTCCGACGACACCAAGTATATTGAGCGATAAGACGACAATTTGTGCAGGCGAAACAGCAACATTGACAGCCACAGGATGTAATGGAAGCTTGAAATGGAG
>NZ_BMKK01000029.1 GCF_014644295.1 Emticicia aquatilis
GGTGACGAAGACGACCACGACATCGAAACGATTACAGTAGAGAAGTTCGACTTAGCTTTGAAGAAGACAATTGCTGTTGGCCAACCTTTAGCGATTATGCCAGGAAGTGATGTTAAGTTTACAATCACAGTTTATAACCAAGGTACGGTTGAAGCTAAGAGTATTCAAGTTACAGATTACATACCAACAGGTATGACATTAAATGATGCAAATTGGACTTCAACTTTGGGTAATGCAGTACTGAGTACACCAATTGCATCACTTCTACCAACAGGAAGTACAACTGTAAATATTACTCTCAAAGTTAACAGTGATTACACAGGTACTTTATTAGTAAATACAGCAGAAATTTCATCGGCAAAAGATAGTAAGGGCAATTCAGTTGATGATATTGATAGTACTCCTGATGCGAATAATGGGAATCAAGCAGGTGAGGTTAGCCCGCAAATGAAGGATGATGTATTTACTGAAAATGGCAAAAATGGTGGCGATGAAGATGACCATGATTTTGCAAATGTTGATATTTGTCAAGTCAAATTGGCTATAAATCCAAATACTGTCAAAGATGTTTCATGTTTTGGTGGTAATGATGGAAGTGCTACTGTAACTGCAACAGGTGGTCAAACTCCTTATACATACCTTTGGAGTAATGGGGCAACAACAGCTACTGTAAACAATTTTACAGTGGGTACTTATTCAGTAACAGTTACTGATGCAAGAGGATGTTATGCAACAACACAAGTGACAATTAAAGAACCTAAGTTACTTATCGCCGTAGCGACATCAACACCAGTAGCATGTTTCGGTGAGAAAAACGGTACAGCGACAGTAGTAGCAAGCGAAGGCAATGGTGGCTACACTTATTCATGGAGCAGCAGCCCAGTCCAAACGACGGCAACGGCAACAGGCTTGGGAGCTGGTATTTACACCGTAACAGTAAAAGATAGCAAGAACTGCGTAGTAACAGCGACAATAGAAGTCATTCAACCAAAAGCTTTAGTAGCGGTAGCAAGTGCCACACCAGTAGCATGTTACGGTGAGAAAAACGGCACAGCGACAGTAGTAGCAAGCGAAGGCAACGGTGGCTACACCTACTCATGGAGCAGCAGCCCAGTACAAACGACGGCGACCGCAACAGGTTTGGGAGCCGGCATTTACACGGTAACGGTAAAAGATAGCAAGAACTGCGTAGTAACAGCGACAGTAGAAGTCATTCAACCAAAAGCTTTAGTAGCCGTAGCGAGTGCAACACCAGTAGCGTGTTTCGGTGAGAAAAACGGTACAGCGACAGTAGTAGCAAGCGAAGGCAATGGTGGCTACACTTATTCATGGAGCAGCAGCCCAGTCCAAACGACGGCAACGGCAACAGGCTTGGGAGCTGGTATTTACACCGTAACAGTAAAAGATAGCAAGAACTGCGTAGTAACAGCGACAGTAGAAGTCATTCAACCAAAAGCTTTAGTAGCGGTAGCAAGTGCCACACCAGTAGCATGTTACGGTGAGAAAAACGGCACAGCGACAGTAGTAGTAAGCGAAGGCAACGGTGGCTACACCTACTCATGGAGCAGCAGCCCAGTCCAAACGACTGCAACAGCAACAGGCTTGGGAGCGGGAATTTACACAGTAACAGTAAAAGATGCTAAGAACTGCGTAGTAACAGCGACAGTAGAAGTTATTCAACCAAAAGCTTTAGTAGCCGTAGCGACATCAACACCAGTAGCATGTTACGGAGAGAAAAACGGTACAGCGACAGTAGTAGCAAGCGAAGGCAATGGTGGATACACCTACTCATGGAGCAGCAGCCCAGTACAAACGACGGCAACAGCAACAGGCTTGGGAGCGGGAATTTACACAGTAACAGTAAAAGATGCTAAGAACTGCGTAGTAACGGCGACAGTAGAAGTAATTCAACCAAAAGCTTTAGTAGCGGTAGCGACATCAACACCAGTAGCATGTTTCGGAGAGAAAAACGGTACAGCGACAGTAGTAGCGACCGAAGGTAATGGTGGCTACACCTACTCATGGAGCAGCAGCCCAGTCCAAACGACGGCAACGGCAACAGGCTTAGGAGCGGGAATTTACACAGT
>NZ_BMKK01000030.1 GCF_014644295.1 Emticicia aquatilis
CTTTGAAATACTGTCAAATTTTGGACATTGGCTTTAGTCAAGGATATTAATTGAAAGTTTTTAATAATTTCGAGTTTTTCATCGTAAGCGGTAAAAGTTTGATTATTTGGATTAAAGGATATGGTAATATATTTTTTAGTCCATTTTCTGCCGATGCTAATTTTTTGATGAAAAAGAGAAATACAACCCGTTTTATCAACAATTCTAACCCAATTAAATTGAGCTATAAATGCCAATACTTTGGAGAAGTCAAATGATTCAGGCTGGTATTTTCTTTGATTATGCTCTAATTCGGGGAATGAGCTAATTCTTGTTCTTCCATTAAGCTTGGCAACAGGAAAAGAAAATAGTTGATAATGTTTTACTTGATTAATAGCATTTTGTAATTCTTCAACTGATTTTTTGGTATGAGCCTCAGCCCAACGAGCAGTTAAACCATTATGGTTTTCTACAACACCGTTTTGTTGTGGGGTATGGATTTTGTTAAAAATAACGTCTATATCCAAAGCTTTGAGCCATAAAACTAAACCAGAAGGGACATCTTGATAAGATGTACGGAAAGGTCTACCATTATCAAGGCGAATTTGTTTAGGCATACCCCATCGCTGGAATGCTTGCAATAGAAAAGCTTGAATATCTCTCACATTAACCTCATTGATTTGTTTGTGGGGGGAAAACTCGGCTATCAAGCAGACTCCGAGAATATTCATCACTTATATTGAGCCAACAAACTCTTTGACCATTGGCTATGCAAAAGCGTTCTTTGGCATCTATTTGCCATGTTTGATGTACCTCTATATTTTGACTAATATTTAGTTTGGGTGAGGTACTCTTGGGACGATTCAGTGACTGTGCTCTGAACCATAACTGAAAAGTTCGTATCGTAGGTATTGCCTTAGTTGGGTAACGATTATAAAGTATACTCCGAATTAAGGGTGCTCCCCATTGAGGATGATGTCGTTTTAACCAAAGTGCACATCGATACACTAACTTATCGCTTTGTATAGCACGATTCTGACCATACTTTGTACTTAGACCTGCTAAGCCAGTAGATTTATATTGTCTAACAATTTTTCGTACACCATCATAACTCTTCCCAGTGGCTTTGGCTATACTTGTATAGCTTAACCCTGATTGGTGAAAAGTTACTATTTGCTGACGTAAGTTCAGTGGTAAGGCTTGTCCCATTTCTTTTGACAGTATTTCAAAGAACTATTG
>NZ_BMKK01000031.1 GCF_014644295.1 Emticicia aquatilis
CAGGTGTAAGTCCAACGACACCAAGTATATTGAGCGATAAAACGACAATTTGTGCAGGCGAAACAGCAGCATTGACAGCCACAGGATGTAATGGAAGCTTGAAATGGAGTACAAATGCGACAGGTAGCGTTATCAGTGTAAGTTCAGCAGGTACATATTCAGTAGTCTGTGAGACGATATGTGGAGTAAGTCCAAAGTCGAATGAGATAGTGATAGGCACAGGAGCAAAACCAGCAGCCCCAGTAATAAGCAGCAACAAAAACAGCTTGTGTAATGCAGAAACGGTGACGTTAAGTGCAACAGGTTGTAGCGGCAGTATCAAGTGGAGTACTGGAGCAACAACTGCTACCATCACAGTAAGTACGGCAGGTAGTTACACAGCGACATGTAGCAACAGTTGTGGAGAAAGTGGAGCGAGCAATGTAGTAGTCATCACGACCGGTACAAGCCCAGCGGCTCCAGTGATAAGCAGCAACAAAAACAGCTTGTGTAATGCAGAAACGGCGACGTTAAGTGCAACAGGTTGTAGCGGCAGTATCAAGTGGAGTACTAACGCCACAGGTAGCAGCATCAGTGTAAGTACGGCAGGTAGTTATACAGCGACATGTAGCAACAGTTGTGGAGAAAGTGGAGCGAGCAATGTAGTAGTCATTACGACCGGTACAAGCCCAGCAGCCCCAGTGATAAGCAGCAATAAAAACAGCTTGTGTAATGCAGAAACGGCGACGTTAAGTGCGACAGGTTGTAGCGGCAGCATCAAGTGGAGTACCAACGCCACAGGAAGCAGCATCAGTGTAAGTACTGCAGGTAGTTACACAGCCACATGTAGCAACAGTTGTGGAGAAAGTGGAGCGAGCAATGTAGTAGTCATCACGACCGGTACAAGCCCAGCAGCCCCAGTAATAAGCAGCAACAAAAACAGCTTATGTAATGGAGAAAGTGCAACGTTGACAGCGAGTGGTTGTACTGGCAGTATCAAGTGGAGTACTAACGCCACAGGTAGCAGCATCAGTGTAAGCACGGCAGGTAGTTACACAGCGACATGTAGCAACAGTTGTGGAGAAAGTGGAGCGAGCAATGTAGTAGTCATCACGACCGGTACAAGCCCAGCAGCTCCAGTGATAAGCAGCAACAAAAACAGCTTGTGTAATGCAGAAACGGCGACGTTAAGTGCAACAGG
>NZ_BMKK01000032.1 GCF_014644295.1 Emticicia aquatilis
GTAAAAGATGCTAAGAACTGCGTAGTAACGGCGACAGTAGAAGTAATTCAACCAAAAGCTTTAGTAGCCGTAGCGACATCAACACCAGTAGCATGTTTCGGAGAGAAAAACGGTACAGCGACAGTAGTAGCAAGCGAAGGCAATGGTGGCTACACTTATTCATGGAGCAGCAGCCCAGTCCAAACGACGGCAACGGCAACAGGCTTAGGAGCGGGTATTTACACAGTAACGGTAAAAGATGCTAAGAACTGCGTAGTAACAGCGACAGTAGAAGTAATCCAACCAAAAGCTTTAGTAGCCGTAGCGAGTGCGACACCAGTAGCGTGTTTCGGAGAGAAAAACGGCACAGCGACAGTAGTAGCGACCGAAGGTAATGGTGGCTACACCTACTCATGGAGCAGCAGCCCAGTCCAAACGACTGCAACAGCAACAGGCTTGGGAGCGGGAATTTACACAGTAACAGTAAAAGATGCTAAGAACTGCGTAGTAACAGCGACAGTAGAAGTAATCCAACCAAAAGCTTTAGTAGCCGTAGCGAGTGCGACACCAGTAGCGTGTTTCGGAGAGAAAAACGGTACAGCGACAGTAGTAGCAAGCGAAGGCAACGGTGGATACACCTACTCATGGAGCAGCAGCCCAGTCCAAACGACTGCAACAGCAACAGACTTAGGAGCGGGAATTTACACAGTAACAGTAAAAGATGCTAAGAACTGCGTAGTAACAGCGACAGTAGAAGTTATTCAACCAAAAGCTTTAGTAGCGGTAGCGACATCAACGCCAGTAGCATGTTTCGGAGAGAAAAACGGCACAGCGACAGTAGTAGCAACCGAAGGTAATGGTGGCTACACCTACTCATGGAGCAGCAGCCCAGTCCAAACGACTGCAACAGCAACAGGCTTGGGAGCGGGAATTTACACAGTAACAGTAAAAGATGCTAAGAACTGCGTAGTAACGGCGACAGTAGAAGTAATTCAACCAAAAGCTTTAGTAGCGGTAGCGACATCAACACCAGTAGCATGTTTCGGAGAGAAAAACGGTACAGCGACAGTAGTAGCAAGCGAAGGTAACGGTGGATACACCTACTCATGGAGCAGCAGCCCAGTCCAAACGACTGCAACAGCAACAGGCTTGGGAGCGGGAAT
>NZ_BMKK01000033.1 GCF_014644295.1 Emticicia aquatilis
CCGGCAGTAGTATTGCTTGGGTTTGTCAAAACTTGTGAAATCGTTGAACCTGTGCCTGAACTCGCTCCGGTAATACCACCTGTAATCGTACCAACTGTCCAACTATACGTACTTGCTACACTTGAACTAATCGCTACCGATGGTGCTGTGCCACTACATATAGTAGCATTTGCCACGGTGATGGTTGGTAATGGGTTCACTGTAACTGTTGCACTGGCTGTTGCTGTACAACCTCCCGGACTACCTGTTACTGTGATAGTATAAGTAAATGTTCCCGCTGTGGCTGTCGGTACTGCTAAACTCGAACCTGTGGCTCCTGTACTCCATAAGAAACTTGAACCATTGGTAATGCTTGGAGTAAGCGTCAACGTTGAATTTTGACACACTGTTTGGTTGGTTAAACTAACTGTTGGTTGTGGATTAACCGTTACACTCGCACTCGCTGTTGCTGTACAACCGCCTGGAGTTCCTGTTACTGTTACTGTATAATTTACTGTTCCTACTGTTCCTGTTGGTACACTTATGCTCGAACTCGTCGCCCCTGTACTCCACAAGAAACTTGAACCATTCGTCACACTCGGTGTGAGCGTCAAGGTTGAATTTTGACATACCGTTTGGTTGGTTAAACTAACTGTTGGTTTAGGATTAACCGTTACTAAAACACTCGCTGTGGTCGTACAACCGCCTGTACCTGCTGTGGCCGTAATGATATATTGTACACTTCCGGCAACTGTACTACTTGGATTCGTCAAGACCTGTGAAATCGTTGAACCTGTGCCTGAACTCGCTCCAGTAATACCGCCTGTGATTGTACCAACTGTCCAACTATACGTACTTGCTACACTTGAACTAATCGCTACCGATGGTGCGGTACCACT
>NZ_BMKK01000034.1 GCF_014644295.1 Emticicia aquatilis
TACATGATTTTCCAAAGACTTAGAAAAACTTAAAGCTTTCCTAACTAATCTGGATGCTCTTTGCCTTAATGTTCCATTAAAACGCTCAATATAAGCAGTTAAACCGCTATCTTTTCCCACGCCGAAATGGTTCTCATTTTCAAAAACTTTAACGTAAGCCTGCCAATAGTCAGAAAAGAAGCCAGTATGATTTTTGAAAACAGCAGGTATCTTTTCATAAAATAAGTTTGCATCTTTGGCTGAACGTCCACCTATATGGAACGCTATTATCTGTCTATTGATAGGGTTAAGAGCCAGCCAAAGCCACTGTTTATTCTCCCTATTTCCTACGAAAGTCCACATTTCGTCCAATTGAATACCATAATATTCTACTCGTACTCCACGTTCTTTACTGTATAATTCATTCACTAATAAATCGTTTGTTTCTATGTCAGCTAAGTAGTTTTGACAGACTACTTCTCCTGTAAGTGTTTCATTATCAGTTACTTGAATGTACTCTTGTAGTACAATTGAATTTTTTTTATAGCCCTTATTCTTCCTATTTCCTCTTCCATTATATTAGCTAAATATGACTCAATATCAGGCAAGCTTAAGTCAGCATTCAAATCATCAGGCAAATTACTATACAATTCTTTTATATAATTTAACAGCCATTGCTGACTC
Source organism: Emticicia aquatilis (assembly GCF_014644295.1). Classification (GTDB taxonomy): domain Bacteria; phylum Bacteroidota; class Bacteroidia; order Cytophagales; family Spirosomataceae; genus Emticicia; species Emticicia aquatilis. Next base: position 664 of record NZ_BMKK01000034.1, read on the forward strand.
ACATCACACACTCGACAAATACCAGAGAGTGATATGCGTTCTAATAAAAGTCTGTTTATCAGTAATTTATCTGAATCGCTGACAAACCAATCTTGACCACCTTCTACAAATTGTCGTTGGCAGTTATGACAAAAATAATTCTGCTTACCATAATGGGTATGACCATTCTTCTTAG
>NZ_BMKK01000035.1 GCF_014644295.1 Emticicia aquatilis
TGATTAATAGTGATGTTTGGTAAGGGATTTACAGTCACACTTGTCGTGGCACTGGCACTGCATCCATTACTTGTTACTACTAAACTATAAGTTCCTGTATTTGAACTACTTGCAGTAGAAATAATTGGATTTTGCAAACTTGAACTAAAATTATTTGGGCCACTCCACAAATAACTATTTCCAGCTGATGATGTTAAATTAATGGCATTGCCTGCACAAACTGTCAAAGGTTGGTTGATGCTTATATTTGGTAAAAGTGTCACCGTAACACTCGTTGTAGCACTTGCACTACATCCATTGGTCGTTACCACTAAACTGTAAGTACCTGTATTTGAAGCACTTGCGTTAGTAATGATTGGATTCTGAAAACTTGAACTAAAACTATTTGGCCCACTCCATAAATAACTATCACCAACTGATGAAGTTAAATTAATGGCATTGCCTGCACAAACTGTCAAAGGTTGGTTGATGCTTATATTTGGTAAAGGTGTCACCGTAACACTCGTTGTAGCACTTGCACTACATCCATTGGTCGTTAGCACTAAACTGTAAGTACCTGTATTTGAAGCACTTGCGTTCGTAATAATTGGATTTTGTAAACTTGAACTGAAACTATTTGGACCACTCCATGAATAACTATTTCCAACCGATGAAGTTAAATTAATGGCGTTTCCTGCACATGCTGTCAAAGGCTGATTAATAGTGATGTTTGGTAAGGGATTTACAGTCACACTTGTCGTGGCACTGGCACTGCATCC
>NZ_BMKK01000036.1 GCF_014644295.1 Emticicia aquatilis
ACACCAAGTATATTGAGCGATAAAACGACAATTTGTGCAGGCGAAACAGCAACATTGACAGCCACAGGTTGTAACGGTACTTTGAAATGGAGTACAAATGCGACAGGAAGCGTTATCAGTGTAAGTTCAGCAGGTACCTATTCAGTAGTTTGTGAGACGATATGTGGAGTGAGTCCAAAGTCGAATGAGATAGTGATAGGCACAGGAGCAAAACCAGCAGCCCCCGTGATTTCATCGAACAAGACGAGCTTGTGTAACGGAGAAAGTGCGACCTTGACAGCGAGTGGTTGTACTGGTACTATCAAATGGAGTGCGAATGCCACAGGTAGCAGCATCAGTGTAAGCACAGCAGGCACCTACACAGCAACGTGTAGCAATGTATGTGGCGAAAGTGGCGTAAGCAATGTAGTAACCATCACGACAGGCACAACACCGACCGCTCCAGTAATTTCATCGAATAAGACCTTATGTTGTGACGGAGAGAAAGCGACCTTAACAGCAAGTGGTTGTACAGGAAGTTTATCATGGAGTACAGGCGGCACAGGAAGTACACTCGAAGTAAG